>NZ_JBWBQZ010000001.1:4630000-5787179 GCF_056279265.1 Pseudomonas sp. TE21435 | reverse complement strand
CATTCTATGGATGCCTCGCAGGGTCGTCAACCCCTTTGTAGAAATTTATTTAAATCAATGACTTCCCGTCGTCATGGGCGGTGATGCAGGATGCGTCCGGGGATTGGCGTTGCTTTTCTGACGCCGGCTCGGCAAGCTCGTAGCGATGTGCCAGCATCTGTAGGTTTTGGATTACGGGCCGATAGATAGAGGTAAGGCTTGAGGGCCTCATCGCGGGGCAAGCCCGCTCCCACGAATCCGCCACAGATTCAATGGAGCGCAGGCTGTTCCGCCGGGCTGCACTGTTCGCTTTCGGGCGGACTCACTACACTCTCGATAGATGCAAAACTTCTTCATGAGGCGTTAACGGTGACACCACTTCTGATCACCCTGCTTATCGTTGCAGGTATCGCGCTGCTGATCGTGATCGGCTACCTGAACAATGTGGTCGAAAACGGCAAGCTCGAGCGTGCACGGCTCAAGGTCGAACTGGCCGACCGCCTGCGCCGCTGCGGCGAGATCACCGAGACCTTCCCTGGGCAATTCATGACGCCTGCGCTGAAGCTGCTGCTGACCCGCCTCGAACTGAACCTCAACCAGCGTCAGCTGGCCCTGGACAAGCACAGCGGCGACCTCAAGGCCCGCATCGCCGAGCTGGAGGGGTTGATTGGCCTGGGCGAGCGCATCCCGGTGAGCAACCCTCCCGCGCCGATCCACACCGAGGTCAAGGCCAAGGACGTGCGCTTTTTGCTCGAGCTGCTGCACAACCAGATCGTGCGTGCCACCCAGGAAGGTTTCCTGGCGACCAACGAAGGCAAGTACTGGGTCAAGGAGATCCGCCATATCCTGGTGCTGCTGCATATCGAGTTCTTCAACAACCTTGGCCAACAGGCCCTGCAGCAGAACCAGCCGGGCCAGGCCCGCCTGGCCTTCGAGCGTGGCGTGCAGTACCTGCGCAAGCAGCCGGAGCCCAAGCAGTACGAAGAGCAGCTGACTTATATGGAGAAACTGCTGAACCGGGCCAACGCCCAGGTGCTGGACCAGATGGAGCCGGCGGAGAACGACCAGAATGCGCTGACTCAGGGGCTCAAGACCGATGAGGACGAGACCTGGAAGAAGAAAGTCATCTACGATTGATGCGCCTCAGGGGCTGCTGTGCAGCCCATCGCCGCGGTTCGTCGCCACGACAAGCCGGCTCCCACAGGGACTGCGCAATGGCTAAGGTCTGCGCCCTACCTGTGGGAGCCGGCTTGTCGTGGCGACGAACCGCGGCGATGGGCCGCAAGGCGGCCCCTTTTCATTTCAGCAGTCGGTCAACTCGAGGAACACCTCGACCAGGCGCTCCAGCCCCGCCTGGTCGGCCGCGCTGAAGCGCGCCAGCTTCGGGCTGTCCAAATCGAGCACGCCGATCAGCCTGCCGGCCTTGACCAGCGGAATCACCAGCTCGCTGTTCGACGCACTGTCACAGGCGATATGCCCGGGGAAGGCATGTACGTCCTCCACCCGCTGGGTGCTACGGGTGGCCGCCGCGGCGCCGCACACACCACGGCTGAATGGAATGCGCACACAGGCCACCTGGCCCTGGAACGGGCCGAGCACCAGCTCTTCGTTGCGGTTGATATAGAAGCCCGCCCAGTTCAGGTCCTCCACCTGGTTGTAGAGAAACGCCGAGAACTGCGCGGCATTGGCGATGAAGTCACGCTCGTCAGCGAACAGCGCCTGCACTTGCGCGGCCAGCAGGTCGTAGCCATCGAGGCCTTGGCCACTGGCGTTGAGGTCGATCATTTATTTCTGCTCCAACAATTGCAGCCCGACCCAATAGCGGGCGAACTGATAGGCACAACGGCCATTACGGTTGCCGCGGCCGGTGGCCCAGCGCACGGCGAGGATGTCCAGGGCTTCGTCACGCTGCCAGCGCAGCCCGGCCGGGCGCGCCAGCTGGCCGATCCAGTGTTCGACCACGTTGAGGAAATGCTCTTGGCTGAACGGGTAGAACGACAGCCACAGGCCGAAGCGGTCGGACAGGGCGATCTTGTCCTCCACCGCTTCGTTGGGGTGCAGCTCGCCGTCGACCATCTTCCAGTTTTCGTTGTCGCTCTGCTTCTCCGGCACCAGGTGGCGGCGGTTGGAGGTGGCGTACAGCAGCACGTTGTCCGGGGCCTGCTCCAGCGAGCCGTCGAGCACGCTCTTGAGCACCCGGTAGTCGCCCTCCCCGGCCTCGAACGAGAGGTCGTCGCAGAACAGGATGAAGCGTTGTTCGAGCTTGTGCAGTTGCTCGACCACCCGCGGCAGGTCGGCCAGGTGGTCGCGCTCGATCTCGATCAGGCGCAGGCCCTGGCCTGCGTGCTCGGCCAACAGCGCGCGCACCAGCGACGACTTGCCGGTGCCGCGCGAGCCCCACAGCAGGGCGTGGTTGGCCGGCAGGCCGTTGATGAACTGGTGGGTGTTGCGGCCCAGCTGCTCGCGCTGCTGGTCGACGCCGATCAGGTCGGACAGGCGGATATCGAGGCTGACCTCCAGCGGCATCAGGTAGCCGCTGCGGCCATCGCGCTGCCAGCGGGCAGCCAGGGTGCGGCTCCAGTCGATGTCCGGGCGCGGGGCCGGCAGCAGGGGTTCGAGGCGGGCGAGGACCGATTCGGCGCGGTCGAGAAAAGCGGTAAGGCGGGCGTCCATGGCGACTCCTATTGATTTCAGTTTTTTGGGGCCGCTGCGCGCCCCATCGCCGGCAAGCCGGCTCCCACAGTGAAGAGTGATCACCTGTGGGAGCCGGCTTGCCGGCGATGGGGCGCGCAGCGGCCCTTAATCGACGATCAACTGAAATGAACAGACAGACCCGCCAGCAGCCAGGGCTGATCGGCTATGCTTGCGCAGCGCACGGAGCAAGTAACCGGCTTGGGACCCATGGATATCAAGTTCACCAATCGCCTGTCATACAAGCAAGCCCGGTTGACAGTCCTGGTCGGCTTCATCCTGGGAACATTGCTCAGTCTCATCCAGATCGGCATCGATTATGCCAGCGAAGACGCGTCCATCAACCGTGAAATTCAGGCGCTGCTGAAGATCAGCCACGACACGGCCTCGCGCATCGCCTACAACATCGACACCGAGCTGGCCCAGGAGCTGACCGGCGGGCTGCTGAAATCACCGGCGCTGATCCGTGCGCGGCTGATCGACAACAACGACACGGTGCTGGCCGACGTGCAGCGGCCGCGCATGGAAAGCCGCTACAGACCATTGTCCGATTTCCTGTTCGGCGAGCAGCGCCTGTTCCAGGACCGGCTGTTCCTCGCCCACATGCCCGAGGAGTACCTCGGCACCCTGTATCTGGACGTCGACACCTATGCCTTCGGCGGGCGCTTTCTCGACCGTGCCGGGGTCACCCTGGTCAACGGCTTCGCCCGCAGCCTGGTGCTGACCGGCATTCTCCTGGCGCTGTTCTACCTGATGCTGACCAAGCCGCTGGTGACGGTGATCGGCGCGCTCAGCGGCAATGATGCGCGCACGCCCCGGCAGAACCGCGTGGACTGCCCCAAGGGCCACGAGAACGACGAGATCGGCGTGCTGGTACGGGTCGCCAACCAGCAGTTCGTCAGCATGGCCACCGAGATCCAGCAGCGGCGCACCGCCGAGAACCGCCTGACCCAGTACCTCAACGAGCTGGAAGATATCGTCTCGGCCCGTACCAACGAGCTCAAGGCCAGCAACAGCCGCCTGAGCCAGTCCAACCAGGAACTGGACGAAGCGCGCCAGCGCGCCCTGGACATGGCCCAGGCCCGCGCCGCCTTCCTGGCCAACATGAGCCACGAGATCCGCACGCCACTCAACGGCATGCTCGGCATGATCGCCCTGGCGCTGGACAGCGGCCTGGCCGCCGAGCAGCGCCAGCAGCTGTCGATCGCCCACGACTCGGGCAAGGTGCTGGTGGAGCTGCTCAACGATATCCTCGACCTGTCGAAGTTCGACGCCGGCCAGCTGGAACTCGAACGCATCCCGTTCGACCTCGGCGCGATGGTCGAGGACACCGCCAACCTGCTGTCGCAGAATGCCGCGCCCAGTGTCGAGCTGACCTGCCTGATCGCCCCGGATTTTCCCAGCACGGTGCTGGGTGACCCGACGCGGGTACGGCAAATTGTCAGCAACCTGCTGTCCAACGCACTCAAGTTCACCCGCTTCGGGCGTGTTGATGTACGCCTGAGCAGCATCGTCGGCGGCGTGCGCCTGGAGGTCAGCGACACCGGCATCGGCATCCCCGAGGAGGCCCAGGCGCGGATTTTCCAGCCGTTCACCCAGGCCGGCGCCGGTATCACCCGCCAGTACGGCGGCACCGGCCTGGGCCTGGCCCTGACCCGCAACCTGTGCAAGGCCATGCAGGGGCACCTGCACATCCATTCCGAGACCGGTTTCGGCAGCCGTTTCAGCGCCGACCTGCCGCTACCGGCGCATACCGAGGCGATCCCGCCAGCGGCAATAAGCGGACACGTGGTAGCCCTGGGCAACCCCGGCAGCGGCCTGGCCGAGCTGCTGCAAGGGCTGCTGCCGCGCTGGGGGCTGGATTACGTGCGCCATGAAGAAGCCAGCGCACTGGCTGGCCTGCCGGTCGACCTGCTGATCACCGACGACCTGGAACACGTGCTCGACCTGCGCCCGGCCATCGCGGCGCCGATCCTGCTGGTGACCGCCTACGGCAACTTCCTGCCTGCCGAACAGGCCGAGCAACTGCAACCCTTGCAGCAGCTGGCCCGGCCCCTGGCGCGCAATGCCCTGTACCAGACGCTGCGCCGCACCCTGCAAGGCGAGCCCAACGCGCCGCTGCCCCACGAGGTGCCAGCCTCGCGCGAGCTGCGGGCGCGCATCCTGCTGGTGGAGGACAACCCGGTGAACCAGTTGGTGGCCAAGGGCATGCTGGGCAAGCTCGGCTGCCAGGTGCAGGTGGCCGCCCACGGCCAGGAGGCCCTGGACTACCTGGAACGGGACAGCTTCGACCTGGTGCTGATGGACTGCAACATGCCGGTGATGGACGGCTACGAGGCCAGCCGGCGCATCCGCCAGAGCAGCCGCTGGCCGGAGCTGCCGATCGTCGCGCTGACCGCCAACGCCATGCCCGAGGAGCGCGAACGCTGCCGCGCCGCGGGCATGAACGACTACCTGGCCAAGCCGTTCCGGCGCGAGGAACTGCTGGCGCTGATCGAGCACTGGGTGCCGGTCAGCGGTTGAGCAGCGGCTCTATCGCCGCTTTCAGCGCCTCGGGCTTGGTGGTCGGGGCGAAACGGGTGACCTTGCCGCTGCGCGGGTCGACCAGGAACTTGGTGAAGTTCCACTTGATCTTCTGCGTCCCCAGCAGGCCCGGTGCGCGGCGCTTGAGCTCGGCGAACAGCGGGTGAGCGCCGGGGCCGTTGACTTCGATCTTGCGAAACAGCGGGAAGCTCACGCCGAAGTTGAGCTCGCAGAACTGCGCGATCTCCCGGGCGTCGCCCGGCTCCTGCTTGCCGAACTGGTTGCAGGGGAAGCCCAGCACCACCAGGCCCTGGCGCTGATAGTCCTGCCACAGGCGCTCGAGCCCTTTGTACTGCGGGGTGAAACCGCACTGGCTGGCGGTGTTGACCACCAGCAGCGCCTTGCCGGCGAAGTCGCCCAGCACTTTCTGCTCACCGCCAAGGGTGACGCAGGGGATGTCCAGCAGCGCATCGGCCATGTTCGCTCTCCGTCAATCGCGTGGCTTGAAGTCCAGGCATACCGAGTTGATGCAGTAGCGTAGCCCGGTCGGCGGCGGGCCGTCGGGAAATACATGGCCCAGGTGGGCGTCGCACTGGGCGCAGGTGACTTCGGTGCGGATCATGCCGTGGGAGGTGTCGCGGATCTCGATCATCGCGGCCTCTTCGATCGGCTCGTAGAAGCTCGGCCAGCCGCAGCCCGAGTCGAACTTGGCCTTGGCGTCGAACAGCTGCAGGTCGCAGCAGATGCAGTGGTAGACGCCGTCGCGGCGCTCGCTGTTGTACTTGCCGCTGAACGGCCGCTCGGTGCCTTTCAGGCGGCACACCTGGTACTGGGCCGGATCGAGCATGGCGCGCCATTCGTCCAGGGTTTTGTCGATCTTTTGCATGGTGAGACCTCGGCAGGCTGAATTTCACCTCGCACCGGCTTTTCCCTGGCGCGGGTGGCACGTATATTAGTTGGCTTCGTGTGCAAGGCAGCCAGTCTGGCACCCGGTTCCCGCCCTTTCAAACCTTTCGAAAGAAGGCGGCGCGTATTCTCACTCGGGATCTCATCATGCAGTTCAGCAAATCGAACAAGCTCGCCAATGTCTGCTACGACATTCGCGGCCCAGTGCTCAAGCACGCCAAACGCCTGGAAGAGGAAGGCCATCGCATCCTCAAGCTGAACATCGGCAACCCGGCGCCGTTTGGTTTCGAGGCGCCGGACGAGATCCTCCAGGACGTCATCCGCAACCTGCCCACCGCCCAGGGCTACAGCGACTCCAAGGGCCTGTTCAGCGCGCGCAAGGCGGTGATGCAGTACTGCCAGCAGAAGGCAATCGAAGGCGTCACCATCGAGGACATCTACCTCGGCAACGGCGTGTCCGAGCTGATCGTCATGTCCATGCAGGCGCTGCTCAACAACGGCGACGAAGTGCTGATCCCGGCGCCCGACTACCCGCTGTGGACCGCCGCGGTGAGCCTGGCCGGCGGCAAGCCGGTGCACTACCTGTGCGACGAGCAGGCCGACTGGTTCCCGGACCTTGACGACATCAAGGCCAAGATCACCCCGAACACCAAGGCATTGGTGATCATCAACCCGAACAACCCGACCGGCGCGGTGTACTCCAAGGAGCTGCTGCTGGGCATGCTGGAGCTGGCGCGCCAGCACAACCTGGTGGTGTTCTCCGACGAGATCTACGACAAGATCCTCTACGACGAGGCAGTGCACATCAGCACCGCGTCGCTGGCCCCGGACCTGCTGTGCCTGACCTTCAACGGCCTGTCCAAGTCGTACCGGGTGGCGGGCTTCCGCTCCGGCTGGCTGATCATCTCCGGGCCCAAGCACCACGCCACGAGCTACATCGAAGGCATCGACATGCTGGCCAACATGCGCCTGTGCGCCAACGTGCCGGCCCAGCACGCCATCCAGACCGCCCTGGGCGGCTACCAGAGCATCAACGACCTGGTGCTACCGCCGGGCCGCCTGCTGGAGCAGCGCAACCGTACCTACGAGCTGCTCAACGACATCCCCGGGGTCAGTTGCGTCAAGCCGATGGGCGCGCTGTACGCCTTCCCACGCATCGATCCGAAGGTCTGCCCGATCCTCAACGACGAGAAATTCGCCCTCGACCTGCTGCTGTCGGAGAAGCTGCTGATCGTCCAGGGCACGGCGTTCAACTGGCCGTGGCCGGACCACTTCCGCGTGGTGACGCTGCCGCGGGTGGATGACCTGGAACAGGCGATCGGGCGGATCGGCAACTTCCTGCGTACCTATTCGCAGTAATAGGCTTGGTTTTTGTGGTGGCGCCGAAATCGAGCGCCGCCCGCGCGGCGCATCGCGGATGAATCCGCTCCTACATTTGTTGCAACGTGCCGAACCTGTCAGGCCATGGTTGCCAGCCTTGGCGCAGGGCTTGAGACGGGTGGGGCGGCGGCAATGCCCACCGAAAAACCGTGTCGAGCACACGAGGCGTATAACCATGGCCTATCAGGCATGGTCACGTTGCAACAAACGTAGGAGCGGATTCATCCGCGATGCGCCGCGCGGGCGGCGCTCGGTCTCGACCACGACAAAATCAGCACGCCGTACCCAATGAATCTGCTCACATCCTGCAACGCTCTACCCCACAGCCCTTACGGCATCCTCTGCCATACTCCTCGCGTACACAGTTTGAAATAGTCGCCCGGTTGAATAGCCGCGCCCTCCCCCTTATATACCCCGCAGTACGCAACAAACTCATCCGTCAGGAGAACGTAACAACCATGATGCGCATTCTGTTGTTTGTAGCCACCAACCTCGCGGTGGTGCTGGTTGCAAGCATTACCCTGAGCCTGTTCGGCTTCAACGGGTTCATGGCCGCCAACGGGGTTGACCTCAACCTCGGCCAGCTGCTGGTCTTCTGCGCCGTGTTCGGTTTCGCTGGCTCGCTCGTTTCGCTGTTCATCTCCAAGTGGATGGCGAAGATGACCACCGGCACCCAGATCATCACCCAGCCCCGCACCCGTCACGAGCAGTGGCTGCTGCAGACCGTCGAGGAGCTGTCCCGCGAGGCCGGCATCAAGATGCCCGAGGTGGGCATCTTCCCAGCCTACGAGGCCAACGCCTTCGCCACCGGCTGGAACCGCAACGACGCGCTGGTGGCGGTGTCCCAGGGCCTGCTGGAACGCTTCTCGCCTGATGAGGTGCGCGCGGTGCTGGCCCACGAGATCGGCCACGTGGCCAACGGCGACATGGTCACCATGGCGCTGGTGCAGGGCGTGGTGAACACCTTCGTGATGTTCTTCGCCCGCATCATCGGCAACTTCGTCGACCGGGTGATCTTCAAGAACGAAGAAGGCCACGGCATCGCCTACTTCATTGCGACCATCGTCGCCGAACTGGTGCTGGGTATCCTCGCCAGCATCATCGTCATGTGGTACTCGCGCCGCCGCGAGTTCCGCGCCGACGAGGCCGGCGCCCACCTGGCCGGCACCGGCGCAATGATCGGCGCGCTGCAGCGCCTGCGCTCCGAGCAGGGCCTGCCGGTGCACATGCCGGACACGATGAAGGCCTTCGGCATCAACGGCGGCCTCAAGCATGGCCTGGCCGGCCTGCTGATGAGCCACCCGCCGCTGGAAGACCGCATCGACGCGCTGCGCCGCCGCGGCTGATCCAGGGAAGTGTTGGAAAGGGCGACTTCGGTCGCCCTTTTTCATGGGCCTGTCCCGCGATGGCTTTAACGCCGAACGCTGTACACTCGCTCAACCAAACTTTCGACACCAGCTTTGAGAAACTTCGGACTCTCGTCGAGAATCTCCCGCGCCTCGACCTCATCGACCCGCCACCCGGCAAAACCTGTCCGCACTTCGGCGTCCGGCACCGAGAACGGTGGCCCATCGATCAATCCCTGGTCGTAATCCAGGGTCACCAGCAGTCCACGGCAGGCCGCTGGCAACAGCTTACCCAACAACGCCATGTAGCGCTCACGCATCGGCCCCGGCAAGGCAATCAACGCCGCTCGGTCGTATACCCCCGCGCAACCAGCCAGATCCTCGGCACGCAGGGCGAACACATCGCCGCACCACAACTCCACCTCGTCGCTGCGCCACACCTCGAAGGCGCCATGCCGGGCAACCTGCGCCACCAAGCCATGTTCGGTAAAGAAGTCCGCCACCGCCCTGCGCGACAGTTCCACCCCCAGCACCCGATACCCTTGCGCAGCCAGCCAGAGCATGTCCAGGCTCTTGCCACACAGCGGCACCAGCACCCGCGCGCCCGGGGCCAGCCCAAACGTCGGCCAGTGCGCCTGCAGGTACGGATTCACCTGGGCCTGGTGAAAGCCTATCTGGTTGTCCGCCCACCGCTTGTGCCAGAACGCTGGCTCCATGATCCCTCCCGGTTTTTCGATAAAAGACTGTGAAAACTTATATTGGATCTCGATCGAAGGCTGATCGAAGATGGCAGCATCTTACCTGCCAGGACCCCACCATGCTGCCCAGCCTGTTCATTTCCCATGGCTCACCCATGCTCGCCCTGCAACCCGGCGCCAGCGGCCCTGCCCTGGCCGAACTGGCCCGCGCACTGCCCCGCCCGAAAGCGATCGTGGTGGTGTCGGCGCACTGGGAAAGCCGCGAACTGCTGGTGATGAGCAACCCACATCCGCAGACCTGGCATGACTTCCATGGTTTTCCGCCCGCCCTGTACGCGGTGCACTACCCGGCCCCCAGCGAACCGGCACTGGCCCAGCGGCTGGCCGGCTTGCTCGGCGCCCGCCTGGATGAACAACGGCCTTTCGACCATGGTGCCTGGGTGCCGCTGTCGCTGATGTATCCGCAAGCGGAGATTCCGGTAGTCCAGGTGTCGCTCCCCAGCCAGGCCGGCCCCGCCCTGCAACTGAAGGTCGGGCAGGCGCTGGCGCAGCTGCGCGAGGAAGGCATCCTGCTGATCGGCTCGGGCAGCATCACCCATAACCTGGGCGAGCTGGACTGGCATGCGGGGCCGGATGCGGTCGAGCCCTGGGCGCTGGCGTTTCGCGACTGGGTGGTGGAGCGGCTGAAGGCGGGAGACGAGGCGGCGCTTGTGGACTATCGGCGCCAGGCGCCGTTTGCAGTGCGCAATCATCCCAGTGACGAGCACCTGCTGCCGCTGTTCTTCGCCATGGGCGCTGGCGAGCGGTTTGGCATCGTTCACCAGGGATTCACGCTGGGAGCGCTGGGGATGGATATCTATCGGTTCGACTGACGCTCTCACGCACAGAGTTACAGTGCTCGACACAGGCAAAAAAAATCCCCGACCTAGGCCGGGGATTTTTCATTGCAGCGCCAGGATCAGTCCTCGCGGTAGCGGCGCAGCTTCAGCTGCTTGCCGGCCACGCGGGTGTCCTTGAGCTTGGTCAGCAGACGCTCGAGGCCGTCTTCGGGCAGCTCGATCAGGCTGAAGCTGTCACGTACCTGGATGCGGCCGATGGCGTCACGCGCCAGGCCACCCTCGTTGAGGATAGCGCCCAGCAGGTTCTTGGCGGCGATGCCGTCACGGGCACCCAGGGCGGTACGGCAACGCACACGGCCTTCGGCCAGCGGCATCGGCGCACGGCGCTCACGGTCACCACGGTCGCTGCGCTCACCACGTTCGGCACGCTCGCCAGTGCTGCGCTCACGCGGGGTGTGGGTCGGCACCAACGGCTGCTCACGCTCGACCGAAGCCAGGTCCAGCGCCTGGCCATTGGTGGCCTTGCGCAGCAGGGCCGAAGCCAGGGCACGGGCACTGCAACCCAGGTCGGCGGTCAGGCGGTCGAACAGCTCGCCATGGCTGGCCTCGGACTCGGCCACCAGTGGCGCCAGGCTCTTGGTCAGCTTCTTGATGCGTGCGTCCAGCACGGCCTGCGGGTTAGGCAGGCGGGCTTCGGCAACCTTCTGCCCGGTGACACGCTCGATCACCTGCAGCATGCGGCGCTCACGCGGGGTGACCAGCAGCAGCGCACGGCCATCGCGACCGGCACGGCCGGTACGGCCGATACGGTGCACGTAGGACTCCGGATCGTACGGCATGTCGACGTTGAACACGTGGGTGATACGCGGTACGTCCAGACCACGGGCAGCGACGTCGGTGGCGACGACGATGTCCAGGCGGCCATCCTTGAGCGAGTCGATCACGCGCTCACGCTGGTTCTGGGCGATGTCGCCGTTCAGCGCTGCAGCCTTGTAGCCTTTGGCTTCCAGGGCGGCGGCCAGGTCCAGGGTGGCTTGCTTGGTACGCACGAAGGCGATCAGCGCGTCGAACTCTTCCACTTCCAGCAGGCGCAGCACGGCCGGGATCTTCTGGTCGGCGTGGACCATCAGGTGGGCCTGCTCGATCGCGGTCACGGTCTGGGTCTTGCTCTGGATCTTGACGTGCTTCGGCTCGCGCAGGTGGCGCTCGGCGATGGCACGGATCGAGGCCGGCAGGGTGGCGGAGAACAGCACGGTCTGGCGGGTTGCAGGGATGGCGTCGAAGATCACTTCGAGGTCGTCCATGAAGCCCAGCTTGAGCATTTCGTCCGCTTCGTCGAGTACCAGGTACTGAACGGTGGACAGGACTTTCTCGTCGCGGCGCAGGTGGTCGCACAGGCGGCCAGGGGTGGCCACGACGATTTGCGCGCCGTTACGAATGGCACGCAGTTGTGGGCCCATCGGGGCACCACCGTAGACAGCCACCACGTTAACGCCCGGCATCTGCTTGGCGTAGGTTTCGAAAGCGGTGGCTACTTGCAGCGCCAACTCACGGGTTGGCGCCAGGATCAGGGCTTGCGGTTCGCGCTTGCTCACGTCGATCTTGTTGAGGATCGGCAGGGCGAAGGCAGCGGTCTTGCCGGTGCCAGTCTGCGCCTGGCCGATCATGTCGTGACCGGCGAGGATGATCGGGATCGACTGATGCTGAATAGCCGAAGGCTCTTCGTAGCCGGTGGCCAGAACAGCAGCAACGATATTCGGATTGAGATCGAGAGCGGCGAATCCGCCGGTTTCCTGGGTCATGGGTCTGCCTCTAGGTGCATCCGCAAAGACCCATGCTCCAAAACTGCACATGCCTTGAAAGACCAAGCGGTCACCCAGGCAGTTTTGGCGGCGGGGATTTGCGAAAACGATTGAAAAAGGAACGTCTTGGGAAGGTCCGACTAGCGGACGCTCAGCCGAAGCTGGGTTCGGAGGATTTGCACCACCTGATTTGAGGTCCGCTAAAAGACCGGCGCGTACTATACCCGAAATTGCCATGAGCTGTGAGAAATATTTCAATCCTGATGTCCGCCACGGGGGCAGCATTGGATCCAGGCTGAATCGTTTCCTCCAAAGGCTTGCGCCGCCTCCGCAGAACTCATGTCGCCGGGCGGATTGCCTTGATCAGGTAATCCAGTGAATAACCCAGGCGTGGCGCCAGGGATTCGGCACGGGCACGCAGCGCTTGCAGATCCAAAACCTGCTCCAGGTCCGCCGGCACCAGCAGGATCACGTTACCCTCCTTCACCGGCAGCTCCCAGTAATGGCGATGGTACAGCCCGCGCAACAAGGCCGCGCCCAGTGGCTTGCCATCGTCCCCGGCCCACTGGTTGATCACCAGCCAGCCATCGGGGTTGAGCTGCTTCTGGCAGTTTTCCAGGAACCCCCAGGCCAGATGCCCGACGCCGGGGCCATAGTCGGTATACAGGTCGACGAACAGCAAGTCGGCCTTTTCGGCGCTGGGCAGCAGCTCAAGGGCATCGCCCACCCGCACGTACAGCCGCGGATCGTCGTCCAGGCCCATGAACTCCATGGCCAGGCGCGGCACGTCCGGGCGCAGTTCGATGGCCTCGACATCCTCCAGCGGCAGGAACTTCAGGCAGGCCTGGGTCAGGGTGCCGGCGCCAAGGCCGAGGAACAACGCGCTTTCCGGCTGCCCGTGGCACAGCGCGCCGACCAGCATGGCGCGGGTGTAATCGTACTCCAGCCAGCTGGGGTCGGCGGTGAAGGTGCAGCTCTGCTCGATGGCGTCGCCGAACTCGAGGAAGCGATAGTCATCCACCTCGTACACGCTGATAACGCCAAAGGCGTCCTCGACCCGTGCCAGCAGCCGCTCTTCCCGCTCCGTCGCCATCCCTACCACCTGCCCGCGCAAAACCGCCATTGTCCGCCAATGCCGGTGGTGCAACAAGCACGCGCGGGCGTACCATGGCTGGCAGGCCTCAACGACACTTATGGATAGAGCTTGCAATGACCCGACAATGGACCCCCGATAGCTGGCGCACCCTGCCGATCCAGCAGCAACCGATCTACCCCGACGCCGCGCACCTGCTGAAGGTGGAGCAGACCCTGGCCAGCTACCCGCCGCTGGTGTTCGCCGGCGAAGCCCGCGAGCTGCGCCGGCAGTTCGCCGAGGTGACCCAGGGCCGGGCGTTCCTGCTGCAGGGTGGCGACTGCGCCGAGAGCTTCGCCGAGTTCTCCGCGGCGAAGATCCGCGACACTTTCAAGGTGCTGCTGCAGATGGCCATTGTCATGACCTTCGCCGCCGGCTGCCCGGTGGTCAAGGTCGGGCGCATGGCCGGGCAGTTCGCCAAGCCACGCTCGGCCAACGACGAAACCCTCGGCGACGTCACCCTGCCCGCCTACCGTGGCGACATCGTCAACGGCATCGGCTTCGACGCGAAAAGCCGCATCCCCGACCCCGAGCGGCTGCTGCAGGCCTACCACCAGTCCACCGCCAGCCTCAACCTGCTGCGCGCCTTCGCCCAGGGCGGCTTTGCCGACCTGCACCAGGTGCACAAGTGGAACCTCGATTTCATCGCCAACTCGGCGCTGGCCGACAAGTACCACCAGTTGGCCAACCGCATCGACGAAACCCTGGCCTTCATGCGCGCCTGCGGCCTGGACACAGCGCCGCAACTGCGTGAAACCAGCTTCTTCACCGCCCACGAAGCGCTGCTGCTCAACTATGAAGAAGCCTTCGTGCGCAGCGACAGCCTGACCGGCGACTACTACGACTGCTCGGCGCACATGCTATGGATCGGCGACCGCACCCGCCAGCTCGACGGCGCCCACGTCGAGTTCCTGCGCGGCGTGCACAACCCGATCGGGGTCAAGGTCGGCCCGAGCATGAACCCCGAAGAGCTGATCCGCCTGATCGACGTGCTCAACCCGGACAACGACCCGGGCCGCCTGAACCTGATCGTACGCATGGGCGCCGGCAAGGTCGGCGACCATCTGCCGGGGCTGATCCGCACCGTGCAGCGCGAAGGCCGCCAGGTGCTGTGGAGCTCGGACCCGATGCATGGCAACACCATCAAGGCCAGCAGCGGCTACAAGACACGCGACTTTGCGCAGATCCTCGATGAGGTCAAGCAGTTCTTCCAGGTGCACCAGGCCGAAGGCAGCCACGCCGGTGGCATCCATATCGAAATGACCGGGCAGAACGTCACCGAGTGCATCGGCGGCGCCCGGCCGATCACCGAAGACGCGCTCTCCGACCGCTACCACACCCACTGCGACCCGCGCATGAACGCCGACCAGTCGCTGGAACTGGCCTTCCTGATCGCCGAAACCCTTAAGCAGGTACGCCGCTGAGCAACGCCTGACGCAGCCGGCTGCCCTCGGCGCGGGGGCAGTTGAGCTGCACCTGCGCCAGGCCCAGCCAGTTGGCCAGCCTCTGCAGGCTGAGCGCCAACGCCTGGTAGCCCGCCTCGTCCAGCCCCGTCGCCTCTTCGTGCACCGCATGCACCGCCAGACGTCCGTGGGCGCGTTCGGCACGCAGGTCCAGGCGCGCGGCAATGCGCCCGTCGTGCAGGAACGGCAGCACGTAGTAGCCGTACACCCGCTTGTGCGCGGGGGTGTAGATCTCCAGGCGATAGCGGAAATCGAACAGGCGCTCGGTACGCTCGCGCGCCCAGACCAATGAATCGAACGGCGACAGCAAGGCGCTGACTTCGATGCGTCGGGGAATCCGTGGCACGTCCGCGACATAGGCCGGCTGTTTCCAGCCCTGCACGGCGCAGGCCTGCAGGCGCCCGTCCTCGACCAGAACAGCCAGGGCGGCCTTGCTCTGCTGCGGCGAGAGGCGAAAGTAATCACGCAGATCCTGTTCGGTGGCCACGCCCAGGGCGCCGGCGGCGTGCAGCAGCAAGCCCTGGTGCGCTTCAGCCTCGCTGGGCGGGGCCTGATCGAGGATGGCCGCCGGCAGCACCCGCTCGGGCAGGTCGTACAGGCGCTCGAAACCGCGACGCCCGGCCACCGTGACCTCGCCAGCGGCGAACAGCCATTCCAGCGCGTGCTTTTCTTCGCTCCAGTCCCACCAGGGGCCAGCGCGTTCCTCGCGGGTCGACAGGCTGCCGGCACCCAGCGCGCCGCGCTCGCGCACGGCCGCCAGTACCCGGTCGATCACCTCTCGTCGCTCACGGCCAAAGGTCGCCAGTTGCCGGTAGATGCCCTTGCCGTCGGCGGCGTGGGCCATGCGCCAGCGCATCAGCGGGTAGAGCTCCAGCGGCAGCAACGACGCCTCATGCCCCCAGTATTCGAATAGCCGCCGCTGACGGCGCTTGCCCCAGGCGAGCTGGTCCAGCAGGTCGGCTGGATAGTCGCCAAGGCGCGAGAACAACGGCAGGTAATGGGAGCGCACCAGCGCGTTGACCGAGTCGATCTGCACCACGCCCAGGCGCTGAAACATGCGCGTGAGGCTGGCCAGGGTCGGCGGGCTGCCGGGCGACTTGCCGAAGCCCTGGGCGGACAGGGCCAGGCGGCGGGCCTGAGCGAGGGACAGGCTGAAGGACATGAGATGGCTCCGTCTGGTGTCCAGACAGTAAAGACGCAATCGCGGGGCAAGCCCGCTCCCACGCATCTTTGTGGGAGCGGGCTTGCCCCGCGATTGGAACCACCTTCATTTCCGCAACGGGTCCTCCCAGAAATGCCGGTCGGCTTCCTGCTGGATGTCCGCCCGCGACAACCCAAGATCGTGCAGCGTGGCATCGCTCAGGCGCGCCAGCTCGTCGCGCTGGCGGTGCAGTTCGAACCAGCGCAGCACCAGCCCGCTGGCGTCGTGCCACAGATGGCCCAGGGATGCGGCCGGTTGGTGAGCTACGTTGAAATGACCTTTCATCATGACGCCCTCCTTGTGGATGGCTCCAGTCTCGTCCCAGGCCTAAGATCAATCCAACGAATGTTTCTGATGCCATGCATCTCGGAGATTGATGCCATGTCCCAGTATCAGAGTCTCGACGCCGAGGTGCTGCGCACCTTCGTCGCCATTGCCGAGCAAGGTGGTTTCACCCGCGCCGGCGAAGTGGTCAACCGCACCCAGTCGGCGGTGAGCATGCAGATGAAGCGCCTGGAGGAGGACATCCTGCAGCGCCAGCTGTTCGAGCGCGACGGCCGCCAAGTGCGCCTGACCGCCGAGGGCCAGGTGCTGCTGGGCTATGCGCGGCGCATCCTCAAGCTGCATGGCGAGGTATTCAACACCCTGCGCATGCCGCACATGGTCGGGGTGGTGCGCATCGGCACGCCGGACGACTACGCCATGCGCTACCTGCCGGGTATTCTCACCCGCTTTGCCCAGGCCTACCCGCTGATCCATGTCGAGGTGCATTGCGATTCGTCCAAGCAGTTGATGCTGCGCCAGGACCTGGACCTGACCATCGTCACCCGCGAGCCGGGCAACGAGGTCGGCCAGCTGCTGCGCCAGGAACGCCTGGTGTGGGCCGCGGCCAAAGGCTTCTGCCCGCAGGAGCAGCGGCCCATGCCGCTGGCGCTGTTCAACACCGACTGCTTTTGCCGCGCCTGGACCTGCAATGCCCTGGAGCGCCACGGCATCGAGTACCGCATCGCCTACACCAGCCCAAGCCTGGCGGCGATCTTCGCCATCGTGCAGGCGGGGCTGGCGGTGACCGCGCAGTTGCACAGCCTGATCGGCGGCGACCTGCGCATCCTCGGCGAGGACGACGGCCTGCCGCAGTTGCACATGGCCAATGTGATGCTGCTGCGCAATGACCAGCAGCATTCGCCGATTACCGACTGCATGGCCGAGTACATCGTCGAAGGGTTCAAGTAAGGCGAGGACGCTTCGCGCCCTTTTCGCCGGCAAGCCGGCTCCCACAGATGGCAATGGGCTCTGCAGCCCTTGCGCTCAGAGCTCGAACCCGAGCATCACCGCGCACACCACCAGAAACACACAGAACATCGAGCGCAGTACCTTTTCCGGCAACGCATGGGCCAGCTTCACCCCCCAGCTGATGCTCAGCAACCCACCCACCGCCAACGGCACCCCGATGCTCCAGTCCACGCTCTGGTGCAGGCCGTAGGTCAGCAGGGTCACCGCGGTGCTCGGCGCCGCCAATGCCAGCGACAACCCCTGGGCCACCACCTGGGTGGTGCCGAACACGGAGGTCAATATCGGCGTGGCCACCACCGCGCCACCCACGCCGAACAGCCCGCCCATGGTTCCGGCAAAGCTGCCCAGCACGCCCAGCCATGGCCAGGGATAGCGCAGCTGGTTGCTCGGCGGCTTCACCGGCAGGAACATGCGCGCCACGTTCCACAACGCCAGGGCCACCAGGAAACCGACGAAATACAGGCGCATCGACTGGGCATCGATGCCCACTGCCCAGATCGACCCCAGCCAGGCGAACAAAAAGCTGCACAACGACAGCGGCACGGCATGGCGCAACTCGATGCGGTTGCGCTGGTGATAGCGCCACAACGCAAGCAGCACGTTGGGCACCACCATCACCAGGGCGGTGCCCTGGGCCAGTTGCTGGTCAAGGCCGAACAGCACCCCCAGCGCCGGGATCGCGATCAACCCGCCACCAATACCGAAGAGGCCACCCACAGTGCCCAGGGCGGCACCCAACACGATATACATCAACCACTCGATCATCCGGGCCTCATCCGCCTGTTTTCAGAGAATGCCGGCATGCTACCCAGTCACGGCTGGCGGGGAAACGCACAGCAGCGCACAATGGCTTTGCGTAATCCGCAAAAGCAGAGCCATCATGAGCCCCGATATCCTCACCGAACAACTGAGCCTGTTCCTCGATGTGCTGGAGACCGGCAGCTTCTCCGCCGCCGCCCGTCGCCATCCGCTCACGCCTTCGGCCGTGGCCAGGCGCATCGACAGCCTGGAAAACGCGGTGGGCAGCCGGCTGTTCTCGCGCAGCACCCATGCGGTGCGCGCCACGCCGGCCGGCAATGCGTTCGCCGAACGGGCCCGGCGCATCATCGAGGAACTGCGCCTGGCCCGGGCCGAGGCGGTATCCCTGAGCAACGCCCCCGAAGGGCTGATCCGCATCGACGCCCCGGCCGCTTTCGGCCGGCGTCACCTCGCTCCGGCCATCGCTGACTTCCTGGTCGCCTACCCCGGGCTCGACGTGCAACTGCGCCTGATCGACAGTTTCGTTGACCTGCACGGCAGCCACCTGGGCGAAGTCGACCTGGTGCTGCGCGCGGGGCCCCTGGCCGACACGCGCCTGGTGGCCACGCCACTGGCCTATATGGTGCGGATCGCCTGCGCCAGCCCGGCGTACCTGGCCAATCGCGGCGTTCCGGCCTGCCCCAGCGAGCTGCCTGGGCATGACGGCCTCGACTGGGACGGCCTGGCACCGCCGTTCGCCTGGCGCTTCGAGGTCGGTGGCCAGACCCGCCTGTACCGCCCGACGCGCATGCGCATGGCCGCCAACAATGCCGAGACGCTGCTGTTCGGTGCCTTGGCCGGGCTGGGCATCGCCCACCTGCCGACCTGGCTGGTCAGCGACTACCTGCTGCGCGGCGAACTGCTCCCCCTGTTCTGCGACAACGGCCTGCCGGCCCCCGAAACCAGCGGGATTTATGCACTGCGCCTTGAACATGAAACGAACTCTCGCAGCCGCTTGCTGCTCGAATTCCTCAAGAGCCGTTTCAGCCCGGTGCCGCCCTGGGACCTGGCGCTGAGAAGCGAGCTGCGCTGGCAATGAGCGCACCAAGCTTTGGCGTGCTAGATTTTATTACTCACCGATTCCAAGGACCTGCATGAACGCCGACACCCAAGCCCCCTGCGACGCGCTGCTGCTGGACAACCAGGTCTGCTTTGCCCTGCACTCGACCTCGTTGCTGATGACCAAGGTCTACAAGCCTTTGCTGCAGGCCCTGGGCCTGACCTACCCGCAGTACCTGGCCATGCTCGTGCTGTGGGAGCAGGACGGCCTGACCGTGGGCGAGATCAGCCAGCGCCTGCTCACCGACCCCGGCTCCCTGACCCCGCTGCTCAAGCGCCTGGAAAGCGAAGGCCTGCTCAAGCGCAGCCGCAGCCGCGAGGACGAACGGGTGGTGCTGGTGCAACTGACCGACAAGGGCCGCGCCCTGCAGGCCGAAGCCCAGCGCGTGCCGCAATGCATCCTGCAGGCCAGCGGCCACAGCGCCGAGCAGTTGCGCAAGCTGCAAGCCGACCTGCTCACCCTGCGCGCGCAGCTGCAAGAAAACCTCTGACGTCTATGCTGTGAGAGGGCTGTTCAGATGAATGGTCGAATATTTAACTTGCGCACTAAATAATTGCGCACTAAATTAAGCCCATACCCACTCAGCGCCGACGGCGCACAGCACCCAAGCGAGGCTCAAGATGCAAAAGGTCACTCCGCTGTACATCGCAGAAGCCACTTCCACCGGTGGTCGTGATGGCAAATCCCGCTCCAGCGACGGCAAGCTGGAAGTCAAGCTGAGCACCCCGAAAGAGCTGGGCGGCGCCGGAGGTGAAGGCACCAACCCCGAACAGATGTTCGCTGCGGGTTACTCGGCCTGCTTCATCGGCGCGCTGAAGTTCGTCGCCGGCCAGGAGAAAAAAGCCCTGCCAGCGGACGCCTCGATCACCGCCAAGGTCGGCATCGGCCAGATCCCTGACGGTTTCGGCCTGGACATCGACCTGCACATCAACCTGCCTGGCCTGGCCCAGGCCGACGCCGAAGGGCTGGTGGAGAAGGCGCACAAGGTCTGCCCGTACTCCAACGCCACCCGCGGCAATGTGGATGTGCGCCTGCATGTGACGGTGTGAATGCCATCGCGGGGCGAGCCGACTTGCCCCGCGATGAAGGCGACACGGTTTCACGAGCACAAAAAAACCCGGCCAAGGCCGGGTTTTTCGTGCTCATCGCAAGAAGGATTACTTCTTGGAACGGCCCTTGAAGCTGTTGTCGCGAGTGTCGATGTCGATCCACTCGTCGATCTGGATGAAGTCGGCAACCTGGATCTCGGTACCGTTCTTCAGCTTGGCAGGCTTCATGACCTTGCCCGAGGTGTCGCCACGTGCGGCGTTCTCGGTGTAGACAACCTGGCGGCTGATGGTGGTCGGCAGTTCTACCGATACCAGGCGGCCTTCGAAGAAGACGGCTTCGCAGATGTCTTCCATGCCTTCTTCGATGTACGGCAGAACGGCGTCGATGTCTTCGGCGTTCAGTTCGTACATGGTGTAGTCGGTGGTGTCCATGAAGGTGTACGAGTCACCGCTGATGAACGACAGGGTCGCTTCTTTGCGATCCAGGATCACGTCGTCCAGCTTGTCGTCCGCACCGTATACGGTTTCGGTCTTGTAGCCGGTCAGCAGGTTCTTCAGCTTGGTCTTCATGATCGCGCTGTTACGGCCCGACTTGGTGAACTCAGCTTTCTGAACCAGCCACGGGTCGTTGTCGATCCGCAGTACGGTACCGGGTTTCAGTTCTTTACCAGTTTTCATTACGAAGTATCCGAATCTGGATGGATTTATAAAAATCGAGGCCGCGTATCATAGCGAATTTCGGTAAAACTGTACCAGCCTCGTGGCAAGGTCCGGCCGAGCGGCCTGCGTGGCCTGCCACTGGCGGGCATGTTCGCGCACTTCCTCCCAGTGTGGCTGCAGCGCCTGCCAGGCCTGCCCCATCGGGCGGTCCATGTTCCAGGCCCGCCACAGCTCGCTAAGCGCCTGCCCGGCGGCGGCCGACAACCCATGGCAATAAAGGGCGAGGAATGCTTCGAGCTTTTCCCAATGGGCGTTCTCTTCCTGGATGTAGATGTGCCACAGCATCGGCACCCCAGCCCATTGCGCCCGCACGAACGAGTCCTCGCCGCGCACGGCGTTGAAATCGCAGCTCCACAGCAGCCGGTCGTAGTCGTCCTGGCTGACAAAAGGCAGCACCTGGACCGTCAAGGCGCCGCGCCGATGCAGCGCCCCCACGGCCAAGTCCGCCTCGCCCAGCCAGTGGCCGAGGTCGCCCAGAATGCGCCCCTGCGGTACCAGCAGGTGGCTGGGGTGCGCGCCTTCGGCCAGTACGTCGAGCCAGTTGCCCAACTGTGGATTCTCGTAGGCGAACAGCGAGATCAGACGCGCCCCGGCCTCGGGGTGGACGCCCAGCCCTGCCAGGAACCTCGCCCGCTCGTCAGGCGCCTGGCGGAACGCCTGGCAACGGGGCAGCAAGGCCGCTTCGCGCAGCAGGCCACCGGTCTTCTCGGTGAAACCCGGGAAGAAAAAGAACTTGCGCAACCCATTGGCCTGGGGCGACGGCAAGCCATGGCAGCCATCCACCCAGTCTTCGGCACTGAGGTAGTCCAGGTTCAGCCACAAGGGCGGCGTGGCCTGCTCGCCCATGGCCTCGACATAAGCCTGCGGTAGCTGGCAGGCGAAGGCGCCCACCACAACCTGCGCCGGCTCCGCGCCTTGCCACGTGGCCGGCCAGTGGCGTACCTCGACGCCCTGCCGCCACTGCTGCTCGGCTTGGCTGTCGGCCTCTGGGCACAGGCGCACGAAGGCTTGCAGGTCATCCACCCACAGGCGCACGGCCAGGTCATGCTCGCTCGCCAGCTGGCGCGCCAGGCGCCAGGTGACGCCGATGTCGCCATAGTTGTCGACGACCGTGCAGAAGATGTCCCAGGTGGTTTTCATCGCCACGTTCCGTTACCTGCGGAAAAAAGACCGCGGATTTTGCTGAAAAATGCCGGCCAACAAAAGCGCGGCACTGAAAATACCTGCCGCGGCATGCGAGAATGGCGCCCTCGCCCCGCCTGCCAGGAGGCCATCATGCCCCGCCCCCGTGAATTGAAGATCACCCTGAAACCGGTGCAACTGGTGCTGTGCGTCGCCCTCGGCCTGTGGCTCGGCGCAGTAGCGATCGCCGTGAGCCTGTGGCTGGCCCTGCACCTGTGGCCACAGCAGGTGCAACCGCTGGTCGAGGCCACCGCCCCCGCGCAGGTCCTGCATGCGCCAACCGCTCCTCCAGCGCCACCGGCCGATGCCCAGGCGCAGATGTTCGAACATTACAAAGACATCCTGCACAAGCAGGAATTGCAGCAGGCCGCCGAGGCCGCCCAGGGCAACCCGCGCAACCTGAGCAGCCCCAAATGCCAGTTCTGGCTGCAGCAGAACCGCACCGCGCCGACCGACAAGAGCCAGGCCAACGTGCTGGAGTTCTGCTACTGACCATGGACAAGGCCACCCTGCTGCAGCGCATCGTCACCACCCTCGAGCACGACATGGAGGTGCTGCGCCGCGCCGCCCAGACCGCCTACGAGGCAGCCACCGCCGAAGAGAATATCGCCGAGAACAAATACGACACCCTTGGGCTCGAGGCCTCGTACCTGGCCACCGGGCAGGCTCGACGCACCGCCGAGATCCGCCAGGCGCTGCAGACCTATCAGCAACTGGTGCCACGCGACTATGACCCGGCGCGGGGGATCCAGGTCGGCTGCCTGGTGACCCTGGAGGACGAACAGGGGCAGCGTCGCAGGCTGTTCCTCGGGCCCGAAGGCGCCGGCTTGAAGATTGGTGAGGGAGAGGCGCTGGTGACGGTGATCACACCTCGCGCACCGCTAGGCCAGCAGCTGGTCGGCAAGCGCGTGGATGACGAAGTACGCCTGGTGCTGGCTGGGGTGGCCCAGGTGCAGTTCATCATCGATATCGCCTGACCGGGCGTTATTGCTGCAAGGCATCGAAGCGCTGTGCCAGCCCCTGCTCGGCAAACTGCTCCACCACGAAATCGATGAAGGCGCGGGTCTTGCCCGGCAACAGTTTGCGCTCGGCGTAGTACAAGCTGATGTGCCCATCGTCGACGTACCAGTCCGGCAGCACCCGGCACAGCCGGCCTGAGGCCAGGTAAGGCAAGGCGAACGGCAGGCTGACCAGGGCGATGCCCAGGCCCTGCTCGGCCACCGCGCAGGCAGCGTCCGAATCGCTCATGGTCAGGCGCTGGGGCAGCTGCAGCGGCTGTTGCTCCTGCCAGCGGCTGGTCAGCGGCCAGCTGCGCACCCTGCCGGTCTGCGGCGAGCGGATGAGGATGCCGGCGCAAGCCTGCAACTGCTCCGGCCGGTCGATCGGCCCGTGCTGACGCACATAGCCCGGCGAGGCCACCAGCACCCGGTGCGCAGGCGTCAGCTTGCGTGCCACCACCCCAGGCGGCAGCTCGAAACCACCACCGAGGGCGGCGTCGAAACCCTGGCCGATCAGGTCGACCTGGCGGTTGTCGAAATGCCAGTCCGCCGTCACCGCCGGATAGCGGGCCAGGAACTCGCCCAGCAACGGCAACACGTACAGGCGCCCGAACACCGTACCCATGCTGACCCGCAGCACGCCCGAGGGGTGGCCTTCGCAGTTGGCCAGATTGGCCACGGCATACTGGATGGTGCGAAAACTCTCGCTCACCTCGGCCAGAAAACGCTGCCCGGCCTCGGTCAGGGTCAGTTTGCGCGTGCTGCGCAGGAACAGGCGCACACCAAGCCGCGCCTCCAGCTGGGCGACGTTCTTGCCGACCGCCGCGGGGGTGAGCGAAAGGCGCCTGGCCGCTTCGGCAAAGCTGCCGACTTCGGCGCTGCGGATGAAGCATTCCAGGCTGCTGAAGGATTCCATCGCGGCCATTGCCAACTCCTGGTTTATTCTGACTAGCGTGATTGCCATCTTATCAATAGGTAATCGAGCGTCGATACTGTGTCCATCCAAGGCATCCGGCCTTGCTTGAACGCAGGAGATCAGCATGTCCCAAGCACTTCCCCTCACCGGCAAGGTGGCCCTCGTCCAGGGCGGCTCCCGCGGTATCGGCGCGGCCATAGTCCGCCGCCTGGCCCGCGACGGCGCCAAGGTCGCCTTCACCTATGTCAGCTCGAGCGCCAGCGCCGAGGCCTTGGCGGGTGAGATCAACAGCGGCGGCGGCCAAGCCCTGGCCCTGCGCGCCGACAGCGCCGACATCCAGGCCGTGCAGCAGGCCGTGTCCGACACCGCGAAAGCCTTCGGGGGCCTGGATATCCTGGTCAACAACGCTGGCGTGCTGGCGGTGGCGCCGGTCGCCGAGTTCGACCTGGCCGACTTCGACCGGCTGCTGGCGGTCAATGTGCGCAGCGTGTTCGTGGCCACCCAGGCGGCGGTGAAGTACATGGGCCAGGGTGGGCGGGTCATCAACATCGGCAGTACCAACGCCGAGCGCATGCCGTTCGCCGGTGGCGCGCCCTATGCCATGAGCAAGTCGGCGCTGGTCGGCCTGACCAAGGGCCTGGCCCGGGACCTGGGGCCGCAGGGGATCACCGTCAACAATGTGCAGCCTGGGCCGGTGGACACCGACATGAACCCGGCCAGTGGCGAGTTCGCCGAGAGCCTGATCCCGCTGATGGCTATCGGGCGCTATGGCCAGGCGGACGAGATCGCCAGCTTCGTGGCCTATCTGGCGGGGCCTGAGGCCGGCTACATCACAGGGGCGAGCTTGCTGGCCGATGGTGGGTTTGCGGCCTGATTCGTAATTGCCTGTTTCGGCCTCATCGCCGACAAGCCGGCTCCCACAGGTACGGCGCCGCTTTCAAGAACCGCGCCGCACCTGTAGGAGCCGGCTTGCCGACGATGGGTTATCCACCGTTCGCCAGCAGCTGTTCTTCGAGTACGTCCAGAAATGCCCGCGCCGCCGGCGTGGGGCTGGGCGACCACACCGCGTACAGGTGCCGCACCGGCGCATCCACCAGCGGCACCCTGGCGACATCCTTGAAGCCCCGAGCGATACGCTCGGGGACCAGGCCCACGGCCATGCTCCGCTGCACGAACTTCTCCACCAGGCGGATATGGCCTATCTCGAACTGCACCCGATGTCGCAACCCTGCCGCCTGGAACGCCTCGTCGGTCTGCCGACGCGCCCCGGTGCCCTCGGGAAAGTCCACCAGCACCTCGTCGGCCAGCTCGGCCAGGGCCAGCTGAGCCCTGCCCGCCAGCCGATGGCCAGGCGGCAGCACTGCCACCAACTCCTCCCGCGCCAGCAGGCGATGCTGCACGCCATGCAGCGCCTCGCCCTGCCACAGGCCGATGAAGCCCACGTCCAGGCGCCGCTCGCAGACGTCCGACACAAGCAACTCGCTCTTGGCGGTCAACCAGCGCACGTCCACATCAGGGTAGCGCTCATGGAACACCGCCAGCAGATCGACCAGGTCCAGCGCGGTGAGCGAGCTGATCTCGCCGATCGACAAACGTCCACGCACCTGCCCGCAGGCGGCGGCAACGTCCTCGGCCACCCGCCGCGCCGCCGCCACCGCCGGCCGGGCACTGAGCACGAAGGCCTCGCCGGCCGGGGTCAGGCGCACCCGCCGCGAACTGCGCTCGAACAGGCTTACCCCCAACTGTGCCTCCAGCCGTGCCACCTGATGGCTGAGGGCCGATTGCACCACGTGGCAGCGCTCGGCGGCGCGGGTAAAACTGCCGGTGTCGGCCACGGCCAAGGCGTATTCGAGCTGCTTCAGGTTCATAGATCTATCTGTTTTCAAGATTGATAAGTTGATAACTATACATTGGCGTCATGAAGGACACTTCCTGATACTTGTCGCCACACAACCTTGCCTGCAACGAGACTGCCCATGAATTCCCCGACCCTCGGTCGCGCCCTCATCCTGCTAATGGCCACCGCCACCGGCCTGGCTGTGGCCAGCAACTACTACGCCCAGCCCCTGCTGCACAGCATCGCCGAGCAGTTCGGCCTGAGTACCGCCAGCGCCGGCACCATCGTCATCGCCGCCCAGCTCAGCTACGGCGCCGGGCTGCTGCTGCTCGCGCCACTGGGCGATCTGTTCGAGCAACGACGGCTGATCGTCACCATGGTGCTGATCGCCACCGCCGGGCTGGTGATCAGCGCCTGCGCGCCAAGCCTGCCGTGGCTGTTGTTCGGCACGGCGCTGACCGGACTGTTCTCGGTAGTAGCCCAGGTGCTGGTACCCATGGCCGCCGCGCTCAGTGCGCCGGATCAACGCGGCCGCGCCGTGGGCACGCTGATGAGCGGCCTGTTGCTGGGCATCCTGCTGGCGCGCACCGCCGCCGGCTTCATGGCCGAGCTGGGCGGCTGGCGCAGCATCTACGTGCTGGCCGCGGTGTTGATGGCCATCAGTGCCCTCGCCCTGTACCGCAGCCTGCCGCAACACCACAGCCACGCCGGTTTGAAATACCCGGCGCTGATCGGCTCGGTGTTCCGCCTGTTCGTCGAAGAACCGGTGCTGCGCCTGCGCTCGCTGCTGGGCTTGCTGGCGTTCAGCCTGTTCGCGCTGTTCTGGACACCGCTGGCATTCCTGTTGAGCGAGGCGCCCTACCATTACTCCGACGCGGTGATCGGCCTGTTCGGCCTGGCCGGGGCGATCGGCGCACTGGCGGCGAACTGGGCCGGACGCCTGGCCGACCGCGGCAAAGGCTCGCTGGGCACCACCGTGGGGCTGGTGGCGCTATTGCTGTCGTGGGTGCCGCTGGGGTTTGCACAGAGCTCGCTGATGGCATTGCTGGTGGGCGTGCTGTTGCTCGACCTGGCGGTGCAACTGGTGCACGTGAGCAACCAGAACGCGGTGATCGTGCTGCGCCCCGAGGCGCGCACGCGGCTCAATGCCGGTTATATCACCTGCTACTTCATCGGCGGAGCGCTGGGGTCGCTGCTGGGCACGCAGCTGTTCGAGGTGCATGGCTGGGATGGGATCGTGGTTGCCGGCCTGGTGATCGGTGCGCTGGCGCTGCTGGTGTGGGGGCTGGCTGAGCGCAGGCGTGGGAAGGCAGTGGTGCCAGCCTGAAAGTATTTTGCTGACAACACCGGCCTCATCGCCGGCAAGCCGGCTCCCACAGGGTATCGCGCAACATTTGTGGGAGCCGGCTTGCCGGCGATGAGGCCCGCGCAGAAGTCAGGGCTTGCCTTCGATGAACGCTTCGTCCACCCGCGCCAGTTGCGTCTCGCTCAACACCCCCGCCTGGTAATGCAGCTTGATCCACGCCAGCAGGTAGTCGTAGCGCGCCTGGGCCAGGTCGCGGCGGGTGGTGGCCAGTTGCTGTTCGGCGTTGAGCACATCCAGGTTCACCCGTTCGCCACCTTGCACGCTCTTGCGTGTGGACACCACCAGCGCCTCGGCCGCCACCAGCGCCCGCTCGTAGGCACGCAACTGGCTGGCGCCGGACTGGCAGGCGTTGTACTGCTTGCGCAGCTCGATCAAGGCGCTGCGGGTATTGCCGTCGAGCTCGTACTCGGCCTGCTCCAGGTGCCGGCTGGCCTGGCGGGTCGAAGCCAGCACTCCGCCGCCGGCGAAGATCGGCACGCTGACTTCGATGCCCACGGTGTTGGTGTCGTAGCGCTGGTTGTAGGTGTTGCCGCTGTCCGACTCCTGGCGCCGCGAGGTGGCGAACGCGGTGACCTTGGGCAGGTGCCCGGCACGATTGCGCTCGACTTCGTAGCGCGCCACTTCCAGGGCCTGGCGCGATGACGCCAGTTGCGGGTTGTTGGCCAGGGCCCGCTCCTGCCAGGCCTCGTAGCCGCTGGGGTCGACCACTGGCAGGGCGAAGCCCAGCCGCAGCGGCGCCAGGTCCTCGACCCGCACCGCCGGCTCGCCAATCAGCGCGCCCAGTTCGCGCAGCGCGGCATCCTGTTCGTTACGCGCCTTGATTTCCTCGGCATCGGCCAACTCGTAGCGGGCCTGGGCTTCGAGAATATCGGTGCGCGTGCCTTCGCCTGCGTCGAACAGCCGCTGGTTCTGCTGGAACTGCTGGCGGTAGGCCTGCTTGCTGGCGACGCTGATGGCAATCTGGTCCTGGGCGAACAGCGCCTGGGTGTAGCTGGTCATCACCCGCACCAGCAGTTGCTGGCTCTGGTCGCGGAAGCTCTCGTCGGCGAACAGGGCCTGGGCCACGCCCTTGCGATAGCTCGAATAGGCTTCATAGTCGAACAGCGGCTGCTGGGAGGATGAAGGTCGAGCCCATGCTGTTGTAGGTGCGGTCTTCCTTTTGCCGGCGTGAATCGCCGAGGTAGCGCACCTCGGAATCGTTGCGGCCCTTGTTGTAGCTGTACGACAGGCTGGGCAGCAGGCCGGCGCGGCCGATGGCGCGGTATTCCTGGCCGGCCTCGCGGGCCTTGAACGCCGCGAGGTAGGTCGGGTCGCGGCGCAGGGCCTGCTCGTATACCTGGAACGGCCCCATGGCGGCCTGGGCGGCGGTCGGCAGCCAGGCGCAGGCCAGCAGCAGCCCGATCAGTGGGAACTTCTTCACTGGCGGTCCTTATTGTTCGGTCAAGGCGGTGCCTGCACGGTCGAGCAGGGGTTTGAACAGGTAGTTGAGCAGCGAGCGCTCGCCGGTACGCACGAACAGCTCGGCGGGCATGCCCGGGCGGATCGCCAGCCCCTCGAGACGCGCCAGCGCTTCTTCGCTGACGGTGCTGCGCAGCACGTAGTACGGCTGGCCGCTGCGCTCGTCGATCAGCTGGTCGGCCGACACCAGCGCCACCTCCCCGGTCACCCGCGGCGTGCGGTTCTGGTTGAAGGCGGTGAACAGGATGTCCACCGGCAACTGCGGTGCCACCTTGTCCACCAGGTTCACCGGCAGGCGCCCTTCCACTTCCAGCGCGGTGCCCTGGGGCACGATTTCCAGCAGGGTATCGCCGGCCCGCACCACGGCGCCTTCGGTGTGCACGCCAAGGTTTACCGCGATGCCGTCGGCCGGCGCGGTGATCTCGCTGTGCTGCAGTTCAAAGTGCGCGGAGTTGAGCTGCTGCTCCAGGGTCGCGGCCTTGACCTGGGCTTCCGCCAGCTGGCTGCGCACCTCTTTCTGGTACTCCTCGCGGCGCTGCTGCAAGTTGAGCCGGGCTTCGACGATCACCTGCTCCAGGCGCGCGCTTTCGCCGGCATTCTGCGCCAGGTCGCGCTGCACCTGCGACAGCTGGCGCTGGTATTCCAACACGCGGTTGCGCGGGATATAGCCGTCGCCGGCCAGCGGGCGCAGGCTGTCGAGCTGCTCGCGCAACGAGTCGGCCTGGGCCTGCAGGTCGCCGCGCGCCCGGCGCATGCCGGTCAGCTGGGCCTGGGAGCCGTCGATGCTGGCGGCCAGGGCGCCCTGCTCGCGGGCCTGGGCCTGACGACGGCTGTCGAACAGCTGGCGCTGGCCTTCGAGGATCAGCGCCAGGCGAGCGTCGGCGTCTTCGAGCAGCTCCGTGGGAAACTGCACCTGGCCGAGGTTGTCGCGCTCGCTCTGCCAGCGCGCCAGGGCGGCGCGGGTCATGCGGTACTGGGCCTGCAGCGCATCGACGTCGGCCTGCACCTGGGTGCGGTCGAGGCGGAACAGCGGCTCGCCCTGGCGCACCAGCTGGCCTTCGCTGACCAGGATGCGGCTGACCACGCCCGCGCCCATGGACTGCACCGCCTTGCGCTTGCCCGACACCACCACGGTACCTTGCACCGGCACGCCCTGATCGAGCGGGGCGAGGCTGGCCCAGGCCATGAAACCGCCGAAACCGACCAGGGTCAGCCACCACCCCAGGCGGACATGGAAACGGGCATCACGGGTGTGCTGGCTCATGCGCCACCTCCGGCTTGCAGGGGTCGTTGCGCCGGGGCCTGGCCCATGGCGTGGAGGATATCGCGAGCCGGGCCGAAGCCCTGCATGCGCCCTTCGTTCATCACCAGCAGCTTGTCGGCCTGGGCCAACGCCGCGCTGCGGTGGGTCACCAGCACCACGGTGCGGCCCTGGGCCTTGAGCTGGACGATGGCGTTGGCCAGGGCGGCCTCGCCGTGGCTGTCGAGGTTGGAGTTGGGTTCGTCGAGCACGATCAGCCGGGCATCGCCGTACAGGGCGCGGGCCAGGGCAATGCGCTGCTTCTGGCCGCCGGAGAGGTCCACCCCCTCCTCGCCCAGGCGCGTGTCGTAGCCCTGGGGCAGGCGCAGGATCAGGTCATGCACGCCCGCCAGGCGAGCCGCCTCGACCACCTTGATGCCGTCCAGCTCGCCAAAGCGGGCGATGTTCTCGGCGATGCTGCCGCGCAGCAACTCGATGTTCTGCGGCAGATAGCCGATGTGCGGGCCCAACGCGTCGCGGTCCCATTGGCTGAGCTCGGCGCCATCGAGGCGGACATGGCCGCCGAGGGTCGGCCAGACGCCGACCAGCACCTTGGCCAGGGTCGACTTGCCCGACCCAGAAGCCCCCAGCACGCCGAGCAGTTCACCCGGCGCCAGGGCGAAGTTCACCTGTTGCAGGGTGGCCAGGTTACGCCCGGGCGGGCCGGCGCTGACCTGCTCCACCGCCAGTTGCCCGGTGGGCACCGGCAAGGGCATCGGCGTCGGCGGCTCTGGGTGTTCGCGCAGCAGCCCGTCCAGGCGTTGGTAGGCCAGCTGCGCGCCGCTCCATTGCTTCCACACCGCGATCAACTGGTCGATCGGCGCCAGCACCCGGCCCATGAGGATGGAGCCGGCGATCATCATGCCCGGGGTCATCTGCCCCTCGATCACCAGCAGCGCGCCCAGCCCCAGTACCAGCGATTGCAGGCACAGGCGCAGGCCCTTGCTGGTGGCGGTGATCACCGCCGAGGTGTCGCTGGCCTTGTTCTGCAGATCGAGAAAACGCCCGTGCAAGCTGTACCAACGCTGACGCAGGGCACCGAGCATGCCCATGGCCTGGATGCTTTCGGCGCTTTGCAGCTGGCTGCCAGCCAGCAGTGTCGATTGCTGCTGGATGCCACTGGCCTCGGCCAGGGTGGCGTGGGTGAGGCGCTCGTTGAGGATGGCAAGGGCAATCAACAGCAGCGCGCCGACCGTCGCCATCACGCCCAGCCAGACGTTGAAGGCGAAGATCACCGCCAGGTAGATGGGGAACCAGGGCGCATCGAAGAAGGCGAACAGCGCGGGGCCGGTGATGAACTGACGCAGTTGGGTGAGGTCGCCCAGGGCCTGGCCAGCGGCACCGTCACGCTGGCGCAGATTGCGTTCGAAGGCGGCGCGGTAGACCTTCATATTGAACGTCTTTTCCAACTGGTTGCCGACCCTAATGACAATGAAACTGCGTACGGCTTCAAGCCCGCCGATATAAACGAAGAAGCCGACCACCATCAGCGTCAGCACCCACAAAGTTGTCGTGCTCTGCGAACTCAGTACACGGTCGTACACTTGAAGCATATATATCGACGGCACCAGCATGAGCAAGTTGATCAATGCCGTGAAACAGCCGACGCTGATCAAGGTCGACTTATGTTCGCCGAGTGCCGCCCACAAAGGCGCCCCGGGCTTTTTGCTCGGTAGTTTCATGTTTCGCCCTTGCTTGCCTGAAACTTTGAAGTTTCAGGCCGGGGTTATTTGTCCAGGCGCTTGAGCACCAGTTGCGTACCGTCCGGCCGGGTCCAGGCGTAACGCCTGGCGCCCTCGCGGCTGAAGTGCACCACGCTGCTGCCGTCGCCGCCCACCAGGGCCAGGGTGTCGGGGGTTACCAGCCAGCTGCCGGGGCGCAGGCCCAGCAGGTCCCTGGCGCAATCCAGCTCGCCTTCGATTTCGCCTTCGTTGGCGCCCAGGTGCAGGTTGCAGGTTTGCGCCTGCGGCTGTTCGGAGTAAAGCGTCCAATCACCGGCCATTTGCGCGGCGTTGGGGAGTAACAGGCTGCTCGCCATACCTACCTCGGTCATCGACATCAGGGCAATCGCGGCCAGCGCGATCGTTCGCAAGGTTGCTTTCATTCGTCTGCCTCGCCGACAAAAGGGCGACGCGCGAGCGCCGCCCCCTGGTACATCAGACCACGATGTCGGTGACAGCGGCCTGGCCAACGGTGGTCACCAGGAAATCAGCCGAGGCGTTTCCGGTGAAGTCGATGGACAGGCTGCCCAGGTTGGTGGCCTGGTCGTAGGTCAGCAGCGCCTCGCCGGCATGGCCGGTGAAGGCATTGACGAACTGCAGCGGCAGCTTGTTCACGGCGAACGCGGAGATGGCCGACAGGTCGATCTTGTCCACGCCCGAGGTGAAGTCCATGATGCGGTCCGGCGCCGCCTTGGTCGAGTCGCTGACGGCGGCGAACACGAAGGTGTCCGCGCCACTGCCGCCCCACAGCTGGTCGGCGCCGCCGCCGCCGTAGATGATGTCGTTGCCGGCACCACCCTTGAGCACGTTGGCCAGCGCATTGCCGATCAGCAGGTCGTTGCCCGAGCCGCCGAAGGCGTTTTCGATGGTCACGCCCTTGGCGATGGATACGTTGCCGACCATGCCGCCGACATCGGAGAACGACGCTTCGTTGAGGTTGATCTTCTGGTTCTGGGTGAAGCCAGAGAAGTCGAAGGTGTCGTTGCCGCCACCGTCCCACACCGAGAACACCAGCTTCGACGAGGCCGAGGTGGCCGAGTAGAAGTCGCGATCAGCGGTGGAGTTGAAGCCGTAGGTGGTGTCGCTGGCGCGGGTGGCATAGTTGGCGCCGTAGAGCTTCTGGATCGCCAGGATGTCATCCATCAACGGAGCCGAGGCGTAGTACTGCCCGCCGCCCTTGATGAAGTTCTGCCCGTTGTTGCTTTCGCTCCAGTAGCTCATGACGCTGTAGCCACGGGTATCCTGGGCGTAGTCGGCGTCACGGTAGGTCGGGTTGCCCTCGCCGGCGTTGTAGTCGCCAGGGTGGGACAGGCCGAGCACGTGGCCGATCTCGTGGGTCAGGGTCTGGCGCCCGTAGTTGCCGGTGCCCGGGGTGATGTTGACCTGGTAGCCACTGTTGATCAGGTACCAGGACTCGCCCTTGTGCGAACCCGGGCCGTCGAACGGCAGGTAGGCAAATGCCGCGCCGCCGTTGCTGGCGCTGAAGTTACCGAAGGTCATGTGACCGTCGCCGCCCGATCCTGCCTCGGTGAAGGTGACCTTGGCCACGTCCGACCAGGACTGCATGGAGAGCTTGGCCTGTTGTTTCTGCAGGTCGCTGAACTGGCTGAACGAGCCCAGTCCGCGGCTGTAGAAGTCAGACGGTGCCTTGGTCAGGAAGGTGTAGGTGAGGCTGATCGTGCCGTCCTTGTTCAGGTCCTTCCAGGCTGCGCCATCACGCAGGAGGTGGTCGGCGGCCTGGTCGACCGTGAAGGACTTCTTGCCATTGATGTTCGCGCCGCCGCGATCGTACTGGTGGGCAAAGCTATCGATCAGGCCGAAGGACGAACTTGGTCCCTTCGGCTGCAATGCGGAAACGGCCGAAACAATAGCGCTTTCTTTGACTTTCGACATGCAGGTTACTTCCTTGTTTACAAAAAAGCAGTTGATGTCAGACAGGATTTCCCACCTGGCGAGAACTTCCTGTCACTCGCCTTTATGAGGCGCAAAAAAACTGACACACATTGAAACTTAATGTCCAGCGTTTTTTGGCGTCATTTTTTCGTTTTCGAAAACTCAACTGCATCGCACTTATTTGCGCAAACTGCGATGGATCAATGGCGGCAGCTGCAAGCATTAGTTCCAATCATGCCCCCAAGGCTTTATAGACGACGATTCGAAGTTTACTTTCGAAAATGCGACTTGTGCCTGTGGTTTGCCATCAACGCTTCGTTTAGGCGCTTTACTACGCGACAACCTGCCGCACGACCCTCCGTCGCCTCGGCGTTGACTTGCCAGCGTGCGGAGCGCTCAGTAGGCGTTGGTCAAAGCCCCTTCCTGACAGGACGACACAATGACAAGACTCACGGTGCAATCCGGCGATTTCTTGCAAGGTGAAGGCGAGTATCGCAATGGAGCGCTCACACTCAAGACCCCGCGCAGCCCTTCGCCCGGCGAGCGCATTTCACTGGCGCGGATCAAGGATCTGAAACTGGCCAACCTCGAATCGACCCGCAGCCTGGGCACCGCCCTGGGGTGGGGGGTGGCCGGCGCCCTGGTGGCCGGCCCGGTCGGCCTGCTCGCCGGCCTGTTGCTAGGCGGCAAGGAGGAAGAAGTCACCTTCCTCGCCACCTTCAAGGATGGCCGCAAGCTGTTGGCCATCACCGACGGCAAGACCTGGTCGAAGATCGACGACAGCTGGCGCCGGCACCAGCGCCCGGCGGCGGCCTGAATCGCGCCCCGCTTCGTTCGTATTGACTGTACTGGCGTCATCGCCGGCAAGCCGGCTCCCACAGGAAACGCGCATGCCTCTGCATTGCGCGGTATCGGTGGGAACGGCGGTGCGCCAATCCCACGTCTGCCCCCTGCATCCCTGAAAGGCTCGGCAGCCTGCTACCATGGCGCCCTTTTGCCTGCCCGACAGCTGCCGAGCGATAACGGCGCGTCCGCTTTTCAAGGAGCCTTGCATGACCCCGCTTCGCCCCCGCCTACCCTTGGGCCTGCTCGGCCTGGGCCTTGCCCTGCACAGTGGCCATGGCCTTGCCGACGACAGTGTGGCCCTGGCCCCCGTGCGCATCTCGGATGTTCAGGACAGCGGCTACCAGGCACGCGAAGCCCAGGTCGGCGGCCTGCACAGCACACCGCTGCTCGACACCCCGGCAGCGGTCAGCGTGTTCAGCCGCCAGCTGCTGGACGACCGCCAGGTGCGCAAGCTGAGCGAGGTGCTGCAGAGCGATGCCTCGGTGGGCGAAAGCTATGCGCCGATCGGCTACTACGAAAACTTCAACGTGCGCGGCTTCGAGCTCAACGCCGCCAGCAGCTACCGGGTCAACGGCCAGACCATCGCCGGCGAGCAGAACGTGGCGCTGGAGAACAAGCAGCAGGTGGAGCTGCTCAAGGGGCTGTCCGGGTTGCAGAGCGGCGTGTCGGAGCCCGGCGGATTGGTCAACTATGTGACCAAGCGCCCGGAGGATGTACGCAGCCTCAGCGTGTCGAGCAACGAACAGGGCGAACGCTACCTGGCCACCGACCTGGGCGGCTGGTTTGGTGCCGAGCGCCAGCTGGGCCTGCGGGTGAACCTTGCTCACGAGGATATCCGCTCGTATGTCGATCATGCCGACGGCAAGCGCGACTTCGCCTCCCTGGCCCTCGACTGGCAGCTCAACCCGAATGCCGTGCTGGAACTGGACGCCGAATACCAGCATCGCGAGCAATATTCGGTGCCGGGGTATCAACTGCTCGGCGGCACCCAACTGCCCCATGGCGTCGACCCCAAGGATCACTTGGCCTGGCAGTCGTGGGCCAAACCCGTGCAGAACGACTCGCTGAACCTGGGCGGGCGCTTCAAGTACCAGCTCAACGACAACTGGAACGGTACCTTGAGCGCCTCGCGCAGCAAGGTGGTAATCGATGACTACAGCGCATTCGCCTGGGGTTCGAGCGAAGGGTCCTACTTCGGCAGCAATGGCGACTACGACATCTACGATTTCCGCAGCCCTGACGATACCCGTCGCATCGACGAAGCCCAGGCCACGCTCGACGGGCGCTTCGATGCCTTGGGCGTGAGCCATGAGCTGACCGTCGGCACCAGCGCGCAACGCCGCACGCTCGACCAGCGACCGGGCTACAACGAGTGGCGAGGTACGGGCAACATCCATACCGGTGCGCCAGCCGTGGAGCCGTCGGACAAGCCCATTGGCAGCAGTGAGCGCCGCCTGGACAGCCGCCAGTACGGCCTGTTCTTTAGCGACCGCATCACCTTCAACGACAATTGGCAGACCGTGATCGGCGCACGGGAAGTGCGCCTGGACGAAAAGACCTGGGACCAGAATGGCGTTGCCGGGCGCCACACCCGACAGTACCAACTGCTGCCCAACGCAGCTTTGATCTACAAGCCGCAGCCGGACACCACCTTGTACGCCAGCTATGCGAAAGGCTTGTCCTCAGGTGGCACCGCCCCCTGGTATGCCAGCAACGCGTTCGAAATCCTCGCCCCCACCCTGTCGCGCCAGCTCGAAGTCGGTATCAAGCGTGACTGGCAGGGCATGAGTTTCAGCGCGGCCCTGTTCCAGATCCGCCAGGCCTACCAGTACGCCCGCCCCGATGAAAACCCGGCGCCGACCTACGTGCAGTCGGGCCAGCAGAAAAACACCGGCCTCGAACTCGGCGCCAGCGGCTGGGTCACCTCCAACCTGCAGATCCAGGCCAGCGCCGCGGCGATCCGCGCCCGGGTGCAGAACAGCGACACCGTCGCCTACGAAGGCCACCAGGCGATCAACGTGCCGCGCCTGCGCGCCGCGCTGCAGGCAGACTACGCCCTCCCCGTCCCCGGCCTGGCCCTGCTCGGCGGCGCCCGCTACAGCGCCAGCAAGTACGCAAGCTCTGCAGGCAATGTCGAAGTCGGCGGCTACACCGTGTTCGACATCGGCAGCCGCTACCGCACGAACATCGGCGGCTACGACACCGTGCTGCGCCTGACCGTGGACAACGTCTTCGACAAGCGCTACTGGCGCGACGTGGGCGACTACCTGGGCGACAACTACCTGTTCCAGGGCGCGCCGCGCACGGCACGGCTGTCGGCCTCAGTAAGTTTCTAAAGAGGCTGCTTCGCAGCCCATCGCCGGCAAGCCGGCTCCCACAGGAGATCGCATTACCTTGTGGGAGCCGGCTTGCCGGCGATGCGATCGCACAGGTAAAAAAAAGCGACAAACAAAAAGCCCCCGAACCTTTCGATTCGGGGGCTTCTCGTAGAATGTGGCGGTGAAGAAGGGATTTGAACCCTTGATACGATTTCTCGTATACACACTTTCCAGGCGTGCTCCTTCGACCACTCGGACACTTCACCGTTTTCTCTTCAAGCTATTCAGCCTGTCGAGGCGCGCTAATTTAGTAGAAGAGCTTTTACTTGGCAAGCATTTTTTTCAGAATTTTCATGCGCTTAAGGCAATCGGCCGAAAACTCTGGCCAATCAGGGCAATGCTGCCATTGTGCCCAGCGCTTTTTCCCACCCGCTCAGCGCTGCCCAGATGGCGCAAGGCACGGCGGCGCGGCGCTGACCGACCAGTCAGCCTTGGTGCTTTACCTGGCCGGCGCCGCTGGGTAACGTCGTCGCCACGCCATCCAAAGGACTCTGCCATGAGCGAGCTGATTACCTACCACGCCGAAGACGGCATCGCCACCCTGACCCTGAACAACGGCAAGGTCAATGCCATCTCCCCGGATGTGATCAAAGCCTTCAATGCCGCGCTCGATCGCGCCGTCGAGGAACGCGCGGTGGTGATCATCACCGGCCAGCCGGGCATCCTCTCCGGCGGCTACGACCTCAAGGTGATGACCGCCGGCCCCAAGGAGGCCGTGGGCCTGGTCACCGCCGGCTCCACCCTGGCCCGGCGCCTGCTGTCGCACCCCTTCCCGGTGATCGTCGCCTGCCCCGGTAATGCCGTGGCCAAGGGCGCCTTCCTGCTGCTGTCGGGCGACTACCGCATCGGTGTTGAAGGCCCCTACAAGATCTGCCTGAACGAAGTGCAGATCGGCATGACCATGCACCACGCCGGTATCGAGCTGGCCCGTGACCGCCTCGGCCGTGCGGCATTCCAGCGCTCGGTGAACAATGCCGAAGTGTTCGACCCGCAGGGTGCCCGGGAAGCCGGCTTCCTCGACAAGGTGGTGCCAGCTGAAAAGCTGCACGAAACCGCCCTGGCCGCCGCCCGCGAAATGAAGAAGCTGAACATGCTGGCGCACAAGAACACCAAGCTGAAGGTGCGCAAGGGCCTGCTGGAGGCGCTGGACGAGGCGATTCTCGCGGACCAGAACCACCTGGGCTGAGTCCGTCCAGGGATTTTCCTCACAGGACTTTGTGGGAGCGGGCTTGCCCCGCGATGCGATCACCCAGTGTGACGCCATCGCCGGGCAAGCCCGCTCCCACTTGACCTCCCACGCTACAGCAACGTTTGCCCCCACCAGTGCACACCCGTACACTGCGCCGCGACTGTCCGGTGTGAGTCGTACCATGCTTTATATGCTTCGCATGCTCCTGTTGGCGCTGCACTTCCTGCTCGTGGGTGTCGTCGGCCTGGTGATCGGCCTGCTGCGCCCGTTCAATCCCGACAACAGCCGCCTGTTCGCCCGCCTGTACAGCGTACCGGCCGCCTGGTTGCTGCGCATCAAGGTCAAGGCCGAGGTCGGCCCGCTGTGGGACCAGCCCCCCGGCTGCGTGATCATCGCCAACCACCAGTCCAACTATGACCTGTTCATCCTCGGCCAGGTGGTGCCCCGGCGTACCGTGGCCATCGGCAAGAAGAGCCTGGGCTGGATCCCGCTGTTCGGCCAGTTGTTCTGGCTGGGCGGCAATGTGCTGATCGACCGCAAGAACGCCTATCAGGCACGCAAGGCCATGCAGACCACCACCCGGACCCTGCGCGACGATACTTCGATCTGGATCTTCCCCGAGGGCACGCGCAACCCCGGCGAACAGTTGCTGGCGTTCAAGAAAGGCGCTTTCCACATGGCGATCGAGGCCGGCGTGCCGATCGTACCGGTATGCGTCAGCCGCTACACCAGGCGCCTGAGCCTGAACAGCTGGCGCCAGCGCACAGTGGTCATCCGCTCGCTGGCCCCCATCGCCACTGCGGGCCTGACCCAACAGGACCTGCCCGCGCTGATCGAACAGTGCCGCAGCCAGATGCAGCATTGCATCGACCATATGGAAAGCGAGCTCACCGCGCCCTGCCCCTCTGTCCCATAGCAGACTTGCCCCGCGCCGCTACACAGCCCAAGCTGTGTAGCGTGTTCAATCGAATAAGCGGACAACCATGGGTCGAGTCGTCGCGGCGGCGGTCTACAGCGCCGGCAGGAAGGTCACCAACATCAGCCTCGACGAAGGCGCCGACTGGGCGCGCAAGCCCGGGCACTTCGTATGGATCGGCCTGGAAGAGCCCAACGCCGAGGAACTGGCCAACCTGCAGCGCCAGTTCGGCCTGCACGAGCTGGCCATCGAGGACGCCCTGGAGAAACACAGCCGGCCAAAGCTGGAAACCTTCGGCGATGCGCTGTTCATCGTCACCTATTCGCCGGTGCGGCACGAAGGCCGGCTGGAATTCATCGAAACCCACATCTTCGCCGGCAACGGCTACATCATCACCTGCCGCAACGGCCACTCAAAGTCCTACGCCCTGGTGCGCCAGCGCTGCGAGGCGCGCCCCTTGCTGCTTGAGCACGGCGAGGACTTCGTGCTCTACGCCCTGCTGGATTTCGTCACCGAAAACTACCAGCCGGTCAGTGAGGCCATCCACGGCGAGATCGAGGAGCTGGAGCAGAGCGTGCTCAGCAACTCGCTCAAGGAAGAAGACATCCAGCGCCTGCACAGCCTGCGCCGGGACATCCTGCGCCTGCGCCGCTACGTGGCGCCGATGGTGGAGGTCAGCGAAGAGCTGCAGCGCCTGAGCTTCCCGTTCATCGACAAGAACATGCGCCCGTACTTTCGCGACGTGCAGATCCACGTGACCCGGCAGATGGAAGATTTGGCCGGCATCCGCGACATCGCCAGCCAGACCATCGAGATCGGCATGCTGCTGGAGTCGTCACGGCAAAGCATCACCCAGCGCAAGTTCGCCGCCTGGGCGGCGATCCTGGCGTTTCCCACGGCGATTGCCGGGATCTACGGGATGAATTTCCAGAACATGCCAGAGCTGGGCTGGCACTACGGCTACTTTGCCGTGCTGGGGGTGATCGGCCTTGGGTGTTCGGGGCTGTATTTCAGTTTCAAGCGCTCGGGGTGGCTTTAGGATCGCCGGGAGCGCTTTCAACCCTGTGGGAGCCGGCTTGCCGGCGAAAAGGCCGCAAAGCGGCCTCGCTTGATCAGGCAATGCTATCCCCGGCCTTCACCGACTGCTGGACGAAGCGCAGCATCCACTCGCCCACCAGATCCCCCTGGTGCTCGGTGGCAAGGCTGGCCACCGCCTTGGCATAGACCTCGTCGCCCAACGAGGCCTGGCGCGCGTCGAGCAGCGCCCGGGAATAGTCGTGGACGAACTCCGGGTGCCCCTGGAAGCACAGCACCTGGTCACGGATATGGTAAGCGGCGTTGGGGCAGAAATCGCTCGAGGCGATCACCGTGGCCCCTTCGGGCAGCTCGGTGACCTGGTCCTGGTGGCTGATCAGCAGGGTCAGCTCGGACACCTGCGGGTCCATCCACGGCGCATGGGCCGCCAGGCTGTAGCGGTGGATGCCCACGCCCCAGCCCTTGTCGGCGCGCTCGGCCTTGCCGCCGAGGGTCAACGCCAACAATTGGTGACCGAAACACACCCCCAGCAACTTCTCGCCCCGCTCATACAGCTTGAGCAGGTAGGCCTTGAGCGTCTGGATCCACGGATCATCGCCGAACGAGTCGGCCTTGCTGCCGGTCACCAGGTAGGCATCGAAAGTCCGCTCAGCCGGCGGATAGTCGCCGTTCATCACGTTGTACACATCAAACTCGGCGGCGATCGGCTGGCGTGAAAACAGCTGCTCGAACATCCTTCCGTAGCCCTGGTACTGCGCGATCAACTCCGGCCGCAGGACATCGGTTTCAAGGATGCAGATGCGTAACGACATAGCGGTAGTCCTGAACGACATGTGGGTGGGATTTGCTGTAGAGACTGACGCGAAAGGGCTACACAAGCAAGTAGGATGTCCAGACGAACGGTAGGCCCTGTAACCCTTGGTAACCCTTGCCGCGCACTCGTCTAGCGTCAGCGTGCCAGCGGGGTGGCCAGTGGCCTTAAAGCCATGAGGAATCGACATGATTTTTTTTAGAGCAAAGGGTTCTGAAACAGGGATGACGCGGGCCCTAGTGTTGGTTGTATATCCACAAACACGCGGCAAGCAGTGAGGGCGTTCGATCACGCCACTGCGATCGACCCGAAGCCAGACAAGGAAGCCAAGGGTTATTCAGGAATAACAACAAGAAGGCGGTCCGCCATGTTCAGACAATCCAAAGTACGCCAAGCCGGGCTCATACTCTTCGCCACGACCCTGCTGCTGATCCTGCCCAACCTCACCCGGTTGTTCGGTTGATCGCGGCAGTGGCCTTTTCCGACCGTGCATGGGTAACCTGCCGACCTTGATGGTTGGAGATCACCCATGCGCCTGTGCCTTACCCTGCTCTGCTTGCTGATTCCCCTGCCAGCAGCGGCCGCGCAACTGACCCTCGAACTGGGTAACGGCAGCCGGCACTGGCAGAGCGAGCAACTGCTCAACCATCCCCAAGCGCGGGACGTCACTATTGAACAGGACGTTGCCTACAAGCGCACCATGCATTACCGCGCCGTACCGCTGGCGGCGTTGCTCGAGGGCGTGAAACCGACCGCCCACCTGCAGGCGGTGGCCCTCGACGGTTTCGCAGCAGAAATGCCTGCCGGCCCGCTGTTGCAGCCAGGCCCGGCACAAGCCTGGCTGGCCATCGAGGACAACGCCCAGCCTTGGCCGCCACTCGGCCAAGGCAAGCCGGGAGCCGGGCCGTTCTATCTGGTGTGGACCCAACCCGAGGCGGGCGGCATCCGCCCAGAGCAATGGCCGTTCCAGATCGCCAGGATTCGCAGCCTGGCACCGGTCGAGGCGCGCTTCCCCGCCCTGTTGCCCGCCCCAGCGCTGCCCGATGCGGATCCGGTGCGCCAGGGTTTTGCCCTGTTCCAGCAGAATTGCCTGGCCTGCCACCGCCTCAATGGCGCTGGCGATGCGCACCTGGGCCCGGACCTGAACCTGCCGCGCAACCCCACCGAATACTTTCAGCCGGCATTCCTGCGCCAATATCTTCGTGATCCGCAGAGCCTGCGGCACTGGCCGCAGGCCAAGATGCCCGGGTTCTCCACCCAGGTGCTGAGCGATCAGGAACTCGATGCATTGCTGGCATACCTGAAACATATGGCCGGGCGCAAACAACGGTAGGGTGCACGGGGCCGCATTGCCTAGGCAATCGGCCGTTCCTGCTTGACGCCCCACCCCTCGACCTCGCCGCCATGGGGTGACACGAGCCGTTCGAAGGCCTGCTCGAAAGCGCCGATGCCGCCATGGGTGGCGTACATCACCTTGCTCAGCTCAAGGTGCCAGGCACCATCATCGCGCTCGCTCACCTGGGCGCTGAGCGACTCGCCACGGAACTGCACCGCCGCCCGGCGCGCGGCGGCCTCGTCGGGAAACACGGCATAGAACTCGATGGGATGGATGCGGGTGAAATCGAAACCGCCAGCTTTCATCTGGCGCAGGACATTGCTGCTGACGTCGTCGTATTGGCTGCTCATGAAACGTCCTCCTGCAAAGCAATGGATAGACTTTCAGTGCACAAGGCACCTGCCTGGCAAGCGTGCCATGCCTGGCAATTCGAGCTGATGCAAGACGCGAGTGGAATCGACGCGGACCCGCAGATTTGGCCGGCGCCTGTCTCCAGCGTAGTGCCTGTGCAGGCACTGCGCCAGAGCGAGGCGGCTCAGGGTAGCTGGCGAATGGTGGTGATGGTCACGCCGCTCTGCTCCTTGAGCCAGCGTGCCGTGGGGGAAAAGCTGCGGTCCTGGAAGTCATTGAGGTCAAGCTCATCCATAAGCGGGAACAAACTCGAACGGATGGCGCGTGCGGCGTCTTCCTCGCTGGGGCATTGCTCGGCGTTGAGCAGCAGCGTCTTAAGCTCGCCCTTCTGGTCGGCAAAGCTGACTTCCCATGCTTTCATCGATCAGCCCTCGCTGGCACAACGGTGAATTGAACTGCGTACTAGCTTGACCATCGCACAGCGGCAAATGTTCAGCCGCATGCATGAAACCGCATGAAAAAAGCCCGCCGGTCAACGGCGGGCTTCCTGAGACCACTGGGCGCTGCTACTTCGGCGTGCCGTGGACGACACCGGCGGTATTGTCCAGCAGGCTCTTGGTTGCCGTCTGGATGTAGGCCTCGAGTTTCTTGAGCATTTCCGGCTGGTCGGGGCTGTCGATCAGCTCGGCCTTGAACTCGCGGCCCAGCTGGTAGCGGTACATCCGCGGGGTCATGTCCTTGGACTCGATGAGGATGCGGTCGCCCTGCACCAGGCCGACGATCTGCTCGCTGCCCGACGGTTTGATCATGCCCACGCCCTGGTCGCCCTCAGGCAGGTTGAGCAGGTCGCGCCCCCAGCACTGATGGCGGGCCTGGCCACCGAGACGGCCCATGATGGTCGGCACGATGTCGACCTGGGTGCCCACGGTATGGTTGACCGCGCCGAACTTCTCCTGGATGCCTGGGGCGATCAGCAGCAGCGGCACGTTGAAGCGGCCCAGGTCCAGCTCGGTGACCTGCTGGTGGTTGCCGAAGCCGTGGTCGCCGACGATGACGAACAGGGTGTCCTTGAAGTACGGCTCCTTGCGCGCCTTCTCGAAGAACTGGCCCAGCGCCCAGTCGGAGTAGCGCATGGCGGTCAGGTGCTCGTCCAGGCGGCCCTGCCCGGTGACCTTCTCCACCGGCAGGTCCTTGGGCAAGGCGTACGGGGTGTGGTTGGAGAGGGTCTGCAGCAGCGCGTAGATCGGCTTCTTGCCGTCATGCTTGGCCAGCTCTTCGTTGCCGCGGTCGAACATGTCCTGGTCGGACACGCCCCAGGTCGGGTCGGAGAACACCGGGTCGACGAAGTCGTTGCGGCCGATGAAGGTGGTCATGCCCTGGTTGCCGAAGAATCCGGACTGGTTGTCCCAGGCGAAGTCGCCGTTGTAGACGTAGACGTCGTCATAGTCGCGGGCACTGAGCAGCGCCGGCAGGCCGGACAGCTTGTGGCCGCCTTCCGGGGTCTGCATCAGGTATTCGAAGCCCGGCAGGTTGGGGAAGCAGGCCATGGTGGCGAACATGCCCTGGTGGGTATGGGTGCCGTTGGAGAAGAAGCGGTCGAACAGCAGGCCCTCCTTGGCCAGCTTGTCGAAGTACGGGGTGATATTGTTCGGGCTGCCCAGGGCACCGACCGAGTGGCCGGCGAAGCTTTCCATGAGGATCACCACGACGTTCTTGACCCCCAGCGTGTTCGCCGCGGGCGGCACGAAGTCACGGCGGATCGCGGCCTCGTCGGCATCGACCAGGGTGTCGTTGGCGGTCAGCAGCTGCTCGCGCACGGTCTGGGTGGCCAGCGGTTGGTCAAGTACGGGCTTCCAGATATTGGAGCGGTCCTCGCCAAAGCGGCTCTTGGCGGCATCGATCAGGGTCAGGGTGCCGTTCAGGCCCAGTTGGTTGACGAAGTTGGAGTCGGTGGTGAAGGCATCACCCCAGCGCATCGGCGGGCCCTGGCGCAGGGTGCCGCGAGCGGCGACCACGGCCACCAGCAGGACCACCATGAACACCGCCAGGCGACCGTACCAGGGCGCCAGCTTGCGGCTGCCCGATAGCTGGGCGCTGCCGTTGCCGCGGGTCAACCGGTCGATGCCCTTGAACAGCAGGCTCAGCAGCCAGGTGCCGACCAGCCAGGCCAGCAGGTAGCGGACCACCGGGAAACCGTACCAGAGCATGCTCATGACGGTCTTGGGGTCTTCCTTGATGTACTGGAACACCAGGCCGTTCAGGCGCTGGTGGAACTCGCGGTAGAAGTCCATCTCCATCAGGCCGAGGAACATCACCACGCTCGAGGCGATGGTCAGCCAGAAGCGGAACAGGCCACGGCGGGCCATCAGCCAGGGGCTGAGCAGCGCCAGCAGCAACGGAATGCTGATGTACACCACCACGCGCAGGTCGAAGCGCAAGCCGTTGAAGAAGCCTTCGGCGACGGTGGAGTACGGCGTGTCGCCGATCATGTCGCTGTTGTAGGCCAACAGCGCCAGGCGCACCAGGCTGAGCATCAGCATGATCACCAGGCCACTGAGCAACGTGTAGGCCAGGTGGGATTTCAGGGTCGGCGAGAACGAGCCTCGCACGCCATGTTGCTTCAAGGCGTCCGTGTTAGCCATGAATGGAGAGGTCCTAGGATTGCGGTTTGCGGGAAGGCGAAAGCGCCAATAGCCTGGTGGTCTGGACCTCGTGGGCAAGGTGAGACCAAGGCCGCATTGTGCGGCGCGGATTTTCAGAAATCGAGTGTGAAAATTTTGTCGAGAGTAGCCTGCCCTTACAAAGTTACACAGTTGGGACGTGAGGTTTCAGATCCGCACATTGCCCCGCGGCCCGGCGATCGCCCAGATGATCAGCCCCAGCACTGGCAATAGCAGGATCAGCAGGATCCAGAGCACCTTGATCCCTACCTCGGCGCCGCTCTTGAGCACATTGAGAATGGCCCAGATGTCCAGGGCCAGGATGATCAGGCCGACCAGGCTGTTGAAGGTAGACCCCATGGCGCCGCTCCCGCACGGTGTGTGTGCTGCAGAGCATAGCTGGCTATGGCCCCTATAGAAGGGAATCCTTGGTCGGGAATGCCGGTCAGTGGATAGACTGCTGTTATCCACTGCCCTCGAGGTTCGCATGCCCCCCGCCCACACTCAAAGCGCCGCCCCTGACTCCCTGCTCAGCGCCTGGCGGCAACAGGCCCTGCAGACACCCTGGCTCAGCGCCGGCCTGGTGCTGAGCCTGCTGGCCATCAGCGCATTGCTGCTGGCCAGCATCTGGAACGCGGTCAACGGCGACCATGCCGATCACCTGCACCTGGCACTGCTCGGCGGCCTGTCCGGTTTCGGCGCCACCGCCCTGGGCGCGGTGCTGGCGGTGATCCTGCGTGACGTCAGCGCGCGCACCCAGGACGTCATGCTCGGCTTCGCCGCCGGCATGATGCTCGCCGCCAGTTCGTTTTCGCTGATCCTCCCCGGCCTGGACGCCGCCCGCGAGATCACCGGCAACGGCCCTGCGGCGGCCTTCACCGTGGTGCTGGGCATGGGCCTGGGGGTGCTGCTGATGCTGGGCCTGGACCGGTTCACTCCGCACGAGCATGAAAGCACCGGCCCCTGCGGCCCGCAGGCCGAGCGGGTGAGCCGGGTGTGGCTGTTCGTGCTGGCGATCACCCTGCACAACCTGCCCGAGGGCATGGCCATCGGCGTGAGTTTCGCCAATGGCGACATGGCCATCGGCCTGCCGCTGACCAGCGCCATCGCCATCCAGGATATCCCCGAAGGCCTGGCCGTGGCCCTGGCCCTGCGCGCCACGGGGCTGTCGAACTTCAAGGCGATGATGGTGGCGATCGGCTCGGGATTGATGGAGCCGCTGGGCGCGGTGATCGGCCTGGGCATTTCCACCGGCTTCGCCCTGGCCTACCCGATCAGCATGGGCCTGGCGGCGGGGGCGATGATCTTCGTGGTGTCCCACGAGGTGATCCCGGAAACCCACCGCAACGGGCACCAGACCGCGGCGACGCTGGGGTTGATGGGCGGTTTCGCGGTGATGATGTTCCTCGATACCGCGCTGGGTTGACGGGCCGGTCGCGGAGCCCTTTCCTACGGGCTCCGCGACGGCAGCGGCTCAGATGTGCACTGCCACCTTCAGCGCTTCCAGCGCCGGCTCCACCTTGATACCAACGGCCTCGCCCAGCTCCAGCACACGGGCCAGGTCGTGCTGCCCGACCATGATCATCTGCAGCTCATCGTCGAGCAATTGGCTGAAGTTCAGCAGCACGTAGCCACCGGCTTCCTTGTTCAGCGCGCCCATCTGCACCTGGATGCGGTTGAGCGCAGTCAGCGCCTCGGTGCGCGCCAGCTGCTTCGGTTTGAGGGTGAACGGCACGCTCTTGTCGAACGAGTCGCTGATCTGCTGGAACAGGTCCTGGTAGCTGTCGGCCTGGAACAGCACGGTATCGGGCAGACTGCCGACCACCACCCATTCACCCAGCGGGAACGGGAAGCTGTCGTCGTAGTTGATGTCCGGATTGGCGGCGAGGAAGGCGGCGGGGTCGGCGTAGGCCTCGGCGGCCTCGGCGGCGATGCGCTCGATGTCCTCATCGCGCATGCAACCGGCGCCGATGAGGCTGATGAATTCGAGCAACTGGTCTTTCATGGGGGGGCCTGCGGGTTGGCGTGAAAAGCGCCAAGGATAGCCGCAAAAGCCCCCGGGCAGTTAGCCGGCCAATGCTTCGAGACGTGCCGCGCTATCCACCGCACCCATGGTGCGGGCTGCCATCAGCGCAGTGGCACCGGCGGCATCGCGGTGCGCGGGGTCGGCACCCTGGGCCAACAGATAGTCGATGATCTCCAGGCGGTTGAACATCGCCGCCAGCATCAATGCGCTACGGCCGTCCGCGGCAGCGGCATCCACCGGTACGCCGTGTTCCAGCAACAGGCGGATCATCGTCAGGTCGCCCTTGAAGGCGGCGCCGGCGATGGGCAACTGGCCGTTGTCATTGGCGATCAGCGGGTCGGCACCATGGGCCAGCAGCACCTGCACGGCGTCATGGTGACCGTGGTAGCTGGCCAGCATCAGCAAGGTGTCGCCCTTGTGGTTGCGCAGGTTGGCGGGCAGGCCGTTATCGAGCAGGCGGCCGAGCATTGTCGCGTCGCCGCGGCGGGCGCGCTCGAAGACCTCTTCGGCGAAGGCCGCGGTTTCTTCAGTGGTCATGGTGGCGGGCTGGTGATCGGACATCGGGAACCTCCTGGCATCTGGCAATGGGCCAAGTTTCCATCAGGCAGCAGCGACAGGTCCAAGGTTCAGATTCTATCGGCGGCAGAGAGCCAGGCTATGACCGTGCAAAATGCACTGTGCAAAATGCACGGGCGTGCAGAATGCAATACAGGTACCTGCAAAAACAAATATAACTTATTGATTTATAAGGATTTTATTTTAATCCCAGGCTGGCACGGTCACTGCAACCATCAACCCAAGTCTGCCAGTACAACAGTCAGGAGTTGATATGGACCTCATCCAGCAAAAATTCGCCTCGCTCTTCGCCGCCTACCAGGTTGCCACCCAGCCGCGCCCCGACGGCGGCGTGCTGCTCACCCTGCGCGCCAGCGACGGCGTGGTGACCCGCCGGGTGCTGTCCTATGCGCAACTGCACAGTGCCGAACAGCTGTCGTGGGCCATCAGCGCCATCCGCCGCGACCTTGCCGAACAAGCCAGCGAGCTGCCGGTGATTTCCATGCTGCAGAGCCAGCAACGCTTCGCCCTGCCGACCTACCGCTAAGCGCGTAACCTGTTCGCGGGGCAGCTTCTGCTCACCTTTGGAGGGTGTGAGCAGAAGCTGCCCCGCGAGTTCATTCAGAGTTCATCGAAACCAGCAAATTGCCGCGCCATGGCATCCCCGGTGAAGCGTGGCTGCACACCCTGCTCACTCCCGAACAGACGCAGGGCCAGGCAGAATGGGCTAGGCCCCAGGTCCAGCCAGCGGCGCGTGCCGGCCGGCACCAGCAGCACATCGTCCTTCTCGCACAGCACGGCATACACCGCGCCGCCCAGACGCAGGCTGACCTGTGCACGCCCGCTGATCATCGCGAACACTTCATTGCTGTCATGCACATGTTCATCACGCAGGTCGGCCTGGCTCAGGTCGGCGCCATCGCGGCTGAGCACGCCAAATACCACGCTGCCATGCTTGGTCATCAGTTGATCGAGCGGCCCACGGCACGCCGCGACCACTTCATCCTGGCTGCTGCCCGGGCGCAGGCGCGCGCCGGACTGCCAGCGGCCGAAGCGCACGCCCTGCTCGGCCAGGGTCGCGGCGATGTCGTCGTGGTGGGTCAGCACCTTGTGCGGCAGGTCCGGACTGGACAGGTCGAATACGCTGAGGATGCTCATCAGGGGTGGTTCCTGCTTTCTTTGAGTCGGAAGGCAATGATAACGGCTGCCGCGAGCGCCGCGACGCTGGCCATACCAAAGGTGAAGTGTGGGCCCAGCAGTTTCCAGCTGTAGCCCGAGTACAGGGCACCCAAGGCACCGCCGGTACCTGACAGCGCCGCATACAATGCCTGGCCCTGACCCTGCTGGCGAGCGCCGAAGCTGGCCTGAACAAAAGCGATGGCCGCTGCATGGAAACAGCCGAAGGTGGCCGCATGCAATACCTGGGCGAACACCAGAACCGCCGGGATTTCGGCCAGGTTGCCCAGCAACAGCCAGCGCAGCGCGGCCAGCAGGAAGCTGGCCAGTAGTACCTTGCGCACCGAACAGCGGGCAAAGATCCGGCTCATGACCAAGAACACCAACACTTCAGCCACCACGCCAAGCGCCCACAACAAGCCGATGGCGCCGCGGCTGTAGCCCAGGTGCTCCAGGTGCAGGGTGAGAAAGGTATAGTACGGGCCGTGGCTGAGCTGCATGAGGGCCACGCACACATAGAAGGCCAGGACCCCAGGCGCCCGCACTTGCCTGAGAAAGCCCCCTGCCCCGCGCTGCTCGGCCTGCTCGACGGGTTGCGCATTGGGCACCCAGAGGCTGGCAACGACGATACCGGCCATGATCGCCACCAGCGCCAGCGGGTAGATGTCCAGGCTCAGCCATTCGAACAGGCGTCCAAGCCCCACCACGGCGAGGATGAAGCCGATCGAGCCCCATAGCCGTACCTGGCTGTAACGTGCAGTCTGGCCGTGCAGGTGGGCCAGGGTGATCACTTCGAACTGGGGCAGTACCGCATGCCAGAAGAAGGCGTGCAACGCCATGACCAGCGCCAGCCAGGCGTAGCTCTTGCCGAAGAAGATCAGCGAGAAGGTCGCCAGGGTCGACAGCGCGCCCAGGCGCACGATCAGCAGGCGCTGGCCGCTGCGGTCACCGAGCCAGCCCCACAGGTTGGGGGCCACGCAGCGCATGAGCATGGGGATGGCCACCAGCTCGCCGATGCGCGCCGGGGAGAAGCCCAGGTGGTCGAAGTACAGGGCCAGGAACGGCGCGGTGGAGCCGAGCAGGGCGAAGTAGAAGAGGTAGAAGCTGGAGAGGCGCCAGTAGGGGATGGAGGACATCGTTCGGCCCTTGGTGATGACCTGTTCCTGCCCTATCGCCGGCAAGCCGGCTCCCACAGGATTACCGCAGGCTTGAGCCCTGCAGCGGACCTGTGGGAGCCGGCTTGCCGGCGATAGGGCCAGCGCAGGCGGATCAGAGCTGGCCCAGTACCGGGGTGCCCACCTTCACTTCGGCATTCTGCGCCCGGTGGCGCAGCAGGTGATCCATCAAGGCGATGGCCATCATCGCCTCGGCGATCGGCGTGGCGCGGATGCCGACGCAAGGATCGTGACGGCCCTTGGTGATCACCTCCACCGGATTACCGTCGACGTCGATCGAACGGCCCGGGGTGGTGATGCTCGAGGTTGGCTTGAGCGCCAGGTGGGCGACGATCGGCTGGCCCGAGGAAATACCGCCGAGAATGCCGCCGGCGTTGTTGCTGAGGAAGCCCTCGGGCGTCAGCTCGTCACGGTGCTCGCTGCCGCGCTGGGCGACACTGGCGAAACCGGCGCCGATCTCCACGCCCTTGACCGCGTTGATGCTCATCAGGGCATGGGCAAGCTCGGCGTCCAGACGGTCGAAGATCGGCTCGCCCAGGCCCGGCATCACGCCTTCGGCGACCACGGTGATCTTCGCCCCCACCGAATCCTGGTCGCGGCGCAGCTGGTCCATGTAGGCCTCGAGCTCCGGCACCTTGTCCGGATCGGGGCTGAAGAAGGCGTTTTGCTCCACCGAGTCCCAGGTCTTGAACGGGATTTCGATCGGCCCGAGCTGGCTCATGTAGCCGCGCACGCGGATGCCCTGGGTGGCCAGGTACTTCTTGGCGATGGCGCCGGCCGCCACGCGCATGGCGGTTTCGCGCGCCGAGCTGCGGCCACCGCCACGGTAGTCGCGGATGCCGTACTTGTGGTGGTAGGTGTAGTCGGCGTGGGCCGGGCGGAACAGGTCCTTGATCGCCGAGTAGTCCTTGGACTTCTGATCAGTGTTGCGGATCAGCAGGCCGATCGAGCAGCCGGTGGTACGACCTTCGAACACGCCGGAGAGGATCTCCACTTCGTCCGGCTCCTGGCGCTGGGTGGTGTGCCGGCTGGTGCCGGGCTTGCGCCGGTCGAGGTCGTGCTGCAGGTCGGCAAGGGAGATTTCCAGGCCTGGCGGGCAGCCGTCGACAATGGCGACCAACGCCGGGCCATGGCTTTCGCCTGCGGTGGTGACAGTGAACAGCTTGCCGTAGGTATTGCCGGACATGGACGCTCCGCGAATCAGCCTGAAGTGAACGAAAGCGGCAGTATACGGAAAACCGCGTGGCTGTGGTTGCCTGTGGGCCCCATCGCGGGGCAAGCACGCTTCCACAAATCAACACGACTGCGTGGGAGCGGGCTTGCCCCGCGATGGGGTCCGCGAACCTTCAGGATGACCCACGGTCGAAACAGCAACGTCCCACGTAGTACCCCGCCCATGAAGTCGCGCCTCGCCGCCCTGCTCCTGCTGTTTTGCACAAGCCTCGCCCAGGCCGCCCCCACCGTGCTGCAACGCCCCATCGACCTGGACACCGGCCAGGGCGTGCTGCACGGCAGCCTGCTGCTGCCCCAGCAGGCCACGCCACCCCCGGTGGTGCTGATCATCGCCGGCTCCGGCCCTACCGACCGCGATGGCAACAACCCAGCCTCCGGACGCCTCGACAACCTCAAGCGCCTGGCCTTGCTGCTGGCCGGCGAACACATTGCCAGCGTGCGCTTCGACAAGCGCGGCGTGGCCGCCAGCCAGCCGGCCACCCCCGATGAACGTGACCTCAGCGTCGAGCGCTATGTCGCCGACGTGGTGGCCTGGGGCCGCGCGCTCAAGCAGGACCCACGCTTCGGCCCGCTGATCCTGGTCGGCCACAGCGAAGGCGCACTGATCGCCAGCCTCGCCGCGGAGCAGGCCGGCGCCAGCGCGGTGATCACCCTGGCCGGCAGCGGTAGGCCGGTGGCCGACGTGCTGCGCGAGCAGCTGGCCCAGCGCCTGCCGCCGGCGCAATTGCCCGCTGGCGTGGCGCTGATCGACCGGTTGCAGGCCGGACAGACCAGCCTCGACGTTCCCGCGCCGCTGCGCCAGGTGTTCCGCCCCAGCGTGCAGCCGTACCTGATCACCTTGCTGCACCAGGACCCGGCGGCGGCCTTCGCCCGGCTCAAGGTGCCGGCGCTGATCGTCCAGGGGCGCAACGACATCCAGGTAGAGGTGGCCGATGCCGAGCGCCTCAAGGCAGCCAAACCCGACGCGCAACTGGCGTTGATCGACGGCATGAACCACGTGCTGCGCATCAGCCCCCGGGACATGAGCCAGCAGCGTGACAGCTACCGCAACCCCGAGCTGCCGCTGGCGCGTGAGCTGGGCGAGCGCATCGTCCTATTCATCCAAGGGTTGCCGCAGGCCTGAGACCTGCCCTCAGGTATTGCCCAGGCCTGCCGATAACGCGGCTGAGAAGGCAGTGATCCGCGGCCCACGCGCCCGGCCGCCGTGCACCTGAGGAACCCCTGATGACCGATGCCCCCGCCGCCGAGGCGACCGAAGAACAAGCGCCGGAAAGCGCCCCGCAGCCCTGGGCGGACCTTGCCGCCGAGCACTTCCAGCTGCTGCGCCTGGCGCCGATGCCGACCGACCGCAACAGCGGCGCCCGCCCGCTGCGCTTCGTCCAGTTCGGCTACGCCGAGCGCCACGACAAGGCCCACAGCCTGTTGCGCATGGAAATCCGTCTGCCTGGGCAGAAGGTGCGCAGGGAACAGAACCAGCTGGACATCCGTGTCGACCATGAGCTGCGCACGGTGCGCATCGGCGACCCGGCCGGCCTGCAGCTCGAGCCCCTCAACCGTGGTGTTGGCCGCTACCTGCTGGCGCAGGCGGTGCAATGGCTGCAGCACCGCTGCTCGCACTACCAGATCGAAGGCATGAGCCTGCCGAACAAGGACGCCCTGAACGAAGACACCCGTCTGCGCCGCGACCATGTGCTGCGCAGTGTTGGCCTGGAGGTGGAATACACCGATGGGCAGCTGCTCAAGGGGCGCCTGGTGGAAACGCCGGTGGGCCAGCTCAAGGGCGGCTGGAACACCGAGAAGGTGCAGCGCGTGGACAACCTCGAGGCCGCCGGCATGCTGCAACAGGCCGAGCAGAACCTGATGGAGAAGGAAGCGCAGTTGCGCGAGCGTGACGAACGCGTGGCCAAGTACCGCCGCGAAGACAGCGGGCTGCGCTTTACCATCACCTGCCTGGTGGCCTTCGCTGTGTTCCAGGCCGGTTTGCTGATCTGGATCGCCACCCGCTGACAGCCTGGGGCCGCCAGGCGGCCCATCGCCGGCAAGCCGGCTCCCACCCCGACCGGGCCGCCTTCAGGCCAAGCGCCATCCTGTGGGAGCCGGCTTGCCGGCGATGGGCTGCGCAGCAGCCCTGGCTACTCAAGAAGGGTCAGACCCGCGCCTTGAACAGCTCCTGATGCTGCCGGCACTGCTCGGCCGTCAGCATGAACACCCCGTGCCCACCGCGCTCGAACTCCAGCCAGGCAAAGTCCACCTCGGGATAGAGCGACTCGACGTGCACCTGGCTGTTGCCCACCTCGACAATCATCAGGCCCTTGTCGGTCAGGTGGTCGGCCGCCTCGGCCAGCATCCGCCGCACCAGGTCCAGGCCATCGTTGCCGCAGGCCAGGCCCAGTTCGGGCTCGTGGTGATACTCGGCCGGCATGTCGCCGAAGTCCTCGGCATCGACATACGGCGGGTTGGACAGGATCAGGTCGAAGCGCTGCCCCGGCAGCCCGGCGAAGCCATCGCCCTGCACGGTGTACACACGCTCCTCCAGGCCATGGCGCTCGATGTTCTGGTTGGCCACCGCCAACGCATCAAAGGACAGGTCGGCCAGCACCACTTCGGCGTCCTGGAACACGTCGGCGGCCACGATGCCGATGCAGCCGGAGCCGGTGCACAGGTCGAGGATGCGCGCAGGCTCGGCGGCCAGCCAAGGCTCGAAGCGTTTCTCGATCAGCTCGCCGATGGGCGAGCGCGGTACCAGCACGCGTTCGTCGACGATGAACGACATGCCGCAGAACCAAGCCTCACCGAGCAGGTAGGCGGTCGGCACGCGTTCTTCGATGCGGCGCTTGAGCAAGTGCTGCAGGCGTACACGCTCATCATCCTCGAGTGCGCAGTCCAGATAGCTGTCGGCCACCTCCCAGGGCAGGTGCACCGCGCCGAGCACCAGCAGGCGGGCCTCGTCCCAGGCATTGTCGGCGCCGTGGCCGAAGAACAGTTCATGCTCATGGAAGCGGCTGACCGCCCAGCGGATATGGTCGCGCAGGGTGCGCAGGCGGGATGTGATCACGGGGTACTCCTTTTCAGACAGGACAAAAGTCTAACAGCCCACACCGCACAAATGTTCCCTCCGATGGCCGAATGGATAGCCACAAGCCAGTAACCATGCCGCCTGCACTGTCAACCATTCACATTGGCGCCAAGGCAAGGGAGAATAGGTACACAAAAGCCCTACCCAAGGAGCCCTTGATGTCCGTTCCAACCACGATGTTCCGCCTCACTGGCCGCGACTACCCGCCGGCCAAGCTGAGCCAAGCCAGCCTGATCGTCATCGATGCGCAGAAGGAGTACCTGAGCGGTCCGCTGGCGCTGTCGGGCATGGACGAGGCCGTGGCGAACATTGCCAGGTTGCTCGACGCCGCCCGCAAGGCCGGCCGCCCGATCATCCATGTCCGCCACCTCGGCACCGTTGGCGGTCGCTTCGACCCGCAGGGCCCGGCTGGCGAGTTCATTCCCGGGCTGGAGCCGCGCGAAGGCGAGGTGGTGATCGAGAAGCGCATGCCCAACGCCTTCAAGAACACCAAGCTGCACGAGACCCTGCAGGCCTTCGGCCCGCTGGACCTGATCGTCTGCGGTTTCATGAGCCATTCCAGCGTCAGCACCACCGTGCGCCGCGCCAAGGACTATGGTTATCGCTGCACCCTGGTCGAAGATGCTTCGGCGACTCGTGACCTGGCCCTGAAGGACACCGTGATCCCCGCCGCGCAGATCCACCAGTGCGAGATGGCCGTGATGGCCGACAACTTCGCCTGCGTCGCCCCCACCGCCAGTTTGGTCTGAACCACGACCGCCCGGCGGACGGGCGGAACCCCAAGGTGACCCGCAGGTCGAAATCCGGATCAGCACCACCCGATCCTGAGGAATTCGAATGAAGCTCAAAGGCAGTTTCGATGCCAAGCGCCTGCGCCAGCGCGAGCCGAGCAACTGGGGCGCGCGTATCGCCGCGGCACTCTCGGTGCTGCTGGCCACCCTGGGCATCCTGCTGGCCATGGCCGGCTTCGCCGGCTTGCTGGGCAACTACGCCGCCCTGGCCGAACTCAATGCCAACCGGCCATTGTCGGCGGTCCTGACCATTGTCGGCCTGACCCTGCTGTACTTCGGCGTGCGCCTGTGGCGGCGCAGCCGTATCCGCCTGCGCCGCGGGCGCGAACTGAACCTGTCGCCGCACCTGATGAAGAAGCACGACTGACGCGTCTCGTACCGTCGCCAGGGGGAGCGGGCTTGCCCCGCGATGACAGTCGCGTAAACTACGCCGCCCACGTGGAGGCACCATGCAAGACGACGACTTTTCCCTCTTCCGCAGCCAAGTGCAGGGCGTCAAGCCAATCAAGCACGATCGCGCCGAAGTCGGCAAACCCAAGGCCGACCGCAAGCAGCTGGCAGGCCTGCGCCAGGCGGCGACCATCCGCAGCGACCAGACGCTGGTGATCGACGGCCTGTCCGACCAGTTCGTCATCGATGTCGGCGCCGAGGATGAGCTGATGTGGCGGCGTGACGGCGTGCAGGAAACCCAGCTGCGCAAGCTCAAGCTCGGCCAGATCGCCTTCGAGGGCAGCCTTGACCTGCACGGCATGAGCGTCGAGAAGGCCCGCGAGACGCTGTGGGCCTTCATCGCCGAAGCGACCAAGCTGGAAGTGCGCTGCGTGCGGGTCACCCACGGCAAGGCCGCGCGCCTGGACGGCAAGCGGCCGATGATCAAGAGCCACGTCAACACCTGGCTGCGCCAGCACCCTCAGGTGCTCGGTTTCACCTCGTGTCAGGCCCGCCACGGCGGCACCGGCGCGGTCTACGTGATGCTCAAGCGAACCATGCTCGAAGGGCGCGACGAGTGACATCGCGCTTGCAGCGCCGCCGTCGCCGCCGTACCCTTCGCCTTTGCGAAATTTTCCACAGGTAGATCCATGTCCCTGGAACAGAACTACACCGCGATCCTCAGCCAGATCGGCGAGGATGTCTCCCGCGAAGGCCTGCTCGACACGCCCAAGCGGGCAGCGAAGGCCATGAAGTACCTTTGCCGCGGTTATGAGCAAACCCTGGAAGAAGTGACCAACGGCGCGTTGTTCACCTCCGACAACAGCGAAATGGTGCTGGTCCGGGATATCGAGCTGTATTCGATGTGCGAACACCACATGCTGCCGTTCATCGGCAAGGCCCACGTGGCCTACCTGCCCAAGGGCAAAGTGCTGGGCCTGTCGAAGGTGGCGCGGATCGTCGACATGTACGCCCGCCGCCTGCAGATCCAGGAAAACCTCAGCCGCCAGATCGCCGAGGCCGTGCAGCAGGTGACCGGCGCCGCAGGCGTGGCGGTGGTGATCGAGGCCAAGCACATGTGCATGATGATGCGCGGTGTCGAAAAGCAGAACTCGACCATGCTCACCTCGGTGATGCTCGGCGAGTTCCGCGAGAACGCCGCCACACGCAGCGAGTTCCTCAGCCTGATCAAATGATCGGCCTGTTTTCCGAGCCGACCCTCTGGGGTCGGCTTTTTCATTTCAGGAGTTGCCCATGATCGTCAAAGCCCTGCGGGTCGGCCTCGGCCAGCTTATCGTGTTCGGCGACTGGATCAGCCGTCCGGCCAAGACGCAGCGCGATGCTGCGGCCCAGGCCCAGGTCGAACAGCAGGCCAAGGGCCTGGCGCTGTACCAGTTCCATGCCTGCCCCTTCTGCGTGAAAACCCGCCGCGCCCTGCACCGCCTCAATGTGCCGGTGGCGCTGCGCGATGCGAAGAACGATGTGCAGCACCGCCAGGCGCTGCTTGAAGGCGGTGGCCGGGTGAAAGTGCCGTGCCTGCGGATCGAGGAACAAGGCGAGGTGACCTGGATGTACGAGTCCAAGGACATCATTGCCTATCTGGACAAACGCTTCGCGGCGGTCTGAGAGATCGCCATCGCGGGGCAAGCCCGCTCCCACGCAAGCCAGAACCCATGGGGCGGGTCTGCGTGGGAGCGGGCTTGCCCCGCGATAAGGCCGGTCAATCCACCATCGGCACATGCCGAGGATGACTGGCCACCCGCGCCAACCAAGCCTGCACCGCCGGGTAAGGCGCCAGGTCGAAGCCCCCCTGATGCGCCACATGGGTATAGGCGTACAACGCCACGTCGGCGATCGAGTACTGCTCGCCGACCAGGTAAGGCGTCATTTCCAGCTGCTTATTCATCACCTTGAGCGCCTTGTAGCCGCCCTTGTGCAGCCCCCTGTACTCCTCCAGCCGCTCTTGCGGCAGCCCCAGGTAGAACTGGATGAACCGCGCCACGGCGATGTAGGGCTCATGGCTGTACTGTTCGAAGAACTGCCATTGCAGCACCTGGGTGCGCAGCCGCGGCTCGCTGGGCAGGAACTCGCTGCCATCGGCCAGGTAGTTGAGAATCGCGTTGGATTCCCACAGGCAGGTGCCGTCCTCAAGCTTGAGCACTGGCACCTTGCCGTTGGGGTTCATGGCCAGGAACTCGGGGGTTTGCGTCTCACCCTTGAGAATGTCCACCGGGTGCCACTCATACGGGCGGTCGAGCAGGCTCAGCATCAGCTTGACCTTGTAGCAATTGCCCGACTGGTAATCCCCATACACCTTGTACATCGCCCCTCCCCTTTCACGCAGTTGCGTAGTAATGCCCCATAGTTGGCGACTGTACGGCTAAATGCAATGCCTGCTGTATGGCAAGGATCACGCCATGGCACGGTAGCCTGAAAAAACTGCTTACACCTGCACAAGGAATTCCCTATGACCGATGCCACCTCAGCGCGCCTGCGGCCGCTGGCGGACAGCTCGCCGTCGGCGATCGTCGCCGGCTTTATCGCCATGCTCACCGGCTACACCAGCTCGCTGGTGCTGATGTTCCAGGCTGGCCAGGCGGCCGGTCTTACCAGCGCGCAGATTTCCTCATGGATCTGGGCCCTGTCGATCGGCATGGCAGTGTGCAGCATCGGCCTGTCGCTGCGCTACCGTACGCCGATCACCGTAGCCTGGTCGACACCCGGCGCGGCACTGCTGATCACCAGCCTTGGCGGGGTGAGCTACGGCGAAGCGATCGGCGCCTACATCACCTGCGCCGTGCTGGTGCTGATCTGCGGCCTGACCGGCAGCTTCGAACGCCTGGTACGGCGTATTCCCGCTTCCCTGGCCTCGGCCCTGCTGGCCGGCATCCTGTTCAAGATCGGCAGCGAGATCTTCGTCGCCGCCCAGCACCGCACGGTACTGGTGCTGGGCATGTTCTTCAGCTACCTGCTGGTCAAGCGCCTGTCGCCGCGCTATTGCGTGCTGGCCGCTCTGCTGGTCGGCACCGCGCTGTCCGGCGCCCTGGGGCTGCTGGACTTCAGCGGCTTCCAGCTGGAAGTTGCAACCCCGGTGTGGACCACGCCAAGCTTCTCGCTGGCGGCGACCATCAGCATCGGTATCCCGCTGTTCGTGGTGGCCATGACCTCGCAGAACATGCCCGGCGTCGCTGTGCTGCGCGCCGACGGTTACCCGGTGCCGGCTTCGCCGCTGATCTCGGCCACCGGCTTCGCTTCACTGCTGCTGGCGCCGTTCGGCTCCCACGGGATCAACCTGGCGGCGATCAGCGCGGCGATCTGCACCGGGCCGCATGCCCATGAAGACCCGGCCAAGCGCTACACGGCGGCGGTCTGGTGCGGGATCTTCTACGGTATCGCCGGCACCTTCGGCGCCACACTGGCGGCGCTGTTCGGCGCCCTGCCCAAGGAGCTGGTGCTGTCGATCGCGGCGTTGGCGCTGTTCGGTTCGATCATGAACGGCTTGAGCGTGGCCATGGGCGAGGTGCGCGAGCGCGAAGCGGCCCTGATCACCTTCATGGTCACAGCCTCGGGCTTCACCCTGTTCTCGATCGGCTCGGCGTTCTGGGGGATCGTGGCGGGGGTGCTGACCTTGCTCATACTCAGCCCGCGCAAAGGCTGAGACAAGCACAGGCATTCACAAGCGGAAATGCCCCACCATTCCCTTCAGGTCATTGCCCAGTTGCGCCAGCTCTACGCTTGAACGGGCATTGTCCTCCATCGCCAGTGCCGCCTGGTCGGCGCTGCCGCGAATCTGCGTGACGCTGCGGCTGATCTCCTCGGCCACCGAGCTCTGCTGCTCGGCCGCCGCGGCGATCTGCTGGTTCATCTGCTGGATCAGCGACACCGCCGCCGCGATGCTGCCCAGGGCGCTCTCGGTCTGCAGCGTGTCGGCCACCGCCAGGCGCACCAGCTCGGTGCTGCCGCGGATCTGCATCACCGACTGCTGAGCATTGCCGCGCAAGCTGGCAACCAGGCGCTCGATCTCCTCGGTGGATTGCCGGGTACGCCGAGCCAGGGCACGTACCTCGTCAGCCACCACCGCGAACCCGCGCCCCTGCTCCCCGGCACGCGCCGCCTCGATCGCGGCATTGAGCGCCAGCAGATTGGTCTGCTCGGCCACGCTCTTGATCACCTCAAGCACGTCACCGATGGTATGGATCTCGGCGCTGAGGCTGTCGATGCCACTGCTGGCGGTTTCAGCGGCCAGCGCCAGTTGCTCGATGCGCTGCATGCTCTGACGCACCACCTGCTGCCCTGACCCGACCTTGTCGTCGGCAGCCTGGGCCGCCTGGGCTGCCTGCTCGGCGTTGCGCGCCACATCGTGCACGGTCGCGGTCATCTGCTGCATGGCGGTGGCCACCTGCTCGGTCTCGTCCTTCTGGCTACCGACTTCGCGGTTGGTCTGCTCGGTGACCGCCGACAAGGCCTGGGCACTGCCGGCCAACTGGTCGATACCCTGCTGCAAGCCACTGACGATGCCGGACAAGCCTTCGGCCATCTGCTGCATGGCCTGCAACAGCTGGCCGACCTCGTCGGCACGCGGCGGCTCGGCCTCGATACCCAGTTCGCCTGCGGCAATGCGCCGGGCCCGGCTGATCACCCGCTTGAGCGGCGCGACCACGGCGCGGGTGATCAGCCAGGCCGCCAGCACGCCTACCAGCAGCGCCAGCGCCGTGGCCGCAGTAATGGCGACGGCGTTGCGTGCCAGTTCGGCCTGCATGGCCTGCTCCTGATCGGCATACACCTGGTCGACACGCGCGGTGACCTGCTCGGCACGCGCCTGCAACTGATCCTTGATACCCCGCTCCTGGCCCAGCAGGTCGGTGTACTCGTTGAGCTTTTCGGAGAAACTGCCGATATGCCCGGCCACTTCGCCCAGCACGCTCTGGTAGCCGGCGTCGGCGACCGAAACCTTGAGCTGGTCGACCAGGGTCGCCGCTTCGACGGTCTGGGCGATGCGGCCCTCGGCGCTGGCTTCACCGCCCTTGCGGCTCTGGTCCAGGCGCACCCGGGCCTCGTCCATGGCCTGCAGCATCAGCCGCGACACCTGCGCCACCTGCCCGGCCTGTTCCAGGAACTCACCACCCTGCTGCCCCTGGGACTGCTTGAGGGTATAGGTGCCATCGTCGGCCAGGCCGGCCTGCAGCACATCGAGGTTGTTGGCCACGCTCGATACCGACCAGCTGGCCATGTCCAGGGCCAGCTCCTTGGCCTGCACCGCCTGGACGAACTGGTCGAAAGCTTGCGCATAGGCATTCAGATCGGCCTCGGTCGAAGCCAGTGCCGGCACGGCCCGGGCCCGCTCCACCAGCCCCTGCAGCCCCGTGCGCAGGGCATCGGCCTCCTTGATGTCCGAGCGCAGGGCGAAGGCCTGTTCGTGCTGGCGCAGCTTCAACAGGTCGGTATTGAACTGGGCCATCTGCCGCAGCCCATCGAAGCGTTGGCCGACATTGGCCAGGGCGTACACACCGATCGCAGCCACCACCAGGGTGAGCAGCAACACCAGGGCGAAGCCCAGGCCGAGCTTGCGCGCCATGCCCAGATTGGCCAGTACACCGTGCTTGGTCGCCGCCATCACCAATCCCCTCGCCTTGTCGGACTTTACCGACAGCAAGAGTGACAATGGCGCCGACTCCGTCACAAGAGCCAGACGCGCCAATGGTGTCATTTAGCTATGAGCCTGTCGCTTTCAGACCGCCGGAGGTCGCCCCGCATGCCGAAAGAACGCCTCGGCCCGGGAATCCTGCCCATAGGCGACATTGATGCGCAGCCAGTCACTGGCCCGGCCGTGCGGATCGAAGGCGCTGCCCGGGGTGAGCAACACGGCATGCTCCAGCGCCAGCCGCTCCAGCTCGGCAAAGTCGCGCCCGGGCACCCGGGCCCAGACGAACATGCCGCCGACCGGCTCGCAGAACACCTCCCAGCCGCAGGCCTCCAGCTGCCGCAACGTCCTGGCCCGGTGCTGGCCCAGGCGCAACCGCAGACGCTGCACGCTCTTGCGATAGCCGCCATTGGCGAGCATCTGCCCGACCACCTGCTCAGCGAAGCGCGAGGTGCCGATGCCCGCGACCATCTTCAGCTCGGCCAGACGCGCCACCAAGGGCGGATCGGCCACCACATAGCCGACCCGCAGCGAACTGCTGAGGGTCTTGGAGAAGCTGCCCAGGTAGATCACCCGTTGCTCACTGTCGAGGGTAGCCAGCCGCGTCGCCGGTCCGTCCTGGAAGTCGGCATAGAGATCATCCTCGACAATCCGCAAGTCATGCCCGCGGGCCAGCTCCAGCAGGCGATAGGCGACCTTGGGCGTCAGGCTGGTGCCGGTCGGGTTCTGGTACAGGCTGTTGATGAACAGACAGCGCGGTCGGTGTTCGGCGAGCAACTGCTCGAGCACGGCCAGGTCTGGACCACTGGCAGTGCGCGGCACCTCAAGCATGTGCACACCGTGCAGGCGCAACAAGTTGTACAGGTTGTAATAGCCGGGGTGCTCCACCAGCACTGTATCGCCCGGCTTCAACAAGGTTCGCACCAGCAGGTCGAGGGCATGGCTGGCACCCTGGGTGGTGACGATTCGCTCCGGCTCGGCGGCGATATCCAGCCGCGCCAGCCCCTTGTGCAGTTGCAGACGCAGGCTGGCCAGGCCCTGGGGCGGGCAGTAGTCGAACAGCGCCTCGGGCGCGCCACGGCTGACCTGGCGGATGGCCTGGGCCAGTTCAGCCTCGGCTCGCCAGGCCACGGGCAACCAGCCGCAGCCGAGCTTGAGCAGTTGCTCATGCCCTTCGCGGAACTGCCGCCAACTGCCGTCGATCGCCTCGCCCCATGGCTCGCCGGGGTCGGGCCGCAGGCCCGGCTTGCGCTCGGCGACGAAAAAGCCTGCGCCATGCCGCGCCTCCAGCCAGCCATTTGCCGCCAGACGGTCGTAGGCCTCGATCACGCACGACGCGCTGACCGCCTGGGCCTTGGCCAGCGCGCGGATCGACGGCATGCGAGCTCCGGGACGCAGGCGCTGCTGTTCGATCCAGGCCTGCAGGTGCTCGGTCAGTTGCTGGACCAACGGGGTGGGGAGTTCGCGGTCAAGATTGAAGTGCATGGCAAGTGTTCTGAGATTTCAGACAAACAGTTAAGCACAAAAAACGGCAGAGTGTGCCTTGGCGAACAGCCGCCCTAGATTGGATGCTGGGCGCAATCGATCTTGCGGATATCCCTATGCCCACTCGCCACGCCCCGGCCCTGCTGGCCTTCGCCCTGTGCCTGATCACCCTTGCCGTCAATCTCCAGGCCCCGCTGTACATCACCTACGCCGACCTCTCCGGGCAAGGCGCCGCAGCGACCGCCGTGGCTTTCTCCGGGTACGTGCTCGGCGTATTGCCAGTGCTGCTGGCCCTCGGCGGCCTGGCCGATCGGGTCGGCCGACGCCCGTTGATCCTGGTCGCACTCGCCCTGTCGATGATCGCCACCTTGATCATGCTGCTGTCCCCCAGCCTGGCCTCCCTGGGCGTGGCGCGCTTGTTCCTGGGCCTGGGCACCGGCTTGGCGTCGGCCACGGCCACCGCGTACATGAGCGAGCTGATGCGGCCCGGCGAAAGTGACCGCGCCGCGATCTGGGTCACCGCCAGCACTTCCTTGGGTTTTGGCCTCGGCGCGGCGTTGACCAGCCTGTTCCTGCTGCGCGGGCAGACACTCACCCCTGGCAGCTTCCATCTGCAACTGGCGCTCGCCACCTTTGCCCTCGCGCTGGTCTGGCGCCTGCCAGACCCACGCCCGACGCAACGCAGCGCCATGCTGCGCCTGCCGTGCTATCCCAGCGGCAGCCTGGCCTATGGCCTGGCGATCCTGCTGGCCTGGGCCTGTGTCGGGCTGGTCATCGCGTTGCTGCCGGGGATCCTGCGCCAGCACGGCCTGAGCGCCTGGTCGGGATTCTCGACCTTCTGCGTGATCAGTTGCGGCCTGCTGTTCCAGCCCCTGGCCCGGCGCATGGCCAGTGCCCAGGCGACCTTGCTCGGGCTGCTGATCCTGCCGTGCAGCTACGCGCTGCTGGCCTGGGGCGCCGCCAGTGGCAACCTGCCGGGCGTTTTGATGGGCGCCGTGGCCGCCAGCAGCGCCTGCTATGGCTTCATCTACCTGGGCGGGCTGGCGGCGGTGAATCAGTTGGCCGGCCAGGAAAAAACCCGGGCCTGTGCCGGGTTCTTCCTGCTGGCCTACCTGGGGTTCAGCCTGCCGGTGATCTTCACCGGGCTACTCAGTGACCGGCTGGGGTCGCAGCTGGCCTTGATCGTGTTTGGTGGTGTGTTGCTGCTGGGCTGCGCGGCGGTGGCACTGGCCCTGTGGCTGGCCTCGGTCAGATCGCCAGCGCGCCACCGTCGACCGTCAGGCTGTGCCCCGTCGTGAACGCCGCGCCATCGCTGCACAGGTACAGCACCGCGCTGGCGATCTCCTCGACCTTGCCGATACGCCCGACCGGGTGCATCGCCGCAGCGAACTCGGCCTTGCGCGGATCAGCCTCGTAGGCGCGACGGAACATGTCGGTGTCGATCACCGCCGGGCACACCGCATTGACCCGGATACCCTTCTTCGCGTACTCGATGGCCGCCGATTTGGTCAGTCCTATAACCGCGTGCTTGGAGGCGGCATAGATGCTCATTTTCGGCGCCGCCGACAGGCCGGCCACCGAGGCCGTGTTGACGATAGCGCCGCCGCCCTGTGCCAGCAGCAGGGGCAACTGGTACTTCATGCACAGCCACACACCCTTGACGTTGACACCCATGATCGCGTCGAACTCCGCCTCGCTGCCCTCGGCCAATCGCCCCTTCTCGATTTCGATGCCGGCATTGTTGAAGGCGTAGTCCAGACGCCCGTATGCCTCGACTACCCGCTCGTGCAATTGCCGCACATCTTCGTCACGGGTAACGTCGCAGGCAACGAACAACGCTTCGCCACCACTCTGGCGAATCAGCGCCACGGTGCCTTCGCCACCATTCGCATCACGGTCGGCCACCACCACCTTGAGCCCCTCGCCGGCGAATGCCTGGGCCGTCGCCCGGCCGATGCCCGCCGCGCCACCGGTGACCAGGGCAACCTGGCCGGAGAAAGTCATGCTCATCACTGGCTCCTGCAAAAGGATGGGAAGTCGTGGCTGAGTCTAGCCAGGGCACCGCTGGGCTGGGCAGCATCATCAAGGGTACGGTTGGACTACTATCGTTCGCAGTGATCTTGCGTGACGCGGCCCATTCAACCCGCCGATCATCCCCCCTCACACTCGTTCAGGAGAACTCGCCATGCCCCACACCAACCGCCGTTTCCTGCTGACCAAGCGCCCGGTCGGCGCCGTGCGCCGTGACGACTTCACCTATGAGCAGGCACCTGCCGCCGAGCCAGGCGAAGGTCAGGTGCTGGTGAAGAACCTTTACCTGTCCCTGGACCCTGCCATGCGCGGCTGGATGAACGAAGGCAAGTCTTACATCCCCCCGGTGGGCCTTGGCCAGGTGATGCGCGCACTCGGCGTGGGCGAAGTGGTCAGTTCCAAGCACCCGGACTACAAGCCCGGCGACCATGTCAGCGGCGCCCTCGGCGTGCAGGACTACTTCACCGGTGAACCTCAGGGCCTGCACAAGATCGACCCGCGTCTGGCCCCCCTGCCGCGCTACCTGTCCGCCCTGGGCATGACCGGCATGACCGCCTACTTCGCCCTGCTCGATGTCGGCCAGCCCAAAGCCGGCGAAACCGTGGTGATCTCCGGCGCCGCAGGCGCGGTCGGCAGCATTGCCGGGCAGATCGCCAAGCTCAAGGGTTGCCGCGTGGTCGGCATCGCCGGCGGCGCGCAAAAATGCCAGTACCTGCTGGATGAACTGGGCTTCGATGGGGTCATCGACTACAAGGCCGAAGACGTGCTCGCCGGGCTCAAGCGCGAATGTCCCAAGGGCGTGGATGTGTACTTCGACAACGTCGGTGGCGATATCCTCGATGCCGTACTGTCGCGCCTGAACTTCAAGGCCCGGGTGGTGATCTGCGGCGCCATCAGCCAGTACAACAACAAGGAAGCGGTCAAGGGCCCGGCCAACTACCTGGCGCTGCTGGTCAACCGCGCGCGCATGGAAGGCTTCGTGGTGATGGACTACGTCAAGGAGTACGGCAAGGCCGCGCAGGAAATGGCCGGCTGGCTGGCCAGCGGCAAGGTCAAGAGCAAGGAGGATGTGGTGGAAGGCTTGGAAACCTTCCCCGAGACGCTGCTCAAGCTGTTCAGCGGGGAGAATTTCGGCAAGTTGGTGCTGAAAGTCTGATCATTGCGGGCTGCACTCACGCGCAGACAGGTTTGTGGGAGCGGGCTTGCCCCGCGATGGCGATTACCTGAGCTGACGCCATCGCGGGGCAAGCCCGCTCCCACGATCCCTGATTTAACCGCGGATTTCAGCCACCACAGCAGCCAACGCCTGGGCCGGATCTGTAGCCTGGCTGATCGGACGCCCGATCACCAGGTAATCGGAACCGGCGTCCAGTGCCTGGCGCGGGGTCAGGATCCGGCGCTGGTCATCCTGGGCGCTGCCCGCCGGGCGAATACCCGGGGTCACCAGCTGCAGCGACGGGTGCGCCGCCTTCAGTGCCGGCGCTTCCAGCGCCGAGCACACCAGGCCGTCCATACCGGCCTTCTGCGCCAGCGCCGCCAGGCGCAGCACCTGCTCCTGCGGGTCGACATCCAGGCCGATACCAGCCAAGTCCTCGCGCTCCATGCTGGTCAGCACGGTCACGCCGATCAGCAGCGGCTGCGGGCCGCTGCGCTTGGCCAGCTCTTCGCGGCACGCCGACATCATGCGCAGGCCACCGGAGCAGTGCACATTGACCATCCACACGCCCATCTCTGCCGCGGCCTTGACCGCCATCGCAGTGGTGTTGGGGATATCGTGGAACTTAAGGTCGAGGAACACTTCGAAGCCCTTGCTGCATAGGGTCTCGACGATTCCCGCAGCGCTGCTGGTGAACAGTTCCTTGCCCACCTTGACCCGGCACAGGGCGGGGTCGAGCTGGTCGGCCAGCTTCAGGGCGGCGTCACGGGTGGGGAAATCCAGGGCGACGATCAGGGGCGTCTGGCAGGCGGACATGGGCAGGGTCTCTTGGCAAGTCGTAAACGGCGCGCATTGTAAACGAAGTGGGGCGGGGTTTGGGGGCCGCGGGTCATGAGAATTGGCCTGGGTGGGGGTGGCTCCTATAATGGAACCAACGGCTGCGGCAATGGCTCGAATGCCATGTAAGCGGTGCCCTGTACGCTTTCTGGAGAATCTCGATGCCTTGGTATGCCTGGTTGATACTGCTTGTTGCTCTCGGGTCGATTGTCGGCGGATTGATGCTGCTGCGGGATACGGCGAAGAAGTTGCCGTTGACCGAGGAGCAGTTGAAGAAGGTGCATGAGCGCAATGCCGAGGCGGATGCGAAGGATGCGCAGGATCGCTGATGCGCGGCAGAAAGCCGACCGATACTCATCGGTCGGCTGACCGAGGTTAGTTCACCCTCAGCTTTTCACGGTTGCGCTCGAGCAGCGCATTGCCGATTCCCTTGATTTCCAGCAACTCATCGACCGATTGGAATGGGCCGTGCGCCTCTCGATAGGCCACGATTGCCTCTGCCTTGGCCTTGCCGATGCCATTGAGTTCGTTCTGCAGGGTCAACGCATCGGCCTGGTTGAGATCAACCGTCCCCATTTGCGCCGATGACGTGGCAGCTTGCAGTTCGACCTGTTCGACAACGGGTACCGGTGCCGCTGCAGGCGCAGCGGAAACAGAGAATGACAGGCAGGTGAAGACCGGCAGCAACAGATAGGTCAGTACATAGTTTCGCATGTTGAGACTCCTTGGTCGTGGATTCCAGAGGCAGCGTTCCTTGGCTGCCCCTAAACCCTAGACGTTCTGGATGTCCGATCAACAGATGAAGGCCAGGTAGATTATTTCCAGATCATTCCGGGCATGCAGCGCATGCTGTTTCAGGGTTCCATGCGCCGCTGCAGATGGATCCAGTCAACGATCTCACTGTCCGGAGAGTAGCCACTGACCATTTCTCGCAGCAGTTGGCGAACAGCAACATAGTCATCCGCCTGAACGGCGCCCTGCAGCCGAATCAGTTGCTCCTTGAGCACGGACCAATCCAGGAAGTCCTCGTCGGCACTCATGATCATCGGATGCTGGGTAGAAACGACATTGTCTCCGATCAACAATTCCTCGTAGAGCTTTTCGCCTGGCCGCAATCCGGTGAACTCGACGGCAATGTCACCATTGGGGTTTCGCTCCGACCGAACGCTGAGTCCGGAAAGATGAATCATCTTTTCCGCCAGCTCGACGATCTTCACCGGCTTGCCCATGTCCAGCACGAACACATCCCCCCCCAGTCCCATGGACCCCGCCTGGATAACCAGCTGCGCAGCCTCGGGAATGGTCATGAAGTAACGGGTGATCTTCGGGTGGGTGACGGTCAGTGGACCACCCGACTTGATCTGCTTGTGGAACAGAGGAATCACCGAACCCGAGGAACCCAGTACGTTGCCGAATCGAACCATGGTGAACCTGGTCCGATTGACATGGGACAGATTGCTGCTGCGACCAAACAAGACTGGGGCAGACTCACGACTCAAGGCCTGCAGGATCATTTCCGCCAGACGCTTGGTACTGCCCATGACGTTGGTTGGACGCACCGCCTTGTCAGTGGAGATCAATACGAAATTCGAAACGCCTGCCTGCAACGCAGCCTGTGCGGTGTTGAGCGTTCCAAATACGTTGTTCAACACACCTTCGGCGATATTGTGCTCGACCATGGGCACATGCTTGTAGGCAGCGGCATGGTAGACCGTATCGATATGCCAGGTACGCATGACATCAAGCAGCTGGTCAGGATTGCGAATGGAACCCAGGATCGGCAGTACCCTGACAGGGAGCGACTCACGGGCAACCCGTTGCTCCAACTCGCTGAGGATGCTGTAGAGATTGAACTCGCTGTGTTCGAACAGCAGCAGATTCTTCGGACGAAGACTCAATATCTGACGGCAGAGTTCGGATCCGATCGACCCACCGGCTCCGGTCACCAGAACGGACTGGCCGACAACGCAGCGTTCCAGCAACTCGCCCTGGGCTGGCACCGGGTCACGTCCAAGCAGATCGGCAATGTCGACTTCCTGGATGTCATCGACCTTGACCTGACCACGGGCCAGGTCCATGAAGCCAGGCACACTACGCACATGCAAAGGGAAGCCTTCGAGGAAACCGAGTATCTCACGGCGACGCGCACGGGTCGCCGAAGGAATGGCCAAAAGGATTTCCTCGGCGCCGGTCAGGTCCAGCATTCTCTGGATGTGCTTGGGTTTGTATACTTGCAGCCCAGCGATCACCCGGTCACTGATGCTCTCGTCATCGTCAATGAACGCCACCGGCCGCATCAACCGGCCCATGCGCAATGCCGCCACCAGTTGGTTGCCGGCAGCGCCAGCCCCATAGACCGCAACTTTCGGCAAACCATCATCACGATTGGTGAAGGGCACATGCTTGGCCGCTGCAAACCAGTCACCGAGGAAGTATTGGCGCATCACCAGGCGCAGACCGCCCAGAAACACCAGGCTCAACCACCAGTAGTTGAAGATGATCGAACGTGGCACCACCGCTTGATGGTTGCTGTACCAGTAGACCACCAGAGCAAGGATCAGCGACGAAAGGCTGACGGCCTTAACAATGGCGATCAGCGCATCGTTACCGAAATATCGCATGACTGCACGGTACATGCCGAAGCGTATGAACAGTGGGATCGCCACAATCGGGGCGGCGATAAAGAGCCACAGGTGCTCCTTGATCGGATTGGATAGCTCTTCGACCCCCAGGCGAACAAGAAATGCCAGCCACAAGCTGCCCCAGACCAATACAACGTCAGTTGCAACCTGCAACAGCCTTTTGTATCGCCGAGGCAACCCTAGCAATGCGGACCGAAAACTATCCATAACCCCTTTCAAAATCATTCTCCTCTTACTGAACCTGAGCCGCACTCGCAACAATAGTGGCTGGCATGAACGATGCCGCCGGGGCCTTTTGGTCACTCATGCTGGCGACTTGTCGACCATTTCCCTTTGCCCCGCCTTGAATTTGACGGCAAGCGCGAGGAGCGGTGCATAAGCCACGATCACGCCAACCAATGCATCCACATGTCCCAGTGCCACAATGGCCGCCCAAGGCAGCAGCCAGAGCAGATTGATGGCCGTTACGGCCAGCGTGACGGGACGGTGCTTACCGAAATATCGCGAAGCATACTGGTAGGCATGGCTTCGGTGTGCTTCATAGACCTTGTCGCCACGCAACAGCCGACGAGCCAGGGTAAAGGTGGCATCGACGATGAAAACACCCATCAGGATGATCCACGACCAGAGCAGCACGGGGGCGCCGTTCGCGGCATGCAATGACAGCAGCGCCAACTGGATTCCCAGGAAACCACTGCCTGCGTCACCCATGAAAATACGTGCCGGTGGGAAGTTCCAGAACAGAAAACCAGCCACGGCCAATGCAAGCAATGCTGGTGCCCAAACCATTGATGAAGCGCCACAAGCGACATAGATGACGCATGCACCCAAACAGACCGTTATCGCCTGAAGGCTAGCCAAGCCGTCGATACCGTCCATGAAATTATAGAGATTAAGCATCCACACAATGTAGAAAGCCGCCAGCACGTAGGTAACCAGGCTGATGTCCAGTGTCGCGCCCAGGATCACCAGCTTTGGCGCATTACCTAGCCAGAACAACACCCAGCAGGCTGCGGAAAAATGTCCCAGCAATCGCCACCGTGCCGCGATATGGCCATGGTCATCGAGAAATCCGATTACTGCCACCAGGCCGCATCCACCCAAAGAACCGATCAGCAGGCCGGTCGAGATGAGATCGAGGCCGTAGGCAACCGGCAATGCCGCGAGGAACGCCAGCACGATTGCCACACCACCACCGCGTGGAGTGGGAACGGAGTGAGAACTGCGGGCATTGGGAACATCGATGATGCTTCGGGCAATTGCATAACGACGCAACGCCCCTGTCAGCAAGTAAGAAACCAGCAGAGCAGCAATGGGAAGGATCCAGTAACTCATCGAATGGGGTTTTCCAGGAAATGTTTTGCAGTGATACCGAGCGCTTCCTCCAGTGACACAGGCGGCTCCCAACCGAGCATCTGGCGTGTCTTGGAGATATCGACCTGAAGCGAGCCGCAGAGACGTTGTGACAGCGCCCGCTTACCCAGCAGATTGGCCCCGAAGGTCAGTAGCGAGCTCGGTACCGGTATCAACCTGGCCGGCTTGCCCAGGGCGACCGACATCTTCTGTAGCAGCTCCGTGGTGGAAACGTCATGGCCGTCACTCACCAGAAACACTTGGTTGGCGGCCGCCGGGTGCGAGCAGCACAACACGATCAGGTCGACGAGGTTGTCCAGGGCCACAAGGCTGCGCTTGTTATGTATGGCACCGAAAGGCAACGGAATCTGTTTGTCGAGCCAACGCATCATATTGTGGAAGTTGGCCTTGACCCCAGGTCCGTAAACCAGCACAGGCCTGATGACGACGATCTCCATGCCCAGGTCACGTCCCAGCTTCATCAACTGCTCTTCCGCTTCCTGCTTGGACACCCCGTAAGGGTCCGAGGGCGAGGCATCATCATCTGCATGGTAGGGCTGCCCCAAAGGCGTTCCCTCGCCATTGACCTTGATCGAGCTGATAAAGACAAAGCGCTTTACCCCAGCTTGGGCGGCGCGCCGGGCAAAGGCAAGCGTTGCCTCGACATTGATCTTGCGAAATTCCGCCAACGGGTCGGCGGCGACCTCGTTCATCACATGCACCCGGGAGGCACAATGAATCACCACGTCAAACGCCCGCTCAGCCTGAGGCCAGGCAGATTCGCTTGCCAAGTCATCAAACAGGTGTTGCTTGACCCCGGCGGGCAACGAGGTCGATTGCCGGCGCACTGCCGCAATCACCTCTACCGGCATCGTCGCCAATCGCTTCAACACACCTTGACCAACAAATCCGGAACCGCCTGTTAACACTATGCGCATCGTACCATCGCCCCTTGTCCTTTCTACTTGCGGCATCATTGGCGGTCCATGATCGCCTTGATGAACATCTGCATTTCCCCAACTACCAGATCCTGCGAAAAGTCCCGGCGGGCCCTCTGCAGTCCAGAGACCGCGAGCCTATCACGAAGTACGGAGTCGCTATGAAGCCGGGTGAGAACCTGCCGAATCTGCGCAATGTCCCCTGCTTCATGGAACAACCCGGTGACATCTTCTTCGACGGCATCGGTCAATCCGTAGATTCGCGAGACCATGCTGGGCACTCCCACCGCTGCCGCCTCGATGACCGCCAGGCCAAAACCTTCCCGGTAGCTGGGCATGCAAAACACGTTGGCCATTGCCATGTAGTGCTCTGGTGTCCGAGTGAAGCCCACACGATGAAACCGGCCCTGACAGGGTTGCATGATGGCGGCGAGCGACTCATCGATACCCTCGTCATCGGGGCCGACAACCAACAGATGTGCATCGGCGTACGCTTCGTCAAGCGATGCAAAGGCCCGGGCAAGATCCAATATCCCCTTGGCCGTATTGACCCGCCCAAGAAACAGGAAAACCTTGGCATTGTCGGCAATGTTCATCTCGCTACGCATTTGCGCGGCCCGCTGCGGATCCGGCTTGAAGCGCTCGATATCCACACCACTGATGGAGCCTTTGCCAAGCACCCTGATCTTGTCTCGGGCGACGATCTTCGACTCGATCAGAAAGTCTCTTTGCGAATGACTGTCAGTCAGCAGATGAGTTGCGGCGCCGGCCAGGAGACGGTCAAGGAACATCAGGAAACGACGCCCCAGCCCACGCCGCGTGAACCAGACCTGCCCGGTGAAAATGTGCACGCGGCACCGTGTCGCCGACAGCCACCCCGCCAACATGGCGACAAGTCCAGACTTGGGCATCAGGGATAGCACGCAGTCATAGCGACGCTGCATCAGGATTCGCCAAAGCCGGTACAGCGAGATCACGTCACGTTTGAGAGAGATCTTGCGTTCGATGGCATAGGGAATGAAGTCGACATGCTCTCCCAGCAGTTCCTCGACGTCATGGCGCGTACCAGGCACCACCAGTGTCACATCGTAGTTCGTACAAAGACGCTTGATATGCTCGCGCATGAAGACATGCAAAACGACAGGGACAGTGGCAACCAAACAGATTTTCTTACGCGGCCGCATTTGTGTTTCCAAACGACTCACTACCCTTCAGATTGAATGATAATTACAGAAAAGGTCTCGCCGGTCAGTTCACAATTTCTGAAAATGACCACAGCAGTCCTTGACGTCATGCAACCGCTCCCTGCATGCGGTTCAGCCCAGCTCCGCGACTGGCGTCACGCTCCTGCTGCCCGGCGAACAGATAGAGGGAAACGGCAAAGATTGGCATGACTTGTAGCCCCTTGAAATTTATGATCACGAAGATCAAGAACAGGGCCAACGCAAAAACCTTGATATCACGACTTTTCTCATAGCGCCCGCCGAACAGGACGGGCACGAGATAAAAGCAATTCAACAACATAAAAACGACGATGGAACCCAAACCGGAAAAATACAAAAGCCGCAGATAACCAACATCTGTCCCCTTGTAGAACCCCAGCTCAGAAGTGTTTTCGGAAAAATAGCGGCCATCGCCATACAGGTAGGTGGATAGCTGATCGGGGAATATGTACATCTCCGACAACGACTGGACGCTGTCACTGTGCAACTCACCCTTGGTCACTATATTCCTGAAGATTTCAGTGGCTTGGTACAAGGGCCCAGACGTAACATAGAAGCTCAGCACCACCATCGTGACGACTGACAGCAATAGTAGAACCTTCAGCCCCAAGCCGCGACGGCTCAACCCCAAGATGGCGAAAGGAATAATTGCACTACGAGCAATCGCCATCGCGATGGGGAAGATCATGATGACGAGCAAACTCTTCAGGAAGCTTTTCTGTGATATGAGCAGGTAGTAAAACACCGTGATTACCAACGTGAGCGCACCATCCACATGAAACAAGCCAAAGCCCAGCGCACGCAATCCGTAAATATGCTGGAAGACCTCCGCCGAGCGTGGCGATATGAAGCCTAGCAGCGTGGTGTACACTTCCCTGTCGAGGGTCGATATGATCGCCAGCGCGCACTGCAGGATGATCCAGGCCAGCAAAGCAGACGGCCGCTGCGTTAAGACGCGATGAATGACATAACCAAAAAATATATTCAGGAAGATCTTGCTGGACACCACGAAGTGAAAGAATAGATCACCAGGCGCTCCTGCGGTTGCCACCACCGCCCCTCCGAGCAGCCAGCCACCAAAAAGCAACAGGAAGGCAATTGCGAATCCACCGTTACTCATCAGCAATCTGAGAAAGCCCAACATATAGAAAGGCATGAGCAATACCGCCATCGGCACCTCGGTGCCGTAAACACGCGGAAACCCGACGGTCACCGTCAGTACCATCAGAGCAAGTAGAAAAGAACCTTTCCTGTCCTGTTGCTCAGCGCTGCTCATGTCTGCAGCTGTTGTCATGGGATTGCTCATCCAGCTACCACACTCACTTTTATCCTCCCCACTATCCTTTGAACGGTTTGCCGCAGCCTTCTACCCTGCATATCACTGCCGCCCGAATGACCATACCCTTGCAATCCGGAAAATCACGGGTCACGTTCATGACATGCGCCATGATCCCCGCCAATTGAAGATGCTTGGAAACGCGCCACCGGCGCCATTCCTGACTTGGTAAAAACGACCAGGCAGATAGCATGAACAAACTCCGCTGCGGCCAACCTAGATATCAATATGCCTGTACCTCTACGGGCACTTCACCAGAGGAGCAGGTGGTCCTCCATACTACCGCATATCTGTCTTTGCCAGAGCCGCCAGACGACCACCACCCGTAACTTGCCTATACAACAGCAAGCACCGGCCTTGCCCCTTAGCGCCGGTCGACCTCGATGAGATCATCGCGGTGGCGGGCGACCGCCTGCGGGACCAACGGCTCAGCGCCAATCTCCCCTGCCCGCATACGCCCCATCAGCAGGTGCCGAGCCAGCGCAATACCTGCCCCTGCTATCAGACCGGCAAGCACCCCACCGATCCCGAGCAACCACTTGCTGGGTGAAACAGGTGCAATGGGACTGACGGCACGCTGATCGACATTGACCAACTTCAGGTCCTTGGCCTGCAGGCTCACTTGCTCCAAGGCGAACCGCTCGGCCTTGATGCTCGCGATATCCTGCAGGTACAGGTCTGCCTGTTTTCGCTGCTCCAACGCCTCAACCTCTCGATTGCGGTCAAGCAACTGCAGTTTCTTGGCAATCTGCGGAATTCGCGTGTCGGCAAAGTCGTCGGAACGGCGCTGGAGCAATGCCGCACGCTCAGCCTCAAGTGCGTCGGAACCCAGGAAGTACAGGGGATCGCGACTGGCTACATCGGCTACCACGACATTCGTTGCGTTGACTCCGGCGCTACCGGCAATCGAAGCCGGAGTCGACGGCCGCTTGATGCCAAGCCGCCGAGCGATGAGCAGCGCCTCATCCAGCTGCGCGATACGATTGACGCGCAGGGTTCTCAACTCGGTCCGACGTGCGCGCATCTCATCAAGCAGTTGGGCACGCTTTACTGCATCCCGCTCGCTCAGCGAGGCTATTTGAACCTCCTTGAGCATCTCGTAGGAAACTCTCGACTTCTCAAGCTTGGTATCCAGCTCCTTGAGCCGATTGGCCACGACGGTACTCACATCCCTATCGATTCGCTCGCGCTCGACCAGTGTGGCCTGTTCTATCAAACCGTCGATAATGGCAACCCCGTCGTCGCCGGCACGATAGGTGAGGTCAAGGGTGACCGCCTCGGAGCTCCCCTCGCCATTCGACGCACTGCTGCGGCGAACCTGAAAGGCATTGCGACCGAAGAGCTCGAAGCGTTGCTCCACGCTCAAGCCTGGAACCTGGAAAGACTTGAACTGTTCTGGATGGGCCTGGAAGTAGGCGAAACGGGTGTCGTAGGACTCAAGTGCAGCACCGACCCGCTGCAGCGCCTGTTCAGGCTGAAGCTTGTAGACACCGGACCGATTCAGGGCGTCCAGCTCGAACTGGGCGACTGGACGCAGGACACTGGTGACCCGATAGTTCGGGGTCGCCATGTACCCATAGGCCAATGCAGCCGACGTAGTCACCGCTATCGTGCCTAAGATCAGGCGCCTGCCCCGCCACAGCGCGACCCCTGCACTGAAGAGATCAAAACCTGAGGCGCCAACCACTGGAAAACGATTGATAACTGTCACGATCGACCTGCCTTAGAGCTGAAAGAATACGGCGGCAGGACCCATCCCATGGCTTGGCGTAAGGCATATCCGTGCCACTTTGTGGAAATGCAGGCCGTGCCCGCATGCAAGGAAAGGTTCGCATTATGGCAGCGAACGCCATTTATACAAGCGGCAGGCAGCGCCCTTGGCTACCACACAGAGTTGACAGTACAGTGTCGCCCTCCCGTATAGCAGGCTCGAAACTGGCGCCTCGAAGAAAAGAAATTTCCTTCGCAAACCAAAGAAAAATCAAGTCATCCCACCGCGCTTCGCAACCTCACCTGAAGACACTCGAGGCTGATCGGACGCCCAGACCGACAACGCTGAACCTCCCGCCCCTCAGCCTGCACATGGCCTGCGGCCTTACTGAAGCATCACCGCCCGAACGGGCGGCGTTTGTGCGATGCTTCGGCTCAGCGAACCTTCTCCCCGGGCCCTACCAAGCGGCGAACCTGAACCGCCTGAATAAACTTACCAGGTCGAAAATAGAAGATATTCTTCAGAGCGAACGCCAGGTTCTCTGGCAGCACCTTGCGCGTGGAACGTGCCATCGCCAAGAAAGTCACAAGGAAGTTCGCGTACAAGTCCGTGCGCAATTCCGGATGATTGTCAAAGTAATCAGCAACGTCTCTAAAGTAAATCCTGTAAGCCTTGGTACGCCCCGCCAAGGTGGACAGATAAGAACCATTACCCGGATTGCAGCGATACATGACCAATGGCTTGTTGATGAACACACCGCGCCCGGAAGGAATCATGGTGTCCATCGCAAAGTACCACTCCATCGACTCCTGGGCAGCGGTCACCTTGCGCGCGGAACGGCGGTAGGCATAAGCACTGTGGACGCAAGTAGAACCCCAGCGGGCCAACTCCTGCAGCGAAAAGAACGTGTGATAAGGCGCCTCATCCCCGGGATAAGGCGGTATTGACTGATAACTGCGATCATCAGAAAAGTACACTGCCTTGTGGAAAACGATGTTGACATCAGGGTACTGGACAAAAAGATCGTACTGCTCCTGGAGCTTCCCACTCATCATGATGTCGTCACCATCAAAGTGAAAAACTACATCCCCTGTCGCCAAGGCATGAACGCCATAATAGTTATTTGACACACCCACATTTTTTTCACGCAAAACCAGCTTCAAGCGCCCCGGGTGCTTTTCAGCACACTCCCGAATAATACGCTGGGTACTATCGGTCGAGCAGTCATCAGAAACAATCACCTCAAGATCAAAATTGACTTCCTGAGCCAGGATACTTTCGAGACACTCTGCAATATAGCGCTCCTGATTGTAACAGGAGACAACCACGGTTGCGCTCAACATCAAACCACCCTTTTCGTATAAATATAAAAACCAATGACTGAGCAGGCAAAATAAATAACATTCATTGCCAGGTGTGCAATGAATACACCCTGTAGCCCCCACCCCTGCTTCAATGCCAGGGTACTGAACAGACAGAACAGGACCCCTTGACTTATCTCACCCAGCACATAGATCCGGGTCGCAGCCTTGGCGACCACCACAAAACCTATGACGTAGGAGGTTACCCTGAACAGGTCTCCCAGCAACTGATACTGGATAAAATCACCCAGCTCGGCAAAATCGGTTGACAACAATAGCGGAATAAAGAAGCTACGCAGCCCGTAGAAGCTAATCGCACCTACGCCAAACAGGCATAACGCCAGCACCATGAACTTACGAACCACCGCCGCTACCTTGCGTCGATCCTGCAAACCCGAAACGATCGGAATGAAGTACGCCGCGAGAAAGACCACGAAGAACCCCATGTAGGCACTGGACAGCTTAAGCGATGCCTGCCAGAGCCCGGCAGCTTGCAGCCCCGCATTCTCCAGCAACAGATTGCGCACAACAATTTCTACAAGCGGCACGCTCAGCGCACCGACAGCAGCCATCAGCGTGAAACCCGAGAGCTTTGCAAATTGCGGCCGGTAGGCGACACGCCAGCGCACATGCTTACGCAGCCTTGAGCTGGCAAAGAAATATAACGCCGGCAGGCTGTATGACAAATAAAATACAATAATCGACAGCGCCGCCCCGACTAGGCCGAACTGACGGATCAGCAACCACGCCAAGGGTAGCGTGAGCAGATTACCCACAATCTGTATGGTCGCGTAAACCCGGGTTTCATGCAGGCCATTGGCAGTGCCATTGACGATGTTGGTAAATGCAAAACCGAACTGCGCAACTCCCAACACTATCATCAGCCAGGCGTATTCTCCCCCCAGCAGATAATGAGACAGCGGGCCACTGAAGACCATCGCCCCTACTAGAATCAGCGTACACAGCCCCAGCGAATAGAGTCGCGCCCCTGCAAGAAACCGAAGCATCTGCTTCGGTTTGTGTCGATACTCGGCGACGTACTTGATGACACCGTTCTGGATCCCGCCGCCGGCCAGCAACGACAGGAACAGAACAGCGCTCATCAGGTTACCGAGCGCACCCAGCCCTTCCACCCCCAGGTAGACCGCGACCAGCTTCAGGAACAGAAAACCCACCAGAATTTTCGATAGATGGGCCGCTGTCGTGAATAGCGCGCCGGCGAGCACCCCTATACGCTTGCGAATTGATTCAACTTCATCGCGAGAGGCGCTATTCGACATCGATAGATTTCACAACAGCATCGATGACTTGCTGAACTTCTTCATCAGACATGGCAATCCACAGCGGCAGGCGGAGCAGGCGCTCGCTTTCCCGTGTGGTGTGGTTGTCCATGCCATGGAAGCGCCCCAGGGACTTACCGGCTGGCGCCGAATGCAGCGGAATATAATGGAACACCGCACCGATACCCAGCTCGCGCAACCGGCTCAGGACGCTGGTTCGATGCTGAAGATCTCGCACCTTCAGGAAGAACATATGGGCATTGAAACAGCACCCCTCAGGCACAACACCTAGCTCGACAAGCCCTTTGCTCACCAGCGGCTGGAACGCATCCCAATAACGCTGCCAAATGGACAGGCGCGTCTGGTTGATTTCATCGGCCTTCTCGAGTTGACCGTAGAGATAGGCAGCCTGCAATTCACTTGGCAGATAACTGCTACCGACATCTACCCAGGTGTACTTGTCGATCATCCCTCGGAAGAACTGGCTGCGATTAGTCCCCTTCTCGCGGATGACCTCCGCACGCCCGATGAACTGAGGATCATTGATAAGCAACAACCCACCTTCACCGCCACTGGTATAGTTTTTTGTCTCATGGAAGCTGAACGCTGCCATGTGCCCGATGGTCCCCAGGGCTTTACCATGGTAGGTCGACATCATTGCCTGGGCTGCATCCTCGACCACATAGAGATTGTGGCGCTTGGCGATATCCATGATGACGTCCATTTCACTAGCCACACCGGCATAGTGCACAGGAACGATCGCCCGCGTACGCGGTGTGATAGCCGCCTCGATCAAGGTCTCGTCAATGTTCATCGTATCGGGACGCACATCAACGAATACAATCGTCGCACCGCGCAGAACGAAGGCATTCGCCGTACTGACAAACGTATAGCTGGGCATGATGACTTCATCACCCGGCTTGATATCCAGCAGCAGTGCCGCCATTTCCAGCGCTTGCGTGCAGGAAGGCGTCAGCAAGGTCTTGTGACAGGAAAACCGCTCTTCAAACCACTGTTGACATTTATGGCCATAAGCACCATCCCCCGACATCTTGTCGCTGCGCATGGCGGCCAGTACATGAGCGTCCTCGTTTCCAACATGAGGTGGCTTGTTAAATGGAATCATCTTCTAGTCCTTCAAGAGCGGCTTTTTCAGCGACAATACGTAAGTGCCGCACAACTAAACCAACCTGACAAAAACCTGCTTAAACACCGCGAAGATAGTTGATCGCGACATCGCCAATGTACTTGCAACAAAGCCCCCTTCAAGGGCGCCTCACGACTCATGAACAATGAGCCTTCCGCCCCGCGCAGCATTGTATGCTTTATGCCTCATCGCGTTGCAGAACATTTCATTCAGCCTACGAACCGACTCCGACCTCCCGCCCGGTAAATCCCCCAGCTTCATCTCCTTTTCGCCTGGCTCGCCTTCACTTGACCTCACATTCGAAACCTGTCAATCCCGGCAGATTCATGACAAAAGCTGGCTGAGGCGATTGAATGGAACACTACTTCAACGCCGCATAGGCGGCCAAGCCGGATTGTTCAGATTTTTCCATGCGAAAGAGCTTTTAACCTCGTTGATTCTGCCAATTTCCTGCAATAATTCAAGAGCCAATCACCGAGGCACCGCCTCAGAAAGACCTCAGGAAATACTCTCCAGACACCCCACCATTCCCTGTGAATACAGCCCCAGACAGCGCCCCCCTGCGCCGGCGGCCAGTATTCGCCCTTCAGCCGCCCCAACAATGGAGGTTGCAGGGCTTGCGGGCGTCGAGAAATCAAAGCTACCCTTCACAGGCAGGTATCGCGCCCGGCACCGAGTCCTTCACAAGAGCACAGCGACACAGCCGCAGAGGCGAGCAATCTCAGGGCACCCAACACCCCATCCGCACCGAGAATCACAATGCTTACAATTTTTGCAATGACCGAGAAGGGCCTTGCCTTCACCGAACAGGCCACCTCGAAATTCAAGGATATAATATCACTAGTTGTCATCGGCCAAGACAGCGCCGTGACAAATGACTACTCGGAACAGATTGCAGAAACATGCAAAGCCGCCGGCGTCGATTACATCTTCAAGAAAGATCACACCCATGTAAAAAGCGAATATGTCATCGCCATTTCATGGCGTTGGCTGATCAAGCACCCCACCGATAAGCTGATTGTCTTCCATGATTCGCTGCTACCACGCTATCGTGGATTTGCCCCCTTGGTAAATGCGCTGATCAATGGAGAGAAAGAAGTCGGCGTGACAGCACTCTTTGGTGCCAGTGAGTATGACCGCGGCGACATCATCCAACAGGCATCGACTATACTCCAGTACCCCATCACCATTGCAGAAGCGATTACTGCCATTAATGCCTGTTATCTGGAGTGCGGAATGGCCGTGCTCTCAACACTTGCCAGCGGCAACAAGCCGACGGCAATTGCACAAGATCACAGCCTGGCCACCTACAGCCTCTGGCGCGACGATGACGACTATCAGATTGATTGGTCGCTGCCGGCCTCAACCATCCGCCGCACAATTGATGCACTCAGCCCCCCCTACCGCGGCGCATTCTGCAGAGTCAACGGTACTCCCGCGCGCATTCTGGCAGCCGAAGAAGCAGAGGACGTCACGATCGAAAACCGCGACATCGGAAAAGTCATTTTCATCGAGGATGGGCTACCGGTGATCGTCTGCGGAACAGGCCTGCTCAAAGTACTGAAGTGCTGCGACGACAACACCTCCGAGGACCTGCTCCCCCTTGCCCGATTCCGCTCACGCTTCAGCTGAAACGCCGCATAGGGCACCTCCGGAAAAGAGCAGCCCACATCCACGGCGCTCTTTTCGCCCCCACACTGACCTTTAGAAAGGTGCTACGAAAAAACCAATTCCACCTGGCGCTCTTCGTAGCACAACATGCGTACCGCCCGAGCATTCGGACCACGAAAGACGCTCTTTAATTGCGTAAGGCTCGCCTGCGGAGGAACAGGACACGCAGTACTGCCATACCAACCCCGAGCACGCCACCCGCAACCAAGCCGAGAATACCAATGATTTTTCTGTTGGGCCTTACCGGGTCCTCAGGCAAGTCAACAGCTCCGTCCTGCCTGTAGACCTTCACAACCTCCCCATCGACCTGCAAGGCCTGGTAGAACGCCAACGACTCCTGACGCTCGCGAAGATTGCGCACGAACGGATCATCAGAGGTGCGATTGCGCAAATTGTCGATCTCAGCCTCCAACGCCTTGCTACCACGCATGTAGATGAGCGATCCTTCCATACCTGCGGAGACTTCGCCAGAGAGGTTGTTCGCGATAATTGGCGGCTTCTCCAAGCCGATCGTTCGAGCCACTCTGAGCGCCTCGGAAAGCTGGATAAGTTGATCCTCGCGCCGTTTTTTCGCGCCTTCCCGCGCGATGTTTATCTCTTGCTCGAGATTCCTCGCCTTGACCTTGGCGTCGGTCATTACATTCTCGACAACTTCATCTTCCCCCAGCCGCCCGGCCATTTCGATGTAGCGAGCCGCCCAATCGGCAGCCTGCTTCGAGTCCGAGGCCTCGACCCTGATGAAATGGCTGTCCACCCCTTCCTTGGATACCTGCCCCAAGGAGACCGCCGACAGATAGCGATCATATTGCTTATCTTGGGAGCCGCGGCGACGAGCCTCAGGCAAGGCGGGCAAGTAGGACTCGCGGAAAAACTCGCGTCGCAATGACTCCGACTGCAAGTTGCGCAGGTAAACATCAAAAACTTCCTTGACCGTCAACATGACCAATCCAGAGCCCCCACCCCGCCCATAGTTCAACTGAGCGATATCATTCGAGGTTGGCGGCTGCACAAAAACCTTGACTTCGTACACAGGCTCCGCCAAGTAGGCATATAGCAAGGCCCCTGCAGCTACAAGTCCGGTCACAAGACCAATCAACAGCTTTTGCCCCCACAACGCCTCGGTCAGCTCAAACAGATCAATCTCATCACCATTCAGGCGCTCACGTTCATTACGCATTTATTCTATTTTTCCTTGAGTCCGTCTGCATTGCATGAGTCACTGCACAGTAGAAATCCAGATTCACCTGACTGGCGTTTGGCAATCTGGACTATCGATACACCCAGCCTTCCATAGAGAAGGCAAGCCGCAATTAGTTCCGACCACCCGACCAACGCCCTGCAGACCATCAGCATCATAGGACGCGGGCGTGACACTTTGAACGCATTGAACAGCCCGACCTGGGCACCCACCTGGAAACAGGCGTAGCTGGAAATACTCTTCACACACTTGCCAGGCAACTCCACCTAGGGACGATGAACAACCCTAAGCCCTGCCTCTGGCAATAGTGATCAGACTGGTAACTCATTGTAAAGAGTAGACCATCAGGAACAGATGACAGGCCGCATCGCAATATGGCCGAGCAGGCCATGAGAGCCCCAAAGGGACTGCAGGCAGGCCTTGAGCGGGGCAATGAGGAGGGATCACCAAGATATCCATTCTTCCGAATCCTTCAACAGGCAAATTGACAAGCGAGGAATTACCTCACTTATCAAGCCCCATTCAAATACGGAAAACTCTTAGTGATTTGTAGGAAATATCTTCAGACTTAAATGCGTACGTCCTTCCGGCCACGCTCGCGAAGCTGGCGCCGCCCTCGCGCCACACCATAGGCACCCAGTATCGGGCCCACGGCCAAACCAATAACCAATGCCACCAGCACCAACACTGCCACCGGCGCGGACGGCACCGACCAGCCAAAAAGTACCAAGGATACAGTTTGCTGGTTCTCCAACACAAAGAACAACACTACAGCCGCCAATAGCAGCACGAACAACGCCATCAGGGCGCGCTTGAGATTACGCATCAGGCTGCTCCTCCATTCAAGGGTGCTCATGCTCTTCTTCATTAACCCGATCACGCAACTCCTTGCCGGGCTTGAAATGCGGCACGTACTTGCCGTCCAGGCTGACCGACTGACCGGTCTTGGGGTTGCGCCCTACACGGGGCGCGCGATAGTGCAGGGAAAAGCTGCCGAAGCCACGGATCTCGATACGATCCCCGGTCGCCAGGCACTGCGACATCTGCTCAAGCATGGTCTTGATGGCCAACTCGACGTCCTTGGACGAGAGTAGCCCCTGATGGGTGACAATACGTTCGATCAGCTCCGACTTCGTCATATTTTTCCCTTCGTTATCAAGCAGCTAGATCATTGCTTAATCAGTTTGTAGCACGCTCCGAGCGATTTGAACAGGCCGGTTCTTGACTAAACAAAAAAATTCAAGGTAAGGATTTGTTCACAGTCGTGACAAGCCGCCAGGAATCGGGCCAGGGTACCGGAGGCTCCACACCTGCCGAGAAATCACAGGCACAAAAAAGGGCGACCCGAGGGTCGCCCTTTTTACCGATCAAACAGAACTCAGTTCTGCTTGGCCATAGCTTCGCGCAGCAGCGCGGCCATGGTGGTGTCGGCAGCCGCTTCCGGAGCGTTTTTCAGGCTCTGGATGGCTTCGCGCTCTTCAGCATCGTCCTTCGACTTGATGGACAGGCTGATGACGCGGGACTTGCGGTCGACGCTGATGATCTTGGCTTCGATCTCTTCGCCTTCCTTCAGCACGTTACGAGCGTCTTCAACGCGGTCACGGCTGATTTCGGAAGCTTTCAGAGTAGCTTCGATGTCGTCGGCCAGGGTCACGATAGCGCCCTTGGCGTCAACTTCCTTGACGATACCCTTGACGATAGCGCCCTTGTCGTTGACAGCAACGAAGTTGGAGAACGGATCGTCTTCCAGCTGCTTGATGCCCAGGGAGATGCGCTCGCGCTCTGGGTCAACCGACAGGATGACGGTTTCCAGCTCGTCGCCCTTCTTGAAGCGACGCACGGCTTCTTCGCCGGCTTCGTTCCAGGAGATGTCGGACAGGTGAACCAGACCATCGATGCCGCCGTCCAGGCCGATGAAGATACCGAAGTCGGTGATCGACTTGATGGTACCGGTGATCTTGTCACCCTTGTTGAACTGGCCGGAGAAGTCTTCCCATGGGTTGGACTTGCACTGCTTGATGCCCAGGGAGATACGACGACGCTCTTCGTCGATGTCCAGAACCATGACTTCCACTTCGTCGCCAACCTGAACGACTTTCGACGGGTGGATGTTCTTGTTGGTCCAGTCCATTTCGGAAACGTGTACCAGGCCTTCAACGCCTTCTTCCAGCTCAGCGAAGCAGCCGTAGTCGGTCAGGTTGGTAACGCGAGCAGTCACACGGGTGCTCTCTGGGTAACGGGCTTTGATAGCAACCCATGGGTCTTCGCCCAGTTGCTTCAGGCCCAGCGAAACGCGGTTGCGCTCACGATCGTACTTCAGGACCTTGACGTCGATCTCGTCACCAACGTTGACGATCTCGGACGGGTGCTTGATACGCTTCCAGGCCATGTCGGTGATGTGCAGCAGACCATCGACGCCGCCCAGGTCAACGAACGCACCGTAGTCGGTGAGGTTCTTGACGATACCTTTGACCTGCTGGCCTTCCTGCAGCGATTCCAGCAGAGCTTCGCGCTCGGCGCTGTTTTCGGCTTCCAGGACGCTGCGACGGGAAACGACAACGTTGTTGCGCTTCTGGTCCAGCTTGATGACCTTGAATTCCAGCTCTTTGCCTTCGAGGTGGGTGGTGTCGCGCACTGGGCGGACATCAACCAGGGAGCCCGGCAGGAACGCACGGATGCCGTTAACGTCGACAGTGAAGCCGCCTTTAACCTTACCGTTGATAACGCCCTTGACCACTTCTTCAGCAGCGAAAGCAGCTTCCAGAACAATCCAGCACTCGGCGCGCTTGGCTTTTTCACGGGACAGCTTGGTTTCGCCGAAGCCGTCTTCGACCGCGTCCAGCGCAACGTGAACTTCGTCACCGACCTTGATGGTCAGTTCGCCAGTTTCGTTGTAGAACTGCTCGAGCGGGATGACACCCTCGGACTTCAGACCAGCGTGTACGGTAACCCAGTCGCCGTCGATGTCGACAACGATACCGGTGATGATTGCACCCGGCTGAAGATTGAGGGTTTTCAGGCTTTCTTCAAAGAGTTCTGCAAAGCTTTCGCTCATTTTAATTCCTGTAGATTCGGGCGAAAAAGACGCCCATAGCCACATTCCAGACAATGTGGGTTTCGTTAAGTTAAGAAGTGCTGGCAGGACGTTGACTGGTGCCCCTGCCGGCCCTCCTCTCCATCAGGCCAGGTCGCGCAGTGCGAGCTCGCTTCTGATGCGTTGCAGCACCTGCTCGATGGACAACTCCGTGGAATCCAGCTGAATTGCATCGGCCGCCGGCTTGAGCGGGGCCACTGCGCGCTGGGTGTCGCGCTCATCGCGCGCACGGATCTCATCTAGCAGACTCGACAGACTAACATCTTCGCCCTTGCCCTTCAACTGCAGGTAACGGCGACGGGCACGCTCCTCGGCACTGGCGGTAAGGAACACCTTCAACGGCGCGTCCGGGAACACCACGGTCCCCATGTCGCGACCGTCGGCGATCAGCCCAGGGGCTTCACGGAAAGCACGCTGGCGCTGCAGCAGCGCCTCGCGCACCGCCGGCAGCGAGGCAACCATCGAGGCCCCGGCACCGACTGTCTCGGTGCGAATAGCATTGCTGACATCCTCACCTTCGAGAATGATCTGCTGCAGCTTGCCCGGCTCCGCCGCGACGAACTGCACGTCCAGATGCGCGGCCAGCGCCTTGAGTAGCTCTTCGTTGGTCAGGTCGACACCGTGATTGCTGGCATTGAATGCCAACAAGCGGTAGAGGGCGCCAGAGTCGAGCAGGCGCCAGCCCAGCTCACGAGCCAGCAGCCCTGCGACCGTGCCCTTGCCCGAGCCGCTAGGCCCGTCGATGGTGATGACCGGTGCTTGCGAATTCACGACTTGCCCTCTTCGGCGACGCGGATGCCGACTTCCTTGCACAGCGCCAGGAAGTTGGGGAACGACGTGGCGACGTTGGCGCAGTCATGAATGACGATCGGGGCACTGGCGCGCAGCGAAGCGATGCTGAACGCCATGGCGATGCGATGGTCGCCGTGGCCGTGCACTTCGCCGCCGCCGATCTGGCCGCCGTCGATGATGATGCCATCCGGGGTCGGCTCGCACTTCACGCCCAGGGCAACCAGGCCGTCGGCCATCACCTGGATGCGGTCCGACTCCTTGACCCGCAGCTCTTCGGCGCCACGCAGCACGGTACGCCCTTCGGCGCAGGCGGCGGCGACGAACAGCACCGGGAACTCGTCGATGGCCAGCGGCACCAGCTTTTCCGGGATGTCGATACCCTTGAGCTTGGCGCCACGCACGCGCAGGTCGGCCACCGGCTCGCCGCCGACTTCACGCTGGTTTTCCAGGGTGATGTCGCCGCCCATCAGGCGCAGGATGTCGATAACGCCGGTGCGGGTCGGGTTGATGCCGACGTGCTCCAGGACCAGATCAGAACCCTCGGCGATGGACGCCGCCACCAGGAAGAACGCCGAGGAGGAAATGTCCGCCGGCACTTCGATACGGGTGGCGGTGAGCTTGCCACCGGACTGCAGGGAGGCTACCGGACCGTTCGACTCGACCGCGTAGCCGAAGCCGCGCAGCATGCGCTCGGTGTGGTCACGGGTCGGCGCAGGCTCGGTGACGGTGGTGGTGCCTTCGGCGTACAGGCCGGCCAGCAGCAGGCACGACTTGACCTGGGCACTGGCCATCGGCAGCGTGTAGTTCAGCGCCTTGAGCTTGTGCCCACCACGGATGGTCAGCGGCGGACGACCCTCAGGGCCAGTCTCGACCACGGCACCCATTTCACGCAGCGGGTTGGCCACGCGGTTCATCGGACGCTTGGACAGCGAGGCGTCGCCGGTCATGGTGGTGTCGAACGACTGCGCTGCCAGCAGGCCGGACAGCAGGCGCATCGAGGTGCCAGAGTTGCCCACGTACAGCGGCCCGGGTGGCGGCTTGAGGCCATGCAGGCCGACACCATGGATGGTCACGCGACCATGGTGCGGCCCTTCGATGACCACACCCATGTCGCGGAAGGCCTGCAAGGTCGCCAGGGCGTCTTCACCCTCGAGGAAACCTTCGACTTCCGTCGTGCCCTCGGCCAGCGAGCCGAGCATGATCGAGCGATGGGAAATCGATTTGTCGCCAGGTACGCGGATCCGTCCGGACACGCGGCCACCCGGTTGGGCCAGGAAAATCAGATCGTTGGCGTTCATAGCGTCCACATAGGCCCGACGGGCAAGGATTTTACTGAAATGCTCGCGGGCAACCCGGGCGCGGGTGAACACGCCCAGCAGTTGGTGCCCGTCCCCAGCATCGACCGCGTCGCGCAAGGCGTCGAGGTCGCTGCGAAATGTATCGAGAGTGCGCAGGACCGCCTCGCGGTTGGCGAGGAAGATGTCGTGCCACATGATCGGGTCGCTGCCGGCGATTCTCGTGAAATCCCGGAAGCCTCCCGCAGCGTACCGGAAGATCTCCAGGTTTTCATTGCGCTTGGCCAGCGAGTCGACCAGGCCGAAGGCCAGCAGGTGCGGCAGGTGGCTGGTGGCGGCCAGCACTTCGTCATGGCGCTCCACCGACATGTGCTCGACATCGGCATCCAGCGCCCGCCAGAGGTGATCGACCAGGGCTAGCGCGCCCGGCTCGGTTTCCGCCAGCGGAGTGAGGATCACCTTGTGCCGGCGGAACAGCGCCGCATTGGAGGCCTCCACCCCGCTCTGCTCGGACCCGGCGATCGGGTGCCCCGGCACGAAACGCGGCAGGCGCTCGGCGAACGCCTCGCGCGCGGCACGCACCACATTGCCCTTGGCACTGCCCACGTCGGTGATCACCGCATTACCCAAGTCGAGCTGGGCCAGGCGAGCCAGGACTTTCTCCATGGCCAGGATCGGCACAGCCAACTGAATGACGTCGGCGCCGACACATGCGGCCGCAAGGTCAGCCTCGCAGCGATCGACCACGCCCAGCACCACGGCTTGTTTGCGCGACTCGGCGTCGAGGTCGACGCCGACCACTTCGCGGCACAGGCCGCTTTCGCGCAGGCCTTTGGCAAAGGAGCCGCCGATCAGGCCGAGACCTACGACCACCAGACGGTCGATGAGCGGAGCGGGATTGTTTGTTACAGCATTAACCACGAGTGCGAACCCTGTTCAAAAACATGCCAGTCGTTGAGACCGCAGGGGGCTGCTGCGCAGCCCATCGCTGGCAAGCCAGCTCCCACATAGGCCAGCGATACACCGCTCCCTGTGGGAGCCGGCTTGCCGGCGATGGGCCGCAAAGCGACCCCAACAAAATCGATCAGAGCACCGCTTTCGGATAAGAGCCCAACACCTTCAGCGCCACAGCCTCCTGGCTGATCTGCTCGAGTACCGCCTTGATCAGCGGATCACGGTGATGGCCGACAAAGTCGATGAAGAACACGTAGGTCCACTTGCCGCTGCGCGACGGACGGGTCTCGATGCGCGTGAGGTCGATGCCGTTCTCGTGGAACGGCACCAGCAGCTCGTGCAGAGCACCCGGCTTGTTGCTCATGGAGACGATGATCGAAGTCTTGTCGTCGCCAGTCGGCGGCACTTCCTGGCTGCCAATCATGAGGAAGCGCGTGGAGTTGTCCGGCCGGTCCTCGATCTTTTCGGCCAGGCGGGTCAGGCCATACAGGTTGGCCGCCATGTCACCGGCAATGGCCGCCGAATTCCACTCACCCTTGACCCGCTTGGCCGCCTCGGCGTTGCTGGACACAGCCACACGCTCGACGTTCGGGTAATGGGCGTCCAGCCACTTGCGGCACTGGGCCAGCGACTGGGCATGGGAGTAGATACGGGTGATGCTGTCGGTCTTGGTGTTCTCGCCCACCAGCAGGTGATGGTGGATACGCAGCTCGACCTCGCCGCAGATCACCATGTCATGCTCGAGGAAGCTGTCCAGCGTGTGGCTGACGGCGCCCTCGGTGGAGTTCTCCACCGGCACCACGCCGAAATTGACCGCACCCGCCGCCACCTCGCGGAACACCTCGTCGATGGCCGCCATCGGGCGGCTGACCACGGCATGGCCGAAGTGCTTCATGGCTGCGGCCTGGGTGAAGGTCCCTTCAGGGCCGAGGTAGGCCACCTTAAGCGGCTCTTCGAGCGCCAGGCAGGAGGACATGATCTCGCGGAACAACCGCGCCATCTCTTCGTTGTCCAGCGGCCCCTGGTTACGCTGCATGACGCGCTTGAGCACCGCGGCCTCGCGCTCGGGACGGTAGAACACCGGCGCCTCGCCTTCAGGCAACGATGCGGTCTTGACCTTGGCCACTTCCTGGGCGCAACGGGCGCGCTCGCTGATCAGCTCGAGGATCTTCTCATCGAGGCTGTCGATGCGCACGCGCAGGGCCTTGAGCTCCTGATCGGACATCAGCCGTGCTCCTTCTCGAATTCACCCATGTACTGCACCAGCGCCTCGACAGCCTCCAGGCCCAGGGCGTTGTAGATCGAGGCACGCATGCCACCGACCGAACGATGGCCCTTGAGGTTGAGCAGGCCACGGGCATCGGCACCGGCCAGGAAGGCCTTGTCCAGACGTTCGTCGGCCAGGCGGAACGGCACGTTCATCCACGAGCGGGCGTTGACACTGATCGGGTTGGTGTAGAACTCGCTGGCATCGATGAAGCCGTACAGGCGCTCTTTCTTGGCGCGGTTGCGCTGCTCCATGGCCTCGACGCCACCCTGCTCCTTGAGCCACTCGAACACCAGGCCCGAGAGGTACCAGGAATAGGTGGCCGGAGTGTTGTACATCGAACCGTTGTCGGCCGACACCTTGTAGTCGAGCATGGTCGGACAGCTGCTGCGGGCACGGCCCAGCAGGTCTTCGCGCACGATCACCACCACCAGGCCGCTCGGGCCGATGTTCTTCTGCGCGCCGGCGTAGATCAGGCCGTACTGCGATACGTCGATCGGGCGCGACAGGATGTCCGAGGACATGTCGACCACCAGCGGGACGTCACCAGTCTCGGGCACCCAGTCAAACTGCAGGCCCCCAATGGTCTCGTTGGACGCATAGTGCACGTAGGCAGCGTTGCGGGTCAGCTGCCACTCGTTCTGGCCCGGGATGGCCAGGTAGTCGTAGGGTTTGGCGCTGGCAGCAACGTTGACAGTGCCAAAGCGGCGCGCTTCCTCGATGGCCTTCTTCGACCAGATACCGGTCTCGACGTAGTCGGCGGTGCCGTTTTCCGGCAGCAGGTTCAGCGGAATCTCGGCGAACTGCTGGCTGGCGCCGCCCTGCAGGAACAGCACCTTGTAGTTGGAGGGGACGGACAGCAGGTCGCGCAGGTCCTGCTCGGCCTTTTCGGCGATGGCCACATAGTCGTCACTGCGATGGCTCATCTCCATCACCGACAGACCCTTGCCGCGCCAGTCCAGCATCTCGGCCTGGGCGCGCTGCAGCACGGCATCAGGAAGCGCGGCAGGGCCTGCGCAGAAGTTAAAGGCTCGTTTGCTCACATCCACTCTCGCTCTGCCAAATAGAACAAAATCGTAATTCGCTGCGGACCAGTCAAGACTGTATCGCCAGCATCAGGGCTGCCTCGCAGCGCCAATGCCCCACCTTCATCAGTCAAACGGGGCGACCTTGGTCGCCCCGCTCGGGTTGTTGCATCGATTATTCCTGAGGCGCCTCTTCGGTGCCGGCATCGTCGTCGCCCACCGCATCGAGCGGGGCGCCCTCCTCGTCCGTCTCGATCAGTTCATCGAGCTCTTCCTCGGAGGGTTCCTGGACGCGCTCAAGCCCCACCAGCGTCTCGTCGGTGGCCAGCTTGATCAGCGTGACACCCTGGGTGTTACGGCCCAGGCTGGACACCTCGCCAACCCGGGTACGCACCAGCGTGCCCTGGTCGGAGATCAGCATGATTTCCTCGCCTTCCTGCACCTGGATAGCGCCGATCAGCAGACCGTTGCGCCCCTTGGTGCCCATGGCGATCACGCCCTGACCGCCACGGCCGCGACGCGGGAACTTGGACAGCGGGGTACGCTTGCCGAAACCACGCTCGGAAGCGGTGAGGATCTGCGCGCCAGACTCCGGAATCAGCATGGAAATGATCTGCTGACCCTTGCCCAGCTTCATGCCGCGCACGCCACGGGCGGTACGGCCCATCTCGCGCACCACGCTCTCGGCGAAGCGGATCACCTTGCCGGCGTCGGAGAACATCATGACTTCCTTGGCGCCATCGGTGATGGCGGCGGCGATCAAGGTGTCACCTTCCTTGAGCTTCAGGGCAATCAGGCCGTTGGAACGCGGACGGGCGAACTGCACCAGCGGAGTCTTCTTGACGGTACCGGAAGCAGTGGCCATGAAGATGTAGGCGCCGGTCGCTTCAGCGACCCACTCAGGGGTGTCGCCGTCTTCCTCGTCGATCTCCTCGGCTTCCACCAGCTCGCCTTCGATCACGCTGTCATCGCTGTCTTCCAGTTCTTCCTCTGGGTCTGCGTGCTGCTGCAGCGCCTCCAGGTCGATCTGCAGCATGGCGGTGATGCGCTCACCTTCTTCCAGCGGCAGCAGGTTGACCAGCGGGCGACCGCGGGCGGCGCGGGAGGCCTCGGGAATTTCGTAGGTCTTCTTCCAGTACACCTTGCCCTTGCTGGAGAACAGCAGCAGGGTGGCGTGGCTGTTGGCGACCAGCAGGTGCTCGATGTAGTCCTCGTCCTTGACGCCTGTGGCCGACTTGCCCTTGCCACCACGGCGCTGGGCCTGGTAAGCGGACAATGGCTGGGTCTTGGCGTAGCCACCGTGGGAAATGGTCACCACACGCTCTTCTTCGGGGATCATGTCGCCGTAGTTGAGGTCGTGGCTGGCATTGAGGATTTCGGTGCGACGGGCATCGCCGTACTCGGCGCGGATCGCTTCAAGCTCTTCGCGGATCACTTCCATCAGGCGCTCGGCGCTGCTGAGGATGCGAATCAGCTCGCCGATCTGCTCGAGGATCTCCTGGTACTCAGCCAGCAGCTTCTCGTGCTCCAGGCCGGTCAGGCGGTGCAGGCGCAGCTCCAGGATCGCCTGGGCCTGTTCCGGCGACAGGTAGTACTTGCCTTCACGCAGGCCGTACTGCTCCGGCAGGTCTTCCGGACGGCACGACTCGGCACCGGCACGCTCGACCATGACCTGCACCGCGCTGGACTCCCAGGCCGTGCTGATCAGCGCTTCCTTGGCTTCGGACGGCGTCGGCGAGGCCTTGATCAGGGCGATGACCGGGTCGATGTTGGACAGCGCGACCGCCTGGCCTTCAAGGATATGGCCACGCTCGCGGGCCTTGCGCAGCTCGAACACGGTACGGCGGGTGACCACCTCGCGGCGGTGACGGACGAACGCCTCGAGCAGGTCTTTCAAATTAAGCAGGCGCGGACGACCGTCGATCAGGGCGACGATATTGATGCCGAATACGCTCTGCAGCTGGGTCTGCTGATAGAGGTTGTTGAGCACCACCTCCGGCACCTCGCCGCGACGCAGCTCGATGACGATGCGCATGCCGTCCTTGTCGGACTCGTCGCGCAGCTCGGTGATGCCTTCGATCTTCTTCTCTTTGACCAGCTCGGCGATCTTCTCGATCAGGCGCGCCTTGTTCAGCTGGTACGGCAGCTCGGTGACCACGATCTGCTGGCGGCCGCCGACCTTGTCGATGTCTTCGATCTCGGAGCGGGCCCGCATATAGATGCGGCCACGGCCGGTGCGATAGGCCTCGATGATGCCCTGGCGGCCGTTGATCAGGCCAGCTGTCGGGAAGTCCGGCCCCGGGATGAACTGCATCAGCTCATCGACCGTGATGTCGGAGTTGTCGATCAGCGCCAGGCAGCCGTCGATCACTTCGCCGAGGTTGTGCGGCGGAATGTTCGTCGCCATGCCCACGGCGATACCGCTGGAGCCATTGACCAGCAGGTTGGGGATCTTGGTCGGCATGACCGCCGGGATCTGCTCGGTACCGTCGTAGTTCGGCACCCAGTCGACGGTCTCTTTGTGCAGGTCGGCCAGCAGTTCATGGGCCAGCTTGGACATGCGCACTTCGGTGTATCGCATGGCCGCGGCGTTGTCGCCGTCCACCGAACCGAAGTTGCCCTGGCCATCGACAAGCAGGTAGCGCAGCGAGAATGGCTGGGCCATGCGCACGATGGTGTCGTACACGGCGGTGTCGCCGTGCGGGTGGTACTTACCGATCACGTCACCGACCACACGGGCGGATTTCTTGTACGGTTTGTTCCAGTCGTTGCCCAGTTCGCTCATCGCATACAGAACGCGACGATGCACGGGCTTCAAGCCGTCACGCGCATCGGGCAGCGCTCGCCCGACAATAACGCTCATCGCGTAGTCGAGGTAAGACTGTCTCAGTTCGTCTTCGATATTGACCGGGAGGATTTCTTTGGCCAGTTCGCCCATGAGAAGCCTGATTCCTTTTTCTGGTGAAACTTCGCCTGATCCCTCGAAGGACGAACGAAGCTCGCCGCCGCAGCGCAATTGGGGTGCGACGACTTACGACAAATCAATGAGTTGTGCCATGGATCTGCGCAATGAAGGCCGCGCTAAAGAGTGGCCTTGGAAACTGCCGGATGGTATCACAAACGCTGCGCGCATGGGAGATATGGCAGGTTGCCGTACAGCACCATCCGCACGGATGGAAAAACGCCTCAATGGAGGCGTTTGCGGCACATCAACTGGGCGATCTTTGCGGTATCCGGGCGCTCGACAACGCCCTTCTCGGTGACGATCACGTCGATCAGGTCGGCCGGCGTGACATCGACCACCGGGTTGTAGGCTTCGACATCAGCGGTTACCTGGATGCCCGCTACCTCCAGCAGCTCTTCCTCGCCGCGGGTCTCCAGCGGGATATCCTCGCCGGTAGGCAGATTCAGATCAATGCTGGTGCTCGGCGCCACCACCATGAAGCGCAGCCCGTGGTGCATGGCCGCCACCGCCATCTGGTAGGTGCCGATCTTCGCCGCCACATCGCCATTGGCGGCAATGCAGTCGGCGCCGACCACCACCCAGGTGATGCCCTTGGTCTTCATCAGGTGCCCGGCCGCCGCGTCGGCGACCACGGTCACCGGCACTCCGTCAGCGGCCAGCTCCCAGGCGGTCAGGCGCGAACCCTGCAGCCACGGCCGCGACTCGCAGGCATAGACCTGTTCGACCATGCCCTCCAGGGTGGCGGCGCGGATCACCCCCAGGGCGGTGCCGAAGCCGCCGGTGGCCAGGGCCCCGGCGTTGCCGTGGGTGAGCAGGGCCTGCTCGCTGCCCTGGTGCCTGCGGATCTGCTCGACACCGAACTGGGCCATGGTCAGGTTGGCCTCGCGATCACTCTGGTGAATCGCCACCGCCTCGGCCTCCATCACCTTCAGCACGTCTTCATCCGGGCGCAGGCGCTGCAGGCGCTCACGCATGCGGTTGAGCGCCCAGAACAGGTTGGCCGGGGTGGGCCGCGCCTCGCCGAGCATCATGAAGTCTTCTTCCAGGCTCTCTTCCCAGCTCTCGCCTTCGGCCAAACGACGGCGCAGCGCCAGCACCAGGCCGTAGGCGGCGCAGATGCCGATCGCCGGAGCGCCACGCACGGCCATGTCGCTGATCGCCTCAGCCACCTCGGCCGCCTCGGTGCAGCCCAGCCAGCACTGCTCAAGCGGCAGCAGGCGCTGGTCGAGCAGGTGCAGCACGCCGTCGCGCCACTCGATGCCCGTCACCGTCTCCGCCGCCATCAGTTGCTCGCGCATCGCCTCTCCCCGTCGCCCTGGCATCAAAAGCCGGCGATTATAGCGAGCCTGCGTCGCGGACGCTCGGGTATACTGCGCGTTTAGCCGAACCGATCCAGGTATATATCGCGCATGCCCATCGCCACTCCCCTCCTCGACCTGCTGCTTGTGCCGGACTGGCTGGTCCCCGTCGAGCCGGCCGGTGTCGTGCTGGAGGGCCATGCGCTGGGCATCCGCGACGGCCAGATCGCCTGGCTCGGCCCACGCGAGCGGGCGCCACAAGCGCGGGAAGTGCGAACGCTGCCCGACTGCCTGCTGACGCCCGGGCTGGTCAACGCCCATGGTCACGCCGCCATGACCCTGTTCCGCGGTTTAGCCGACGACCTGCCGCTGATGACCTGGCTGCAGGAGCACATCTGGCCCGCCGAGGGTCGCTGGGTGAACGAGGCCTTCGTGGGTGACGGCACCGACCTGGCCATTGCCGAGCAGCTCAAGGGCGGCATCACCTGCTTCGCCGACATGTATTTCTACCCCCGCGAGGCCTGCGACCGCGTGCACCGCAGCGGCATCCGCGCGCAGATCGCCGTGCCGCTGCTGGATTTCCCCATCCCCGGCGCACGCACCCCGGACGAGGCCCTGCACCTGGCCATCGAGCTATTCGGCGAGCTGCGCCACCACCCGCGCATCACCATTGCCCTGGGCCCGCACGCCCCCTACACGGTGAGCGACGAGAACCTGGAGAAGATCCGGGTGATCGCCGACCAGCTGGACGCACCGCTGCACATGCACATCCATGAGACCGCCAGCGAAGTCGAGCAGGCGCTCAAGGACAACGGCGAGCGGCCACTGGCGCGCCTCGCGCGCCTGGGCCTGCTGGGCCCGAACCTGCAAGCGGTGCACATGACCCAGATCAGCGACGAAGACCTGGCGCTGCTGGTAGAAAGCAACACCAGCGTGGTTCACTGCCCCGAATCCAACCTCAAGCTGGCCAGCGGTTTCTGCCCAGTGGAGCGCCTGTGGCAGGCCGGGGTGAACGTGGCCGTCGGCACCGATGGCGCCGCCAGCAACAATGACCTCGACCTGCTCGGTGAAACCCGCACCGCCGCGCTGCTGGCCAAGGCCGTCGCCGGCTCGGCCACCGCCCTGGATGCTCACCGGGCGCTGCGCATGGCCACGCTCAATGGCGCCCGGGCCCTCGGGCTGGAGGCGATCACTGGCTCGCTCGAAGTGGGCAAGGCCGCCGACCTGGCCGTCTTCGACCTGTCGGGGCTGGCGCAGCAACCGGTGCACGACCCGGTCTCGCAACTGATCTACGCCACCGGTCGCGACTGCGTGAAGGATGTCTGGGTCGCCGGGCAGCAACTGGTCGAGGACCGCCGCCTGAATCAAATGGACGAAGCCGCGCTGGCCGCCAACGCCCGCGCCTGGGGAGCCCGCATCGGCGGGCGCAACGAATGAACGGCCGGCAGCTGAGGCTGCCGGCCCGCGACACTATTTATCGAAGATTCAGAGGACTGTTCCCATGAGCAACGTCGACCACGCCGAAATCGCCAAGTTCGAAGCCCTGGCCCACCGCTGGTGGGACCGCGAGAGCGAGTTCAAGCCGCTGCACGACATCAACCCGCTGCGGGTCAACTGGATCGACGAGCGCGTCGGCCTGGCCGGCAAGAAGGTGCTGGACGTCGGCTGCGGCGGCGGCATCCTCAGCGAGGCGATGGCCCAGCGCGGTGCCACCGTGACCGGCATTGACATGGGCGAGGCGCCGCTGGCGGTGGCCCAACTGCACCAGCTGGAGTCTGGCGTGGCGGTGGAATACCGGCAGATCACCGCCGAGGCCCTGGCCGAAGAGATGCCCGAACAGTTCGACGTGGTCACCTGCCTGGAGATGCTCGAGCACGTCCCCGACCCTTCGTCGGTGATCCGCGCCTGCTATCGCATGGTCAAGCCGGGCGGCCAGGTGTTCTTCTCGACCATCAACCGCAACCCCAAGGCCTACCTGCTGGCGATCATCGGTGCCGAATACGTGCTGAAGATGCTGCCGCGTGGCACCCACGACTTCAAGAAGTTCATCCGCCCCTCAGAGCTGGGCGCCTGGAGCCGTGCCGCAGGCCTGGAGATCAAGGACATCATCGGCCTGACCTACAACCCGCTGACCAAGCACTACAAGCTGTGCAACGACGTCGACGTCAACTACATGATCCAGACCCTGCGCGAGGAATGAGCATGCGCCTGCGAGCAGTACTCTTCGACATGGACGGCACCCTGCTGGACACGGCGCCGGACTTCATCGCAATCTGCCAGGCGATGCTCGCCGACCGCGGCCTGCCGGCCATCGACGACGCGCGCATCCGCGAGGTGATTTCCGGCGGCGCCCGCGCCATGGTCGCCGCGACGTTCGCCATGGACCCCGAGGCCGACGGCTTCGAAGCCCTGCGCCTGGAGTTCCTCGAGCGCTACCAGCGCGATTGCGCGGTGCACAGCAAGCTGTTCGACGGCATGCCGGAGCTGCTGGCCGACATCGAGAAAGGCAACCTGCTGTGGGGCGTGGTCACCAACAAGCCGGTGCGCTTCGCCGAGCCGATCATGCAACGTCTGGGCCTGGCCGAGCGCTCGGCGCTGCTGATCTGCCCGGACCACGTGAAGAACAGCAAGCCCGACCCCGAGCCGCTGATCCTGGCATGCAAGACGCTTGACCTGGACCCGGCCAGCGTCCTGTTCGTCGGCGACGACCTGCGCGACATCGAGTCCGGCCGCGACGCCGGCACCCGCACCGCAGCGGTGCGCTATGGCTATATTCATCCAGAGGACAACCCCAACAACTGGGGCGCCGACGTGGTGGTGGACCACCCGCTGGAACTGCGCAAGGTGATCGACAGCGCGCTGTGCGGCTGCTGATTTCAAGTCGCAAGCGTCAAGCTTCAAGCCTCAAGAAAGAGCAGCTCCAACACTGATCCGCTTTCTCTTGTAGCTTGCCGCTTATAGCTTGCAGCTCATATTCAAGGACAGACCTATGTTCGACTACACCGCCCGCCCCGACCTGCTCAAGGGCCGGATCATCCTGGTCACCGGTGCCGGCCGCGGTATCGGCGCCGCCGCCGCCAAGGCCTATGCCGCCCTGGGCGCCACCGTGCTGCTGCTGGGCAAGACCGAAGCCAACCTGAACGAGGTCTACGACCAGATCGAAGCCGCGGGCCACCCGCAACCGGTGGTGATCCCGTTCAACCTGGAAACCGCCCTGCCCCACCAGTACGACGAACTGGCGGTGATGATCGAGGACCAGTTCGGCCGCCTCGACGGCCTGCTCAACAACGCCTCGATCATTGGTCCGCGCACGCCGCTGGAGCAGCTGTCGGGCGACAACTTCATGCGCGTGATGCACATCAACGTCAACGCCACCTTCATGCTGACCAGCACCTTGCTGCCGCTGCTGAAGCTGTCGGAGGATGCCTCGGTGGTGTTCACTTCCAGCAGCGTCGGGCGCAAGGGCCGCGCTTACTGGGGCGCCTACGGGGTGTCGAAATTCGCCACCGAGGGCCTGATGCAGACCCTGGCGGATGAACTGGAAGGCGTAGCGCCAGTGCGCTCCAACAGCATCAACCCGGGCGCCACGCGCACGGCGATGCGCGCCCAGGCTTACCCAAGCGAAAACCCACAGAACAACCCGCTGCCCGAGGACATCATGCCGGTGTACCTGTACCTGATGGGACCGGACAGCAAGGATGTGAACGGGCAGGCGCTGAACGCACAGTAAATCCGATAAGACTGATCGCGGGGCAAGCCCGCCCCACGCCTTGCTGCGTGGGGCGGCGGTGCGCCGATGCGACTTGCCCCGCGATGCTTTCAGCCCGCCGCCAAGGCCGGGCGCAGACGCCCCTGCTGGCGCCCTTCGAGCTGCATGCAACGCTCCAGGAACAGGAACATGCAGTCGTAGCTCTTGCAGATCGCCCGACGCAACTCGGTGCGCAGCCCCAGGGTCGGGCTCTCGCCCGCCAAGGTACAGATGATTTCCAGCGCTTCCCACGGGTGCGCGTCATCATACTGCGCATGCATCTTCAGCCATTTCATGGCGCGCTTGCGGGTGTCTTCGGGGAAGCCCTGGGCGTAGGTATCTTCGGCGCAGACCACCGCCGACCATTCGCCGGTGGCACCTTCGATGGCGTAGTTGGTGGCCGCCATGGCGATGGCCAGCGACTCGGTGGCGCATACTCGCCAACACCAGTCGTTCAAGCCATTGAGCTCGGGCGGCACTTCCTGGGACTGCAGTTCATGCAGGTGGATGCCATGGGCCTGGCACCAGTGCACCCAGTAGTCGGCATGATTGAGCTCGACGCGGATGTTGCGCATCAGCCAGCGGCGCGCCATGTCCTCGCCGGGGTGCCGGGCGTAACGGGTCTTGGTGAGGTTGTGGGCCATGTAGAGGGAGAACTGCTCGACCACCGGCCAGCCACCGATCAGGTACTGGCGGATGGTCGACTGCTTGAGCTGGCCATCGCGCAGGCGTTGGTAGAACTCATGCTCCACCACCCTGCGCTTGCTTTCGCGGCAATCCTCTATCAGTTGTTGGGCCCACTGCGGATAACTGGCCGGATCCATCAATGGTCCGATCCTTACGAACGCGTCGATCACTGTCAGCTCCTTGATTCCCTGTGATTTCCGGGCGTTATTCAGCGAAAGGTCCCCGGCGCCCGGTGCAGAAGGGGCCTCGCGGCAATCCGTTGGCGCTGCAGGCTGTCGCAGGTGAACACCTGCGGGCGTTCGATGAGATATCCCTGGGCGTAATCCACGCCGATCTCCTGCAAAGCCTGCTCGATCAGTGGCGTCTCGACGAACTCGGCGATGGTCCGCTTACCCATGACGTGGCCGATGTGATTGATCACTTCGACCATCGCCCGGTTGATCGGGTCATCGAGCATGTCCTTGACGAAACTTCCGTCGATCTTCAGGAAGTCTACAGGCAAATGCTTCAAATAGGCGAATGACGACATTCCGGCGCAGAAGTCGTCCAGCGAGAATTTGCAGCCCAATCCTTTCAATTCATTGATGAACCGGATTGCGCTGCCCAGGTTGGCGATGGCGCTGGTTTCGGTAATTTCAAAACAGATCAACCGTGGCGGAATGTCGAACTCGCCAAACAGGCGCTGCAGGTACTCGAGGAACTTGTCGTCACCTATGCTCGAACCGGAAAGGTTGATGGCGCACATGGCCAACGGCCCCTCCCGCCCCTCGTCCAGGCACTGGCGAATCACCTGGAACACGCTGCGCACCACCCAACGATCAAGCGCGGTCATCAGGCCGTAGCGCTCGGCTGCGGGAATGAAGCTGTCGGGCAGGATGGTACGCCCGCTTTCGTCGTGCAGGCGCAGGAGGATTTCGATATGCCCCGGCCCCTCGTGGGGATGCAAAGGGGCGATTTCCTGGGCGTAGAGACAGAAGCGATTCTCCTCCAGCGCGACGTGCAGGCGCTGGATCCAGGCCATTTCACCGAAGCGCATGGACAGCTCGCTGTCGTCGGCGTGATAGACCTGGACGCGGTTGCGTCCTTTCTCCTTGGCCATGTAGCAGGCCATGTCCGCCGCGCGCAACGACGCCTCCAGGGTGCTGGGCACCTGGGCGATATGCACCAGGCCGATGCTGACCGTGGTGACGAAGGGCCTGCCCTTCCACACGAAATGCAGGCTCTGCACGGCCTGGCGCAATTGCTCGGCGATGCGCTCGCCCTGCTCGGGGGGGCAGTTCTCGAGCAGCACGCCGAACTCGTCACCCCCCAGGCGCGCCAGGGTGTCGCCCTCGCGCAGGCCCGACTGCAGCACCGCGCAGATATGCCGCAACAGCTCGTCGCCAGCGGCATGGCCACAGGTGTCGTTGACCAGCTTGAACTGGTCCAGGTCGAGGAACATCAGCGAATGCCGCCCGGCCTGGCGCGCCAGGCCATTGAGCGCCTGCTCCAGGCGGTACTCGAACTCGCGGCGGTTGGCCAGCCCGGTCAGGGCGTCGTGGGTGGCCTGCCACGATAGATTGGCAATGTACTGGCGCTCCTGGGTCATGTCGTGCAGCACCACCACGATGCCACTGACCTGCCCTTCGGTGAGAATGGGCGAGCCCACCAGGTTGACCGACACCGTGCTGCCATCCAGGCGCTGGATCAACCGGGCGTGCTCGGCGCCACCCTTGAGGCTGCCGCTGAGCACCTGCTCGACCAGCGTCATGCTATCGCCTTCTGCATTCTCGTCGAGCAGGCTGAACAGCGCCGCCAGCGGCAGGCCCTGGGCCTGCACCGCCTGCCAGTGAGTCAGTTGCTCGGCGGCCGGGTTCATGTAGCTGATGCAACCGTCGACATCGGCGGTAATCACCGCGTCGCCGATCGACTCCAGGGTGATCTGCGCCCGCTCCTTTTCCTCTTGCAACGCACTGGCGAACGCCTGGCGCTGGGCCAGCAGCTTGCTTGAGCGCCGCCAGGCCATGGCGATGAGGAACAGCGCAGTGGCCAGGTTGGTGAGCATCAGCACCTTGAGCAGCATCCGCGAGCCTTCGCCCAGGGCATCGCTGAACGCCTTGGCGGCGGGCGTCACGCCATCATTGATGGCAACGATGCGCGCCTTCCAGTTGGCTACCTGGTGGGCGTCGACCTTGTCGCCGGCAAACCCTTCGCGCATCTGCTGGGCCAGTACGTCGAGCTGGCGCAGGTAGTCGTCACCGATGTCCCAATAATCGATGGCGGTTTCCATGTAGCTGATATGGCGAAAGTTGCGGTAGAACCAGATGATCCGGGCAACGTCTTCGGGATGGTTGCCGCCCTGCAGCACGCCTTGGCGCGCCGCCTCCAGGTCCGGCTCGGGCCGATCCAGGGCCAGGCGCAAGTTGTGATCCCCCTGGGGCACCAGGATGGCCCGACGATAGCGGGCATAGGTCAGCGGATCACGATCATCGGCATAGAGGTTGAGGTAGTAGATAGCGTCCTTCTGCGCCTTGGACCACAGGCTCTCGCCCGCCACATAGGCACGCACGGCGGACAACGCATAAAGACTCAGACTGCCCAGCAGTACCTGGAAAACCACAACGGCGACGAAGGGCCAGATGATACCCAGCAGCCTTGGCGCTTCGAGAGTCCGATTTCCCTTCATGTAATCCCTGTCATGACGGCAGATAAGGCACGAATCGACCTAGACAAGCACAGCGTAGGCCATTTGCCATGAAGGAGCGACAAGCTGCAAGCCCCAAGCGGCAAGAAAAAGTGCGCTGACTTCAACTTGCCGCTTGCAGCTCGAAGCTTGAGGCGGTTTTCAGGTTTGCTGCAGGTGGCCGTAGAGCTTGGCGTACAGGCCGCCTTCGGCGATCAGTTGCTGGTGGTCGCCATCTTCGGCGACATGGCCGCCATCGAACACCAGCACCCGGTCCGCCTGCTTCACCGCCGACAGGCGGTGGGCGATGATCAGCGTGGTGCGCCCGCTGAGGAAGCGTGCCAAGGCCAGGTGCAGGTTGTACTCGGTAGCCGCGTCCAACGCAGAGGTGGCCTCATCGAGGATGACCACCTTGGGTTCGGCCAGCACCATGCGGGCGATCGCCAGGCGCTGGCGCTGGCCACCAGACAGGCGCACGCCGGAACGCCCGACGATGCTGTCCAGGCCCTGGGGCAGCGCGGCGATGGTGGCGTCCAGCTGGGCGATGCGCAGCGCCTGCCAGCAGTCCTCGTCACTGCAGTCACGACCCATGGCCAGGTTGGCACGCACGCTGTCGTTGAACAGCGAGGGGTGCTGCAGCACCACCGCGACATTTTCGCGCAGGGTCTCCAGGCCGATCTCCTGCAGGCTGGCGCCCCCGAAGCGGATGGTCCCGGCCTGGGCGCTGTACAGCCCAAGCAGCAACTGCACCAAGGTACTCTTGCCACCGCCGCTGGCACCGACGATGGCGACCTTCTCGCCCGGGGCGATGGTCAGGTTGAGCTGGTCGAGCACCGGCTCGTCGGCATAGGCGAAGCGCAGGTCGCGCACCTCGATACCAACCGTCTCGCGCCCGGCGAACGGGTCGCCGGCCGCCGGGTACTGCGGCTCGTCGGCCCGCGCCAGCAGCTCGTTCAAGCGACTCAGCGCACCGCCGGCGGCGTAGTAGGCATATTGCAGGTTCAGCAACTGCTCCACCGGCCCGATCATGAACCACAGGTAGCTGAACACCGCCAGCATCTGGCCGATCGACAGGTCGGAGAACAGCACCGTGAGCATGGCAGCGGCACGGAAGATGTCGATGCCGAACTGGAACAACAGGCCACTGGCGCGACCGCTGGCGTCGCTCTTCCACTGCGAGGCAACCGCGTAGTCGCGCACCTCGCGGGCGCGCAGTCCCAAGCGGCCGAGGAAGTAGCCCTGGCGGTTGCTGGCGCGGATTTCCTGGATCGCGTCGAGGGTCTCGGTCAATGCCTGGGTGAAACGTGCGGTGCTGTCGTTCTCGAGCTTCTTCAGGTGCTTGACGCGCTTGCCCAACTGCACGGTGAAATAGATCACCAGCGGGTTGAACAGCAGGATCAGCAGCGCCAGCTGCCAGTGCATCCAGATCAGGATGGCCGCGGTGCCGGTCAGCGTGAGCACGGGCCACCAGGAAGCGGCTCAGGGTTTCGCCGACGAACTTGTCGAGGGTGTCCAGGTCGGTGACCAGGTGGGTGGTCACCGTGCCGCTGCCCAGGCTTTCGTACTCCTTGAGCGAAATGCGCTTGAGCCGCTCGATCAGGCGGATGCGCAGGCGGTAGACGATGTCCTTGGCCAGGCCGGCGAACAGCTTGGCCTGGACCACGTTGAACACCAGCGCCGCCAGGCGCAGGCCGAGGGTGGCGCACAGCATCAGCCCGATGTAACCGGCGGCCACCTGCCAGCCCGCGGGCAGGAAATTGTTCATCCACTTCAGCGCCGCATCGCCATGCCCCAGCAACACTTCATCCACCAGCAAAGGCAGCAGCAAGGGAATCGGCACGCTGCACAGGGCGGCAAGCACGGCCACCAGGTTGGCAGTCCACAGGGCTTGCTTGTGGTGCAGGGCCAGACGGCGGATTTCCGCCCAGCTCAGGCGATCGGGCACAGCGGGGGACTTCCCTGGCACAGGGTCTGGCGACCCTGGCAGGTCAAGCACAGGCGGCCTGCTGCAGCCAGCGGCCGAGCAAGGGTTGCAGGCTTTCCAGCGGCTGGTAGCCATTGGTCAGCAGGGCCAGTTGGCCATTGCGCTCGGCCAGCAGCGTGGGGAAGCCAGCGATGCCCAGGTCCTGCACCCAGGCGAAATCGGCACTGGTGGCGACTCGGGTGTCAGGGAGGGTGAAGCGCTGGGAGAACTGTTCGCGGTCGAAGCCGGCCTGCTCGGCCAGCTCCACCAGTTGCGGGGCGCGGGTGACATCCACGCCCTGCTGGTAGAACGATGCCTGGATCAGTTGCAGCAGGCGCCAGGCCCGCTTGTCGTCCAGCTCGCGTGCCGTCACCAGGGCGCGGCATGCCGGCTCCGTGTCGTAGACGAAACCGTCGGGCATCGCGTTGTCGAAACGGAACGGCTGCCCGGTGGCGTCATGCACCGCCTGCCAATGCTCGAGGATGTACTTGCGGGTCGAGGCGTCCAGGGCGCTGCCGCCGGTGCGCAGGCCGCCCGGCACCAGGCGGGTCTCGACACCCGCCTCAAGGGCCTGGGCGATCAGCGCCTCGGCCACCGGGGCAAAGCCCCAGCACCAGGAGCACATCGGGTCCATCACATAGAGCAGGCGTGCGGACATGCATCAGGCCTCGGCTTTGTAGTTGAAACCGATCGGGTGCGGCTGGTTGCGCGCCTTGGCCAGCTCGATCTGCTTTTGGCGGTCGATGGCGCTGCGCCGGGTCTTCTCGCTCAGGCTGTCCCAGCAGTGCGGGCAGCTCACGCCTGGCGAATAGTGCTCCGACTCCCGGTCCTTCACGTCGATCGGGTGGCGGCAGGCATGGCACTGGTCGTACTCGCCCTCGGTCAGGTCGTGACGCACCGTGACCCGATTGTCGAAGACGAAGCAGTCGCCGTCCCAGAGGCTTTCTTCCTGGGGTACTTCCTCGAAGTATTTCAGGATGCCGCCCTTAAGATGATAGACCGCTTCGTAGCCCTCACCGAGCATGTAGCTGGAGGCCTTCTCGCAGCGGATGCCGCCGGTGCAGAACATGGCGACCTTCTTGTGCTTGCTCGGGTCGAAGTGGGCCTTGATGTAGTCGGGGAACTCGCGGAAGGTCTCGGTCTTCGGGTCGATGGCACCCTTGAAGGTGCCGATGGCCACTTCATAGTCATTGCGGGTGTCGATCAGCAGCACTTCCGGGTCGCTGATCAGGGCGTTCCAGTCTTTCGGATCGACGTAGGTGCCGACCGCCTTGTTCGGGTCCACGCCCGGCACGCCGAGGGTGACGATCTCTTTCTTGAGCTTGACCTTGGTGCGGTAGAACGGCTGCTCGTCGCAGTACGACTCTTTATGGTCGACGTCCACCAGGCGTGGGTCGTTGCGCAGCCAGGCCAGCAGCGCGTCGATGCCTTCGCGGGTGGCCGAAACGGTGCCGTTGATACCTTCGTTGGCCAGCAGCAGGGTGCCTTTTACGCCGTTGTCGAGCATCGCCTTGAGCAGCGGCTCGCGCAGTTCGACGTAGTCTTCCAGGGTGACGAACTTGTACAGCGCCGCCACGACGATCGGTTGGGTCATTGCGTTGAATCTCCAGGTGGTTGCCCTCGTAAGGGGCGGACCGGGTTTGGCAAAAGCATGGGGCCGCTGCGCAGCCCATCGCCGGCAAGCCGGCTCCCACACGCTCAGCGCAAGACTCGAAATTTGCGCAGGACTTGTGGGAGCCGGCTTGCCGGCGATGGGCCGCAAAGCGGCCCCGAAGGAATAACGCGAATTGTACCAGAACGACGGAAAGGATTCAGTGCTTGCCGCCGCCGGCACACACCGGCGAGGCCGGTGCCACACCGACCGCCGCCCATTCCTCAGGCGTGTAGGTGTGAATCGCCAGGGCGTGGATCTGGCCCATCAGATCACCCATGGTGGCGTAGACCTTCTGGTGGCGCTTGACGCTGTTCAGCCCGGCGAACTGCTCGCTGACCAGCACCGCCTTGTAGTGCGTTTCCTGGCCACGGCTGTGCATGTGGCTTTCGTTGTGCACTTCGAGGTGTTGCGTGCCCAGCGGCGCCAGTTGCTGCTCGATGCGTTGCTGCATGCTCATCGCGTCACGCTCACTTCTTCGCCGGGGCCTTGCCGGCGCTTGGGTCCAGTTCCTTGGTCATGTCTTCGAGCAGCTTGTTGACCACTGGCACGGCCGGTTCCAGGCTCTGCTGGGTCAGCTGGGCGGACTGCTGGGTGACCTTGGGCATTTCCCGCAGGACCTTCTTGCCCAGCGGCGATTCGTAGAACTTGACCAGATCGTTCAGCTCGGCCTCGGTGAAGGTCGCGGTGTACAGGTCGACCATCTTCGGCTTGAGTTTTTTCCAGCCGATGGCGTTGTCCAGGGCGGCGTTGGCCTTGGCCTGGTAGCTGTCGAGCACGGTTTTCTTGGAGGCCGGCGCCTTGGTCTGCTCGAAGCGCTGGGCGAACATCTGCTGGACCTGCATGTACACCGGGGTGCCCAGCTTGTCGGCATTGGCCAGGGTCAGGAATTTCTCGGCGGCAGCGTTGTGGGCTGGAGTGGCGGCGAGTACCTGGCCGCTGGCGCAAACCAGGGCAACGGCGGCACAGAGGACACGGAGACGGGTCATTGCATTTCCTTCAAGAAAGGGAGGCGAGTACCTCAGAGTAGAGCATTCTGCGCTGTGATGGCGAAGTGCTCAAGTGGCACGACGAGCGATGGAACCGCTCTGTCGAATCAGGGCCTAAACTGCGATTTCGAACCACAAAGGAGTGAGCGCAGCATGAGCCGTATCGAGACAGACAGCCTGGGCCCGGTCGAAGTTCCAGAGGGCGCCTACTGGGGTGCGCAAACCCAGCGTTCGCTGATCAACTTCGCCATTGGCAAGGAGCGCATGCCGCTCGCGGTGCTGCACGCCCTGGCGCTGGTCAAGAAAGCCGCTGCCCGGGTCAACGACCGCAACGGCGACCTGCCCGCCGACATCGCCCGCCTGATCGAGCAGGCCGCCGACGAAGTGCTCGACGGCGAACACGACGACCAGTTCCCGCTGGTGGTGTGGCAGACCGGCAGCGGCACCCAGAGCAACATGAACGTCAACGAGGTGATCGCTGGCCGCGCCAACGAGCTGGCCGGCAAGGGGCGCGGCGGCAAGGTGCCGGTGCACCCCAATGATCACGTCAACCGCTCGCAGAGCTCCAATGACTGCTTCCCCACCGCCATGCACATCGCCGCGGCCCAGGCGGTGCATGAGAAACTGCTGCCGGCGATCGCCGAACTGTCGGCCGGCCTGGCCGAGCTGTCGGCGCGCCACTCGCACCTGGTGAAAACCGGGCGCACGCACATGATGGACGCCACGCCGATCACCTTCGGCCAGGAGGTCTCGGCCTTCGTCGCCCAGCTCGACTACGCCCAGCGCGCCATCCGCGCGACTTTGCCGGCGGTTTGCGAGCTGGCCCAGGGGGGCACCGCCGTGGGCACCGGGCTCAATGCCCCGCACGGTTTCGCCGAAGCCATCGCCGCGGAGCTGGCGGCCTTGTCCGGCCTGCCGTTCGTCACCGCGCCGAACAAGTTCGCCGCCCTGGCCGGCCATGAGCCGCTGACCAGCCTGGCCGGGGCGCTGAAGACCCTCGCCGTGGCCCTGATGAAGATCGCCAACGACCTGCGGCTGCTGGGTTCCGGCCCGCGCGCGGGGATTGCCGAGGTACGCCTGCCAGCCAACGAGCCAGGGAGTTCGATCATGCCCGGCAAGGTCAACCCGACGCAGTGCGAGGCCTTGTCGATGCTGGCTTGTCAGGTGCTGGGCAACGACACGGCGATCGGCTTTGCCGCCAGCCAGGGGCATCTGCAACTGAACGTGTTCAAACCGGTAATCATCCACAACCTGCTGCAGTCGATTGAACTGCTGGCCGATGGTTGCAGCAACTTCCAGCAGCACTGCGTGGCCGGCATCGAGCCGGATGCCGAGCAGATGGCGGCGCACCTGGAGCGTGGATTGATGCTGGTGACAGCGCTGAACCCGCACATTGGCTACGACAAGGCGGCGGAAATTGCCAAGAAAGCCTATGCCGAGGGCAAGACCCTGCGCGAGGCGGCGCTGGAGCTCAAGTACCTGACCAACGAGCAGTTCGACCAGTGGGTGCGACCAGAGAACATGCTGGCGCCCGGCGGCAAGGGTTGATCCAGCGGCCTCATTGCGGTGCGCCGTGATGAGGCCGTCAATCAACCAGCGCGCGACGCGCTTTCCAGCCAGCCACCAGCGATGGCCCCAGCGCCACCAGCGCCGAACCCAGTACAACGGTCACCGCCCCGACATACCCCAGGCCATTGATCTGCTCGGCATGCACGTAGTCCGGCCATAGCCAGGCCGCCAACGCTACCGCAACGAACGTCACCAGCGGCGTCAGCGCCAGCGTCGCGCTCACCCGCGAGGCCTCCCAATGCGCCAATGCCTCGGCGAACGCGCCATAGGCCACCAGCGTGTTCAGGCAGCAGGCCAGCAACAACCAGCCCTGCAACGGGCTGAGCTGCAACGCCTCCAGCGGATGCACCCAAGGCGTCAGCAGCAGCGCGCAACAGACGTAGATCACCATCATCACCTGCTGCGAGTTCCACACCGTCAGCAGTTGCTTCTGGCTCAGGGCATAGAACACCCAGATGCTGGTGGCCAGGATGATGGTGAGTACACCGGTGGTATAGCTGCCGAGTGACGTGAGCAGTTCTTCCAGGCGCTGGTTGAAGAACAACGCGAATCCCAACAGCAGCACCAACAGGCCCAGGCCCTGTCCCAGGCTGAAGCGCTCCTTGAAGACGAATACGCTGGCCACCAGCAACAACACCGGCCCCAGTTGCACCACCAGTTGCGCGGTACCGGGACTGAGCAGGTTGAGCCCGACCAGGTACAACACGTAGTTGCCGACCAGACCCGCCACCGCGACGGCCACCAGCCCCTTGCCCTTGACGCCGAGTCGGCTGAACGACGGCAGTCGCCGATTGGCCGCCAGCCACGCGAACAGCAGGCCCCCGGATACGCTCAGGCGATACCAGGTGACGGTCACCGGGTCCATCACCTGCAGCACCTGCTTGAGCTTGATCGGCAGAATGCCCCAGAGAAACGCGGTCAGCAGCGCCAGCAGCAGGCCCTGGACCCAGCGTCCGGAAGATATGTGCATGGTGTCCTCGAATCAGGCTTTGGCGGGGGAAGCTGCAGTCTAAAGGCTTGCCGGGAAGGATGTGGTGGGAAAAGATTTCATCAGGTCATTCCCAGGATGCATGCTCAATGCGTGGGCAGGCTTTCGTGGGAGCGGCGGTGCGCCGATGCGACTTGCCCCGCGATAGGGCCAAGCCAACCCCCATACACGATCCGCCTACTTCTTGTCCTTGGCGAACGCCGCCTCCAGCGCCTGGTTGATCGTGCGCAGCACCTTTACCCGCGCCCAGCGCTTGTCGTTGGCCTCCACCAGGGTCCACGGCGCGATCTCGGTGCTGGTGCGGTCGACCATGTCGCCCACCGCTTCGGAATAGACATCCCACTTGTCGCGGTTGCGCCAGTCTTCCTCGGTGATCTTGTAGCGCTTGAACGGGATCTGCTCGCGCTCCTCGAACCGCTCGAGCTGGGTTTGCTGGTCGATGGCCAGCCAGAACTTGACCACCACCACGCCAGCATTGCTCAGTTGCTCCTCGAAATCGTTGATCTCGCCGTAGGCGCGCATCCAGTCCGCCGGGCTGCAGAAGCCCTCGACCCGCTCCACCAGCACCCGGCCATACCAGGAGCGGTCGAAGACGGTGAATTTGCCGCGCGCCGGAATGTGCCGCCAGAACCGCCAGAGGTACGGCTGGGCACGCTCTTCCTCGGTGGGCGCGGCAATCGGTACGATGCGGTACTGGCGCGGGTCCAGCGCCGCCGCCACGCGGCGAATGGCCCCGCCCTTGCCGGCAGCGTCGTTACCTTCGAAAACCGCCACCAGCGCATGCCGGCGCATGTGCTTGTTACGCAAAAGCCCCGCCAGGCGTGCCTGCTCGGTGACCAGCTGCTCTTCGTAATCGCGTTTGTCCAGGCGCTTGCTCAGGTCAAGTGCGCCCAGCAGGCTCTTCTGGTCAATGCTGCGCCCCAGCGGTGTCACATTGCCCTGGTGCTTGAGTGGCTTGTTGTCCAGCGCCGCCTGCAGGCTCTCCAACAGAATGCGCCCCACCGCGAGGCTGCGGTAATACGGATCGACGCCCTCGATCACGTGCCAAGGCGCGTAGTCGCGACTGGTACGACGCAGCACCCGCTCGCCGAAGCGCACGAAGCGGTCGTAGGTTTGCGACTGCTGCCAGTCCAGCGGGCTGATGCGCCAGTTGTGCAGCGGGTCTTCCTTGAGCGCCTTGAGCCGCGCCTTCATCTGTTTCTTGGACAAGTGGAACCAGAACTTGATGATCAGCGCGCCCTCGTCGCACAGCATCTGCTCCAGGCGCTCGGCGCCGGCGATGGCCTGGTCGAGCACCGCGTCCTTGAACTGGCCGTGCACCCGCCCTTCGAGCATCTGGCTGTACCAGTTGCCGAAGAACACGCCCATCCGCCCTTTCGGTGGCAGCGCCCGCCAGTAGCGCCAGGCCGGCGGGCGAGCCAGCTCTTCGTCGGTCTGCTGGTCGAAGGTGCGAACCTCGATCAGCCGCGGGTCCATCCACTCATTGAGCAGCTTGACCGTCTCGCCCTTGCCGGCGCCCTCGATGCCGTTGATCAGCACGATCACCGGAAAGCGCGCCTGTTGCTTGAGTTCGTACTGGGCTTCGAGCAAGGCCTCGCGCAGGGCGGGCACTTCGGCTTCGTAGGTGTCCTTGTCGATGCTGTGACCGATTTCGGCGGATTCGAACATGGAGGGCTCCTTCAATGGATAAGCAAGATTAGCGGATCGAGGAGGATTTTTGCGCCCTCTGCGCTCACCATCGCGACACCAGGCCGCTGCCACGAACGACGCAAGCGTCTGCAGATCGCTTAAGATCCCCCCTTTGTTGCAACCGAGCCGACCATGTCCGACACCCTCCCCCCCACACAGGCCCAGATCGACTGGGATGACCAGGGCCGTCCCCACTCCCGGCAATACCATGATGTCTACTTCGCCATCAACGAAGGCATCGACGAGACCCTGCATGTGTTCATCGAGCAGAACCACCTGCGCCAGCGCTTCGCCGAGCTGCAGCCGCATGCATGCCTGGTGATCGGTGAAACGGGTTTTGGCACCGGCATGAACTTCTTCTGTGCCTGGCAACTGTTCGCGGAGCTTGCGCCCGCCGAGGCGCGACTGCATTTCGTCAGCGTCGAGAAGTACCCGCTGGCCCGCGACGACCTGGCCCGCGCCATGCAACTGTGGCCGGAGCTGGCCGCCTTCACCCAGCCGTTGCTGGAACAGTACGTGGCGATCCACCCAGGCTTCCAGCAATTCAGCCTCGCCGGTGGCCGCGTCACCCTGACCCTGATGATCGGCGACGCGCTGGAACAGTTGCCTCAGCTCGATGCCCGCATCGACGCCTGGTTCCTCGATGGCTTCGCCCCGGCAAAGAACCCCGACATGTGGACGCCGGAACTGTTCGCCCAGCTGGCGCGGCTGTCGCACCCCGGCACTACCCTGGGTACCTTCACCACCACCGGCTGGGTGCGTCGCTCGCTGATCGAGGCCGGCTTTACCATGAAGAAAGTGCCGGGCATCGGCAAGAAGTGGGAAGTGATGCACGGGGTCTACAGCGGTGCGCCGGCCACTGGCGCACCACCCTGGTACGCACACCCGACAGCCGCATCGGGGCCACGCGAAGCGCTGGTGATCGGCGCCGGCCTGGCCGGCAGCGCCACCGCCCAGAGCCTGGCAGCACGGGGCTGGCAAGTCTGTGTGCTGGAGCGCCACGACGGCCCGGCCCGGGAGGCCTCGGGCAATCCACAAGGTGTGCTGTACCTGAAGCTTTCCGCCCACGGCACAGCCCTTTCGCAGATGATCCTCGCCGGCTTCGGCTACACCCGCCGCTGGCTCGAGCACCTGCAGCATGGCCAGGACTGGGAGGCCTGCGGCGTATTGCAACTGGCTTTCGATGACCAGGAGAACGCGCGCCAGGCCAAGCTGGCCGCGGCCTTTGACAACAGCCTGCTACAGCGCCTGGAGCACGCCCAGGCCGAAGCCATCGCCGGGGTCGCGTTGCCCAGCGGCGGCCTGTACTACCCCGAAGGTGGCTGGGTGCACCCACCTGCGCTGTGCCAGGCCCAACTGGATCACCCGCGTATCCGCCTGCTTACCCACGCCGATGTGCTCGAACTGCGCCGTACCGATGGCCTGTGGCAGGCCTGGGAAGGTGAGCGCCTGCTGGCCAGCGCACCGCTGGTGGTGCTGGCCGGCGCCGCCGATATCCGCCGCTTCCCGGCGTGCGCCGGGCTGCCGCTCAAGCGTATTCGTGGGCAGATCACCCGCCTGCCCGTGACCGAAGGCAGCCGTGCGCTGCGCACCGTGGTCTGTGCCGACGGCTACGTGGCACCCCCGCGAGGGGACGAGCACACCCTTGGCGCCAGCTTCGACTTCAACAGCGAAGACCTGGCACCGACTGTGGCCGAGCATCAGGGTAACCTGGCACTGCTCGATGATATCTCGCCAAACCTCGCCACCCGCCTGTGCACCGCCGAGCTGGACCCGGCGCAGTTGCAGGGTCGGGCGGCGTTTCGCTGCACCAGCCCGGATTACCTGCCCATCGTCGGGCCGATGGCCGATGTCGAGGCGTTCAACGAGGCTTACGCCATGCTGGGCAAGGATGCGCGGCAGGTACCGGACGTGGCCTGCCCGTGGCTGGAGGGGTTGTACGTGAACAGTGGGCACGGCTCGCGCGGCCTGATCACAGCGCCGTTGTCTGGTGAGTTGATTGCGGCGTGGGTCACTGGTGAGCCGCTCCCGGTGCCCAGGGCGGTGGCCGAGGCGTGCCATCCCAACCGCTTCGCGCTGCGTCGGCTCATACGGGGCAAGTAGCGCGCCCATTGAACGCAAAAGGCCGCCGCATCGATCGGATGCGGCGGCCTTTTGCCGGGTGCTCAGCGCCGACGCGGCTGGCGCTTGCGCTGTTCTTCGTCGGTCGGGATCGGCACCGGCTGCAACGGTGGCGGGAGCAGGCCCAGGGCGACAGCGAGGTCATGGAGCCAGTTGTACATGCGTTCGTTCATATTGCCCCCTTGACGGGTCAGCCTCTCGGTCAATCAATCTTGCGATGCGTCATACAGATCATAGTCCGATGTCTTGTATTGCGCATGCCTCTGCTTTTACAGATATGGGCGATTCTGACCCGGATCAAGCGCAGATGGCAGCTTCCGACGGTCGGTCAATCGTTTCGCTTTGTTGCAAATCAATCCAGGCCTGCAGATTGGCCCCGCGTTTGCCCTGGCGCCACATCAACCAGGTCATCGCATGATCGAACGGTGCCTGCAAACGGTGGGCACGCACCTGGTCGCGCCCCGGCAGGCTGTCGAGCATCGATTGCGCCATCAAAGCCACCCCGGCCCCGGCGATCACGCAAGCCAGCATGCTCTGGTAGGACTCGATCTCCATCACCCGGCCCATGGGCGTGTGGGCATGGGCATACCAGGCTTCCAGACGCATGCGGTAGGAACAGCCCTGGCGGAAGGTGAACACCGCCTTGCCGGCGACATCCCTGGCGCTGTGCACCACCGGGTGCTCGGGGCTGGTGATCAGTACCAGCGTTTCCTCGCACAGTGGCACGCCATCCAGCCCGGCCAGGTTGAGCGGGCCGTCGACCAACGCCGCGTCCAACCGATGGCTGAGCACGCCTTCGAGCAGTTCGGCACTAGGCGCCGCCTGGACCTGCAGGTTCACTGCTGGATAGGCCTGGTGATAACGCGCCAGCAGCGCCGGCAAGTGGATTGCCGCCGTGCTGTACATGGTGCCCAGCACGAAATCTCCCGCTGGCTGGCCACCCTGCACCGCCGCGAGCGCCTCGTCACGCAGGTTGGACAGGCGCTGAGCATAATCCAGCAGTACCTTGCCAGCCGACGATAACTGCAGACGCTGGCGCTCGCGCAGGAACAGCTCCACCCCCAGCTGCTCCTCGAGCTGACGCAGGCGCGTCGACAGGTTCGACGGCACCCGATGCAAGCGTTCGGCGGCGCGGGTCAATGACCCCTCCTCGGCCACGGCCTGGAAGATGCGCAGTTGGCTGAACTCCATGAGATTCTCCAAAACAGAATAACTTCATCATCATTATTCAATTTTATTGAAAGTCAATGCGCCCTACCCTGCCATCCATCGCATCCCCTTCGTGCAGGAGACTTTCCATGTCGCCCTTCGTGCAATTGCTGGCCAGCGCCGTGGCGCTGATGATGGCCATGGGCATCGGCCGCTTCGCCCTGACCCCGCAACTGCCCCGGCTGATCGCCGAGGGCCAGTTCGACCTGACCGCTGGCGGCCTGGTCGCCGCCGCCAACTACCTGGGCTACTTCCTCGGCGCGGTGGACGCCATGTTCGCCCGCCAGCCACACCAGGTCCGCCTGCGCCTGCATGGCGGGCTGTGGCTGTGCGTACTGCTGACCCTGGCGTCGTGGGCGGCCGACGGGTTCTGGAGCCATTTGCTGCTGCGCTTCGGCACCGGCGTGGCCAGCGCCTGGGTGCTGGTGATGATCGCCAGCCTCAGCCAGCAACTGGCCAGTGCCCATGGCCGCCAGCGCCTCGGCGCACTGGTGTTCGCCGGGCCCGGTGTCGGGATTGCGGTGACAGGCTTGCTGGCCTTGGCTGCGCACCTGCTGGGGCTGGATTCGGCGGCCCTGTGGCTGGTTTACGGGGTCGCCGCACTGGTCATGCTGCTCGCAGTGCTGCCGTGGCTGCCGCGAGCGCTCGAACCCGTCACCTTGCCCCTTGCCAACGACCGCGGCCCCAACAATGGCATCGGCCGCCTGGGCCTGGTCTACGCGCTATACGGGATCGGCTACATCCTGCCGGCCACCTTCCTGTCGCAGATGGCCAGCCAGCAGTTCCATGGGCAATGGCTGGCCGACCTGTTCTGGCCGGCATTCGGCCTGGCCTCGGCGCTGGGTGTGATGATCGTCAGCCTGCGCCGCCCGGGCCGCACCTCGACCTGGCTGAGCATCACCCTGTGGCTGCAAGGGCTGGGTGTTCTGGCCTGCCTGCTGGGGGGCGGCGTCGGCCTGGCATTGGGCGTGCTGCTGTGCGGCGGGCCGTTCCTGGCCTGCATGCAACTGGTGATGCAGCGCTCGCGGGAGCTGGCGCCCCATGCCACGCAGCGCAATGCCGGGATGCTGACCGCTTGTTTCGCCCTTGGGCAATTGAGTGGGCCGTTGCTGGCGGCGTTGAGCAGCCATTTCAGTGGGGGATTACAGCCCGCACTGGTACTGGCTGCGGTAGGGATGGGATTGGCCGGGATATTGACCGGGGGCTTCTCGGGTCCACCAACCTGTGCCAGCTTGAGACAGGCAGGCTGACCCTGTGATGAGGCAAGCCCTTGTGGGAACGGGCTTGCCTCGCGATAGGGCCGGAACTGCCGACCGCTTACCCCACCAGTTTGCGCAACTGCTGCCGCACCCACGCCTCGGCGCTGACCATGATCACCCCGAGCAGCACCATCACCGCGCCGATCACGAAGTTCAGGCTCAGCGGCTCGTCCAGCAGCAGCACGCCAAAGGTCACCCCGAACAGCGGCGTGATGAAGGAAAACACCGCCAGGTTCGAGGCCAGGTACTTGCGCAGCAACCAGAACCAGGTCAGGTAGCTCACAAACGACACCACGATCCCCTGGAACAGCACGCTGCCCACCGCCAGCGGGGTCAGCGAGAAGTCGGCGATTTGCCCGCTCACCAAGGCGATCAGCACCAGCCCGACAAACCCCACTGCCAGCTGGTAGAACAAAGTCAGGGTCGCCGGCGCCTCGGACAACCGCGAGCCGCGCACCACCACCGTGGTCGCGCCCCAGGCCAGGCCTGCCAGGATCGCCAAGGCGTCGCCCAGCAACATGCGCCCATCGAGATGTTCGAGGGAAACACCGCCCGCAAAGGCCAGGGCAATCCCTGCAAACGCCAGCAGGATCCCCAGCCACTGCAACAGCCGCAACCGCTCGCTGGGCATCATGAAATGCAGCCCCAGGGCGGTGAAGATCGGCGCGGTGTAGAGGAACACCGACATATGCGCCGCCGAAGTCAGTTTCAGCCCCTCGGCGATGAACAGGAACTCCAGGCCGAACAACGCGCCGGCCAACAGCCCGGCGCGCCAGGTGCTGCCGACCTGGTTCCAGCCACCCCGGAAGCACACCAGCAGGCCTACCAGTAGCGCGGCGATACCATTGCGAAACGCCGCCTGCATGACCGGTGCGATATCCACCGCGGCGGATTTGATCAGCACCTGCTGGCAACCCCAGATCAGGCACAGCCCCAGCATGACCTGGAAAGCAAAAGCGTCGGGGTTCTTGCGGACCGCGGTCATGGGCGGCCCCTCTGCGGGTTGAACGACATGGCAAGGCTCGGCGGTGAGAATGGATCCCGATTATCGGGGGACCGGCCTTGCCGATGCCAGTCTAAATTGACCCGCCAGCGATCTGCGCCTTGGCCGAGACGTGCTCGAAGGTGGCTTCATCCAGGGCATCGGCCTGTTCATCGAGCACCTGGCGTGGGTGTTCGAAGCCCGGAATGCTGCTGTCGATCAGGCTGAGCAGGCGCGAACCGCGCGGGCTGAGGACGAAATTCTCGCCATTGCCGCCTTCCGCTTCAGGCCGGCTCTCGATAAAACCGCGTTCGAAGAGGATCTTTTCGTACTTGCAGGCCTGGGCCTTGATCTGGTTCAGATCGCCCGGTGCCTCGCCATCAGCGGCCAACGCGGCGGCATGCTGCTCGGCATAGGGGCGCGGCGTAAAACTGTGACCGGCGCCGTTCTGCACTTCGTGCAGCAAGCGTTCGATCAGGTCCCAGTCGTATGTGCTCATGGGGTAAGCCTCCTGCTGTGGACAAGTAGGTACACAGCGTGGGACTGACAGAGGTTGCCAGGTGTTCCATCAAAACCACGAACCCGCTCATTGCTCTGCGCAGCGCGCCCTGCAGGTTACAAGTCGTTCAGCATTTCACGGATGTATTCGGAAAAACTGTCCGCAACCTGATGAGCCTCACGGCTCACCGGGTCGATATCGACGACCACCCAACCGTTGTTCGTGTCAAACCCTGAACAGTATCCCTGCAGGTCATCCCCGAACAGCAGTATGCCTTCCAGGGCGTTCTCCCCATCCTCATCGTAGACCTGGTCAGGCGTAAGCAGGCCTTCGTACAACATATAGGCCGCCTCACCCACTTCCCCCCATCCAAGCTCCCTGATGAATGCCAGGTAATCAGCCGGCACCTGCGAATGGGCGCCAGCCAGCGCCGAGAGCACCTGCGCTTCGGCGGTCGCCAGTTTGGAAAGGGGGCCGGACACCTTGTCCGGCTGTAGATCGTCATACATTCCCATTCACCCTACCCTCTTATCGTGATGTGAAGAATTTCCCTGCCCACACTGTCTTTCCCATGGATGCCACCTTGATGCTGGTCGGGGAAGCGTGCCGGGTGCATGTTCCACCATTCGTTAGGTCCGCCGAACCCACTTTCGATGATGTGGTGCGCATCGTAGGGCTGTCCGGCCTTGCGCACCACCTTTGTCCCATCCTTGCTCATCACATTTTCGGTGTAGCGGGGCCACGTCTGGCCTGTCTTGGTTTCCCACTGGCCGATCAGCTCGTCCTTGATCTTGTTGAAGTCGCGTCGGTGTTTCTGGGTTTCCTTGGGCGTGAGCTTGGTGTAGTTCTTTTCCCGCAAGGCATTTGCCAGGTTGTCGCGTTGCTCGGCGGTGACTTTCAGGCCCGTGTGCGCCTCCAGCTCATTGAGATAACGCCGTGCCTGGCTGGAAAGCTGGGTGAACGCCGATGCCGGCCCCTTGGGCGGCCCCTCGCCGGCAGGAGGCTCGTGCGGCTTGCGGGTGTCCGGCACATCCAGGTGAGAGCCCGGCCCATTGCTTCCTTCATGGTGGGTGCCGCCCTTGCGTCCTGGTATGGCGCCCATGATCACGCTGGTGATCAACTTGCCACCGCCAATCAGGAAGTCGCCGCCTTCCTTCTTGTCGAGGTCGCCCTCTCCCTCCATGCGCTCGGCAATGTACTGGCCAACCTTCGCCACGGCCTCCTCGACCTTAGCATTGAAGTCCTTGCCCAGCTCCGTCTGGTCGATCACCTGGCTGACAGCCATCTGAATGACAGCCTTGGGGCCTTGCAGCATGGCAATTGCCACGGTGACCGCCTCGGCCGCATCCGGATGCGCACCCAGGTACTCGTTGATGGTAGAGACGTAGGTCAGTGTCCATTGGACGCTGTCGCGCTCCGCCGTGACATGCGTTGTATCAAGCTCAAGAGCCCCCAGTTTTCGCTCGAGCTCCCGGGTGAAATCCTGCGACTGCTCGAACACATGCTCAAGATTGTTGAGCTGCTGCAATACCTGGGTCTGGAAGTCTTCATTGCCCATCAAGACCATGGCATCGCGTGGCGACATCCCTGCCAGGATCAACGACTCGAGGGTGTTTTCCGCCAGCGCCCGGCCCGCGACCGCGACAGCGCCGCTGTCCATTGGCCGCCCGGTCATCCGCTGGTAACGATTGACCAGAGCGTTGAGGGCATTGCCGGCCTGTTCGAAGTTCTTCAGCGCCGTCTTGTCGTAGTCGAGCAGCCCATCGCTCCACTTCTGTAGCGTCTCCTTGGGATTGAGCACATCGTTCAGCGAGCTGTCGGTCACATAGAGATCGGTGCGCGACTCCTTGTCCCGCGTGATTTCGTAGGCTTTGTCGAGGTCACGGTTCAGCCCGACGGTGGAGTCCTGGCCGCTCTCGGCGTCCTTGCGCACAGTGATATCACCTGCACCCACGGTGGCACGGACGGTCTGCTCACGGTCCTTTTCATACTCCCAGCCGCTGACGCTCCAGCTGGTCTGGTTCTTCGGGCCCTTCTCGTCGTTACCTGCGTCTGCGGTGACCTTGCCGTTGGAAGGATCCTGCTCGGCACTGGCCGAACCCTTCTTCCAGCTGCCACCCACATTCAGGTAGTAACCGTGCTCCTTGTCCTTGCCGGCAATGTCGCTGAAGCCCAGGGTGCCGGTGTCGAGTTTGAGATTGCCGTTGTCGGCGGCGATCAGCGCACCGTCGAGCTGGGTGTGATTCTCGGTGCGGATATCGACCTTGTCACGCCCGGTGATGCGAGTCTGGTCCTCGACCCACTCGGTCTTGCCGGTGGTCTTGCCATAGCCGACCGACCCACTGACACCGGCGCCCGGGCCCACGGTGACAGTGGCATTGATGTCGAACTCCTTGCCCTTGACCTTGCCAGTGTCGATGGCCGAGGCCACGTTGAGGTCGCCACCGACACGGCCGATCACTTCGTCGCCGCGTACCTGGGCGCCCTTGATGTTGGTGTCCTTGCCGCTGGTGAACTTCAGCTGGTCACCGGCATACACATAGGCTTGCTGATGACGCTGGGTTTCACGCTCCAGGTCGCCCTTGCCCATGTTGACGCTGGCGTAAACGCCCACACCTTCCGAGCCGAAGGTCAGGCCGACCTCGCCACCGCCGCTATGACGGTTCTGCTCCTGCTGGCTGTCGTTCTTGGCAGCCACGATGTTCAGCTCATTCCCCGCGTTCAACTCCACATCGCGACCGGCCTTGACCTGACTGCCCACGATGTTCAGGTCATTGCTGGCATCGAGCTTGATGTTGCCCCCGGCCTCCAGCTGCGCAGGCGTGGAGGTACCCTGCTGGCTATCGGCACTGGCAGTGCCATGGCTGCCGCCGATGCCGACCTTGAAGCCACCGCTGGTGCCACCATGCACGCCGCCCCAGCTCTGCGACTGGTTGTTTTCCTGGCTGCTGCTGCCCTTGGCGACATCTATGTTGATATCCCGGCCTTTGATGTCGATGTCACGCCCGGCCTGGACCTTGCTGCCCTTGATATTGACGTCGTTGCCAGCCTGCATCTTCACATCGTTGCCGGCGTCCAGCGTCGAAGGCCGATTGCTCTGCTCCACGCTTTGCTGGCTGCTGGTCTGCTTGCTGTTGCCGATCTTGCCGTCACCGGTGGGGCCGGTGAAGAACTGGCCGATGGCATCCACGGTCTGCAAGGTGCTGGAACCCTTGCTGACACCATCCTCGCCCTTGCCGGTATTGCTTATCGCATCCTTGGTACTGCCGGCGTTATGTTTGATCGAGCCGCTGACCCCCTGGCTCTCATACTCGCGCTCCTGCTCCTGAATACGCGTGTCACGGCCGGCATCGATGTTGATGTCTCGTCCGGCGCCAAGGCTGATATCGTGCCCCGCCAGCAAGTCCGAACCGGTCTGGTTGATATCACGTCCAGCATTGATATCCAGGTCCTTGCCAGCCTGGATGCGACTGCCGGCAGCCAACTGCTCGCGCAGGCGGTCCTTGGCTTTCTCTTTTTCAACGCCCGCGAAGAAATTGGTACCGTTGTCGTCGGTGTCCGAATGCAGCCCGACGCTGCTCGACTTGGACCACTGTGTATCGTCACGTTGGTTCTGCGCCGCAGTGATGTTCACGTCACGCCCGGCATTCAGGCTGACATTGCGTCCGGCATTGATGCCGCTACCGAGCACGTTGATATCGCGTTCCGCCTCCAGAGTGGCGTCGCGTACGGCGACCACTTGGCTGCCGACACTGGTGCTGCTGCGCGCTTCATGCCCGGAGGTCTTTGCCGACGCAATCGAAACCGAGGGGATCGAGACGTTTTGCACGCCCGGCAGCATCAGCGCTGTCGGCGACAGCATGTCCTTGACCGAAAGCGAGAGCTTGAGCTTCTGCTTGTACTCCTCGCTGCGGCTATAGGCGGTGTCGTTGGCCGACACCAGGTTGACATCGCCCTCGTCGTCCACCAACCCGGCGCGTAGCTCCACATCGTTGCCGGCATTGGCCTTGCTCGCGCGCAAGCGCACATCGCTGCCAGCCGCCAGGACAATGTCGTTGCCGGCATCGAGCTCGCTGCCCACCTGCGTGGCGCGGGTCTGCAGCTGGCTCTTGCCGCTCTTCGACAGGCCCAGGAAGCCGGACTTGGTCTTCTTGCTGAACTCGCCGTGTTCCTCGACGCCGGACAACACCGCCACATCGCGCGTCGCGCCAATCATGAGGTCGCCGCCGGCCTTGAGCTGGCTGCCGATCACCGTGACATCGCGACCGCCGTCCAGGGAGATGCCGCCATAGTCCTGCTTACTGACGTTGACGGTGAGATCGCCACCCGCCTCGATCACCGAGGCGACGTTGGTGCTGTGGTAGCTCTCCTTCTGGTTCGAACTCTTGCGACCGAACGACCCCTTGCTCTTCTTGAGGTAATAGGACGCGCTTTCGTTCTGGTCGGAAGCGATGGTCAGGTCGCGCTCGACGTCGATGTCGACGTCGCCCTTGCCCTTGACCTGGCTGGCGACGATGGCCATGTCCTGGCCGGCAGACAGCGACACGTCACCCCCGGCCTTGACCGTGGTCGAGACCTGGGTGACCTGGTCCTTGGACTGGGTGACCTTCTTGCTGCGGCTGAAGCTGTGGGCTTCGTTGGCGGCGGAGGTCAGGTTCAGGTCCTCGCCTGCGGCCAGGGAGAGGTTGCGGCCCGCATCGATCTGGCTGGCCACCGCGGTGAGATCACGGCCCGCGCCAATGCTCAGGTCGCGACCGGCGGTAACCGTCGCGCCATGCTGCTGCACGGTGTTGTTGCGCTGGCGGTCGCTGTAGAAGCCTTCGCGCTCCTCGACCGACAGCACGCTGACATCGCGCCCGGCGTTGAGGGACAGGTCGCCGCCACTCTGGATCACGCTGGCGACGTTGTTGATATCCTGGCCGGCCTTGAGGCTGAGGCTGTTCCCGGCTTCGATACGGGCGGCGTTATCCAGGTAGTCCTTGTGCTGGCTGGTGCCGCCGAAATGGGTGACGGCGCGCACCTGGTCACGCTGGTTGAGGATATCGCCATTGACCGCAGTCAGGCTCACGTCGCGCCCGGTGATGATGCCGCCGGCGCTGTTGCTCAGGTTGTTGCCGGCCAGCAGTTCCAGACGCTCTCCGGCCTGGATCAGGCCAGTGTTGACCAGGTTGTTGCCAGCGGTGGCGGACAGGTTGCGGCTGGCCTGCAAGGTCCCGACGTTGGTCAGGTTCTCGCCGGCGATCAGTTGTACGTCCTGGCCGGCGATCAACGCACCGTTGGGGGCCAGGCGGTTGTTGGCCTGGGCCAGGTAAAGCACCGGGACCAGGACCTCTTCGCCGTTGACCTGGTGTTTTTCCATCCACACGATGTCATGGGTCAGCGCCGCCACCTGGGAGGCCGTCAGGCCCACACCCAGGCTCAGCTGGAGCTGGTCCTTGCTGCGGATGGCGTTGTCCATCAGGTACTTGAACAGCTGATCGCCAGAGGTCTGGCCATCGATGAACTGCTGGCCGGTACGGGCCACCACCGCCTGCTGGATCAGGCGTTGCTCGTAGAGTCCATCACCCAGGCGCTTCCAGCTCTGGTCCGGGTCGTAGCCCAGGTTGCCGAGCAGATAGTCCGAGCTCATGAACTGCTTGAGGTCGGTGAGGACCGGGTTGGTCTCGATCAGATATTTGTGTGGCTTGCTGGTGTACTGGCTGTCCGGCATACGGGTCACACCCGCAATGTCGGGACGCGCGCTGATCCCCAGGTTGCCGTTGACCGAGGGTTCCCGGGCATCGGCACCGGGATGTCGCGTCGCGCGATTGACGTCGACCGGTGCGCCGTTCGGTGCGTAGACACCGATGGTACTTGCGTTGCCGCCCACGGCACCGCCCTGATGGGCGATGCGGTCGATCTGCTGATGGCTCTGGTTCCCCGCACTGGCATCCACAGCCTGCAGCGCACCAGGCTGGGCGCCTGGGGTCGACACCTGGCGGCCTTGGGTCAAGACTTCAGCACTGCCAAGCGTCCAGCTCGGGGCTGTACCACCTGCGCCACTGCCGCCCTGACCACTCAGGCGGAACAGTCCATTCTGCCCGGTGGGCAAGGTGAAACCACCCAAGGCGAGGGGGTTGACCTGTTGTTGTGCCAGGTCAGGGGGAAGCTGGGCATGAATATTGATGACCGTGCTGCCGGCAGCGCTCGGCAACTTGGGGTCGAACGCCTTGGCTGCCGGGCCACCGACCGTCAGCCCTTCCTGGATGACGCTGTTGATCACGTCCCTGGTGGCGTTGATGCTTACCCGGCCACCCGCCTGTACAACGGCATTCGCCGCACCGACCTGGGTGTCATGCACGATGGTACGAGGGTCGAAGAACGTGACGCCTTGAATCTGCGCGGGCAGCGGCGCTCTCACATCAGGGTTGTATGCCGGCGCGATGTTCAGCGAGCCGATCGAGAATCCGTCAAACCAGCTCTTCCAGCCGATGACCGCGATGGTGTTGTAGTTTGCGGTACCGCCAAGCCGGGTATAGGGCGTGATGCGTGATTCGTTCCAGTTGGCATCCCACATTCGCATCGTGCCTACGACATTCCTGCCGCCGTTACTGGTGTCCCTTTTATATTCCGGGTCATTGGCAGCGTTATAGCGCATCACCGCGGCAAAGTACGGCATGGCGTATTTGACCTTGTCAACGCCTGTCAGGTAGAACGACTTCAGCTCCGAATAGGTGCCCAGTGCCTCGCCCTTGTTGAGGAAGTTCTGCACGTTGACCGTGATATCACGCTGGGCGGTGATCACCGAAGCCGAGTTCTCCAGCCGCCCCCCGAGCACAAACAGGTCGCGGCCAGCACGGATTGCCCCAGCAGGCGAGTCGATCTCGACCTTTCTCTCGTAGTACTCTTCGAGCACCATATGACCGGCGCCCGGCCCAGTCTGACGCATACCGATCGAGCTCCACTTCGGTGTGCCCGTGGTCTTGAAAACCTCCTTCCTGTTCTCGATGGCCTGCGCATTCAGGCGCATGTCCCCGGCACTCTCGAGGCTGCCGGAAATGTTCTCCATCTTGTTCGCCAGCCCGCCCGCGGCATTGCCAGCCACCGTCAAGCCACCCAGGCTGTAGACGTCGCCATAGAAGTTGGTCAAGGCGCCGGTATACAGCTGCATGTCCCCGCCACTGAACAACAGGCTGTGATCGTTGCGCAGGCTGCCGGTGGTCACCCGCACCAACTGGTTGCCACCCAAAGTCCCCAGGTTGTTCACGCTACCGGCATTGACCAGCAGATCGCCCGCCGAGCTCAGCCGCCCCTGGTTGGTCAGCAGGCCCGCCACATTGATCGTGGTGTTGCCCACGCCCGTGATGCTGGCGTTGCTGCCCAGGTTCATCTGCGCCGCGCTCACCCCCAGGGTACCCAGGCTGTTCACCCGCCCATTGGCGCTGCTGTAGGTACCCCCCAGGTTGAGGCTGAGCGCGCCGTCACTGGCGATCAGACCTTCGTTGCTCCAGTTGCCGCCGTTGCCCACCAGGCTGTCGAATGCCAGCAACTGGCCGCCGGCAGTCTGGGTGAGGTTGTTGACATTGACCGTCAGGCGCCCGGCCTGGATGGCGCTGCCGTTGGTCCAGCTGTCGGCGGTCAGGGTCAGGCCGCCGCGGGTGCTGAGGCTGCCGCCGGCACGGGTAAGGTTGGCGGTGTCGATGTCGAACACGCCCTTGCCGACGTGCAGCACCTTGCCACCGACGTTCTGCAGCAGGCCGGCGCCGAGGGTCAGGTCACTGTTGCCGATCTCCACCTGGCCATTGCGGTTGTCGAACAGCCCGCCAATGGCGAACTGGCTCTTGCCGCTGGTGCCCACGGCACGCAGTTGCCCCCCCTGGTTGTCCAGAGTGGCGGCCGTGATGGCGAGGGTACTGGCGCTTTCGATGATGCCGCTGCGGTTATCCAGCGCGCCGCTCAGCCCCAGTTCGATACGCTGGCCGACCATCTCGCCGCGCACGTCGCCACCGTTGAGCAGGCTGGCGCCGGTGACCTTGAGCAGGCCACTGGCGGAGATGCCGCCATCGCGGTTGTCCAGCTGCCCGGTGCGGATCACGGTATCACCGCCGAGCGCGGTGATGCGCCCGCCGTGGTTGTCGAGGCTGGCGCTCTGCACGTCCAGGCTCAGCGCCTGGAGGATGCCGCGCTGGCCAGTGGCGTCGCTGCCGTTGCGCAGCACGCCGGTGGTGCGCACGCCCAGCGCCTGCTTGAGGCTGGCGAGGATGCCACCGCGGTTGTCGAGGGTGTCGGCGGTCACGGTCAGCGCGCCGTCCTGGGCGATCAGCTTGCCGCCCTGGTTGTCGAGCAGGCCGGTGGCCTGCACGGTGATCGCGCCCTTGGCCTGCACGGTGCCCTTGGCGTTGTTCAGGCTGGCCGCCTGCAGGCCTACGTCGCCCTGCTGGCTGTAGATCAGGCCATCGCCCGAGTTGTTGAGCGCCCCGCGGCTGTCGAGCGTGAGCGGGCCATTGGCGGCCAGGGTGCCGCGCTGGCTGTTGTCGACGCTGGCGGCCAGCACCTTGAGCAGGCCCTGGCTGGCGATCTGGCCAGCCTGGTTGTCGACCAGGCCGGCGCGCTGGACCAGCAGGTCCTTGCCGGCGAACAGCTTGCCCTGGCGGTTGAGCAGCTCGCCGAGCAGGTCGAGGGTCAGCGCCCCTTGGGCGGCGAGGCTGCCGTCGGTGTTGTTCAGGCTCGCGGCGGTCAGGCCCAGGTCCTGGCGGGTGGCCACGCGGCCGCCGTGGTTGTCGAGAGCACCGGCGCTGATGACCAGTTTTTCCCCGGCATCGATCAGGCCGCCGTCATGGTTGTCCAGTGCCGCCGTGATGGTCAGCTGCTGGCCGCTGCCGCTGGAGAGGATGCCCTTGGCGCTGTTGTCCAGGCTGGCGGCCTTGACGTCCAGGCGTTGCTGGGCGACCAGCGCGCCGCCGTCGCTGTTGCGCAGCGCGCCGGTCACGGTCGCCTGCACGGCACCGGAGCGGCTCGACAGGGTGCCCTGCTGGCGGTTGTCCAGGCTTTGGCCGGTCACGGTCAGGCCCTGCCAGCCCGAGACCAGGCCGTTGCGGTTGTCGATGGCGCCGCTGGTGATGGCCAGCGTCTGTTCGCTGATCAGCTTGCCGTCACGGTTGTCCAGCTCGCTGACGTCCAGCTGCAGGGCGTGGGCGGTGGAAATCTCGCCGCCCTGGTTGTCCAGTTTGGCCAGGTTGACCAGGGTCAGCGGCCCGGCGGTGGTGATCAGGCCCGCGCCGTTGTCCAGGTCGGCGCCGCCCAGGTCCAGCGCGAGGCTGCTGCCGAGCAGCTTGCCGGCGTGGTTGTCCAGGCCCTTGCTGGTGAGGGCGAGCGCGTCCTTGGCTTCGATGTGGCCGCCGTCGCGGTTGCTCAGCGTACCGGCATGAATCTCCAGCGACTGGGCGCCGATCAGGCCCTTGAGGTTGTCCAGGCGCTGGCTGACCCGCAGCAGCAGGCGCTGGTCGCTGAGCAGGCGGCCGTTGCCGTTGTCCAGTTGCTCGGCAGCGACGGTGAAGGCCTGGGCGCTGGAAAGCTCGCCGCCCTGGTTGGCCACGGTCTTCAGCTTGTCGAGCTGCAGCGACGGGGCATTGATCAGGCCGCCACGGTTGTCCAGGTGGCCGTGGCTCAGGTCGAGCGTCACCGAGGTGTCGCTGAACAGCTTGCCGCCCTGCTGGTCGAGGCCGGTGACCGTGGCGGTGAGTGCTTCGCGGCTGCCCACGCGGCCGCCGTCGCGGTTGTCGAGCTGGCCGGCGTGCACGTCGAGGGTGCGGTTGCTGCTGATGCTGCCCTGGCGGCTGTTGTCCAGGTGGCCGGTGCTGAGGGTCAGCTGGCCCTTGCTGGCCAGCGCGCCTTTGTCGGTGTTGTCCAGGCTGGCGCTGGCCAGGGTGATGTCGCTGTCGCTGAGCAGCTCGCCGCCCTGGTTGAGCAGCGCGTCGCCCGTGGTCAGTTTCAGGCTGCCGGCGCTGTCCAGTTTGCCGGTGCTGTTGTCCAGGCTGTGCGCGGCCAGCACCAGCTGGCCCTCGGCGCTGAGCAGGCCGAGGCGGTTGAGGGCCGCGCCGGTCAAGGTCAGGGTCATGTCCCGCTGGCTGGTCAGGCGGCCACCGTCGTTGTCCAGGGTCAGGCCGGTCAGGGTCAGGCCGGTCTGGGCCTCGAGGCGCGCCTTGTTGCGGTTGAGCAGTGCCTGCAACGCCAGGGTCATGCCGGTGCCGGCGACCAGCAGGCCGCCGTCGCTGTTGTCCAGCGAGGTGCCGGTGACCGCGACAGCGGCCTTGCCGGTGATCTCGCCGCCACGGTTGTCGATGCGATCGACTTCCAGGGTCAGCGCGCCATTGCTGCCTAGCAGGCCCGCCTCGCGGTTGTCCAGCTCACCGCCCTTGATCCGCAGTTGCTCGAGGCTGACCAGCGAACCGGCGTGGTTGAGCAAGGTGTCGGCCTGGATCTCGCCCTGACCTTTGCCGGAGACCTTGCCCTTGCTGTTGTCCAGCGTCGCGGCAACAAGGTTGAGGGCGGTGTCGCCCACCAGGGTGCCCTGGCGGTTGTCCAGGCGACCGTCGACGGTCAGCACCAGGCCGGCGCGGCTGCTGACGGTGCCCTCGCGGTTGTCGAGGCTGGCGGCATGCAGGTCCAGGCCCTTGGCCGAGACCAGGCCCTTGGTGTTGTCCAGCGCCTGGGCGATGCGCACCGTCAACGCCTGGTCGCTGAGCAGCTTGCCCTGGCGGTTGTCCAGGCTATTGGCCGCCAGGGTGAAGCCTTGCGGGCTGGTGATTTCGCCGTTCTGGTTGTCGACGCGGCCGAGGTTGTTCAGCACCAGCACCGGGGCCTTGATCAGGCCATGATTGACCAGCGCGCCCTGGCCCAGGTCGAGGGTGATCGAGGCCTTGCTCAGCATCCGGCCGGCCTGTTGGTCGAAACCGCTGGCGGTCAGGTGCATGGCGCCATCGCTGTCGATGCGGCTGTCGCTGCCTGCGTTGTTGACCTGGCCGGCCTTGAGGGTCAGGCGGTCATTGCCGACCACATGGCCGCTGTCACGGTTGTCGAGGGTGCCGGTGGCGATGTCCATGGCCCCCTGGGCGCCAACTTCGCCGGCCCGGTTGTCGAGGCTGGCACTGCGCAGGTCGAGGGCGCCGTCGGCGGTGATCGAACCGCGCTGGTTGTCGACCTTGCCGGTGGTGGCCAGGGTCAGTTTGCCGGCGCTGCTCAGTTCGGCGTCGCTGTTGTCGAGGCTGGCGGCGGCAATGTCGAGGTCGCCCTCGCTGGTCAGCAGGCCCTTGCCGTTGTCCAGCGCCTGACTCAGGCGCAGGCGTGCGCCCTGCTCGGCGGAAACACGCCCGTCGCGGTTGTCCAGGGTCTGGCCGTCGAGGGTCAGTTGGCCCTTGCCGCGCAGCAGGCCCTGGGCCTGGTTGATGACCTCGGCCACCGTCAGCGCCAGGTCGGTGTCGGCCAGGACCTGGCCGCCGGTGTTGTCCAGACGCTGCCCGGTGAGGCTGAGCGCCTTGGCCGCGGACAGCTCGCCGCCGCGGTTGTCGACACTATCCACGGTCAGGTGCATGCCCTGCCCGGCGCCGACCACGGCGCCCTGGCGGTTGACCAGTGTGCTGCCCTTGAGGGTCAGCGTGCCGTCGGCGGACAGCTTGCCGCCCAGCTGCTCCAGGCGCGTGACCTGGCCATCGAGATCGCCGCCGCTGGTCAGGCTGCCGCCACTGTTGTCCAGGTGCGCGGCGACCAGGTCCAGGTTGCCCTTGGCGCCAAAGATGCCGAGCTGGTTGAGCAGCTCGCTGCCGCTGTAGCGGGCCCCGGCCTGGCCGCTGACCAGGCCCTGGTCGCGGTTGTCGAGGTGGTCGATGGTCAGTGTCAGTGCGCCGTCGGCCTCGATCTTGCCGCCGCGGTTGTCCCAGCGCTGGCCTTGCAGGGTCAGCAGGTCCTTGCCCACCAGGCGGCCACCGCGGTTGTCCAGTTGCCCCGCGTCGATATGGGTGGCGCCCACGCCGTTCACCAGGCCCTTGGCCTGGTTGTCCAGCAGCCCGCTGACCTTGGCGGTGAGCGTGCCGTCGCTGAGCAGCTTGCCTTGCTCGCGGTTGTCGAGGCTGGCGGCGCTCACCTTCAACGCCTTGTCGGCAGCCAGCACCCCTTGGCGATTGTCCACCGCCTGGGCGATGGCCAACTCCAGCGCCCCGCCAGTGACCGTACCCTCACGGTTGTCGAAGCTGCCTGCCGTTACCTGGCCGAGGTCAGCGCTGGAAATCTCGCCGTGGCGGTTGTCGATGGCTGCGCCCGTGACCACTGCCAGGCCCGACTTGCTGGTGACCACGCCGCCCTGGTTGTTCAGGGTCAGGGCGCGGATATCCAGGCCGTCGGCCGACACCAGGCCATCGAGGTTGTCGAGCAACTGGTCGAGGCGCACGGTCAGGGCCTGTTCGCTGTAGAACTTGCCGCCCGTGTTGTCGAGGCTGCGGCCTGCCAGGGTGAAGGCGCCCTTGCCGAAGATCTCGCCACGCTGGTTGTCGATATCGGCGATCTGGCGCAGGTGCAGCTGATTGGCGGCGATCTTGCCGTCGCGGTTGTCCAGCCGGCCATGGTTCAGGTCCAGGGTCAGCGCGGTGACGCTGCTCAGGTGACCGCCCTGCTGGTCGAGCCGGCCGACATTGACGCCGACTGCCTGGTTGCCGCTGATATGGCCGCCCTGGCCGTTGTTCAGGGCCTGGGCGCTCAGGTCGAGGGTGGCCTGGCTGGCGATCCGGCCGCTGCGGTTGTCGACCAGCCCCTGGCTGGTGACGGTGATGCCGCGGTTGGCCAGGACCTTGCCAGTGCGGTTGTCCAGGCTGCCGAGATTCAGGGCCAGGGTATCGAGGCTGGACAGTTCGCCGGCCTGGTTGTCCAGATGGGCCCAGGTGGCGTTCAGTGCGCCCTGGCTGGTGATCTGACCACGGTCGCCGTTGAGCAACTGGCCACCGGTGAGGGTCATGCGCCCGTCGGCGAGCACTTTGCCCTGCTGGCGGTTGTCCAGGGTCGAGGCATTGACGCTGAGGTCGCGCCCGGCACTGAGGCTGCCGCCCTGGTTGTCCAGGCGGCTGCCGGTGGAGACGCTCAGGTCGCCGCTGGCGATCAGGCGCTGGTTGCGGTTGTCCACGGCACCGGCGCTGAGCTTCAGGTCGGCGCCGGCCACGCGCTCGCCATCGATGTTGATACCCGCCTGGATACCGCCAAGGTTGCTCAGTTGGCCAGCCGCGTCTAGTTGTACCGAACCTGCAGCAGTCAGCCCCTGGCGGTTGACCAACTCGCCGCGGCTGTCCAGTTGCAGTTGCTGGCCGGCATGCACCGGGCCCTGCGCATCGATAGCCGCCGCCTGCAGGCGTACATCACCGGTGGCGCTGGCCTGGGCCATGCGCAACTGACCGTTGGCCTCGAGCTGGATATCGCCGCCGCTGGCGATCATCCGCCCGTCCAGGCGCACGCCGACCCCGGCCTCGGTGCCCACCAGCCTGACCGCGCCGGCATACATGCCGCCCAAGGCGCTGGAGTCGATGGCCAGGCTCGGCTTGGCACTGCCGTCGTCCTGGCGCGCCGTGGCCGCCAGGGTCCGCGCATCGACATCGTTGCGCCCGGCGACGATGGCCAGGTTGCGTGCCTGGATCTCGGCGTTGATTTTCGTGCTGCGGGCAATCAGCTCGAAGCTGTCGACGTTGCTGGCGTTGAGCCCCGCGCCTTCGATGGCGATATGGCCCTGGTCGACCTGGTAACGGCTCAGCTGGCCGTTCTCGAGCACCGGCTTGCCGGTGCTGAGCGTGGCCTGTGGCGTGTTGATGAAGCCGCAGCCATCGCAGGTGATGCCGTGGGGGTTGGCGACGATGACATGTGCCCCGCGCCCGGCCACTTCGGTGTAGCCGCGCAGCTGGCTGGCGTTGGCGCCGTTGACCTCGTTGAGGATGACGCTGGCTGCGGTGCCCTGCAGGTTGGGGTTGCCGAGGATGATGCCACCCAGCTGGGTGGCCTGGGTGCGGTCGGTGGCGTTGTTGAGGATCAGCCCCTGCTGGCCGACGTTGTAGTCGCTGAACTGGTTGTGCGACAGGCCGCTGCCGTTGGGCGCGGCGATATTGATGATCGGCACGCCGTTGCCCGCCTGGTCCAGCCGGGTGCCCGGCCCGCTGACCACCACGCCTTCGGCGGCCTGTGCCCACAGCGGCTGCCAGAACATGACGTTGGCCAGCAGCAGCGCCAGGCCGCGCTTGGGCAGGCCGCAGAAGCGCTCACGGGGCTGAACGGCGGCCGAGCGTTGGCGGGCCAGGAAGGCAAACAGACGGACGTCCATGTCAGGTCTCGCAAATCAGGCGGTCAGGTGCTCATGCTTGCCAGCACACCGGTAAGCATTAGCGAAAAAGAGCGCGAGATACTATTTCGCCATCACGGAAGCGTCAAATTAATATCGTCAAAAAATAGTAGCCGTATGACGACACCTGTTCCGCCAGTCGCTCGCGCTGAACTTCCGGCCAGCCAGCGACCTCCACCGCACGAATCGACTGACAAGGGAACCGAAGGATGAAACCGCTACCCTGCATCCTCTGCGCGACAGCCCTGTTCTGCGCGCAGCCCATCTTGGCCTGCACACCGGAAGAGGCCACGCAGAAAAGAGAGCAACTGGCGGGCCTGGTGAGCCAGCTGACCGAGCAGAACGCTCAAAAGGCCAAGGAAATCAATGAGGAGCTTCAGCACATGGACCTCGGCACCGCCAGCAAGGACCTGCCGGACAAATGCCAGTTGATCGACAAGCGCATCCAGGAACTTAAAGAAGCGGAAAGGAAAACCTGACTGCGCCTGGATCAGCGCCGCTGCTGGGCCTGCATGTACTGGCGAAGCAACTGGTTGATGCGGGTCTGGTAGCCGGCGCCCTGTTCCTTGAACCAGGCCAGTACGTCGGCATCCAGGCGGATGGTCACTGTCTGCTTGGCCGGCACCCGCAGCTCGGCGCGGCGGAAGAAGTCATCGTCGAGTTCGGGGATGTCCGAGGTATCGACCGGGGCTTGGTCTTGCTCACAGCTTCTGGACGGTTTCGACATAGCGCGTTACCTCACGTCGAGTGGCTCTTCTGGCGGAAATGATGCGGATCACATCACCCTGTCGTTCGGTGTAGGCGACCACGCTGACCCAGGCATTGATCCAGCCCATGCCGATCCAGCGTGCCTCCGGGTACTCGAATCGCTCATCCCGCAGCGCCAGCATCGGTTGGCGGAACATCTCGGGCACATCGTTGAAGTCGATACCGTGCTTGCGGATGTTGAGCTGGTTCTTTTCCTCGTCCCATTCAAATCGCACGGGACAATCGTATTTACAGCTGTACATACGCTACTCCTCCTTGGCTGCACATGCCAGAGGAGTGTGGCGCTCGGGCGACAAAATGCCCGGGCTGGAACAGGGTTTGGGAAATGGGCTACGCGCCCTGGGGAAAGAGGTGAAGCAACCCGCCACCGTTGCAGTGGCGGGCTCATTGCCGGAGGGGCTTACTCAGCCGCAGGCTTGCGCTTTTTCAGCGGTGCCAGGCCATCGGCGCTGGCCAGCGGCGCGTTGGCCTTCGGCTTGGCGGACGGCTTGCGCTTGGCGGCGCCCTTCTTGTCGGCGCCCGCCTTCTTCTCGGTCTTTTTCTTCTTGGTGCCGGCAGCCTTGCCCGACGCCTTGACCTTCTTCGGACCGTTATAGGTACCCTTGACCTCCTTGATGACGCGGCGTTCGAACTGCTGCTTGAGGTAGCGTTCGATGCTCGACATCAGGTTCCAGTCGTTGTGGGTGATCAGCGAGATCGCCAGTCCTTCGCCACCGGCACGGCCGGTGCGGCCAATACGGTGCACGTACTCGTCACCGCTGCGTGGCATGTCGAAGTTGATCACCAGGTCCAGGCCGTCGATGTCCAGGCCGCGGGCCGCGACGTCAGTGGCCACCAGCACCTTGGAGCCGCCGTCCTTGAAGCGGTCGATGGCCAGCTTGCGGTCCTTCTGGTCCTTCTCGCCATGCAGGACGAACGCCTTGACCTCCTTGGCCACCAGGTGGCCGTAGATACGGTCGGCCAGGGCGCGGGTGTTGGTGAAGATGATTGCCTTCTTGTAGGTCTCGTTGGCCAGCAGCCACTGCACGATCTGCTCTTTATGCTGGTCGTGGTCGGCAGTGATGATCTGCTGGCGCGTGCCTTCGGCGAGCTGCGAGACGCTGTTGAGCATCAGGTGCTCAGGGTCTTTGAGCACCTTGCCGATGATGTCGCGCAGGGCAGCGCCACCGGTGGTGGCCGAGAACAGCAGGGTCTGCTTGCGGTTTTCGCACTCTTTGCACAGGCGCTCCATGTCTTCGGCGAAGCCCATGTCGAGCATGCGGTCGGCTTCGTCGAGGATCAGTACGTCAACGTGGGACAGGTCGAGGTTGCCAGCATTGAGCTGCTCGAGCAGGCGACCCGGGGTACCGATCAGCACGTCCGGCACCTTGCGCAGCATCGCCGCCTGTTCCTTGAAGTCTTCACCGCCGGTGACCAGGCCGGACTTGATGTAGGTGAACTGCGAGAACAGCTGCACCTGCTTGAGGGTCTGCTGGGCCAGCTCACGCGTCGGCAGCAGGATCAGCGCACGGATTTCCACGCTCGGCCCGCTGCGGTCGACCAGGCGGTTGAGCAGTGGCAGCACGAAGGCGGCGGTCTTGCCGCTGCCGGTCTGCGCCGTCACCCGCAGGTCACGCCCTTGCAGGGCCAGGGGAATGGCCGCCGCCTGCACCGGGGTCGGCTCGACAAATTTCAGCTCGGCCACGGCTTTGAGCAGGCGTTCGTGCAGGGCGAATTGGGAAAACACGGGGTAACCTCGGGCAAGTGCGAAAAATTCAGTTGCATAGGGTAACGTTTTCCGTGGCCAGAACCGAATTTCTTTTGGCAACTTTGCGCCGATCCACGCTCTAATAACGCTTCGTACCGCAACACAGACCGTTTCCAATCCCATGGACATCCAACGCTTCTGGCGTGACGCCCTCGACCTCTGGGGCACGCTCGACCAACACCCCCTGCTGCACGCCGCCCTCGGCCTGGCCGTGCTGCTGCTCGTCTCGCTGCTGATCGGCCGTCTGGCGCGCTTCCTGATCCTGCACTCCACCCGCCTGCTAGGCCGCCAACAGGCACTCAGATGGCTGGACGATCTGCGCCACAACAAGGTGTTCCATCGTCTGGCCCAGACCACCCCGTCGCTGGTGGTGCAGTTCGGCCTGAAGCTGGTGCCGGAGCTGTCGGCCGCCGCCCAGCATTTTCTCGGCAATGTCGCACTGGCCGTGACGCTGCTGTTCATGACCCGCGCCCTGTCCTGCCTGCTCGACGCGCTGCTGGACATCTACGCCCGCACCGAACATGCCCGCACCCGCTCGATCAAGGGCTACATGCAGCTGGCCAAGATGATGCTGTGGATCTTTGCCGCCATCGTCATCGTCGCCACCCTGATCGACCGCTCGCCACTGCTGCTTCTGTCCGGTCTGGGCGCCATGTCGGCGGTGCTGCTGTTGGTGTACAAGGACACCCTGCTGTCGTTCGTCGCCAGCGTGCAGCTGACCAGCAACGACATGCTGCATGTCGGCGACTGGATCGAAATGCCCCAGGCCGGCGCCGACGGCGACGTGGTCGACATCACCCTGCACACGGTCAAGGTGCAAAACTTCGACAAGACCATCGTCTCGATCCCCACCTGGCGCCTGATGAGCGAGTCGTTCCGCAATTACCGCGGCATGCAGCAATCCGGCGGGCGGCGGATCAAACGCAGCTTGTTCATCGATGCCGCAGGCGTACGTTTCCTGACCCAGGAAGAAGAACAGCGCCTGGGCCAGGTGCGTCTGCTCGGCGACTACCTGGCCGGCAAGCGCCAGGAGCTGCGCGAATGGAACGAAGCCCAGGGCCACAACGCCGGGCTGTCGGCCAACCGCCGACAGTTGACCAATATCGGTACCTTCCGCGCCTTCGCCCTGGCGTACCTGAAGAGCCACCCCAACGTGCACCCGAACATGACCTGCATGGTCCGCCAGATGCAGACCACCGCCGAAGGCGTGCCGCTGGAGATCTACTGCTTCACTACCACCACGGTGTGGGCCGAGTACGAGCGCATCCAGGGCGATATCTTCGACTACCTGTTGGCCGTGCTGCCGGAGTTCGGGCTGAGCCTGTACCAGCAGCCCAGTGGCAATGACATGCGTGCGGGGCTGGCGGCCAGGCCGCAGCCTCAGACCCAGCCACGCAGCCTGGACGTATTGAGCGAGGCTTGACCGTCCAATCGGGGCGCCCGACCGGGCGCCCTTTGCATTGCGCCCCCAAGGCGCACTACCCTGGAGCCATCCAGGACGACGTCATCACGGAAGATCGACGGCCCAATCGCCACGCCCATCCCTGACGCTCGACAGACGCCTGCCACAACCTTCGTGAGCGAGCCATGCCTCAGGACATTCCCAGCACTTCACTGCACGACACCCCGCCATCGTCTCGGCGCAAGACCCTCGCCGCCGCCAGCCTCGCCCATGGCGTGCATGATGGCCTGACCGATGTCATCTACGTGTTGCTGCCCCTCTGGCAGGTCGCTTTCGGCCTCAGCTACGCCCAGGTCGGGCTGCTGCGCGGCGCCTACGCCGGCATGATGGCGGGTTTTCAGTTGTTGGCCAGCAAAGGTGCCCGGCGCTGGGGCCGCGAGGCCCTGTTGATCCGGGGCACGACGCTGGCCGGGCTGGCCTACCTGATGGCCGCCCAGGCGAGCGACCTGAGCCTTCTGCTGATCGCCCTGATGCTCGCCGGCCTCGGCGCCAGCACCCAGCACCCGCTGGCCAGCGCGCTGGTCGCTGATGCATACGAAGGTGGCGGCAAGGTGAAGCAGGCCCTGGCCCAGTACAATTTCGCCGGAGATATCGGCAAGGCGCTGATCCCGGGCCTGGTCGGCCTGGTGCTGGTGTATGTGTCATGGCAGACCAACGCCACCGCGCTTGGACTGCTAGGCCTGGGGGCGGCAACGGCGCTGTGGTGGCTATTGCGTCAGGCGCCACTCGCAGGGCGATCAACGCGCAAGGCCATAGCCCAAGACCGGGTTGGCTCAAGGTCGGGGCTGGCGGCGCTGATCGCCACCGGCACCCTCGACAGTGGCGTGCGCATGGGTTTTCTGACCTTCCTGCCGTTCCTGCTGCAGAGCAAGGGCGCGACGACCGCGCAAATAGGCCTGGCCCTGACATTGCTGTTCATTGGCGGCGCCTTCGGCAAGCTGTTCTGCGGCTACCTGGGCGCCCGGCTGGGGCCGGTGCGCACCGTGATCTGTACCGAGCTGCTGACCGCCGGGCTGATCCTGGTGGCACTGCTGTTGCCCTACCTGCCGTTGATGCTGGTGATGCCTCTGATCGGCGTGGCACTCAACGGCACCTCGTCGGTGCTGACCGGGCTGGTGCCGGACTTCGCCGGCAGCGAGCAGCGCGAGCGGGTGTTCGCCTGCTTCTATACCGGCACGGTCGGCGGCGGCGCGCTGGCGCCGGTGCTGATCGGCGCGATATCCGACCACACTGGGGTGGAACAGGGATTGATGGCGCTGGCAGGCATGCTGCTGCTGACCCTACCGTTATGCCTGGTCGTGCACACTGGCCTGCCGCACCGGCAATGATCCTCAGGCCGCTCCCGGCAGCCTCGCGCGCTGGCCGCCCAAGCGGCTCAACCAGACCGACGCCAGGATCACCGTACCACCAATGGCCAAGCGCCCGAGCGGTTCGTCCTGGTTCCAGATCAGCAGGTTGAGCAGCAAGCCCACCGGGACATGCAGGTTGTTCATCACCGCCAGGGTGGCGCCGGAGACCAGGCAGGCGCCCTTGTTCCACCAGTACAACCCCAGCGCCGTCGGGCACAGGCCGAGGAACAACAGCACCAGCCACTGGGTGTCGGTGCTCGGCAGGTGCTGGGTATTGCCGAACAGCAGGAAGGCCGGCAATACCACCAGCAACGCGCCCAGGTAGAAATAGCCGAACCGGCGGTAGTGCGGCAGGTCGCTGGGGTGGCGGGCCACCAGATGGCGGTACAGCACCTGCCCGGCGGCGTAGGTGAAGTTGGCCAGCTGCAGTAGCAGGAAACCGATGAAGAACTCGCCGGTAACCGTGTCGAAACGGATCACCGCCGCGCCGGCCACTGCCACCAGGGCGGCGAGCAGCGCCCAGGGGTTGAAGCGGCGGTTCAGGGCATCCTCGATCAAGGTCACATGCAACGGGGTGAGGATGGTGAACAGCAGTACCTCCGGCACCGTCAGCACGCGGAAGCTGAGGTACAGGCAGACATAGGTGATGCCGTACTGCAGCGCGCCGATCAGCAGCATCGAGCGCATGAAGCGTGGTTCGACCTGGCGCCAGCGGGTCAGTGGCAGGAACACCAGGCCGGCCAGGACAACGCGGGCCAGCACGGCGAAATAGCTGTCGACATGGCCGGCCAGGTATTCGCCGATCAGGTTGAAGGAGTACGCCTGGATCAGCGCGACGATTATCAGGTAGCCCATGGTTGGCCCTCGTGGATCAAGGCGGGGACCTTAGCGGGTTGGGCCTGGGCAGTTCAACCATGGGGATTGTGGGGCTGCTGCGCAGCCCATCGCCGGCAAGCCGGCTCCCACACCGACCGCACAATTCTCAAGGACTGCGCTGTATCCATGAGCTGGCTTGTCGGCGATCAGGCCGGCACAGGATGCGCACTGTCTGCGAGCAAAAAAAGCCCGGCCATCTCTATGGCCGGGCAGGCACACCCAAAGGAGCAACAAGGTGTCAGGGTTGGGAATTCGTCGCGACTCAGGCCACCGCGGCCAGTCTGGCCTTGGCCTGGTTCAGGCCCTTCTCGTGGAACTCGCCGCTCATGTTCAGGCCCTCGGCATGGATGAAGTCCACATCATGGATACCGATGAAGGCCATCACCTGGCGCAGGTAAGGTTCCTGGTGATCGCTGCTGGCACCGGCATGGATACCGCCGCGGGCGGTCAGCACGATGGCGCGCTTGCCGTTGAGCAGTCCCTGGGGGCCGGTCGGGGTGTACTTGAAGGTGATGCCGGCGCGCAGCACGTGGTCAAGCCAGGCTTTCAGGGTGCTGGGGATGGTGAAGTTGTACATCGGCGCAGCCATCACCAGTACGTCGGCGGCCAGCAATTCGTCGGTCAGCGCGTTGGAGCGCTCAAGTGCCTCACGCTCGGTGGTGCTGCGCTGTTCCTCGGGCTTCATCCAGCCGCCGAGCAAGTTGGCGTCCAGATGCGGCACGGGGTTCACGGCCAGGTCGCGCACCTTGATCTCGTCGGCCGGATGCGCTGCTTGCCATTGCTGGATGAAGTCCTGGGTCAGTTGACGAGAAACGGAATCCTGCTGGCGGGCGCTGCTTTCGATGATCAGAACGTGGGACATGGGTGCCTCCATCGGCGGTAAGGGGTGGCGATTCGATGGAGGTGAGATTAGAGGTTGACCTATCGATAAAAAAGCGTAAAAAGTGGGATCAACCTATCGATTAATCTGTTTTATTCCGCTTTGCAGTCAAGCACGATGCGCAGCCTGATGATCTGCCGGTTGAACTTGGCGGTGACATCCACGCTCCTGCCGGCGGGCACGTTGACCCGGCGCACCCGTGGCGCCTCGGGGCCGTTGCGGAAAATGACCTTGCACGCCGCCGGCACCTGCCCATAGTTGTTGAGGCTGATCGAGCCGATGTCGTAGGCCGTGTCGTAGGCGGTGTAGTCGACCTTGACCCCGGTCAGGTCCTTCTCCACGTCGATCGGGTAAGCCATGGCCCCGAGGGGCAGGCACAACAGCAAAGCCGCACAACATTTCTTCATACGGGCGCTCTCCTTGGGAAGAGCGCAGCTTAGGACAACAGGAGCCCTGGATGAAAGCACCGCGCGTTACCCTGGATCAGTGGCGGACCCTGCAGGCGGTGGTCGACCACGGCGGGTTCGCTCAGGCCGCCGAGGCCCTGCACCGTTCGCAATCGTCGGTGAGCTACACCGTGGCGCGCATGCAGGAACAACTGGGCGTGCCGTTGCTGCGCATCGATGGGCGCAAGGCGGTGCTGACCGAGGCCGGCAGCGTGCTGCTGCGCCGTTCGCGGCAACTGGTCAAGCAGGCCAGCCAGCTGGAAGACCTGGCCCATCACATGGAGCAGGGTTGGGAAGCCGAGGTGCGCCTGGTGGTCGACGCCGCCTACCCCAGCGCCCGACTGGTGCGCGCCCTGGCAGCGTTCATGCCGCAGAGCCGCGGCTGCCGGGTGCGCCTGCGCGAAGAGGTGCTGTCCGGGGTCGAGGAAGTGCTGCACGAAGGCATCGCCGATCTTGCCATCAGCAGCTTCAACATCGGCGGTTACCTGGGCACCGAACTGAGTCCGGTGGAGTTCATCGCCGTCGCCCACCCCGAGCATGCCCTGCACCGCATGGGCCGCGAAATCACCTTCCAGGACCTGGAAAGCCAGCTGCAGGTGGTGATCCGCGACTCCGGTCGGGCCCAGCCACGTGATGTCGGCTGGCTAGGCGCCGAGCAGCGCTGGACGGTAGGCAGCCTGGGCACCGCGGCCACCTTCGTCGGCAGCGGCCTGGGCTTTGCCTGGCTGCCCCGGCACATGATCGAGCGCGAGCTGCGCGAAGGCGTGCTCAAGCCCCTGCCGCTGGATCAGGGTGGCAGCCGCCATCCACTGTTCTACCTTTACTCCAGCAAGGAAAAGACCTTGGGCCCGGCCACGCAGATCCTTATCGAACTGCTGCGCAATTTCGACACCGCGCCGCTGGACGTGCCCTTCGCAGCCCCCCCGCAAGCCTGAGAGGACCGCGCCCATGGCCGTTTTCGAACAGCAAGGATGCCAGTTGCATTACGAGGAACACGGTCAGGGGGAGCCCCTGGTGCTGCTGCACGGGCTGGGTTCGAGCAGCCAGGACTGGGAACTGCAGGTGCCCGAGCTCGCCCGCCAGTACCGGGTGATCCTCATGGACATCCGCGGCCACGGGCAATCGTCCAAGCCACGCGCGGGCTACCTGATAAAGACCTTCAGCGAGGATCTGCTGGCGCTGCTCCGTCACCTGGACACCGGCCCGGTGCACTTCGTCGGCCTGTCCATGGGCGGCATGGTCGGCTTCCAGTTCGCCGTCGACCACCCCGACTGGCTGCGCAGCCTGTGCATCGTCAACAGCGCCCCCGAGGTCAAGCGCCGCACCCGCAGCGACTGGATCTGGTGGCTCAAGCGCTGGAGCCTGGCGCGCCTGCTCAGCGTCGAGACCGTCGGCAAGGGCCTGGCCGAACGGCTGTTTCCCAAGCCGGGGCAGGCCGAACTGCGGCGCAAGATGGCCGAGCGCTGGGCGCGCAACGACAAGCGTGCGTACCTGAAAAGCTTCGACGCCATCGTCGACTGGGGCGTACAGGAACGCATCGGCCAGATCTGCTGTCCCACCCTGGTGATCGCCGCCGACCACGATTACACACCGATACAACTCAAGGAGCGTTACGTCGCCCTGATGCCCAACGCCAGACTGGCGGTCATCGACGATTCGCGGCACGCTACGCCCCTGGACCAACCTGAGGTCTTCAACCAGACCCTGCTGCAGTTCCTCGCAGCCGCTTCCACCTCTCAAGGATCATTGAGCCCATGCTGAAAAAACTTCTGCTCACCGCCTGCTCGGTCGCCTTCGCCACCAGCGTCATGGCCTCCGACAAGACCCCGCACGTTGAGCTGGTCACCAGCTTCGGCAAGATCGAGATCGAGCTGAACGCAGAAAAAGCGCCGATCAGTACCAAGAACTTCCTCCACTACGTCGACAGCGGCTTCTACAACAACACCATCTTCCACCGTGTGATCCCGGGCTTCATGGTCCAGGGCGGTGGCTTCACCGACCAGATGGTACAGAAGAGCACCCAGGACCCGATCCGCAACGAGGCGAGCAACGGCCTGCAGAACACCCGTGGCACCCTGTCCATGGCGCGTACCTCCGACCCGAACTCGGCCACCAGCCAGTTCTTCATCAACGTCGCCGACAACGACTTCCTCAACCCGGGCCGCGACCGTGGCTACGCCGTGTTCGGCAAGGTCACCAAGGGCATGGAGGTGGTCGACCAGATCGTCAACTCGCCGACCACCGTCAAGAAAGGCATGCGTGATGTGCCGGCCGACCCGGTGTACATCAAGTCGGCCAAACGCATCGACTGATCCCGCACCACACAGGGACGTGAGTCGGGTCGAACAGGAGTGTCGTCACCCATGCTGTACCGTCGTTTCGAGCAGTTGATCGACATCTTCCGCGAGGCGCCGAGCGAGGCGCCTCCCGGCAAGGTCTGGCCCTTCTATCTCTATTACCTGCGCCAGGTCTGGCCGAGCTTCCTCGCCCTGCTGATCGTCGGGCTGATCGCCTCATTGATCGAGGTGGCGCTGTTCAGCTACCTGAGCCGGATCATCGACCTGGCCCAAGGCACACCCAACGCCAACTTCTTCAGCGAGCACAGTGGCGAGCTGATCTGGATGCTGGTGGTGGTGCTGGTGCTGCGGCCGGTGTTCTTTGGCCTGCACGACCTGCTGGTGCACCAGACCATCAGCCCGGGCATGACCAGCCTGATCCGCTGGCAAAACCACACCTACGTGCTCAAGCAGAGCCTGAACTTCTTCCAGAGCGACTTCGCCGGGCGCATCGCCCAGCGCATCATGCAGACCGGCAACTCCCTGCGTGATTCGGCGGTGCAGGCGGTGGACGCGCTGTGGCACGTGCTGATCTACGCCATCAGCGCACTGGTGCTGTTCGCCGAGGCCGACTGGCGGCTGATGCTGCCGTTGCTGGTGTGGATCGCCTGCTATATCGGCGCGCTGTACTACTTCGTGCCAAGGGTCAAGGAACGCTCGGTGATCTCCTCCGACGCACGCTCCAAACTGATGGGGCGCATCGTCGACGGCTACACCAACATCGCCACCCTCAAGCTGTTCGCCCACACCGACTACGAGCAGCAGTACGCCCGCGAGGCGATCAGCGAGCAGACCGAGAAGACCCAGCTGGCCTCGCGGGTGATCACCAGCATGGACGTGGTCATCACCTCGCTGAACGGCCTGCTGGTGGTCGCAACCACGGGCCTTGCCCTGTGGCTGTGGAGCCAGTCGCTGATCAGCGTCGGCGCCATCGCCCTGGCCACCGGCCTGGTGATCCGCATCGTCAACATGTCCGGCTGGATCATGTGGGTGGTCAACGGCATCTTCGAGAACATCGGCATGGTCCAGGACGGCCTGCAGACCATCGCCCAGCCGGTCACCGTCAGCGACAGGCCCCACGCGCCGGCACTCAAGGTCAGCCGCGGCGCGGTGCGCTTCGACCATGTCGACTTCCACTACGGCAAGGGCGGCAAGGTGATCGACGCCTTGAACCTGGATATCCGCCCCGGCGAGAAGATCGGCCTGATCGGCCCCTCCGGCGCCGGCAAGTCGACCCTGGTCAACCTGCTGCTGCGCCTGTACGACATCGACAGCGGGCGCATCCTCATCGACGGCCAGGATATCGCCGAGGTCAACCAGGCCAGCCTGCGCGCGCAGATCGGCATGATCACCCAGGACACCTCGCTGCTGCACCGCTCGATCCGCGACAACCTGCTGTACGGCCGGCCGGATGCCAGTGACGAGGAAGTCTGGGAGGCTGTGCGCCGGGCACGGGCCGACGAGTTCATCCCGCAGTTGTCCGACGCCCAGGGCCGTACAGGCTTCGATGCCCATGTCGGCGAGCGCGGCGTGAAGCTCTCCGGCGGCCAGCGCCAGCGCATCGCCATCGCCCGGGTGCTGCTGAAGAACGCGCCGATCCTGATCATGGACGAGGCTACCTCGGCGCTGGACTCGGAGGTCGAGGCGGCGATCCAGGAGAGCCTGGAGACGCTGATGCAGGGCAAGACGGTGATCGCCATCGCCCACCGCCTGTCGACCATCGCCCGCATGGACCGGCTGATCGTGCTGGACAAGGGGCATATCGTCGAGAGTGGCAGCCACACCGAGCTATTGGCGCAGCGTGGACTGTATGCGCGATTGTGGCATCACCAGACAGGTGGGTTCGTCGGGGTGGACTGATACAGAAAACGGCATGGGAAAATCGGCGTGGGCTTGCCCCGCGATGGCGTCAGATCAGGCGACACGACAGCTTGATCTGACGCCATCGCGGGGCAAGCCCGCTCCCACGTGCCCCTTGATCTTCATGCCTGGCGATACGGCAGCATCCCGCGCGCCTCTTCGGCATACGCCCTCACCCCCGCCCGCTCCTGCAGCAGAAAATCCTCCACCGCCCGGCGCAATCCCGGATGCAGCAGGTAATGCCACGACCGCGTGATCACCGGCTCGAAGCCGCGAATCAGCTTGTGCTCACCCTGGGCCCCGGCATCGAAACGCTGCAGTCCTTCGCCTATGGCGAAATCCATGCCCTGGTAGAAACAGGTCTCGAAGTGCAGACGGTCGAACTCGTCCAGGCACCCCCAGTACCGTCCATACAGGCTGTCACCGCCGATCAGGCTGAGCGCCATGGCCACCTCGCGCCCCTGCTGGCGGGCGATGACCACTCGGATGGCCTCGGGCATGCGCTCGGCGATCAGGCTGAAGAATTCACGGGTAAGGTAGGGCGCGCGCCGGCGCACGGCGTAGGTGTTGGCGTAACACAGGTAGACAAAATCCCACTGCGCCTCGCTCAGCTCGTCGCCCTGATACCAGGCGAAGTCGATCCCCTGCCCCGCCACCTGTTCGCGCTCCTTGCGCATCTGCTTGCGCTTGCGTGAGCTGAGGGTGTCGAGAAAGTCCTGGAAATCCCGATAACCCCGATTGCGCCAATGGAACTGGCAACCCAGGCGTTCCATCCAGCCTGGCAACACGCCGATGGCCTCATCCAGCGCAGTGTCGGTGAAGTTGATATGCGCACCCGACAGCCCGCCCTTGCCCAGGTACTCGGGGATGGCCTGCAACAGCAACAGGCCATCGCTCGGGTCGGTGGCCAACAGGCGTGGGCCGCTCACCGGGCTGAACGGCACGGCACCCAGCAGCTTGGGGTAGTAGGCGATACCTGCGCGCTCGCAGGCATCGGCCCAGCCGTGGTCGAACACGTACTCGCCGAACGAATGCCACTTGCGGTACGCAGGCAGCAGCGCCCGCACCTCACCATCGCGTTCCAGCACCAGGTGTTCGGCGGCCCAGCCAGTGTCGGGCACCACGCTGCCACTGTCCTCCATGGCCGTGAGGAAGGCATGGCGCAGGAACGGTTGGCCGTCGGGCGCCAGCGCGTCCCAGGTGGTCGCCGGCAGGTCGCGCAGGTGGGCAAGGCTGTGGAGGCTGATCACGTTTTCCGACTCGCTGAAAAGAGAGTGCCAGTATTGCCAAGTCGACCGTGACACTCAAATGACGGCCGCTTTACTTAACAACAGTGCCACTGTTTAGACATTATTCTGTCATTCGCCCCCGCAATACTTGCGCCTGTTTTCCGGAACCCCAGAACCTGTCTAGTCAGGCCCTTTCCGAAGACATGCCAACTTGGGGGCGGGCGCTTGAGCCTCCCCACTTTTTCCAACAGGGAGAACCTTATGCGTCTTGTTTCTACACTTACCGGAGTGAGCCTTACCGGCATGATGCTGGCTCTGAGTACTCCGGCCAGTGCTGCTGTCGACGCCAAGCTGCTCGAAATGCTCCGCGCCAATGGCTCGATCAACCAGGCGCAGTACAACGAACTGCAGGGCGACCTGGCAAAGGAAACCAAGGAAAAGGCCGACCAGAAAGCCCAGTCCGAACGCTTGAGCTCGTTCGAACAGAAAGTGGCGTGGGCCGCCAAGACCCAGATCAAGGGAGATGTGCGCCTGCGTTACGAAGACGTCAACGTCGACAACCCGATCTCGCGCAGTGGCAACCAGGACCGTGAGCGCGTCCGCGCCCGTGTCGGCTTCTACAGCGAGATCAACCCGCAAGTGGACGCCGGCGTGCGTGTGGCCACCGGCAGCAGCGCCGATGCCCGCTCGACCAACCAAAGCCTGGACAACTACTTCGAGAAGAAATCGCTGTGGGTCGACCTGGCCTACCTCGACTGGAACCCGACCGCCATCCCCAACCTGCACCTGATCGGCGGCAAGATGGCTCAGCCATGGGTGAGCATGGGCGACATCATCTGGGACAGCGATATCAACCCCGAAGGCGTGGCGGTCACTTACAAGACCAACCTTGGCGCCACCGAACTGTTCGGTAGTGCCGGCCACTACACCCTCAAGGACAACGTCGACGGCGACGGCGTGCAGTTCAAGCACGACGCACAGCTGTACCACGGCCAGCTGGGTGCCAAGTTCAACGCGGCCGACACCCTCAAGTTCACCGTGGGCGGCAGCATCTACGGCTACGACAACGACAAGGAGTCGACCGTCCTGCGTGCCCTGGGTAACACCACCAACGAGTTCAACCTGGTGGAAGGCTTCGGCCAGGTGGACTTCACCGGCTTTGCCATCCCACTCTCGGCCTATGGCCAGTTCGTCAAGAACACCGAAAGTACCGACGGCAAGGACAAGGCCTGGCTGGCCGGCCTGAAAACCAAGGTCGGCGCCTGGAGCCTGGACTACAACTACCGCGACGTGCAGCGTAACGCGGTGGTCAGCGCCTTCACCGACTCCGACTTCGGCAACGGCTTCACCGGGTCGCGTGGCCACAAGTTCAAGGTCGGCTACGAGATCGACAAGAACTTCTCACTGGGCGCGGCCTACCTGATGGCCAAGACCGACTTCTCCAACCTGCCGAACAGCGATGCTGACGTAGATACGCTGCAGGTGGACCTGGAAGCGAAGTTCTAAGCGCCAGGCTCCTTTGCACCACCCTGAAGCGGGAAATGCTGACCCCATCCAGCATTTCCCGCTTTTTTTGCTCTGTCAGAAATGCTCCGGCCCTATCGCCGGCAAGCTGACTCCCAAGAGAAATATGCACCACTGTGGGAGCCGGCTTGCCGGCGATAGGGCCGGAGCAGGCGAAACGGGTATCAGCGCTTGCGCAGGATCACGCTGCCAATCGAATAACCCGCACCGAACGAGCTCAGCACACCCAGCGCCCCCTTGACCAGGTCATCCTGGTACAGGTGGAAGGCGATCACCGACCCTGCCGAGCTGGTGTTGGCATAACGGTCGAGAATCACCGGCGCCTCTTGCTCGTCCACTTCGCGGCCCAGCAGCTTCTTGACGATCAGGTGGTTCATGCTCAGGTTGGCCTGGTGCAGCCAGAAGCGCTGGACATCGCTCGGCTGCTGGCCGTTTTCATCCAGGTGCTGGCCGATCAGTTCGGCGACCTTCGGGCAGACTTCCTTGAATACCTTGCGGCCTTCCTGCACGAACAGCTTGTCGCGCGAGCCGATACCCTCTTCCGCGGCGCGGTTGAGGAAGCCGAAGTTGTTGCGGATGTTGTTGGAAAACGCGGTCCACAGCTTGGTGCTGACAATATCGAACTGGTGCGCGGAGGTGGCCAGGTCGGCACGCTCGATCAGTACCGCGGTGGCGGCGTCACCGAAAATGAAGTGGCTGTCGCGGTCACGGAAGTTCAAGTGACCGGTGCAGATTTCCGGGCTGACCACCAGCACCGCGCGGGCCTGGCCCAACTGCACGCTGTTGGCTGCCGTCTGGATACCGAAGGTGGCCGACGAGCAGGCGACGTTCATGTCGAAGGCGAAGCCCTCGATACCGAGCGCCTGCTGCACTTCGATGGCAATGGCCGGGTACGGGCGCTGCAGGTTGGAGCAGGCGACAATCACCCCGTCGACATCGGCGGCGGTGCGCCCGGCACGTTCCAGCGCCTGACGCGCAGCGGCAACGCCCATTTCGCAGAGAATCGACTGTTCGTCGTTGGAACGCTCAGGCAGGCGCGGTTTCATGCGCTGCGGGTCGAGGATGCCGGCCTTGTCCATGACGAAGCGGCTCTTGATGCCCGAGGCCTTTTCAATGAAGGCGGCATCGGACAGCGGCGCCGCCTCGACTTCGCCACGCTCGATGGCGGCGGCATTGTCACGGTTGAAGCGCTGTGCCCAGGTGTTGAAGGACTCCACCAGTTCTTCGTTGGAAATGCTCTGGGCCGGGGTATACAGGCCGGTGCCGCTGATGACGACGTTGTGCACGGTCGTTCCTCTGGTCAAAGGCCATCGCCATGCGGCGCAGGCCGGGAAAAGGGCAACATAATGGCACCTTGGTACCAATTCATGGACGAGGGCTGCGCCCTCGATCGCTGGCAAACCAGCTCCCACAGTTCAATACGTCCCCTGTGGGAGCTGGCTTGCCAGCGATGGGCCGCAAAACGACCCAAAATTCCGTCAAGTTTGCCACAAGTTGCAACGGTTAGGCTTCCACCTGACTCCACTGCTTGCTCAGTCGCTTGTCGGAAACCGGCACCTTGGTACCCAATTGCTGGGCAAACAACGACACCCGGTACTCCTCCAGCAGCCAGCGGTACAAGGTCAGTTGCTCATCGCGCTTGCCTTCCTGGGCATGCTTGTCGGCACGGGCCTGGTATTGCGCCCAGCAATTGGCCAGCTCGCCACTCCACACCCGGTCCTTCTGTACCTGCGACCCCAGCTTCTCCAGGCGCAGTTCCACTGCCTTGAGATACCGCGGCAATTCCTTGAACCAGGCCCCCGGCGTCTCGCGCACGAAGCCCGGATACACCAGGTTGGCCAGTTGCTGCTTGATATCGTTGAGCGCCACCGCCTGGCTCAGGTCGATCTTGCCCTTGAAGCGCTTCTGCAAGCCATGCCATAGCTTGAGCACCTCCAAGGTCAGGCGCGCCAGGCGCTCGGCATGCTCGCTCCAATTGCCACGCTTGCGTTCGGCCAGCGAGGCCAGAGCGGCGCCATCACGGGGCAGCGGGTCTTCGCCTTCGAGCACGCAACTGTCGAGACTGGCCAACAGGATATCCTCCACCAGCGCCTCGACCCGGCCCAATTCGCGATACAGCAGGCCCAATTCGGTCAGCCCTGGCAGCTTGCCGCGCAGGAACTTGGCCGGCTCGGCCAGCTGTTGCAGCAACAGGCGCTGCAGGGCACGTCGGTGCTGGAACTCGGCCTCGGCCTGGGTCGAGAACCGCCCCTCGCGTACCGTGCCGTTGTCTTCCACCAGTGCCGGGTACACGGTCATCGACAGCCCGGCGATCTTCTGCTGGGCGGTCTGCGCCACTTGCTCGAAGACCTTGGCCTGTACCGGCTGTTCGGCTTTGTCGTTGCGCGGCAAGGCCAGGGCGGCCTGGCTGGCGGCGGCAAAACGGGCAGTCAGCTCAGCCAGGTCGCGGCCCTCGCCGAGGAACTTGCCCTGGGCGTCGACCACTTCGATGTTCATGCGCAGATGGCCTTCGACCAGCCCGGTCGCTTCCGCCCAGGCCTCGTCAGACACCCGCGCCCCGGTCATGCGCAGCAGCTCATGGCCCAGTGCCTGGGGCAACGCGCCCTGGCCGAAGACCATGCGCGACAGTGCCGCCTTGACGAAGTCCGGCACCGGCACGAAGTTCTTGCGCAAGGCCTTGGGCAGGTTGCGCACCAGGGCGATGCACTTGGCCTCGAGCAGGCCCGGCACCAGCCATTCCAGGCGTTCGCCCGGCAGGTTGGGCAGCAACGGCGCCGGCACCCGTACGGTGACGCCGTCACGGGGGTGGTTCGGTTCGAAGTGGTAGCTCAGCGATAGGCGCAATTCGCCCACCTGCAGATGGTCGGGGTACTGCGCTGCAGTGACCTCGCTGGCCTCGCGGGCCAGTACGTCCTCCTCGCGCATGATCAGCAAGTTGGCGTCCTTCTGGCTGGTCATCCGGTACCAGGCATCGAAGGTCGCGGTCTGGTGGATCTCCGCGGGCAGGCGCGCTTCGTAGAAGGCGTAAAGGGTTTCTTCGTCAGCCAGAATGTCGCGCCGGCGGGCCTTGGCCTCCAGTTCGTCGAGCTGCTCCAGCAGGCGCTTGTTGGCCGCCAGGCACTTGGCCCGGGACTGGATCTCGCCGCCGACCAGGCCATCGCGGATGAACAGCTCGCGGGAAGTGACGGGGTCGATCGGACCGAAATGCACCGGGCGGCGTCCGACCAGGATCAACCCGTACAAGGTGATCTGCTCGTAGGCCACCACCTGGCCGCGCTTCTTCTCCCAGTGCGGTTCGAAGTGGTTCTTCTTGATCAGGTGGGTGGCCAGCGGCTCGATCCAGTCCGGCTCGATCTTGGCCACCATGCGCGCATACAGCTTGGTGGTTTCCACCAGTTCGGCGGCCATCACCCACTGCGGCCGCTTGCGGCCAATGCCCGACGACGGGTGAATCCAGAACCGCCGCTGGCGTGCGCCCTGGTAGTCGCCCTCCTCGGTCTTCTGGCCGATCTGGCTGAGCAGGCCGCTGAGAATCGCCTTGTGCATGCGCTGGTAGTCGCAGGCATCCTTGTTCATCGTCAATTGCAGGTCGCGGCAGATCAGCGCCAGCTGGCGGTGGGCGTCGCGCCACTCGCGCAAGCGCAAGTAGTTGAGGAAGTTCTTGCGGCACCAGTTGCGCAGCGGGTTGGCGGTCAGCGCCTGGCGCTGCTCCTCGAAACCGCGCCACAGGTTGACCAGCGCGGCGAAGTCGGAATCGACATCCTTCCACTGGGCATGGGCCTGGTCGGCGGCCTGCTGACGCTCCGGTGGGCGTTCGCGCGGGTCCTGCACAGACAGTGCGCTGGCGACAATCAGCACTTCCTGCAGGCTGCCCTGGCGGGCACCTTCGAGCAGCATGCGACCCATACGAGGGTCGATCGGCAGACGCGCCAGCTGGCGGCCCAGCGGCGTCAGCTGGTTCTCGCGGTTGACCGCCGACAGTTCCTGCAACAGGTTGAAGCCGTCGCTGATGGCCTTGCCATCCGGCGGCTCGATGAACGGGAAGGCATCGATGGCGCCGAGACGTAGGTGCAGCATCTGCAGGATCACCGCCGCCAGGTTGGTGCGCAGGATCTCCGGATCGGTGAACGCCGGCCGGCCGTTGAAATCGTCCTCGCTGTACAGGCGGATGCAGATGCCCGGCTCGACCCGGCCGCAGCGGCCTTTACGCTGGTTGGCGCTGGCCTGGGACACCGCCTCAATGGGCAGGCGCTGGACCTTTGCGCGGTAGCTGTAGCGGCTGATACGCGCGGTGCCGCTGTCTATCACGTAGCGGATGCCCGGCACGGTCAGCGAGGTTTCGGCGACGTTGGTCGCCAGCACCACGCGCCGGCCGCTGTGGGACTGGAAGATCCGCTGCTGCTCGGCCGGCGACAGCCGCGCATACAGCGGCAAAATCTCGGTGTGGCGCAACTGCGCCTTGCGCAGGATCTCGGCGGCGTCGCGGATCTCGCGCTCGCCGGGCAGGAACACCAGTACATCGCCCGGGCCCTTGCCCTGGCTGCGCTCGTACTGGGCGATCTCGTCGAGGCTGGCGAGGATCGCCTGGTCAACGGAAAGGTCGTCCTCGACCTGGTTGCCCTCCTCATCCTGTTCGCTGGTCAGCGGGCGGTACCAGGTTTCCACCGGGTAGGTACGGCCGGACACCTCGATGATCGGCGCGCCGTCGAAGTGCTTGGAGAAGCGCTCCAGGTCGATAGTCGCCGAGGTGATGATCAGCTTCAGGTCAGGGCGGCGGTGCAGCAAGGTCTTGAGGTAGCCGAGCAGGAAATCGATGTTCAGGCTGCGCTCGTGAGCCTCGTCGACGATGATCGTGTCGTAGCGTTCGAGGAAGCGGTCGTGCTGGGTCTCCGCCAGCAGGATACCGTCGGTCATCAGCTTGACCAGGGTGTTCGAATCGCTCTGGTCCTCGAAGCGCACCTGGTAGCCCACCAGCGCCCCCAACGGCGTGCCCAGCTCCTCGGCGACCCGCGCCGCGACGCTGCGCGCGGCGATTCGCCGAGGCTGGGTGTGGGCGATCAGGCCGTGGCTGCCACGGCCCAACTCCAGGCAGATCTTCGGCAACTGGGTGGTCTTGCCCGAACCTGTCTCGCCGGCGATGACCAACACCTGGTGCTCGGCCAGGGCCTTCTTGATCTCGTCGCGCTTGGCGGCGATGGGCAGGTTGTCGTCGTAGCGAATGCTCGGCACGCTCTGCTGGCGCGCGGTGACCTGGGCGCAGGAGGCCTGGACCTTTTCCACCCACTGCGCGAGCTTGCCCTCGTCGGGGCGCTTGCGCAGCTCGTGCAATTGCCGGCGCAACCGATGGCGGTCGGCGATCATGGCGTGGTCGAGGTTCTTCAGCAGTTGGTCGATGGCGTGGTCTGTCATGGGGCTTTTTAATGATGCAGGCGAGTGCTGCTTTTTCATGATCGGCAGGCGTAAGAGGCGCGATTGTCGCAGATTTGCCCGCGGGATGCTGCCTGTTGCGGCTCTGGCGCAGGTCAAGCCCGACACGGGCCCTGCACGAATGTTTAGCTCCCACCGGAATGAACGTCGCCATTCACTGATTTAATCAACCTTACCGGCCATGTGAGTATCGAGAGATGCTTCCCACCCCGATGATCGCCCGCCCGCTGCCCCACCCTTCGCTGCCGAAGGCCAGGGCCTGTGTCGGAGAAAATCCGCTGGTGCACATCATCCTCGCCTTCTGGGCGCTGTGGCATTGTCGTCACGCGCGCCCACCGGACACTTCGCTTACGCACCCCTGACCCGACCCGGCCACCCTTGGCCGATTGACTCAGCCTGACCGCTCGCCTGCGCGGCGGTCCTGCGTGCCCCAGAGCGAATCCACCATGCACTTTGCCCCCGCAGAGCAAGCCAGGCGTTTCCTGGCCGACAACCCCGATATCGACCTGATCGAACTGTTCATCCTCGACGCCAACGGCGTACCCCGCGGCAAGCTGCTGCACCGCGAGGAACTGCTGGCCGTGTTCGACAGCGGCCGCCCGCTGCCCAGCACCATCCTCGGCCTGACCCTCAACGGCGATGATGTGGAAGACTCCGGTCTGGTCTGGGACGTCGGCGACATCGACTGCCGCGCCTACCCGCTGGATGGCAGCCTGGTGCGCCTGCCCTGGCGCCGGGTGCCGACCGCCGCCGTGCAGGTCAGCATGCACCCCAGCGAAGGCCTGCCGGCCAGCGTCGCCGATCCGCGCCATGTGCTGCTGCGGGTGATCGACGCCCTCAAGGCCGATGGCTTCCACCCGGTGATGGCTTGCGAGCTGGAGTTCTACCTGCTCGACCAGCAGCGCGATAGCCAGGGCCGGCCACAGCCGGCGCTGGACAGCGACGGCGGCCGCCCGCGCGGTACCCAGGTCTATGGCTTGCGCGAGCTGGAGCAGATCGAACCGTTCCTTGCCGATCTGTATGCTGCCTGCAAGGCTCAGGACATCCCTGTGCGCACGGCGATCTCCGAGTACGCCCCGGGGCAGGTGGAAATTACCCTGGAGCACGGCGATGCGCTCCAGGCCATGGACCAGGCCGTGCGCTACAAGCGCCTGGTCAAGGGCATTGCCAATGCCCATGGCATGCAGGCCTGCTTCATGGCCAAGCCGTTCGCGCAACTGGCCGGTACCGGCATGCACATGCACCTGAGCCTGGCGGACGCCGCTGGCAACAACCTGTTCGCCAGCGAAGACAAGGCCGGCACCCCACTGTTGCGCCAGGCGGTGGCCGGCATGCTGCGCCACCTGCGTGAGTCGCTGCTGTTGTTCTGCCCCAACGCCAACTCGTTCCGCCGCTTCCAGGCCAACAGCTATGCCCCGCTGGCGCCGACCTGGGGCGTGGACAACCGCACCGTCAGCCTGCGCGTGCCCGGCGGCCCGGCCAACAGCCGGCATGTGGAGCACCGCATCTGCGGCGCCGACGCCAACCCCTACCTGGCCGCCGCCGCGATACTGGCTGCCACGCACCAGGGCATCCGCGAACAGCTCGATCCCGGCGCGCCAGTCGAAGGCAACGGCTATGCCCAGGCCAGCGAGTACCTGCCCACCGACTGGCTGACTGCCCTGGAAGCCCTGGAGCAGTCGGCCTGGGCCAGGGAGGCGCTGGGCGAGGCCTTCCTCGGCGTGTACCTGAAGGTCAAGCGCGCCGAGTACCGCCAGTTCATGGCCGAAGTCGGCGAGCAGGACTGGCGCTGGTACCTGCATCAGGCCTGACAGACGAACTACAACAAGGAACACCCATGAACGCAGCACTGAACAACAGGCCGGCCCAGCGCGCGCCGTCCTACTACAGCGCCACCCTCAATGACGCGACCGAATACCCCACGCTCAGGGGCACGGTACAGGTGGACGTGGCGATCATCGGCGGCGGCTTCACCGGCGTGGCCACTGCGGTGGAGCTGGCCGAACGTGGCCTGAAAGTAGCCATCGTCGAGACCAATCGCGTCGGCTGGGGCGCCAGTGGGCGCAATGGTGGCCAGGTCACCGGCAGCCTGTCGGGCGACGAGGCCATGCGCACGCAGATGCGCGACCGTCTGGGCGCCGAGGTGGACGACTTCATCTGGCACCTGCGCTGGCGCGGCCACCAGATCATCGAGCAGCGCGTCGAACGCTACGGCATCCAGTGCGACCTCAAGCACGGCCACCTGCACGCGGCGATGAAACCGTCGCACATGACCGAACTGCGCGCCTTCGAGGCCGAAGCCCAGCGCCGTGGCATGGGCGACCTGGTGCAACTGCTCGATCGCGACGCCATGCAACAGCACCTGCAGAGCCCGCTGTACCTTGGCGCCTTGAAGAACCGCCGCAACCTGCACCTGCATCCGCTCAACCTGTGCCTGGGCGAGGCCCGCGCCGCCCATGGCCTCGGCGCGCTGGTGTTCGAGAATTCCGAAGTGCTGGAGATCATCCACGGCCCTCGTCCGGCCGTGGTCACGGCCCAGGGACGGATCGAGGCACGCCAGGTGATGCTGGCCGGCGACGTCTACCACAAGCTGGAAAAACGCCAGCTCAAGGGCAAGATCTTCCCGGCCATGGGCGGCATCGTCACCACCGCGCCACTGGGCGACCTGGCCGGCCAGATCAACCCGCAGGACCTGGCGGTGTACGACTGCCGCTTCGTTCTCGACTACTACCGCCTGACCGCCGACAAACGCCTGCTGTTCGGCGGCGGCGCCAACTACTCCGGGCGCGACTCACGAGATATCGAAGGCGAACTGCGTCCGTGCATCGAGCGTACCTTCCCGGCGCTCAAGGGCGTGCCGATCGAATTCCAATGGAGCTGCGCGATGGGCATCGTGGTCAACCGCATCCCGCAGCTGGGCAAGCTGTCGGACAACGTCTGGTACTGCCAGGGGTACTCCGGGCACGGCATCGCTACCAGCCACATCATGGGCGAGATCATGGCCGAGGCACTGACGGGGACGCTGGGGAATTTCGATACCTTTGCGGCGTGCAAGCACATCAAGGTGCCGATGGGAGACTTGCTGGGGAATCCGCTGCTGGCGGCGGGGATGTGGTACTACCAGATGCTGGAAAAGTTGCGCTGAGTTTCATATCGCCAACGTGGGAGCGGGCTTGCCCCGCTCCCACGCTTCAATCCCAGAGCAGACTGCGGATCAGGCGATCTTCTTCAGGCCCTGCTTTTTCAGCTCTTCGTCACGCAACTCGCGGCGCAGGATCTTGCCAACGTTGGTAGTCGGCAGCGCATCGCGGAACTCGATGGCCTTGGGCACCTTGTAGCCGGTGACGTTGGCACGCATGTGCTCCATGACCTGTTCCTTGGTAAGCGTCATGCCAGGCTTGACCACGATGAACACCTTGATCACCTCGCCAGACTTCTCGTCCGGGACACCGATGGCCGCGCACTGCAACACACCTGGCAGCGTGGCAAGCACATCTTCGAGCTCGTTGGGGTACACGTTGAAGCCGGACACCAGGATCATGTCCTTCTTGCGATCGACGATGCGCATGTAGCCATCAGGCTGGATCAAGGCAATGTCACCGGTTTTCAACCAGCCATTGCTGTCGATGATCTCGGCGGTGGCATCGTCCCGCTGCCAGTAGCCCTTCATCACCTGCGGCCCCTTGATACACAGCTCGCCCACCTCGCCCAAGGGTAGTTCCTGGCCGTTGTCGTCGATGATCTTGCACAGGGTGGACGGCACCGGGATACCGATGGTGCCCACCTGGTTGGCCGAGGTCGGGTTGACTGCCGCCACCGGGCTGGTCTCGGTCATGCCGTAACCTTCGCAGATGGCACAACCAGTCACCGCCTTCCAGCGCTCGGCCACGCTCATCTGCAGCGCCATGCCACCGGACAGGGTGATCTTCAGCGCCGAGAAATCGAGGTTGCGGAAAGTCTCGTTGTTGCACAGGGCGACAAACAGCGTGTTGAGGCCGATGAAGCCGCTGAACTTCCACTTGCCCAGTTCCTTGACCATCGCCGGCAGGTCACGCGGGTTGCTGATCAGCACGTTGTGGTTGCCGATCAGCATCATGGCCATGCAATGGAAGGTAAAGGCGTAGATGTGGTACAGCGGCAGCGGAGTGATGAGGATCTCGCAACCTTCGTGCAGGTTCGAGCCCATCAGCGCACGGCACTGCAGCATGTTGGCCACCAGGTTGCGATGGGTGAGCATCGCGCCCTTGGCCACGCCGGTGGTACCGCCGGTGTACTGCAGCACGGCGACGTCGCCGGGCTGCGGGTTGGCCTCGGTGACCGCGCCGCCCTTGCCCAGCGCCAGCGCGTCGTTGAAGCGCACCGCGCCCGGCAGGTGGTAGGCCGGCACCATTTTCTTCACGTACTTGATGACGCTGTTGATCAGCAGGCGCTTGAGTGGTGGCAACAGGTCGGCCACTTCGGTGACAATGACGTGTTTGACCTGGGTCTTGGGCACCACCTTTTCCGCCAGGTGCGCCATGTTGGCCAGGCACACCAACGCCTTGGCGCCGGAGTCGTTGAACTGGTGCTCCAGCTCCCGCGCAGTGTACAGCGGGTTGGTGTTGACCACGATCAGCCCGGCACGCATGGCGCCGAAGACGGCGACAGGGTACTGCAGGACATTGGGCAACTGGACCGCGATGCGATCACCCGGCTTCAGGTCGGTATGCTGCTGCAGCCAGGCGGCGAAGGCTCCGGACAACGTGTACAGCTCGCCGTAGGTGATGGTCTTGCCCAGGTTGCTAAAGGCAGGTTTGTCGGCAAAGCGTTGGCAGGATTGCTTGAGTACCGCCTGGATATTGGGGAATTCGTCAGGATTGATGTCCGCCGTGACCCCGGCTGGGTACTTATCCTTCCAAAAATGTTCGATCATGGAAGCCCGCTCCTTCAGCAACAGCGAATTCGGTACGCGTCGATGCGCTTATTATTGATATGAGAGGACGGCTCATTGCAAACCGGATCCTCTGAAAGCGCGCCGAGAGTAACAGCTTTGCAAGGGGTCGCCTAGAGGCCGGAATGGGCCGACAGGTCACAAAAATGACTCAATGAACAATACAGGTCATTTTTAGAGTAATTATACAAAATGTCGCGAAAGCGCCTGAAAATCTCGATCTAGATAGGTTTTACAGGCGCTGGCTTGCCCCTTGATGGCATCTTGTCTGGCAATGGCCTTCACCCAGGCTCACGCGATCATGGGACAAACCCGCTCCTGCTATCAGGCAATATCTCGCAGTTCCCGACGCAGGATCTTGCCCACCGGGGTCATCGGCAGCGAATCGCGCAGCACGATGTGCTTGGGCACCTTGTAACCGGTGAAATTGCTCTTGCAGAACGCCTTGAGCTCATCGACGCTCACCCCGCCCGCACGCGGCACCACGAACAGCTTCACCGCTTCGCCGGTGCGCTCGTCCGGCACGCCGATCACCGCGCAGCTGGCCACCTGCGGATGGCCCATCACCACATCCTCGATCTCGTTGGGATATACGTTGAAGCCCGAGACGATGATCATGTCTTTCTTGCGGTCGACGATCCGCGTGTAGCCGTCCGGGTCGATGATCGCGATGTCGCCGGTCTTCAGCCAGCCTTCGCTGTCCAGCACCTGGGCGGTAGCCTCCGGCTGCTGCCAATAGCCCTTCATCACCTGCGGCCCCTTGATGCACAACTCGCCACGCTCGCCCAACGGTTGTTCGTGACCGTCATCGTCGATCACCTTGAACCCCGTGCCAGGCACCGGGATCCCCACCGTTCCCAGGCGCGCCAGCTGGCCATAGGGGTTGGTGCTGGCCGCTGGCGAGGTCTCGGTCAGGCCGTAGCCTTCGACGATGCGGCAACCCGTGAGCGCCTCCCAGCGCTCGGCGGTGGCCTTGACCAGCGCGGTGCCGCCGGAATTGGTGATCTTCAGCGCGGAGAAATCCAGCGACTTGAACCCCGGGTTGTCCATCAGCGCGACGAACAGGGTATTCAGGCCTACCAGCGCCGAGAACCGCCACTTGCCCAGTTCCTTGATGAACCCCGGAATGTCGCGGGGGTTGGTGATCAGCACGTTGTGATTGCCGGTTACCATCATGCACATGCAGTTCGCGGTAAAGGCATAGATGTGGTACAGCGGCAGCGGCGCGATCATCACCTCCTGCCCTTGCTTGATCAGCGGCTGACCATCGGGCCCGTGCTGGCCGAAACAGGCCAGGACCTGAAGCATGTTGGCCACCAGGTTGCCATGGGTGAGCATGGCCCCCTTGGCCAGGCCCGTGGTCCCGCCGGTGTACTGCAGCACCGCGACATCGTCGAGCGTCTGCGCCACTGGTTGGTGGTTGAGCCGTTGCCCCTGGCGCAGGACGTGCTTGAACGAGACCGCCTGGGGCAGCCGATAGGCGGGGACCATCTTCTTCAGCTTGTCGACCACGGTGTTGATCAGCCAACCCTTGGCCGCCGGCAGCAAGTCGCCCATCTTCGCTTCGATCAGGTACTCGATGCCGGTGTCGGGCAGCACCTCCTGCACACGCTTGCCGAACATGTTCAGGTACACCAACGCGCGGGCGCCGGAGTCCTTGAACTGATGGCGCATCTCGCGCTCGGTGTACAACGGGTTGGTGTTGACCACCACCAGCCCGGCGCGCAAGGCGCCGAACACGGCGATCGGGTATTGCAGGACGTTGGGCATCTGCACCGCGATGCGGTCGCCCGGCGCCAGGTCGGTGTGCTGCTGCAACCAGGCGGCGAAAGCCGCCGAGTAGCGTTCGAGGTCCGCGTAGCTCAGGGTGACGCCAAGGTTGCTGTATGCCGGCCGGTCGGCGAAGCGCTTGCAGGAGCGTTCGAACACGTCGACGACTGACGTATAGGCATTCATGTCAATGGTGGAAGGCACGCCCGCCGGGCGCTTGTCGTTCCAGAAATCGGCTTGCATTTATTGTTGTTCCTCTACCGGGACGTCCCTGACCTGATCGCCTGATGGCAAAAAGGTGTTCAGCCGACGTTAGCAGCTCTGTCGAGGGTGGCAAATACGCCAAGTGCCGCCATTAACATTGTGAATCTCTTTTCTACCCTTCCTGCAATCGAGCGCTTTGCGCATACACTGTTGGCGAACCTTCGCGCGCAAGGACCCGCCATGCCCCATGACGCCTTCTGGCTCCCCGCCAGCGAGCACTGCAGTCTTCATGTTCATCAATGGCTGCCCGCCACGCCGGTCAAGGCCGTGGTGTTGCTGGCCCACGGCATGGCCGAGCATGCCGGGCGCTACCAGCGCCTGGGCCATGCCCTCAATGTAGCTGGCTACGGGCTGCTCGCCCCCGACCTGCGCGGCCATGGCCGTACCGCCGAACTGGGCAGCCTGGGCTTGTTCGCCCGCCATAATGGCTGGAATGCCGTGGTCAACGACCTGGGCCTGTTGGCACAGCACGTCGGCCAGCAGTTCCCGGGCACCCCGCTGTTCCTGTTCGGCCACAGCATGGGCAGCTACATCGCCCAGGCTTACCTGCTGCACCACAGCGCCAGCCTGCAAGGCGCGATCCTCAGCGGTTCGAACTTCCAGCCGGTGGCACTGTACCGGTCCGCGCGCCTGATCGCCCGGTTCGAAGCCTGGCGCCAAGGCCCCCTGGGCAAGAGCGCGCTGATCGACTGGCTGTCGTTCGGCTCGTTCAACAAGGCCTTCAAACCCAACCGCACGGCATTTGACTGGCTCAGCCGAGATGCCGGGGAAGTGGACAAGTACATCGCCGACCCGTTGTGCGGCTTCCGTTGCAGCAACCAGCTGTGGCTCGACCTGCTGCAGGGGCTGGCACAGATCAGCCAGCCCAGGCACCTAGGGCAGATCGACCCAAACCTGCCTATTTTGGTGATCGGCGGCGAATGTGATCCGGTGAGTGCCGGCAAGCGTCTCACCCATCTGGCCGACGCCCTGCGCGCGACCGGCAACCGTCATGTACAGTTGCGCATCTACCCCGGCGCACGCCACGAAGTGCTCAACGAAACCCATCGCGACGAGGTCACCGCCGAGATCATCGGCTGGCTGGACCAGGCGCTGGCCCTTGGCCGCCCTGCCCGCAGTGAATGATCGGCCACCTCGCCCGCACCACAAGGAAGCCTCGATGACCCAGGTCAGCAACACCCCTTACGAAGCCCTCGAAGTCGGCCAGAAAGCTGAGTACAAGAAGTCTGTCGAAGAGCGCGACATCCAGCTGTTCGCCGCCATGTCCGGCGACCACAACCCGGTGCACCTGGACGCCGAGTTCGCCGCCAAGAGCATGTTCCGCGAGCGCATCGCCCATGGCATGTTCAGTGGCGCGCTGATCAGCGCCGCGGTGGCCTGCACCTTGCCTGGCCCGGGCACCATCTACCTGGGCCAGCAGATGAGCTTCCAGAAGCCGGTGAAGATCGGGGACGAATTGACCGTGCGCCTGGAAATTCTCGAGAAGCTGCCCAAGTTCAAGGTGCGCATCGCCACCAATGTGTACAACCAGAACGATGAGCTGGTCGTCAGTGGCGAGGCCGAGATCCTCGCGCCGCGCAAGCAGCAGACGGTCGAGCTGGTCAGCCCGCCGAACTTTGTCGCCAGCTGATTCACCACGCCGGCCATCGCGGGCACGCTGGCGATAGCTCAGCCCAGTTCGCGTAAGCGCCGTTCGATATGCCGCCGTTCCGGCCCCTGGCGGGTAAGCGTCAGCGCTTGCCGCCAGGCATCCCGGGCCTGATCGAGATTGCCCAGTTGCCGGTGCAGTTCGGCGCGCGCGGCATGGGCCAGGTGATAATCACCCAGCTCGCCCCGCTGCAGGATTGCCTCCACCGCCTGCAACCCCACCTGGGCGCCGTCCCGCCTGGCCAGCGCCGCCGCCCGGTTCAGCTCCACCACCGCTGATGGCCAGTGACGCTGCAGCACATCGTACAGGCCGATGATCTCGTCCCAATCCGTGGCCTCGGCGCTGGGTGCTTCGGCATGCACCGCGGCTATGGCCGCCTGCACGGTATACGGCCCGAAGTCGCGACTGCGCAGTGCCTGCTGGACCAGCTGGCTGCCCTCGTCGATCTGCCCGCGATCCCACAGGCTGCGATCCTGCTCATCCAGCAGCACCAGCTCACCATGGGCATCGCTGCGAGCCCGCTGCCGCGATGCCTGCAGCAGCATCAACGCCAAGAGCCCGTGCACTTCGGCATCGGGCAGCAACTGGGCCACCAGACGCCCCAGGCGGATCGCCTCATCGGTCAGCTCGCGGGTGGTGACATCTTCGCCCGCCGAGGCCGAATAGCCTTCGTTGAATACCAGGTAGATGACCCGCAGCACGCTTTCCAGGCGCTCGGGCAGCTCGCTCAGCTCCGGCACCTGATAGGGAATCTTCGCATCGCGGATCTTGGCCTTGGCACGCACGATGCGTTGGGCGATGGTGGCCGGGCTTTGCAGGAAGGCACGGGCGATCTGCTCGGTGGTCAGGTCACACACCTCGCGCAGGGTCAACGGCACCTGGGCGTCGGAAGCCAGCGCCGGGTGACAGCAGGTGAAGATCAGCCGCAGTCGGTCATCGGCCAGCAACGTCTGCTCGCCCGGATCGTCCGCTTCGCGTTCGAGCAACATGATCAGGTCGGCCTGGGAGCGGTCGAAGCGGGCACGCCGGCGCAGGGCATCGATGGCCTTGAAGCGGCCGACAGACACCAGCCAAGCCCGCGGGTTGTCCGGGATACCATCACGCTGCCAGCGCTGCACGGCAATGAAGAAGGCATCGTGCATGGCCTCCTCGGCCAGGTCGAAGTCCCCCAGCAGGCGGATGAGGGTCGCCAGGATCCGCCGCGAATCGCGGCGGTAGACAGCCTCCACCTCCTGGCGGACTTGCGCTTCCCCCACCATCAATTGGGCTTTCCCTGCTGACTCATGCGGCTTTTCTCCCGTTGCGTCAGGGTTGCAGTTCACGCACCGGCCGAACCTCGACGCTGCCCACCCGGGCTGCCGGGATGCCCTTGGCGATGTTCAGCGCCTCGTTGAGGTCACGGGCGTCGACCAGGTAGAAACCGGCCAGTTGCTCCTTGGTTTCGGCGAACGGGCCATCGGTCAGGCTCATCCGCCCGGCGCGTACACGTACCGTGGTGGCCGTCTGCACAGGCTTGAGCGCCTCGGCGGCGAGCATGCGCCCGCTGCCCTGGATGGATTCGGCGTAGGCCATGCATTCGGCGTCTTCGGGGCTGTCGGGCAGGCTGTGCAACAGCGCTTCATCACAATAGACCAGGCACAGGTATTTCATGATCGTCTCCAGCAGGTCGGCTCGGTGCGGTGGGCGATGAGCGGTATCAGGGCTTGAGGTCGAACAAGGCTTTTTGCGTTTCCATGTCGAACGGCGCCGACCAATGCTCGTGGATCACTTGCCATTGGCCGCCGCTGCGCCGATAGCCGACCGTGGCGCGCATGAAGCCGCACTGGCTTTCGTCGTCGCCCGGGCCACAGCGGTTGAGCCAATGAGCCAGGGCCAGGTCGCCGTCGGCGTATACCTTCAGCTCCGCCAGTTCGAAGACCATCGGCCCCGTGCACATGCCCATGCACATTTCCCAGTGTGCGCGGTAGGCGGCCTTGCCCTTGAACTGCAAGGCCTGGATGGCATCGAAGGCGAGAATGTCGTCGGCATAGGGTGCGACGATACGGTCCACGTCGCGCTCGCGCACGGCCTGCATCCACTGCTCGATCAGTTGACGAAGTTCAGTCTCGGCTGCGCTGTTCATTGGTGCTTCCTCCCAGCGTTCAACAATGATTGGCGCCGGTGCATTCCGGCGCCTTCACCCATGGTCGAACGGGAAAATGGAGAATCGACAACCCGATGAGAAAAAACAGTCAGCGGCACAGAACAGCCCGAATGATCAGGCCGGTAGTGCCAGGATGAATTCGCGGTAACCGGAGAGCACCACGTAACCTGCGAAATAGCAGAAGATCGCCGCCGACAACAGGTACGACCAGGTCAGCAGGCGATCACCAAGCAGCCGCCCGCCATGACTGGCGATACCGCACAACGAGACACACCAGAGTAGCCCTGCGGCAAAGAAGCCACCGAGGAACAGGCCCGCATCCAGCGCGCTGCCGGCGCCGGAGCGGGAGATCAGCACGCCGCCGACTGCGGCGAACCAGAGAATCGCGCTGGGCGATGACATGGCCAGGAAGATACCGCGCAGGAATTCGCGCCAGCCCGATTCGATCACTACCTGGCCACGCGACTCCAGGTGCCCGCCGCGCCACGCCGCCAGCAGCATCTTCACCGCGAACCATGCCAATAACGCGGAGCCCCCCAGCCACAACGTCCAGCGCACGCTTTCGAACTGCAGCAAAACGGTCATGCCGGCCAGGGCCGCAATGGCGTAGATGAGATCGCCGACGCAGGTCCCCAGCCCAAGCCAGAAGCCCTGAAGAAACCCCCGCTGCATGGCCAGGGTAATCATGGCGATGTTGGCCACGCCGATGTCCAGGCACAGGGACAGGCTGAGGAGGAAACCATTGGAAAAGGGCATGGCAGGCTCGACTGCGGATGAAAGTCAGCGATTGAACCTGAATGCCCTCTGGCGGTACAGGAGGAATTTGCAGGTCAGGCCATCGCTGCCTGCTCGAAGACCTCGTCGGCCCATTGGTTCAGGCTCTTGCCGGCAACCCTGGCGGCAAGGCTGGCAGCAGCGTGCACTTCTGGGCGGATGCGCAACATGACCTTGCCCGAGGCCGGTTTTTCGGGGGTGACGCCCTGTTCGGCGCAATCGGCCAGGTAGTCGTCGAGTGCCTCACGGAACGCCTCGTGCAACGCAGGCACGGCGCTGGCGTGGAAGCTGATGATGTCCCGCAGGCCGAGCACGCGGCCGACGAAAATATCGTCACGCGCGTCGTACTCGATGCGGGCGGCATACCCTTTGTATCGCATGCAGCTCATGGTCGGACTCCCGCCCGCAGCAGGAACTCGCGGGCCTCTTCTATCTGATATCGCCTGGCTTCCTTGCCAGGATGGGGGCGATGGCAGCGCCAACACTGCTCGCCCAACAGCATCTTGACCCTGGAACCCTGCCGCTCCAGCACCTGGCCGCCAAGATGCAGCACCAGAGCCTCGATTTCGGCGAACGGCAATGTGGGTGTGGTTGGAGCTCTGAAGATGCTGTCCAGAATCTTGCGATATCGAGTGTTCATCGGAAAATGCTATCAAATAAAGATAGCATCTCCTTTCAACACTTTCATACAGGATCTTGCGTACCCATCAACACCTGCGCATAGCGCCCGCGATCCACGTTCGCGCCACTGAGCACCACCGCCACCCGCTTGCCGGCCTGACGCCCACGCTCCTGCATCAGTGCAGCCAGGGCGGCGGCACCGGCACCTTCGGCGGTGTTGTGGGTGGTTTCGTGGTAGAGGCGCATGGCTTCGGCGATCTCCTCGTCGCTCACCCGCACGATGCGCGCGGCATTCTCGCGTACCATCGCAAAGGCGTCGGGATGTGGCACGCGGCAGGCCATGCCGTCGGCGAAGGTATCGGCGCTGGCGGTGGTGACGATGCGGCCCTGCTCGAAGCTCTGGGCATAAGCGTCTGCCGCAGTGGATACCACGCCGACGATCTCGGTGGACAACCCAAGCAGGTTGCGCGCCTGGATCAGCCCACAGATGCCCGACCCCATGCCGATCGGCACGTACACGCAATCCAGGTCGGCCACCGCCTCGAACAGCTCCAGAGCATAGGTGGCCACGCCACGCACTAGCTCCGGATCGAACGAGGGAACCATGGCAAAGCCCCGCGCATCGGCCAGGCGCGCCGCCTCTTCCCGGGCCACGTCGAAGTCCACGCCATGCTCCACCAGCTCCGCACCCAAGGCGCGCATGGCGGCATTCTTCTCCCGCGAATTGCCTTCCGGCACCACGATCACCAGTGGCAAACCGGCCTGGCGCGCCGCCAGGGCCATGCTCTGGCCGTGATTGCCACGGGTGGCGGTAACCAGGCCACGGGGGACTGCACCACTGGCCAACAGCGAGCGGACATAGACCAACCCGCCGCGCACCTTGAAGGCCCCCGTAGGCGCATGGTTCTCGTGCTTGACCCACAGCTGGCATCCCAGCCGCTCGGCCAGCAGCGGCCAGGCGTGCTGTGGGGTCGGCGGCACGTGCTGGTGAACGAAAGCGGCGGCTTCGCGCAGGGCGGGCAAGTCGAACATGGCGAACGTCCTTCATCGGTATGGGCTTGAACCGATCCTAAGCGCCGGGCATTGTATGGGTCCAAATAAATATTGCATGGGTAGCAATTTCGTGTGGATTCCGAGCCTCCCGGCCAACGACCAGCCGCGCTACCAGGCACTGGTCGAGGCCATCGCCAACGCCATCGAACAGGGTGAACTGAAGGTCGGTGAACGCCTGCCCCCGCAACGCCGCCTCGCCTGGGCGCTGGGCCTGAACCCGAGCACCACGCAGCAGGCCTACCGAGAAGCAGCGGCGCGGCACCTGGTGTCCGGGGAGGTGGGACGCGGCACCTATGTGCTGGCCAGCAGCAAGGAAGCGACGCTGTTTCGCCTCAAGCAACCCAGCCGCCAGCACCCAGTGATCGACCTGTCGACCAATGTGCCGGTGGCCGATCCCTGCAATCTCGACCTTGAGCACAGCCTGCGCAGATTGCTAGAACAGGGCGATACCACCCTGCTCGACCATTACCTGGGGCCCGAGCAGTTACTGCTGGGGCGGATCGAGGGCGCGCGTTGGCTGAGCAACCGCGGCCTGGACCTCACGCCGGAAGACGTGCTGCTTTGCGGGGGCGCCCAGCAGGCGCTGATCCTCGTGCTGCAGTCGTTGTGCCAGGCGGGCGAGCCGGTGATAGTCGAGGCGTTGACCGCCCCAGGCATCAAGGCGGCCTGTCGCCAGTTGCGCCTGCCTGTGCACGGCGTGGCCCTGGACGAGCAAGGCCTGCTCCCGAACGAACTGGACCGAGTGGTCCGCGCGAGCGGCGCGCGGGTATTGGTCACCACGCCTACCCTGCACAACCCGACCGGAGCGTGCATGGGCGAGGCCCGGCGCCTGGCGCTGGCGCAAGTCGCCAGGCGCCACCAACTGCTGGTCATCGAGGATGACGTGTATGGCGCCTTGACCGACCGGCCACCCCTCTACCCCTTGCTCGAAGGCCGTGGCGTGCTGATCAGCAGCCTGTCCAAGACCGTGGCCGCCGGCTTGCGCCTGGGCTGGATCGTGGCCCGGCCAGCGTTGCTGGAACAGATCGATCCCTATGCCCAGGCCACCCACTGGTCGGTGTCGCCGCTGAACCTGCGCATCGCCTGCCAATGGATCGCGGATGGCACTGCCGCCCGGCGGCTGGCCTGGCAACGGGAGGAACTGGGCGAACGCTGGCGCCTGGCGCGGGCGGTGCTGAGCGAGGCGCTGCCCGCCGATGGCGTGCCGTCGCCGCACATCTGGCTGGCCACGCCTGGAGACGCCCAGGCGCTGGTCGCGCGGTGTCGGGAACACGGGGTGGAGATCGTGCCGGCCAGCGTGTTCGCGGTAGGCACCGACAGCGTCAGGGCCGTGCGGATCAGCCTGTCGGCGGCACACAGCCGGGCACAGTTGAAGCAAGGACTGGAACTGGTGGGAGCGGGCCTGACCCGCGATTGCACGTGATACTCGGCTGAACGCCATCGCGGGGCAAGCCCGCTCCCTCGCGGCTTAATTCAGCCGGCAACCCTCACCCAATGCACGGTACTGAAGAGTATGGACCTGCCCTTGATGATCCTCGTAGGTCATGGTGGCGGGCACCACTTCGCAGACGTTGGGGATCGTCGACAGGCTGATCACGCGCTTGATGTCGAGGTTGGTGGAATAATCGTACTGCTCGACCACAGGCTGGGTGTCTGCGGTCTTGGCCTGGTCCGCGAAGGCGAACGGGGACATACCGACCAATGCAAGAATCAGTAAGGCTTTCATGGGTGTCGACCTTGATGGCTATCAAGCTGATCGCGTGACTTCTGACGCCGTCAATGGCCCGGAGAAGTTGTCATCGACTGCGAAGATGACACGAAGTACCGATCCCGCTTTATCGTACTGCCGGGGGGATGAATGAAAGTCTACTCCGCGCCTGAAATAGTTGAACCCCGGAGTCGGACATTCACCCTTGCCGCATTTGCAACAATCTGCGACAAAGCACCGATGAATTCCTGCCTGAGATAGCCACACTGCGTGAACCAAGCATGCTCCCCCTGACCTGCACTCGCCTTCCCCCAACCCAGCGCCGCCTGCTGGACCATTTCTACCGCCAGCACGGCTCGCGCATGCGCGCCGCCGGTGAAGGCGAGCAATGGGTGGCGCGTACCGCAGAAATAATCGGTGGGATGAACCTGACGCCCATCGGTGGCGATCACTGGCTGACCGGCCTGTTCGTCGCCCCACAGTGGCGCGGCCAGCAGATTGCATCCCGACTGATCGACGCGGCGCTGACCGAAAGCAACACGGCGACCTGGCTGTTCTGCCACCCGGATTTGGCGCCTTTCTACCAGCGCCTGGCCTTCACACCCACAACCACCCTGCCCGAGGCCCTGGCCTCACGCCTGGCCCGCTACCAACGCAACAAGGCCCTGATCGCGATGGTTCGGGGTCAGTCGTCGGCCACGTCGAGCCCGGGGAACAGCACATCGGTATAGCCGAACTTGCTGAAGTCCTGGATGCGCGAAGGATACAAACGGCCGATCAGGTGGTCGCACTCATGCTGCACCACCCGGGCGTGGAAGCCATCGGCAAAGCGGTTGATCGGGTTGCCCTGCGGATCGACGCCCGAATAACTGATGTGCTTATAACGCGGCACCACGCCACGCAGGCCGGGCACCGACAGGCAACCCTCCCAGCCGTCCTCGACCTCCGTGGCCAGCGGCGTGATCACCGGGTTGAGCAGGATGGTGCGTGGCACCGGCTCGGCGTCCGGGTAACGCTCGCTGCGCTCGAAGCCGAAGATCACCAGTTGCAGGTCGATGCCGATCTGCGGCGCGGCCAGGCCGACACCGCCGACATGGGCCATGGTCTCGAACATGTCGTCGATCAGTTGCGCAAGCTCCGGGCTGCCGATCATGTGCTCGGGAACCGGCGGGGCGATGCGCAGCAGGCGTTCATCGCCCATCTTGAGAATGTCGCGGATCATCAGGTATTCGGCTCGCGGGTCTGTGGTTCGGGTGTCACCGGGTGCTCATGGCCGAGCACGGTGATGGTCTGTTGCGGGTTGTCCTGCTCGAATTCCTTTTCGCCTGGGTTCTTGCCCTCGGCCGACATGTGCTCGATCACCGCGTTCATCTCGGCACCCAGCAGCAGCACCGCGGCAGAGATGTAGAAGTACAGCAACAGTACGATGATCGCCCCGATACTGCCATACATGGCGTTGTAGTCGGCAAAGGTCTTCACGTAGTAGGCAAAGCCCAGCGAGGCGACGATCCACACCACCACCGCCAGCACCGAACCTGGGGTGATGAAACGGAATTTCTGCTTCACATCGGGCATCACGTAGTAGATCAGCGCCACCGCCACCATCATCAGAATGATGATCGCCGGCCAGCGCAGGATGGTCCAGACGATGACGACCGCCTCCTCGAGCCCAACCTGCGAAGCGATCCACTCCATGACTTGCGGCCCCAGCACCATCAGCGCCGCCGCTGCCAGGAGCATGCCGGCGATGCCCACGGTATAGATGACCGACAACGGAATGCGCTTCCACACCGGCCGCCCCTCGGGCACGTCGTAAGCCGCGTTCATCGCGCTCATCATCAGGCGCACGCCCGCCGAAGCAGTCCACAGAGCAATCACGATACCCACCGACAGCAGCCCGCCCTTGGACTGCTGCAACTGGTCGATCACCGGGTTGACCTGCTCCAGGGCCTGGGGCGGCAGCACCAGTTCCGACTGCAGGCGCAGCCAGGAGAAGAAGTCCGGCAGATGCAGGAAACCGATCAGGGCGATCAGGAACAGCAGGAAGGGGAACAGCGAGAACAGCATCTGGTAGGCCAGCGCGGAGGCATAGGTGGACATCTCGTCATCGAGGAACTCCTTGACGGTGCGCACCAACACGCGGTGCAGGGGCAGGCCGCGCAGGTCGGGGAAAATCATAGCGTCTCCTTTCGCCGCTTGATCGGAATGGCAATGCTGCAAGTCTAATAGACCAGGCGGCGGGCGTGCTGTTCGCTTGTACCTTGCGCACAGTCCAAAGCAAGCGCGGGGCAAGCCCGCCCCCATCTTGCGGGAGCGGGCTTGCCCCGCGGCCAGGCTGCGGCGGTCAAGGTTTCTTCACGGCATCCTTGACCTTGCCCACGGCCTGTTGCGCCTCGCCTTTCAGTTCCTGGGCCTTGCCCTCGGCGCGCAGCTTGTCATTGTCGGTTACCTTGCCGACGCCCTGCTTGATATTGCCCACGGCCTCGTTGGCCAGGCCCTTCGCTTTGTCCTTGGTGCCACTCATGGGATGTCTCCTCGGGGGAAAGACACGGGAAATCGTGTCGACATCTGATCGACCCAAGGCCATTGGCCAGAGTTTCAATTCATTTGCCCCCTGTCAGCCAAACGGCAATTGGCTCGGCTCGATACGCTTGCACGGTTCAGGTTCGGTGATTTCGGGGAAGCGGGCTTGCCCCGCGATAAGCCCCACCCCACAATGGCAGGCCTTACTCGCGTCAACCCGCAGGAACCTGCATGAAACTCGACAAACCCACCGCCATCGCTCGCCGTAACGAGGCGCTGGCCAAGCCGGTACTCACCAGTGCCAACACCCTGTTCGCCATTCTCGACACCAAGCGCAACCTGTGGTGGTTCGAAGTGCCGGTCGCACTGCTGCGCAAGGGCCAGCCCGACTGGGTCAACCTGCTGCTGCACACCCCCGAGAACGACGGGCTGCAGCATCTGAAGGTGCCCACCAACTTCCTCAAGGCTCATCAGGAACAGATGGAAGTACGCAACCCCGGCAAGCGCCGTTCGACCATCAGCCTGGCCCTGAGCGCCGACCGCGACTCACTGCTGCGCGACACCCGCCCAGGTGGCGAGCAGCTGGACTTCAGCGCCTTCGTGCAGGCCTGATCAGGCCCGCTCGATCCGATCGTCATGGATGACGATGCGGCCCTGCTTGAACAACGCGCCGATGGCTTTCTTGAAGTTGCCCTTGCTCACGTTGAACATCTGGCTGATCAGCGCCGGGTCGCTCTTGTCACACACCGGCAGCACACCGCCATTGGCCTCAAGGCGCTGCATGATCTGCTCGTGCAGACTGTCGGCCAAGGCCTGGCCCACCGGCTGCAGGCTCAGGGCGATCTTGCCATCACCCCGTACTTCCTTGATGAAGCCCTTCTCGTGCATCCCCGAACGCAGGAACTTGAATACCTCGTTCTTGTGGATCAGGCCCCAGTGGCGGTTGTTGATGATCGCCTTGAAGCCCATCGGCGTCTCGCCGGCCACCAGCAGTTCGACCGGCTGGCCGACGCTGTAGTCCACCGGGGTGCGGTCCAGGTAACGGTCCAGCTTGGCGGTGGCGGTAATACGCCGGGTGCGCTTGTCCAGGTAGGCATGGACCACGCAGTAATCGCCGATCTTCAGTTGCCGCGACTCTTCCGAGTAGGGCATCAGCAGGTCCTTGGACAGGCCCCAGTCAAGGAAGATGCCCGCGCCGTTGATGTCCTTGACCTTGAGGCTGGCGAATTCGCCCACCTGCATTTTCGGCTTTTCGGTGGTGGCGATCAGCTGGTCTTCGCTGTCCAGGTAGATGAACACGTTGAGCCAATCGTCCAGCTCCAGCTCGGCATCCTTGGGGAAGTAGCGCCGCGGCAGGAGGATTTCGCCATCGGCGCCGCCGTCCAGGTACAGGCCGAACTCCACGTGTTTCACGATTTGCAAACTGTTGTAACGCCCAAGCAGAGCCATTTCCGAAGATCCTCAAGACAAGGGGGGTATTTTCCAGACAGACACCGCTCAGTGTCAAAGCGCATTCATACCGAGGCCCGTAAAACCGGCCAAAAATAGGGCCCGGCAAGGATAACCTGCCCCGAGCAGGTTGGGGTTTGGAAACGACTCTCAACATCAACCGATGATCGCCTCGCGGCCTGGCCACAATACCTTCGTCGTCAAAACACGCGTCTCACGTGAATACTGACCTGCACCACCAAGGCACCTCATCGCCCATTTAAGAATCGTCTTATGTACACAGTATATTTGTCTGATTGATAATTCAATCCGCCTTGGACATGAACCCTGCTTGGATACTTTCACTTGACCTCTTATGGATCAAGCGCTGGGCATTGTCTGCAAAGAGACAAATTACTAATAATGTGAGTTATTAAGATGAAACTGAAACATATCGTTATTGCCATGGGCTTGAGTGCCAGCCTGATCGGAGTAGCACAGGCGGCCACGCCACCAGAAAATACAGTGACAAAGAAAATTACTCTGACAGCCAATATCAATGATGCCATCTTCGTTTCCAAACCCGATGGTTCCACCTGGTATGGCACCGAAGAACTGGTTGCCGATGACTACAAGCAGAAAAAATTTTCCGCCACGCTGCCTATCCGTATCTGGACCAAGGGTACCGAGTTCAACGTATCGCTTGCTCAACCGCTGAAAATGTCGAATGGCCATGTTGAGATGAAGAACCCGGTTGTCTCCTTGACCCACAGCGGTGGCGAAGGTGAAGTCAAGTTTGGTTCCGAGCTGAAAATTGCCCAGATGGAAGAAGGCGAGGACGGCAAGGATGAAATTCACAACTTGAAAATCAAGGCTGAAGCCCCAGCTTCGGGCGATTTCAGCGATGGCAGTTTCAGTGGCGACCTGGTCATGTTGTTCGAGCCAGTAGCGGCAGCCGAAATCCCTTGAAACTGAGCGCTCGATAATCTGGGTAACGCAGTGCCCTGATGCCTGAGAAAGTTACAAAGTCTGCAGGGACGCCAAGCCACATGGCTTTCCACTTTCCCGTCCGCGAAAGTTGCGCCTGCCTTCTTGCGCTATTGTCAGCATCCGCCGTCGCGGGTGCGAAAGTGTCTTATGGCATCCCGGAAGGGTTCGATGCCATACAAATGGACAACAGCGCAACTTATGTCGCCACGTTCAACGGCATAACACTCCCCGGCCTGGTCAGTTATGACATTGAGCGTGCGGAGTTGATATTCGACTCAGACAAGTACCGGCAAAATGGTGTACCTGCAGAAACCCTGGCGGCTATCCGCAAGGTGCTTCCCGGCATTCATTACAAGGCCTGTGATCGCGGTTGCGACCTAGTGGTGGCAGATCATTATGTGACACTGGACAAGCAACGACGCACGTTGCGAATTTCCAGTGTACGCGAGGACTTCATCAGCCCTGATACAACCTGGGGTGTTGTGAACAATCAGACGTTGGACGTGCGTGGGGCAACGGGTGGTTACCGAGCCATGGACCTAAGGAGTAATACCTGGGTTGGCTTGCCATCGCGCAGCTTTGCCTATGTCAACTGGTATGCAAACCGTTCTGCAATGCAGGAGACGAGCCGGAGTGATCAAGGCATATCGTCGTACTACCTGCAGAAGAATTTCGACAGTGCCTACCTCCGGGCGGGCAAACAAGACAGCCTCGACTACGCCTCCGGTTCGGTCAGTACGCTGCTGGCGCCGAGTTTCGACCAGTTCTTGACAGTGGGTAGCCAAGGGAACCTGCGCGCCCAGCAGAATGCAGGGACCTTGGTCATGTACTCCACGGCCGAGGGCAGTTACGAGTTTTATCGCAACGGTCGCATGATCCTCAAGCGCCCGGCCATGTTGGGGCGCAACGAATTCAGCTACGTCGACCTGCCGGGCGGCTACTATCCGGTCGAGGTTCGCCTGGTAGATCGCAACGGGATGACCGTCAATAGCGAGACACGGGATATCAACAACCTCAACCTCGAGGTAGGGCAAGGCACTTCCTGGCACGTCACCGGTGGCCGAGAACTGGGGCGCGGTGGACAGTTGCTTCAAGCAAGCGTCAGCCACAACTTCAGCCAGTTCTATTTGAATGCCTCGGCCATTACCGGCGAGCGGTCGAGAAAGGCCGCCGAGGTCAACTTCACCCGCCCTTCCAACTTTGGAGACACGGCAGTAACGCCCACCGTGGGCTTGTTGAGTGGAGAGCGGGGCACTGGGGGCTACTTCGATCTTTCGGTTACCGATGAAGACCTTGGCAGCTTCATGTTGAGCCGCTACCAGAGTACAGATGTTTCAGATTTCTATCGGGGCGCGCCAAGCACAGCGTTTTCCTACAGCAGAAGCGTTGGCGAAACACAGTTGTCTTACAACTATCAGAAACAGCGCCGAGGAGAGTCGCACCGGGCAGAAGCGCGTTGGAACTACCGACCAAACGGCTTGTGGTCATCTCTGACCTTGGGCATCCAGAAGGGCGGGTTCAGTCAGGACAATGCGTCCTATCAGGTTTATTTCAATGTGACCTGGATGCTCGACCAGTCCCAGGCCAGTTTCAGGGCTGCCCAATACGCGGGGCGCACTCAACTCAGTGGCGACTACCGCAAGGAGTTCACGGACAGCTATGGCACCTCAACGGCCGGCCTGACAGTCAGTCACATTGACGAGGACACAAACGTCAATGTTTATGGAAGCCGCTCGGGCACACGTGGTGATGCCTCGTTGAGCCTGGGCCAGAGCAATGCAGGCAACAACCTGGACTTCAACTACCGCGGCATGGTGGCAGCCAATGCCGATGGCGTCGCATTCGGGCGCTACAGCTCCAGTGGCAGCGCCATGTTGTTGCACACCCCGGACCTTCAGGCCACGCCTTACGGCTTCAACGTCGAAGGTCACCCGGTTGCAGGCGGGGGCAACTATGCCGTCCCGTTGAAACGCTATGGCGATGTGTCATTTGCACGAGTATCGAGCGACAGCGAAAACATGGACATGCAAATCGAGGTGCCCGCCAACATTATACGGGCGCACCCGGGCCAGGTGTATTCCGCCGATGCCAAGGTGGGAATCAACATGGTCTACAGCGGCATTCTTGTCGACGGGGCCGGCCAGCCAGTCAGCGGGCGCATTGTCGAAACCGGCGAGTCTGCATATGGCAACGGCCTGTTCTCCATTGCCAGCACCCAAGTGCTGACTCATATCACTGTGGAACAGATCAACCGACATTACGACTGCGACCTCACTCAAACCATTAAAGACAGCGTTTACCGCTGCCAGCGATTTGAAACAGCGCTAGGAATGAATCGATGAGAATCTATGTAATGGCATTGCTACTAGCAGGCATGATGGCGTTGGTAGCGCCTTCGGTACAGGCTGAGGGCGAACTGATGGTGATGCCGGCCAGCCTCAAGCTCGACAACACCCGTGATCGCACGGTGAGTGTGAAGAACCTCGGGGATGCGCCGCTCTATCTTTCCGTCTCCGTGCAGCAGGTCGCCAACCCAGGCATGGAGCCAGAGGTCAAGGTGCCCCTGAGCCAGGTTGAACACCCCGGCCTGCTGGCTAGCCCGGACAAGATCACCTTGGGGCCAGGGCAAAGCCGCACGATCAGCCTCAAGTCGTTGCACAAGCCCGAAGCGGAACACCTGTACCGGCTGTACATTGTGCCAGTGCGCGCCATGCAGGTGCACCAGGCCCCCGAAGGAACTATAGAAGCCCCCATGTCGGTTGCGGTCGGGTATGGAGTGCTGGTGCGGCATCTACCGCCGCTGGAAATCCAGACCACGGGCTGGACGCACCGTTGTCAGGCGCGAGGTTTGATGCTGGAGAATACAGGTTCCCTACGCGTGATTCTGTCCAAGGTCACGGGTGACAACGGTTTACTGAAGGAACGCTTGGCGTTGTTTCCAGGTACACCACATATTTTTAATAGCAAACATGTGAGCCTGATGGCGGGTGATCAAAAGCATGAACTGGAGTGTCCATGATCAGCAAAAATCTTGGAGTCAGCCTTAGTTCAAGAGGTCGGTTGACGACTGGAGTAGCGGTTCTGCTGTTGATCTTACTAAGTGGCAAAACGAAGGACGCTCTGGCCTACGACCTCATATTGAGCGATCTGAGTTACGGCTACAGCGGGTGCTACTATACCGACAACGGAAACGGCACGAGCGACGTAGAGGTAACCATTTCATGGAAAGATATAGAAGGACATACGGGAAACAGAGAGTTTTATGGCCGAGGCGTCCTTCTCCACACTTATGATGCCAATGGCAAGCTTACCCCCAGCGCCGCTATCGCCTCAAAAGTTACACTCAATGGCAAAAAACACATCAGCACATTTAATGGAAACGGTTACACATTATATTTCGGAGTGGGAACCGAAAGCTGGAAAAACCCTAATCCCATTACCGCCACCATTGTGGCCACACTGGACAATGATAAAATCAAACAGTGGCCTGCCGTGGGAATTCGCGCGGGCAACTATACTTCTGGCAATGATGTAGGAGAAAGCCTAGGCCTTGCCTATATTGCGCCAAGCAACAAAAATGGAACCTGTCACATCCTTACCGATCCGGAACTCCCCCCCCCGCCGATTGATGTGGTTATTGACATGAAGGCGCCTGACTGGGACCTGGGTGAGCTGAAGCGTGGCGAAGAAACTGAAAAAACCATGACCGACATGAACAGCCAGCTGTGCTTCACTTACAATGGCGGGAGTTACGTCATATTCCAAAAATATATCATATCAGCTAGCAACACCAATGGAGAGTCCGCCGCCGGAGAGTACTTACTCAGGAGGGCTAGCGGTGGAAACAGCACAATACCTTACAAGTTAATTTTGGAGGATGGAACATCGACGGTCACCCTACCCAATCACAACAACACCGTATTCAGCCTGAACAAATCTGGAAAAACATGTTTCACCCCAACTTTCAGGACATTCGCCGAGAAAAAAACCAAGGGCGGCGTCTATCACGACATATTGACTTTTAACATCATTGCCAAACCATAGAAAATACCCCATGAACGCTTACCACTATGAGTCAAGCTGGTTGCACCGGCTAAAAAAAACGATCCATTTTCTTGGCACATTGTCCAGTTTCTCCCTGCTGCCAACTGTAACACCCGCGATGGCTGAAGGAATACTGCAACTTTCCCATACTGAGGTGCGACTTGACCCAGGCACGTCTGAAACGCAGCTGTACGCCGAAAACAAAGGCAACAGCCCTTTATTTATCGAAGTCAAACAAGAACTCCTGCTAAATCCAGGTGCACATTCGGAAAGTTTGGTCCCTGTCCAAGTCGTCCCCCAACCCACGCTGCTGGTTTCGCCATCACGTTTAATACTAGCGCCCGGGCAAAAATACCGGATGAATCTGAAGGTACTGTCTACCCCACCCACCGCGCGTGTTTGGCGCTTGACATTCCGACCACGGCAGAAGGTGATCGTCGAAGCGAACGATAGCATCGGGCGTGCGGCCCCCATGATTATGAGCATTGGCTACGGTGCGATTATCTATCAACTCCCTGCGGGCACTTGATGCCTGCCCTGGAGTCACAAATGCCCCATAAAATTGCAGGCTGGATGTTATTGCTCAGCTCGCTTCTTCAATCCGCCTTCGCATCGGACGTCATTCTCAAAGGCAAGATCGAAAGTCAGGTCACGGCGTTCATCAACAACCCGGACAACCTTTTCGTTACCGATACCGCTGGAGGATGGTTCGATCAAGGCTTAACAATGGAGCAATCAGGGGGTTGGAACAGCCCTTACGAGGTGCAAGCCAGGCTGCGTATCGTGTCTTCCAGCGGGGTATTCCAGGTACGGCTGGATGAACCGGTACAACTGCGCCACCTTAAGAACCCCGCCAAGGTTTTTCAAAAATCGGCCGTTACACTCGCGGCGCTGAGTGCCGAGGCGAAAAACCTTGTCGTGGGGCAAAACGTGGAATTCAAAAACCCGCCTCCCGCCATTGAAGGTGAAGACTCGGTAGGTTACTACGACCTGGATATATCAGCCTACCCGCCAGAAGGCAGTTTCAAGGATAACGTAGGTACATACTCTGGTGAGGTGTCCCTGACATTCGAGCCCATTGCGATCGAGCCCTGACAGACCCAAGGCCGACACTGGCTGTGGAGGTGAAATGAAAACTCTATTGAGTCGATGCTTACTGACGGCTACGTGCTGGCTGCTGGCCTCTCCTGCCTTTGCAATCATCGATGTGCAGCCCAAGGTAGTCGATGTTCAGCAGACCGCAACCAGCATTGAGATCATCAACCAAGGCGACCGCCCGGAATATGTCTCCATCAATCTTTCACGGTTGCTCAATCCAGGGGCCGAACCGTCGGATGAACAGCTGGAACCGGTGAGCCAAATACAAGAATTGGAATTGTACGTCTACCCTTTTCGCCTCACCTTGGCCCCAGGGCAAAGCAAGCGAATTCGTGTCAAACCGCTTAAGACAGTCGCGCAGGAACAAGTATATCGGGTTGATATCAGACCTGTAATCAATCTGCTCGACTCTAAACAGCCCGACCACTCGGGGAATATCGTGGTCAACTTGGCGTTCAGCGGCTTGATCCGTCATCGCCCGGCGGCGATTAATTCCGAGCTCAAGGTTCAATGTGAAGCGCAGGGCGCCAGGTTGATTGCCACTGGCAATTCTAGGTATTGGCTAAAGGGTGCCTCCGTGGCGGGCCAAGCTGTCGATGCCTTCAATATTTACCCTCAGTTGCCCCTTCTGCTCAAAGGCAAGGCAGTCCAGGTACCTGGGCAGGCAACCTGCCCAGGCCAATAAAGAGACTCACCAAGTGCTGTTGTGCTCAAGGCAATACACCAGCAGCGCCTGGTCACTGAGCACGTTCAGTTTGCGCATGCCCGCATTTTTTTGCGCACTTATGGTTTTCACACTGCGATTTTGTTGAACAGCGATTTCGCTGACTGTTTTGCCAGAAACGAATAGGCGAAGTATTTCAGCCTCTTTCGGCGACAACATGGCGAAGCGGTCATTGACCTGGGGAGCCGCGGGACTGCCTGCCCCCACCTTTGTTCTTTGAACAGGTTGCGCAACGGCCATGAGCGCACGCTCGATATCGCTGTGCATCTGGTTTTTCTGGATCACCCCGAGAACACCGAGTTCAGTAAGGCGGGTAAGCAGCAACGGGTTGGACATCATCGTCAACACCAGAATATTCACAGCCGGAAAGTGCCGCCTCAGGTATTCGATCAACTTCAGCCCATCGCCATAGGGGGAATCGCTGGGCATTTGATAATCGGTGACGACCACCTCTGCAGCTGTGCGCTGCAACAGCTCGACGAGCTGATGGGAGCACGTCGCTTCACCGACCACGCAAAAGCGCTCGTCGCGTTCGATCAATTGACGTACCCCTAGCAGTACCACGGGATGGTCGTCCGCTATGATGACCCTGAGTTTGTTCATAAGGAGATCCATGGTTCTTGTTGTAAATGAGTGGATGATCTGACATGCACGCATCGGTAGCAGGCGTCACTCAAGTGACCCCAATAAACTTGAAAGTTGAACCAACACCTCCTGCACACTGACGCCAAGCGCGGCATCCAGTGGAGTATCGGCCAGCCGGATTTCCAGGCCATTGCAGCATTGAGCAAGGTGACTCGCTTGCACCGCTGCAAGCCCACCGCCAATGCGGTGGAGGGTTTGCGCAAGCTGGGCGCCATCGCCATGCTCCAGCGCATTGCTGGCCAAGGCCATGTCCTGCTGCATCGTGCGGGTGAACAACTCGCGCATCGCGGGGGTGAGTTGCACATGATGGAACCCCGTATCGTCCATTGGCGCGGTAAGTGCCTCCGCTTCGATACGGTGTGCAGAGGTTTGCAGCGATGGCCTGCAGAGTTTGGTCAAGTGGCTGCGCAATGTCTGGATACTTAGGGGTTTGACAACCCAGGCATTCATGCCAACGGCAATACAGCGCATACCCTCTTCACGCATGGCATTGGCAGTCACGCCAATGATGGGCAAGCCGGGGTCGAGTTTGCGCAGCACGCGGGCCAGCTCATAGCCATTCATAACCGGCATGTTGATGTCCGTGAGCACTAGGTCGAACATACCGGGGCGCCAGTGATCAATAGCCTGTTCGCCGTTGCTGACAACGAGGGTGGTGCAGCCCAAGGCTTCAAGCTGCTCTTTCAAGATGGCCTGATTGATCGGGTTGTCCTCAGCTGTCAGGATATGCAGACCAAGGTCTTCGGTGCACTGTGTCGACGCATGTCTAGGCGACAACTGCTTGCCCTGCTGGGCGAACGACACGGCGTGAGCAATGGCGCGAAGATCGAAGAGATCGACATCCCAGGTCTGATTAAGAGGATCAGAACCCGTGCCCCCTGCTGGGGCGCAGACTATTCTAGGGCCGGGCCAGGGTGAAGCCGACGATGCGGGCAAAAGGTCGACCAATACCCGCTGCTCAGGCAAATTCTCGAGCAGCGGCATCACCTGCGTGGCAGGTATGCCAAATCTATTCAACCAATCGATTACCGCCTGGGCCAGTTCCTGGAATGGCGCGCGCACGTAGACCTGATTGCCCCCCGGGACAATGGATTCACAATCAGGCAGTTGCCCTGGCACGACCGTCAACTGAATCCTCAGGGCAAAACTGCTGCCCAAGCCCGGCTCACTGGTTACCCTGAGTTGACCCTCCATCATCTCGCTGAGCCACCAGCAAATAGGTAACCCCAACCCTGCCCCCCCTTCACTGCAGGCATCCTGAACCTGATAGAACAACTCGAATAGTTTTTCCTGCTGGGATGCAGAAATGCCAATACCGCTGTCCGTCACCTGAAACTCAAGACTGGCTTTTCCCTCCAGCATTTCCAGTACGCGGGTGCGCAGAACCACATGCCCGTTGTCGGTAAATTTGATGGCATTGCTGAGCAGGTTGTTGAGGATCTGCCGGATACGCATGGGATCACCCAGCATACGGTTGGGCAGCGTAGCGTCGGTACAGGCATACAACTGCAAGCCTTTGCGCTGGGCGAAAGCCGAGTAGGTGTGCACCGTGTCTTCGATCAGATCGAGCGGGCAGAACTCGACCCGTTCAATGACCATCTGCCCAGACTCGATTTTGGAGACATCGAGAACATCGCTGATCAGTTGGAACAATGTTGCCGAAGAACGTTGGATCGTCTGCAGGTATTCTTGCTGGCGCGGTTCAAGGTGGGTCATTCCAAGCAATTCGAGCGTGCCCAGAACGCCATACAATGGGGTACGGATTTCGTGACTCATAGTGGCCAGGAACAAAGTCTTGGCTTCGTTGGCGGCATCGGCCGCCCGCCTCGCCTCCTTTAGCGCCGAAGCGTCCTCGATATGCTGGGAAACATCATTGAACGCATAGAGCCGCGCATCCTCGCCTTTGAAGCGCGTTGAAACGAAACCCACCTGCAAGTGGCGCCCCTCCACTTCAAGGTACGCCTCACCCATAACGTCTGTTTCAAGATGGTGCCCAAGTGCCATGGCCAGTTGGGTGCTGCCCTGCCACTGCTGAGCACGCTGATTTTCCATCAATACCTTGTTGTCCGAACGGCGCACGACGCACAGGCCAGTGGGCGCGGTGTCGATGACGATGCGGCTGAAGGCCTCACTTTCGGCGATGCGTGCATGGGCGTGCTGGGCCGGGAGGATGATCCGTTGCCGGTACCAGCGGCTGGTGGCCCAGCCCAGGCCGATCATCCCCAGCAGCGAAGCGGCCACGACAATCAATGACCACATGGCATAGCGGAAGAAATGGGCATAGGAAATGGTGTAGATCGCCATCCAGCCCGGGCCCTCAGGCTGACTGACTTTGATCTGCAGCCCCTCTGACGTGAAGTTGACCCCTTCACCTAACGAAGGATCAGGCAACACACTGCCACTGAGCAGCTCTAAAGAGGGCGCCACCAACGTAAAGTGATCGTACTGCGCGCCATCCATAGTGCGCTCGTAGTCATCGACCTGCGTCAAGCTGAGTAACGTTGCGATGATCACCCTCGGCTGTGCGCCTTTGATGTGCATCTCACTGGCCGGAAGATCAAGGTGGGTATAAGCCATAAATCGCGGGGGCCGCTGGCTATCCGTAGCTGTTTCGAATCGAGTCCAGATCAAGCGTCCCGCACTGGGTGTTCTGGAGTGATGTATGACACGGGTGACGACATCGACAACCGCTTCGTCGTGCTGCAACGTCTTGACGCGAGAATGCTCTGAGGACGGCACAGCGATATCGAAGTTGTCCCGGTCGTTGATCAGAAAGACCTGCGGTGACTGATAGTTGGAGGTCGACCAGAAGGTGCTATAGAACGTGGCAAGGTTGGCACCGAGCGCGAAGGCCTTGGCGTACTCATTGTCGCGAATTTTCTGCGGGTTGATCTTGATGCTGAAGGGCATTGAGAAAGCGTGTTCTTGCCCTTGGTAGATATGCGGGCCCTCTTCGGGAATTTGCTGGAGGTCATGAATGGGAGTGACCTCATTGCTGAGCATCATGCCCTGCTTGCTCAGCTGGGCAAGGGTAATGAGGAACACTTCTTGCTCCGAGATGTTCTCAATTAAACGCGCAAAATGAAAACGCACGGTTTGCTGCTGCTCTTCCAATACCCGGTGTATCGCCCAATAGCTGATGCCCACCAGTAACGATACCAGGACGAGTAAAATCATCAGCCCGCGGTGCTGACGCAGTGAACTGCGCGAGAGTTTTTCGATCAAGGCATTCGTGTGTTTCATTCTTTGCACTCGCGGTGTATGCCAGGTCAGAAGAGCGTGGCTGATCCCTCTTGATCCAACAGGCCTTGAAATTCCACAGCGCAGACAGCGGGTGAAACGACAAAACCCTGGACCTGCGTGCAGTTAATATCACGCAAGTAAGCGAGTTCTTTAAGGGATTCCACACCCTCCGCGACCACCGCCACCCCCAGTTTGAGACAGAGGCTTATGATACTTGCCAATGCATGACGTGTACCCTGATTTTCATGGCAGCCCTGAACCAACGAGCGGTCAACCTTCAGCTCGGTAAACGGTGTAGACACTAGGTTGGCCAGCGAACTGTGCCCCTGGCCAAAGTCATCTTGCGAAAGACCAAAGCCCTTCAGGCGCAGGCGGCAGGCACCGGCGTAGTAATTGCTCAGCGCTTGCGGTGTCGAGCACTCCATGAGTTCGAAACAGATCATGTCCGGTGTACCGCCCTGGTCTATCACGAACGTTGCCAATCGGTCTGCCAGGTCCTGGCAATCAAGCAGGTGGGTTGGCAAGTTGATGGAAACAGGCAGGTGGTAACCCTGCAGCCGCCAACAGGCCTGTGCCTGGATGGCTTGTTTCAAGGTAAGCCACAGCACATGCGCCTCTAGCCCAAACTGCTTGATGGCAGGCAAGAACTGGCCAGGCAGCATGACGCCCTCTGGGGTGAGCCAGCGTATCAAGGCTTCGGCACCGGCGATACGACAATCGCTAAGTGCCATCTTGGGTTGGAACCAGGCCTGAATGTGGTTGTTGTTCAGCCCTTCGCGAAGGCACTCGTAGTCGATAACCGGGGGTGAGCCTACAGGAGAGCACAGTGCAGGGTGTACATCAACGCGCTCCAGTAACTGCAGAAGCGTTGCTGGAGTCGCCGTAGTGCCGATCAGCCCGATGACGTCTATACCAAGCTCCCAGGCCATCAGGCTCACAGCCTTGAACATCTGCTCGGAGATGGCGCTAACAATGGCCAGCGCCGGTTTACAGGACAACTGTGCGAGGTGCTGGATAAGCTGTATACCGTCCATGCCTGGCATCATAATGCTGGTCAGGACCAGATCGATACTGCGTATTTTCAAATACTCCCAAGCCTCTGCACCATCTTTTGCCACATAGATATGGAACGCACCCAAGGCATTGAGTTGTTGTAGCAGGTACTGCTGTTGAACGGGATACTGTTCAATGATTAGAATTTTCAAAGATTTCATGTGTTGCCTTTTTTGAGCGTTGCCAGGCAACGGAACAGTGAACTCAATATCAGGGGCTGTGCCAGGCAATCATCCATGCCATGGGCAAGGCATAATCCAGCGTCGTGGCGCGTACCGTTGGCTTTTATGCCGATAATAAGCTTGTCGCAGCCTCGACGGCGCAGTTCGGTGGCAAGTTCATATCCGTTGATGTGAAGACTGCTGACTTGCGTGAGAACGGCATCGAAGACAGCGCTGCTCCATTTTTCCAACGCAGCGGCGCCATCAGTACATAGTGTCAGGGTGCACCCCAGCACGCGAAGCTGATCGCACAGTAGCGATTGATTGAAACGGTTGCTCTCGACCACCAGGATATGCAGATTGAGTTCCCGTTCAGGGCGAGCAAAGTGCACGCCATTACCAATTGAAGAACAACTCATTTGAGCCTGGCGAACCGCATGGCGGATCGCCTGCAGGTCGTTTATATTGGGCTGCCCGCCCCGGGTATCGGTACTGGCGATGACCAGTGGTCCTGCCCAGTCCCTGACCCATGGTTGCTCGCTGCAATCCGGGTGCAACTCCAAGAGCAATTGGCCACCGAATTCAGCCGTGACGGGAGGACGACCTACCTGGGCCCGAGCCCCCCAACGGCGAAGCCAGCCACAGACCGATTGCGCCAGCTCACGAGCGGATGAAACCACGTAGACGGTGTGAGGCAGCAACTTGCCATGAATGTCTGAGCCTACAGGCGCTGCGGGGGTTTCCAGTGGGACGGAGAGTGTGAAACTACTGCCTAGCCCTACTTCACTCACCAGACGAAGATCACCCCCTAAGTTGTTCGCGAGTTGTTGGCAAAGCGGCAACCCGCGAAGGGTACGAGGCGTTGTGTCATTTTTTAATGAAGCGAAAAGTTTTTGATGCCGCTGCGGATCTATGCCTGTCCCGGTATCTGAAACTTGCCAGTGCAAATTGGAGGAATGGCCGTCGCGCTTGACGGAGTTTACCCTTAGCACTACCCGCCCATTGCTCGTAAACCTGATCGCATTACTCAATAAATTTTCTAGGATAATGCGAATATGCCCTGCACCGCCAACCAACCGTTCAGGAAGGTCAGGACTCAAGCACATATATAGTTGCAAATTTTTCGCACTAGCCAGCGCACTGAAGCTTTGGACAACTTCGCAAACCAGAGCCTGCAACGAATATTCAACGAGCGCCACGGACAACTGCCCATCCCTCAGTTTTTTCGACGCATTTTGTTGGGGCCGGCGCTCAACGCCCTTCGCTTTTTCTATATTGCAGAGTTGAGACGACGCACAGATCACGAACAATAATCGATGTAGCCATCGGGCCGCTGCAGGGCACAATGACACCCGGGTGAGTTTGGGGAAATGGCATTTTAGTTTCATCCCGCTACTTTAAGGCAAGCACCAGCGCGTGCAAATAAGACGATTCTTAAATGAATAGTTATCGATGGCTGCGAACGCTTTATTCCACGCTGCCCTCGCCAAGATTATCCAACAGACGTCATCACATTTTCAGCGGTACATCTAGACTCTCCATTGACGCCTGACCCAGCCGACCGGCACGCATATTCGTCGGAACCGTCGTGCCCAGCTTGCGTCTACCGCCTGGCCAGCCCCTGCAAGGATTCGCTCATGCCCCTTCGCCTGCCCAAAGCCCTGCTCCTGCTCATCGGCTTCGCCCTGGCACTGACGGCCTGCAGCCGCATCGACCTGGCCTACCGCAACCTCGATCGCCTGGTGCCGTGGTCGCTGGGCGACTACCTGGACATGAACCGCGAGCAGAAGCAGTTGCTCGACGAACGGCTCAAAACGCACCTGGCCTGGCACTGCAAGACCCAACTGCCCGGCTACCTCGACTGGCTCGACCGGGTGCAACTGATGGTCGCCAACGACGCGGTCACCGATGAAAACCTGCGCCAACGCACGGTCGAGGCGCGCCAGGCCATTGGCCGGGTCACCGAAGCGATAACCCCCTCTGCCGCGGAGCTGCTCAAGGGCATGAATGACAACCAGGTAGCGGAAATGCGCGAGGCTTTTCGCAAGGACATCGACAAACGCCAGAAGGAGTACGTCGACACACCATTGGCCAAGCAGGTCGAGAACCGTGCCGCGCGCATGCGCAAGCGCCTCGAGCCCTGGCTGGGCGAGCTCGATGCCGAGCAACGGCTGCGGGTGATGAGCTGGTCGCAGGCCCTGGGTGACCAGAATCGCCAGTGGATAGCCAACCGCGCCCACTGGCAGCAGCAACTGGTGCTGGCGATGGACCAGCGCGCCAGCCCAAGCTTCGAGCCCAGGTTGGCGCAGTTGCTGCAGCGCAAGGAAAGCCTGTGGACACCGGAGTACCGCCAGGCATTCCAGAACACCGAGCGCCAGGCACGCAGCCTGCTGGTGGATCTGCTGAAACAGAGCAGCCCGGCCCAGCGGCAATTCCTGCAGCAGCGGCTGAGCAAGGTGCGCGCGGACTTCAGCGAGCTCAAGTGCCTCAAGGGGTGAAAAGCTAGGCTCTGTACGAAAAGTCTTGAGACGCAGGTCAGGCAAGGCGAAAACAGCCGAGGAAGCGCAGTGTACTGGAGTACATGAGCATTCCGAGGCTGTTTTCAACGCAGCATGAACAAGTATCAAGGCTTTTCGTACAGAGCCTAAGGCCTAACGCGCCTTGCGCCGATAAGGGAACACATCGATCACCTTTCCCGCCCGGATCGCCTCCTGCAGACCTTTCCAGTAATCGGCGTCGTACAGTTCGCCATGCAAGCGGCTGAACAAGCGGCGCTGGCCGATATCGGCGAACAGGAATGGCGGAAACTCCTCGGGGAACACGTCGTGCGGCCCGATCGAGTACCACGGCTCGCCGGACATCTCGTCCTCCGGATAGCGCGGCGGCGGGATGTGACGGAAGTTGACCTCGGTGAGGTAGCTGATCTCGTCGTAGTCGTAGAACACCACCCGGCCATGACGGGTGACGCCGAAGTTCTTCAGCAGCATGTCGCCGGGGAAGATGTTCGCCGCCGCCAATTGCTTGATCGCCAGCCCATAGTCTTCCAGCGCCTCCAGCACCTGGGCTTCGCTGGCCTGCTCGAGGTACAGGTTGAGCGGGGTCATGCGCCGTTCGGTCCAGCAGTGGCGGATCAGCACTGTGTCGCCCTCAAGCGCCACGGTGGAGGGGGCCACCTCTAGCAGTTCCGCCAGGCAGTCGGGATCGAACTTGCCCTGGGGAAAGCGAAAGTCGGCGAACTCCTGGGTATCGGCCATGCGCCCGACGCGGTCGACGCTTTTCACCAGGCGGTATTTCTCGATCACCGTGGCCCGGTCGACAGTCTTGGACGGCGAGAAGCGGTCCTTGATGATCTTGAACACGGTGTTGAAGCCCGGCAGGGTGAACACGCTCATGACCATGCCGCGCACGCCCGGAGCCATGACAAAGCGGTCGTCGCTGTTGGCCAGGTGGTTGATCAGCGCCCGGTAGAACTCCGACTTGCCATGTTTGTAGAACCCGATCGAGGTGTACAGCTCGGCGATGTGCTTGCCCGGCAGGATGCGCTTGAGAAAGTTGACGAACTCCGCCGGCACCGGCACATCGACCATGAAGTACGAACGGGTGAAGGAGAAGATGATCGACACCTCCGCCTCGTCGGTAATCAGCGCGTCGGCCTCGATGCCATGCCCCTCGCGGTGCAGCAGCGGGATCACCAGTGGCCACTGCTCGTCGGGGGTGTACAAGCGACCGACCAGGTAGGCGCCCTTGTTGCGGTAGAGCACCGGGGTGAACAGCTCCACGGTCAGGGCCGGATCCTTGCACACCCAGTCGGGGAGGCATTCGCGCAATTGATCCTCCAGACGCGCGATATCGCCCTCCAGGTCGCCATACGGCACGTCGAACGCATAATCGGCAAAGATCGCTCGCAACAAGCCTTTGAGACCGTCCTGCAGCGTATAGGTGCGCGTCTGCGCCGCCCGCTCATGGCCGCGCATCGACGGCCGGGTGGTGTGGATGAACATGCAGCCGTCGCTGATCAGGTCATGGCTGAACAGGCTGCAGAACAACGAGTTGTACCAGGTCTCGGACAGCTCGTCGTCCAGCCGGGGGTCGATCAGACGGATATAGGCGTTCTTGACCAGCGGCCACTGCTCGACGTCCAGCAGCACCGCGGTGTCGAAGCGCTGGCGCAGCCAACCGTTGACCTCGGCGACCTTCTCTTCATACAGATTGATGCGCGCCGCCGCGGCGTGCTGGATATCCTGCCAGCGCGCCTGTTCGAAGCGCTCGCGGGCGCCGAGGGTGATACGGCGAAAGTGCTCGCGGTAGTCGTCGAAGCCATCGAGGATCATCCGGGCGATGTCGACGGCGGGCCAGGCTGGGGTCATGCGCGTGCCTCTATGCAATGGTCACCGAGAGAGCTTAGTCGGATACGAGCCCTGTGGGGGCCGGCTTGCCGGCGATGAAGCCCGTGAGGCGGCCCCGGATTCACACAGCAAGAAAGCACAAGAATCCCTCGCTCGCCCTGACGTACACTCGCGCCCTGCCCTACCGCCGGAGACCACCGTGAGCCCCATCGCCCTCGCCCGCCTGCTGACCCTTGCCGCTGTCTGGGGCGCCAGCTTCCTGTTCATGCGCATCATTGCCCCCGAGCTGGGCACGGTGCCGACCGCCTTCTTCCGCGTGTCGATCGCCTGCCTGGGACTGATCGCCATCCTCGCCGCCGCCCGCGTGCGCTGGGACTTCGAGGGCAAGCTGGGCGCCTGCCTGGTGCTGGGCATGATCAACTCCGGCATTCCGGCCACGTTCTATTCCGTGGCGGCGCAGGTGCTGCCGGCCGGCTATTCGGCGATCTTCAACGCCACCACGCCGCTGATGGGCGTGCTGATCGGCGCCTTGTTCTTCCGCGAAGCCATGACCCTGCCCAAGCTCTGCGGGATCTTCCTCGGGCTGTTCGGTGTCGGTATCCTCAGCGGTGCCGGCCCGGTGGCGCTGGACATGGCCCTGGTGCAAGGCGCACTGGCCTGCCTGGCCGCCACCACCTGCTACGGCTTCGCGGGCTTCCTGGCAAGGCGCTGGGTCGGCACGCTGGACAGCCGTCTGTCGGCGCTGGGCAGCATGCTCGGCGCCACCTTGCTGCTCAGCCCGCTGTTCGCCTGGAGCGCGCTGACCCAGCCGCCGGCCAGCTGGGGCGGCTGGCAGGTATGGCTGTCGCTCCTGGGCCTGGGGCTGCTGTGCACGGCGTTCGCCTACATCCTGTACTTCCGCCTGCTGAACGAAATCGGGCCGGTCAAGGCCAGTACCGTGACCTTCCTGATCCCGGTGTTCGGCGTGCTGTGGGGGGCGTGGCTGCTGGATGAGCCGCTGTCGATGGCGCACCTGTATGGCGGTCTGCTGATTGGTGCGGCGCTATGGTTGGTGCTGCGCCCGGCACGGCGCTGAAAAAAGGAGCGGGCTTGCCCCGCTCCCAACGCTAGTTGACTCAGGCCTCGGCCGTGCGCAAGGCAGGTTTACGGAACACGAACAGCAAGCCGATCACGATCAGTCCCATCCCCAGCAGACTGAGGGGCGCCAGGCGGTTGCCGAAGATGATGAAATCCATCACCGCCGTGACCGCCGGCACCAGGTAGAACAGGCTGGTGACATTGACCAGGTTGCCCCTTGCGATCAGCCGGTACAGCAGCAGCGTGGCCAGCAGCGAAACCACCAGCCCCATCCACAGCAGCGCCGCGAGGAAACTGGCGTTCCACTGGACGTGCAGCGGCTGCAACGGCGCGAACACCGCGCACATTGCAAAGCCCGCCATGTATTGCAAGGGCAAGGTGCCCATGGGGTTGTCGGTAATGCGTTTCTGCAGGATCGAGCCCAAGGTCATGCTGGCCAGCGCCAGCAGGGCGAACAGCATCCCGGCGAGAGATACCCCACCCAGGTTGATACCCTGGTAGACCACCATCACCAGGCCGCCCAGGCCAAGCCCCAGGCCGAACAATCGGCTCCAGGACCGCTGACGCTCCATCAGCACCACGGTCAGGATCGGTTGCACGCCCATGACCGTGGCCATGACGCCGGGAGTAACGTGGGTGTTCAGCGCCAGCAGGTAGAAAATCTGGTAGGCACCGAGCAATACGCAGCCGGTCCCCAGGGCGCGAACAATGCCGCCCCGGGTACGTGGCCAACGTAATCCGAGCAACGGACCGATCAACAGCAGACCAAACAGCGCCAGGGCCGAACGCAGCAGCAGGAAGGCGAAGGGGCTGGCCTGGGCCAGGCCAAGCTTGGAGACGATCGCCCCGCTGCTCCACAGCAGGACGAACAGGCTGGTCGTGGCCGCCGAGGCCACGGATGCTTTGTTGAGGACAGACATGTATTGCCACCTGTATACGGGCAAATGAGCCGTACGGAGGGCCTATCGCGACTTGCGGGGATAGCCGACCGTGTTCAGTAGGTTGCGAGTGCGGTGGGGAGCGGCCAGCGGCCGGTCAGCCCAGCACCACGACTGCGCAAGGAGGCGGAGCTACGCCGCCTACCACGCCACTGACAGGTGGTGGATAGTGACTGATCATGGCCGGCTGCTGGCTGCCACGCACGACCACGCCCGCGACAGGCGCGAGAACGTAAGCGGTGGTGGAAGGGATGGCTGGCATGAACAGGTCTTCGGGGAAGATAGTGTTTCGGAATATAGCGGGGGAATCATCGCGGGGCAAGCCTGCTTGCACAAGGTGCGAAAGCAGGCCTGCTCAACCGGATCAGAACAACCATTGGTACAGGGCGTAGGCGACGACAACCGCCAGCACCGGACGCAGCACGCGGTAGGCCTTGGGGTTGGCACGCTTGAACTGCTTGACCCGGGTGCTGATGACATTGCTGAAGCGCTTGCTCCAGGCATAGGCCTGGTTGATCCCGCCGACACGCTCGCCATCGGTGTTCTGCGGCGCGGTGGCGCGGCCGAGGAAGGCACTGACCTTGCGGTTGATGCGGGTCATCAGCGGGCTGTTGAGCGGGCGCTCGACGTCGCAGAACAGGATCACGCGGGTGACCTCGGTCTCGTTCTTGACCCAGTGCACGAAGGTCTCGTCGAACATCACGTCCTCGCCGTCGCGCCAGGCGTAGGGCTGGCCATCAACGTAGATGCGGCAGTTGTCGGAGTTCGGCGTGGACAGCCCGAGGTGATAGCGCAGGGAGCCGGCAAACGGGTCGCGGTGCGGGTTCAGGTGGCTGCCGCCGGGCAACAGGGCGAACATCGCGCCCTTGACGTTGGGGATGCTGCTGACCAGCTCTACGGTCTTCGGGCACAGCGCTTCGGCCGAAGGCAGCGGTTTGTCGTACCACTTCAGGTAGAAGCGCTTCCAGCCCTTCTTGAAGAACGAACCGAAGCCGGCGTCGTTGTCTTTTTCCGCCGCGCGGATGTAACCCTCGTCGAACAGGCGCATGGCCTCTTCGCGGATCACCTCCCAGTTGTCCTTTAGCACATCCAGCTCGGGGAAGCGCTGGCGGTCCAGGTACGGCTTGGAGGGTACGCCGGAAAACAGGTACATCAGGCTGTTGTAAGGGGCAAACAGCGCCGAATGGTTGACGAACTGGCGCAGCACCGGCAGGCGTGCCTTGCCGCGCAGGTGCACGAACAGCACACTGCCGAAGAACACCAGCAGGACACCGGCCTTGGCGACGAAGGAAAAGGTCATGCAACACTCCTTGGAGGGGAAATCAGGCCATCCCCAGATAGCCGGACATCATAAACCCATCAGGAGCAGCTGCAAGCCAGAAGCTGCACGCGGCAAGCCCAAGCTGATCCGCGTCAATACGGACATGCCCTCGACTTGCGGCGTGCAGCGTGTCGCTTACTGCTGGTTTTCCTGCTCGGTGAACAGATCGCTGAACAGCATGCTCGACAGGTAACGCTCGCCCGAATCCGGCAGGATCACCACGATGGTCTTGCCCTGCATCTCCGGCTTCTCGGCCAGGCGCACCGCCGCCGCCATGGCCGCGCCGCAAGAGATGCCGCAGAGGATGCCCTCCTCCTGCATCAGGCGGATGGCCATGGCCTTGGACTCGTCCTCGGTCACCGTCTCGACCTGGTCGACGATCGACAGGTCGAGGTTCTTCGGCACGAAGCCGGCACCGATGCCCTGGATCTTGTGCGGGGTGGGCTTGAGCTCCTCGCCGGCCAGGGTCTGGCTGATCAGCGGCGAGTTCACCGGCTCCACCGCCACCGACAGGATCGGCTTGCCCTGGATGTGCTTGATGTAGCGCGACACCCCGGTGATGGTGCCACCAGTGCCGACCCCGGCCACCAGCACATCGACCGCGCCATCGGTGTCGTTCCAGATTTCCGGGCCGGTGGTCTTCTCGTGAATGGCCGGGTTGGCCGGGTTGTCGAACTGGCCCGGCAGGAAGTGCTGCGCCGGGTCGGAAGCGACGATTTCGTTGGCCTTCTCGATGGCGCCCTTCATGCCCTTGGCCTTGTCCGTCAGCACCAGCTCGGCGCCCAGCGCCTTCAACACCTTGCGCCGCTCCAGGCTCATCGAGTCGGGCATGGTCAGCACCAGGCGGTAGCCACGGGCGGCGGCGACGAAGGCCAGGCCGATACCGGTGTTACCCGAGGTGGGTTCGACGATGGTCATGCCTGGCTTGAGCTTGCCGCTGTCCTCGGCGTCCCAGATCATGCTCGCGCCGATCCGGCACTTCACCGAGTAGCCCGGGTTGCGTCCTTCGATCTTGGCCAGGATGGTCACCCCGCGCGGGGCGATGCGGTTGATCTGCACCAGCGGCGTGTTGCCGATGGAATGGGCGTTGTCGGCGTAGATACGGCTCATGGCGGCGGTCCTTGAACAGGAAAAAAGTGCAGGGAAAACCCTGAGGGTAAGCCTGCAATCGGTGAGCGTAAAGCCCGTTCGAACTCGACGAAACGACCTGCGGTCAACCGCACATGCTCCCGTGGAGAAACCCGATGAAAGCGCGCTACCGCTGGCCACTGCTCGGCTTCGCCAGCCTGGTCGCACTGCTGGTGGCCCTGCACCTGGCCTTGCCTTACCTGGTGCGTGACTACCTCAACGACAAGCTGGCAGACATGGGCGACTACCGCGGCCAGGTCCGTGACGTCGACCTGGCATGGTGGCGTGGCGCCTACCAGATCAACGGCCTGAAGATCGTCAAGGTCAGCGGCAAGGTGCCGGTGCCGCTGCTCGAAGCGCCGCTGATCGACCTGTCGGTGAGCTGGCACTCGCTTTGGTACGACCGCGCCGTGGTCGCCGAAGTGGCCTTCGTACGCCCCGAACTCAATTTCGTCGACGGCGGCAACAAACAGAACTCTCAGACCGGCCAAGGCACCGACTGGCGCCAGCAACTGGAAAAGCTGCTGCCGATCACCCTGAACGACGTGCGCATCGAACAAGGCACCCTCACCTTCCGCAACTTCAATTCCAGACCGCCGGTGGACCTCAAGGCCACCCGGCTGGATGCAAGCATCCGCAACCTGACCAACGTGCGCGACGAAAAGGGCCGGCGCGATGCCCGCTTCGACGGGACGGCGCTGCTGCTGGGCGATGCCAAGGTGGAAAGCCGCGCTACCTTCGACCCCTTCAGCGACTTCGACGACTTCCAGTTCCGCCTGCGCGCCACTGGCATCGAGCTGCGCCGGCTGAACGACTTCGCCAGTGCCTACGGCAAGTTCGACTTCAATGCCGGGCATGGCGATGTGGTGATCGAGGCCGAGGCCGAGAACGGCCGGCTCAAGGGCTACATCAAGCCGCTGTTGCGCGATGTCGATGTGTTCAATTGGCAGCAGGACGTGGAAGAAAAGGACAAGGGCTTCCTGCGCTCGATATGGGAAGCCGTCGTGGGCGCCACCGAGACCGTGCTCAAGAACCAGCCGAAAAACCAGTTCGCCACCCGCGTGGAACTCAGCGGCAGCGTGCACCAGCAGGACATCAGTGCCTTCGAGGCGTTCCTGCAGATCCTGCGCAACGGCTTCATCCAGGCGTTCAACGCACGCTACGAGCAGCCGCCACCAAAAGCGGACTAAGGACTTGAGGGCACCTCGGCAACACTCAGAGCCCACTTCAATGCGTATTGCTCGATTGGATTCGTGACGCGCCAGGTACGCCTCCCCCCTTTGAGTCCAAATGAAATATCTTGCAACACTCCGCACAAGGCATTCCTACTGCCTTCAACCTCCTTGCTCGTCCTTTATCCGTCCCCATTCAAAGCGCGGCCCTCTGGCGTCTCAAGCCAGAGCACTACAGCGTTGCAACATGGATAAAAGCGTCGACAGACAGGAGCACACCATGGCAGAGCACTTCATTACAACCCGGGCCGAGGAGTCCGTGACGGTCCCGAACTACAACCCCGGATTCATGTCATCGGGAAGACCTTCATTTACCATCCATGCGGCAAGGTCTGGATCTGCGATGGAAGGCGGGAATGAGTCCAGCACTGGGCACGTATTCCTTGAGCTAAACACGCCAAGATACAAAGGCTCGATCGGCTTCAGCCCTGGGAGCGATCTGGGCACCTCAGCCGACAACATTTCATTCAATGATCACCTCATCTATAAAGACACGTCCTCGCACCGGGTAGAATCCCACGACCCCAGATTCGTAAACATGTTGGACAACTTGGTCCTGCAAGTTGAGGGGTACAAGAACGGAACAACACAGCCCGAAAACTACGACCTCCTCTTCAACAACTGCATTACTTTTGTTACAAAAATGTTTGCCAAAGCCGGCAAAGAAATAAAACTTGCCAAGACGCCAAACGAGGTCGCAAAGGATATTAAAGTAGTTGCCGAACAGTTCAAAACCCCCTTGCTCATTGACCTTGAGGGGCACGGCATCACCACCCTGCCACTCGAGCAGGGTATTGAATTTGACTACGATGGAGACGCCAATCCAATCCTTACCGGATGGGCTGGAAAAAGCAGCGGATTTCTGGTGCTCGATAGAAACAACGATGGCGTGATAAATGATGCTTCAGAGCTCTTTGGTGATCGCACCCCGCTACCCGCCGGAGGCGTAGCTGAGGACGGTGCCGTTGCGCTCGCCGCTCTGGACAGCAACCTGGATGGGCTTATCGACATGAACGACCCAGTCTGGGGCGACCTGAAAATCTGGCAAGACATCAACAGTAATGGAGCGTCTGAAGCGGCCGAACTGCATTCAGTGATCGATATTGGCTTGAAAAGTATCGATTTGTCATTCGTGAAAAACCCGATCACCGATGTAAACGGCAATATCCATGCCCTCCATTCATTTGTCATGTGGCAGGATGGCCAAGTCAGCGACATAGTGGACGTTCTGTTCAAAACAGCCGATCACAAGATCAGCAATGATTTCTTCAACCCAACAGCTGGCTATTTCCCGGCCGAGCCCATCGGTTCAAAAGACATGATTGAAGAGGTTATTGCATGAAAACATCTGGACGAAAGCGGCTGGGCTGCTGCCTGGCCGTTTCGCTAATGCTTCTGTCAATGCCAGCCCTGTCGAGTGATCATATGAACACGCACACAGCATTACCCCCAGCGATTGCCATGAAACTGGCGGCGCCGCCGGAGCCTCAAACCACTACCTACCCCCGCGACAGTGAGGAGTTTGAACATCTGATCGAGCTCGCCAAAAACGGCAACGCGCACGCCAACTACGTGCTCGGCCTGATTTACAGCGACCAAAGGCTGCCGGACACCGAGAGAAACTACAAGGCGAGCGTGGCCTATTACGAAAAAGCCATAAACCTATACAGCCGCCACGCGCCGGCGCTTGCGCGCCTGGCGTTCCTGTACCGTGCTGGCCTAGGCACACCTGTAGACATCAAAAAAGCAGTGGCGCTGTATGAAAGAGCAGGCGAGTCCGGGTCAGCGGTGGCCTACAACAACCTGAGCACGTTGTATGCCGTCGGTGACGTGGTACCGCAGGATTTCAAGAAAGCCAGGATGTACGCCGAGTATGCCGCCCATCTCGGCCATGCTGAAAGCTTCGAGATACTGCAGCATTGGGATTACTACGTGGAAATATCCTCTACCACGGACAGCAAGAAAATCAGTGAGATCGTTGAAAAATATAAAAACCTTGAACTGCAAAAAAAGGACGCTGGAAAGTAGCTCATGACCCAGCCGACCGAAGGTGTACTTCTGGGGCAAGCCGCTCGAATCGATGCGCGCAAGTAGCCGGGCCAACGCAGCCCGTTCAACGATGCCTATCGCGTTGTGATCGTGCCTGCGCCAAATCCAGCCGGGCGTGGTGACGCGCCATTCAGGGACTGAATACCCGGTCTGCGTTTTCACGCGTCGGCCGTGGCGTTATAGTCGCTGACACATCAATAGACATGCGTGACCTCATTGCCGGGCAAGCCCGCTTGCACAACAGTCCGTGGGAGCGGGCTTGCCCCGCGATGAGGCCCTCCCAGAGGATCGGTTAATGAAGTTCGAAGGCACCCGCGACTACGTCGCCACAGATGACCTCAAGCTGGCGGTCAACGCGGCCATCACCCTGGAGCGCCCGTTGCTGGTCAAGGGCGAGCCGGGTACCGGCAAGACCATGCTCGCCGAGCAACTGGCCGCCTCCTTCGGCGCACGCCTGATCACCTGGCACATCAAGTCGACCACCAAGGCCCACCAGGGCCTGTATGAATACGACGCGGTCAGCCGCCTGCGCGATTCGCAGCTGGGCGTGGACAAGGTCCACGATGTGCGCAACTACCTGAAAAAAGGCAAGCTGTGGGAGGCCTTCGAGGCCGACGAGCGGGTAATCCTGCTGATCGACGAAATCGACAAGGCCGACATCGAGTTCCCCAACGACCTGTTGCAGGAACTCGACAAGATGGAGTTCTACGTCTACGAAATCGACGAGACCATCAAGGCCAAGCAGCGCCCGATCATCATCATCACCTCCAACAACGAAAAGGAGCTGCCTGACGCCTTCCTGCGCCGCTGCTTCTTCCACTACATCGCCTTCCCCGACCGCGCCACCCTGCAGCAGATCGTCGATGTGCACTACCCCAACATCAGCCAGTCGCTGGTCAGCGAGGCACTGGACGTGTTCTTCGACGTGCGCAAGGTGCCGGGCCTGAAGAAAAAGCCCTCCACCTCCGAGCTGGTCGACTGGCTCAAGCTGCTGATGGCCGACAACATCGGCGAGGCGGTACTGCGCGAGCGCGACCCGACCAAGGCCATCCCGCCGCTGGCCGGGGCCCTGGTGAAGAACGAACAGGACGTGACGCTGCTCGAGCGCCTGGCCTTCATGAGCCGGCGCGGCAACCGCTGACGGGAGCCGGGCCATGTTGCTCAACCTGTTCAATGAAATGCGCGCGGCCAAGGTGCCAGTGTCGGTGCGCGAGTTGCTCGACCTGCACCATGCCTTGCAAAAAGGCGTGGTGTTCGCCGACATGGACGCCTTCTACTACCTGGCCCGCGCCATCCTGGTGAAGGACGAGCGGCACTTCGACAAGTTCGACCGCGCCTTTGCCGCCTACTTCAAGGGCCTGGAAAACCTCGACCGGCATATCGAGGCGTTGATCCCCGACGAGTGGCTGCGCAAGGAGTTCGAACGCTCGCTCACCGACGAAGAGCGCGCGCAGATCCAGTCCCTGGGCGGGCTGGACAAGCTGATCGAGGAATTCAAGAAGCGCCTCGAGGAGCAAAAGGAACGCCACGCCGGCGGCAACAAGTGGATCGGCACGGGCGGTACCAGCCCGTTCGGTTCCGGCGGTTTCAACCCCGAGGGCATCCGCGTCGGCGAGGCCGGCAAGCGCCAGGGCAAGGCGGTGAAGGTCTGGGACCAGCGCGAGTACAAGAACCTTGACGACCAGGTCGAGCTGGGCACTCGCAACATCAAGCTGGCCCTGCGCCGGCTGCGCAAGTTCGCCCGCGAAGGCGCCGCCGAGGAGCTGGACATCGACGGTACCATCGATCACACCGCCCGTGACGCCGGCCTGCTGAACATCCAGATGCGCCCCGAACGGCGCAACACAGTGAAGCTGCTGTTGCTGTTCGACATCGGCGGCTCGATGGATGCTCACGTCAAGGTCTGCGAGGAGCTGTTCTCGGCCTGCAAGACCGAGTTCAAGCACCTGGAGTACTACTACTTCCACAACTTCGTCTACGAGTCGGTGTGGAAGAACAACCTGCGCCGCACCTCGGAGCGCTTCTCCACCTTCGACCTGCTGCACAAGTACGGCGACGACTACAAAGTGATCTTCGTCGGCGACGCGGCCATGGCACCCTACGAGATCACCCAGCCCGGCGGCAGCGTCGAGCACTGGAACGAAGAGGCCGGGTACGTGTGGATGCAGCGCTTCATGGAGAAATTCAGGAAGATTATCTGGATCAACCCGTATCCGAAGCAGGCCTGGGACTACACCGCCTCGACCCATCTGGTGCGGGACCTGATCGAGGACAAGATGTACCCGCTGACGCTGCAGGGGTTGGAAGACGGGATGCGTTACCTGTCCAAGTAATCTATTGACCGAACTGGCCTCATCGCGGGGCAAGCCCGCTCCCACCACTTGCGCATTTGCAGGTCTGGCGTGGGAGCGGGCTTGCCCCGCGATGGTGCCGGCAGACTCAACCCCAGCAGCGCAAGCATGCCTGCTGCTCGCGCCACGCCTCGTCCTGCACCACCGCCCTGAACCGTATCGTCGCGCCCGGCATGCACTGCGCCAATTGCGCCAGCGCCAGCGGTGTCAGCGCCCCCAGCCGTGGATACCCACCAATGGTCTGCCGGTCGTTGAGCAGGACGATCGGCTGCCCGTCCGGCGGCACCTGCACGGCGCCGAGGGGGATTCCCTCGGAGATCATCGGCGCGCCCTGGTAGACCAGTTGCGGCCCGAGCAGGCGAATGCCCATGCGGTCGGCACGGTTGTCCAGCGTCCAGTCACGGTTGAACGCCTCGAACAGGCTGGTGCCGCCGAAGTTACCGATCTGCGCGCCCATCACCAGATCCAATACCGGTTTCTCGGCATACGCCGGCCGCAGCGCTTCGGGCACGAGGGAGCGGCGGTTCGGTGCCCCGACTTGCCCCGCGATGGCTTCAGCCGCATGCAGTACCTCCCCTTTCAGCAGCGCCCGGCCCTGGCCGTCTACTCCACCCAGTTCTTCCCGTACTACGGTGGAACAACTCCCCATCACCGACTCGCCCACGAACCCGCCCGGCACCGCCAGGTAAGCACGTACCCCCTGGCGAGGCTGGCGCAGCGTCAGGCGCTGGCCCTTGCCCAGGTTGAAACTGGTCCAGGGCGCCACGGCCTGTCCGTCGACCTGCGCGTCGAGGTCGGCCCCGGCCAGCGCCAGCACGCAGTCCTGCTCGGCAACCACACTGAAGCCGCCAAGCGCAATCTCCACCACGGCGCTGTCCAGGGCATTGCCCAGCAGCCAGTTGGCCCATCGCATTGCCACCCAGTCCAGCGCGCCGCCCTGGGTCACGCCCAGGTGCCGCACACCGAAACGCCCGGCATCCTGCAATAGGCACAGCGCGGTGCTGGCCTCGACTTTCAACTGGCTCATGCCTGGGCCTCCAGCGGGCTATCGTCACCGCCCAGGTTAATGAATTCGGCCCGTTCGACGGCCACGAAACGCACCCGATCGCCAGGCTGCAGCAGGCTGTAGCCCTCGCGCTCGCGGTCGAACAGGCGCACCGGCGTGCGACCGATCAGGTTCCAGCCGCCCGGCGACACAGCCGGATAGGCGGCGGTCTGGCGCTCGGCGATGCCGACGCTGCCCGCGGCCACGCGCTTGCGCGGGGTGCTCAGGCGCGGCGTGGCCAGGCGCTCGTCGACCAGCCCCATGAAGCCGAAACCCGGAGCGAACCCCAGCGCGAACACCGGGTAATCACGGCCACAGTGCACCTCGATCACTTCGGCTTCGCTCAGTCCACTGCGCGCAGCCAGCACCGGCAACTCGGGACCGACGCTGGCGTGGTACCACACCGGGATCTCATGCCGCCGCCCGCTATTGCCGGCATCGGGCCGCAGGCCCTCCAGTGCGTGCAGGATGCGCTGGCGCCCTTCGCCCGGCGCCAGGTCGAACTGCACCATCAGCGTGGTGTAGGACGGTACCAGGTCGATCAACTGTTGGCCGAAAGCGTCCCGCAAGCGCTGGCTGGCGGCAAGGATCCACGGCATGTTGCCTTCATCGATGGCATCGAACAGCCGCACCATCAGGCTGTCGACGGCCACCACTTCGATACGTGGGGTCATGCCTGCTCCAGCGCGTCGAGAGCCTGGCGGATCTGGCGTACCGCGGCCACGGAGCCATCGTTGTCGCCATGCACGCAAAGGGTGCTGGCGTTCAACCGCACTTCGCTGCCGTCGTCGGCCACCAGGGCCTCGCCTTTGGCGAGGCGCAGCGCCTGCTCGACCACCAGCGCCGGGTCATGGTGCACCGCGTCCGGCAGGCGCCGCGACATCAGGTGCCCGCTGGCGGTGTAGCCACGGTCGGCAAAGGCTTCGAACCACAATGGCACGCCGATCTCGTCGCCCAGGGCCTGGGCGGCACTGTCGTCGGCGGTGGCCATGAGCATCAGCGGCAGGCCGCTGTCGAACGCCGCCACGGCCTCGAGCACCGTACGCAGGATGGCCGGGTTGGCCATCATGTCGTTGTACAGCGCGCCATGGGGCTTGACGTAGGCCACCCGCGCGCCGAGTACCTTGCAGATGCCGTCCAGGGCACCGATCTGGTAGTGCAGCAGGTCGCGGATCTCATCGCTGCTGCAGGCCATGGAGCGGCGGCCGAAGCCTGCCAGGTCCGGGTAGGCCGGGTGCGCGCCGATGGCCACCCGGTGCTCCAGCGCCAGGGCCACGGTGCGGCGCATGGTGCCGGGGTCGCCGGCGTGATAGCCGCAGGCGATATTGGCGCAGTCGATGAACGGCATGACCTTGGCATCCTGGCCCATGCGCCAGTTGCCGAAGCTCTCGCCCATGTCGCAATTGAGTAGCAGGCGTTTCACCTGGCGGACCTCCGTATCAATGTTCATGATGCCTACCTTAGCGTGCCTGGAGCGCTTTGCCGCGGGTTTCCGGCAGGCTCAGCGCGGCCACGATCACCACACCGTAGGACACTGCGGCGAAGGCACCAATCCCCAGACCCAACGGTACTTTCTCGCCAAGCAGGCCGATCAGCAAAGGGAACATGGCCGCGATGACCTTGCCGATGTTGTAGCAGAAGCCTTGCCCCGATCCACGGATACGGGTGGGGAACAACTCGGTGAGGAACGAACCCATGCCGCTGAAGATGCCCGAGGCGAAAAAGCCCAGCGGGAAGCCCAGCCACAGCATCACGTTGTCGCTGACCGGTAGCTGCGTGTAGAGCAGGACGATGACGAACGAGCCCACGGCGAACAGGATGAAGTTCTTCCGGCGCCCCAGCAGGTCGCAGAGGTAGGCGCTGACCACATAGCCGATGTAGGAGCCGACGATGACCATCGCCAGGTAGCCGCCGGTACCCAGCACGCTCAGGCCGCGCTCGTTCTTGAGGAAGGTCGGCAGCCACGAGGTGATGGCGTAGTAGCCGCCCAGGGCACCAGTAGTCAGCAGCGAAGCGCGGATCGTGGTCCACAGCATGCCGGGTGCGAAGATCTCGTAGAAGTGTGAGGGCGCCGCGACCGTCTCGGCGGCCTTGGCCTCGCGGTAGACCTCCGGATCCTTGACCAGGCGCCGCACGAAGATCACGAAGATCGCCGGCAGCAACCCGAGCAGGAACAGCGCGCGCCAGGCCTGTTCGGCCGGCAGCCAGGAGAACAGCAGCGCGTAGAGGATGGCGGTCAGGCCCCAGCCGATGGCCCAGCCCGACTGCACCATGCCCACCGCCTTGCCGCGGTCCTGGGCACGGATCACCTCGCCGATCAGCACCGCGCCGGCGGTCCATTCCCCGCCGAAACCAAAGCCCATCAGCGTACGGGCGATCAGCAGCTGCTCATAGCTTTGCGCGAAGCCACAGAGGAAGGTGAAAAAAGCAAACCACAGCACCGTCAACTGCAGAGTGCGTACCCGGCCGATACGGTCGGAGAGGATGCCGGCAATCCAGCCGCCCAGGGCCGAAGCGATCAGTGTGCTGGTATGGATCAATCCGGCTTCGGCGGTGCTGATGCCCCACAGCATGATCAGTGTGGGGATGACGAAGCTCAGCATCTGGGTGTCCATGCCGTCCAGGCCGTAGCCGATCTTGCAGCTCCAGAAGGTGCGTCGTTGCTGGGAGTCGATGTCGCGGTACCAGGCGAAAGGGCCGCTCGAGGTTCGGGCGGGGGCCTGCTGCTGCACGCCGGTCGGGTTCATGGTTGCCTCGGCTTGTTGGTATTGTTCTATGGGCGACGTCGGGCGTCGCGGCCTGGGCACCATGTTCAGAGGCCGCGCCCGGCACGTCCAACGAGAAAATCCGCCGGTCTGGAACAAGAAAAACTGATCATGAACCTTCGTTTCCTCGAAACCTTCGTCTGGGTCGCCCGGCTCAAGAGCTTCCGCCTTACCGCCGAGAAGCTGTTCACCACCCAGGCCTCGGTGTCCAGCCGCATCGCCGCGCTGGAGGCCGACCTGGGCGTGAAACTGCTGCTGCGCGATTCGCGCGGGGTCAGCCTGACCCCCGAGGGCGCCAAGGTGCTGGAATATGCCGAACGCATGCTCGACACCGCCAAGGCCATGAAGCAGTCGCTGGACAGCGACCGGGCCAAGACAGGGCGCATTCGCCTGGGGGTCATGGACACCGTCATCCACACTTGGATGAGCGCGCTGGTGGCAGAGCTGGGCGAGCGCTACCCGCAGGTGGAGATCGAGCTGGTGGCCGATACCGCGCTGAACCTGCGCGAACAGCTGCAAAAAGGCTTTCTCGACGTGATCCTGCAGACCGACCTGCTGCGCGAGCAGTCGATCCGCAGCCAGGACCTGGCGCGCTACCCGATGGGCTGGATCGTCGCCGCAGGCTCCCCGCACCACCGCACCTACGCCTCGCTGGCGGAGCTGGCCCGCGAACGCATCGTCACCTTCTCGAAAAATTCACGACCGCACCAGGAAGTGCTCAGCCTGTTGCAGTCAGCCGGGGCCGAGGCGCCACGCCTGAACTGCGTGAACTCGGTGGCGGCGATCACCCGCCTGCTGCGCGACGGTTTCGGCATCGGCGCGCTGCCACCGGCACTGGTCGATGGCGAACTGAGCCGGGGCGAGCTGGTGTTGCTGGACGGCTTGCAGCCACCGCCGAGCCTGGAGCTGGTGGTAGCCTGGCAGACCGGCGTGGCGTTGGTGGACGAGATCGTCGATGTGTGCCGGCAAGTGCTGGAGCGCTATGCGCGGGATGTGGGCGGGCAACGGATCGTGCTGGTCTGAACGGTCGCCTTTACCGACGATCAGGGCAGCAACAGCATCACCGCCAGCTTTCCTTCACCACTTTGCGCCGCCCACCGAGGATCACCCAGCCAATCACCAGCAACAGGCTCTCGACCACGAACGCCAGTACGAACCCGCTGCCGATCCCCCAACCGATCGCCTCGGGCACCAGCAGGATCTGGTAGCTGTAGCCCTTGAGCGTCTCCTCGCGCAATGTCGGCTCCGGCTGCACCAGCACATGCCAGGTGCGGCTCACCCACGAGCCCTGCAGGGCCTGCCATTCATGCTCCAGCGCCTGGTTGCGGATCAGCAGGCTTTCGATGCTGTTGGCATCGCTGTTGAACACCGGATCGTCGCTGCCGCGGTAATGCCGCACCAGCGCCTGCAGGTCGCCGTTGAAGAAGCGCTGCGCGGTCTGGCGGAAGCCGTCCAGGGCCTGGCGCGATTCGAGCAGGTGCGCCTCGACACGCTGGCTGTAGTCCTTGACCAGCCCGGGCACCTGGAGACCGGCCAGCAGGCCGAAGGTGAACAACAGCAAACGCAGGTAACTTCTGAACATGGAGCGTCCTTAGCTCTGGCCGTGGGCGACGCACTCGCCGTGGCGCCACAGCCCCCATTGACCCGGCTCGTAGCGGTTCCAGGTCTCGTTCTCGGTCAAGGCCTCGGTGGCGATCACCGTGACCACGTCGTTGGGGGTGGTTTGCGTGTGGAAGTCGACGATCAGGTCGACATCCTTCAGCCGCGCCGCGCCGAACGGTGCGCGGCGGGTGATGTGCACCAGTTTGGTCGAGCAGAAGCAGAACAGCCAGTCGCCGTCGCTGAGCAGGCAGTTGAACACGCCCTTGCCGCGGTACTCGGCGCAGGCTTCGACCAGCACCGGCAGCAACTGCTCGGCTTCCACCGGCTCGGGGAAGGCCTCGCGGATATGATTGAGCAGGTCGCAGAAGGCGGCCTCGCTGTCGGTATCGCCGATCGGTCGGTAGAACGTGCGCTGGCCGGCGAAGTCACCCAGCTGGCCGTTGTGCGCGAAGCACCAGTTGCGGCCCCACAGCTCGCGCACGAACGGGTGGGTGTTGGACAGGCAGACCTTGCCGACATTGGCCTGGCGGATATGGCCGATGACCACTTCGCTCTTGATCGGGTAGCGCTGCACCAGGTTGGCCACCTCGGACTCGCTGCTCGCCGCCGGGTCCTGGAACAGGCGCAGGCCGCGCCCCTCGTAGAAACCGATGCCCCAGCCATCGCGGTGCGGGCCGGTGCGCCCGCCGCGCTGCATCAGGCCGGTGAAGCTGAAGACGATATCGGTGGGGACATTGGCGCTCATGCCCAGCAGTTCGCACATGTTCGCGGCTCCTGGCCTACAGACGGGGTTCGACGCGGCCCTGCCCGGGGCCGGAGCGGCGCACGGGGGCCGGTGGCGGATCGTCGCGGTAGCGGTCATGACGATTGGCGGCCAGGGAAGCGTCAGCCACGACCTCTTCCTCTTCCTTGGCCTGGCGCTGGGCGGCGTCCTCACGCTGGGCGCGGCGCTCGCGGGCACGCTTTTCCAGCGGCCAGCGGATCAGCACGAAGACGAAGTACAGGGCAAAGGCGATCATCCCGTACATGGCAAGGTCGGAGGCTGCGCGCCAGGCGTTGTTGCCGACCTTGAAGGCGAGGTCCAGCGCGGTGATGGCGATGGCCGGGGCGAAGCTTTCCTTGACAGGGTCGACGATGGTCGGGGCGAACAGCAGCACGGCGATGATCACCCGCAGCGGCTCGCGCAGCCAGCGCCACATCCAGCCGGTCAGCTTGAAACCCACCAGCAGGCAGCCCAGGGCGGCAACGGCGTACAGGCCCCAGGCCAGCGTATAGTCGTGTTCGGTCATGGTGTTGGTGCAAGCCAGGCAAAGAGACGCCTATGATAAACACTTTTACCGGCGCAGGCTGCCCCCGCACCGTAAGGGACCTGCAGCGGCCCATCGCGGGGCAAGCCCGCTCCCACGTCCAGACCTCGATCAGGCGTGGGAGCGGGCTTGCCCCGCGATGGGGTCCACAATCGATGAGATCACCCATGCCCCTGACCCTTCCCGCCCCTATCGCCCGTCAAGCCGACGGCAACGACCCCTACGCCTGGCTGCAGGACCGCGACACGCCCGAGGTGCTGGCCTACCTGGCCGAGGAAAACGCCTACCAGGAAGCCTGCCTGGCCGGCCAGGCGCCGCTGCGTGAGCAACTGTTCGAAGAGATCAAGAGCCGCATCCTCGAGACCGACCTGTCGCTGCCCTCGCCCTGGGGCCCGTACCTCTACTACACCCGCACCACCGCCGGCGACGAGTACCCGCGCCACTACCGCTGCCCGCGCCCGGCTGACGACAGCAATACGGTGGATGAAAGCCGCGAGGAACTGCTGCTCGACCCCAATGCGCTGGCGAACGGTGGTTTCCTCTCCCTCGGCGCCTTCAGCATCAGCCCCGACCACCGGCTGCTGGCCTACAGCCTGGATACCAGCGGCGACGAGGTCTACACCCTGTACGTCAAGGACCTGGCCAGCGGCGCGCTGAGCGCCCTGCCCTTCGACGACTGCGACGGCAGCATGACCTGGGCCAACGACAACCAGACGCTGTTCTTCGCCGAGCTGGACGACACCCACCGCCCCTGGCGCCTGCGTCGCCACACCCTGGGCGAGGTCGCGGCCACCACCGTATTCGAAGAGCCCGACGGACGTTTCTTCCTGCACTGCTACCGCGCCAGCTCCGAACGCCAACTGGTGCTGCTGCTCAACAGCAAGACCACCAGCGAAGCCTGGGTGCTCGATGCGGCCACGCCGCATGCCGACTTCACCTGCCTGGCGCCACGGGTCGAAGGCCATGAATACTTCCCCGACCATGGCCAGCTCGACGGTCAATGGCGCTGGTTCATCCGCAGCAACCAGGACGGTATCAACTTCGCCCTGTTCCATGCGCCGGCAGACAGCGTGCCGGCCCGTGCGCAATGGCAGGTGCTGGTGCCACACCGCGACGACATCATGCTCGAAGGCGTCAGCCTCAATGCCTCGGCGCTGTCCCTGAGCCTGCGCGAAGGCGGCCTGCCGATCATCGAAGTGCGCCCGCAAGGCCTGCCGGCCTACCGCGTCGAACTGCCGGATGCCGCCTACAGCCTCTACGTGCAGGACAGCCTGGAATTCGCCAGCTCGCGCATCCGCTTGCGCTACGAAGCCCTCAACCGCCCGGCCCAGGTGCGTCAGCTGGAGCTGGCCACAGGCATCCAGCAGGTGCTCAAGCAGACCCCGGTGCTCGGCGCGTTCGACGCCGACGACTACGTCAGCCAGCGCCTGTGGGCGGTAGCCAAGGATGGCACGCAGGTACCGATCAGCCTGGTGCGTCGCCGCGCCGACGAAGGCAAGACAGTGCCCCTCTATCTTTACGGCTATGGTGCCTACGGCGAGAGCCTCGACCCGTGGTTCTCCCATGCCCGCCTGAGCCTGCTGGAGCGTGGCGTGGCCTTCGCCATCGCCCATGTGCGCGGTGGCGGCGAGCTGGGTGAAGCCTGGTACCGGGCCGGCAAGCAGGAACACAAGCACAACAGCTTCGACGATTTCATCGCCTGCGCCGAACACCTGATCGCTGAAGGCGTGACCCGCCGTGAATGCCTGGCCATCAGTGGCGGCAGTGCCGGCGGCCTGCTCATGGGCGCGGTGCTCAACCTGCGCCCCGAACTGTTCCGCTGCGCCATCGCCGAAGTGCCGTTCGTCGATGTGCTCAACACCATGCTCGACCCCGAGCTGCCGCTGACCGTTACCGAGTACGACGAATGGGGCAACCCCGAGGAGCCGGAGGTATATGCGCGGATCAAGGCCTACGCGCCGTACGAGAACGTCAAGGCCCAGGCGTACCCGGCCATGCTGGTGATCGCCGGCTACAACGACAGCCGTGTGCAGTACTGGGAGGCGGCCAAGTGGGTGGCGCGCCTGCGCACGCGCAAGACCGACGCCAACCTGCTGCTGCTCAAGACCGAGATGGGCGCTGGCCACGGCGGCATGAGCGGCCGCTACCAGGGGCTGCGAGACGTGGCATTGGAGTATGCGTTCGTCTTCAATGAGCTGGGCGTGGCGTAAAACGCGATTTTCGTTGTCTCACAAGCGCCACGGCCACTGATTGTGCGACCGCGGCGCTTTCCAGACATTCGAAGAAGAACAACACATGCCCGACACCCAGCACCTGAATGCCGAAATCCGCGACATGCTCATGGACTGCGGCCTGTTCGACACCCTGCAGCCCAGCGATTTCGTCACCGCCGCCGGCTATTTCAGCCTCACCGCCGTCAGCGAAGGCCAAACCCTGTTCAGCGAAGGCGACGCCGGCACCTTCATGTGCATCCTCCACCGTGGCGTGGTCTCGGTGCGCAAGACCGACGGCAACGGGGCCGAGGTGGAAATCGCCACCCTGCGCAAGGGCCGTGCCTTCGGCGAGATGGCCGTGCTCGACGGCGAGCGCCGCTCGGCCACCTGCGTGGCCGCCAGCGACTGCCAGTTGCTGACCCTGGGCAAGGACTCGCTGGAGAAGATGCTCGCCGACGCGCCGCGCATTGCCGCCCGGATCATTCGCGCCCTGGCCGTGGCGCTTTCACGGCGCTTGCGGATGCAGGATGGCCAGCGCCTGGCACAGCAGGTCTAGGCTCTGTACGAAAAGTCTTGAGACGCAGGTCAGGCAAGGCGAAAACAGCCGAGGAAGCGCAGTGTACTGGAGTACATGAGCATTCCGAGGCTGTTTTCAACGCAGCATGAACAAGTATCAAGGCTTTTCGTACAGAGCCTAATCGCGCTTGGGCGGCGGTTTTGGCGAATCCTGGTTCAACCCCGGCAACGGTTGGTCCTTCGGCGGCCCCGGCACCGGCATGGGCGGCAGCAGCGGCGCGCCGGGCCGGTTGGCGCCGGCCTTGGGCGGCGTGCTCGGGGTGATCTGCGGGTAGGGTGTCGGCGTCGGCGTCCCCGGTGCCCCCGGGGCGGTCGTGAGCGGCCGCTGCTGACCTGCAGCGTCGGCCAACGGCACTGCGCCAAGCAACAATGCGGCGAGGATCGCATGCAACATCTGCAGCCTCCTGTCAGAAACCTTCCTACAGGCTATGCCCAACAGCGCATTTTTGCCTGTCCGCCCGCCCGACTGGCGCGCTAGACTCAAGAACATAACCGTCATTGCCCTGATTAGAAGAAAGGTAACACCATGAGTTCCACCTCCGACGCCACCGCCCGCCTCGACCGTATCCTCGCCGACGCCAAACGCGACAAGGAAATGGGCTATCGCGACAAGGCACTGAAGATGTACCCCCACGTCTGTGGTCGCTGCACCCGCGAATTCTCCGGTAAACGCCTGTCGGAACTGACCGTGCATCACCGCGACCATAACCACGACAACAACCCCCAGGACGGCTCCAACTGGGAGCTGCTGTGCCTGTACTGCCACGACAACGAGCACGCCCGCTACACCGATCAACAGTACTTCAGCGAAGGTTCGCTGAGCACGCCGAAAGTCGCCGTGGCCACCCACAACCCGTTTGCCGGCCTGGCTGCGCTGATGAAGAAGGACTGACCGTCGATTCCCGCCCCGCTGTGTCGGCGAGCCCGTATAATCGCGTTCTTTTTTTGCGAAGGGCCCCGACACGTGGCGAACAAACGGTACAGCTGCATCGGCCTGTTCAACCCCAAATCCGCCGAAAACGTCGGTTCGGTCATGCGCGCGGCCGGCTGCTATGGGGTCAATTCGGTGTTCTACACCGGCAAGCGCTATGAGCGCGCCCGGGATTTCGTCACCGATACCAAGCGCGTGCACTACGACATCCCGCTGATCGGCATCGACGACCTGCAGCGCATCATCCCCCTGGGCTGTACGCCGGTGGCGGTGGAACTGGTGGACGGTGCGCGCCCCCTGCCCGAATACACCCACCCGGACCGGGCGATCTACATCTTCGGACCAGAGGATGGCTCGCTGAGCGAAGACGTGCGCGGTTGGTGCGAAGAGACCATCTATATTCCGACCCAGGGCTGCATGAACCTGGCGGCGACGGTGAATGTGGTGCTGTATGACCGCATGGCCAAGGGGTTGAATACGCGGTCGGGACCCAAGTTCAAATAAGTCGATCCGGATTTGTGGCAAACGCCTGGGTAATTTCACTGAACGCAGCCATTGCACATGGAGTCTGCTGGTTATCAACGACCAGAGGAGACTGCCCGATGCTCGATATCCATTCGCCCCACCACGAACACAACGTCCATGGCCTGGAGCGCGCCAGCTCCCTGGCTGGGGGCGCGTTGATGATCAGCAAGGGGCTGCGCCACGGTGGCCTGCTGGGGATGTTGCAGGTTGCCGTCGGCGGCCTGGCGCTGGCACGTGGCGTGAGCGGCCATTGTTCGACCAAGGCGTGGTGGCTGCGGCATCGCGCCGAGTACCTGCGCCTGCATCGCGATATAGAACGAGGAGCTGCCGAGCTCAAGGCGCTGAAGGCCAGCGCCGAGGCGGCAACCCGCACCGCGACGGTGACCGGCGGTTGAAAGCGTCGCGGGGCAAACTCGCTCCCACGAGCCGCCGTTCATAATGATGTCCGGGGTCGTGGCAACGGGCTTGCCCCGCGATAAATCCTGCGTCTAGTGTCCTGTCTCGGAAATACGTTCTCTTTTGGCGAGTGGCTTGGGTGTTCGGCCAAGGCGCCGCGACGAGTCATAGCAGGGCTATGGCGAGGAGTGGCAACGCGGGCCGGGCGCCCAAGACGCCGCCAAAAGTGAACAGTTTATTTCCGAGACAGGACACTAGCGCAGTACCTTGCTTTGCAATACTTCAGACTGCCGCCCCAGGACGTTCTCGCTGATCTGCACGAACTCTTCGGTGCTGACGCTCGACAGGCGCATCAGGGCCCGGGCGACATCGTCCAGCGAACGCTTGTCATGGTTGTGCAGGCGAATCTCGCGGTCCAGCGCCTGCAACAGCAACACGCCACGGGCCACCTGGGCCGGGCTGGCCTTGGCACCCTTGAGGTGATTCACTTTGTCGCCTAGCTTGTGCAAGCGCGCCTGCAATGCCTCGTAACGGTCGTCGCTCATGCCACCAGCACGCCGCAGCAGCTCGCTGGCGTAGTGGTCGGCCAGGCTCTCGCCGAGCCAGTCGCTGCCATCGCGATCATTGATCTGGGCGAACAATTGCACCAGTTCGCGCAACAGCGGGCTGTTGCCGTTCTCACTGATCAGCGGCCGGCCACTGTGCAAGTACAAGGAATTGTTGGCTGGCAGCACGCCACGCCACATCTCGTCGCGGGCACCGACCAGCAGCAACTTGGGCGGGTTGCGTGGAAACACCGCCTGCAACTGCGGCCAGACGAAGGTCAGCAGGGTCAAGGTGTCCATGCGGCGCATGCCCTGCCCTTGCGGCGCGGCGACGGTCACTTCGGTGTCGCCAAGGCGCGCACGGCGGCTGCCCAGGCTGCCGGCGAGCACCCAACCGGTGGGGCGGTCGAACAGGCGCGACACGTCATCGATACGGAATTTCTGCCGACCGATGCGCGGCCAGGCGGTCTCGACACTCTTCCAGCCGGCCGGCAGGTCGAAGGTCAGACGCGACACCAGCTCGGTGCCGTCCTGCTGGTCGAGGCGCGCCGGCGGCACCAGCTGATCGCCACGGAACAGCGCCCAGTGCGCGGTCATGCGGGTTTCATGCACACCCCCCTTCGGTTGCTGGTCGAGCAGCACGCGGTAACTGAGGCTGGTCTTGCCTGACGCCGGGTGCCAGACACCGCGCCCGTTCTGCAACTGCCACTGGCCATCAGCGAGGAAGTCGCTGTAGACACCAGCCTTGCCCAGGTCGAAGTCCAGGCTGCGCACCACGCTGCCGTCCGCAAGGGTCAGGCGCACCTCGGCCTGGCCGCTCTGCGGCAACAGGCGGACCTGATAATCCAGATCGACTTTCCTGGCCAGCGCCTGAGTGCTGAGCAGCAGGCCAAGCACCATCAACAGCGGGCGACGCATAACGAAACTCCTTGTAGCCGCGCGGCTCAACCCGCGCGAAAAATCAGGTGGTCTTCCCAGTCGTCTTCATCCACATCGTTCTCGCTGAGCATCCGCCCAGACCGGGAAATGCGTTGCTCATGCACTTGTCCGCGATCACCGCACACCAGGTGGTGCCACGACGGCAAGTCCTGGCCTTCGCTGACCAGGCGATAACCGCAGGTAGGCGGCAGCCACTTGAACTGGTCGGCCTTGCCCGGAGTCAGCTGGATGCAATCGGGCACGTAGCGGAAGCGATTGGGGTAGTCGCTGCACTGGCAGGTCTGCAGGTCGAGCAACTTGCAGGCGATGCTCGTGTAGTAGACGCTGTTGTCCTCTTCGTCCTCGAGCTTCTGCAGGCAGCACAGGCCGCAGCCATCGCAGAGCGACTCCCACTCCTGCGCATCGAGCTGGTCGAGGGTCTTGCGCCGCCAGAAGGGCGCGGTATCGGCGATCATCACACGTGTTCCTGCAGTCAACATCAATCCGCGGCGCGCGGCGGCGCCAGTCTAGAGGCAGTCCGGCGGCAACGCCAGACCGCTTGTCAGTGCTCACCGGACGCAGTAGCGTGCGGTCTTTGTCCCAGCCCTTGCAGGAGCAGCCATGAGCGCCACCCCACGTATCGCCGACTACGCCATCAACGAGCAGTTCATCAATCGCTGGTCGCCGCGCGCCTTCACCAACGAGCCGATCAGTCAGGAAACCCTGCTGAGCTTCCTGGAAGCCGCGCGCTGGGCGCCGTCGGCCTACAATTCGCAGCCATGGCGTTTCCTCTATGCCCGCCGCGACACGCCGAGCTGGTCGCGCTACCTGGACATCCTCAACGAGTTCAACCGCAGCTGGGCGCAGCATGCCTCGGCGCTGGTGCTGATCATCTCCAAGACCACCTTCGCCGCACCCGGCTCCGATGAAGAGAAGCCGGCCCTGTGGCACACCTTCGACACCGGCTCGGCCTGGGGCCATCTGGCGTTGCAGGCCAGCATCAGCGGCTGGCACACCCACGGCATGGCCGGCTTCGATCAGGACCTGGCCCAGCGCGAGCTGAAGATTCCCGAGGGCTACGCGCTGCACGCCATGGTGGCGATCGGCAAGCTGGGCGACAAGGCGACCCTGGCCGAAGGCCTGCAGGCCCGTGAAGTGCCGAGCCCACGCCGGCCGTTGAGCGAGCTGGCGGCCGAAGGCGACTTCAGCCTGTAAGCCTTCCATCGATAGCACCGACCCATCGCCGGCAAGCCGGCTCCCACAAGGTTGCGCGGCCTCCTGTGGGAGCCGGCTTGCCGGCGATGGGCCGGAACGGCCGAACTACGATCAATACCCCCGCGCGAAATCCACCTCGCCCCGCAACCCCTGCCCCGCCGCATACGCCTGCGCATTCCCGACGAACAACCGCACCATCGCCGCCGGCGAGGTCGGCGCCGAGCTGTGCCCGGTCAGCAGCAGCCCCCAGGCAGTCCAGAACGGGTGGCGCTGGGGCAACGGCTCCTGGCGGCAGACATCGATCACCGCGCCGGCCAGGTGCCCTTGCTTGAGCGCCTCGACCAGGTCGGCATCGACCACCGCCACGCCGCGCCCGGCATTGATGAACAAGGCACTGGAGCGGAAGCACTTGAACAGCGCCGCATCGTACAGGTCGTGGGTGACGGGTGTGTCGGGCAACAGGTTGAGCACGTAATCGGCCTCGCCGACCAGGCGAGGCAACTGGTCGAGCCCCGCCACCTCGACGAATGGCGCCTGCTCACGGGCACTGCTTGCCACTCCGTACAAGGTGACACCAAACGGCACGAGGAACTCGGCGACTTGCTGGCCGATATCTCCGGTGCCGACGATCAGCACCCGACGCCCTTCCAGGGTCCGCCCTGGCCGATCGTCCCAGCGTCGCTCGACCTGGCTGACCAGGCGCGACAGCACATCACGCTCATGGCCAAGCATGTAGGTGAGCATGTACTCGGCCATCACCTGGCCAAAGATCCCCACCGCCCGGGTCAGGCGGTAGTCGCGCGGCAGGCCGTCGGCCAGCAACGGCGTGATGCCGGCCCAGGTCGATTGCATCCACAGGGGTTTGTGACCCTGGCGCAACAGGCTGGCCAGCAGGTCGGGCTGGCCCAGCCATACCGGGCATTCGGGCGCCAGGCGGGCCAGTTCGGCGGAATCGCCACTGGTCAGGACCTCCAGGTCCGGCGCCGCCTCACCCAGAAGACGGGCATAGTTGGCATGATCCTGTTCAGCGATCAGAACGCGCATGTGACACACAACCTTGGCAAACAACGGAAGCGGCCCGCCAGGCGGGCCGCAGACAGAGAGGAGGCCGCGCCCGGATCAGGCCGGGTCGTTGCGGCGCAGCAGTTCTTCGGGCAGGTGCTCGATGTAGTCGTCGTCCGGCGGCGGCATCTGCAGGTGGTAGCCCTGGCTGTCGAGGTTCTCCAGTACCTTGGCGATGTCCTCGCGGGCCAGCTTGCGCTCGGGGCTGAGCACCAGGTCGAAGGCGTGCACGGGCGTGCCGAAGAAAGGCAGCAGCCCCTCGGGCACACGCTCCAGGCCCTCGGCCTTGAGCACATACAGGTACATCTCGTTCTTGCGGGGGCTCTTGTAGATCGAGCAGATACGTTTCATCGGGAATCTCCGGCACCGGCCAGGTCGTCCAGCAGGGCCTGGCCCATGCGCTCGCGACGCCAGCCGCGCAGTGCATCGGGCAGTTGGTAGGGACCGTCGGGGTAGCCGCTCTTGAGCAGGGCTTCGAGGGCTTTCTTGCGCAGCATCAGCTCCGGGGCGATGCCCAGCCGCTCACCTTCGGCCTGGCCGATGGCGCGCAGGCGCTTGAGAATGCCGGCGGCTTCGATCGGCAGCGGCTCGGGCAGCGGCGCGGGCCATTGCTCCTGCGGCAGGCTGGCGGCGCGCTTGATCAGCTGGATCAGCGCCTCGCCGTCCTGGCGGATGGTGCGCGGGTGCATCTCGTCGATTTTCGCCAGCGCCGACGGGCTGTCGGGCTGGCTCTTGGCCATGGGCCACAACGAGTGTTCCTTGAGGATGCGATTGCGCGGCACATCGCGGCTGCGGGCCTCACGCTCGCGCCAGGCGCACAGCTCGCGCAGCACGGCCAATTGCTGGCGGCCCAGTTTCCAGGCCAGCTTGACATCACGGTAGAGGGTCTCGGGCTCGACTTCACGGCGCAGCGCGGCGACCAGCTCGGCACCGTCCTCGAGCACCCAGGCGTACTTGTCGTCCGACAGCCGCGGGCGCAGGGCGGTGAACAGCTCGGCCAGATGCACGGCGTCTTCGGCGGCGTAGCTGACCTGGGTCTCCGAGAGCGGGCGCTGCAGCCAGTCGGAGCGGGTCTCGCCCTTGGGCAGCTCGAGCCCCAGCACATCTTGCACCAGACGCGAATAGCCCATCGAGAAGCCGATGTTCAGGTAGCCGGCGGCGAGCTGGGTGTCGAACAGTGGCTGCGGCAGCTTGCCGGTCAGGCGCAGCAGGACCTCCAGGTCTTCGCTGCAGGCGTGCAGCACCTTGACCACGCCATTGTCTTCGAGCAACTCGGCCAGCGGCTGCCAGTCGCGAATCAGCAAAGGGTCGATGAGGAAGGCACGCTTGCCGTCACCGATCTGGATCAACCCGGCTTTCGGGTAGAAGGTGTCGACCCGCATGAATTCGGTGTCGAGGGCCACAAACGGCAGCTCACGCCAGCTTCGGCAGTGCTGGGCCAGGGTCTGGTCGTCACGAATCCAGTGAATTTCGATGGCCACGAGGCTCTCCCACTAACATTGGCGCGCAGTATATACGGCGCGGGCGCAATGGGTGAAACCTCGCAAGCCACGCCATCCTTGGTGCTGATCGTCGGTACGCTCAGTGACCGGCCGCCAGCCAGGGCCGGCAGCCGGCAAACAGGTCCAGCGAGCGCTGGTAGACCTCGGTGCGCACCTGCAACAGGCCGAGCATCGAGTGGAACAGGTTGTCCTGCGACAACGGCGCATCGCGCAGCTTGCCCAGGCATTCGGTGTCCACGCCGAAGTCCTCGCGGTAGCTGTCGGAGAACCAGGCCAGCAGCGGTACGTGCTTCTGCTGCTCCGGCGCGATCATGTAGGGCGTGCCGTGCAGGAACAGGTTGTACTCGCCCAGCGACTCGCCATGGTCTGAAAGATAGATCATCGCGGTGTCGACCGTGTCCTGCTTGCTGCGCAAGGTATCGATCAAGGTCGCCAGCACCTTGTCGGTGTAGGCCAGGGTGTTGTCGTAGCCGTTGACGATCTCTTGCTGGCTGCACTGGTTCAGGGCGTTGCTGCGGCACACCGGGGTGAAGGGTTCGCTGCCGGCCGGGTAGCGCTTGAAGTATTCCGGGCCATGGCTGCCCATCTGGTGCAGCACCAGCACGGTGTCCTGGTCGAGGTTGTCCAGCAACTCGCCCAGGCCCTGCAGCAGGATCTCGTCATGGCACTCGCCACTGGCGCACAGGCTCGGGTCCTGCAGGTTGCTCACGTCGATGAACTGCACCCGGTCACAGGTGCCCTTGCAGCCGGACTGGTTGTCGCGCCACTGCACTGCCAACCCCGCGCGCTGGAGGATGTCGAGCAGCCCTTCGCGGTTCTTCGCCACGCGGGCGTCGTAGTCCTTGCGCGGCATGCCGGAAAACATGCAGGGCACCGACACGGCGGTCTCGGTGCCGCAGGAGTGGACGTCGGTAAAGCTCAGCAGGCCCTGCTCCTTGCTCAATTGCGGGGTGGTGTCGCGGGCATAGCCGAGCAGGCCGAAGTTTTCCGCCCGGGCACTCTCGCCGACCACCAGCACGGTCAGCGACTTGCGCTGGTGCTGCTGCCAGGCCGCATCGCGACGGGCATCCTCGCCATAGCGCTGGAAGGGCTGGGTGGCCGTGCCCACCTGCTCGCTGACATAGCCGATGGAGGCCCCCACGATATTGCTCGGCGTAAGCATCAGGCGCAGTTCATGGTGATTGCGAAACAACGACGCCAAGCCCTGGTAGTTGACCAGCGCCACCGAGCCCAGGGCCGCGACGCAGGCCCCACTGACCACCAGATTGCCCAGCAGTTCGCGGTGCCAGGGGCGATAGGCGATCCTGGCCTTCCACACCAGCAGCGAGGGCAGCACACCCAACAGCAGGATATATACGGCGAACTTCAGCGAAAGCAGGTCGCGCACTTCCGCAACATTGGTTTCAGCCACATTGCGGAACATGCCGGCGTCAATAAGTACGCCATATTGATTCATGAAGTAAGCGACACTTGCACCGCTGATGAACAATACAATCAATACGGGTTTCAATACATAACGAAACGCCAGCAAGGTGAGGATGAGATTGAAGGCGAACAGCATCAGCACGGCGAACGCCAGGCTCAACCACAGCCCCACCATGCCCGGCGGCACGATGGACTCCAGGTGTTCCCAAAGCAAGGTGTTGAAGCCGATCAACAGGTACAGGCTGGCCAGCAACGTGACCCATTCGGTGCGCAGGGATTTGAGTTTCAGCATGGCGTTCGCAACAAGAGTTCATCAGCGGCCAACACGCCCGGACGGGCAGGTTGGAAAGTTGGCCGAACTCTAGAAAGCCTAGCATCAATTTTTTGTGAAAAAGACGCCAACAATTGGTGGGCCGGCGTCTTTCATGAATTAAACAACTTTCATTCAGCTGCCATTCAGCCAGGCAGGCGAAGTTTGGCGTACGGCTCGCGGTCGATATCCAGGACTTCCACGCACAGCTGAATGTCCAGCCCAGGCTGGGCCGGAATCGCCTCGCGCAACACCTCGAGCAGGCTGTTCGACAACTGCTGTTTCACCTGCTGCGTGCGCCCGCTGAGAATCGCCAGACGCACATGGGCGAAGGCCCGCTCGCCAGGGGCGGTGCCCACCCGGTACTGGGCAAAGGCCTGGGCGCGGCTCTTGATGTCCAGCTCTTCGGCAAACTGGCCACTACCGACCAGGGCGTGGTTCAGGCGCAGCAGCAGCACATCGACATTGAGATCGCGCAGGTTGTCGCTGTATTCCAGGTTCAGGTGAGGCATGGCGCAGGTTCCGTTCACGCAGGGGGATGCGACAGCCTAACCCAGTCCCGCAATACGGCAAAGGCGACTATCCTCTTGGTTCAGGCTCGTTTACCAACCCTGAAGAGAGGTGAAGAAATGCCAGTTCCGCACAATCTTTTTGAAGACCTAGGCGTTAAGGAGGACGACTTCAATGCGCTTGCGAAGGAGAAACACGAACTCCTTGAGCTGAGGAAGCGCTACGCCGAAAAGGACAATGAAGTGGTGAGCGTTGAAAAAACCGGCATCACCACGGATGACAACCTCAACCGGCTTCGCAAGCAACGCGCACTGATCAAAGAAGAAATCGAACGGATAATCCATCCGCCCAAATCCTGACTCCCTCACTGAGGTTATCGCGGGGCAAGTCGCATCGGTGCGCGGACGCGACTTTCCCCGCGATAACGTCGGCGTCCGCTACGCAGAAGCCTTCAGCGCCGCATCCAGGTCCTCGATCAGGTCCCGGTAGTCTTCAATCCCGATCGACAGCCGCAGCAGGTTCTCACTGATCCCCATCACGCCCTTCTGCTCCGGGCTCAAGGAATTGTGCGACATGCTCCAGGAGTGGTTGATCATGCTCTCCACACCGCCCAGCGAGTCGGCCAGGACGAAGATCGACAGCGCCTCGACCAGGCGGTTGACCGCGGCCCGGTCGCCCTTGATGCGCAACGCCACCACCGCGCCGCCCGTGCGCATCTGGCGTTTGCACAGGTCATGCTGCGGGTGGCTTTCCAGGCCCGGGTAGTAGACCTGCTCGACCTGCGGATGCTGTTCGAGGAACTGCGCCACACGCAGGGCGTTGGCGCTCTGGCGCTCCATGCGCACATCGAGGGTCTTGAGCCCGCGCAATGCCAGGTAGCAGTCGAACGGCCCCTGGATCGCGCCGACCGCCATGCTGATCTTGCGCAGGCGCCCCAGCAACTCGTGGTTGGCCGCCACCACCACACCGCCGGTCAGGTCGGAATGGCCGCCGATGTACTTGCTCGCCGAGTGCATCACCAGGTCCACGCCCAGGGTGATCGGCTGCTGGTTCCACGGCGAGCAGAAGGTGTTGTCGATGCAGGTCATCACCCCCCGCTCACGGGCCAGCTCGCAGACCGCCTTGATGTCCACCAGGTGCAGCAGCGGGTTGGTCGGCGATTCGATCCAGATCAGCTGGGTCTCGGGGCGGATCGCCGCGGCCACGGCCTCGACGTCGTTGAGGTCGACGTAGGTGGTGGTCAGGCCCGAGGTGCGCCCACGGTAGTCTTCCAGCAGGCGGAAGGTGCCGCCGTAGACACCGTTCATCACCACCACATGGGCATCCTTGGAGAGCAGCTCGAGCACCGTGGCGGTGGCGCTGACGCCCGAGGCGCAGGCGACCGCGCCGACGCCCTCCTCCAGTGCGGCCACGCAGGTCTCGTAGGCGTGCCGGGTCGGGTTGCTGACACGGCTGTAGGCGTATTCGGGGTTGTCGTCCAGGCCGCGCTTGATGAACGAGCTGGAAGTGACGATTGCCGGGAAGATGGCATTGTCGGCGACGCTGGATTGCTCACCGGCGTGGATGGTGCGGGTGGCGAAATTGCGCGGTTTGTCGGACATGGTCGGGTCCATTGCCTGAGGGTGGAAAACCGCCACTATCTCATATCCACCACCCCCAGGCGCCAGCAGAACATTTCTGTCGATGCAGCGGCCGAAACAGTTCCAACGTTCCCTGCGAGCGGCTACTCTCGAAAAACTTTTCCCGCAATCGGCGACACGACGTCATGGACAGTTTCGACCAGCACATCCTCACCCTGCTCCAGCGCGACGCCTCGCTGTCCCTCAAGGACCTGGCCGAAGCGGTCAACCTCTCCACCACGCCGTGCTGGAAACGGGTCAAGCGCCTGGAAGAGGAAGGCTACATTCGCGGCCGCGTCGCCCTGCTCGACCCCGAGCGCCTGGGCCTGGGCCTGACGGTGTTCGTCCAGCTCAAGACCCAGCGCCACGACAGCGCCTGGCTGGCGCAGTTCGCCGCCACGGTGACGGCGTTCGAGGAAGTGATGGAGGTGTATCGCATGTCCGGCGACTGGGACTACATGCTGCGGGTGGTGGTGGGCGACATCGCCGCCTACGACCGCTTCTACAAGAAGCTGATCACCAGCACCGACGGGTTGTCGAACATCACCTCGAGTTTTGCCATGGAGCAGATGAAGTACACCACGGCGTATCCGGTGGGACGCTGAAATGATCTCTGGCAGGACCGGCCTCATCGACGGCAAGCCGGCTCCCCCCCGACGGCGTCGACCTCAAGCCAAACGACATCCCTGTGGGGGCTGGCTTGCCAGCGATGAGGCCGGCCCTGTCAGTCAGCCAGGGTAGCCTCGATCCGATTCCCCGCCCTCGCCTTATCCAACTTGATCGCCACGAACTTCGAGGTTGGTGTGTAGGTCCCCTCGCCGTAGCTTTCCAGCGGCACCAACGGATTGGTCTCCGGGTAATACGCCGCCGCCTGCCCTTCAGGCACGTCATAGGCCACCAGGCGGAAGCCCGACACTCGCCGCTCGAGGCCATCCTCCCACAACGACACGATGTCCACGTGCTCGCCCGGCTCGAAGCCCAGGCGGCGGATATCGGCCTCGTTGACGAACACCACTTCGCGCAGCCCGAACACGCCACGGTAACGGTCATCGAGCCCATACAGCGTAGTGTTGTACTGGTCGTGGGAGCGCAAGGTCTGCAGGATCAGGTCCGGCTTGTCACCGCGGGCCAGCACAGCCGCGTTGACCAGTTGCTCCGGCAACTGGCTCGGGATGAAGCGCGCCTTGCCGGTGGCCGTGCGGAAGTTGCGGTCCGCAGCGTGGTTGCCAAGGTGGAAGCCGCCCGGATGCTGCAGGCGTGCATTGAAGTCGGCGAAGCCGGGAATCACGTCGGCGATCATGCTGCGGATACGGCCATAGTCGGCAATCGCATAGTCCCAGTCGATGGGCCGATTGCCCAGGGTAGCCTTGGCCATGCCGGCGACGATGGCCGGCTCCGAACGCAGCTGCGCTGAACGCGGCTTCAGCTGGCCGTGGGAGATATGCACCATGCTGAAGGTGTCCTCCACGGTGACGCCCTGCGGCCCTTCGGCCTGGATGTCGATCTCGGTGCGGCCCAGGCACGGCAGGATCAGCGCATCACGCCCGGTGACCAGGTGCGAGCGGTTGAGCTTGGTGGAAATCTGCACGGTCAGCTCACAGTTGCGCAGCGCCGCGTGGGTACGCGGGGTGTCCGGAGTCGCCTGGGCGAAGTTGCCGCCCAGGGCGACGAACACCTTGGCCCGCCCTTCTTCCATTGCCTGGATCGCCAGCACGGCGTTATGGCCGTGCTCGCGGGGCACCTTGAACTGGAAGCGTTTCTCGATGGCGTCGAGCAGCGCCGCCTTGGGCTTCTCGTCGATGCCCATGGTGCGGTCGCCCTGCACGTTGCTGTGGCCACGCACCGGCGACAGGCCGGCGCCGGGTTTGCCGACGTTGCCGCGCAGCAGCTGCAGGTTGACGATTTCCTGCACGGTGGGCACCGAATGGCGGTGCTGGGTGATGCCCATGGCCCAGCACATGATCACCCGCTCGGCCTTGCGGTACATGCGCGCGGCCAGCTCGATCTCGGCCTTGTTCAGGCCCGACTGCTCGACGATATGTTCCCAGGGTGTGGCGTCCACTACGGCCAGGTAGGCCTCGACGCCACTGGTGTGCTCGGCGATGAACGCGTGGTCGAACACAGGTGGCTCGTCGTTCAGTTGCGCCTCGCGCTCCCACTGCAGAAGGAACTTGGCGATGCCGCGCATGGCCGCCATGTCGCCACCCAGCGCCGGGCGGAAGTATGCGGTGTTGGTCGGCTCGGAGCCGTTGCTGAGCATCTCGAACGGGTGCTGCGGGTGCTGGAAGCGCTCGAGCCCGCGTTCCTTGAGCGGGTTGAAACAGACCACCTGGGCACCACGCTTGACCGCCTCGCGCAGCGGTTCGAGCATGCGTGGGTGGTTGGTGCCGGGGTTCTGGCCAATGACGAAGATCGCATCGGCCAGCTCCAGGTCATGAAACACCACGGTGCCCTTGCCCACGCCGAGGGTTTCGGCCATGCCCACGCCGCTGGCCTCGTGGCACATGTTCGAGCAGTCGGGGAAATTGTTGGTGCCGTAGGCGCGCACGAACAACTGGTAGAGGAACGCCGCCTCGTTGCTGGCCCGGCCCGAGGTATAGAACTCGGCCTCATCCGGCGACGCGAGACCGTTCAGGTGCCGGGCGACCAGGGCGAACGCTTCGTCCCAGCTGATCTCGACGTAATGATCGGTGGCCGCGTCGTAGCGCATAGGGTGGGTGATGCGGCCCTGGTACTCAAGCCAGTAGTCGGTCTGCTCGAGCAGCGCACTGACGCTGTAGCGGGCGAAGAACGCCGGATCCACCGAGCGGCCGGTGGCCTCCCAGTTGACCGCCTTGGCGCCGTTCTCGCAGAACTTGACCATGTCGCTTTCCGGCGATTCGCCCCAGGCGCAACCCGGGCAGTCGAAGCCACCGTTCTGGTTGGTCTTGAGCATGGCCCGCAGGTTCTTGAAGGCGTTCTCGCTGCCCAGCCAGCTCTTGGTCACGCTCTTGAGCGCGCCCCAGCCGGCGGCCGGCCCCTTGTAGTCCCTGATGTGTTCGTCCTGGCTCATGCTGCGCTTCTCCGCACGGTGTTTTTTCCAGCCTAAGAAGCGCCCCCTACTGCGTCCAATCGAAATAAATGACGGCGTGATAAACCGTTTCGATCACCGACCACAGCCCTTGGCCGGCAAGGCCTTCAGCCGTGATAGAGGAGACTGATCGAATGGTCGGGGAAAGCAATTTGACGCCAATGGGCGCAGGTTATAGCTTGAACCTTATCTGCGGCCTTTCGCCGCCCCCTGCCACTTCAATGTCGAGCGCGAACGTGGAAAAGAACCCCCAGGCCCTGATCGACGGTTTCAACCGCAAAGTCGATTACCTGCGGATGTCGGTCACCGACCGCTGCGACTTTCGCTGCGTCTATTGCATGGCCGAAGACATGCAGTTCCTGCCGCGCCAGCAGATTCTCAGCCTCGAAGAGCTGTACCAGGTCGCCGAGCGCTTCGTCGCCCTTGGCACCCGCAAGATCCGCCTGACCGGCGGCGAGCCGCTGGTACGCCAGGGCATCGTCGAGCTCTGCGGACGCATCGCCGCCCTGTCCGGCCTGCGCGAACTGTGCCTGACCAGCAATGGCTCGCAGCTCGGCCGCCTGGCCCAGCCGCTGTTCGACGCCGGCGTGTCGCGCCTGAACATCAGCCTCGACAGCCTCGACCCCGAGCGCTTCCGCGCCCTCACCCGCACCGGCGACCTCCAGCAGGTAATCGCCGGCATCGACGCCGCGCGCGCCGCGGGCTTTCGCCGCACCAAGCTCAATGCGGTGGTGCTCAAGGGCCGCAACGACCACGAGATCGTCGACCTGGTACGTTTCGCCATCGACCGTGAACTGGATATCTCGTTCATCGAAGAGATGCCCCTGGGCGTGATCAGCGAGCACGAGCGCGGCGAGTCATTCTGTTCCAGCGACGACGTGCGCGCGCGCCTGGCCGAACATTTCACCCTGGTCGAGTCGGCCGAGTCGTCCCAGGGGCCGGCGCGCTACTGGCGCCTGGCCGAGGCGCCCAACACCCGGGTTGGCTTCATCTCGCCCCACAGCCACAACTTCTGCGCCACTTGCAACCGCGTGCGCCTGACCGTCGAAGGCCGCCTGTTGCTGTGCCTGGGCAACGAACATTCGGTGGACCTCAAGCAGGTCATGCGCCAGCACCCCGGCGACACTGCACGCCTGGAAAAAGCCATCCGCGACGCCATGCAGCTCAAGCCCTACCGTCACCACTTCGAAGTGGGCGGCGAGGTGCAGATCCTGCGCTTCATGAACATGACCGGCGGCTGATCGGCCGCCTCTGGAACCGCCTTGATCGTCCACTCACGCCCCGACATGCTGCGCGTGCTGTTCACCCTCAAAGGCTCGATCGTCCAGCGCATCGCCCTGCGCTGCCTGGCGGTGACCTTGCTCGCGGCGCTGATCGTGCTGGTCGAGCGACACTACCCGGCGCTGTTCTACCCGGTCAGCGCCACGCCCTTCACCCTGTTGGGGCTGTCGCTGTCGATCTTCATGAGCTTTCGCAACAACGCCTGCTACGACCGCTGGTGGGAAGGCCGCAAGGCCTGGGGGCGGATGATTATCGAGGTACGTTCATTCGTGCGCGAAAGTGTGCTGATCAAGGACGCGGCGCTGCGCGAGGACCTGCTGCGCAGCCTCTGTGCTTTCGCCCATGCCCTCAATGCCCGGCTGCGCAACGAGGACGAGCTGGGCGCCGCCCGCCCCTGGCTGGGCGAGCAGGCGCAGATCGTGCCGCACAATGTCTGCGACGGCATCCTGCGCGAGGTGGGCGGACACTGTTCGCGGCTGGCGGAGCGCGGGGAGATCAGCGAGTTTCGCTACACCCTCCTGGCGCAGCGCCTGGCCGGCCTGTCGGACGTGCAGGCCACCTGCGAACGGATCAAGGGCACGCCACTGCCGTTCCCGTACACCCTGCTGCTGCACCGCACCATCTACATCTTCTGCCTGCTGTTGCCGTTCGCCCTGGCCGAACCGCTGGGCTGGCTGGCGCCGCTGTTCACCACCATCGTCAGCTACACCTTCTTCGGGCTGGATGCGATCGGCAACGAGCTGGAAGACCCGTTCGGGCGCGACGAGAACGACCTGCCGACCGATGCCCTGGTGCGCACCCTGGAGCGCGATGTGCTGTCGGCGCTGGGGCATGAGCCACTGCCACCGACGTTGGTGCCGGTGGATCATGTATTGAGTTGAAGTCTCATCGCGGGGCAAGCCCGCTCCCACGCCAGCCTGTGTGTGCTGATATGAGATCGGCGTGGGAGCGGGCTTGCCCCGCGATGGAGCCCTGAGGTCAACCGCGGCTTTCGCAGGCCCCGATCGGCTTCAGGTGCGCGACGAAATTGCACGGCCGGTGCCGCGCATCCAGCTGCTCGGCCAGGATCCCCTCCCATGCCGTGCGGCAGGCGCCGGTCGAGCCCGGCAGGCAGCACACCAGGGTGCCGTTGGCCATGCCGGCCAAGGCCCGGCTCTGTACAGTCGAGGTACCGATATCGAGGATCGACAATGCGCGGAACAATTCGCCGAATCCGTCGATGCGCTTGTCCAGCAGGCAGTCCACCGCCTCCGGCGTGCTGTCACGGCCAGTGAAACCGGTGCCGCCGGTGATCAGCACCACCTGCACCTGTTCATCGGCGATCCAGGTGGCGACCTGGGCGCGGATCTTGTACAGGTCGTCCTTGAGCAGCTCGCGCGCCACCAGGCGGTGGCCCACGCCGACGGCACGGCTGGCCAGCAGCTCGCCAGACGTGTCGGTCTCGAAGGTACGGGTGTCGCTGACGGTTAGCACCGCGATGTTCAGCGGTACGAACACCGCGTCCGGTTTCACGCTCATGGCCTTTGCTCCAGGATTGGCTTGGCGGCCACGTTAGAGAGAAGCCCTGGCAGCGTCCAATCGATAGCGCGTACCGGGTGATCGACGGTTTCTATCGTGGCGTCGGTGAATTTGTCAGCAATGATTAGCCAGGTGCTTCACTCTTGGTTAAGGTCTACCCACCCCGCAACCCAGGCCGCACCATGGACATCAAACAGCTCAAGTTCCTCATCGCCCTCGACCAGACCCGCCACTTCGGCCAGGCCGCGGCGCTGTGCCATATCACCCAGCCGACCCTGTCCATGCGCCTGCGCAACCTCGAAGACGAACTCGACCTGGTGCTGGTCAAGCGCGGCCAGCGTTTCGAAGGCTTCACCGAAGCCGGTGAACGCATCCTGGCCTGGGCCCGTACCCTGCTCGCCGCCCATGATGGCTTGCAGGCCGAGGCCGCCAGTTGCCGGGGCCAGGTGGTCGGCAGCCTGCGCCTGGGTACCGTGCCGCTGGCCAGCTTCAACCCCATGCAACTGCTGATGCCGCTGCGCGCGAAGTACCCCGAGCTGCACTTCCAGCTGTCGTCGCTGAGCTCCGAGCAGGTGATCGATGGCCTGAGCCGCAACCAGCTCGACCTGGGCATCTGCTACCTCGACCAGGTCAACACCAGCTTCTTCGATGTGATCGAGCTGAGCACCACCACCATGGGCCTGCTGCACGACACCCGGCACTTCCAGTTCGAGGCCGACAGCCTGCACTGGGAAGACCTGGGCGACCTGCCGTTGGGACTGCTGAGCAAAGGCATGCACTACCGCCAGTCCCTCGACCTGAGCTTCCGCAGCCGCGGTCTCACGCCCAATGCCGTGCTCGAGAGCGACTCGACCTTCCAGCTGATCCAGGCGATCAATACCGGCGTGTGCTGCGCGATCATGCCGCTGGACTGCGGCCTGGAAGACCTCAGCCAGCACATGCGCATCATCCCGGTGCAGGAGGCCAGCATCCACAGCCCGGTCGGGCTATTGCTGCGCCGTAGCGAGCCACGCTCGGCCATCGCCGAGCAGTGCTTCGACGAGGCCCGCGCTCTGTTCAGCAGCGAGTGATCAGCACTTGATCAATGCGAGCATGGCCATGTTGCGTGGGCGGGTGATCCCGGAGTAACCACGGTCACCGAACAGACCTGGCAATGCATAGTTGACCTTCGCATCGACCCCACCCAGCGAAATGGTCGAATACTCGGCGGTGGAGTAGGCATCCACGCCCATCGCGACTTGCGAAGCCGGACCGTCGTTCTGTGTGGTAGATGCACTCCAGACACCGTTGGCATTGTTCTGGGTGGTGTCGTAAGGGTAGAGGCTGCCCTTCTGCCAGGAACCGAATGCCCGGCCTTGGTCTACCCCACGGCCGTCATCGAAGCCACGGATGAACTCACCGCGCAGGTCAGGCAGGCCGAAGGTCGTGGCACCATCGCCAGCGCCATAGGTGATGCCGATTGCCGCGAACAGAGCACCATACTCGGCGCGAGACACCAATGCCCCATCGGCCTTCAGCCAGCCCACCGGAGCCTCGTTGGCTGCGGAGAACTTGATGTCACCAGGTGCAGCTCCAGAGAAACCGATGATCTGGCCAAGCGTCACGGCATGCTGGCTATGCGTGGCATTGGCCACCTGCTGGGCACCACCCTCGCAGTTCAGCAGGATCCAGCACAGCGCCCCCTGATTAAGCAGTGGACCGAGGTAGGAAACCAGCGTCACGTTGCCGCCAGCGACAATCTCGTTACCTTGCAACAGCTGGCCACCGAGGCCGTAGATCGGCGCAGCTGCCAGACCATCGGGAGCATAGGACGCATCCGCTACGTTGGTGCTGGCCGCACGAAAATATTGAATGACACCATCGGTAGTGGGTAGCGCCGCAAAAGGCAGGGAATTCTTGGCGGTATAAGCGGTTGTCATCGTGAACATCCTGTATCGATTGAGTTTATGCACGCTACTGAGCGCGGAAACCCACTATATGCATAAAGGCATAGAAAATCAATGCATCAATGCATTTATCCTTCAATTCGTTGCCATCCGATACTGGCGCGGGGTAAACCCGGTCAGTTGCCTGAACTGCCGGCTGAACGCGCTGTGGTCGGTGTAGCCACAGCGCAGCGCCACCTCGATGATCGGCAAATCGCTGTGCAGCAACTGGTGCGCATGTTCCAGGCGGGCCTTGTGGATCATCTGCCGGGGGGTGAGGTGGAACACCCGCTTGCAGTAGCGCTCCAACTGCGCCACCGAGATGCCGGCGATGCGCGTCAGCTCGCCCATGCTGATCGGCTGGTGGAAATGCGCGCGGATATGCGCATCCACCGCCGCCAGGCGCTGGTAGGCCGGGTGGGTGTCGGCGGCTGACTGCAGGTCGACCGAAATGCCCACCAGGCCGATGATCGCCCCCGTCGCGTCGTACAGCGGGCGCTTGTGGGTCAGGCACCAGCCCGGTTCGCGGCTGCCGTACAGGTGCAGCTCCAGCTGGTCCTCCAGCACCTGGCCCTGCTCCAGCACCCGGCGATCCTGCTCGGTGTAGCCGGGGCCCAGGCGCGCCGGGAACACCTCGGCACTGGTCTTGCCCAGCAGCGGTTGCAGGTGCTTCAAACCGCAGCGCTGGACCAGCGTGCGGTTGGCCAGCACATAGCGGGCCTGGTCGTCCTTGATGAAGATCGCCGCATTGGCGATGACATCGAGCATCGGCAGCAGCCAGACCACACCGGTGAGCAAGGCTTCGAGGGATTCGGGGCGGTGCTGGTCGAGGTGCTGGTACAGCGCAGTCAACGGTTGCTCGGGCATGCGGTTATCTCTAGTGATTCTCGCGGCCCTGCAAGCCTAGTCAGCAGCCCCCACCGGGCGCCAGCACTTGCTCTCGACTATGCCGATTTCGTCACCCACCTTGCAGAAAACCATCAAGAACCGAGCCCCCGATCGGTCCACTCTATGCCCCACGCAAGCCGCCCCATGACCTACAAGAACGCGGCGCATGCCGCCGCATCGTGACATCAGACCTGCCTATCCAAAACCTACAAGAAGGCGCACCCATGTCAGGCAAATTCAAGAAACAGCTGTCACTGCTGGACCTCACCTTCATCGGCCTCGGTGCCATCTTCGGCTCGGGCTGGCTGTTCGCCGCCAGCCACGTCTCGGCCATCGCCGGGCCGGCCGGCATCCTCTCCTGGTTCCTCGGCGGTTTCGCCGTGCTGCTGCTGGGCATCGTCTACTGCGAGCTCGGCGCCGCCCTGCCACGGGCCGGCGGCGTGGTGCGCTACCCGGTGTACTCCCACGGCCCGCTGCTCGGCTACCTGATGGGTTTCATCACCCTGATCGCCTTCTCCAGCCTGATCGCCATCGAGGTGGTCGCCTCGCGCCAGTACGCCGCGGCCTGGTTCCCGGCGCTGACCAAGAGCGGCTCCAGCGACCCGACGGTGCTCGGCTGGCTGGTGCAGTTCGCCCTGCTGGGGCTGTTCTTCGTGCTCAACTACCGCAGCGTGAAGACCTTCGCCAAGGCCAACAACCTGGTCAGTGTGTTCAAGTTCATCGTGCCGCTGCTGGTGATCGGCGTGCTGTTCACCTTCTTCAAACCGGAAAACTTCGAGGTCCAGGGCTTCGCCCCGTTCGGCCTGTCCGGGGTGGAGATGGCGGTGTCGGCCGGCGGCATCATCTTCGCCTACCTGGGCCTGACCCCGATCATCTCGGTGGCCAGCGAGGTAAAGAACCCGCAGCGCACCATCCCTATCGCGCTGATTCTCTCGGTGCTGCTGTCCACCGCGATCTACGCCCTGCTGCAACTGGCGTTCCTCGGCAGCGTGCCGACCGAGATGATTGCCAACGGCTGGGCCGGGGTGACCAAGGAACTGGCCCTGCCCTACCGTGACATCGCCCTGGCCCTGGGCGTCGGCTGGCTGGCCTACCTGGTGGTGGCCGACGCGGTGATCTCGCCCAGCGGCTGCGGCAACATCTACATGAACGCCACCCCGCGAGTGATCTACGGCTGGGCCCAGACCGGCACCTTCTTCAAGTACTTCACCCGCATCGACGAGCAGTCCGGCATCCCGCGCCCGGCGCTGTGGCTGACCTTCGCCCTGGCAGTGTTCTGGACCCTGCCTTTCCCGTCGTGGGAAGCGCTGATCAACGTGGTCTCCGCCGCGCTGGTGCTGAGCTATGCCGTAGCCCCGGTGTCCGTGGCCGCCCTGCGCCGCAGCGCCCCGGACATGGCCCGGCCGTTCCGGGTCAAGGGCATGGGCGTGCTCGGCCCGCTGTCGTTCATCATCGCTGCGCTGATCGTCTACTGGTCGGGGTGGAACACCGTGTCCTGGCTGCTGGCGCTGCAGATCGTGATGTTCGTGCTGTACCTGCTGTGCCGCCGCTTCGTGCCTACCGAACACCTGTCGCTGGGCCAGCAGGTGCGCTCGTCGGCCTGGCTGATCGGCTTCTACGCCGTGACCATTTTCCTCTCCTGGCTGGGCAGCTTCGGTGGCCTGGGCGTGATCGGCCACCCGCTGGATACCGTGGTCGTGGCTGCCAGTGCCCTGGGCATCTACTACTGGGGCGCCGCCACCGGCGTGCCGGCGCGGCTGGTGCGCCTCGATGGCGACGACGAAAGCGAAGCCAGCAGCGAACCCCATGCCGGCCAGCAGCCCGCCGCTGTCGCCTCCTGACCCACTACAGATTGGACACGCTGATGAAACAGGTTCATGTCATCGACTCCCATACCGGCGGCGAACCGACCCGCCTGGTGATGAAGGGCTTCCCCCCATTGCACGGCCATAGCATGGCCGAGCAGCGCGACGAGCTGCGCGAGCTGCACGACCACTGGCGCCGCGCCTGCCTGCTGGAGCCACGTGGCAACGATGTGCTGGTGGGCGCGCTGTACTGCCCGCCGGTCTCTGCGGATGCCACCTGCGGGGTGATCTTCTTCAACAACGCCGGCTACCTGAACATGTGCGGCCACGGCACCATCGGCCTTGTTGCCTCGTTGCATCACCTCGGCCTGATCGAACCGGGCGAGCACAAGATCGACACGCCGGTCGGCCAGGTCAGCGCCACCCTGCATGACGATGGCGCCGTCACCGTCGGCAACGTGCCGTCCTACCGCTACCGCCGTCAGGTGGCGGTGCAAGTGCCAGGGCATGGCCAGGTGTGCGGCGACATCGCCTGGGGCGGCAACTGGTTCTTCCTGGTCTGCGACCACGGCCAGCGTATCGAGCTGGACAACCGCGAAGCCCTCACCGACTACACCTGGGCCCTGCTCAAGGCACTCGAAGCCCAAGGCATCACCGGCGAGGACGGCGCCCAGATCGACCATGTCGAGCTGTTCGCCGACGACACCAACGCCGACAGCCGCAACTTCGTCATGTGCCCCGGCAAGGCCTACGACCGCTCGCCCTGCGGCACCGGCACCAGCGCCAAGCTGGCGTGCCTGGCCGCTGACGGCAAGCTCGCCGAAGGCCAGACCTGGGTCCAGGCCAGCATCACCGGCAGCCAGTTCCAGGGCCGCTACGAACGCGACGGCGAACGCATTCGCCCGTTCATCACCGGCCGCGCCTACATGACCGCCGACAGCACTGTGCTGATCGACGAACAGGATCCGTTCGCCTGGGGCATCTGACCCCATTCATTTCCCACTGAATACCGCCAGGAGTGACAACAATGACCGACAACATCTTCACCGGCACCATGCCCGCCCTGATGACCCCGTGCACCACCGAGCGCAAGCCGGACTTCGACGCCCTGGTGCGCAAGGGCCGCGAACTGATCGACGCCGGCATGAGCGCGGTGGTGTACTGCGGTTCGATGGGCGACTGGCCGCTGCTGACCGAGGCCGAGCGCCAGGAAGGCGTGGCGCGCCTGGTGGCCGCCGGCATCCCGACCATCGTCGGCACTGGCGCGGTGAACACCCGCGAAGCCGTATCCCATGCCGCCCACGCCGCCAAGGTCGGCGCCGCCGGCCTGATGATCATCCCCCGCGTGCTGTCCCGCGGCGCCTCGCTGATCGCCCAGAAGCACCACTTCTCGGCGATCCTCGCCGCCGCGCCGAAGCTGCCGGCGGTGATCTACAACAGCCCCTACTACGGCTTCGCCACCCGCGCCGACCTGTTCTTCGAACTGCGCCGCGAGTACCCGAACCTGATCGGCTTCAAGGAGTTCGGCGGTGGCGCCGACCTGCGCTACGCCGCCGAGCACATCACCGCCCAGGACGACGCTGTGACGCTGATGGTCGGCGTCGACACGCAAGTGGTGCATGGCTTCGTCAACTGCAACGCCACCGGCGCCATCACCGGCATCGGCAACGCGCTGCCCCGCGAAGTGCTGCAACTGGTCAGCCTGAGCAAGCGCGCCGCCAAGGGCGATGCCAAGGCCCGACGCCAAGCCCGGGAGCTGGAGTCGGCGCTGGCGGTATTGTCGTCGTTCGATGAAGGCTGCGACCTGGTGCTGTACTACAAGCACCTGATGGTGCTCAACGGCGACACCGAGTACCGCCTGCACTTCAACGAAACCGATGCCCTCAGCGACGCCCAGCGCAACTATGCCGAACAGCAGTACGCGCTGTTCCGCAGTTGGTACGCCAACTGGTCGGCCGAGCAGAACCAGGCCTGATTCCAGGAGCCGCCTCGCACCCCATCGCCAGCAAACCAGCGCCCACAAGTTGCAAGCCTTGTGCAGTACCTGTGGGAGCCGGCTTGCCGGCGATGGGCCGCACAGCGGCCCGTTTTCCCCAAACTCAATCCCAAAGGACGCCCCATGACCCTGACAGGCAACCTGCTGATCGGCCAGCGTGCCGTGCGCGGCAACCGCGAAGCAATCCGCGCCATCGACCCGAGCAGCAACCAGGCCCTGGAACCCGCTTATGCCGGCGCCAGCGGCGAACAGCTGGCTCAGGCCTGCGCCCTGGCCTGGGCGGCATTCGATACCTACCGCGAAACGCCCCTCGAACAACGCGCCCGTTTTCTCGAAATCATCGCCGAACAGATCGAAGCACTGGGCGATGCGCTGATCGACCGCGCCCACGCCGAGACCGGCCTGCCCAAGGCCCGCCTGCTGGGTGAGCGTGGCCGCACCTGCGCCCAGCTGCGCACCTTCGCCCGGGTGGTACGCGCCGGTGAGTGGCTGGATGTGCGCGTGGACAATGCCCTGCCCGAGCGCCAGCCGCTGGCCCGCCCGGACCTGCGCCAACGCCAGGTGGCCCTGGGCCCGGTGGCGGTGTTCGGCGCCAGCAACTTCCCACTGGCGTTCTCGGTGGCCGGCGGCGACACCGCCTCGGCACTGGCCGCAGGCTGCCCGGTGGTGGTCAAGGCCCACGGCGCCCACCCCGGCACCAGCGAACTGGTTGGCCAGGCCGTGGCCCGGGCGGTCGCGCAGTGCGAACTGCCCGAAGGCGTGTTTTCCCTGTTATACGGCGCGGGCCGTGAGGTGGGCATCGGCCTGGTCACTGATCCACGCATCAAGGCGGTCGGTTTCACTGGTTCACGCAGCGGTGGCCTCGCCCTTTGCCAGGCGGCCCAGGCGCGCCCGGAGCCGATCCCGGTCTATGCCGAAATGAGCGCTATCAACCCGGTGTTCCTGTTCGATGGCGCCTTGCGCTCGCGCAGTGAAGCCCTGGCGCAAGGCTTTGTCACTTCGCTGACCCAAGGCGCCGGCCAGTTCTGCACCAATCCCGGGCTGGTGGTCGCCCGACAGGGGCCGGCCCTCGAACACTTCCTGGTTGCCGCGAGCGCCCATGTTGGCCAAGCGGCGGCGCAGACCATGCTCACCCCGGGTATCGCCAATGCCTATGCTGACGGTGTGGCAGCGCTGAGCGAGAACCAAAACGCCCGGTGCACGGCAAGCGGCCTGCCGGCGCAGGGGCCGAACCAGTGCCAGGCTCAGTTGTTCGTCACCACCGCGCAGGCGTTTCTGGCCGACCCTACGCTGCAAGCCGAAGTGTTCGGCGCCGCCTCGCTGGTGGTGGCATGCGACAACGATGAGCAAATCCGCCAGGTGGCCGAGCATCTGGAAGGCCAACTGACCGCTACCCTGCACCTGGACGAGGCCGATCTGCACAGCGCCCGCCGCCTGCTGCCGACCCTCGAACGCAAGGCCGGGCGGATCCTGGTCAATGGTTGGCCGACTGGGGTCGAGGTCAGCGACGCCATGGTCCATGGCGGCCCGTTCCCGGCCACCTCGGACGCCCGCAGTACCTCGGTGGGCACTGCGGCGATCCTGCGTTTCCTGCGCCCGGTGTGCTACCAGGACTTCCCCGACGCCCTGCTGCCCGGTGCATTGCAGCAGGCCAATCCGCTGCACCTGCGGCGGCTGCTCGATGGCCAGCGGGAAGCCTGAACCATGACCGCCACTGACACGGACATCGCCGTGGTCGGCGCCGGCATCGTCGGCGTCGCCTGCGCCCTGCAGCTGGCACGCCAGGGCCGCCGGGTGCTGCTGATCGATCACCAGGCTCCGGGCCATGGCGCTTCGTATGGCAATGCCGGGCATCTGGCCACCGAGCAGGTGTTTCCCATCGCCGACCTGTCGATCCTCAAGCGCCTGCCGGCGATGTTGCTGGACCCGATGGGCCCGCTGCGCCTGGACTGGAAGTATCTGCCCCGCGCCCTGCCCTGGTTCACCCGGCTGCTGCTGAACCTGCGCCCGGCGCCGTTCCAGCGCAGCGTGGCGGGCATTCGGGCGCTGAATGAAAACAGCCTTGGCGCCTGGCAACGGCTGCTCGCCTCCATCAACCGCAGCCCCTTGCTCAAGGAAGACGGGTCGCTGCTGGTGTTCGAACGCCATGAATCGCGCCAGGCCCTCGCGGCGTTGCGCGCCCGCATGCAGGCACAGGGCGTACCCGTGGACCTGTGGTCGGCACAGGCGGTGAGCGAGGCGGCGCCGCAGTTGAGCCCATCGATCCTGGGTGGCCTGTTCTTCCCGCGTACCGGTCACTTCCTCGACCCCTATCAAGTGGTCTGCGAACTGTTCAGCGCCGCCAGGGCCAGCGGCGTACGCTTTCTGCGCGCCGAGGTCAGTGGCGGCCGGGTGCATGGCCAGGGCGTCAGCCTTGCCAGCGACCAGGGCCCCCTCGAGGCCAGCCAGGTGTTGATCAGCGCCGGCGCCCACTCGGCCAAGCTCACCGCCACCCTGACCGGTCGGCGGGTGCCCCTGGATACTGAGCGCGGCTACCACCTGATGCTGCCGGCGGAGCACCAGCGCCTGCCGTTTGCCGTCACCTCGCTGGAGCGCAAGTTCATCATGACGCCCATGGCCGACGGCCTGCGCCTGGCCGGCACGGTGGAGTTCGCCGGGCTCGAGGCGCCGCCGAGCATGCAGCGGGCGTGGCAACTGCACAGGTTGAGCAAGGGTTTGTTCCGGCGCGAACTGGATGCCGAGGGGGCGACGCCGTGGATGGGGTTCCGGCCTTCGCTGCCGGATTCGCTGCCGGTGATCGACCGGGTGGCCGATGGCAAGGTGTTGCTGGCGTTCGGGCACCAGCACCTGGGGTTGACCCAAGCGGCGGTGACGGCGGAATGGATGGGGCGGTTGGTAAATGGCGAAGACTGCCCGCAAATCGGGGCCTACCGATTGAGCCGGTTTTGAAACGGGGGCCGCGTCGCGGCCCATTCGCCGCGGTTCGTCGCCACGACAAGCCGGCTCCCACAGGGTGCTGGGCTCAGTCAGACGGTGTTCTCGCTGGATGGCGCCGATCACTGTGGGAGCCGGCTTGCCGGCGAAAGGGCTGCAAAGCAGCCCCTGCCTCACTCAGCGATAACGCTCGAGCCAGTGCGCATAAGGCGCTGGCAAGGTCCACGAAGCCTTTTCCACGCCCAGGGCCTTGGCAGCGGCATACGGCCAGTGCGGGTCAGCCAGGTGCGCACGCCCCACCGACACCAGGTCCAACTGGTTGGCCTGCAACGCGCCTTCGGCCAGCTCCGGGGTGCCGAAACCCCAGGCCGAGGTCACCGGCAGCTTGGCCTCGCGACGCACACGTTCGGCGATCGGGCCCATGAACGCCGGCCCCCATGGGATGTTGGTCTCAGGAATGGTGAAGCCAACGCTGACGCTCAGCAGGTCCAGGCCACCGGCCTTGAACCGGCGCGCCAGTTCGATGGATTCCTGCAGGGTCTGCTCGTCACGGCCGTCATACTCCAGCACGCCAAAGCGGGCGGTCAGCGGCAGGTTCTCCGGCCACACCTCACGCACGGCGGCCAGGGTTTCCAAAAGGAAGCGCGTGCGGTTGTCGAAGCTGCCGCCGTAGGCATCGGTGCGCTGGTTGGAATGCTCGGAGAAGAAGCTCTGGCCCAGATAGCCGTGGGCAAAGTGCAGTTCGATCCATTCGAAGCCGGCATCGCGGGCGCGGCGTGCGGCATCGACGAAGTCCTGCTTGACCCGGGCGATATCGTCCAGGGTCATGGCCTTCGGCACTTTCGGCAGGTGGGCGCCGAAGGCGATGGCGGATGGGGCGATGGTGTCCCATCCACGGGCATCGTCGGCGGCGATGTGGTCGTCACCTTCCCAGGGGCGGTTGGCGCTGGCCTTGCGCCCGGCGTGGGCGATCTGGATGCCCGGCACGGAACCGGCGGCCTTGATCGCCTTGACCACCGGCACGAACGCCTGGGCCTGGGTGTCGTTCCAGATCCCGGCGCAGCCGGGGGTGATGCGCCCTTCCGGGGACACCGCGGTGGCCTCGACCACCACCAGGCCGGCGCCACCACGGGCCAGCCCGGCCAGGTGGACGTGGTGCCAATCGTTGATCAGGCCATCCTCGGCCATGTACTGGCACATCGGCGGAATGGCGATGCGGTTGCGCAGGGTGACGTCTTTGAGGGTATAGGGTTCGAACAATGCGGCCATGAGCTAACTCCAGGAACGGGGTTGGATACGATTGTTCGATCATATTCGAACTATGGCAATTTGTGAAACCCCCGTTATCATGTTGGCCATGCGAGCCTATACCCACCCCAACCCCGAAGACCTGACGCTGGAGCGCCTGCTCTACGCCTTGAGCGACCCTGTGCGCATGGAAATCGTGCGCCGCCTGGCGGGCGTCGCCGAAGCCAGCTGCGGCGAGCTGGACGGCGGCCGGCCCAAGTCGAGCATGTCCCATCACTTCCGTGTACTGCGTGACTCGGGGCTGGTGTACACCCGCAATGTCGGTACCACGCACATGAACTCGTTGCGCAGCGATGAGCTCGAAAGCCGTTTTCCAGGGTTGCTGGGCAGCATTCTCGAGCAGCGTTGAACCCCGGCCTGCCAGCGGCGGGAGCCGTTTCCATCGATAGTCCAGGCACAAAAAAACCACGAGGCCGCCAGGGGCGATCCTCGTGGTTGGTGTTGCCGGGCAAGCCCGGCAAGCATGGGCCTTACAGCGCCATGTCGTTCGCAGGCTTGCTCTCGACCGGTGCGCCTGGGGCGGCGGTGGTCTTGACGCTCTGATCGAGCACCGGCGGCTTCTCCAGCTGCAGCACTTCGGCGGTGTAGTCCCACTCTTTCTGAGTGGCGGCAGCCGATGCGTTCAGCTTGGTACCGTAGCTCGGCACGATTTCCTTGATCTTGGCCTGCCACTCAGGGGTGGCGACCTTCTCCTTGAACACGGTTTCGAGCACGTTGAGCATGATCGGCGCGGCGGTCGAGGCACCTGGCGAGGCGCCCAGCAGGCCGGCGATGGTGCGGTCCTGGGAAGCCACGACCTCGGTGCCCAGCTTCAGCACGCCGCCCTTCTCTTCGTCACGCTTGATGATCTGCACGCGCTGACCGGCCTGCCACAGCTTCCAGTCTTCCTTCTTGGCGTTCGGGAAGTAGGTCTGCAGGGCGGCGAAACGGTCGTCGTCGGACTGCATCAGCTGGCCGGCGAGGTACTCGACCAGCGGGTACTGGTCGATGCCGACGCGGGCCATCGGCCAGACGTTGTGGGTGGTGGCGCTGCTCAGCAGGTCCAGGTACGAGCCGTTCTTCAGGAACTTGGTCGAGAAGGTGGCGAATGGCCCGAACAGGATCACGCGCTTGCCGTCCAGCACGCGGGTGTCCAGGTGCGGTACCGACATGGGTGGCGCGCCGGTCGAGGCGATGCCGTAGGCCTTGGCCATGTGCTGCATGGCAACGGTCGGGTTCTCGGTCACCAGGAACGAGCCACCTACCGGGAAGCCTGCGTATTCCTTGGCTTCCGGGATGCCCGACTTCTGCAGCAGCTTCAGCGCGCCGCCACCGGCGCCGATGAACAGGAACTTGGCGTCGGTGGCCGATTCGGTACCGTCCTTCAGGTTCTTGTACTCGACGTGCCAGGAGCCGTCTTCGTTGCGGGTGATGTCCTGCACTTCGGTGGAGAGCTTCAGGTCGAAGTTCTCTTTGGTCTGCAGGCTGCCAACGAACTGGCGGGTGATCTCGCCGAAGTTGACGTCGGTGCCGATCGGGGTCCAGGTGACCGCCAGCTTCTGGTTCGGGTCACGGCCTTCCATCATCAGCGGGACCCACTTGGCGATCTGCGCGTGGTCCTCGGAGTACTGCATCGGGCGGAACAGCGGGCTGGCCTGCAGGGCGTCGTAGCGCTTCTTCAGGAACTTGATGTTGTCATCGCCCCAGACGAAGCTCATGTGCGGGGTGGTGTTGATGAACGAGTGCGGGTTCTTCAGCACGCCCTGGCGTACCTGCCAGGCCCAGAACTGGCGGGAGATCTGGAACGACTCGTTGATCTCGATGGCCTTGGTGATGTTGACGTTGCCGTCTTTGTCTTCCGGGGTGTAGTTCAGCTCGGCCAGCGCGGAGTGGCCGGTACCGGCGTTGTTCCAGCCGTTGGAGCTTTCTTCGGCGACGCCGTCCAGGCGCTCGACCATCTCCATCGACCAGCTTGGCTCCAGCTCGTTGAGCCAGACAGCCAGGGTGGAGCTCATGATGCCGCCGCCAACCAGCAGCACGTCGACTTTCTTGGTGTCGGCAGCGTGCGCTTGCATGAAGCTCGCCGCGACAGCCAGACCCAGCAAGGTCTTGCCAGCTTTCTTGAACATTGATCGATTCCAGTCAGTAGAACGGAGGGTGGGCCTGTGGCTGGCCCAGGTATTCCATGTTCTTCAGCGCAGGCTTGTTGTGATCATTGTTCAGCAGCCAGAGAGACATTGGACGTGCCAGCCTTTGGTCGAATTGACCGACAAGGCTGAAACGATTGACGGATTGTAACCGAATTGCCAGCACAAACAAACGCGGCCCATCCTGTCAATGCGGCACTTCGCATCAGGGTGGGCCGCGCTTCCCGGAGCTACCTCAGACTTCCGGGAACACACCGTCCTCGAACGGTTCCTCGGTGCCGCCCTCGGTTTCCTCGGCGGTATCGTTGACCTCCTCCGACAGCTCGGTTGCTTCCGCCTGTACCTCCACAGCCTCCTTGACCTGCTCCGCGAGTTCTTCATTCACCGCGTTGCCCATATCCTCGACGATCTGCGGCAACTGCTCGTTGACCGTGGTGACGTTGGTGTTGGCCCCCGAGATATCGCCGGCCTCGAGCTGCCCCTTGGCCTCGAGCAGATTGTCGTTAGCCTCTTCCAGCTGATCAGTCACCTCGATCTGGGCCAGGTCGCTCACCTGTTCGGCGGCACTGTCGATCGCCCCGCCAGTATTGTCGCTGGCCACCGACTTGTACGCCGAACTGCCGCTGGCGCGCACCTCGGACACCGAGGAGGAGAAGTCCGCCTCGCTCGGTACCTCGGCCTGCACGTCGCCCGAGGCATTGTCGAGCTGCGCCTGGTTGTCGGCACGGGCCTGGTCGCCGACCTGCTGCCCGTCGTTCTGCGCGTCCTGTACCTGCTCGGAGGTGGGGTCCTTGCCGTCGTTCTCGTTGGCCTTGTCCTCGGCCAGCTTGTCGTTCTTGGCGGTCAGTTTCTGCTTGAGGAAGTCCAGGGCCATCCACAGCCCCATGGCCTCCATGAAGTATTTGAACACGGTGCCGAAGGTCAGGCTCGACCAGAACTTGTCCCAGCCCGACTCCGGCGCCAGCGGGATGGCGATCACCGACTTGCCCAGCATGGTGCCGGCCAGCAGGGTCAGGGCCGTGGTGTCCGAATCCTTGCCGGTGAAAGTGCCCTTGTAGCCGAAGGTGCAGTTCAGGGTGATGGCGCCACCGCTGCTGTCGATCAGCTGGCCATTGGAGAACTGCAGCGTCTTGCTGCTGCCTTGGGACGTGAGGGTGATGGTATAGGCACTCTGGCGGTCGCTGGGGTCGGCTGGCGACGGCGCGTTGGCCTTGCGGGTGAAGGTGATGGTGCCCTCGGAAGTCGCGCCCTTGGCATTCTGCCCGGTGGCCGCCGAGTACACGTAGAAGGTCGCGCCCGGCTTGCCCTGGTCGTTCATTCCCCACAGATAGGCGAAGCCGCGCATCCAGGTGCTGACCGCGACATAGCTGGGGAAGTCCAGGCCGGCGAATGTCGGGTACTGGTTGAAGAACGCCGCCATCTTGGCATTGCCATCGGCAACCGAACCGCTGCTGAAGGCATCCTTCATGGCCGACTGGAAGTTGGCCGACATCTGCGACGAAGGCGAGGTCATGATGTTCTGGCAGAACGTCAGGGCGGTCTGCATGTTCTTCGCCGCCGCTGCGGTGATATTGATGTCGGGGTAGGTCTCGGTATTGAAGTCGAGCTGCTCGCCCACGGTCATCACCGGAAACAGCGAGTCGGTCCTGGACACCAGCAGGTTGTAGAGATGCGATACGGCGGTCTGGTGCTGGCTGTTGACATAGGTGTCATGCAGCGTGGCCGTGGTGCTGGCACCGTTTTTCAGCACGTTGCCGCTGGCCATCGACAGGAACTTGAGGTCCTGCAGGTAGCCCTGTTCGCTGGTGCCGCTGGCGGCATGGGCGTCGAGCACCACGACATCGACACCGGACTGGTTGCTCAGCTTGACGGTCTCGTTGATTTGCGTGGCGGTGCTCAGTTTGGCGGTATTGGCAGTGTTCACGTTGCTCTCCTTGCTGGTTGCGGTGAATGACACATCAATACGCAATGCACGCCGTGGTGCTGCGCACCCCGGCCTGGTAATGGGTGGACAGGATGCTGCCGCCGACCGGCAGGCCACGGCTGTCGAACTGCGCCCCGGCATAGTCCACGTCGGTCACACGGATCACCCGCTGGCCGTCGCGGGCATACAGGGTCACCAGCGTCCGGCGAGGCGTTCCGCTGCTGCCCGGCTGGGTGAACCAGTCTTCGCGCCGCTGCAACAGGCTGCCGTCCTGGCGCCGTTGCACACTGCTGCGATCGGCGGCGCGGTTGGGCGCCCAGGGGGCGAAGGAGCAGAGCAACGGCGCAGGCCCGACCACCTTCATGACGCCTTCCAGGTCCAGCCGCTGCCGGCCCACCAGTTGCCCCTGGCGATAGCGCAGGGCCGTGGCGCTACGGGGTTTGCCGCAGGCGGCAAAGGTGCGTACCACCAGTTCGCCGCCATGGACCTGGCGGCGGGCGTCGAACAGCACGCCGCCGTAGTCGGAGTTGATGTGCTCCAGCACGGCATTGCCGCCTTCTATATAGCGCGTACCGATCACCTGGTAAGGCACGCCGGTGGCCCCCAGGTAGGACCTGGCGCTGTAGGTCCGCGTGCCGCGGCCATCGGTATGGTTTACCGCGAGCATGCCTCCTGTCAGCCGGGTTCCGGCCATCTGCGCCTGCACATAGGACACGCAGGTGCGTCCCAGCAGACGGCCATCGGCATCGAACTGGCGGGTGCTGTAGCTGGCATAGCACTCCTCGTCGTAGGCCATCTGCGCCTGATGGACGAGATGCCCCTGGGCATCGTTCGCCGACAGCGTGGCCATGCCGTGGGACGGCGTGCCGACGGCAGTGAGGTGCAAGGCGTCGTACTGGCCGAACACCGAGCGCCGCACCTGGCCCTGGTCATCGAGCAGGCGAGTGATCGAGGAGCGCGCCCGCCCCTGGTCATCGATCAGCAGGTGGCTGTCGGCATGCGGCGCGCCCCCGGCGTCCACCGAGCGGTAGCGCACCTCCAGGCCACCATCGGTCTGGGCGTGGTACTCGGCCCGACCCCGGGTGGCGACGTTCACCCCGTCCGGGCCGTAGTGCACCAGCGACACCGCCCTGGGCGGCCGGACGGCGTAGCCGGGGTCGACCAGGCCATCGAGTAGGCTCTGCAAGGCTTGATTGTTCACGTCGGTACTCCTTCACTGACACTGTCAGGCGCGAGGATCCCGGCCAGGTGGTCGAGCAAGGCGACCCCTTCGGCGCGGGTGGTGGCTTTCTTGTAGGAGAAGCGCATGTCCAGGCTGACCCGGGTACGCTCGCTGTCGTTGCGCATCGAGCCATGCCCCAGGTAGCCGCCATCGAAGATCAACACCTGGCCGTAGCGCAGGCTGACCGGGCTGTAGTCGGCACTGCCATAGTCGCTTTCCAGCCACAGGGCGGCGCCAGCCTCGACATCGGTGAACGGCATCCAGAAGTTGACCTGGTCGATGCGCTCGGTAACGCAGATATCGTGGTGGAACGAACTCACGCTGGGCGTGCCGGCCAGGTGCACGCGCAGCTTCGGGTGGCTGGTATAGGAAATGCCACGCCCCACCAACGGCGCCAGCACCTGGAGCATGAAGGCGTGGTAAAGGGTCCAGAAATCGGCCGTGGCAGGCTGACGCTCCATCATGTCGCTGAGCAGCAGGTTGTCCCTTGGGCGCAGCCGCGCAGGGCGGCCACGTTCGAGGTAGTGCTGGCGCAGATACAGGTGCAGCCGGTCCAGGCGCTGCACCTTGTACACGTCCCGCGTCAGTGCCGCGGCGAAGGGAAAGCGCCGGGTGTCGTATTCGAGAACCAGACGGTTGCGCCGGGGCCGTGCACCGGCCTCGGCCATCAGCCAGGCACGATCCACCCCGGCCAGCAACGGCTGCACGCGCATGTTCATCCGGCATCCTCCATTTCACCCTGGCGCAACCGCGCCAGCGCCTCGCGCAACAGGCGCAGGTTGCCGCGCGCACGGTCATAGCCATGCCAGAGGAAGATCCCGCCCTTGTCGCTGGCCGCCACCATCACCGCCACCAGGTGCTGCCAGGCCCACTCGGGCAAGCCCAACCGTGGCCGCTCGAGCAGTTGGCCTATCCACAGCGGCTCGATCAGGGCCATGCCGCGCAGTTGCACCTTGCTGCCCGCGGCGCTGCGGCCGTGGCCATGCAACAGCGGCTTGAGCGTGATCGGATCGAGGGTCACGTCCAACTGGCCGGACTCCACGGCCGGCGGGCCACCCTGCCACTGGATGCGTCCCTCGCGAAATTCGGCGGTTACCGGCTTGCCAGCGATCTCCAGCCCGTAGGGCCCCAGGCGCAACGCCAGCAACTCGGCCAGGCGACCATGCACCAGGCGCAGGCGGTACGCCCCCTGGGCCCACTGCGCCAGGTCCTCGAAACGACGTGTCGACAGTGCCAGGCGTCGCTCACCGATGCGTGTATCACGCCCGTTGAACAGTACTTCGCCGGGCAACGCCAGGCCCTCGCGCAACACATCAACCCCTTGGCTCGCCGAGGCCGAGGGCACGATGCGCAGCGCCTCCCCTGCGACCCGATAATCCCCTACCGCCAGGCATGCCGGACGCGCCAGCGATTGCCCGCGCAAAGCCACCTTGTAGCCGCTCCCAGCCTGTTCCCCAGCGGGCCACACCAGCCCGATCCAGCTGCGCCCGCCCTGCACCGAGAGATCGGATTGCAGATAACCGGAACTGCCATTGCCGGCCTCGGCGCTCCAGGTCAGCACGCCCGACTGATAGCGCACGCCCACCAGCGGTTGGCCATCGAGGTCGACACGCAGGCCGGCGTTCTTCATGCGGCTGAACAACGAGAGGCTCATGCGTCGACTGCTGTCGAGGTAGAAGCCGCTCCAGGGCGCCAGGCTCGACTGCAGCAGCGCATTGAGCTCGGCATTCATGCCCGGCCAGTCGATGCTCAGGCCAGCCTTGCGCGACCAAGCCGCGGCGACAGCACGCAGCTCGCCCGGCGCGGCGGCGCTGAGCGCCCGGTGCAAGGCGCTGCTGGCCGAGGTATAGGTCAGCAGGTGCTCGACCCCCTCACGATTGCCGGGATGACGCTGGGCATCGGCACCCTTGGCTGCCAGTTGCACCGCACCCGGGTCGCGTTGCCCCAGCAGATGCCGTTCGCGGGCATCCAGCCCGCCCCAGGCCTGCACCGCGGCCTGGGGGTCGTCGCGGTACTGCCGGCGCAACTCGGCATCGTCGGACAAGGCAAGAATGAAACGTCCGGCACCGGTGTCGGCCTGCCACTGGTAACTGGCCGGCACATCGAAGCGGGCGAAATCGCTGAAGGCACGACGTTCACGCTTGTCGTAGCGGTCGATCACCCGCAATGGATCACTGGCGGCGCGCACCGGTTGGCCGGGGCGGATCAGCCCCAGCCGCTCGAGCATCTGCGGATCCGACTGCCCTGCGGTGCGCGGCGGCAGGTAGAAGGTGGAGATCCCGGTCACCCACGATTGCGCCAGCGGATCGCGCAGGCTGGCCAGGGTTTGCCGGTCGATCAGCGGATCGATCCCCGGGTAGCGCGAACCGACATAGTTGATCACCGGGTGCTCCGGGCCGTAGAGCGCCTCCAGGTAGTCGAGCAACACGGCGAAGTTGCTGTTCAGGTACCCCTGGCGTCGGTAGCCCAGCTCGCCGATCAGGCCGACCTGCCAGAGCACCAGGTGCAGCCCCGGGTCCGGCTGGCGGCGACGGATCAGCATGTCGGTGGCTTCGTACATCTGCATGCCGGGTTGGCTGGGGTCCACGCCCAGGTCGGCACACAGGGTGTCGAGGGCGCTGACTGCGGCACGCATGCTGGCGTGGTGCCCTTCACGGCGGGCGATGGTCACGGCGCGATGGGTCGACAGCACGAATACGCCGGGGTGGCCATAGAAGATCGCCACTACATGATCGCCGTTGCGCACGTGATGCAGCATGGCCTCGGTCATCTGCATGTAGGTCAGGTAACGCGGTTTGCTGTCGTCGTAGAGCACGTACAGGTCAAAAGCGTCCGGACGCTGCGAGAGGATCCAGATCTTGGTGGCCGGGTCGGCAACGCAATAGAACACATGGTCGGCGGCGAGGATCCGCGCCTCGTCGCTGCGGCTGAAGTCCGAGGCCTCGATGCCCGAGCCAAGGATCTCAAGGGTGCCGGGGCGCTGCGGCGCGACCAGCAGGGCCGGATCGTCGCTGATGTCCGCGGCCCTGGCCGCGATGGCCTGGGCCAGCCGCCGCCAGCGGCGGCGGTGGTCCTCGGCGCTCGGGTATTGGGTGGCTTGCACCTGTTCGTGGTTGTTGCGGGTCGTCATGCTCATGCGGTTCGCTCCTCAGGCGCCTTGCGCGGCCAGGTACTTCATCGCAACACTCGCCCCCACCTTCACCGGCAGCGGCTTGCCCTGGTAGGTGGCGTTGCCGAGTATCACGAAGGCCTTGTAGGCTTGATCGCCGGTGTAGGGCGCCATGCTCGCCACCACCTGGTTCTCGTCGTCACTGGACCAGCGCCAGTTGGCCGCGTCGTTGTCGGCCTTGGTGTTGCCGGTCTGCAGCAACGTGGAAATCGTCACCCCGACGGTCTTCGGATCGCCCTGCACTTCGGCCACATACTGGCTGAAGGTCTGCCAGCGAGCCGCCACTGGCTTGTCGTCCTGCAGCATGTAGTTGACCAGCACGCCCACCCCGGTGCTCTGACGCGGTTGCAGGTTCTCGATGTCCTTCTCGTCCTGGTTCTTCCAGGCCTGGAAGATCGCGCCCACGCTCTGGAAGGCGACGTAGATCACCGCCCCTTCGATCAGGGTCGGCAAGGCCTTGGTCATGATCCAGTTGCCGACGCCATTGACCACCTTCATCAGTGCGCCGGGCTCGACGTTCACATCGGTGTCGATATCCACGTCGACATCGATGTCGATGTCCGTCTCGGTGTCGGTCACCACATCGATGTCCACGTCGATGTCCACGTCTACATCGACATCCACCACCGCGATGAAATCGACGTCGATATCGATGTCGATATCCACGTCGACGTCCACATCGATGTCGATGTCGATATCCACGTCCACATCTACGTCTATATCCACGTCGATGTCCACGTCGACGTTGACCGGATCGGCTGCGTCGCCCACGCCACTCCCGGCGCCGGCGGTGTCACCGGTGCTGTTGAGGCTGTCCTGGATGCGGCTGATCAGCTTGCCGGTATTCTGCGCCAGCCACTGCATGCCGTTGGCCACGGTGCCCAGCAGGTTGATCGCGGCGTCGAGGGTCATCGCCAGCTGCACGGTGAACAACGCGCCATAGGCCATGTCGTAGGCGACTGCGTACCAGGGCAACTGCGGGTTTTGGTAGGACTGGGCGATGAACTGCTGGCCGTCACAGGTACCGACAAAGGCCCAGGTAATCACTTCGGGCTTGCCTTCCCAGGTCAGGTCGCGGATGAACCCGGTGGTGTTGAAGCCGTGCTTGTCGTCGGCACCTGGGCTGGTCAGTTGGCCGTACTGGAACTGCAGCGCACTGCCGCCGCCCGTGCTGGGGCTGTAGTTGGCCTTGCCGTCGGCGATGGTCAACGTGCCCACCTGGGTGGTGGGCAGGATGAAGCCCATGGAGTTGCCGCTGGGGGGCTCGTAGCAGTAGTAGGTGCCCGGATAGGCGTACAGCTGGTTGTTGGCCCAGTAACCCAGGGCCGAGAACAGCGCGAAACTCACCCCAGGGTAGCCATTGGCGGCGAAGAAAGAGGCGGCCTTGTCGTTGAGGGCGTTGGCCGGGGTATCGCTGACCAGTTCGCAGAATTCCAGGGCGGTGGGAGTGAAGGGCTGGCTGATGAACGACTGGTAGAACGCCCAACCGGAGTTGGCCGTGGTCACATCCTGGTTGCCGACCCGCACCTGTTCCGAGTCCGGCAACAGGGCGTTGGCCACCTGCACCAGCAAGGGAAACTGGTCGCTCTGGCGCACGATCACCAGCCGCGCCAGGCTCTCGGTGAGGGGCAAGGTGGTGCTCTGGTTGGCGCCCAGCGAGCCTTGCAGGGTGTACACGGCGGTATAGTCCGCCGGATTGGTGGAAGGCGGATCGGTCGCGGGGTTCTTGTTGAGGGTGGTGTAGATGTCCAGCGCCAGGTTGGTGTTGTTGGTGATCTGGACGGGGTAGGTGGCCATCTCGATGCATCTCCCTTGCCTTCGAACAGCGCCAGGGCGCCGGGTTGAGACTCGACGGGCCAAGGAGGAAGAAAGGAGCGCGAGCGCGCAGGCGTGCAGACGGCACACGCAGCGAAATGCGGGCCGTATGCCGTCCATGGTCGGGGATCCAGACTCGTCCTGAGGCTGTCAGTCAGGGTGTCATGCACTATAGCGAGCGACCGGGAATGGCAATGGAACAGTTGGCGATATGCCAGCAGCGTTCAATTGCCAATGCGTGCCCAGGGCGGAACTGCCAGAAAAGGCGGCCCCGAGAAATAAAAACCCCCGGCCACATCCATGGTCGGGGGTCTTGGATCAGGCTGTGAACAACCCGATCAGGGTATTTCCAGGATTACTGCTGCTGAGGCAGTTTATCGATCGGGCCGCAGCCGCCGATGATCTTGGAGATGGAAACCGATGGGTGGAACAGGTAGTCGTACGAGCAGTTCTTAGGCTGGTTGTAGACCTGGCCGGTGCAGCCGGACAGCAGGGCAACGCCCGAAACGACAGCAACAGCGACAGTAGCTTTGATCAGCTTTTTCATAAAAATCCTTTAGTCCATGATCCACCATCAAACGGATGGCGCGCGGATCATACGGGAAATGGCGGTGAGAATGAAAGGCACTAGTACAGGTGCACTCGTTGACGAGGGTCAACTAACAAGTTGTTGGCACGGCAACTAAGCGAGTTGAACTACTTGCTAAAACGTTACAGGCGGGTAATTCCTTTCAGCTTCCTACAGGTTTTCATCAGACTTTCCTGATTCCCTGTAGTCCATTTCCCAAGCACACTTTTTCCCCATTCAGGCCATTGCAGCTGCTCGATCTGCGACCTAGTCTCGACCCGTCGTTGCCAACTCAACGACCGGCTTTGACAGGCCGTAGCTCAGAACGCAATGGCTGCTTCATGGCAGTTGTGCGTGGGGCACATTCGTGTGCGCCGGGAACCTGAGCCTCGGTCTGTCAACCTACGTACAGCTGCCTCCATTGGTTTGACAGCTTGTGGTGGACGCCCCAAATAGCTCAGGTTACTACCATGATAAAAATTGTCCCCGACCCTCCGCCACAAGCATCCGACTCCCCTCATACCCTCGAGGATCTGCTCGTCCAGATCGCCGAGTATCTCGTCTGCGCCTTCACCGCCGCCCAGCACGCCGCCATGATCCACACCAAGCCGCCGGGCCAGGTCATGGCCCTGACCGCCGTGCACGAAATCGACAGCGCACGCAGCTTGGTAGAAATGGCCCTGAGCCGCGTACAGGCAAGGCATTGATCGCGCCCTGAGAAAGGAGAACCGGCATGACTCAAGACAAACGCATCACCACCACCGGCATCGGCAGCTTTGGCGAAAGCGGTGAAATCAGTAACGAAACTCCACTGTTCCAAGTCGTTGCGGGCCACCCAATGGACTATGCCCTGGAACAATCCACGCACTTGATAACCTGCGCCTACATTCTGAGTGATATCGCGCTGACTCAGGATCTGAAGAACGCACCTACTTTGTTAGCCGCCGCCCACTATCTCACCGGCATGGCCAAAGCACTGTCGCAAGATGTCTCCCACGCAGTAACCAACAGCCCCTCTGTGGTGATGCAAAAAGCCCCGTAGCGCGAACTACGGGGCTTTCAGCAAAGAAATCGATACAGACCTTTATTGCATCAACCAACCTGCTCGAATCGCCGTCGCCTCACGAACAGGCCCACGCCCAACCCGGTGGCAAGGACCGACAGCAATCCCAGGTCCAACCCAAACAAACGGGCTTGGCTAACAATGATGCAACCGGCGAAACCAACCACCACCAGCGCCACCCCCAGCCACTTGCGCAGCAGGTAGGGTTTAAGGAACCGATCCAGCAGACCATAAAGCACCAGGGCGATGACCGCATAGGGAATTTCGGACACAGGCGCCTCCCTCAGGTCTTGATGATCAGGGTCGAAGTGGAGTGCTGCGGACCGATGCCGCCATTGACCTGCGCCTCGATGCTGACCAACACATCGCCAGCATGGTAGGTGGGCAGGACGTCATTGGCATAGGCACGCACCCCAGCGCCCACCGGCACGCCAACATACGGCGATGCCACAGAACTGGCGGCGGCGGCAAACGCCGAGGCGGCAAGGTTGGCGACCTTGGTGCGCTGGGCATTGAGGGTGTCACCCTGCTGCCGGGTCAGCGGCTTGGAGATACCGATCTTCATCACGCACGGCAGCCCTTTGGCCAGCATCCTGTCGTACGTCTCGACAACCTTGCTGTTGACCTCGTAATGGGCGCTTTTAGCTTCGCCGAAATGCAGCTCGCGCAAACGCCCGCGCTCGCTGTCGGTCAGGGTGATCTGCGAGACGTTGAAGACGATCCCGTGATTGCCCATGTATTGGAAAGTCCCTTCGAACTTCATTGCACGCATCCTTACGAAAACAAAGGTCGCGATTCTCTACGACAGGTGGTGCGGCTGCAAATCGTGGCAGGTTGCCAGCAGCGATTTTCCTGCTGCCTCCAGCCCTTTGCGCGCTCAATGCCCAGACGCCAATACCGGCTATTGACGAAGTCGTTGCAAAAAAGAGGAACAATGAAAAAAGCCCCGAGACGTTAATCTCGGGGCTTTCTCATGTATGGCGGAGAGATAGGGATTTGAACCCTAGGTACTGTTGCCAGTACAACGGATTTCGAATCCGTCCCGTTCGACCACTCCGGCATCTCTCCAATGGCGCGCATCATACCAGCGATTTCGTTTCTGGCAAACCTTTTTTGAAAAAAATTCGCGTGGTATCAGGCGCTTGCGTGAACGCGCCGCTTACAGCGGCACGCCCAGGCGCTTGGCAACTTCTTCGTAGGCTTCGATCACGTCACCCAGGCCCTGGCGGAAGCGGTCCTTGTCCATCTTCTTGCGGGTCTCTTTGTCCCACAGGCGGCAGCCGTCCGGGCTGAACTCGTCACCCAGGACGATCTGGCCGTGGAACACGCCGAACTCCAGCTTGAAGTCGACCAGCAGCAGGCCTGCGTCGTCGAACAGCTTGCTCAGCACTTCGTTGACCTTCAACGACAGCTTCTTCATCTCCACCAGTTGTTCGGCGGTGCCCCAGCCGAAAGCGACAACATGGGATTCGTTGATGAAGGGGTCGCCCTTCTCGTCGTTCTTCAGGAACAGCTCGAAGGTGGACGGCTCCAGCTTGATGCCCTCCTCCACGCCCAGGCGCTTGACCAGGCTACCGGCGGCGTAGTTACGCACCACACATTCGACCGGGATCATGTCGAGCTTCTTCACCAGGCACTCGTTGTCGCCCAGCAGCTTGTCGAACTGGGTCGGCACGCCGGCTTCTTCGAGTTTCTGCATGATGAAGGCGTTGAACTTGTTGTTCACCATGCCCTTGCGGTCGAGTTGTTCGATGCGCTTGCCGTCGAACGCCGAGGTGTCGTTACGGAACAGCAGGATCAAGCGGTCGGCGTCGTCGGTCTGGTAAACCGATTTGGCCTTGCCGCGGTAGAGTTCGTCGCGTTTTTCCATGATGGGCTCCGCTTGCTTGAGTAGGTGGGCTAGGCGATTTGGCGCCAGTCGAGCCCTTGATCCTGATTCGCCACCTGGAGCCAGTCCGGATCGCACCCGAGGGCGTCGACGAAGCACTGGCGGGCCAGATGTGGCAGATTGTTCTTGCTGCTGAGGTGGGCCAGCACCAGGTGCTGCAGGTTTTGCCAGCCCAACTCGGCCACCAGGCTCGCGGCCTGGTGGTTGTTCAAATGTCCCTGGCTGCCGCCGACCCGCAGCTTGAGAAAGCGCGGGTAATGCCCACGGGCCAGCAGGTCGCGGCAATGGTTGGCTTCGATCAGCAGGGCATCGAGCCCCTGATAGCGCTCCAACAACTGCGCGTCGTAGCTGCCCAGGTCGGTGAGCATGCCGAAGCGGCGGCGACCGTCGCTGATCACGTACTGCAACGGCTCGTAGGCATCATGCTCGACCCGTGCCGCGCTGACCTGCAGATCGCCGATCTGCACGACATCGCCGCAACCGAGAAAACCGGCCACCTCCACCGGCTTGCGCATGCCGCGCAAGGTGCCCTGGCTGAGGTAGACCGGTACATTGTAGCGCCGTGACAGCAACCCCACGCCATGCACGTGGTCGGCATGTTCATGGGTCACCAGCACCGCGCTCAACTGCGTGGCCGAAACCCCGAGCAGCGCCAGGCGCCGCTCGGTCTCGCGCAGGGAAAAGCCGCAATCGACCAGGATGACCGTGTCACCACTGGCGATGAGCGTGCCGTTTCCCTGGCTGCCGCTTCCAAGAACCGCGAAGCGCACTTAGCCCAGGTGGTCCTGGATCGCGCTCAGCACGCGGCGGGCGACATCGGCCGGGGCCACGGTGTTGATGTTCTTCTCGACGGTCACCTGGACGTTTTCACCCACCTTGCTCAGGCGTACCTGATAACGCTCGGCGCGGGCTTCACGCTCTTCCTTGCTCGGCTCGCTGCCGAACAGGCGGCTGAAGAAGCCAGGCTCCTTCTGCTTGTCGTCAGGCTTCTCGGACAGGTTGATGTAGTACAGGCCCAGGCTGCGGTTGATGTCCTCGACGCGCCACTCGCCCTGCTCCAGGGCACGGCCGACGCCGGACCAGGCGCGGTCCAGGTCCGAACCCAGGAACAGCACCGGGTTGCCGCTGCCGTCCTCGCTCAGGCTGACCTGGCTCGGGGCATCGAAGTCGCGCGCGGCCAGCAGCGAGACCGACCCGCCCTTCTCGGCGCTGCGGTTCATGCTGGCGAGCATTTCGTCGACCAGCAGAGCGTCGGTGCCGGTGTTGCTGGAGGCGGACGGGAAGTCAGGCTCGGCAGTGCTGCCGGCCGGGCGCTCAACGCTGACCACATACACCTCGGAGGTGTTGCGCTGCACGCCGGGCTCCATGCGCACCCGCACGCGGACTTCGCTGTCCGCGCTGCTGGAGGTGCTGGCCAGGCGCTGGCCGAGGGAGGCCGACAGCTCGTCGAAGCGCTGCCAGGTGGTGTTGAATTCACCGGTCTGCGGGCGCTCTTCAGCGATGCGGAAACCGTTGTCCTCGAAGAACTGGCGGGTCACCGGCCAGACTTCGGCAGGCGAACGCTGGGCCAGTACCCAACGGCTGTTGCCGCTGCGCTGCAGGCTGAAATCGCTGATGTCGGCGGTGGCCGACAGCGGCTGTGGACGGGGTACCTCGAACTCGCCGCTGGCGCGATCGTCGGCCACGTTGCGCGGGATCGGCAACAGCGGATCCAGGCGCTTGACGTTGCTGGCGTCCGGCGGCAGCTGCATCGGCGCGGTAGGCTGCGCCTGCAGATAGTCGCTGCCACGGTCGCGGAAATAGCCATCCTCGCCCCACAGCCAGCCGCACCCACTGGTGCTGGAAATGATCAGGGCGAGAGCGGAAAGACCAGCCAGTCGCTTCATGCGGTGTACTTCCTCGATTAAACCAGTACGCCGGACTGGCGCAAGGCAGTACGGACTTTTTCGTGACAGCCTTCGCTCAGCCAGGTCAGCGGCAGGCGGATACCTTGTTGCATCAGGCCCATTTCAACCAGCGCCCATTTCACCGGGATCGGGTTGGCTTCGCAGAACAGGTCCTTGTGCAGCGGCATGAGTTTTTCGTTGATTGCGCGGGCCTTCTCGGCATTGCCCTCAAGGGCGGCCTCGCACAGGTCGGCCATTTCGCGCGGGGCGACGTTGGCGGTGACGGAAATGTTGCCCTTGCCGCCCATCAGGATCAGCTCGACGGCGGTTGGATCGTCGCCGGACAGGACGATGAAGTCCTTGTCGACGCCGTCCAGGATGGCCTTGGCACGGACCAGGTCGCCGGTGGCTTCCTTGATACCGATGATGTTCTTGACCTTCGACAGGCGGATCACGGTCTCGGCCTGCATGTCGCAGGAGGTGCGGCCGGGCACGTTGTACAGGATCTGCGGGATGTCGACGGCTTCGGCGATGTGCTTGAAGTGCTGGTACAGGCCTTCCTGGGTCGGCTTGTTGTAGTAAGGCACGACGAGCAGGCAGGCGTCGGCGCCGGCATTCTTGGCATTCTGGGTCAGGTGCACGGCTTCGGCAGTGGAGTTGGCACCGGTACCGGCAATTACCGGGATCCGCTTCTTGCTGTGCTTGACCCGCTCGACCACGTGCTTGATGACCAGGATGTGCTCTTCGACGTCCAGCGTGGCGGATTCACCGGTGGTACCGACAGCTACGATCGCGTGAGTGCCATTTTCCAGGTGGAAGTCTACAAGTTTGTCGAGGCTGCCCCAGTCCAGACGCCCTTGTGCATCCATGGGTGTGACCAACGCCACCATACTGCCCGCAATCATGTAATTGCTCCTGCCGGAAAAAGAGAGCGGTAATGGTACTGGCGCCATCGGCCTTGCACAAGCGAAGCAGGCGGGCGGAGCATTCCCCTTCGCGCCGCTTTTCGCTACCCTTGATCCTTTGATCGGTACAGCGCGGCCCGCCGGGCCGTCGACAGTGCTCCTCGCCTGCGTCCACAGCCGCCCAAACCGGCCGGGGCCCTGCTGGAAAAGGAGGCTTGCCCCCGTCCTGTACCGACCGCTCATCGCTTTAGGAATGCTGCATGTCCACCCCCACCGTTCGCGAACAATTCCTCGTCATCAGCGCCCTGGGCCCCAACCCCATGGAGCTGGCCAACGTCCTCAGCCGCGCGGCCTTCGACAATCGCTGCGCGGTGGTCACCTCGCGCCTGTCGCGCCACGGCGAAACCAGCGCCCTGGTGCTGCAGGTCGGCGGCAGCTGGGATGCCCTGGCCCGCCTCGAGGCCACCCTGCCAGGCCTGGGCAAGAAGCACGGGCTGACGCTGGACGTGGTCCGCAGCGCCGACCAGGAAGTGCGCCCGCAGGCCCTGCCCTACGTGGCCTATGTCAGCGCCGCCTATCGCCCGGACATCATCAACGAGCTGTGCCAGTTCTTCCTCGACCACCGCGTCGAGCTCGAAGCCATGACCTGCGACACCTACCTCGCCCCGCAGACCGGCAGCAGCATGCTCAACGCCCAGTTCACCGTGATCCTGCCAGCCGGCACCCAGATCAGCTGGCTGCGCGACCAGTTCCTCGACTTCGCCGACGCCCTCAACCTGGACGCGCTGATCGAACCGTGGCGTCCACAGAACCCTGTCTAAGGAAGCTCCCATGGCCGTAGCAATCGACCAACCCGTCGCCGATTTCCAGGTGCAGGCCACCAGCGGCCAGAGCGTCAGCCTGGCTGAACTGAAAGGCCAGCAAGTGGTGCTGTACTTCTACCCCAAGGACAGCACCCCGGGGTGCACCACCGAAGGCCAGGGTTTCCGCGACCAGCACGCGGCGTTCCAGGCCGCCAACACCGTGGTGTTCGGCGTATCGCGCGATGGCATCAAGTCCCATGAGAACTTCAAGGCCAAGCAGGCCTTTCCCTTCGAGCTGATCAGCGACAAGGACGAGGCCCTGTGCCAGCTGTTCGACGTGATCAAGCTGAAGAAGCTGTATGGCAAGGAATACCTGGGCGTGGACCGCAGCACCTTCCTGATCGACAAGGACGGTGTGCTGCGCCAGGAATGGCGTGGGGTGAAGGTGCCCGGGCATGTGGATGCGGTACTGGCTGCGGCCGAGGCCTTGAACAAGGCTTAAGGACGCATGGGGCTGCTGCGCAGCCCTTCGCCGCGGTTCGTCGCCACGACAAGCCGGCTCCCACAGGTAAAGCGATCCATGTGGAAGCCGGCTTGTCGTGGCGACGAACCGCGGCGAAAGGGCCGCAAAGCGGCCCCAGCAATTACAGCATCGGCGCCACAGACGTTTCCTGCCTCGGCCAGGCATCCAGCACCGCCTTGAACAGCGTCGCCAGCGGGATCGCGAAGAAGATCCCCCAGAACCCCCACAGCCCGCCGAACAGCAGCACCGCGCAGATGATCGCCACCGGGTGCAGGCTCACCGCCTCGGAGAACAGCAACGGTACCAGCACGTTGCCATCGAGCGCCTGGATGATCGCGTACACCGCCATCAGGTAGATGAACTGGTCGCCCCAGCCCCACTGGAACAGCGCGATCAGGGTCACCGGCACCGTCACCACCACCGCGCCGACATACGGCACCACCACCGACAGCCCCACCAGCAGCGCCAGCAAGGCGGCATAGTTGAGGCCCAGGCTGATGAAGGCGATATAGGTGGCAATCCCGCAGATCAGGATCTCGATGCCCTTGCCACGGATATAGTTGGCGATCTGCCGGTTCATCTCGTCACCCACCCGGTTGAGCAACGTGCGCTCACGCGGCAAGTAGCCACTGACCCAGCGCCCGATCAGCTCGCGATCCTTGAGGAAGAAGAACACCAGGATCGGCACCAGCACCAGGTAGATCATGGCATTGACCAGCAGCGGCAGGCTCGACAAGGAGAAGGTCAATGCCCATTGGCCGAACTTGCCGATTTCGCCGCGCACCGACTCGATGGCGCGCAGCACTTGCTCATCCGACACCAGGTGCGGGTAGCGCTCGGGCAACAGCAGCAACAGCGACTGCCACTTGCCGAGCATGCCGGGCAGCTCGTTGAACAAGGTGATCAGCTGATGCCAGAGCAGCGGCACCAGCACCAGCATGAACACCGCCAGCGCGCCCATGAACAGCGCGAACACCAGCCAGACGGCCAGCCGTGTGGGTACCCTCAGGCGCTCCAGGGCATTGACCAGCCCCTGCATGAGAAACGCCAGGACCATGCCCGCCAGCACCGGCGCGAGCATGCCACCCAGGGTCAGCACCACGGTGAAGGCCAGGAACAGCAGGACCGCCAGCACCACTGCCTCCTCGTCGGAGAAGTAGCGCTGCATCCAGTCGCGAAGCACTTTGAACATTGACGATCCTAGGTTCTGTACGAAAAGCCTTGAGACGCAGGTCAGGCAAGGCGAAAACAGCCGAGGAAGCGGAGTGTACTAGAGTACATGAGCATTCCGAGGCTGTTTTCAACGCAGCATGAACAAGTATCAAGGCTTTTCGTATAGAGCCTAATGAAGGGAATCAGGCCTTGCGCAGCCAGTAGGTGTAGACCCCGGCCTCGGCCGTTTCATGCAGCAGCGTATGACCGGCCAATTGGGCGAACGTGCGGAAGTCGCGTTGCGAGCCGGCATCGGTGGCGAGCACCTTGAGCACCGCGCCGCTGGCCAGGCGATTGAGCTCCATCTTCGCCTTGAGCAGCGGCAATGGACAGTTGAGACCGCTGGCATCGAGCTCGGCGTCACAAGTCGGGGTGTCACTCATCGGGCAGCGCTCCAGGACCGCATGGGGAAGGCTGCTAGGATACCGCCACTGGTCGGCATCGCGCGACCCGGCTACAGTAAGGCTTTTGACCGACGCGAGCTTCTGCATGAATCTACTGCGCCCCACCCTGTTGACGCTGGCCTGCCTGCTGGCCCTGCCCGGCCACGCCGACGACCTGCCGTCACTGGGCGACGCCAGCTCCGCGATCGTCTCGCCACAACAGGAACACCAGCTCGGCCGCGCCTGGCTGAGCCTGTTGCGCGGCCAGGTGAACCAGCTCAACGACCCACAGCTCAAGGACTTCGTCGAGACCAGCGTGTACAAGCTGGCCGAGACCAGCCAACTGCAGGACCGGCGCCTGGAGTTCATCCTTATCGACAGCAAGGAACTCAACGCCTTTGCCGCACCCGGTGGCATCGTCGGGGTCAACGGCGGCCTGTTCCTCAATGCCCAGACCGAAGGCGAGTACGCCTCGGTATTGGCCCACGAACTGGCGCACTTGTCGCAACGCCACTTCGCCCGCGGCGTCGAGGCCCAGCAACGCATGCAACTGCCGATGATGGCGGCCTTGCTGGCCGGTATCGTGCTGGCGGCGGGCGGCGGCGGCGATGCCGGCATTGGCGTGATCGCCGGCACACAGGCCGCGGCAATCCAGGAGCAGCGGCGCTTTTCCCGGCAGAACGAACAGGAAGCCGACCGTTTCGGCATCCTCAACCTGGAAAAGGCCGGCTACGATCCGCGCAACATGCCCAGCATGTTCGAGCGCCTGGCCCGCCAGTACCGCTACGATGCCAAGCCGCCGGAATTCCTGCTGACCCACCCGGTTACCGAATCGCGTATCGCCGACACCCGCAACCGCGCCGAACAGGCGCCCAAGGGCGGCGTGGAAGATAGCCTGCGCTACCAGTTGATCCGCGCCCGCGTGCAGCTCACCTACGAAGGCACGCCGGGCATGGCCGCCAAGCGTTTCCGCGCCCAGCTCGACGAAACCCCGAACATGGATGCCGCCCGCTACGGCCTGGCCCTGGCGCAGATCAAGGGCGGCCAGCTCAACGAAGCGCGGGAGAACCTCAAGCCGCTGCTGGCCAAGGCGCCCAACGACATCACCTACAACCTGGCGCAGATCGACCTGGACATCACCAACAACCGCCTGGCCGACGCCCAGCAGCGCGCCCAGCGCATGCAGGCGCTGTACCCGGGCAACTACCCGTTGAAACAGGTGCGCGCCGACCTGCTGGTCAAGCAGAACAAGCCGGCCGAAGCGGAAAAGGTGCTGGATGACCTGGTCAAGAACCGTCCGGACGATCCGGACGTGTGGTACGACGTGGCCGAAGTGCGCGGGCTGTCGGGCAACACTATCGGCCTGCACCGCGCGCGCGCCGAATACTTCACCCTGGTCGGCGACTTCGACCAGGCGATCCAGCAGCTCGACTACGCCAAGCGCCGCTCGGGCAGCAACTTCCCGCTGGCTTCACAGATCGACCAGCGCCAGCGCGAGATCATGGAGCAGCAGCGCATGGTCAAGGAGATGATGGGGCGCTGATACACAGCCAGAAACCATCGCGGCGACCCGACTTGCCCCGCGATGGTTTGTGCAACCGGTCAGGCGTTACCGGACAACTTCAACCGCGCCGCCTGGGTGAAGTCGAGCATGCGGTTCAACGGCTTGATCGCCTTGGGAATCAGCGCCGGCTCGACGAAGATCTCGTTGCTGCCATTGCGCAGACAGTCCAGCACCCGCTCCAGGGTGTTCATGGCCATCCACGGGCAGTGCGCGCAGCTGCGGCAGGCCGCGCCGTTGCCAGCGGTCGGCGCCTCGACGAATTCCTTGTCCGGGCACAGCTGCTGCATCTTGTAGAAGATGCCGCGGTCGGTGGCGACGATGAAGGTCTTGTTCGGCAGGGTCTGCGCCGCCTTGATCAGCTGGCTGGTGGAACCCACCGCGTCGGCCAGCTCGATCACCGCTTCCGGCGACTCCGGGTGCACCAGGATCGCGGCGTCCGGGTACAGCGCCTTCATGTCGGCCAGCTGGCGCGACTTGAACTCTTCATGAACGATGCAGGCGCCATCCCACAGCAGCATGTCGGCACCAGTCTGCTTCTGGATGTAACGACCCAGGTGCTGGTCCGGGCCCCAGATGATGGTCTCGCCGTTGTCCATCAGGCTTTCGACGATTTCCAGCGCGCAGCTGGAGGTCACCACCCAGTCGGCGCGGGCTTTCACTGCTGCGGAAGTATTGGCGTAGACCACCACGGTGCGCTCGGGATGCTGGTCGCAGAAATCCGAGAATTCCTTGACCGGGCACCCCAGGTCGAGGGAACAGGTCGCTTCCAGGGTCGGCATCAGCACGCGTTTTTCCGGGGTGAGGATCTTCGCCGTCTCGCCCATGAAGCGCACCCCCGCCACCACCACGGTCTCGGCGGGGTGATTCTTGCCGAAGCGCGCCATTTCCAGCGAGTCGGACACGCAGCCGCCGGTTTCCTCGGCCAGGGCCTGGATCACCGGGTCGCAATAGTAGTGGGCCACCAGCACGGCGTTCTGCTTCTTCAGCTCGGCGGCGATGGCCGCACGGTATTCGGCCTCCTGCGCGGGCGTCAGCGGGTTGGGCTGCTTGGCATCGAGGTGCGCCTGGACCAACAGGCGTTCGGAAATCTGGGTCATGATCGCTGGACCTGCAGGGCGCTTGAGCGCGTCAGTCGAGTGTATCACCCGGCCCTGGCAGATCGGCTAGCGGTGCCGGACGGCCAGCGTCTCGGCCCCTCTGCGGGCGCGGATTATTATCGGACGCGAAGGCTACAGGCAATCGGAAGGATGCAAAAGGGGTTTTTGCAGCCCTCCGTCGCGGAGCAAGTCGGGTCGCCGCATCGCCGCTCCCACGATGATGGGAGCGGGTCTGCCCGAGGGCTCAGCCCTGCGGCTGCAGCGCCGCCAGGTGGCCGCTGATCAGCATGGCGAACTCTTCGACGGTCATCTTCTTGCCGTTGAAGTCGACCATGCCATCGGCGTACTGCAGGCTCGATACCACATCGGTGCCCTCTACCGTGGCCATGCCGCTCTGCAGCGCCATCATGCCGAGCATCTCGCCAGCCTGGCTGGACTGCTGGGCAATGGCCTGGGCGTCGGTCTCGCCGTCGAGCAGCGCCTGCAACGTGGCCAGGTCACCGACCATCGGCTTGGAGACACTGAGCTTGGCCTTCAGCTGGGTCAGCAGCTGCTTGCCCAGTTGGTCAGGCGGCAGGTCGAACGAACTCGGGCTGGCGAAGTCCATCGCCAGGTTGAAGTGGCTCTCGCCATTGGCGGTCTTGAACGCCAGCTTCTCCACCGCGACCTGCGGCTTGGCCACCAGCAGCTTCTGCAACTCGCCCTGGACCTTGGCCTGCTCCTCGGGGGTCATGTCCAACGTCGGCGCCTCGCCCTCGGCGGCTGCCTGCTGCATCTGCGGCAGCTGGGTCTGGTACCACTCCATCAGCGCCTGCATGGCCGCGATGTCGATGGACTTCATGGTCAGGACCATTTCCGCGCTGCCGACCTTGCGCCCGGCATAGCTGATGTCGGCAACCTTGTATTCCAGGCGTCCGGCCAGCTTGTCATTGGCCTCGCCCTCGGCGTTGTACAGGTTGTTCTGCTGCAGGCCCTTGAGCACCAGCACTTCCTGCTTCGGCCCGAAGGTCACCTGGGTGTCGGCCAGGGCCAGGTCGAAGTTGCCGACATAGACCATGTCGTGAGCGGTTTCGTGGAGCTTGCCGCCGGCCTTGAAGCCGTTGAGCAGGATCTTCACCGGCGCGTGTTGCTCATCGACGAAGTTCAACTCCAGGTGCTCGGCATTGCCGTGGATCTCCACCGCCTTGCCGTCGCGGTCACCACGCAGTTGCAGCTGCAGGCCGGAGAAGTCCAGGACGTTGCCGCCGTCCTCCTTGAGCGTCACCGGCGCCAGGCGGATATCGCTGTCGACGCTGCCGTTGTAGCCGAGGCTGACCTGGGCGGTGACCGGTGCCTTGTCGCCGGCGGCGGTGAACCAGCCTGCGGTGAAGTCATCCTTGTCCAAAGCACTGTTGCTGGTGGCCATGACCGGCATCAGCTTGAACGCCTTGACCCGCGACCAAGGGAACGGGCCGTGCTCGATCTGGTCGGTCACGCCGACCTGGAAGTTCAGCGCCTCGGCCTCGCCGAGCTGCACGTTCTCGGCCTTCAGGCGGTAGTGCGCGGTGCTGGTGAAGAAGTGCTGGTCCAGCGAGACCAGCTCGATGGTCATGCTGCCGCCGTTACCGACCAGGGCTTTCTTCAGCTCTTCGTTGCCGCGGGCAACGGAGCGTTCCAGCTCCGCGGGCAGTTGCTTGCCGGTGTACCAGGCGCCAGCGGTGGTTGCGACGGCGATGGCGACCGCCAGGCCGGAAAGGATGCCTACTGATTTCTTCATGAATAGAACCGATTGCTGTCCATAGGAAGGGCGATTGGGCGGACCACGGAAACGAGGGCACGCGGGGTGGCAAGAATACCATCGGCACCCGGCCGGCGCGGTAATGCTTGCGGTATTTCGTTTATCGACACCCCAAGGGCAGCCTGCCTTGGCCAACAGCAATGTCAATTTTTACGAACATCAAAATCGACTTACGATCCGCTCAATCGGCCAATAACAGTGCATAACGGCCAAAAAAACCGATTCACCTTCCATCCAACTGACTACCTGTCATGTTTAACTTGACACTCAAACGACCATCGTTGTTTATTTCGCGCACCCTGCAGCTCCAACATAAAAGGTGAACAACATGGAGCCCATCCGCTCGACCTTGTCGTGCCCGTCACTCGCCGTGCCCGTTGTTTCGACACAGGAGCAGCGCCCGCATGCAGCCTGACCACAGCGCTTCCGGCGATGCCCAGTTCCGCAAGTCCCTGCGCCTCTGGCACGTGGTGATCATCGGCCTGGCCTACCTCACCCCGATGACCGTGTTCGATACCTTCGGCATCGTCTCCGGCATCACTGCAGGGCATGTGCCCAGCGCCTACATCCTGGCCCTGCTCGGCATCCTGTTCACTGCCGTGAGCTACGGCACGCTGGTGCGGCGCTTCCCGCAGTCGGGCTCGGCGTACACCTACACCCAACGCGCCATCAACCCGCACGTGGGTTTCCTGGTCGGCTGGTCGTCGCTGCTGGACTACCTGCTGCTGCCCATGGTCAACGCGCTGCTGGCCAAGCTCTACCTGTCGGCAATGTTTCCCGAAGTGCCGGCCTGGGTATGGGTGGCCAGCTTCGTCACCCTGATCAGCCTGATCAACATGCGCAGCATCAACCTGGTGGCGCACTTCAACCTGCTGTTCGTCGCCGTGCAGGTGGCGATCATCTCGGTGTTCATCTACCTGTGCTGGCGCGGCCTGGGCCACGGCGAGGGATTGGGCACCGCCTGGAGCCTGCTGCCGTTCGCCGATGACCAGACCCAGTTCGCCGCGCTGGCCGCGGGCGCGACCATCCTGTGCTTCTCATTCCTGGGCTTCGATGCAGTGACCTGCCTGTCGGAGGAAACCCGCGACCCAGGCAAGACCATCCCCCGGGCGATCTTCCTGACCGCCCTGATCGGCGGCGTGGTGTTCATCGGGGTGTCGTACTTTATCCAGGCCTACTTCCCGACCATGCAGCGCTTCCACGACCAGGAAGCAGCCCTGCCGGAAATCGCCCTGTACGTCGGCGGCAAGCTGTTCCAGTCGGTGTTCATCGCCTGCACGGTGATCAACACCATCGCCTCGGGCCTGGCCTCGCAGACCAGCGTGTCGCGCCTGCTGTACGTGATGGGCCGCGACAACGTGATCCCGGCCGGGGTGTTCGCCCGCCTGCACCCGCGCTACAAGACCCCGGTGCTGAACATCGCCGTGGTCGGCCTGATTTCGCTGTCGGCGATCTTCTTCGACCTGGTCACCGCCACTTCGGTGATCAACTTCGGCGCGCTGGTGGCGTTCAGCTTCGTCAACCTCTCGGTGATCAACCACTGCTATATCCGTGAGAGACAGAACAAGGGCCTGACGAACAACCTCAAGTATCTGGTGGCGCCGACGATAGGCTTCTGCATCATCGTCTCGCTGTGGCTGGACCTGAACGAACACTCCTTGCTGTTCGGCGGAATCTGGGCCCTGCTTGGCATGCTCTACCTGGCCTGGCTGACCAAAGCCTTCAGGGTTGCGCCACCGAACTGCATCGCCGAATGACCCCACCGACGCCCGCCTGACCGCGGGCGTTGTGTTTGCCCGAGAAGGAAAAGCCCATGTCGCAGCGCCGTCTCTCCATCCAGTGGAAGATCACCCTGCTCGCCGGCCTGTGCCTGCTGGCCATCGTCGCCCTGCTGGTGGCCACCTCGCTCACCCAGGCCCGGCGCAGCGCCGAGCAGGTATTCCAGGCCAACACCGAACTGCTCGACCACAGTGCCCGCCTGCGCCTGCAGGCCCACGGCGAAACCCAGGCCTTGCGCATCCAGCGCTACTTCATGGACGCCTACCAGTTCGGCAACGGTTTCGCCCGCCTGGTGCAGGCGCTCAAGGCCCGTGGCGGTGCCGAACTGCGCGGTGAGCTGAGCCGAGAAGCCCGCGCCGCACTGGCCGGCAATACCGACCTGATCGGCCTGTACCTGGTGTTCCAACCCAACGCCCTGGACCAGCAGGACGCGCGCTTCGTCGGCCAGGCCGACAACGGCAGCAACGACAGCGGGCGTTTTTCGCTGTACTGGTCGCAGCCCGGCACTGGCGACCTCGAAGCGGAGGCCATGCCCGAGTCGATGCTCGCCGATACCAGCATCGGCGCCAACGGTTCGCCCTACAACCGCTGGCTGACCTGCCCGCTGGAAACCGCCAAGGCGTGCGTGCTAGACCCGTATTTCGACGAGGTCAACGGTCATCAGGTACTGATGACCAGCATTGCTCTGCCGCTGCAGGAAAACGGCAAGGTGGTGGGCGTGGTCGGCCTGGACATCGGCCTGGACAACCTGCAGCAATTGAGCCTGGCCGGCCGCCAGGAGCTGTTCGACGGCCAGGGCCAGGTCAGCATCGTCAGCCCTGCGGGCCTGCTCGCCGGCCACAGTCAGGATGCCGGCCAGTTGAGCAAGACCGTGCAGCAGGCCTTCGGTGCCAGCGCGGCGGCCCTGGCCGCACCACTGCGCGCCGGCCAGGCCGTCGAGCGCCTGGACCAAGGCACCATGCGTATTTCCCGACCCTTTGCGCCAATTCCCGGGGCGGCACCGTGGCAGGTGCTGCTCGAACTGCCCGAGCAGGTACTGCAAGCCCCCGCCGTCACCCTCAACCAGCGCCTGGACAGCCAGAACCAGCAGGCCAACCTCGTCAGCCTGCTGGTCGGCCTGGGCGCCGCCGTGCTGGGGCTGCTGCTGGTGTGGCTGACCGCCCGCGGCGTGACCCGGCCAATCCTGGCCGTGGCCGCCCGCCTGGAGGACATCGCCAGCGGTGAAGGCGACCTGACGCGGCGCCTGGACTACGCCCGCGACGACGAACTGGGCCAGCTCACCGGTTGGTTCAACCGCTTCCTCGACAAGCTGCAACCGGTGATCGCCCAGCTCAAGGGTTCGCTGCAGGAAGCCCGCGGCACTGCCGACCAGTCGGCGCTGATTGCCCGCCAGACCAGCGACGGCATGCAGCAACAGCACCGCGAAATCGAACAGGTGGCCACGGCGGCAAACGAAATGAGCGCCACTGCCCATGACGTTGCCCACAACGCCGCACAGGCCGCCCAGGCCGCACGCGGTGCCGACCAGGCAACCCGCGATGGCCTGGCGCGGGTGGGCGCCACCCGCGAAGCGATCGCCCAGCTTGCCGGCGGCATGGATGCGGCCATGGATGAAGCCCGCGCCCTGGAAAGCCGTGGCGAACAGATCGGCTCGGTACTTGAAGTGATCCGCGCCATCGCCGAGCAGACCAACCTGCTGGCCCTCAACGCCGCCATCGAAGCGGCCCGCGCCGGCGAAGCCGGGCGAGGCTTTGCGGTGGTCGCCGACGAAGTACGCAACCTGGCGCAGCGCACCCAGGTGTCGGTCGAGGAGATCCGCCAGGTAATCGAAGGTTTGCAGCAAGGCACCCAGGACGTGGTCGAGGCAATGCAGGCCGGCCAGCGCCAGGCCCAGGACAGTGCCGCGCAGATGGAACAGACCTTGCCAGCGCTGCAGCGTATCGGCGAGGCGGTGACGGTGATCACCGACATGAATCTGCAGATCGCCTCGGCCGCCGAGGAACAGAGCGCAGTGGCCGAAGAGGTGAACCGCAACGTGGCGGGCATCCGCGACGTGACCGAGTCGCTGTCGGGGCAGGCCGACGAATCGGCGCACATCAGCCAGGCGTTGAACCGGCTGGCCAACCAGCAGCAGGCACTGATGGCGCAGTTCCGGGTTTGAATCCGCCCCCCGGATGAAACAGCAACAGCGGACTGCCAACAGCCGCACGGTCCGCCGTGACAGAGGCTGACAGCTCACGACAAGGCTGCCCCTTCATCAATCCCTCCGCTTGAAGGGATATGACCCTCCGAAACCGATATCTGGCCACGCCAGGTATCGGTTTTTTGTTGCATCAATGATGAATAAATTTCCGCCATATTGTTTCGTACATTTCATGACAGTTACAAAACGACCATTTCACACTCCACAATGACGTCGACGCATCTCAGTAAATATGGGTAATCCAGATGAATGCGTGCAAATTTCAACTTTGCCACACGATCAAAACGACGAAACCAAGCATTCCAAAATGGAATGATATGGCAACTAATTGTCGTTTGTTGCGAACACCTTTCAACGCCAATACTGATTTCAATCAATGCAATCGCCACCGCCGCAGCACTGGAGAAGCTGCTGGCCGACCGGCGCCCCATCCGCGCCCGTCACCTGCAACTGGAAGTGGTCAGTTCACAACAAAAACAACAACTCACCCGAATGCAGATCCAATAGGTTGCCTATGACCCATTCGAACAACAACGGAAGTTTGACTGCCGCAGCCCCACCTTCCGGACACCTCAAGCGCACCCTCACCAGCCGTCACCTGAACATGATCGCCATCGGCGGCTCCATCGGCACCGGCCTGTTCGTCTCCTCCGGCGCCACCATTGCCCAGTCTGGCCCCGGCGGCGCACTGCTGGCCTTCGCGGTGATTGGCCTGATGGTCTACTTCCTGATGACCAGCCTCGGCGAAATGGCCGCGTGCATGCCGGTCAGCGGCTCGTTCTCCACCTATGCCTCGCGCTACGTCGAAGAAAGCTTCGGCTTCGCCCTGGGCTGGAACTACTGGTACTCCTGGGCAGTGACCATCGCCGTGGACCTGGTGGCCGTACAGATCATCATGCTCTACTGGTTCCCGGACACCCCCGGGGTGATCTGGAGTGCGGCCTTCCTGGTGCTGCTGTTCGCCCTCAATGTCGCCTCGGTGCGCTTCTTCGGCGAGGCGGAGTTCTGGTTCGCCCTGATCAAGGTCATCACCATCATCATCTTCATCGCCGTGGGTGTGCTGATGCTGCTGGGCATCCTCGAAGGCGGCCAGGACGGTGGCGCCCACCTCTGGCAGATCGGCGACGCGCCCATTGCCGGCGGCCTGCCGGCGCTGATCGGCGTGGCGATGATCGTCGGTTTCTCGTTCCAGGGCACCGAGTTCGTGGGCATCGCCGCTGGCGAAACGGAAAACCCGGGACGCAACATTCCCAAGGCCGTGCGCCAGATCTTCTGGCGCATCCTGCTGTTCTACGTACTCACCATTGTCGTGATCGGCCTGCTGATCCCCTACACCGACCCGCGCCTGCTCAAAGACGGCCTGTCGGATGTCACCATCAGTCCGTTCACCCTGATCTTTACCAAGGCTGACATGCTCGCCGCCGCCGCCGTGATGAACGCAGTGATCCTGACCTCGGTGCTGTCCGCCGGCAACTCAGGCATGTATGCCTCGTCGCGCATGCTCTACAGCCTGGCGCTGGAGCGCAAGGCGCCGGCCATCTTCGCCCGGGTGACCCGCAGTGGCACGCCGGTCTGGGCGCTGCTGGCCACCGCCGCGGTCGCGGGTCTGTGCCTGCTGAGCTTCCTGTTCAGCCCCGGCAAGCTCTACCTGTGGCTGCTGAACACCTCCGGCATGCTCGGTTTCATCGCCTGGCTGGGCATCGCCATCAGCCATTACCGCTTCCGCCGCGGCTACCTGCTCAATGGCAATGACCTGGCGAAACTGCCGTATGTGTCGAAATACTTCCCGTTCGGCCCGCTGTTCGCCTTCGGCCTGTGCATGGTGGTCATGCTCGGGCAGAACTACCAGGCGTTCATCGGCGGGCAGATCGACTGGGTCGGTGCCTTCGCCACCTACGTCGGCCTGGTGCTGTTCGTGGTGGTCTGGTTCAGCCACAAGCTGGTCACAGGCTCCAAGGTGGTGCGCTACAGGGAAATGGACTTCTCCAGTATCGAGATTCGCAAAGCCGAACGCAGCAAGGCAGAGCCCACAGGCGATGCGCTCGCAGCCAGCCAGCAACCCGCCTGAACTCTCCATTGGCGGACCCGCCCCGGTCCGCCCACCACTGCTCCGGGACCCTGATGAACAGCACCTTCGACTCCTACTACGAAGCCACCGCCAGCAGAACCTTCTACCCTGCCCAGAGCGGGCGCACCGATACCCGCGTCTGCATCCTCGGTGGTGGCCTGGCCGGCCTGTCGACTGCGATAGGGCTTGCCGAGCGCGGGGTGAGCGATGTGACACTCCTCGAGTCGCAACGCATCGGCCATGGCGCCTCGGGACGCAACGGCGGCTTCGTCTTCGGCGGCTACAGCCTCGGCAACGCCGATCTGCTGGCGGCGTTGGGCGCCAACGAGGCACGCAAGCTGTATCGATTGACACTCGACGCCGTCGGCCTGATCCGCGAACGCACCCGCAAATACACCATCGATTGCGACCTGGTCGACCAGGGTGTGATCCTCGCCAACTGGTTCAACGACCCGTCGCGCCTTGAGAAACCGCGCCAGCTGATGAAGCAGGCCTATGGCGTCGACTGGGAATACATCGCCCCCGGCGAACTGAAGGAACAGCTCAGGACCGAGCGCTATTACGGCGGGTTGCTGGAGCGCAACGCATTCCACTTCCACCCGCTCAAGTATGTCTGCGGCATCGCCCAGGCAGCCGCACAGGCCGGGGTGACGATCTACGAACAGTCGCCGGTCACCAGTATCGAGAAGAAGGCAGGCGGCTACATCGTGCGCACCGGCCAGGGCGAAGTCCATGCCGAGCAGGTGGTGTTCAGCGCAGGGGGCTATGCCCGCGGCGTCTACGCCCCGATCGAACGCGCCGTGCTGCCGATCGCCACCTACGTGGTGACCACTGCGCCACTGGGCGCACGCCTGCAGGACGCCATCGACTGCCAGTCGGCCATCTACGATACACGCTTCGCCTTCGATTATTACCGCCCGCTGAAAGACAGCCGGATCCTCTGGGGCGGACGCATCTCCATTCTCGATCGCGGGCCGCAGGCCATCGCCAGGCTGCTCAAGGCCGACCTGGCGAGCGTCTACCCGCAATTCGAGGACGTGGAACTGGAGTACTCCTGGGGCGGCCTGATGAGCTACGGACGCCACCAGATGGCGCAGATCGGCCAGGACCACAACGGCATCTGGCACGCGGTCGGTTTCGGCGGCCATGGCATGGCCCCGACCACGGTCGCCGGCGAAGTCCTGGCGGATGCCATTGCCCATCGCCTGCCGATCCCGAGCGGTTTCAGTCGGTTCGGCCTCGACCGCACCTTCGGCCTGGCCGGCCTGGCGGCTGCGCAGGCCACCTACACCGCCTACCAGGCACGTGATGCGTTCGATGCACGGCGCCTGAACCGTTGACAGTGGGTCAGGCCACTTTTTCGACAGGCATGAAAAAGCCCGCCATGAAGGCGGGCTTTTTCGTACTGCATATGGTGGGTCGTGTAGGATTCGAACCTACGACCAATTGGTTAAAAGCCAACTGCTCTACCAACTGAGCTAACGACCCGTTGGATGGCGCGTATATTACTGATTTCTCAGAGGAAATCAACACTCCATCGCAATTTTTTTTCAAAAATACCGGGTGGGATCCTCTACGCCGGCCGCCTTGAAGCCGTCGGCGCGCAAGCGGCAGCTGTCGCACTTGCCGCAGGCACGTCCGTCGTCGTCGGCCTGGTAGCAAGAAACGGTCAGGCTGTAGTCCACGCCACGGGCGATGCCCGCCTGGACAATCTGTGCCTTGCTCAGGTTCTGCAGCGGCGCCTGGATACGGAATCCCTGCCCTTCCACGCCGGCCTTGGTAGCCAGGTTGGCCATACGCTCGAAGGCCTCGACGAATTCCGGGCGGCAGTCAGGGTAGCCGGAGTAATCCACGGCGTTGACACCAATGAAGATGTCACGGGCTTCGAGCACCTCCGCCCAGCCCAGGGCCAGGGACAGGAACACGGTGTTGCGAGCCGGCACGTAGGTGACCGGAATCCCCTCGCTTGGCGCCTCGGGTACATCGATGCTGCTGTCGGTCAGCGCTGAGCCACCGATGCCATCGAGGTTCAGGCCGATCACCTTGTGCTCGACCACGCCCAGATCACTAGCCACCCGTGCCGCGGCGTTAAGCTCGGCGCGATGGCGCTGGCCATAGTCGAAGCTCATGGTGTAGCACTGGTAGCCGTCGGCCTTGGCCATGGCTACCACGGTGGCCGAATCCAGGCCACCGGACAGCAGGATTACCGCGCGTTTGTCAGTCATGTCTTTCTCCTCAACGTCCGGGTTCGTCGTTCCACAGCAGCTTGTGCAGCTGCAGCTGGAAGCGTACGGGCAGGTTGTCGGCGACGATCCAGTCGGCCAGATCGGTGGCGCTCACCTGATGGTGGCTGGGCGAAAACAGCACTTCACCGGCGCGCTCGGCCAGGTTGTACTGGATCAGCTTGGAAACCGCCCAATCGTAGTCCTCGCGGGAACAGATGACGAACTTGACCTGGTCGTTGCCGGTCAGGAGCTCGATGTTCTCGTAGCGATTGCGGTGAGACTCCTCGGAGCCTGGGGTCTTGAGATCGACCACGCGGCTGACCCGGGTGTCGACGCCACTGATATCGAGAGCGCCACTGGTTTCCAGCGACACGTCGTAACCGGCGTCGCACAGGCGCTGCAACAAAGGCAGCGCGTTGGGCTGGGCCAGTGGCTCGCCACCGGTCACGCAGACGTAACGCGGCTTGAAGCCGGCCACCTGTTCAAGGATGGAGTCGAGGGTGCGGACAGTGCCGCCACTGAAGGCATAGGCACTGTCGCAGTACTGGCAGCGCAGGGGGCAACCGGTCAGGCGCACGAAAACCGTGGGCAGCCCGGCCGTTCGCGTTTCACCCTGCAACGAGTAAAACACTTCGGTGATGCGTAATGTGTCTTGCATGATCGCCACGGGCGTGACAGCTAAACAGGCTGTCCGCCTCCGTCAGGCACTGTCGCGGACTCGACAAAGCGTTATCCGCGGCAGCGTGTTTACGAAAAAAGGGCCGTGATTCTAACGAAAAAACCCGCGACAAGCGCGGGTTTCTTCTTCAACGGGTCGTTCAGAGCTTTTGCAGGTCGCGTTGCGCCAGTTGCGCGGCGGAAGTACCGGGGTACTGGGTGATGACCTGCTGCAGGATACCCTTGACCTTGTCGGTGTGGCCCATGCGGCGCTCGACATCGGCCAGCTTGTACAGCGAATCCGGCACCTTGCTGTGTTTCGGGTACTTCTGGCCCACCTCGGCGAACGCCTGGCTGGCACCTTGCAGGTCGCCCTTGGCCAGGTTGACCTCGCCGAGCCAGTACTGGGCATTGCCGGCGTACTGGCTGTTGGGGTACTTACGCAGGAAGGCGTTGAAGGCCTGGCTGGCCTTGTCGAAGTCCTTCTGCTTGATCAGGTCGAAAGCGGCGTCGTAATACAGCTTCTCTTTCGCCGGATCGCCCGGCTCGCTGCTCGCGGCCGGTGGCTGCGCGGCATTGGCGCCGGCGGCCGCACCCGTGGCTGCGCTGTTCGCGCCACCGGTGGAAGAATTGTCTGGAGTCGCGGCAGGCGCGGCACCGCTGCTGATGCGGCGGTCGAGATCCTGGTAGCGCTCGAGGTTTTCCTGCTTCATGCGCGACACATCGTTCTGCAGCTCTTCGATGATGCCTTGCTGGCGGGAAATCTGGTCCTGCATCTGCTGCAGCTGCATGAACAGCTGGCCATTTGCAGAAGCAGGGGCCGAAGCCCCTGCTCCGGCATAGGCGCCGCTCGTGCCATAACCCGCAGGTGGATAGCCACCCGCGTTGTCATCTACTACGGGAACCGCAGCCCACGCCGAAAGGGGCAGGCTGAGTGCGAGGACGGTTACAGCACGACGGCACATACGCATAGGAACTTACTTACGCAGTTCTACGCGACGGTTCTGGGCCCAGGACTGCTCGTCGTTGCCGGTGGCAACTGGACGCTCTTCGCCGTAGGAAACCAGTTCCAGCTGAGCAGGGGAAACGCCCTGCAGAACCAGGTAGCGCTGAACGGCCTTGGCACGACGCTCACCCAGAGCCATGTTGTACTCGCGGGTGCCGCGCTCGTCGGTGTTGCCTTCCAGGACAACGCGGTTGCCGTTGGACTTCAGGTCCTTGGCGTGAACGTCCAGAGCGCGCATGGCTTCTGGCTTCAGGTCCGAGCTGTCGTATTCGAAGTAGAAGGTGGTGATTGCGCGCAGGGCGGCTTCTTCGCTCAGGGAGCCGTCGACAGCGCCAGTGTTGGCACCGTAGCCAGCGTTCGGATCAACAGCGCCTTCACCAGCGTTGTCGCCGCCTTTCGAGGAGCAACCTACAGCTACAGCCATGGCCAGAGCCAGCGCAGCGAATTTACCAAACTTCAGCATTTCCATCGTGAAACTCCTAATGAAACCCCAGTGTGTTAAGCAAAACGTGTTACGCCGCAATCAGTTCAGGTAAGGGGACCAGGACGGTTCTCTGACTTCGCCTTGAGCGGTAGGAAGTGGGAGCCTCACGCGGCCGTTAAGCGACACGAGCATCAAGACTCCCCGGCCCTGCTGGCGGGTGGCGTAGATTAGCATGGTGCCGTTTGGCGCAACAGTGGGAGACTCATCAAGACTGGTCTCGGAGAGAATCTTTACACTTCCACGTTGCAGGTCCTGCGCGGCCACCTTGAAGTTGGTGAAACCTTGCTGGCGATGGATCATCACCAGGGTCTTTTCGTCCGCCGACAATTTCGGGTTGGCGTTGTAGTTACCCACGAACGTCACGCGCTCGGCACCACCGCCACCAACCGACTGTTTGTAGATCTGCGGCTTGCCGCCACGGTCGGAGGTGAAGTACAGGGTGTTGCCATCCTTGCCCCAGAACGGCTCGGTATTGATGCCTGGGCCTGCGGTGACACGGGTGATCTGGCGCGAAGCCACGTTCATCACATAGATGTCCGGGTTGCCGTCCTTCGACAGCACGAATGCCAGGCGCGAGCCGTCAGGCGACCAGGCAGGCGCGCCGTTCAGGCCTTCGAAGTTGGTGATCTGCTCGCGGCGACCGGTGTCGATGTGCTGGATGAAGATGCGCGGGCGCTTCTGCTCGAACGAGACATAGGCGATACGCTTGCCATCGGGTGCGAAGCGCGGCGACAGGATCGGCTCACGCGACTGCAGCAGGGTTACTGCACGGGCACCGTCGTAGTCCGAACGCTGCAGGGTGTAACGGGTGTTGTTGGTGGAGAAACGCTCGGCGGTCACGTACAGCATGCGCGTGGAAAACGCACCCTTGATGCCGGTGAGCTTCTCGAACGACTGGTCGGCGATGTAGTGCGACATGTCGCGCAGTTGGTCGACGCCGCCGGCCACGCTACCGGTCAGCACCTGCTGCTCGGTGGCGACGTTGAACAGGGCGTACTGCACCTGCAGGCGACCACCGGCCGGCACGATGCTGCCGACCATGACGTACTGGGCGCCCAGCGCTTTCCAGTCGCGGAAGATCACTTCGCTGGCCTGGCTTGGCTGGCTGATCATGTTCTGCCGCGGGATCGGCGCGTAGTAGCCGGAGTTGCGCAGGTCGTTGCCGATGATATCGGCCATGTCTTCCGGCAGCACGCTGCCGCCCTGGACACCGAACGGCACTACCGCAATGGGAGTTGCCCGGTCGCTACCGCTGGTGACCAGGATGTTCTTTTCCTCTGCCATCGCCATGCCTGCCACGCAGCAGAGCAAGACCAGGAGTCCTCTCAGACGTTTAATCACAACGCTAGATCCTCAGGTGTAAATGTCATCTTGAATGAACGATACGGATTGAACTCGTTCGGCTTCAAGCCCTGCATTTCGGTCAACCGACCAATGTTCTTCACCGCGGCCACGGCCGAGCTGTCGAACGGACCGTCGCCACTGGACTTGGCCACACTCACATTGGTGAGGGTGCCGTCCGGCAGCATGTTGATCTGCAGAACTACCGTCATGCCCTTGCGCGCGGATGGCGGACGCGCCCAACCTTCGGCCGCGCGCATGCGGATCAGGTCGTCGAAGTCGCCGGCCACCTGGTCACCCTGCTCGTCGGCCAGCGCCTGCTGCCGTTCGGTGGTGTCGGACAACAGCTCGGCAAGTGCCTGGGCCTTCTTGTCTTCCGCCGCCTTGCGGGCCGCTTCCTGTGCCTTTTTCTTCTGGGCGTCTGCCGCAGCCTTTTTCTTGGCCTCTTCAGCTGCCTTCTTCTTCGCGTCCTCGGCCGCCGCTTTCTTCTTGGCGTCCTCGGCTGCTTTTTTCTTCGCGTCTTCGGCGGCTTTCTTCTTCGCCTCTTCCGCGGCCTGTTTCTTGGCTTCTTCCTCGGCCTTCTTCTTCGCTTCTTCCTCAGCCTTCTTCTTGGCGATGTCGGCCTGCTGCTTCTCGGCAGCTTTCTTCGCTTCCTCGGCTTTCTTGGCCTCGGCGGCTTTCTTCTGCTCGGCGGCCTTGGCGGCGTCTTCGGCTTTCTTCGCCTCGGCGGCTTCGCGAGCCTCCTCGGCCTTTTGAGCGGCGTCGGCTTTCTTTTGTTCCGCGGCCTTCACGGCCTCCTGCTCGACCTTCTTCTGCTCCAGCTGTTCGACCTCGGTCTGGCGCGAAGCGGTCTTCTTGGCCTCCCCGGCAATCTTCTGATTGGTCTGGGTGGTCGCCTGGCTCTTGGACTTGAGCTGATACAGCGTGGCCTGGACGATAGGCTTGGAGGGCGGCAGCTCGGGCGTCATGGCGAAGCTGACGAACAGCATGCCGAACACCAGCACGTGCAGCGCAATGGCCCAGACACTGGGCCAGAAGTAGCTTTCCGAGGCGGATGGCTCTCGCTGTTGCATCAGGGCGCCTCGGTAATCAGGCCAACGTTACCGACACCGGCCTTCTGCAACCCGCCCATGGCGCCCATCACCGCACCGTAGTCGACAGCCTTGTCGCCACGGATGAAGACCTGGGTCTGCTTGCCCTGGTCACGACCGGCGGCGATGATCTTGGTCACCGCGCTGGTCATGTCCGGCAAGGTCATGGCCTTGTCCATCTGCTTGTCGGTGTCGACTTCGCTACCGAGGTTCCAATAGTAGGTCTTGTCGGCCTTGATCGAGATGGTCAGGACCTGGACGTTGTTGTCCTGCGGCAGGGCTTCGCTGGAAACCTTGGGCAGGTCCACCTTCACGCCCTGGTTGAGCATCGGGGCGGTCACCATGAAGATAACCAGTAGCACCAGCATCACGTCGATGTAGGGCACCACGTTCATCTCGGCGACCGGCTTGCGTTTGTGGCGAACTCGGGCCATGGGTTTCTACCTGATCACTCTTCGCTGGTGTGTACTTTGCGGTGCAGGATCGCCTGGAACTCGTCGGCGAACGTGTAGTAGCGCCCGATCAGCACTTCACTGCGCGCGGCAAAACGGTTGTAGGCGATCACAGCCGGGATCGCGGCGAACAGGCCGATCGCAGTGGCGATCAGCGCCTCGGCGATGCCCGGGGCCACGGTGGCCAGGGTGGCCTGCTGGGCGCTGGCCAGGCCACGGAAGGAGTTCATGATGCCCCATACGGTACCGAACAGACCGATGTACGGGCTGGTGGAACCGACGGTGGCCAGGAACGGCAGGCTCTGCTCGAGCTTTTCTTCCTCGCGGGAGATGGCCACGCGCATGGCACGCCCTACCCCTTCCATGACCGCGTCCGGGTCGACACCTGGTTGCTGGCGCAGGCGCGAGAATTCCTTGAAGCCGGCACGGAAGACCTGCTCGACACCCGAGTCCGGGTCTGGGTTGCTGCCCGCCTGGCGGTACAGCTTGGACAGGTCGATGCCCGACCAGAAGCGCTCTTCGAAAGCGTCCAGCGCACGACGACCGGCGCGCAGCATGGTGCTGCGCTGGAAGATCATGATCCAAGAGGTCACCGAGGCTGCCACGAGGGTCAGCATTACCAGCTGAACCACGACACTGGCATTGGCGACCAGGCTCCACATGGAGGTATGGTCGACGACGTTTGCTTCCACGCTTATTCTCCTGCGTTCGATTGAGTACCCGTGCCGTCCGCCAGGAAGGCGTCGCGCAGTTCTGGGGGAATGGCCCGGGGTTTGAAAGTGTCGGCGCGCACGGCGGCCACCAGGAACTGCCCCTCGCAGAGCAGCACTTCATCCTTTGCTCGCCACACCTGCTGCACGAAGCGCAGGCTGGCACGATTCAATTCAAGTACTTGCGCGGTTACCCGCAGCTCGTCGTCCAGGCGGGCCGGCGCGTGATAGCGCGCCTCGCTGGAATGGACCACGAACAACAAATTGTCCTGCGCCAGCTGGGCCTGGGAGAACCCCAGGTGACGCAGCCGCTCGGTGCGCGCGCGCTCCATGAATTTGAGGTAGTTGACGTAATACACCACGCCACCGGCGTCAGTATCCTCGTAATAGACGCGACAGCGGTGTGCGAACGGTTCCAGCCCATTTTGCGCGCGCATACTCTAGTGCTTACTCCTGTGCTTGCCAATCCGCTGCGGCAACTGTTTTTGCATCGATAATGTCGTATTGCCAGCGAGCCCAGGGCATGCCAGCGGTAGGACCACGAAAATGCCGATTCGATCTGTCATTCGTCGTCTTGCGCCGCATATTCCCCACCCTCGCAGAAACGCCCGGGAATGTTCAGGCCGAAATGCAGGTAGGCGTGCCGGGTGACCACGCGCCCACGGGGGGTACGCATGATATAGCCCTGCTGGATGAGATAGGGCTCGAGCACGTCCTCGATGGTGTGGCGCTCCTCGCCGATCGCCGCGGCAATATTGTCGAGCCCCACCGGGCCACCGTCGAACTTCTCGATCATGGTCAGCAGCAGACGCCGGTCGGAGTGATCGAAGCCACGCTCGTCGACATCCAGCAGGTTCAGCGCCATGTCCGCGACCACCTTGGTGATCTCACCCTTGCCGCGCACTTCGGCAAAGTCGCGCACCCGCCGCAGCAGGCGATTGGCGATCCGTGGCGTGCCACGAGCCCGGCGGGCGATCTCGAATGCGCCCTTGTCGTCCATGGGCAAGCCGAGGATGCCGGCCGAACGGCTGACGATGGTCGCCAGGTCCCTGTCGCTGTAGAACTCCAGGCGCTGGACGATACCGAAGCGATCACGCAGCGGGTTGGTCAGCATGCCGGCACGCGTGGTGGCGCCGACCAGGGTGAACGGCGGCAGGTCGAGCTTGATCGAGCGCGCGGCCGGGCCCTCGCCGATCATGATGTCCAGCTGAAAATCTTCCATCGCCGGATAGAGCACTTCCTCGACCACCGGCGACAAGCGGTGGATCTCGTCGATGAACAGCACGTCGTGCGGCTCGAGATTGGTCAGCATCGCCGCCAGATCGCCGGGCCGCTCGAGAATCGGGCCGGAGGTGCTCTTCACCGACACGCCCATCTCGTGGGCGATGATGTTGGCCAACGTGGTCTTGCCCAAGCCCGGCGGACCAAAGATCAGGGTGTGGTCGAGTGACTCGCTGCGCCCGCGCGCGGCCTGGATGAACAGCGACATCTGCTCGCGCACCACCGGCTGGCCGATGTATTCGTCCAGACTCAGCGGGCGGATCGCACGATCCTGGACCTCTTCGCGGTCGCGTCCGGAGGCGGCGATCAGGCGGTCGGTCTCGATCACTTGGTAATCATCCCTTTGAGACTGCGACGGATCAGTTCCTCACTGCTGAGGTTGGCCTTGCCCTCGATGGCGGCAATCGCCTTGCTGGCCTCTTGCGGCTTGTAGCCCAGCGACACCAGGGCGCTGACCGCGTCGGCCTCGGCATTGGAGGCACTGGCCACCGGCACCGGGCCATCGGACACCAGGGTGAACATGGCGGGCGAGGTTTCCCAGGCCTTGAAGCGATCCTTGAGCTCGACCAGCAGGCGCTCGGCGGTCTTCTTGCCAACACCGGGCACGCGCACCAACGCCGAGGCATCCTGGGCCTGGACGCAGCGCACCAGTTCGTCGGCCTCGAGCCCCGACATCAGCGCCAGCGCCAGTTTCGGGCCAACGCCGTTGAGGCGGATCAGCTCGCGGAACAGCTCGCGTTCGCGCTTTTCGAAGAAGCCGTACAACAGATGGGCGTCTTCACGCACCACCAGATGGGTGTGCAGGGTGACGGTCTCGCCCAGCTTGGGCAGACGGTACAGCGTGGTCATCGGCACTTCGAGCTCATAGCCCAGGCCGTTGATGTCGACAATCAGGTGCGGCGGCTGTTTTTCCGCCAGGGTGCCACGCAAACGTCCAATCACGTTCCGATCCTTCCTCTGGGGTGCCGGTCGAAAACCGGTCCACCCTATCAGCAAATGCGCCGGGAAAGTGCTTCACCCGGACAAAATGTGTATCACCGCATGAAGCGTTTACAGACGCAAGCGTCCGCCACGACGCCGAGCCGTCGCCAACCCGTGGGGGATGAGGCTGGAGCGGGTATGGGCATGGCACAGGGCGATGGCCAGGGCGTCGGAGGCATCGATCTGCGGTTTCTGGGTCAGCTTGAGCAGGTGCATGACCATCATCATCACCTGCTCCTTGTTGGCGCCGCCGGTACCGGCCACGGCCTGCTTGACCTGGCTGGCGGTGTATTCGGCGATCTCCAGACCGGCCTCGGCGGCGGCGACGATGGCTGCCCCCCGGGCCTGGCCAAGCTTGAGCGCCGAATCGGCGTTGCGCGCCATGAACACCCGCTCGATGCCCATGGTCACCGGCTCATGTTGGCGGATGATCTCGCTGACACCGCGAAAGACGATCTGCAGACGCTCGTGCAGCTCACCGCCGCCAGTGCGTATACAGCCCGACGCCACGTACTCGCAGCCACGGGCAGTCTGGCGGACCACGCCAAAACCGGTGATGCGCGAGCCGGGGTCGATACCAAGAATGAGAGTCATAGCGCCTACAAAGGTGTGCGAATTTGCCGGCCTTATCGCGGGACAAGCCCGCTCCCACAAAGGCTACACCGCAATCTGGCGCAGGCCTTGTGGGAGCGGGCTTGCCCCGCGCTACAGCCGATAGCCGAAACGATCAGCCCAGCGTTTCCATGACCTCATCGGAGATCTGTGCGTTGGAGTAGACGTTCTGCACGTCATCCAGGTCCTCGAGCATGTCGATCAGCTTGAGCACCTTCTCCGCACCGTCCTGGTCCAGCTCGGCGCTGGTGGTCGGCTGCATCACGATCTCGGCGTCGGACGCCTTGAAGCCGGCCTCTTCCAGGGCATTGCGCACGGCATAGAAGCTGTTGAACGAGGTAAACACGTCAAAGGAGCCGTCGTCGTTGACCACCACATCGTCGGCATCGGCCTCCATCGCGGCTTCCATCAGCGCATCCTCGTCCACGTTCAGCTCGGCGGCGAAGCTGATCTGCCCCTTGCGCTCGAACAGGTAGGCCACCGAACCGTCGGTACCGAGGTTGCCGCCGCACTTGGTGAAGGCATGCCGCACGGCCGCGGCAGTACGGTTACGGTTGTCGGTCATGGCTTCGACCATGATCGCCACGCCGCCCGGGCCGTAACCCTCGTAGCTGAGCTCTTCGACGTTGTCGCTTTCGTTGGTGCCGGCACCGCGGGCCACGGCGCGGTCGATGATGTCGCGGCTCATGTTGGCACCCAGGGCCTTGTCCAGCGCCAGGCGCAGGCGCGGGTTGGACGCCGGATCACCACCACCTTGCTTGGCAGCGACGGTCAGTTCGCGAATCCACTTGGTGAAGATCTTGCCTCTCTTGGCATCCTGGCGTTCTTTGCGGTGCTTGATGTTCGCCCACTTGGAATGACCGGCCATAACGACTCCAAATCCTTGAAACAGAAACAGGTTCCGCCCCGAAGGGCGGAACGCATGAATACGTGGGCGCAACACGTGCGCCCGTAGTCGAGGTTACTCGACCTTGGTCTGCTCGCGCAGACGGATGTGCAGCTCGCGCAGGGCCTTGGCGTCGACCATGCCCGGGGCCTGGGTCATGACGCACGCGGCGCTCTGGGTTTTCGGGAAGGCGATCACTTCACGGATCGACTGCGCGCCGGTCATCAGCATGACCAGGCGGTCCAGGCCGAAGGCCAGGCCACCGTGAGGCGGTGCGCCGAACTTCAGGGCGTCGAGCAGGAAGCCGAACTTCTCTTCCTGTTCCGCCGCCTCGATACCCAGCAGGCGGAATACCGCCTGTTGCATTTCCTTGCGGTGGATACGGATCGAACCGCCACCCAGCTCGGTGCCGTTGAGCACCATGTCGTAGGCACGCGACAGCGCGGTGGCCGGATTGGCCTCCAGCTCCTCGGGGGTGCACTTCGGCGCGGTGAACGGGTGGTGCAGCGCGGTGAAGCTGCCGTCTTCGTTCTCTTCGAACATCGGGAAGTCGACGACCCACATCGGCGCCCACTGGCAGGTCAGCAGCTCGAAGTCATGACCCAGGCGGATACGCAACGCGCCCAGGGCTTCGCTGACGATCTTGGCCTTGTCGGCGCCGAAGAACACGATGTCGCCATCGACCGCGCCAACGCGGTCGAGGATGGTGTTGAGGTTGGCCTCGGGGATGTTCTTGACGATCGGCGACTGCAGACCCTCGACACCCTTGGCACGCTCGTTGACCTTGATGTAGGCCAGGCCCTTGGCACCGTAGATGCCGACGAACTTGGTGTACTCGTCGATCTTGCTGCGCGGCATGCTGGCGCCGCCCGGCAGACGCAGGGCTGTGACGCGGCACTTCGGATCGTTGGCGGGGCCGGCGAAGACCTTGAAGTCGACATCCTTGAGCTGGTCGGCAACGTCGATCAGTTCCAGCGGGATACGCAGGTCTGGCTTGTCGGAGCCATAGCGGCGCATGGCCTCTTCGTAGGTCATGTGCGGGAAGTCACCGAACTCCAGGTCCAGGACTTCCTTGAACAGCTTGCGGATCATGCTCTCGGTGAGGCCCATGATCTCGGACTCGTCGAGGAAACTGGTCTCGATGTCGATCTGGGTGAATTCCGGCTGGCGGTCGGCACGCAGGTCTTCGTCGCGGAAGCACTTGGCGATCTGGTAGTAGCGGTCGAAGCCAGCGACCATCAGCAACTGCTTGAACAGCTGCGGCGACTGCGGCAAGGCAAAGAAGCTGCCAGCGTGGGTACGGCTCGGCACCAGGTAGTCACGGGCGCCTTCCGGCGTGGCACGGGTGAGGATCGGCGTCTCGACGTCGAGGAAGCCGTTCTCGTCGAGGAAGCGACGGATGCTGCTGGTGATGCGCGAACGCAGGCGCAGCTTGTCGGCCATCTCCGGGCGACGCAGGTCGATGAAGCGGTAGCGCAGGCGGGTTTCCTCGCCCACGTCGGAGTATTCGTTCAGCGGGAACGGCGGCGTTTCGGCCTCGTTGAGCACAGTCAGCTGGTAACCGAGGATCTCGATGGCGCCGGAGGCCATGTTGGCGTTCACTGCGCCATCCGGGCGCTTGCGTACCTTGCCGGTGATCTGCACGACGTATTCGCTGCGCACACGGTCGGCGGCGGCGAAAGTTTCGGCGCGATCCGGATCGAACACCACCTGGGCCATGCCTTCGCGGTCACGGATATCGAGGAAAATCACCCCGCCGTGGTCGCGGCGACGATGGACCCAGCCGCAAAGGGTGACTTCCTGGCCGTCCAGGGACTCGTTCAGTTGGCCGCAATAATGGCTGCGCATCATGGTCGTGGTTTCGCTTCTCGTGATTCGTATGTTCGGTGGAGGTCTTGGCCGCCCAAGGGGCTAATACTGCAAGACCTGGTCGGTGCAATTCAACTCAGTCGGCCTTGTCGCCGCCTGCCAGATTCTTTTTCGCCCCGGTCTTGAAGTCGGTCTCGTACCAGCCGTTGCCGCTCAGGCGGAAGCCGGGGACCGACAGCTGCTTCTTCAATGCCGGCGCCTGGCATGCCGGGCAATCGGTCAGCGGCGCGGCACTGATCTTCTGCAACACCTCCATGCGGTGTTCGCAGGATGCACATTGATAGTCGTAAAGGGGCATGGCGTCTCTCGTCAACCACATCGCACGCTGCCCAAGGCAGCAAAAAGCGGGATTATATATGGTTAAGGAGTGCTGTGCAGCCCGGCGATCAGTGTACGTCCCGCGCTTCCTGTAACCAGGTGACGCAGATCACCCGGACCAGCCCGCTGAAATTCCTCACCCCGCCATGGCGCAGGTGCACCTCGCGGTCCACATAGGACAGCACCGCGCTCACCGAGCAGCGGTTGGCCTGGGCGATGCGCTCCAGGATGCGCCAATAAACTACCTCCAGACGCAGGCAGGTGGCGAAACCGTTGAGCCGTACCGAGCGTGACACAGGCCCCGCTTGCGCCATGTCGAAGTCCCGCCTGAACGGATCGATCCGCGGGCTGCCCGCGCCCTGCCTGTGCCTCGCATTGCCGTCGATACCACACATCGGATTGTCCACCGCACCGCTCCATCATCTCGAAACCACACCCCGCCCGCCCTGCGAACGGATCCATGTGTTTCATGAAGCGCCACCCGGTCATGCCGATAGCAGCGGCAAAGCCTTCCCCGCAAACGTGCAGGCCCGACACCGGGGAAGGCATCGGGCCTGGCTTGGCTGGATCAAACGACGGTCAAGCGGCAATCAGTTCCCGTCGAGCAAGACGCGCAGCATCCATGCTGTTTTTTCGTGCACCTGCATGCGTTGGGTCAGCAAGTCGGCAGTCGGCTCGTCGCTGACCTTGTCCACCACCGGGAAGATGCTGCGAGCGGTGCGCACAACGGCTTCCTGCCCCTGAACCAGCTGGCGAATCATCTCTTCGGCAGGCGGCACGCCCTCCTCTTCCTTGATCGAGGAGTGGCGGGCATAAAAGGCATAGGAACCCGGCGCCGGGAAGCCCAGGGCACGGATGCGCTCGGCAATCGAGTCGACCGCCAGGGCCAGTTCGTTGTATTGCTCCTCGAACATCAGGTGCAGGGTGCGGAACGACGGACCGGTGACGTTCCAATGGAAGTTATGGGTTTTCAGATACAGCACATAGGTATCCGACAACAGGCGGGACAACCCATCGACGATGGACTTGCGATCTTCTTCACTGATACCGATATCGATTGCCATGAAGCTCCCCTTTCCATAAGGCTTGATCATCAAGCGGGCAGCAACCACTCTAACAAGAGTTGCCCGCCGGCGCATGCGGCACAAGGCTGCATGGACAGCCGTCGGCGCCAATCGGTTTGAGAAGCCCCCGTCTTTGCTGTTAAATAGGCAGTGTGCCACCCGTGCGGATTGTCAGTGCCGGGTGCATAGGCTGGCCCGTCACGTTTTCGCGCCTACAGTTCACGCGCACCGTGCGACCAGCTCATCCTGTGATCGGCCTTATCAACGTGAGCCAAACCCAATGTTCAAGATCGTCCATCTGGTGACGGGCGTGGCGGCTTTGCTGCTATCGCTCATACCCACCTTGAAAACTGACGCAACACCCTTCCTGCAGCAACCCGAGGCTGTCTACCTGGCGCTGCTCGGCCTGCTCAACCTGGTGATTGCCCCCGTACTGCCGCAGTACTACAAAGGCATGCGCCAACAGCTGCAACACGCCACCAGTATCCTGCTGGTCGTGGCCGTGGTCCTGCAGACCCTCACCCTGTTGGCCCGCCCGGAGCTTGGCAACCTGCCAGCACTGGCCTGCGCCTTCCTCGCCAGCGTGCTGCACCTGGTGGCCGGCTTCGTTCGCGGCACGCGAAAGGCCCGCGCCAGCCAGGGCAATCCCACGGAGGCCGGCCAGCGCGATACCGGTACCGTGAAGTGGTTCAACACCTCCAAGGGCTTCGGATTCATCTCCCGCGACTCCGGTGACGATATCTTCGTGCACTTTCGCGCCATCCGCGGCGAAGGCCACCGGGTGCTGGTCGAAGGCCAGCGCGTGGAGTTCTCGGTGATGCACCGCGACAAAGGCCTGCAGGCTGAAGACGTGGTCGCCGTCGCGCGCCGCTGACCCTTTGCCGCCGCCGTGCTCAATAGTGAGGCGGCGGCGCTTCCTCTTCCCCGCTGCCCTGCTGGCCGGCCACCTCTTCGTAGCGTTTGATCAGCTCCGCCATCTGCAATTGCAGGCGTTCGATCACTCGGCTCTGCTCGACAACCACATCATTGAGCGCCTGCAAGCTGTCATCCTGAAACGCCTGGCGGGTCTCCAGCTCGATCATGCGCATTTCCAGTTCCTGCGACATCCTCAAGCCTCCTTGAAGCTCTCACCCAGCAGCGCACGCACTTGCTGGCGAATACCATCGAGCTGCTCCTGGGTGTAGCCGATGGCCGCCACCTTGCCCCAGACCGGGGCGGGCCAGGCGGCATCACCACGCTGACGCACGATCACATGCATGTGCAACTGGCTGACCACATTGCCCAAGGCCGCGACGTTCATCTTGTCGGCGGCAAAGGCATCCTTCAACGCCTCGGCCAGGGCGCTCGTCTCGACCCACAACTGCTGCTGGTCCGCTTCCTCGAGCTCGAACACTTCAGTGATATCGGCGCGACGCGGCACCAGGATGAACCACGGGTAATTGGCATCCTTGCTCAGCAGCAGGCGGCACAGCGGCAGGTCGCCCAATACCAGGGAATCCTCCTGCAGACGCGAATCGAGGGTGAACACGGCAAACCTCCTTTCTAGCAATACAGCCCTTCCAACCGGCCGGGCACAGGGGCGCAAGGATACTCTGCTTCGGCATTTGCCACACCCGGCGACGTCGATTCGAGCCATTTGTAGCACGCGAATGACAACATCGACGCCCCGCTTCGGTAACACAGCGCTACTTTTCGCACCAAAATGATGCCGCTCGTCAGACCTCCACCACACATCCGTCACATAAAACAGCCAGGATAAACAATCGTCGGTAACACCTTGACTTGGAAGGCAGCTTCACACCCATACGCCAGAGATCACCGTGAACCGCCGCCAAACCGGTCGCAGCCCGTGTTTTCGGAGGTTTTCCGGCTACAGGCAGGGCCTTTGTGAAAATTTCATCAAAGGTTCGTGATTTTGAGCATGCTTGTTGCATTCGTTACTCGCCAAGTCGGCACGCTCCCTGCACTGCAGGATGAATGCGACAAATAACAACAGCGGCATCGGATAACCAGGGAGTTTCACAAGCCGTACTTTGTATTTATACAAAAATGACGGTTTCGAGACAGCGCTGGCGTTGTACGCCTTTATATGACAGGCGTGATTTGCGACATGGAGACAACTGACAGCGACATGGCCATAAAGTTACCGAAAGGTTGTTTCTGCCCATATCGCCAAGAATAGTCCGCGTGATATACATTTTCGCCGACATAACAAGAAAGAGCCGGCCCTATAACTAAAACACTTGGGTGCGGCGGTACTCTTCCTAAAAACCAAAGGAGCAAATCACGATGCGCGTGATGAAGTGGAGCATGATCGCCCTGGCCGTAGCGGCAGGGACTTCGCAGATGGCTGTCGCCTCTTCGCAGGATGAATCCAAGGGCTTCGTCGAAGACAGCAAGCTCAGCGTCAAGACCCGGATGCTGTATTTCAGCCGTGACTTCCGTAATGCCCCCGCCGGCGACCAGAGCCGCGTAGAAGAAACAGGCCTGGGCTTCCACGGCACCTTCGAATCCGGCTTTACCCAAGGCACCGTCGGCGTCGGCGTCGACGCCATCGGCCTGTTGGGCGTCAAGGTCGACAGCGGCAAGGGCCGTGCCGGCACCGGCCTGTTCCCCACCGGCTCTGACGGCCGTTCGCAAGACGATTACTCCAAGGGCTACGGCGCGGTCAAATTCCGTATTTCCGACACTGTCCTGAAATACGGCGGCCAGTACACCGCCATGCCGGTCTTTGCTACCGACGACAGCCGCCTGCTGCCTGAAGTTGCCGAAGGTTTCCTGCTGACCAGCAAGGAAATCAAGGGCCTGGAGCTGAACGCCGGTCACTTCACCCGTCTCGATGCTCAGGCGGCAAGCTACAAGGACAGCATCGGCGGCCTCAACGATGCGCGCGAGAAGCGCCCGGGCCTGACCGAAGCAAACGTCTTCGGTGGCACCTACGCGATTACCGACAGCCTGAGTACCACCCTCTACTATTCGCGCGTCGAGGATCACTTCCGCAAGTGGTACGGCAACGTCAACTGGGCATTGCCGATCAGCGACAAGCAAGGCCTGGTGTTCGACTTCAACATCTATGACACCAAGTCCATTGGTGAAAACCGCACCGGCGCCTTCGTAACGAAATCGGATGGCACCAACGAGCTCGACAACATCGCCGCCAGCCTCTCGGCCGCCTACAACATCGGCGCCCACACCTTCACCCTGGCCTACCAGAAAGTCAGCGGCGACGGTGACTACGCCTATGGCGTCGACGGTGGCGGCACCGTGTTCCTGGCCAACTCCATCGCCCGTTCCGACTTCAACGCCGAAGACGAGAAATCCTGGCAGGCCCGTTACGACCTGAACTTCGCCGAGTATGGCATCCCAGGCCTGACCTTCATGACCCGTTACGCTCGTGGTACCGGTGCTACCACCCGCACCACCGACAACGGCAAGGAATGGGAACGCGACATCGACGTCAAGTACGTCCTGCAAAGCGGCCCGGCCAAGGACCTGAGCCTGCGCGTGCGTCAAGCTACCTACCGCTCCGCGGACGGCGTGTACTACGGCTCCAACTCCATCGACGAACTGCGCCTGATCGTCGAGTACCCGCTGAGCATCCTGTAAACCCAGGTTTGCGATGCCCAAAGATGAAGAAGCCCGGCGATCGCCGGGCTTTTTCTTGGCTGACAGAACCGCGCCAGTGCTGCATTCTGTACGCTTTCGTTTCGCCCCCGTACAATGCGGGGTCATTTCACATTCAGGCAATCGACACGGCTCACCATGCGCACCAGTCAATATTTGCTCGCCACCCAGAAAGAAACCCCGGCCGATGCAGTGGTCATCAGCCACCAGCTCATGCTGCGCGCCGGCATGATCCGCAAGCTGGCCTCCGGCCTGTACACCTGGCTGCCGATGGGCCTGCGGGTAATGCGCAAGGTCGAAGCCGTGGTACGCGAGGAAATGACCGCCGCCGGCGCCCTCGAGGTGCTGATGCCGAGCATCCAGCCGGCTGAATTGTGGCAGGAATCCGGCCGCTGGGAGCAGTACGGCCCTGAGCTGCTGCGCCTGAAAGACCGCCACCAGCGCGAATTCTGCGTCGGCCCGACCCACGAAGAGGTCATCACCGACCTGGCGCGCAACGAGCTGTCCAGCTACAAGCAGCTGCCGCTGAACATGTTCCAGATCCAGACCAAGTTCCGTGACGAGATCCGTCCGCGCTTCGGCCTGATGCGCGGCCGCGAGTTCATCATGAAGGACGCCTACTCCTTCCATGCCGACCAGGCTTCCCTGCAGGAAACCTACGACCGCATGCACCTGGCGTACTCCAACATCTTCACCCGCCTGGGCCTGGACTTCCGTCCGGTGCAGGCCGACACCGGCTCGATCGGTGGTAGCTACTCCCACGAATTCCACGTGCTCGCCTCCTCCGGCGAAGACGACGTGATCTTCAGCGACAGCTCCGATTACGCCGCCAACATCGAGAAGGCCGAGGCCATCCCGCGCGAAACCGTGCGCCCGGCGCCGACCGAAGAGCTGCGCCTGGTCGATACCCCGGACGCCAAGACCATCGCGCAACTGGTGGAAAACTTCGGCCTGGCGATCGAGAAGACCGTCAAGACCCTGATCGTGCATGGCGCCGAGGAAGGCAAGCTGGTCGCGCTGATCGTCCGTGGCGACCACGAGCTCAACGAAATCAAGGCCACCAAGCTGGAGCAGGTCGCCGACCCGCTGGTGATGGCCACCGACGCCGAGCTGCGTGCCGCCATCGGTGCCGGCGCAGGCTCCCTCGGCCCGCTGAATCTGCCGCTGGAGTGCATCATCGACCGCTCGGTCGCCCTGATGAGCGACTTCGGCATCGGTGCCAACATCGACGACAAGCACTACTTCGGCGTGAACTGGGAACGCGACCTGCCGGTTCCACAGGTCGCCGACCTGCGCAACGTGGTCGAGGGCGACCCGAGCCCGGACGGCCAGGGTACCCTGGTGATCAAGCGCGGCATCGAAGTCGGCCACATCTTCCAGCTCGGCACCAAGTACAGCGAAGCGCTCAAGTGCCAGGTGCTGGGCGAGAACGGCAAGCCTGTAGTCCTGTCGATGGGCTGCTACGGTATCGGCGTGTCCCGTGTGGTCGCCGCCGCCATCGAGCAAAACCACGACGACAAGGGCATCATCTGGAATGACGCCCTGGCCCCGTTCCAGATCGCCCTGGTGCCGCTGCGCTACGAAACCGATGTGGTCCGTGAGGCGACCGACAAGCTGTACGCCGAACTGACCGCCGCAGGTTTCGAAGTCCTGCTGGACGACCGCGACAAGAAGACCAGCCCTGGCATCAAGTTCGCCGACATGGAACTGATCGGCATCCCGCACCGCATCGTCGTCAGCGACCGCGGCCTGGCCGATGGCAACCTGGAGTACAAGCACCGCACCGAGTCGGAGGCCCAGGCACTGCCGCTCAATGAAGTGCTGACCTTCCTGCAGGCCCGCATCCGCCGCTGATAACCCGTTACGCGAGTGATCATGTCCAAGCGAAGTACCTACACCCTGGGGGGCGCCGCACTGTGCGGCGCCCTGCTCCTCGGCGGCTGCGCCAACCAGATGTCCCAGCGCAGCGACCACGAGGAGCGCGTCGAGCGCAAACTGCTCGAGCACAGTCTGCAGATCGATGTCGGCGAGCCGAAGGTGATGGAGCTTCCGCAGCGGCGCGTGCGCATTCATGAGCTCAAGCGTTTCGAAGTCACCGAGTTCGAAGTGACCCGCCGCTATGACCGCTACACCCCCTACCAACCCTGGCGGGAGATCTACGAGATCCCGCTGGGCGCGGTGGCCGTGGTGGCGGGCATCGGCGCCAACGTGGCCAATGTGTTCGCCTTGGGCAACCTGCCGGACAGCGTCACCCACGACTGGCTGAGCTATGGCGTGGCGGGCGTCAACCCGTTCATGAACGTACCGTCCAACGGCCGTGCCCAGCAGAACCTGGCAGGCATCGACGAGGTCGAGAAGGGCAAGCGCGAAGAGTCCATCAGCCTGCCGTGGAACGAGCGTCTGGTCGAGGTCAAGGCTGGCAAGATGACCCACGAGCTGACCACCGACAAGCATGGCGTACTGCGCCTGAACCTGCTCGACAGCCCGTTCTCCGAGCAGAACCTCAACCATATCGGCACCCTGCACCTGCAGGTGGTGGATGAGGAAAACCAGGTACGAGGCGATGCCAGCCTGCTGGTCAGCGGCAATTTGCGTGGCAAGTTGCTCGAGGCCCACGAGCTGATTTTCGATGACCTCGAGGACGACGATGTCGGCCAGTGGGTACATCGGGTCAAGCGCCTGTCGGAACTGGGCCTGGAAGAAGAGGCCAGCGAACTGGAACAGAGCCTGATCGAACTGACGCGCAACGATCCTGAGCTGCAGCAGGAGTTTCTGCAGGCACTGACCAAGGCCACCGGGCGACTGGTTGCCGATCCGGGCGTGCAGTAAAACGAGAAGGGGCCGCTTGTGCGACCCCTTCTTCTTTATATATCCCGAAACAACTCCAACTGCTCAAGCGCCCCACGCAGGTCCCGCAGCCTCACCCCTACCCCCAGCAACCGCACCGGCTTGCCACCTCGGGCAAACGCCTGGCTAAGCAACTGCCGATAGCTCTCCAGGTCTCGCCCCGCGCCAGCCTGCTCCAGCGTGGTCTGGCTGAAGTCATGGAACTTGACCTTGACGAAAGGCTTGTCGGGCCGATAGCTGCTATCCATGCGCGCAATCCGCTCATTCAGACTGGCGAGCAGGTCAGGCAGCTTCTCCAGGCAACTGCTCAGGTCGGGCAAATCATGATCGTAGGTGTTCTCGACGCTGACCGACTGCCGCCGACTGTCGTTATGCACCGCACGCTCGTCGATCCCCCGCGCCAGCCCCCACAAGCGCTCGCCGAAGCTGCCGAACTCGCGCACCAATGCCAACCGCGGCCAATCACGCAGCGACAGGCATGTGTCGATTCCCAACCGCGAGAGCTTATCCGCAGTCACCTTGCCAACCCCATGCAAGCGCGCCACCGGTAGCTGCGCAACGAATTCCTCCACCTGATCCGGGGTAATGACGAACAAACCATTGGGCTTGCGCCAATCGCTGGCGATCTTGGCCAGGAACTTGTTCGGCGCCACACCTGCGGACACCGTGATATGCAGTTGCTGGGCGACCCGCCGGCGAATGTCCTCGGCAATCCGCGTGGCGCTGCCGGCAAACCATTGGCTGTCACTGACATCCAGGTAAGCCTCGTCCAGCGACAGCGGTTCGATCAGCTCGGTGTAGTCGCGAAAGATCGCGTGAATCTCCCGGGACGCCTCACGGTAAGCCTCGAAACGCGGCTTGACGATTTCCAGGTCGGGGCACAGCTTCATCGCATGCCCCGATGCCATAGCCGACCGCACGCCGTAGGCACGCGCCTCGTAGTTACAGGTAGCGATCACGCCACGCTGACCTGGCTGCCCACCCACGGCCATGGGGCGACCGACCAGGCGTGGGTCATCGCGCATCTCGATGGCGGCGTAGAAGCAGTCACAATCAATGTGGATGATCTTGCGCAAGGACATGGATGACAGCCACTACTGTAAATTCATACAGATATTACCGTATGGCCAACGGACGAGACAGCCTGGACCGGACAATCGGCCTGCAAGCCCCGTCGCCACTGAGCTGCGGCGCGATCTGGCACGCTAAGGGTTTGAACGAAAAAGGATTTTCTTGAGGAAATGCTTGACAGCCAAAGGAAAATCCGTAGAATTCGATCTCACAGGCGCGGGATGGAGCAGCCTGGTAGCTCGTCGGGCTCATAACCCGAAGGTCGTCGGTTCAAATCCGGCTCCCGCAACCAGATTCAAGAAAAGGCCACTGTTTACGCAGTGGCCTTTTTTATTGCCTCTATATTTCCAACGAAAGAAAAACCTACGAAAAATCAAGCAGTAACGCTTGACAACGGTTGGGAAATCCGTACAATTCGATTCCACAGGCGCGGGATGGAGCAGCCTGGTAGCTCGTCGGGCTCATAACCCGAAGGTCGTCGGTTCAAATCCGGCTCCCGCAACCAGATTCAAGAAAAGGCCACTGTTCATGCAGTGGCCTTTTTTATTGGCCGCTGTTTTCCAATCGCAACCAATGGCATATCAAGCCTTGACAAGCCATGACAAATGCGTAGAATGCGCCCCTCTGACGCGGGATGGAGCAGCCTGGTAGCTCGTCGGGCTCATAACCCGAAGGTCGTCGGTTCAAATCCGGCTCCCGCAACCATATTCGTCAGAACAAACCCCGCCTGTCGCAAGACAGTGCGGGGTTTGTTGCATTCAGCCCCTACCCTTTCGACTCCTCCTCGCCAAGCCCTGGTTCCAGCCCTTGCAGACGGCTGAATGAACTATCTTTAACTATCCTGAAACAGATTAAGCCGCCGGCGCGGAGTAATATTCGGATACGTTTTTCCAAAGGGACTTTCACTTGGCCGCACCTTGCCTTTACCTCGCGCGCTGCGCACGAGGCACTCCATGACCGCCCCCACTCCTGAGCCCCAGGCACCGTTGACCACGGCCTTGCCGGCGGCGGCGCAGCGCCTGCCCTGGCTGGAACGCCTGAGCAAGTACCGTCAGCCGCTGGGATTGGCGTTGACATTGCTGCTGTTCGCCATGGGCCTGATTGCCTGCCGCCATCTGTTGAGCGAACTGGATATCTACGCCCTGCATGATGCGATGCTCAGCGTGCCGACCCAGTCGCTGCTCGGCGCGCTGCTGGCCACGTTGGCCGGCTTCGTGATCCTGCTGGGTTACGAATGGTCGGCCAGCCGCTACGCCGCCGTGCAACTGCCACCCCGCACTCTGGTGCTCGGTGGCTTCAGCGCCTTCGCCATTGGCAACGCGATAGGCCTGTCGATGCTGTCGGGTGGCTCGGTGCGTTATCGCCTCTATGCCCGTCAAGGTTTGGGCGCCGCGGAAGTCGCGCGCATGACGGTGTTCGCCAGCCTCTCGCTGGGCTGCGCGCTGCCGCCGTTGGCTGCACTGGCCACCCTGAGCGACCTGCCGGCAGCGGCAACGGCGCTGCGTTTGCCTGCACCGCTGCTGGGCGGCATCGCCGTCGCCGTGCTGGGCGCGGCGGTAGCCCTGGTCGTGGGCCTGTACCGCCGTCGCCTGCCTGAACAGCCGTTGGCCGACAACCTGCTGGTGCAGTTCGGGCGCCGCACCCTGCGCCTGCCAGGCGCGCGCCTGACTGCGTTGCAACTGCTGATCACCGCCCTGGATGTCGCCGCTGCTGCCACGGTGCTCTATTTGCTGCTGCCCGAAGCCCCACCCTTTGGCGCGTTCGTGCTGGTCTACCTGCTCGCCCTCGCCGCCGGGGTGCTAAGCCATGTGCCGGGTGGCGTCGGGGTGTTCGAGGCGATCCTGCTGGCCGCCTTCGCCAACCAGCTGGGCGCGGCGCCACTGGCGGCCGCCCTGCTGCTGTACCGGCTGATCTACGTGGTGCTGCCGTTGCTGGTGGCCTGCGTGCTGCTGCTGGCCAACGAAGCCCGCCGGCTGATGGTCACCCAGCAGGCGATCCGCGCAGCCTCGGGCCTGGCCGCGCCGGTGCTGGCGATCCTGGTGTTCCTTTCCGGGGTGGTGCTGCTGTTCTCCGGCGCCACCCCGGAGATCGACAGCCGTCTGGAGCACATGGGCTTCCTGATCCCACACCGCCTGATCGATGCCTCGCACTTCGGCGCCAGCCTGATCGGCGTGCTCTGCCTGCTGCTCGCCCAGGGCCTGCGCCGGCGCCTGTCGGCCGCCTGGCTGCTGACCACCGTGCTGCTGCTGGTGGGCGCGGTACTGTCGTTGCTCAAGGGCTTCGACTGGGAAGAAGCCAGCCTGATGTGCTTTACCGCCGCCCTGCTCGCCCTGTTCCGCCGCTCGTTCTACCGCCCCAGCCGCCTGCTGGAGCTGCCGTTCTCGCCGGTGTACCTGGTGGCCAGCGCCTGCGTGGTCGGCGCCTCGGTATGGCTGCTGCTGTTCGCCTACCAGGACGTGCCTTACACCCATAAGTTGTGGTGGCAGTTCACCCTTGATGCCGATGCGCCTCGGGGTTTGCGCGCCGCGCTGGGCAGCGCCGTGCTGCTGGTGATCGTCGCCCTGACCTGGCTGCTGCGCACCGCCCGGCCAGTGATCCATCTGCCCAGCGAAGACGAACTGCAGCGCGCCAACCGCATCCTGCTCGCCTCCGACCAGCCCGATGGCGGGCTGGCCCTGACCGGTGACAAGGCGCTGCTGTTCCATCCCAACGACAACGCCTTCCTGATGTATGCCCGTCGCGGCCGCAGCCTGGTAGCCCTGTACGACCCGATCGGCCCGGCACAGGAACGCGCCGAAATGATCTGGCAGTTCCGCGACCTGTGCGACTTGCACCATGCCCGCCCGGTGTTCTACCAGGTGCGGGCGGAGAACCTGCCGTTCTACATGGACATCGGCCTGACCGCGATCAAGCTCGGCGAGGAAGCGCGGGTCGACCTGCGCCGCTTCGATATCGACGCCAAGGGCAAGGAGATGAAGGACCTGCGTTACACCTGGAACCGCGGCGGCCGCGACGGCCTGGCCCTGGAGATCCATGAGCCTGGCCACGCCCCGCTGGAGGCACTCAAGGAGATCTCCGACGCCTGGCTCAGCGGCAAGAACGTGCGCGAAAAAGGCTTCTCCCTCGGCCGCTTCAGCCCCGAGTACCTGCAGCATTTCCGCATCGCGCTGATCCGCTTCCAGGGCCGCCCGGTGGCCTTCGCCAACCTGCTGGAGACCCACAGCAACGAGCTGGCCAGCCTTGACCTGATGCGCGCGCATCCAGAAGCACCGAAGCTGACCATGGAGTTCATGATGGTCGGTCTGATCCTGCACTACAAAAGCCACGACTACGGCCGCTTCAGCCTGGGCATGGTCCCCCTTTCCGGCTTGCAGCCGCGGCGTGGCGCCCCCTTGACCCAGCGCCTGGGCTCGATGGTGTTCCAGCGCGGTGAACAGCTCTACAACTTCCAGGGCCTGCGGCGCTTCAAGGACAAGTTCCAGCCGGACTGGGAACCCCGCTACATGGCCGTGCCGGCCGGGCTCGACCCGCTGGTTGCACTGGCTGACACCGCCGCCCTGATCGCTGGCGGCCTGACTGGATTGGTGAAACGTTGATGATCCGACGCTATTGGCTGTACGTACTGATTCCCCTGTTGCTCGCCGTACTGGCCGGCGGTGCGGCCTTCTGGCTGTGGACCCGCCCGGCCCCCGAGGCACGCCTGGAGCACCTCACGCTCGACGACGGCAGCGCCCTGACCCGCGCCACGCCCGGCGTGCATGCCAAGGCCCGAGTGGCCATCGGCGTGCCACAGGACCAAGCCCTGACCGACAAGCAACTGCTCGACCTGAGCCAGGCCGGCGAGGCGCAACTGGTGCAGGTGATCCTGCCACCGGCCGACTGCGCCAAGCAACAGGTCGCGATGGACCAGGCCCTGACTCGACTGGCCGACAAACCGACCCTGGTTGCCGGTATCGGCCCGGGCGCTGCCCAGGCCTGGCGCTGGCTGGCCGCACAAAGCGACGACAGGGCGCGAGCCATCTCGGTGGATTTCACCGTCGAGCAGCCCGGCTGCCAGGCCGCCCTGCCCAAGTCCGCCGCCCACGGCCACTGGAACGTGGCCTGGAACGACAACCCGGATGACGCCAGTGCCGCCTTCGTGCGCGACCAGGCCAACGCCGAAACCAGCATCGCCGACTACGACATCCACCTGCCCCAGGTACTCAAGGCGCAATTGACCCAGGCCCTGGTCGGCCACGATGGCAACGCCCTGGCCATCCCGGTGGTGGAAGTCCCGGCCGGGCAGACCACCGACACCGTCACCCTGTTCCTTTCCGGCGACGGCGGCTGGCGCGACCTGGACCGCGATGTGGCCAGCGAGATGGCCAAGCTTGGCTACCCGGTGGTCGGCATCGACACCCTGCGCTACTACTGGCAGCACAAGACCCCGGAGCAGAGCGCCGCCGACCTCGCCGAGCTGATGCAGCACTATCGCCAGAAATGGGGCACCAAGCGCTTCGTGCTGACCGGCTACTCGTTCGGCGCCGACGTGCTGCCGGCTATCTATAACCGCCTGTCCGCAGACGACCAGAAGCGCATCGATGCGGTGATCCTGCTGGCGTTCGCCCGCAGCGGCAGTTTCGAGATCGAGGTGGAGGGCTGGCTCGGCAAGGAAGGCCAGGAAGCCCCGACCGGGCCGGAGATGGCCAGGTTGCCGGCGGCGAAGGTGGTGTGCATCTATGGTGTGGAAGAGACCGACGAAAGCGGCTGCACCGACAAGACCGCCGTGGGTGAGCGCATGAAACTGCCCGGCGGCCACCACTTCGACGAAAACTACCCGGCGCTGGCCAAGCGCCTGATCGGTGAGATCGAGACCCGCCAGGGAAAGGCTAACGTCGCTGAGAAATGATAGGGAAAGGGGTCGCTTTGCGGCCCATCGCGGGGCAAGCCCGCTCCCACAAGGCTTGTGTGATCCTTGTGGGAGCGGGCTTGCCCCGCGATGTTTGTGCCCTCAGATCTCGACCTGCGTCCCCAACTCGATCACCCGATTGAGCGGCAGGTTGAAGAACCGCAGGTTGCCGTTGGCATTCTTCAGCAGGAACGCGAACAGGTTCCCGCGCCAGCGCGACATCCCCTCCAGGCGGGAGGCGATCACCGTCTCCCGACTCAGGAAGTAGGTGGTGCGCATCGGGCTGAAGTCCAGTTCGTCCAAGTGGCAAAGCTTCAGCGCCGCCGGTACGTCCGGCTCGTCCATGAAGCCGAAGTGCAGCAGCACCCGGAAGAACCCGTCACCATAGGCTTCCACCTCGAAGCGCTCATGCTCCGGCACCCGCGGCCGGTCCTCGCTGACCACCGTCAGCAGCACCACCTGGCTGTGCAGCACCTGGTTATGCAGCATGTTGTGCAGCAGCGCGTGCGGTACGGCATCGGAGCGCGCGGTCAGGAACACCGCGGTGCCCTCGACCCGATGCGGCGGCTGCACGCGGATGCTGCTGATAAACAGCGGCAGCGGCAACGCACCTTCATCGATGCGATCGACCAGGATCTGCTTGCCACGCTTCCAGGTACTCATCAACACGAACAGCACGATACCCGCCAGCACCGGGAAAGCACCGCCCTGCACGATCTTCGGCACGTTGGCGGCGAAGAACAGCCCGTCTACGAACAGGAAGCCCAGCAGCAGCGGCACAGCCAATACCGGCGGCCACTTCCACAACAGCAGCATGACCGCCGAGACCAGGATGGTGGTCATCAGCATGGTGCCGGTCACTGCCACGCCGTAGGCCGCCGCCAGGGCGCCGGAGGATTCGAAGCCGATCACCAGCAGCACCACGCCGACCATCAACGCCCAGTTCACTGCGCCGATATAGATCTGCCCCTGCTCGTCGCTGGAGGTGTGCTGGATCTGCATGCGCGGCACATAGCCCAGCTGGATGGCCTGGCGAGTCAGCGAGAAGGCCCCCGAGATCACCGCCTGGGAGGCGATCACCGTGGCCATCGTGGCCAGCCCCACCAGCGGCAGCAAAGCCCAGGACGGCGCCAAGAGGTAGAACGGGTTGCGCGCCGCCTCGGGATTCTGCAGCAGCATGGCGCCCTGGCCGAAGTAGTTGAGCACAAGCGCCGGCAGCACCAGGGCGAACCAGGCACGGGCAATGGGTTTGCGGCCGAAATGGCCCATATCGGCGTACAGGGCCTCGGCACCGGTCAGCGCCAGCACCACGGCACCAAGAATGGCCACGCCCATGCCGGGGTGGACGATGAAGAAGTTCAAGGCCCAGCCCGGGTTGAACGCCTTCAGCACCTCCGGGCTCTGCAAGATGCCATGGACACCGAGCGCCGCCAGCGCAAGGAACCAGGCAACCATGATCGGGCCAAACGCCTTGCCGATCTTCTCGGTGCCATGCTTCTGCACCAGGAACAGCGCCACCAGCACCACCAGTGCAATCGGCACCACCCAGTGGTCGATACCCTCGAACGCCAGGCCCATGCCCTCCACCGCCGACAGCACCGACACCGCCGGGGTGATCATGCTGTCGCCGTAGAACAGCGAGGCGCCAATCAGGCCGCAACCGACCATCAGCATGCGCAACCGCGGATACTGCGCCGTGGCCCGCCGCGCCAGCGCGGTCAGGGCCATGGTGCCGCCCTCGCCCTGGTTGTCGGCGCGCAGGATGAACATCACGTACTTGAACGAAACCACCCACAGCAGCGACCAGAGGATCAACGACAGGATGCCCAGCACTCCATCATGGTTGACCTGTACGCCATAACCACCGGTAAAGACCTCTTTGAGGGTATACAGCGGGCTGGTGCCAATATCGCCATAGACCACCCCAACGGCCGCCACGAGCAGGCCCAGCGGCCGTGCTGCCCCCTGCTTCCCCGCGTGCCCGCCTTCGGCATGACTGCTTGCCTGAACCATCGACCACTCCCGCAGACGGCCTATTAGACCGGTTGAATGCCTACCCGCGCCGGGCCCTCCCGGATACCCCGGCGCAACGGCGCGAAGCATAGCGCAGCGTTCGTCGTATTTCTGCTGGTAAAGCGACCTTGTGCTCGCTAGAATTGCGCACTTTTTGATCAGAGGCGCCGAAAGCGCCCGCCAGGATCGCCCCCGTTACCGGCCGGGCGACCTGTATTCAATACCGAGGTTAGCCATGTCCACCACTCCCGCCACCCCAAAGGTCGGCTTCGTCTCCCTGGGTTGCCCCAAGGCCCTGGTCGATTCCGAGCGCATCCTGACCCAGCTGCGCATGGAAGGCTATGAAGTCGTGCCTACCTACGAGGATGCCGACGTGGTGGTGGTCAACACCTGCGGCTTCATCGACAGCGCCAAGGCCGAGTCGCTGGAAGTGATCGGCGAAGCCATCAAGGAGAACGGCAAGGTCATCGTCACCGGCTGCATGGGTGTCGAAGAAGGCAGCATCCGTGACGTGCACCCGAGCGTGTTGTCGGTCACCGGCCCGCAGCAGTACGAGCAGGTGGTCAATGCCGTGCACGAAGTGGTGCCACCGCGCCAGGACCACAACCCGCTGATCGACCTGGTGCCGCCCCAGGGCGTCAAGCTGACCCCGCGCCACTACGCCTACTTGAAGATTTCCGAAGGCTGCAACCACAGCTGCAGCTTCTGCATCATCCCGTCGATGCGCGGCAAGCTGGTCAGCCGCCCGGTCGGCGAAGTCCTGAGCGAGGCCGAGCGCCTGGTCAAGGCCGGCGTCAAGGAGATCCTGGTGATCTCCCAGGACACCAGCGCCTACGGCGTGGACGTCAAGTACAAGACCGATTTCTGGAACGGCCGCCCGGTCAAGACCCGCATGCTCGAGCTGTGCGAAGCGCTGAGCAGCCTGGGCGCCTGGGTGCGTCTGCACTATGTCTACCCGTACCCGAACGTCGACGACGTGATTCCGCTGATGGCCGCCGGCAAGATCCTGCCGTACCTGGACATCCCGTTCCAGCACGCCAGCCCCAAGGTGCTCAAGTCGATGAAGCGCCCGGCCTTCGAAGACCGCACCCTGGCGCGCATCAAGAACTGGCGCGAACAGTGCCCGGAACTGGTGATCCGCTCGACTTTCATCGTCGGCTTCCCCGGCGAAACCGAAGAAGACTTCCAGTACCTGCTCGACTGGCTGACCGAAGCCCAGCTCGACCGCGTCGGCTGCTTCCAGTACTCGCCGGTCGAAGGCGCCCCGGCCAACGACCTGGGCCTGGAAGAGGTGCCGGACGACGTCAAGCAGGACCGCTGGGACCGCTTCATGGCCCACCAGCAGGCGATCAGCGCCGCGCGCCTGCAACAGCGCATCGGCAAGGAAATCGAGGTATTGATCGACGAAGTCGAGGAACAGGGCTCGGTGGGCCGCAGCTTCTTCGACGCGCCGGAGATCGACGGCAGCGTGTTCATCGACGGCGACCACGGCTTCAAGCCGGGCGACAAGGTCCGCTGCCGCATCGTCGACGCCGACGAGTACGACATGTGGGCCGAGCCCATCTGAGCGAAACTCGCCTGAAAATACCCCGCCCGCTGGCGGGGTATTTTTTTGCATCTATGTTTTCCTCAATGGCCTCCCGGAGGATCACAGGATGTCGCCCGCCGTCACGCTGCACACACCTCATCTGAGCGATTATCCCGAGCTGGTCCGGGTGTGGGAGGCGTCGGTTCGCGCCACCCACGATTTCCTGCCCGAGGGTTACATTCTGCTGCTGCGCGAGCACGTGCTGCGCAAATACCTCGATGCCGTGATGCTGGTCTGCTGCAAGGACAGCAAGCGGCACATCCTTGGCTTTGCCGGGGTGGCAAACGGCCGGGTCGACATGCTCTTCGTCGCGCCCGAACACCGTGGCCAGGGCATCGGACGGCGCCTGCTGCGCCACGCGGTGCACGAATTGAACGCCGAGCGCCTGGACGTCAACGAACAGAACCCGCAAGCCCTGGGTTTCTACCTGCATGAAGGCTTCGAGATCTATGGCCGTTCGGAAACCGACGGCCTAGGGCAGCCCTATCCCCTACTACATATGAGGCTTGTTCGTACAACGTCCTAGTACGCAAGCTCAGGAAACCACTACCCCGCTCCGAAATGGCGCAAATGACATCGATTTGCAGCCGCTACCTCGCCCAGACAGGTACAATGAAGGCTTTCCCTACCGCGTGATGCCCGTGTCCATGTCCGAACCCATTCGTCTCTCCAAACGCCTCATCGAACAGCTTGGCTGCTCCCGCCGCGAGGCCGAACTGTACATCGAGGGTGGCTGGGTCACGGTCGATGGCGTGGTGGTCGAACAACCCCAGTTCAAAATCACCGAACAGCAAGTCGAGCTGCTCCCGGGCGCTCGTGCCGACTCACTCGAACCGGTCACCCTGCTGCTCAACCAGCAGGCCGGCCAAAACACCGCAGGCGCCCTGGCCAGCATCAGCATGGCCAGCCTCAGCGAAGCGCACCGCGAGAGCGTGCGCCCGTTGCATGGGCATTTCGCCCGCCAGGCCTGCATCGTCCCGCTGCTGCCCGGCGCCAGTGGCCTGCAGCTGTTCACCCAGGACTGGCGGGTAACCCGCAAGCTGGAGGCCGACCTGCGCCGCATGGAGCAGGAATACATCGTCCAGGTCAGTGGTGAAGCCAAACCCGGCGCCCTCGAGCGCCTGGCGCGCGGCGTGGAGCGCAAGGGTGTCGAGCTGCCGAAGGCCAAGGCCAGCTGGCAGAACGAGCAACACCTGCGCATCGTGCTGAAGAACCCGCAACCGGGCTTGATCGAACAGCTTTGCGAAACCGCCGGCCTCAAGGTGCTGGCGATGCGCCGCATCCGCCTTGGCGGGGTGTCGATGGGCAAGCTGCCGCTGGGCCAGTGGCGCTACGTGGCCGCTACAGAACGCTTCTAGCATTACCGCCGCGCAATGACTGACGCGGCAACAGAACAGGATTCGCCGCAATGAACCACAACGATGTACTGCGCAGCCTGCGCTACATGCTCAAGGCCAACGACCAGAAAATGGCCGAGATCATCAAGCTCTCGGGCCTCGAGGTTTCCGCCGAGGCCATCGCCACCTATGTAAAAAAGGAAGAGGAACCCGGCTTCGTACGCTGCCCGGAGAAGGTCATGGCACACTTCCTCGACGGCCTGGTGATTCACCGTCGCGGCCGCGACGACAGCCGCCCGCCGCAACCGATCGAAGTGCCGGTGACCAACAACACCGTGCTCAAGAAGCTGCGCGTGGCCTTCGAGCTGAAGGAGGACGACCTGCATGCGGTACTCAAGTCCGTCGACTTCCCGGTGTCCAAACCAGAGCTGAGCGCGCTGTTCCGCAAGGTCGGCCACGACAACTACCGCCCCTGCGGCGACCAGTTGCTGCGCAACTTCCTCAAGGGCCTGACCCTTCGCGTGCGCGGCTGAGCCAAGATGCAGCATACCGTCTCGCCCGTCGGCATCGTTCGCTCCTGCTTCAAGGAGAAGTTCGCCATCCCGCGCCAACCCCAGCTGGCGCCGGCTGCCCGTGGCGTGCTGGAGCTGTTGCCGCCCTTTGACCAAGGCGATGCCGTCGAAGGCCTGGACCAGGTCAGCCATGTGTGGTTGCTGTTCCTGTTCCACCAGGCACTGGAAGACAAGCCACGCCTGAAGGTGCGCCCACCGCGCCTGGGCGGCAACAAGAGCATGGGGGTGTTCGCCACCCGGGCCACCCATCGGCCCAACGGCATCGGCCAGTCGGTGGTACGCCTGGATGGCGTCGAACCGGGGCGCCTGCTGCTGTCAGGGATCGATCTGCTGGACGGCACCCCGGTGCTGGATATCAAGCCTTATGTGCCGTATGCGGACAGCGTCGCCGAGGCATCGAACCTGATGGCCAGTGATGCACCGGAGCCGATCAGCGTGCAATGGAGCGAGGGCGCACTGCCTCAGGCCCGCACCCACGCACTGCGCCTGGGCGAACCGCTGGTCGAGCTGATCGAACAGTGCCTGGCCCAGGACCCACGCCCTGCCTACCAGGTGCCGCCGCCCGAGCGGGTATATGGGGTGAAGTTCTGGGATGTACAGGTGCGCTGGCATTATCCGCAACCGGATGTGATCCGGGTGCTGGAGGTGGCGCCGGAGTGATCCGGTGTGGTTGCGGGCACTATCGCGGGGCCGACACGGCAAACCTTTTCTCCGAGCATAAAAAAACGCAGGCCAAGCCTGCGTTTTTTCATTCATGCCGCTGGCCTTACTTCTCGACGAACGCTCGCTCGATCAGGTAATCGCCCGGCTCACGCATACGCGCAGAGATCTTCAGGCCAAAGCTGTCCAGCACTTCGCTGGTTTCATCGAGCATGCTCGGGCTGCCGCAGATCATGGCACGGTCGTCCTGCGGGTTGATCGGTGGCAGGCCGATATCGCTGAACAGCTTGCCGCTGCGCATCAAGTCGGTCAGGCGGCCCTGGTTTTCGAAAGGCTCGCGGGTCACGGTCGGGTAGTAGATCAGTTTGTCGCGCACCGACTCACCGAAGAACTCGTTCTGCGGCAGGTGCTCGGTGATGAACTCGCGGTAGGCCACTTCGTTCACGTAGCGAACGCCATGTACCAGGATCACTTTCTCGAAGCGCTCGTAGGTCTCCGGGTCCTGGATGACGCTCATGAACGGCGCAAGGCCGGTACCGGTGCTCAGCAGGTACAGGTGCTTGCCCGGGTTCAGGTCGTCCAGCACCAGGGTGCCGGTGGGCTTCTTGCTGATGATGATCTCGTCGCCTTCCTTCAGGTGCTGCAGCTGGGAGGTCAGCGGACCATCCGGCACCTTGATGCTGAAGAACTCCAAGTGCTCTTCCCAGTTCGGCGAGGCGATGGAGTAGGCGCGCATGAGCGGACGGCCGCTGTCCTGCTGCAGGCCGATCATCACGAACTGACCGTTCTCGAAGCGCAGGCCCGGATCACGGGTGCACTTGAAGCTGAACAGAGTGTCGTTCCAGTGGTGCACACTGAGGACACGTTCGTGGTTCATGTTGCTCATCGATGGGGCTCCTGAAGGAAAACGCGGCGCGCGCAAGACGCGCAGTTGCGCGATAGTTTAGGGGCAGCGACAATATCTGTTAACTGAATTATCAAGATATGTGTTATCGGTTATATAGATATGCGATTCACACTTCGTCAGCTCCAGGTCTTTGTCGCCGTCGCCCAGCACCAGAGTGTGTCCAGGGCCGCGGGCGTACTGGCCTTGTCGCAATCTGCGGCAAGCACCTCGATCACCGAACTGGAGCGCCAGTCCAGCTGCCAGCTGTTCGACCGTGCCGGTAAACGCCTGAGCCTCAACGCCCTGGGCCATCAACTGTTGCCCCAGGCCGTGGCGCTGCTCGACCAGGCCAAGGAAATCGAAGACCTGCTCAACGGCAAGTCGGGGTTCGGCTCGCTGGCCGTCGGCGCCACCCTGACCATCGGCAACTACCTGGCCACCTTGCTGATCGGCAGCTTCATGCAGGTGCATCCGGAAAGCCAGGTCAAACTGCACGTGCAGAACACTGCGCATATCGTGCAACAGGTTGCCCATTACGAAATTGACCTGGGTCTAATCGAAGGCGACTGCAACCACCCCGATCTGGAGGTGCAGCCCTGGGTGGAGGATGAACTGGTGGTGTTCTGCGCGCCGCAGCATCCGCTGGCCAAAGCCGGCCATGCCGATATCGAGCAGCTGTCCCATGAAGCCTGGATCCTGCGCGAACAAGGCTCGGGCACGCGCCTGACCTTCGACCAGGCCATGCGTCATCATCGTGCCAACCTGAACATCCGCCTGGAGCTGGAACATACCGAAGCAATCAAACGGGCCGTGGAGTCGGGCCTCGGTATCGGCTGCATCTCGCGCCTGGCCCTGCGCGACGCTTTCCGCCGCGGCAGCCTGGTACCGGTGGAAACTCCGGCACTGGACCTGTCGCGGCAGTTCTACTTCATCTGGCACAAGCAGAAGTACCAGACTTCGGCCATGCGCGAGTTCCTCGAGCTGTGCCGCAGTTTCACCGCTGGCGTGCAGCGCAGCGACGAGATCGTGCTGCCGCCGATCGCCTGAACGTCAGCCGAGCAGAATCACGCCCCAGACCAGCGCGACCATGCTCATGGCCACCAGTTGCGCGGCACTGCCCATGTCCTTGGCGTTCTTCGACAAGGGGTGACGGTCGAGGGAGATACGATCGATCGCCGCCTCCACCGCCGAATTGAGCAGCTCGACGATCAGCCCCAGCAGGCACACGGCGATAAGGATCGCCCGTTCGGCGCGGCTCACCGGCAGCCAGAAGGCTGTGGGGATCAACAGCACGTTGACCAGCACCAGCTGGCGAAACGCGGCCTCACCCTTGAACGCGGCACGCAGGCCGTCCAGCGAGTAGCCGGCGGCATTGAAGATACGTTTGAGGCCGGTCTGGCCCTTGAATGGCGACATGTGTGTCAGTCACTTCACCGAAAAAAGGCCAGCAGGCTAGTTCAACCGCAGTCAAAAAAGCGTGAAGGCGCAGGGATTTAGCTGGCCGAAACCGATTCAAGTTGTTGCAACAACAGCGCGGCCTGGGTCCGGGTACGAACGCCCAGCTTGCGGAAGATCGCCGTCACGTGAGCCTTGATGGTCGCTTCCGAGACACTCAGCTCATAGGCGATCTGCTTGTTCAGCAACCCTTCGCAGACCATGGTCAGCACGCGGAACTGCTGCGGGGTGAGACTAGCCAGCCCTTCGCTGGCGGCCTTGGCCTCGGCAGACACGTCAACCTTCTCGAACGCCTGCGGCGGCCACCAGACATCGCCGTCGAGCACATTGCGCACGGCTTCCTGGATCTTGCTCAGCTCGCTGGACTTGGGGATGAAACCGCTGGCGCCAAATTCGCGAGACTTGACCACGACGGCCGCCTCTTCCTGGGCCGAGACCATCACCACCGGGATCTGCGGGTATTGGCCACGCAGCAGCACCAGGCCGGAGAAACCATAGGCACCGGGCATGTTCAGGTCCAGCAGGACCAGGTCCCAGTCGGCTTTTTCGGTCAGGCTGGTTTCCAGTTCGGCGATGCTCGCCACCTCGACCAGGCGCACATCCGGGCCCAGGCCGAGGGTAACGGCCTGGCGCAGTGCGCTACGGAACAGTGGGTGGTCATCGGCAATCAGGATTTCGTATGTGGCCATCGATCTAGGGATCCTGTTCTGTACCAGGCGCAGGGGGTACGGGAGACGCCTGGCGGGTAACTCATGGCGCGAACGGCAGGGCCGCCGGCCGGGATGGCACGGCGAAGTCCGGGGTAACAGCAGCTTCGTCGTGCCCGAAGCGGCGCCAAGGATGCCGAGCACGCCCCGGGTGGTCAAGCCAATTGCCCGGTCGTCCCCGCCTACCCTGGCTGCCAGCCCCGACAGTATGTACCAATCCGCCGCGCCTGCCCCTTGGACTATAGGAAGGTATGCAAACGCTGGTGGACCTCGTCCTGCTCATCCAGCGCCAAGCGTCGCTTGCCACTGAGGTAGTGCAGGCTGAACACATCCAGGTAGGCATCCAGGGCCTGCGAGGCCTGGCTGTCGCCGGCCAGCTCCAGACACATGGCGGCAACTTCGGCGGTGCAGAAGTGGTCGTCACGCTTGGAGCGGCGCAGGCGGTAGCGCGACATCTGCTCGGCCTGCAGGCTCAGCACCGGGAAACGGTCGAGATAAGGGCTCTTGCGGAACATCTTGCGCGCCTCGGTCCAGGTGGCGTCGAGCAGGATGAACAGCGGGCGCTTGCCCGGTTCGCGCAGCACCTCGCTGACCACACGGTCCTCTTTGACGAACTCGCCGGGGAAGACGATGTAAGGCTGCCAGCGCGGATCGTCCAGCAACGCCAGCAGGCCTTCGTCCACCGAGGTACGCAGCCAGCCGAAGGCGGAGGTATCCTCGATCACGTCGGCAATCAGCCACCCCGTGTTGGTCGGCTTCAGTGGCTCGGTGTCATGCATCAGCAGGCACATGCCGGCGTCTGCCGGCACCCGCGGTTTCCACGCGCACAGGCAGTGCGTGGCGATCACCCGGCAATCCGGGCAGCGCTCGGCTCGCGAGCCGCGGGCGACAAAGGGTTTGATGCTGCGCGCCAGGCGCTCGGCGCGCAGCCGCGCTACCGCGTGGCTCATGGCTGCAGGCCTTGGCAGGAAGATGGAAGGGGCACGACGACGACTCGGTGAAAACAAAACGCGAGTCTACCAGAGCACGCGTCATTTGCCGTGCAGCCCTTGCGGCCGCTCCTTTATAATCAGCGGCTCAGGCGGCCGGGGAACCCCAGCAGTTTCATGGAACGCCGCCCGCCGGCGCAGGTCAAAGCGCCAGTCATCGAACCAGGAGAGATTCATGCTGCGTCTTATCGTCCCGACCCTGAGCCTGTTGCTCGCCCTGCCCCTGGCCGCCCAGGCTGCCTCCAAGCAGGAATACGAGCTGACCCAGATGCTGCAGAAGGTCGCCAAGGAAAGCAGCGTCGGTACCCCCCGGGCGATCAACGAAGACATCCTCGACCAGGGCTATACCGTCGAAGGCAAGGCGCTGGTCAATCACCTGAGCGTGCGCCAGGAGCATGCGCAAGGCATGCAGGCCAACCCCGCGCAGGTGCGCAGCCAGCTGGGTGATAGCGTTTGCCGTAACAATGGTTACCGTCAGCTGATGTCCAAGGGCGCGGTGATGGTCTACCGCTTCACCGTGTACAAGACCAACCAACCAGTCATGGACCAGGCATTCGACGCTGCCAGCTGCGCAGCTGGCAACAAGAAAAAGTGATTCAGACCAGCTGATCGCTGTCTCTGGCGCGCCGCTGCTCATCATCGGCGCGCAACTCGGCCAACAGGGCCAGCAGATAAGGCGAGTGCCCCTCGCCCCCCTGCAGCCGACGCAAGCACTCCCCCTCCAGGCTCAGGTGATGAACCTTCGCCTCGCGCTCGAGCAACTGCAACAGTTGCCCGTCCACCTCGATCACCAGCCGGTGCATACCGCCACCTCGCTGCATCACTCTTCCGCCTCCAGTTAACCAAAGCGCTGCCATCATCGGATCCAGTCTGACAGGCGGTATTGCACGCCTGTGGCGGCACGAGTGCGCCCCAGCGTCTAGATTGATAACGAGTACCCATAACAACGACAACGCGATGGAACTGCCACTGCAACAATGGCCTTGAAGGCCTACTGCAACGCTCGGGGGCACACTCGAGCCACAGCAGCCAGCGACACACGCAGTGTCGCGGCCGGGACCTGCCATCGACCCGGTCAGAGGTTTTGCTGCAGAAGGAGACGTTGAATGCCTTACCAATCGAACGAGCTGCTGTTCAACCATTTCAGGGACCACGGCATCGACCTGAGCAAGATCGACGAGCAACTGCAACTGGTTGCCCCGAACAGCCCCAACCTGCCGCTGTACCGCGACATGCTGCTGACCGTGCTGCGCATGGCCCACGACGACCGCAACCGCTGGAACGCCAAGATCACCCTGCAGGCCCTGCGTGAGCTCGACCATTCGTTCCGCACCCTCGAGCACTACAAGGGGCGGCGCAAAGTCACCGTGTTCGGCTCGGCACGAACGCCGTTGGAGCACCCCATGTATGCGCTGGCCCGGGAGCTGGGCGCAACGCTGGCACGTTCCGACCTGATGGTGATCACCGGCGCCGGAGGCGGCATCATGGCCGCCGCCCACGAAGGCGCCGGCAGCGATCACAGCCTGGGTTTCAACATCACCTTGCCCTTCGAGCAACATGCCAATGCCACCGTCAATGGCACCGACAAGCTGCTGCCGTTCCATTTCTTTTTCATTCGCAAGCTGTTCTTCGTCAAGGAGGCCGATGCGCTGGTGCTCTGCCCGGGAGGCTTCGGCACCCTTGATGAGGCGCTGGAAGTACTCACCCTGATCCAGACCGGCAAGAGCCCGCTGGTTCCGGTGGTGCTGCTCGACTCGCCCGGCGGTAGTTTCTGGCAGGACGCCCTGGCCTTCATCAGCCGCCAACTGGAAGAGAACCGCTACATCCTGCCCAGCGACCTCAAGCTGGTGCGCCTGGTGCACAGTGCCGACGAGGCGGTGGAGGAAATCAACCAGTTCTACAGCAACTACCACTCCAGCCGATGGCTGAAGAACCAGTTCGTCATCCGCATGCACCACCCCTTGAGCGAGGCCGCGCTGCATGACGTGGAGGAAGGTTTTGCCGACCTGCGCCTGAGCGGCAGGTATCACCAGCAGCCTGACAGTGGCGCGGAGCACGAAGAAGGCAACTTCAGCCACCTGACACGCCTGACCTTTGCCTTCAACGGCCGTGACCAGGGTCGCCTGCGCGAACTGGTGGACTTCATCAACCTGTCGGAGAACTGGGCCAAACCCCAGCCAATGCACACCACCCAACGAGCCCGGGAAGCTCTGCGGGTGAACTGAACGCAAAATGGCCCACATGGCCGGCCCCGGTCGGGGTCAGCCATGTGGGCCATCAATGCTGGTCACGCTTCAATAATCGTCAAGATCGCGCCCGCTGAGCAGCCGACCGATCATTTCCATGGAAAACCCACGGTAGGCGAGAAAGCGCGTTTGCTGTGCGCGGCTGCGCGGGTCATGGGGGAGTTGCCCAGAGAACTTGCGCTGCCACACCTCCTTCAACCGCACCGCCCAGTCCACTTCGCTGTCACGCAGTGCCTGGTCGATATCGCCTCGGTCCAGACCTCGCTGGCCAAGCTCCTCACGGATACGCCCAGGGCCATAGCCTGAGCCGGAACGATAGCGTATGAAGCTTTCAAGATAGCGGGCCTCGCTGAGCAGCCCCTCTTCGGCAAGCCGATCAAGCGCGGGCTCGATCAACTCATCGGTAGCACCGCGTTGACGCAGCTTGCGGGTCAGCTCCACACGACCATGCTCGCGGCGTGCGAGCAGGTCCATGGCTGTCCGCCGAACGGCGACGGGGGTGTCGAGTACGACGGACATGGAGGCAGATCAATAACCGGCGTCGGCGTCAGCCAGATCATCGGCATCAGCTTCGGCGGCACCGGCCTTGGCGGCCGCTGCTGCAGCGGCGGCGGCACCGGCGGTCAGCAGCTTGTCGCGAATCTGCTTCTCGATCTCGCTACCAATGGCCGGGTTCTCTTGCAGGTACTTGGCGGCGTTGGCCTTGCCCTGACCGATCTTGTTGCCCTGGTAGCTGTACCAGGCACCGGATTTTTCAACCAGGCCTTGGGAAACACCCAGGTCGATGATTTCGCCGTTGCGGTAGATGCCCTTGCCGTAGAGGATCTGGAACTCGGCCTGGCGGAACGGCGGCGAGACCTTGTTCTTGACGATCTTGACGCGAGTTTCGCTACCGACCACCTCGTCACCTTCCTTGACCGCGCCGGTACGGCGAATGTCCAGGCGCACGGAGGCGTAGAACTTCAAGGCGTTACCACCGGTGGTGGTTTCCGGGCTACCGAACATCACGCCGATCTTCATGCGGATCTGGTTGATGAAGATGACCAGGCAGTTGGCGTTCTTGATGTTACCGGTGATCTTGCGCAGCGCCTGGGACATCAGACGGGCCTGCAGGCCGACGTGCATGTCGCCCATCTCGCCTTCGATCTCGGCCTTGGGCACCAGCGCGGCCACGGAGTCGACGATGATCACGTCGACGGCGTTGGAGCGCACCAGCATGTCGGTGATTTCCAGGGCCTGCTCGCCGGTGTCTGGCTGCGAGACCAGCAGGTCGTCGACGTTGACGCCCAGCTTGCCGGCGTATTCAGGGTCGAGGGCGTGCTCGGCGTCGACGAAGGCGCAGGTGGCGCCGTTCTTCTGGGCTTCGGCGATGACCGACAGGGTCAGCGTGGTTTTACCCGAAGACTCCGGACCGTAGATCTCGACGATACGGCCTTTCGGCAGGCCGCCAATGCCCAGGGCGATGTCCAGGCCCAGCGAACCGGTGGAGATGGCGGGGATCGCCTGGCGCTCGTGGTCGCCCATACGCATGACCGCGCCTTTGCCGAATTGGCGTTCGATCTGACCCAGGGCCGCAGCCAAGGCGCGCTTCTTGTTGTCGTCCATTGAAATCCTCACGTGTTCGACGTGGCCCTGACGGCCGGAATAACTGTATAAGTAGCCAGTATTATTCCACAGGGATTCGTTTCCGCAAACCCCCGTCGGGCGAATTACTCCGCACCAAGCTGTAACAAGCCGTCTAACGCGGCGATCACCGTCTGTCGGCGCACCGCTTCGCGGTCACCGTCGAAGTGCCGGCGCTCGCTGCTCACGTGGTCGCCGTCGGCCCAGGCCAGCCACACCGTGCCCACCGGCTTGGCGGCTGAACCGCCGTCGGGGCCGGCCACGCCGCTGACCGCGACCGCAAAGCGCGCGCCGCTGGCGGCCTGGGCGCCGCGTACCATGGCCTCGACCACCTCCTGGCTGACCGCGCCCACCTCGGCGAACAACACCCCGGGTACACCAAGCTGGCGGGTTTTCTGGGCATTCGAGTAGGTGACGTAGCCGGCCTCGAACCAGGCCGAACTGCCGGGGATGCGGGTGATGGCCTCGGCGATGCCGCCGCCGGTGCACGACTCGGCAGTGGTCACCTGGGCATTGAAGCGCCGCAGGTGTTCGCCCAGGCGGGTGGAGAGAACAGTGATCGGGTCCATGATGGGCTCCTGGCAAGACTGCGCCCTACCCTACCACTCCCGCCCCTTCTGGCAAGCGCTCAGGGGGCCAGGGCACGGATATAGGCCTGGCACGCCCGCAAGGCGATCAGTCCGCGGTCGCCGTCGTCGGTGATGGCGATAATTCGTCGAGCATGCGCCGGGTCAAGTCGGGCGCGTACGGAGCCATGATCCACGCTGGCGGCGCCGGTGGCGGCAGGCACTGGGGCACAGGCGGTGTCGCGCTCGACCAGGACCGACAGGCGCAGATCGGCAGTAGCAAGGCGGTCACGCAGGCGAGCCTGAGTGTGCTGGGCATCGGTCAACTCCTGGAAATGTTTGGTTTCGCTGTCGTGCAGGCGTTGTTCGAGGCCCTGGCGCTGCTCGCGCTCGGCCAGCAGCATGCCGTGCAGCGCCTCGGCCTGGTCCAGGCGCTGCTGCACCAGCGCTTGTTCCTGTGCGGCCAGCTGGCGACCAAGGCGCCAGCCCTGCGCCTGCCAGGCCACGGCAGCGGACAACACCATCAACCCAATGCACACCGCCAGTTGCAGGCGGCTCAGCACAGCACCTCCCGCGCCCGCGCCCACAGTTCGAGGCGTTCGGACAAGCCGTTCAGGCCACCGTTGATATGCCGGGTGATGCGGTTGAACTCGCCCTGGTCGGCCAGGGCGTTGAGCCCACGCGAGTGCCAGAACCAGGCCGCCGATTCGCAGGCCCAGCGCGGCTGCTCGAGCATCTGCGGTTGCGCCAGCAGGCGCTCGTCACCGAACAACGCACGGCTGCAGGCCTGGTAGTTGTTTCGCCCGGTCACCTGGATCAGCCCACGGCCGCAATAGCGCTGGCCGTCACCGTCGGCTTCGGGCGTGTTGCCCAGGCGCAGGGCCAGGGTGCCGGTGTCGTAGCGGGCCAGGTACTTGTCGTTGCCCAGCTCCTTCACATAGCGCAATTGACCGGACTCATGGCCGACCTGGGCCAGGAACGCGGCAACACGCTTGGGGTGGTCGATCTCCCAGTTGGCCATGGCCGTGTTCAGCGCCGGCAAAAAAGCGGCGACGCGCGGGCCGGCGAGCGGGTAGATCTGCTTGAGTTGCTGTTCAGTGAGCGGCATCGGCGCATTCTCCATTGCGATCGGATCTAACGGCGGCCAGTGCCGCCGGTGGCTCGCTCATGGGCGATGGCTCGAAGCGCGCGGCTTTCACATGAGTCAAGGTACGGCAGCGGCCGCACTTGATCTGGAGCTCGGAAACCGGGGTGATGCGGGCCAGCAGCTTGCGGCACTGCCCACAGCGAAGGTCGATGAACATATGAGGGTGATCCTGAAGCGAATTGAGTAGCAAGAAGCGACTATAGGAAGCGCGTTTGCCCGCAGGCACCGGGAAACCGTCTCCACCCTGCCTCAGGCCTTGAGCGTCCCCGCCCGCCTGGGCGCGGAGCCCTTGGCCCTGGCCTTGCCCTGGCGCCCGCCATTGCATTGCACGGTGGTGCGCCAGCCACTGCTGGTGAACACCTGCTCGACCGACTCGACCAGGTAGAGACCATCGAGCCCGGCGAGGAAGCCCTGGACATCGATGGCGCGCTCGGCGAACAGGTCGGTGCGCCCGGGCATGTCCAGGCGCACGCTGGCAGTGTCGCGGTTGAAGCTGGCCAGGCGGGCACGGGCGGCCTGTTCCGCCGCCGCACGGTTGGGGTACAGGTGACGGTCGGTGTAAACCGGCTGCAGGCCGTCCGGGGCATCGCCATTGACCAGTTCCACCGCCTGCAGGCGCCCGCTGGCGCTGTCCTGGTGGCGGGTCCTGACGGCCTTGTGGGTGCTCTTGTCGGCCAGGCGGAACTGCCACTGGCTGACCTGGGTGCGTGTAATGCCCACCACATCCAGAGGCTTGCCGCTGGCGCTGTGTCCACCCTGGCGCGGCAGCACCAGCAATTGCCCATTGGCGAGCTTGGCGGTGCAGTCGTGCTGGCGCGCCAGGCGGGTGACGAAGTTGAAGTCCGACTCGCTGTACTGGTCTACCCGCGGCACCTGCACGGCCACCGGGCACACCGCCTGCCAACCATTGCGGGCGCCGATCTCGGCGACGATGCGCTGCAGCGTCGTGTTCTCCCAGCTGCCGCTGCGGATGGTCTTGCCGCTGCCGCGCAGCTCACTGGCCTTGCCGCGGATCACCAAGGTGTCTGGCGGGCCCGACAGCTCGACCTCATCGACGGTGTAGCGGCCCAGGCGGCTCAAAGGCTGGCCGGCGTAGCCCAGGTGCACCTCCAGCAACGCGCCCCTGGCTGGCAGCGCCACGTTGCCGTCGCGGGCATCGATGCGCAGTTCGAATTCGTCCGACTCGAGGCCAGGTTTATCGGTGGTGCGCAGCAGCAGCAGACGGTCGTTGATCAGGTTGGTGATGTCGTTGCCGTCGGCGGTGATACGGAATTGGGGTTGCACGATTGAGGCTCCGATGTCAGTCCCACAGTTGCAAGGTTTCGCTGGTCGTCATCGGCAGTTCCGGCAACAGGATCCTCACCCCGGCTCGAAACGGCTGCGCCTCGTCCGCCAGTCCCTGGTTGGCATCCAGCACGGCCTCGACCGTGCCGGCAAGATGGCCGTAATAGTGCTGACAGAGGGTGTCGAGCAGGTCGCCCTCAGACGTTGTGCAGGTCTTGGCCATAGCTCACGAACTCCAATGAAAACCCTTGTTTGCGCGGAATGCCGCCGGCCAGCAGGACACTCTGCTCCTCCTCGATGCTGGTCAGGCACCAGGTGCCGAGCACCTCGCCGTAGCCAGTGGTCAACGACAGCGGCAGCAACTGGCGGCCAATGCTGCGCAGCGTCTGCAACTGGCCGAGGCCACCCTTGAAACCCGGGAAGATCGCCCCGCGAATGCTGATGGTCTCTTCACCCAGGCTCACCGCCTGCTGCGCGGTGTCGCGGCTCAGCCGCTCCTGGCCGGCCCAGCGGAAGCGGGTCTGCCGGCGCAACTGGTCGAAGGCGGCGGTGTCGAGGTTGAAGTAGTACGGCGCCGCTCCCGCCTTGAGCGGTTGCAGCACCAGTAGGTGCGGGAACGGCTTTATAGCTTCGGCGGCCGGCGTCGCCTCAGGCGCGAAGCCCAGTGTCGACAGCATGCCGTTGACGGCCGAGGGTAACTCCTTTACCAACCGCTTTATGGCGGTGCCGGCCTTGGCGATATGCCCGGCGAAGGTATCGATGCGATCACGTACCTGGCGTACCACGGCCAGCGTCTGCTCGTACCTGGCCGCTACCTTGGCAACCCGAGCCTGGGCATTCGTGATTGCGCGCATCGTGCGCTGGAGTTTGGCGGCGATGAACGGGCCGACCACTGGCAGCCCCTCCAGCACGACGACCGCGCCCTGTACATGGCCGATCGCGTCGTTCATCGGATCAAGCATGGCGCCGGCATGCCGACGCCCTGCTTCTCCTGCCTTGACCAGGGCGTGCAGCGTGGCTTGCAGCTGCTCCATATAGGTCATGGATCCTCCTGTCAGAATGGATTGGGATGATCGGCCAGCTGTGCGTTGTAGGCCTGCCTTTGCAGGTCCTGCATGACACGTCGGACCGCCTCTTCGAGTTGCTGGGTGAGCTGGTTGGGTGCGTCCACGCTGCCCTGCACGGTGATAGGCATGTTCGCGGTGAACGTGAGCTGCTGGCTGACGGGCTGCGTGGCCAAGCCTTGGCTCTGCACCGGGCGCGGTCCTGCATCGGGCAGCGCCAGCGGCCCAACAGGTACGCTCGTTTCCTGCGGTTTGAACTCGGCGGCGCGCTCGGAGAAATACCTGCCCATAGGTGCACCAATCAGCACTCCAGGCCCAATCGTCAGCGGCACCTCGACACCGCCAGCGGCGCGCGCATCGACTGCCGCCCGAGGCTTGGAATGCGCCACCTGCGATGGCGCCAGTAGCTGTCTGGCCATCCGTGTGCCGACCTGCCCATCGAGCACCTCTCCCTTCGGAGCGAGGGTGATCTGCCGCGGATCGCCCAGGGAGATTGCTTGCCGGGGACTCTTGCGAAGTTCGTCAGAGGCGCTAAAGAATGTCTTTCCAGCCCATCCCCCGATCACACCACCGATCTTGTCGCCAACCATGTTGCCGATCAGCATCGCAACTGGCGGACCGACAACGCCACTGAGAAACATCCCCCCCAGCACCGTACCCACCGCTCCGCCAATCGCACCACCATAACCCGCCCCCTTCTCCTCGGGCGTCTTGGCCGTGGCATAGGTGTAAGCCCCCTTTACCCCGGCCTCCAGCCAAGGCAGCTTGCCAGCCGCCTTGAAAGCTCCCGTCAGCCTGGCCCAACGCCCAGGTGGTGGATTGATACCGGACGGTGACGGTCCGGCATCCGCCCCTAGCGGATAAGGTTCGTCCAGCCCAACCCCACGTCCAGGACGGCGTAAACGGCCACGATGCTTGTAGGCTGCAGCCCCCACGCCTATCCCCAGGGCGCTGGCCAAGGTGCCCCACAATGTACTCGACGCCGATGGCGGGGCAGCGTCTGCTGACGGCGTCGACTGCCCGTTGCCAACGCCCGCCACGGAAGCACTGTGCGCTGCGCTGTCGGGCCTTGCCATCAGCTCCTTGCCCACCACACCGCCAACCTTGTCGCCGGCAAAGCCGAGCATCATCGAGGCCGTAGGGGCGCCCAGCTTGAGGCCCGCGCCCAACATTGCCCCTGACACGGCCCCCAGGAAACCACCGGCGGCGGCACCCACCCCCTCCCCCCTCTGCTCCGGAGTGGAAGCCGTGGTCGCCGTAAACACCAACTTCGTCAACGCATCCAGCCCAGCCATGCCGGTAGCCGACTTCCCGGCCTGTAGTGCCTGCGTCCAACGCCCTGATCCATCACTCCGCGGAAGCGGGGTCGGCATCGCATCCGCGCCAAGCGGGTAATCCTCACTGCCTGGCGCACCATCGGTACTGCCAATGACCAAGGCCGGCAGGTACAGGGTACCCGGACGGACAGATGCGCTACCCTGGGCGGCGCCAGGTTGTCCATTGCTGTCAGTCGAGCCGACCAGCCCATTTCGAACCTTGCCAATCGCCGCCGGTGCCTGGGCGACTCCCTTAGCCACCAGGTAACCACCGCCCGCGATCAGGAGCGACGATGCGACATCGCGCGCCGCCTGGCCGACCTGGGGCAGCAACTCAGGCCCCGACTGGGTCGACCGGGGGCCCTGGGAGCGCTCCAGAAGTGCCTTGTGCTGCTGAAGCAGCCCGACCTGCTGTTGCTGTACTTTCAAGGACTCGGCCTGCGTATCCTTGCCCTGTAGCGCCATCGCCCGTTGCGGGGGCGGGGCAGTGCTTCCCCCGCCGCCGACTTCGGCAGGCCGCTGGGTCCTCCCCAGCTCCCTCATGGGTACCGTGCGGCCAGGTAGCCCTTCCAACGACCCCGCATGTTCCGGGACGGTTACACCGACTGCGCCAAGCGCTGTCGTTGATCTGTTCGCCATCCGTGTCTCCCCTTTCAATCCGCCAGCCACCAGACCATGTCGCTGAACGACATGGTCATGATTTCGCTGGCAGAAAAGTTCAGCTCCTTGGCCAGCCGCCTGGCGGCGGCCTTCTGCCGGGCAGGGTCAAACCTCGTCGTCCTGCACCAGGCGAAAGTAGCCCGTCTGCAAGCGGCTGTAGTCCTTGAGGGCCAGGCCCTCGAGGTCCTTGACGCCAACCTCGGCGAGCGAGGCGAACAAGTTCAGTTCGCGCTGCTCGTCGTCAGCCACGCCACCAGCCTGTGCGTTGCGGATGTCACGCACGGTCGGTGCGCGCAGCGACAGGCTGTCGACCTGCACGCCATTGGCTTCGCTGGGACGCGACAGGCGCACGGTCACGCGCTCGGCGTTGACGGTCAGCCATTGCGGCAGTTTCTTCGCTTGAGCCATCGAACGTTCTCCTTAAAGACCCAGGGCGGCGCGCTGGGCGGCCAGTTGGTCGACACCGTCGATCACCCGCTTCATGCCCAGGGCGTCGATTTCGTAGACCAGGCGGCCATCGACTTCGAGCTTGTAGTAGGTGACGGCGACGCTGTGCTTGATCTCGGCCTTGTCGCCGGACTTCCAGTCGCCCATGTCGATCTCTTTCAGCGAACCGCGCAGAGTGACGATGACCGGGTTGATCTTGCCCTTGAGGCCCTTGAAGGCGCCGCGGAAGGTGCCGTTGAAGGCGGTGCCGTCGGCCAGGCCGAAGAACTTCAGCGACTCGCGACGCACGCCGGTGGTGGTGAAGGCGGCTTCCTGTTTTTCCATGCCCTGGTCCATCTCGACCGGCATGTCCATGCCGCCGGGGCGGTGCTCTTCCATCTTCAGGGTGAGCTTGGGCAGGGTCAGGCTGGGCACGTCGCCCTGGAAGCTGACGCCATCGACGAACAGGTTCAGGTTGGCCAGTGTTTCGGGAATCATTGCCATGTAGGTGCGCTCCTTAAGCGACAGAATCGAGGACTTCGGTCAGCCACTGGTTGGTGACTTCGACGCGGAAATTTGGGTTTTCGGCAGGCGGCACATCGGTGAAGCGGATGTTCCAGTACACCTTGCCCTGCTCCAGCTGGCTGGCGGTGTTCAGCTCCGGATCGGCGAAGACCTCGAAGTTGATGATCGCGCCTTGGTTCTTCAGATCGCGCATGAAGGCCTGCAGGCCCTCGGTGACGTCCTTGACGTAGGTGGCGGTGATGGAACGGTCGACGGCCCACTTGTGGCCGTAGAGGATCGCGTCCATGACGATGTCCATGGTCCGCACGCGGGTGACGAAGGCCCATTTCGGGTCGCTCGACAGGGTGCGGTTGCCCCACAGGCGGAAGCCGTCGTCGCGGATGATGGTGGCGATGTTGGCGTTGTTCAGCAGGTTGGCGCGGCAGGTGTCATCGCCATCGAGGAACTCCACGGCGCGGGTGGTACCGGTGATGCCGACGAACTCCTTGTTCGAAGGCGACGCCCAGAAGCCGTACTCGCGGTCGGTGTAGGCGAACAGGCCGGCGACCCAGGCCGACGCCGGTGCATCGACGGTGGCCTGGGCCTCGTTGTCCCAGTAGCGCACGCCGGGGTCGACCATGAAGGCCCGCTTGGCGCCAAACTGCTTGGCGTAGGCAAGCACTTGCTCTTCGGTGGTGTTGGGGCCATCCAGGATGGCGATCCCACGCAGTTTGTCGGCCAGGGTCACCAGGGCTGTGGCGATGGTGTCGACCGAGCTGTAGCCCGGTACTATCAGCAAACGCGGCTGAGCGTTGAATCGGCTCTTGCCATCGAGCAACGCTTGCAGGCCGGTACGCTTGCCGTTGATCCCGACGGTACCGATGATCGCCGAGATCTGTTCGGCGGTGTCATCCAGCTTGGCCACGCCACAGGCGACGATAACCGCCTTGGCGCGAGCGAAGACGGCGCGGCAGGCCTTGGTGATGGCCGCATTGCCACCAAACGCAGACACTGCTTCGCGCTCGCTGGTGATCAGCATCAGGTCATTGGCCTTTGCGGTGACGCCCGGGCCTTCGGTGAAGGTATCGACCAGACCGATGATCGAGGACGAAGGCAACGCGATGTTGCGGGCACCCGTGTCGACATTGGTCACGGTGACGCCGTGGAAGAATCCACTCATGTAGGTTTGCTCCAGGTTCAGGTGTGAAAAGGCCCTGCGGGTGCAGGGCCTGGAAGGGGTGGATCGGTGTAGGAAAACACCCGGCGCTGCGGGCGCTCAGATTCAGGCGACTTCTTCGAAGCCTTGGCTGGTCAGCCAGTCGGCAGCCGCCGTCTCGTCAGGGCTCGACGGCCAACTTTCGGCAGTTGGCGCCGCGTCCGAGAGGTCCAACCGGTTCAGTTCGATCCGGTAGCGTTTCCAGGCTGTCAACGCCGTTGCTTCGGCATCTGTTGCCATTTCCAGCGCAACGGCGTCCTGCAAGGTGGAAATGCGCAGCGTGGCATATCGGACCAACAGTGCCTGCTTGTGGGCGCCCGATTGGCGTAGCGCCTTGCCTCTGGCCACCTGGTCGACAACCCAGGCACTGCCGTTCCAGATGTCGAAGTCCGAGGTCGGTGCTTGCAGCGTGAAGTCTTCAGGCAGCTCACCCAGCCTGGTCCAGGCCTGCGCCTCACCGTCGGCGGTGCGATACACCGTTACGCCTCGATGATCGACCACTTGGTCCCAATGCTTGCCGTCTTGCGTGACGATGGCGGCGAAACCGGCCTTCAACTCAGGCGGTTGTATGGAATAGCTATGGGCCGGTATCAGCCAGATTCCGGGCTCGAGCGGGCTGGGATCGGCCGCGCAGGCTCCGAGAAACTCACCACTGGCAGGGTCGACGTTACACACCAGGGGTGCAACGACACCGGCCTGTTGCCACCAAGCGGCGGCGGCAGCTGGGTAGAACTGCACCGCAGCCACTGCGCCTTGATTGATTTGATCGGTCATGGGCACTCTCAATATTTGATACAGGCCAGATAGGCCCGGTTGAATGGCCTGGATTCGTTGCCGCCGCTGACGCTGGTGACGAAGCTGTGGGCATGGGCCGGCGCCGTGTCGGTGTTGACTGCGTTCACGCCATCGCCCATCTCATCACCGAGCACGGCGTTACCGCCACTGGTGACCATTGCCGCAGCGATACGTTCTCTCACCAGCAGGGACACGTGCGCGTGGGCGCCTGCGGCCGAAGTGGCCCCGGAGTGTGCGTGTTCGAGGTTCTGACTGGCCTGGTCGGTGAACAGCGCCCGGCCAGGGTCGACATTGCGACCATCCGACCAACCACGGTCGAAATAACCACGATCATCGGGCAGGTTGAACGTCGTCGAGCCATCACCGGCACCAAACTGGGTACCGATGACCGCGAACAAGCGCGCATAGGTCACGCGCGAAATCGCTGCGCCGTTACGCTTCAGCCAGCCCGCCGGTGGCACACTCATCGCGAAGTGGGCGACATGCCCGGCGGTCAGACCTGCAATGGCATTCACCTGTTCGATGGTGGCTTTCTTCGACAGCTCGTTGACCATCGTGGCGGCAAAGTTCGGATCGTTGCCGATCGCGGCCGCCAGTTCGTTGAGCTGGTCCAGCGCGGCCGGCGCCGAACCAACCAGGGCCGCAACCGCCTGTGCCACGGCATTCGAGGTTTCCGCCCGGGTGAAGACTTCGTTCTTGGTATAGGCGTCGGTGATGCCGTAATCCGCCACGGTGGTCGGATTGCTCGCCGAAACGACACGACCATACTTATCGACCTGCACGCTCCGATACGTACCCTCAACTACACCGGTGCGGCCAAACGCCATCTCGAACGCCAGAGCCGTCACGCCCAATGTGATCGTTGCATCGGTGACCAGCTGCCAACCGCTGTCGCCATTGACCGTGCCCTTCTCCACCAGCACCAGCAAGCCAGGTGTGACCTTGGCATCGGTATTGGCATCGCTGCTGCGAACCCAGGCACTTGCACCGACCTGGTACAAGCCGTTGTCCTTGGCTGCTGCCTGATTTTTCACCAGTACCCGGGCACCAGCCAGCAGCGCGACGCCATCAATGGTCTGCAACCCATTCAAAGTGATGGGACCGGTGGTGGCAGCCTGCACCGAATACTTGAAGTCCTGCCTGGCCAGCTCCTCGGTGACCCATTCACGGGTAGCGAGGACAACCGCAGGGTCGATCTTCAGCTGTACCAGGCTGGCGGTGCTGACGATCAGGTTCAGGCGTACCACCTGGGTGCGGCCCGAGCCCTGGCTAAGCAGCGGTTTGTAGGTGGGTGCGCAGTTGGCCACGGCGACCATGTCGCCGTCAGCGTCGTATAACGCGACTTCGCGGATCCAACGCCCTCCTACTTCTGCGGGGATGACCTGCTCGGCGACGATCACCGAACTGTCCTTGTCGTCCACCTTCAGCTGGTTCAGCGGTGCGCGACGCCATTCGTTGATCAGGCTGGTCTGGGTGGCATTAGGCGTGGGGTCGAGGCCATTGGCGTCGCCCACCCCCATCTGGGTGATTTTCCACGGAATGCCCAAGGCATCCGCGTTGGCCTGCTTCGCCGCGCCCACTTTGGTGAGGATGGCGTAGAACTGTGAATTCTGGTCAACCATGTGCAATGTCCAAGGTATCGATTGTGTGTTCCCGGCCACCGCGTCCGATCGCACCGCTGACGATGAGATCAGGGGGTGCCGGCGGGTAGACGTCGAGTTCATCGCCGTCCTGCAACGCGCAGCCCAGGTAGAAGACGCCACGGCTTTCGAGGCTGATCACCAGGCCGGTCAGGTGGCGGCTGACCGGTCGGGCATCGTCGATCTGCGACGACAGTTCGTTGTATGTTTCTTCGCTGATGCCGGCGTCAGTTACCCCGAGTTTCAAGGCAAATGTTCCTGGCACCCCGGCAGGCTGCGTCTGCCACCACTCCTCGACTTCGATCAGGTAGCCGAACGGTTCGACCACCCGCCTGAGAGCGCCGAGGGTGCCCTTGTGGGCGTGGACGAAGAACGCCGAGCGGATCACCGAGCGTTTGATCGACTCACTCCAGCGGTCGTCCCAGCGATCCACCGACCAGGCCCAGGCCAGCTGGTACAACAGGTGCGCCGGGCAGGTATCCGGGTTGTAGAGGGTACGCAGGCTGACCTTGAGGTCTTCTTCGGCAGCCGCCTGCAGAGCGTATTCCAGTGGCGTACGGTTGAGCGGCAAGAGCGTATCCATGTCAGCCACCGCGCTTGAGGTCGATGCCGGTGCACCAGGCTGCTTGTGCCTTGGTGGGGCGAATATCGGTCCAGTTCACCAGTTCGACCCGGCTCACGCCCTCGATGTGCAACTGTGCGTCGACACCGGAGCGGGCTACCTCGACGCCCAATCGTCGCCGTGGGTTGACCCACACCTCCAGGCGCCGTCGGCATTCGTCGAGTATCGTTTCGTACTCCGGGCCACTGTCAGCCATGTGCAGCACCGCCTCGACGCGATAGGGCAAGATCTCGGCGCTGCGCACGTTGACCCGGTCGGCAACCGGGCGGATATCGTCGTCGTTGAGGTAGTTGGCGACTTGCGCCAGCAGTGGCGGGCCGGCCATACCATTACCGTCCAGACTCAGTACCGTGACGTCTACCACCGCAGGCGATGGGCTTTCGGCGGTGGCGTCAGCGACCCGTCCCGAGGCGTTGCGGGCATGGAGAATGTAACTGTTGCGCGGGCCGGCCGTGGTTAGCCCCTCGTATACCAGTTGCACCCTTTCGCGTAGCGCGTCGTCGGACTCGAGGAGGAGCTCGGTCGGCGGGATCGTGTTCGGGTTCGCGGCCCGGATAACCAGGCGTTGCAGGCTGACATTGGCCGCCAGCTGGTCGAGGTCGCCTTCCTTGGCGTAAGCCAACAGCAAAGCCTTGGCCGCGTCGTTGACCCGCGCCCGGTTGAGCAGCTTGCGGTAAGCGCCAACCTCCAGCAGCTTGATCACCGGATCGCTTTCGAGTTTGGCGGTCCAGCGATTGCCCATATGGGCGCGAAAGCTGGCAAGGTCCTCCAGATACAGCGCCTCGAAGTCGAGATCTTCGAGCAGTTGAGGGACGGGCAATTTCGACAGGTCGACCTGGCTCATACAGTCACCTCCACCAGGGCGTCATCGCCCAGATAACGGCCGCTCAGGGCCAGGCTGACCTGGCCGTCGAGCACGGCCACCACCTTGACCCGCTCCAGTTGCAGACGCGGTTCCCAGCGCCCCAGGGCGCGGGCTACCTCGGCCTGCACCGCGCTCTTCCAGCCTTCGTTGACCGGCAGGTCGACGTAGCGGCGCAGCTGGCTGCCATACTCCGGGCGCATGCGTCGGCTGCCCAGTGGGGTGGTGAGGATGTCTTCGATGGATTGACGCAGGTGGGCCACGCCCGACAGGGGCAATCCGGTGCGGCGGTCCATGCCGATCATGGGGCACCTCCCGACTCAGGCGTATCCTGCTCATGTATATGCATGGCGTTCTCCTGATATGAAAAAGCCCGCACGGGCGGGCTGTGTTTTGTGATTCCGCGGGTCAGGCGGGAGGTATCGGCCAGTCGAGTTCATTGGGGAAGCCAGCCTGGTCGGGCAGCCGAGTCAGCCCCAGGCGGTAGGTCTTCCAGGCTCGCAGAGCATCGAGTTCGGCATCACTGGCGACTCCAAGATCAAGGGCGTCCTGCAGGGGCGTAATCGTCTGGTCGGCCAGGCTGCGCAAGTGCGTCAACAGGTCCACGGCATCCTGCCGGTTCGGGAACGCCTGCTTATGCTCGGACTCCCCGGGTGGTGGCTGAACCTTGAGTTCGGCCTTGGCCGGCATGACCAGGCGCACGTCGATCCAGCTGTCCAGCGGTACGTCAATCGCCTCGCCTTTGCCCAGATGCATCTCACCCTGATCGTCCAGGGTCCAGCGCTGCCTGAACAAGCGGACCAGTACCGTGCCATCCTCGTGCTGCTCGCTCTCGGTCAGGCCCAGGGCTTTTCCGCCATCCGGCGAGCAAGGGTCCTGGATGCGCCAGCCCTCGAGGGCCAGGCCCAGGCTGCCTCGAACTTGATAAACACCGGTGTCGAGGCGTTCGGCTGTGACGCCACGCGCCTCGTCGTTGGCGGCGCCCCAGCGACCGGCAGGTTCGAACGTATGCTCCCGCAGGTCGATACGGGTACTGCGCTCGACATCGGTGATGCGCACAATCGGTGATGCTGTCGAGAGCACGCCCCCCGAACCGCGCGTGGTATTGCCTGTGTGGTAGAGCTCCGCCCAGGCAGTACCTCCCTGGTCTGGTATGACCGAACGGAAGAACGCCCGATTTTCCGAAATACCCAACGCAAGCTGGGACTGCCAACGGACATCTGGTCCCCATCGAGTCGACAACACCTGCACGGTTAGATAAGGCGCATTCTTGCCGAGATAACTGCCATACAGACCGGTGGAGCGCGCGTTTTGTAGATCACCTGGCTCATTGATCGACGGGCAGAGCCAGCCACCAGGCGCAACGACCATCAACTGGCCAGGCTGATCCCCTGTGTTCGCGGTGGCGCCGGTGCCCAAGCCGAGCGCTGCGCGAGCGCCCTCCACACTTTGCGCTCCAGTTCCACCACGGACGATTGGCAATGCCGCGGGGAGGTTGTCGCCGCCCAGCGCGGCATAGAGTTCGTCGAAATTCGCCTGCGTCCGTATGAAAGCGCTGCGCTGGGTATCCCCACCGGCGCCACTGGGTGCGCTGCCCAGGTTGATTGTCTGCTTGGCCATCTCGGCCCTCCAAGTTCGAATCTGGCTGCAATGGATGCGCCAGGATTCAGTGCTTGTGATTAGCGGTATTGCCGGCGGTATCGATGATCCGCCCGCCACCATTGATGTCGCCGCTCACCAGCAATTGCCCATTAACCGTGACCTTGCCGGTCAGGCTGATGGCGTCGGAATCGAGCGTAATGGCGCCGTCATTGACCACCAATGTGCTGGCGCCGACCTTGATGGTCGCGTTGCCGCTGGGCAGCTGGATGTCATAGCGCCTGGCCTGCCAGTCGTAGCTCAGCGAGCCGCCGTCGTCGAAACGCCAGATCTCCACATGGTCGCGGTTGTCCGGCACGGCGCCGGCATTGCCGTAGAGACCCGCCACGAAGGTGCCTTGGGCCGGCTCCCCGCTGGGGCTGATCAACACGCCCTGCTCGCCCAGGCTCGGTGCCCGCCAGTGGCGAGCCTTGCCGGCCGCCTGGCTGTGCCAGCGCACCCAGGCGCTGGTCCAGTCGCCGTCGGACACCCGTACCCGGGCCGCGGCCAAGTCCACCGCCACCACCGAGCAGGGAATCACCAGGCAAGCCAGCATGCGGTCATGCATCGCCGTGGCGTAACTCATGCGAGGTCCTCCGGGGCTACATACTTGTGCTGGTTGCCACGCCCGGTGTCCGGGTCGACGCCCAGCAGCAGACTGCCAGCGGGCTGATCGGGCCAGGCCCATTGCGGCTCGCCAAACAGGATCGGCTGCTCCCAGCGCACCTTCCAGGCAGTGCCTTCGTACTGTGCCTGCACGTTGCGGCTGGCCTCGACGAAGTCCAACCCCCATACCTGCTGACGCAGCAGGTCCATCAGTTGCGCGGCCAGCTCGCTGCCCAGCAAGCGCGCCTCGGGTTGCGTGGCATCCAGGGTGATGTCGGCCTCGAAGGTGGCAATCAGCACCGAACGACCATCGCGGGGCGCGCCGTCGGCGGTCATGCGCAGGATGCCGTGGCGCAAGGCCGGCAGGGCGGACATGGCGTCGGTACGGTCATGGCTGTCGACCGAGGCCAGTGTCGGCATCGCTTCACGGATCCTGGCGGTGAGTGTGGCGCTGAGTGTGGAGAGTTCGCTCATGGGCGATTCCTCATGCTTGGGGGTAGCGATCATTGCGGGGCAGGCGGCCACTCGAGGGCTTCCGGGAACCCATGCTGATCAGGCAGCCGATTCAGCGCGACGCGATAGCGCTTCCAGGCCCTGAGATTGTCCTGCTCCAGGGCACTGGCCTCTTCCAGGTCGACGGCATCCTGCAGCGGTGCGATCGCCCTGTCGGCCTGTGCACGCCGCTGGGCAATCTCGCGCAGGGCAGCGGCCAGTGGATCGGGCTGTGGCTCGGGTAGCGGCTCGAGCGGTAACGCCTCGACCGCCACGTGCAAGGTCAGGCTGTGCTGCAGATCGCTGGCGACACCGTCGCGGCTGACGCTGATCTCCAGGATTGGCGCGACATGTCGGATACGCACCTCGACACCGGCATCCAGCGGGTTGATCACATAGCCCCAGCCCTCAGGCGGCGGCGCCATGCCGAGGGTGCCTTGCACCCGGTATTCACCGATGCCGGCCTTGTGGCTGCTGATCGTGTTGCGCCCCAGGGAGGTCACGTCGATGACCTCGCCGGTCGGGCCGTTGAGATTGATTGCGGCTCGGGTCATGGTCAGATCGCCTTGAGGGTGCCGTCTGCGGCACGGGTGGTATTGCCGGTGTGGTAGATGACATTGAAGGTCGCCGTGGCGAAGCTGCCCGATCGCAGCACCAGGCGGGCCTCAGGCGCCTGTCCGAAGAACAGCTGCCCGCCACGGAATTCGCCTTCGCTGTAGGGCACCGTGAGCACCGAGCCGTAGCTGATGCCGGTGGCCCCGACGTACTGGGTGTTGGGTGTGATCAGCGAGAAACCACCCTCCATGCGGTTGATCGAGTCGCTGCTGGGAGACGACTTGCCACCCACGCCAAACGCCCCGACCTCCAACAGGTTGCCTGCCGCCTGCCCGACGTTACGAGTCGCGGCGGTGCCCAGGCCCAAGGCCGCGCGGGCCTCGACGGCATTCTTGCCACCAGTGCCTCCCTGGGCGAGGGTCAGGGGCGTGACCAGACCGGTCAATGCCTTGATATCAGCGTTGTTGCCCGCCGCGGCCTTGGTGGTCTGCAGGTTGGCATCGGCTTGGTAGAGTTCGTCGAAATTGGCGACGGCCTTGACCCAGGCGGAGCGCTGGGTGTCGCCGCCGGTACCGCCGGGGGCGGTACCGAGGTTGATAGTCTGCTTGGCCATGTGTATTTCCATGCTGGGCCGTTCGCCAGCCGCTGGCTGGCGCTACGGGTAGAAGAAAGGTTGTCGCCGGGGAACCCGCGCTATCGTCAGTAGCCAGAAACGCTTGCGATGATCAGGGGCGCCATGGGGCCGGGTTCAGGGTCTGGCATGCTCGCATTGGGCTCCAGGAACATTTCGTCGGACCAGTTGCTGTCCTCGATGACCGCCAGGCGACGTCCCAGGCTGACCCTGCCGTGATCGACACGGATCATGTCGCGCTGGACAAAGGTCGTGGTGTGGAATGGCGGGACCAGGTAGTAACGGCGGTAGTACGCCAGCCCGGCGGCATAGGTGTTGCCAGGCACCACCGGGAAATCCAACCCGGCCTTGGTCACCGGCCCGGCATAGGCGATGCGCAAGGTCTTGTGGCTGGAGTCATAGAGCAATTCACCGGTTGCCGAATAACTCTGCAACCCCCACTTGCTAGGCATGATCGGCGCCTTGGCGAACACATAGATCGTGATCACCGTGGGGTTGAAGCAGGCGAACCGCACCACATCCTTGTGCCCCAGCCCGTACTCCACCGAGATGTACTGGCCCTGGGTATCCCCCAGCAACAGCACACCGTGAGCGGGCAAGGTCACGTCGGCACCGGCCATCAGTGTCCGGTTGAACGGATCGAATCCTGCAACCAGCGCAACCGTACGCTTGTGCACCAGGCTGAGTACCGGATTGTTGCCCGTCAGTTGAATGTGATTGCCCTCGGCAAAGACTTCCAGCCCCATCAGAACACCCCATAGATAATTTTCACCGAAACGCTGTAGCCGTACTGCGCATAGGCGCCCGTATAGCGGAACGCCGGGAAGCTCCAGCTGAGCGTTTGCCCCTGGAGCTTGACCACCGGATAGATCAGCTCATAGGGCAGCTGAAAGTTCGGTGGCCGTGACGGCAACACCTCGGGGTGGAAGAAATAGAACGGCTCGCCACGCGCCAGCTCCGGCACGATCAGGCTGCCTGCACGGGTCCCGGTCACTACCGAGCCGAGCAGGGTGCCCAGTCGGTTGCTGGTGTCCAGGTTCGGGCTTGCGTCTTCATTCCAGGTTTGCAACCCGAGCTTCATCCATCACCCCCAGATACCCATGCGTACACGCAGGGTGTTGTTGGCATCGAAGATCTGGATCAGCTGGTTGGTGATCACCAGGCGACCCTGGCCATCCACCGAGCCGTTGATCTCGAACGCGCCGCTCTTGTCCAGGCGCCAGCCGGTACGGCCGGCGACGTAATTGTTCGACTGGATCACGTTGCCGATCTTGGCACTGGAAATCGTGCCGTCCTGAATCAGCGCCGAGTTCATGAAGACCTGGCCGTTGTTCACCGAGAACGGCGTGAACAGCTGGCCACCGGCCTGGGTGCCGACCACCGAGAAGTTGTCGGCGCGCACCAGGAAGCGGCTCTGTTTGTCCTCGATGCCCAGCGACACGCCAGCTGCCACGTACTGGCCATCGTTGGTCACCTCCATCTTCACCGACCACATCGTCGACAGTTTCTTGTCGATCCCGACCTGGGCCTGGCTGAGCTGCTGCACCGAGGCGTTGGTCTGGCCCTGCTGCACCTGCACGGTGTCCAGCTTGCGTGCCATTGCCAGACCGTCCTCGATGCGCGCCGACTGCTCGGACCACACGCCGACAAGGGTCTGGGTGGAACCCGCCAGGTCGCTGCCGCTTCCCGCCAACGGCGGATTGACCTGGGCGTAGATACCATCCAGGCGCGTGCCTTGGGCGGTGACCTTGCCGTCGAGCTGGGTCGCCTGGGTCTGCAGGGTACTGATGGCCTTGGCCTGCCCTGCCGCCTGACCTGCCACGTCACCGACGCGACTGGTCAGGTCGGTGATGGACGCCCCCTGGGCGACCAGGGTCTGGCCCTGCTGGCTGACCGTCGCACCCAGCTCGCTGATGGCACCGGCATTGGCATTGTCGGCCTGGGTGACCCGTCGCGCGACAATGTTGCACCACAGCGAGCGACCGGTACCGTTGGCCGGCTCGGTGCGGATGAGAATACGCCCCTTGACGGTGCCGGCCGGTGCCTTGACCCGCCCGCTCAGTTTGCGGAAGCCCTTGGCGCTGGCGGCCGGGAAGCTGAAAGCCGCCAGGTAGCCCAGGTTCTTGTTGTCCTTGTCGTAGAACTGCATCTGCAACTGGGCTGTCTGCCCGGCCGCCATTTCATCGGAACTGACCTCGGCCGCCAGGTCGAACTGTTCCTCCGAGCCGCAGAGAATGTTGTTGGTGGTGCCGCAGAAGCTGTTGCCATAAAAGGCGATAGCTTTGCCATAACGGGTGCCGGCCAAGTTGGCCGGGACGACAACCGCAGGCGCCGGATACAGCTTGGCGTCGAAGGTCCAGGGCTGGGCGTCGCCATCCTCGAAGTCGCCCTTGATCACCAGATTGTCCGGCTGCTGGCCCAGCGCGGCCTTGAGGCCTGTGATCGCCGAAGCCTGGCTGTCGAGCTTGCCCTGGGACTCACTGACCTTGTTGCTCAGCGTGGTCAGGGCCGCGGCGTCCGCCTTGCCCGACAAGGCGCTTTGCAAACCGGTGAGCTGGGTGTTCTGCACCGTATTGACGCCTTCGGCGGCGGTGATCTGGCTTTCCGCCTTGCTCATCCGCGCCGCCAGGCCGTTGCTGTCCTTGACCACCTGGCCGACATCCAGCCAGTAGCCGGCACTGGGCGGCGGCGTCTTGATCGGCACCGCCTTGAGGGCCTGATACAGCCCCTGGGCCTGGCGCACGATATCACCAGTGACATAGGCCTTTGCCGAGTCGTAGCTCAGCGCATTGGCGGCGCGGGCGACATCGTCCAGGCGCGTTTGTACGTCACTGTTCAGGTTCTGCAGACGCTGGTTCACCGAGCCATTGCCCGTGCCATCGATCAGCTCGATACGCTCGAACAGGTGCTTGCCCAGCGCCGACTCGCTGATCTTGCCGGAGAAGTAGCGGTCATAGTCGCTCTGCTCGGCGCTGGACTGCCCACGCACGCCGATGCCCTCCGGGTACCACTTGCCGACGTTGCCGCTGCGGTCCACCAGGCGCGCCCAGAAGAACAGCTGCGCGCCGGCGGCCAGGCCCTGCAGCTCATGCTCGGCCTGCGGGTAGGCAAAGTCGCCGAGCTTTTTCGCATCGACCCGATTGGCGCTGCTGCCATACCAGATTTCCGTACGCTGGGTATCGCCTGTACCTTCGGGGAACCGCCAGTCCAGAGCGATGGCGAACACCTTGCTGGTGGCCAGCAACTGGGCCACTGCCGGTGGTGTGCCGAGTTTGCCTTTGAGCGGGGTCAGCTCGGACAGTTTCCAGATCGAAGTGATCTCGCCGACGCTGATCGAACGGACACGCGCCAGGTAGTCACCGGCGTAGATCCCGGTGACATCGACGCTGGTGGCCCCGCTGCGCGGCAGGCTGATCCAGTTGCCGTCGTCCTTGCGCCATTCCACCTCGTAGGCCACCGCGCCGGGCACCGCTGGCCAGGCAATGGTCAGGGTGCTGACCGCCAGGCCCTGGCTGACCGCGTGGTTGCTGCTGAGGCTGACGCTGTTCGGCGGCGGCACCAGGTTGATCGGCGTGACACTGATTGGCCGTTCCTCCAGCCGCGCGCCGCTGTCGATGTGGGCAAACTTGCTCGGCTCGTACTGCACCGCGCTGATCTCGTAGACCCCTGGCTCGGGTCGCGACACGCTGGTCACGCGGTACAACGGCACGCTCAGGTCCGGCGCGTCCAGCGCCCAGACCAATTCGGCCTCGGGGGCGACGCTGTAGGCGGTGGTCAACGTCAGGCGACGACCTGCGACCGCCTCAACCGTTCGCGCCTCGCAGGTGCCGTCGGGCAGGTTGAGAATCAGGCGGTCACCCGCCTTGGCCTGGGTATCGCGGTCGAGGGTGACCTGGCGGCCACTAGCTGCGGCGATCCGGCCGCCGATAGCGCGTCCGGCCAGCAACTCGTCGGCCACCGGAATGACGAAGCCCGGCAACGGGATGCGCCCGTCCATGCCGACCCGAAAGCTGATGCCACGATCACGGGCATTGGTCGCCAGCGCCCACTTGCCACGGCGTTGAGCTTCGGATTCGCGGGTGCAGCCGATGGCGCTGATCTCGAGCGGATTGTCGCCGTAGCGGCGCTGCAACTTCTCGTCGGTGACCACCGTGACATCGGTGTCGTAGCTGTTCAACGGATTGTCGTAGCTGATCAGCGCGCGGCTGTAGCGGCTACGCTCCGAACCACTGGAATAGTTGAACTTGCCACCGATGACATTGGCCCGGGTGTAGGCGAAGTCGAAGTCGGTGGCCCGTGGCATGTCGGCCAGGCTGTACAGCTGGCCCTGGGCCCAGTAGGTCATGCCGCGGTAGATGCCAGCGATGTCGCGCAGCAGCGACCAGGCCTCGGCCTTGCTCTGCAGGTTGAGGTTGCAGATGAAGCGCGGTTCCTGACCACCCTTGCCATCGGGCACCAGCTGGTCGCAGTACTGGGCGATGCGGTACAGCTCCCACTTGTCGACCATCCACGGCTTGATCCTGCGGCCGAGGCCGAAGCGGTCGTTGGTGCAGATACCGTACGTAACCCAGGCCGGGTTGTCGGTCCAGGCCTCCTTGAAGGTGCCGTCCCACACGCCGATATAGGCACGGGTGTCCGGATCGTAGTTGCTCGGCACCGGCCACTTGCGGCCCCGGCACTCCACGGTCACCGCCGGAATGTTGCGGAACTGCTCGGCGGAAAACTCGATGTACAGCAGCGCGGTGTTGGGGTAGCGCAGCTTGGCGTCGATCACCTCGGTCAGGCCGGCGAGTTGCATGGTGTCGGCGACTTTGTTGTTGTTCTGGTTCGGCGTCAGCCGGCGTACGCGCAAGGTCCAGCCCGTCTGGGCCGCGGGCAGGTCGATACGGCGAGTGCGTTCGTAGGTGCTGGTGGTCTTGCCGTGCACCGCATCTTTGAGCACTTCCTGGTAGGCACCACCATCGGTGGCCACCTCGATCACATACTCGATGCGATGGCCATTGATGTTCCCGGCACTGTCCATGGCCTGAAGCGCCGGCCAGGCGAAGCGCAGGCGCACCGCCGACAGGCGGGTATCGCTGATGGCATGTACCCAAGGCTTGTCGCTGCGTAACTCGATACCCTGGCTGATCTCGTTGTCCACCGAGGGGATACCGGGAATGTGCGGTTGCTCCACCGAGCCTGTGCGCCACTCCCACTTCACGCCAGGGAAGTTGTAATTGCCCTGCTCATCCATCAACGGCGTGCCGTCGAGGTAGATGTCGCGGGGCGTCGGCGTGCCAGCGAACTCACCTTCACCGATGGCCAGGAGCATTTTGGCGACTGCGACCGAGCGCAGGCTGTCCGGCGCCTCGATCGGCGTCTTGGGCTTCTTCTGACCACCTTTGCGGCCGGTGATCACGGGTCTGTTGGTTTCGCCCATGTATTCCTCCAGGCGTAAAAAAACCGCCTCAAGGGCGGTTGGCTGAATGGGGTTGCGCCGCAAAGGGCCACGGCCTGAGGCGCGGGCCATGCTCGGCGGATGTTCAATAGCCGGTGACGTCGATAATCATCAGCGTGGGTGCTGGCATTTTGGGTGACGGCGATATCATCTCTCCAGCGGTCGGCCCGGTTACCAGCCAGCCCTCCACCACCCCCGTCTGTGGCCCCAGCATTACACCGGTGCCTCGCAGAATCATCCAGGGCACCCCGCCAAGGCTGGCTGGGGTCATTTGCTTGGGAGAGTGCCCTATCCCCGCGGCATACCGGCGCGCTGCGGTGGGCCAGGGCCGGCGCGTGCCGATGGCTGCGTTGGGCACTACATCGACGATCCTCAGCAACTGGCTGTCCGAGTCGAATGCGAGCGCTCCTTGTTCATCGAACAACTGGAACCCGGAGCGTGAAGAGGCCGGTACCTGCTCGCTGAAGCCGAAGATTTCCACCGGCGCCGGAGTCGATACGCGAAAACGCCAGACGTTGCCTGTCCGCGCCTCGAAGATGATCGACATGGCAGTTGCCGAGTTGAAAAACACCGAGCGGGTAGGTTCCGGGATGGCGACATCGAAGTAATAGGAGGTTCCCGCAAGCGGGCTGGTCATCGCGGTGAAGGGGCCACTGTAAGTCGTACGAAATGACAGCATCGACGTGCGTACCTGGGAGGTCAGTTGCCATCCTCCATCATCCCTGAAGACGGACAGGCCGACGGTCATCAGAACACCCCCACGCTGATACGCATGCTTCGTCGGGGCAGATAGTTACGCCCAAACTTGAAGTCGACGAACACCCAGCTCACGACCCCCTGCGCATAACTGACCTGGGGTAGCACATACAACGTCCTACTGCCCAGATCGAAGGAGGTCTCCTCCTGAAACAGAAACACGCTGCCCAGCTCAGTATTGGCGATGGCACGCGCCCCATTGTCGGTTGTGCTTTCGAAGACATCGATAATCTTGCCCACACGCATCGAACCGTCCAGCATCAGCGTGCCATGGGCATCCCATGTTTGAAGACCCTGGTTCATGTTCGCTCACCTGTACACTTTGCTGCCGCCCTCATGCGCGGTCCTCGGCATAGATCGCCGCGCTGATGATGGCGCCGCCCCAGCGCCGCTTGCCCACGCACAGCGGCACCGGGTTGCCAGACGCCGTGGTGTTGCGCGCCGCGCCAAAGGCGTAGCCGGGGGTATTCTCCGGCGCTTGGCTCATGCTCAGCCCTTTGGGCTGCGGGCTGAGCAGCTGCATCACGCCGCCAAGCGCCATCGCCGCGCCCATGTGGGCGACGAACCCGGCGGTTCCCTCCGAAGCGAAGGCGGCGCCGACACCACCGCTATAGATGGCGGCTGCGGCAATCATGACGATACCGACGATGGTCTGCAGGGTGCCCGCCCGCTTGCTGCCGATGACCACCGGCACAATGCGGATTTCTTCCCGAGCCTGGAAACCCAGCTCTGACTCGCCGACATTGCGGCGGTCGTTGAACACGGCAAACTCCAGGCCACGCGAGCGGGCATTGGCGAGAAAGCGCTCGAAACCAGGCACCAGCACGCACAGGGCCTTGATCGCCTCGCGGGGTGTGTTCACCGCCAGTTCGAAGGTCTTGCCGAACTGGCGCAATTGGCCACCGAGCCTGACGCGGGTCAACGGCGAATCAATGGTGGTTGCTGACATGGCAACTCCTTCTGCGAAAAGCGGCTGCCCGGGGCAGCCGTATTGACCGAGCCATGCCCTGGCCTCACAGGCGATCCTCGGCGTAGATGGCGGCGCTGACGATCGCCCCGCCCCAACGACGCTTACCGATGCACAGCGGCACCGGGAGGCCGGTGGTGACGGTGTTGCGGGCATTGCCAAAGGCATAGCCCGGCGTGTTCGAAGGGCTGGCGCTGAGCTTGAGGCCCTTGGGCTGTGGGCTGAGCATCTGCATCACGCCGCCGGCCATGAGGCCGGCGCCCATCTGCACCGCCCAGGTCTGCCCGAAGTACATCCCGCCGACGATCATCACCGCCCCGACGATGGTCTGCAGGATGCCGCCACGCTTGCTGCCGGCCAGCACCGGAACGATACGGAGCTCGCTGGTGCCGCCCAGCGCAAAGGCATTGCTGTCGACATTGCGGCGATTGCGGAAGATCGCGAAACGCATGCCAAGACGGTCAAGCCGGCGGATCTCCTCCTCGAAACCTTCCAGGGTGTTGCGCAGGGCCCGGAACACTTCCCAGGCCTGGCCGCTGTCCAGGCGGCGCCGGTGTTCCCGGCCAAACTTGCGTGCCAGGACACCGGACAACTTGATGGTGGTCAGGGCTGGCACATTGATCACGGATACAGCCATCTAGGGCCTCCTGTGCGAATCTGCATGAATCGAAAGCCGCTCATTCGCCAACCTCGGCATCGCGGTGGCGCAACACCAGCCGGGTGCGATCCAGCCACGGCCCACCGAACACGATCACTTCGCTGGGGCGCCCATAAAGATGGTGCAGCAGGAACGGGCCGGCACCAGTGGGCGTCCATTGCTCACCAGGCAGGCGCGGATCATTGCCCAGATAGATACCGGCATGGTTGGGGTGCGCGGTACGACCGATAGCCATGACCAGCATGTCGCCACGTCGCGGGGTGTCGACGGCGACGAAGCCGGCATCGACATAGGCCTGCTCGTACAGGCTCGGACCCTGGGCATCCTCCCACCAGCCATCCTCGCGGGCATAGGGAGCAAAAGTCAGGCCCCATTCGCGCTGATACCAGTCGGCGCATACCTGCCAGCAATCCCACAGGCCATGCACAAAGGGACGCCCCAGCAACGGGGTGTCGCCCTTGGGCAGGATCGTGCGCAGGTCGCCTTCCGGCCAGGACAGGATATGCCAAGGCAGCCCCGTGGCCTCGCACATGGCCAGATCGCGAGTGGACGGCAGGCTGCTGGCGTCAGGATGCGAATGCACCACCGCGACAACCTCCCCGAGGTCTTCCGCCGCCGCGTAGTCGTGCGGATCGATGCGAAACTCTTCGCCGGGTTCGTTGGCGGTATTGCGACAGCGTTGATAGACCAGCCGCCCGGCCCGGTCGATGACCAGCCCACAAGCTTCGCGGGGGTAGTCCTCGGCAGCATGGACGCGAATCGCCTCGAGCAGGTCAGGTGCCATGTTTCAGCTCCGGGCGATCAGCGAGACGGCCGGGAAGCCGCCGTGGGGCAGTTCGGCCGCCTCGCCGAAGCGCAGCTTGCATGAGCGCAGCCCCCCCTTGCAGCGATCCTTGGCCGGATCGTCGGTGGGACGGTCCTCGTCATCGAAACGCAGGCTGCCGGTATAGCCGCAGTTCGGGCCACGGTAGCCATTGGTCATCGCCCAATGGCAATAGGCGGTCATCTGTCGGCCTGGCAGGCCGTGGCTGTCGATCTCGCCGGGCGAGGACAGTTCCCACTGCACCTGCTCGTCGTCCTCCCGGGTCTTCTGGTCGAGAAACCAGATCTCCAAGGCCTCCTGGGTTGCATCGGCCTGGCTGTTGCCAGTCGCGAAGTTACGCGCGTCCAGGTACTGACCGAGGGTCTGGCGCACGGTCAGCTTGAACTTGAGCAGGTCCTCGAAGGCCAGGCACAACGCCGTGACCCGGCCATCGACGTTGCCGGCGGTGAACTTCGGGCGGGTGGCCCTGCCATTGCTGTTGGCACCGATGCCGTCGATCTGCACCGGCCAGGCGGCATACTCATTGCCCTGCCACCAGATCGAACGAGCCGGCAGGTCAGCCGCGTCCAGCACATCGGGTTCATGGGTGATGGCATGACCGTGAAAGCGCAGGGTATCAGCACCGAACTCGCTGCCGTCGATCTCGAACAGCACGATTTCCGCGCCCGGTTCGAGTTTCTGGATGTCATTGATCAGCGCCATGGCGGCTCTCCTCGGTCATGGGTGAAAGGCCTGCTCGAACGTCGCGCTGATGCTGTACAAGCCACCACCCTTGGCGGTGGGCTGGTAGCCCTTGCAGCGATACAGGCCCGGCTTGCCCAGTGGCGCGGTCCAGCGGAACGCGCGGCTGCCAGCGTGACGGTCGAGGAACTCGGCGATCGCGCGGATCTTGATTTCGTCGCCGATAAACACCAACGGCCAGGACTGGCTGCGGTTGTTGATCCCGTCGGCCACCGCCTGTTGGTAGCCGTCGCCGAACTGCACCGTGCGCACGCGGTACTCCACGGTCCCGGTCGGTTCGGTCTTCGGGCTCCAGGTAAAGGTTTCCATGTGATGTTCTCCTTGCTCAGCGGCCGTGAATCGCCGACCAGATCTGCCCGCCCGGCATCAGCTCGCGGGAAATCTGTTCGCTGGCGCCCTGGCGGGCGGCACCGGCATAGGCGCTGGCCAGGCGTTGGGCATTGCCCTCGCCGGCCGCGCTATTGCCGTCGCCCGCGGCCACGTTGATGGTCTGCTGGATCACCACTTCGCTGCTGTGGCTGGCGCCGGAGCCGCCGCCCAGCGCGCGAATGCCCAGTGCGCCATCGGCGCCGCGGGTCAGTGGCATGATCGCTTCAGGGCCGGCCTCGCCGAACAGCGCCATCGGCGCCAGGGTCGGCGTGGTCGCGACGCCGTTGGTGAAGGCGCCCCCCTTGGCGAAGGCGGAGCCGCCATAGGTCAGACCTGAGGCGTTGAGTTGCGGGGTGAAGGTGGTGCTGGTGCCACCCACGGACATGCTGGTGGCAGTTGGCGCGGCGCCACCGCTGAACCACGAACCGACCAGGTTCATGCCGAACCCGAGCAGACTGCTCAGAGCCTTGGAGGCTGCAGTCTTGGCGGCCAGCGCGGCCATGTCAGCGATCACCGACTTGGCGAAGTCAGAGAACGACAGCTTGCCGGTAGTGGCAAAAGTCTGCACCGCATTGCCCATGCGATCGAAGACGCTGGCAAAGACCGCTTGCGATTGCGCCGCGACGTTGCCGGAGGTCTCCAGATACTCCTCCCAAGCCGCAGAGGCGCCGACCATCCAGTCGCCACGCGCCTGACTCATCATGTCGTAGTCGTTGAGTACCTGGTTGGTCATGTCGGCATGCCGGGCGCGCATGTCCTCCAACTGCTGCTGGTAATTCGCGCCATCGGGGCCTGCGGCACCCAGCGGGTTGGCCTGCTCGAACTGAGCCCGTTCGGTGTAGTAGCCTTCGTCCACCTTGAACAGCTGGTCGGCCAACCCGCCCTGGCGCTTGCTCATGCTCATCTTCGCCACCTCGAGCTCGGCGCTGGCGTGCTGCTTGCGCAGCGCCTCGCTGTAGGGCCGCTCGGGGGCATCCTGCACGGCCTGCTCCCAGCTCGGTGGCGCGTAGGCGGACTGGAAGCGATCCAGCGCTCTCCTCGAGATGTCCAGGCTCGAATCGGCGACCTCGCCTACGCTCTTGAGGTACTTGGTATTGAAAGCCTCGACATTCTTCTGCATCTCGCGCAGGGTGCGGTCACTGAGGGCCGAGGCCCTGGACAGTGCCCGTTCGAGGCTGGAGAGGTCGATCGTCGGGCTGAAACTGGCAAGGTTGGTTGCCATGGGCCTACTCCCTGATCATGGTGAAACCCGCCGTGGCGGGCTTCGTGAAGAAGGTGGTGCCGATCATCAGCACCACTGCTGCATGGCACTCTCGAGCGAGACGCCTTGGCGCCGCTCGTGAGGCATGAAATCGATCAACTCGGCGGTGCCGCCGGCTTGATGGTTGGCCTGCAGCGCCAACATGGCGATGCTGGCCTCCAGCCGGCGACCGCCGTGCAACGAGCCATGGCGCTGGATGTACTGCGCCCAGTCCCTGGCTTCTGCGTAGCTCAGCCGTTCCTTGGCTTCGCTGATCGTGCGGCCGCCGATGCCATTGAGCACCAGCTCATGCCAGAACTCATCGGCGGCCGTCAGTTCTTTGCCGGGGTATTACCGGTGCCATTGACTTCGTTGATGGTGTTGAGCAGCACGAAGCCCAGTGAGGGTTCGAGGTTGAACGCGTCTTCGACGCCTAACGGCTCCTCCCCCTCCTCGCCGAGGCTGATGGACGCGGCCAGGTAATGCGCGTTGCGGCTATGGGACGACGCCTGTTCAGCGAACAGACGCTCGATCACCCCGAACGAATGACGGCGCACATGCACCACCAGGGTCTGGGCCAGCATTTCCCCGGTCTGCGGATCAGGCCGGTTCCAGACCACTTCCTTGCGTACCCGCTGGCTGTCGACGATGCCGCCCAGGGCCTTGAGTTGATTGATGTTCATTCAGTCCTCCGGGCTCAGGCCTTTTTCGCCCAGGTGGAGCCGCCGGTGCGCTGGATGCTCACCGAGGTGGTAACCACCGAATTGAGCGCAAAGTTGAACGGGAAATCGGCCACGTAGCCTTCGAAGGCGAACCAAGTACGGGTGGCCGGCAGCTCGAAGCCATCGCCCTTGCTGTTGACCGTCGGTGCCACGCCCTTGCCGTCCGACCAGCCCACCACCCATTTGACGGTGGTGTTGCCCTTGGCTTCGGACAACTGATGCAGGCGGATGTGGCTGGCGTTGGTCGGGTCGGCGTTAAGGCCCAGGGTGGCGGTGCCAGGGGTACGCAGGCCTTTCTTGTAGGTGCGTTCGGCGGCGTCGAGGGTCGTGTCCTCGATCTGCTCGGCCGGGGCGCCGCCCGGCTCGAACGAGGTCACGTGGTCGACTTCCAGCACGCTGAGCGGGCCGGTGCCGGAGAGCGGTGGGACCAGTGCATAGATCTGGGTGCCTTGGGTAAGAATCGACATAGAGGTGTTCTCCTTGAACATGATGAAAGCCGCCACGGGCGTCCCGGGCGGTCGGACGGGTATTGCAGGTAAAGGGGGAAAAACTCAGGCAGGCTTCGAACCATCGAGATAAGGCGGTGCATCTGGGTCCGGCTCACGGCTCTTCAGGTAGGCCACCAGTTGCTCGTTGCTTGATGCCAGCCGCTCGATCGACTGCCCCAGGGCGGTCTGCACCGACGCCTGGTTGCTCAGGGCTGCCAGGAGTGCTTCCAGCTGTGTTTCGTTCATGCAGGGCTCCCGTTCAGCGGCCACGATCGTCGGCGTCGACGCCGGCCGATGGTTGCTCGATGCCCAGGCGGCGAGCCGCCCAGCGTTCATAGAGGCCGATGGCGACATCGGCCCCGGCCATGGCGGTGAGGCAGCCAAAGGCGCTGGCGCTCCAGATCGACATGCCGCTGGCGTACAGCAGCATCACCGTCGACACGCCGCAGACCATGCACGCCCCAGAGCGCAATAGCAGCCGGCGCACCAGCGCCCAGCCCCGCGCACCGGCTTTGTCGGCCCGCCACATCTCGCCGGAAAGACCGCCCAGCAGCGCCAGGACGATCACCAGCCAGAGCGGCATGTCGAGCAATGCCTGTTGTTCACTTGTCAAAGTCCTGTCTCCTTGAAATAAAGCCACGCTCAACCCTCCATCGACTGGATGATCGGCACGACGGGAAGATCCTCGGCCAGGACATGCAGCATCAACGTGCTGACCAGCCGATAAGGCTGGCCGTCGCGGGTCACGGTCACCAGCAGGTCGCCGGAGACTTCATCATGTTCAACCGCCACGTCAGCCTTGCTGTCCATCTGGCTGAGCGAGTAGCCCCAGCCGACGCTTGCGGGGGGGAAAGGCACCAGGCCGTGGCTGCCGGTGATCTTGAACCGCCCCTCGCCGAGTGCCAGCGAAGCCAACTGCGCCTGCGGGGGAGTGATGTCGTAGGTGCTGCCATCGTTTAATAGCGTGATGATTGCGCGCATTCATGCCACCTTGATCGTGCCGTCGTTGCCGACCTTGCAGTTGGATGTGTTGAGCGTGGTGACGACGGTGAACGGCATCTGCTGCAAATTGGCGGCTGGTGGCGGGCCGTCGACCACAATGCCCCAGTCGGACTCCTGTCCACCTGGCATGGCCAATGCCCCGGTGTTCAGGCAACTGACCGCGAAGCGTGGGTAATAGGCCCTGGTCGGGAACTTCAAGTACAGGTTGGCCAGGCCGTTTTCCTCGTACAGGATGATCTGCAAGCCGTTGTTGGCGGCCAGGGTGCCCATCTCCCGCGAGGACGTGTTGACCAGCGCGGTCGCTGCGACGATCTTGCCGTCATAGAAGTACCAGCTAAGGTCGATGGTGATCGGCGAGGTGTAGGTCGCCAGACAGCCGTGTAATCGCACCATTGGCGCGATGCCACCGACGCTGGGCACCTTGGTCTTGAGCGTGAAGGCATTCACATAGTTGGACACCGCCATCACTCCAACCTCGCGGTACAGCTGCCCGGACAGCGTCGAGTAATCCGGCTGAAGGGCACGATCCTTGAGCTGCGCCAAGTTGCGGTTGACCTTGTCGAAGCCGGTGCGCACCGTGTCGCCGCCGACGCCCGTGGGCGCCGTGCCCATGTTGATGATTTCGAAACCCATTTCACCTCCGTTGCGATGAATTCCGTAGGAATGAAGCTGGCGGGATGTTGACCCGCGCATTTGCCTCGGCATTCCAAAAAACCCGCTTCGCAGGCTTTTCAGTAATGCGTTGTCGAACCGCCGGCCACGACTGGTGACGCCGCACGGCTCCGCTTCAAATTAGTGACTCCGACCGCGGCCGCCTGCCCGCCGGATAACTGATCGTGGTGCTTTACGCTGCACACCCGGGCCAGTTGCCAACCCTCTGAACAGTCGAGGCCTGTTCATCGCTGCCTGTGTAACAACCGGTTGCTGACCGGCTTGAGACACAGATTATGCATGCATGCATATGCAGTCAATGCATTTTTAGAAATATTTATGCACGAGTATTTGCCGAAATGCATGAAGGCCTTATCGGATGCGGTGTGTAGGGTTTTTCTGAGGACGAAAAAAAACCCGCCGAGGCGGGTTTTTATCGAGGATCGGTATCAACGAGCGTACATGCCCCACCAGAAGACGTGGCCGAGGAGGCTGATCTGTTCTTCCTGCATCTGCTGGAAGCTGTAGTCTTCGTCAGGGTGTTCGTCGCGGTTGAAGCTGCGCAGGCGAATGCCGGTAGGCAGGCGGTATACCTGTTTAACCCGCAGCTGGCCGTTGTGGTTGATGGCATAAAGGTCGCCGTCGATGATGTCACCGATGGTGCATTTGCCGGTGTTGACCCCGACCGTGGCGCCGTCGCGCAGCACCGGCAACATGCTGTTGCCACGCACCGTCACGCACTTGGCGTGGTCGAACTGCACGCCATTGTGGCGCAGGCTGCGTTTGCCGAAACGCAAGCGAGCATTCTCGCTTTCCTCGATGACGAATCTTCCTGATCCTGCTGCCAACTCGACCTCACGAAGAAAAGGCACGGACACCTCGTCGTCCTCGACGGGTGTTTCATCGTCCCACAGGCTGATGTCGCTCAGGGCCGCATGGCCTTGAGTGAGAGGGGCCGCGTCACGGGATTCGCCCAGTTCGACGCGGCCGCGCAACTGGTCGGTGCTCACGCCGAAGTACTCGGCGATCTTCGAGACGTGCTTGTCCGAAGGATCGACGATCTTCTCGCTGAGAATCCGCGACAGGGTGGATTGAGGTACACCCGTGCGCCGATGCAGCTCTGTGGGGGACAGGCCGTGGCGGGCGAGCAGTTCTCTGAGTACGGAGGCTACGTTGCGTTTTTGCATAAACGCATAGTAACGAGAGCATATGTAAAATGCAATCGAGGGATCGCAAAGATCAGTGATTTCTGATTTGCAACAGCCGTCGGGACGTAACAGCAACGCTACGGGTATACTCCTCGGCCCAATCGCCACAGCCGCAGGAAAACAATCCGCGCAGGGCGCAGTGCCGGTTTCAAGAGCCTAATGTTGCAAATGCCCTCTGGCTGGTATCCGGACCACGGCAAGCCGCAGCCAGTACCCCTGACAGGGTCCAGGACAATGAGCCGCTCAACGAAAACAGGGAGGATCCGGTGATAACCCAAAGCGAAAGTCGCGTGACTACAACATCCAGTCGCTTGATCGAATGTGCGGTGTACGTCGCATTGCTGGTCATTAGCGTCGCAATCTTCGAACCGCTGATCAGCAAGCTCTCCGCCATTGGTGGCGACTATGTCGCCCATCTGAAATGGGCAAGCGAAATCGAGGAACAAGGCAAGCTCATACTTCCGCACCCGCTTTATCATGTTCTGGTCATCGTGGCGAAGAAGCTGCTGGCCATCGACTATATTGCGGCTTCGACAGTGGTGATCCTCCTGGCTATTTCGTTGCTGGCCATCCTCAACTACCGAGTTCTCGCGCCCCGCGCATCCTTGCCCGTTGCCCTTGTTTTATCTGTTTGCCTGCTTCTGGTGACACCGCTGCAAGCGTTCTTTTTCGTTGATAGTCACTTGTACTTCGGCTACATCGGCATCACGGTCTATCACAGCCCCACCATGTTGCTACTCAAACCGTTGTCACTGATCGTATTCTGCTTCGCCCTGAGGACAGTGGACCGCCCAACAGGAGATCCACTGCCCAGTGCCCTTGCGTTTGCTGCTGCGATTTTCATCTGCGGAATGTCCAAACCGAACTTCCTGCTGATCGTCCTGCCGGCGTTAGTGCTGTTCCTGATGATCACCCAGCAATCGCGCTCCACGCTGAGCCGACCATACATCTACGGTGCCTTTTTCCTCCCCGTCCTATTGGTGCTCAGTCTTCAATTTTTCCACACCTATTTTTACCAAGGTCTTTCCAATGGAACGGGAAATGAGGAAAGCCACGTGCTGTTTCTGCCGTTCGAAACATTCTCCCACTATTCGAATTTCCTGACTGGCAAGCTGTTCCTGTCGATTGCCTTCCCGCTGCTTGTGCTGCTCTCTTATCCGAAAGCGAGCACGCAGAACAAGGCCTTCGTGCTGGCGTTCCTGTGCCTGCTGATGGGTATGATCCTCACCTACTTCTTCGCCGAAAGCGGCTATCGAATGTATGCCGGCAACTTCTGGTGGAGCGGGCAGATCGGCCTGTATCTGGCATTCCTGTTCTCGCTGGCCTTCTTGCTCGCTGATCGCAAGTCCCTGACCCGCACAGTGTTCGACAAGATTAAGTATGGCCTTTGCCTGAGCGTTTTTTTCGCACACACGGCCTGCGGCGTGTTCTATTACCGCCAAGAACTTCTGTTTGGCTACATGCAGTACTGGTAACAGTCACCTCAACGTTTAACAAGAAAGTCACGGAATACGATGCCACTACAGACTGCAGAACCTCTATTGTCGGTTGTCATACCGGTCTACAAGGCCGAGCAATCTCTCGACGAATTGTACCGCCGCCTGACATCCTCGCTGGAGACAATTTCTCGTGATTTTGAGATTCTGCTGGTCGAGGACTGTGGTGGCGATCGCTCCTGGGAGATCATCGAACGGCTCGCAGCAGATGATCCCCGTGTCCGGGGTATCCAGTTAAGTCGCAATTTCGGACAACACTATGGTATCACCGCAGGCCTGGACAGCTGTCGCGGTCAGTGGGTCGTCGTCATGGACTGCGATCTGCAGGATCGGCCCGAAGAAATCCCACGCCTGTATGCCAAGGCCCAGGAAGGCTTCGACATCGTCCTCGCGCTGCGCGGCAAACGTCGTGACGCGCCACTCAAGCGGCTCACTTCGTGGATGTTCTACAGGATGTTCAGTTACCTGGCCGATTTTGACTACGATGGCGACAGCGGCAACTTCCGAATCATCTCCCGCAAGGTAGTCGACAATCTCTGCCAGATGCGCGAGCAACTGCGTTTTTTTGGCGCTCTGGTCCACTGGATGGGATTCAAGACCATCGGTATTGCGGTCGAGCATGCCGAGCGCTCTCATGGCGAGAGCACTTATACCTTCTCGAAGCTCTGGGATCTGGCGATGGAAACCATCATCGCCTATTCCGACAAGCCGCTGCGGTTGGCGGTAAAGCTCGGTTTTTCTATGGCATTGCTGTCTTTCCTGTACGGCGCCTACCTGCTTACCAGCACATTGCTGCATGGTGCGGTCGTCCCTGGTTGGACCAGCCTGATGGTGTCGCTGTTCTTCATCGGCGGGGTGATCATCTCCATCCAGGGCGTTGTAGGCATCTACATCGGCAAGACGTTCGACGAAACCAAGAAGCGGCCACTGTACATCGTCAGACAAAAAACCTTCTGAGGTATTGACGGTGAGAATCCCCAGCGCCACCAGCCTCGCACAACTCATTCGCTACGGCATTGTTGGCGTGACGAGCAATGGTTTGGTCTATCTTGGCTACCTACTCCTCGTCAATGCAGACGTCGGCAAGAAACTCTCGATGACGCTCATGTATGTCATCGGTGTAGTCTTGGGCTTCCTCGCCAACCATCAATGGACGTTCATGCAAGGCAAGCAATGTGGCGCACTGCTTCGTTATGTGCAAATGCATATCATCGGCTACCTGCTGAACTTTTTATTACTGCTCATTTTCTCCGACGTACTTGATTATCCCCATCAAGCCGTACAGGCGATCGCCATCCTGGTCGTCGCGCTCTATGGCTTCCTGGCCTGCAAGTATTTCGTATTTCGTGGTGACTCGAAATGAAAACCGCTTTCCGCAAAGACTTCTATCAGGAACTGGCGGCTCTGGAGAGCAAGAACTTCTGGTTCCGCGCAAGAAACAGAATCATCATTTGGGCACTGAAAAAGTACATGCCGCACTTCACCTCATTTCATGAGATAGGTTGCGGCACGGGGTTTGTCATATCTGCCGTGGCTCGTGAGTTCTCTGAAGCCCACCTGTCGGGTAGCGAGTACTTCGATGAAGGCCTGTTTTATGCGCGGCAGCGACTTCCCGATGTCGAGTTCCAACAGATGGATGCCAGGCAGATAGCGTTCGCGTCAGCACCGGATGTCATTGGAGCGTTCGACGTGCTCGAGCATATCGAAGAAGATGAGCAGGTTCTGGATCAGTTGGCCAGGGCGCTCGCCCCCAATGGCATGTTGTTCATCACGGTCCCTCAACATCGCTGGCTGTGGAGTTCCGTGGATGTACATGCCTGTCATGTCAGGCGATATGAAGCCAGGGAATTGCATGACAAGATGATCCGGGCCGGCTTGGAAGTCGTTCGCAGCACCTCGTTTGTCAGCACTTTGCTACCGGCGATGTATCTGTCTCGTCTCATGAAAAAACACGCAGACGGCGCAAAGCCGGACGAAATGGCAGAACTGCGTATTCATCCTGTATTGAATGGAATCTTTGAATGCGCACTTAACCTTGAGCTGGCAATGATCCAACGGGGGCTGAACCTGCCCTTGGGAGGATCACGACTGGTTGTCGCGCGAAAGCTGCGATGAACTGATATCCCGATTTTCTGACAGAAGGCGGACCACCGTTCGTGATACCCTCTCACCAGCCTTTAAGGTGGCACAGCGGGCGTATCACGGATTATCAACCGTGGACGTCACCCAATCCTGCCCCAGTCCTCCAAAGAATTGCCTGCAACTCACTGATGAATAAAGCAATTTCAGACCTCTCCGCACACACCCCAATTGTGCTGGAGTATTGACGAGAAAAAGCGCCCAAGCCCCAACACATAAGGGCTTGAATGCCTTTTTGCATATGCGCAAGCGTGCATAAATTGGCGTGGATTGGCATAGATAGGCCTATGGTTTGCCCCAATTTTGCCCCACGCTCAGGGCTAGTGGCGCGTCGCTGATGGACCGCCCAATCCGTTCGGCTGAGCGAATAACTGCCTCCGCCCCACCATGCAGAAAACTCATACTTTCCTAGCAAGCGCTTCAGCGCGTTTGATCCCCAAAGACCGCGTCCACAAAGAACGATTTAACCGTTCAATATGCTCCTGCAGCATTGCGCCTGCTAGATCAATTGGGTAGTTTTTCGAAATAAGATAATCCACCATACCAGCCTCACTCTCCCCACTTTCATACAAGAGATTCAACTCACCATGTGTATCCACATCTAATTGAGGAAGCGGATCCTCTCCTCCAATATAAACACCCTCGCAATAATTACCACCAACATGAATCACGAGCAAACTTTCAATTTTCTCTTGCGCAGCCAAATCATTTACCCTGAATGACTCAAACCAATCACTCGCGGCCTTAACCATATCCTTACAAAAAACCCTTACATCCAGTTGCAACACATCATTTATCCGCCCTAAATGACAACTGGCAATCGTGAAATGTATTCTTGAAATAGTTTTTGAACTCGCACTCTGATCCAAAATTGCAGACTGCCCCTCATGAAGCATTGCACACCTTAATGCATAGCAGTCATATCCGCCTAAAAACACCTTCCTCTCACCAAAAAACTGAGGCGTATAAATCTCCCCCAGATGCTTCTCAAACCATGCTGCATAGGTATGCTTATTCACCTTGCCACCATTTTCAAGGCGAACGCACAAGTCAGGCAAAGTTAAAGATAAAAATAATGCAGAGTACCAATTCTTAGAGTCCAGCGACTCAACAATTGAACCGGTAAATCTTTCCATGACAACCCCCTACCATTATGAATTTACGCTTATTAAGCCTAGCAATTTTTAGCTTTTGAAATGCTACAAACCTAGCCCATTTTCTCACGTTACACCTCATCGGGACTGGACCAATCGGCGCAGATCACAACGGAGCAACGCCGCGCAAACTGCGCCTACGTCGACTACGTGAACCTGGCGGACTGGGCGCGCTGCCGTCAGGGGATTGAGCTCATGAAGGACAACCAGGAGCGCGAGCGAACCGCCAAGCTCACCCGCCTATTCCTGGGGCCCGAGCCGGCTAGAACAACTGCCCTAGCCCTGAGGGCATCCAGTTCAGGATCACCAGCTCTCCCGTGACATCGGCCTTGCCCTGCCGCTGGTTGGTATTGCTGTAGCGGATATCCAGGCACTCGAAGTGGAAGCCTTCGAAGGCGCGCCGGATGTCCGGGTGGTCGTTGATGCTGACCATCACCCTCCCCTTACAGCGTCGCATAAAGTCGGCCATCCGCTCGTACTCCTCGAACGGGAAGTCCACGCCGTAACCGCGCGGTCTGCCAATACGGCGGGTCCATATAGAAGAAGGTGTGTGCTCGATCATAGCGCTCGACACAGTCGAGCCAGGGCAGGTTTTCAACGTAAGTGCCGGCGAGACGCTGCCAGGCTGCAGAGAGGCTCTCCTCGATGCGAAGCAGGTTAATGGCCGGCCCAGTGGTGGCGGTTCCGAACGTCTGTCCGGTGACTTTGCCGCCGAAGGCGTGCTGCTGCAGATAGAAGAACCGGGCGGCGCGCTGGATATCGGTCAGCGTCTCGGGGCGGGTCATCTTCTGCCACTCGAAGATCTGGCGCGAACTGAGCGCCCACTTGAACTGGCGGACGAACTCCTCGAGGTGGTTCTGCACCACCCGGTAATCCCTCGGCCTGCCGGTGACCAAGACCAACATCAAACACGCCGCCCAACTCAGGGCGGCGATTCTTCACGAAATCAGTATCGGCGCCTTCGAATACGGGCGGCACTTCCCGAACTCGAAGCATGCCGGGAACTACAGCAGTGCAAAGGACGAGCGTCTGAAGGCACTGGCAGAACGCTACAAACCGCTGAAGGCCATCGACATCACCCCCATGACCGAGGAGAAATACGCCTACGCCATCGACATATGCGTCGAGCTGGTGGGCAAGGATCGACTGGCAGGCATCCTGCTGCCCGAGGATATTCACCTACTCCGGGCGCGACTGATCGAAAACCGCGCACCATCGACCGCCAACCATTACTTGGCCACCTTCGCCGGCTTCCTCACCTGGTGCGAAAGCAACAAGTACTGTGTGGCCGGGCTCGCCGCTGCGTGCACACGCTTTGCCATGAGCGAGAAAGAGCCGGATCCACTGACGCACGAAGAGTTCGAGCTGATCGTCACGAAAGGCTGCCTGCATCCTCAAGATGTCGCGGCAACCACGCTGGCCGTCTACACCGGCCTGCGGCCTGGCGAACTCTGCGCGCTGGCCGTGGAAGACATCGACCTGCAGGCTGGGAAGATCGAAGTAACCAGGGCGATCACCGCCGACGGCACATTCAAGCTCCCCAAGACAGGGAAGCCCCGCACAGTGCTCTTAATGGAACCGGCGATCGAGGCCTGCAGGACGCTGATAGCGATCGTGGCAGGGCACCCCAAGCGGGGCATACGCGTGCACCACAATCGTCATGAATGGCGGGACGAGTCGGTCACTCCCCTCCTTTCACCAAGCACTCAAGCTCGTAAGAAGATTATCAATGCGTGGTTCGTATCAACTGCTTGGAACACCAAATGGGCCGGCATACTGCGGCGTGCGGGCATTCGCCCGAGACGCCCCTACCAGACACGACACACCTACGCTTGCTGGTGCCTAACAGCCTGCGGCAATCTAGCATTTATTGCCAAGCAGATGGGGCACAAGGACTTCACCATGCTGGTTGAGGTCTATGCAAAATGGATGGACGACGAGTCACCCCAAGAGCTGGAGCGGATATGGACAGGCATTAGCCAAATGAGAAAGGTACGCTGAGGGGAAGCCCCCGCCGGCAAGCCGGCGGGTTGGGGGCGCTATCGCAAGGACAGCATCATGGTAAGTTGGGAGATGTCGGTACAAGGTACGAAACCCGCTTTCTCATACATCTCAGCCAGCCGCTCATTCAGCGGGTGAACCAAGATCGCGGAGGTAGCCACGACCTCCGAGGAAGCTACCACCTTGGTGATTGCATCCTTAATCAGCGACTTCGAAAGACCACGCCCCTGAACTGACATTGTCACCCCCATACGCCCGAGAACCGTGACGGGGTGATGAGGTGGTGAATTACGTTGCAGGGCTTTTGGCGAAACCTGTGCCCGTGACACAGAGCCGCTCGACAGCGTGTAATACGCGGCCACCCGCAAACTTCCCTTGAAGCAGACTACGTAAACGACCGAATGCTTCGCTTCCTGATACTTCCGAGCTTTCTTGTGCAGAAAGTCGTTGATCGACTCCTCTCCACAGTCAAAATCGGTGAAATCGTGTGCATCATTGAGCTTCTCAGGCTTGCTCAGCTCCAGGGGTCGGGTGTGGACATTAGTTGTTGTAAGCACTTGTTACTCCTCATTGGATTATTTTCAAGCGCCTGTTCGAAACGGTCAAAAGCTTCATCGCTGAGGATGAACAACTGACGGTCGAGAATCACCTCTTCAGCTCGCTTACAGGCAGCATCCAAAATGAAGCTCGTCCTATCTGTCCCCAGCAACTCCACAGCCGCATCGATCAGACTTCGTTTTTTGGTATCAACCCGCATGTTGATAGGGACGGGCTTACCTCTTTCTATTAATTGCGCAGACATTTTCAAAACCTCTTCAAAATTTGATTTACTGATTCTTCACCACCTCCTTATCGGCCACATCGGCTTAGAAAGCCTCGAGCTGCTTGCTTGCGATCACACATTTGCCTTACCTCACGTTTGCCCCAGAAGTAGCGGGGACTTTTGCCCAGTAGAATGGGTCTATTAGCTCTTAGGTTATGCCCCTATCAAACAGGGGGCTTAGTCGTGGAGGCCTTCTCCACATTTCTAATGCTACAGGAGTGTGTAGCTTTTGTCTATACCGTGTATGCAAAAGACTTACAAATATCGCCAGTCCCTTCCCCGGTCACCGTGATACCCTTAGCGCATTCTCCGCAGGGGCTCAGGCGGTGGCGTCTATCTGATCTACACCAAAATGCCCCATAATTGCCCCAGCACAAGACCAGAACGCTCTCAAGTCATTGATGAATAAAGCAATTTCAGACCTCTCCGCACACACCCCGATGATGCAGCAGTACTGGAAGCTGAAAAACCAGCACCCGGACCAGCTGATGTTCTACCGCATGGGCGACTTCTACGAGATCTTCTACGAAGATGCGAAGAAAGCCGCGAAACTGCTGGATATCACCCTGACCGCCCGCGGGCAGTCGGCGGGCCAGTCGATTCCCATGTGCGGGATTCCGTTCCACTCGCTCGAAGGCTACCTGGCCAAGCTGGTCAAGCTCGGCGAGTCGGTGGTGATCTGCGAGCAGATCGGCGACCCGGCTACCAGCAAGGGCCCGGTGGAGCGCCAGGTGGTGCGCATCATCACCCCGGGCACGATCAGCGACGAGGCGTTGCTCGACGAGCGTCGCGACAACCTGATTGCCGCCTTGCTCGGCGACGAGCGGCTGTTCGGCCTGGCGGTGCTGGACATCACCAGCGGCAATTTCACCGTGCAGGAGATCAAGGGCTGGGAGAACCTGCTGGCCGAGCTCGAGCGCATCAACCCGGTGGAGCTGCTGATCCCGGATGATTGGCCGCAGGGCCTGCCAGCGGAGAAGCGCCGTGGCGCACGGCGCCGCGCCCCGTGGGACTTCGACCGTGATTCGGCACGCAAGAGCCTTTGCCAGCAGTTCGCCACCCAGGACCTCAAGGGCTTTGGCTGCGACAAGCTGACCCTGGCCATCGGCGCCGCCGGCTGCCTGCTGAGCTATGCCAAGGAAACCCAGCGCACCGCCCTGCCCCACCTGCGCAGCCTGCGCCATGAGCGCCTTGACGACACCGTCATCCTCGATGCCGCCAGCCGCCGCAACCTGGAGCTGGACATCAACCTGGCCGGTGGCCGCGACAACACCCTGCAATCGGTGATCGACCGCTGCCAGACCGCCATGGCCAGCCGCCTGCTGACCCGCTGGCTGAACCGTCCGCTGCGCGACCTGAAGGTGCTCAAGGCACGCCAGGACTCGATCCGCTGCCTGCTCGACGGCTACCGCTTCGAAAAGCTGCAGCCGCAGCTCAAGGAAATCGGCGACATCGAGCGGATCCTCGCGCGTATCGGCCTGCGCAACGCCCGCCCGCGTGACCTGGCGCGCCTGCGCGACGCCCTCGGCGCCCTGCCCGAGCTGCAGAACGCCATGGCCGAACTGGAGGCACCGCACCTGGCGCGCCTGGCCGCGATCACCGGCACCTACCCGGAGCTGGCCGGCCTGCTGGAGCGGGCGATCATCGATAACCCGCCGGCGGTGATCCGCGACGGTGGCGTGCTCAAGACCGGCTACGACAGCGAACTGGACGAATTGCTGTCGATCAGCGAGAACGCCGGCCAGTTCCTCATCGACCTGGAAGCCCGCGAGAAGGCCCGCACGGGCCTGGCCAACCTCAAGGTCGGCTACAACCGCGTGCATGGCTATTTCATCGAGCTGCCGACCAAGCAGGCCGAACAGGCACCCGCCGACTATATCCGCCGGCAGACGCTCAAGGGCGCCGAACGTTTCATCACCCCCGAGCTGAAAACGTTCGAGGACAAGGCGCTGTCGGCCAAGAGCCGTGCCCTGGCGCGCGAGAAGATGCTCTACGATGCCTTGCTCGAAACCCTGATCGGGCACCTGGCGCCACTGCAGGACAGCGCCGCGGCGCTGGCCGAGCTGGATGTGCTGAGCAACCTGGGCGAACGCGCCCTGAACCTGGACCTGAACTGCCCAAGCTTCGTCGATGAGCCGTGCCTGCGCATCGAGCAGGGCCGCCACCCGGTCGTCGAGCAGGTGCTGACCACGCCATTCGTGGCCAACGACCTGGGCCTGGACGACAGCACGCGCATGCTGATCATCACCGGCCCGAACATGGGCGGTAAGTCCACCTACATGCGCCAGACCGCGCTGATCGTGCTGCTGGCGCACATCGGCAGCTTCGTCCCGGCAGCCGCCTGCGAGCTGTCGCCGGTGGACCGTATCTTTACCCGTATCGGCTCCAGCGACGACCTGGCCGGCGGGCGCTCGACCTTCATGGTCGAGATGAGCGAAACCGCCAACATCCTGCACAACGCCACCGACCGCAGCCTGGTGCTGATGGACGAAGTCGGCCGCGGCACCAGCACCTTCGATGGCCTGTCGCTGGCCTGGGCCGCCGCCGAGCGCCTGGCCCAGCTGCGCGCCTACACATTGTTCGCCACCCACTACTTCGAACTGACCGTGCTGCCGGACAGCGAGCCGCTGGTGGCCAACGTGCACCTGAATGCCACCGAACACAATGAACGCATCGTGTTCCTGCACCATGTGCTGCCGGGCCCCGCAAGCCAAAGCTACGGCCTGGCCGTGGCGCAACTGGCGGGCGTGCCGGCGGCGGTGATCCAGCGTGCCCGCGAGCACCTGGGCCGGTTGGAGACCACCAGCCTGCCCCATGAAGCGCCGGTTGCAACGCCGCGCGACAATACGCCTCACGTGCCGCACCAGAGCGACCTGTTCGCCAGCCTGCCACACCCGGCCATCGAGAAGCTGGGCAAGCTGGAGCTGGACGACATGACGCCGCGCCAAGCTATCGAAATGCTATATCAACTGAAAAACCTGTTATAACGGCCCACCGCGCAAGCTGGTAGAATCCGGCGCGGTTTGCGAAGGCTGCAGGTTATTAGCCTGGTCTGCAGCCAGCACCGTGAACCGCGCTGCCCTGGAAGGAAGGGCAAGCTGCCGTCGCCTGAGGAGAGAATTAGAAATGACCTTCGTCGTCACCGACAACTGCATCAAATGCAAGTACACCGACTGCGTGGAAGTCTGTCCGGTGGACTGCTTCTACGAAGGCCCGAACTTCCTGGTGATTCACCCGGACGAATGTATCGACTGTGCGCTGTGCGAGCCTGAGTGCCCGGCCCAGGCGATTTTCTCGGAAGACGAAGTGCCGTCCGGCATGGAGAACTTCATCGAGCTGAACGCCGAGCTGGCCGAAATCTGGCCGAACATCACCGAGAAGAAAGACGCCCTGGCGGACGCCGAAGAGTGGGATGGCAAGCCTGGCAAGATTGCCGATCTGGAGCGCTGACAGCGCCCAGGTACGAAAAAGGCCCGCGAGGGCCTTTTTTCATTTTCAGCAGACAAAAAAAGGGGCGGTTTGACCCGCCCACATTTTTTCCGTAGTCCCTGTATGTCCCAATCATCGTCCTGATGAATCGCATCCCGCGATGTCCTTGGCCATCATCCGTGAGAGCCTGTGTCAGTCCGTAGACACAGTTCGAATACTAGCGATTCCCCGCCTTGGGACAAGCAACGAATATCTCAGGATGATTCAGGCGTAACATCTTCTGATATTTATAAAAAATATATATTTCAATTACTTGGAAAAATTACGCCACTGGAAACGACATTGATTTACTGATCCCTACAGCAATCACTTACATAACGAGTAAGCGAATGCTTACACGCGATACTACGAGGGTGGCGAAATAAACAGTTTTGCCGAGGGTGCTGCTGCCTCAATGCCGTCCTCGCCAATGGTCCAGCCCCAGCAGCACCAGCCCGATCGCCCAGAACCCAGCCAGCACCCCTGTTGCATTCATCAGTACCTGCCCATAGCCCAGCCGCGCAACGTCGACGAACGGGTAGGGATACACCCCGATCTCATGCCCGCGCAGCAGCACGAAGGCAAAATACAGCATCGGGTACAGTGCCCAGGCTGCCAGATGCCAGAGCCGCAGCCGCCCCTTGGGCACCTCGAACCACCAGTACAGGGTGAACAGCAGCGGCATCACGTCGTGCAGCAGTTCGTCCGCCAGCCATTGCCAGCCCTGGGGTTGCCACAAGTGGCGCAGTAGCAGGCTGTAGGCCAGCGCCACCAGCACGATACTGGCTGCAACGCACGAGCTGACCACAGGTGAAAGGAAGCAGCGCCTGGCCGGCGAGTCGCGGCCGAATGCGGCATGGCTGAGCACCGTGGCCACCAGCGTGTTGCTCAGCACGGTGAAATAGCAGAACAGGTTGACCATCCCGCCGACCAGGCTGGCCTGCTCCTGCCAACGTGCCAGCAGTACCAGGTACAGCTGGATCGCCAGCCCCGCCCAGCCGAGCACAGCCGCCAGGGCAAGCCAAGGCCGGCGCGGCATCAGCCTTTGCGCTGCAGCTTCACGTACAGCTGCTCGACCTTCTCCCGTGCCCATGGGGTCTTGCGCAGGAAGGTCAGGCTCGACTTGATCGTCGGATCGCTCTTGAAGCAGCGGATGTCGACGCGTTCGGCCAGACCCTGCCACTGATAGTGCGCCACCAGCTCGGTGAGGATCTGTTCGAGGGTCTTGCCGTGCAGCGCGTTATGGTTGGCCGTGCTCATGCAGTGCTCCAGGTTCGGGAAGGTGCGCACCTTACATGAGTGTAGGAGCGGATTCATCCGCGATGCGTTCGTCGACAAAACTGCGGCGTCCGGACAATCGAGCGCCGCCCACGCGGCGCATCGCGGATGAATCCGCTCCTACATTCGTTGCAACGTGCCGAACCTGATGGGCCATGGTTGCCCGCCGCGATTCAGAGGCTCCCAAGCGGCACGACCGGAGCACTGGACAAAAACCACTGGCAAGCACGGGAAGCCTTGTGCTGAAATAGTGATGTTATATTGTAACAACACAAAGAATCTGCCAAGGAACGCCACATCCCCATGCGTCACATGCCGCTGCACCTCTCCCCCCTTGCCGTCGCGCTCTGGCTGGCCTCGACTTCCAGCCAGGCCGTGGAACTGCAACCCCAGGTGATTACCGCCAACCCATTGGGCAACGCCCAACTGGCTGCCCCGAGCACCGTCCTTGAAGGCGACAACCTGCTGCAGCAGCAACAGGGCAGCCTCGGCGAGACCCTCAACAAACAGCCTGGTGTCGCCTCCACCTGGTTCGGCCCTGGCGCCAGCCGCCCGGTAATCCGCGGCCTGGACGGTGACCGCATTCGTATCCTGCGCAACGGCGTCGGTGCCCTGGACGCCTCGTCGCTGTCCTACGACCACGCCGTGCCGCTGGACCCGGTGACCGTCGAGCGGGTCGAGATCGTCCGCGGCCCGGCCGCCCTGCTCTACGGCGGCAACGCCATCGGTGGCGTGGTCAACACCTTCGACAACCGCATCCCCGACTCGCCCATTGAAGGCATCCATGGCGCGGGCGAACTGCGCTACGGCGGCGCCGACACCACGCGCAGCAGTGCCGGCAAACTGGAGGCCGGCAACGGCGTCTTCGCCCTGCACCTGGATGCCAACAGCCGCCAGTTCAACGACCTGCGCATCCCCGGCTATGCCCGCAGCTCGAAGGTGCGCGACGCCGACGAGCCCGGCAGCAAGCACCGCCTGAAGAACAGCGACGGACGCCAGGACGGCGGCGCGATCGGTGGCTCCTATCATTGGGATCACGGCTATACCGGTCTGTCCTACAGCCGCTATGACAGCAACTACGGCTCGGTAGCCGAGCCCGGCGTACGCCTGGACATGCAGCAGGACCACTACGGCTTCGCCTCGGAACTGCGCGATCTCGACGGACCATTCAGCTCGGTGAAGGTCGATGCCGGCTACACCGACTACCAGCACCGTGAGATCGAAAGCGGTGAAGTGCACACCACCTTCAAGAACAAGGGCTACGAGGCACGCATAGAGGCACGCCACCAGCCGCTGGGGCCGGTCGAGGGCGTGATCGGTGCTCAGGTCAGCCGCAACGAGTTCTCCGCACTGGGCGAGGAAGCCTTTGTCCCGCACACCGACACCGACAGCCTGGCGCTGTTCCTGCTCGAACAATGGCAGGCCAGTGAGCGCCTGAACCTGAGCCTGGGCGCGCGGATGGAACACACCCGGGTCGATCCGGATGCCAAGGGCAACGAAACCTTTGCCGGAGCCGACAGCGCCAGCAGCTTCAACGCCTTCAGCCTATCATCGGGCGCGGTGTACCAGCTCGACCCGATCTGGTCGCTGGCCGCCAACCTCGGCTACACCGAGCGCGCGCCAACTTTCTACGAGCTGTATGCCAACGGCGCCCACGTGGCGACCGGCGCCTACGAGATCGGTGACCCGAACCTGAACAAGGAAAAGGCCATCTCCGGCGACCTGGCTCTGCGCTTCGACAACGGCACCCACAAGGGCAGCGTCGGTGTGTTCTACAGCCATTTTCGCAACTACATCGGCCTGATCGGCACCGGCAACCTGCGTGAAGGCCATGATCACGACCATGGCGACGATCATGACCACGACCACGACCATGATCACGATCACGGTGATATCCCCGAGTATGCCTACCAGGGTGTGCGCGCACGCTTCTACGGTATCGAGGCCCAGGACCGCTGGAAATTGCTGGAGAATCGCTACGGCAGCTTCGCCCTGGAACTGTCCGGCGACTACACCCGGGCCAAGAACCTCGACAGCGGCGAGCCGCTGCCGCGTATCGCACCGCTGCGCCTGAACAGCGGCCTGGTCTGGGAACTGGATCGCTGGCAAGCGCGGGTCGATGTGCAGCATGCCGCGTCGCAACGGCGCAAACCGGCCAACGAAACCGGCACCGACGGCTACACCACCCTTGGCGCAAGCCTGGGGTATCGCTTCGACATCGGCCAGAGTGAATGGCTGGCGTTCGTGCGCGGCGAGAACCTCACCGACCAGACCGTGCGCTATGCCAGCTCGATCCTGCGCGATATCGCGCCGGCGCCGGGGCGTAGTGTGCAGGTTGGATTGCGCACCTCGTTCTGACGGCATCGCAGCCCACCGTGGGGCGGGCTAGCCCCGCGATGGGCCGATGAACTGTTACCCCATCAGCAACAATCCCCTGCGACATTTTGTCTTTTTTTCTTACAACTTCCCCTATATCCTCCCCGCCGCAAGCTGAATCGCTTCACTCGATACCCATCGCAGCCATTTCCTTCGAAGACCTCGTACTTCGTTGCGCTTGCCGTTTCCTCAACAATCAAAAGATAGCGCTATCTCATGCTCCAGCTGCCCAATACCCGTTACTCCGGCCTCGCCCTCGCCACCCTGCTCGGTGCCCTGTCCCCTACCACCAGTGCCAGCGAAATGTTCGCCAAGGACTCGAAGTGGATGCTCGGCGACTGGGGCGGTACCCGCAGCGAACTGCTGGAGAGGGGCTACGACTTCACCCTTGGCTACACCGGCGAGATGGGCAGCAACCTGCACGGTGGCTACAGCCACGACCGCGCCGTACGCTACAGCGACCAGTTCACCTTCGGCGTGAACATGGACCTGCAGAAGATCCTCGGCTGGCACGACACCGAGGTGCAGCTGACCGTCACCGAACGCCACGGCAACAACATCAGCAACGACCGGATCAATGACCCGCGCGTCGGCGGCTTCACCTCGGCCCAGGAAGTCTGGGGCCGTGGCCAGACCTGGCGACTGACGCAGATGTGGATCAAGCAGAAATACTTCGATGGCGCGCTGGACGTGAAATTCGGCCGCTTCGGCGAAGGCGAGGACTTCAACAGCTTCCCCTGCGATTTCCAGAACCTGGCGTTCTGCGGCTCGCAGGTGGGCAACTGGGTCGGCGGCATCTGGTACAACTGGCCGGTCAGCCAGTGGGCACTGCGCGTGCGTTACAACCTGAACGAGGCGCTCTACGCCCAGGTCGGCGTGTTCGAGCAGAACCCTTCGAACCTGGAGAGCGGCAACGGCTTCAAGCTCAGCGGCAGCGGCACCCAGGGCGCGGTGATGCCGATCGAACTGGTCTGGAGCCCACGGGTCAATGGCCTGAAAGGGGAATATCGCGCCGGCTACTACTACAGTAATGCCAAGGCACAGGATGTACTCAAGGACAGCAACGGTACGCCGGCCGCCATCAGCGGCGCCGCCTATCGCAGCAGCTCGAGCAAGCACGGCCTGTGGCTCGGTGCCCAGCAGCAGGTGACCGCGCTGGCCTCCGACCAGTCGCGCGGCCTTAGCCTGTTCGCCAACGCCACGATGCACGACAAGAAGACCAATGCCATCGACAACTATGTGCAGGCAGGTGTGGTTTACAAAGGGCCGTTCGATGCCCGCGCCAAGGACGACATCGGTTTCGCCCTGGCCCGCGTGCACGTCAACCCCGGCTACCGCAAGAACGCCCGCCTCATCAACCAGGCAAACAGTCTGGACAACTACGACAACCCCGGCTTCCTGCCCGTGCAGGACACCGAGTACAGCGCCGAACTCTATTACGGCATCCACCTGGCCGACTGGCTCACCGTACGCCCGAACCTGCAGTACATCCGCCATCCGGGCGGGGTGTCGCGGGTCGACGACGCGTTGATCGGCGGCCTGAAGATCCAGAGCACTTTCTAACCCGACCCTTTCACACTACGGAGAACAGACGATGAGCACTGACGGTGCCAAGAATGGAACCCGCTGGCTACCGCGCCTGATGGGCGTGCTGCTGCTGCTGATGGGCCTGGCCCTGCTGGCCGGCGGCATCAAGCTGAGCCAGCTGGGCGGCTCGCTTTACTACCTGATTGCCGGTATCGGCTTCGCCCTGTCCGGCATCCTGCTGCTGGCCAAGCGTCGCATTGCCCTGGGCCTGTATGGCCTGGTACTGCTGGGCAGCACCGCCTGGGCGCTGCTGGAAGTGGGCCTTGACTGGTGGCAGTTGGTGCCTCGCCTGGCCATCTGGTTCGCCATCGGCGTGGTCCTGCTGCTGCCGTGGGCGCGCCGCCCACTGGTGGGCCCTGCATCGAAGGTCAACACTGCCCTGCTCAGCGTCGCCGTGGTCGCCTCCGGCGCCACCGCCCTGGCCAGCCAGTTCACCCACCCGGGCGAGATCCGTGGCGAGTTCACCCGCGACAACAGCGAAATGGGCAGCGCCGCCCCGGCCATGCCCGACGGTGAATGGCAGGCTTACGGCCGCACCGAGCATGGCGACCGCTACTCGCCGCTGCGCCAGATCACCCCGCAGAACGCCTACCGCCTGGAAGAAGCCTGGCGCATTCGCACCGGCGACCTGCCGACCGAGAACGACCCGGTGGAGCTGACCAACCAGAACACGCCGTTGAAGGTCAACGGCATGCTCTACGCCTGCACCGCCCACAGCCGCCTGCTGGCGCTGGACCCGGACACCGGCGCCGAGATCTGGCGCTACGACCCGCAGGTCAAGAGCCCCACCGGCACGTTCAAGGGCTTCGCCCACATGACCTGCCGCGGCGTCTCGTACTATGACGAGAACAGCTACGTCAGCCGCGATGGCAGCCCCGCGCCGAAGATCACTGACGCAGGCCAGGCCGTGGCCCAGGCCTGCCCGCGCCGCCTCTACCTACCCACCGCCGACGCCCGCCTGATCGCCATCAACGCCGACACCGGCAAGGTCTGCGAAGGCTTCGCCAACCAGGGCGTGATCGATCTGACCCGTGGCATCGGCCCGTTCACCGCCGGTGGTTACTACTCCACCTCGCCGGCCGCGATCACCCGCAGCCTGGTGATCATTGGCGGCCATGTGACCGACAACGAATCGACCAACGAACCGTCCGGCGTGATCCGCGCCTACGACGTGCACGACGGCCATCTGGTGTGGAACTGGGACAGCAACAACCCCGAAGACACCAAGCCCCTGGCCGACGGCAAGTTCTACAGCCGCAACTCGGCCAACATGTGGTCGATCGCCAGCGTCGACGAAGACCTCGGCATGATCTACCTGCCGCTGGGCAACCAGACGCCCGACCAGTGGGGTGCCGACCGCACCCCTGGCGCCGAGAAGTACAGCGCCGGCATCGTCGCCCTGGACCTGGCCACCGGCAAGGCGCGCTGGAACTACCAGTTCACCCACCATGACCTGTGGGACATGGACGTCGGCAGCCAGCCCACCCTGGTGCACCTGAAGACCGACGACGGCGTCAAGCCGGCGGTCATCGTGCCGACCAAGCAAGGCAGCCTGTACGTACTCGACCGCCGCGACGGCACGCCGATCGTGCCGATCCGCGAGATCCCGGTCCCCCAAGGCGCGGTCAAGGGCGACCACACCGCACCGACCCAGGCCCGTTCCGACCTCAACCTGCTCGGCCCTGACCTGACCGAACAGGCCATGTGGGGCGCCACGCCGTTCGACCAGATGCTCTGCCGCATCCAGTTCCGCAGCCTGCGCTACGAAGGCCAGTACACCCCGCCCTCCGAGCAGGGCAGCCTGGTCTACCCGGGCAACGTCGGCGTGTTCAACTGGGGCAGCGTCTCGGTCGACCCGGTGCGCCAGATCCTCTTCACCTCGCCGAACTACATGGCTTTCGTGTCGAAGATGGTCCCACGCGAGCAGGTCGCCGAAGGCAGCAAGCGCGAGAGCGAAACCAGCGGCGTGCAGCCGAACACCGGTGCGCCGTACGCCGTGACCATGCATCCGTTCATGTCGCCGCTGGGCATTCCATGCCAGGCGCCGGCCTGGGGCTACGTGGCAGCCATCGACCTGTTCACCAACAAAGTGGTGTGGAAGCACAAGAACGGCACCACCCGTGACAGCACCCCGGTACCGATCGGCATGCCGGTGGGCGTGCCAAGCATGGGGGGCTCGATCGTCACTGCCGGCGGTGTCGGCTTCCTCAGCGGCACCCTCGACCAGTACCTGCGCGCCTACGACGTGAAGAACGGCCAGGAGCTGTGGAAGGCTCGCCTGCCGGCAGGCGGCCAGGCCACGCCGATGAGCTACACCGGCAAGGATGGCAAGCAGTACGTGCTGGTGACTGCAGGCGGCCATGGCTCGCTCGGCACGAAAATGGGCGACTACATCATCGCTTACAAATTGGCTGAGTAAGCATCACGCCTGTCGCGGGGCAAGCCCACTCCCATCGAGGGAGCGGGCTTGCCCCGCTATTGTTTCCCTCCGCAGTTCTCCCCCCTTCGTCTACCATTGAAACCTGCCAACCACCGCCCCATCTAAGCACCATAGCCATTCACGCAGGTGCCCCATGAGCGACCAGCAGGATTTCCCGGAACACCCCGACGAACACAGCGAAGTCGAACATCTCGATCCCGCGACCGCCCCCGGTCACCATCTCGCCCTGCCCGGCCAGCAACTGCCGGACAAGGTCTACGTGATCCCGATCCACAACCGCCCGTTCTTCCCCGCGCAAGTGCTGCCGGTGATCGTCAATGAAGAACCCTGGGCCGAAACCCTCGATCTGGTCGCCAAGACCCCGCACCACTCCCTGGCGCTGTTCTTCATGGACACCCCACCGGAGGACCACCGCCACTTCGACACCAAGGCCCTGCCCGAATACGGCACCCTGGTGAAGGTCCACCACGCCAGCCGCGAAGGCGGCAAGCTGCAGTTCGTCGCCCAGGGCCTGACCCGCGTGCGCATCCGCACCTGGCTCAAGCACCACCGCCCGCCCTACCTGGTGGAGGTCGACTACCCACGCCAGCCGGCGGAGCCCACCGACGAAGTGAAGGCCTACGGCATGGCCCTGATCAACGCGATCAAGGAATTGTTGCCGCTCAACCCGCTGTACAGCGAAGAACTGAAGAACTATCTCAACCGCTTCAGCCCCAACGATCCGTCGCCACTGACCGACTTCGCCGCCGCCCTCACCTCGGCCACCGGCAACCAGCTGCAGGAAGTGCTCGACTGCGTGCCCATGCTCAAGCGCATGGAAAAGGTCCTGCCGATGCTGCGCAAGGAGGTCGAGGTCGCCCGCCTGCAGAACGAGATCTCAGCCGAGGTGAACCGCCAGATCGGCGAGCACCAACGCGAATTCTTCCTCAAGGAACAGCTCAAGGTCATCCAGCAGGAGCTGGGCCTGACCAAGGACGACCGCAGCGCCGATGTGGAGCAGTTCCAGCAGCGCCTGGTGGGCAAGACCCTGCCCGAGCAAGCGAAAAAACGCATCGACGAGGAGATGGGCAAGCTGGCGATCCTCGAGACCGGCTCGCCGGAGTATGCCGTCACCCGCAACTACCTGGAGTGGGCCACCGCGCTGCCCTGGGGTGTGTACGGCAAGGACAAGCTCGACCTCAAGCACGCGCGCAAGGTACTCGACCGCCACCACGCCGGGCTCGACGACATCAAGGAACGCATTCTCGAATTCCTTGCCGTCGGCGCCTGGAAGGGTGAGATCAGCGGCTCCATCGTCCTGCTGGTGGGTCCGCCCGGGGTAGGCAAGACCAGCATCGGCAAGTCCATCGCCGAATCCCTGGGCCGGCCGTTCTACCGTTTCAGCGTCGGCGGCATGCGTGACGAGGCCGAGATCAAGGGCCACCGCCGCACCTACATCGGCGCCCAGCCGGGCAAGCTGGTGCAGGCGCTGAAGGAGGTCGAGGTGATGAACCCGGTGATCATGCTCGACGAGATCGACAAGATGGGCCAGAGCTACCAGGGCGACCCAGCCTCGGCGCTGCTGGAAACCCTCGACCCGGAACAGAATGTCGACTTCCTCGACCACTACCTGGACCTGCGCCTGGACCTGTCCAAGGTGCTGTTCGTCTGCACCGCCAACACCCTGGACTCGATCCCCGGCCCCTTGCTCGACCGCATGGAAGTGATCCGCCTTTCCGGCTACATCACCGAAGAGAAGCTGGCCATCGCCAAGCGCCACCTATGGCCCAAGCAGCTGGACAAGGCCGGCGTGGCCAAGACCAGCCTGAGCATCAACGACGCCGCGCTGCGCGCGGTGATCGAGGGCTATGCCCGCGAAGCCGGTGTGCGCCAGCTGGAGAAACAGCTGGGCAAGCTGGTGCGCAAGTCGGTGGTCAAACTGCTGGAAGACCCGGACGCCAAGCTCAAGATTGCCGCCAAGGACCTCGAGCCCGCACTGGGCATGCCGGTGTTCCGCAGCGAGCAGGTGCTGGCCGGCAAGGGCGTTATCACCGGCCTTGCCTGGACCAGCATGGGCGGCGCCACCCTGCCGATCGAGGCCACCCACATCCACAGCCTCAACCGCGGTCTCAAGCTCACCGGGCAGTTGGGTGACGTGATGAAGGAATCGGCGGAGATCGCATACAGCTTCATCAGCTCGAACCTCAAGCAGTTCGGTGGCACGCCCGGCTACTTCAACGAGGCGTTCATTCACCTGCACGTGCCCGAGGGCGCAACCCCCAAGGATGGCCCCAGCGCCGGCGTGACCATGGCCAGTGCCTTGCTGTCGCTGGCTCGCGACCAGCCGCCGAAGAAAGGCGTGGCCATGACCGGCGAGCTGACCCTGACCGGCCAGGTGCTGCCGATCGGCGGGGTCCGCGAGAAAGTGATCGCCGCGCGGCGACAGAAGATCTTCGAACTGATCCTGCCGGAGGCCAACCGTGGCGATTTCGAAGAATTGCCCGAGTATCTGAAGGACGGGCTGAGCGTACATTTCGCCAAGCGCTTCGCCGACGTGGCGAAAGTATTGTTCTAAAGAGGACCGGGCCGCGTTGCGGCCCTTATAGCCGGCAAGCCGGCTCCCACACAGTGCGGCATGTATCCTACTTGTGGGAGCCGGCTTGCCGGCGATAGAGCCCGCGCAGACCACACAAACTTCCGACAGCTTCGGTTATCCTCAGGCCATTCCAGCTTCAGGAGCCAACATGTCCCTCCCTCGCCTGCTCGTCCCCGCCGCCCTGGCCCTGCTCACCGCCTGCGCCCAGCAACCGCAACGCACCGTCGAACTGGACGGCGAAAGCGAATGCCCCAAGCGCCTGCAGGTCGGCCAGACCCTGACCCTCACCTTGCCAAGCAACCCCACCACCGGCTACCGCTGGCTGGTGCAGAACCCGGCTTCGGAGATCCTGCGCAGCCTCGGCCCTGAGGTGTACAGCTCTCCGGAGCAAGCCGGCATCGTCGGCAGCGGCGGCCTGTCCAGCTGGCGCTTCCAGGCCAAGGCCGCTGGTGAGGGCCACCTGATCCTGGTCTACCAGCAGCCCTGGGCCCCGGAAGTACGTCCCGTACAGACCTTCGATTGCGCCATTCGGGTCAACTGAGCGCACGGCGCCGGTCAGCCAGTCATGCAAGCTTGCCGTGGTTTGGCTAGAATGCCGCCCCTGTAGATTGCCAGCCGCCTGGACCCACCGTGAGCAAACAACCCGACCGCCTATTCGCCCAACCCCTGGAGCAGGTGCCCGACTTCGTCTTCAACGAAGACGTGGTGCAGGTGTTCCCGGACATGATCAAGCGCTCGGTGCCCGGTTACCCGACCATCGTCGAGAACCTCGGCGTGCTTGCCGCGCGCTTCGCCCAACCCAACTCCGCGCTGTACGACCTCGGCGCCTCGCTGGGCGCAGTGACCCAGGCGCTGCGTCGCCATGTGCGCGCGGACGGCTGCCGGGTGATCGCGGTGGACAACTCGGCGGCCATGGTCGAGCGCTGCCGACAGTACCTCACAGCCCAGGACTCGATGTTCCAGGAGTTGCTGCCGGCGCAGGTGCTGGAGGCCGATATTCTGGCCCTGCCCTTCGAGCCGGCCTCGGTCGTGGCAATGAACTTCACCCTGCAGTTCGTCGCCCCCGAACAGCGCCTGGACCTGCTTGGCCGCATCCGCCAGGCACTTTTGCCGGGCGGCGCGTTGATTCTCTCGGAGAAACTGCGCTTCACCGACGCCCAGGAGCAGGAACTGCTCAACGAACTGCACCTGGACTTCAAGCGTGCCAATGGCTACAGCGAACTGGAAATCGCCCAGAAACGCAGCGCCATCGAGAACGTGATGAAACCCGACACCTTGGAAACCCATGAAAAGCGCCTGCGCGCTGCCGGCTTCTCCAAGGTCGTGCCCTGGTTCCAATGCCTCAACTTCGCCTCGCTGATAGCCCTGCCATGATCGATCTGTCCCCCCTCGTCCGCCGCCTGGCCGGCACGCCCCTTGCCACCTGGTCCCAAGGCCTGCAGGCACAACTCGAAAGCAAGCTGGAAAAGGGCCACGGCGACCTCGATCGCTGGCGCGGCGCCCTCGACGCACTGCCGCAGCTGACCCCGAGCGAAATCGACCTGGTCGACGGCCTGCGCCTGGACTGCGCCTGCGACGATGCCACCCGGGCGCAGATGCGCCAGGCGCTGATGGGCCTTTCGCCCTGGCGCAAGGGCCCGTTCGACCTGTTCGGCGTGCATGTCGATACCGAATGGCGCTCGGACTGGAAATGGTCGCGGGTCGGCCCGCACCTGGATCTCAAGGGCAAACGCGTGCTCGACGTGGGTTGCGGTAACGGCTACTACCAGTGGCGCATGCTCGGTGCCGGCGCCGACATGGTCATCGGCGTCGACCCCAACTGGTTGTTCTTCTGCCAGTTCCAGGCCGTGCAGCAGTACCTGCCGGACCTGCCGGCGTGGCACCTGCCGTTCGCCCTCGAAGAGCTGCCGGCCAACCTCGAAGGTTTCGACACCGTATTCTCCATGGGCGTGTTCTACCACCGCCGCTCGCCCATCGAGCATTTGCTGGCGCTCAAGGATTGCCTGGTCAAGGGTGGCGAGCTGGTACTGGAAACCCTGGTGATCGAGGGCGACGAAAACCAGGTGCTGGTGCCCGAGGACCGCTACGCGCAGATGCGCAACGTATGGTTCCTGCCGTCGGTGCCGGCCCTGGAGCGCTGGCTGCGCCGCGCCGGTTTCAGCGATGTGCGCTGCGTCGATGTCAGCGTCACCAGCGTCGAGGAACAACGCAGCACCGAGTGGATGCGCTACCAGTCGCTTGGCGATTTCCTCGCCCCCAATGACCACGGCAAGACCATTGAAGGCCTGCCGGCGCCACGCCGCGCCACATTGCTGGCGCGCAAATAAAAAAAGGCGCCCATTCGGGCGCCCAGGCTCACCTGCGCCGAGGAGCTGTCGCGGCGCAGGCGTGTGGTGCTCAATCCTTGGCCAGCTCGCGGGCCTTCTCTTCGGCCTTGCGCTCACGCTCGGCCACGGCCTGCTGCTTGTCGCCATGCAGGCGCGCCTGGTCCTCGCGGAAGGCTTGCCAGAATTGCTTGGAACGCTCCGCGCCACCCTCGGCGAAAACGTTGGTGCTGCCCAGGGCGAGGATCGCCAGCAGCAAGTACTTGGTCAGGTTCATCGTGCTTGCCTCGTGATAACCGTATCGACAGGGCCATCATGGCAAGGCGCAGCTAACAGCAAGGTGAGGCGGACATTACAGTCCTGAAATCCCCACAGAAACTCGTGGCAGTGGGCTTGCCCCGCGATGACGACAAGCCTGTCGCCCATATGACCTGCAGATTACAAATCAGCAATCCTCCTCTTATCGCCATTCGCATCCAGTAACATCCTCGCCGCTTGACCCTGATGTCACTACAGGGTCGAGAATCGCCCCCTTTCCACACAGAGCCCGACCATGCGCCTACTGATCATCGAGGACGAACCCCGTACCGCTGACTACCTGCAGCAAGGCCTGCGCGAAAACGGCTATGTGGTCGACTGCGCCTACACCGGCACCGACGGCCTGCACCTGGCCCGCCAGCAGCCCTACGACCTGGTGATCCTCGACGTCAACCTGCCCGGGCTCGATGGCTGGGGCGTACTACAGCGCCTGCGCGCCGAGTCGTCCACGCGGATCATGATGCTCACCGCCCACGGCCGGCTCGCCGATCGGGTCAAGGGGCTGGACCTGGGCGCGGACGACTACCTGCTAAAGCCGTTCGAATTCCCCGAACTGCTGGCGCGTATCCGCAGCCTGCTCCGGCGCAACGACCAGCGCCTGCAGCCGAGCACATTGAAGGTCTCCGACCTTGAGCTCGACCCCGGCCGACACCGCGCCTGGCGTAACGGCCAGCGCATCGATCTGACGGCGAAGGAGTTCGCCTTGCTGCACCTGTTGATGCGCCAGAGCGGCGAAGTACTGTCACGTACCCAGATCATCTCGCTGGTGTGGGACATGAACTTCGACTGCGACACCAACGTGGTGGAGGTATCGATCTCGCCGCCTGCGGGCGAAGATCGACGACCCCTTCGACGACAAGCTGATCCATACCCTGCGCGGCGTCGGCTACGTGCTCGAGGCGCGGGCGTGAAGCGCCCCAGCCTGTCGTTGCGCCTGGGCCTGGGCGTCACCCTGCTGGGCGCGGCGCTGGTGCTGCTGCTGGCGTGCCTGGCGGTATTCGCCCTCGACCATGAACTGGATAGCCGGGCACGCAAGGACCTGACGCGCAAGATGCAGCAGGTCGAGCACAACCTGCGGGTGGACCTGCGCAGCGACGACCTCAGCGCCCGGGCCCACCCCCTGCTCGACCTGGTCATGGGCCATGACAACCTCAGCCTCAGCGTGCTGGCCGTCAATGGCCGCCATCCAGCGCTGCTCAGCCTTGGCCCGGCCATGCAGTCCCAGCACTTGCTGAACCTCGAAGCGGACGAACGGCTGACCTTCCATGCCTGGCGCGACGACGGCGACAATCAGATCCTCACCGCCAGCCGCTTGATGCGCCTGCGCGACGACACCCCGGTAAAAGTGTTGATGTCACTCAACCGCAGCGATGACAACAGCCTGCTGCAAGCCTACCTGCACTCGACCCTGCTGGCCCTGCCGCTGCTGCTGGTGCTGATCGGCATCGCCGCCTGGAAACTGGTGCAGCGCGGCCTGCGCCCGTTGCGGCACTTTCGCCGGATCGCCGGGCAGGTTTCGGCCCAGGACCTGGCACACCGCCTGCCCGACCAAGGTCTGCCCAGTGAGTTGGCCGACCTGGCGCGCGCCATCAACGTCATGCTCGACCGGCTCGACCAGGGCGTGCGCCAACTGTCGCAGTTCTCCGACGACCTGGCCCACGAGCTGCGTACACCGATCGGCAACCTGATGGGCAAGGCCCAGGTGACCCTGGCCCGCGAGCGTGACGGCGACAAGTACCGCGAAGCGCTCGAAGACAGCGTCGAGGAACTGACCCGCCTCAACCGCATCATCAACGACATGCTGTTCCTCGCCCAGGTCAGCCAGCCGCAGACCCAGGTTGCCCTGACGCCACTGACGCTGGCGGACGAAGTGGCCCGGGTGAGTGAACTGTTCGCCTTCAGTGCCGAGCTCAAGGGCATTTCCCTGCACCTGCAAGGCTGGGGCACGGCTTTGGTGGACCGGTTGATGTTCCAGCGGGCGCTGTCGAACCTGCTGAGCAATGCGATTCGCCATGCACCAGAGGGCAAGCCGGTCGCCGTGGGTATCGAGCGGCTGGGCAACGAGATTGCCGTGTGGGTGCAGAACCAGGGCACGGGGATAGACGAGACGCACCTGCCGCACCTGTTCGAACGCTTTTACCGGGCAGGAGCCGGGCGTTCACGGCTGGAGGGCGGAACCGGGCTGGGGTTGGCGATCGTCAAGTCGATCATGCAATTGCATGGGGGGCGGGTCGAGGTGAGGAGCCGGGTCGAAGGGCCGACGCGGTTCACCTTGGTATTCAAGGCCGAGTAAAGCTACGCGGGGCAAGCCCGCTCCCACAGAAGCTCCAGCAAGCCTGTGGGAGGGACTTACCTCGCGATTGACTCAGCGCGAAGCGGTGACGATCAGCGCTTTCATCTCGGCCACCGCGGCCTTGAAGCCGACGAACAGCGCATGGGCCACCAGCGCATGGCCGATGTTCAGCTCGTTGATGCCCTTGATCGCGGCCACCGCCTCAACGTTGTGGTAATGCAGGCCATGACCGGCATTGACGATCAGGCCCTGGCCAACACCAAACGCCACGCCATCGACGATGCGCTTGAGTTCCTCTGCCACTTCGGTCGGTGTCTCGGCATCAGCGTAACGGCCGGTGTGCAACTCGATGGCCGGCGCGCCGACACGGCGCGAGGCCTGGATCTGCCGCTCGTCGGCATCAATGAACAGCGACACCTCGGCACCGGTGCGCGACAGGCGTTCGATAGCCGCCTTGATCCGCGCCTCTTGGCCGGCGACATCGAGGCCGCCTTCGGTGGTCAGTTCCTGGCGGGTTTCCGGCACCAGGCAGATATGCGCCGGGCGGATCTTCTCGGCGAAGGCCATCATCTCTTCGGTGACGCCCATCTCGAAGTTCATGCGGGTCTGCAGCACGTCCTTGAGCAGCAGCACGTCGCGCTCCTGAATGTGCCGGCGGTCTTCGCGCAGGTGCACGGTGATGCCGTCGGCACCCGCTTCCTCGGCGTCCAGGGCGGCCTTGACCGGGTCTGGATAGCGGGTGCCCCGGGCCTGGCGCAGGGTCGCCACGTGGTCGATGTTGACGCCGAGAAGCATGCGGTTGCTGTGAGTCACGAAGGGGCACTCCTGAAAGTTGAGGGCCACAGCATACGTCGTGCTCAGCGCTTGCGAAACAGTTCCCGGCTGACCAATGGCTTAGGCCCCAAGTGGACCGCCAGTGCCTGGCGCATCAAGCGCTTGGCGGCAAGCAAGGCGCCAGGCGCCTCCCAGTCGGCCTGGGCCAGGGCCAGCAGTTCGCCGCCCTTGAACAAACCGGGCTGGAACAGTTCGACCCGCTCAAGGCCCGCATCCACCTGCAGGCGATAAAGGCCTTCGGCGACCACAGGGCTGTCGTTGACGTCATGGTCCAGGGTGAAGGCATAACCCAGCTCATCCAGCAGGCGCCATTCGAAGGAGCGCAACAGCGGCTCCAGCGCACGCCCGGCGGCCAGGGCCTGCAAGGTCAGGGTGTAGTGCTCGAACAGCGCCGGATGCGGCGCCTCGGCGGGCAGCAGGCGCATCAGCAGTTCGTTGAGGTACAACCCGCTGAACAGCGCGTCACCGTGCAACCAGGCTGAAATACCGACGGCATCCAGACGGCCGACGTTCTTCAACTCGCCGCGCCCGCGCAGCTCCACCTCCAGCGGCACGAACGGCCGCACCAGGCTACCGCCCTTGCCCCGCGCCCGGCGCAGCACGGCGCGTACCTTGCCTTGCGGGGTAAGAAAGTCCACCAGCGCACTGGTTTCCTTGTAGGCGCGGCTGTGCAGCACGTAGGCCGGCTGGGGGGTGGGTTGTTCCATCACAGACCACTCGATATCGGACATGACTGTGGGAGCGGCGTTGAGGAGCCCGACTTGCCCCGCGTTCACCACCGCGAGGCAAGTCGGGCCGCCGCATCGCCGCTCCCACAGGAGCAGAGGCAGTGCCGCCGAAGGGTTTACAGGTCGCCGTAACCCAGCGAACGCAGGGCGCGCTCGTCGTCGGACCAGCCGCCCTTCACCTTGACCCACAGGTTGAGCATGACCTTGGAGTCGAACAGTACTTCCATGTCCTTGCGCGCCTCGGAGCCGATGCGCTTGATGCGCTCGCCCTTGTCGCCAATGATGATCTTCTTCTGGCCGTCGCGCTCAACCAGGATCAGCGCATGGATGTGCAGCACATGGCCCTGCTGCTTGAATTCCTCGATCTCCACGGTGATCTGGTACGGCAGCTCCGCACCGAGCTGACGCATGATCTTCTCGCGCACCAGCTCGGCGGCCAGGAAGCGGCTGCTACGGTCGGTGATCTGGTCTTCGGGGAAGAAGTGATCGTTCTCGGGCAGGTGCTTGGCGATCTGTGCTTCCAGCGCTTCGAGGTTGTGCCCCTGCTGCGCGGAAATCGGCATCACTTCGGCGTTCGGCAGCTGCTCTTGCAGCCACTGCAGGTGCGGGATCAGCTCGGCCTTCTCTTCCATGCGGTCGGTTTTGTTGACCGCGATGATCAGCGGGCCGGTCACGTACTGCACGCGCTCCAGCACCAACTGGTCCTCGTCGGTCCACTTGGTGCGGTCGACCACGAAGATCACCACGTCGACGTCCTTCAAGGCTGCCGAGGCGTTGCGGTTCATGTAGCGGTTCAGCGCCTTGTCGTTGGCCTTGTGCATGCCGGGGGTGTCGACGTAGATCGCCTGCACGTCACCCTCGGTCTTGATGCCGAGCATGTTGTGGCGGGTGGTCTGCGGCTTGCGCGAGGTGATCGCCAGCTTCTGGCCGAGGATGTGGTTGAGCAGCGTGGACTTGCCCACGTTGGGGCGACCGACGATGGCCACATAGCCGCAGCGGGTCGAAGTGTTCTCAGTCATTGCCATTCTCCACGCCCAGGGCGATCAATGCGGCGGCGGCGGCGACCTGCTCGGCGATACGCCGGCTCACGCCCTGGCCGCGGCTTTTCTTGTTCAGCAGGACCACTTCACATTCGACGAAGAAGGTCCGGCAGTGCGGTTCGCCCTGGATATCCACCACTTCGTAACGTGGCAACTCGCAGGCACGCGACTGCAGGAACTCCTGCAAGCGCGTCTTGGGGTCCTTGTTGGTGTCGACCAGGGTCAGGCCATCGAACTCGTCGGTCAGCCAGGCGAGGATTCGCTCGCGTGCGGTCTGCATGTCGGCGTCCTGGTAGATCGCACCGATGAGGGCCTCGAGAGCGTCGGCAAGAATCGACTCGCGACGGAAGCCACCGCTTTTCAGCTCACCCGAACCCAGGCGCAGGTATTCGCCCAGGTCGAAGCCGCGGGCCAGCCGCGCCAGGGTCTCGCCTTTGACCAGACGGGCGCGAAGACGCGACAACTGGCCCTCACGCGCCTGCGGGAAGCGCTCAAACAGCGCCTCGCCGACCACGAAGTTGAGGATGGCATCGCCAAGGAACTCCAGGCGCTCGTTATTGCGCCCGGCGTAGCTGCGATGGGTCAGGGCCAGCAGCATCTGGTCCTGGTTCTTGAAGGTGTAGCCGAGCTTGCGCTCCAGGCGTGCAAGGGAACCACTCATGGGGCCACCCCGGCAATGTTCAACGCGTTGTTCAAATCAACATCCTGAAAGACGGTTTGACTGTGGTCAGACGCCGGAAACGGCGAAAGCCTCGCTCCCTGAGAACACAGCCTATGTCAGAAATGCAATCGGCGCCGTCCGTGGACAGCGCCGTCGTTACTCAATGGATCAGCCCGACCCGCGACAGGTTCGGGAAGTGGCTGAGTTTCGGCTCTGGCCAGCTCATCCAGACCGCAAAGGCCTTGCCGACGATATTCCGGTCCGGAACCATGCCATGCAGTTCCTTGGGAATGTTCGGATCATCCCAGAAGCGGCTGTCGTTGGAGTTGTCGCGGTTGTCACCCATCATGAAGTAGTGACCGGACGGCACGGTCCACTGCTGGTCCGGCGGCATGCGATAGCGGGTCATTTCCTTGCGGATCAGGTGCTCGGCTTCACCGAGCTTTTCCTTGTACAGCTCGGCGCTGCCCAGGGTGCCCGGCTCGCTGCCGACCAACTGCTCGGCAATCGCCTGGCCATTGACGAACAGCCGCTTGTCGGCGGTGTAGCGGATCACGTCGCCCGGCAGGCCGACCACACGCTTGATGTAGTTGACGTTGGGGTCGCTCGGGTAGCGGAACACCATCACATCCCCGCGCTGCGGATCACCCACCTCGATGACCTTCTTGTCGATCACCGGCAGGCGAATGCCGTAGGAGAACTTGTTCACCAGGATGAAGTCGCCCACTTCCAGCGTCGGCTTCATCGACCCCGAGGGGATCTGGAACGGCTCGACCAGGAACGAACGCAGCACCAGCACGATGAACAGCACCGGGAAGAACGACTTGCCGTATTCAACCAGCAAGGGTTCCTTGTTCAGGCGTTCGACCACGGCCATTTCAGGCTGGCTGACGCTGCCCTGGTAGTTGGCGATCGCCGCCCGCCGGCGCGGGGCCAGGAACAGCAGGTCGATCAGACCCAACAGACCGCAGACAGCGACGGCGATGACGAGCAACAGCGGGAAATTTAGCGACATAGGACCTAGCTATCCAACCTGAGCACAGCGAGGAAGGCTTCCTGTGGAATCTCCACGTTACCTACCTGCTTCATGCGTTTCTTACCGGCCTTCTGCTTCTCCAGCAGCTTCTTCTTACGGCTGACGTCACCACCGTAGCACTTGGCCAGTACGTTCTTTCTGAGCGCCTTGACGGTTGTCCGCGCAATGATCTGGCCGCCGATAGCTGCCTGGATCGCCACGTCGAACATCTGCCTAGGGATCAGTTCCTTCATCTTTTCGGTCAACGCACGGCCTTTGTAGGCGGCGTTGTCGCGGTGCACGATCAGGGCCAGGGCATCGACCTTGTCGCCGTTGATCAGCACGTCCAGCTTGACCAGGTTGGCCGACTGGTAGCGGTCGAAATGGTAGTCCAGCGACGCGTAGCCGCGACTGGTGGACTTGAGCCGGTCGAAGAAGTCCAGGACCACTTCGTTCATCGGCATGTCGTAGCGCACCTGCACCTGGCTGCCGAGGAACTGCATGTCGCGCTGCACGCCACGCTTCTCGATGCACAGGGTGATGACGTTGCCCAGGTGCTCCTGCGGCACGAGGATGGTCGCGGTGACGATCGGCTCGCGGAAGTCGGTGACGGACGAGACGTCCGGCAGCTTCGATGGGTTGTCGACGACGATGGTCTCACCGGTCTTGAGCTCGAGCTCGTAGATCACGCTTGGCGCGGTGGTGATCAGGTCCAGGTCGTATTCGCGCTCCAGGCGCTCCTGGATGATCTCCATGTGCAGCATGCCGAGGAAGCCGCAACGGAAGCCGAAGCCCAGGGCGTCGGAGCTTTCCGGCATGTATTGCAGCGACGAGTCGTTCAGGGTCAGCTTCTGCAGGGCGTCGCGGAAGTCCTCGAAGTCGTCGGAACTGACCGGGAACAGGCCCGCGTAAACCTGCGGCTGGATCTTCTTGAAGCCCGCCAGCATTTCGACTTCCGGGGTGCTGGACAGGGTCAGGGTGTCGCCCACCGGCGCACCATGGATGTCCTTGATGCTGGCAATGATGAAGCCCACTTCACCGGCTTTCAGATCAGCGGTCTGGGTGTGTTTCGGGGTGAACACACCAACGCTGTCGACCAGATGCACCTTGCCGGTGGACTTGACCAGGATCTTGTCGCCTTTCTTGACGCGGCCCTGGCGCACACGCACCAGCGAGACCACGCCCAGGTAGTTGTCGAACCAGGAGTCGATGATCAGCGCCTGCAGCGGGGCGTCGATCTCACCGGTCGGAGCGGGGATGGTATGTACCAGGCGCTCGAGCACCTCGTCGACGCCCATGCCGCTCTTGGCACTGCAAGCCACGGCGTCGGTGGCGTCGATGCCGATGATCTTCTCGATCTCGTCCTTGACGCGGTCCGGGTCAGCCTGGGGCAGGTCCATCTTGTTCAGCACGGGCATGACTTCCAGGCCCTGCTCGATGGCGGTGTAGCAGTTGGCCACCGATTGCGCCTCGACGCCCTGGCCGGCATCGACCACCAGCAGCGCGCCCTCGCACGCCGCCAGCGAGCGCGAGACTTCATAGGTGAAGTCAACGTGGCCGGGGGTGTCGATGAAGTTCAGCTGGTAGGTTTTACCATCCTGCGCCTTGTAGTGCAGCGTGACGCTGTGGGCCTTGATGGTGATACCGCGTTCGCGCTCCAAGTCCATGGAATCGAGGACCTGGGCTTCCATTTCGCGCGCCGACAGGCCACCGCACATCTGGATGAAACGGTCGGCCAGCGTCGACTTGCCATGGTCGATGTGGGCGATGATGGAGAAATTGCGGATATGACTCAAATCACTCACAGGTCAACACTCGAAAAGGCTGCGAGCCGGACGCCCGCCGAAAAATAGCCGGGAATTGTACCTCAAGCCGCAGGGATATGGGAGAACCCTTGTCACCTGCCTATCGGTTAGCGTGGGAGCGGTCTTACCCCGCGATGGCGTCCGATCAGTTGAAATTGTTGCCTGATCTGACAATATCGCGGGGCAAGCCCGCTCCCACGCAGGACCTTTACTCCTGCTTGCTCAAGAAAAAGGGCAGCCGAGGCTGCCCTTTCCTACCTTGCAATCCGCTTATTCAGCCAGTTTGAAGGTGATGAAGCTGGCACGCCCCTGGCGCAGCACGCGCATGGACACCGAACGGTTCTTCGGCAGTTCCTTGGCGATCTCGGTGAACTGCTTGGCCGAGGCAATGGCCTGGTTGTTCAGGTGGCTGATCACATCGCCCGGACGCAGGCCGATCATGGCCGCCGGGCCATCCTGGACTTCCTTGATGACCACCCCGCCCTTGAGTTCGAGCGACTTTTTCTGCTCGGCACTGAGGTCGGCGACAGATACGCCCAGACGGTTGCTGCTGCGCTCGGCGCTGCCATCGGCACCCGCACCCATGCCGATGTCGGCGTCATCCTCGGGCAATGCGCCGATGGTCACATCCAGGTTCTGGCGCTTGCCATTGCGGATGATCTCAAGCTTGGCTTTCTCGCCATCCTTCAGGCTGCCTACCAGGTGCGGCAGGTCGGCGGACATGACGATCGGCTGGCCATTCATGCTCAGGATCACGTCGCCCACCTGCAGGCCGCCCTTGGCTGCCGGGCCGTTTTCCAGAACCTGGGCCACCAGGGCACCGGCCGGCTTGTCCAGGCCGAACGACTCGGCCAGGTCCTTGTTGACCTCCTGGATCACCACGCCCAGCCAGCCGCGGCTGACCTTGCCGTCTTTCTTCAACTGGTTCGATACATCGATCGCCACGTCGATCGGGATGGCGAACGACAGGCCCATGAAGCCGCCGGAACGGGTGAAGATCTGCGAGTTGATGCCCACCACCTCGCCTTTCATGTTGAACAGCGGCCCACCGGAGTTGCCCGGGTTGATCGCCACGTCGGTCTGGATGAACGGCACATAGGTATCGTTGGGCAGCGTGCGGCCCTTGGCGCTGACGATACCCTTGGTCACCGAGTGGTCGAAGCCGAACGGCGAACCGATGGCCAGCACCCATTCACCGACCTTGAGCTTTTCCGAATCGCCCAGTTTGACGGTCGGCAGGTTCTTGCCGTCGACCTTGAGCAACGCCACGTCGGTGCGTGGGTCGGTACCCACCAGCTTGGCCTGCAGCTCGCTGCGGTCGGACAGGCGGACGATGATCTCGTCAGCGTCGGCCACCACATGGTTGTTGGTCAGCACGTAGCCGTCACTGGAAATGATGAAGCCCGACCCCAGCGACTGCGCCTCACGCTGGCGATCACCGCGCGGCGAACGCGGCTGCTGCGGCATGTTGCGCTCGAAGAACTCGCGGAACATCGGCGGCAGGCCTTCCAGGTCGGGCATCTGCCCGGCGGCGACACGGCGGTCCGGCAGCTTCTGCTTGGTACTGATGTTGACCACCGCCGGCGAGGCCTGCTCGACCAGGGTGGTGAAGTCCGGCAGGGACTCCTCGGCCTGGGCACTGAGTACCTGGCCGAGCATCAGCACGGCAGCGAACATCGATAGGTAGGTTTTCAAGCGTGGTATTGACATACGGCTCCCGTCACAACGAGCGTAGTTAGCAGTAAGGTTCCCGCAGACGCAGGAAAGGCCAGACTCCGAGAAGCCTGACCTATAGAAAATTTGCGGCAGGATTGCAAATGACAATGCCTTAATTTCATGTCAGCTCTGTGTAACAAGAGCTGTCAGGGCACTGCTCAGTCATTGACGCGCCTGGGCATCCTGGGCCCGCATCGACAAGGCGACACGCTCGGCAGTGCCCAGCGGAATCTCGCCGACCACCGTGACCATCACCTTGCCCTTGGGCGTGGTCAGGCGCCGCGACACTGCGACAGTAGGGCCGAGCTGGGCACGGGTATCGATACCGGGCTCGTTGCCGATCGGCTCGAGGAACACCGAAAAACGGGCCAGGCCATCGTCATACATCAGGCTGCTGACGGTACTCTTGCGCTCGGGGTCGCGCCGCACCGAGCTGTTGACCAGCTCAAAACCCGGCGGCAACCAGTCGGAACGCCACCCGGCAGCGCTTTCGGAGGTGCCGGAGGCGACCTGTTCGACCGGCCTGCAGGCAGCACCGGCGCTGAGGTCGGCGTCGGTCGGCACGTCGTCGGTGTCCAGGCGGGTCATCTGGAAGCGCTCGAGCAACTGGCCCTTGTCGTTGAGCATCAACGAGCGTAGAGGCAGGCCGGTACGCCGATCCAGGTGCAATTCGAAGGCATAGCGATGCTGGTCACGCGGGGTGAGCGAGACAATCACCGCGTCGCGCCCGGCGACGCGTGACTTGCCTGCCACGCTCAGATCATACCAGCTCATCAGTTTCAGGGGATCGAGCACCCGCGCGGCAGTGTCCGGCGCGGCGCTCACGCTACTGACCAAGTTGCCACTGACGCACTGCACCTTGCCGTCGACCCGCACGATTTCCTGGGCCGAGCCGTCGAGCTGCAGCAGCCGCTCGCTGACCTTGCCGTCCTGGACGCGATGCCAGATATCGTGGGATGAGAAACTGCCGTTACGTTCGTAGACGAAGGAACCCTGGTAACTCTGCTGCTGCTCGGCCCTTGCCAGCTTGTTGAGCCACTCGCTCGCCTCGGGCGAAGAGTTGGCGGCCAGGGCCTGTACCGTCAGGCTGCTGCCAAGCAGCAGCGACAGGAGAGGTAGCGCGCGCATGATCCTCCTTACTTAGCGGTTTTCCAGGCTGGCGGCGCGGGCGTAAGGCAGCGCGGTTTCGTTGCCCTTCAGCGCGGACTCCTGGGCGTGCTGGCGCAGGTAGCCTGGCAGGCGTTGATCCCAGCCGGCCTGGTTCTGCAGCACACCGTTGGCCATCGGCCCGGTCGGTTGCTCGTTGCCTTCACTATAGCCTGCCAATACGGCCGGGCCTTGCACCTGCGGCATGCTCAGGCCCTGCTGGGCTGGCTGCTGGGCGGCCAGCTGGGCGCCAGTGATCTCGTCCTGGTTGTAGAAACGCACGCCCGCCAGTACGGCAACGGTCACCGAAGCGGCCACGGCGAGACGGCCAATGCTGCGCCACGGGCCCTGCTTGACCTTGGCCGGCACGGCCTCGTCGGCCAGCGCCGCGGAAACCGCCGAGGCGATGTCCAGCTTGGGCAACAGCAGCTCCTTGTGCATGGCTGCACGGGCAACCTGATAACGCGACCAGGTGGCACGGGTTTCGGCATCGTCGACGGCGTTCAGCACGCGACGCAGTTCCAGTTCGTCCGCTTCGTTATCCATCACCGCGGACAGCGATTCCTGCAAAGCTTCACGACTCATGGCGGTTCCTCTCTTGGCTATCGCCGCTGTCTCAGGTTTCCTGCAACAAAGGTTGCAGGGCTTTGTCTATGGCCTCCCGAGCGCGGAAGATTCGAGAGCGCACGGTACCCACCGGACATTGCATGACACTGGCAATGTCTTCGTAACTCAGTCCGTCGAACTCGCGCAGGGTCAGTGCCGTGCGCAAGTCCTCGGGCAGTTGCTGAATGGTTCGATGGACAGTGCCTTCGATTTCATCCCGCAACAACGCGCGCTCTGGGGACTCGAGATCCTTGAGACCATGATCGCCGTCGTAAAACTCCGCATCCTCGGAGCTCACATCGCTGTCTGGTGGCCGTCTTCCACGGGATACCAGGTAGTTCTTCGCCGTATTGATGGCGATGCGGTACAGCCAGGTGTAGAACGCACTGTCACCGCGAAAATTCCCAAGCGCACGGTATGCCTTGATGAAGGCTTCCTGCGCCACGTCCTGCGCTTCATGGGTGTCGTGTACGAAACGCACGATCAACCCGAGAATCTTGTGCTGATACTTCAGCACCAACAGATCGAACGCTCGCCTGTCGCCACGCTGCACGCGCTCGACAAGCTGCTGATCCTCTTCCTGGGTTAGCATGAACACTCCTCAGTGATCTCGAAGGAGCGTTGCAACAGCCATCGTTCAGGCTTGCAACCATAGACTCGGGCTTTTCGCAAAAGTTCTCCCCTCCAAGCAAGTTTCCTGCGGCCCTTGGTCGGCTCGCACGGAAGACGCAACGCGGTCACGGCCGGCTGCGCCGATAATCAGTTTTCGTTACGCAGGTGCCAGCCCAGAATAGAGCCGGCGCCTTGCGTCGCCGCAGCAACCTGTGGCGTACGGGCAGCCTGTATAGGATTTCCAGGGGTATCGGAAAGTTCCCACAAAGATCGCCACCCACCCGCAAGTGCCATTGGAAATCAGGCGCCCGGGGCTGCTATAAAGGCACCCCGACCCGGTTTCACGATAGTTTCACAATGCCATCGGCGCCCGACTATTGTGCCGTGCCCCCTCCAAAGATTACTAGTGTCCCGACATGAGCCAACAATTCCAACATGATGTCCTGGTGATCGGTAGCGGTGCCGCCGGTCTCAGCCTGGCACTGAACCTTCCCGGCCACCTGCGCATTGCCGTGCTGAGCAAGGGCGACCTGGCCAACGGTTCTACCTTCTGGGCCCAGGGCGGTGTCGCCGCGGTGCTCGATGACACAGATACCGTGCAGTCGCATGTCGAGGACACGCTCAACGCCGGTGGCGGCCTGTGCCATGAAGATGCCGTGCGCTTCACCGTCGAGCACAGCCGCGAGGCCATCCAGTGGCTGATCGAGCAAGGCGTGCCGTTTACCCGCGACGAACACTACAGCGTCGACGACGGTGGATTCGAGTTCCACCTGACCCGCGAAGGGGGCCATAGCCACCGGCGCATCATCCATGCCGCCGACGCCACCGGTGCCGCTATCTTCACCACGTTGCTGGAGCAGGCGCGCAAGCGGCCGAACATCCAGTTGCTGGAACAGCGCGTGGCCGTCGACCTGATCACCGAGCGGCGCCTGGGCCTGGACGGAGATCGCTGCCTTGGCGCCTACGTCCTGGACCGCAACACCGGCGAGGTGGACACCTTCGGTGCCCGTTTCACCGTGCTGGCCACCGGCGGCGCGGCCAAGGTCTACCTCTATACCAGTAATCCCGACGGTGCTTGCGGCGACGGCATCGCCATGGCTTGGCGCGCCGGCTGCCGGGTGGCCAACCTGGAGTTCAACCAGTTCCACCCAACCTGCCTGTACCATCCGCAGGCCAAGAGCTTCCTGATCACCGAGGCCCTGCGCGGTGAGGGCGCCCTGCTGCGCCTGCCCAACGGCGAGCGTTTCATGCCGCGCTTCGACCCACGTGAAGAGCTGGCGCCACGGGATATCGTCGCCCGCGCCATCGACCACGAGATGAAGCGCCTGGGGGTGGACTGCGTCTATCTGGATATCAGCCACAAGCCGGCCGACTTCATCAAGAGCCATTTCCCAACGGTCTACGAACGCTGCCTGACCTTCGGTATCGACATCACCCGCCAGCCTATCCCGGTGGTGCCTGCGGCCCATTACACCTGTGGCGGGGTAATGATCGACGAGCACGGCCACAGCGACGTGCCTGGCCTGTACGCCATCGGCGAAACCAGTTTCACCGGCCTGCATGGCGCCAACAGGATGGCCAGCAACTCGCTGCTCGAATGCTTCGTCTATGGCCGCGCCGCCGCCGCCGATATCGAGGCGCGCCTGGACCAGGTCGCCATGCCCCGCGCCCTGCCCTGCTGGGACGCAAGCCAGGTCACCGATTCGGACGAGGACGTGATCATCGCGCACAACTGGGACGAACTGCGGCGCTTCATGTGGGACTATGTGGGCATCGTGCGCACCAGCAAGCGCCTGCAACGGGCCGAGCACAGGGTGCGCATGCTGTTGGACGAAATCGACGAGTTCTACAGCAACTACAAGGTCAGCCGTGACCTGATCGAGCTGCGCAACCTGGCGCAGGTGGCCGAGTTGATGATCCGTTCGGCCATGCAGCGCAAGGAAAGCCGGGGCCTGCATTACACCTTGGATTATCCAGGGATGCTGCCTGAGGCCAGGGACACGATCCTGGTGCCACCGAACCACGAGTAAGGCCTGGACAGGCGCAGGAGCGCGCTTGCACCGCGAAGAGATGACAGCCTCTGTATCGTCATCGCGGCGCAAGCCCGCTCCCACGAACCGCCATCAAACGAGGGTTGGATCGATCACCAGCACCAGCTTCCCGGAAACCTGGTTGCTTGCCAGTTCCGCATAGGCCGCTTCGGCGAATTCGACCGGATAGGTATCGACCAACTGTGGCGACAGTCGCCCCTCGGCGAACAACGGCCACACCTGCTGGCGCAATTCGCGCAACAATTCGGCCTTGAACCCGTCATCACGGTTGCGCAGCGTGGAGCCGGTGATTTCCAGGCGCTTGCCCAACACCAGCGCCAGGTCCAGCTCGACCTTGCGTCCGCCCATCAGGCCAATGATCACCCAACGCCCGTCACGGGCCAGCAGCTGCAGGTTGAGCGGCGCATAACTGGCGCCCACCGGGTCCAGAATCACATCGAATGGACCAAGCTGCTTGAGATCATCGAGGTTGCCATTGCGCACCACGCCACCTGCGGCCCCCAGCGACTCACAGTAGGCCAGCCGCTCCGGCGAGCCGACGCTGACCCACACCGGGTTGCCGAAGGCCTTGCACAGCTGGATCGCCGCCGAGCCCACACCACTGGCCCCGGCATGCACCAATACCTTCTCGCCAGCCTTCAATGCCCCCAGCTGGAAGATGTTCAGCCAGGCCGTGGCATACACCTCGGGAATCGCAGCGGCTTCCTGCAGGCTCAACCCTTCGGGCACCGGCAGCACATGACGGGCGTCGACCACCACCTCCTCGGCCATGCCACCACCGGCGAGCAATGCACAGACCCGGTCGCCCACACGCCAATCGGCACCCGCTCCGACTTCCTGGACGACGCCGGCGCATTCCAGCCCCATATAAGGGCTGGCACCAGGAGGCGGCGGGTACAGCCCCGCCCGCTGCAGCAGGTCGGCGCGGTTCAGGCCCGCGGCGGCCACGCGGATACGTACCTGCCCGGCATCGCAGGCCGGGCGCTCGGCCTCGACCCACGCCACATGTCCGTCAACGCCTTGCAATGCCTTCACAGTGCCTCCATAGTTGAATCATATGACCGAGCCTGGGCACGCCAAGTCCCAGGCTTTTTGCAGTATGCGTCCGGCTCCGATGGAACCGGCGAACGGATAAGACGGCCTACTATGCGTGATCAATTGCCTCCACGTCGAATCAGCATGAAGCATTTCCTCCCCAGCACCGCCCTCGCCCTCATGATCGGCCTGGGCAGCCTCACGCTCGGTGGCAATGCGGCCGCCGCCAACAAGTGGGACAGCCTGCAGCCGGACCGCGACGAAGTGGTCGCCAGCCTCAACATCGTCGAGCTGCTCAAGCGCCACCACTACAGCAAGCCGCCGCTGGACGACGCCCGTTCGGTCATCATCTATGACAGCTACATCAAGCTGCTCGACCCTTCGCGCAGCTACTTCACCGCAGCCGACATCGCCGAATTCGACAAATGGAAGACCCAGTTCGACGACTTCCTGAAAAGTGGCAACCTCGAGCCGGGCTTCACCATCTACAAGCGTTACCTGGACCGCGTGAAGTCGCGCCTGGACTTCGCCCTGGCGGAGCTGGCCAAGGGTGCCGACAAGATCGACTTCACGGTGAAGGAAGACCTGCTGGTCGACCGCAAGGACGCCCCGTGGATGAAGAACCAGGCCGAGCTCGACGACCTGTGGCGCAAGCGCGTCAAGGACGAAGTGCTGCGCCAGAAGATTGCCGGCAAGGATCCCAAGCAGATCCAGGAAACCCTGACCAAGCGCTACAAGAACCAGCTGGCGCGCCTGGACCAGACCCGCGCGGAAGACATCTTCCAGGCCTACATCAACACCTTCGCCCAGTCCTACGACCCGCATACCAATTACTTGTCGCCGGACAACGCCGAGAACTTCGACATCAACATGAGCCTGTCGCTCGAAGGCATCGGCGCGGTGCTGCAGAGCGACAACGACCAGGTCAAGATCGTACGCCTGGTACCGGCCGGCCCGGCCGCCAAGACCAAACAGGTGGCACCGGCCGACAAGATCATCGGCGTCGCCCAGGGCAACAAGGAAATGGTCGACGTGGTCGGCTGGCGCCTTGACGAAGTGGTCAAGCTGATCCGCGGCCCGAAAGGCTCGGTGGTGCGCCTGGAGGTCATCCCAGCCAGCAACGCGCCGAACGACCAGACCAGCAAGATCGTCTCGATCACCCGCGAAGCGGTCAAGCTCGAGGAGCAGGCGGCGAAGAAGTCGGTGCTCAAGCTCAAGCAGGATGGCCGTGACTACAAGCTCGGCATCATCGAGATCCCGGCTTTCTACCTGGACTTCAAGGCATACCGCGCTGGCGATCCGGATTACAAGAGCACCACCCGCGACGTGAAGAAGCTGCTCACCGAGCTGCAGAAAGAGAAAGTCGACGGCGTGGTCATCGACCTGCGCAACAACGGTGGCGGCTCGCTGCAGGAAGCCACCGAGCTGACCAGCCTGTTCATCGAGAAGGGCCCGACCGTGCTGGTGCGCAACAGCGACGGGCGCGTCGACGTGCTCGAGGACGAGAACCCCGGCGCCTTCTACAAAGGCCCGCTGGCACTGCTGGTCAACCGCCTCTCGGCGTCCGCCTCGGAAATTTTCGCCGGCGCCATGCAGGACTACCACCGTGCGCTGATCATCGGTGGCCAGACCTTCGGCAAAGGCACCGTGCAGACCATCCAGCCGCTCAACCATGGCGAACTCAAGCTGACGCTGGCCAAATTCTACCGGGTCTCCGGGCAGAGTACCCAGCACCAGGGCGTGCTGCCGGACATCGCCTACCCGTCGATCATCGACACCAAGGAAATCGGTGAAAGCGCCCTGCCTGAAGCCATGCCGTGGGACACCATCCGTCCAGTGGTCAAGCCTGCCTCCGATCCGTTCAAGCCGTTCCTCGCCCAGCTCAAAGCGCAGCATGAGGCGCGCAGTGACAAGGATGCCGAGTTCGTTTACATCCGCGACCGCCTGGCACTGACCCAGAAGCTGATGAACGAGAAGACCGTCAGCCTCAACGAGCAGCAGCGTCGCGCCCGCCACGACGAGATCGAAGCCAAGCAGCTGGCGCTGGAGAACATCCGGCGCAAGGCCAAGGGCGAAGAGCCGCTCAAGGAACTGAAGAAAGAGGACGAGGACGCCCTGCCCGCCGAGCCGGACGACACCAAGCCCGAGGACGATGCCTACCTGTCCGAGACCGGTCGCATCCTGCTCGACTACCTGAGCCTCAGCACCTCGGTGGCCAAGCACTGAAGTGATGGCAAAATAATGTGACCTGTCATCAAACAGTCATCGGACTGTCGTGAAATGGAAGGGCCGAACGTGCAAGCGTTTGGCCCTTTTCAATTCAGGAAGCAGTCCATGACCGTCACCGAACAGCTCAGCGCATTGAGTGCCATCCTGGCTCAACGCAGCATCCACTGTCTGTTCCAACCCATCGTCTGCCTCTCCGAACGGCGCATCCTCGGCTATGAGGCCCTGAGCCGCGGCCCCTCCAACAGCCCTTTGCACTCACCCCTGAACCTGTTCGCCATCGCCCGCCAGGCCGGTCGCCTGGGTGAACTGGAAGTGCTGTGCAGGGAAACCGCCTGCCGACGCTTCAGCGAGCTGAACCTGGCGGGCCAGCTGTTTCTCAACGTCTCGCCCGAGTCCCTGGTAGAACCCAACTACCCTTCCGGGCGCACCCTGCAAATGCTCGAACAGGTCGGCCTGGCCCCCAGCCGGGTGGTCATCGAACTGACCGAGCAGACGCCCACCGAAGACTTCCAGCTGCTGTACAACGCCCTGCACCATTACCGCGACATGGGTTTTTCCATCGCCCTGGATGACCTGGGTGCTGGTTACTCCAGCCTGCGACTGTGGTCGGAGCTGCGCCCGGACTACGTGAAAATCGACCGCCATTTCATCGATGGCATCCACCAGGACCCGCTCAAGCGTGAGTTCGTCGGCTCGATCCTGCAGATCGCCCGCGCTTCGCGCGCCCAGGTGATCGCCGAAGGGATCGAACTGGCCGAGGAACTGGCCATACTGGGCGACATGGGCGTGGACCTGGTCCAGGGCTACCTGCTGGGGCGCCCCCAGGAGTTTCCCCCGGGGGACAGCCTCGGCCTGCTGCCCCCGGCGCCGGATACCGCCGTGGCGCTGGACGAGGACAGCAGCGATCTCAGCGCCCTGCTCATCCTGCAACCCTCGGTCACGCGCGATACTCCCATCCAGCAGGTGCTCGAGGCGTTCCACCGCCAAGCCAACCTCAATTCGCTCGCAGTGCTGGATGAACGTGGCAAACCCTGTGGCATCGTCCACCGCCATTCACTTGCCGACGCCCTGCTCAAGCCTTTTGGTACCGACCTGTTCGCCCGCAAGCCGATCAGCCGGTTGATGAGCCAGGACTTTCTCGCCGTCGAGCGCAGCCAGTCGCTGCAGCAGGTCAGCCGGCTGCTTACCAGCCGCGCCCGCCAGCGTATCGAGGAAGACTTCATCATCACCCAGAGTGGGCGTTACCTGGGCCTGGGGCGGGTGATCGACGTACTCAAGCTGATCACCGAACAGAAGATCCAGCAGGCCAGGCACGCCAACCCACTCACCCTGCTGCCCGGCAACGTGCCGATCCAGCAGTGCCTGGCGCGCCTGCTGCTGCAACGGCGCGAGGCCGCCGTATGCTACGTGGACATCGACAACTTCAAACCCTTCAACGATATCTATGGCTATGCCCGTGGCGACGAAGTGCTGCTGTGCCTGGCGCAGTGCCTGAGCGACTGCGTCGACCCCAGCAGGGATTTCGTCGGCCATATCGGTGGGGATGATTTCATGCTGGTATTGGGCTCGGCAGATTGGCGAGCGCGGCTTGAACTGCTACTGGAAGCATTTGCCCGGCAATGTCGGCGCTTCTATCGCGGTGAACACCTGGAGGCCGGATGCTTTATTGCCCATAACCGTCAGGGTCAACGGGAAACCTTCGAACTGCTGTCGCTGTCGATCGGCGTGGTCTGGCTCAAGTCTGGAAGCTCCGCCGGGCTGGATGCCGGCCAGTTGGCCGAGCTCGCCTCACAGGCGAAAAGAAAGGCCAAGGAAACCGGCGGGGCGAGCCTGAGCCTGATCGACACAACGGTACTGGAGTAAACCCTGGCAGGCTCCGGCAACCGCTACCGCGCCAGGTAGCCCTCTCCCCCGGTTTCAGGCCTCTTCCGGGTAGCGATACTCGAACACCCGCACCACTTCCGAGGCATGCCAGGACGCCGCCTCCATGCCGTCCACCGGCCCGGAAAACCGTCCCAGGCGCTCGACACACTCGAAAAACCCGGTGCGTGGCAGGCGGCTGGCGCCTTGGCTGATCACCAGCGAACTGCGCAGCGGCTGCTCGGCCCGGGCGTCGAGCACCGCCAGGTACTCAAGGGCCGCGGTCAAGGTCTGCATGGCCGGGCTGGGCAATTGCAAACGCTCAAGCAGTGCCCGGTAGGTCAGCAGATGGCGTTGCCGGCGGGCCAGGTCGAGCTCGCTCAGCAGGCCCTGCCATTGCTGACGGCTGATCCTGACCTGGCTCATGACGGCTCGCTCCAGCCGGCCACGCCCAAGTGCCACGCCAGGCTGCGTAGAATGGCCGCGTCGGGGCGGCGCTCCCCGGACTCGATCATGGCCAGGTATGCCGGGCTGATGCCGACACTGCGTGCCAACTGCTCCGGCGCCAGCCCCTTGGCCTGACGCAAGGACGCCAGCTCAGCCAGTGAGGACAGGCTGGCGCTTGGTTGAGTGTTGGCAACATTGCTTTCGGTGACGGGTGCGCTGGCCGGTGCCTGGCCTGCGGCCGCGAGCAACGCCTGATACTGCTCCCAGGGAACCACTGCGTACTCGGGCTGACCGTCCCGGCTGATGACCTGAATACCCATACAACCCCCTTGACGTTGGATTACGGCATGTAATCCGTAGGCATAACCCTTATGCCAATTATATTACCAACCTCGGGGGTCTGTGCGGAATCAGCTACCGGGCCGTTCCAGGCGCAGCGCTTCGGGGGTTTCCGGCAACCGTTCGACCACACGCAGCCGCTCCGGCGCCTGGCTGTCGCGCCAGGCCTTGAAGCGGCCCAGCTCATCAGCCACGGTCTTGAGCACCCAGCCCAGCACGGCGATGTCATCGAGCAGGCCGACACCCAGCAGCCAGTCGGGGATGGCATCCAGTGGGCTGACGAAGTAGAGCAACCCGGCGACGATGGTCACCAGTGCCTTGGGGCTGACAGCGCGGTACTCGCCACGCCACCAGGCCAGGCAAAGCGCCTGCATCAGGCGCAGGTCCTCGCGCAGCTGGCCCAGCCTCGGCCCTTTGCGCGCCACTGCGAACAGCAATGCCGGCAGCCGGCCGCGGCTGAGCAAGCGTTCGGCAAGGGGCAGGAAGCGGGTGAAATTCCAGGGTGCGCTCATGGGGCCTCCAGGGGAGCCGGAGGTTATCCACATTTATTGTGGATAACCTTGTGAACAGGGCGGCATTGATGCCGCGTGGTGCCCACCGGGCAAGGGCCGGGTACGAATCGGGCGTTTTTTACACAACCGTTTCAAGCGCGCAAACGTTTTGCGACAAAGGCACCTGTATTCAGGCCGGGCACTGCTTGCGACAGTGAATGACGCCAACGGTTCGCGTCAAGCACTGCTGAAAACGACGACGCCCCGTCGAAACGGGGCGTCTTCATGCAACACGACGGCTGTTACTTGGCCGGTGCTTCGCCAGCCTTGGCCGGGTCTTTGATGGCCAGCAGTTCCAGGTCGAACACCAGGACCGAGTTGGCCGGAATCAGCGGGCTCGGGCTCTGGGCGCCGTAGGCCAGTTCAGCCGGGATGTACAGCTTGTACTTCTCGCCGACATGCATCAGTTGCAGGCCTTCGACCCAACCCGGGATCACGCCGCTGACCGGCAGGTCGATCGGGCTGCCGCGCTCGACGGAGCTGTCGAATACCTTGCCGTCGGTCAGCTTGCCCTCGTAGTGGACGGTGACGACGTCGGTCGGCTTGGGTTGCGGGCCATCGGCCTTCTTCACCACTTCATACTGCAGGCCCGAGGCGGTGGTGATCACGCCAGGTTTCTTGCCGTTTTCCTCGAGGAACTTCTTGCCGGCGGCGGCTGCTTCCTCGCTGGCCTTGGTCAGGCGCTCTTCGGCGCGCTTCTGCAAGGCGGTGAAGGCTTCGACCAGTTCTTCGTCCTTGATGCGCTGTTCCTTCTTGCCAACAGCGTCCTCGATGCCTTGGGCGACGGCTTTTGAGTCGAGGTCGTCCATGCCTTCCTGGGCCAGGCTCTTGCCCATGTTCAGGCCGATACCGTAGGAGGCCTTCTGTGCTGGGGTCTTCAGCTCGACGCTGCTGGTCTGGGCGTCGCAACCGGCGAGGACCAGGCCTACCAGGGCAACCGCGGCCGCCAAACGATGCTGTTTCATGTAATTTCCTTGTTCATGCGCCATGAGGGCAATCAGGGTAAAGCCGCGAGCTTAGCAGGCGGCCGCGACCAATGGCTACCGGCATAAGAGCGGGTTGGGTGCAGGAAGTTCCTGGGTGAAAGCTTGTTCATGGTCGCACAGGCAGCCTTTGGCCAGTATTCACGCTGTTTCACGAGTCGTAGCACGCTTTTGCAGGTGAGGCTCCAGTCTTGCGATTGCTGTCGCGGCCTCTCGCCGGCAAGCCGGCTCCCACAGAAAACACCGTTGCCCTTTCAGGAACTGACTCAGGCGATCCCGACCTGATTGCGCCCACTGTTCTTGGCCAGGTACAGCCCCTTGTCCGCCGCCGAGATCAGCTGCCGGCAATGGCTGCCGACACTCGGGGTCAGGGTCGCCAGGCCGATGCTCACGGTCAGGTGCGACGCCGCCTCGGGCACGGTATGGGCGATCTTCAGGCCCATGATGGTCTGGCGCAGTTTTTCGGCCACCAGGCGCGCGCCACCGGGCGAGGTGTTGGGCAGCACCAGGGCGAATTCCTCGCCGCCATAACGCGCCGGCAGGTCGGTAGGACGCGAGCAGCAGCCACGAATGGCCTCGGCCACCTTGCGCAAGGCCTCGTCGCCGGCCAGGTGGCCGAAACTGTCGTTGAACGCCTTGAAATAGTCGACGTCGATCATCAGCAGCGACAACTGCTGCTGCTCGCGAATCGCCCGGCGCCATTCCAGCTCCAGGTACTCGTCGAAGTGACGGCGGTTGGACAACCCGGTCAGGCCGTCCGAGTTCATCAGCCGCTGCAGCATCAGGTTGGTGTCGAGCAACTGCTGCTGGCTCACGCGCAGCGCTCGGTAGGCCTCGTCGCGCTGCAACAGGGTGAGGTAGGAGCGCGAGTGGTAGCGGATACGCGCCACCAGCTCGATGGTGTCCGGCAACTTGACCAGGTAGTCGTTGGCCCCGGCGGCGAAGGCCGCGCTTTTGACCAGCGGGTCCTCCTTGGTCGACAGGACGATGATCGGAATGTCCTGGGTGGTCGGATTGTTGCGGTACTCGCGCACCAGGGTCAGGCCATCGAGGCCCGGCATGATCAGGTCCTGGAGGATCACCGTGGGCTTGATGCGCATGGCCTGGGCCACCGCCTGGTGCGGGTCGGCACAGAAGTGGAAGTCGATGTTCTCTTCGTGGGCGAGGCCACGGCGCACCGCTTCGCCGATCATGGCCTGATCGTCGACCAGCAGGACCATCGCCGCACTTTCGTTGATGGTCGTGAAACCTTCGATCGGTAGATCATTCATGCGTAATCACCCGTCCACTGCCGGCCACGCGGCGCGACTCAATACATATCGTCATTTCGGAAAGATTTCCATCAGTCGTCCGGCGATTCGCTCCAGCGGACGTATTTCCACCGCCGCGTCGATCGCCGCGGCGGCCTTGGGCATGCCGTACACCGCGCTGCTCTGCTGGTCCTGGGCGATGGTCAGGAAACCCTGCTGGCGCATCAGTTTCAGGCCTTGGGCGCCGTCGCGCCCCATGCCGGTAAGCAGCACGCCCACCGCATCGCCGGACCAGCAGCGCGCCACGCTCTCGAAGAACACATCGATCGAGGGCCGGTAGATTTCGTTGACAGGCTCGGCAGTGTAGGCCAGCTCGCCATTCTTAAGGAGGCGGATATGGTGGTTGGTGCCGGCCAGCAGCACCTGCCCCGGCTGCGGCGGCTCACCCTCGCGGGCCAGGCGCACCGGCAGGCCGGAGGCGCTGCTGAGCCACTCGGCCATGCCCGCGGCGAATACCTGGTCAACATGCTGGACCAGCACGATGGCCGCCGGAAAACTGCGCGGCAGCCCCTTGAGCAGTACTTCCAGGGCGGCCGGCCCACCCGCGGACGAGCCGATGGCCACCAGTGCGCGGCGCTGCGAGGCCTCGCGCAGCGGCACGCTAACCGCCCGAGGCGCGCTGGGCCGCTGCTGGCCGATCAGCCAGCCGATATTGAGGATCTTGCGCAGCAGTGGCGCGGCTGCCTCGCGTGCATCGCCCGCGCCCAATGCCGGAGTGTCGACCACATCCAGGGCGCCATGGCCCATGGCCTCGAACACCCGGTGCACATTCTGTTTGCGATCCACGGTGACGATGACGATGGCGCAGGGGGTTTCGGCCATGATGCGCCGGGTCGCTTCCACGCCGTCCATGACCGGCATGATCAGGTCCATGAGGATCAGGTCCGGCGTCTGCTCGGCGCACAGGCGCACCGCCTCGGCGCCGTTGCCGGCGACCCAGATCACCTGGTGCGCGGGCTCGAATGCCAACGCCCGGCGCAGGGCCTCGACGGCCATGGGCATGTCGTTGACAATGGCGATTCTCATCCCTGGGCACCTCCGATCAGCTCCACGACCGCATCCAGCAACGCATCGTCATGGAAGCTGGCCTTGGCCAAATAATAGTCGGCACCGGCATCCAGTCCACGACGCCGGTCTTCTTCGCGATCCTTGTAGGACACCACCATCACCGGCAGCGATTGCAGGCGGTTGTCGCGCCGCACCAGGGTGACCAGCTCGATCCCGTCCATGCGCGGCATGTCGATGTCGGTGATCAACAGGTCGAAATCATCGCTGCGCAGCGCGTTCCAGCCGTCCATGCCATCCACGGCCACCGCCACTTCGTAGCCGCGGTGGCCCAGCAGCTTGCGTTGCAGCTCGCGCACGGTGAGCGAGTCGTCGACCACCAGGATGCGCTTGCGCACCGCACCCTTGGCGCCCCGCCCACCGCGCTCGATACGCTCCAGGCGGCCGGTGCTGAGCAGCTTGTCCACCGAGCGCAGCAAGTCCTCGACATCGACGATGAGCACCACCGAACCGTCGTCGAGCAAGGCCCCGGCGGAGATATCCTGGACTTTGCCCAGGCGGGGATCCAACGGCATCACCACCAGCACCCGTTCGCCGATCAGCCGCTCGACGGCCACCCCATAGAGCTGCTCGCGCTCGCGGATCACCACCACCCGCAGGCTCTGTTCGTCGCCCTGGGCCGCCGGCCGGTTGAGAAGCTGGCTGGCGGCCACCAGGCCGATGTGTCGCCCTTCGTGCCAGAAGTGCTGCCGCCCTTCGATCTGCACGATGGCCTCGGCCGCCACGTCGACGGTGCGCTCGATATGCGCCAGCGGAAAGGCGTAGGCCTCGCCGCCCACCTCGACGACCAGGCTGCGAACCACCGACAAGGTCAACGGCACTTCCACATGGAAGCAACATCCCTGGCCAGCCACCTGAGTCAACTCGATGGAGCCGCGCAGCTCACGGACCATGTGCTGCACCGCATCCAGGCCGACACCGCGCCCGGACACTTCGGTGACCGTGTCGCGCAGGCTGAAACCCGGCAGGAACAGGAATGTCAGCAGCTCGGCCTCGCTCATCTGCGCCACCGTCTCGGCCGGTGACAATGCGCGCTCGACGATACTCTCGCGCAAGCGCTGCAGATCGATGCCGGCACCGTCGTCAGACAGTTCGAGGATCAGCAGCCCGGCCTGGTGCGAGGCGCGCAGGCGCACGGTGCCCTCGCTCGGTTTGCCGGCCAGCAAGCGCTGCTCGGGCAGTTCGATGCCATGATCGACCGCGTTGCGCAGCAAGTGCGTCAGCGGTGCCTCGAGCTTTTCCAGCACGTCACGGTCGACCTGGGTCTTCTCGCCCTCGATCAACAGGCGCACCGGCTTGTCCAGCGAGCGCCCGAGGTCGCGGACCATCCGGCTCTGGCCGGTGAGCACATCGGCGAACGGACGCATGCGACAGGCCAGCGCCGTGTCGTACAGCAGTTGCGCGCGCTGGCTGGCCTGCCAACCGAATTCGTCGAGATCGGCCGCCTGCTGCAAGAGGATCTGCTGGGTTTCAGCCAGCAACTGCTGGGTCTGGGCCAGCGCTTCCAGCACCTCCGGCCCCTGCCCGCTCTCTTCCAGCTGGGCCTTCAGGCCATCGAGGCCGCGCATGCCCTGGCCATGCATGCGCTTCAGGCGCTGCAAGGTGGCCAGGTAGGGTTTCAGCCGCTGGGTCTCGACCAGCGACTTGCTCGACAGGTCCAGCAGGCTGTTCAGACGGTCGGCGGTCACCCGCAATACCCGCTCTCCCCCCTCGCCACCGCGCTTGCCGGCCTTGCGGGCAGGCACGGGCTCAGCTTCCGGTTCAGGCTCCGTGGGGGCCTGGAGCGTTGGCTCGGGTTCTGGCCGCGCTGGCATGGCAGCGGGCGGCGCGCTTGGAACGCCAGCCTGCGCGATCACCGACACGGGCGCCGAAGGGTCGAGCAGTGTTGTCATCTGTGCCAGGAACACCGCCACGGCGGCTTCGCCGCCCTGATCTCCAGGGGTCGCGATACGCATCAACAAATCGGTACCTTGCAACAAGGCGTCGATATGCTCCGGGCGCAGCAGCAGGCGGCCCTCCTGAGCGGCCACCAGACAGTCTTCCATGACGTGGGCGACGCTGACCCCGGCATCGATGCCGACAATGCGCGCCGCCCCCTTGAGCGAGTGCGCCGCACGCATGCAGGCCTCGAGTTGATCGGGTTGCGCAGGGTTGCGCTCCAGCGCCATCAAGCCGGCGCTGAGCACCTGGGTCTGGGCCTCGGCCTCCAGGCTGAACAGCTCGAGCAGCGACGCATCGCGCATTTGCTCCGGGGTCATGACAGGCTCCGCTTCACGGCTGACATCAGGTGTTGTTCATCCAGCACTCGCACGCTGCGCCCTCGCCACTGCAACACGGCAGCGGTGAAATGCGCCGCATCACGGCCGTTGTCCTGGCCCGCAAGGTCAAGACGATGGATGCCGTCGATCTCGTCCACCGGCACCACCACCGGCCCGCCCTCGGCCGCCAGGATCAGCATGCGCGGCATGCTCCGCCCGGTGCGCTCCGCGCCCACCTGCGTCGGCACGCCCAGCAGGTCGGCGAGCGACAGGCAAGGCACCAGCGCACCGCGCACATTGGCGACGCCCTGCAGCACACGCGAGCGCTGGTGCGGCAACGAGTGCACCGGCTGCGCCGGGGCGATCTCGGCCAGGCAGGCGGTGGCCAGGGCCAGCCACTCCTCGCCCAGGCGGAACAGCAGCATCGAGCGGCCGACCGCGCATTCCTCCACGATGGCCGTTTCGACCTGCTCGTCCTGGACCAGCGCATAGCGGTCCAGCAGGCGCGTGGCCGCGTCGGCATACACCTCGCAATTGCGGCAGTGCACATGCCGCTCCAGCAACGGGCACTGCTTGTCGCCATGCACGCCGATGCGGTTCCAGCAATCATCGATAGGCTGGTCGTCATTGGCGATCAGTTGCATATGGTATCCGCCGCTCATCGTTCAGACTCCCTGCCAGCTCGGGCGGCACGCTCCTGCAGGCGCCGGGCACCGGCATCGTCCCCCTGCGCGGCCAGCAGCATGGCCAGGTGCATCAGTGCCTCAGGGTGCTGCGGCTCGAGGTAGAGCGCCTTGCGATAATGGGTGATGGCCTGCGCGGCATCGCCTTCGGTGTCACTGAGCAACCCCAGCCAGTAATAGACCTGCGCCTTGGGGGCGAACTGGCGCAGATAGCGTTCGCAGTCCGCCCTGGCCTGCTGGTTTTCACCGGCATTGGCCTGCCGGGCAATGAGGGCCAGCAACTGCGCTTCGCCCTGCGCCGGGACCGGCGCCGCTGGCACGGCGCTCGACCTGGCGGCTCGGGGCGGCAGTGCCACGAGACGCGGCGGCGGCGGCGCGACCGGTTGGCGCGCAACCGGCAACGGCTTGGCAACAGGCGGTGGGGCATCATCCTGGCGCACATAGGCGAATGACTGGGCAATCCCCAGCGGGCGCATGCCCAGGCGCGCCAGCAGGCTGCCCTCGGCGGGGCCGATGAACAGCACGCCCTGGGCGTGGATCAGGCGCTTGAGTACCTCGAACACCCGCTGCTGGGTCGGAACATCGAAGTAGATCAGCAAGTTGCGGCAGAACACAAAATCGTACAACCCTTCACGCGCCTTGAGCGCCGGGTCGAGCACGTTGCCCGCCTGCAGGCTGACTTGCTGGCGCACCCGCTCATCCAGGCGATGGGTATCGCCGCTTGGGCTGAAGTGCCGCTCGCGAAAGGCCAGCTCGCTGCCGCGGAAGGAGTTGCGCCCATAAAGCGCCTGCTCGCCCTTGGCCACCGAACTGGGGCTGATATCAATGCCATCGACGCGGAAAGCGCCCGGGCTCAGGCCACCGTCGAGCAAGGCCATGGCGATCGAGTAGGGCTCCTCGCCCGTCGAGCACGGCAGGCTGAGGATACGCAAGGGCCGTGCGCCGGCAAGTTCTGCCGCACGCTTGTGCGCCAGCCCCGCCAGCGCGGTGAAGGATTCGGGGTAACGGAAGAACCAGGTCTCCGGAACGATGACCGCCTCGATCAAGGCCTGCTGCTCATCGCTGGACTGCTGCAAACGCAGCCAATAGTCGTCGAGATCCGCAGCCTGCACGAGCGTGCAGCGCTGGCGCAGTGCGCGCTCGACCATCGCTGCGCCGACCGACTCCACGTCCAGCCCGATACGTTCCTGCAGGAAACGGAAGAAACGTTGCTCGCTCATGCTGGCTCCTGCCCGGGCTCGACGGGGTACAGCAGCTCACGCACCGCGTCCGACAACAGGTCATTCACCTGGATGCGCTGCAACAAACCGCGGGCGTCCTGGCGCACCGGCCCGAGATAGCGCGCGTCGGCATTGTCCAGGCCGTATGGCTGGAATTCCTCGGGGGCACAGCGCAGCGTATCGGTGGCCTGCTCCAGGACAAGCCCCAGTTGCAGGTCAGGACGGCGCGGGTCAGCGCGATAGTGCACCAGGACCATCCGCGTACTGCTGCGCGACTGTGCCGGCATGCCGAAGCTCAGCGCCGACAGGTCGATCACCGGTACCAACGCACCACGGTGGGCGAGCACGCCGGCCACCCAGCCCGGCGCCTGGGCGATGGGTTTGAGGGTACGGCACGGCAGCACTTCGATCACCTCACGCACGTCCAGGGCGAAGCGCTGGTCGGCGATGCGAAATTGCAGGTACAGCACGCCCTTGCCGGCTGATTCGCGATCCTCGCGAGGGGACGGTTCGTTCATCGTCGTCAGACTTTGAACCGCGAAACACCGCCACGCAGCCCGGCGGCTACCTGGCTCAGTTCGTCGATAGCGAAGCTGGCCTGGCGCAGCGATTCCACGGTCTGGGTACTGGCATCGCTGAGCTGGGCCAGTGCCTGGTTGATCTGCTCGGCGCCGGTGGCCTGGGCCTGCATGCCCTCGTTGACCATCAGCACCCGCGGCGCCAGCGCCTGTACCTGATGGATGATCTGGCTGAGCTGCTCGCCCACTTGCTGCACCTCGAACATGCCGCGGCGCACTTCCTCGGAGAACTTGTCCATGCCCATCACCCCGGCCGACACCGCCGACTGGATCTCGCGCACCATCTGCTCGATGTCATAGGTGGCCACGGCGGTCTGGTCGGCCAGCCGGCGTACTTCGGTGGCGACCACGGCGAAACCGCGACCGTACTCACCGGCCTTCTCTGCCTCGATGGCGGCGTTGAGCGACAGCAGGTTGGTCTGGTCGGCAACCTTGACGATGGTCACCACCATCTGCGTGATATTGCTGGCCTTCTCGTTGAGGATCGCCAGCTTGGCGTTGACCAGGTCGGCGGCGCCCATCACCTGGTGCATGGTCTCCTCCATGCGCGCCAGGCCCTGCTGGCCGGCACCGGCAAGGCTCGAGGCCTGGTCGGCCGACGAAGTGACTTCGGTCATGGTGCGCACCAGGTCCCGCGAGGTCGCGGCGATTTCCCGCGAGGTGGCGCCGATCTCGGTGGTGGTGGCGGCTGTCTCGGTGGCGGTGGCCTGCTGCTGCTTGGAGGTGGCGGCGATCTCGGTGACCGAGGTGGTCACCTGCACCGACGAGCGCTGGGCTTGCGACACCAGGTTGGCCAGGGATTCGGCCATTTCGTTGAAGCCACCCTCGATCGCGCCGAACTCATCCTTGCGGTCCAGGCTCAGGCGCATGCTCAGGTCTCCCGAACGCAGGCCGTCGAGGGCATGCACGATGCGTTGCATGGGGGCGGTGATCGCGCGCATCAGCAGCAGGCCGCAAACGCCGGCGGCGACGATTGCCAGCAGCAGCGAGACGATCATGCTGCCTTTGGCGGTGGCCACGGCGCTGACGATTTCATTGGTGGCGTTGTCGGCCGACTCCCGGTTGCGCTCGATCACTTCGTTCAGATGCAGGCGCCCTTCTCTCCAGGCGGGCGTCAGCACCTCGGCGATCAAGCGCTGGGCTTCGGCGTAGTTCTTCTGGCGATAGGTTTCCAGGACCTGATCGACGATCTTGACGTAAGCCTCTTCCTGGCGCGTGAAATCGTCGAACGCGGCCTGGTCGGCCGGGTCGCGGATAGTGCCCTGGTAGCTGGCCATATGCTGCTTCAGACGGTCGTCGAAACTCTTGAACAACTCGGCATCGGTCGTGGTGAACTCGCGGTGGTTCGACAGGCCGACCAGTTGCTGGCTGGTCACGTAGCTGTCGACCCAGGCGCTGCGGATCATCGAGCTGTAGTAGAGCCCGGGAATGCTGTCGGACCCTACCGCCTCCTCGCTGGACTCGATCGCCACCAGCCGCGAGTAGGCGGCCACGATCATCAGCAGCATGATGGCGATGATCACGGCGAAACTTGCCAGGATCCGTTGGCGCAAGGTCCAGTTCTTCACATTCAGCCCTCAGGAATTCGATACGAGCGGGAAAAATCGCCGAAGTATAGCCCAGGCTTCCTACGTATTTGCGGCTGAATGCTGCTGTATTCAGGCCTCCGTGCCCATTGATATGGCCAATTGCAGGCTCATTGATCCGCGGCAAGCCTGACCTGGTTCTCCAGCTCCAGGCGCAAGGCAGGGTCCAGACGCAGCTGGCGCGCCAGTTCGTCGAGGTAGGCGCGCTCCATGAAATTCTCCTGGTCGACCATCATCACGCTGGCCAGGTACATCTCGGCGGCCATTTCCGGCGTCTGCGCGGCGCGGGCCACTTCGGCCGGATCCAGCGGCTTGTTCAGTTCGGCGTGCAGCCAGTGCTGCAACTCGCGGTCGCTGTCCAGGCGAGTGAACTCGCCTTCGATCAGGGCCCGCTCACGGTCATCGATATGGCCGTCGGACTTGGCTGCCGCCACCAGCGCCCGCAGCACTGCCTGGCTGTGTTGCTCGACCTGGGCCGGCGGCAGGCGATCCAGCGTCTGCGGCTGCTGATCGCCGGCGCCCTGGCGTGCCTGCCAGTTGCCATAGGCCTTGTAGGCCAGCACCCCGAGCGCGGCCAGGCCGCCGTAGGTCAGGGCCTTGCCGCCGTACTTGCGGGCCTTCTTGTTGCCCAGCAGCAAGCCCATGGCCCCCGCTGCCAACGCGCCACCGCCCGCACCGGACAACAGGCTGCCAAGGTTCCCCGAACCTTTGTCGCTGACGCCCTTGCCCTGCTGGTTCTGCAGCAGGGATTGACCGGTTTTCAAAAGCTGATCGAGCAGACCACGCGTGTTCATCTGACAGGCCTCGCAAACATTCACGGTTGAGAAGGCCCCAGAGTAGGCCGACAAGCTGAAGCCTCGCTTAACGCATTTGCATCCGAATGTTGCCCTCCTCGGTTTGTTGCCACGGCCAGTCGCTTCTAATCTGTAGCGTCACTGCGGCACAGTGCGCTCGAGTACCACAAGGAGAACCGCTCCATGCAAACCCGAATGCTGATCAACGGTCACCTGGTGAACGGCGAAGGCCCGGCCTGGACCGTGCTCGACCCGGCCAAGGGCAGTGCCCTGGCACAGATCAACGAGGCCACCGAGGCCCAGGTCGACATCGCCGTGCGCGCCGCCGACCAAGCCTTCGAGCACTGGTCGCAGAGCACGCCGAAGGAGCGCGCCAGCGCATTGCTGGCCATTGCCGAGGTCATCGAACGACACGCCGAGGAACTGGCCCGGCTGGAATCGGACAACTGCGGCAAGCCCTATGCCGCGGCGCTCGGCGACGAGATCCCGGCCATCGCCGATGTGTTCCGCTACTTCGCCGGTGCCGCACGCTGCCTGGGTGGCCTGGCGGCGGGCGAGTACCTGCCCGGGCACACGTCGATGATCCGCCGCGACCCGCTGGGCGTGGTCGCCTCCATCGCGCCTTGGAACTACCCGCTGATGATGCTGGCCTGGAAGATTGCCCCCGCGTTGGCCGCCGGCAACACCGTGGTCATCAAGCCATCGGAGCTCACCCCGCTGACCGCCCTGCGTCTTGGTGAGCTGGTCCGTGAGCTGCTGCCGGCCGGCGTGCTCAATATCCTTTTCGGCCGTGGCCAGACCGTCGGCAACCCATTGGTCACCCATGCCAAGGTGCGCATGGTGTCGCTGACCGGCTCCATCCCCACCGGCGCGCACATCATTGGCGCCACCGCCGACAGCGTGAAGCGCATGCACATGGAATTGGGCGGCAAGGCACCGGTGCTGGTGTTCGACGACGCTGACCTCGACGCTGCCATCGATGGCATCCGCACCTTCGGCTTCTACAACGCCGGGCAGGACTGCACCGCCGCCTGCCGGCTGTACGTGCAGGACGGCATCTACGAACGCTTCGTCGAACGCTTGGGCGCGGCGGTGGCGAGCATCAAGCCAGGCCCACAGCAGGCGGCCGACACCGAACTCGGCCCGTTGATCAGCGCCCAGCATCGCGACAAGGTCGCCGGCCTGGTGAACCGCGCCATCGCCCAGCCGCACATCCGCCTGGTCACCGGTGGCAAGGCACTGCCCGGTGATGGCTTCTTCTTCGCCCCGACCGTGCTGGCCGATGCGCTGGAGGACGATGAAATCGTCCGCCACGAGGTGTTCGGCCCGGTGGTGTCGGTCACCCGCTTCAGCGACGAAGCCCAGGCGCTGGAGTGGGCCAACGACTCGGAGTATGGCCTGGCCTCGTCGGTGTGGACCCGTGACAGCGGACGCGCCCACCGCCTCGCCGCACGGCTGCAATATGGCTGCACTTGGGTCAACACGCATTTCATGCTGGTCAGCGAGATGCCGCACGGCGGGCAGAAGCATTCCGGCTATGGCAAGGACATGTCGATGTACGGGCTGGAGGACTACACCTGTGTGCGCCATGTGATGTTCAAGCACTGATGCATGACTAGCCGGTGGGGGCAAAACACCCACCGGCTTTTTTCCTGCAAAGCAACGCGATTTTTCCTGCCTATCGCCTGAACTACACCCTACCGCCGATCTATTGAGTTCAATGGCGCTGGTATCACAGACTGATACCATAAATAATCGTCAACGTGCGTTACTCGAACTTGTCTTCAACAAGCCCGTTCCCCGAACGCTGGACTGGTCGCGCCTGGAGTCCCTGCTGGTCTCGCTCGGTGCCCGGGTTATCGAGGGTAGAGGCTCGCGTGTGCGCTTCGAACTCAACGGTGAGGTTGCGACCTTTCATCGCCCTCACCCCGACCGGCACGCCAAACCCTATCAGGTGCGCGATGCCCGCCAGTTCCTGGAGCAGGCAGGAGTTACACCATGAATGTGATGAATTACCGCGGCTACTCGGCGCGCATCGAATACAGCGACGAAGACCAGTTGCTGATCGGCCATGTCGCCGGGATCCGCGACGTGATCGGCTTCCATGGCGAGTCGATCAGTGAATTGCGCCAGGCGTTCGAGGAAGCTGTCGACGACTACCTCGAAACCTGTCGGCGCCTGGGGCGTGAACCGCAGAAAACTTACTCCGGCAAACTCAGCCTGCGCCTGGAGCCTGCTCTCCACGCCAGCGTGGCGGCCAAGGCCGAGCTGGCGCAGAAGAGCATCAACCAGTGGGTCAGCGACATCCTCAGCCAGGCCGCCTGCAGCTGAGTCAGTCGCGCAGGTCCGATTCGTGGATCGGGTTGGCCCGGCTTGTCGCGCGTTGGTATTGCGCCGGCCAGGTCGCCTTGTTGCCGCCCAGGTCGTCGTCGGCGTGCAATGGCCAGTAAGGGTCGCGCAACAGTTCGCGGGCCAGGAAGATCACATCGGCCTGGCCGGTGCGCAGGATATGCTCGGCCTGGGCCGGCTCGGTGATCATGCCGACGGTGCCGGTGGCGATCTCCGACTCCTTGCGCACCCGCTCGGCGAAACGGGTCTGGTAGCCGGGGCCAGTGGGGATTTCTGCATTGACCGAGGTCCCTCCCGACGACACGTCGATCAGGTCGACGCCCAAGGCGCGTAGCCGGCGGGCCAGTTCCACGGTCTCGTCCGGGTTCCAGCCATCCTCGACCCAGTCGGTGGCCGACACCCGCACCAACAGCGGCAGCTCCTGTGGCCAGGCCTGGCGCACCGCCTCGGCGACTTGCAGGGTCAGGCGGATACGGTTTTCAAAGCAGCTGCCGTACTCGTCGCGGCGCTGGTTGCTCAGCGGCGAGAGGAACTGGTGCAGCAGGTAGCCGTGGGCAGCGTGGATCTCGACGACCTTGAAGCCGGCCTTCAACGCCCGCTCGGTGGCGGCGACGAACGCGCTGACGACCTGCTGGATCTCGTCCTTGCTCAGTTCATGGGGGACGGTGTGCTCGGGGTCGAAGGCAATCCTGGAGGGTCCTACCGGCTGCCAGCCGCCGTCTTCAAGCTTGACGCTGCCGTGCTTGCCCAGCCACGGCCTGTGGGTGCTGGCCTTGCGTCCGGCGTGGGCCAGCTGGATGCCGGGGACGGCGCCCTGGGCGGTGATGAAGCGGGTGATGCGCTGCAGCGCGGGGATCTGCTCGTCGTTCCACAGGCCGAGGTCTTCTGCAGTGATGCGCCCATCGGCGGTGACCGCGACCGCTTCACTGATCACCAGGCCGGCGCCACCGACAGCGCGGCTGCCCAGGTGCACCAGGTGCCAGTCATTGGCCAGGCCGTCGACGGCGGAGTACTGGCACATGGGGGAAACGGCGATACGGTTGGGCAGGGTCAGCTGACGCAGGGTGTAGGGTTCGAGCAGCAGGCTCATGGCGCACCTCCCAGGGACTCCAATGGTTGCCGGGCCGGCATTTGTAGTGGGGCGTGGGCCGGTACCGGTAGGTTTCAGCCTAGACCATGGCTCCGAGGGGCGTTTGCCCATCGCCCTGCGCCGCTCGTTCCTCCTCGCGCAAGGTCAGCACCTCGACGCCACTCTGCGTCACCGCCACGGTGTGCTCCCATTGCGCCGACAGGCTCCGGTCACGGGTAATTACCGTCCAGCCATCGCGCAAACCGCGGGTCCCGCGCCCACCCTGGTTGATCATCGGCTCGATGGTGAACACCATCCCTGGTTGCAGCTTCATGCCCGTGCCACGCTGGCCGTAGTGCAGCACCTCCGGCGCCTCGTGCATCTGCGTGCCGATGCCGTGCCCGCAATACTCGCGCACCACGCTGTAGCCGGCGGCCTCGGCGTGGGCCTGGATGGCGTGGCCGATATCACCGAGGGTCGCGCCGGGGCGCACCTGCTCGATGCCCTTCCACAGCGCGGCATAGGTGGTGTCCACCAGCCGCCGGGCCTCTTCGCCGATCTGGCCGATGCTGTACATCTTCGACGAATCGGCGATATAGCCGCCCTGCTCCAGGGTGATGTCGACGTTGACTATCGAACCCTCCTTCAGCACCTCGTCGGCCTTGGGCATGCCATGGCAGACCACATGGTCCACCGAGGTGTTCAGGGCAAAGGGAAAACCATACTGGCCCTTGCTCGCCGGCCGCGCCTTGAGGGTCTGGACGATGAAGGCCTCGGCGCGGTCGTTGATCTGCATGGTAGTCACGCCGGGGCGGATGAAACCGTCGAGGTCGGCGAACACCCGGGCCAGCATCTGGCCGGCACGGCGCATCAATTCGAGCTGGGCGGCGTCCTTGAGGATGACCTTGCTCATTGCAGCAGCTCCTTAAGATTGGCCTGCTCCTGGCGCAGCAACTGGCGCAGCAGTTCCTGGTAGGTGGCCTGCGGGTGCAACTCGGCCAGCATGCCGATGCGGATCCAGTGCTCGGCCTGGGCGTTGATCGAGCGCGACAGCGCGGCGCTGGCCACGCGCAGGTCTTCGTGGAGGTCGTCGGCGATCTTGACGATGCCCATGTGCGATTACCTATATATGAAACGTATGCGAATCATATATCCACAAGCCAGCTGGCGCCATCCGCTGGTGCACCGTTCCCCATATCGGTGCGCGCGCCCCTCCCGGGCGAGCCCACTCACACCGCAGAGACGCGCCCCGTCGTGATATGGCCCGGGACTTGCTGCCGGCAAGGCATCGAGGCCATCAACGCCGATGGTCCTCCCTCCACGACGAAGGCGCCGTGTTGCCCCGCTTGCCACTTGCAGGCCGGGCAGCCGGCGCCTTTGTCGTTTCGTCAGCAGGAGATCGTGATGAGCGGCAGTGAAGTGCGCAGTGTTTGCCCGTATTGCGGAGTCGGGTGCGGCATCGTCATGCACGTGAGCGAAGGCAAGATCGTCAAAGTCAGCGGCGACAAGCAGCACCCCAGCAACTTCGGGCGCCTGTGCACCAAGGGGCTGACTGCCCATGTGCCGCTGGAGGCCGGGCGCATGGCTCACGCGTTCGTCCGTGACCAGCGCAACCAGCAGCCAGCCCGTCGCCCGCTGCAGACCGCCATCGCCGAGACGGCCGGGCGCCTGCGCACGATCATCGATACCCACGGCGCCGACGCCGTGGCTTTCTATGTCTCCGGGCAAATGTCGCTGGAGGCCCAGTACCTGGCCAACAAACTGGCCAAGGGCTTCATCCGCACCCGCCATATCGAGTCCAACTCACGCCTGTGCATGGCCAGTGCCGGCAGCGGCTACAAGCAATCGCTGGGCGCCGACGGCCCGCCCGGCAGCTATCAGGATTTCGAGCACGCCGAAGTGTTCCTGGTGATCGGCGCGAACATGGCCGACTGCCACCCGATCCTGTTCCTGCGCCTGCTCGACCGGCTCAAGGCCGGTGCCAGGCTGATCGTCGTCGACCCCCGGCGCAGCGCCACCGCCGACAAGGCCGACCTGTTCCTGCAACTGCGCCCGGGTACCGATCTGGCCCTGCTCAATGGCCTGCTGCACCTGCTGCATGCCAATGGCCACACCGACGCGGACTTCATCGCCCGCCACACCGAAGGCTGGGAGGCACTGCCGGCGTTTCTCGCGGACTACCCCCCCGAACGCGTCGCGGCCATCACCGGACTGGCCGAGGCCGACATCCGCGAAGCCGCCCGCCTGATCGGCGAGGCGGGCGAATGGATGAGCTGCTGGACCATGGGCCTGAACCAGAGCATCCACGGCACCTGGCATAGCAATGCCCTGTGCAACCTGCACCTGGCCACCGGCGCCATCTGCCGCCCCGGCAGCGGGCCGTTCTCGCTGACCGGCCAACCCAATGCCATGGGCGGCCGCGAGATGGGTTACATGGGGCCGGGCCTGCCGGGCCAGCGTTCGGCGCAGGTGGCAGCCGACCGCGCCTTCGTCGAAGCGCAATGGCAACTGCCCCCCGGCACCCTGCGCGACGAAGGGGGCGAAGGCACCGTGGCACTGTTCGAGCAGCTCAAGCATGGCGAGGTGAAAGCCTGCTGGATCATCTGCAGCAACCCGGTGGCCAGCGTCGCCAACCGCCAGCAGGTGATCGACGGCCTGCGCCAGGCACAGCTGGTGATCAGCCAGGACGCCTTCCTCGACACCGAGACCAACCGCTACGCCGACATCCTGCTGCCGGCGTCATTGTGGGCCGAGGGCGAAGGGGTGATGATCAACAGCGAGCGCAACCTGACCTTGATGCCCCGCGCCGTCGAGGCGCCCGGCGAAAGCCTCGAGGACTGGCGCCTGATCGCGCGCATCGCCTGTGCCCTGGGTTATGCGCACGCCTTCGACTACCCCGACGCCGAAGCGGTGTTCGATGAGATCCGCCGCTTCCACAACCCGGACACCGGCTACGACCTGCGCGGCATCGACTATGCCGACCTGCGCCAGGGCCCGCGGCAGTGGCCAAGCACGCCGGGGCGCAAGGACGCTCGCAGCCCCCTGCGCTATGTCGCGCCAGACGCCCCACAGACGCCGGTGTTTCCGACGCCCACCGGCAAGGCCCGGTTCTTCGCCCGCCCCTGGCTGCCGCCGGCGGAGCTGCCCGACGCTGCCTTCCCCTTCGTGCTCAACACAGGCCGCGTGCAGCACCAGTGGCACACGCTGACCAAGACTGGCCAGGTACCCAGCCTCAACAAGCTGGAGCCCGGCCCCTTTGTCGAGATCCACCCCGACGACGCCCGGCGCCTGGGTATCGCGGACAAGGACCAGGTGGCGATCCGCTCGCGCCGCGGCCAGGCCGTGCTGCCGGCGCGACTCAGCGAGCGGGTGCTGTCGGGCAACTGTTTCGCCCCGTTTCACTGGAACGATCTGTACGGCGAGCAACTGGCAATCAACGCGGTGACCTGCGACGCGGTGGACCCGACTTCGCTGCAGCCGGCCCTCAAGCACTGTGCCGTGGCCCTGGAACGGGTTGCCGGCGAGCGCATCGCCACCCTTGAACTGACGCTTCCCCCGGACCCCATCGCCATGCCCACCGCCACCCTGTCCCGCCTGCTCGGCCTAGAGACGTTGCCGGCTCCGATCCTGGCCGAGCAAGAACGCCATTACCTGCAAGGTTTCCTGCTCGGCCTGAGCCAGGCCCGCACCGAAAACATGCCTTGCCTGCCGCCCGATGCGCCCCTGGCGCCGGAGCGACGCCTGTTCGTCAACGGCCTGCTGGCCGGCCTGTTCGCCCGGCCCGCGCCGGCGTCGCAAGCAGCGCTCGAAAGCCCTCGTCACCACGTGCTGTGGGCCTCGCAGACCGGCAATGGCGAGCACCTCGCCGAACGCTGCGCCCAGCACCTGCGCGACGCGGGGCTGGTGGTCGCACTCAGTTGCATGGAGGAGGTGCGCCCATCCCAACTGCGAGGCGCCGCCAGCCTGCTGCTGATCGCCAGCACCTTCGGCGACGGCGATGCGCCGGACAGCGGCGCCCCGTTCTGGCGAGCCCTGCAGGACGAAGAAGGCGCCAGCTGTGCCACGCTGCCCTACGCCGTGCTGGCCCTGGGGGATTCGAGCTACGACCAGTTCTGCGGCTTCGGTCGCAAGCTCGACCAACGCCTGGCCGAGCTGGGGGCCCGGCGTCTGCTGGCCCGGGTCGACTGCGAGCCGGATTGCGAAGCGGCCTTCGGCGCCTGGCTCGATGCCCTGCTGCCCAAGCTTGGCAGTACCCCGACGGCTACCACCACCGCGTCGGCCACCGCCCGCGGCAAACACCAGCCCTGGCCTGCCACCTTGCGGGAGAACCGCCTCCTCAGCGGCCCGGATTCAACCAAGGAGACTCGCCAACTGGTCTTCGACCTGTCCGGCAGCGACCTGCGCTATCAACCCGGCGATGCCCTGGGCGTATGGCCGCGCAATTGCCCGGGCCTGGTCGACGAGCTGCTGATGCTGATGCAGCTGGACGGCCAGGCCGAGATCGAACTCGAGGGCCATGCCCCAATGCCCCTGCGAACCGCGCTTGAGCGGCACCTGGACATCACCCAGGTCAGCCGCCAGCAACTCGAAGTCTTCAGCCAGCACGCCAGCGGCCTGCAACGCCTGCTGCTGCCGGCATGCAAGGACGAACTCAAGGAATGGCTGTGGGGCCGCCAGTTGGCCGACGTGCTGCGCGAGTACCCCCAGGCCATGCCGCTGGGCAATTGGTTGTCGCTGCTGAAACCCTTGCAGCCGCGCCTGTACTCGATCAGCTCCAGCCCCCGGGCTCATCCCGGCCAGGTACACCTGACCGTCTCCATCGTGCGCCATGGCCAGCGCAAGGGCGTCTGTTCGAGCTTCCTCGCGGACCGGGCAGCGGCGCTGGAGGTGGGGGTATTTGCGCAGCCATCGAAACATTTCCACCTGCCCGAGGACGACGGGGTGCCTATCGTCATGATCGGCCCCGGTACCGGTATCGCCCCCTTCCGCGCCTTCCTCGAAGAACGCGAACTACGTGGGGCCCCAGGGCGCAACTGGCTGTTCTTCGGCGAACAGCATGCCGCCTGCGATTTCTACTACCGCGAACAATTGCAGGCCTGGGAGGCTTGCGGGCATGTGCGCCTGAGCACGGCGTTCTCCCGTGACCAGGTGGAAAAAGTCTATGTGCAGCATCGCCTGCTGGAACACGGCGCCGAGCTGTGGCAATGGCTGCAAGCGGGTGCCCATGTGTATGTGTGTGGCGATGCCCGGCATATGGCCCGGGATGTGGACACGGCCTTGCGCCAGCTCGTGGCGGAGCATGGCGGCCTGGACGAGACCACTGCTGCGGCGTATGTCGAGGGGTTGGGGCGGGACAAGCGCTACCTGCGGGATGTGTATTGATGCACCACGGTGGTGAGGCTTGCACCTTTGTTGTGCCCCGAACGGCCTCATCGCCGGCAAGCCGGCTACCACAAGGGTACGCCGCAAACGGGCCCGCAGCCCTGTGGGAGCCGGCTTTCCGGCGGTGAGTCCCGTGAAGGCTACCGATAAGTGGCCGCTTGGCACACTCCCTGCTTTTCAACGAAGTACAACAGCCCCTCGATCAACGGCGATCGTCCAGGGGACTGACACTGATGAGTACAGGCAAAGGCGCCTGGAGCTTCGGCTCCAGGCGCCTTTTTCGTTTTTCCGTGATCGAGGATCGGCTATGCAGGCAACAGCGAACGAAGCACAACGAGCGCGACTGGTCATCGTCGGCAACGGCATGGTCGGCCATCACTGCGTCGAGCAGCTGATCGAACGCGGTGCCAGCGCGCGCTTCGAGCTGCACGTGTTCGCCGAGGAGCGCCAGCGCGCCTACGACCGGGTGCACCTCTCGGAATACTTCACCGGCAGTTGCGCCGAAACCCTGGCCCTGTGCGACCGCGACTACTATGCGAGCAACGGCGTGCACCTGCACCTGGGCGAGGCGGTAGTGGATATTGATCGCGAACGCCAGGAAGTGATCACCGCCGAAGGCCGCCTCGGCTACGAACAGTTGATCCTGGCCACCGGCTCCTATCCGTTCGTGCCGCCCATCGAAGGGTCCAGCGGCAATGCGCGCCTGGTCTATCGCACCCTCGAAGACCTCGATGCGATCCGCGCCGCCGCCGGCAGCGCCCGCCGCGGCGTGGTGGTCGGCGGCGGCCTGCTCGGCCTCGAGGCCGCCAACGCCCTCAAGTCGCTAGGCCTGCAAGCGCATGTGGTGGAGTTCGCGCCGCGGCTGATGCCAGTCCAGTTGGATAGCGAGGGCGGCGCGGCGCTCAAGGCGCGCATCGAGGCGCTGGGCGTAGGCGTGCACCTGGCCCGCGCCACCCAGTCGATCAGCACAGGCGAACACTACCGCTACCGCATGAATTTCGACGGCGGCGAACACCTGGAAACCGACCTGATCGTGTTCTCCGCCGGCATCCGTCCGCAGGATGCCCTGGGCCGAACCTGCGGCCTTACAATCGCCCCCCGCGGCGGCGTGGTGATCGACGGTCAGTGCCGCTCCAGCGACCCGCGCATCTTCGCCATCGGCGAATGCGCTTCGTGGAGCGGCAGCGCGTTCGGCCTGGTCGCCCCGGGATACGCCATGGCACGTAACCTGGCAGCCCTGTTGATGGGCGAGTCGGCAAGCGAGTTCAGCGGCGCCGACATGTCGACCAAGCTCAAGCTGCTGGGTGTGGATGTTGGCTCCATCGGCGATGCCCAGGGCGTCACGCCGGGGGCGCGCAGCTATCGCTTCATCGACGAAGCCACGGCCTCCTACCGGCGCCTGGTGGTCGATGCCAGCGGCAAGCGTGTGCTTGGCGCGGTGCTGGTCGGCGACAACAGCTACTACGACACCCTGCTGCAATACGCCCAGAACGGCATCAAGCTACCGGCCGACCCGGCCGCGCTGATTCTGCCCCAAGGCTGCGGCGCGCCGGCGCTGGGCGCCGATGCCTTGCCCGACAGCGCGACCATCTGCTCGTGCCACAACGTCAGCAAGAGCGCGGTGTGCGCCGCCATCGACAGTGGCTGCGGCGACCTCGCCGCCGTCAAGGCATGCACCAAGGCCGCCAGCGGTTGCGGCGGTTGCGCGGCGCTGCTCAAGCACGTGTTCGAGCACGAACTGAGCGCCCGCGGCGTGACCGTCGACAAGAGCCTGTGCGAACACTTCGCCTACACCCGCCAGGAGCTCTACGGGCTGGTGCGGGTTGAAGGCATCCGCACCTTCAACGAGCTGCTCGAACGCCATGGCAAAGGCCAGGTGGGTTGCGCCATCTGCAAGCCGGCGGTGGGCAACATCCTCGCCTCGTGCTGGAACCAGCCGATCATGGACCCGGCGCTGGTACCGCTGCAGGACACCAACGACACCTTCATGGCCAACATGCAGAAGAACGGCACCTACTCGGTGGTGCCGCGCATCCCCGGCGGCGAGATCACCCCGGAAAAACTGATCGTGATCGGCCAGGTGGCAAAGAAGTACGACCTCTATACCAAGATCACCGGCGGCCAGCGCATCGACCTGTTCGGTGCCCAGTTGCACGAACTGCCGCTGATCTGGGGCGAGCTGATCGCCGCCGGCTTCGAGACCGGGCACGCCTACGGCAAGTCGACGCGCACGGTGAAATCTTGCGTCGGCAGCACCTGGTGCCGCTATGGCGTGCAGGACAGCGTGGCCATGGCGCTGCGCCTGGAGGACCGCTACAAGGGCCTGCGCGCGCCGCACAAGCTCAAGTTCGCGGTGTCTGGCTGCACCCGCGAATGCGCCGAGGCGCAAAGCAAGGACATTGGCGTGATCGCCACCGACAAGGGCTGGAATCTCTACGTGTGCGGCAATGGCGGCATGCGCCCACGCCACGCCGAACTGTTCGCCACCGACTTGGACGACGAGACCTTGGTGCGCCTGATCGACCGCGTGCTGATGTTCTACATCCGCACCGCCGACAAACTGCAGCGCACCTCGGTGTGGCGCGAGGGCCTCGAGGGCGGGCTCGACTACCTCAAACAGGTGGTAATCGACGACAGCCTGGGCCTGGCCCGCGAACTCGAGACGCAGATGCAGCAGGTGGTCGACCGTTACGAATGCGAATGGGCCAACGCCTTGGGCGATCCGGAAAAGCTCAAGCGCTTCCGCACCTTCGTCAATGACCAACGCGGCGATCCCGATGTGCACTTCGTGCGCGAGCGTGGCCAACGCCGGCCGGCGGCGCCCCCGCAGTTGATTCCCACCCATGAGGAGGCAATGTGATGAACCTGTCCAACACGGCTGTAGCAAGTGAAACCCGCTGGCAGGCGGTGTGCCAGGCCAGCGACCTGGTCGCCGACTCCGGGGTGGTGGTGTGGCACGAGGGCGAGCAGGTGGCGTTGTTCTACGTGCCGGGACAAGGGCGGGAGCTGTATGCCGTCGGCAACCGCGACCCACGCTCAGGCGCGAACACCATCGGCCGTGGACTGCTGGCCAGCCTGGGAGCAACGGTGGTGGTGGTGGCACCGCTCTACAAGCAGCATTTCTGCCTGCAGGACGGCGCGTGCCTGGAGGATCCGACACAGCACTTGCCAGTGTGGCCGGTGCGTATCCGTGGGGTGACGGTCGAATTGGGGCTGAGGCTCATATGACACGGCCAGGTACAGCTCGATCACCCGACGTCAGTGAGATCAAGGTACAGCCTCGAATCCGCCCGGGTCAGTTCAGCCGCAAGCCTGCCTTGATGGCTTCCCAATGGGCAAGATCGACCGCTTCCAGCGGTGTTTCCTTGCTATAGCTGACCGCCACGAAACGGGCCTGCCCGCTTGGCGTGTAGGCCAACTGACGTTGATACGAGACCACTTCGCCGCGCTTGAACTGCAGGCTGACTTCCAAGCCGTGAATGGCACGATCGACGCCGGCGCTGACCGGCAGTGGGTCGCTGATGACCGCCCCAAGGCGCTCACGCAACTGCGCCAGTTGCTGCTGGTAAAGCGCCTCCAGCGTCTGCCCGGCAGCCAGCGGACTGCGGGCGATCACCAGGGTGGTGCCACGCTGACGGAAGGTCAGCATGTTCATGGTGGTGTCTTCGGGCGTTTCATCGCCCAGTTCAAGGACCAGGTCCTGGGTCAGGTAGGCGGCCATTGCGCAGCTCCATGCATCGAAGCGGCACACGCTAAAGGTTCGGGGCTTTGCCTGCAAGGGAGGAACCGCCGTCCGCCGACGAAGATCACCCGGACGTTGCAGGTCTGGCCCGCACGGATACACTGCCCGGCATGAACCTCGATACCCGCATCAAGTTCCGCCATCTGCTGTGCTTCCTGGAGATTGCCCGACAGGGCAGCCTGGCCAGGGCCGCCGACGTGCTGGCGATCAGCCAGCCTGCGATCTCCAAGACCCTCAAGGAGCTGGAGGATCTGCTGGAAGCTCGCCTGTTCGAGCGCAGCCACCAGGGCGTCGCCCTGACCCCGGCCGGTACCCGCTTCATGCGCTATGCCGGCCCCAGCGTGCAAGCGCTGCGTGACGGGGTCGGCAGCGTGCGAGGGGAAGCGCGGGCGCCGTCGCAGGTGCGTATTGGCGTGCTGTCGACTGTCGAAGGGTTACTGATGCCCGAGGTGCTGTGCCGCTTGCACCAGCAGCACGAGGCATTGGTAATCAGCGTGGTGACCGGGGCCAGCGCCCAGCTGCTCGGGCAGTTGCACCTTGGCGAGCTGGAACTGGTGATAGGCCGTATGACCGACAGCCCGCAGATCCAAGGGCTGTCGTTCGAGCACCTGTACAGCGAGTCGATGACCCTGGTGGTGCGACCCGGACATCCGCTGCTGGCGGCTCAGCCTATTGATCGCACGCAGGTCGGTGCCTATCCACTGGTGCTGCCACCGCCAGGCACAACCATTCGCCGGCATGCCGACAGCCTGTTCGTGCAATGCGCGATCCAGCTGCCGGCACAGCGCCTGGAGACTCTGTCGCTGGCCTTGAGCAGGCGCTACGTGCTGGGCAGCGAGGCGGTCTGGGTGGCGCCGCGCGATGCCGTGCTGATCGACCTCGGGCGGGGAGAACTGGTCGAGCTCGACCTGGGCGTGCGTGAGCCGGGCGGCTCGGTGGGCATCTGCCGCAATGCGGCCCTGGCGCAGAGCCTGCCGGCGCAGTGGTTGTGCGAGGTGCTCCGGGAGGTGGCCGAAGCTTACCGGCTTGGGACATACCCCTGACAACCCGACGCGCGTATTCCTATACAATCCCCGCCAGTTCCCAGCGCCTCCAGGACCCTTTCATGGACGAAACCGCGCAGCACTGGCTGCATGCCCTCTCCGCCCCCATGGCCGCCCTCAACGGCGCCAGCTACACCGCCCCCGACTACTTCGAAGGGGAAGACCAGACCGATCTGGAGCGCTGGTGGGGGATCAGCGACCGCGCCCAGTTGCTGGACATGCTGAACATGGCCGACAACGGCCACGCCACCGAAATGAGCGAAGCCTACTGGCAGTACCAGCGCTGCCTGCCCAGCCAGTGGCAGGCCCTGCTCGACACCTTGCCCCCACGCGAACGCATCCGCCACGAATACGCCGCCCGCACCTTCCCCGACTGTGGCCCGGGCGGCACCCGAGCCTGGGACCTGGGGCGCATGAGCTTCCTGCTGCGCGCCGGGGTCAAGAAAGGCCTGATCGACCGCGACGAAAGCCTCTACCTGCACTACCGCCTGGCGCTGCGCGCACGCCACTACTACAACCGCTGGGACTGTTACCTGGCCGGCTACCTGTTTGGCAAGGCGCTATGGAATGTCAGCGACAGCAGCGACGAGACCTTGGCCGCCGATCTCGAGCGCCAGGGCAGCGAGCACTGGAACCGCTGCATCCTGCTTAACCTGCGCCTCGGCGCCCATGAGTTGCTGGCCGGGTTGCCCTGGGACATGGACCTGCCCGAGCCGCCGCGCCCCGCCACCCTGGAAGAGGACTGCTGGTCATGAGTTGCTGGATTCGCCTGGGGATCGAACCGACCCAGGACCTGGACGCCATCCGCCTGGCCTATCGCGGCCGCCTGCCCACGCACCACCCGGAAACCGACCCGGAAGGTTTCCAGGCCCTGCGCGCGGCCTACGAGGAAGCGCTGCGCCTGGCCCGCGAGCAGGAAACCCACGAGGCCGAGCCAACGGTCGCCGAGGACACGCCACATCCGACACTGCAGCACTTCCATCGCCTGCTCGAGGAGCCGTCGCTGCGCTTCGACCCGCAAGCCTGGCAGGGCTTCATCGCCGAGCTGGACGAACTGCCACTGGACGAACTGGACGACCTCGGCTGGCAGCTGTTGCACACCCTGCGCGACTGCGGGCCGCTGTCCCATCACTGCGCGGGCCTGCTAGCCCGGCGCCTGGGCTGGGCCGACCAGTTGCTGCGCCTGGACAACCCCCACGAAGTGGAAGCCTTCCTCGACCGTCTCGCGCAGCCGGACCCCTTCGATACCGCATGCATGCGCGACTGGCCAGCCCCGGCGCAGATGGAGAGCCTGTGGTATTTCCGCAGCCTCGAGTACTGTTACCAGCACCGCCCATTGTTCGAGTATGAGCAGTTCGCCAGCGTGCATACCTGCCTGGCGATCCCGGATGACTCGGTGCTGGTACAGCGCCTGCTGGTGCAGTTCAGCCAGGCCGGCATCGCCAGCCGGACCTTCCACGGACTGCTCCAGGCACAACAGGCGCAAACCCCGGACGATGCCGACCTGCTCTACCTGCTGGCCCGCCAGGCCGATGCCCTGGGGGCCGAGCAACAAGCGCTGGACTGCTGGTTGCGGCTGTACCGCCAACACCAGCATCCACAGGCCGAGCGCTGGCTGATCGACCTCTGCGCCCGCCATCAACCCCAGCGTCTGCCCTTGCTGATCCAGGCCTTCGACTGCTTGCATACGCCAGCCGGCTGGCCCGAGAACCTCGGCGACCCGGCCCAGGCCTGGGGCAGCCCGGGGCAGTCACCGCAGACCCTGGCGCGGTGGTCCGAAGCCTCGCGCCTGAAGCTGGACGGCATCGCCAGCACCTTCGTCGACTGGCATCTGGACGGTGACGACGAACTGCCGCTGCTGGCCTGGCTGCTGCAGGAGCAGCCGGAGCACAATCTGCACCGCTTGTATTGGCATGCCTGGGCCCTGCAGCGCGGCGAGGCCGGTTTGCTGCGCCTGGTCCTCGCCCAGCCACCGGCCGAGGACGCCCTCGACGCGCTGATCCTCGAGGGCTTCCAGCGCCAGGCGAGCCAGCAGTTGCATTGGCTCGATCAGGCTCCCGTGGTCCAGGCGCTGACGCAACTCAGCGCCAGCGATGATCCGGCGGCTACCTTGCCCGAGGCCCTGACCGAGGATGCCATTCGCCCGGTCTGCCGTGAATGGCTGCGGCGCATGCGGGTCTATCCGGCCCATGCCCTGCACACGCTCAACCGTCAGTTCGACATGCGCCGCCTGTTCACCACCCCGTTCGGCCTGCAACTGCAAGACCGCCTGGCCGAAGCCGGAGTTCTGTTACCTTCGATGCCCGAGGGCGAGGCACTGTGGCAGTGGCACCGCCAGCAGCTGTTCATGCTGGCCCTGCTGGAGCAACCTTCACGTTGGCTGGCACTGATCGATCCGGCCTTGCCCGGGCAGTTGCACTACCCGGCCGAGCATCCGTTCGCTCCGACACACGCCCTGCTCTGTCAACTGCTGACCAGCCCCGAAGGCGCCAGTGGACTGCTCGGCAGCCTGGATATCCGCGATCCGGTACAAGCCCTGATCTCGGCACGCCTGCTGACCTTGCAGCAGGCGCTCAACAGCACGCGCCTGCCCAACGCCGTGCAACTGCTCGCTTGCCTGGACAACGACGACGGCGGACTGCGTACCGATTATCCGCTGGGCTACCTGCTGTTCTGCGCAGTGCTGCACCATGATCCGTCGCTGGACGAACCACAGCGCTGCGCGTTGCGCGACCGCATGCAGGCGCTGGACCTGCAAGACGACTGGTTCGAAGCGCTGCGCCGGGGGCTGCTGAACGGCCAGGCCAAGCATCCGCCGGCTGCCGCGGTACGCGCGCAAGGCCTCGACAGCCGCACGGTCGACGACGTACTGGATGCGCTACACCGCCTGCTGAACACTTGCACCCCACCCAAGACCCGGCTGCTGCGCGCCCTGCAAAAGGTCAAGGACGACCCGGAACAGGACCCCGGCCTGCGCTGCGCGATCATGGCCGTGCTGTCATGGAGCGAACGCCTGCTGTTGGACATGATCAAGGAACCGCCGGCGCCGATGTGGGCGTTCTGGAAGCTCAAGAGTCGACTGAACCGTACGGGCCTGGCCGTGCACGTGGCAATCATCGCCTTGGGCGCCAGCCTGATGCTCCATATCCCGGCGATGTTGGTGGTGATCAGCGTCTTGTCGATCAGCGGCTTCCTGCGTCGCCTGCGCGACCTCGGCCACGGCGTGCCGGCACTGCTGCTGGTGATGGTGCTGACCCGCGTGCTGCCGTTCTCGTCACTGGTGCTGCTGGGCCTGCCCGGCGACAAGCTGCCAAACCGTTACGGCCCGGTACCCGGCAAAGGGCAGCCGCTGGAAGGCGGCCTGCAGGCCACCCTGCGCCGGCTCAACGCTCAGTAACGCAGCTCGTCGAGCGCCTGGCACAATGCCTGGCGCTCACGGCTGATCTCGCCGGCCTGCTGCCCGGCCAGCACGGCATTGAAGGCGTCCAGCCAGCTGCCGATCAGCTCGCGCTCGTCGCCCAGGCTCTGCATCCAGGCTCGCTCCAGGCGGGCCAGCAAAGTGCGGTTGGGCAGCGTGTCACGTGGGTGGATCTTCAATTTTGCCAGGCGTTCCTCACTGGCCTGGCGTGCCTGCGCATCCAGCCCGGTGGGGCTGCGGTCGATACTGTGGCTGTGCTTCTGGCCGCTCTCGAGGAAGGTCACGTCCACTTCCAGCAGGCCGTTGATGTCGTAGCTGAAGCGCACGTCCAGCGACTGGATCTCGCCGGTCGGCTGCAACGGAATCTCGAAACTGTCCACCAGGATGTTGTCCCGCACCCATGGCCGCTCGCCCTGGTACACGGCGATGCGCACGAACTTCTGTTCCGGGTGGCTGCTGTAGAAACGCTGCACCTTGGACGTGGGGATGATCGTATTGCGCTCGATGATCGGCGAGAAGGCACCAGTGACATCCTCGCCCCGGGACGAGGCCACGCCAAGGGTGTAGGGGCAGACATCGGTCAGGATCAGTTCGTCGATGGCCGCGTCGCGGGCCTTGCACGCCGCCTGACTGGCGGCGCCGAGGGCAACGATGGTATCCGGGTCCAGGTGCCGGTACGGCAGGCGCCCAAACAGCTTGGCCACCAGTTGCTGCACCTGCGGCATGCGCGTGGCGCCGCCGACCAGCACCAGGCTGTCCAGCTCGCGCGGGCTCAAGCGGGCATCACGCAGGGCCTGTTCGATGGGAGTGCGTACCCGTGTCAGCAAGGGCGCCCAGATCGCCTGCAGCTTCTGGTCGTCCAGCTGCCACTCGCGGGGCTGGCCATCCATGCTCCAGGCAAAGGTGCGACTGCCCTCGCCCACTTCGCACTTGAGCTGCTCGATGGCGTCGTGCAGGCTGGCCAGGGCCTGGGGCTCCAGGTCTTCGGCCTTGAGACTCCAGTCACGCAGGCAGGCCTGCAGCAGCGCCTCGGTGAAATCCTCGCCGCCCAGGTAGTTGTCTCCGGTAGAGGCATGCACCTCGATCAACGGCAGGGCGTACTCCAGTACCGTGACGTCGAAGGTGCCACCGCCCAGGTCGAACACCAGGGTGCGCTCGAACTTCTGCTCATGCAGGCCGTAGGCCATCGCGGCGGCGGTGGGTTCGTTGATCAGCCGCTGGACCTTGAGCCCGGCCAGTTCGGCCGCGAACACCGTGCGTTTGCGCTGCTCGTCGCTGAAATAGGCCGGCACCGAGATCACCGCCTCGCTCACCGGGCAGCCCAGATAGGCCTCGGCGTCCTGCTTGAGCGAACCCAGCACCAGCGCCGACAGCTCTTCAGGGGTGAAACGGTGTTCGCCCAGGGCGTAACGCTTGTCGCTGCCCATGAAGCGCTTGAACGCCGCGGCGGTACGTTGAGGGTGCGTGGTCAGGCGCGCCCGGGCGGCCTGGCCGACGAGGATGCTGCCATCGTCATCGACGCTGACCACCGACGGCGTCAGCACCTCGCCCAGGGCATTGGCGATCAGCCGCGCTTCGCCATCCTGCCAGACGGCGATCAGGCTGTTGGTGGTACCCAGGTCGATTCCCAGCAAGGGAGTGGTGTGTGTCGGAGCGGGAGAGAGGCTGGCATCCTGCATGGTCGGTCTCTTGCTTGCGGTAGGAACCGGCGCAAGGCCTGCTGGCCAGTTGCGGCGGACAGGGGATTCTGACGCAACGCCAGAAACAAAAAAAGCGACCCTAAGGTCGCTTTCTCTGTTGCTTCCGGGTGTTCAGTGGGCCCTGGAAGCTTAATATGGCGCGGCGGACGGGACTCGAACCCGCGACCCCCGGCGTGACAGGCCGGTATTCTAACCGACTGAACTACCGCCGCGCTATACATCGAGTGGTGGGTGATGACGGGATCGAACCGCCGACCCTCTGCTTGTAAGGCAGATGCTCTCCCGGCTGAGCTAATCACCCTTCGTCTCGGTGTGGCGCGCATTCTACGGAGGACCTCCTACCCTGGCAAGCACTTTTTTCAAAATATTTGAAAAAAATTTCCAGGTCTTTCAAAGACCTAGCCGCGCCGCGATTTTCTTCCTCTATATAGGACTGCTGGCCCTCTGACAGGGTTGGCCTGGAACCGTCGCTCGGAGAATAATGCCCGCCTTATGTATTAAGGAGAGATTCCCCCTCATGTGGTTCAAGAACCTGCTGTCCTATCGCCTGACCCAGGAAGTACCGTTCGAGGCCGAGGCCCTGGAGGCCGCCCTGGCCAGCAAGCCGGCCCGCCCCTGCGCCAGCCAGGAACTGACCACCTACGGTTTCGTCGCACCGTTCGGCAAGGGCGAGGATGCCCCCCTGGTTCACGTCAGTGGCGAATTCATGCTGATCGCCGCACGTAAAGAAGAGCGCATCCTGCCCAGCAGCGTGGTCAACGACGCGGTCAAGGAGAAGGTCGAGGAGATCGAGGCCGAGCAGATGCGCAAGGTCTACAAGAAGGAACGCGACCAGATCAAGGACGAGATCATCCAGGCCTTCCTGCCGCGCGCTTTCATTCGTCGTTCGATGATCTTCGCCGCCATCGCCCCGCGCCTGGGCATGATCCTGGTCAACTCGGCCAGCGCCAAGCGCGCCGAGGACCTGCTGTCGACCCTGCGTGAAGTGATCGGTTCGCTGCCGGTGCGCCCGGCCACCGTGAAGATCGCGCCAAGCGCGACCATGACCGACTGGGTCAAGTCGCAACAGGCCGCCGAAGGTTTCTACGTCCTCGACGAATGCGAACTGCGCGACACCGCCGAAGACGGTGGCATCGTGCGCTGCAAGCGTCAGGACCTGACCGGCGAGGAAATCCAGCTGCACCTGAGCACCGGCAAGGTGGTCACCCAACTGGCCCTGGCCTGGCAGGACAAACTGTCGTTCGTGCTCGACGACAAGATGGTGATCAAGCGCCTGAAGTTCGAGGAACTGCTGCAAGAGCAGGCCGAGCAGGACGGTGGTGACGAGGCCCAGCAACAGTTCGACGCCAGCTTCCTGCTGATGATGATGACCTTCACCGAGTTCCTGCCGGTGCTGTTCGAAGCACTCGGCGGCGAAGAGATCCCGCAGGGGGTCTGACCCTTCAGGCCGGCGCGGCCCAGCGGCGCCGGCTGAACTTCAGCCGCACCCGCAGCCTTCGATGCTGTTCCTGCGCCAGGGCGTCCTTGGGGATGCACTGGCTCTGGCTGAACCATTGCCCCTTGCGCACGAAGCGCAGCACTACCACCGCGGGCAAGGCAACGCTGTCACGGCACAGGCGCACCGGTTGCCAACCCCGGGCACGACTGTATATATGCCAGCCACGCGGCTCACGACGCAGGCCGGTGACGGCGCCAGGGTGGGACAGCAGGATCCGGCGGGGGATGGCCCAACAGGCGTGGGCGAGACAGGCAATGACCAGCAGGCCCTTTGGCCAACCGGGCAACGCGACCACAACGCTGGCGATGAGCGCCAGCGCCTGGCAGGCGAGATAGGCCGTCAGCAGCAGGCGCGAGCCCTGCCAACGGCACTCGAATGCTTCACTTGGGCTGGACACGGTCCAGGATGATGCGGACCATGCGCTGCAACTCCGGATCTTCGGACTCGCTGCGCTCCATGAACCAGCCGAACATGTCCTGGTCCTCGCAGGTCAGCAGGCGACGGTACAGCTCGCGGTCCGCTTCGCTCAGGCTCGGGTAGACCTCCTGGGTGAACGGTACCAGCAGCACGTCCAGTTCCAGCATGCCGCGACGGCTGTGCCAGAAAAGCCGATTGAGTTCAGTTTGTTCGACCATGGGGCCCTCCTCGAATGGTCGCGCAGTATACCGCGCAGCGAATGAAGCGGCACAAGGCGTTGGTCTACTCACCTACCTATTTTGTTACCGGCGTTCTATGATGGCCGCCAGTCTTTAGCTACCGCGATGACCCATGGCCGATTCCGCTTTCTTCTGTTCCCTCTCCCATGAGGGCATCCTCGCCGTCCGCGGCTCCGACGCCGGCAAGTTCCTGCAGGGTCAACTGACCTGCAATATCAGCTACCTCAGCGAAGCCCATGCGAGCCTCGGTGCCCGCTGCATGGTCAAGGGCCGCATGCAGTCTAGTTTCCGTATCCTGCCCGAGGGCAATGGCTACCTGCTGGCCATGGCCAGCGAGCTGCTCGAGGCGCAACTGGCCGACCTGAAGAAGTACGCGGTGTTCTCCAAGGCCACGCTGAGCGACGACAGCGCCGCCTGGGTGCGCTTCGGCCTGCAGCACGGCGACGCGGCCCTGCAGGCGCTGAGCCTGAGCGTGGCGGACGAGGCCGGCGCGACCGCACGTCATGATGGCCTGATCGCCATCCGCGCCTCGGCCGGGCGGGTCGAATTGTGGGCGCCTGCCGACCGGGCCAGCGCCGTGCGCGGGACGCTCGCCGCCGCGCTGCCAGAGGGCACGCTCAACGACTGGCTGCTTGGCCAGGTGCGCGCCGGCATCGGCCAGGTCATGGGCCCGACCCGCGAGCTGTTCATCCCGCAGATGATCAACCTGCAGGCCGTCGATGGCGTGAGCTTCAAGAAGGGTTGCTACACCGGCCAGGAGATCGTCGCCCGCATGCAGTACCTGGGCAAGCTCAAACGCCGCCAGTATCGCCTGGCGCTGGCCGAGACAGCGGTACCCGAGCCGGGCGCCGAGATCTTCTCGCCGACACACGGCTCGTCGGTCGGAGAGGTGGTGATCGCTGCCAGCACCGGCAGCGCCGTCGAACTGTTGGCCGTGCTCAGCGCCGATGCCGTGGCGGACGACAACCTGCACTTGGGCAGCCTGGAAGGCCCGCGCCTGACGCTGCTCGACCTGCCTTACGAACTGGACCGCGACCGGGAAATCCAGCGCTGACCAGCCCGCCCCGGCGTTACGCCGGGGCTGCACCACCTTTGCCGTAGAGAAGTCCATGAACAAGCTGGCCGAGAAGGTCCAAGCGCAATTGCTCGCCGCCATCGACCGGGACGACCTGGTCCTGCCGACGCTTCCGGAAGTCGCCCTGAGCATTCGCGAAGCCGCCGAAGACAGCGAGATCAGCGTGTCCGCCTTGAGCAAGGTGATCGGCCGCGACGCCGCCCTGTCGGCACGCCTGATCAAGGTGGTCAACAGCCCGTTGCTGCGCGCCGCCGTCGAAGTCACCGACCTGCACACCGCGATCACGCGCCTGGGCATCAACTACAGCTGCAACCTGGCCATCGGCCTGGTGATCGAGCAGATCTTCCATGCCCGCGCCCCGGCGGTTGAACACAAGCTGCGTGATATCTGGGCCAACAGCCTGGATGTGGCAGGCATCAGCTATGAACTGTGCCGACGCTACACCCAGCTCAAGCCCGACCAGGCCACCCTCGGCGGCCTGGTGCACCAGATCGGCGCGTTGCCGGTGCTGATCTATGCCGAGGAGCACAACGAGTTGCTCTCCGACCCGATCTGCCTGCATTTCGTGATCGAACAGATCCAGCCGGTGCTGGGCGACAAGATTCTTAGCGCCTGGGAGTTTCCCGAGCAACTGGTCAGCCTGCCCAGCCAGGTGCAGGACCTGGACCGGCGCACCGACCAGATCGACTACATCGATATCGTCCAGATCGCCCGCTGCATCTGCCAGCGCGAGCGCATCCGGCCACTGGCCGCCCTGCCCGCCTACCGGCATCTGGGGCTGCCCTATGGCACCGAGCTGGATATCGCCGAACTGCTGGATGCGCGGAGCATGTTGCGCTGAATCGACAGGGCTGATCGCGGGACAAACCCCGCGATAGCCGACATCAATCCGCGATAAAACTCACCCGCACCTTCAACCCGCCGCGCTCGCCGTCATGCAGGCTGATCTGCGCCAGGTGCGCCCGGCAGATCTCGCCGACGATGGCCAGCCCCAGCCCGCTGCCCTGGGCGCTGCGCCGGTAGAAGCGCTCGAACACCCGCTCACGCTCATCCTGCGGAATCCCTGGCCCATCGTCCTCGACTTCAAGTACCGCCGGCGCCAGCACCCGCAGCACGACGTCTCCGCCGGGTGGGGTGTGGGCCAGGGCATTGTCCACCAGGTTGCTGAGCAGTTCGTTAAGCAAGGTCGGCTCACCTTTGAGCCAAACCGGCGCCTCGGCCTCCAGCGCCAGGGCAACGCCGCGGGCATGGGCCAGCGGCGCCATGGCCATGCCCAGCTCGCGGGCCAGCTGGCTCAGGTCCAGGCGCTGGGCACCGCCCTCGGCGATGGCCCGGGCGCCGTTCTCCACCCGCGCCAAAGACAGCAGCTGGTTGGCCAGGTGGGTAAGCCTGTCCGTGCCCTGGGCCGCCGCCTCCAGGGTCTTGCGCCACTCCTCCGGCTCCCGTGAACGCAGGCCCAGCTCGACCCGCGCCTTGAGCGCCGCCAGCGGCGTGCGCAGCTCATGGGCGGCATCGGCGATGAACTGCGCCTGGCGCTCGAACTGGCCACGCAGCCGCTCGGTGAAATGGTTGAGGGCACGCACCAGCGGCCCCAGTTCGCGCTGCACCTGTACCACCGGCAAGGCGCGCAGGTCGTCCGGCTGGCGCTCTTCCACCGCCGTGCGCAAGCGCTCCAGGGGACGCAGGGCGGCGCTCACCGCGAACCACACCATCATCAGCGCGCCGAAGGCCAGCATCCCCAGGCGCAGCAGGGTGTCGGCCATCAGCCCGCGGGCCATGCGCACCCGCGCCTCCTCGGTCTCGGCCACGCGAATCTCGGCCATGCCGTTCATGTTCGGTTCGCTCACCGCCTTGAGCAGGCTGACCACACGCACGTCCTGACCCAGGTAGGTGGCATTGTAGAAACGCGCCAGTGCCGGGTAGTCGTCGGTGCGCGGCGTGCCCGGCGGTGGCGGGGGCAGGTGCTCGTAGCCGGAGATGAGCTTCTGGTGGATGTCCAGCACCTGATAGTAGATGCGCCCGGCGCTGTCATAGGCGAAGGTGTCCAGGGCCACGTAGGGCACATCGGCGCTGAGGGTGCCGTCGCGCTGCGACAGGCCGGCAGCGATGGTCCGCGCCGACGCCAGCAGGGTCCGGTCATAGGCGGTGTCGGCGGCTTCGCGGCCATTCCAGTAAGCGCTCAGGCCGCTGGCCAGCATCAGCACCACCAGCAGCAACGCCAGGTTGCCCAGCAGGCGCCCGCGCAGGCTGCCGTTGTCACGCATCGCGGTGCTCGAGCAGGTAGCCCAGGCCACGGAAGGTGACGATGGCCACCGGGTGACCGTCGAGCTTCTTGCGCAGGCGGTGAATGTAGATCTCGATGGCGTCGGGGCTGGCCTCCTCGTCGAGGCCGAACACCTGGGCCGCCAGCTGCTCCTTGCTCATCACCCGGCCAGGGCGGGCAATCAGCGCCTCGAGCACGCTCTGTTCGCGCTGGGTCAGGGTCAGCGGCTCGCCATCCAGGCCGAAGCGCCGGGTATCCAGGTCATAGACCAGCGGGCCGCAACGCTGCTGGCGCTCGCCGCCGAGCACGCTGCGCCGCAGCAAGGCCTTGACCCTTGCTTCCAGCTCGGTCAGCTCGAAGGGTTTGGCCAGGTAGTCGTCAGCACCGAGGTTCAATCCATGCACCCGGTCCTTCACATCGCTGCGGGCGGTGAGCATCAGCACCGGCAAGGTCTTGCCGCGACTGCGCAGGCGCGCCAGCACCTCGAAGCCGTCCATGCGCGGCAGGCCGACATCCAGCACCGCCACGGCATAGTCCTCGCTGGCCAGGGCCAGGTCGGCGGCCACGCCGTCATGCAGCACGTCCACGGTCAGGCCCTGGCTCTTGAGGGCCTGGGCCACGCTTTCGGCCAGTTGCAGGTGGTCTTCGACCAGCAGCACACGCATCGGATTCTCCCTGTTCGGGTGGGCTTTTTGCGCGGAGTGTACCGCCGTGGCGAGTGCTGTGAAGCCCTCGCAACAAACCTTTCACGCTGAAAGGTTAGCGAAAGGTTGGTTACCTAGCATCGCACCACGGCTGCCCCGCGCGCCGCAAAAAGCACCAGCAAGGTGCAAACACATAAGAACAATAAATGGAGTCACCGACGATGCTGTCCATGCAGCCGCAGGCGTACGCGCCTATCCGTTCCCTGGCCGCCCGACCTTCCGCCCTCGCCAGCGCCTTCGCCCTTGCCGGTGTCGCGCCCATGAGCCAGGCCGCCTTCTTCGAAGACAGCACGGCCACCTTCGAAACCCGCAACATGTACTTCAACCGCGACTTCCGCGACGGCACCAGCGCGCAGCAATCCAAGCGCGACGAATGGGCCCAGGGTTTCATGCTCAACTTCGAGTCCGGCTATACCGAAGGCACCGTGGGCTTCGGCCTGGACGCGCTGGGCATGCTCGGGGTCAAGCTCGACTCCAGCAAGGACCGCACCGACACCGGCCTGCTGCCGACCCACGACAACGGCAAGGCTGCCGACGAATACTCCAAGCTCGGCCTGACCGGCAAGGTCAAGGTCTCGCAGACCGAACTGAAGGTCGGCACGCTGATCCCCGAGCTGCCCACGCTGCAGCCCAACGACGGGCGCATCCTGCCGCAGACCTTCGAAGGCGGCCTGGTCACCTCGAAGGAGATCAAAGGCCTGACCTTCACCGGCGCCCGCCTGGAAAAAGCCAAGGACCGCAACGACACCAACTGGGAAGACCTGGCCCTCAACAACAAGAACAGTCGCTTCGGCGGCACTTTCAGCGCCGACCATTTCGACACCGGCGGCCTGGACTACCAGTTTACCGACCGCATCACCGGCAGCTACCACTTCGCCCAGCTCGACGACATCTACCGCCAGCACTTCATCGGCATGCTCGCCACCCAGCCGTGGGGCCCGGGCACCCTGGGCGCCGACCTGCGCCTGGCGATCAGCGACGATGCCGGCGCGGCCAAGGCCGGCAAGATCGACAACACCACCTTCAACGGCATGTTCAGCTACACCCTGGGCGGGCACAAGGTCAGCGGCGCCTGGCAGCAGCTCACAGGCGACAGCGCCTTCCCCTACGTCGACGGCGCCGACCCCTACCTGGTCAACTTCGTCCAGATCAATGACTTCGCAGGCGCCGACGAGCGCTCCTGGCAGGCACGCTACGACTACAACTTCGCCGCCCTCGGCATCCCCGGCCTGACCTTCATGACCCGCTACATCAGCGGCGACAACGTCAGCCGCGCCGCCGGCGGCGAGGGCAAGGAGTGGGAACGCAACACCGAACTGAAGTACGTGGTACAAAGCGGCCCGTTGAAAAACGTCGCCGTGCGCCTGCGCAACGCCACCTTCCGCTCCAACTTCGCCCGCGACGCGGACGAGGTGCGGCTGCTGGTGAGCTACAGCGTGGCTCTGTGGTAACCCATAACAACAACGCTCACGGAGATAGACGATGACATTTTCACTGCGCCGCCTCGTCCTGGCCACCGGCTGCCTGCTGCTGGCCGGCAACGCCCTGGCCGCCGAACCCAAACGCCCCGAATGCATCGCGCCGGCCTCGCCCGGCGGCGGTTTCGACCTGACCTGCAAGCTGGTGCAGAGCGCCCTGGTCAACGAGAAGATCCTCAGCAAGCCCATGCGCGTGACCTACATGCCCGGCGGTGTCGGCGCGGTAGCCTACAACGCCGTGGTTGCCCAGCGGCCAGGCGATGCCGGCACCCTGGTGGCCTGGTCCAGCGGTTCGCTGCTGAACCTGGCCCAGGGCAAGTTCGGCCGCTTCGACGAGAACGCAGTGAAATGGCTGGCGGCGGTCGGCACCAGCTATGGCGCCATCGCGGTGAAGAGCGACTCGCCCTACAAGACCCTCGATGACCTGGTCGCGGCCCTGAAGAAAGACCCGAGCAAGGTGGTGATCGGCTCCGGCGGCACCGTCGGCAGCCAGGACTGGATGCAGACCGCGCTGATCGCCAAGGCCGCCGGCATCAACCCGCGCGACCTGCGCTACGTGGCCCTGGAAGGCGGCGGCGAGATCGCCACCGCGCTGCTCGGTGGGCATATCCAGGTGGGTTCCACCGATATTTCCGACTCCATGCCGCACATCCAGAGCGGCAACATGCGCATCCTCGCGGTGTTCTCCGAGAACCGCCTGGACGAGCCGGAGATGAAAGACATCCCCACCGCCAAGGAGCAGGGCTACGACATCGTCTGGCCGGTGGTGCGCGGTTTCTACCTCGGGCCGAAGGTCAGCGACGAGGACTATGCCTGGTGGAAGGCCTCGTTCGACAAGCTGCTGGCCTCCGAGGAGTTCGCCAAGCTGCGTGACCAGCGCGAACTGTTCCCGTTCGCCATGACCGGCGAAGAGCTGGACGGCTATGTGAAGAAGCAGGTGGCTGACTACAAGGCATTGGCCCGTGAGTTCGGGTTGATCCAGTAAGCATCGACCCCGTGGGAGCGGGCTTGCCCCGCGATGCCCCATCGCGGGGCAAGCCCGCTCCCACGCCCCGCTCTTCGACCATGAGGATTTATTCCATGATCCTGCAACGCCTCTTCGCCCTCGTCCTGCTGGCGCTGTGCGCCGTGCTGGCCGTGATGGCCTGGCCCTACCAGGCCGCCTTCTCCTACGAACCGGTGGGCCCACGCGCCTACCCGCTGCTGATGCTTGGCCTGATGAGCCTGGGCCTGCTGTACCTGGCCATTCGCCCCACGCCCATCGTGCGCAAGGACGACGAACCGGAACTGGACCGCGAGACCCTGATCAAGATCGCCGCCTGCGTCGGCCTGCTGATCGTCTTCGCCGCCACCTTCGAGGCGCTGGGCTTCATCCTCAGCGCCATCCTGGTCGGCCTGCCCATGGCCCGCCTGTACGGTGGCCGCTGGCTGCACAGCGCCATCGTGGTGGTGGGCATGAGCATCTTCCTCTATTGGTTGTTCGACCGGGTGATGGACGTCCCCCTGCCCCTCGGCCTGCTCGACGTACTGGAGAACTGACACATGGATACCTTGAGCTACCTGGGCCAGGGCTTCGGCGTCGCCCTGAGCCCGTACAACCTGGTCACCGCCCTGACCGGCACCCTGATCGGCACCGTGGTCGGCCTGCTGCCGGGCCTGGGCCCGATCAACGGCGTGGCCCTGCTGATCCCTATCGCCTTCGCCCTCGGCCTGCCGCCGGAGTCGGCGCTGATCCTGCTGGCCGCGGTGTACCTGGGCTGCGAGTACGGCGGACGGATCAGCTCGATCCTGCTGAACATCCCGGGCGAAGCCTCCACCGTGATGACCACCCTCGACGGCTACCCCATGGCCCGCCAGGGCCTGGCCGGCGTGGCCCTGTCGCTGTCGGCCTGGAGCTCGTTCATCGGTGCCCTCATCGCCACCTGCGGCATGGTGCTGTTCGCCCCGCTGCTGGCGAAATGGGCGATCGCCTTCGGCCCGGCGGAGTACTTCGTGCTGATGGTGTTCGCCATCGTCGCCCTCGGCGGCATGGCCGGCGACAAACCGCTGAAGACGTTCATCGCCGCGCTGATCGGCCTGTTCCTCTCGGCCGTGGGCATCGACGCCAACAGCGGCGTGTACCGCTTCACCGGTGACAGCGTGCACCTGGCCGACGGCATCCAGTTCGTGGTGCTGGTGCTGGGGCTGTTCTCGATCAGCGAGATCCTCCTGCTGCTGGAGAAGACCCACCATGGCCATGTGGCGGTCAAGGCCACCGGGCGCATGCTGTTCAACTTCAAGGAAGCGGCCTCGGTATTCTTCGTCAACATTCGTTGCGGCCTGCTCGGCTTCTTCATGGGCGTGTTGCCGGGCGCTGGCGCGACCCTGGCCAGTGCCGTGGCCTACATGACCGAGAAACGCATCGCCGGCGACAAAGGCAAGTTCGGCAAGGGCGACGCCCGCGGCCTGGCAGCCCCGGAAACCGCCATCGGCGCCTCCTGCTGCGGCGCCCTGGTGCCGATGCTGACCCTGGGCGTGCCAGGCTCGGGCACCACCGCGGTGATGATCGGCGCGCTGACGCTGTACAACATCACCCCCGGCCCGCTGTTGTTCGAACAGCAACCGGACATCGTCTGGGGCCTGATCGCCTCGCTGTTCATCGCCAACATCATGCTGGTGATCCTGAACATCCCGATGATCCGCATCTTCACCCGCATCCTCGCCGTGCCGAACTGGGCACTGGTGCCGGTGATCGCGATCATCACCGCGATCGGCGTGTACGCCGTGCATGCCACCACCTTCGACCTGTTCCTGATGGTCGGCATCGGCATCATGGGCTACATCCTGCGCAAGCTGGACTTCCCGCTGTCGCCGATCTTGCTGGGCTTCATCCTCGGCGGGCTGATGGAGCAGAACCTGCGCCGTGCGCTGTCGATCTCCAACGGCGAGCTGGGCATCCTCTGGTCGAGCCCGATCAGCATGGGCGTGTGGGTGCTGGTGGTCTGCATGCTGAGCCTGCCGCTGCTGCGCAGCTGGCGCAAACGGGCCCTGCAGCGCCGGGCCATGGCCGATGCCTGATCGGTCGTTGCCACTGTTCTGGGCCACCGGGCTGGTCGGCCTTGCTGGCGGTTTTGCCGCCAGCCAGGTCGGCTGGCCCTTGCCGTGGATGGTCGGCTCGTTGCTGGCGATCATCCTGGTGCGCTGCCTGACCCCCTGGCAGCTCAGTGAAATCCCCAATGGCCGCAAATGCGGGCAGTGGATCATCGGCATCGGCATCGGCCTGCACTTCACCCCGGCGGTGATCGAACAGGTGGCCAGCCATTTCGCGCTGATCTTCTTCGGCGCGCTGTTCACCACCCTCTCCAGCGTGATCAGCGTGTGGCTGCTGCGGCGCACCGGTGAAGACCGGGCGACGGCGTTCTTCGCCAGCATGCCGGGCGGCTCGGGCGAGATGGTCAACCTCGGCGCGCGCAATGGCGCGGTGCTCAGCCAGGTGGCCGCGGCGCAGAGCCTGCGGGTGCTGGCGGTGGTGCTGTGCGTGCCGGCGCTGTTCAAGCTGCTGCTGGGCGATGGCGTGCCGCTGAACCATGCCGGCAGCGTGAGCTGGGGCTGGCTGGCGTTGATCGCGCCGTTAGGGGTGCTCATGGCACTGCTGTGGCAACGCCTGCGCCAACCCAACCCCTGGCTGTTCGGGCCGTTGCTGGTGGCTGCCGGCGCAAGCCTGGCGGGTAACCTGCAGATCGGCCTGCCCAACGGCGCCAGCCAGATCGGCCAGTGGTTGATCGGCAGTGGCCTGGCCTGCCACTTCAACCGCGCGTTCTTCCGCCGGGCGCCGTCGTTCCTGGGGCGCACCCTGCTGGCCACGGCGTTGTGCATGTTGATCGCCGCCGGCGCGGCCTGGGCGCTGAGCCTGCTGACGCACCTGGACCTGCGCTCGCTGACGCTGGGCATGATGCCCGGGGGCATCGCCGAGATGAGCCTGACGGCCGAGACCTTGCAACTGTCGGTGCCGCTGGTAACGGCGCTGCAGGTGATGCGCTTGCTGTTCGTGCTGTTCCTGGCCGAGCCGTTGTTCCGGCAGTGGGCCAGGCTCTGAGCAGGAAGGGCCGCTTCGCGGCCCTCTTTTTCAGCTCACAACGGCGGCAACGCCCAATTTATCGGCGCCATCCCGCGCTGCTCGAGGAAGCTGTTGGTGCGGCTGAAATGCCCGCAACCAAAGAACCCACGGTAGGCCGACAACGGCGACGGGTGCACCGACTTGAGCACCAGGTGCTTGCTGGCATCGATCAGCTTCTGCTTGCTCTGCGCATGCGCGCCCCACAGCAGGAACACCACATTCGGGCACTGCTCGCTGACCACCTGAATGATCCGGTCGGTGAAGAACTCCCAGCCCTTCTTCGCATGCGAAGCCGCATTGGCCCGCTCCACGGTCATGGTGGTATTGAGCAGCAACACGCCCTGCTCCGCCCAGCTTTGCAGGTAGCCGTGGCTGGGGATCGGCAGGTTGAGGTCGCGCTGCAGCTCCTTGTAGATATTGACCAGCGACGGCGGCGCGGCGATGCCCGGCTGCACCGAGAAGCACAGGCCATGGGCCTGGCCCGGGCCGTGGTACGGGTCCTGGCCGAGGATGACCACCTTGACCTGCTCCAGCGGCGTGGAGTTGAGGGCGTTGAAGATCAATGGCCCGGGCGGGTAGATCTCCTTGCCGGCGGCGTATTCGCCGCGCAGGAACTCGCGTAGCTGATGCATGTAGGGCTGGTCGAACTCGGCACGCAGCGCGGCTTTCCAGCTGGGCTCGAGTTTGATGCGATCATCGTCGGTCATGGGGGCATCCAAAAGCAAAGTGCCGCGACACTAGGAAAGCCTGGCCGGCTTGTCAATCGATCCGACCGACGACCGGCAGCTTCGGCGCGGCAGGCCATACTGAGGGGATGATTTGCGCGAGGTAGCCCATGTCCATTCAATGCGAGGTACTGACCGGCGCCGACGGCGCCCGTATCGGCATCGCCACCCTGGACGCGCCCAAGGCGCTCAATGCCCTGACGTTGCCCATGATCGAAATGCTCGACGAACGGCTGCGCGGCTGGGCCAGCGACCCCGGGATCGTCTGCGTGCTGCTGCGCGGCAACGGGCCAAAGGCCTTCTGTGCCGGCGGCGACGTGCGGGCCCTGGCCCAGGCCTGCCGCGAACACCCCGGTAGCGTGCCACCGCTGGCAGCGACCTTCTTCGCCCGTGAATACCGTCTCGACTATCACCTGCACACCTATCCCAAGCCTCTGCTGTGCTGGGGCCATGGTCATGTGCTGGGCGGCGGCATGGGCCTGCTGCAAGGCGCCGCGGTGCGCATCGTCACTCCCAGCAGCCGCCTGGCCATGCCCGAAATCAGTATCGGCCTGTATCCCGACGTTGGCGCCAGCTGGTTCCTGGCCCGCCTGCCCGGCAAGCTTGGCCTGTTCCTGGGGCTCACCGGCGCGCCCCTCAATGCCCGCGACGCGCTGGACCTGGGCCTCGCCGACCGCTTCCTGGGCGAGCATCAGCAGGAGGCGCTGATCGAAGAGCTGTTGCAGTTGAACTGGCAGGAGCAGACCGCCCTGCAGCTCAACAGCCTGCTCAAGGCCGAACAGCACCGTGCCTGCGTGGAGCTTCCCGAAGGGCAATGGCTGGCACGTCGGGCCGTGATCGACGAAGTGCTCGACGTGGCCGACCCCGTCGCGGCCTGGCGCGCTCTGGCCGGCCTGGCCCGGCATGCCGATCCGTTGCTGGCGGCGGCGGGTCAACGCTTGCATGAGGGCTGCCCGTTGACGGCGCACCTGGTGTGGGAACAGATCCGTCGGGCTCGGTACCTTTCACTGACCCAGGTGTTCCAGATGGAGTACACGATGAGCCTGAACTGTTGCCGTCACCCGGAGTTCAGCGAAGGGGTGCGCGCGCGCCTGCTGGACAAGGACAACACCCCGCACTGGCACTGGCCGGATGTGGCGCAGGTGCCAGCGGCGGTGGTGGAGGCGCATTTCAGCAAGGTCTGGGAGGGGCGGCATCCGCTGGCGGAACTGGGATGACGCATCGCGGGGCGTGTCCGCACTCGGTCAACGCGACCAGCCCCGCTCGCCACCTCGCCCGCCGTCTGGTCGACGGTCGCGATTGCCCTGCCCGTTCGAATGCCAGCGATCACCTCGGCGATCATCATTGCGATAGTCGTGGCGGTCGCGATCGCGCCCATAGTCGTAGCGCTGGCGGTTGCCATAGTCGTAGCGCGGGTTGCCTTGCCAGCGCGGCTGCACGCCGGGTGCCGGATACGGGCGGTACTGTGGCACTGGTGCGGGCCGGTAGTAACGCGGCGCGGGCTGGTAGTAATAGCGTGGCTGCGGCGCCACATAGTAGCGATCCTGACGGTAGTAGCCAGGGTAAACATAGCGATCGCTGGTGTAGTAGTCACGGCGGTAGTAGCCGTTGCCCGCATAGTAAGGGGCGCAGGCGGATGTCAGCAGTCCAAGCAGGACGATGAGCAGGATTCGTGGGTACATGGCGGCCTCCTGGACCGCAGGGGTGCCCGGCACAGCGGCGCTGGCGGGCGTCGACGGCAATGCGTTCATCGACACTGGATAAGACAGTCGCGCCAGGGTTCGGTGCCATTTCTGCAACAAATTGAAACAGGTCGTATAACCCTGAAAAACATGCAGTCATTTTTCGGTCATCTCACTAGAATGTGGCCACCGGCACACTTCACGGGAAGATCATGCCTTCGCCCTCCGCCCTGTTCTCGCAACGCTCGCTGATCCTCGCCCTGCTGCTGTTGCTGGCCTGCGGCTTCCTGGCCACCTCGCTGCTGAGCTACTACGCCTCGCGCGGGGCGATCCGCGACGGGATCGTCAACACCGAACTGCCGCTGACCTCCGACACGGTCTACTCCGAAATCCAGAAAGACCTGATTCGCCCGGTGCTGATCTCATCGATGATGGCCCAGGACACCTTCCTGCGGGACTGGGTACTGGGCGGCGAACAGGACACCACGCGCGTCACCCGTTACCTCGGCGAAGTGATGGGCAGCCAGGTCACCTGCACCAGCTTCTTCGTTTCCGACCGCAGCCTCACCTACTACCAGGCCAAGGGCGTACTCAAGCAGGTACGCCCCGATGCCTGGCGCGACGCCTGGTACTTCCGCCTGCGCCAGTCGAACAAACCCTACGAGATCAATGTCGACCTGGACATGGCCAACCAGGACAAGCTCACCGTGTTCATCAACCACCGCGTGCACGACTACCAGCAACGCTTCATCGGGGCCGCCGGGGTGGGCTTGAGCGTGGAGTCGGTGGTACGCCTGATCGACGACTATCAACGCAGGTACCAGCGTTCGGTGCTGTTCACCGATGCCCAGGGCAAGGTCCTGCTGACCGGATCCGACGGTGGCCCCCACGGCTTGCGCGCCGGCCAGCAATTGGCCGACAGCAACCAGTGGCAGGCGTTGCTGGCGCGCATGCCGACACCCGCCACCGGCAGTCATGAGTACACCGACAACGACGGCCACAGTCACTTCCTCAACGTGCGCCTGCTGCCGGAGCTGGGCTGGTACCTGCTGGTGGACAAACGCGAGACCGGCGCCCTGGAGCGCATCCGCCAGTCGCTGTACCTGAACCTGGCGATCTGCGCGATGATCACCCTGGTCGTGCTGTCACTGCTCAACGCCATGGTCAAGCGCCACCAGGACAACGCCGAGGCGCTGGCCACCCTCGACAGCCTCACCGGCCTGCCCAACCGCCGCAGCTTCGACCTGCTGGCCGGCCAGGCGCTGATCGAGGCCCAGCGCGACAGCGCGCCGCTGGTCGCCCTGCTGATCGACCTCGATCATTTCAAGGCCCTCAACGACACCCACGGCCACCTGGCCGGCGACGAAGTGCTGCGCCAGTTCGCCAATGTGCTGCAGGGCAGCCTGCGTCAGTCCGATATACTCTGCCGCTGGGGCGGCGAGGAGTTCATCGTGCTGCTGCGTGAAGCCGAAGGCCGCCATGCTATCGAAGTGGCGGAGAAGATCCGTCGGCGCACCGAGCAGCTGACCTTCAGCTATGCCGACCAGCCACTGCGCCTGACCGCGAGCATCGGCCTGTCCGCCCTGCAGCGCGCCGACAGCCTGCACAGTCTGCTGACCCGCGCCGACCACGCCCTCTATCGTGCCAAACAAGGCGGACGCAACCGCGTCTGCAGCGAGATGCCCGGAACCGACCATGCCTGACCCCCAACGCTGCCCCGCCTGCGGCGCCCTCAACCAATGCGGCCTGACCGACCCGCGCAACGCCACGCAAGGCTGCTGGTGCTTCGAGGTGGACATCGACTCGGCAGTCATCGAAGCCCTGCCCGCCGAACTGCGTAACAAGGCCTGCTTGTGCCCGCGCTGCGCACAGGTGGACGCACAGCTCAAGGCAGCGCAAGCGCGCACGATCCGTTAGACTGCGCGCCGGTTTCCTGCAAGCGGCCCACCATGCGCCTCGACCGATTCCTCGGCAACCTGCCCTGCTACAACCGCCAGCAAGTGCGTCTGCTGCTGGCGCAACGGCGTGTGCGCGTGGACGGCGTGGCGACCGCCGACCCGCTGTTGGAGGTGCGTGAATTCAGCCGCGTCGAAGTGGACGAGCAGGTACACCAGGCCGGGCGCCCGGCACGCTACCTGATGCTGCACAAGCCCAGCGGTTGCGTCAGCGCCACCCAGGACCCACAGCACCGCACCGTGCTCGACCTGCTACCGGTGGTGCTGCGCGACGAGCTGCACATCGCCGGGCGCCTGGACTACAACACCACCGGGCTGATGATCCTGACCAACGATGGCCACTGGTCGCGGCGGCTGACCCAGCCACGGACCAAGCAGCCCAAGACCTATCTGGTGCACACCGAGGACGAGATTGGTGCGCACTACGTCGACAGGTTCCGTGAAGGGTTCTACTTCGCCTTCGAAGACCTCACCACCCTGCCCGCGCAGCTGGATATCCTCGGCCCGCGCAGCGCGCGCCTGACCATCGTCGAGGGCCGCTATCACCAGGTGAAGCGGATGTTCGGACACTTCCAGAACAAGGTGGTGGGGCTGCATCGGGAAAGCATGGGGTCGATCACACTGGACCCGATATTGCATCCTGGAGAGTTCAGGGCGCTGACCGACGAGGAAATCGCCTCGGTCTGAGCGGATCAGCATTCGGCGGTTTCCCACGAAAGATTTCCTCCAACGGCACTTGCGCGATCCTACCCGCGCTGCTTGACTGCTAACTCGTCGGTCTGCATGTGACCAACCAGTCACAACCGTAGTCCAAGACGCCCTTTACCGGCCACCCGGGGTCTCGATGCCCTGGGGCACGGTAATCGCCCGCCAAAACAATACCGTCGACACCAACGTCAAGGATCGACACAAGGGCCCACCGGTTTTCAGTTCCAGGCGAATGCCTACCTGTCATAAAGCACGTGCACCCTGATGGCCAGTCCGGTCGGTTCGGCGCCAGTCCGCCAAACGACCACGCAGGCCACCAGGTGACGCGGATACCCTTTTTGCGCCAGGAGTCGATGACATGAGGCCAGAAATCGCTGTACTTGATATCCAAGGGCAGTACCGGGTTTACACGGAGTTCCATCGCGCGCAGGGCGCCGAGAAGACGATCATCCTGATCAATGGCTCTTTGGCCACCACGGCGTCCTTTGCACAGACAGTGCGCAGCCTGCATCCGCAGTTCAACGTGGTGCTGTACGACCAGCCGTATGCCGGCAAGTCGAAACCCCACAACCGCCAGGAGCGGCTGCTGACCAAGGAAACCGAGGCGCACATCCTGCTCGAGTTGATCGAGCACTTCCGTGCCGACCACGTCCTGTCGTTCTCCTGGGGCGGCGCCTGCACCCTGCTGGCCCTGGCGCACCAGCCGCGGCTGGTGAAAAAGGCCATCGTCAGCTCGTTCTCGCCGGTGATCAACGAACCGATGCGCGACTATCTGGACCGCGGTTGCCAGTACCTCGCCGCCTGCGACCGCTACCAGGTGGGCAACCTGGTCAACGACACCATCGGCAAGTACCTGCCGTCGTTGTTCAAGCGCTTCAACTACCGGCACGTCAGCAGCCTGGACAGCCATGAGTACGCGCAGATGCTCTTCCACATCAACCAGGTGCTCGATCACGACCTGGAGCGGGCACTGAAGGCCGCGCGCAACATCGATATCCCGGTGTTGTTCATCAATGGCGACCGCGACGAATACACCACCGTCGAGGATGCCCGCCAGTTCAGCCGCCATGTCGGACGCAGCCAGTTCAGCGTGATCCAGGGCGCCGGCCACTTCCTGGACATGGAGCACAAGACCGCCTGCGAGGACACCCGCGATGCCATGCTCGGCTTCCTCAAGCCGGCCCAGCGAGAATCGCGCCAACGCTACGCACAGGAACCGAGCCAGCATGCACTGGCGATCTGAGCGCATCGGCGTCCTGTAGCCCTCGTCACCCGCAGGCTACGGGCCGCCGAAAGGCTTTTTTACAAGCTTGGGGCTTCTCATTCGAGGAGGGTTCTGGTAAAAAGTCTGGCTTCGAAGCGGGTATAGTTTATTGGTAAAACTATAGCTTCCCAAGCTATTGAGGAGGGTTCGATTCCCTCTACCCGCTCCATCTCGCATTCCCCGCACGACGTTCCATTAACGTCGTCGCTGTCAAAAGGAGCCTCGGCTCCTTTTTTCGTTTCTGCGCTTGAAATTCAAAGCACCGCTGAGAATGCCAAGGTCAATCCTCATTGCCCTTCTCGGTCTTCAAACGCCGACCGAACGGCCTCCACGATTCGCGCTGCGAGGCGCTCGTCGTCGAGCTGCGGATATTGCTTCTTGAGCTTGCCTGAAACATTCCAGCCATTCTCCTTAACCGAGCGAATGATGCGGCTTGCATCCTGGTCGGGCATCTCCACAACATCTTTTAAACGCTCTTGGGCGAGCTGGAAAATGACAAGGATCCTGGCTTCTTCCGCCATCTGCGTTCGAATCGTGTATTCGACGACGCGCGCGGTATAGAGAACATGTGCGGTCAGATCCGGATAGCGCCAGGCGAAGCGCGCATCATCGTAATCGTCGAACTCGAAGTTGCTTGGCGTACCGTCTTCGTAGGCCACAAGCGTGCCAAAGCGACAGGATGCCGCATACCGCCGCATGAAGGGTCGGGAGAACTGCTCCAGTGTCGCATCATAGCCGGCCCGGAACTCGGTCGAGCTGGTAATGGTCGCTGAAACAGGCAATATCACGCCATTCGGAACCGCCTGATCCCGAACCAGAGTGTCGTTGATCAGGAAACGGTGGATTCGCCCATTTCCGTCTCTCATCGGATGGATGTAGACGAAGCCGAACGCCAATGCCGCGGCGCGCGCAAGCGACTCGGCGCCCCGGGTGGCCATCTCGAATTCGTTGAGGCCAGCAAGCATCGGGGCAAGGTCGTCAAAATGAGGGGCGACGTAGTGCACGATGTTCTCGCGCATCGTGGATTGCCCTACAAAAACGGGGGAGCGCCGCAACCCCAGGCCAAATGCATCGTGCCCCAGAATACCTACCTGCAAGAGATGCAGGCTTCGGTCACTCAATGGTTCTTCGATATGGCCACAGTGTTGCGCGATGACATGTGCAAAGCGCTGGATGCGGCTGGCTTGGCCTTCCTCTTTTTCAATCAGAAAGCTCGCGCGCGACTCTTTCAACGTCAACCAACTCGCCGTCCGCATCAGGATGTCGGGGCCGAAGGTCTGATCGAGCTCTCCCAAAGCGGCTCTCAGGTCAAACTGCAAGGTTTGCTGCACGGTGTCGGTTCGCCGGATAAGCGGGCAAAACTCAGGCGTGCCTGGCAGATTGTCGTTGACCCGCCAGCGGCGAGATCGAAGCGGCGACGTGCGGGTCAGGTAGTGGGCGGGCGACACGGCATCGATATAGGCGCCATTGGTCACATCAGGCACATCCAGATGTTGCCCCGTCAGCCACTCGAATAGAAAACCGGTGCGGCGAGCGTACTGGCCAAAAGGGGAACGCCGGCACCAATCTTCGACTGGCTCGGGTCCTACGACGGCAAACAGGCGGGCGAAGAACTCAAGGTGAATCTCCTCGTATTTGAGCCCGAATTCGAAGTGGCCTGCAAAACCATCGTCGGGCCGGTAGTTGGGCGGAAACCTGTTTTCTACTTGACTACCGGTATCGCGGCTTGCTCGCACTGTGCCGATGGCCGAATCGACGCGCAGAGGTTGTACCGGATTAACTCCGTACCGAGTGGCTAACGCCTTGAAACCGACCTGCATGGAAAAACCCCTACCGGAAGCCCAAAAACGCTAATATTTTTTGACTATCACCGCAAAACGATACCGCCAGCCGTCAGACGCAAAAATACTACGGAACACACAAATTCGCTACCGATCCAGATGGTTTACTCAAAAACGATAATGAAAGCGCTCCTCGCGAATTCCTTAGCCACTCATCTCCGTTGCCCGAAGTTTGTCCTATAACCGTTCGATTCACTCTCGCGCTCCAACTCGTATTCCGTCCACGTCGTCTCTGTCAAAAGGAGCGTCGACTGCTTTTTTCGTTTCCAGCGTACCTTTGTTGATCTGGCCCATGGCCATAACCACGCCAATTGGCTTGAATGCCCAGTCGTTCGTGGCGACTGACCGCTACGCTTTGTGAAGCACCTCCAAAGGACTGCGCATGTTTCTCTCCCGCTGGCTACCGGGTCTGGCCAACCTGCTGCACTACCGCCGCGAGTGGTTCCACGCTGACCTGCAGGCCGGCCTGTCGGTGGCCGCGATCCAGATCCCCATCGCCATCGCCTATGCGCAGATCGTCGGCCTGCCGCCACAGTACGGCTTGTACGCCTGCGTGCTGCCGATGATGGTCTATGCCCTGGTCGGCAGTTCACGGCAATTGATGGTCGGCCCGGACGCCGCCACCTGCGCCATGATCGGCGGCGCCGTGGCACCGCTGGCCATGGGCGACCCGCAACGCATCGCCGAACTGTCGGTGATCGTCACCGTGCTGGTGGGCGTGATGCTGATCGCTGCCGGGGTGGCGCGGGCCGGCTTTATCGCCAGCTTCTTCTCGCGGCCGATCCTCATCGGCTACCTCAACGGCATCGGCCTGAGCCTGCTCGCCGGGCAGTTGTCGAAGGTGGTGGGTTTCAAGATCGAAGGCGACGGTTTCATCCTCAGCCTGATCAACTTCTTCCAGCGCCTGGGCGAGATCCACTGGCTGACGCTAGCCATTGGCCTGGCCGGCCTGGGCCTGCTGATCTGGCTGCCACGGCGCTATCCGCGGCTGCCGGCGGCGCTGGTGACCGTGGTGGTATTTACCGCCCTTGCCGGACTGTTCGGCCTGGACCGTTTCGGCGTGGCGATCCTCGGCCCGGTGCCGGCGGGCATTCCCGAGCTGGCCTGGCCACAGAGCTCCCTGGCGGAAACCAAGAGTCTGCTGCGCGACGCCCTGGGTATCGCCACCATCAGTTTCTGCAGCGCCATGCTCACCGCCCGCAGCTTTGCCGCCCGCCACGGCTACGCGATCAACGCCAACCATGAGTTCCTGGCCCTGGGCGTGAGCAACCTGGCCGCCGGTATCTCCCAGGGCTTCGCCATCAGCGGCGCCGACTCGCGCACCGCGGTCAACGACATGGTCGGCGGCAAGAGCCAGCTGGTGGGCATCATCGCAGCCCTGGTGATCGCCTTGATCCTGCTGTTCTTCACCGCGCCCATGGCCTGGATTCCCCAGGCGGCGCTGGGTGCCGTGCTGCTGATGGCCGGCTGGGGGTTGATCGACGTGAAGTCGCTCAAGACCATCCGCAAGCTCAGCCGTTTCGAGTTCTGGCTGTGCCTGCTGACCACAGTCGGCGTACTCGGCCTGGGCGTGTTGCCGGGCATCGTGTTCGCCGTGACCCTGGCCATCCTGCGCCTGCTCTACAGCATCTACCAGCCCACCGACGCCGTGCTTGGCTGGGTGCCGGGCATCGAGGGCCAGGTGGACGTGCGCCAGCACAAGGATGCCCGTACCGTGCCGGGCCTGCTGGTATACCGCTTCGACGACGCGATCCTGTTCTTCAACGCCGACTACTTCAAGATGCGCCTGCTCGAAGCCGTGCAGAACGTGGAGAAAACCCAGGTGGTGCTGTTCGATGCCGAAGCGGTGACCAGCATCGACGTCAGCGGCATCGCCGCCCTGCGCGAGGTACGCGACACCCTCGCCGCCCAGGGCATCCATTTCGCCATCGCCCGCGCCCGTGGCACTTTCCTGCGCATGCTGGTGCGTTCCGGGATGGCGCGGGAGCTGGAGGAGAAACTGCTGTTCGGCTCGGTCCGGGCGGGGATTCGGGCGTATCGGGTATGGCGCAACAGGGCTCGGCGGGAGGGTGCTGCGGATTGAGGGAGGGGGTGGCTTACGATCCCACTTGGGCGGGCGGGTGCCAGGCGATGGTCTTGCAGCGCTCTCAAGATCGAGCGCCGCCCGCGCGGCGCATCGCGGATGAATCCGCTCCTACATTCGTTGCAACGTACCGAACCTATCAGGCCATGGTTGCCTGCCTTGGCGCAGGGCTTGAGGCAGGTGGGGCGGCTGCAATGCCCGCCGAAAAATCGCGTCGAGCGCACAAGGCTGACAACCATGGCCTATCAGGCATGGCCACGTTGCAACAAATGTAGGAGCGGATTCATCCGCGATGCGCCGCGCGGGCGGCGCTCGATCTCATAGACGCAGACGATCCATCGTTGAAAACTTGCGTTACGGCACACAAGCCCGCGCAACAGCCTGTGTCCCCTGCCCAAGCAAGCTGATCAACCCACAGGGCAGGCTCCCCCGCCACTGCAGATAGTCATGCCCAGCCGGAAACTCCACCTGTTCCACCCGATACCCTTTGGCCAGCAACACATCACGCAAGTGGCGGTTGGTGTCGAGAATTTTCGGCCCTTCGAACAGACCCGACTGCAAGTAGAACCGCAACGGCTGGCGCGGTGCCTTGACGTACTCACGGGTCAGCCAGCCAGGTTCGTCACCGGCCATCGGCCACCAGTAGGAACCGGACATGCTCAGCACATTGCCGAACAACTCCGGGTGCCTGAGGCCCAGGTAGGCCGACGCCAGACCGCCATAGCTCGACCCTGCCACCACGGTGCGCGAGGCTGGTGCCGCGAGCCCCTGGTGGCTGGCCCAAGGCATCAGTTCCTCGGCCATGAACCTTGCGAACAGTGGGTTGGGCGGCAACTCCCGCTCACGGCTTTCGCTGCTGTGGTTGGCGATGATCAGCGCGGCAGTGGGCGGGATCAGGCCGTCGGCAATCAGGTTGTCGAGTATCGTCGGCGTCGGCACTTGACGGGTGTAGGCATGGGCATCGAACAGCACCAGCAAGGCCTGGTCGGCCTTGCCCCGGCGCCAACCTGCCGGGCGGTAGAGGTAGATGTCGCGCTCGTTGCCCAACACCTCGCTGGCCAGGCGCCTGCGCTCCAGGCTGCCACGGGCCACCCCGGCACGCTCGGCCACCCACGGCTGGGGCGGCGCATCCGCAAGTTCCAGCCGTGAACGCGACAACCAGGCGTCGCCACTGCCGTCGGCGAAGGTATTCGGGTTCAACGGATCGCGCCGGGTACTGGCCAGGATCACCCGGCGGTCGTCGGACACCGGTACATCCGGTGCCATCTGATAACTCAGGCGGGTCGTCGCAGGTACCTCGAAACTGTGGAACCAGACATCGCTCGCGCCCAGCCGGGACAGCGGTTCGTGATTGCCTGTGGGGGCACCGAACATCCTCACGTTGTCCCGTGCCCCGCGCCAGAGGAAGGTGACCAGGCGCTTGCCGGGTTGCCCAGCAATGGCCTCGACCAATGGCGTTCCCTCAACGGCACGGGCCTGCCAGAAGGCTTCGCTGGTGCCACCCGTTGCCAGGTGCTGCTGCAGGGCGTGCAGGGTCGGGCTGAGCAGCGCCGCCGGCGTACGGTGTTGCTCGCCGACAGGCAGGACCTGCTCCAGGCTCAGGCTGAAACGCGCCGCCGGGCGGATTGCCAGGGGTTCGGCGCGCACCGCGTAACGACCGTCCTGCGGCGCGACGAACAGGAACTCGCGGGGCTGGTCCAGGCCGTCGATCAGCAGGCGCAACGAACGCCCTTCGGCATCCAGCAGGCGCAGGCTGACGTCACCGTCGAGCCGACCACGCACCAAGTCCCCGGCCTTGAGCGCCAATTGCCAGGCCGGCGGATACGCTGCGCCGACCTGGCCGGCAACTGGTTTTCCCACCTCGAGATCGGCGTACGCACCCGCCAAGGCCAGATTCGAATAGAGCGTGGCCAGCAGGCATGCTCCGCCCAAGCGCTTCAATCGCTGCATGCTCACCTCAGAAGTCGACGCTGGCGGAGAGTTTGAGCGTGCGCGGTTCGCTGACAGTCGCATAGCCATCATTGAACACACCGGCCCAGTAGGCGCGGTTCTCGACGTTTTCCAGGCTGGCGCGCAGGGTCACGTCCTTGCTCAGCACCTTGGTCGCATAGCGTGCGCCCAGGTCATAGCGGGTCCATTGCGGGATCTTCAACTGGTTGGCGGAATCGAGGTACTGGGAACTGCTGTGAATACCCAGGGCGGTCAGGGTCAGGCCCTCGACCCCAGGCAGGTCCCACTCGGCGCCGAGGTTGGCCGACCAGGCCGGCACGCCGCGGGCGGTGTTGCCGTCCATGGCGCCATTGGCGGTCTTGCTCAGCACCGCGCGGGTATAGGTCACGCCACCGAGCAGGCGCACGCTGGGGGCGACTTCGCCGAACATCGTCCACTCCAGGCCACGGTTGCGCTGCTCGCCGTCATCGTTGTAACGATTGCTGGGCTTGTCGTAGATCATGCTGGGCTTGTCGATCTGGAACACCGCCAGCGTGTGGGTGAAGTCGCCCAGGTCCCACTTCACCCCGGCCTCCATTTGCTTGGCGACATAGGGCGCGAACTGCTCGCCATAGTTGGCGGCCTTCTGGTCGGTGACCATGCCACCCTGGGTCAGGCCTTCGATGTAGTTGGCATACAGCGATACCGGCGCCTCCCAGGGCTTGAGCACGATACCCACGGCGGGGGTCAGCTTGCGCTCGTCGTACGAAGGGTTGCTCATCTTCTGCCGCACCCGCTGGGAACGCACCCCGAGGGTGAGCAGCACACGCTCGTCCAGGAAGCCCAGGGTATCGGCCACGGCAAAGCTCGACAGGGTGTTGTCGCCGGTCTTGCTGCTGCTGCCGTGGTCACCCGCGATGATCGCCTTGCCCGGGTGGTAGATGTTGGTGGGGTACTTGGCACCGGTGACCGTCGGCGCACGGCCGATGTCCTGGTGCAGCAAGGTGGTGCTGAGCACCAGTTGGTGGCTGACCGGACCAGTCATGAAGTTACCGCGCAGGCCGGCCTCGGTGGAAAGACTGTGGGTGTAGCCGGCCTGGTTGTAGGTTTCCCCCGTGGCCGTGCCGTCGGCCTTGTTCACCACCACCCGGGTGCCGTTGAGGAAGCCATCGTAGCGGGTGCGGGCGCCACCGACGCTGGCGTAGGCGGTCCAGCTGTCATCGAGCTGGTACTCGCCACGCACCACCACGGCCTTGCTGATCTGCCGGGCGTGGATGCCTTCGAGGATGTTGGTGTCTGGCTTGGGTGCGCGGGTTACCTGATTGAGGCCGCTGAAGCCGGCCATCATCGGGCTGCCGTTCTCCAGTTTCTCGTGGCTTTCGTAGGCATCCAGCTCGAGCTTGAAGTCGTCCCCTCGGTAATCCAGTGCCAACGCCGCCAAGGTGCGGTCCTTGGACTGCTCGTCGACGCCGGTGTCGCCACTGCCGTAGACACCATTGAACCGAATGCCGAAGCGCCCCTCGGCAAAGCGCCGCCCGACATCGATATGCTCGGCGACATAGCCATCGGACACGTAGCTGCTGGTCAGCCGCGTAAGCGGTGTGTCGCCGGCACGCTTGGGCACCAGGTTGACCACCCCACCTACGCCACCGTTGGGCGCCATGCCATTGAGCAGCGCCCCCGGCCCTTTGAGCACTTCGACGCGCTCGAGGAATTCGGTCGGCACATGGCCATCGGGCGCCAGACCGTAGAGACCACCCAGCGCCAGCTCGGTGGAGTCCAGCGCATAGCCACGGATCATGAAGTTCTCGTAGGCATGCCCTTCGCCGGTGCTGAAGCGGATCGACGGGTCGTTGCGCAGTACTGCGCCGACCGTGCCGCTTTGCTGGTTCTCAATGGTCTTGGCGGTGTAGGCGGTGACGCTGAAGGGGGTGTCCATCAAGTCGCGGTTGCCCAGCATGCCGATGCGCGCCCCGCGGGCGACCTGGCCGCCACTGTAGCTTTCCGGCAGGTCGCTGTTGAAGCCAGAGGCATTGACCGTGGTCGCCCCCAATGTCAGGGCGCCCTGGTCGGTCGGGCCGCGCAAGATGATCACGCCGTTTTCCTCCAGCGCCACCAGGTCGCTGCCAGCCAGCAATTGGCTCAGCGCCTGCAGCACTGTGTAGCGCCCCTGCAAGGCAGGTGTGCTACGCCCGGCCAATACACGGCTGTCGGCGGCGATCGCCACTCCCGAGGCATGGGCCAGGGCATGCACCGTGGCCTCCAGCGACTGGCCCGGCAAGTCGAGGTTCAGCGGCTGGCTATCAGCCAGGGCCAGGCCGCTGCCACCCAGGGCGCAGGCCAGGGCCAGGCGCCGCAGGGGACCGGGGAAGCGGGAGGTGAAAAGCGACATGATCAGTCCTTGCAGGAGGTGGGTTCACAGCTGATGACGCGGCAGTGGCGGTTTACCCCTCAAACGATTTTCAGAGGATCAGCGCGGCACGATCAGACGTTGCCCACCCAACGCCTGCACACTGACCGGCAGGATGCCCGGCAAGGCATCGAGCAATACCTCAGGCCGGTCACTGGGGAAACTCCCGGTCAATCGCAGGTTGACCAGCCCGGGATCGACCTTGACGGCCTGCGCGGCATAAGCGTTCAGCTCACCGATCACCTCGACCAGCGGTTGGTCGGTGAACGACCACCAACCGCGCTGCCAATGCGCCTGGTCGGGCCCATACTGGCCACCGGCGCGCAGGCTGCCCAACCGTCCTTCGCCCTCCAGGCAGATGCGCTCGCCAGCCTGCAGCACCTGTTCGCCACCCTGCAGGTCGCGTACCTGCACCCGCCCCCTGGCTACGGCCACCTGGACCTGACCACCCCGGTCGCTGACCGTGAACGCGGTGCCCAGCACCTCTACCACGCCGAGGCGGGTACTGATCAGGAATGGCCGCCACAGCTCATGAGCCACATCGAAGAAGACATTGCCGTGCAGCAGCAGGACCTGGCGCTGACCGTGATCGAAGCGCACGCGCAGGTTGCTTTCGGCCGCCACCAGCAACTGGCTGCCATCGGGCAATGCCAAGGCCTGCGGCGCTTGCGCGTGGGCCGTCTGCAGGTCCTGGCCGAACGCTGCGGTGCGCTTGTACATCCAGCCCAGCCAGCCACCTGCGGCCAGCAGCAAGGCCAGCGCGCCGCCCTGGCGCAGCACCCGCCGACGCCCCACATCACAGGCCTGCGGTTGCAAGACGCCACGCAGTTGCGGAGCGAGGCGATGAACCAGTTGCCAGCGCTGCTCGGCCTCCAGCCAGGCGCGCTCATGCTCGGCGCTGCGTCCACGCCAGCGCTGCGCCAGGCCATGGGTCTTGCGCACGCGTTCGGGATCATCCCCTTGCAACGCCGCCAGGTAGACCAGCGCCTGCTGCACCTTGCGTGGCGCGGCCGGCTCAGTCATGACGGCTCGCCAGGCGCAGTTCGGACAGGTCGAAGACCGCCCGGGCGATATGCAGCTCGACCGACTTGGCCGACAGCCCCAGAGCCTCGCACACTTCACGGTGGCTGTGGCCGTGCAGGCGCACGCGAACGAACACTTCGCGGCGAAGTTTGGGCATGCGTTCGATGCGGGCAATCAGGTGCTGCAGCTGTTCGCGCGCGATCATGATCTCTTCCACGCTGGGGCTGAGCCAGTCGGCCCGTGCCAGCCAGTCTTCCAGCGCCGCCAGTTCGGTGCTGCGCCGACGGTGCTGGTCGATGCACAGGTTGCGCGCCGCCTGGAACAGCAAGGCCCGGGCATTGATTACCGGTGCGTTGAGCGCATGGGCGTAGGCCTGGGCGAAGCTGGATTGGGCGATATCAGCGGCGTCGTCAGGGTTGCGCAGCCGCCCGCAGAGGTAGCGGCGCAGATCACTGTAATGGGCAAGCAGGTCGTCGACGGCTGCCTGGAGGGCTGGCCGGGGCTGCCAACTGGAAAGGGAGGTCATTGCGGATGTGGCGAGGGCCGTTAATAGGAATTCCTATCATTCTCACACATGTCATTCGGCCATCGCCAGCATCATGTTGCCGATCAGTAACCCAGCTTGCGCAGCAACTGGCCTTCGTTCTGTGGCATCGGTCGTTTATAGAAACGCATCAGCTCACCGGCACGGTTGGTGAAGATGCCGTCTACGCCGGCTTTCATCGCCTTGTCGAAATCCACCGCCTCGTCGAGGGTGTATACGTGCACCAGCAGCCCCTTGTCGTGGCTGGCCTGGTTCATCCACGGCTGGATCAGGTCGGAGTAGCTCTGCTCGCCGAGGTGGGTACGGATTGCCGAAGGGCCGGTACCAATGGCACCGCCAGCCTTGGCATAGTCGAGCCAGCGTTGGAACTCGGCACGGTCCTTGGGTTGCTGACGGGCGTAGAAGGCCGACTTGTCCTGCTCGCCGGATTCGTCGAAGTCTTGCCCCGAGGCGGGTTCGATGCTGCCCTTGGCCACCCACAGCAAAAGGATCTTCGGCACCTGCGGCATGGCCTCGTGCAGCAGCTTGAGGCTGTTGCGATCGAAGGTCTGCAAGACCACCTTACCCGGTTTGTCGAGCCAGCCACGGGCCTCGAGGCGCTTTTTCAGGTCCTGCTCGATACCGGGAAACTGCGCCGGCTCCTTGGTCTCGATGTAAAGGCCCGGATGACGCTCGGGGTTGCCTTCGGCGATATTGATCACTTCGTCCAGGGTCAGGATGCGCTGGCCCTTGAACGCTTCGCGGGCACGCTCGGGATAGGCCTTGTTGAACCAGCTGCCGGCGTCCAGCGCCTTGAGTTCGGCCAGGGTGAAGGCGCTGACCGGGCTCGCCGTGCGCTCGGGGTAACGTTCGGCGACGTCGCTGGTGCGGCCCAGCACATCGTCGTGGACCACCACCAGCACGCCATCGCGGGTGCGCTGCAAGTCCATTTCCAGGTAGTCGGCGCCCAGTTCGCGGGCCAGCAGGTAGGCGGGAGTGGTGGACTCGGGAGCGTCGAACGAGGCGCCACGGTGAGCGATCACGGCCGGATGCGGGATGTCCTGGGCCTTGGCGAGGGCCTTGCCGTCGGAGGCCTGGGCCGCGGTACTCGCCAGCAAGGTGGCCAGGAGAAGGGTCTTGTACATGGGTAGTCCTTTGCAGATCGGGGCCGGCCTCTGGAAGACGCCGGCAAGGTCAACGGTGCAGTCCTTGAGGGCGCAAGCCTCGCACACTCTGCATGACATGCTAAAGTCCCCGGCGTTTTCCGCCACACCCAATGGACCGCCCATGCCCGCACTCGACGCCCACTTGCCCACCTGGGCCGACCTCAACCAGCGCCACCCCAGCACCGCCCTGCTGCTGGGCAATGGTGCCAGCCGCGCGCTGTGGAAACCGTTCGGCTACTTCTCGCTGTTCGAGGAAGCCCAGCGGGTGCGGCACAAGGCATTGGGGGTGAGCGACCAGGCACTGTTCAAGGCCTTGGGCAGCGAACTGTTCGAGCCGCTGCTCAGCACCCTGAACACCACGGTACGGGCCAACGCCGCGCTGGCGATCAACTCCACCGCGCCGCTGAACCGCTACTACTCGATCAAGGAAGCGCTGATCCACGCGGTGCGTGCCGTGCACCTGCCCTGGCCGCGCTTCCCCGGCGCGACGCGTACGGCCATCAACCACGCGCTGCGCCAGTACCGCAGCGTCTACACCAGCAACTACGACCTGATCCTGCCCTGGGCCGTGGCCGAGGATACGCAAGGTTTCGCCAACCTGTTCGACGAACAGGGTTTCTTCGACGTGCGCCGCAGCCAGGCCGACGGTATCCGCATCCTGCACCTGCACGGCGGCATGCACCTGCTCAAGCTGCCTGACGGCAGTACCCGCCGACGCAGCGCGGAACAGGCCGAACTGCTCGAAGGCTTCGCCGTGAACATTCCCGGCGAAGTACCGCTGTTCGTCAACGAAAGCCGCAGCGAAGACAAGCTGCGCGCCATCCGCAACTCCGACTACCTGTCCTGGAGCCTGGGACAGCTGGCCCGCGAACACGACGGACTATGCTTGTTCGGCCAACATCTGGACACCAGCGACCAGCACCTGCTCGACGCCATCCGCCTGGCTCGGCCCAAGCACCTGGCCATCGCGATCCGGCCACTGAGCGAGGCCTCGGTCATCAACCAGAAGCAGCACTTCATTGATCGCTTTGGCGATCTTTCGCAGGTTCCGCTGCACTTTTTCGATGCCTCCAGCCACCCCCTGGGCTTGGCTGAACTGGCCATCCCCGTTCCGGCCACACAGGATCGACGGCGCTGAGCCGCACACTTTGCAAATGTAAATAATTCTCGATAAGATCCGCACCCTTTCCTTCCCGCCAGCCCCGGAAAGCGTGCATGCAGCGCCCCAAACCCGACCCCGTCGCCCACGGTTTCTATGCCGACATCCTGCATTTCCTGCGCAAGCGCATGGACAATGCCAGTGACGCCGCGGACATGACCCAGGATGTCTTCGCCCAATGGCTGGGTTACCGGGATCGGGCCAAGGTGGAGCAGCCGCGCGCGTTCCTGTTCCAAGTGGCGCGCAACCTGCTGAGCGACCATTGGCGCAGGCAGAAAGTGCGCCATGCGGCGCTGGCCGACGACACCCTGCCCGAGCAGCAGAGCGCGCCGGCCAACGACCCGCTGGACCACGCCCAGCAGCAGCAACGGCTGAATCAATTGCGCCAGGTGCTTGCAGAACTCTCGCCGCGACGCCGCGAAGCCCTTATGCTGCACCGTTTCGAAGGCCTGACCCAGGCCCAGATCGCCGAACGCATGAACATTTCCGTCAGCATGGTCGAAAAGCACATCGCCGCCGCCCTGCTGCAATGCAAGCAACGCCTGGACAGTGACAACGGCACGGAGCAGTTCCCATGACCCCCACCGACGAGCTCGACCCGCGCCCGATCGACGCCCAGGCGGCGAGTTGGTTCAGCCGCAACCGCAACCAGCCGTCACGGCAAGACCGCAAGGCATTCGCCCGGTGGATGCAGACGCCCGAGCACACCCGCGCCTATCGCCAGTTCGAACAGCTGTGGGATGACCTGGCCGCACTCAAGCAAGCCAATCGCCCCGTACCCTTGCCGGTACGCCGGGCGCCACGCTGGCGCCCGGCCCTGGCCACGGCGGCGGCCCTGCTCTGCGCCATACTGGCCGGCAACCTAGGCGCGGGCAGCGAGGCCTTCAGCAAGCGCATCAGCGCCAGCCAGGCCCTGCAGGTGCTGCAACTGCCCGATGGCAGCCAACTGCACGTCAACGCCCAGACCCGCCTGCGCCTGGACTTCAGCGCCGAACAGCGGCTGATCCAGCTCGAACACGGCCAGCTGTATATCGAGGTGGCGCCCGACAAGGAACGGCCGTTGTTCGTCGATGCGGGCAGCGGCCACGTGCGCGTGGTCGGCACCGGCTTCGATGTGCGCCGGGGCGACCGCGAACTGGTGGTGACGGTCGCCCACGGCCAGGTGGCGTTCGACACCCCCGGCGAGCGACAACCGCCGTTGTTGCTCGGTGCCCGCCAGGGCGCCACCTACGACCTGGCACGCGGCACCCTGACCCGCCGTGAACTGGGCGAACAACAGGTGGCCGACTGGCGCGAGGGCCATGTGAGCTTTCGCAACCGCGAACTGGCCAGCCTGATTGACGAGCTCGGCCTGTATCGCCAGCAGCCGGTGGTGCTGGCCGACCCGACGCTTGGCCGCTACAAGGTGTCCGGCAATCTCGACGTCCACGACCCGGACGCCCTGCTCAATGCCCTGCCCGCCCTGTTGCCGGTCAAGACTACCTTGCTGGCCGACGGCCGCCTGCGCATCGAGCGACGCTGAAAAAATAATTTGAGAATTTTTATCATTCGCAGGTGAGGTTTTGTCGCAACATCGCGTCTTCCTCCCCGCCTGCCGCGTGATGGCGGGCTTTTTCCGGCCTTTTGCCGTTTGGGGGAAACCATGTTGTCCGCGTTGCGTCCATTGCACTGCCTGCCTGTCCGACCCACATTGCTGGCCCTGTGCCTGGCCATGAGCCTGGCCGCCGAAGCCGCACCGGTACCGTTCGACCTGCCGGCGCAACCGCTGGCGCGCTCGCTGAGCCAACTGGCCCAGCAGGCCAAGGTCCAGCTGCTGTTCGACGAGGCCCTGCTCGGCGGTGCCCAGGCACCGGCGCTCAAGGGCGACTTCGAAGCCGAAGTGGCTATCAGCCGCCTGCTGGTCGGCAGCCGCTTCAACGTGGTGCGCATGGGCAATACCTACGTGGTACGCCTGCGCGAAGACGACCCGACTGCCGACAACAGCCTGCAACTCGGTGCCGTGAGCATCGTGGGTGACGGGCAGCAGGTCGACGCTGGCAACGTCGGGCGCTCGACGCTCGACCAGGAGCAGATCGACCGCTACCAGCCCAGCAACATTCCCAGCGTGCTGGCGACCCTGCCGGGGGTGAACATGGGCGGCTCGTCCAAGCCCGGCGGCCAGACCATCAACATCTGGGGCTTTGGCGACGCCGAGGACGTGCCGATGACCCTCGACGGTGCGCCCAAGAGCGGCTTTGAGCGCTATCAGCAAGGCACCATCTTCATCGAGCCCGAGCTGATCAAGCACATCGAGGTCGAAAAAGGCCCGCACTCGGTCAAGACCGGCAACGGCGGCTTCGGCGGCAGCGTCAATATGGAAACCAAGGACGCCGGCGACTTGCTGCAAGAGGGCCGCAACAGCGGTGCGATGCTCAAGTACGGCTATGGCAGCAACGACCACCAGCAGATCTACAGCTCGGCATTGTTCGGCCGTACCGACGACGGTCGCATCGACGGCCTGGTGTATTACACCAAGCGCGACGGCGGCAACCTGAAGATGGCCGACAGCCTGCCCGACCCCACCGGCAAATGGCCGATCAACCCCCAGCGCATCCCCTACAGCGCCCTGGACCTGGACGGCGCTCTGCTAAAGACCAACATACATTTCACCGACGAGCACAGCCTGGGGCTGTCCTGGGCACAATCGGAAAGCCAGCGCTGGACCACCTTCTCCTCGACCGCCTTCAGCACGCCCCCCACTGCGGCGGATATCAAGAAGTACGGCTACGAAGCCGCCCTCAAGCGTTTCCTCGCCAACCGCCGCACCATCGACACCACCTGGTCGGCCACCTACAAGTACCAACCGATCGAGAACCCGTGGGTGGACCTGCAGGTGAAGTACTCCGAATCGGACACCAAGCAGACCGATGAGCGCGACGCCACGGCGTTCTTCCAGCCCGCCACCGGTGGGCGCAAGATGGACACCGAGTACAAGGACCGCATGCTCGATGTGAAGAACACCAGCACCTTCCTCACCAGTCCCCTGGAACATGCGCTCACCGCAGGCGTGCAGGTGCGTCGCCATGACCGCGACACGCAGATGTGGATGCCCGGCAAGACCTACGAAGTACCCAAGTACAACTATGGTCACTACCAGCCGTACTTCATGCCCAGCGGCCAGGTCGACAGCCAGGGCTACTACTTGCAGGACGCCATCACCCTGGGCGACCTGACCATCACGCCATCGTTGCGCTACGACCACGTGACCAACGAGGGCAAGCCCAACCAGGCGCCGTACTACAACAACCCGGAGGCTGGCCACGACTACAGCGACAAGACCTACAGCGGCTGGTCGCCACGTCTGTCACTGTTCTGGAAGATGAACGAACAGACCGCGCTGTTCGCCGACTACAGCAAGACCTGGCGCGCCCCGGTACTGGATGAACAGTATGAAGTGCAGGGTGTCGGCAGCCGCACCGCCACCAGTCGCAACCTCGACCCCGAGCGCATCACCGGTGTGCGGGTCGGCAGCATCAGTACCTTCACCAATGTGTTCAGCCAAGGCGACAGCGCGCAGATTCGCACCATGGCATTCCACAACAAGGTCACTGACGAGATCTTCAAGGCCACCGGCATCGGCTGCCAGGAGCAACTGGTCAGCGGCGGCACCATTGCCAACACCTGCGGCGACGGGCTGATGGGCAACTACCGCAATATCGGCGATGTGACCTACAAGGGTTTCGAAGTCGAAACCTTCTACGACGCCACCTATTGGTTCGGTGCGCTGTCGTACTCTTGGATGGAGGGTCGCCACGAGGGCGCGTACACCAACCCCTGGGGGCCGGATGTCTGGGCTAAGGATGTACCGGCACCGAAATGGATCACCACCCTTGGCGTGAAGATCCCGGCCTGGGACGCCCGGGTCGGCTGGACCGCTCAGTTCGTCGGCGCCACCCACCACCTGCCCAGCGACAAGTACTTCGAGGGCCCGGCCAGCGCGCTCGGTGACCGCTACTACGACAACTTCGGCAACGAGAAGTACCAGATCCATGGCCTGTTCGCCAACTGGAAGCCGCAGCAACCCTATCTCAAGGGCACCGAGGTCAACCTGACCGTGGACAACCTGTTCAACAAGGCCATCCGGCCAGAGCTGTCAGGTGAGAACGCCTATACCCAGGGACGCAATGCCAAGATCAGCGTGACCCGGTTCTTCTGAGCCCGCTGGCAGGCAATGATGCAACGGAGTGCATCACCTGCCGTTCGCCACCCGCTCCTGGGCCCTGGCGACATTCACCTGCATCGCCACGATGGCCAGCTCATGGACTGCCTGGGCGACGGCATGCGTGCCGCGCGCCTGCATCCACGACAGGATGTCGGCGAGGTGCCAGAGCGAGAGCGTGCCGTCATGCACCGGGGCCGGAAAGGTGCGGTGATGGGTGAGCATGAGCTTGCGCATGTTCTGCCGGGAGACCCCCACCAGCTCCGCCACATCGGTCAGGCCGACCAGGTCGGGACTGGCCTCGATCAGCCGGGCATCCGGCAACACTTGCCGCACATCCGCCAGGGCGCTGTGCAGCGCCTCCCGCGCCGTGCCTCCCTCGCGGGCGAAGGCCAGGGCCAGACGACCTGGTTGGCCGCTACCGACCACTGCATCATCGCAACCGGCCTCCCCCAGGCGCTCGATCAGCGCATCGACGTCCATGTCCTCGGTCAATTGGTATTTGAGGGTGAACTCGTACTCCATCACTTTCGCTCCACTGACTGATTGGCTATCGCGCGTGTATTGGCTTCGGGGATCGACTGCGCGCTAGTATGGGCGAGAGGACATGGTTGTCAAATGACAACCAAAGAATAACGACCGGCGGCCCTCGGAACAGACCGACTCCATTACATCCCGGAGCCATGAGAGCCATCGTATGAGGGCTGCCAGGGGCTTGGCGACAGCCTTTCAGCGCCTATCAGATCGAGCGCCGCCCGCGCGGCGCATCGCGGATGAATCCGCTCCTACATTTGTTGCAACGTGACCATGCCTGATAGGCCATGGTTGTTAGCCTTGTGCGCTCGACACGATTTTTCGGCGGGCATTGCTGCCGCCCCATCTGTCTCAAGCCCTGCGCCAAGGCTGGCAACCATGGCCTGACAGGTTCGGTACGTTGCAGCAAATGTAGGAGCGGATTCATCCGCGATGCGCCGCGCGGGCGGCGCTCGGTATCCCAGGCGCTGCATCTTTCCAGTCAACCGACCGGTAGCCCACGCAAAGCATGAATGGACCTTAACCAGCGATCAGCCCATCCACCTTCAACAACGTCTCCAGACAATGCTCGCGCACCCCATAGAACGCCTTGAGCTCGGCGATTTTCTCCAGCAGACCCGCATTGTCCTGGGGCTGCCGACGCTTGACCGCAAGGATCATCTTGTTCTTGTTGGTATGCTCGAGCGAGATGAACTCGAACACCTTGGTCTCGTAGCCGCAAGCCTCCAGATAAAGGGCGCGCAAGCTGTCGGTGAGCATCTCGGCCTGCTGGCCCAGGTGCAGCCCGTACTGCAGCATCGGTTGCAACAGCCCTGGGCTGTGCAACTGCGGGCGGATCTGCTTGTGGCAGCACGGCGAGCACATGATGATCGCGGCGTTGCAGCGAATACCGGTGTGGATGGCATAGTCGGTGGCGATGTCGCAGGCATGCAAGGCGATCATCACATCGATGGCCTCAGGCACCACGCTGCGCACATCGCCGCATTCGAACACCAGGCCCGGGTGCTCCAGGCGCGCGGCGGCGGCGTTGCACAACTCGACCATGTCCGGGCGCAGCTCGACACCCGTGACCTGCGCCTCACGGGCGAGGGTGTTGCGCAGGTAGTCGTGCATGGCAAAGGTCAGATAGCCCTTGCCCGAACCGAAGTCGGCGACCTTCAGGCTCTGCTGGGGGTTCACGGGCGCGTCGCTCAAGGCATGGTCGAAGACCTCGATGAACTTGTTGATCTGCTTCCATTTGCGCGACATGGACGGGATCAGCGCGCCCTGCGCGTCAGTCACCCCCAGGTCGCGCAGGAACGGCCGCGACAGCTCCAGGTAACGCTTCTTCTGCCGGTCATGCCCACCCGCGCCCGTCTCGCGGGGCGCCTGCTGGGCCAGGTGCCGGCGCAGCATCGGCTTGCCCTTCTTGCTGAACTCCAGTTGCACCTCACCGGCCGGGGTGAACAGGTGCGCGTTGCGAAAGCTCTCGGGGAGCAGTTCAGCCACCAGCGCCTGCGCCTCGTCCAACCCCAGGTTGCGAGTAATGTCGCGGGTCTGGTGACGGTAGACCAACGACAGGCAGGCCTGGCCCTTGATCTGCACCGCCTTGGCGATGATCCGCTGCAGGGTCTGGTCGGTACCGACATGGCGGGCCAGCACCAGCTTGCTCAGGCTGCCGTCGCCCAGCGCATCGGCGAGCAGGCTCAGGAACTGGGCGCGCGCGTCCGGCGCGCCAGGGGCGGAGGAAGGGGAAGACATGGAAACGGGTGCCTCGAAATGCGGGGAGCGCGATGCGCAATGCCGGGCATTCTACGTCGATGATGCCCCTGGCGAAACATGCCCTTGCTCGCCAACGGTCAGTCGAGAATCACCAGGCGGTTGGGCAGTTCGTTGCGCGCATGGGTCGGGGGTACATGTTCGCTGAGCAGCTCGCCGCAGGCCTCGATACATTCGACGAAGCCCTGCAAGGTATGGCCCTGGCGCACCTGGTCGGTGAAACGGGCGACGATCGCCTCGCGCGCCTGCTCGGGCAGGTGCCGGGCGATGCCCTCGTCGACCAGGATCTCGACATGGCGCTCGGCTTCGCTGACGAAGATCAGCACGCCCGTGGCCCCGGCGGTACGCTGCAGGTTGAGCTCGAGAAACTGCTGGCGGGCCAGGCCCGAAGCGCGCCGGCGGCGCAACATCGACGGCACCACCCAGGCAGCCAGGCGCGGATGGCGCAACACCAGGCACAAGCTGATGAAGGTCAGCATCTGCGCCAACAACAGGCCATTGACGCCGATACCACCCAGCCACACATGCAACGCGCCGGGTATCAACAAGGCCAGCAAGGCGGCCCAGATCAACGGCAGGTAGGGGAAATCATCGGCGCGGCGGGCCAGCACGGTCACAAGCTCCGCATCGGTGCGCCGTTCGGCGCGTGCAATCGCCTCGGCGATCTGGCGCTGTTCGTATTCGGTCATGCCTTCGTCTCTCGAGCGTTCTTATCGTTGTTATCCCGGCAATCGGGTGGGCGAGAGTGTATCTCAACAAATGCCTCATATAAGGCATAATCCGCGACTGCGTCGGATCATGGATGAATGATCCACAACACGGCCAGCGGACACGACAACAACAGGCATACGAAACGTCTCGGCCCACCGCTATCACTCGACAACGGAATTGATGATGAAACTGTCTTTGCTGGGCCTGGCCATGGGCCTTGCCAGTCAGGCGGCCCTTGCCGCCCCTATCGCCCCGCCCCTGCAGGACAAGCAGGCGTTCGTCGACCATCTGATCAGCCAGATGACCGAGGCCGAGAAGATCGGCCAGCTACGCCTGATCAGCATCGGCCCCGAGATGCCCCACGCGAAGATCCGCGAGGAAATCGCCGCCGGACGCATCGGCGGCACCTTCAACTCGCGCACCGCCCCGGAGAACCGTCCGATGCAGGACGCGGCCATGCGCAGCCGCCTCAAGATCCCGATGTTCTTCGCCTACGACACCATCCATGGCGAACGCACCATCTTCCCGATCGGCCTGGGCCTGGCCTCGTCCTGGGATATGGACGCCATCGCCAAGGTCGGCCGCACCTCGGCCATCGAGGCGGCCGCCGACTCGCTGGACATGACCTTCGCACCGATGGTCGACATTGCCCGCGACCCGCGTTGGGGGCGCACCAGCGAAGGCTTTGGCGAGGACACCTACCTGACTTCGAAGATCGGCCAGGTGATGGTCAAGTCGTTCCAGGGGTCGAGCCCGGCCAATGCCGACAGCATCATGGCCATCGTCAAGCACTTCGCCCTGTACGGCGCCGTGGAAGGGGGCCGCGACTACAACACGGTCGATATGAGCCTGCCGAAGATGTACAACGACTACCTGCCGCCCTACCGCGCCGCGCTCGACGCCGGTGCTGGCGGGGTAATGGTGGCGCTGAACTCGATCAACGGCGTGCCGGCCACGTCCAACACCTGGCTGATGAACGACTTGCTGCGCAAGCAGTGGGGCTTCAAGGGCGTGACCATCAGCGACCACGGCGCCATCCAGGAACTGATCCGCCATGGCGTGGCCCGTGACGGCCGCGAAGCCGCCAAGCTGGCGATCAAGGCCGGCATCGACATGAGCATGAACGACACCCTCTACGGCGAAGAACTGCCTGGGTTGTTGAAGTCCGGTGAGGTCAGCCAGGCAGAACTGGACCAGGCAGTGCGTGAAGTGCTGGGCGCCAAGTACGACATGGGTCTGTTCAAAGACCCCTACGTGCGCATTCCAAAGCCTGAGACCGACCTGAAGGACTACTACGCCGAGGACCGCCTGCACCGCGAAGCCGCACGTGACGTGGCACGCCGCGGCCTGGTGCTGCTGGAAAACCGCGAGCAGACCCTGCCCCTGAAAAAAGCCGGCACCATCGCCGTGGTCGGCCCACTGGCCGATGCGCCGATCGACATGATGGGCAGTTGGGCCGCCGACGGTAAACCGCAGCACTCGGTGACCGTGCGTGAAGGTTTGCGCCGCGCCGTCGAAGGCAAGGCCAAGCTGGTGTACGCCAAGGGCTCGAACGTCACTGGCGACAAGGCGATGTTCGATTACCTGAACTTCCTCAACTTCGACGCCCCGGAAATCGTCGACGACCCGCGTCCGGCCGCGGTGCTGATCGACGAAGCGGTCAAGGCCGCCAGGCAATCGGACGTGGTCGTGGCCGTGGTCGGCGAGTCCCGCGGCATGTCCCACGAGTCCTCAAGCCGCACCACCCTGGAGATCCCCGCGGTACAACGCGACCTGATCAAGGCGCTCAAGGCCACCGGAAAACCCCTGGTGCTGGTGCTGATGAACGGCCGTCCGCTGTCGATCGCCTGGGAACGCGAGCAGGCCGACGCCATCCTCGAAACCTGGTTCAGCGGCACCGAAGGCGGCAACGCCATCGCCGACGTACTGTTTGGCGACTACAACCCGTCCGGGCGGCTGGCCATCACCTTCCCGCGTTCGGTCGGGCAGATCCCGATGTACTACAACCACATGCGCATCGGCCGCCCGTTCACCCCAGGCAAGCCGGGCAACTACACCTCGCAGTACTTCGAGGAGCCAAACGGCCCGCTGTATCCGTTCGGCTACGGCCTGAGCTACACCAGCTTCGAACTGTCCGACCTGACCTTGTCGCAGACCGAGCTAAAGCGCGGCGCGACCCTCAAGGCCAAGGTCGTCGTGAAGAACACCGGCAAGCGTGACGGCGAGACGGTGGTGCAGCTGTATATCCAGGACCAGAGCGCGTCGATGAGCCGCCCGGTGAAGGAGCTGAAGAACTTCCAGAAGCTGATGCTCAAGGCCGGCGAGTCGCGAACCTTGACTTTCGACATCAGTGAGCAGGATCTGAAGTTCTACAATGGCCAACTGCAGCACGTTGCCGAGGCTGGCCAGTTCAACGTGCAGGTCGGCCTCGATTCCGAAGCGGTGCAACAGCAGAGCTTCGAGCTGCTGTAAGCCAGACCCGGCCCCATCGCGGGACAAGCCCGTTTCCACACATCACGCTGTGGAAGCGGGCTTGCCCCGCGAAGAGGCCGGCACAGACAACCGCAACCCCGGATCCGCCCCATGCCCTCATCCTTCCGCACCCTGCGCCTGGGTTTGATCATCCTGCTGATCCTGGTCGGCACCACACTCAGCGCCGGCTGGGCCATGCACCAGGCCAAGCGCGAGGCGATGGCAACCGACGCCCGCCGGGCCGGCCAGCAACTGGGCCTGTATGCCAACGCCCTGCATACCCTGATCGAGCGCTACCGTGCATTGCCTGCGGTACTGGCGCTGGACCCTGAACTGATCGCCGCCCTGCGCGGCCCGGTTACCGAACAGGTGCAGGACGCCCTGAACCGCAAGCTCGAACGCATCAACGGCGCCGCCAACTCTTCCACCCTGGAGCTGTTGGACCGCACGGGCCTGGCCATCGCGGCCAGCAACTGGCGCCTGCCGACCACCTATGTCGGTTCCAACTACGGCTTTCGCCCCTATTTCAAACAGACTCGCAGCCAGGGCAGTGGCCGCTTCTACGCCGTCGGCGTGACCAGCGGCGTGCCAGGTTATTTCCTGGCGAGCGCGGTGAACGACGAACATGGCCGCTTCCTCGGCGCCATGGTGGTCAAGCTGGAGTTCCCGGAGCTCGAGCGCGAGTGGCGCCAGGGCAACGACATCCTGCTGGTCAGCGATGCCCGCGGCATCACCTTTATTGCCAACCAGGACGGCTGGCGTTACCGCGAACTGCAACCGCTGTCCGGTGCCGACCGCGCCGAGCTGGCGGAGACCCGCCAGTACGACAAGCAGCCGCTGGTGCCCCTGCAGCACCAGGCCCTGACTCGCTTCACCGACACCAGCCACCTGACCCGCGTGCAAGGCCCGGATGGCACCGCCGAGTACCTGTGGGAGCGCCTGCCCCTGGAGGCCGAAGGCTGGACCCTGCACCTGTTGCGCAAGCCGCAGGTCGCCGAGGATGGGCGCAACGCCGCCCTCGCCGCCGCGGCGATCTGGCTGAGCCTGGTGTTCGCCGCGCTGTTCGTCAGCCAGCGCCTGCGCCTGGCCCGTCTGCGTCAACGCAGCCGCGAGGAGCTCAAGCGCCAGGTCGAGGAGCGTACCCGCGAGCTGCGCACGGCCCAGGAAGGCCTGGTGCAGTCGGCCAAGCTGGCGGCGCTGGGGCAGATGTCGGCCGCGCTGGCCCACGAGATCAACCAGCCTCTTACCACCCAGCGCATGCAACTGGAAACCTTGCGCCTGCTGCTTGATCATGGCCGTCATGACGAAGCCCGCCAGGCCCTGGAACCGCTCGAGCAGATGCTCAGCCGCATGGCCGCGCTCACCGGCCACCTGAAAACCTTCGCCCGCAACAGCCCCGGAGGCCTGCGCGAACGCCTGGACCTGGCCACCGTGGTCGACCAGGCATTGCACCTGCTGGACACCCGCATGCGCGCCGAAAACGTCGAGGTGGCGCTGTACCTGGCGCGCCCGGCCTGGGTCCGTGGCGATGCGATCCGCCTGGAGCAAGTGCTGATCAACCTGCTGCGCAACGCCCTCGACGCCATGGCCGACAAGCGCTACAAACGCCTGGAGATCCGTATCGAGGCGGACGATGCGCAGTGGCGCCTGAGCGTGCTCGACTCCGGTGGCGGCATCCTCGACACCGACCTTTGCCGGGTCTTCGACCCGTTCTTTACCACCAAGCCGGTCGGCGAGGGCCTGGGCCTGGGCCTGGCCATCTCCTACGGCATCGTCATCGATGCCGGCGGCCACCTGCAGGTCGAGAACCTGCCGGGGGGCGCCCGCTTCAGCCTCACCCTGCCCCGCGACCTGGAGACGGTATGTTGAATTCAGTGATCGTTGTCGATGACGAAGCCAGCATCCGCGCTGCGGTGGAACAATGGCTGAGCCTGTCAGGCTTCAACGTGCAGCTTTTCGAGCGTGCCGAGGAGTGCCTGGCGCAACTCCCGGCGCACTTTCCCGGCGTGATCCTCAGCGACGTGCGCATGCCCGGCATGTCCGGTCTGCAGTTGCTCGACCGGCTCCAGCAGGCCGACCCCGACCTGCCGGTGATTCTGCTCACCGGCCACGGCGATGTGCCCATGGCGGTGGAGGCGATGCGCAACGGTGCCTACGACTTTCTGGAAAAGCCCTTTACCCCACAGCACCTGATGGGCAGCCTGCGCCGGGCCCTGGAAAAACGCCAGCTGGTCCTGGAAAACCGCCGCCTGCATGAGCAGGCCGACCTCAAGGCCCAGCTGGAGAACACCTTGCTGGGCATGTCCCAGGGGTTGCAGCAACTGCGCCGACAGGTGCTGGAGCTGGCCAGCCTGCCGGTCAACGTGCTGATCCGTGGCGAAACTGGCAGCGGCAAGGAGCGCGTGGCGCGCTGCCTGCACGACTTCGGCCCGCGCGCCGACAAACCCTTTGTCGCGCTAAACTGCGCGGCCATCCCCGAAACATTGTTCGAAGCCGAACTGTTCGGCCATGAAAGCGGCGCCTTTACCGGCGCTCAGGGCAAGCGCATCGGCAAGCTGGAGTACGCCAATGGCGGTACGGTGTTCCTCGACGAGATCGAGAGCATGCCCCTGGCCCAGCAAGCCAAACTGTTGCGGGTGATCCAGGAGCAGAGGCTTGAGCGCCTGGGGGCTAACCAGAGCATCGCCGTCGATCTGCGCATCATCGCCGCGACCAAACCGGACCTGCTTGAAGAGGCCCGTGCTGGGCGCTTTCGCGAAGACCTGGCGTACCGCCTCAACGTTGCCGAGCTGCGCCTGGCACCACTGCGCGAGCGCCGTGAAGACATCCCGCTGCTGTTCGAACACTTCGCTCGCACCGCTGCCGAACGCCTGGGCCGCCATGCCCCACCGGTCGGCGGAGGACGATTGGCGCAGCTGCTGGCCCACGACTGGCCGGGCAATGTGCGTGAGTTGGCCAATGCTGCCGAACGTCATGCCTTGGGGCTGGATTCGCAGAACCTTGAGAGCCTGCCAGGCGGGCAGTCGCTGGGCGAACAGATGGAGGCGTTCGAAGCCCAATGCTTGCGTGCGGCGCTGCGCCAGCACCGGGGCGAGATCAAGGGGGTGATGGAGGCGCTGCAACTGCCGCGGCGTACGCTGAACGAGAAGATGCAGCGCCATGGCCTGGTGCGTGAGGACTTTCTCGGCAACGAATGAGCGGATTTCCGCTTATCGGCCCAGCCCAATGAGCGGAAGTTCGCTCACTGCATGCTGAATCGCCGGGGCTGCCTGGCAGCCCATCGCTGGCAAGCCAGCGCCCACCAGGCACCATGCAAGCCAGATACGGTGGGAGCTGGCTTGCCAGCGACAGGGCACAAGACGCCCCCAAATGGACCACCAAGCACCCCTTTGGCACACCTCCTGCAAAACCCTTCTCAAGCTGCGCCCCGAGCGCGCTCCACAAAAACAACGAGAAGGTATCCCTGATGGATAACGCCAGCACTCTGCCCACCGGGGCGGCCGTTGCGCCCGCCGCGGAAAAGTCCACCGCCAGCCGCCTCAAATCGATCTTCAGTGGTTCCATCGGCAACATGGTCGAATGGTACGACTGGTACGTCTACGCCGCGTTCTCGCTGTACTTCGCCAAGGCTTTCTTCCCCGCCGGCGACACCACCGCCCAACTGCTCAACACCGCCGCAATCTTTGCCGTGGGCTTCCTCATGCGCCCGATCGGTGGCTGGCTGATGGGCCTGTACGCCGACCGCAAGGGCCGCAAGGCGGCGCTGATGGCCTCGGTGCTGCTGATGTGCGCCGGCTCGCTGGTCATCGCGCTGACGCCGGGCTACGAGACCATCGGCGTCGCCGCACCGGTCCTGCTGGTCATCGCCCGCCTGATGCAGGGCCTCTCGGTAGGGGGTGAATACGGCACCTCGGCCACCTACCTGAGCGAGATGGCCAGCAAGGAGCGCCGCGGCTTCTTCTCCAGCTTCCAGTACGTCACCCTGATCTCCGGCCAGCTCATCGCCCTGGCGGTGCTGATCGTCCTGCAGAACACGCTGACTACCGAGGAGCTGTACGCCTGGGGCTGGCGCGTACCCTTCGTGATCGGCGCGCTGTGCGCGGTGGTCGCCCTGTACCTGCGCCGTGGCATGGAAGAGACCGCCTCCTTCACCAAGAAGGAAAAGTCCAAAGAGAACCTGATGCGCACCCTGATGCGTCATCCCAAGGAACTGATGACCGTGGTCGGCCTGACCATGGGCGGTACCCTGGCCTTCTACACCTACACCACCTACATGCAGAAGTACCTGGTCAACACCGTAGGCATGAGCATCAGCGACTCGACCACCATCTCGGCGGCCACGCTGTTCCTGTTCATGTGCCTGCAGCCGGTGATCGGCGGCCTGTCCGACAAGATCGGCCGGCGCCCGATCCTGATCGCCTTCGGTGTGCTCGGCACCCTGTTCACCGTACCGATCCTCAGCACCCTGCACACTATCCAGACGTGGTGGGGCGCGTTCTTCCTGATCATGGCCGCATTGATCATTGTCAGTGGCTACACCTCGATCAACGCCGTGGTCAAGGCCGAGCTGTTTCCCACCGAGATCCGTGCCCTGGGCGTGGGCCTACCCTACGCGCTGACCGTGTCGATCTTCGGCGGCACCGCCGAGTACGTGGCCCTGTGGTTCAAGAGCAACGGCATGGAGACCGGTTTCTACTGGTACGTCACCGCCTGCATCGCCTGCTCGCTGCTGGTGTACGCGACGATGAAGGACACCAAGCAGCATTCGCGGATCACCACTGACTGATCCCTGCTCGCCAAACGTGAAAAAGGGGCGCTACGATTGACGGAGCGCCCCTTTTTAATAGGCGTGTCCTAAACAATAGCGCTATTCGGCTCACAATATGAGCTGAATAGCGCTATTATTCGGCTCATGACCTCAAAACAGCACACCGCTGCAGACACCTTCTGGGTGTGGCAGCAGGCCGACTGGCCCGGCTTTCGCTGGAACGAGTCGCAACTTGCCCCCTTGCTCAGGGACTGCGTACAGGCGCAGGGTTGCCTGCTGGGCAGAGCGGGAGCAGTGACCGAGGCCAATGCCAACCTGGACACGCTCGATACCCTGTTGCAGAACATTGTCACGTCCTCGGCCATCGAGGGTGAACAGCTGAATGTGGAGTCCGTTCGCTCCTCCCTCGCCCGACGGCTTGGCATTGCCGAGCCGGGAACAACCACGACACGCAGCGAGGGCCTGGCCGAGCTGATGGTGGACGCGACCATGGGCTATGTTCGCCCACTGGATCAGCCGCGCCTGTTCCTCTGGCACCGCTGGCTGTTCCCCGAAACCGACGACTCGCTCGCACCTCCCCTGCCAATCGGCGCATGGCGCGACCATGCCCCGATGCAGGTGATATCGGGGCGTATCGACAAGCCCAAGGTGCATTTCGAGGCACCGCCACGCGCCGGCCTGGAGCAGCAGGTGCAGCAGTTCCTCGACTGGTTCGAGAGCAGCCGCCATGATCGGCAACTCGATCCCCTGCTGCGTGCGGGCCTGGCCCATTTCTGGTTCGTCACCCTGCACCCCTTCGCCGATGGCAATGGCCGCCTGACCCGCGCCATCACAGACCTGGCATTGGCCCAGGGCGAGCAGCGAGCGGTGCGTTTCTACGCCATGTCCAGCAGTATCCTGGAAGATCGCTCCGGCTACTACGCAGCCCTTGAAAGCAGCCAGCGCGGCGACCTGGACGTCACACGCTGGCTAGCCTGGTTCCTTGCCACCTTGCTGCGCAGCCTCCAGCAAGCGCTGGTGCGCATTGACCGGGTGCTGGCCAAGTCGCGCTTCTGGCTGATCCATCGGGGCGATGGTTTGTTGCCCGAACAGGTCAAGGTGCTCAATCGACTGCTCGATGGCGGGTCTCGCGGCTTCGAGGATGGCATCAGCGCCAGCCAGTACCAGGCCGTGGCCAAGGTCTCCAAGGCCACGGCCACCCGGCACCTGGCCGACCTGCTGCAGAAAAACTGCCTGGTTCGTCTGCCCGCTGGCGGGCGAAGTACCCGCTATACGGTGAACACCCAAGCGACCTGACGCTTGCACGAAATGACGCTGCTGGAACAGGTGCAAGCCGCCTTGCGGCCTGTGCATGCCTCCCCAGGAACCGCTGCCGCCACGCCTTAATTTCCCATTAATTGTCTGGGCACATGCTGATATGGCCCTGTCGTCGGTCTGCGCTTTTCATTCTTGCGTTCCAGGGCTGATCGGCGAGCAGGGCGCCAGAAGACTGCATTGAAGGTCATTCACGCCCTAACCAATCTAATTATTAGATTTTTATCCATTATTTTTTGCGCTTTTTAATCAAATTTGCAGGCGTAATATTAAACCCATAGAAACAACAACCCCTGGCACTCATCGGAGCAACGACCATGAAAAACAAACTGATCCTTTCCCTCGCGCTGTCGGTACTGGCTACTGGCGCCTTCGCCGAAGGCGGTTTTGATCGCACCAACGCCCACACCTTTGCCGCTGCACAGAGCCAGTCGGCCACCTACGCAGAAGATGGCTTTGATCGTACTGGCGGCCAGCGCTTCGCTGAAGACGGCTTCGACCGCACCGGCGGCCAGCGCTTCGCCGAAGATGGCTTCGACCGCACCGGCAGCCAGCGCTTTGCTGAAGACGGCTTCGACCGCACCGGCGGCCAGCGCTTCGCCGAAGATGGCTTCGACCGCACCGGCGGCCAGCGCTTCGCAGAGGATGGTTTCGACCGCACCAACGGCCAGCGCTTCGCAGAGGATGGTTTCGACCGCACCAACGGCCAGCGCTTCGCAGAGGATGGTTTCGACCGCACCAACGGCCACCGCATCAGCTGATCACTGATGCGCGCTACCAGCCCGGCTTCGGCCGGGCTTGATCATTTGCAGTTGAGCCAAGCCTTGGCAAACTAGGCGCCTCGTCCCCCACCAGGAAGGGCCTCGCGGCCTTGCGCAGATGTACTACTACGAACCCGCCAAAGGCCACGGCCTGCCCCACGACCCATTCAACGCCATCGTCGGCCCACGGCCCATCGGCTGGATCTCCAGCCATGATCGCGAAGGCCGCCTGAACCTGGCGCCCTACAGCTTCTTCAACGCCTTCAACTACATCCCACCGATCATCGGTTTCTGCAGCGTCGGGCGCAAAGACAGCCTGAACAACATCGAGCAGACCGGCGAGTTCGTCTGGAACCTGGCTACCCGGCCGCTGGCCGAGCAGATGAACCAGAGCTGTGCAGCGGTGGCGGCAGATATCGACGAGTTCGCGCTCAGCGGCCTGACCCCGGCCCTGTCCAACGTGGTCAAGGTGCCACGCGTGGGCGAGAGCCCGGTGAGCTTCGAATGCAAGGTCAGCCAGATCGTCCAGCTCAAACGCGCCGACCAGGAACTTGTCCCCAGCTGGCTGATCCTCGGAGAGGTAGTGGCGGTGCACATTGCCGAGCACCTGCTCAAGGACGGCATCTACGACACCGCCGCCGCCGAGCCGATCCTGCGTGGCGGCGGCCCGGCCGACTACTTTGCGCTGGGCGAGCTGTTCAAGATGGCCCGTCCACAGGTCTGATCAGAAGAGCAGTTCGCCTTCCTCGCCTACGCCCTGCAGGCGTTCGAGTTCAGCACAAGCGGCCGTGTCGGCCGCGATCGCCGACTGGAACACCTGCCCGTCGAGCACTTTGTGAAAGCGCGGCGCACCGCCCATGCCCAGGGCCTTCACGGCGATCGCCGCGTGGTAGCCGCCGCCTTGCACCGGGACCATCGCCGAGACCGCTTCGAAGTGGGGGAATTCTTTACGTGCCATGCTGCACTCCGCCTGAATGATGTAGGGGCGGCATTCTACACATCAGGCGAAGGTATGCAGGTCCAGGCTGCTGACCACCTGCGCCTGGACCAGCTCGCCGAACACCTCCAGGGTGGGCGAGGCGAAATAGCCGCTCATCGCCTGCTGGTCGCTCCAGCTGCCGCTGAGCAGCCACAGATCGGCATCGACCTGCGAACGCTGCACACTGAAGCTCAGGCAGCCGGGCGCCCGCAGCGACGGCTCCAGCAGGTCGCGCAGGCGCATGCCGAGTTCCGCCGAACGACCGTTGCTGGCGCGGATGAAAGCCAGGTGAGTGACCGGTTGAGGCTGGGTCATGAACGATCTCCTTGAAGCGCTACGGACGGGAAAACAGGCTGCCAAGATTAGGGCCTCGCCCTCGCGCGACGTTAGGTCATTACTGTCGTTCGATTGCCTGATCCTGCCGTGCGACAGGATCAGGCAATCGAACGACAGCATTCGACTAGCGCCCGACATTGCCCATACCTATGCTGGCCCGGTCAGTAGAGGAACCACGCCATGACCACGCTCCCGCCACCCGACTCGACCCTTGAGCTGCAGCGCCAGGAACTGGCCGCGCTGATCCAGCGCCACGCCGGCCAGCCCCATGGCCCGGCGTCGGCCATTGAGGACCTTTACCTTACGTGCTACGAAGAGGAGATCCGCGGCATGCCCGCGCTGGCTCAACCGGCGTTGTGCATTCTTGCCCAAGGCAGCAAGACCCTGATCCTCGGCGACGAACATTACGCCTATGATCCGCTGCACTACATGGTGGTGTCGGTCACCCTGCCGATCAGCGGCGCCCTGCTCAAGGCCAGCCCCGAGCATCCCGCGCTGGGCTTGCGCCTGGACATCGACCCGGCGCAACTGAGCCAACTGATCGCCGAGAGCAGCCCGATGGTCGTGCCCAACCGGCCATCAGGTCTCGGCCTGTACGTGGAGAAAAGCGATCCGCAGCTTCTGGACGCGTTGATCCGCCTGATCAAACTGCTGGACTCGCCACGCGACATTGCCATCCTCGCGCCGATGATCCGCCGGGAAATCTTCTACCGCCTGTTGCGCGGCCCCCAAGGTTACCGTCTGTACGAAATCGCCCTGGCCAACAGCCAGACCCATCGGGTCTGCCAGGCGATTACCTGGCTCAACAACCATTACCACCAGCCGTTGCGTATCGAAGACCTCGCCCGGGAAGTGAACCTCAGCGTCTCCACCTTGCATCACCGCTTCAAGTCGGTGACGTCGATGAGCCCCTTGCAGTACCAGAAGCAACTGCGCCTGCAGGAAGCCCGACGCCTGATGTTCAACGAGGGGTTGGAGGCTGCCGTGGCCGGTTACCGGGTGGGCTACGAGAGCCCGTCCCAGTTCAGCCGAGAATACAGCCGGTTGTATGGCGCGCCGCCGATCCGCGACGTGGCAAGGTTGCGCGCCAGCGCCAGTTGAACGACCCGCCGCACCCGGCGAATCGAGGGCACAGTCCTCGTGGCGCAGTCAGCCTTGCACAGCCAACTGCCATTGGCCCTGATCCACCTGGATCAACGTCGGCCCCGGGCGCTCCACCGCTCGGCCCAGCGCCGCCTGCAACTGCGCCACGTCAGCCACCGACTCGGCATCGGCCCCCAGCGCCCGTGCCACGCCGATGAAGTCCGGGGTGTGGATGTCCACACCGACCGGCTCGATCGCCCGATTGACCATGTATTTCTTGATTTCCTCGTACCCCTGGTTGTTCCACAGCAGCACGATCAGCGGCACCTGCGCCTCGACGGCACTGGCCAGCTCGGCCAGGGTGAACTGCAACCCGCCATCACCGATCAGGCATACCGTGGGCGCACGTGCGGCGCGCGCTTCGGCACTGCCGAGCCAGGCCCCCATGGCCGCCGGCAACGCATAGCCCAGCGTGCCGTAGCCGGTCGAGGCATTGAACCAGCGGCGTGGTCGGGTCATGTCGAGGGTCAGGTTGCCGGTGTAGACCGGCTGGGTCGAATCGCCCACCAGCACGGCATCCGGCAGGGTTTCCAGGATACTGTTCAGCAAACGGGTCTGGCTCAAGGTCGGCTGGTCCCAGGTGGCTGCGTTTTCCTGGCGCAGTCGGGCGGCCCGAGCAGCGCCCCAGTGACCATCACGCGGTGGTTGCGCCTGCATGTGCAGGGCCACCAGCAGGGCCTCGATCGCCTGTGCGGCATCGGCCACCAGGGCCAGTTCGGGCGGGTAGTTGCGCACCGTCTGGTCCGGGTCGATATCGATCCGCAGGAGGCTGCCGGGAATCTCGAAACCACCCTTGAACGTCACGTCGTAATCGGTCTCGGCCAGCTCGGTGCCGATGGCCAGCACTACGTCGGCCTCGGCCACCAGCGCACGGGTGGCCGGCAAAGTCTGGGTCGAGCCGATCTGCAGCGGATGGTTGGCCGGCAGCAGCCCCTTGGCATTGATCGTCAGCGCTACCGGCGCCTGCAGGTGCTCGGCCAGCCTGGCCAGCCCGGCGGCGGCGTCCAGGGCACCACCGCCGGCAAGGATCAACGGCCGGCGCGCCTTGGCCAGGCGCATGGCCATCTGCTGCACGGTCTGCGGCGCCGCGCCCGCCCGGGCGGTGCGCACCGGGCGGCCCGGCAGCAGGTGATCGGCGGGCTCCACCAGCACATCCAGCGGGATCTCGATATGCACCGGGCGCGGGCGGCCACCGTCGAATACGGCAAAGGCACGGGCCAATATCTCGGGCAAGTCATCGGCACTCATCAAGGTATGCGAAAACGCCGCCACCCCCGCCACCAGCCCCGCCTGGTTGGGCAGTTCGTGCAACTTGCCGCGCCCGCCACCCAACTGACTGCGCGACTGCACGCTGGAAATCACCAGCATCGGGATCGAGTCGGCATAGGCCTGGCCCATGGCGGTGGTGATGTTGGTCATGCCCGGGCCGGTGATGATGAAGCACACCCCAGGCTTGCCCCGGGTACGCGAGTAGCCATCGGCCATGAACCCGGCGCCCTGCTCGTGGCGCGGGGTGATGTGGCGGATCGAGGAGGCAGCCAGGCCGCGGTAGAGTTCCACGGTATGCACGCCGGGAATGCCGAAGACATGGTCGACACCATAGCCTTCGAGGAGTTTGACCAGCACTTCGCCACAGGTTGCCATCATCGAGTACCCGATTCTTGTTGAGACTGGTGCTCATGGAACCAAGTGCCGACTACCGCCACAATGCAAAAAAACACATACTAGCCATGACCTAATATCATGGCTTGTCACAATGAAACGCCTGCCGCCCCTCCCCGCCCTGCACACCTTCCTGGTGACCGCGCAGCACTGCAACTTCACCCGTGCCGCGCAACAGTTGCATATCACCCAGGGCGCGGTCAGCCGACAGATCGCCGGGCTCGAGGAACATCTGGGCTATGCGCTGTTCCAGCGCCAGGCCCGTGGCCTGGCCCTGACCCGCGAAGGACAGGACTGGCTGCCTCGGGTGCAACAGGTCTTCGCCCTGATCGAGCAAGGCGTGCGCGAAGTCGGCGGGCGCAGTACGACGCTGCAGCTCAAGGCGCCGACCTGCGTGATGCGCTGGCTGCTGCCGCGGCTATTGGAATGGCAGGCGCTACGCCCGGATGTGCCGGTGGAATTGACCACCACGGTGCAGCATGGCGTGGATTTTCGCCGCGAGGGCTTCGATGCGGCCGTTGTGTATGGCACGGTGCCGAACCATGGGCTGCAGGTACGCAAGCTGTTCGATGAACAACTGACACCAGTCTGCGCACCATCGCTATCTAGCGTCCCCTTGCAATTGCAGGACCTGGCGCGGCAGATGCTGCTGCACCCCTCTCGGGACGAGCACGACTGGCGGTTGTGGTTGCAGGCGGCCAATGCCGGCGTCCAACCCCAGGGACCGAAGCAGCACTTCGAGACACTGGACATGGCGATGGCCATGGCCTCCCAGGGGACCGGGATCGCCATCGGCGACTTTTCGCTGATTGGCGACGACCTGCGCGCCGGGCGTTTGTGCATGCCGTTCGAGCTGAAGGTGACGACCGGGAAGGGGTATTACCTGGTCAGCCCGTCGAAGAGCATGCCCACGGGGTTGGTCGAGTTGATGGAGTGGCTGCAGGCGCGTGCCCGCACATGACATCAATCGCGGGGCCCCGACTTGCCCCGCGATGCAGACGCCTCAGTAACCGACCGTGAACCGTGCCCGCGAATGCGCCGGCTTCTCCAGCTCGTCGAGCATGGCGATGGCATAGTCGGCAAAGGTGATCCAGCTCTTGCCGTCGGCGCCGATCAGCAGGTGATCCTTGCCCAGGGTGTAGTGCCCGCTGCGCTGACCTTCGACGAACTCCGCCGACGGCGACAGGAAGGTCCAGTCCAGGGTCGGCTCCTGGCGCAGCGTATCGAGGAAGCGCACACCGGCATTGGCCTCGGCCTTGTAGGCTTCCGGGAAATCCGGGCTGTCGATCACCCGGTGCCCGGACGGCAGCAGCAGGCTACCGGCGCCGCCCACCACCAGCAGGCGCTTGACCCCGGCACGCTTGACCGACTCGATGATCGCGCCAGGCTCGATGGTCGAGAAATGCGCCGCGCTCAACACCGCGTCACAGCCTGTCACAGCCGCCTGCAGGGCGGCACTGTCCTTGGCATCCAGCGCCTTCACCGTCACGCCGTCACGACCTTGCAGCGCACTCGGATTGCGGGCGATGGCCACCACACTGTGACCCCGACGCAGGGCCTCTTCCAGCAACTGGCTGCCGGCGCGCCCGGTGGCGCCGATGATTGCGATCTTGCTCATGGGAAACACTCCAACAGGTTGAAAGGGGTTACCACTTCATCTCGCCCTTGGCGACCTTGGCGCCTAATTCAAGGGAGCTCTCGTCACCCAGGTTCGGGTAGCGCTGCTTCATCGCCGCGATCAGCGCGGCGGCATTGGCAGCCTTGGCGGCCTCGGTATCGAAGTCACGAATGTAGCCGGCGGTGAAGCGCACCGTGTCCAGCGAGCGGCTGCTGTCGCCCAGGTAGTGCCCCGGGATCACCGTGCGCGGGGCGAGCTGTTCGATGTTCGCCAGGGTCTTCAGCCAGTCGGCGTGGGATTGCGCGGTCTGGGTGTCGGCCATCCACACATGGATGCCCTCGGAAACCACCACGCCACCGACCACTGCCTTGATCGAGGGAATCCACACGAAACTGCGGTCCGGCTGCGGACCGTCCAGGCCGACGACCTGCAGTGCCTGGCCTTCCAGTTCCAGGCGATCACCCTGCAGTACCTGGGGCACCACCAGACGTGCCGGCTTGTCCGCGCCCATCTGCGGGCCCCAGTAGGCCAGCTTGGCGTCCATGGTCTTGCGGATATGCTCGACCGTGGCGGCCGAGGCGACCACGCGGGCCTTGGGGAACGCCTGGGTGATGGTGTCCAGGCCGAAGTAGTAGTCCGGGTCGCCATGGCTGACGTAGATGGTGGTCAGTCGCTTGCCGCTGGCACGCAGGCGCTCGACCACCTGCTCGGCCTGGGCCTTGCCGAACTGGGCGTCGACCAGGATGGCATCGTGGGCACCGCTGACGATCACCGAGCTGACCGGGAAGATCGCCGCGTGACCGGGGTTGTAGGCTTCCAGCTTGAGCGGTTCGGCAGCCATGGCCTGGCCGCCGAGGGTAAGGCAGGCCAGCAGCAGGCCGCGAAGGGGCGTGAAGAGAGACATTGCAAGATCCTGTGAGTGGGACGATGGGTGCAAGCTTAGTTGCCCGATCCAATACAAAAAATGCGATGCTTCGACATAGTTTGTTTCTAAAATCGGACAGATCATGGATCGGCTCAACGCCATGCGCGTATTCGTCACCGTCGTCGACCTGGGCAGCCAGTCGGCCGCCGCGGACCACCTGGAACTCTCCAGGCCCGTGGTATCCCGCTACCTGGCGGAGCTGGAGGACTGGGTCGGGGCACGCCTGATGCAACGCACCACCCGCAAGCTCAGCCTGACGGCGGCAGGCCTCGAGACCTTGCCACGTTGTCGGCAGATGCTGGAGCTGGCCGGCGACCTGCAAAGCGCCGTGCGCCAGCCGGACGACGCGCCCCGTGGCGAGCTGCGCATCAGCGTCAGCACCTCGTTCGGCCAAGCCCAGCTGGTGGATGCGCTGGCGGCCTACGTCAAACGCTACCCCGGGGTGAAGGTTGAGCTGCAGATGCTCGACCGCACCGTCAACCTGGTGGACGAGCGCATCGACCTGGCGATCCGCACCAGCAACGATGTCGACCCCAACCTCATCGCCCGGCGCCTGAGCGTGTGCCGCTCGGTGGTCTGCGCCAGCCCCGCCTACCTGCGCGAGCACGGTACGCCGGACCGGGTCGAGGCGTTGAGCCAGCACAACTGCCTGACCCACGCCTACTTCGGTCACAGCCTGTGGCATTTCGAGGTGGGCGGGCAGAGCGTCGCCGTGCCGGTGCAGGGCAACATCAGCGCCAACGAGGCCATGACCCTGCAGAAAGCCGCCCTGGCCCATGCCGGCATCGCCATGCTGCCCACCTACCAGGCAGCAGCCGCACTGCGCAGTGGCGAGCTGGTGCGATTGCTGCCGCAAGCCAAGCCGCGGGAACTTACCCTGAATGCGGTGTACACCTCGCGCAAGCACATGCCGGCGACATTGCGCAGCATGCTGGACTTTCTCGCGCAGCGGTTTGGCGACGAACCGGAGTGGGACAAGGGGTTGAGCTGAGTCAAGACGGTGCAGATACGCGCATTGGGCCTATGCTTGAAGGTATCACCTGTTGCATCAACAGGAGGTCTGCACCATGAGTATCAAATCCAGGCGTTGCGCCCTCGTCTTCGCCCTGCTCGCGGTAGCCGGGCTCTACGGCTCGGCCTGCTGGCGGGTGGAGCTGCTGCGCAGCCAGCCCAACACGGCCAACAGTTGCGTCCATGAGCATTGCGTTCCCCACAGCGCCACGCTGAGCGCCGTCAGGTAGGTCGGATCACTCCTCGACGCTCATGTACTCTTTCGCCCAGCGAATGTAGTCCTCGGGCTGGGTGTAGGTGTGCGAAAGCTCGGTGGCACCGAGGCTGTCCGACTTGTGCTGCAGGCCACGCTGCTGACGCAGGCAGTCGTAGGTGGCCTTGATCGCGGCGAAGTAGGCGGCATGGCCGTCAACCACGATACGCACGCCCAGGCGCGCCAGGCGCTCGTCGTCGCGCAGGTTCGGGTTGGCGTAGGTCACCAGCATCAACGGCACGCTCAGGTGCTCGGCAATCTGTTCAAGCTGCTCGAAGTCCTTGACCCCCACCATGCAGATACCATCGGCGCCCGCCTTCTGGTAGCTCTGGGTGCGCACGATGATTTCCTCGGTGGTCAGCACGCCGGCATTGGTGCGCGCAATGATCGCCAGGGCCGAATCGACCCGCGCCTCCAGTGCCGCGCGGATCTTGCCCACGCCCTCCTCCACCGAGATCAGGTCGGTGGACTTGCGACCGAACTGGGCAGGCAGCAAGGTATCCTCGATGGTCAGCGCGGCAACGCCAGCGCGTTCCAGTTCGATCACCGTGCGCATCACGTTGAGCGCATTGCCGTAGCCGTGGTCGGCATCGGCAAGCACCGGCAACTGGGCGACACGGCCGATACGGGTAGCCTGCTCGACAAACTCGCTCAGGGTGATCAGGGCGAAGTCCGGCGCGGCCAGGACCTGCAGCGAGGCGACCGAACCACCCAGAATGCCGACTTCAAAACCAAGGTCGGCGGCAATGCGGGCTGACATCGGGTCGAAGACCGACGCGGTGTGATAGCACGAACCTGAAGCAAGCAGTTCGCGGAAGGCAAAACGCAGATCGTGGTGGGAAGCCTTGGGCATGATCACTCCGCTTGTAATGAGAAATGGTGAACGGCTGACAACCGACCCCTGTATCGGGTCTACCTGACTGTTCCAACCGTCGCCATCAGGGCGGTCATGCTCGACATGCAGGCAGAGGAATAGAAGGTGTGGACATACAGCGACGCGAAACCTGTGGAAAATAGTTGCACCAAGCTGGTGCAGGCCACGGATTTCAGCCTCTGCGGCCCTGCCACGATATCACGCGGCCATGCAGCGCTGGATGAATGCGCCAATGCCGATCTTGCATAGGGGATGCACGGAGTACATAGGTAGCTATGTAACTCAGGGTACAATGCCCCACCACGAATGAGCCCATCACGGAGCAAGCCCGCTCCCTCGATGCCTCGCGATCGCGCCAGCTCTGACCACAAGGTATCCACCGTGACCGCCGCCCTGCCCCCCACCGTTCTGCGCAGCGTTCTTACCGCCCTGATGCTGGCGATCTTCCTCGGTGCCCTCGACCAGACCATCGTCGCCGTATCGCTGCCGGCGATCTCCGCCCAGTTCGACGATGTCGGCCTGCTGGCCTGGGTCATCTCTGGCTACATGGTCGCCATGACCATCGCCGTGCCGATCTACGGCAAGCTTGGTGACCTTTATGGGCGGCGGCGCATGATCCTCACCGGCACCGCCCTGTTCACCCTGGCCTCGGTGGCCTGCGGCCTGGCCCAGGACATGCCGCAACTGGTGCTGGCGCGGGTGCTCCAGGGTATCGGTGCGGGTGGCATGGTGTCGGTCAGCCAGGCAATCATCGGCGACTACGTGCCACCTCGTGAACGCGGCCGCTACCAGGGCTATTTCAGCAGCATGTATGCCCTGGCCAGCGTCGCCGGGCCGGTGCTGGGCGGCTGGCTGACCGAGTACCTGTCCTGGCGCTGGGTGTTCTGGATCAACCTGCCGCTGGGGCTGATCGCGCTGTGGGTGATCCACCGGGCGCTGGACGGGTTGCCGGTCAAGCATCGCCAGGCACAGGTCGACTACCTCGGCGCGGCGCTGATGATCCTCGGTCTGGGTAGCCTGCTGCTGGGCATCACCCTGGTCGGCCAGGGGCATGCCTGGCGGTCGTCCGAGGTCCTGGCGTTGCTGGCCTGCGCACTGCTGGGGCTGGCGGCGTTCATAGTCCACGAGCGGCGCTGTCGCGAGCCACTGTTGCCTCTGGGCCTGTTCGGCAACCGGGTCGCGGTGCTGTGCTGGTGCGTGATCTTCTTTGCCAGCTTCCAGTCAATCTCGTTGACCATGCTGATGCCCCTGCGCTACCAGGGCATCACCGGTGCCGGCGCCGACAGCGCGGCGCTGCACTTGCTGCCGCTGGCCATGGGGCTGCCAATCGGCGCCTTTACCGGTGGACGCATGACCAGCCGCACCGGGCGCTTCAAGCCACAGATCCTCACAGGCGCGCTGTTGATGCCAATGGCGATCGCAGCCATGGCACTGACGCCGCCGCAAGCCTGGTTACAGAGCGCACTGTTCATGCTGCTGACAGGCATTGCCTGCGGCCTGCAATTTCCCACCTCGCTGGTGGGCACGCAAAGCGCGGTGGACAGCCAGGACATCGGCGTGGCGACCAGCACCACCAACCTGTTCCGCTCGCTGGGCGGGGCGATGGGGGTGGCGTGCATGTCCAGCCTGTTGCTGGCGTGGTTGCACCAGGGTGGCTTCGAAGTGCTGGGCAACCCGCTGCTGGGCAGCCTCAAGGCGGGCGAGGCGGATCCGCACACCCAGGCGCGTTTGCTGGAAACCTTCCGCGACCTGTTGCTGGTCAGTGCCGGGGCTTCGCTGATCGGCCTGTTGGCGGCGCTGGCCTTGCCGGACAGACAGTTGCGCGGGCGCTGAAAGGCGTGGGAGCGGGCTTGCCCCGCGATAGCGTCCGCCCAGGCGACATCACGGCCTGAAGGTTGTCATTGCCGGGCATGACCGCTTCCAGGTTATTAATCCTGCGTTAACCGAAAAGGGATAACACTTCCTCACAATCGTTAACAAAGTGTCATTTGCGCAAGCCAGGGCTCAAGCGCAGCATATCCAGCCCGGTGTCGACCCATTTCTCGACATCGCCCAACAGGTCGAAGCTTTCCGGCAGCAGCAGCCAGCGGCCGATCAGGCCATCCACATAGGCAAACATGGCCACCGCAGCCCGGTCGATCTCGAGCTCGGCAGGCAACTGGCCGCGGCGTACGGCATTACCCAAGGCCAGGGCAATGCTTTGATGACAGTCCAGCACCGCGCCCTGACGCTGCTGGCGAATCTCACACATGTCGTCGGTGAATTCGCACTTGTGATGCAGGATTTCGTTGATACGCCGGGTTCGGGCATCGAGCACCAACTCGTTGAACACTTGCAGCAACAGCTTGCGCATGCAGCCGAGCGGGTCGAGTTCATCCTCGCTTTCACTGGCCCGGGCCAGGTGGTCATGGGTCTCGTGCAGGCTGTCGAGCAGCGCCTGCACCAACTCGGCCTTGTTGCTGAAGTGCCAGTAGATCGCCCCGCGAGTGACGCCGGCGAGCTCAGCGATGTCGGCCAGGGTGGTACGCGCTACCCCGCGCTTGTAGAAGGCCTTCTCCGCCGCCTCGATGATCTGGGCGCGGGTTTCCTGGGCTTCTTCTTTGGTTCGACGGACCATGGCAGTACAACCTCATCAGGCCCCGCGCGCTCAATCTGGCGGGCGGGAATCAGGCCGGGGCAGGCTCTTTCAGGGCCGCTCCCGGGTGGATTTGGGCGATAGACGGTGGTCACCCACGACGCACCGGCACTATTTACAAACAACCATGAATGTAAGTATATTACTTAGCAAGCTATTTATCCACCGGATAGCGTTTTTCTGACAAAGCACTTCCACTATATTCTTGAGCTCCCCTGCTCCTGCGACCCGAGGATCCTCATGCAATTCAAGCCAGCCGTAACCGCCCTGGTTTCCGCCGTGGCCCTGGCAACCCTGCTCAGTGGCTGTAAGAAAGAGGAAGCAGCGCCTGCGCCGCAGGCTCCTCAGGTCGGCGTCGTGACCGTACAACCGCAAGCCTTCACCCTGACCTCGGAACTGCCGGGGCGCACCAGCGCCTACCGTGTGGCCGAGGTCCGCCCACAGGTGAACGGCATCATTCTCAAGCGCCTGTTCAAGGAAGGCAGCGACGTCAAGGAAGGGCAACAGCTCTACCAGATCGACCCAGCCGTCTACGAGGCGAACCTGGCCAACGCCCAGGCCAACCTGCAGGCTACCCGCTCGCTGGCCGAGCGTTACAAGCAACTGATCGACGAGCAGGCCGTCTCCAAGCAGGAATACGATGACGCCAATGCCAAACGATTGCAGGCCGAGGCATCGCTCAAGAGCGCCCAGATCGACTTGCGCTACACCAAGGTGCTGGCCCCGATCAGTGGCCGCGTCGGCCGCTCTTCGGTCACCGAAGGTGCCCTGGTGAACAATGGCCAGACCAACGCCATGGCCACCATCCAGCAGCTCGACCCGATCTACGTCGACGTTACCCAGTCCACCGCCGAGCTGCTCAAGCTGCGCCGTGACCTGGAAAGCGGCCAGTTGCAGAAGGCCGGCGACAATGCCGCCCAGGTTCAGCTGGTGCTGGAAGACGGCAGCCTGTTCAAGCAGCAGGGCCGCCTGGAGTTCTCCGAAGTCGCGGTCGACGAGACCACCGGTTCCGTCACTCTGCGCGCGATCTTCCCCAACCCCGACCACACCCTGCTGCCCGGCATGTTCGTGCATGCGCGGCTCAAGGCCGGCGTCAACGCCAACGCCATCCTGGCCCCGCAACAGGGCGTGACCCGTGACCTCAAGGGTGCGCCGACCGCGCTGGTGGTCAACCAGGAGAACAAGGTCGAACTGCGCCAGCTCAAGGCCAGCCGCACCCTGGGCAGTGACTGGCTGATCGAGGAAGGCCTGAACCCGGGCGACCGTCTGATCACCGAAGGGCTGCAGTTCGTGCGACCAGGCGTCGAGGTCAAGGTCAGCGAAGCCACCAACGTCAAGAAGCCGGCCAGCGCTGCTCAGGCCAACACGGCCAAAGCTGACGCCAAAGCGGAGTAAACCATGTCGAAGTTCTTTATCGATCGCCCGATCTTCGCCTGGGTGATCGCCCTGGTGATCATGCTGGTCGGCGCCCTGTCGATCCTGAAGCTGCCGATCAACCAGTACCCGAGCATCGCCCCGCCGGCCATCGCCATCTCCGTGACCTACCCGGGCGCCTCGGCGCAGACCGTGCAGGACACCGTGGTGCAGGTGATCGAGCAGCAGCTCAACGGGATCGACAACCTGCGTTATGTGTCGTCGGAAAGTAACTCCGACGGCAGCATGACCATCACCGCCACCTTCGAGCAGGGCACCAACTCGGACACCGCGCAGGTCCAGGTACAGAACAAGCTGAACCTGGCCACCCCGCTGTTGCCGCAGGAAGTGCAGCAGCAAGGTATCCGCGTCACCAAGGCAGTGAAGAACTTCCTGCTGGTGATCGGCCTGGTGTCCGAAGACGGCAGCATGACCAAGGACGACCTGGCCAACTACATCGTCTCCAACATGCAGGACCCGATCTCGCGGACCGCAGGCGTGGGCGACTTCCAGGTGTTCGGTGCGCAGTACGCCATGCGTATCTGGCTGGATCCGGCCAAGCTGAACAAGTTCCAGCTGACCCCGGTCGACGTGCGCACCGCGGTCGCCGCGCAGAACGTGCAGGTATCCTCCGGCCAGCTCGGCGGCCTGCCGGCGCTGCCAGGTACCCAGCTCAACGCCACCATCATCGGCAAGACCCGTCTGCAGACCGCCGAGCAGTTCGAGAAGATCCTGCTCAAGGTCAATGCCGACGGTTCCCAGGTACGCCTGGGCGACGTGGCCCAGGTCGGCCTGGGCGGCGAAAACTACGCCATCAGCGCCCAGTACAACGGCAAGCCGGCCTCGGGCCTGGCGGTCAAGCTGGCCACCGGCGCCAACGCCCTGGATACCGCCAAGGCGCTGCGCACGACCATCAGCGGCCTCGAGCCGTTCTTCCCACCGGGGGTGAAGGCGGTGTTCCCGTATGACACCACCCCGGTGGTCACCGAATCGATCAGCGGGGTAATCCACACCCTGATCGAAGCGGTGGTCCTGGTGTTCCTGGTGATGTACCTGTTCCTGCAGAACTTCCGCGCCACCATCATCACCACCATGACCGTACCGGTGGTATTGCTGGGTACCTTCGGCATCCTCGCCGCCGCCGGTTTCAGCATCAACACCCTGACCATGTTCGCCATGGTCCTGGCCATCGGCCTGCTGGTGGACGATGCCATCGTCGTGGTGGAGAACGTCGAGCGGGTGATGTCCGAGGAAGGACTGCCGCCCAAGGAGGCGACCAAGCGCTCCATGGAGCAGATCCAGGGCGCCCTGGTGGGTATCGCCCTGGTATTGTCGGCGGTACTGCTGCCGATGGCCTTCTTCGGCGGTTCCACCGGTGTGATCTATCGCCAGTTCTCCATCACCATCGTCTCGGCCATGGGCCTGTCGGTGCTGGTCGCGCTGATCTTCACCCCGGCCTTGTGCGCCACCATGCTCAAGCCATTGAAGAAGGGCGAGCACCATGTGGCCAAGCGCGGCTTCTTCGGCTGGTTCAACCGCAATTTCGACCGCAGCGTCGTCGGCTATGAGCGGAGCGTCGGCACCATCCTGCGCAACAAGATCCCGTTCCTGCTGGCCTACGCGCTGATCGTGGTTGGCATGATCTGGCTGTTCGCGCGCATTCCGACCGCATTCCTGCCAGAGGAAGACCAGGGCGTGCTGTTCGCCCAGGTACAGACCCCGGCCGGCTCCAGTGCCGAGCGCACCCAGGTGGTGGTCGACCAGATGCGCGAGTACCTGCTCGACAAGGAAGCCGATACCGTGGCATCCGTGTTCACCGTCAACGGCTTCAACTTCGCCGGCCGCGGCCAGAGCTCGGGCATGGCATTCATCATGCTCAAGCCTTGGGGCGAGCGCTCGAAGGAGAACAGCGTGTTCGCCCTCGCCCAGCGCGCGCAGATGCACTTCTTCAGCTTCCGCGACGCGATGGTGTTCGCCTTCGCCCCGCCGGCGGTACTCGAACTGGGTAACGCCACCGGCTTCGACGTGTTCCTCCAGGACCGCGCCGGGGTCGGCCATGCAAAACTGATGGAAGCACGCAACCAGTTCCTGGCCAAGGCCGCGCAGAGCAAGATCCTCAGCGCCGTGCGTCCGAACGGCCTGAACGACGAGCCGCAGTACCAGCTGACCATCGACGACGAACGCGCCAGTGCTCTGGGCGTGACCATCGCCGACATCAACAACACCTTGTCGATCGCCCTGGGCGGTAGCTACGTCAACGACTTCATCGACCGTGGCCGGGTCAAGAAGGTCTACATCCAGGGTGCGCCAAACGCCCGGATGAGCCCGGAAGACCTGCAGAAGTGGTACGTGCGCAACGGCAAGGGCGAGATGGTGCCGTTCTCCTCCTTCGCCAAGGGCGAATGGAGCTATGGCTCGCCGAAGCTGTCGCGCTACAACGGCGTGGAAGCGGTCGAGATCCTCGGTACCCCGGCGCCGGGCTACAGTACCGGTGAGGCCATGGCCGAAGTCGAGCGCATCGCCGGCGAACTGCCAACCGGCATCGGCTTCTCCTGGACCGGCATGTCCTACGAGGAAAAACTCTCCGGCTCGCAAATGCCGGCGCTGTTCGCCCTCTCGGTGCTGTTCGTGTTCCTCTGCCTGGCGGCGTTGTACGAAAGCTGGTCGATCCCGATCGCGGTCGTGCTGGTGGTGCCATTGGGTATCATCGGTGCCCTGCTCGCCACCAGCCTGCGCGGCTTGTCCAACGACGTGTACTTCCTGGTCGGCCTGCTGACCACCATCGGCCTGGCGGCGAAGAACGCCATCCTGATCGTCGAGTTCGCCAAAGAGCTGCACGAACAGGGCAAAAGCCTGTACGACGCAGCCATCGAGGCCTGCCGCATGCGTCTGCGCCCGATCATCATGACCTCGCTGGCGTTCATCCTCGGCGTGGTACCGTTGACCATCGCCAGCGGCGCTGGTGCCGGTAGCCAGCACGCCATCGGCACCGGTGTGATCGGCGGCATGATCAGCGCCACCGTGCTGGCCATCTTCTGGGTACCGCTATTCTTCGTCGCAGTGTCGTCGCTGTTCGGCAGCAAAGAGCCGAAAGAACACGCCACCCCTGAAACTCCACGTTATGAGGCTGGGCAATGACCAAGTCTTTGTTGTCCCTGGCGGTAACCGCCTTCATCCTCGGCGGTTGCTCGCTGATCCCCGACTACCAGACGCCCGAGGCGCCGGTGGCCGCGCAGTGGCCGCAAGGCCCTGCGTACTCGCCGACCCAATCGGCCGACGTCGCCGCGGCCGAACAGGGCTGGCGCCAGTTCTTCCACGACCCGGCGCTGCAGCAACTGATCCAGACGTCGCTGGAAAACAACCGCGACCTGCGGGTCGCGGCGCTGAACATCGACGCCTACCGCGCGCAGTACCGCATCCAGCGCGCCGACCTGCTGCCGGCGGTTTCCGCCAATGGCAGCGGCAGCCGCCAGCGGATGCCGGCGAACATGTCGCAGACCGGCGAATCCACCATCAGCAGCCAGTACTCGGCCACCCTGGGTGTCAGCGCCTATGAGCTGGACCTGTTCGGCCGGGTGCGCAGCCTGACCCAGCAGGCCTTGGAAACCTACCTGTCCAGCGAACAGGCGCGCCGCTCCACGCAGATCAGCCTGGTGGCCAGCGTGGCCAACGCCTACTACACCTGGCAGGCCGACCAGGCGCTGCTGAAGCTGACCGAGGAAACGCTCAAGACGTACGAAGAGAGCTACAACCTCACCCGCCGCAGCAATGAGGTGGGTGTCGCCTCGGCCCTGGACCTGAGCCAGGCGCGCACTGCCGTCGAAGGCGCACGCGTCAAGCTGTCGCAGTACCAGCGCCTGGTCGCCCAGGACCTGAACAGCCTCACCGTGCTGGTAGGTACCGGCGTGCCGGCCAACCTGCCCAAGCCGCTGGAGCTCAATGCCGACCAGCTGGCCGAAGTGCCGGCCGGCCTGCCGTCCGACATCCTGCAGCGCCGCCCTGATATCCAGGAGGCCGAGCACCTGCTCAAGGCCGCCAACGCCAACATCGGCGCGGCGCGGGCCGCGTTCTTCCCGAGCATCAGCCTGACCGCCAACGCCGGCACCCTGAGCCCGGACATGGGCGGGCTGTTCAAGGGCGGCTCGGGCACCTGGCTGTTCCAGCCGCAGATCAACCTGCCGATCTTCAATGCCGGCAGCCTGCGGGCCAGCCTGGACTACTCGAAGATCCAGAAGGACATCAACGTCGCCAAGTACGAAAAGACCATCCAGACCGCCTTCCAGGAAGTCGCCGATGGCCTGGCCGCACGCAAGACGTTCGAAGAGCAGCTGCAGGCCCAGCGTGACCTGGTGGCCGCCAACCAGGACTACTACCGCCTGGCCGAGCGCCGCTACCGCATCGGTATCGACAGCAACCTGACCTTCCTCGATGCCCAGCGCAACCTGTTCAGCGCCCAGCAGTCGCTGATCGGTGATCGCCTGTCGCAGCTGGTCAGCGAGGTCAACCTGTACAAGGCCCTCGGCGGCGGCTGGTACGAGCAGACCCAGCAGCAAGCCTCGATCCAGACGCCGAAAGGCTGACTGGACCGCTAACAGCATCAAGCCCACCCTTGCGGTGGGCTTTTTGTTGCGCGGTCACATTGCGTTCGATAACCGCCCCGTTCCGCTTGCAACGAATTGCCTAGCCCCCACCCTCCCCCGCACCATCGCCTGCGCAACGTTGCACAGCTCTCTCTAAAAGACGCCCCCTGCGGCCCACACCCGCAGCGGCCCGGCTCGCCCAATAAAAACAAGAGATCCACGACAGATGAGCACTTTGCAACCCGCACGCCAGCTGCTGCCCGGCCTGTTGGCCCTGTCCTGCGCCCTGCCCGGCGTGGCCGCCGAAGGTGGCTTCCTGGAAGACGCCAAGGCCAGCCTCAACCTGCGCAACTTCTACATCAACCGCAACTTCGTCGACCCGGCCAACCCCCAGGGCAAGGCCGAGGAATGGACCCAGAGCTTGATTCTCGACGCCCGCTCCGGCTTCACCCAGGGCACCGTCGGTTTCGGCATCGATGTGCTGGGGCTGTACTCGGTCAAGCTCGATGGCGGCAAGGGCACGGCCGGCACCCACCTGCTGCCGGTGCATGACGATGGTCGCCCGGCGGATGATTTCGGCCGCCTGGGGGTAGCGTTCAAGGCGCGCCTGTCGCAGACCGAACTCAAAGTTGGCGAGTGGATGCCGGTGCTGCCGATCCTGCGTTCGGACGATGGCCGCTCGCTGCCGCAGACGTTCCGCGGCGGTCAGCTCACCTCGAAGGAGATCGACGGCCTGACCCTGTACGCCGGCCAGTTCCGCGGCAACAGCCCGCGCAACGATGCGAGCATGGAAGACATGTTCATGCAGGGGCGCGCCGGTATCACCTCCGACCGCTTCAACTTCGCCGGCGGCGAATACAGCTTCAACGACAAACGCACGATGGTCGGCCTGTGGGATGCCCGGCTAAAAGACATTTATCGCCAGCAGTATCTGAACCTGGTGCACAGCCAGCCGTTGGGCGACTGGACCTTGGGCGCCAATCTGGGCTACTTCCTCGGCAAGGAGGATGGCAGCGCCCGCGCCGGCGACCTGGACAACCGCACCGTCTCGGCCATGCTCTCGGCGCGATATCAAGGCCACACCTTCTATATCGGCCTGCAGAAGATCAGTGGCGATGACGCCTGGATGCGCGTCAACGGCACCAGTGGCGGCACGCTGGCCAACGACAGTTACAACGCCAGCTTCGACAATGCCAAGGAGCGCTCCTGGCAACTGCGTCACGACTTCAATTTCGTCACCGTCGGCATCCCCGGCCTGACCTTGATGAACCGCTACATCAAAGGCGACAACGTGCATGCCGGAGGGGTGGACGATGGCAAGGAGTGGGCCCGGGAGACCGAGCTGGCCTACGTGGTGCAGGCCGGGACCTTCAAGGACCTGTCGGTGAAGTGGCGCAATTCGACCATGCGCAGGGATTTCAGCAGCAACGCGTTCGATGAGAACCGCCTGATTGTCAGCTATCCGTTCAATCTCCTTTGAGGCCATCGCGGGGCAAGCCCGCTCACGCCTGCACAATGCAGGAGCGGCGTGGGCTTGCCCGCGATGGGACCTGCCGTCCGGCAAATAACCAGAAGACATATCCAAATCAAATAACATTCTTTGACGCTATATGTAACAAGCCGCTAAAACCAAGCTCTGATCCCGCACCAGAGCCCGAGCATGGACCTCCGCCAACTGCGCTATTTCATCGCCCTCATCGAATACCGCAGTTTCGTCCGCGCCGCCGATGCCATGGGCATCACCCAACCCGCCTTCAGCCGCGCAATCCAGAACCTCGAACATACCTTTGGTTGCGCCCTGGTCGATCGTGCCAGCAAGGCATTGCCCCCCACCCCCGAGGGCCAAGTGGTGTTGCAACATGCCCGTCGCCTGGTCCAGGGCGCCGCGCAACTGAACCATGACGTCCTGCAGATGACCAAGCTCGATGCCGGAGAGCTGCACTTCGGCAGCGGCCCGGCCCTGGCCGTGCGCCTGGTGCCCCAGGCCCTGCAACATTTTATCGGGGCTCATCCCGGCATCCGCACCGACTTGCTGGTGGACAACGCCGAGCGCCTGGGCCAGGCCCTGCGTCGCGAGCAGATCGAGTTCTTCGTCGATGACGTACGTCCCTTCGAGGCCGATCCCTACTTCCACACCGAGGCACTGTCCCCGCGTCCTGGCCTGTTCTTCTGCCGTCCCGGGCACCCGCTGCTGGCAAAGGACAGCCTGTCGACCAACGACCTGTTCGCCTACCCACTGGCCAGCGCCCTGCTCGCTCCCGGCGTGCGCAAACGCCTGGCCAACCTCAGCGGGCGCAATGACTTCACCCCGCACCTGCAGACCGAACACCTGGCAGTGCTGCGCAACGTGGTAATGGCCAGCGACGCCATCGGCACGGCCAGCGAGGAGGCGGTGGCCGAGGACCTGGCCGCCGGCCATCTGGTGCGTCTGCACTGGCGCAACCTGCCGCCGGGCATGGAAGTGCTCAGCGTGCGCTGCGGGGTAGTTAGCCGCAGCGGTTATCGCCTGTCACCGGCGGCGCGGGCGATGATCGATACCCTGGTCAGCCTTGATGCTGCCCCATCGCCCGCAGACGTGGCGCATCGACAATCTCCACCTCGCCATAGCCCAGGCGCACCACGCCGGCCTGTTCGAGGCTCCTGAGGATCTGGTTGATGGTCTGGCGCGACAGCGACAGCATCAGGGCCAACTGTTCCTGGGACACTTGCAACCGCCATTGGGCGACATCGCGCTCACCGTAGCCTTCGGCCATCTGCAACAGGCGCTGCGCCACCCGCGGCGCGGCGGCCAGCAGGCTCTGCTGCTCGAGGGCGACGAACACCCAGCGCAACTTCTGGCTCATCAGCAAGGCCAGGTCGCGCCAGTGCTCTGGCTGGCACGCCAACCATTCCAGCAACGGCGCCTGAGGAATCCACAGCAGGCGTGTCGGCCCCTCGGCATAGGCGTCATGGGTGCGCGGCTGGCCATCGAACAGGCTGATCTCGCCGAACCAATGGGGTGACTCGACCAGCGTCAGCAACGCCTCCTTGCCTGCGCTGCTGACCGCTCCGACCCGCATCGCCCCTTCGAGTACCGCATACAGGCCACACGGCGCATCGCCGCGCTGGAACAGACGCTGCCCCGCTGCCAGTTCACGCGGACGGCCCAGGGCCAGCAGACTATCCTGAACAGTAACGGGCAATTGCCGGAACCATTGGCCATGCAGCAGTTGAGTGCGCGGATCGTGCATGGCACCTCGCAAAGCGAACTCTGTCGGCCAGGCGACAGACGACGATGAATGAACAGGGGCAAGCTGTGCTCACCCCTGATGGAGGAACAACAATGAAAAACCTCGTCGAGCACCTGAGTCAATACGCGGCCTACCACCGCGATCCACGGAACATCGCCACCCACTTCATCGGCATTCCGCTGATCGTGCTGGCCGTGGCCGTGCTGCTGTCACGCCCCGGTTGGGACGTGGCGGGGCTGTGGCTGTCGCCGGCGCTGCTGCTGGCGCTCTGGTCGGTGTGGTTCTACCTGCGCCTGGACCTGCGCTTCGGCCTGGTGATGGGGCTGCTGCTGGGATTGTGCCTATGGGCCGGCCAGGCACTGGCCGTGCAGAGTACCGGGCTGTGGTTGAGTGCCGGGCTAGGTGCGTTCGTGGTGGGGTGGATCATCCAGTTCGTCGGACATGCCTACGAAGGGCGCAAGCCGGCATTCGTCGATGACCTGAGCGGGTTGATCGTCGGGCCGCTGTTCGTGGTGGCGGAGCTGGCGTTCATGGCTGGCTTGTGTGGCGAACTGAAAAAGGCCGTGGAGGCCAATGCCGGGCCTGTCGCCGTTCGCCAGAAGAAAGCAGTCGTGTGAAGTAATCGCGGGGCAAGTCGCATCGGTGCGCCGATGCGACTTGCCCCGCGATGCGTTACTGCCTGGACTCCACCCCCAGTTCATCCCACACCGACTCGGCCAGATGGAACGTGGCATTGGCCGCCGGGATCCCGCAGTAGATCGCGCTCTGCATGATCACTTCCTTGATCTCCTCACGCGTCACGCCGTTGTTGGCGGCTGCGCGCAGGTGAAGTTTGAGCTCGTCGTTGCGGTTCATGCCGATCAGCATGGCGATGGTGATCAGGCTGCGGGTGTGCCGGGGCAGGCCGGGGCGGGTCCAGATATCGCCCCAGGCGTGCCGGGTGATCATCTCCTGGAACTCGCCGTTGAAGTCATTGAGCTTTTCCAGGCTGCGGTCCACGTGGGCATCGCCGAGCACCGCGCGGCGCACTTGCATGCCGGCATCGTAACGTTGTTTCTCATCCATGGCAGGTTCCTCAGCGGGCCAGCAGGAAATCGAGCACACGGGCGCTGAAGGCCGCGCCGATCTCGACGTTGGACAGGTGCGCCGCCGGGAATTCGGCATAGGTCGCGTTGACGATGCGGCGCTGCATGAAGCGGCCATGCTCAGGCGTGGTCACCACGTCCGCAGAGCCCGCCACCACCAGCGTCGGCACCTGGATGCGCCCCAGCTGTTCGCGGTAATCGGCATCACGTACCGCCGCGCAGTTGGCGGCATAGCCTTCTGGATTGGTGCGCGCGAGCATCTGGCAGATGCGCTGGGCCTCGTCCGGCCGCGCCTGGGCGAAGGCCGGGGTGAACCAACGGGCGATGGAGCCGTCGCGCAGGTCCGCCATGGCCTGCTGGCCACCCTTGAGCACCGCGTCGATGCGGGAGTTCCAGACCTCGTCGTTGGCGATTTTTGCCGCAGTGTTGCACAGGGTCAGGCTGTGCAGGCGCTGGCCGGCGTTGATGCCCAGCCACTGGCCGATCAGGCCGCCCATGGACAGGCCGACGAAGTGTGCATGCTCGATGTCCAGCGCCTCGAGCAGGGCCAGCACGTCGCCCCCCAGCTGCTCGATGCTGTAGGGGCCTTGAGTGACCAGCGAGCCGCCATGGCCACGTGTGTCGTAGCGCAGCACGCGAAAGTGTTCGCTCCAGGCGGGAATCTGCTCATCCCACATGCCCAGGTCGGTGCCCAGGGAGTTGGAGAGCACCAGCACCTGCGCATCGGCCGGGCCATCGAGTTGGTAGTTCAGTACGCCATCGGCCAGTTGCAAATGCGCCACAGCGGTCTCCTTTCAGGCAGTGAAACGTTGATGTTCGGCCACGGCGCGCGCCACCCAGACGCGGGCCTGGCCCAGGTAATGGGTGGGGTCGAGCAAGCGGTCGAGCTCCTCGCCGGACAACTCGGCGTTGACCTGCGGCTCATCACCAAGCACTGCACGCAGATGGCGCCCTTCGGCCACGGCGCGCTGGCAGCACTGCTCCAGCAGGTGATGGGCCCGGTCGCGGCCCAGGCGCTGGGCGAGGACAATACTGACCGCCTCGGCCAGCACCAGGCCCTGAGTGAGGTCGAGGTTGCTGCGCATGCGTTCGGCGTCCACCTCCATGCCCTCGGCGATCACCTGGGCCTGGCGCAGGGCACCGGAGACCAGGCAGCAGATCTCCGGCAGGGTTTCCCACTCGGCATGCCACAGGCCAAGGCTGCGTTCGTGCTCCTGGGGCATCGCGCTGAACAAGGTCGAAAGCAGCCCGGGCACACGGGTGGCGGCGCTGATCAACACCGCCGCCCCGACCGGATTGCGCTTGTGCGGCATGGTCGAGGACCCGCCCTTGCCCGGCGCGGCGGGTTCGAACAACTCGCCCGCCTCGGTCTGCATCAGCAGGCTGACGTCACGGCCGAACTTGCCCAGGCTGCCGGCGACCAGGCCCAGCACCGAGGCAAACTCCACCAGGCGGTCACGCTGGGTGTGCCACGGCTGTTCGGGCAAGGACAGCTTCAGTTGCGCGGCCAGGGCCTCGGCCACCGGCAGCGCTTTGCTGCCCAGCGCCGCCAGGCTGCCGGAAGCGCCACCAAACTGCAGCACCAGCAGGCGCGGACGCAGTTCCTTGAGGCGTTGGCGATGGCGAGTGAGGGCGCCGAGCACACCGGCCAGCTTCATGCCCAGCGTCACCGGCGTGGCATGCTGCAACCAGGTCCGCCCCACCAGCGGCGTGTCGGCATGCTGCAATGCCTGATGCGCCAGGGTGTCGGCCAGCTTGCCGAGATCGTTTTCGAGCAATCCCAGCGCATCGCGCAGTTGCAGCACCAGGCCGCTGTCCATCGCATCCTGGCTGGTGGCGCCCAGGTGCACGTAGCGCTCGGCCTCGGGTACGCCACTGGCGACCACCTTGCCCAGGGCCTTGACCAGCGGGATCGCCGAATTGCCGGCCACCGCGATGGCGTCGGCCAGCGCCCGGGCATCGTAGCGCTCGGCCTTGCAGGCCGCCTCGATGGCAGCCACCGCCGTGTGCGGCACCAGCCCGGCGGCCGCCTCGGCGCGGGCCAGGGCCGCCTCGAAGTCGAGCATGCCCTGCAACCGGCCCCGGTCGGAGAAAACCTCGCGCATGGCCGGGGCGGTGAAGTAGGCGTCGAACAGTTGGTTGCTCATGCAACGTCCTTAGTGATCGTGGTGCAGGTACGCCGCCTGCTTCGGCAGGCGCAGGCTGAACAGGAAGGCCACCGCCATCATGGCGGTTACGTACCAGTAGAAGGTGTTCTCCATGCCCAAGGTTTTCAAGCCCAGTGCCACGTATTCGGCCGAGCCGCCGAACACCGCGTTGGCCACGGCGTAGGCCAGCCCCACGCCCAATGCGCGAACCTGTGGCGGAAACATCTCGGCCTTCACCAGGCCGCTGATGGAGGTGTAGAAGCTGACGATGCACAAGGCCAGGCTTACCAGCACGAAGGCCATGAACGGGCTGGTCACGGTCTTCAGCGCCATCAGCAAGGGGACGGTGAAGAGCGTCCCCAGGGCGCCGAACAGCAGCATCGAGTTACGCCGGCCGATGCGGTCGGAGAGCATGCCGAACAGCGGCTGCAGGATCATGAACAGGAACAGCGCGCCGGTCATGACGAAACTGGCGCTCTTGGCGTTCATGCCGGCGGTGTTGACCAGGTACTTCTGCATGTAGGTGGTGAAGGTATAGAAGATCAGCGAGCCGCCGGCGGTGTAGCCCAGTACGGTGATGAACGCGGCGGCGTGATTGCGAAACAGCCCGCTGATGCTACCGGCATCCTTGTCCTGGCGGGTCTCTGCGCTGCTGGTCTCCTTCAGCGAACGGCGCAGCATCAGCGAGATCAACGCGGCAATGGCACCGACCACGAACGGGATGCGCCAGCCATAGGCGCGCAGTTCGTCCTCGGTGAGCAGTTGTTGCAGGATCACCACCACCAGCACCGCCAGCAACTGGCCGCCGATCAGGGTGACGTACTGGAACGAGGCGAAGAAACCGCGCTGGCCACGCAGCGCCACTTCACTCATGTAGGTGGCGGTGGTGCCGTACTCACCGCCCACCGACAGCCCCTGGATCAGCCGCGCCAGGAGCAGCAGCGCTGGCGCCCAGGTGCCGATGCTGGCGTAGGTGGGCAGGCAGGCGATGATCAGCGAGCCGCCGCACATCATCAGCACCGAGATCATCAGCGAGTTCTTGCGCCCGTGACGGTCGGCCAGGCGGCCGAAGATCCAGCCACCGATGGGGCGCATCAGGAAGCCCGCGGCGAACACGCCGGCGGTGTTGAGCAACTGCACCGTGGGGTCGTCGGAGGGGAAGAAAGCCGGGGCGAAATAGATGGCGCAGAAGGCGTAGACATAGAAGTCGAACCATTCCACCAGGTTGCCCGACGAGGCGCCGACGATGGCGAAGATACGCTTGCTGCGTTCTTCGCCGGTGTAATAGGTTGAGGTCATGGTGCGTTTGCTCCTGGAGGGTCACAGGTAATTCTAGACATACCTGGTTACACACTCGTTCCGCCTTGCCCGTGCGTCATGGCTACCGGCCTCATCGCGGGGCAAGTCCGCTCCCACGCTGCCTGGCAGGCATGCTCGTGCAAGCGGAGGGTTCCAAAGGATCAGATCCTTTCTATGGCCAACGCCAACCCCTGCCCAACGCCCACGCACATGGTCGCCAGGCCCTTGCGCCCGCCGCTCTTCTCCAACTGATGCAACGCCGTCAGCACCAGACGTGCCCCGCTCATGCCCAGCGGATGCCCCAGGGCAATTGCGCCACCATTGGGGTTCACCTGCGGTGCATCGTCTGCCACACCCAGCTCGCGCAGCACTGCCAGGCCCTGGCTGGCAAAGGCTTCATTGAGTTCGATGACATCGAAGTCGGCCACGGCAATGCCAAGGCGCTCGGTCAGCTTGCGCACCGCGGGCACCGGGCCGATACCCATCACCCGTGGCGCCACACCAGCGCTGGCCATGCCCAGCACCCGGGCACGTGGGGTCAGACCGTGCGTCTTCACCGCCTCGGCCGAAGCCAGAATCAGCGCGGCGGCACCGTCGTTGACACCCGAGGCGTTGCCAGCGGTAACGGTCTTGTCCGGGCCGTTGACCGGCTTGAGCTTGGCCAGCGCCTCCAGCGTGGTCTGCGGGCGCAAATGTTCGTCGTGCTCGACCACCGTCTCACCCTTGCGGTGCTGGATACGCACCGGGACGATTTCCTCGGCGAAAAAGCCGGCGGCCTGCGCGGCGGCGGCCTTCTGCTGGCTGCGCAGGGCGAAGGCATCCTGGTCGGCACGCGATACCTGGTAATCATCGGCGACGTTGTCGGCGGTCTCGGGCATCGAGTCCACACCGAACTGGGCCTTCATCAACGGATTGATGAAGCGCCAGCCGATGGTGGTGTCCTCGAGCTTCATGTTGCGCGAGTAGCCGCTCTCGGCCTTGCCCATCACGAACGGTGCGCGAGACATCGACTCGACGCCACCGGCCATCGCCAGCTCCATCTCGCCGCTGGCGATGGCCCGGAAGGCGCTGCCAACGGCGTCCATGCCCGAGGCGCACAGGCGGTTGAGGGTCACGCCTGGGACGCTGTGCGGCAAGCCGGCCAGCAACAGCGCCATGCGCGCCACGTTACGGTTGTCCTCGCCGGCCTGGTTGGCACAGCCGAAGAACACTTCGTCGAGCTGATCCCATTGCACATCCGGGTTGCGCTCGATCAGCGCCTTGAGCGGCACTGCCGCCAGGTCGTCGGCGCGCACGCAGGCCAAGGCTCCGCCGAAACGGCCGATAGGAGTACGCACAGCATCGCAGATAAAGACGTCTCGCATCAGGCTTCTCCTGCCGTCTGGCCATGGGCGGCGGCGGTGCGCGCTTCGAGGTCGCGCAGGGCGGACAGTTCTACCTCGCTCGGAGCCGTGGTTTGCCGCACGTCGTCGGCGAAGCGGATCGCCCAACCAGTGGCAGCGATGATCTGCTCGCGGGTCACGCCTGGGTGGATCGAGGTGACCACGAACTCATGGCTACCCGCCTCCGGCTCCATGATGCACAGGTCGGTGATGATGCCGACCGGACCTTCACCCGGCAGCCCCAGGCGCTGACGTGAATCGCCGCCTTCGCCATGCCCCACCGAGGTGATGAAGTCGAGCTTGTCGACGAAGGCCCGCGGCGACTGCTTGAGGATGATCAGCACCTGCTTGGCGGAACCGGCGATCTCCGGGGCGCCGCCGGCACCTGGCAGCCGGGTCTTCGGCGCTTGGTAGTCACCGACCACGGTGGTGTTGATATTGCCGAAGCGGTCAACCTGGGCAGCGCCGAGGAACCCTACATCGATGCGCCCACCCTGCAGCCAGTAACGGAAGATCTCACCGGTAGGCACCACGGTGTCGGCGGTCTCGGCCAGCTCGCCGTCACCGATGGATAACGGCAGCACGCTGGGCTTGGCACCGATCGGACCGGACTCGTAGATCAACACCACGTCGGGCGACGAGGTCAGGCGCGCCAGGTTGGCGGCCTTGGAAGGAAGGCCGATGCCGACGAAGCAGACGGCGCCATTGCGCAGGCGACGGGCGGCGGCGACGGTCATCATTTCGGAAGTGGAGTAGCTCATTGCGCGGCCTCCGCGGTGCTGGCCAGCCTGGCCTGGAATTCGGTGAAGTCGGCGGTGCCACGGATATAGGTGTCGACCCAGGCGGTGAACGACTCACGGTTGCGGGCAATCGGGTCCCAGGCCTGGTAGAAGCGGTTGTCGCGCTCGTAGTAGCCGTGGGCGTATGAAGGGTGGGCGCCGCCAGGCACCAGGCATACCGCGCTGAGGGCCCATGTGGGCAGCACACAGGCATTCATCGGCGCCTGCAGGTCATCGACGATCTCCTCGACGGTGACGATGCAGCGCTTGGCTGCCAGCGCCGCTTCCTTCTGCACACCGAGGATGCCCCACAGCAACACATTGCCCTTGCGATCAGCCTTCTGCGCATGGATAACGGTGACGTCCGGGCGCACGGACGGTACCGCGGCAAGTACTTCGCCAGTGAATGGGCAAGTGACGGACTTGATCAGCGGGTTGACCTTTGGCAGATCGGAACCGGCGTAGGCGCGCAGCACCGCGAATGGCAGGCCGGAGGCACCGGCGACATAGGCGTTGGCCAGGTCAGCGTGGCTGTGCTCCTCGATCTCGATCGCGTGGGGCCACTGTTTCTCCACCGCGTCGCGCAGGCGATGCAGCGAGCCCACGCCCGGGTTGCCGCCCCAGGAGAAGATCAATTTGCGCGCGCAACCAGCGCCGATCAGCTGGTCGTAGATCAGATCCGGGGTCATGCGCACCAGGGTCAGGTCGCGCTTGCCCTGGCGGATGATCTCGTGGCCGGCGGCGGTCGGGATCAGGTGGGTGAAACCTTCGAGGGCGACACTGTCGCCATCCTGGATGAACTGCTTCACGGCCTCGTGAAGCGAGAGGATTGCTGCCATTGGAGACTCCTGGTCAGGTCGAGTCGGGTCAGTGAGCAGCGGGCCGATGCATCGCTGCGATGGGCCCAGATTAAGGAGACTGAGGGGGTTATCTCAATCCGATAATCGCACTTTTGTGCGATTATCGAACCATTTGTTACCCTGCTATTTATACGATCCTGCAGGAGCGAGCCACCAGACCTCAGGTCGCATCCGCGTGGCTGACCAACCCTTTCACCACGACAGCCACCGCGGCCAATGCCGCCGGCACCAGCAGTGCCGTCAGCACCTGCTCGAAATTCCAGCCCAACCCCAGCAGCGTAGCCCCGCTCCAGGCGCCGAGAATCGCGCCAAAGCGGCCGATCCCGAGCATCCAGGAAACGCCTGTGGCACGGCCTTGGGTCGGATAGAAGCGCGCCGCCAGCGATGGCATGGCCGATTGCGCGCCGTTCACGCACATGCCGGCAACCAGCACCAGGGTCGCCAGCAAGGTGATGTTGCCCAGGCTCTGTCCAACGGCGTAGGCGAACACACCTGCCAGCAAGTAGAAGATGCCGATCACCTTGTGCGGGTTGAAGCGGTCCATGGCCCAACCCACTGCCACCGCGCTCAGCACCCCGCCAAACTGGAACAATGCGCCGATAAAGGCGGCCTGCTCCATGCTTGCGCCGCTGTCTCGCATCAGTGTCGGCAGCCAGCTGGTCAGCAGGTAGACGATCACCAGGCCCATGAAATAGGTCAGCCACAGCAATACGGTGCCCAGGCCATAGGTACCCGAGAAGATCACCGCAAACACGTTGCGCGCCGCCACCGCCTTCTGTTCCGGCACGCTGAAGCTCGATGCCTGGGCTACCTGTTCAGGATTGATCGGCGCCAGGGTCTTGCGCACCTTGTCGGCGCCGCGGTTGCGCACCACAAGGAACCGCGCCGACTCCGGCAACCAGGCCAAGAGCACCACTGCCAGCAGCAGTGGCAGGACACCGCCGATCACCAGCAGGCTGTGCCAGCCATATGCCGGGATCAGCTTGGCCGAAATGAAACCGCCGCCGGCCATGCCCAGGTTGAAGCCACAGAACATGCTGGTCACCAGCAGCGACTTGAGGCGCTCCGGAGTGTATTCCGACAACAAGGTGGTGGCGTTGGGCATGCCAGCCCCGAGGCCCAGGCCGGTCAGAAAGCGCAACACCAGCAATTGGTCGACATTGCTCGCGTAGGCCGAGGCCAGACTGAAGCCACCGAACACCAATACCGCGCCCACCAGCACGCCCTTGCGTCCGAAGCGGTCGGCCAGCGGGCCGGAGCCGAGGGCGCCGAACACCATGCCGATCAGCGCGGCGCTCATCACCGGGCCGAGGCTGGCCCGGTCGATGCCCCATTCCTGAGACAGCGCCGGGGCGATGAAGCCCATGGCGGCGGTGTCCAGGCCGTCGAGGAAGACGATCAGGAAACACAGGATCACCACCCGCCATTGATAACGGGACAGCGGCTGGGCATTGATGAAGGATTGGACGTCGAGGCAGTTGCCGACAGCGGATTGTGGCTTGTTCATTATTGTTATCCGGGAGTTGGGCGCAGGCAGGCTACCGCGCAGAGCGGATGCACTGGAACAGAAAACAGCGGATAGGTCGGCCGTGCTCAGCCGGAGTGCAGCAGCACCGTGCGCGGGTGCGACCGCGACAGCGACAGCGACAGCGAAGGGACAGTGGTCATGGGGATGCCCTCGGGCCTGTTGTTATTATCCGGTCGGCGCAGCCGACAGGTGCGACAGACATTAATCAGCGGGCGTGGGCGGCGCAATTCGTCGAGAGCGACACTGTGCGTTTATCGAACAGGAAACGGTATGACGTGTTCAACGTTTCCGCGTATGAGCAACTGTCTTGTGTTGTTCGTAATCGCCTCATCGCTGGCAAGCCCGCTGAGCACGGTCGGTGTGGGAGCCGGCTTGCCGGCAATGGGGCGCAACGCGCCCCGGCGGGCTCAGCCAAATAGCTGATGGCACAAGTCCCTGCTGGCCGCCAGCAGGATCGGCAGGAAACGCTGCTCCAGTTCCCCGCGGCTGACGCGGCCGACATGGGTACTGACATTCAGCGCCGCCAGCACTTGACCCGACGCGTCATAGATCGGCACGGCAATCGAACGCAAGCCTTGCTCCAGTTCCTGATCCACCACGCACCAGCCCTGCTCACGCACCTGCTGGATACACGCGAACAACGAGGCCGGGTCATGCAGGGTACGGCTGGTACGGGCCTTGAGGTCGGCGCGTTCCAGGTATTCGTGCAGGCTGGCATCGTCCAGTGCCGCCAGCAGGATACGGCCCATCGAAGTGCAATAGGCCGGCAAACGCCCACCAACCGAGAGGTCCACCGAGATCAGCCGTTCGACCGTGGCGGAGCGCGCAATATAAAGGATGTCATCGCCTTCCAATGTGGCCATGTTGGCCGCTTCGTGGAGCTGGTCGCTGATGCGATCCAGGTAAGGCTGGGCCGACACCGCCAATGGCGTGGATGACAGGTAGGCATGACCAAGGGTCAACACTTTGGGCAACAGCGAATAGGTACGCCCGTCAGTGGTCGCGTAACCCAGCTTCATCAGGGTATGCAGGCAGCGCCGCACCGCGGCCCGCGGAATCTCCGTTCGATGGCTGATCTGGGCGATGGTCAGGTGGCGCTTGCGCTCCTGGAAGGCTTGGATCACTGCCAGGCCACGGGCCAGTGAGGTCATGAAGTCAGGGTCACCGGTGAATGCCTGGATACGCTTGGCAGCCGACGCCACGATCGGGGGGGCCAGGGTGGGGCTGGTACTGCGTGCGGGCTCGTTGGCTGACTGGCCGCTGGTTTCTTCGCTCATGGACATGCCTCAAAAAAATCGCTACCTCGTGCGATTATCGAACGAACGGCCGATAATCGCAATTGACCGCTGACACTTTTACTTATACCTTTCCCCTGCCATATGTGGCTTCTTTGGAGAGACTGGTCAGGTACCCACCGTAGAAGTCCCAGGCAACGGCCTCGCCCCTCAGCGAGGCCGTTTTCATTTCTGACAGTAGACGGCGAACTTGCTTGGCACATCGGCTTGAACCTGTTGAATGCCGGCACGACAAAGGGTTTATAGACTGCACAATAAACTTCAGGTCTATTGTCAGTTGCAGGTAAAGAACGATAGCCTTCAACCGGGCGATTGCTATAATTGCCGGTGTTGATTGCAAGCACCGTTTAACGGATCCAATCGACGCACTTTCGTTGCCTTGCGACTGCCAGCCCCTGTCTTTGCAGTGGCTTGCCGTGCGCTGCACAGCAGCTTGCCAACTCATGCATTGCCATTTCGGTGCAATGAATTGTTGGGCTTGCCGACATATCCGCATTCTGCGTGTGTATTTAAAGGCTGACGCCCCACTTCAACCTATTCAGGTATTACTGTGACGAAAGAAGAACTGCGCGCGGAACTCGAGCGCCAGGCTGAACGTTACAAGGATGTTTACGGTGGTGAAGTCACCACGTATGCCGCACAACCCGACCCGGAACGCAAACCCTGGCGTAAGCGTGCCAGCGTTCTCGACCAGGCGTTCGCCCAGGAAATCGAGAAGATCGAAAAGGAGCTGCGCAGCGACGACAATTGAAGCCGCTCAGGGCCAATGCGCCATCACCCAGGAAGGGTGTGCGGCGAAGCATGCCGGCGAAAACCTGTGATATGAAATGGAATCACACAAATTTCATACAGTCGTTTTAATTGCGCAAGCCCAGTAAAAATCACCTCAAATAGCTGATTTTTCTGAATTTTATCGATTTTTAACGGCGTTTTTTTGCGATTACCCGGCACGTGGGTGCTCGTGCCATGCCGGCATTCTCCTGCCATCGGTCAGCGGCAGGTGCATCGATTGCCATGGTTTTCTGGCATAATCCGCCCCCCCTAAGACCGCCAGACAACCTTCATGATCGATTTATTCAGCGGACTGGATGCCTGGGTTATCGTGAGCTTGACGCTCGCTCTGACCTTCGTGCTCGCCTTCGAGTTCATCAATGGCTTTCATGACACCGCCAACGCGGTAGCCACCGTCATCTATACCAAGGCCATGCCACCGCACCTCGCCGTGTTCTTCTCTGGCGTGTTCAACTTCCTCGGCGTTCTGCTCGGTGGTGTCGGGGTGGCCTATGCCATCGTCCACCTGCTGCCGGTCGAACTGCTGATCAATGTGAACACCGGCCACGGCCTGGCCATGGTCTTCTCGTTGCTGGCCGCCGCCATCACCTGGAACCTGGGCACCTGGTACTTCGGCATTCCGGCGTCCAGCTCGCACACCCTGATCGGCTCGATCCTCGGCGTCGGCCTGGCCAACGCCCTGCTCAGCGACATTCCGCTGGGTGACGGCGTCAACTGGCAGAAGGCCATCGATATCGCCATGTCCCTGGTGCTCTCGCCAATGGCCGGCTTTGCTGTCGCAGCCCTGGTGCTGATTGGCCTGAAATGGTGGCGCCCGCTGTCGAAGATGCACAAGACCCCTGACCAGCGCCGCAAGCTCGACGACAAGAAGCACCCGCCGTTCTGGAACCGCCTGGTGCTGGTGATCTCGGCCATGGGCGTGAGCTTCGTGCACGGCTCCAACGATGGCCAGAAAGGCATCGGCCTGATCATGCTGGTACTGATCGGTATCGTCCCGGCCAAGTTCGTCCTCGACCTGAACAGCACCACCTACCAGATCGAGCGTACCCGTGACGCCACCTTGCACCTGAGCCAGTTCTACCAGCGCAACGCCGCCACCCTGGGCGAGTTCCTGGCACTGGGCAAGGCGCAGGCAAGCGACCTGCCGGAGCAGTTCAGCTGCAATCCGCAGCAGACCGAGCCGACCATCGCCGCGCTGCAATCGTCGCTCGCCGGTGTGACCGACTATCGCGCCCTGAGCGCCGAGAAGCGCGTCGAAGTGCGCCGCTACCTGCTGTGCCTGGACGACACGGCGAAGAAGGTCGGCAAGCTGCCAGGCCTGGAGCCTCGCGAAAAGGCTGACCTGGATAAACTGCGCAAGGACCTGACCGCCACCACCGAATACGCCCCGTTCTGGGTGATCGTCGCTGTCGCCCTGGCCTTGGGCCTGGGCACCATGGTCGGCTGGAAACGCGTGGTGCTGACCGTTGGCGAGAAGATCGGCAAGCAGGGCATGACCTATGCCCAGGGCATGTCGGCCCAGATCACCGCGGCCTGCGCCATCGGCATGGCCAACGTGTTCAGCCTGCCGGTGTCCACCACCCACGTGCTGTCGTCTGGTGTCGCCGGTACCATGGTCGCCAACAAGAGCGGCCTGCAGGGCGGCACGGTGAAGACCATCCTGCTGGCCTGGGTACTCACCCTGCCGGCGTCGATGGGCCTGGCGGCCGGCCTGTTCTGGCTGGCCACCAAGGCCATTAGCTGAGTGCTGATGCAGTACTGAAAAAGGCGCCCCTTGCAGGGCGCCTTTTTCGTGGGAGCGGCGGTGCGCCGATGCGATTTGTCCCGAGATAGGCCCATTGAGGTTTAACGTTTCTTCCCACCCAACAGCGACCCCATCAACCCACGCACCAACTGGCGCCCCAGCTGATTGGCCGCCTGGCGCACCGCCGACTTGATCGCCTGCCCCGCCGCGCTCTGCAAGAAATCGCCGGCCTTGTCGGCGAAGCTGTCTTCCTCGGCCTTGGCCTGGGGTACCGGTTCCACAGGCTCACCCTTGCGCTGCGTGAGCATTTCATAGGCCGACTCACGATCGATCGGTTTGTCATAACGCCCTGACAACGCTGACGCCGCGATCAGCGCACTGCGCTCAGCCGCGCTCAAGGGTCCGATCCGCGACTGTGGCGGCGCGATCAACACCCGCTGAACCATGGCTGGCGTGCCCTTCTCCTCCAGGGTGCCAACCAAGGCTTCGCCGATACCGAGCTCAGTGAGCACCGCCAGGCTGTCGAACGCCGGGTTCGGCCGGAAACCATCAGCCACGGCACGCAATGATTTCTGCTCCTTGGCGGTGAAGGCGCGCAGGCCATGCTGGATACGCAACCCCAACTGAGCCAACACCGCATCCGGCAGATCTCCCGGCGACTGGGTGACGAAGTACACCCCCACGCCCTTGGAGCGGATCAGCCGCACCACCTGCTCCAGGCGGTCCTGCAACGCTTTGGGCGTACCATTGAACAGCAGATGCGCCTCATCGAAGAACAGTGCAAGCACGGGCTTGTCGGCATCGCCGCGCTCCGGCAATTGCTCGAACAGTTCAGCCAGCAACCACAACAGGAACGTCGCATAGACCTTGGGTGCGTCATGCACCAGACGGCTGGCATCGAGCAGGTGAATGCGGCCGCGCCCGTCGCCCTCCGGGCGCAGCAGATCTTCGAGCTGCAGCGCCGGTTCGCCGAACAATGCCTCGGCCCCTTGTTGTTCCAGCGTCGCCAACCGGCGCAAGAGCGCCTGCGTGGAAGCGCTGGTCATCAACGCGCTGTCCTCGCCCAGCAATTGCGGGTTGTCCTTGAGGTGCGCGAGCAGGGCCTTGAGGTCCTTCAGGTCGAGCAGCAGCAAGCCCTCCCGGTCGGCCACCTTGAACGCCGCATACAAGGCAGCCTGCTGGCTGTCGGTGAGCTCCAGCAGGTTGCCCAGCAACAGCGGCCCCATTTCACTCATCGTGGTGCGCAGGGGGTGCCCCGTTTGCCCCGCGACATCCCACAGGCTTACCGGGTAGCCCCGGGGCGTGTGATTCAGCCACGGCATGCCGGCGATCCGCTCGGCCACCTTGCCCTGTGGCGCGCCCGCCGCACCGAGGCCACACAGATCGCCCTTCACATCCGCCGCGAATACCGCCACCCCGGCGTCACTGAACAGCTCGGCGAGGTGCTGCAGGGTCACCGTCTTGCCGGTGCCCGTGGCTCCGGCCACCAGGCCATGCCGGTTGGCCAGGCGCATGGCCTGGGATACCGGCTGACCATCCGGCCCCGCCCCTACAACCATTCGTAAGGAATCTGACATCTTCTTTCATCCCCTGCTCAAGTTCTGCCGCGTGACAGCCGATATTTCAAAATGATTCTTACCAGAAAGACAGTAACAACCCGAAAAGGACCCACGGGACTTGTTGCACTGTTTTCCAGCCGTGCTTTGTGCGAACGACCCGATAAAAACCTTAGCGGACACGATCACGTTATGAACAAAAGCCTTCGTTTCAGCCACAAGATTCTTCTGGCGGCATCACTGATCGTGATACTCGCCTTCAGCCTGTTCACCCTGTACAACGACTATCTCCAGCGTAACGCCATTCGCGAAGACCTGGAGAACTACCTGGCCGAGATGGGCGAGTCTACCTCCACCAACATCCGCAACCTGTTCGAAGGGCGCATCAAACTGGTCGACAACGTCGCCCAGAACCTCGCCCAGTTCCCACAGAACACCGGCACCCTGCTGGGCCAGAGCGCGCTCACCTCGAGCTTCCTGACCATCTACCTGGGCCAGCCCGACGGCACCTTCACCGTGCGCCCCGACACCAAGATGCCCGACGGCTACGATCCGCGCGTGCGCCCGTGGTACAAGGACGGCCTGAACGCCAGCGGCCCGATCCTCACCGAGCCCTACATCGACATGGCCACCAACAAGATGGTCATCTCGATCATCAGCACCGCGTCGCGCTCGGTTGGCGTGGTCGGCGGCGACCTGGCCCTCGACGGCCTGGTGGAGATCATCAACTCGCTGAACTTCGGCGGCATGGGCTATGCCTTCCTGGTCAACGACCAGGGCAAGATCCTGGTGCACCCGGACAAGAACCTGGTGATGAAATCGCTGACAGACCTGTTCCCGCAGAACACCCCTCGCCTGTCCCGCGACCTGACCGAAGTCACCCTCAATGGCGAAACCCGCCTGCTGACCTTCACCCCGGTCAAAGGCCTGCCATCGGCCAACTGGTACATCGGCCTGTCGGTGGACAAGGACAAGGCATTTTCGATGCTCAGCACCTTCCGCACCTCGGCAGTGATTGCCACAGTGGTGGCGGTGGTGATCATCATCGCCCTGCTCGGGCTGTTGATCCGCGTGCTGATGCAGCCACTGCACACCATGACCCGCGCCATGTCGAACATCGCCGAAGGCGAAGGCGACCTGACCCGCCGCCTGGAAATTCACAACCACGACGAATTCGGCATTCTCGGCACCGCTTTCAACCGCTTCGTCGAACGCATCCACGGTTCGATCCGCGAGGTGTCATCGGCCACCGAGCAGGTCAACGAAGTGGCGCTGCGCGTGATCAGCGCCTCGAACTCGTCGATGGCCAACTCCGACGAGCAGTCCAATCGCACCAACAGCGTCGCCGCCGCCATCAACCAGCTCGGTGCCGCCGCCCAGGAGATCGCCGGCAATGCCGCCCAGGCCTCGCAGCATGCCAGCTCCGCGCGGCTGCTGGCCGAGGAAGGCCAGCAGGTGGTGCAGCGCAACATCGATGCGATGAACCGCCTTTCGGACCTGATCGTCACCTCCAGCGAGCATATCGAGACGCTGAACAACAAGACCGTGAACATCGGCCAGATCCTCGAGGTGATCACCAGCATTTCCCAGCAGACCAACCTGCTCGCCCTCAACGCCGCCATCGAGGCTGCACGCGCCGGTGAGGCCGGGCGCGGCTTCGCCGTGGTCGCCGACGAGGTACGCAATCTGGCGCACCGCACCCAGGAGTCGGCGCAACAGGTGCAGACCATGATCGAAGAGCTGCAGGTTGGCGCTCGCGAGTCGGTCGACACCATGGGCCAGAGCCAGCGTCACAGCCAGGACAGCATGGACATCGCCAACCAGGCCGGCGAGCGCCTGGGCAGCGTCACCCAGCGTATCGGCGAGATCGACGGCATGAACCAGTCGGTGGCCACCGCCACCGAAGAGCAGACCGCCGTGGTCGACTCGATCAACATGGACATCAACGAGATCAACATGCTCAACCAGGAAGGCGTCGAGAACCTGCAGGCCACCCTGCGCGCCTGTTCGGACCTGGAACAGCAGGCCGGTCGCCTCAAGCACTTGGTCGGCAGCTTCCGCATCTGACCCTGCGCCCGCTCCCACTTTTGCAGTGGGAGCGGGCCGCGCCAAACCTCGATCGAACAAACTATCCTTCAAGTAGGTCAACCCTAAGGCGCGTCATCGTCGGCCCAGTGCCGCCTGGTGACACACCCGAGGACGATCCCGGAGGGATGCTGATCGTGCACATCGCCGACATCACCATGTTCTATGCCCCGGCCAGCGGCGGGGTAAGAACCTATCTTGATGCCAAACACCGCCGCCTCGACGCCATGTCCGGCGTTCGCCACAGCCTGTTGATTCCCGGCGCCAGCGCCAGCCAGACCAATGGCGTCTACCATGTTCCCGCGCCGCCCCTACCCTTCGGCAACGGCTACCGTTTCCCGGTGCGCCTGGCCCCTTGGTGCAAGGAGCTGCGTCGTCTGCAGCCCGACCTGATCGAAGTCGGCGACCCCTACCTCACCGCCTGGGCGGCCCTGGAAGCGCGGCGCAAGCTCGATGTCCCGGTGATCGGCTTCTATCACTCCGACCTGCCGCTGCTGGTGAGCAACCGCATGGGCAATTGGTTCACCCCCAATGTCGAGGCCTATGTCAGCAAGCTCTACGGACATTTCGACCGGGTACTCGCGCCCAGCCAGGTGATGGCCGACAAGTTGCGCAGGCTGGGGGTCGAGAATGTGCATGTGCAACGCCTGGGGGTGGACCTGATGCAATTTCACCCTGACAAGCGCGACCCCGGCCTGCGTCGCGAACTGGGCATCGCCGATACCAGTCGACTGCTGGTGTTTGCCGGCCGTGGCTCGCGGGAAAAGAACCTGCCGGTACTGCTCGACTGCATGCAGGCACTCGGGCAGCCCTATCACCTGCTTTTGGTGGGCTCGAACATGCCGATCGGGGTGCCAGACAATGTCAGCGTGATCGACCACTTCTGCCCCCCCGATGAAGTCGCTCGGCTACTGGCTAGCGCCGACCTGCTGGTGCATGCCGGCGACCAGGAAACCTTCGGCCTGGTCATTCTCGAGGCAATGGCCAGTGCCACGCCCGTGGTGGCCGTGCACGCTGGCGCCTTCGGCGAAATCGTCAACGAACAGTGCGGCCGCCTGTGCCCACCTAACGACGGCCGCGCCATGGCCGCCGCCGTGCGCGAAGTCTTCGACCATGGCGTGCGCCAGCTTGGCAGCCAGGCGCGTCGCCACGTGGAACGCCATTACAGCTGGGACAACGTGGTCAGTGGCCTGCTCCAGCATTACCAGGCGGTGCTGGGCCACCCGCTACCGGTGCGCGCCCATGGCTGAGCCCGCCTCCACCCGACGCAGCCTGATGCTGGTGCTGCACGACGTGGCGCCGGAAACCTGGCCGGACTACCAGCCCTTCGTCCAGGCGATCGATGACCTGGGAGACGTGCCCATGACCTGGCTGGTGGTGCCGGATTTCCACCACCGCAATCCGCTCACGCATTCGCCCACCTTCTGTCGCCTGCTCGACCGGCGCCTGGCCCGTGGCGACGAACTGGCCCTGCACGGCTACTACCATGCCGACGACGGTCCGGCGCCACGCGGGCCGCGCGAATATTTCATGCGCCGGATCTACACCCACGAAGGTGAGTTCCACGGCCTGGAACAGGCCAGCGCACTTCAGCGCCTGCAAGCCGGGCTGGCGTTGTTCGGGCAACAGGGCTGGCCAGTGGCGGGGTTCGTCGCCCCCGCCTGGCTGATGAGCGAAGGCACGCGCCAGGCGCTGCGCCAGCTGCCGCTGCGCTACACCAGCACCCCAAGGCACCTGTACCGGCTGCCGGACTTCACCGCCTTTGATGCCCCGGGGCTGGTATGGAGTGCCCGCAGCGCCTGGAGACGAGGGTTGTCCAAGGTAGTCAGTGACTGGCAGTGCCGGCGCTGGCGCGAGGCCGACACTCTGCGCCTGGGCCTGCATCCGGTGGACATGCGCCACGCCAGCTCACGCAATTACTGGCTCGAGACCTTGCACCAATTGCTGGCGCAGGGACGTGAGCCACTGACCAAGTCGGCCTGGTTGGAGCGCCAGGCCGCGCCATGAGTCGCCTGGGCTGGCTAGGCCTGGCATTGCTGCTGGCAGTGTCAGTGCCCGCCCTGCTGGGCGGCCGCGATTTGCTCCCACGCCTGCAATCCTTCGCCCCCGGCCTGATGGCGCTGCTGCTGGGCATGATCCTGCTGTGCTGGACGCTCAATGCCCTGCGCCTGCGCCTGCTGCTCGGCGAACAGGGCGCCCGGGTGGGCCGGCTCCGCAGCCTGGGAGTGGTCATGGCCACCGAGTTCGCCATCTGTACCACTCCTGGCGGTACGGGGGGCCCACTGACGCTGATGACCCTGCTGAAACGCGAGCGTATCGCGCCTTCGCTTAGCGGCGCGGTGTTCGCCATGGACCAGTTGAGCGACCTGCTGTTCTTCTTCTGCGCCATGCTGGCGATAGCCGCGTACGCCCTGTTCCACAGGCTCGGCCACAGCCAGACGCAAATGTTGATGGGCAGCGCGTTGCTCTTGTGCACCGCGTTGGCGGGAATCGTCCTGCTGCTGCGTTATCGACGCGGGGTGATGCGCGGCAATGGCCGGCTGTTGCGGCGCCTGGGCATGTCACCGGCACGGCGGCGACGCTGGGCACGCAAAGTGCTGCGCTTCATCCATGCCCTGGGCGATACCTGGCGCATGCCACGGCGCACACTGGCTGCGGTGTTCTTCCTGACCTGCGCGCACTGGTGCCTGCGCTATAGCGTGCTGTACCTGGTGTTGCGCGGATTGGGCGTGGAGCTGGCGTGGATTCCGAGCTTCCTGGTGCAGATGCTGTCGCTCAGCGCGGGGCAGTTCAGCCTGCTGCCGGGCGGCGCCGGCGCGGCGGAGCTGACTTCGGCGACCTTGCTGTCACCGCTGGTGGGCAGTTCGACGGCAGCCGCGGCCATTCTGATCTGGCGCGCGGTTACCTACTATTTCTATCTGTTGGCCGGGGGGCCGGTGTTTCTATATCTGCTGGCGCGGCCATTGCTGGATCGTCGGCGCCGACAGACGGGTTGAGCCGCCCCCAGAGTTCGACAGCACCAGGGAACTCAGTGCCGTCTTCGTCGCTCAGGGCCTCGGGATCGAAGCGGGCCAGGCACCCCTCGCCCAAGGTCGCTGGCGCCGAGGCGCCGGCCTTGTCACGTGGATCCGCCATGCACCGGCCCTCGACTCAGTTGAACACCACGGTCTTGTTGCCATGCACCAGGACGCGGTCTTCGAGGTGATAGCGCAAGCCACGGGCCAGGACCATCTTCTCCACATCGCGGCCGAAACGGACCATGTCCTCGATGCTGTCGGCATGGCTGACCCGTACCACGTCCTGCTCGATGATGGGGCCGGCGTCGAGCTCCTCGGTCACGTAGTGGCAGGTCGCGCCGATCAGTTTCACGCCACGCAGCGCCGCCTGGTGATAAGGCTTGGCGCCGACGAACGACGGCAGGAAGCTGTGGTGGATGTTGATGACCTTTTCCGCGTATGCCTGGCACAGTTGCGGCGGCAGGATTTGCATGTAGCGCGCCAGCACCACGGCATCGGCGCCGCACTCCTCGACCAGGCGCGATACCTCGGCGAACGCCGGCTGCTTGTCCTTCGGATCGACCGGCACATGGTGGAACGGAATACCGTGCCATTCGACCATGCTGCGCAGGTCGTTGTGGTTGGAGATCACGCATGGGATCTCGCAGTCCAGCTCGTCGGTGTGCCAACGGTGCAGCAGGTCTGCCAGGCAGTGCGACTCGCGGCTGGCCATCAACACCACGCGCTTCTTCTGTGCCGAATCGGTGATCCGCCAGGTCATGGAGAACTCTTCGGCGATCGGCGCGAACGCCTCGCGGAAAGCCTCGATACCGAACGGCAGGGACTCGGCGCGAATCTCATGGCGCATGAAGAACCAACCGCTCTGCTCGTCGGAATGGTGGCTGGCTTCGTTGATCCAGCCATTATAGAGGGCCAGGAAATTACTGACTTTCGCCACGATGCCGACACGGTCGGGGCAGGCAATCACCAGTCGATAGGTGCGCATGAGAGAGACTCCAGAACTTCGCAAAGGCGCATATTCTAGCGGCCTGCCGGGGAAAACGCAGTAATCATCTTTACCTGAGCGCCTTGCCTGAAGGGCTCGATCACACAGGTCCATAGCCTTTTTCCCAAGGAGGTAATCGGCATTGCCCCAAGAAATTTGTAAATTTTTCTTAACCTAATGACCGTGAAGTCATGCCCTACTATTAATTGAGTCTTCAATTTTAAATTGTTTACTTGAGAGTATCGTCTGTCTATTATTGCCCCCACTGTCTCTCTCCCTGAACATGTACTAAGGAACACACCATGTCCCTGATCAACGAGTACCGCGCCACCGAAGAAGCTATCAAGGAACTTCAGGCCCGTCTGGCCAACCTGTCGCAAGACGGCAAACTGCAAAAAGAGCTGGAGTTCGAAAAGAAGCTGCGCGAGCTGATGGCCGAAAACGGTAAATCGCTGCGTGACGTGATCGCGCTGCTCGATCCGGAAAGCAAACTGAGCAAGGCGCCGCGTGGCGCAGTCAAGACCACCGGCACCAAACGTGCACGCAAGGTCAAGCAATACAAGAACCCGCATAACGGCGAGGTTATTGAAACCAAGGGTGGCAACCACAAGACCCTGAAAGAGTGGAAAGCCAAGTGGGGCGGCGACGTCGTCGAAAGCTGGGCCACCCTGCTGGACTGATACGCTTAACGGGCGCATTGGTTTCAACATGAAAACGCCGGCAGTTGCCGGCGTTTTTGTTTATCTGCACATTTCAAAGCTGGTATTGCACTTTCAGTTGTCGGATATGGCCCTGCCAGGCTTCCAGTACCTGGCGCCCCGCCTCGCTGGCGTCTAGCAGGCTGCTTTGGCATGCCAGCTCGAAATCGCCCAGGGTGTTCGGCGCACCAAAGGCAGGGTCTGTAAGACGTTGCTGACAGAACGCATGCCAACGTGCGCGCTCTTGTTCATCAAGGGTGTCGGAAAAGTTTCGCGCCCGATAGCGGAACAACAATTCCGGCATGCGCGGATCATCGAACATCCACTGCCCCTTGGCCAATTGCGCCGGATCGGTACACCGCACTTGTTCGCTCAGGCGTTTGTCGCGGTCACCGAGGAAACCGTCATACAACTGTTGCTCCGGGTCTTCACTGGGTGCAAAGCCCTCTTCCTGATAGATGATGCCCAGCTTGTCTCGCCAAACAGTTTGCTGGTTGGCCAACTGCTGCGCCTGTTCCTGCAACACCGACAATTCAAGCCCCAACCGTTGTTGATCGGCCGGGCGCAGTACCGATAGCGGCGCCAGCACCGGGCACCGATTGATATGCACCAACTTCAGCGGTACCGGTAGTTCGCCCTCGGCCATATCTTCGTGCCGCGTGTACAAACGCTCACGCAATGCTTGCGCACTCTCCTCGAGCAGCGGCGAACTATCCTGCTGCAAGTCGCAGACGATCAGCGCGTTGCGATTACGCGGGTGCCAGGCCAATGGCAACACCACACCGATATAGTTGCGCTGCGCCGAGAAACGTCCGGATACATGTACCAGGGGCTGCAATAGGCGGATCTGCTCCATGACCTTGTGCTTGCTGCGCAACTGGAACAACCAGTCATACAACCTGGGCTGCCGGTCCCGAATCAACCGGGCCAGGGCAATGGTCGCCCGCACGTCGGAAAGCGCTTCGTGGGCATGGCCATGGTCGATGCCATTGGCCTTGCTCAACAGCTCCAGGCGCAAGCTGGTGCGCCCATCCTGCTGTGGCCAGACGATGCCCTCGGGGCGCAGCGCATAGGCAGTACGCACCACATCGATCAAGTCCCAGCGGCTGTTGCCCCCCTGCCATTCACGGGCATAGGGGTCGAAGAAGTTGCGGTAGAGGCTGTAGCGGGTGACCTCATCGTCGAAGCGCAACGTGTTGTAGCCGGCGCCACACGTGCCAGGCCGGGCCAGTTGCGCATGGATGCGCGTCATGAATTCGGCCTCGCACAGCCCCTGGCTGGCCAGCTGCTGTGGAGTGATGCCGGTCACCAGGCAGGCCGCCGGGTGCGGCAGGATATCGTCGGAGGGCCGGCAATAGAGGCTGATCGGCGCCTCGATCTCGTTGAGATCGAGGTCGGTGCGCACGCCGGCCACCTGCAGGGGGCGATCGCAGCGTGGATTGATGCCGGTGGTTTCGTAGTCGTGCCAGAAGATGCTGGAGCTCACGGGGTCTTCCTGTAACAAGGTCGACCAGAGTCTAACGGCACGCGCGAGGGCTGGGCCAGCCTTACGCAGAGGCGTTCATGGGCCGGAAGCTGAAGAAATCGCGCAGCGAGCGGACAAAGCCGTCGTATTCCTGCGGCGCCTGCAACAACATGAAACCGGCATCGAAATGCCCGGGCGTTTCATCTTCGCGGCACCACAGGCAACTGGCGGTCAGGTTGATGAACTGCAGGCCACCGCCGGCAAGGGGAACACGCAGTTGCAGCTCGAAGTCCGGCCCCACCAGCACCGGCAACTGGCTGATCAGCATCAGGCCGTCTTCGGAGGCATTGCCCAGATAGCCGATCTGCTGGTCGGTGCAGCGGTTGAAGACCTTGAGCACGCAAGGCAGTTGATGACGCTCTATATGTCGCTCGATAAACATGATCGCAGTGAAGTCCTGTACCTGGAGCCAGGAAGACAAGGTACTGGCGATGATCGTTACAACTCTCCAACAGATTAGCCCAGTCCGACGGACGGACTACATGAAATCATCGACACCTTGGGATTAACGCCAAGGTGTAGAGTTCACCGGGCTGGCCACCGCCGCTTCGCTGCCACGCAGGTGGCCGAGCTTCTCCAGCGTCTGCAGGCGCGCCTGCGCGCGGTAGGCGTATTCGTTGCGCGGGTACTGCTGGATCAGGTACTGGTAGGTCTGCGCAGCGTCGACGTAGAGCTTCTGGCGTTCCAGGCACTGGCCACGCAGCAGCGATACTTCCGGGTGGATGAACGGCCGGGCACGGCTGGTGCGGTCGACCTGCGACAGCTCCAGCATCACCTTTGCACAGTCACCACGGTCATAGGCGCGATAGGCATTGTTCAGGTGGTGGTCCATGGACCAGCGGGTGCAGCCGACGACACTGGCCGCCATGGTCAAAACGATCAGGGTGCGCATGGGAATTCTCCTTTGATGGCAGTGTATCGGCCTTTCACGGCAAATCTTCACAGCCTTTTGCAAGCATACAGCGACCGTTCAAACGCCACCCTCGCAACCGTACAGGTAGTGCAACGGAACAATGACTACAGCGCAATTGAGGAGTAGCCTTTCGCTGCGCTTCACTATAGGAGTCTGTGCATGACCATCCGCCGTACCAAAATCGTCGCCACCCTTGGCCCCGCCAGCAACTCGCCGGAAGTGATCGAACAGCTGATCCTCGCCGGCCTTGACGTGGCACGCCTGAACTTCTCCCACGGCACCCCGGACGAGCACAAGGCCCGCGCCCGCCTGATCCGCGACATCGCCGCCAAGAACGGCCGTCACGTCGCGCTGCTGGGGGACCTGCAGGGTCCGAAGATCCGCATCGCCAAGTTCGCCAACAAGCGCATCGAACTGAAAGTCGGTGACAAGTTCACCTTCTCCACCGCTCACCCGCTGACCGAAGGCAACCAGGATATCGTCGGCATCGACTACCCCGACCTGGTCAAGGACTGCGGCGTCGGTGACGAACTGCTGCTCGACGACGGCCGGGTGGTCATGCGCGTCGAAACCGCCACCGCAGACGCCCTGCACTGCGTGGTGATCATCGGCGGCCCGCTGTCGGACCACAAAGGCATCAACCGCAAAGGTGGCGGCCTGACCGCACCGGCCCTGACCGAGAAGGACAAGGCCGACATCAAGCTGGCCGCGGAAATGGACCTGGACTACCTGGCCGTTTCGTTCCCGCGCGACGCCAGCGACATGGAATACGCCCGCAAGCTGCGTGACGAAGCCGGCGGCAGCGCCTGGCTGGTGGCCAAGATCGAACGCGCCGAAGCGGTCGCCGACGACGAGACGCTCGACCAGTTGATCCTCGCTTCCGACGCAGTCATGGTTGCCCGTGGCGACCTAGGCGTGGAAATCGGCGATGCCGAGTTGATCGCCATCCAGAAGAAGATCATCCAGCACGCCCGCCGCAACAACAAAGCGGTGATCGTGGCGACCCAGATGATGGAGTCGATGATCCAGAACCCGATGCCGACCCGCGCCGAAGTATCGGACGTGGCCAACGCCGTGCTCGACAACACCGACGCAGTGATGCTGTCAGCCGAAAGCGCCGCCGGCAGCTACCCGATCGAAGCCGTACAGGCCATGGCCCGTATCTGCTCGGGCGCCGAGAAGCACCCGACCAGCCAGAAGTCCAGCCACCGCCTGCACACCACCTTCGAGCGCTGCGACGAGTCCATCGCCCTGGCGGCGATGTACACCGCCAACCACTTCCCCGGCGTCAAGGCGATCATCGCCCTCACCGAAAGTGGCTACACCCCGCTGATCATGTCGCGCCTGCGTTCGCACGTGCCGATCTTCGCCCTGTCGCCGCACCGTGCTACCCAGGCCCGTGCCAACATGTTCCGCGGCGTCTACCCGATTGCCTTCGACCCGGCCTCGCTGCCGGCCGACAAGGTCAGCCAGGCGGCGGTCGACGAGCTGCTCAAGCGCGGCCTCGTAGAGCAAGGCGACTGGGTCATCCTGACCAAGGGTGACAGCTACCACACCATCGGTGGCACCAACGGCATGAAGATCCTGCATGTCGGTGATCCGCTGGTCGGCTGATCCCTCAGCAGCACCTATCGCGGGGCAAGCCCGCTCCCACGCCGGTGTCGGCATTGTGGGAGCGGGCTTGCCCCGCGATGCTTTTCAGCCCTCAAACATGCTCGGTAAACACGTCCGCAAATATCTGATTACGTGGCACCCCAGCAATGAACAGCCGTCGGGCAAAGCGCTCCACGCTCCCAGGTGACCCGCACACCAGCGCCATGGTCTGACGCGACATCAGCTTCAACCCAGCCAGTGCTTCATCCAGCTGCGCCGCCAACACCCATTCGACCGTCACTCCGTCCAGCGCCTGTAACGACTGCGCCAGATAGTGCCCCTCAGCGGTGTGTGCCACGTGCAGCACCCGAATTTCCCCCTGATGCCCCTGTCGCAATGCCTCACGCAGGATGCCCCACAACGGCGCCAGCCCGGTACCCGCCGCCAGCAGCCAGAGCGGCCGCGCCTGCCAGTCCGGGTCGTAGTGCAACGCACCGCCCCGGAGTTCGCCGAGCCTCAGCACATCCCCCAGCCGAAGTTGCCTTGCCTGGTCGCAGAACGCGCCGGAACGGTGGCAATCCAGGTGAAATTCGAGAAAATCGTCCTCGCCCGGCAGGCTCGCCAACGAGTAGGGTCGCGCAACGCCGTCGCTCCACAACACCAGGTGCTGCCCGGCCTGGTAGCGCAATGGCCGCTCCGGTCGCAGCCTCAGACGCAGCACATCGGCGAACCAGTCCAGCCCGATCACCGTGGCCGGCAGGCCATCGTTTCGGGGGTCGAACAGCGCCACCCGCAGGTCACTGGTGACCGAGCACTGGCAGGCCAGGCGCCAGCCCTGCTCGCGTTTTTCCGCCGCCAGCGCCTCGGGTTTCGCGTCGAGGGGAATACCGTCCAGGCAACGCACCAGGCAGGCGTGGCAGCTGCCGGCGCGGCAGCTGTAGGGCACGTTCAGGCCTGCCTCGTTGAGGGCATCCAGTAGGTTGCTGCCGCCTGGCACTGCCCATTGGCGCTCGCCCACGCAGAGTTCGGGCATGGTCAGGTTTCTCGTCCGATTAAAAGTATTACTGGCGCCACTTTGCGCTACCGATGCCACAGCATCGCATGTCATCAGCAAAAAGGATGCCCCTTCCCTGCCGACCTTGGTCCAGACCACGTGCAGGTGTTTCCGAAGACGGGGGCACGGTATACTGCCGCGCCTTTTTTGTGCCGGCCCGACCAGCCGGCGCCTTGCCAGGCGTTCCTGACATACAGGTGTGCACTGTCGGAATGCCTTTTCGAATGTTCCCGTCTTTAAGAGGAGCGCGCTGCATGACCGTGATCAAGCAAGACGACCTGATTCAGAGCGTCGCCGACGCCCTGCAATTCATCTCGTACTACCACCCCGTCGACTTCATCCAGGCGATGCACGAGGCCTACCTGCGTGAAGAGTCGCCTGCCGCGCGTGACTCGATCGCCCAGATCCTGATCAACTCGCGCATGTGCGCCACCGGCCACCGCCCGATCTGCCAGGACACCGGCATCGTCACCGTGTTCATCCGCGTCGGCATGGACGTGCGCTGGGACGGCGCCACCCTGAGCGTCGACGACATGATCAACGAAGGTGTGCGCCGCGCCTACAACCTGCCCGAGAACGTCCTGCGCGCCTCGATCCTGGCCGACCCGGCCGGTGCCCGCAAGAACACCAAGGACAACACTCCGGCAGTGATCCACTACTCCATCGTCCCCGGCGACAAGGTCGAGGTGGATGTCGCGGCCAAGGGCGGCGGCTCGGAAAACAAGTCGAAGATGGCCATGCTCAACCCGTCCGACTCGATCGTCGACTGGGTGCTCAAGACCGTCCCGACCATGGGCGCTGGCTGGTGTCCGCCTGGCATGCTGGGCATCGGCATCGGCGGCACCGCCGAGAAAGCCGCGGTGATGGCCAAGGAAGTGTTGATGGAATCCATCGACATCCATGAGCTGAAAGCCCGTGGCCCGCAGAACCGCATCGAAGAGATCCGCCTGGAGCTGTTCGACAAGGTCAACCAGTTGGGCATCGGCGCCCAGGGCCTGGGCGGCCTGACCACCGTGCTCGACGTCAAGATCATGGACTACCCGACCCACGCCGCCTCCCTGCCGGTGTGCATGATCCCCAACTGCGCCGCTACCCGTCACGCCCACTTCGTGCTCGACGGTTCCGGCCCGGCCGAGCTGGAAGCGCCATCGCTGGACGCCTACCCGGAAATCGTCTGGGAAGCCGGCCCAAGCGCCCGCCGCGTGAACCTGGACGCGATCACCCCGGAAGAAGTCGCCAGCTGGCAGCCCGGCGAGACCATCCTGCTCAACGGCAAGATGCTCACCGGCCGCGACGCCGCGCACAAGCGCATGGTCGAGATGCTCAACCGCGGTGAAGAACTGCCGGTGGACCTCAAAGGCCGCTTCATCTACTACGTAGGCCCGGTCGACCCGGTCGGCGACGAAGTGGTCGGCCCAGCCGGCCCGACCACCGCCACGCGGATGGACAAGTTCACCCGCCAGATCCTCGAGCAGACCGGTCTGCTGGGCATGATCGGCAAGTCCGAACGTGGCCCGACCGCCATCGAGGCGATCAAGGACAACAAGGCCGTGTACCTGATGGCCGTCGGTGGCGCCGCCTACCTGGTAGCCCAGGCCATCCGCAAGTCGAAGGTCCTGGCCTTCGCCGAGCTGGGCATGGAAGCGATCTACGAGTTCGAAGTGAAGGACATGCCGGTCACCGTCGCGGTGGACAGCAAGGGTGAATCGGTGCACATCACCGGCCCTGCGCTGTGGCAGAGCAAAATTGCCGAAAGCCTGGCGGTGGAAGTGAAGTAATTTCAACATTCACCCGTAAGAAAAAAGCCGCTCCCTCGAGGAGCGGTTTTTTTTGCTCGCAAGAAATTATGGAGGCTCCCACAGCCAGCAATAAATACCGCTCTCATCGCGCACTTTCCTACTCAAATGAAGCCTCACTTCCTTCAGAGGCAAACCTTATGAGCAGTACTGTAAAAGCCAATCAATGGCTACGCCGCTTCCAACTGGATATCACTTCCAACTCCCGTCGCGTGTATGCCAATGGCCGCCAACAAGTGGAGATCACCGTCACGCTCGAACCTCGTAACGGCCAGACGATCTCTCGAGAAAGTCTCGACTCGCTAGCCTTGGTCCAGATCGATGACGAAGGCATCCCTCGAGTATTGGATCAGCCGGACCTCTACGCGCACACACAGCGCGATGAGCGATTCATCTACCACAACGCCACCGGCAGTGCCCCCAGCGCACTGCTGGCGTCGTCGTCCAAATCCATTCACCGACGCTTCTATGTGACATCGAAGCGTCCTGGCGGCACGCTGAGCCCTATCTACGCGGCGATCTGGATGGATGAAGATCATCTGTTCGTCACCAATGCCGAACCCTTCAAGTCCTCGGTCGTCATTGAATCCATCGCCCCTGCGCTGGGTCATAAGGAGCTCTTCCAACTCAGCGTCGAGTCACCCCTCAAGTACAAGCTCCCCAGCGACAATCTGAATTACTGGGATGACGAATTCGAAGAATCGGTCGGCTATTTCGGATTTGCCGATCCGAGAACCATGGTGGTCCAAAGCGAGGCGCTGGCCACACCTTCGTCTCACCCCATCTATGAAATGAACGCATGGGATCACGCATTGATCTCTTTCCAACTTACCAATGACTACAGCCAGCACCGCAAGGTGACGGTCTATGAGGCAGGCCAGCCATTCACGGTGAAATCTCCAGAGTCGGACCGAGTCCATCACCAGCGTCCGGGACACCTGCTGATCCATATGTACGCCAAACGCTTCTATAACCGTCACTACAGCAGCTCCCAGACGAAGCGCAGTATCTGGAAGGTGATCGACCAGCATGGCAATGGCTATGAAGTCGAGTTCTTTGTTGCAGAAGCAGGAAAGCATGTGTCCTTCAAGGTAAATGCGAGCCAGGCCTGACCTTCCTGGAAACTCGGTGCCCGTGAAAAGGGGCACCGACCTCTCCCTGCGACAGGAAACACCCAATGTCTACGATACATACCCAAGCCAGCAATTTTCTGGACTTCATGAAAACCGGCGTGGACAACCGTACCGGCCAGTTCACCCTCGCCGTCGCCCTGCCCCTACCACCCGCCAACCAGCTGAGAGGGCCGGCGCTCTCGATCACCCTGGTCTTCAGCGTGCTGGGCTCAAGTGTCAACAAAGGCTACGGACTAGGCTGGACCCTCGGGCTGTCCGAGCTCGACGGGAACACCCTGAGGCTCGCCTCCGGCGAGCAGTACGCCATTGATCAAGATGCTTCCACGTTCGCACCCGACACGCCATTGACCTTCACCGATCAAAAACTCCCGACGCTGTGGGTCACCCCACAACACAATGGTGATTTGCGGGTAGACAAGAAGTCCGGAGAACGCGAAATCCTGCGGGAGCAGGAAGACAGTGGCCGCTATCTGGTCGAGGAAATGCACTCCACCGGAGGGCCATCGCCTGTTCATCAACTGGGTGCCCTACGGCAATGACGGCCAATTCATTCTGCAGCGGATCAGCGATGAACAGCGCGCGCTGCTGAGCGTGGATCAGCTGGAGGAAGAAGTTCATCTCATCTTCAACCCGGATACCACGCAAGCGCTTATGTTGCGTCTGGTGTTGAGCAATGACCGACTCAGCGAAATCCACGTTCCCGGTATCCAGCGCCCTTTCGGCATCGAGTACGACGCCCTGGCCCTGGACAATGGAGCCCACCTGCTGCTACCCACCACCCTGCACAGCCCGCTGGGCGCCCATGACATCGTCAAGTGGGCGACCGGGGCCGACGGCCATCAGCTGCCGGCCAACGCACCGTTTTCCCACCTGCCGCGGGTCGAGTCATGGATCCACAGCGCCGGCCCCCCCGACACCGAAAGGATGCACCACTACCGATGGATCGGCACGGCCAATTTCCTTGGCTTCGGCAGCGCCCAGGCGTTTTCCTGGGAACATGGACGAGACAACCTCTATCAGGTCGAAAGCGACTACCAGTACGAAGTGGTCGAAACGGTCAGCGATGCACAGGGCACGATCCTGGATACCATCACCCGCACCTGGAACCGCTTTCATCTGCCCCTCCTGGAAAGCTCGCGACGAGGCGATTGCGAGATCAGCACGCATACCCGCTACGGTATCGACCCTGGCAGAACCTGGGAGGAGCAATTCAGTACCTGCCAGCTCCCCCATCAGGTCTCGACCACTTACACAGACCATGCCCGCCCAGGGGCCAGTCGCACCGAAACGACGGTTTATCAATACGACAACTACGGCAACATCACCCAGGTCGACTACCCAACCGGCATCAGTGAGATCAATTGCTACTATCCCGCCGAAGGGGGAAAAGGTTGCCCAGCAGATCCCTTGGGGATGGTGCGCTTCCTGCGCAAGAAAACTACCCGGCCAGCCAAGGCTGACGGCTCAGCTCCAATGTTGAGCAGCACGTACACCTATGCGCCACTCCCTTCACTGATCGTGGATGCTCCAGCGCATATCGTGGTCGAGCGTGAGCAGTTGCTGGACGAGCTGGACAGCCGCTTGCTGGAGGAGACCCGCCACATCTATTTCCATCAGCCCCACATCTGCTACGGGCGCATCCAGCGAAGCGTCACGACGCTCAACGGCAGGTCTACCGCTACCGAATACCACTATGGGCACGCAAACGGAGCGTTGGTTTTACGGAGCACGATCATCGGCTTCGAAAATGACGACGTGAACCGCTCAACCCAAAACACCGCGCAGTCCCTGCTCACAGGCCAGACCATTTGGGAACGTAGCGAGAGCGGGGCGCTCACCCGCTACGAGTATGACCAGATTGGCCGTATCGTCCGAACACTCAACGCAACCGGTAGCCCGTACCAGACACAGCGTCTGGTGCGTTACCACCTGGGAGACGCACTAGCCGTGAACCTGCACGGCACCAGCGTCCTGCCAGCGATGATGGTCGAACAGGTGGAGGTCACCGGCCGACGCCAGCGTCTGTGGCTCGACGGCGACGGACGTACGCGGCGTATCGAATTGGAAGACCTGGACAACGAACCCGGTCGCTTCCTTGAAATCATGCGCTGTGAATTCGATGCCCTGGGCCGGCAGATACGCCGGACAACCCAGGACTGGTTGTCCAAGGATTCGCCTGTTCCGCTGTCCCTGACCACCACCACCGTCTTCGACGACTGGGGCCAAGCCACCCTTACCATCGACGCCCAAGGCATATCCACACATACGGTCCAGGACCCAATCACTCGTCGCTGCGAGCAATGGCAAGCTGCGGGCGGACTCTCCAGCCCTCGGAATGTGACCCTGAAAAACCTCGCGGGCAGCCCCATCGAAGAGCAGCGCTACGATTGCGAAAACAATCTGGCCCGCACATTGAAGTGGGTGCGCGATGGCCTGGACAGGGTAGTCGAAGAGCGGCTCAGCGTACCGAACATGTCCACTACCGTTACCCGCTACCGATATGACCACTATTCGCGGGTCATCGAAAAAGTCTTGGAAGATGGCACTACCCTCGCGTGGCAATTCGCGCCCCACAGCGATGGACAGCATCCCGAATTGATTACCACCACTGCCCCTGCGCAGGAGGAACAACCATGAACGCCATCACCTTGGGGCGGCAGACTTTCGACGGCCTGGGCCGCCAGCGCTCGGTCGAAGTGGCCGGGCGCACCACCCACTACCACTACCGCCCGGGCCAGTTGCCTCCCCACGCCAATACGCTTGCCGATGGTCGGCGCGTGGACTTCACCTACGAACCACAACTGCATGACGTGCTGCTGTCTTCCACTGCCGAGGGCGGCCACAGCGAACAACTGCATTATCACCCTCGCCTGGGTCATCCCACCGAGGCCAGTGGTGCCCTGGGGACGCTGAAGTGGAGCTTCTCACCCGCCGGCTTGCCGCAGCAGGAGTCCTGGGTCATCCAGGGCGCCGAGTACAGTACCCTTTGGCATACATCGTTGGGCGGCTGGCCACTGGGTTTCGTGGACGCCAACGGCACCAAACAACAACGCCATTACGATGCATTCGGCAGGCTCGCGCAAATCATCGCAGGCAAGGTCAGTACGCGCATCACCTATGACGCCCTTTCGCGTGTGAACCAAGTCACCACTCAAGATCAAGACGCCCGCGTTCTGGTCAGGCAACTGACCTACGATGCCATGGGGCGAGAAGCCAGCAGCACCTTCACCCTGACCGAAAACGGTGCAACTCGGACCTTCATTCAAACCCTCGGCTACAACACACTCGATCAGCTCATCCGACGTACTGGCAATGACGGCCAGCAAGAGGCTGACGAACGCTTCGCCTACGATTCGCGAGGCCGCTTGGTGCGCTTTACCGCGAACACCAATGCCGCACCACGGGATCCGTTCGGCAACGCCATCGTCGAACAACGCTTTGTCTTCAATGAGCGCGACGGCTATCGACAAGTCACCAGCCGTTTCAACGACGGCAGCGAAGATGTCGCCCACTTCCACTACGCAGCCGATGACCCCTGCCAGATCGTGGCGATCGATCATAGCCACTCCAGCTGGCCAGCGCGGATTGAGCTGACCTACGACGCCCACGGACGCGTCATCGCCGACAGCCTGGGGCGCAAGCTCACGTGGGACGCCCACGAACGTCTGCAACGCGTCGAATATGAGGGCAGGACGTGCGAGTACCGCTACACCCCGAATGGCCAACTACGCGACCGAATTATCGATGGCACGCTCAACCGCAGCTTCTTCAGCGGCAAGCAACTGACCCATGAGCACCAGGGAAACACCACGCTTGAGGTGATGGGCGACGGCAGCACTCTGTTCGCGGTGAGCGCGATCACCGAAGGTGTACGCCAGACAACTTTGCTAGGCTGCGACGGCCAAGGCTCGATACGCATCAAAGCCGGCGCCCAGGCGCGCATGCTGCAATACACCCCACATGGCAGCGAACAGGGCAACGACCAGCAACAGCCGTTCGGGTATGCAGGAGAACGCCGTGAACCACTGACCGGTTGGTACATCGCCGCAGGCTATCGGCCCTACGACCCCTTGCTGATGTGTTTCCTCGCGCCCGACAGCGAAAGCCCGTTCGGTCATGGCGGTATCAATGCCTACACCTACTGTGGCGGCGACCCGGTCAACCGCATCGACCCAGATGGGCACAGCTGGCAGACCTGGGTCATGGCCGGCATTGGTCTGGCAGTCGGAGCACTGGCTACGGTCGCCAGCTTTGGCGCCGCCGGCGCCGCGCTTGCCGCGGGCGGTATCCTCAGTGCCAGCGGTGCACTGGCCGTGGCGACGGCGACGCTCAACATCGTGTCCTTGGGCACGGGAGCGGCAGCGATGGCCATGCAAGCGCAAGGCAAGAATGAGCAAGCCGCCAACGTGCTCGGCTGGATATCGTTAGGCACAGGGGTATCCAGTCTTGCAACGGGGGGCTTGGCGCGGATGGCTGGAAAAAGCGTCAGCACCCTCAAGCGCAGCAATGCACTGAGAAAGCCCGCAGCTCACGCCCCCAAGAACCCTCAGCATTCAATTGACGTCATGTTCAGAAGCCCCAGAACCAACCAAGCAGAGGTCGTCTGGTACGACGATGCATGGGGCAGAGGGATAAAAGCTTTTGAAACACATGGGGGCAAAAACGGTGTCTTGATGAATGCGGCCGGCCAATACGAAGACGCAGCACGCATCGCGCTGCGCGAAATAGCCCCGCGCCTGGCCCATACGCCAGCTGGCGAGCCCATCGTCCTGCTGGCCTGCTGGGGCGGGAAAAGCGGCGCGGCGCAACGAATCGCCGATGTGCTGCAACGCCCGGTTTATGGCACCGACAAGATCACTTACGTCCCAGGTGTAAGCCGTATGGACAGGCTGGACGTCGGCAATCTCTGGTCGACCGTGCCCATGCAGAAGATCTCTAGATACCGTCGATTGCTAGGTGCCAAAGGTCCGTACGACTTCGACAGTACCCTGGAGCCGGCAACTGGACGAATGTACTTCCCATCATGAGGCCCCTACCTGTAGACACACCGTCAGGCAGATCATATCGGTAGCGCCTTGAGCCAGAACGACATGATCTTGTCGCTGCTTTCCTGCTCGTCCCGATCGCGCCAGGCATGACGGGTACGCAATGAAGGGTCCTGCAGGAAGCCGCGGTTACGCCAGAAACCGTGCAATGGTTTGTAATTGGCAGGCCGCAGCGGGTGTATGCCTGGGCGCTCGACAACGCAGAACGCGCAGTAATCAAACTCGGCCAACTTGTGTGCATACGATTCGCGCTCGATGAAAAAGCGCACGCCCAGGCCCTGACTGCGATAAGCAGGTAGCAACACCGAGCCACCAAAGTAGTACACCGACGTCGGATCACGTCCCTGGGCAAGGAACGGTTGCTGGAAGAGAGGCGTCTCGTCTGTCAGCGGCAGGCCGGTGGAGGCACCTACTAATTGGCCACCGTCCAATGCCACCACCATCAGGCTGCGACCAGAATCGGCGTAGGTGGCCAAGTGATTCGTCTCATGCTCCAGCGAACCTTCATAGAGGTAGGGATACTCGCGAAACACCGTCAGGCGCAAGCGCGCAAGCTCATCGATATAAGGCGCAATCGCCGCGCCATGCAGCAAGCGTATTTCCATGGGGAAGCAGTCGTCTGGTCGCGGTGGATAACGCGCTCGGGCAAGCCGGCCTGAGGGGAAACCCTACCATCGGCATCGCAACCTGCCGTTGTCCCTGTGCGACAGGTGCTTCTCCAGGACCGCTACCGACAGACTGCTCACGACCTTACTGAATGCGCGTCCCAAGCACCTTGAGAAACGCCGCAAGCCACGCCGGATGCGCAGGCCAGGCCGGCGCCGTCACCAGGTTGCCGTCCACATGGGCCTGGTCCACCGCGATATCGATGAACCGTCCGCCCGCCAGCCGTACCTCGGGCGCACAGGCGGGATAAGCGCTGCACTCACGCCCTTCGAGCACACCTGCCGCCGCCAGCAACTGCGCCCCATGGCACACCGCCGCGATCGGCTTGCCGGCCAGGTCGAACGCCTTGACCAGCTCCAGCACCTTGTCGTTCAGGCGCAGGTATTCCGGCGCACGCCCACCGGGGATCAGCAACGCGTCATAGCTCTCGGCCCGCACCTGAACGAAGTCGTAGTTCAACGCGAAGTTGTGCCCGGGCTTCTCGCTGTAGGTCTGCTCGCCTTCGAAATCGTGAATTGCCGTGCGCACCGTCTGCCCGGCGATCTTCTCCGGGCACACGGCATGGACGGTATGGCCGACCATGGCCAGGGCCTGGAACGGCACCATCACTTCGTAGTCCTCCACATAGTCACCCACCAGCATGAGAATCTTCTTCGCCGTCATCGCATCCACTCCATCGGTTGTCTGGGAACAGTTCCAGCACGATAGTCTGCTTTGCGTGACGGCGATATACGTCGCTAGTCGCGGCGATCCAGCAGATTGGCCACCAGCCGGTCCAGCCAGCCCCACAGGCGCTGTTGCACCCGACGCCACAGTGGACGGGCATGCCAGCGCGCCAGGTCGACCTCCAGGCTCTGGGCGAAATCGCGCTCGAAGCTGGCGGCGACAGCAGCACTCAGCGGCGGATCGATGGCTTCGACGTTGGCCTCGAGGTTGAAGCGCAGGTTCCAGTGATCGAAGTTGCAGGAGCCGACGCTGACCCAGTCGTCCACCAGCACCATCTTCAGGTGCAGGAAGCATGGCTGGTATTCGAATATCCGCACCCCGGCACGCAGCAGCCTTGGGTAATAGCGGTGCCCGGCATAGCGCACCGCCGGGTGGTCGGTGCGCGGGCCGGTGAGCAGCAGGCGCACGTCGATGCCCTTCTGCGCGGCACGGCGCAGCGAGCGCCGCACGCTGAAGGTCGGCAGGAAATAGGGCGTGGCCAGCCAGATGCGCCGCTGGCCGCTGTTCAGCGCGCGCACCAGCGCATGCAGGATGTCCTTGTGCTGACGGGCGTCGGCATAGGCCACCCGGCCCATGCCCTGCCCCTGCGCCGGCACCTGGGGCAGGCGCGGCAGGCCGAAGCCCTCGGGCGGGCGCCAGGCGGTGCGGCGCTGGTTGGCGTGCCACTGGCGGTCGAACAAGAGTTGCCAATCGGTGACGATCGGCCCCTCCATGCGCACCATCACCTCGTGCCACGCGCTGGTGTCGGCATCCGGTGTCCAGAACTCGTCGGTGACCCCGGTACCGCCGACCACCGCCCAGCGTTCGTCCACCAGCAACAGCTTGCGATGATCGCGATAGAGGTTGCGCAAGCCCCGGCGCCAGCGCAGGCGGTTGTACCAGCGCAGCTGGACACCCGCCGCCAGCAGACGCTCGCGCAACGACACGGTAAAGGCCAGCGAACCGTAGTCGTCGAACAGGCAGCGTACCCGCACGCCGCGCCGAGCCGCCTGCTCCAGGGCGTCGACCACAGCCTCGGCGCAGGCGCCGGCCTCGACCAGGTAAAGCTCCAGGTCGACCTGGAACTCGGCACGCACGATCGCCAGGAGCATGCGCGGGAAGAACTCGGGGCCGTCGATCAGCAGTTCGAACTGGTTGCCATCCCGCCAGGGGAAGACCGGCCCCGGCATGTCAGCGGGCGGTGAAGATCAGCACCGCGCTCACCGGCACCGAGGGGTTGATCGACTTGAGCCCGGCCAGCTTGCGCAGGTTTTCCAGGCCCGGCAGCAGGCCGAACGCCGAGGCGCGCAGGATCAGCGGCTCCAGCGTCACCACCTGGAAACGCCGCTCGTCCAGGCGTGTGGCCAGCAGCAGGGTGTTGTAGCTGCGGGTCTGGCCGTGCAGGGTCACGCTCACCGGCAAGCGCAGTTCCAGCTGCGCGCCGTTGGCCAGGTCGTTGATCGGGCGCAGGTCGATCTGTGCCTGCACCGTGGCCTCGGGGAACTGCTCGAAGGCGAACAGGCTGTCGCGCATGCGCTCGTCACGCAGTGGGATGCCGCTGCTGATCGAGTCCATCTCGATGCTGACCTCGGCCGCGCCCTTGCGGTCGACCTTGCCATGCAGCACCAGGAAACGGTTGACCTCGGCGATATTGCCATTCTTGCCGGTGACGAAGGACAGGCGCGAGGACTCGCCATCCAGGTGCCAGTTGGCATGGGCGGGCAGGCACAGGGCGAGCAGGAGGGCGGGCAGCAGGCGGGACGGCTTGAACATGTGAAATCCTGTGAATCAAGGCCGTCAACCTTACCTGCACGGTTTCACGGCAGCAAGCGGCAGCCTTCGCGGTTGCCCTGCCAGGCCGCCTGGTTGCGCCGACCTAGGCCCTCGGCGGTGACCAGACGCCGGGAGCTGTCCTCTTCCAGCAGGCCCAAGGGCAGGTACTGGCGCACATAGCCCCGGCAATAGGCCTCAGCGAAACCCATCACGAACCGGCACGAGCAGTACTCTTTCGCCGAGTAGGCCGAAAGGATATCCGAGAAGTCCGCCAACGCCTGGCGCTCGTGCCAGCCCCAGGCCGACAGGGCCAGTACCAGCAGAAGCACGACCCGCTTCATGCCCCCTCCCCGGCGACGGCCGCCAGCACCCGCTTGAGCAGTTCGTTGTGGCTGAAGCTGCCATCGCGGTCATCGGCGTAGCGCACGATCACCAGCTTTTGCGTGGGCAGCACATAGAGCGCCTGGCCCCAGTGGCCGAGTGCGGCGAACGTGTTGCTCGGCGCATCCGGCCACGGCACTGGCTGGCCGGGCAATGACTGGTTGAGCCACCAGTGCCCGCCGGGGTTGGCTTCACCCGGCACAGGCTGCGCGGCGCTGAACAAAGTGCGGTTGAACGCCACCCACTCGGCCGGCAGCAACTGTTGCTCGCGCCAGTGCCCGTCACGCTGCATCAACAGACCGATGCGCGCCAGATCGCGCGCACTGAGATAGAGGTACGAGGAACCTACATAAGTGCCCGCGCCATCACGCTCCCAGACCGCACTGTCGATCCCAAGTGGGGTGAACAGGGCTTGCCAGGGATAGTCCGCATAGCGCTCAGGTGCGAGCATGCCGCGCAGGCTGGCGGCCAGCAGGTTGCTGTCACCGCTTGAGTAGACGAACTGCGTGCCAGGCGCACTGGCAGCGGGCCTGGATGCCGTGTAGGCGGCCATGTCGGTGCGGCCACGGGTGTAGAGCATGGCCACCACCGACGACTTCAATGGCGCATATTCGTAATCTTCCTGCCAGGCCAGGCCACTGGCCCAGTGCAGCAGGTCGGCCAGGCGCAGTCCGGCATGCCGCTGCAGGGCCGGGTAATAGCGGGCAGCCGGGTCATCAAGCCTGAATCGCCCCTCGCCGTAAGCCACGCCCATGACCGTGGCCAGCACGCTCTTGCTCACCGACCAGGTCAGGTGGGGTGTGTCGGCACGGGTCGGCTCGGTGTAGCGTTCATGGAGAATGCGCCCGTCGCGGATGATCAACAACGCATCGGTGCGAATGCCACCGCGCACGGCATCGCATGGCGCGAAGGCGTAGGTGTCTACGGCTTGCCAGTCGATGACGGCGTTGTCGACTGGCCACTGCGCCGCGGGCCAGTCTTCGGCCCTGGCTGAAGCTACAGCCAGGGCACAGGCAAGGAACAGTGACTTCATGGGAGGCCTGTGTGGGGGCTCAAAGACCATCCAGCGTCTCAGGCTTTCATGACAATCCAGCGGCAGCCCAGGCCTTGGCCAGGCGCTTGTCACGGGCGGCGCCGGCCAGCGCCAGCACGCCCTGGTCACGTTGCCACAACTGAGTCCAGTGCGCCGGCCCGGCGGCGAGCGCCTGCTCGATCTCGCCCCGCAAGCCCTGGAACTGGGCAAACAGGCCCCCCAGCAGCAAATGGCAGGCCACGCTGTCCGGGCATTGCCGGCTGCCCTCGGCGCAGCCGGCGAGCAGCCCGATCAGTTTCAGACGGAGTGGCTGCGGCCAGGCGCACTCCTGGGCAACGCCATGCAGCCAAGCCACCAGCGCGGCGAGCACATACAGGTCTTCGAGGGAGCGGAACGGCTTGACGTAGGCATCCCAGCCATCGCCGGCCAGCAACTCGCACGCGGCATCCTGGAGCTGCAGGCGGCCATGGCCGACCTCAGGCATCAACGGCAGGGTCGGCAAGGCTTCGAGGCTGACCCCCGGCTCGCCCGGATAGACCACCGCCAGTTGCAAGCGCGGCGCCTCGCCCGCGCCTTCGTGGCGCGCGGCCACCAGCAGCCATTCAGCGTCCAGCCCGGCGGTGACGAAGTCCTTGTTGCCGGTCAGGCGCAGGCCGTCCAGGCGGGTGTGCATGTCCGCCGGGCGCACGCTGCGCCGCTCGGTGGCACACAGCGCCCCCAAGCTGGCCGGTGCGCTGGGCCACAGCACCCGCAGTGCCGCCTGGTAGCCGAGCAGGAAGGCCAGACCGGGCGTGGCCATGGCACGCCCGCCCAATACCGCCAGCTCGAACGGCGCCACCGCCCCCAGGCGCTCGAGCACCGCCGCATAGGTTTCACCCAGGGTCGCCGCCAGCGGGTGGCGCAAGGGGTCGTTGAGTCGTTGCAACCAGGCCATCGCAAGCTCCTTTGAGGGGTGTCACGCAAGCATCACCAAAGATTCACGGGGGTGACACCGGGCGTACCTAGGCTGACTTTGCACAACAAAGCCGACCGGCCGCAACCCTTTGGCTGGCTTATGGAGACTCGCAATGACTCGGATCGCTCGCTCTGGCGACAACAGCACTGAACGCCGTCTGCAAGCCGAGCGCCTGGTCGGCGCCGCGGCCCTGCAGGAAGCACAGGCCCTGCGCTTCAAGGTGTTCAGCGCCGAATTCAAGGCCAAGCTCAAGGGCGCCGAACACGGGCTGGACATGGACGACTACGACATCCACTGCCGCCACATCGGCGTGCGCGACCTGGCCACCGGCCAGCTGGTTGCCACCACCCGCCTGCTCGACCACCAGGCCGCCAGCAGCCTGGGCCGCTTCTACAGCGAAGAGGAGTTCAGCCTGCACGGCCTGTTGCAGCTGCAGGGGCCGATCCTCGAGTTGGGCCGCACCTGCGTCGACCCGGCCTACCGCAACGGCGGCACCATCGCCGTGCTCTGGAGCGAACTGGCCGAAGTGCTCAACGAGGGCCGCTACAGTTACCTGATGGGCTGTGCCAGCATCCCCATGCAGGACGGCGGCGTGCAGGCCCACGCCATCATGCAGCGCCTGCGTGAACGCTACCTGTGCACCGAGCACCTGCGTGCCGAACCGAAGAAGCCGCTGCCCAGCCTGCCGCTGCCGAACAACGTCATCGCCGAAATGCCCCCGCTGCTCAAGGCCTACATGCGCCTGGGCGCGAAGATCTGCGGCGAGCCGTGCTGGGACGAGGATTTCCAGGTTGCCGACGTGTTCATCCTGCTCAAGCGCGACGACCTCTGCCCGCGCTACGCCCGTCACTTCAAGGCGGCGGTCTGATGCGGCGCCTGCGGGCCGGTGCCCGCCTGCTGCGGCTGTTTCTGGTGCTGACCCTGGGGCTGGCCATGGCCTGCGTTATCGCCCTGGGCGAGCGTCTGGGGCTGAACGCCTCGATAGAACAGCGCCAACGCTGGACACGGCTGTTCATGGGGTATCTGGTCGCCGCCCTGCCCTTCGACGTGCAGGTCAGGGGCGAGCTGCCGCAACAACCGATGCTATGGGTCTGCAACCATGTGTCGTGGACCGACATCCCGCTGCTGGGTATGCTCACCCCGCTGTCGTTCCTGTCCAAGGCCGAGGTACGCCACTGGCCGCTGGCCGGCTGGCTGGCCGAGAAGGCCGGGACGCTGTTCATTCGTCGCGGCGGCGGCGATGCACAACGCCTGCGCGAGCAGATCAGCGAACAATTGGGCGAGCAACGCCCCCTGTTGATCTTCCCCGAAGGCACCACCACGGACGGTCGCAGCCTGCGCACCTTCCATGGGCGCCTGCTGGCCGGGGCGATCGACCAGGTCACGCCGCTACAGCCTGTGGCAATCCAGTACCTGCGCGCGGGCCAGACCGATCCGATCGCGCCGTTCATTGGCGAGGACGACCTGGTTTCCCACTTGATGCGGCTGTTCGCGCAGGACCGCGGACAAGTGCTGATCCACCTGTTGCCGCCAATCGGCAGCGCGGGCAAGGAACGCGCGGTACTGGCTTTCGAAGCGCAACAGGCGGTCCATCTGGCGCTGTTCGGCGTAGAGAATGTCGAGGTGGCACCGAGGCGACAGGCTCGGGCAGCCTGAATCCGCGATTGCGGACTCAAGCCGATTGCTGTGCCTGGGCAAATGCCTGCAACTGCGGATAGAACTCGCGAAAGTCCGCCAACAACGGCTCGTACAACCGCTCCAGTTCCACCATCACCCCTGCCATCCCCTCAGGCCGCGACAGGCGCCGGGCAATCCCGGTAAACACCTGCTCCAGGGTGGCGAAATCGCCATACGCTCCCAGCCAGTCGTCGGCCGCCATCAACGGCGCAATGCGCGCCAACCGGCCCGGCAACTCCGGCTCGGCGAGCAATACCTTGTAGAAATTATCGGTGAATTGCGTCAGCGGCTGCTCGGCATATGCCGCCCAATGCCGCGCCAGGCAGTGGTCGAAGAACACATCCAGGACGATCCCCGCGAACCGCCGCCGCTCACGCGGAAAACGCGCCAGCGCCGCCAGCACCAGCGGGTGGCTGTCGGTGTAGCGGTCGATGTGTCGGTGCAGCCGAATCGAAGCCTCCAGCGCAGGCGGGAAGCGCCCCGCGAGCTCGCCCTTGACGAAATCGCCATACAGGCTGCCAAGCAGTTGCTGCGGCGCGGGGCCGCCCAGATGAAGGTGCGCGAGATAGTTCATGGCGCCAGTCTAGCACCGCTGCCTTCTATATCGTCACAAGACGATATAGCCAATGCTGCTGGCCTTAGGATCACTTCATATTTGTATATCGCGATACAGCGATTTATATTTCGATCCATCGCGATGTACCGCTACACGCCACGAGCCCAACCATGCCCCTCGATCTCGACGAAATAATAAAAGCCCTGGCCCATCCGGTTCGGCGCGACATCCTCAACTGGCTGAAAGACCCGGCCGCGCAGTTCCCCGACCAGCACCACAGCACCGAGCATGGTGTGTGTGCCGGGCAGATCGACCAACGCTGCGGCCTGTCGCAGTCGACCGTGTCCGCCCACCTGGCCACCTTGCAGCGCGCAGGCCTGATCAGCAGCCAGAAGATCGGCCAGTGGCATTTCTTCAAACGCAACGAGGCGACCATCAAGGCGTTCCTCGAGCACATGAGCCAAGAGCTCTGACCTGATCCAAGCGAGGCTTTGCACATGACGACGTTGTTCGACCCGATCACACTGGGCGACCTCGAGCTGCCCAACCGCATCATCATGGCCCCACTGACCCGTTGCCGCGCCGACGAAGGCCGCGTGCCCAATGCGCTGATGGCCGAGTACTACGTGCAACGCGCCAGCGCCGGCCTGATCCTCAGCGAGGCGACCTCGGTCACGCCGATGGGCGTCGGCTATCCGGATACTCCCGGGATCTGGAACGACCAGCAGGTGCGTGGCTGGCACAACGTGACCAAGGCCATCCATGGCGCGGGTGGGCGCATCTTCCTGCAACTGTGGCACGTCGGGCGCATCTCCCACCCGTCGTACCTCAACGGTGAACTACCGGTGGCCCCAAGTGCGATCCAGCCCAAGGGCCACGTCAGCCTGGTGCGCCCGCTCAGTGACTACCCGACCCCGCGCGCGCTGGAAACCGAAGAGATCGCCGACATCGTCGAGGCCTACCGCAGTGGCGCCGAGAACGCCAAGGCCGCCGGCTTCGATGGCGTGGAGATCCACGGAGCCAACGGCTACCTGCTCGACCAGTTCCTGCAGAGCAGCACCAACCAGCGCACCGACCGCTATGGCGGCTCGCTGGAGAACCGCGCGCGGTTACTGCTGGAAGTGACCGATGCCGCCATCGAGGTGTGGGGCTCCGGCCGCGTGGGCGTGCACCTGGCGCCACGGGCCGATGCCCATGACATGGGCGACGCCAACCGTGCCGAAACATTCACCTATGTGGCCCGGGAGCTGGGCAAACGCGGCATCGCCTTCATCTGCTCGCGGGAGAAAGAAGCTGACGACAGCATCGGTCCGCTGATCAAGGCAGCGTTCGGCGGCCCCTACATCGTCAACGAGCGCTTTGACAAGGCCGGCGCCAATGCTGCCCTGGCCAGCGGCAAAGCCGATGCCGTGGCCTTCGGCATTCCGTTCATCGCCAACCCCGACCTGCCAGCGCGCCTGGCCGCCGATGCACCGCTCAATGCGCCGCATTCGGAGACGTTCTATGGCAAAGGCCCGGTCGGGTATATCGACTACCCGCGAATGTAAGCGAATGCTGAGCCTGTAGAATCGGGCTCCAGCAAGTGGATGCCGGCGGGCGATCAGAAGTTGTAGCGCAACCCCAGGTTGACCCCGTACGGCTGCTCGATATGCTCGCCATTGCTGTACTGGAACTCGCCGTGCAGCTGCAGCACTTCCGAGACCTGCGCCACCAGGCCCACGGCCACCTCGCCACGGGTGCCGGAGAGGTCGTTGGTGAAGTGGTTGTCGTTGATCTTCACCTTGTTGCTGTTGATGAACTCGTGAGCCGCCGCGACTTTCAGGTAAGGCTGCAGGACACTGCCGTTGTCCAGCGCCAGGCTGCGCCCGACCTGCGCACCGACCTTGCCGAGCACCGAGTTGGCGCCATCGCTCTGGGCGCGCATGCCGTTGTCCAACGTGTAGCCGTTATCATCGACCCACAGCGTGGACAGCTGGGTGAACGGCTCGACATACCAGCCATCGTCCAGCTTGAAGTGCCGCCCGACCTCCACCGAGGCCCCGAGGCCGTCATTGTGATAGTCACCCTTGGTCTTGCGACCATCGCTCATCACCACGTCGTTGCGATTACGGAAACGGTTGTACTTGAGCACGGCATCAATGTAGTACCCATTGTCGGCCATCCAGCTGCTGTAGGCACCGACGTAGTAGCTCTTGACCTTGCCGGATGAACCGAGGCTGAAGTCCAGGTCGGACTCGCTGTAACCGCCCATGACCCCGAGCAGCCAGCGCCCGTCGTGGCCTGGCACCGCGCCGTCGGCACCGAAACTCACACCGTTCTGGTCCTGCTGATAGGCCACAGCGTTGCCCGCCGAAAGGTTGTAGCGGTTGCCGTAGCTGCGCATCCAGATGCCCTGGCCATGCCCCAGGCGCAATTCACCCATGCGGCTGCGCAACGAGGACAGCTCGCCATACCAGACGGTGGGTGCGGCACTGAACATCCCCAGCACTGCCCGGGCGCCCGGCGTCACGATGGGGCTGCCGCTGTCGTCGAACTTCTGCACCAGGTACCAGTTGTCCTCGCCCTCGCCTTTTTCCAGGGTGTAGGTGTAGGTACCGAAATCGATATCGTGCAGCAGGCCGAAGGTCGCATCACCACCACCGGTTTCGACGATACGGTGCGGAGCCTGCCCTTCGACCGGATCGGCGCCGGTACTGGCGATGCTCAACTGGTGGCTGCCCTCGGCGGCCCCGGTGACCTTCAGCAAATCGCCGGTACCACTGGCCAGGTCGATGTCCATCACGAAGATGCCCGAGCCCTTGAGGTTGTCTACCGTCAGGGTCTTGAAGCCAGTCGTTGTGTCCCGGTCGGTGAAATCCACCGTGCCATTGTCGAGCGTGAGGTCGCCAACCTCGCCATCCTTGGTCAGGATCCAGCGGCCACCGCTGTTCAGCTCCAGGCTCTGCACATTGACCAGGCTCCCCCGCAGCGAGGCATTGTTCTGCAGCAGCAGGTTCGCGGTACTGCCGGCTTCCACCACTACGTCGCCGCTCAGTTGACTGTTGTCTGCGGTGAAGTCGGCGGTCATGCCGCCGATGACCTCGAGGATATTGCCATTGCCACCGATAAGCTGGCTGCCATTGGCCACCAGAATATGTGCGGTGCCGGTGGACTTACCGCTACCGGCCCTGACGATGATGGCACTCTCGGTGTCGCCCCTGACCGTCGATCCATCCAGGATCACCCGGGAGTCGCCACCGCCGTTGGCTGCCGACTCCTGGCGTACATCCAGACCATAGGTCTTGCCACTGATAAGGCTGCCACCCGTGGCTTGCAGACTGGAGCCGACGACGAAAGCACCGACGCGTTCCAACCCAGTGAGCGTGCTGCCTTCCAGTACAAGACTGCTGCCTTGCACAAGGGAGGCACCACTACCACCTGCAATCGTGCTGCCCTGGGCTCGGATACTGGAGGCTAGACGCGCCGAAACGCCGAACGAGGCTGCCGTCGCCCCACCCGTTACGGTTGCGCCATTGAGCAGCGCCTGGGTGCCATCGCGCAGGTTGATGCCGGCTTGGGCGCCAGTGGCGGCTACCTGTCCACCGTTGACAGTGACGGTCGACCCCGTAGAGACCGTTATACCCTGTGTGCTGCCGGTGGCGGTGATCTCCAGGGTCGATCCGTTTCTCAACTCGTATGTATCCGCGACCGGACCCGTGACCGTTTCGCTCTGATTGTCGAGTACCTTGGCCTCGACCAGGCCAGTGCCTGACATGACGGTTATCACACCCACCGCAATATTCAAGGGTATGCTGAAAACTCTCATATCGATCTCCCACTTAACATCGTCAACCGAACGGCTAGTTGTGGTAGCACCTCGGCGCAGTTGAAACGGCGAACAGTCTCGACAGAAAGTCGAAAATCTTCTGTAAGATTTTTCTGTTAGCGCGCCGGAAGAACACTGCTTTCCGTCTCGCCATAGCGCATGGAATGTGGGATATGCTGGGGCTGAGCCGTAACTACGGCTTGAATACATGAACAGGCGAAAACTGCCGCTTTTCACCCACCTTCGGAACAACGGAATAGTTGGCGTAAACCGTCTTTCCTTCATCTGCGTCAACCCAACCCGGCTCGATAAGCACAAGCCAGTAGCTGGCGTCCTGATACACCGCCGCCGTTGCATTCCTGGACGGTCCCCCTTCAACCTGCCAGTGAATGTCGACCTGATCGGTGCTCTTGACCTCGGGATAGCGCACGATGAACTTCGGTTCCTCGCCGCCAAAGGACATGTATCTGGGAGCCTGCATATCCAACAGCTGTTCCTGAATGTTCAGCTCCAGCACATTCGAGGTTTCCTCCTGATCATCGCGCAGGATCCTGTAGCTTATCGGCACCTTATGTCCGATCCCATGCATCACCACGCCAGCGGGTACCTCAAACACCAGATTCGCTGACCCGACGACGTCCTTCCAGGGTGACTGGTAGTCAATGCCCGGCACTGCCAGCACGATCGCGACCTGGTCCCCGTCCATGCCGGCATACTGGCGCACCGTGACCTTCACATGGCTGGCCCCGACGAAGTCGCGGTTGAAGTCCAACTGGTCTTTGTCATCGCCGAACGCCTTTTCTACTTCGGGGCGCGGGAAAGCAACACGCCCTACCCGCAGATCACGATTCGCGGAACCGGAGAGGGCGCCGCCCACTGCAGTCAGCGTATGGAACAAGGTGACCCGCCCCCCGACGAGGACCTCGACCTCGTCCTTCCCGACCCGTTGCTCAAGGTCACCCACGTGTTGAACATCGAGGGTCCAGCAAAGATCATGAGGATCTCCAGCAGCGGACATGCCATTCCACTCCAGCTGGAGCTGATCACCCCTGGCCATGTGGGGGTAGGCCTTGATCCGTATCGTCGCGCCCTGCGGCGGAACATCCTCGGGATCGAGCGCACCCTCCGCTGCCTCATCCACCTTAGGAGCTTCAAGTTCGAGGGAGCCGATAATGGAGATCACCCGTGGATCGGAGCCGAGTCCACTTTCTTCAATGCGATAGACAAGGTGTGCATCCCCCTGTAAAACCGCTGCCGCATGGGCGTTCTCCAAAGAAAACTCAACGCCATCAGCCTTCAATTGGCCGTGCTTGATCACAGGCGCCAGACGGCTGCCATTGGCGGTCATGCCCACCCAGACCAGCGTCACCGCCTGCCCGGCTACCCAACGGTCGTCGGGGTCCAGATAAACAAGAACGTCGGCATCTCCAAGCAGGCTGAAGTCAAGATTGCCCGCCTCGTCTGCATCCGCCACTCGCGGCGCAGGCAGGGGCTGGACGACCTCGAGCACCAGGCTGTCATGAACCAGGGACAGGGCGGACTCATTACCTGCCCGGTCCAGTACCTGGTAGGTAAAAGAGATAGGAATTCCGCCAACCAATGTCTGCAACAGGGCCTGGGGCAATGCGATGGGGGTAGCCCCACTCTCGCTGTCCACGGTGAACGGCCCCGCGCTGACTCGTTCAATGCCATCGGTCATACTGACCGTGATCATGTCACCCCGCGCCTGATGCAAATAACCACTGATCGTGGCCCAGAGCACGCCCTGCTCGAAATCGGACTCAAGGATGACGCCCCTGTCCTCCAATGCCTTGGGGAACACCATCTTCCCCAAGGCCCCCTCCTCCCCCCCAGGGGCCAGCCTGTCTATGCGAACAATCCGCTCTGGACCAAGCTCCCAGACCTCACTCATGTAGGGGCGAACAGCGTAGCCCAGGCTGAACCGCCGTTCTTCCCCCTCCCCCACCGAACGCCAAAAGGACGCTGGCAGGGTGAGTTCGAACTTATGATTCTCATCCTCCGCCTCAGACTGCTCGACAAAGTGATAAGCGCCCTCTTCGTCTTCGAGAATCTTTTCGTTCCAGACCAACGCTATGTGGTTATCAACCACAATTTCCGGCCACCACGGGACGATCACCTGCAGGTCATCGCCCAGCCTGTCGCCCGGTAACAGTTCGGGGACCTCATCGTAACCGTCATCCAACAGCGCATCGACTTCGAGTGCTTTGAATTCAAGCGTGCCCTTTATCCCTTCATTGAAGGTGCTCATGCGTCATCCTCTGCCAGTCAAGGTGCCTACAGACAACCATGGAATGTGAAGAAACAGTGCCCTGGCGAATCGCCAGGACACTTTCACTTCAAGGCAACGGGCATGTTTCCTCTCTGGGGTTTTTTACCGTGACGACTACACGCTTGTGACCGGCCTTCACCGGCCCAAACTTATTCGTCGCCGTGTACTCGACGGTGGCCGAGCCAGTGCAGACAATAAACGCCCATCGACGTGCGATCTCGTAGGTGAGTTCACCCTCGTCTATGTGATGCTGTTCGATTCTGATGAATGGGAGGTCTTCTTCAGCAGCCCTGATCGGGTTTCCGCCAGACGGACGCTGACTGTCGACTGCCCTGAGATGGATCACAATTTCGTCGCCCGGGACCACGTTGTCATAAAGCTCGATTCTCACCGGTAAAGGTCGTTGCGCCTTTTCGATGTCGATTGCGCCAAACCGATTGAGGTCGGTGAACTCGAGTTCCTTGAGTGCAGTGCCCTCTCCCGGTAGATCTTGCCCGCGCAAGACGGCAACAGGCTTGGATGGCGAAAGCGCAGTGTTTTCCTCGCCGTTCGCACCGAACACCCGGGTCACGGTATAGGCCATCTGTACCGTGCCGCTGGGCTCGCTGGCCAACACGGTCGGGAGAGCCGGGCGGGTGATGTCGACCTTGGCAGCCGCCTCGGCAGCGCTCACGGGAGCAAGTGCGTGGGGGGGCTGTGCGCCCCAGATCAGTTGGAGTTTATCGTCCTCCTGCAACAGTTCACTACCGCCCACGGCGAACCAGGGGATGGTCACTTGCGCACCTGCGCCGACATCCTCGGGTGTCAGGTCATCCGTCTGCCCGGAGTCATCGCCGACGATGGTGGCCAATTTCAGATTGCCATGCCCTGGCAGTTCCGGATCGGGATCGGGCCCCCCCGGCAGTCGCAGGTCGACATTCACAGTCGCCGGGGACGTCGCGTCGCCGATCTTGAAGCCGTCGCGCCACAGTTCATAGCTGACCGCCACGGCACCTGTCTGCGGCCCAGCGCTGGTCAGCGGATAAAGCAAATCTAGCTCCAACAATGGGTTTGGCGATGGCCGCACCACGATGACTTCATGTTCATCCGAACGCTGCGTTCCCCAAAGCACGAAGACCTTGTCTGCGATACGAGCCCCGGTGACCGTGGGAACCACCAGCCTGATGCCCGCACGGGCATCTTGGTCGAGGATCAGCGGATCGCCCGGCTGATCAAATCCTGGCACTTCAGGTGTTGGCAAAACGACCGGAATATCCCGTAGCAGTAACTCGAGGGTGTTATGCGGCACGGAAACGACCGAGAGATTCCCTGCCCGATCCTGCGACGTGTAGGTGAATGTGATCAGGGTATTGTCATTGAGCTTTTGTAGCTCGGCCAGCGGCAACGCCACAGGCGTGGCGTCACTACTGCTGGTGACGGAGAAAGGGCCAACCGACAATGAGGTGGTGCCGTCGTTCATGGTCACCATGATCTGGTCACCCTGCTTCTGCGCCAGATAGCCCCTGACATGAACCGTGAGCATGTCCGAGACAAAGTCCGTTATCAGGATGCGCTTCCTGGCCTCGATCTCCGCAGCAAACGATAGCCTGGCGAGGGTTCCAGGGTTGCCGCCTGGCGCCAATTTGTCGATACGGATGACCCGATTGGGCCCTCTTTCGTATTCACCTGAAAACTCTGGTCGGACCGAGTAACCCACCTGGAAGGTGCGATCCTCGCCCTTTGCAACGAAATCCCAGTATGTACTCGGTAACGCCAGTGGAAACTCGTGAAGGGGATTTGCCGCTTCCGTCGCCGTGATCGAATGCCAGGCCCCGCCCATACCTTCAAGTTCTTCGTCACCGTTCACATACAGCGCGATGACCATACCTTCCTCGGCCGCATCCCAGTTGGGCACCCTCACGTTCAACGGTTTGTCATGATCCGCCACCGGCAAGAGTTCAGCAGGATTGTCCACGCCGTCCTCAACCAGACCCTCGACAATCAGGTCCTTGAAGTCCAACACTCCACCCTGTGGAAACAACACTCTGGAGCGTTTACCCGCGGGCCGCAGCAATTGGCCGCTAAGTTGTTTGGGTACAGGCTTGTTCATGGCCTTCTTCCTAATTGATTCTACTAGGAACGCGGCCCTGCACCCTTGCGGATACGGGGCAACGAGTTCGTCACGACACAAGGCACTTGCCAACGAGTGATGGAAACAGGATCAAGGAAGGAAACGGCTGCCGTCGTCGTGCTGTAGATGTAACAAACTCCCGCCAGCTCTACACCTGACAAAAATGCCAGGTACGGACGGGGCGGGGTCTGCCGAAGGGGATGCTGCAGGCGCGGGAAACAGGCAAGATCAGAGGCAATGGCACCCGATCGAAGTACCAGGTGCCACATTCATGCTCGGCTCAAGGGCGGGCATTGATCTGCTGTTGCAAGTTCTGGATCTGGCTCTGCAGGGTGTTGATATTGCGGGTCGTCTGCCCGCGGAAGGCATCGAACTCCTGCACCGAAGCTCCGCCTGCAGAGGCTGTCGGGCGATTGTCCACCTGGCTCTTGAGCACCAGCATATCTTGCTCCAGGCTCTCGATGGCGGCACTCGGGTTGCCCTGTTTCTTCAGCGCCGCCACGTCGTTGCTCAAGCTCTTTAGCTGGCCATCGAGCTTACCGCCGTCCACCTGCCCCGACTTGAGCGCAGCCAGCTCGGCATTGACGGCCTTGAGTTGCGCCTGCAACTGGCTTTGCAGTTCGGTGACCACCTTCTGCTGTTCACGGGTATCGGCCAGCACCTGCTCAAGGCGCTTGCCCAGGTCTCCCGCCTGGCCGGCAACGCCCAGCTGCTGCTTGCCCTGCTCGGCCAGGGAAGCCTGCAACTGGCGAATCTGCAACTTCAATGCCTCGCTGCCCGTACTGTTGCTGGATTCACTGGCGTCGACCTTGCCGCTGATCACCTGCAGGCGGCCGGCGGCCTCTTCACTGATACGGGCAAAGCTTTCCTGAGTCGCGACCAGTTGCTGCTCCATCAGCGCGAGCTGCTGGAAGCTCCACCAGCCAAGCCCGGCCAGGGCGATGAAAGCGGCGCCCAGCAACGTCCACAGCGGGCCATTGCTGCGCGGCCGTGCCGCCTTCTGGCGGCTGCGGGCGACATGGGCGGGCAGCAGTTCGTCGTCATCGGGAGTGCCGGCACGCAAGGAGGGCACGTCGTCAAAATCTTCATGGGCGTCGTTACGCATGGGTGCATTCAACCGCGGTAGTAGCAAAGAGGCATGAGTATAAACCGCCAGGGCGGCGCACTGATGACCATCATCCCACCCACAGGTTCAGCGTTGCCCGGGTTGTGCCTGCCACCAGTTGCAGAATTCATCCAGCGCCGACCACACATCGGTGCCGGGCCGGTAGTCCAGATACTGGCGCGCGCGGCTGATATCGAGGGTGAAATCCGTGCTCATCACCTGCACTGCGGTGCGGCTCAGGGTCGGCTGCGGGCGCCCGGGCCAGAGCAGGCAGGCGCCTTCGTTGAGCGCCGCCAGGCTGTAGGCCAGGCCGGGTGAGCGATAGCGGGTGACCTGGGGCAGCTGCATGCGGCGCATCACGTAGTTGACCACATCCCACAGCGGCAGCGGCTGGCCGTTGCTGATGTTGTAGGCCTGGCCCAAGGCCTGGTCCTCGACGAACAGTGCGCTGAGCAGTGCCTCGTTGAGGTTGTGCACACTGGTGAAATCGACCTTGTTCAGGCCATTGCCGATGATCGCCACACGCCCCTTGGCCTGCATGCGCATCAGCCGTGGGAAGATGCTCGCGTCGCCGGCCCCGGTGACGAAGCGCGGCCGCAACGCCAGCACCTCCAGGCCGAACTCCTGGGCGCCGAACACCTTCTGCTCGGCCAGGTGCTTGGTCAGCGCGTAGTGGTCGTGGAAGCGGCGTGGGACCTGGTCTTCGCGGATGTCCAGGCGCGAGCGGCCGGTGAAGTAGATCGACGGCGACGACAGGTGCACCAGGCGCCGTACATGCTCCTTGATACAGCCCTCGACCACGTTCTCGGTGAGCACCACATTGCCCTGGTGGAAGTCCTGGTAGCGTCCCCAGGTGCCCACCGCTCCCGCACAATGCACCACCGCGTCCATCCCCTGGCACAGGCGCCGGGCCAGTTCGGCATCACCCAGGTCGCCGGGGATGAACTGCGCCCCGCGTTTGACCAGATGCTCAACGCCCTCCGCCCGCCGACCGTTGACCCGCACCTCAAGGCCTTGCTCCAAGGCGAAGCGCGCAAAGCGCCCGCCGATGAAGCCGCTCGCGCCGGTGACCAGAATTCGCATGTAAGACTCCGCCTTGCCCTATTTCGGATGCAGCTGACGCTTGAAGTGCCTACAAGGGCACCAGCCAGGCCCGCGCCGAATGGCGCAGGTGCTCGGTCAACTGGGCGAGCAACTGCCCGCCGTTGCGCCAATGATGCCAGTACAACGGCACATCGATGGGTGTATCTGGACAGATTTCCACCAGTTCGCCACGCGCCAGTTGCTTGATCACCTGCCGTTCCGGCACCAGCCCCCAGCCAAGACCAGCCTCGGTCATGCGCATGAAACCTTCGGACGAGGGGCACAGGTGATGCAGGAAGCCCTCCTGCACACCCAACGACGCCAGGTAGCGATGCTGCAGGAAATCGTCCGGCCCGAACACGACCGCCGGGGCACGGGCCAGGCGCTCGACCGCGAACCCCTGGGGAAAGTAACGCGCCATGAACGCGGGACTGGCCAGCGCCCGATAGCGCATCGAGCCCAACGGCAGGCTGCGCGCCCCGGCCACCGGCCGTTCGCTGCCACATAGGCAGGCCGCCACTTCGCCGGCGCGCATGCGCTTGAGACCGACCTCCTGATCCTCGACCACCAGGTCGAGCAGCACCTGCTGCGCGGCGCAGAACGGGCCTACCGCCCCCGCCCACCAGGTCGCCAGGCTGTCGGCGTTAAGGGCGATACGCAGGCGCTCGGGCATGCCTTCCTCGTCCAGTGCCGGCACCTGGCGTTGCAGGTCGCGCTCGAGCAGGCGCACCTGCTGCACATGGTTGAGCAACTGGCGCCCGACTTCGGTCGGGCTCGGTGGCGTGGCGCGCACCAGCACTGGCTGGCCAACCCGTGCTTCAAGCAGCTTGATGCGTTGCGAGATGGCCGATTGCGACAACCCCAACACCTGGGCCGCGCGCTCGAAACCACCTTGCTCGATCACTGCGGCGAGGGCAGCGAGCAGTTTGTAATCGAACATCGATTTCTCTAATGACTGATCAGCTCTATTTGTTTTTCTTATAGCGCCACAGCCGCCACAATAGCCACATCTTTCTTGGCAACCCGCGCCGATCGTGCATCGGCGTCAGTGGAGTGTTCCCGCTATGTGGCAAAGCTATCTCAACGGCATGCTGGTGGCCTTCGGCCTGATCATGGCCATCGGCGCGCAGAACGCCTTCGTCCTGGCACAAAGTCTGCGCCGTGAACACCACCTGCCCGTAGCCGCATTGTGCATCGTCTGCGATGCGCTGCTGGTCGCCGCCGGGGTATTCGGCCTGGCCACGGTGCTGGCGCACAACCCAACACTACTGGCCGTGGCCCGCTGGGGCGGTGCGCTGTTCCTGATCTGGTACGGCGCCAAGGCCCTGCGCAGCGCTTGCTCTAAACAGAGCCTGCAGCATCAGGAAGGCCAGGGCATGCGTTCGCGCCGCGCAGTGTTGCTCAGCGCCCTGGCGGTGACCCTGCTCAACCCGCACGTCTACCTCGATACCGTGTTGCTGATCGGCTCCCTCGGCGCCCAGCAGACCGTGCCCGGCGCCTACGTGGCCGGCGCCGCCAGTGCCTCGCTGGTATGGTTCTCGACCCTGGCGATCGGCGCCGCCTGGCTGGCGCCATGGCTGGCGCGCCCGGCGACCTGGCGCATGCTGGACCTGATGGTGGCGGTAATGATGTTCGCGGTGGCGGCGCAGTTGATCTTCAACTGACGCCGCGAAAAAACCGGGTATCCCACGCTGAGCCGCGACAGTCATGCAGCCCACCTGTCGGCCCCAGCCAACCGCTCTGGAACCTCTATTCCCTATAGATGTTGCGTGGTTAAGCGCCGAGGCCGGTGCTATGATCCAGCCCTTGCGTCGCAAAGAGTACAAACTCGCCGACGCTCACCGGGCCGCCCGTGATCGGCCTTGCGCATACCGCAAACAGACCTGAATCAGGAGATCCACCATGGCTTTTGAATTGCCGCCGCTGCCGTACGCCCACGATGCCCTGCAGCCGCACATCTCCAAGGAAACCCTGGAGTTTCACCACGACAAGCACCACAACACCTATGTCGTGAACCTGAACAACCTGGTCCCAGGCACCGAATTCGAAGGCAAGACCCTGGAAGAGATCGTCAAGAGCTCTTCGGGCGGCATCTTCAACAACGCAGCCCAAGTCTGGAACCACACCTTCTACTGGAACTGCCTGTCGCCAAACGGCGGTGGCCAACCGACCGGTGCCCTGGCTGACGCCATCACCGCTGCCTTCGGTTCCTTCGACAAGTTCAAGGAAGAGTTCACCAAGACTTCGGTCGGCACCTTTGGTTCCGGCTGGGGCTGGCTGGTGAAGAAGGCTGACGGTTCCCTGGCCCTGGCCAGCACCATCGGCGCCGGCTGCCCGCTGACCAGCGGCGACACCCCGCTGCTGACCTGCGACGTCTGGGAACACGCCTACTACATCGACTACCGCAACCTGCGTCCGAAGTACGTCGAGGCGTTCTGGAACCTGGTCAACTGGAAGTTCGTTGCCGAGCAGTTCGAAGGTAAGACCTTCAAGGCCTGATTGCTCGCCTTGAATTCAAAAGACCCGGCCCGGCGCCGGGTTTTTTATTGCCTGGGGAAATGTGTTCGCCTCCTGCAAGGGCAGACCTGACAGAATTGCTTGCAACCCATCTTCGCGCTCTTGCTCAGCCCGCATAGCGCGCTAACATCAACCTTCTGGAAAGTTGACGCAGCGCACTCAAGTCGCATGACCGCTCGACCGATACAGAGTCAAGGGCAATGCCGTCGACGGACAGGTTGCCTGACGGGGTATGGGGTCGATAGTCTCTCGCCATGGTTGATGGCAAAATAATGGCATGCGCATGGATTAAGGAAACCCCATTGAAGCTGGAATTCCGAAACAGCTTATCGGTCAAGTTGCTGAGGGTCGTACTGCTCTCGGCATTGGCTGTCGGCGTCGTACTCAGCTGTGCGCAGATCGTCTATGACGCCTACAAAACCCGCCAGTCCGTGAACAACGACGCCCAGCGCATCCTCGACATGTTCCGCGACCCCTCGACGCAGGCGGTGTACAGCCTCGACCGGGAAATGGGCATGCAGGTGATGGAAGGCCTGTTCCAGGACGGCTCGGTACGCATGGCCTCCATCGGCCACCCCAACGAAACCATGCTCGCGGAAAAATCCCGGCCACTGCAGGACATGTCCATGCGCTGGCTGACCGACCTGATCCTCGGCCAGGAGCGCACCTACACCACGCAACTGGTCGGCCGCGGTCCCTACAGTGAATACTACGGCGACCTGAGCATCACCCTCGACACCTGCGCCTATGGCGAGGGTTTCCTGGTCAACGCGGTGATCATCTTCATCTCCGGCGTGCTGCGCGCCCTGGCCATGGGCCTGGTGCTGTACCTGGTGTACCACTGGCTGTTGACCAAGCCGCTGTCGAAGATCATTGAGCACCTGACGCAAATCAACCCCGACCGCCCCAGCCAGCACCAGATCCCCCTGCTCAAGGGGCACGAGCGCAACGAGCTGGGCATCTGGGTCAACACCGCCAACCAGTTGCTGGCCTCCATCGAACGCAACACCCACCTGCGCCACGAGGCCGAGAACAGCCTGCAGCGCATGGCCCAGTACGACTTCCTCACCGGCCTGCCCAATCGCCAGCAACTGCAACAGCAACTGGACAAGATCCTCGTCGACGGTGGCCGCCTGCAGCGCCGCGTCGCCGTGCTGTGCGTGGGTCTGGACGACTTCAAAGGCATCAACGAGCAGTTCAGCTACCAGGTCGGCGACCAGCTGCTGCTGGCCCTGGCCGACCGCCTGCGCGCGCACAGCGGCCGCCTCGGCGCCCTGGCGCGATTGGGCGGCGACCAGTTCGCCCTGGTCCAGGCCAATATAGAGCAGCCCTACGAAGCCGCCGAGTTGGCCCAGAGCATCCTCGACGACCTCGAGGCACCCTTCGACCTCGACCACCAGCAAATCCGCCTGCGCGCCACCATCGGCATCACCCTGTTCCCCGAGGACGGCGACAGCACCGAGAAGCTGTTGCAAAAGGCCGAGCAGACCATGACCCTGGCCAAGGCCCGCTCGCGCAACCGCTACCAGTTCTACATCGCCAGCGTCGACAGCGAGATGCGCCGCCGCCGCGAGCTGGAAAAGGACCTGCGCGAAGCCCTGCCGCGCAACCAGCTGTACCTGGTGTACCAACCGCAGATCAGCTATCGCGACCACCGCGTGGTCGGCGTCGAAGCGTTGCTACGCTGGCAGCACCCGGAGCTGGGCATGGTCCCGCCCGACCAGTTCATCCCCCTGGCCGAGCAGAACGGCAGCATCATCAGCATCGGCGAGTGGGTGCTCGACCAGGCCTGCCGGCAGTTGCGCGAATGGCACGACCAGGGCTTCAGCGAACTGCGCATGGCGGTGAACCTGTCCACTGTGCAGTTGCACCACAACGAGCTGCCGCGGGTGGTCAACAACCTGCTGCAGGCCTACCGCCTGCCACCGCGCAGCCTGGAGCTGGAAGTCACCGAGACCGGTCTGATGGAAGACATCAGCACCGCCGCCCAACACTTGCTGAGCCTGCGCCGCTCCGGGGCCTTGATCGCCATCGACGACTTCGGCACCGGTTACTCCTCGCTCAGCTACCTGAAGTCGCTGCCGCTGGACAAGATCAAGATCGACAAGAGCTTCGTCCAGGACCTGCTCGACGACGATGACGACGCCACCATCGTTCGCGCCATCATCCAGCTGGGCAAGAGCCTGGGCATGCAGGTGATCGCCGAAGGCGTGGAAACCGCCGAACAGGAGACCTACATCATCGCCCAGGGCTGCCATGAGGGTCAGGGCTACCACTACAGCAAACCGCTTTCCGCGCGTGAACTGACCAACTTCCTCAAGCAGGCGCAACGCAACCAGGTTTCCGCGTTGTAACCACCGCCAACCTGGGTGAAGCCGCGCAAACGGGCGTTTGCATGAAATGCGCGCCCGCCCCTTTACAGCAAATGCAAATCTTTCGCATGATGTTGCGGTTTCGCGTGCCACGGCGCACGGTCCACCCATGGTCCAACCACACGACGCAGGAAACCAATAATGATTCGAATGCCTCTGGCCTCCGCCAGTCTGCTGGCCATCGCCATCGCCCTCGCCGGTTGCGGCGAAGGCAAGGACGACAAGGCCGCCGCACCGCAAGCCCAGGCACCTGCCGCTGCCACCACCACCGCGGCACCAGGGGCTGTCGATGAAGCCGCCGCCAAGGCCGTGGTCAAGCACTACGCCGAGATGGTCCATGCCGTGTACAGCGACTCGCTGAGCACCGCCAAGCAGTTGCAGACCGCCGTCGACGCCTTCCTCGCCAAGCCTGACGACCAGACCCTCAAAGCCGCCCGGGACGCCTGGGTCGCCTCGCGCGTACCGTACCTGCAGAGCGAAGTATTCCGCTTCGGCAACACCATCATCGATGACTGGGAAGGCCAGGTGAACGCCTGGCCCCTGGATGAAGGCCTGATCGACTACACCGACAAGAGCTACGAGCACGCCCTGGGCAACCCGGCGGCCAACGCCAACATCATCGCCAACACCGAGATCCAGGTGGGCGAAGACAAGATCGACGTCAAGGACATCACCCCCGAGAAGCTGGCCAGCCTGAACGAGCTGGGCGGCTCCGAAGCCAACGTTGCCACCGGCTACCACGCCATCGAATTTCTGCTCTGGGGCCAGGACCTCAACGGCACCGGCCCAGGCGCGGGCAACCGCCCGGCCTCCGACTACCTCGAAGGCAAAGGTGCCACCGGCGGGCACAACGACCGTCGTCGTGCCTACCTGAAAGCGGCCACCGACCTGCTGGTCAAGGACCTCGAGGAAATGGTCGGCAACTGGGCGCCGAACGTCGCCGACAACTACCGCGCCAGCCTGGAAAAAGAGCCGGCCAACGATGGCCTGCGCAAGATGCTGTTCGGCATGGGCAGCCTGTCGCTGGGCGAACTGGCGGGCGAGCGCATGAAGGTCTCGCTGGAGGCCAACTCGCCGGAAGACGAACACGACTGCTTCAGCGACAACACCCACTACTCGCACTTCTACGACGCCAAGGGCATCCGCAACGTCTACTTGGGCGAATATACCCGTGTCGACGGCAGCAAGCTGAGCGGCCCGAGCCTGTCGTCGCTGGTGGCCAAGGCCGATCCCGCCACCGACGCCACCCTCAAAGCCGACCTGGAAGCCACCGAAGCCAAGATCCAGGTGATCGTCGACCACGCGCTCAAGGGCGAGCACTACGACCAACTGATCGCCGCCGACAATGCCGCCGGCAACCAGATCGTGCGTGATGCCATCGCCTCCCTGGTCAAGCAGACCGGCGCGATCGAGCAGGCCGCGGGCAAGCTGGGCATCGACAACCTGAACCCGGACACCGCCGATCACGAATTCTGATCAGCGTCGCGGTTCAGCAGAGGCGGCCTTCGGGCCGCCTTTTTCATTTCCGTGTCATGCGCCTCCGGAAGCGAAATGGACGGGCGCGGACATTTCCAGGTAAAGCCAATTTCATCTGGCAATTGCAAATTGCTCTTATTCAATCACCCCCGGCCTGATAAGCTTGCACGCCGGTTTTTCGCCCATGCCCAGGATCCTCGATGTCCGTGCTCCGCCTAAGCCCCCTGCTGCTGGCCTTCGCCCTCGCCGCCTGTGACGACGCCCCGCGTTTCACCCAGGCCGAGCCCGGCGAGGCGCTCTCGGGCGGCAAGGCGACGGTGCAGCGCAGCGATCGCAACGCCTACTCGCTGCCCTCGGCCAATCTCACGCCCGAACGACGCCTGGACTTCGCCGTGGGCAACAGCTTCTTCCGCAACCCCTGGGTGATCGCCCCTTCCACCACCACTGCCCGCGATGGCCTCGGCCCGTTGTTCAACACCAACGCCTGCCAGAACTGCCACGTGCGCGATGGTCGCGGCCATCCGCCGGAGCCAGACGACAGCAACGCGGTATCGATGCTGGTGCGCCTGTCGATCCCTGACCAGCCGTACTACGCCCAGGTGATCGAGCGCCTGGGCGTGGTCCCAGAGCCCGTCTACGGTACCCAGTTGCAGGACATGGCCATCCCCGGCGTGGCCCCGGAAGGCAAGGTCCGCGTAACCTACGACAACCACAGCGTCGCCTTCGCGGACGGCCACCAGGTCGAGCTGCGCCGCCCGACCCTGCGGATCAGCCAGCTCGGCTACGGCCCGCTGCACCCGGACACCCGCTTCTCCGCCCGGGTCGCCCCGCCGATGATCGGCCTGGGCCTGCTCGAGGCCATCCCCGAAGCCGACCTGCTGGCTAATGAGGACCCGGACGACCACAACCGCGACGGCATCCGTGGCCGCGCCAACCGAGTGTGGGACGATGCCCAGGGCAAGACCATGATCGGCCGCTTCGGTTGGAAGGCAGGGCAGCCCAACATCAACCAGCAGAACGTGCACGCCTTCGCCGGCGACATGGGCCTGACCACCACCCTGTTGCCCAAGGACGACTGCACCGCAGCGCAGGTCGATTGCCTGACTGCGCCCAATGGCGATGGCCAGGGCGGCGAAAAGGAGGTCAGTGACAATATCCTGCGCCTGGTCACCTTCTACACCCGCAACCTTGCCGTGCCGGCCCGGCGCAACGTCGATGCGCCGCAGGTACTGGCCGGCAAGAACCTGTTCTACCAGGCCGGTTGCCAGGGCTGCCACACCCCGCAGTTCACCACCGCAACCAATGCGGCCGAGCCGGAACTGGCCAACCAGGTGATCCGCCCCTACAGCGACCTGCTGCTGCACGACATGGGCCCGGGCCTGAGTGACGAGCGCACCGAATTTGCCGCCAACGGCCAGGACTGGCGCACCCCACCGCTGTGGGGCATCGGCCTGAGCGAAACCGTGAGCGGCCACAGCCAGTTCCTGCATGACGGCCGCGCCCGCAACCTGCTCGAGGCCGTGCTCTGGCACGGCGGCGAAGCCCAGGCGGCGCGCGATCATGTACTGACCTTCAATGCCGAGCAGCGCGCCGCGCTGCTGGCCTTCCTGAATTCACTTTAAACGCACAAGGAGCCGGGCATGTTCCGACCCAAACTGTTGTTCACCAGCCTCGCCGCACTCGCCTTGGGCGCCTGCTCGCCACAAGACCCACAGGCAGTGACCTCCGCGGCCATCGCCAAGCAGGTGATCCTGCCGACCTACAGCCGCTGGGTCGAGGCCGACCGGCAACTGGCCGCCAGCGCCCTGGCCTACTGCGAGGGCAAGCAGGACCTCGAGACCGCCCGCGCCGACTTCCTCACCGCGCAAAAAGCCTGGGCCGAGTTGCAACCGTTGCTGGTCGGCCCGCTGGCCGAAGGCAACCGTGCCTGGCAGGTGCAGTTCTGGCCAGACAAGAAGAACCTGGTCGGCCGCCAGGTCGAGCAACTGGTCAACGGCGAGCAGGCGGTCACCGTCGAATCGCTGGGCAAGGCCAGCGTCGTGGTCCGTGGCCTGTCCGCCTACGAATACATCCTGTTCGACAGCAAGCCGGACATCGCCAGTGCCGAACAGAAGGCCCGCTACTGCCCGCTGCTGGTCGCCATCGGCGAACACCAGAAGGCCTTGGCCGAAGAGATCCTCAAAGGCTGGAACAGCACCGACGGCATGCTGTCGCAGATGACCAAGTTCCCCAACCAGCGCTACGCCGACTCCCACGAGGCGATCGCCGACGTGCTGCGTGCCCAGGTCACCGCCCTGGACAGCCTGAAGAAGAAACTTGGCGCGCCGATGGGCCGGCAGAGCAAGGGCATTGCCCAACCGTTGCAGGCCGAGGCCTGGCGCAGCCACTCCTCGATCAAGAGCCTGGAAGCCTCGCTCAAGGCCGCCCAGACCGTCTGGGTCGGGGTCGACAATCAAGGCCTGCGCGGCCTGTTGGGCAAGGACCAGACGGCACTGGCACAGAAGATCGACGATGCCTATGCTGCTGCGCTCAAGCTGCTGGCCGACAACCAGAAGACCCTCGGCGAACTGCTGGCCGACGACGCTGGCAAGCAGACCCTCAACCAGATCTACGATGCCCTCAACGTCGTCCACCGCCTGCACGAAGGCGAGCTGGCCAAGGCGCTGAATATCCAGCTGGGCTTCAACGCCAACGACGGTGACTGATCATGCTGCGACGCCAGGCCCTGAAACTCGGTAGCGTTCTGCTCAGCGCCCTGACCCTGGGTGGCTGGAGCCTGTTCCGCGGCAAAGGCAGCGAACCGTTGCTGCTGTCGGCCCGCGACGACGGCGACGGCAAGCACTACGCCGTCGGCTTTCGCCTGGACGGCACCCAGGTGTTCAGCACCCAGGTGACCCAGCGTTGCCATGCGATCATCAACCACCCGACGCTGCCGATCGCCTTGTTCGTCGCCCGCCGGCCCGGCACCGAGAGCTATCTGGTCGACCTGCGTGACGGGCGCCTGCTGCAGACCCTCGCCTCACAGCCCAACCGGCACTTCTATGGCCATGCGGTAATCCACAAGGGTGGCGAGTGGCTGTATGCGACCGAGAACGACACCAGCGACCCGGGCCGTGGCGTATTGGGCGTCTACCGCTTCGAGGGCGAGCGCCTGGTGCACAGTGGCGAACTCTCCACCCATGGCATCGGCCCCCATGAAGTGGCCTGGCTACCCGATGGCGAGACCCTGGTGGTGGCCAACGGCGGCATCCGCACCGAGGCCGAAAGCCGGGTAGAGATGAACCTCGACGCCATGGAGCCGAGCCTGGTGCTGATGCAGCGTGACGGCACGCTGCTAAGCAAGGAGACCCTGGCCCAACAGATGAACAGCGTGCGTCACCTGGCAGTTGGCGACGATGGCACCATCGCCGCCTGCCAGCAGTTCATGGGGGGCTCGGAAGAAACCGCCGAACTGCTGGCGATCAAGCGCCCAGGCGAGCCGTTCAAGGCCTTCCCGGTGCCGGAGCGCCAGCTGCAATCGATGGCCCAGTACACCGCCAGTGTCGCCATCCACAGCGACCTGCGCCTGGTGGCGCTGACCGCGCCGCGGGCCAACCGCCTGTTCATCTGGGACCTGGACAGCGGCGCAGTGAAGCTCGACGCGCCGATGCCCGATTGCGCCGGGGTGGGGGCGGTGAAGGACGGCTTCATCGTCACCTCCGGGCAGGGCCGCTGCCGCTTCTATGACTGCCGCAAGGCGCAGTTGATCGGGCAACCGATGGACCTGCCGTCCGGGTTCTGGGACAACCACCTGCATCTGGTCTGATCGTTCTATTGCCTGCACCGGCCCCATCGCCGGCAAGCCGGCTCCCACACCAGCAACACCCTCCTGTGGGAGCAACTGTCTTGAGGGGATTTTTTTAGAACGATCCTTTCAGACATAGCTTCGCCAGCGACACCCTGCAGATGGAGTCGCTGGCGAAGCCCCGCTATCGGCAATACCCCCGAGAGATCAGGCTGCGGGCGCCTGGGTTTTATGGTCCTTCCATGGCGTACCGTCCCTCAGCATGGCATTCAGCCGCACCAGCAACACGCGCATGCAAGCCACCACGGCTACTTTGGGGCGCTTACCACGCGCTACCAGTGCGTCATACCGGGTCTTGAACTCAGGGACGTGCCTGATCATCACCCAAGCCGCCATGTAGATAACGCCACGAACTTTGTAGCGCCCGCCCTCGATCTTGCGTGGGCCGCTCTTGCTCCCACTGTCCTTGTTATAGGGCGCCAGCCCCACCAGGGCGGTGATCTTCCGTCCGCTCAGCGTGCCCAGTTCGGGCAAATAGGCCATCAGCTTGGCAGTCGTAATCAGGCCTACGCCTTTGACTGATGCCAAGTGCTTGGCTTTCTCGCTGTTCAGCGCCTTTGAGGCCTGCGCAAGGTGTTTATCCAATGCCTTGATCTGAGCGTTGAGAGACGCAATGTGCTCAGTGAAGAAGGTGATTGCTACAGGGGAAGTCGCTTGCTTGATTCGACGCCTGTCATCGTCGCGATGCTCAACGATCTGATCCCGTAGCTTGACCAGCTCGCTCAGCTCATCACGTGCCTGACTGGGCTCGATCTTTGAGGGAGATGCAAGATGCTGGGCGAACTTGGCCAGCATCAAGGCATCGATCCTGTCGGTTTTGGCCAGTTGACCAATTGCTTGGGCATAGTCATGAGAGCGTTTGGGGTTGACGCGAACGACATCCAAATCAGCGATGCGTAACGCCTTGAAAACCGCTTTCTCATAGCCCCCCGTAGCCTCGAGCACGATCCGCTCGACCTCAAGCTCGTTCAAGCAGGCAATCAGCTGGGCAATCCCCTCAGGGTCATTCCTCAGCTGGAATGGCTTGGAAAGTTCAGGCCAGAACCCCACGTCCAGGGTCGCCTTCGAAACATCGATACCAACGAAACAGGAAATCATGGCCAAGCCCTCTTACACTGGGAAGTGAGAGCGCTCTGACCTATCCCACGCTTGTGATTTCGAGCTCGCACCTCATCCAACTGTTCGGGCTTCAGGTCAGAGTGAGGGGTGGATGGCGACTATGCTCCCACACGTGCTCTAGGGCACCGCCGGGTTGCAGTCTGCCATCCACCGCTCTCACCCCTTCAGTCTAAGAGCCTTTCAAGACACAAGCCGGCTTGCCGGCGATGAGGCCACAACAGGCAATCTATCTCCTCCCCTTTTCCAGAAAACCGACAATACTTGCCCCATCGCCCGTGGAGCGGATCGCCCGTGGTCGTGCCCGATAAATAAAAACCTACCTCCAGGGAACCGGACCATGTTGCGCCGCCGCATGCTGATCATGTTGGCCGTCGTCCTGCTGATCGTGTTGATCCTGGGGGGCATCAAGGCCTTTTCCATCTACCAGCAAGTGCAGATGTTCTCGCAGCCCAGGCCCCCGGTCAGCGTGGCCGCGGCCCAGGCCGAGCTGCGCCAGTGGCAGGAGCGCCTGCCGGCAGTCGGCAGCCTCAAGGCCTACCAGGGCGTGGAATTGAGCCTGGAAGTGGCCGGCACGGTGAAGTCGCTGCATTTCGAGTCGGGGCAACAGGTCAAGGCGGGCCAGTTGCTGCTGCAACTGGACAGCGACCAGGAAACCGCCCTGCTCGGCACCGCCCAGGCCGACCTGGGGCTGGCCAAGGTCGACTTCGGCCGGGGCAGCCAATTGGTCGGCGATTCGGCGATCTCCCGCGGCGAGTACGACCGCCTGACCAGCCAGTACCGGCGCAACCAGGCCGTGGTCGACCAGCTGAAGGCATCGCTGGCAAAAAAGAGCATCAGCGCCCCGTTCAGCGGCACCATCGGCATCCGCCAGGTGGACGTCGGTGCCTACCTGCCCAGCGGCACGGTCATCGCCACCTTGCAGGACCTGTCCAGCCTCTATGTCGACTTCAACGTGCCTGAGCAAGCGCTGCCTCGTCTGAGCCTGGGCCAACGGGTGCTGGCCCAGGTGGCGGCCTATCCGCAGCAGACCTTCCCCGCCAGCCTCAGCGCGATCAACCCCAAGGTCGAGGAAAGCACGCGCAACCTGCTGGTCCGCGCCACCCTGGCCAACCCCGAAGGCAAGCTGCTGCCGGGCATGTTCGCCAGCCTGCAACTGCTGCTGCCCGACCCGCAACCGCAGGTCGTGGTGCCGGAAAACGCCATCACCTATACCCTCTATGGCAACTCGGTGTATCGCGTCAGCCCGAAAAAGGGCGAGGACGGCCAGCCGTTGCGCGATGCCAACGATCAGCCGCAACTGGTCGCCGAACAACTCACCGTACAGACCGGCGAACGCCGCGAGGGTTGGGTCGTGGTGCTCAAGGGCCTGCAGGCCGGCGACCAGGTCGTCACCGCCGGCCAGCTCAAGCTGAGCCCAGGCGCGGCGATCCGAATCAGCACCGATACGCCCCTGAAACCCACCGCGCCCGGCGCGCAGTGAACGGGAGGCGGCCATGGCGTTCACCGACCCGTTCATCCGCCGCCCGGTGCTGGCCTGCGTGGTCAGCCTGCTGATCCTGCTGCTGGGCCTGCAGGCCTGGAGCAAGCTGCAGATCCGCCAGTACCCACAGATGGAAAACGCCCTGATCACGGTGACCACCGCCTACCCAGGGGCCAACGCCGAGACCATCCAGGGCTACATCACCCAGCCGCTGCAGCAGAGCCTGGCCAGCGCCGACGGCATCGACTACATGACCTCGGTGAGCCGGCAGAACTTCTCGATCATTTCGGTCTACGCGCGGATCGGCGCCGACACCGACCGCCTGTTCACCCAGTTGCTGGCCAAGGCCAACGAGGTGCGCAACAAGCTGCCCCAGGACTCCGAGGATCCGGTACTGAGCAAGGAGGCCGCCGACGCCTCGGCACTGATGTACATCAGCTTCTACAGCAAGGAAATGAGCAACCCACAGATCACCGACTACCTGTCACGGGTCATCCAGCCCAAGCTGGCCACGTTGCCGGGCATGGCCGAGGCCGAGATCCTCGGCAACCAGGTGTTCGCCATGCGCATCTGGATCGACCCGGTGAAGCTGGCCGGCTTCGGCCTGTCGGCGGTAGACGTGACCAACGCCGTGCGCCGCTACAACTTCCTCTCTGCGGCCGGCGAAGTGAAGGGCGAGTACGTGGTCACCAGCATCAACGCCACCACCGAGCTCAAGTCGGCCGAAGCCTTCGCCGCACTGCCGGTGAAGACCAGCGGCGACAGCCGGGTGCTGCTGGGCGACGTGGCCCGGGTGGAAATGGGTGCGGAGAACTACGACACGGTCAGCTCGTTCGACGGCACGCCATCGGTGTACATCGGCATCAAGGCCACGCCGGCAGCCAACCCGCTGGAGGTGATCAAGGAGGTGCGGCGGATCATGCCGCAGCTCGAGGAAGCACTGCCCTCCGGCCTCAAAGTGTCTATCGCCTACGACGCCACCCTGTTCATACAGGCCTCTATCGACGAGGTGATCAAGACCCTCGGCGAAGCGGTACTGATCGTCATCGTCGTGGTGTTCCTGTTCCTCGGCGCCCTGCGTTCGGTGGTGATCCCGGTGGTGACCATTCCGCTGTCGATGATCGGCGTACTGTTTTTCATGCAGATGATGGGCTACTCGCTGAACCTGCTGACCCTGCTGGCGATGGTACTGGCCATCGGCCTGGTGGTGGATGACGCCATCGTCGTGGTGGAAAACATCCACCGTCATATCGAGGAAGGCAAGACGCCTTTCGAAGCGGCCCTGGAGGGTGCCCGCGAGATCGCCCTGCCGGTCGTGTCGATGACTATCACATTGGCAGCTGTGTACGCTCCCATCGGCTTTCTTACCGGGCTGACCGGCGCCCTGTTCAAGGAGTTCGCCCTGACCCTGGCCGGTGCCGTGGTCATCTCCGGCATCGTCGCGCTCACCCTCTCCCCGATGATGTGCGCCTTGCTGCTGCGCCACGAACAAAACCCCAGTGGCCTGGCCCACCGCCTGGACCTGATCTTCGACGCGCTCAAGGTGCGCTACCAGCGCCTGCTGCACGGCACGCTGAACAGCCGCCCGGTGGTGCTGGTGTTCGCCGTGCTCATCCTGTGCCTGATCCCGGTGCTGCTGATGTTCACCCGCAACGAGCTGGCCCCGGAGGAGGACCAGGGGGTGATCTTCATGATGAGCAGTTCGCCGCAGACCGCGAACCTGGACTACCTCAACGCCTATACCGACCAGTTCACGCCGATCTTCAAAGGTTTCCCCGAGTACTACTCGTCATTCCAGATCAATGGTTTCAACGGTGTGCAGAGCGGTATCGGCGGCTTCCTGCTCAAGCCCTGGAACGAACGCGAGCGCACGCAGATGCAGCTGTTGCCGTTGGTACAGGCCGAACTCGAACAGATCGGCGGCCTGCAGATCTTCGGTTTCAACCTGCCGTCGCTGCCCGGCACCGGCGAGGGCCTGCCGTTCCAGTTGGTGATCAACACCGCCGGTGACTACCCGGCGCTGCTAGAGGTGGCGCAACGGGTCAAGGAGCGCGCCCAGGCCTCGGGCAAGTTCGCCTTCCTCGACATCGACCTGGCCTTCGACAAACCCGAGGTAGTGATCGACATCGACCGCGCCAAGGCGGCGCAGATGGGGGTGTCGATGGACACTCTGGGCAGCACCCTGGCGACCTTGCTGGGCGAGGCCGAGATCAACCGCTTCACGCTGGAGGGCCGCAGCTACAAGGTCATCGCCCAGGTCGAACGGCCCTACCGCGCCAACCCCGGCTGGCTGAACAGCTATTACGTGAAGAACGAGCAAGGCCAGCTGTTGCCATTATCGACCTTGATCACCCTGAGCGACCGCGCCCGACCGCGACAGCTCAACCAGTTCCAGCAGCTGAACTCGGCGATCATCCAGGGCGTTCCGCTGGTGAGCATGGGTGAAGCACTGGATACCGTGCGCGCCATCGCCCGCGAGGAGGCGCCGGAAGGTTTTTCGCTGGACTATGCCGGGACAGCGCGGCAGTTCGTCCAGGAGGGCAGCGCGTTGTGGGTGACCTTCGGCCTGGCGCTGGCGATCATCTTCCTGGTGCTGGCGGCGCAGTTCGAGAGCTTCCGCGATCCGCTGGTGATTCTGGTGACCGTGCCGTTGTCCATCTGCGGGGCGCTCTTGCCGCTGTTCCTTGGGGTCTCGAGCATGAACATCTATACCCAGGTAGGGTTGGTGACACTGATCGGGTTGATTACCAAGCATGGGATTCTCATTGTCGAGTTTGCCAACCAGCTACGGGACGAGCGGGGGCTTGGGGTACGCGAGGCGATCGAAGAAGCCGCCGCGATTCGCTTGCGGCCGGTGCTGATGACCACGGCGGCCATGGTGTTCGGCATGGTGCCCTTGATTTTGGCAACCGGGGCCGGGGCGGTCAGCCGGTTTGATATCGGGATGGTGATTGCTACCGGGATGTCGGTGGGGACTTTGTTTACGTTGTTTGTTTTGCCGTGCATTTATAGTGTTTTGGCGCATAAAGGGGGGCGGGGTGCTGCTGGGGCTTGAGGGTGATTGTTTTTGGTTTTTTATGCGTATTCGTAGACGATATCGACATTTAGTCACCTTTCCGCCCTTACGGCGGCCGACTTTTGTCTTGGCAAAAGTCGGCAAAACCGTTCGGCTCCGTTCATACGGCCCCTACGCTTCGCTCCGGGGTTCCCTCGCTCCGTTCTTGCTCCCGTGGGTACCGCGCTGTACGCCCCATCCTGGGGCGCAGCGCTCGACGGCCATCCATGCCCGTCGCCCACTACGCAAGAACTCCGCTCGGCCTCCTGAAGTCGCAATTGGCAGCGCCTGAGCTGTCGCGCGCTTAGAAGCAAGAGCAAGAGCAAGAACAGGAAATGCGAAGCTTACTGTTTCAAAGTAAGTTATATATTGGCTGTTCCGGCCTATCGCGGGGCAAGCCCGCGAAACAATCGAGAGATTAATTGCGCTCCAACTAGCGACAGCTGCGCCAGTCCAGGCGCCGCCCGTAACTTCGCGACTTCAGGAGGCCGAACGGAGGTCTTGCGGAGGGAGGTGACGGGCATGGATGCCCGTCAAGCGCTGCGCCCCAGGATGGGGCGTTCAGCGCGGTCCTCCCGGGAGCAAGGCCGGAGTGAGGGAACCCGTAGCGAAGCGGAGGGCCGGATGAATGGAGCGCCACGGCTTTGCTTACTTTGGCCGCGGACGGCGAGTTACGACCAAAGTAAGCCGCCGTAAGGGCGGAAAGGTGAATAAGCGTCGACATCACAAATGAATGCGCATACAACTTCCAAAACCACCAAACAACAAGGGGCGAATCAGAAGTCAGAACAACCACCCCCAATCCGCCCCCCTGTCAAACCCCTGAAATCAATTCAAAGCATCAAGCAAAGCCTGGTTCATCTCCGGCGTCCCAATCGTAATCCGCAGGAACTGCGCAATCCGCTCCTGCTTGAAGTGCCGAACAATCACCCCCTGCTCACGAAGCCGCGCCGCGATCCCGGCAGCATCCTGCCCGGGATGCCGGGCAAAGATAAAGTTCGCCGCCGAAGGCAGCACTTCGAACCCACGCGCCACCAACTCAGAAACCAGCAAGTCCCGGCTATCGATAACCTTGCGGCAGGTCTCATCGAAATACTCACGGTCGTCGAACGCCGCCGCCGCCCCGACAATAGCCATGCGATCCAACGGATAGGAGTTGAAGCTGTTCTTGATCCGCTCCAAGGCCTCGATCAGGTCAGGATGCCCCACCGCCAGGCCAACCCTGAGCCCCGCCAGCGAACGCGACTTGGACAAGGTCTGGGTCACCAGCAGGTTGTCATAGCGATCAACCAGGCTGATGGCCGTTTCGCCACCGAAATCGATGTAGGCCTCATCGACCACCACCACCGAATCACAGTTGGCCTGCAGCAGTTGCTCGACCGCCTCAAGCGGCAACAGGCAGCCGGTCGGCGCATTGGGGTTGGGGAAGATGACCCCGGCATTAGGCTTGATGTAGTCCGAAACACGGATCTGGAACTGCTCATCCAGCGCCACCTGCTCGAACGCGATACCGTACAAGCCGCAATAGACCGGGTAGAAGCTGTAGCTGACGTCCGGGAACAGCAGCGGCCCACGGTCGTGCTGGAACAGGCCATGGAAGATGTGCGCCAGCACCTCGTCCGAACCGTTGCCGACGAACACCTGGGCCGGCGTCACGCCGTAGTACTCGGCCACCGCCTGCTTGAGCCGGTCACCGTTCGGGTCCGGATACAGCCGCAGGTTGTCGTTGAGCTCGCCGCGCATGGCCTCCAGCGCCTTGGGCGACGGGCCATAGGGGTTCTCATTGGTGTTCAGCTTGACCAGACGCGCCAGCTTGGGCTGCTCGCCCGGCACGTAAGGCACCAGGTCCTTGACGAAGGGACTCCAGAAACGACTCATGCTCAGTTCCCCTTCTCGTTGAGGATGCGGTATTCGGCGCTACGGGCATGGGCGGTCAGCGACTCGCCACGGGCCAGCACCGAAGCGGTGTGACCCAGTTCGGATGCGCCCTGCTCGGAGCAGAAGATGATCGACGAACGCTTCTGGAAGTCATACACGCCCAGCGGCGAAGAGAAGCGCGCAGTGCCGGAAGTCGGCAGCACGTGGTTGGGGCCGGCACAGTAGTCGCCCAGCGCCTCGCTGGTGTGACGGCCCATGAAGATCGCGCCGGCATGGCGGATATGCGGCAACCAGGCCTGCGGATCGGCCACCGACAGCTCCAGGTGCTCGGGGGCAATGCGGTTGGCCACCTCGATGGCCTGCTGCATGTCACGCACCTGGATCAGCGCGCCACGGCCATTGATCGACTTCTCGATGATCTCGGCACGCTCCATGGTCGGAAGCAGTTTATCGATGCTGGCAGCGACGCGATCGAGGAAAGCGGCGTCCGGGCTGACCAGAATCGCCTGGGCATCCTCGTCGTGTTCGGCCTGGGAGAACAGGTCCATGGCGATCCAGTCCGGATCGGTCTGGCCGTCGCAGACCACCAGAATCTCCGAAGGGCCGGCGATCATGTCGATACCAACCTGGCCGAACACATGGCGCTTGGCAGTGGCCACGTAGATGTTGCCCGGGCCGACGATCTTGTCCACCTGCGGCACGCTCTCGGTACCGTAGGCCAGGGCTGCCACGGCCTGGGCACCACCGACGGTGAACACCCGGTCGACCCCGGCGATACAGGCTGCGGCGAGGACCAGTTCGTTGACCTCGCCACGGGGGGTCGGCACTACCATCACCACCTCGCCGACGCCCGCGACCTTGGCCGGAATGGCATTCATCAACACCGACGACGGGTACGATGCCTTGCCACCAGGCACATACAGCCCAGCGCGGTCCAGCGGCGTGACCTTCTGGCCGAGGACCGTGCCGTCAGCCTCGGTGTACTGCCACGAGTCCTGCTTCTGCCGCTCATGGTAGATACGCACGCGGCTGGCGGCCTTTTCCAGGGCCTCGCGCTGTACCGGGGTAATGCGCGTCAGCGCCAGCTCCAGGCGCTCGCGATCGAGGATCAAGTCGTCGATCGTCTTGGCATCAACACCATCGAAACGCTGGGTGAACTCCACCAGCGCCTGGTCACCGCGCTCACGCACGGCCTTGATGATGTCGAGCACGCGCTGGTTGACCGCGTCATCGGACACACTTTCCCAGCTCAGCAGATGATCCAGATGTCGGGCGAAATCCTGGTCAGCGGCGTTGAGACGGGCAATTGCAGTGGACACGGTCATGGCGAGGGCCTCGTTATTAGCGGATGTTCAGGCGCCCTAAAGCTACCACTCCATCCGCGCGGGCACCTGAGAAAAAAGGCTATGACGCGGATAGACGGGCGCGACAGCGGAGGTCGCGCGCAGAGGTCAGCCGCGGTGTCGCGATTCGACGGCGTTGCGCAGGGTGTCGATCAGGCTCTGGATACGGGCGTGCTGCATCTTCATGGAGGCCTTGTTGACCACCAGGCGAGAGCTGATCGTGGCGATCAGGTCCTGGGGCTCGAGGCCGTTGGCGCGCAGGGTATTGCCGGTGTCGACCACGTCGATGATCTTGTCGGCAAGGTTGATCAGCGGCGCCAGTTCCATGGAGCCGTACAGCTTGATGATGTCGACCTGGCGGCCCTGTTCGGCATAGTAGCGCTTGGCTACATTGACGAACTTGGTAGCCACGCGCAGGCGGCCTTTGGGCTCTGGTGCGCCGGTTACGCCAGCGGTCATCAGCTTGCACTGGGCGATCTGCAGGTCCAGGGGTTCGTACAGGCCCTGGCCACCGTATTCCATCAGCACGTCCTTGCCGGCCACACCGAGGTCGGCGGCGCCATGCTCGACATAGGTCGGCACATCGGTGGCACGCACGATGAGCAGGCGCACATCATCCTGCGTGGTGGGGATGATCAGCTTGCGGCTCTTGTCCGGATTCTCGGTCGGCACGATACCGGCCTCGGCCAGCAGTGGCAGGGTATCGTCGAGAATACGGCCTTTGGATAGCGCGATGGTCAACATTGGAACGTCGGTCCTTAAGCGTCTACTGCCGGCCGGGCTCAGCAGCCCGACCGCATACGATTCGGCTGGCGCGTCCCTGCGCCACGATGACTGCTAGCCCGGTACGCGACGGATCTTCGCGCCCAGCATCTGCAGTTTCTCCTCGATGCACTCGTAGCCACGGTCGATGTGGTAGATGCGATCGATCAGGGTGTCGCCTTCGGCGACCAGCGCCGACAGCACCAGGCTGGCGGAAGCGCGCAGGTCGGTGGCCATCACCGGCGCACCTTTGAGCGCCTTGACGCCAGTGACGATGGCGGTGTTGCCCTCGACCTGGATCTGCGCACCCATGCGGTGCATCTCATACACGTGCATGAAGCGGTTCTCGAAGATGGTCTCGATTACCGCGCCAGTGCCTTCGGCGATGGCGTTGAGCGAAATGAACTGCGCCTGCATGTCGGTCGGGAACGCCGGGTAAGGAGCGGTACGCAGGTTAACGGCCTTCGGACGCTTGCCGTGCATGTCCAGCTCGATCCAGTCTTCTCCAGTGGTGATGTCGGCGCCGGCTTCCTTGAGCTTCTCGAGGACGGCTTCGAGGATGGTCGGGTCGGTATCCTTGACCTTGACGCGGCCACCGGTAACGGCAGCGGCGACCAGGTAGGTGCCGGTCTCGATACGGTCGGGCATGACGCGGTAGTTGGCCGAGTGCAGGCGCTCGACGCCATCGATGGTGATGGTGTCGGTACCGGCGCCCTGGATCTTCGCACCCATGGCGATCAGGAAGTTGGCCAGGTCGACCACCTCCGGCTCACGGGCGGCGTTCTGCAGCACGCTGCGGCCCTTGGCCAGGGCAGCGGCCATCATGATGTTCTCGGTGCCGGTGACGCTGACAGTGTCGAAGAAGAAGTGCGCGCCACGCAGGCCGCCTTCGGGGGCCTTGGCCTTGATGTAGCCACCCTCGACGTCGATCTTCGCGCCCATGGCCTCGAGGCCGCGGATGTGCAGGTCGACCGGACGCGAACCGATGGCGCAGCCACCCGGCAGGGCCACTTCGGCTTCACCGAAGCGGGCTACCATGGGGCCGAGCACCAGGATCGAGGCGCGCATGGTCTTGACCAGCTCGTAGGGAGCGACCAGGGTCTTGATGGTGCGCGGGTCGATCTCCACCGAGAGCTTTTCGTCGATCACAGGCTCGATGCCCATGCGGCCGAACAGCTCGATCATGGTGGTGATGTCGTGCAGGTGCGGCAGGTTGCCGACCGTGACCGGGCCATCGCACAGCAGGGTGGCCGAAAGGATCGGCAGGGCGGAGTTCTTTGCGCCGGAAATGCGGATCTCGCCATCGAGACGCGCGCCACCAGTGATAATCAGTTTGTCCATACGTATCTCGCCGCCAAGTAGGCTCAGGTGCGCTCAGCCCAGGCTGCGCTGCTGAAGAATTTCATGGTTACCGCGTGAATGCTGCCGTTGGCGATCCACGGATTGAGGTGAGCATAGATCGCCTGCTGACGCTTGACCGGGCTTTGGCCGGCCAGCTCGTCGCTGATCACGTTCAACTGGAAGTTGCAGCCTTCGCCTTCAACTTCGACCTGGGTTCCCGGCAATTTCTCTTCCAGAAAGCTTTTAACTTCTACGGCCTGCATGCTCAACCTCGATCGGCGCCCAACGCGCGCGGGTCGGCCATCATACAAAAAAGCCCCTCGCCTGCGAAGCCCATGAAGGGGCGCACTGACCGAGGGGCCTTTCCCGAACGGCAGGGCATCAGCCCGCCAATACCTCATCGAGGTCATAGACCCCGGCAATTTCCTGCATGTTCTCGGGGATACCGCGCAACTCCCAGGTTTTTCCGGCTGCCTGGGCATCGCGCATGAACCCCAGCAGCAACGACAGGCCAACGCTGCTCGATTTGACCACCGCAGTGCAATCGAACACCAGGCGCGCCTCGCCACTGGCGGCGATCAACGCCTTGCCCTGTTTGCGCAGGGCCGGGCCGCTGCGGTAATCCAGCACGCCGGCCAGGGCGAGAACGCCCGGCGCGGCCATGCTCACGGCGGCGTCGCTCATTTGACTTCCTTATCCGGCGAGCTGTCGGCTGTTTCCTTGGCCTTGGCCACTTCACCGGCCCAACCGTCGATGGTCTTGTCCAGGTTGTTGCCGTTACGCTGCATGGCATCCTGGAACTGGTCGCGGAACAGCTTGCCGATGTTGATGCCGTTGACGATGACGTTACGCACCTTCCACTCGCCGTCCAGCTTGACCATGGTGTACTGCACCGGATAGACCGCGCCGTTGGTGCCGGTGATCTTCATGCCGACGCTGGTGCGATCGTCACCCTCGGCCTTGGCCGGGTCGACGGTGATGCCCTGGTTGTTGTACTCCAGCAAGGCGTTGCCATAGAACTGCATCAGGCTGCGCTTGAAGTTCTCCTGGAAGCGCTGCATCTGCTCGGGCGAGGCCTTGCGCGAATACTTGACCGTCATGATGCTCTTGGAGATGCCGTCGGCATCGACCACCGGGCCAAGGTTGGCGTTGAGCGCGTTGTAGAACGCATTGGGGTCGGCCTTGTACTGCTCCTTGTTGCTCTTCAGGTCGCTGAGCAACTGGGTGGTGGTGCCCTGGATCACATCACGGGCAGACTGCCCCGGCGCCGCCAGGGCCAGCAGGGGAAAGGTCGCCAGCAGGACCAGCAGGCCACGTCGCAGGATCGAAATCATGGAAACTCCTTAATTAGCCGGTTGAGCTTCTTTCGGTTCCTTGCCCACCGAGTTGAGCAGGAACTTGCCGATCAGATCTTCCAGCACCAGCGCCGACTGCGTGTCGTGGATGGTGCTGCCATCCTTGAGAACCACGTCCTCGCCGCCCACGCTGATGCCGATGTACTTCTCGCCCAGCAGGCCGGCGGTCAGGATCGAGGCAGTGGAGTCGGTCGGCAGGTTGTCGACATGCTTGTCCAGCTGCAGCGTGACCCGACCGGTGTAGGAGTCGCGGTCCAGATCGATGGCGGTGACCTTGCCGATGGTCACACCAGCCATGGTCACTTTAGCTCTGACCGTCAAACCGGCGATATTGTCGAAGTACGCATAAACTTTATAGGTGTCGCTGCTCGGGCTGGCCGACAGCCCGCTGACACGCAGGGCCAGCAGCAGCAGCGCCAGGATCCCGGCCAGGAGGAACAGGCCGACACCGATTTCCAGGGTGCGGTTTTGCATCAGAAATCTCCAAACATCAAGGCGGTCAGAATAAAGTCCAGACCCAGGACTGCCAACGAGGCATAGACCACGGTCTTGGTGGTGGCACGGCTGATCCCTTCTGAAGTGGGCTCACAGTCGTACCCCTGGAATACGGCGATCCAGGTAACGACGAAGGCGAACACCAGGCTCTTGATCAGCCCGTTGAGCACGTCGTCGCTGAAAGAGACACTGTTCTGCATGTTGCCCCAGAACGAGCCTTCGTAGACGCCCAGCCAGTCCACGGCGACCCACGAGCCGCCCCAGATGCCCACCACGCTGAAGATCAGCGCCAGCAGCGGCAGCGAAATGAAGCCGGCCCACAGGCGTGGCGCCACGATGTACTTGAGCGGGTCGACGCCGATCATTTCCAGGCTCGACAGTTGCTCGGTGGATTTCATGTTGCCGATTTCGGCGGTCAGCGCAGAACCCGCGCGGCCAGCGAACAGCAAAGCGGTGACCACCGGCCCGAGCTCGCGCAGCAGGGTCAGGGCGACCATCTGCCCGACCGCCTGTTCCGAGCCATACTTGTTGAGAATGCTGTAGCCCTGCAGCGCCAGGACCATGCCGATGAACACGCCGGACACGACGATGATCGCCAGCGACAGCACGCCCACCGAATACAGTTGCTTGACCAGCAGCTGGAAACCGCCGCCGATACCACTGCGCCCGCCCAGCGAATGGCCGAGGAACAGGCACGAGCGTCCCAGTACGGCCAGCACATCGATGGCCGAACGGCCGAACAGACGGATACGTTCGAGTAAGGATTTTCTGCGCATCAACGCGTCCCCAGCAAATCGGCGCGGTAGTCAGGCGCAGGGAAGTGGAAGGGTACCGGGCCATCAGGGTCGCCTTTCATGAACTGGCGGATGCGCGGGTTGTCCGAGCCCATCAGTTCGTCCGGCGTGCCCTGCCCCAGCACCTGGCCATCGCCGACCACATAGATGTAGTCGGCAATGCTCGCGGTTTCCGCAAGGTCATGGGACACCACGATGCTGGTGATACCCAGGGCATCGTTGAGCAGGCGGATCAGGCGCACCAGCACGCCCATGGCGATCGGGTCCTGGCCGACGAACGGCTCGTCGTACATGAGGATCTGCGGGTCCAGGGCGATCGCACGGGCCAGTGCCACACGGCGCTTCATGCCGCCAGACAGTTCGTCGGGCATCAGGTCGATGGCGCCGCGCAGACCCACGGCCTGCAGCTTCATCAGCACGATGTCGCGGATCATCTCGTCCGACAGCTGCGTATGCACCCGCAGCGGGAAGGCCACATTCTCGAACACATCCAGGTCGGTGAACAGCGCACCGCTCTGGAACAGCACCCCCATCTGCTTGCGCGCATCGAACAGGTCGCCCCGCGACAGCGCGGGCAGGTTCTGCCCATTGACCCAGACTTCGCCGCCGGCCGGGCGCAACTGCGCGCCCATCAGGCGCAGCAAGGTGGTCTTGCCGCACCCCGAAGGCCCCATGATGCCGGTGACCTTGCCGCGGGGAATGCGTATGTCCACGTTGCTGAAAATGCTGCGCGAACCGCGCTTGAAGGTGACGCCCTTCAACTCGACCGCGTAGGCGCTATCCACACTCATCTAGACTCCTTGCTAGTGCAGCCTCGTCATAGTGGACGCCTGCCTTCATCTTGAAGGCACACAGGTCCCCGGCGGGCCGAATAGCGGCGAACTATAGCACCGCTGATAGGCCCGCCCCAAGGCCGTCACCCCACTCGTTCAGGGCACAGACAGGCAGGCGCGGCATCCATATGACATTCGAAGGATGAGCCTTTCACACATTGCGGCTATAATCGCCGCCTTTTCATCAGGCATTGCGTTCCGACATGACCCAATCCAGCGAGCTGATCCAATCCGCCCAGCGCACCCTGCGCCTCGAACTCGAGGCCGTGGAGGCCCTGCTGGCCCGCATCGACGGGGACTTCATCAAGGCCTGCGAACTGATCCTGGCCAGCAAGGGGCGGGTCGTGGTGGTAGGCATGGGCAAGTCGGGGCACATCGGCAACAAGATCGCCGCTACCCTGGCCAGCACCGGCACCCCGGCGTTCTTCGTGCACCCGGCCGAGGCCAGCCATGGCGATATGGGCATGATCACCCGTGACGATGTCATTCTTGCCCTGTCCAACTCCGGCAGCACCGCCGAGATCATCACCCTGCTGCCCTTGATCAAGCGCCTGGGCATCCAGATGATCAGCCTCACCGGCAAACCGGACTCGCCCCTGGCCCAGGCCGCCGAGGTCAACCTTGACGCCAGCGTCGCCCAGGAAGCCTGCCCGCTCAACCTTGCGCCGACCTCCTCCACCACTGCGGCGCTGGCGCTGGGCGACGCCCTGGCCATCGCCCTGCTGGAGGCTCGCGGCTTCACCGCCGAAGACTTTGCCTTCTCCCACCCAGGCGGCGCGCTGGGCCGTCGCCTGCTGCTGAAGGTCGAGAACGTCATGCATGCCGGCGAAGAGCTGCCCGTGGTAAAGAGCGGCACCCTGCTCAAGGACGCGCTGCTTGAAATGTCTCGCAAAGGTTTGGGCATGACCGTGGTGCTGGGTAACGACGGCAAGCTGGCCGGCGTCTTCACCGACGGTGACCTGCGCCGCAGCCTGGACCGCAACATCGACGTGCACAAGACGCTCATCGACGAAGTCATGACCGTGCACGGCAAGACCGCCCGCGCCGAGATGCTCGCCGCCGAGGCACTGAAGATCATGGAAGACCACAAGATCAGCGCGCTGGTGGTTGTCGATCAGGACGACCGCCCGACCGGCGCCCTGAACATGCACGACCTGCTGCGCGCCGGAGTGATGTAAATGACTCAGGACCTGATGCAACGCGCCAAGGCCATCAAGCTGGCGGTGTTCGACGTCGACGGCGTGCTCACCGATGGCCGCCTGTACTTCCTCGAAGACGGCAGCGAGTTCAAGACGTTCAACACCCTCGACGGCCACGGCATCAAGATGCTCATGGCCTCGGGCGTGACCACCGCGATCATCAGCGGTCGCAAGACCCCCGTGGTCGAGCGCCGGGCGAAAAATCTCGGCATCCCGCACCTGTTCCAGGGGCGCGAGGACAAACTGGTGGTGCTGGACGGCCTGCTCGCCGAACTCAATCTAAGCTATGAACAGGTCGCCTACCTCGGCGACGACCTGCCCGACCTGCCGGTGATCCGCCGCGTCGGCCTGGGCATGGCGGTGCAGAATGCCGCGGCCTTCGTTCGCCAGCACGCCCACGGCGTTACCCAGGCCCGCGGCGGCGAAGGCGCCGCCCGCGAGTTCTGTGAACTGATCATGCAGGCCCAGGGCACCCTGGACGCTGCCAACGCCCATTACCTGTAAGGCTGCCCATGCTCAGCAAGAAGATCAGAAATGTCGCGCTGCTAGGCGGGATCGCTGCCGTGCTGGTTGCGGTAGGCTACTGGAACATCAGCCCGGAAAGCTTCCTCGAACAGCCCCAGGCCCAGGTCGACCAGAGCGCCATCGACTACTACGCGATCAACGCCCACAGCCTGCAGTTCCTGCCCGACGGCAAGCTGCAGTACGAAATGACCGCCGCCAAGGTCGAGCACCTCAAGGCCAGCGAGGTTACCCTGGTGACCACGCCCGACCTGCACATGTACCGTGGTACCGAATACCCCTGGCATGTGCAGAGCAAACGCGCCGAGGTCAACCCGGACGGCACCGAGGTGGAGTTGATCGACGAGGTGCGCGTGGCGCGCACCGACGAGAAGCAACGCGAAACCATCATCACCAGCACACGCATGACCGTGTTCCCGCAGAAGCAATATGCGCAGACCGAGCAAGCCGTTAGAATCGACGGCGCCGGTGGCACGACTACGGGCAAAGGAATGAAAGCGTATTTGAAAGAAGGCAGGATGGACCTGCTCTCTAACGTAAGAGGACAGTATGAGGCTCGTTAAAACCATCCCCCTTCTGCTCAGCCTGGGCGTAGCACTGGGAAGCGCGAGCGCCTTCGCCCTGCCGAACGACCGTGACCAGCCGATCCGCATCCAGGCGGACAACGCCCACCTGGACGACAAGCAGGGCGTCGCCACCTACACGGGCGACGTGATCATCACCCAGGGCTCGATGATGATCAAAGGCAACACCGTGACCATGACCCGCGCCGCCAACGGCGATATCGATGTGGTCACCTCGGTGGGCAACCTGGCCTACTTCGAGCAGCAGCAGAGTGCCGCCAAGCCCGACAAGATGAAAGGCTGGGCCGTGACCATCCAGTACCAGGCGCAGAAAGACGTGGTGATCCTCACCGACCGCGCCAAGGTCGAGAACGAAGGCAACACCACCGAAGGCGAGAAGATCGTCTACAACACCAAGACCCAGGTGGCTACCGCCGGGCGCGGTGGCAACGTGACTGCACCGCGTCAGCGTATCGACATGGTCATTCAACCGAAGAAAAAGGCCGAGTAAATGGCAACCCTCAAAGCCCAGCACCTGGCCAAGAGCTACAAGGGCAGGCAAGTCGTGCGCGACGTCAGCCTGTCCATCGACAGCGGCCAGATCGTCGGCCTGCTCGGCCCCAACGGCGCCGGCAAGACCACCTGTTTCTACATGATCGTCGGCCTGGTCCAGGCCGACCAGGGCCGTGTGCTGATCGACAGCCTCGATGTCAGCCACCAGCCGATGCACGGGCGCGCCCAGGCCGGTATCGGCTACCTGCCGCAGGAAGCGTCGATCTTCCGTAAACTGTCGGTGGCCGACAACATCATGGCCATCCTCGAGACCCGCAAGGACCTCGATCGCGAAGGCCGCCGCAAGGAACTGGAAAGCCTGCTGCAGGAGTTCCACATCAGCCATATCCGCGACAATCTGGGCATGAGCCTGTCCGGTGGCGAACGTCGCCGGGTCGAGATCGCCCGCGCCCTGGCCACCGCACCCAAGTTCATCCTGCTGGACGAACCGTTCGCCGGTGTCGACCCGATTTCCGTCGGCGACATCAAGCAGATCATCCACCACCTCAAGAACAAAGGCATCGGCGTACTGATCACCGACCACAACGTTCGCGAGACCCTGGACATCTGCGAGACGGCCTACATCGTCAACGATGGCCAACTGATCGCCGAAGGCGATGCCGAGACCATCCTGGCCAACCAGTTGGTCAAGGAAGTTTACCTGGGGCACGAGTTCCGACTCTGACCACAGGCCTGCCCGGAGCACTGGCGAATGCGCCTGATCGGGGCTTAAGTTGTTACAGTGCTCTAGGCAAACGCTGCAATTTCAGGCATATAACTTGCTTAAAGTCGGCGCCCAAGCGCCCTACGTGTAGTGGATGGCGCATGCGCGCCGGCAACAAGGTATTAAGCCCCAGCCATGAAACCATCGCTCGTCCTAAAAATGGGCCAGCAACTGACGATGACACCTCAGTTGCAACAGGCCATCCGCCTGCTTCAGCTCTCCACCCTGGACCTCCAGCAGGAAATCCAGGAAGCGCTGGAGTCCAACCCGATGCTCGAACGTCAGGAAGACGGCGAGGACTTCGACAACAGCGACCCCATGGCGGACAACGCCGAGAACAAGCCGACCGCCGAAGCCCAGGACAACAGTTTCCAGGAAACCTCCAGCAGTATCACGGAAAACCTGGAGGACGGCGAATGGGCCGAGCGGATCCCCAACGAATTGCCGGTCGACACTGCCTGGGAAGACATCTACCAGACCAGCGCCAGCAGCCTGCCGAGCAACGATGACGACGAATGGGACTTCACCACCCGTACGTCGGTGGGCGAGAGCCTGCAAAGCCACCTGCTGTGGCAGCTCAACCTGGCGCCGATGTCCGACACCGACCGGCTGATCGCCGTCACCCTGATCGACAGCATCAACGCCCAGGGCTACCTGGAAGACACCCTCGAAGAAATCTGCGCCGGTTTCGACCCGGAGCTGGACATCGAGCTGGACGAGGTCGAGGCGGTGCTGCACCGCATCCAGCAGTTCGAGCCGGCCGGCATTGGCGCCCGCACCCTCGGCGAATGCCTGCTGCTGCAACTGCGCCAGCTGCCGGCCTCGACACCCTGGATGAGCGAGGCACAGCGCCTGGTCACCGACTTCATCGACCTGCTCGGCAGCCGCGACTACAGCCAGCTGATGCGCCGGATGAAGCTCAAGGAAGACGAACTGCGCCAGATCATCGAACTGGTACAGAGCCTCAACCCGCGCCCGGGCTCGCAGATCGAGTCCAGTGAACCCGAATACGTCGTGCCCGACGTCATCGTGCGCAAGGACAGCGAGCGCTGGCTGGTCGAGCTCAACCAGGAGGCAGTGCCGAAGCTGCGCGTCAATCCGCAGTACGCCGGCTTCGTCCGGCGCGCCGACACCAGCGCCGACAACACCTTCATGCGCAATCAGCTGCAGGAAGCGCGGTGGTTCATCAAGAGCCTGCAGAGCCGCAACGAGACGCTGATGAAAGTGGCGACGCAGATTGTCGAGCACCAGCGTGGCTTCCTCGACCATGGCGACGAGGCCATGAAGCCGCTGGTCCTGCATGACATCGCCGAGGCGGTGGGCATGCACGAATCGACGATTTCCCGGGTGACCACGCAGAAATACATGCACACCCCGCGCGGCATCTACGAACTGAAATACTTTTTCTCGAGCCACGTGAGCACCGCCGAGGGCGGCGAATGCTCGTCCACGGCAATCCGCGCGATCATCAAGAAACTGGTGGCTGCGGAAAATCAGAAAAAGCCATTGAGTGACAGCAAGATCGCTGGTTTACTGGAGGCACAAGGCATCCAGGTAGCCCGTCGCACCGTCGCCAAGTATCGCGAGTCGTTGGGGATTGCCCCTTCGAGCGAGCGCAAGCGGCTGATGTAGCCCCCGGATGTGCCACAGCGTTTCAGTGGCAGGTGCAACACCTGCCTCTTTATGCACGGGCAACAAAGGAGAAGCTGTATGCAAGTCAACATCAGTGGACAGCATGTAGAAGTCACCCAACCACTGCGCGATTACGTGCTCGAGAAGCTCGCCCGGGTGGAGGGTCATTTCGACAAGATCACCAACGTGACGGTGATCATGAAAGTCGAGAAGCTTCAGCAGAAGATCGAAGCCACGCTCCAGATTCCCGGCGGTGAGGTGGTTGCAAACGCCGAACACCAAGACATGTATGCAGCGATCGACGCCCTGGCCGACAAGCTCGACCGCCAACTGAAAAAACACAAGGAAAAACAGCAAAGCCTGCTGCAAGGCGCAGCCGCCCGCTGATCCCCCTCATCCATGATCCGACTTGAAACCATCCTGACCCCCGGCCGTTCCCTCGTGAACGTGCCGGGCGGCAGTAAGAAGCGCGCCCTGGAAAAGGTCGCCAACCTGATCGCCGAGCAAGTACCCGAGCTGGAGATGCAAGACGTCTTCGACAGCCTGTGGGCTCGCGAAAAACTGGGCTCCACCGGTTTTGGCAATGGTATCGCCATACCCCATTGCCGCCTGGCAGGTTGCAGCGCGCCTGTCAGCGCCCTGCTGCATCTGGACGCCCCCATTGATTACGATGCCATCGATGGCGCCCCGGTCGACCTGCTGTTTGTCCTGCTGGTCCCGGAAGCCGCCACCGACGCGCACCTAGAACTGCTGCGCCAGATCGCCAGCATGCTTGATCGCAAGGAGGTCCGCGATAACCTGCGTGCCGCCGATAGCAGCGAGACCCTCTACCAGGTCGTCCTGGACGTACAAAACGAGCACTGAACATGCGCCTGATCATCGTCAGCGGTCGCTCCGGCTCCGGTAAGAGCACCGCCCTCGACGTGCTGGAAGACAACGGCTATTACTGCATCGACAACCTGCCCGCCGGGCTGTTGCCGCAGCTGGCTGAAAACGCCTTGATCAACACAGAGCTGTTGCAACCCAAGGTTGCGGTCTCGATCGATGCACGCAACCTGCCCAGCCATCTGTCACGCTTCCCTCAGTTGCTGGAAGAGGCACGCTCCCGGCATATTCAGTGCGACGTGCTGTATCTGGATGCCGACGAAGACACACTGCTCAAGCGTTTTTCGGAAACCCGCCGCCGCCATCCACTGACCAACGACAGCCGTTCGCTGGCTGAGGCAATCCGGGTGGAGAGCGAGCTGCTTGGGCCGATCGCCGACCTTGCCGACCTGAAGATCGATACCACCAACCTGAACCTGTACCAGTTGCGTGACTCGATCAAGCTGCGCCTGCTCAACCAGCCCGAGCCCGGCACTGCGTTTCTCGTCGAGTCATTCGGTTTCAAGCGTGGCATGCCGGTGGATGCCGACCTGGTGTTCGACGTGCGCTGCCTGCCCAACCCGTACTGGAAGCCGGAACTTCGCGAACATTCCGGCCTCGAACAGCCGGTGATCGACTACCTGGCCGCGCAGCCGGACGTCGAGGAGATGTTCCAGGACATTTCCAGCTACCTGCTCAAATGGCTGCCGCGCTTCGCAGCCAGCAACCGCGCCTATGTCACCATCGCCATCGGCTGTACCGGCGGCCACCACCGCTCGGTATACATTACCGAACGGCTTGGCCAACTGCTCCAGCAATCCCTGAAAAACGTCCAGGTCCGCCACCGCGACCTCTAGCCACAGGATCCGCCCCACGATGCCCGCCCGCGAAATCACCATCATCAACAAGCTGGGCCTGCATGCGCGGGCGGCCGCCAAGTTCGTCGGCGTCGCCGGGCGTTTCCCCTGCCAGGTACGAGTCGGGCGCGCGCCGGACAAGCTGGTGGACGGCAAGAGCATCATGGCGGTAATGATGCTCGCCGCCGGCAAGGGCACTCAGGTGCACCTGCTCACCGAGGGCGAGCAGGACAGCGACGCCATGGAGGCGTTGGTCGCGCTGATCGAGAACTTATTCGACGAAGGCGAATGAGCCAGGCGGCACGCCAAACAGATAATTGGGGCGTCAGGACATCGCCGTGTCCATCACCATCATCAGACAGAACCCGACACACAACCCCAGGCTCGCCAGGCGGTGATGCCCGTTGCTGCGTGACTCCGGAATGATCTCCTGGGTCACCACCAGCAGCATCGCCCCCGCCGCGCAGGCCAGGCCCAACGGCAGCAACAGTTCGGCAATGTTCACCAGCCAGGCACAGATCACCGCTGCCAGCGGCTCGACCAGCCCCGATGCCGCACCGATCAGAAACGCCTTGAAGCGCGGCATGCCCGCCCCTGCCAGCACCAGCGCAATCACCAGGCCCTCAGGCACATCCTGCAACGCGATGCCCATGGCCAGGCTATCGGCATCAGGCATCCCGCCACCGGCGGAAACCCCGATCGCCATGCCTTCGGGGATGTTGTGGGCAATGATGGCGATGACGAACAGCCAGATCCGCGCGGCGATAACCGGTTGCCGCTCACTGCCGACCAGGGCCTCCGGTGAAGCGCCGGAGACCTTGAGGTCGACCAGAAACAGGCACAACGCGCCGAACAACAGGCCGCTGCTGATCACACCACCGGCGCCCCAGGGGCTGAAGCCGATGGCCTGGGCCGCATCCAACCCGGGAATGATCAGCGAGAACGCGGTGGCCGCCAACATCACCCCGGCACCAAAACCGAGCAAGTTGTCGGCCACGGCCACTGGCATGTTGCGGATTACCAGCACCGGCACTGCGCCCAAGGCCGTCCCCAATGCGCACAGTGCGCCGCCCTCCAGGGCTCGCAACATGCGCGGTTCCAGGTCCAACCAGGCGATGCCACGCGACACCAGCAATGCGGTGCCGACCAGCAACAGCACGGTCCCAAGCGCCAGGCGGAACAGGCGCACACTGCTGACAGACATCACCTCGGAGCGCATACCGGTCAGACTCACTTCAGGGCTTCAAGGTAGCGGCGTTCCACTTCGGTCCAGTCGACCACGTTGTAGAAGGCGCCAATGTATTCAGGACGGCGGTTCTGGTACTTCAGGTAATAGGCGTGCTCCCACACATCCAGGCCGAGGATCGGCGTGTTGCCGTGCATCAGCGGGCTGTCCTGGTTACCGCTGCTCTCCACCACCAGGGTTTTCTGCGGGGTCACGCTGAGCCAGGCCCAGCCACTGCCGAACCGGCTCAGCGCGGCCTTGGTGAAGGCCTCCTTGAACGCCTCGAAACCACCAAGTTGCTCGTCAATGGCCTGGGCTACCTGACCCTCGGGTTGGCCACCGCCCTTGGGCGACATGACGGTCCAGAACAACGTGTGGTTGGCATGGCCACCGCCCTGGTTGACCACCGCCCCTTGCAGTTTCTCGGGCAGTTGCTTGACCGCGCCCACCAGTCGCTCCACCGGCCATTCGGCCCATTCGGTGCCCTCGATAGCAGCGTTGAGGTTGTTGATGTAGGTCTGATGGTGCTTGCTGTGGTGGATCTCCATGGTTTGGGTATCAATGTGCGGTTCCAGCGCATCGTAGGCGTAGGGCAACGCAGGCAAGGTATGTGGCATGTCAGTGGATTCCGTAGGCAGGTTTGCGTTCCGTGATGTCCGCGTGCGCGACCAGCTCGCTGGCTGCGGGCGCCTGGCGGTTCAGCAGGCGCTCGGTACGCGGGTATTGGCCGTACTCGGCGATGAAACTCAGCAGTTCGGTATAAGTGCGCCCGCTGTGGCGCAAGGCCGCGTCACGCAGGGCCTGGGGCAGGCGCGGATCCTGGCTGGCCTGGAGCAGCCGCTGGTGCGCCGCGCACAAGTAGTCGGCGCTTTCGTGCGGCTGGTTCAGGCGCAGGTGCAGGTCGGCCAGGTTGTGGTGGGCGATGACCAGTGCGGCCACCGCCTCGTCGACGTCATGCCAGCGCTCGAACAGCACCTGGGCCAAGGCCAGTGCTTGCAGGTAGTGCTCCCGGGCGTCGACCAGCTCGCCCTGCTCGAACAGGCGGTTTGCATCTTGGGTGGTGCGTTTCCAATGCTGCATGACGTGCCTCCTGGGCGGCCCGGGTTCAGATGCCGCCAGCGGTAAGTTTTTCCGGGTCCAGCAGCGCTTCGAGCTGGTCACGCGACAGGTCGGTGTGCTCCAGCGCCACATCGATGATCGGACGCCCCTGCTTGTAGGCGGTCTTGGCAATCTCGGCAGCCTTCAGGTAGCCGATGATCGGATTCAGCGCGGTGACCAGGATCGGGTTGCGCGACAGCGCCTCCTTGAGCTTGGCCTCATTGACCTTGAAGCTGGCGATGGCCTTGTCGGCCAGCAAACGGCTGACATTGGCCATCAGCTCGATGCTCTCCAGCAGGTTGCGGGCAATCACCGGCAGCATCACGTTGAGCTCGAAGTTGCCCGACTGGCCGGCCACGGCGATGGTCGCGTCGTTGCCGATCACCTGGGCGGCGACCATCGCGGTGGCCTCCGGGATCACCGGGTTGACCTTGCCCGGCATGATCGAAGAGCCTGGTTGCAGACCCTGCAGCTCGATTTCACCAAGACCGGCGAGCGGGCCGGAGTTCATCCAGCGCAGGTCGTTGGCGATCTTCATCAGCGCCACGGCAGCCGTCTTGAGCTGGCCCGACAGCGCCACCGCGGTGTCTTGGGAGCCGATCAGGGCAAACAGGTTCTCGCCGGGGGTGAACTCGACCTGGGTCAGGACGCTCAACTGGCGGGCAAAGCCTGCGGCGAACTGCGGGTGGGCATTGATCCCGGTGCCCACGGCCGTGCCGCCCTGAGCCAGCGCTTGCAGGCTCGGCAGCGTGGCTTCGATATGCGCCTGGGCCCCCTTGATCTGGGCGGCCCAGCCACCAAGCACCTGGCTCATGCGTACCGGCATCGCGTCCATCAAATGGGTGCGGCCGGTCTTCACGTGCTTGTGCACCTCGACTGCCTTGGCCTCGATCACCTGGGTGAGATGGCGCAAGGCCGGCAGCAGCTGTTCGTGCAGGGCCAGGGCGGCGCTGACATGAATGGTGGTGGGGATGATGTCGTTGCTGCTCTGGCCACAGTTGACGTGGTCGTTGGCATTGACCGGCTCGCCCAGCACATGGCTGGCCAGGGTCGCGATGACCTCGTTGGCGTTCATGTTCGAGCTGGTGCCAGAGCCGGTCTGGAACACGTCCACCGGGAAGTGCCGGATGAAATCCTCGGCCAGCAACTGTTCCACCGCCTTGACGATGGCCGCGCCCTGCCCTGCGCTCAGCTGTTCCAGCTCGACGTTGGCCTTGGCCGCAGCGGCCTTGGCCAGCAGCAAGGCGCGGATGAACTGGGCCGGCATCGGCTTGCCGCTGACCGGGAAGTTGTCGACCGCGCGCTGGGTCTGGGCACCGTACAGGGCCTGGGCCGGCACCTGCAGTTCACCCATGCTGTCGCGCTCGATACGGGTATCACTCATCTTCAAGTCCTTGCATCAGTTCTTCGGGAGAAATCGACGGCAGCAGCACGCAATTGGCGAGCTGCATCGCGTAGGGCTGCCAACGCTGGTTCTGTTCGAGGCGGTCGAGATTGCGCAGGTCGAGCAGCGGCCGCCAGGCCTGGTCCAGGCACAGGCAGCGCCAGTGCCAGGGCAACATGCGATCGTTGGCGGTATCGAGCAGCAGACGCAAGGCGGTCAAGGCCACCGTCCATGGCGAGGTCTCGGTGCAGCACACCAGATAGCGGCCTTCGGCGAGGTAGTGCTCGATCAGGCGTGGCTCGTCGGGTTCCAGCGCGCAGCGGATGCGCCGGCTGAGCCAGCGCCAGTTTTCCAGGTAGGGCAGTTCGTGGAGGACGGTTTTCATGAACATCATCGCCGGGTTACTGGATAATGATATTCATTATTAAGTGATAAATAGAATCAGTTCAAGCTGGACGATAGGCAAAATAAACCCGGCGCGATGGCCGGGTTGGGGAAAATGGGAGTTACGGCGTGGGAGCGGGCTTGCCCCGCGATGTTCTTGGAGGGCATCGCGGGGCAAGCCCGCTCCCACGTCCTATCCCTACAGAGCGCCGATCAGCTGCCCGCCACCGTCATGCGCTCGATCAGCACCGAGCCGCTGTGGATATTGCTACGCGTCTCGATATCGCTGCCAATGGCGACGATCTGCTGGAACATGTCCTTCATGTTGCCGGCAATGGTCACTTCTTGTACGGCGTGCTGGATCTCGCCGTTTTCCACCCAGAAGCCCGCCGCACCCCGCGAATAGTCGCCGGTCACCATGTTCAGCCCATGGCCCATCAGCTCGGTTACCAGCAGGCCACGGCCCATGCGCCGGATCAGTGCGGCCTGGTCCTCGACGCCGTGGGTGACGAACAGATTGTGCACGCCACCTGAGTTGGCGGTGCTTGGCAAACCCAGCTTGCGCCCCGAATAGGTGCCCAGGATGTACGACACCAGCTCGCCTTTGTCGACGAACGGCTTGGCGTAGGTGGCCAGGCCATCGCCATCGAACGCTGCACTGCCCAGAGCACGCGGGATGTGTGGCCGCTCGTCGAGGGTCAGCCAGGTGGGGAACAGGCGCTGACCAAGGGTACCCTCGAGGAACGACGACTTGCGGTACAGGTTGCCGCCGGAAATCGCCGACAGGAAGCTGCCGAACAGGCCGCCAGCGAGCTCGGCCGAGAACAGCACCGGCACCTCGCAGGTGGGGACCGGGCGAGCACCCAGTCGGCTTGCCGCGCGCTGCGCGGCACGCAGGCCGATGCTACGCGGGTCGGCCAGCAGCTGGCCCTGGCGATTGACGTCGTACCAGTAGTCACGCTGCATCTGCCCATCGGCTTCGGCGATCATCACGCAGCTCAGGCTGTGACGGGTTGAGGCATAGCCACCGATAAAACCATGGCTGTTACCGTACACCCGCACACCCTGATGGGTATTGAGCGTGGTGCCGTCGGCGTTGCTGATGCGCTTGTCGGCATCGAACGCCGCCGCCTCGCAGGCCAGCGCCATCTCGATGGCTTTCTCCGGCTCGATGTCCCAGTCATGGTAGAGATCCAGGTCGGGGATCTCACGGGCCATCAACGCGGCATCGGCCAGCCCCGAGCAGGCGTCCTCGGAGGTATGTTTCGCGATTGCCAGCGCGGCGGCGACCGTCTCGCGGATCGCCTCAGGGCCGCTGGCCGAAGTGCTGGCCGACCCCTTGCGCTGGCCCACGTAAAGGGTGATGCCGAACCCCTGGTCGCGATTGAACTCGACCGTCTCGACTTCGCGCTGGCGCACCGTGGTGGACAGGCCTTGCTCCAGCGACACCGCCACTTCGCAGGCGCTGGCACCCTGGCGGCGCGCCTCGGCGACAATCGCCTCGACCTGCTCCTGCAACGCCGGCAGGTCCTTGGGACCTACGCTCTGGACTGCACTCATGGTTTTCTCCACTGAAAATTCTGCGTACGGCTTGGGTCATTCTACGACCGGGCCGGACAAGCGGCCCCCGACTGGTTATCATGGCGGCGATTTCTTGCGGACGGCCCCCATGGTTGATTCTTACGACGACGCCTTCGATGGCGAAAAAAGCAAAACCCAGATCAAGCGCGAGCTGCATGCGTTGGTCGAACTCGGTGAACGCCTCACCACCCTCAAGGCCGACACCCTGGCCCGCCTGCCGCTGACCGACGAGCTGCGCAAGGCGCTGGACGAAGCCAGCAAGCACACCGCCCACGGCGCCCGCAAACGCCACATGTCGTTCGTCGGCAAGCTGATGCGCGTGCAGGACCTGGACGCCATCCATGCCGTGCTCGAGCAGATCGACAGCTCCAGCCGCCAGTACAACGAGCGCTTCCACGGCCTCGAGCGTTGGCGCGATCGCCTGATCGACGGTAACGACGAAGACCTCGAGCGCTTCGTCAACGAGTTCCCCGACACCGATCGCCAGCACCTGCGCTCGCTGATCCGTCATGCCCAGCATGAAAAGGCGCGGAACAAGCCGCCTGCCGCTGCGCGTAAAGTGTTCAAGTACATCCGCGACCTCGACGAGACCCAACGCGGGTTGCGCTGAGGCCATCGCGGGCAAGTCGCATCGGCGCACCGATGCGACTTGCCCGCGATTGAACATCACCCGCCGGTACCACCGACGGTGATCGCATCCAGCTTCAGGGTCGGCTGGCCAACGCCCACCGGCACCGATTGACCATCCTTGCCGCACGTGCCCACGCCGCTGTCCAGCGCCAGGTCGTTGCCGACCATCGACACACCGCGCATCGCTTCCGGACCATTGCCGATCAAGGTCGCGCCTTTTACTGGCGCGGTGATCTTGCCGTCCTCGATCAGGTAGGCCTCGCTAGTGGAGAACACGAACTTGCCGCTGGTGATGTCCACCTGGCCACCGCCAAGGTTGGCGCAGTAGATGCCTTTCTTCACCGACCGGATGATTTCCTCGGGATCGCTGTCGCCGGCACGCATGTAGGTGTTGGTCATGCGCGGCATCGGCAGGTGCGCGTAGGATTCGCGCCGGCCGTTGCCGGTCACCGCCATGCCCATCAGGCGGGCATTGAGCTTGTCCTGCATGTAGCCCTTGAGGATGCCGTTCTCGATCAGCGTGGTGCACTCGGTCGGAGTGCCTTCGTCATCGACGCTGAGCGAGCCGCGACGGCCTTCGAGGGTGCCGTCGTCGACGATGGTGCACAGGCTCGAAGCCACCTTTTCACCGATGCGCCCGCTGAACGCCGAGCTGCCCTTGCGGTTGAAGTCGCCTTCCAGGCCGTGGCCGACTGCCTCGTGCAGCAGCACCCCGGACCAGCCTGGGCCGAGCACCACTGGCAGCGTGCCGGCCGGAGCGGGAATCGCCTCGAGGTTGACCAGCGCCTGGCGCAGTGCCTCACGGGCGTAACCCATCACCCGCTCTTCACTGAAATAGCGATAGTCGGTGCGCCCGCCGCCGCCCTGCCCACCACGCTCGCGACGTCCGTTGTGCTCGACGATCACACTGACGTTGAAGCGCACCAGCGGACGCACGTCGGCGGCCAGGCTGCCATCGGCAGCGGCCACCAGAATGCGTTCCCACACCCCTGCCATGCTCACGCTGACCTGCTGGATACGCGGGTCGAGTGCACGGGTAGCGGCATCCACGCGCTTGAGCAGCTCGACCTTCTCGGCGCGGGTGAGTACATCCAGGGGATTGTCAGGCGCGTACAAAGCAGTCACGTCCTGACTGCGGAAGGCTTGCACAGTGCCGTTCTGCCCGGCGCGGGAGATCGAACGGGCGGCACGCGCCGCCGAAGTCAGGGCTTCGAGGTTGATCGCATTGCTGTAGGCAAAGCCGGTCTTCTCGCCGGATTGGGCACGCACGCCCACGCCCTGGTCGAGGTTGAAGCTGCCCTCTTTGACGATGCCGTCCTCCAGTGCCCAGGTTTCCGAGATCTGGCCCTGGAAATACAGGTCGGCGGCATCGATGCCGGGACCGGCCAACTCGCCCAGCACCGTCTGCAAGCTGTCGAGAGTCAACCCGCCCGGGGCCAGGAGCTGCTCACTGACGGTGGATAACATCTGGCTCATAGTCACTCCGAGGTATGCGCAGGCCGCAAGGCGTCCTGCGAGAAAAAGCGCCGGTGCGTAGTTACCGGCATGCGCGCCCGGATGGACGCCTGTTCTTCGATATCGCGTGTGGCGAGCAACACCGCCTCGCCCCGCGCCTGTTGCGCAACGATCCGCCCCCAAGGGTCGACGATCGCCGCCTGGCCGTGGGTTTCCCGCGGCCCCGGATGCAGGCCGCCCTGGGCGGCCGCCAGTACATAGCACTGGGTCTCGATGGCCCGTGCGCGAATCAGCACTTCCCAGTGCGCCGCCCCGGTCACCGCGGTGAACGCCGCCGGTGCGCTTATCAGTTCGGCCCCAGCGGCGCGCAACGCGCTGTACAGCTCGGGGAAGCGCAGGTCATAGCACACCGACAGGCCCAGGCGGCCCACCGGTGTGTCGGCCACCACCACCCGGCTGCCGTGGGCATAATCGTCCGACTCGCGGTAGCGGCCACGGTTGTCGGCCACGTCCACATCGAACAGGTGCAGCTTGTCGTAGCGAGCGGCGATCTCGCCGTGCTCGTCGACCAGTAACGAGCAGGCATGGGCCTTGGCCTCCGGCTGGCCGACCGGCGGCAGCGGCAGGGTACCTGCGACTATCCATAACCTGAGGTCGCGAGCGGTGCGTTTCAACCATGGCAGGATCGGCCCCTCGCCCAGCGCCTCGGCCCTGCCGATGGCGGCGGCGTCGCGCCGGCCCATGGCCGCGAAGTTTTCCGGCAACACCGCCAGGCGCGCGCCTCCGGCTGCGGCCTGCTCGAGCAGCGCCGTGGCACGTTGCAGGTTGGCCAGCACATCGTCCTGGCTGACCATCTGGATCACTGCTGACGTCATGACCACCCCTGGGGTTACTTGTCGAAAGGTTTCACAAAGGTGATTTTAGGCTCTTTGACCGGACCCTCGACGCGATAATGCACGCTGGCGAAGCGCGCCACCCGGTCACCGATCAGACGATCGACGAGGAACAGCGCGCCACCGACCGCCGGCGCGCCAACAATCAAGGCGGCCAATGGCAGGTTGTTGGTGACCGGCAACGTCACCAGCAGCTTGGCGTCGACCCGATCACGGACGAAGTCCATGGTGCCGTCGAGTTCGAAATTGCTCGACGGGCCGGTGACGGTGATCGGCTCCCGCGTCACGTAGACCCCTTCGCTGGCCACCAGCAGGCCTTTGACCCGATCGTAGGCCAGGCCCTTGCTGAACAGGTCGGAGAAGTCCAGGCGCAGGCGTCGGCCAATGGAGTTGAAGTTGAGCAGCCCGAATACCCGCAACGCCTGGGCGCTGCCCTCGACCTCGACGAACTGACCGCTGCGCAGCGCCGCGTCGAGGCTGCCGGAGTACCGGTTGAGGCTGACCCAAGCCGGCGAGCCCGGCCAGCGGCCATCCACGTCCATGCGGAAGTCGCGGCTGGTGACGGTGGGGGCAAAACCCCAGGCCTTGAGCACATTCCCCAGGTCCTTGCCGTCGACGCGGCCTTTGTACCAGCTGGACGTGCTGCCGGGCTCGCCTTCCCAGCCACCGCTGCCGTCGATGTGCAGCCCCTTGAGGTCCAGGTCGATGTCGCTCATGGCCATGCCCCGGGGGGTCTGGCGCAGCTTCAGGGTGGCGCTGCCAAACAGGTCGTCACCGCGGTACAGCTTGTCGATGGTCAGGTCCAGCGGCGGCGCCTTGCGCGGGTCGAACCCGGCCAATGGGTCCGGCGCATTCTCGGCCTGGGCCTCGTTCGGGTCGGCGGGCGGCAGGCGCAGGCTCTGCAGGCGGACAGTCATGGGCGCGGCCTTGGCATCGGGAATGCGCGCATTGCCGATGACTTCCTGGCTGTCCAGGCGCAGGTCCCAGGCCGGGCCACCACGCATCAGGCGGATCACCGCCTGGTTGAGGTCCATGCCGAACGCCTTGAGCTGGCCGATGCTGAGGTCAACGCTCTGCAGGTTCTGCCGGGCACTACCGCCCGGATCCTTGCCGGCAAAGCGCTCCATCTGTTGCTGCCAAGGTGCCAGGTCCAGCGTCTCCAGCCGGCCACGCACCCGCAGGCCCTGGCCAGACGGCAAGCTGGCCTCGCCCGTGCCCAGCAACAGCTCGCCACGCCCTTGGGCCAGCTTGTCGGCAGGCGCGGCATAAGCGAAGCGGGCCAGGTCCGCGTAGCTGCCATCGATGCGCCGTTCCGGGCCCTGCAGGGTCAGGCTGAAACGGCTGTCGCGGGTCTCTGCGGCGGCCTTGCCAAAAGGCGCCGGCAGATCGATGGCCAGGCCCTTGAGCGACGAATTGACGGTCAAGCGGTTGTCACGACTGCCCAGTGTTACTTGCACCTGATAGGGCAGCTCACCCGAGGCTGGCAGCGGCTGCGCGAACTGCAACCAGTCGGTCAGGGCCTTGAGGCCGACCTGACCATTGGCATTGATCCGGGTCTGGAGCTGCCCACCCTGCCCTTCTGCGGTGATTTGCGCGCTGACCGCCTTGCCAAAGGCGTGCAGGCTGATGTCCTTGCCGCTCAGGCCCTTGTCGAGGTCGAAGGTGAAGTCGCCCTTCAGCTGGCTCAATTCCAGGGCCGGGGGCGCCACTTTCAAAGTAGCGTCGGCTGTCGCGAAGTTCACCAGCACCTTGGGCCGCTGCCCATGGGCCAGGGGTACGTCGAGCTTGATCTTGCCCTTGAGCGGCCCCTCGCCTTCCCAACCGGCGAAGATCTCCCCAGTGCCGATGGGCGCTTCCTTGAGGATCTTCAAGCCATCGCCGAGGCTGCCGTCGAAATTACCGTCGAGGATCAGGTGGCTGTGCTGGTCGCCTTCGACATGGGGAATATCGACGCTGACATCACTGACCTTGGTGTCCAGCAGCAGACCATGATGGGCCTGGATGCGCACACCGGTGTCTTCGATATACACATTGCCGTCGACCTGCTGCACCTGTGGCCAGCCTGGCTGGAAGTCCAGCGCGGCGTCATGCACCTTGAAGAACAGGCTGATATCGCGGGCATGGGGCGGCGCATTGTGATGCAGCGACCCCTGGTACTGGAAATAGCCCTCGTCGACATTGCCCTTGACGATGGCGCTGCGCAGCCATTCGTCCAGGGCGGGGCTGAGCACCTCGGGCAGGTACTTGGCGGTGTAGCGCCCGTCGCCTTCGGTAAGGCCGACGCGCAGGTCCATGTAGTCTTCGTGGCCCGGCTGCAGGTGGATGCGAATAAGGAAGTCCGCCGCGATCTTGCCCTCGTCGCCCACTACCTTGATGTAGGGGGCAACCAGGGTGAAAGCCTCCTTGTCCAGGGTCCAGGTCAAGCGCGCATTGGCTTTCGGGTAATGCCAGGGTTTGCCGAAGATTGGGTACAGGTGCAGCATGAACGCCTGGGTATCCAGGCGCAGCTCGCCATGCCCAAGGTCACCGCTGATCGCCCCGGAGACATTGCCCGCCGCCGGCGCGCCGTGATAGGCATCGAAACCGACCTTCTCCAGATTGGCGGCAAACTGCAGCCGTTGGTCGCCCTCGGCCTTGGGTCGGATGTCCAGGCGCACGTTGCGCAGGGCGCCGCTGACCTTGAGCGCATCGACCACGGTCATCAGCTTGTCCGGCAATGGCGCCAGGGCGTCGATCAAGGGCGTCAGCGGGGTCAGGTCGAGGCGGTCCGCCTGCACCTGCCAGCTTTCCTCGGCCGGGTTCTGGCCCGGACGCTGTGCCAGTTGCAGGTGCGACTCCCAACGGTTCTTGCCAAGGCTCATGGCCAGCGAGTCGACGACGACGTCGAAGCCCTGGTCCCGACGCTGGAACCAGGCCGACAGGGCCAGATTGTCCACGGTGATGGCCTTGCGCCCGGTGTAGGCGCCCTTGAGCTGCGGGGCATTGAGGCGAACCATCGCCTGCTGCAACTGCCCTTGCCGCCAGTCGATCCACAGCTCACCACCGGCGCGCAGCGCGCGGGCCTGCCATTGGCCCAGCAACTGCGGCGGCAGCCAGCGTGCCCAGTCGCTTTGCGGCAGGCTCAGGTAAGCCTGCACGCGCCCGTCGCGCCAGGCCTTGGCCGTGGCGCGGCTGTTCAGGCTCAAGGCCAGCGGCTGGCCGTCGGGCAGCGTGGCGCGCAGGTCGACGCTCTGGCGCGAAGCGCCTGCCTGCACGCCGAGGCTGACGTAGGTGAGGGTCAGGGGGTCTCGTTGCCAGGGCTGCAAGGTGACCTGGCTGTCGAAGACATCGATTCGGCCAAGCTGGCGTAGACGCTTGAGCGCATCGGCCGGATCGAGCGGCGCATCATCCTTGTGCGGCAGACCTTCCAGGGTCCAGTCGCCCTGCTCGGTCTCGCGCAGGATCAGTTGCAGCCCACTGAGCTGGATACGCGCCAGGCGCACTTCACGCGCCTTGAGACTGGCCCACAGGTCAGGCACCAGCTTGACGTCGTCCAGGCGCAGCGCCGCAGCGCCTTCGCCCAGTTGCAGGTCACGTACACGCAGTACAGGCGCCAAGCCACTCCAGCGCCCTTCGAGCGCACCGACGTGCACGGGCATGCCCAAGGCCTGTTCGGCCTTGAGTTCGGCGTCTGCACGGTATTCGGCGACCAGGGGAACCAGTTGCCGACCGAGGCTGACATACAGCGCCACCAGCACCGCCAGCAGGGCGCAGATAACCAGCCCCCAGCGGGTCAAGGCGCTCAGAACGCGGGTCAGACGTTCCATGGCCGAGGCCCTCCAAGTCGTCCCTTAACTATGGCCGGTGTAAAGCGCTTTGCCAGCCCGTCCATGGGGCAACCGCTGTTAGAAGGGGTCAGAGCAGCACCACATCGTATTGTTCCTGGGAATACATGGACTCCACCTGGAAACGGATGGTTCGCCCGATGAACGCTTCAAGTTCGGCAACGTTACCCGATTCTTCATCGAGCAACCGATCCACCACCTTCTGGTTGGCCAGCACACGATAGCCCTCGGCCTGGTAGGCACGGGCTTCACGAAGGATCTCGCGGAAAATTTCGTAACAGATCGTCTCCGGGGTCTTCAGCTTGCCACGCCCCTGGCACGCCGCACAGGGCTCGCACAACACCTGCTCGAGACTTTCGCGGGTGCGCTTGCGGGTCATCTGCACCAGGCCCAGCTCGGTGATGCCGATGATGTTGGTCTTGGCGTGATCACGCTCGAGTTGCTTCTCCAGGGTACGCAGGACCTGGCGCTGGTGCTCCTCGTCCTCCATGTCGATGAAGTCGATGATGATGATCCCGCCGATGTTGCGCAGGCGCAGTTGCCGGGCAATCGCGGTGGCCGCCTCGAGGTTGGTCTTGAAGATGGTCTCTTCAAGGTTGCGATGGCCGACGAACGCACCGGTGTTGACGTCGATGGTGGTCATCGCCTCGGCCGGGTCGACCACCAGGTAGCCGCCGGACTTGAGCGGCACCTTGCGTTCCAGGGCCCGCTGGATTTCGTCCTCCACCCCATACAGGTCGAAGATCGGCCGCTCGCCGGGATAGTGCTCCAGGCGATCGGCGATCTCCGGCATCAATTCGGCCACGAACTGAGTGGTTTTCTGGAAGGTCTCCCGCGAGTCGATGCGGATCTTTTCGATCTTGGGGTTGACCAGATCGCGCAAGGTCCGCAGCGCCAGGCCAAGGTCTTCGTAGATGACCACGGGCGCTCCGCAGGTCTTGATCTGCGAGCCAATCTGCTCCCACAGGCGGCGCAGGTAGCGGATGTCCTGGAGGATATCTTCCGCGCGGGCGCCCTCTGCGGCGGTGCGCAGGATGAAGCCCCCGGCATCCTTCATGTCTTCCTGGGCCATGCAGTCGGTGACCACCTGTTTGAGGCGATCGCGCTCGGCTTCTTCCTCGATCTTGAGCGAGATGCCGACATGACTGCTGCGCGGCATGTACACCAGGTAGCGCGACGGAATCGACAGCTGGGTGGTCAAGCGTGCGCCTTTGCTACCGATGGGATCCTTGGTGACTTGCACCACCAGCGCCTGGCCTTCGTGGACCAGTGCGGTGATGGTCTCCACGGCCGAGCCTTCGCGCTGGGAAATCTCCGAGGCATGGATGAACGCTGCCCGCTCCAGGCCGATATCGACGAAAGCCGCCTGCATGCCCGGCAATACCCGCACTACCTTGCCTTTGTAGATGTTGCCGACGATGCCACGGCGCTGGGTGCGCTCTACATGCACCTCCTGCAGGACTCCGTTCTCCACCACCGCCACGCGTGATTCCATCGGGGTGATGTTGATCAGGATCTCTTCACTCATGGCGCGCTCTCGTCAGTGGTCTGGGGTAATGATGGATTGCTGCGGCGTGGCTGGCTAGCGCTGTGCGAAACCCTCTTGCAGTTGCCAACATGGCACGCCGAATTGCTCGAGCAGTTCGGCGGTTTCACTCAGGGGCAACCCGACCACGGCCGAGTAGCTGCCCTCGATGCCGCTGACGAACACTGCGCCCAGGCCCTGGATGGCATAGCCGCCGGCCTTGTCGACAGGTTCGCCGCTGTCCCAGTAGCGCAGCGCCTCCTCGAAGGAGATGGTACGAAACCGCACGGTGGTGCTGACGCAGCGGCTGATACTGCGCTGGCCATCGGTCAGCGCCACGGCGGTGAGCACCTGGTGTTCGCGCTTGGACAGGTCGCCGAGCATGGCCAACGCCTGCTCGCGATTCTCCGGCTTGCCAAGGATCTGGCCATCGAGCACCACGGTGGTGTCGGCGCCCAGCACCACCCCTGCCCCATCCGTGTGGGCGAAGCCCGCAACGGCCTTGGCCTGGGCCAGGCGCTCGACGTAGGCCGCCGGCACTTCGCCCGGCAACGGGGTTTCATCGATGGGTGCGCTGACGACTGTGAACGGCACACCTATCTGGTTCAGCAGTTCACGGCGGCGTGGCGAGCCGGAGGCCAAGTACAGCTGGGTCATGTGGACATCTCCCTGTCAGTGGCGGCGCGTCAGTGAATATGCAGGCGACGGCGCAGGCCGCGCAGGGCAAAGCTGACCCACGGCCAGAGCAAGGCGCTGATCACCGCGGACCAGACCAGGGCCAGGGTTGGCAGGCGATTGCCGGTCAACGCGCTGAGCCACAGCTGGATCAGTTGGGCGATACCGAAGATCACCAGGATCACCAGGCTCTGCTGCCACATGGGGAACATGCGCAGGCGCTGCTGCAACGAAAGCACCAGGAAGGTGATGAGGGTAAGGATCAGGGCGTTCTGGCCAAGCAGGGTGCCGTACAGCACATCCTCGGCCAGGCCAAGCAGGAACGCGGTGGTCATGCCGACCTTGCCCGGCACCGCAAGGGTCCAGAAGGCCAGCAGCAGGGCCAGCCACATGGGCCGGAACACTTCCATGAACTGCGGCATGGGCGAGACGCTGAGCAACAGGCCGATGGCGAAGCTCAGCCAGATGGCCCAGCCGTTTCTGCTACGGGTGCTGGCCATTATTGTCTCCGGGGTTGGGTGTTCGCAGGCGCCGGGGGCACCGCTGCCGGGCTTGCCGCAGGCGCCGCAGTCGCTGGGGCCGCGCCGGGCACAGGCTGAACCGCGCTACCCGCCGCAGATGCAGCCGGCGTGGCCGGTGCCTGGCCGTGGCCAGCGCCTTGACGGTCGGCCTCTTCCTGGGCGATCGCCGCCTCGGTGGCGCGTTCCTCGGGCGTGCGCCGGTCACTGAACACCAGCAGCATGTAGCGGCTGCGGTTGAGCGCGGCAGTTGGGATGGCACGGACGATGGCGAACGGCTGGCCGGAGTCATGGATCACTTCGTTGACCGTGGCTACCGGGTAGCCCGCCGGGAAGCGCTGGCCCATGCCCGAACTGACCAGCAGGTCGCCTTCCTTGATGTCGGCGGTGTCGGCCACGTGGCGCAGCTCCAGGCGCTCCGGGTTGCCCGTGCCGCTGGCAATGGCGCGCAGACCGTTGCGGTTGACCTGCACCGGAATGCTGTGGGTGGTGTCGGTGAGCAGCAGTACCCGCGCGGTGTAAGGCATCAGCTCGACCACCTGGCCCATCAGGCCGCGGGCATCGAGCACGGGCTGGCCGAGAAACACGCCATCGCGCTCGCCCTTGTTGATCAGGATACGGTGCGTGAACGGATTGGGATCGACCCCGATCAGCTCGGCGACCTCGACCTTCTCATTGACCAGCGCCGAGGAATTTAGCAACTCGCGCAGGCGCACGTTCTGCTCGGTCAGGGCGGCCAGCTTCTGCAGGCGCCCCTGCAGCAGCAGGGCCTCGGTCTTGAGTTTCTCGTTCTCGGCGATCAGCTCGGTGCGGCTGCCGAACTGGCCTGCCACGCCCTGCCACGTGCGCTGCGGCAGGTCGGTGATCCAGTAGGATTCCATCAGCACCAAGCCCATCTGGCTGCGCACCGGCTTGAGCAGGTCGAAACGCGAGTCGACCACCATCAGCGCGACCGACAGCACGACCAGCACGAGCAGGCGAACGCCCAGCGAGGGGCCCTTGGAGAAAAGCGGTTTAATGGGCCGTTCCTCGTGGACGACTCAGGAGGTCATTGGACATGGGGCAATGCACCGGCCTGCTTGCGGGTTGACGGAAAAGGCGCCCGGGCGGGCGCCAGCACAGCGCTTACAGGTAGCACTGTGCGTGTCACCTGTAAACCTGGGCATACACTACTGCACCAGCGATCACTCGCTGGAGAGCAGGTCCATGGCGTGCTTGTCCATCATCTCCAGGGCACGGCCACCGCCGCGGGCGACGCAGGTCAGCGGGTCTTCGGCGACGATCACCGGCAGGCCGGTTTCCTGGGCCAGCAGCTTGTCCAGGTCGCGCAGCAGCGCGCCACCACCAGTCAGCACCAGGCCGCGCTCGGCGATGTCCGAGGCCAGCTCCGGCGGCGACTGCTCCAGGGCGCTCTTGACCGCCTGGACGATGGTTGCCAGCGATTCCTGCAGCGCCTCGAGCACTTCGTTGGAATTCAGGGTGAAGGCACGCGGCACGCCTTCGGCCAGGTTGCGGCCACGGACGTCGACTTCGCGTACTTCGCCGCCCGGGTAGGCGGTACCGATTTCCTGCTTGATGCGCTCGGCGGTGGATTCGCCGATCAGGCTGCCGTAGTTGCGGCGCACGTAGGTGACGATGGCTTCGTCGAAGCGGTCGCCGCCGACGCGCACGGATTCGGCGTAGACCACGCCGTTGAGCGAGATCAGGGCGATCTCGGTGGTACCGCCACCGATATCGACGACCATCGAGCCGCGGGCCTCTTCGACCGGCAGGCCGGCACCGATGGCGGCAGCCATGGGCTCTTCGATCAGGAATACTTCACGGGCACCGGCACCGAGGGCCGATTCACGGATGGCGCGGCGCTCGACCTGGGTCGACTTGCACGGCACGCAGATCAGCACGCGAGGGCTGGGCTGCAGGAAGCTGTTCTCATGCACCTTGTTGATGAAGTACTGCAGCATTTTTTCGCAAACGCTGAAGTCGGCGATCACGCCGTCCTTCATCGGACGAATGGCAGCAATGTTGCCGGGGGTGCGGCCCAGCATGCGCTTGGCTTCGGTACCGACTGCGACGACGCTTTTCTGGTTGCCGTGGGTACGGATGGCAACAACCGAGGGCTCATTCAGGACGATACCGCGCTCACGCACGTAGATAAGGGTGTTGGCAGTACCCAGGTCGATGGACAGATCGCTGGAAAACATGCCACGCAGTTTCTTGAACATGGGAAAGTGACCCTGGGGAAAGCGTGGGTAAAAAAGTGCGGCAAACTCTAACAATGGCAGGGATTTTGGGCAAGGAGCCAATATGTTAAATTGGTTGTTTTTCCGAGCATGCCTGCCGATGTTCGCGGCCCTTTGACCGCCAGAATGCCGGCATGTTCCTCATCTGCGGACCCATTCCGTTTTTCGTTTCCCTGGAGATCCCCATGGCGCTTCAACGCTCCGACGTGGAAAAGATCGCCCATCTGGCCCGCCTGGGCCTGAATGAAGGCGAATTGCCACGCACCACCGATGCCTTGAACAGTATTCTCGGGCTGGTCGACCAGATGCAAGCCGTCGACACCTCTGGCATCGAGCCCCTCGCCCACCCGCTGGAAGCCACCCAGCGCCTGCGCCCCGACCAGGTCACCGAAAGCAACCAGCGCGACCGCTACCAGGCCGTCGCCCCGTCGACCGAGAACGGTCTGTACCTGGTTCCGAAAGTCATCGATTAAGGGATAGCGCCTGCCATGCATCAACTCACTCTGGCCGAAATCGCCCGCGGCCTCGCCGACAAGTCGTTCTCCTCGGAAGAGCTGACCGGCGCCCTGCTGTCGCGCATCAAGCAGCTCGACCCGCAGCTCAACAGCTTCATCACCGTCACCGAAGCACAGGCCCTGGAGCAGGCGCGCGCCGCCGACGCCCGCCGTGCCTCTGGTGAGACCGGCGCGCTGCTGGGTGCGCCGATCGCCCACAAGGACCTGTTCTGCACCAACGGCGTGCGCACCAGCTGCGGCTCGAAGATGCTCGACAACTTCACCGCGCCATACGACGCCACCGTGGTCGCCAAGCTGGCCGAAGCCGGCATGGTCACCCTGGGCAAGACCAACATGGACGAATTCGCCATGGGCTCGGCAAACGAGTCCAGCCACTACGGCGCGGTGAAGAACCCATGGAACCTCGAGCACGTGCCCGGTGGTTCGTCCGGCGGCTCGGCCGCCGCGGTGGCCGCGCGCCTGCTGCCGGCCACCACCGGCACCGACACCGGCGGTTCGATCCGCCAGCCCGCCGCGCTGACCAACCTCACCGGCCTCAAACCGACCTATGGCCGCGTATCGCGCTGGGGCATGATCGCCTACGCCTCGAGCCTCGACCAGGGCGGCCCGCTGGCCCGCACCGCCGAAGACTGCGCCCTGCTGCTGCAAGGCATGGCCGGTTTCGACGCCAAGGACTCGACCTCGGTCGACGAGCCGGTGCCGGACTTCAGCGCCAACCTGAACGCCTCGCTGCAGGGCCTGCGCATCGGCCTGCCCAAGGAATACTTCGGTGCCGGCCTCGACCCGCGCATCGCCGACCTGGTCCAGGCCAGCGTCAAGGAGCTGGAGAAGCTCGGCGCGGTGGTCAAGGAAATCAGCCTGCCGAACATGCAGCACGCCATCCCGGCGTACTACGTGATCGCCCCGGCGGAGGCCTCATCCAACCTGTCGCGCTTCGATGGCGTGCGCTTCGGTTATCGCTGTGAAGATCCGAAAGACCTGACCGACCTGTACAAGCGCTCCCGTGGCGAAGGCTTCGGCGCGGAAGTGCAGCGGCGCATCATGGTCGGCACCTACGCCCTGTCGGCAGGCTACTACGATGCCTACTACGTCAAGGCGCAGCAGATCCGCCGCCTGATCAAGAACGACTTCATGGCCGCGTTCGCCGACGTCGACGTGATTCTTGGCCCGACCACGCCGAACCCGGCCTGGAAACTTGGCGCCAAGAGCAGCGATCCGGTCGCTGCCTACCTGGAAGACGTCTACACCATCACCGCCAACCTTGCCGGCCTGCCGGGCCTGTCGATGCCGGCCGGCTTCGTCGATGGCCTGCCGGTGGGCGTGCAACTGCTGGCCCCGTATTTCCAGGAAGGCCGCCTGCTCAACATCGCGCACCGTTACCAGCAAGTCACCGACTGGCACACCCGCGCCCCCAACGGCTTCTGAGGAGTTCACACATGCAATGGGAAGTTGTGATCGGGCTGGAGATTCATACCCAGCTCGCCACCCAGTCGAAGATCTTCTCCGGCAGCGCCACCACCTTCGGCTCCGAGCCGAACACCCAGGCCAGCCTGGTCGACCTGGGCATGCCCGGCGTGCTGCCGGTGCTCAACCAGGAGGCCGTGCGCATGGCGTGCATGTTCGGCCTGGCGATCGATGCCGAGATCGGGCCGCGCAACGTGTTCGCGCGCAAGAACTACTTCTACCCCGACCTGCCCAAGGGCTACCAGATCAGCCAGATGGACCTGCCGATCGTCGGCAAGGGCCACCTGGACATCGCCCTGGAAGACGGCACCATCAAGCGCATCGGCGTGACCCGCGCGCACCTTGAAGAAGATGCCGGCAAGAGCCTGCATGAAGACTTCAACGGCGCCACCGGCATCGACCTGAACCGCGCCGGCACCCCGCTGCTGGAGATCGTCTCCGAGCCGGACATGCGTAGCGCCAAGGAAGCCGTGGCCTACGTCAAGGCAATCCACGCCCTGGTACGCTACCTGGGTATCTGCGACGGCAACATGGCCGAAGGCTCGCTGCGCTGCGACTGCAACGTGTCGATCCGCCCGAAAGGCCAGACCGAGTTCGGCACCCGCTGCGAGATCAAGAACGTCAACTCGTTCCGCTTCATCGAACGTGCGATCAACAGCGAGATCCAGCGCCAGATCGACCTGATCGAGGACGGCGGCAAGGTGGTGCAGGAAACCCGCCTGTACGACCCGAACAAGGACGAGACCCGCTCCATGCGCAGCAAGGAGGAAGCCAACGACTACCGTTACTTCCCCGACCCGGACCTGCTGCCGGTGGTCATCGAGCCAGGCTTCCTCGACACCGTGCGCGCCGCCCTGCCGGAGCTGCCGCCACAGAAGGTCGAGCGCTTCCAGAGCCAGTACGGCCTGTCGGCCTATGACGCCAACGTGCTGGCTTCCAGCCGCGAGCAGGCCGACTACTTCGAACAGGTGGTGAAGATCGGCGGCGACGCCAAGCTGGCCGCCAACTGGGTCATGGTGGAACTGGGCAGCCTGCTGAACAAGCTCGGCGTCGAGATCGACCAGTCGCCGGTCAGTGCCGAACACCTCGGCGGCATGCTGCTGCGCATCCGTGACAACACCATCAGCGGCAAGATCGCCAAGACCGTGTTCGAGGCCATGGCCGCCGGCGAGGGCGATGCCGACAGCATCATCGAAAGCAAGGGTCTCAAGCAGGTCACCGACACCGGCGCGATCGACAAGATGCTCGACGAGATGCTCGCCGCCAACGCCGAACAGGTCGAACAGTACCGCGCCGCCGATGAAGCCAAGCGCGGCAAGATGTTCGGCTTCTTCGTCGGCCAGGCGATGAAGGCGTCGAAGGGCAAGGCCAACCCGGGGCAAGTGAACCAATTGCTCAAGGCCAAGCTCGAAGGGTGATCCTGATCGCGGGGCAAGCCCGCTCCCAGATCGTGGGAGCGGGCTTGCCCCGCGATGATTCGAAGTGACAGCGGAGCTTCCGAATTGCTCAAGCGTTCCCTCACCACCCTCGCCCTCTTTTCCCTGCTGGCCGGCTGCGCCAGCCATGACATCGACCCTCGCGGCTACGACCAGAGCGGTACCGCCTCCTATTACGGCTCACGCCACCATGGCAAACGCACTGCCAGCGGCGAGCCCTTCAACCAGCATGGCCTCACCGCCGCCCACCGCAGCCTGCCCTTTGGCAGCCGTGTGCTGGTCACCAACCTGGCCAACCAGCGCAGCGTGGTGGTACGCATCAACGACCGTGGCCCGCACACCCGCGGCCGGCTGATCGACCTGTCACGCGCCGCCGCAGAAAAAATCGGCATGCTCCGTAGCGGAACCGCGCGAGTCCGGGTACAAGGTCTGAGCGATTGACCTGACTGGAGCCCTCGCCATTTTCGACCTGGCCACCCTCCCCGCCTTCAGCCTGCTGCAACTGGGCCTGGGCCTGCTGCTGATGATCTTCGGTGCCGAGCTGCTGGTTCGCGCCGCCCTGCGCCTGGCCGGCCGCCTGCACGTGCGCCCGCTGATCATCGGCCTGAGCCTGGTCGCCTTCGGCAGCACCGCGCCACAGCTGACCGTGAGCCTGCAAGCCGCCTACCAGGGCGCGCCGGATGTCGCGCTGGGCAGCGTCGTGGGCAGCAACATCTTCAACGTGCTGGTGATCCTGGGCCTTGCCGCACTGATCATTCCGCTGCGTGTGTCACGCCAGCTGGTGCGCCTGGATATCCCGCTGATGATCCTCGCCAGCGCCCTGGTCTACCTGCTCGCGCTCAACGGCGAACTGGGGCGGCTGGAAGGCGGCCTGCTGCTGCTCGGCCTGGCCGGTTACCTGGCCATGCTCTGGCATCAGTCGCGGCACTATGCCCGCACGTACCCGGCGCCACGCACCGAGCACGCCAGCCCGCTGCGCTTCTGGAGCGGGGCGCTGCTGCAGATCCTCATGGGCCTGGGGCTGCTGAGCCTGGCGGGCCACCTGGTACTGGAGGCAGCCGTCGAGGTAGCGACCGACCTGGGCCTGTCCGAACGCATCATCGGTCTGACCGTGGTCGCGGTGTGCACCTCGCTGCCGGAACTGGCTGCCGCGCTGATCGCGGCCCTGCGCGGCGAACGGGAAATCGCCGTGGGTACGGTGATCGGCAGCAACCTGTTCAACCTGCTGGCGGTGCTGGGGCTGACGGCAGTGACCACCCCCGCCCCCTTGTCGATTTCACCCAATGCACTGGACTTCGACCTGCCGGTGATGCTCGGCGTCGCCGCGCTGTGCCTGCCGGTGTTCTATTCCGGCTACCGGGTTACCCGCGCCGAAGGCCTGGTGTTCCTGTGTCTTTACCTGGCCTACGGCCTGCACGTGGTGACCTTCACCACCGGCCTGCCTTTGGCCGGACGCCTCGAACAGCTGATGCTGTTCTATGTAATGCCAGTGCTCGGGGTCGTACTGCTGTACACCACGGTCCGCGCCTGGCGCCGCCAACACTAAGGAAAACAACATGGCTGACAAGAAAAACACCGGTGAAAGCATCCGTCGCCAGGTAATGGGCGATGCCTTCGTCGATCGCGCCCTGGGCAACGCAACGGCGTTCACCCAACCGCTGCAGGACTTCGTCAACGAACATGCATGGGGCAGCGTCTGGGCTCGCGACGGGTTGCCGCTGAAGACCCGCAGCCTGATCACATTGGCCACCCTGACCGCGCTCAAGTGCCCGCAGGAACTCAAGGGCCACGTGCGTGGGGCGTTGAACAATGGCTGCACGGTCGAGGAGATTCGCGAGGCGCTGCTGCATTGCGCGGTGTATGCCGGGGTGCCGGCGGCGATCGATGCGTTTCGCGCGGCGCAGGAAGTGATCGACAGCTATCAGGCGAGCACCGCGAATTAAACGGCAAAACGCCAGAGGCTCATGGAGATCCCCTGGCGTACGTCAAGACCACCTGCCTCAACCCACCGGCCGCAGGCCCTGGCTCATCCCGAACAGAAACAGTAAAAGATCATGATCCGGCTGAGCCTGCACCTGGTCAGCCTTCACCACACGAGGCAATGGGCACTGCCCACCCTCCCCGGCCTTGCTGAACACCGTGGGCCGCGGCTGCTCCCAGGCTGCCGCCGCAGCGGTGGTCACCGCCAACGCCGCAACCAGGAACAAAGCTCGAGCTATTTCTAGTTTCATTGCTCTAAACCTTTGACAGCGCTGCCAAACGCCATTTGGTAAAAGTAGAGCAAGGTCTGCCACTCCGCCTCATTGAACGACGAGTGGCGGCGCAATTGACGCAGGTCGTTGTACGCCGCTCGCTGGCAACTGATCCGTCGCCGACATTTCTCCAGATCCAGCAACGCGACCTCCACCCGCGCCTGCTCCCCCTCGCCAAGTACCTTGACGAACACATGCTTGCCGTACAGGCAGCCATGCTGCCAATGCCCCAGGTGCATGCGCGCCAGGTTGTCGGCCAGATCCTTGAGCATGCGCTCGTGCACCGCCTGCGGATAATGCTCGCGAGCTCCCGAGGCATGCCAGGCATCGAGATCGACAAAGCCATCAAGTGCCTCGCTGACCAGCAACGCACGCCACTGGTGATCGGCGTCACGCTCGGCACCGGCATAGACGATACGCGGCACCCGCACGCCCAACTGCTCGAAGCTGTGCAATGCGTCGAGTTCGCGCAACACCGTGGGGCGCCCGAAAGGATGCAGGAGGCTGCGGTAGATATGCCCGACCTGGCGCTTGGCATACAGCATATGGCCATGGTCATCGCTCAGCCGCTGCACGCCGCTTTCGCCGCCACGCCGCTGGTTGGGTTCCTCGACCCATTCCCCTTGCTGCTGCCAGTAATAATCGAACTGCCTGGAATGATGCTGGGCTACCGCCATGACTCTTTACCCCTTGCGCAATACGTACACTCGCCACATGGCATAGAACGGCAGAAAGTCGAGACGTTCCTGAATTCTGAAGCCTGCTGAGGAAAACTCTTCTTCCACTGTAGCCGCAGGTAACACAAATCGGTTCTGGTAGCTGTCCTGCGTGGCCTTGGCACTGCGTCGCGTTTCGAGCTTGCGCCGGCGCCAGGCCTTGAAATTGCCATCCACCCACAGCGACAGGATCACGCTGTCGCGGCTAACCCTTTGAAATTCCGAGAGAATTGTCTTTCGATGCGCAGGGTCGCCAATGTGATGGAACAAGCGCATGCAGAAAATGCTGTCCACCGAGTTGTCCGGCAGGTCAATAGCAAAGGCGGAAGTCTGCAAGGGCCGTACCCGTGCGACGACTTCTGGCGGTTGTGCCGCACAGGCTGTCTCGATCATCGCGGCGGAGTTGTCTGCACCGATGATCACCCGGTTGGCCTTTTCCGCCAGCAGCGGCCAGAAACGCCCGGCGCCACAAGGCAGGTCGAGCACCAGCCCGGGCTCTCCGGCCAACGCCAGGGCGCGCCGGGCCAGCTGCTCGTCGCGCTGGTGGGAAAGGCGTCGAGCCAGGCCATCCTGGTGCTTGAGAAAGTACTGGCGGGCATGATCCCGATCGTACTTGTCCGAGAATTCGAGTTTGATGGGGCTACGCATTGAGCATCTCCTGACTCCAGTGCGCCCACCTTAGGCAGTTGGGCGTTGGCGTCAGGTCATGCCGATGTGAAAAATCTGTAGGAAAGCTCCGCAGGTGTTACCGGACGTTAATCCGGATCCAATACCCCGCCACACCCTTCGCCATGCGCCATCGGGGTGCCCTGGCTCAGATCGACCTCGAAACGACAGCCGTGGGGCAGCGTCGCCGTCAGGGTCACGCGCCAGCCCTGGTCGTCGCAGATGCGCTGGACCAGCGACAGGCCCAACCCCAACCCCTCGCCCCGACGCTCGTCACCGCGCACGAACGGCCGGAACATCGCCTCGCGCTGTTCTTCCGGAATCCCCACGCCACTGTCTTCCACACTGAAGCCATTGGCTTCCAGGCTGAGGCGGATGTATCCACTGTCGGTGTAGTGGGCGGCATTGCGCAGCAGGTTGCCCATCACCGACTGCAGGAAGGTGGCGTTGTACAGCACCGGGCTGGCACTGACCTGGCCATCGTAGTAAAGCGCCAGGCCTTTCTGCTCGACGGTATCGCGCCATACCCCGATCAAGTCGTCACCCACCTCGCGCAGGGTCGCCCGCGAAGCGACTGCACCTTCATCGCGCTGGGCCCGGGCAAGCATCAGGAAGGTTTTCACCAACTCGCGCATCTCCTCGGTCGCCCGGGCGATACGTTCGACCTGGCTGCGCGCGCGGCTCTCGAGGTTGGGGTTTTCCATCAGCAGCTCGCACGAGGTGGCCAGGACCATCAGCGGCGTACGCAGCTCGTGGCTGACATCGCTGGTGAACAAGCGCTCACGGGTCAAGGCATCACGCAGGCGCCCCAAGGTATCGTCGAAGGCGACGGCCAACTGGCCGACCTCATCCGCGGCATAATCCGGTGCCAATGGCGGTGCCAATCCCAACAGCTGATCACGGTGACGGACCTGGCGCGCCAGCCGGATCACCGGCGCCATCACCCGCCGGGCCAGCAACCAGCCGAGAATCACCGCCAGGGCCAGGCTGAGCACGAAGCCGACCACGACAACGGCGAACAGCACCCGCTCGCGCTCCTCGAAATCGCTCTGGTCCTGCAACAGCACATAACGTCGGCCATCGACGATCTCGACCATGGCGTGGTACGAGAGCTGGTCGCGAAACACTTCGTGGAAGCCGGCGTCCAGGTGGCGCAGGTCCTTGGGCAGCTCGAAATCGTCTCGCCCGCCACTGAAGTAGAACAACTGGTCGGGGCGCGGCCGGTGGCTCCAGTCGCTGACACTGTCCATGCGCAACAGGCGCTGCAGGTCGCCACCGAGCACCGAAGAGATCAACCGCTCTTCGACCAAATGCACCGTGGCGACAATGCCAAAGGCAAATGCCCCGGCCACCAGCGCGCTCATCAGCGCAAAGGCGATGATGATGCGCTGGGCAAGGCTCTGCTTAAACTCCATCGCGGCCCTCGGCGAGGCGATAGCCGACGCCATGGACGGTATGCAATAGCGGTCTTTCGAAGGGTTTGTCGATGACCTGGCGCAATTGGTGGACATGGCTGCGCAGGCTGTCGCTGTCCGGGCAGTCGTCGCCCCACAGCGCCTCTTCCAGCACCTCGCGACGCAGGACGTGGGGGCTCTTCTGCATCAGCACGGCGAGCAGCTTCAGGCCGACGGGGTTGAGCTTGAGCAGGCGGCCCTGGCGGGTCACCTCCAGAGTGTCGAGGTCGTAGCTCAGGTCGGCGACCTGCAAGGTGCGCCGGCCGCCCCCCTGGGCACGCCGCAGCACCGCCTCGATGCGCGCGGCCAGCTCCGACAACGCGAACGGCTTGAGCAAGTAGTCGTCGGCCCCTGAGCGGAAGCCCTGCAGGCGGTCGTCCAGCTGGTCGCGGGCGGTAAGCATGATCACCGGGGTGTCGCGGCGGGCATCCTCGCGCAGGCGCTTGCACAGCGTATAGCCGTCGATGCCCGGCAACATGATGTCGAGCACGATCAGGTCGTAGTGTTCGGTCGCGGCCAGGTGCAGGCCGGACAGGCCATCCTGGGCACAATCGACGGTGTAGCCCTTCATGCCGAGGTAGTCGGCCAGGTTGGCCAGAATATCGCGGTTGTCTTCAACCAAAAGAATGCGCATCGAAATCTCCTGTGCGGCGCTTCGCCGGGCGCGGCAGGCGCAGCTTACGGCCATTTGCCCGCATGGTGCCATGCCCTGGAGCGAAATCACCGGACTTGACGGTTTTTTCACCGATCATTCACGAACACAGGATAGCGGCCCAACGACAATGCCCCGTCTCTTACACCTTCTGGAGTCACCATGCAGGCTAGCGTCCCCCCTCGCCCGATCAATTTTTGGCTGTACCTGGGCATCCCATTCATCACTGTCATGACCCTGGTCCTGCTGGAGTGGACCTCGCTGGACATGGACCTGGCCAACCTGTTCTACGACCCGGCCGCCGGCGCGTTCATCGGCCGCCACAGCTATGTGCTGGAGAATATCCTGCATGACCGCGTCAAGCAGGGTGTGATCCTGTTCGGTCTACTGGCAGTGGCCGGGTTCGCCCTGAGCTTCTTCTGGAGCCGGCTGCTGGGCTGGCGCCGCGAGTTGGGCTGCCTGGTACTGGCGCTGGCGCTGTCGACGGCCTTCGTCACGCCGCTGAAGAAGGTGACCCAGGTGCAATGCCCGTGGAGCCTGACGCAGTTCGGTGGCAAGGAGACCTACAGCAAGTTGCTCGAAGCCCGCCCGGCTACCGACAAGCCTGGGCTGTGCTGGCCCGGAGGGCATGCGGCGACCGGGTTCTGCCTGTTTGGCCTGTTCTTCATGCTGCGTGACCGCAAGCCCCGCATGGCACGGGTCGCGCTGGCAGTGGCCTTCGTGGCCGGCTCGGTGCTGTCGATCGGGCGGATGATGCAGGGCGCGCACTTCCTGTCGCACAACGTATGGACGGCGGTGTTCTGCTGGCTGATCGGGCTGGGGTCGTACTACCTGGTGCTGTATCGCCGAAACCGCTGCGAAACACCAGCGGCCGAACACAGCGCTGCCTGATTAACCATCGCGGGGCAAATCTGGCAAACGAAAAAGCCCCGCACTAGGCGGGGCTTCTTCTTGGGACCGGGGGTAAGGCTGGCTTACATCATGCCGCCCATGCCACCCATGCCGCCCATGTCAGGCATGCCAGCAGCTGGCTTGTCTTCCGGCAGGTCGGCAACCATGGCTTCGGTGGTGATCATCAGACCACCGATCGAAGCTGCGGCTTGCAGGGCCGAACGGGTGACCTTGGCTGGGTCCAGGATGCCCATCTCGATCATGTCGCCGTACTCACCGGTAGCGGCGTTGTAACCGAAGTTACCCGAACCTTGCTTGACCTTGTCAGCGACAACGCTTGGCTCGTCGCCGGCGTTGGCAGTGATCTGGCGCAGCGGCGCTTCGACAGCGCGACGCAGCAGGGCAATACCGACGTTCTGGTCTTCGTTGTCGCCTTTGAGGTCAACGATGGCAGCCAGGGCGCGTACCAGGGCAACACCACCGCCAGGCACCACGCCTTCTTCAACGGCTGCGCGGGTGGCGTGCAGGGCGTCTTCGACGCGGGCTTTCTTCTCTTTCATCTCGACTTCGGTGCCGGCACCGACCTTGATCACGGCAACACCGCCAGCCAGTTTGGCCAGGCGCTCTTGCAGCTTCTCACGGTCGTAGTCCGAAGTGGTGTCGGCAACCTGGGCACGGATCTGGGTGACGCGAGCCTGGATGTCGGACTCTTCGCCAGCACCGTCGATGATGGTGGTGTTTTCCTTGGACAGGATGACGCGCTTGGCGTTACCCAGGTGTTCCAGGGTGGCGGTTTCCAGGGACAGGCCGATCTCTTCGGAGATCACGGTGCCGCCGGTCAGGACAGCGATGTCCTGCAGCATGGCCTTGCGGCGATCGCCGAAGCCTGGCGCCTTGACCGCGGCGACCTTGACGATGCCGCGCATGTTGTTGACGACCAGGGTAGCCAGGGCTTCGCCTTCGACGTCCTCGGCAACGATCAGCAGCGGACGGCCGGCCTTGGCAACGGCTTCCAGAACTGGCAGCAGCTCACGGATGTTGGAGATCTTCTTGTCGACCAGCAGCAGCAGGGCGCCTTCCAGCTCGGCAACCATGGTGTCCGGCTTGTTGACGAAGTACGGCGACAGGTAGCCGCGATCGAACTGCATGCCTTCGACCACGGACAGTTCGTTTTCCAGGCCCGAGCCTTCTTCAACGGTGATCACGCCTTCCTTGCCGACTTTTTCCATGGCTTCGGCGATGATTTCACCGATGGAGTTGTCGGAGTTGGCGGAGATGGTGCCGACCTGGGCGATGGCCTTGGAATCGGCGCATGGCTTGGACAGGTTCTTCAGCTCGGCGACGACGGCGGCGGTGGCCTTGTCGATGCCGCGCTTGAGGTCCATCGGGTTCATGCCGGCAGCAACGGCTTTCAGGCCTTCGTTGACGATGGCCTGGGCCAGTACGGTAGCGGTGGTGGTGCCGTCACCGGCAGCGTCGTTGGCCTTGGAAGCAACTTCCTTGACCAGCTGGGCGCCCATGTTCTCGAAAGCGTCTTTGAGCTCGATCTCTTTGGCGACGGAAACGCCGTCCTTGGTGATGGTCGGCGCGCCGAAGCTCTTGGCCAGGACCACGTTACGGCCTTTCGGGCCCAGGGTCGCTTTTACCGCGTCAGCCAGAACGTTGACACCAACCAGCATTTTCTTACGGGCGGAATCGCCGAATTTTACGTCTTTAGCAGCCATGATCGTTTAATCCTTGGAATTCTTTGGAGTAACGGGAAGTCGGGGAAATCAGCCTTCGATAACAGCGAGGATTTCGTTCTCGGCCATTACCAGCAGGTCTTCGCCATCGACTTTCACGGTGTTGCTGCCCGAGTAAGGGCCGAAAACCACTTTGTCACCCACTTTCACGGCCAGCGCGCGTACTTCGCCGTTGTCCAGGATGCGACCGGTGCCGACGGCAACGACTTCACCGCGGTTTGGTTTTTCAGCGGCCGAACCCGGCAGGACGATACCGCCAGCGGTTTTCGATTCTTCTTCGCTGCGACGGATGACGACGCGGTCATGCAGAGGACGAAGCTTCATTGTCGATCTCTCCCAAATTGTGGTTTTCATCGGCCGGTGTCAGCACCGGCGGGTTGATTCGATCCGGCGTTGCCGGGGGGTGGCCCGCAAAGGGCGAACCACCTGTGTCATGTCTGGTGTCGCCACCAGAAACCTTGCGGTGACCACATACATGAGGCCGGGATATTCGATTACAAGGCTTGCTACAGAAAAATTTTCATAAGGTGTAAGAGTCATCGTGGGAGCGCGTTCGCCCTGCGATCAGGGCGACTCCCCCATCGCGGAGCAAGCCCACGCATGAACACGCCTTACTTGTCGCGACGCTCGTACTCGCCCTCGATCACGTTCGGACGGTGGCCGTCATCGCGGGGCTGGGCCTGGAACGGATCATCCTGGAACGCCCGCTGACGCAGGGCCTGCTCTTCGGCGCGGCGGCGCAGACGGCCGGCCACCCGGCGGCGGGTGAACGGCAGCAGGCACAGCAGGCCCAGCACGTCACTGATGAAACCCGGCAGCAGCAACAGGCCGCCACCGACGGTGAGCATCAAGCCCTGGAACATGTCCTCGGCCGGCAGTTCGCCGCGCTGCAGGCTCTCCCGGGCACGCAGGGCGGTAGCCAGGCCGGCCACGCGCATCACCAGCACACCCAGGGCGGAACCGGCGATGATCAGCAGCAACGCTGGGAAGAAGCCAATGGCGGCGCTGACCTTGACGAAGACGAACAGCTCCAGCACAGGAAAAATAAGAAACAGCAGTAGAAAAGCACGCATCAAGGGTTCCTCGGCGGAAGAGAATCTTCCTGTAAGACCATCAAATGGATGCCTCGACGCCTGTTTTCAACCCTCGACTTGCGTCGCATCCGGCCATTTTTCAGCGCGCGCCAGCAAAACCAGAGCCTCGCGGACTTGTGTCGGCGTATTGCAAGTAGTTGGGAAAGGCAGCCAGTAAATGCCCTGACCAATACGCAGGTGCATGCCCTCGCTGTCGATACCGACCATGTGCGCCGAGCGCGGCAGCCCCGACAGTTTTACATAGTGTTCAATGGCATTGGCATGGTCGTCATTCATATGCTCAATCATGCTTTTTTCGACCTGGCCCGCAAACGGATTGGCCAACGTCACCTGATCGAGCCAGTGGATCGCGCCGAAACCACCGATGTAACGGTGGCGTACCGGCTCAAGCACCCAGAAGTCGAAATCGTGGGCCTTGTGGTAGTTCGCAGATTCGGGGAAATACCGGTAGTACCGGCTTGCAGCAGCCTCGATGGCGGCATCGTCAGTGAGTTTGCGCGCCTGGGCCATCACCGTCAGGCGTCCGACTGCCTGGACATCTTCGGCGTCGCGCTCACCTACCAGCAGCGAACACTTGGGGTCTTTCTGCAGGTTGTGGGTGTGCTGGGCGATGCGGCTGATGAGGATCAGCGGATGGCCGTCGGCGTCGAGACAATACGGCACCACCGAGCCGAAGGGGAAACCGGGCATCGATTTGGAATGCGTGGAGAGGACGCCGCGGTATTCCTTGAGCAGCAGTTCCCGGGCGGGGCGAAGGGCGTTGGTACTCACTGTAGGGCTCCTGGCGGCGGACTGGATGGGTGACAAGATAAGCATTATCACCCACCACTGCCACTGGGTATGCTGCGCAGACCATCGCCGGCTCCCACAGGAGTCGAAGTGCCCCTGTGGGAGCCGGCTTGCCAGCGATGGGGCGCGCAGCGCCCCTGCGATCTACCAGGTAACGCCGAAACCGGCGGTATAGCGGGTCTTGTCCAGGTCGCTGTCGCGGGTGCCCTTGATCAGGTCCTTTTCCGCCTTGAGGTTGAGCGAAGCCCACTCGGTCACCTTGTAGCGCAGGCCCATCTCGGCATCGAGCGAGTAGTCGGCCACGCCGCCCAGTGGCTTGCCGAATTCGCCATTGGTGAAGAATTCGACCTTCTTGCCGATCAGGTAACGGTTGTAGTCCCACTTCACCGCGGCGGAATAGAAGTTGTCCTTGCCACCGTCGCGGTACTCGAAGTCGGTGCGGTTGATCAACGAGCCCAGCGAGAACGCGCCGAGCTCGTCATCCCAGAACTGGTAGCCCGGGCCGGTACCGACGGTACGCTGGCGGGCCAGATCCTCGATATGGTCACGTTTGTATTCCAGGCGCCCCTGCCAGAACCACTTCTCGGTTATGAAGCGATCCAGCGCGTACTCGGCGCTCCAGTTGTTGGTGGTGGTGACGTCGTCCTTGGTCTCGCGGTTGTATTCACCCTCGGCGTTGTGCCGCCAGCGGCCATGGCGGGCAGTGGTCTTGAAGCTGACGTCATAGTCGTCGGTGTTGTTCTCGGCGCGCTTGTAGTCCATCGCCACATCGACGTTGCCCTTCCACAGGAAATCCTCGAGCACCGGACGCGGCTTCATGATCTGCTCGATGCTGGCCAGCTCGACGGTCTTCGGTGCCTCGCCGTTGGCCAGGGTCACCTTGCCGGGTTCGGCGGCCTTCAATGCCTTGGCTTTCTCGCCGCTGTAGGCATCTTGCTTGACCAGCAGTTCCTGATCGCTTTCCAGCGTCTGCACCTGTTTCCAGTCCAGGGCGATCGAACCGCCATAGGGGGTCTCCAGCAGCAGCTTGCCGCCGTCGAAGACCTTGATCTTGCCGCTCAGGCGGTCACCGTTCTTCATCCACACGGTATCGGCGAGCACGGGCGTACAAAGGGACGCAGCGATGAGGCACAGCAGGGTTCTAGAAGACATAAGCGCAATATGGGTTCGATTCGACGAAAAAGCCGGGCATTATCCAGATACCGACAACCTGAGCAAGGACAGACCCAGACCATGCCGATGAGTTCCACTCGCATTTGCCGGAACCTTCTGTCCGGTTTCATCTGCAGCACAGGGATCTTCTGATGTCCGCCCTCGATCCGCCCGCGGCGCAGGATGCACAAGCCCGACGAATGGCACTGTATTCCGTCCTCGGCCAAGTACCGCCGGGGAAGGTCGTCAGCTACGGACAACTCGCCGAGCTTGCAGGCCTTGGCCGCGCGGCGCGGTGGGTAGGACGCACACTTTCGCAGCTACCCCAGGACACCCGCCTGCCCTGGCACCGGGTACTGGGCGCGGGTGGCAGGTTGAGCCTGGTCCTGGGCACGCCGTCTGGCGACGAACAACGCGCCCGGCTGCGCGCAGAAGGCGTGAATGTGGCCAATAATCGTGTGGATATGGCGTGCCATGGCTGGCGTCCGATGGAGCACAGCGGTTAGAGTGCGCGCTTTGTTTTCGCAAACCTTGAGGCAGATGTTGGCCCATGCCCCGTAAAACCTGGCGCGCTGCGCTCGCTGCCTATGCCAGCCCGTCAACTCTGGTGCTTTTGCTGCTCGGATTCGCCGCCGGCCTGCCGTACATGCTGGTGTTCTCGACGCTGTCGGTTTGGCTGCGCGAAGCCGGCGTGGCCCGCGAGACCATCGGCTATGCCAGCCTGATCGGCCTCGCCTACGCGTTCAAATGGGTCTGGTCGCCACTGCTCGACCAGTGGCGCCTGCCGCTGCTCGGCGGCATGGGCCGGCGCCGTTCCTGGCTGCTGTTGTCGCAACTGCTGGTGGTGCTCGGGCTGGTCGGCATGGGCTTCTGCGACCCGCAGAAACACCTGTCATGGCTGGTCGCCCTGGCGGTGCTGGTGGCCTTCGCCTCGGCGACCCAGGACATCGCCGTCGACGCCTACCGCCTGGAAATCGCCGACGACCAGCGCCAGGCTGCCCTGGCTGCCAGCTACATGGCCGGCTACCGGGTCGCCGCCCTGCTTGCCACCGCCGGTGCGCTGTTCTTCGCCGAGTGGTTCGGCTCCACCGGTTTCAGCTACCTGCACGAAGCCTGGACCGGCACCTACGTACTCTTCGGCGTGCTGATGCTGCCGGCGGTGTTCACCACCCTGGTGATGCGTGAGCCCCCCGTCCCCCTGCGTACCCAGCTGTCGGCCGCGCGCTATGGCTTGATGCACCAGCTGGCGTCGGTGTTCGTGCTGATCATCCTGCTGGTCTCGGTACCGGCCAGTTTCACCCAGATGTTCAACACCGACTGGGGCAGCGTGGCGTTCGGCGACGCGACCCTGCTCGACCTGCTGCTCGAAGACCGCGCCTTCCTGCGCCTGATCCTCTATGTGCTGCTGACCTGGGCGTGCCTGTCGTCCCTTGGCCGTCGCGGCCTGGCGCCGGTGCTCACGCCGGTCAACGACTTCATCGTGCGCTATCGCTGGCAGGCCCTGCTGCTGCTCGGGCTGATCGCCACCTATCGCATGTCGGATACGGTGATGGGCGTGATGGCCAACGTGTTCTACATCGACATGGGCTTCACCAAGGACCAGATCGCCAGCGTCAGCAAGATCTTCGGCCTGATCATGACCCTGGTCGGCGCTGGCGCCGGCGGCCTGCTGATCGTGCGCTTCGGCATCCTGCCGATCCTGTTCATCGGCGGCGCGGCCTCGGCGGCCACCAACATCCTGTTCCTGATGCTGGCCGACATGGGCCCGAACCTGGAAATGCTGGTGGTCACCATCTCGCTGGACAACTTCAGTTCGGGGCTCGCCACCTCGGCCTTCGTCGCCTACCTGTCGAGCCTGACCAACCTGAAGTTCTCGGCCACCCAGTACGCCCTGCTCAGCTCGATCATGCTGTTGCTGCCACGCCTGATCGGCGGCTATTCCGGGGTCATGGTGGAGAAGTTCGGCTATCACGACTTCTTCCTGGTCACCGCCCTGCTGGGCGTGCCGACGCTGGTGCTGATCGCGCTGCACTGGCGCCAGGAAGTCGGTCGGGGAAAGCCGGCGCCGGTGGAGAGCCCGGCAGCTGAACAACACTAGGCCATTAGCGGCCTTATCGCGGGGCAAGCCCGCTCCCACGCATACTTTCTTTGAGCGCTGCGTGGGAGCGGGCTTGCCCCGCGATGCGTCTAGCCTGCAACCACCGCAGGGCGCCTGCCGATCACGAACCACAACGGCCACAGCGCCAACGCACCCGCCACGCCCGCGGCCAGGGCAAAATGCATCAGACTGGCCCCGGCACCCAGCATCGCCAACACCGCGCCGCCCAGGCCCAGCAAGGCGATGGTGATCATCCCCAGCATCGCCGATACCAGGCCCTTGCTCTGCTCGCTGGAGAACAGCGTCATGCGGTACAGCACCGCGTTGGCGACGCCCAGGCCCAGCGCGTACAGCGACATGCCGGCCACCACACTGGTCACCGTCGGCCAGAACCAGGTGGCCGCAACCATCAGCGCCAGGCCCGCCAGGTAAGGCCACAGGGCGCCACGCACCAACGCCGGCAGCGGGTAGCGATCGGCGATGCGGTTGATGATCAGGTTGCCCAGGATCAGCCCGCCGAACACCGGCAGTTGCCACAATGCGTATTCCATCGTGCTCAGACCTTCATCATGGATCAGCAGCACAGGTGACAGGCCGATCCAGCCGATAAGGGGCAACCCCACCAGCCCCAGCGCCGCGCTACCGGCCACGAAACGACGGTTGCCCAGCAACTGACCGTAACCCGCCAGCAATGGCAGCAGGTGGATGGGCGTGAACGGCAGGCGCGAACCGTCGCGGCGCTCCACGCCCAGGGTTTCCGGCATCAGCCGGTAGAGCAGCAGCCAACACAGCACCGCGCCGGCGGCGAAGGCCACGAATAGCCAGCGCCAGTCCAGCCACTGCAGCATCAAGGTGCCCACCAGCGGGCCAAGCAACGGCGACAGCAGCGCGATGTTGGCCAGCAGCGCCATCATGCGCACCGCGTCGGCCTCGCTGAACGCCTCGTTGAGCGCCGGATAGCTGACCGTGACCACGAAGCCCAGGCCGATGCCCTGCAACAGCCGCAACAGGTTGAACACACCGATATCCTGTGCCCAGAAGGCCGCCAGGCACGCCAGCCCGAAGAACACACAGCCCCCCAGCAACAGCGGGCGCCGGCCATAGCGGTCGGCCAATGGGCCGATCAGCCACTGCAGCAGCACGCCACCCAGCAGGTAGAGGTTGAGGGCATGGGGAATGTATTCGGGGCTGGCCTGGAGATCGCCGACCACTACCGGCATGGCGGGCATGACCGCGTCGCTGGCCAGGTAGGTCAACAGTTCGAACAGCGCCAGGGTCAGGCCGAACAGCAAGGCGCGCAGGGGGGTGATATACAGCAGAGGTTTCATGGCGAACATCGGGTTGGCAGGCAAGATCAGGGTGTATGCCAGATATGGCAGCGCCTGGCTGTGAACAAGTGTAAAAAACAGGGCCGCTTCGCGCCCCATCGCCGGCAAGCCGGCTCCCACAGGTTGACCATTGACCCTGTGGGAACCGGCTTGCCGGCGATGGGGCGCGAAGCGGCCCCGATTTCGCGGACGCTTATGTTACGCCACGGTCTCCTGCACCACACGGATCACCCGCTGCGGAAACGGAATGTCGATCCCTTCTGCCTTGAGCCGGTCGCGGGCATGCTCGTTGAGCATGAACATCACGTCCCAGTAGTCGGCGGTCTTGGTCCAGATGCGCAGCGACACGGTGATCGAGCTGTCACCCAGGGTCGAAATAACCGCCTGCGGTGCCGGGTCCTGCAGCACACGCGGATCCTGGGCCAGCTCCAGCAGTACATTGCGCGCCTTCTGCAGGTCGGCGTCGTAATCCACGCCCACGTCGAACACCACCTTGCGGGTCGGCTGGCGGTTGGTGTTGGTGATAATGCCGTTGGAGAGACTGCCGTTAGGCATGATCACGGTCTTGTTGTCGCCGGTGCGCAGCACGGTGTGGAAGATCTGGATGCTGTCCACGGTGCCACTGACACCTTGGGCCTCGATCCAGTCACCGATACGGAACGGACGGAACATCAGGATCAGCACACCGCCGGCGAAGTTGGCCAGGCTGCCTTGCAAGGCCAGGCCGATGGCCAGGCCGGCGGCACCGATGGCGGCGACGAACGAGGTGGTCTCGATACCGATCATCGACGCCACGCTGACCATCAGCAGCACCTTCAGCACGATGTTGGCCAGGGTGCTGATGAAGCCCTGCAGCGCGGCGTCGGCACGCAGGCCCACCAGCTTGCCAAGACGGGCACTGAGCTTGTTGATGATCCACCAGCCGATGGCCAGGGTCAGCAGCGCCAGCAACAGGCGGCTGCCGTACTCCATGATCAAGGGAACCCAGGTCTGCGATTGGCGAACCAGCTGATCGACTTCAGCGTTCAAATCCATGTTTATCTCCTGATGCCGAACGGCAAGTACACAGTGAAGCGGGCAGCGCAAAGCCAGCGGCCCGGACCCCGATGGACATCAATGCGCCATCAAGGTTCCGGGCCGCCGTGCGATCAGTCGCGGAAGTTGTTGAACTGCAGCGGCATGTCGAATTCCTTCGCGCGCAACGCGGCGATGGCCTCCTGCAGGTCGTCACGTTTCTTGCCGGTGACGCGTACCTGCTCGCCCTGGATCGAGGCCTGGACCTTGAGCTTGGCGTCCTTGATGTGGGCAACGATCTTTTTCGCCAGTTCCTTGTCGATGCCTTCGCGGAACTTGGCTTCCTGCTTCATCTCCTTGCCGGACGGATAGGCGTCCTTCACTTCCAGGCACTTGACGTCGATCTTGCGCTTGACCAGAGCCAGACGCAGGATTTCGACCATCGACTCGAGCTGGAACTCGGCCTCGGCGGTCAGCATCACGGTCTGCTCCTTGTCCTTGAACTCGAAGCTGCCCTTGCCCTTGAGGTCATAGCGGCGGTCCAGTTCCTTCACCGCGTTGTCCACGGCGTTGGTGACTTCGTGCTTGTCCAGTTCCGATACCACGTCGAACGAAGGCATGGGGTTCTCCATAAAAAAACAGCGCGCTCAGCTTGAAGATGGAGCGCGTCAGGGTTAGGGGGTTAAAATGCGGACTCATTATAACGGGTTGCGAAACGCAGATGAGCAGCACCTGGCATATTCTCGGCGCCGGCAGCCTCGGCAGCCTCTGGGCCTGTCGCCTGGCCCGCGCCGGCAAGGCGGTTCGCCTGATCCTGCGCGACCAGCAGCGCCTGGCCGCCTATGAACGCAAGGGCGGGCTGACCCTGGTGGAGCAGGATGCCCAGCACCACTATGCGATCCCTGCGGAGAGCTTCGACGCGCCCGGCCCGATCCATCGCCTGCTGGTCGCCTGCAAGGCCTACGACGCCGCGCCTGCCGTGGCGCGCCTGGCCCCCAGGCTGGCCCATGGCGCCGAGCTGGTACTGTTGCAGAACGGCCTGGGCAGCCAGGACGAGGTTGCCGAGCAGGTGCCCCACGCCCGCTGCATCTTCGCCTCCAGCACCGAGGGCGCGTTCCGCGAAGCCGACTGGCAGGTTCGCTTTGCCGGCCACGGCTTCAACTGGCTGGGTGATCCGGCCAGCCCCGGCATGCCATCCTGGTTCGACGACCTGCACGACGCCGGCATACCGGCCCAGTGGGCGCTCGACATCCCTGCTCGCCTGTGGCGCAAACTGGCGCTCAACTGTGCGATCAACCCGCTGACGGTACTGCACGACTGCCAGAATGGCGGCCTGCTCGGGTACCTGACCGAAGTCGACCCACTGTGCGACGAACTGGTCAACCTGCTGCACCGTTGCGGCCAGCCCGAAGCGGCCAGCGACCTGCACGAGGAAGTACAGCGGGTGATCCTGGCCACCGCGGCCAACTACTCTTCCATGTACCAGGATGTCCGCCATGGCCGGCGCACCGAGGTCCACTACCTGCTCGGCCACGCCTGCCGCGCCGCTGGCCGACACGGCCTGGCAGTGCCGCAACTGGAACACCTGCACCGGCGCCTGGTCGATAACCTGCAGGCGCGTGGCCTGCGCAGCGACTGATTCTGCCCATTCATCGGATACGGACACCCTCAGACCCATGACCCTGCGTCAACGCCTGGAAAACCTACCGGTCGGGCAGAAGCTGCTGGCGGCCTTGCTGGTGCTGCTGGTGACCATCCTGCTGGTGGCCAACCTCGCCTTCATCAGCGCCGCTTACTGGATCACCCAGGAGAGCATGGCGCCCCAGGCCCTGCAGACCATCGGCAAGCTGGTGTCCAACCCGCAGCTGTCCTCACGGGCCGGCGACTCGCCGGAAGCCGCCACGGCGCTACTGAAGGAGCTCGACAGCTACTCGCCATTGCGCGCGGCGGCCATCTACGGCGGCGACGGGCGCCTGCTGGCGCAACTGCAACATGGCGAGCCGCTGAGCCTGCCCAAGCGCTACCGCAACATCGATGGCTGGCGCCTGATGGAGTTTCGCAGTACCCAGCTGATCCGCCTGCCACGCAACGCCGCGCCCCCCGCACACCTGCTGCTGGTGGCCAGCAGTGAACTACCCACGGCGTTCTACACCGGCACCCTCTCCGCCAGCCTGGCCATCCTGGTGTTCAGTGTGCTGCTGTGGCTGCTCATCGCCCGGCAGATCAAGCGCCTGATCACCCTGCCGATCAATCGCCTCGAAGAACTGACCCGCCAGGTCACCCGCGAGGAAAGCTATGCCCTGCGCGCCCAGCGCGGCAATGACGACGAAATCGGCGGCCTGGCCGAGGCGTTCAATACCATGCTGTCGCGCATCGAAGCCCGCGAGCAGCAGCTCAAGCGCACCCGTGACGAGTTCCAGGATGCCTATGACCAGGCCCAGGGCCTGGCCGAGGAAACCCGCCATACCAACCGCAAGCTGGAACTGGAAGTCCAGGTGCGCAGCAAGATCGAGAAAAAACTCACCGGTTTCCAGAACTACCTGAACAGCATCATCGACTCGATGCCCTCGGCGCTGATCGCCCTCGACGAACAGCTCTACGTCACCCAGTGGAACCACGAGGCCACGGTGCTCTCCGGGACACCGCTGGACGAAGCGCTGAACCAGCCGATCTTCCTCGCATTCGAGCCGCTCAAGCCGTTCTTGCCGCAGCTCAAGGAGAGCGTGGAGAAGCACCGGGTCGCCAAGGTCGAGCGCGTCACCTGGCCCAAGGGCGAGGACCTGCGCCACTACGCGCTGACCTTCTACCCGCTGATGGGCGGTGGCGGACGCGGCGTGGTGATCCGTATCGACGACATCACCCAGCGTCTGTCACTGGAAGAAATGATGGTGCAGTCCGAGAAGATGCTCTCGGTCGGCGGCCTGGCCGCCGGCATGGCCCACGAAATCAACAACCCGCTGGGCGCGATCCTGCACAACGTGCAGAACATCCGCCGCCGCCTGTCGCCGGACCTGCCGCGCAACCAGGAGCAAGCCAGCGAGCTGGGCATCGACCTGCCGGCCGTCAATCGCTACCTGGACAGCCGCGAAGTGCCACAGTTGCTCGACGGCATCCAGCAAGCCGGCGCACGGGCCGCCAAGATCGTCACCCACATGCTCAGTTTCAGCCGTCGCAGCAACCGTCAACTCGCCCCTTGCGACCTGCCGGCGTTGATCGACCAGGCGGTGGAGATCGCCGGCAACGACTTCGACCTGGCCATCGGCTTCGACTTCAAGGGCCAGGCCATCGTCCGCCAGTTCGACCCACAGCTGGGGCCGGTGCCCTGCACCGCCAACGAACTGGAGCAGGTGCTGCTGAACCTGTTGAAGAACGCCGCCCAGGCCATCCACCAGCGCCCGCAACCCAGCGAGCCCGGGCGTATCACCTTGCGCACCCGGCTCAACCCGCCCTGGGCGGAAATCCAGGTCGAGGACAACGGCGTCGGCATGCCCGAGACGGTGCGCAAGCGCACCTTCGAGCCGTTCTTCACCACCAAGGAGATCGGCCAGGGCACCGGCCTGGGCCTGTCGGTGTCGTACTTCATCATCACCAACAACCACAAGGGGCAGATGGAAGTACAGTCCACCCCGGGCCAGGGCACCTGCTTCACCCTGCGCCTGCCCCTGAACCAGGCCCAACCGGCCCCCCTGAACACGGAGACATGACATGGGCTATCGCCTGTCGAAGATCTATACGCGCACCGGCGACAAAGGTGAAACCGGCCTGGGCGATGGGCGCCGAGTGCCCAAGGACCATCCGCGCGTCGAGGCAATCGGCGAGGTGGACAGCCTCAACAGCCAGCTTGGGCTGCTGCTGGCCGGCTTGGCCGAGCAGGGGCTGGATGAGGTCAGCGAGATCCTGACGCCCTGCCAGCACCGTTTGTTCGACCTGGGCGGCGAGCTGGCGATGCCCAGTTACCAAGCGTTGAACCAGGCCGAAGTGGAGCGCCTGGAGGCCGCCATCGATATGTGGAACGAAGAGCTGGGGCCGCTGAAAAACTTCATTCTGCCCAGCGGTTCGGCGCTGATCGCTCAGGCGCATGTGTGCCGGAGCCTGGCGCGCAGTGCGGAGCGCCGGTGTCAGCAGTTGAATGCTGTAGAACCGCTGGAAGGCGTGGGTTTGGCGTACATCAACCGCCTTTCGGATCTGCTGTTTGTCGCGGCGCGGATCATCGGGCGGCGGCAGGGTGTTGCCGAGGTGTTATGGCAGGCGGCGGATAAGCCAGCAGGCTGACACCGCAAGGGGCCGCGAAGCGGCCCCTCTACCAGGCCACTCAGGCCTCAGGCCAGAACGCCCGAATCCCGGCAACACCTTGCGCGCCGACTTCCCACGCCCGCTCACGCTCGCCCGGCCCTACCCCACCGAGCAAGAACACCGGATGGCTGAACCCTGCAGTCAACCGCTGCGCCTCATCCCAGCCCAGCGGCGCTGCCTCAGGGTGCGTCTGGGTCGCCTGCACCGGCGACAGGGTGACGAAATCCACCCCCATCTGCTCGGCCAATGCCAGCTCCTCGGCACTGTGACAGGACGCCGCCAGCCAGCGCTCCTTCGGGAATGGCCGGCCCTTGGCCGCGTACTTGCGCAACTGCGCGGCGGTCAGGTGCCAGCCGGCCGACGGGAAGTCGCCCAGCCATTCCAGCGGCCCCTTGAGCATGAGTTGCGCCTTGCCTGCGCACAGGCCAACCGCGTCGACCGCCACATCGCGGTACTTCGGGTCGTACATGTCCGGTGCCCGTAACTGGATCAGCCTGATACCGCTGGCCACGGCCTTCTGGATACCTTTGAGCAACTCGGGCACTTCCAGACCGTCCGGGGTGATCAGGTATTGATCGGGCAAACGCGCGGCGGCGACGATCGGCTTGTTGGCCTCGGGGAACGCATACTGCCCCAGGTCACGCGGAGCCACCCACGCCAAAGGCTGACCTTCGGCACCATGTGGCTCACCAGCAAAGCCATCCACCTCGTGCACATCCAGCAATACCTGCTTGTCCGGGTAATCGTGACTGACCTTGATCAGCGGGCGCGACCCCGTGACCTCGATACCCAGTTCCTCACGCAGCTCACGGGCCAGCGCCGCTTCGACGCCCTCCCCCGCTTCCACCTTGCCGCCGGGGAACTCCCACAAGCCGCCTTGATGCTGAGTATCCGCACGACGTGCGATCAGGATGCGACCATCGGCACCGCGGATGACCGCGGCTACTACATGAATCCGTTTCACCCTTCACGCTCCGCCAGGCCAGCCCGCTGCCAGGCCTGGAAGGCCGGCCACTGGTAGATGGTTTCGATATAGGCGGCGGCCTCGGCCGGCACCTCGACGCGGTAGGTGCGCAGGCGCACGGCCACCGGGGCGAAGAAGGCATCGGCCAGGGTCGGCCGGCCAAACAGGAACGGGCCACTATCCTTGGCCACCAGGCGGCACTCGGACCAAAGGGCGACCATGCGGTCGATGTCGACCTGCACATCCAGCGGCACGCTTTCCAGCGCCTGGTCGCGGGACAGGTCGAACGGCATGGCGCCGCGCAGGGCGAAGAAGCCGCTGTGCATCTGGGCACAGGCCGAACGCGCCTGGGCACGGGCCGCGATGTCGTCCGGCCACAGGCATGCTTGCGGATGCTGCTCGTTGAGGTACTCGGCGATGGCCAGGGAGTCAGCGATGACGCCATGCTCGGTCTTGAGCAGCGGCACCTTGCCTGTGGCCGAGAACGCCAGCAGGCGCTGGCGGGTATCGGGCTGGTTGAGTTTGATCAGGGTTTCTTCGTAGGGCACGCCGGCCAGGTCAAGGGCCAGGGCGCCGCGTAGCGACCAGGAGGAATACAGCTTGTCGCCGATGATCAGGTGATAGCTCATGGTTCGGCTCCATGTTGCGGGCAGTGTGCGGTAATCGCGGGCAAGCCCGCTCCCACCAAGCTGTGCGTGGGAGCGGGCTTGCCCCGTGATGGGTCAGGTGCGGTATTCGGCGTTGATCTTCACGTACTCGTGGGACAGGTCGGTGGTCCAGATGGTTTCGCTGCACTGGCCACGGCCGAGCTCGATGCGGATGGTGATCTCTTCCTGGGCCATCACCGCCGAGCCCTGTGCCTCGGTGTAGCTCGGGCTGCGCCCGCCTTTGCTGGCGATGCACACACTGTCCAGATACACGTCGATCAGGCTGACATCCAGCTCGGGCACGCCGGCGCGACCGACAGCTGCGAGAATGCGGCCCCAGTTGGGGTCGGAGGCGAACAGCGCGGTCTTGATCAGCGGCGAGTGGGCCACGGCATAGCCAACGTCCAGGCATTCCTGGTGGTTGCCCCCACCGTTGACCTGCACGGTGACGAACTTGGTGGCGCCTTCGCCGTCACGGACGATGGCTTGCGCCACCTCCATGCACACTTCGAACACCGCTTGCTTCAGTGCTTCGAACAGCGCGCCGCTGGCCTCGGTCACTTCCGGCACATCGGCCTTGCCAGTGGCGATCAGCATGCAGCAGTCGTTGGTCGAGGTGTCGCCGTCGATGGTGATGCGGTTGAACGACTTGTTGGCGCCGTCGAGCATCAGGTCCTTCAACACCGCCGGGGCGACCTTGGCGTCGGTGGCGATGTAGCCGAGCATGGTGGCCATGTTCGGGCGGATCATCCCCGCGCCCTTGCTGATACCGGTGACGGTGATGGTCTTGCCGTCGAACTGGAACTGACGGCTGGCGCCCTTGGGCAAGGTGTCGGTGGTCATGATGCCGGTGGCGGCTTCGGCCCAGTTGTTTTCCGACAGGTTGTCCAGGGCGGCCTGCAGCGCGCCTTCGATCTTTTCGACCGGCAGCGGCTCGCCGATCACGCCGGTGGAGAACGGCAGGACCGACTCGGCCGGCACGCCGGCCAGTTCGGCCAGCCTGGCGCAGGTGCGCTCGGCGGCGGCCAGGCCCGGTGCGCCGGTGCCGGCGTTGGCGTTGCCGGTGTTGGTCAGCAGGTAACGCACGGTGCCCTGCACGCGCTGCTTGGAGAGGATCACCGGGGCCGCGCAGAAGGCGTTGAGGGTGAACACGCCGGCGACGCTGGAGCCTTCGGCGCAGCGCATCACCACCACATCCTTGCGCCCCGGACGCTTGATGCCCGCCGAGGCGATACCGAGTTCGAAACCGGGAACCGGGTGCAGGGTGGGCAGGGGACCAAGACCAACAGCCATTAGAGCGCTCCTAGATAAATCGGTTGAGAACAAAAAGCGGGGCCGCAAAGCGGCCCCGGATGTGTCACGTTACTGCAGGTGGTTCAGATCATTCAATCTGACCATGGCAATGCTTGAATTTCTTGCCCGAGCCACACCAGCAAGGCTCGTTGCGACCGAGCTTCATGTCGTTGCGCACAGGGGCCGATGCGACGGCGACTTCAGCGCCCTCCTCGGCCAGTTGCTCGCCTTCCAGGCCTGGTGCGGCGGCGTGCTGGAATTGCATGCGGCTGGCCAGTTCCTCGGCCTCGCGGCGCAGACGGGCTTCTTCCTCGACCGGGTCTTCGCGACGGACCTGAACGTGCGACAGCACGCGGATGGTGTCGCGCTTGATCGACTCGAGCAGCTCCTGGAACAGGGTGAAGGATTCGCGCTTGTACTCCTGCTTGGGGTTCTTCTGCGCATAGCCGCGCAGGTGGATACCGTGGCGCAGGTGGTCCATGGTCGAGAGGTGGTCTTTCCACAGATCGTCCAGCACACGCAGCAGGATCTGCTTCTCGAAGGTACGCAGGGCGTCGATGCCGGCCTGGTCTTCCTTCTCGTTGTAGGCGTCGGTGATTTCCTTGAGCAGCTTCTCGCGCAGGGTCTCCTCGTAGAGGTGATCGTCTTCGTCGAGCCACTGCTGGATCGGCAGCTTCATGGCGAAGTCGCTGGACAGCGAGGCCTCCAGGCCGGCCACGTCCCACTGCTCGGGCAGCGACTGCGGCGGGATGTGCTGGCTGATGGTGGCATCGAGCACTTCCAGGCGGAACTCGGCGATGGTGTCACCGATGTTCTCGGCCGCCAGCAGGCTGTTGCGCATGTGGTAGATCACCTTGCGCTGTTCGTTGGCCACGTCGTCGTATTCGAGCAACTGCTTGCGGATATCGAAGTTGCGACCCTCGACCTTGCGCTGCGCTTTCTCGATGGCGTTGGTCACCATGCGGTGCTCGATGGCCTCACCGGACTGCATGCCCAGCGCCTTCATGAAGTTCTTCACCCGGTCGGAGGCAAAGATGCGCATCAGGCTGTCTTCCAGCGACAGGTAGAAGCGGCTCGAGCCGGCATCGCCCTGACGGCCGGCACGGCCACGCAGCTGGTTGTCGATACGGCGCGATTCGTGGCGCTCGGAGGCAATCACGTGCAGGCCGCCGGCCTCCAGCACCTGCTGGTGGCGCTTCTGCCAGTCGGCCTTGATCTGGGCGATCTGCTCGGCGGTCGGGTTGTCCAGGGCGGCGACTTCGGCCTCCCAGTTACCGCCCAGCAGGATGTCGGTACCACGACCGGCCATGTTGGTGGCGATGGTCAGGGCACCCGGCGCACCGGCTTGCGCGATGATCTCGGCTTCTTTCTCGTGGTACTTGGCGTTCAGGACCTTGTGGTCGATACCTTCCTTCTTGAGCAGGTTGGACATGTGCTCGGAGGTTTCGATGGTCGCGGTGCCGACCAGGACAGGACGGCCCTGGGCCATGCTTTCCTTGATGTCGGCAATGATTGCCGCGTACTTCTCGTCGGCGGTCAGGTACACCAGGTCGTTGAAGTCCTTGCGCGCCAACGGCTTGTTCGGCGGGATGACCATCACGTTGAGCGCATATATCTGCGCGAACTCGAACGCCTCGGTGTCGGCGGTACCGGTCATGCCGGACAGCTTGGTGTACAGGCGGAAGTAGTTCTGGAAGGTGGTCGAGGCCAGGGTCTGGCTTTCGGCCTGGATGTTCAGGTTTTCCTTGGCCTCGATGGCCTGGTGCAGGCCCTCGGACAGACGGCGGCCCGGCATGGTGCGGCCGGTGTGCTCGTCGATCAGGAGGATCTGGCCGTCCTGGACGATGTACTCGACGTTGCGATGGAACAGCTTGTGCGCCCGCAGGCCGGCGTAGACGTGGGTCAGCAGGCCCAGGTTGTGCGCGGAGTACAGGCTCTCGCCCTCGGCCAGCAGGCCGGATTGGGTGAGCATGTCCTCGATGAACTGGTGGCCGGCCTCGTTCAGTTCGACCTGGCGGCTCTTCTCGTCGATGCTGTAGTGACCCTCTTGGGTCACCTGGCCTTCGACTTCCTCGATGTGCTGGGTCAGGCGCGGGATCAGGCGGTTGATCTCGATGTACAGCTTGGAGCTGTCCTCGGCCTGGCCGGAGATGATCAGCGGGGTACGCGCTTCGTCGATGAGGATCGAGTCGACTTCGTCGATCACCGCGAAGTTCAGCTCACGCTGGAACTTCTCGTCCTGGCTGAACGCCATGTTGTCGCGCAGGTAGTCGAAACCGAATTCATTGTTGGTGCCGTAGGTGATGTCCGCGGCGTAGGCGGCGCGTTTCTCTTCCGGTGGCTGGAAGGCCGAGACGATGCCCACGGTCAGGCCGAGGAACTCGTACAGCGGGCGCATCCAGTTGGCGTCGCGGCGGGCCAGGTAATCGTTCACCGTGACCACGTGCACGCCCTTGCCGGACAGCGCGTTGAGATAGACGGCCAGGGTACCGACCAAGGTCTTGCCTTCACCGGTACGCATTTCTGCGATCATGCCTTCGTGCAAGGTCATGCCGCCGATCAGCTGGACATCGAAGTGACGCATGCCCATCACGCGCTTGCCGGCCTCGCGGGCCACGGCGAAGGCTTCGGGCAGCAGTTGATCAAGCGTTTCGCCTTTGGCCAGGCGCTCCTTGAACTCTGCGGTCTTGCTCCGCAGCTGCTCGTCGGAGAGGGCCACCATCTTCTCTTCGAAGGCATTGACGGTGCTCACCGTCTTGAGCATGCGTTTGATTTCACGCTCGTTCTTGCTTCCAAAAAGTTTTTTTAACAAAGGCGCAAACATATCGGCAGGATCTTCCACACGTAGGGATGGAGGGCGGCCCCATGAGTCGCCCGTGCAGCCCAGAGGCCGCATGCGAACGAGCATTCTACCCGGAAACGATGGTGAGGAAAGTGGTGGATTTCCACGATGCTGGCACAGCGCTTTTAGGGGGCTTGACTAACATAGGGGCTTTTTGCGCAAGTTCAAGGTGCGCGCAGATGAAACGTATCGCGAATGACTTGCATCAAGATCCCAGCCAGCATGGCCGTTTCGCACGTCGCGTGGGAAAGGGCTTGCCCCGCGATCAGGCGGCGCCTGTTAAACTGCCGGTCTAGCAACCCGCCGCGAACTTCCATGGCCTACAAACCCTCTTCCGCCCACCCGCCCTCGGCCCTGCTGCGCAAGGCACGCCCGCTGCGCCTGCTGCTGAACCAGGCCGAGCGCCTGGAGCACCTGCAGCGCCTGCTGGAAAGCCAGCTGCAGCCAGCCGCCCGCGAGCATTGCCACGTGGCTTCCTGGAAGGAAGGGACGTTGTTGCTGGTGGTTACCGACGGCCATTGGGCGACCCGCCTGCGCTACCAGCAGAAACGCCTGCAACGTCAGCTCATGGCCATGGAAGCCTTCGCCAACCTGACGCGCATACTGTTCAAGGTGCAACCGCCGCTGGTGGCAGCCAAACGCGAGGGGCAAGGGCCGGAGCTTTCGGAAACTGCCGCTCAGAGTATCCGAGGGTCGGCGGAAGGAATCAGTGACCCGAAGCTCAAGGCGGCGCTGGAGCGATTGGCGGCGCATGCTCAAGGGAAGGATAACGGTTGAGAGCGCTCGACTTGAACCTTGCATAGGTACTCGATATCCGCCACAACGCAGCTCTCGAACTGTTTGCCATCAGCCCAGATCCAAATCCTAGCCATAAAAAAGGTTCTTCACGGAATCCCGGGAAAGACAGAAACAAGAACGCCGGTTTGATGGATGATGTTCGTGCGAGCAAACACATCTACAAACCGGCGTTCTTGTGCACGATATTAATACGTTTCTGCCCTTTTGGGAGGGCTTTTCTGTCACCGCGATCCGGCATGACGGCAACGACCTGTTGATCGACCTGATTCCGCAGCCCACCAGATTCCCCACCTGCAGCGGCTGTCATCAGCCCAGCACCGCCATCCACGAATACTGTCAGCGCTCAATCCGTGACCTGCCCATTCTTGGCCGGGCGGTGCGATTGAATGTCGAGCTGCGACGCGTTGGGTGTAGCGCATGTGGCAAGCGAATGGAGTCAGTCCGCTGGCTTGACCGCTATTCGCGGATGACCAGGCGTTTGTCCGAAGCCGTGATCCAGGCTTGCCAAAGACTGCCCACCTTGCACGTCGCGGAGCTGTTTGGTTTGCATTGGGACAGCGTGCGTTTGCTGGAGCGGCGGGCGCTACAGGCCGCACTGGAGAAGCTGCCGAGGGCCCAGCCCAGACGCTTGGTGATGGATGAGTTCGCTCTGTTCAAAGGGCATCGCTACGCCAGCGTGGTGTTGGATGCCGACACTCGCCGGGTGCTGTGGATTGGCGAAGGGCGTAGCCGAGCCGCTGTCAGGCCCTTTTTCGAGGAGCTGGGGCCGGAGGGCTGTGCACGGATCGAAGCAGTGGCAATGGACATGAACACCGCATTTGACTTGGAGGTGCGCCAACATTGCCCTAGGGCACGCGTTGTCTATGACCTGTTTCATGTGGTCGCCAAGTATGGGCGAGAGGTGATTGACCGGGTACGGGTCGATGAGGCCAACCGCCTGCGCCAGGACAAACCCGCGCGCAAGGTGATCAAGCAAGCGCGGTGGCTGCTGCTGCGCAATCCAGAGAACCTCAAGCGAGAAGATCAGCAGGTACATCTGCAGGATCTGCTGGCGGCCAACCAATCGCTGATGACAGTTTACTTGATGAAGGCAGAGCTCAAAGCCCTGTGGTCGCCTACCACCGCTTGGGGGTGGCGATCAGCCTGGAAACAGTGGCTGCGCTTGGCTGCTGAAAGCGAAATACCGGCGCTGAAGCAGTTTGCTAGACGGCTGAAGGGATACTGGCGCGGCATCCTGAGCAGGGTGCGATGGCCCATGCACACCGGGCAGTTGGAAGGCATAAACAACCGGATCAAGGTGATCAAGCGGATGGCTTACGGCTACCGGGACAGCGAATTCTTTTTCATGAAGATCAAGTATGACTTTCCCGGCAATCCGTGAAGAACCATAAAAAAGGCCACCCGAAGGTGGCCTTAATCACTAGAGAGAGTGTTCGAACTTACACAGCCGCAACAGGGCGCATGTACGAGATCGGTGCCGTGCTGGCATCTTCGAAGGTGACCACTTCCCAGGCGTCGGTTTCCGCAATCAGCTTGCGCAACAGCTGGTTGTTCAGCGCGTGTCCGGACTTGTAGCCCTTGAACTCGCCGATCAGGCTGTTGCCCAGCAGGTACAGATCGCCGATGGCGTCGAGGATCTTGTGCTTGACGAATTCGTCATCGGAACGAAGGCCGTCTTCGTTGAGCACACCGGTTTCGTCGACGACGATGGCGTTCTCGACACTGCCACCCAGCGCAAGGTTGTGCTTGCGCAGGTACTCGATGTCACGCATGAAACCGAAGGTACGGGCACGGCTGACTTCCTTCACGAACGAGGTGCTCGAGAAGTCGACGACCGCGCTCTGGGTCTGGCCCTTGAGGACCGGGTGATCGAAGTCGATCTCGAAGCTCACCTTGAATCCGTCGAAGGGCAGGAAAGTGGCGCGCTTGTCGCCCTCTTCCACTGTCACTTCACGCAGGATGCGGATGAACTTCTTCGGTGCGTCCTGTTCTTCCAGGCCGGCCGATTGGATCAGGAATACGAAGGGTCCGGCGCTGCCATCCATGATCGGCACTTCCGAGGCGGAGAGCTCGACGTAGGCGTTATCGATGCCCAGGCCCGCCATGGCGGAGAGCAGGTGCTCGACCGTATCGACTTTGACGTCACCGTTGACCAGCGTGGTGGACATGGTGGTCTCGCCGACGTTGGCCGCGCGCGCCGGGATTTCGACCACAGGGTCGAGGTCGGCGCGACGGAAGACGATGCCGCTGTCGACAGGCGCAGGCTTGAGGGTCAGGTAGACCTTCTCCCCGGAGTGCAGGCCGACGCCTGTGGCACGGATGGTATTCTTCAGGGTGCGTTGTCTAATCATGGCATTGGCCGCTTCAGCGCAAATTGCGAACAGGTATCAACAAAGGCTGGGGATGATAACAGACCCGGCCTTTGCTGAACACCAATCACCCTTATACCCCTGATAAATTCCATTAATCGGCCTGACGACGCAGGAACGCCGGGATATCCAGGTAGTCCAGATCATCCTGAGGGTTGAGTTTAGCGGCTGCCGCGGCACCTGCATGGGCCTGGTTGCGCATCACGGTCGGACGCTCCAGGTCACGGTAGTTGACGGCCGACTGCTCCTGGCGAACCGGGGCCGGGTTGGAAGCCTCGTACGCCTGCTGGGCGGTCTGCAGGGTGTTGTCGACCACCTTGACCGGTTTCTCGATGCGCGCGCCCAGGCCGGTGGCCACGACGGTCACGTGCAGCTCGTCGCGCATGTCCGGATCGATCACGGTGCCGACCTTGACCATCGCGTGGTCGGAGGCGAAGGCCTCGATGATGCTACCCACGTCGGAGTACTCGCCCAGCGACAGGTCAGGCCCTGCGGTGATGTTCACCAGGATGCCGCGGGCGCCCTGCAGGTTGACGTCTTCGAGCAACGGGTTGCGGATCGCCGCCTCGGTGGCTTCGCGGGCACGGTTCGGGCCGCTGGCGCAACCGGTACCCATCATCGCCATGCCCATCTCGCCCATCACGGTGCGTACGTCGGCGAAGTCGACGTTGATCATGCCCGGACGCTTGATGATGTCCGAAATGCCGCGCACGGCGCCGGCCAGCACGTCGTCGGCCTTGGCGAAGGCGGACAGGAGGCTTGCATCCTTGCCCAGGATGGTCAGCAGCTTCTCGTTGGGAATGGTGATCAACGAGTCGACGCTTTCAGCCAGCATGCGGATGCCTTCATCGGCGATCTGCATGCGTTTGCGGCCTTCGAACGGGAACGGACGGGTCACCACCGCAACGGTGAGGATGCCCATTTCCTTGGCCACTTCGGCGATGATCGGCGCCGCGCCGGTACCGGTACCGCCACCCATGCCGGTGGTGATGAACACCATGTTGGTGCCCTGCAGCACTTCGGCGATGCGCTCACGGTCTTCCAGCGCGGCCTGACGGCCGACTTCCGGATTGGCGCCAGCACCCAGGCCCTTGGTCACACCAGTGCCCAGTTGCAGGATGGTGCGCGCGCCGATGTTTTTCAGCGCCTGAGCATCGGTGTTGGCGCAGATGAACTCCACGCCTTCGATGCTGCTCTTGACCATGTGGTTGACGGCGTTGCCGCCGCCACCGCCGACGCCGATCACCTTGATGACCGGACTTTGCGGGACGTTGTCTACGAGCTCGAACATTTTCCCTCTCCTTACAGTTCTCTAGTTGTCGCGCCTACCACTACTGCTTTGAAACTCAGAAGTTGCTCTGGACCCAACGCTTGAGTCGCTCAAGCACTGGCCCCTTGGGTTCATCGCCATAGCTGTTGTTGCTGCTGTTGCTGTTGCTGATACCGGTCAGGGACAGGTCCTCGGACTGCTTCTGCAGGCCGTAGGTGAGCAGGCCCACGCCGGTGGAATAGATCGGGTTGCGGACCACGTCGCTCAGCCCGCGGACGCTGTGCGGCACGCCCAGGCGTACCGGCATGTGGAAGATTTCCTCGGCCAGTTCCACGGCGCCTTCCATCTTCGCGGTGCCGCCGGTGAGGACGATGCCGGCCGGCACCAGGTCCTCGTAGCCGCTGCGGCGCAGTTCGGCCTGGATCAGGGTGAACAGCTCGTCGTAACGCGGCTCCACCACTTCGGCCAGGGCCTGGCGCGACAGCTCGCGCGGCGGGCGATCACCCACGCTCGGCACCTTGATGGTCTCGCCGGCGCCGGCCAGCTTGGCCAGGGCGCAGGCGTAGCGGATCTTGATTTCCTCGGCGTACTGCGTAGGCGTACGCAGGGCCATGGCGATGTCGTTGGTGACCTGGTCGCCGGCGATCGGGATTACCGCGGTGTGGCGGATCGCACCTTCGGTGAAGATGGCGATGTCGGTGGTGCCGCCACCGATGTCCACCAGGCACACGCCCAGCTCCTTCTCGTCGTCGGTCAGCACCGAGTAGGCCGAGGCCAGCTGTTCAAGGATGATGTCGTCGATTTCCAGACCACAGCGACGCACGCATTTTTCGATGTTCTGCGCCGCGTTCACCGCGCAGGTAACCACGTGGACCTTGGCTTCCAGGCGCACGCCCGACATGCCCAGGGGCTCGCGCACGCCTTCCTGGTTGTCGATCACGTAGTCCTGCGGCAGGGTGTGCAGCACCCGCTGGTCGGCCGGAATGGCCACGGCCTGGGCGGCATCGAGCACGCGCTCAAGGTCGGCGGTGCTGACTTCGCGATCGCGGATGGCGACGATGCCGTGGGAGTTCAGGCTGCGGATGTGGTTGCCGGCCACGCCGACGAACGCCGAGTGGATGCGGCAGCCGGCCATCAGCTGGGCCTCTTCCACGGCGCGCTGGATCGACTGCACCGTCGACTCGATGTTCACCACCACGCCCTTCTTCAGGCCGCGGGACGGATGGGTGCCGATCCCGACGATCTCCAGGGTACCGTCCTCGCCGACTTCACCCACCAGCGCCACCACCTTGGAGGTGCCGATGTCCAGCCCGACGATCATTTTGCCGCTATGCGCGTTTGCCATGGTCCTGCCTCTCTCTAATTCTTCGCAACGGCGGGTTGGGCCGTCGTCGGTGCATTCGGTTCCCGCCAACCAACGGCAAGTCCGTTGGAATAACGCAGATCGATGCGGGCGATATTGGTGATCTGGTCTTTAAGCGATTTGTCGTAAATGGCAATGAAACGGCGCATCTTCTCCACCAGGTGGTCGCGCCCCAGCAGCAGCTCGATACCTGGGCCGGCGCTACCCGCGCCAGTGGTCAGGAACCAGCTGCCTCGCTCGCGCAGCTCCAGGCGAGCGATGGAAAAGCCCATGGGGCGCAGCATCTGGCTCAATACCTGATACTGCTGCATGACTTGTTGCTGAGCGCGCTGCGGCCCGAACAGCTGCGGCAGGTGCTCATAGTTGGCCAGTTCGCGCGGGGTGAAGGCCTGGCCCTGGTTGTTGAGCAAGGCCTCGTCGCCCCAACGCGCCACCGGCAACTGTTCTTCCAGGCGGATCACCACCTCGTCCGGCCACACCCGGCGCACCTCGGCGTGGGCGATCCAAGGCATCTGCTCGAGCTCGACGCGCATCGCCGCGAGGTCGACGGTGAAGAAGCTCGCCGCCACGTAGGGCGCGATACGCTGCTGCACCGCCTGCTGGCTGATGTAGCTGAGATCACCCTGCACGGCGATCTTGGTGATCGGCCGGTCGGCGTAGGGCATCAGGCGAATGGCCCCCTCATAGGCGCCAAAGCCGGCGGCCACCAGCAATACCGGCCACAGCAGGCGCTTGAGGCCGCCGAAGCTTGGCCGCGGCAGGCGCGCCGATACGGGCTCGTCGGCCACCAGTCGGCTGGCACCACGCGGCACCGGCTTGCTACGGCCGGTAACGGGTGGCTGCTGACGTATCATCGCGCCTTGCATGGCTATTAACCTCTCGTCGCTACGCTGTCGGCCAGGATCGCCAGCACCAGCTGCTGGAAGTCCAGACCGGCGGCACGGGCCGCCATGGGCACCAGGCTATGGTCGGTCATGCCCGGTGCGGTGTTGACCTCGAGCAGCCAGAAACGGCCCTGCTCGTCCTGCATCACGTCCAGACGGCCCCAGCCCTCGATGCCAACGGCATCGCAGGCGCGCGCGGTAAGGTCGATCAGTTCCTGCTCCTTGACGCTGTCCAGGCCGCACGGGATGCGGTACTGGGTGTCATTGGCGATGTACTTGGCGTCGTAGTCGTAGAACACGTGCGGCGTGCCCAGCGCGATCGGCGGCAGCACCTGGCCACGCAGCACGGCGATGGTGAATTCCGGGCCGTGGATCCATTGCTCGACCAGGACTTGCGAATCGTAGTTGGCGGCGTCTTTCCAGGCGGCGACCAGCTCTTGCTCGCTGTTCACCTTGGCCATGCCGATGCTCGAACCTTCATGGGCGGGTTTGACGATCAACGGGAAGCCCAGTTCCGCACTGGCGGCCACGCAATCCTGCTCGCTGGCCAGCACGGCGTGACGCGGCGTGGGGATACCCAGGCTCTGCCACACCTGCTTGGTGCGCAGCTTGTCCATGGCCAGCGCCGAGGCAAGAATGCCGCTGCCGGTGTAGGGAATCCCCAGGCACTCGAGCAGGCCCTGCATGCTGCCGTCCTCACCACCACGGCCGTGGAGGATGATGAAGGCGCGGTCGATCTTCTCGCTCTGCAGGCGGTTCAGAAGGTCGTCGCCGACGTCGATGGCGACTACGTCGACACCAGCGCTGGTCAGCGCCTCGATCACTGCCTTGCCCGACTTCAGGGAAACCTCACGCTCGGCACTCTTGCCCCCGTACAGCACGGCGACGCGGCCAAAGGCCTTGGCGTCCAGGGTCGAGTGCAACTTGTCGTAGGCGCTGGTCATTTCGACTTCTCCTGCTTGGCGCCTGCGAACAGCGGGCTATTCATCAATTGCGGGGCCAGGCCGCCGACATCGCCAGCACCCTGGCAGATGAGGATGTCACCGGCGCGCAGCAGCGGCTGGACCAACGGCGCGAGCTCGGCGCCGCGTTCGATGTAGATCGGATCGAGCTTGCCGCGCTGGCGGATGCTGTGGCACAGCTGGCGGCTGTCGGCGCCGGGGATCGGCTCTTCGCCGGCCGGGTAGACCTCCATCAGCAGCAGCACGTTGGCATCGCCCAGCACCTGCACGAAATCGTCGTACAGGTCGCGGGTGCGGCTATAGCGGTGCGGCTGGTAGACGATCACCAGGCGGCGGCTCGGCCAGCCGCCCACGCACGGCCTTGATCACCGCGGCGACCTCGGTCGGATGGTGGCCATAGTCGTCGACCAGCATCACGCTGCCACCGTCGACCGGCAGCTCGCCGTAGACCTGGAAACGCCGGCCAACGCCCTGGAAGCCCGACAGCCCCTGGACGATGGCCTCGTCGCTAATGCCTTCGTCGGTGGCGATGGCGATGGTCGCCAAAGCGTTCAGCACGTTGTGGTTGCCTGGCATGTTCACCGACACTTCCAGCGGCTCGCAGTCACGGCGCAGCACGGTGAAGTGGGTCTGCATGCCCTGCTGACGCACGTTGATGGCGCGGATATCGGCCTCTTCGCTGAAGCCGTAGGTGACCGTCGGACGCTTGACCTGCGGCAGGATCTCACGCACCACCGGGTCGTCCAGGCACATCACCGCCAGCCCATAGAACGGCAGGTTGTGCAGGAACTCGACGAAGGTCTTCTTCAGCTTGTTGAAGTCGCCTTCGTAGGTGGCCATGTGGTCGGCGTCGATGTTGGTGACCACGGCGACCATGGGCTGCAGGTGCAGGAAGCTGGCGTCGCTCTCGTCGGCTTCGGCGATCAGGTAGCGGCTGGAGCCCAACTGCGCGTTGGTCCCGGCCGCGGTCAGGCGACCACCGATGACGAAGGTCGGGTCCAGGCCACCGGCGGCGAACACCGAGGCCAGCAGGCTGGTGGTGGTGGTCTTGCCGTGGGTGCCGGCTACCGCCACGCCATGGCGATAGCGCATCAGCTCGGCGAGCATCTCGGCACGCGGCACCACAGGGATGCGGCGCTCCAGTGCGGTGGCGACTTCCGGGTTGGCCGGATTGATCGCGCTGGACACCACCAGCACATCGGCGTTGGCGGCGTTCTCGGCGCGGTGGCCGACGAAGATCTCGGCGCCGAACGACTCAAGGCGCTCAGTGACCGGCGACACCTTGAGGTCGGAGCCGGACACTTCATAGCCGAGGTTCAGCAGCACTTCGGCGATGCCGCACATGCCCACGCCGCCGATACCGACGAAGTGGATGCGACGGATACGGCCCATCTTCGGATGCGGCATGGCTTTCTGGCTCTCAACCATGGGCCACCTCCAGGCAGATATCCACCACGGTGCTGGTTGCGGCAGGTTTGGCCAGGCGGCGGGCGGTGCCGGCCATGGCGTTGAGTTTCTCGGGTTGCATCAGCACCTCGTTCAGGCGTTCAGCGAGCTGCGCTGCGCCAGTAGTCGCTTGTGGCATCAGGAAGGCGGCGCCTTCACGTGCCAGGTATTGGGCGTTGTGGGTCTGGTGGTCGTCGATGGCATGGGGCAAGGGCACCAGCATCGAGGGCAGGCCCGCCGCCGCGAGTTCGCTGACGGTCAGGGCACCGGCCCGGCACACCACCATATCGGCCCAGCCATAGGCATGGGCCATGTCCTTGATGAACGGTTCGACCTGGGCCTCGACCCCCGCCTCGTGATAACGCTCGGCGGTGACGGGCGCATGGTTCCTGCCCGCCTGGTGGAAGACTTCGGGGCGCAGGTTCGCCGGCACCTCGGACAGGGCCTTAGGCAACAATTTGTTCAATGGTTCCGCACCCAGGCTGCCGCCCATGACCAACAGGCGCGCGCGGCGCTCGGCCAGGGGCGCGCGCAGGGCGTCCATGAACAGCTCCGGGCGTACCGGATTGCCGGTGGTGCGCAGCTTGTCACTGGCGGCAAAGGTGTCCGGGAATGCTTCGCAGACACGCGCGGCCAGCGGCAGCAGCAAACGATTGGTGGTCCCGGCGCGGGCATTCTGCTCGTGGATCACCAGTGGCACGCCGCACAGCCGGGCGGCAACACCACCGGGACCGGTCACATAGCCACCGAAGCCGACCACGCAGACCGGCTTGAGCTCACGGACGATGCGCCGCGCCTGCAGCACGGCCTTGACCAGGGTGAACGGCGCCTTGAGCAGCGACAGCTTGCCCTTGCCGCGCAGGCCGGTGACCTGGATCAGGTGCAGCGGCAGGCCGGCCTGGGGCACCAGTTCGTTCTCGATGCCACGCGGGGTACCCAGCCAGTGCACGCTGTAGCCGCGGGCCTGGAACTCGCGGGCACAGGCCAGGGCCGGGAACACGTGGCCCCCGGTGCCACCGGCCATGATCAGGACGTTCTTGCCGTCAGCGGCCATGGCTGGTCTCCTCGGCAAAATCGCTTTCCTTGAATTCGTGTTCCTCGCTGCCCAGGTGGGTGCGGCTCTCCCACTCGATGCGTAGAAGCAGCCCGACACAGGCGCAACAGATCACCAAGGAGCTGCCCCCGTAACTGAGGAACGGCAGGGTCAGGCCCTTGGTCGGCAACAGGCCGACGTTCACGCCGATGTTGATCAGGAACTGGCCGATCCACAGGAACGACAGGCCAAAGGCCATGTAGGCAGCGAAGTACTGCTTGGCCTTCTCGGCCCACAGGCCGATGTACAGGGCACGCACGGTGATGAACACGAACAATGCAATGGTCAGCAGCGAGCCGATCACCCCCAGCTCTTCGGCCAGCACCGAGAACACGAAGTCGGTGTGCGCCTCGGGCAGGTAGAACTGCTTCTGCACGCTGTTGCCCAGGCCCACGCCCAACCATTCGCCGCGGCCGAAGGCGATCAACGCCTGGGTCAGCTGGTAGCCGGAGCCGAACTGATCGCTCCAGGGATCGGTGAAGGTGATCAGGCGCGCCATCCGGTAAGGCTGGGCCTGGACCAGCACCACCACCGATATGACCGCCAGCACCACCATCAGCGAGAAGCGGAACAGCCCCACTCCCCCGAGGAACAGCATGGCCGCCGCAGCGCCCATCATCACCACCGTGGCGCCGAAGTCCGGCTCCATCAGCAGCAGGCCGGCCATTGGCAGCAGCACGATGAACGGTTTGAAGAAGCCCATCCAGCTCTCGCGCACCTCGGTCTGACGACGCACCAGGTAGCCGGCGAGATAAATGACCACGAAGACCTTGGCGATCTCCGATGGCTGGACGTTGAAGAAGCTGAAGCCGATCCAGCGCATCGAACCGTTCACCTCACGGCCGATACCGGGCACCAGCACCAGCACCAGCAGACCGAAGGCACCGATCAGCATCATGAAGCCCATGCGCTGCCAGGTGGCGATCGGCACCAGCATGGTCATCAACCCGGCGCCCAGCCCAAGGGTGACGTACACCAGGTGGCGGAACATGTGGTACAGCGGGTTGCCGGACTGCACCGCGGCCACTTCGGAGGAGGCCGAGGTGATCATCACCAGGCCCAGGCCGAGCAGCGCCAGGCAACCGGCCAGCAGCGGGAAGTCGAGGTCGATGCCACGGCCGCTGATCAGCGGCGACGGGTACGGCTTGAGGATGCCGAAGATCATGCCAGCCCCTCCGCTGCCTGGGCGAACAGGCGCCCGCGTTCTTCAAAGTTCTTGAACATGTCGAGGCTGGCGCAGGCCGGCGACAGCAGCACCGCGTCACCGGCGCGGGCCAGCTCGGCGCAACGCTGCACGGCCTCATCAAGGGTCTGCACGGGCACCAGTTGCACGGCATCCTTCAGGGTTTCGGCCAGGCGTTCGGCATCGCGACCGATCAGCACCACGGCGCGGCAATGCTGCGCTACCGGGCTACGCAAGGCCGCAAAATCGGCACCCTTGCCATCGCCGCCGGCGATCAGCACCAGTTTGCCCTCGATATCGGCACCCAGGCCTTCGATGGCCGCCAGCGCGGCACCGACGTTGGTGGCCTTGGAATCGTCGTACCAGTTCACGCCGTTGCGTTCGCGCACCCACTGGCAACGATGGGCCAGGCCCTTGAATTCGCGCAGGGCTTCGAGCATCGGCGCGAACGGCAGGCCGACGGCGTGGCCGAGAGCCAGGGCAGCCAGGGCATTGCTGTGATTGTGGGCACCGCGGATCTTCAACTCGCGCACCGGCATGAGGGTCTGGAACTCGAACGCCAGGTATTTCTCGCCATCCACTTCACGCAGGCCGAAGGCCTTGAAGTCCGGCGCGTTGAGGCCAAAGGTCCAGCACGGCCGGCCTTCGACCGGCAACGGACGGCTCAGGGCATCCTGGCGGTTGACCACCACCTGGCGGGCGCCGCGGAAGATCCGGTGCTTGGCCAGGTGATAGGCCGGCAGGCCGCTGTAGCGGTCCATGTGGTCTTCGCTGATGTTCAGCACGGTGGCCACTTCGGCGTTGAGCTGGTCGGTGGTCTCCAGCTGGAAGCTCGACAGCTCCAGCACATACAGCTCGACGTCGTCAGCCAGCAGGTCCAGGGCCGGGGTACCGAGGTTGCCGCCGACCGCCACACGTTTGCCTGCCTTGGCGGCCATCTCGCCGACCAGGGTGGTCACGGTGCTCTTGGCGTTGGAGCCGCTGATGGCCACGATCGGCGCCTTGGCGTGATGGGCGAACAGCTCGATGTCCCCGGACAGCTTGACGCCACGCGCGGCGGCCTGTTGCAGCGCAGGTGTGGCCAGGGCCAGGCCAGGGCTGACATACAGCTCGCTGGCCCGGCACAGGAAGTCCACGTCCAGCTCGCCACAGCGCACTTCCACCTGCGGGTATTCACGGCGCAGGGTGTCCAGTTCCGGCGGTTGCTCGCGGGTGTCGGCGACCGCAAAGGCAATGCCCCGGTTCGCCAGGAAGCGAACCAGGGACATGCCGCTCTTGCCGAGGCCGACAACGATGCGGAATTGGTCGGAAGCGATCAGTGACACGCTCGTTTACCTCAGTTTCAGGGTGGCAAGGCCAATCAGCACGAGAATCACGGTGATGATCCAGAAGCGGACGATCACCCGTGGCTCGGGCCAACCCTTGAGTTCAAAGTGGTGGTGTATCGGCGCCATGCGGAACACGCGCTTGCCGGTCAGCTTGAACGAGGCCACCTGAATGACCACCGACAGGGTTTCCATCACGAACACGCCGCCCATGATGAACAGGACGACTTCCTGGCGCACGATTACCGCGATGGTGCCCAGCGCAGCGCCCAAGGCCAGCGCGCCGACGTCGCCCATGAATACCTGGGCCGGGTAGGTGTTGAACCACAGGAAGCCCAGGCCCGCGCCGATCAGCGCGCCGCAGAACACGATCAGCTCGCCCGCGCCCGGCACGTAAGGGATCAGCAGGTATTCGGCGAACTTCACGTTGCCCGACAGGTAGCAGAAGATGCCCAGCGCACCGCCGACCATCACCGTCGGCATGATCGCCAGGCCATCGAGGCCGTCGGTCAGGTTGACCGCGTTACTCGAGCCGACAATGACGAAATAGGTCAGCACGATGAAGCCGGCGCCCAGCGGGATAGCCAGGTCCTTGAGCATCGGGATGATCAGCGTGGTTTCAACGCTGGTCGGCGCGGTCTTGTACAGGAAGATCGCCGCAGCCAGGCCGAACACCGACTGCCAGAAATACTTCCAGCGGCTCGGCAAGCCGCGGGAGTTCTTCTCGATGACCTTGCGGTAGTCGTCGACCCAGCCAATGGCGCCGAACGCCAGGGTGACGATCAGCACCACCCACACATAGCGGTTGGTCAGGTCGGCCCACAGCAGGGTACTGATGGCAATGGCAGAGAGGATCAGCGCACCGCCCATGGTCGGGGTGCCGGACTTGGACAGGTGCGATTGCGGGCCGTCGTTACGCACGGCCTGACCGATCTGGCGGATCTGCAGGGTACGGATCATCCACGGGCCCAGCCACAGGGCCAGGGACAGCGCGGTCAGCACACCCAGGATCCCGCGCAGGGTCAGGTACTGGAAGACCGCGAAGCCCTTGTGGAACTGTTGCAGATACTCAGCCAACAGCAGCAGCATTAATGTTTCTCCCCGCTGGCGCCGCACAGTGCGGCCACGACGTTTTCCATCGCAGCGCTGCGCGAGCCCTTGATCAAGATAGTGGTGTCGCCGGCGGACTCGGCCTTGACGGCCTCGATCAGCTCAGCTTGAGTAGTGAAATGGCGGCCATTGGTACCGAATGCCTGAACGGCGTAGGCCATATTGGTGCCCACCGCGTACAGCGCATCGACCTTGCCACGTGCGTAGTCACCCACCTGGCGGTGACCTTCCTCGGCCCATTGCCCCAGTTCGCCGATATCCCCGAGCACCAGAACGGTGCGACCGGAAAAGCCGGCGAGTATATCAATGGCGGCACACATCGAGGTGGGATTTGCGTTGTAGCTGTCGTCGATGACCCGCACGCCGCTGGGCGCGATCTGCGCCACGGTGCGGCCCTTGACCGGTTGCACGGCGCCAAGGCCGGCGGCGATGCCGCTCAGGCTCAGACCAACGGCATGGGCTGCGGCAGCGGCGGCCAAGGCATTGCTGACGTTATGGGTGCCAAGCAGGTTCAACTGCACAGGGACACTGCCGTCCGGGCCATGCAGGGTGAACGAGGGGCAACCACGGGCGTCGCGACCGATATCGCTGGCGTAGAAGTCTGCTTGCGGGTTGTCCAGCGCGAAGCTGACGACGCGGTGGCTGCCCGCGCGCTGGCGCCAGATGTCGAACGCCTTGTCGGCCAGGTTGAGGATGGCCGTGCCACCCTCGCCCAGGCCTTCGAGGATCTCGCCCTTGGCCTCGACGATTTTTTCCGGACCACCGAACTCGCCGACGTGAGCGGTTCCGGCGTTGTTGATGATGACTACTTGCGGCCGGGTCAGGCCGACGGTGTAGCGGATCTCGCCGATGCGCGAGGCCCCCAGCTCGATCACTGCGGCGCTGTGCTCCGGGGCGATCTCCAGCAGGCTCAGCGGTGCGCCAAGGTCGTTGTTGAGGTTGCCACGGGTGGCATGTACCGGCCCACGGGTGCGCAGGATCGCGGCGAGCATTTCCTTGACCGTGGTCTTGCCGCTGGAGCCGGTAATGGCCACCACCGGCTTGCCGAAGGCTGCACGATTCAGCGCGCCGAGCTGGCCAAGCGCTACGCGGCAATCCGCGACCACCAGTTGCGGCAGATCGACATCGGCAATTTCACGCTCGACCAACGCGGCGACGGCCCCCTTGGCCTTCACATCGGCCAGGTAGTCATGGCCATCGAAGCGCGGCCCGGTGAGGGCGACGAACAGTTGACCGGCAGCGACGCTGCGGCTGTCGATACTGACGCCGGTGAAACTGGCGTCGGCGCCTGCCAGGCGTGCGTTCAAAGCAGCAGTCAGCTGGCTGAGCATCATGGGCTTAAGCATGTGGAGCCTCCCAGGCGGCTAGGGCCTTCTCGGCTTCGATCAGATCGGAGAAGTCATGGCGCTCGCCATTGATCTCCTGGTAATCCTCGTGGCCCTTGCCGGCCAGGACTATCACATCCTCGGCAGCAGCAGTGGCGACCAGGTGGGAAATGGCCTGACCACGGCCGGCGACGAACTCCACGCTGTCGGGCTGGGCAAAGCCGGGGCGAATGTCATCGAAGATGCGCTGCGGATCCTCGGTACGCGGGTTGTCATCAGTCACCAGCACACGATCGGCCAGGCGCTCGGCGACTGCCGCCATCAGCGGGCGCTTGCCGGCGTCACGGTCACCACCACAGCCGAACAGGCACAGCAACTTGCCGTGGGCGTGCGGGCGCAATGCCTCGAGCACCTTTTCCAGGGCATCCGGGGTGTGGGCGTAGTCGACCACCACCAACGGCTTCTCACCGCCACCCAGGCGCTGCATGCGACCGACCGGCCCCTGCAACTGCGGGGTGACTTTCAGGATCTCGTCCAGTGAATAATCCAGCGCCAGCAAGGTGGCCACCGCCGCCAGCATGTTGCTCAGGTTGAAGCGCCCCAGCAGCTGGCTGCGCAGGCTACGCTCGCCCTGTGCGGTGACGAGGGTGGCACGCACGCCATCATCGTCGAACGTGGCCTCGCGGCAAAACAGCGAAGCGTCCGGGTTTTCCAGGCTGTAGCTGAGCAACCGGGTCTCGATATGATCGGCACTCGGGCGGCGGGCGAAATCGGCGGCCAGGCGACGTCCGAACTCATCATCCAGGTTGACCACCTGGCAACGCAGGCTCGGCCAGGCGAACAGCTTGGCCTTGGCGGCCTCATAGGCCTCCATGCTGCCGTGATAGTCCAGGTGATCGCGCGACAGGTTGGTCATCACCGCGATATCGAACTCCAGCGCAGCGACCCGCCCTTGCTCGAGAGCGTGAGAGGACACTTCCATGGCCACCGCCCTGGCACCCGCTTTTTTCAGGTCGTTGAGGGTCGACTGCACGGCGATAGGGTCCGGCGTGGTCAGGCGGCCGCTCTGCAACTCACCGTAAAAGCCGGTGCCAAGGGTCCCGATCAGCCCGCAACGCTGGCCAAGGGCATCGAGCGCCTGGGCCACCAGCTGGGTGACGCTGGTCTTGCCGTTGGTACCGGTGACCCCCACCAGGTTCAATTGGCGGCTGGGTTCGCCATAGAAGCGCCCGGCGATCTGCGACAGCTGGCCGATCAGCCCCTTGACCGGAATCAGCGGCGCGTCAGTAATCGGCAACACGCAGGTACCCTGCTCTTCATAGGCGACGGCAGCGGCACCACGGGCCAGTGCGTCGGCAATATGCTCACGGCCGTCGACCTTGGCACCCGGCACGGCGAGGAACAGATCACCCTGGCGCACCTGGCGGCTGTCCAAGGTCAGCTCGCGGATCAGCGGATCGCGGCTGGCATGGGCGAACAGTTTGCTCAATGGCATCGTCATCAACCTCGCCCTCCCTTGGCGGGTACTGCGCTGGCTTGCTGCGTCGAAGGCGGCGGCAGGTTGTCCGGCGGTACATTCATCAGGCGCAGGGTGCCTGACATCACTTTGCTGAATACGGGCGCCGAGACCAGGCCGCCGAAGTAGCCACCCTTGCTCGGCTCATCGATGACCACGACGATGGCGTAGCGCGGGTCGCTCATCGGGCCGAAGCCGGCGAACAGCGAACGGTAGGCGTTCTCGGTGTAGCCCTTGGAGCCGACGGTGGCTTTACGCGCGGTACCCGACTTGCCGCCCACGTGGTAGAACGGCACCTGGGCACGGAACACGCCACGCGGTGCTTCGATCACCTGCTGGAGCATGGCCTGCACGGTTTCGGCGGTTTCCTTCGGGATCGCCTGCACGGCCTCCGGGGCCTTGTCGACCTTGAGAATGGACAGCGGCACCATCTTGCCGTCGTTGGCCAATGCCGCGTAGGCATGCACCAGTTGCAGCGCGGTCACCGATACGCCATAGCCATAGGAAAGCGTCGCGGTTTCGGCCTTGCGCCAGTCGCGGTGATTCGGCAGGTTGCCCACGCGCTCACCCGGGAAACCGAGCCCGGTGTATTGGCCCAGGCCCACCTGGGACATGACCCGGTAGATGGCCTCGCCACCAATATCGAAAGCGATCTTGCTCATGCCGACGTTGGAGGAGTTGATCAGGATGCCGGTCAGGTCGAGGATCGGCCCACCACCACGCGATACGTCCTTGATGGTGTAGCGGCCGATCTGCAGGGTGAAGGGATACACCTCGACCTTGTCGGTCGGCTTCCAGCGCCCGCTCTCAAGCGCGGCGCTCATCGAAATCGGCTTGACCGTGGAGCCTGGTTCGAACACATCGATGATCGCCCGGTTGCGCATCGCCGCCGGGAACATGCTGCGGCGGTTGTTCGGGTTGTAGGTCGGCTGGTTGACCATCGCCAGGACCTCGCCGGTCTTGACGTCCATGATCACCAGGCTGCCAGCCTTGGCTTCCTGTTCGGCGATGGCGTTACGCAGCTCGCGGGTGGCCAGGTACTGCAGGCGCAGGTCTATCGACAACGCCAAGGTCTTGCCGGCCTTGGCGTTCTTGGTTACCTGGATGTCCTTGATCAGCCGGCCACGCCGGTCCTTGATCACCTGCCGCTTGCCCGGCACCCCGGCGAGCCATTCGTCGTAGGCGAGCTCGACGCCTTCACGACCATGGTCATCCAGGTCGGTGAAACCGACCATGTGCGCGGTGACGTCGCCAGCCGGATAGAAGCGGCGGAACTCTTCGAGGCCGTAGACGCCCGGAACCTTCAAGTCGAGCACGTGCTGGCCCTGCTCCGGGGTCAGGCCACGGACCAGGTAGATGAATTCCTTGTTGGCCTGCTGGGTAAGACGCTCGCTCAACTGCTGTGGGTTCTGCCCAAGTGCGGCGGCCAGCTGCGGCCAGCGATCCTTGGCCGCCTGCATTTCCTTGGGGTTGGCCCACAAAGTGGTGACGGGCGTACTGACAGCCAGCGGCTCACCGTTGCGATCGGTGATCAGGCCACGGTGCGCGGGGATGGGAATATGGCGCAGGCTGCGGGCATCGCCCTGCCCCTTGAGGAAGTCACGGTCGACGACCTGCAGGTCGATGATGCGCCAGCAGATGGCACCGACCATCAGCGCCAGCAAACCGATCACCACCCGGAAGCGCCAGGGGTAGAGTGCGCCTTCGAGCTTCATCATGGCGCCACCATCCGCACTTCGTCGGCGGCGGGCACGCGCATCCTGAGCTGCTCCGAGGCCAGGCTCTCGATACGGCTGGAGGCAGTCCAGGTGCTTTGCTCGAGGATCAACCGGCCCCACTCGGCCTGGGCCTTGTCGCGCTCGTTCAGTTCACCGTACAGGGTATTGAGCAACTGACGGTTCCAGTGGGCGCTGTAGGAAACGGCGATCGCCGAAATCAGGACGGCGACGAACAGCAGAAGCATCAAAAAGCTTCCGCCTGGCAGCGGCTTGGCAAACAGCCTGCTCACCGCAACTTCTCCGCTACCCGCATCACGGCGCTGCGCGACCGCGGGTTGGCCCTGAGTTCGGCTTCGGAGGCGAACTGCGCCTTGCCGATCAATTTGATCTTCGGCTCGAAGGCCTTGTGCTGAACCGGCAGGTTGCGCGGCAGGTTGTCTGCCTCGCCCTTGACCAGCTTGCGCATGAACAGTTTGACGATACGGTCTTCCAACGAGTGGAAGCTGATCACTGCCAGGCGGCCACCCACTTCAAGGGCGTCGAGCGCGGCTTCAAGGCCGGTCTCGAGGTCGCCAAGCTCGTTGTTGACATGGATACGCAGGCCCTGGAAGGCCCGGGTCGCAGGGTTCTTGCCCTTTTCCCAGGCCGGGTTGGCGACCTTGAGCACTTCCGCCAGGTCGGCGGTGCGGGTAAATGGCTGCTTCTCGCGGCGCTCGACCACGGCGCGTGCCATGCGACCGGCGAAGCGCTCCTCGCCATACTCCTTGAACACGCGGGCAATTTCTTCGACGGGGGCGGTGGCGACAAACTCGGCGGCACTGATGCCCTGGCCCGGGTTCATGCGCATGTCCAACGGACCGTCGTTAAGGAAGCTGAAGCCGCGCTCGGGGTCGTCCAGTTGCGGCGAGGATACACCCAGGTCGAGCAGAATGCCGCTGACCTTGCCATCCAGGCCGCGGGCGCGCACTTCGTCGCCGAGCTCGGCAAAGCTGCGCTGCACAATGACAAAGCGGCCGTCTTCGGCCGCCAGCGCTTGCCCGGTGGCAATCGCCTGTGGATCCTTGTCGAACCCCAGCAACCGCCCCTGCGGCCCGAGCTTGCTGAGGATCAGGCGGCTGTGGCCGCCACGCCCGAAGGTGCCGTCCAGATAGCAACCGTCGGCGCGCAGGGCCAATGCCTCGACGGCTTCGTCGAGGAGGACGGTGATGTGGTTGAAGCCGCTATCTATGGTCACAGGATCAGGTCACGCAAATCATCGGGCATGGCGCCCGGTTGTTGAATAGCTGCAAGGTCGGCTGCCGAAACCGCGTTCCAGGCATCCTCATCCCACAGCTGGAATTTGTTCAGCTGCCCCACCAGCATCGCCTTCTTGTCCAACTTGGCGTACTCACGCAGGCGGGGCGGTACCAGGAAACGCCCACTGCCATCGAGCTCCAGGTCCACCGCATTGCCGATCAGCAAACGCTGCAGGCGACGGTTTTCCTCACGCAACGACGGCAAGGCACGCAACTTGGCTTCTATCTGTTCCCACTCATCGAGGGGGTAAACACACAAGCAGGGGTCAACGGCGTCGATGGTCACGATCAGCTGACCATTGCAACGCGAATCGAGCTCGTCACGGTACCGGCTCGGCATGGCGAGACGGCCCTTTGCATCGAGGCTGACGGCGTTGGCTCCGCGGAACACGGCTGCGATTCCCCACAATGTTAGCTTTTTTGTGTCAGAAAACCCACTTCATCCCACTTTCTGCCACTTGCGCACACTATAGGAATCCGCCCGCCACACCGTCAAGGCACGTTCATAAGGAAATCCCTTACAGGACGGCGATTTAGCGCAACAAAGGAAGGTGGAAGGATTACAGGAGGGAAAAACTGACGGAAAAAATCAAACACACTCAAGCGGATAGAGTGCGAAGTTAAAGTGATTTATTAAGAGTAAGATTTTTTCGGTATTACCAGGACACATCTGCTATCGATTCAAGCAGGAAGGGAAGAGGTGGAGAGTCGATCTGTAAGCCGGGTTTTGTCGAGGACAGTCATTCCTCTACGACGGCCATCACTGGACGCCTCTAGCAACCTACCCGGTTCCGACGCGGGCCACGCCGTATGGAACCCTATTTGGTCTTGCTCCGAGTGGGGTTTACCTAGCCACGGACTGTTGCCAGCCGTGCGGTGCGCTCTTACCGCACCTTTTCACCCTTACCGGCACCGAAGTGCTTAGGCGGTTGTTTTCTGTGGCACTTTCCGTAGGCTCGCGCCTCCCAGGCGTTACCTGGCACTCTGCCCTATGGAGCCCGGACTTTCCTCCCCCGCCTTTTGCGGAACAAAAGACGGCAGCGACTGTCCGATCGACTCTCCGCCGCCAAGGTTACCGGTAGCCGCGCTCAAGAACAAGCGGCGCGACCATTAATACCATTATGCCACTAATGGGCTTTCTGCTTTTCCAGGGCCAATTGGTAGAGCAGGTTCTTGCGCACCCCAGTGATCTCGGCCGCCAGCGCCGCTGCTTTCTTCAGCGGTAGCTCGGCCAGCAGCAGATCCAGCACTCGCTGCGCCTCGGCGCTGATCGCCTGCTCGCCCTCCGGCGCGCTCCAACCGGCCACCAGCACCACACACTCGCCACGCTGCTGATTGCTGTCACCCTGTACGAATGCGCGCAACTCGGCCAACGGCAAGCCTTTGAGGGTCTCGAAGGTCTTGGTGATCTCGCGCGCCAGCAGCGCCGGACGCTCGCCACCGAACACCGCTTCCATGTCCTCCAGGCACTCGAGGATCCGGTGTGGCGCCTCGTAGAAGATCAGCGTGCGCGGCTCTTCCTTGACCTGCTCCAGACGCGCGCGGCGCCCGGCGGCCTTGGCCGGCAGGAAACCTTCGAAGATGAAGCGGTCCGACGGCAACCCCGCCGCCGACAGCGCGGCGATCAACGCACAGGCGCCCGGCACCGGCACCACCTGCACGCCCGCAGCACGCGCCTGGCGCACCAGGTGATAGCCCGGATCGGAAATCAACGGCGTGCCGGCATCGGACACCAGCGCCACATCGTCGCCGGCCAGCAGGCGGGAGATGAAGCGCCCACCCTCGTCGCGCTCATTGTGTTCATGACAGGCGGCCAGCTGCGTATCGATGCCGAAATGCTGCAGCAGGCGCACCGAGTGGCGAGTGTCCTCGGCGGCGATCAGGCTGACATCCGCCAGCACCTTCAGCGCCCGGGCGCTCATGTCGTCGAGGTTGCCGATGGGCGTGGCAACGACGTAAAGCTTGCCCAACGTGGATTTCGAAACCCCTGCAACATCAGTCACTGCGCACACCTGCTTTCCGGATCAAAGGTCGCCATTGTAGCCCGAGCACCGGTAACAGGGCGCAAAGAACTTCGCCCCAGGCACACCTCGGGCCACCTATAGTGAAGGTTCAGTGTCGGCGAGATCGCGCCGTGCCCCCCGCTTGGGTACAATTGCCGGCCAACTTGATCGAGTAACAGGACCTTTACATGATCGCTTGTCTGCGGCTGCTCACAGCCCTCTGCCTCGCTGCCCTGCTGGCAGCCTGCGCCAGCTCGCCCTCATCCAGCCTGGGCGAACTGCCACGCACCCCGGACGCCAGCATCGAGCAACTGCTCGAGAAGGCGGCCTCCAGCAAGTCCGCCGAGGATGCGGCCCTGCTGCGCTTGAGCGCCGCGGACCTGGCATACAAGCAAAAGGATTTCCCGCGCGCCGCACGGATTCTCGAGCAAGTCCCGCTGGAGCCGCTCAAGCCCGCCCAGCAGGTGTTCGCCTCCACCCTGGCCGCCGAGCTCGCCATGAGCCGCAACCAGCCCAAGGCCGCCCTGACCGCCCTCGTCCACCCGAGCCTGCAGCGCGTCGGCGAACTGCCGACCGAGCAGCAGGCCCGCACCTACAGCGTTCATGCCGCAGCCCTCGAAGCCGACGGCCAGGCCCTGGCCGCCGCCCAGCAGCGCGCACTGCTGGCACCCCTGCTCAGCGGCCAGGCCGCCAGCGCCAACAATGACGCGATCTGGGCCCTGGTCGCCTCGCTGCCCGCCGAACAGCTGCAGCAGCCGGCCGCCGACGAGACCCTGGCCGGCTGGACCAGCCTGGCCCTGGCCGTGAAGCGCGCCGGCACCCTGGAACAGCAACAGGCCGCCATCGACACCTGGCGCCAGCAGCATCCCGAGCACCCGGCAGCCAAGCAATTGCCGACAGCCCTGGTCAAGCTCAAGGAGCTGGCCAGCCAGCCACTGACCAAGATCGCCCTGCTGCTGCCCCAGGAAGGTCCGCTGGCCGGTGTCGCCCGCGCCCTGCGTGACGGCTTCATGGCCGCTCACTTCCAGGCCCAGCAAGGTGGCCAGCCCGCCCCTGCGGTACAAGTGTTCGACAGCTCGCGCATCACCTCGCTCGACGACTTCTACCGTCAGGCCCAGGCTGCCGGCGTGCAACTGGTAGTCGGCCCACTGGAAAAGCCGCTGGTCAAGAAGCTCGCCGCCTACCCGCAACTGCCCATCACCACCCTGGCCCTGAACTACGCCGACGCTGGCCAGAAAGCGCCGCCACAGCTGTTCCAGTTCGGCCTGGCCGCCGAGGACGAAGCCCGCGAAGTGGCACGCCGTGCCCGCGCCGACGGCATGGTCCGCGCCGTGGCCCTGGTTCCGAGCGGTGAATGGGGCGACCGCGTGCTCGCCGCCTTCCGCCAGGACTGGGAAGGCAATGGTGGCACCCTGATTACCGCGCAGCGCATCGCCCAGCCCGTCGCCCTCGCCCAGCAGATCGCTGATCTGTTCCAGCTGCGCCAGAGCGAAGGCCGCGCCAAGAGCCTGCAGAGCACCGTTGGCGGCACCATCGCCGCGCAGCCTTCGCGCCGCCAGGACATCGACTTCATCTTCCTCGCCTCGACACCGCAGCAGGCTCAGCAGATCAAGCCGACGCTGAACTTCCAGTACGCCGGCGACGTGCCGGTCTACGCCACCTCCAACCTGTACAGCGCCAGCGGTGACGTGAACCAGTACAACGACATGAACGGCATCCGCTTCTGCGAAACGCCTTGGCTGCTGGACACCACCAACAGCCTGCGTCAGCAAGTCGTGCAGCAGTGGCCCCAGGCCGCCGGTAGCCTCGGCCGCCTGTACGCCATGGGCGTCGACGCCTACAGCCTGGCTCCGCGCCTGGGCCAACTCAAGGCGCTGCCGGACAACCGCGTCGAAGGCCTGTCCGGCAGCCTGAGCATGAACCCCAGCCAGCGCATCGAGCGCCAGCTGCCATGGGCCGAATTCGCCGGCGGCCAGGTCAAGCGCCTGCCGGACACCCCTCGCTGATGCCCGGCGCATCGCCCAGCCTTGCCGGCCAGGCAGCCGAAGATCACGCCCTTGAATACCTTCAAGGGCAAGGTCTGCGGCTGCTGGAACGCAACTGGCGATGCAAGGGGGGCGAGCTCGATCTGGTCATGCTCGATGCCGATACAGTAGTATTCGTCGAAGTCCGCTACCGGTTGCATGCGGAGTTCGGCGGAGCGCTCGCCAGTATCGATGGGCGCAAGCAGCAACGACTGGCGCTTGCCGCCAACCTCTTCCTGCAGCACGAACCCCGCTGGGCCACCCGCCCCTGCCGCTTCGACGTTATCGCCCTGCAGGGCCGGGGGCATGCGGGGCAACCGCTTCAATGGCTGAAAAATGCCTTCGAATGCTGAACCCAATTCGATTTTCTAGCTCTATGTTTCGCGGGCTGGTCACTGTTGCGCGTAGCAAAGGCCACCGCCCCTCTTAAGGTCACCCAGATGGACATGCAATCCCGAATTCGCCGGCTGTTCCAGGCCAGCATCGACACCAAGCAACAGGCAATGGACATCCTGGCACCCCACATCGAGCAGGCCAGCCTGGTCATGGTCAATGCCCTGCTCAACGACGGCAAGATGCTCGCGTGCGGCAACGGCGGCTCGGCCGGCGATGCCCAGCACTTCTCCTCGGAGTTGCTCAACCGCTTCGAGCGCGAGCGCCCGAGCCTGCCGGCCGTCGCCCTGACCACCGACAGCTCGACGCTCACCTCGATCGCCAACGACTACAGCTACAACGAAGTCTTCTCCAAGCAGATCCGCGCCCTGGGCCAGCCCGGCGATGTGCTGCTGGCGATCTCCACCAGCGGTAATTCGGCCAACGTGATCCAGGCGATCCAGGCCGCCCATGACCGCGAAATGATTGTCGTCGCCCTGACCGGGCGCGATGGCGGCGGCATGGCCTCGCTGCTGCTGCCCGAGGACGTGGAGATCCGCGTCCCCGCCACGGTCACCGCGCGCATCCAGGAAGTCCACCTGCTGGCGATCCACTGTCTGTGCGACCTGATCGACAGCCAACTGTTCGGGAGTGAAGAATGATCTCCAAGCGTATCGGCCTGATGGCCCTGACCCTGTGCCTCGGCGTATCGGGCTGCAGTTCCGTGCTCACCTCGGCGCGTAACTCGCCTATCGAGGATGACCGCGGCACCCGCACCATCGGCAGCAAGATCGATGACTCGCTGATCGAGACAAAGGTCTCGGTCAACATCGCCAAGGCCAACCCGGAGCTGGACAAGGGCTCGCACATCGTCGTCAGCAGCTACAACGGTGTTGTGCTGCTTGCCGGCCAGACACCCCGCGCCGACCTCAAATCCCTCGCCGAACAGACCGCCGGCCAGGTTCAGCGAGTCAAGAAGGTGCACAACGAGCTGCAGGTGATGCAGCCGTCATCGATCCTGGCGCGCAACAACGACGCCTGGCTGACCACCAAGATCAAGACCCAGATGCTGACCGACGAGAGCGTGCCCAGCTCGCGCATCAAGGTCATCACCGAAAATGGCATCGTCTACCTGCTCGGCCTGGTCAGGCAACAAGAGGCCAACGCCGCCACCAATGTGGTGCAGGGTGTGTCGGGCGTGCAGAAGATCGTCAAGCTGTTCGAATACATCGACTGACAACCCCTCGGCGAGCGTCGGGACGCTCGCCTTTTTCACTCTGATCCAGGAAGTACCCCATGAAGAAGTTTCTGCTGCCCGCCCTGCTGATCGGCACCTTCGCCACCCTGGCCGGCTGCTCCACCCCGAGCGTGATCACCCTCAACGATGGCCGCGAACTGCAGACCACCGACACGCCGCACTTCGACCGCAACTCCGGCTTCTACGAGTTCAAGCAACTGGACGGCAAGCCGACCCGCATCAACAAGGACCAGGTGCAGAGCATCAAGGACCTGTAATTGCGGCAGCCATGAAAAAGGCGATCCCTGCGGATCGCCTTTTTTGTCCCTGCCTGTTACTTCACGACTTTCAGGCTCGGACGACCACTGGGACGCGGCGGCTCGGGCGGACCATCGTCATCCGGCTCGACAACGTCGTCCTCAAGGTCATCCTCGTCCGTGAGCGGCGGCTCCAGCTCGAAGACCATACCCTGGCCATTCTCCCGGGCGTAGATCCCCAGGATGGCGCCGATGGGCACATACAGCGTGTGCGCCACACCACCGAAGCGTCCTTCGAAACTCACCGCCTCGTTGTCCATGTGCAGACTGCGCACGGCACTGGGGGAGATGTTCAGGACGATCTGGCCATCGCTGGCAAAACCTTGGGGCACCTGAACGGCCGGGTACTCGGCGTTGACCAGCATATGGGGCGTGCAATCGTTGTCGACGATCCACTCGTACAGCGCGCGAACCAGATAGGGGCGACTGGAGTTCATCAACGGCTCCTCTTTAAACCTTGCGCATTTCACGTTCAGTAGCAGACAGGCTCGCCTGGAAAGGCTCGCGGGCGAACTGTCGCTCCATGTAATCCAGCAGCGGCTTGGCCTGCCGCGGCAATTCGATACCCATCACCGGCAAGCGCCAGAGTATGGGCAATAGACAGCAATCGACCAGACTCTGCTCCTCACTCATGAAGCAGGCCATTTCAGCGAACAGCGGGGCCACGCCCGTCAGGCTCTCGCGCAACTCCTTGCGCGCCTGGGTACGTGCCGGCTCGCTGCTGCGCGGATCCAGCACGGTGTCGGCCAGGCTGCACCAGTCGCGCTGGATGCGGTGCATCAGCAGGCGACTGTTGCCGCGGGCCACCGGATAAACCGGCATCAGCGGCGGGTGCGGGTAACGCTCCTCGAGGTACTCCATCACCACGCTCGACTCGTACAGCGCCAGATCGCGATCGACCAGGGTCGGCAAGCTGCCGTAAGGGTTCACTTCGACCAGCTTGGGCGGCAGGCGGTTGGTGTCGACATCGATGATCTGCACCGTGACGCCTTTCTCCGCGAGCACCAGGCGTACCCGATGAGAGTAATGGTCAGCGGGGTCGGAATAGCAGGCTAACCTGTTGGTTGCGCCCATGTAGCGCCTCCTCGCACGGGATGCTTGTAAAAACTGCAAATGAAAACGCGCCCGGGGTGCCCCAGCGACATGACTGGGGCACCCCGGGCGCGTTCAACTACCAGAAACTACTGCGTGATCAGTGCACGTCCTTCCAGTATTCGCGCTTGAGCAAGTAGGCGAACACGAAGAAGAAAGCCAGGTACAGCAACACGTAGGTACCGATGCGCTGGCTTTCCAGTTTGACCGGGTTGGCCGAATAGGCCAGGAAGGTCACCAGGTTCTTGACCTTCTCGTCGAACTGCTCAGCCGTCAGGGTACCGGATTTCTCCTCGACGGTCAGCTGGTCGCACGCTTCATGGGTCAATGGGCTGCCGGTCAGCGGGTCATATTGCTTCTTGCCGTCGACCACACTCTGCACCTGCTTGCAGCCAATCACCTGGTTGCCCTGCAGGCCAACCAGCACGTTAGGCATGCCGACGTTGGGGAAGACCTTGTTGTTTACCCCGTATGGCCGCGCCTTGTCTTCATAGAAACTGCGCAGGTAGGTGTACAACCAATCGTTGCCACGCACCCGGGCAACCAGGGTGAGGTCGGGCGGCGCAGCGCCGAACCAGGTCTTGGCATCATTGGGCTGCATGCCGATCTTCATGTGGTCGCCGATCTTGGCGCCAGTGAACACCAGGTTTTCGAGCATCAGCTCGTGGGGGATCCCCAGGTCGTCGGCGACACGCTCGTATCGCTGGAACTTGGCGCTATGGCATCCCATGCAATAGTTGGCGAAGGTGCGCGCGCCATCCTGCATCGCGGCCTTGTCGGTCAGGTCGATATCGACCTTGTCCAGCTCCAGGCCGTGTTCGGCGGCGAACGAAAGGCCAGGCATCAATGCCAGCAAGCATACTGCAATAAACTTTTTCATCAGCCAGTCACCCTTTCCGGAACCGGTTTGGTCTTCTCGAGCCTTGTGTAGAACGGCATCAGCAGGAAGTAGGCGAAGTACAACACCGTGCACACCTGCGACAGCAAGGTACGCCCCGGGGTCGGCGCCAGCACGCCCAGCACGCCAAGGATGACGAAGGCCACGCAGAACACCAGCAACCAGATCTTGCTCAGCCAGCCCTTGTAGCGCATCGAGCGCACCGGACTGCGGTCAAGCCAGGGCAACACGAACAGCACCGCAATTGCCGCGCCCATGGCAATCACCCCGAACAGCTTGTCGGGCACCGCGCGCAGAATCGCGTAGAACGGCGTGAAGTACCAGACAGGGGCGATATGCTCAGGGGTCTTGAAGGCGTTGGCCTGTTCGAAGTTCGGTTTTTCCAGGAAGTAGCCACCCATTTCCGGGAAGAAGAACACCACGGCACAGAACACGAAGAGGAACACCACCACACCGGCGATATCCTTGACGGTGTAGTACGGGTGGAACGGGATGCCATCCAGCGGGATGCCGTTCTCGTCCTTTTTCTTCTTGATGTCCACGCCATCGGGGTTGTTCGAACCCACTTCGTGCAGCGCCAGGATGTGCAGCACCACCAGGCCCAGGATCACGATAGGCAGGGCCACCACGTGCAGGGCGAAGAAGCGGTTCAGGGTGATGCCGGAGATCAGGTAGTCACCACGAATCCACTGGGTCAGGTCATCACCGATCACCGGGATCGCACCGAAAAGCGAGATGATCACCTGGGCACCCCAGTAAGACATCTGCCCCCAGGGCAGCAGGTAGCCCATGAACGCCTCGGCCATCAACGCCAGGTAGATCAGCATGCCGAACAGCCAGACCAGCTCGCGCGGCTTCTGGTAGGAGCCGTAGAGCAACCCGCGGAACATGTGCAGGTAGACCACGATAAAGAACGCCGAGGCGCCGGTGGAGTGCAGGTAGCGCAGGATCCAGCCGTACTCGACGTCGCGCATGATGTACTCGACCGAGGCGAAGGCCTCTTCCGCCGAGGGGGTGAAACTCATGGTCAGCCACACGCCGGTGACGATCTGGTTGACCAGCACCAGCAACGCCAGGGAGCCGAAGAAGTACAGGAAGTTGAAGTTCTTGGGCGCGTAATACTTGCTTAGATGGTCTTCCCACATTTTCGTCGCAGGGAAGCGCGCATCGATCCACTCCATGAACTTGCTCATCATGCGTTCTCCTGATCGACGCCGATGACGATGATTTCGTCCGACTCGTACGAGTGCGGTGGCACTGGCAGGTTGAGAGGCGCCGGCTGGGATTTGTAGACGCGCCCGGCCAGGTCGTAGTGCGAACCGTGGCAGGGGCAGAAATAGCCACCGACCCACTTCGGCCCCAGGTCAGCCGGGGCAACTTCAGGGCGGAAGGTTGGCGAGCAACCCAGGTGCGTGCACAGACCTACCAGGATGAGAATCTCGGGCTTGATCGAGCGAACTTGCGGGTCGACGTAGGTCGGCTGCACCGACGCCTTGGATTCAGGATCGGACAGCTCACCGGTGATCTTTTTCAGATTACCGAGGATCTCCTCCGTTCGCCGCACGATGAATACAGGTTGCCCCCGCCATTCAGCTACCATCTGCTGACCGGGCTCGACCTTGGCGATATTGACCTTCACCGGTGCCCCTGCGGCTTTCGCCTTGGCACTGGGAAACCATGACCCCACGAACGGTACCGCTGCCCCCACTGCCCCCGCTGCCCCGACCACGGATGTCGCGGCTACGAGGAAGCGGCGCCGGCCTGCGTTGACGCCGTCATTGCTCATTCAGTCCTCTCCCATCAGCTTGCTTGGCCTGTTTGAACAGGCATCTACTTAGGTACGTCTGTGGCACTAAAAATTGGCCGCAATGGTAAGGAACAAATCCACACGCTGACAAGGTGATTACCCGCTCGTCGGGCTACTACCCTCGCTTTGCTTGATCTGCGTCTATGCGACAAACGGCCACGGACTAGCAGACAGGTTAGTTGAAGACATAAAAAAAGCCCGGCTCCAAAAAGGAACCGGGCTTTTTTCGACTGCCGAAGCGGTATTAACGCTTGGAGTACTGAGGACGCTTACGCGCTTTACGCAGACCCACTTTCTTACGCTCAACTTCACGAGCGTCGCGGGTGACGTAGCCAGCACGACGCAGAGCGCCACGCAGGGTTTCGTCGTATTCCATCAGGGCGCGGGTGATGCCGTGGCGGATTGCACCGGCCTGACCGCTGACACCACCACCGGAAACGGTGACGTAGATGTCGAACTTCTCAACGGTTTCGGTCAGTTCCAGCGGCTGGCGAACAACCATGCGAGCGGTTTCGCGGCCGAAGAACACGTCCAGAGAACGGTTGTTGATGGAGATGTTACCGGTACCTGGACGCAGGAAAACGCGAGCGGTTGCGGTCTTGCGACGGCCAGTGCCGTAGTTTTGAGTCGCCGACATAATGAACTATCCCGTTAGATCTTCAGTTCTTGAGGCTGCTGAGCAGTGTGTGGGTGAGCAGCACCCGCGTACACTTTCAGCTTGCGGTACATGTCGCGACCCAGCGGGTTCTTCGGCAGCATGCCTTTGACCGCGGTTTCGATAACACGCTCAGGGGCCTTGGCGATCAACTTCTCGAAGTTGATTTCCTTGATACCGCCCGGGAAGCCGGAGTGGGAGTAGTACATCTTGTCGGAAGACTTGGCACCAGTCACACGGATCTGCTCGGCGTTGATGACGACGATGTAGTCGCCGGTGTCAACGTGAGGGGTGTATTCTGGCTTGTGCTTGCCACGCAGGCGGCTAGCGATTTCGGTAGCCAGACGACCCAGGGTCTGACCAGCGGCGTCGACTACGAACCACTCGCGCTTTACTGTTTCCGGTTTAGCAGTAAAAGTTTTCATTCTCTAAAGCCTCAGAGGCCGCCCAGCGAAAAATAGACGGCGAATCTTACTGGATAGTGCACAGCTTGCCAAGGGCAAGCGCGCAGCCGAACGCTGACGCTTTTGGGGGCTCGGGTCGGGCACGCCAATGTTCGACAAGGGTTCCCTGCATGGTGGTGCATCACTTCCGCCACACGGAGAGGGGCAGAATTATCCAGATTGCAGGAAAAATTTCAACCTGCTTTTATGGACTTCTTTGTCACGGAGCACCTTCCCGATGGAATACCGCAAGCTCGGCCGTACCGACCTCGACGTCAGCGCCCTGTGCCTGGGCACCATGACCTGGGGCGAACAGAACACCCAGGACCAGGCCTTCGCCCAGATCGCCCTGGCCAAGGCCAGCGGCATCAACTTCATCGACACCGCCGAGATGTACCCGGTGCCACCGCGCCCGGAGACCTACGCCGCCACCGAACGCATCATCGGCAACTGGTTCGCCGCCAACGGCGACCGTGACGACTGGATCCTCGCCAGCAAGGTCGCTGGCCCCGGCAACGGCATCAGCCACATCCGTGACGGCCAGCTCAAGCACAACCGCCAGCACATCGTCGCCGCGCTGGACGAGAGCCTCAAGCGCCTGCAGACCGACCGCATCGACCTCTACCAGTTGCACTGGCCCGAGCGCAGCACCAACTTCTTCGGCAAGCTCGGCTACCAGCACCTGCCCCAGGACATCTTCACCCCGCTGGAGGATACCCTGGAGGTGCTCGATGAACAGGTGCGCGCCGGCAAGATCCGCCACATCGGCCTGTCCAACGAAACCCCGTGGGGCACCCTGAAATTCCTGCACCTGGCCGAAACCCGCGGCTGGCCCCGCGCGGTGTCGATCCAGAACCCCTACAACCTGCTCAACCGCAGCTTCGAAGTGGGCCTGGCAGAGGTGGCAATCCGCGAGCAGTGCGGTTTGCTGGCCTATTCGCCGCTGGCCTTCGGCATGCTGTCGGGCAAGTACGAAAACGGCGCCCGCCCGGAACACGCCCGCCTGACCCTGTTCAGCCGCTTTGCCCGCTATTCCAATCCGCAGACCATGGCCGCCTGCGGCCGCTATGTGCAGCTGGCCCGCGAACACGGGCTGGACCCGGCGCAGATGGCGCTGGCGTTCGTGACCCGGCAGCCGTTCGTGACCAGCAACATCATCGGCGCGACGAACCTCGAGCAACTGCGCAGCAATATCGACAGCCAGGCGTTGAATCTGGGCGATGAACTGCTGGCGGCAATCGAGGCGGTCCATCAGGAGCAGCCAAACCCCGCGCCTTGATGCAACGCAGGCGCTGCACTGCTCTTTCGTGGGGTAGACACAATCGCCAAAAAATAAGACGATCCAGCCGGTGATTGACCACTCTACCCTATAAGAACAATGACAATGATGTTTACCCAACCCCCGGCGTCGCTGCGGCGCGTCAGCATCCTGGCCGTTGATAAAGTGTTCGCTTCGACACTGATGCAGGCCAAGGACTTCTTCCACCTGGCCAGCCTGCGCTACAGCAAGCAACTGGGCCTGGGCCTGCAACCGATGTTCGAGATCGGCCTGGTGAGCCCGGACGGTTTGCCCGTGGACAGCTTCAGCAACGTGCAGTTGCCGGTCGACAGCGGCCTCAACGACGCCGACGTGATCATCCTGCCGGCCTTCTGGGACGACTTCGACAACCTGCTGCAACGCTATCCGCAGGTACTGCCCTGGCTGCGCGAGCAGCATGCCCGTGGCGCGGTGCTGTGCGCCGAGGCCAGCGGCGTGTTCTGGCTGGCCGAGTCGGGGCTGCTCGACGGCAAGGAGGCGACCACCTACTGGCGCTTCTTCAGCAGCTTCGCCGAGCGCTTCCCGAAGATCCGCCTGAACCAGGACAAGCACCTGACCGACGCCGACAATCTCTACTGCGCCGGTGGTACCACCTCGGCCTGCGACCTGTACATCTACCTGATCGAACGCTTCTGTGGCGCCAACGTGGCCCGCGCGGTGGCCCGCGACATCCTCTACGAGGTGCAGCGCAGCTATACCCCGGGGCGCATGGGCTTCGGCGGCCAGAAGCTGCACCAGGACCTGATCATCCTGCAGATCCAGCACTGGCTCGAAGAGCACTTCGCCGACAAGTTCCGCTTCGAGGATGTGGCGCGCAACCACGGCATGAGCATCCGCAATTTCATGCGCCGCTTCCAGAGTGCCACCGGCGACAAGCCCCTGCACTACCTGCAGCGCCTGCGCATCGAGACCGCCAAGGGCCTGCTGTCGAGCACGCGCAAGAGCATCAAGACGATCAGCTACGAGGTGGGCTACGACGACGCGAGTTTCTTCGCCCGGCTGTTCCGCCAGCACACGGAGTTGTCGCCGAACCAGTATCGCCAGCAGTTCATGCAAGAGGCCTGAATACGACAAGGGCCGCGAAGCGGCCCCGTTTCATCAGCCCTTAAGGCTTGTGCGCCCGCGACAGGAACTCGTGGGACTGCATCTCCAGCAGACGGCTGAGCGTACGCTGGAACTCGAAACTCAGGCGCCCGCCGGTATACAGGTCCTTGAGCTCTACCTCGGCCGAGATGATCAGCTTCACGTTGCGGTCGTAGAACTCGTCGACCATGTTGATGAAGCGCCGGGCGATGTCATCGGTGGTCACGCCCATCTGCTCGACATTGCTCAGCAGCACGGCATGGAAGATCTTGCCCAGTTCGATGTAGTCGTTCTGGCTGCGCGGCCCGTCGCACAGGGCACGGAAATCGAACCAGGCGACGTCGTCGCAGGTGCGCAAGGCATGGATCTCGCGGTTCTCGATCATCAGCACGTCGTTCTCGACGGCCTGGGTGCACTCTGGGGTCAACGCCTTGAAGCTGGCGCGCAGGCTTTCATGCGCCGCAGCGTCGAGCGGGAAGTGGAACAGCTCGGCCTGCTCCAGGTGACGCAGGCGATAGTCCACGCCGCTGTCGACGTTCACCACATCGGTGTACTGCTTGATCATGGCGATCGCCGGCAGGAAGCGCGCGCGCTGCAGGCCGTCCTTGTACAGGCCGTCCGGGACGATGTTGGAAGTGGCCACCAGCGACACGCCGTTCTTGAACAGCTCTTCCATCAGGGTGCCGAGGATCATGGCATCGGTGATATCGGAGACGAAGAACTCGTCGAAGCAGATCACCTTGGCTTCGTCACTGAAGCGCTTGGCGATGATGGTCAGCGGGTTCTTCTCGCCCTTGAGGGTCTTCATCTCCTCATGGACGCGCTTCATGAAGCGGTGGAAGTGCGTGCGCATCTTCTGCTTGAACGGCAGCGCTTCATAGAAGGTGTCGACCAGGTAGGTCTTGCCCCGGCCCACGCCGCCCCAGAAGTACAGGCCCTTGACCGGCGTCTGCTCCTTCTTGCCGAACAGTTTGCCGAACACCCCCGGCTTGTTGTTCTGCGCCTGCACCAGGTCGTCGTACAGGCGCTGCAAATGACGCACAGCAGTTTCCTGCGCCGCGTCATGGAAGAAGTCGGGGCGTTTCAGATCGGCTTGGTATCGTTCTAGGGGCGTCATGATTTCGTTAGCGAGGCAACAAAAAACGGGCCGTCACTGTAGCGACCGGCCCGCTTAATGGCAATCAGACTTGCGTCAAAGTGACTCAGTCCGCCTGTGGCGCCAGGGCCTCGCGCAGGCTGGTGATGGCCGCGTCACGGGCCTCGGCGGCCTCGAACTGCGGCCCGTCGGCAACTTGCTCACCATTTAGCCAGAGCGAGAAGCCCAGGCCCTCGACACGCACGTCGGCCTCGCCGCCCTGTTGCAGTTGCTTGCTCACCGCCCCCGCACTCTTGCCATCGGCGAAGCTGCGCGACAGCAGCAATTGCTCGCCATCGGCGGCCAGCAGGCGGAAGCGGAAGCTGCCATCCTCGTCACGGAAGCTGACGAAGCGGGCGCTCTTGGCGGCCTTCTTCTTCACCTCGGTGCTGGCCTGCACGGTGGTGCGGAACGAGCGCAGGCCAACTGCCTCGCGCAATTGCTCGAGGAACGGCGTGGCGATCTTGCGGGCCTTGGCGGCACCAGCCAGGAGGATGTCCTCGAGGTCCGACGGGCGCGAGATCAGCTGGTGGTAGTGTTCGCGCTTTTCGGCCAGCTGGCCGTCGAGCAGCTGGAACAGGCGCTGCTTGGCATCGCCCCAGCCCAGGCCCTGCAGCAGCTCTTCGCGGAACTCGGCGCACTGCCCCGGCGTTGAGAAGGCCTGGAACAGGGTGAACAGGTGCGAATTGTCCGGATCCTTGGCTTCGCCAGGGGCCTTGGAGTCGGTGACGATGCGCGAGATCGCATCCTTCATGTCCTTGGCGCTGGTGAACAGCGGGATGGTGTTGTCGTAGCTCTTGGACATCTTGCGACCGTCCAGGCCTGGGAGCGTGGCCACGCTCTCCTCGATCACCGCCTCGGGCAGGGCGAAGAAGTCCTTGCCCTGGCCGAACAGGTGGTTGAAGCGCTGGCCGATGTCGCGGGCCATTTCCACGTGCTGGATCTGGTCGCGACCGACCGGCACCTTGTTGGCATTGAACATCAGGATATCGGCGGCCATCAGCACCGGGTAGCTGAACAGGCCCATGGTCACGCCGGCGTCCGGGTCTTCGCCGGCCTCGACGTTCTTGTCCACCGACGCCTTGTAGGCGTGGGCACGGTTGAGCAGGCCCTTGGCGGCGACACAGGTCAGCAACCAGGTCAGCTCCGGGATCTCGGGGATGTCCGACTGGCGATAGAAGGTCACCTTGGCCGGGTCCAGGCCACCGGCCAGCCAGGTGGCGGCGATCTCCAGGCGCGAACGCTGGATGCGCTGCGGGTCGTCGCACTTGATCAGGGCATGGTAGTCGGCCAGGAAGTAGAACGAGTCGGCACCGGGCTGCTGGCTGGCGAGGATGGCCGGGCGGATGGCGCCGGCGTAGTTGCCCAGGTGCGGGGTGCCGGTGGTGGTGATACCGGTGAGGATGCGCGTGGTCATGGGGGTTCGCTTATTTCAGGCTTGGCTCAGTTCGAAAGGCGCGGCAGCAGCAGATCCTTCAGATCGGTCAGCTTGCCATGGAAAAAGTGTCCGCATTCTGCCACTTTCAGCAGCTCGTGGGGGCGCGACAGGGCGGCGGACCAATCGTAGACCAGTTGCGGATCGACCACCTCGTCGGTGTCCGGCTGCACGACGGTCAGCGCAACGCGCTTGGGCAGCGGGAACTGCGCGTTCAGACGCATCACCGCCGGGGCGATCATGAACAGCTGTTGCAGCTCGACACCCGCCGCCTCCAGGCGACCGGCCAGGCTGGCGGCAACGAAGCCGCCGAAGGAGAAGCCCATCAGCACCAAGGGCAGCTCAGGATGCTGCTGGCGCAGCCAGGCTGCGGCAGCCTCGGCATCCGCCACCTCGCCAGCGCCCATGTCGTGGCTGCCGGCGCTCTGGCCAACGCCGCGGTAGTTGAAGCGCAAGGTGACGTAACCTGCATCACGGGCGGTACGCTGCAGGGTCGAGACCACCTTGTTGAGCATGGTGCCGCCCTGGACCGGGTTGGGGTGGCAGATCAGCACCGCGCCACGGGCATCGGCCACGTCCAGGTACAACGCCTCAAGCTGGCCGATCGGGCCATCGATGAACAAGGGGGTTTCGCGGATAAGCAAGGTACTACTCCGTGACCTCGTGAAGGGTCGACTCGTCTAGCAAAGGAATTCTGTTCTGATTTGCGATCGCTCGCGGTATACAGCGCAGGTCTGAGCCGTTAACGTAAAGCAAAGCCGTTTATAGAGGAAGGACTCGTGGAACACTCGCTCCTTGTTTGGTTGCTGCCGACCCTGGCCCTGGTTGTCGGTGTCGTCGTCGGTTTCGCGCTGGCCCGCCTGCTGCCCAACGCGGCACCGAGCAATACCCAACGCCAGCTGGATGACATCCAGCAGCGCTTCGACAATTACCAGAACGAAGTGGTGACCCACTTCAACAGCACCGCATCGCTGGTCAAGAAACTGACCCAGAGCTACCAGGACGTGCAGGATCACCTGGCCGAGGGCGCCAACCGCCTGGCCCTGGACGAGCTGACCCGCCAACGCCTGCTGGCCGCGCTGCACTCCGAAGCCGCGCAAGGCCCACGTGATCGCCTGACGCCGCCGAAGGATACCGCAGAAGTACCACGCGACTACGCACCGAAGTCCCCGAACTCGCCGGGCATGCTCGATGAGAGCTACGGGCTCAAGCGCTGAATCGATGACATGAAAAAGGCCTCGCAAGAGGCCTTTTTTGTGGGAAGTCGCAAACGGGATCTGCGTGGGAGCGGGCTTGCCCCGCGATTAAGCCGGCCCAGACCTCGTCAGCGATACCAGGCCGCCCCCTCCTCGCCGATGCCATAAAGCGCCCGCGCCTGCCCCAGCACATCCGCCGGCATCACGCCCTGACATACCAGCCCGTACAACGCTGCCAGCACTACGGCATACCGGTCCACCTCGAAAAACCGTCGCAACTGCTGGCGGGTATCGCTGCGCCCGAAACCATCGGTGCCCAGAGTGGTATAGGGCGCCTGCACATACTCGGCGATCAACTGCGGCCAGGCACGCACATAGTCGCTGGCCGCGATCACCGGGGCGTCGCCGGGTAGGCAACGACGCACATGGCAATTCACCTGCTCCCCGGCTATTGCCAGGCGTTGCGCATCCCTGGCCCCACGCGCCAGTTCGCTGAAGCTGGTGACGCTGAACACCTCGCTGTCGACCTGCCAGTCACTGGCCAGCAACTCACCGGCAGCGATCACCTCGCGCAGGATGGTGCCCGAACCCAACAAGCGCACCTGGCCACGGGGAGCGGCCGAGGAATGCCGGGCAAACCGGTACATGCCCCGCAGTACATCGTCGTGCATGTCTTCGGGCAACGACAGTTGCGGGTAGTTTTCATTCATCACCGCCACATAGTGGAACTCGTCCTGCTGCTCCACCAGCATGCGTCGCGCGGCATGGTCGAGGATCACCGCCAGCTCGCCGGCAAAGCATGGGTCCCAGGCCCGGCAGTTGGGCACCGTCGCGGCCATGACCAGGCTCGATCCGTCCTGGTGCTGAAGCCCCTCGCCACCCAGCGTGGTGCGCCCCGCGGTAGCACCCAGCAACAGGCCTCGGGCGCGCTGGTCGGCGGCGGCCCAGATCAGGTCGCCGACCCGCTGAAAGCCGAACATCGAGTAATAGATGTACACCGGCAGCATCGGCTCGCCATGCACCGCGTAGGCGGTGGCTGCCGCGACCCATGAGGAGATCGCCCCGGCCTCGGTGATGCCCTCCTCCAGCAATTGGCCATCCCGCGCCTCCTTGTAGACCAGCAGCGAGCCCGCGTCCTCCGGTTCGTAGCGTTGCCCGTGGGGCGAATAGATGCCGATCTGGCGGAACAGGCTGGCCATGCCGAAGGTGCGCGCCTCGTCGGCGACGATCGGCACCACCCGCGGCCCCAACCCAGGCGCCTTCAGCCAGTTGCCCAGCAAGCGCACGGCGGCCATGGTGGTGGACATCTCCTTGCCCTCGGCGTGCAGGGCGAAACCGCCGAACGCCTCCAGTTCCGGCACGGGCAAGGTGGCGCAGTCGTTGCGGCGCAGCGGCAACGGCCCACCCAGTGTCTGGCGGCGCTGGCGCAGATAGACCATCTCTGGACTGTCCTCGGCCGGGCGATAGAAACGCAGTTGCTCCACCGCCTCATCCGACAACGGCAAATGGAAACGATCGCGGAAGGCCAGCAGCGCCTGCACATCGAGTTTCTTGGCCTGGTGCGCGGTCATCCGCGACTCGCCGGCACTGCTCATGCCATAGCCTTTCTTGGTCTTGGCCAGGATCACCGTCGGCCGGCCCTTGCACGCCCTGGCGGCGGCATAGGCGGCATGCAGCTTGCGAAAATCATGACCACCGCGCTTGAGGGCGTTGATCTCTTCGGCACTCATATGCGCTACAAGGCGCTGCAAAGCCGGGTTCTGCTTGAAGAAGTGTTCGAGGTTGTAGCTGCCGTCCTTGGCGCCGAGGGTCTGGAACTGCCCGTCGGGTGTCGCCGCCAACTGACGCAGCAGCGCATGTTCATGATCGCGGGCGAACAGTGCGTCCCACTCCGAGCCCCACAACACCTTGATCACGTTCCAGCCGGCGCCACTGAACAACGCTTCGAGTTCCTGGATGATCTGGCCATTGCCGCGTACCGGGCCGTCCAGGCGCTGCAGGTTGCAGTTGACGATGAAGGTCAGGTTGTCCAGGCCTTCACGGGCGGCCAGGGTCAGGCCGGCGGTCGACTCCGGCTCGTCCATCTCGCCATCGCCGAACACGCCCCAGACATGCCGGGCAGAGGTGTCGAGCAACCCGCGATGCTGCAGGTAGCGCATGAAACGCGCCTGGTAGATCGCGTTGAGCGGGCCGATGCCCATCGAGCCGGTCGGGAACTGCCAGAAGTCGGGCATCAGCCATGGGTGTGGGTAGGAACACAGCCCGTTGCCGGCGACCTCCTGGCGATAGTTGGCCAACTGCTCCTCGCTCAGGCGCCCTTCGAGGAAGGCGCGGGCATAGATGCCCGGCGCCGAGTGCGGCTGGAAGAACACCAGGTCGCCACTGCGCCGCTCACCACCGCCCTCGCCGCGGAAAAAATGCTGGAAACCGACTTCGAAGATCTCCGCCGCCGAAGCGTAGCTGGCGATATGCCCGCCGAGCTCGCCGTAGGCATGGTTGGCGCGCACCACCATGGCCAGCGCATTCCAGCGCAGGATGCTGGTGATGCGCTCGTCCAGGTCCAGATCCCCGGGGTAGGCGCCCTGCTGCTCCACCGGCACGGTATTGCGGTAGGCCGAGAAGGCCTGGGCCTCGCGCTCCAGGCCCAGCTCGAGGGCATGGGCCTGCAGGCGCTGCAGCAGGTAGCGGGCCCGCGCCGGGCCGCAGTGGGCCAGGGTCGAGGCCAGCGCCTCGCACCACTCGGCGGTTTCCGCTGGGTCGCTGTCCAGGGCGGCATCAAGGGCCGTCAACGGCTCGTTCGGGTTCATCATCGCTACCATCGCGCAGGCCTCGTCCGTGGCGGTTCAGGCACAGGCCTTCAGGGCCTGGGCAATGTCGGCATGCAGGTCATCGATGTCTTCCAGCCCCACCGACAAGCGCACCAGCCCTTCCGAGATGCCATGCTCGGCACGCTGCTGTTGGGTATAGCTGGAATGGGTCATGCTCGCCGGGTGCTGGGCCAACGACTCGGCATCGCCCAGGCTCACCGCGCGGCTGAACAGCTGCAGGGCGTTCATGAAACGGCGCCCGGCTTCGATCCCGCCCTTCAGCTCGAAGGCAATCATCCCGCCCGGCAGGCGCATCTGCCGCTGGGCCAGCGCGTACTGCGGGAAGGATGGCAAGCCTGGGTAATGCAGCAACTCGACCTGCGGCTGCTGCGCCAGGAACTCGGCCACCTGCTGGGCATTGGCGCAGTGACGGTCCATGCGCAGGGCCAGGGTCTTGATGCCGCGCATCAACAGCGAGGCATCGTGGGGCGAGAGCACGGCGCCGGTCATGTCCTTGAGCCCTTCCAGGCGGATGCGGTCGATCAGCGCCTTGCGCCCCACCACCAGGCCGGCGGTGATATCACCATGCCCGGACAGGTATTTGGTAGCCGAGTGCACCACCAGGTCGACGCCCAGTTCCAGAGGGCGCTGCAGGTAGGGCGTGCAGTAGGTGTTGTCGACCACGATGCTCAGGTCATGGCCCTGTGCAGCCTCGACCACCGCGGCGATATCCACCAGCTGCATGTTGGGGTTGGCCGGCGACTCGAAGTAGATCATCCGCGTCTTCGCGGTGATCGCGGCCTTGAGTGCCGGGATATCGTTGAGGTCGACATGGCGGATCTTCACGCCAAACTCGCCGATGCCGTGGTGCAAGTAGGCGAAGGTGCAGCCATACAGGGTGCTGCCGACGATCAGCTCGTCACCCGGGCGTAGCAGAGTCCATAGCGTGGCGGTGATGGCGCCCATCCCGGAGGCCAGCGCCAGCCCGGCCTCGCCGCCTTCGAGCGACGCCATGCGTTGCTCCAGCAGGGCCAGGGTCGGGTTGGAAATACGGCTGTAGAAGTGCCCCGGCTCTTCGCCGGCGAAGCAGGCGGCACCGTACTCGACAGTCGGGAAAGCGTAGGTGGCGGTCTGGTAGACCGGCGGTACCAGGGCGCCGCCGTGGGACAGCGGATCATAGCCATGGTGAATGGCCCGCGTGGAGAAACCGGTATTGGTGTTGGAGTCGCGCATGGCAACAGTCTCTTGTGGTTTGTTATAAGCTTATGCCACCAAGCTGCCGCGCTTTTTCCAAACTTGCCCACGCAATCGGGCATGTTTTGAAAGAAAAACAACAAAAATTGAAGATGGAGGGCAAGATATGCCTTCAGCGCTCGACCGTACCGACCGCGCCCTGCTCGCTGCCCTGCAGGACAACGCCCGCCTCACCGTTTCCGAACTCGCCGACCAGGTCGCCCTGACCACCTCGCCCTGCTGGCGGCGGGTCAAGTTGCTCGAGGACAACGGCTACATCACCGGCTACCAGGCCATTCTTTCGCCCAAGTCGCTGGGCTTCGGGGTGACCGCGTTCGTCAGCATAATGATGGACTCGCACACCAAGGAAATGGCCCTGGCGTTCGAGAAGCGGCTGATGGAGATCCCCGAGATCGTCGCCTGCCACAATATCTCCGGACGCTATGATTTTTTGCTGGAGATCCTGGCGCGGGACCTGGAATCGTTTGGCGAATTCACCCGCGAGGTGCTGCAGCGGTTGCCGGGGGTGAAGGAGATCTATTCGAGCTTTTCGTACAAGGCGGTGAAAGAACGGCGGGTGATTCCCGTTTCCGAAACGCATATCTAGGGCCGCCCTGGGGCCCATCGCCGCGGTTCGTCGCCACGACAAGCCGGCTCCCACACCGACCGCGCTGACCTGAAACCCTGCGCCATCCTGTGGGAGCTGGCTTGCCAGCGATGGGCTGCAAAGCAGCCCTAAATGAAAAACCCCGCCGAAGCGGGGTTTTTCACGTCAGGCAATCAATCAGATCGCCCCACGCTGACGCAGCACATCCAGCACCAGCTTCACGCCTTCATCGACGCTGACCGACTGGGTGTCAATCACCAGGTCCGCATCCAGCGGCACATCGAACGGGAAGCTCTCGCCCGGGATGTTGTCGCCACCGGCGGCATACAGGCCCTGCGGGTCACGCTCGCGGCACACCAGCGGCGAAGCCTGGACGTACACGGTCACCAGGCGCTCCTTGCCGATCAGCGCCCTTGCCTGCTCGCGGCCTTCGGCGTCCGGCGCGACGAACGCGGCCAGTGTCAGCAGACCGGCTTCGTTGAACTGGCGCGCCACATGGGCGGCGCGGCGCCAGTTCTCGGTGCGTCCAGCGCGGTCCTGCGGCAGGCCCTTGTTCAGGTCGTGGCGCAGGTTCTGGCCATCGAGCACGTACACCGCACGGCCCATGTCGAACAGCTTGCGCTCCACGGCGTAGGCCAGGGTGCTCTTGCCGGCGCCCGACAGGCCGCTGAACAGCACGGTGGCCGGCTGCTGGCCGAAGCGCAGGGCGCGCTCTTCGGTGGACACATGAGCCAACTTGCCGTGTTGGCCAGTGCCACCGTGCGGCAGAACCGGCGGGGCAATGATCATGCCGGCACCGACGGTGCCGTTGGTCAGGCGGTCAATGACGATGAATGCGCCGGTGGTGCGGTTGCTCTCGTAACCGTCCAGGGCGATGGCGCTGTCCAGGGCGACCTTGACCCGGCCGATTTCGTTGAGTTGCAGCGCGCTGGCCGCGCCCTGCTCCAGGGTGTTCACATCGACCTTGTGGGTGATGCTGGCGATCGAACCCGGCACATAGCTGGTGGCGCGCTTGATGTCGTATTTCTTGCCCGGGAGCATCGGCTCCTCGGCCATCCACACCAGCATGGCGTCGAACTGGTCGGTGACCGTCGGCACATTGTCGGCATGCACCAGCAGGTCGCCGCGGGAGATGTCGATCTCGTCTTCCATGGTCAGGGTCACCGCCTGGCCAGGGCCGGCGTTCTCCAACTCACCTTCATAGGTGACGATGGACTTGACCCGGCTGCTCTTGCCCGACGGCAGCACGACGATCTCGTCGCCCTTGTGCACCACGCCACCGGCGATGGTGCCGGCGAAGCCACGGAAGTTGAGGTTCGGGCGGTTGACGTACTGCACCGGGAAACGCAGGTCGGTGACATTGCGGTCAGCGGCCACCTCGACAGTCTCGAGGATCTCCATCAGCGCCGGGCCCGTGTACCACGGCGAACGCTCGCTGCGATTGACCACGTTGTCGCCCTTGAGCGCCGACATCGGCACGAAGTGCAGGCTCGAAGGCTTCAGGTTGATGCCCTCGGCGAACTTCAGGTAGTCGGCCTTGATCGACTCGAAGACCTGCTCGTCGAAGCCCTTGAGGTCCATCTTGTTGACCGCGACGACGATGTGCTTGATACCCAGCAGCGACGCGATATAGCTGTGCCGGCGAGTCTGGGTCTGCACGCCATAGCGGGCGTCGACCAGGATGATCGCCAGGTCGCAGGTCGAGGCGCCGGTGGCCATGTTGCGGGTGTACTGCTCGTGCCCCGGGGTGTCGGCGATGATGAACTTGCGCTTGGCGGTGGAGAAGTAGCGGTAGGCGACATCGATGGTGATGCCCTGCTCGCGCTCGGCCTGCAGGCCGTCGACCAGCAGCGCCAGGTCGACTTCCTCGCCGGTGGTGCCGGACTTCTTCGAGTCACGGGTGATGGCCTCGAGGTGGTCCTCGTAGATCATCTTCGAATCGTGCAGCAGGCGCCCGATCAGGGTGCTCTTGCCGTCGTCCACGTTGCCGCAGGTGAGGAAGCGCAACAGCTCTTTGCGCTCGTGCTGGGCCAGGTAGGCGAGGATGTCCTCGCTGATCAGATCAGATTGGTGCGACATGCTGGAACCCTGAAATTAGAAGTAGCCTTGGCGTTTTTTGTCTTCCATGGAGCCGGCACCATCGTGGTCGATGACACGGCCCTGGCGTTCGGACGTCCGGGTCAGGAGCATTTCCTGGATGATGTCCGTCAGGGTCTCGGCTTCGGACTCGACCGCCCCCGTCAGCGGGTAGCAGCCCAGGGTACGGAAACGCACTTTCTTCTTGACGATGCGCGCCTTCTCCTCGTCGCTCAGGTGCTCGAGGATGCGCTCGTCGTCGATCATGATCAGGGTGCCGTTCTTCTCGATTACTTCACGCTCGGCGGCGAAGTACAGCGGCACGATCGGGATGCCCTCGAGGTAGATGTACTGCCAGATGTCCAGCTCGGTCCAGTTCGACAGCGGGAACACGCGGATCGACTCGCCCTTGTTGACCTTGCCGTTGTAGATGTTCCACAGCTCCGGGCGCTGGTTCTTCGGATCCCAGCGGTGCTTGCTGTCACGGAACGAGTAGACGCGCTCCTTGGCGCGGGACTTCTCTTCGTCGCGGCGCGCGCCACCGAAGGCGGCATCGAAGCCATGCTTGTCCAGCGCCTGCTTCAGGCCCTGGGTCTTCATGATATCGGTGTGCTTGGAACTGCCATGGGTGAACGGGTTGATGCCCTGCGCCACACCCTCGGGGTTGACGTGGGTGATCAGCTCCAGGCCCATCTCTTCGACCATCTTGTCGCGGAAGCGGTACATCTCCTGGAACTTCCACTGGGTGTCGACGTGCATCACCGGGAACGGCAGCTTGCCCGGGAAGAACGCCTTGCGCGCCAGGTGCAGCATGACCGCGGAATCCTTGCCGATCGAGTACAGCATCACCGGGTTGTCGAACTCGGCGGCCACCTCGCGGATGATGTGGATGCTCTCCGCCTCCAGCTGTTTCAAGTGCGTCAGATTGTCGACCATGGCTACTCACGAAAAACGATCTTATGGACGGCCTGCGGGCCGTGTTCGAGCGAGCCACTTTATCACAGCACCTGATTCTATTTAGGCGGGTGGCTAGATCGAAAAGGTCTAATGATATGACTGGGGGTTTGGGCAAAAAAGCATCGCGGGGCAAGCCCGCGATGAGGCCGTCAGATCGGATTCGGGCAATCGATGAACAGGTGCTCCAGGGCAAAGCGACGCGCCAGGTAATCGCCCAGCGCCTGCACGCCGTAGCGCTCTGTTGCGTGGTGACCGGCGGCGATGAAGCTGATGCCGTTCTCGCGGGCACTGTGGAAGGTCTGCTCCGACGCCTCGCCACTGAGGAACAGGTCGACTCCGGCGGCGATGGCGGTGTCGATGTAGCCCTGCCCGCCCCCGGTGCACCAGCCGACCCGGCGGATCGTCTGCTCACCCTCGATGAGCAGCGGCTCACGCCCCAGTGCCTCCTGCACGCGGCGGGCGAAATCTCGGGCCGATACCGGTTCGGCCAGCGAGCCGACCAGGCCCACTACCTTGGTATTGTTGGGGTCCAACGGACCTTCGACGGTGATGTCCAGCTGGCGCGCCAACTGCACGTTGTTGCCCACCTCCGGGTGCACGTCCAGCGGCAAGTGGAAGGCCAGCAGGCTGAGGTCGTGCTTGAGCAGGGTCTTCAAGCGCCGCTGCTTGATGCCGGTAACGCAGGGGTTTTCGCCCTTCCAGAAGTAGCCATGGTGCACCAGTATCAGGTCGGCCTCGGCCTCGACCGCAGCGTCCAGCAGCGCCTGGCTGGCGGTCACGCCGCTGACGATGCGGCTGACCTGGGGACGGCCTTCGACCTGCAGGCCGTTGGGGCAGTAATCCTGGATCCTGGCGCTGGCCAGGTAGCGCTCGGCTTCCTCGACCAGGATATTGAGGGCGACGGCCATGAAAAATCTCCTCGAATTCGGCATTGCGACGGGCGTCAGGCCCTATAATGGCCGCCATTATGGGCCGTCGCCGGCGTGGGGGAAACCGCCAGCAGGCGCTCGGGGTGTCCGGCCATCGCCGTTCGGTATCTTCAGGTGTATGATCGCGCCCGCTCGCGCCCCGGGCCCATAGACACGGCCCCCGTCCCACTCCCAGGATCGATTCATGCTCAAGGCTCTGCGTTACTTCGGCTGGCCCCTGCTCACCGGTGTGCTGATCGCCATGCTGGTCATCCAGCGCTTCCCCGAATGGGTCGGCCTGCCCAGCCAGGACGTCAACCTGCAACAAGCCCCGCAAACCACCAAGCTCATGCAGGGGCCGGTCTCCTATGCCGATGCCGTGACCCTGGCCGCGCCCGCAGTGGTCAATCTCTATACCACCAAAGTGGTGAACAAGAGCGCGCACCCGCTGTTCGAGGACCCGCAGTTCCGCCGCTTCTTCGGCGACAACCTGCCCAAGCAGCGGCGTTGGGAGTCGAGCCTCGGCTCGGCGGTAATCATGAGCCCGGAAGGCTACCTGCTGACCAACAACCACGTCACCAGCGGCGCCGACCAGATCGTCGTGGCCCTCAAGGATGGCCGCGAGACCCTCGCCCGGGTGATCGGCAGCGACCCGGAAACCGACCTGGCAGTACTGAAGATCGACCTCAAGAGCCTGCCGGCGATCACCATCGGCCGCTCCGACAGCATCCATATCGGTGACGTGACCCTGGCCATCGGCAACCCCTTTGGTGTCGGTCAGACCGTGACCATGGGCATCATCAGCGCCACCGGCCGCAACCAGCTGGGCCTCAACAACTACGAAGACTTCATCCAGACTGACGCTGCGATCAACCCGGGCAACTCCGGCGGTGCGCTGGTGGATGCCAACGGCAACCTGGTGGGCATCAATACCGCGATCTTCTCCAAGTCCGGTGGTTCGCAAGGTATCGGCTTCGCCATCCCGGTCAAGCTGGCATTGGAGGTGATGAAGTCGATTATCGAGCATGGCCAGGTGATCCGTGGCTGGCTGGGCATCGAAGTGCAGCCGCTGAGCCAGGAACTGGCCGAATCGTTTGGCATGCAGGGGCGCCCGGGAATCGTGGTCGCCGGTATTTTCCGCGACGGGCCGGCGGCACGTGCGGGGCTACAACTGGGCGATGTGATCATGAGTATCAACGGCGAGCCCGCCGGTGACGGGCGCAAGTCGATGAACCAGGTGGCGCGGATCAAGCCGACCGACAAGATCAGCATCGAAGTGATGCGCAATGGTCAGCAGATCAAGCTGATCGCCGAGGTGGGCCTGCGGCCACCACCAGCGCCGGTGGCCGCCAAGGAAGAGAAGTAAGGCTACAGGTGTGGGGCCGCTCAGCGGCCCCTTTACCGCGTCACGTCGCCACGACAAGCCGGCTCCCAAAGTTGCTATAGGCCTGATTGATGTGGGAGCAACTGCCCTGTGTCGTTTGCAAGGGCCTCATCGCTGGCAAGCCAGCTCCCACAGGGACGGCGCTTGAATTGAGGGCCGTGCGGTCGGAGTGGGAGCCGGCTTGTCGTGGCGACGAACCGCGGCGAAAGGGCCGCGAAGCGGCCCCGGGTACATCAATGCAGGATCTGGCTCAGGAACAGCCTGGTCCGGTCACTGCGCGGCCGGTCGAAGAAGTCGTCCGGCGCCGCCTGCTCGACGATCTCCCCCTTGTCCATGAAGATCACCCGGTTCGCCACGGTGCGGGCAAAGCCCATCTCGTGGGTCACGCAGAGCATGGTCATGCCATCCTCGGCCAGGCTGACCATGGTGTCGAGCACCTCCTTGACCATCTCCGGGTCCAGCGCCGAAGTCGGTTCGTCGAACAGCATGATCTTCGGCTTCATGCACAGCGCCCGGGCAATCGCCACCCGCTGCTGCTGACCGCCGGACAACTGCCCCGGGTACTTGTGCGCCTGCTCCGGAATGCGCACGCGCTCGAGGAAGTGCATGGCGATTTCCTCTGCCTTGCGCCGCGGCAGCTTGCGCACCCACATAGGCGCCAGGGTGCAGTTCTCGAGGATGGTCAGGTGCGGGAACAGGTTGAAATGCTGGAACACCATGCCCACCTCGCGGCGGATCGCCTCGATCTGCTTGAGGTCGTTGGTCAGCTCGACGCCGTCGACGACAATACGCCCCTGCTGGTGCTCTTCCAGCCGGTTGAGGCAGCGGATGGTGGTCGACTTGCCCGAGCCCGACGGCCCGCACAGCACGATACGCTCGCCCTGGCGCACGTTCAGGTTGATGTCCTTGAGCACATGGAACTGGCCGTACCACTTGTTCACGCCCTGCATCTGGATGATGCCTTCGGGGCCGGCAGGCTGCTTGATCGCTTCACTCATTTCGAAACTCCTAACGCTTGTGGCCAGTGTCCAGCTTGCGCTCCAGATGCATGGAGTAGCGGGACATACCGAAACAGAAAATCCAGAACACCAGGGCGGCGAACACATAGCCCTCGGTCGCCATGCCCAGCCAGGCCGGGTCGGCTGCGGCCTGCTTGACGCTGTTGAGCAGGTCGAACAGGCCGATGATGATCACCAGGCTGGTGTCCTTGAACAGGGCAATGAAGGTGTTGACGATGCCAGGGATCACCAGCTTGAGCGCCTGGGGCAGGATCACCAGGCCCATCGCCCGCCAGTAGCCCAGGCCCATGGCCGCGGCGGCTTCGTACTGGCCCTTGGGGATGGCCTGCAGGCCACCGCGCACCACCTCGGCGATGTACGCCGACTGGAACAGGATCACGCCAATCATCGCCCGCAGCAGCTTGTCGAAGCTCATGCCTTCGGGCAGGAACAGCGGCAACATCACCGAGGACATGAACAGTACGGTGATCAGTGGCACGCCGCGCCAGAACTCGATGAAGGTCACGCAGACCACCTTCACCGCCGGCATGTTAGAGCGCCGCCCCAGGGCCAGCAGGATGCCCAGTGGCAACGCGCCGACAATGCCGACCGTGGCGATCACCAGGGTCAACATCAGGCCGCCCCATTGGCTGGTGGGCACGGTGTCCAGTCCTAGCGTGCCACCGTGCAGCAGGATGTAGGCCAGGATCGGATACACCACCAGGAAGCCCAGGCCATACACAGCCTTGCGCGGGAAGCGCTTGATGAACAACGGGGCCGCGCCGAGCACGGCGAGCCACACGGTCAGGTCGACGCGCCAGCGCAGTTCCGTCGGGTAATAGCCGTACATGAACTGGCCGAAGCGCTGCTGGATGAACACCCAGCAGGCGCCCTCCTTGGTGCAGTCGGCGCGGGTGGTGCCAACCCAGTTGGCGTCGATGAACGCCCACTGCACCAGCGGCGGCACGATCAGCCACACCAGGTACAGCGCGAACAGCGTCAGCAAAGTGTTGAGCCAGCTGGAGAACAGGTTGGCCCGCATCCAGGCGAGCACGCCAACGGTCTTCACCGGTGGCGGCATGTCGGGTTTGAAAACATGGGCTGTCACGGAAGGACCCTCACCGTTCGATCAGCGCAATGCGCTTGTTGTACCAGTTCATCAACAGCGAAATGCTGATGCTGATGGCGAGATAGACGCTCATGGTGATGGCGATCACCTCGATGGCCTGGCCGGTCTGGTTGAGCACGGTACCGGCGAACAGCGAGACCATCTCCGGGTAGCCGATGCCGGCAGCCAGCGACGAGTTCTTCGCCAGGTTCAGGTACTGGCTGGTCAGCGGCGGGATGATCACCCGCAACGCCTGGGGGATGATCACCTTGCGCAGCGTCGGGCCTTCGCGCAGGCCCAGCGAACGGGCCGCCTCGGTCTGGCCGTGGCTGACCGAACGGATACCCGAGCGCACGATCTCGGCGATGAACGCTGCGGTGTAGATGGTCAGCGCCAGGGTCAGCGCCAGCAGCTCGGGGATCAGCACCCAACCGCCGACGAAGTTGAAGCCCTTGAGCTGCGGCACTTCCCAGTGCACCGGGCTGCCGAACAGCAACGCGCACACACCGGGGATGCCGATCAGCAGCAGCAGGCCCACCCAGAACTTGTGGAACGGCTGGCCGGTTTCATCGAAACGCTTGTTGGCCAGGCGCACCATCAACACGATGGCGACGATCGCCAGCACCAACGCGATCATGAACGGCCAGAAGCCCTCGGCCATGGCGGCGCCAGGCATGTTCAGGCCACGGTTGCTGATGAAGAAGGTGTCGTCGATATCGATGCTGCCCCGCGGCCCCGGCAGGGTCAGGAACACGGCGAAGTACCAGAACAGGATCTGCAACAGCGGTGGGATGTTGCGGAAGGTCTCCACGTACACCGTCGCCAGCTTGCTGATCATCCAGTTCGGCGACAGCCGCGCCACGCCGATGATGAAGCCCAGCAAGGTAGCCAGGATGATGCCGATGAAGGTCACCAGCAGGGTGTTGAGCAGGCCGATGACGAACACCCGGGCGTAGCTGTCCGATTCCACGTAGGGGATCAGGTGCTGGGCGATGCCGAAGCCGGCACTGCGCTCGAGGAAGTCGAAGCCCGAGGTGATGCCCCGGTGCTGCAGGTTGGTCTGGGTGTTGTGGAACAGGTACCAGCCCAGGCCCACCACGAAGACCACCGTGAGGATCTGGAACAGCCACGCGCGCACACGTGGATCACTAAGGGAAAACCCTTTCCGTGCGCCGATTTGATTTTGCATGAAGTGCCCCGAAAAGAAGGGATTCGAACGACCCGCGGCGGCAGGATGCCGCCGCGGGGTGCAGCCATCAGCGCACAGGTGGCGCGTACTGGATGCCGCCGTTGTTCCACAGGGCATTCATGCCACGGTCGATCTTCAGGTCGGTGCTCTGGCCCAGGTTCTTCTCGAACACTTCGCCATAGTTGCCGACTTGCTTGACGATCTGCACTACCCAGTCCTTGGGCAGCTTGAGGTCCTTGCCGTACTCGCCATCGGCGCCCAGCAGGCGGGCGACGTCAGGGTTCTTGGTGGACTTGGCCTCGGCCTCGACGTTCTTCGAAGTGACCCCTGCTTCTTCCGCGTTGAGCATGGCGAACAGGGTCCACTTGACGATGCTGAACCATTCCTCGTCGCCCTTGCGCACGACGGGACCCAGGGGCTCCTTGGAGATGGTTTCCGGCAGCACCACGTACTCGGTCGGCGCGGCCAGCTTGGAGCGCTGGGCGAACAGCTGCGACTTGTCCGAGGTCAGCACGTCGCAACGGCCGGACTCCAGCGACTTGGCGCTCTCGTCGGAGGTGTCGAAGGTGATCGGGGTGTACTTGAGGTTGTTGGCGCGGAAATAGTCGGAGACGTTCAGTTCAGTGGTGGTGCCGGCCTGGATGCAGATGGTGGCGCCGTCGAGCTCCTTGGCGCTGGAGACACCGAGCTTCTTGTTGGCGAGGAAACCGACGCCGTCATAATAGGTGACGCCGGCGAACACCAGGCCCATGCCGGCATCACGCGAGCTGGTCCAGGTGGTGTTGCGCGACAGCACGTCGACTTCGCCGGACTGCAGCGCGGTGAAGCGCTCCTTGGCGTTGAGCTGGCTGAACTTGACCTTGGTCGCATCGCCGAACACGGCGGCAGCCACGGCGCGGCACACATCGGCGTCGATGCCGACGATCTTGCCCTGTGCGTCAGGCACGGAGAAGCCGGGAAGACCATCGCTCACGCCACACTGGATGAAGCCCTTCTTCTTCACCGCGTCGAGGGTGGCGCCGGCCTGGGCGAAGCTGGTGGCGCCCAGCGCGGCGGCGGCGGTCAGGACTGCCAGGGTGGTTTTCAACATCTTCATCAACAACCTCCAAATCGCTCTTGTTGTATGAGCCGGAATTGCACCGCACCCTTATGAGGCGCATCCGACCCCTTGTTGGCTTGTTTTTGGGTCAATTGGCGCAATGGGCTGTTCTATGACAGCCTTCGATCCACACGAGGGGTGTTACCGGGACCGGCCCACCTCTTCGCATGACAAGGACATAGCAAAGGGCGTACCACAGTCCACGGCTTAAGCGATAAAGCGGTAGTCAAGTAGGAAAAGTTGTAGAGTTGCGACATCTTTTTTTGGCATTAACCGCCAATGCCTTCTTTTTACGCACTACATCAGTACGCCAGCACTCTTTCGGAGCAGTCATGACCCAACCGCTGATTCTCGAACCGCAGAAAACCGCCGACGCCTGTGTGATCTGGTTGCACGGCCTGGGAGCCGACCGTTACGACTTCCTACCGGTAGCGGAATTCATGCAGGAACGCCTGCTCAGCACCCGCTTCATCATGCCCCAGGCGCCGACGCGCCCGGTAACCATCAACGGCGGCTACCAGATGCCCAGCTGGTACGACATCAAGGCCATGACCCCAGCGCGAGCCATCGACGAAGCGCAACTGGAAGAGTCGGCCGACCAGGTGATCGCCCTGATCAAGGCCGAACAGGCCAAGGGCATCAACTTGTCGCGCATCTTCCTCGCCGGGTTTTCCCAGGGTGGTGCGGTGGTGCTGCACACAGCCTATATAAAGTGGCAGGAAGCGTTGGGCGGGGTCATCGCCCTCTCCACCTACGCGCCGACCTTCAGCGACGCGCAGCAGCTGAGTGCCTGCCAGCAGCGCACGCCGGCGTTGTGCCTGCACGGTGTGCACGACCCGGTGGTGATCCCCTCGATGGGCCGCACGGCGTTCGAGTACCTCAATACCTGGGGTGTGGCCGCCCAGTGGCATGAATACCCGATGGAGCACGAAGTGGTGGTCGAGGAACTGACGGACATCCACGACTGGCTGAGCCGCCAGTTGCAGTGATTCTGTAGCCCAGCCCGTATTGCACTACGCCGCGCCCGATTCTTGCTTTACACTGCCCGGCGTACATTCCTTAACCAGTTGACGAGACGACCGTGCTCAAGGCACTCAAGAAAATATTCGCCAAGGCAGACACCGCGCCACAGGCCGCCGAGCCCGTCGCCACGATCCCGCCCGCGCCAGCCGCGCAACCGGCTGCCGCCAAGGCCCCGACACGCCAGCACGCCAAGCCCAAGGCCGCCGCAAAGACCGCTGCCGAGCCGCAGTCCGCAGACCAACCGCGTGCCGAGCAACCGCCCAAGGACAAGCCGCGTCGCGAACGCAAGCCCAAACCCCAGGCCAGCCTGTGGAAGCCCGAGGACTTTGTGGTCGAGCCGCAGGAAGGCAAGACGCGTTTCCACGATTTCAAGCTCTCCAATGAGCTGATGCATGCCATCCACGACCTCGGTTTCCCCTATTGCACGCCGATCCAGGCCCAGGTCCTGGGTTACACCCTGCGCGGCCAGGACGCTATCGGCCGGGCCCAGACCGGCACCGGCAAGACCGCCGCGTTCCTGATCTCGATCATCTCGCAGCTGCAGCAGACCCCACCGCCCAAGGAACGCTACATGGGCGAGCCGCGGGCGCTGATCATCGCCCCGACCCGCGAGCTGGTGGTGCAGATCGCCAAGGATGCCCAGGCACTGACCAAGTACACCGGCCTGAACGTGATGAGCTTTGTCGGCGGCATGGACTTCGACAAGCAGCTCAAGTCGCTGGAAGCGCGCCATTGCGACATCCTGGTAGCCACCCCGGGTCGCCTGCTGGACTTCAACCAGCGCGGCGAGGTGCACCTGGACATGGTCGAGGTAATGGTGCTGGACGAGGCCGACCGCATGCTCGACATGGGCTTCATCCCCCAGGTCCGCCAGATCATCCGCCAGACCCCGCCCAAGAGCGAGCGCCAGACCCTGCTGTTCTCCGCCACCTTCACCGACGACGTGATGAACCTGGCCAAGCAGTGGACCACCAACCCGGCCATCGTCGAGATCGAGCCGGAGAACGTCGCCAGCGAGACCGTCGAACAGCACGTCTACGCCGTGGCCGGCAGCGACAAGTACAAGCTGCTGTACAACCTGGTTACGCAGAACAAGTGGGAACGGGTGATGGTTTTCGCCAACCGCAAGGACGAGGTGCGGCGCATCGAGGAAAAACTGGTGCGCGACGGCATCAACGCCGCCCAGCTCTCGGGCGACGTGCCGCAGCACAAGCGTATCCGCACCCTGGAAAGCTTCCGTGAAGGGCGCATCACCGTGCTGGTGGCCACCGACGTGGCCGGCCGAGGCATCCACATCGACGGCATCAGCCATGTGATCAATTTCACCCTGCCGGAAGACCCGGACGACTACGTGCACCGCATCGGCCGCACCGGTCGCGCCGGCACCAGCGGCGTGTCGATCAGCTTTGCCGGCGAGGACGATTCGTACCAGTTGCCAGCGATCGAAGAGTTGCTGGGGCGCAAGATCAAGTGCGAGATGCCGCCGGACGAGCTGTTGAAGCCCGTGCCGCGCAAGCATCACTGAATGGCAGGATCGGGGCCGCTACGCTGCCCTATCGCCGGCAAGCCGGCTCCCACAGAGATACGCGCTCCTGTGGGAGCCGGCTTGCCGGCGATCCGGGGCGCAGCCCCGGCCAGCGAATAGAGCATCACCAGCGCCCCGCCGCATCCTGGTCGCTCTGCTTGCCTTCCACCCAGCGCGGCCCTTCCTGGGTATTCTCCTTCTTCCAGAACGGCGCTCGGGTCTTCAGGTAGTCCATGATGAAGTTGCAGGCATCGAACGCCGCCTGCCGATGCGCGCTGGCCACGCCGACAAAGACAATCGGCTCGCCCGGTTCCAGGGCGCCGATTCGGTGCAGTACCTCGACCTTGAGCAGCGGCCAACGCCCTTCGGCCTCGACCACGATCTTGGCCAGGGCCTTCTCGGTCATGCCCGGATAGTGCTCGAGGAACATCCCCGCCACCTCCCGGCCATCGTTGAAGTCGCGCACATAGCCGACAAACCCGACCACCGCGCCCACGCCGACATTGGCGGCGTGCATGACGTTGACTTCGGCGCCCGGGTCGAAGGCCGCCTCCTGAACGCGCACGGCCATGGTCAACCTCCGGTCACAGGTGGGAAGAACGCGATCTCGTCACCCTCTTCCAATGGCTCATCGAGCCGGCACAGCTCTTCGTTGCGGGCACACATCAGGTTCTGCTCGGCCAGCACCGCGTAGTGCCCACCCTTGCCCGCCAAGGCCTGGCGCACGTCGTCCAGCACCTTGAAGTCACCTTCCAGGCGCTCGGCGTCGATGCCCAGCAACTCACGGTAGCGGGCGAAATACATGACCTTGACCTTCATCACCCCTCCACCTTGTAGTGGCCGCTCTTGCCACCGGTCTTCTCCAGCAGGCGCACCTGCTCGATGACCATGCCTTTGTCCACTGCCTTGCACATGTCGTAGATCGTCAGCGCGGCGACGCTCGCGGCGGTGAGCGCCTCCATTTCGACGCCGGTCTGCCCGGCCAGCTTGCAGCGGGCGACAATGTGCACCACGTCCTCGCCCTCGGCGGCCAGCTCGACCTTGACGCCGGTGAGCATCAGCGGATGGCACAGCGGGATCAGGTCGCTGGTCTTCTTCGCCGCCTGGATGCCGGCGATGCGCGCCACGGCGAACACGTCGCCCTTGGGGTGTTGGCCATCGACGATCATGCGCAGGGTGTCCGGCAACATGCGCACCCGTGCCTCGGCAATCGCCTCGCGGGCGGTCACGGCCTTTTCAGTGACGTCGACCATGTTGGCGCGCCCCTGGGAATCAAGATGAGTCAGCACTGCTCTGCTCCTGGGAAGGGATGACAGAGTGTAAACCCGCCGGTCAGCTTTGAGCAGAGGGCAGAACAGCGCATCGCAGGGCAAGCCCGCCCCAAAAGTGGGGACGGGCTTGCTGGCGACAGGTTACAGGTGCGACTCGGCGTACTCGGCCAGTACCGAGCGTGGCACACCCTGCAGGGTGATATGAACGCCGTGGGGGAAGTCCTTGAAGCGCTCGGTGAGGTAGGTCAGCCCGGAACTGGTGGCCGACAGGTAAGGGGTGTCGATCTGCGCCAGGTTGCCCAGGCAGACCACCTTCGAGCCGGTCCCGGCACGGGTGATGATGGTCTTGATCTGGTGTGGCGTGAGGTTCTGGCACTCATCGATGAGGATCAGGCTCTGCTGGAAGCTGCGCCCACGGATGTAGTTCAGCGACTTGAACTGCAGCGGCACCCGCTCGAGGATGTACTCGACACTGCCGTGGGTGCTCTCGTCATCCATGTGCAAGGCTTCGAGGTTGTCGGTGATCGCGCCCAGCCAAGGCTCCATCTTCTCCGCCTCGGTACCCGGCAGGAAGCCGATCTCCTGGTCCAGCCCCTGCACGCTGCGGGTGGCGATGATACGCCGGTAGCGCTTGCTGACCATCGTCTGCTCGATGGCTGCGGCCAGCGCCAGGATGGTCTTGCCCGAGCCCGCCGCGCCGGTCAGGTTGACCAGGTGGATATCCGGGTCGAGCAAGGCGAACAGCGCCAGGCTCTGGTGGATATCCCGTGGTTTGAGCCCCCAGGCCTCCTGGTGCAGCAGCGGTTCCTGGTGCAGGTCGAGCAGCAGCAGTTCGTCGTTGCGGATGCCCTTGATCCAGCCGACGAAGCCCTGCTCGTCGATGATGAACTCGTTGACGTGCACGGCGGGCAAGTTGTCCGTCAACTGCACCCGATGCCAGGTACGGCCACGCTCCTGGCGCGTGTCGACCTTGCTCACGCGGTCCCAGAACGACCCTGTGACCGAGTGGTAGCCCTTAGACAGCAAGGACACATCGTCGACCAACTGGTCGGTGCTGTAGTCCTCGGCGGCGATCCCGCAGGCACGCGCCTTCAGGCGCATGTTGATGTCCTTGGTCACCAGCACCACGTCGAGGTCCTTGCGCTTGGCGCGCAGGTCCAGCAGCTGGTTGATGATGATGTTGTCGGCGAGGTTCTCGGGGAGCAGGCGGTTGGGCTCGTTGCGCGTGCTCATAAGGATGGACAGGAAGCCCTTGGGCCCGCTCTTGCCGCGCTGGATCGGCACGCCCTGCTCGACATCGCTGGGCGAGGCGTCGCCGAGGGTCTGGTCGATCAGGCGGATGGCCTGGCGACATTCGGCGGCGATGGTCTGTTTACCGGTCTTGAGCTTGTCGAGTTCCTCCAGCACCGTCATCGGTATGGCGACGTGGTGCTCCTCGAAGTTGAGCAGGGCGTTGGGGTCGTGAATCAGGACGTTGGTATCGAGCACATACAGGATTGGCTGGTTGGAGGAAGGGGTGCGTCCTTGGTCATCCATACTCGTTCACCTTATGTGAAAGCCACACGGCGCGAACGGCTGCGCCGCAGAGTGACTGCCGTTCTCCCCGTATCCGCGTCGTTACGGGCGGGAAGCTCACCTGGCAAGGAAGGCGTGGATGACGCCACCTGTGCTGCAGGGTTCGGCTGTCTGGTTCCTTGATACCGCAAAAACCATGACCGGAAAAAGTCTTTTTACGCTCAGGTGAAGTTTATTTTTCGGATTGACGAACAGGGCTTGGCGTGGGCCCGGAGCAGGACTACAGTCAGGGATCAGGTGCCGCGAATTACACTCAGGCGCGCACGAAACGTTGGCGCAAGACATCGCTCAGGGCGTCCACCAGCAACACCAGCACCAGCATGGCGATGATCACCGTGCTGGCCTGGGCCTCCTGGAACAGGCTCAGGGTCGCGTAGAGCATCTGCCCCAGCCCGCCCGCCCCCACGAAGCCCAGCACGCTGGCCATGCGGATGTTGTTCTCCCAGCGATAGAGGCTGTACGCCAGCAGTTGCGGCCACAGATTGGGCAACGTGCCGAAACAGAACGCCACCACTTGGTTGCCACCTTGCAAGCGGATCGCCGCCGCAGGCTCTGGCGGTGCATTTTCCAGCGCCTCGGCGAACAGCCGCCCCAGCACCCCGGCAGTGTGCAGGGCCAGCGCCAGCGTACCGGCATTCGGCCCCAGGCCTGCGGCCAGCACGGTCAGCGCGGCCCAGACCAGCTCCGGAATCGCCCGCAGCGCGTTAAGCAGCAGGCGCGACGCGCCCTGCAACGGCCAGCCAAAACGCCCGGCGGCCGGCAACGCCAGCACCATGCCCAACAGCATTGCCAGCAGGGTACCCAACCCGGACATCGCCAGGGTTTCCAGCGCGCCATGACCCACGGCGCGCAGATGCTCGAACGACAGGTCCGGTTGCAGGAAGCGCCCAGCGTACTCGGCCATCTGCCCGAGCCCTCCATCGCCGATCACGGCATGCAGGTCCAGCTCCAGGTAGGCGAATGAAGCCAACACCGCTACCACGATACCCAGCAGCACCAGCAGGTTGATCGCCCGGCTCATGCAAGCCTCCCGCGCAGCAAGCGGCTGAGCAGGTCGGCCAACATCACCAGCGCCAGGAACGCCAGCAACATGCTCGCCACCTGGTCACCGGCAAACATGCGCATCGACAGGTCGATCTGCTGCCCCAGCCCTCCGGCCCCGACGAAACCCATCACCACCGAAGCGCGTACCGCGCACTCCCAACGGTAAACGGTATACGACACGACTTCCGCCGCCGCGTTGGGCAGGATGCCGTAGCAGAAAGCGGACAGACGACCGCTGCCGGCCTGCAGCAAGGCATGCGCCGGGCGCTGGTCCACCGACTCGAAGATTTCCGCGTAGACCTTGCCGAGCATGCCGCTGTAGGTGATGGCGATGGCCAGCACCCCGGCGGTCGGCCCCAGGCCCACGGCGCGGACGAACAGCAGCGCCCAGACGATCTCCGGCACGCTGCGCAGGAACACCAGCAGGCCACGCACCGGCAGGCGCACACCCCGTGACCAGGAGCCTGGGCGACCGCCTTGGGATGCCGCACGCAGCGACAGGGCGCGGCTGGCCAGCAGGCTGGCCGGCACCGCCAGCATCAGGGCCAGGGCCATGCCGACGGTCGCCACGGCCAAGGTCTGCAAGGTAGCAGCCCAAAGCAGGCCGAGAAACGCCGCATCGTGGGCCGGCGGCCAGAAAGCACCGACGAAACTGGCCATCTGCTGACGGTTCTCCGCCTGCAGCAGCACGCCGGGGTTCAGCTCGCTCACGTAAAGCCCCGGCCACAGCAGCGCCAGGCACAACAGCGTCAGCAACAAACGGGGCAGCGCTGCGGGGTCGCGGGCGTCGACGTTCAACATCGCGGAATCTGCACGGTCAGGGTCGCTCCCACGCTGACCGGCGAGGCCAGCTGTTCATTGGCGTAGAGCGCCTCAAGCAGGCTTTCGCTCACCGCCTCAGCCGGGCAGTCGAAGGCCACCTGCCCTTCGCGGATACCAATGACCCGCGGGAAATGCGCCAGCGCCAGCTCCACCGCATGCAGGCTGGCGACCAGGGTCACGCCATGCGCCTGGGCATGCCGATTGAGCAGCGCCAGGCTGTGATCGGCCAGGACCGGGTCCATAGCCGAAACGGGCTCATCGGCCAACAGCACCTCCGGGCGCTGGTAGAGCACTCGGGCGATGCCGACCCGCTGCAGCTGCCCCCCGGACAACTGCCCGCACTGGACGAACAGCTTGTCCGCCAGCCCCAGGTCAGCCAGAACCTGACGGGCCCCCGGCACATCGCCCGGATGCACCAGGTTGAGCAGGCCACGCAAGGTGCTCCACTGCCCCAGCCGACCGGCCAGCACTGCCGTCACCACTCGCTGGCGCGGCGGCAACGGCGGCGCCTGGTGCACCAGGCCGATGCGCGCGCGCAGGCGCTGGCGCGCGTGCGCCGACAACGCCCACGGCTGCGCGTCGAGCACATCGAGCAGCCCGGCGCTGGGCCGGGTGGCCGTGGCCATCAGGTGCAGCAGGCTGGACTTGCCGGCCCCGGAGGGCCCGATGATCGCAACCCGCTCCCCCTTGTCGATACACAGGTCGACGGCATTCAGGGCCTGTACCTTGCCGTGGCGCAGGCTGGCCTCGTGCAGACGAATGCTCACTTCAGCAGGCCGGCCTCGCGTGCGGCCTGCTCGGTACCCTGGTAGTTCTCAGGCTTGGTTTCGATGAAGCGGCTGGCGGCCTGCAGGTCGAGGATCACCTTGTCCGCAGGCTTGGCCGGATCCAGGGCGAGGAAGGCCTGCTTGATCTTCTCTTTCAGCGCCGGGTCCATTTTGCCGCGCGCGGTCCAGTTGTAGTCGTAATACGTCGGTGTGGTGGCGAATACCTTGACCTTGTCGGTATCGACCTTGCCGGCATCGACCAGTTTCTGCCATACGCTGGCGTTGAGTACGCCTGCATCGACCTTACCCGCCGCCACCCAGGCCACGGTGGCGTCGTGGGCACCGGAATAGGCGACGCGGCTGAAGTAGCTCTCAGGCTTGATGTTGTCTTCCTTGAGCATGAAGTAGCGCGGCATCAGGCTGCCGGAGGTGGACGAAATCGAGCCGAAGGCGAAAGTCTTGCCCTTCAGGTCGGCCAGGCTCTTCACGTCAGGGTTGGCGGTGATGAACTTGGAGGTGAACTGGGCATCCTGCTCCCGCTGCACCAATGGCGTGGCGGTCGGGTCCTTCAGGTGCACCTGAACGAAGGTGAAGCCCCCCAACCAGGCCAGGTCCAGGCGATCGCTGGCCAGCGACTCGACCACCGCGGGGTAGTCGGCGACCGGCACGAACTGCACCTTCATGCCCAACTGCTGCTCGAGGTATTCACCCAGCGGCTTGAACTTGCGCAGCAGTTCGGTCGGTGCTTCATCGGGGATGGCGCTGACGCGCAGGACGTCGGCGGCCTGGGCGACCACGGCGCAGCAGGACAACGCGAGACCGGCAAACAGTGCCAGGGGGCGTTTGAGCATGGGGGGTTCTCCGGTTCAATAGCGGGGCTTGGGTCAGTGTCGCATCGCGGGAAGTATAAGAGTCGCAGGCACAAAGGCCAGCTTTGCTACAATCGCGCATCACGAAAAGTCGAGGTGCACATGAGCGAGCCGATTCGTCTGACACAGTACAGCCACGGCGCTGGTTGCGGCTGCAAGATTTCTCCCAAGGTCCTGGATGTGATCCTCGCCGAGAGCGGTACGCAGGCCCTCGACCCGAACCTCTGGGTCGGCAACGCCTCGCGCGACGACGCTGCCGTCTACGCCCTGGATGACGAGCGCGGCGTGGTCTCGACCACCGACTTCTTCATGCCCATCGTCGACGACCCGTACGACTTCGGTCGCATCGCCGCCACCAACGCCATCAGCGACATCTACGCCATGGGCGGCGACCCGCTGATGGCCATCGCCATCCTCGGCTGGCCGATCAACCTATTGCCGCCGGAGGTCGCCCGCGAAGTGATCCGCGGTGGTCGCGCGGTCTGCGCAGAGGCAGGCATCCCCCTGGCCGGTGGCCACTCCATCGACGCCCCGGAACCGATCTTCGGCCTGGCCGTGACCGGCGTGGTGAGCAAGCGCCACCTCAAGCGCAACGACACCGCCAGCGTCGGCTGCCGCCTGTACCTGACCAAGCCGCTGGGCATCGGCATCCTCACCACCGCCGAGAAGAAAGCCAAGCTGCGCGAACAGGACCAGGGCCTGGCCCGCGACTGGATGTGCACCCTCAACACACCGGGAAGCCGCTTCGGCAAGCTCGACGGCGTGCAGGCGATGACCGACGTCACCGGCTTCGGCCTGCTCGGCCACCTGGTCGAAGTCGCCGAAGGCAGCGGCCTCACCGCGCGCCTGCAATTCGCTGCGGTGCCGCGCCTGCCCAGCGTCGAACATTACCTGGCCGAGGGCTGCATCCCAGGCGGCACCTTGCGTAACTTCGACAGCTACGGCGACAAGATCGGCGCGCTGAGCGACGAGCAGAAGCACCTGCTGTGCGACCCGCAGACCAGCGGTGGCCTGCTGGTGGCAGTCAGCCCGCAGGGCGAGGCCGATTTCCTCGCCGTGGCACGGGAGCTCGGGCTCGAATTGGCGCCGATCGGTGAGCTGGTCGAGCGACAGAGCCACGCAGTCGAGGTGATCTGATGCGCCCCGACTGCACCGAGCTGAAACAGCTGTTCCTCGACGACGTGCCGATGATGGACATGCGCGCGCCGATCGAATTCACCAAGGGCGCTTTCCCCGGCGCCGTCAACCTGCCGCTGATGAACGACCAGGAGCGGCAGAAAGTCGGTACCTGCTACAAGCAGCAGGGTCAGGCCGCCGCCATTGCCTTGGGCCACCAGTTGGTCAACGGCGCGCTCAAAGAGCAGCGCCTGGAGGCCTGGGCGGCATTCACCCAGGCTCACCCCGACGGCTACCTCTACTGCTTCCGTGGCGGGTTGCGCTCACAGATCGTCCAGGGCTGGCTCAAGGAAGCCGGCATCCAGTATCCGAAGGTGGTGGGCGGCTACAAGGCCATGCGCACCTTGCTGCTGGAAACGACCCAGCAAGCGGTGCAGTACTGCGACTTCGTGCTGCTGGGCGGCCTGACCGGCACCGGCAAGACCGACGTGCTGCTCCAGCTGGACAACGTGCTGGACCTGGAAGGCCACGCCAACCACCGCGGCTCCAGCTTCGGCAAGCGCGCCACCGCGCAGCCGGCGCAGATCGACTTCGAGAATACGCTGGCCATCGACATCCTGAAGAAGCGCGAGCGTGGCATCGACCAATTCGTGCTCGAGGACGAAGGCCGCGTGGTCGGCAGCTGCGCGGTGCCGCTGGAGCTTTACCAGGGCATGCAACGCTATCCGCTGGTGTGGCTCGAAGACAGCTTCGCGCATCGCGTGGAACGCATCCTGCGCGATTACGTGATCAACCTGTGCGCCGAGTTCATCGCCGTGCACGGTGAAGAGGCCGGCGGCCCGCTGTTCGCCGAACGCATGCGCCAGAGCATGGCCAACATCTACAAGCGCCTGGGCGGCGAGCGCTTCCAGCGGCTGTCGGCGTTGCTCGACCAGGCGCTGGAGGAGCAGTTGCGCAGTGGTGACGTGAGCCTGCACCGAGGGTGGATCGAAGGGCTGCTCAAGGAATACTACGATCCGATGTACGCCTACCAGCGGGCGGCCAAGGCACAGCGGATCGAGTTCGCCGGAGACGGGGTGGAAGTGCGTGAGTACCTGAAGGCCCGGGCACTGCGTGAGCAACGCGGCGCCTGAATCGCAAGCCCGCTCCTACTCCCTTGTTGGAGCGGGCTTGCCCGCCCAACCAAAGGGGTCACTGTACTCCGCGTCAATGCTTGTACAACTTGAACTCACGATCTATCCAGATCACATGAAAAATCCGCCCACTGCGGTACCCCACCATCGCCACCAGGTCGAAAGCCCTGAACGCCAGCAGCCGAACATCTTCAGTGAGGAATGAAGGCAATACAGCCCTGATACTGCCGCGCGAAATCGTCTCCGTACCATAGCCATGGCGATCGAGCTGGCGGATCTCTCGCCACGTGCGCTGACTGATCTGACGCAAGCGCTCGAGCATCCTGGCGCGCTCTGCATGCTGGCAGTCCTGAATGCACCAACCTGATTGCAGATACTCCAGTGAGAACACCGGGGGGCGCAGGTCCGACTCGTCAGACTCGCCAGCCATGTGGCGTGCTCTTACCTGATTTCCCTGGGCATCTCGCTCCTTGAGCCGCTTACGTACCATCGCTCAGTTCACCAGGTGATTCCTGAAATACCGTTGCATTTCGTCCCGGGGAATCTCCCGGCTGAAAGCGCCCTCCTGATAGTTATCCCGCCAGGGGTCTTCTTCATGGGTCAGTTGACGGAGCTTCCACGCCGAATACTGCCCATAGACCTCGAAGACCTCCTTGATCAGGCGGGTCTGATCCCTGGAAAAGCAGGTCGGCTCGAACACTGCAGGCATCGGGATCGGGTTCGAGCCATGCTGGCTGAACCGACGGTAGAGGTCGGCCACGACCGGGCCATGCATCCAGGCCTCGATACGTTCTTCGAACAACGGGGCGCCCAGCAAGGCCAGGCTGAAGCCCTGCGCGTAGTAGACGAGCTTCTGCAGCTTCAGGTTCGAGATCTCACCCGTCTCGCCTTCCAGGGTGAGGAAGTAATTGGCGACATCGATGCTTTCAGGCATGTGCTCCTCCCTTGGTGAACGTGCTGTCCATGAGCTGTACAAAAATACAGCCATCAGCGTCGCGGCGATACCCTTCAGCCGACCAGTTCACCCGCCAATCTGTAAGCTGATGCTGCGCTACTGCCCCGGGCTGAGCACCCGTTCCAGCTCCGCCGCCCGGTCCTTGCTCATGTCCATTTCGCACATCGCGCCTTCGATGCGGTAGATGCTTCCGGTGCTCAACTTGCCGTGGAATGCGCAGTTGCCGTCGCGGTACTTCATCCAGGTGCGCTGGACTTCGCGCAGGTCCTTCTGCTGCTGGCTGTCGAGCTTGGCCATGAGCTGCTTGTAGACCCGGTTCAGCCGGTCATCCTGCAACCGGGTTTCGGCCTGGATGCAGGCGCCCATTGCCAGCGTGCTGGAGGCTTTGTCCATGCACCGGGTGTAAGTAGGCGAATAGTCCTCGGCCTGGGCGCCGGCAACGATCAGCAGGGCGGCGGCGCCGACCAGGCAATGCTTGAACATGGGCTTCCCTTTTCGCAAATGAATGCGGCACAGCCTAGCATTCTGCTCCGCCTTCGTTCACGCACAGCGCCTGGATTTGCGCCCGCAGCCAGCGGTGCCCGGCATCGCCGTCGCGCCGCGAGTGCCAGGCCTGGGCGAAGGCGAACGGCGAGATCGCCAGGGGCGGCGCGAACTGGCGCAAGGCGGGGTCCAGGCGAGCACCGGCGAGACTGCGCCGCGCCACGGTGAGCACCAGGTCGGTCCCGGCAATGACACGTTGAGCCACGCCCCAATGCGGCAGGGTCAAGGCGATGCGCCGACGTGCGCCCAAGATGGCCAGGGCCTGGTCGATTTCGTTGTCGATGCCGGGGCGCACCGCCACCAGCACATGGGGGCGCGCCAGCCACGGGTCCAGCGCCAGGCCGCCGCGGGGCGGCAGGCTGGCGCGGTCGGCCAGACAGACGAAGGACTCCTCGAACAGCACCTGCTGGGTCATTTCTGTCGGCAACTCCGGAAACACACCCAGCGCCAGGTCCGCCTCGCCGTCGATCAACTGGCCGAGCATCGCCTCGCGGCTGCCCTGGGACACCACCAGGTCGATGCCCGGCGCTTCGCGTCGCAGCAGGCGCATCAACGCTGGCAACACCACACGGGCGCCATAGTCGGACATGGCCAGGCGAAAGGTACGCCGGGCCCGCGCCGGCTCGAAGCCCGGCGTGCCGAGCAATCCGTCGAGTTGCTGCAAAGCCTCATGCAACGGCGCGTGCAGAGCTTCGGCGCGGGCCGTCAGCTGCAGGCGACCACCGCGTCGCACCAGCAGCGGATCGGCGAAGATCTCGCGCAACTGCGCCAACGCATGGCTGACCGCCGGCTGGCTGCGGTGCAGGCGCAATGCCGCACGCGAGACATGCTGCTCGCTGAGCAGGGCGTGCAGGGTCAGCAATAGATTGAGGTCGATACGGCGCAAATCATCCATGCCAAGAATACAGCCTGTGCGAAGTTCGAATTTCCATCATTGAAGTGCATAGCGAAGACTGAGGCCAGTGTTTTGATCAGGAGTAGACACCATGCCCGCCAGCCTCTTCGCCGCCCTCCCCTTGCTCATCGCCCTGCTCGCCGGGGCTGCCGTGCCGTTTCAGGCGGGCAGCAACGCCGCGCTCGGGCGCCTGCTCGGTCATCCGCTGTGGGCGGCCGGGGTGTCGTTGCTGGTCAGCCTGCTGATGCTGGTGCCGGCCCTGCTACTGATGCGCGCGCCGCTGCCACAGGTGCAGCAACTGGCCCATGCGCCCTGGTGGGCCTGGTTCGGCGGGGTTGCCGGAGTGCTCTACATCACCGCCGCGCTGGTGCTGACGCCACGGCTAGGCGCGGCGGGGTTCATCGTCTGCGTGGTGGCCGGGCAGGTGCTGTCGTCGCTGCTGATCGACCAGTTCGGCCTCATGGGCCTGCCGGAGCGACCGGTGAACCTGCTGCGGCTGGCGGGAGTGGGAATGATCGTGCTTGGGATGATCGCGGTGCAGTGGGGCACGGCGCGTTAAGGCCATCACAAGGTGCGCGGCTGCTCCGGCGGCACGATCACCTTGTGCGGCTCGAAACGCAGCGACGGCATCTGCGTACCGGCATACAGCGCCACGCTGAGGGCCGCGATCAGCGCCACATCGAGCCAGCCCCAGCCCGGGACATCCGCTGCTGAACGCGCCTTCCAGCACCACCAGAGCTGCCCCATGCAAAACACCAGGATCGCCATCAACCACAGGTAGAAGCCCGCGCCAAAGCCGGTCACGTCCTGGAAGGCGTAGCTCTGGTTGTCCGGCAAGCGGGTGATCGCAAAGCTGCTGGCCGCCAGATACAGCGCCAGTAGGCCGCACCCCAGTGCCAGGCGGCGGAACCGTCGGTGGACGAGGATCGCCAACGCCAGCAGTGGGTTGGCGAACCACTGGTACAGGCCAAAGGCAATACCCCACGGCCCGTAGAGCAGCATCTGCAATGCCGGTACATGTCGCCCTGCGCCTGTCAGGGCACCATCGAAGGCCAGGCTCAGCAGGTACAGGGCGAGGCTTGTGGTCAGGTAGAAAGCGGGCAAGTCAGGCACCTGGTGAAAGCGGACGAGCTGCGACCTTAACCCAGCCCCTGCCGTCTTTCCAAACCCAAGGCGCGTCTCGCCCTCCGACAAAAAGGCCGCGCAGCCAATCTGGAGAGTTCAGCCTGCCTGCACCTGCTCCATTGGCTCGTCGGAACTGCGAATTTGCACGCCCAGGCTGGGCATCTTGGTCGCCACGTAGATCGTGCTCGTCAGCACCGCGATCAGCAGCACATCGAACCAGCGCCAGCGCGGCATATCCTGCGCCGTCTGCACCTTGCGGCACCACCACCCCTGCCCCAGGCAGAACAGCAGGATTGCCAGTGTCCACAGGTAGTAGCCGGGGCCGAAACCGGTAAGCGGCAGGAAATCATAGCTGCGGTTGTCCGGCAGCCGCTCGATGCCCAGGCAACTGAGCGCCAGGCTCAGGGCGATCAGGCCCGCGCCAAGCGCCACCCGGCGAAAACGCCTACGGGCGAGGATCGCCAGCCCCAGCAACGGATTGGCAAACCACTGGTACAACCCGAAGGCAATGCCCCATGGGCCCATGACCAGTATCTGCAGCGCCGGCATATGCCCGTCGACGCCCATCATCAGGCCATCGAAACACAAGCAAAGAAGGAACAGCACGAGGGTGAACATCACATAAAAAGCAGGCACGCGCAGGCTCCATCCAGCAGCGAAAGGCGCGACCATAGCGCAAGCGGGCGTCAGGCGACAGGCGGTTCGAGCAACAGACCGTAAAGCCCCGAGTCAGACAGCTCGCCGGCCACGCACCAGCGGGCGCGCAGGGTGCCCTCCAGGACGAAGCCCTGGCGCTCCAGAGTACGTGCCGAGCCCTGGTTGCGCGGGTCGATTTCCGCCTCCAGTCGACGCAGATGCAGGGTATGGGCGAGGTAGTCGATGAAGCAGGTCAGCGCCTCGTCCATATAGCCCCGGCCCTGGGCGGACTTGGCCAGGCAGTAGCCGATCTCGCCACGCCGCGAGCCTTCCTCGAGGTTGAACAGCTGGACCATGCCGATCAGCTCGCCATTGTCGCGGCGGTACATGCCCAGCTTGAGCAACTGTCCGGCGGCGTAGGCTTCGCGGTCGGCGGCCAAGGCGCTTTCGGCTTCGGCCAGGGTCTGCCAGGGAGCGTGGTACCAATAACGCATCACTTCCGGGTCGGCCATGATGGTCAGCCACTGCTGCGCGTCAGCATGGCGCATGGGGCGCAGCTGCAGGCGTGGGCTTTCAAGGCACAGGTCGCTGGGGAAACTGCGGGGGTCGGGCACGCCGGGACTCCTGTCCGGTGGTGGGGAGGATGACAGTCTAGCGCCTGTGAACGTCGTGGTGCACCTTGATTACACCTCAAGTGCTTAATGCAGAATGCCTACAGCGTTCCTTTGATAGCAGTTGCAAACTATCCGCATAGCCAACACCGAGTGTCTTGGGACTGACGACCACCTGACATTTTTGCCAGGTGCTGAGTGCCTGAAGCTTTGTTATAAAGAACGTATGGATATGTATTTGAACCTTGTTTTATTTGTGACATCTTCAGCTGCTTGTTCAAGGACATCTATATGAACATGATTAATGCCGCCCCCAAGCCCACTATAGAAGGCACCGAAAACGGAGAACTGGACCTCGAGCAGCTCGAAGGAAAAAATTTACTTGCTAAAATTGCTGCCCAGCCTGATGAATGGAAAGCCGGGCAGAATTTACAATTGATATGGGCAGGTACCGCTGCTGACGGCACAGCGCTTGACCCTGTCCCCCACTCCCATAACATTACAGAGCAGAACCGATTCAATGGAATTGAGATCACCATAGAAAACAAGCACGCTAAAAGCGCGCTCGGCGGAAAAGCCAAGGTATATTACTCGGTAAACTTCGGCCTGACGTCCGAGGTTTTAGAGTTCAACATCGTAGGCAACATAGAAACTGTAACGTTCAACTCACCCACTGTAGACACCTCTGTCGGGCCGATTCTCAACCCTGACGCCATCCCCGCAGCAGGCGCCACTGCGCGAGTAAAATTCCAAGAAGCCATGGGGCCAGGCGCCAGAATCTTTCTGAAGTACACAGTGACAAATGACAACGGCAACTCGCAAACCAAAGACTATCCGGTCAACTTCTTCCCAGACAAAAATGACTTGATATATAACATCGACAAAGACCTCATCATTGCGGCCGATGGGGGAAAGCTAGAGCTCCAATACCTTATAAAAACCTTAACCGACGAAGAATTCGACTCCGCCAAGCTCGAATTGAAGATAGGTTATGGATGCATCCCCCCTAACATTGCTACTGAACTGGATTTTCTCACCAGCACGCACGCGTCAATCACTGTACCGAAATATACCGGCATGGCCAAAGACGAGATAGTGCTTTCAATCACCACAGGTGATCAAACTTACGAATCTTCGCCCCAAACGGCAGACACTCTAAAGGATTTGACATTCTTGGTCCCGATAGGACTTTATATGGGCGTATTTGGCAACACCGTGCAGACTTGCTACAAGGTCAAACGTAAGGTAGATGAAGAAAACGACAGAACGTGGACTTCAGAATTTCTAAACTGGATGTATGTCGACCAAGGTTTCCCTTTAAACGCACCGCAATACATGTCCTTTGCCGACACGGCCCCCAGGTACACTGTGAAATACGAAGGTGTCACGACCAACGACACAGTAACAATTTACTGGCATGCCGAAAGCGCAGACCTTCGTCAAGAAAATTGCAAAATAGCAGAAGACTCAGGCTACTATTACGTGCCAATCCCTGAACAATGGATGAAGGACAGCAAAGGCAAAGTCGTTGTCGGTAACTATATTTACACCCCAAAAAATTCGTCTACAAAATACTTTTCGCCCGCTAGTGTTTTCATACCGTGACATTGATAAACCTGAATGCTGTCGGCAAATTCGTGAGCGAGCATACAGTCGCTTCGGACGCCCTGAGCCACCCTTGTCGAGGTCGAGAAGCCCCCGGGACTCGACCAGGGCGGCGCTTGCTTAACCCTGGTTCAACCCCAGTTCCATATCATCAATCAGCCCCTTGGCCAGCCCGCTGAGGATCCGCGCCGCACTGGCAGCCATGAGGTCACCCTCCATCTCGGCCTCGGTGGTGAAATGCGCCACGCAGCCGAGCAGCACCGACAGGTCGCTGAAGGCGTGATCGAACGGGATACCGGGCTGGATACAGAAGATTTCGAGGCAGGTGGTCCTGCCCTGGGTCGGGCCGGGCTTTTGCTCGTCGCTCATACCGGTGCCCCCTTGGCCCGGGCGTGGCGGACCAGCGCGATGACCAGTTGCCCGAGGATTTCGACGCTGTCCATCATCACGTCGAGGCGCGTGTCGCGCTGGCAGACGGTGTAGGCGTGGACGGTGTCGCTGAGGGTGTGCATCAGCTTGTTGGCGTGGGCCATGGCTTCCTCGGGGTCGAGGTCGCTGATGATGGTGACGAAGGGGATTGGATAGGGTGGATCAGGTACTAGTTTTTTCATAGTTGTTACTCTGGAAAGGGTTTCTAGAGCAACCACCAGCATCCTTCTCACAGACAAGGGTGGCAGCCGTACGCGAGGTGAGAAGACCGTGTCCAGACACCACGGCCAGACCGAAGTCTGCGCGCGCACGGCTGCCATAACAGGCAACCTGGATCTGGACATGGACGGGCTTCTCACACCCGGTCGCCAAATGTGACGACCCAGTGACGGTACCCCTGATGTATTTCCCGGCCAATTCAGAGCCTTCCGGCAGGCGCGTAGGATAGGTCCGAAGCGCTGACTGACTGAAGGATTTGGTTTCAATTTCGGAAATGTCTTACGGGTTTGGATCGAGGTCTTGATCGCGTTATGGCGGCCAGGTGCTTGACGATGGCCTTGCAGCGCCTATGAGACCGAGCGCCGCCCGCGCGGCGCATTGCTGGCAAGCCAGCTCCCACATTTGTTTCGGGCCAGTCTTGCCTGTGAAGTTGTCGCTGTCCGCCTTGGTGCATATCTTGAGACCGGTGGGACACCAGTGGCGCCCACACTGAAACCGCGTCGTACCCACAAGGCGTACAGCCGCGGCGGCGCAGGCATAACTGGCCCGAAACAAATGTGGGAGCTGGCTTGCCAGCAATGCGCCGCGCGGGCGGCGCTCGATCTTATAGACGCTGCAAGATTTGCGGCGAACACTTGGTGGCCCTGATACGGTCATCAGCCCTCGCGGCTAAAAACAAGAAAAGGCCAGGCTTGAGATTGCCGGAGGCTACAAAGCAGCCCCCTGCAAGCTACCTCAGAACCCCATGCTGAAGCTCACCACCACGCCATGGTCGCGGTTCTCGCTGGACAGCTGCCCGGAGTAGCCGACCCCGAGCTTGCCGCTCGCGCCCACCGACAGGTCCACCCCGGCCTCGACCACCGCCGCGTCCTTGGCAATCGGCACACCCTCGGTGCTGAAACCGTCGCCGCCACCGATGAAGCGCAGATCGGCATCGGGCTTGTCGTCGCCGAAGGCATGGCGCCAGCCCACCGACAACCGCGGCGTGATAGTGCTGCCGTTGTCGAGCAGGATGCGCTTGCCAGCCCGCACGCCCAGGGTAGAGAAGGTCACATCCTGGTCGACCTTGCCCTCCAGCCGCCCTGCCCCGCCCTTCTCATGGGCGGTGTCACTGTCATAGTTGACATAAGCCAGCCCGGCGAACGGCTCCAGGGCAATGCCGCCGGCATCGATGGCGTAACCCACCTCACCGAACACCTGGGCGCTGCGCGCCTTGTACTTGGCCTTGAGGCGGTCGTCATAGCTGCCCACGCTGACATCGCGCTTGGTGTCGATGTCGTGCCAGCTGTAGGCCACACCCAGGCGAGCGGCGAAGGCATCGAGCTGGTAGCCGAGGTAGGTGGTGAGGTGGTAGCTGTCCACCGTGGCGTCGGAGCGGCGACGGTGCGCGTCGATGCTCGAGCGGGTGTAGCCGGCGGCGGCACCCACTTTCCACTCATCGTCCAGCGCACGGTCGACACCGAGCATGAAGCCCGACAGGTCGCGGTCGACGCTGGCATGGCTGCTGCTGCCGTCGTAGGTGCCCCAGCCGCCGATGGCGCGGATCCAGCCCACGGCCTGGCCCTGGCAGCCTTCGCTGGTCAGTTGCTGGTTGGCGGTCGGCGCCAGGGTGCGACGTGGGTCGTCCTGGTGGGTGCAGTCGGCCTGGCGCAGGCGGTCATTGACCGCGTCGCGGACGTAGCGCGAGTCCTCGATCAGCACGGTCGCGGTGCTGGCGTGGATCTCGCCGGACAGGCTGTCGAACGCCGCCTGGGCGCCCTGGCGGTCCAGCGGCAGCAGGTTGCTGACCAGTTCGGCCGGCGCCCCGGCACTGGCCAGCGCGGTGGCCACGCCACGCTGGTTGCCAGTGGCGGCGACATCGGCGAAGGAGTTGCCGTTGCGGCTGACCGACAGGGTCACCTGGTTGGCGCCGTAGTCCAAGGAGCTGTTGAGGAACGCCGAGTTGGCCAGATTGGTGGTGGCGAAGGTGCCATTCACCCCGCCCGCGGCACTGACCACGGTGTACTGGCCGTTGCCACTGGCCAGGTTGGCGACCATCAGGCTGCCGCCGAGGTTGGCGGTGCCGCCCACATTCAGGTAGTTCACCGGCGAGGTGCCGAGGTCGATCACCAGGGTGCCGGTGGCGCCGTTGGTGAAGTTGCCCGACACGTTGAGGTTGCCGGCAGGCCCTGGCAGCACGGTGCCGTTGTTGGTCAGCCCGGCGACGGTGCCGTTGCCGGTCAGCGCGGCGCCGTTGGCCACCGTGACCTGGGCTGCGAGGTTGCTGCCCGGATTGGCGGCATCGCCTACCTGGAGCACGCCCTGGTTGACGTTGAAGGCGCCGCTGAATGGTTGGTTGCCGGTCAGCAGCAAGGTACCGCCGCCCTGTTTGGTGGTGGTGCCCGTACCGCTGAGGGTGCCATTGAAGGTGCCATTGCTGCCTTGGGCAAAGACCAGGTTGGCGTTGTTGAGGATGTTGCCCTGCAGGCTGGTTGTGTTGCCGACCAGGGTACCGCCGCTCACGGTAGTGCCGCCGCTGTAGGTGTTGGCACCCGAGAGGATCAGAGTGCCAGCGTCGAGTTTCTCGATGCCGCCGGTACCGACCAGCGGCACGCTGACGGTGGCGGTGCCGCCAGCGTTGACACGCACCGGCGCCAAGCTGCCATCGCTACCGTTGACCGGCGTCAGGCTACCCCCAGCACCCGGAACGACCTGATAGCCGTTGCTGAGGAACTGCAAGCCCTCGAACGACTGGTTGCCCACCACGGTGACGGTGCCCGGAGTACCGCCGAAGACCGCGTAGCCACCACTCCAACCTTCGTTGCTGGTGCCGCTGGCGTTGGTCCAACCGGTGTTCGGCCCCCAGGTACCACTGCCGCCGCCGATGCTGCCATCGGGGTTGGTCTTGCCGCCATTCCAGAACTGCAGCTCTTCGCCGTAGTTCTGCACCACCAGGTTGATCTGGTTGGCGATAGCGGTCTGCAGGCTCAGGTCACCCAGGACCACGCTGCCCGGAATGGCACCGAACACCAGGCCGTTGTCGGTGAGCGTGCCGCCGTAGCTGAACAGTTGGTAGACACCGGTACCGAAGCCACCGGCATCGGTAATGTTCAGCGTGCCGTCCAGCACCAGGTTGCCGTTGACCTTGACCACGGTGGTGGAGGCCGCTGGGGCGCCGAGGCTGAAGTCCAGGGCGCTACCCGACGCCAGGTCGAGGCTGCCGACGGTGAGCGGCGTGGCGCTCTGGCCGGCAGCCAGGGTGGCGCCATTGGCGATCTGCACGGCACCGCCGTAGGTACCGCTGCCGCCCAGGCGGGCGCCGGTGGCGACCTGCACGGCGGCACTGTCGAGGCGGCCATTGACCAGCAGGCTGCCGGCGTTGACCTGGGTCGCGCCGGTCAGGCCATTGATGCCGGTCAGCAACAGTTCGCCAGTGCCGTTCTTGGTCAGGGTGCCAGTACCGGTGAGGTTGCCGGTGTAGCTGCCATTGGCGTTCTGCTCGAAGGTCAGGGCTGCGTTGTTGAGGATCGCGCCTTGCAGGCTGGTGGTATTGCCCACCACGCCGCCTGCGTTGATCTGGGTGCCGCCGCTGTAGGTGTTGGCACCGTTCAGCGTCAACAGGCCAGCGCCATTCTTGATCAGCCCACCGGTACCGCTGACCACGCCGTTGAGGGTCAGGGCGTTGCTGCCGGCGATGGCCAGTGCACCGTTGAGCACGGCATTGTTGGCCAAGGTCACGGCGGTGTTGCTATCCAGCGTGGTGCCGCCTGCGGCCGTCAGAGCGCCACTGCCCAGCGCGCTATCGTTGCCTAGCACCAGGGTGCCGCCGTTGAGGGCGGTACCGCCGCTGTAGCCATTGGCAGCGTTGAGCACCAGGGTGCCGCCGTCTTGCTTGGCGACGCTGCCGGTGCCGTTGAGGGCGACGTTGAGGGTGGCGGTGGCGCCGCTATCGACCCGCAGGTTGGTGGTGCCGTTGCCCAGCAGTTCACCGGCCGTCCCCGCATTGAGCACATAGCCGTCGGTGACGAACTGCAGGCCGGTGATGCTGTGGCTGCCGTTCACGGTGACAGTGCCGGGGGCGCCCTGGAACACGGCGAAGGTATCGTTCCAGGTGCCGTTGAGCACGCCGTTGGCGTCGGTCCAGTTGGTGTTGGTGGCATCCCAGACGCCGCTGCCGCCCTCGATCACGCCGTTGGCCATGGTCTGGCTGCCGTCCCAGAACAACACGTTGCTGGCGCCACCGACCACCAGGTTGACCTGGTTGGCGACGGCGGTCTGCACCGTCAGGTCGGTGACCGGTACCGGCGTGGAGCCGAAGCTCATGCCATTGTTGGTAAGGCTGCCGCCGTAGGCGAACAGGCGGTACACGCCGGCGCCAAAGCCGCCGATGTCTGTGACATTAAGGGTGCCACCCAGGGTCAAGTCGTTGGCCACGTTGACCAGTGGGGTGCCACCAGCCGACGGTGCCCCGAGCGAAGCGTTGAAGTTGGCGCCGCTGTCGAGCACCAGGTTGCCGGCGTTCAGGGTGCTGCCGCCGATGGCCGCCAGGTTGCCGCCGTTAGCCACGGTCACCGAACCACCGAGGCTGCCGACGCCGCTGAGGCTGGCGCCGCTGGCGACGTTGACCGTGCCGCTGGCCAGCGAGCCATCCACCTTCAGCCCGCCGCCCTGCACGTTGGTAGTGCCGGTATGGCTGTTGGCGCTGTTCAGTGCCAGGGTGCCGCTGCCGAGTTTGTTCAGGGTGCCGTTGCCGCTGATGTTGCCGCCGAACACGCCGCCCTCGACCGTCAGGCTGTTGCCGGCGGCGATCTGGATCGCGCCGCTACCGCCGATTTCGCCCAGCGTGGTGTTGCCGTCGAGGTTGAGGCTGGCGCCACTGCTGACATTCAGCTCGCTCTGGGTGCCGAGGGCGGTGGTGCCGACGGTGCTCAGGCTGCCGGACAGGATATTGAGGATGCCGCTGAAGGTGTTGTTGCCCGACAGCGTCAGGTCAGCCAGGCCGCTCTTGTTCAGTTCACCGGCGCCGCTGAGCACGCCGGCCAGGTGCAGGTCATTGCTGCCCAGCACGTTGAGCACGCCGCTGACATTGACCGGATTGGCCAAGGTGACGGCACTGGCGCTGTCGAGGTTGGCGTTACCGGTGACGTCCAGGCCGCCGCTGCCAAGGGCGGCATCATTGCCAACCACCAAGGTGCCGGCCTGCAGCTCGGTACCACCGCTGTAGGTGTTGGCGCCCATCAGCGCGAAGCGGGCGAGGCCGGCCTTGAGCAGGCGACCGCTGCCGCCGACGGTGCCGCCGAGGGTCAGGTCGTTGCTGCCCAGGATCGTCAGGTCACCCGTGGCATTGACGCTGTTGGCCAAGGTCACGGCCTGGCTGCTGTCCAGGCTGGTGCCGGCCACGATATTCAGGCTGCCGCTGCCCAGCGCGGTATTGGAACCCAGCACCAGGGTGCCGCCATTTAGCGCGGTGTTGCCGGCATAGGTGTTGTTGCCGGCCAGCGCCAGCCGGGCGCTGCCAGCCTTGACCAGGCCACCGGCGCCGCCGATGTTGCCGCCCAGCGCCAGGTCGTTGCTACCGGCGATGTTCAACGGCCCCGCCAGGGTGATGGCATTGCCCAGCGCGACCGAGGCGTTGCTGTCGAGGGTGGTACCCGCCGCAGTTTCAAGCGCACCGTTGCCCAGGGCCGTGTTGCTGCCGACGATCAAAGTGCCGCCACTGAGCACGGTACCGCCGCTGTAGCTGTTGTTGCCGTTGAGCACCAGGGTACCGCTGTCGAGCTTGTTGAGCTTGCCAACGCCGGTAAGGCCGACATCAAGGGTCGCCGTGGCACCCGGGTCGACCCGCACGCTGGTGTCGCCACTCGCGCCGTTGATCAGGTCGAGCGCACCGGCGGTGCCGGCCAGCAGGCGGTAGCCATCGCTGACGAACTGCAGGCCGTTGACCGTCTGGCTGCCGTCGACGGTGACATCGCCGGCTGTACCCTGGAACACCGCGAAGGTGCTGCCCCAAGTGGTGTTGGTCAGGCCGTTGAGGTCAGTCCAGTTGGTATTGCCGGCATTCCACACGCCGGCACCGCCGTCTACCTGACCGTTGGGCACGTTCTGGCTGCCATCCCAGAATTGGATATTGAGCCCCGCAGCGCTGACCAGCAGGTTGACCTGGTTGGCCAGGGCGGTCTGCAAGGTCACGTCGCCCAGGCCCACGCCCAGCGGCAGGCTGCCGAAGTCCAGGCCGTTGTCGGTGAGGGCGCCGGTGTAGTCGAAGACGCGGTACACACCGTTGCCGAAGCCGCCGATGCTGCTGACATTGAGCGTGCCGTCGAGGGTCAGGTTGCCACCGACGTTGAACAGCGCGGTGCCGCCAGTGGACGGCGAGCCGAGGCCGATATCGACGATCGAACCGCTGTTGAGCACCAGGCTGCCGAGGCCCAGGGTCGCGCCGCTCTGCCCAGCCAGGTGGCCGCCGTTGTCGATCACCACCGAGGCATTGGCGGTGCCGCTGCCGGTAAGGGTCGCACCGCTGGCCACGGTCAGCAGGTTGCTGCCCAAGGTGCCGTCGACTTTCAAGGTACCGGCGTTGACCTGGGTATTGTCGGCCAGGTTGCTGCTACCGGTCAGGGTCAGGGTACCGCTGCCGACCTTGGTCAGGCCGCCCAGGCCATTGAGGGCGCCAGCGAAGGTGCTGCTGAGGTTGTTGCCGCCCAGGCTCAGGACGCTGCCGACGCCAACATCGACCAGGCCACTGCCGGTCAGGCTGCCAAGGCTGGCATTGCCATTAAGGTTGAGCTGGCCGCTGGCGCCGACATTGAGGGTGTCGACGTTGGCCAGCACACCGCTGCCGAGGGTGGTGAGGGAACCCGCCTGGATATCCACGTTGCCGCTGAAGGTCTTGACGCCGACCAGGGTAAGGTCGTCGACACCGGTCTTGACCAGATTGCCGCTGCCGCCGAGGTCGCCGCTGAGGATCAGCGCATTTGCGGTTTCGACAGTCAGGTTGGCGCCGTTGCTCAGGGCTACGGTGTTGCCCAGGGCCATGGCCGAGCTGTTGGCCAGGGTGGCATCGGCGGTGACCGCCAGGGTGCCGGTGCCCAGTGCGCCGCTGCTGCCCAGGGTCAGGCGCCCGGCGTTGAGCTGGGTACCGCCCTGGTAGCCGTTGTTGCCATTGAGGGTCAGGTTGCCGCTGCCGTTCTTGGTCAGGCCTGCCGTGCCGTTGATCACGCCGTTGAGGGTCAGGTCATTGCCGCCATCGACGGTCAGGCCAGCGTTGAGGGTGACGTTGTTGGCCAGGGTAGTGCTGGCGCCGCTGCTCAGGGTCGAGGCCCCGGCGACGGTCAGGGCGCCCTGCCCCAGCGCGTTGTCGTTGCCGACCACCAGCCGGCCGGCACCGAGGGTGGTGCCGCCCAGGTAGCTGTTGGCGCCGTTGAGGATCAGGGTGCTGGTACCGGCCTTGTTCAGGCCGCCGACGCCATCCACCACGCCGGTGAGGGTCAGGTCGGCGCTGCCCGGCAGGTTGAGGGTGCCGCCCAGGTGCACGTTGTTGGCCAGGGTGACGCCCGCACCGCCGGCATCGAGGCTGGTGTTGGCGCCGGTGCTGAGGTCGCCGCTACCCAGCGCGGTGTTGCTGCCGACCACCAGGGAACCGCCATTGAGGGTAGTGCCGCCGCTGTAGGTGTTGTTGCCGTTGAGGGTCAGGCTGGCGGCGCCGTTCTTGACCAGGCCGTTGTTGCCGGAGACCACGCCATTGAGGGTCAGCGCCTGGCTGCCGCCGAGGGTCAGGTTGCCACCGGCGAGGTTGACGGCATTGGCCAGTACCAGCGCCTGGCTGGCGTCGAGGCCGGCGGCGCCGTTGACGGTCAGGGCCCCGCTGCCCAAGGCGCCGGCATTGCCCAGCAGCAGGCTGCCAGCCTGCAGCGAGGTGCCGCCGGCGTAGGTATTGATGCCATTGAGCACCAGCTGCCCGGCACCCAGCTTGTTCAGCGCCCCGGCACCGCTGATCACACCGTCAAGGGTCAGGGTCTGGGCATTGTTGATAGCCAATGTGGCAGCGGCGCCGAGGCCGATGGCATTGGCCAGTTGCAGCGCCCCGGTGGTGGCCAGGGTGCTGTTGCCGGTCACCGACAGGTTGCCCGTGCCCAGCGCGGTGTTGTTGCCCAGCGTCAGGGTGCCAGCACCAAGCGTGGTATTGCCTTGATAGGTGTTGGCGGCGCCGAGGGTCAGGTTGCCGGTACCGGTCTTGGTCAGGCCGCCGGTACCGCTGATCACGCCGTTCAATGTCAGGTCGTTGTTGCCGGTCAGGCCCAGAGTGTCGTTCAGCGTCACCTGGTTGGCCAGGGTCAAGGCACCCGTGGTGGCCAGGTTGCTGGCGCCGCCGACCACAAGGTTGCCGGTACCCAGGGCCTGGTTGTTGCCCAGGGTAAGCGTGCCGGCATTGAGGGTCACGCCGCCAATCAAGGTGTTGGCGCCACTGAGGGTGAGGTTGCCGGCGCCGTTCTTGGTCAGGCTGCCGGCCCCCGTGACCAGCCCGCCCAGGCCCAGGTCGTTGCTGCCGGCGATGGTGAGGTTGCCCCCCAGGTTGACGGTGTTGCCGATAGTGATCGCCGAGGCGCTGTCCAGCGTGGTCCCGGCAGCCGCGTTGAGCTGGCCGAGGCCGAGGGCGCTGGCGCTGCCGAGCACCAGGGTGCCGGCATTGAGATTGGTGTTGCCCAAATGGCCATTGGTGCCGTTCAGGGTCAGGGTGCCGCTGCCGGTCTTGGTCAGGCCGCCGACGCCGCTGACGTTGCCGCCCAGGGTCAGGTTTTGCGCCCCGGCGACGGTCAGGTTGCCGGCCAGGTTGACCTGGTTGGCCAGGGTGACGTTGGCATTGCTGCTGAGGGTGGTGCCGCCGACTGCGTTCAGGGCACCCGTGCCCAGTGCAGTGTTGCTGCCTACCACAAGGGTGCCACCGTTCAGGCTGGTAATGCCCTGCTGGCTGTTGCTGCCGTTGAGGGTGAGAGTACCGGCACCAGCCTTGATCAGGTCACCGGTGCCGCTGAGCGCGCCGTTGAGGGTGAGGTCGTTGCTCCCCGGCAGGGTGAGGTTGGCGTTCAGGGCGACGGTGTTGCCAAGCGCCAGGTTGCCGGTGGCGTCCAGGCTTGAGGCGCCGGTAACGGTCAGGCCCCCAGTGCCCAGCGCCTGGGCGTTGCCCAGGGTCAGGGTACCGGCACCCAGGCTGGTGCCGCCGCTGTAGGTGTTGGCATTGCCCAGGGTCAGGTTGGCACCGCCGTTCTTGGTCAGGCTGCCAGTCCCCGAGACCACGCCGGACAGGCCCAGATCGGCGGAACCGGCGACAGTCAGGGCACCGCTGAGGCTGAAGGCGTTGCCGAGGGTGACAGCTGTATTGCTGTCCAGGATAGTGCCGTTGGCGGTGCTGACCGTGCCGGTACCGAAGGCAGTGTTATTGCCGACCACCACCGTGCCGCCATTGAACAGGGTGCCGCCGGTATAGCTGTTGGCCCCATTGAGCACCAGCGTGCCGCTGTCGAGCTTGGCCAGTTGGCCGCTGCCAGAGAGGCCAACGTTGAGGGTCGCGGTGACGCCCGGATCGACGCGCAAGGCAAAGGCGCCGTTGCTGCCGTTGACCAGGTCCAGGCCACCGGCGCCGATCAGGCGATAGCCGTTGGTGACGAATTGCAGGCCGGTGGCGGCCTGGGTGCCGACCACGGTGACATCGCCCGCGGTGCCCTGGAAGACCGCGAAGTCGCTGGCCCAACTGCCATTCAGCACGCCGTTGACATCAGTCCAGTTGGTGTTCCCCCCGTTCCACGTACCGGTCCCGCCGTCGATCACACCATTGGGCACGCTCTGCGCCCCATCCCAGAACTGCACGGTGCCGGTGGCGCCGCCGACCAGCAGGTTGACCTGACTGCCGATGGATGTCTGCACCTGTAGGTCGCCGGGCAACACGACACCCGGCACGTTGCCGATCAGCAGGCCGTTGTCCACCAACCCGCCGGTGTAGTCGAACAGCCGATAGATACCGGTGCCGAAGCCGCCGAGGTCGGTGACGTTGAGGGTACCGTCCAGGGTCAGATTGCCATTGACGCTGACCACTGCGGTGCCGCCGGTGGCCGGCGATGCCAGGCCAAAGTCAAGGATCGAGCCGCTGTGCAGGGTCAGCGCACCAGTGCTGAGGGTCGCGCCGCTGTTGGCCAGCAGGTGCGCGCCGTTGGCAATGTCGACTGCGCCCAGCAGGCTGCCGGTACCACCGAGGCTGGCGCCGCTGTTGACCTGCACGCTGGGACTGGCCAGCGAGCCCGTGACGTTGAGCAGGCCGGCATTGACCGTGGTATTGCCGCCGAGCACGTTGACGCCGGACAGTTCGAAGCTGCCAGTACCGGTCTTGATCAGCCCGCCACTGCCCGCCAGGGCACCACTGAACACACTGTTGAGGTTGTTGCCGCCCAGGGTCAGGTCACCGCCGCCGGCGATGTTCACCGTGCCGGCCCCGCTCAGGCCACCGATGGTGGCGCTGGCACCGAGATTGAGGCTGGTGCCGGCGCCGACGCTGACCGCCGAGGTATTGCCCATGGCCGTGTTGCCGACCGTGGTGATGCTGCCGCCAAGCAGGTCGATGGCGCCGCTGAACGTGTTGTTGCCGGTGAGCGTCAGGTCGGACACGCCGTTCTTGATCAACCCGCCGGTACCACTGAGCACACCGCCCAGGGTCAGGTTGTTGCTGCCGCCGAGGGTCAGGTTGGCGCCGAGGTTTACGTTGTTGCCCAGGGTCATCGCCACGCTGTTGGCCAGCGTCGAGGCGCCGCCGACGTTCAATGCCCCGGTGCCCAGCGCGGCGGCGTTGGCCAAGGTCAGGGTGCCGGCATTGAGGTTCAGGCCACCGCTGAAGGTGTTGGCGCCGCTCAGGGTCAGATTGCTGCTGCCGTTCTTGGTCAAGGCCCCGGCACCGCTGATCACGCCGCCCAAGGTCGTGGTGTTGTTGCCTGGCAGGGTCAGGGTAGCGCCGTTGCCAAGGGCGATGGCGTTGCCAAGGTTGAGGGTGGTGCTGGAGTCGAGGCTGGCATTGCCGCCCACGCTCAGGGCGCCGCCGCCGATGGCGTTGTTGTTGCCCAGGACCAGGGTGCCGGCATTGAGGGTGGTGCCGCCGCTGTAGGTATTGTTGCCGTTGAGGGTCAGCACGGCGCTGCCGTTCTTGACCAACGCACCGCTGCCGCTGATGAGACCGCCGAGGGTGGTGGCGTTGCTGCCCAGTACGGTCAGGGTATTGGCGCCGAGGTTGATGCCGTTGGTCACGGCGACGGCGGTACTGGCGTCGAGATTGGCGTTGCCGCCCACGGTCAGGGCGCCGATGCCCAGCGCGGTGTTGCTGCCCAGGGTCAGGGTGCCGGCATTGAGCTGGGTACCGTTGGTGTAGAGGTTGTTGCCGCTCAGGGTCAGGTTGGCGGTGCCGTTCTTGACCAGCGAACCGATGCCGCTGACCACGCCGCTCAGGCCCAGGTCGGCGCTGCCATCGATGGTCAACGGGCCGGCGATGTTCACATCGTTGGCCAGGCTCACCGCCGTATTGGCATCCAGGTGGGTACCGGCCAGGGTGTTGAGGGTACCGGTACCCAGCGCAGTGTTGCTGCCGACCACCAGGGTGCCGGCGTTCAGGCGGGTGATGCCGCTGTTGCTGTTGTTGCCGGTCAGGGTCAGGGTGGTGCCGCCATTCTTGGTGATGCCGCCGGCACCGGCGATGACGCCGCTCAGGGTCAAATCGTTGCTGCCGGGCAGGATGAAGTTGCCCGCCAGGTTGAGCGCGTTGCCAAGGTTCAGCCCGGCCGCACTGGTGTCCAGCGTGGTGTTGTTGGCGGCGTTGAGCGCGCCGGTGCCCAGTGCCGTGTTGCTGCCGACCACCAGGGTGCCGGCGTTGAGGGTGGTGGCGCCGCTGTGGGTGTTGTTGCCGCTCAGGGTCAGGGTGGCGCTGCCGTTCTTGACCAGGCCGCCAGTGCCGCTGAGGGCGCCGGCCAGGGTGAGGTTGCTGGTGGTCGGCAGGGTCAGGTCGGCACCGAGGTTAACGGCGTTGTTCAGGGTCATCGCCGTCGAGTTGGCCAGGGTCGATGCGCCACCGACCGTCAACGCGCCGGTCCCCAATGCGGCGGCGCTGGCCAGGGTCAAGGTACCGGCATTGAGCGTGAGGCCGCCGCTGAAGGTATTGGCGCCGCTCAGGGTCAGGTTGGTGGCGCCGTTCTTGACCAGTGCGCCGGTGCCGCTGATCACCCCGCCCAAGGTGGTGGTGTTGCTGCCTGGCAGGGTCAGGGTGTTGCCGGCGAGGTTGATGGCATTGCCCAGGTTCAGGGTGCCGCTGCCGTCGAGGCTGGCATTGCCGCCCAGGGTCAGGCCGCCAGTGCCCAGGGCATTGCTGTTGCCCAGGGTCAGCAGCCCGGCGTTCAGGGTGGTGCCGCCGCTGAAGGTGTTGTTGCCATTGAGCGTCAGGCCGGCACTGCCGCTCTTGACCAGGGCGCCGGTGCCGCTGATCTGCCCGGTCAGGGTAGTGGCGTTGCTGCCCAGCACGGTCAAGGTGTTGCCGCCCAGGCTGATGCTGTTGGTCGCCGAGACGGCGGTACTGGTGTCCAGGTTGGCGTTGCCGCCCAGGGTCAGGCCGCCGATGCCCAGTGCAGTGTTGCTGCCCAGAATCAAGGTACCGGCATTGAGCTGGGTGCCGTTGGTGAAGGTGTTGCTGCCACTCAGGGTCAGGCTGGCGTTACCGTTCTTGACCAGCGAGCCGATGCCGCTGATCACGCCGCTCAGCCCGAGGTTGGCAGTGCCGTCGATGGTCAGGGGGCCGGCGACGATGACGTCGTTGGCCAGGCTGACCGCGGTACTGGCGTCCAGGTGAGTCCCTACGGCGGTGTTGAGGATGCCGGTACCGAGCGCCGTGTTGTTGCCGACCACCAGGGTGCCGCCGTTGAGGAAGGTGGAGCCGCTGTTGGTGTTGGCACCGGTCAGGGTCAGCGTGGTGTTGCCGGCCTTGGTCAGGCCGCCACTGCCGGCGATGACACCACTCAAGGTCAGGTCGTTGCTGCCGGGCAGGTTGAGGTTGCCGGCCAGGTTCAGGCCGTTGCCGATGTTCAGCCCGGCGACACTGGTGTCCAGGCTGGTGTTGGCCGCGGCGTTGAGCACGCCGGTGCCCAGCGCGGTGTTGCTGCCCAGCACCAGGGTGCCGGCGTTGAGCGCGGTGGCGCCGCTGTGGGTGTTGTTGCCGCTGAGGGTCAGGCTGGCGCTGCCATTCTTGACCAGGCCGCCGGTGCCGCTGAGGGTCCCGGCCAGGTTGAGGTTGTTGGCGCCTGTCAGGGTCAGGTTGCCGCCCAGGTTGACGGCGTTGCTCAGGGTCAGCGCCGCGGTGTTGGCCAGCGTCGATGCGCCGCCCACGGTCAGGGCCCCGGTACCGAGCGCCGTGGCGCTGGCCAGGGTCAGGGTGCCGGCGTTGAGGGTGAGGCCACCGCTGAAGGTATTGGCGCCACCCAGGGTCAGGTTGGTGCTGCCGTTCTTGACCAGCGCGCCGGTGCCACTGATCACACCACCCAGGGTGGTTGCGCTGGTACCAGGCAAGGTCAGGGTGTTGCCGGCCAGGTCGATGGCGTTGCCGAGGTTCACCGCCACGCCGGCATCCAGGCTGGCATTACCGCCCAAGGTGAGACCGCCGGTGCCCAGGGCGTTGTTGTTGCCCACGGTGAGGACACCGCTGTTGAGGGTCGTGCCGCCGCTGAAGGTGTTGCTGCCGTTGAGGGTCAACCCGGCGCTGCCGTTCTTGACCAGAGCGCCGGTCCCGCTGACCACGCCGCCCAGCGTGGTGCTGCTGGTGCCCAGCAGGTTCAGGGTATTGGCGCCGAGGTTGACGGCGTTGCCCAGGCTTACCGCCGTGCTGGCGTCCAGGCTGGCGTTTCCAGCAAGGGTAAGTGCGCCGGTGCCCAAGGCGTTGCTGTTGCCGACGGTGAGCTTGCTGGCATTGAGGGTAAGGCCGCCGCTGAAGGTGTTGTTGCCGTTCAGCGCCAGGTCCCCTGCCCCGCTCTTGACCAGCGTACCGGTACCGCTGATCACGCCACCCAGGGTGGTGGCGCTGGTGCCGAGCAGGCTCAGGGTGTTGGCGCCAAGGCTGATGGCGTTGCCCAGGCTTACCGCGCTGCTGGCATCGAGGCTGGCGTTGCCACCCAGGGTCAGCGCGCCAGTGCCCAGCGCACTGCTGTTGCCGACGGTGAGCTTGCCACCCGCAAGGCTGGTACCGCCGCTGTAGGTATTTACGCCGTTGAGGGTGAGGTCGGCGGCGCCCGCCTTGGCCAGCGCACCGGTGCCGCTGATGATGCCACCCAAGGTGGTGGCATTGTTGCCAGCGAGGGTGAGCGTACCTGCGCTCAGGGCGATTGCGTTGCCCAGATTGAGCGCCGAGGCACTGTCCAGGATGCTGCTGGCGGTCACCGTCAGGGCGCCGCTGCCCAACGCCGTGTCGCTACCCAAGGTAAGCGTTCCGCCGCCCAGGGAGGTGCCGCCACTGAAGGTATTGAGGCCATTGAGCGTCAGGCTGCCGGTGCCGCTCTTGACCAGCGAGCCGGTGCCGCTGAGTACGCCGCCAAGGGTCAGTGCGTTGCTGCCGGGCAGGGTCAAGGCCGCGTTCAGCGCCACCGCATTGTTCAACACCAGCGGCACGCTGCCTTGCAGGCTGCCGGCGCCACTGACGGTCAGCCCGCCGCTGCCGAGCGCCGTGGCGCTGGTCAGGTTGAGGCCGCCAGCGGCCAGGGTGGTACCGCCACTGTAGGTGTTGCTGGCGCCAAGGGTGAGCAGCCCGGCACCGGTCTTGGTCAAGCCGCCGACACCCGAGACCACGCCGTTGAGGGCCATGTCGGTGGCGCCACCCACGTTCAGGCCGGCATTCAAGGTCAGCGCATTGTTAAGACCCAGGCCTGCCACCGTGCCCGCGAGACCACCGCCGTTCACTGTGATGCCACCGGTGCCGAAGGCGCTGGCGTTGTCGAAGTTGAGCAAGCCACCGTTGAGGGTGGTCTGGGTGGTGCCGTTGAGCAATTGCCCGATCAGCGACCAGGTACCGCTGTCGACGATCAGGCGGTTGAAGTTGATGTAGTTCGAGGCGTTGATGGTGCCGCTGCCCGTGGTGCCGCTGCCGCCGCCGATGGCGTTCTGCAACGCCAAGGTGTTGGTGCCGCCAGCACCGCCGTCGACCACGCCAGCAGGCGCGAAGCCCAGGTTGGGGTTACTGCTGACCAACAGCGACACACCGACACCCGCCCCCGCGCTGAGGCTGGAGCCGGTAATGGCGTTGAAGCGGTTGGTACTGCCGGCGCCCATGGACAGGCTACCGGTCAGGCTCCCGGCGTTGGTGAAGGTGTTGCCGGCTGCGGACGCCTGAAATGCCGTGCGACCCAGCACGGTGCCGGTGTTGGTGAAGTTTACTGTTCCGCCCCCGCTCACGGCGATGACCGGGGTGTCCTCGCTGATTATCGTCAGACTGGCCAATGCCGTGGAGCCGATGCTGCCGGCGTTGTTGATGGTAGTGACGCCGCCGGCAGCGTTACGCACGTCCATTGCCATGCCGGTAAGGTTCAACAGGCTCGCGCCCAGCACCGCCCCGGTTCCTCGAATCACACCCGTGGCATTGTTGGTGATGTTGATGGTACTGGCAGTGCTGGTGTTGCCGATCACGGCGCCGGTGGACTGGATGCTCAGGATCCCCAGCAACGACGGGTTGACGGTACCGGAGTTGTTCAACGTGATGTTGTTGCCGGTAAGCGACAGCGCGGTGCCGCCCACGCCCAGCAGCACGCCCAGCGAGGCACCGGTGTTGACGTTGACGGTGAGGCCGCTGCCACTGTTGGAATAGCTCGGCGCGAGCGGGTTGGCCGCGCCGCTGCAGGTCACCGTGGAACCGGCCAGGCTGCAGGCGGCCAGCGCCTGTTCACCGTGCAGACCAAAGGCCATGGCAGTCACGGCCAGGCTGACGGCCAGCGACAGTTGGGAGAAACGGGCGGGCGAACGGGGGGCGGCGCGACTGTCCACGGAGAGCTCCTTCGTGGATCAGGCGATTCAGTCCTTGAAAGCGTGCACAGCGGGTTGGGCAAGAGCAGTGACACACGCGGCGGCCGAAACACCTGATCTATGGCTACGAATATCCTTTGAAGGAATGTGTAGCCGCTCAGGGGCGGGCGGTTTGGCGTCGAAGCCGGTCAAATGGTGTTAATACTTTGTCGAGGCGGCACGTGTTTCGCGGGTTTCAGCGATGCATTCATTGGATCCAACCGACGAACGGTAGTGCCACTTTGCCAAAGCGCAAACAGGTTAGACGTTGTAGGAGCGGCTTCAGCCGCGATGCAGGCGCCGTGGTAAGTGGCACCCGCTGCGCGGGTGATCGCGGCTGAAGCCGCTCCTACAGAAATTGCATCTGCGGGTCAGGCCACCTCGGCGCCGTCATCCGGCCAATGCGGCTCGTTGGCGCCCGGCGGCGTCAGCGGTGGCAGGCCATAGGCTGCCCGAGCGTCGTCACAGCTCGGATTGTGCACGCCGTTCTCCCACGACGCCTCAAACTCGCGGCAGGGGCTGGAGCGATTCTCGTAGATGGAGCACGCCACCTGCGTGCCGATCTCGCCACCGAGACTGACGCAACGGCAGGGCTTGGCGTCGGTGCCAATCATGGCGACGCGGGTCGGGTTGATCTGCACAACCAGGTCGTCGGGCACCAGGCCACCGGCGGACTGGCACTCACCCCAGAAGAAAGACACACGAAAGTAGCCGCAGCAGGCGCCGCAGGTCAGGCAAGGGTTCTGTTCGGACATGATGACCAGGGAGGGAGGTTGTTATTGGGGCGGGCGCCCGCGGCGCTATTTGTAATCCAGGCGCGGGCGCCTGAGAAGAGGGGGAATGCAAAAAAAGATCGCCGCTGATCGGCGATCTGAAAGTCGTGATCGATATCGCCTGTATCGGCCCATCGCCGGCAAGCCGGCTCCCACAAGGTCCGGTGCCATCCTGTGGGAGCCGGCTTGCCGGCGATGAGGTCGGACCTGTTTACTTGCTGGTCAAACCATCGGCGCGGAACATCTGGCGGATCCCGCGAATAGCCTGGCGGATACGGTCCTGGTTCTCGATCAGGGCAAAGCGCACATGATCATCGCCGTAGTCACCAAAGCCGATCCCCGGCGACACACAGACCTTGGCCTCGGCCAGCAGCTTCTTCGCGAACTCCAGCGAACCCAGGTGAGCGTACTGCTCAGGGATCTTCGCCCACACGTACATCGACGCCTTGGGGTTCTCGACCATCCAGCCCAACTCGTGCAGCCCCTTGACCAGCAGGTTGCGGCGCTGGCGGTACTGCTCGGCGATATCGCGCACGCATTGCTGGTCGCCTTCCAGGGCGGCGATGGCAGCCACCTGCAGCGGGGTGAAGGTGCCGTAGTCGTGGTAGCTCTTGATCCGCGCCAGGGCGCTGACCAGCTCAGGGTTGCCGACCATGAAGCCGATCCGCCAACCGGCCATGTTGTAGCTCTTGGACAGGGTGAAGAACTCGACCGCGATGTCCTTGGCCCCCGGCACCTGCATGATCGACGGCGCCTTCCAGCCGTCGTAGACGATGTCGGCGTAAGCCAGGTCGTGCACCACCAGCACATCGTACTGCTTGGCCAGGGCCACCACCCGTTCGAAGAAGTCCAGCTCCACGCACTGCGCGGTGGGGTTGGACGGGAAGCCGAGGATCATCATCTTCGGCTTGGGGATCGATTCGCGGATCGCCCGTTCCAGCTCGTTGAAGAAGTCCACGCCCGGTACCAACGGCACCGAGCGTACCTGGGCGCCGGCGATCACCGCACCGTAGATGTGGATCGGGTAGCTGGGGTTGGGCACCAGGACCGTGTCGCCGTGGTCGAGGGTGCCGAGCATCAGGTGCGCCAGGCCTTCCTTCGAGCCGATGGTGACAATGGCTTCGCTTTCCGGGTCGATGTCGACCTCGTAGCGTTCCTTGTACCAGTTGGAGATGGCGCGGCGCAGGCGCGGGATGCCACGGGAGGTGGAATAGCCATGGGTGTCTTCGCGCTGGGCGACCTGCACCAGCTTCTCGACGATGTGCGGCGGGGTGGCGCCATCGGGGTTGCCCATGCTCAGGTCGATGATGTCCTCGCCACGGCGGCGGGCGGCCATCTTGAGCTCGGCAGTAATGTTGAAGACGTAAGGGGGGAGACGATCGATGCGCGCAAAGCGGCGCGGCGAACCTGGGTTGGCCATGTGTTCCTCGAGAGACGTAAGCGCCCGGAACCGTCCGAGCGACGCTGGCCGCTGCGGCGGCCGACAAACAACATAATCCCGCCACGATCACTTCGTAAAGGATAATTTCCTGTTTTATTAGATTTTTTCAGCCACTTCATTTGAAAAAAACGCAATTACAGAATCCGCCTCAGCAGGCGGTGCTTGCCGAAACACCGGCAAGCACCGCCGTCAAAGGGCTCAGTAGACCTGCACCCGCCACAGTTCGCGCGCGGCCGAGGCCGCGCTCATCGGCAGGCGCCCGTGCAAGGTCTGGTAGTTGTCGATCAGCACCAGGTCACCCGCCTGCCACTCATGGGCAATCAGGCATTCGGGGTCGTAGACCAGTTCGTCGAGCTGGCTGATCAATGCCTGCTGGAAGTCCTCGTCGTGCCCCTGCACCTTCTGTTCGAGGGTCTGCAACGACGACTGGCAGCCCTCCTGGTAGCGCAGTACCCGCTCGCCATTGCGCGGATCGAGGTCGACCAGCGAGTAGCTGCGCGGCGAACCGCCGAAATAGGTCATGCGCGTGTAGTAGGTCAAATCGATGCCCTGCCACTGGCGGGCGGTGCGCAGGCCCACCTTGCGCAAGGCGTTGCGGCTGTCGACGACGGTGGTCTGCCCTTCCCCCGGCTGTGGCGGCGTCTTGCAATACAGCATGAAGGTGTGGGCGCAGAACTTGGGATCGCGCTGCACCAGCGGATCGCTGTCGGGCAGCATGTTGAGGTCCCAGTGCAAGGGCGTCTTCTCCAGTGAATGCACCACGCCTTGGGGCTGGTCGGCCGGCTTGACCACATGTACCTCACCAAAGGACCAACGGTAGATGGTGCCGAAACGCTCGCAGTCGGCGGCGAATGCCTGCTGGTCGGTGAATTCACAGCCTCTGAGGCAGACAAAACCGAAACTGCGCACCAGTGCCTGCAAGGTCTCGGTGGACAGTCGCTGGAAACCCAGCCCCAGCGGGTCGCTGACCAGCAACCCGAACAAGGGGAGCTTCTGCAATGTGAAGTTGAAGCCCTCAAGCGCCTCGCCCGCTGTTTCATGGAACAGCCAGGGCTGCCCCTGCCAGGTCACCAGCACATGCCGCGCGGGGTCGATCTGCGCGCGGCTGCGCAGGGTCTGGCGACCGTCCAGCTGGCGCACCGGCACTGCATGCCAGGGGCTGGCTACATGATCGAGCCCCTCGGCCAGGGCTACGGTGAACTTGGGGCCGGCGTTGTCGTACTGGTGCACCGACAAGCGCACGTGCCCGGGGAAAAACCGCTCGACCGCCGCATTCAAGGCCTGGCCGCGCAGCATCATCTGGTAGGCCTTGTAGCTGATCTGGCGCAGGTGCTCGTCTTCGTCCTGCCCGGCCTGACGGCATAGGCGCAGGTCGTTGTAGAGGTGGCTGCACAACTTGTCGTGGGTCCGGCCCAGGGCCTCGTCGTGCTGGCACTGCTCGATCAGCGCTTCGACGTTCTTCCACGGCAGGCGGGCCTGCTTGATCAGGGTGGCGCGCAGGGCCTCGGCACTGCTGGCCTGGGGGAACAGGTCTTCCATGCTCACCCAGCGGATGCAATGGGTCGTGCACAGGGTGCGCAGCGCCTGGTTGTAGGCGCGGCGCACGTCGTCCGGCACGCCGACGATATCGTTGAAGGTGGTGCCGTCGCTGAGGATTGCGATCTCGCAGCCAGGGGCGTGGAGCTCGGCGAGTTCCTGGGCGAGGCGGTCGAGGCGCTCGATGGCGATCACCTCGCCATGATCGGGCAGCACGCCAAAGGTCTTGTCGTGATCATTCGGCGACTTGCACGGGAAACCCGGCAACACCATGCGCAGTGGCTCGCCGCTGTCGAAGCAGCGCGCCAGGTCGCGGGCCAGGTGCGCCCTGCCCGCTTGGTCGAAGCGGTCGCCTTGCGCCTTGAGCAGGTAACCGTCCAGCACCTGGCCGACGGCTTCCATCCAGCTGTCATTGTCTTGCATGTCGTGTCTTCCTTGAGAACGGCTACAGCGAACCGATTGGCGTTGCGGATTGGCTTGCACGGTGGAGCACTTGCTCCGGGCCCAGGGCCCGGAGCAAGTGCAAGGGCTGTTGGCAATGGAACTGCGGCCGCTGCTCGAGCAAGGCTTGCCACACCCCGTAGCCCCAACCGACGGCGGCAGCGGGCATGCCGGCGGCCTTGGCGGTCAACAGGTCGATGGGGGTATCGCCGACGAACAGGCAGTGGCCTGGGTCGATGCCCAGCCGTTTAGCGGCCTGCAGCGCGATGTCCGGTGCCGGCTTGAGCCGCTCGCCGGGACGATGGCCCAGCACCGCGCCAAATCGCTGCGCGGGCAGCAGCCCTTGCACGACACGCTCGGCGAGCGGGTGGGCTTTGTTGGTGACGACGGCCATGGGCAACCCTTTGCCGGCAATCGTCTCGATCAGGTCGACACAACCGGGGAACGCTCGGGAACGCTGGACCAGGTTGTCGTGATAACAGCTGCTGTAGTCGTCATGCAGGCGTTGGCGTTGCTCGGCGTCGAGGCCTACCGCGGCCCGCTCGAGCATCGCCGACACACCGCCACCGATCATGCCGCGGACCTCATCCGGCTGCAGCGCGCGCAGCCCGTGCAGAATCAGCACATGATTCAGGCACCAGGCAATATCAGGCAGGGTATCGACCAAGGTGCCGTCCAGGTCGAACAGAACCGCGCGTATGTCCATTGGCGCCACCCTCACTGCGCGCTGGCGTAGTGGCAAGGCCGGCCACGGCGGAATACCAGCCGGCTGTAACGCTCATCGACATTGCTGCGTCGGTCGAGGGTCACCACGCCACGGCGCTTGATCGCCACCGAATGCCAGGGGGTGCGCCACAGGTCGCTGGTCGGCACCAGGCGGATGCCGATCTTGCTCGATACCGCCAACTGCGGGTGGATCGACAGGCGCAGGCAATGCGGATAGCGCGCTTGCAGCAACGCACTCCAGGCCTCGCTACGCTGGATCACCCGCTGGGAGGCGGGCTTGGCCGCCTTCTTCACCGCGTTCATGCTCATGCCTTCGAACTCCACAAGCCCGGCGTAGTCCTCGGCGAGGAAACGATGGATTCCGCAGTACATCAAGCGCATGTGCTCCTCGTCCTCGAAGCGCTGCTGCAGGGCGCGCAGCGACTGGCCATGCTCGATCATCAGCTCTTCGCGCATGGAGTCCAGGCAGCCCAGTTGCGGATAGGCATCCTTGAGGTCGAACAAGGTGAAACGGCCGGGATAGTGCTGGCCGGCATAGCGCTGGATATCCTCGGTGTAGGCCTGGACATGGGCATCGGGCACCCGCACCAGGTCGGCGAAGACATAGCCGTCCGAGCAGATGTGAATGACTGCACCGGGGGCATGCAGTGCGCGGATTTCCTCAGCCAGGCGATTCAGCTCGTCGATGGCATGGTGCTCTGCCAGGTCCGGGAGCGGGCCGAGGGTCTTCTGGCGGTTGGGCGACTTGCCGGGGAAGGCCGGGAGGACCATCTCCACCGGCAGCCCGCGCTCGACGGCCTGCAGCACCTTGGGCAGGTGCGGGGCGAGCACGGCATCGTCCAGCGCGTCATCCTGCCCGGGGGCCAGGCTGCGCCGACGAAACAGGCATTCGAGGATGGCCAGCGAGGTATCGGTGTTGGCGCAGGCATGGCGTTGGCGCAGCGAAGCGGCGCACGCCGAAAGAGCGAAGCTCGATTCGGTCATGGAACAGTCCTTGTCATGTGGATCGATCCGAATGGATCGTGGCCTACCTTGGCCTACAGGTCATCCTGACCTGCGGCGCATAACATCCGGCAAAGGACATGGCGCTGTCAACTGCCCTTCGAATGAATTTTCCGAGACAAAAAAAACGCCCCGGCAAGCCGGGGCGTCTTGTGCAGCAGCGGTGTTTCAGCGTGCGTAGGTCATCAGCACGTCGGCCGCGGTCTGGCTGTCCACGCCCATCATCACGCTCAGGGCAGTGACGGTGAGGATGGAGAAGCCAAACACCTTGCGCGCCCACTTGCTGTCGTCCTCGGCCTTGTAGCCGCCCCAGGCCATGTACAGCCAGTACAGGCCCATGGCGGCCGCCACGGCGAGATAACCCAGGCCGGCATAGCCGCCGAGGGTCAGCATCAGGGTGGCGAGCACAAAGGCCAGCACGTACAGCACGATCTGCTTCTTCGCCGCGAGGATACCGCGCGCCACCGGCAGGACCGGGATGTTGGCGGCGCTGTAGTCCTTGAAGCGGAAGATGGCGATGGCAAAGCTGTGCGGCATCTGCCACAGGCTGAACATCACCAGCAGCGTGAACGCGGCCAGGTCGAAGCTGTTGCTCACGGCGCAGTAGCCGATCACCGGAGGCATGGCACCGGACAGGCTGCCGACCAGGGTGCCGTGCACCGATTTGCGCTTGAGCCACAGGCTGTAGAAGCCGACGTAGACCACGAAGCCAACCAGGGCGCAGAACGCCGACAGCGGGTTGGCCTGGACATACAGCAAGCTGAAACCCGCCACCCCGAGCAGGGTGGCGTAGATCAGCGCCAGGGGCAGCGACATGCCGCCCTGGACCATGACGCGGTTCTTGGTGCGCTCCATCTTGTGGTCGATGTCACGGTCGATGCAGTTGTTGAACACGCATCCGGACGCGACCACCAGGGACGTACCGATCACCACCGCCAGGAACAGGGCGAAATCCACATGCCCCTTGGCGGCAAGGAAGAAACCGCCTGCCACGGAAAGCACGTTACCGAAAATGATCCCCGGTTTGGTGATTTGGATAAAGTGCTTCACGGACATGCAGTCTTACCTCACTTGGCCAGCATTTCGAAGTGGATGCTGAACATGATCCACAGCGACAGGCCGACCAGCAGTGCAATTACCAGAACGGTGAACAGGAACGTCGACACGTTGGAGCGCTGCTCTTTCGAGCGGTCCATGTGCAGGAAGTACACGAGGTGCACCACCACCTGGATGACGGCCATGGCCACCACGATCAGGACGGTCAGGTTCTTCGGCAGGCTTGGGTACATCACCAGGCCGAACGGGATCGCGGTCAGGATGATCGACAGTACAAAGCCGATCATGTAGGACTTCACGCTACCGTGATTGCCTTCGTGATGAGTGTCGTGTGCGCTAGCCATTACAGAACCCCCAGCAGGTAGACGACGGTGAACACGCAGATCCAGACCACGTCGAGGAAGTGCCAGAACAGGCTCAGGCAGCTCATGCGGGTCTTGGCGGTCGGCGTGATGCCGTGCTTGTTGATCTGGTACATCATGATTGCCATCCAGATCAGACCGGCAGTCACGTGCAGGCCGTGGGTACCGACCAGCGCGAAGAACGCCGACAGGAAGCCACTGCGCTGCGGGCCGTAGCCTTCGGCGATCAGGTGATGGAACTCATAGATTTCCATCGCGATGAAGCCTGCACCGAACAGGAAGGTCACAGCCAACCAGCCCAGTACACCTGCCTTGTTGCCGGCGAACATCTTCAGCATGGCGAAGCCGAAGGTGATCGAGGACAGCAGCAGGAACGCGGTTTCGACCAGCACGAAGTCGAGCTGGAAGATGTCGTGACCCGACGGGCCGCCGGCGAAACCGCCGGACAGCACCGCGTAGGTGGCGAAGAGCGACGCAAACAGGATGCAGTCGGTCATCAGGTACAGCCAGAAACCGAGTACGGTCATCTGGCCCGAGTCGTGGTGGTGGTCATCGTGCGCATGGTCATGACCATGCGCGCCACCGTGGATTACTTGACTGGACATTGATTACACCCGTTCAAACGATTCGACACGTGCGCCGCCAGCAGGCAGTGCACCAGCGTTGGCCAGCGCTTTCATGCGCTCGCCTTCGATGCGCGCCACTTCTTCGGCCGGCACCATGTAGCCCTGGTCGTCACGCGCGGCGTGGCGAACAAAGACAGCGATGGTCGCAACCAGGCTCGCACCCACCAGCCACCAGATGTGCCAGATGAAGGCGAAGCCGAACACGGTCAGCAACAGACCCATGAACAGACCGGTGGAGGTGTTGCTCGGCATGTGGATCGCTTCGTACTTGGCCGGAGCCTTGTAGGCGGCGCCGGCTTGCTTGGCTTCGTGCCAGGCGTCCAGGCCAACGTGCTCAGGCATGTGGGCGAAGTTGTAGAACGGAGGTGGCGACGAAGTCGACCATTCCAGGGTACGGCCGCCCCATGGGTCGCCGGTGACGTCCATGTTGTCCTTGCGGTCGCGAACCGAGACGTAGATCTGGATCAGCTGGCAGGCGATACCGAACAGGATCAGCACGGCGCCGACCACGGCTACGTACAGGTAGGGTTCCCACAGCGGGTTGTCGGAGTGGTTCAGACGACGGGTCATGCCCATGAAGCCCAGGGCGTACAGCGGCATGAACGCTACGTAGAAGCCGGAGATCCAGAACCAGAAGGCAGCCTTGCCCCACTTCTCGTTCAGGGTGAAACCGAAGGCTTTCGGGAACCAGAAGGCGAAGCCGGCGATGTAGCCGAATACCGCGCCACCGATGATCACGTTGTGGAAGTGGGCGATCACGAACAGGCTGTTGTGCAGAACGAAGTCGGCACCTGGAACAGCCAGCAGAACGCCGGTCATGCCACCGATGGAGAAGGTGACCATGAAGCCCAGGGTCCACATGATCGGCGCGGTGAAGCGCAGACGGCCCTGGTAGATGGTGAACAGCCAGTTGAACAGCTTCACACCGGTCGGAATGGAGATCAGCATCGTCGCCAGGCCGAAGAAGGTGTTGACGCTGGCGCCGGCACCCATGGTGAAGAAGTGGTGCAGCCAGACCGCGAAGCCGAGGATGGCGATCGCGCCCGATGCGTAGATCATCGAGTGGTGACCGAACAGGCGCTTGCCTGCGAAGGTCGAGGTGACTTCCGAGAACACGCCGAAGGCCGGCAGGATCAGGATGTAGACCTCAGGGTGACCCCACGCCCAGAACAGGTTGACGTACATCATCGGGTTCCCACCAAGCTCGTTGGTGAAGATGTGGAAGTCCAGATAACGGTCAACAGTCAGCAGTGCGAGTGCGGCGGTCAGGATCGGGAACGAAGCGACGATCAGCACGTTGGCCCAGGTGCAGGTCCAGGTGAAGATCGGCATGTCCATCAGCTTCATGCCAGGGGCGCGCATCTTCATCACGGTGACGAGGAAGTTCACGCCGGTAAGCGTCGTACCCAGACCTGATAGCTGTAGCGCCCAGATATAGTAGTCGACACCCACCCCAGGGCTGTACTGGATACCCGCGAGCGGCGGATAAGCAACCCAGCCGGTCTTGGCGAATTCACCAACACCCAGCGAAATGTTGACCAGCAGCACGCCTGCCAGCAGCAGGTAGAAGCTCAGGGAGTTCAGGAACGGGAAGGCAACGTCACGTGCACCGATCTGCAGAGGAACCGCAAGGTTCATCAGGCCGGTGAAGAACGGCATCGCCATGAAGATGATCATGATCACACCGTGGGCGGTGAAGATCTGGTCATAGTGTTCAGGCGGCAGGTAGCCTTCGGAGCCACCGGTGGCGGCGGCCAGCTGGGTACGCATCATGATCGCGTCGGCGAAGCCGCGCAGCAGCATGACCATAGCGACGATGATGTACATCACGCCGATTTTCTTGTGATCGACCGTGGTCAGCCACTCGGTCCACAAGTAGGTCCACTTGCGGAAATAGGTGATGGCACCAACGACAGCGAGACCACCGAGCGCGATCATGGCAAGCGTCACCATGACTATCGGCTCGTGATACGGTATCGCCTCCAGAGTTAATTTACCGAACATCTCTTACTCCTCTGCACCGGCAGCTGGTTGCATACTCGATTCCACACCCTTGGTAGTGGCCAGGTCTTTGCTGCCTGCTTCTTCGTGGTTCGGACGACCGCGGTTCATGCCTTCGTACTTGTCGACGATGCGCTGGAACTGGTCAGCCGGAGCCTCGCTGTACAGCGCGACTGGGTTGTTTTCGCTTGCTTTGGCCAAGGCGTCGTATTCGGCCTGGTCCAGTTTCTTCGGCGAAGCCTTCACCTCGGCGACCCATGCATCGAAGTCGGCTTGCGAAGTGGCGGTTGCCTTGAATTTCATACCGGTGAAGCCGGCGCCGCTGTAGTTGGCGGAGATACCGTCGAACTCACCGTTCTCGTTGGCGATCAGGTGCAGTTTGGTGGTCATGCCAGCCATGGCGTAGATCTGGCCACCCAGGCCCGGGATGAAGAAGGAGTTCATCACGGCGTCGGAGGTCACGCGGAAGTTGACCGGGGTGTTGGCCGGGAAGACGATCTTGTTGACCGTGGCGATGCCCTGCTCCGGGTAGATGAACAGCCATTTCCAGTCCAGCGCGACCACGTCGATCTGCACCGGCTTCACATCGGAATCCAGTGGACGGTACGGGTCCAGCTTGTGGGTGGAGTGGTAGGTGAAGTAACCCAGGGCGATGATGATCAGGATCGGGATGATCCACACCGCGGCCTCGATCTTGGTCGAGTGCGACCAGTCGGGGGTGTAGGTGGCGGCCTTGTTGGACGCGCGATACTTCCAGGCGAACGCCAGGGTCATGATGATCACGGGCACGACCACCAGCAGCATCAGGCCGGTGGCGATCAGGATCAGGTTCTTCTGCTCAATGCCGACCTGGCCCTTCGGATCGAGCAGGGTCCAGTTGCACCCACTGAGTAAAAGCATGCCTAAAAAGGGCAATATGCCAAACAGTCTGGGGTAACGCTTTTTACTCATCTCACGACCTCTAGATCAGCTTGCTTCAATGCAATTTGTGTTTTGGTAGCCAACACTTCGTCCTGCCAAGTGCGGCAATTGGCGCCCGTACTCGCCCCTGCCAGGGATCCGACTGCTGGATCTTGGCGTCAAGCGGGTTGGCGGTGCTTATGGTTTCGTAGGCAACAGGCCTGTACTTCAGACCAAGTCCATTTGGTGCGGGAAAACGCGGAGGGGTGTCCGCCCGGTATCGCCGTTGGGCGAAACTTGTCGAAGTCAGCAAATGGAAAGCGCTGCGGCTCCCATCAATCCTGCGACTCGCAAGCAGTGCCGAACGGAAATTGGGGGCGATTGTAGATAGGTCGCCCCACGATGACTATGACTTATTGAGCAACAGTCTTTTACAGAATGCGTAACAATACTGGTCAAAAAATCAACTTCGCGACAGTTTGTCGCACCCCGCGCAGTAGCCCTGAAACCCTTGTCGCGCAAGGGCTGGTGGCTGACCTGGATCAATCATCGGGGGCCATTTGCAGCTTATCTCGCCGCGCAATAGACCCAGGTCAATTCGGGACTTTGGTCTAAGCGCGGCGACGGTTTCGATAGATGCCCAGGGGCACCAGGACCGCCGTCAGCACGAACGCCACCAGCGCCCATTGCGCGAGGGACAGGCCAAGGATCGGTGGGTAGGGCGTGGAACAGAACCCATCGACCTGGAACGCCAGCGGCCAGAGCTTGGCCAGCGGCAGGTCGTCGACGATGGGCTGCAAGGTGTCGATACCGCAGCTGACCATCGGGTTGGCGAGTATATACACATGATTGCCGGCGGCAACGATGCCACCGATGGCGCTGAGCACCACCAGCGCCTCGAAGAACGTCAGGCTACGGCGCCCGGGCATGGCGGCGGCGATGAAGGCGAAGATCGCGATGAACAGCAAGGCATAGCGCTGCAGGATGCACAGCGGGCAGGGCGCCTCGCCCAGCACCACCTGCATGTACAGGGCGCCGCCGATCAGCGCCAGACAGATCACGCCGAGGAGCACCAGAAAGCGCCGTTCCCGATTCAGGCGCGATGAGAGTTCGTTCATTGCCGATTCCTTCGATGGAGAGTGGCAGCGCGGGCTGCCCGAGGGGCGCCCAGTCTACACGCTGGAGATGACCTTTGAATGCATCGAGCGGGGGCGTGCGCGGCTATCCACTGATGACCTAGGACCGAGCGGGTCGGTTTCGGTTCACTGACGCGCGTGAAAAATGCGCCAGCCCGGTGCCGGGCAGGAGCAGGCCCCTCGACACCAGGAAGTGAAGGATACAGTGATTAAAGGAGGATTAAAGATGAAAGCGGGTGTAACCGCGTTCACCGCTTCCTTATATAGAAGATCGGTTAGGCCCAATCGCTGCGGTTCGGCGCTCGGCCAGGCCGACAGCGTCGAATGTCATCGTCCGCTTCGTTCTCGATTACCCACGGCCGGGAGCATCCGTGTGCTGGCGGCCCGACAGAACGCCGAACCGCAGCGATTGGGATGAATTACTCGTAGCCTGTCCCGGCCCCATCGCCGGCAAGCCGGCTCCCACAGGTATCGCTGAACCCTGTGGGAGCCGGCTTGCCGGCGATGGGGCCAGCCAGGCCTATCGCTTACTCCAGCGCCGCAGCCGGCCCGAAGAACTCATAGCGGCTCTGCCCTTCCGGCACACCCAAGCCCTTGAGCTGACGCTTGATCGCCGCCATGAAGCCCTTGGGTCCGAGGAAGTAGGCCTCGATATCGCGCTCACGCGGCAGCCATTCGGCCAGCAGGTCCTGGTCCAGCAGGCCCACTGCGTCGGCAGCCTGGCTGCCATCCTCCTCGGCGTAGCAGTAGAAGCGCTTGAGTTGCGGGTGACGCGCCGCCAGGCCATCGATCCAGTCGCGGAAGGCATGCACCGCGCCGTTGCGTGCGCAATGGATGAAGTGCACCGGGCGTTCGGTCTCGAGGGCCGCCTCAAGCATGGCCAGGGTCGGGGTGATGCCCACACCGCCGCTGATCAGCACCAGCGGCTTGTCGCTGGCGACCAGGGTGAAATCACCGGAAGGCGGGAACAGTTGCAGGGTATCGCCGACCATCAAGCCATCATGCAGGTAGTTGGAGACCTTGCCGCCCGCCTCGCGTTTGACGCTGATGCGGTACTGCTCACCGTCGCACAGGGCCGACAGCGAATAGTTGCGACGCTGCTCCTGGCCATCGATTTCCAGCTTCAGGCCGATGTACTGGCCCGGCTCGGCCTTGAGCACCGGTTTGCCATCGACCGGCACGAAGTAGAACGAGACGATCTCGCGGCTTTCCTGCTCGCGGCGCACCAGGCGGAATTCGCGGGTGCCGCGCCAGCCGCCGGCGGCCTCTTCCTTCTGCTTGTACAGGTTCTCCTCGGCGCCGATGAGGATGTCGGCAAGCTGGCCGTAGGCCGCCGCCCAGGCGGCGATCACCTCGGCGGTGGCGATCTCCTTGCCCAGCACTTCCTCGATGGCGCGCAGCAGGCAGCTGCCGACGATCGGGTAGTGTTCAGGGAGAATCTGCAGGGCGACGTGCTTGTTGATGATCTGGCCTACCAGACCGCCCAACTGCTCGAGCTGGTCGATATGCCGGGCGTACATCAGCACGCCGTTGGCCAGGGCACGCGGCTGGTCGCCGCTGGCCTGGTGGGCCTGGTTGAACAGCGGACGTACCTCGGGGTACTCGCTGAGCATCATCTTGTAGAAGTGGGTGGTCAGGGCCTCGCCACCGCTTTCCAGCAGGGGCACGGTGGCTTTGATGATTGCACGTTGTTCGGCATTGAGCATTACGACAACTCCTGAGCCTGAGGCTTCGAATGGTTGCGTAGACCATTTCAGCAATCGTGCCAACTTTGATCGTCAGTAAAACCGGGGGTTTTCATTGATCGATGTCAAAAGGACACACTCAGGCGTATAGTCATTCCGACCAACAGGAGTCCATATGACTGCAAAGCCCCTGCTCACTGCCCTCCTCCCCTTGGTGAGCGACTTGTCCCGCGACCTCCCCGACCAGGAACGCTACCGCCGGCTGCTGCAGGCCATGCGCGATCTGCTGCCATGCGATGCCGCGGCGCTGCTGCGCCTGGACGGCGAATGGCTGGTACCGCTAGCGGTGGATGGCTTGTCGGCGGACACCCTGGGCCGACGCTTCCGGGTCAGCGAGCACCCGCGCTTCCAGGCCCTGCTCAGCCGCCCCGAGCCCACCCGTTTCCCTAGCGACAGCCCGCTGCCCGACCCTTACGACGGCCTGGTCGACGCCGCCCATGTGGATCTCGAGGTGCACGACTGCATGGGTTGCCCGCTGATGGTCGACGAACGCCCGTGGGGCCTGCTGACCCTCGACGCGCTCACCGCCGGCCAGTTCCAGAGCCTCGAACTCGACGCCCTGCAGGCCTTCGCCAGCCTGGCCGCCGCCACGGTGACCGTGGCCGAGCGCATCGAGCACCTGGCCCTGCGCGCCGAGGATGAACACCAGCGCGCCGAGGTGTATCGCCAGGCCAGCGGCCAGGACCGCGAACTGATCGGCCAAAGCAAGGCACACAAGCGCCTGGTCGAGGAGATCCGCCTGGTCGGCGGCAGCGACCTGACCGTGCTGATCACCGGCGAGACCGGCGTCGGCAAGGAACTGGTGGCCCAGGCCCTGCACCATGCCAGCCAGCGTGCCGGCAAGCCGATGGTCAGCCTCAACTGCGCCGCCCTGCCCGACACCTTGGTGGAGAGCGAGCTGTTCGGCCATGTGCGCGGCGCCTTTACCGGCGCCCATGGCGAACGCAGGGGCAAGTTCGAGCTGGCCAACGGCGGCACATTGTTCCTCGACGAGGTCGGCGAACTGCCGCTGGCGGTGCAGGCCAAGTTGCTGCGGGTATTACAGAGCGGGCAGTTGCAACGCCTGGGTTCGGACCGCGACCATCAGGTCGATGTGCGCCTGATCGCCGCGACCAACCGCGACCTGGCCGAAGAGGTGCGCAATGGCAACTTCCGCGCCGACTTCTACCACAGGCTGAGCGTCTATCCGCTGCAAGTTCCACCCCTGCGCGAGCGAGGCCGCGACGTGCTGTTGCTGGCGGGGTTTTTCCTCGAACAGAACCGCGCGCGCCTGGGGCTGGGGAGCCTACGGCTGTCCACTGACGCCCAGGCCGCCTTGCTGGCGTACGGCTGGCCGGGCAACGTCCGCGAACTGGAGCACCTGATCGGTCGCTCGGCGCTAAAGGCATTGGGACAGCACGGGCGGCGGCCGAAAATCCTCACCCTGGAAGCGGCTGACCTCGATCTGCGCAACGTGGCGCCGAGCATGCTGGCAGAAATCGAGGCACCGTCGGCTGACGCGCCGTTGCCCGAGGGGGGGCTGCGTGAGGCGGTGGATGATTATCAGCGGCAGATCGTCGAAGCGTGCCTGGATCGCCACCAGGACAACTGGGCAGCCGCAGCCCGGGAGCTGGGGCTGGATCGGGCCAACCTGAGCCGGTTGGCCAAGCGCTTGGGGCTGCGCTGACGGGGCCGCTTCGCAGCCCATTCGCCAGCAAGCCGGCTCCCACAGGGATGGCGCTTGGCTGAGCTCAGCGCGGCCAGTGTGGGAGCCGGCTTGTCGTGGCGACGAACCGCGGCGAAAGGGTCGCAAAGCGACCCCACTGCAGATCCAATAGCAAACTAAGCTAAAGCCTGGCGCCAGAAAGCCGATAACCCGGCATCCTCCCCCTCATTCATAGCGAAGGTTGTCCATGGCCACGCAAAAAGCCCGCGCGGACTCGCTGTCCCTGCTGCTGTTCACCCTGCGCAGCGGCAAACTGATGGCAATCAACCTGCTCAAGGTCAGCGAGATCATCCCCTGCCCGCCGCTGACCAAACTGCCGGAGTCCCACCCGCACGTCAAAGGCGTCGCCACCCTGCGTGGCAACTCGCTGTCGGTGATCGACCTGTCCCGCGCCATCGGCGAAATGCCCCTGGCCGACCCCGACGGCGGCTGCCTGATCGTCACCGAGATCAGCCGCTCGCGCCAGGGCCTGCACGTGCAAGCGGTGAGCCGCATCGTCCATTGCCTGAGCACCGACATCAAACCGCCACCCTACGGCTCGGGCAACCGCTCGTTCATTACCGGCGTCACCCGGGTCGACAACACCCTGGTGCAGGTGCTGGATATCGAAAAGGTCATCCACGGCATCGCCCCGCCGCCCCACGAACCGCACCCGGGGGAAGTCAGCGAAGAGGACGCCAGCCTGCTGGCCGCCGCCAACATCCTGGTGGTGGACGACAGCCAGGTCGCGTTGCAGCAGTCGGTGCACACCCTGCGCAACCTTGGCATCGAGTGCCACACCGCGCGCAGCGCCAAGGATGCGATCAATGTGCTGCTGGAGCTGCAAGGCACCGACAGAGAGATCAACATCATCGTCTCGGACATCGAGATGTCCGAGATGGACGGCTTCGCCTTCACCCGCACCTTGCGCGAAACCCCGGACTTCCAGCACCTGTACATCCTGCTGCACACCTCGCTGGACAGCGCGATGAGCGGTGACAAGGCCAAGCTGGCCGGGGCCAATGCCATTCTCACCAAGTTCTCCTCGCCGGAGCTGACCAACTGCCTGGTAACGGCGGCGCGGGCGGTGGTGTTCGAGGAGCGTTGACACATCAAGTCAGGATTTTCCTGACTTGATGAAGGAAAACGTTCGGGCATAATTCGCGCCCCTCGCAGGTTCATTGCCGGTGTCGCGTATGAAATTTCTCAATTCGTTCCTGATTCTCTGCGCCCTAGCCAGCGGCGCAGTCCACGCTTCGAGCAAGCAAGCCTGGAGCGATCAGCGCCAGCACATGCTCAAGGCCTGCCTGGCCATAAGCCAGTTCAAGGATGCCCACGCTCTGGGCAAACCCGCCGAGTTCGACGACCAGGTCGGTTACAGCGCGCTGCTGATCGAGGGCACCTACCCGCAGAAACACATGCAGAACCGCATCGGCACCGAGCTGTGCCTCTATGATCGCCAGCGCCAGCAGGCCTTCGTCACCGACTGGGAAGTCGGCAAGCGATGAGCGACAGCATTCGGTTCGCCTGCACCGGCTGTGGTAAATGCTGCACCGGTCATCACGTGCCTTTGACCCTGGCCGAGGCCCGGCAGTGGGCGAGTTCCGGCGGCCAGGTGGTGGTGCTGATCGAGGGTTTTCTCGCCGATGGCCCGGGTATGCCGGCCGACCAGCGCGAGCATGTGCTGCGCCGTTCACACCCGGTGCCGTGCGGTGACGCGCAGTTGCAGGTGTCGGTAACCTTCGCCGCGTTCAACCCCGGGCGCTGCCGCAACCTCGATGACAATGACCTGTGCGGTATCTATGAAAGCCGCCCGCTGGTCTGTCGTATCTACCCGGCGGAGATCAACCCGCACCTGCCGCTGCGCCCGGAAAACAAGGACTGCCCGCCCGAGGCCTGGACGCAAGGGCCGGAACTGATTCACGGCAGCCTGCCGGTGGATGAGGCGCTGCGTGCCCTGATCGAGGCCTCACGCCAGGCCGACCGCGACGATATCGCGGCCAAGGTGGCGATCTGTCAGGCGCTGGGGATGACCACCAGCGCTCTGAAGGGCAATGGATTTACTGCCTGGCTCCCGGACATGGCGGCGTTTGCCTCGGTGCTGGAGCAGGCGCCACGGGCGGTCGATGGACCGTGGGCTGTGCATGTGCAGGACGAGGCGCTTGCGGCCGGTCTGCAGGAACATCGGCTACAGGTGACGGGCGAAGCGCCGGTCTACTATGCGTTCATCGGTTTCTAGATAGATCCAATCGCGGGGCAAGCCCACGCCAAGTACCAAGGTGCTTCGTGGGAGCGGGCTTGCCCCGCGATAAGGCCGGCACAGACAACTCAGTCAGTCACTGACAACGCCGCCAGAACTCATCCGCCAGTCGCCGCAGGTCCTTGGCCAGGTCCGCCACGTCACTGGCACTGCTGTGGCTGCGCTGCCCGACGCTGACCGTCGCCTCACTGGCCTGGCGGATGCTGTTGATGTTGCGGTTGATGTTCTCGCTGACCTGGCTCTGCTGCTCCACCGCCGCAGCGATCTGCAGGCTCATCTCGTTGATCTGGTTGACCCGCACGCTGATGCTGTCCAGCGCGTCGCTGGCCAGTTGCGCCTGCTCGACGCTGTGCCCGGCATGCGCGCTGCTCTGCTGCATCACTTGCACCGCCGCGCGAGCCCCATCCTGCAGAGCGCCGATCATGCGCTGGATATCGTGGGTCGACTGCGCGGTGCGCTGGGCCAGGCCACGCACCTCGTCGGCGACCACCGCGAACCCCCGCCCCTGGTCACCCGCCCGCGCCGCCTCGATGGCGGCGTTGAGCGCCAGCAGGTTGGTCTGCTCGGCAATGCCACGGATCACATCAAGCACCCCGGAAATCTCGCTGCTGTGGTTTTCCAGTTGCTGGATCACCTCGCTGGCCTCCACCAGCGAGCCCGCCAGGTCCTGGATCGCGCAGCGGTTGCGGTTGACCAGCTGATGCCCGGACTGGGTCTCGTCTTCCGCCTGGTCGGCCGCCATCGCCGCCATCTGCGCGCTGCTGGCTACCTGGGCGACGCTGGCGCTCATCTGCTGGATCGCCGTGGCCACCTGGTCGGCCTCGTTCTGCTGCTCCAGGCTGTTGGCGTGGCTGCTGTGCAGTGCCTCGGCCAGGGAGCCCGAATGCCCGGCCAGGCGCGACGAGGTGTCGCCGATACGTCCGACCACCGCGCCCAGCTGCGCCTTGAGCATGCGCATGGCGAACTCGATCTGCCCCAGGCCGTCGCGCCGGCCGGTATACAGCCGCTGGCTGAGTGGGTTGTCGGCAATCGCCTGGGCCTGTCGGCGCAGCCGCTCGTACGGGCGTAACAGCAACCGGATCGCCAGGCTGCTCAAGCCGACCGCCGCCGCCACCTCCAACACGGATTCCAGCAACGGTGCCCCCAGCCACCACTGCCCGGCGCCCAGCACCAGCGCCAGCACGGCGCCGACCGCCAGCGACAAGCGGGCGCCCAACCCGATCACCGGCAGGCGCTCGCGCCAGCCACGCCGGCCCTCGCGCAAGCGCGCATAGGCACGCTCGGCCGCCGCCACCTGTTCAGTGCCAGGCTTGGTCCGCACCGACTGGTACTCCAGCACCTGCCCGCCGCTGCTGATCGGCGAGACAAAAGCGCTCACCCAGTAGTGATCGCCATTCTTGCAGCGGTTCTTCACCAGCCCCATCCACGAGCGCCCGGCCTTGAGCGACTGCCACATCTGGGCGAAGGCCTGGGGCGGCATGTCCGGGTGGCGGACGATGTGGTGGGGATTGCCCAGCAGCTCCTCGCGCAGGAAACCGCTGACCCGCAGGAAATCGTCGTTAGCATAGGTGATGCGGCTGTCCAGGTCGGTGGTGGACAGGATGTTGGCGTCGCCGGGGTAATCCACTTCGCGACCGGTAACAGGCATATTGCACTTCATCGGAGGCACTCGTTGTTGTACGGGAGATCGGCAGGGCGTACGACTCTAGGGGCAAACGCCGACGTAACATTGATCCATGGCAGGATATTGGCACTTGGCCATCAACCCACCGAAACTGACAGCCGTGACAGCCTGGCGTCACGCTGCCGACCCGGTCGGCGCGCTATAACCCTGTAATAGCCGAATCCATTTCCCAGCCCCTTGGCCAAGGTGCCCACCCCGATGCGACGTCCGTCCCGCCTCCTCGTACTCGCCGCCCTGGCCCTGGTCCTGCTGGTCGCCATCGGCGCCTGGCTGGGGCCGCGCCGCGAAGCTCCGGCCAACCGCGCCGCCAGCACGATACCGGTGCGAGTGATAGCCGTGGCCCAGCAGGACGTGCCGCGCTACCTCAGCGCCATCGGCTCGGTGCTGTCGCTGCACAGCGTCGAGGTGCGCCCGCAGGTCGAGGGCGTGCTGACCCAGGTGCTGGTCAAGGAAGGCCAGTGGGTCAAGCAGGGCGACCTGCTGGCCACCCTCGATGACCGGGCGATCCGTGCCAACCTCGACCAGGCCCGTGCCCAGCTCGGCCAGACCCAGGCGCAGTTGCAGGTGGGCAAGGTCAACCTCAAGCGCTACCAGTTGCTGAGCAGCGACGACGGCGTGTCCAAGCAGACCCTCGACCAGCAGCAGGCGCTGGTGAACCAGTTGCAGGCGACGATCAAGGGCAACCAGGCGGCCATCGACAATGCCGCGGTGCAGCTCAGCTACACGCAGATCCGCTCGCCGGTGAGCGGTCGCGTCGGCATTCGCAACGTCGACCCTGGCAACCTGGTCCGCACCAGCGACACCCAGAGCCTGTTCAACGTCACCCAGATCGACCCGATCGCCGTGGAATTCGCCCTGCCCCAACAGCAGCTCCCAGTCCTGCAGGGCCTGTTGAACTCAACCACGCCCGCCGAAGTGGAGACCTACCTGGACGCCGACGGCGAACGCAGCCTGCTCGCCAAGGGGCACTTGATGCTGATCGACAACCAGGTCTCGGCCACCACCGGCACGGTGCGGGTCAAGGCCGAGTTCGCCAACCAGGACGGACGTCTGTGGCCGGGCCAGCTGGTCACCGTGCGCCTGCGCACAGCGGTGGACGAGGACGCCCTGGTGGTGCCGCCACCGGTGGTACAGCGCAGCATCGACGGCCACTTCGTCTACCGTCTGGACGGCGACAAGGTCAGCGCCGTACCGGTCAAGGTGGTGTACCAGGACAGCACGCTGAATGTCATTGCCGGGATCAAGGCCGGCGATCGCCTGGTGCTGGACGGTCAGTCGCGACTCAAGCCCGGCAGCATCGTGGAGGTCACCCCCGACACCCCTGCCCCGGCGGAAATGGCCGAAAGCAGGAGCCAGCCATGAACACCCGCAACGGGGTCTCGGCCTGGTGCATCGACCACCCCATCGCCACCTTGCTGCTGACCTTCGCCCTGGTCCTGCTCGGTGCCATCGCCTTCCCGCGCCTGCCGGTGGCGCCGCTGCCCGAGGCCGACTTCCCGACCATCCAGGTCACCGCCCAGTTGCCCGGCGCCAGCCCCGAGACCATGGCCTCGTCGGTCGCGACGCCCCTGGAGGTGCAGTTCAGCGCCATCCCCGGCATGACCCAGATGACCAGCAGCAGCGCCCTGGGCTCGACCAACCTGATCCTGCAATTCACCCTGGACAAGAACATCGACACCGCCGCCCAGGAGGTCCAGGCGGCGATCAACACCGCCACCGCGCGCCTGCCCCAGGACCTGCCCAGCCCGCCCACCTGGCGCAAGGTCAACCCCGCCGACAGCCCGGTGCTGATCCTCACCGTCAGCTCGGCGCAGATGCCCGGCAACCAACTGAGCGACTACGCCGAGACCCTGCTGGCCCGCCAGCTCAGCCAGATCGACGGCGTCGGCCTGATCAACATCACCGGGCAACTGCGCCCGGCCATCCGCGTGCAGGCCCAGCCCGAGAAGCTCGCCGCCATCGGCCTGACCCTGGCCGACATCCGCCAGGCCATCCAGCAGACCAGCCTCAACCTGGCCAAGGGCGCGCTGTACGGCGAACACAGCGTGTCGACCCTCGCCGCCAACGACCAGCTGTTCCACCCCGAGGACTACGCGAAGCTGATCGTCAGCTACCGCAACGGCGCCCCGGTGCACCTGGCCGACGTCGCCAAGGTGATCGACGGCGCCGAGAACGCCTACGTCAGGGCCTGGTCCGGCGAACAGCCGGGGTTGAACCTGGTGATCTTCCGCCAACCCGGGGCGAACATCGTCGACACCGTGGACCGGGTGATGGCTGCCCTGCCCCGCTTGCAGGAAATGCTGCCGGCAGCGGTCGAAGTGTCGGTGCTGCAGGACCGCACGCAGACCATTCGCGCCTCGCTGCACGAGGTGGAGCTGACCCTGCTGATCGCCGTGGCCCTGGTGATCGGGGTGATGGCGCTGTTCCTGCGCCAGTGGTCGGCGACCTTCATCGTTTCCAGCGTGCTCGGCGTGTCGCTGATCGCCAGTTGCGCATTGATGTACGTGTTCGGCTTCAGCCTCAACAACCTCACCCTGGTGGCCATCGTCATCGCCGTGGGTTTCGTGGTGGACGATGCCATCGTCGTGGTGGAGAACATCCACCGCCACCTGGAGGCCGGCGACGACAGCCGCACGGCCGCGCTCAAGGGCGCCGGCGAGATCGGCTTCACCGTGGTGTCGATCAGCTTCTCGCTGATCGCCGCGTTCATTCCGCTGCTGTTCATGGGCGGCGTGGTCGGCCGGCTGTTCAAGGAGTTCGCCCTGACTGCCACCGCGACCATCCTGATTTCGGTGGTGGTCTCGCTGACCCTGGCGCCGACCCTCGCCGCGCTGTGCATGCGCCGCCCCGAGGCACAGCATGACGGTTTCGGCCAGCGCCTGGTGCGCTGGTACGAGAAGGGCCTGGACCGGGCCCTGGCGCACCAGCGTGTCACCCTCGGCGTGTTCGGCCTGACCCTGGCACTGGCGGTGGTCGGCTACGTGGCCATCCCCAAGGGCTTCTTCCCGTTGCAGGACACCGGTTTCATCCTCGGCACCAGCGAGGCGGCGGCCGATGTGTCCTACCCCGCGATGATCGAGAAGCACAAGGCCCTGGCGAAGATCATCGAAGCCGACCCGGCGGTGCGCGCCTTCTCCCATTCGGTCGGTGTCACCGGCAGCAACCAGACCATCGCCAACGGGCGCTTCTGGATCTCCCTCAAGCCCCGTGGCGAACGCGATGTGTCGGCCAGCGAATGGATCGACCGCATGCGCGCGAAACTGGCGCAGGTTCCCGGCATCGTCCTGTACCTGCGCGCAGGGCAAGACATCAACCTCAGCTCCGGGCCGTCGCGCACCCAGTACCAGTACGTGCTCAAGAGCAATGACGGCGTCGCGCTGAACCTGTGGACCCAGCGCCTGACCGAACGCCTGCGCGAGAATCCGGCGTTCCGTGACCTGTCCAACGACCTGCAGTTGGGCGCCAGCGTCACCCGCATCGATATCGACCGCCAAGCCGCCGGGCGCTTCGGCCTGACCACCACCGACGTCGACCAGGCGCTGTACGATGCCTTCGGCCAGCGGCAGATCAGCGAGTTCCAGACCGAGACCAACCAGTACAAGGTGATCCTCGAACTGGACGCCCGCCAGCGCGGCAAGGCCGAGAGCCTCAACTTTTTCTACCTGCGCTCGCCGCTGTCGGGCGAGATGGTGCCGCTGTCGGCCCTGGCCCATGTCGCGCCGCCCAGCACCGGGCCGCTGTCGATCAGCCACGACGGCCTGTTCCCGGCGGCCAACCTCTCGTTCAACCTGGCCCCCGGCGTGGCCCTGGGCGATGCGGTACAGATCCTCGAACGCACCCAGCGCGAACTGGGCATGCCCGACGCCATCGCCGGCAACTTCCAGGGCGCCGCCCAGGCCTTCCAGAGTTCACTGTCGAGCCAGCCCTACCTGATCCTCGCCGCGCTGGTGGCGGTGTACATCATCCTTGGCGTGCTCTACGAGAGCTTCGTGCACCCGCTGACCATCATCTCCACCCTGCCCTCGGCGGGCCTGGGCGCGCTGATCCTGCTCTGGGCGATGGGCCAGGACTTCACCATCATGGGGCTGATCGGCGTGGTGCTGCTGATCGGCATCGTCAAGAAAAACGGCATCCTGCTCATCGACTTCGCCCTCGAAGCCCAGCGCAACCACGGCATGACGCCGGAGCAGGCGATCCACCAGGCGTGCCTGGTGCGCTTCCGCCCGATCATCATGACCACCCTGGCCGCGCTGCTCGGCGCACTGCCGCTGATGTTCGGCTTCGGCGCCGGCGCCGAACTGCGCCAGCCACTGGGCATCGCCGTGGTCGGCGGCCTGCTGGTGAGCCAGGCCCTGACGCTGTTCACCACCCCGGTCATATACTTGGCCCTGGAGCGTCTGTTCCACCGCCGCCGCCGGGCCACCGTCGCCCCCGCGCCGACCGCCAGTTGAGACAAGACCATGCGTGTGCTGATCATCGAAGACGAAGAAAAAACCGCCGACTACCTGCATCGCGGCCTCACCGAGCAGGGCTTTACCGTCGACCTGGCACGCGACGGCATCGACGGCCTGCACCTGGCGCTCGAAGGCGACTACGCGGTGATCGTGCTCGACGTGATGCTGCCTGGCCTCGATGGTTACGGAGTGCTGCGCGCACTGCGGGCGCGCAAGCAGACGCCGGTGATCATGCTCACCGCCCGCGAGCGGGTCGAGGACCGCATCCACGGCCTGCGCGAAGGCGCCGACGACTACCTGGGCAAGCCGTTCTCGTTCCTCGAGTTGGTGGCCAGGTTGCAGGCCCTGACCCGACGTAGCGCGGTTCATGAACCGTTGCAGATCCAGGTCGCCGACCTGTGGATCGACCTGATGGCGCGCAAGGCCAGCCGCGCCGGCCAGCGCCTGGACCTGACCGCCAAGGAGTTTTCGTTGCTCAGCGTGCTGGCCCGGCGCCAGGGCGAGATCCTGTCCAAGACAGCCATCGCCGAACTGGTCTGGGACATCAATTTCGACAGTGACGCCAATGTCGTCGAGGTAGCGATCAAGCGCCTGCGCGCCAAGCTCGACGGGCCGTTCGACAACAAGCTGCTGCATACCATCCGAGGCATGGGCTATGTCCTGGAAAACCGTGGCTGAAGCCTGCGGCAGTACCCGCTCCCACGCGTCGGCCACAGGTGCCGCCCCATGAATCCTTTACGCAACTCCATCGCCCTGCGCCTGTCGGCGCTGTTCGCCATGGTCGCCCTGGCCGTGTTCGTGCTGATCGGCAGCGCGCTGTACCGCCAGGTCGATCGCAGCCTCGACCTGTTGCCTGAAGCCGAGCTCGATGCGCGCTTCAGCGTGCTCGAATCGACCCTCAACCGCTACGGCACCCCCGAGCACTGGGCCAAGATCAACAACAAGCTCAACCTGCTCGGCGAAGAAGACCGGCGCATCCGCTTCTGGGTGGTGAGCGGCAATCCGGCCTTCGAGTATGGCCAGCCCAGCGAACAGGTCCGCGCTTTCGCCGACGGCCCGGAGGGCATGCGCGACCTGCGCCTGAGCGACAGCCCCTATCCCTACAAGGTGCTGGTCAGCGCTCTGCCCGCCCTGGGCGAGCGCCCGCCGCTGCGCTTTCTGATCGGCATCGATACCGAGACGTTCTGGCAGGCCCAGCACAGTCTGCTGGTGGCTATCGTCGGCCTGGCGGCCTTCGGCGTGGTGCTGGCCTCGCTGCTTGGTTACTGGGTCGCGCGCATTGGCCTGCGCCCACTGCTGGCCCTCTCCGACGAGGCCCAGGCCCTGGCGCCGCCACGCCTGGACGGCCGCCTGCAGACCCGCGACCTGCCGCCTGAACTGGCACGCTTCGCCGGCACCTTCAATGCCGCCCTCGACCGCGTCAGCCAGGCCTATTCGCAACTGGAAGCCTTCAATGCCGACGTCGCCCACGAACTGCGTTCGCCGCTGACCAACCTGATCGGCCAGACCCAGGTCGCCCTCACCCGCGGGCGCAGCGCCGAGCACTACTTCGAGGTGCTGCAATCGAACCTCGAAGAACTCGAGCGCCTGCGCAGCATCATCAACGACATGCTGTTCCTGGCCAGCGCCGACCAGGGCAGCAAGGCCACCGCCCTTACCCAGGCCTCACTGGCCGAGGAAGTGGCCACCACCCTCGACTACCTCGACTACATCCTCGAAGACGCCCACGTCAGCGTCACCGTCAGCGGCGATGCCCAGGCCTGCATCGAAAAGGCCCAGTTGCGCCGGGCGCTGATCAACCTGCTGAACAACGCCGTGCAGCACACCGCGCCGCACCAGGCGATCCAGGTACGCATCGAGGCTACTGAGGAGCAGGTCAGCATCGCCGTGAGCAACCCGGGGCCGGCGATCGACGATGAACACCTGCCGATGCTGTTCGAGCGCTTCTATCGGGTGGATGCGGCCCGCGCCAACAGCGGCGGCGGCAACCACGGACTGGGCCTGGCCATCGTCAAGGCAATCGCCCTGATGCACGGCGGCAGTGTTTTCGTGCACAGCGAGGCCGGGGCCAATACCTTCGGTATCAACTTGCCGAGCGCTCAACTACGCGGGTTTGCGGTAAAAGTCTGAGTGTTTTTGCCGCGATCATTACTTTTTGCGCAACAGTGCTTATCTGAACAGCCTCTGTTTCCCCGCTGTTTACAGGACTAACTTTAGCCCTGTCTCCATTAGCACTTGCCCCGCAAGAAGGTTGTTCCAAATGTCCAACAGTATGGGTATTGCCAGCGTCTTCGTCCTGTCTTCCCTGTTGTTGTCGCCCCTGGCCATGGCGGAAGAATCCCCGGCCTTCGTCGCCCGCAACGCCGAACTCGCCGCGGTTCACCAAGAGGCGCGTGACGCCTACGCCGCGCAGCAGTCCGCTGCGGCTAAAGACGCACAGCAGACCGCTTCCAAGGTATCTGTCGATACCGATGCCGATAGTTGACCGACCACGCCAACTGTTTCCAGTTTTCCCTGGGCTACACCATGGGCACTGCCTGTGACGATATGTTAGCCTTTCAAAGCCGCTGCCTTTCAGCGGCTTTTTTTATGCGTCGGAAATCTCAGCCTGGCTGTTGCGTCTCTAATAAGAACTTGCAGACACGACAATAAAAAACTGCCCCATCGCTTGACCAAAGGAGTTTGTACCGGTGTCTTTCGCGTTTCGTTTCACCCCGTTGTTCGTTGCATTGGCCGCAACGATGCCCGTGGCCGCACAGGCCGATGAAGACAAGGCTGATGGCTTCATCGAGGGTTCCACGCTGAACCTGCATTTGCGTAATGCCTACTTCAACCGCAACGAGAAAAATGCTTCGATCAAGGACAAGCGCGAGTGGGGCCAGGGCGCCGTGGCGCGCTTCGAGTCCGGCTACACGCCTGGCGTGATCGGCTTCGGCCTCGACGCCCACGCCATGGTCGGCCTGAAGCTCGACGGCGGTGATGGCCGCGCCGGCACCTCGATCCTGCCGAGCGCGCCGGAGGACAAGGCGCGCCATGCCTTCTCCACCGCCGGCGGCGCGATCAAGCTCAAGGGCTTCGACACCGAGTTCAAGGCCGGTGACCTGTTCCTCACCAACCCGGTGATCGCCGGTGGCGAAAGCCGCATGCTGCCGCAGACCTTCCGCGGCGTCGCGCTGACCAACAACAGCATAGACGGGCTGATGCTCGAAGGCGGCAAGGTCAGCTTCACCAAGCCGTACAACCAGAGCGGCCACCGCCGCATCAACACCTACTACAGCAACCAGACGCCCGAGCAGGACAGCCAGAACCTGAGCTGGGCCGGTGCGTCGTGGAGCGGCACCGAGGGCGTCACCGCCAACCTCTACGCCGCCGAGCTGAAGGACATCTGGAACCAGTACTACGCCGACTTCGACTACACCTACCAGGTCAACGACCTGGTCAGCCTGAACCCGGGCGTGCACTTCTACCACACCCAGGACACCGGCCAGTCGAAGCTGGGCAGCATCGACAACAACACCTGGAGCGTGCACTTCACCGTCGCCGCCGGGTACCACAGCGTCACCGCCGCCTACCAGCGGGTCAATGGCGACACGCCGTTCGACTACATCAACCTGGGCGACAGCATCTTCCTCGACAACTCGCGCATGTACTCGGACTTCAACGCGCCGAACGAGCGCTCGTGGAAGCTGCAGTACGACTATGACTTCGCCGGCCTCGGCATGCCGGGCCTGAGCACCTCGCTGTCGTACTCGCGCGGCAAGGCCGACCTGACCAAGGCCAGCCAGGACACCCAGTACTACGCCTTCTATAACGCCGACGGCGAGAATGCCCGGCACTGGGAGCGCGACTTCGACGTGAAGTACGTGTTCCAGCAAGGCCAACTGAAGGACCTGTCGGTGCTGCTGCGCTATGCCACGCACCGGGCCAACGCGGCGTACTCGAACATCCAGGACAACGACGAATTCCGCGTGATCGTGGATTATCCGTTGAACGTGTTCTGATCCATCATCGCGGGCGAGGGCTACGCCCTCGTTTCGCCGGCAAGCCGGCTCCCACAGGTACAGCGCTATTTTGTGGGAGCCGGCTTGCCGGCGATGCTCTGCTTCAACTGTTTCTTTTCAGCCCTGTTTCCAGGTCATTGATCAGCGCCTTGGCCATGGCGCTGAGCATCCGCGCCGCACTCCCCGCTTTCAGGTCCCCTTCCATTTCCGCCTCGGTGGTCAGGTGCAGGATGCAATCCTGCAATACCGACAGCTCATCGAATGCCCGGCTCAAGGGCACACCCGGCAGCACGCGATAACATTCCAGGAAAGTCTAGTCGCCAGCGGTGACGGGCATATCGGGCTGCTCGCTCATGGCTGCTCCTCCAGCGAGCTGGCGTGGGCCATCAGGCAGCTCAGCAGCCGGCTGAGGATGGAAATGTTCTCCACCAGGATCTCCGGACGCTCATCCACGGGAAAGGCCATGTAGACATCGCAGGTGCGGGTCATCATGGTCATCAGGACTGCGGCATGCTCCCAGACTTCGGCGAGGGGCAGATGGTCGATGATGGAGATGTAGGGGATGGGTGGGTCAGGTACTAGCTTTTTCATTCAAAATCGCTCATGTCGATTGAAGAAATTCGCCACTTGAACCTTTCTCACGGGATTAGGTGGCAACCGTGTACGGGGTGAGAAACCGAGGACATGAAACCCGGCCAGACCAGAGGTCTGCCCGAACACGGCTGCCATTGAAATGGCCGAAAGACATATCGTCAGGTTCTCACACCCGGTCACCAAATTTGGCGACCCGACGACGTTAGCCCTGATGCATTTCCCGGCCTATCCAGACCCTTCCGGCAAGCGCGTAGGATAGGTCCCAAGCACAGCCCAACTGAAGCATTTGGTTTCAGATTCGGAAATGTCGTACATCCCATCGCAGGCCCACTGAATCAATTCCGTCGGGCAAAACACCTTTGATCTTGTCCGACAATCGCGCCTTGCCTAAAATACCGCCGCCGCTTTCCGGCCCACTCCCCATGGATCCCGGGGCTTATGCAGTTGCGAGCATGACGTTGCCCACCCGATCACCACGATCCGCCCTGTACAAGTCACACCCCGAGCTGGTCCTCAACCTGGGCAGCTGCCTCGCCGTGCTCGCCATAGTGGCCATCGTCGGCTACCTGCTGGCCCGCGAGCGCGACAGCGTCGAGCAATCGGAAATGCGCTCGTCGAGCAACATCGTGCAGTTGATCGAAAGCGATATCCTGCGCAACGTCGAACTCTACGACCAGTCGCTCAAGGGCCTGATCTGGGCCGTGCAGCACCCCGAGCTGCTCAACGTGCCGACCAAGCTGCGCCAGCAGATCCTGTTCAACCAGGCCTTCTCCGCGCCGGTGCGCGGCGACATTCTCTGGCTCGACGCCAAGGGCGACGTGCTCGGCGACTCCACCAGCGCGGTGCCGCGCCAGGCCAACTTCGCCGACACCGTGGCCTTCCAGGCGCACCGCGACCGCCCGGGCCTGGGCCTGCTGATCAGCCCGCCGTTCAAGGCACGGCTGGGCAACCTGGACTGGTGCATCAGTTTCAGCCGGCGCATCTCCGGCGCCAACGGCGAGTTCCAGGGCCTGGCCGCCGGGGCCTTGCGCCTGTCCTATTTCAACGAACTGTTCCAGCGCCTGGACATCGGCGTGGACAGCAGCATCAACCTGCTCAATACCGATGGCCAGCTGCTGGCGCGCCAGCCGACCCGGCCGCAGGATCCACTGATCGGCACCAGCTTCAGCGAGCGCCCCAACTTCAAGCGCATCCTCAGCGAACGCAGCGGCAGCTTCACCGCCCGCTCGACGGCCTATGAGGGCCAGCGCCTCTACACCTTCGCCCGGGTCGCCGACCTGCCGTTGATCGTGCTGGTGGCCCACTCGGCCGATGAAGTGTTCCAGTCGTGGCGGCGTACCGCGATCGTGGTCAGCGTGGCCACTGGCGTGTTGTGCATTGGCATCCTCTGGCTGACCTTGCTGCTGGGCCGCGAGCTACGTCGGCGCCACGATGCCGAACTGGGCCTGGCCACCCTCGCCGCCACCGACAGCCTCACCGGCCTTGCCAACCGCCGCCGCCTCGACCAGGTGCTGCGCCAGGAATGGGCGCGCGCCCAGCGCAACCGCAAGCCGCTGGCGGTGTTGATGGTGGATGTGGACCACTTCAAGGCCTTCAACCAGCGCCATGGCCATGCCGGTGGCGACCATGTGCTGCGCGAGGTGGCCACCACCATCGAGCTGTGCATCCGCCGCCCTGCGGACCTGGCGGCGCGTTACGGCGGAGAGGAGTTCCAGGTGGTGCTGCCGGAAACCGAGTTGGCCGGCGCCCGGTTGCTGGCCGAGCGGATTCGCGCCAGTGTCGAGGCGATGCCGCCATTCGGCGATGACGAGCGGTCGGTGACGGTCAGTGTGGGGATTGGCCTGCATATCCCCGGTACCCATCAGGACCTGGCGGCGCTGCTGGGCGATGCGGACGAGGCGTTGTATCGAGCCAAGGCCAATGGGCGGAATCGGGTGGAAGGACCCGAGGGGTGAGTCATGGGGCCGTTACACGGCCCCATGCTGATCAGGACCGAGCTCGGGCTGCGTTACGCAGAGCCTTCACCTGGTCATGATTGCGCTGCACGCCCTGCAGCTGTTTCTCCACCAAGGCATAGGAAGTGTCGTTGGCCGACCGTCCCAGCTTGACCAGCTTTTCACGGGCCTCTTTGTAGGCCTTGAGCGCATGGTCTTCACCACGCTCCACTTCATTGAGCACCGCCTCTTCATCCTTGCCGGTGACCATCGACTTGAGGTTGACCCAGCCACGGTGCAGGTCGCCGCTGATGCTGGTGCTGGTTTCCGGATCGCCGCCCAGCCTGCGCACTTCACTTTGCAGCTCGGCCGCGGCACTGGCGCACTCGCTGGCACGCTGCACGAAGAATGCTTTCAGTTCAGGGTTCTTCACATCCTCGGCGGAGGTCTTGAAGCCTTTCTCACCATCCTTGCTGTACTCGATCAGGTCGTTGAGTACGTCGATCGTGTCTTTGTTGGGGTTACTCATGGCAACAACTCCTTGGCAGGTGATAGTCACCTTGATCGGAGCAGGCTTCGTGCCAGGCCCAGCAAATAAAAATAAATCATATAAATCAGTAACTTGAAGATTTCATAAACACACCGTTAAACGGCGTTCTGCATGATCGCCGCTTGGGTCGTCGTGCAGTTTGCAGTAAGGTCGCGCTTCAACCGCCACAGGCCACCGCCCCGATGAGACCCGAAACCCTGCAACTGCTGGTCACCCGCACCATGCCTTTTGGCAAGTACCAGGGGCGGATCATCGCCGACCTGCCCGGGGACTACCTGGCATGGTTTGCCCGTAAAGGTTTCCCACCCGGAGAGCTGGGCGGGTTGCTGGCGCTGATGCACGAGATCGACCACAACGGCCTGGGCGACCTGCTGGTGCCGCTGCGGGCAAAGATGCCGCGCCGCTGAACGATCAAGAGCCCACGCCACCTGCCGAAACAATTACATCGTTAACTCAAGGACGAACCACCGCTCATGCAAGCTCGCCAATCCGCCTCCTCGGCTTTCGTCATCTCGCTGCTCGTCGCCGGGTGGGGGCTTTTCTACGTGGGCCGGCTGCGCTGGGCATTGATACTGCTGGGCCTGATCCTCGCCGACTTTTTGCTGATCGGCCTGTTCGCCACGCCCAGGGCATTGAACGTCGGCCTGGGTGTCGCTCTGGCGCTGAAGTTCGGCTCGGCGTGCCTGGCCGCAGGCCTTGTGTGGCGCGGCCGCGCTGGGGCTGAACCCGTCGGCGCACGCCTGGTTGCCTACGCTGCGGCGGTGATAGGCGTGGCCGCCCTGCTGCTGGTGCTGCGCGGGCCACTGTTTGGTTACCAACTCAGCCAGATCCCTTCAGGTTCGATGGAGCCGACGCTGCAGATCGGCGACCACATCATCAGCGACACGCGCTTGAGCGCAGCGCCCAAGGTGGGGGATATCGTGCTGTACCGCTATCGCAATGGCGAGGCATTCAAGCGTGTGGCGGGGGTTGCCGGCGACCGGCTGGAGATCGTCAATGGCGAAGTGATCGTCAATGGGCGCAACCTGGGGCTGTTCCATGCAGCGCCCGAGCATGTACGCCGTCCCGAGTCGCTGAGCCTGGCACCGACGGTGATTGAGACCGGGCACATCTACCTGCTGGGTGACCGCCGCGACAACAGCAACGACAGTCGCTATGACGGCCAGGTTGCGGTAGCGGACGTGACGGCAAAAATCACCGGGATCTGGTACTCGAAGAACCGCCAGCGTATCGGCACCACCTTCGAATAACCAGCACGGGCCTGCCCCGCGATGGAGTCTGCCGGCCTAGCCCTTGGCCGGCGCCACGACCATCTCCACCTGCTCGCTCTTCTTGATCAGCGCGTACACCACCGCCGTCAGCAGGCTGCCGGCGACGATGGCCAGCAGGTACAACAGCGCATGGTTGATCGCGTTGGGGATCAGCAGCACGAACAGCCCGCCATGGGGCGCCATCAGCTTGCAGCCGAAATACATCGACAAGGCCCCGGTCAGCGCGCCGCCGGCGATGCTCGCCGGAATCACCCGCAGCGGGTCCTTGGCGGCGAACGGGATCGCGCCCTCGGAGATGAAGCACAGGCCCAGCGCCAGCGCCGCCTTGCCGGCCTCGCGCTCACTCTGGGCGAACTTGCGCCGGGCCAGGAAGGTGGCGATGCCCAGGCCGATCGGCGGCACCATGCCGGCGGCCATGGTCGCGGCCATCGGCGCGTAGCTCGACGAAGCCAACAACCCCACCGAGAAGGCATAGGCGGCCTTGTTGATCGGCCCGCCGAGGTCCACGCACATCATGCCGCCGAGCAGCAACCCGAGCAGCACGGCGTTGGTGGTGCCCATGCTGTCGAGGAAGTGGGTCAGTCCCGCGAGCATGGCCGCCACGGGCTGGCCAACCACGTAGATCATCACCAGGCCGGTGAACAGGCTGGCCAGCAGCGGGATGATGAGGATCGGCTTGAGCGCGTCGAGGCTGCTGGGCAGGCGCACCCAGCGGGCAATGGCCTTGGCGCTGTAGCCGGCCAGGAAGCCGGCGACGATGCCGCCGATGAACCCCGCCCCGAGCGTGCTCGCCAACAGGCCGCCGATCATCCCGGGCGCCAGGCCCGGGCGGTCGGCAATGGACCAGGCGATGTAGCCGGCGAGCAGCGGCACCATCAACTTGAACGCCGCCTCGCCGCCGATCTGCATCAAGGCGGCGGGCAGCGTGCCGGGCTCCTTGTAGGCCTCGATGCCGAACACGAACGACAAGGCGATCAGCAAACCGCCAGCCACCACCATCGGCAGCATGAACGAGACTCCGGTCAGCAGGTGCTTGTAGACGCCGGTCTTCTCGGCCGGCGGCATCGCGCCGGTCGCCCCCGCTGCCTCCACCTTGCCCTCGGCCAGTGCCTTGTCCAGCGTGGCGCGGGCCTGCTTGAGGGCGATGCCGGTGCCGCAGCGGTAGATGCGCTTGCCGGCGAAGCGCGCGGCCGGTACTTCGATATCGGCGGCCAGCAACACCACATCGGCTGCGGCGATGGCCTCGGCCGGCAGCGGATTGCGTGCGCCGACCGAGCCCTGGGTTTCCACGGTGAGCTGGTAGCCCATGGCCTGCGCCGCCTGTTGCAGGGCTTCGGCGGCCATGAAGGTGTGGGCCACGCCGGTCGGGCAGGCGGTCACAGCGACAATCTTCGGCGCACCCTGCACCGGGGTTTGCGCCACCTGCACCTGGGCGCCGGCAGCGGCCTCGTCGAGGAAGCCTTCACGGTCGGCCAGGGCCTGGGCCGGCGTGCTCTGGTACAGGCGCTTGCCGGCAAAGCGCGTCAGGTCCACCGGCCCGGTGCTGACCACCAGCACCCAGTCGGCCTCGGCGATCTGCGTTGGCGTCAGGCGCAGCTCCGGGTGTTCGGCGTCGTGCACCTCGACGCAGGTTTTCCAGCCCCGACGCTGGGCCGCGGCGGCCAACAAGCGGGCGCTGAGCACGCTGGACACCTGGCCGTTGGGGCAGGCGGTGACAATGGCAATGTTCATCAGCAGCCCTCTTCTTGTTGTTCTGTAAGGCGCACGGCGGCTTCCAGGCGCTCCAGTTGCTCACGGTCGTGAATGCCGAAGCCGACCTGGGTGACTGCCTGGGCGGCGATGGCGGTGGCGCGACGCAAGGTAGCGGCGGGCGCTTCGGCCTGGAGCAGGCCATGGACCATGCCCGCGACCAGCGAATCACCGGCGCCGACGGTACTGGCGATGCGCACTTTCGACGGTTGCGCATGCAGCGCCAGGCCAGCGGCGAACCAGTTCACGCCCTGCTCGCCCTGGGACACCACCACATGCTCGACGCCAGTGGCGAGCAGCTGTCGTGCGGCCGCGCGTTGCTCGTCCGCGCCCTGCACCGGCAGCCCGAGGACTTCACCCAGCTCCTCGGTGTTGGGCTTGACCAGCCAGGGCGCGGCCTGCAGGCCTGCGCGCAAGGCTTCGCCGCTGGTGTCCAGGGCCACCTTCAGACCCTGCGCCTTGAGCATCAGCAGCAGCTCGCGCAACCACTCGGGGCTGATCCCCCGTGGCAGGCTCCCGGCCACCACCACGGCGTCATGCCCCGGGGCTACGTGGGCCAGACGTTGCAGCAAGGCGTTGCGGGCGGCCTCGTCGACCTGCGGCCCTGGCCCGTTGATATCGGTGACCTGGCCATCGGCCTCGACCAGCTTGATGTTGCTGCGGGTCTCGCCCGGCACGCGGACGAAGCAGTCGGCGAACCCACGCCAGGCAATCAGCGCCTCGAACGGCGCCAGGTTGTCCTGCCCCAGGAAACCGCCGACGGTGACGCTGTGGCCCAGGTCGGCCAGCACCTGGGCGACGTTCAGCCCCTTGCCGGCGGCATGGCTGTGCTGCGCCTGGCTGCGGTTGACCGCGCCGGGTCGCAGGCGGTCGAGGCTGATGGTGATATCCAGCGCCGGGTTGAGGGTGAGGGTGAGGATCTTGGCCATCAATAACGCTCCACCAGCGCCCGGACTGCCTCGGCGCTGTCTTGTTGCAGGGCCTCGCGCGCCAGGGCGCGGGCCGTCGAAAGGTCGGCCTGGCGCACCAGGGCCTTGACTTCAGGAATGCTGCGGGCGGCGACGCTCAGCTCGTCCACCTCCAGGCCCAGCAGCACGGCGACCGCCTGCGGGTCGGCCGCCAGCTCGCCGCACACGCCCACCCACTTGCCCTGGGCATGGGCGGCGCGCACGGTCATGTCGATCAGGTTGAGCACTGCCGGGTGCAGGCCGTCGGCCTGTGCCGACAGGCTCGGGTGACCGCGGTCGATGGCCAGGGTGTACTGGGTCAGGTCGTTGGTGCCGATGCTGAAGAAATCCACTACACGGGCCAGTTGCGGCGCCAGCAAGGCGGCCGACGGCACCTCGACCATGATGCCCACCTGCAGGTCGGCCACCGGGATCTCCTGGCGCAGGCGCTCGACCATGGCCTTGGCGGCGCGCCATTCATGGAGCTGGCCGACCATCGGGAACATGATACGCAGCGGACGGTTGTCCGCAGCACGTAGCAAAGCGCGCAGCTGGTCTTCCATCACCTGCGGGCGTTGCAGGGTCAGGCGCACGCCGCGCACGCCGAGGAAGGGGTTTTCCTCTGCCGCGATCGGCCAGTACGGCAAGGGCTTGTCGCCCCCGACGTCGAGCGTGCGCACCACCAGTGGCCGTCCGTCCAGGCCATCGAGCACCCGGCGGTACTCGGCTTCCTGGGTCGCCACATCGGGCAGTTGCGGGTGGGCCATGAAGATCAGTTCGGTGCGCAACAGGCCGATGCCTTCGGCACCTTGCTCCACCACCTTGTCGATGCCGTTGCTCTGGCCGATGTTGGCGAACACTTCGACCGCATGGCCGTCGCGCGTCCGCGCGGGCTCATGGCGGTTGGCCCAGGCGATCTGCAGCCGACGCTCGCGGGCATCACGCTCTGCCAGGGCTCGTTGCAACTCGGACTCGGCTGGCGCAACCACGACCTGCCCGCGCTGGCCATCAAGCAGCAGCGGCGTGCCGCTCTCCAGCAACAGCACGGCCGCCCCGGCCCCGACCACCGCCGGGATGCCCAGGGCCCGGGCGACGATGGCGCTGTGGGCGGTGGCGCCACCCTGCGCGGTGACGATGCCGGCGACCCGTGCCGGGTCCAGGCGCGCCACGTCCGAAGGGCCGACTTCGACCATCACCAGCACATAGGGCTGCTCTGGCTCGGCGCTGTCCTTGACGCCGCACAGTTGCGCCAGCACCCGACGACCGATATCGCGCAGATCGGCGGCGCGCTCGGCCAGCAGCGCATCGTGCAGGGCCTCCTGCTGACGGGCGGCAGCTTCGATCACCGCCATCCACGCAGCGGCGGCGCTTTCGCCCTGGGCCAGGCGCAGCTCGACGTCATCGGTCAGGGCCGGGTCGGCGAGCATTTCCTGATGGGTGACAAAAATTTCGCCGATGGGCTTGTCGCTGCGTTGCACCAGGGCCTGAAGATCGGCGTGCACCGTGTCGATGGCCTGGCGCAGCATGGCCCGCTCCTGGGCAGGCGACTCGCCGCGCAGCGGGTAGTCGATATCGCGCTCGACCTGGACATGGGCCGGACCGCTGGCGATGCCCGGCGCCGCAGCGACGCCTTGCAGCGTGCTGCCTGGCGTCGGGGCCTGCAGGGCGGATATCGGCGCCTCGTCCTGCACCGCTGTGGGCGGCAGTGGGTCCACCTCCTCGCCCAGGCCCTGCTCGATGGCTGCCAGCAGTACCGGCAAGGCATCGGCGGCGATATCGGGCTCGGCGATCAGTTCCAGCACCTGGCCACGGCGAGCGCCGAGGCTGAGCAGCTTGCTCAGGCTCTTGACCGAAACGGCGGGCTGGGCGCTGTCGTGCAGCCGTATGCGGATCTCGCCCTCGAAGCCCTTGGCCAGCTGCGCCAGTACCTTTGCAGGGCGAGCATGCAGGCCATGGGCGTTGGCCAACACTATCCGGGCGCTGGGCCAGTCGGCGGGCGCCTCGCCGCCGAGCACTTCGAGCACGGCGCGGCTGCTGGTGGCCTGGTAGAGCATCTGCCCACGGCCCTCGATCAGCACCTCGCACAGGCGCTCGAGCAGGGCTTGATGCGCCGCTCCAAGGCTGGCCAGGCAGAACAGGCCATTGAGCGGTTGATCGCGGTAGCGCAACGGTTGCTGCGGAGTGACGAAGGCCAGCCCCGGTTGGCGCACCTCACGTTCGCTGTGCAGCCACCACAGGCCTTCACCCAGCGGCAGCGGCTCGGTCTGCTGCAGCACGGCGGCAAAGCCGCTGTCGGCACAACCGGCGCGTTGCAACAGACGAGCGCCGCGCCAGGCCAGTTCGTCGAAGTCTTCCGCCGCCAGGTTAAGGCCGACCAGCTGGGCATCCAGCGCCAGCTCGCGTGGCGCTCCTTGCAGTAACTTGAGCAGTGCCTCGGCGCTACCGGAGCGACGCAGCGCCTCGGCCAGGTCGGTTTCACCGAGGGCGCGGGTCAGCAGTTGCAGCAGGCGCAGATGTTCATCGGAGCGGGCGGCGATGCCGATGGCCAGGTAGACGATCTGGCCGTCGCCCCAGTCCACGCCGTCGGGAAACTGCAGCAGGCGTACGCCCGTGGCAAACACCAGCTCGCGGGTCTGCGGCGTGCCGTGGGGGATGGCGATGCCCTGGCCGAGGAAGGTCGAGCCCTGTGCCTCCCGGGCTTGCAGCCCCGCCAGGTAACCCTCGGCGACCAGACCATCGGCAACCAGTCGATCGGCCAGCAGCGCCAGTGCCTCGCCTTTGTCGGCGGCACGCTGGCCCATGGCAATCTGCTCAACGGCAAGCTCGAGCATGACCCTCTCCTTTTGCGGCAGCCCCGTCGGCTACCGAGGTATTGTTGTGGAATTCGACGGCAAAAGCCGCCGAAACGATCAGCACAACCGGCGAAGACTGATTTTCAGGCAGGAAAATTCGCCTTGCTGAAACGTTTAATCTGACCAAGTGGCCACGTTACTCGATAATCTGCCAACGAAAAAGCCCCATCCTGTCGGACAATTGCGACAATGGTCGTCTGCGCGCGGGTCCGTTGATGGGTGAAACTAGCCGGTCAAGCCCCGCAGGCAGTCCCGGAAACAACAAGGAAAATTCGGTGAAACTCAGCGATATCGCCCGTCTGGCCGGTGTGTCCGTGACCACCGCCAGCTACGTCATCAATGGCAAGGCCGAACAGCAGCGCATCAGCAGCAGCACCGTCGAGCGCGTGCGTGCGGTGGTCGAGGCCCACGGCTTCACCCCGAACCCCCAGGCCGCCGGCCTGCGCAGCCGCCACACCCGCACCCTGGGCTTCATTCTCCCGGATCTGGAGAACCCCAGCTACGCCCGCATTGCCAAGCAGCTGGAGCAAGGCGCCCGTGCCCGTGGCTACCAACTGCTGATCGCCAGCAGCGACGACCAGCCCGACAGCGAACGCCAATTGCAGCAGCTGTTCCGTGCCCGGCGCTGCGACGCACTGTTCGTCGCCAGTTGCCTGCCGCCGGAAGACGAGAGCTACCGCGAGCTGCAGGCCAAGGGCCTGCCGGTGATCGCCATCGACCGGCGCCTGGACCCGGCGCACTTCTGCTCGGTGATCAGCGATGACCGCGACGCCAGCCGCCAGTTGGCCCAGAGCCTGTTGAAAACCCGCCCGCGCAGCATCGCCCTGATCGGCGCCCGCCCCGAGCTGTCGGTGAGCCAGGCCCGCGCCGGTGGCTTCGACGAAGCCTTGCAAGGTTTCGACGGCGAAGTGCGCCGCTACCAGGGCGAAGCCTTCAGCCGCGAGTGCGGCCAACGCCTGATGCAACAGCTGATCGATGAACTGGGTGGCCTGCCGGATGCATTGGTGACCACTTCGTACGTGCTGCTGCAAGGTGTGTTCGACACGCTGCAGGCGCGCCCCGACGACTCACGCCAGCTGCAGCTGGGCACCTTCGGCGACAATCAGTTGCTCGATTTCCTGCCGCTGCCGGTCAATGCCATGGCCCAGCAGCACGGCCTGATCGCCGCCACCGCGCTGGAACTGGCCTTGGCCGCCATCGAGGACAAGCGCTACGAGCCCGGCGTGCACGCCATCGGTCGCACCTTCAAGCAGCGGATCGCCAAGGCCTGACCATGCGCCTGATCGACACCCACACCCACCTCGACTTCGCCGATTTCGACGCCGACCGCCCGCGCCTGCTGGCCAACGCGGCGGCGCGCGGGGTGGAGCGCATGGTGGTGCTGGGGGTGTACCAGGACAATTTCCAGCGAGTCTGGGACCTGGCCTGCGCCAACGAAGGCGTGTACGCGGCACTGGGGCTGCACCCGATCTACCTCGAGCAGCACCTTCCCGAGCACCTGGCGCAGTTGCGCGACTGGCTCGAACGCCTGCGCGGCAATCCACGTCTGTGCGCGGTGGGTGAGTTCGGCCTGGACTTCTACCTGCCCGAACTGGACCCGACGCGCCAGCAGGCGTTGTTCGAGGCCCAGCTGCAACTGGCCTGCGACTTCGAGCTGCCGTCGCTGCTGCACGTGCGCCGCAGCCACGCCCAGGTGATCGCCACGCTCAAGCGCTACAAGCCGGCGCGGGCGGGGATCATCCATGCCTTTGCCGGCAGCTACGAGGAGGCGCGGGAATACATCAAGCTGGGGTTCAAGCTGGGGTTGGGCGGCGCCGCGACATGGCCGCAGGCACTACGCCTGCGCAAGACCCTGCCCAGGCTGCCGCTGGACAGCGTGGTGCTGGAGACCGACGCGCCGGACATGGCGCCGGCGATGTTCCCGGGGCAGCGCAACAGCCCCGAGCACCTTCCCGAGATTGCCGGGGCGCTGGCCGAAGTCATGGGGATCGAGACAACGCTGCTGGCAGAGGCCAGCAGTCGCAATGCCTGCGGGGTGTTTGGCTGGCAGTCCGACACAGGATCCGCGTCGGCCTCGATCACACCCTGAACGCCCCGATCAACCGCTTGAGCTCCACCACCTGCGCCGACAACGCCCGGCTGGCATCTTCGGTCTGACAAGCGCCTTCGGTGGTGTCCTGCGCCGCACGGTTGATCGCCACAATGTTCTGGTCAATGTCATGGGCCACGGCGGTCTGCTGCTCGACGGCGGCGGCGATCTGCTGGTTCTGTTCGACGATCCCGCCCACCGCGCCAAGGATGTTGCCCAGTGCCTGCTGCACCTGGCGCGCTTCGTCCACGGTGCCAGCGGCCATCTGGTGGCTGCTGCCCATCACCCGCACCGCCGCACCCACGCCTTCGCGCAGGCGCTGGATCATCTGCGCGATCTCCTCGGTGGAGTCCTGGGTGCGCCTGGCCAGGGTGCGCACCTCGTCGGCGACCACGGCAAACCCCCTGCCCTGCTCACCGGCCCGGGCCGCTTCGATGGCAGCGTTGAGGGCCAGCAGGTTGGTCTGCTCGGCGATGCTGCGGATCACCTCCAATACCCGGCCGATGGCCTGGCTGTCGCCCGCCAGCTGGTTAACCGCCGCCACGCTCTGGTCAATCTCGCCGGCCAGGCGGGCGATGCTGCCCTGCTGGCTTTCCACCAGGTCGCGGCCCGAGGCACTCTCATGGTTGACCCGCTGCGCGCCTTCGGCGGCCAGGGCCGCGCTGCGGGCGACCTCCAGCGCGGTGGCGCTCATCTGGTTCATGGCCGTGGCCACCTGCTCGATCTGCTCGCGCTGGCCACTGACCGCCTGGTTGCTGCGGCTCGACACCGAAAGCACCTGGCCGGCCTGCTCCTCGACCGTGGACACGGTCTTGCCGACCTGCTCGATCAGCCCGCGAATGCGCCGCACGGTCTCGTTGAAACCACGCCCCAGTTCGCCCAGTTCGTCCCGGCTGCTAGCCTGGAAGCTGATGGTCATGTCGCCTGCGGCCACCTTGTCCATGGCGGTGCCGAGGTTGCCGAGGGTTTCCCGGGTGGAGACGTAGAAGCCGCTGTAGAGGTAGATGATCAATGCGAAGACGCAGGCCAAAGCCGCCACCAACGCGACCGTGCGCAGGCGGTGCTGGCCGAGGCGCTCTTCCAGTTGCCCGTGCAGATGGGCCAGCACGGCATCGTTCAAGCGGTAGGTCTGCGCCATCAGGTCGCTGGTCTGCTGGTAGAAACCGGCCCACGGCGCGTCCAGGCTCTCGGCCACCACCACCTGGTCCTCGAACAGGGTCGCCGCCTGCTTGACGGTGGCCTGGCTGGCCTGGGCGCTGCCGGCGAGCGCGAGCTTGAGCCCGGCATCGGTTGCCAGGGCGTCATCCAGGCGAATGGCGTAATCGGCGGACAAGCGCTCCAGGCGCTGTAGCAGGTCTTCGAAACGCGCGCTGCCCGAGGAGTCCATGAAGCCACGGCCCAGGGCCACCGCGCCCATTGCCCGGCCCTCACCGATGGCCTGGGTCACCTGGGCGGTGGCATTTCCGAGCAGCTCGCTCAACTGACGCACCGAGGCCTGACTGTCCTGGCTGAGCCCCGACTGGCTGGCCACCAGCTTGCCCAGCACCTGGGCCTGGGCCAGCAACTTGTCGAACAGCGCCGCCTTGTTCTGCAGCGAGCTTTCGTCACGGGCACTGGCAAAGGCCTCGGCCAGCTCGGCACGCTTGGCCTCGAACGCAGGGTCGCTACCCTTGAGGCCATCGAGCCGGGCCTGGACCTTGTCCTGCAGCGCCGCGATGCGGCTTTCCACATCGCCGGCCTGGCCCGACTGGCCCAGCACGGCGTTGATCTGCAGCAGGTTGCCGAGGGTCTCCAGGTCGCCGCGCAACGTCAGGCTCTCGGACAACGGCGCCAGCCCCTGCAATTCGCCACGGGTGGCCTGGAGCTGGCTATAGGCGTCGCGTACCAGATAAAAGCTGGTGACCAGCATGGGCAGGAAAAACAGGACGCTGATCAGGCTGAACTTCATGCCGAAGCTCAGCCGATTCATCAGTGCGATGGCCGGATAGAGCAGACGCTTCACAGGTCACCTCCTTGAATTCTTGTTGTTCTGCGGGGTAGCACTAGGCCATCTAGGGCCAGTGGCCTTGTATAGCGCAGATTGGAATCAAGGTTTGTAACTTATGGTTAAGCGCGGCTCGGTAGGAGCGGCTTTAGCCGCGATGCAGGCACCGCGGAGCCTGGCACCCGCTTCGCGGGTGATCGCGGCTGAAGCCGCTCCTACAGGGAGGCACTAGAAGTCTTTCAGACCAGCACGGTCCACAAGGCGAAGCAGGCATACCACAGCACTGCGCAGCGCAGCAGCAGCTCCCACAGGCTATCCAGCCGCTCAAGACCGCGCTGGCGGTCCTCTTCCTCAGGGATGTCGTCGGCCACCCGGCCGACCTTGGCCACCAGGTGCCCGGCGCTGACGTGCCAGTCGAGCAGCTCGTGCAGCATCACGCGGGTCACCGCGACGAAGTTGCCGACCAGGGCGAAACTCACCGTCATCACCCGTACCGGCAGCCAGTCCATGGCGTGGCGCAGTTGCCCGGCCAGGCTCTGCAAGGCGGGCTGACGGCTGTTGTCCATGGTCAGCGCCAGCAGGCGGTAGGCCAGCGCCGCCGCCGGGCCGAGCAGGAAGTACCAGAAGATCACCGCGAAGAAGCTCTGGTAGGCCTGCCACAGCAGGTGGCCCTGAACCCGCTTGATCAAGCTCTGGGCATCGTCGGCGGCCAACCCCAGGTCGCGCTCGGCCACGTGCAGCGCGGCCTGTTCGTCACCCCGGCGCCAGGCGTCGCGAAACGGGCCCAGCGCCGCCTTTACATCGCCGCGCCCCAGGCTGTAGATCAATACCAGCAGGTGCACCGGCAACGCCAGCAAGCCATAGGCCACCGGCTCCAGCACATGCAAAAGCAGCACGAGCAGCGCCACCGGTGCCAGGATCAGGATACTCAGCGTCCACCACGGGTGGACCTTGCCGCTGCGCTCCAGGCGCACCAGCTCGCCCAGATAGAAGCTGTCGCGCTGCAACCGCTGGCGCAGGGCCGAGAACTTCTCGACCCACAATGCCAGCACCAACACCAGAAAACTCATGCCTTGTCCTCGTTGCGTTGCAGGGCAGCCCGGTAGCGCAGCCAGTCGAATGCCGGGCCCGGGTCGGTCTTGCGCTGCGGGGCGATATCGTTGTGGCCACAGATGCGCTGGGCGTCGATCACTGGCCAAGCCGCGCGGATCTCGCGGGTCAGCCGCTCCAGGGTGGCGTACTGGGCATCGGTGTAGGGCAGTTCGTCGGTGCCCTCCAGCTCGATGCCGATGGAAAAATCGTTGCAGCCCTCGCGCTCGCCGAAGCGCGACACGCCGGCATGCCAGGCGCGGTCGAGCAACGAGACGAACTGGGTCACCGCGCCATCGCGCTCGACGAACAGGTGCGCCGAGACGGTCAGGTGGTTGATGGTCGCGAAGTACGGGTGCTCGTCCGGGTCCAGGCGGTTCTGGAAGAACTGTTGCACCTTGCCGGTGCCGAAGCAGGCCGGAGGCAGGCTGATGTTGTGGATGACCAGCAGCGCAATGGCCTCACCTTCGGGGCGGGCGTTGAAGTTCGGCGAGGGGCAGTGGCTGACGCCGGTGAACCAGCCGGTCGCGCGGTCCAATTGCATGGTGCAGATCCTGAAATGACGCCCGAGACAGATGGTCAGTATGCCGTGGGCGGCCAGTGCTTGCATGTAAATGATTGTGCAGGAGGCTTCAGCTTTGCTGTGCCTGCTGCCCACGCAATTGCTCCAGCACCGCCTCCAGCGCCCGCTCGAACAGCAGGCCATCGTCCAGCAGGCGTACCTCGCCACGGCGCAGGGCCATGGCCAGGCCCATGCGGTTCCATTCGCGCACCTTCATGCCGGTGCGGTTGCTGAAGACCAACCGGTCATTGCTGTCGATACGCGCCACCAGCTTACAGCGCAGCGGCTCGTCGTCGTCCATCACCTCGACCCAGGTGCCGACCTGCAACCGCTGTACCTGATGAACGGCAGGGTCATGCTCGTCGAGCGGCAGGCCAGCGTCCAACTCGGACTCATCGCTGACGACCAGCACGATATCGTCCTCCACCCAGACTTCGTCCAGCGCGGCATCCGCCTCCGGCGTGCCGCCACAGGCGCGCTGGTGCAGCTTCTCCAGTTGCAGGAAGAAATCACGGGTGGCGGCGGAGTCCAGCGCCACCCCCGCCAGACCGTCGCGCAGCGCCTTGAGCAAGCCCGGCACCTGCTCCAGCAGGCGCTGCGGCTCACGGTACGGGGCAATGCTGACCAGCAGGTCGTCCACCGTCGCCAGGGCCTCGGCCCAGGCTGGCGAAGCCTCACCCTGCTTCAGCCAGGCCAGCAGCAGCACCTGGCTCCAGGATTGCACCAGCATCTGCACCACCACCTGCGGCAGCACCCGGCCATGCAGGCGGTCGTTGAGCTCCTGCTGCACACGCTGGCGGGCCAGCAGCGTACGGGCGCGGCCCTCCTCGGCGTCGCGGGTGCGCTGTTCGAGCAGTTCGTTGCGCCGACGTTCATCCTGGCTGAAAGCGAGAAACTCATCGAGCAGTTCATCAAACAGGGCGCAATCGTCGGAAAAGTCATTGAGCAGGCGCTGCACGATCCGTTCGACGCGCAGGTGCAGGCTGTCGCGCAGCCCCTCGGCCTCGGTCTCCCAGCCAATGGCCGCGGCGGCGATTTCGTTGAGCAGGCGGCGCGCCGGGTGGCTGCCACGGCTGAACATGCCCTTGTCGATCAATGCCACCTTGAGCACCGGGATGTGCAGGCGGACGATCAACGCGCGCAGGCTGGCCGGCAGGTTGTGGTCACCCTGGATGAAGGTGAACAGCAGGTCGACCAGGTTGATCGTGTCTTCGTCGTCGGTGGCAATGCGCCGCCGCGTGCCGCTGCGCACGCTGACCCGCAACAGCAGTTGCTCCAGCTGCTGGCCGAGGTTGAAGTCATCCGGCTCGCCAGGGGCCGGCACATAGTGCTGCAAGTGGGTGAGCAGGCGCAGCAGGTCGCCGGTACTGGTCGGCTGGGCCGCACCGGCCGCCTGCAAACGCGGCGTGACCCGCCCGCGCACCGGCGCCAGCAGCGCCTGCACCGAGGCGAAGAACGCCTGGCCGGCGGAGTCGGGCAGGCCGCCCGGCATGACGCTGGCCGGCACGCGCCTGGCAATGCCGCGCCGGTCCTCGGCACGGCGCCGTGGCGCGGGCAGCAGGTCCGGCAGCACGCCGGCACTGGCGAGCAACTGGCTGGCCTCGCCGTAGAGCAGGTCGAGGTCGCGCAGCACATAACGCTCGTACAGCTTGAGCAGCACCATCTTGACGTTGGCGCCGACCCCCAGGTTGCGCCCGGCATCCAGGAAGTAACCGCAGAGGTTGCCTGGCCCGAGTGGGTTGTGCACGGTCTCCAGCGGCACTTCCAGCAACGTGGTGAAGCGCAGGTTCAGTTGATCGAGCAGAAACCCGTCACGCGACAGCACCCGATCGACCATGGCCTGCACGGCCACGGTCCGCTCCAGCGCCGACCTGTCCTGGGTCTGTGACCTGACCAGGGCCTCGAGCCCACCGCCCTGGCCGATACGGGCAAAGGCGTCGTAGAAAGTGTCGAGGAACCCGCGCTCGATGCTCTTGCGCTTCAGGCGCAGGTCGCGCATGGCTTCGAAGTACAGGTTCTGGTCGAGTCGGCCACTGGCCTTGTCGGCCATTTCGAAAAGGGTGTCGTCAGCATTGTCGAACAGCGCCTGCAAGCCCTGGCGCAATTGCAGCGCGGCTTTGTCGCGCACCTGCAGGAGCAGGACCGGAAGGCATGGCGAGGGCGCGCGCGCACCCCGGTCGATGGCCGCCGCCAAGGGCACCACCTTGCCTTCATCATGCATCCCGGACTCCTTGCTGGATGTTGCGTTGTTCGACTGGAAGATAAATCGTCAAAGCTATGACGCCAATTACAAGGCGCCATTATCGGTGAAAATTCTGGCAGCTGCCAGCACGCCTTTCGCACGCCTCAACGGACAATGCATTTGCAGAATTGCTCAAACCGCCTGACCAAAGGTCATCGGCACGGCAGCTGTACACGCCGCCCCCCTGCCCTATAATCGCCGGCACCTAGCTTGTGGAGCCGACCATGCCGAACCTACGCCTCGCCGACCTGACCGCCGAAATCGAAGCCAACGTGCGCCGCGCGCTGCTCGAGGACATCGGCGGCGGCGATATCACCGCCCAGTTGATCCCGGCCGAGCGCCTGGCCAAGGCGACCATCATCACCCGCGAGGACTGCGTGATCGCGGGCACCGCCTGGGTCGATGCGGTGTTCCGCCAGCTCGACCCACGGGTGGCGGTGCACTGGCAGGTGGCCGATGGTGAGCGCGCCACCGCCAACCAGGCGCTGTTCCACCTCGAAGGCCCGGCACGCTCGCTGCTCAGTGGTGAACGCTCGGCGCTGAACTTCCTGCAACTGCTCTCGGGCGTTGCAACCCGCGCGCGCTTCCTGGCCGACCTGGTCGAGGGCACCCAGGTGCGCCTGCTCGATACCCGCAAGACCCTGCCGGGCCTGCGCCTGGCGCAGAAGTACGCGGTTACCTGCGGCGGCTGCCACAACCACCGCATCGGCCTGTACGACGCGTTCCTGATCAAGGAAAACCATATCGCCGCCAGTGGTGGCGTGGCCGAGGCCGTGGTAGCGGCGCACCGTATCGCCCCGGGCAAGCCGGTGGAGATCGAGGTGGAAAGCCTGGACGAGCTGCGCCAGGCGCTGGCGGCGGGCGCCGATATCGTGATGCTCGACGAACTGAGCCTGGATGAAATGCGCGAAGCGGTACGTATCACCGCTGGCAAGGCCAAGCTCGAGGCCAGCGGCGGGGTCAACGAGACCACCCTGCGAGTGATCGCCGAGACCGGTGTCGACTACATCTCGATCGGTGCGATGACCAAGGATGTGAAGGCGGTTGACCTGTCGATGCGACTGAGCCTGTGAGCTGAATCGCAGGTACAAAAAAACCGGCCAGATGGCCGGTTTTTTCATTGCGAGGCAAGCCCGCAGGGGCTGGATCAGTGCGCGGCGTTGGCCAGGCCGTCCAGGTAACGCTCGACGTCCAGGGCCGCCATGCAGCCAGCGCCGGCGGAGGTGATGGCCTGGCGGTAGACGTGGTCGGCCACGTCGCCGGCGGCGAACACGCCCTCGACGTTGGTGGCGGTGGCGTTGCCTTCACGGCCGCCGTGGACCACAAGATAACCGTCCTTCAGGGTCAGCTGGCCTTCGAACAGCGAGGTGTTCGGGGTGTGGCCGATGGCGATGAACACACCGTCGACCTTGATTTCGTCGAAGCTGCCGTCGTTGTTCTTCAGGCGCGCACCGGTCACGCCCATGTTGTCACCCAGCACTTCGTCCAGGGTGGCGTTGAGCTTGAGTTCGATCTTGCCTTCGGCGACACGGGCGTGCAGCTTGTCGATCAGGATCTTCTCGGCGCGGAAGGTGTCGCGACGGTGTACCAAAGTCACCTTGCTGGCGATGTTGGCCAGGTACAGCGCCTCTTCCACGGCGGTGTTGCCGCCGCCGACGACCGCCACCGGCTTGTTGCGGTAGAAGAAGCCGTCGCAAGTGGCGCAGGCCGACACGCCCTTGCCCATGAAGGTTTCTTCCGACGGCAGGCCCAGGTAGCGAGCGCTGGCACCGGTGGCGACGATCAGCGCGTCGCAAGTGTAGGTGCCGCTGTCACCGCGCAGGGTGAACGGCTTGTTGGCCAGGTCGACGGCGTTGATGTGGTCGAAGACGATCTCGGTCTCGAAACGCTCGGCGTGCTCCTGCATGCGCTGCATCAGGGCCGGGCCGGTCAGGCCGTGGGGGTCGCCCGGCCAGTTGTCGACTTCGGTGGTGGTGGTCAGCTGGCCGCCCGCCTGCATGCCGGTGATCAGCAGCGGCTTGAGGTTGGCGCGGGCGGCATACACCGCGGCGCTGTAACCGGCAGGGCCGGAACCGAGAATGATGACGCGCGAATGACGTACTTCGGACATGTCGAACTCCTGTCGAGCGGGCCGCACGGGGCCGGCGTCTGTGCGCCGGTTGCGCCAGCTGGAATTAAAAGGGACCCACGCAGCACTTGGGGAAGGCTACAACGCGTTGGTCCAAAACCAAAAAAGTTGAGCGCACTGTAGCGAGGCCGCAGAGATTAAGGAAATATCCTTCGACAATCCACCTTATAGACAGTCTCTATCCGCAGAGGAAAACGCCAGGCATTGTGCCTGTGCTTTGTTACACGCCGTTTCCCGGAGGCGCGGCGCCTTTCGTCGGCGCGCCAAACTCGGTAAGGTCAGCGCGTTTTCCTCAAGCGGAGCACTCCGATGCAAGCCCCCGTCCTGTCCGGCCCGCAGTACCTGCGCGAAGGCCTGAAACTGGTCCTGAGCCCCAGCCTGCGCCTGTTCGTGCTGCTGCCCCTGGCGGTCAACCTGCTGCTGTTCGGCGGCCTGATCTACTTTGCCGGCCACCAGTTCAGCCTGTGGGTCGATGCGCTGATGCCCACCCTGCCCGACTGGCTGGGCTTTCTCACCTACATCCTGTGGCCGCTGTTCGTCGCCCTGGTGCTGTTGATGGTGTTCTTCACCTTCACCCTGCTGGCCAACGTCATCGCCGCGCCGTTCAACGGTTTCCTGGCGGAAAAGGTCGAAGTGGTGGTGCGCGGCCAGGACAACTTCCCGCCCTTCAGCTGGAGCGAGCTGATGGCCATGGTGCCACGTACCCTGAGCCGCGAGATGCGCAAGCTTGGCTACTTCCTGCCGCGGGCCATCGGCCTGTTCATCCTGTCGTTCATCCCGGTGGTGAACGTGATCGCCGCGCCGCTGTGGCTGGTGTTCGGTATCTGGATGATGGCCATCCAGTACATCGACTACCCGGCGGACAACAACAAGATGAGCTGGCAGGACATGCTCGCCTGGCTGCGCGCCAAGCGCTGGCAATCGATGGGCTTTGGCGGGATCACCTACCTGGCGCTGATGATTCCGGGAGTCAACGTGCTGATGATGCCGGCGGCGGTGGCCGGGGCCACGTTGTTCTGGGTGCGGGAGCGCACTTGAAAGGGCCGGGGGCGCGTTGCGCCCCTTTCGCCGGCAAGCCGGCTCCCACAGGCACAGCGCAACCCTCTGTAGCAGCCGTCTCGCCGCGGCAGCTAAGCAAGACGCTGAACGGATCAGTGGCTTAACTGGCTGGAAAACTGCCCCACTGCATCCACCACCTTCTTCGCTCCTTCCTGGATCTCGACGATCACCCCGCCGGTATCGGCGGCCAGTGCCAGGCCCTGCTCGGCCTGGCGCTTGCTGGTGTCGATGATGTCCACCGCAGCCTGGGCCAGCTGTTCATTCTGCTGCACCACCTTGGCGATTTCCTCGGTGGCGCTACTGGTGCGCGAGGCCAGTTGGCGCACTTCGTCGGCGACCACGGCGAAACCACGGCCCTGTTCGCCGGCCCGGGCGGCTTCGATGGCGGCGTTGAGCGCCAGCAGGTTGGTCTGCCCGGCGATGTCGCTGATGGTCTTGATGATCGCGCCGATCACCTTCGACTGCTTGTCCAGTGCCTGGATGCCCTCGGCGGCTTCCTGCATCGAGCCCTCCAGCCCACGCATCACCTCGACAGTCTGGGTTACCACGTCGGTGGCCTTGCGCGCGCTGTCGTCGGTTTCCAGCGAGGTGGTGTAGGCGATGTCGGCGGCCTGGGCCACGGCCAGTTCCTGGTTGACTTGGTCGGTGATCACGGTGGCGAACTTGACCACCTTGTAGAGCACGTCGTGGGCGTCGATGATCGGGTTGTACGAGGCTTCCAGCCACACCACACGGCCATGGGCATCGACGCGCTTGAAGCGCTCGGCAACGAATTCGCCGCGGCGCAGCCTGTTCCAGAACTCCTGGTAGCCCGGCGAATTGGCTTCTTCCGGCTCGCAGAACATGCGGTGCGACTTGCCGCGGATCTGTTCGAGGGTGTAGCCCATGGTCTGCAGGAAGCGGTCGTTGGCGGTCAGCACCTGGCCTTCGAGGTTGAACTCGATCACCGCGGTGGAGCGCATCAGGGCCTTGATCAGGCTCTCATGCTCACGGGACGTCTCGATGGTGCGGGTCAGGTCGCTGGAATGCAGGGAGAAGTACTTGAGGCGCCCGTCGCTGTCCTTGACCGGTTGCAGGATCGAGCGCAGCCAGGCCTCTTCACCGTTGCCACGCAGCAGGCGGAAGGCGCCGTTGAGATGCTCGCCCCGGGTGATGGCGTGTTTCATGCGCTGGTAGAAATCGAGCTTCTTCACATGGGCCGGGACGATCTCCTCGATATTGCGCCCGATGAGCTGCTCGGCGCGGTAGCCCATTTCGGCCTCGAAGTTGCCGTTGACCGACTCGATGCGCCCCTGGGGATCGAGCTGGAGCACCAGCATCTCGCTGTCGAGGCTGTTCTTGACCTGCTCGATGGACATCAGTTCTTCGCGCAGTTGCTGGATTTCTTTCTTCAGTTTGCTGTTGAACATGGCCGCTCTCCCGGAGCGTATTCCCGTAGTCGAATGCATCTGCATCGGCTGCGTCCCGTGAGTTCTTGAGTGCGTTGCAAGGAAATATTCATACGGATGAAACTGCCGGAAATCAGGCGTCATCCGCACGTCACAAAGGCGTCATATGGCCGCAACGGGGGCGGCGGACACTTTTTGTCATGAACACACCGTCCTTGCGCATCACCCTGGTCAGCGAAACCTTCCCACCCGAGATCAATGGCGTGGCCAACACCCTTGGCCGCCTCAGCGAGGGTCTGCGCCAGCGCGGGCATCAGGTCGAACTGATCCGCCCGCGACAAGCCGCCGACAGCGCAACGGGCAACGATGACGAACTGCTGCTGTGCCGTGGCTGGCCACTGCCCGGTTACCCCGGCCTGCAGTGGGGCGAAGTGTCGATGCACAAGCTATGGCGTCGTTGGCGTCGGCAGCGTCCGGACGTGCTGTACATCGCCACCGAAGGCCCCTTGGGCCTGAGCGCCCTGCGCGCCGCCCGGCGCCTGGGCGTGGCAGTAGTCAGTGGCTTTCACACCAACTTTGCGCAGTATTCGGGGCAGTATGGCCTGGGGCTGCTGTCGCGACTGCTCACCCACTACCTGCGCTGGTTCCATCGGCGTACCGCCATCACCCTGGTGCCCAGCATCAGCCAGCGCCTGGAGCTGGAACGCCGCGGCTTCGAACGCCTCGGCCTGATGGCCCGCGGTGTCGACTCCGGCCTGTTCAACCCGGCACGGCGCAGCCAGGCCCTGCGCGGGCAGTGGGGGCTGGGCGCGGATGACCTGGCCGTGCTGCACGTCGGACGCCTGGCCGCAGAGAAAAACCTGGCCTTGCTGCGCCCTTGCATGGAAGCCCTGCGCAAGGCCTACCCGCACCGGCGGCTGCGCCTGGTGATCGTCGGCGATGGCCCACTGCGCGGCCAGCTCGAACAGCAGTTGCCCGATGCGGTGTTCTGCGGTGCGCAGCGCGGCGAGGTACTGGCCGAGCACTATGCCAGCGGCGATTTATTCCTGTTCCCGAGCCTGACCGAGACCTTTGGCAACGTGGTGCTCGAGGCGCTTGCCTCGGGCCTTGCCGTGGTCGCCTACGATGAAGCCGCCGCCGCCCAGCACATCCGCCACGGCCATAGCGGTGCGTTGGCCATGCCGGGTGACCAGGCGGCATTCATCGACGCCGCTTGCTGGTTGCTGGAGGAAAGCGAAACCCTGCGCCGGGTGCGCCTCAACGCTCGCCAGCACGCCAGCCGCCAGGGCTGGCCGGCGATCATCGAACAGTTCGAGGGTTACCTGTACGGAGCCTGCCGCGAGTTGCAGAGCATCCGCGAACAGACGCCGCCCCTGGTGATCAAGCCAGGGTCGTCAGCGCCTCACGGCTGAACGGCAGCACGTCTCCCTCACGCCCCTCGCGAACCTTGCGCGCCCATTCGGCATCCACCAGCAAGGCGCGGCCCACGGCCACCAGGTCGAACTCCTGGTCCTGCAAGCGTTGCAGCAAGCCTTCGAGGCTGGCCGGCCTGGCCACCTTGTCGGTAGCGACCATGAACTGCAGGAACTCGCCATCCAGGCCGACACTGCCCACGGTGATGGTCGGCTTGCCGGTGAGCTGGCGGGTCCAGCCGGCCAGGTTCAGCTCGCTGCCCTCGAATTCTGGCTCCCAGAAGCGCCGGGTAGAGCAGTGGAAGATATCCACGCCCGCGTCGGACAAGGGCTTGAGGAACGCTGCCAGGGCCTCGGGGGTCTGCACCAGGCGTGCGTTGTAGTCCTGCTGCTTCCATTGCGAGAAGCGCAGGATGATCGGGAAATCCGCGCCCACGGCCTGGCGCACGGCCTGGATCAGTTCGATGGCGAAACGCGAGCGTCCGGCCAGGTCACCGCCGTATTCGTCGTCGCGACGGTTGCTGGCCTCCCAGAAGAACTGGTCGATCAGGTAGCCGTGGGCGCCGTGGATTTCCACACCGTCCATGCCGATGGCCTGGGCATCGCGCGCGGCCTGGGCGAAGGCGGCGATCACCTCGCGAATGTCGTCGTGGCTCATCTCCTGGACCAGTACCTGACCATCCTTCTCCTTGCCGCTCGGGCCATAGCCCGGCACCTCGGCATCCGGCTCGGTGCCCAGGCGGCGCACACTGCCCACGTGCCACAGTTGCGGCACGATGCGCCCGCCTTCGGCATGGACCGCGTCGACTACACGTTTCCAACCGGCCAGGGCATCTTCACCGTGGAAGCGCGGCACGTTGGGGTAGCCATTGGCGGCCTTGTGCCCGACCGTAGTGCCTTCGGTGATGATCAGCCCGACCCCGGCTGCGGCACGACGGCGGTAGTAATCGACCACACCGTCATGGGGCACGCCCCCGGGGCAGAGGGTACGGGTCATCGGCGCCATGACCACGCGGGTCGGCAGGTCAAGGGAGCCTAGGGTGAAAGGCTGGAACAGAGGGTTGCTGGACATGCGGCGCTCCCGACGGGTGAGGAAATGCGCCTGAGCTTAGGGGCCGCCTGGCGGATGGCCCAGCATTATTGATTGCAGTGATCGGCCGTCATCGTTGTGAGCAGAGCGAATTGCAACAGGAAATTTATTTTCAGAAAGGGCTTGAATTCATCCGACAGTTGCCTGACTTTAGAGTCAAGAGGCGCAGGAAAACCAACGCCCTCAGTGGCCTAGGCGCGCCTCTCGCGAGCAAGCTGAATAAGGATTGAATCATGCAAATCCAGGTCAACAGCAGCAACCATATCGAAGGCAACATCCGTCTCGACCAATGGGTCCGCAGTACCCTGCAAAGCAGCCTCGAACGTTACGAGGACGACCTCACCCGCATAGAAGTCCACCTGCGTGACGAAAACGGCGCCAAGCCCGGTCCCCACGACAAACGCTGCCAGATGGAGGCTCGCCCTAAAGGTCACCAGCCGATTTCCGTGACCCACACCGCCACTTCGCTGGAGCACGCCGTCGATGGCGCGGCCAGCAAGCTGAACCACGCCCTGGAGCATTTCTACGGCAAGTTGCGCAGCAAGCGCGGCGCCCTGGAACTGAGTGATCCAGACGCCTGACCGACAATGGTTCAGACAAGAATGCCCGGCCTTGCGCCGGGCGTTTTCGTTGTTCACCGATCAGCGGGCCTGAACCAACCTCGGTCGAGCCCGGTCAACTTCTGCAATCATTCACTGCAGAACCCGACCATGAACAATCCCTTCGATCAGATCAGCGCCGCCTTCGCCCCAGAGTACCGGGTCAACCTGAGCATCGAACGCCTGGACGGCAGCATCATGCTGACCCTCTCCGACGACAGCGGCGTGGTCGCCAAGCGCCTGATCAGCCAGGCCCAGCGCAACGACCCGGTGCGTCTGCAACGAGTCATCGACAGCATTCGCCTGGGCCTGGCCATCGAGCTGGGGCAAAACCCGCTGGAAGTGCTCGCAGCCCTGACCCGCCCGGCGCAGGGCGAGCGCCGCGTCCCTGTCGTCGGCCTGGCAAACTGAGGGTTATTTGCCCTCGTCCACTTCCTTGCCGCTGGCATCCAGCGCCTTGGTCGACGGGTAGCGGTACGACGCATAGCGCACCACCAGGATGGCGAAGGCCAGCAGCAGGATACCGCCGCACACGTACAGCAAGCCGACATCCGGCGCCTTGTGGTGCGAGACATCGCCGATCAGCAGGCGGGTCAGCGCGGTGATTGCCACGTAGAGCAGGAAGCGGATCGGCATGTGGTTGGTCTTGAAGTAGATCCCCACCATCGCCCCCAACTCCAGGTAGATGAACAGCAGCAGGATGTCATCCACGCTCACCCCACCCTTGCCCAGCATGTCCAGGAAGGTCACTACCGCCGCATAGGCGGTGATCGCGCCGATACCGAACAGCGCCAGGTAATGGAAGGCCTCCACACACAGGTTGCCCAGCGAGTCGGCGGAGCCGTGCAGGCCCTTGCGCAGCTTTTCTGCCCATTTGATGTTCACGATGTTCGATTCCTGATACTGAAGGTCTTGGTTGCCATGCAGTTAAAGGGCCATGGCCCCTGTCTTGGAAGGCGGTCGATTGCCGCAAGACACCTGTGGGCTACGCTGATTGTCAGTTTGCCTGGCCATCATTGCGGTTGCAGGGTGATGGCCTGACGATGTACTGTATAAAAACACAGTAATGCGCAATCCAATCAGCAAAAAGGCACAGAGGTGATGAATGGCCGTCGAAGTGGTGTACCGCAGCAGCCGCGACCCGGAGCGCTTGTTCATGGATAAGGCCGAAGCAGACCGTCACGACAAGATGCTCGAGCTGGCCGAACGCCTGGCCGAGGTACTGCACAAGGCCGTGCCTTCGATGAGCGAGCAGCAGGTAGAGGAAGCCGGCATCTACATGGCGAAGAACCGCGATGTGTTCGCCCGAGCGTTCAAGAGCCAGCCCGATGCGCTGGCGGAGCTGCTCGAAGGCGGCGCGGTGGAATGACGCCATCGCGGGGCAAGCCCGCAAGGCTCGCATCCATGGAAAATCTCGTGGGAGCGGGCTTGCCCCGCGAAATGGCTTTCAGCCGTACAACAATCTTTCCGCCAGCATCTGCGCCACCCGTGCCGGCGAACGTTTCTCCGCCTGGGCATGGGCGAACACTTCGGTCAGCCGCGAAGGTATCCGCGCCAGGTGCGCGGTAATGGTCCCCAGCCCCTCGCCCCGATGGGTCAGGGCCACATAGATCAGCCCACCGGCATTGATCACATAGTCCGGCGCATACAGGATTCCCCGGTTCTCCAGCTGGTCGGCCACCTGCAAGGTGGTCAGCTGGTTGTTCGCCGACCCCGCCACCGCCGCGCAGCGCAGTTGCATCACGCTCTGCCCGTTCAGCACCGGCCCAACGCCACACGGCGCAAAGATGTCGCACGGCGTGCTGATCAAGGCTTCATGGGCCACCGGGTGGGCATTGAGCTGCTCCACCGCCAGGCGCACCTTGCCGGCATCGAGGTCGCTGACCAGCAGCTCGGCGCCGGCCGCATGCAGTTGCTCGGCCAGCGCATAGCCAACGTTGCCCAACCCTTGCACCGCCACTCGCAATCCCTCCAGGTTGTCACTGCCCAACCTGGCCATGGAGGTGGCGCGGATGCCGGCGAACACGCCCATCGCCGCATGTGGCGATGGGTCGCCCGAGGCGGTGGTGCTGGTGACGTAGGGAGTGGCCTGGGCGATGCAGTCCATGTCGAGGGTCGAGGTGCCACTGTCCACCGCCGTGATGAAGCGGCCCTGAAGGGTGTCGACGAAGCGCCCGAACGCCTCGAACAGCGCTGCACGGTTCTCCACATGCGGGTTACGCACGATCACCGCCTTGCCGCCGCCCATCGGCAACCCGGCCAGGGCCGCCTTGTAACTCATGCCCTGGGCCAGGCGGATGGCATCGGTCATGGCGCTTTCGTCGTCGGCATAGGGCAGGTAGCGACAACCGCCCATGGCCGGACCCAGTTGTTCGCTGTGAATCGCCACCACGGCCTTCAGCCCCGTAGGCGGGTCGATGAACAAGTGCAGTGACTGCGTGCGAGTGCTTTGCATGAGCGCGAACATCGACGGGCTCCCCAGCGAGGTGCTGCTACCAGTATAAACAGGTCAAGGCAGCACACCGTGCGGGCGGACCACTGGACGAAAAGCCTCGCCAGGGCTACAAGTTAAGCGTGATGGAGAAGTCCGATGAACCCACGCCAAGCCTGCCTGGCCTGCCTGGAACGCGAGCCGGTCGCCCTGCTGGAAGCCGCGCTGTGGATTGCTGCGGAGCATGACCGCACTGTCGAGCTCTCGGCCAGCCTGGCCAGGCTGCATGAGCTGCAACGCGAAGTCAGCACCAGCCTGCCGATGCTGCCGGTCAACGAACTGGCCCAGCCCTTGCTGCGCCAGCTCAACGCACTGGGCTTTCAGCAGGACGAGTACCACCCGTTGCGCCCGCACGTGGCCTTGATGGACAAAGTGCTGCAACGTCGGCGTGGCCAACCTCTGCTGCTGGCAATCCTTGCCCTGGAGCTGGCACGGCGGCTGTCGATCCCCCTGGAAGGCGTGAACTTTCCCGGGCACTTCCTGCTGCGGGTACCCGGTGCCGACCACCTGCTCGACCCTTGTGGTGGCCGCCGCCTGTATCCCAACGACTGCCGCGAACTGCTCGCCCGCCAGTTCGGCCCACAGGTGCCACTGTCCGCCGAGCACCTGCTCAGCGCATCGCCGCGGCAGATGCTCCAGCGCCTGTCGCGCAACCTTCGCCAATTGCATATAAGCAACGACAACGACCTCGCGGCGCTGATCGATGCCGAGCGGGTCATGCAACTGGGCCCGGTGCAGGTCGGCGACTACCTGGCCCGGGCCACGCTGTACCAGCACCTGGACTGTCCCCAGGCAGAGCGCTTCGACCTGGAGCACGCCCTGCTGCTGACCGACGACCCGGTGCAGCGCCTGAAACTCACGGAACGCCTCGGCCAGTTGCCCAACGGCAAACGTTCAATCCATTAATGCCTCGCCCTTGACCGTCGCCTCGCGCGGCTGCGGTGCGCGTACCCGGCTGATGAGCAGCGCGCCGAGCAGCGCTGGCACGGCGCAGAAGAAGAAGATCTGCTCCACTGGCATGTGCAACGTCAGCAGCAGACTGCCGAGCAACGGTCCGAGGATCGAGCCGAAGCGCCCGACACCCAGGGCCCAGCCGGTGCCGGTGGCGCGCACCTGGGCCGGGTAGAAGTTGCTGACGAAGGCATTGAGCGTCAACTGCCCGCCAATGATGCAGAACCCGGCGGCGAACACACTGGGCACCAGCCAGCGCGGATCGTCATGGTTAAGGCCAACCAGCACGCTGAACAGCGCCGCGCCCAGCAGCACGCCGGCCAGCAGGTGAGCCTTGTTGGCCATGCGGTCGGCGCACCAGGCCAGGCACACCGCCCCGAAGGTGCCGGCAAACAGGAACAGCGAAGTCACCAGGTTGGCCTGGTTCAGCGCCAGCCCGCTTTCCTGCAGCAGCGACGGCAGCCAGCTGATCATGAAGTACAACAGGATCAGGCTGACAAAGAAGGTGCTCCACAGCAGCAGCGTGGGCCGGGCGAACCCCTCGCGAAACAACGCCACCACGGTGAGCTTGCTGTCGGCCGACGCATCGGCCGCGACCTGGGCCGCCGGCACCTGCCAGCCCGGCAGCAGGCGGGCGGTCACCCGTTGCAACCGCGCATAGGGAGGGGCGTCGCGCAGCAGGCGCGGCAGCGATTCAGGCAGGAACAGCGCCAGGAACGGGAACAACAGCAGCGGCGCCACGCCACCGGCAAGAAACACCGCCTGCCAACCATGGTGATCGATGAAACCTGCAGCTACGAAGCCACCCGCCGCGCCCCCCAGGGAGAAGCCGCAAGCTGCCAGAGTCACCATCAGGGTACGCAGCCGCGGTGGTGCATAATCGGCCATCAGCGCCATGGCGCTGGGCATCGCGCCGCCCATGCCGATACCGCAGAGAAAGCGCGCCAGCATCAGGCTGTCGAGGGAAGTGGCGAACACCATCAGCAGCGTCAGGCTGGCGTACAGCAGCACGCAGCACAGCAGCACCCGCCGCACGCCGAAGCGGTCGGCCAGTGGCGTCACCGCCAGCGAACCGACCGTCAGCCCCAGCAGGTTGGCGCTGAACACCGGCCCGAAAGCTGCCTTTTCCAGGCCCCAGTCCTGGGCCAGCGCGGGGATCACATAGCCCAGCACCTGGGCGTCATAACCATCGGTGACCAACAGCAGGATCAACAGCAGCAGCAAGCGCCACTGGTAGGGTGACACCGGGCGCGCGTCGAGCGCCGCGCGAAAGCTGGCTATCTGGTTGTGCATCGCAAGGTACCTGTCTTTTGTTGTTATGAGTGCAGGTGCGGGCTGGGTGGGTCAGTTGGGCGTGTCGGGCTGCCTCGACGGGTGAGCCTTGTGGAAGGCCGGGTGCTGTTCGGCGAGGGCCGCCACCCGGCAAATACGCGGGTAGCCACTGAGGTCGATGTTGAAGCGCTCGGCCGCGTACAACTGCGGGATCAGGTAGACATCGGCCAGGCCCGGCGTCGCACCGAAGCAGAAGCCATCGTCGCCGATCAACTGCTCGATCGCCGCCAGCCCCTGGCCGATCCAGTGGCCGATCCACTGGTTGACCTGTGCCTCGTCGTGCCCCAACTGACGCAGCTGGTTGAGCACGCTGACGTTGTGCAGCGGGTGGACATCACAGCCGATAATCGCCGCCACGCCACGCACCTTGGCCCGGGCCTCGGCTGCGGTCGGCAGTAGCGCCGGCTGCGGGTGCGCCTCTTCGAGGTATTCGATGATCGCCGGCGACTGCACCAGCAACTCGCCATCGTCAGTACGCAGGGCCGGCACCCGCCCCTGCGGATTGAGCGCCAGGTAGTCCGCGCCGCGCTGCTCGCCCTTGAGCAGGTTCACCGGCAGGGCCTGGTAGGCCAGGCCCTTGAGCGCCAGGGCGATGCGCACCCGATACGACGAGGTGGAGCGGTAGTAGGTGAACAGTTCCATCGCCCTGCCCTCCTCAGTTGGCCGCGACGATGGTGCCACGGCATTCGCCGAAGCCGATGCTGGCTACGCCATCGCGCACGCAACGGGCGCGCAGGATGATCTCGTCGCCGTCCTCGAGGAACTTGCGCACTTCGCCGCTGGCCAGTTCCACCGGCTGCTTGCCGCCTTCGGTGATCTCCAGCAGGCTGCCGAACGAGCCTGGCGCCGCGCCCGACAGGGTGCCCGAGCCGAACAGGTCGCCCGGTTGCAGCTGGCAGCCGTTGACGCTGTGGTGGGCAACCATCTGTGCCACGGTCCAGTACATGCTGCGGGTGCTGCTCAACGTGAGGCGATGCGCCGGCAGGTTCTGCTCGCGCATGCGTTCGGTCAGCAGCAGCACTTCCAGTTCGATGTCGAAGGCGCCGGCGGCCTGGTCGCGCTTGTCCAGCAGGTACGACAGCGGCTGCGGGTCACCCTCCGGACGGGCCGGCTGGGCGCAACGGAACGGCTCCAGGGCCTCGGCAGTGACCACCCATGGCGACACCGTGGTGATGAAGCTCTTGGACAGGAACGGGCCCAGCGGCTGGTACTCCCAGGCCTGGATATCGCGCGCCGACCAGTCGTTGAGCAGGCAGAAGCCGGCCACGTGCTCGGCGGCGTCGCCGATCGGGATCGGCTGGCCCATGTCGTTGCCCTGGCCAATCCAGATGCCCAGTTCCAGCTCGTAGTCCAGGCGCGCGCAAGGGCCGAAGCTCGGCTCGGTCTGGCCCGCCAGCAGGGTCTGGCCCTTGGGGCGGCGCACGCCGGTGCCGGACGGCCGGATGGTCGAGGCGCGGCCGTGGTAGCCGATCGGCACGTGCTTGTAGTTGGGCAGCAGCGGATTGTCCGGGCGGAACAGCTTGCCGACGTTCTTGGCGTGCTCGATGCCGACGTAGAAGTCGGTGTAGTCACCGATCTTCGCCGGCAGGTGCAACTGGCATTCGCCGGCCGGGTACAGCGCGGCCTTCAGGGCCGCCTGGTGCTCGCTGCCCTCGCCCAGCAGCGCCAGCAGGCGCTGGCGCAGGGCAACACGGGCCTCGCGGCCAAGGGCGAAGAAGGCATTCAGCGCGCCGCCCACTGTCGCTTCGACGGCGGCCTTGGCCACCCCCTCGAACAACCCGGCGGCCAGCACGGCCTCGAGGTCGAGGATCGCGTCGCCGATGGCCACGCCGCAACGTGGCGTCTGCCCTGGGCGGCTGAAGATGCCCAGGGGCAGGTTCTGCAACGGGAAGTCGCGGTGCCCGTTGGCGTGCTCGACCCAGCTACGGGCAATGGCGGTGTGGTTCATCGGTTATCTCCGGTTCGGGTTGAAGGTGCTCGGCAAGGTGGCCCAGCAACTATCGTAGTCGGCCTGCAACTGCGGGCTTTCGAGGGCCTGGCGGCTCGGGCGCAGCACCTGGCTGGTCTCGAACATGAAGGCCATGGTGTTGTCGATCTTGTGCGGTGCCAGGTCCACCGAGATGGCCTTGTCGCAGGTCTCGGCGTCGGGGCCGTGGGCGCTCATCACCCCATGCAGCGAAGCGCCGCCGGGCAGGAAGCCTTCGGCCTTGGCGTCGTAGGCGCCCTGGATCAGGCCCATGAACTCGTTCATCAGGTTGCGGTGGAACCATGGTGGACGGAAGGTGTTCTCGGCCACCATCCAGCGCGGCGGGAAGATCACGAAGTCCATGTTGGCCATGCCATGCACGCTGGTGGGCGAGGTCAGCACGGTGAAGATCGACGGATCGGGGTGGTCGAAGCTGACCGTACCGATGGTGTTGAAGCGGCGCAGGTCGTATTTGTAAGGCACGTTGCTGCCGTGCCAGGCGACTACGTCCAGGGGCGAGTGCTGCAGCTCGCAGGCCCAGTGTTCGCCGAGGAACTTCTGCACCAATTGCACAGGGCCGGTGCTCTCTTCGTAATGGGCGACCGGGGCGAGGAAGTCACGCGGGTTGGCCAGGCCATTGCTGCCGATCGGGCCAAGGTCCGGGATGCGCAGCGGCGCGCCGTGGTTCTCGGCAATGTAGCCCCGGGCCTGCGCATCGAGCAGTTCGACCCGGAACTTCATGCCCCGCGGGATCACCGCAATCTCCAGCGGCTCGACCTCGAGCACGCCCAGTTCGGTGGCGATGCGCAGGCGGCCTTGCTCGGGCACCAGCAGCAACTCGCCGTCGGCGTTGAAGAACACCCGCTCCATGGAGCAGTTGGCGCGGTAGATGTAGATGCTCACGCCGGCCGGTTTCTCCGATGCCGAGTTGGCCACCATCGGCAGCCAGCCGCCGATGAAGTCGGTCGGTTCGGACGGGATCGGTTGCGGGCTCCAACGCAGGCGGTTGGGATTGACGCCTCCCAACGGCCCGGTCAGCGGCTGGCGCTCCAGGCGCTCGAAACGCGGGTGCAGGGCCGAGGGGCGAATGCGGTACAACCAGGTGCGTCGCAGTTCGCTGCGGGTCATGGTGAACGCGGTGCCCGACAGCAGCTCGGCGTACAGCCCATAGGGAGCCTTCTGCGGCGAGTTCTGCCCGACCGGCAGGGCGCCGGGCAGGGCTTCGCTGGCGAACTCGTTGCCGAAGCCGCTCAGGTACTGGAGCTCAGGGGATGTGTCGCGGGTCATCGGTGCCTCCGGGCTGCTGGGAGCCGTTTCGGGCAGCTGGCTGCGGAGCCCGATCCTGAAACCGGCACCAAGGGCGGCAGCGCGTCTGCATTGTTTTTATCGTAATCAGATTACGAATAACGTAATTTGCCCGAGCGCAGGCGTCAAGCTATAAAGGCGCCACCCCATGAAATCTGCATAGAAGTCCCCCATGGCCAAAGCCAGCAGCACCGACAACGGCAAACAGAAAGTCCGCTCAGCGGAAGTCGGCACCGACATCCTCAAGGCCCTGGCCGAACTTTCCCCCTCCACCTCGCTGTCGCGCCTGGCCGAGCATGTCGACATGCCGGCGAGCAAGGTGCACCGCTACCTGCAGGCGCTGATCGCCAGCGGCTTCGCCGAACAGGACCCGGCCACCAACCACTACGGACTGGGCCGCGAGGCACTGCGGGTAGGCATGGCGGCACTGGGCAGCATCGATGTGCTGAAGGTGGCGGCGTTGCCGCTGTCACAGTTGCGCGACGAGCTCAACGAAAGCTGCTTCATCGCCGTGTGGGGTAACCAGGGGGCGACAGTGGTGAGCATCGAACCGGCGGTACGTGCAGTGACGGTGGTGACGCAGATCGGTTCGGTGCTGCCGTTGCTCAGTTCGTCCACCGGACTGGTGTTCGCCGCGCACCTGCCCGAGCGCGAGACCGTGGAGCTGCGCGACCGGGAACTGGCAGCGCTCGGCCAGACGGCGGATGACTATGCCGCCCTGCTCGAACAGATCCGCCAGCGCGGCCTGCACCATGTGCACGGTTTGCTGATGCCGGGGGTGGACGCGCTGTCCGCGCCGGTGTTCAACGCCATGGGCCAGGTCGCCGCCGTGATGACCGTGGTCGGTCCGACCTCGATCTTCCATGCCGACGAGCACGGCCCGGCCGCCCGGCGCCTGCTCGCCGCCACCCAGGCCACCAGTTGGCGAATGGGATACGGCGCGGATCAGTGAAAGGACTTACAAAGCATTACGGACTTTTCCTGCGAGAGCGGCCTATAGTCCGCCTCGCACTTTTACTCGAAACGTAAAGGTGAATGTCATAAGCGGGTATTTTTCCCACGGGATCATGCGCTTATTCTGACCTCACTGGCCGGCACGAAGGGCTCTCCCCCCTGCTTTTCGCGCCCGCCCAGGTTCACCGACGTTGATTTTGAAGCTCCTTGATCTAACGTCTCGATTGGCCGCTGCGATTGCAGCGGCCTTTTTTATTTCTGCAAGAATCGCAAGATCGGCGCAATCAACCCAACGGATACCTCTGCAGGTTCGCCATCATCTGCTGCAACGCCTGCAGGCTGTCCTGCGGGTGCTCCGCGCCCTCGAAATCACCGATCCGCGCCCAGTTGTCCGCCACCTGCTCGGGGGTGAACCCTTCACGCGGGTCGAAGCCCACGCCCTGGCTACGCTCCCAGCGCACCTTGCCCACCCAGCCGCCGCCCACCTCGAACAGTTCGCCGCTGTCCTGGCACTGCTCGCTGCCCAGGTACACCACCAACGGGCTGATCAGCTCGGGCTGCAGACGTTCGAACACCTGCGGCGGGATCAACCCCTCGGTCATTCGCGTGCCGCCGGTCGGGGCGATGGCGTTGACCAGGATGCCGTGCTTGCGGCCCTCGATGGCCAGGGTGCGGGTCAGCCCATAGAGGCCGAGTTTGGCCATGCCATAGTTGGCCTGGCCGAAATTGCCATAGATGCCAGAGGTGGACGAGGTGAAGATCACCCTCCCCCAATTCTGCGCCCGCAGGTGCGGCCAGGCGGCGTGGGTAACCTTGTAGGCGCCCTCGACGTGCACCCGGTAGACCAGCTCCCAGTCGCTGTCTTCCATCTTGTGGAAGGTCTTGTCGCGCAGGATGCCGGCGTTGTTCACCAGCACATCGACCCGGCCGAAGGTATCCAGGGCCTGCTCGACGATGCGCGCGCCATCGGTGACCGAGTCATGGTTGGCGATGGCCGTGCCGCCCGCGGCGCGGATCTCCTCCACCACGCGGTCGGCCGCCGAGGCGTTGGCGCCTTCACCATGTGTAGACCCACCCAGGTCATTGACCACCACGTGAGCGCCGCGCGCGGCGAACAGCAGCGCATGGGCCCGGCCCAGGCCGCCGCCGGCCCCCGTGACGATCACCACTCGATCCTGCAGACGTACCGGCTCGCTCATGCTCAAGGCTCCTGGCAATGAAGGGATGCAACGCAGTTTCCGCCAGCCGCCCGGGCCGGGCAATCAAGCGCACCGTGGCGAATGCCGCCCGATAACGCCCGGCGATGGTCGCCCGGTCAGGACCAGGCGACCTTCAGCGGTACATAGCTCAGCGGTTGTTCACGAAAGGCCAGGTAGTGGCGCAGCACCTGCACCGGCGCTTCGGTGTGCGGGTAATGGCCGATGCCCTGCAACACCACGGTGTCCGGGTCCGGGACGATTTCCCGGTAGCGCTCGACCATGTGCGCGCCGGACAACGGATCGACCGCGCCATTGATGAAGCGCAGCGGCACGCCCGGGCGTTGCAGCGCGGCGACCCAGCGCTCGCGCTGGGCCCGGCGTTCCGGCAGGAAACTGACCAGCTTGTGCAGGATCCGTGGGCCACGGTTGGAGGCGATCAGGCTCCAGTAGTCGTCCAGGGCGCTCTCGCTGGGATGGGTGCACGGGCCATAGACCTGGGTGACGTTGCGCACCAGGTCGTCGCGCCCGAACGAGCGCCCGACCAGCCAGCCCAGGCGGCTGAGCAGCAGCTTCTGGACCAGCAGCACCCGGCAGCTCTCGGGGAACAGCCCGCTGTTGAGGAACACGCAACTGGCCACCTCCAGCCGCCGTTCGTGGTGCCGGGCCAGCAGCTCCTGGGCGACGCTGCCGCCGTAGTCGTGGGCCAGCAGGTGCACCGGCTGGTCGATGTGCAGGTGCGCCAGCAACGCCTGCTGCAGGTCGGCCTGCTCGAGCAGGCTGTAGTCGTGGTCCGCGGGCTTGGCCGAATCGCCGAAGCCGAGCATGTCGCAGGCCACCACACGAAAGCGCTGGGTCAGGGGTGCCCACAGGTAGTGCCAATCCCAGCTGGCCGTGGGGAAACCGTGAAGCAATAGCAGGGGCTCTCCTTGCCCTGCCGTCCAGTAGCGGATGCTCTGGCCCCGGAAAGTGAACCCCTGGCTCCGGGTGCGCCAGACGCACAATGGAATTTCGGCCAGTGGCATCACGGTCGTCTCGGTGGATAAGGGTTGGAAGAGGGCAAGGCTGCGTTCATTGCATGTCACCTCGGCACTTACATGTGCTCTCTATGTCGAGGCTCAGTCTAGAAGCCTATACGAAGGTGATAAGTCGCCTTGGCAGCCAGCCTGATGACCGTGCGAGTCAGTGGCACGAACGGTCAGATCAACCTCATCAGCAACGGCGCGGCCAACAGGTTGAGCAGCCCGGTCAGGACCATGACCAGGCCGGCCACCGAGCCTTCCTCGCGCCCGACTTCCTGGGCGCGGCTCACCCCCGCGCCATGGGCACCGACACCGAACAGAGCCCCCCGCGCCAGCGGTGTGCGCAAGGGCAGCCAACGCAGGAGAATGCCGCCGAACATCGCCCCGAGCACCCCGGTAAACATCACGAACACCGCCGTCAGCTCCGGCACGCCGCCCAGGTCCTGGGCCACGGGCATGGCGAACGGCGTGGTGATCGAACGCGGCAGCAACGACAGGCTGACCGCATCGTCCAGCGCGAGCAGGTGCGCCAGCGCCCAGGAGCTGCCGATAGAAGCCACGCTGCCGGCGAGCATGCCGACCAGCAGCGCCGGCCAGTGCCGCGCCAGGAGTGCCCGTTGTTGCCAGATCGGCACCGCGAAAGCGACGGTGACCGGGCCCAGCACGCCCATCAACCAATGCGTGTTGCGGGCGTACTCGGCGTAGGCGGTGTGCAGCGGCACGGCCACCGCCAGCAGCAAGGCCGGCACCAGGATCAGCGGCGACAGCAGGTAGCGCCCGCTGCGCCGGTACAGCCAGCGGCTGCCCAGGTAGGCGCCCAGGGTCAGGGCCAGCCAGAACAGCGGCATGGGTTCAAGGCTCATGGCGCAACCTCCAACGGCACACCAGCTCGACGGTGACCGCGGTGACCACCATCACCAGCAGGGTGCTCAGCGCGATCACCAGCAGGATGCGCCAGCCCTCGCTGCGCAGCAGGCTGCCGTAGTCCAGCAGGCTCATCAGCGCCGGAATGAAAAACAGCAGCATTTCGGCCATCAGCCAGCCGGCACCCAATTGCAGCGTGGCAGGTTTGAGCAGCCCGGTGGCGAACAGCGCCAGCAGCAGCGCCAGGCCCATCACCCCACCGGGAATCGGCCAGGCGAGCCAGGCGGCCAGCTGGCCACCGATCAGGAACAGCGCCAGCAACACCGTCAGTTCGGCGAAAAGGCGCAGGGTCTTCTTCAGTAATGCAGGATTCATGGGCGGGAGTTCCTCGACAACGGGCCCATTGTAAAATTCGGCCACCTAGGCCAGAAGCGAATTGTTAGACTGACAGCCATTCCAAAATAGAATCCGGCATACATGGAATTCAAACAGCTGCGCAGTTTCATCGAAGTCGTCCACAAAGGCGGCTTCACCCAGGCGGCGGGTACCCTGCACGTCAGCCAGTCGGCGGTTAGCAAGCAGGTCGCCCAGCTGGAACAGGACATCGGCCAGCCGCTGCTGGAACGCCAAGGCTCGCAGTTGCTGCTGACTGCCGCCGGGCGCATCGTCCTGGAACGCGGCGAAGCGCTGCTGCGCCAGCGCCAGGAGCTGCTGAGCGAACTCGACGATCTCAGCCAGATGGCCCGCGGCGAATTGCGCCTGGGCCTGCCGCTGCTGGGCAGCGATGCGCTGTTCGCTGGGTTGTTCGCCGAGTATCGGCGGCGCCATCCGAATATCTCGATCCAACTGCTCGAAGGTGGCAGCCGCATGGTCGAGCAGGCCGTCAAGAGTGGCGAGTTGGAGCTGGGCGGCAGCCTGACGCCGAACGATCCGGCGTTCGACTACCAGCCGTTCTGCAATGAGCCACTGGAAGCCTTGCTGCCCGCCGGCCACCCGCTGGCCGGGCAGGTCGACGTCGCCCTGGCACAACTGGCCGACACGCCGTTTCTGCTGTACCAGCGCAGCTTCGTGCTCAACGATCGATTGCTCAGCGCCTGCCAGCAGGAAGGTTTTACACCCAAGGAGGGTGGGCGTAGCGGCCAGGCAGACTTTCTTGCCGCGTTGGTGGCGGCCGGGCAAGGCGTGGTGCTGCTGCCGGCGATCGTCGCACGGGCGCTGGAACGGCCCGGGGTGGTGCGCTTGCCGTTGCGGGCGCCGGAGTACCTGAGGTGGGACATCGCCTTCATCTGGCGGCGCGGGGCATATCTGTCACGGGCGGCGCAGGCGTGGCTGGCATTGTTGCGTGAGGATTCAGCCATGCATTGAGGCGACCGGCCCTGTCGCGGGGCCGGTCCAGGCAATATCAGCCTTTCAGCACAGCCGCAAATTCCGCCAGCCACGGCTCGGCATCGGTCTCCGGTGTCACGGTCTCACTGGCATCGAGTCGCAGCATCGGCAGCACTTCGTTCACCCCCAGCTCGGCGAACAGCTCGCGCATCTGCTCGCCACCGCCGCAGTAGGTGTCGCCGTAGCTCGAATCGCCCAGGCCGATCACCGCTCCCGGCAGGCCGCGCCAGGCCGCCGGCAGCACGTCGCGGATCGCGCTGTACAACGGCATCAGGCTGTCGGGCAGCTCGCCCATGCCGGTGGTCGAGGTCACCGCCAGCAATGCGTCGGGGCCAAAGCCCTCGATGTCCTGCAGGGTGGCGCGTGCCGCGTGCCAGGCTTCAAGACCGGCTGCCTTGAGCAGCGACTCGGCGTGGCGGGCGACTTCGTCGGCGGTGCCGTACACCGAACCGGAAATAATGGCGACTTTCATCGGGTGAGGATTCCGAAACTGAGTGAAAACGTAGGATACTAGCACTCGACAGTGGCAAAAGGCCGCCTCCGGCTAAAGTCACAGGCTTCAGGATTTTCCGACGAATGACCGGAACGAAGCGGATTGAGCACTGTCCACCGCCGTGAAGAAATCGCCGTTACCGATCGCCCCTTCGAGTCAGACCATGCAAGCAGACGCCCTACTCTCTCAGGACGAACTGGATTTCATCCAGGACATGCAGCATTCGCCCCAACTGAACCTGGCCGACCCCATGTCGAGCCTGCTGGTCAATGGCGACCGTCGTCTCAAGGACCTGCTCACCCGCCTGGTGGCCAACGAGCAGGTGACGCTGCAGGCCAGCTTCAACAACCAGCAGTTGAGCTTCCCCCTGCAACTGGTCGAGGATGAATTCCACGCCCTGCACCTGCAACTCGGCTCGCCGGACATCTACGAGGATGGCCCCAGGCTGCGGCCCTGGCGCCTGTCGCTGCAGCCTCCGATCGCGTTGCTGGATGATCATGGCCAGGCCAGTGACCTGTGGGTACGCGACATTTCCTTCAAGGGTGTGCTGCTGGAAGTGCGCGATGATGCTCAAGCCCCTGCGCAATTCAACCTGCGCTTCGCCGCCGAGGACATCCCGCCGATCGGCCTGCACGGCGCGCTGCGCCGGCGCATCGGCCCGCGCCTCGCCGCCTACGACCTGACCCACACGCCGGCCGAAGAGATCGAGCGCCTGCGCGAGTACATCCTCCAGGCCCACCGCAAGGCTCACCCCGAACTGCACGCCCAGGCTCCCTGCACCGCCTGAAGACCGTCCAGCTCCTGAAACTGACTGGTCATGATTGATCGGCGATAATCCGTGCCCGATTCTTGCAAGCCCGCCTGCGCCGCCCATCACCCCGGGCCGCAAGCCAGGGGCCGGCTACCCGCCAGCCCCGTCGCCAGGAGATACACGATGTCTACTCCACCCGTCACCTTGATGGTGTCGCGCCGCGCCGCCTGCGGCCGCTACCAGGACCTGCTGGCCTGGCTGCACGAAGGCGAGCAATTGGCCACCGACTTTCCCGGCTACCTGGGCTCGGGCATCCTCGCCCCGCCGAGCGAGGGCGACGAATTCCAGATCATCTTCCGCTTCGCCTGCGAACAGACCATGCACGCCTGGGAGCATTCCGCATCGCGCAGGGCCTGGCTGGAGCGCGGCAACGGCCTGTTCGAACGCCCCAAAGAGAGGCGCGTGAGCGGTATCGACGACTGGTTCGGCACCAATACCGTGCAAAAACCACCGCGCTGGAAGCAGGCAACGGCCATCTGGCTGGCATTCTTTCCGGTTTCGCTACTGTTCAACCTGCTGTTCGGCCACTGGCTGGCGCCACTCGATCTGTTGCCTCGAGTGCTGCTCAGTACCCTGGCCCTGACGCCATTGATGGTGTACCTGTTCATCCCGCTGTCCACCCGGCTGCTGGCCGGCTGGCTCAACACCACGCCACGCCCCGCCACCGAACGTTCCCAGGGGCTGCGCAGCCGCTGAGGCACGGGCTCGCAAGGCCGCGCAGTTCGGGTATGCTGGGGCATCACGCACGGACAGACGAACAGACCGCCCGAACATGAACAGCCCAATCCTCATCACCGGCGCCAGCCAGCGCGTCGGCCTGGCCCTGGCCCTGGAGCTGGCCCAGGCCGGCCATACGGTGGTCAGCGCCAGCCGTACCTTGCAGGGGCAGGCTGCCCACCCGAACATCCAGCAGTTCCAGGCCGACCTGACCCGCGGCGAAGACCGCCAGGCCCTGGTCGACCACCTGCACAGCCACTACGACGGCCTGCGCGCGATCATCCACAACGCCTCGCTGTGGCTCGACGATGGCCTGGACAACCTCGATACCATGTTCCGCCTGCACGTCGAGGCGCCCTACCACCTCAACCTCGCCCTCGGCGAGCTGCTGAACAAGGTGGACAAGGCCGACATCATCCACATCTGCGACGAAACTTCCTCGCGCGGCAGCAAGAGCCACATCGGCTATGCCGCGACCAAGGCCGCGCTGCAGAACATGGTGCTGTCGTTCGCCGAAAAGTACGCGCCGAAGGTACGGGTCAACGGTATCCTGCCCGGCCTGCTGATCCTCAAGGAAGGCGGCGACGAACAGTACCGCCAGCAGACCCTGAAGAAAGCCCTGCTCGAATTCGAGCCCGGCGCCCGCCCACTGATCGACGCCGTGCTGTTCCTGCTGCAAAGCCAGTACAGCACCGGCAGCCAGGTGGTCATCAATGGTGGCCGCCATCTGAAGAACCGCATGACCTGAAGAGACCGCCCATGACCCCGCAACAACAGCTCGAACTCGAAGCCGCCGCGTTCCGGCGCCTGGTCGACCACCTGCAAAAACGTACCGACGTGCAGAACATCGACCTGATGAACCTCTCCGGCTTCTGCCGCAACTGCCTGTCCAAGTGGCTCAAGGCCGCCGCCGATGATCGCCAGATCGAGCTGAGCCTGGACGATGCCCGTGAGCAGGTGTACGGCATGCCCTATGCCGAATGGAAAGCCCAATACCAGAACGAAGCCAGCGCCGAGCAGAAAGCGGCGTTCGAACAAGGAAAACCACGTGACTGACCTGAATAGCCTGCGCAGCAGCCTCGCCAGCGGCGAACACGTTTTTGCCGACACCCTGGCCTTCATCGCCGCGAACTACAGCTACCAGCCCCAGGCCTTCGACAATGGCGACGTGCACAACGCCGCCGGGCAGAACGAAGGCTCGTGCAAGACCCTGGGCCTGGCGCTGCTCGAAGGGTTGAGCGACCCGGAGGCGCTGCTGGCCTTCGGTGAGCATTACCGTAGCGTGGTCGCCACGCCCGAGGGCAGCGACCATGGCAATATCCGGGCGCTGATCAAGCATGGGCTGGCCGGGGTGAAGTTCACCACCCAGCCACTTGCGCGCCTGGGCTGATAGCAGATGGGGCCGCTGTGCGGCCCCAACCGGACACATCAACTGATGAGCCGGCCTGGTGTTCCAGCCTCAAGGCGCCCCTTCTGCAACCACTCCAGCGCAATCGGCCACAGGCTTTCACGAAACCGATCGTGAAAGAACGCGAAGTGCCCGATCTCCCCGACCGAGATATCCACAGGCGCCACCCGCAGATGCCGCCGCTCGCCCGTTCGCAGGTACCCCAACAATCGTTCAGTGGCCGCCACCGTGCCGAACGGATCGTCAGTCAGGCTGATGGCCAGGGTCGCCGCCTGTACCTGGGCAAATGGCGTCCCCGACAGCAGACGCCCACTGGGCCGCTGCTCGTAACGCGGCGTACGGGCAACCCAATCGCGCACCACGCCGGCCGGGGTGTCTTCCAGCCAGCCCAGGCGCTTGCCGGGGAAATAGCCGAACATCCGGGTCAACAGCGGCATCACCACGTGCCATTTGCCGAACAGCTGCCAACGCTGCTCCGGCGCATAGTCGCGCCAATAGGCGAACTGCGCGCCCACCAGCAGCGCATGGCGCACCTGCCCCGCCGACGGCGCCAGCCCGAGCGCCCAGCCGCCGAAGCTGTGGCCGACCACATGCATCGGCTGGCCCGGATGCTCGGCGGCGGCCAGTTGCAACATCGCTTCGAAGTCCAGCCGGCCCCAGTCGCTCCAGGACGCCTGGAAACCGCGCAGCGTGGCCGGGCGTGACTCGCCGATGCCGCGATAATCGTAGGTGAGCACGTCAAAGCCCTGGGCGAACAGGTAGTCGGCGAAACGCGAGTAGTAGCGGCAACGCACCGAGGTGGCGGCGTTGATGATCACCAGTGGACGCAGGGGGTCGGGTTCGGCGTGGCGCCAGCGAAATCCGCCGAGGCCATAGCCGTCGGCGGCGACATGACGAAAGGCACAGGCGGGTTGGGTAAGGCTGCTCATGGCGCACTCCCTGCGGCGTCTCGCCATGCTGGCGGACGGGCTGTTGTCGTGCGCCAACGCTAGCAAAAAAATGCCCGAACAGCTCAAGTTCCTTGTAGGAGCGGCTTCAGCCGCGATCACCAGCGAAGCTGGTGCCATACACCACGTTGGCTTCATCGCGGCTGAAGCCGCTCCTACAGGTCCTGTGCCCTCAGGTAGTGGGCAGCGCCCGCGCCACGCCCGGCTTGCGCAGCACCGCCAGGCGCGAACCGTGGTAGCGGGTTTCGCGGAACAGCTTCCAGCGACCGAACAGGCCATACACATGCATCACCCGGCCCTGCTCGTGGTAGCCCATGCGCAGGTGCAGTTTCATTGCTGGCACGTTGTGGGTCTCCACCACGTCAACCACCTTGTGGCAGCCCTTTTCGCGCATGGTGTTCCACAGCTCGACCTGGGCCGTCACCGACAGCTCGCTGCCAAAGTACGGCCGGGTCATCTCGCCGCCGAACTCGAAGAACTCGCCGGGTTTCACCGGGAAGGTGCAACCGTAGTAATGCTTGTCGTGGTAATCCACCACGCTGGCCCAGATGAATGCTACGGCATCGCCCTGCTCATCCAGGTACATGTGCCCGGTATGGCCCTCGGCGGCCAGCTCGCGCATGGTCTCGACACGGTCGCCGAAATGCCGGGCGAAGGCATCGGCATTGGCCGTGGTGATCGGCACCAGGGTGACCGGCGCATGCGCCTTGAGGCTGTACGGCGGCACAGGGCTGATCAGGTCGCGCTCCATCCACAGCAGTTCCCAATGGAAAAACACGTAGCGCTCGAAAAAAGTCTTGAAGGTGCGCTTGAGGCCCTTCCGGCGGATGCGTTCTTGTAGTTTTTGCAGTACGCCCATTGCTCCCTCCTCGGCGCCAGCGAAATTGCCAGGCCAATAGCTGGGGTATAGATCAGGCGGAGGGTGGCCATGGCAAAGGGCCAGCGAGGGATTTGTTTCAGAATATTAACAAGTCGTCGGCGGGAACCGCGCAACCGCCATCAACGGCTGCGCGGTCAAGGACTTGCTTACAGCTCGATGCAGTCGAACCGTACGTCGGTGGCTACGTCTTCGTCGTAGTTGATGTCAGCGCGCTCGAAACCGAACAGGTTGAGGAACTGTTTCTTGTAACCGGCGTAGTCGGTCAGCTCGAACAGGTTCTCGGTGGTCACCTTCGGCCACATGGCACGGCAGGCGTCCTGCACATCATCACGCAGCTCCCAGTCGTCCAGACGCAGACGGCCTTCGTCGTCCAGTGCAGCCGGCGCACCGTCCGCACGGTACATGCGGTCACGGAACATGCGGTCCAGCTGGTGCTGGGTACCTTCGTGGATACCCTTCTCCTGCATGATCTTGAAGACCATCGACAGGTACAGCGGCATCACCGGGATCGCCGAGCTGGCCTGGGTAACCACCGACTTCAGCACCGCAACGTTGGCACTGCCACCGACTTTTTTGCCCAGGCGCTGGGCGGTTTCGTCCAGGTCCTGCTTGGCCTTGCCCAGCGCGCCGTCCCAGTAGATCGGCCAGGTGATGTCGGAGCCGATGTAGCTGAAGGCCACGGTGCGGGCCTGCGGTGCCAGCACGCCAGCGGCGTTCAGGGCGTCAATCCACAGCTCCCAGTCCTGGCCGCCCATCACGGTGACGGTATCGGCGATTTCCTGCTCGGTAGCCGGCTCGATGCTGGCCTCGATGATGGTGTCCTTGTTGGTGTCGATGGCGGTCGACTTGTACGGCTGGCCGATCGGCTTCAGGGCCGAGCGGATCACTTCACCGGTCTGCGGCAGCTTGCGCACCGGCGAGGCCAGGGAGTAGATGACCAGATCGACCTGGCCGCCCATTTCGTTCTTGATCAGCTCGATGACCTTGGCACGGGCTTCGTCGGAGAAGGCATCACCGTTGATCGACTTGCTGTACAGGCCTTCGGCCTTGGCGAACTTGTCGAAGGCGGCGGCGTTGTACCAACCAGCGGTGCCGGCCTTGGTCTCGGTGCCCGGCTTTTCGAAGAACACGCCGAGGGTGTCGGCCTTGAAGCCGAACGCCGCAGTGATGCGCGCGGCCAGGCCGTAGCCGCTGGAGGCACCGATCACCAGGACTTTCTTCGGACCATCCTCGCGCACGCCCAGCTTGCGGGTGGCTTCGATCTGGTCACGGACGTTGAGCTCGCAGCCCTTGGGGTGAGTCGTGGTGCAGATGAAACCGCGAACCTTGGGATGAATGATGGCCAATGTCTGTACCTCGTCAGGTTTAGGCTGGGGCAGCGCCCGGATTCGGGGTGCTGCCGTTTGATCTAGAGGGTGAGACTACCCTCGCAAGTCATCCGACACATATTACGGGGTGATCGGAGCAATGAAAAATCGCAGCGGCTCTGACAAACGCTAAGCCTGCACCAGCGCCGCCTTCAACCACCCCAGGAACTGCCTCGCCAACGGATCCTCCTGGCTTTCCCAATGCACCAGGCAGCTCCACACCGGCCCGCGCACGCGCTGTACCGACAAGGGCCGCAGACGCCCCTCGTCCACCAGCCGCCGCGCCAGCAACTGGCTGACCAGGGCAATCCCCAGCCCCTCACCCGCCGCATCCAGCAACAAGCCAGGGTCGGAGAAGTTCAGCCCCTTGCCTTGCTGCCCCACGTCCTCACCGCCCTCCAATTGCCAATGGCTCCAGTCCATCTCCCGCTCGCCATGCAGGGTGGTCCGCCCCTGCTCGGGCAGGTCCGGGTGGCATGCCGGGTACAGTTGATCCGGGTGCAGCACGGTGAAGCTGCATTCGGCCTGAGCGCCGATATCGTCGCGGATCGCCAGGTCGATGGTCTCACTGGCCATGTCCGGCACCTCGAAGCTGGTGAACAGCCACAGGTCCACTTCCGGGCAGCGCTGGTGGAAGTCCGCAAGGCGCGGCAACAGCCAGTGGCGGGCGAACGCCGGGGTGGTGTTGACCACCAGTTGGTTGGGCTTGCGGTACTGCTCCAGGCGGCGAATGCCCACCGCCAGTTGCTGCAACAAGGCCTGAGTGGTGCTGAGCAGATCGTGCCCGGCGTCGGTCAGGCTGACGCTACGGCCACTGCGGTGGAACAACGGCTGTTCCAGGTAGCCTTCCAAGCTGCGGATCTGCTGGCTGATTGCCGACTGGGTGAGGTTCAGGGCCTCGGCGGCCTTGTGGAAGCTGCCTAGGCGGGCGGCGGCTTCGAAGCCGCGCAGGGTGTTTAACGGGGGCCAATGCTTGAGCATGCTGATAAGCCTGACTAATCAAAAATACGCTAAATCTATCGTTTGTCGCCCCGGATTCCCAGCCATAACATGGACGACAACACCCGCGACGGCGGGCTTCGTTGATAAAAATCCCTAATAGATCGGAGTTCACTATGAACCTGTCCCTCGACAGCGGCTGGCGCATGCCCGCCGAATGGGCCCGCCACGCCGCCACCTGGATGATCTGGCCGCACAATCAACCGCTGTGGGAGTCGGGCTGGGGCGTGACCCTGGCCGACGTGCAGCGCGACTACGCCCGGGTGGCCGCCGCCATCGCCCGCTTCGAGCCGGTGAAAATGGTGGTCGATCCGTCGGCCATGAGCATCGCCCGCGAACTGTGCGGCGCCGGTATCGAACTGATCGAGCTGGCCATGGACGACAGCTGGTGCCGCGACAGCGGCCCGACCTTCCTGATCCACCCGCAACAGGGCGTGGCGGGCTTGAGCTGGCGCTTCAACGCCTGGGGCGGCAAATCCGAGCACGGCAAGGACCGCAGCCTGGCCCGGCGCATCCTCGACCACCTCGGCCTGGAAGGCCTGAGCACCCCGCTGTGCAACGAAGGCGGCGCCATTCATGTTGACGGCGAAGGCACCCTGATCACCACCGAATCGGTGCTGCTCAACCCCAATCGCAACCCGGGCCTGAGCAAGACGGATTTCGAGGATTGCTTCGCCCGCCTGTTGGGCATCCGCAAGACCATCTGGCTGCCGGGCGACCCACAGTATGTGACCGGCGACATGACTGACGGCCATGTCGATGGCGTGTGCGCCTTCGCCCGCCCCGGCGTGCTGCTGGTCGACGCCACCCACGACCAGGGCTCGGTGTATGCCGAAGTGGCCCGCGAGAACCGCCGTGCGCTGGAACTGGCCACGGACGCCCAGGGCCGTTCGTTTGAACTGCTCGACCTGTTCGAGGCCACGGCGGCCGTGGACAGCGAAGCCGAAGTGTTCTGCGCCTCGTACACCAACTTCTACCTGGTCAACGGCGCGGTGATCATGCCAGCCTATGGCATCGACGCCGACCAGGCGGCCGCGCAGCAACTGGCCCAGGCCTTCCCCGGTCGCGAAGTGGTACCGGTGCGCATCGACCATCTCGCCCACGGCGGTGGCGGCATCCATTGCATCACCCAGCAGCAGCCGGCCTGGCAGGGAGCGCGCTCATGAGCACGCTGCGCATCGCCACCACGCAAATGGCCTGCAGCTGGGACCTGCCGGCCAACCTCGAGCGCGCCGAGCAACTGGTGCGCCAGGCCGCTGCCCAGGGTGCCCAGGTGATCCTGTTGCAGGAGCTGTTCGCCACCCCGTACTTCTGCATCGAGCAGTGCCACAGCCACCAGGCCCTGGCCCAGGACTACCACGACAGCCCGCTGCTCAAGCGCTTCGCCGCGCTGGCCAAGGAACTGGGCGTGGTCCTGCCACTTAGCTGGTACGAACGGGCCGGCAACGCCTTCTTCAACTCGCTGACCGTGGCCGATGCCGACGGCCGCCTGCTGGGCGTGTATCGCAAGACCCACATCCCCAACGCCATCGGCTACCAGGAAAAGGAATACTTCAGCCCCGGCGACACCGGTTTCAAGGTCTGGGACACCGCCTTCGGTCGCCTGGGCATCGGCATCTGCTGGGACCAGTGGTTCCCCGAGACCGCCCGTTGCCTGGCGCTGATGGGCGCCGAAGTGCTGCTGTTCCCCACCGCCATCGGCTCGGAGCCTGGCGCCGCCGAACTGGATTCACGCGACCATTGGCAGATGGCCATGCGTGGCCATGCCGCCGCCAACCTGCTGCCAGTGGTGGCCGCCAACCGCGTCGGTCATGAAGTGGCGCGCAGCGACGACAGCCTGCGCATGCGCTTCTACGGCTCGTCGTTCATCTGCGACCACAAAGGCGCCCTGCTCGCCGAAGCCGATCGCGACAGCAGCGGCGTCTGGCTGCACGACCTGGACCTGGCGCGCATGCGCGAAGACCGCCTGAGCTGGGGCATCTACCGCGACCGCCGCCCCGCCATGTATGCGCCGCTGCTGACCCTTGACGGCCGAACCCCACAGACTGCGAGGGCCTGAACCATGCCAAGCCGTCCATCGAAACTGCTCGCCATCGCCGCGCTGGTGGCCTGCGCCGGTATTGCCCAGGCCGAGCAGGACGCCCTGCGCCTGTACAACTGGGCCGACTACTTTGCCGAGGACACCCTCAAGCGTTTTACCGCCGAAACCGGCATCCCGGTGATCTACGACGTCATGGACGGCAGCGAGGTGCTCGAGGCCAAGCTGATGTCCGGGCGCAGCGGCTACGACCTGGTATTTCCCGGCGACACCGTGGCCGAACGGCTGATGCGCGCCGGCAGCCTGCGGACACTGGATCGCAAGCAGCTGACCGCGCTCGACGATATCGAACCCGGCCTGCGCCAGTTGCACGACCGCTACCCCAAGGCCAGCCAGGCCACCGTGCCCTACACCTGGGGCACCATCGGCCTGACCATGGACGCGAAGAAGATCCGCGAGCGCCTGCCCGACGCCCCGCTCGACAGCCTCGACCTGCTGTTCAAGCCGGAGCTGGCGGCCAAGTTCGCCGACTGCGGCATCTCGATGATCGACTCGCCCGACGAAGTGCTGGCCGTGGTGCTTCACTACCTGGGCCGCGAGCCGCGCAGCGCCAAACGTGAAGACCTGGCCGCCGCCAGCGAGCTGCTCAAGGGCATCCGCCCGTACGTGCGCAAGCTGCAGTCGCAACCGGTGACCGAACTGGTCAATGGCAACACCTGCCTGTCGCTGGGCTACAGCGGCGACGTGATCCAGGCCCAGCGCACCGCCGAAGCCGCGGGCAAGGCCATCGACTTCCAGTACCGCGTGCCTCGCGAAGGCACCACGGTGTGGATGGACACCATGGCCATCCCCGCCGATGCCAAGCACCCGGAGTACGCCTATCGTTTCATCAACTTCGTCATGCGCCCGGAGAATATGGCCGCGATCAGCAACTTCACCGGCTACCCCACCGCCAGTGCCAAAGCCCGGTCGCTGGTGGACGCGCGCCTGCGTGACAACCCGGACATCTACCTCAGCGATGCCACCTTCACCCGCTTGATCCCGGGCAAGGACATCCCCCAGGCCGACATGCGTGCGCGCATGCGTGTCTGGACCCGTTTCAAGACCGCACAGGACTGACCCCATGCCCACCCGCCGCACTTTCCTCCAACACATGAGCGTCGTCGCCGGCCTCGGTGCCGCCGCCAGCTTCGGCCTGCCCTTCGGCAGCGGCAGCGCCCGCGCCAGCGAAGCAGGCCGCTGGTTCATGCCCGACGAGGGTGAGCCGCATCAGCGCGGCTACATCGCCTTCGGCGCCCAGGACGCCATCTGGGAAGACTTCACCGAAGACGTCCAGGCCGCCCTCGGGCGCATCGCCCGCGCCATCGCTGCCTACCAGCCGGTGACAGTGTTCTGCCGCGCCAGTGAACGCGACATTGCCGAGGAGGAATGCGGCAGCCACAACATTACCTATGTCGAGACCGAGCTGGACGACATCTGGATGCGCGATATCGGCGCCAACTTCGTGGTTGATGACGATGGCGCCCTGGGCGCCGTGGACTTCAATTTCAATGGCTGGGGCGGCAAGCAGCAACACCGCCATGACGCCAAGCTCGCAGCCCGCGTCGCCAAGCTGACTGGCGCCCGATACCAGCAGAGCGAGTTGGTGGGCGAAGGCGGCGGTATCGAAGTGGACGGCCATGGCACCGGGATCATGACCGAGAGCAGCTGGATCAACGGTAATCGCAACCCCGGCTGGAGCAAAGCTCAGGTCGAGGCGGAGCTGAAGGAGCGGTTGGGGCTGCGCAAGATCATCTGGCTGCCGGGCATCAAGGGCAAGGACATCACTGATGCCCACGTGGACTTCTATGCCCGCTTTGCCGCGCCCGGCGTGGTGGTGGCAAACCTGGACAACGATCCGGACTCCTACGACCACGAGGTGACACTCAAGCACCTCGAGATCCTGCGCAACGCCACCGATGCCGACGGGCGCAAGCTAAAGGTGCATACGCTGTCGCCGCCCTTGAAACCAAGGCGCAGCAAGTTCAACGAGGACAATCCTGATTTCGCGGCGGGGTATATCAATTACTTCGTGATCAACGGTGCGGTGATCGCCCCGCAGTTCGGGGACCGCAGTGCCGATGAGCAGGCGCGGGCGTTGCTGGTGAAGCTGTACCCAGGGCGCAAGGTGGTGCAATTGGACATCGACGCCATTGCGGCGGGAGGGGGCGGGATTCACTGCGTGACCAACCAGTGCCCGGCGCTTTAGCGCAATTGCCGGGGCTGGCGCGCCGCCCCGGCATCGTCAAGCTGGCGCTTATGGATACTGCTGCACGGTACCTTGCTGGTCATACTGCTGGCCCGGGATCGGCTTCAGGTTGACCTCGACCCGACGGTTCTGCGCACGGCCATTGGCGTCGGCGTTGCTGGCGATCGGCTGGTCCGGGCCCATGCCACGCACGCTGACCCGCGACGGGTCCACCCCCTGCGAGGTCAGGTAGGTGCTGACCGACTGGGCGCGGCGCTGCGACAGATCCATGTTGTGCTGGCGGCTGCCGGTGCTGTCGGTGAAACCGACCACTTCAATGGTGTTCTGGTTGAACTGCTTGAACGAGTTGGCCAGGTTGTTCAGCGGCGAGTAGAAGCTTGGGGCAATGTTCGCCGAATCGGTGGCGAAGGTAATGTTGCCCGGCATGATCAGTTTGATCTGATCACCCTGGCGCTGTACCTCGACGCCGGTATTGGCCATCTGTGCCCGCAGCTCGGCTTCCTGCTTGTCGGCGTAGTAGCCGTAACCGGCAGCGGCGGCACCGACCGCGGCGGCGCCGATCAATGCGCCCTTGCCACGGTTGTTGTGGTCGATGGCGGCACCGGCGATGGCGCCGGCCAGCGCGCCCAGGCCACCATACTTGGCGGTCTTGCTCATCCCTGTGGAGCCCTGCGCCTGGCCCTGGCTGTCATACGGGTTGGGGCTGGCACAACCAGACATCAGTGCGGCGGCGGTAGCGACGATAATCAGACGACGCATGGTGAACATGGACAAGCTCCTACTGAAATTCAAAAGTGCAGCGGATCGACTACGGATCTATGCCAGCCTTGGATTGCAGCGCAGCGGAAAAATTCCATGAAACCTCAGGCGCGCACGAAGGGGTTCTCGCGCATCTCGTCGCCGAGGCGGGTGTCCGGGCCATGGCCGGTCACCACGATGGCGTCCTCATCCAGGCGGTACAGCCGTTCCTTGATGGAACGAACGATAGCCCGCTGATCGCCTCCCCACAAATCGGTGCGCCCGACACCACGGCGGAACAAGGTATCGCCGGCGATCAGCAACTTGTGCTCGGCGAACCAGAAACTCATCGAACCCGGCGTGTGCCCGGGGGTGTGCAACGCCACGCCGCAGCCGCAGGCCAGCGCCTCGTCGTCGCTCAGCCAGCGGTCCGGCGACGGTACCGGCGTATAGGGCACGCCGAACATCTGGCACTGCATTTCCAGGTTTTCCCACAGCGGCTGGTCGGCCTTGTGCAGGTGCAGCGTGGCGCCGGTCAACTCCTTGAGCCTGCCCGAGGCGAGGAAATGGTCGAAGTGCGCGTGAGTGTGGATGATGCTCACCAGGGTCAGGCCATGATGCTGCAGGCGGGCGAGGATCTTCTGCTCGTCCCCGCCCGGGTCGACGACGATGGCGTGCTTGCTGACCGGGTCACCGATCAAGGTGCAGTTGCACTGCAAGGGGCCAACGGGGAAGGTTTCGCGGATGAGGGTTACCACAGGATTTGCCATGAAAACGATCTATTACTCGAATAGTGTTTGAACGCGCGCCAACGCATCCAGGATTACCGCCTCAGGCACAGACTCGATGCGCTTGGCTTGCCTTGCCTCCAGATCAACGACCCGGATCTGATTGCAGAGCAATACGCCTTGCGTCTGGGTACCGGCGCCGCTAAGCGTAACCGCGAATCCCGCATGTCGGGCAAAATCCCCGCCCTGCGATATCGGCGCGATCACTGCAAGCCCGGAAATGTTGAACGTGCTCGGGGTAAGGACCAGTGCTGGTCGTGCCGCACCCTGCTGCTCTCGACCAACGGTAGGGTCCAGGTTGACCCTGACGATGTCTCCCCTCGCGAACTTGGCGCGCCTCACACTTCACGCCCGGTCGGACGTATCATGTTCCAGGCAGCCATGTCCTCCGGCTCCGGAGCATTCAGATCGCACTGCGCCATCAACTCTTCAAGCGTGTACTTGGGCTTCGATCTGACAGGCTTGAGCACCATGCTCTCGCCAGCCGTATCCAGACTCAGGGTTGACCCCACTTCAAGACGCATCTGCTTGAGGACGGTGGAGGGAATTCGAATAGCGGCGCTGTTTCCCCACTGCTGAATCTTGATCTGCATAAGTATCTCCCACGGTAGATACATAGTAGAAACCCTCCCGGCGATAGCAAGTGAAATGTAGAAACCAAGTATCTACATTGCCACTCGTCCAGCGCAGAAAAAAGACCACCTGCAGCGAGAAGGAAATGCCTCACTTTATCTTGGGAAACGAGCCCATGCAGGCAACAATTTCTACCGTCTTCAGGGCAGATACAACCGGAACAACCCGCCCCCCAGCGTCCCGCCATTGGCGATCTCGATCCGCCCGCGCACGCCATTGCGCTCGTGCAACGCGGCAATCCGCGCCGCGAAATACAGCCCCAATCCAGTACTGCCACTCTGCGAATCGATGCCCTGCACGTAGTCATGCTGGCGTTCGAGCATGCGCTGTGGATAACCGGCGCCGTCGTCGTTGACGCTGATCACCAGCTGCTCGCCCTCTTCCTCGATGCTGATCAACAAGGCGTGGCCGGCATAGCGGATAGCGTTGGTAAGGACGTTGGCCACCACCGAGGCGACCAGTTCACGGTCGAAGAAGCCCAATGGGCTTTCGGTCTCGATGCGCCAGGTGGCGAGGATGTCGCGGTGCTTGATCACGTCCTCCTGCGCCGCCAGCTGGGCCTCGATGAAGTCGTCCAGCTCGTGGTAGTCCGGGCAGATGGGCAACTGGTTGACGCCCAGCTTGTACAGCCCCAGCAACTGCACCAGCATGCCGTTCAGGTGGCTGAGTTCGTGCTCCACCACGCCCTGCTCGGTACCCCCGCGCAGCTCTTCGGGCAGGCGCGCCAGCCATTGGCTGTGGGCGTGGGTCAGCGCCGAGAGGGAGTTCTTCAGGTCGTGCACGGTGGAGGCGATCACCGTGGAAAAATCCAGCCCCTGGTTGTCCTGGTTCATGCGCCAAAGACCCGGATGTGCAGTTTGCGGTAACGGTCATAGCGGCTGTCGCTGGCGGGAATCCCGGCCACGCTGGTGAGGCAGTCGCGGCACTCCTGCATCAACCCCGGCGGTGGCGTCTCGCCGCCGATGCGCAGCAGCGCCTGGGCGGTGTTCAGGGCGATACTGATGTTCTTCGGCTGCAGCGACAGCGCCTTGCGGAACATGCCCAGCGCCTCGTTGAGCTGGCCACCCTGGTAGCTGCGCACGCCCTGGCGGTTGAGGTCCACGGCTTCGGTCACCGCCCCCAGCACCAGCGGGTCGTCGGTGAGTTTGGCGACGCTCTGCATGACCTTGGGATCGTCCCCGTAGGTTTCCACGCAGCCCTTGAGGATAGAGGTGCCCGCCGCGTCCTGACCGAGTTGCTGCAACTGCTTGGCCACTGTCAGCGCCGCCTCGACGGAGAAGAACTGATCCATTTTTTCCAGGCGCAGCATCGCCTGCTCGGTGAGCTTGGCGGCGGTATCCGGGTCACCGGCCTGCTGCAGGCTGGCGGCCTTCATCAAGCGGGCGCGCACCTGCAGACCCTGGTCCTCGACGTTCTCCTTGGCCACCTCGCTGAGCACGGTGTTGATTTCCACCCGGGTACGCGCATCGAGACCGTTGCCGGTGTTCTTGCTCATCAGCGCCTGGACTAGGCCGAGATTGCTTTCGGCGTCCTTGTAGCGCGAGCTCTGCCCCTGGTTGACCGCATGCCGATAGGCCTTGGACGCGCTTTCGAAGTCGGCGTTGTCCAGCGCCAGCTTGCCCAGCGCAGCCTGGCGGCGCACGGCGAGCGGCGACAGGCGCACAGCCTCTTCGAGCATGTGCTGGGCGCGCTTGGTTTCGCCCTGGGCCACCAGCACATCGGCCATGCCATCGTACAGGTTGGGCATGATCGGGAAGGCCTTGAGGGCCTGCTCGTAGACGCCCTGGGCCTGGGCGTTCTGGCCACGCTTGTGCAACAGGCTGCCGAGCGCCGCGTAGGCCCAGGGCTGTGGGCGGCTGGCCAGGATGTTCTTGAGGAATTTCTCCAGTTCGTCGAAACGATTGAGGTCGCGCAGGGCATCGGCGCGATAGCGCAGGCACAACGGGGCGAACCGCGGGTCTTTCTTGCACAGCTCGGCGCAGGCGGCGAGCACCTCGGCCGGGCGGCTGCGATCCAGGGCCTGGAGAATAGGCTTGAGCAAGGTCTTGCGCTGGGTCAGCTTCTCCAGACGCTGGGCCAGGCCCACGCGATTGAAGGGCTTGGTCAGGTAGGCGTCGGGCTCGTGCTCGATGGCGCTGAGCACGATGGACTGGCTACTTTCAGCGGTGACCATGATGAACACGCATTCATGGCTGATGAGCTTGTCGAGAATCAGGTCCTCGAGCACCTGCTGGCCATTCTTCTTGCCATCACCCAGGTGGAAATCCTGAAGGATGAAGTCGTAGCGTTTCTGCCCGCACATGCGCAGCGCCTGTTCGCCACTGTCGGCGGTGTCCACGTCGCGTACGCCCAGCTCGCGAAGCATCGAGCGGGTCGAGGTACGGAAGTCGGTAAAGTCGTCGACGATCAGAAAGCTTTTTTGCCCGTACTGCAGCATCAACACGACCTGTATTGGAAGAAGTGGGAAGTGGCGCGGCGATGCGTATCGCCGAAAAGTGTATCGGCAGCGGATCGAGAAAGATGAGCCCGGAACGGCGATAGCCTTGTGCCGCTATGTTAACGGCCGCCCCTGCTGTAGACCACTAGACGAGCAACCCGAGGGACTTGGCCCTGGCCACCGCCTGGGTACGCCGCTCCACGCCCAGCTTGCTGTTGATATGACTGGCGTGGGTCTTGACCGTATGCAGGGAAATGAACAGCCGCTCGCTGATCTGCTGGTTCGAGCAGCCCTGGGCGATAAGCTCCAGGACGGCGAACTCGCGGCCGCTCAGGGCCTCGGTGGCACAGGTCCCGGCGACGAGGGTTTCCGGCAGGTGCGTCAGCAGATCACGCTGCACGGGGCAGGCGGCACGGCCGGCCAACTGCTCACGCAGCCATTGCGGCTGCTCCTCGATCAAGCGCTGGAATGCCTGCAAGGCACCTCCTTGCGCAGCCTCCAGTGCCTGTGCAAGCAGCTTGGCCGCCTCGGGCTCGCGCCCCTGGGCGAACAGCAGCGCGATCAACTGGCATTGCGCGCTGACCACCAGCGTCATGCCTGCGCTGGCCTGCCCGCGCTCTATCAGCCTGCGCAGCCTCGCTTCAGCCTCGTCGACACGGGCCAGCACCCGCTCCAGCAACGCTTGCTGCAACTCGATGTGCAGCGGCAACAAGGGGTGGAACTCCGGCGCCGCGGCAGGCTGCTCGCCTCCGTAGGTCTGCCCCAGGCGCAACAGCCAGGACTCGGCCAAGTCCGTACGGCCCTGGGCAAGCCAGAGCTCGCACTTCACCAGTGTAATCATGGCCAGGTAGAAGATCGGAGGCACATCCCAGATATGCATCAACCGCTCGGCCTCGGCCAGCTCGGAAAATGCCTCGGCGAACCGCCCTTCGCGCCCATCGAGCGAAGCAATCACGCAATGTCCGATCAGGACACTGATGTCGCGACAACTCCGTGCCTCGCTGAGCCCGGCGCGCAAACGCGCACGGCCTGGCGCGCAGTGCAGGCGGGCAGCCAACAGGTACCCCTCGTACAAGGTGAGGCGGGCGCGCACTGCGTACAGGCGCTGGCCCGACAGGCCCTGCAACCGTTGCAACCCCTCGCGCACTTCATCCAGTGCCCGCAGTACTTCGCCTCTAGCGTGCAGCACCCGCGCCCGGTCGTAATGGGCCAAAGCCTCGAACAGCGGATTGCCGACCCGTTGCGCCAGCTCGAGCGCCTCTCGGTTCCAGCCGCGCGCCCGCCAGAAATCGCCATCGGCAATGGCCAGGTTCGACAAGGTCGACAGGCAGACCAGCCGCTGCCCATAACGTTTGCTCGGCAGGCTCTGCAGCGCCTCGCCACAATAGGCGAGGGTTCGCTCGCGATCACCACGGCCGCGAGCGATGACCCCGCTCAAGGCCAGCCACTGGGCCAGCATCGACTTCTGCGCCGTGGCCGAAGGCGCGGGCAGGAAACGGCTCAGGTAGGCCGCCAGTTCCTCGGCGGCGTCCAACTGGCAGGCAAGCCCCAGGGCCCAGCTGTACAGGACTATCAGCCTGGGCGTGCTGATCAGCAGGCTGTCGGGCAAATCCATTTTCCAGCGCAGCAGCATGCCGACATTCTGTTCGGCGAGCAGTTGCTCCTCAGACAGGCTTTGTACCAGGTCCGCCGCCACATCCAGGTGACCGGCCCGCAGGGCCTGCTCCACCGCCTCGTCCAGCAGGCCCTGTCCTTCGAACCAGCGGCAGGCGCGCAAGTGCAACCCCGCCTGGGGGCCACTGGCCTGCCGGCTGCGCAACAGGTCGGAAAACAGATGGTGATAGCGGAACCACAGCCCATGCTCATCCAGCGGTACCAGGAACACCTGGTGGGCCTGCAGGTAGCGCAGGATCTCGGCACTGTCGTGCCGCTCGCGCAGGGCATCGCACAGCTCAGCACAGAAACGCTCCTGGCAGGCGGTGTCGTAGAGAAACGCCTGCACGGGCGCCGGCAGGATTTCAATCACTTCCTCGAGCAGGTAATCGCGAATCAAACCCTCGCCGCCATGCAGTGCCTGGGGCAAGGCGTTGTCATCGCCGGATTCGCTGGCCGCCAGCTGCCAGAAGCGCAGCCCGGCCACCCAGCCGTCGCTGCGCTGGATCAAGTTGTCCAGGGCCTGGCCGCGCAGACCGGTGGGCTGGCGGCCAATGACCGCCAGCGCTTCATCGGCAGTCAGGCGCAAGTCCTGCTCATTGAGCTCGACCAGCTGGCGCGACAGGCGCAGGCGGGCCAGGTGCCAGTCGGGCCGCTGACGGCTGGTGACCAGCAGGACCAGCCCGGCAGGCAGGTGATTGAGGAAGAACTGCAGGCATCGATCGAGCACCGGACCCTGAGCCAGATGGTAGTCATCCAGCACCAGCAACAGGGGGGTGTCCGGCTGCAGGTAGAGCGCGAGCTCATCGAGCAGCCCATCGAGCCACTCCTCGAAGGCGAACGGCTGGTGACGCTGGCGCATCTTCAACAGACCCATGGCCTGCCCGCCGAGCGCCGGGCAGAACTGCTGCAGCCCTTCGAGCAGGCGCTCGAGAAAGCGGCCCGGGTCGGCATCGCGCTGGCTCAACCCTAGCCAGAGGCTGCGCCAATGGCTGTGCAGTTCCTGACAGAACTCGATGGCGAGGGAACTCTTGCCGAACCCCGCAGGCGCGTTCACCAACAGCAGGCGCCCCGACAGGCCCGTTTGCAGGCGCTGGCACAGGCGTGCCCGAGGCACGTGCGCCTCCGGCAGCGGTGGCCGGAAGAAACGCCCGTCCAACAGGCCCAGGGCCTGGCTGGCGACTCCATGCGTACGGGACAAGTCTGTCATGGCCGGCTCGTTCTGATTGGAATATGGCGGCAGTACGGTTTGTTGCGAGACTAGCGGCAAACGTTGCTTATTTGAAGATGATGCGCGCGCTTTGCGCGATAAAGACTACGACAAAAAGAAACAACACTGATAGACAGCAGTAAATCTCCCTCGCGGAAAGAGAAACGCCCCGGCAAGCCGGGGCGTTCTGGGAGATCAAACGGAGGTTGCACTTAATGGCTCAACGGACACCTGACTGACGCAGGGCAGCCGGCTGGAACTCGGCCTTGCTGGCGCTGAAGCCGAAGTTGTAGGCACTTTTCTCTTCGTTCTTCATGCCCAGCGCCAGGTAGCGACCCGATTGCAGGTCGTAGATGGCTTCCAGGGTGTACCACGGCACCTGCACGTTGTAGTACGGCTGGGCGTGGGCCTCGGAAACACGCCACAACTGGTTGCGGCCGTCATACTGGTCGATCACCGCAGCCTGCCAGGTGTCCTCGTCGATATAGAAGTCACGCTTGGCATAGATATGGCGCTGACCTGGCTTGAGCGTGGCAACCACGTGCCAGACGCGACGCAGCTCATAGCGCGACAGGTCCTGGTTGATATGCCCGGCCTTGATGATGTCGCTGTACTTGAGCTTCGGATCGTCCAGCTTGTAGGCGTTGGAGGCGATGTACATCTCCTTCTTGCCTTCGAGCTTCCAGTCGTAACGGTCTGGCGCGCCGTTGTACATGTCCAGGTTGTCGGAGGTGCGCAGGCCATCGGCAGCGGTACCCGGGCCGTCGTACGACACTTGCGGCGCCTGGCGCACGCGGCGCTGGCCGGCGTTGTAGATCCACGCCTTGCGCGGCTCCTTGACCTGGTCGAGGGTTTCGTGGACCAGCAGCACGGTCCCGGCCAGACGTGCCGGAGCGGTCACTTCCTGCTTGAAGTAGAACAGGATGTTGCCGGGGTTGGCAGGATCGTAGTCCTTCATCTTGTCGCGGAAGACGAACTGGTCCTGGAAGTACACCAGGCTGTAAGAGCCGTTCTGCTGCGGGGTGGCCTGGGTGACCAGGCGAGTCACGCTGCCGCCACGGTAGCGGGTGATGTGGTTCCAGATCACCTCCAGGCCATCCTTGGGAATCGGGAACGGCACGGCTGTCTTGAAGTTCTCCAGGCCGTTGCCACCGGCGACCAGGGTGGTCTTGGTGGCGTTTTCCTTGATCGCGGCGAAGACATCGTCCGGCACCGTGGAACTGCGGTGGGTCTTGTACACCGGAATCTTGTAGCTATCCGGGTAGCGTTTGAACATCGCCACCTGGCCAGGCGAAAGCTTGGCCTTGTACTGGTCGACGTTCTGCGCGGTGATGGTGAACAGCGGTTTTTCGCTGGCGTAAGGGTCGGAGAGGAAGCCCTTGGCGTCGGCACTGCCGGCACTCTTGGACAGCGGCTCCCACGGGCCGATGGAACCATCGGCGTTACCGGACTTCTCGGCCCCCATCGGGGTGAGCGACGCGCCCAGCTTGGCGGCCTCGTCAGCGGAAACCGCAGCCATGACGCTGGTTGCCAGCAGGGACATGCCCAGTACACCGGCTTGCAGCAGACGTGTGGTCATTTTCATTCTTTGTCGTCCTGGATCAATGTTCTTAGAAGTTCACGCCGAAGCTGAGGGCGACGAAGTCGCGGTCATCCACGGTGGTGTACTTGCCATCGAAGAAGTTGGTGTACGACAGGCTCGCCGTGTAGGTGTTCTGGTACTCGGCGTCCAGGCCCAGGCTGACGGCCTTGCGCCCTTCCTCGAAGTTGCCGCCAGGGCCCGGGGAGTAGCCGTCGACGTCGTGGGACCAGGCCACGCTCGGGCGCAGGTTCACGCCAGCGAAGACGTTGTTGTAGTCCCAGATGGCACGAACGCGATAACCCCAGGAGTCGGAGGTGGTGAAGCCGTCGTTCTCGCAGTAGCGCGACAGGTTGTTCTGCTCGACACCCGCCAGCGTGGTGGCGTTGAGGCTCTGGCAGCGACCGTTGGGCAGCGGGCCTGGACCATAGACTGGGTCGCGGCCATAGCGGGCCTTGGAGGTGCTTTCCAGACCGCCGACGTGAGTCCAGCCTACCTCGCCGACCATGGTCAGACGCTCGGCGCCCATGACTTGGTCGAAGAAGTGGGTGAACGTGGTTTGCAGCTGGGTGATTTCCTTGCGGCGATAGCCTGGCTGGTCAGTGTTAGGCGTGCCCTTGAGGACGGATGCATTGGGGTCCAGCGGCGTCAGCCCTGAATAGAGGATGTCGGTGGTGTTCAACTGCACCGGCGCATTCGGCCGGTAGCTGATCTCACCGCTCCAGGCCGTGCCGGTGGGCAAGGTGGTGGAGAAGCTCAGGCCGTAGAGGCGGATGTCTTCCGGGTACTCGACGTAGTAGCTGGAGTTACCCGCCACGTACAACGGCATCAGGGCCTGGAGCAGGGCCGGGTTGGTGGCGGCGGCCCCCGGAACACCTGCCCTGACCAGTGCCCCAGCCAGGTTGGCCGGGTTGTAGAAGCCGGCGGCGGCGCCGCGGCCGCTGAAGATTGGCGCCCGGCTGTGGTAGTTCATGAAGTAGCCACCGAACTCGGTGTTCAGCGGCTCGTACATGTAGCGCAGGGCCACACCGAACTGGCCGCTGTCACGGGCATCACGGTCGGGGCCGCGGCGCACGATCACGCCTTCGTCCGGCGAGCCCCAGGACACGCCCTGCCCGGTCAATGCGTTCATGGCAGGCCCGGCAAACGGGCCGATCTGCGCGGCCAGGCTCCTTGACACGTTGGCCTGCTTGGCCAACACCGCCAGGTTGTTGTTGCAGCCGTCGGCGATCACGTCAGGCTGGGAGAAGAAGGTCCCGCAGTTGTCGACGACGGTCTGGTCCCACTCGATCTGGTAGAAGCCTTCGGCGGTGAGGTTGTCGGTCACGCTCTGCGACACGTAGAACATGTTGACGGGGATCAGGCCTTCCTTGATCTCCGCGCCAGGACGGCGGAACGCCGACACGTCGATGGGGTTGATGGCGTTGATACCGCCGCCGATGAAGGTACTCTCACCCCAGCTCACCACCTGCTTGCCCAAGCGTACGTTGCCGGGCAGGTCGCCGATGCTGTAGTTGTGGTAGACGAAAGCGTCGAGCAGTTCCGCGCCCGAAGACTTGGCGCCCTCCTTGCGGTTCGAATCGCTGATGTCCTTGAACTGGCGGTTTTCATCCTTGAGCTCGAAGTCGTACCAGTACTTGCCACGGACGAACACGCCCGTATCGCCGTACTTGAGCTCCAGGTCGTGGATACCCTTGAAGATCTTCGAGAACGTCTCGCCTTTCTTGAAGTTCAGGTGGCCATCGTCGGAGGTCTGCGACAGCCCCCTGCCGCCGTTGTTGGCCCCGATGAGGTTCTTGTTGGGGTTGGCCGTCGACCAGCTGGCGCCAACGGAGAGCGACGAGTCGAACTGGCCTTCGATTTCACCGATGTTGAAGCTGACCGCGAAAGCAGGACTTGCGAGCGTGGAAGCGAGGCTGACGGCCAGAGGCAGTTTCGCCCGGCGCCAGAACGGGTTTGCAGATGTCATCGACGCTACTCCATGTACTTTTTTGTTATGGCAGTGAGTCCTTTCAGAAACGGCTCGAGCGCCTGGTGAAGCAGGCTCCTGCCCGTGACGCCGCGCGTTGCCGTGCGGCGCCCTCCCCCATTCCTGAAAATCCCCTGACCCGACTATAGCCAGCGGTCACAGGTGCTTGATCCCTCTAAAGTGTGATTTGCGCGTCCTGCTTGCGGCCCACCCCGATCGGCCGGCCTGCGCGCTGGCAGTGCTCAAGCATGGCTCAATTCTGTCGTTTGACAAGGCGTCATCCTGTCTAGCTTGCGGGGTCGCGCTTGAGAAAGCGCGACCCGCGCCCGCGTTACAGGGTAGAAAGGAAAGCGCTGTTACTGGCCTGCCACTGGCTGATGTCGACGCGGATGCGCTTCTTGTCGAGCTTGCCGACGCTGGTCTTGGGAATTTCAGTAACAAGGGCGATCTGGCTGGGAATCGCCCACTTGTTGATGTGTCCCTGCTCCACGAAAGGCTTCAGATGTTCCTTGAGCGCACGCGCCTCGATGCTCTGCCCCTCGCGCACCACCAGCAGCGCAAACGGGCGCTCCCCCCACTGCGGGTCAGGCACGCCCACAACAGCCACTTCTCGTACTGCAGGGTGGCGACTGATCAGGTCTTCCAGGTCGAGCGAAGAAATCCACTCGCCACCGGTCTTGATCACGTCCTTGATGCGGTCGCGAATATCGATGAAACCCATGCCATCGAGCGTGGCGACATCGCCGGTGTGCAGCCAGCCACCCTGCCAGAGTTCCTCGCCCTTCTCCGGCTCGCGGAAATAACCCATGGTCAACCAGGGCGCGCGCAGCACCAGTTCGCCCTGGGTTTCGCCATCGGCAGGCAGGAAATTGCCATTGCCATCGACGATGGCGGCCTCGACCAATGGCACCGGCACCCCGGCCTTGATCCGGTAGCTGGTACGCTCATCCTCGCTTCCGGCCTGCAGCTCGTCGTTCAGGTGCGCGGCACTGATCAGCGGGCAGGTTTCGGACATGCCGTAGGCGGCGGTGAGCTGGATACCCCGGGCCAGTGCAGCCTGATACAGCGCGCGGTTGAGCGCGCTGCCGCCGATGATGATCTTCCAGCCACCGAAATCCTGGCCGGCTGCCGACGGGCAGTTGAGCAGCATCTGCAGGATGGTCGGCACGCAGTGGGAGAAGGTCACCTTCTCCTCACGCCACAGCCTGATCAGCATGTCCGGCTCATAGCGCCCCGGGTAGACCTGCTTGATGCCCATCATGGTCGCCGCGTAGGGGATGCCCCAGGCGTGCACATGGAACATCGGCGTGATCGGCATGTAGACATCGTTGCTGCTCAGCAGCCTCACGCTGTCCAGGCTGCCGAGTACCGCGGTTTCGGCCAGCGTGTGCAGCACCAGCTGCCGATGGGTGAAATACACTCCTTTGGGGTTACCCGTGGTGCCGGTGGTATAGAAGGTGGTGGCCACCGAGTTTTCATCGAAATCGGGGAAGTCATAGTGCGGGCTGGCCGCGGCCAGCAACTGCTCGTACTCGCCTTGCAGGCCCGGCAGGTCGGCAGACTTGTCCGGCCCATCGGTCAGCAACACGGTACCTTGCACCGTGGTCAGTTGCCCGGCGATGGCCTGGTAGAGGCCGATGAAATCACTGTTGACCAGCACGAACCGGTCTTCGGCGTGGTTCATGGTGTAGAGGATCTGCTCCGGCGACAGGCGCACGTTGATGGTGTGCACCACGGCGCCGATCATCGGGATGGCGAACATGCATTCCAGATAGCGGTGGCTGTCCCAGTCCATCACCGCCACGGTGTCGCCGGCCTTCACCCCAGCCTCGGTCAGCACGTTGGCGAGGCGGGCGATGCGCTCGTTCAGTTGCGGGTAGGTGAGACGGAGCTGGTCGCGGTAGACGATCTCGCGGGTCTTTTCGTAGCGGCTGCCGGACATCAGCAGGCGCTTGATCAGCAGTGGGTACTGGTAGGCGCCCTCGGCGGGCTTGATGATGCGCGTCTGCAACATGGGTATCCCTTTTTCTTCAAAGCGGGCAGGACAGTTCAGGCAACAACTGTAGTTCGGTGACGCATCGGTCAAATCAGCCGAAGGAATGATTTATGTCCTGCAGGTATGAGCGCAGGCGCGACCGTTGACGAGCGACGGCGCCGGGCCGGACACTGCGCCAACCCCATCCCGCCCTGCCACCGGAGCCCCTGATGTCCAGCCCACGTCGCGCCGTGTTTCTCGATCACCAGTCACTGGACCTGGGTGACCTCGACCTTGCGCCCTTGCGTGCCCAGTTCGACACGTTGCAACTGCATGCCACGACCCGCCCGGAGCAGGTCGCCGAACGCCTGCACGGTGCCGTGGCCGTCATCAGCAACAAAGTGATGCTCGATGCCGCCACGCTGGCCGCCAACCCGCAACTCAGGCTGATCCTGGTGGCCGCCACCGGCACCAACAATGTCGACCTGGCCGCCGCCCGTGCCCAGGGCATCACCGTAAGCAACTGCCAGGGCTACGGCACGCCGTCGGTGGCCCAGCACACCCTGGCCCTGCTGCTGGCCCTGGCCACGCGCCTGTGCGACTACGACCAGGCGGTGAAGGCCGGGCAATGGGCCAAGGCCAGCCAGTTCTGCCTGCTGGACTTCCCCATCGTCGAGCTGGAGGGCAAGACCCTTGGCCTGCTTGGCCACGGCGAACTGGGCGGCGCGGTGGCGCGCCTGGCCGAGGCCTTCGGCATGCGCGTGCTGAGCGGGCAGATCCCCGGCCGCCCGCCCCGGGCCGACCGCCTGCCACTGCATGAGCTGCTGCCGCAGGTCGATGCCCTGACCCTGCACTGCCCGCTCAACGAGCAGACCCGGCACATGATCGGTGCCCGCGAGCTGGCGCTGCTCAAGCCCGGCGCACTGGTGGTCAACACCGCCCGCGGCGGGTTGATCGACGAGCAGGCCCTGGCCGACGCGCTGCGCGGCGGCCACCTGGGTGGCGCAGCTACCGATGTGCTGAGCGTCGAACCGCCGGTCAACGGCAACCCACTGCTGGCGGCGGACATTCCCCGCCTGATCATCACCCCGCACAGCGCCTGGGGCGCGGTAGAGTCGCGCCAGCGCATCGTCGGCCAGCTGGCCGAGAACGCCCAGGCCTACTTCGCCGGTCAGCCGCGACGCGTGGTCGGCTGACCCGCCTCTGGTACACTGCGCCAATTTTTCAGGAGGCGTCGTCCATGGACCCGCGCAGTGAAGTGTTGCTCCGCCAGGCAGAGCTGTTCCAAGGCCCACTGCTGGTCGCTGGCGCCCAGGCCGATGGCCTGCTCGGCCAGTTGCCCGGGGCCCACGGCTGGACCTGGCATGCCGGCGACCAGGCCGTGCTCGAGAGCCGCTTCGCCGGGCGCAGCCATTACGGTGTCGAGGTGCCCGAGGTAGCCTTCGACGCCGCCGTGCTGTTCCTGCCCAAGTCTCGCGAGCTGGCGGCCTACCTGCTCAACGCCCTGGCCTCGCGCCTTGCCGGTCGCACGCTGTACCTGGTGGGGGAGAAACGCGGCGGCGTCGAAGGCGCGGCCAAGCAATTGCAGGCCTTCGGCAGGCCGCGCAAGCTCGACAGCGCCCGCCACTGCCAGCTATGGCAGGTGACCGTGGACAACGCGCCCGAGGCCAAGCCGCTGGAAAGCCTGGCCGAACGCTTCGACCTGTCGCTCGAAGATGGCCCGCTGCAGGTGATCAGCCTCCCCGGCGTGTTCAGCCACGGGCGCCTGGACAAGGGCACCGCGCTGCTCCTGGAGCACCTCGACGGCCTGCCGATCGGCCATGTCCTGGACTTCGGCTGTGGGGCCGGGGTGCTCGGCGCCACCATCAAGCGTCGCTATCCGCAGAGCCAGGTCACCTTGCTCGATGTCGATGCCTTCGCGGTCGCGGCCAGTCGCCTGACCCTCGCCGCCAATGGTCTGGAAGGCGAGGTGATCAGCGGTGACGGGATCGATGCCGCTCCCCGCGGCCTGGACGTTATCCTGAGCAATCCGCCGTTCCATACCGGTGTACACACCGACTATCACGCCTCGGAAAATCTTCTGAAAAAATGCAGGGAACATCTGCGAAAAAGTGGGGAAATCCGTTTGGTAGCCAACAGCTTCCTGCGTTACCAGCCGCTGATCGAAGGCGCCCTGGGCAACTGTGAGATCCGTGCCGAAGCACAAGGTTTTCGCATCTACCGCGCAACACATGGATAAAAACAGGGCTTGCCGAAAGCGATTCGCCTAGGCAGAATCCGCTCCGTCCTAGGGGAGTAGTCTCCCGCGAGCACCCTGCTCGCCCGGTACGCGTCAACACACTTGGCCCACAGGCCATGGCGCGTGCGACCCACGATCTGCGCAGACAGGTCCAGGGTTTGACAAGACCTATGACACGCACACCTTACCCGGGGCGGGGAGGTCGTACGTGTCATAGCCGTGTCGACCCGCCCCCGTAGGAATCCTGATGCTGGAATCATTGCTCGTCCCTACCGCGATCGTCGCGCTTGCCGAAATCGGCGACAAGACGCAATTACTCGCGCTCATCCTCGCCGCCCGTTTCCGCAAGCCCTGGCCGATCATTGCCGGGATCGTCGCCGCGACGCTGGCCAACCATGCCGCCGCTGGCGCGGTCGGTGCCTGGGTCAGCAGCTTCTTCACCGAGTCGGTACTGCACTGGATCCTCGCCGCGAGCTTCACCGCCACCGCGTTGTGGACGCTGGTGCCGGACAAGATGGACGATGACGAAACCAGCAACGCACGACGGTTCGGGCCATTCGTGACCACATTGATCGCCTTCTTCCTCGCCGAAATCGGCGACAAGACGCAGGTGGCCACGGTGATGCTGGCCGCCCAGTATCCGCACCTGATCATGGTGATCATCGGCACCACCCTGGGCATGCTGATCGCCAACGTGCCGGTGGTGCTGGCGGGCAACTTCGCGGCGGAGAAACTGCCGCTGACGCTGATCCGTCGCCTGGCGGCGACCGCGTTCGTGGTGCTGGCCATCGTCGCGGTGTATTCGGCGATGAAGACCAGTGGCTGGATAGGGTGAAGCAGCGGCAAGTGGCAAGCTACAAGCGGCAAGAAAGAGCAGGGGCATCCTTACTTGCCGCTTGAAGCTTGTAGCTTGTAGCTGCTTTTACTTCTTGGCCGCCTGATACAGCGGCATCACCTTCGGAATCGCCGCCTGCAACGAGGCGATACGGCTGCTCGAAGCCGGGTGGGTGCTCATGAACTCTGGCGGCGCGCCTTCGGACGCCTTGCTCATCTTGTTCCACAGGGTGATCGCGGCGTTCGGGTCATAGCCGGCACGGGCCGACAGTTCTAGGCCGATCAGGTCGGCTTCATTCTCGTTGGCACGGCTGTTGGGCAGGGTCATGGCGTAGTTCACCACGGTGTCGGCCATGGCCATGCTGTCCTGCCCCAGGCCAAAGATCGCGCCGGCGCCCTGGCGGGCCATTTCCACGCCGTAGGCCTTGGACATCGCTTCACGGCTGTGCTCGCGCAGGGCGTGGGCGATTTCATGGCCCACCACCGCGGCGATCTCGGCGTCGGTCAGCTGGAGCTGATCGATCAGCCCGGTATAGACGATGATCTTGCCGCCCGGGCCGCAGTTGGCATTGAGCTCGTCGCTCTTGATCACGTTGACTTCCCAGTTCCACTGCGCGGCATCCGGCCGGAACTGCGGTGCCTGGGCGATCAGGCGCTTGGCGATGGCCTGCACGCGCTTGGCATCATTGCTGCTCTTGTCCAGCACGCCCTTGCTCGACGCCTCGCCGAGGGTCTGCTGGTAGGACTGGGCGTACATCTTGTTGACCTCATCGGTCGAAAGCATGCTGAACATGTATTGCTGGCGCTGGACGCCCACGGCACCACCACTGGTGGTATTGACCGCCTGGCAGCCGCCAAGCAGGACGCCGACCGTCAGCATGCTGACAACGAATGACTTACGCATGAAAACACTCCCTTTTTACGTGCCGCGTATCCTAGGCTCAGACGCCCGCCCCTGCCAGAGCCGCAGGTAAGATTTCTGACAAGTTCCTCATGCTTTGGTATTAGCCCGCCGATAACACTCGGTAACAACCTCCTTGCGCGCGGAGCTTTGCCATGAAGTTCAAGTCGATCCAGTTTTCCGTGGCCGCCCTGGCCGGTGCCATCGTGCTGAGCATTGTCGCGGCCCTGGTACTGTACGCCGTCTACTCCGGGCAACGCACCCAGGCGCTGGTGCAACAGCGCACCCAGCAACAGTTCGAGAACGTCATCGAGCAGCGCCTCACCGCCCTGGCACGCACCCAGGTCAGCGAAATCCAGCGCGGCCTCGAAGCCCCGCTGTCGATCGCCCGCAGCCTGGCCACCGGCAACGCCATGCTCGGCATGCAGGCAAGCGACGGACAACCGCTGATGCGGGTCGACCGCGAGCACCTGATCAACCAGCTCAAGCGCACCGTGGAGGTCAACCCAAGCGTGCTCGGCGCTTACCTTGGCTGGGAGCCCAACGCCCTCGACCATGCCGATGCCCGCTACGTCGGCAGTAGCCTGGTGGGTATCGACAGCGCCAACGGCCGCTTCCTGCCCTGGTGGTTCCGCAATGGTGATGGCAGCCTTGGCCAGGACAAGCTGGCCGATGTCGACGACCGCACAGTGCTCGCCACCGGCGTGCGCGCCAGCGAGTACTACCTGTGCCCCAAGGAGTCGAAGAAGGCCTGCGTGATCGACCCCGCGCCTTATAAAGTGGGCGACAAGATGGTCATGCTGGCGTCGTTCGTCGAACCGATCATGGTCGATGGCCAGTTCCAGGGCATGGCCGGCGCCGACCTGTCGGTGAACTTCATCCAGGACCTGCTCAATGCCGCCGATCGCCAGCTGTACGACGGCGCCGGGGAGCTGGCGCTGGTTTCCAGCAACGGCCGCCTGGTGGCCTATACCCGTGACCCGGCGAAATTCGGCGAGAAGGCCAGCGATGTGCTGGACAGCGACGAAGCCGGCACCCTCAAGAACCTGAGCGGCGAAACCCTGCACTACGAAGTGGACGCCGGCAAGGATCGCATCGAGCTGTACCTGCCGTTCAAGGTCGCCAACACCGATGCGCGCTGGACACTGCTGCTGGAACTGCCGCTGAGCGCCGTGATGGCCGAAGTCAACCAACTGCAGCAGGACCTGGCCGAACAGCGTCGTACCGATATCACCGGCATGACCCTCGTCGGCCTCGGCATCGCCGCCCTTGGCCTGCTGGTGATCTGGCTGCTGGCCCTGGGCATCGCCCGCCCGCTCAGGCAGATGGTGGCGATGCTCGACGACATCGCCCAGGGCGAAGGCGACCTGACCCGCCGCCTGCACAGCGACCGGGCCGACGAACTGGGCGCCATCGCCAAGGGCTTCAATACCTTCCTGGCCAAACTGCAGGCCATGATCAGTCAAGTCGTGGGCTCGGTGCAGAAGGTCAGCGACTCCTCCGAGCACACCGCCGACATCGCCATCCGTACCAACCAGGGCGTGCACAAGCAGATGGCCGAGATCGACCAGGTAGCCACCGCCGTGCATGAAATGACCGCGACCGCCCAGGATGTGGCGCGCAACGCCACGCAAGCGGCCCAGGCTGCCAGCGCGGCCGACCGCGCGGCCAACCAGGGCCTGGAAATCGTGCGCGACACCTCCAGCGCCATCAGCGCCCTGGCCAGCGAGATCGGTCGCGCAGTCACCGTGGTCCAGGACCTGGCCCGCGACAGCGAAAACATCAATGCCATCCTCGTGGCCATCCGCGCCATTGCCGAGCAGACCAACCTGCTGGCGCTCAACGCCGCCATCGAGGCCGCTCGCGCTGGCGAGCAGGGTCGCGGCTTTGCCGTGGTCGCCGACGAAGTGCGCAACCTGGCGCAGAAGACCCAGCAGGCGACCGAGGAAATCCAGCAGATGATCCAGCAGTTGCAGCAGGGCACCCGCGAGGTGGTCAAGGTGATGGAGGACAGCCAGGGCAAGACCGACGACAGCGTGCTGCAGGCCAGCCGCGCCGCCGAGGCGCTGGAAAGCATCACCCAGGCGGTGTCGGTAATCAACGACATGAACACCCAGATCGCCAGTGCCGCCGAGGAGCAGAGTGCCGTGGCCGAGGACATCAACCGCAATGTGATCAACATCGGTCAGGTGGCTGGCGAAGTGGCGGGCGGTGCCGACGAGTCGAGCCAGGCCAGCGCCGAGCTGACCAAGCTGGCGGAGCAGCAGCGCCGCCTGATCAATCAATTCAGGGTGTAGGTATCAAAAGGGGCGGGGTGTGGGAGCGGGCTTGCCCCGCGATACGATCCTCGCCTCACCACCGCCATCGCGGGGCAAGCCCGCTCCCGCCAGAAAAGCTGTTTGCTCAAGCCGGGGTCAGGCACTCCGGCCCATCGAGCTTCGGATCGTTGACGAAATACGCCAGCGCCCGCTCACGCAGCGCCGTCGGCGGCTTGGCCAGCAACTCGTGCAGCTTCGCCATCGGCGTGTCGGGATCCAGCCACAGCGCCTGCTCGGCCTCGTCCAGAATCAGCGGCCGACGCTGGTTCATCGCCGCTTGCGTCACCACCGCACAACTCAACCACTCTTGTTCCTGCACCGGGTAGACCTCCCACACCGCGGCGAAGAACAATGACGCACCCTCCCCCGGTGTCACCCAGTACGGGCGCTTGCGCGCCGTGCCGCGCCATTCGTAGAAGCCGTTGGCGGGCATCAGGCAACGCCGCTGGCGCAGGGGCTCGCGAAACATCGGCTGCTCGGCGAGGGTTTCGGCACGGGCCTGGGCTGGTGTACGGGAAAGGTCGGTGAGCCAGGCCGGGGTCAGCCCCCAGCGAGCGCTGGCCAGCTGCAACTGGCCGTCGACCTGGCGTTGAATCAGGACCGAGGCGCCGGGCGCGATGTTCCATTGGGCCTTCTGGCCCGGGGGGAAGCCCGGCAGGCCGGCGAAGCTCTGGGACCAGCGAAACAGGGCGTAGCGTCCACACATGGGCGAAATCAAAACCTAGCAGATCAGGGTTCCGGGATAACTCTCCGGTTCGTCACCGGCAAGCGGCTGGGCGGCATTGTACTCATCGATCAGTTGCCGTGCGTACCCGGCCTGCTCGTCGGGCACCGCCAGGCCGAGCAAGCCGTGCATCGGCAACTCGCCCACGGCGCCCATCAGGTCGCGCCCGACCAGGTGCACCTCGATGCCTTCGCTGGCCAGCATGCCCACCAGCACCTGGGCCTCCAGCAGGCTTTCCGGTTCATAGATTCGCCGCATCAGTCGTTCTCGCCAAAGACATCCAGCATCCACTCCTCACCATGGACCTGCAGCACGAAGCGAATGGGCTTGCAGCACACCTGGCAGTCCTCGATGTATTGCTGGTCACCGCCGGACAAGTCCACCGTGGTTTCGACTTCCTCGCCACAATAAGGGCAATCGTAGATCGCAGTTTCCAGCATCGCGGCCTCCGGAGTGACTTGTGCGTATAATTGCCGGTCTGTTTACAGGGCCTGTGTGCGTCCGAGCCGTTTTTCGGAGCCCGCCCCTACCTAATTACCCTAGCCGTTTCCAACAAGAGAGCATGATGGGCGAATTCGATGCCATCCGACCGTACGACGACGCTGAGGTCCCTGCCGTGCTGGCACGCCTGCTCAGCGACCCGGCATTCCTCGATATCCTCACCCACTTCCGCTTTCCGCGCGCGGCGGGTGCCTTCGGCTGGCTGCTCAAACCACTGATCGCCCGGCGCCTGCGCAAGGAATTTGCCGGCGTGACCTGCGTGTCCACCCTGCAGGACAAGGTCGAGTACTACGTCGACCGCACCATCGACCGCGCGACCGACGGCGTCACCTACAGCGGTGTCGAACAGCTCAAGTCCGGCACCGCCTACCTGTTCCTGGCCAACCACCGCGACATCGTGATGGACCCGGCCTTCGTCAACTACGCGGTATACCACGCCGGCCTGCCGACACCGCGCATCGCCATCGGCGACAACCTGCTGCAAAAGCCGTTCGTCAGCGACATGATGCGCCTGAACAAGAGTTTCATCGTGCACCGTTCGATCAGCGGCCGCCGCGAGAAACTGGCCGCCTATCAACTGCTCTCGGCCTATATCAACCACTCGATCCGCAACGATGGCGCGTCGATCTGGATCGCCCAGGCCGAAGGCCGCGCCAAGGACGGTGACGACCGCACCGATTCGGCGATCCTGAAAATGTTCCACATGAGCCGCAAGGACGAACCGTTCGGCGCGGTGATCCAGAGCCTGAACCTGATCCCCGTGTCGATCAGCTACGAGTACGACCCCTGCGACCAGGCCAAGGCCCGCGAGCTATACATCCGCGCCACCACCGGCACCTACAAGAAGGCACCCGGCGAGGACGACAACAGCATCGCCCAGGGCATCACCGGCTACAAAGGGCGGGTTCACATCAACTTCGCCCCCCCGGTGACCGAGTACCACGAGGACACCAAGCAGCTGGCGCAGGCCATCGACCGGCAGATCCTCGGCGGCTACCGGCTGTTCCCGGTGCATTACCTGGCCTATGCGATGTGGGCAGAGAAGGATGCGGCACTCGAAGTACCGAGCGCGGAGAAGCTGTTCCCGGCCGATGAACTGGCCAAGGCCAAGGAAGAGTGGCAGCGCCGCCTGGACGCCTGCCCGGTCGAGCAGCAGCCGTACCTGGTGCAGCAGTACGCGACCCCCGTGCGCAATCAGTACCAGGTGAGGCTGCAGCCCACTTCAGCCTGATAACGCACCTGTAGGAGCGGCTTTAGCCGCGAACACCCGCTTTGCGGGTGCCAGGCACCGCGTTGCCTGGATCGCGGCTTAAGCCGCTCCTACAGGGTAGGCATCGGCGATTCAGATCCAGGTGCTGAACCAGGACAGCAGCAACGCCATCGCCAGGCAGCAGAAACCGAGGATGTAGTAATAGCGCGGCACCCGCTGCTCGAGCACGTCCACCACCCCCTCATCCATCGCCAGGCTTTCCTTCGCAAGCGCCTCGCGGCGCCGGGCACCATGCAGCAGCAGCCCGCCGGGGCAGGTGATCAGCAAAGCCAGCAGATTGATCAGCTTGGCCGGATGGGCGGCCAGGAAGCCCCAGAGCACTTGCAACGACATTACGCGACCTCGGTATCTCGTGTGGCAAAGCCCGGCATTCTACCCAAGCCGACTTCAACCACCGCCACTTTGCGACCAGCTGTCATCCAGGCTCTGTACGAAATGTATCTGCACTCGCCCATACTGCGTTGAAACGGGGCTCGGAATGCTCATGTACTCTAGTACAGTCGGGCGCGACCCCGGCCGTTCCTCTCCCCGTTTCGCCTTGTCTGGCCTTCGCGCAGACACATTTCGTACAGAACCTAATTTCATCTGTCACACGCTCGTCATCAAGACAGGCCACCCTGTCGGCCTTCAACTGACCGGAGCTTGTCATGCTGCACGCCGAAAACCAGGACCGCCTCTACCTCGTGGCCCAGAGCGACGAACAACAGGCGCTGATCGACGGCTTCGCGATCAACGTCCAGGACCGTCAGTGGCTGGTGTATTGCGCCCTGGGCGGGCATGCCCACGACGACCTGCCGGAGATCGACCCGCACACTGGCATCAGCCTGCTGGACTTTCACGTCCAGGCCGCCTGACCGGCCCTAGTGTGGTGTTTTGCAAATACGACCAATAACTCGCGAGTGATTTTTGCGCTCAGGCAAGGCGTCGCGACGAGTCGTAGCCCAGCTACGGCGAAGAGCGACAACGCCGCATGAGCGCAAAAAGCACCGCGAGTTATGGTCGTTATTTGTGAAACACCACACTAGATACAGCCATGAAAAAGCCCGCTGCCTGTTTCGCAGGCAGCGGGCTTTTTCATGGCTGTATCGGCGTACTTACTCGCCCAGCACCTGACCGACGGTCGGGTCCTTGAACAGGCGGGTCAGGGCATCGCTGAGCACGTCACTCACCAGCTTGGTGTTGGTTTCCTGGTTCGGCGCCATGCCGAAGCGCTGGTCCAGCGACGCACCGTAACGGCCGCTGTAGCGACGGTTGGCACTCGACACGTCAGCGCGGAAGGTGGCACCGATGGTCGCCTCGGTCACGTACATCTTGTCCTTGGGCGACTGGTACTTGAGCTCGGCCAGGGTCACGGTCAACTGCGGGGCATTGCCGGCATTCGGCGTCGGGGTGAAGCCCAGCAGGCGCACCGCCGCCTCGGCCTGGGCCTGCAGCTTGGGCACCACGTCATTGCCATTGACTGTGATGGTGCTGGTCTCGGGGTACATGCCACCACGGGTGCCGAGCGACTGCGAGGCGCGCCCGTCGACAACCCTGACCACCACCGGCTGGCCGTGGCCGACCGGAGCCAATTGCTGGGTGAGCTTGGGTTGCGGGCTGAGTTGCTGCGGGCTGTGGGCACAACCGGCCAGGCTCAGGCTGGCCACCGCGAACAAACCGACCAACAGACGTTGCAACATGCGCATTTCTCCAGAAAAAGCGGCAAAGGCCCACAGTATACCTAGCGCGCCACACGCCAGCCATCGCCCGGCCCGCTTGTCACAATCGTTTCATGCCCCTGCGTTTATCCTTGCGCCAGCCCTCACTCACAGGACGCCACGTCATGGCCTCGCTCTGGACCCTGCTCTTCCACCGCCCGCGCCACGCCACCTACGCCCGCCTCGACAGCGATGGCACCTGCCTGGCCTTCAAGCACTGCGCCACACCGCCGGGCAACGGCACCTGGGTGCCGGTCAGCGAAGCGCGACTGGCCTGGCTGGGCCACCCGCTACCGGCCAGCGCCCGGGTTTGCGACGGTGCAACGCGCCGTTGGCAGCAACGCACCCTCGCAGCCTGACAAACGCTGCAATAAAAACCCAACAAGTACGCCCTTTCCGCCCGCGACATCGTTATAATCTCCCCCCGATTATAAGGACGTCTCCTGATCGGGCCCCGCATTCGCCGCTTCAACCCGGCACCCTCGACGCTTCGCCCACAGAGAGCCTTCCACTCAGGTCTTGCATTGGCTGTCGTGCCTGCTGTTTCCGGCCGTCCGCTGCGCATGAACCTGCGGGTTGCCATCGCGCAGTCCACTTTTGAGGTTCACGACTCCAAAAGAGCGTGAAAAAACGGTTTTTCACAACTTCACGAGAGTGTGGCGAGCAAATGAACAGTCTGGCATGTGCAAGAGCGGCAGATGTGTACCGAACAGCCCTGAACAGACGGCAAAAGCGCTCATCCCTGATGAATGCCTGAGGCCGGTCCATAACGCACGACGGACCACTTGACCATAAGTCGAATTGCCGCACCCGTGGCAATGGGCGTTCAATAGCCGAACACCCAAGACTGATTGGCGGTGTCCGCGGAAGTTGCAAGAACTGCGAAGAGTCGGACATGGCGATCCTGGCCAACCCAGGGATCCTATGCTGTCAATTAGGTGCTGTAGATTGTGGAGACGCGTTAATGGCGCAGAACGAATCGGTTGATGTGGTACTGGTAGGCGCGGGCATCATGAGTGCCACCCTGGCCGTACTGCTCAAGGAGCTCGACCCGACCCTGAAGCTCGAGGTCGTCGAGGCGATGGACTCCGGAGCCGCGGAGAGTTCCAATCCCTGGAACAACGCCGGTACCGGCCATGCCGGCCTGTGCGAGCTCAATTACACCCCGCAGGCCGCCGATGGCAGCATCGACATCAAGAAGGCCGTGCACATCAACACCCAGTTCGAGGTTTCGCGCCAGTTCTGGGCCTACCTGAGCCGCAAAGGCAACTTCGGCTCGCCGCGCGCCTTCATCAACCCGGTGCCGCACCTGAGCTACGTCGAAGGAGACAAGGGCGTCTCGTTCCTCAAGAAGCGTTTCGAGTTGCTCAAGCAGCACCACGCCTTCGCCGAGATGGAATACACCGAAGACAAGGCCGTGATGAAGGACTGGATGCCGCTGATGATGCCAGGCCGCCCGGCCGACCAGCACATCGCCGCCACCCGCGTGATGAAGGGCACCGACGTCAACTTCGGCGCCCTCACCAACAAGCTCCTCAAGCTGCTTGGCGACTCGCCGGATGCCCAGGTCAAGTACAGCAAGAAGGTCGTCGGCCTGCGCCGCAACGGCAGCGGCTGGACCGTGAGCATCAAGGACGTCAACAGCGGCGGCAGCCGTGAAGTGGACGCCCGCTTCGTCTTCCTCGGTGCCGGTGGCGCCGCCCTGCCACTGCTGCAGGTGTCCGGCATCCCCGAAAGCAAGGGCTTCGGCGGCTTCCCGGTCAGCGGCCAGTGGCTGCGTTGCGACAACCCGGAAATCGTCAAGCAGCACCAGGCCAAGGTCTATAGCCAGGCGGCGGTCGGCGCCCCGCCGATGTCGGTGCCGCACCTGGACACCCGCGTGGTCGACGGCAAGAAATCGCTGCTGTTCGGGCCATACGCCGGCTTCACCACCAAGTTCCTCAAGCACGGCTCGTTCATGGACCTGCCGTTGTCGGTGCGCATGGGCAACATCGGCCCGATGCTAGCCGTGGCCCGTGACAACATGGACCTGACCAAGTACCTGGTCAGCGAAGTGATGCAATCCATGGAGCAGCGCCTGGAATCGCTGCGCCGCTTCTATCCGGAGGCGAAAGCCGAGGACTGGCGCCTGGAGGTGGCCGGCCAGCGCGTGCAGATCATCAAGAAGGATCCGAAGAAAGGCGGCATCCTGCAGTTCGGCACCGAGCTGGTCTCGGCCGAGGACGGCAGCCTGGCCGCGCTGCTTGGCGCATCGCCGGGCGCCTCGGTGACCGTGTCGATCATGCTCGAGCTGATCGAGCGCTGCTTCCCCGAGCAGGCCAAGGGCGCCTGGGCGGCCAAGCTCAAGGAAATCTTCCCCGCCCGTGAGAAGACCCTGGCCACCGACGCGGCCCTGTACCACAAGATCAGCGCTGAAAACGATGTGGCGCTGGAGCTGGTGGAAAACAGCCCGGCCAAGCATTACGCCTGATCCGGCTGAAACAAAAAAACGCCCTTCGGGGCGTTTTTTTGTTTGCGGGCAAACCCTCGTGGGAGCGACGGTGCGCCGCTCCCACGCAACGCCACGGATCAAACTCGGGCGTTGTCGATGATCTCGATGTACTCCGGCGCATTGCGCTGGTCGGCGATGGCCTCGACGAAAGTCTTGCCATGTTCGTCCTTGCCATCCAGGTCGTAGCCGGCCGCCACGAAGAAACCGACGTAACGTTCGAAGTCGTCGACGCGCAAGCCGCGGTATCCCTTGATCAGCTTGTGATGCGAAGGCGAAGTCAGGCCATCGGCCGGCTCGAACTGCAGGAACGTCTTGATGTACTCGTCGCTGATCTCGTCACCAATCACTTGTTTCTTGTCTTTACGCATCGCCGACTCCAACTGGACCATCACGGACATTTTCGAAGGCCGGCAGTTTACCCCCCGGCGACGGCGAGCCTCAACGCGTACGTACGGTGCCGGTGTGCAGATCCGCCCAGATATGGCCGTTGGCATAGGTGAGGAACTGAACGTAGAGCGTCTCGTTACGCAGCAGGTCCATGACCACACGGTAGTTGGCCAGCGGGTAGTTGAGCGTCAGGGTGCGGGTCTTGTCGTCGTACACCGGTTTCTTCAGGCTCTTGCCGCCCTCTCCGTCGAAATTGAGCAGGACCTGGCCGATGGTCGAGCCCTTGCTCAGCGGCTTGCCCTTCAGGCGCACCTGCAAGGAAGAGGTGATCGGGATCGGCTGCTGGTCGGACTGGCGCTGGGTACCGACCACCACGCTGTAGTCGGTGACCTGCAGCAGTTGCTGGCTGGCCGGTGCTTCCTGGCGCAGGGAGAGGTCGTCGGGCGGGAGGAACTGGCTGTGCAGCGGCGCGGCGGCAAGCGGCAGGCTCACCGCCAGCAGGAGGGGGACGATCGCACGCATGTGGGGCTCCTTGGCATGAGCAGGCACTCTACGCACAGGCCCTGGCGCGGGGCAAGCCCGGTCCCGAGGTGAGGGAGCGGGCTCAAGATGGGGCGCAAGCTCAATCGAACTGCGCGCGCATCCAGGCGTGGTAATCGCCGACGCCCGCGTCGCCGTCGCGAGGCGCCCACTCAGCCAGCTCACCCTCGCCTACCGGACGATACGGGCCCGCCTTGCATTCGAACATGATGCTGTCATCTTCCAGCACCACCAGGCCATGGAAAACGCCCGGGACCAGGTCGACGCCCAGGCACTCCCCTCCCGCCTCGAGCACACGCTTGCCAATCACTGCGCCCTGGTCATCGAAAATCAGCAAGCCCAGACGCCCCTTCAGCACAATCAGCGTCTCGGCCTTGTCGTCGCTCAAATGACGATGGGGCTGGATATAGGTACGCGGCTGCAGGCCAACGGCCATGCGGTGGCAAGGCTCCTCCATCGCATGAAAGTTGTGGTTCTGCCGACCACGCGGGTTGGAGATGGCTTGATGCGCCAACCCGACGAACAACGACTGATCGAGGAACGCAGGCTGGCGCATGCTCACATCCCCTTGACGGCGAAGAGGCCGTTGGCGTTGCGCCAGTAGCCCTTGTAGTCCATGCCGTAGCCGAAGACGTAGCGATCGACGCACGACAAGCCGGTGTAGGTGGCCTTCAGGTCCGAGCTGGCCTTGCGGTCGTGGTCCTTGTCGATCAGCACTGCGGTGTGCACGGCGCGGGCGCCGGCGTGCTTGCAGAACTCGATGATGGCGCTGAGGGTGTGCCCTTCGTCGAGGATATCGTCGACGATCAGTACGTCACGGTCGATGAACGACACTTCCGGCTTGGCCTTCCAGAACAGCTCGCCACCGCTGGTGGTGTTGCGGTAACGGGTGGCGTGCAGGTACGAGGCCTCCAACGGGAACTGCAGGTGGGTCAGCAGCTTGCCAGAGAAGATCAGGCCACCGTTCATCACGCAGAAGACCACCGGGTTCTTGTCGTGCAGGTCCTTGCAGATCTGTTTACCGACCTCGGCGATGGCGGCCTCGACCTCGGCTTCGTTGTACAGGCAATCAGCCTCGCGCATCACTTGACGGATATGCTCGAGATCGGCGGACATGGCGCTCTCCAGGGGGTGCGTTTTGGAAAAGCGGGCAAAGGTACGCATCCGCTCGTCCCAGATCAAGCCTTTATGGACTAACGTGCACAATGACTGCACGACATCAAGGACTGAATAGATTAATCTAGCGCGGTTTTTTTGCCCGCCTCCCGGAGCCCTCCCCCTATGCCTACTCGTGAGATCCGCCATCCGCTGATCCGCCACAAGCTCGGCCTGATGCGCCGTGCCGATATCAGCACCAAGAATTTTCGCGAACTCGCCCAGGAAGTCGGTGCACTGCTGACCTATGAAGCCACCCAGGACCTGCCGCTCGAAACCTACGAGATCGACGGCTGGTGCGGCAAGGTGCAAGTCGAGAAAATCGCCGGCAAGAAGATCACCGTAGTGCCGATCCTGCGCGCCGGCATCGGCATGCTCGACGGCGTGCTCAGCCTGATCCCCGGCGCCAAGGTCAGCGCCGTGGGCGTGGCCCGCAACGAAGAAACCCTCGAGGCCCATACCTACCTCGAGAAGCTCGCGCCGGATATCAACCAGCGCCTGGCCCTGATCATCGACCCGATGCTGGCCACCGGCAACTCGATGGTCGCCACCATCGACCTGCTGAAAAAAGCCGGCTGCAAGGAAATCCGCGCCATGGTCCTGGTCGCGGCGCCCGAAGGCATCGAAGTGGTGGAAAAAGCCCACCCGGACGTGCAGATCTATACCGCCTCGATCGACCAGCGCCTCAACGAGCACGGCTACATCGTGCCGGGCCTGGGTGATGCCGGCGACAAGATCTTCGGCACCAAGCAGAAGGACGCCTGACCATGCAGGACGGCTTCAACGACCCGCTCTGGCGCCAGGTCGTTTCGGGCGCGCAGATGCTCTTCGTGGCATTCGGCGCGCTGGTGCTGATGCCGCTGATCACCGGCCTCGACCCCAATGTGGCGCTGTTCACCGCCGGCATCGGCACCCTGCTGTTCCAGCTGGTCACGGGCCGTCAGGTTCCGGTGTTCCTGGCCTCGAGCTTCGCTTTCATCACCCCGATCATCCTCGCCAAGGGCCAGTTCGGCCTGGCCGAGACCATGGGCGGCGTCATGGCGGCAGGCTTCGTGTACACCTTCATGGGCCTGATGGTGAAGATCAAGGGCACCGGTTTCATCGACCGCATGCTGCCGCCGGTGGTCATCGGCCCGGTGATCATTTCCATCGGCCTGGCCATGGCGCCGATTGCCGCCAACATGGCGATGGGCAAGGGTGGTGACGGCGCTGCGCTGATGCCGTACAAGACCGCCATGCTGATCTCCATGCCGGCACTGCTGACCACGCTGATCGTGGCCGTGTTCGGCAAAGGCATATTCCGTCTGGTACCGATCATTTCCGGCGTGCTGGTGGGCTTCGCTCTGTCGTTCGCCTTCGGCGTGGTCGACACTGCCAAGATCGCCGCGGCCCCATGGCTGGAACTGCCCAACTTCACCGCGCCAGCCTTCAACTGGCAGGCCATTCTGTTCATCGTGCCCGTGGCCCTGGCCCCGGCGATCGAACACATCGGCGGGGTGATTGCGGTGGGCAGCGTGACCGGCCGCGACTACCTGAAAAAACCCGGCCTGCACCGCACGCTGCTGGGTGACGGCCTGGCCACCACGGCAGCCGGCCTGTTCGGCGGCCCGCCCAACACCACCTACGCCGAAGTGACCGGCGCGGTGATGCTGACCAAGAACTACAACCCGAAGATCATGACCTGGGCGGCGGTATTCGCCATCACCCTGGCCTTCATCGGCAAATTCGGCGCATTGCTGCAGAGCATTCCGGTGCCGGTGATGGGCGGCATTCTCTGCCTGTTGTTCGGCTCGATCGCCGCGGTGGGCATGAACACCATGATCCGCCACAAGATCGACCTGGCCGAAGCCCGCAACCTGGTGATCGTCTCGGTGACCCTGGTATTCGGTATCGGCGGCGTGCTGATCGGCAGCGGTGACGGCCCGGACGACTGGGGCCTGAAGGGCATCGCCCTGTGCGCCGTGGTGGCCATTGCCCTGAACCTGATCCTGCCGGGCAATGATGGCTGGAAGAACAAGAAGCTGGATGATCAGTTGCCTTGAATGACGAAGTAGCTGCACCTATGTGAGAGCGGGCTTGTCCCGCGATGGCGTCAGCCCAGGCCATCGCCATCGCGGGGCAAGCCCGCTCCCACGCAGCACCACGAACTCACGCTCAGGCCTTCTCGCACATCCCCGCCAGCACCCTCACCCACTCCGGGTGATCGTTCAGGCACGGCACCAGCACCAGCTCCTTGCCGCCGGCCTCGATGAACTGCTCACTGCCGCGCATACCGATCTCTTCCAGCGTCTCGATGCAGTCGGCAACAAAAGCCGGGCACATCACCAGCAACTTCTTCACCCCCGCCTTGCCCAGTTCATCCAGCCGCGTTTCGGTGTAGGGCTCGATCCACTTGGCCCGGCCCAGGCGCGATTGGAACGATACTGACCACTTGCCGTCCGGAATGCCCATCTTCGTCGCGAAGGCCCTGGCCGTGGCCAGGCACTGGCCGCGATAACACACCGCGCGCATCTCGGCGCTGGCGTCCTTGCAGCAGTCGGCAGCCTGGAAGTCGTGATTGCCGGTGGGGTCGAGCTTTTTCAGGTGTCGCTCAGGCAAACCATGGAAGCTCAGCAACAGGTGATCGTAGTCCTGCTCGAGGTACGGGCGGGCGCTGGCGACCAATGCCTCGATATAGTTGGGATGCTCGTAGAACGGCTGGAGCACGCGGGTCTGCAGGGGCAGCCGGCGCTCGGCGATGGTCTGCTTCGCCAGTTCCACCACCGTGGTCACGGTACTGTCGGCGAACTGTGGATAAAGCGGTGCCAACGTCACCTTGCGCACACCTTGCGCAGCCAGGCGCTCGAGCACGCCAGGCAGTGCCGGCTCGCCATAGCGCATGGCGATCTCCACCGGGCCATGGGGCCAATGCTCGACCATCGCCTGGCGCAGGCGGCGGGTCAGTACCACCAGGGGCGAGCCTTCGTCCCACCAGATCGACCCATAGGCATGGGCAGACTGCTCCGGCCGCTTGATCAGGATCAGCGACACCAGCAACCGCCGCACCGGCCAGGGCAGATCGATCACGTACGGGTCCATCAGGAACTGGTTGAGGTAGCGGCGCACGTCGGCCACCGAGGTGGAAGCCGGCGAACCGAGGTTGACCAGCAGCAGGGCATGATCGGTCATGCAGCGTCCTATGTCAGAGGCGGCTGGACAGGTTGTCCAACGCCGATTGCAGATCGTTGAAACGGAACGTGAAACCCGCCGCCAGCAGACGCACAGGGCGGGCGCGCTGGCCACCGAGCAGCAGCGTCGACATCTCGCCGAGCCCGGCCTTGAGCAGCAGCGCCGGCATCGGCATCCATGCCGGACGATGCAAGGTGCGCCCCAGGCGCTTGGCGAACTCGCGGTTGCGTACCGGCTCCGGCGCGCAGGCATTATAGGGACCGCTGGCTTCCTTTTGCTGCATGAGAAAATCAATCAAGGCGATTTGATCGTCGATATGCACCCAAGGCATCCACTGCCGACCATCGCCCAATGGCCCGCCAAGGCCCAGTTTGAAGGGCAGGCGCAGGCGCGACAAAAAGCCGCCATCGGCAGCCAGCACCAGGCCGGTACGCACCAGCACGACGCGGATACCCAATGCCTGAGCACGCAGGGCAGTCTCCTCCCAGGCGATGCACAGCTGGCTGGCGAAGTCCTCCTTCACCGGGGCCGAGCTCTCCGTGAGCTCGCGCTCGCCGCCGTCGCCGTACCAGCCCACCGCAGAGCCCGAGATCAGCACCGACGGGCGCTGTTCGCGGCGCTCCAACCAGGCCAGCAGCAGCTCGGTGAGCGCCACCCGGCTGGCCCAGAGCAGGGTGCGGCGCGCCGCAGTCCAGGGCCGATCGGCGATGGGCGCGCCGGCCAGGTTGATGACCGCATCCACTGGGTCGTCGGCGGCGATATCGTCCAGCCGCGCGACGCCACGCACTCCAGTGCCACAGATTTTCGCCACCTGTTCCGGCCGGCGGCTCCAGACCGTCAGCCGATGGCCCTCGGCCTGCCACCGTTGGCAAAGGTGTTGGCCGATAAGGCCGGTACCGCCGGTCAGCAATATATGCATGGCTGTGTCCTCACAGTTGGCGGCCGTGGTCTATTTTTAAGATCAAGGCACTTTTTTGACCGATCGCTCTCGGATAAACATAGGCCACCTGCCTATCGAGCGGAATAACCTTATACAAACATTGTGCATTGTACAGGTTTGCCTGGCAGCGTACGCTGCGTAAAGCTAGGTTCGAAGAGGCCATCATGACAGTACCCATCGCCATCATCGGAGCCGGTATCGCCGGCCTGTCCGCAGCCCAGGCCCTGCAGAAGGCCGGGCAGACCGTCCACCTGTTCGACAAGGGCCATGGCAGCGGAGGCCGCATGGCCAGCAAGCGCAGCGAGGCCGGGGCCCTCGACCTGGGCGCGCAGTACTTCACGGCACGTGACCGGCGCTTCGTCGAACAGGTCCAGCACTGGGTCGCCTCAGGCTGGGCCGAGCAGTGGAAACCGCAGTTGTACAACTACCGCGATGGCGAACTGACGCCCTCCCCCGACGAACAGGTCCGCTGGGTCGGCGTGCCGCGCATGAGCGCCATCACCCGTGGCCTGCTCAAGGATGTCACGGTCAATTTCGGCTGCCGCATCGCCGAAGTGTTCCGTGGCAAGCAGTACTGGCACCTGCAGGACACCGAAGGCTGCAGCCATGGGCCGTTCAGCCGCGTGGTGATCGCCGTGCCGGCCCCTCAGGCCACACCGCTGCTGGCGGCCGCGCCGAAACTCGCGGCGGTTGCCGCCGGTGTACAGATGGAGCCGACCTGGGCCATCGCCCTGGGCTTCGAGACACCACTCGACACCCCGATGCAGGGCTGCTTCGTCCAGGACAACCCGCTCGACTGGCTGGCGCGCAACCGCAGCAAGCCAGGCCGTGACGATCACCTCGACACCTGGGTGCTGCATGCCACCTCCAGCTGGAGCAGGCAGCATATCGACCTGGCCAAGGAGGAAGTGATCGAGCAACTGCGGGGTGAGTTCGCCGAACTGGTCGGTTGCGCGGTACCCGCGCCAACCTTTGCCCTCGCCCACCGCTGGCTCTACGCCCGCCCCACCAGCAACCATGAGTGGGGCGCGCTGGCCGATGCCGACCTGGGCCTGTACGCCTGTGGCGACTGGTGCCTGTCCGGGCGCGTCGAGGGCGCCTGGCTTAGCGGCCAGGAAGCCGCCAGGCGCTTGTTGGAGCACCTGGAATAGGCGCTCATTAAACTTATACAAAAAATTTGTTTGTATAAGTTTTCATCTGTGCTGAAATTGCCTTGTACAAATTGTGCTGCCTGTACAAGTCATTCGGAGACAGTGATGAACGCTCCCACGCCCAACGGCAAGCCACGCCTGGCCATCAGCGCCTGCCTGACCGGCCTCAACGTGCGCTACAACGCCGGCCACAAGGCCTCCAGCCTGTGTCTTGACCTGCTCGATAAGCACTTTGACTGGGCGCCGCTGTGCCCCGAAGTCGCCATTGGCCTGGGCACCCCGCGCGAACCTATCCGCCTGGTGGGGGACCCTGCACATCCAGCGGTCACCGGCACGCGCAACAGCACCACCGACCTCGCCGGCCCACTGCGCGCCTACGGTGAGCAGATGGCCGGCGAACTGGACGATATCTGCGGCTACATTTTCATGCAAAAGTCACCGTCCTGTGGCCTCGAACGGGTCAAGGTCTATCAGGAAGACGGCCGCCCGCCTCACCATGGCCGCGGTGTCTATGCCGCGGCTTTCTGCGCCCTGCGCCCGGACCTGCCGGTCGAGGAAGAAGGTCGCCTGCACGACCCGGTACTGCGAGAAAACTTCATCGCCCGTGTGTATGCCTACGCCGACTGGCAGCAGCAGCTGCGCCAGGGCATGAGCCGCGGCGCTCTGATTCGCTTCCATGCCCGCTACAAGTACCTGTTGATGGCCCACAACCCCCAGGCGTACCGGACCCTTGGCCGCCTGCTTGGCAACATGCGCCGGGACGACGACCCGTTGCAACTCGGCCCGCAATACTTCAGCCAGTTGATGCAGGCCCTGCGCCGATGCGCCAGCCGCGGCACCCACGGCAATGTGCTGCAGCACCTGAGCGGGTACCTGCGCAACGAACTGGGCCAAAGCGACAAGGCCGAGCTGCAGCAGGTCATCGGCCAGTACCAGAGAGGCGTAGTGCCGCTGGTGGTCCCACTGACCCTGCTCAAGCACCATTTGCGCTGCCATCCCGACCCTTACCTGTTGCAACAGGCCTACCTGCAACCCCACCCGGAAGACCTTGGACTACGCAATGCCATCTGACGAGTTGCTCCCTATCGGCGAGGTAGCACGGCTCACCGGCGTCAACCCGGTCACCTTGCGCGCCTGGGAGCGGCGCTACGGCCTGATCAAGCCTCAGCGCACACCCAAGGGCCATCGCCTCTATCCACAAGACCAGGTGCAACGGGTCCAGGCCGCGCTGCGCTGGCTGGAACGCGGCGCTGCAATCAGCCAGGTGCGCGAGTTGCTGGACAACACGCAGAGCACTCCGCCAACCCTCCAGGGAGAATGGGGCGAGCGTATCGAGCAACTGATCACGGCAATCGCTCGTCTTGCCCAGCGCCCGCTCGACCAGCTATTGAACCAGGTGATGGCCCTCTACCCCGCCGTGACCGTATGCGAGCGCCTGCTCCTCCCCCTGCTGGAGGCCCTCACCCTGCGCTGGCAAACCCATTTCGACGCCCGCCTGGAGCAAGTGTTCTTTCACACCTGGCTGCGCAGCAAGCTGGGCGCGCGGGTCTATCACGACGGCCACTCGCTCACCGGCCCCTGCGTGCTGCTCGCCCGTACGGACGATACAGCCTTCGACCCGGAGTTCTGGCTCTGCGCCTGGCTGCTGAGCAGCAATGGCCACCCTCTGGAGATTCTCGAGTGGTCGGTCGAGCCTCGTCAGCTGCGCCAAGCCGTGGAGCGCTTACAGCCACAAGCGCTGCTGCTGCACCTCGGACGCCGCCCCGACCTCGCCGCACTGGGCCGCATGCTGAAGGAGATCACCGTGAGGAAACTCCTGGGCGGCGGCCGGGTCACTCTCCATGAGGCCGAGCTACGCGCATTGTCGCTATCCGATCTGTACTTGTTCGATAGCCCGCAAGCTGCCTTGCGCGGCCTTCAACAACCCTGACCAACTTGGGCTCGTTTTCCATGCAATTGATATGGCTACGCAATGACCTGCGTGTGGACGATAACACCGCTCTCGCGGCCGCCTGCCATCGCGGCCCGACCGTGGCCCTGTGGGTCGCCAGCCCTGGCCAGTGGCTGGCCCATGACGACGCACCCTGCAAGGTCGACTTCTGGCTGCGCAACCTGCGGCTGCTGCGCCAGTCACTCGCGGCGCTGAATATTCCGCTGTTGATTCGCCAAGTCGATACCTGGGAAGACGTCCCGCAATGCGTGCTCGATGTCTGCCGCCAGCACAGCATCGAGGCCGTGCACTGGAACGAGGAATACGGCATCAACGAGACCCGGCGCGACGAAGCGACTCGGAACCTGCTGCAACACGCAGGAATTGGCGCTACCGCCCACCTCGACCAGTTGCTGTTCAGGCCCGGTAGCGTGCTGACCCGCGCAGGCCAGTATTTCCAGGTCTTCAGCCAGTTCAAACGGGTCTGCCTGGAACATCTGCACCGCAGCCTCCCCTCTCTCGTTCCACCTGTACGTCGTCAAGAGGCGCTGGGTATTCACAGCGACGCCATACCCGAGCGTATCGACGGCTTCGAGGCACCTTCCGACGCCCTGCGCCAGCACTGGCCCGCCGGTGAGGATGAAGCACGGCAGCGGTTGCAGCGCTTTGTCGACGAAACCGTCGAGGATTACGCGCAACTGCGCGACTTGCCCGCCAAGGCCGGTACCAGCCAGCTTTCGCCTTACCTGGCTGCGGGAGTGGTCTCGCCACGTCAGTGCCTGCACGCGGCCCTTGGGAGCAACCGGGGTGAATTCGACAGTGGCAGCGTCGGTGTGCAGACCTGGGTCAACGAGCTGCTGTGGCGCGAGTTTTACAAACACACCCTGGTGGGTTATCCCCGGGTCTCGCGGCATCGCGCCTTCCGCCCACACACCGAGGCGCTGCCTTGGCGTGATGCACCTGGCGACCTGCAGGCCTGGAAGGAAGGCCGCACCGGCTTCCCTATCATCGATGCCGCCATGCGTCAGTTGCTGGACACCGGCTGGATGCATAACCGGCTGCGCATGATCGTCGCCATGTTCCTCAGCAAGAACCTGCTGATCGACTGGCGATATGGCGAGAGGCATTTCATGCGCCACCTGATAGACGGCGATCTGGCCGCCAACAACGGCGGCTGGCAGTGGAGCGCCTCTACAGGCACTGACGCAGTGCCCTATTTCCGCATTTTCAATCCTGTTACCCAGTCGCAGCGCTTTGACCCGAAGGGCATGTTCATTCGTCGATGGCTGCCGGAATTGAAGGGCAGGGACGATAAATCGATTCACTACCCGGTGAAATCTGCCGATCTATTTGCTACTAATAATTACTCGGGCCCGATAGTCGATCTCGATAGCAGTCGCCAACGCGCATTGGAAGCCTTCAAAAGCTTGTCCAGCTGGCAGGATCAGGGGGCATAGAGCATGACACGTCGCTTCTGGATTACGGGCGCCAGCCACGGACTTGGCCTGGCCTTGGTGGAGCAGTTGCTCGCGCGCGGGCACGAGGTTGCCGCCAGTGGCAGGGATAGCCAGGAACTCGACAACCTGGGCCAACGCTACGGTGGGCACTTGGTGCGCCTTGGGGACCACTTGCCGGACGCCGCCCTGCGCCTCCCGAGCCGCTGGAGCGCGCTGGATTGCCTGATCATCAATGCCGGAACCTGCGATTACCTGCCCGTCGATGTGACGGATGCGCAACTGTTCGAACAGATCGTCAGCAGCAACCTGCGCGCCACCGAACAGAGCCTGGTCGGCGCATTGCCGCATCTGGCCAAAGGTGACCAACCCCAGGTCATGGCCGTTCTCAGCCGTTACTCGGCATTGCAGTTGTACGAGCCGAACCAGCCAGCCAGTGGCAGCAACAGCCTGCCACAGTGGCTTCGTCTGCAGCGTCCCGCCCTGAAGGCGCTGGGTATAGACCTGACCGTGGTGGCGCCACAATCGCTGAAAACCCCGGTGACCTCGGCACAGGTCATTCCGGAGCCCTGGACGGCGCAAAGTGCTGCCCAGGAGTTGCTGGCACGCCTGGGTCAGCGTCAACCCGAACTGGTGCTTGAGGTTCTCGAGCCAGGCGAGTTGTGGCCGCTACCGAAGCACAGCTGATACATGCAGGTGCGGGCTTGCCCGCTCCTGCATGGGTCAGCTCAAGGCAGGAAGCGCTGCACGCTGCCAGGCTGATGCCATAACAACGGCAAGACCTTCTGCAGGCGCTCCGGCTCTCCACTGCTCCAGAATGCAGTCGCCTGCGCCGGGCCCTCGCCGAGGAGCCCGCGCGCCTCCAGCAGCCTTTGCAGTTGGCGCGCCACGGCAGCCCCGGTGTCGATGATCGCCACCTCAGCAGGCACCATTTCGGCCAGCATCGGCCGCAGGAAGGGATAGTGGGTGCAGCCCAGGATCAAAGTGTCACAGCCGGCCGCCAGTAACGGCTTCACATAGCCTGACAGCAATTGGCGCAGCTGCTCACTGAACAGGTCGCCCGCCTCGATACGCTCGACCAGCCCGGGGCAAGGCTGGGTGACCACCCGCACATCATTGGCGAAACGGTCGAGCAAGGCGGCGAACTTGGCGCTCTGCAGGGTACCGGTGGTCGCCAGCACACCGACCACGCCGGAACGGGTCGCCGCCGCCGCCGGCTTGACTGCTGGCTCCATGCCCACCAGCGGCCAGTCCGGGTACAGCTCGCGCAGGTCAGCCACCGCAGCCACGGTGGCGGTGTTGCACGCCAACACCATGGCCTTGGCGCCCTGCTCGTGGAAAAACCCGGCGATGTGCCGCAGGCGCTGGCGAATGTAGTCCGGCGATTTCTCGCCATACGGCACATGGCCGCTGTCGGCCACGTACAACAAGGACTCGCTGGGCAGCAGGCGCTGGATTTCGGCCAGCACCGACAAGCCGCCGACGCCGGAGTCCATCACGCCCACCGGCGCCGTGCGCTCAGCCATGGCGCGTGGCACACACGGCGCAGGCCGGATCGCGCTTGACCCGCAGCTCGCGCATGCGGGTACTCAAGGCGTCGATCAGCAACAGGCGCCCCACCAGTGGCTCGCCAAAACCGGCCAGCAGCTTCAGGGCCTCCAGTGCCTGCAGGCTACCGACCAGCCCCACCAACGGGCCGATCACCCCGGCCTCGCTGCAAGTCAGTTCGGCTTCGCTGCCATGGCCATACAGGCAGTGGTAGCAGGGGCTGGTGTAGCGCCGTGTGTCGAATACCGACAACTGGCCCTCGAGGCGGATCGCCGCGCCGCTGACCAGCGGTTTGCCAGCGGCGACGCAGGCGGCGTTGACCGCCTCGCGAGTGCTGAAGTTGTCGGAGCAATCCAACACCACATCGACTGCCGCCACCGCGGCGGCCAGCGAATCCTCGTCCAGCGCCTGGCGATGGGCAATCAGGCTGACTTGCGGGTTGATCGCCTGCAGACGCCTGATAGCCGAGTCGACCTTGCTCATGCCGACGCTGTCGCTGTCGTGGATCACCTGGCGCTGCAGGTTGGTCAGGTCGACGGTGTCGAAATCGGCCAGGTGTAGCTCACCGACACCCGCCGCGGCGAGGTACAGTGCCACCGGCGAACCCAGCCCGCCCAGGCCGATGACCAAGGCCTTGCCGTGTTTCAGGCGCAACTGGCCGTCGATATCCACCTGCGATAACAAGATCTGCCGGCTGTAGCGCAACAGCTCCTGGTCGCTCAGCATGGCAGGCGCCCCAGGCTGATGCGCTCATGGCCACCCAGGTCAACGCGGCTGACCACCTCGGTGAAGCCGCCGATCACCAGCAATTCACGAACCGCGGCGGATTGATCGTAGCCATGTTCGAGCAGCAGCCAGCCACCAGGCAACAGATGCCCTGGCGCCTGGGCGACGATCACGCGCAGATCGTCCAGCCCGTCTTCACCGGCCACCAGTGCGCTGCTGGGTTCGAAACGCACGTCACCGGCCACCAGGTGCGGGTCGGCGGCGCGGATGTAGGGCGGGTTGCTGAGGATCAAGTCGAAACGCTCACCGGCGAGGGCGTCGAACCAGTGGCTGGCACGCACCTGGACATTGCCCAGGCCCAGGCGCTGGCGGTTGCGCTCAGCCAGGGCCACGGCCTCGTCGATACGGTCCACCGCCGTCACCTGCCAACCAGGACACTCGCTGGCCAGGGCCAGAGCGATGGCCCCGGTGCCGGTGCCCAGGTCGAGCACCCGGGCGGGCTTGGGCGCAACCAGCTCCAGGGCGGTCTCCACCAGCAGCTCGGTGTCCGGGCGCGGGATCAGTGTGTGCGGCGCCACTTCCAGGTCCAGCTTCCAAAACCCTTGCTGGCCGAGGATATAGGCCACCGGTTCACCGGCGCGACGGCGCTCGAGGTAGCCGGCGAAGGCGGCTGCCGCCTCGCTGCTGACGATGCGCTCGGGCCAGGTGTGTAGGTAGCTGCGCGATTTGCCCAGGGCCGCGGCCAGGAGCAGCTCGGCGTCCAGCCGTTCGGTTGGCGAGTCGGGCAGCTGCGCGTTGCGCAACAAGCTGGCGATGATGGTCATCTCAGTCCCCCAGGGCAGCCAGCTGATCGGCCTGGTATTCGGCCAGCAACGGTTCGATCACCGCGTCCACGCCACCGGCGAGAACATCGTCGAGCGAGTACAAGGTGAGGTTGATACGGTGGTCGGTGACCCGGCCCTGCGGGTAATTGTAGGTGCGGATGCGCTCGGAGCGGTCGCCCGAGCCGACCAGCAGCTTGCGCTCGCTGGCAATGGCGTTCTGCGCGGCGCTCGTCTGCATGTCGTTGAGCTTGGCCGACAACCAGGACATGGCGCGGGCACGGTTCTTGTGCTGCGAACGTTCTTCCTGGCACTCGACCACGATGCCAGTGGGCAAGTGGGTGATGCGGATCGCCGAATCGGTCTTGTTGACATGCTGGCCACCGGCACCGGATGCGCGGTAGGTGTCCACGCGCAGGTCGGCCGGGTTGATCTCGATCGCCACCTGCTCATCGGGCTCGGGCAAAACCGCCACGGTGCAGGCGGAGGTATGGATACGGCCTTGCGACTCGGTTTCCGGCACACGCTGCACGCGATGCGCACCGGACTCGAACTTCAGCTTGCCGTAGACGCTGTCCCCTTCGACCCGGGCAATGATCTCCTTGTAGCCACCGTGCTCGCCTTCGTTCTCGGAGAGGATCTCCAGGCGCCAGCCGCGCTTCTCGGCATAGCGCGAGTACATGCGGAACAGGTCGCCGGAGAAGATTGCCGCCTCGTCGCCACCGGTGCCGGCACGGATTTCCAGGAACACGTTGCGCCCATCGTTAGGGTCCTTCGGCAGCAGCATGCGCTGCAGCGTCGACTCAAGGCCCACCAGTTGCTCCTTCGCCTCGCGCACCTCCTCGACCGCCATCTCGCGCAGGTCAGGGTCGGCGTCCTTGAGCAACGCCTGGGCACCTTCGAGGTCGTCCTGGACCTTGCGCCACTCTTTATAGGCCCCGATGACCGGTTCCACTTCGGCATATTCGCGGGAATAGGCGCGAAAGCGCGTCTGGTCGGAAATGACTTCGGCATCACCGAGCAACGCGGTGAGTTCCTCGAAGCGGTCCTGGAGCGTGTCCAGTTTGTTCAGCAGCGACGCTTTCATTGCGGGGATTTTTCCGTCGAGCCCTCGTCGAGGGCGAAGAGTTCCTGGGCCATGGCCAGCGCATCGACGCGGCCTTCGGCGGAGAGCTTTTTCAGTTGCACGCTGGGAGCATGCAACAGCTTGTTGGTCAGGCCCCGGGCCAGCTGCATGAGCACGTCCTCGGGGTTGCCGCCATTGGCCAGCAGGCGCTGGGCCTTCTGCAGTTCCTCGTCGCGCAGGCGCTCGCTCTGCTGGCGGTAGGCCTTGAGCACGTCCACCGCCGCCAGCTCGCGCAGGCGCACCATGAAGTCGTCCGCGCCCGCCGATACCAGTTCCTCGGCGGCCTGGGCCGCGCCCTGGCGGCTCTTGAGGTTTTCCGCGACCACTTCATGCAAGTCGTCGACGGTATAGAGGTAGACGTCGTCCAGCTCGCCGACCTGCGGTTCGATGTCTCGCGGCACGGCGATGTCGACCATGAAGATCGGCTTGTGCCGGCGCTGTTTCAGCGCACTCTCCACCGCGCCCTTGCCCAGGATCGGCAACTGGCTGGCGGTGGAACTGATGACGATGTCACTGTTGGCCAGCTCCTGCGGGATGTCCGCCAGCAGCACCGCATGGGCACCGAACTGCTCGGCGAGGATACTGGCGCGCTCCAGGGTACGGTTGGCCACGACGATACGCCGCACGCCCTGCTCGTGCAGGTGGCGGGCGACCAGGGTGATGGTCTCGCCGGCGCCGATCAGCAGCGCCTGGCTGCGGCCCAGGTCGGAGAAGATCTGTTTGGCCAGGCTGACCGCGGCAAATGCCACCGACACCGGGTTCTCGCCAATGGCGGTGTCGGTGCGCACCTGCTTGGCGGCACTGAAGGTGGCCTGGAACAGGCGCCCGAGCAGCGGCCCGACGGTGCCCGCCTCGCGCGCCACGGCGTAGGCCGACTTCATCTGGCCGAGGATCTGCGGCTCGCCGAGCACCAGCGAATCGAGGCCGGAGGCCACCCGCATCATGTGCCGGACCGCGTCGTGCTCCTCGTGGACATAGGCGCTGGCGCGCAGCTCGTCGAGGCTCAGCTGGTGATAGTCGGCCAGCCATTGCAGCACAGCATCGGCGGCAAGGTGGTCCTGTTCTATATAGAGTTCGCTACGGTTGCAGGTCGACAGGATCGCCGCTTCGCGGCTGGCGGTCAGTCGGCACAGCTGCTGCAGGGCATCGACCAGCTGCTCGGGCGTAAACGCCACGCGCTCGCGTACGTCTACCGAGGCAGTCTTATGGTTGATACCAAGGGCAAGAAAGGCCATGCAAGATCGCTGGTTGGGACGTGAAGCCGATAATTGTCCTACTTCGCAGGTTTTAGAACAACCACCGTTCGCTATTGTGCTAATGCGGCATGCCTATCACCCAGCACCGCCACCCATCCCTGCCGTTGCCGTTGCCGTTGCCGTTGCCGTTGCCGTTGCCGTTGCCGTTGCCGTTGCCGTTGCCGATCGAGAGTTTATCCCATAGTCCACTAGCGACAGCTGCGTCAGCCCAGGCGCCGCCCGTAACTTCGCGACTTCAGGAGGCCGAACGCAGGTCTTGCGGAGGGAGGTGACGGGCATGGATGCCCGTCAAGCGCTGCGCCCCAGGATGGGGCGTTCAGCGCGGTCCTCCTGGGAGCAAGGCCGGAGTGAGGGAACCCGGAGCGAAGCGGAGGGCCGGATGAATGGAGCGCCACGGCTTTGCTTACTTTGGCCACGACCAAAGTAAGCCGCCGTAAGGGCGGAAAGGTGACTATGCGTCGCCATCGTAAATGAATGCGCTTGCACCTGTAGAAACCCGCGCCGACCGATTTTGACTTTGACTTTGACTTTGACTTTGACTTTGACTTTGACTTTGACTTTGACTTTCAGAGCGTGGGCTTTGAAAGCTATACGCTCATTCATTGGCGATGGCGACGCATAGTCACCTTTCCGCCCTTATGGCGGGTCCCTTTTTGAAGGATCAAAAAGGAACCAAAAAATCCTCGCTCCATTCATCCGGCCCCTACGCTTCGCTCCGGGGGCCCCTCACTCCGGCCTTGCTCCCGGGAGGACCGCGCTGAACGCCCCATCCTGGGGCGCAGCGCTTGACGGGCATCCATGCCCGTCACCTCCCTCCGCAAGACCTGCGTTCGGCCTCCTGAAGTCGCAGTTGGCGTTGCCTGAACTACCGTGCGCTTAGAAGCAAAAGCAAAAGCAACGGCAAGGGCAAGGGCAAGGGCAAGGGCAAGGGCAAGATGCCGCAAGGCCGTTTGCGAACCACCACCGCCATACATTGTCCCTATACTCCGAAGCGCCGCTTCACACCACGACCTTCGCAGGTGGGTTTGCCATCGCGCTTGTGTCATCATGCTCCGACCGCCGGTTTAGCCTCTTTATAAGCCCCTATGAACAAATCCTACGCATTGCTGCTTGCCCTCGCCCTGCTTCAAGGCTGCCAGAGCCTGGCCCCGAAGACGGACGTCCAGACGCCCGCCCCCGTAGCCGGCAAGAGCGCGGAAAAGCCCGTGGTGTACGGATCGTTCAAGCAGGACACGCTGTACAGCCTGCTGGTGGCTGAGCTGGCCGGCCAGCGCAACCGCTTCGACATCGCCCTGGCCAACTACGTCGACCAGGCCGAGAAGACCCAGGACCCGGCTGTCTCCGAACGCGCCTACCGCATCGCCGAGTACCTGGGCGCCGACGAACCGGCCCTGGACACCGCGCTGATCTGGGCCCGCAACGACCCGCAGAACCTCGACGCCCAGCGCGCCGCCGCCATCCAGCTGGCCCGCGCCGGGCGTTACGACGACTCCATGACCTACATGGAGAAGGTGTTGCAAGGCCAGGGCGATACCCATTTCGACTTCCTCGCCCTGTCGGCCGCCGAGACCGACCAGCATACCCGCGACGGCTTGATGCAAAGCTTTGACCGCCTGCTGGTGAAATACCCCGAGAACAGCCAGCTGGTGTTTGGCAAGGCCTTGCTGCTGAACCAGGATGACAAGCCGCAACAGGCCCTCGACCTGCTCGAGGCCCACCCGCCACAGAATGGCGAGATCGCCCCGGTGCTGCTGCGCGCCCGCCTGCTGCAGGCCCTGGACCGCGGCCCGGAGGCCCTGCCGCTGCTGCGCGGCGCAATCCGCGACAGCCCCGAAGACAAGCGCCTGCGCCTGACCTACGCGCGCACCCTGGTCGAGCAGGACCGCATCGACGACGCCAAGGTCGAGTTTGAGAGCCTGCTCCAGCAATACCCGGAAGACGACGAGATCCGCTACTCGCTGGCCCTGGTATGCCTGGAGACCAAGCACTGGGACGAGGCCGAAGGCTACCTGCAGGAACTGGTCGAGCGTGACGCCAATGTCGATGCCGCCCACCTCAACCTCGGCCGCATCCGCGAAGAACGCAGCCAGCCGGCAGCCGCCCTGCGCGAGTACGCCCTGGTCGGCCCCGGCCCGGACTACCTGCCGGCGCAACTGCGCCAGGCCGATATCCTGATTGCCAACGGTCGCAGCGCCGAGGCCTCGAAACTGCTCGCCGAGGCCCGCGAGGCGCAGCCGGACTACGCTATCCAGCTGTACCTGATCGAGGCCGAAAGCCTGGGCAACAACGGCAAGGAAACCCAGGCCGGCCAGGTACTGGAGCAGGCGATAAAACGCTACCCGGACGACCTCAACCTGCTCTACACCCGGGCCATGCTCGCCGAAAAACGCAACGATCTGGCGCAGATGGAAAAAGACCTGCGCGCCATCATTGCCCGCGAACCGGAAAACGCCATGGCCCTCAACGCCCTGGGCTACACCCTGGCCGACCGCACCACCCGCTACGGCGAAGCCAAGGCGCTGATCGAAAAAGCCCACCAGCTCACTCCCGACGACCCGGCCGTGCTCGACAGCCTGGGCTGGATCGCCTATCGCACGGGCAACCTCGAGGAAGCCGAGCGCCAACTGCGCCTGGCCTTCGAACGCTTTCCCGACCATGAAGTCGCCGCCCACCTGGGCGAAGTCCTCTGGGCCAACGGCAAACGCCGCGAAGCCCGCCAAGTCTGGGCCAAGGGCTTCGAAGCCCAGGCCGACAGCCCCATCCTGCGCAAGACACTGTTGCGCCTGACCGGATCCGAGAGCCTGTAAACCATGTTCCTGCGTCATTGCATCACCTTCACCCTCATCGCCCTGCTCGCCGGCTGCGCCGGTTTCGGCAGCAAGGAAGCCGTGCAGGGCCAGGGCAACCCGCAGCTGTGGCGCGAGCACAAGCAGCAGCTGGGCAATCTCGACGGCTGGCAGATCAACGGCAAGGTCGGCATCCGCGCCCCGCGTGATTCGGGCAGCGGCACGCTGTTCTGGCTGCAGCGCCAGGACTACTACGACATCCGCCTGGCCGGGCCCCTGGGCCGCGGCGCGGCACGCCTGACCGGGCGCCCCGGCGGCGTGGTGCTGGAAGTCGCCAACCAAGGTCGCTACGAGGCGGCTAACCCCGAGGCGCTGCTGGAAGAACAACTGGGCTGGCGCCTGCCGGTGTCGCACCTGGTCTGGTGGGTGCGCGGCCTGCCCGCCCCGGACAGCAAGAGCCAGCTGACCCTCGACGGCGACAGCCGCCTGGCCAGCCTCGCCCAGGACGGCTGGAAGGTCGAATACCTGAGCTATGTGGAGCAGAACGGCTACTGGCTGCCCGAGCGCCTGAAGCTGCACGGCGAGAACATCGACGTGACCCTGGTAGTCAAGGACTGGCAGCCACGCCAGCTGGGGCACTGATTCGATGCAAAAGCTGACACTGCCGGCCCCGGCCAAGCTCAACCTGTGGCTGCACATTACTGGGCGCCGCGCCGATGGCTATCACGAGCTGGAAACCGTGTTCCAGTTTCTCGAGCACGGCGACGAACTGAGCTTCGCCCTGCGCGACGACGGCCAGATCCGCCTGCAGACTGAAATTGACGGCGTGCCCCACGACAGCAACCTGATCGTCCGCGCGGCGCGGATGCTACAGGCACAGTCCGGCACTCCGCTCGGCGCCGATATCTGGCTGCGCAAGGTGCTGCCCATGGGCGGCGGCATCGGTGGCGGCAGCTCCGACGCGGCGACTACCCTGCTGGGACTCGCGCACCTGTGGCACCTGGACTGGAACGAAGATCGCCTGGCGGCCCTGGGCCTTTCGCTCGGCGCCGATGTGCCGGTGTTCGTCCGCGGACATGCTGCCTTCGCACAGGGTGTCGGCGAGCAACTGACCCCGGTCGACCCCGCCGAACCCTGGTATGTCGTGCTGGTGCCGCAAGTGTCTGTCAGCACAGCGGAAATTTTTTCGCATCCAGAGTTGACACGTGATTCCCTCCCCCTTAAGATGCGCCCCGTTCCCGAGGGAAACAGTCGAAATGACTGCCAACCGGTAGTAGAGCAACGGTATCCTGAAGTTCGCAATGCGCTGATTTCACTGGGTAAATTCACTGAAGCTCGAATGACCGGCACTGGAAGTTGTGTGTTTGGGGCCTTCCCAAGCAAAGCCGAAGCTGATAGAGTTCTGGCCCTTCTTTCAGAGACCCAAACAGGGTTTGTGGCGAAAGGAAGCAATATTTCGATGTTGCATCGCAAGCTGCAAAGTCTGATCAAGAAGTCGAGTTCATAAGAATTCGCAGCAACAGATACAGGGGCGTCGCCAAGCGGTAAGGCAGCAGGTTTTGATCCTGCCATGCGTTGGTTCGAATCCAGCCGCCCCTGCCATTTCTTATACTCATCCAGGTTACCCTCAGCCTTCAGGTACTGCGCGTGTCCAAGATGATGGTCTTCACGGGGAATGCAAACCCCGATCTGGCTCGGCGTGTCGTACGTCAGCTGCATATTCCACTGGGTGATGTTTCTGTCGGTAAGTTCTCCGACGGCGAAATCAGTGCTGAAATCAACGAAAATGTCCGCGGTAAAGACGTCTTCATCATTCAGCCCACCTGTGCCCCTACCAACGACAATCTGATGGAACTGGTAGTGATGGCCGATGCCTTCCGCCGCTCCTCAGCGTCGCGAATCACTGCCGTGATTCCTTACTTCGGATACGCCCGCCAGGATCGCCGTCCGCGTTCGGCACGTGTAGCCATCAGCGCCAAAGTCGTCGCTGACATGCTCACTGTCGTGGGTATCGACCGTGTACTCACCGTCGACCTTCACGCTGACCAGATCCAGGGTTTCTTCGATATCCCCGTCGACAACATCTACGGCTCGCCCGTACTGGTCGACGACATCGAAGACCAGCGTTTCGAGAACCTGATGATCGTCTCCCCGGACATCGGTGGTGTGGTGCGTGCTCGCGCCGTCGCCAAGTCCCTGGGCGTCGATCTCGGGATCATCGACAAGCGCCGCGAAAAGGCTAACCACTCCGAGGTTATGCACATCATCGGCGACGTCGAAGGACGCACCTGCATCCTGGTAGACGACATGGTCGACACCGCCGGCACCCTGTGCCACGCGGCCAAGGCCCTGAAAGAACACGGCGCTGCCAAGGTTTACGCCTACTGCACGCACCCTGTCCTGTCGGGCCGCGCGATCGAGAACATCGAGAAGTCGGTACTGGACGAGCTGGTGGTGACCAACACCGTTCCGCTGTCCGCCGCTGCTCAAGCCTGTGACCGTATCCGCCAGCTGGATATCGCACCGGTTGTCGCTGAAGCGGTACGCCGCATCAGCAACGAAGAATCGATCAGCGCGATGTTCCGCTAAGCGGAACACGTGTTGGTATGAAGCGCCCCGCCCCAGCATTCGTTGGGGCGGGGCTTTTTTGCCATCCCCGTTGGCGCTGGTCGCAAACGCCCTCGGGGGGCTATTTTGGAGAAGCAAAATGACTGATTTCATCCTGAACGCCCAAGCGCGTACTGACCTGGGGAAAGGTGCGAGCCGCCGCCTGCGTCACTCCGCCAACATCCCTGCCGTTGTCTACGGTGGCGATAAAGAAGCCCAATCCCTGACCATCGTGGCCAAGGAAATCGCCAAGCTGTTCGAAAACGAAGCTGCCTTCAGCCACGTTATCGAACTGAATGTCGACGGCGCCAAGCAGAACGTCGTGGTCAAGGCCATGCAGCGTCACCCGGCCAAAGGCTTCATCATGCACGCCGACTTCGTTCGCGTCGTTGCTGGCCAGAAGCTGACCGCCAAGGTCCCGGTTCACTTCGTCGGCGAAGAAGCCCCGATCAAGAAAGGCGGCGAGATCTCGCACGTTGTTTCCGAGATCGAAGTTTCCTGCGAAGCCAAAGACCTGCCTGAGTTCATCGAAGTCGACCTAGCCAACGCCGAAGTCGGCACCATCATCCACCTGTCGGACCTGAAAGCTCCGAAAGGCGTAGAGTTCGTTGCTCTGGCCCACGGTGATGACAAAGCTGTTGCCAACGTCCACGCCCCGCGCGTTGCTGCTGAAGCTGCTGAAGGCGCTGCCGAGTAATCCACTCGCACGCCGGCGTTGATCGGGTTACAGTGCCGCGCGCACCGTAACCCACCAACTCCAAGGAAGAGCCCCTGACGTGACCGCCATCCAGTTGATCGTCGGCCTGGGTAACCCCGGCCCCGAATACGAACAGACCCGGCATAACGCAGGGGCTCTTTTCGTTGAACGCCTCGCCAGCGCCCAGCGCGTCTCGCTGTCCGCTGACAAGAAGTATTTCGGCCTGACGGCTAAGTTCAGCCATCAAGGCAACGATGTTCGTTTGCTGATCCCCACCACCTACATGAACCGTAGCGGCCAGTCCGTGGCGGCTCTGGCCAATTTCTTCCGCATCAAGCCGGAAGCGATCCTGGTGGCGCACGACGAACTCGACCTGCCCCCCGGCGTCGCCAAGCTCAAGAGAGGCGGCGGCCATGGTGGGCACAACGGCCTGCGCGACATCATCGCGCAGCTCGGCAACCAGAACGACTTCCACCGCCTGCGGCTTGGCATCGGCCACCCGGGTGACGCCAAACTGGTCTCCAACTTCGTCCTGGGCCGCGCGCCGCGCGCCGAGCAGGAGAAGCTCGACGCCAGCATCGATTTTGCCCTCGGCGTGATGCCCGACGTGCTTGCCGGCGACTTCGCCAAGGCGATGCGCGAACTGCACAGCCAGAAGGCCTGACACTTTTAGATAGGGGAATACCCATGGGTTTCAATTGCGGCATCGTCGGCCTGCCCAACGTCGGCAAGTCCACCCTGTTCAACGCCCTGACCAAGTCCGGCATCGCGGCGGAGAACTTCCCCTTCTGCACCATCGAGCCGAACAGCGGCATCGTGCCGATGCCCGACGCACGCCTGGCCGCGCTGGCCGAGATCGTCAAGCCGAACCGCATCCTGCCGACCACCATGGAATTCGTCGACATCGCCGGCCTGGTCGCTGGCGCCTCGAAAGGTGAAGGCCTGGGCAACAAGTTCCTCGCCAACATCCGCGAGACCGACGCCATCGCCCACGTGGTGCGCTGCTTCGAAGACGAGAACGTGATCCACGTTTCCAACAGCGTCGACCCCAAGCGCGACATCGAGATCATCGACCTCGAACTGATCTTTGCCGACCTCGACAGCTGCGAGAAGCAACTGCAGAAGGTCGCCCGCAACGCCAAGGGCGGCGACAAGGATGCCCTGGCACAGAAGGCCATCCTGGAAAAACTGATCCCGCACTTCACCGAAGGCAAGCCGGCACGCAGCCTGATGAAGAACATGGCTGACGACGAGAAGGCCGTCATCCGCGGTTTCCACCTGCTGACCAGCAAGCCGGTGATGTACATCGCCAACGTTGCCGAAGATGGCTTCGACAACAACCCGCACCTGGACGTGGTCAAGGCCATCGCCGAGGAAGAAGGCGCGGTCGTGGTACCGGTGTGCAACAAGATCGAAGCCGAGATCGCCGAACTCGACGACGGTGAGGAGAAGGACATGTTCCTCGAGGCCCTGGGCCTGGAAGAGCCTGGCCTGAACCGCGTGATCCGCGCCGGCTACGAGCTGCTCAACCTGCAGACCTACTTCACTGCAGGCGTGCAGGAAGTGCGTGCCTGGACCGTGCGCGTGGGCGCCACCGCGCCGCAGGCGGCCGGCGTGATCCACACCGACTTCGAGAAAGGCTTCATCCGCGCCGAAGTGGTGGCCTATGACGACTTCATCCAGTTCAAGGGTGAGAGCGGCGCCAAGGAAGCCGGTAAATGGCGCCTTGAGGGCAAGGACTACATCGTCAAGGATGGCGACGTGATGCACTTCCGCTTCAACGTCTGAGTACCGCTCGGCGCCCTCCCATCGCGGGGCAAGCCCGTTCCCACGTAGTCTGCACTGGACGCGTGGGAGCGGGCTTGCCCCGCGATGCATTTGTGCAGGGAAAAAATGAGTGTCAACGCGACTGACTGCCAGCACCTGTAGGCCGACGTGCTTCACTCACTTCCTGCAACCGGCTACACTCCCCCTTGCTTGAACCGGGATAACCGAAGCACTGCCTCGAAACCCGATGGACCTGACCCTTGCCGGTCAACCGTCGGGACAAATGGGTCCGGACCTTGGCCGGCCTGTTTATCGGAGGCAACACAATGAGCCCGCGTATCTGGCTGCTGGCCCTGGCGACATTCGTCACGGGCATGGCAGAAAACATCACGGTCGGCATCCTGCCGGCCCTGGCCGATGGCCTGCAAGTCCCGCTCGGTATCGCCGGGCAGCTGACCACGGTGTTCTCCCTGAGCTTCGCCCTCGCCGCGCCCTTCTCTCCCCTGCTGACCACACGCCTGCCCTTGCGCCGCCTGCTGTGCGCCACCCTGGCGATCTTTGCCCTGTGCAACCTGGCAGCAGCCCTGGCGCCTGGCTATACCGCGTTGCTGGTGGCGCGCATAGGCATGGCCGCGACCAGCGCCCTGACCTGCCTGACTTGCACCCTGATGGCCACGCGCATGGTGCCCGAGGCCCTGCGTGGCCGCGCCATCGGGGTGATCTTCATGGGCATCTGCAGCTCGCTGGTGCTGGGGGTGCCGGCCGGAATGCTGCTGTGCGACGTGCTGGGCTGGCGTGGCGTCTTCACCGGGCTGAGCGTGCTGGCAATGGCAGTGCTGCTGATGGCCTGGCAAGGGTTGCCGCAGTTGCAGAGCAGCGAACGCATCGCCCTGCACAGCTATGTCCGCCATCTGCGCGACAGCCGCCTGATGGCAGCCCAGGGCGTGTCGTTGCTGATGATTGCCGGGCACTTCACGGTCTTTGCCTACCTGGCCCCCTATGCCCACCAGGTCGCCGCCATTCCACTGCAATGGCTGGCGGCAGTGTTCGCCGCCTTCGGCATCGCCGGTGTTTCGGGCGGCTATTTCGGCGGCTGGATGGCGGACCGGCTCGGCGCAGGCCGCTCCATCGCGCTGGCGCCGCTGCTCTATCTCGCCAGCTTGCTGGTACTGCCGTTGAGCGTGGGCACGCCATGGTTGTTCCTGGCGACCATGATGCTCTGGGGCGGGCTGAGCTGGACCACCTCACCGGTGGTGCAGAGCTACCTGGCGACCCGTGGCCCGGATACCTTCCCGGCCGGCATGAGCCTGAACATGTCGGCCATGCACCTGGGCGTCGGGCTGGGTTCGGCCATCGGCGGCGTGGTGATCACCGGGGCGACGCTGGCGGCCACCCCCTGGGCCGGCGCCGCGCTGACCGCCTTGGCGGCGGGCCTGGCGTTCTGGTCGGCCCGCCCTCCTGCCGAGCCAGGCTTCAGCGAGCGCGAACCGGCGTAGCGGCCTGCTGCTCCTGCTCGAAGGCGTCGGCCAGGTAGTCGATCAGCTTGCGCACCGCGGGCATCAACCCTCGCCGGGAGGGGAACAGCGCCACCACCTCCCCTTCCCGTGGCGCCCAGTCGTCGAGAACATGCACCAGCCGCCCGTCAGCCAGGTCGGCGCGCACCGCCTCCTCGGGCAGCAGCACCGCGCCCACACCGGCCAGGGCGGCCTCGCGCAGTACCGCGAGGTCGTCCGACACCACACGGGGGCGATGGCGCACGGCAGCCTCGGCGCCAGCAGGCCCGATCAGCATCCAGCTGGCGTCCTGCACATTGGCGCCCCAGTTCAGGCTCGGCAGAAGCTGGAGCCCTTCCGGCGACACGGGCCGCCCGTGTTCGGCCAGCAGGCCCGGCGCAGCTATCAGGCACTGACGGCTCGGGGCCAGGCGACGCATCACCAGCTCGCTGCTTTCCAGTGGCTGGTGCTGCACGCTCAGCACCAGGTCAAAGCCCTCGCCGATCACATCCACCCGGCGGTTGTAGCTCTTGACCAACAGCTCGACCACCGGGCATTGCGCCATGAAGCGCGCCAGCATCGGCGCCAGGCGCGAATCGAGCAGCGCGGTGCTGCTGGCCAGGCGCACGATGCCACGGGGCTCGGCGCGGTTGCGCTCGACGGCATCCTCGGCGGCGACGGCCTGCTCGAGCATGCCCAGGCAATGGCGGTAATACTCCAGGCCTACCTCGGTCACCTGGAACTGCCGCGTGGAGCGCTGGATCAGGCGCACGCCCAGGCGCTCCTCGAGCTTGGCAACACGCCGGCTGAGGCGTGACTTGGGCAGGCCAAGGATGCGCCCGGCGGGCGCGAAGCCGCCGTGCTCCACCACCTTGGCATAGAGATAAAGGTCGTTCAGGTCGAACATCGGCAACACTCGTCCACGGCTCACCGCTGCATCATCCGCCATTCTCCAGGGATCGTCACAGGGGCCGTGGGCGTCACCAGGCCCGGGCCCCGGCAACGGGGCCCGGGCTGGCGGTCACTTGGCCAGCTTGCTGTAGCTGGTCATCAGGTTGCGGTAGTCGGGAATGTGGTTGGAGAACAGCGTGCCCAGCCCTTCGATGTCGTTGCGCCAGTCACGGTGCAGCTCGCAGGCCACGCCGAACCAGGTCATCAGCTGGGCGCCGGCGGCTTCCATGCGGCGCCAGGCCGAGTCGCGGGTCAGTTCGTTGAAGGTGCCGGAAGCGTCGGTGACCACGAACACCTCGAAGCCCTCCTCCAGCGCCGACAGCGCCGGGAAGGCCACGCACACCTCGGTGACCACGCCGGCGATGATCAGTTGCTTCTTGCCGGTGGCCTTCACCGCCTTGACGAAGTCCTCGTTGTCCCAGGCGTTGATGTTGCCGGGGCGGGCGACGTAGGGCGCCTCGGGGAACTGCTCCTTGAGCTCGGGTACCAGCGGGCCGTTGGGGCCGGTCTCGAAGCTGGTGGTGAGGATGGTCGGCAACTTGAAGTACTTGGCCAGGTCGGCCAGCGCCAGCACGTTGTTCTTGAACCGGTCCGGGTCGATGTCGCGCACCAGCGACAGCAGCCCGGTCTGGTGATCGACCAGCAGTACCGCGGCGTTGTTCTTGTCCAGACGCTTGTATTGGAATGCCATGGTGGATCTCCTTGCTTGGATGGGAAACAGCCAGGTTCAGTTGCGTTGCGAGTCCAGTTGCTCATGGCCGGTGACGACGGCCTGGGCCTTGGCGTAGCTCTCGATCAACAGTTGATAGTGCGGGAACACCGCGCTGTAGGCCTCGGCCCACTGCGCGGCATCCGGGCGGTTCCAGGTGCGCTGCACCTCGGAGCAGACGGCGGCGGTGTCCATCGGCACCACGCCGGCCTGGACCACCCGCGCCAAGGTCACTTCCTGGGCCATCTTGGAGTAGGTGCCTGACGCGTCGATGACCGCGAACACCTGGTAGCCGGCGGCCACCGCGCTGATGCTGGGGAAGGCCATGCACACGCTGGTGATGGTGCCGGCGATGATCAGTTGCTTGCGCCCAGTGGCCTTCACCGCAGCGACGAACTCGGGGTTGTCCCAGGCGTTGATCTCACCTTTGCGGGCCACGTATTGCGCGTGTGGCGCAGCCTCGTGGATTTCCGGGATCAACGGGCCGTTGGGACCCTGGGGTACCGAGGCGGTGGTGATGACCGGGATCTTCGCCAGACTGGCGACCTTGGCCAGGGTGATGGCGTTGGCCCGCAGTTCGGTCATGGGCATGTCCTTGACCGTCTGGAACAGGCCACTCTGGTGGTCGATCAGCAGCATCGTGGCGTTGTCGGGGTCGATGCGTGGCACTTGGCCTTCGAAGTTGGCGGCTTGCGAGAAATTGCTCATCGTTCTCTCCTCTTGGTGTGAGAACAGGCCATCCTGGCCGCTGCGGTCGGACCGCGCCCCACACATCCACAGTGGGGACTATGAGAGTAGGCAACGCAGGCTGAACGAAGCGACCGTCAGTCGGCGGGCCGTGGCAAATGCCCGTGCGGCCTGTGGCCAGGCGGGCGGCAGGGCTAACGGTAGAGAGGCGAGATGCGACCCGGTAGGCCCATGGGTGAACCCTCAGAGTTGCGCTGGGAGAACGATGATGAAATGCCAGCGCGCAATCACCGATCCGATGGATCGGCAATTTTCAGCAGCGCTTGGTCGATAACTTGGTCGGTTACTTGGTCGGTCAGCCCATTGGTTCACGATTTCCTGAACTGATTATTTGTCCACAGCGATTTTTCCCCCCGCCTGCCCCCACCAGAATCGCTTCACCAACAATCACAATAAACCGTGAGGCCACTCCCGTGGACCAGACACTCCAGGTACGGCAGGCCGCCGCCGACCTCGTCGCCGCCTTCGCCAGCAACGACACCGCCCGCTACTTCGCCTGCTTCAGCGAAGACGCCACCTTCCTCTTCCACACCTTGCCGCAACCGCTGCTGTCGCGCCGTGCCTATGAAGATCTCTGGGCCAGCTGGCAGGCGGACGGTTTCGCCGTGCTCGGCTGCGAGTCGAGCAATGCCCAGGTGAGCCTGCAGGGCGACGTGGCGATCTTCATGCACGACGTGGCCACGCGCCTGCGCGTCGCCGGCGAGACCCTCGACCTGAACGAGCGCGAGACCATCGTCTTGCGTCTGCACGGCGACCGCTGGTTGGCCTGTCACGAGCACCTGTCGGTCGTCTCGCCGGCCTGATCCCCTTTCAAGCGGCCCTGCCGCACTGCCATCGCACCCACAACAAGGCCGCCCGACGGCCGACAACATTCGCGCTGGAGCATCACCATGAGTCACTCGACCGGTATCGAGACCAATGGCGTCGAACAGATCCCCGACGATCAACGCGACGCCGCCCCGCTGGACCTGTTCCGCCTGATCTTCGGCGGTGCCAATACCTTCGCCACCGCCGTGCTGGGCAGCTTCCCGGTGCTGTTCGGGCTGTCGTTCCAGGCCGGGGCCTGGGCGATCCTGCTCGGCGTCGGCGTGGGCGCGCTGATCCTCGCGCCGATGGGCCTGTTCGGCGCGCTCAACGGCACCAACAACGCGGTATCGTCCGGTGCGCACTTCGGTGTGCACGGGCGTATCGTCGGCTCGTTCCTGTCACTGCTGACCGCCGTCGCGTTCTTCTCGCTATCGGTATGGAGCTCCGGCGATGCCCTGGTCGGCGGCGCCAAGCGCCTGGTCGGCCTGCCGGAAACCGACCTGACCCTCGGCCTGGCCTATGGCCTGTTCGCGATACTGGTGCTGGTGGTGTGCATCTTTGGTTTTCGCTTCATGCTGTGGGTCAACAAGATTGCGGTGTGGGCCTCGAGCCTGCTGTTCCTGCTGGGCATCTTCGCTTTCGCCGGGCCCTTCGATGCGGGCTACGCCGGCAGCGTCAACCTCGGCCAGGCCGGCTTCTGGGCGGCGTTCGTCGGCGCGGCGATCCTGGCCATGAGCAACCCGGTGTCGTTCGGCGCCTTCCTCGGCGACTGGTCGCGCTACATCCCGCGGCAAACGCCCAAGTCGCGCATCATGCTGGCGGTGATCCTCGCCCAGGCCGCCACGCTGATCCCGTTCCTGTTCGGCCTGTGCACCGCCACCCTGGTGGCCAGCCAGGCACCGGACTACATCGCCGCCAACAACTACGTCGGCGGCCTGCTGGCGATCTCGCCGGGCTGGTTCTTCCTGCCGGTGTGCCTGATCGCGGTGATCGGCGGCATGTCCACCGGCACCACGGCGCTGTACGGCACCGGCCTGGACATGTCCAGCGTGTTCCCGCGCCTGCTCAGCCGCGCCGCCGCTACCCTGTTGATCGGCGTGCTGGCCATCGGCTTCATCTTCGTCGGCCGTTTCACCTTCAACCTTGTGCAGAGCGTGTCGACCTTCGCCGTGCTGATCATCACCTGCACCAGCCCGTGGATGGTGATCATGATCCTCGGCCTGATCACCCGCCGCGGCTTCTACCATGCCGACGACCTGCAAGTGTTCACCCGTGGCCAGCAAGGCGGTCACTACTGGTTCGACCACGGCTGGAACTGGCGCGGCATGGGCGCGTGGATCCCCAGCGCGGTGGTTGGCCTGTGCTTCGTCAACCTGCCTGGGCAGTTCGTCGGCCCGCTGGGCGAGCTCGCCGGCGGCATCGACCTGAGCCTGCCGGTGACCCTCGGCATCGCCGCCGTGCTGTACCTGATCCTGCTCAACCTGTTCCCTGAACCTGCTGGCGTGTATGGCCCCCTGGGCCCGCGCTGGGTGCGTTGCAAAAGCACGCCGGTAACGCCCGTGACCACTGCCGAAATGGCCTGACTGGAATCCGACCATGACCACTCCTCACTACATCGACGGCCGCTGGGTCGAAGGCCAGGGCAGCGACTGTATCGTTGTCCACAACCCGTCCGACGGCCAGGCGTTCGCCGAACTGATGGCCGCCAGCAGCGCCCAGGTCGACCAAGCCGTTGCCGCCGCGCGCCGGGCCCTGGCGGCCTGGAAGACGGTCAGCGCCACCGAGCGTGCCAACTACCTGCGCGGCTTCGCCGAACAGCTGGGCCAGCGCCGCGACGAATTGATCGCCCTGCAGATGCGCAACAACGGCAAGCCGCGCCACGAGGCCGAGATCGATCTCGACGACGCCATCGCCACCTTCGCCTACTACGCCGACCTGGCCGAGCAGTTACCGGCGAAGAACCGCGACGTACCCCTGGCCGCGCCGGGCTTCACCGCCCGCACCCGCCTGGAGCCGGTGGGCGTGGTCGGCCTGATCGTGCCGTGGAACTTCCCGCTGGTGACCAGCGCCTGGAAGCTCGCCCCGGCCCTCGCGGCCGGCTGCACCGTGGTGCTCAAGCCCTCCGAAATCACCCCGCTGATCGAGCAGGCCTACGGCCAGATCGCCGAGGTGCTTGGCCTGCCGGCCGGCGTGCTGAACATCGTGGGCGGCAAGGCCGAGACCGGCGCTGCGCTGAGCGGCCACAACGGCCTGGACAAGCTGTCATTCACCGGCAGCAACGGCGTCGGCAGCCAGGTGATGCGCGCCGCCGCGGCCCAGTGCCGGCCGGTAACGCTGGAGCTGGGCGGCAAGTCGGCCATCGTGGTGTTCGACGATTGCGATGTCGACCAGGCGGTGGAGTGGATCGTCGCCGGCATCACCTGGAACGCCGGGCAGATGTGCTCGGCCACTTCGCGCCTGCTGGTGCAGGACGGCATCGCCGATGCCCTGCTGCCGCGCTTGCAGGCGGCGCTGGCGGCGTTGCGCGTGGGCAACCCGCTCACTGAAGAAGTGGACATGGGGCCGCTGACCAGCCAGGCGCAGTGGCTCAAGGTCGCCGGCTATTTCGCCACAGCCCGCGAAGAAGGCCTGAAGTGCCTGACCGGCGGCACCGCACTGGACCGCGACGGCTGGTTCGTCAGCCCGACGTTGTATGTGGATGTACCGGTAAGCAGTCGCCTGTGGGGCGAAGAAATCTTCGGCCCGGTGCTGTGCGCGCGGCGCTTCGGCAGCGAGGCCGAGGCCATCGCCCAAGCCAACGACAGCCGCTTCGGGTTGGTCGCCACCGTGTGCTCCGCCGACCTGGAGCGCGCCGAGCGCGTGGCCGATGCGCTGGAGGTGGGGCATGTATGGATCAACTCTGTGCAGGCGGTGTTTGTCGAAACTTCGTGGGGCGGCACCAAGGGCAGCGGGATCGGGCGTGAGCTCGGGCCTTGGGGGCTTTCGGGGTATCAGTCGGTGAAGCATGTGACGCGGTGCTTGGGGTGACTTTTAGGCGTCCCATTTAAGGGAATGGGTAGGCTGGCAGGTGTTCTGCGAGTTTTTCAGCGCCAATCGGCGAACACCTGCCCACCTTCACGCAATTGCATACAGAACCCCATCGCGGGGCAAGCCCGCTCCCACGCCGACATGTGCAAGCGGTAGGAGCGCGCTGGCCCCGCGATTGGCCTTATGCCGGTTCGTCGGCCTGGCGCCCGTTCTCCTGCACCAGCACCATGCTCGCCGGCGACGACAGGGCGATGCCTTCCTCACGCAAGTGCCCGAGGATAGTGAACAACAGGTCGCTGCGCGTGCCCGATACCTGTCGAGGCGAAGCGACATAGCCGCTCACCCCGATGACCATGCCACTGCTGGTCAGATCCTTGAAGGTCACCGAGGTGGCCGGCGCGTCGAGGATCGACTCATGCTCCTTGTACGCCGCCAGCAGTACCTCGCGCACTTTCGCAGGATCGGTCTCCAGCGGCAGCGTCAGGGTGATGCCCACCACCCCCAGGGCATTGGCCATGGTCACGTTGCGCACGTTCTGCGAAATGAACTGCGAATTGGGCACGATCACCGTCGAGCGGTCGGACATCTGGATTTCCGTGGCGCGCACGTTGATCCGGCGAATATCACCCTCGACACCGGCCAGGCTCACCCAGTCTCCCACTTTCACCGGGCGCTCGGTGAGCAGGATCAGGCCGGAGATGAAGTTCTGCACGATCTGCTGCAGGCCGAAACCGATACCCACCGACAGCGCACTGACTACCCAGGTCAGGCTGGTCAGGTTGATGTGCAGGGTGGACATCACCAGCATGGCCAGGAACAGGAAGCCCAGGTAGCCCACCAAGGTCACCAGCGAGGCGCGCATGCCGGCGTCCATGTCGGTTTCCGGCAGCAGGCGTTCGCTCAGCCAGCGCTTGACCACGCGAATGGCGAACCAGCCACCGAGGAAGATCGCCACGGCCAGGAAGATGTCCTGGGGCACGATGTTCAAGTTGCCCAGCACCTTGCCACCGGTGCCGTCCCAGTCCGCCAGGCTCAGCAGCAGCTCGCCCGGGCTGGTGCCCGATGGCATGAATATCAGCAACGCGGCGGCAAACAGCAGCAGTGTGCGGCCGATGCCCGCCAGCACCGTGCTGGCCTGGGCCTGGTGGCGTTGCTGCAGGCCGAGCGCCGAGGCCAGCGCCAGGCCACCTGGCTGACGCGGCGACAGCAAGGTTTCGCACAGGTCGCCGAACACGGTCACCAGCAGGTAGGCGCAGGTCACCACCACGCTGACCCACAGCAGCTTGGCGGTGAGGAAGTAGGCCAACGTCAGGTAGCCGGCGAGCAGGGTCAGCAGGATAGCCGCCACCCAGACCACGATCACGAACGGGATCAACCCGGCCAGGCCCTTGGGACGCTCAAGGTCGTGCAAGCGATGGGCACGGCGATAGCGCAGCAGGGCCACGACGAACAGCAGCGACACCACCAGCGCGGTCAGGCCATTGGTGGCCAGGGTCAGCGCCAGGCTGGTGCCGATCACGCTGTTGATGCGTTCCTGGGTCAGCAGCACCATCAGCGCCAGGGCCAGCACTTTGGGGAACCAGCCCAAGGCGCTGGCCACCTCGTCGGCGATCGGCGGCAGGCGCCAGGACGGGCGCTGCAGCATCAGCATGGCGCGGCCCAGCCCCGAGATGAAGGCACTGAAGATCACCAGCGCAAGAATATGGTTAGTCAGGCTGGCCAGGTCGGCGCCAAGCTCCGCGCTGCTCTCCAGGCCCCAGCGCAGCAACGACACGGAGCCGGAGATAGTGCCCAGCGTAGCCAGGCTGACGCTCAGGGCCAGGGCGCTGCGGCGCAGACGGCCTTCGGGCAGCCAGCGGATCATGGCATCGGCCAGCAGGCGCTCCAGCAGCCGCCGCACCAGGGTCCAGACCAGCACCGCCGCCACCAGCGCGGTGATGAACAACCAGCGGTGTTCGGCACTGAAGGCGCTGGCCATGGCGTCCGACACCTCGCCGCGCAGGTCGCGCAGGCGCGCCACGTCGTCATCGGTGGGGCGGATCAGGCTCGACCAGAACGCCGGGCTCAACGGGCTGGCGGCGCGGCTGGTGATCTGCGAGTTGAACAGGCTGCGGCGCAGGTTGACGATCTGCGTGGACAGGTCACGGGCCGACTGCGTCAGCGTGGTGGCGTCCTTCTGCTCGGCGACCACCTTGTTCTTTTCGTCAGTGAGCTGCTTGCGCTGGCGGGTCAGGCTCTCGGCCTCCTCGGCCATGGGTGGGCCGAGCACGTTGAGCTGGTCGTCCAGGCGCTGCACGTCAGCGGTGCGCTGGGTGGCCAGCACATCGGCCTGGCGCTGCACCTGCAGGGCCGACTGGCGCAACTGCGCGAGCAGATCGTCGTTGGCGTTGCTGGTAACGCCCTGGCGGATCTGGTCGAGCCGCTCGCTCAACTCGTCCAGGCTGGCGTTCTCGTCCAGCACTTGCTGCTCGGCCACAGCCAGGCGCGATGCCGGCGTGGCCGGGGCAGCCCAGGCCGGGACGGCCAGGCATAACAACAGGGCGAAAATCCCCGCACAGAATCGGTCAAGGCTGACACGCCTCATCGAATGTTCCTCTACGCAACTCGACAGGGCGTGAATTCTACTCGGTCCGCGCGCTCAGGAGAGTGCCGTCTCTCGGTCCAGCAGTTGGCGCTTGCGCTCGATACCCCAGCGGTAGCCACTGAGGTCTCCGTCACGGCGCACCACCCGGTGGCAAGGAATCGCCACGGCGATCGCGTTGGCCGCGCAGGCCTGGGCCACCGCCCGCACCGCCTTGGGCGCGCCGATGCGCTCGGCGATGTCGGTGTAGCTGATCGTGGTCCCGGGCGGCACCTCGCGCAGCGCTTGCCAGACCCGCTCCTGGAACGCCGTGCCCTGCACATCCAGGGGCAACGCCAGGCCCAGCGCCGGCGCCTCGACAAAGCCGATCACCTCGGCCACCAGCCGCTCGAAAGTGTCATCGCCGCCGATCAGCCGGGCCTTGGGGAACTTGTCCTGCAGGCCCTTGAGCAAGGGCTCGGGCTCGTCACCCAGCAGGATCGCGCAAATGCCCCGCTCGCTCTGGGCGACCAGGATCGCCCCCAGCGAGCACTGGGCCACGGCAAAGTGGATGGTGGCACCCTGGCCGCCGGCACGGTACTCCCTCGGGCGCATGCCCAGCCGTTCGGCGGCGCTCTCGTAGAAGCGGCTATTGGAGTTGTAACCCGCGTCGTAGATGGCCTCGGTGACGCTGTCGGCGGCATCCAGGCGCTCGCGTAGACGCTGGGCGCGAAAGGCCGAGGCGTAGGCCTTGGGGGTCAGGCCGGTCTCGGCCTTGAACAGCCGATGCAGATGGAAGGGGCTGACGTTCAGCTCGCTGCCGAGCTGGTCGAGGTTGGGCGCGGTTTCACTGGCCTCGATCAGGCGGCAGGCGCGGGCTACCAGGTCGGTGCGCCGACTGCCCTGCGCGGCCTTGCAGCGTTTGCAGGCGCGGTAGCCAGCTGCCTCGGCCTGGCCGGGGTCGGCAAAGAACTCGACATTCTCGCGCTTGGCCAGGCGCGACTTGCAGGCGGGCTGGCAGTAGACGCCGGTGGTGCGCACGGCATAGACGAAATGGCCGGTCGCGGCGGTGTCGCGGGACTGCACGGCGTGCCAGCGTTCAGCGTCGGTGGTGTAGGTGGTCGGGGCGTGATTCATGGCGCCTCTCCTTGGTTCGATGCGCTGAGCTTGGCGGCTTGGCCGACAGTGAACACTCCGAATCTTGCGTTATCTTCAACGAACCCGCGATAGGGCCGTGCAGGCGGATGACACTTCAAGCCCGCCACAGGTACCAGGCCGCCACGGTCCGGTACGGGCTCCACGCCCCGCCCAAAACCCGCATCTGCGCGGGCGTCGGCGCCTTGTCCAGCCCCTTCATGCGCCGATACCCCTCGCGCACGCCGAAGTCGTCCACCGGCAGGATATCCGATCGCTCCAGGCTATAGATCAACAGCATCTCCACCGTCCAACGCCCGACTCCTCGCAGCGCCACCAGGCGTTCGACCAGTGCGGCATCCGACATATGCAGCGCCTCTTCCCGGCTGGGCACCACACCCTCCACACGCGCTTGGGCAATCCCGTGAACCGTGGCGATCTTGCTCGCGGATAGCCCACAGGCGCGCATCGCCTCCGGCGTCAACGCCAGCAACTGTTTGGGCGAGGGAAACGCTCCATCCGGGAACAGCGCCAGCAGTCGCCCGAGGATCGCCTCGGCCGCCCGCGCATGCAACTGCTGGTAGGCGATGGCCCGCACCAGCGCCTCGTACGGCTCGCGCCCGGGGGTGGCCCGATGCAGGCAGGGCCCGACGGCGGCAATATGCCGCGCCCAGTGCGCATCCTGCCCGGCCAGCCAGGCAGAGGCATGGTCAAAGGCCTGCGGGGAAAGGTCTGCAAGGATCATCTTCGGCGTTCGCATGGATACGATCTCCGAGCCTAGCCCAACCGTTCATCGGTGAAACGCTCAATCTTGCTTATCTAATCGCTGGCATACCATTGATCCGCCAGTAGCGCCGCGCATAGAATTGAGAACCATTAACAATCACATTATCCGGGCAGGCTCTCCAGACGATGCAGATCGAAGACACGCTGAAACCGGCCGAGGTCGATCTGCTCTATCAGGCCCATCATCGCTGGCTGCGCGGCTGGCTCGGCGCCCGGGTGGGTTGCCGGGAGAACGCCGCGGACCTGGCCCAGGACACCTTCGTGCGCCTGCTCAAGGCGCGCCAGGCCTCGCCACTCAAAGAGCCACGCGCCTACCTGAGCAGCATCGCCCGTGGCCTGATGATCGACCAGTTCCGCCGTCGCGCCCTGGAAAAGGCCTACCTGGAAAGCCTGGCCAACCTGCCGGAACAAGAGGTACCCAGCGAGGAGCAACGCCTGTTGATCCTCGATACCCTCGAACGCCTCGACCTTGCCCTGCAACGCCTCAAGCCCCGGGCCCGCCAAGCCTTCCTGCTGGCCCAGCTCGACGGCCTCAGCCTGGCACAGATCGCCCAGCGCCTGGACGTTTCCCGGGCCACCGTGGAACGCGACCTGGCCAAGGCCCTGGGCGTCTGCTACCGGATGCGCTATGCCGACGCCTGACCAGACACCGACCCAGGCCCAGGTCGACCAGGCCATCGAATGGCTGGTCAAACTGCGCTACGACAGCCCCGGCCCACGTACCGAACAGCAGTTCCAGCGCTGGCTGGCCAGCCACCCGCAGCATGCCCAGGCCTGGCAGCGGGTCAGCAGCCTCGGTGACGAACTGGCCAGCCTGCCAGCCGAGCTGAGTCGGCAGACCCTCGCCGGTACCGAGCGCCGACGCATGAGCCGGCGCGACCATCTCAAGCTGCTGTCGGTATTGGCACTGGGCGGCGCCGCTGGCTGGGCGGCGCGTGAACCGCTGGGCCTGTCCGGCTGGATGGCCGACAGCCGCACCGCCACCGGCGAGCGCCGTGAACTGCTCGGCAGCGACGGCAGCCTGATCCGCCTGAACACCGCCAGTGCCATCGACCTGCGCTACAGCGCCGACCAACGCCGGCTGACCCTGCTGCGCGGCGAAATCAGCCTGGACAGCAACGTCAATGACAACCGTCCGTTCAGCATCGACACCCCGGTTGGCACCCTCGGCACCCAAGGCGGCCAGCTGCTGCTGCGCGAGAACGACCAGGGCCTGCTGGTGGCCGTGCGCCGAGGCGAGGTGACGTTGTTCCCCGCCTCCAGCGCCGCACATTCGGTCAAGCCTGGCGAGGTGCTGCAGGTGTTCGCCCAGGGCGACTATCGGCCCGCCACCGTGCATGGCGACCCCTGGGGCTGGACCGACGGCGTACTGAGCGTGCAGCAGATGCCCCTGGGCGAGTTCATCGACGAGCTGTCGCGCTACCGCCCCGGCTTATTGCGCTGTGCGCCGGAGGTGGCCGGGCTGAAGGTTTCCGGCACCTACCAGCTGGCCGACACCGATCAGGTCCTGCTGCTGGTCGCCCACAGCCTGCCGGTGCGCGTCGACTACCGCACACGCTATTGGGTAAGCATCGGCGCCGCCTGAACAATTGATGAAAATAAATGAGGTGGAATCTCATTCTCGTCCGGCCTGAAGGAAAACAAGCCCGAACAGTGGTCTGACAACCTTCAGGAGCGCTTCATGATTCGCCCGTGTTCCCCTCGCAATGCCACCCTGCGCCATGCCATCCACGCTGCCGCCCTCGGCCTGGGCATGGCCTGCGCAGGCGTGCTGCCGACAGTCGCCGTCGCCGCGCCCGCCAGCCAGAGCCAGCAGCGCGACTGGAACATCCCGGCCGGCCCGTTGGCTGCCGCGCTGGACCAGATGGCGCGCCAGGGTGGGCTGAACCTGTCGTTCGACGCCGGCAGCCTGCAGGGCAAGGCCACTCAAGGCGTGCAGGGCCGGCATGACAGTGCGCAGGCATTGCAGATTCTGCTGCAGGGCAGCGATGTGCAAGTCCAGCAGGAAAGCGATAAGAGCTTCCTGCTGATACCCGCCCTGGAGGTGGGCGATGCCCTGCAACTGGGCGCCACCAGCATCTCCAGCAACCGCCTGGGCGAGACCACCGAGCACAGCGGCTCCTACACCACCGGTGCGGTGACCATCGGCAAGACGCCGCAGAGCATCCGCCACACCCCGCAATCGGTGACCGTGGTCACCCGCCAGCGCATCGACGACCAGAACATCACCAACCTCACCAACCTGCTCGAGCAGACCCCTGGCGTGGTGGTCAACCTGACCGACAGCGAGCGGGTGCAGTACTACTCACGCGGCTACCAGATCGACGCCATCCAGTACGACGGCGCCACCGTGGTGCAGAGCAGCGGCGGTGGTTCGTTCATCCAGAGCGATTCGGCGATCCTCGACCGCGCCGAGGTGTTGCGCGGCGCCACCGGCATGCTGCGCGGCGCCGGCAACCCCTCCGGCACCGTCAACCTGGTGCGCAAGCGCCCCACCTATGAGTTCCAGGGCGAAGGCAGCGTCACCCTCGGCACCTGGGACGCCCAGCGCTACGTCGCCGACCTTTCCGGGCCGTTGACCGAGACCGGCAACGTGCGTGGCCGGGTGATCGCGGTGCATGACGAGAAAGACCACTTCCAGCAATCGCGCGAGGAGCGCAAGGATGTGCTGTACGGGGTCATGGCCTTCGATCTCGACGACAGCACCACCCTGACCACTGGCCTTGAGTGGACCCAGCTCGACGCCACCGGCGCCTGGGGCAACCTGCCAGCCGACTATGACGGCTCGCCATTGCCGTTCGGCCGCAGCACCTACCTGGGCGCCGACTGGAACCGCTGGAACCGCAGCAACCTGCAGACCTTCGCCGAGCTCGAGCACCGTTTCGACAATGACTGGACGCTCAAGCTGATGGCCCAGCGCACTCACTTCGAGCTGGACGACAACGGTTTCAAGCAGACCTACTTCAGCCGCGCCACCGGCACCGCCAACCCGACCCGCAACCCTTACCTGATGAGCTACCAGGTCACCGAAGGCGATGGCGGCGAGAGCCTGCAGAACAACCTCAGCGCCACCCTCAACGGCCCGTTCGATTTGCTCGGCCGCAGCCACGAGCTGATGCTGGGTGTCGAGCGCATCCGCAACGACTCCTATGCATCGGCCACCAACAATGTGCAATCGGGCGTGTTCGACATCCGCATCTGGGACCCGAAGACCAGCCTGGCCAACCCGAGCATCGACATCACCGCCCACCCGGTGCGCACCCGCACCACCCAGGAAGGCGCCTACGCCACCTGGCGCATCTCCCTGGCCGACCCGCTGACCGCGATCATCGGCGCACGCGCCAACTGGTACGACTACGAGCAGGAGAACAACACCAAGGCCAGCGGCAAGTTCAGCGTCGACAACGAGATCGTGCCGTACGCCGCGCTGATCTACGACCTGAACGAGAACTTCAGCACCTACGCCAGCTACACCGAGATCTTCAACCCGCAGACCAACACCGATGCCGCCGGCTCCGTGCTCGAGCCGGTCACCGGCGAAGCCTACGAGACCGGGATCAAGGGCGAGTTCTACGAGGGCCGGCTGAACACCTCGCTGGCGTTCTTCCGCATCTACCAGGTCGGCAACGCGCTGGACGACCTCAGCGGGCCGAACCCGTGCCTGCCCAACTACACCAGCGGCTATTGCAAGGTCGCCGCGGGCAAGAACCGCAGCCAGGGCTTCGAGCTGGAGATTTCCGGCGAAGTGCTGCCGGGCTGGAACATGACCGGCGGCTACACCTACAACACCACCGAATACCTAAAGGACACCACCGGCAACAACGGCAACCCGATCCGCACCACCGACCCCAAGCGCATGCTGCGTCTGTTCACCAGCTATCGCCTGCCGGGCGAGCTGCAGGCCTGGACCGTGGGCGGCGGCGTGCAGGCGCAGAGCGCCATCTACAACCGCAGCGGCACAGCCGAAGCTTCGCAGTCGGGGTATGCGGTGTACAACGCGATGGTGAACTACCGCTTCAACGACAACTATTCGTTGCAGTTGAACGCCAACAACCTGTTCGACAAGAAGTACTACCGCCAGGTGGCGCCAACGCCGACCGGGTACTACTGGGGCGACCCGCGCAATGTGTCGGTGACCTTGCGCGGAACGTTCTGAGCTGACCATGGCCATCGCGGGCCTGCCCCGCGATGGCTGGGGATCAGTCCGCCACTGCCTGAAGCTTGCCTGCCCGGCGATAGGCCTGGCGGGCGAAGCACACGAACAGTCCCGCCATCAGCGCCAACGCCATGGGCAAGCCATGGGGCGCCACGTCCATCGCCGCGCCGCTGACCAGCGGCCCGACCAGGCTGCCGACGCCCCACAACAGGCCGACACTGGCATTGGCGGTCACCAGGTCCTGTCCCCGGAAACGCTGACCGATCAACACCAGGGCCAGGGTGTAGATGCCCCCCGCCACCGCGCCGAGCACCACCAGCAGCGGCCATAGCAGCCAGGTCATCTGCAGCAGCCACGGCAAGGCGATGCCGATACTCATCGCCACCAGCCCGCACACCAGGTGCAGCCCGGTACGCTCAACCCGGTCGGCGAGCCAGCCCAGCGGCAGCTGGAAGAGCATGTCGCCGGCGAACACCACGGTCACCATCAGCGCCGCCACGCCCACGGCGAAACCATGGCTGGTGGCGTACACCGGCAGCAGCGACAGCACCACGGCATCGAAGAACGAGAAGAACAGCACCGCCACGCACAGGGCCGGGGCCACACGGAAGAAACCGGCCAGGCCGAAGCTCTTGGCGTCTTCCTCATGCTCGACATGATCGTTGGGCACGGTGAACAGGATGCACAGCAAGGCCAGGCCATAACAGAGGGTGACCACGCCGGTCAGCCATGGGCTATTGGCGCCCAGCAGCGCCAGCAACGCTGGGCCAAGTACCTGGAAGCCGGTGAAGCTGGTGGCATACAGCGCCATGATCTTGCCGCGGTTGTGCTCCGGGCACAGCTCGTTGACCCACGACTCGCCAAGGATGATCGCGATGCCCATGCCGATGCCCAGCCCAAGGCGCAGCAGCGCCAACCACAGCATCGAGTCGAAGGCCCACTCGAGCAAGGCGATGCTCAGGGTGCACAGGCTGAAGCTGAGCAGGTAGATGACGCGGCGGGTCAGGTACTTGCAGCAGGCATCGACCATGAACGCCGAAAGCATCATGCCCGCCGCCGGGATCGCCGAGATGATGCCGATCTCCAGCGTCCCCGCCCCCGCCTCGTGCAGGCGCAACGACACCAGCGGCAGGCTCGCCCCGAGGCTGAAACCCACCACCGACACGGCGAACAACAGGCCCGCCAGCAAACGCATGTTCATGTACCACTCCTTGCAAGCCGGCGAACAGGGGCTCTGGCCCTGGCCGACTGGAAAATCCGCTGAAAGATGTTCGAACGCAGACGCCCGCCGTCACGCCGGGAAGGCGCGCTACGCAGGGGCGCGGATCAGTTCAGGGCAAGGTGTGGCGAGAAGGTGAAGGCGAACAGCACGCTGCGTCGACGCTTGAGCACCGTGTCGCTCGGCCACGCGCGGCGCGCTGTCGGGGCGACAGGCTGGCGGTGTGGACGGGGAGTACGGGTACGGCGCATTGCATCGGCTACGCAGGAGTTGAGGAGGCGGCACTCTAGGCCAAGGTGATCCAGACCGTCAATCGCCACAGTGGCTTCGCCCTCTCTGTAGACGCCGCCGCGCTACAACGCCCGCTGAAAGTCGTAAGCGGAGAAGTGGTGATTTTTTAAGACTTTCCCCATTCCCTGTAGTCCATTTCCCAAACATACTCCCAAGCCCTTTCAAGCCATTGCGGTGCTCTGGGTTGGCCTCTAGTCTCGGGCGGTCGCTGCAAAATCAGCGACCGGCTTTGACAGGCCGACTTAGGTTTATTCCCGTGGCTTAGCCTTATATGGCGGCTGTGCGTGGGGCACTTTTGTGCGCCGGGTTTTGGGATACCTACCGGTCTGTCAACCCATGTACAGCTGCCACCTTCTTGTTTGACAGCAGGCGTGTGGTGGCCCTATCCAGGTGCCCCAAAATGCTTAAGATTGTCCCCGATCCACCCCACAACCCTCACTCCCTCGAAGACACCCTCATCCAGGCCACCGAGTACGCCCTGTGCGCGTTGACCGTGGCCCATCATGCCGTGCAGCTCAAGCCCAGGTCGCCGGCCGCCGTGTTGATGACGGCGTCGATGCATGAAATGGAGTCGCTGCGTGTGTTGCTCGAAGCGGCGTTGATCCAGGTGCAGATGCCGGCACAGGCGCCGACGCTGCATTAGGCACCGACCATTTCAGGGAGAACAACCATGACCACAGACGACATCCACACCACCGTCGGCAAGACCAAGTTCTACCAGGGCGAAGGCATGACCGAACCGCTGTTCTGCATCGAGCCCGGCATCCCTTGCCAGCACGCCCGCGATCAGGCCTCGGAGTTGATGGGCTGCGTGCGCGACCTGACCATCACCGGGATCATGGAAGAAAAGCCCCAGCTGCTCTGGGCGTCGTATTACCTGAGCGCGTTGGCCAAGGCGCTGATGGATGATGCCGAGCTAGGCATGAAGCGCTGACACCTCAAAAGCATCGCGCAGGCAAAACGCCTGAGCACAAACGTCCGGGCGCCGGCTTGTCGCGGCGGCGAAAGGGGCGCACAGCGCCCCTACCCTCTCAGCGCTTGCCGGTGGAAGGCAAGAACACCGCCAGCAACCCAAACAACGGCAGGAACGAGCAAACCCCGTACACATACTCGATCCCACGCAGGTCGGCCACATACCCCAGCAGCGCCGCGCCGATCCCGCCAAACCCGAACATCAGCCCGAAGAAGATCCCGGCGATCATCCCGACATTACCCGGTACCAGCTCCTGGGCATACACCACGATGGCCGAGAACGCCGAAGCCAGGACGAAACCGATCACCACGCTGAGCACGGTGGTCCAGAACAGGTCGGCATAGGGCAGCGCCAGGGTGAACGGTGCCACGCCGAGGATCGAGAACCAGATCACCGCCTTGCGCCCGATGCGGTCACCAATGGGCCCGCCAAAGAAGGTGCCCGCCGCCACCGCGCCTAGGAACAGGAACAGGTGCAGCTGCGAACTGGCCACCGACAGCTGGAACTTCTCGATCAGGTAGAAGGTGAAGTAGCTGGTGAAGCTGGCCATGTAGAAGTACTTGGAAAACACCAGCAGGCCCAGCACCACCAAGGCCATCATCACCCGCTGCCGCGAGATGCCGTGGGTGGCCTGCACCGCCTTGCGCGCCTTGGCCTGGTTCAGGTGCTCCTTGTACCAGCGGCGCAGCATCAGGGTCACGGCAAAGAAGAACAGCCCGGCCACGCCGAACCAGGCCACGTGGGTCTGGCCAAAGGGAATGACGATTGCCGCCGCCAACAACGGGCCAAGGGCGGAGCCGGCGTTGCCGCCAACCTGGAAACTCGACTGGGCCAGGCCGAAGCGCCCGCCCGAGGCCAGCCGGGCAATGCGCGAGGTCTCCGGGTGGAAGGTCGAGGAGCCGATGCCCACCAGCGCCGAGGCCAGCAGGATCATCGGGAAGCTGCCAACGAAGGCCAGCATCACGATTCCCACCAGGGTGCACAGGGTGCCCAGCGGCAACAGGTTCGGCGTGGGCCGCTTGTCGGTGAAGAAGCCCACCCACGGCTGCAATAACGAGGCAGTGATCTGGAAGGTCAGGGTTATCAGGCCGATCTGGGCGAAGCTCAGGTTGTAGTTGGCCTTGAGCATCGGGTAGATCGCCGGCAGAACCGCCTGGATCAGGTCGTTGATCAGGTGCGCCAGGGCGCAGAAACCAATGATGCTCATCACCAGCGGCGTGGCCGGGTTTGCCGGGCTACTCGCGCTGGAAGTCGGTGTGCTGCTGATGGCCATGGGCTGGATGTCCGTCTGCGGGTCGGGATCCGATTATCGTGAAACAAATAGATACGAAGCTACCTTTTTATTTACGCGAGCCTTCCATCCGACACGTACTTGTAAATAATTCTCAATATATTTAGCATCCTTTCTCCTCTTCCCTGTGAACGCTGGGCGAAACCGCCCGCCCTCTGCGAGCAGACCGATCCCATGAGCCCGATGCCCGCCTTGCAGCCCACGCCCGACCCCGAGCAGGAAGCCCTGGACTGGTTCTCACGCCTGCGCCAACCCGGCTGTGACGAGACCCTGCGTCAGGCGTTCGCCAGCTGGTGCCAGGACCCGCTCAACGCCAGGGCGTATGCCCAGCTCGAAGCTTACTGGCAACAGTTGCAGGTGCCGGCAGCCCGGCCACGACCACGGGTCGCCAAGGTGCGCCGCAGCCGTGCCGGGCTGTGCCTGGCGCTGCTGTTCCTGATGCTGGTGGCGGCACTCGCCTGGATTTACTGGCCGCTGATGCAGCGTCTGGGCAGCGAATTGCACACCGACAGCGGCGAACGCCGCAGCGTGCGCCTGGCCGACGGCTCGACCCTGCACCTGGACAGCGCCAGCGCGATGAATGTCGACCTGCGTGGCCGCACCCGCCAGTTGCATCTGGTACAGGGCCAGGTCTACCTGGAGGTGAGACTCGATGGCCGGGCCATGGAGGTGCAGGTCGATGACACCCGGATCCAGGTGTTCGGCACTCGCCTGCAGATCGCCCGCCATGCCGAGTACGACGAACTGGTGGTGCTCAGCGGCAAGGCCGCGGTCCTGCAGGGCGGTGACCAGCGCATGGTCAGCGCCGGCGAACGGGTGACGTTCAGTGAATCCCGCATCAATTCCGTCGAGAAGATCGACGCCAAGCTGGTCGATGCCTGGCGCAACGGTCAGTTGAAGGCCCGGAACCTGCCGCTGGGCGAAATATTGGAGCGCCTGGCCAACTACCGTGGCCAGCGTGTCTGGATGATGAACGAGCCAACGGCCTACCAGCGGGTCAGCGGTGATTTCGACCTCGACCACCCGGCGCAGAGCCTCGAGCGCCTGGCCGCCGATCAGCAATTGCGGCTGCACAACCTGTTTGGCCACTGGCTGATCGTGCGCTGAAGCGCCCCTTCTCGGCTAAGCGTTTGAAAGGTTGGAAAATTTTTTTGAAAACGTTGTTGACAGGATCGCGATTCGAGCTAATAATGCGCGCCAAGTTGGCTACATAGCTCAGTTGGTTAGAGCATAGCATTCATAATGCTGGGGTCCGGGGTTCAAGTCCCTGTGTAGCCACCACCTTCTAAAAGGGCTTATCGAAAGATAAGCCCTTTTTCTTTGCCCGCGAAAACGTTACTTCACTCCCGCCACCACCACGGCCAGCCCCAGGCCGATCAAGGCCACCCCGATTACCCGGTCAACCGTGCGCTGGCGCTCGATCATCGCCGCACGCAATCGCGCACTGGAGAAGAACACCGCCACCAGGCTGAACCAGGCCCAATGGGCGAACGACATGAACGCACCATAGGCGAAGTCCAGCGCCAGCGGGCTGCCCGGCCGCACTACCTGGGTATAGGCGCTGACCACGAACAGCATGGTCTTGGGGTTCAAGGCGTTGGTCAGAAAGCCCGTGCGCAACGCGCTCGCCACGCTGGACGCACCTTGCGACAGGCCGTCTAGCTCAATGCGCGTGGTATTGGTCAGCGACTTGTAGCCCAGGTAGAGCAGGTAGCCCGCCCCTACCACCTTCATGGCCAGGAACAGTGTGGGGGTTTGGCTGATGATCACGGCAATGCCAAGCACGGTGTACAGCACATGCACCTGCACACCCAGGGCGATGCCCGCCGCAGCGGCGAGACCGGCCGTGCGGCCTTGCGCGTAACTGCTGCGGGTAACCATGGCGAAGTCGGCACCAGGACTGATGACGGCCAGGATGGTGAACAGGGCAACGGCGATGAGTTCGTTCACAAACAGGGATCCTCGATGAAAATTCACGGAAGATGGGATTATCCTGTTACCTGGAACGAGTAAAAATCGATTTATAGTCTGGCTAATCTGCTAGTTTTACTCACCTATCTGCATTGAATCGACTGGCCTATCGCGGGGCAAGCCCGCTCCCACGCGTGGGAGTGGGCTCGCCCCGCGATAAAGCCAGAACAGGCCAGCCCATGAAACAGCCTCCCCTTACCGCCTTTCGCTACTTCGACATCGCCGCCCGCACTGAAAGCTTCGTGCGCGCCGCCGAGCACCTGCATGTCACCCACGGCGCCGTCAGTCGCCAAGTGCGCCTGCTCGAGGAAAGCCTCGGCGTGGCTTTGTTCGAACGGCGCAACCGGGCAATCTTTCTCACCCCCGCCGGTCGCGAGCTGCACAGCACCACCCAGTCGATCTTCGAGCAATTGGAGGGCGCCGTGCAGCGCCTGCAACAGCAGGCTGAAGACAACGTGCTGGTGGTCTCCTGCGAGCCGACCATCGCCATGCGCTGGCTGATCCCGCGCCTGCCGCGCTTTCACGCTGCACACCCCGACCTGCAACTGCACCTGGTGGCGGCCGGCGGGCCGGTGGACTTCGCCCGTGGCGGCATCGACCTGGCACTGCGCCGGGACGACTTCCACTGGGATCGTCAACTGCACAGCCTGAAAATCTGCGATGAGTGGATCGGGCCGGTAGCAAGGCCAGACCTCAACGGCCAACGCCTGCTCCATAGCAGCACTCGCCCCGATGCCTGGGCGACGTGGCTGCGCCTGAGCGGCCAGCACCTCCCGCACAGGACACGCAGCGACTTCGAGCACTTCTACCTGTCGCTGCAGGCCGCCAGCGCCGGCATGGGGATGGCCATCGCCTCGGCACTGATGGTGTGCGATGAGCTGAGCAACGGCCAGATGGAGGCCCCTTTCGGCTTTTTGCGCGACGGCTCCAGCTATCACCTGCTCAGCCCGCTACCACTGGACGACGGCAGCAAGCGCCAGCGCTTCGCCCAGTGGGTGGGTCAAGAATGCCGTATCTGCCTCGCTCACCTGGGCTTGCTGCAGAACGACGAACCGGCCCCGCCATCGCCGCCCCAGGTGCGATAGCCGGCCGTGTCGATATGGATGCGCCCCGAGGGGTAACGGCCAAGCCCCATGTTCCAGGCCCGGCCGTGCTGCTGCCAGAAACGACACAGCGGGTTCGGGTCGGCCCAGGGCGGCAGCAGCAGGTCGACGGCGAAGGCGCGCATGTGCGCGCTGCTCGGCGCGCCGCCGGCACAGGCATTGAGCCGGGGATCGCGGTAGGCCGACACCACTTCGAACTGACGCAGGACACCCTGCTGGTCCAGGGTCTGGATCAAGGCCAGCGTCGAGCGCACCGCCGGCCAATGGCTCGCCGGCGGCACCGCAAAGGGTGAAGCCTGGCACAGGCGCCAGTCCGAGGCCGAGCGCAGCAACTGATGGATCGGCACCACGCCATACAGCCGGGCGTCCACCAGCATTTCACGAAACCGGCGGTTCTCGTGGTCCCCGGCCCACTGGGCGAACATCCACACATCGCGTTCATCGGCCTGGACCGTACCCAGCCCGACCAGCGCGCTAGCCAATAGCCATATCCTGGCGCTTTTCATTCCCCCACCTCTTCATCCACCATGGGCGGTCCGCCGTCCTGGCGGCCACTGACAAGGAGTTAAGCATGCACAAGATTGCTGTATCGGGCTTGGCCGCCCTCGCCTTCAGCGGCCTGGCCATGGCCGACGCGCAGATCGACCTGGGCGATGCCCAGCGGGTCACCCGGTTGTTCGCCTACCCCAACAACTGCAACGTGATCTGCTACCGCGACTGGTCACTGGAGAAGACCGTCGAGCACTACCTCACCCAGAGCGTGCAGCGCGACGGCTATGCCAATGCCAAGGTCACGGTGAACCGCGACAACGACAAGCTGCACGCCAGCATCACCGACGTACCGGCGAGCTACGCCGAACCCTTGCGCAAGCTGCTCGACAGCGGCGAGCTGGCCTACCAGGGCGCCACCCGCCTCAACCAGAAAGGCGGCTGGGACTATAGCTGGTACCTGTTCCTGCCCTTGGGCATGGCCCTGGAGAATCGCCGCAGCATCGAGTTGCTGCACTTCCCGCCGGACTATTCGCTGACCCGCTACCAGGACTACCTCAAGTCCAACACCACCGACCGCTGGGCGGAGCTTCTGACCTTCAATGGTGTCGAGGCTACCCAGACCCCGGCCTACCAGACCATCGTCGACATCGCCCCGATCGCCGCGCCGGCCAGCGCCGGCAAGGACCTGGAAGGGGTCTACAGCTACTTCAACGACTACCAGGTGCGCATGGTCAAGGAAGTGGCCCTGACCCACGATGGCAAAGGCGCCTTGCCGATGGTCGCGTTCGGCGCGCCGGTACGGGCCTGGATCCAGCAACAGTATGGGCCGAAGGTGAACGTGCTCGGCCTGGTGAGCATCAGCCCCGAGGCCAACAGCGCCAAGGTGCCCGTGCTCGGCGCCAACCACCCGAGCGCGATCTGGTACGCCGCCGACCCGAAAAGCTACGACGGCGACCAGGACAAGGCCGACGCGGCCGGTTTGAAGATGATGGGCCAGGACCTCTCCGCAGCCTGCTGGCAGGCCGGCATGGGGCGCAACCCCCAGGCCGATGCCAAGCTCACCCTGGATGCCTGCACCAGCAAGTGGCAGGTCACCCAGAAGAAGCAGACCTGCGAACTGTTCTACCGCACCATTCGCGAGATGACCCCGGAGCAGGCGGCGGCCAAGTGCAATACCGGGGCGGTGACGCGCAGCTTGCGAGATCTGCGTAAACCAATCGAAGTGCAGCACCCAGAGATCTGAATCACTTGCACAAGGGGCCGCGATGCGGCCCTATCGCCGGCAAGCCGGCGCCCTCACCGGGCGCCTGACGCCATCTTTGTGCGGGCTTGCCAGCGATGGGCGCGTAGCGGCCCCACTACAAGACAGCTCGCGAAATCAATCTTCGAGCAGCGTACAGGCCATCACCAGCGCATCTTCCCGCCCACCCGCCATCGGATAGTAGTCACGGCGCCGACCGACTTCATTGAAGCCATAGCGCTCGTACAAGCGATACGCCGACTGGTTGCTGGCGCGCACTTCCAGGAAACACTCACGACCATTGAGCTGGTAGGCCCGCGCCATCAGGTGTTCGAGCAGGCGCAGGCCCAGGCCACAGCCCTGGTTTTCCGGCTTGACGGTAATGTTGAGCAGGTGCGCCTCATCGATGATCACGTTGATCACGCCGTGGCCGACCTGCTGCTGGCCGTCGAACATCAGCCACACTTCGTAGGACTTCAGTGCATCTTGAAAGATGCCGCGGGTCCAGGGATGGCTGAAGGCGGCATATTCGATCTTCAGCAGGGTATCCAGATCCGCCTCGGTCGCCGGGCGGAAACTGATCGAGTCACTCATTCAACACATTTCCAGCGCGCCATCAGCTGGCGCATGGCTTTCCAGACGTCCGCCTTGCGCTGCGGCTCGTCCATCAACAGTTCAAGGCCGGGCAAGGCCCAGGCATCGCCAAGCAGGTCGACCTTGAGTTCTCGGTAATAGGCTTCGTCGTCGGCCTGGCCGGCGAAGCGAATGGCCGGCAGGCCGATCAGCCACAGGCAGGCGCACGGCGCCTCTTCCAGGCGCGCGGCGATAAAGCCCTGGACAAAGTCCCGGGCGGCGTCCGGGCCCTGGTCCATGTTGCCGCGCATCAGCAACGGCCAGCGTACTGGCTCGCCAATGATCTGCGGGGCGTCCGGCAGGCCGGCGGCGCGTAGCATGTCCTTGAGCAGCAGGTAGGACGGGTCGCGACTCTGGAACGGCTGGCCGGTGGCCAGCTCCACCAGCAACAGGCAGTCGCCGGCACGCAGCAACTGCAGGGCGAAGCGTGGTGGTGGCACGGGCGCCGGACGCGACGCGGGAGGCTCTGCCTCGGCTTCGACCGGCTTGGCGGCGGGTTTCGGCGCACTGCCCGGGCGCGGGATCTCGATCTTCGGCCTCTCGGCACGCGCCTGAGGGGCTGCCGGGGTGGCGCTCGGCGCAGCTGCAGGAGCGGCCGGTCTCACCTCGAAGTCAACCTCATCGACCGGCGCCACCGGTAACAGCAGCTCTGGCCGCGACGGCGCGGCGAACGGCAGTTCGGCGCGCGGCAGCCAGTGCACCACTTGCATGGCGGACAGGTAGGCGCGGCGGCGGGACTCGATCAGCAAGGCGCGGGTATCCGGTGGATAGTCGAAACAGTCGGGCATTCTAACGCTGTTGACCTGGATGCGCCGCAACAGATTGTCGGCCATCGCGGGGCAAGCCCGCTCCCACGCCTGCCTTAGGACGTGGGAGCGGCTTGCCCCGCGATGAGGCCGGTGAATCCCCAAAAGGATCAGGGTTATCCCCATAACAGACCAAGGGGTGAAATCCTCCCCCCCGGATGCAGTACAATCGCCGCTTTTATTTGGCAACGAGTCGACCCGCCAATGATCGAACCCAAGCGCGTCCTGCGCGCCCTAGCCGAACACTGGGCCTTGATCGAGCCGCTGTGCGAGCGCTTCGACCAGGGCACCCTGAGCCTGGTCGAGCTGCGCCAGCAACTGGCCCGCCAGCAGGTGGAAAGCACCCCGCAGGACATCACCCAGCTGCTTGACGTGTGGATCCGCCTGGACATCCTGGTCCCGGTGGCCAAAAGCCCCAACCGTTTCGAGCTCAACGCGCAGATCCACGACTTCCTCGCCTACCTGCGCCGCGAGCACCGGCTGGGCCTGTGCCTGGAGATCGAGGCCTACCTGCGCCACCTGGAGCGCCTGGCCGGGCATATCCAGGACGCCTTCGACAACCGCGACAGCGACGACCTGGCGCGCCAGTTGCGCCTGCTCGACATGCGCGTGCGCGATGTACTGAAGAAGCTCGACAACGACGAGCAGGCGCTGGTGGCCGTGGCCGAGCGGGCCAAGACCAGCAACCGCCAGATCCCTCTGCGCCAGCGCTACGCCGAAGTGCTGGCGACCTGGGACGAATACGTCGAGCCGATGATCCAGCTGGTCAACGCCGATGGCGCCTTCGAGCAGGGCGTGCGCAAGGTCGAGACCGTGCTGCTGCGGCTGCTGGGCGAGCAGGCGCGCCTGGGGCATCTGGTCGACGACGACATGCTGCTGCGTACCCACGCGCGCATCCTCGAGATGCAGACCAGCGCCCAGCTGACCTTGCGCCACGCCCGCGAGCTGCTGCTGCCGCTGCGTGAGGAGGCGCGCCGGCACAACGCCGTGACCCGCGGCGCCGCCCTGGCCCTGTCGGTGATCCGCAAGAAGGGCATCGACGCCGTGCCGCAGGCGGCCATGCCGATGTTCACCCGCCCGCAGAGCACCTTCCTCGGCAGCGCCAGCCAGGTCGAGGCCTACGTCTACGCCCTGGCCCGCTTCGAGCCCAAGCCCGCGCGCTTCCCCAAGGCGCACAAGACGCAAAAGGGCCCGCTGCCCCGCGCCCCGCGCACGGTCAAGGAAATGCTCGAACGTTGCGAAGACGCCCTGCCGCTACCGGACCTGATGGTCTGGCTGCTGGAACAGGAGCCTGAAGGCGCCACCGACGAACTGCTGTACTGGTTCTCGCGTCTGTCGCGCGAGAAACGCTTCAGCCGCGAGCGCCTCGATCGCCAGCAATACCTCACCCGCGAACACCTGGTCAGCCTGCACTCCTACGCCCTGACCTCCAGCCGCGACAAGCCGGCGACCACGACCGAATCCACCGCGAGCCCCACCCATGCATCTTGATCTTTCCGAACTGTCCCAGCTCGCGCCGATCTTCCGCGAGCTGTTCAAGGGCTTCCACGTCAGCCGCCGCGACCCGGAGCTGTACGCCCAGCTGTCGAACTTCCAGGACCAGTACCGCACCCTGTTCAAGGCCCTGGGCTTCGAGCTGGTGTGCGATACCCGCGGTTTCTACTACTTCGTCCCCGAGCAGGCCGCCGCGCAGGTCAACAAGACCGCCCAGCGCCTGTCGCTGTTCACCTTCATCCTGGTCGAGCACCTCGCCGACCAGGGGCGCGACCCGATGGCCGTGCTCGACGGTGGCAGCATCGGCCGTGACGAACTGCCGTCACTGCTGGACAAGTACCGCGACCTGTTCCTGCAGGCCGAAGTGCAGACCGTCGACGAGCTCGAAGAAAAGATCATGCGCCGCATGAGCCAGCTCGGCTTTGCCCATGAGGAAGGCGGCATCTACCGCTTCCTGCCGCCGATGCACCGTTTCCTCGACGTCTGCCTGTCGGTCCAGCAGGACCGCGACCTGGCCGCCACCCTGCACAGCGACCTGCCACTGCCGGTACCCGTGCTGGTGGTGGAAGAGACGCCCGAAGAACTCAACCGCACCGACGACCCGCTCGACCTCACCCCGTTCGACGGCGAGGAAAGCGAAGAGGATGCCCTGGCCCGGGCGATCCGCGAAGAGCAACAGGAGATTGACGCATGAGCCAGGAACGCTACGGCATCCGCCGCTTCGCACTGCTCAACACCGCCGGCTACAGCCTCGGCCTGTTCCCCCTGGAACACCCGCTGTCGGTCTATGGCGCCAACAACCTGGGTAAATCGGCGTCGATCAACGCCCTGCAGTTCCCGATCCTGGCGCGCATGTCCGACATGAGCTTTGGCAAGTACAGCCTGGAGCAGTCGCGGCGCTTCTACTTCGCCAGCGACACCAGCTACATCCTCACCGAACTGAACCTGCCCCACGGCCCGCACGTGATCGGCGTGGTCGGCCGCGGGCCGGGTGGCGGCTTCGGCCACCAGTTCTTCGCCTACCAGGGCGAACTGGACCTGGCCCACTACCAGAAAGACGATACCTGCCTGCGCCAGAAAGAGCTGTTCACCAACCTCGAGCGCCATGGCCTGAAGGCCTACGAGCTCAAGCCGGACGAACTGCGCCGGCTGCTGGTCGGCGGCCACACCTCGGTGCCGCTGGACCTGACACTGATCCCGCTGCGCTCGACCAGCGAACAGAGCCTGAAGACCTTCCGCGCGCTGTTCATCAACCTGCTGCACATGCGCGAAATCACCGCCGCCAAGCTCAAGCAGCTGTTCCTCGACGCCTTCGAACACAGCCTGCGTTCAGGTAGCGTCGACTACATCGCCGCCTGTGAAGAGGCGTTCCGCGACGTGCGCCGCATGGAGGGCGACTACAACGCCCTGGTGGCTGCCGGCCCGCTGGTCGAGGCCCTGGCCGGCGGCGTGGCCCAGCGCGACATCCTGCGCGGCAAGCTGCACCGCATCTCGCCGCTGCTCGACAACCTGCTGGGCACCTGGCAGGAATACGCCATGGCGCGCAAGGAAGAGCTGGTAATCCAATCCGAGCACTACCGTGGCGAGCAGGACCGCCTGCAGAACGACCAGCGCGGCGGCACCCAGGAGCTGATGCGCCTGGAGCGCGAGATCACCGGTATCCAGCGCTGGCTGGGCGAGCTGTCGGTGCTCAAGCACCGCTTCGCCCTGGTCACCGACGTCAAGGTACTGGAGCAGCAGCTGCTGGCCGCCAAGGACGCCCACGATGAACTGGCCGGCGCCCTGGCCCAATCGCGGCAGTTCTCCGCCGAGGACCTCGACGAGCGCGTGCGCGACCTGGAAAAACGCGTCAAGGCGGTCAAGCAGCAGCTCGACCACGCCGACAACAACAGCTACGCCCGCCTGCGCGAAGAGTTCTCGCAGCAGGACGTGGACCGCCTGATGCGCCTGTTCAACGGCGCGCTGTTCAGCCTGCCGATGGGTGACCGCGGCATCGAGCTGGACGACAGCGACGTGTGGGTGAAAACCCTGGAAGGCGTGCTCGACCGCTTCAAGGGCGAGCGCTTCGAAGTGCCAGGCCTGTCCATCGACATCTCGCACATTGACCCACCCGCGTTGCAGGCCTTGGCCGACCGCGCCGCCCTGCGCGACCAGAAGGAACGCCTGGAGAAAGAGCTCAAGCAGCTCAAGACCCAGCAAGCCGTGGCCCTCGACCGCGCCGCCAGCAAGGCGCAGACCGAGGCGCTGTACCAACAGGTGCTGGACGCGCAGAAGGCCCTGGAGGACTTCCGCCGCACCGAAACCCTGGCCGCCGAAGAGCCGGAAAAAATGGAGCAGTTGGGCCAGCTGGAAGCGGCCCAGGACGAGCTCAAGCGCTCCAGCGACGCCTTCACCGAGCGCGTCCAGCAGCTGTCGGCCAAGTTGCAACTGGTGGGCCGACAGATCGCCGACCTGGAAGCCAAGCAGCGCACCCTGGAAGACGCCCTGCGCCGTCGCCAACTGCTGCCGGCCGACCTGCCGTTCGGCACGCCGTTCATGGAGGCGATCGACGACTCCATGGACAACCTGCTGCCGCTGCTCAACGACTACCAGGACAGCTGGCAGGCCCTGCAGCGCGTGGACAACCAGATCGAGGCGCTGTACGCCCAGGTGCGCCTGAAGGGCGTGGCCAAGTTCGACAGCGAAGACGACATGGAACGCCGCCTGCAGCTGCTGATCAACGCCTACTCGCACCGCACCGAGGAAGCGCTGACCCTGGCCAAGGCCCGCCGCGCCGCGGTCACCGACATTGCCCGGACCCTGCGCAACATCCGCAGCGACTACGACAGCCTCGAGCACCAGCTGGCGCTGTTCAACCGCGAGATCAACAAGCGCCAGGTGTCGAACCTGGAGAGCTTCCGCGTGGTGCTGGCACCGAACAAGGAAGCGCTCAAGCACATCGACCAGATCATCCACAGCGCCGGCCAGTACGAGGAAGGCGAGACCCTGTCGGTGTTCGACCTGACCCAGAGCGCCGAGCAGGATCACAAGAACGAAGAGGCCAAGGAGTACCTGGCGCGGCTGGTGGCGGCCAACCACAACCAGCTGGGCCTGAAGGACCTGTTCGAACTGGCCTTCGAGATCACCAAGATCAACAGCCAGCCGGTGATCCACGCCGACATCGATGGCGCCGCGTCCAACGGCACCACCATGACCATCAAGGCGCTGACCAACATGTATCTGTTGCTGCACCTGATGGACCGCGACCTGGCCGGGCGCATTCGCCTGCCGTACTACCTCGACGAGGCGGCGGACATCGACGAACGCAACCAGGCCGCGTTGCTGGAGACCAGCCAGCAGCTGGGCTTCGTGCCGATCCTGGCGAGCGTGAAGCCGCAGGTGTCGGCGCGGGTGGCGATCGACCTGGAAGGTGGTAGCGGGCCGAACGGCATCTACATCGACGAGGCGGACTGGAAGTACATCAGCCGTCGCGACGAGGTGAAGGCGATCGTGCGTGAGGATGAGGCCGAAGAGCTGGCCTGATCAGGAGTATTGGGGCCGCTTTGCGGCCCATCGCGGATGAATCCGCTCCTACAGACAGCGCAATGTCTGTAGGAGCGGATTCATCCGCGATGGGAGGCCGAAGGCCTCCCCAAATTCAGGAGTTCACTGCTGTGCCCAAGGCACGATCGGAATCGCCGTCACCGCATTCTGCGGGCTGCCTTCGATCACGCGGTCGCTGTACACCAGGTACACCAACGTGTTGCGCTTCTTATCGAGGAAACGCACCACCTGCATGGTCTTGAATACCAGCGAGGTGCGTTCCTTGAACACCTCCTCGCCATCCTTGAGCTCACCCTTGAACTGGATCGGCCCAACCTGACGGCAGGCAATCGACGCCTCGGCACGGTCCTCGGCCAGACCCAACCCACCTTTCAGGCCACCGGTCTTGGCTCGCGAGAGATAGCAGGTCACGCCATCGACCTTCGGGTCGTCGAACGCCTCGACCACGATGCGGTCATTCGGCCCGACGAACTTGAACACGGTGGACACCTGGCCGATTTCCTCGGCCCCGGCCAGCAGCGGCAGCGCCAGCGCGGCGGCAGCAATCAATCCTTTAAGCACTTGCATCTCCTTCAGACCAACACCAGGTTGTCGCGGTGCACCAGCTCAGGCTCGGCGCTGTAGCCCAGCAGGCTCTCGATGGCATCCGACGGCTGGCCGATGATCTTCTGCGCCTCCAGGGCGCTGTAGTTGGCCAGGCCACGGGCCACTTCCAGGCCGTCGGGACCGACGCAGACCACCATCTCGCCACGGCGGAAACTGCCCTGCACGGTCTTCACGCCAACCGGCAGCAGGCTCTTGTTCGATTCGCGCAGCGCCTTCACGGCACCGTTGTCGAGCACCAAGGTGCCACGAGTCTGCAGGTGGCCGGCCAGCCACTGCTTGCGCGCGGCGAGCATGCCACGCTCGGGCGACAGCAGGGTGCCCAGGCGCTCGCCGGCCTTCAGGCGGTCGAGCACGCGCTCGATACGACCACCGATGATGATGGTGTGCGCACCGGAACGGGCGGCCAGGCGCGCGGCGCGCAGCTTGGTCTGCATGCCGCCACGGCCCAGGGCGCCGCCGGTGCCGCCGGCCACGGCGTCCAGCGACGGGTCGTCGGCGCGGGCTTCGTAGATCAGCTGGGCTTCGGGGTTGTTACGCGGATCGGCGTCGAACATGCCGTCACGGTCAGTGAGGATCACCAGCAGGTCGGCTTCAACCAGGTTGGCCACCAGCGCCGCCAGGGTGTCGTTGTCGCCAAAGCGGATTTCGTCGGTGACCACGGTATCGTTCTCGTTGATCACCGGCACCACGCCCAGGTCGACCAGGGTACGCAGGGTGCTGCGGGCGTTGAGGTAACGCTTGCGGTCGGAAAGGTCGTCGTGGGTCAGCAGGATCTGCGCGGTGTGCTTGCCGTGCTCGCCGAAGCTCGACTCCCAGGCCTGCACCAGGCGCATCTGGCCGAGCGAGGCGGCGGCCTGCAGCTCGTTCATCGCGCTCGGTCGCGTGGTCCAGCCCAGCTGGCTCATGCCCGCCGCCACGGCCCCGGAGGAGACCAGCACCAGTTCCACGCCCGCTTCACGCAGGGCCACCATCTGCTCGACCCAAACCGCCATGGCGCCCCGGTCGAGGCCCTTGCCGTCGGCGGTCAGCAGCGCGCTGCCGATCTTCACGACCCAGCGCTTGGCGCCAGTCACCTTGCTTCGCATCTTCTCTTCCAACCTATGTCGAATCTGTAGATACCTTGGATACAAAAACGCCGCTCCAGAGAGCGGCGTTTAGTGTACTGCAACCGATCAGTCGCGCACGTAAATGATTTCCGGGCCGTCTTCGTCGTCCTCGAAATCATCCCAGTCGTCATCATCACCGATGTCGTGCACGCTCTTGACGCCGGTGCGACGCAGGGTGCGGGCGTCGTCCAGGGCCTGCAGCTGGGCACGGGCTTCGTCTTCGATACGCTGGTCGAGCTCGGCCAGCTCTGCGGCGTAGGCCGGGTCGTTGGCCAGGCGGTCGGCGCGGTCTTCGAGATAGCGCATCAGGTCATGGCTGAGCTTCTCGGTGCCCTGCTTGGCGATAGCCGAGATCACGTACACCGGGCCATCCCAGTTCAGGCGCTCGACCACTTCCTTGACGCGCTCGTCACGCTCGTCGTCCATGATCATGTCGGCCTTGTTCAGCACCAGCCAGCGCTCACGGTCGACCAGCGCCGGGCTGAACTGCGCCAGCTCGTTGATGATCACCTCGGCGGCGTCGGCCGGGCTGCTGCCATCCAGCGGCGCCAGGTCGACCAGGTGCAGCAGCACGCGAGTACGGGCCAGGTGCTTGAGGAAGCGGATACCCAGGCCCGCGCCTTCGGAGGCGCCTTCGATCAGGCCGGGGATGTCGGCGATAACGAAGCTCTTCCAACGATCGACGCTGACCACGCCCAGGTTCGGCACCAAGGTGGTGAACGGGTAGTCGGCGACCTTCGGCTTGGCAGCCGAGACCGAGCGGATGAAGGTGCTCTTGCCGGCGTTCGGCAGGCCCAGCAGACCGACGTCGGCCAGGACTTTCATTTCCATCTTCAGGTCGCGCTGGTCGCCCGGCTTGCCTGGAGTGGTCTGGCGCGGCGCACGGTTGGTGCTCGACTTGAAACGGGTGTTGCCCAGGCCGTGCCAGCCGCCTTGGGCGACCATCAGCTTCTGGCCCGGGGTGACCAGGTCACCGATCACTTCCTGGGTGGAGGCGTCGATCACGGTGGTGCCGACCGGCACGCGCAGGAACAGGTCCTCGCCTTTCTTGCCGGTGCAATCGGTGCTGCCGCCGTTCTGGCCGCGCTGGGCCTCGTGGTGGCGGGTATAGCGGTAGTCGACGAGGGTGTTGAGGTTCTCGTCGGCCACCATGTAGACCGAGCCGCCGTCACCGCCGTCGCCGCCGTTGGGGCCACCGTTCTCGATGAATTTCTCGCGGCGGAAGCTCATGCAACCGTTGCCGCCGTCACCGGCTTTTACTCGGATCGATACTTCGTCTACAAACTTCATTCAAAACCGCCTCTCGTCGGACGACGAGTCGAAAACCAGAAAACCATGAGGCTCTTGCAAAAATGAGCGCGGCGGCCCCGTACGAACCAGAAACCAACGCCGGCAGCCCAGACAAACAGCTTTGCAAGAGGCTCACCACAAACGAAAAAGCCCCGTCGCATGACGGGGCTTCTGGAGCGACGTCGCGATTAAGCGGCGACGATGCTCACGTAACGGCGCATGAACTCGCCTTTCTTCTCGAACTTGATCACGCCTTCGATCTTGGCGAACAGGGTGTGATCCTTGCCCATGCCAACGCCGTAGCCAGCGTGGAATTCGGTGCCGCGCTGACGGACGATGATGTTGCCAGGCTTGATGACCTGACCGCCATACATCTTCACGCCAAGGCGTTTCGATTCTGAGTCGCGACCGTTACGAGTACTACCACCAGCCTTCTTGTGAGCCATGGTTCAATTCTCCAATAAATTCAGGGGATCGGGGCGATTAAGCCTGGATACCGGTGATTTTGATTTCGGTGAACCACTGGCGGTGGCCCATGCGCTTCATGTGGTGCTTACGACGACGGAACTTGATGATGCGAACCTTGTCGTGGCGGCCTTGCGAAACGACTTCGGCCACTACTTTAGCACCAGCAACAACTGGAGCACCGATGGTGACTTCTTCACCGTTGGCGACCAGCAGAACGCGATCGAAGGTCACGGATTCGCCAGTAGCGACTTCCAGTTTCTCGATCTTGAGGAATTCACCTTCAGCGACTTTGTACTGCTTGCCGCCGGTAACGATTACTGCGTAAGACATGGTATTTCTCCGATAATCCTGCTCACCCAGCGCTTTATATGATGAGTATTGGCTGGCATGGCTGCACAGGGCTGGAACGGCCCGGTGCAATTGCGTAAGGCAGGTGCTGCCCAGGAAGTTAGGGTGCGCGATTGTACGCAACCCCATAAATGCTTGCAAGTACCGGCCCGGGGCCACGGCCACCGCGCCTTGACACACCGGTACCTGCGACCTAGCATGCCGCGCAACCTCAATGGAGCAGCCGATGCAACCCCAAACCTTCTACCGCGCGGTAGCTGATGACTTCAGCGCCGTCGACGAGATCATCAAGAAGCAGCTGACCTCGCGCGTGCCGCTGGTATCGAAGATCGGCGACTATATCACGTCCGCCGGCGGCAAACGCCTGCGCCCCCTGCTGGTGCTGCTGTGCGGCAAGGCCCTGGGCCGCGAGGGCGACGACCTGCGCCTGCTGGCGGCGACCATCGAGTTCCTGCACACCGCCACCCTGCTGCACGACGACGTGGTCGACATGTCCGGCATGCGCCGTGGCCGCTCCACCGCCAATGCCCTGTGGGGCAACGCGCCGAGCGTGCTGGTGGGCGACTTCCTCTATTCGCGCTCGTTCGAGATGATGGTCGAGCTGGGCTCGATGCCGGTCATGCAGATCCTCTCCAAGGCCACCCGGGTGATCGCCGAAGGTGAAGTACTGCAGCTGTCGCGCGTGCGCGACGCCAGCACTACCGAGGAAATCTACATGGACGTCATCCGCGGCAAGACCGCGATGCTGTTCGAAGCCTCGACCCACAGCGCCGCGGCCCTGGCCGGCGCCACGGACGCGCAGCGCGAAGCCCTGCGCACCTTCGGCGACCACCTGGGGGTGGCCTTCCAGCTGGTCGACGACCTGCTCGACTACAAGGGCGACTCCGAGACCCTGGGCAAGAACGTCGGTGACGACCTAGCCGAAGGCAAGCCGACCCTGCCGCTGATCTACACCATGCGCGAAGGCACCGCGGAGCAAGCCGCGCTGGTGCGCCAGGCGATCCAGAAGGGTGGCCTGGAGGACCTGGAGCAGATCCGCATCGCCGTCGAGGCGTCCGGCGCCCTGGACTACACCGCGCAGATGGCCCGCGACTACGTCGCCCGCGCCATTGCCTGCCTGGAAGTGCTGCCGGCCAGCGAGTACCGGGATGCACTGGTAGAGCTGAGCGAGTTTGCAGTAGCGCGTACGCACTGATACATCGCATCACCCCTATCGCGGGGCAAGCCCGCTCCCACGCCAGCACATCATGGCGTGGGAGCGGGCTTGCCCCGCGATGCTTTTGTGCAGGAAATCACTAAACCCTATACAATGTGCGCCTTTACCCGCCTGTACTTGAAAGGAAAAGCCGTGAGCACTCTGCCACCCTGCCCCCAATGCAACTCCGAATACACCTATGAGGATGGCACCCAACTGATCTGCCCCGAATGCGCCCACGAGTGGTCGGCCAACGGCGAAGCCGAAGCCGCCAGCGACGACGTGGTGAAAAAGGATTCGGTCGGCAACGTCCTGCAGGACGGCGACACCGTTACCGTGATCAAGGATCTCAAGGTCAAGGGTTCGTCCCTGGTGGTCAAGGTCGGCACCAAGGTCAAGAACATCCGTCTGTGCGACGGCGACCACGACATCGATTGCAAGATCGACGGTATCGGCGCGATGAAACTCAAGTCCGAGTTCGTGCGCAAGGTCTGATCGCCTGCCTTCGGGGCTGCCCAACGGGCGGCCCTGACAGATCCTGCAACAGGATCGCCGGGACCATTCGGAAGAATTCTTCCAATAGTCTCTTGCTATTTTGATAATAAGAATTATTCTCATTGGAACCGCTATCCAAGGAGAGTAGCCATGACCTATCTGATCGACGCCTGGCTCGACCGCCCCCACCCTTACCTGCGTATCCTGCATCGCGAGACTGGCGAAGTCTGCGCCGTGCTCGAGGAAGACGCGCTCGATGAACTGCGCGACCAGGGCGACCTGGACCTCATGGGGCTGAATTCGAGTGAGCCAGGAGTGCTCAAGGAGCTGGTGAGGAACCTGTTCCTGTTTTGCTATGCGCGGGCATTGCGCCCGGGGGGAACGGATTGGAACTGAATTTAGCAGGCCTGCCCCCATCGCCGGCAAGCCGGCTCCCACACTGATCGCAACGACCTAAGGTCTTGTGCTGTTCCTGTGGGAGCGGGCTTGCCCGCGAATGGGCCGCAGAGCGGCCCCGAAGGTATTACAGAACGTCGAGCAGCTCGACGTCGAACACCAGGGTGCTGTGCGGCGGGATGCTGCCGACGCCCTGGGCGCCGTAGGCCAGCTCGCTCGGCACGTACAGGCGCCATTTGCTGCCGGCATTCATCAGTTGCAGGGCCTCGGTCCAGCCGGCAATCACACCGCCAACCGGGAATTCGGCAGGCTGGCCACGATCGTAGGAGCTGTCGAACACGGTGCCGTCGATCAGGGTGCCGTGGTAGTGAGTACGCACGTTGTCTTCGCGGGACGGCTTGGCGCCGTCGCCTGCGGTCAGCACTTCGTACTGCAGGCCCGAGGCCAGGGTGACGATGCCTTCACGCTTGGCATTGTCAGCCAGGAATTCCTTGCCGGCGGCAGCGGCGGCTTCGGCCTTGGCAGCAGCTTCGGCCTGCATCACTTCACGGATGACCTTGAAGGCCGCCGACAGGTCTTCTTCGCTGACGCGGCTGTCGGCGCCGTTGAAGGCGTCGGTCAGGCCGGCGACGATGGCGTCCAGGTTGACGCCCGGTGGCGGGTTGTCGCGCAGCTGGCCACCCAGCTGACGGCCGATGCCGTAGCTGACGCGGGATTCGTCGGTGGACAGGATGAGTTCGGACATTGGCGTGCTCCGCTTGAGGGCGCACTGCATCCGCGCCCTGATGAAAAGGGCGAGCAGCCTAGCACACTGGCGCCGCGCGAAGCAGCTACCAGGCCGAACGCTGGGAAATCGGGACTTTGAGGTCTTCTTCCGGGTGCGTGCCCATGCCGCACATCTCGTCCTGCACGGACCAGTGCACCAGGTTCAGCGACAGCAGGGGGATCGATTGCAGAAGCAGGCGCGCATCCTCGACCGAATGCACGCGCAAGCGTTGACCACGCGGGTCGTCGAGTGGTTGGGCACGTCCCTTGACCCGGGCCTCGAGCAGGTAATCACCGCCTTCGATGGCGATCAGGTTGAGTTCGTCGACATGGCCAGCCCTGGCCTCGGTATTGAGCTGATGCAGGTTCATGGGCGCACCTCGCTGCGGGAACCACGCATGAGTGCTCATTTTTTGTACAGACCTGCTAAAAGTACAAGCCACCATCCGTCAGGAGCTGAAAAGCATCGCGGGACTAGCCCGCGATGAGAGCAGACGATCAGTGCTTGGTGATGCGATCCAGGTAACCCATGACGAATGCCGAAATGACGAAGGTCATGTGGATGATCACATACCACATCAGGTAGTCGGTGGAGATGTTCTGCGCATCCATGAACACCCGCAGCAGGTGGATCGAGGAAATGGCGACAATCGACGCGGCGACCTTCATCTTCAACGACGAGGAATCCATCTTGCCCAGCCAGTTGAGCTTTTCCTTGCTCTCGTCAATGTCCAGCTGCGAGACGAAGTTCTCATAGCCGGAGATCATCACCATTACCAGCAGGCCGCCAACCAGCGACATGTCGATCAGTGACAGGATCACCAGGATCAGGTCGGCTTCGGCGAGGGTGAAGACATTGGGCAGGACATGGATGATTTCCTGGAAGAACTTCAAGGCCAGTGCCAGCAGGCCCAGCGAGAGGCCGAAGTAGATCGGGGCGAGCAGCCAGCGCGAGGCATACATCGCGTTTTCGAGGATACGTTCCATGGACAGTAGGGGACTCGTGAGGTGACTGGAAAAGCGAGCGCGAGTATATCCAGCCACCTGTGACAGCAAAAGCCTGCGGTCAGTTGCCGCAGGCCCGATACATCCTCGATACCCTATCGCCGGCAAGCCGGCTCACACAGGTCAAGTGTGTGGCAGCTTGCGGGCAATGAGATCATTGGATCAGGTTTCGGGATGGAACTGATAATCCCCAAGGTTCCGGCAACGTTCACCATTGATCCGACGCAACTGCGCCTGCAGGTGCAGGCACCAGATCTGCGGATCTTCAGCGACCTGATAGCCATGAAGGGTAAGGCTGTCGACGATGGCGTTCATCACCGATTCGGCCACCATCGGCCCATGGAAAGGGCCCTGGGCCTTGATCGCCGAGGGTTGTTCACCGGCCATGCCGGCGGCGAACAGCAAGGTCCACATGCCATTGTCCCCGGCCAGCGGACGGATGCTGCATTCGATGCGGGTCACCAGGCCCAGGCACTGGCGGGTGAGGCTGAGGTTGCGCATGGCGGCGTCCCCTCTGTAAAGCCCTGTTCAGCCTGAAACCATCAGGCTGTTTCCATCCTGAACCCTGACAACGTCCTTAAGTTCCACTGTAGCCGAGCCGAGGCGAAAGTTGGAAAACTGGCGCTGAACGGTAGCACTTCGCCTCCAGCGCCAGTTTATTGACTTAAGCGGGCTTGGCCTGGGCGATAACCTCCTCCAGGCGCTCTTTCTCGGCTTCCTTGATTTCTTCTTCGCTGATCATTTCGGCAATCACCCGCAGGCGCTCGACCACTCGGGCGTTGACACTGCCCTCGGCGAACTCGCCCTTGTCATCCATCTCACCAGCCTCCTCGCCAACCAGCAGGCTCAAGGCTTCGTCGGCCTGGCTTACGGCATAGACATGGAAGCGACCGGCCTCGACCGCCTGCACCACCCGCTCATCGAGCATCAGCGTGGCGACGTTGGCACGCGGGATGATCACCCCTTGCTCACCGGTCAGGCCACGGGCTTCGCAAAGACGGAAGAAGCCTTCGATCTTCTCGTTGACCCCACCGACCGCCTGCACCTCGCCAAACTGGTTGATCGAACCGGTAATGGCGAAACACTGCTTGAGCGGGGTGCGCGACAACGCCGAGATCAGCGTGCACGCCTCCCCCAGCGAGGCGCTGTCACCATCGACGTAGCCGTAGGATTGCTCCAACGCGATGCTCGCAGAGATCGCCAGGGGGAATTCCTGGGCATAGCGGCTGCCCAGGTAGCCGGTGAGGATCATCACACCCTTGGAGTGGATCGGCTGCCCCAGGTTGACCTCGCGCTCGATGTCGACGATGCCGCTGCCGCCCGGGTAGACGGTGGCAGAGATGCGCGCCGGCATGCCGAACGCCGAATCTCCGACCTCGAGCACGGTCAAGCCGTTGCACTTGCCGATTGCCGCACCTTCGGTATCGATCAGGATGATCCCGGCGAGCATGTCGTCGAGCACCCGCTGCGACACCCGTCCGGTGCGCTGGGCCTTGGCCTTGAGCGCCCGCTCGATGTGGCCGGCGTCGGTCATGCTCTCGCTGGCCAGCTGGCGGATGAAGTCGGCCTCGCTGACCAACTGGAACAGGTCGCCAATACGCGCCGACAAGCGCGACTGGTTCTCGGCCAGGCGAGCACTGTAGGTGGCCAGGCGCGCCACCGCATCGCTGGTCAGCGGCGCCATGCCTTCCTCGTTGGTGCGGGTGCGCAGCAACTGGGCGAACTGCTCCAGGTTCTCGTCGACCATGGGCATGTCTTCATCGAAGTCCACCAGCACCCGGAACATCTCCTGGAAATCCGGGTCATGGTCCTGCAGCGCGTAGTACAGCTGGCGCGAGCCGATGATCACCAGCTTGACGCTGAGCGGGATCACCTGCGGCGTCAGGCTCACGGTGGCGACACGGCCCAGTTCACCCAGCGGCGACTCCATCTTCAGTTTGCGCGACTGCAAGGCACGCTTGAGCGCATCCCAGACAAAGGGCTCGCCGAGCATCTTCTCGGCTTCAAGAATCAGGAAGCCGCCATTGGCGCGGTGCAACGCACCGGCGCGAAGCTGGCGATAGGAGGTGTACAGCGCCCCCTGGTCGGTGCTGTATTCGATGCGACCGAACAGGTTGTCGTAGGTCGGATGCGGCTCGAACACCACCGGAGCTCCACCTTTGCCCGGGTGGCCGACCACCAGGTTGGGCGCGTACTGCTCCTCTAGCATCTTGCGCGCCACCGCGTCGGTCTTGCTGTCATCGACCAGTTGCTCGACCACGGTGCGCAGCAGGTTCAATTGCAGCGATTGCAGGTAGGCGCACACCGCGGCGTTTTCCGCGTACTTTTCCGACAGCGGCGCCAGCAGCGGCTGCAGGGCGAGGGTGATGGTCTCCTCGTTAAGCTGGCGCAACTGGTTGTTCGATTCACGTTTCCATTGCGGCAGGCTGGAGAGCTCCTCGTTCAGGCGCTCCTCGAGCTCGGCAATGTCTTCGTGGAAGCGCTCGCGCAACTCCTCAGGCAGTTGGGCGAATTCGGCTTCGTCCAGCGCCTTGCCATCGGCCATGGGGGTAAAGGCGACATTGCTGCTGTCGCGGTACAGCGCCACGTCCTTCTCCAGCGAGGCACGCTCGATCACGTCCAGCGCCCGGTCATAGCGCTGGTTGAAGGCGCGGTCGATGGCGCTCTTCTTCTGCTGGTAGGAAGGGTGCTCGAACACCGCCGGGAACGTGGCCAACAGGTTGTCGATCAGGCCGTTCATGTCGGCGAGGAACGCCTGGGCGCTGCCAGCCGGAAGTTCCAGCGCGCGTGGCTCGCGGGAGTCCTCGAAGTTGTTGACGTACAGCCAGTCAGCCGGGGTGTGCTGGCGCTTGCCCTCGGCCTTGAGGTAACGCTTGACGAAGGAGAACCGGCCTGTGCCGGGCTCGCCCATCACATACACGTTGTAACCGGGGCGCGGCATCGCCACGCCGAACTGCAGGGCCTCGACGGCACGCTCCTGGCCCAGCACACCACGAAACGGCTCCAGATCGTCGGTATTGGAAAAAGCAAACTGTTCAGCGGAGAAACGCCGGGTCAGGGCTTCTGGCGCGAGACGCAGGCGCGAGGCGACAGGATCGGGCATTGGGTTTCCTTACTTCGGCGGGGCGGATGAAAGGCATTCTGGCGCTGCCAGCGCGCAGCGGCAAGGCTCCGTGGGACTTTATGTCACAGCCCAAGCCAGGCAATCACGCAAGCAATTTTTCGCAATAAACAACGCAACCTTTGGATCGTGCCTAAACTCCAAGCTGCGCAGGGGGATGGAAATCCTCCCGCCCTGGCAACCGCGTTGCCAGAACCCTGACCATTGGTACGTCACTTGAGAAAGAGAACAACGCTATGAAACGGATTCTTCTGGGTACTCTGTTCGCCGCTGTCTCGATCAACGCCATGGCCGAAGCGCCAGGCGGCCCGAACTGCGGCTGGGGCAACCTGCTGTTCGAGGGCCAGCGCGGCACACCGGCCCACTTCCTGGCCTCCACCACCAACGGCACCTCCGGCAACGCAACCTTCGGCATGACCTCGGGCACCAACGGCTGCTCGACCAAGGCCGCACTCACCTATGGCGGCAAATCCTGGTTCGCCATGAACGGCATGATGAACGAGCTCTCCGAAGACATGGCCCAGGGCCAGGGCGAAGCCCTGACTACCTACGCCGTGGTCCTCGGTGTGGCGCCTGAAGACCGCGCGCATTTTGCCGCCGTCACCCACGAGCACTTCCAGCAGATCTTCAGCAGCGCCGACGTGACTGCCGAGACTGTCCACTCCAACACCCTGGCGGTGCTCAAGAGCGATCCGCAACTGGCCAAGTACGCCACCGAGGCCTGAGTACCACGCCTCCCGCCCCGGTACCGGGGCGGGTTTGGCGCTTCACCTTCGGCATCATCAGGATGTAGTTGCCCGACATGCTCAAACGCCTCGCTTCCCTGGCGCTGATTGTCAGCGCACCGCTTCATGCCACCCCACAGCTTGACCCGGCCCGCGTCCAGCAGTTGGCGGCCACGCCATACTGGATCGCCATCGGACACTACGAGACTGCCAAGCTTGGTGGTTGGCGCAGCTATGTGGACGACCCGCGCTTCTTTCTCGCCGAGGATGGCGCGCACCACCCGGATCAGGAGCTGCAGGCCACGGTCGCCGCGCTGTATGCCCCGGCCAGCCTGGGCGACAAGCACGCCCAGTGCGTGTTCCCCGCGCGGACCCGCTGGCTGCGCGAACAACTGGCCCTCACCGATCTGCCGAGCCCGGCCTGCCAGGAATTCGATACCTGGTACAAGTCGATCGACCCGCACAGCGCGGCGCTGATCTTCCCGGCGGCCTATCTCAACAGCCCGTCGTCGATGTTCGGCCATACGCTGCTGCGCATCGACCAGTCCAATACCCGGCGTGACGACACCACGCTGCTGAGCTACGCGATCAACTTCGGCGCCTACATCGAGGGCAGCGACAACAGCATCCTCTATGCCTGGAAAGGCCTGATGGGCGGCTATCCCGGGCTGTTCGCGATGATGCCCTACCAGGAAAAGCTGTCCGAGTACCGCAGCCTGGAAAACCGCGACCTGTGGGAGTACCAGCTGGACCTGACGCCCGAAGAGACCGGGCGCATGGTCGAGCATGTGTGGGAGCTCAAGCAGATCAAGTTCGACTATTTCTTCTTCGACGAGAACTGCTCCTATCGCCTGCTGGAGCTGTTGCAGGTGGCACGCCCCAGCCTGGACCTGACCTCGCAGTTCCCGCTGACCGCCATCCCTACCGACACCGTGAAGGCGGTGAAACAGTCCGGGCTGGTGGCGGACGTGCGCTACCGCCCGTCCCGCGAGCGTGAACTGCTGGCCCGTGCCGAGCCGCTGGACCATGAGGAAAAGCAGCAGGTGCTGGCCATCAGCGCCGACACCGCGCAGTTGCAAAGCCCCTCTTTCACCGCCCTGCCCCGCGACCGCCAGGCGCTGGTGCAGGATGCCGCCTATCGCCTGGAACGCTACCGCGCCAATGGCCAGGAACGTGATCCGGCCCAGGCCGGCCGCAGCTATGAACTGCTCAGGGCGATCAACCGCAACCCGCCGCCGCCATTGCAGATCGAGCGGCCCGGCCTGCCGGAGGACGGCCACCAGTCGCGCACCTGGCAACTGGGGGTGGGTACCCGCGAGGACCGCGCCTACGCCGAGTATGGCCTGCGCATGGCGTACCACGACCTCAACGACAACATGGACAGTTTCCCCCTCGGCGCGCAGATCGAGATCCTGCAACTCAAGCTGCGCCAATACGAGGGCAACGACTGGCAGGTACAACGCCTGGACCTGGCCACCATCCGCTCGCTGACACCGCGCAACGAACTGCTCAAGCCCTGGTCGTGGCAGGTCGCCGGTGGCCTGGAACGCGTGCCGGGCAAGCATGACGACGAGGTGCTGGTCAGCCATGTCAACGGCGGCGCCGGCGGCACCTGGCAACTGGGTGACGACTTGCTGGGCTTTGCCCTGGGCACGGTGCGGGTCGAGCATCACAACGACTTCGCCGAATTCATCTCGCCCGCCGCCGGGTTCAACGGCGGGCTGTTGTGGCGCAACCCGCTGGGCAACCTGACGCTTGAGGCAAAGGGTGACTTTTTCACCAACGGCGAAGTGCGGCGCAGCGTGAGCCTGAACCAGCAGTGGGAGATCAGCCGCGACCTGGGCTTGCGGTTGAGTGCCTCGCGACAGTTCAGCCACCTGGCCACGGCGCAGAACGAGGTGATGCTGGAGTTGAAGTGGTATCAGTACTGAGCACCTGGGCCGCTTTGCGGTCCCAGTCCCGGTGCAATCCTTCGACAGCGTTTTGACATCGTGCCAACAATTCCCGACCTAGACTTTGCGGTATCAATCCGAGGGTCCTGTGGTCATGTCGCGGTACTGGTTAGGCTTGTGCTTCTTGCTGCTGGCGGGTTGCGAAACCACCCATGAACAGATGGTCAACCAGGGCTACCCGCCCGCCTACGCCGACGGCTTTCAGGACGGTTGCAGCAGCGGTCGCCAGGCCGCCGGGCTGATGGCCGGGGACTTTCGCAAGGATGTCCCGCGCTACCTGCACAACCGCCAGTACGAAAGCGGCTGGGACGACGGCTTTCGCCAGTGCCACGCCATGCAGTCCAACGAAGACCTGCGCGAGTATCGCGAACGCTATTGGGACGAGCGTGACCGCGACTGGCAGCAAGAGAAGGATCAAGGCGCCGCACGCGCCTATCGCCGCAATTGACGTCGCAAACGGACAACTATTGAAACCCGCAGCCTGCCACCATGGTCTCCAGCACAAGGAGGCCAACCATGAGCCGAGCATTCGTCAATGAAGACCAGGCCGCCGCCCAGGCCAGCCAGCCGGTCGAGCGCCTGGTCAGCGATCAGCCCAACTACGTCACCGCCAACGGCCTGGCACAGTTGCAGCAGCGAGTGGCCGCGCTCAATGCATTGCACGCCGAGCTGCAGGCCGAGGGCGATACCGACAAGCAGCGGCTGGCCGATACCGAGCGTGACCTGCGCTATTTCACCGCCCGGGTACAGAGCGCGCAGGTGGTACCTGCTGCAACGTCCACAGAGAAAGTGCAGATCGGCAGCCTGGTGCGGTTCGTCGATGAGCATGACCAGGAGCATCAGGTGCAACTGGTGGGCGAGGATCAGGCCGATGCCGCCCAGGGGTTGGTCAACTGGGGCTCGCCGCTGGGGCGGGCGCTTCTGGGGGCCGGGCCTGGAGATGAAGTGTTGTGGCGACGGCCGGCGGGGGACCAGATGATCGAGGTGCTGGCCATTCTGGGTGAGTGCTGAAATCACCGCAGCCGCTTCGCGCCCCTTTCGGCGCGAAGCGGCCCCAAGTTATCGAATCAGACCACGCCCTGGGCCAGCATCGCGTCAGCTACCTTGACGAAGCCGGCGATGTTGGCGCCCTTGACGTAGTTGATGCTGCCATCGGCCTCTTCGCCATAGTGCACGCAGGCATGGTGAATCGACTGCATGATGTGGTGCAGCTTGCTGTCCACCTCCCCGGCCGTCCACAGCAGGCGCATGGCGTTCTGCGACATCTCCAGGCCAGACACGGCCACGCCGCCGGCATTGGACGCCTTGCCCGGCGCGTAGAGAATGCCGGCCTCGATGAAGATATCCACAGCCTCCAGGGTGGTCGGCATGTTGGCCCCTTCGGCTACGCAGATGCAGCCATTGCGCAACAGGGTACGGGCGTCTTCGGCGCCCAGTTCGTTCTGCGTCGCGCACGGCAGGGCGATATCGCATGCCAGGCTCCAGGGTGTCTGGCCTTTGCGGAACTCCAGGCCGAACTGCTCGGCCAGCTCGCTGATGCGGCCGCGCTTGACGTTCTTCAGCTCCATCACGGCCTCCCACTGGGCGTCGGTCAGGCCGGCTTCGGCGTACAGCGTGCCTTCGGAATCGGACAGCGAGATCACCTTGCCGCCCAGGTCCATGACCTTGCGCGCTGCGTACTGGGCGACGTTACCGGAACCTGAGATCGCCACGCGACGACCGTCGATGCGCTGGTCGCGGCGCTTGAGCATCTCTTCGGCGAAGTACACGCAGCCGTAGCCGGTGGCCTCCGGGCGGATCAGGCTGCCGCCATAGGTCATGCCCTTGCCGGTCAGCACCGAAGTGAACTGGTTGGCCAGGCGCTTGTACTGGCCGAACAGGAAGCCGATCTCGCGGGCACCGACGCCGATGTCACCCGCTGGCACATCCAGGTCGGCGCCAATGTGGCGGTACAGCTCGCTCATGAACGCCTGGCAGAAGCGCATCACTTCGGCGTCGCTCTTGCCCTTCGGGTCGAAGTCCGAGCCGCCTTTGCCGCCGCCCATGGGCAGCGAGGTCAGCGAGTTCTTGAACACCTGCTCGAAGGCCAGGAACTTGAGCACGCCCAGGTTGACCGACGGGTGGAAGCGCAGGCCGCCCTTGTACGGGCCGATGGCGCTGCTCATCTGGATACGGTAGCCGCGGTTGACCTGGACCTTGCCCTGGTCGTCGACCCACGACACACGGAACAGCACGGCGCGCTCGGGTTCGACCATGCGTTCGAGAATGCCTGCCTGCAGGTAGTGAGGGTTGGCTTCTAGGAAAGGCCACAGGCTGCGCAGCACCTCCTCCACGGCCTGGTGGAATTCGGGCTGGGCCGGGTCGCGTTGTTGCAGTCGGGCCAGGAAATCGTCGACAGATTCGATCATGGTAGACATCTCACCAAGAGAGGGATTGTTTTTGGTTTTTTCGGGAATGTACCAAGAACCAATCGCACTGGAACAGGGCGCAATGTCGTTTTTATGAAATTAATTGGTGCGTTTTCTATAACTGTATACAAGTTTTCCGCTGTACTCGTGAACGCGCACTTGCTCCCTGCTTTCCTGTAACGCAGCAACCGCGGGGCAAGCCCGCTCCCACGCCAGCCATCCCAGTGTCTGTACGCCGGGCACAAAAATGGGGCCCCTGAGGGCCCCATCGTTGTGCAGCGAAAACCGGCTTACTGGGCCAGTTTCTTGTGACGCACGCGGTGCGGCTGGGCAGCAGCATCGCCCAGGCGCTTCTTGCGATCGGCTTCGTACTCGGTGTAGTTGCCTTCGAAGAACACCACGCTGGAGTCATCTTCGTACGCCAGGATGTGAGTGGCCACACGGTCCAGGAACCAACGGTCGTGGGAAATCACGATGGCGGCGCCCGGGAAGTCCAGCAGGGCTTCCTCCAGCGAACGCAGGGTTTCGACGTCGAGGTCGTTGGACGGTTCGTCGAGCAGCAGGACGTTACCGCCCTCCTTCAGGGTCAGGGCCAGGTGCAGGCGGCCACGCTCACCACCGGAGAGGTCCTTGACGAACTTCTGCTGGTCGCCGCCCTTGAAGTTGAAGCGGCCGACGTAGGTGCGCGACGGGATCTCGTAGCTGCCGATGCGGATCTGGTCGGAGCCGTCGGAGATCTGCTGGAACACGGTCTTGCTGCCGTCCAGGTCCTCGCGGCTCTGGTCGACGCAGGCCAGCTGCACGGTTTCACCGATCTCGATGCTGCCCGAGTCCGGCTGCTCCTTGCCCATCAGCATGCGGAACAGGGTCGATTTACCGGCACCGTTACCACCGATCACGCCAACGATGGCGCCCTTGGGCATGGCGAACGACAGGTTGTCGATCAGCACGCGATCACCGTAGCCCTTGGTGACGTTCTTGAACTCGATGACCTTGTCGCCCAGGCGCGGACCTGCCGGGATGTAGATCTCGTTGGTCTCGCTGCGCTTCTGGAATTCCTGCGACTGCATCTCTTCGAAGCGCTGCAGACGGGCCTTTGACTTGGACTGGCGGGCCTTGGCGCCTTTGCGCACCCACTCCAGTTCCTCTTTCATGGCCTTCTCGTGGGCGCTCTGCTGCTTGGATTCCTGCGCCAGACGGTCCGACTTGGCTTCCAGCCAGCCCGAATAGTTGCCTTCGTACGGGATGCCGGCGCCGCGGTCCAGCTCGAGGATCCAGCCGGCGACGTTGTCGAGGAAGTAACGGTCGTGGGTGATCGCCACCACGGTGCCGGGGAAGTCGTGCAGGAAGCGCTCCAGCCAGGCTACCGAGTCAGCATCCAGGTGGTTGGTCGGTTCGTCCAGCAGCAGCATGTCGGGGGCCGACAGCAGCAGGCGGCACAGGGCCACGCGGCGCTTCTCGCCACCGGACAGGTGCTCGATCTTCGCCTCCCAGGCCGGCAGGCGCAGGGCATCGGCGGCGACGTCCAGCTGGCGCTCGAGGTTGTGGCCGTCGGCGGCCTGCAGGATGGCCTCGAGCTTGGCCTGTTCGGCGGCCAGCTTGTCGAAGTCGGCATCCGGGTCGGCGTAGGCGGCGTAGACCTCGTCCAGGCGAGCCTGGGCGTCCTTGATCACGCTGACCGCTTCCTCGACCACTTCACGCACGGTCTTGCTCGGGTCCAGCTGCGGCTCCTGGGGCAGGTAGCCGACGTTGATGTCGGGCATCGGACGGGCTTCGCCGTCGAATTCCTTGTCGACGCCCGCCATGATCCGCAGCAGGGTCGATTTACCCGCGCCGTTCAGGCCCAGCACGCCGATCTTGGCGCCCGGGAAGAACGACAGGGAAATGTTCTTGAGAATTTCCCGCTTCGGCGGCACGACCTTGCTCAGCCGATGCATGGTGTAGACGTATTGAGCCAAAACCAAGCCCTCTATCAGATAGGTAAAGACACGCGCCCCGGCATTGGCCAGGGGATGTGATTACGGGGTCATTGAACAAAGTGGGCCATTCTACGCCAAGTCGCGGCGTTGCACAGATGAGGTAGATGGCGGGACCGCTCGGCGGCCTTCGCGGGGCAAGCCCGCGCCCACGCCGGCACGGGTGGGGCGGGCTTGGCGCGGGCTCAGACGTGCGACTGCCTGGCCTTGCCACGTGGCAGGCGGCAACGGTCCGACTGCTCGGCCAGGCGCGCGGCCCAGGCGGACTTGACGCTGAAGCCGCCACTGCGGGCAGGTTTGCCAGCCGGCTTGCTCACGGCCTTGGCAGGCGCGGCAGTGGGCTTGGCAGTGGGTTGAGCGGCAACCTGTGCGACCGGCTCGGCGGCAGCCTTGGCCGATTTGCGCAACTCGGCCAGCGACGGCGTCTTGTTGGCACTGGCGGCAGCCGCATCCGGCTTGGCCAGCGAGCGCTGGCAGGTCTTGCAGGATACGTCCTCGGCCACGGCAGTGCTGACCAGCGTCTCACTGCTACGCCCGCAGGCGGAATCGAGGCCATTGGTGGAATAGTGGGTAACCAAAACCGTACATCTCCGATGCGTTGACTATGAAGCGGGCGGCATTCTCGCACAGGTTGCAGGGACTTGCCGAACCGGCATGACCAACTGCCGCCCGGCATCGGACATGCGGACTGGCACTTTGCCATATTTGAAGGCATGCTAGTCGGCTTCCCGCATGCGTCTTATAGTGCGCCCAGCAACCACGGCACGGGCCGTGCATGCCGCGAGAATGCAACCCCTGCCATCGTCAGCCCAATCGCAGGACCCAACGCTTGACCAATCTCACGCAACCGTCATCCCTGCGTCCTGCCGATTCCACGGCCGGCACACACCTGCGTGGCTCGCTCAAGGGGGCTTTGGCCCTGCTCGCCCTGGTTCTGCTGGGTCTGCTGCTATGGCAACTGTTCGCCCAGTTCCGCCATACCCAGGACGACCTGCGCCAGCAAAGCCTGGCCACCAGCGCCGAACTGGCCGACCACCTGAGCCTGAACATGGCGCTGAAGGCCCAGCAATCGTTGAACCTGGTCCAGCCCTACGTCAATCCTCCGGCGCCTGCCGCCCTGCCAAGCCTGCTCGCCACCTTGCAGGCCCGCCTGCCGGCCCTGCGCGACCTGGCCTGGCTTGACGCCACCGGGCAGGTGCGCAGTGACACCCTCGCTGGCTCACCCGACCGTCAGCTGATTGACGACCTGCTGCAACTGAACCAGGGCCGTGCATTTTTCTATGGCAACGATGCCGACAATCAGCGGGTCTACCTGCTGCTGCGCCAGCCGACCGAGCAAGACCGCGGCTACTGGTTGCTGCGCCTGAGCCCCGACTACTACCAGGAGCTGACCCGTCATCTTGACGGCCCCACCCATCCTTTGTGGCTGCTGGAAAACAGCCGCAGCGGCGCGGTCATCGAGCGCCATGGGGACCGGCAGACCAGCGAAGAGCCTCTGCAAAGCGTGATGCTTGCCTTCATCGACAACAGCACCTGGCAACTGCGTGGCCTGTTCGATGCCGGCCTGGCCCGCGACAGGCTGCTGCCGGCGCTGCTCGGCAAATGCGTGCTGGTGCTGTTCTGCGCACTGCTGCCGGTGCTGGCGCTGATCAACATGCGCCGCCGCCAACGCGCCTTGCAGGAAGACCGCCGGCGTTACCAGGAAATTTTCGAGGGCACCGGCGTGGCCCTGTGCGTGCTCGATCTTTCGAGCCTGCCGGGGCAACTCGACCGCTACCACCTGCGCAACCGCGCCGCGCTCAAGCAGAGCCTGGCCCTGGACACCAAGCTGCGCCGCTCGCTGCTCACGGAGCTGAAGATCACCGAGATCAACCAGGTGGCCCGCCAACTGCTCAACGTCGACTGCCACGAAGGCGCCTGGCAGCGCCTGATCGATGGCAGTGGCGACGGCCGCGACAGTGTCGGCATGCAGTTGATCGACGCGTTGATCGAAGAGCGCCCGCAGCTCGAGCTGGAGGTGCGCCTGCCGGCCCCGCTGGGCGGCGAACTGCACTTGTGGCTGATGGCCCGCCTGCCACAGCAGCGTCGCGACTACCAGGCAGTAATCCTGAGCATCAGCGACATCACCAGCCGCAAGCAGGTGGAGCTGTCGCTGCTCGAACGCGAGGGCTTCTGGTCGGACGTGGTACGCACCGTGCCCGACCAACTCTACGTGCAGGACGTTGACAGCCAGCGGATGATCTTCAGCAACCGCCACCTTGGCCAGACCCTGGGTTACGACCGCGCGGAACTGGCGCAGATGGGCGACCGCTTCTGGGAGATGCTCCTGCATCCCGGCGACGCCGAGCACTACCGCGACCTGCGCCAGCAGCAGCGTGACACCGGCTACGGCCAGTCACTGCACTGCCAGCTGCGCTTCCGCCACCGCGATGGCGGCTGGCGTTGCTACGACATCCGCGAGCAGGTGCTGACCCGCGACAGTGAAGGCCTGGTCACGCGCATCATCGGCGTGGGCAAGGATGTCACCGTGCAGATCGAGGCCAGCGAGTCCCTGCGCGACAGCGAACAGCGCTACCGCATGCTCGCCGAGAGCATCAGCGACGTGATCTTCTCCACCGACAGCCAGTTGCAGCTCAACTATGTCAGCCCTTCGGTGCAGGCGGTGCTTGGCTACCAGGCCGACTGGATCTTCGCCAACGGCTGGCAGTCGATCATTGCCAACCCGGCCCAGCTCAGCGGTGTCTACAACCTGCTCGAGCGCGTCAGCCAGGTGCTGGACGACAGCACGCAATTGGCCCAGTTACGCAGCACCCTGCCCACGCAGTTGTTCCTGTTCGACTGTCTGCGCGCCGACGGCCGCAAGATCCCCATCGAGCTGCGCCTGGTGCTGGTGTGGGACGAACACGAGCGCTTCGAGGGGGTGCTCGGCGTGGGCCGCGACATCAGCCAGCAACGCCGGGCCGAAAAAGACCTGCGCATGGCCGCGACCGTGTTCGAGCACTCCACTTCGGCGATCCTCATCACCGACCCGGCCGGCTATATCGTCCAGGCTAACGAAGCGTTCACCCGCGTCAGCGGCTATGCCGTGGCCGAGGTGCTCGACCAGCTCCCCGGCATGCTCACCGTCGAGCAGCAACAGAACGCCCAGCAAGGCTACGTGCTCAAGCAACTGAGCCAGCGCGGCAGCTGGGAAGGCGAGGTCTGGCTGAAGCGGCGCAACGGCGAGCACTATCCGGCGTGGGTAGGCATCACTGCGGTGCTCGACGATGAAGGCGACCTGGCCAGCTATGTGTGCTTCTTCACCGACATCAGCGAACGCAAGGCCAGCGAGCAGCGCATCCACCGCCTGGCCTACTACGACGCCCTCACCCACCTGCCCAACCGCACGTTGTTCCAGGACCGCCTGTACACGGCCCTGCAACAGGCCGAGCGGCAGAAGGCCTGGGTAGTGCTGATGTTCCTCGACCTCGACCGCTTCAAGCCGATCAACGACTCCCTTGGCCATGCGGCGGGCGATCGCATGCTCAAGGACATGGCCGAGCGCCTGCTGGCCTGCGTCGACGACGACGACACCGTGGCGCGCATGGGCGGCGACGAATTCACCCTGCTGCTGCAGCCCAAGGCCAGCCGCGAGCAGGCGCTCAACCGCGCCATCCATGTCGCCGAGCACATCCTCGACGGGCTGGTCACTCCGTTCGTCCTGGAAAACCGCGAATTCTTCGTCACCGCCAGTATCGGCATCGCCCTGAGCCCCCAGGATGGCAGCGAGCTCAGCCAGCTGATGAAGAACGCCGACACGGCCATGTACCACGCCAAGGAGCGCGGCAAGAACAACTTCCAGTTCTATCAGGCGGACATGAACGCCAGCGCCCTGGAGCGCCTGGAGCTGGAGAGCGACCTGCGCCATGCCCTGGAGCAGAACGAGTTCATCCTCTATTACCAGCCGCAGTTCAGCGGCGACGGCAAACGCCTGACCGGTGCCGAGGCGCTGCTGCGCTGGCGTCACCCAACCCGCGGTCTGGTGCCGCCGGGCGACTTCATCCCGGTGATCGAGGAACTGGGCCTGGTGGTCGACGTCGGTGACTGGGTGCTGCGCGAGGCCTCCCGCCAGCTCAAGGCCTGGCACCAGCAGAAAGTGCGGGTACCCAAGGTGTCGGTGAACATTTCCGCCCGGCAGTTCTCCGACGGCCAGCTGGGCACGCGCATCGCCACCATCCTCGATGAAACCGGGCTGCCGCCGGCGTGCCTGGAGCTGGAACTGACCGAAAGCATCCTGATGCGCGAGGTCAACGAGGCCATGCAGATCCTCGACAGCCTGAAGAACCTGGGCCTGAGCATCGCGGTCGACGACTTCGGCACCGGCTACTCGTCGCTCAACTACCTCAAGCAGTTCCCCATCGACGTACTGAAGATCGACCGTACCTTCGTCGATGGCCTGCCCGAAGGCGAGCAGGACGCGCAGATCGCCCGAGCGATCATTGCCATGGCCCACAGCCTCAATCTTGCGGTAATCGCCGAAGGGGTTGAGACCCACGAGCAGCTGGAGTTTCTGCGCGAGCACGGTTGCGACGAGGTGCAGGGCTATCTGTTCGGCCGGCCGATGCCGGCCAACCAGTTCGAGGCACAGTTCAGCAACGAGACGTTGTTCATGTTCCAGTAGTCGCTGCGCGGACCCTTCGCCCCCACGCAGGCCTCTTAAGAGCCTGGAAAAAACCGGACCTAGAAGTCAACTCCAGCCCAGTCGCCACGCGGCCTGCAACATGAAGCCCATTGGTCCGCGACTTGATGCCACTTCATATGCCAGCGGCGAATCAATCGGTTAGAATGCTCCCCCAATTCTGCCCGATCCTTGAGGACCGCCATGTTCAGCCGTGATTTGACCATTGCCAAGTACGACGCCGAGCTCTTCGAAGCCATGCAGCAAGAAGCCCTGCGCCAGGAAGAGCATATCGAGCTGATCGCTTCGGAAAACTACACCAGCCCGGCGGTCATGGAGGCCCAGGGTTCGGTTCTGACCAACAAGTACGCCGAAGGCTACCCAGGCAAGCGCTACTACGGTGGTTGCGAGTACGTCGACGTCGTCGAGCAGCTGGCCATCGACCGCGCCAAGGAGCTGTTCGGCGCCGACTACGCCAACGTCCAGCCGCACGCCGGTTCCCAGGCCAACGCCGCTGTCTACCTGGCCCTGCTGTCGGCCGGTGACACCATCCTGGGCATGAGCCTGGCCCACGGCGGCCACCTGACCCACGGTGCCAGCGTTTCCTCCTCGGGCAAGCTGTACAACGCCATCCAGTACGGCATCGACGCCAACGGCCTGATCGACTACGACGAAGTCGAGCGCCTGGCTGTCGAGCACAAGCCGAAGATGATCGTTGCCGGCTTCTCCGCCTACTCGCAAGTGCTGGATTTCCCACGCTTCCGCGAAATCGCCGACAAGGTCGGTGCCTACCTGTTCGTCGACATGGCCCACGTCGCCGGCCTGGTCGCCGCTGGCGTGTACCCGAACCCTGTGCCGTTCGCCGATGTGGTCACCACCACCACCCACAAGACCCTGCGCGGTCCACGTGGCGGCCTGATCCTGGCCCGCGCCAACGCCGACATCGAGAAGAAGCTGAACTCCGCCGTCTTCCCAGGCGCCCAGGGCGGCCCGCTGGAGCACGTCATCGCTGCCAAGGCGATCTGCTTCAAGGAAGCCCTGCAGCCTGAGTTCAAGGCCTACCAGCAACAAGTCGTGAAAAACGCCCAGGCCATGGCCAGCGTGTTCATCGAGCGTGGCTTCGACGTCGTCTCCGGCGGCACCGAGAACCACCTGTTCCTGCTGTCGCTGATCAAGCAGGAAATCTCCGGTAAGGACGCCGACGCCGCCCTGGGCAAGGCCTTCATCACCGTCAACAAGAACTCGGTGCCGAACGACCCACGTTCGCCGTTCGTCACTTCGGGCCTGCGTTTCGGCACCCCAGCCGTCACCACCCGTGGCTTCAAGGAAGCCGAGTGCCGCGAACTGGCCGGCTGGATCTGCGACATCCTGGCCGATCTGAACAACGAAGCGGTGATCGACGCCGTGCGTGAAAAGGTCAAGGCCATCTGCAAGAAGCTGCCGGTGTACGGCAACTGATTGGCAGACGCCTGAAATGAAGAAGCCCGGCCTTGTGCCGGGCTTTTTCATGTTTGTGCTTCATCGGGCTGGTGCGACATCCGGTACGAGACGTATTTCCACGCGCTGCCCCAAGGCCCTGGCTGCGCTGGCCAGTGTTGCCAAGGTCATGCCAGCGTCAGTCTGATCCAAGGCTCGATCGACCGCCGCCCGGCTGGTGTGCATACGCTCGGCCAAGGCCTTCTTGCTGATCTTTTGCTGCTTCATCGCCTGCGTCAGTTGCCAGGCGATCACCCGTTTCAGCGCAGCCGCCGTGACCTCTTCGAGGATGCCCTCTTCGGCGAGAAAATCATCGAAGTTCGAACCGATATGCGGGTTCATGTAGAGACCTCCGTAAGCTGGCCTTGCGTTGCCTGGCCAGAGCCAGATCGGCTGAAGGCGTTTTCTGGCTTTTCTTGATGAATCCATGGAGCATGAACATCACGCCATCCATGATCGTGAACAGTACACGGGCAACGACATGCCCCATGTCGATACGGATTTCCCAAAGCCCGTGCTCCAGCTTTCTGACCAAGGGCATGCCAAGTGGCCATCCCAACTGAACGGTCTTGACTTCCATGCCAATCAGATAGCGTTCTTCACGTGCCAAGCTCTTTAGCCACTCCCTCACGGGCTCATTACCCAACGCACTACGGAAGAACTGCACATTTAGTTTTAGATCCGACGCGGCCAAGTGTACCAAAAAAAGTACCCCTGCAAGCGGCCACCTCGACTGGCCTGATCGTTGAAACGAGGCCAAAAAAATGCCGCCTTACGGCGGCATCGAACAGTCGGCTGTATCTCAATCAGGCGTGGCTCAAAGCTTCGAAACCAGCCCGAATCCTTTCCTCCGGCCGCTCATCGGCATTGAACACCATCACGCTTTCCCGCAGCTCACCTTCCTTCCACTAGGTGTCCCAGTCGAGCCGGCTCGACTCGCGCCAGCCCCTGAACGCCATTGTTTCTTGCAGGCTGAATATTCTTGATAAATTGCATCAATAGCCAAATTAGGCGCTGCTTGAAAAAAATGCCGCCATAAGGCGGCATGAGCAAATCAGATACTTCTGCCCCCTTTAACTCAAGGCCTCAAACCCTGCCCGAATCTTTTCCTCCGGCAGTTCATCGCCGATGAACACCATGACACTTTCCCGCGGCTCGCCTTCCTTCCACTCGGCGTCCCAGTCGAAGCCGTACAGCTTGAGCACTCCCTGGAACACCAAACGGCGATCTTCACCTGCGATATTCAACACGCCCTTGTAGCGCAACAGCTGCTTGCCGTGCTGCTCCAGCAACTCGTTCATGAAGTCGCTGAGCCGATCGATATCCAACGGCGTTTCGGTGCGCAGCACCAGCGTCGAAATGCGATCCGGGGTGGCGGGTTTGAGGACCGGGCGCAAGCTGGGCCCGGGGCTGATGCCCAGGTCCGGGTTGAGGTTGAACCCCCGCACATCGAGCAGCTCGGCCAAGTCGATACGCCCATGCTCGACCACGCGGATCGCCGCCCGGCCATTGATGCGCGCCAGGCGCTCGCGCAGGGCGTCGACCACCTGCGGCTCGACCAGATCGGTCTTGCTCAGCAGCAGGCGGTCGGCAAAGCCGACCTGGGCCTGGGCGATGGCCTGGGTCAGGTGCAGTTCGGCGTGGGCGGTGTCGACCAGGGTGATGATGCCATCGAGGATATAGCGCTCGCGCAGCTCTTCGTCGATGAAGAAGGTCTGTGCCACGGGTGCAGGGTCGGCGAGACCCGTGCACTCGATCACCAGGCGATCGAAGGCGATCTCGCCGGCGTCCAGGCGTTCGAGCAGCAGGTACAGGGCACGGGTCAGGTCGCCATGGATGCTGCAGCACACACAGCCGTTGGCCAGGGTCATCACCTGCACCGGTTCATCGCCCAGCAGTTGGCTGTCGATGCCTGCCTCGCTGAACTCGTTCTCGATCACGGCGAGCCTCAGGCCGTGCTCGGCCTTGAGCATATGTTTGAGCAGGGTGGTCTTGCCGGCGCCGAGAAAGCCGGTCAGCACGGTAACGGGAATCGGCGTTTGCACGCGGTTGTCTCCTGCAGCTGAAAATGAAAGTGGGAGCCCGGTTGCCCGGGCTCCCACTGGTTCATGCGTGTCGCGGGTTCAACAGCACTTGGGCCCGGACTTGCCACCATAACGCGCTTCCTGGCGCTCGCGGAAGAACGCCTCGTAGCTCATCACCGGCTTGTCCGGGTGCTTGGTCTGCATGTGCTCGACATAGTTGTCGTAATCGGGCATGCCGACCATCAGGCGGGCGGCCTGCCCCAGATACTTGCCCAGTCGACCCAGGTCGTTGAACATCGCGGCATTCCTCTCAAGCGTCAGGCAAAGCCTGGAACGGGGTTTCCTTGTCGCTGCGCTCCTTGCGGCCCCAGGCGGCATAACCGACCTTGAGGGCGAAGAACAGGATGCTGAATACCACCACCAGGAACAGGATCGTCAGGCCGGCGTTGGTGTAGGCGTTGAAGATCACATGCTGCATCTGGCCGATGTCCTTGGCAGGCGCCAGCACCTGGCCGGCGTCCAGCGCGGTGCTGTACTTCTTGGCCAGGGCCAGGAAGCCCACAGCCGGGTTCGGGTCGAACAACTTGATCAGGCCTGCGGCGGTGGTGCAGATCAGCAGCCATACCGCAGGTACCAGGGTGACCCAGATGTAGCGTTGACGCTTCATCTTGATCAGTACCACGGTGCCAAGCATCAGGGCGATACCGGCCAGCATCTGGTTGGAGATACCGAACAGCGGCCACAAGGTGTTGATCCCCCCCAGCGGATCGATCACGCCCTGGTACAGCAGGTAGCCCCACATCGCCACGCAACCGGCGGTCGCGAGCAGGTTGGCCCCCCACGACTCGGTGCGCTTGAGCGCCGGGACGAAGCTGCCCAGCAGGTCCTGTAGCATGAAGCGCCCGGCACGGGTACCGGCGTCCACGGCGGTGAGGATGAACAGTGCCTCGAACAGAATGGCGAAGTGGTACCAGAACGCCATGGTGTTCTCACCCGGCAGCACCTGGTGAAGGATTTGCGCGATACCGACCGCCAGTGTTGGCGCACCACCGGCACGAGCCAGGATGGTGTGCTCACCGATGTCACGGGCGACCGCCTCCAGTTGCTCGGGGGTAATCAGGAAGCCCCAGCTGCTGACGGTCTGCGCCACCGAGGCGACGTCGGCACCGACCACTGCGGCCGGGCTGTTCATGGCGAAGTACACGCCAGGCTCGATCACCGAGGCGGCAACCATGGCCATGATGGCGACGAACGACTCCATCAGCATGCCGCCGTAGCCGATGTAACGGGCGTTGGTTTCGTTGTCCAGCAGCTTGGGCGTGGTCCCCGAGGAGATCAGCGCGTGGAAGCCGGACACCGCGCCGCAGGCGATGGTGATGAACAGGAACGGGAACAGGGTGCCCTTCCAGACCGGGCCGGTACCGTCGGTGAACTGGGTGAGCGCCGGCATCTTCAGCTCGGGCGCGATGATCAGGATACCGATGGCCAGGCCGACGATCGTGCCGATCTTGAGGAAGGTCGACAGGTAGTCGCGCGGCGCCAGTACCAGCCACACCGGCAGCACCGCGGCGACGAAACCGTAGCCCACGAGCATCCAGGTGATCTGCACGCCAGTGAAGGTGAACGCTGGGCCCCACACCGGATCCGCGGCGATCTGGCCCCCCAGCCAGATCGACAGCAGCAGCAGGACCACGCCGACGATGGAGATTTCACCAATGCGGCCCGGACGGATGTAGCGCATGTAGATGCCCATGAACATCGCGATCGGGATGGTCGCGATCACCGTGAACATGCCCCACGGGCTCTCGGCCAGGGCCTTGACCACGATCAGCGCCAGCACCGCGAGGATGATGATCATGATCAGGAAACAACCGAACAGGGCGATGGTGCCGGGGATGCGGCCCATCTCCTCACGGACCATGTCGCCCAGCGAGCGGCCGTTGCGACGGGTGGAGAGGAACAGGACCATGAAATCCTGCACCGCGCCGGCCAGCACCACGCCGGCGATCAGCCACAGCGTGCCGGGCAGGTAGCCCATCTGCGCGGCGAGCACCGGGCCCACGAGCGGGCCCGCGCCGGCGATGGCGGCGAAGTGGTGGCCGAAGAGGATGTGCTTGTTGGTCGGGACGTAGTCCAGGCCATCGTTGTTGAGTACAGCGGGCGTGGCCCGGCGAGGATCGAGTTGCATCACCTTGGTGGCGATGAACAGGCTGTAGTAACGGTAGGCAACCAGGTAGATGGCCACTGCCGCGACGACGATCCACAAGGCATTGATCGCCTCACCACGACGCAGGGCGACCACACCCAGCGCGCAGGCCCCTACGACTGCCAGCGCCAGCCACGGAATGTGGCGTAGCAGGCTATTATTGTTGTTCATGGTTTACTTCCAGCTGGTGGATTGGAAAGACCGCCCATCGAGTCTAGGGCCAGTCAAGACGCATTGCCACACTTGCTTTGGTCTAGAGCCTCTGCGGCCAGATTGCCGTACCTGATGCACATACCAAACTCACTATAGTCAGGATGTCACCCGGAGAAACCACCATGAACGCCCACGACGAACGCCGCCGCTTCCAGCGCATCGCCTTCGATGCCCCTACCGAACTGCGCCAGGGCGAACGTCGCTGGCTGGTGAAACTGCTGGACCTGTCGCTTAAGGGCTTGCTGGTAGAGCGCCCAAGCCCCTGGGATGCCGACCCCACCCAGGACTTCGACGCGATCATCCACCTCAACGACAAGAAAACCCAGGTCAGGATGCAGGTTGAACTGCGCCACGACGAGTCCGCCCGACTGGGTTTTATCTGCCTGTTCATAGATGTCGATTCGATGACTCATCTGCACCGTCTTGTGGAATTGAACCTGGCAGACAGCACCGAAATGATGCGTGAGCTGCGCGAACTCATCGAAGATTGATATCTCTTAGCTTGCTAATGATCTGGCTGTGACAGCTTTCTTGTCCAGCCAGACAGCTTTCCTGCCTTTACCAGCCTCTTTGTACACACCCCTCTGGAACAGCCTCCCGCACGTTGGAACGTAATGTGCATCCAGGTTTAAGGCACCTTGGACGCACCCGTTACGGCGCTACAATCAAAACTTTGTATACAATTTTAGTGGCAATTATTTGCACTAGTTGTCTACAGTAGCGACACAACAATAAACAGAGAGCCTGCTCCAATGACCACGTCCCCCAGCACGTCTCCCGCCCCGCGCCCCGAGGACGAAAACCTCGGCCTCGGCGCCAACCTGGCCTACGGGCTGCAGCATGTCCTGACCATGTATGGAGGGATCGTCGCCGTACCCCTGATCCTTGGCCAGGCCGCCGGCCTGGCCCCGGCGGAGATCGGCCTGCTGATCGCTGCCTCGTTGTTCGCCGGTGGCCTTGCGACATTGCTGCAGACCCTTGGGCTGCCGTTCTTCGGCTGCCAGCTGCCATTGGTCCAGGGCGTATCGTTCGCGGGCGTGGCGACCATGGGCGCGATTCTCGGCAGCCAGGGCGGCGGTGGCCTGCCGGCGGTGCTGGGCGCGGTAATGGCAGCCTCGTTGATCGGGTTCCTGATTACTCCGGTGTTCTCGCGTATCACCAAGTTCTTCCCGCCCCTGGTGACCGGCATCGTCATCACCACCATCGGCCTCACCCTGATGCCCGTCGCGGCCCGCTGGGTGATGGGCGGCAACAGCGCATCGCCAGAGTTCGGCAGCATGGCCAACATCGGCCTGGCGGCACTGACCTTCGCCATCGTCCTGCTGCTGAGCAAGCTGGGCAGCGCGAGCATTTCGCGCCTGTCGATCCTGCTGGCGATGGTCGCCGGCACATTGATCGCCTGGTCGCTGGGCATGGCTGATTTCAGCAAGGTCACCGAAGGCCCGATCTTCGCCTTCCCCACCCCGTTCCACTTTGGCATGCCGACCTTCCACATCGCCGCGATCCTGTCGATGTGCATCGTGATCATGGTGACCCTGGTGGAAACCTCGGCGGACATCCTTGCGGTCGGTGAGATCATCGACACCAAGGTCGACTCCAAGCGCCTGGGCAACGGCCTGCGCGCCGACATGGCATCGAGCATCCTGGCGCCGATCTTCGGTTCGTTCACCCAGAGCGCCTTCGCCCAGAACGTGGGCCTGGTGGCAGTGACCGGCGTGAAGAGCCGCTATGTGGTGGCCACCGGCGGCGTGATCCTGGTGGTGCTCGGCCTGCTGCCGATCATGGGCCGGGTGATTGCGGCAGTGCCTACCCCGGTACTCGGCGGCGCCGGTATCGTGCTGTTTGGCACCGTGGCTGCCAGCGGCATCCGCACCCTGTCGAAAGTCAGCTACAAGAACAACGTCAACCTGATCATCGTCGCCGCCTCGCTGGGCTTCGGCATGATCCCGATCGCGGCGCCGAACTTCTACCACAGCTTCCCCAGCTGGTTCGAAACCATCTTCCACTCCGGCATCAGCTCGGCGGCGATCATGGCAATCCTGCTGAACCTGATGTTCAACCACTTCACCACCGGCAACTCGGAAAACCAGTCGGTGTTCGCCGCGGCCTACGAGCGCACCATCCAGTACTCCGACATCTCGGCCCTGCGTGATGGCGACTACTTCAAGGATGGCAAGCTGTTCGACGCCGAGGGCAACGAGGTACCGGTGCTGGAACTGGACGAGCACGGCAACGAGACGCCCAGGCGCAAGGCGGTTGCCGAACACTGATCGCTGACCAGGACGGTCATCGAGGGGAGCCGACGCGCATCGTCGGCTCCCTTTTTTGTCTGGGCAGATGCGTGGAAGCAAGCCCGCTCCCACAATCGCTCTAGCCGTGCGCCACGAAGTACCGATTCAACACATTCAGGTCCCCGGCCTCCAGCACCCCCGCCAGATAGCGCAGCTGCAACCAGGCCCGCAGGTACTCATGCCGTGCCTGGGCCAGGTCGCGCCGGGCACCGAACAACTGTTGCTCGGCATCCAGTACATCGAGGTTGACCCGCTCACCGCCTTGAACACTCTTGCGCGTGGCCTGCACCAAGGCTGTGGCCGCCTTGACCGCCAGGTCGTAGGCGCGGATCTTCGCCGTGCCACTGGCGCACAGGTTGAACTGTCGACGCAACTGGTTGACCGTGTCGCGCAGTTGCGCATCCAGCTCGAAGCCCGCGGCATCCCGCTGGGCGCGGGCCTGGCGCACCGACGCGGACACGCCGCCACCGGCGAACAGCGGCACGTTCAACTGCACGCCGATGCTGTCGGTGTCGTAGCGCTGGTTATAGCTGCTCTCGGAGCTGGAGCTGGATATACCCTTGCTGGCATAGGCACTCAACGAGGGCAGATGACCGGCCCGCTGACGCTCGATGTTCTGCTCGGCGACCTCCAGCCCATGGCGCTGGCTGGCCAGCTCGGCGTTGCGGGCAACAGCCAGGTCGCGCCAGGGCTCGAAACGCGCGGGCGTCAGTGGCTGGACGCGAAAATCACCGGTCATCGGCGCCAGGTCATCGACCTCTACCGGCTCGCCGATGATCGCCTGTAACGCCCGTAACGCCGCATCGAGATTGTCGCCTGCCTCGATCTCCTGGGCCTGGGCCAACTCGTAGCGGGCCTGGGTCTCGAGCACATCGGTGCGGGTACCCTCGCCACCTTTGACCAGTTGTTCGTTGAGCGTCAGTTGTTCGGCAAAGGTACGCCGCTGGGCCTGGGCCAGGGCGATCTGTTCATTGGCGAACAGCGCTTCGCTGTAGGCGCCGAACAGCCGCACCATCAGTTCCTGGCCACGACCACGGTAGCGTTCGTCGGCCAGCGCGGCCTGGGCCACGCCACGGCGGTAGTCACTCCAGGCGGCATAGTCGAACAGCGGCTGCTCGAGGGTCAGGGTCGAGCTGTAGCTGCGGTAATCGCGTTGGGTGGTCACATCGCCGAACTGGCTGCGCTGGGTTACCTCCGAGTCGTTGCGGGCACGGTTGTACCGGTACGACAGCCTCGGCAGCAGACCAGCGCGGCCGATCGCCCGGTTTTCGAGCCCGGCCTCACGCTCGGCGATCGAACCCTGCCAGGTTGGGTCGTTGCGCAGGGCCAGGGCATAGGCATCGCCCAGGTCCAGGGCCTGCGCCGAGAGACTGGTGAGCAGCAGCAACAGGCCTGCGAAACGCAAAGATACCGGCATCACCCTTACTCCTCCGCCAGGGCAACGTGTACCCGGTCAGCCAAAGGCTTGAACAGGTAATTGAGCATCGAGCGTTCGCCGGTACGAACGAAGGCCTCCACTGGCATGCCAGGGCGAATATCCAGGCCCGCCAGTTGCCCAAGGCCCTGTTCGCTGACCTTAATACGTACCTGGTAGTAGGGCTGATGGGTCTTCTCGTCCACCAGGCGGTCTGCCGAGACCAGGGTCACCTCGCCGTCCACCCGCGGCGTGGTGCTCTGGTTGAACGCCACGAACATCAGCTCCACCGGCAAGCCGGGGCGCAGGCGGTCGATCATCTCCACCGAGGCCCGCGCATCGACCAGCAAAGGCGCATCGCGCGGCACGATCTCCATCAGTTGCTGGCCGCGGGCGATGACCCCGCCATTGGTGAACACACTGAGGCCGACCACCGTACCGGCCACCGGGGCCCGCACCTGGGCATGGGCCAGTTCGAATTCGGCGCTGCGCAAGCGGTTGCCCAGGTCCTCGGCGCTGGCCTGCAGTTCGGCGAGCTGCTGGCGCACCTCGTTCTGGTACTCCTGCTGGCGCTGGCCGATACGTAGCTTCAGCTCCAGCACCTGGCGCCGGGTGCGACCGATGTTGCCGAAGTCCTCGGCGATCGAGCCATTGACCTGGGCCAGCAGGCGCTCGCTGTCGAGCAAGCGATTGCGGGCGATATAGCCGTCCCGGGCCAGCTCGCGCAGGCCGCGCAACTGCTCGTCCAGTGCATCGCGCTGGGCCTGCTTGCTGGCCAGCGAACCCTGCAGCCCCTGCAGCGAGGCTTCGGCTCCGGCAATGCTCTCGCGCAGGCCGCCGAGCTCCATGTCCAGCGCCTGGGCCCGGCTGCCACGCAGCTGGCGCTGCCCTTCCAGCACCGTGGCCACCCAGGGGAGGTTCGCCTGGGCCTGCAGGTCTTCGGGATAGGCAAGCGTCGCCCGACCATCGCGCTCGGCCAACAGGCGCGCCTCCCCGGCGCGGGCGTTGACGTACTGCACCCGCAACGAGCCGACCTGGGCCTGGGCCTGGGTCGCGTCCATGCGCAGCAACACCTGGCCGGAGTTCACCGTGTCACCGTCACGCACCAGCAACTGCTCGATCACCCCACCCGTGGGGTGCTGCACGGCCTGGCGGCTACCGGCGACCATCACGCTGCCGCTGACCGGCACGCCCTTGTCCAAGGGCGCCAGCGCGGCCCACAGCAGAAAGCCGCCGAAACCAGCCAGCACCAGCCAGCGGCCGACACGGCCCGGCCGGTGTTCATCGAGGCTGAGCAGGCTTGCCTCGGTCTTTTGCATGGAGAGGGCGTGTACGCTCATGAAGTCAGGCTCTTGGCTGGCCGAACGTGACGTTCAGGCCGATGGGGTTGCGGGCGGTGGAGGGGGCGACGGGGGCGGGCCGAGCAGCCCGTTGGGCGTCCTGCAGTACCCTCGCGGTGGGGCCGAAGGCTTGCAGCTGGCCGCCCTTGAGCATCAACAGGTTGTCCAGACCGGCCAGCAGCGAGGACTTGTGGGTGATCAGGATCAGCGTGCGCTTGTACTCGCGCAGCCTGGCAATGGCCTCGACCAGCGCCCGCTCACCGGCCTCATCGAGGTTGGAGTTGGGTTCGTCGAGCACGATCAGCGCCGGCAGCCCGTACAGCGCACGTGCCAGACCGATGCGCTGGCGCTGGCCACCGGAAAGCCCCATGCCGCCCTCCCCCAGCAGCGTGTCGTAACCACCCGGCAGCGCGAGGATCATGTCGTGCACGCCCGCCAGCTGCGCTGCAGCGACCACTTGCTGGGCATCGACAAGGCCCAGGCGGGCGATGTTGTCGGCAATGCTGCCGGCGAACAGCTGCACATCCTGCGGCAGGTAGCCGATATGCTGGCCCAGCGCGCCACGGTCCCAGGTCCGCAGGTCGGCGCCGTCCAGGCGCACCTTGCCAGTGATCGGCGCGCCGGAGCCGACCAGCAGCCGCGCCAGGGTCGACTTGCCCGACCCCGAAGGGCCGATGATCCCCAGCGACTCGCCCGCCGGCAGTTCGAAACCCAAGTTGTTCAGGCACAGGCGACTGCTGCCCGGTTGCGTCGCACCCACCTGCTCGACGGTGAGTTTGCCCAGCGGGGCCGGCAGCGGCATGCCCGCCGGGCGCGGCGGCTGGGCCTGCAGCAACTCGCTCAGACGCTGATAGGCCAGGCGCGCACCGCTCCATTGACGCCAGGCACCGATCAACTGGTCGATCGGCGCCAGCACGCGGGCCATGAGGATGGAGCCGGCGATCATCATCCCCGGGGTGATCAATTGTTCGATGGCCAGCCAGGCGCCCAGCCCGAGCACCAGCGACTGCAAGGCCAGGCGCACGGTCTTGGTCAGCGCGGTGACCGCCGCGGTACGCTCGCTGCCCAGGTTCTGCCGGGCCAGAAACCCATGATGCAACCGTGCCCAGCGCTGGCGCACGGCGCCGAGCATGCCCATGGCCTCGATCACTTCGGCATTGCGCAGGTTGGCGCTGGCCTCCAGGCCCGCCTGCTGCGACAGTTGCCCGGCTTGTGCAAACGGCGCCTGGGTCATGCGCTCGTTGACCCACGCCAGCACCGTCAGCAACACCGCGCCCGCCAGCGCCATCAGGCCCAGCCACGGGCTGAACATGAACATCACCAGCAGGTACACCGGGAACCACGGCGCATCGAAGAAGGCGAACAACGCCTGGCCGGTGGCGAACTGGCGCAGCGCGGTCAGATCGGCGAGCATCTGCCCCGCCGCACCCTTGTGCCCGGCCAGGCTGGCCTCGTAGGCCGCCTCGAACACCCGCGGGTTGAGGTCCATGTCCATGCGCGTGCCCAGGCGGATCACCACCTGGCTGCGCAGCCACTCCAGCAGCCCCATGAAGGCGAACACCCCGAGCACCATGAGGCTGAGCATCAACAGGGTCATCTCGTTGCGCGACGACAAAACCCGGTCATAGACCTGCAGCATGTAGAGCGCCGGCGCCAGCATCAGCACATTGATCACCGCGGTGAACAACGCGACGTTGCCAAGCCCGGCACGGCAGGCCTTGAGCGCCCGCAGCACTTCATTGGCCGCGGCGGGAGCGGTTCGCATTTGTTGGAAACCTCTTGGAAGGCGCCGACAGGCGATTGCATTCGCGCCATCGTCGCCACAGAATTCGCACCGCCGCAGCCTGGGCCCGGCAAAGACACGGGCTGCGGGGTAAGTGCATCAGATCAGCGAATGGCAGGGTAACCTTCCATTCGCTTTTTCATGCCTGCGCTCAGGCCGCCAGGGCCAGGTCCTCAGGCAGCGCCTGCACGCCGACCGCTTCGGCGGAGGCCGCGTGAGCGGGGCCTGCGGCCAGGGCCGCGCCGATCTCGGCGAAGGTGCTGTTGGTGGACACGCCATAACCGGCCAGCAGGTTGTCGAGCACGCCCTCCAGGGCCGAGGTGTTGCCCTGCATCAGGCCGTAGATCACGCTCTGCACTTCGTTGCCGGCACGACCTGCGCCCTGCGCGGCATCCAGGTCGAGGCCGTTGAAGCTGACCACGTAGTTGCTCAGGGTGAAGTCGCTGCCGCTGCCGCCGCCGAGCACTTCGCCCAGGGAAACGTTGTCCAGCGAACCCCACAGGTAGTGATTGAGGTTGTCGCCCGGCGCCTTCGAAGGGTCGAACACGTAGTGCAGGCCGTTGGCGCTGTCGCTGTCGGCAACGAAGGCGTAATCCGAGCTGTTGCGACCGTGAGTGGCGTACTGGTCGCCGTCGAAGGTGCCGTTGCTGAAGCCGCCGGTGTTGCTGTAGCCGTGGCCGGCGGTGACGAAGCCGGCACTCCAGAAGGCCAGGTAATCGTCGACGGTGGAGCTGGCGAATGCGGCGTCGTAGTTAACGGAAAGGGTCATGACGGTTCCTCGTTGTTGCACAGTGATGACGAAGGCGTGTTCCGTGCCTTCGCGTCGCCCGGAATGGGCAAACCCGGTTGGATCAGAAGCGGTACTCGAGCATGCCGCTCAAGGTGCGGCCACGGGCCAGCGACAGGTTGTTGCCGTCGCCCATGGCCACGAAGTAGGCCTCATCGGTGGCGTTTTCCAGGGAAAGGGCCAGGTTCAGGCTGGAAGTCATCCAGTAGCTGGCGTACAGGTCATAGACTGTGTACTGGGGCCACTGCGCCTGATCGATCTGGTTGTAGGTATGGCTCTTGAGGTTTTCGCCATTGCCTTCGCTGTAGCGCACGCGCATGCCTACATCCAGGGTGCGATCGAGCAGGCGCATGCCCAGGGTCAGCGCGCCGCGGTCTGCAGGCATATAGGAGGCGTTGCCCATGATGTCGCCGCAACTGACGATACTGTTGGTGTCCGCCGCGCCCTCGGCGCGTGATACCCGCACCGGCAGCATGATGATGCGGCTGCCCACACGGACCGGGCGCATGACGGTGCCGGCACTGACCAGCCGCTGTGCGCCGCCCATGTAGAACTGGTTGGAGCAGAACTCGTTGCTGCCGATCATGTGGGTGTAGCTGAGCTGCCCGTAGTAGGCGCCGGCGTCGTAATCCAGGCTGTATTCCACGCCGCGAAAGCGCGTGGTCTCCAGGTTGTTCTGGTAGGCCGAGCGACCCAGCGCGATACCCGCCACGCTGCTGCCGGGCAACGAGACATTGGTGTCGAGAAACGAGAAGTTGTCGATGCGCGTGTCGAAGTAGGCGACCTTGGCGCCGAACCGATCGCCGTCGCGCAGCAGCGACTCCTTGAAAATGTTCAGCCCCAACTCCCAGTTGTGCGATTCCTCGGCCTTGAGAAACGGGTTGGGATAGACCATCTCGGCACTGCCGCCGGCATGCGGGCGGCCGCTCATGAACACCTCGGTCACCGCCGGCGGACGCCAGCCACGGCCCCAGCGGGTGTAGACCTGCAACCAGTCCGGCCCTGGCTTGACCGCAATACCGAAGGTTGGCGAGAAACGGCCTTCCTCCGTCTGCTCGTCGAAGATCATGTGGGTCTGCTGGCGCGAAAGGCTGACCTCGGTGACCCCCTCGGGGTACATCCAGGTGGTGACGCCGGTCTTGCCGCTCAGCCGGTAGCGGTCATAACGCAAACCAGCATCCAGGCTGAGCCAGTCGTCATGCTCGTAGGTGAGATTGCCGAACAGGCTGGCCATGATCCGCTTACCCTTGGGATTGGCACCTTGCACATAGGGCAGCGATTCCACTTCGTTCTGGGCGGCGACACGGTCCGTGCTGGGACGGAAACTGTCCTGGAACAGCTCGGTGCCGTAGTTGAAACTCAAGGTGTCGACTTGCCCGAAGTGCCAGCGCGAGGTGTTCTGCACCTGCAGCCCCCAGGTGTCGGTCTGGAAGCGGTCGGTATAGGCCTCGACACGGTTGCCGGTACCCACGCTGGACATGTTGTCGGCGTTCCAGCGGTCCTGGCGGGTGGTTACGTAATAAAGCTTGGCCTTGAAATCGATCAGGTCGTTGTCGGGCGAGAAGCTGTAGTCGACTGCAGCGTTCTTCGCATTGATGTCATTGGTCCCGGTGACCCGGTAGTAATAGCGGTTACTGTTGCTGTCGTTGTAGGTCCAGGCATCCTTGCTGTCGGCATCGGTCTCGAAGTAGCTGAACTGCAGGCGCTGATGCTCAGGCAGGTTGATGCCGAACTTGAACAGTTGGGAGCGGGTGATGCTGTCCATCGCCCCGACTTCACCGTGCAGCCAGCTCTTCCAGGCCTCGCGATTCTCCAGCTTGCCGCGGATCTGCGTGCCCAGGTTGTCGGCATTCTGCGTGCCGCTGCGGTAGTCGCCGAAGTGCCGCTCGCTGTAGCCGACGAGGATGTCGCCTATCTCGTTGCCGGCAGCAAACAGCGCACTGCCGTTGAAGTACGTGCCATTGCCCAGCTCGCCGATTCCATGGCCGGCGCGCAGGCGACCGCCTACTTCCTTGCCGGCGCCCAGCAGGTCACGGGCCTCGACGGTATTGAAACTGGCGATGCCACCGATCACCCCGGCGCCCCCCATGCCGGCAGAGGTGCCCTTGTCGATTTCCACGCCCTGGATGAACTCCGGGTCGATGAACATCGTGCCGTTGCGCTGCTGGTGGCCGTTGACACTGAAGTTCTGGCGCATGCCATCGATGTTCATGTTGACTCGGCCATAATCCTGCACGCCGCGGATGTTCACCGACAGCCCGGGGTCGCGCTGGTTGACCGCTGTGTACACCCCGGCAGTCTGCTCGAGCAGGTCGGCAGCGTGGCGCGGCGGGCGTTTGTCGATCTGCTCGCGGGTGATCACGCTGACCGAGCGAGGCGTCTGGTAGACCCAGTCGCCGTCACGCATCGAGTCAATATGGGTGGCGCCCAGTTCCATGACCTGGCCACCCTCCGCCAGGCGCTCCAGGCCTACTTGGCCCGGAGCACTGAAGCGATAGCGTACGGGCATGCCGCGCAGCAACCGGTGCAACCCCTCTTCTATGCTGTAGCCACCGTGCAGGCCTTCGCTTTGCAAGCCAGCCAGGGTTCGGCTGTCGAAGAACACCTGCACACCGGACTGCTCGGCATAGGCCAGGACGGCACTGTCGAGGGCCTGGGCAGGGATGTCGAACTGAATGACGGTGTGCCTGGCGCTGCTGACGGCGGTAGCAGCCTGCACCATGCCGATCCCCATCGGCAGGGTGCAGGTGCCCAGGGCCAGGCTGCCGGCAAGGGCGATGCGGCTCAGAGGCCGGAGGGGTCGAGTTGATTGCGTGCTCACTGCGCGTCTCGTCTGTTGGCGTTTTCTAGTAATGAAAATCAATCTCAACAGTCAGACGAGCAACGCGGGAAAACTCAGTAACACCAGATGAAAGTTTTTGCGAAAGACTCAGTAGATCACGGTCAAACCCGGTAACTGCAGGCGCTTGGCCTTCAACTCGCGGGTAAGGGTATCGGCGGCGACGGCCAGGTTGTCGAGGCGGAACACCCCGCTCACTTCCCGCTGCGCCAGCGTGCCATCGACCACCATCAGGCGGCCATCGCGATAACGGTTCAGGCGCTCGACCACCTCGGCCAGAGGCTGGCGCTCGAACACCAGCACACCTCGCTGCCAGTCGGTGGCGCGCTGCAGATCGTGGCCACTCCATGGCCGGATACCCTGGGCCTGGTCGTAGCGCACTGCCTGCCCCTCCTGCAGGAGCTGATGGGCGGCCCCCTGGGTCGGCGCCGTTTGCAGGCGCACGTCGACACTGTGCTCGAGCATGCCCACCCAGCCGCCATCACCCGCCTTGCCCACCACGAATCGGGTGCCCAGTGCCTGGCTGGTGGCACCGGCATATTCGACCACGAAGGGCCGCGGCTCATCCGCGCTGACCGGCGCCGCACTGAACACCGCCTCCCCCGCCAGCAGGCGCACCCGACGCTGCCGACCATCGAAGTCGAGCTGTACGGCACTGCCGCTGTCCAGATCGACCTGGCTGCCATCGGGTAGGCTGACGCGGCGCACTTCGCCAGCCGCAGCGTAGTCGGCACGCCAGTCGAGCAGTAATCGAGGGCCTTGTTCGACACCCAGTATTGCCAACAGCAGCAACGCACTGCTGGCCACCGCCCAGCGCAGCCGCGTCGGCCGACGCCGGCCACGCGGACGCTCGGCCCGGGCTACTGGCGCCCGGTGCGGCGTTGTCGGTGCCAGGCTCGCCACCTGCCCGAGATCGGCCCAGATCGCCTGGGCGAAGGCATAGGCCCGTGCATGGCGCGGATCGCTGCCGCACCATTGCGCCAACGCCAGCTGCTGCGCCGGGCTCAGGGGGCCGCCCCCTTCCAGCACCACCCACTCGGCGGCCTGCTCGCGGATGGCTTGCTCGTTCTGGCTGCTCACACGGTTCTCTCGCGATCTGGTTATGTCTGGGCTGACGTCTGAAGCGGCATTTGTCAGTAAACCGTTGGTCATTCGGTTTCCTGCAGGCACTGCATCACATAGGCCAGGGCCTTGGCCAGATGCTTTTGCACCGAGCTGTCGGAGATCCCCAGTTGCCGGGCAACCTCGGCATGGGTCATGCCTTCCAGGCGGTTGAGGCGGAAGATTTCCCGGGTGCGCTCGGGCAACTCGCCAAGGATCGTCTGCAGGCGACGCAGGTGCTGCTCGCGCACGGCTTGCTCCTCGAGCCCGGGGCCATCCTCGACGAGCGCCTCGAAAGCCTCGTGGGGCACCGTGTCGGTCTTGCGCCTTTGCTGCTGACGCACGTGATCGATCATCAGGTTGTGCGCGGTGCGATAAAGGTACGCCTGGGCGTTGTCGATGGTCTCGGTACGCTGCTGCTCGGCCAGGCGCAGGAAACTGTCCTGCACAAGGTCAGCGGCCAGCTGTGGGTCGCGCACCTTGCGCGAGAGCAGGCCTTGAAGGTTTTTCGCGTGCTTGAGAAACAGCCGCTTGAGGTCTAACTCCGCCACACGCGCTCCATGAGGTGGTCGCAAGGTGGCGGTATGCTACTCGTTATTGAGAATCACTTACAAGAAAATGACCTACTCGAATAGTGCATCCAGCGCTTGTTCCAGACGGGTCACGGCAATCACCTGCAACCCGGCGGGAGCCTCTTTCGGTGCGTTGCCCTTGGGCACGATGGCACGCTTGAAGCCATGCTTGGCCGCCTCCTTCAGACGCTCCTGGCCACTGGGCACCGGGCGCACTTCGCCCGACAGGCCGATCTCGCCGAACACCAGCAGGCCATGGGCCAACGGCCGGTTGCGCAGGCTGGACATCACCGCCGCCAGCAACGCGAGGTCGGAGGCAGTCTCGAGCACCTTCACGCCACCCACGACGTTGAGGAACACGTCCTGGTCGTGGGTGGGGATGCCACCGTGCCGGTGCAGCACCGCCAGCAGCATGGCCAGGCGATTCTGGTCCAGGCCCAGGGTTACCCGCCGTGGGTTGGCCAGGTGGCTGTCGTCGACCAGCGCCTGGACTTCCACCAACATCGGCCGGGTGCCCTCCCAGGTAGCCATGACCACGCTGCCGGGCACCTCTTCCTGGGTGCGGTTGAGGAAGATCGCCGACGGATTGGAGACTTCCTTGAGGCCGCGGTCGGTCATGCCGAACACGCCCAGTTCGTTGACCGCGCCAAAGCGGTTTTTCACTGCGCGCAGCAGGCGCAGGCGGCCATCGGACTCGCCCTCGAAATACAGCACGGTGTCGACCATGTGCTCGAGCACCCGTGGACCGGCCAACGAGCCCTCCTTGGTGACGTGGCCGACCAGGAAGATCGCCGTGCCGCTCTGCTTGGCGTAGCGCACCAGCAATGCCGTGCTCTCGCGCACCTGGGCCACGCCACCCGGCGCCGACTGCAGTTGTTCGGTGAAGATGGTCTGGATCGAGTCGATCACCATCACCCGCGGCTTTTCCTGGCGCGCGGTGGCGATGATGGTCTCGATGCAGGTTTCGGTCATGACCTTGAGCTGGTCCTGGGGCAGGCCCAGGCGCCGGGAACGCATGGCCACCTGCTGCTGCGACTCCTCGCCGGTGACATACAGCGCCGGCATCTGCATGGCGATGTTGCACAGGGTCTGCAGGAGGATGGTCGATTTGCCGATACCCGGATCGCCCCCGATCAGCACCACCGATCCATCCACCAGGCCGCCGCCCAGCACACGGTCGAGTTCGGTGCTGCTGGTGGTGAAGCGCGGGATCTCCTCGACGCTCACTTCGGCCAGGGTCTTGATCTGCGCCTGCTGCCCGGTCCAGCCGGTGCGCCCGCTCGGTGCCGCGGCGCCGCCGCTTTCGATCATGCTCTCGACCAGGGTGTTCCAGGCCCCGCACTCGCCACACTGCCCGGCCCACTTGGGGAAGGTCGCGCCGCACTCGGTGCAGCCATACAAACGCTTGGCCTTGGCCATGGGCTGGGTCTCCTAGAAAAAACCGCCATGATAGCCGAACACGGACGTGCCCCGGAGCCCTCGGCGGGCGACAAAACTATTCGCTCTATAAACAGTCTGTAGCTGCGAACGTCACGCATGAAGCGTTTTAGTGGCTTACACTGCGTTTACCTCTCCATTCGTAACAAAGGAATACAGCATGGGCATGCTCAGTGAATTCAAGGCCTTCGCGGTCAAGGGAAATGTCGTCGACATGGCGGTGGGTATCATCATCGGCGCGGCATTCGGCAAGATCGTTTCGTCCTTCGTCGGTGACGTGATCATGCCCCCCATCGGCCTGCTGATCGGCGGTGTCGACTTCAGCGACCTGGCCATCACGCTCAAGGCTGCCGAAGGCGATGTGCCGGCCGTAATGCTGGCCTACGGCAAATTCATCCAGACCGTGCTCGACTTCATCATCGTCGCCTTCGCCATCTTCATGGGTGTGAAAGTGATCAACCGCCTCAAGCGCGAAGAGGCAGTGGCACCGACCGCTCCGCCGGTGCCCAGCGCCGAGGAAACCCTGCTGACCGAGATTCGTGACCTGCTCAAGGCGCAGAATCGCCAGCCCTGAAGCACAAAACGACTGGGGCCGCTTTGCAGCGGCCCCAGTGACGGCGATCCAAAAGGCGCCATTGTTCCTTACCAGTAGTTCTCCACCGCCACCTGCCCCGGCCGCTTGCTCAGGCTCAGTTGCAAGTCCCGCGCCTTGAGCACCTTGCGCGTCTCGTCGATCATCTCCGGGTTGCCACACAGCATGATCCGTGAATGCTCCGGCGAAAGCGCCAACCCCGCCGCCTTCTCCAGTTCACCGTTCTCGATCAACGTGGTGATCCGCGCATTCAACGCACCCGGATGCTGCTCTCGGGTGACCACCGGAATGAACTGCAGCTTGCCCGCGTACTCCGCCAGGTAGTCGCGCTGTTCCAGCGCGGCGATTTCATCGACATACGCCAGCTCCTTCGCCTCGCGCACCGAATACACCAGCTTGATGTTGTCGAAGCGCTCCCAGGCCTCGAAGTCCTGCAGGATCGACATGAACGGTGCGATGCCGGTGCCAGTGGCCAGCAGCCACAGGTCACGACCGCCAACGAAGCGGTCAAGGGTCAGGTAACCGAAGGCCTGGCGGTCGATCAGCAGGGTGTCGCCTTCGCCGAAGCGGCTCAGCTCACTGGTGAACTCCCCACCGGGCACCACGATGGAAAAGAAGTCGAGATGTTCGTCATGGGGCGCGCTCACCATGGAATAGGCGCGCCAGACGACGCTGCCATCTGCCTTGCTCACGCCCAGCCGGGCGAACTGCCCCGCACGGAAGCGAAAGCCTGCATCGCGGGTGACGCGCAGGGAAAACAGGTTGGGGGTCAGGGGCTGGACGCCGAGCAGGGTCTGGCGGGTGAATTTGTCGGCGCTGGCGGTCATGACGGGCTCCACGAATCAAGTGCGCACAGTGTCGCGCAAAGTAGCGGAGATAAACACCGTCGATTTGTAGGGCATGCCATGGCACCAAGCGCAAACAACTAAGGATGCGTGGCAGCTATAACAAAAAAACCCAGCACACCGTTAGGAGATTTCCTACACTACGGACCGTGCAATGCTGACTTTGGATCCACAGAGACGCAAAGGGAGCTTCATCGATGCCACATTGGAAGAGTGAGCAACTCCAGCAGCTGCTGGAGGAACAGGAACCGCAACTGTTGTTCGGCCAGGCCGTGCAACTGGCCCAGGCACTGGACATGGAGTTCGTCGGCCTGACGCTGCACCTGCATGTGGCTGCTCGTGGTCCCCAGGTGATCCTCTACAACAACTACCCAAGCGCCTGGAATGCGCGCTACCAGGCTGAAGACTTCATCAAGATAGACCCATCAGTATCAAAATGCCACCATATGACGCTGCCACTGGTCTGGAACGACGAACTGTTCCACGAGGTGCCTCAGCTGCGGGAGGCCGCCACTGCCTACGGCATGACCCATGGCTGGAGCCAGTCAGTGCACGACCAGCAGCACAACGAAAGCCAGTTGAGCGTCTCCAGGGCCAAAGGCGCAGTCTCTCGTGACGAACTGTTCGAGAAGAGCGCCCAGGTAATGTGGCTGTGCAACACCTTGCACGCCGCCCTCAGCACGCACCACCTGGCGAAGTACAGCCCACTGCCGCAATTGAGCGAACGCGAGCTTGAAGTGCTCAAGTGGTCCGCCGCCGGCAAGACCGCCGCCGACGTGGCGATGATTCTCTCGCTGTCGACCAGTACCGTGAATTTTCATATCCGCAGTGTGATAAGCAAGACCAACGCCTCCAACAAAGCCGGCGCCATCGCCATCGCCGCCCTGCGAGGCCTGCTCTGACAGCCCGCCCCCCGCACAGACGTAAAGCCCTGTAGAATCACCCGCCGCAAGCCCGCGCACAGCGCGCCGGGCAGGATTCGCAGCAGAGCCCCACGCCATGCCCCTGTTCAACAGCCCCTTCGCCGACCTCGACCTGATCCGCCAGCCGGAGCAAGCCAACGACCCGCTGCTGGCGTTCGATGCCGCCGACCAGTACCTGCTGGAACACATGGCCGCCCAGGCACCAGGCGCAGGCTGCAAGGTGCTGGTGCTCAACGACAGCTTCGGCGCCCTGGCCGCCAGCCTGGCCGGGCACCTGGACGTGACTAGCAGCGGCGACTCGCACCTGGCGCACCTGGCCCTGGAGAAAAACCTGGCGGGTAACGGCAAGCCGTTCGACAGCGTACCCTTCATCCCGGCCAATGAGCCCTTCCAGGGCCCGTTCGACCGCGTGCTGGTGCGCGTGCCCAAGACCCTGGCCCTGCTCGAGGAGCAACTGATCCGCCTGCAGGGCCAATTGGCGCCTGGCGCCCAGGTGATCGCCGGGGCGATGATCAAGTACCTGCCCAGAGCCGCCGGCGATCTTATGGAGAAGTACATCGGCCCGGTGCAGGCGTCGCTGGCGCAGAAGAAAGCGCGCCTGCTGATTGCCACTGTGACGCAACAGCCTCTCGCACATTCCCCCTACCCCAGTCGCTATCGTCTGGAGACGCCGCCCCTGGAGCTGGTCAACCACGCCAACGTGTTCTGCCGCGAAGGCCTGGACATCGGCACTCGTGCCTTCCTGCCGCATCTGCCGCGTGACCTGGGTCGCGCCCGCGTAGCCGATCTTGGCTGTGGCAATGGCGTGCTGGCGATTGCCAGCGCCCTGGCCAATCCGGATGCGCATTTCACCTTGGTCGACGAGTCGTACATGGCGGTGCAGTCGGCGCGGGAGAACTGGCGGGCGGCATTGGGCGAACGCGAAGTGACGATCAAGGCTGCGGACGGCCTGGCGGGGCAGGAGAAACAATCGCTGGACGTGGTGCTGTGCAACCCGCCGTTCCACCAGCAGCAGGTGGTCGGCGACTTCCTCGCCTGGCGCATGTTCCAGCAGGCCCGCGAGGCACTGGAAGTCGGTGGCGCGCTGTACATCGTCGGCAATCGCCACCTGGGCTACCACAGCAAGCTGGCGCGCTTGTTCCGGGGTGTCGAGCAGGTCGCGGCGACGCCGAAGTTCGTGGTGCTCAAGGCCCGGAAATAAAAGCATCGCGGGGCAAGTCGCAGCGGTGCACCGCTGCGACTTGCCCCGCGATCACTCAATGGCTCAGTGAGTACTCAGGCCTGCCGCGCTCATGAACATGCGCATGCCATAAGCCACCACCCCAAGCGCTGCCACGCTCACCCCCCAGATCAGCACCAGCCAACCCAGGCGTTGCCACAGCGGTTTCTTCTCTTCGACATTCATCACCCGACGCTCCTAGTGATAGCCGTCTTCATGGGTCACCTTGCCGCGGAACACGTAGTAGCTCCAATAGGTGTACCCGAGGATGAACGGCAGGATGAACAGCGTGCCCACCAGCATGAAGCCCTGGCTCTGTGGCGGCGCCGCGGCATCCCAGATGCTGATCGACGGCGGGATGATGTTCGGCCACAAGCTGATGCCCAACCCACTGTAGCCAAGGAAGATCAGCACCAGCGTCAGCAGGAACGGGGTGTAGTGGGCGTTACGCGCCACCGCCCGCAGCAACCCGTAGAAGGTCACCAGCACCAGAATCGGCACCGGCATGAACCAGATCAGGTTGGGCATGCTGAACCAGCGCTCGGCGATTTGCGGGTAGGCGATCGGCGTCCACAGGCTGACGATACCGATGACCACCAGCAGCACCAGCGCCAGGGGGCGGGCCATGTCATGCATTTTTTGCTGCAAGGGCCCTTCGGTCTTCATGATCAACCAGGTGCAGCCCAGCAGCGTGTAGGCGACGATCAGGCCCAGGCCCGAAAACACGGTGAACGGGGTCAGCCAATCCAGGGTGCCGCCGGTGAATTTACGGTCGACCACCTTGAAGCCTTCGATGAACGCGCCCAGCGCCACCCCCTGGAAGAAAGTCGCCACCAGTGAGCCCCAGATGAAGGCCTTGTCCCAGATATGACGCCTGTGGGCCCTGGCCTTGAAGCGGAACTCGAACGCCACGCCACGGAAGATCAGGCCCACCAGCATCAGGATCAATGGCAGGTACAGTGCCTCGAGCACCACCGAGTAGGCCAGCGGGAAAGCCCCGAACAGCGCTGCCCCGCCCAGCACCAGCCAGGTCTCGTTGCCGTCCCATACCGGGGCGACCGTGTTCATCATCACATCGCGGTCACGCTCATCCTGGACGAAGGGGAAGAGCATGCCGATGCCCAGGTCGAAACCATCCATTACCACATACATCATGACGCCGAAGATGATGATCACGGCCCAGATCAGCGGAAGATCGATACCCATCTCAGTTCCCCTTGCTCAGGCTGCTGGAGTCGGCCTCATGGCCTTCATCGGCGGCGGACAGCGGCCGCGCCGGCGTGCGTTTCTGGCCAGGGCCACCGGGGGTGTGCTCATCGCCTTCACCAGTCTTGGGCCCTTTGCGCACCAGGCGCATCATGTAGCCCAGACCGGTGCCGAACAACGCGAAGTAGACCACCACGAACATCACCAGGGTGAACCCCAACTGCGCGTAGCTATGGTTGGACACCCCATCGGCGGTGCGCATCAGCCCGTAGACCACCCACGGCTGGCGGCCGATCTCGGTGGTGAACCAGCCGGCGAGGATCGCAATCAACCCCGACGGGCCCATCCACAGGGTCAGGTAGAGGAACGGGCGCGAGCTGTACAGGGTGCCGCGCTTGCGCAGCCACAGGCTCCACAGGCCGACAAAAATCATCAACATGCCCAAACCGACCATGACTCGGAACGACCAGAACACGATGGTCGAGTTGGGTCGGTCCTCAGGTGGGAACTCCTTCATCGCCGGCACTTGCTTGTCCAGGCTGTGGGTCAGGATCAAGCTGCCCAAGGCTGGGATCTCGACCTTGAAGCGCGTGGTTTCGGCCTGCATGTCGGGAATGCCGAACAGGATCAGCGGCGTCGGTTCACCGGGTTTGTTCTCCCAGTGGCCCTCGATGGCGGCGATCTTCACCGGCTGATGCTTGAGCGTGTTCAAGCCATGGAAGTCGCCGATCACGGCCTGGATCGGCGCCACCACCAGGGCCATCCACATGGCCATCGACAGCATCTTGCGCACCGCCGGATTGTCACGCCCGCGCAGCAGGTGCCAGGCTGCCGAGGCGCCGACGAAGAACGCGGTGGCGACGAAGGCCGCGGTGGCCATGTGCATCAGGCGATAGGGGAAGGACGGGTTGAAGATCACCGCGAACCAGTCCACCGGAATCACCTGGCCATTGACGATCTCGTAGCCCTGGGGGGTTTGCATCCAGCTGTTGGAGGCGAGGATCCAGAAGGTCGACACCAGCGTGCCAAGCGCCACCATGCAGGTGGCGAAGAAGTGCAACCCCCGGCCGACACGGTGCCAGCCGAACAGCATGACGCCGAGGAAACCGGCCTCGAGGAAGAATGCCGTGAGCACCTCGTAGGTCAGCAGGGGGCCGGTGATGGAACCGGCAAAATCGGAGAACTGGCTCCAGTTGGTACCGAACTGGTAGGCCATGACCAGGCCCGAGACCACCCCCATGCCGAAGTTCACGGCGAAGATCTTCGACCAGAAGTGATAGAGGTCACGGTAGGTGTTGTCGCCGGTCTTCAGCCAAAGGCCTTCGAGGACCGCCAGGTAGCTCGCCAGGCCAATGGTGATGGCCGGGAACAGGATGTGAAAGGACACGGTAAAGGCAAACTGGATTCGGGCGAGCTCTAGGGCTTCCAATCCGAACATGGTGCTTCCTCTTCAGGTAATCTGGCGACCGGGCTCATGGCCTGTCGCCCACTGCCCCCACGGGTATCGAGTGCGGCGCGTTGGAATTGTTCTGTTCGATCGCGGGGATTCCGGCCCAAGGGCCAAGATCGTTGCATCTGGAACGATTGATCCAGATCAACGACTGAATGGAAGCATAGTCCTGAATGACCCATCCGGATGTGTGGTTGATTGCCGCGTGACCCGTTGCCTCACCCTCTTTTGCGAAGTCGCGATGGTTGATCCACGCGACTTTCAGCAACTATTTGTTACAAACAGATGTTACCCTGCAGGCCCCTCTATCTCGAGGCTGCAGCCCCCCGATGTCCGATTCCGCCCCGCAATTGCTGCGTCATCACCGCCCGTTCCTGGCCTTCTGGCTGGCCCGCGTGTTCACCGCCAGCGGCTTCCAGATGCTCACCGTGGCCATTGGCTGGCACCTCTACCAACTGACCGGGAATGTCCTCGACCTGGGCCTGGTCGGGCTGGTCGAGTTCGCGCCCCGGGTGCTGTTCATGCTGCACACAGGCCACGTCGCCGACCGCTACGACCGACGCAAGGTGGCCGCCCTGTGCCAGACCCTGCAGGCGCTGATCGCCCTGGCGCTGGCCCTGGGCAGCGTCAGCGACAACGTCAGCCGCGAGCTGATATTCATCCTGGCCTTCCTGCTCGGCGCCACCCGTTCGTTCGAGATGCCGGCGACCCAGGCGCTGCTACCCAACGTGGTACCGCCAGGGCTGTTCCCACGGGCCGTGGCGGCGTCGGCATCGGCCACCCAGTCGGCGACCATCGTCGCCCCGGCGGTCGGCGGCTTTCTCTACGCCTTCGGCAGTACCTGGGTGTACGGCCCGACCGTGGCCCTCTACCTCATCGCCTGCCTGCTGACCCTGAGCCTCGACGCGCGCCAGCAACTGCCCCAGCGCGGTCGGGCCAACCTGGAATCGCTGCTGGCCGGGGTGCGCTTCATCCGCAGCCGCCCGGACATCTTCGGCGCCATCTCCCTGGACCTGTTCGCCGTGCTGCTGGGCGGCGCCACCGCGCTGCTGCCAGTGTTCGCCAAGGACATCCTGCTCACCGGCGCCTGGGGCCTGGGCCTGCTGCGCTCGGCGCCGGCGGTGGGCGCGCTGCTGATGTCGCTGTGGCTGGCGCGCTTCCCGGTGGAGCGCAAGGTAGGCCTGATCATGTTCGCCTCGGTCGGCGTGTTCGGCGTGGCGACCATCGCCTTCGGCCTCTCGACCTCGTTCTGGTTCTCCCTGGCGGTGCTGGTGGTGCTCGGCGCGGCGGACATGATCAGCATGGTCATCCGCGGCGCCTTCGTGCAGCTGGAGACGCCAGACGAGATGCGCGGCCGGGTAAGCGCGGTGAACGGGCTGTTCATCGGTGCCTCGAACCAGCTCGGCGAGTTCGAGTCGGGGCTGACCGCGCACTGGTTTGGCACAGTCCCGGCGGTGGTGCTCGGCGGCGTGGGCACGCTGCTGGTGACCGGGGTATGGATGAAGCTGTTCCCGACGTTGACCCATCGCGACCGTATGCATAACGGTTGATCGACCTGCTGGCACCCAGAGATTAGGCAATCTCGCGCGGGAGCAGCATGCTGGTTTGTCCTGCACCGGCCTCTCGCCGGCAAGCCGGCTCCCACACCGACCGTGCCGCCTTCAAGCCAAGCGCCATCCCTGTGGGAGCTGGCTTGCCAACGATGAGGCCAGTGCAGGAAGACGACACCGTTGCCCGATTGCCTTCCCCAATGGCCATAGGCCCCCGCCATCCTTGCTGGTATGATGCGCGGCTTTTTTCCACCTCGCACAAAACCACGGCACCCGGTACGGTCTGTGCTTTGCTGTTGGGGTCGATACATTCACGGCGCGAGGGCGCCCGGGGAGCAGGCATGCTGGAAAGGCTGTTTCAACTAAAAGCACACAACACCAACGTGCGCACCGAGATTCTCGCGGGCGTCACCACCTTCCTGGCCATGGCCTACATCCTGTTCGTCAACCCGAGCATCCTCGGCGAGACCGGCATGGACAAGGGCGCGCTCTTCGTCGCGACCTGCCTGGCCGCGGCCATCGGCTCGGTGACCATGGGCATCATCGCCAACTACCCGATCGCCCTGGCGCCGGGCATGGGCCTGAACGCCTTCTTCACCTACACCGTGGTCCTGCACATGGGCCATACCTGGCAAGTGGCGCTGGGGGCGGTGTTTCTCTCCGCGGTGCTGTTCTTCCTGCTGTCGATCTTCCGCATCCGCGAATGGATCGTGAACAGCATCCCGCTGCCGCTGCGCTCGGCCATTGCCGCCGGCATCGGCCTGTTTCTGGCGCTGATCGCCCTGCATAACGCCGGCATCGTCGTCGATAACCCAGCCACTCTGGTAGGCCTGGGCGATCTCAGCAAGCCCGCGCCGATCCTCGCCACCCTGGGCTTCTTCCTGATCGTCGCCCTCGAGTCGCTGAAGGTTCGCGGCGCCGTGCTGATCGGTATCCTGGCAGTGACCGTGGCCGCGATCGCGCTGGGCGTCACACCGTTCGGCGGGGTGGTCTCGATGCCGCCGTCGCTGGCCCCGACCTTCCTGCAACTGGACATCGCCGGCGCCCTGGACGTCGGCCTGATCAGCGTGATCTTCGCCTTCCTGTTCGTCGACCTGTTCGACAACTCCGGCACCCTGATCGGCGTGGCCAAGCGCGCCGGCCTGATGGGCAAGGACGGCCACATGCCGAAGATGGGCCGCGCCCTGATCGCCGACAGCACCGCCGCCATGGCCGGTTCGCTGCTGGGCACCTCGACCACCACCAGCTACATCGAGTCGGCGGCGGGCGTGAGTGCGGGCGGGCGCACCGGCCTGACCGCCATCGTGGTCGCCATCCTGTTCCTGCTGGCGCTGTTCTTCGCCCCGCTGGCCGGCAGCGTGCCGGCCTTCGCCACCGCCCCGGCGCTGCTGTTCGTCGCCGTGCTGATGGCTTCGGGCCTGGCCGAGATCAATTGGGACGACGTTACCGAAGCCGCGCCGGTGGTGGTGACCGCCCTGGCCATGCCGCTGACCTACTCGATCGCCAACGGCATCGCCTTCGGCTTTATCGCCTGGACCGCCATCAAGCTGATCTCCGGCCGTCGCCACGACCTGAACCCGGCGCTGGTGATCCTGTCCATTCTGTTCGTCATCAAGCTGGGTTGGTTCCCCGCATGAGTGCTGCCTACGATCCCGCGCAATACGACACGCAACTGGCGGCCAAGGCCGCCCGCCTGCGCGAACTGCTGGCGCCCTTCGACGCGCCGGAGCCGGCCGTGTTCGACTCGCCGCGCGGGCAGTACCGCCTGCGCGCCGAGTTCCGCCTGTGGCGCGAAGGCGGCCAACGCCACTATGCGATGTTCGCCCCGGGCGAGAAGCACAAGGCCATCCTGATCGACGACTTCCCGATCGCCAGCGAGCGCATCAATGCGTTGATGCCGCGTCTGAAAGCCGCCTGGCAGGCCAATGAAGACCTCGACAACCGGCTGTTCCAGGTGGAGTTCCTCACCACCCTGGCCGGTGATGCGATGATCACCCTGTGCTACCACCGCCCGCTGGACGAGGCCTGGGAGGCCGCCGCGCAGCAGTTGGCCGCAGATCTCGGTGTCAGCGTGGTCGGCCGCTCGAAAGGCAAGCGCGTGGTGATCGGCCGCGACTACGCGGTGGAGAAGCTCGACATCGCCGGGCGCGCCTTCAGCTATCGCCAACCCGAAGGCGCCTTCACCCAACCCAACGGCGCGGTGAACCAGAAGATGCTCGGTTGGGCCTTCGAGGCCATGGGCGAACGCCAGGACGACCTGCTCGAGCTGTATTGCGGCAACGGCAACTTCACCTTGCCGCTGGCCACCCGCGCCCGCCAGGTGCTGGCCACCGAGATCAGCAAGACCTCGGTCAACGCCGCCCTGCACAACCTCGACGAGAACGGCGTGGACAACGTGCGCCTGGTGCGTCTGTCGGCCGAAGAGCTGACCCAGGCCCTGAACGAGGTCCGCCCATTCCGCCGCCTGGAAGGCATCGACCTGAAGAGCTACGACTTCGGCACGGTGTTCGTCGACCCGCCGCGTGCCGGCATGGACCCGGACACCTGTGAGCTGACCCGTCGCTTCGAGCGCATCCTGTACATCTCCTGCAACCCGGAAACCCTGGCGCAGAACATCGCCCAGCTGCACGATACCCACCGTATCGAACGCTGCGCGCTGTTCGACCAGTTCCCCTACACCCACCATATGGAAAGCGGGGTGCTGCTGGTTCGGCGCTGACCCGCGACGACGCGGGGCCACCAGGGCCCCGCCGTTCGCTGCAAGGAGTGATGTGCCATTGGACCAGTTGAGCGCCATGCAAACCTTCCGCCGGGTCGTCGACCTCGGCAGCTTCAGCGCCGCCGCCCACCAGGCGGGCGTTTCCCATACCGTGCTGTCGCGCCAGGTGAAGCACCTCGAACGCCATCTCGGCACGCAACTGCTCAACCGCACCACCCGTCGCCTGCAAGTGACCGAAGCCGGCGCGCTGTTCTATCGCCACTGCACGCGGATTCTCGAGCAGATGCAGGCCATGAACCTTGAACTGTCCGAGCATCAACAACAGCCCAGCGGCACGCTGCGCCTGGGTGTGGCCACTGCCTTTGGCGAGCTGGAACTGGGACACTGGCTGCCGGAATTCGTCGGACGTCACGAGCGATTGCAGGTGGAACTGCATTGCAGCGACCGCTTCATCGACCTGCTGGAAGAAGACATCGATGTCTGCCTGAGGGTCACCGACCACCTGCCCGACTCCAGCCTGGTGGCCCGCAGGCTGGCGGACAGCGAAGTGGTGCTGGTGGCCGCGCCCGATTACCTGGAGCGCCACGGCACGCCGACCACGCCCGACGCCCTGGCTGCCCACCCATTGCTCGGCTACAGCCGCTTGCCGCACCCGCAGCGCCTGCAACTGACCGGCCCCGCCGGCGAGCGCCGGGAACTGCTGATGCCCCAGCGCCTGAGCGCCAATTCGCCGATGGCCCTGCGCGCGGCAGCGATCGGCGGGTTGGGTATTGCCAGCTTCGACCGCTTCATTGCCCACGATGCCTTGCGCGACGGGCGCCTGGTGCCGGTGCTGGCGGACTGGTCGCTGCCCTCGCGCACCTTGTACGCGGTCTATCCGCAGAGCCGCTATGTGGCGCCCAAGGTACGGGCACTCCTCGACTACGTGCAGGCGTACTACGCAGAGCCGCGATGGCAAAATTGATTTGTGCTTAGAACGCACAAGACATGGTAAATTGAAGATGTATTTGTGCGCATATTGATTGTTTAACCTTCGTCCATTGTCACTTGGCGAAGGAGCCTCCCCATGAAAGCACTGCACACCCTGTTCGCCGGCCTTTCCCTGGCCGCGATTGCCATCACCGCCAGCGCCGCTGGCGACACCCTGAGCTCGGTCCCTGACAGCACCTCGCTGAAATGGCAGCAGGTGCCCGGCACCCAAGGCGCTGTCAGCTACGCCAATGTCGAAGGCGACCTCTTCGGCAAGGGGCCGTATTCGGCCTACGTGAAGTTCCGCAAAGGCACCGACAATGGACTGCATACTCACAGCCAGACCCTGCCGACCGTGGTGTTGAGCGGAACCTTCTATGCGGTGATCGATGGCAAGCGGGTGGAGTACCCGGCAGGCGCCTACTACAAGCTGCCCGCCAACCTCGTGCATGAAAGTGGTTGCACCGCGGCTGCGGATTGCCTGCTCTTCCAGTACCAGACCAATGCCTTCGACCAGAACCCAGTCAAAGGCTGAGCCTGGGCAACGGGCTCACTCGCTGACCTGGAACTGCACCCGCGCCGTTTCACCGCTTTCATCCAAAGCACTCAACTCGATGCTCCCGGCCTGCTCGAACCTTACCGGCAAGCTGTCCTGCCCTTGGGTCTCGCCCATGGGCTGTCCATTGAGGAACCACCAGCGCCGCCCTGCCCCGCCCAATGCCGACACCCGCAACTGCAACGGCTCGTGGCTGGTGGCCGGGCGGCGCAGGTTGTCGCCACTGCGCACACCGACGATCGACAGCGGTGGCGCGCTGCTCAGCACCTGCGGTGGACAGGCGGGGTCAACGGCCGGCAGCCGCGCCGCTCGACGTTCGACCCGGGGCAACCACGGCTCGAGCGGGGCCGGCCACAGCGCGACGTCATGGGCCTTGGCACCGGGACAGGAGGCATCGACACGCAAGCCGCGCTCGTTGAGCCACACCGTTTCGCGCAAACCCAGCCCCAGCGGCTGGTCGGCAGCCTGCAAGGTCGGTGGCGTGGTGGCGTCTAGGGTCCAGGCGAAACGTTGCCGACGGCAGTTCGGGTCCTGACGGTTCATTGGCTGGCCCAGCGGCCAACAGATCGCGGCGACACCGACCGAATCGGGCACCGGCTCGACCGGCACTTCGATGCCTCGTTGGCTGTCGCGGTTGCTTAGCAGGTCATGCACCTGCAGCATTAATGGCGCCGCCGAGGCCAGGCCAAACTGGCCCGGCACCGGGGTGCCGTCGGGTCGGCCGATCCACACACCAATCAGGTAGCGCGGGCCGACGCCCACCGACCAGGCATCGCGAAAGCCGTAGCTGGTGCCGGTTTTCCAGGCCAATTGCGGGCGCTGCACCAATTCAGCGTGGGGGTCACGGTCCGGCCGGGCCAGGCCGCTGAGAATGCGCCGGGTGATCCAGGCCGAACCCGGCGACAGCAAGCGGCGTTCCACCAGCGGGTCCTGGGGTTGCAGGCGTACCTGCGCGCTCAACCCTCCACGGGCCAGCGCGGCATAGCCACCGACCAGGTCCTCCAGGCGACTGCCTGCGCCACCGAGGATCAGCGACAGGTTCGGCTCGGCCAGCGGCGGCAGCACCAGCGGCATCCCCCCCATGCGCATCTGCGCGGCGAAGCGTTTCGGGCCGTAGGCCTCGAGCAGTTGCACCGCCGGCAGGTTGAGCGACAGCGCCAGCGCCGAACTGGCCGACACCGGGCCACTGAAACCCATGGAGAAGTTGCCGGGGCGGTAGTCGCCGTAGCGTCGTGGCACATCCTGCAACAGCGATTCGGAGTGGATCAGGCCGTCGTCCATGGCCATGGCGTAGAGGAACGGCTTGAGGGTCGAACCGGGCGAACGCAGGGCGTGGACCATATCCACGTGACCGAAACGGCGCTCATCGTTCAAGTCGATGGAGCCGAGATACGCGCGCACGGCCATGCTCTGGGTCTCGACCACCAGCAACGCCGCCGAGGTGCGCTCGGGCAGGCGGGCACGCCAGCCCATCAGCAAGTCTTCGAGGCGGCGCTGCAAGGCGGCATCCAGGGTGGTACGGATCAGTGGCGGGCTGTTCGGTGTATTCAGGCGCCGGGCCAGCAGCGGCGCCAGCGCCGGCTCCTGGCGTGGCGCCAGCAACAGCGGCTCTTCACGCGCCTCATCGATGCGCTGGGCTGGCCATACCTGGTACTCGGCCAGGCGCTGCAGCACCTTGTCCCGGGCGCGCTGGGCGCGTTCAGGGTGGCGGTCCGGACGCAGCCGGCTCGGCGCCTGGGGCAGCACGGCGAGCAACGCGGCTTCGGCCGGCGTGAGGTGTTTCGGCGACTTGCCCAGGTACGCCCAACTGGCCGCTGCCACGCCCTGCAAGGTGCCGCCGAACGGTGCCCGGTTGAGGTACAGCTGCAAGATCTCGTCCTTGGACAGGTACCATTCCAGCTGCGCCGTGCGCCATAACTGACGCAGCTTGCCGGGCAGGGTGCGGTCGTGCGGGTCGAGCAGGCGCGCCACCTGCATCGACAGCGTGCTGCCACCAGACACCACCCGCCCGCCACGCAGGTTGAGCCAGGCAGCCCGGGCCAGGGCCATGGGGTTGACGCCGGGGTGATGATAGAACCAGCGGTCCTCGTAGGCGAGCAGGGCTTCAAGGTACAGCGGCGAGACTTCCTGCGGGCTGACCGGATAGCGCCACACGCCGTCGGCGTCGGCGAAGCGCCACAGCGGTGTGCCGTCCTCGGCCAGCACCACCCGCGCCAGGTCGTCGCCTGGCATGGGCAATGGCCAGATACGGTCGGCCAACCACAGCAGGGCCATGCCCAGCAGCACGCTGACGGCGAAACGCCGCAGCAGCCTGGTCAGGCGCGGGCGCGCTAAGCTTGGCATCGGGAACCGACCGGGCCAGGTGATGGCCAAAGGCTGGGAATCGCCGATTCGTTGATCAGGAAGCGACTATGCATGTAGAAGGTTTTTTCGAATGGCTGGGCCAGGCACTGGGTTCGGTGATCCGGTTCATCGTCGATGGCTTGAGCGGGTTGTTCAACCTGCTGGCCAACGCCGGTGGCAATTTCATCGATGGCCTGGCGCGCACGCTTGGAATGGACACCTCGCTGGTGAGCATCCTGGCGCTTATCGTCGGCCTGATGTTGCTGTACTCGGCGGTCCGCGCATTCATGCGCGCATCGATCATCCTCGGGATCATCTGGGCGTTGCTGGGGCTGTGGGTGTTGAGCTGGGTGGTGCATTGAAAGCAGCTGCAAGCTTGGAGCTACAAGCGACAAGTTGAAAGCAGCCTGCGTCGACTGCTTTCTCTTGTAGCTTGCAGCTCACAGCTTGAGGGTCAGCGAGCTCTTACAATCATCTCGCCCTGGCTATCACCTACCGCCTGCAAGTTGGGCCGGTACATCGACTCCACCTGCGGTGGCGGAATGCGGTAGCTGCCCGGCGTCACCGCACGGGCCAGGTACAGCAGGTGGGTGGTGCCGTAGCTGTCGAGCTTGAGCGCGGCCACATAGCGGTCGTCGCGGTACTCCTGGTGCACCACGCTGGCGTTCTGCATCGACTCGCGCCATTGCTTCACCGCGCTGCTGGCATTGTCCAGGCTGGCGGCGCTCTGCGCCAGGTTCTGGTTCTCCAGCTCCAGGCCTGCCGGCAGCAGGTCCACCACCAGGGCGTCGGGCACCTGGTCCTGGGCCTTGAGCGCCAGGTGCACCAGCACCAGGTCACCGCTGCGCAAGTTGCGCACATCCAGCGCCTGGCCATTCATGCCCAGGTACTCGCGGCGGATTTCCATGCCATTGCCGCTGGCGGCCGGCGCCTGGCGCGGGTAGCCGGACAGGGTCAGCTGCTGGTACAGGGTCTCGCCACCCTGGTTCTGCACGGTCAATGGCGAGGCCAGCAGCGGGCCCTCAAGCTTCATCCCCGAGTCATTGTTGTCGAACTCGCGGACCTCACCGGCGCTGTCCAGGCGGGCCTTCCAGTTGCCTTCCGGCTTGCCCAGCAGGCCACGCCCGGCGAGGAACAGCGCGTTGCGCTCCTGGGTGGAGAGCCAACGGTTGGCGGCCAGCTCGTCGGACAGGCCAAACAGGCGCTGATCGACCTGATTGGCGGCCAGGTTGTTCTCCTGCAGCAGGGCCAGGATCAACGCCTGGTCACGCAGGGCGCTGCCGTAGTCGGCCAGCCAGCCTTTGCCGCGGGTGACCGCCAGGCCCGCCTGCAGCGCCTGCTGCGAACGCTGCTTGTCGCCCATCTTGTCCAGCGCCACCGCCAGTTGCACCAATGGCAAACCGGAGCGGGCGTCAGCGCGGCGCTCGAACAGGCTGCGCAAGGCGCCCAGCGGCGCTTGCTGGCTGCGCGCCAGCACCAGGCCAGCGTAGGCCTGCACGGCGAAGCGGGTGTGGTCGGCGTTCTGGCTGTAGTCGACTTCGATCAGGTTGCGCTCCTGCACATAGCGCAGCAGGCGCTCGCTGGCTTTCTTCAGCGCCTCGGCCGGTACGCCGTAGCCTTGCTCGCGGGCGCGCAGCAGGAAGTCGGTGACGTAGGCGGTCAGCCAGTACTCCTCCTCGCTGTCCGAGCTCCACAGGCCGAAGCTGCCGTTGTAGCGCTGCATGCCCAGCAGGTGCTCGATGCCCATCTCGATCTTGCGCTTGCGCACATCGGCCGGCTCACCCTTGATGCCCAGGCGCTTGAGGCTGTCGGCATCGGCATACAGCGACGGGTACAGGCCACTGGTGGTCTGCTCCAGGCAGCCGTAGGGGTAGGCTTCCAGGGCGCGGATCTGCTCGGCAAGGTTCAGCGGTGGGCGGCTCGACAACGCCAGGCTGGCCTCCAGGCCCGCAGGCTCGAACTCGGCCAGGTCGCTGTCGGGCAGGCTCCAGGGCTGGTCCTTGAGGGCCACGCGGTAGTGCTTGAGCATCGCCGGGTAGGCCGGGCGAATACCCAGGGTCCATTCACGCTCGAAGGTACTGGCCGGCTCACCCGGCAGCTGCAGGCCGTTGACCTGCACGCGAACCTTGCCCTGGCCCAAGCCACCCTGGGCCTGCACCGGGATCATCAGGGTGGTGCGCTGACCTTCGGCGAGGCTGAAGTTCTGCTGCGCGCCACCGACCAGGCTCAGTTGACCTTCGCTGGACACCTGCACGCTCAGTTGCTGGTCACGGCCGGAGAGGTTGGCCAGGTCCAGCGCCAGGCGGGTCTGGTCGCCACCGGCGAGGAAGCGCGGCGCGGACAGTTCGGCGATCAGCGGCGCGGCGACCACGGTCTTGCCTTCAGCCATGCCGAAGTGTTCCTCGGTCCAGGCCTGGGCCATCAGGCGCAGCTCACCGTTGAAATCGGGAATATCGACGCTGGCCTGGCCCTCGCCTTTTTCATCGAGGGTGACCGGCAGGCTCTGCTGGGCAACGATGGTCACCGTGGTGTTCGGGCGCTTGCCGCCCTTGGCCATGGCGGCGTCACCGCCGAAGGCCAGGCTGGCCAGGCGGCCCTGGCCGGCTTCGATCAACTGGCCATAGATGTCCAGCTGGTCGGCGCCGTAGGCCTTGCGGCCGAACAGGCTGGCGAACGGATCGGGGGTCTTGAAGTCGGTGATGTTGAGGATGCCCACGTCCACCGCCGACAACAACACATGCACCTGCTTGGGCACGCTGCCATCGGCGTTGACCGCCTTGACCTTGACGGTCAGCGGTTGCTTGGGCCGCATTTTCTCCGGTGCCTGCAGCGATACGGCCAGCTTACGCTCGGCGCGGTCCAGCGGTAGGTGCAGCACGCCCACGGCACGTTTCGGCGTGGCGTTGGCCTTGCGCTCACCCGGGCGGATCACCAGGGCGCTGATGTACAGGTCGTGGCGCGCCCACTTCTTGTCCAGTTCGACATCGAATGTCTTGCCCTCGGCCGGCACCTCGATTTCCTGCCACCACAGCGGGCCGTCGGCGGACTCGATCATCAGGTAGCCGCTGCCGGCGGCCGGCGGGGTGACGGTGACCTTGGCGGTGCCGCCTTCCTTGTAGGCTGGCTTGTCCAGGGCGATCTTCACCTGGTCAGGGCGCACGGCGCCGCCCTCGGCGTTGTCCTGGGCGCGGTAGCCGGCCCAGAAGCGGGCGCTGGAGACCAGGCCGGTCTGCGGGTCTTCCACCTCGACGCGGTACGGGCCCCACTCCACCTGGAAGTTCAGCTTGGCGGTGGAACCTGCCTTCACGCTGACGGTTTCTTCAGCCTGGGTGAGGAACTTCTCGTTGTAGTTGTAGCTCCAGCCATCACTCTGCGAGTAGTTCCAGTAGTAGTCGCGGCGCTCGCGGATCAGTCGTACCTTCAGGTTGTCGGCGGCCAGTTTCTTGCCGTCGCGATCAGCCACCAGGAACTCGAACTCCACCGGGCCGTCGCCGTCGGTTTCTTCGCCGTCGAACAGGCCGCGCAGGCCCGGCAGGCGCTCGGCAGGCCAGATCGGCTGCTCCAGGCGCCGGGTGATCGGCCGACCACCGGACTCCTGCAGGCTGGCCTGCACGGTCAGTTGCAGCGGCGAGCGGGCTTCAGCCCAGCGACTTTCGATGTCGATGCGGGCCTTGCCGTTCTGGTCGAGGGTGACTTCGTCCAGCTCCAGGTCCTGGTTCAGTTCGGTCTCGGTGACCGCGCCGAACTGATAGCCCGGCAGCGCCTTCACCGCTTCACGCAACGGGCGCACGTAGGCCTGGCCACTGAGGCGGTTGCCGGCGGCGGGCGCACCATAGAGATAGCGACCATTGACCTGGATCGTGGCGGTTTGGTCCGGCGCCAGCGGCGCGGCACTGCCTTTGAGCTCCAGCGCCAGGCGCTCGGGGAGGAAGTCCTCGACAAGGAATTCGTAGACCTGCTTGCGTCCACCGCCCATGTCGAGCAGCAACTGCCAGCGGCCGGTCGGCGCTTCGCTGGCCAGTTGCAGCTGGTACTGGAACAGGCCGTTCTGGTCGGCCTCCCAGACGAACTTGCGGCTGACCTGCTCATCGGGGCGGCGTACTTCCACGTTCACCGGCTGGGCCTTGACCGGCTTGCCGTCCTGGTCGCGCAGCAGGCCGTTGAGCAGCACGGTCTCGCCTGGTCGGTACAGGTCGCGCGGGCCAAAGATGAAGAACTGCAGCGGGTTGGCCTGGGGGCCGGCGATGTCGAACTCGGCCAAGTCCAGCGCCGCGGTGTTAAGGCGCAGCAGGGTGGTGTGCACCCCTTGGGTGGCGATCAGCGTATCGGCCTTGGCGGTGATCGGCAGCTGGGCATGGCCGTCGCCGTCGGTCTTGGCCTGGGCCAGCAGCTTGCCCTTGTCGTCGTGCAGCTCGAGGGTGACGTCCTTGAGCGCCTTGCCGCCCTCCAGGGCCTGGGTGAACACGTCCAGGCGATCGCGATAGCGGTGCGCCGAGACGCCGATGTCACTCAGGGTGAACAGGGTCGCCGGCTGCGAGTAGTCATAGGTGCCCGAGGCACGCATCACCGCCAGGTACACGCCTGGCTCCTGCAGCGGCTTGATCCCGGCGATCGGCAACAGCACGGTTTCGCGGGTATTGCGCGCCGGGTTGAGGTCGAAACGGCCGCTGTAGACCAGCTCGGCCATCTCCAGGGTTTCCTTGGACTGGTAGTAGTAAAGGCTGCTGTTGCGCCCCCAGTTGACCAGGAAGCTCGAGAGCATGTCCGGCTTGATGCGGAAGAACTCGACATCGACCTTGTCGACGTTCAGGGCAATCACCGGCAGGCCTTCGGCCAGGCGCGTGGGCAGCAGCGAACCGCGGCTGGCGAAGCCCACCGTGGCCTGCATGTCGCGGGTCTCGAAGCGGCTGACCGATTCGGCCTGCAGCTGGTTGCCGTTGACCGAGAGCAGACCCTTGTCGATGGTCAGGACCATCTTGCGCTGCGGCTCCAGGTGGCGCAGGCGCAGTTCCATCTGGTTGTCCGAGAGTTCCCAGGCGCCGTCGACCTTGCCCTTGACGGTATCGACCAGGTGCAGCTTGCCGGCAAAGTCCTGGTTGGCGTCCAGTGGCGCGGAGACGCTGACCGACAGGGTACTGGCGCCGTCGAGCTGCACTTCCGAGACGTCCAGCACGGTCAGCTCGCGGCCGGCGTAGCGCTTGGCGAGCACCGCCGGATCTTCGCGCTTGGCCGTCCTGGTTTCGACGGGCGCGACGGCAGTGGCGGCATCGGCAGGCACCGAAGGCTTGTCCGGGGTGGAGGAATCACAGGCACTGAGCAGGGCCAGCGCGCAGGCCAGCAACAATCCTTTGTTGAGCATTTGAGAGAGAACTCTTCGGCAGCGTGTACATGAGGGGGGCAACTATAGCGCAACGGCTCGAAGCTTACCTGGCGATGCGCGGCAAGTGAGACTGTGTTCGCGCCAATAGGTTGCCAGGCCGGTACAATGAGCGCATTTGATCTTGCAAGGGGCCGCTTCGCGCCCCATCGCCGGCAAGCCAGCTCCCACAGGGACCGAGGCCGCCTTGTGGGAACCGGCTTCCCGGCGATGGGGCGCGAAGCGGCCCTGATATGAAGGATGTGCATGTCTTCACTGTCCACCGCCTGGCGCAACCGCCCCACCCACCACAAGGTCTGGGCCCTGGCCGCGCCGATGATCCTGTCCAACATCTCGGTGCCGCTGGTGGCGCTGGTCGACAGCACGGTGATCGGCCACCTGCCCCATGCCCATCAGTTGGGCGCGGTGGCCGTCGGCGCCACGCTGTTCACCTTCATGGTCGGCCTGCTGGGCTTCCTGCGAATGGGCTCCACCGGCTTCGCCGCCCAGGCCGCCGGCCGCGCCGACGGCGCCGCGCTGCGCCAGGTGCTGGTGCAGGGGTTGCTGCTGGCGCTGGCTTTCGCCGTGCTGATCGGCCTGTTGGCCCTGCCCTTCAGCCAGCTGGCGCTGCAGGCGATGCAGCCCAGCGAGGCGCTGCATGCCTCGACCGAAGCCTTCTTCCACACCCGCCTGCTCGGCCTGCCGGCAGCACTGGCCAGCTATGCCCTGGTCGGCTGGTTCCTCGGCACCCAGAACGCCCGGGCGCCGCTGGCGATCCTGCTGACCACCAACCTGCTCAACATCGCCCTGAACCTGTGGTTCGTGCTTGGCCTTGACTGGGGGGTGGTCGGCTCGGCGCGGGCCTCGGTGATCGCCGAATGGAGCGCCGCCCTGCTCGGCCTGGCCCTCACCCGCCCGGCCTTGCGCGCCTACCCCGGGCAGGTCGTCTGGGCCGCGTTGAAACGCTGGCAGAGCTGGCGGCCGCTGCTGGCGGTCAACCGCGACATCTTCCTGCGCAGCCTGGCGCTGCAACTGGTGTTCCTGCTGCTCACCGTGCAGGGTGCGCGCCTGGGCGAGGCGACGGTGGCGGCCAATGCCCTGCTGCTCAATGGCCTGATGCTCACCGCCTATGCCCTCGATGGCCTGGCCCATGCGGTCGAGGCCCTGTGCGGCCATGCCATCGGCGCCCGTGACCGCAGTGCCCTGAACCAGGCACTGGTGGTGGCCTGCGGCTGGTCACTGATCGTCAGCCTGGTGTTCGCCGTGCTGTTTTTGCTGGGCGGGCACCTGTTCATCGACCTGCAAACCGACATCGCCAGCGTGCGCGACGCGGCATATCCCTACCTGCCTTACCTGGCGGTGCTGCCATTGGTAGCCGTGTGGAGCTACCTGCTCGACGGCCTGTTCATCGGCGCGACGCGGGCCCGCGAGATGCGCAATGCGATGCTGCTGTCGGTGGCAGTTGCGCTGCCCCTGGCGCTTGCCATGCGCGGGTTCGGCAACCATGGGCTGTGGTGGGCGTTCCTCGGCTTCATGGTGCTGCGGGCAGTAACGCTGGGGTGGCTGGGGTGGCGTTTGCAGCAGCGCGACCGCTGGATTCGCTGAGAGCGGCGCCGCTTTGCAGCACGGCGTCACGAAACCAGGAGAAAGCCCTCACCTGCCCCCTTGCCTGCGCCCGGCCTGATTCCCCACAATCGCGCCCATGCCGCACCATGACAGGGAATTCGCCGTGCCATCCATCTACCAGCTCAAACCCCGCTTCCAGGCGCTGCTGCGCCCTTCGGTGCAGCGCCTGTACGACCGTGGCGTCACCGCCAACCAAGTCACAGTCGCCGCCGCCGCGGTCTCCATCCTCCTTGGCTTGCTGCTCGCCTGGCAGCACCAGGTCTCCTGGCTGTTCATCCTGATACCGCTGTGGATGCTGCTGCGCATGGCGCTGAACGCGGTCGACGGCATGCTCGCCCGCGAGTTCGGCCAGCAGTCCAGGCTCGGCGCCTACCTCAATGAACTGTGCGACGTGATCGCCGACACCGCGCTGTACCTGCCGTTTGCCCTGTTGCCGGGCGTTTCGCCGACACTGGTGGTGCTGGTGGTGGTGTTCGCCGTGATCAGCGAATACGCCGGGGTAATGGGCCCGCTGGCCGGCGCGTCACGCCGCTACGACGGGCCGATGGGCAAGAGCGACCGGGCCTTCGCCTTCGGCGTGCTGGGCATCGGCGTGGCATTCGGGCTGCTGGCCGCGAGCTGGATCAATGGCCTGCTGCTGGTGATCCTGCTGCTCTCGCTCTATACCCTGTACAACCGGGTTCGCCACGGCCTGGCCGAAACCCGCTGAGCCCCTCGCTGCCGGACAAGGATATTCGCCATGCGCCAAGCGCAATCGCTGCATTTCTGCACCCATGACGGCGTCGAGCTGCACTATCGCCACTGGCCCGCCACGCGCAACGAGCATCAACCACGCCGCGCCGTGGTAATGTTCCACCGCGGCCACGAGCACGGCGGGCGCATGGCCCACCTGGCCGACGAACTGAACATGCCCGGTTATGATTTCTTCGCCTGGGACGCCCGTGGTCATGGCCAATCGCCGGGCGCTCGCGGCGACAGTCCGGGCTTCGCCACCAGCGTGCGCGACGTGCAGACCTTCATCGAGCATCTTCAGGCCCGGCACGGCATCGCCGAGGCGGACATGGTAGTGCTGGCGCAAAGCGTCGGCGCGGTACTGATCGCCACCTGGGCCCACGACTATGCGCCCAGGGTGCGCTGCCTGGTGCTCGCCTCGCCGGCGTTCAAGGTCAAGCTCTACGTGCCCTTCGCCCGCCCCGGGCTGAAGCTGCTCAAGGCCCTGCGCGGCAACTTCTTCGTCAACAGCTACGTCAAGCCGCGCCTGTTGACCCATGACCCGGAGCGGGTCATGTCGTATGTCGCCGACCCGCTGATCAGCCGGCCCATTTCGGTCACCATGCTGCTGGGCCTGTATGACGCCGCCGACCGCGTGGTGGCCGACGCCCAGGCGATCCAGGTGCCGACGCAACTGCTGATCTCCGGCGCGGACCTGGTGGTCGAGCGCAAGCCGCAGGAGCAGTTCTTCGATCGCCTGGGCAGCGCACGCAAGGAAAAGCACATCCTGCCCGGCTTCTTCCACGATACCCTCGGCGAGCGCGACCGCGCCCACGCCCTGGCGCGGATCGAGCGTTTCATAGCGCACTGCTTCGACGCGCCGCCGCTGCGGCCGGCGTTGCTCGACGCCGACCGCAGCGGCGCCAGCTGCGCCGAGGCCGAGAGCCTGGCTGCGCCGTTGCCACGCCATTCGCCACGCGACCTCTACTGGCGCGCCACCCGTGCCGGCCTGCGGCTGGGCAAAGGCCTTTCCGAGGGGGTGAAACTGGGCTTCGACACCGGCTTCGACTCCGGCTCCACCCTCGACTACGTCTACCGCAATACGCCGACCGGCAAAGGCCGGTTGGGCGAGCTGGTCGACCGGAACTACCTGGACGCCATCGGCTGGCGCGGTATCCGCCAGCGCAAGCTGAACGTCGAGGAGCTGTTGCGCCTGGCCATCGCCCAGCTGCGCGAGCAACAGCGCCCGGTCCACATCGTCGATATCGCCGCCGGCCATGGCCGCTATATCCTCGAGGCCTTGCAAGGCCTGCAGCAACTGCCCGACTCGATCCTGCTGCGCGACTACAGCGAGCTGAACGTGCAACAGGGCAACGCACTGATCAGCGAAAAAGGCCTCGCCGAGATCGCCCGCTTCGTCCAGGGTGATGCCTTCGATCGGCAAAGCCTGGCCAGCCTCACCCCACGCCCCACCCTCGCGGTGGTCTCGGGCCTCTACGAGCTGTTCGCCAGCAACGAGCTGGTCGGCAATTCCCTGGCGGGCCTGGCCGATGCCGTCGAGGACGGCGGCTACCTGGTCTACACCGGCCAGCCCTGGCATCCGCAGTTGGAGATGATCGCCCGCGCCCTGACCAGCCACCGCGGCGGCCAGGCCTGGGTGATGCGCCGACGCAGCCAGGCGGAGATGGATCAGTTGGTCGAGGCCGCGGGGTTTCGCAAGATCACCCAGCGCATCGATGAATGGGGCATCTTCAGTGTCAGCCTGGCGCAGCGGGTGCGTTGATGGCCCGTGAAGCAGGGCTGATCCGCCGCGGCGTGCTCTGGCTGCTGTTGCTCGGGCCGTTGTTTTTCCTCAGCTACGGCCTGGCCAACACCTACACGGCCGGACGCGACGATATCGGCAGCCTGGTGTTCGCCTGGGAACGGCACATGCCGCTGTGGCCGTGGACGATCATCCCGTACTGGTCGATCGACCTGCTGTACGGGTTGTCGTTCCTGCTGCCGCGTACACGTCGCGAGATGGACCGACATGCCCTGGCATTGCTCACGGCACAGGTGATCTGCGTGGCCTGCTTCCTGCTCTGGCCGCTGCGCTTCACCTTCGAGCGCCCCGAGCTGTCGGGGTTGTTCGGCTGGCTGTTCGATGTGCTGATGGGCTTCGACAAGCCCTACAACCAGGCGCCTTCGCTGCATATCGCGCTGTTGGTGATCATCTGGACGATGTTCGCCCGCCATACGCGGCATCCAGCCTGGCGCTGGCTGGTGCACGGCTGGATGGGGCTGATCGGGCTGTCGGTCCTGGGCACCTGGCAGCATCACTTCATCGATGTACCGACCGGGGCGTTGGCCGGGTTCGTCTGCCTGTGGCTGTGGCCGCAACAAGGGCCGCTGCCCTGGCAGCAGGCGTGCCTGGCACGCGATCCCAAACGCTGGCGGCTGGCGTTGCGTTATGGACTGGGCGCGCTGCTGCTGGCCGTGCTCGGCTTCAAGCTGGGGCACACCGCCTTGTGGCTGCTCTGGCCTGGGTTTTCACTGCTGTTGGTAGCGTTGAACTATGCGCTGTTCGGGCCGCAAGGTTTCCAGAAAGGCAGCGATGGCCGGCTGTCGGTCGCGGCGACGGCATTGCTGGCGCCTTACCTGATTGGGGCCTGGATCAATTCAAGGCTGTGGACCTGGCGCCACCCGCAGGCGGATGAGGTGTGCGAGGGGGTGTACCTCGGGCGTGTGCCGGGCGTGGCTGACGCGGTGCAGTTCCCGGCGGTGATCGACCTCAGCGCGGAGCTGGCCTGCAGGGTCCTCATCGCGGGGCAAGCGCGCTCCCACGAGCAGACGTCACAGGCTTCGCAGTCCTACCTGAATCTGCCGTCACTGGACCTGGTCGCCCCTGACACGCAGACCTTGCAGCAAGCTGCCGAGGCTATCGAACACCTGCGCCGGCACGGCCCGGTACTGGTCTGCTGCGCACTCGGCTACTCACGCAGCGCCAGCGCGGTCGCCGCCTGGCTGGTGGTCAGCGGCCGCTGCAAGGCAATCGCGCATGCCGAAACACTGATCCGCCAGGCGCGCCCCGGCGTGGTATTGCATCCAGCCCACCGCCAGGCCCTGCAGCCGTTGGAGACCCGGCCATGAACCTGCTCGTCGTCGCCAGCCTGCTCGCCCGTGGTCGCCAACTGGAGCGCTGGTCGGACGGCATCACCTTGCTGGCCCTGGCCTGCAGCCTGGCGCCCATGCTGGGCGCGCCGTTGCCAGCGCTGCCCCGGGTGTTCTGCGCAGCGTTGCTGGCGCTTGGCCTGGCACACAAGTACTGGGCCATACGCGTTGCCCTGGATGCCGAGCTGTTCGCCCGGCTCGCCACCCGCGACGACCTGCCCGCCGATACCCTGGCCCTGGACCGCGCCCTGTTCGAACTGCGCCTGAAACCGACCGCCGACGATCCACGCGGCTGGCCTGCACGCAGCGAGGCCGCCCTGGCCCTGCTGCGCCGTCAGGCCTTGTGCCTGGCCGCGCAGGTGCTGCTCGCTGTCACCCTCCCCTTCACCGGATAACCCCGATGCTCGCCAGCCTGACTGCCTTCGTCATCACCTCCGCCGCCCGCCTGATCACCGGTGCCCGCGCCCTGTGGCTGGGCTGCACGCCGCAACCGGTGCAGCGCCTGTACTTCGCCAACCACAGCAGCCACGGCGACTTCGTGCTGCTCTGGGCCGCGCTGCCCGAGCCGCTGCGCCGCCGCACCCGGCCAGTGGCCGGCGCCGACTACTGGTGCAAGCCGGGTATCCGCGATTTCCTGATTCGCCAGGTGTTCAACGGCGTACTGATCGATCGCCAGCAGGCCGGCGAGGGCAACCCGCTGCAACCGGTGCTCGACGCCTTCGCCCAGGGTGACTCGCTGATCTTCTTCCCGGAAGGCACGCGCAACCTCACCGACGACCCGCTGCTGTCTTTCAAGAGCGGCCTGTTCCACCTGGCCTCGGCCAACCCGCAGGTGGAGCTGGTGCCGGTGTGGATCGCCAACCTCAACCGGGTCATGCCCAAAGGACGCGCCCTACCCCTGCCGCTGCTGTGCACCCTGAGTTTCGGCGAGCCGCTGCACCTGCAGCCGGACGAAGCCAAGCACGCCTTTCTCGAGCGGGCCCGCCAGGCCCTGCTGAACCTGGCCCCGAAGGAAGCCTGAGATGGATCAGAACACCCTGTCGCTGTTCGCCGGTATCGGCGCCCTGCTGCTGCTCGCCAGCCTCGTCGGCCGCCTGCTCAAGTGGCGTGCCGGCCCCGCGCCGCATGCGGTGATCGACAACCTCAACGCGCGCATCAATGCCTGGTGGGTGATGGTGCTGGTGATCGGCATCGCCTTCCTGTTCGGCAAGTACGGCGTCATCGTGCTGTTCTACGGCGTCTCGTTCTACGCCCTGCGCGAGTTCATGACCCTCACCCCGACCCGACGCAGCGACTACCCCGCCCTGGTGGCGGCGTTCTACGTGGCGTTGCCGGTGCAGTACCTGCTGATCGCCATGGACTGGTACGGCCTGTTCAGCATCTTCATCCCGGTGTACCTGTTCCTGCTGCTGCCGATCCTCGCCAGCTTCGGCGGCGACACCACGCGCTTCCTCGAGCGCGCCTCGAAGGTGCAGTGGGGCCTGATGATCGCGGTGTACTGCGTGTCCTCGGTGCCGGCGCTGATGACCCTGGACATCCCCGGCTACGAAGGCCGCAACCTGCTGCTGATCGCCTGGCTGATCCTGGTGGTGCAGATCAGCGACGTACTGCAGTACGTCTGCGGCAAGCTGTTCGGCAAACGCAAAGTGGCGCCCAACCTGTCGCCGTCGAAGACCGTCGAAGGCCTGGCCGGCGGCGTGGCCTTGGCTACCCTGGTCGGCGCCCTGCTGTGCTGGATCACCCCGTTTACCTTCTGGCAGGCGGCGCTGATGGCGCTGACGGTCAATGCCATGGGCTTCTTCGGCGGGCTGGTGATGTCGGCGATCAAGCGCGACCGTGGAGTGAAGGACTGGGGCCACATGATCGAAGGCCACGGCGGCATGCTCGACCGCATGGACTCGGTGTGCTTCGCCGCGCCGGTGTTCTTCCACTTCGTGCGTTACTGGTGGGCGTGAGGTACTGGGGTTTGGCGAAAGCCTTGCAGTGTCGGTGAGATCGAGCGCCGCCCGCGCGGCGCATCGCGGATGAATCCGCTCCTACATCTGTTGCAACGTGGCCATGCCTGATTGGCCACGGTTGTAAGCCTTGTGCGCTCGACGCGATTTTTCGGTGGGCATTGCCGCCGCTCCACCTATCTCAAGCCCTGCGCCAAGGCTGGCAACCATGGCCTGACAGGTTCGGTACGTTGCAACAAATGTAGGAGCGGATTCATCCGCGATGCGCCGCGCGGGCGGCGCTCGATCTCATAGGCGCTGCAAGGCATCCGGCAAACACCTGAGCATAGCGCGCTCTGACAGCTGGACGTCGAGCCCAGGCAACTGCCCGTACGTCGATGGCCCTATGGTGACGCGTCATCTCACCTGTTACCTGGAGCCACGCCATGTCCGATTTCATCACCGTCCTGCGCGAAACCTGCCCGACCCCGGTGGTCGACGCGACCAAATGGAAGCGCATCGGCGGCGACCCGCACACCGTCAACCTCAATGCCTACCTGTCCGCCGACGGCAGCAAGATCATGGGCACCTGGATCTGCACGCCGGGCAAGTTCGAGGTCAACTACGAGAAGTGGGAGTTCTGCCATTTCCTCGATGGCTACTGCATCGTCACCCCGGAAGGCGAGGAGCCGAAGCATCTGAAGGCGGGGGATGTGTTCGTGATCGAGCCGGGGATGAAAGGGACCTGGGAAGTGGTCGAGACGGTGCGCAAGTACTTCGTGTTTGCCTGATCGTTCGGCAAAAACGCACATCCTGTGGGAGCCGGCTTGCCGGGCAAAGCCGGTGCCCAAAACCGCGCTGCCTGCATCGCTGGCAAGCCAGCTCCCACAGGGGCTTCATTGCCTGGAAGATCGCGGGCAAAAAAAAAATCGCGAATCGCATGCCCCTCCCCCAAGGTGCGCAGTTACAAGGGGGAAGGCCATGCGATCCGCGATCAAGTCCACTCGCGGGTCAATCCTTCTTGCGGTACCCCTCGACGATCGCCGAGAAATCCTTGCCACCCTCGCCGCGCAGGCTCATGGCCTGGTACAGCTGCTGGGCCACGGCCCCCAGGATCACCGGCTGGTGCGCCTGGCGCGCGGCCTCGGTGGCCAGCCCCAGGTCCTTGAGCATCAGTTCGGCGCCGAAGCCGCCGGTATAACCCCGTGAAGCCGGGGCAGTCTCGATGATGCCGGGCCACGGGTTGTAGGTGTCCGAACTCCAGCAACGTCCGGTCGAGCTGTTGATGATCCCGGCCAGCACCTTGGTGTCGATGCCCAACGCATTGCCCAGGGCCATGGCCTCGGACACGCCGATCATCGAGATACCCAGCAGCAGGTTGTTGCAGATCTTGGCGATCTGCCCGGTGCCGACTTCGCCGCAATGCACGATATTGCGGCCCATCTGCTCCAGCACCGGTTTGAGCGTGGCGAACAGCTCGGCGCTGGCGCCGACCATGAAGGTCAGGGTGCCGGCCGCCGCGCCACCGGTGCCGCCGGAGACCGGCGCATCACCCATGTCGATGCCCTTGGCCGCTGCGGCCTTGGAGACCTCACGGGCGGTCTGCGGATCGATGGTGCTGCAGTCCACGGTCGGAGTGCCGGGGCGAATGCCGGCCAGCACGCCGGTTTCTTCGTCCAGGTACACGCCACGCACATGAGCGGCGGCCGGCAGCATGGTGATCACCAGCTCGCTGTTGGCGGCGGCGTCCTTGGGCGAGGTGCTGACCTGCCCGCCCAGCTCGGCGAGTTCGGCCAGCACGGTCTTGTTCAGGTCGAACAGGTTGAGCTGGTGCCCGGCCTTGATCAGGTTGCGGGCCATGGGCGCGCCCATGTTGCCCAGGCCAATGAATGCGATACGCATGACGAGCTCCTTAGCGCAGGCTGATGGTGGTGTTCACACCGTCATTGACGCTGTCATCGTCGAACCAGCGGGCGGTGACGGTCTTGGTCTGAGTGTAGAACTGCACCACCTGCTTGCCGTACGGGCCGAGGTCGCCGAGCTTGGAACCGCGGGAACCTGTGAAGCTGAAGAACGGCACCGGTACCGGGATCGGGATGTTGATGCCGACCTGGCCGATGTCGATCTCGCTCTGGAACTTGCGCGCCGCCGCGCCGCTCTGGGTGAACAGACCGGTGCCGTTGCCGAACGGGTTGGCGTTGACCAGGGCGATGGCCTCGTCGAGGGTGTCGACCTCCAGGGTCACCAGCACCGGGCCGAAGATTTCCTGGGTGTAGACCTGCATGTCGGTCTTCACCCCGGAAAACAGGGTCGGGCCGACGAAGTTGCCTTGCTCGTATCCCGGCACCTTGACGTCGCGGCCGTCGAGCTCGAGCTTGGCGCCTTCCTTGATGCCGCTCTCGATCAGGCCCAGCACGCGCTCCTTGGCGCGCTTGGAGACCACCGGGCCGACATCGGTGCCCGGCTCGTTGCCGGCGTTGACCTTGAGCTTGCTCGCCGCTTCCTTGATATCCGGCAGCCATTCGCGGGCCTTGCCCACCAGCACCGCCACCGAGGTGGCCATGCAGCGCTGGCCGGCTGCGCCGAAGGCGGCGCCGACCAGGGCGTTGATGGTCTGGGTACGGTTGGCGTCGGGCAGCACCACGGCGTGGTTCTTGGCGCCCATCATCGACTGCACGCGCTTGCCGTGCTGGCTGCCCAGGTTGTAGACGTGGGTGCCGACCTCGGTCGAGCCAACGAACGAGATCGCCTTGATATCCGGGTGGGTGCAGATGCCATCGACCACTTGCTTGCCGCCATGCACCACGTTGAGCACGCCGGCCGGCACGCCAGCCTCCAGCGCCAGCTCGACCAGCATCATGGTCGACAGCGGGTCCTGCTCGGACGGTTTGAGCACGAAGGTGTTGCCGCAGACGATGGCCATCGGGAACATCCACAGCGGGATCATCGCCGGGAAGTTGAACGGGGTGATGCCGGCGCACACGCCGATCGGCTGGCGCAGGGTATAGGTATCGACGCCGCCGGCGACGTTTTCGGCGAACTCACCCATCTGCAGGGTGCCGATGGAGGCGGCGTGCTCGACCACTTCCAGGCCGCGGAAGATATCGCCCTCGGCGTCGGCAATGGTCTTGCCCTGTTCGGCGCTGAGGGTCACGGCGATGCGCTTGCTGTGTTCGCGGATCAGTGCCTGCAGCTTGAGCATGATGCGCATGCGCGCGCCGATCGGAGTGTCGCGCCAGGTCTTGAAGGCACGCTCGGCAGCGGCCACCGCGGCGTTCACTTCCTCGACGGTGGCGAACGGCACCCGCGCCAGCACTTGCTGGGTCGCCGGGTTGACGATGTCACGCCATTCGGTGGTCTTCGACTCGACCCATTGGCCGTCGATCAGCAGCTTGACCTGCTCGACCTTGGTCTGGTCGGGCGTCTGGGGTGCGTTCATCTGCGCTCTCCTAGGAATTATTGTCGGAACGAGGACGCCTACGCCGGAGCGAACACGGGGTGGCGCTTAGGGGCTGAGTTCGAGTATAGATGTGCAAACATCCAACAAGAATGCACAAAAAAACCGGATCATCATGCAAAAAGACCTCACCTCCCTGAGCGCGCTGAACTGGGACGACCTCAAGTTCTTTCTTGAGGTAGCGCGCACCCGCAAGGCCAGCAGTGCGGCCAAGCGCCTGGCCGTGGACTACACCACGGTGTCGCGGCGCATCGGTTCACTGGAAGGGGCGCTGGGCACTTTGCTGTTCGAAAAATCGCGGACCAACGGCTTCGTCCTCACCGCCGAGGGCCAGCGTCTGCTGGGCTATGCCGAGTCGATCGAGAGCACCCTGCACATGGCTTGCGAGCAAGTCTCGGGCTCGGGCGTGGCATTGTCGGGGCATGTACGCATGGGCTGCACCGAAGGCTTTGGCAGCTTCTTCGTCACCCCGCAGCTGAGCCACTTCGTCGATGCCTGGCCGGCGATCTCGGTGGACATCCTGCCGCTGCCGCACTTCATCAGCCTGTCCAAGCGCGAAGCCGATATCGTCATCGCCCTGGAGCGCCCGGAACACGGCCCCTATGTGTGCTGCAAGCTGTGCGATTACCGCCTGCGCCTGTATGCCACCCAGGACTACCTGGATCGCCACGAGCCGATTCGCGAGATCGCCGACCTGGGGCGCCACCCGTTCATCAGCTACGTGGACGACCTGGCCTTCAGCTCGGAGCTGCTGTACCTGGCCAACCTGATCCCCAACGCCAACGCGCACCTGCGCAGCACCAGCGTGATCGCCCAGTACACAGCAGCGTTGCAGGGGCGTGGGCTGGCGATCCTGCCGTGCTTCCTGGCGGCGCAGGATCCACGCCTGGTGACGGTGCTGCCGGAGCAGATCGAGGTGACGCGGCAGTTCTGGATGTACTGCCGGGAGGACCTGCGCAAGTTGAAGCGGATCACCCTGCTGTGGGATTACATCCGTGAGGTGACCGAGGCCAATGCGCCGTTGTTGATGGGGGAGACGCGGGAGATGAAGTTCGCTCGGGATTGAGGGTAGGCATCATCGCGGGGCTTGCCCCGCGATGTCGGTATCACTCCGACCCCACCACGATCGACACGCGGCGATTCTCCATGCGCCCTGCGGCGGTACGGTTGTCCGCCACCGGCTGGCTGCTGCCCATGCCGCGGGTCTGGATGTTCTGCGGCTGCATGCCGATGCCGGCCAAAGCCTTGGCCACGCTCTGCGCGCGGCGCTCGGACAACTGCTGGTTGTAGGCGGCCTTGCCCGAGGCGTCGGCGTGGCCGTCGATGCGCACGCGCTGGATATCCACCGACAGCAATGCCTTGCCGATGCGCTCGACGATCGACTCGCTCTGGCTGTTAAGGCTGTCCAGGTCGCTGCCGAACAGCACCTTGCCGGACAGGTCGAACGCCCAGCCGTCATCGGTCGGGGCGAAGCCCTCGCGCTTGAGCACGGCGACCTGCTCGGGTGTCAGCCCCTTGGGCGGCACGCTCTGGCAGCCGGCCAGGGCGAACAGCGCCAGCAGCAGGGTGAATAACGGGAAACGCAGTAGGGAAAAACGCTTGGTCACGGTTCAGCTCCTGTTCTTTGCATCGTTGGCACAGCGTTCCGTCTGTGCCACTTGCCAATGGCCGCGGCGATTGCGCTTGGCCTGGTACATCGCCGCATCGGCGGCATTGAGCAGACTGGCCGGGTCGCGGCCGTCGTCCGGGTAATAGGCGATGCCGACACTCAGCGAGGTGGTCAGACTGGTACCATCCTCCAGCTGCACCGGCAGCTTCATGCTGGCGACGATTTTCTCGGCGATGCGCTTGGCATCCTCACGCGAGTGCAGCGGCGTCAGCAGCACGGCGAACTCGTCACCGCCCAGGCGCGCCACCAGGTCATGCTCGCGCAATTGCGCACGCACCCGGCTGGCCACGCTGATCAGCACTTCGTCACCCACCGCATGGCCGAGGCTGTCGTTGATCTGCTTGAAATGGTCGCTGTCGAGGAACAACAGGGCCAGGTGATCTTCAGTGCGTGCGGCGTTGCGCAGGCTGCGACTCAGCCGTCCTTCGAAGAAGGCACGGTTGGGCAGGCCGGTCAGGCTGTCGTGGCTCGCCTGGTGGGCGAGGGTTTCGTTCTCGCTTTGCAGGTGGCTCTGCCACACCTCCAGCTCATCGAGCAGGGCATTGAAGTCGTTGCCCAGCTCGTTGAGCTCGGCGATCTGGGTTTCCGGCACGCGGCGATCGAAACTGCGCTCGCGCCGCGCCGCATGGGCGACGCTGGCGAGGTTGCGCAGGGGCCGGATGATGTCGCCGAACAGGCGTCGTGACAGGTACAGCGCCAGCACCGCACTGAGCACCGTGCACACCAGGATCCCGACCAGGCCGCTGAGCAGGAAGCGCACCAGGCTGCCACCCTGCCCGGTCAACTCGATATGCCCGACGCGCTGGCCCATGTGTTGCACCGGCATGTTGATCGGCTCTTCCAGCAGGCTGCGCGCCACCTGAGTCTGCAACTGCGCCATCACGCCGGGCGTATCACGCTGCCAATGGGCGAGCAGTTCGCCGTCGTTGTCATAGACCTTGGCGTCGGCGACTTCCTCGGTGGAGGCGATCAATGCCAGCGCTTCGTTGGCCGCGGCACTGTCGTCGAACACCACGGCGGCCTCGACGGTGTAGTTGATGGAGCGAGCGATCAGGTGCAGGTTGTGATTGGCATAGACGCGCAACGCCGCCACGCCGAGCAGGGTCACCAGCACACCGGCCAGGCCCGCGGCGAGCAGCGCCACGCTCAGGTGACGACGGCTGAGCACGGCACGCAGGGTCGGCCGGCTGAAGCGCTTGGCTGAACGTTTCATGGCTGCCCTGCCCGCCGTCGCGACAACTGCAGCACGCTGGGGTGGATGCGCACACCGCTGCGCGCCACCGAGTCGAGGTTGACGTCGAACGCCACCTGCTGGTCGCTGACCCGCAGGCAGAACAGGCTACCCACGGTGCACGGATCATCGGCTTCGCTGATGCTCAGCAAAGGGTGGCCATTGACCCGCTGGAACAGTCGCTCACGTTCCAGCTTGTCGAGCTTGCCGATATAGATGGCATCGCAGGCATTGGCCACGCTCGGGTCGTCGGCCAGCAGACGGCGCACCTGCAGGGGTTGCCCGGAGTTCTGCACGTTGCCCTTGATCAGGTCGTCGGCGTACTCGGTAGGGCCGACCAGGCACAGGCGCAAGGGGTTGGGGTCGGCAGGCCAGCGTGCGTAGCTGAGGATCCCCAGTACCACCTGGGTTACGGCCTTGGCCCGTTGCTGCGCCTGCGCGTCCGACGCGGCAGTGCCCGCCCAGGCGGGAGCGCCGGTCGACAACAGCGTGGCCATCAGCAGCGAGAGCGCACAACCCGTCACTCGTCTCAAGACCGAGACAGCCACAGTCATGGGGGAAAATCTCACAAAATGTTTGCGGATAATGCCGCAACGATAGCATATCGGCGGCGAACTCCAGAGTCAGACTTGCTCCAGCATCAGCCCCGAGACACGCCTGACCTTGCGCTCCACCGCTTCCTCGAACACCCCGGCGCGCGGCTCAATCAGGCTAAAGCATTGCTTGGCGCGGGTGATGCCGGTGTACACCAGTTCCTTGGTCAGCACCGGGTTCAAGGCATCGGGTAGCACCAGCGCGGTATGGCTGAATTCCGAGCCCTGGGACTTGTGCACGGTCATGGCGAACACGGTTTCCACTTCGCTGAGCCGGCTGGGCAGAACGAAGCGCACCCCACCGCTGCCATCGTTGCGCGGGAAGGCCACGCGCAGCAGCGCCTCGCCCTGCTCGTCCGGCAGGCGCAGGGCAATGCCGATATCACCGTTCATCAGGCCGAGACCGTAGTCATTGCGGGTGACCAGTACCGGGCGGCCCTCGTACCAGGGTTGCTGGCTATCGATCAGCCCGGCATTGTGCAGCACCCGGGCCACGCGTTCGTTCAGGCCTTCGACGCCCCAGGCGCCCCTGCGCACGGCGCAAAGCAACTGGAAGGCTTCGAAGCTCTGCAGTACCTCGGCCGCCCAGCGCTCCCAGCGCGGATCGTCGCCCGGCGTGCCAGGCGGCGGGCGCAAGCGGCCGATGGTGCGCAGGTAGCCACGGTAACCCTGCGGCCCTTCGCCGCCCTGGCCAAGGCCGTCTAGCAACAGGCGATCGAAGCGCTTGTCGTGTTCGCCGCCCAGGGTCAGGCAATGAACGTCCGCAGGCCGGGTCGCCAGCAGCGCCCGCGCCTCCAGCGCCTGCTGGCGATTGACCAGGCGCGCCAGCTGGCCGATGCCGCTGCCTTCGCCGAAACGCCGCGAATGACGCAGCATCACGATCTGCTGGGCCAGCGGATTGCGCTGGCCATCGCCCGGTTTCAGGCCGATGCCCGCCAGCGACTGCCCGCCCACCTGCTCCAGCCAGGCCAGGGTCTGCGGCCAGTAGCAGCCTTCCTCGGCGTCGCGACACAGGTCGCCCAGCACCGCCCCGGCTTCCACCGAGGCCAGCTGGTCCTTGTCGCCCAGCAGCACCAGCCGTGCAGTGGACGGCAGGGCATCGAGCAGGTTGGCCATCATCTCCAGGTCGATCATCGAGGCTTCATCGATCACCAATACGTCAAGCGGCAACGGGTTGCCGGCATGATGGCGGAAATGCCGCGAGCCTGGGCGGCTGCCCAGCAGGCGGTGCACGGTGCTGACCTCGGTGGGGATCTGTGCCCGTACCTCAACGTCCACCTGCAGGCGCTCGACCTGCTGGCCGATGGACTCGGTCAGGCGCGCCGCGGCCTTGCCGGTCGGTGCCGCCAGGCGGATACGCAGCGGCCGGCCTTGCTCGACCGCCGGTCCCTGCAGCAACGCCAGCAGGCGTACCACGGTGGTGGTCTTGCCGGTGCCGGGGCCGCCGGTGATCACACTGAAACCCGCTCGGGTGGCCAGCGCGCAGGCCAGTTTCTGCCAGTCCACCTCGCCGGCCGCCGAGCCGCCGTCGAACAGTTGCGCCAGGCGCTGGGCCAGATCGGCGGGCTGAGGCTGACGGCGTGCCAGGCGCTCATGCAGGGCGTCGTCGATCCGCCGCTCGTAGGCCCAGTAGCGGCGCAGGTACAGGCGCTCGGCGCTGAGCACCAGTGGCCGGGCGCGCTGTTCGACGCTATCGCCCGCCGCGACCAGCGGGCTCTCGGCAATCCGTTGCAGCCAGGTACCCAGGTCAAGGCTGGCCAGCAGTTGCGAAGGCAGCAGCAGCGGCCCGGCCAGGACATCGCCTTCCGGTGGCAGCGACAGGGCGAAGTCTGGTTCAGCGAGGGTCTGGCGCAGATCCAGGCAGACATGCCCATGCCCCAGCTGGTGGCTGGCCAGCGCCGCGGCGAGCAGGACCAAAGGGTCACTGCCTGGCGCCCGCTCCTCGAGAAAACTCACGAAGGCCCGGTCCAGGGCACGCAACCACCCGCGCTCAACCCAGCGATCGAGCAACGCCAGCAGGTCATGGCTGGCGCTCAGCGGCGCCAGGGCGCTCAGATGCTCCGCCTGCAATGGCGTGGGCAGCAGGTCATCGAGGTTGCGGCTCATGGCGCGGCTCCGGCAAACAGGTCCTGTTGTTCAGGTTCTAGCTCACCCCGGAACATCGCGTCGAGCTGCTCGATCAGCGCCCGGGGTGGCCGCGCATGATACAGCCCGTGGCCCGCCGACGTGACGCCGCGCAGGAAGATGAACACGGCGCCGCCGACATGCCGATCGTAGTCGTAGTCAGGCAGGCGGGCGCGCAACTGGCGATGCAGGGCCAGCAGGTAGAGCACGTACTGCAGGTCGTAGCGGTGCTCGAGGATCGCCTGCTCCATCGCCAGGTCGCCATAGGCTTCGGCGTCGGGGCCAAGCCAGTTGGACTTGTAGTCGGCCACGTAGTAGCGCCCATCGAGCTCGAACGCCAGGTCGATGAAGCCCTTGAACATGCCATTGAGCAAGGTCGGCTGCGCGGCCGGGCGCGCCGCGCCGCCATGGGTATGGCGCGCCACCTGGTAGTCGAGGCGCAGGGCGTCGACCTGGTGGCTGGCGAACCAGAACTCCATTTCGATCTGGTAATGGTTCAGTTGCGCCAGGGTAAGGGTGGCCCCCTGCAGCGGCATGGGTTGCAGCAGCAATTGCTGCAGCCACTGCGTCAGCGTGGGGATCCAGCCGGTCCAGTCGCGTCGATTGCAGCGCCGCCCCACGGTGCGTTCGATCACCTCGGCCTGGCTGCTGATCTCGGCGAAGCCTTCGCGGCCCGCCCATTCGAGCAGGCCATGGAGGAAGGTCCCCGGGCTCGGCCCACGGGGGAAGCGGTGGATATCGCCCGCCTCGGCCGGGACCTCGCGCAGCAGCTGGCTGTCCAGCACCTCGTCGTCCAGCAGTTGCTGGGCCTGGGAGCTGTCGGCGATCAGCGTCGGGTCGCCCACCCGCAGGGCACTGTAGGAGGCAATCCACCAGTGTTCCGCGGCGGCACGCCGTGGCTTGCGCGGCGGCAGGAGTTCGCGCTGGCTGTCCGGCGTGCGATAGCTCTGTGTCTGTACTTCGGGCAGCGCCTCCCGGCTGATGGCCGGGTTGCTCGCTGCCAGTGCCTGGAGCCACTCGCCCAGCTGGCTGGAGGCGGGCAACGGCAGCCCGCCGCCGAGCAGGTAACCCAGGGCCGAACGGTGCAGTTGCGAGCTGCGCTGGGTGCCGCGCTTGAGGTCGGCGACGCCCAGCCAGCAGGCGTATTGGGCACGGGTCAGGGCGACGTAGAGCAGGCGCAGGTCCTCGGCCAGGCGCTCGTCGTCGGCGCGCTCGATCTGCTCGGCATTCGGCGTCAGGGTCAGGTGCGCCACGCCCTGGTCATCGTGCCAGCCCAGGGGCAGGCGCTGGCCATCCACCGGTTTGCTGGTGCAGATGAACGGCAGGTACACCAGCGGGTATTCCAGGCCCTTGGATTTGTGGATGGTCACCACCTTGACCAGTTGTTCGTCGCTTTCCAGGCGCAGGATCTGCTCCTCGCCCGCCTGCCCTGCGTTGGCCAGGTGCTCGGTGAGGTGGCGAATCAGCGCTTGCTCGCCATCCAGTTCGCCCGCCGCCTGCTGCAACAGCTCGGCCAGGTGCAGCAGGTTGGTCAGCACGCGTTCGCCGTCACTGCGGCCCATCAACGCGCGGGGCAGCTGGAAGTCATGCAGCAGGCGGCGCAGCATCGGCAGCACGCCCTGGCGTTGCCAGGTGTCGCGGTAGCGGCGAAAACGCATCACCCAGCCCTCCCAGACCCGTTCGTCCTGGTTCAGGCGCTCCAGTTCGACCAGCGGCAGGTCGAGGGTCAGGCTGGCCAGGGCGGCCTTGAGCAGGCGCTCCGAGTCCGGCTCGGCGCAGGCCTTGAGCCAGGCCAGCAGGTCGTGGGCCTCCTGGGCGGCGAACACCGAGTCCTTGTCCGACAGGTACACACTGCGCACATCGCGGGCGGCCAGCTCGGCGCGGATCAGCTGGGCCTCGCGGCCGTCGCGCACCAGGATGGCGATATCGGAAGGCAAACAGGGCCGCAGCTTGCCAGCAGCATCAGCGAAACCACTGACGCCTTGCTGCCCGCCATTGAGCAGTTCGACGATATGGCTCGCGCAACTGGCCGCCAGCTGCTGGCGATACAAAGTACTGGATACCGGCTCATCACTTTCAAGTTGCCAGCAACAAAGGGCTGCGCTCGGCTGACCGGCCACCAGCAATTGCTCGCCACGGCCCTTGGCGCGTACTTCGACGAAAGGCAGCGGGTTATCGCCATGGGCCCGGAACAGGAATGCCCCACGGCCCTCGGCACGCTCCTCGGCCTGGAGGAATACCCGGTTCACCGCCGCGACCATGGCCTGGCTGGAGCGGTAGTTGGTGTCCAGGCTGTGCAGGCGCCCGGCGGTGGCGCGGCGCGCGGCCAGGTAGGTGAAGATGTCGGCGCCGCGGAAGGCATAGATCGCCTGCTTGGGGTCGCCGATCATGAACAGGCCGGTGTCCGGGTTGTTCTCGCTGATACGGTAGATGCGCTCGAAGATGCCGTACTGGATGGGGTCGGTGTCCTGGAACTCGTCGATCAACGCGACCGGGAACTGCTCGCGGATCAACGCGGCCAGGCGCTCGCCCGCATCGCTGCCCAGGGCCTGCTCAAGGCGCAAAAGCATGTCGTCGAAGCCCATTTCGGCGCGTCGACGCTTCTCCACCTCGAAGCGCGCCGAAACCCAGGCAGCGGCATGCTCCAGCAGGCGCGCATCGGGGCTGGCCAGCCCCTGCAAATGTTCACGCAGGGCCGCCATGGCGTGCAACGCCGGGTGCTGCGGTGGCTCGCCGGCCTTCCACGCCTCGGCCATGCCCGCCGGGGTCAGCCGGGTGAAGCCGGTGCCAAGGTCCAGCTCCATGGCCTGCTCATCACCGGCCCAGGCGCGCAGTTTGTCGAACCAGGGCTCGAAGTAGCGTGCTTGCAACTTGCGCCCGTCCGCCTGCTTGGCCGCCACGGCATCGCGGCAGATCTGCTGCAGCTCATCGGCCCAGGCGGCCCAAGGTGCCTTGAGCTGGGCCAACTGCTCGGTGCGCTGGCGCAGGGTCGCCTCGATCAAGGCTTGCGGCTCCTGCTCGTCCACCTGGCCACGGACGCGGCCGAACAATGGCCTGATCCTTGGCAACAAGGCATCGGGGCTGCCCCAGTTGCCGCGCACCCAGGCCAGCGACTCGCCACGCATGCCGTAGCAGAAGCGCCGCCAGTAGTCACGCATGACCTGGCCCAGCAACTCGCTGTGATCGGTTTCCAGGCTCTGGGTGAACAGGCTGCCACTGTCAAACGCATGCTCGCGCAACATGCGCTGGCACCAGCCGTGGATGGTCGACACCGCCGCTTCGTCCATCCATTGCACGGCGATTTCCAGACGGTTGGCACAGCGTGGCCAGTGCGCCGGTGGATAATCCTCGCGCAGCAGGTGCAGCAAAGGGTCGGCGTCCTCGAGCTCGCCGCGGAAAAAGCGCGCCGCTTCAGCCAGGCGCGCACGGATACGCTCACGCAGTTCCTTGGTTGCCGCATCGGTGAAGGTCACCACCAGGATCTGCGGCGGCAGCAGCTCGCGGGCAAAGCCCTGCTCGCCGCCATGCCCGAGGATCAGGCGCAGGTACAAGGCCGAGATGGTGAAGGTCTTGCCGGTGCCGGCGCTGGCCTCGATCAGTTGGCTGCCGTGCAAAGGAAAGCTCAGCGCCAGGGGGCGGGCTTGGGTCATTGGGCGCTCTCCGGGTTGCCCAGGGTTTGCCAGGGCGCCGCGAACAAGGGGCGATACAGGGTTTCGCACCAACCCTCGAAGGTTTCCTCGAGGGCCAGTGCGGCGAAGTCACGGTATTGACGGGCCAGGGCCAGGCTCTCGCTACGCTCGCCGAAGCTGTTCTGGCCGTCACCTTCGTAGGCCCGGGCTGCGGCAGCCAGGGCCTTGTCCGGGTCCTCCTGGGCCAGCCAGGCGAAGGCGGTCTTGGCCGCGACGGGCAAGGGCGCGTTCATTCCCGCCTGGCGTGCCACCAGCAACTCGCCCAGGCGCTGCATCGCATCGGCCTGCGGCAGTGGTGCCAACAGCAAGGTCAGGTCGCTGGCCACCAACGCGCTGTGCAGCGGATAGCCCGAGGCGCAGGCGGCAAGGTGCATGACCCAGGCCGGGATCAGGCGATGCCATTTCAGGCTGTTGCGCCCGGCACTGAGGGTATTGGGCACGGTGGCGATGCTCAGCAGGCTTTGGTCTTCGCCTTGGTACACACGGCCGAGCCAGCCTTCCAGGCGCTGCGCGCCCTGTTCGAAGTGAATCGGCAGAGCACCCTCGACCAGCGTCGGCCAGCGCTGCAGCAACTGTCGATGGCGTTGCAGCAAGTCCGGCAGCGGCTGGATCAGTTCCGCCTGCAAGGCCTCACCGAACCCGGCCAACGGTAGCAGCCCGCAGGCCTGCAGCCTCCGGGCCTGGGCTTGCAGGGCTCGCTCGGCGTTGTCGGGGTCGGCCAGCGCGGCGCCGAGCAGCCTTTCACTCAAGCCATAGCGTTGCAGGGCATCCAGGATGAAGGGTTCTTCGTCCGGAGTCGGCGCCTCCAACGTTTCGAAGAACACTTTCAGGCGCTGGCTGAAAAAATGCCGTACCGGGTGGCGCAGGAAGTCCTGAAGCTGCACCAGGTTCAGCGGTTCATCGCTGACGTAGGGCGACAGCCCGATAGCGGCGGTCGCTGCGCCGTCCTCGGCCTGATGCAAGGCCAGCCACTCATGGGCAAAACTGAACAGCGGGCTGCCTTTCTGGAAATAGCGCTGGCTGAACGGCTGCAGCGGATGCTCCTGGGTCAACGCATGCAGCAACTGCTGTCCAGCGTCATCGCGCAACCCGGCCTTGGCACCGGCGAGCTGCCAGCCGGCGGCCAGGTGATCGCGCAGTTGCCCGATCAGCACCGAGGCCGGACGCTCGCTGTTGTCGCGGATACTGCGCCCGACCCAGCTGACATAGAGCTGGTCACGTGCCGACAGCAAGGCTTCGAGCAACAGGTAACGGTCATCCTCTCGCCGGGAGCGATCGCCCGGACGATAGTCGCTGGCCATCAGGTCGAAGTCCAGGGGCGGCTGGGCGCGTGGATAGTCACCATCGTTCATGCCCAGCAGGCAGACCACACGGAACGGGATGGCGCGCATGGGCATCAGGGTGCAGAAGTTCACGGAACCGGCAAGGAAGCGTTGCGACAACTTGCCCTGGTCCAACCCCGACAGCCAGGCCTCGCGCACCACCGTGAGCGGCAGCAGGTCTTGCAGGCCCACCGCCTCGCAAGTCTCCAGCCAGGTGTCGCGCAGATCCTGCAGTTGCACCAGGAGCAGCTCGTCGTGTTCGTTCTCGGCCAGGAAGAAGATCTGCAGCAGGGCGTGCAGCCGTGCGCCCCAGTCTGGCGCCGAGGCCGGCTGGGTCAGGGCCTGGCAAGCGACCTCCAGGGCATCGAGCAAGGCCACCAGCGGCCCGATCAATGCGGCATCGAGGCCGCCAATCTCGTCATAAGGCTCGATGCCGTCACAGCCTTCGCCCACCCCGACCGCGTACCCCAGCAACATCCGGCGCAGGCCGAACCGCCAGCTGTTCTGCTCCAGCCCTTCCGGCAGCCCCAGGCTGGCGCGCTGTTCGGCACTCAGCCCCCAGCGGATACCCGCCCCTTCGATCCAGCGATGCAGCGTCGGCAGGTCGCCTTCCTGGATGGCGAAACGGGCGCGCACGGCCGGTACGTCCAGCAGGTCGAGCACTTCACTGACGGCAAAGCGGCTGTCGGGCAGCTTGAGCAGGTGCTCTAGCGCAATCAGCAATGGGTCGCGACCACGCTGGCCCTGGTCGGTCAGGGTGAAGGGGATGTAGCGCGGGTCGCTGCGATCGAGCTGGCCGAACACGGCACGGATATGCGGTGCGTAGGTGTCGATGGCCGGCAGCATGACGATGACGTCGCGCGGGCGCAGGGTCGGGTCGGCGCTGAAGCGGGCGAGTAACTGGTCGTGGAGGATCTCGACTTCGCGCTGCGGGCTATGGGCCAGGTGGAAGCGCACGGAGCGGTCCTTGGCCGGATCGACTGCTGGCCATTGCATACGCGTCTCGGCCAAAGGCCGCAGCTCGAGGATATCGTCCTGCAGCTGGTTGAGCAGGGTCTCGGGTTGTGCATCACTGAACAGGTCGATACGGCCTTCGCTGAAGACATTCTGGTAGCTGCCTGGGTCGTCGTAGCTGTCGAGCAGGTTGATGTAGTCGCGCCCCTGCTTGCCCCAGGCCGCCAACAGCGGATGGGCATGCTGATGCAGCAGTTCGTCGTCCAGCTGCAAAGGCATGCCCTGCTTGCGTTGCTGGCGTTTGTACTGGTGCCGCAGCAGGTCCTTGTCGGCGACGATATCGCCCCAGTGGTGACGACAGGGGTTGTGCACGCACAGCAGCACCTGGCTGAAACGGGCAAGACCTGCCAGGGCTTCCAGGATCTGTGCCGGCAGCGACGAAATGCCGAACACGATCAATCGCGCCGGCAGCCCTGGGGGCGCCTGCTCCAGGCTGTTGATACGTTCGATGAAGCGCTGGTGCACACCGGCTCGGCTCTGGGCCATGCCCTCCTCGCCCACGTCCTCGAGCAGGAGCCGCCACAACTCGGCCTGCCAGCGATTGCCAGCAGCCAAGGGCTTGCGCTCGCCACGGGCGGTATTGAGTACATGGGCACCATCTGCCCAGTCCTTCAACCAGTCGGCGCGGTAGACCTGGTACTGGTCGAACAGGTCGGCAAGGCGCTCAGCTAGCTGGTAACGCTTGCGCAGGTCGCTATCGTCGGTGAGGAAGCGGCGCAGAGGTTCGAAGTGCGGACGCTCGATCACTTCCGGGAGCAGACGCATCAGGCGCCAGGTCAGGGGGGCCTTGTCGAGCAGCGAAACCTCGGGGATTTCATCACGGCCCAACACACGGCGATACAGCTGCCACATGAAGCTGCCCGGGAGCTGCACATCGATGGCAGCGGCGATCCCGCAACCGCCCTGATCGTCGTCTTGCGGGTCCTCGGCCAGAGCCAGTTTCAGCCATTGGGCGATACCGTTGCTCTGTACCAGCGCAATCTCGTTCTCCAGTGGCGCCAGGGGGTAGCGGCGCATCACGCTCACCACCAGATTACGCAGTTCGTCCAAGCGATTGCCCTGGACGATCATGAAACCTGGGTGGAGTGAGGTGGTCTGCGGCATAGGAGCTCTCGGAATGCGGTTGATGCTGACGGGAAACCTTATCACGGAGACAGCAGACAAGGTCTCGCGATGCTGCCCGGCAGGCCATGGGTTTTTCAGGCACAAAGACAAAACCCCTACCTGCTCGCGCAGATAGGGGTTTTGCGAAATGAATCTTGACGATGACCTACTCTCACATGGGGAAACCCCACACTACCATCGGCGATGCATCGTTTCACTGCTGAGTTCGGGATGGGATCAGGTGGTTCCAATGCTCTATGGTCGTCAAGAAATTCGGTTGCCAGTACGTCCTTGCAGACATGCCAGCCAATTCGGATATGCGATATTTGTGGTTCGTCGCGAACTTTCGGTTCGTTTCGTCTTCACCACCACAATTTGGCCTCAGCGCAAATTGCTTGGGTGTTATATGGTCAAGCCTCACGGGCAATTAGTATTGGTTAGCTCAACGCCTCACAGCGCTTACACACCCAACCTATCAACGTCGTAGTCTTCGACGGCCCTTCAGGGAGCTCAAGGCTCCAGTGAGATCTCATCTTGAGGCAAGTTTCCCGCTTAGATGCTTTCAGCGGTTATCTCTTCCGAACATAGCTACCCGGCAATGCCACTGGCGTGACAACCGGAACACCAGAGGTTCGTCCACTCCGGTCCTCTCGTACTAGGAGCAGCCCCTCTCAAATCTCAAACGTCCACGGCAGATAGGGACCGAACTGTCTCACGACGTTCTAAACCCAGCTCGCGTACCACTTTAAATGGCGAACAGCCATACCCTTGGGACCGGCTTCAGCCCCAGGATGTGATGAGCCGACATCGAGGTGCCAAACACCGCCGTCGATATGAACTCTTGGGCGGTATCAGCCTGTTATCCCCGGAGTACCTTTTATCCGTTGAGCGATGGCCCTTCCATACAGAACCACCGGATCACTAAGACCTACTTTCGTACCTGCTCGACGTGTGTGTCTCGCAGTCAAGCGCGCTTTTGCCTTTATACTCTACGACCGATTTCCGACCGGTCTGAGCGCACCTTCGTACTCCTCCGTTACTCTTTGGGAGGAGACCGCCCCAGTCAAACTACCCACCATACACTGTCCTCGATCCGGATAACGGACCTGAGTTAGAACCTCAAGGTTGCCAGGGTGGTATTTCAAGGATGGCTCCATGAGAACTGGCGTCCCCACTTCAAAGCCTCCCACCTATCCTACACAAGCAAGCTCAAAGTCCAGTGCAAAGCTATAGTAAAGGTTCACGGGGTCTTTCCGTCTAGCCGCGGATACACTGCATCTTCACAGCGATTTCAATTTCACTGAGTCTCGGGTGGAGACAGCGCCGCCATCGTTACGCCATTCGTGCAGGTCGGAACTTACCCGACAAGGAATTTCGCTACCTTAGGACCGTTATAGTTACGGCCGCCGTTTACCGGGGCTTCGATCAAGAGCTTCGCTTGCGCTAACCCCATCAATTAACCTTCCGGCACCGGGCAGGCGTCACACCCTATACGTCCACTTTCGTGTTTGCAGAGTGCTGTGTTTTTAATAAACAGTCGCAGCGGCCTGGTATCTTCGACCGGCGTGGGCTTACGCAGCAAGTGCTTCACCCTCACCGGCGCACCTTCTCCCGAAGTTACGGTGCCATTTTGCCTAGTTCCTTCACCCGAGTTCTCTCAAGCGCCTTGGTATTCTCTACCTAACCACCTGTGTCGGTTTGGGGTACGGTTCCCAGTTATCTGAAGCTTAGGAGCTTTTCTTGGAAGCATGGCATCAACCACTTCGCGCTCTAATGAGCACTCGTCATCAGCTCTCGGCCTTGAGATCCCGGATTTGCCTAAGATCTCAGCCTACCACCTTAAACTTGGACAACCAACGCCAAGCTGGCCTAGCCTTCTCCGTCCCTCCATCGCAATAACTGGAAGTACAGGAATATTAACCTGTTTTCCATCGACTACGCTTTTCAGCCTCGCCTTAGGGACCGACTAACCCTGCGTCGATTAACGTTGCGCAGGAAACCTTGGTCTTTCGGCGTGCGAGTTTTTCACTCGCATTGTCGTTACTCATGTCAGCATTCGCACTTCTGATACCTCCAGCAAGCTTCTCAACTCACCTTCACAGGCTTACAGAACGCTCCTCTACCGCATCACCAAAAGGTGATACCCGTAGCTTCGGTGCATGGTTTGAGCCCCGTTACATCTTCCGCGCAGGCCGACTCGACTAGTGAGCTATTACGCTTTCTTTAAAGGGTGGCTGCTTCTAAGCCAACCTCCTAGCTGTCTAAGCCTTCCCACATCGTTTCCCACTTAACCATGACTTTGGGACCTTAGCTGACGGTCTGGGTTGTTTCCCTTTTCACGACGGACGTTAGCACCCGCCGTGTGTCTCCCATGCTCGGCACTTGTAGGTATTCGGAGTTTGCATCGGTTTGGTAAGTCGGGATGACCCCCTAGCCGAAACAGTGCTCTACCCCCTACAGTGATACATGAGGCGCTACCTAAATAGCTTTCGAGGAGAACCAGCTATCTCCGAGCTTGATTAGCCTTTCACTCCGATCCACAGGTCATCCGCTAACTTTTCAACGGTAGTCGGTTCGGTCCTCCAGTCAGTGTTACCTAACCTTCAACCTGCCCATGGATAGATCGCCCGGTTTCGGGTCTATACCCAGCGACTAAAGCGCCCTATTAAGACTCGCTTTCGCTACGCCTCCCCTATTCGGTTAAGCTCGCCACTGAATATAAGTCGCTGACCCATTATACAAAAGGTACGCAGTCACCTAACAAGTAGGCTCCCACTGCTTGTACGCATACGGTTTCAGGTTCTATTTCACTCCCCTCTCCGGGGTTCTTTTCGCCTTTCCCTCACGGTACTGGTTCACTATCGGTCAGTCAGTAGTATTTAGCCTTGGAGGATGGTCCCCCCATGTTCAGACAAAGTTTCTCGTGCTCCGTCCTACTCGATTTCACTGGCAAGAGATTTTCGTGTACGGGGCTATCACCCACTATGGCCGCACTTTCCAGAGCGTTCCACTAATCTCAAACCAGCTTAAGGGCTGGTCCCCGTTCGCTCGCCACTACTAAGGGAATCTCGGTTGATTTCTTTTCCTCAGGGTACTTAGATGTTTCAGTTCCCCTGGTTCGCCTCTTGCACCTATGTATTCAGTACAAGATAACCAGCTTGTGCTGGCTGGGTTCCCCCATTCAGAGATCTCTGGATCACAGTCTGTTTGCCGACTCCCCAAAGCTTATCGCAGGCTACCACGTCTTTCATCGCCTCTGACTGCCAAGGCATCCACCGTATGCGCTTCTTCACTTGACCATATAACCCCAAGCAATCTGGTTATACTGTGAAGACGACATTCGCCGAAAATTCGCACGTCGCTCTTTCGAGCAGAACTCACAAATTTTACCTTAGCCTGAATAACCAGCAGTGAAACTGGCATTCAGTCTATTTCTATCACATATCCGAATTTTTAAAGAACGATCTGACAAAAGTCAGAAATCAACATTCATTCACGAATGTTCATTTCTAAGTTCTGAACAGTGCTGCGAAACCTGAAGAGTGGTGGAGCCAAGCGGGATCGAACCGCTGACCTCCTGCGTGCAAGGCAGGCGCTCTCCCAGCTGAGCTATGGCCCCATTTGACCAGCTGAACCAGGTAGTACCAATAAATGGTAGGTCTGGGCAGATTTGAACTGCCGACCTCACCCTTATCAGGGGTGCGCTCTAACCAACTGAGCTACAGACCTATATAACAGGTCGCATCGTCTTTACATCATGAATCAAGCAATTCGTGTGGGAGCTCATCAGCAGGCTGATGTCTTCGATTAAGGAGGTGATCCAGCCGCAGGTTCCCCTACGGCTACCTTGTTACGACTTCACCCCAGTCATGAATCACACCGTGGTAACCGTCCTCCCGAAGGTTAGACTAGCTACTTCTGGTGCAACCCACTCCCATGGTGTGACGGGCGGTGTGTACAAGGCCCGGGAACGTATTCACCGCAACATTCTGATTTGCGATTACTAGCGATTCCGACTTCACGCAGTCGAGTTGCAGACTGCGATCCGGACTACGATCGGTTTTGTGAGATTAGCTCCACCTCGCGGCTTGGCAACCCTCTGTACCGACCATTGTAGCACGTGTGTAGCCCAGGCCGTAAGGGCCATGATGACTTGACGTCATCCCCACCTTCCTCCGGTTTGTCACCGGCAGTCTCCTTAGAGTGCCCACCATAACGTGCTGGTAACTAAGGACAAGGGTTGCGCTCGTTACGGGACTTAACCCAACATCTCACGACACGAGCTGACGACAGCCATGCAGCACCTGTGTCAGAGTTCCCGAAGGCACCAATCCATCTCTGGAAAGTTCTCTGCATGTCAAGGCCTGGTAAGGTTCTTCGCGTTGCTTCGAATTAAACCACATGCTCCACCGCTTGTGCGGGCCCCCGTCAATTCATTTGAGTTTTAACCTTGCGGCCGTACTCCCCAGGCGGTCAACTTAATGCGTTAGCTGCGCCACTAAAATCTCAAGGATTCCAACGGCTAGTTGACATCGTTTACGGCGTGGACTACCAGGGTATCTAATCCTGTTTGCTCCCCACGCTTTCGCACCTCAGTGTCAGTATCAGTCCAGGTGGTCGCCTTCGCCACTGGTGTTCCTTCCTATATCTACGCATTTCACCGCTACACAGGAAATTCCACCACCCTCTACCATACTCTAGCTCGCCAGTTTTGGATGCAGTTCCCAGGTTGAGCCCGGGGCTTTCACATCCAACTTAACGAACCACCTACGCGCGCTTTACGCCCAGTAATTCCGATTAACGCTTGCACCCTCTGTATTACCGCGGCTGCTGGCACAGAGTTAGCCGGTGCTTATTCTGTCGGTAACGTCAAAACAGCAAGGTATTAGCTTACTGCCCTTCCTCCCAACTTAAAGTGCTTTACAATCCGAAGACCTTCTTCACACACGCGGCATGGCTGGATCAGGCTTTCGCCCATTGTCCAATATTCCCCACTGCTGCCTCCCGTAGGAGTCTGGACCGTGTCTCAGTTCCAGTGTGACTGATCATCCTCTCAGACCAGTTACGGATCGTCGCCTAGGTGAGCCATTACCTCACCTACTAGCTAATCCGACCTAGGCTCATCTGATAGCGCAAGGCCCGAAGGTCCCCTGCTTTCTCCCGTAGGACGTATGCGGTATTAGCGTTCCTTTCGAAACGTTGTCCCCCACTACCAGGCAGATTCCTAGGCATTACTCACCCGTCCGCCGCTGAATCAAGGAGCAAGCTCCCGTCATCCGCTCGACTTGCATGTGTTAGGCCTGCCGCCAGCGTTCAATCTGAGCCATGATCAAACTCTTCAGTTCAATACTGCTTGGGTTTTTAAGAAACCCTAAACTTGGCTCAGCAATCTCAAATGACTATGTGATTTCTCGCATGGCCACTTGTGATGCTGATAATCTTGGCGACTATCAGTCCATACTCACAAGCACCCACACGAATTGCTTGATTCAATTTGTTAAAGAGCGTTTGGCTAAGCGCTTTTCATCTCAACCGAGGCGCGCATTCTACGCCTTCCTCATTTCGTGTCAAGCGTTTATTTTGAAGTATTTTGCGAGAAACCCGTTCAACTTCAAACACTTGACTCGCTGCGATCTCTCGTAGCGGGAGGCGAATCATACAGCGTTACAACCTGCTGTCAACTGCCTTTTTACCGCTGCCGATCTGACGACCGAAGCACTTCCGGAACCTTTCCAAACAATCAACTCTTTGATATTCAAGGAGTTTTTCGTTCCGATGTCGCTGGAAGTGGGGCGCATTATAAGGGGATCTGAAACCCCGTCAACCGTTAATTTCATGTATTTGCAATATCTGGTGCTTGGCCTGACGCACGGGTCTGCATTGCCTGATGATGAGCGTCCCCGACCGGCAAGGGTTTATTCAGCAATACCCCCACCACCACCGCAAAGACCAGCGCCGCAGTACCGGCACTGCACAGCACCGCCTCGAAGCCACCGATAAACGCCTGGCGCGCCAGGGGTGCCGCCACCTCTCGGAATCTTGGGTCAAGCAACGCCAGCGCGGCATGCAGATCCCCCGCCGCCACCCGTGTGGCCATCTCCCCCGCCGCACCCAACGCCTCAGGCGCCCGTATCGCCAGGGCATCGCGCAGCAGTTGCCCACTGCGCGCCGCAAGGATGCCGCCAAGAATGCCTATGGCAAGGACGATGGCTCCAAAGCGCGTGGTCGTGCTCAGCCCCGAAGCCATACCTGTGCGCTCACGCGGCACGCAAGCCATGATGTTTTTCTGCGTATCGCCGTTGAGCAATCCAGCTCCCGAGCCCAGCACGACACTGGCCAGGGCGAACGCGGTATAGCCACCCTGCCCGACGGCCCAGGCACAGGCCAGGTTGCCCAGTCCGACCAGCACCAACCCCACAGCGAACACCTGGGCCGGCGACAGGCGCACCGCCAGACGCATGCCCAGCCGAGGCGTCAGCAGCATGGCCACGGCAAATGGCAACATGCCCGCCCCCGCAGCCAAGGCCGACAGTTGCAAACCGTTCTGCAGGTAAAGCGGCAGCAAGGTCATCATCACCTGCGCACAGGCGGCATAGGCGAACATCCCCAGCAAGGCGCCGATGAAGCGCCCGCTGCGCATCAAACCCAGGTCGACCATCGGACGCACCTGGCTACGCTCGACCATCACGAACAGGCCAAGCAGGAACACTGCGATCAGCAGACGTCCCAACGTGGGAGCACTGTCCCAACCGACCCGATTGGCATCGATCAAGGCCCAGATCAGGTAGCCCAGGCCACCGGCGAAAGTCAGACTACCCAGTGGATCGAACCGCGCCGCCGAACCGTCGCGGGACTCCTCGATACTGCGCACGACCATCAGCGCCAGCACCATCACCAGCGGCAGATTGATATAGAAGATCCAGCGCCAGCCCAAGGTACTGGCGATCAGCCCACCGAGCAGCGGCGCGAAGGTGATGGTCGCGCCCATGCACGCGCCCCAGAAAGCCCAGGCCCGCATGCGCTCCTGCGGCGCATGGAAACGGTGGCCGATGGCGGCCAGCGCGGCAGTCAGCAACAACGCGGCACCGATGCCCTTGGCTGCTCGGGCCAGATCGAGGAACAACAGACTCGGCGCGGCGCCGCACGCCAGCGAGGCCGCGCCGAACAGCGCCAGGCCGAGCAGCAGCATGCGCCGCCTGCCGAAGCGGTCGGCCAGGCTGCCAGCGGGTAGCAGACAGGCGGCGAACGCCAGCAAGTACGCACTGACCACCCATTCGATGTCGCTGAACGAGCCGGACAGGTCGCGGGCAATGCTGGGCAGGCTGACCGCGACGATGTTGGTGTCGAGGATGATCACGGCGCACACCGCCGAGGCGGTGAACAGGGTGAAGCGTGGTGAGGCGGCTGCAGGCATGGCAAGGCTCCGTTATAGAGAGCAGGCAGGTCGTCGCCGCTTTACCGCCACGACGCCAGCCTTGTAGTGTTGCCTCAACCATAACGCCGCAGGGCGCCCGGCTTGTTAGCCAGCACGTCCCGCGTCATTAGCGCCTGGCTAACGAGGCCCCATGGAGATACGTCACTTCCGCTACTTCCTTGCCGTCGCTCGGCACGGCCACTTCACCCGCGCCGCCGAGCAACTGGGCATCGCCCCGCCGACCCTGAGCCGGCAGATCCAGGACATGGAGCGTGAGCTGGGCGTGCGGCTGTTCGAACGCAGCCAGCGCGAGGTGAGCCTCACCGCCGCAGGCCAGGCGTTGCTCACCGAGGCTGAACAGGCCGTACAGCAGTTCGACGCAGCGCAATTGGGTGCACAGCGCGCAGGCCGCGGCGACAGTGGTTGGATAGAGCTGGGCTACGTCGCATCGGCAGCCTACTCGGGCACCCTGCAGCAACAAGTGAGCCGATTTGTCGAAGACTACCCCGGGGTGCGCCTGAACATTCGCGAGGTGCCCATGCTCGAGCTCCCCGCCTTGGTCCACGATGGCCAGCTCGACCTCGCCTACCTGCGCTCGCCCATGGAGCTGCCGCAGACCCTGACGGCTATCGCCCTGCATCAGGAGGGCTTCGTCCTGGCGCTGCCGGCCAGCTCGCGCCTCAATGAGCTGAAGACAATCCCCGCCGCGCGGCTAGCCGACGAAACGTTCATCTTGCCTGAGCAGATCTCCGGCACCCTGGCAATCGCCGGCCAGGGCGGCTTCACACCGCGCCTGGGGCCGCAGCCGGGCAGCCTGGTGGCAGTGCTCACCCTGGTTTCACTAGGCCAGGGCGTGGCCGTGGTACCCGCGTCGGTGGTCCAGCGCATCAGCCTCCCGCAGGTCAACTACCGGCCCATCGCCGACAGCCAGGCGAGCTCATGGCTGAGCCTGGTGCACCGCCGCTTCGAGAAGTCACCTGCGGTGCTGCGCTATATAGAAGGCGTACGCAGAGGAATCGACTGAACACCCACCGTGGCCGTTTCCAGGCCACTGACATCCCGCCACGCGGCGCAGTACACTCGGGCACTCCCCCTTTCGGAGACGTCCAAGGTGCATCACGCAGGAAGCGATGAACATCCACCGGCACGTGCCCGAGCAGGCGCGGTCATCTGGCTTACCGGACTCTCCGGCGCGGGAAAGTCGACACTGGCCCTGGCCCTGGCCCGAGAGCTCCATGAGCTTGGGCATGGCTGCTACGTGCTCGACGGTGATGTACTGCGCACAGGGCTGAATGCCGACCTGGGTTTCTCACCCCAGGATCGCCACGAAAACATCCGCCGCACGGGTGAGGTGGCGGCGCTGTTCGCCGATGCCGGGCTGATCTGCATTGCCGCGTTGATCTCGCCCTATCACGCGGGGCGCGCCGCCGCGCGCCAGGCCTGCAAGGCGGGCTTCCACGAAGTGTACGTCAAGGCCGACCTGGCCACCTGCGAGGCCCGCGACCCCAAGGGCCTGTATCGCCGCGCCCGGGCGGGGGAGCTGCCTGCCTTCACCGGGATCAATGCGCCGTACGAGGTGCCGGAGCGCCCGGAGCTGGTGGTGGAGACGGCACAAGTGCCGCTACCGATGGCAACGGCGCAACTGCTAGCGTACGTACAGCAGCGCGTACTGCACCAAACGCAGTAGGCGCGGGCTGACCCCGCGCCTGCTGGTTGCACTCAACTGCCCGGGGCGATATCGCCACGCTGCCAGCGTGCCTCGTTATTACCCAGGGCCTGGGCAATGTCGGCGAGTTCGCCGGACGGCAGGGTCTGTGGCAACGGGTCGAGCCCGGCGCTGGCGAACACCTGGCCATAGCTATTGCGCAGCTCGGCATAGGCCAGGTCGCGGCGCAGGTCGGCCTGCAGCGCATTCAGTTCCCCCTGGATCAGCTCCAGCTCGCCAATACCCTGCGCCTGGTGGCGATTGCGCAGTTGCTCGACGATCTGCTGGTCAAGGGCGACCAGTTGCTGACTGGTGGCGAACTGGCGGCGAGCTTCGTTGTAGTTGGCATTGGCCACGTAGAGCTGGGCCAGGATGGCCATCGACATCGCCTGGCGACGCGCCTCGACCACCTGTTCGCCAGCCTTGGCGACGTCGATGGACGCCGGCCCCGACAGCACGTTGAACAGGTTCCAGGTGACCTTGACGCCATAATCGGCCCAGTGCTGGTTGGTCAGGAAGCTGTTGCTGTCGTAGTGCCCACCCGCCGAGAACTCCAGCCCCGGCAGCATGCGCAGCATCGACTTGCGCACCTCGGCGGCGCTGATGCGGGCCTGGTAGTCCTGCTCGCGCAATTCGGGGCGCGTGGCCAGGGCCTGCTGCTCCAGCGCTTCGAGGCCTACCTTGAGCTCCGGCACGCTGTAGTCGTCGGTAGCGGCGAGGGTCAGCTCGCTCCCCGGCGGCAGGTTGATCAGCGCGCCCAGTTCAGTCTTGGCCAGCGACAGCGCGCGACGCTGTTCCTCCAGCTGGCGGGTGGCCTCGATCAACGAGCGCTGGTAGTTGAGCGCCTGGATCGGGTCGCCGATGCGCTGGTCACCCATGCGCTGGCTGTTGTCCCGGGCCTGCTCGACCCGCACCATCAGCGCGTCGATCTGCTTGAGCAGGCGCTCGGCGGCGACCGCCCGCCAGTAGGCCGAGCGCACGTCCTGGATGATGGTCTGCACCACCTTGCGCCGGCGTTCCTGGACGATCAGGCGCTGATCGCCCTGTTGCTTGGCGCTGACATAGCTGACACCGAAGTCGAGCACGTTCCACACCATGGTCAGGTCGGCCACGTCGCGGTCGCGGTCCTGGGAGGTCGATGGCTCCAGGGATTGGGTATTGGTCAGCACGCTTTGGCTGCTTGATGCGCTGACGTTGCTGCGCCCGGCGTAACCGGCCGACAGGGCCATGCGCGGCAGCATGTCGAAGGTGGCCAGGTCGACCTGGCGTTGGGCCAGGGCTTCTTCCATGATCTTGAGGCGTGCCTCCAGGTTGTACTTGACCGCACGGGCCATGGCCTGGTGCAAGGTCAGCGGCCCTTGCAAGGCCTCCTGGCCCTTGAACATGCTGGCAAGGTCCGCCCGCGCCCGCTGCTCGCTGACGCTGCGGTCGATGGGTTGGGTCTTGACCGCGCACCCTGTTACCGCCAGTGCCAGTACGCTTACCGCAAAAATCCTCGATGCTCTGCTCATCCCTGTCCGCCCCCTTGGTACGGCACTGCTTTTCTTCTAATTGAATTGCTCGCGTGCGCCGGCTCAGGCCTGCGGCACGGGTACCTCGACCGGCCCCAACGCCTGCGCCAGTTGCCTGGCCTGGTGTTGCTCCCCCTCCCGGAAGGCCTGCAACTGCTGCCCAAGGGTCGGCGCCCCGGTCAGGCCCTTGCCCGCCCCCGCCTCTGCCCCCTGGCGGAATGGCTTGCCACCGCTCAGTTCATACTGGCCACCGTCATCCGGCAGCGTCTTGTCGAAGATGTTGGCCAGGCTGCTGGCCCCGAAGACATTGGCGTCACCACCACCAAAGCCGAGGAAACCGGCCCCCGAACCATTGCCGATACCGCTGTCGGCGTGCTGGCCGGCGAATACCTGGGCCAGGTAGCTGGGCGCCAGCGCACCGTTCTGGATGAACAGATTGCCCAAGGTCGGCAGCCCGCCGCCCGTTGTCGGCACCTCGAACAGCGGCTGTGGCAGCAGCGGCGACTGGAACGGCGCCGTTACCGGCAACGGTGCGATCACCACCGGCGTGCCTGGGCTGGCCTGGCCCGGGCGCGCCGGTGGGTAGGCGCGGAATTCCGGATCACCGTCGGTCGACTGCAATGTCACGCTTTGGCCGGCGAAGCCACCGGCCAGGTCGTTGCCTGCGCCATCGCGAATGCCCGTGCCACTGGCCTTGAGCCCAAGGGCCAGGCCACCACTGCCTGCCACCCCTGCGACATTGACCTGCCAGGTATGGCCGTCGAGGCGTACCAGCGACTGCAGCGTGCCACTGGCGTTGCCACTGGCCAGCAGTTCGAAGTCGCCCAGGTCGACACCGCTGACGTCCTCGCTGAAGGTCACGGTGAAGGACTGGCTGCCCGGCGTCGGCGACGAATTCGCCACGATCGAGACCACGCTGGGTGGTATGCCGTCGACAATGACCCCGTGGCTGTCGCCAACATTGTTCAGCCCCGGTGTCAGTTGATTGCCGGCCGCATCGTGCAGGCTCGCGCCATTGGCCGACAGGCCAAGCACCTGGATGCCATCGGCATCGTTGTCGCCGGCCTGGATCTGGTACTGGAACACCAGCGTCGGCGTGCCTGAGCCGGCCACGAAATCGGCGTAAACCGTGCGCCCGTCGACATCCAGGGCAAGCCGCGGCACGCCGTCGACCATCACCGCCTCGCTGGTGTTGACCACGAAGGTGAGCACATCGCCCGTGTTATAGGGGACGCCGACCGGCACGCCGACACTGCCCACCGTGGGGGCGTCGCGGTCGATGTTGTACGTGGCGCCGGTCAGGCCACCGACCAAGGCGTTGCCGGCCACATCGGTGATACCCGTGGCGCTGCCATTGAGGTTCAGGCCCAGGGTGCCGGTGCCGTGCACACCACTGACGGTGATGACATAGACTCCACCGCCCAGCGCTTGCAGGCCGCTGAGCGTACCGCTGGCCGAGCCGGTGCCAACCAGGCTGAAATCGCTGAGATCGACGCCATTGACCTGCTCGTTGAAGGTCACAGTGAAGCGCACGCTCTGGGCGTTGCTCGGCGACGGGTCGAGGGTGACGATGCCGACCGCGCTCGGCGCCTGGGTGTCGACCAGCACCTGGTGGGTGTCAGCCACGCCATTGAGGGTCAGGTCCATGGCATTGCCCGCGGCGTCGACAAGGGTCGCACCATTGGCGGCAAGGCCGGTCACGGTGATGCCGTCAGCGTCGTTGTCACCGGCCTGGACGATGTACTGGAACACCAGGGTCGAGGTGCCGGCGCCCGCCACCAGTTCGGCAAACACCGTGTGCCCGCCGATGTCCAGCGCCAGGCGCGGCGCCCCCGTGACCTGGACCGCTTCACTGGCGTTGACCACGAACACCAGCGAGTCGCCGGCGTTGTAGGACACCCCCGCCGGGCCACCGACGCTGGTCACGCTGGGAACGCGGGTGTCGATGGCGTAGTTGTTGGAATCGGTACTGCCCACGCCGGCGTTGCCCGAAGATGCCGCGACCACGCCGCTGTTGTCCAGGGTGATCAGGTTGCTGGTGTCCTCGACCCCGTTGCCAGGTGTCAGGGTCGCGGTCCAGGTGATGCCGCCATCGCTGCTGCTCAACCCGCTCAAGGTGCCATTGGCCACTGTCAGGTCGGCCAGGGTGAAGCCGCTCACCGCCTCGCTGAAAGTGATGGTCACCAGGCTCGACTCGCCCGCGCGCAGGGCCGTATCGGCAACCACGACGGTGGCGGTGGGGACGACGGTGTTGACCGTGTAGTTGGCCGATGAAGTGGTGCCGGTTCCGCTGTTGCCGGCCAGGTCGGTGTAGCCCGTGTTGTTCAGTACGATCAGGTTAGTGGCGTCCTGCACGCCGTTGCTCGGCGTGAAGATGGCGGTCCAGGTGATACCGCCGTCGACGCTGGACAGCGTGCCCAGGGTGCCATTGGGCAAGTTCAGGTCAGCGTTGGTGAAGCCCGCTACCGCCTCGCTAAACGTGATGGTCACCAACGAGGTTTCACCGACGCGCAGATCGCTGTCGGCCATGACGATGGTGGCGGTTGGCCGCTGGCTGTCGACGGCGTAGTTGTTCGAGTCGGTGGTGCCGGAACCGGCGTTGCCGGCGGTGTCCGTCACCCCGCTGTTATCCAGGGTGATCACGTTGGAGGTGTCGGTGATGCCGGCGCTCGGCGTCAGGGTCGCGGTCCAGGTGATACCGCCATCGCTGCTACTCAGCCCGCTCAGGGTGCCGTTGGCCACGGTCAGGTCCGCATTGGTGAATCCGCTCACCGCCTCGCTGAAGGTGATGGTCACCAGCGACGTCTCGCCGATGGCCAGGTTGCTGTCGGCCACCACGATGGTCGCCGTCGGGCGCTGGGTGTCGATGGCATAGTTGTTCGAGTCGGTGCTGCCGGTACCGGCATTGCCGCTGCTCTGGCCGACCACGCCGCTGTTGTCGAGGGTGATCAGGTTGGTGCTGTCGGTGATGTTGCCGGTCGGGGTGAAGGTGGCCGTCCAGGTAATGCCGCCGTCGGCGCTGGAGACCGCGCTCAGGGTGCCGTTGGCCACGGTCAGGTCCGCGTTGGTGAATCCGCTCACCGCCTCGCTGAACGTGATGGTTACCAGTGAGGTTTCACCGATGCGCAGCGCCGCATCGCTTACCACCACGGTGGCCGTGGGTTGCATGGTGCTGACGCCGTAGTTGTTGGAGTTGGTGGTACCGCTGCCGGCGTTGCCAGCCAGGTCGGCCACCCCGCTGTTGCTCAGGGCAATCACGTTGGTGGCGTCCTGCACGTTTACCGAAGGGGTGAACGTCGCCGTCCAGGTGATGCCGCCATCACTGCTGGAAAGCCCACTCAAGTTGCCGTTCGCCACCGTCAGATCGGCGAGGGTGAAGCCGGTTACAGCCTCGCTGAAGGTAATGGTCACCGTGGTGGTCTCGCCGACGGTGAGATTGTTGTCGGCGACCACTATGGTGGCCGTCGGGCGCTGGGTGTCGACGGCGTAGTTGTTCGAGTCGGTCGTGCCGCTACCGGCGTTGCCGGCCAGATCGGCCACCCCGCTGTTGTCCAGGGTGATGAGGTTGGTGGTGTCGGTGATGTTGCTTGACGGGGTGAAGGTGGCCGTCCAGGTGATCCCGCCGTCGCTGCTGGACACCGCGCTCAAGTTGCCGTTGGCCACCGTCACGTCGGCATTGCTGAAACCGCTCACGGCCTCGCTGAAGGTGAACGTCACCAGCGACGTCTGGCCGATGACCAGGGTGGGGTTGGCCACCACGATGGTCGCGGTCGGGCGCACGCTGTCGATGGCGTAGTTGTTCGAGTTGGTGGTGCCGCTGCCGGCGTTGCCAGCGCCATCGCTCACCCCGGTGTTGTCCAGGGTGATGACATTGGTCGCGTCGGTGATGGTGCTGTTCGGGGTGAACGTCGCGGTCCAGGTGATCCCGCCGTCGCTGCTGGAGACGGCGCTCAGGGTGCCGTTGGCCACCGTCAGGTCGGCATTGGTGAAGCCGGTCACGGCCTCGCTGAAGGTGAACGTCACCAGCGACGTCTGGCCGATGGCCAGGGTGGGGCTGGCCACCACGATGGTCGCCGTCGGGCGCTGGGTGTCGATGGCGTAGTTGTTCGAGTTGGTGGTGCCGCTGCCGGCGTTGCCAGCGGCATCGCTCACCCCGGTGTTGTCCAGATTGATGAGGTTGGTCGCGTCGGTGATGGCGTTGGTCGGGGTGAACGTCGCGGTCCAGGTGATCCCGCCATCGCTGCTGGACACCGTGCTCAAGGTGCCGTTGGCCACCGTCAGGTCGGCATTGGTGAAGCCGGTCACGGCCTCGCTGAACGTGATGGTCACCTGGGACGTCTCACCGATGCTCAGGTTGCTGTCGGCCACCACGATGGTCGCCGTCGGGCGCTGAGTGTCGATGCTGTAGTTGGCCGAATTGGTGGTGCCTACGCCAGCGTTGCCGGCCAGGTCGGTGACACCGGCGTTGTTCAGGGTGATGACGTTGCTGGCGTTGGTGATGCTGTTGGTCGGGGTGAAGGTGGCGGTCCAGGTCTTGCCGCCATCGCTGCTGGACACCGCGCTCAGGGTGCCGTTGGCCACCGTCAGGTCGGCATTGGAGAAACCGCTCACCACCTCGCTGAAGGTGATGGTCACCGTCGCGGTCTCGCCCACTTTCAGGGCCGTGTCGCTGAGGGTGATGGTGGCGGTGGGCGGAACCGTCTCGTGAATGGCCACCGTGACCGAAGCCGCGCTGGAGGTGGCGCCATCGCCATCGTTGACGGTGACCGACAGGGTGCGGGTGGCCTGGCCGATGCTGTTGGCGGCATTGCTGTTGTCGTAGGTGAGGTTGCGCACCACCGCCTGGACTGCTGCGGCCGTGGCATTGCCGTTGAACGTCAGCACCAGGTTGGCGCCGCCCGTGCCGCCGGTATAGGTGCCGATGGCCACTCCGCCGTAGCTCACCGTGCTGCCGCTGACGCCGATCTGCCCGGCGCCATTGCCCTGGTGGCGGATGCCCAGCACATCTTCGCTGGCGACGCCGTTGGCGCTGACCGCCACGGTCAGGTTACCCCCGGCAAAGTCGGCCGAGTCGCTGTCGGTGACCGTGGCGTTGCTGCCGCTGTCGAGCAGCACGGCGCCACTGCCTTGGGTGAAGGTCTGGCTGTCACCGTTGAGGTTGCCGATCACCGGCGCGGCATTGAGTGGCTGGACCACCACCGAAGCGGTGCGGGTAGTACTGCCCATGTCGTCATTGATACTGACGGTCACGCTACGGGTGCCGCTGGTGTAGGCCCCTGCGGCGTTGCCATAGGTCACTGTGGCAAGTACCGCACGATACTGGGCCAGGGTGGCCACACCGCTGAGCGACAGCACCGCGCTGCCCGAGCCGCTGATGGTGATGCCGTAACTGGCCGCCGTGGCGATCTGCCCGGCGCTGAGCGATAGGGTCTCGCTGCCGCCATCGAGCACGCCGCCCAAGGTCAGCGTGGCGCCACTGACCTGGGTATCGCCGTCGGATTGGCTGATGTTGATGTTCGGCACGATCACCACCGGGGAGCCGGCGAAATTGACGGTGCTGTCGTTACCACCGGTGCTGGTGTCCAGGTCGACCAGCGGCGGCGCCGAGTACAGCACCTCGTAGGCACCGATGTCGACACCGCCGCCACGGGGCCGGTCGAAGCCGCGCAGGTCGGTGGCCGGCGCGCCCGCCTGGGTGCCCTGGTCGATGGCGTTGCTGGCAGTGCTGGCCAGGCGGTAATCGCCGCCGGCGGCATTGACGAAGTTGACCGGGGTGCCGATCAGGTTGGTGGTGCTGGTGTAGCCACCGCCACTGCCGCTGTTGGTGGCGGCATCAAGAGCAGCGCCGTTGACCGTGTTGCCACTGATGATGCTGTTGAGCACCGTCACCGTGCCGGCGCCGCCAGTGGCCCACCCCAGGCCGGCGGAGTTGATGGTGCCACTGCTGGTGTTGAGGTAGGTGTTGTTGGCGATGGTGCTGTTGACGATGCTGACCGAGCCACCGGTATTGCTCAGCACGATGACCGAGGCGCCAGCGACCGTGGCAGTGGCGGCGTAGGTCCCACTGTTGTTGTAGATCGCCACGTTTTCCAGGACGTGGTTGTTGGCGCCACCCAGGCGTACCAGCGACGACATGCCGGTGGCGCCGATGATGCTCGCATTGTTGTCATGGATCGTGGTGTTGCGTACCACCACCGTGGAGCCTAGGGTGGTCGCCGAGTTGATCACGGTGCCGGCGTTGTCCTGGAAGTTGGAATCCTCGACGGTGATCGAACCGCCATTGGCGCGGATGGCCCCACCGGTGATGTTGCCGGAGAAATGCCGCATGTCCAGGTTGCGCACCGTCAGCACACCGCCACCGTTGCTTTGCAGGCCCGAGGCCTCGCCAGCATCGCGGATGTTGTTGCTGTTGACGTCGCCACTGAGGATGATGTCGCCCTTGCCGTCGCCGTCGACATCACCGTTGATGGTAATGTTGCTGGTCACCGCCAGCGCCGTGGCCGACGACCAGCGAATGGTCCCGCCTTTCAGGTTCTGGTGGAACACGATGATGTCGTTGCCGCTGCCCGCGGCGGAGCCATCTACCGAAGTGTCGGTGTTCGCGGCCTGGATGGCTTCGGCCAGGGATACCTGGCCATCGTTGGCGATGAGCGACGCATTGCTGCTGGTGACGGTGATGGTCGCCAGCGAGGTATTGAATGCCGACAGGTCGCCGCGCTGCACGCCCACGCCAGTGGCCACCGCGCCGGAAACGGTCTCCAGTTCCCAGTCCTCGCCAGCGCGGTTGCCAGTCGAGTCGGCCGAGGCGCCCACGTCGGCACCGCTGAGCCGCGCCACCTCGTTGACGAACATCTGGCCATCGCTGCCGGCGCCGGTGTTGCAAGCAAAGAAGCGGATATCGCCGCCTGGGGCCAGGCTGGCGCCGATGCGCGCCAGGTCGGTTCCATGGCTGGCCAGTTGGTTGGCCCAGATGGCATTGCCGGCCAGGTACACATAGCCGCTGTCGCCGTGGCTGATGATATCGACCGAAGTCACGTCGCTACGGCCATTGAGATAGTCGGCGATCTGCTTGAAGCCATCCTTGCCGTTGTCCAGCACCACCACCTCGACCCCGGCAGGCAGGCCGGCGATGAGTTTCTGGTAATCACTTACCGCAGAGTCGACGAATACCACTTCATGATTGCCCGGAGCCTGGGAGATCGGCGCGGTGGCTGGTGCCGCCTGATGGGCCGGTTCGTGGGCGGTGTTATCGCGGGTACTGGCCGCATCACTGGCGGCGCTGGTGTCCTTGCCTCCGGTGGCGGCTGCGGCGGCTTCGACCGCCTGAGCCCCCTGATCGGCGACCACGCCCACCGAGGCGTCGAACATCATGCGCGGTTCCAGGGCCTGGATGAGACTGGGCCGGCTCGCGGAAACGTTGGGTGTGTGGGTGTCTTTACCGCGTTTCCAGAATGCCATGATGCCCTCGCTCAGCCCTGCGGCTGCTTATGCTTGCCGTCCCTGCAGATGAGGGCGGCCTGTCCTTGTCTGGTAATCCTGAACGGACGACGGGGCGCCGATGCGCGCCCCGCTGCCCTGCCTGCCGAAATCCTGGCCTCAGTTACGGGATGGGAAGATCCCTTCGGTCGCGATGATGAAGTTGATGCCCAGGTAAGGGCTCTGGTTCGAGAACGGCTGGTTGCCTGGCGCGGTCGCGCCCGTCGTGGCTGGGATGGTGAGGTTGAACGGCTTGAGCGTGGTATTGCTGGCGGTGGAGGCGTAGATGTCGATCGACACACCCGATCCGGACGAGTCCTTCGGCTTGGCCAGCACGCCGGTGGTCGAAGGGGCCGGCAGGTCGGCGTCACCTTCTGCGGCAGGGATGGCGACCGATACGGTCTGGGCAGGGATGTTCACGGCCTGCGACGCCATGTTCGAGGCAAGCAGCGTGGTGGTCGGAGTACCACCTTTCTCGCCCGGAAGGAACTGCGATAGCCCCGGCCCTTGTCCCTGGCCAGCATGCACAGGGCTGCGCCCGCGTAGGTCAGGTAGCGCGAAGGTGGTCTGGCCATTGCCACCGTAGGTCGTGCCCAGGATCGCGAACAACGCCGCGTTGTTGTTGATGCTGAGCATCTGCCCATCGCAGAAGGCCCAACCCCGTGGCGCAAAGTTTCCCGCGAACAATGTGATCTGACCGATGAATGGCTCACTCATTTACTGCACTCCTTTGACAACGCGGCAAGGACGGGCCTCAAGGCCCGCAGGTAATCACGTTCGTGACAGGCACGCTCAGAGCTGCCGATCGGCGTGGAAAATCGTCTGGAGCTCCGGCCCCCTTGGATATCGGGGCTCACCGGTCGCATCAATCGCGGCAATGGACGCTGGCCGGCTCATTTTCAGCGACAAGCCGTTCTCGCCGACCACCCGGAACCCACAGCGCTGATAGAGCCGCAAGGCCGGGTTGTGGGCGGTCACATGCAGGCCGGCGCTGAGCCCCCGTTCATCGGCACGTGCCAGCCACTGGCCGAGCAGCCGGCTGCCGATGCCACGGCCGCGCCAGGCGGGCAGCAGGGCCATGTCGATGAATTGCACGTGGCTGTCGGTCCACTGCAGGCAGGCACGGCCGATGCGCTCGCCCGCCGTTTCGATGACAAAGAAGCCGGCGTCGGCGAACTGGGCCTGGTAGTAGTCGTGCTGGGCCTGGAACTGCTGGTCGAGGAAGGCATCGATAGCGGCCTGCGGCCACGGCAGCAGGGCCATTTCGGCGGCACGCGTGGTGCCATAGAGCTCGCGCAGGAACGCCCGGTCGGCGTCCACCATGGGACGGAGGTTCACCTCGGGGATGGACATCGGGTCTGGCTTCCCTGCGTAAGGTTACCCCATGGTGAGGGGCGCACATCCAAGTGAATTGTCCTACACGATCACCCGCAGCGTAGCCGAACAACAAGGCATATAGCCACTACTCTAGCGTGGTCTTTGCAACTATTTTCTCAAACACCCGTTCGAGGTATTTTGACGCCGGTTTCTAGGCATTTCGCAACCGTATGGATTCCAAAGCGTTGTAAGGCTGCAGGGCCCAACGGGCGATCGCCGCGCGCACCTCGTCGCTGGCTTCGTCACGCTTGCGCTGGCCATCGGCGCTGAAGTTCAGGACGGGCTGCTTGGCGTCGAAGGCCGCGACCGCCTGCAAATCCGCTACTTCGCCTGGCAGGATGCCGAACAATGGCCCCAGGCGCCCCCAGACAGCATCGGGCAACTCGCTGTAGTTCACCGCTATGGCACCTTCGCGTTCGCACAACGCTAGGCCAGCCGCAAGGATTTCGCCAATCATCCGGCAGGTGTATTGCACCGCGCCCATGCCCTGGGCCTCGGCCAGCACACTGTCGAGCCCAGAGGCACCAAGCAGGCCCGGTACCCGGTGCATGCCCGGCTGGCGCAATTGGGAAACCACGATCTCCAGCGGGTCACGGTAGAGGAATACCCGTGGCACCTGGGGATACAGCGCCGTCAGCAGTGGCGCGTCGAAGATGCTCCAGGCGTCGAGCTTGATCAACAGGTGGCACTCGTCGCCCCGACGACGCTGACCGTAGGCCGAGCACAGCGCCCGCAATGCATCGGCCTGCCAGGCGACGGCGGACGGGTCCTGGCGCGCGGCACGCAACAGGTTGTCCAACGGCGGCGGCTCGGACAGCACGATGTTGCGGGCCTGACTGGCGAGCAATTGGGCGATCAGCGTCGAGCCACAGCGCGAGGCATGGAACACCAGCACCGAGGGCGCCAGGCCCGGGCTGTGCAGTTGCCAGTCGAGCAAAGCCTGGACATCGGTGTCGCGGCGCATGGCCTGGTTGAAGGGCAAGCGCAGTGCCTGGTCGACGTCGTCGCGGAAAAACGGCCGGGCCAGGCGCCTCTCGCCGAACCAGCACCAGTCCACCCGCCATCCGGCGTCGCCTTGCCAGAGGCGGATGGGCAGCCAGCCGTGAAAATCCATCGGGGTATTCACACTCGCCATTGATCGCTCCATGCCTGCTTGCCCCGACGCATGGCGCCCAGGACCTCTGCCTCGGAAAACGCCAGCCCTAGCTCGGCACCAAGGCGCACCGCCTCGGCCACGAAGGCCCGGGGATCCTCCAGCACCTGTAGTTGCGCGGCCAATGCCGGCGCCTCACTCACCTGCTGGCGAAACCGTTCGAATGCCTGCCCAGCTCTGCCGGGCTGCAATGCCGGCGTCTGCGCCAGGCCTTCGTCGATCAGCGCCAGCAGCCAAGGGTCGGCCGCGCAGTCGAGTATCAGGTGGATGCGCTCGCCGGGCCCGGGGTTGTTGACCCGGTGGGGGCGCGACAAGTCGATGAACCAGCACTCGCCCGGGCGCATCGGCACTTGCAGGCCATCCACAAGAAACTCCACGCCCGGAGGGCTCTGCAGCGGTATGTGCAAGCGCAGGCAGCCGCCTGGGCGCCCGAGGTCGGGGTCACGGTGCTCGTGTATCCGCGCCCCCGCGCCCAGGCGAAGCAGGCGGGCGGCGCGCAGCGATGCCTGGAAGGGTGCGAGTGCTTGCTGCCAGGCCGGCTCGCCCTGCCACCAGGCCAGGCTATTCGGCGCGCCTGTGCCTGGGGCCAGCGGCAACGGCGCATCCTCGGCGGCGACCAGTGCCACACCGCTCCAGTCACCTTCGTGGTAGCCCCGGTTGAAGTGCGCCTGCCAGGCGTGAGTGTCCAGCCGGGTCAGGGCCTGCAGCAACGCGGGCAGGTTCGTGGGCAAGGTAAGGCGGGAACACAGTGGCAAAGCAGTCTCGGTCATGCGGGCTCCTTGCGTTGGCATTATCTTGAACGGTGTTCCTGGCGAAGACGGGTCCCTGGAGGGGAAAGGCCGCCTAAAACCCACTCTCACGAACCCCCAACGCCGCCAAACGTCGCCAGGCGGCCCCCAGCAACGACTCGCGCGCGCCCTCCAGTACCACCACCCCACGCAACGGCTGGGCCACATCGGGCACTTCGCCCAACGGGCTCAGGCGCACGCCATACTGGGCCTGCACCGGCTCCGCACGCTGCTGGCCATCACGCCGCACGGCTACCGGGCCATGGCGGTCGGAGGCCAGCGCTTCGAGCTCCAGCACGGCAACGCCGGTGGCATCCACCTGCTCCACGCGCACCGGCAATGCCGGGCGCGCCGGGTCATCGGCGATGAAGCGCCCTTCGCTGCCGGCCGCCACCCGCCACAGATCGGCTTCGGCCAGGTAACCGCGCAAACGCAGCCCCGGCTCGACTACCCGGCCCAAGGTTAGTGCCGGGCTTACCCATTGCCCCGCTGCCAGGCCGGCCGGCAGGTCACGCAGCACACCGTCGCGGGGCGCGCGCAGGTGCAGGCGCTCGCGCTGGGCGGCCAGGCCACGGTACTCGGCCACGGCTTCGGCCAGTTGCTGCTCTAGCACCACAGCGTCCGCCGCCGTCTCGCTGCGCCCGGCCTGGCGGCGCAACAGCAGCTGCAGGATGTCGATCTCGCGGCGCACGATGGACTGGCGCGACGTCAGGTCGGGCGATTCCAGCTCCACCAGCAGCTCGCCCTGGCGAACCGCCTGCCCTTCGCCCACCGGCAAGCTTTTCACCCGTGCCGCCACCGGCGCATGCAGGGCGCTGACGCGGGACGCCTCGAGCATCGCCGGCACGTCCACCGCGCCACGCCAGGGCAGTACCAGCACGGCCAGCAGCAAACCCAGCCCGGCCGCCACCCGCAGCGTCTTGCCCGGCGCCGCCTGGCCACGGTGCAGCCACCATTGCCGCAACTCCTTGTACACCGGCAAACCGATGAACCAGGCCAGCTCCACCAGCATCAGGAAGATGCCCAGCACCTTGAAGAACAGGTGATACACCGCCAGGGCGATACCGAAGAACAGCACCGCGCGCCACAGCCAGGCGCCATAGCCCCACACCAGCAAACGGCGGCGCATGGTCGGCGACCAGGCTTCCGGGGCTGGCTCGCCATAGCCGAACAGCGCCTCGCGCAATCGCCAGCGACACAGGGCAAAGGCGCGGTTCTGCAGGTTCTCGACCCGCCACAAGTCACTGATCAGGAAGTAGCCATCAAAACGCATGAAGGGGTTGAGATTGACCAGTAAGGTGGTGATCCAGGTGGCGCTGGCCAGCATGAACGCTGCCGTGCGTGCCGGGCCGTCAGGCAGCAGCGACCAGGCCAGCAGCGCCAGCACCGCCAGCAGCAGCTCGGCGAACACCCCACCGGCATCGATCAGCAACCGCGCACGGCGGTCGCTGACGCGCCAGGCATCGCTGACATCGGTGTAGAACATCGGCAACAGCACCATGAACGCCAGGCCCATGCTCTGCACCCGGCACCCGGCGCGCTTGGCCATGAAGGCGTGGCCGAACTCATGGCAGAGCTTGGCGAACCCCAGCGCCGCGCCAAAGGCGAGGATGCCGCCGAGGCTGAACAGGTGCGGGAACGTGGCAATGAAGCGCGACCAGTCGCGGATCACCAGGAACATGCCCAACGCCAGCACCAACGGCAGGGCGTAGCGCAAGATCCAGCCTCCATGGCGTTCGAGCATCGGCCATGCGCGGTTGAGGAAGGCATCCGGGCGCCACAGCGGAATCCTGAAGAACAGGTACTGGTGCAGCACACGGGTCCACAGGCTCTGCCGGGTGGCGGCGGCCTTGGTCGCATAGCTTTCGCGCTGGCGGGCATCTTCGGCGCCGATCAGGTCGTGCTGGCCGAGAAACAGCAACAGTTCTTCCAATGCCTGCTCGTCGACTGCCAGGCCAGGCTCGGCATTGGCGGCAGCCAGCACACGCTGCGGGTCGCCCAGGCGCCAGTGCTGCAACAGCCGCACGGCGCCACCGCCCAGCTTGAAGTAACGCCCGCGCAGCGGGTCGGCCAGGGTCCACTGCGGCGCGCCGTCATGCCCGGCCGCCGCTGGCGACAGCTGCAGGTCGACGCGCAACGCCGGCAGGGTCACAGCCCCAGCCCCTGACGCAACGCAGCCAGCGGGCGACGCAGCAGGTAATAGACCAGCGGTGCGCGCTCCCCATACACCTTGGCGGTACCACGCAAGCCGATGCGCGGCGGTGCCTCGTCGAAACCGGCGTCCAGCCGGTAGGCCAGTTGCCCGGCTGCGGTGGCCTGGGCCTCGTAGGCCGCGCGCTCCAAGCGGGCGCCATGGCGATGCAGCGGGTCGCTGTCGAGGAATAACGCCACTTCGGCCCCGGGTTGCAAGGCGATGGCATCGCCCACCGGCAGCTCCAGGCGCAGTTCGGCCTGCTGCGGATCGGCCAGTTGCATCAGGCGCTCGCCGGTCTGCACGGGCTTGCCGGTCCAGCGCTCGGCGTCGGCGAACACCGCGATTCCCGCACGCTCGGCGCGAATTTCGCTGCGGCCGAGGAGCTGGCGGGCGTAGTCGAGTTCGGCGCGTTTCTGTTCCACGCGGGCGGCCAGCAGGTCGAGGCGGGCATTGGATTCGGCATCGCTGAAGGCGCGCTGGGTGCTGGCCTTGAGCTCAGCCTCGGCGACCCCGAGGGCGCGCTCGGCGACATCGACCTGGGCCTTGAGGGTGGTGGCGTCGAAGCGCACCAGCAGGTCACCGACGGCGACCGTCTGGTTGGGCTTGACCAGGAACTCGGCGATCACCCCGTCCAGCGGCGCGGCAACCACCCGCCCTGCCCGCGGCACGACTTCGGCCGGAGCCAGCACCGATTGGCGCACCGGCACCAGCAGCACCAGCAACGACAACCCCAAGGCCACCAGCAGACGCCGCCGTGGCCAACGCAATCGCCAGGGTTTGGCCGGGCCCAAAGCCAGCCAGGCATGGGCGTAAGTCTCCCCCAACTGATTGAGCAGGGCTTGCTCGGCGGGGTTGAACGCCTGGTCGCGGGCCAGCCACAGCCCGCCGAACGCTTCGCCCTGGCGATCGAGCAAGGGCAACCAAAATGCGTGAGCGGCCGACAACAACTGCCAGTCTGCCTGGGCCTGGGTATCCAGCGTCGCCGGATCCACGGCCCCCGTCCGGGCCACCACACCGGCGGCCTGGAGCGTGTGAGCGGCGCGTTCGACAAACGCCACGAACGGCGCATGGGCCTCGACCACACTGATGCCGGTCAGTGCCCGAACCTTGCCCGCGATCAGCAGGGCGGCATGGCGAAAACCGAACAGTGTCTGGCCATCGTTGACCATGTTGTAGGCCAGTTGCTCGGGACCAGCCGCCTGGCGGGCCTGACGCTGCAGGCCGAGAAACAGCGCGAAGGCATGCTCGGCCACCCCCGTGGCGGCGGCCGTCATGGTTGTGCGGCGAAGTGGGCGGTGCCGCTCATGCCGGCCAGCAGCCCCTGGCTGTCACGGGGCAGTTCGCCGATCAGCAGCAACGTCTGGCTGCCCTCGTCGATCCGTGCGCCGACGCGCTTGACCTGTGCCTGCAGCGGCTTGCCGGTTTCATCGGGAACGAACTCGAACGGCTGGCCTTGCTTGAGCTGCCCCAGCCAACGCGAGGGCACCAGCAGGTGGATCTCCAGCGAGCGGTTGTCCACCACCTCAAGCAGCGGTGACCCACTGGCGACGCTTTCATGGGGCTGGGCCCGGCGCTGAACCACCCGGCCATCGAACGGCGCGCTGACCACGCAGCGCCGGACCTGTACCTGGTACACCTGGGCCTCGGCCTGGGCCTGGGCCTGCTTGGCCTCGGCCAACGACACCTCGAACTGGCCGACCGACTTCAGCGCGGCCAGTTGGCGGTTGTGGTTGAGTTCCTCGCGGGCAGCGCGCACGGCGGCCTGGGCGGCGTTGAGCTGGGCCTGGTAGGCGCTGCAATCGAAGCGCGCCAGGGTGCTGCCCTGCTTGAAGTCCTGGCCATCGGCATAGGGCATCTCGACGATGCGCCCGGCCAGCTCACTGGACAGCACGGCCTGGTCACGGGCACGCAGCACACCACGGGGATTCTGCCCGGCGCTGGACCCAGCGGGGGTATCGAGCAAGGGGTCGGCGGGTGGGTCGCCGGCCTGCGCCAGCGGCAGGTGCAACAGACCCAGGGTCAAAGCCAGACGGAAACCGCGAAGCATGTTGCGCACTCCCTTGCGAGCTGATGGCCGGAGTGTAAGACAAAAAATGATGGCACGGATATATCACGCCAATGAAGATTCGGGGCTTTGCCAAAACCCGCAAATCCTCCGGGAAACGTCATGGCAACGCGTAGGCGCGGGCTTGCCACGTTGCGGGCAAGCCCGGTTTCACCTCAACCCGCAGAGCCTGCTGCTGCGGCGCCCCGCGCATGCCCCCGGGTGGTGATGATGCCGAGGAACGAGATCACGATCGCCAGGCTCAAGGTGGCGGTGACCTCGGCGCGGTGTTCCTCAGTGAACATCATCACGGCCAGTGCGCCGCCGATGAACAGGATCACCGCCCAGGTCAGCCAGGGGAACAGCCACATGCGGAACTTGAGCTGGGCGCTCTCGCGCTCCAGCCGTGCACGCATGCGCAACTGCGAAATGGCGATCACCAGGTACACCAGCAAGGCAATGGCGCCGGAGCTGGCCAGCAGGAACTCGAACACGCCCTTGGGCGCGAAGTAGTTGAGGATGGCGATGGCCGCGCCGATCAGGGTGCTGCCGAACACCGCCGCACGCGGCACGCCAACCCGTGAAGTGTTCTTCAGCAGCGCCGGCGCGTCGCCGCGCTTGGCCAGCGAGTACATCATCCGCGAGGCGATGTAGATCGACGAGTTCATGCAACTCGTCACCGCGATCAGCACCACGAAGTCGACCATCAGCGCGGCATTGGGGATGTTCATGATCTCCAGCGCGCGCTGGTAGGAGCCCACCACAGCCAACTGCGGGTCATTCCAGGGCACCACCGAGATGATCACGAAGATCGACAGGATATAGAACGTACTGATGCGCCAGATCACCGAACGGGTGGCCTTGGCGATGTTGCGCGCCGGATCGCTGGACTCGGAGGCAGCGATGGTCACCGCCTCGGTGCCGATGAAACTGAACATCACGGTGATGAAGGCACCGACCACCGCCGACCAGCCCTTGGGGGCGAAGCCGCCATGCTCGTCGACCAGCGTGCTCAACCCGCTGACCTCGCGCTCCGGCAACCAGCCTGCCAGTGCGGCAAAACCCAGGCCGATGAAGCCGAGAATCGCGGTGACCTTGAGAATGGCGAACCAGAACTCGAACTCGCCGTACTTGGCCACGCTGAACAGGTTGGTGCAGGCCAGCAACAGCACCGAGGCCAGGGCGAAGATCCAGCTGTCTACCTGGGGGAACCAGGCGTTGAGCACATGCCCCGCGGCCAGCGCCTCGATGGGGATCACCAGCACCCAGAACCACCAGTACAGCCAGCCGATGGTGTAACCGGCCCAACGGCCGATGGCCTGGTCGGCATAGGTGGAGAACGAGCCAGTGTCGGGGTGAGCCACGGCCATTTCGCCGAGCATGCGCATGACCAGCACCACCAGGGTGCCGGCCACAAAATAGGAAAGAATGGTGGCGGGCCCGGCAGCCGCGATAGCATGCCCGGAGCCGACGAAAAGTCCCGCGCCGATGATGCCGGCGATGGACAGCATCGTTACGTGACGTGGCTTGAAACCTTGAGCAAGGTTGCCATCAGTTCCCACGGTGTTCATTGGTCTTGTTCTCTTTTTACTGACACAAGGAAGGGACGGGCAGGCGTAGGCGAAACGGTCTCCTCGGCTAAGGGCGGAGTACGTTGCGCACGCTCTGTTACGGCCTTCTCATGCGCCCGGGGCAACGCACCATGGGGATGCGGGCTTCACTTTAAGCTGGGCGCGGCGCGAGCAAAATGCTCGAAAACGTCAGACAACTGTTCGATCACGACACCGCGTGCCCGTGCACGTCAGTCAAGCCCCCGGACATGCCTGTTTGCGTCAGTCGCGGTCACGCAGGTAGTCCCAGTAGAAGTTCACCACCGCGAACACCACGATCACCGTGACGATCATCAGGCCGATCTGCAGGTTGCTCATGGCGTTCTCCAATTGGCGATACCAGGGAAAGAAGGGGTCGGCCGTGCAACGGGGCGCTCGGTTTGCGCAAGGGGCACCACGGGCCGACGCCCCCTGGCCAGGCGCTTGAGCGCCAGCACCATGAGCACGCCCAGCAGCATCATCGTCAGCACCAGCACGGCATAGGCCAGCCACCAGGGCACGCCTGCCGTCATCATGCTGAACTCGGACATCCCGCCAATGCTGGCGATCAGGTTCAGCGGCAGGAACACCACGTTGATCAGGGTGAGCTTGCGCAGGGTCTCGTTCATCGCGTTGTTGGCCAGGTTGCCGCGGGCGTCCATCAGGCCGGCGAACACCGTCGAGTAGATTTCGGCCTGCTTGTGGCACTGGTTGTTCTCGATGACCAGGTCGTCGATCAGCGCCAGCACCTCAGGGTTGAAATGGCGCTTATCGCCATGGGCGCGCAAGCGCGAGAGCACCGCGCCATTGCTGTGGATGGCGTTGATGTAGTGGATCAGGCTCTCGCTGAGGTTGAACATCTGCATCAGGTGATGGTTCTCCAGCGACTGCTCGAAGCGCTGCTGCAGTTCGCGGGCGACCATCTTGATCACCTTCAGGTGCCCCAGGTAGTGATGCAGGTTGTCCAGCAGGATGGCCAGCAGCACATCCATCGGCTCGTGCAGCGCATGGCGCTGCCCCAGGCCGTCGAGCAGAGAGGCGTCCGGGGCGATCAGCACCAGGTGGCCATCGACCATCAGCATGCCGAACGAGGACACCTGGAAGGCGAAGCTGTCGCCCCCGGTGTAGCTCTCCGGGCGTTTCCAGATCAGGAACAGGCCATCGCGGTGCAGTTCGATGCGTGACACCTCGTCCGGGTCGAGTGCCGAAGCCAGGGCATGGGCATCCAGGTGGAACCAAGCCTGCAACAGCTCTCGCTCAGCACTGTCCGGCTCTACGAACAGCAGCACCTCGCAATCGAGTCCTTCGCGCTTGCGCAACTGGCCATGGGCCAGGCTATAGCTTTCGATCATGCCAGCACCTCGTTACCAGGCTTGGCCCCGGCGCTTCTGCTCCAGGCGGCGGATGAATTCCTCCAGCACCAGGGTGTAGAGGTCGTCATGCAGGTAGGCATCCTCGATGCCTGCGTCGAGGTTGGGGTTGTCGTTGACCTCTATTACCACCACCCGCTCGCCGACCTGTTTGAGGTCGACGCCGTACAGGCCATCGCCGATCAGGTTGGCGGCCTTGACCGCCAGCTCCACCACCGCCCGCGGCGCCTCGTGCACGGCCAGGGTGCGGCACTCGCCGTTGACCTCGTCGCGCTGGGCCTGATGGTTGAAGATCTGCCAGTGGCCCTTGGACATGAAGTACTGGCAGGCAAAAATCGGTTTGCGGTTGAGCACACCGATACGCCAGTCGTACTCGGTGTAGAGGTATTCCTGGGCAAGCAGCAGTACCGAATGCTCGAACAGGTCGGCGGTGGCGGCCTGGAGTTCGCCGGGGTCCTTGACCTTGATCACGCCCCGGGAGAAACAGCCGTCGGGGATCTTCAGCACCAGCGGAAAGCCCAACCGCTCGCCGATGCCTTCCAGGGCCTGAGGGTTGTCGCGGTAGAGGATCTCGCTGGCCGGCATGGCCAGGCGATGGCTGCGCAGCAGGTCGGTCAGGTACACCTTGTTGGTGCAGCGCAGGATCGATGCCGGGTCGTCCATTACCACCAGCCCTTCGCTCTCGGCCTTCTTGGCGAAACGGTAGGTGTGGTTGTCGACGCTGGTGGTCTCGCGGATCAGCAGGGCATCGTATTCGGCCAGACGGGCGTAGTCTTTTTTGCCAATCAGCTCGACATCGACCCCCAACTGGCGCCCGGCGCGGATGAAGTGTTCCAGTGCCTTGGGGTTGGAAGGCGGCAGCGCTTCGTCAGGGTCGTGGAGGATCGCCAGGTCGTATCGCGCCACGCGGCGCGAGCGTGGCTGGCGCCAGATCCTGCGGCTGAAGCCATCGAGGGCGTTGGCGAACGGGTCCTGCTGGTCTTCACGCAACTTGTGCAGCGCACCGGCCTTGACCCCGGCGATATGCCAGGTGCTGGTCTTGCGGAACTCCACCAGCAGGATCGGGCACGGGAAACTTTCGAACAGCTGGCGGGCGATGTCCTGCAGCGGTTCCAGATCGGTACGGCCGAAATACAGGGTCAGGGTGAACCCTTCGGTTTCTCCATAGGGGTGATTGGCCAAGGCACTCTCGAGGCTGCGCGCCATGTCGTCGAGGGCCAATCCGTATAACGACTTACGGGTCAACTCACTGATACTTCTGACCGAGGGAATGACTTTATGCCCTCGCGCCTCGGCCAACAACGAACAATAATAACCGTGACCTAGATACTTGTAATTACGACATAGGTTTATTACCTGGACACGCTTGCCGTTATCGGCCTCGCGTGACTCCTCCAGGTACTCCTGGGCCGTCAAGACGTCCTCGCTGGGCAGGTACGAAGCCCAGTCCTCACGCCGTTCAACGATGATCACCAGCTGACTTGACTTATTATCCATCGTCAGTGGATAAATAACACCAGCTGTACTTGAGTGTGAACTTTCCCCGGGCCAGCCAGGTAAAGGTTCCTGAAACGAAGACATGATTGAAGCCCTGTGTTGGGTAGACACGGTTTCTATTAAGCACGAAGTTTTTCGAATGTCCCGTTTCATTACGCAACTTTTACGGCGGCCCTATGCACATCGAATTTCGCCTGGCAACTGTTGACGACCTGCCGGCCCTGCTGGCGCTGGAGAACCAGTGCTTCGCCATCGACCGACTGACCCCGCGCAGCTTTCGCTGGATGCTTTCCCACGCCAACGCCAGCCTGCTGGTGGCGCAACGCGACGGACAACTGATGGGTTATGCGCTGTTACTCTTCCACCGTGGCACCTCGCTGGCCCGGCTGTATTCCATCGCCATTGCCGAACAGGCGCGTGACCATGGCCTTGGCGCCCGCTTGCTGGAACAGGCCGAACATTGCGCCCTGGAGCACGAACGCGCCTACCTGCGTCTTGAGGTACGCACCGACAATCCCAAGGCCATTGCCCTGTACGAACGCCATGGCTACCGCCGCTTCGCCCAGGTCGACGACTACTACGAGGACCACACCAGCGCCCTGCGCTACGAAAAGCGCATCCTCCAGCACCCGGCGGGCGAGACGCGACCGGTTCCCTACTATGCCCAGACCACCGATTTCACCTGCGGCCCGGCCTGCCTGCTGATGGCCATGGCCGCGCTGCGATCGCAGCGCCCGCCAAGCCGCCGCGAGGAACTGCGCCTGTGGCGCGAGGCAACCACCGTGTTCATGACCTCCGGCCACGGCGGCTGCAGCCCCCACGGGCTGGCGCTGGCCGCATGGCGTCGGGGCTTTCGCGTGCGCCTGCTGCTCAATACCGAAGGGCCGCTGTTTCTCGATGGCGTGCGCCAGCCCGGCAAGAAGGAGGTCATGCGCCTGGTTCATGAGGACTTCTGCGCCGAATTGCAGGACAGCGACGTGGAGGTCGCCCGGCAGGCCCCCGACCTGCCCCGGGTACTGGCCGAAGGCGGCCTGGCGCTGGTGCTGATCAGCAACTACCGGCTGACCGGTAGCAAGGCGCCGCATTGGGTGCTGGTCACCGCCTGCGACGACGACTTCGTCTACCTGCACGACCCCGACACCGACCACGCTCGTCACCGGCAGGCCCTGGACTGCCAGCACCTGCCGGTCAGCCACCAGGAGTTCCAGCGCATGAGCCTGTTCGGTGGGCGCAAGTTGCGGGCGGCGGTGGTGCTGTTTGAACGGGAGGTAAGTGGGGCGTAAAGCCATCCGAGCTTCGATGGCCGTCACCTCGGCCAGACGTCATGGGGAGGTGGCCCGGGCAACTGTCATTTTTACCAGTTTCACGGACTTTTACTCACTGATAGTTTGGTTGCCATCAGCTTGAGCACCGCAGGTCGCTTTCATCCAGGCTCCCCCACTACCAGGGTACTTGCCATGACAAACACCTTGCTGGCCACAGACCGCCTGCAAAGCCCGCTCTTGATGCGGCAAGCGGAAAAGCCCACCGGCATAAGCTATGGTCCCTACGGTCATCGCACCCTGCGAGCCGATACGCCTGCATCGGGTTTTACTGGTCAGCCCTGTGAACAGCATCTGAGTTGGTACCTACTGGGAAATGGTCACAGGGCATATAACCCTATGATCATGCGGTTTCACTCTCCCGACGGGTTGAGCCCGTTTAGCCTGGGAGGGTTGAACGCCTATGCGTATTGTCATGGAGATCCAATCAATTTCCATGATCGAAGCGGGCGCATAAAAGGCAACATGAATCAGCGCGCAATAGGGCCTATCGTGTCATCAGTAGCAACCCAGATGCCGAGTTTGGCTCCGGCAGCAATAGCAGACCAGCTGCCGAACTGGGTTATACCAACAATCACCAACGGTGCAAATATATTGGGGGCTTCTCAACCTGTGGTAACAATCGGAGCTCATGCTGTCGCTGACAAGATCAAAGGTACTAACAACGTTAACCTTAAAGACCCCAAGACAATCGTAACTGCTGTCAGCTCAACGCTTGCAGGTGGTAGCGCCATCGCTGAAGCTTTTGGATATCCAACGAGTATTATTACCGCCCTATTTAACGGCGTATTGATAGCCATAGGGGCCCATGATACCGTTGACACTATCAGCGCCTCCAAACGAGCAACTGAAGCTCAGGATACTGTTGATGGCATTGGAGTGGGTGATGCAGGTCATGAGCTTCTCCGGATTAACGCCGGGCAACAGAGTTTCAATACACCGCTTGCCAAGTCGAAAAACAAGGTAATACATCTGCAAAACGAAAACGCAGAACTTAGAAAGCGAATCAACCGTTTAGAAAGAGGGAACCGAAACTCCAACCAACTCTAATACAACAAGTCTGCCGACGCATTTCCTGCCTTGCAAACGTGAATACGTGGAATACTCCAGCACAATTAATTACAACGCTCGTTCAGAACGATAGCTAATATCGTGTACTTCACCCAAATTTCAGAGAAAGCCATGGACGTTTCCCTGAGCGAGCACACCCATAAGCTGGTTGAACATTACTGCGACGACCCGCATCTGCGCGCCGAACTGAACGCCCTCACCCGCCAGACTTATGGCTTCGACTTCGAAGCCTGGTACCAGGCCGGTTTCTGGCAAGCCGACAACCAGCCGTGCTCACTGGTTCGCGACGGAAAGATGCTGGCCAACGCCTCGGCCAACCTGCTCGACTTCACCCTCGGTGGCCAACATCTGCACTGCGTTCAGATCGGCACGGTGATGACTGCGCCCGAAGCACGAGGCCGTGGCTACAGCCGTTATCTGATGGAAGTGCTGGTGGAGCGCTGGGCAGGCCAATGCGACCTGCTGTACCTGTTCGCCAACAGCACCGTACTTGATCTCTACCCCAAGTTCGGTTTTCGCCGAGTGGTCGAACGCGAGTACTACCAGCCCTGGGCTGCGCAACCACGGGCCACGACCTTCCACCCGGTGAATCTGGATGATGGCGAACAACGTCAACGCTTCATCGATGCGCTGGAAAAGAGTTGTCCACAGGCACGACTGAGCCTGCTGCCGAATGTGCCGCTGACGATGTTCTATTGCGATGGGCCATACCGGGAGGCGGTGTTCCATTCCTCAGTGCACGAGGCCTATGTGGTGATCGAACATGATGGCGAACGGATGGTGCTGGTGGATGTGTTCTGCGAACGCGAACTGGTGCTCGCCGATGTGGTGGCTGAACTGGTCACGGCTACGACCCGGGAGGTAGTGCTGGGGTTTGCGCCGCTACATAGCGATGGCTTCGCGACGCGAGTTGTGGATAACGATGATGCGCTGTTCGTCTGGGGCGCGGCCCCCACCAGTGTCGATGGACAGGCGCTGATGTTTCCATTGCTGTCCCATACCTGAACTGGGTCCCACGCCAAACAGCGCACCGTCTCTTCACAGGGCCCTCAGACCTTCACCAGGTCAGGCAGATCTTGCCGAAATGCCGGTTGCTCTCCTGATACCTGAACGCCTCAACCATCTGCTCCAGTTCGAAATGCTTGTCCACCACCGGCCGCAGGCCGTTGGCGTCGATGGCGCGGACCATCGCCTGCTGCTGGGCGCGGCTGCCCACCAGCACGCCCTGCAGGCGGATCTGCCGCACCAGCGCCTGCACCAACGGCAACTGCCCGGCCACGCCAGTGAGAATGCCGATCAACGACACGTGGCCACCGATGCGCGCAGCGATCATCGACTGCTCCAGGGTGGCCGGGCCGCCGACTTCGATCACATGGTCCACGCCGCGCCCGCCGGTGAGTTCACGAACCTTTTCGCCCCAGGCAGGCGTGGCCTTGTAGTTGATCAGGTGATCCGCGCCCAGTGCCTTGAGGCGCTCGAGCTTGGCATCGCTGGACGAGGTGGCAATCACCGTGGCGCCGGCCAGCTTGGCGAACTGCAGGGCGAAGATCGACACACCACCGGTGCCCTGCACCAGCACGCTGTCACCGGGCTTGAGGTGGTCGTCGCTCATCAACGCGCGCCAGGCGGTGAGGCCGGCGGTGGTCAGCGTCGCTGACTCGGCATGGCTGTAGCCTTTGGGCGCATGGGTGAAGGAGGTAGCCCGGGCGGTCACCTGTTCGCGGGCGTAGCCGTCGATGCCATCCCCCGGCACGCTGGCGAAGCCCTCGACCTGGGCCTGGCCGCCGAGCCAGTCGGGGAAGAACGTGCTGACCACGGCATCGCCAACCTGGAACTCACTGACCCCAGCCCCCACCGCGAGCACTTCACCGGCGCCGTCGGCCATCGGGATGCGCCGCTCGCTCGGCCCCCACATGCCACTGACCACGGCGAAGTCGTGGTAGTTGAGGGAGCTGGCGTGCAGGCGCACGGTGATCTCGCCGGCTGCGGGCGCGGCGGTTTCGCAGGTGCCGACCTGGACCTTGTCGTAGCCGCCGCCGGGCAGGACGTAGAGGGCCTTGGTGTTCATGGGATGGGTCTCCATCGTGGGAAAAGGTGCAGTGCAGCTTAGACAGGTCTGGATGATCGCGGGGCAAGCACGTGGGAGCGGGCTTGCCCCGCGACAGGGCCGTCAGCCGAGCAACGCCCTCAACGCCCGGCAATCGGCCGCGTGCCAGTCGGCCAGCTGCGGCCAGGGATTGTCCGGCAAGTTGACCAGCACGGTGCGGGTGCCTGCGGCCCGGCCGCAGTCGAGGTCGAAGCGGTAGTCACCGACCATCACCATTGCACCGGTGCTCACACCCCAGGCCCGGGCGATCTGCAACAACCCATCCGGGCTGGGCTTGGGCGCCGCCTCGTCGCGACCGAGGATATGTTCGACCGGGAAGCAGTCAGCCAGGCCGATGGCCTCGAGGGTCACGTGGGCAAGCTCGCGGGCATTGCGCGTGAGAATGGCCAGCCGGCAGTCGCGGCGAGCCAGTTCGCGCACCAGCTCCACGGCGCCGTCGGCGGCCTTGGAGGCGATTGCCAGGTCACGCTCATGCTCCAGCAGCCAGGCATGCTTGGCCGCCGCCTCCGCTGCCGGCAAGGCTGCCAGGTGGGTGAGGATGTCGTGCTCGGACGGGATATCGAGCGCTTCGCGGATGGCCGCGAAGTCATGCACGGCGACCGTGAGGGTGCCGTCCATGTCGAACACCCAGTGGCGGATGTCGTCCAGGCTCATGCCCAGTCCTTGCGATGGCGAATCAGACCTTCCTGGGTCGACGAGGCCACCAGTTGCCCGGCGCGGTTGAAGATGCTGCCCCGGCAGAAGCCACGGGCGTTGCCGGCCCAGGGGCTATCGGTGGCGTATAGCAGCCAGTCGTCGGCGCGCAGGTCACGATGGAACCACAGCGAGTGGTCGAGGCTGGCGATCTGCATGTCCTTCTGCCACACCGACTTGCCATGGGGTAGCAAGGCCGTGGTCAGCAGGCCGAAGTCCGAGGCGTACGCCAGCAGGTACTTGTGCAGCGCCGGAATGTCCGGGAGGTTGCCGTCGGCACGGAACCAGGCGTACTTGACCGGATCGCCGGGCTTGGGATTGAACGGGTCGCGCTCGGTGACCGGGCGGATCTCGATGGGCTTGGCGCACAGCACCTTCTCGCGGATGCGCTCGGGCAGCTTGTCAGCCATGGCGCTGGCCAGCTCGACCTCGCTGGGCAGGTTCTCCGGGCCGACCACGTCGGGCATCGACGCCTGGTGCTCGAAGCCTTCCTCGTCGTACTGGAACGAGGCGCTGCAGGTGAAGATTGGCTGGCCCTTCTGGATCGCCGTGACCCGCCGGGTGCTGAAACTGCCGCCGTCACGCACGCGGTCCACCGAGTAAACCACCGGCATGCTGGCGTCACCCGGGCGCAGGAAGTAGCCATGCAGCGAATGCACATGGCGCGCGTCCTCGACCGTCTGGCTGGCCGCCGACAACGACTGACCGAGCACCTGGCCACCGTACAGCTGGCGGAAGCCCAGGTCCTGGCTGCGTCCGCGGAACAGGTTCTCCTCGATGGACTCGAGGCTCAGCAAGTCGACCAGATCGTCGAGTACGTGGCTCATGGGGTTCTCCTGGCAAGGCAATACGGCGCGTTTATGCCGGCGAATGATACAGGGTTTTGCCGTTGGTCCCGTCGTACGAATGGCGAGCTATTCAGCCGCGCAGGTTCTGTTGCCAGCGGGCGCGGTCGATGCGGTACAGCACATGAGGGCGCAGCGGATCGTTCGGCGGCAGGCGCGGGTGCTCGAAGCTGCCCTCGAGGTCCTGAACCATGCCGATGGCCTGCATCACTTTCTGCGACGGCAAGTTGCCCTCGGTGGTGAACGACACCACCTCGTCCAGATGCAACTGGGCGAAGGCACAGCGCAGGCAAGCCCAGGCCGCCTCGCTGGCGAAACCCAGCCCCCAGTGCCGGCGGGCCAGGCGCCAGCCGATCTCCACCGCCGGGGCGAAGGGCGCGTCGAAGTTGACGTTGAGCAGCCCGGTCATGCCGATGAAAGCACCGCTGTCCTTGCGCTCCAATGCCCACAGGCCGAAGCCGTACTCGTTGAAATGACCGCGCACCCGGCCGATCAGCGCGGCCGCCTCGACCCGGGTCATCGGTGCGGGGAAGTAACGCATCACCTGTGGGTCGGCGCACAAGGCGGCGAACTCGCGCAGGTCGTCGTCCTGCCATTGGCGCAGCACCAGGCGCGGGCTTTCCAGTTCGAGGATGGGGGTCATCGGCGCGGCTCCAGAATCTCGGTCTGGCAGTTTACAGCGTAGGCCGCGTCCATCGTCCAGCCGATGCATTTTTCATATCGGCTTCACCGCTCCCCGACAGGCGCCTTCGCACAATGCCGGCACCCACCGCGGCCTTGGTCGACGCCGCACTGCCATCGGAGTGACGCATGCCCCCAGCAACGCCCTGCACAACCCGGCCCTGCTGGCCCGCCCCGAACGCCGCCGCTCACGTACCGCGCTCGGCGCCGCCATCGGCCTGCTCCTGGTACTGGCTGGGGCCAGCACCTGGCTAGCGACGAGGACGCACATCGTGAACCTTGGCAACGAGCAACAACTGAGTGACAGCGGCCTGCTGCAGGACTGGAAGGAAGGCGCGGTGATCGTGATGATCCGCCATGCCGAGCGCTGTGACAGCGCCCCTGGCCCCTGCCTGGACGATGCGACCGGCATAACCGTGGCCGGCAACCAGGCGGCGCAGCGGGTCGGCCACGGCTTGCGGCAGCTGGGGCTGACCGGAGCCGATGTGCTCAGCAGCCCGAAGCTGCGTACCCGCCAGACCGCGCATTTCATCCTTGGCCAGGCCGTGTCCAGCGAAGACTGGCTGGAGCGCTGCGACCGTCCTTTCCCCGCCGAGGCCATGGCCCGCAAGCGGCCCGGGCATAACCTGGTACTGGTGACCCACAATGGTTGCATCGATCACTTCGCCCGCCAGCAGCATGTGCCGGGCGGCGAGCGTGAGAGCGGCTACGCCAGTGCGCTGTTCGTGTCGGTGGATGGCAATGGCAAGGCACGGATTCTTGGGCGGATGAACGAGCCGGACTGGCAAAGGGTGCTGGCATCGGCAGGCCAATGAGCGCCACAAGATAACCTCAGCTCCGTGGGAGCGGGCTTGCCCCGCGATTGCGTTGGCGCCGGCGCCACCAATACTGGCAAGATCGGTGTTCGCCCCCAACGCGCCGACACCATGCCCCTGCCGCTGATCTACCACGACGACTACAGCCCCGAATTCCCGCCGGACCATCGCTTCCCGATGGACAAGTTCCGCCTGCTGCGCGATCACCTGGTAGACAGCGGCCTGACCACCGACACCGCCCTGCTGCGCCCTGAAATCTGCCCCACCGACATCCTCGCCCTGGCCCATGACCGTGCCTATATCGAGCGCTACATGAACGGCGAACTGTCCCGCGAGGACCAACGCCGCCTGGGCCTGCCCTGGAGCGAAGCCTTGGCCAGGCGCACCGTGCGCGCCGTGGGCGGTTCGCTGTTGGCCGCCGAGCAAGCGCTGCAGCATGGCATCGCCTGCCACCTGGCCGGCGGCACCCATCATGCCCACTACGACCACCCGGCCGGCTTCTGCATCTTCAACGACCTGGCGGTGATCAGCCGCTACCTGCTGGAGGCCGGACGCGTACACCGGGTGCTGATATTCGACTGCGACGTGCATCAGGGCGACGGCACCGCGCGCATTCTCCACGACACGCCGGAGGCGATCACCGTATCGCTGCACTGCGAGCAGAACTTCCCGGCGCGCAAGGCCCAGAGCGACTGGGACATCCCCCTGCCGCGCGGCATGCACGACAGCGCCTACCTCAAAGTGGTCGAGGATGCGCTGAACTACCTGCTGCCGTTGTACCAGCCAGACCTTGTGCTGTACGACGCTGGCGTCGATGTGCACAAGGACGACGCCCTGGGCTACCTGCAACTGACCGACGCAGGCCTCGCTGCCCGCGACGAGCATGTGCTGCGCCAGTGCCTGGGCCGCGACATCCCGGTGGTAGGGGTGATCGGTGGCGGCTACAGCAAGGACCGCCAGGCCCTGGCCCGGCGCCACGGCATCCTCCACCACAGCGCGGCGCGGGTGCTCGGTTGTGCACAATGACTGTGGAACCGCCTGTGGATAACCTGCGGGAAAGCCGCTCCAGCCCTTTAACTGCCTGAGCTGCAAAGAGTTGGTTGTTTTTTGAGCAGTGCCGCGAGCCGTCCCGCTGGGGTAGAATGCGCGCTCTTTTCCACAGCCTGCCGCCCGCCATGAACGATCCTCGCCCCGCCTCCTGCCCCCTTGTCGCCGTGATCGGTGGCGGCCCTGCTGGCCTGATGGCCGCCGAAGCCCTGGCCAGGCGCGGGATGGCGGTTGAAGTGTTCGACGCCATGCCTTCGGTGGGCCGCAAGTTCCTGCTGGCCGGTGTCGGTGGCATGAACATCACCCATTCCGAGCCCTACCCGGCCTTCGTAGGCCGCTACGGTAAACGCCACGGCGAGATCGACACGCTGCTGCGCGACTTCGACGCCGATGCCCTGCGCCAGTGGATTCACGGCCTGGGTATCGAAACCTTCGTCGGCACCTCGGGCCGCGTATTTCCCCGCGACATGAAGGCCGCGCCGCTGCTGCGGGCCTGGCTCAAGCGCCTGCGCGAGGCCGGGGTGGTTATCCACACCCGCCACCGTTGGCTGGGCTGGACCGACGCTGGTGCCTTGCGGATCAGTTATCCACAGGGCGAACGACAAGTGCAGACAGACGCCGTGGTACTGGCGCTGGGTGGCGGTAGTTGGGCGCGCCTGGGTTCGGACGGCGCCTGGGTGTCGCTGCTGGCTGAACGGGGTGTGGATATCTCAGCGCTGCAACCGAGCAACTGCGGCTTCGAAGTCGAAGGCTGGAGCACGCTGCTCAAGGACAAGTTCGCCGGTGCCCCGCTGAAGAACATTGCCTTGAGCGTCCCTGGCGCCGCGCCGCGCAAGGGCGAGTTCATCCTCACCGCCCAGGGAGTGGAAGGCAGCCTGGTGTATGCCTGGTCGGCGGCGCTGCGCGAGGCGATCAACCGCGACGGTCGGGCGACCCTGCTGCTGGACCTGCTGCCGGACCGGCCTGTAGACAAGATTGCCCAGGCCCTGGCCAGGCCGCGTGGATCGCGCTCGATGGCCAAGCATCTGCACGGTCAGCTGGGCATCGACGGGGTGAAAGCGGCGTTGCTGCGCGAACTGACCGACCAGGCGACCTTTGCCGACCCCGCCTGCCTGGCAGCGGCGATCAAGGCGCTGCCGATCGTGCTGGTGCGGACCCGGCCGCTGGACGAGGCGATCAGCAGTGCCGGCGGGGTGCGGTTCGAAGGGTTGGACGACGGACTGATGGTGCGCAACCTGCCCGGGGTGTTCTGCGCGGGGGAGATGCTGGATTGGGAAGCCCCGACGGGTGGGTACCTGCTAACGGCGTGCTTCGCTAGTGGGTTGCGGGCGGGAAATGCGGCAGCTAATTGGCTCACGCGCCTGACCTGAAGAATGCCGGGGCTGCTAGGCAGCCCCGAGGATCTCAAGGCTTGGGCTTGCGCGGCTTGCCACCGAACGCCGGTACCTTGCGCACCGCCTTGACCGCCGGCGCAGCAGCCCCCGCTCCCTCGCTGTCCATCCAGCGCCCCAGGCCTCGCTTGGCGCTGTTCTCCTTCGGCTTCTTGGGCTTCTTCGGTTTCTTCAGCACCTGGCCACTGGCATCGGTCACCGGCACCCGGTGATCGGGGATGAAATCCGGCTCCTCGTGCCGTGGCAACACCTGGCGGATCAGGGTCTCGATCGCGGCCAGCAATTGCACCTCGTCGGCACACACCAGCGAAATCGCCTCGCCCTTGTTCCCTGCGCGGCCGGTACGGCCGATGCGGTGCACGTAGTCTTCGGCGACGATTGGCAGGTCGAGGTTGACCACCAGCGGCAAGTCGTCGATGTCCAGGCCGCGAGCGGCCACATCGGTGGCCACCAATACCTGGATCTCACGGGCCTTGAAGCTGTCCAGGGCGCGCTGGCGAGTGGCCTGCGGACGGTCGCCATGGATGCCGTCGGCGTTCACGCCCTCGGCCAACAGACGCTCGACCAGTTGATCGACACCGTTGCGAGTCTTGGCGAATACCAGCACCTGCTTCCAGCGCTGCTTGCGCATCAGGTGGATGAACAGGTCGGCCTTGCGCTTTTTATCCACAGGCACCAGCCACTGCTTGACCGTGCTCGCGGCGGCGTTGCGCGGGCTCACTTCGATGCTCAGCGGATCGTTCAGCGCCAGGCCCGCGAGCAGACGGATCTGCTCGGAGAAGGTGGCGGAGAACAGCAGCGTCTGGCGCTTGCGCGGCAATGCCGCGTACACCGACTGCAGTTCTTCGGCAAAACCCAGGTCGAGCATGCGGTCGGCTTCGTCGAGCACCAGGGTCTGCACCTGGTTGAACTTCACCGCGTTTTGGCGGAAGAGGTCGAGCAAGCGGCCTGGGGTCGCCACCAACAGGTCGACACCACGACGCAGGCGCATCATCTGCGGGTTGATGCTGACCCCGCCATACACCGCGTAGGTGCTCAGCGGCAGGTTCTCGGCGTACTCGCGCACGTTGTTGTGCACCTGCTCGGCCAGCTCGCGGGTCGGTACCAGCACCAGCGCACGGATCGAGTTGCTGGCGACCTTCTCCCCTTCCAGGGCCAGGCGCTGCAGCACCGGCAAGGCGAAGCCGGCGGTCTTGCCGGTGCCGGTCTGGGCGGCGGCCATCAGGTCGCGACCGGCGAGCACGGCGGGGATGGCCTTGGCCTGGACCGGGGTGGGCGTGGTGTAGTCCAGCGTCTGCAAAGTGCGCAGCAGCGGTTCGATCAGGCCGAGTTGGGCGAAATTCATGGCAATACCGTCAGGGGGTTCAGCGAAGGCGGCAAGTTTACCGCAACGCCCTGCCCTACTTGCACATTTCGCCTTTCAGCGGCACCGGCTGCTGCGGCGCCTTGCGCCATTGCGGCAGGCCGATCAGCACCACCGCGCCAATGATCACCGCCATGGCCACGCACTCCTCGGCGCCGATCTGCTCGCCGGCGAAAACGATCCCCAACAGCACCGCCACCGCCGGGTTGACGTAGGCGTAGCTGGTGGCCGCTGCCGGGCGCACGTGCTTGAGCAGGTACATGTAGGAACTGAACGCCAGGATCGAGCCGAAGAACACCAGATAGGCCAGCGCCCCCCAACCGGCGGCCGTGGGCATTTGGGTCAGCCGCTCGCCGCTCACGGCGCTGCCGATCAGCAAGGCGGCGCCGCCCACGAGCATTTCCGCGGCACTGGCCATGGCGCCCTGGGGCAGCGGCAGGCTCTTGCTCCACACCGAGCCGAAGGCCCAGGCCGCTGCGGCGAAAAGGATCAGCGCCGCGCCCATGGGGCTGGCCTGCAGGTTCGAGCCCAGGTTGAGCATGCCGATGCCGACGAGTCCAAGGGCGATCCCCGCCCATTCCAGGCGCGAGTTGCGATGGCCGAAGAACAGCCCGAACACCAGGGTGAACAGCGGCACCGTGGCTACCGCCAGCGCCGCCACGCCCGAGGCGACCCCGGCATGCTCGGCCAGGGTCACACCACCGTTGCCGCAACTGAGCAGGAGAAAGCCGATGGCGCCGGCCGCGCGCCACTGCGGCCAGGTCGGCGCTGGCGCGCCGCGCCAGCGCAGGAAGCCATACAGCAGGCTGCCGGCAATCACGAAACGCACGCCGGCCATCAGCATCGGCGGCCAGGACTCCACGCCGATACGAATGAACAGGTAGGTCGAGCCCCACACCAGGTACAAGGCAAGGAAGGCTCCGATGAGCAACAGCGGGAAGCGGCGGGCGGTGGACATGGCAGGGCTCGAAATCCGTTTACGGGTGGATTAGTTTAGAAAGGCCCTCGCGCAAACTTAAGTTACAAAACACGTTTAAAACACCGAAACACTTTGCAATGCACGGTTATGCAGACGCTTCACCGTCGATTGCAAGGTCACCTGGAATCGCCATGGACAAGTACGATCGCATGCTTCTCGCCGCGCTGCTGGAAAACGGCCGGGCCACCTACGCGCAGCTGGCGCGCCAGGTCAATCTCTCCGCCCCGGCGGTGGCCGAGCGGGTGGCCAAGCTGGAGGCCAGCGGTGTTATCAGCGGCTACACGGCCAAGGTCGACCTGGAAAAAATCGGCCTGCCGATCCAGTGCGTGATGGAACTGCGCCTGGCCAGCCATGGCAACCAGCAAGCCTACGAGGCCTTGGAGAAGATCCCTGAACTTACCGAGTGCCACCGGGTGACCGGTGACCCGTGCGTGATCATGCAAGCGGCCGTCACGTCCATGGGCGAGTTGGAGGCGCTGATCAACCGCGTGTCGCAGCTGGGCTTCACCAAGACCTCGATCATCCTGTCCAGCGCGGTGGCGCGAAGGGTGCCGCTGGGGCATCTGGGGGGTAATGGCAAAAAAACCTGAGCGTGGGTTCAGTGACGCAGCAGCAGCCTGCCCTCGATCGGCACGTAGCGGCTTGCGGCGCGGATTACCGACAACGCCGTCAACCCCGGCACGCCGTACACGACGGTTTCCACGCCATGGCGTTGCATCGCCCGCTCCAGCAGCAGGTCGAAATCACCGTCGCCGGAGGCCAGCACTACCTGGTCAACTCGTGCCGCCGCCTCGATCACATCGAGGGTGATGCCCACGTCCCAGTCACCCTTGGCCGAACCGTCGGCACGTTGGATGAACGGCTTTAGGCGCACCTCGAAACCGAGGTTGCGCAGGATCTGCTGGAACTGTTGCTGCTTGCTGTCGCCGCGGTCGATGGCATAGGCCACCGCTTCGACGATCTGGCCCTCGCGGCTAACGTCGGCCCACAGCGCGGCGTAGTTGAAATGGCAGCCATGGCCTTGGCGAACCGTGTAGTAGAGGTTCTGTACATCGGCGAACAGCGCGATTTTCTTCACCGGGAGCCTCTCTCTGGCAGTGGCAGGCAATCGCGGGGCGAGCCCGCTCCCACGCTTCGACAGGAGCGAGCTTGCCCCGCGATCAGACGCTGCAGTATGCCAGAGCCCTCAGACGTAGTCGTCGTCCGAGAAGAAGCCGCCATCATCGCCGCCGCTGTAGTCGGTATCGGCGAACCCGCCCTGGTCATTGCCCCAGCCACCGTTGTCGGCCACCTGGCGCTGACTGTCCTGATCGTTCCAGCCGCCAGCGTCGCTGGCCGGCGCCGGCTCTTCCTTGATCACCTCGACGATTTCTTCAGGCTGCGAGTTGTGGTTGAACAGGCTGCTGATACCTTGAGCCAGCAGCACACCACCAGCCACCCCCGCAGCAGTCTGCATTGCCCCGCCGAGGAAGCTGCTGGCACCGCTGCGCGCCGGAGCAGGCGCCGCACCGAAACCCTGTTGTGGTGGTGGCGGGGTATAAGCCTGCGGCGCCGGCTCACGCCAACCCCCTGTGGAAGTCGAAGCCGGAGCAACCGGCCGCTGCGGCTCCGGGTTGCGCGCTCCCGCGCCGAAGATGCTGGAAAGAAAACCGCCGCCGCTGCCACTGGGGCGGCTTGCCTCCAGTTGCGCCCGCGCTTGCTTGAGCTCGGCCTCGAGCTGCTTGTTCTGCTCGTCCAGGCGCTTGATCGCCGCTTCCTGCACCAGGATCGCCTGAGCCATGTAGTAAGGCGCCGCCGGCTGCTGGCGCAGGTGCTCCTCGATGCGTGCCTGGGCCTGGGCATCGCGCGGCTGGGCCGGGTCTTCGGCTTGCTTGAGACGGCCGAACAGGCCATCGATCAGGGTTTGTTCTTCAGTGTTCATCGGGGCAACCTCGTGCGCTGAACAGGGCATCGGACAGCGTCAAAGATGGGGGGCCGGGCGCGGCGATTCAATTGCGCTGGCCATGAAACTTTTTTCAGCAAGCGGGCGGTCTGGGCTAAAGTTACGCCCTGCTTTTTCCGTCATGCGATGTTGACCGATGAATCCGTTGAGCGTTCTGCGCGACTCCCTGTACTTCTTCCGCCGTCACCTGACGGGCATCCTCCAGCTGTGCCTGCCGTTGGTGGTACTCGAGGCCCTCAGCACCCAGCTGCTCTACAACCAGCTGGGCGAACAGGCCTCGCCGGCCTACGGCATGCTGGTCAGCCTGCTGTTCTATCCGCTGTACAGCGCCGCGCTGATCCTCTACCTCGACACCCGCAGCAATGGCCAGGCCATCGCCAAGCGCGACCTGTTCGCCCGCGCCCTGCAGCTGTGGCCGATGTTGGCCCTGCTGATCGTGATCAGCTCGCTGCTGATCATGGCGGGCCTGGCGCTGTTCATCTTCCCCGGCGTGTGGATCATGGTGAACCTGGTGTTCGCCGAGTACCTGCTGGTGCTGCGCGGCCTGCCGGTGATCGAGGCGATGCGCACCAGCGCGCGCATGACCACCGGGCACTTCCTGCGCATCATGGTGTGCATGCTCTCGGTACTGGCGCCGCTGTGGCTGATCGACGGCCTGCTGCTGCAGCTGTTCCCCGAGCCACAGGCCGGCGTGCAACTGGCGCTGGACAGCCTCAGCGGCTTCCTGCAGCTGTTCAGCACCGTGGTGCTGTACAGGTTGTTCATGCTACTGGAGAGTGAGGCGGGCGCAGCCACCTGATCGCGCGCGCTCAGGCTTTCCTCGGCTTGGCCCGCGCCGTAGCCTCGGCCACCAGCGGGTCTTCCGGCCAGTAGTGCTTGGGATAGCGCCCTTTCAGGTCCTTCTTCACCTCGGCGTAGGTGGTGCGCCAGAAGTTGGCCAGGTCCTGGGTCACTTGCACAGGCCGACGTGCTGGCGACAACAGGTGCAGCTTGACCTGCTGCCGCCCATTGGCGATGCGTGGAGTGTCGGCCAGGCCAAACAGCTCCTGCAGGCGCACGGCCAGGATCGGTGGTTGCTCGCTGTAGTCCAGGCGGATGCTTGAGCCCGAAGGCACGGCCAGGTGCGACGGTGCGAGCTCGTCCAGGCGCTGGGGCAGCGGCCAGGGCAGCAGGTTGCGCAGGATCGAGGCCAGATCCAGGTTGGAAAAATGGCTCAGCCGCGACACCTTGCCGAGGTAGGGTTGCAACCAGTCTTCCAGGCTGGCCAGCAAGGCATCGTCACCCAGGTCAGGCCATTCGCTGTGGTTGTCCTTTTCCAGGTCGAGCTGGCGCAGCAGCACGACACGGGCCTGCCACTGGCGCAGTTCCGGGGTCCAGGTCAGCAGGTTCAAGCCTTTGCGCCGTACCAGGCCGAGCAACGCCTTGGCCCGCGCCTCGTCGTCCAGCCCAGGCAACGGTTCACGGCTGAGCACCAGCTCGCCGACCTTGCGCTGGCGCTCGGCGCGCAACACCTGCTCGCGTTCGTCCCAGTCGAGCAGGTCGAGCTGCTCCACCTGCTCGGCCAACACTCCGTCGAACAGCGACGGGTCGAACTCGGCAGCCAGGTAGATGCGCTCCTCGCGTTGCCCCTGACGGCTGCCCAGGTCGGCGATCACCAGCCACGGGCTTTTCATCAGCACATCGGCTTCGGCGAACAATGCCGCGCGGCCATTGGCCAGGCGATACTCGGCGCCGCCGTCGCGACGTTGTTGCGCCACCCGGTCAGGGTAGGCCAGCGCCAGCACCGCGCCCAACCAGCGAGGATGATCGGGGTCGGCGACCGGGCTGCGCGGTTTGCCACGTAGCTGACCACGATACTGACGAGCCAGTTGCCGGGCGCGCTGCACGCCGCCCTGCCCACCCCGGGAGGCGCGGCTTTCACCGCTGAGCAAAGCCAACCGGCTATGCAGGTCGGCACCGCCGCCGCGCATGATGTCGCGCTCGCCCAACAACGCGGCGACATCGCACGCCAGGTCGGCCAACCCAAGATCCTGGCCGCGCAGCAGCAGGTGGGCGATACGCGGATGCGCAGGCAGCTCGGCCATGGCCTGACCATGGGCGCTCAGGTTGTCGCGACAACCCGGCTTGAAGGCGCCGAGCCGGGCCAGCAGGTCCTGAGCTTGCGCGAAGGCGGCCGCTGGCGGTTGGTCAAGCCAGCTAAGCTGCTCCGGCGGCACACCCCAGCGCGCCAACTGCAGGGCCAGCCCGGCCAGGTCGGCCTGGAGGATTTCGGCGCTGCCGTGGGCCGCCAGTTGGTCATGTTGCGCCTCGGACCACAGCCGATAGCACACGCCAGACTCGAGGCGCCCGGCACGCCCGGCGCGCTGGGTAGCGCTGGCGCGGGAGATGCGCTGGGTGTCCAGGCGGGTCATGCCGCTGCCGGGGTCGAAGCGCGGCACCCGCGCCAGCCCGGCGTCGATCACCACGCGCACACCGTCGATGGTCAGGCTGGTCTCCGCGATATTGGTGGCCAGCACCACCTTGCGCTGGCCCTTGGGCGCCGGCTCGATGGCGGCGCGCTGGGCATTCAGCTCAAGCTCACCGTGCAGCGGGCAGAGCAGGATCTCCGGACGCTCGCCCACAGCCTCCTGCAGAGCCTGGTGCACGCGGCGGATCTCGGCCTGTCCGGGGAGGAACACCAACAGGCTGCCGGATTCATCGGCCAGGGCCTGGAGCACGCAGTCGACCACGCGCGGCTCGACGAACTCGCCAGGCTGGAACGGCCGGCCCCAGCGGATATCCACCGGGTGCATGCGCCCCTGGCTGCTGATGATCGGTGCATCGTCGAGCAGGCGCGACAGGCGCTCGCCCTCCAAGGTTGCCGACATCAGCAGGACCTTCAGCGGCGGCTGGTCACGCAGCAACGCCCGGCCGTTGAGGCTCAGGGCCAGGGCCAGGTCGGCATCCAGGCTGCGCTCGTGGAACTCGTCGAAGATCACCAGGCCCACGCCTTCAAGCGCAGGATCGCTTTGCAGGCGGCGGGTGAGGATGCCTTCAGTGACCACTTCGATACGCGTGTTCGGGCCGACCTTGCTGTCCAGGCGGATGCGATAGCCCACGGTCTCGCCGACCTTCTCGCCCAGTTCACTGGCCAGGCGTTCGGCGGCGGCGCGGGCGGCCAGGCGCCGCGGCTCGAGCATGAGGATGGTCTGCCCGGCCAGCCAGTGCTCGTCGAGCAGCGCCAGCGGTACGCGGGTGGTCTTGCCGGCGCCGGGGGGCGCCTCGAGCACCGCTTCGTCACGTTCGGCCAGGGCTTGGCGCAGGTCGGACAATACGGCATCGATCGGTAATGAAATCATGGTGGTCCTCGAACAATCGTCCGAGTATAACGGCGAACCGAGGCTGCCCTATCATGGTCTTAACCTCAGGCGCCGGCGATTGCCGCGCCCTTGATCGTCGTTACCTTCCGGAGATTCACATGCGCATCCCTTCCCGCGTCATCGGTGGCGCCCTCATCGCCACCCTGCTGACCCAGCTGACGGCCTGCGGCACCCTGTTCTACCCTGACCGTCGCGGCCAGATCGAAGGCAAGATCGACCCTGTGGTCGCGGCCATGGACGCCATTGGTATTCTCTTCTACGTGCTCCCCGGCCTGATCGCCTTCGGCATCGACTTCGCCACTGGCGCCATCTACTACCCCGGCGGCAAGAGCGCGCAGATCGACCCGGCCAAGCTCAAGCCGGCGGTCAATGCCGACGGCCAGGTCGACAGGACCAAGCTGCAGGCTATCCTGGAGAGCGAACTGGGCCAGCGCCTGCCATTGAACGACCCACGGCTGATCCAGCACCGTGGCAGTGTCGAGCAACTGGCCAGCTACGGCCTGGTGCCTGCCGCCTGATCTGACCACGGACGATCCTCTGCGCATGACCGCCACCGCCGAACACCAACGCTTGCTGCGCCTGGCCACCCGCGCCTCGCTGAGCGTCGCCTGCATCCTGGTGCTGAGCAAGGCCGTGGCCTGGTGGCTGAGCGGCTCGGTCAGCCTGCTGGCCGGGCTGACCGACTCGGCGCTGGATGCCGCCGCCTCCTTTCTCAACCTGCTGGCCGTTCACTACGCCTTGCGCCCCGCCGACGACGACCACCGTTTCGGCCATGGCAAGGCCGAAGCCCTGGCCGGCATGGCCCAAGCACTGTTCATCGGGGTCAGCGCGGTGCTGATCGGGGTCCAGGCGGTTGATCGGCTGACGTCGCCGGAGCCTTTGGGCGACACTGCCGCCGGCATCGTGGTGATGCTGCTGTCGCTGGTACTGACCCTCGCATTGCTGGCATTTCAGCGCAAAGTCATCCGCGCGACCGGCTCCACGGCCGTGCGCGCCGACTCGCTGCACTACCGATCCGACCTGCTGCTCAACGCCAGCATCCTCCTGGCGCTGCTGCTGGCCCGCTTCGGTTGGCCACAGCTCGATGCTCTGTTCGGCCTGGGCATCGCCCTGTACATCCTGTGGAGCGCGCTGCAGATCGCCCGCGAGAGCACGGCGATCCTGATGGACAAGGAACTGCCTGCCGATGTCGGCGAGCGCATGCTCGAAGTGGTGCTGGCGATTCCCGGGGTGAAGGGGGTGCATGACCTGCGCACGCGGGTGTCCGGCAGCCAGTGGTTCGTGCAGCTACATCTCGAGTTGCCCGGCGAAATGCCGCTGCACGCCGCCCATGAGTTGTGCGTGCAGGCTTCGCAGGTCATTCGCCAGCGCTATCCGCGGGCCGATGTGATGGTTCACGCCGACCCGGTGTAGCCCGCGCTCGCAATTGCCTTGTCAATTGACGCTGTAGCCGCGCCCACTCAGGCACGCCCCCAATGCCCGCCTATAGTTGCCCGCCACATTGGCCGGAGGCGCATAGGTCGCCGTCGCCGGATCGAACCCCGACTGACTCACCGCCCAGCGGTGGCACTGGTATCGGTCCTGCTCCTGCTGCTCCGGCCCCTGGCCGTACATCGGGTAGGCGATCACATCATAGCCATTGCCCTGCTGCTGCGGTGCAGGCGCAACGCTGGGCGGGTTGACCACCACATACTCGCGGCTGTCGGCCTGGTACTGGTAGTACGTGTCGGCCACCAGGAAGAACAACGCACCGCTCAACCACACCTCGCGGGCATAGGGCGGCAGATAGCCGACCCGCACACCGTAAGGCGGCGTGACCACCACGTAGCCGCCGCCATGCGGCCGGTACCAATAACCGCCGGAGTAGAAGTAGTCCTGTCCACGATAAGGCACCTTCCAGTAGCGGTCCGGGAAGCGATCGACAGTGTGCCCGGGGTGATACTGCGGCCCTGGCCCCCAGCCATTGCCATGACCATCAGGCCGTCCCGACCAATTGCCGCCCGGGCGCTGACCCGGACCACCCGCCTCCCAGTGACGGTTGTCACCGTAACGCCGGGGAATGTCCTGGTAGTAGCCCTGGCGCGGCGGTTGCGTCTGGCGCACTTCGTCCCGTGAATTGAGCGGCGATCCGCGCCGTTCACCACCGCCCTGCTCCTGTTGGCCGCCATGACTGTCATGCCCGTCTCCGGGACCCTCGGCCAGGGCGCCCAGGCTGATGCCCAGGCCCAGCAAACCAACACCTGCCAACCGCCAGATGCGCGAACTCATGTTGTTCCTCTCGATGAAAACGCCCGCTTGTACCGTTCGCAGTCTACTCCGGGGACCACGACCGGCAGATGAAACAGCGCACAGCCTAGTGCGGTGTTTCACAAATGACGACTCTGATTCGCGGCACAATAAAAAAGGGAGGCCTTGCGGCCTCCCTTCGGGAATTGTCGTCCGTGCTCGGCGCTTGTGGCACCGGCTCACCTCGCGCCGTCTTCTGGACAGTGCGTAGCCCGGGGGCCTGGCGGATCCTGTTGGATGGCTGGCCGCGACCGCCCGCCTAGGGCGCGTCGCCGTGGACTGATGTCCGGGCAGTGATTCTGGTGATAAAGATAGGGCAGACGCTGGGGCAGAGGATTGCGAAGATTGCTCTGATAAATACCGCTTGCGCAATTTTTCACTCAGGATCGATAATTCGCCGCAATCCGAACAGAAAAGGTCCTTTCCATGAGCAAGCTCGACCGCTACGACCTGAGCATCCTCGCCGAATTGCAGCGCGATGCGCGCATCTCCAACCAGGAACTGGCCGAACGCATCGGCTTGTCGCCGTCCCCCTGCTCGCGCCGGGTCAAGCAGCTCGAGGACGACGGCTACATCTCGCGCCAGGTGGCCCTGCTGGATCGCAAGAAACTCGGCCTGAGCCTGACAGCCTATGTGCTGATCGGCATGGACCGGCACACCCCGGAACGCTTCGAAACCTTCGAGGCGGCGATCCGCAGCCTGCCCCAGGTCCTCGAATGCAGCCTGGTCACCGGGATGGACGCCGACTACCAGCTCAAGGTGGTGGTGCCGGACATGGACCATTACCAGAAACTGCTGCTGGGCAGCCTGACCCGTATCGAAGGAGTGACCAGCGTGCGCTCGAGCTTCGTGCTCAACCAGGTGCTGGCCAGCACCGAGCTGCCATTGACCCACCTGCGTTGAATCCCTGCGCGCCCGGCGTATGATCGGGCTTTGCGCTTGCCTGGAGTAAACCGATGGATCCCGCCGTATTCGAAGAGTGGATGATGATCATCCTCGTCACCGTGCTGATCGCCTTCATGGGCTTCATCGTCTGGGACCTGGCGAAGAAGTCCAAGGCGGGGCGCTTTGGCACGCTGATCCTGTTCTTTGTGCTGGGCCTTGGCGTGCTGGCGTTCATCATCAAGAGCGTGGTCGTGGGGTTTCTGGAAGGGGTCTGACGACCCCAACGCCGGGGCGGCGACTACAGCTTCGCCGCCACTTCCCGCCATCGCCCCTGCTCCAACCCTTCGATCGTCCAGTCACCGATACGCACCCGTACCAGACGCAAGGTCGGCAGCCCCACCGCCGCCGTCATCCGCCGCACCTGGCGATTACGGCCTTCACGGATCACCAGCTCCAGCCAGGCAGTCGGCACGCTCTTGCGAAAACGTACCGGCGGATTGCGCGGCCACAACTCGGGCTCCTCGAGCAGACGTGCCTGCGCCGGCAGCGTGGGCCCGTCGTTGAGTTCGACGCCCTCGCGCAGGCGCAGTAGCTGCTCCTCGCTCGGCTCGCCCTCTACCTGCACCCAGTAGGTCTTGGCCAGCTTGTGCCTGGGGTCGGCGATCCGCGCCTGCAGGCGCCCGTCGTTGGTCAGCAGCAGCAGGCCTTCGCTGTCGCGGTCCAGGCGCCCGGCCGGGTAGATGCCGGGGATGTCGATGAAATCCTTGAGCGTGGCGCGCCCCTCGCCGTCGCTGAACTGGGTGAGCACATCGAACGGTTTGTTGAACAGGATCAGGCGCGGCTCGGCCGGCGGCGCCTTGGGCTGGCGACGCGGGCCGGTGGTTCGCGCCGCAGGGCGGCGCGGGGTGCTACGGGGTGGCAGGGGCATGGATCCTCAGCGGAACGGCGGCTCATCGAAGCTGCGCAGTTTACGCGAGTGCAGCGAGTTGAGCTCGGTGCGCAGCAGGTCGAGGGCGGCGATGCCGATCTTCAGATGCTGGCTGACCGCGCGGTTGTAGAAGGCGTTGGCCGACCCCGGTAGCTTGATTTCGCTGTGCAGCGGCTTGTCGGAAACGCACAGCAAGGTGCCGTAGGGGACACGCAGGCGGTAACCCTGGGCCGCGATGGTGCCACTTTCCATGTCCACCGCCACGGCACGGGACAGGTTGATCAACGGGCGCTCCTGTGCCCAGCGCAGCTCCCAGTTGCGGTCGTCGTAGGTGAGCACGGTGCCGGTGCGCAGGCGCTTCTTGAGCTGCTCGCCACGTTCGCCGGTGACCTGCGCGGCCGCTTCCTGCAACGCCAGCTGCACCTCGGCCAGGGCCGGGATCGGGATGTTCGGCGGCACGACCCGGTCGAGGATGCCGTCGCGGCGCATGTAGGCATGCGCCAGCACGTAGTCGCCGATGGTCTGCGACTGGCGCAGGCCGCCGCAGTGGCCGATCATCAGCCAGCAGTGCGGACGCAGCACCGCCAGGTGGTCGGTGATGTTCTTGGCATTGGACGGGCCGACGCCGATGTTGACCAGGGTCACGCCATCGCCGTCGGCGGCGATCAGGTGGTAGGCCGGCATCTGGTAGCGGTGCCAGACCACGCTGGCGACCAGGGCCTGGGCCTCGCCGTTGTCCATGCCCTTCTCGATGACCACGTTGCCCGGCAGGACCATGCGCACGAAGCGTGGGTCCTCGCGCAGTTGCTCAAGGCCATGGGCGATGAACTGGTCGACGTAGCGATGGTAGTTGGTCAGCAGGATCCATGGCTGCATGTGCCGCCAGTCGCTGCCGGTGTAGTGCACCAGGCGGCGCAGGGAGAAGTCCACGCGGGCGGCGTCGAACAGCGCCAGCGGCAGGGTTTCGGCGCTTTCCCAGTCGTATAGGCCATCGGCGGTGTTGTCGGTGGCCGCCGACAGGTCGGTACTGGGGAACACCCGCGCCAGTTGCGCCGCGGTGATGCCGCTGCCCGCCAGCTCATCGCCCTGGTCAACCACGTAAGGGTAAGGAATGTTCTGTTCGCTGACACCGACTTCCACCGTCACGGTGTAGTCGTGCATCAACGGGCGCAGCTGTTCGAGCAGATAACCACGAAACGCCGCAGGTTGGGTGACAGTGACGCTGTATGTGCCATCCACCTGGACCTTGGCGTAGGCACGCGTGGTCGCGGCGACTTCACCCTGGCTGGAATAGATGAGGCGCAGGGCCGGGTAGCGAAACAGCGCGCGTTCTTCGTCACCGGGCTCGGTGCGGTCTTTCAGGTAGCGCTTGAGGGCCTGGCTCAGGGCACCGGTGGCCTGTTCATGCAAGGCCGCCAGACGGTCGACGGCCTGTTCGGGGGTATCAACGACTACAAACGCTTGGCTCACGCTGGGCTTCCTGTCTTATGGAATGCATGACAACCATCTTGCCTGCGTTGCAGGGTAAAAACACCCCCGCGATGGCGTTATCCGGCCCACACCGGCGTGGCCCTGGCTACCAGTGCCGCAGCATCAACCCCGCGCGGCAATGCGCCGTACACGCGACCACCGCCGCCCAGCCGACTGCCGATGAACGCGTCGCTCACCGTGGCGTTGCCCGCCTCCAGCAACAGCTTGGCCTGCAACGCCACGGCAATGTCCTCGGTCAGTTGCCGGGCGCGATACTGGATATCGCCGGTATCGGCGAACGCGCCCTTGAGGTTGCCGATGAACGCCGCCAGGCGTGGGTCGCCATGCCCGTCCCCCAGCTCGGTAAACAGCGCCTCCAGCACACCCGGCTCCTTCGACAAGGCGCGCAGCACGTCCAGGCACTGCACATTGCCCGAGCCCTCCCAGGTCGAGTTGACCGGCGCCTCGCGGTACAGCCGCGGCAGGATGCTGTCCTCGACGTAGCCGGCACCGCCCAGGCACTCGGCGGCCTCGTTGATCATCCCGGGGGCGCGCTTGCAGATCCAGTACTTGCCCACGGCCGTCACCAGGCGGGCGAAATGTGCCTGCTGCGGGTCGTCGAGCCGATCAAGCGCCTGGCCCATGCGCAGGCTCAGGGCCAATGCGGCCTCGCTTTCCAGGGCAAGGTCGGCAAGCACGTTCTGCATCAAGGGCTGCTCGGCCAGCACGCGCCCACCGACCTTGCGGTGGGCACAGTGATGCGCGGCCTGGGTCAGGGCCTGGCGCATCAATGCGCTGGAGCCGACCATGCAGTCGAAGCGGGTCATGGCCACCATTTCGATGATGGTCGGCACGCCGCGCCCCTCCTCGCCCACCATCCACGCCAGGGCGCCACGGAACTCCACTTCGCTGGAGGCGTTGGAACAGTTGCCCAGTTTGTTTTTCAGGCGCTGGATATAGAACTGATTGCGGTTGTCGTCAGGGCGGTGCCGAGGCAACAGGAAGCAGCTCAGGCCCTTGTCGGTCTGCGCCAGGGTGAGGAAGGCATCGCACATGGGTGCCGAGCAGAACCATTTGTGCCCCACCAGTTCATAGGGCTGGCCTGCACCGGGCGCGCCGACTGGGTAAGCGCGGGTGGTGTTGGCGCGCACGTCGGTACCGCCCTGTTTTTCAGTCATGGCCATGCCGAGGGTGACACCAGCCTTGTGCCGGTCGCCGACGTTGCGCGGGTCGTACTCACGGGCAAGGACCTTCGGCAGCCAGTAGCCGGCCAGCTCAGGCTGCAGCCGCAGGGCCGGCACGGCAGCGAAGGTCATGGTCAGCGGGCAGCCGGTACCGGCCTCGGCCTGGCTGTGCAGGTAGGTCATCGCGGCCCGCGCCACGTGGGCACCGTCCCGTGGCTCGGCCCACGGCAGCGAGGGCAAGCCGTGCTCGACGGCGGTACGCATCAACTGGTGATACGCGGGGTGGAACTCCACCAGGTCGATGCGGTGGCCATAGCGGTCATGGCTGCTGAACTCGGGCTTGTGGGCATTGGCCAGGAAACCCGCCGTCATCAGCGGCCCACCGGCCAGGGCACCGTAGGCATCGATCCGCGACTCGGCCCAGCCGGCGCCGAAACGCCGCGACCACTCCTGCAAGGGCTGGTCTAGGCGGTAGAGGTTGGCACCGTCGAGGGACGGCGGCTGGTTGGTGACTTCGTGGGTTTCAGCGAACTGGTGCAGGTTCATCGGGGCCTCCTGGATCCGCTCATGGCTGGATAACCCAGTGAAGCACCGCGGGCCGGTCAGTCAAAGTGACAAAACGGACTACATCGGGGGCACCTCTGTTCAGAAGCGGTCCAGGCTCGAGGCGGCACGGGCCGGTGGAGCCTGCACCTGTGCCACCATCAGGGGCAGCGTCAGCTCGAACCGACTGCCCAGCCCCTGCGTGGACTCATGGGACAACGTGGCCCCGATCAACTCGCTCAACTGGCGGCAGATGGACAGGCCAATCCCCAATCCGCCATAGCGCCGGGTCATCGAACCGTCCACCTGGAAGAAGCGCTGGTACAGCACCGCCTGATCCAGGTCGTCGAAGCCGATGCCGCTGTCACTGACCGTGAGGCTCAGGGCCAGGCTGTCAGGTCCGGTTCGCCGGCCACGGGCCTGCACGGTGACACCGCCCTGGTGGGTGAACTTCAGCCCGTTGTCCACCAGGCACGCCAGGCAGCGGGCGAGCTTCTGTGCATCGCCGACCAGGCTGTCGGGCAGGTCGGCGGGGATGTCCAGGCTCAGGTACAGGCCCTTGGCCAGCGCCTGGCTGGCATAACCGGCCCGCAGTTCCTGAAGCAGCCGCCGCAGGCTGAACGCCATGCCATGGTTACGCAGGCGCCCGGCCTGCAGCTCGGTGAGGATGAGGATATCGTCGACCATCGCCATCATGTCCTGGGCTGACCCCCTGGCGGTGCGATGATACTGGGCCTGCTCGGCGCTCATGGGCAGGGTGTGCAGCAGTTCCAGCGAACCGATCACGCCGTTCATCGGCGTGCGCAACTCGTGGGTCACGGTGGCGAGGAACTCGTCCTTGAGCCGGTTGCTGCGGGCCAGTTGCAGGTTCAGTTGCTCCAGGGTGCGTCCGGTGTCACGCAGGGTCTGCGCCTGCTGCTCGCGCAAGCTGTTGATGCGGTCGGCCAGGGCCAGCGACAACAGCGCCACCTCCAGCGCCGCGCCAAGCTGGCTGGCGTACATGGTGATGAACACGTTGGGCAGGTGCCCAAGCACCATCAAGGTGTTGACCAGCCCGCCGACGAGGAAGGCCGTCCAGGCGATGATGAACCAGCGCGCAACGCGCAAGCCGCGCCACCAGGCATACAACCCCGCACTGAAGATGCTCACGGTGAACAACAGTGCCAGCAGCGTGGCCATGCGCAGCGCCACGCCGTAACGCAGGGTCACCGCCAGCACCATCACCAGCGCACCACCTGCCATCAACCCCTTCAGCAGGCGGTCGAGGCCACGGCTGAGGTTGCCCAGTTGCAGGAAATGGCGGGCGAACTGGCAGCCGAACAACCCGGCGGCGCCGATGAACAATGGCGTGGCGGCATTTGCCCACCAGGGGTTGTCCGGCCAGAAGTAGGCGATGCCGGCACCGTTGACCGAAACCTGGTACAGGCCGAACGAGGCAATGTAGAGGATGTAGTACAGGTAGCTGACATCACGCACGCTGAGGTACAGGAACAAGTTGTAAACCAGCATTACCAGCAGCACGCCGTAGATCATGCCCAGCACGTAAAGACGCGTGGGCTGGTCTTCCAGATAGGCCTGGGCCGACCACAATGTCAGCGGCGCCTGGATCGAACCCTGGCTGTGCAGGCGCAGGTAGACGGTCGTCGCCTGGCCGGGGTGCAGCGGCAGCTCGAACAGGTAGTTGTTCTGGCGGATCTGCCGGCTGGCATAGGGCAAGGCATCACCTGTGCGCTGGGCCAGGCGATAGGTGCCCTGCGCGTCCGGCAGATAGAGTTCCAGATGATCCAGCGGCGGGTAGGCAAGCTCCAGCAACCACTGGCGTGGTGCTGGCGAAGATGTGGCTGAATAGGCGAGATCGACACGGAGCCAGAAAACGGAGGTCGAATAGCCGGCGTTGAGCACCTCGTCGTGATGGGCATGGAAGCGTCCGGCGAATGCGGCGGTACTGACCTGGGCGATGCTGGCGCTGCCATCGTGGTCTTCATAGACCTGCATGTAGCGGCCCAGCGGCAAGCGCCCGGTGGAGTCGTCGAATTCGACCGCTCCGGCAAGCAGGGGCAAGCAGCCCAGAAGCACAATCAGCAAATAGCGCATACAGCCCCAGCATGGCCTGTCCGGTCGCGTCGCGGTTGCCTCCCTTCCCTTTGAGACGACGTGATCCGGCAGAACCCGTTCATCGAGTTATCCGAGCACTCTAGCATAGCCTCCAGCACTGCTCGGCAGCTACTGAGATTTTCAATGCAGAGGCTCTAGGACGCACGTTTCAGAATATCCAACAAAACCAACCTGACCACTTGATCAGCAATTCTCTCGCCGCGACCGAACCGCACAAAAAGGTTTGGTGATAAGCTCGCCGACCATGAATACCTACAGCTCCCGCCCCGTTGTCCTCTGTCTCTCCGGCCACGACCCCAGTGGTGGCGCCGGGCTGCAGGCAGATATCGAAGCCCTGATCGCCCAGGGTTGTCACGCCGCACCCGCCGTGACCGCCCTGACCGTGCAGGATACCGTCAACGTTTCCGACTTCCGCGTGCTTGACCGCGAGTGGGTGCTGGCCCAGGCCAACGCCGTGCTGGCCGACTCCCCGGTAGCCGCGGTGAAGCTGGGCATGCTCGGCTCGATCGAGATGGTCGACACCGTCGCCGAACTGCTGTCCGCCCACCCGCACCTGCCTCTGGTCTGCGACCCCGTTCTGCGCGCCGGTGGCGGTGGTCGCCTGGGCAAGGACGAAGTCGGCTACGCGTTGCGCGAACGCCTGCTGCCGCTGGCCACCATCGCCACGCCGAACCTGCCGGAAGCACGCATTCTGGCGGAACTGCCCGAAGGCACCGCGGACGAGTGCGCCGAGAAATTGCTGCCGTTCTGTAGACACCTGTTGATTACCGGCGGTCACGGCGACGAGGTGGAAATCCACAACCGCCTGTATAGCCGCGACGGTCAGCAGCACACCTGGACCTGCCAACGCCTGCCGGGGAGCTACCACGGCTCGGGCTGCACCCTGGCCAGCGCCCTTGCCGGCCGCCTGGCTCTCGGCGAAGCATTGACCAGCGCCGTGCGCAGCGCCTTGGACTACACCTGGCGCACCCTGCGCGACGCAGAACAGCTGGGCAAGGGCCAGTACGTGCCGCGCCGCCTGCCCCTGGATTTCTGTTCCTGACACGAGGCCCTCCGATGAAGCTCCGCGGTCTGTACGCGATCACCGACAGCCAGCTGCTGGCCGGCCGTTTCCTCTCCCACGTTGAAGCGGCGCTGGAAGGTGGCGTTCGCCTGTTGCAATACCGCGACAAGAGCGACGATACCGCCCACAGACTGCGCGAGGCAGAAGCGTTGAAGACGCTGTGTGAGCGTTACGGCACCGAGCTGATCATCAACGACGACGCCGAACTGGCGGCCCGCCTGGGCGTTGGCGTGCACCTCGGCCAGACCGATGGCCCGCTCACACCGGCCCGCGCCTTGCTCGGCCGCGAGGCGATCATCGGTTCGACCTGCCACGCCAGCCTGGACCTCGCGCGGCAGGCCGCCAGCGAAGGCGCCAGCTATGTCGCCTTCGGCCGCTTCTTCAATTCCGTCACCAAACCGGGCGCGCCCGCCGCCAGCGTCGAACTGCTGGAGCAGGCCCGCGCCCAGGTCAAGCTGCCGATCGCGGTGATCGGCGGCATCACCCTCGACAACGCCGCCCCGCTGGTTGCCCATGGCGCCGACTTGCTGGCGGTTATCCACGGCCTGTTCGGTGCCGACAGCGCGCAGGAAGTCACCCGCCGCGCCCGCGCCTTCAACGCCCTGTTCGCTTGCTGATTTCGAGAGAAGATCCCATGTCCCGTTCCGAAGCCCTGTTCGCCCAAGCCCAGAAACACATCCCCGGTGGCGTCAACTCGCCGGTTCGCGCCTTCAAGAGCGTCGGTGGCACTCCGCTGTTCTTCAAGCACGCCGAAGGCGCCTACGTCATCGATGAAGACGACAAGCGCTACGTCGACTATGTCGGTTCCTGGGGCCCGATGATCCTCGGCCATGCCCATCCGGACGTGCTGGACTCCGTACGCAAGCAGTTGGAGCACGGTTTGTCCTACGGCGCGCCGACCGCCATGGAAACCGAGATGGCCGACCTGGTCTGCTCGATCGTGCCGTCGATGGAGATGGTGCGCATGGTCAGCTCCGGCACCGAAGCGACCATGAGCGCCATCCGCCTGGCCCGTGGCTACACCGGCCGTGACGCCATCATCAAGTTCGAAGGCTGCTACCACGGTCACTCCGACAGCCTGCTGGTCAAGGCCGGCTCCGGCCTGCTGACCCAGGGCGTGCCAAGCTCGGCCGGTGTGCCGGCGGACTTCGCCAAGCACACCCTGACCCTGCCGTTCAACGACATCGCCGCCGTCGAGAAGACCCTGGCCGACGTCGGCCAGACCGTGGCCTGCATCATCGTCGAGCCAGTGGCCGGCAACATGAACTGCGTGCCGCCGGCGCCGGGCTTCCTCGAAGGCCTGCGCGCATTGTGCGACAAGCACGGCGTGGTACTGATCTTCGACGAGGTGATGACCGGCTTCCGCGTTTCTCTCGGCGGTGCCCAGGGCCACTACGGCATCACCCCCGACCTGTCGACCTTCGGCAAGATCGTCGGCGGTGGCATGCCGGTCGGCTGCTTCGGCGGCAAGCGCGAAATCATGGGCTGCATCGCCCCGCTGGGCCCGGTCTACCAGGCCGGCACCCTGTCGGGCAATCCGCTGGCCATGGCCGCCGGTCTGACCACCCTGAAGCTGATCAGCCGCCCGGGCTTCCATGACGAGCTGAGTGCCTTCACCAGCCGCATGCTCGATGGCCTGCAACAGCGTGCCGATGCCGTGGGTATCCCGTTCGTCACCACTCAGGCGGGCGCCATGTTCGGCCTGTACTTCAGCGGCGCCGACGATATCGTCACCTTCGACGACGTGATGGCCAGCGATGCCGAACGCTTCAAGCGCTTCTTCCACCTGATGCTCGAAGGCGGCGTGTACCTGGCGCCAAGCGCCTTCGAAGCGGGTTTCACCTCCATTGCCCATGGCGACAAGGAGCTGCAGATCACCTTGGATGCGGCCGAGCGGGCATTTGCCAAGCTGAAGTAAGGGTGTTCCTGTCTCGGCCTGATCGCGGCCTTGCCCCACGATCAGGCCGGGCCAAGCAAGCCTGTGAACCCCATCACAACCCGCTACGTCCCATCCGGCTGTAGAAATTCGCGTAAATCTTTGTAAGGTAGGCGCTGCTTATCCCATAATGTGCCACCAGAGACATTGGCCGTAGCTTTGCAGAGGTAAGTCGATCCCCATGAACCGCACCGGCCGCGCCCTTACCCTGGGCTGCCTGTTGCTTCTTCAGCCCCTGCTGGCCTTGGCGGAGGGCGGTAATTCGTTGCTGATTCCAGCGACGGGCCGCTGCGCCCTCGATACCGCGCCCGAAGACCTGCCCAATGCCCTGAAGGCCTGCGAGCAGACCGCTCAGTCAGGGGATGCCGAAGCGCAGTACGAGCTGGGCGAGTTCTACTACAGCGGCACACCGCGCCAACTCGACAACGCGCTCAAGTGGTTCGAGAAAGCCTCGCTGCAAGGCCAGGCGCAGGCACAATACCGTCTTGGCTCGATGTTCTTCCACGGTGAAGGGGTCAAGGCCAACAACGTGCAAGCCTACATCCTGCTCAAGATCGCCGCGGTCAACGGTGCCGAAGACGCCCTGGACATGGCCGACGAAGTCACCGAACAGATGCCCCGCGACGAGCTCGAGCACGCTACCCAGGTACTCGGCCAGATCTTCCGCAAATACCTGCTGGAACTGCAGAACGCCGAAGGGCGCACACCTTTCTCTCCTCTTCCCTGAACCGTTGCCCGGCCCGGCGCTGGCCCCGGCATCATCGATTCGTCAACTTGCCCTGCCATGCTTTGACGCACGGATCGGACGCTTCCCAGCGACCCTTGATCGTTTCAGTGCTTTCGCCACTGCCACTCAAGGGTTATTCTTGAGTTCACATTCATTGCCGTCGAGCGGCTAAAAACGACCTTGAACGCACCCATACAACCCCATCGCTTTATCCTCGAGCCCTTCGAGGCCCATCGCTTCGCCAACCTGTGCGGCCAGTTCGACGAGCACCTGCGCCTGATCGAACAACGCCTGGCCATCGAGATCCGCAACCGCGGCAATCAGTTCGAACTGATCGGCGAGCCCAAGACCACCTCCGCCGCCGAGCAACTGCTGCGCCGCCTCTATCGCGAAGCCAAGGCGAACGAGCTGTCACCGGAAACGGTGCACCTCTATCTCCAGGAGTCGACGATCGAGAACATCGAGAATCCGGCCGTCAACGAAGTCAGCGTCTCGCTGCGCACGCGCAAGGGCAATATCCGCCCGCGCGGCGTCAACCAGCAGCGCTACGTCAAGGAAATCCTGGCCAACGACATCAACTTCGGCATCGGCCCGGCCGGTACCGGCAAGACGTACCTGGCCGTGGCCTGCGCGGTCGATGCGCTGGAGCGTGAACAGGTGCGCCGCATCCTGCTGGTGCGCCCGGCGGTCGAGGCTGGCGAAAAGCTCGGCTTCCTGCCCGGCGACCTGGCCCAGAAGATCGACCCGTACCTGCGCCCGCTCTACGACGCGCTCTACGAGATGCTTGGCTTCGAGCACGTGGCCAAGCTGATTGAGCGCCAGGTGATCGAGATCGCGCCGCTGGCCTACATGCGCGGCCGCACCCTGAACAACAGCTTCATCATCCTCGACGAGAGCCAGAACACCACGCTCGAACAGATGAAGATGTTCCTCACCCGCATCGGCTTCGGCTCGACCGCGGTGATCACCGGTGACATCACCCAGGTCGACCTGCCCCGCGGCACCAAGTCGGGCCTGGCCCATGTGATCGAGGTGCTCAAGGACGTGCCAGGCATCAGCTTCACCCATTTCCAGCCCAAGGACGTGGTACGCCACCCGTTGGTGCAGCGTATCGTCGAAGCCTACGACCGCTTCGAAGCCCGTCAGTCCAAGCCCGAGGCACCCGGCAAAGATGCTTGAACTCGATCTGCAACGGGCCACGGACGCCGCTGCCCCCGATGACGCCGCCTTCCGCCGCTGGTGCGAACTTGCCCTGCGCCAGCGCAGCGCCGACTCGGAAATGACCATCCGCCTGGTCGACGCCGCCGAAGGTCGCGAGCTGAACCACACCTACCGGCACAAGGACTACGCCACCAACGTGCTGTCCTTCCCCGCCGACGTCCCCGACGAGCTGCTCGACATCCCGCTGTTGGGCGACCTGGTGATCTGCGTGCCGGTGGTCGAGCGCGAGGCCGCCGAACAGGGCAAGTCCCTGGAGGCGCACTGGGCGCACCTGGTCATCCACGGCTGCCTGCACCTGCTCGGCTACGACCACATCGAAGACGATGAAGCCGAGGAAATGGAAGCGCTGGAACGGCAATTGCTGGCGGAACTGGGTCACCCGGACCCTTACGCCGACGACGAAACCGAAACAATCACACACTGATACTGCAAGGATCACGAGTAACCGCCATGAGCGAAGACCGATCGAGCAACGGGCAGAAGTCCTGGTTGGGTAAGCTGACCCAGGCTTTTGCCCATGAGCCGAAAAACCGCCAGGAGCTCCTTGAGCTGCTGCGCGAAGCCCATCAGAACAAACTGCTCGACAGCGAAGCGCTGACCATCGTCGAAGGCGCCATCCAGGTCGCCGACCTGCAGGTACGCGACATCATGGTGCCGCGCTCGCAGATGATCAGCATCAAGGCCAACCAGTCGCCCCGCGAGTTCCTGCCGGCAGTGATCGATGCCGCGCACTCGCGCTACCCGGTGATTGGCGAGAGCCACGACGATGTGCTCGGCATTCTGCTCGCCAAGGACCTGCTGCCGCTGATCCTCAAGGAGAATGGCGACAGCTTCAACATCAAGGACCTGCTGCGCCCGGCCACCTTCGTGCCCGAGTCCAAGCGCCTGAACGTGCTGCTGCGCGAGTTCCGCGCCAACCACAACCACATGGCCATCGTCATCGACGAATACGGCGGCGTGGCGGGGCTGGTGACCATCGAGGACGTGCTCGAGCAGATCGTCGGCGATATCGAGGACGAGCATGACGTCGAGGAAGACAGCTACATCAAGCCGCTGCCCAGCGGCGACTTCCTGGTCAAGGCACTGACCCCGATCGAGAACTTCAACGAGTTCTTCGACAGCGAATTCTCCGATGACGAGTTCGACACGGTCGGCGGCCTGGTGATGAGTGCGTTCGGCCATTTGCCCAAACGTAACGAAACCACCGAGATCGGCGGCTACCGCTTCCGCATTCTCAATGCCGACAGCCGCCGGATACACTTGCTGCGCCTGACACCGATCAACCGTTAAGGACGAACATGCGCTGGATCACCCGCCCCGGCTGGCCCGGTAACCTGCTGGCCATGGCGGCCGGCGCCTCCACCCTGCTGGCCCTGGCCCCCTTCGACATCTGGCCGCTGGCCCTGCTGTCCATCGCGCTGTTCTATGCCGGGCTGCGCGAGCTGAGCCCGCGACAGGCCCTGGGCCGGGGCTGGTGCTTCGGCTTCGGCCTCTACGGCGCCGGCACCTGGTGGATCTACGTCAGCATGAACACCTACGGCGGCGCCTCGCCGCTGCTGGCGATCCTGCTGCTGCTGGCATTCTTCGCCTGCCTGGCTTTCTTCTTCGCCTTGCCCGCCTGGCTCTGGGCACGCTGGCTGCGTCGCGACGAGGCGCCGCTGGCAGACGCCTTGTGCTTTGCCGCCCTGTGGTTGCTGCAGGAGGCCTTCCGGGGCTGGTTCCTCACCGGCTTTCCTTGGCTCTACGCAGGCTACAGCCAGCTCGACGGCCCACTGGCGGGCCTGGCGCCGCTGGGCGGCGTGTGGCTGATCTCGTTCGCCCTGGCGCTTACCGCCGCCTTGCTGTGCAACCTCCATCGCCTGCGCCAGCGCCGCTCGTTCCTGGCCGTTGGTGCGGTGCTGCTGGTGGCGCCATGGATCATCGGCCTGGCCCTGAAGGATCACGTCTGGACCAAGCCGGCAGGTGATCCGCTGAAGGTCGCGGCCCTGCAAGGCAACGTCGAGCAGGACCTGAAGTGGGACCCGGCGCATGTCGATGCGCAACTGGCGCTGTACCGCGACATGAGCTTCAGCTCCAGGCCCGTCGACCTGCTGGTTTGGCCGGAAACCGCCGTGCCGGTGCTCAAGGACCAGGCCCAGGGCTACATCGACATGATGGGCAACTTTGCCGCCGAGAGGCACTCGGCACTCATCACCGGCGTGCCGGTGCGGCAGATGGTCCACCACCAGCGCCGCTACTTCAACGGCATCACCGTGACCGGCGAGGGCGACGGCACCTACCTCAAGCAGAAGCTGGTGCCCTTCGGTGAATACGTTCCATTGCAGGACATGCTGCGCGGCCTGATCGAGTTCTTCAATTTGCCAATGTCGGATTTCGCCCGTGGTCCCGAGGACCAGCCATTGCTGCAGGCCAAGGGTTACCAGATCGCTCCGTACATTTGCTACGAAGTGGTCTATCCCGAATTCGCCGCAAGCCTGGCCGCACGCAGCGACCTGCTGCTGACCATCAGCAACGACACCTGGTTCGGCACCTCGATCGGCCCGCTGCAGCACCTGCAGATGGCTCAGATGCGCGCGCTGGAGGCCGGCCGCTGGATGATCCGCGCCACCAACAACGGTGTGACCGCGCTGATCGACCCGTTCGGCAGGACCACCGCGCAGGTCCCGCAGTTCCAGCGTGCGGTCCTGTACGGCGAGGTGGTGCCGATGCAGCAACTGACGCCGTACCTGCAATGGCGCTCGTGGCCGCTGGCGATCGTCTGCGTGCTGCTGGTGGGCTGGGCCTTGCTGGCCGGGCGCATCGCACGCACCGTCTGAAGCATCCCTTGGGCCGCGTAGCGGCCCAAGTCTTAGTAGAACAGGCGATACCCCACTAACCCCGCCGCCTCGTTGAGCAACTGCCCGCTCTGCCACATTGCCCGGTTTTCCGGCAGCAACCCCGCGAACGGCCGCGCATGATCGCGCCCCAGGAACCCCACCGGCGCCGGCACCACTTCGAACCCGGCCCGCTCGAAACTCCAGCGCGAGCGCTGCATGTGCCAGGCCTGCGTCACCACCACCACCCGCTTGATACCCAGCGGTTGCAACACCTTGGCGCTGAACTCGGCGTTTTCCCAGGTGGTGTGGCTGGCTTCCTCCTTCCAGGAAACCTTTACGCCAAAGTCCGCCTCCAGGCGGTCAGCCATCAGTTGGGCCTCACTGGGCGGCGTGCCATAGTGCAAGCCACCGCTGGTCAGCACCGGCAGCCCTGAGGCCTTGGCCAGTTGCGCGGCGTAGCGCATGCGCTCGAGGGCAACATAGGTTGGCTGATCAAGGCCACCCCAGGCCGGATCGCCGCGCTCCCGTCCGGCGCCCAGGACCACGATGGCGTCGGCCCTGGATGCCAGGCCTGCCCACCCCTCGAGCGCCAACGCAGGTTCTGTTTCAAGGGTTCGGGCAACTTGCTCGACCGTCAGTGGCAAGCTCATCAGCCACAAGCCACCCAGCCCCAGGGTGAAACAGGCCGCGGCCAGGCGCGGACGGCGCCGGCGCCACCACCAGGCGGCCAGCAGCAACAGGAACAGGACGCCAGGCGGCATCAACCATTGTTTGATGAAAAAGCGGATCGGCATCACACACCTCCATGGAAGGCGTGCAGCCTAAGAGGATCGGCACCGGGCCTCAAGGGCAACCGGCGCCGATCGATGCGTGCATTGCGAAAACCGGCGCGTCGTCGCGCCTGCAACCCTGAACGGCTATCGGGACGGCAATGTCCTGGAGCTGGCTGGGGCGCCGGGGCGCCTGCGGTCCTTGAGCCAGACAATCCTGGCCGAGGACGGCTCCGGTTGCGGGTAGGCACCGGCACTGGCAAATCGGCCTTCCGGGAGGGATTCCAGGTAGGCTTTGATCACCTCGAACTCGGCATGGCTCAGGCCACGCAATTCCAGTTCGGCAGGCATCTCGTCGCGCAATCGCACGGAGGTTCTGGCCACTTCCAGTGCCAGGCCCAAACGGTCGATCAAGCGCTCGTAAAGCTCCGGTTTGCTTGCGGTTAGTTGCGACTCTCCCATCCGTTCACCTCATTGAAGGTAAGAATATCTCCCCCCACAGATGAGCTTAGCGTCACTCGTAAAAGCGGCCGGGCGCCGCGACCAACGGCCCGCGCGGCGGGCGATGCAATCAGGGTTTCCCACGATGCGCGGCGCTCATGTATGCTACGGCGTTCACTCTTGCAGATCCCGGAGTGCCGGACGCAGCGAGGTCGAGCTGCCTGGAACATGTCTCTTATCTCTCAATACAAAGTAGCCATGCACGAACAATACACGCCCCGTGATGTAGAAGCCGCCGCCCAGAATGCCTGGGACGAGCAACAATCGTTCGCTGTCACCGAACAGCCAGGCAAAGACACCTACTATTGCCTATCGATGTTCCCGTACCCGAGCGGCAAGCTACACATGGGCCACGTGCGCAACTACACCATCGGTGACGTGATTGCCCGCTACCAGCGCATGCTGGGCAAGAACGTCCTGCAACCGATGGGCTGGGACGCCTTCGGCATGCCGGCGGAAAACGCCGCGATGAAGAACAACGTCGCCCCGGCCAAGTGGACCTACGAGAACATCGACTACATGAAGACCCAGCTCAAGAGCCTGGGTCTGGCCATCGACTGGTCGCGTGAAGTCACCACCTGCAAGCCGGACTACTACCGCTGGGAGCAGTGGCTGTTCACCCGCCTGTTCGAGAAAGGCATCATCTACCGCAAGAACGGCACCGTGAACTGGGACCCGGCGGACCAGACGGTCCTGGCCAACGAGCAGGTCATCGATGGCCGTGGCTGGCGCTCGGGCGCGCTTATCGAAAAGCGCGAAATCCCGATGTACTACTTCCGCATCACCGACTACGCCGACGAGCTGCTGGAAAGCCTCGACGAGCTGCCGGGCTGGCCCGAGCAGGTCAAGACCATGCAGCGCAACTGGATCGGCAAGTCCCGCGGCATGGAAGTGCAGTTCCCCTATGACAAGGCGAGCATCGGTCATGAGGGCACCCTGAAAGTCTTCACCACCCGTCCGGACACCCTGATGGGCGCCACCTACGTTGCCGTCGCCGCCGAACACCCGCTGGCCACCCAGGCCGCCCAGGGCAACCCGGCGCTGCAGGCGTTCATCGACGAGTGCAAGAGCGGCAGCGTCGCCGAGGCCGACATGGCCACGCAGGAGAAGAAGGGCATGGCCACTTCCCTGTTCGTCGAGCACCCGCTGACCGGCGAAAAGCTGCCGGTATGGGTCGCCAACTACGTGCTGATGCACTACGGCGATGGCGCTGTCATGGCCGTGCCGGCGCACGACGAGCGCGACTTCGAGTTCGCCCACAAGTACAACCTGCCGGTCAAGGCGGTGGTGCGCACCAGCGTCGGCGACGAAGTCGGCAGCGAGTGGCTGGCCGCCTACGGCGAACATGGCCAGCTGATCAACTCCGGCGAGTTCGACGGCCTGGACTTCCAGGGCGCCTTCGATGCCATCGAGGCCGCGCTGATCAGCAAGGACCTCGGCAAGTCGCGCACCCAGTTCCGCCTGCGCGACTGGGGCATCAGCCGCCAGCGCTACTGGGGTTGCCCGATCCCGATCATCCACTGCCCGTCCTGCGGCGACGTGCCGGTGCCGGAAGACCAGCTGCCCGTTACACTTCCGGAAAACGTGGTACCGGACGGTGCCGGTTCGCCCTTGGCGCGCATGCCCGAGTTCTACGAGTGCACCTGCCCGAAATGCGGCACCGCGGCCAAGCGCGAAACCGACACCATGGACACCTTCGTCGAGTCGTCCTGGTACTTCGCCCGCTATGCCTCGCCGAACTACGATAAAGGCTTGGTCGACCCTAAAGCCGCCAACCACTGGCTGCCTGTCGACCAGTACATCGGCGGCATCGAGCACGCCATCCTGCACCTGCTGTATGCGCGCTTCTTCCACAAACTGATGCGTGACGAAGGCCTGGTCACCTCCAACGAGCCGTTCAAGAACCTGCTGACCCAGGGCATGGTCGTCGCCGAAACCTACTACCGCGTCGCCAGCAACGGCGGCAAGGACTGGTTCAACCCGGCCGACGTCGAGATCGAGCGTGACGCCAAGGCCAAGATCATCGGCGCGCGCCTGAAGACCGATGGCCTGCCGGTGGAAATCGGCGGCACCGAGAAGATGTCGAAGTCGAAGAACAACGGCGTCGACCCGCAGTCGATGATCGAGCAGTACGGCGCCGACACCTGCCGCCTGTTCATGATGTTCGCCTCGCCACCCGACATGAGCCTGGAATGGTCCGACTCCGGCGTCGAAGGCGCCAGCCGCTTCCTGCGCCGCGTCTGGCGCCTGGCCCAGGCCCACGTGGCCCAAGGCCTGCCGGGCACGCTGGACATCGCCGCCCTGAGCGACGAGCAGAAGGTCATCCGTCGCGCCATCCATGCCGCGATCAAGCAGGCCAGCACCGACGTGGGCCAGTACCACAAGTTCAACACCGCCATCGCCCAGGTGATGACCGTGATGAACGTGCTGGAGAAGGCGCCACAGGCGACCGCCCAGGACCGCGCCCTGCTGCAGGAGGGCCTCGAGGCCGTGACCCTGCTGCTGGCACCGATCACCCCGCACATCTCCCATGAGCTGTGGAAGCAGCTGGGCCACGACCAGGCGGTGATCGATGCGAACTGGCCGATTGTCGATGAAGGCGCCCTGGTACAGGACACCGTGACCCTGGTGGTACAGGTCAACGGCAAGCTGCGTGGCCAGGTGGAGATGCCAGCCGCTGCCAGCCGCGAGGAAGTCGAGGCCGCCGCTCGCAACAACGAGAACGTCCTGCGCTTCACCGACGGCCTGACCATCCGCAAGGTCATCGTCGTTCCGGGCAAACTGGTCAACATCGTCGCCAACTGATGGCAACGCCCGCCTGTATATCCTGCAGGCGGGCGTAATCGGTCCACGAGGGAGCAACACACATGATCAAACGCAATCTGCTGGTAATGGGCCTGGCTGTCTTGCTCAGCGCCTGCGGTTTCCAGCTGCGCGGCACCGGCACCAACGAACTGAGCATCAAGGAAATTGACCTCGGCGCCCGTAACGAATACGGCCCGACCGTCATGCAGCTGCGCCGCACCTTGCAAAGCAGCGGCGTGAAAGTCTATTCCGGCGCCCCCTACAAGCTGGTGCTCACCAACGAGCAGGAAACCCAGCGCGCTGCAACCTACAGCGGTGGCAACCGTTCGGCCGAGTACGAACTCACGACCGTGCTGAACTATACGATCGAAGGCCAGAACGACAGCATGTTGCTTGAAGACAAGCTGCAAGTGCAGAAGTACTACGTCTACAACGGCAACAACATCACCGGCTCCGGCCAGGAAGCGAACCAGGTCCGCGAGGAAATGCGTCGTGACCTGGTACAGGCCATGATGGCTCGCCTCCAGCAACTGACCCCGACGCGCCTTGACGAGCTGCAACGCAAGGCCAACGAGCGCGCCGAAGCCGAGGCTCGCGCCCTGAAGGAAGCCCAGCGCATCCAGGACGAGACGCCTCAGCAGTCGCCGCTGGAAGTCCCGGCTCCCTGAGCCTGAACGGGGCACCTGAGGTGCCCCGCCCTTCGCCATGAAGCTCTCCCCCGCCCAACTCAACAAGCACCTGCAAGGCCAGCTGGCGCCCGTCTACATCGTCAGCGGTGACGACCCGCTGCTGTGCCAGGAGGCCGCCGACGCCATCCGCGGCGCCGCGCGCCAGCAGGGCTACGACGAACGCCAGGTGTTCAGCGCCGATGCCAACTTCGACTGGGGCAACCTGCTGCTGGCCGGGGCCAGCCTGTCGTTGTTCGCCCAGCGCCGGCTGCTGGAGCTGCGCCTGCCCTCGGGCAAGCCCGGCGACAAAGGCGCTGCCGCGCTGATGGAATACTGCGCCAACCCGGCCGAGGACACGCTGCTACTGATCAGCCTGCCCAAGCTCGATGGCAGCGCGCAGAAAACCAAGTGGGGCAAGGCCTTGATCGAAGGCGCGCACTGCCAGTTCATCCAGATCTGGCCGGTGGACGCCCAGCAACTACCGCAATGGATCAACCAGCGCCTGTCCCAGGCCGGCCTGTCGGCCCAGCGTGACGCCGTCGACTTGATCGCCGCCCGGGTCGAGGGCAACCTGCTGGCCGCCGCCCAGGAGATCGAGAAGCTCAAGTTGCTCGCCGAGGGCAACCAGATCACCGTTGAAACCGTCCAGGCCGCTGTCGCCGACAGCGCCCGCTTCGATGTGTTCGGGTTGGTCGATGCCATTCTCAATGGCGAAGCAGCCCATGCCCTGCGCATGCTCGAAGGACTGCGCGGTGAAGGTGTCGAGCCGCCGGTCATCCTCTGGGCCCTTGCCCGCGAACTGCGCTTGCTCGCCGGGCTCGCACAGCAGTTCAGCCAGGGCGTGCCGCTGGACAAGGCCTTCAGCCAGGCGCGCCCACCGGTGTGGGACAAGCGCCGACCGCTGGTGAGCAAGGCCCTGCAGCGCCTTTCGGCGCAACGCTGGGCCATGCTGCTGCAGGATGCCCAGCGGATCGATGCGCAGATCAAGGGCCAGGCCGAAGGCTCGCCGTGGACCAGTCTGGCACGCCTGTCGCTGCTCATGGCCGGACAGCGCCTGGCGCTGCCCGCCGAATAAAGCGCATCGCGGGTCACGCCCGCGATGAGCCCCGCTGCCATAAACACAATCAATTGGCTCACATGGCGCTACAGGCCTACAGTGCGCCCGCAATCCACCCCGACCGGGAATCCACCATGAGCAAGAAGCAAAAAAAGCACGGTCCCAACAAGGCCAAGTCGATCATCGCCCAACCGCTGTTCCGCTGCCGCCAGGAACAGGCAGGAAAAGGCAAAGGCAGCTACCGCCGCGAAGCCTTCCAATCGAGAGATTGGGAGGCTTCCTGCTTTATGGCCGCCTGAAAAGGCATGAAATGCGCAGGCATGGTATGGTCGGCACCTGACCTGCAATTCTGGATCTGTGCATGCCCTCTCGTCTCACTCTCCGCTGGCAACCCCGCCAGCTGATCGCGGCCACAAGCTTCATCCTGCTCGTCGCCTGCGCCGAGAAACCCACCGCCGCCGATGCCCTGCCGCTGGCACCCGCCCAGCCCGCACCCGTCGTTACGCTGCCCGGCACCACGCCCGATAGCAGCAGCGAAATCCAGCCCCTGCAGACCTTCGCCCAATGGCAGGCCGGTTTCCGCGAGCAAGCCCTGCAAGCCGGGATCAGCGCCAGTCTGTTCGACCGTGCCTTCCTCGGCGTCACCCCGGACATGGACGTGATCAAGGCTGACCGCAGCCAGCCGGAGTTCACCCGCCCGGTCTGGGAATACCTGGACGGTGCCCTGTCGCCGCTGCGCGTACGCAACGGCAAGAAACTGCTCGAACAGAATGCCGAGCTGCTGGCACGCATCGAGCAACGCTACGGCGTCGACCGCCAGGTGCTGGTCTCGGTGTGGGGCATGGAGAGCAACTTCGGCCAGTTCCAGGGCAGCAAGTCGGTGATCCGTTCGCTGGCCACCCTGGCCTATGAAGGCCGCCGCCCCCAGTTTGCCCAGGACCAGCTGATCGCCGCCCTGCAGATCCTGCAAAACGGCGACATCCAGCCTGACGCGATGCGCGGCTCCTGGGCCGGCGCCATGGGCCAGACCCAGTTCATCCCGACCACCTACCTCACCCACGCGGTGGATTTCGACGGTGATGGTCGCCGTGACATTTGGAACAGCACCGCCGATGCGCTGGCCTCCACCGCGCACTACCTGCAGGCCTCCGGCTGGAAGCGTGGCCAGCCTTGGGGCTTCGAGGTACAGGTACCTGCCGGCTTCGACTGGTGGCTGGCCGATGGCAGCCAGCGCAAGAGCGTCAGCGAATGGTTGCAGCTGGGCGTGAAACTGCCCGCCGGCACCGCATTGCCCGCAGGCAGCAACCAGCTGTCCGCTGCCCTGCTGCTGCCCGCCGGTGCCCGTGGGCCGGCGTTCCTGGTGCTGGACAACTTCCGCGCGATCCTCAAGTACAACAACTCGTCCTCCTACGCGCTGGCGGTGAGCCTGCTGGGGGATCGCTTCTACGGTTGGGGGTTCATTGCCGGCAGCTGGCCGAAAGAAGACCTGCCGCTGAGCCGCAGCGAACGTATCGAGCTGCAGACCTTGCTCAACGCCAGTGGCCATGAGGCGGGCAATCCCGACGGGATCATCGGCGCCAATACCCGCAAGGCCATTCGCAATGCGCAGCAGGCGCAGGGCTGGCCGGCGGATGGTTATCCGACGCACAAGCTGCTCGACAGCCTGCGTCGCTAGCAAATACTGGGGCCGAAAAACGGCCCCAACTTTTTCAGGCCTTGAACAAGGCCTGTTCGAGCACCAGGCGCTTTTCTCCCGCGTCGAGCCTTACCCGTGCCCCCAACGGCAGGCACACATTCGGGTCACAATGCCCGCTGCGCCACCCCGCCAGCACCGGCACCCCGAGCGGGCCGAAGGTATCCAACAGCAAGGGCGTCATGGCCGCGACCGTGATACCGGCAAAATCCCCCACCAGTACGCCACGCACACCCTCCAGCTTGCCGGCCAGGCGCAATTGGGTTAGCAGGCGGTCGACACGATAGAGCGGCTCGTTGACGTCCTCGATGAACAGGATGCTGCCCTGGGTATCGACTTCGCCCAAGGTCGCCAATGTTGCCCCAAGCACGGAAAGGTTGCCGCCAACCAACCTGCCACTGGCCACTCCGGGAATGACTCCGGTCAGCGCAAAATCCGCCGGATGGGCAATCTCGTCCCCCGCCACCACCTGCCCGCCAAGCAGGTCGAACAATGAGCGCACGGTCGGCTCCGGCTTCGCTCCCAGCAAGTCGGCATTGAGCATCGCCCCATGGAAGGTCACCAACCCCGCATGCCGGTTGATCGCCGTATGCAACGCGGTGATATCGCTGTAGCCCACCAGTGGCTTGGGGTGACGGCGGATCAAGTCGAAGTCGATACGGTCCAGCAGGCGCATGCTGCCGTAGCCACCGCGCATGCACAGGATCGCGTCGATGTCCGGGGCGCGGAACGCGTCATGCAGGTCTCGCAGGCGCTGCTCGTCGCTGCCCGCCAGGTAGCCGTCCGCCTGCAGCACCCCGGGGTAGATCCGGCACTGGTGGCCACGCTTCGCGAACCATTGGCGAGCCTTGTCGGTATCCAGCCGCGCCGGGCCAGCCGGGGCGATGATGGCGAAACGGGCGTTGCCAGGCAGTGCCTTGGGCAACAGGGGTTCAGCGGTCTCCAGGCAATTCATCGCGCCACTCCTTGCAGCTCGTCGCTTGAAACATGCAGCTCAAAAAAAATGCCGATGCCGCCTTCCGGCGCGCATCGGCATATCCCGCTCAAGCCCGACTCAGAGCTTGATCTTGGCTTCGTGAGCCTGCTGGTCGGCATGGTACGACGAGCGTACCAGAGGACCGGAGGCGACGTTCTTGAAGCCCATCTTGTAACCTTCCTCGGCGAACCAGGCGAAGGTGTCCGGGTGCACGAAGCGCTGTACCGGCAAGTGGTTGCGCGACGGCTGCAGGTACTGGCCGAGGGTGAGCATGTCGATATCGTGCTCGCGCATGCGGTGCATCACCTCGATGACCTCCTCGTCGGTCTCGCCCAGGCCCAACATCAGGCCGGACTTGGTCGGTACGTGCGGGACCATCTGCTTGAACTTCTGCAGCAGGTCCAGCGACCAGTCGTAGTCCGAGCCCGGGCGTGCGGCCTTGTACAGGCGCGGCACGGTCTCGAGGTTGTGGTTGAACACGTCCGGCGGGGTTTGCGCGGTGATTTCCAGCGCCACGTCCATACGGCCGCGGTAGTCCGGCACCAGGGTTTCCAGTTGCACGCCCGGCGACAGCGCGCGGATCTCGCGGATGCAGTCGGCGAAGTGCTGGGCACCGCCATCACGCAGGTCGTCGCGGTCCACCGAGGTGATCACCACGTACTTGAGGCGCAGATCGGCGATGGCCACGGCCAGGTTCTTCGGCTCGTCGACATCCAGCGGCTTCGGCCGGCCGTGACCGACGTCGCAGAACGGGCAGCGGCGGGTGCAGATGTCGCCCATGATCATGAAGGTGGCGGTACCGCCAGAGAAGCACTCACCCAGGTTCGGGCAGGAGGCTTCTTCGCATACGCTGTGCAGCTTGTGCTTGCGCAGCAGTTGCTTGATGCGGTCGACTTCCGGGGAAACCGGTATGCGCACGCGAATCCAGTCGGGTTTTTTCAGCAGCTCTTCGGTGGGGATGATCTTCACCGGGATACGTGCCACTTTGTCGGCCCCACGCAACTTCACGCCGGCTTCCACTTTTTTAGGAGCAGGGCGTGGGGTGACGTCTTGCGTCGGGATCAGGTTCGGCACGGCTTCTTGCACAGTTGTCATAATCAGTCGATTCCGCCCGTCAGGGTCGTCTGCTCAGCATAGTCGAGGTGCTTGACCAGCTGTCCGCGCAGCCTTGTCCTGACCTCAATGAGTTCGATCGGACCTGCCAGGTCGCGCAGCTGGGTCATGGCCAGCCCCGCATACCCACAGGGGTTGATTCGGCGGAATGGCGCAAGGTCCATGTCCACGTTCAGGGCAAGGCCGTGGAACGAACGGCCATTGCGGATTCGAAGGCCAAGGGACGCGATCTTCGCGCCATCGACATAGACGCCCGGGGCGTCGGGTTTGGCCAGCGCCTGCACGCCATAGCTGGCGAGCAGGTCGATGAGGGTCTGCTCGATGCGGCTGACCAGCTCGCGCACGCCGATACTCAGGCGGCGCACGTCCAGCAGCAGGTAGGCCACCAGCTGGCCGGGGCCATGGTAGGTGACCTGGCCGCCGCGGTCGGTCTGCACCACTGGTATCTCGCCGGGGATCAGCAGGTGCTCGGCCTTGCCGGCCTGGCCTTGGGTGAACACCGGAGGATGCTCGACCAGCCAGACTTCGTCCAGGCTGTCCGGGCCACGCTGCTCGGTAAAGCGACGCATGGCCTCCAGCACCGGTTCATAGGGCTGCAGGCCAAGATCGCGAAAACCGAGGCAAGCGGGCATCACAGCACCATTTTCACGATGCCGGTAGCGCGCAAGGCGCTGTTGATGTCGTGCAACTGGTCCTCACCGGTGGCAACGATATGCAGTTGCACCGTGGTGTACTTGCCTTCCTTGCTCTGGCGTTCGGCCAGCGTCGAGAGGTCGACCTTGGCGTACTTGCTGAGAATCTCGATTACCGTGTCCTTGAAACCGACAACGGTGTCACCGATCACCTTGATCGGGTAATCCTCGCAGGGGAATTCGATCTTGTGCGACTTGACGTCTTCTTCGCTCATGGCGGAAACGGCCTCGTAAGCCGTGGCAGCAGCGCCCCCGCCTGGTTCACGGGGGCGTGCAAGTCACGTATCAGTTGAACAAACCGTAGAAGAACAGGCGGATGCTGTCCCACATACGGCCGAAGAAACCTGCTTCCTCGACACCGTCAAGGGCGATGAGGTCGGCACTGTGAACCACTTTCTCGTCCAGTTTGACTTCCACTTTGCCGATCACGTCACCTTTGGCGATGGGCGCGGTCAGTTGCGGGTTCATGGTCATCGAAGCCTGGAGGCGTTTCAATTGGCCTTTAGGCATGGTCATGGTCAGGTCGTTGGCCAGGCCGGCTTTCACCTGGTTGGTCGCGCCTTTCCATACCGGGGCTTGGGTCAGCTCGGTGCCTTTCTGGTAGAAGGTCTGGGTTTCGAAGAAGCGGAAACCGTAAGTCAGCAGCTTCTGGGTCTCGGCGGCCCGCGATTGCTCGCTGTTGGTACCAAACACCACGGCGATCAGACGCTGGCCGTCACGCACGGCCGAGGCGACCATGCAGTAGCCGGCTTCGTCGGTGTGGCCGGTCTTCAGGCCGTCGACGGTCTTGTCGCGCCACAGCAGCAGGTTGCGGTTAGGCTGCTTGATGTTGTTCCAGAAGAACTCTTTCTGCGAATAGATGGCGTAGTGCGCAGGATCTTCGTTGATGATCGCGCGCGCCAGCAGGGCCATGTCGTGGGCCGAGGAGTAATGCTCCGGGTTCGGCAGGCCGGTGGGGTTCATGAAGTGGCTGTTGGCCATGCCCAGGTCGGTGGCGGTCTTGTTCATCATGTCGGCGAAGGCATCTTCGCTGCCGGCGATGTGCTCGGACAGGGCGACCGATGCATCGTTGCCGGACTGGATGATGATGCCGTGCAGCAGGTCGCTGACGGTCACCTGGCTGCCGACCTTGATGAACATGCGCGAACCGCCGGTGCGCCAGGCGTTCTCGCTGACGGTCACCGGGTCGTTCTCGCCAATCTGGCCACGACGGATGTCCAGGGTGGCGATGTAGGCGGTCATCAGCTTGGTCAGGCTGGCTGGCGGCAGGCGCTCGTCACCGTTGTTCTCGACCAGCACGTTGCCGCTGGACGCGTCCATGAGTACATAGGACTTGGCGGCCAGTTGCGGTGGTGCCGGCATCATCTGCTCCGCTGCGAAGGCAGCAGGGGTGATCAGCAGCAGAACAGGCAGGCAAAGTCGTTTGGCAAGGTTGGTGATGTTCATCCGTCTCTCGTAAATCGCTAATGGTCTGATGTTCCGTGGGCAAGTTCATTTGCCCAGCGCCCCGTCAGTCTAGTTTTATGGCCTGTGGCCTGGCCCAAAAAGTGCGGCGTAATGCCGCTGCGGGCAAAAACGGGCATTGTACATATCATTGCCCGGCAATTCATGAACAAACCGACAGGTCGGCGTATCGGTTCATCGCGGGGCAAGCCCGCTCCCACGCCGTTCGGAGCACCTGACGTGGGAGCGGGCTTGCCCCGCGATGAAGCTGAAGCGACCGATCAGTCAGTGACCACCTTGGCCTGACCGAGATTGGCCAGGCGAATGCTGTCCTGGGCCTGCTGGATCTCACCCTGGCTGCTGATCGGTCCCAGGCGTACACGGTGCAGGGTCTGCTGGTTGCGCACGACGGAGCTGATGAATACCGGCGCGCTGACCATGGTGCTCAGCTTCGAGCGCAGCAATTCGGCGGCGTCCGGGTTGGCGAACGCGCCCACTTGCAGGATGCTGCCGCCGCTGGCGTTCGGCACATTGTTGCCGCCCACCTGCACCGGCACCACCGGCGCCGCGTGCTGCTGCGGCGGCGGGGTCCACTGCTCGACGCGTCCGGTGCTGGCGGCGATCGGCTGGGCCTGGGCCACCTGCGGCTCCTTGAGCACCATCGGCGGCTGCTGGCCACGCTGGGCCCACCATTGCTGCGGGTCGATGCCTTCGACGCGCACGTGCGCGGTGCCGCTTTCGGCATAGCCCAGCTTCTTCGCAGCAGCGTAGGACAGGTCGATGATACGGTCGGAATAGAACGGGCCACGGTCGTTGACCCTCAGGATCACGCTGCGCCCGTTGGCCAGATTGGTCACCCGCACGTAGGCCGGCAGCGGCAGGGTCTTGTGCGCCGCGCTCATGCCATAGAGGTCATAGAGCTCGCCGTTGGCGGTGTTCTGGCCATGGAACTTGGTGCCGTACCACGACGCTGTGCCTTCGGCGCGGTAGTTGCGCGAATCCTGCATCGGGTAGTAGGTCTTGCCCAGCACCGTGTACGGGTTGGCCTTGTAGTTGCCGGTGTGCACGGTCGGGGTGGCGTCGGGGATCTTGTTGACGTCCACGTCCCACCAAGGCGCGCCATCCTTGTGGGCACGGTTGATGTCCAGGCCCGGTTGCGCACGCACGGTGTTGCCGCTCTGCGGGGTGGAGGGCCGACTGGACGAGCAACTGGCCAGCACCAGGCCGACGGCGACGCAGGTCAGCAGTTTTGCGGCATTTGCAGTGAAGAGTTCGCGCATTTACTTGACGCCCCGTGCCAGAACCAGCTGTTCCGAAAGCTGATGCACCGCCATGGCATACATCACGCTGCGGTTGTAGCGAGTGATCGCGTAGAAATTCTTCAGGCCCATCCAGTACTCAGGGCCGTATTCACCTTCCAGGCGGAAGGCGGTGACCGGCAGATCATCGCGCAGCGCATCATGACTCGACCAGCCCAGCGCCCGCAACTGCGCGACCGTCTTCACCGGCTCGATGCCGCTGGTCAGGCCTTCGTCGGCGCGCTCGCCACGCACGCTGGCGCGGCTGACCACAGGCTCCCCGGCCACCCAGCCGTGGCGCTTGAAGTAGCTGGCGACACTGCCGATGGCATCGTCCGGGTTGTTCCAGATATTGATGTGCCCGTCGCCGTCGAAGTCCACGGCATAGGCACGGAAGCTGCTCGGCATGAACTGCGGCAGGCCCATGGCGCCGGCGTAGGAGCCCTTGAGCGTGAGCGGGTCAAGTTGCTCTTCGCGGGCCAGCAGAAGGAATTCGCGCAACTCCTTGCGGAAGAATTCGGCGCGTGGCGGGTAATCGAAGCCCAGCGTGGACAGCGCGTCGATGACGCGATAGTTGCCGGTATTGCGGCCGAAGAAGGTTTCCACCCCGATGATCGAGACAATCACCTGCGCCGGCACGCCGTATTCCTGCTCGGCGCGGGCCAGCACGGCCTCGTGCTGGCGCCAGAAGTCCACACCACGGGCGATGCGCGCATCGGTGATGAACATCGGGCGGTATTCCTTCCACGGCTTGACCCGTTCGGCCGGCCGCGAGATCGCATCGAGGATCGCCTGCTTGCGCTGCACCTCGCGGAACACACCCATCAGCTGCTCGCCGGCAAAGCCATAGTCGCGAGTCATCTCGCCAACGAACTCGGCCACTTGCGGCGACCCGTCATAGTCACCGGCATTGGCCTGCTGGACTGCGCCGAGCAAACCCAACGCGCCGAACCACGGCGCCAGGCGGGCAGCCCAGCCACGCACTGCTTGCATGAAATTCTTCACCTTTTTCAAACCTGTGCGATCCATTTGCGGTGCGTATGGATCGACATCAGAACGCCAAACGCTGACAGCAGCGTCACCAACGAAGTTCCGCCATAGCTGATAAAGGGCAGCGGCACGCCCACCACGGGCAGAAGGCCGCTGACCATACCGATATTGACGAACACATAAACAAAGAAGGTCATGGTCAGGCTGCCCGCGAGCAGCTTGCCGAACAGGGTCTGGGCCTGGGCGGTGATCATCAGCCCGCGACCGATCAACAGGATGTAGATCAGCAGCAGCAGGCAGATGCCGACCAGGCCGAACTCCTCGCCGAGCACGGCGATGATGAAGTCGGTGTGGCTCTCGGGCAGGAAGTCCAGGTGCGACTGGGTACCCAGCAGCCAGCCCTTGCCGAACACACCGCCCGAACCGATCGCCGCCTTCGACTGGATGATGTTCCAGCCGGTACCCAGCGGGTCGCTTTCCGGGTCGAGGAAGGTCAGTACGCGCTGCTTCTGGTAGTCATGCATGACGAAGAACCACATCGCCACCGCCACCGGCACCGCCGCCGCGATCACACTGACGATCCAGCGCCAGCGCAGCCCCCCCATGAACAGCACGAACGCTCCCGAGGCCAGGATCAGCAACGCCGTACCCAGGTCGGGCTGACGCACGATGAGGATGAACGGCATGCCGATCAGGATCAGGCTGATCGCCACATGCTTGAGGTGTGGCGGCAAGGTGCGTTTGGACAGGTACCAGGCGATGGTCGCCGGCATGATGATCTTCATGAATTCCGAGGGCTGGAAGCGGATCACCCCGGGAATATTGATCCATCGCGTCGCGCCCATGGCGTTGTGGCCCATCACGTCCACCACGATCAACAGGAACACCCCTGCCAGGTAGGCCAGTGGCACCCAACGCGCCATGAAGCGCGGCTCGAGCTGGGCGATGATGAACATTGACACCAGCCCGATGCCGAACGAGCTGGCCTGCTTCATCAGCAGGTCCCAGTTCTTGCCGCTGGCCGAATACAGCACGAACAGGCTGCCGGCGGCGAGCGTCAGCAGGATAAGCAGCAAGGGGCCGTCGATATGGATGCGCTGCAGGAAGCTGGCGCGCCTGCGCATCACGTCCTCGCTGGAGAGCATGCGGTCGAAGTTGTTCTTCACGGGGCCGATTCCTGGGCGACTGTAGCAGGGGCGAACTCGGGCTTGAGCCGGCCATTCTCGTCAAGCAGCCAGGCATCCATGACCTGACGTACCACGGGGGCAGCGACACCGGAGCCGGACTCGCCGTTCTCGACCATCACCGAGACCACGATCCTGGGGTCGTCGGCCGGGGCGAAGGCGACAAACAGGGCATGGTCGCGGTGTCGTTCCTGGAGTTTGTTGCGGTCGTACTTCTCGCCCTGCTTGATCGCCACCACCTGGGCGGTACCGCTCTTCCCGGCGATGCGGTACTGCGAGCCGATGGCGGCCTTGCGGGCGGTCCCGCGGGCGCCATGCATCACCTGCTCCATGCCGTGGGTGACCCGGGCCCAGTCGGACTTATCGCGCAGAACAATGTTTTCCATGGGGTTCTCGTCCACCGGTGGCTGGCCTTCTATGGTCTTGGCCAGGTGCGGGCGGTTCCACACGCCTTTGTTGGCGATCAGCGCGGTGGCCTGGGCCAGTTGCAGCGGCGTGGTCTGCATGTAGCCCTGGCCAATGCCGAGAATCAGGGTTTCGCCGGGGAACCAGGCCTGGCGGCGGGTGGCGCGCTTCCATTCGCGGGACGGCATCAAGCCGGGCGACTCCTCGAACATGTCCAGGGCGACTTTCTGCCCGATACCGAACTTGTTCATGTAGCTGGACAGCCGGTCGATGCCCATCTTGTGCGCGAGGTCGTAGAAGTACGTGTCGTTTGACCGCATGATCGCCACATCCAGATCAACCCAGCCATCACCGCTGCGGTTCCAGTTGCGATATTTGTGATCGTAGTTGGGCAGTTGGTAGTAACCCGGGTCGAACACCCGGCTGCCCGCCGTCACCACGCCACTGTCGAGCCCGGCGATCGCCACCGCAGGCTTGATGGTCGAGCCCGGCGGGTAGAGGCCGCGCAGCACGCGGTTGAACAGCGGCCGGTCGATCGAGTCGCGCAGTTCGGCGTAAGCCTTGAAGCCGATGCCGGTGACGAATAGATTGGGGTCGAAACTCGGCTGGCTGACCATCGCCAGCACTTCGCCGGTGCGCGGATCGAGGGCGACGATGGCGCCACGGCGCCCGCCCAACGCCTGCTCGGCGGCTTCCTGCAGCTTGATGTCGAGGCTCAGGACAATATCCTTGCCCGGCTTCGGATCGGTACGCTTGAGCACCCGCAGTACGCGCCCCCGAGCGTTGGTCTCGACTTCCTCATAGCCCACTTGGCCATGCAGTTCGTCTTCGTAGAAGCGCTCGATGCCGGTCTTGCCGATATGGTGGGTGCCGCTGTAGTTCACCGGGTCGAGTGTCTTGAGCTCCTTCTCGTTGATCCGCCCGACATAGCCCACCGAATGGGCGAAGTGCGCGCCCTGGGGATAGTGGCGGACCAGCTGCGCGGCCACTTCCACACCAGGCAGACGGAACTGGTTGACCGCGATGCGGGCAATCTGTTCTTCGTTGAGCTCGAACAGGATCGGCACCGGCTCGAATGGCCTGCGCCCCTGCTTCATGCGTTTCTCGAACAGGGCACGGTCGTCAGGGGTAAGCTCGAGCACCTCGACGATCACGTCCAGCACTTCCTGCCACTTGCCAGCATTGCCGGCGCGCTCGCGGGTCATCACCAGGCTGAAGCTGGGGCGGTTGTCGGCCACCACCACACCGTTGCGGTCGAAGATCAGCCCGCGGGTCGGCGGGATCGGCTGCACATGCACCCGGTTGTTCTCCGACAGCGTCGAGTGATAGTCGTACTGGATGACCTGCAGGTAATACAGCCGGGCGATCAATACGCAGACGAGCAGCACCACCGCCACGGCGCCCACGACGACGCGGTTGCGCACCAGGCGGGCGTCTTTCTCGTGGTCCTTGAGGCGGATCTGCTGCGGCATCGGACAGGCTTACAGGTTCATTTGTGGTAGGGATGCCCGGACAACACGGTCCAGGCGCGGTAGATCTGCTCGCCGATGAGTATCCTTACCAACGGGTGCGGCAACGTCAGCGGCGACAGCGACCAGCGCTGTTCGCTGCGCGCGCAGACTTCCGGCGCCAGCCCTTCCGGGCCACCCACCATCAGGTTGACCGTGCGCGCATCCAGGCGCCAACGGTCCAGTTCGCCCGCCAGTTGCTCGGTACTCCAGGGCTTGCCATGGACCTCGAGGGTGACGATGCGTTCCCCAGGCTGCACCTTGCTCAGCATCGCCTCGCCCTCCTGACGGATCAGGCGGGCGACATCGGCGTTCTTGCCGCGGGTGTTCAGCGGGATTTCCACCAGCTCCAGCGCAAGCTCGGGGGGCAGGCGCTTGGCATATTCATGCCAGCCTTCCTCGACCCACTTGGGCATGCGCGAGCCGACCGCGATCAGACGCAGACGCACGGCGCTTCCTTATTCCCGGTCTTTGAGCTTGTCGGTGAAGTAGTCGCTGGCGTTTTCCGGGCTGTGGTGCTTGGCATCGGCGGCACGGCTCTGCTCGGCGCCCAACCACAGGCGCTCCAGGTCGTAGAACTGGCGGGCAGCGGCAGTCATCATGTGCACGATGACGTCGTTCAGGTCCAGCAGCACCCAGTCGCTGTCGCCCTTGCCTTCTTCACCCAGCGGCTGTGCGCCTTGTTTCTTGACCGCTTCACGGACCTTTTCCAGCATCGCGTTGATCTGGCGGTTGGAGGTACCGGTGGCAATGATCATGTAGTCGGTCAGGCTGTGCTTCTCACGCACGTCGATGACCTGGATGTCCTGGGCCTTGACGTCCTCCAGAGCCGTGATGGTCAGTTTGACCAGCTCTTCGCCACTGATGCCATTGATTTTCTGCTTGCTCATATAAAACTCGTTCAACTCGTTGGATGAGGCGCCCACTGGCGCCGTCAGTTGGACACACGATACAGGTCGTGTGCCTCGATATAGGCCAGTACTGCGTCCGGCACCAGGAACCGCACCGACTTGCCGCTGGCCAGCAGCTGTCGGATTTGCGTGGCGGACACCGCAAGCGGAGTCTGCCAGACGAACGAAATGTGCCCCGCCGGGCCGGACATGGCGGTGGGATCGCTCTCCGAGCGCGCCGCCAACAGGTTGCGCAGCTCGTCAGGGGGTTCGACATCGGCATCCGGGCGTTGCAGCACCAGGATGTGACAGTGTTGCAGCAGCTCTTCCCAGCGATGCCAGCTGGGCAGGCCGCAGAATGCGTCCCAGCCCAGCACCAGGAACAACTGGTCGTGCGCGCTCAGTTCGCCGCGGATCGACTCCAGTGTGTCGATGGTGTACGACGGCTTGTCGCGGGCCAGCTCGCGGGCGTCCACGCTCAGGCGCTCGACACCCTGCACGGCGCCGCGCACCATGGCCAGGCGATCCTGCGCGGCCACCTGCGGGGTGTCGCGGTGAGGCGGCCGGGCGTTGGGCAGCAGGCGCAGTTCGTCCAGGCACATGAATTCGGCCACTTCCAGCGCACTGCGCAGGTGACCGATATGCACCGGGTCGAAGGTGCCGCCGAGAATGCCGACGCGCCGGACTGCGACAGGGTTGCTCAACTCAGCACGGCTCCTGGCCGCGCAGCTGGCCATCGCCGATCACCACGTACTTCTCGCAGGTCAGGCCTTCCAGGCCGACCGGGCCGCGGGCATGCAACTTGTCGGTGGAGATACCGATTTCCGCGCCCAGGCCGTATTCGAAGCCGTCGGCGAAGCAGGTCGGGGTGTTGAGCATGACCGATGCCGAGTCGACCTCGGCCATGAAGCGCCGGGCCTGGCCCTGGTGCTCGGTGATGATCGAATCGGTGTGGTGCGAGCCGTAATGGTTGATGTGCTCGATGGCCTGCTCCAGGCCGTCGACAACGCGAATCGACAGGATCGCGTCGAGGTATTCAGTGTGCCAGTCGTCTTCGCTGGCTGGCTTGGCGGCGATGAACGCCCGGGTGCGCTCGCAACCGCGCAGCTCGACGCCCTTGTCCTGGAAACGGCGGGCCATTTCCGGCAGGAAGCGCTCGGCCACCGACTGGTCCACCAGCAGCGTCTCCATGGCGCCGCAGATACCGTAACGGTAGGTCTTGGCGTTGAAGGCAACGCGCCAGGCCTTGTCCAGATCGGCGTGGGCATCGACGAAGATGTGGCAGATACCGTCCAGGTGCTTGATCACCGGTACCCGGGCATCGCGGCTGATGCGTTCGATCAGGCCGCGGCCGCCACGGGGCACGATGACATCGACGAATTCCGGCATGCTGATCAGCGCGCCCACGGCTTCGCGGTCGGTGGTCTCGACCACCTGCACCACTGCCGGCGGCAGGCCGGCCTCGGCCAGGCCCCGCTGGATGCAGGTGGCGATGGCACGGTTGGAATGGATGGCTTCGGAGCCGCCACGCAGGATGGTGGCGTTGCCCGACTTCAGGCACAGGCTGGCGGCGTCGATGGTCACGTTGGGGCGCGACTCGTAGATGATCCCAATCACTCCCAGCGGCACGCGCATCTTGCCGACCTGGATCCCCGACGGGCGGTAGCTCATGTCGCGGAGGGCACCGACCGGGTCCGGCAGGCTGGCCACCTGGCGTAGGCCGGTGATCATGCCGTCGATGCGCGCCGGGGTCAGCGCCAGGCGCTCGAGCAGCGCGGGTTCCAGGCCGTTCTTACGGCCATTGGCCAGGTCCTGTTCGTTGGCTGCGGTGAGCGCGTCGCGGGCCGCGTCGAGAGCGTCGGCGGCGGCCTGCAGGGCGCGGTTCTTCTGCGCGGTGCTGGCACGGCCGATCACCCGCGAGGCCTCACGGGCGGCGCGACCCAGGCGGGTCATGTAGTCAAGAACGGACTCGGTCATGGGTTCGGTGTCTTGGCAAAGGGGAAATCGGCTGATTATAACTGGAGCGCTCGGGTACGCCCAGCGGCGGGTGGCGGATGGTAGAAAATGGCTGCCGCCAATACGTAGGAAAGATGTAACCACCCGTATCGAAAATTACTTCGCCATGATCGCGGGGCAGGCCCGCTGCCACGCCCGGCGCGCCGTCCAGGCTTTGACGCGGGAGCGGGCGTGCCCCGTAGTGGGGTCAATCTGATTCAGCCTCGATTAAGCCATTCATTGCTATCATCCCCGCCTTCACAGCCACGAACCGCCCGTATGTCCGCCCCAGCCCCCTGCCCGGCCCGCGCCCTGCCCGACAGTTTCTTCGATCGCGATGCGCAGACCCTCGCCCGCGACCTGCTGGGCAAGGTCATCCGTCACCGCCAGGGCGACCTCTGGCTGGCGGCGCGCATCATCGAGACCGAGGCCTACTACCTCACCGACAAGGGCAGCCACGCGTCACTGGGCTTCACCGAGAAGCGCAAGGCGCTGTTCCTCGATGGCGGGCATATCTACATGTACTACGCCCGCGGTGGCGATTCGCTGAACTTCAGCGCCCAGGGCCCGGGCAACGCGGTGCTGATCAAGTCCGCCTACCCCTGGACCGACGCCATTTCCGATGCCAACAGCCTGGCCCGGATGCAACTGAACAATCCCGACGCCAGCGGCGGGCTGCGCCCGCCCGAGCGCCTGTGCAACGGCCAGACTCTGTTGTGCCGCGCCATGGGCCTGAAGGTACCGCACTGGGATGCCCGGCGCTTCGACCCTGAGCGCCTGTACGTCGAGGACTGCGGCATCGAGGTACCCCGGGTGATCAAGACCACGCGCCTGGGCATTCCCCATGGCCGCGACGAACACCTGCCCTATCGCTTCGTAGACGCCGAATTCGCGCGTTTCTGCACCCGAAACCCGCTGCGGCGCGGCCAGGTCGAAGGGCAAGATTTCTTCATGCTTGAACAAGGAAACTGAACCATGGGCCAATGGCTGGACAGCCTGACCACCTGGCTTGGCGCCAACCCTCAGTGGCTGGGCCTGGCAATCTTCCTCGTGGCCTGCGTCGAATGCCTGGCCATCGCCGGCATCATCGTGCCTGGCACCGTGCTGCTGTTCGCCGTCGCCGTGCTGGCCGGCAGCGGCACCTTCAGCCTGGGCGAAACGCTATTGCTGGGTTTCCTCGGTGGCATGCTCGGCGACGCGATCTCTTATGCCATCGGCAAGTACTTCCACCAGAACATCCGCCGCCTGCCGTTGCTGCGCAGCCACCCGGAGTGGATTGGCAGCGCCGAGGCGTACTTCCAGCGCTATGGTATCGCCAGCCTGCTGGTCGGCCGCTTCATCGGCCCGCTGCGGCCGATGCTGCCGATGGTCGCCGGCATGTTCGATATGCCCCTGCCGCGCTTCATCGCGGTCAGCCTGGTGGCTGGCGCCGGTTGGTCGGTGGCCTACCTGCTGCCCGGCTGGGCCACCGGCGCGGCGATGCGCCTGCCACTGCCGGAAGGCTTCTGGCTGGACGCGGGGATTGTCATGGGCACCCTGGCGGTGCTGATCGGCCTGAGCCTGAGCACCAGCATTCGCGATCAACGCCACGGCACCCGCCTGATCGCCGCCCTCAGCGGCCTGGCGGTAGCAGCACTGTTCATCGGCTGGCGCTATTTGAGCGAATTCGACCAGGGCGTGATGACCCTGGTGCAGGAGCACCGCAGCCAGGCCATCGACGGCGCCGTGGTGGTGATCACCCGCCTGGGCGACTTCCGTACCCAGTTCTTCCTCGGTGGCTTGCTCACGGGCCTGTTGCTGCTGGCCCGGCAATGGCGCCACGCGCTGTTCGCCGGCGCGACACTGATCGGTACAGCCCTGGCCAACGGCACGCTGAAATGGCTGTTCGCCCGCGCCCGCCCCGAGGTGTTGACCGACCCGCTGACCAGCTACAGCATGCCCAGCGGGCATAGCTCGGCATCGTTCGCCTTCTTCCTGGTGCTGGCGGTGCTGGCTGGGCGCGGCCAGCCGCCGCGCATGCGCCTGACCTGGGTGCTACTGGGGTGCATTCCAGCCCTGTCCATCGCGCTGTCGCGGGTATACCTGGGTGCGCACTGGCCGACCGATATCCTTGCTGGCGCGCTGCTGGCATGCTGCGTGTGCGCGCTGAGCCTGACCTTGGTGCAATATCGCCAGCCGCTCACGGCGCTGCCGCAGCGGGTATGGTGGCTGGTATTGCCTGCGTGCATCGCGTTGCTGACATTCTTTGCCCTGCACGCACTGCCCAAGGCGTTGCTGCGCTACCAATACTGACGGCCATCACTGGGCAGCCCGCTCCTACCGAACATCGGAGCGGGCCTGGATGGTTCAGGCGAACAATTCGCCCTGGATGCGCTCCAGCAACGCCTGGATTGCCTCCAGCCTGAGCTGTGGCGAATCGATTGCCAGCAAGTCGAGCTTGTCCTCCTCCATGAACGGCAACAGGTAGGCCAGCTGGTTGCCCAACGATTGGCGCCCGTCTACGTCACGCGGCATGTCCAGCGCCTCAACCATCGGGTGTTCGCCCAGGGCCAGCAGCAGCGCCAGCAGGTCATCGTCCTGCTCCTGCAGCGGCCCATCCGCCAGTTCCGACAGCCACTGCACCTGGCCGACCATCAACTGGTCCTTCTGCACCTCGGTGCGCTCGACACGAAAACGCCGCACGCCCTCTACGCGGATGCCCAGCAGGCCGTTGTCCTGCTGCACGAAGTCGCGGATCAGCGCCTCGCAGCCGACCGACGCCACCACCGGCGCCGCCTTGCCCACCTGCTCGCCTTCCAGGATGCATACCACGCCAAAGCCTTCACCCTGCTTCATGCAACGGCCGATCATGTCCAGGTAGCGCGCCTCGAAGATCTGCAGATCGAGCAGGCAACCGGGGAACAGCACGGTATTGAGGGGAAACAGCGGTAATGTCATGTCGATTCCTCAAGCCACCAGGCTGACCGCCAACGGCAGGAACACCGCCGTGGCCACCCCCATCAGGCTCATCGCCAGCGCGGCGAAGGCGCCGCATTCGTCACTTTCCTGCAAAGCCACCGATGTGCCCACCGCGTGAGCGGTGACGCCCAGCGCCATGCCCCGGGCCTCGGGGCTGAGCACGCCGAAGCGGCTTAGCAGCGCCGGGCCGAAGATCGCACCGATCACCCCGGTGATCAGCACGAACACCGCGGCGAGGGCCGCCACACCACCAATCTGCTCGGCCACCAGCATGGCAATCGGCGAGGTAACCGACTTCGGCGCCATGGTCATCAGGATCATGTGCTCGGCGCCAAACCACCAGCCCAGCGCCAGGCATGCCACGGTGGCGAACAGGCCTCCGATTACCAGCGTAGTAAATGTCGGCCAGAACAGCTGGCGGATCCGCCGCAGGTTCAGGTAGAGCGGCACCGCCAAGGCCACGGTGGCCGGGCCCAGGAGGATGTTCATGATCTCGGTGCTCTTGCGGTACTCGGCGTAGTCGATGCCGCAGACAAGCAGGATGCCGATCACCCCCAGCATCGACACCAGCACCGGTTGCAGGAAGATCCAGCGGGTCTTTTCATAACCTGCCAGCACCAGCTGGTAGGCGGCCAAGGTGATGCCGATGCCGAACAGCGGATGGTGGATGACCGCGTCGAGCGCGCCTTGCCAATCGAGGGTCATAGCTGCTCCTCGTGCTTGCCCTGGCGCTGGATGAGTTTCTGCATCAGCACGCCGACGAACACCAAGGTCGCCAGGCAGGAAATCAACAGCGCCCCGACGATGGCCCAGAAGTCCGCCGCGATGTCCCTGGCATAGACCATCACCCCCACCGCCGGCGGCACCAGCAGCAGCGGCAGGTAGCGCAGCAGGCTGCCAGCGGCCTCGTTGAGCGGCTGGCCGACTTCGCCACGAACCATCAGGAACACCAGCAGCAGCAACAGGCCGATGATGGGTCCGGGCAGGATGTGCAGGAACAAATGGTTGATCGCCGTTCCCAGCAACTGGAACAGCACCAGCCAGGTCAGACCACGCAACAGCATAGGGACCTCCGTCAGAACATGGCGGCCATTATAAGCACGCTAAGCAATTGCCTATAAGGCGATATTCGGCGAAAAACGGGCAACTTGACTGAAACGGTGCAGCGTGCTGATCTTGAACATTCGTACCAAATGACAATCTGGAGATGTCGCGATGCCCTATGTACCCGTTACAGAGCTTTCGCAGTACGTTGGCAAGGAGCTGGGCCGTTCCCAATGGCTGAAGATCGACCAAGAACGCATCAATCTGTTCGCCGAAGCCACCGGCGATTTCCAGTTCATCCATGTCGATCCGGTGAAAGCGGCCAAGACCCCGTTCGGCAGCACCATCGCTCATGGCTTCCTTACCCTGTCGCTGATCCCCAAGCTGATGGAAGACATTCTCGTGCTGCCCGAAGGGCTGAAGATGGTGGTCAACTACGGCTTGGACAGTGTGCGTTTCATCCAGCCGGTGAAGGTCGACAGCCAGGTACGACTCAAAGTCGACCTGACCGACGCCACCGAAAAGAAGCCCGGGCAATGGCTGCTCAAGGCCACGGTCACCCTTGAAATCGAAGGCGAAGAGAAGCCGGCCTACATCGCCGAACCACTGTCACTCTGCTTCGTCTGATCACCACACCGCGCCTGGTGCAGACGCACGGGGCGCGCAGCGCCCCAATTCACGGCCTGGCGTATTCTGCGGCATACTCGGCGCATCGTTTTCCCCGGAAGCCGCCATGCGCCCCCTGCTCCCTCTCACCCTGATCCTGCTGCTCGCCGCTTGTGGCGAAGGCGAATCCCTGTCTCCGCCGGACGCGCGCCTGCCCGATGGCGGTCGCTACCGTGGCCAGGTGGTGAACGGCCTGCTGCAGGGCGAGGGGCGTATCGACTACCCCAACGGCAGCTGGTACGCCGGCAACTTCAAGGATGGCCAGTGGCACGGCCAAGGTGAATGGCATGGCAGCAACGGCGAGGTCTACCGTGGACAGTTCAGTGAAGGCCTATTCCAGGGCCTGGGCGACCTGACCACGCCCGGCAGCCACTACGCCGGCACCTTCAAGCATGGCCGCCGGGATGGCGAAGGCACCCTCAAGCAACACGACCAGACCTACCGCGGCCAGTTCAAGGACGACCAGTACGAAGGCGCGGGGCAGTTGGAGCTGGCTGACGGCAGCCGCTACCAGGGCCTGTTCGCCAAGGGCAAGCCGAACGGTGCCGGGGTACGCAGCGATGCCAGCGGCAACCAGTTCAGCGGCCACTTCATCGAGGGCCAACTACAGGGTGCCGGCACCTACGACAGCGCCGACGGCGAACAGTACATCGGCGAGTTCAAGGATAATCGCCTCGAGGGCCGTGGCCGCTACGAGAGCGCCGAAGGCGACGTCTGGATCGGCGACTTCAAGGACGGATCGCTGGCCGGCCAGGGCGAACTGCTGGGCAGCGATGGCAGCCGCTACAAGGGTGGCTTCCGTGACTGGCGCTTCGCTGGCACCGGCACCTTGCAACTGGCCGACGGTAGCCAGTATGTCGGCGGTTTCGCCGACGATGCCTACCACGGGCGTGGCAAGCTGACCCACCCGGATGGTCGCAGCGAAGCCGGCACCTGGGTCAACGGCGTGCGCGTGCGCGACGCCCAGGGCAAGCTTTTGCCCGACCCGCTCGACCTTGCCCTGCTCAACCAGGGCAAGCTGCTGGCCGACGCCCTGGCCAAGGTGCCGGCGTCGATCCCGCCGGTGCAGCTGTACAGCCTGGTGGTGGCCGGCGACGGCCAGCAGAGCGTGTTCCTGCGCGAAGCCGACTATGTCAGCAACATGCTCAAGGTGCGTTTCGGCGCCCATGGCCAGGTCACCCTGGTCAACCACCGCGACCACCTGGCCGATCGGCCCATGGCCACCCGCGAGAACCTCACCCGCGCCGCCCGCACCCTGGCCGAGCGCAGCGGCCCCGAGGACCTGGTGTTCATCTACCTGACCAGCCATGGCAGCCACGATCACCAACTGGTGCTCGACCAGCCACGCCTGCAACTGGCCGATTTGTCCGCCGACGAGCTGGCCAGCGCCCTTGCCCCACTGAAGGACCGCGACAAGGTGATCGTCATCTCCGCCTGCTATTCCGGTGGCTACATCGCCCCGCTCAAGGACGACCGCACCCTGGTCATGACCGCCGCCCGGCCTGACCGGGTGTCATTCGGCTGTTCGGAAGAGGCCGACTTCACCTACTTCGGCGACGCCCTGTTCGCCCAGGCGTTGAACCAGACCGACGATCTGAAACAGGCGTTTGAACTGGCGCGGCAAAGCGTTGCCGAACGAGAACGAAGGGAAGGTTTCGAAGCCTCTGAGCCGCAGCTCTGGGCGCCGCCGGCGGTGATCAGCCACTGGCAGCGTCTGCGCCGCCAACAAGCCGAGCACGCCCTGCGCAATGAAGCCCAGCCAGCTTCGGGGGATCAGGCAAAAAACCCTGCTGCCCACTAAGCTGTGTAGTAACGAGGGAGAGACACCATGTACCTGACGCCTCAGCATGTCCTGCTTGCCGGTGCCACGGGTCTGACAGGTGAACACCTGCTCGACCGCCTGCTCAACGAGCCCACCATCAGCCGCGTACTGGCGCCCACGCGCCGCCCACTGGCCGAGCACCCGCACCTGGAAAACCCGGTGGGTGACCCGGCCATGTTTCTCCCGCAACTGGCCGGACGTGTCGACATCGCCTTCTGCTGCCTGGGCACCACCCTCAAGCAGGCCGGTTCCGAGACGGCCTTCCGCGCTGTGGACCTAGACATGGTCGTGGCCTTCAGCAAACGCGCCCGGGAGTTGGGCGCCCGCCATCTGCTGGTGATCAGCGCCCTGGGCGCCGATCCGAAGTCGTCGATCTTCTACAACCGGGTCAAGGGCGAGATGGAGGAAGCCCTAAAGCAGCAGGATTGGCCGCAATTGACCATCGTGCGGCCTTCACTGTTGCTGGGCGAGCGGATCGAGCCACGGCTGGGTGAGCGCATGGCCGCACCGTTCGCCCGCCTGATACCGGGCAAGTACCGCGGCATCGAGGCTTGCACCCTGGCCCGGGCGCTGTGGCGCCTGGCGCTGGAGGAGGAGGACGGGATTCGCGTGGTCGAGTCGGACGAGTTGCGCAAGCTGGGGAAAAAATAGTCAATCCTGAGCCGCCCCAATCGCCGGCAAGCCGGCTCCCACAGGTGATTGCGTAACCCTGTGGGAGCCGGCTTGCCGGCGATTGGGCTGCGCAGCAGCCCTTGGTTATTAAAGACCGCCCGTGGCGTTGAACCCCACCCCCGCCGCTGTCAGCAACGACAACGGCAGCAGCAGCGTATCGAGCAACGCGCTCCCAGGCAGGTCCAGCCCCGGATAGGCCGGCGCCTCGGCCCCGAACCGGTCCTCTGGGCAGCACCCGCCATTGATCACGTACAGGTCAAGCCGTGTCCCGGCATACACCACCGGCGCCCCGGGCTTGTTGGCATCCAGGGTGCGCACCGTGGCGCAGCCACCGAGCTGGGCCAGCATCAGCAGCCCCAGCACCAGCCGCCTCAATCATCGACCCCATGATGATGCTCGCCCCAGCGCGGCAGCATGTCCTGCGGGATATTCAGCAGGTTCAGGATGCGTGCCACGACGAAGTCGACCAGGTCGTCGATGGTCTGCGGCTGGTGATAGAAGCCCGGCGCCGCCGGCAGGATCACCGCACCCATCTGCGACAGCTTGAGCATGTTCTCCAGGTGGATGGTCGAGAATGGTGCCTCGCGCGGAACCAGGATCAACTGACGACGTTCCTTGAGAGTCACGTCGGCCGCCCGCTCGATCAGGTTGTTGCAGGCACCGGTGGCAATCGCCGACAAGGTGCCGGTGGAACACGGCACCACCACCATCGCCGCCGGCGCGCCGGAGCCCGAAGCCACCGGCGACATCCAGTCCTCCTTGCCATACACGCGGATCTGCCCGTCGGCCGCGCCGGTGTACTCGGTCAGGAACGCCTGCATGGCCTGGGGCTTGGCTGGCAACACCACGTCGGTCTCTGTAGCCATCACCAGTTGCGCGGCCTTGGAGATGAGGAAATGCACCTCGCGGTCCTCGCGCACCAGGCAATCGAGCAGGCGCAGGCCATACTGCGCCCCGGAGGCGCCGGTCATGGCCAGGGTGATGCGTTCCGGTCCGCTCACTTCAGCGCCTCGGCCAGCTTGCCGTGCAGGCCGCCGAAGCCGCCGTTGCTCATGATCACCACATGGGTGCCCGGGCGGGCCTGGCCCTTGATGCGCTCGATGATCGCCTCGAGGCTGTCGGCCACCACGCTCGGCACCTTGCACTGCGCGGCGGTGCCGGCCAGGTCCCAGCCCAGGTTGGGCGGTGCGTACCAGATCACCTGGTCGGCGTCGTTGACGCTTTCCGGCAGGCCGTCGCGGTGCGCGCCCAGCTTCATGGAGTTGGAGCGCGGCTCGATCACCGCAATCACCGGAGCCTCGCCTACGCGCTTGCGCAGGCCATCGAGGGTAGTGGCGATGGCGGTCGGGTGGTGGGCGAAGTCGTCATAGATGGTCACGCCCTGAACCTCGGCAACCAGTTCCATGCGGCGCTTGACGCTCTTGAACGCGCTCAGGCCTTCGATACCCATGGCCGGCGCGACACCGACATGACGGGCGGCTGCCAGGGTGGCCAGGGCGTTGGCGACGTTGTGCTGGCCGGTCAGCGCCCAATCGACCACGCCTTGCGCCTGGCCTTCGAACAGCACTTCGAAGCGCGATCCGTCGGCGCTGAGCAGGCGCGCCTGCCACTGGCCACCCTCGCCCGTGGTCTGCACCGGGGTCCAGCAGCCCATGCCGATGACGCGCTCCAGCGCCTGCTCGGTGGTCGGGTGAATGACCAGGCCCTCACTGGGAATGGTGCGAACCAAGTGGTGGAACTGCCGCTCGATGGACGCCAGGTCGGGGAAGATGTCCGCGTGATCGAACTCGAGATTGTTGAGGATCGCGGTACGCGGATGGTAGTGCACGAACTTGGAGCGCTTGTCGAAGAAAGCGCTGTCGTATTCGTCGGCCTCGACCACGAAGAACGGCGTATCGCCCAGGCGCGCCGACACCGAGAAGTTCTGCGGCACGCCGCCGATCAGGAAGCCCGGGCTCATGCCGGCGTGTTCCAGCACCCAGGCCAGCATGCTGCTGGTGGTGGTCTTGCCATGGGTGCCGGCCACGGCCAGTACCCAGCGGCCCTGCAGCACATGGTCGGCCAGCCACTGCGGGCCCGATACGTACGGCAGGCCCTTGTTCAGCACGTACTCCACCGCCGGGTTGCCCCGCGACATGGCGTTGCCAACCACCACCAGGTCGGGTGCTGGCTCCAGCTGGGCCGGGTCGTAGCCTTGGGTCAGCTCGATGCCCTGGGCCTCGAGCTGGGTGCTCATCGGCGGATACACGTTGGCGTCGGAGCCGGTGACGCGGTGGCCAAGGTCCTTGGCCAGCACCGCCAGCGAACCCATGAAAGTGCCACAAATACCGAGAATATGAATGTGCATGATCGACCTCGCAAAACATCGAGGCAGGGTAGCCCAGGGCGAGGGAAATCGCACCCGCTGTTTCGCTCAGCAGGCCTTGGCTATGCCATGTTTGCGCAGTTTTCGATACAAGGTATTGCGGCTGATGCCCAGGTGCTCGGCGACGCGGGTCATGTGCCAGTGGTTTGCCTCCAGGGCGCTGAGCAAGGCCTGGCGCTCGGCATCTCCAAGACACACACGACCATCGTGGGAGCGGCGGTGCGCCGATGCGACTTGCTCCACGATGGCGTTGGCAGGACCCGCTCCCACGTTGCGCACCATTTGCGGGAGGTCCGGATACTCGATTCGCCCCTCCTCGCACAATGCCACCAGCGTGCGCAGCACATTGCGCAACTGCCGCACGTTCCCTGGCCAGGCAAAATCCAGCAGCGCCTGCCGTGCCTTCGGTTCGATTTCGATAACCTGCCCCTCGGCCTCCTGTGCCAGCAGGAAATCCAGCAGCTGTACCTTGTCGCTGCGTTCGCGCAACGCCGGCAAGGCCACCTCCAGGCCGTTGAGCCGGTAGTAAAGGTCTTCGCGGAACCCGCCTTGCGCCACCCGGTCCAGCAGGTCACGGTGGGTGGCGCTGATGATCCGCACATCCACCGCCTGCGGCTCACCACCGATCGGCACTACCTGGCGCTCTTCCAGTACCCGCAGCAAGCGAGTCTGCAGCGCCAACGGCATGTCGCCGATCTCGTCCAGCAGCAAGGTGCCGCCATCGGCCTGCAGCAGCTTGCCGCGCATGCCTTCCTTGCGCGCACCGGTGAAACTGCCGCCGCGATAGCCGAACAGCTCGCTCTCGATCAGACTCTCCGGAATCGATGCGCAGTTGATCGCCACGAACGGCTTGTCATGGCGTGCGCTGGCCTGGTGCACCGCCTGGGCAAAAGCTTCCTTGCCGCACCCGGTTTCGCCGCGCAACAGCAGCGGCACGTCACGTTCGAACACCCGCACGGCGCGGCGAAAGTCCTCGCGCAAGGCCGGATCGAGCAGGCAGATGCCCGGCGCAGCGGTCTGGGGCAAGGCCACCGGCACCGACCACACCGGTGCCCGCGCCTGGCCGCGCAGGCTGGCGAAGACCTGGCGACCGTCGCGGGTATACAGCGGCCACGCGCTGCTGCCCTGGGGCGTGGCGCGGCTGAACAATTCGTCGTGGCTGCAGGCGAAGAACCTGTCCAATGGCTTGCCCAGCACCCCACCACGGATAGTACCCAGCAGGTTCAACGCGCTCTGGTTGGCGGCGCAGATCCGCCCGTCGCCATCAAAGGCCAGCAGGCCCTCGCTGAACAGCCCGACCGACTCGGCCTGCAGGTGGAAACGCAGCAGCCATTGCTGCTCGAAGTGGCGCAGGAAGTAGCAGCTCTCGATCATCTTCGCCGACAGGTTGACCAGCGCCATGGTGTGGAACTGGCTCTGGCGCGAGACATCGGGCCGCGCCGACGACACATCGAGCACCGCCAGCAACTCGCCGTGTGGGTCGAATACCGGGCTGGCCGAGCAGGTCAGCCCGGTATGGCGGCCACGGAAGTGCTCGTCCTGGTGAATGGTCAGGGCCTGGCGCTCGACCAGGCAGGTACCGATACCGTTGGTGCCCTCGCGGGCCTCGCTCCAGTCGGCGCCGAGCCACAGCCCGGCACGCTCGAAGATGCGCTGCTCGCTGGGCGCGGTGACGCAGTTGAGGATCACCCCGCGAGCATCGGTCAGCAACACCGCGTGCCCGGCACCGGACAACTGCTGGTGCAGGCTGTTCATCTCGTTGTCGGCGATCTGCAGCACCTGGCGCAGGCGCTCGCGGCTCTCCAGCAGGCGGCCGTGTTCGAGCACCACCGGTGCCTGGATCCGCGCGGGGTCGAGGTGGTAGTCCTCCAGGCAACGTAGCCAGGAGCGGGCGATGGACGGGTCGCTGCCCGGCCCGCTGGTCTGGCCTTGGGCGACCGTGAGCACTTGCTGGGCATGGCGGCTGAACGGATTGCTCTGCATTTCTTGTTGTTCTCCGCAGATAGAGCGTGCCGTCAGCATCCTCCAGGCGTGGACGCTTTGCAACGTTGCACCGACCCTGCGGTCACGACCTGTGTCGCAAAGGGTACAAAGTGTCACCCTGGCCGTGCCGAGGCTGGCACAGGTCATTTCGATAGCAGCGCTGCCCTTGACCCAAGTCATTGATACACAAGGGCCTCCAGGCGCTGGCCCGACCTTTGCTCTACGCTTGGTAACTCCGCAACAATCACAACGACCAGGAGACACATCATGCGTTATGCACATCCCGGCACCGAAGGCGCGAAGGTCAACTTCAAGAGCCGCTACGGCAACTACATCGGTGGTGAGTTCGTGGCGCCGGTGAAGGGGCAGTATTTCGAGAACACCTCCCCGGTCAACGGCAAGCTGATCGCCGAGTTCCCCCGCTCCACCGCCGAAGACATTGAAAAGGCCCTCGACGCGGCCCACGCTGCCGCCGATGCCTGGGGCCGCACTTCGGTGCAGGACCGTTCCAACGTCCTGCTGCGCATCGCCGACCGCATCGAACAGAACCTCGAGCTGCTGGCCATCACCGAAACCTGGGACAACGGCAAGCCGATCCGCGAGACCCTCAACGCCGACATCCCACTGGCGGTCGATCACTTCCGCTACTTCGCCGGCTGTATCCGCGCCCAGGAAGGCGGCGCCGCCGAGATCAACGAAAACACCGTGGCCTATCACATCCACGAGCCGCTGGGCGTGGTCGGGCAGATCATCCCGTGGAACTTCCCGCTGCTGATGGCCGCCTGGAAGCTTGCCCCGGCCCTCGCTGCCGGCAACTGCGTGGTGCTCAAGCCCGCCGAGCAGACCCCGCTGGGTATCACCGTGCTGATGGAACTGATCGGCGACCTGCTGCCCAAGGGCGTGCTCAACGTAGTGCAAGGCTACGGCCGTGAAGCGGGCGAAGCCTTGGCCACCAGCAAGCGCATCGCCAAGATCGCCTTCACCGGCTCCACTCCGGTCGGCGCGCACATCATGAAATGCGCCGCCGAGAACATCATCCCCTCCACCGTCGAACTGGGCGGCAAGTCGCCGAACGTGTACTTCGAGGACATCATGCAGGCCGAGCCGAGCTTCATCGACAAGGCGGCCGAAGGCATGGTGCTGGCGTTCTTCAACCAGGGCGAGGTGTGCACCTGCCCATCGCGTGCCCTGGTGCAGGAGTCAATCTACCCGCAGTTCATGGAAGTGGTGATGAAGAAGGTGCTGCAGATCAAGCGCGGCGACCCGCTGGACACCGACACCATGGTCGGCGCCCAGGCTTCGCAGCAACAGTTCGAGAAGATCCAGTCCTACCTCAAGATCGCCCAGGAAGAGGGCGCCGAGCTGCTGACCGGCGGCAAGGTCGAGCAACTCGAAGGCGCGCTGGCCAGCGGTTACTACATCCAGCCGACCCTGCTCAAAGGCAACAACAAGATGCGCGTGTTCCAGGAGGAGATCTTCGGCCCAGTGGTCAGCGTCACCACCTTCAAGGACGAGGCCGAGGCCCTGGCGATTGCCAACGACACCGAGTTCGGCCTGGGCGCCGGCGTGTGGACCCGCGACATCAACCGCGCCTATCGCATGGGTCGCGGCATCAAGGCCGGCCGCGTATGGACCAACTGCTACCACCTGTACCCGGCGCATGCCGCGTTCGGTGGCTACAAGAAGTCCGGTGTCGGCCGTGAAACCCACAAGATGATGCTCGACCACTACCAGCAGACCAAGAACCTGCTGGTGAGCTACGACATCAACCCGCTGGGCTTCTTCTAGATCGTGGATTAGGGCTGCTTTGCAGCCCTTTCGCCGCGGTTCGTCGCCACGGCAAGCCGGCTCCCACAGGGACTGCGCATTGCTCTGTGGGAGCTGGCTTGCCAGCGATGAAGCAACCACCGTTATCAGGCCATTTGCGGTTGCCGTGCAGCACCTGCTCTGGCTCGCTTCCTGCAGTACCTATCACCATCGGCCCGGAACCCTTCCGGCCACCAAGAAGAAAAACAGGTGAATCCATGCCAAGCGATCATTCCGCCGGCGCGCCGGCAAGCTCCTCCGTCGACTTCGAAAAGGTCGGCTCGGACTATTTCCAGCAACGTGAACTGAAGAAAGGTGCCGCCGGCTGGGTCCTGCTGGTGGGCCTGGGCGTGGCCTATGTGATCTCCGGCGACTACGCCGGCTGGAACTTCGGCCTGGCACAAGGCGGCTGGGGCGGCATGTTCCTCGCCACCCTGCTGATGGCCACCATGTACCTGTGCATGTGCTTTTCCCTGGCGGAACTGTCGTCGATGATCCCCACCGCCGGCGGCGGCTACGGCTTCGCCCGCAGCGCCTTCGGCCCCTGGGGCGGCTTCCTCACCGGCACGGCGATCCTCATCGAGTACGCCATCGCGCCCGCAGCCATCGCCGTGTTCATCGGTGCCTACTGCCAGTCGCTGTTCGGTATCGGCGGCTGGATGATCTACCTGGCCTTCTACATCGTGTTCATCGGCATCCACATCTTCGGGGTCGGCGAGGCGCTGAAGCTGATGTTCATCATCACCGCGGTTGCCGCCATCGCCCTGGCCGTATTCCTGATCGGCATGGTGCCGCATTTCGATGCAGCGAACCTGTTCGACATCGCCAAGACCGACGCCGTCGGCGCCAGCAGCTTCCTGCCGTTCGGCTATGTCGGGGTCTGGGCGGCGATCCCCTATGCGATCTGGTTCTTCCTCGCGGTCGAAGGCGTGCCACTGGCCGCCGAAGAGACCAAGAACCCGAAGCGTGACCTGCCCCGTGGCCTGATCGGCGCGATGCTGGTGCTGCTGGCCTTCGCCTTGTTGATCCTGGTGGTCGGCCCCGGTGGCGCCGGTACCGAAGCCCTCAAAGCCTCGGGCAACCCGCTGGTCGAGGCGCTGTCGAAGGCCTACGGCGGTTCCACCTGGATGGGCGGCTTCGTCAACCTGGTGGGCCTGGCCGGCCTGATCGCCAGTTTCTTCTCGATCATCTATGCCTATTCGCGGCAGATCTTCGCCCTTTCCCGCGCGGGCTACTTGCCACGCAAGCTGTCCGAAACCAACAAGAGCAAGGCCCCAGTGCTGGCCCTGGTGATCCCCGGGATCATCGGCTTCGCCCTGTCGCTGACCGGCCAGGGCGACCTGCTGATCCTGGTGGCGGTGTTCGGCGCCACGCTGTCCTACGTGCTGATGATGGCCGCGCACATCACCCTGCGTATCCGTCGCCCTAAAATGGAGCGTCCGTACCGCACCCCCGGCGGCATCTTCACTTCGAGCGTGGCCCTGGTGCTGGCCTGCATCGCCGTGGTCGCCGGCTTCCTGGTCGACCCCCGGGTGGTGATTGGCGCCGCGGTGATCTATGCAGTATTAATTGCCTACTTTGCGTTCTACAGCCGCCACCACCTGGTGGCCGGTACACCGGAAGAGGAATTCGCCGCGATCCAGAAGGCCGAAGAGGCCCTGCACTGATTGCCGACTTGCGCCGCAGGCCAGCCCTGCGGCGCCCTGGAGATTCTGTATGGCAAGTTTCACGCATACCGTGGGCCACCAGGTCTACCGCTTCGACAGCCTCAAGGAGGTGATGGCCAAGGCCAGCCCGGCACGCTCGGGCGACTACCTGGCCGGCGTCGCCGCCAGTAACGACGGCGAGCGGGTGGCCGCGCAGATGGCCCTGGCCAACATCCCGCTCAAGCACTTTCTCAGCGAAGCGCTGATCCCCTACGAACAGGACGAAGTCACCCGCCTGATCATCGACACCCACGACACCGCAGCCTTCGCCACGGTCAGCCACCTGACCGTCGGCGGCTTGCGCGACTGGCTGCTCAGCGACCAGGCCGACGAACACAGCCTCAGGGCCCTGGCCCCTGGCTTGACGCCGGAAATGGCCGCCGCGGTGTCGAAGATCATGCGTGTGCAGGACCTGGTGCTGGTGGCGCAGAAGATCCGCGTGGTCACCGCGTTCCGCGGCACCATGGGGCTGCGCGGGCGGCTGTCGACCCGCCTGCAGCCCAACCACCCCACCGACGAGCCGGCCGGTATCGCCGCGAGCATTCTCGACGGCCTGCTGTACGGCAACGGCGATGCGATGATCGGCATCAACCCGGCCACCGACAGCATCGCCTCGATCTGCGCGCTGCTGGAAATGCTCGACGCCATCATCCAACGTTACGACATCCCCACCCAGTCCTGCGTGCTGACCCACGTCACCACCTCGATCGAGGCGATCAACCGCGGTGTGCCGCTGGACCTGGTGTTCCAGTCCATCGCCGGCACCGAGGCGGCCAACGCCGGCTTCGGCATCAATCTCAACGTGCTGCAGGAAGGCTACGAGGCCGGCCTGTCACTCAAGCGCGGCACGGTCGGGCAGAACCTGATGTACTTCGAGACCGGCCAAGGCAGCGCCCTGTCGGCCAACGCCCACCACGGTGTCGACCAGCAGACCTGCGAAACCCGCGCCTATGCGGTGGCCCGGCACTTCAAGCCGTTCCTGGTCAACACCGTGGTCGGCTTCATCGGCCCTGAGTACCTGTACAACGGCAAGCAGATCATCCGCGCCGGCCTCGAGGACCACTTCTGCGGCAAGCTGCTGGGTGTTCCGATGGGCTGCGACATCTGCTACACCAACCACGCCGAAGCCGACCAGGACGACATGGACACCCTGCTCACCCTGCTGGGCGTCGCCGGGATCAACTTCATCATGGGCATCCCCGGCTCCGACGACATCATGCTCAACTACCAGACCACCTCGTTCCACGACGCGCTCTATGCCCGCCAGACCCTGGGCCTGAAGCCCGGGCCGGAATTCGAGGCGTGGCTGGAGCGTACCGGCATCTTCACCCAGGCCGATGGCCGCATCCGCTTCGGCGACAACCTGCCGCCGGCCTTCCGCCAGGCCCTGGCACAGCTGGCCTAGAGGTAAGCATGGAACGACACGCACCCACCCCCGACAACCCCTGGCTGGCCCTGCGCAACCTCACCCCCGCGCGTATCGCCCTGGGCCGCACCGGCATCAGCCTGCCGACCGGCGCCCAACTGGACTTCCAGTTCGCCCATGCCCAGGCCCGCGACGCCGTGCACCTGCCCTTCGACCACGTCGGCCTGCGCCAGCAGCTCAGCGAGCGCGGGCGCGACAGCCTACTGCTGCACAGCGCCGCCAGCGACCGCCACCAGTACCTGCAACGCCCGGACCTGGGCCGCCGCCTGCACGACGACTCGGCCCAGTGCCTGCGCGAGCACGCCCAGACCAACCCCGGCGGCGTCGACCTGGCCATTGTCGTCGCCGATGGTCTCTCGGCGCTAGCCGTGCACCGCCACACCCTGCCCTTCCTGAGCCGCTTCGAGGAACAGGCCGCCGCCGATGGCTGGAGCAGCGCCCCAGTGATCCTGGTGGAGCAGGGCCGGGTCGCAGTGGCCGACGAAGTGGGCGAGCTGCTCGGCGCGCGCATGACGGTGATGCTGATCGGCGAACGCCCAGGCCTGAGTTCACCCGACAGCCTGGGCCTGTACTTCACCTACGCACCCAAGGTCGGCCTGACCGACGCCTACCGCAACTGCATTTCCAATGTACGCCTCGAAGGCCTGAGCTACGGCATGGCCGCTCATCGCCTGCTGTACCTGATGCGCGAGGCCTGCAGGCGCCAGCTGTCGGGGGTGAATCTGAAGGACGAAGCCGAGGTCCATAGTATCGACAGCGAAGATTCTGCCGGGAAAAGCGGAAACTTCCTGCTCGGTGAAGGGTAAAAAACATGTCACCGAAGGCGGATTGCGCTTCTAGCCTGCTTTAGGCAGCATGCCAGTGGACGCTGCTGGCAATCCGCCGTATTCCCAATGGACTCAGAGGCCCGCCCATGCGCATTATCCAGGCAACCTTGGAACACCTCGACCTGCTCACCCCGCTGTTCGTGAAATACCGCGAGTTCTATGGGCAACTGCCTTACCCGGACAGTTCGCGGGCCTTCCTCGAGAAGCGCCTCAAGCGCAAGGAGTCGATCATCTACCTGGCCCTGCCGGATGATGGCGATGACCGCCTGATGGGCTTCTGCCAGCTCTACCCGAGCTTCTCGTCGCTGTCGCTCAAGCGCGTGTGGATCCTCAACGATATCTACGTCGCCGAAGACTCGCGGCGCATGCTGGTGGCAGACAACCTGATGCGCGAGGCCAAGAAGATGGCCAAGAAATCCAACGCCGTGCGCATGCGCGTGTCCACCAGCAGCGACAACGAAGTGGCTCAGAAGACCTACGAATCCATGGGCTTTCGCAAAGACACCGAGTTCGAGAACTACATCCTGCCGATCAGCCAGGATTGAGCAAGCCACGTACCGGGGAGCGGGCTTATAGCGCGGTTGCCGCGATGGCCCCAGCGCGGGGCAAGCCCGCTCCCATGAACACGAACGCGATCCCACAGTCGTAACCCCTCGCTACAAACTCTCCGGGCACGATCTGGACTTCGCCGTATAATCCCCCTCCTGTCATGTGAGAAAAGTTACCGGCACAACCGGTAAACCCTCCCCAACCATGGCGCTGTCCGTCATCGCGTGCCCGTGGAAGCGGGTCAAGAACACAGGTGCTGTACATGGATTTCAACCCGCTGGACCTCATCCTGCATCTCGATGCCTACCTCGATCTGCTGGTCAACAACTACGGTCCCTGGATCTACGCCATCCTTTTCGCCGTGATCTTCTGCGAGACCGGCCTGGTGGTCATGCCGTTCCTGCCGGGTGACTCGCTGCTGTTCATCGCCGGCGCCGTGGCCGCCGGTGGCGGGATGGATCCGGCGCTGCTGGCCGGCCTGCTGATGGCCGCGGCGATTCTCGGCGACAGCACCAACTACGTGATCGGGCGCACGGCGGGCGAGCGCCTGTTCCGCAACCCCAACTCGAAGATCTTCCGCAAGGACTACCTGCAGCGCACCCACGACTTCTACGAGCGCCATGGCGGCAAGACCGTCACCCTGGCGCGCTTCCTGCCGATCCTGCGTACCTTCGCGCCGTTCGTCGCCGGTATCGCCCACATGCACTATCCGCGCTTCCTGGCCTTCAGCGTCGCTGGCTCGCTGCTGTGGGTGGGCGGACTGGTGACGCTGGGCTACTTCTTCGGCAACGTGCCGTTCATCAAGCAGCACCTGTCGCTGATGGTGGTGGCGATCATCCTGCTGTCGCTGGTGCCGATGATCCTCGGCCTGCTGCGCGGCCGCTTCGGTCGCACGGCCAAGGCCCACTGACCTGGGCATGTGGTCGTTCAGCGCCTGGCGGCGCCGGCGCACCCTGGCCCGCTATCCGGTCGATCCACAGCTGTGGCAGGTGATCCGCGAACGCCTGCCGCTGCTCGACGGCATCAGCGACGAAGAAGACCGCTGGTTGCGTGACGCCTGCGTGCTGTTCCTGCGCGACAAGCACCTGACCACCCTGCCCGGGGTCGAGCTGGACGACGAGCAGCGCCTGTTCCTCGCCGCCCAGGCCCAGTTACCGCTGCTGCACCTGGGCGAACTGAACTGGTACCAGGGCTTCCACGAGATCATCCTCTACCCGGACGACTTCAAGAGCCCCCAGCGCCACCGCGACAGCAGCGGGGTCGAGCATGTCTGGGACGCCGAGCACAGCGGCGAAGCCTGGCAGCAGGGGCCGGTGATCCTCGCCTGGCCCGGCGTCCTGAGCAGCGGCGGCTGGGAGGCCTACAACCTGGTCATCCACGAACTGGCGCACAAGCTGGACATGCTCAATGGCGATGCCAACGGCCTGCCACCCTTGCACAACGGCATGCGCGTGGAGGACTGGGCCCAAGCCATGCAGCAGGCCTACGACGAGCTGAACCGCCAGCTCGACGCCAACCCCGACGCCGAGACGGCCATCGACCCCTATGCCGCGGAAAACCCGGCCGAGTTCTTCGCCGTCACCAGCGAATACTTCTTCAGCGCGCCCGACCTGCTGCACGAGGCATACCCGAAGGTCTACCAGCAGCTGTCGCTGTTCTACCGCCAGGATCCGCTGAGTCGCCTGGCACGTCTGCAGGCCGAGCACCCGGACTATCGCGCCAGCCACGGCTGAACGCCGCGCATCAGGCCGGGCGTGGCACCCACTGTGGGAATGTGCCTATAATCGCCGCCACTTTTTTGATCAAACACGGGGGCATTGCCCAATGAGCTACAGCAAGATTCCAGCCGGCAAAGACCTGCCGAACGACATCTACGTCGCCATCGAGATCCCGGCCAACCACGCGCCGATCAAGTACGAGATCGACAAGGACAGCGACACCCTGTTCGTCGACCGCTTCATGGCCACCCCGATGTTCTACCCGGCCAACTACGGCTTCATCCCCAACACCCTGGCCGACGACGGTGATCCGCTGGACGTGCTGGTCGTGACCCCGTACCCGGTCGCCCCAGGCTCGGTGATCCGCGCCCGTCCGGTTGGCGTGCTGAACATGACCGACGACGGCGGCGGCGACGCCAAGGTCATCGCCGTTCCTCACGACAAGCTGTCGCAGCTGTACGTCGACGTGAAGGAATACACCGACCTGCCTGCCCTGCTGATCCAGCAGATCGAGCACTTCTTCGCGAACTACAAGGATCTCGAGAAGGGCAAGTGGGTCAAGATCGAAGGCTGGGACGGCGCCGACGCCGCCCGCGCCGCGATCACCAAGTCGGTCGCAGCCTACAAGGGCTGAACCTGACACGAAGAAAACCCTGCTCCGGCAGGGTTTTTTTATGGGCACCGTCAGCCACCCGGCAGCGGGCCTGAGGCAACGTGTTGGCCCTGCAATTGGGCACCATATCGAATCTTCCTACCTGATCCTCAGCTACCACCTACAAATCGCCATATTTCCTACAAATACCCTCGACATCGGGTTGATTTCCACACCGTTCAACGGGAGATAGACTCGCCGTCATGAAAACATCCGGTGACCGTCTCAAAGCCCTCCTGCTGGAGTGCAACCTGACCCCTTCCGACTTTGCCGCGCAGCGCAAGGTCACGCCGCAGCACGTCAACAACTGGTTCAAACGCGGCGTGCCCCAGGCCAGGCTCGACGAGCTCGCCGACCTGTTCTGCGTGCGCAGGCGCTGGCTGCGCAGTGGCGAGGGCCCGAAGCATCCGACACCGCTCGCACCCGCCCGCTGCGTGCCCCAGGGCATTGCACTGCCACCGCCGCTGCTGGGCCTGGACACAGGCATGGCGCACCTGCCCCTGCATCACCTGCAGCAGGGCAGCCTGCAGGCGCTGCCGGGGCATTACCAGCCGGTTCCCCGCCGAGCCCTGGACGCCTTGCAGGTGTCGACGGAAAAAGCCATCTGCCTCGGTATGCCCGGCAACAACATGCTGCCCCTGCTGCCGGAGGGCACCCTGCTAGCCGTCGACCGCAGCTTCACCCGGGTGGTCGAAGGCGAATGCTACGCACTGCTGCACAATGGCCGCCTGCGGGTGCACCATCTCACCCTGGGCCAGAACGGCACGCTGTGCCTGCACAGCCATGACCGCCTCAACCACCCCTGCGAACGCTACACGGCCTATCAACGCCGCGTGCAGAAGGTGGAAATCCTCGGCTGGGTGTTCTGGTGGTCGTGCCTGCGCCCTGCGCGCCCAGGCTGAAACACCTCGCACCACTTTTTGCTGGGCAGGGGCCACACACACGGGTATGCTACGCGGCACATCATGCCCCCTGATGGTGCAAGCCGCATTCCAGAGGGCCTGGCGACGCCTCACACAGCCGTCCGCCATCTTTTTCAGGCCATGTTGCCAACCGTTTAAGGCGGTTGCGGCTTATCAAAAATGAGCCAAGACCGTCCCCGAGAAGCCGGCCACAAGCCGGCTTTTTAATGCCTGTCGACAAGCAAGGCACCCCTCAGAATCGCGCCACCATCCCCACCCGCCAGGTCCGTCCAGGTGCTGGCATGAAGCTCTGCGCCAGCGGATCCAGGTAGTAGCGGTCCGTCAGGTTCTGCACCGACACGTTCAGCTCGGTGTGCTCCAGCACCTTGTACTTGAGGAACAGGTCGAACAGCGCCACCGAGCGGTAGTCGATCTGCGGCGTGGTCGCGCCGGTCTGCCAGGGCTTGTCCATCTGCGCGGTAGGCCCCGAGGTATAGGTCATGCGCCCGCCCACGGTCAGCGCCTCGTCGAAGAAGCGCAAGCCGGTCAGCAGGTTGGCCGAGAAGCGTGGCGGGTTCTGCGTGTTGGTGTAAGAGCCCATGTAGCTGCCCGGCGTGCAGTCCGGGGTGTCGTGGGTGCGCTGGTACTGATTGGCGCTGGCGCGCAGCTTGCCGGCAAAGGCTGCGTCGCAGGTCTCGGTCATCAGGTAGTAGGTGGCCGACAGGTCGGCAAACACCCGCCCGGCATCGTAGTGCGACTGCAACTCCAGGCCGCGGGTGTGGAAACTGTCGGTATTGCTGAAGGTCATCTGCCCCCACAGCCCCGGGCTTGGGTCGTAGTAGCGGGTGATGTAGTGCTTGATGTCGTTGTCGAAGTACGCCAGCTTGGCCGATGCCTCATCCCCGGCGCTCAGCAGGCTGCTGCGCAAGGCACTGACCCCCACCTCCCAGCTGCGCGAGCGCTCAGGCTTGAGGTGCTTGCCCGGGGTGACCTGCTGGGTGCCCTGGCTGGTCTCGAACAGCGAAGGCAGGCGCAGGCCTTGGGTATAGGAGGCATACACGAAGGTGTCGGGGAGGAACTCGACGTTGATGCCGAAAGCCGGCGAGAAGCCTCCGCCGCTGCTCTTGCCCTGCGGGGTGTAGTTGTAGCCGGTGGTCACATTGCTGACGCTTTCCGGGTGGACGACCACATTGGTCGCGCCGGACTCGTTGAACGGCACGCCATTGAACGGCTCGTTGCTGTTCTCGAAGACGATGCCATTGTTCAGGCGCGGGTCGGTGGCGTCGGTGTACTGGCCGTTCTGGTCAGGGAACCACATCATGCTGCCCCAGTGCCCCGGGCTGCTGGCGGTAATCCAGCGCATTTCGCGCTCCTCGCGCCGTGCCTCGGCGAGCACGCTGTTGTCCTTGGTGCGGTAGTGGGCATAGCGGCCGCCACCCCACAGCGTCACCGCCTCGATGGGCTTGTACTCCAGGTTGCCGTTGAAGCTGAACTCCTGGCGCGACGCATCGCGCAACATGCGGTTGGCGTTGATGTCGTGCTGGGTGGCCACCACGTTCTTCTGCGGCTGCAGGTCTTCGAGCTGGAACGCACCGCCCAGGTCGAGCTTGAAATCGCCATGGTCGGTGCTGAACCGCGACACGTTGCTCAGGTCGCCACCGATGCGACGGTTATCCTGGCGCGACCAGGCGCGGTCGGTGCGGAACAGCTGCGACTTGGGCGCCATCCAGGCCGCGCTCAAGGTGCTGGTCTTCGAGTCGGTCATCCACAGGTTGCTGGTGAGGTCCACCCACGGATTGCCCTCGGGCAGGTAGTGATAACGGGCGGTGTAGGTGTCGATCTCGATTTCGCTGGTGGGGTACTGGTAGATGCCGGCGGTGCCATAACGGAAGATGTCCGACGGCATGATCTCGCCCATGTGCCCGTCGAAGCGCCGGTAGCCGAGGTCCAGGGTGTGGTCGTCGGCCAGCCGCCAGGTGGTCTTGAGCAGGTAGGAGTCGGTCTCGGCCGACGAGTTGAGCACTTCCTCGCCGGCATTGTAGGTGTTGGCGACACTGGCCTGCTCCTCGCCCCAGCGATCATAGAGGCGGTAGCGGTCCTGGCCCTTCTTGCCGGAGAAGTAGTTGCCCTGGTTGCGGTGCGCATAGGCCGCCACCAGGTCGAAGCGCTCGTGGGAATAGGCGAAGGCGGCGCTGCCGGATTCGGCCTTGGAGCCGAATAGGCTACCGCGCTCATCACGCGGCGCCGCACTCAGGTCCTCGTCCAGGGAGTTGCGGTTGCGGTGTTCAGGCTCCACGCCGTTGTTCCACAGGTTGCCGGTCAGGCGAACGCCGACATCCTTGCCATCGACCAGGATGTCATCGACGCCGATGGTCTTCATCTCCACCGAACCGCCAATCGCCCCCGAGCGGGTGCTGGGGCCCTTGTTCACGGTGACGCTGCTGATCAGGTCGGGGTCGATGTAGCTGCGCTGCTGGGTGCCGCCGTAGCCCCGGTAGACATCCACCGCCTGCTCCGAGCCATCGACCCTGACCGCGACCCGGCTCTGCCCCTGGATGCCGCGAATATTGACGTCCAGCGCGCCGCCGTTGCGGCTGTCGCCTACCTGCACGCCGGCCACGCCCTTGAGCATGTCGCCCACCGACACGGTGCTGAAGCGGTCGAGGTCTTCACGCGACAGGTGCACCGTCGAGCGCGGCGCGCGGTAGGTATCACGCTGCGGGTCGACCATTTCACTGGAGGCGACCACGGTAGGTGTCAGCTCGGTTGCCGTCGCCGATGCCTGGGCCTGAGGGATGAGGATGTACGCCCCCCGTGAGTTGGGCAGCAGCTGCAGGCCGGTATTGGCCAGCAGGCGCCGGGCGCCCTCCTGCACGGTGTAGCGCCCCTTGAGCGCTGGCGCGGCGCGGCCGCGGGTCAGGTCGGGGTCGTAAGACAGCAACAGCCCCGATTGCTTGGCGAACACGCCCAGCGAGGTGCCCAGCGGCCCCTGGGCGATATCGTAGTCGCGGCGCGTGGCGTCGTCGGGCCGGCTGTTCTCGGTTGCCGCCGGGGCGGCCTGGGCCAGGCTTGCGCCAGAGCCCAGCAAACAGCCGAGCACCGCGCACCGTACGGCGAAGCTGATCGGGGACAAGCGTTGCAATGGGCGCGAAACAGGGGGAAGCCGATAGCTGGCGGGCATGCTTTTCTCGCTCGTGAGGTCAGTGCCCGGCACTCGATGCGGGCTTGCACCCCTTCTGTCGCACGACAGCGAAAAAGGTATATGCGTGCGATTCGCATTTTCACTTGATCTTGTGATTTAGCCAAATCTAGTGATAATTGTTTGCATTTACACCCTTGGCCCCGCTGCCCATGACCCTCTTCAAGAACCCGCCACGGCACATCGAGCACTGCGCCGTGACCACGCTGTATGTCGAACACCACGCCTGGTTGCGCGGCTGGCTGGCGTATCGCTTGCGCTCCTGGGGGCGTGGCGTGGCCGATGACCTGGCCCAGGACATTTTCGTGCGCGTGCTGGCCAGCCGCGACACCACACAGCCTGATACCCTGCGCCAGCCACGTGCCTACCTGGCCCGTATCGCCAATTGCGTGCTGGTCAGCTGGCGTCGGCGGCATTCCCTTGAGCAGGCCTGGCTCGAGGCCCTGGCGTTGGTGCCCGAGGTCGAACATCCGTCGCCCGAGCAGCAGAGCGTGATTCTCGAGACCCTGCACGAGATCGATGCCGTGCTCGACAGCCTGCGGCCACGGGTCAGGCAAGCCTTCCTGATGGCAACGCTGGACGGCATGAAGCAGAAAGACATCGCCCAGGCACTGAACATCGCCTTGCCGACAGTGAAGAAGTACATCCACGAAGGCTACGTCGCCTGCCTGAGCCAGATGCCCGATGAGTGAACAGCCCCCCATCGCCCAGGCCATTCTCGCCCAGGCCGCCGCCTGGCTGCTGTTGATGCAGGAAGGACCACTGACGCCGGCGCAACGGCTCGAACTGGAGCACTGGCGATACCGCGACGCCGAGCACGAACGCGCCTGGAACCGGGCGCAGCGCCTGCTCTCCCGCCTCGGCACCTTGCCTCCCACCCTGGCCCGACAGACGCTGGTGCGCCCGGACAGCAGCCGGCGCACCGTACTGCGCACTCTGCTGGTGTTGCTGGGCGCGGCCCCCCTGGGTTGGTGGGCATGGCGGCGCAGCGAGGGTGGCATCGACTACCTCACCGCCCGGGGCGAGCGCCGGGATGTGCTGCTGGCCGACGGCACCCAGGTTTCTCTCAACAGCGACAGCGAGCTGAGTGTGCGCTTCACGGCCGAGCAGCGCCTGCTGCACCTGCGCCGGGGCGAGATATACATCGTCACCGCAGCGGACCCGTCGCGGCCTTTGCGGGTGCGCACCGGGCAAGGCGTCATGCAGGCGTTGGGCACCCGCTTCAGTGTGCGCCAGTTCCCCCAGGAGACCCTGCTCGCGGTCTACGAAGGCGCCGTACAGGTCCAGCCCGAAGCCGCCGGCGGTGTCATCGTCCAGGCAGGCTCGCAGCTGCGCTTCAGCCGTGATCGATTCGATCCACTGCAGGATGCACGCGACGCTCAGCTGGCCTGGCGCAATGGCCTGCTGGTAATCGACGAGATGCCATTGCTGCAATGGACCCAGGAGCTGATGCGCTACAGCGACCAGCGCCTGGTCTGCGACCCGGCGTTGGCCGAGTTGCGGGTATCGGGCAGTTTCCCGATCGATGACCTGCCCCTGGCCCTGGCCATGTTGGCGCAGAGCCATAAGCTGCGTATCCGCAGCGAGGCCGGGGGGACATTCATCAGCCGCTGACATTACACAGCCGCTCCCGCATGTGCCGTGTAACGCGACGAAATGCCGGCACCTGGCCATTGCCCCAGCACCGCCGTCAATGGGATGATTCGTATTTGCAATGTATTCTCATCAAGGCAATCCCGTGTCCCCCAAGCTCCTCCTCGCCGAAGACGATCCCCGCCTGCGCCAGGACCTGGAACACCACTTCCTGCGCCGTGGCTTCAGTGTTCAGGCCTGCGAGAACGGCACCCAGACCTTGAATGCGATACACCAGACACACTTCGACCTGCTGCTGCTGGACATCATGCTCCCGGGTGTCGACGGCCTCAGCCTGCTCGACGAACTGCGCCGGCACCAGGCCGTGCCGGTGATGCTGATGTCGGCCCTGGGTGCCGAGCAGGACCGCATCAGCGGTTTCACCCGTGGCGCCGACGACTACCTGCCCAAACCCTTCAGCCTGGCCGAGCTCGATGCCCGGGTCGACGCCCTGCTGCGCCGGGTGGCGCTGGACCGGCGCCCGCCCGCTCCGCGCAATGCCTGCGCACTGGACTTCGACACGGCCAACCATGATGTCGCGCACCATGGCCAGAACGCCGGCCTGACCGGTTCCGAGTACCGCCTGCTGATGACCTTGCAGGCCCACCCCGGCGAGGCGCTGAGCAAGGCTTTCCTATATCAAAGCGTCCTGCACCGGGCCTACACCCGCCTCGACCGCGGCCTGGATGTGCATGTCTGCAACCTACGCCGCAAACTCGCCGCCATCGGTGCGGGGCACCTGGAGATCCAGGCCGTGCGTGGCCAGGGCTATATCCTGGTCGACCCGGGTAGCGCCTGATGCGCCGACATCCGCTGCTGTGGAAACTGGCGCTGCTGCAGGTATGTTTCTGCCTGCTGCTGACCTGGCTGATCTGGACCTGGGGCCTGTCGGTAGAACGCAGTACCTACTTCCTCGCCCCCGCCGACCGGATGTACCTGGCCGGCTTCGCCGAACAGGCCGAGCAGGCCTGGCGCACGGACGGCGCCGTCGGCGTTGAGCGCCTGCGCCGCGAACTGGAAGTCCGGGAAGACACCTGGGTCGCCATCATCGGCCCGCACCTGCAGAGCCTCGGTACCACGTCGCTGAGCGCCGAAGAGGCCAGCCGCCTGACCTTCATGCGCAAGCTCGACTGGCCCATGAGCCGGCGCCTGCAGGACGAGTTGCCCTATGTGAGCATCGAGTTCCCCAGCCGCCCCCAGGAGGGTCGCCTGGTCATTCAGCTCCCCGAGCACCTGCTGCCGACCGGGTTGACCCCCTGGACCCACGTGATCACCCACGGCGTGGCCCCTGCCCTGCTCGCCTTGTTGCTGGGCCTGGCGTTGTACCGCCACCTGGTCGTGCCCCTCAACCGCCTGCGCGACCGCGCCGATGCATTGCGCGCCGACGATTTGGACGGCCCCCGCCTGCCCTTGCAGGAACGCCGCGACGAGCTGGGCGAACTGGCCCAGGCCTTCGAGCACATGGCCGTGCGCCTGCGCAGGAGCCTCGACCAGCAACGCTTGCTGTTGCGCACGCTGTCCCACGAACTGCGCACGCCACTGGCGCGCCTGCGCATCGCCCATGACAGCGGCCTGCCCCCGGAGCAGTTGCGCCAGCGCCTGGACCGGGAAGTGGACGACATGCAGAAACTGCTGGAGGACACCCTCGACCTGGCGTGGCTGGACACCGAGCAGCCGCAACTGGCGACCGAGCCGGTGCTGGTGCTCTCGGTGTGGGAAGCGCTGGTGCAGGACAGCTGCTTCGAGAGCGGCTGGGCGATGGCGCGACTGCCCTGCTCGCTCGGCCTCGACTGCGTGGTGCAGGCCCACTTGGACAGCCTGGCCCAGGCCTTGGAAAACCTGCTGCGCAACGCCATCCGTCATTCGCCCGCCGGTGGCCAGGTCAGCCTGGAGGGCTGGCGCGAGGGCACGCACTGGCACCTGTGCCTGCGCGACCACGGGCCTGGGGTGCCGGAGGCGGAGCTCGAACCGATCTTCCAGGCCTATCGCCGCCTGCCCGGCAGCGGCGCCGGTTTCGGCCTGGGCCTGGCCATCGCCCGGCGCGCCATCGAGCTGCAGGGCGGACGGCTCTGGGCGAGCAATGGCTACCCTGGGTTGTGCCTGCACCTGCTGCTGCCCGCGGCCGAAAGTGTTTAGAAAGTTAATGCGCTTTACTCTCAAATAAGAGCTATTACCATCTGTGATCTCTTGAAATCAGCCCGCCGCGCCGGAGATCACACATGTCGCCCCGCCCGCTTTGCCTATCACCCTTCCTGCTGCTGTCCAGCTGCCTGCTGAGCAGCGCCGTGCACGCCGCCAACCAGCCCGCACCGATCGAGCTGGAAAGCCAGAACGTGGTGGCCACCGCGCTGGAAGAGACCAAGCAGGCGCCCGGTGTTTCGATCATCACCGCCGAAGACATCAAGAAGCGCCCGCCGGCCAACGACCTGTCGCAGATCATCCGCACCATGCCGGGGGTCAACCTGACCGGCAACTCCACCAGCGGTCAACGCGGCAACAACCGTCAGATCGACATTCGTGGCATGGGGCCGGAGAACACCCTGATCCTGGTCGATGGCAAGCCGGTCAGCAGCCGCAGCTCAGTACGCTACGGCTGGCGTGGCGAACGCGACTCGCGCGGCGACACCAACTGGGTGCCGGCCGACCAGGTCGAGCGCATCGAAGTGATCCGCGGCCCGGCGGCGGCACGCTATGGTTCCGGGGCCATGGGTGGGGTGATCAATATCATCACCAAGCAAGCGGCGGGCGAGCCCCACGGCAACATGACCGTGTACCAGAACTTCCCGCAGCACGGTGACGAAGGCGCCACCAAGCGCGTGAGCTTCGGCCTCAACGGCCCACTCACCGACACCCTCAGCTATCGGGTGTACGGCAACGTGGCCAAGACCGACGCGGACGACTGGGACATCAACGCCGGCCACGAGTCCGCACGCTCCGGCTCCCAGGCCGGTACCCTGCCCGCTGGCCGAGAAGGTGTGCGCAACAAGGACCTCAACGGCCTGCTGAGCTGGCGCCTGACCCCGGAACAGACCCTGGAACTCGAAGCCGGCTTCAGCCGCCAGGGCAACCTGTACGCAGGCGATACCCAGAACACCAACTCCAATGCCAACGTCAAAAGCATGCTGGGCAAGGAGACCAACATACTCTACCGCGAGAGCTTCGCCATCACCCACCGGGGCGACTGGGATTTCGGCAGCAGCATGGCCTTCCTGCAATACGAGAAGACCCGCAACCAGCGCATCAACGAAGGCCTGGCCGGTGGCACCGAAGGTATCTTCAGCAACACCGACTTCTACACCTCGACCCTGCGCGACCTGACCGCCCACGGCGAGCTCAACCTGCCACTGCACGCCTGGCGCGACCAGACCCTGACCCTGGGTAGCGAGTGGAGCCAGCAGAAGCTCGACGACCCCAGCGCCAATACCCAGACCACCAGCGAAGGCGGCAGCGTGCCCGGCCTGACCAGCAGCGGCCGCAGCACCAGCAGCCAGGCGCAGATCTTCTCGCTGTTTGCCGAGGACAACATCGAACTGCTGCCCGGCACCATGCTCACTCCGGCGCTGCGCTTCGATCACCACAGCATCGTCGGCGACAACTGGAGCCCGTCGCTCAACCTGTCCCACGCGCTGAGCGACACCCTGACGCTGAAGGCCGGCATCGCCCGCGCCTACAAGGCGCCGAACCTGTACCAGCTCAACCCCGACTACCTGCTCTACAGCCGTGGCCAGGGCTGCTACGGGCAGAGCACCAGCTGCTACCTGCAGGGCAACGCGCACCTGGAGGCCGAGACCAGCGTCAACAAGGAACTGGGCATCGAGTTCCAGGACAACGGCTGGGTCGCCGGCCTGACGTACTTTCGCAACGACTACAAGAACAAGATCGACTCGGGCCTGAGCGGCATCGGCCAGGCAGCCGGTGGCACCGGCGCCAACGCCAACGCCACCCTCTACCAGTGGGAGAACATCCCCAAAGCGCTGGTCGAGGGCCTCGAGGGCACCCTGACCATCCCGCTGAGCGAACAGCTGAAGTGGAGCAACAACTTCACCTACATGCTGCAATCGAAGAACAAGACCACTGGCGAGACCCTGTCGGTGACCCCGGCCTACACCCTCAATTCGATGCTCGACTGGCAAGCCTCCGACGACCTGTCGCTGCAGCTGAGCGTGGCCTGGTATGGCAAGCAGACGCCGAAGAAGTACGACTACCAGGGCAAGCGGGTCACCGGCACCGCCAACGACCAGGTGGCACCCTACGCGCTGGTCGGCGCCAGCGGCACCTATGCGCTCACTAAAAACCTGAGCGTCACCGCCGGCATCGACAACCTGTTCGACAAGCGCCTGTACCGCGCCGGCAACGCCCAGGCGGTGAACGGGATCGAGGGCGCGGGCGCGGCCACCTACAACGAACCGGGCCGCACCCTCTATACCAGCCTGACCGCCTCCTTCTGAACCTGTGCCGCCGCGACGCCATCGACGCAGCGGCGGCCTGCCCTGGACGCTACAAGGAGTACGCCCGATGAAGATTCTTCCGCTCGTACTGGCACTGGCGATGACCGCGCCCGCCTATGCGCGCCCCCAACCTGAGCAAAAAATGGACCGCACCCTGCTGCAGCGCCAGGACCTGGCCTATCGCTTCAGCCACCTTGACCTGGACTCGGCGGACGGCCGGCGCCACTACCGCCTGTGGGTGGGAAAACCGCTGCACCCTGCACCTGCCAGCGGTTACCCGGTGCTGTGGATGCTCGATGGCAATGCCGCCATTGGTACCCTCGAACCGCAACAACTGGAGCAGTTGGCGAGCGGGCAGGCCCCCCTGCTGGTTGCCATCGGTTATCAGACCGACCAACGCATCGAGCGCAGTGCCCGCACCTACGACTACACCCCCACGGTGCCAGGCCGGGTTGACCAGCATGACCCACTGACCGGCCAGCCCAGCGGTGGTATCGACGGGTTTCTCGACTTGCTCGAGCGACGCATGCGCCCGATGGTCGCCACGGTCGCGCCCATCGATCCACAACGGCAAACCCTCTGGGGCCATTCCTATGGCGGGCTTGCTGTACTGCATACGCTGTTCACCCGCCCAGGGATGTTCAGCAGCTACGCGGCTGCCAGCCCATCGTTGTGGTGGAATGACGGTGCCATCGTCGCAGAGGCGCAAGGGCTGCACGTGAGCGACAGTCGCCCGAACCTGCTGCTGATGCGAGGCACCGACGAGCCTGGCGAGCCACACGGCTCACCGGGCGACGAGAGTGGCAAAGCGCTGCATGACCTCGCCGGCGCACTGGCGCAGGTGCCAGGGCTGCAGGTTCGCTACGAACGCTTCCCGGGGTTGGGGCACGGCCCGATGCTGGCAGCCTCGCTGCGTAGGGTGGTGGAAGGGATGTACAGGTAAGGGCCGCCCGCAGGCGCCGGCCAATCATCGGGCCAGCGCCTCACCCATCAGGCCTGGCGAACAGGCTCGGGCGCTGGCCGGACCGGCGTCTCGATGAGGCTTCTCCACTGCTCGATGATGGTTTCCGGCACACCCAACGACTTGCGCAGCGCCTCGACCCGCTCCACCGGGTAATTCGCGAAACGCTCGTTCATGAAGTCGAGGTTGGGGTTCTTGCCACTCTTGTCACCATCACAGACACGGTACAGCGTCACCTTGGTTTTCCAGGTGCACGGCAGCAGCACACTACGCTCGAGTTCATCGTCAAGCCACCCATAGCGGTGGCAGCTGGTACCCCCGGTATCACCCGGCGCGCACATGTTGCGCACATCATGGCTGATCTTCGCTTCACGGTCCTTGATGATCCGCGGCCACAGCTCGGCGGCGAACTCGGCGTACATCTTCGCGGCCCTGGCAACCGTGCCGGTCTTGGGCTGGCCATAACTGGACTGCAGCGGGCTGCGAAGCGTGCCATCGCGTCCCAGGCCGTTCGGATCGACAAAAGCCATCTCCTGGAACAACGCCAGTTGCACACCGGCGGCAATCAGGAACACGCCGAAACCGAGCTTGGCGTACTTCTCGTTCATCAGCGTGCCCAGCATCCCGCCCGGGCCGGAGAGGTAAGTGGTCTCGTACTTCTGCAACAGCGCGAACAGTTGCTTGCGATCCTCCAGCAGCGTGAGGTCGAGTGATTCCTTGGCCGGCAGGTATTCGGTCTCCAGATGCTGCTGGATGCTCTTGATCGAGCCGTCGATGCTGTCGATCAGGCTCTGCTGCAATTCACCACCGACAATCCGTTTGAGCTCAACATAGACCTGGTCGAAGTAGCTCGGCACACCTGGCGGAAAGGCCTGCTCGAACAGTGCCTTGCCAATTGCACCACCGACAGCGGAGGCCAGGGACGTGGCCAGCTTGCCACCCAGCTCACCGAATGCCGCTGCAACGACATCCGTCGAGCTCAGCTCCAGATCCGCTGCTGGCGAGCTCACCGGGCCAACTGCCTCGATGAACAGCAACTGGCCATCCTGCCCCACCACCACATCCTTGAACAGGTACACCAATTGCCCATAGTTGGTAGTGCGCAACAGTGCCACCGAACGGACACGACAGCCGTTGTATGGTTTGCCGAGAAACGCAAAGCTCTCCTCCAGCAAGGTTTCGCCTTCCAGCAATGGCGTTTGGCGCTCCACAGCCTGGCGGATGCAGGCAGTGCGCGCGGCATGCTGCCTGAGCACCGAATCGCGCAACGTCGGCAAGGTATCGGCCGAGGTGAGCGGGATAGCGGCCATCAGCCTGGTCATCTGCTGCAGACGCTCTTCATCCACGCCCTGCTCGCCATACTCTGCGAGGTAACGCAGCAGGTGTTGACGGGCATAGTCCGGTGGCGCCTCGGCCTGCACTTTGGCAATGCCGAAGAGGAAACTCACGTTGGTGACCTGATCGAGCTCTTTCGCTGCCTGCATGACGACTCCTGTGTCACTTCAATCAACCGGGTGGGTGCGGAAAATCGTGAACTGCTGGGGTTCGAGTGGCACGGTCGGGCCCTGAACGGCTGACCGGAAAGCAAATAGATATCAAAGAGCCACTACCAATACCGGAATCCGTTTGAGTCGGCAATACGCCTGTGACACTCGGTCGAGCACCCGAATAGCTGGATTCAGGGCAGCCCATGCGGGTACCCAACCCCGTGGCACACGGTCGCTGCTACAGCGATGCAGTGCGCAGTTCCTGCGACGCGCTGCGTTGGACGATGCCGCGCAGGTACCCATCCAGCTGGCCGCTGTCGCCCGCTTCAACCTTTCACGCACACTACCTGACGCAGGGTGTGCACCACTTCGACCAACTCCCGCTGGGCCTGCATCACCGCATCGATGTCCTTGTAGGCCATCGGGATCTCGTCGATCACATCCTTGTCCTTGCGGCACTCCACATGGGCGGTGGCGCGCTGCTGGTCCTCGACGGTGAAGCGGCTCTTGGCCTTCGTGCGGCTCATCACCCGGCCCGCGCCATGGCTGCACGAGCAGAACGATTCCTCGTTACCCAAGCCGCGAACGATGAAGCTCTTGGCGCCCATCGAGCCCGGGATGATGCCCAGCTGGCCCTTCTGTGCCGACACCGCCCCCTTGCGGGTCACCAATACCTCGCGGCCGAAATGCTGCTCTTTCTGCACGTAGTTGTGGTGGCAGTTGACTGCTTCGAGGCTGGCCTCGAACGGCCTTCCCAGTACCTTGCGGGTGGCGGCGACCACCGCCAGCATCATCAGCTCGCGATTATGCCGGGCGAAATCCTGCGCCCATTCCACCGCCTCGACGTAGTCGGCGAAGTGGCGGCTGCCTTCCTCGAAGTACGCCAGGTCACGGTCCGGCAGGTTGACCATGTGCTGGCGCATGTCGGCCTGGGCCAGTTCGATGAACAGGTTGCCGATGGCATTACCCACACCGCGCGACCCGCTGTGCAGCATGAACCAGACGCGGTCGGCCTCGTCCAGGCAGACCTCGATGAAATGGTTGCCGCTCCCCAGCGTTCCCAGGTGCTGGCGGTTGTTGGTCTTCTCCAGCCGCGGGTACTTCTCGGTGATGGCCTTGAAGCGCCCAGCGAGTCCGCTCCACATCTGGTCGGCCTGCTCCGGCACGTTGTCCCAGGCGCCCTGATCGCGACGGCCGAAGGTCTTGCCATGGGGCACGGCCTTCTCGATGGCTGTACGCAGGCCATGCAAGTTGTCCGGCAGGTCGCGGGCGTGCAGCGAGGTGCGCGCGGCGATCATGCCGCAACCGATGTCCACGCCCACCGCCGCGGGGATGATCGCGCCCACAGTGGGGATCACGCTGCCGATGGTCGAGCCCTTGCCCAGGTGCACGTCCGGCATCACCGCCAGATGCTTGAAGATGAACGGCATCTTCGCCGTGTTCATCAGTTGCCTGCGGGCGTCGTCCTCGACCGGTACACCGTCGGTCCACAGTTTGATCGGCTTGCCGCCCGCCACTTCGAGTATGTTCATTACCTTGTTCCTTGTTGCGTTACGTCGTGTCGCAAAGGGTCAACCCGCCTTGAGGCTGACCATGCCATTCAATACCTGATCCAGGCCACCGAACACCGAAATCCGGTCGATACGCTCGGCCACCCGCTCCAGGGTTTCCAGCTCCTTCAGGCGCAGGGCCGTCGGGTTGCCTTCCATCACCTTGGCGGTGTTGAGCAGCGAGCGGGTCGCCTGGGTTTCCTCACGCCGGCGGATCACGTTGGCCTGGGCGGCCTTCTCTGCTTCCACTACTTGCGCCAGCAGGGTTTTCATTTCGCCCGGCAGGATGATGTCGCGCACCCCCAGGCTGCTCACCTCCAGGCCACTGCCTTGCAGGTGCGCCAGCAGGTGCTCGGTGACGCTACCGTCGATGGACTGCTTGTCTTCCAGCAGTTCGTCGAGGGTGCGGGTGCCCACCGCGGCACGCAAACCGAACTGCAGTTCGCGGTACAGGTGCTCCACCGGTTTGCTCATCTGCCCGTGGGCGCCGAGCACATCGCTGTAACGCCAGTTGGCCACCAGGCTCAGGCGCAGGCTGACCTTGTCGCGTGTGAGGATCTCCTGGCCGTTTACCTCCAGTGCCTGCAGACGGGTATCGACCATCTCGACCACTACCTGGCTGCCGCAGCGCCAGTAGCCATGCCGGCCCGGCTCGAGCAATCCGACAACCACGCCGTCGATCTTCAGCACACCGACATGGAACGCCGGCACCAGTGCCAGCAGGACCAGCTCCGTACCGGCTACGCCGGGGCGGTTCAGGCGCACCACCAGCTCATCGTCCAGGCGCCGGCCCTTGTTCAGATCGATGCGCTGCAAGCCATGCTCGACCTGGCCTTTCCAGTACAGGCGGCGACTGTCCGGTGCCAGCAACTCGACCAGGCGGCCGTTCTCGAAACGCAGGCCGGCCTCGTGCTGCGCCAGGTCCATGGCTTCGAAATGCTGCTCGACCAGAGCTGGTTCATGCCCACGCAGGTACTGCGCCAGCGGGTGGTCGAACAGCGGGGATTGGAGACTGAAGGTGGTCACCGTCAGCCGGTCTTGCCAGTCGAAACGCTGGTACTGGCCAGGCTCGAGAATCGACACGAAGTCGCCTTCGCTCATCAGCAGGCCACGTTCGTTTTTCTTCACCACAAAGCGTTTCAACAGTTTCATCTTGCTCATCCTTTTATCAATGTCCTTGGTTGCAGGGGTCGCTGACTCACCGAGCGCCGTAGGCGAAGCCTGGCGGAGTCCGGGGCCGGGAGCGCTTGCTCCGGCGGCCTCCATCGTTGCGCCAGGCCCGGCCGGCGGGCCGGGTGGGCCAGCGGTGGCTCAGGCGTCCTTCGCAAAAGCGGACCATCCTGGCCCTGGTTGCGTTGCCTGTGCCCCACCTGCGGGTGTTGCGGTTGTAGCTACCGTGGAGGGTAGTGCCGGGACTTGGCCCGGCGAGCGCCTCGCAAGCCTGTTTACAGGCTTGCGCCGCAGTGACCGGTCGATGCGGCGGCGGCATGCACGACACCGACACCTGAGGGTGGGTACGTGCACCGGCGGGGGTTGATATCCCCTGACCCGAGGGCCTGCCTGGCGATGCGGTCGAAAGGGATATAGCGAGCGGCGTGCCAGTTTTTATCCGACACTCAAAATATTTATTAACTATCTGATTTATAACGATTTAATGTCAATTTACGATTTCAACGGCACACTGCAATGGTCATGACGATTTCAATTTTCATATACCCTTAGATACCTATTTATCTTATTGGATAATCACGGATGACCAAGCCTCTCGTCGCCATCGGCTTTCTCGGCACCACCCTCGATCGCAACGGCAAGGGCGCCGCACGCTGGAACCGGTGGAGGCCGACCATCAGCCTGTGCCAGCAACCCGATCTGCCTCTTGATCGCCTGGAACTGATTCACGGCCCCGGCGCGCGCGACCTTGGCCTGGCCGAGAAGATCCGCGCCGACATCCAGCAGGTCTCGCCCGGCACCGAGGTGCGCCTGCATCCTCTGGCGCTGCGCAACCCGTGGGATTTCGAGGAGGTCTACGGCGCCCTGCACGACTTCGCCAGCGGCTACAGCTTCGACACCGAGCACGAGGACTACCTGGTGCATATCACCACCGGCACCCACGTCGCGCAGATCTGCTGGTTTCTGCTCACCGAGGCGCGCTACCTGCCGGCGCGCCTGGTGCAGACCTCGCCCTCGCGCAAGCACGACGAAAACAGCGACCCGGCCGGCATCGCCACGCTGATCGACCTCGACCTGTCGCGCTACGACCCGATCGCCTCGCGCTTTCGCCGGGAACAGGTCGAGGGGCAGTCGCTGCTCAAGTCCGGCATCGCCACGCGCAACCCCGGGTTCAACCGCACCATCGAGCAGATCGAACGGGTCGCCCTGCGCTCCAAGGCGCCGATGCTGCTGGTTGGCCCGACCGGTGCCGGCAAGTCGTTCCTGGCCCGTCGCGTCCACGAGCTCAAGCGCGGCCGCCACCTACTGGGCGGGCGCTTCATCGAGGTGAACTGCGCAACCCTGCGCGGCGACGGCGCGATGTCGACCCTGTTCGGTCACACAAAGGGCGCTTTCACCGGCGCGCAGAACGCCCGCGACGGCCTGCTGCGCGCGGCCGACGGCGGCATGTTGTTCCTCGACGAGATCGGTGAACTGGGCGCCGACGAACAGGCCATGCTCCTCAAGGCCATCGAAGAAAAACGCTTCTTCCCGCTGGGCGCCGACCGCGAGGTGGAAAGCAACTTCCAACTGATCGTCGGCACCCACCGCGACCTGCGCGCCAAGGTCGCCGACGGCTCGTTCCGCGAAGACCTGTTCGCCCGCATCAACCTGTGGACCTTCGGCCTGCCTGGCCTGGCCGAACGCCGCGAGGACATCGAGCCGAACCTCGACTTCGAGCTGCAACGCCACGCCCGCGAACAAGGCCGCCAGGTGCGCTTCAATCTCGAAGCCAAGCGCCGCTACCTCGCCTTCGCCCACGCCAGCGAAGCACGCTGGGCCGGCAACTTCCGCGAGCTGTCGGCATCGATCACGCGCATGGCGACCCTGGCCGACAGCGGGCGCATCGACGAGGCACTGGTCGAGGAAGAGATCGCTCGGCTGCGCTATGCCTGGGGCCTGGGATCGGCAACCGAGCCGCTGCTGGCCGGCCGCGAACTGGACCTGTTCGACCAGGTACAACTGCAGGCGGTGATCGATGTGTGCCGCCGCGCCCAGAGCTTGTCCGAGGCCGGGCGCCAGCTGTTCGCGGTATCACGCCAGGAGAAGGCCAACCCCAACGACGCCGACCGCCTGCGCAAGTACCTGGCGCGGTTCGGGCTGGAGTGGCAGCAACTAAAGTCGTAGGGCTTGCCATCAGGCTGGCTCGGTACGGTATGCTTGCCCGGTCTTCAGGGCGGGGTGAAAGTCCCCACCGGCGGTAAATCGAAAGATGAGCCCGCGAGCGCCCCGGCCACGCCGGGGGTCAGCAGATCTGGTGAGATTCCAGGGCCGACGGTCATAGTCCGGATGAAAGAAGGCGTTTGGCAGGGGCCGTCCAGGCGCCCTTGCGCGCGCATTTTGTTCGCCCCGAGACGTTCATCGATCATTCACGAGGAGCGTTTCATGTCCACCCCGCTTAACAAGCAATTCCCCAACGTCAGCGCCGCCATCGCCGCCTTCCAGGCCGGGCGCCCGGTGCTGCTGCTCGACGACGACGACCGCGAGGACGAAGCCGACATCGTCGCCGCCGCCGAGAACCTGTCGCTGCAGACCATGGCCATGATGATCCGCGATTGCAGCGGCATCGTCTGCCTGTGCCTGGACGAAGCCACCGTCGACGCCCTGCAGCTGGCGCCGATGGTGCAGAACAACCAGGCCCGCCATGGCACCGGTTTCACCGTCACCATCGAAGCGGCCGAAGGGGTCAGCACCGGCGTGTCGGCCCAGGACCGCATCACCACCATCGAAGCCGCGCTGCGCTCCACCGCGCAACAGCGCCATATCGTCAGCCCAGGGCATGTGTTCCCGCTGCGCGCCCGTGACGGCGGCGTGCTGACCCGTCGCGGCCACACCGAAGGCTCGGTGGACCTGGCCCGCCTGGCCGGCCTGCGCCCGGCGGCGGTGCTGTGCGAACTGATGAACCCCGATGGCAGCATGGCCCGGGGCGAGCAGGTGGCGGTGTATGCGCGGCAGTACAACCTGCCGGTGCTGACCATCGAGGAGCTGGCGCGCTATCGCGAGGCGATGGTTGAGCTGGAGGCCGAGCCGGCCTGATCCAAAGGCATCGCGGGGCAAGCCCGCTCCCACGCCAAGTACCAAGGTGCTTCGTGGGGGCGGGCTGGCCCCGCGATGAGGCCAGGCCTCAACGCAACCCCAACGGCCCCTTCAGATACTCATACAACCCCGCCGCACTCTTGCGATAGCCATCGGCTGTCAGATGGACAAGATCAGGCCGCGCCAGCCCCTGCGCTTGCCAGCCGGCGATCGAGCACGGCCCGCCCATAAACCCCTGCCAATCCCAGAACAGCGCCTTGTGCTTGCGCGCCATCTGCTTCTGGATACGGATCACCGAGGCCAGCGGTTGCGGCTGGCGCGCCGCGCAACTGCGCGCCTTGCGCTGCTTGATCGAGTCCGGCGGGCCGACCAGCAGTATCGCCGCCTGTGGCAGGTCTTTGCGCACGCCCGTAAGGGTCGCCTCCAGCTGCGCCTGGTACAGCGCCAGGTCGAGCTTGTCGTCGAACGCCTCATTGGTGCCGTAGGCCAGGATCACCAGGTCCGGCCGCACGGCCTTGAGGCTGTTGCGCCAACCCGCCTGCCACTTGTCCACCACCTCCAGGCGCGCGCCGTTGATGCCCAGCGTCGAATAGATCACCCCGGCATTCTTCTGCCCCTGCAGGTACCAGCCACCCAAGGCGACGCCACGGCCACCCTCCACCGTCAGTTGCACCGGCAGGCCGACATTGGCGAACGCCGGGCTGAAGCGCCACTGGCCGTTGCTAGCCGGCAACACCCGGCGCTGGCCGCCATTGACCAGCAGGCTGGCACTCCCGCTGGACTGGTACAACGCCGAGACCTTGTAGCGCTGGCGGTCCTCGTCCCGCGCTTGCAGCATCACGCTGGAACGGTTGGCCTGCGGCAGCGACAGGTAGCCGCCCAGCGGAAACTGATGGCTGTGCTGGTTGCGCGCCGACACCAGCTCCCACTGGCGCTTCTCGCTCTTGATGATCACCCGGTCGTTACGGATCCCCGGCACCGGCGAGGCCGGCACCAGGCCAATGCCACCGTCGCCGTAGCGTGCCTGCAGCAGGCGGCGCAGCTCGCCGCTGAACAGGTCGGCGGCGGTGTGCGAATCACCCAGCTGGACGATGGCAACCGGGGCACGCCCGGCATTGCGCAGCTTGCCGGCGAGCAGGGCGACGTTGCCGTCCTGGCGGCTGGCGGGCGCGGCGGTGGGCCGCGCCGCGGGCTGGGCGCTCACGCTGTTGGCGCCGGTGCTGCAACCCGGCGCGGCGCTGATCAGCAGGGCCAGGCCCAGCAGGTGATGCCATTGGCGCATCTCAATGTCCTGTTACGGTCAGGCCTGGAAAGCTGATCAGCGACAGTATCTGCTCGGCGATCATCTTCTGGCCTGTGATGGTGAAATGAATGCCATCGTCGACCCGCACCTTCACCCGCTTGCCCTGCGCGGTCTGCACCGTGTACGCGAAGCTGGCGTCGGCGTAGCCGAGGATCGGGTTGGCCGACACGTAGTACTGGCCGTACAGCGCGGTCTGCTCCTGGTAGAGCCCGCTGAGGTAACCCATGGCGGTGGACAGCCGCGCCTTCTCCATGTTCGGCGGTCCGACCCAGATAACCTGCACGTTGTGCGTGCGGGCCTGCTCGAGGATCGAATCGATCCGGGCGCGATAGGCCACCTCCCATTCCGGCGACTTGAAGCGCAGGAACGGCTTGCCTTTGCCCTGGGGCATGTCCCACGGGTCGTTGGGGCCGAGGAACACTACCATCAGGCGCACGTTCGGTTCGTGGTCGAGGGTCTCGGCCACGGTCTTCGGCCAGTTGAAGAAGCCCGGGTAGGCAAGGCCGGTGCTCTGCTTGCTGAGGTTGACGGTGCGGATCTGGTAACGCTTGCGCAAGCTGTTGGCCAGGTGCGGGGCAACGCCCTGCATCAGCGAATCGCCGACCAGGAACACCTCGTCACCAGCGGCCAGGGAGGCCACGGTGCCCGGTTGCAGCAATACCGGCGCCGGGGCTGGTGCTGGAGTTGCCGCTGGCATTGGCACTGACGCCGGCACTGCCGCGACGGACGGGGTTACAGCGACGGGCGCGGGCACGTGAACAGGCGCCGGCGTGTGCGCCGCACCGTGCGGCAGCGGTTTGGCCAGCGCCGCCGGGGTCTGCAGGTCGACCGTGACCACCGGCATCGGCGCGGGCAGCACCTCGGGCAGCGGCGCTTCGGCTACCTGCGGCGCCGGCTGCAGGCGCTCGAGCAGGTCGTCACGGCGGGCCTCCAGCAGCGCCGTCAGTTGCGCCCCCATGCGCCAGGCCGGCATCTGGCCCAGCAGCGGGATTTCGCAGCTCTGGTGGTACTTCTGCTGGCAGTAGAGTTTGATCGAGTCCTGGTTCAGCCAGAACAGCAGCGCGGTGGTGACCACGATCGCGTACAGGCCACGGGCAGCGCCCATCTGTACCTGGAACAGCTGTTTGCTATCAGAAGCTTGCATAGATGAACCCCGGCACGCCCGACTGCGAAGCGAAAATCACCAGCGACACACCGACCCCGAGCGGGATCGGATACAGCTGCCACGGCAGGCGCTGGAAGGCCGCGCCACTCTGGCGCAGCAGCGCCAGCCATTGTGGATAACTGGCCACGAACAGCACGCAGGCCAGCAGCATCAGGCCAGTGACACTGTTCAGGCCCGCCAGGCTGAGCTGGGCGATGTCGCCGAGCATCTCCAGCGCGCCCTCCAACGTCGGGCTGCGGAAGAAGATCCAGGCAAAAGCCACGTAGTGGAAGGTCATCAACCGCGCCAGCAAGCCCGATCCCGGCAGGTTGGCGAACCCTGGGCACCACTGGCTGAACAGCTTGGAGATGGCCAGGCCCACGCCGTGCAGTGCGCCCCAGATGATGAAGTTCACGCTCGCCCCGTGCCACAGCCCGGACACCAGCATCGCCAGCAGCATGTTCAGGTTGCCGCGCCATACGCCCTGGCGGTTGCCGCCCAGCGGGATATAGACGTAGTCGCGGATGAAGCGCGACAGGCTGATGTGCCAGCGCCCCCAGAACTCCTTGAGGTTGTGTGCGGCATACGGCGCGTCGAAGTTGTCCGGCAGGCGGAACCCCAGCAACAAGGCGATGCCGGTGACCAGGTTGGTGTAGCCGCTGAAGTTGAAGTAGATCAGCAGGCTGTAACCGTACACGCTCAACAGTACCTGCTCGGGGGAGGCGCTGCCCGGGGTGTCGAACACCGGGTCCACCCACTCGCTGCCCAGCCAGGCACTGAGGAAGAACAACTTGACCACCGCCATCGCGATCAGCCCCAGTGCCCGCTGCGGCTCCAGCACCTGGCGCATGGCCGGCGGGCGGATCTGCGGCAGCATGTGCAGGGCGCGGTTGACCGGCCCGGCCACCAGGCTGGGGAAGAACGCCAGGTACAAGGCCAGGTCCAGCGGCGCCGACGGCGTCAGCTCGCGCCGGTTGATCGACACCAGGTAGCTGACCGAATGGAAGGTATAGAACGACAGCCCGATCGGCACCAGCACTTCCAGCAACGGCAGCGCCACGTCGAACCCGGCGGTGGCCAGTGCGGCCTGCGCGCCTTCGACGAAGAACGCCTGATACTTGAACAGGTAGAAACAGCCCAGCACCAGCGTCAACAGCAGCACGCGACTGAACCAGCGTCCAGGGTAGCGCCCCGCCAGCAGGCCGAGCAGGTACACCAGCACGCTGTAGCCCAGCAGGATGTAAAGCGACTGCAGGCTGAAGCTGGCCACCAGGCCATAGCTGGCCGTCAGCAGCAGCAGGTTCTGCAGCCGGACACTCCAGCACAGGCTCCAATAAAGTATGAAGAACAGCGTGAAACAGAGGCCGAATTCGATCGAGAGGAAGCTCACAACGTAGTCCATTACATGACGTCGGGGAGGGAAGCCGCTGGCCCACGGGCCAGAGCGCGCGGATTATGGCAGAGGGCCGCCACCCCCACAATTCCATTGCTTCGCAGATTGCAAGATGGCTCACATCGAACAAGTGCAACAAAATGCGACGAACGATAACCCTGCGTGATTTGCTCCCCCTGCCCCGCTCTGCTAGTGTCGCGCCGTTCTGAACACCACCGAGACCGTCGCCATGGCCCGCAAAAAAGCCTCCATCGATTTCGAACAATCCCTCGCCGACCTGCAAGCCCTGGTCGAGCGCCTGGAGAACGGCGAACTGTCGCTGGAAGAGTCGCTGGCCGCCTTCGAGCAAGGCATCGCCCTGACCCGCGATTGCCAGGGCGCCCTGGCCCAGGCCGAGCAGAAGGTGCAGATCCTGCTGGAGCGTGACGGCGAGCTGGCCGCGCAGCCATTCGATGCGGAGCCCGAGGCATGATCGCCCAGTACCAGGCGAGCGCCCAGGCCCGGGTCGACGCGGCGCTCGAACCGTTGTTCCAGGCTCCCGCCAAGGAGCTCGAGCGCCTCTATGCCGCCATGCGCTACAGCGTGATGAACGGCGGCAAGCGCGTGCGCCCGCTGCTGGCCTACGCCGCCTGCGAAGCCTTCGGCGTACCGGCGGAGCAGGCCAACGGCGCCGCCTGCGCGGTTGAGCTGATCCACGCCTACTCGCTGGTACACGACGATCTGCCGGCCATGGACGACGACGACCTGCGCCGCGGCCAGCCGACCACCCACAAGGCCTTCGACGAGGCGTGCGCGATCCTCGCCGGCGACGGTTTGCAAAGCCTGGCCTTCAGCGCCTTGCTCGATCCGCGCCTGAGCCCGCAGCCCGACGCCATCCGCCTGCAGATGGTCCAGGCCTTGGCCAAGGCGGCCGGCCCTGCGGGCATGGTCGGCGGGCAAGCCATCGACCTCGGTTCGGTCGGCCTGAAGCTCGACCAGAAAGCCCTGGAGTACATGCACCGGCACAAGACCGGCGCACTGATCGAAGCCAGCGTGCGCCTCGGCGCCTTGGCCAGCGCCCGCGCCGGGCAGGTCCAGCTCGATGCGCTGCAGACTTATGCACAGGCCATTGGCCTGGCGTTCCAGGTGCAGGACGATATCCTCGACGTGGAGAGCGACACCACCACCCTGGGCAAACGCCAGGGCGCCGATATCGCCCGCGACAAGCCGACCTACCCGGCCCTGCTCGGCCTGGAGGCGGCCAAGGCCTATGCCCTGGAGCTGCGCGACCAGGCGCTGGCCGCGCTGGCAGGCTTTGCCGAGAATGCCGAGCCACTGCGGGCGCTGGCCCGCTACATCGTCGAACGCCGCCACTGATCAGCGCCGCTGCCGACACACCAGCGCTCACGGACAACGCGATACCTGGGGGAGCCGGCTTGCCGGCGATGGGGTGCGCCGCAGCCCCCGCTCAACACCCGACTGAATGGGCAGCTTTTCCTACAATGGGGTAAACTGCCGCGTCTTCACACCTATAACGACTCGCCTGATGCCCACGACGTTTCAAGAGATCCCCCGCGAACGCCCGGTCACGCCGTTGCTGGACCGCGCCGACACGCCCGCCGGCCTGCGCCGGCTGGCCGAAGCCGACCTGGAGACCCTGGCCGACGAGCTGCGCCAGGACCTGCTCTATACCGTTGGGCAGACCGGTGGGCATTTTGGTGCGGGCCTGGGCGTCATCGAGCTGACGATCGCCCTGCACTACGTCTTCGACACCCCGGATGACCGGCTGGTGTGGGACGTCGGCCACCAGGCCTACCCGCACAAGATCCTCACCGGCCGGCGCGAGCGCATGCTCAGCCTGCGCCAGAAGGACGGCATCGCCGCCTTCCCGCGCCGCAGCGAGAGCGAGTACGACACCTTCGGCGTCGGCCACTCCAGCACCTCGATCAGCGCCGCGCTGGGCATGGCCATCGCCGCCCGCCTGCAGAACGACCCGCGCAAGTCGATCGCGGTGATCGGCGACGGCGCGCTGACCGCCGGCATGGCCTTCGAGGCGCTGAACCACGCCCAGGAAGTCAACGCCGACATGCTGGTGATCCTCAACGACAACGACATGTCGATTTCGCGCAATGTCGGCGGCCTGTCCAACTACCTGGCCAAGATCCTCTCCAGCCGCACCTACGCGAGCATGCGCGAAGGCAGCAAGAAAGTGCTGTCGCGCCTGCCCGGTGCCTGGGAAATCGCCCGCCGCACCGAGGAGTACGCCAAGGGCATGCTGGTGCCGGGCACGCTGTTCGAGGAGCTGGGCTGGAACTACATCGGCCCGATCGACGGCCACGACCTGCCGACCCTGATCGCCACCCTGCGCAACATGCGCGACCTCAAGGGTCCGCAGTTCCTCCACGTGGTGACCAAGAAGGGCAAGGGCTTCGCCCCGGCCGAGGTCGACCCGATCGGCTACCACGCCATCACCAAGCTGGAGCCGGCCGACAAGCCGGTCGCGCCGAAGAAGACCAGCGGCCCGAAATACGCCTCGGTGTTCGGCCAGTGGCTGTGCGACATGGCCGCCGCCGACAATCGCCTGGTGGGCATCACCCCGGCGATGAAGGAAGGCTCGGACCTGATCGACTTCAGCGAACGCTACCCGGAGCGCTACTTCGACGTCGCCATCGCCGAGCAGCACGCGGTCACCCTGGCCGCGGGCATGGCCTGCGAGGGTGCCAAGCCGGTGGTGGCGATCTACTCGACCTTCCTGCAACGCGCCTATGACCAGCTGATCCACGACGTGGCGGTACAGGACCTCGATGTGCTGTTCGCCATCGACCGCGCCGGCCTGGTCGGCGAGGACGGCCCGACCCACGCCGGCGCCTACGACCTGTCCTACCTGCGTTGCATCCCCGGCATGCTGGTGATGACTCCGAGCGACGAGAACGAGCTGCGCAAGATGCTCAGCACCGGCCACCATTACAAGGGCCCGGCCGCCGTGCGCTACCCACGTGGCACCGGCCCCAACGCGCCGATCAGCGGCGACCTGGAGCCCCTGGAAATCGGCAAGGGCGTGGTCCGCCGCCAGGGTGGCAAGGTTGCCCTGCTGGTGTTCGGCGTACAGCTGGCCGAAGCCCTGCAGGTGGCCGAGCAGATCGACGCCACCGTGGTCGACATGCGTTTCGTCAAGCCTCTGGACGAGGCGCTGGTGCTGGAAATGGCCGCCAGCCATGAGTTGCTGGTGACCATCGAAGAGAATGCCATCATGGGTGGCGCCGGCGCAGCGGTCGGCGAGTTCCTCGCCCGCGAAGCGGTGGTCAAGCCGCTGCTGCACCTGGGGCTGCCGGATATCTATGTCGAGCACGCCAAGCCTGCGCAGATGCTGGCCGAGTGCGGGCTGGATGCGGCAGGGATCGAAGCCTCCGTCAAAACCCGAATGGCCAAGCTCGGCCTGTAAGGCCATATCTCGGGGCAAGTCGCATCGGCGCGCCGCCGCTCCCACGATAACTGCGTGGGAGCGGCGGTGCGCCGATGCGACTTGCCCCGCGATTGCAATGGAACTGCCCCATGAAGATCCGCGCCCTCCCCCTGCTCTACCTCCCCGCCGCCACCCTGGCAGCCGAACCTTCCCGCGACGACGCCCTCAAGCTCCCCGACGTGCTGATCAGCGCCAGCCGCCAGGTCGAGTCGCGTACCGCCACCAGCGCCGCCAACACGGTGTTCACCCGTGCCGACATCGACCGCCTACAACCCAGCAGCGTCACCGATCTGCTCGCCCGCGTGCCCGGCGTGCAGGTCGCGCCCACCGGCGGTCGCGGCAGCCTGCCGGGCATCTTCGTGCGCGGCACCAAGGCCGCCCAGACCCTGGTGCTGGTTGATGGCGTGCGCATCGCCAACACCACCTCCGGCGACAGCGGCCTGCAGTTTCTCGGCATCGACCAGATCGAACGGGTGGAGGTGCTGCGCGGTTCGCGCTCGGCGGTTTACGGCAGCGACGCCATCGGCGGGGTGATCCAGATCTTCACCCGGCGTGGCGAGGGCCAGGGCCTGCAACCGCGCCTGCGCCTGGCAACCGGCAGCAACCAGACCTGGCAGCGCAGCCTGGGCCTGTCCGGTGGCGATGGCGCGACCCGCTTCAACCTCGGCGCCAGCCTGGACGAGACGGCCGGCATCGATTCGACCGGGCCGTCGTATGCCAGCGATGGCGACCATGACGCCTATCGCAACCGCTCTTTGAACCTGAGCTTGAGCCACAGCTTCAACGAGCGCTTCGAAGCGGGCCTGAACCTGCTCGACAGCCGTGGGCGCAGTGAATACGACAATCCTTATGGGCGGCTGGATGAATCCACCTATCTGAGTTATCCACAGCAGCCCTACACCGATTTCAGTGTCAGCAGCCTGGGCACCTGGTTCGACGCCCAGCTAAGCGACACCTGGCACTCCAGGTTGGAACTTGGCCACAGCGAAAACCGTGACGACAAGCGCGACAAGATGAGCGACGAGCGCTTCATCTACAACACCTACCGTGATCAGGTCACCTGGCAGAACGACTTCACACTCGACGAGCGCAACCAGCTGATGCTGGGTGGCGACTGGTACCAGGATCGCTTCCACGGTACGGCGAACTTCAGCGAGGACAGCCGCTGGAACCGCGCAGCCTTCGCTCAATATCGCTTTGCCGGGGACAGCTTCTCGAGCGAACTGGGTGTACGCCAGGACCGTAACCAGCAATTCGGCGACCAGACCACCTGGAATGCCAGCCTCACAGTCCCGCTGAACCCTCGCAACGACGTGCTGCTCTCCTACAGCGAAGGCTTTCGCGCCCCGACCTTCAACGATCTCTACGATGTGAAGTACGGCAACCCGGACCTGCGCCCCGAGCACTCGAAAAGCTACGAACTGCAATGGCGCAGCCAGCTGGCCAGTGAGACACGGCTGGAAGCCTCGCTGTATCGCACCGACCTGCGCGACGCAATCAACTACGACCCCGAGCGCAGGCGACCCGGCAATGTCGAAAACGCGCGAATCAATGGCATGGAACTGTCGCTGCAACAGGAATGGGCCGGCTGGACCTCTCAGCTGGGCCTGAGCCTGGTCGACCCGCGTGACCGGGAAAGCGGCCATACCCTTCAACGCCGCGCTCGTCGCACGTTGAGCCTGGATGTGGATCGACAATTTGCTCGCTACAGCGTGGGCGCCAGCTGGCAGGCTGTCAGTGGCAGCTACGACGATCCGTCCAACAACCGGCGCATGGGGGGCTATGGGTTGCTCGGCCTACGTGGCGGCATGGCCCTGACAGACGAGGTGAGGGTGGATCTGAAGCTGGACAACCTGCTGGACAAGCAATACAGCCGCGTCCTCTACAGCTACGACGGCAGTTGGCACGGTTACCGCGAAGAAGGACGCACCTGGCTGTTGAGCCTTACCTGGACACCGGCGCTCTAGCATCGAGCAACGCACACAGCCGAGCAGTGGCCTCGATCATCTGCCCGCTGGGCCGCTCCAGGCCTTTGTCCGGCACCACCAGCAAGCGCTCGCCTTTCACGGCGCTCAGCCGCGGCCAGTTGCGCCAACTGGCCAGTTGCGCCTCATCGCCCGCCAGGATCACCTCGGGGTCGCGCAGCAACACCGACTCCACGCTGACCTGCGGGGCGGGCTGGGCCAGGTCATCGAACACATTGCGCGCCCCGCACACGCGCAAGGCGTCGCTGACCACCTGGCGGCCACCCAAGGTGTACAGCGGCTTGTCCCAGACCTGGTAGAACACCCGCAGCGGCGCCTCACGCCGGTAGCGGTCGCGCAGCCCCTGCAACCGCTCACGCAGGCTGGCGGCATAGGCGCGGCCTTGCTGGTCACGGCCAATACGTTGGGCGATGGCTTCGATCTGGTCGATCAACTGGTCGAGGTTGCCGGGCTCGCCGCTGAACGTGGCGATGCCCAGGCGCCTGAGCTGGTCGCGCTGGGCCGGCGGCACGCTGCCGGGCCACAGCAGCAAGAGGTCGGGCTCGAGGCTTAACAGGCGCTCCATGTCGAGCTGGCCATGGCGGCCGACGGAAGGCAACCGGGCCAGCGCCGGCGGACGCTCGCCGCCATCGAGCACACCGACCAGCAACTCGCCGGCTCGTAGCTCCAGGACAATCTCGGTCATCGACGGCGCCAGGCTGACCACCCGCGGCGCGGCCTCGGCCACGGCGCCGAGACACAGCAGCAAAAACCCGGCGAACAGCGCCCGCATCAGCCGAGCTGGCGTGGGATGCGATAGAGGTACAGCAACACCACGGTGGACAGGGCGAGGAGAATCTGCGGTACCGCCTCCAACCCGACCAGCACCGACAGCGCGGCAACCCAGGCCGGGAAGCAGGCGAACAGCATAGCCAGGCGGCGCACGCGGGCCAGCTCGATCCAGGCCGCCGGTTCTTCGGCGCTGCCCAATACCTTGTCGCTGGCGATCAACGCCCGCTTGTACGCGCTGAAGCGCGGCAGGCTGAGGAACATGCTGGCGGCACCGGCGATGAACAGCGGCATGGCCAGCACCGGGATCAGCGCCTCGCCGTCACCAAAGGCCCAGGCCATCACCGGCAGCGGCAGCAACCCCACGGCCAGGTACTGCCACCAGGCCAGCGCCAGCCGCCGCTTCACCTCTGTGCGAGTCACGCCTGGGGCACCTCGCCCTGGTGCTTGTTGCCCATCATGTGCCCGAGCTTGTCGGCCTTGGTGGCCAGGTACAGGCGGTTGTGCGGGTTGTGGCCAGTGTGCAGCGGTACGCGCTCGGCGACCTTGATGCTCATGTCGGTCAGGGCCTTTACCTTGCGCGGATTGTTGGTCATCAGACGCAACGACTTCACGCCCAGGTGCTCGAGCATCGGCAGGCACATGGCGTAGTCACGCTGGTCGGCGGCGAAGCCCAGGCGCTCGTTGGCCTCGACGGTGTCGGCACCGCCGTCTTGCAGTTCGTAGGCGCGGATCTTGTTCAGCAGGCCGATGCCACGGCCTTCCTGGCGCAGGTACAGCAGTACGCCACGGCCTTCACGGGCGATGGCCTGCAATGCAGCCTCCAGCTGCGAGCCACAGTCGCAACGCTGGCTGAACAGCGCATCGCCAGTCAGGCACTCGGAGTGCAGACGCCCCAGCACCGGCTCGCCGTCGGCGATATCACCCAGGCTGAGCACCACGTGCTCGCGGCCAGTGGCTTCGTCGAGGAAGCCATGCATGGTGAAGGTCGCAAAGGGAGTCGGGAGTTTCGAGGCGGCAACAAAGACGACGGGCACGTTGTGCTCCTGGGCAGTAGGATTTTTCAGATCGGTCGATTGTATCAGCAGCCCGGCGCAGGTGCGCAGGAGGAATATCGTGGCTTAAGATCGAAAAGTTAGATGCATATGGCCGCACACCGGCCCCTGCGGGAGCGGACTGCGGGGCATTTATTGATGAGGCAGGTGATCATCCGTAAACGGATAAGGCTGCTTCCAGCGCTCAAAGATCGGCTTCAGCTCGCCGCTGCGCACCAGTTGCTCCATGCGCCGGTCGAACAGGTCGCGCAGGGCCTTGCCCTGTTCGCTGTGGGCGAAGGCCAGATACAACGGCAGCTCGGCGACGTGGGTGCGGCGAAAGCGCGTGGCATCGGGCGCCTGGCCAAGCACGTAGTCGACCTCGGCGAGCGCATCGATGTAGAAATCGACCCGGTCATGTTCGAGCATGGGCAGGATGCCCTCGCGCCGCTGGATCTCGCGGAAGTTGTGGACCTCGGGCAGATAGCTGGCGTAGTCGTAGCCGCGCACCCAGGCCAGCCGGTACTGGCCGATGGTCTCGAGCGTTGGCACCGGTTTGTCGACCAGGCCCAAGGCATAGATATGGTCCTGGTCGAAGTACCACTGCGGGTACAGGTTGTCGGCGTTCTCTTCCTTGTAGGAGCCTACCCAGGCATCCGCCTCGCCGCGTTTCACCAGTCCGACGGCGCGGCTGTAGGGCGCGCTCTTGACCACGACCTTGACCCCGGCCGGCTCGAACACCTTGCGCAACACGTCCCAGGCCAGCCCGCTGCCATCGGCATTGGTGTAGTCGACCCACGCCTCGCTGACCAGACGCACCTGCGCCGGCACCTCCTGGGCCATCGCACCCGGTCCCGCGACCAATAGCATCGATGCCAGCACCACAGCCTTCAGGCCCATTGCAACGCTCCCTGTCTCAGGCCACCGCCCACACCAGAACCTGCATGCCCAGCCAGGCGAACACGCCGGCCAGGATATCGTCGAGCATGATGCCGAACCCACCATGCACATGGCGGTCGACCCAGCGGATCGGCCACGGCTTGAGGATGTCGAAGAAGCGGAACATCAGGAACCCCGCCAGCAGCCACTGCCAACCTTCCGGCACCAGCCACAGGGTGATCCACATGCCGACGATCTCGTCCCAGACAATGCCCTCGTGGTCGTGCACGCGCAAGTCGTTGGCCACCTTGCCGCACAACCACACGCCGAACAGCATGCTGATGCCCAGCAACAGCCAATAACCCCAGTCGGGTAGCATCTGCCACAACGGGATGAACGGCAGCGCCACCAGCGAACCCCAGGTCCCCGGCGCCTTGGGCAGGGTGCCCGAGCCGAAGCCGAAGGCGATGAAGTGCCACGGGTTGCGCCAGACCGAAGGCGGAACGAACTCCGCAGGCACCTGGTTGGGGTGGTCGGTCACGGTGTCTCCCTGAAATGTTGATAGCCCCGCTGCACGGGGGTGATGTCCTGGCCTTGCGGGTCACGCAAGGTCACGCCCTGGCCTTCCAGTACACGACCGATGACGTGCACCTCGCGGGCCAGGGCGGTCAGTGCGCTTTCCGGCACGGTGAACGCCAGCACGTAGTCGTCACCACCGGTGAGCGCTGCATGCAAGGCCGCTTCTCTACCGAGCAAAGCCTGTAAAGGAGCAGACACGGGGACCTGCGCCAGGTTCACCTGCAGCGCAACGCCGGACGCCTTGGCGATATGCCCGCAGTCGGCCAGCAGGCCGTCGGAAATATCCAGCGCCGCCGTGGCCAGGCCGCGCAGGCGCTCGCCCAGTTGCAGTTGCGGCAAGGGCGACCAGTAATGCTCGAGCAATGGCCCGGCCACATCGGCAGCCGCCTCGCGTTCGCCCAGCACCAGCGGCAAGGCCCCCGCCGCGTTGCCCAGGAAACCACCGACACACAGCAGGTCGCCCGGCTGCGCGCCGCTGCGACGCAGCGCCTGGCCGGTCGGCACCCGGCCGAACACGGTCACGGTGATGCTCAACGGGCCGCGTGTAGTGTCGCCACCAATCAGGCTGATACCGCAGCGCGCGGCCATGCGGCCGAGGCCGTCGGCAAAGCCGGCAAGCCATTGCGCGCCGACCTGGGGCAGGGTGAGGGCAAGGGTGAAGCCGATGGCCGTGGCGCCCATGGCCGCCAGGTCGCTGACCGCCACGGCCAGCGAACGCTGGCCGAGCAGCAACGGGTCGCACACTGCGGGGAAATGCACACCGGCCACGAGCGTGTCGGTGGAGATCGCCAGCTGCTCGCCGGCAGGCAGGTTCAGCAGGGCACAGTCGTCGCCGATCCCCAGGGCCACGCCCTCGCCGCCCTGCGCACAGGGCGCTGCGGCGAAGAAATGACGGATCAGCTCGAACTCACCCATGGCTCGTCGGCGCCGCGATCAGCGCTTGTTCGCCTTGACTTCCGCCTCACGCAGACGCGGAGCCAGCTTGTCGAGCACGCCGTTGACGAACTTGTGGCCGTCAGTGGCGCCGAACACCTTCGCCAGCTCCACACCTTCGTTGATGACGACGCGGTACGGCACGTCGACGCGCATCATGAATTCCCAGGTGGACAGGCGCAGCACGGCCAGCTCGACCGGGTCGAGCTCTTCCAGCGGCGTGTCCAGGCAAGGCTTGAGCGCCTCGTCGATCTCGGCCTTCTTCGCCGGGACCCCGTGCAGGATCTCGCGGAAGTAGGCGCCGTCGATATCGGTGAAATCGTTGTCGACCCGGAATTGCGCCTCGACCTCGTTCAGCGAATGCTTGGCCATGTGCCACTGGTAGAGCGCTTGCGTGGCGAGCTTGCGGGCTTCGCGACGCTTGGCGCTCTTCGAGGGCTTGCCGGCATCCGCGGGTTTTGGATCGCGCGGGTTGAAACGATCGCTTTCGTCGCTAATCACTTGGCCTCCAACTGCGCCAGCAGGCTGACCATTTCCAGAGCGGACAGGGCAGCTTCGGCACCTTTGTTGCCGGCCTTGGTGCCGGAACGCTCGATGGCCTGCTCGATGGAATCGACGGTCAGTACGCCGAAGGCCACCGGAACACCGAACTCCATGGACACCTGGGCCAGGCCCTTGGTGCACTCGCCCGCCACGTATTCGAAGTGCGGGGTACCGCCACGGATCACCGCGCCCAGGGCGACGATCGCGTCATAAGCGCCCTGTTGGGCGACTTTCTGTGCCACCAGCGGGATTTCGAACGCGCCCGGGGCACGGATGATGGTGATGTCGCTTTCGCTGACGCCGTGGCGTACCAGGGCATCGACTGCACCGCTTACCAGGCTTTCGACGACGAAGCTGTTGAAGCGGCCAACCACCAAAGCATAGCGACCTTTGGGGGCGATGAAGGTACCTTCGATGGTCTTCAGGGTCATTCCGGAGTTCTCATCTTCAAGAGCGAGGCCGCGCTGTGGCGGCCTCGGGAGGGTTTTGACTCGAGCTTAAGGGCGATCAGGCCGCCTCAAGTCACTCGGAGGGCACGTATTCTACAACTTCCAGATCGAATCCGGATATCGCATTGAACTTCATCGGCGAACTCATCAGGCGCATCTTGCGCACACCGAGGTCGCGCAGGATCTGCGAACCGGCACCGACGGTGCTGTAGGTGGTGGGTGCCTTGGGCTGCGCATCGCCCGCGCTTTCGCGGATGTGCGCCAGCAGCACGTCGCCGTCCAGCGGGTGGCCCAGCAGCAGGACCACGCCGCTGCCGGCCTCGGCCACCGCGGCCATGGCCGCGCGCAGGCTCCAGCGCCCCGGCTGCTTGACCAGCAGCAGGTCGCGCAGCGGATCCATGTTGTGCACCCGCACCAGCGTCGGCTCTTCGGCGCAGATCTTGCCGAGCGTCAGGGCCATGTGCACGTCGCCTTCCACCGCGTCACGGTAGGTGACCAGGTTGAATTCGCCCAGCTCGCTCTCGATCGGCTGCTCGGACACGCGCTGCACGGTGCGCTCGTGGATCATGCGGTAGTGGATCAGGTCGGCGATGGTGCCGATCTTCAAGCCATGCTCGGCAGCGAACACTTCCAGCTCGGCGCGGCGCGACATGGTGCCGTCGTCGTTCATCACCTCGCAGATCACCCCGCTTGGCTCGAAACCGGCCATGCGCGCCAGGTCGCAGGCGGCCTCGGTATGGCCGGCGCGAGCCAGGGTGCCGCCGGGCTGGGCCATCAGCGGGAAAATATGCCCAGGGCTGACGATGTCCTCGGCCTTGGCGTCCTTGGCCGCGGCGGCCTGCACGGTACGGGCGCGGTCGGCGGCGGAGATGCCGGTGGTGACGCCTTCGGCGGCCTCGATCGACACAGTGAACTTGGTGCCGAAGCCCGAACCGTTGCGCGGCGCCATCAGCGGCAGCTTCAGGGTTTCGCAGCGCTCGCGGGTCATCGGCATGCAGATCAGGCCACGGGCGTGCTTGGCCATGAAATTGATGTGCTCGGGCAGGCAGCATTCGGCTGCCATGATGATGTCGCCTTCGTTCTCGCGGTCTTCGTCATCCATGAGGATGACCATTTTGCCCTGGCGGATGTCTTCGACCAGTTCTTCGATGCTGTTGAGCGCCACGCGGCACCCCCTTCTCAATCAGGATTTCAAGAAGCCGTTGGCGGCCAGGAAGCTTTCGGTGATGCCACTGCCTTTGCTCGGCTCGGCGGCCTTGTCGCCCAGCAGCAGACGCTCCAGGTAACGGGCCAGCAGGTCGACCTCAAGGTTCACCCGACGCCCTGCTCGGTAGTCGGCCATGATGGTTTCGGACAGGGTGTGCGGGACGATGGTCAGCTCGAACTCGGCGCCATCGACTTCGTTGACCGTCAGGCTGGTGCCGTCGACGGTGATCGAGCCCTTGTGGGCGATGTACTTGGCCAGCTCCTTGGGCGCACGCACGCGGAACTGGATGGCGCGGGCGCTATCGGCGCGCGAGACGATCTCGCCGACACCGTCGACGTGGCCGCTGACCAGGTGGCCGCCCAGGCGGGTGGTCGGGGTCAGGGCCTTTTCCAGGTTGACCCGGCTGCCGCTCTTGAGGTCGACCATGGCCGTGCGCTTGAGGGTCTCGACGCTGACGTCGGCCCAGAAGCCGTCGCCGGGCAGCTCGACGGCGGTCAGGCACACGCCGTTGACCGCGATGCTGTCGCCAAGCTTGACGTCGGCCAGGTCGAGCTTGCCGGTCTCGACATAGACACGCACGTCACCGCCCTTGGGGGTGAGGCTGCGGATGGTGCCGATGGATTCGATGATGCCGGTGAACATGCTGTTCTCCTCAAGTACGGGCTGCGCGAAGCAAGCCAGGCATTATACGCCGGGGGCCGGCAGGGGGATGGCAGTGACTCGCCAGTCATCGCCGACCGCGCGCATGTCGGTAATCTTCAGCCGCGGCGCCTCGCTCATTTTCGACAACGGCCAGTCCAGCAGCGGACGGGCATCGGAGCCGAGGAAGGTGCCGGCGACGAACAACTGGTACTCGTCGACCAGGCCCTGGCGGGCGAAGGCGCCGACCAGGCCGGCGCCGGCTTCCAGGAGGATTTCGTTGACGCCGCGCCCGGCCAGCACCCGCAGCAGGGCCGGCAAGTCGACGCGGCCGTCGCTGCCGGGCAGGTCGAGCAACTCATGGCCGGCGGCGGCATAACGAGGGTCCTCGCCGGCGGCGGTCACCACCAGCGCCGGGCCGGCCTGGAAGAACGGCGCGTCCAGTGGCAGGCGCAGGCGCCCGTCGATCAGCACGCGCAGCGGCGGGCGCGACACGGCCAGGGCGGTGAACGCCTCATCCAGGCCCAGTTCTTCGCCACGCACGGTCATGCGGGCGTTGTCGAACAGCACGCTTTCGGCGCTGGTCAGCACCACGCTGGACCGGGCGCGCAGGCGCTGGACCGCGGCACGGGCGGCGGGGCCGGTGATCCACTGGCTCTCGCCACTGGCCATGGCAGTGCGACCGTCCAGGCTCATCGCCAGCTTGGCGCGCACGAATGGCAGGCCGTGCTCCATACGTTTGAGGAAGCCTGGGTTGAGGGCGCGGGCCTCGGCTTCGAGCACCCCGCTGGCGACCTCGATGCCGGCCTCGCGCAGACGGCGCAGGCCATTGCCGGCCACTTGCGGGTTGGGGTCCTGCATGGCCGCCACCACCCGCGCCACCCCGGCGTTGACCAGGGCTTCGGCGCACGGCGGCGTGCGCCCATGGTGGCTGCAGGGCTCGAGGGTGACGTAGGCACAGGCGCCTAGGGCGCGCTCGCCGGCCTGGCGCAGGGCGTGAACCTCGGCGTGCGGCTCGCCAGCACGCACATGCCAGCCCTCGCCGACCACCTCGCCATCGCGCACGATCACGCAGCCCACGCGGGGGTTGGGGTGGGTGCTGTACAGGCCGTTGCGGGCCAGTTCCACGGCCCGGGCCATGTAGTGGGCGTCGAGAATGGTTTGGCTGGACATGCTTACTCTTTGGCTGGCTCGCGGGCCAGGCGGTCGATTTCTTCGCGGAATTCGTCGAGGTCCTGGAAACGCCGGTAGACCGAGGCGAATCGGATGTAGGCCACTTCGTCGAGCTTGCGCAGCTCGGCCATCACCATCTCACCGACCACCAGCGATTTCACTTCACGCTCGCCGGTGGCACGCAGGCGGCTCTTGATGTGCGCCAGCGCCGCTTCCAGGCGCTCGACGCTGACCGGGCGCTTTTCCAGCGCGCGCTGCATGCCGGCCCGCAGCTTGTCCTCATCGAAGGGCTGGCGCGTGCCGTCCTGCTTGATCAGCCGCGGCAGCACCAGCTCGGCGGTTTCGAAGGTGGTGAAACGTTCGCCGCAAGCGACGCACTCGCGACGGCGACGCACCTGTTCGCCCTCGGCGACCAGGCGCGAGTCGATGACCTTGGTGTCGTTGGCGCCGCAAAACGGACAGTGCATGGTGGCAGGCAACAAAAAAAAGGGAGGGCCATGGTAGCGCATTGCACTGGCAAGACAAGCCAAAGGGTTTACCATCCATGCAAATCTGCCCGTGAAGGACGACCCCATGTACCCTCGAGCGCTCGTCGTGCTGTGTTGCGCCGCCCTGCTCGCCGCCTGCGGCAGCGACCGCCCCAAGCCGGAACAGGCCCCGGCGCCGGTGCCGGCCAAGGTGGCGAAGAAGACCGAACCCCTGGGCCCGCTGCCGGCCTACCAGCGCGAGCTGAGCGGTACCCTGATGGAAATCCCGGCAGGTGCCGATGTGGAGCTGGCCCTGCTGGTGATCGACGAGCGCGGCCGCCCACAGCAACTGCTGGCCAGCAGTACCCTGAGCGGCACCGGCCAGGCCCTGCCCTACCGCCTGCGCTTCAACCCCGAAGCCTTCCCTGCCGGCGCGCGGGTCGAACTGCGTGGCCGCGCCAGCCGCTCCGGGCAACTGATCCTGCACCTGCCGCCGGTGCGCATCGCCCAGGCCCAGACCCAGGCCACCGGCCCGCTGCGTTTCGAAAAGGCACCGTAGATGACCCCGCTGGCCCTGCAACAGGCCTTGAGCCGCCTGATCGGCGAAGCGCGCCTGATCGTCAGCGAACTGCCCGAATGCGATCTGAAACTCTGGTTGATCGACGACCAGAACATGGATCGCGCATTCAGCAGCGAGGAAACCCGGCGCATTCTCGAAGATCCGCCCTACTGGAGCTTCTGCTGGGCCAGTGGCCTGGCCATGGCGCGCTACCTGGCCGAGCAGCCGCACTGGGTGCGTGGCAAGCGCGTGCTGGACTTCGGCGCCGGCTCCGGCATCGCCGGAATCGCCGCCGCCCGGGCCGGCGCGCTGGAAGTAGTGGCCTGCGACCTCGACCCGTTGGCCTTGGACGCCTGCCGCGCCAACGCCGCACTGAACGGCGTGACGCTGGGCTACAGCCGCGATTTCTTCGCCGAGGGCGACCGCTTCGACCTGATTCTGGTCGCCGATGTACTGTACGACCGCGCCAACCTGCCGTTGCTGGACGCATTCCTCAGCCGTGGCCGCCAGGCACTGGTGGCCGACTCTCGGGTGCGTGACTTCAGCCATCCGCTGTACCGCCCGCTCGGCGTGCTGGAAGCGCTGACCCTGCCGGATCTGGCCGAGCCGCACGAATTCCGCCGCGTCAGCCTGTACCACGCCAGCCGCGAGCCCTTATAGTGGGGGCATTCACGGATTTGCGAGAGTTGCGATGAGCCAAGCGCCAGTTAACCAGAACCTGCCCTATATCTTCGATGCCACCGATGCCAACTTCCAGCAACTGGTCATCGAGAACTCCTTCCACAAGCCGGTACTGGTCGACTTCTGGGCCGAATGGTGCGCGCCGTGCAAGGCACTGATGCCGCTGTTGGCGAAGATCGCCGAGGGTTATCAGGGCGAGTTGCTGCTGGCCAAGATCAACTGCGACGTCGAGCAGCAGATCGTCGCCCAGTTCGGCATCCGCAGCCTGCCGACCGTGGTGCTGTTCAAGGATGGTCAACCGGTCGATGGTTTTGCCGGCGCGCAGCCCGAGTCGGCCATCCGCGCCATGCTCGAACCCCATGTGCAGATGCCCGCGCCGCCCGCCGCCGCGCCGCTGGAGCAGGCCAAGGCGCTGTTCGCCGAAAGTCGCTTCAGCGAGGCCGAGGCCCTGCTGCAGGTGCTGCTGGGTGAAGACAACAGCAATGCCGAGGCGCTGATCCTCTACGCCCGCTGCCTGGCCGAGCGCGGCGAGCTGGGCGAGGCCCAGGTGGTGCTCGACGCGGTCAAGACCGACGAGCACAAGGCCGCACTGGCCGGCGCCAAGGCCCAGCTGACCTTCCTGCGCCAGGCCGCCAGCCTGCCGGAAGCCGCGGAGCTGAAGAGCCGCCTGGCGCAGAATCCGCAGGATGACGAAGCAGCCTACCAGCTGTGCATCCAGCAGTTGGCACGCCAGCAGTACGAGGCCGCGATGGATGGTCTGTTGAAGCTGTTCCAGCGCAACCGCGCCTACGAGAACGGCCTGCCACAGAAGGCGCTGCTACAGGTGTTCGAGCTGCTGGGCACCGAGCATCCGCTGGTCAGTGTGTACCGCCGCAAGCTCTCTTCCGCGTTGTTCTGAGGCTGCTGGGGCTGCTATGCAGCCCCTCATCCCACCCAGCGATACACCGGCGCATCCACGCCACTTTCCACCTTCACCTCACTGCTATGGCGCAACCGCACCAGCAGCCGCTTGCCTGCCGCCACGCTTCCGGCCAAACCTTCCAGACGCTCCAGCAGCTCCGGACCACCCATCTGCCCTGCCTGACGCAGCACTTCACGCGCCGCCGCCCACTGCCCGTCATCCTGTCGAGGTGCCGGGCTGGCGCTGACCGGCGCTGCTTCCACCGGCGCCTGGGCATCCAGCCTACGCCCCAGCTGCGCCCATTCATGCGGCTCCAGCTCGACAGTCAGGTCCACCGGCCACTCGCCGATCTGTCCACGAATTCTCACGATTATTTCCTTGTTTCCAGGCTCGATTGCGCCATGCTCCCACGAACATGAAACCTGTGCCAGGCAGGCTGGCGGCGCAAATAAAAATTGTTATAACATCACAAATTCATCCCAAGCCGCCTGTGGAGCCGTCCATGCGTCGTCTGTTGCTCGCCCTGCCCTTCGCCCTGCTTCCCCTGGCCGTGGCCCATGCCCACGACGATCACGACCATGACCACGATCACGATCACGCCCATGGCACCCTCGGTGCCCATGAGCACGGCGTGGCCAAGCTCAACGCGGTACTCGACGGCAACGTCCTCGAGCTGGCGCTGGACAGCCCGGCGATGAACCTGGTCGGCTTCGAACACGCCGCCAGCAGCGACGCCGACAAAGCCAAGGTCGCCGCCGCCCGCCAGCAGCTCGAACAACCCCTGAAGCTGTTCGCCATCGCCCAGGCCGCCGGTTGCAAGGAGGAGGCCCAGGAGCTGGAAAGCCCGCTATTCGGTAATGCCCCCGAAGCTGGCGGCGAGGCGCACCAGCACGCCGACATCAATGCCCATTACCAGCTGACCTGCGCCACCCCAGGCAAACTCACCCAGATCGACCTCGGCCGCCTGTTCAAAACCTTCCCGCAAACCCAGAAGATCAACGTGCAACTGATCGGCCCGAATGGCCAGAAAGGCGTGGAAGCCACCCCCGCCAAGGCCGTGGTCGAGTTCTGAATGAGCCAGCCGCTGATCGAACTGCATGACCTGGTGTTCGCCTGGCCTGGCCAGGCGCCGCTGCTGGAGATCCCAGCGTTTCGCCTGGAGCCCGGCGAGGCGTTGTTCCTCAAGGGTCCCAGCGGCAGTGGCAAGACCACCCTGCTCGGCCTGCTGGGCGGGGTCAACCGCCCAGGCCAGGGCAGCATCCGCCTGCTCGGCCAAGACTTGGCGACCTTGGGCCAGGGCGCACGCGACCGCTTCCGGGTCGATCACACCGGCTACATCTTCCAGCAGTTCAACCTGTTGCCGTTCCTCTCGGTGCGCGAAAACGTCGAGCTGCCCTGCCGCTTCTCGAAAAGCCGTGCCGCTCGCGCCGCCCAGCGCCATGGCAGCATCGACCAGGCCGCTGCCCAGTTGCTCGCCCACCTGGGCCTGGACGACCCGGCCCTGCTCGCCCGCCGCGCCGACAGCCTGTCGATCGGGCAGCAGCAGCGGGTCGCCGCGGCCAGGGCGCTGATCGGCCAGCCCGAGCTGGTCATCGCCGACGAGCCGACCTCGGCCCTCGACGCCGACACCCGCGAGGCGTTCATCCGCCTGTTGTTCGACGAATGCCGCGACGCCGGCGCAAGCCTGCTGTTCGTCAGCCATGACCAGAGCCTGGCGCCGCTGTTCGACCGCCACCTGTCCCTGGCCGAGCTCAATCGCGCCGCCAAGCCCCGGGAGGCCTGATGTACCTGCTTCGCCTTGCCCTGGCCAGCCTGGCCAACCGCCGTTTCACCGCCCTGCTCACCGCGTTCGCCATCGCCCTGTCGGTGTGCTTGCTGCTGGCCGTCGAGCGGGTACGCACCGAAGCCCGCGCCAGTTTCGCCAGCACCATCAGCGGCACCGACCTGATCGTCGGTGCCCGTTCGGGGTCGGTGAATCTGCTGCTGTACTCGGTGTTCCGCATCGGCAATGCCACCAACAACATCCGCTGGGACAGCTACGAGCATTACGCCAAGGATCCACGGGTGAAGTGGGCGATCCCGATTTCACTGGGCGATTCGCACCGTGGCTACCGGGTGATGGGCACCAGCGCCGACTACTTCAGCCATTACCAGTTCGGTCGCCGCCAGCACCTGGCACTCGACCAGGGCCGGGCGTTCGCCGACGATCCGTTCGAAGTGGTGCTGGGCGCCGAAGTCGCCGAGGCCTTGCACTACAAACTGGGTGACAAGCTGGTACTGGCGCACGGCGTGGCCGCCATTAGCCTGGTCAAGCACGACGACAAGCCCTTCACCGTGGTCGGCGTGCTCCAACGCACCGGCACCCCGGTGGACCGCACCCTGCACATCAGCCTGGCAGGGATGGAAGCGATCCACATCGACTGGCACAACGGCGTCCCGGCCCGTGGCGCCGGGCGCATCAGTGCCGAGCAGGCCCGCGCCATGGACCTGCAGCCCACCGCCATCACCGCCTTCATGCTCGGGCTCAACAGCAAGATCGCCACGTTCAGCCTGCAGCGCGAGATCAACGAGTACCGTGCCGAGCCCCTGCTGGCGATCCTGCCCGGCGTGGCCCTGCAGGAGCTGTGGAGCCTGATGGGCACGGCCGAGCAGGCATTGTTCGTGGTGTCGTTGTTCGTCGTGCTCACCGGCCTGATCGGCATGCTCACCGCGATTCTCACCAGCCTCAACGAACGCCGCCGGGAAATGGCCATCCTGCGCTCGGTGGGGGCCCGTCCCTGGCATATCGCCGGGCTGCTGGTGCTCGAGGCACTGGCCCTGGCATTGTCGGGCATCGCCGCCGGGCTTGGCTTGCTGTATGCCGGCATTGCCCTGGCGCAGGGCTATGTGCAGGCCAACTACGGGCTGTACCTGCCATTGGCCTGGCCAAGCGCCCATGAGTGGACGCTGCTGGCTATCATCCTTGGCGCGGCGCTGCTGATGGGCAGCGTGCCAGCCTGGCGTGCCTACCGGCAGTCGCTGGCCGATGGCCTGTCGATTCATCTTTGAGAACCTTCATGACCGCGACGTCCATGGACAACAGGCAGGCCCCCACTGCTTGGCATTACCTGTTACTGGCAGTGGTTTTGCTGGCATCCACGGTGTGTGCCGCCGAACCTCGTGAACTGGACTGGCCCGCGCTGATCCCCGAGGGCGCGCCGATCATCCCGCCGCAGCTGACGCCGCTGCACGACCTGTCGCAGATCAGCGACGCGCTGGCTGCCGAGGCCGCCCCCGCCGCGCGCCAGCAGGCACCCAACGCACCGGTGGTAAAGGCCTTGGACGGCCAGCCCGTGAAGATCCCCGGCTACATCGTGCCGCTGGAGGTCAGCGACGAAGGCCGCACCACCGAGTTCCTCCTGGTGCCCTACTACGGCGCCTGCATCCACGTGCCACCGCCACCCTCGAACCAGATCGTGCACATCTTCAGCGAGATGGGCGTACGTATCGAAGACCTCTATCAACCCTACTGGATCGAAGGCACGATGCAGGTCAAGGCGTCCAGCAGCGAGCTAGCCGATGCGGGCTACCAGATGGAAGCCGAGAAAATCTACGCTTATGAGCTGAAGTGAGAACTGTGCACGCCCGTTTGAAGAGGCTTCGTTGAGCTGGGTCAAACTTTCTGTTTAGTCAGCTTCGTACCATTGGACTACTCGATTACTCACGTCCTCTGGGAGCTTCCATGAACAAGTCCTTGCTCAGTGCCTCGCTCGTCGCGTTGGCGCTCGCAGCCCCTGTTGCCCACGCCCACCAGGCGGGGGATTTCATCCTCCGCGCCGGCGCCATCACCACCGCGCCGAACGAAAGCAGCGGTGACATCAAGCTCGATGGCGCCAAAGTCTCGGGCACCAAGGCGACCCTGGACAGCGACACCCAGCTGGGCCTGGCCTTCGCCTACATGCTCACCGACCACATCGGCCTGGAACTGCTGGCCGCCACGCCATTCCAGCACAAAGTCGGCGTCAAGGGCCTCGGCCCAGGCCTGGATGGCAAGCTGGCCGACATCAAGCAACTGCCTCCGACCCTGTCGCTGCAGTACTACCCGATGGAGCCAAGCTCCAAATTCCAGCCCTACGCTGGCGTGGGCATCAACTACACGATGTTCTTCGATGAAGACCTGAGCAGCAACCGCAAGGCCCAGGGCTTCAGCAACATGAAGCTGAAGGACTCGGTAGGCATCGCCGGCCAACTGGGCATGGACTACATGCTCACCGACAACCTGCTGCTCAACGCCGCGGTCTGGTACGTCGACATCGACACCAAGGCCAGCATTGATGGCCCGAGCGCCCTGGGCGTCGGCAAGACCAAGGTCGACGTGGACGTCGATCCATGGGTCTACATGGTCGGCATCGGCTACAAGTTCTGATCCGCAGGCAAGCCCGTTCCTTCTGGAGCGGGCTTGCCCCGCGCCGTCTCGCCCCACCACAGGTACCCCCAATAGCCCCACGCAACAGCGCTTATCCCCGCCCCCAACCCGCACACCGCCACCCAGCCCCACTGCCCATACACCCAGGTCGCCAAGACCGCACCCACCCCGCTACCGATCGAATAACAGCACATGTAGGCACCGATCAGCCGGCTGGCCATCTCGCCGCGCCCCGCCAGCAACAGGCTCTGGTTGGTCACATGCACGGCCTGCACGGCCAGGTCCAGCATCAGCACCCCAATCAACAGCGCCAGCAATGACTGCTCCAGGTAGGCGCTGGGCAGCCATGACAGCGTCAACAGCCCGAGCGCCCATCCGCTCACCCGCCGGCCATGCCCTTGATCCGCCAGGCGCCCGGCACGCGACGCCGCCAGCGCGCCAGCCACGCCGGCCAGGCCGAACAGCCCGACCTGTGTATAGTCCAGAGCCAGGGGCGCGGCGCTCAGGGGCAACACCATCGTGCTCCACAGCACGCTGAACGCCGCGAAGATCAGCACCGCAAACACACCGCGCTGACGTAGCAGACGGTCATGCCGGTACAAGCGCAGCACTGAAACCAACAGTACCCGATAGCGCTGCCTCGGCCCCTGCGGCTTGACAGCAGGCAAGCGCCAGGCCAGCAACAACGCCATGGCCAACGCCAGCCCCGCCGCCACGACGTATACGCCGTGCCAGCCCAGCAGGTCAGCCAGTGCACCCGAGACCAAGCGCGCTGACAGGATCCCCAGCACCACGCCACTGGTGACAGTCCCCACCGCCTGCCCCTGCTGAGCTGGCGTGGCCAGTGTGGCGGCATGCGCGACCATCACCTGCACCACCACCGCAGCCAGGCCGACCATGGCCATCGCCGCCAGCAGCATGGCCCAGTCCACGGCAAACGCCACGGCCAACAGCGCGCCGGCCGATGCCAGCAACTGGCCGACAATCAGCCGGCGACGATCAACCAGGTCGCCCAGCGGCACAATCAGCAACAGACCCAAGGCATAGCCGGCCTGGGTCATGCCCACCACCAGGCCGGCGCGCGCAGCGCTTACGCCGAGGCTCGCGGCCATGGCCTCCAACAGCGGCTGGGCGAGGTACACCGTGGCCACGGCCAGGGCGCAGGCGGTAGCCAACAACAGCGTCAATCCGCGAGTGAGCGGTGGCATCAGCAATCTCTCCAAGTCTGGTTTCAATTTAAAACCATGAAACTGGATTTCTAGCAAACATGGTTTTATTCTGCAACCAGATCACACTCAAGGAACGCCTCATGCTCGACGAGAACAACCAGCAATGCCCAGTGGCCCGCGCCCTGGAGGTGCTCGGCGAGCGCTGGGCGCTGATGATCCTGCGCGATGCCTTCGATGGCCCGTGCCGCTTCAGCGAATTGCAGAAAAACCTCGGGCTGGCGAAGAACATCCTCGCTTCGCGCCTGAAACTGCTGGTGGAGGCCGGGCTGCTGGCACAGCAGCCTGCGTCCGATGGCAGTGCCTACAAGGAATATGCGCTGACGGAAAAGGGCCGTTCGGTGTTTCCGATCGTGATCGGCTTGCGCCAATGGGGGGAGCGCTACCTGTTCACGGCGGGAGAGTCACGCTCGCAGCTGGTCGACGATCGCGGCCAGGGGCTGGAGACATTGCAGGTGCGGGCGCGGGACGGGCGGGTGCTGGGGCCGGAGGATTGCCGGCGGCGGGTGATCCGGCAATCGTGACGTCATCGCGGGGCAAGCCCCGCGAGAGGCTCAAGCTTTGCCGAGCAAGCGGGCCAGGCCTTCGACAAACGGCGTTGGCTCGGGAAATGCGAAACGTGCCAGCAAACGCGAGTTGTCCGCCCGCGAATGGCGGATGTCCCCCGACCGTGCCTGGCCGTAGCTGATTGCAGGCAAACCGCCCACCACCTGTTCCAGCGCCTTGAGCAACTGGTTCAGCGAGGTCGCCTGGTTCAGGCCGATGTTCACCGCACCCTCTTCCACCGCCTGCTGCTCAAGCGCCTGCACCATTACCTGGACCAGGTCACCGACAAACAGGAAGTCGCGGGTCTGCTCGCCATCACCGAACACCGTGATCGGTTTGCCACTGGTGGCGCGCTCGCAGAAGATGCTGATCACGCCTGAATACGGCGAGGAAGGGTCCTGGCGTGGCCCGAAGATGTTGAAGAAGCGGAACACCACCGGCTCCAGGCCATGCTGGCGGCGGTAGAAGTCCAGGTACTGCTCGCTGGCCAGCTTGTCCACCGCATAGGGGGTCAGCGGCGCCTTGGGGGTGTCTTCGGCAATCGACTGGCCTTCGCCGTTATTGCCGTACACCGCCGCGCTGGAAGCGAACAGCACGCGGCGGATGCCGTTCAGGCGCATCGCCTCGCACACGTTCAGCGTGCCGATGAAGTTGCTCTGGTGGGTCTTCACCGGGTCTTCCACCGAAGCTTGCACCGAGGCCACCGCGGCCAGGTGCACCACTGCCTGGCAACCACTGGCGGTACGGGCCACTAGCGCGGCATCGGCGACATCGCCCTCGAGCAGTTCCAGGCGCGGGTGGCCAAGTTGCAGGTTGTCGCGCTTGCCGGTCGACAGGTCGTCGAGGATACGCACCGCGTAGCCTTTCTCCAGCAACGCGTCGCACAGGTGCGAGCCAATGAAGCCGGCACCGCCGGTGATCAGGATGGGGGCGTCAGCCATGTCGGTAGAATCGGTCCAGTAGGGGCGGCAAGCCGGCGCGCCAGGCGCGTGGCTTGATGCCGAAGGTATGAAGGATCTTCTTGCAGGCCAGTACCGCGTGTTGCGGCTCCTCGCTGGCATCCGGGCGGGCGGCGTGGGCCTGGGCGGTGGGCGCCTGCACGGCCAGCTTGCGCCACTGGGTGGCCTCGGTAAGGATCGCCTGGCCGAGCACCAGCGGCGTGGTAGCCTCGTTGCCGGCGTAGTGGTAGGTCCCCCACAGCGGCGCCTGGCAATCGAGCTGCTTGAGCACCGAGAGGATCACCCGTGCCGCGTCGTCCACCGGTGTCGGGTTGCCGCGGCGGTCATCGGCCAGCAGTAACTCCTGGGGCTGCTCGGCACGGGTCAGGAAACGCCCGAGCGCGCCATCGAGGCTTTCATCCAGCAGCCAGCCGAAACGCAGCAGCACATGCTGCGGGCAGGTGGCGCGCACGCTCTGCTCGATGCGCCACAGCGCCTGGCCACGCAGGCCGAGCGGCACCGGTTCGTCCTTCTCGCTGTAGGCGGTGGCGCGCGAGCCATCGAACACCCGGTAGCTGGACGGCTGCACCAGGATCATCTCGTGGTGCTGGCACAACTCGGCGAGCCGCTCCACCGCCCGCTCCTGCTGAGCCAGGCGTTGCTCGCTGACCGACTCGGCCTGGAACCAGTCAAAGTAGTAGGCCAGGTTGATCACGGTGTGCGGGCGCTGCTCGTCGAGCAGCAGGGTCAGGCTGGCCGGATCCCAGCCGTTTTCCGGAGGGCGAGGCGCCAGGAAAGCGATATCTTCCTCGGCCCCGAGACGAATCAGCGCTTGCCCGAGGGCATTGCCACCACCCAACAGCATCAGGCGCATACGCATAGAGTCAACAGGTCCGGTCTGGTCGATGGAGGAAAGGGTTCATTTTGCTGTTTCCGACAGGGGAAGTCCAACCCAGGCAAGGCCTGGCGCGCACCGCGTGCCGATTGGCGCCGATCGGACGGGTGTTCCGCCTTTGCCGACAGCTACTTATACTGCGCATGGCCTGTTCAAGGAGATCAACATGGATGCCGAGTCGAACACCGCGCTGCGCGCCAGGTGGCAATACGACGAACCCGCTCCCGGCCCGGAACGCTTCATCGACGAGGCTTTCGACGGTTATCGGCAACAGGCCCGCCTGCTGCTCCCGGTACATGAGTGCGCCCCCACGGTCTTCGTGGTCGGCGGCGCCCGCTCCGATTTCACCCGCCTGAACCCTTTGCTCTATCGCCTGCAACAGCAGGGGATCGGTTCGCTGACCGGCAACCTCTCCGGCCACAGCCTGGCCAGCGAGCCGGGTGCAAAGGACGCGTCGTTGGCCAGCAACCTGCAGGAAGCCCTGCGCTTCCACCAGCATCTGGATGCGCGCAGCGACACCCTGGTCGGCCACAGCCTGGGCGCCGCCATCGCCCTCAAGCTGGCCGCCCAACGCCCCAACGTGCGCAAGCTGGTGCTGATCTGCCCGGCGGTCTACCCCGATGCAGCCCATTGCGCGCCCTTCGGGCCGGCCTTCAGCGAAGCGATCCGCAAGCCTTATGCGTTCCTCGACTGCGACAGCTATGCCTTCCTACGTCAGTTCCAGGGCCGGGTGCTGCTGGTGATCGGCGAATATGACGGGCTCAACTCCAAGGTGCACGGCCAGGGCCCCGGCACCTCGGCCGGCACCCGGCGCCTGGCGGGTGTCGAACGCTACAGCCCGATCCCCGAGGAGGTCACCCACGCCTTGCTGCGTTCGGTGCCGGCGCCCCATGTGGAATGCCTGATGCTCACCGACTGCGACCACGGCATCGCCGCGCACCTGCGTGACCGGCCACAGGTGGCGGATCAGGTGGCCGACGCGGTGGCGGCGTTCATTCTCGATTGAATTCGGTGGAGCGCTGCTGTCCTTGCGTGGGAGCGGGCTTGCCCCGCGATCGCGTCTGATCGGGCGACCCTCGTTGGTCGTGCCGACGCTATCGCGGGGCAAGCCCGCTCCCACGCTGGTGACGCTGTCGAAGGGCTGGGCAATCTCCAGCAGGTCGTGATGGTGGCTACTCGATCTCGAACAACCCGTTGCTGATCATCCCCGCACTTAGGCGGTCGCGGATATCGTCGTCGATGCGCGGATCGTCCGGGCGGTACAGCTTGATCTGCCGGAAGGCGTTGATGCGGTTGATCTCCTCGCCGAGGTATTCCCACACCACGCGGGTGCAGGCCGGGTTGCGCCGGTCACCGCTGGAAACCCCGGTCTTGAGGCCGTTCAGGCGGCTGATACGGCTCTTGAAGCTGGGGATGAGCACGGTCTGGCTCATCTCGTTGAGGGTCAGCGACTCGTAGTCGATCAGGAACATCCGGTCCTGCAGCTGGAACGCCGCGCCCAGGTAGCGGCAGCGCACCTCGGCATGCCGGTCGAGGCCGCTGCTGCGCTCCTGGCGTTCCTGGCGCTCGAACAGGAAACTGCCGCGCTCCTCCCACAGGTGCACCAGCGACACCAGGATCGAACCGGGCACCGACATGCAGTTGGAATATTCGAAGTAGTAACCGCAATAACGCGAGAGGTTGCCGGCTTCTTTATGCAGGGGCTTGAACAGCTCGCTGATGGGGTCGTCCTGGGGGCCGACAGGCTGCTGCTGGTTGCGTACGCCGATCAGGCGGGCGAACTGCTCGGGCGGCAGGCCCAGCTCGTAGTCCTCCACGCCGAAGAAGTCGCCGATGCGCTTGAGGTTGTAGGCCGTCGGGCGGCTCTGGCCGCTCAGGTACTTGTTGAACTGCGCCCGGTTGATCGACAGCTGCCGGCAAACCTCGGAGATAGAGCGGTAGTGGCTGCAGGCCAATTTGAGGTTGATAGCGAAATGATCGCCCATGATACGCGGGTCCAGGTGATGCGAGTGACGCCATTCTAGCATCAACTCGCACCAAAATGGAGCAACCCGCGAAATTGTAACCATAGTTGTCATGGCCAACCATGCGCCCCCAATGAATAGCGGTGCGCCTGCCGTCCGCTGGTCTTTCCATGCGAAGAATAAGAATCGAGGTCATTTTCCAATGCTCGAAGCACTCAACGATTTCCTTTCGGGGAAACTCCTCATCGTGCTGATCGTCGGACTCGGCGGTTACTTCACCATCCGCTCGCGGTTCGTCCAGTTCCGTCACTTCGGCCACATGTTCGGCGTCTTCAAGGAATCCCTTCGCGGCCAGGCAGGCCAACTGAGCTCGTTCCAGGCCCTGATGCTGAGCCTCGCCGGCCGCGTCGGCGCCGGTAACATCGCCGGTGTCGGTATCGCCGTGACCCTCGGCGGCCCAGGCGCCGTGTTCTGGATGTGGGTCACCGCACTGGTGGGCATGTCCAGCAGCTTCTTCGAATGCACCCTGGCCCAGGTCTACAAGCGCGCCGACGGCGACGGCCTGTACCGCGGCGGCCCGGCGTACTACATCCAGCACGGCCTGAAGCTGAAAAGCATGGCCATCGTGTTCTCGATCCTGCTGCTGGTCACCTACGGCTTCGCCTTCATCGGCCTGCAGTCGTACACCGTGACCCACTCGCTGCAGAACGCCTTCGCCTTCGATCCCAAGCAGACCGGCATCGTCCTCGCCGTGCTGCTGGCCATCACCTTCATCGGCGGCATCAAGCGCATCGCCGCTGTGTCCGACCTGCTGGTACCGGTCAAGACCCTGGCCTACATCGGCGTGACCCTGTACGTGATCGGCACCCAGATCGAGCACGTACCAGCCATGCTGGAAACCATCTTCAAGAGCGCCTTCGGCCTCGACCCGGCGTTCGGCGGCCTGCTCGGCAGCGCCATCGTCATGGGCGTGAAGCGTGGCGTGTTCGCCAACGAAGCGGGCCTGGGCAGCGCGCCGAACGTGGCCGCCGTGGCCGCCGTGAAGCACCCGGGCGCCCAGGGCGTGGTCCAGGCCTTCAGCGTGTTCCTCGACACCTTCGTGATCTGCACCTGCACCGCGCTGCTGATCCTGCTGTCGGGCTTCTACACCCCGGGCTTCGAAGGTGACGGCATCGTCCTGACCCAGAACTCGCTGGCCGCCGTGGTCGGTGACTGGGGCCGCATCTTCGTCAGCGTCGCGCTGTCGCTGTTCGTCTTCACCTGCATCCTCTACAACTACTACCTGGGCGAGAACAGCCTGCAGTTCCTCAGCCGCAACCGTGCCGTGCTGATGACCTTCCGTGGCCTGGTGCTGGCGCTGGTAGTGTGGGGTTCGACCCAGGACCTGTCGACCGTGTTCGCCTTCGCCGACATCACCATGACCTGCCTGGCCTTCGTCAACCTGATCGCCCTGGCCATGCTGTTCAAGGTCGGCCTGCGCGTGATGCGCGACTACGACGCACAACGCAAGGCGGGCATCAAGCAGCCGGTGTTCGACTCCAGCAAGTTCGCCGACCTGGACCTGGACCGCGCCGCCTGGCCGGCCAACCCGCAGGCTGAAACAGCCGCTGACAAAGCCGCCGCCCCGGCGCCAGCGCAGCACTGATACCCTGCCCTGCCACAACCGCCCCGCCCGGGGCGGTTGTCTCTTTCCTTCGCTACATCGCTACGGAATACTCCCATGCGTGCAGTCAAGAATCTCCTCGTCCTCTACACCGGCGGCACCATCGGCATGCTGCAGACCGCCGAAGGCCTCGCGCCGGCCGGTGGCTTCGAAGCGCGCATGCGCGAACACTTTGCCGCCTGCGGCGATGCGCCAAAGGTGCAATGGGCGCTGCGTGAACTGAACCCGCTGATCGACAGCGCCAACATGCAACAGGCCAACTGGCTGGCGATGCGCGATGCCATCGTCGAGGCGGTCGAGCGCGACGGCCACGACGGCGTGCTGGTGCTGCACGGCACCGACACCCTGGCGTACAGCGCCGCAGCCCTGTCGTTCCTGCTGCTGGGCCTGCCGGTGCCGGTCCTGCTGACCGGTTCCATGCTGCCGGCCGGCGCCCCGGACAGCGATGCCTGGGCCAACCTGGTCGGCGCGCTCAATCTGTTCGAAAACGGCCTGGAAGACGGCGTGCAGCTGTATTTCCATGGCCAGTTGCTGCACGGCTGCCGCGCCTCGAAACTGCGCAGCGAAGCCTTCGACGCCTTCACCGTGCTGCCGCGCCATCGTGATGGCGAGCGTGCCCCGCAACTGCCGACCCGCCTGGACTACCGCCAGCCACGCCAGCCGGTCAAGTTGGCGGTCATGCCGGTGTTCCCGGGCCTTGCGGCCGAACACCTGCGCGGCCTGTTCGACAGCGGCATCCAGGGCCTGGTGCTGGAGTGCTACGGCAGCGGCACCGGCCCGTCGGATGACCAGGCGCTGCTCGACGCACTGCATGACGCTCGCCAGGGCGGCGTGATGATCGTTGCCATCAGCCAATGCCCGGAAGGCTCGGTGGTGTTCGACACCTACGCCGCCGGCAGCCGCCTGCGCGACACCGGGCTGGTCAGTGGCGGCGGCATGACCCGCGAGGCGGCGCTGGGCAAGCTGTTTGCGTTGCTGGGCTCGGGGCTGGATGTACAGGCGGCGGAGCACTGGTTCGCGCTGGACCTGTGCGGCGAGCGCGCCTGATTCGCAGATCTTCCGTTCGCCATCGCGGGGCAAGCCCGCTCCCACAAATCCGTGGGAGCGGGCTTGCCCCGCGATCGTTTCAGCATCTGGAAAAGTGGCGGAAGGCAGCGGGAGTCGAACCTGCCCGGGAACGGCTGCCGTCCCCAACCGGGTTTGAAGCCCGGCCGCGCCACCGGGCGCGATTGCCTTCCTTGAAATCAGGGCCCGTGTTGCGGTTGGGCCAGGGCGCTGTCGGCACGAACCTGCCGCAGGTCACCGACCCGTCGAGTCAGGCCGATGCGGTCGAAGTACTCGAGTATCTGCACACTGCGCTTGCGGCCGATGGCCAAACCATCGCGAAACGCCGCGACCTGCACTATCGGCGAAGTCGCAGCCTGGCGCAACAGCAGCTCCGCCATGCGCCTGAGCGTCGCCTCCGGGTAGAACAGGTCACGCACCACCTGATGCACCAGGCCCAACCGGGCCAGCTTGCGCAACAACAGCCGGACATCAGCCTCTTCGCAACCCTCCTCGCCGGCCAGGGTCCGTACCCAGGGCGGGTCGAACTCACCTGCCAACAAGCGCGGCAACAGACGCTCCCACAATGCGCTGTCCGCGTCGCTCAACTGGACCCGGTGGTCCGGCAGGTGCAACCAGGGGCCGCTGCTGCTGATCGCACCTGCGCCCAGCAGCTCATCGAGCAAGCTGACAAACGCTGGGCGCTCCAATGGCAAGGCGGTAAAGCGGCGCAAGCGGTCCCGGTCCGGGCCAAGCTGGTCGGGCTCTTGCGCATGGAACTGCGCCAGACGCTCCAGCACCTGTCGCTTGAGTGCCTGCCACTGTAAGTGATCGAACAACAGCTGACCTTGACGGGTGGCAATCACTAGCACCGAATCCGGCAACTGCCAGGTCTCGCGCAAGCGGTTGAACTGGCGCTCCAGACGCCGGGGTTCGAGACCGCCGGGGGCCGCCTCGAGCAGGGCCGACAACGCTTGCTCGAGATTGTCGGCGTCGCGCAGCACCTGCAACTGACGCAAGCGCGCTTCGCTGCGCCGTTGCCGGCTCGGGGCGAACGGGTCGAGCACACGCCCACCACCCAGCGTGCGCTGGGCGCGTTGGTCACGCAGCACCAGGCGATCCCCATGCACCGCCTGCAGCGGGGCATTGAGCAGCAACTGGGCGAACATGCGCTGGCCGGCCGCGAGCCGCTCACCTTCGAGCAAGGCAACCCGGGCGGTGACATCCTGGGTGCCCAGGTGCACGTGCACTGCGCTGAAATGCTCGAAGGCGCGGGTTTCACCCGGCAGCAGGGTGAAGTCGATATCGACCCGCACGCTGGGCGCATGCAGCCACTCCGGCATAAGCCAGTCGCCACGATGCACCTGCTCGGCCGAGAGCTTTTCCGCGCTGATGTTCAAGGCCACCCGCTGCCCGGCTGCGGCGACCAGGGCTGCCTGGTTCTGGGCATGCAGGCCACGCACCCGCACCGCTTTGCCGGCCTTGCCGAGCAGCAAGGTATCGCCGACGCTGACCTGCCCGGCCAGCGCCGTGCCGGTGACCACGACTCCCGCTCCGGAAACCGCGAAAGCTCGGTCTACCGCCAGACGCAAACCGCCACGCACGCTGCGCTGGCGAACATGCGCTTCAGCCGCCAGCAAAGCCTCGCGCAGGGCGTCGATGCCCTCGCCGGACAGGCTCGAAACCGCAAACTGCCTGGCCCCGGCGTAGGGGCCGGGCGCGAGCAGTTCGATGACCTGGGCCCGGACTTCACTCAACCGCGACGGCTCGACCCGGTCGCACTTGCTGATCACCACCAGCGCCTGGGGAATGCCCAGCAACTCGATAATCGAGAGGTGCTCACGGGTCTGCGGCATCACCCCATCGTCGGCGGCCACCACCAGCAGTACCAGGTCGATGCCATGGGCACCGGCCAGCATGTTGTGGATAAACCGCTCGTGGCCCGGCACATCGATGAAGCCTGTCAGCGGCGCCCCTTGCGCCAGCGCCGCGTAGCGATAGCCGAGGTCGATGGTCATGCCCCGGTCGCGCTCCTCCCGGCGGGTGTCGCCGGCCTGGCCGGTCAGGGCCTGGAGCAGCGCGGTCTTGCCATGGTCGATGTGGCCGGCAGTCCCGACAATCACTGCACCGCCCCCAGTTGCAACGCCGGCAGTTGCGCCAGCCACTGGGCCTCGTCGTCCAGCTGGCGCAAGTCAAGCCACAGGGCATCGTCGTCGATACGCCCGAGCACCGGCACCGGCAGGTCGCGCAACGCGCGCTCCAGTACATGCAAGCTACGCCCGCGCAGTTTCTTCGACACCTGCGGGCGCAAGCACAGCGCCGCGCTGGGCAGCCGCGCCACCGGCTGGCTGCCGCTGCCGATCATGCCCAGGGCCGGCTCGACGCTCACCACCCATTGCGCGCCGAGACGAGCAGCCAACTCGGGCGCCAGGCGCTCGGCCTGGGCGGCGATCTCGGCTTGCGCACGGGTCAGCAGGCGCAGGCCGGGCAGGCGTTCGGCCAGGCGATCGGGGTTGCGATAGAGCTGCAGCACCGCCTCCAGCGCGGCAAGGGTGATCTTGTCGACCCGCAGGGCACGCTTGAGCGGGTTCTTCTTGATCTTCGCGATCAGTTCCTTGCGCCCGACGATGATCCCCGCCTGCGGGCCGCCCAACAGCTTGTCGCCGCTGAAGGTGACGATGTCGGCGCCGTCGGCCAGCGCCTGGCGCACCGTCGGCTCGGCCGGCAGGCCCCAGCGGGTCAGGTCGAGCAGGCTGCCGCTGCCCAGGTCTTCGAGCAGCGGCAACTGATGATCGTGGGCGATGCGCGCCAGCTCGGCGGTGGGTACCTGGGTGGTGAAGCCCTGGATGCTGTAGTTGCTGCAATGCACGCGCATCAGCAGCCCTGTGCGCGGGTTGATCGCGCCTTCGTAGTCGCGGGCGTGGGTGCGGTTGGTGGTGCCGATCTCGTGCAGCTTCACCCCGGCGCGGGCCATGATGTCGGGGATGCGGAACGCACCGCCGATCTCGATCAGCTCGCCGCGGGAGATGATGCCCTCCTTGCGTGCGCCCAGGCTGTTGAGCGCCAGCAGCACGGCGGCGGCATTGTTGTTGACCACGGTGACGGCTTCGGCGCCGGTCAGCTCGCGGATCAGGCCTTCGATCAGGTCGTCGCGGTCACCCCGCTTGCCGGTGGCCAGGTCGAACTCCAGGTTCAGCGGATAGCGGGCGGCGACCTGCATCGCCTCCACCGCCTCCTCCGGCAGCAGGGCGCGGCCGAGGTTGGTGTGCAGCACCGTACCGGTGAGGTTGAAGACCCGGCGCACCTGGCTGCGCTGCTGGATGGCCAGGCGCTCGCCCGTGCGCCCGAGCAGAACGTCGGCGCTCAGTTCCACGGCGCCAAGCTGACCCAGGCGAGCTGGTTCGCGCAGGTCGTCGAGGAGCTGGCGCAGGGTGGCCAGAGTAGCGTCGCGGCCATGACGGTCGAGCAGCGGCTGGCAGGCCGGATGGCGCAGCAGGGTGTCGATGGAGGGCAAGCGTGGGGTGTCGCTGGCGGGGCTTGGAGACATGCGGTACTACCTGTGACTGATCCGTTGTCTGTTCGGGCCCTATCGCTGGCAAGCCAGCTCCCACAGCTCCAGCGCCAGACTCGAGGCTTGCGCTGTACCTGTGGGAGCCGGCTTGCCGGCGATGGGGGCAACTCGATAGCGAAGTGTAGACACTCACCCACCACCCGGTGCCAACATAAGGTTCGGCGCCAGCCGATGAAAGCCCTCGTCGTCCAGCCGCATATCCAGCGCCAGGCTCGCCAGGTCATCGGCCAACGGCTCGGCCGCCGCGTCGTTCTCCAGGTAGCTCTGCTTCAGGTAACCCTGGCACCCCGGACAGCACTCGGCGCGCAGCGGTGCCTTGCCCGGCGCATGGCGGTCATCCTCGAGGCTGCTGTAGCGCAGGCCCTTGCTCGACTCGCAGTACACGCACTTGACCCGCACCACATGCCATTCGCAGGCACACAGCGAACAGGCCAGGTAGCGCAGGCCGTTGTGCTTGCCGCGATTGCGCACCACACCGGCCATGGCCGGCGAGCCGCAGGCCGGGCACTGGGCCAGGCTGCCAGCGGGCTTGAGCTCAGGCTCTGGCAGCGTCAGCAACCAACTCGACCAGGCGGCCTGCAACGCCGCGCCCAGGAAGGGCACCAAGGCCGCCGGTACGGCGTCGTACTGGCCACCGAGCAGCGCGATGGCCCAGCCCTTGCGCTGTTCGTCACCGCTCTCGCGCAGGCTGCCCAGCGCCGCTGCCAGTGGCCCTTCGGGCGCCGGTTCGAAGTGATCGAGCAGCGCTTGCAGCCACACCAGCCACTGCCCTTCGCGCACCAGGCCGTCCGCTGCCAGGGGTGGCAGGCCATGACTTATGCACAGGCGCTGACGCTCCTCGGCTACCGGCAAGCCACCGGGCGGGTTATCCACAAGCTGCTGCTGGATCCGGCACAGGCGCGCGACCAGATGCAGATACTCGCCAAGGGCATTGCCCTCGGCCAGATGCTCCAGGCGCGCGGCCCGCACTGCGAACAGATTGGCGGGCGGCAGATGCAGGAACGGCGGCATTACCGCCGACGCTTCGATCTGCCCGGGTTCGAGAATCGTGCTCAAACGCTCATCCTTCTTTTCTACCGTGATTGTGCGGCGTCTTGTCGCCGGTGACTTCCCGGTACCACAGTTCATGGTGCTTGCGCGCCCAGGCGCGGCTGACCCAGCCATGCAGCATCGCGCCGATCGAGCCCTTGATCCAGATCCCGGCGTAGATGTGCACGATGATGCTCAGGATCAGCACGAACGCCGCCAGGGCATGCAGCAAGGTCGCCAGTCGGATAGCACCGATATCAAAGTAATGGCTGAACCAGGCTCGCCAGATCACCACGCCGCTGACCAGCAGCACCAGCATGCACGCCAGCAAGGTCCAGAACAGCAGCTTCTGCCCGGCGTTGTACTTGCCGATCGGCGGCACGCCCTCCTCCTTGTTGAGCATCACCCGGTCGATGCGGCGCAACCACAGGCGGTCGTTGGCGGTGATGAAGTTGGCGCGCCAGAAGCGCAGCACCAGGCCAAGGAAGAACACGAACATGGCCACGCCGATGAACGGGTGGAGGATCCGTGTCCACGGCCCGCCGCCGAACAGGTGGCTGAGCCAGAACAGCGCCGGGTGGAACAGCGCCAGCCCCGACAGGCCGGCCAGCACGAACAGGATCGCGACGATCCAGTGATTGCTCCGCTCGTTGGCGTTGTAGCGCAGGATAGGCTTGTTGTCGTTCATGGCCGCTGCTCCCCCTGCCCGCCCGGGCGGTTCGGATCATAGACATGCACCGCCGGGTCCACCTGGTGGACATCGTTATCCACAGGTGCCGGATGCTCGTCTTCCTCGACCCGCTGCGGGCCGACACGTACGTAGTGGAAGAACCCGGCCAGCACCGCCGCGCCCATGGCCAGCAGCGCCAGCGGCTTGCTGAAGCCCTTCCACAGCCCGACCAGCGGGCTGATCACCGGTTGGTCCGGCAGACCGGCGTAGATCCGCGGCGTGTCGGCATGGTGCAGCACGTACATCACGTGGGTGCCGCCGACACCGTCCGGGTCGTACAACCCGGCGTTGTCGTAGCCCCGCGACTTCAGGTCGACGATGCGCTCATCGGCATGCACCTTCATCTCCTCCTTGCTGCCGAAGACGATCGCCCCGGTCGGGCAGGTCTTCACGCAGGCCGGCTCCAGGCCCACGCTCACGCGGTCGGAACATAGGGTGCACTTGTACGCCTTGTGATCCTTCTGCGAAATGCGCGGGATGTTGAACGGGCAGCCGGTGATGCAGTAGCCGCAACCGATGCAGTGGTCCTGGTTGAAGTCGACGATACCGTTGGCATGCTTGATGATCGCGCCCGGGCTCGGGCACGCTTTCAGACAACCCGGATCGGCGCAGTGCATGCAGCCATCCTTGCGGATCAGCCACTCCAGGTTGCCGTCGTCGCGCTCGTGCTCGGTGAAGCGCATCAGGGTCCAGGTTTCGGCACTGAGGTCCTGGGGGTTGTCGTAGGTGCCATGGTTGTGGCCAACCTCGTCACGCAGTTCGTTCCACTCCGAACACGCCACCTGGCAGGCCTTGCAGCCGATGCACTTGGTGGTGTCGATCAGCTTGGCGACTTCCTGCTGCTGGCGTACCGAGGGCGGCACGGTGGTGGTGGCCGAGCGGGCAATGATGTCTTGGCTGGCCATCAGAGTTTCTCCACTTTGACGAGGAACGACTTGGACTCCGGCGTCTGCGTGTTGCCATCCCCGAGGAACGGCACCAGGGTGTTGGTCAGGTAACCGTGCCGCGTGGCGCCGGTGAAGCCCCAGTGCAGCGGGATGCCGATCTGGTGCACGGTCTGGTTGTTGACCTGCAGCGGACGGATCCGCTTGGTCACCACCGCCACCGCATCAATGTGCCCGCGCTTGCTCGATACCCTTACCCGGTCACCGGCCTTGATGCCCTTCTCGTTCGCCAGCACCTCGCCGATCTCGACGAACTGCTCGGGCTGGGCGATGGCGTTGAGCCGGCAATGCTTGCTCCAGAAGTGGAAGTGCTCGGTCAGCCGGTAGGTGGTCGCGGCGTGCGGGAACTCGTCGTGGGTACCCAAGGTGTCCCACACCGAATCGAAGATCCGCCCGGCCGGGTTGCTGGTGGCCTTCTTGTTCTGCGGGTGCAGCGGGTTGATGCCGATCGGTGTCTCGAAAGGTTCGTAATGCTCGGGGAACGGGCCCTCGGCCATCTTGTCGATGGCGAAGAAGCGCGCCACACCCTCGGGGTTCATGATGAACGGATTCATCCCCGCTTCCGGCGGCGAGTCGACCTTGAAGTCGGGCACGTCGGTGCCGGTCCAGGCCTTGCCGTTCCACCACACCAGGCGCTTCTTCTCCGGGTCCCATGGCTTGCCTTGCGGGTCGCTGGAGGCGCGGTTGTAGAGGATGCGGCGGTTGGCCGGCCAGGCCCAGGCCCAGTTCTGCACCTGGTGCATGCCATAGGGATCGCTGTTGTCACGACGGGCCATCTGGTTGCCCTGCTCGGTCCAGCTGCCGGCGAAGATCCAGCAGCCCGACGCGGTGCTGCCGTCATCCTTCAACTGCGCGAAGCCGGCGAGCTGTTGCCCAGCCTTGAGCATCGCGCCGCTGGCATCGGTGAGATCACTGACCGCCCAGCCGTTCATCTCCTTGGCCAGCTCTTCGGGGGATGGCTCCTCAGGGACCTTGTACGGCCAGCTGATGTTGAGCAGTGGGTCCGGATAGGCGCCGCCCTCGGCCTGATAGCGCTGGCGCAGGCGCAGGAACAGCTCGCTCATGATGTGCACGTCGGTACGGGTCTGGCCCGGGCCATCGGCGCCCTTCCAGTGCCACTGCAGCCAGCGGCTGCTGTTGACCAGCGAACCGTCCTCTTCGGCGAAGCAGGTGGTGGGCAGGCGGATCACCTCGGTCTGGATGTTGGCCGTGTCGACGTCGTTGAACGGGCCGGCGTTGCGCCAGAACTCGGACGTTTCGGTAGCCAGCGGGTCCATGATCACCAACCACTTGAGCTTGGCCAGCGCGGCGGTGACGCGGTTCTTGTCCGGCAACGCGGCGATCGGGTTGAAGCCCTGGCACATGTAGCCGTTGACCTTGCCCTGGCCCATCATCTCGAACATGCGCAGCACGTCGTAGGCCGGCACGTCGAGCTTGGGCAGCCAGTCATAGCCCCAGTTGTTCTCCGCCGTGGCATTGGCGCCGTACCAGGCCTTCATCAGGCTGACGTGGAACTTGCCGTAGTTCTGCCAATACGACAGCTGCCCGGGGCGCAGCGGTTTGGAGGCACGCTTGTCGATGTAGCTGGCGTAGTCCTGCTCGGCGTCGCCGGCCAGCGTGAGGTAGCCCGGCAGCGAGTTCGACAGCAGGCCCAGGTCGGTCAGGCCCTGGATGTTGGAGTGCCCGCGCAGGGCGTTGACCCCGCCGCCGGGCATGCCGACGTTGCCCAGCAGCAACTGCACCATCGCCGCGCTGCGGATGATCTGCGCGCCGATCGAGTGCTGGGTCCAGCCCAGGGCATAGAGGATCGTCATGGTCTTGCCCGGCACCGAACAGGTGGCGATCTCTTCCCAGACTTTCATCATCTGGTCCTGGGGCATGCCACAGGTCATGCTCGCCAGTTCCGGCGTGTAGCGGCTGTAGTGCTGCTTCATCAGCTGATAGACGCAACGCGGGTGCTGCAGGGTCGGATCGACCTTGGCGAAGCCGTCCTCGCCCAGCTCATAGCCCCAGCCGGACTTGTCGGCATACACGCGCTTGGCCGCGTCGTAGCCGCTGAACAGCCCGTCCTCGAAGCCATAGCTCTCTTTGACGATGAACGACACATCGGTGTAATTGCGCACGTACTCGTGCTGGATCTTGTCGTTGCTCAGCAGGTAGTTGATCAGCCCGCCCATGAAGGCGATGTCGCTGCCGGTACGGATCGGCGCGTAGTAATCGGCCACCGAGGCGGTACGGGTGAACCGCGGGTCGACCACGATCAGCCGCGCCTTGTTGTGCGCCTTGGCTTCGGTCACCCACTTGAAGCCGCACGGGTGCGCTTCAGCGGCGTTGCCGCCCATCACCAGGACCAGGTTTGCGTTGGCGATATCGGACCAGTGATTGGTCATCGCGCCACGGCCATACGTCGGGGCAAGACTTGCCACCGTCGGGCCGTGTCAGACACGCGCCTGGTTATCGAACCCCAGCATGCCGGTCGCACGGATCACCTTGTGCGTCAGGTAGCCCGCTTCGCTGGAAGCGGCGGACGCGGCGAGAAATCCGGTGGTGAGCCAGCGGTTGACCGTCTGGCCCTGGGCATTCTTCTCGATGAAGTTGGCGTCGCGGTCCTGTTTCATCAGGTCGGCGATGCGGTCGAGGGCTTCGTCCCACTCGATGCGGGTCCACTCGTTGCTGCCCGGCTTGCGCACCTCGGGGTACTGCAGGCGGCTCGGGCTGTGGATAAAGTCCAGCAGGCCCGCGCCTTTCGGGCATAGGGTGCCGCGGTTGACCGGATGGTCCGCGTCGCCCTCGATATGGATGATGTTCTGTTTGACGTTCTTGCCCGCGTCACCCTGGCTGTACATGATCAGGCCGCAGCCGACCGAGCAGTAGGGGCAGGTGTTACGGGTTTCCTTGGTATGCGCCAGCTTGAAGTGGCGTATCTGCTCGGCGAATGCCGGTGTCGGGGCCATGCCCAACGCCGCGAGGCTCGAGCCTCCAAGGCCGACGGCGGCGACCTTGAAGAATTGCCGACGGTTGAGGTCCATCGTGCACTCCTGATCAGGTTCTCGGGCGCACGGGACTTGGCCGGCGCCTCAGGGACTTCACGGTGGCGGTGGGTAGAGACCGCCAACTGTTAAGCCTAGTCAAGAATCTGGGAAGTGCGATGACCCAGATCATGCATCGAGCGATTCGACACGAGGTACAAACGCTTCCTTGCCCAGCCCGCAGTCAGGGCAAAGCCAGTCATGTGGAATATCTTCAAATGCAGTCCCCGGCGCGATGCCATGCTCCGGATCACCTACCGTCGGGTCATAGGTGTACCAACAGGTCTCGCAATAGTAATCGGCAACCTGCGTAGCCATCGTATGTTCCTTTTTCCCATGGTCCGGTGCCGCACGAAGCCAGCCATTGCATCAGGTCATCTGCCCTGACCGGCGCAATGCACTCACCAGGTAGTCGACCATCACCTTGACCTTCTGCGACACATGCCGGCCGGGCTGATAGAGCACCCAGGCCATCCCTTGCATCGCCCCCGCGTATCTCCACCCGGGCAACAACTCCACCAGGGTATTGGCGGAAATTGCTTCAGCCGCCAGCCCGGCCGGCAGGCAGGAAATCCCCAGGCCCGAGATCGTGGCATTGAGGACCGCCTCCGGACTGTCCGCGAAGTAGCGCCCCGAAACACTGACCTCGCACATTCCATGCGTTGAAATGAACTTCCAGTTCTGGATTTCGGTGGCCGCGGAAAAAGGGATGCAACTGTGTTCCGCCAACACCGAGGGATGCTCAGGTCGCCCGAACTTTTCCAGGTAACTCTCGGCGGCACAGACAATGAAATCGACGGGGAACAACTTGCGCGCTACCAAACCCAGGGGAGGACTGTCCGTTATCTGAATCCCAATATCGATACTCTCGGCAATAAAGTCCAGTGCTCCCTCATTGGAAATGAGCTGTACATTGACGCCGGGGTAGCGGTACAAAAACTCCGGAACCAACTGGTTACACGCCGCGTACAGCGAACGTGGCACCGCAATGCGAATAAGCCCTTGCGGTGCTTCGAGAAAGCGGTCCTTGAGGCGAAACACATTGGCCGAAGACTCCAGCAACTCTTTGCAGTGTGAGTAGATCTGGGCGCCTTCGGCATTCACTCTCAATTGCCGGGTGCTGCGCTCAAGCAAACGCAATGACAAGGCATTTTCAAGCTTTGACACTTGTTTGCTGACCGCTGAGGCAGTTAACCCCAGCCTGACCGATGCATCTACAAAACTTCCGGTCTCGACGACCACTGCAAAAGCCGCCATGCAAGGCAACATATCAACATGACTTTTTGGAAGGCAGCCTCGATATTCCATTATTATGACCACTCATATCTACAGGCCAATAAACGAAAGCCTCCGCCCATGACCCAAGGACCAAAGAACCAAAGGACCCAAAAAATTCACCGCAAACGTTTGCAACTTTTCGACAACATCATCCATAAAGATGCAAAAGCACAGCCCCCAACAACACCAGACACACACCGCCTACTTGAATGACCGATAACCGCTCGCGATAAAAGAAGTATCCGAGGATGGCCGCGATACCACCCGACAATGTACTGATGACAGTAACGACTGAAACCGAACCGTTGAGTGCCCCCCAGGAAAAAGCCGAGAACCCTCCCAGGTTGAACAGGCTTGCGCCACACAGTGAACCCAATGTCTTCAAACGGATCGTGGCATGATCGCGCAGCAACCTGAAGGCTTCCGGAATCAAGAAGGCCACCCCGACGGCATAACCTAGCGCCAGCATGTTCACCGGTCCCAGCGCCGGCAAGGCGAACTTGCCTTGAATCCAGAAGCTGACGCCGTAAAGCATGGCCGCCAGCAACGCATATCCTATCGATACAGTGCCCTTTGCCTTGCGCTCGAAATCGCCGCCATGGTCACTGCGACTGGCCAGAAGTACACCGAAGAAGCAGACGAAGATACCACTCACCTGCCAGACTGACAGTGTGTCCCCGCCGAGCCAGGCCAGCAGCGTTGTAAAAACGCCATAGGAGGTGACCAATGGCGCCACGACAGCGGTCTTGCCAACCGCAAACGCTTTTGAAAGCGCCAATGCCCCGATCACGGTACATAGTGAAGCCACAATACCCAGTACCACCGCGCGTCCGGGAGCCGACAGGAACTTCTCCCACTGACCGGCCGAAATGACAATAATAATTATCATTAACAAAAGCCCCAGCAGTTGCCCGAAAAAGACCGCCCGCTTGACCCCTACCGCTCGTGCGTTCACACCGACCAGAAAATCCGTAGCCCCCCAGAACGCAGCGGCCAGCAACCCCATGAACACGTCCACAACATTGTTCCTTATTCTTGACTGATCTATTTAATCTCCAGACGGTAATCGGGATTAACACAAAAATCAAACACCCGTATGAGGCGACGTACTGTAGCCAGTATCACTCTTACGGACCCGGCGATTTAATAATGAAATCAACGGATTAGTTAAAGCCATTGAAACAAGCGCAAGCATCAGGAGAACACCATAGGAACTTTCGGACAACACTCCAGCCTGCAGCCCTACACCAAGTACTACTAATTCCACAAGCCCCTTGGTATTCATCAACACACCGAGTTCCAATGAAACATTTGGTGTCAGCCCCGACATCCTCGCCCCGACATAAGAACCCAGAACTTTGCCGACAGTCCCCCCCACGAGGAACAGCAGCAACCACAACCATAGAGTGGGGTCACTGAAGGCCCCGAGCGAAACCTGGATACCGGAACTGGCAAAGAAGATTGGCGTGAGAAACAGATGGCCAAATCTGCCGACCCACCGGCGCCAGGCCTGCTCCATCGAGAGCAGGTCGTGAAAGACATAGGCCGCCATTACCGCACCGACTGCCTCATGGAACCCAAGTATTGCGGTAACTTGCGCTGAAAACAGGCAATAGAGCAAGGCAAGCGCCACCTTGGACCGCTCACCCAGGACGGCGTAACTGGCCCACTTTCTCAGCCAGGGTCGGAGCAGCAGGAACGTCAGCGCGGCATAAACCGACAATCCGGCGACCCTGAGCAGGCTATCGACCACGCCGGTGGTGCCGCTCAACTGTAGCGTCAGCACCAACGCAAGTGCTAACCATGCAAACACATCGGTGTAGACCGCCGCCGACAGGGCCAGTTGCCCGGCTCGCCCATCGATACCCGCATGCTCCTGGATAATCCGCACCAACACCGGCAGGGCTGTCACGGACAAGGCAACCCCACAGAAGATCACGTAAGGCCAATAGGGTTGCATTGGTGCAAGCGATGCCTTGGACCAGGCTCCGACGATGCAACCCAGGGAAAACGACAGCACGATCCCCAGGGTAGCGATCAAAGCGGGCACTCGCTGCCCTCCCCCCTTGGACCCGATGCCAGCGGCGTGCCATGGCACCTCGACCATCAGGATAATCAGCCCCAGTTCGCTCAACGACCTGACGACATGCATCGACTCAGGCGCGAACAACTGAGTCGAGGCCTGCGGAAACCAGGCACCAAGCACTGTGGGCCCCAGCAGGATACCTGCGGTGATCTCCCCGATCACCCGGCTCTGGCCAATCACTGTCGCAAGCTGTCCACAGATCGTACATGCGAGCAATATCAAACACACCAGCATTATCCAGTTCATGGGCTCTCCCTTACCCGAATTCCTGCCGACGGGTGCCCATGAGCGGGCACCCACCACTTACGCGAGCACCAGCCTCAGGCGCTCATGGACGATCTCGGCATGCCTGCGCAGAACTGCGGGATCCTGGTGGATGAGGTAGACGAACCCCCAGGTCGACAGGAAATCCCGTGTCCCCTCGATCACCTCGCCCTCGCTGACAAGAAAACCAAGCTCATGGAACGACTCGAGCCCCTCGACTTGCTCCACACCTTCGATCCCCGTGACCGTGCCGCCCGCTTCGCAGATCAGGCAGCAAATACAGAAGTGTTTGTCGTAGTGCGGAACAGGTAACGCCTGCGGCGCATTACCAAGGTAGATATCGATGTTCAGGTCATAGCAATTGAGCCCCGTGCACAGCTCTATCAGGGTGGGTACATTCGCCCCCGGCAACCGGCCATTCTGCTCGATGATGAAATGTCCATCGGCATTGATCTTGAACTCGATGTCGTTGATGCCGATATCGGCCTCGATGGCCGAGTTGACCCGAGAGATATAGGCAAACGCCTGACGAGCCTTGTCACCTACGGGCGAAATGGATCGAATGTTGCGATAGACGCTAGGGTGGTCGCCGACGCGGATTTTTTCGTACTCGGCGAAACAGAGAATCTGCCGGCCTCGCGCCGCCCCGAGGTTCGCCGTGACAATAAAGAACTCAGGACCTTCCACATAAGCTTCCACCAGCGCATGCTTTTCCTCCTGGGCACAGGGCTCTTCATTGCTCTCGATGGCGGCCAGCGCCTTATACATATCGCTTCTGGACTGGCAGATCTTCACATGCCTCGCCCCCGTGCCTTGGCTGGGCTTGACCACGACGGGGAAAGCAATGCCAGGGTCGTGTCCCTGGGCGAGCTCGTCCATGGACAATCGAAAGGCCGGCATGGAAGGAACGCCCTCATCCTTCAGCCGATTCTTCATTTCCAACTTGTTCATCCGGGCCAGGTGCGTTGCCACCGGATTTCCCGCCACGCCAAGATGGGCCGCCAACCGATCGGCGATGCGCAATGCCGAGTCAGAACCGGGAATGACCGCCAGCACCGTCCTTCCTGCCAGTTTCACCTTGGCTTGCTCCAGCCCCTCGGCGTGCAACACCTCATCGAAGCCATCCACCCCATGCAGCTTCTGCAACCGCCCGGGGAAGCGCTCCCGGGTTACCAGCGCCAGCGCGTGATAGCCCTTGCGACGAATGTCCTCACCGTATCGCCGCCCGGAACTGATCGGATCGATGACCACTACCGTTTGCGCTCGTGTGTTCATTGCAGACTCCGCATGGCCTGATACATGTAGTGGTAATAGCGCAGCGCGACGTTGTAGCGGATCATCACGCCCAACGAGAGCTCTCGCACCACATCCTCACCACCAGCCTAATGCTGCAGGACCGTTTCGTACCAAGCGGCGCTATGCCGTGTATCGATGCTGATGTGGGCCTTGTGGTAGGCAATCACGTCCCTGGGCAGGCCCAGACGCTCCATTGCCGCCGTTGTCGCGCCGAAGCGTACCGGCGCCGAACCCTCCACCAGCCCCATGGCGCCGATCAGGCGCATGTTGTACTCGCGTCGCACTGCCCACATCAGCAGGATGTTGCCATTCATCAGGCACTCGAGCGGGGGAACCTCCACACTGATGCCGGCCTCGCCCAGCAGATCGCGCATGTAGCTGGAGGACGTGCGGAACATCGTGGTATGCACGCCAGCGAAATCACCATTGCCCATTTCATCCCAGTAGTTCTCGCCTGCGACCATCTTGCAGTGGATCGGCATGCCCAATTGCGCAACCGCCATCAGGTCATCGAACGAGCCATCGACCATTTCCTCCATGCAGATGTAGTAGGCCACCTGCTCGACACTGGCATGGTGCCGCATGAAGTCCACGAAGAAGCGGATATCTTCGTTTATCTTCTTCTCGCACATCAGGTACCAGGGCAGGAAGGCCTCCCGGGTGCTCGGTAACTCGCGCAAGTCAACCAGGCGCTCCTCGGCCGTATTCCATTGATCCTCCAGACACTCCACCAGGTTGCGGGACAGCCTGACCGACTTCTGCGCATTGACGAGCTGTGCCGGATCACCCAGAAAACAACGGTAATAGTCGGCCAGTTGCTGTTGCGTATCACGTGCCAATTGAGTCATCTGTCCCTCCTCAATACAGGACGGTTGGGAGTTCACTGGAGCGCAGGTCGAACGCGTCATGTGACGGTCCGACGTCATAGAGCCGTGTGAGCCGGGTGTGCGCCTCGTGCAAATCCGGGATATGGCCTTCAGGTACCCACCACAGCACCACTCGAGGCCGCGAGATGGGTTCGAACCATTCCGATCCGCGTTTCATGAATGTTTTGTGCGGGGTGTTGTAGAGAAAGTCCTTGAGTGATCGGACGTCTCGCCAGAGCGAAAGCGTATAGAGGTAGCCTTCGCCCCATAGCCGGTCGAGCAACGGTTGGTTCTCCTGGGTTTCACGCCAGATAAAACCCGGATGCTGCTCTGCCAGCCAATTGACGTAGCCGGTCGATGCATAGAACCCTTCCATCCGGGTGTCACCCTTGGGAAATCTGGGCTTCACCAGGTCGAACTGAGCAAGTCTGCGCTTCATGCGGCCTCCCATCCTTGGACCTCGATAATGTTCCGGTCAGGGTCTCGTACATACACAAACGTACAGACACCTACCCCCTCGACAGGCTGGCGCGTCAACTTTCCGAGCAGCCAGCCACCGGAACGAATGACCTTGTCGCAAACTTCGTCCAGGTCAGATACTTCGAATGCGATATGCGTGAACCCACGCGAATTGGCAAACTTCTCCGGCGCTTCACGAACACGACTATATTGAAAAACCTCCAGCGTCGGACCGCCCTCTGGATGACCGGGCAACTGAAGATGAACACCTTCTATTTCCGGATCGAGCAGGCCGGTTCCGTCTGCTACTGGTTGACCTGAAAGCCGGCGGACAGGGCCGACTGGAACACAGCCAAATACATCTATGTAGAACTTGGCAATTTTCTTCCAGTCGGTGGCGATCAGGTTAGTATGTGAATACTTGACCTTGGCCATGCGTAATTCCTCGGGGATCAATCACGGAAAACGAACGTTTCATGTTCGACTTGTCGATCCTTGTCCCTTGCCCGCTCCCAGGTCGTATTCAGAATAATCCGGGTGACATCCTGCGTCAGGGGTTTAACCCGATGCAGTGTGGTATCCGCCTTGAGCAGATAGACATCGCCGGTCATGTGGAAGTAGGAGTCGACCTTGTTCTCGACCAACAGGTTTTCGACGCGCGGGTTCTGCTTGTCCCAGTGGGTATGCGGTACGCATTCCAGCAGCCCACCGGCCTCAAGCGCAGGCGCCTCGACGATCCAGATGATCGTGTAGGGGTAGTCGCCCCAGTGCCAGCCATGGGTGTCACCGGACTTATGCTGGCTATTGATGATAAAGTTGTCCCACTTCCACGGTGTGGGAATGATTTCTTCCTTAACGATGTGAGAAATAAGACTCATGAGGTAGCGTGACTTATACGCCAGCGGAATATAACGCCCGTTAACCTCGATGCTCTCCTGAGGTACATTGCTCAAGTAGCGCGGAGTATTACCCGTTGACTCGATGAGAAAATCACGACGCTTTGAAAAATTAGCAAGCAGATACCTTACATCCTCCGAAATACGATCACGCACACCGGGGTCGATCAAGTGATTTATCTTAAGGTAACCATCCCTGGCAAACCGGTGTTGCTCCCAGAAAAAGTCCTGCCCTGCAAAAGGATCTGAATCCAGAATATCCTGACTTTGTTCCACACGTACTTGAACGGCAGCACCATCCGTCATGTGAATGCTCCTTGTGAGTTAGCGTGATGAGTTACTTACTGACACATTCAAATCCTACCCACTCCAGCAGCTTGGATAAACCCTACGCACAGACTTTCATTCATTCCACAAACACAGGAATTCGAAAATCATTAGCCGAGTGACTTTATTAGTATAAGTAATAAGACTAAATAGCCTTACTCATGAGACTTATTCGTTTGGATAGTCTAACAGCGAAGAACAAGCCGTGGATGCTTGGGAAACCTTGAGACGAAAAGCTCCGCCACACCTGGACGCTGAAGCCAACGAAGGCATTTGAGAGCGACCATGCATCATTAAATCGCCAGGCCCACATCACAAACGGAAATGGACTACATCCCGACATATCCAGTGCCTGTTAAGTTGACGCGCCACACATGGATGAGGCTCACAGGAATGGACATGAAATATCTCTTGGGCAATCTCCTGATCGGCATCTCGGTGCTTGTTCAACCGATGGTAGTGGCAACCGCCAATAGTGATCACAACCCACCCGCCGCTCACCTGCAGATCACCGCCGAGCGGGCACGGGCGATGGCCGATGCCGCCGAGCAGGCCGCCCGTGCCCAAGGCTTCGCCATCGTCATCAGCATCGTCGACAACCACGGCAACCTGAAGCATTTCCACCGCATGGACGGCACCAGCAGCGGTAGTGTCCAGGTAGCGCAGCTCAAAGCCGCTACATCTGCGCGCTTTCCACTTTCATCCCGTTCACTGGGTGAACGCAGCGCTGGGTTGCCAGCCAATCCCTACGCTTCGCTGCCCGGTTTCACTTTGCTGGAAGGCGGGTTGCCAATTATGGATGTGAACGGCAGGCATATCGGCGGTATAGGCGTCAGCGGAGCAACACCAGAGCTTGATGCACAATTTGCCCAGGCGGCGCTCGAAGAAAACTGACTGGCAAAAAGAAACCCGCTTCATGCCTGAAGCGGGTTTCTTGTCACAGCTCCGTTCACCTGTGGTACCTAGTGCCCACAGGAAAGGATCAGAACGGAATATCGTCGTCGAAGCTGTCGAAGTCAGCGGCAGGCTGCGGAGCCGGCTGTTGCGGCGCTGGGCGCTGCGGCGCTTGTTGCGGGCGCTGGGCCTGCTGGCGTGGGGCCTGGTTGTACTGTTGCTGCTGACCGCCCTGGTTGTAGTTGTTGCCACCACCCTGGTTGTACTGGTCGCCACCGCCCTGCTGGCCCTGCGGACGACCGCCGAGCAGCTGCATGGTGCCGTTGATGTCGACGATGATCTCGGTGGTGTAGCGCTTGATGCCGTCCTTTTCCCACTCGCGGGTCTGCAGCTTGCCCTCGATGTAGCACTGCGAACCCTTGCGCAGGTATTCGCCGGCGATTTCGGCGACCTTGCCGAACAGCGAGACACGGTGCCACTCGGTGCGCTCGACCTTCTGGCCCGACTGCTTGTCGGTCCACTGCTCGCTGGTGGCCAGGCTCAGGTTGGTCACGGCGTTACCGTTGGGCAGGTAGCGGACTTCGGGATCCTGACCGCAAGTACCGACCAGAATGACTTTGTTAACCCCACGGGCCATAACGTTCTCCTAGGCTTCGCACGCCGAAGAGGCTGGGTTCACCAGACGCTCGAGGGTCGCACGGTCCAAAATTTTCGTATCCAGTTTGATATAGATGGCGGCTTCTTCTGCCACCACCACAGCGTCGGTCACACCCGGCACGGCCATCAGGCGCTCGATCAGCCCGGCTTCCCGGACCGCTTCCGGCGTCAGCGGCATGCGCAGGCTGGTCACGTACGGCGGCTCGTTCATGCGCAACGCCGTCAGCAGCCAGAAGGCGCACAAGCCAGCGCAGCCGAGGAACACCATGCTCAAGCCACCGTGCTGGAACAACCAGCCACCGAGGATGCCACCCAGTGCCGCGCCAAGGAACTGGCTGGTGGAGTAGACCCCCATCGCCGTGCCCTTGCCGCCGGCAGGCGACACCTTGCTGACCAGCGAAGGCAAGGATGCCTCCAGCAGGTTGAATGCAGTAAAGAATACCACGGTGCCGATCACCAGTCCGCGCAAGTTGTCAGCCCACTGCCAGAAGAACACCTCCACCAGCAGCAGGACACTGACCGCGCCGAGCAACACGCGTTTCATCTTGCGCTTCTTTTCCCCGTAGATGATGAAGGGGATCATTGCAAAAAATGAAACCAGCAGCGCGGTCAGGTACACCCACCAGTGCTGCTCCTTGGGCAGCCCGCCGCGCTCGACGAAGGCCAGCGGCAGCGCCACGAAGCTGGCCATCAGGATCGCGTGCAGCACGAAAATACTGATGTCCAGGCGTAGAAGGTCCGGATTGCGCAGGGTCGGGCCGAGGGCCTGACGGGCGACACCGGACTCGCGATGACTCAGCACACTGTGCGAGCTGGGCACGACGAAAGCGATCAGCGCGATGCCGACGAGGGCAAGTCCTGCAGTGGCCAGGAACAATCCTGACAAACCAAAGGCGCGGGTCAACAGCGGGCCGACCACCATCGCCACGGCGAACGACAAGCCGATGCTCATGCCGATCATGGCCATGGCCTTGGTCCGGTGCTGTTCGCGGGTCAGGTCGGACAACAGCGCCATGACCGCCGCAGAAATCGCCCCCGCGCCCTGCAGGATGCGCCCGGCGATAACCCCCCAGATCGAGTCGGCCTGGGCCGCCAGCACACTGCCCAGGGCGAAGATCACCAGCCCCACATAGATCACTGGCCGGCGACCGATGCGGTCGGAAATCACCCCGAACGGAATCTGCAGCACCGCTTGCGTCAGACCATAGGCGCCGATGGCCAGGCCGATCAGTGCAGGCGTGGCGCCGGCCAGGTCCATGCCGTAGGTGGCGAGCACCGGCAGCACCATGAACATGCCCAGCATACGAAAGGCAAAGACCAGGGCCAGGCCGCTCGCGGCGCGGGTTTCGCTGCCACTCATGCGCTCGTTGTGGGTGTCGTGCATGGATTAACCTCGTGTGAACCGGCGGCGATTCTATCAGTCCGACGCCTTGACGGCATATACGCGACGCTTTGCCGCGTACTGGCAGCGCGCCGTATACTGCTTTGTTTATGCCCGCCGAGCGAGGCCGTAGTGGACAAGATCCTGATCCGTGGGGCGCGTACCCACAACCTGAAGAACATCGACCTGACCCTGCCCCGGGACAAACTGATCGTGATCACCGGCCTGTCCGGGTCCGGCAAGTCCTCGCTGGCGTTCGACACGCTGTACGCCGAAGGCCAGCGCCGCTATGTCGAGTCGCTGTCGGCCTATGCCCGGCAGTTCCTGTCGATGATGGAAAAACCCGACGTCGACACCATCGAAGGATTGTCGCCGGCCATCTCCATCGAGCAGAAGTCGACCTCGCACAACCCGCGCTCGACCGTCGGCACCATCACCGAGATCTACGACTACCTGCGCCTGCTCTATGCCCGCGTCGGCACCCCACGCTGCCCGGACCATGACATCCCGCTTGAGGCGCAAACGATCAGCCAGATGGTCGACCTGGTGCTGGAAAAGCCCGAAGGCAGCAAGCTGATGCTGTTGGCGCCGGTTATCCGCGAGCGCAAGGGTGAGCACCTGGCGGTGTTCGACGAGCTGCGCGCCCAGGGTTTCGTACGCGCCCGGGTCAACGGCAAGCTGTACGAGCTCGACGAGTTGCCCAAGCTCGACAAACAGAAGAAACACAGCATTGATGTGGTGGTAGACCGCTTCAAGGTCCGCGCCGACCTGCAGCAGCGCCTGGCCGAGTCCTTCGAGACCGCGCTCAAGCTGGCCGACGGCATCGCCCTGGTAGCGCCGATGGACGACGAGGAAGGCGAAGAAGTGATCTTCTCGGCGCGCTTCGCCTGCCCGGTGTGCGGCCACGCGATCAGCGAGCTGGAGCCGAAGCTGTTCTCCTTCAACAACCCGGCTGGCGCCTGCCCGACCTGCGATGGCCTGGGGGTCAAGCAGTTTTTCGACACCAAGCGCCTGGTCAACGCTGAGCTGACCTTGGCCGAAGGCGCGATTCGCGGCTGGGACCGGCGCAACGTCTATTACTTCCAGATGCTCGGCTCGCTGGCCGCGCATTACGGCTTCAGCCTGGAGGAACCGTTCGGCGAGCTGTCCGCCGAGCACCAGAAGGTGATTCTGAACGGCAGCGGCAAACAGAGTGTCGACTTCAAGTACCTCAACGACCGAGGCGACATCGTCAAGCGCTCGCACCCGTTCGAAGGCATCGTGCCAAACCTTGAGCGTCGCTATCGCGAGACCGAGTCGGCCACCGTGCGTGAAGAGCTGGCCAAGTTCCTCGGCACCCAGCCCTGCCCTGATTGCCGCGGCACCCGCCTGCGCCGCGAAGCACGCCATGTCTGGGTGGGTGAGAAGACCCTGCCGGCAGTGACCAACCTGCCGATCGGCGAAGCCAGCAATTACTTCGGCGCGCTGAGCCTCACCGGTAGACGTGGCGAGATCGCGGCGAAGATTCTCAAGGAGATCTGCGAGCGTCTGCAGTTCCTGGTCAACGTCGGCCTCGACTATCTGACCCTGGACCGCAGCGCCGATACCCTGTCTGGCGGCGAGGCCCAGCGTATCCGCCTGGCCAGCCAGATCGGCGCAGGCCTGGTGGGCGTGATGTACATCCTCGACGAGCCCTCGATCGGCCTGCACCAGCGCGATAACGACCGCTTGCTGGCAACGCTCAACCACCTGCGCGACCTGGGTAACACGGTGATCGTGGTCGAGCACGACGAGGACGCCATCCGCCTGGCCGACTACGTGGTGGACATCGGCCCGGGCGCTGGCGTGCATGGCGGGCAGATCGTCGCCGAGGGCTCACCCGAGGAGGTGATGGCGCATCCCGACTCGCTGACTGGCAAATACCTGTCCGGACGCAAGAAGATCGTCGTGCCGGCCAAGCGCACCCCGCGCAACAAGAAGCTGTCGCTCAAACTCAAGGGCGCGCGCGGCAACAACCTGCAGAACGTCGACCTGGAAGTGCCGATCGGCCTGCTGACCTGCGTGACCGGTGTGTCCGGCTCGGGCAAATCGACGCTGATCAACAACACCCTGTTCCCCCTGGCCGCTACTGCGCTAAACGGGGCAAGCAGCCTGGAAGCGGCGCCGCACGCCAGCGTCGATGGCCTGCAGCACCTGGACAAGGTGGTCGATATCGACCAGAGCCCGATCGGCCGTACGCCACGGTCGAACCCGGCTACCTACACCGGCATCTTCACGCCGATCCGCGAGCTGTTCGCTGGCGTGCCGGAATCGCGTTCGCGCGGATACGGCCCAGGGCGCTTCTCGTTCAACGTCAAGGGTGGGCGCTGCGAGGCCTGCCAGGGCGACGGCCTGATCAAGGTGGAGATGCACTTCCTGCCGGACATCTACGTGCCGTGCGACGTGTGCAAGAGCAAGCGCTACAACCGCGAAACCCTGGAGATCAAGTACAAGGGCAAGAACATCCACGAGGTGCTGGAAATGACCATCGAGGATGCCCGCGAGTTCTTCGACGCGGTGCCGGCCCTGGCGCGCAAGCTGCAGACCCTGATGGATGTGGGCCTGTCGTACATCAAGCTGGGGCAATCGGCGACCACGCTGTCGGGCGGCGAAGCGCAGCGGGTCAAGCTGTCCCGCGAGCTGTCCAAGCGCGACACAGGCAAGACCCTGTACATCCTCGACGAGCCGACCACCGGCCTGCACTTCGCCGATATCCAGCAACTGCTGGACGTGCTGCACCGCCTGCGTGACCACGGCAACACCGTGGTGGTCATCGAGCACAACCTGGATGTGATCAAGACCGCCGACTGGCTGGTGGATTTGGGGCCGGAAGGTGGGTCCAAAGGCGGCCAGATCATTGCCTGTGGCACGCCAGAAGAGCTGAGCAAGATGAAGCAGTCGTACACCGGCCACTACCTCAAGCCACTGCTGGAGCGTGACCGGGCCTGAGTGGAGTCGCTGACATGAAAAAGCCCCTGGTACCGTCGGTGCCAGGGGCTTTTTCGTAGGGCTGTGGATAACTTACATCTGCGACTGCAGGTAGTTCTCCAGGCCGATCGCCTTGATCAGACCCTGCTGCTTCTCCAGCCAGTAGGTATGATCTTCTTCGGTGTCGGCCAGCTGCGCGCGCAGGATGTCGCGGCTGATGTAGTCCTTGTGCAGTTCGCACAGCTCGATGCCCTTGCACAGCGCGGCACGTACCTTGTACTCGAGCTTGAGGTCGGCCTCGATCATCTCCGGCACGGTGCTGCCCACTTCCAGGTCGTCGGCGCGCATGTCCGGAGTACCTTCGAGCATGAGGATACGGCGCATCAGGGCATCGGCGTGCTGCGTCTCTTCTTCCATCTCGTGGTTGATACGTTCATAGAGCTTGGTCAGGCCCCAGTCTTCGTACATGCGCGAGTGAATGAAGTACTGATCGCGTGCTGCCAGTTCGCCCTTCAGCAACGTGACGAGATAGTTGATTACGTCCGGGTGACCTTGCATCGCCCTGCTTCTCCGTGTGAATACGTCAATAGGGCTAGTGTGAACCAGGTTTTGCTCGCGGTCACTGAAAAACGCGCAATTAGAAGCAAAAAATCGGCTAAACAGTAGTGATATTCATTGAAAAACCGCCCAAATGAGGGCGGTTCTTCTTATCACTTCGACTTAGCCGAGATTCACGCCCAATGCCTTGGCAATCCCTTCGCCGTAGGCCGGATCAGCCTTGTAGAAGTACTGCAGCTGACGCTGGATGACATCGTCGCTGACACCGGCCATGGTCCCGGCGATGTTGTTGATCAACAGCGCCTTCTGCTCATCGCTCATCAGACGGAACAGTGCCCCGGCGTGGCTGTAGTAATCGTTGTCCTCACGGTGATCGTAACGATCCGCCGAGCCGTTTAGGGCCAGTGCGGGCTCGGCATGCCGCGGCGATTGCTTCGGCGCGCTTGCATGGCTGTTGGGCTCGTAGTTAGGAGCGCCGCCGTATGCGCCGATGGCCATGGAGCCGTCGCGTTGGTAGCTGTTCACCGGGCTGCGCGGCGCATTGACCGGCAGTTGCTGGTGGTTGGTGCCTACGCGGTAGCGATGCGCATCGGCATAGGCGAACACACGCCCCTGCAGCATGCGGTCTGGCGACAGGCCAACCCCGGGGACCATGTTGCTGGGCCCGAACGCCGCCTGCTCAACCTCGGCGAAGTAGTTGAGCGGGTTGCGGTTGAGCTCCAGCACACCGACTTCGATCAACGGGTAGTCCTTCTGCGACCAGGTCTTGGTCACATCGAACGGGTTTTCGTCACGGCTGGCCGCCTCGGCCTCGCTCATCACCTGGATGCACACGGTCCAACGCGGGAAATCGCCGCGCTCGATGGCCTCGAACAGGTCACGCTGGGCGTAGTCCGGGTCGCTCCCGGCCAGACGGGCGGCATCAGCCGGCGCCAGGTTCTTGATGCCTTGCTGGGTCTTGAAGTGCCATTTGACCCAGCTCCGCTCGCCCTGGGCGTTGATCAGGCTGTAGGTGTGGCTGCCGAAGCCGTGCATGTGGCGGTAGCCATCGGGAATGCCGCGATCGGAGAACAGGATGGTGACCTGGTGCAGTGCCTCGGGCGAATGCGACCAGAAGTCCCACATCATTTGCGCGTTCTTCAGGTTGGTCTGCGGGTGGCGCTTCTGGGTGTGGATGAAGTCAGGGAACTTCAGCGGGTCGCGAATGAAGAACACGGGAGTGTTGTTGCCAACAATGTCCCAGTTGCCTTCCTCGGTGTAGAACTTAACCGCAAAACCACGCGGGTCGCGTTCGGTATCCGCAGAGCCGCGTTCGCCGCCCACGGTGGAGAACCGCAGGAACGTTTCGGTCTGCTTGCCGATGCTGTCGAACAGCTTGGCACTGGTGAGCTCGGTGATATCGCGGGTGACGGTGAAGGTACCGTAGGCGCCGGAGCCCTTGGCGTGCACGCGACGCTCCGGGATGTTCTCGCGGTTGAAGTGGGCAAGCTTCTCGAGCAGGTGGAAGTCGTCGAGCAGCAGCGGGCCACGAGGGCCTGCGGAACGGGAGTTCTGGTTGTCGGCTACGGGTGCACCGCTGGCGGTAGTGAGAATCTTGCTCATGGGCTCTCCTGATCGGTCTTGAATTGCCGGCTAATCGGCTTGAGGAGAGTATTGTCGAGCGAGGTCACAAGGACAAATTCATTAAGTGACTTATATCAATAGAAAATAACAATTCACCAGACAACAAAAAACCGGGCCTAGGCCCGGTTTCTTGTAGCAGACAGAACGTCTTACTCGGCAGCTTCTACAGCACCACCGACCGGACGATCAACCAGCTCGACGTACGCCATAGGCGCGTTGTCGCCAGCGCGGAAACCGCACTTCAGGATGCGCAGGTAGCCGCCCTGACGGGTGGCGTAACGCTTGCCCAGGTCGTTGAACAGTTTGCCAACGGCGGACTTCGAACGGGTACGGTCGAAGGCCAGACGACGGTTGGCAACGCTGTCTTCCTTGGCCAGGGTGATCAGCGGCTCGGCAACGCGGCGCAGTTCCTTGGCTTTCGGCAGGGTGGTTTTGATCAGCTCGTGCTCGATCAGCGACACAGCCATGTTCTGGAACATAGCTTTGCGGTGAGAGCTAGTACGGCTCAGGTGACGTCCACTTTTACGATGACGCATGATTCATTCCTTACCAAACACAACGTTCGGTGATTACGACGATCAGGCAGTCGCCTTGTCGTCTTTCTTAAGGCTTGCAGGCGGCCAGTTGTCGAGGCGCATGCCGAGAGACAGACCACGGGAGGCCAGGACGTCCTTGATTTCAGTCAGGGACTTCTTGCCCAGGTTAGGAGTCTTCAACAGCTCTACTTCGGTACGCTGAATCAGGTCGCCGATGTAGTAGATGTTCTCCGCCTTGAGGCAGTTGGCCGAACGTACAGTCAGTTCCAGGTCGTCAACCGGGCGCAGCAGGATCGGATCGATCTCGTCTTCCTGCTCGACCACAACCGGCTCGCTGTCACCTTTGAGGTCGACGAACGCGGCCAGCTGCTGTTGCAGGATGGTCGCGGCACGACGGATAGCCTCTTCAGGATCCAGGGTACCGTTGGTTTCCAGATCGATGACCAGCTTGTCCAGGTTGGTACGCTGCTCAACACGGGCGTTCTCGACCACGTAGGCGATACGACGCACCGGGCTGAACGAGGCGTCCAGCTGGAGACGGCCAATGCTGCGGCTTTCGTCTTCGTCAGTCTGACGGGAGTCGGCCGGCTCGTAACCGCGACCACGAGCTACAGTGAGCTTCATGTTCAGGGCGCCGTTGGACGCCAGGTTCGCGATTACGTGATCGGGGTTGACGATCTCGACATCGTGATCCAGCTGAATATCGGCAGCGGTAACCACCCCCGAACCCTTTTTCGACAAGGTCAGCGTAACTTCGTCACGACCGTGCAGTTTGATAGCCAGGCCTTTCAGGTTCAACAGGATTTCAATGACGTCTTCCTGTACACCTTCGATCGCGGAGTACTCGTGGAGTACGCCATCGATCTCGGCCTCGACTACTGCACAGCCAGGCATGGAGGACAACAGGATGCGGCGCAGCGCGTTGCCCAGGGTATGGCCGAAGCCACGCTCGAGAGGCTCGAGCGTGATCTTGGCGCGGGTTGGACTGACAACCTGCACGTCGATGTGACGGGGTGTCAGAAACTCATTTACCGAAATCTGCATGGATGCACCTATTTTCTAGCCCTTACTTGGAGTAGAGCTCGACAATCAGGTTTTCGTTGATGTCGGCGGACAGGTCGCTGCGAGCAGGAACGTTCTTGAAAACGCCCGACTTTTTAGCAGCATCCACATCAACCCACTCAACGCGGCCACGCTGGGCGCACAGTTCAAGGGCTTGAACAATGCGCAGCTGGTTCAGCGACTTCTCGCGAACCGAGACCACGTCACCCGGACGAACTTGGTAGGATGGAATGTTTACAGTCTTACCGTTGACGCTGATCGCTTTGTGCGAAACCAGCTGACGGGACTCGGAACGAGTCGAGCCGAAGCCCATACGGTAAACGACGTTATCCAGACGGCACTCGAGCAGTTGCAGCAGGTTCTCACCGGTTGCGCCTTTTTTCGAGGCAGCAGCTTGGTAGTAACCGCGGAACTGACGCTCCAGAACACCGTAGATACGACGGACTTTTTGTTTCTCGCGCAGCTGGGTACCGTAGTCGGACTGACGGCCACGGCGCTGGCCGTGGATACCTGGGGCTGCTTCGATGTTGCACTTCGATTCCAGAGCGCGAACGCCGCTCTTCAGGAACAGGTCAGTGCCTTCACGGCGAGACAGTTTGCATTTTGGACCAATGTAACGTGCCATTTATCTGTCTCCTGATTACACGCGACGCTTCTTCGGCGGACGGCACCCGTTATGCGGGATTGGCGTCACGTCGGTGATGCTGGCGATCTTGTAGCCGCAGCTGTTCAGTGCACGAACGGCGGACTCACGACCTGGACCTGGACCCTTGACGTTCACGTCGAGGTTCTTCAGACCGTATTCCAGCGCAGCTTGACCAGCACGCTCAGCAGCGATCTGTGCTGCGAACGGAGTGGATTTGCGCGAACCACGGAAACCCGAACCACCGGAAGTAGCCCAGGACAGTGCGTTGCCCTGACGGTCGGTGATGGTCACGATGGTGTTGTTGAAAGACGCATGGATGTGGGCGATGCCATCAACCACTGTCTTTTTGATTTTTTTACGAGGACGAGCAGCAGGTTTTGCCATGTCTATATTCCTGGGCGATTACTTGCGGATCGGCTTACGCGGGCCCTTACGGGTGCGTGCGTTGGTCTTGGTGCGCTGACCGCGAACCGGCAGACCTTTACGATGACGCAGGCCGCGGTAGCAACCCAGGTCCATCAAGCGCTTGATCTTCATGTTGATGTCACGGCGCAGGTCACCTTCGGTGGTGAACTTCGCGACTTCGCCACGCAGGGTTTCGATTTGCTCGTCGCTCAGATCCTTGATCTTAGCGGCTGGGTTTACACCAGCATCCGCACAGATCTTCTGTGCAGTTGTGCGACCGACACCATAGATGTAGGTCAGCGAGATAACAGTATGCTTGTTATCTGGAATGTTGACGCCTGCAATACGGGCCATTCAGTGGGACTCCAATTGACAGCTACCTACGCCCCGGAAGCCAAGAAATAGGGCGCGAGATAATATCGCTGTAGAAACGAATAATCAACCCAGCAGCACACTAGCTGCTGGGTTTGAAGCGCGGATCACACTCAGCCTTGGCGCTGCTTGTGACGCGGTTCCGCGCTGCAGATCACGCGCACGATACCTTCGCGACGAATGATCTTGCAGTTGCGGCACAGCTTTTTCACCGATGCACGAACTTTCATTACCGACTCCTCGAACCTTAAGGGGCTAAATCAGCGCAGCAGACCGCTGCCGCCGTAGCCTTTCAGGTTGGCTTTCTTCATCAGGGATTCGTACTGGTGCGAAACGAGGTGCGATTGTACTTGGGACATGAAGTCCATCACAACCACTACCACAATCAGCAACGAGGTCCCGCCAAGGTAGAACGGCACGTTTGCTGCTACCACCAGGAACTGGGGCAGAAGGCACACGGCCATCATGTAAAGAGCACCGAACATGGTCAAACGGGTCAGAACGCCATCAATGTAGCGCGCCGACTGCTCACCAGGACGGATACCCGGAATAAAGGCACCGGACTTCTTCAGGTTTTCCGCTACGTCTTTCGGGTTGAACATCAACGCTGTGTAGAAGAAGCAGAAGAAAATAATCCCTGCACTAAACAGCAGAATGTTCAACGGCTGACCAGGAGCGATCGACTGCGAGATGTCCTGCAGCCAGCCCATACCTTCAGACTGACCGAACCAGGCACCCAGCGAAGCCGGGAACAGCAAGATGCTGCTCGCGAAAATGGCCGGAATTACGCCCGCCATGTTCACTTTCAGCGGCAGGTGGCTGGTCTGCGCAGCGAAGACCTTGCGGCCCTGCTGACGCTTGGCGTAGTGAACGGCGATACGACGCTGACCACGCTCGATGAACACCACGAAGCCGATAATCGCTACTGCCAGCAAACCGATTGCGACCAGGGCGAAGATGTTGATATCGCCTGTGCGTGCAGACTCGAAAGACTGCCCGATTGCTCTCGGAAGACCGGCAACGATACCTGCGAAGATCAACATCGAGATACCGTTGCCCACACCGCGCTCGGTGATCTGCTCACCCAGCCACATCATGAACATCGCGCCCGCCACGAAGGTGGAGACGGCGACGACATGGAAGCCGAGGCCAACAGAAAACGCCACGCCCTGGTTGGCCAGGCCAATGGACATGCCAATGGCTTGAACCAGCGCCAGGATAACGGTGCCGTAGCGGGTGTACTGGCTGATCTTGCGACGGCCAGCTTCACCTTCCTTCTTCAACTGCTCCAGCTGCGGGCTGACAGCGGTCATGAGCTGCATGATGATCGATGCCGAGATGTACGGCATGATCCCCAGTGCAAAGATGCTCATGCGCTCCAGCGCGCCGCCGGAAAACATGTTGAACAAGCTAAGAATGGTCCCCTCATTCTGCCGGAACAGATCCGCGAGACGGTCCGGGTTAATGCCTGGTACCGGGATGTGCGCGCCAATCCGATAGACGATGATCGCCATGAACAGAAAACGCAGACGAGCCCAGAGTTCCGACATCCCGCCCTTACCGAGCGAAGAGAGAGCACCTTGCTTAGCCATTTATTCCTCGAACTTGCCGCCAGCTGCTTCGATAGCCGCACGTGCACCTTTGGTGACGGCGATACCCTTGAGGGTGACTGCGCGAGTGACTTCGCCCGACAGCATGATTTTCACACGCTGTACGTGCTGGCCGATCACGTTGGCGTCCTTCAGGGACTGAACGGTGATCAGATCGCCTTCCACCTTGGCCAGCTCGGACAGACGCACTTCGGCGCGGTCCATGGCTTTCAGGGAAACGAAGCCGAACTTCGGCAGGCGACGGTGCAGCGGCTGTTGACCGCCTTCGAAGCCTGGAGCGATGGAGCCACCGGAACGGGAAGTCTGACCTTTGTGACCACGGCCACCAGTCTTGCCCAGACCGCTACCGATACCACGGCCCGGACGGTGCTTCTCGCGACGGGAACCCGGCGCTGGACTCAGATCATTGAGTTTCATTGATTAACCCTCGACCTTCAGCATGTAGTAAGCCTTGTTGATCATCCCGCGATTCTCGGGAGTATCCTGGACTTCTACAGTGTGACCGATACGACGCAGACCCAGACCCTTCACGCACAGCTTGTGGTTAGGGATACGGCCCGAGACGCTCTTGATCAGCGTAACTTTGACGGTTGCCATGATCAGCGGATCTCCTCAACAGTCTTGCCGCGCTTGGCAGCAATGGACTCAGGGGATTGCATGGCTTTCAGACCCTTGAAGGTGGCGTGAACCACGTTCACCGGGTTGGTCGAACCGTAGCACTTGGCCAGGACGTTCTGAACACCAGCAACTTCCAGGACGGCACGCATTGCGCCGCCGGCGATGATACCGGTACCTTCCGAGGCAGGCTGCATGTAGACCTTCGAGGCGCCGTGGGCGGCCTTGGTGGCGTACTGCAGGGTGGTGCCCTTCAGGTCAACCTGAATCATGTTGCGACGAGCAGCTTCCATGGCTTTCTGGATCGCGGCAGGTACTTCGCGCGATTTGCCACGGCCAAAGCCAACACGACCCTTGCCATCACCTACCACGGTCAGCGCGGTGAAGGTGAAGATACGGCCGCCTTTAACGGTTTTGGCTACGCGGTTAACTTGAACCAGCTTCTCGATGTAGCCTTCGTCGCGCTTTTGATCGTTATTTGCCATAACTTAGAACTCCAGCCCGCCTTCACGAGCAGCATCAGCCAGCGCTTTGACGCGGCCATGGTACTTGAAGCCGGAACGGTCAAAGGCAACTTGAGATACACCGGCGGCTTTCGCGCGCTCAGCTACCAGCTTGCCAACCTTAGTGGCCGCGTCGATGTTGCCAGTGGCGCCATCACGCAGTTCTTTGTCCAAGGTAGAGGCGCTTGCCAGAACCTTGCTGCCGTCGGCCGAAATGACCTGGGCATAGATGTGCTGCGAGGAGCGGAACACGCACAGACGCACGGCTTCGAGCTCGTGCATTTTCAGGCGTGCTTTGCGAGCGCGACGCAGTCGAATAACTTTTTTGTCGGTCATTTGCTAGGCCCTACTTCTTCTTGGCTTCTTTACGACGGACTACTTCGTCCGCGTAACGCACACCCTTGCCCTTGTAAGGCTCTGGCGGACGGAAACCGCGGACTTCAGCGGCCACCTGACCCACCAGCTGCTTGTCGATACCCTTGATCAGGATGTCGGTCTGGCTTGGGGTTTCAGCGGTGATACCGGCTGGCAGTTCGTAATCCACTGGGTGCGAGAAGCCCAGAGCCAGGTTCAGGACGGTGCCTTTGGCCTGAGCTTTGTAACCAACACCGACCAGCTGGAGCTTGCGCTCGAAGCCTTGGCTTACGCCTTGGACCATGTTGTTCACCAGGGCGCGGGTGGTACCGGCCATGGCGCGAGCTTGCTGGTCACCGTTGCGAGCGACGAAACGCAGCTCACCAGACTCTTCGGTAACTTCAACAGACGAGTGAACGTTCAGTTCGAGAGTGCCCTTGGCACCCTTCACCGAAAGCTGCTGACCGGCGAATTTGACTTCGACGCCTGCTGGCAGCTTAACGGGGTTCTTAGCGACGCGAGACATGCCTATCTCCCCTTAGAACACTGTGCACAGAACTTCGCCGCCGACACCGGCAGCGCGCGCAGCGCGGTCAGTCATCACACCTTTGTTGGTGGAGACGATAGACACGCCCAGGCCGCCACGTACTTTCGGCAGCTCAGTGACGGCCTTGTACTGGCGCAGGCCAGGACGGCTGGTACGCTTCAGTTCCTCGATGACCGGACGGCCTTCGAAGTACTTCAGTTCGATCGACAGCGAAGGCTTGGCTTCGCCGTTGACTTCGTAGCCAGCGATGTAGCCTTCGTCTTTCAGTACTTTGGCAACCGCGACCTTCAGGGTAGAAGAAGGCATGCTTACGACAGACTTTTCAGCCATCTGGGCATTACGGATGCGAGTTAGCATGTCCGCTAACGGGTCCTGCATACTCATGGGCTAGATGCTCCTGATACAAGAATTATTAGCCTTGCGGCTATCACAACCACCCGAACAGGCAGGGCAAAAAACCCGGGCTCAGGTGAGCCGGTCATTCTAGACACAAGGCAGAAACGAAACAAGCCCCATATAGGGGCTTGTTTCAATGCGAGGTCACCGGCGGTCGGAAGATCGCTCCCCTTCCACCGGCGGTCACGCCAACCGGGATTACCAGCTGGCCTTGACCAGACCCGGCACGTCACCACGCATGGCGGCTTCGCGCAGCTTGTTACGGCCGAGGCCGAACTTGCGGTACACGCCGTGCGGACGACCGGTGATGCGGCAACGGTTACGCATGCGCGAAGCGCTGGCGTCACGTGGTTGCTTCTGCAGGGCGACAACGGCAGCGAAACGCTCTTCTGGAGAGGCGTTCAGGTTGACGATGGTCGCTTTCAGCTCGGCACGCTTTTTGGCGTACTTGGCTACCGTGAGCTGACGCTTCAGCTCGCGGTTCTTCATGCTCTTCTTGGCCATTTTCCTACTCCAATCAGTTGCGGAACGGGAACTTGAAAGCACGCAGCAGAGCGCGGCCTTCGTCGTCCGAACGAGCAGTGGTGGTCAGGGTGATGTCCAAACCGCGCAGAGCATCGATCTTGTCGTAGTCGATTTCCGGGAAGATGATCTGCTCTTTCACGCCCATGCTGTAGTTGCCACGACCATCGAAGGACTTGGCATTCAGGCCGCGGAAGTCGCGAACCCGAGGCAGGGAGATCGCCAGCAGGCGGTCCAGGAATTCGTACATCTTGTCGCTACGCAGGGTCACCTTGACGCCGATCGGCCAGCCTTCACGGACTTTGAAGCCCGCGATGGATTTACGAGCGAAAGTCACGACCGGCTTTTGACCGGTGATCTTTTCCAGGTCGGCAACAGCGTGCTCGATGACTTTCTTGTCGCCGATCGCTTCGCCCAGACCCATGTTCAGGGTGATTTTGGTAACGCGCGGAACTTCCATCACGTTCGACAGCTTAAGTTCTTCCTTAAGCTTGGGAGCGATTTCGTTCCGGTAAATCTCTTTCAGTCGTGCCATGGTCTTCTACCTAGCAGTGTTCAAGCATCAACCGCTTTTTGGGTCGACTTGAAGACACGAATTTTCTTGCCTTCTTCTACTTTGAAGCCAACGCGGTCAGCCTTGTTGGTTTCGCTGTTGAAGATGGCAACGTTGGAAGCGTGCAGTGGCGCTTCTTTTTCGACGATACCGCCCTGAACGCCCGCCATCGGGTTAGGCTTGGTATGACGCTTGACCAGGTTCACGCCACCGATGACCAGACGGTCATCAGCCAGAACCTTCAGCACCTTACCGCGCTTACCCTTGTCTTTGCCGGCGATCACGATGATCTCGTCGTCACGACGAATCTTTTGCATGTCGGATCTCCTTAGAGCACTTCAGGGGCGAGCGAAACGATCTTCATGAACTTCTCGGTACGAAGTTCACGGGTCACTGGCCCGAAGATGCGAGTACCGATCGGCTCTTGCTTGGTGTTCAGCAGAACAGCAGCGTTGCCGTCGAAACGAATGATGGAACCGTCAGCGCGACGTACACCGTGACGGGTACGGACGACAACAGCGGTCATCACCTGGCCTTTTTTGACCTTACCGCGAGGAATTGCTTCCTTGACGGTAACTTTGATGATGTCACCGATACCGGCGTAACGACGGTGGGAACCGCCGAGCACCTTGATGCACATGACGCGACGAGCGCCGCTGTTATCGGCCACATCGAGCATGGATTGAGTCTGAATCATAAAATTTCTCCGACCCCTAGCCCTTAGACTTCAACAGCGCGTTCGAGGACTTCAACCAGTGCCCAGGACTTGGTCTTGGCCAGCGGACGGGTTTCACGGATGGAAACCTTGTCGCCGATCTTGCACTGGTTGGCTTCGTCGTGCGCGTGCAGCTTAGTCGAACGCTTAACGTATTTACCGTAGATCGGGTGCTTTACGCGACGCTCGATCAGAACGGTGATGGTCTTGTCCATTTTGTCGCTGACGACACGGCCAGTCAGCGTACGGACGGTTTTTTCAGCTTCAGCCATGATCACTTACCTGCCTGCTGGTTGAGCACAGTTTTCACGCGAGCGATGTCACGCTTAACTTGCGAGAGCAGGTGCGACTGCCCCAACTGGCCAGTTGCTTTCTGCATGCGCAGATTGAACTGGTCGCGCAGCAAGCCGAGCAGTTGCTCATTCAGTTGCTGTGCGGATTTTTCACGAAGTTCATTCGCTTTCATCACATCACCGTCCGCTTAACAAAGGAGGTGGCGAGTGGCAGCTTTGCAGCAGCCAGGGCGAAAGCTTCGCGCGCCAGCTCTTCAGAAACACCCTCGATCTCGTACAGGACTTTGCCTGGCTGAATCTGGGCAACCCAGTATTCCACGGAACCCTTACCTTTACCCATCCGCACTTCGAGAGGCTTCTTGGTAACCGGCTTGTCCGGGAACACACGGATCCAGATCTTGCCGCCACGCTTAACGTGACGGGTCAGGGCACGACGTGCCGACTCGATCTGGCGAGCGGTGAGACGACCGCGGGCGACAGCTTTCAGAGCGAACTCGCCGAAGCTGACCTTGCTACCGCGCAGTGCCAGACCACGGTTGTGGCCGGTCATCTGCTTGCGGAATTTTGTACGCTTTGGTTGCAACATTTGGCGTACCCCTTACTTAGCAGCTTTTTTACGAGGCGCTGGTGCTTGCGGCTTCAGCTCTTCCTGGCGACCACCAATAACTTCGCCTTTGAAGATCCAAACCTTCACACCGATCACACCGTAGGTGGTGTGAGCTTCGTAGGTGTTGTAGTCGATATCGGCACGCAGGGTGTGCAGGGGCACACGACCTTCGCGATACCACTCGGTACGTGCGATCTCGGCGCCGCCGAGACGACCGCTCACCTGGATCTTGATGCCCTTGGCACCAATACGCATGGCGTTCTGCACGGCGCGCTTCATGGCGCGACGGAACATTACGCGGCGTTCCAGCTGCTGGGCTACGCTCTGAGCAACCAGCATGGCGTCGAGTTCCGGCTTGCGGATCTCTTCGATGTTGATGTGCACAGGCACACCCATCTGCTTGGTCAGGTCCTGACGCAGCTTCTCAACATCTTCACCTTTCTTGCCGATAACGATACCGGGACGAGCGGTGTGGATGGTGATGCGTGCAGTTTGAGCCGGGCGATGAATATCGATACGGCTAACGGACGCGCTTTTTAGTTTGTCTTGGAGGTACTCGCGAGTTTGCAGATCCTTCAGCAGGTAATCTGCGTAAGTCGCGCCGTCTGCGTACCAGACGGAGGTGTGCTCCTTGACGATTCCCAGGCGAATGCCAGTGGGATGTACTTTCTGACCCATCTGATCGACTCCGTTACTTGTCCGCAACCTTGACAGTGATATGGCAAGACCGCTTGACGATGCGATCAGCACGGCCTTTGGCACGTGGCATGATGCGCTTCAGCGAACGCCCTTCGTTGACGAAGACGGTAGAGACCTTCAGGTCATCAACGTCTGCGCCTTCGTTGTGTTCGGCGTTGGCAACGGCCGACTCGAGGACTTTCTTCATGATTTCAGCGGCTTTTTTGCTGCTGAAGGCCAACAGGTTGAGCGCTTCGCCCACCTTCTTCCCGCGGATCTGGTCGGCGACCAAGCGGGCTTTCTGGGCGGAGATGCGAGCGCCCGACAACTTAGCGGCTACTTCCATTTCCTTACCCCTTAACGCTTGGCTTTCTTGTCAGCCACGTGCCCGCGGTAGGTGCGGGTACCGGCGAACTCGCCCAGTTTGTGGCCGACCATGTCTTCGTTCACGAGAACTGGGACGTGTTGGCGACCGTTGTGTACCGCGATGGTCAGACCGACCATTTGTGGCAGGATCATCGAACGGCGCGACCAGGTTTTAACTGGCTTGCGATCGTTCTTCTCCACCGCCACTTCGACCTTCTTCAACAGGTGAAGATCGATAAAAGGACCTTTTTTCAGAGAACGTGGCACTGTCGTATCCCTCTAGTTACTTGCGACGACGGACGATCATGTTGTCGGTACGCTTATTACCACGGGTTTTAGCACCCTTGGTTGGGAAGCCCCATGGCGATACCGGATGACGACCACCGGAGGTACGACCTTCACCACCACCATGCGGGTGGTCAACCGGGTTCATGGCAACACCACGAACGGTTGGGCGAACGCCGCGCCAGCGTTTGGCACCAGCTTTACCCAGCGAACGCAGGCTGTGCTCGGAGTTCGAGACTTCGCCCAGGGTCGCACGGCACTCAGCCAGGACTTTACGCATTTCACCAGAGCGCAGACGCAGGGTCACGTAGACACCTTCGCGAGCGATCAGCTGAGCCGAAGCACCAGCGGAACGAGCGATCTGAGCACCTTTACCCGGCTTCAGTTCGATGCCGTGAATGGTGCTACCTACTGGAATGTTGCGCAGTTGCAGGGAGTTACCGGCCTTGATTGGGGCCAGGGCACCTGCGATCAGCTGGTCGCCAGCACTCACGCCTTTAGGGGCGATGATGTAGCGACGCTCACCGTCTGCGTAGCACAGCAGGGCGATGTGAGCAGTACGGTTTGGATCGTATTCGATACGCTCGACAGTGGCTGGGATGCCATCTTTGTCGTTGCGACGGAAGTCGACCAGACGGTAGTGCTGCTTATGACCACCACCCACGTGACGCGTGGTGATGCGGCCATTGTTGTTACGACCACCAGACTTCGATTTTTTCTCGATCAGCGGTGCGTGAGGAGCGCCTTTGTGCAGCTCCTTGTTGACCACCTTGACCACGAAACGGCGGCCAGGGGAAGTCGGTTTGCATTTAACGATTGCCATGATGCACCCCTTCCTTACTCAGCACTGCTGCTGAAATCGAGATCTTGGCCTGGCTGAAGGGAGACGATCGCCTTCTTCCAGTCATTACGCTTGCCCAGACCACGTGCGGTACGCTTGGTTTTACCCAGAACGTTAACGGTCGACACGTTTTCAACTTTTACGTTGAACAGGCCTTCGACAGCTTTCTTGATTTCCAGCTTGGTTGCATCGGTAGCAACCTTGAATACGAACTGGCCTTTTTTCTCAGCCAGAACGGTAGCCTTCTCGGAAACGTGCGGGCCAAGGAGGACTTTGAATACGCGTTCCTGGTTCATCCCAGCAGCTCCTCGAATTTCTTCACGGCCGAGACAGTGATCAACACTTTCTCGTATGCGATCAGACTGACCGGGTCGGAACCTTGAACGTCACGTACGTCGACGTGCGGCAGGTTACGAGCAGCCAGGTACAGGTTCTGATCAACAGCGTCCGAAACGATCAGTACGTCGCTCAGACCCATGCCGTTCAGCTTGTTCAGCAGATCTTTGGTTTTCGGTGCTTCAACAGCGAAGTCCTGAACCACGACCAGACGGTCGCTACGCACCAGCTCGGCGAGGATGGAGCGCAGGGCTGCGCGGTACATCTTCTTGTTGAGCTTCTGCGAGTGATCTTGAGGACGAGCTGCGAAGGTTACACCACCGCCACGCCAGATCGGACCACGGGTAGTACCGGCACGAGCACGGCCAGTACCTTTCTGACGCCATGGGCGCTTACCGCCACCGGCCACGTCAGAACGGGTCTTCTGCTGCTTGGTGCCCTGACGGCCGCCGGCCATGTAGGCCACGACTGCTTGGTGTACCAGCGTCTCGTTGAATTCGCCACCGAAAGTCAGTTCGGAAACTTCGATCGCCTGAGCGTCATTTACATTAAGTTGCATGTCAGTTTCCCCTTACCCGCGAGCCTTGACAGCTGGACGCACAACCACGTCGCCGCCAGTAGCGCCTGGAACGGCACCCTTGATCAGCAGCAGGTTGCGTTCAGCGTCTACGCGTACTACTTCCAGGGACTGCACAGTCACGCGCTCAGCGCCCATGTGACCGGACATTTTCTTGCCCTTGAATACACGACCAGGAGTCTGGCACTGGCCGATGGAGCCAGGGACACGGTGCGATACGGAGTTACCGTGGGTGTTATCTTGACCACGGAAGTTCCAACGCTTGATGGTACCGGCGAAGCCTTTACCTTTGGACTGACCGGTTACGTCTACCAGCTGGCCTGCAGTGAAGAGTTCAGCTTTGATCAGATCGCCAGCCTGGAAATCGCCTTCTTCAAGACGGAACTCCCAGACACCGCGACCAGCGGCAACGTTGGCCTTGGCAAAGTGGCCTGCCTGAGCGGCGGTCACACGCGAAGCACGACGCTCGCCGACAGTGACTTGCACTGCACGGTAGCCATCAGTTTCTTCGGTTTTGAACTGGGTGACGCGATTCGGCTCGATCTCAATGACCGTGACCGGAATGGAGACACCTTCTTCGGTGAAAATACGGGTCATGCCCGCTTTCCGACCGACTACACCAATAGTCATGTTGTAAACCTCATGAGTGTACGGGGCTTTCACCCGCTATGGCCGCCCATTTCAGAGCGTTACACGACCAGACCGAAGTCTTAGCCGAGGCTGATCTGTACTTCCACGCCGGCCGCCAGATCGAGCTTCATCAGCGCGTCAACGGTTTTATCCGTTGGCTGGACGATGTCCAGAACACGCTTATGAGTGCGAATCTCGTACTGGTCACGCGCGTCTTTGTTGACGTGCGGGGAGACCAGAACGGTGAAACGCTCTTTGCGGGTAGGCAGTGGAATTGGACCACGCACTTGTGCACCAGTACGTTTCGCGGTTTCCACGATTTCCTGGGTGGATTGGTCGATCAGGCGATGGTCGAAAGCCTTCAACCTGATACGGATTTGCTGATTTTGCATTGGATTTCAGACTCCAGGCTGTTCCCAACGGACGCACTACGCCCGCTAAAAGGAGGCGTGATTCTATAGACGCCCCAATTTAGTGTCAACCCAATAAAAAAAGCCCCCGCTGAGCGGGGGCTTTTTCAATCGGTCGAGTGATTACTCGATGATTTTGGCTACGACGCCGGCGCCGACGGTACGACCGCCTTCACGGATGGCGAAACGCAGACCGTCTTCCATTGCGATGGTCTTGATCAGGGTGACAGTCATCTGGATGTTGTCACCTGGCATTACCATTTCAACGCCTTCCGGCAGTTCGCAGTTACCGGTCACGTCAGTGGTACGGAAGTAGAACTGAGGACGGTAGCCTTTGAAGAACGGAGTGTGACGACCGCCTTCTTCCTTCGACAGGACGTAGACTTCTGCGGTGAACTTGGTGTGCGGCTTGACCGAACCTGGCTTGACCAGAACCTGGCCACGCTCAACGTCGTCACGCTTGGTACCACGCAGCAGAACGCCGCAGTTCTCGCCAGCACGACCTTCGTCCAGCAGCTTGCGGAACATCTCAACACCGGTGCAGGTGGTGGTGGTGGTGTCACGCAGACCAACGATTTCCAGGGCGTCCTGAACGCGGACGATACCACGCTCGATACGACCGGTAACAACGGTACCACGACCCGAGATCGAGAATACGTCTTCGATTGGCATCAGGAACGGCTGGTCGATGGCACGAACTGGCTCAGGGATGTAGGCATCCAGAGTTTCTACCAGCTTCTTGACAGCGGTAGTGCCCATTTCGTTGTCGTCTTTGCCTTCCAGCGCCATACGAGCCGAACCGATGATGATCGGGGTGTCGTCGCCTGGGAAGTCGTAGGTGGACAGCAGGTCGCGAACTTCCATCTCGACCAGTTCCAGCAGCTCAGCGTCGTCTACCAGGTCAGCCTTGTTCAGGAAGACCACGATGTACGGAACGCCAACCTGACGGGACAGCAGGATGTGCTCACGGGTTTGTGGCATCGGACCATCGGCGGCCGAGCAAACCAGGATCGCGCCGTCCATCTGGGCGGCACCGGTGATCATGTTCTTCACGTAGTCAGCGTGACCTGGGCAGTCAACGTGAGCGTAGTGACGAATGTTCGAGTTGTACTCGACGTGCGCGGTGTTGATGGTGATACCGCGAGCTTTTTCTTCCGGAGCCGAGTCGATCTTGTCGAACTCAACGACGGCCGAACCGAAAACTTCGGAGCAGACGCGGGTCAGAGCTGCGGTCAGGGTGGTTTTACCGTGGTCAACGTGACCAATGGTGCCAACGTTGACGTGCGGAAGGGAACGATCAAATTTTTCTTTAGCCACGACAGTGAACTCCTAGCCTAAAGGGGCTGAATCAGCCTTGTTTTTTAATGAGAGCTTCGACGATGTTCGACGGAGCTTCAGCGTACTTCGAGAATTCCATGGAGTAGCTTGCGCGACCCTGAGACATGGAACGAACGTCGGTTGCGTAACCGAACATCTCTCCCAGCGGAACCTCAGCGCGGACGACGCGGCCAGAGACCGACTCATCCATACCCTGGACCAGACCACGACGACGGTTCAGGTCACCCATCACGTCACCCAGGTAGTCTTCCGGGGTTACAACTTCGACCTTCATGATCGGCTCGAGAACCACGCCACCGCCCTTCTGGGCCAGTTGCTTGGTTGCCATCGAAGCAGCGATTTTGAACGCCATTTCGTTGGAGTCGACGTCGTGGTACGAACCGTCGAATACCGTGGCCTTCAGGCCGATCAGAGGATAACCGGCAACAACGCCGTTTTTCATCTGCTCTTCGATACCCTTCTGGATCGGAGCGATGAATTCCTTAGGAATCACACCGCCAACGACTTCGTTGGAGAACACCAGACCTTCGGTGATGTTGCCCTTGTCGTCCTGATCTGGCTCCGAGAAACGGATCCAGCAGTGACCGAACTGACCACGACCACCCGACTGACGAACGAATTTACCTTCGATCTCAACGCCGGATTTGGTGATCTTCTCACGGTACGAAACCTGAGGCTTACCGATGTTGGCTTCGACGTTGAATTCGCGCTTCATGCGGTCAACGAGGATGTCCAGGTGCAGCTCACCCATACCGGAGATGATGGTCTGGCCGGTTTCTTCGTCGGTCTTGACGCGGAACGACGGGTCTTCCTGGGCCAGCTTGCCCAGAGCGATACCCATCTTCTCCTGGTCAGCCTTGGTTTTCGGCTCGACGGAGAGCGAAATCACCGGCTCAGGGAAGTCCATACGCTCAAGGATGATTGGCTTCTCGATGTTGCACAGGGTTTCGCCGGTGGTCACATCTTTCATGCCGATCAGGGCCGCGATGTCGCCAGCGCGTACTTCCTTGATCTCTTCACGCTGGTTCGCGTGCATCTGCACCATACGACCAACGCGCTCTTTCTTGCCCTTGACCGAGTTGATGACCGAGTCACCGGAGGCCAGAACGCCCGAGTAGACGCGAACGAAGGTCAGAGTACCCACGAACGGGTCAGTCGCGATCTTGAACGCCAGAGCCGAGAACGGCTCGTCGTCGTCTGCGTGACGCTCGTCCTTACGAACAGCCGGATCTTCTTTGTCCAGCTCTTTGTCGTCCGGGTTGATGCCCTGGATTGCAGGGATCTCGGTCGGAGCAGGCAGGTAGTCGATGACAGCGTCGAGAACCAGGGGAACGCCCTTGTTCTTGAACGACGAACCGCAGACAGCCGGAACGATCTCGCTGGCCAGGGTGCGCGCACGCAGGCCTGCCTTGATCTCTTCGACGGTCAGCTCACCTTCTTCAAGGTACTTGTTCATCAGCTCTTCGTTGGCTTCGGCAGCAGCTTCCACCATGTTCGCGCGCCACTCTTCGGCCAGCTCGAGCATGTCCGCAGGAATTTCTTCCTCGCGGTAGGTGGTGCCTTTGTCGTCGTCGTTCCAGTAGATAGCCTTCATCTTGATCAGGTCGACCTGACCCTGGAAGTTATCTTCCGAACCGATGGCCAGCTGAACCGGAACCGGGGTGTGACCCAGACGATTCTTGATCTGACCCACGACGCGCAGGAAGTTGGCACCGGCACGGTCCATCTTGTTCACGTAGACAACACGTGGAACGCCGTACTTGTTGGCTTGACGCCATACGGTTTCGGACTGTGGCTCAACGCCGGAGGTACCGCAGAACACAACGACCGCGCCGTCGAGTACGCGCAGCGAACGCTCAACTTCAATGGTGAAGTCAACGTGGCCGGGGGTATCGATGACGTTTACGCGGTAGTTGTCGTACTGACCGACAGAACCTTTCCAGAAGGTGGTAACGGCAGCGGAGGTAATGGTGATACCGCGCTCCTGCTCCTGCACCATCCAGTCGGTGGTCGCGGCGCCGTCATGCACCTCGCCCATCTTGTGGCTCAGACCTGTGTAGAACAGGATCCGCTCGGTAGTGGTGGTCTTGCCCGCGTCAACGTGGGCACAGATACCAATGTTACGGTAGCGGTTAATTGCTGTAGTACGAGCCATAAAGCCCTCGCAAAATGATTGATGCTTGAATTAGAAGCGGTAGTGCGAGAACGCTTTGTTGGCTTCAGCCATACGGTGAACGTCTTCACGCTTCTTGACTGCAGCACCTTTGCCTTCGGCAGCATCCAGCAGTTCACCGGCCAGGCGCAGAGCCATCGACTTCTCGCCGCGCTTGCGGGCGTAGTCTACGAGCCAGCGCATTGCCAGAGCGTTACGACGGGACGGACGAACTTCAACCGGGACCTGGTAAGTGGCACCGCCGACACGGCGGGACTTTACTTCGACCAGCGGAGCGATGGCGTCGAGAGCTTTCTCGAAGATTTCCAGGGGGTCGCTGTTCTTGCGCGCTTTGACTGCGTCCAGGGCACCGTAAACGATGCGCTCGGCCACGGCCTTCTTGCCGCTTTCCATCACGTGGTTCATGAACTTGGCGAGGATCTGGGATCCGTACTTCGGATCGTCCAGGATCTCACGTTTTGCTGCTACACGACGTCTTGGCATGATAAGCCCTCAAACGGTCTTCAGGTTAGCCCGGGACGTGGGTCTTCGACCCCTGCCCGACCTTACTCTTATCGACTCAAAAAAATGGATATGTGCAAACGGCCGATTACTTCGGACGCTTGGTACCGTACTTCGAACGACCCTGGTTACGGCCTTTGACGCCCGAAGTATCCAGAGAACCGCGAACGGTGTGGTAACGAACACCTGGCAAGTCTTTTACACGGCCGCCACGGATCAGGACGACGCTGTGCTCTTGCAGGTTGTGGCCTTCACCACCGATGTACGAGGAAACCTCGAAACCGTTGGTCAGACGCACACGGCATACTTTACGCAGTGCCGAGTTAGGTTTTTTCGGCGTGGTGGTGTACACGCGGGTGCACACGCCACGACGTTGCGGGCAGTTCTGCAGCGCAGGAACGTCGGACTTCTCGACCGAACGCTTACGCGGCTGACGTACCAGCTGGTTGATAGTTGCCATCTACTAGCTCCACTGATTGTCTTGCGACTCTATTGTCTTGCAAGAAAGCCAAAAATTGGCGAGACGGAGCCTCACCAAATTTAAGGGTACAAAAGTCTAAAGAGGATCTTGCACCCAGTCAAGACGAGGCCCCGGCCCTCCTCGCCCGGTCATCGGCAACAAATCATGTCACCGATGCCCGCCCGAGGCTTGCCGGGGCCCTGCCCTGTACTTAGTTACCGCTGGAATTCAGCGCTTCGGTCAGTGCGGCTTCCACCTCACTGGCGCTCACACGCAGCGGTTTGTCGGCATCACGGCGACGCTTACGCTCGCTGTGATAGGCCAGACCAGTACCGGCCGGGATCAGACGACCCACGACCACGTTCTCTTTCAGGCCGCGCAGGTAGTCACGCTTGCCGGTTACCGCCGCCTCGGTCAGTACACGGGTGGTTTCCTGGAAGGAAGCCGCCGAGATGAACGATTCGGTGGACAGCGAGGCCTTGGTGATACCCAGCAACACACGGGTGAACTTGGAGATGAACTTGTCTTCGCCGGCGAGACGCTCGTTCTCTACCAGGACCTGAGTCAGTTCCATCTGGTCGCCCTTGATGAAGCTGGAATCGCCCGACTCGGAGATCTCGACCTTGCGCAGCATCTGACGCAGGATGGTCTCGATGTGCTTGTCGTTGATCTTCACGCCTTGCAGACGGTAAACGTCCTGGATCTCGTTGACGATGTACTTCGCCAGCGCGCTCACACCCAGCAGACGCAGGATGTCGTGCGGATCGCTCGGGCCGTCGGAGATAACTTCGCCGCGGTTGACCTGTTCGCCTTCGAAGACGTTCAGGTGGCGCCACTTCGGAATCAGCTCTTCATACGGATCGCTACCGTCGGTCGGAGTGATGACCAGGCGACGCTTGCCCTTGGTCTCTTTACCGAACGCGATGGTGCCGCTGACTTCAGCCAGGATCGAGGCTTCTTTCGGACGGCGCGCTTCGAACAAGTCGGCAACGCGTGGCAGACCACCGGTGATGTCACGGGTCTTCGACGTTTCTTGCGGGATACGCGCGATAACGTCACCGACGCCGATCTGGGCACCGTCAGCCACGCCGACGAGGGCGTTGGCCGGCAGGAAGTACTGGGCAGGTACGTCGGTACCTGGCAGGTACAGGTCCTTGCCGTTGGCGTCGACCATCTTGATCGCCGGACGGATTTCCTTGCCTGCGGCAGGGCGATCCTTGACGTCCAGGACTTCAATGTTGGTCAAGCCGGTCAGTTCATCGGTCTGACGCTTGATGGTGATGTTTTCTTCCATGCCCACGAAGGTCACGGTACCTTTCAGCTCGGTAACGATCGGGTGGGTGTGCGGGTCCCACTTGGCGACGATGGCGCCAGCTTCGACCTTGTCACCTTCCTTGACCGAAATCACGGCACCGTAAGGCAGCTTGTAACGCTCACGCTCACGACCGAACTCGTCGGCAATCGCCAGCTCGCCGGAACGCGATACGGCAACCAGGTTACCGTCGGCACGCTCAACCTGTTTCAGGTTGTGCAGGCGCACCATACCGCCGTTCTTCACCTGGACGCTGTCGGCAGCCGAAGTACGGCTTGCAGCACCACCGATGTGGAACGTACGCATGGTCAGCTGGGTACCCGGCTCACCGATCGACTGCGCAGCGATAACGCCGACAGCTTCACCGATGTTCACCTGGTGGCCGCGCGCCAGGTCACGACCGTAGCACTTGGCGCAGATGCCGTAGCGGGTTTCGCAGTTGATCGGCGAACGCACGACGACTTCGTCGATGCTGTTCAGCTCGATGAACTCGACCCACTGCTCGTCTACCAGGGTACCGGCCGGAACGATGACGTCCTCGGTGCCTGGCTTGAATACGTCACGGGCGATGACACGACCCAGTACGCGCTCACCCAGCGGCTCGACAACGTCGCCGCCTTCGATGTGCGGGGTCATCAGCAGACCCTGGTCGGTGCCGCAGTCGATCTCGGTCACGACCAGATCCTGGGCAACGTCCACCAGACGACGAGTCAGGTAACCGGAGTTCGCGGTCTTCAACGCGGTATCCGCCAGACCTTTACGAGCACCGTGAGTCGAGATGAAGTACTGCAGTACGCTCAGACCTTCACGGAAGTTCGCGGTGATCGGCGTCTCGATGATCGAGCCGTCCGGCTTGGCCATCAGGCCACGCATACCGGCCAGCTGACGGATCTGAGCGGCGGAACCACGCGCACCGGAGTCGGCCATCATGTACATCGAGTTGAAGGACTCTTGCTCGACTTCCTTGCCCTCGCGATCGACTACCTTCTCTTTCGAGAGGTTGGCCATCATCGCCTTGGACACTTCGTCGTTCGCCTTGGACCACAAGTCGATGACCTTGTTGTACTTCTCGCCCTGGGTGACCAGGCCGGAGGCGTACTGGCTCTCGATTTCCTTCACTTCGTCGGTAGCGGTACCGATGATGCGGGCTTTCTCGTCCGGGATAACGAAGTCGTTAACGCCGATCGAAACGCCGGAAATGGTCGAGTAGGCAAAACCGGTGTACATCAGCTGGTCAGCGAAGATCACGGTCTCTTTCAGACCCACCACGCGGTAGCACTGGTTGATCAGCTTGGAGATCGCCTTCTTCTTCATCGACTGGTTGACGACGTCGAACGGCAGGCCGGCCGGTACTACCTGGAACAGCAGCGCACGGCCGACGGTGGTGTCGACGATACGGGTGTTCTTGGTGATGCTGCCATCACGGTCTTTCACGGTTTCGTTGATACGAACCTTGATTTTCGCGTGCAGGGCGGCTTCGCCGGCGCGGAATACGCGGTCGACTTCCTGCAGGTCGGCGAATACGCGACCTTCGCCCTTGGCGTTGATGGCTTCACGGGTCATGTAGTACAGACCCAGTACCACGTCCTGCGACGGAACGATGATTGGCTCACCGTTGGCTGGCGACAGGATGTTGTTGGTCGACATCATCAGCGCACGCGCTTCGAGCTGGGCTTCCAGGGTCAGCGGCACGTGAACGGCCATCTGGTCACCGTCGAAGTCGGCGTTGTACGCGGCGCAGACCAGCGGGTGGAGCTGGATAGCCTTACCTTCGATCAGCACGGGCTCGAAAGCCTGGATACCCAGACGGTGCAGGGTAGGCGCACGGTTGAGCAGTACGGGGTGTTCGCGGATCACCTCGGCGAGCACGTCCCACACCTCCGGCAGCTCGCGCTCGACCATCTTCTTGGCAGCCTTGATGGTGGTCGCCAGACCACGCATTTCCAGCTTGCCGAAAATGAACGGCTTGAACAGCTCGAGGGCCATCTTCTTCGGCAGACCGCACTGGTGCAGACGCAGGGTCGGGCCTACGGTAATTACCGAACGACCGGAGTAGTCCACGCGCTTACCGAGCAAGTTCTGACGGAAGCGACCCTGCTTACCTTTGATCATGTCGGCCAGGGACTTCAGCGGACGCTTGTTCGAGCCAGTGATGGCGCGACCGCGACGGCCGTTGTCGAGCAGGGCGTCGACCGCCTCCTGCAGCATGCGCTTTTCGTTGCGCACGATGATGTCCGGCGCCGACAGATCGAGCAGGCGCTTCAGACGGTTGTTACGGTTGATCACCCGACGATACAGGTCGTTCAGGTCGGAGGTCGCGAAGCGGCCGCCATCCAGCGGTACCAGCGGACGCAGGTCCGGCGGCAGTACTGGCAGGACGGTCAGGACCATCCACTCAGGCAGGTTGCCCGAGCCCTGGAAAGCTTCCATCAGCTTCAGGCGCTTGGACAGCTTCTTGATCTTGGTTTCCGAGTTGGTCTGCGGAATTTCTTCGCGCAGGCGGCCGATCTCGTGCTCCAGGTCGATAGCGTGCAGCAGCTCGCGGACAGCCTCGGCACCCATGCGGGCGTCGAAGTCGTCACCGAACTCTTCCAGCGCTTCGAAGTACTGCTCGTCGTTCAGCAGCTGGCCCTTCTCGAGGGTGGTCATGCCCGGATCGATCACCACGTAGCTCTCGAAGTAGAGCACGCGCTCGATGTCACGCAGGGTCATGTCCATCAGCAGGCCGATGCGGGACGGCAGCGACTTCAGGAACCAGATGTGGGCAACCGGCGAGGCCAGTTCGATGTGCGCCATGCGCTCACGACGAACCTTGGCCAGGGCAACTTCAACGCCGCACTTCTCGCAGATCACGCCGCGGTGCTTGAGGCGCTTGTACTTGCCGCACAGGCACTCGTAGTCCTTGACTGGGCCAAAGATCTTGGCGCAGAACAGGCCGTCACGCTCAGGCTTGAACGTACGGTAGTTGATGGTTTCCGGCTTCTTGACTTCACCGAACGACCACGAACGGATCATTTCAGGCGACGCCAGACCGATGCGGATGGCGTCGAACTCTTCGACTTGACCCTGGTTTTTCAGCAAATTCAGTAGGTCTTTCAAGGCCTTTCCTCCTGGCGGAGCAGGGAGTGGGCATTACCTGCCCACTCCCCTCGCGTCACGTGTTATTCGGTTTCCAGATCGATATCGATACCGAGGGAACGGATCTCTTTGATCAACACGTTGAAGGACTCGGGCATGCCCGGCTCCATACGGTGATCGCCATCCACGATGTTCTTGTACATCTTGGTACGGCCGTTCACGTCGTCCGACTTCACTGTGAGCATTTCTTGCAGGGTGTATGCCGCGCCGTATGCTTCCAGCGCCCACACTTCCATCTCCCCGAAACGCTGACCACCGAACTGCGCCTTACCACCCAGCGGCTGCTGGGTAACCAGGCTGTAGGAACCAGTGGAACGCGCGTGCATCTTGTCGTCCACCAAGTGGTTCAGCTTGAGCATGTACATGTAACCAACGGTCACCGGACGCTCGAACTTGTTGCCGGTACGGCCATCGAACAGCACCATCTGGCCGCTCTCTGGCAGATCTGCCAGTTTCAGCATGGCCTTGATCTCACGCTCCTTGGCACCGTCGAAGACTGGAGTGGCCATCGGCACGCCCTTCTTCAGGTTGTTCGCCAGGGCGATGATCTCTTCGTCGGTGAACTCTTCCAGGTTCTCCTGACGACCACCGATCTCGTTGTAGATCTCGGTGAGGAAGGTGCGCAGTTCAGCGGCTTTGCGCTGCTCTTCGATCATGCGGTCGATCTTCTCGCCCAGGCCCTTGGCCGCGAGGCCCAGGTGGGTTTCAAGGATCTGACCGACGTTCATACGCGAAGGTACGCCCAGCGGGTTCAGTACGACGTCGACCGGAGTACCGTTGGCGTCGTGCGGCATGTCTTCGACCGGCATGATTACCGAGACGACACCCTTGTTACCGTGACGACCGGCCATCTTGTCACCCGGCTGGATGCGACGGCGGATTGCCAGGTAGACCTTGACGATCTTCAGTACGCCCGGAGCCAGGTCATCGCCCTGCTGCAGCTTGCGCTTCTTGTCTTCGAACTTGTCATCCAGCAGGCGACGGCGATCGACGATGTACTGCTGAGCCTTTTCCAGCTGCTCGTTCAGTGCATCTTCGGCCATGCGCAGTTTGAACCACTGGCCGTGCTCCAGACCGTTCAGCACGTCGTCGCTGATCACGGTGCCTTTCTTCAGGCCCGCGCCACCGTCAACCACCTGGCCGTTCAGAGCCGAACGCAGACGCTCGAAGGTCGCGCCTTCGACGATGCGGAACTCTTCGTTGAGGTCCTTGCGGATCTCGTCCAGCTGCATCTTCTCGATGGCCAGGGCGCGGCTGTCGCGCTCGACGCCATCACGGGTGAAGACCTGTACGTCGATGACGGTACCCTTGGTGCCGGTCGGCACACGCAGGGAGGTGTCTTTGACGTCGCTGGCCTTCTCACCGAAGATCGCACGCAGCAGTTTTTCTTCCGGAGTCAGCTGGGTCTCGCCTTTCGGAGTGACCTTGCCGACCAGAATGTCGCCAGCGCCGACTTCGGCACCCACGTAGACGATACCGGCTTCGTCCAGCTTGTTCAGCGCAGCTTCACCGACGTTCGGGATGTCCGCGGTGATTTCCTCTGGGCCAAGCTTGGTGTCACGGGCCACACAGGTCAGTTCCTGGATGTGGATCGTGGTGAAGCGGTCTTCCTGAACCACACGCTCGGACAGGCAGATGGAGTCTTCGAAGTTGAAGCCGTTCCACGCCATGAACGCGATGCGCATGTTCTGACCCAGTGCCAGTTCACCCATGTCGGTGGACGGGCCGTCGGCCATGATGTCGCCACGCGCAACCTTGTCACCCTTGCTGACCAGCGGACGCTGGTTGATGCAGGTGTTCTGGTTGGAGCGGGTGTATTTGGTCAGGTTGTAGATATCCACACCTGCTTCACCAGTCTCGACTTCGTCGTCGGCAACGCGCACGACGATACGGCTGGCGTCGACCGAGTCGATCACACCACCGCGGCGAGCAACCACGCAGACACCGGAGTCACGGGCAACGTTGCGCTCCATGCCGGTACCTACCAGCGGCTTGTCGGCGCGCAGGGTCGGTACAGCCTGACGCTGCATGTTGGAACCCATCAACGCACGGTTGGCGTCGTCGTGCTCGAGGAACGGAATCAGCGACGCGGCAACCGAAACTACCTGCTTCGGCGAAACGTCCATCAGGGTGACGTCTTCCGGCGCCTTGACGGTGAATTCGTTCAGGTGACGAACAGCTACCAGCTCATCGATCAGCTGCTTCTTGTCGTTCATCGCGGCCGAAGCCTGGGCGATCACGTGATCGGCCTCTTCGATGGCGGACAGGAACACGATGTCGTCGCTGACCACGCCTTCCTTCACCACACGGTACGGGCTTTCCAGGAAGCCGTACTGGTTGGTGCGGGCATAGGCCGCCAGGGAGTTGATCAGACCGATGTTCGGACCTTCAGGAGTCTCGATCGGGCACACGCGGCCGTAGTGGGTCGGGTGTACGTCACGGACTTCGAAGCCAGCACGCTCACGGGTCAGACCGCCCGGGCCGAGTGCGGAGACGCGGCGCTTGTGGGTGATCTCGGAAAGCGGGTTGTTCTGGTCCATGAACTGCGAAAGCTGGCTGGAGCCGAAGAACTCTTTCACCGCCGCCGCAACCGGCTTGGCGTTGATCAGGTCCTGCGGCATCAGGCCTTCGCTTTCAGCCATGGACAGACGCTCTTTGACCGCGCGTTCAACACGCACCAGGCCAACGCGGAACTGGTTCTCGGCCATCTCGCCGACGCAACGGACGCGACGGTTACCCAGGTGGTCGATGTCGTCGACGATGCCTTTGCCGTTACGGATATCGACCAGGGTCTTGAGGACCTCGACGATGTCTTCCTTGCTCAGCACGCCCGAACCTTCGATCTCGGTGCGACCGATACGACGGTTGAACTTCATGCGGCCAACAGCGGACAGATCGTAACGCTCGGCGCTGAAGAACAGGTTGTTGAACAGGGTCTCGGCGGCGTCCTTGGTTGGCGGCTCGCCTGGACGCATCATGCGGTAGATCTCGACCAGCGCTTCCAGTTGGTTGCTGGTGGTGTCGATCTTCAGCGTATCGGAAATGAACGGACCGCAGTCGATGTCGTTGGTGTACAGCGTCTCGACGCGAACGACCTGGGCCTTGGCGATCTTCACCAGCAGGTCGGTGGTCAGCTCGGTGTTGCACTCGGCAATGATCTCGCCGGTAGCCGGATGCACGATCGCCTTGGCGGTGGTGCGACCCAGTACGTACTCCAGCGGAACGTCGAGCTCTTTCACGCCAGCCTTTTCCAGCTGGTTGATGTGGCGCGCGGTAATACGGCGGCCTTGCTCGACGATGACCTTGCCGCTGTCGTCATGGATATCCATGACCGCAACTTCACCACGCAGACGCTGAGGCACCAGTTCCAGGCTGAGCTTCTCGCCGGAAAGGTGGAACACGTTGGTGGTGTAGAAGGTGTTCAGAACCTCTTCGGTGCTGTAACCCAGGGCACGCAGCAGTACCGAGGCCGGCAGTTTGCGGCGACGGTCGATACGTACGAACACGCAGTCTTTCGGGTCGAACTCGAAGTCCAGCCACGAACCGCGGTAAGGGATGATGCGCGCGGAGTACAGCAGCTTACCGGAGCTGTGCGTCTTGCCACGGTCGTGGTCGAAGAACACACCAGGCGAACGGTGCAGCTGGGAGACGATCACACGCTCGGTACCGTTGATAACGAAGGTACCGTTTTCAGTCATCAGGGGAATTTCACCCATGTAGACTTCTTGCTCTTTGATGTCCTTGATCGCTTTATTCGACGATTCCTTGTCGAAGATGATCAGGCGCACCTTCACCCGCAGCGGGACCGCGAAGGTCACACCGCGCAGGACACATTCCTTCACATCGAAAGCCGGCTCGCCCAGGCGATAGCCGACGTACTCCAGGGCAGCATTGCCGGAGTAGCTGATGATCGGGAATACCGATTTGAAGGCCGCATGCAGACCGACGTCGCGGAACTGATCCTTGGATGCTCCCGCCTGCAGGAATTCGCGATACGAATCCAGCTGGATGGCCAGGAGGTACGGCACATCCATGACGTCCGGCAACTTGCTAAAGTCCTTGCGGATACGTTTTTTCTCAGTGTATGAGTAAGCCATCAGCATTCCCCAGCTTGGTCACCTGCTTGTTTGGCATCTCCCGGCGGGAGCAGCCAGAAAATCGTGCAAACCCTTTGGTTTGCGCCACCCTCTTGGGTGTCTTGCAGCTCGTTATCGGGGCCGACCTGATCGGCCACCAATAACGGAAAAAGGCCGGTGGCATAAGCCACCAGCCATCAGCCCTTCGCTTGACGCTCGGGCTGGCATCGCAAAGTCGAAATTACTTCAGCTCGACTTTAGCGCCTGCTTCTTCCAGCTTCTTCTTAGCGTCTTCAGCGGCTTCTTTCGAAACGCCTTCAGCTACAACCTGAGGAGCGCCATCGACTTTCTCTTTGGCTTCTTTCAGGCCCAGACCAGTCAGCTCGCGAACGGCCTTGATCACGTTTACTTTCTTGTCGCCGGCTTCAACCAGAACAACGTTGAACTCGGTTTGCTCTTCAACAACGGCAGCGGCAGCAGCTGGGCCGGCAGCGGCAACAGCAGCGGTAACGCCGAAGGTTTCTTCCATTGCTTTGATCAGCTCAACAACTTCCAGAACGGTTTTCTGGCCGATTGCTTCGATGATTTGCTCGTTAGTCAGAGACATGACTTAAATCCTGTATTGGGGTGACAGCCTACGCAGCTATCAAATTAAACGTATGATTTGAAAGAGTTTCCGGTGCCTTAGGCAGCGGTGGCTTCTTTCTGGTCGCGAATGGCTGCCAGGGTACGGGCCAGCTTGCTGGTAGCGCCTTGAATCACGCTCATCAGCTTCGCGATGGCTTCGTCGCGGGTCGGCAGGGTAGCCAACACGTCGATCTGGTTCGCTGCAATGAACTTGCCGTCAAACGCAGCTGCCTTGATCTCGAACTTGTCCTGACCCTTGGCGAACTCTTTGAACAGACGAGCAGCGGCGCCCGGGTGTTCGTTGGAGAAAGCGATCAGGGTCGGGCCAGTGAAGGCGTCGTTGAGGACACTGAATTCAGTGTCGGCAACAGCGCGCTTGAGCAGGGTGTTACGTACGACACGTACGTATACGCCAGCTTCACGAGCCTCTTTACGGAGTCCGGTCATTGCGCCTACAGTCACACCACGGGCATCAGCCACGACAGCGGACAGAGCGACTTTGGCAGCCTCGTTGACTTCAGCGACGATGGCCTTCTTGTCTTCGAGTTTAATTGCCACGGGTAAAACTCCTGCTTGTTACCGTTTCATCTGGCCGAAGCCGGATGTCGTTTTGGTGTCTGATTCGGTAAGGAACCGGGAGCACCATCTGCGTAGGCTGGTTGTTTAAGGCTTGCGCCGCCTACGGTCTTGGATAGCCCCCGCCAGGCAGGGACCCCAATTTTTGCTGCCGGCGAGCTTACACCCGCCGGCATGGTCTTACACGTCCAGCGAGCTCTGATCGATGATCAGACCTGGGCCCATGGTGGTGCTCAGGGTAACGCGCTTGACGTAGATACCTTTCGAGGAAGCCGGCTTGATACGCTTCAGATCAGCGATCAGGGCTTCAACGTTTTCCTTCAGCTTGCCAGCTTCAAAGCCGATCTTGCCAACGGAGGTGTGGATGATACCGTTCTTGTCGGTACGGTAGCGAACCTGACCAGCCTTGGCGTTTTTCACGGCAGTGGCTACGTCTGGGGTAACGGTACCGACTTTCGGGTTAGGCATCAGGCCGCGAGGACCCAGAACCTGACCCAGCTGACCTACAACACGCATGGCATCAGGCGATGCGATGACGACGTCATAGTTCAGGTCGCCGCCTTTCATTTCGGCAGCCAGATCGTCCATACCTACGCGGTCAGCGCCGGCAGCCAGAGCGGCTTCAGCAGCCGGGCCCTGGGTGAAGACGGCAACACGTACGGTCTTGCCAGTGCCGTGCGGCAGCACGGTAGCGCTACGTACGACCTGGTCGGATTTACGCGGGTCAACACCGAGGTTGACGGCGATGTCGTAGGACTCGACGAACTTGGCAGCAGGCAGCGAGGCCAGCAGAGTTGCCGCTTCTTCGAAGTTGTAGGCCTTGCCTGCTTCGATTTTTTCGGCGATTGCCTTTTGGCGCTTGGTCAGCTTAGCCATTACACACCCTCCACGTTCAGGCCCATGCTGCGGGCAGAGCCAGCGATGGTGCGTACAGCAGCGTCCAGGTCAGCGGCAGTCAGGTCAGCCTGTTTGGCTTTCGCGATGTCTTCCAGCTGAGCGCGGGTAACGGTACCGACTTTAACGGTGTTCGGGCGAGCCGAACCACTGGTCAGGCCAGCAGCTTTCTTCAGCAGAACCGAGGCAGGGGTGCTCTTGGTTTCGAAGGTGAAGCTACGGTCACTGTAGACAGTGATGATCACTGGAGTCGGCAGACCTGGCTCTTGACCCTGAGTACGGGCGTTGAAGGCCTTGCAGAATTCCATGATGTTAACACCGTGTTGACCCAGTGCTGGACCAACGGGTGGGCTTGGGTTGGCCTGGCCGGCCTTTACTTGCAGCTTGATGTAAGCCTGAATCTTCTTAGCCATGAGCTACTCCAAAATCGGGTACAAACGCCAGATGGCTCCCCGGATGACTTGCGTTTTATCCCAGTGACGACAAAACCCCGCAGCACATAGGGCTGCGGGGTATGGGATGCTTCGTCCTGCTAGACCTTCTCGACCTGGCCGAACTCGAGCTCCACCGGAGTAGAGCGACCGAAAATGAGCACTGCAACCTGCAGGCGGCTCTTTTCGTAGTTAACCTCTTCGACGGTGCCATTGAAGTCAGCAAACGGACCATCAACGACTCGAACCACTTCACCCGGCTCGAACAACGTCTTCGGCTTCGGCTTGTCACTACCATCGGCAACGCGACGGAGGATTGCCTCGGCCTCTTTATCAGTGATCGGCGCAGGCTTGTCTGCGGTACCACCAATGAAACCCATGACCCGAGGGGTGTCCTTGACAAGGTGCCAAGTCCCTTCGTTCATTTCCATCTGGACCAATACATAGCCAGGGAAGAATTTGCGCTCGCTCTTGCGCTTCTGGCCGTTGCGCATTTCAACGACTTCTTCGGTCGGGACCAGGATCTCGCCGAATTCGTCTTCCATGCCAGCCAGCTTGACGCGCTCGATCAGGGAGCGCATCACATGCTTCTCGTAACCCGAGTAAGCATGCACTACGTACCAACGCTTAGCCACGGGACACCCTTAGCCAACAATCAAGGAGACCGCCCAGCCGAGCAGGGAGTCGAGCCCCCACAGCAGCAGTGCCATAACCAGAACAACAGCCACGACAATCAGCGTGGTCTGAGTGGTTTCTTGGCGGGTCGGCCACACGACTTTACGGATCTCGGTCCGCGCTTCCTTCGCCAGCGTGAAGAACGACTTACCCTTCACAGTCTGCAAGGCAACGAAGCCTGCAACCGCAGCCAGGGCGAGAAGTGCAAGAACGCGGTACAGGATCGGCGACGCGGAGTAATACTGATTACCCACAACGGCGACAACCACCAAAGCCACTACAGCCAGCCACTTGAACAAGTCGAAACGCGATTCTTGGGCTTCAGTTTTGGGAGTCATCGGGGAGGATCCTGTAAGAAGAAAGCCAATCACACCGAGGTGAATGGCAGGTCAGGAGGGAATCGAACCCCCAACCTACGGTTTTGGAGACCGTCGCTCTGCCAATTGAGCTACTGACCTGTAACGCTGTATCAGGCCGGCCATTATACCGGCCTGATCAAGTAAATCAACTACTTATTCGATAATTTTTGCTACGACACCGGCGCCGACGGTACGACCGCCTTCACGGATGGCGAAACGCAGACCGTCTTCCATTGCGATGGTCTTGATCAGGGTGACAGTCATCTGGATGTTGTCACCTGGCATTACCATTTCAACGCCTTCCGGCAGTTCGCAGTTACCGGTCACGTCAGTGGTACGGAAGTAGAACTGAGGACGGTAGCCTTTGAAGAACGGAGTGTGACGACCGCCTTCTTCCTTCGACAGGACGTAGACTTCTGCGGTGAACTTGGTGTGCGGCTTGACCGAACCTGGCTTGACCAGAACCTGGCCACGCTCAACGTCGTCACGCTTGGTACCACGCAGCAGAACGCCGCAGTTCTCGCCAGCACGACCTTCGTCCAGCAGCTTGCGGAACATCTCAACACCGGTGCAGGTGGTGGTGGTGGTGTCACGCAGACCAACGATTTCCAGGGCGTCCTGAACGCGGACGATACCACGCTCGATACGACCGGTAACAACGGTACCACGACCCGAGATCGAGAATACGTCTTCGATTGGCATCAGGAACGGCTGATCGATGGCACGAACTGGCTCAGGGATGTAGGCATCCAGAGTTTCTACCAGCTTCTTGACAGCGGTAGTGCCCATTTCGTTGTCGTCTTTGCCTTCCAGCGCCATACGAGCCGAACCGATGATGATCGGGGTGTCGTCGCCTGGGAAGTCGTAGGTGGACAGCAGGTCGCGAACTTCCATCTCGACCAGTTCCAGCAGCTCAGCGTCGTCTACCAGGTCAGCCTTGTTCAGGAAGACCACGATGTACGGAACGCCAACCTGACGGGACAGCAGGATGTGCTCACGGGTTTGTGGCATCGGACCATCGGCGGCCGAGCAAACCAGGATCGCGCCGTCCATCTGGGCAGCACCGGTGATCATGTTCTTCACGTAGTCAGCGTGACCTGGGCAGTCAACGTGAGCGTAGTGACGAATGTTCGAGTTGTACTCGACGTGCGCGGTGTTGATGGTGATACCGCGAGCTTTTTCTTCCGGAGCCGAGTCGATCTTGTCGAACTCAACGACGGCCGAACCGAAAACTTCGGAGCAGACGCGGGTCAGCGCTGCAGTCAGAGTGGTCTTACCGTGGTCAACGTGGCCGATAGTGCCGACGTTAACGTGAGGTAGCGAACGATCAAACTTTTCCTTAGCCATCGATACAGTCCTCCGCAGAAGAAATAGTCATACCGCTGATAAAACAAAGGCAGATATTTTCATATCTGCCTTGTTTATATGGAGCTCTTGAGCGGACTTGAACCGCTGACCTCACCCTTACCAAGGGTGTGCTCTACCAACTGAGCTACAAGAGCGAAACACTTTGTGCAACAACAGCAAACTTGGAGCGGGTAGCGGGAATCGAACCCGCATCATCAGCTTGGAAGGCTGAGGTTCTACCACTAAACTATACCCGCGGAGCTTGCAGCTCTCGCTAAAACTGGTGGAGGGAGAAGGATTCGAACCTTCGAAGCTCTCGCAACGGATTTACAGTCCGTCCCCTTTGGCCGCTCGGGAATCCCTCCAGATGTGGCCGGCATTCTATTTGTCTGCCGCCCCAGTGTCAAGCGTTTTTTCAAATTTTTTCAATCAAATCTGAAACTTAGCTGCTTTGACACTGCCTCCAGATCTACCACCTAAGTGATGTTCCCTGTGAAGCGGGCGCCATTCTATCAAGCTATTCAGCAGTTGCAATACCCTCGCACAAAATAATTTTGTGTTTTAAGTCTTTGAAATCCTTGGAAAGAGTCGAGAGCACAGCTGGGTCCAGCAAACGCTCGCTTTCCGGGGCAACCTTGAGCCATAGCCCCTCGGCACCCGGGAGCTGACCAACCACTGGCAGGGCAGCGATATCCAGACTGACCAGCCGCTGACGCAAGGCCTCGAGTTGCTCGGGCGCAGTCATCCCCCCAACAACCAGACATTCGTCACGGCGTCGGGCGGGCGCCGCAACTCCGGTTTCACGCAACAGGCGGATTTCCTGCTGGGAACCTTTGTACAAAGCCAACGGGGCGACTTCCTTGACCCTCAGGGGAGCTTCCTGCTGATGCCACACGTAATAAAAGACGTTGAGCACAACCAACAGCAGAAACAACCAGCGCATAGTCAGTCACCTCAGTTCAATGGACAGGCCATGGCCAAACCGACGAATACCAGGTCCGGCACGATCCGAGCCTTCGGCGCCGCCTCCTGCACCAAGGGCGCATCTCCACCAGTCAGAAAGACAGTGAAGTCCTCACCCCACATCGCCCTGGCCTGCTCGACCTGGGTACGGGCGAAGCCCTGGAGCATCAGCACACAACCACGCTCGACCGCCTCGACGGTCGAGCGCCCCGGCGCCAGGCTGTTCAGGGCGCGCTCGGCCGACGCATCGTCATAGCGAATACGCCGGGTATGGGTACGCAACTGGCTACGCATCAGCGGCATGCCCGGGCAGATGTAGCCACCAAGGTGCTCACCATTGGCCGCGACGAAATCGGCCTTGGCCGCAGTGCCGAAATCGATGACCAGGCAAGCACGCTTGGCCAGGTGATAGGCGCCCAGCGCCCCCAGCCAGCGGTCCATGCCCAGGCGCTGATAATCGTCATAGCCATTGCGCACGCCAGCCATTTCCCTCACAGGCTGGGCCACGTTTGCCTCGACACCGAACGAGGCCTGGATCAGCGCACACAGCGATGAAGTTTCCTCTTCACTGCGTACACTGACCATGCGGCAAGCAGTCAGACGCAGGCTCGAGAGCCCCGCGACAGCTGCGACCAATGCCTGGTCGGAGTCCACGATGCCACCACCGTTGATGGTGGCGTCGGCTGAATGGATGACGCGCCACTTGATAAAGCTGTTTCCACAATCGAGCTCAAGAATCATCACGCAACCTCAGGCTCAGCTCGCCGCCGCTGAAGCTCTTCTCCACACCATCGACCTCCAGACGCAAGCCGCCCTGGCCATCCACCCCCAGCGCGACGCCTTCGATACGCGAGGTGCCCGCGACAAGTGAAACTTTACGCCCCTGCCAAAGATGCGCCTGTTCCCATTCTTCCTGGAACGCAGCGAAACCATAGCGGCGATGGCGACCAAGCTCGTGTTGCAACTGCTGGCTGAGCACCGCCACCAGATGGTTGCGATCCACCAATTGCCCAGCTTCGCCGCGCATAGAGGCCCATTGCTGATCGATCTGTTCGTTGCCCTGCATGTTTACATTGATACCAATACCCAGCACTACATGGCAGACGTCCGCAGGATCCCCGACCAGCTCCAGGAGGATCCCGGTGATCTTGCGCCCGCCGGCAAGGACATCGTTGGGCCACTTGAGCCCCACATCCTTTAGCCCGAACGCCTGCAGTGTACGCATTACCGCCAGGCCGACCACCAGGCTCAAACCCTCGAGCTGACGCATGCCACCATCGATGCGCAAGACCAGGCTGTAATAGAGGTTTTCGGCAAAAGGACTGACCCACGGGCGCCCGCGCCGACCGCGACCTGCACTCTGGCGCTCGGCCAGCACCAGAAACGGCGCAGCCTGCCCTTGCGCGACCAGCCTTAGCCCTTCGGCATTGGTGGAGTCGATGGTTTCGTGAATGAACACCGGCCATGGCTCGCCCTGGGAGAACTTGGCGATCGCCTGCGCTTCGAGCAGGTTCAACGGCGCCGCCAGCTGATAGCCGCGGCCACGGACCTTGTGAATGGTCAGGTTCAGTTCGCTCTCCAGGTGCTGCAGCTGCTTCCAAACGGCGCTGCGACTCACCCCAAGGGCGGCCCCCAGGGCTTCTCCGGAATGGAACCGGCCATCCTTGAGGAGGTTCAACAACTTCAGCATGCCAATCTCGACTCGAAATAAGGCTGGCATGATAGCCACGCCCCGAGGGCTTGCATAGGAAAAGGGCTACCGTTGGCATTGCAGGCGACGCGCTCCTACAAGGGAGCGCATCGACTTGCCAAAAGCACAAAAGACAAAACCCCTACCTGCTCGCGCAGATAGGGGTTTTGCGAAATGAATCTTGACGATGACCTACTCTCACATGGGGAAACCCCACACTACCATCGGCGATGCATCGTTTCACTACTGAGTTCGGGATGGGATCAGGTGGTTCCAATGCTCTATGGTCGTCAAGAAATTCGGTTGCCAGTACGTCCTTGCAGACATGCCAGCCAATTCGGATATGCGATATTTGTGGTTCGTCGCGAACTTTCGGTTCGTTTCGTCTTCACCACCACAATTTGGCCTCAGCGCAAATTGCTTGGGTGTTATATGGTCAAGCCTCACGGGCAATTAGTATTGGTTAGCTCAACGCCTCACAGCGCTTACACACCCAACCTATCAACGTCGTAGTCTTCGACGGCCCTTCAGGGAGCTCAAGGCTCCAGTGAGATCTCATCTTGAGGCAAGTTTCCCGCTTAGATGCTTTCAGCGGTTATCTCTTCCGAACATAGCTACCCGGCAATGCCACTGGCGTGACAACCGGAACACCAGAGGTTCGTCCACTCCGGTCCTCTCGTACTAGGAGCAGCCCCTCTCAAATCTCAAACGTCCACGGCAGATAGGGACCGAACTGTCTCACGACGTTCTAAACCCAGCTCGCGTACCACTTTAAATGGCGAACAGCCATACCCTTGGGACCGGCTTCAGCCCCAGGATGTGATGAGCCGACATCGAGGTGCCAAACACCGCCGTCGATATGAACTCTTGGGCGGTATCAGCCTGTTATCCCCGGAGTACCTTTTATCCGTTGAGCGATGGCCCTTCCATACAGAACCACCGGATCACTAAGACCTACTTTCGTACCTGCTCGACGTGTGTGTCTCGCAGTCAAGCGCGCTTTTGCCTTTATACTCTACGACCGATTTCCGACCGGTCTGAGCGCACCTTCGTACTCCTCCGTTACTCTTTGGGAGGAGACCGCCCCAGTCAAACTACCCACCATACACTGTCCTCGATCCGGATAACGGACCTGAGTTAGAACCTCAAGGTTGCCAGGGTGGTATTTCAAGGATGGCTCCATGAGAACTGGCGTCCCCACTTCAAAGCCTCCCACCTATCCTACACAAGCAAGCTCAAAGTCCAGTGCAAAGCTATAGTAAAGGTTCACGGGGTCTTTCCGTCTAGCCGCGGATACACTGCATCTTCACAGCGATTTCAATTTCACTGAGTCTCGGGTGGAGACAGCGCCGCCATCGTTACGCCATTCGTGCAGGTCGGAACTTACCCGACAAGGAATTTCGCTACCTTAGGACCGTTATAGTTACGGCCGCCGTTTACCGGGGCTTCGATCAAGAGCTTCGCTTGCGCTAACCCCATCAATTAACCTTCCGGCACCGGGCAGGCGTCACACCCTATACGTCCACTTTCGTGTTTGCAGAGTGCTGTGTTTTTAATAAACAGTCGCAGCGGCCTGGTATCTTCGACCGGCGTGGGCTTACGCAGCAAGTGCTTCACCCTCACCGGCGCACCTTCTCCCGAAGTTACGGTGCCATTTTGCCTAGTTCCTTCACCCGAGTTCTCTCAAGCGCCTTGGTATTCTCTACCTAACCACCTGTGTCGGTTTGGGGTACGGTTCCCAGTTATCTGAAGCTTAGGAGCTTTTCTTGGAAGCATGGCATCAACCACTTCGCGCTCTAATGAGCACTCGTCATCAGCTCTCGGCCTTGAGATCCCGGATTTGCCTAAGATCTCAGCCTACCACCTTAAACTTGGACAACCAACGCCAAGCTGGCCTAGCCTTCTCCGTCCCTCCATCGCAATAACTGGAAGTACAGGAATATTAACCTGTTTTCCATCGACTACGCTTTTCAGCCTCGCCTTAGGGACCGACTAACCCTGCGTCGATTAACGTTGCGCAGGAAACCTTGGTCTTTCGGCGTGCGAGTTTTTCACTCGCATTGTCGTTACTCATGTCAGCATT
>NZ_JBWBQZ010000001.1:4287500-4625000 GCF_056279265.1 Pseudomonas sp. TE21435 | reverse complement strand
TGATGCGCAGCGGCTGGCCGCGCTTGAGCTTCTCCACCAGTTCCGACTCGACCAATACCTCTTCCGCACCGCGCTTGATAAGCGCCAGCTGCTCTTCAACCGACTTCATAGACAGACCCGCAACGCTAGGATTCAAGGGGAGCCAACCATACAAGATCGGCCATCAAATACAAGTTTCGCAACGGATTGTGACCCGAACGGCGCACCGCAACGTCTACGCGCCCTTGCGTGAGAATGGATTTGGTTATATTTTATACAGTTATTTCATCTTCATCATGTCATTCATCTTTTCCATTTCACCTTTTTCAAAGTCACCTTACCTATGACCAACGAAACGCCTAAAGCGCCCCCGCTTTATCCGAAAAGCCATCTGTTGGCCGCCAGCGGCATCGCCGCCCTTCTCAGTCTGGCTTTGCTGGTGTTCCCCTCCAGCGAAGTGGAAGCCAAGAAAACCACCCTCAGCCTGGAGCTGGAAAGCCCGGCCGAACAGCTCAAGGACGAGGCCAGCGGCGCCCCGCTGGTCCAGGCCGAACAAAACAGTGACTCGCCCTTCGCCCAGATCGAAGGCGCGGCGCCCGAAACCGCCAAGGCAGAACCCGCGCCTGCCCCTGCAGCCAAACAAGAGGACAAGGCCCCTGGCCACCGCGAAGTGGTCGTCAGCCGCGGCGATACGCTCTCGACCTTGTTCAACAAGGTCGGCCTGCCCGCCAACGTCGTCCACGATGTACTGGCCAGCAACAAGCAGGCCAAGCAGTTCAGCCAGCTCAAGCATGGCCAGGTGCTGCAATTCGAGCTGGACAAGGACGGCCAGCTGGCAAGCCTGCACAGCAAGGTCAGCAACCTCGAGACCATCCGCCTGAACCGCACCGACAAGGGCTTCGCCTTCGAGCGTGAAGTCAGCAAGCCGGTGGTGCGCACCGCCTACGCCCACGGCGTGATCAAGAGCTCGCTGTCCGCCTCCGCCCAGCGCGCCGGCCTGTCCCACAGCATGACCATGGACATGGCGCGCATCCTCGGCTACGACATTGATTTCGCTCAGGACATCCGCCCGGGCGACGAATTCGACGTGGTCTATGAGCAGAAGATGATGGACGGCAAAGTGGTCGGCACCGGCAACATCCTCTCCGCCCGCTTCACCAACCGCGGCAAGACCTACACCGCCGTGCGCTACACCAACAAGCAGGGCAACACCAACTACTACACCGCCGACGGCAACAGCCTGCGCAAGGCGTTCATCCGCACCCCGGTGGATTTCGCCCGCATCAGCTCGCGGTTCTCCGCCGGCCGCAAGCACCCGATCCTCAACAAGATCCGCGCGCACAAGGGCGTGGACTACGCCGCGCCACGCGGTACGCCGATCAAGGCTGCAGGCGACGGTCGCATCGAGCTCGCCGGGCGCCGTGGCGGCTACGGCAACACCGTGATCATCGCCCACGGCAACTCGTACAAGACGCTCTATGGCCACATGCAGGGCTTCGCCAAGGGCATCAAGACCGGCTCCAGCGTCAAGCAGGGGCAGATCATCGGCTACATCGGCACCACCGGCCTGTCGACCGGCCCGCATCTGCACTACGAGTTCCAAGTCAATGGCGTGCACGTCGACCCACTGAGCCAGAAAGTGCCAATGGCCGACCCGATCGCCAAGGCCGAGCGCCAGCGCTTCAACCAGCAGAGCCAGCCCCTGATTGCCCGCATGGATCAGGAAAAGGCCACTCTGCTCGCAGCCAACAAGCGCTGAGCCCATGGCGCTCTACCTGGGGGTGATGTCCGGCACCAGCCTCGATGGGCTGGACATCGCCCTGATCGAGCAAGACGAGCAGCTGCGGCTGCTCGCCACCCACTACATCCCCATGCCCATCGACCTGCGCCAGGACCTGCTCGGCCTCTGCGCCAGCGGCCCCGACGAGATCGCCCGTGCCGCCCTTGCGGAGAACCGCTGGGCCACACTGGCCGCCCAGGGCATCAACCACCTGCTGGACGCCCAAGGCCTGGGCCCCGAGGCCATTCGCGCCATCGGCAGCCACGGCCAGACTGTTCGCCATGAGCCGGCCCGCGGCTTCACCGTGCAGATCGGCAACCCCGCCCTGCTGGCCGAACTCACCGGCATCTGCGTGGTGGGCGACTTCCGCCGCCGCGACGTGGCGGCAGGCGGCCAGGGCGCTCCCCTGGTACCGGCATTTCACGAGGCCTTGTTCGGGCATCTCGGCCAGTGCCTGGCGATCCTCAACGTAGGCGGTTTCAGCAACCTCAGCCTGATCGAGCGGGAGCAACCGGTACATGGCTTCGACTGCGGGCCGGGCAATGTGTTGCTGGATGCCTGGATCGAGCGCAAGCAAGGCCAGGCCTTTGATGCCAATGGCGCCTGGGCGGCCAGCGGCTGCGTGCGGCACGGCCTGTTGAACGCGCTACTGAGCGATCCATTCTTCGCCGGCAGCGGCCCGAAGAGCACCGGACGCGAGGTGTTCAACCTGCCGTGGCTGGATGCCCACCTGGCCCGGCTACCCGCTTATCGCGACGAAGACGTCCAAGCCACGCTGCTGGAGCTGACAGCCCACACCATCATCGACTCGCTACGCCAGGCTCAGTCGGGGACTGAAGCCCTGCTGGTCTGCGGTGGTGGCGCCCGCAACGGCGTCCTCATGGCTCGCCTGGCCGCCCTGCTGCCTGGGGCGAAGGTTGCCAGCACCGCCGCGCATGGTGTGGACCCCGACTGGGTGGAGGCCATGGCCTTCGCGTGGCTGGCCCATTGCTGCCTGGAAGGCATTCCCGCCAATCGGCCCAGTGTGACCGCCGCCAGAGGCCTGCGTATCCTCGGCGCGATCTACCCCGCCTGAATGTAAAACGCCGCGCAAATGCGCGGCGTTTTTTTGCCCAACCTGATCAGATCGAGAACGACGAACCGCAACCGCAGGTGGTGGTGGCGTTCGGGTTCTTGATCACGAAGCGCGAGCCTTCCAGCCCCTCCTGGTAATCCACCTCGGCGCCGGCCAGGTACTGGTAGCTCATCGGGTCGACGACCAGTGCAACGCCTTCGCGCTCGACGATGGTGTCGTCATCGGCCACGTCCTCATCGAAGGTGAAGCCGTACTGGAAGCCCGAGCAACCGCCGCCGGTCACGAACACACGCAGCTTCAGCCGGTCGTTGCCCTCTTCGCTGACCAAGGTCTTCACCTTGTGCGCAGCCCCGGGGGTGAACTCCAAAGCCGTGGGGGTGAAGGATTCGACGCTCATGTTGATTCTCCCGGCGCAGTGCCGCCATAAAACTCGATGGGGCGTATTATCCGCTTGTCCGAGAAAATCGGTCAAGAATTGTGCGGCTTTAGTCGGCCCCACGAAAAAGGCCCGCACGCGGCGGGCCTTGGCGACGTACGCTGGCTTACGGCAGCAGGCCCGCGTGGGACAGGCCCATGCGCTCATCCAGGCCGAACAGGATGTTGAGGTTCTGCACCGCCTGGCCCGACGCGCCCTTGACCAGGTTGTCGATCACCGACAGCACCACCACCAGGTCACCGCCCTGCGGCCGGTGCACGGCGATGCGGCAGACGTTGGCACCGCGCACGCTGCGGGTTTCCGGGTGGCTGCCGGCGGGCATCACGTCGACGAACGGTTCATTGGCATAGCGCTTCTCGAACAGCGCCTGCAGGTCGACAGACGTGTCGGCGACCGTCGCATAGAGCGTGGCATGGATGCCGCGGATCATCGGCGTCAGGTGCGGCACAAAGGTCAGGCCGATGTCCTTGCCGGCTGCCTGGCGCAGGCCCTGGCTGATCTCCGGCAGATGACGGTGGCCCTTGACCGCATAGGCCTTCATGCTTTCACCAGCCTCGCAGAACAGCGAGCCCACAGCGGCACCACGCCCGGCGCCGCTGACGCCCGACTTGCAGTCGGCGATCAGGCGCGACGGATCGGCCAGGCCAGCCTCCAGAAGGGGCAGGAAGCCGAGCTGGGTGGCGGTCGGATAGCAACCCGGCACTGCGATCAGCTGCGCCTGGCGGATCTTCTCGCGATTCACCTCAGGTAAACCGTAGACCGCGTCCTTGAGCAACTCTGGGGCGCCGTGAGGCTGGCCGTACCACTTGCCCCACTCGACAGCGTCCTGCAGGCGGAAGTCGGCGGACAGGTCGATGACCTTGGTCCCGGCGGCCAGCAGCTCGCCGGCCAAGGCGTGGGCGACACCATGGGGCGTGGCGAAGAACACCACATCGCAGGCCGCCAGGGTCTTGCTGTCCGGAACGCTGAACGCCAGGCCGTCGTAGTGGCCGCGCAGGTTCGGATACATGTCGGCAACCGCCACGCCCGCCTCGGAGCGCGAAGTGATGACCGCCACTTCGGCCTGTGGATGCTGCGCCAGCAGACGCAGCAGTTCGACACCGGTGTAACCCGTGCCGCCGACGATACCGACCTTGATCATGACGCTTGCCCCTTATCAACGAGACCACTGGAAAGCGCACGATAATAGGGGGCCAAGGCGCCTGTAACAACTCTTGGGATGACCCTTCGGCCCCTTGGACTCTACTATCTGACGACCGTGAAAACCTGAAGGAACTCCCCATGCTCTATCTATGGATCAAGGCGCTGCATATCGTCAGCGTGGTCTGCTGGTTCGCCGGCCTGTTCTACCTGCCACGGCTGTTCGTCTATCACGCCCAGAGCCAGGACAGCATCAGCCTCGATCGATTCGTCACCATGGAGCGCAAGCTGTACCGGGGCATCATGAACCCGGCGATGATCGCCACCTATGTGTTCGGCGGCTGGATGCTGTACCTGAACCCCGGCTGGCTGAGCCAGGGCTGGCTGCACGCCAAGCTCACCCTGGTCGCGCTGCTCACCGTCTACCATCACATGTGCGGCGCCCAGCGCAAACGCTTCGCCGCCGGCACCAACACCCGCAGCCACGTGTACTACCGCTGGTTCAACGAAGCACCGGTGCTGATGCTGCTGGGCGTCGTAATTCTCGTGGTGGTCAAACCGTTCTGACGATATCCACCCGCCTACAGGAGTTTCGCCATGTCCCTGCCCGCCTCGCTCGCAAAACACCTGCGCTTGCCTCTGGTTGCGGCGCCGATGTTCCTGATTTCCAACCCCCGGCTTGTGCTGGCCTGCTGCGCCAATGGCGTGGTGGGCAGCTTCCCGGCGCTGAACCAGCGTGACAGTGCAGGGTTCAAGGCCTGGCTGGAGGAGATCGAAGCAGGGCTGGACGAACTGCAGGCACCTGCTCCCTATGCGGTAAATCTCATCGTGCACCCGAGCAACCCGCGTCTGCAGGCCGACCTTGCACTGTGCGTCGAACATCGGGTCCCCATCGTCATCACCAGCCTCGGCGCGGTGAAGGAGGTGGTCGATGCGGTGCACGGCTATGGCGGCCTGGTGTTCCATGACGTGACGACCCGTCGCCACGCCGAAAAGGCCGCAGAGGCAGGTGTCGACGGCCTTATCGCGGTGGCGGCCGGGGCCGGGGGCCATGCCGGCACCTGGAGTCCGTTCGCCCTGGTTGCGGAGATCCGCCAGTTCTTCGACAAGACCCTGCTGCTGGCGGGCTGCCTCAACCATGGCCACGAACTGCTGGCCGCGCAATTGCTGGGGGTGGACCTCGGCTACATGGGCACACGCTTCATCGCCACCCGCGAGAGCCAGGCCCAGGACGCCTACAAACAGATGATCCTGGGCGCAGGTGCGGCCGATATCGTGCATACCCCGGCAGTGTCCGGCATCCCCGCCAGCTTCCTGCGCCAGAGCCTCGAGCAGGCCGGGTACGACCTGGCCGCGCTCAAGAGCAACCACGAGGCCGGTAAGCTCAAGCCGCTGGACGAGGAAGCCAAGGCCTGGAAGACCGTATGGTCGGCCGGCCAGGGTGTCGGCGAAATCCATGACCTGCCCACTGCCGGTGACCTGATCGGGCGCTTGCAGGACGAATACCAAGCGGCCCTCGAACGCAGCCAGCAGCTGCGCAGCAACGCCTTGTAGCAAAACGGCCACGCTGTACACTAGGCGCCCCTTTCGCCCCAGGAGCCTTGCATGACCCGTTACGCCATGATCACTGGTGCTTCCAGCGGCCTGGGCCTGGCCCTGGCGGAGGCTCTGGCACGGCGCGGGCGCAACCTGATCCTGGTGGCACGCCAGCGCGAAACGCTGGAGCCGGTGGCCATCGAACTCACCCAACGCTTTGGCGTGGAAGTGCTGTTCCGTGCCTGCGACCTCAGCCAACCCTTGCGCCTGTCGGGCTTCGTGCTTGAGCTGGAGGAAGGCGAGCGGCGTATCGACCTTCTGGTCAACTGCGCGGGGCAGCGCACCTACGGGCCATTCCTGGCGCATGAATGGGCCGATGAGCAGGACCTGCTCGAGGTCAACATCCTCGCGCTCAGTCGCCTGTGCCATGCCATCGGCAACCTGATGGCGATCCAAGGTGGCGGGCAGATCCTCAATGTCGCGGGACTTGCCGGCGTCGCCCCCGGGCCGTGGATGGCCGCCTATGCGGCCAGCAAGGCCTATGTGCTGAGTTTTTCCGAGGCGTTGCGCGAAGAGCTGAAACGCACCGGAATCAAGGTATCGGTGCTGTGCCCCGGACCGGTGCGCTCCGCCAGACGTCGCATTCCCCGGCTGGAAGGCAACACCCGCTGCCTGAGTCCCGAAGAAATCGCCCTGTATACAGTGCGCGCCCTGGACAAGAACCGCGCCCTGATCCTGCCCGGCAGGCGCAACCGCTGGCTGGCCTTCGCCCCACGCCTGCTACCGCGCTGGCTGGCGCGCAAGCTGGCCGGCGTTATCCATCGGCGCTACTGCCCGGTCGGCATGGAATAGCCACTGGGCGAGCAGCGTCGGGCTCAGTACACTCAGCCCCGACAATCACCATGGAGCACGTGCTGTGGACGATCTATTCCTCAAAATCATCAACCGGGAAATCCCGGCGGATATCATCTATGAAGATGACCAGATCCTGGCCTTCAAGGACATTGCCCCAGCGGCGCCTGTGCATTTTCTGGTCATTCCGAAAAAACACATCCGCACCCTCAACGACCTGACCGAAGAGGACAAGGCCCTGGCCGGCCATATTCTGTTCACCGCCCAGCGTCTGGCCGTCGAGCAGGGCTGCGAGGAAGGCTTCCGCGTCGTCATGAACTGCAACCCGAAAGGCGGCCAGACCGTCTACCACATCCACATGCACGTGCTTGGCCAGCGCCAGATGCACTGGCCGCCGGGCTGATCCAAGGCAAGCCCGCCCAAGGGTATTGAGGTAGACTGTCGGGCATCACTTCAGCGGAGGTGCCCGATGGCTACCGAACGTCACTACTCGCCGCTCGACCGCTTGTTGCTGCAGGCCGATACCGCCATGCGCACCTTGCTGCCCTTCAGCGGCCAACCCGCCCGCCCCTCGCCGGCCATCGTCCAGCCGGACGCCGAGCTCGATGAGCAGCAGTCCCGCCATATCGCCGGCCTGATGCGCATCAACCACACCGGCGAAGTCTGCGCCCAGGCGCTGTACCAGGGCCAGGCCCTGACCGCCAAGCTGCCCCAGGTGCGCAAGGCCATGGAGCATGCGGCGGAAGAAGAAATCGACCACCTGGCCTGGTGCGAGCAGCGTATTCGCCAGCTCAACAGCCACCCCAGCGTGCTCAATCCGGTGTTCTACGGCCTGTCGTTCGGCATCGGCGCCCTCGCCGGGCTGGTCAGCGACAAGGTCAGCCTGGGCTTCGTCGCCGCTACCGAGCATCAGGTGTGCAAGCACCTGGACGAACACCTGGAGCAGATCCCCGAGAACGACGGCAAGTCCCGCGCCATCCTCGAACAGATGCGCGTCGACGAGGAACACCATGCCGAGTCCGCGCTGGAAGCCGGCGGCTACCGCTTCCCGGCGCCCGTGCGCTTTGGCATGAGCCTGCTGGCCAAGGTCATGACCAAGAGCACCTACCGTATCTGAGGTTTCCCCGCATGGACCGCTTCGACGCCAGGGACCTGGCTCGCGCCGTGACTGCCGGCATCCTGCAGCCCGGCCAAGACCAGGCCCTGCTGGCGTTCCTGCGCCAGCAACCGCCCAGCCGTGCCAGCTTCCAGCTGGCCCACGTCGCCTTCTACCTGGGCGCGCTGCTGATCATGGGCGCCATGGGCTGGATGCTCACCGAGGCCTGGATGCGCATCGGCGACAGCGCGCTGCTGGCTTTCGCCTTGCTGTATATCGTCGGCATCACCCTGTTCGCCCTCTCCCTGCAGCGTCGCGCCCAACCCATTGCCGCCGGCGTGCTGGCCGCTGTGGCCGTGAGCATCGTGCCGCTGGCGGTATTCGCCATCGAGCGGTTGGTCGGCTGGTGGCCGCTGAACGACATCAGAGGTGGCTACGACTGGTACTTCACCCATGTACAGGGTGGCTGGGTGGTGATGGAGGTGGCAACGGTACTCGCCGGCCTGCTGATGCTGCGCCTGATTCCCTTCCCGTTCATCGTCATGCCGATTGCCGTGGCGCTGTGGTTCATGTCCATGGACCTCAGCGAATGGTTCCACGGCGAGGTATTCACCTGGGAGCAACGGCGCACGGTATCGCTGTGGTTCGGCCTTGGCCTGCTGCTGGTGTTCCTCGTGGTCGACGGGCGCACCAAGCGCGACTATGCCTTCTGGGGTTATCTCGCCGGGCTGGCGGCATTCTGGGGTGGGTTGACGCTGATGAACAGCGCCAGTGAATGGGGCAAATTCCTCTATTGCCTGATCAACCTGGGACTGATGGGCCTGGCGGTGTTGCTGCGCCGGCCGGTATTCATGGTCTTTGGCGCGATGGGCGTGGCGGTCTACCTCGGGCATCTTTCCCACGAGGTGTTCGCCGATTCGCTGTTGTTCCCGGTGGTACTCAGCTTGATCGGCCTGGGTGTGATCGCCCTGGGCGTGCTCTACCAGAAACGCCGCGAGGCAATGAGCGAGCAGCTTCGAGCAAGATTGCCCGCCGGCCTGTTGCAGTGGCTGCCAGCGCTGCGTCGTTGATCATGCGCCTGGCGATGACCCGATTGCTGCAGAGCCTGGCGCTGGCCCTGGTCGCCTACCTGTTCGTCTGCCTGATGCTCGCCAGCGTCGGGCAAGATCCTTTCAGCCTGGAGCTGCCAACGCTCACCGACCCCGACAGCAACAGCACCGTCGAACTGTTGCTGGGTACATTACCCGGGCAATTGCTGTTCCTGCTGCTCGGTGGCTTTGTTGTCAGCCGCCGGTTGCTGGTCGGCATGTTCGTACTGGCCGGCATCATCACGGCGTGGCTGCAGTGCGCGCTGTTTGCCGAGCACTTCGGCACCACCTGGAGCAACCTTGAAATCCTCATGTTGCTCGGCGTGAATACGCCGTGGCTGTTACTCGCGCTGATCCCCGGGGTGATGTTGCTGCTGGGCGCCGAACGCCTGCGCCAGCAAAGCGCCTGACGGTCAGGCGCCATGGTCGATCAACCGAGCTCGACGATTTCGTAACCGTGGGTGATCTCCACACCAGCACGCTCGAGCATGATCGACGCCGAGCAGTACTTCTCGGCCGACAGTTCCACTGCGCGCTTGACCTGCGCCTCTTTCAGCCCTCGCCCTTTGACCACGAAGTTCATGTGGATCTTGGTGAACACCTTGGGGTCCTCACCAGCACGCTCGGCTTCAAGGAAGGCTTCGCAGCTTTCCACGGCCTGGCGGGATTTCTTGAGGATGCTGACCACGTCGAAGCTGCTGCAGCCACCCAGGCCAAGCAGGAGCATTTCCATCGGGCGCACGCCCAGGTTGCGGCCTCCGGCTTCGGGCGGGCCGTCCATGACCACGACGTGGCCACTCCCCGACTCGCCAAGGAACATCGCTTCACCGGCCCACTGGATGCGTGCCTTCATCTATCCGGACTCCCGATCTCGTAAAAGGGTGTCAGCTTAGACCTTGCGAGGCTGTCGGAAAAGCTCAAGCCGCGTCGCTTTTGTGCCGATTCAAGTTGAAGTGTCTGATAAGCTGGCGCCAAATGACTGGCGCGTGCTGCCAGGCAGCCTCTATAAAAAGCCAATGCGTCGCATCGAACAGGATTTCGTGATGGTCTCCTCAGCCCTGCCACCCAAGATCAAGAACATCGACAAGCTGCTGGCCCACTGCCAACGCCGCCGCTACGCCGCCAAGAGCAACATCATCTGCGCCGGTGACCGGGCCGAGACCTTGTCGTTCATCATCAAGGGTTCGGTGACCATCCTGATCGAGGACGACGACGGCCACGAGATGATCATCGCCTACCTCAACAGCGGTGACTTCTTCGGCGAGCTGGGGCTGTTCGAGCCAGCCGGCCAGGAGCATCAGCGCAGCGCCTGGGTCCGTGCCAAGACCGAGTGCGAAGTGGCCGAGATCGGTTACGACAAGTTCCGGGAGCTGGCGCGTCTGGAGCCGGACATCCTCTACGCCCTGGGTAGCCAGATGGCCCAGCGCCTGCGCAACACCACGCGCAAGGTCGGCGACCTGGCGTTCTTCGACGTCACCGGCCGCGTCGCCCGCTGCCTGCTCGACCTGTGCAAGCAGCCTGATGCCATGACCCACCCCGATGGCATGCAGATCAAGATCACCCGCCAGGAGATCGGTCGTATCGTCGGTTGTTCACGGGAGATGGTCGGCCGCGTCCTCAAGGACCTCGAGGAGCGCAGCCTGGTGCAGGTCAAGGGCAAGACCATGGTGGTCTACGGCACCCGCTAGTCCATCGGTAGCGCGGTGAGCACCTGCGCATAAGCCTGGTTCAGACGCTCGAACCACGGCGCGGCGGGCGCCACTTCGTGCAGGGCGATATGGCTGTCCGCCCGGCAGCGCTGCTCCAGGTCACAGCACTCGTTGAAGCGGTTGACCGCCGCCACCATCGATTCGCGTTCGTTGTCCAGCAGCAACGCACCATGCACAAGCACCACCGGGCGCTTGCCGCCCAGCCCCTGGCGCCAGCGCTGGGCCGTGCCGACCAGCTTGCGGCCATTGAGATTGACGTTGTAGCGGCCATCACAGAAGGCGCCGTCGATCTCGCCCACCGAGGCGACTCCGCCCCATTCGCGCAGGACATCGCACAGCGGCAGGCACAGACGCTCGTAGGCGTTCTCGATGCGACCATGGTCGCCTTCGCTGCGCGGCGCGACATAGACCAGTGCCACGTTCACCGTTGCATGGGATTGCGGCACAGGCTCGCCGCCGGTTTCGCGCAGCAGCACCGGCCAACCGGCAATCGCAAGTTCCGCACAGGCGGCCTCGAAGTTGTCCAGGCGGCTCATGCGTCGGGGCATGACCAGGGCATGGTCGGTCGGGCGCCAGAACAGCACGCCGGATTCGCGCTCGCCGCGGCAGACGGCGGCCAGCAGGTCCTGCTCGGCATGCAGGCCTTGTTCAACGGTGAGGGCTAGAGGTTGATCGCTCATCGAGCCACCTTGCGTGTTGGATTCACCGGCCTCATCGCGGGGCAAGCCCGCTCCCACGCCAATACGGGACAACGTGGGAGCGGGCTTGCCCCGCGATGAGGCCGGTACAGGTATGAAAAAGCCGGCAAAAACGCCGGCTTTCGGTTCGATCAGTCCAGTTGCTGAACAGTCTTCTTCACTTGCTCGGGGAAGAACAGCCGCTGCAGCTCCAGCCCTGGCTGCTCTGCGCGCATGAACGCCTCGCCGACCAGGAAGGAGTACACCTCGTTGATTTCCATCAGCTCGACATCGGCCCGGTTGAGGATGCCGCTTTCGGTAATCGCCAGACGGTCACGCGGGATGCGCGGCAGCAGGTCGAGGGTGGTCTCCAGGCTGACCTCGAAGGTATGCAGGTTGCGATTGTTGACCCCGACCAGCGGTGTATCGAGGGTCTTCAGCGCACGCTCCAGTTCATCGCCGTCATGCACTTCGACCAGCACGTCGAGGCCGACGTCCTTGGCCGTGGCCGCCAGCTCGGCCATTTTCACGTCGTCCAGCGCTGACACGATCAACAGCACGCAGTCGGCACCCAGGGCGCGGGCCTCGACGATCTGATAAGGATCGACCATGAAGTCCTTGCGGATCACCGGCAGCGAAACGGCGGCACGCGCCTGCTGCAGGTAGATGTCAGCGCCCTGGAAATAGTCCACGTCGGTCAGCACCGACAGGCAGGTTGCGCCACCCCTCTCATAGCTGACGGCAATTTCCGCCGGCACGAAGTTTTCGCGGATCACGCCCTTGCTCGGCGAAGCCTTCTTGATTTCGGCGATGACCGCCGGCTGCTTGCGCCTGGCCTGCTCGATCAGGGCATTGGCAAAGCCACGCGGGGCATCGGCTGCCTTGGCCAGGCGCTCGAGCTCACCCAGGCTGACCCGCGCGCTGCGCTCGGCCACTTCCTGGAACTTGCGGGCGATGATCCTTTCCAGCACCGTCGGTACACTCATGCTTCGTTCTCCACCTTGAATACCGCGGTAAAGGCGCCCAGCTCCTGGAGTTTTTCCCAGGCCAAGCCGGTGTGCAGGACATCGTGAGCCAGCTCTACACCCTGGGCCAGGGTCATCGCGTGATCAGCGGCATACAGCGCCGCGCCAGCGTTGAGCACGATCATCTCGGCGGCCTTCTGGCCGTTCTCGGTCTTGCGCCGGCCCAGGGCATCGCGGATCAGTTCCAGCGAGGCCTGCGGGCCCTCGACCGCCAGGCCATGGAGGCTCTGGCTCTTCATGCCGAGGTCTTCCGGCTCGACCCAATACTCGGTGATCTGGTCGTTCTTCAGTTCAGCGACAAAGGTTGGCGCAGCCAGGCTGAACTCGTCCAGGCCATCCTTGGAGTGCACCACCAGCACATGCTTGCTGCCCATGCGCTGCAGCACTTCGGCCAATGGGCGGCACAGGGCCTGGGTGAACACGCCGACCACCTGGTGCTTCACACCGGCCGGATTCGTAAGCGGGCCGAGCATGTTGAACAAGGTACGCAGCCCCAGCTCGCGACGCGGGCCGGCGGCGTGCTTCATCGCGGTATGGTGGGTCTGGGCGAACATGAAGCCGATGCCGAGGCTGTCGATGCAGCGGGCCACCTGCACCGGAGTCAGGTTCAGGTAGATGCCGGCAGCTTCCAGCAGGTCGGCGCTGCCGCTCTTGCCGGAGACGGCGCGGTTGCCGTGCTTGGCCACCGTGCAGCCCGCAGCCGCCAGCACGAAGGCCGAGGCGGTGGACACGTTGAAGATGTTGGCGCCGTCGCCGCCGGTGCCGACGATGTCGACCACGCCGTCGAGGGTCTTGAGCTCGACCTTGTCGGCCAGCTCACGCATCACCGACACCGCGCCGACGATCTCGTCGATGCTCTCGCTCTTCATGCGCATGCCCATGAGGAAGGCGCCGATCTGCGCCTCGCTGCACTGGCCGGTCATGATCTGGCGCATGACGTCGCGCATTTCCTCGGTGGACAGGTCCAGGTGGCCGACAATGCGGCTCAAAGCGGTCTTGATTTCCATGATCGGTCCTTAACGGCGTCCGCCGGTCTGCTTGAGGAAGTTGGCGAACAGCTCGTGTCCCTGCTCGGTGAGGATGGATTCCGGGTGGAACTGTACCCCCTCCACGTTCAGGGTTTTATGACGCAGGCCCATGATCTCGTCGACGGAGCCGTCTTCATGCGCGGTCCAGGCGGTCACTTCCAGGCAGTCGGGCAACGTGTCGCGCTTGACCACCAGCGAGTGGTAGCGGGTCACGGTGAGCGGATTGTTCAGGCCAGCGAACACACCCAGGTCGCGGTGGAACACCGGGCTGGTCTTGCCGTGCATCACCTGGCGGGCACGCACCACGTCACCGCCATAGGCCTGGCCGATGGACTGGTGGCCCAGGCACACGCCGAGGATCGGCAGCTTGCCGGCAAAGTGCAGGATGGCCTCGATGGACACACCGGCCTCGCTCGGCGTGCAGGGGCCCGGGGAGACGACGATGCGTTCGGGGTTCAGGGCTTCGATCTGGGCGATGGTCATTTCGTCATTGCGAATGACCTTGACCTCGGCACCGAGCTCGCCGAGGTACTGCACGACGTTGTAGGTGAAGGAGTCGTAGTTGTCGATCATCAGTAACATCTGGAACGAACCTCTTGAATACTGACTTTTGATTCGAGCCTTCCCTGCTGCCATGGGCGCGGGAAAATTCCGCGGTGAGCGGCGGTTAAAGCGAAGGGAAGGCAAACAGGAGCGGGCCGGGCATGCCGGCAAGAGATAAAGTCAGGCGCGCCAACGCCAACGGGCGACGGCCTTGATAACGCGCATCAAGAGTTTGCTGACGATCAACACGGGGTAGGTCTCGTTCATACGTCAGGGCACAGTAGCCTACCGGGGCGACGGGCGCAATACGCCCGTAAACACTGGGAAACCAATGCGATGGTGGGCGAAGACCGGCGATTTGCTAAGGTCATGCGGCTTGCTTCGATAAAAACAACGAAAAGGATATTCATGCATGCGCAAGACTCCCTTCCTGTTCTCCGCCCTCGGCATCCTCGCCCTGGCTTGCAGCCAGGCGATGGCCGGCCCCTCCCCTTATTCATCGCTCATCGTCTTTGGCGACAGCCTCAGTGATGCCGGGCAGTTTCCCGACCTGACCGGCGGCACGCCAGGCATGCGTTTCACCAACCGCGATGCCGATGGCAACTACGCGCCCGTATCGCCGATGATCCTGGGGGGCAGGCTGGGCTTTTCGGGAACTGCCCTGGGACCATCGACATCACTCAGCAACCAGCTGCAAGGCACGCCCGACGGCAACAACTGGGCCGTGGGCGGCTACACCACCCAGCAGATCCTCGACTCGATCACCGACACTTCGAAAGCCGTCATCCCGCCCGGGCGCCCTGGCGCGGGGGTGGTCCTGCGCGAGCGTGACGGTTACCTGGCCAATGGCCTGCGCGCCGACCCCAATGCCCTGTACTACCTGACCGGTGGCGGCAACGACTTCCTCCAGGGCCTGGTCAACAGCCCCGCGACCGCAGCCGCAGCAGGTGCCCGCCTGGCGGCCAGCGCCCAGGCGCTGCAACAGGGCGGAGCCCGCTACATCATGGTCTGGTTGCTGCCAGACCTGGGCCAGACACCGAACTTCAGCGGCACGCCCCAGCAAGGACCGCTGTCGCAACTGTCCAGCGTGTTCAACCAGTCGCTGGTCAGCCAGCTCGGGCAGATCGACGCCGAGATCATTCCGCTCAACATTCCCACCCTGCTGCAAGAGGCCCTCGCCAGCCCCGCCCAGTTCGGCCTGGCCGCCGACCAGAACCTGGTCGGCACCTGCTACAGCGGCGACGGTTGCGTGGGCAACCCGGTCTACGGGCTGAACGGCACGACCCCGGACCCGACCCGGTTGCTGTTCAACGACTCGGTACACCCGACCATCGCCGGCCAGCAGCTGATCGCCGACTATGCCTATTCGATCCTGGCCGCGCCGTGGGAGCTGACCCTGCTCCCGGAAATCGCCCACGCCAGTATCCGCGCCCACCAGGATGAACTGCGCAACCAGTGGCAGACACCCTGGCAGGCCGTCGGTCAATGGCAGGCCTTCGTCGCCACCGGCGGCCAGGACCTGGATTTCGGCAGCCAGCGCAGCGCCGCCAGTGGTGACGGGCGCGGCTACAACCTGACCCTCGGCGGCAGCTACCGGCTCGACGACGCCTGGCGCGTGGGGCTGGCGGCCGGTGTGTACCGGCAAAAGCTCGAGGCGGGCCAGGATGATTCGGACTACAAGCTCGACAGCTACTTGGCCAGCGCCTTCGCCCAGTTCCGCCAGGATCGCTGGTGGGCTGATGCGGCATTGACCGCCGGTCACCTGGATTACCGCGACCTCAAGCGCACCCTCGCCCTGGGTGTGAACGACCGCAGCGAGAAAGGCGACACCGATGGCGAGGCCTGGGCCGTCACCGGCCGGGTGGGCTACAACCTGGCGCCCGAGAGCAGCCACTGGCAACTGGCGCCGTTCATCAGTGCCGACTACGCGCGGGTCAAGGTCGATGGCTACGACGAGAAGAGCGGCCGCTCCACGGCGCTCGGTTTCGACGACCAGGAACGTACGTCGCGCCGGCTCGGAGCCGGCCTGCTGGGTAGCGTGCAACTGCTGCCGACGACAAAGCTGTTTGCCGAGGTGGCCCGCGAGCATGAATTCGAGGATGACCAGCAGGACTTGCGCATGCACCTGACCAGCCTGCCGGCGAACGACTTCACCCTCACCGGCTATACACCGGACAGCAACCTGACGCGGGCCAGCCTGGGGGTGAGCCATGAACTGGTGCCGGGGGTGAACCTGCGGGGGAACTACAACTGGCGCAAGAGTGATGAGTTGCGCCAGCAGGGAGTGAGCGTGGCGTTGAGCCTGGACTTCTGAGTTGTCTGGGGCCGCGCCGCGGCCCCTATCAACCTACTTGGAGGTTTGCTCGGCCAGCGCCACCGCGCGGAACATCGCCCGGCGCTTGTTGATGGTTTCTTCCCACTCCAGCGCCGGAACCGAGTCGGCGACGATGCCGCCACCGGCCTGCACATGCAGTTCGCCATCCTTGATCACCGCAGTGCGGATGGCGATGGCGGTATCCATGTTGCCGTTCCAGGCAAAGTACCCCACCGCGCCACCGTAGACGCCGCGCTTGACCGGCTCCAGCTCGTCGATGATTTCCATGGCGCGGATCTTCGGCGCGCCGGAGAGGGTACCGGCCGGCAGAATCGCCCGCAGCGCGTCCATGGCCGTCAGCCCCTCGCGCAGCTGGCCGGTGACGTTGGACACGATATGCATGACGTTAGAGTACCGCTCGATGACCATCTTCTCGGTCAGGCGCACGCTGCCGGTGGCGGACACGCGACCCACGTCGTTGCGGCCCAGGTCAATGAGCATCAGGTGCTCGGCGATCTCCTTGTCATCCGACAGCAGGTCGTCTTCCAGGGCCCGGTCGGCTTCTTCGGTGGCGCCACGCGGGCGGGTACCGGCGATCGGGCGCACGGTCACCAGGTTGTCTTCGACCCGCACCAGCACTTCCGGCGAGCTGCCCACCACATGGAAGTCGCCGAAATTGAAGAAGTACATGTACGGCGTCGGGTTGAAGCAACGCAGCGCCCGGTAAAGGTCGATGGGCGCGGCCTTGAAGTCGATGGACATGCGCTGGGATGGCACCACCTGCATGCAGTCGCCGGCCAGGATGTATTCCTTGATCCGGCCCACCGCGTTTTCGTAGTCGTCACGGGTGTAGCTGGAGCGGAACTCGGGTTCGGCTGCCTGTGGCCCGCTCAAGTCCAGGCCGCGGCGCGGGGTGATCGGCTGGCGGAGGGTGTCCAGCAAACCTTGCAGGCGGGCCTGGCCCTGCTCGAACGCTTGTTCTTCGGCCGGATCAACCAGCACGATCGCATGCATCTTGCCGGCCAGGTTGTCGAACACCACTACCGCGTCGGAGACCATCAGCAGGATATCTGGCACGCCCAGCGGATCGGGGTTGGGGCTGGCGCCCAGGCGTTTTTCCACATAACGCACGCAGTCGTAGCCGAAGTAACCGACCAGGCCACCATTGAAACGCGGCAAGCCTGGGATGTCAGCGACCTTGTAACGGTCCTTGAACGCCTCGACGAAAGCCAGCGGGTCTTCGACGTCGTGGCTTTCCACCTCGACGCCATCCTGCAGGATGCTCACATGGTAGCCATGCACACGCATGACGGTGCGCGACGGCAGGCCGATCATCGAGTAGCGGCCCCATTTCTCGCCACCTTGCACGGACTCGAGCAGGTAGGAGTTGGGCTGGTCAGCCAGTTTCAGGTAGATCGACAGCGGCGTGTCGAAGTCAGCCAGGGTTTCGCAGGCCAGGGGGATGCGGTTGTAGCCGGCAGCGGCCAGGCGCAGGAATTCTTCGCGGGTCATGTGTAGCCTCGGGGCAAGCAGCAATGGGGTCGGGCAAACGGATGTACCGGCAGGCGCCGGCGGGCGGGAGTCAGGCGCGCCAGCGCCAGCGGGCCAGGGCCTTGATGACTTTCATCCAGAATTTGCCAGTAACCACCACGTCGTTGTCTCTGCTTTGCGGGGCTTGAAGGTCCGCCAACGTTATCCCAGTGTCGGTGACTAAGCAACCGGGCAGCAGCAGGCGCAGGTCGCTGAGCACCAGGCTGGGCGACTCCTCGTCGATGGGGCGGCCATGGTTGTAGCCGTAGCTCAGGCCGACGCACTGCACCCCCGCGGCCTTGGCGGCTAGCACGTCGCTGCGTGAATCGCCGACGAACAGCGCCTGCTCGGCGCTGACGCCGGCCATTTTCATGACAAACAGCAGCGCTGCAGGGTCGGGCTTCTTCTGTGGCAGGGTGTCGCCGCCGATGATCCAGCGGAAATAGCGCCCGATCTTCATCTGGTCAAGCAAAGGGGCAACGAAGCGTTCGGGCTTGTTGGTGATCAGTGCCATCTCCACACCCTGCTTGCGCAGCCAGCGCAAGGTGTCGCGCACGCCGGGGTAGACCACGGTGAGTTCATGGTTATCGGCATAGGCCTCCATGAACAGCGCCAGCGCTTGCTCGGCCAGCGCATCGTCCACCGCGGCGTGATCAATACCGCCGGCCAGGGCCCGGCGCACCAGCACCTGGGCGCCGTTGCCAACCCAGTGGCGCACGGCCTCAAGGCCTGCAGGCGGTCGCCCGAGTTCGAGCAGCGTGCGGTCGACGGCTGCGGCCAGGTCAGGTACCGAATCGATCAGGGTGCCATCCAGATCGAACATCACCAGCCTGGGCAGTGTCCCCGGGAACAGCTGCTCGAAGCCGCTCATGCGCGTGCCAGCGCCATTTCGGCACGCATCTTGTCGATGACTTCCTTGTAGTCCGGGGCATTGAAGATCGCCGAGCCGGCGACGAAGGTGTCAGCGCCGGCGGCGGTGATCTCGCGGATGTTGTTGACGTTCACGCCACCGTCGATCTCCAGGCGGATGTCACGACCGCTGGCGTCGATCAGGGCACGGGCTTCGCGCAGCTTGTCGAGGGTGCCGGGGATGAACTTCTGGCCGCCGAAACCTGGGTTTACGCTCATCAACAGGACCATGTCGATCTTGTCCATCACGTACTTCAGCGCATCCAGGCTGGTAGCCGGGTTGAACACCAGGCCGGCCTTGCAGCCGCCGTCCTTGATCAGTTGCAGGGAACGGTCGATGTGCTGCGTGGCTTCCGGGTGGAAGGTGATGTAGGTGGCGCCGGCCTCGATGAAGTCGCCGATGATGCGGTCGACCGGGCTGACCATCAGGTGCACGTCGATGGGCGCGGTCACCCCGTACTTGCGCAGGGCGCTGCAGACCATCGGGCCGATGGTCAGGTTGGGCACGTAGTGGTTGTCCATGACATCGAAGTGGACGATGTCGGCCCCGGCGGCCAGGACCTTGTCGACGTCCTCGCCCAGGCGGGCGAAGTCGGCGGACAGAATGGAGGGGGCAATAGCGTAGGGCTGCATGGCGCACCTGTTGGGCAGAATCACGGTGGCGCGCATTGTAACTCAGGGAAGCGGATCGGGGCTGATTGGTATCAACGCCGGCGCAGCAGACGGTCGAACGGATGGCGTGGAAGCGGGCTTGCCCCGCGATTGCGATCGTGAATTCGGCATGCCATCGCGGGGCAAGCCCGCTCCCACGTCACCCGCGTCGAAGATTCAACCTAGCTGCTGGGTCCTCAGTTTCTCACTGCGCCCACGCAACCACTCCAGGGTCAGCAGCAGGATCACCGAGAAGGCGATCAACAAGGTCGCCGCCGCGGCGATGGTCGGGCTCAGGTTTTCGCGGATGCCACTGAACATCTGCCGTGGCAGGGTCGCCTGCTCGGGCCCGGCAAGGAACAGGGTCACCACCACCTCATCGAACGACGTGGCGAAGGCGAACAGCGCGCCGGAGATCACCCCAGGGGCGATCAACGGCAAGGTCACCCGACGGAAGGCCAGCAGAGGCGAGGCCCCAAGGCTCGCCGCCGCGCGCACCAGGTTGTAGTTGAACCCCTGCAGCGTGGCCGACACGGTGATGATCACGAACGGCACACCCAGCACCGCATGTACCAGGATCAGCGAGGTGAAGCTGTTACCCATGCCCAACGGCGCGAAGAACAGGTAGCTGGCCACGCCGATGATCACCACGGGCACCACCATCGGCGAGATTACCAGCGCCATCACCAGCGACTTGCCGGGGAAGTCGCCACGGGTCAGGCCGATGGCCGCAAGGGTGCCGAACACCATGGCCAGCAGCGTGGCTGCGGGGGCAACGATGATGCTGTTCTTCAGGGCGCGCATCCATTCGGCGGAGGCGAAGAAGTCCTGGTACCAGTGCAACGAAAAGCCTTGCAGCGGATAGACCAGGAAGCTCCCGCTGTTGAACGAAAGCGGGATGATCACCAGCACCGGCAGCACCAGGAACAGCAGGATCAGGCCGCACAGGATGCGCAGGCTGTAGAACCACACCCGCTCCACGGGCGACATGTAAGGGCTCAGCATGACAAGGCTCCTCAGCTCAGGCGCAGGCGGCTGGCGCCGACCAGCCAGCTATAGATCAGGTACAGCAGCACGGTGGCCAGCAGCAGCAATCCGCCCAGGGCGGTGGCCATGCCCCAGTTGATGCTGGTGTTGGTGTAGAAGGCGACGAAGTAGCTGACCATCTGGTCGTTCGGGCTGCCCAGCAGCGCCGGGGTGATGTAGTAGCCGATGGCCAGGATGAACACCAGCAGGCAGCCGGCGCCGACACCGGCGTAGGTCTGCGGGAAGTACACCCGCCAGAAACTGGCGAACGGATGGCAGCCGAGGGAGATCGCCGCGCGCATGTAGCTGGGCGAGATACCTTTCATCACGCTGTAAAGCGGCAGGATCATGAACGGCAACAGGATGTGCACCATGGAGATGTACACGCCGGTACGGTTGAACACCAGCTCCAGCGGCTGGTCGATGATGCCCATGGCCATCAGCGCACTGTTGATCAGCCCGCCTGACTGCAACAGCACGATCCAGGCCGCCACCCGCACCAGGATGGAGGTCCAGAACGGCAGCAGCACCAGGATCATCAGCAGGTTGCTCTGCCGGGTCGGCAGGTTGGCCAGCAGGTACGCCAGGGGATAGGCCAGCAACAGACAGATCACGGTGATCACCACACCCATCCACAGGGTGCGAGCGAAGATGTCCAGGTAGATGGCCTGGTCGGGGGTGGCCTTGGCCAACTCGCCCAGGTCGTCGATACGGTGGTCCAGCGCGGCCAGCAGGTAGAACGGCGTGACACTGCTGGTGTTGCGACGGATCGCCTGCCAGTAGGCAGGATCGCCCCAGCGCTCGTCGAGCGTCTGCAAGGCTTCTTTGTAGGAGGCAGGCTCGGCCTTGAACGGCAGCGCCCGCGCAGTCTTGGCCAACAGGCTGCGGTAACCGGCCAGCTCCATGTTCAGGCGCTTGGAAAGGTCACCCAGGGTCTGGTTCTTGCGAGACTCGGCAAGGTCTTGGCTCAGGGCCTTGTAGACCTCCTCGCCCGGCAGGCTCTTGCCGTCCCACTGCGTCACTGCCTCGACGGTGCGCGGCAGGCCGGCGACCACCTCGGGGTTGCCGACGCTTTTGTACAGCAGTGCCGCGATCGGCACCAGGAACACCAGCAGGAGGAACAACGCCAGCGGCGCGATCAACGCCTGGGCCTTCCAGCGGTTGACCCGCTCGGCATGCTTGAGGCGCTGCTTGAGGCTTTTACCCGCGCCTTCGTTGAGGGGCACTGCAATGGCCATGGCGAACTCCGCGATACAGGCTGAAATTGGGGCTGCTGCGCAGCCCATCGCCGGCAAGCCGGCTCCCACAAGTACTGCACAGGTTTTATGGGAGCCGGCTTGCCGGCGATGAAGGCTCCAGATGGTTTACTTCTTCGCCGCCCAGGCGTTGAAGCGTTGCTCCAGCTGTTCGCTGTTGTCGGCCCAGAAGGCCACGTCGATCTGCACCTGGTTGGCGATGTTCTCAGGGGTGGTCGGCATGTCCTTCTTCACCTCGGCCGACAGCAGCTCCACCGCCTTGCTGTTGGCCGGGCCATAGGCGATGTTCTCGGAGTAGGTCTTCTGCTGCTCGGGCTGGACGGTGTAGGCGATGAATTTCTTCGCCTCTTCCACATCCTTGGCACCTTTCGGGATGGCCCAGGCATCGAAGTCGTAGATGCCGCCGTTCCACACCACCTTGAGGTTGCTTTCCTTCTGCACCGCGGCGATACGACCGTTGTAGGCCGAGCTCATGACCACGTCACCCGAGGCCAGGTACTGCGGCGGCTGGGCACCGGCTTCCCACCACTGGATGCTCGGCTTGAGTTCGTCGAGCTTCTTGAAGGCGCGGTCCTGGCCTTCTTTGGTGGCCAGCACCTTGTACACCTCTTTGGGTGCGACGCCGTCAGCCATCAGGGCGAATTCGAGGGTGTACTTGGCGCCCTTGCGCAGGCCACGCTTGCCCGGGAATTTCTTGGTGTCCCAGAAGTCGGCCCAACTGGCAGGCGCGCTCTTGAGTTTGTCGGCGTTGTAGGCCAGCACCGTGGACCAGACGAAGAAGCCGACGCCGCACGGCTGAATGGCGCCGGGCACGAAGTCGCCTTCATTACCGAACAGTGCGGGATCAAGCTCTTCGAACATGCCTTCATCGCAACCTCGGGCCAACTCCGGCGACTCCACCTCCACCAGGTTCCAACTGACGCTCTTGGTGTCGACCATGGCTTTGACCTTGGCCATCTCGCCGTTGTACTCACCGGCGACGATCTTGCCCTTGCCCGCCTTTTCCCATGGTTCGTAGAACGCCTTGGTCTGGGCCGCCTTGTTGGCGCCGCCGAAGGAAATCACGGTCAGGTCGGCCGCCATGGCCTGGCCGGCGGCGAACAGGCCAAGGGCCAGGGCGGTCAGTTTCAACTGCTTGCGCATTATTATTCTCTCCACAGTTCAGGGTTGGTGAAGCAAACCATCAATGGGCGTCGGCAATCGGATCGAGCGCGCGGGCGTGCTCCACCTCCCAGCCCAGCGGTACCACGTCGCCCACAGCCAGGGCCGGGTCGAGCTCGGCGATCGGCTGCTTGACGAAGAAATCGGCCTTGCCACAGACCTCCAGGCGCACCCGCACGTGGTCGCCGAGGTAGATGAACTCGGCGACACGACCGGAGAAGCGGTTGACGCAGTTCTCGCTGTGGCCGTTCAGGCGTACCCGCTCGGGGCGGATCGACAGCGTCACCGGGTCACCGGCCCTGGCCAACGTTGACCGCCAGCGCATCGACCCGCTCGCCACGGGCCAGTTGCACCTGGCAACGGCTGCCGTCACGGGCCAGCAGGGTGCCGTTGATGCGGTTGTTCTCACCGATGAAGTTGGCGACGAAGGTGTTGCAAGGCTCTTCGTAGAGGGTGCGCGGGTCGGCAATCTGCTGGATCTCGCCCTGGTGGAACACCGCCACCCGGTCGGACATGGTCAGCGCCTCGCCCTGGTCGTGGGTCACGTAGACCACGGTCACGCCCAGGCGCTGGTGGATATGCTTGATCTCCATCTGCATGTGTTCACGCAACTGTTTGTCGAGGGCGCCGAGCGGCTCGTCCATCAGCACCAGCTGTGGCTCGAACACCAGGGCACGGGCCAGTGCCACGCGCTGCTGCTGGCCACCGGAAAGCTGGCCGGGATAGCGCTTGGCGAAGGCATCCAGCTGGACCATGCCGAGCACGCGCTTGACCCGCTCGCTGACGTCGGTCTTGCTGAGGTTGCGCACGGTCAACGGGAAGGCCAGGTTCTCGGCCACGGTCATGTGCGGGAACAGTGCGTAGTTCTGGAAGACCATGCCGATATCGCGCTTGTGCGGCGGCACATTGTTGATTGAGCGCCCGGCCAGCTGGATCTCACCGGCGGTGGGGGTCTCGAAGCCTGCCAGCATCATCAGGCTGGTGGTCTTGCCCGAACCGGAAGGGCCGAGCAGGGTCAGGAACTCGCCCTTGCGGATGTCCAGATTGAGGTCCTTGACGATCAGCGATTCGCCGTCGTAGCTCTTCTGCACACCTCGGAAGCTGACCAGCGTCTCGTTCGAATTCGCCTCGCTCATGCCCTGCACCTTCTTGTTGGAATGACTGCGTTGGCAAAAGCGTAGAAGACGCGCAAAGCCCCGGAAATCGGGGGCGCTGAGAGAATGCCATCATCCGGATGGAAGACTTGTTGTAGGGATCGCCCTACAAGGATGGCGTTTTCAGGTAACTCGAGCTTTGCAGGAGCGGCTTTAGCCGCGAGCACCCGCGAAGCGGGTGTCGGAGACAGCGGCGCTTGCATCGCGGCTAAAGCCGCTCCTACGGTGAGATCGCGTAAAAGCCATTGTCGTAACCAGAACACTCACACCAACTTGTGCTCCATGGCGTATTTCACCAGCTCCGCCAACGAGTTGACCTTGAGCTTCTGCATCAGCCGCGCCTTGTGGGTGCTGATGGTCTTGCTCGACAGCGCCAGCTGCAGGGCGATGTCGTTGACGTTGGCGCCCTGGGCCAGGCGCTCGAACACCGAGAATTCGCGCTCCGACAGCAGCGTGTGCAGCGGCCGGGTTTCGGTCAGGCCCACCTCGAACACCATGCGGTCGGCCAGGGCCGGGTCGATGTAGCGCCCTCCCCCCGCCACCCGGCGGATAGCCGTGAGCAACAGCGCCGGGTCGCTATCCTTGGTCGCATAGCCCGCCGCACCGGCCTTGAGCGCCCGCGCCGCCATCTGCGCCTCGTCATGCATCGACAGCATCAGGATCGCCGGCGGATTGTTCAGCGCACGGATCCGCGGGATCGCCTCCAGGCCATTCACCCCAGGCATGGAGATATCCAGCAGCACCACCTCGCAGGGCGTGTGGCGCAGGGTCTCCAGCAACTGCTCGCCATTGCCCGCCTCGCCCGCCACCTGCATGTCCTTGGCCAGGCCGATCAATTGCTTGATGCCTTCCCGGACGATGGTGTGGTCTTCCGCCACCAGCACTCGAATCACGATTGTTTCTCCTGCTTCAAAGGAATCGCCACGCTCAGGCTGGTGCCCTCGCCCGGCTCGCTGTCCAGGTTCATGCTGCCACCGTGCATCAACACCCGCTCACGCACACCCACCAGGCCGAACGAAGTCGGCCGCGCCGCCTCCATGGCAAACCCCACGCCGTCGTCGATCACGGTCATGCGCAACTGCCCGGCCTCGTGAACCAGCTCGATCTGCACCGTGTGCGCCTGGGCATGGCGCATGACGTTGGTCAGCGCCTCTTGCAGGATACGGAACAGGCCGATGGCCTTGGCATCGCTCAAGGGTGGCAGATTGTCCGGTACCTGCACCAGGCAGGGGATCTGCGTGCGCGCCTCGAAACGCCGCGCCTGCCACTCGATGGCCGAGGCAATGCCGGCGTCGAGGATCGGCGGGCGCAGGGCCGTGGCCACGTCGCGTACCAGCTGGAACAACTGGGCGATCAGGCGCTTCATGCTGGCCAGGCGCTCGTTGAGGGCGGGATCCAGCTTGGCGAACGCCAGCTCGCACATCGACACTTCAAGCTTGAGCACCGTGAGCATCTGCCCCAGTTCGTCGTGCACTTCGCGGGCAATCCGCGCCTTCTCCTCTTCGCGCACGCTTTCCAGGTGCGCCGACAACTCGCGCAATTGCTCCTGGGACCCGGCCAACGCCAGCTCGGCCTGCTTGCCCTGGGTGATGTCCCAGACCACGCCGTCCCACACCATGCGCCCATCGGCCAGGCGGCGGGTGGTCGCCTTGATGTCGGCCCAGCGCTGCTCGCCCTGGCGGGTGAGGATACGCCCCTGCCAGGACCAGTCCTGATCGCTGGCCAAGGCCAGGTCCTGGACCCGATGGTAATCGGCGCGATCCTCCGGGTGGACCAGGTTGCGCAGCCCCATCTGCGGGTGCTGGATCGCCGCCGGGGTGTAACCGACCAGCGCCTCGCTGCCTTCGCTGATATAGGGAAACTCCGGGTCGCCTTCGGCCGGATCGCGCTCCAGGCGAAACACCAGCCCCGGCACGTTGCCAGCGATCCCCTTGAGCCGCGCCTCGCTTTCGCGCAGCGCGGCCAGGTCGCGCCGGCGCTCGGTGACGTCGGCGAGGAACACCACCAGGTACTCGGCATCGCGAAAACGCAGGAACGACAGCGACAACTCGACCGGGAACAGGCTGCCGTCGGCGCGCCGACACTGGCTTTCGAATTGCTGCTCGCCGCCATCCCCGGTACGGGCACGCTTCCACAGTTCCAGCCAGCGATCCATCTTCAGGTTCGGCTCGATAACGACCAGCGGCAGCTCCAGCAGCGCCCCCTCGGCAAAGCCCAGCATGCGCTCGGCGGCATGGTTGGCGTAGCGCACATGGCTGTCCCAGTTGACCCAGAGGATGCCCACCGTGCTCTGGTCGATGGAAAACTGACTGAGGCGCAAAGCCTCCTCACGCACCTGGCGCTCGACCAGGCTCTCCCGGGCCGCCAGCAACCCACGCTCCAGGCTGCGCTGCTGACGACGCTGCCAGGCCAGGGTGGCCAAGGCGCACAGCAGCAGCAGGCCGAACAGCAAGGCCAGGTTCTGCCAGAACCCGGCGGACTCGGAAAACCGGGGATACCTGGGCTGCAACCAACGCTGGTGCATCTGCTCCAGGGTCTTGGCCGGCAGGGCCTGCAAGGCACGCTCGAGAATATCAGCCAGCACTGGCCAATCGCGCCGTGAGCCGACCCGCAGCAACTGCGGCAGACCGATATCACCCACCACCGCGAGGTCGGCAAACTCGCCTTCGCGCGACAGCCGGCTAAGCTGCGCCTCGTCCAGCACGGCGAAGCTGGCCTGCCCACCCAACACCAACTGCAGGGCCTCGCGCTCGTCGGGTACACCCTGCAGGTTCAGATTGCCGTAGTTGCCGCGCAGGTAATCCGCCAAGGTACCGGGCATGCGTACCGCCACGCGGTCATTGGCGTTCAGTTTTTCCAGTTCCACGGCTACCGCGCCGCTGCGCATGCCTACCACCAATTGCGGCACACGCATGTAAGGGTCACTGAACAACCACAGCCGCAGGCTGGTCGGCGTTTGCATAAGGCCTGGAGCGAAATCGATCTCGCCCGCCTGCAAGGCATGCTCAAGGGCGGCCTGGTCGGCAAAGCCGCGCCAGGTCAAATCCAGGCCCAACGCCTGGGACAAGGCGCCGACCAGTTCGACGTTGGCCCCGTAGAATTGCTGCAGGCGCCGGTCGAACTGGGCATAGGGCGCCTGCAGTACCAGGCCGACGCGCAAGCCGCGGTGTTCGTCCAACCATTGCTGCTGGGCTGGATCCAGCATCACGGCAGGCGGCGCCTGCGGCTTGGCCAGGGCGATCAAGGGTAGACACAACCAGCCGATAACCCACAGGCAACGCACTCGCTTCATCTCTACGCTCGTCTTGGCAATGACGGCCACCTGGCGTGGCCGTCGCGGGCAAATACCATTAGGCTGCCGGTATGATTCTGGCCTTGGATTGATCGATGTTCACACTTTATCGCACGACGCTGGCAATGTTCTGCCTGGCTTCGGCCCTGCCGTTCGCGGCTCAGGCCGACGACGCCGAGAAACCCGAAGCGCCCGCCGAGGCGGCCGCGTCCGCTCCCGCTCCGCGCCCACCGCTGCTCGAGCGCAGCCAGGACGATGCCATGGCCCTCGAGCGCCAGGTACCCAAGGCCGAACAGCAGACCTTGCAGGCCAATGGTGAAAACTTCCTGGCGCTGTGGAAGCCTGCCAACGACAGCGATCCGCAAGGCGCGGTGATCATTGTCCCGGGCGCGGGCGAAAGTGCCGACTGGCCCACCACCGTCGGCCCGCTGCGTCGAGGTTTCCCCGATGTCGGCTGGAGCACCCTGAGCCTGAGCATGCCCGACCTGCTGGCCGAGCGCCCACAGGCGCGGGTCGAGGCCAAGCCCGCAGTCGAACCGAAAAAACAGGACGGCGAGTCGGCTCCAGCCAAGGACACGCCCGCCGATGCCAACGCCAACGTTGCCCAGGCGACCGCGCCGGAAGCGGATACCGCCGAAAGCACCGACGCGGTCGAAGCCGACGAACACACCAGCGAGGAAGATGCCGAGCGCATCTTTGCCCGCCTCGACGCCGCCGTGGCCTATGCCCAGCAGGAGAAAGCGCGCAGCATCGTGTTGCTGGGCAACGGCAGTGGCGCGTACTGGGCCGCACGTTATCTCAGCGAGAAGCAGCCGCCCCAGGTACAGAAACTGGTAATGGTCGCCGCGCAGACACCCGCGCGGGTTGAGCATGACCTGCTGAGCCTGACCCCGACGCTGAAGGTACCAACCGCCGACCTCTACTACGTCACCCGCACCGCAGATCGGCTGGCGGCCCAGAAGCGCCTGCAGGCCAGCAAGCGGCAAAAGGGCAGCCAATATCGCCAGGTGTCGCTGATGGCCATGCCTGGCAACAAAGCGGCGGAACAGGAGCAACTGTTGCGCCGGGTGCGCGGCTGGTTGACGCCGAAGGAAGAGTAACAACAGCCGCTCCTGCCCGCCTCGGCAGGAGCGGGCTTGCCCGCCGGTGTACCTACAGCCCCCGCCGCTTGCGGATCATGGCATAGGCCTGATGCAACTCACGGGTAAGCTCGGTCGCCTCGCGCACCTTCGCTTCGCTGGCGCCACTGCCCACCAGCTTGTCCGGATGGTGCCGGCTGAGCAGGCGCCGATAGGCCTGTTTGACCTTGTCGGCCTCGGTGTCCGGCTCTACCCCCAGCAATCTCAGCGCCGCCGCATAGGTCATGACGCCGCCTTCGATCGAAGAACGTCGCGGCTCATAATCTAGCGACAAGGCCTGCACCTGGTTGCGACTGAGCCCCAACTGCTGCCCCCAGCCGAGCAACAGGTCACGCTCCTGGCGCCCGGCCTTGCCGTCGGCCCAGACCATGCGCCAACAGGCACGCAAGGTGCCTTCGGCGCCGTGGGGCTGCATCTTTATGCGGCGCAGGTAGTGCCCCAGGCGCTCCTTGCCCGACTTGCCCCGGTTGAACGCGGCTATCGCACGCATCCGCGCTGGCTCCGCCAGGTCCAGCCGGGTCATTTCCTGCCGCGCCTGCTGGATATGCCCTTCACCCACCCGGCCATCGCTCTTGGCCAGCCGCCCGAGCAGAACGAACAACAACTCTTCGTCACGCAGTGCCGGGCGCCCGCCCAGGCGCTCGCGCGCGTCCTCCCAACCCTGCAGCCGCAGGCGCCGATCCATGGCCTGGCCCAGCAGCGCCCCCAGCAACGCACCTGGGATGCTGGCCACGGCGAAACCGGCACCGGCACCAATCACTGTGCTCGGCCACCACATATCAGGCACGCTCCCCGATCAGGCGCTCTACATCGGCCAGACGCTCGAGGGTGCCGACATCGATCCAGTGCCCGCCATAGTGCTCGCCGCTCACCCGCCCTTCGGCCATGGCGCTGCGCAACAGAGGAGCCAATTTGAATGCACCGGGCTGGCAACCTGCGAACAGCGCCGGGGCCAGCACCGAGATACCACTGAAAGTCAGCGTTCCCGGGGCGTCATCGCCATCGCTCACCTGCCCGTCCGCCAGGCGGAAGTCGCCACGGCCGTGGTGCCCGGGGTTGTCCACCAGCACCAGATGCGCCAGGCCGTGCAACGGCGCATTCAGGCCGGCGAAGTCGTAGTCGGTCCAGACATCGCCATTGACCAGGATGAACGGTGCATCACCCAGCAGCGGCAACGCCTTGAAGATCCCACCACCAGTCTCCAGCGGCTCGCCCTCCGGCGAATAGCTGATCACCAGGCCGAAGCGGCTGCCATCGCCCAGGTGATCCTCGATCTGCTGGCCAAGCCACGCATGGTTGATGACCACCTCGCGTATACCGGCACGGGCCAGCGCCTCGAGGTGGTACTCGATCAACGGCTTGCCGGCGGCTCGCACCAGCGGCTTGGGCGTGTGCAGGGTCAGCGGGCGCATGCGCTCGCCCTTGCCTGCCGCCAGGATCATCGCCTTCATGAACGCGCCCCGGCATGCAGTTCGGCAATCAGCTGGCCCAGCTCGGCCAACTCAGGCCGGCGGCTGATCACTTCATCTATATAAGCAAAGAACCGCGGCACGTCGGCCAGATAGCGTGGCTTGCCGTCGCGGTGGCAGATGCGCGCGAAGATACCGATCACCTTGAGATGGCGTTGCACCCCCATCAGGTCGCTGGCTCGCTGGAAGGCATCGAAGTCCGCCTGTACCGGAATCCCGGCGGCCTGCGCCTTGTGCCAGTAATCACGCAGCCAGCCCTCGACGCGGGCCTGGGGCCAGCTGAGGAAGGCGTCCTTGAACAGGCAGGTGATGTCGTAGGTGACCGGGCCGTAGACCGCATCCTGGAAATCCAGCACGCCTGGATTGGGCGCGCTGTGCATCAGGTTGCGCGGCATGTAGTCGCGGTGCACCAGCACCTTGGGCTGGGCCAGGGCACTGTCGATCAGCAGCTGGCTGAGCCGCTGCCAGGTGGCCTGCTGCGCGTCGCTGAAGCTCAGGCCAAGCTCGCGGCCCACGTACCACTCGGGGAACAGCTCGACCTCACGGCGCAGCAGGGCGACATCGTAGCTGGGCAGTGGTGCGTCCATCGGCAAGCGCTGGAACGCCAGCAGCGCATCGATGGCGTCGGCGAACAGGGCATCGGCATTGCCCTGATCAATGATGTCCAGGTATGTCTGCCGGCCGAGATCCCCCAGCAGCAGGAAACCGCGCTCCAGGTCCTGGGCATGGATGACCGGCACGTTCACGCCCGCCGTGGCCAGCAGATGGTCGATGTCGACGAACGGGCGGCAGTTCTCCTGGGGCGGCGGCGCATCCATGATCACGAAGCTGTGCCCGGCGCCCTCCCAGCGGAAGTAGCGGCGGAAACTCGCATCGCTGCTGGCGGCGGTCAGGCTGCCGGCGGGCACTTCGCCCCAGGCATTGGTACGGAAGAGGTTCTCCAGCTGCCCGGCAAGCCAGGCGGTCAGTTGTTGCAGGCGTACATCGTGATCGGGCATTACAAGGGTTCTCCGACGGCCCTAGCCGTCAAGCGGGTCATGCTTTATTATCCAGCATCTTTTTCAGACCATCGAGAGGCGTGCGGCCCCCACACGCGGGCAGATGGCACGCAGGAAGCCCGGACTAATAAGATGGCATTGAAATCCCCCGCGTTTCGTAGAAAGTTTCCGTTGCTCGTGACTGGCGGTTTGCTGGCCCTGCAACCCCTGGCCACGTCGTACGTGGTGGCGGCCGAGCAGTTCGACTGCCAAGTGTCCGCTTCCGGTGGCTGGGACTGCAAGCCCAAGACCGCTGCCAACTTGCCTCCGCGCCCGGTACACCCGGGCGCTGCCGCGGCCAGCACGGGTGCCGAGGCACCCGGCGAAGTCGCCGCGACCGAGGCCGACAAGCCGATGCTGGTCACCGAGGCCAAGGGCCGCGGCCTGAAGTCGCGCAGCGAAGACTACAGCCATCTGGACTGGGTCCCGCGCGAGAAGCTCACTGCCGCGCAGCTGGCCGAGACCGGCCCGTACTGCGGCGGCGCCTACATCGAGCCGACCCGCCCGGGCATGAACGACTCCACGCCCAAGGACGAGTCGCCGACCTACATCAACGCCAAGGTCTCCAAGTACCAGCAGGAGCAGCAGATCGCCACCCTCGCCGGTGACGTGGTCATGCGCCAGGGCAGCATGCAGGCCGAGGCCGACGAAGCCAACCTGTACCAGGCCGAAAACCGCGGCGAGCTCAAAGGCAACGTCAAGATCCGCGACAACGGCTCGCTGGTGGTTGGCGACGAGGCGCAGATCCAGCTCGATACCGGCGAGGCCCGGGTCGACAACGCCGAATACGTGATGCACAAGTCGCACATCCGCGGCAACGCGCTGTACGCCAAACGTGCGGAAAACGCCATCATCCGCCTCAAGGACGGTACCTATACCACCTGTGAGCCGGGCAGCAACGCATGGCAGCTCAAGGGCAACAACATCACCCTGAACCCGGCCACCGGTTTCGGCACCGCGACCAACGTGACGCTGCGGGTCAAGGATTTCCCGGTGTTCTACACACCGTACATCTATTTCCCGATCGACGACCGTCGCCAGTCCGGCTTCCTGCCGCCATCGTTCAGTTCCAGCAGCGACACCGGCTTCATGCTGGTCACGCCGTACTACTTCAACCTGGCGCCTAACTACGATGCCACGTTGTACCCGCGCTACATGGCCAAGCGCGGCATGTTGATGGAAGGCGAGTTCCGCTACCTGACCAAGTCCAGCGAAGGGCAGTTCGGCGGTGGATTCCTGAACGATCAGGACGACGACCGCGAGAAGCAGACGGACTACAAGAAAGACCGCTGGATGGTCAACTGGCAGCACAAGGGCGGTCTGGACGAGCGCCTGATGGCCGAAGTGGACTACACCGATATCAGTGATCCGTTCTACTTCCAGGATCTGGAGACCGATCAGATTGGTGTGCAGAGCCGTGATTACATCAACCAGCGTGGCACGCTCACTTATCGTGGCGATAACTACACTGCTGGCTTGAATCTGCACGCCTATGAATTGGCAACGATTTCGCAGATCACCCCGTATGACCGTCTACCGCAGCTGACCCTCAACGGCATGCTGCCCTTCCATCCGGGCGGCGTGGACGTCGGGTACGAAGCCGAAGCGGTACGCTTTGATCGGGATCTGAAAAACGACTTCGTTCTGGATAAGGATGGCAATCCAGACTCATCTGCAGGGCTGCCTGGCCGCCGTTTGGATGAGAACCTATTCGGCGTAGCCCGCTCCAACGGCAATCGCCTTAACGTCGCGCCATCGATCAGCCTGCCGCTCGAAGCCAGCTATGGCTACGTTACGCCCAAGCTGAAGTACGTCTACACGCACTACGACCTCGACCTCGACAGCAAGGGTAAGAAAGACCTCGCCGACAATCCGGGCATGGTTGGCGTATACGGCGACTTCAAGAGCAATCAGAACCGCGATATCCCGGTGTTCAGCGTCGACAGTGGCCTGTACTTCGATCGCAATACCCAGCTGTTCGGGACGAACTACCGCCAGACCCTCGAGCCACGGCTGTTCTACCTCTACGTACCGTACAAGGATCAAACCGACATCCCGCTGTTTGACTCCGGCGAGAGCACCTTCAACTACTCGTCGCTGTTCCGCGACAACCGTTTCAGCGGCATCGACCGCATCGGCGACGAGAACAAGCTGTCGCTGGGCGTGACCAACCGCTGGATCGAAGAGAACGGGTTCCAGCGCCAGCGTTTCAGCATCGGCCAGGCGCTGTACTTCAAAGATCGCAAGGTCCAGCTTCCAGGCATCGACTACCGCACCCGAGTGGACAGCAAATCGGATGTCTCGCCGTATGCGCTCGAATACGAATACGCCTTCAACCGCGACTGGCGCTTCAATTCGGACTACAACTGGGACCCGGACACCCACAGCCCTCGCTCGGGCAGTGCGATGTTCCACTACCAGCCCGAGGACAACCCGAACACGGTGGTTAACCTCGGTTACCGCTATCGCAACGACCTGATCACTTACGACTCGCAGACCGGCAACTGGAAGGTCGGTGGTGGTGACTACGGTACGCCAGGCACGCCGGGCTATATCAAGGACTACTACAAGATCCAGCAGCACGACTTCTCGGTCATCTGGCCGATCGTGCCGCAATGGAGCGTCATTGCACGCTGGCAGCATGACTACAACCGCAATCGCACGCTGGAAGCGATGGGCGGCTTCGAGTACGACAACTGCTGCTGGAAACTGCGCCTGATCAACCGTTACTGGATGGACTACGACGACTTCAGCCAGGCCATCCCGAACAACGAGAAGGGCGACCACGGCATCTTCCTGCAGATCGTGCTCAAAGGGCTCGGTGGTGTAGTCGGCAACAAGGTCGAATCGTTCCTGGACCAAGGCATTCAAGGTTACCGTACCCGTGAAGAGCAAGCTTATTGATCGTCTGCGCCCGCTGATGCTGGGCGCCGCAATGCTGAGTGGCGCGGTGCATGCCGCGGTGCAACCCATCGACCGCATCGTGGCCACCGTCGACAACGACGTGGTCATGCAGAGCCAGCTGGACCAGCGCGTTCGCGAAGTGCAGCAGACCATCGCCAAGCGTGGCGGCGGCGTGCCACCCACCAGCGCGCTGGAACAGCAAGTGCTGGAACGCCTGATCGTCGAGAACCTGCAACTGCAGATCGGCGAGCGCTCTGGCATCCGCATCACCGACGAAGAGCTGAACCAGGCCGTCGGCACCATTGCCCAGCGCAATGGCATGTCGCTGGAGCAGTTCCGCGCCGCCCTGGCCCATGACGGCCTGTCGTACGACGATGCCCGCGAGCAGATCAAGCGCGAGATGGTCATCAGCCGTGTGCGTCAGCGCCGCGTTGCCGAGCGCATTCAGGTCTCCGAGCAGGAAGTGAAGAACTTCCTCAACTCGGACCTGGGCAAGATGCAGATGTCGGAAGAATACCGCCTGGCCAACATCCTCATCCCGACCCCGGAAGGTGCCAACTCGGAGGCCATCCAGGCCGCCGCGCGCCAGGTAGGCGATGTCTACCAGCAGCTCAAGCAAGGCGCGGACTTCGGCCAGATGGCCATCGCTCGCTCGCGCAGTGAAAACGCCCTGGAAGGCGGTGAGATGGGCTGGCGCCAGGCAGGCCAGCTACCACCAGACTTCGCCAAGATGCTCAGCAGCATGGCGGTCGGCGACATCACCCAGCCGATCCGCATCCCCAACGGCTTCATCATCCTCAAGCTGGAAGAGAAGCGCGGCGGGAGCCAGAGCGTGCTGCGCGACGAAGTGCACGTACGCCACATCCTGATCAAACCGAGCGAGATCCGCAGCGAAGCCGCCACCGAGCAACTGGCCGAGCGCCTGTACGACCGGATCCAGAACGGTGAAAACTTCGCCGAGCTGGCGAAGAGCTTCTCGGAAGACCCGGGTTCGGCGCTCAACGGCGGCGATCTCAACTGGGTCGACCCGAACAGCCTGGTACCTGAGTTCCGCGAGCAGATGGCCAACGCCGAGCAAGGCGTAGTGACCAAGCCCTTCAAAACCCAGTACGGCTGGCATGTGCTGGAAGTGCTGGGCCGCCGCGCCACCGACAGCACCGAACAGGCTCGCGAGCAGCAGGCCATGAACGTCCTGCGCAACCGCAAGTACGACGAAGAGCTGCAGAACTGGCTGCGCCAGATCCGCGACGAAGCCTACGTTGAAATCAAGCTGCCTGGCGCCGACCAGGTCGCCCAGTGAAACCCCTGCGCTTCGCCGTCACCCCCGGCGAGCCAGCCGGCATCGGTCCCGACCTGTGCCTGCTGCTCGCCGCCGAGGTCCAGCCCCACCCCCTGATCGCCATCACCAGCCGTGACCTGCTCGCCGAGCGGGCCACGCAGCTGGGCCTGGACGTCAAGCTGATCACGGTTGAGCCGAGCGCCTGGCCGGAGCAACCCGCTCCCGCCGGCAGCCTGTATGTCTGGGATACCGCCCTGGCCCACCCGGTGACAGCCGGGCAGCTGGACAAGGCCAACGCCGCATTCGTCCTGGAAACCCTGACCCGTGCCGGGCAAGGCTGCCTGGACGGACACTTCGCCGGGATGATCACCGCGCCGGTGCACAAGGGCGTGATCAACGAAAGCGGTATCGCCTTCTCCGGGCATACCGAATTCCTCGCTGACCTCACCCACACCACACAAGTGGTAATGATGCTGGCCACCCATGGGCTGCGCGTGGCACTGGTGACCACTCACCTGCCCCTGCGGGACATCGCCGAGGCCATCACCGGCGACCGCCTGGAGCGCGTCACCCGCATCCTGCATGCGGACATGCGCGACAAGTTCGGCATTGCCAACCCTCGCATCCTGGTCTGCGGGCTCAACCCGCATGCCGGAGAAGGCGGCCACCTGGGCCGTGAAGAAATCGACATCATCGAGCCGGCGCTGCAGCGCCTGCGTGCCGAAGGCATGGACCTGCGCGGCCCGCTGCCGGCCGATACCCTGTTTACCCCCAAATATCTGGAGCACTGCGACGCGGTGCTGGCGATGTACCACGACCAAGGCCTTCCCGTGCTCAAGTACAAGGGCTTCGGCGCTGCGGTCAATGTGACGCTGGGCCTGCCGATCATCCGCACCTCGGTCGACCACGGCACCGCCCTGGACCTGGCCGGCACCGGTCGAGTCGACACCGGCAGCCTGCGCGTCGCCCTGCAAACCGCCTACCAGATGGCCGAGAACCGACCATGACCGAGCACTACCAACACCGGGCGCGCAAGCGCTTCGGCCAGAACTTCCTGCATGACGCCGGAATCATCGACCGCATCCTGCGGGCGATCAACGCCAAGGCCGGCGAACACCTGCTGGAAATCGGCCCGGGCCAGGGCGCCCTGACCGAGGGCCTGCTGGGCAGTGGCGCTCAGCTGGACGTGGTCGAGCTGGACAAGGACCTGGTGCCGATCCTGCAACACAAGTTCGCCGGGCGCGGTAATTTCCGCCTGCACCAGGGTGATGCCCTGAAGTTCGACTTCAATCAGCTGGGCGTGCCGGAGCGCAGCCTCAAGGTGGTGGGCAACCTGCCCTACAACATCTCCACGCCGCTGATCTTCCACCTCCTGGCCCATGCCAACCTGATCCGCGACATGCATTTCATGCTGCAGAAGGAAGTGGTCGAACGCATGGCCGCGGGCCCTGGCGGCGGCGACTGGGGCCGCCTGTCGATCATGGTGCAGTACCACTGCCGCGTGGAGCACCTGTTCAACGTCGGCCCGGGCGCCTTCAACCCGCCACCAAAGGTGGACTCGGCGATCGTGCGGCTGGTGCCCCACGAGACCCTGCCGCATCCGGCTAAAAATCCAAAGCTGCTGGAACACGTGGTACGCGAAGCCTTCAACCAGCGTCGCAAGACCCTGCGCAACACCCTCAAGGGCCTGCTCGACAGCCAGGCCATCGAGGCCGCTGGCGTGGATGGCAGTCTGCGCCCCGAGCAGCTCGACCTGGCCGCCTTCGTGCGCCTGGCCGACAAGCTGGCCGAACAGCAGGCCTGACCAGGCCTGCGCAGGACAAGCCCGTCCCACCGTGGGAATGGGCTTGCTTGCGCTCAGGCATGACTGGCCTCCACCCCCGCCAATGGCCTAGACTGCATTATTGCGTCAGTTCGCCCAAGGCCCTTGCATGTCCGACCCCCGCTACCAGATCGACGTCAGCGTCGTGACCCGCTACCTCAAAGAACAATCCGATCCCGAAAGCAGCCGTTTCGCCTTCGCCTACACCATCACCGTGCAGAACAACGGTAAGGTCAAGGCCAAGCTGATGTCCCGCCACTGGCTGATCACCAACGGTGACGGCGAAGTCGAGGAAGTGCGCGGCGCCGGCGTGATCGGCCAGCAGCCGCTGATCGAGCCCGGCCAGAGCCACACCTACAGCAGCGGCGCCGTGATCAGCACCCGCGTCGGCACCATGCAGGGCAGCTATCAGATGTTCGCCGAAGACGGCAAACGCTTCGATGCCCAGATCGCCCCGTTTCGCCTGGCCGTGCCCGGGGCGCTGCACTGATGGCCACCTATGCCGTCGGGGACCTGCAAGGCTGTCTGCAACCACTCAAGTGCCTGCTCGAACGCGTACGCTTCGACCCGGCCGTCGATCGCCTGTGGCTGGTGGGCGACCTGGTCAACCGTGGCCCAGAGTCCCTCGAGACCTTGCGTTATCTCTACTCGATCCGCCATGCGCTGGTCTGCGTGCTGGGCAACCATGACCTGCACCTGCTGGCCGCCTGGCACAATGTCGAGCGCCTGAAGAAAAGCGACACCCTGCGCGAAGTCATCGAAGCCCCGGACGCCGACCAGCTGTTCGACTGGCTCCGCCAGCAGAAACTGCTGCACTACGACGAAGCCCGCGGCATCGCCATGGCCCATGCCGGCATCCCACCGCAGTGGACCCTGGGCAAGGCGTTGGAGCTGGCCGCGGAGGTCGAGGAAGTGCTGCGCGACGACAGTCGCCTGAAACTGTATCTGGACGGCATGTACGGCAACGAGCCGAACAAGTGGAGCAAGGATCTGGCCGGCATCGAACGCCTGCGAGTGATCACTAACTACTTCACCCGCATGCGCTTCTGCACCGCCGCCGGCAAGCTCGACCTCAAGACCAAGGAAGGCGCCGACAGCGCGCCCAAAGGCTATAAACCATGGTTCGCTCACCCGGACCGCCGCTCGCGCCATGTGAAGATCATCTTCGGTCACTGGGCCGCCCTCGAAGGCCGGGTCGACGCCCCCGGTGTGATTGCCCTGGATACCGGCTGTGTCTGGGGGGGCGCGATGACCCTGTACAATGTCGACAGCGGCGAATTCCACCGCTGCGACTGCACCCGCGAAGGCACCCCTCGCCCGCCGGCATCACCCAACGATCAGCCATGAAGGAACCGCACCCATGAGCGAATTCAAGCGTATCTCCCCAGAACAAGCCCTCGCCCTGCGTGCCGAAGGTGCGATCGTTGTCGATATCCGCGACCCACAGGCGTTCGCCGCCGGCCATATCGCCGGCGCCACTCATCTGGATAATCACTCGGTAGCCGACTTCATCCGCAGCGCCGACCTGGACGCGCCTACACTGGTAGTCTGCTACCACGGCAATTCCAGCCAGAGTGCCGCCGCCTACCTGGTCGGCCAGGGCTTCTCCAACGTCTACAGCATCGATGGTGGCTTCGAACTGTGGCGTAACACCTACCCGGCGGAAACCGCCCAGGGCAGCGCCGAATAATTTTTTCATTTTTCCTGCAGCCCGCGCTTGGCGCGGGCTAGCGCCCGACCTGACGAACGGTCGTAGGCGTCTTCTCCGCTCCCCGCCCTTGACCTCTCGTATAACCAACTATCCTTAAGCCCAGGCCATCCAAAAAAGGGGAGAGCCGGTACACCGGCGTGCGGGTCATCGGTAGCGTTACAGGGTGTTCTGGGGGGTATACAGCAACCGGCAAAACCGGTTGCATGCCAGCATCGGCTGACTGATCCGGCGTCGTCTCCACGTATCGAGCGAGGTGACGTCATGAGCATTTTTAGCCACTTCCAACAACGTTTCGAGTCCACCCGCCAGGAAGAACTTTCGCTGCAGGAGTACCTCGAGCTGTGCAAAGAGGATCGCAGCGCCTATGCCTCGGCGGCCGAGCGGCTGTTGCTGGCCATCGGTGAACCAGAGCTGATCGACACCTCAAGCAACTCCCGGCTATCGCGGATCTTCTCCAACAAGGTGATCCGCCGCTATCCGGCCTTTGCCGATTTCCATGGCATGGAAGAGTGCATCGACCAGATCGTCTCCTACTTCCGCCACGCCGCCCAGGGCCTGGAAGAGAAGAAGCAGATCCTCTACCTGCTGGGTCCGGTGGGCGGCGGCAAGTCGTCGCTGGCCGAAAAACTCAAGCAGCTGATGGAAAAGGTGCCGTTCTACGCCATCAAGGGCTCGCCGGTCTTCGAATCGCCACTCGGGCTGTTCAACGCCACCGAGGACGGTGCGATCCTGGAGGAAGAATTCGGCATTTCGCGCCGCTATCTCAATACCATCATGTCGCCCTGGGCCACCAAGCGCCTGCAGGAGTTCGGCGGCGATATCAGCAAGTTCCGGGTGGTCAAGCTCTATCCGTCGATCCTCAACCAGATCGCCATCGCCAAGACCGAGCCGGGTGACGAGAACAACCAGGATATCTCGGCCCTGGTGGGCAAGGTGGATATTCGCAAGCTCGAGGAGTTTCCGCAGAACGACGCCGATGCCTACAGCTACTCGGGCGCGCTGTGCCGGGCCAACCAGGGCCTGATGGAATTCGTCGAGATGTTCAAGGCGCCGATCAAGGTTCTGCACCCGCTGCTCACCGCTACCCAGGAAGGCAACTACAACAGTACCGAAGGCCTGGGGGCGATCCCCTACACCGGTATCCTGTTGGCCCACTCCAACGAATCGGAATGGCACACCTTCCGCAACAACAAGAACAACGAAGCGTTCATCGACCGCATCTACATCGTCAAGGTGCCGTACTGCCTGCGCGTCAGCGACGAGATCAAGATCTACGACAAGCTGCTGATCAACAGCTCGCTGGCCAAGGCTCATTGCGCCCCCGACACACTGAAGATGCTCGCCCAGTTCACCGTGCTTTCACGCCTGAAAGAGCCGGAGAACTCCAACATCTACTCGAAGATGCGCGTCTACGACGGCGAGAACCTCAAGGACACCGACCCGAAGGCCAAGTCGATCCAGGAGTACCGCGACTCCGCGGGCGTCGACGAGGGCATGAACGGCCTGTCGACCCGCTTCGCCTTCAAGATCCTCTCCAAGGTATTCAACTTCGATCCGCATGAGATTGCCGCCAACCCGGTGCACCTGCTGTACGTGCTGGAACAGCAGATCGAGCAGGAGCAGTTCCCTGCCGAAGTACGCGAGCGCTACCTGCGCTACCTCAAGGAGTACCTGGCGCCGCGCTACATCGAGTTCATCGGCAAGGAAATCCAGACCGCTTACCTGGAGTCCTACAGCGAGTACGGCCAGAACATCTTCGACCGTTACGTGCTGTATGCCGACTTCTGGATCCAGGACCAGGAATACCGCGACCCGGAGACTGGCGAGATCCTCAACCGCATCGCCCTCAACGAGGAGCTGGAGAAGATCGAGAAGCCGGCCGGCATCAGCAATCCGAAGGACTTCCGCAACGAGATCGTCAACTTCGTGCTGCGCGCCCGCGCCAACAACAATGGCAAGAACCCCAGCTGGCTCAGCTACGAGAAGCTGCGGGTGGTGATCGAGAAGAAAATGTTCTCCAACACCGAAGACCTGCTGCCGGTCATCAGCTTCAACGCCAAGGCCAGCAAGGAAGACCAGCAGAAGCACAACGATTTCGTCACCCGGATGGTGGAGCGTGGCTACACCGACAAACAGGTACGCCTGCTGTCGGAATGGTACCTGCGGGTCAGGAAATCGCAGTAAAAGCGGCACGCCCCGGGCGCTTGGCGGTGTGCCCCGGCACACCGCCGGCCCGTGGCGGCAGCGACTGCTTTTACTTGCAGCTCGTAGCTTGAAGCTTGCAGCTGTACCCAGCTACCGGAGGGCCCATGAGCTACGTTATCGACCGACGCCTGAACGGCAAGAACAAGAGCACGGTCAACCGCCAGCGCTTCTTGCGGCGTTACCGTGAGCACATCAAGAAAGCCGTCGAAGAGGCCGTGAGCCGCCGCTCCATCATGGACATGGAACACGGCGAGCAGATCAGTATCCCGGGGCGTGACATCGACGAACCGGTGCTGCACCACGGCCGCGGCGGCAAGCAGACCATCGTTCACCCAGGTAACAAGGAGTTCACCGCCGGCGAACACATCGCCCGGCCACAAGGTGGCGGCGGTGGCGGCGGGCGCGGCAAGGCCGGCAACTCCGGCGAGGGCATGGACGATTTCGTGTTCCAGATCACCCAGGAAGAATTCCTCGAATTCATGTTCGAAGACCTGGAACTGCCCAACCTGGTCAAACGCCACCTTACCGGTGCCGACACCTTCAAGACCGTGCGCGCCGGTATTGCCAACGAGGGCAACCCTTCGCGCATCAACATCGTGCGCACCCTGCGCTCGGCCCACGCCCGTCGCATCGCCCTGACCGGCAGCAGCCGCGCGCTGCTGCGCGAGGCGCAAAAGGAGCTGGACCGACTCAAGGTCGAAGAGCCCGACAACTTCACCGACATCCAGGATACCGAGGCCGAGATCGAGCGCCTCAAGGCGCGCATCAATCGCCTGCCCTTCCTCGACACCTTCGACCTCAAGTACAACCTGCTGATCAAGCAGCCCAACCCCAGCTCCAAGGCGGTGATGTTCTGCCTGATGGATGTCTCCGGCTCCATGACACAGGCTACCAAGGACATCGCCAAGCGCTTCTTCATCCTGCTGTACCTGTTCCTCAAGCGTAACTACGACCGCATCGAGGTGGTGTTCATCCGCCACCACACCAGCGCCCGCGAAGTGGACGAGGAAGAATTCTTCTACTCCCGCGAGACCGGCGGCACCATCGTCTCCAGCGCGCTCAAGCTGATGCAGGAAGTCATGGCCGATCGCTACCCGGCCAGCGACTGGAACATCTATGCCGCCCAGGCCTCGGACGGTGACAACTGGAACGACGATTCGCCGATCTGCCGCGACATCCTCGCCAACCAGATCATGCCGCATGTGCAGTACTACACTTACGTCGAGATCACCCCACGCGAACATCAGGCGCTGTGGTACGAGTACGAGCGCATCGGCGAAGCATTTCCCGACACCTTCGCCCAGCAGCAGTTGGTATCGGCCGGCGATATCTACCCGGTCTTCCGTGAACTCTTCCAGCGCAGGTTAGCCACATGACCGCCAGAGAGCAGAGACGCCAACCCATTTCCACCGGCTCCGAATGGACGTTCGAGCTGATCCAGACCTACGACCGCGAGATCAGTCGCCTGGCCGCCCGCTATGCCCTGGATACCTACCCCAACCAGATCGAAGTCATCACCGCCGAACAGATGATGGACGCCTACGCCTCGGTCGGCATGCCGCTGGGCTATCACCACTGGTCCTACGGCAAACAGTTCCTCAGCACCGAGAAGTCCTACAGTCGGGGCCAGATGGGCCTGGCGTACGAGATCGTGATCAACTCCGATCCGTGCATCGCCTACCTGATGGAAGAAAACACCATGTGCATGCAGGCACTGGTGATCGCCCACGCCTGCTATGGCCACAACAGTTTCTTCAAGGGCAACTACCTGTTCCGCACCTGGACCGACGCCAGCTCGATCATCGACTACCTGGTGTTCGCCAAGCAGTACATTGCCCAGTGCGAGGAGCGTCACGGCATCGACGCCGTCGAGGACCTGATCGACTCCTGCCATGCGCTGATGAACTACGGGGTGGATCGCTACAAACGCCCCTACCCCATCTCCGCCGAAGAGGAACGGCGCCGGCAGAAGGAGCGTGAAGAGCACCTGCAACGGCAGATCAACGACCTCTGGCGGACCATTCCCAAGGGCGCCGAGAAGGGTGGCGACAGGGACGATGCGCGCTTCCCGGCCGAACCCCAGGAGAACATTCTCTACTTCATCGAGAAGCACGCCCCGCTGCTCGAGCCCTGGCAGCGCGAGGTGGTGCGCATCGTGCGCAAGATCGCCCAGTACTTCTATCCACAACGCCAGACCCAGGTGATGAACGAAGGTTGGGCGACCTTCTGGCACTACACGCTGATGAACGATCTCTACGACGAGGGCCTGATCACTGAAGGCTTCATGATGGAGTTCCTCCAGTCGCATACCAGCGTGGTGTTCCAGCCAGGCTTCGACAGCCCCTACTACAGCGGCATCAACCCGTATGCCTTGGGCTTTGCGATGTACACCGACATCCGTCGCATGTGCGAGGCCCCTACCGAGGAAGATCGCCGCTGGTTCCCGGACATCGCCGGCAGTGACTGGCTTTCGACCATCAAGTTCGCCATGAGCAGCTTCAAGGACGAAAGCTTCATCCTGCAGTACCTGTCGCCCAAGGTGATGCGCGACCTCAAGCTGTTCAGCATCCTCGATGATGACCAGCGTGATGACCTGCTGGTCCCGGCGATCCACGACGAGGCCGGCTACCGCACCATCCGCGAGCAACTGGCCGCCCAGTACAACCTGGGCAACCGTGAACCCAACGTACAGATCTGGAGTATTGATCGCCGCGGCGACCGCTCGCTCACCCTGCGCCACCAGCAGCACAACCGCAAACCCCTGGGTGATTCCACCGAAGAGGTGCTCAAGCACCTGCACCGCCTGTGGGGCTTCGATATCCACCTGGAGACCGTTCAGGGCGACCAGGTGATGAAGACCCACCACATGCCGCCACGCGGCGAGCACAGCGAGGCCGGCGACTACGGGCGCATGGACCTGGCCGTGGTGCACCACCTCTAGCGGCAGCCCACCTCCATTGCTGCCGACAAGGTATCCTGTCGCCAGTAATGGAGGTTCCACATGCAGATCTACAAGGTTGGCGGCGCCGTGCGCGACCGCCTGCTCGGCCGTCCGGTCAGCGACATCGACTGGCTGGTGGTCGGCGCCACGGTCGAACAGATGCAGGCCGAGGGTTTTCGCCCGGTCGGTGCCGACTTTCCGGTATTCCTTCACCCCAGGACGGGCGAGGAATATGCCCTGGCCCGTACCGAACGCAAGAGCGGGCGCGGGTATGGCGGTTTCACCTTCCACGCGAGCCCCGAAGTGACCCTCGAGGAGGATCTGGTTCGTCGCGACCTGACCATCAATGCCATGGCCGAGGACGAGCACGGCAACTTGCACGATCCCTACCATGGCAAGGCAGATCTCGAGCAGCGTCTCCTGCGCCATGTTTCCCCGGCATTCGCCGAAGATCCTCTGAGAGTACTGCGCGTTGCCCGCTTTGCCGCGCGCTATGCGCCGCTGGGCTTTCGTGTCGCCGATGAGACGTTGCAGCTGATGCGCCAGATCGCCGAATCGGGCGAACTGCAGGCGTTGACCGCCGAGCGCAGTTGGAAGGAGATCGAGCGTGCATTGATGGAAAGCGAACCGCAGGTGTTCATTGAGGTGCTGCGCAGCTGCGGCGGGTTGAGCGAGCTGATGCCCGAGCTTGAGGGCGCCAGTACACTGGCAGCGCTGCACCAGGCGGCAAGGCACCAGCAGCCACTGGCGGTGCGCTGGGCGTGCCTGCTACGCGGACTGCCGCCTGCCGCGCTCAAGGCGCTGAACCAGCGCTTCAAGGCCCCGCGTGAATGCCAGGAACTGGCAATGCTGGTGGGGGAGTTTGCCGAGCGCGCAGACCAGGCTGCGCAGCTGGAGCCTGCAAGCCTGCTGGAAATGTTGCAGAAGTTCGACGTGTACCGACGGCCGCAGCGCTTCGAGGACTTCATCGCCGTCTGCGAGATGGCGGCGTTGGGTTCAGGTTATCCACAAGGCGAGTACTTGCGCGGGGCCGCTGAAGCGGCGCGTGCCGTGGATGTGAAGCCGTTGCTGGACGCCGGGCTTGCCGGCCAGGGCCTGGGCGAAGCGCTTAAAGGTGAGCGGCTGAAGGCGCTCGAAGCCTATAAGGCAGCTTGATCTGCCCGGCCTCTTCGCAGGCAGATCCGCGAAGAGGCCGGCGCTGGCTTAAGCGGGGGTCAACTGCAACCCGCGCCATTCGAACGGTACCGGCGCCAGTACCTGCTCGATGCGCGCTTCGCGCCACAACTGCCCCATGGACTTGCCCTCGCCCGGGTGCACCAGCTCCGCAGCCAGCAGCGACAGCGGCCAAAGCACGAAGGCGTTCTTCAGGATCTCCGCGCGCGGCAGCACCAGGCCATCGAAGGTCCCGCACAGTTCATCGAACATCAGTACGTCGATATCCAGCGGCAGCCCCTTGCGGTCCGGCGCGTAGCGGCCATTGTCGGCCTCGATGAACTTGAGCCGGCGGTCAAGTTCCAGCAGCGGCAGTTCGGTGCGCCCGCGCACCACCAGGTTGTAGAACGGGCCACTCTTGATCCCCACGGCCTGGCTCTCGAACACCGCGGAACACTGCATGTCTTTGAGGATGCCGGCGAGGGCATCGAGCCCGGCGCACAAGTGCCGCTCACGCTCGATGTTGCTGCCCAGCCCAAGGTATACCGTGCTCAGAGACATCCGCGCTCGATCTCCACGCCAACACCACCACGGGCCGCCGGTACCGCGCCCGGCTTGGTGAGTTTCAGGCGCACCCAGGGAATGTTGAATTCCGCCATCAACACCGCGACCAAGCGCTCGGCGAAGGTCTCGACCAGCTCGAAACGGGCCTGTTCGGCGAACGCCTGGATACGTGCCGAGACACTGGCATAGTCCAGTGCCAGCGACAGGTCGTCACCGGCCGCCGCCGGGCGGTTGTCCCAGGCGAAGCTCAGGTCCAGGCGCAGGCACTGGCGAATATCCCGCTCCCAGTCATAGGCGCCGATCACGGTATCGACTTCCAGGCCTTCGATGAACACTCTGTCCAAGCACTTCTCTCCACAGCACGACAAGGGCGACGGGCGCCGTTAGAATCAGGGCGTCCTCGCCCGGAATAGTTAGCATGTTTTGGTCACTGGCGCTGCTTGCCTACCTGCTCGGCTCTCTGTCCTTCGCCATTGTCCTGAGCCGCCTCAGTGGCAGCCCCGACCCGCGCTCCAGCGGTTCCGGCAATGCCGGCGCCACCAACATGCTACGCCTGGCGGGCCGCAAACTGGCGATCCTGACGCTGCTCGGCGACCTGTGCAAGGGCATGTTGCCCGTGCTGCTGGCACGCCTGGCCGGGCTCGACCAGCAAGAGCAGGCCTGGGTAGGCATCTGCGCGGTGCTCGGTCACCTGTTCCCGGTGTACTTCCGCTTCAAGGGCGGCAAAGGCGTGGCCACCGCCGCCGGCATGCTCATGGCCCTGTACTTTCCAGCCGCCCTGTTGGCCATCGGCGCCTGGCTGCTGACCTTCTACCTGACCCGCACCAGCTCGCTCGCGGCGTTGATCGCCACACCGCTGACGCTGCCCTTGCTGGCCTGGCGCGAGCCTGAAGCGCTGCTGCCGATGACCGTGCTGACGGTGCTGATCGTGTGGCGCCACCGCCGCAACCTGCGTGACCTGTTCGCCGGGCGCGAACGCCACTTCTGATGCGCTCGCACAAGCCCGGCTCACCTCATACTGCCGGCAACTGCTCCATCGGCCAGCGCGCCTGCACGCTGATCGCCAGGTCCTGTTGCTGCCCGGCCAACAGACGCTGGCAACCGGCATAGGCAATCATCGCACCGTTGTCGGTGCAGAAGCGTGGGCGGGCGTAGTAGACATTGCCCTTGATGCTCGCCAGCATCTCTTCCAACGAAACACGCAAGGCCTTGTTGGCGCTCACGCCGCCGGCGATGACCAGGCGCTTGAGGCCGGTCTGCTTGAGGGCGCGCTTGCACTTGATGGTCAGAGTCTCCACCACCGCCTGCTGGAACGCCAGCGACACGTCGCAACGGGTTTGCTCGTTGTCGTCCCCGGCATCGCGGCATTGCTGCCAGGTATTCAGGGCAAAGGTCTTCAGGCCACTGAAGCTGAACTGCAGGCCGGGGCGGTCGCACATCGGCCGCGGGAACACGAAGCGCCCAGGCGTGCCTTGTTCGGCCAGGCGGGCGATCTCGGGGCCACCCGGATAATTGAGGCCGATCAGCTTGGCGGTCTTGTCGAACGCCTCGCCAGCCGCGTCGTCCAGGCTCTCGCCCAGCAGTTCGTACTGGCCGATACCATCGACCCGAACCAGTTGGGTATGGCCACCTGAAACCAACAAAGCGACGAACGGAAACTGCGGCGGCTGCTCTTCGAGCATCGGCGCCAGCAGATGGCCCTCCATATGGTGCACGCCAATCGCCGGAATATCCCAGGCGAACGCCAGTGCCTGGGCGCAAGAGGCGCCCACCAACAGCGCGCCGACCAGGCCCGGGCCTGCGGTGTAGGCGATGGCGTCGATCTCGGTAGCGACGCAGTCGGCCTCCTGCAGCACCTGGCGAATCAGGGGCAGCATGCGTTTGACGTGATCGCGCGAGGCGAGCTCGGGCACCACGCCGCCATAGACGCGGTGCAGGTCGATCTGGCTGAACAGCGCGTCGGCCAGCAGGCCGCGCTCACTGTCGTATAATGCGACGCCAGTTTCGTCGCAGGATGTTTCCAATCCCAGTACTAGCATGGGTCCGTGCCTTGTGGAGGCTGAATTCGAAGGCGCGCATGATAGTCCCCGTGCCCGATGCCGACCAGCGGTTTTCGATCAGAGGCTTTGCATTCCGGCCAGCTAAGGGTTAACATCCGCAACCCTTGAAAACCGACGTTCTCCAGCACACCTTATGTTTTGCCAGGAGCACGTCTACCCCGGTAATGAATTAAGGTAGCCCTGGATGCCAGCCGTCAAAGTTAAAGAGAACGAACCCTTCGACGTAGCTCTGCGTCGTTTCAAGCGCTCCTGCGAAAAAGCCGGTGTACTGGCTGAAGTTCGTAGCCGCGAGTTTTACGAGAAGCCGACCGCCGAGCGTAAGCGCAAAGCCGCTGCCGCTGTTAAGCGTCACGCGAAGAAAGTTCAGCGCGAACAGCGCCGCGCCGTTCGTCTGTACTAAGTACAGCCGTTCTACGCAAAGCTTCTGCCATGCCCGGCCTCGTGCTGGGCTTATGGTAGCGGTTGCTTGAAACCCTTGGCCATGCGCCTGGGGCGCCCCGGCAAAAGCCATGGGCAACCTGCCTCAACGCGTCAGAACTGGTCTTTGGCCAGGCGTGCACGTCTTTTCTGACGAGCCCTCACCGGCTACCGACGAGCACACACCTCTTCCTGCGACACCCCACGCCAAACCCGCGCACAAGCGTTTAGACTTGCCAGTTGCCAGATGACGAGGCTGCCATGGCCGGGCTGATTCCCCAGAGTTTTATCGATGACCTTCTCAACCGCACCGACATCGTCGATGTGGTGAGTTCGCGCATCCAGCTGAAAAAAACCGGCAAGAATCTTTCCGCCTGCTGTCCGTTCCACAAGGAAAAGAGCCCCTCCTTCACCGTCAGCCCCGACAAGCAGTTCTACTACTGCTTCGGTTGCGGCGCTGGGGGTAATGCCCTCGGCTTTGTCATGGACCACGACAACCTGGACTTCCCCCAGGCAGTCGAGGAGCTGGCCCGCGCGGCCGGCATGGAAGTCCCTCGCGAGGAAGGCCGCCGCGGGCAGAAGCCACGCCAGCCGACCGACTCGCCGCTGTACCCCTTGCTGGAGGCGGCCAGCGAGTTCTATCGCCAGGCCCTGCGCAGCCACGCCACCCGCAAGGCGGCGGTGGAGTATCTCAAGGGGCGCGGTTTGTCCGGCGAGATCGCCCGCGACTTTGGCCTGGGCTTCGCGCCGCCGGGCTGGGACAACCTGCTCAAGCACCTGGGAGCCGACTCGCTGCAACAGAAGGTGATGATCGACGCCGGCCTGCTGATCGAGAACGCCGAAAGCGGCAAGCGCTATGACCGCTTCCGCGACCGGGTGATGTTCCCGATCCGCGACAGCCGCGGCCGGGTCATAGCCTTCGGCGGCCGGGTGCTGGGCGACGACAAGCCCAAGTACCTGAACTCCCCGGAAACCCCGGTGTTCCACAAGGGCCAGGAACTGTACGGGCTGTACGAGGCACGCAAGCACAACCGCAACCTTGACGAGATCATCGTCGTCGAAGGCTACATGGACGTGATCGCCCTCGCCCAGCAAGGCTTGCGCAACGCGGTGGCCACCCTTGGCACATCCACCAGCGAGGAACACCTCAAGCGCCTGTTCCGCGTGGTACCTAGCGTGCTGTTCTGCTTCGACGGCGACCAGGCCGGCCGCAAGGCCGCCTGGCGCGCCTTGGAGGCGACCCTGTCGAGCCTGCAGGACGGTCGCCGTGCACGCTTCCTGTTCCTGCCCGAAGGCGAAGACCCGGACAGCCTGGTGCGCGCCGAAGGCACCGATGCCTTCCAGGCCCGCATCAACCAGCACGCCCAGCCACTGGCCGACTATTTCTTCGAGCAGTTGAGCAACGAGGCCGACCCGCGCTCGCTGGAAGGCAAGGCGCACATGGTGACGCTGGCCGCACCGCTGATCGAAAAGGTCCCGGGCGCCAATCTGCGCCAACTGATGCGCAACCGCCTGAAAGACATCACCGGCCTCGACCCGCAGCAGATGGAGCAACTGGCCCAGAGCGCGCCAGCACCCAGCGCGCCGGATTACGACCCCGGCTACGACTACGACGCGATGGCAAGCTACGTGCCAGACCATGGCGACATGCACTACCAGCCCAACTATGCCGCACCACATCAGGAGCAACGCCCCTGGACGCCGAACAAAGGTGGCGGCAAAAAGCAGTGGGACGGCAAACCCTGGGACAAGAAAGGTGGCAAGCCGTGGCAGCGCGATGGCCAGCGCGGCGAGGCGCCACCACGGGTACCCGCGCCAGTGGAGCCACCGACGCTCTCGGCCCTGCGCACCTTGCTGCATCACCCGCTGCTGGCCGGCAAGGTCGAGGACGCCAGCCACTTCGCCGACGAAGAGCAACTCTACAGCCAGCTGCTGGTGGCCCTGATCGAGGCCGCACAGAAGAATCCTAAGCTAAGCTCAATGCAGCTGATTGCGCGCTGGCACGGGACCGAACAGGGTCGCCTGCTACGCGCCCTGGCGGAAAAGGAATGGTTGATCGATGCCGACAACCTTGAACAACAGTTTTTCGACACTATAACTAGCTTGTCCGCTCGCCAGCGCGAGCGCAGCCTGGAACATCTGCTCAGGAAAGCGCGTCTAAGTGAACTGAGTACAGAGGAAAAATCTCAGCTGCTTACCCTGCTGAGCCGTAATGTTCCCGCACAAAACCCGACCTCATCTGGCGCGTGAGGTCCATGCTCGGGTATAATCCTCGGCTTGTTTTTTGCCCGCCAAGACCTTCAGTGGATAGGGTGTTATGTCCGGAAAAGCGCAACAGCAATCTCGTATCAAAGAGTTGATCACCCGCGGTCGTGAGCAGGGCTACCTGACTTACGCGGAGGTCAACGACCACCTGCCAGAGGATATTTCAGATCCGGAGCAGGTGGAAGACATCATCCGCATGATCAACGACATGGGGATCAACGTATTCGAGAGTGCTCCGGATGCGGATGCCCTGTTGTTGGCGGAAGCCGACACTGACGAGGCCGCAGCCGAAGAGGCCGCCGCCGCATTGGCGGCTGTCGAGACCGATATTGGCCGCACGACCGACCCGGTGCGCATGTACATGCGCGAAATGGGTACCGTCGAGCTGCTGACCCGCGAAGGCGAGATCGAAATCGCCAAGCGTATCGAGGAAGGCATCCGTGAAGTCATGGGCGCCATCGCTCACTTCCCGGGTACTGTCGACTACATCCTCGGCGAATATGACCGTGTCACCTCCGAAGGTGGCCGTCTGTCCGACGTTCTCAGCGGTTACATCGACCCTGACGACAACATCGCCGCACCGACCGAAGAAGTACCGATCCCAGGTGCCAAGGCCGCTGCCGCGAAGGAAGAAAGCGACGACGACGAAGAAGAGAACGCCGACGGCGACGACGAGGAGGAGGCCGAAAGCGGTCCGGATCCGGTCGTTGCCGCCCAGCGTTTCGGTGCGGTCAAGGATCAGCTGGTCGATACCCTCAAAGTGCTGAAGAAGCACGGTCGAGGCCATAAAGACAGCATCGGCGCCATGCAGGCGCTGGCCGACCTGTTCATGCCGATCAAGCTGGTACCGAAACAGTTCGATGTTCTGGTCGAACGCGTACGCGGCGCCCTGGATCGCCTGCGCCAGCAAGAACGCGCCATCATGCAACTGTGCGTGCGTGACGCGCGCATGCCGCGTGCCGACTTCCTGCGCCTGTTCCCGAGCAACGAGACCGACCAGACCTGGTCCGGTGACCTGGCCAAGCGCAACACCAAATGGGCCGCCGCCCTGGGTGAGAAAAACGCCGCCATCGTCGCCTGCCAGCAGAAACTGATCGACCTCGAGACCGAGACCGGCCTGACCGTCGCCGAGATCAAGGACGTCAACCGCCGCATGTCCATCGGCGAGGCCAAGGCTCGTCGCGCCAAGAAGGAAATGGTCGAGGCGAACCTGCGTCTGGTGATTTCGATCGCCAAGAAGTACACCAACCGCGGCCTGCAATTCCTCGACTTGATCCAGGAAGGCAACATCGGCCTGATGAAGGCGGTGGACAAGTTCGAATACCGTCGCGGCTACAAGTTCTCGACCTACGCCACCTGGTGGATCCGCCAGGCGATCACCCGCTCGATCGCCGACCAGGCGCGCACCATCCGTATCCCAGTGCACATGATCGAGACGATCAACAAGCTCAACCGTATTTCCCGCCAGATGCTGCAGGAAATGGGCCGCGAACCGACCCCGGAAGAGCTGGGCGAACGCATGGAAATGCCTGAGGACAAGATCCGCAAGGTACTGAAGATCGCCAAAGAGCCGATCTCCATGGAAACCCCGATCGGTGACGACGAAGATTCGCACCTGGGCGACTTCATCGAGGACTCCACCATGCAGTCCCCGATCGACGTGGCCACGGTCGAAAGCCTCAAGGAAGCAACCCGTGACGTGCTCTCGGGCCTGACCGCACGCGAAGCCAAGGTGCTGCGCATGCGTTTCGGCATCGACATGAACACCGACCACACCCTCGAAGAAGTCGGCAAGCAGTTCGATGTGACCCGCGAGCGGATCCGTCAGATCGAAGCCAAGGCGCTGCGCAAGCTGCGCCACCCGACGCGAAGCGAGCATCTGCGCTCCTTCCTCGACGAGTAAAGACGAACCCCGGCCCAGGCCGGGGTTTTTCTTATGTGACGGAAGGTCGTTACCACTGTCTACCCAGCGGGCGGAATGCCCGTCTACACTCGAATCAGACCCCCTGTTCGAGAGGCCGCTATGCCCATGATGCCGGCCTTCCTGTTGCTGCTCCTGCTCACCTGGAACACAACGGCCGGCGCCCTGACCCTGACCGACGAGGAACAAGCCTGGCTCAGCGCCCACCCGCAGCTGCGCCTGGGCGTCGATGCTTCATGGCCGCCGTTCGAATTCCGCGACCAGGAAGGTCGCTACCAGGGATTGGCCGCCGATTACATCGCCCTGATCCAGGAACGCCTGGGGATCACCCTCAAGCCGATCGAGCCCAGCAGCTGGACCGAAGTCCTCGCGCAGGCACGCAGCAACCGGCTCGATCTGCTGCCCGGTATCATGTCCACACCGGAGCGGCAGGGCTACCTGGCCTTCACCCGCCCTTACCTGGACTTCCCGATCGTCATCCTCGCCCACTCCGGCGGCGCGCAACCGCGCAACCTCAAGGACCTTTACGGCCTGAAGATCGCCGTGGTGGAGAACTACGCCCCCCATGAGCTGCTGCGCACCCACCACCCGGACCTCAACCTGGTGGCCATGCCCAATGTCAGTTCCACCTTGCAGGCCTTGGCTACCGACGAGGTGGACGCCGTGGTCGGCGACCTCGCTTCGAGCATCTGGAGCCTGCGCCAGCTCAAGCTCGACGGCTTGTATGTAAGCGGTGAAACGCCGTACCGCTACCAGTTGGCCATGGCCGTGCCGCGGGAACAGAAGATGCTCGTCGGCATCCTCGACAAGGTCATGGCCGACATGAGCAGCAGCGAAGTCAGCCACATTCAGCAGCGCTGGGTGGGCAACGTCGTCGACCAGCGGACTTTCTGGCACGACGTGCTGCTCTACGGCCTGCCAGCCGTGATGGTGCTGATGGCCATCCTGGCGGTGGTGATCCGCATCAACCGCCGGCTGAGTTCGGAGATTTCCCGGCGCATCGCCCTGGAACAGGAACTGCGCAGCAGCGAGTATCATTACCGCGGCCTGATCGAGAGCCTGTCAGCAGTGGCCTGGGAGGCCGATGCCAACGACTTCAGCTACAGCTATGTGTCGCCGCACGCCGAGGACCTGCTCGGCTACCCGACGGGAGAATGGCTCAAACCGGGCTTCTGGCGCAGCATCCTGCACCCGGAAGATGCCCTGTGGGCGCAGGCCTACTGCGACAGCGAAACAGCCGCCGGGCGCGACCACAGCCTCGACTACCGGGTGATCCGCGCCGACGGCCATACCCTATGGGTGCGCAACATCGTCAGCATGATCGAACATGGCCACAAGTCGCTGATGCGCGGATTGATGATCGACATCAGCGAAACCAAGCACACCGAAGATGCCCTGCGCCTGTCGGAGCAGAAGTTCGCCTCGGTGTTCCAGCAGTGCCCGGACATCCTGATCATCGCCCGGCACAGCGACGGCTGCCTGCTGGAGGTAAACGAAGCCTTCGAGGAACTGATCGGCCTGAGTCCGGCGCAAGTGATCGGCCGCACCGCCACCGAGCTCGGCCTGTGGGGCGTGGCCGGTACCGGCCCGGCCCTGCTCGAGCGCCTGCATCGCGGCGGCATCCGCAACCTGGAGATGACCTTTCGCCGCAACAACGGCGAGTTGTTCACCGGCCTGACCTCGGCCGAGACTTTCGACCTCGACGGCATGCCGGCACTGGTTGTGGCGATCCGCGATATCAGCCAGCTGAAGGAAACCCAGCAGCAACTGCAGACCTCCGAGGAGAAGTTCGCCAAGGCCTTCCACGCCTCACCCGATGGCCTGTTGCTGTCACGCCAGAGCGACGGCCTGCTGCTGGAGGTCAACGAAGGCTTCTGCCGCCTCACCGGCTACGACATCAGCCCAACGGTCGACCAGACCTCGCTGGACCTGGGTATCTGGGTCGACCTCAACGAGCGCCAACGCCTGGTCGATCAACTACAGCGTGACGGTTTCGTGCGCGATTTCAGCTGCCATATCCGCCGCAGCGACGGACAGATCCGCCTCTGTGAACTGTCCGCCCGGCCACTGCCGATCGGCGGCGTCGACTGTATGCTGACCATCGCCCGCGATATCACCGAACGCCACCTGATGCAGGAGAAGCTGCAACTGGCCGCCACGGTGTTCGAGAACACCGCCGAGGGCGTGCTGATAACCGACACCGACCAGCGCATCAGCGCGGTCAACCGCGCGTTTAGCGAAATCACCGGCTACAGCGAGATCGAAGCCCTCGGCCAGACTCCGCGACTGCTCGCCTCCGGCCAGCACGACAGCGCCTTCTACGTCGCCATGTGGCACCAGTTGACCGCGGAAGGCCACTGGCAAGGCGAGATCTACAACAAACGCAAGAACGGCGAACTCTACCCCGGCTGGCTGACCATCAGCGCCGTGCGCAACCACGAACGCGAGATCACCCACTTCGTCGCCGTTTTCGCCGACATTTCCAGTATCAAGCACGCCCAGGCCAAGCTCGACTACCAAGCCCATCACGACCCGTTGACCGGCCTGCCCAATCGCGCCCTGTTCGAAAGCCGCCTGCAGGCCGCGCTCAGCTGCGCCCAGGTATCCAACCGCCAGGGCGCGGTGCTGTTCCTCGACCTCGACCGCTTCAAGCACATCAACGACAGCCTCGGCCACCCGGTGGGCGACCTGTTGCTCAAGGGCATCGCCCAGCGCCTCAAGGAGCAGGTGCGTGATGTCGACACCGTGGCCCGCCTGGGCGGCGACGAGTTCATCATCCTTTTGCCCGGATTGCACAAGCCCAGCGATGCCAGCGCCATCGCCAACAAGCTGCTGGCCGGCTTCCACGCACCGTTCCAGGCCGGCGAGCACGAGTTCTTCACCAGCGCCAGCATCGGTATCAGCCTTTACCCACAAGACGGCACCGATGTCGCCAACCTGATCCGCAACGCCGACGCCGCCATGTACCGCTCCAAGGCCAAGGGCCGCAACCGGGTAGAGGCCTACACCCGCGAACTGACCACCCAGGCCAGCGAGCGCATCGCCCTGGAACACGAACTGCGCCGCGCCATCGAGCGCAATGAACTGAGCCTGTGCTACCAGCCCAAGTTCAGCCTCAAGACCCAGAGCCTGGTGGGCGCCGAGGCACTGATTCGCTGGACCCACCCAACCTTCGGCGACGTGCCGCCCGAGCAGTTCATTCACCTGGCCGAGGAGAACGGCACCATTCTCCAACTTGGCGACTGGGTACTGGAGCAGGCCTGCCGGCAGATGCACAGCTGGAAGAAGACCTACCACGCCTTCGGCCCGCTCTCGATCAACCTCGCTGGCGCCCAGCTGCGCCAACCCAACCTGGCCCGGCGCATCGAGCAACTGCTGCGCAGCTACCAGCTCAAGGCGGGCGACCTGCAACTGGAGATCACCGAAAACTTCATCATGAGCCAGGCCGAGGAGGCGCTGAGCGTGCTGCACCAGCTCAAGCAACTGGGCGTGCAGTTGGCCATCGACGACTTCGGCACCGGCTACTCCTCGCTCAGCTACCTCAAGCGCCTGCCGCTGGACATCCTCAAGATCGACCAGTCGTTCATTCGGGGCCTGCCCGACGACCCCCACGACGCCGCCATCGCCCGCGCCATCATCGCCCTGGGCCGCAGCATGCAACTGACGATCATTGCCGAAGGCGTGGAGAACCAGGCGCAGCAGCGCTTCCTAGCCGCCGAAGGTTGCGAGCAGATCCAGGGCTACATCGTCAGCCTGCCCCTGCCCCCGGACGAATTCGCGGCGACCTTTCTTCGCATAGCACAAACGGATCTTTCGGATGGCACGCTATCTAAACCCTCGTTATAATCCTGCCCACTTGCTGAGGGCCTATAGCTCAGTTGGTTAGAGCAGAGGACTCATAATCCTTTGGTCCACGGTTCGAGTCCGTGTGGGCCCACCATCTTCGAAGCCGCGCATTGCGCGGCTTTTGCGTTTTTGGCGGGATCGCCTCAGATACGGAATGCTCATTTGCAACTCGTAAACCCGAGTGCGAGCCGGGTCCTTTTCTCATCCGTTTTTGTGGGGCCGGCATCGCCTACGCCGCCCGGCCTGACTTTTGCTAGACGACTATTCGCACACAATCTACTCGTCAGCCGGCTCGAAGCGCTCGCCACGAAACACCCGACGTGGATTGCCACGCTCGATGCGGTGATGGAACAACCGCCGCTCCGCGCGCAGTTCGCTGTCGACCTGCTCTGCCTGTTGCGCCAGGCGTTGACCGATGAGCAGCAGCGCCAAGCGCTTGTTGGCGTGCTGGCTACGCTCGCTCTGTACCTTGACGCTGACGCCGCTGGCCAGGTGCGTGGCGCGCACTGCCGAGTCGGTGGTGTTGACATGCTGACCACCCGGCCCGGACGAACGCAAGGTCTCGAAGTGGATCTCGCTCGCCAATTCCGGTGCCGGTGGCGCAAACCGTGCGCCCCCAAAAAACCAGTTCTTGCGCGCATGCGCCGGCCGGTACGGACTGCTGCACGTCCATTGCAGCGAGCCCGTCCAGTGATCCGCCAGGCGCTCGGCCTGCTCGCCATCCAGTGCCAGCAACACCGAGCGCAAGGTGCCGCGCCGCGGCCCCGGCTCTTGTTCGAGTATCCGTACCGCCACGGCCTGGGCATCCGCTTCGGCCTGCAGCCTGAGCAATGCCTTGGCCACTGCCAGGGCACATTCTTCCGGCCCCTGAGCCGCCGAGAGTTGCAGTAGGATCATCAGCAGCACCCTCCGCGCGTCTTGTAGGTGAGCACCGGTTTCAGTCGTGCCAGCACGCGAACCAACCCCGCTTCACGCAAGGCACCCACCACCGAGTCGATAGCCTTGTAGGCCTCCGGCGCTTCCTCGTAGATCAGCGCCCGGTCGGCGCAGATCACGCGGCTGCCTAGTGCCGTACGACTCAGTTGCTCGACGCTGTAGCGCGAGGCGAGGCGCTCCTTGCACTCGCTGCGCATCCATTTGCGTCCGGCGCCATGGGCCAGGGACAACAGGCTGCGCTCGTCGGCGATCGGCTGTACCAAGTAGCTGTAGTCGCCGCGCGAACCAGGGATCACCACCGCCCCCTGATCCGAAGGTGTGGCGCCTTTGCGATGCAGCCAACCATCGAGCCCGTCGACCTGCGCTGGCGACACCAGGTTGTGGTTGATGTCGAGCAGTACATCGCCATCGGCACGCAAGCGGTCGAGCATGCGCCGGGCAATCAACTGACGGTTGGCTTCGGCAAAACGCAGCGCGCCGTCGTGCCGGCCCAGGTAATGAGTGCTGGCCTCGCTGCCCGCCTCCAGTCCGTGATGACCGAACAGGTCGACCTGCTCACGCAAGATCGCCTCGCCCAAACCACGCGAGCCGCTGTGCACCAGCAACAGCAGGTGTTTGCGCTCGATGCCCAAGGCTGTCAGGGCCGCATCGTCGTAGTTTTCATCGAGTTGCTGCAGCTCGGCGAAGTGGTTACCACCACCAATGGTGCCTAGAGAACGCTCGTGCCCCGTGGCAGGCAAACCGAAGCTGGCGACGGCCTCCTGCCACGTCTCGTCAAGCGGCAGGTCGAGGTTGCCAAGGCGTTTCTCCAGCTTGTCCAGATGCAGCTTGGCGGTCGGGATGTCCGTGCGCCACAGCGCCATGCCACAGCCGATGTCATTGCCGACCAGCGCCGGGTACAAACGCCCCACGGAAAAGAATGCCGCGCCGACCGGATAGCCACGCCCCGGGTGCAGGTCCGGCATGCCGGCCACCCGATGCATGCCCCTTAGGCGAGCGGTGGTTTCGAGTTGTTGGATCGCTTTTCCTTCGATCCAGGTGTCGTCCGCGGCGACCAATACGGCGCCGTCGGACAAATTGCGAATGCAAGTGCCCATAGTCCAATCCTGATGGGTTGAAACGAAAAGATGTTCGGATTGGCAGGCCAGAGGCCGGGCGTTGCGGTACCGCTAACGAGTAGCGGCGAATGCGATCAAGCCAGGCGCGACCTGCAAAGGGTGATCAACTGTTGCATGATGTACCTCCTTTGCTGTCGGGTGAGAGAAGGCGGGCATCTTAGGTGTGCAATTGCCACCTTGCAACAACCTTGATCACATTTTTACCAGGAGAACAACGTCATGGCCGAAAAACCTGACCGCTCCGCGGTACAAAAAACAATACACTGGCGCTACAGTGCCCAGCTTCCCCTGGATTTGTAGCTCGGGTCGCTCTGACCAGCGGCAAAGTGCCTTTAGCACACCCGTTCTATTTCGCCATCACGGCCGCGTTTCTAGAATTCCTCCATCGCTTCGGCACCGGGTCGGAGCCCAGTGATCGAGGGAACGTCACATGAACATCCAAGGAACGCTTGGGACCCTGCTCGTTGTACCGATGCTGGCCACGCTCGCAGGTTGCGTGGCACCGGGCTCCTACAACCAGGGCCAGCAGCCAAGCCAGATGGCCGGCGGCAACGCACCCTGCACCCCCAGTACGACCGACAACCTGATCTCCACCGGCCGCAGCCTGCTCAGCATCGCCAACTCCGTGCTCGAAACCAAGAACAGCATGAATGGCACCTCGGCCACTTATGACCAGCGCATGCAGCTTGCGGAGAACGCGCAGAAGGTCAACAAAGGCAACCAGATGCTCGACAACGTCGAGAGCATGACTGCTGGCCTGAAGTCGCCTTGCGCCACGGCGCAGACCAGCGCATCACGTTGATCAAATCCGATCAGGGCTGCGCAGCAGCCCCGGTCGTAAACGTCTCTGGACGATTCAAGCCGACGCCAGCACCTTGCAGCCACGCCGCGAAATTTCGATCCTCGTGTAACTTGCCTCATCCAGCCCGGTAATCCGGTCAAGACAGGCGGCAGGGTCGTGCAGCGGCAGCTCCAGCAACTGCCGGGTATCGCGCTCCCACCAGCGCGATGCGAGCAGACGCTCGATCATCTCTTCCGGGTATCGATAACGCACGACCTTGGCTGGAAAGCCCGCCACCACGGCATAGGGCGGCACGTCCCGAGTCACCAGGGCGCGAGTGGCGACAATCGCGCCCGTGCCCACTTCGACCCCCTCCATGATCATCGCGCCTTCGCCGATCCACACGTCATGGCCAATGCGTGCCGGCGTGCTCGGCGGCTCGTATTGCCACTGGGTGCCGGTGAACTGGAAAGGGTGGGAACTCAGCCAGTCGGTGGGATGAGCGTATTTTTCCTGGCCGATGACCACCGCGCTGCCGATGGAGCAGTAGCGCCCGATCGATTCGACCACCTGCAGCGAGCCGCCACTGCGGATATAGGTGTGGGCCCCGATCGAGACATCGAGGGTGGCGGCGCTGACCGCCACATCGCCGATGCGCACCTCGGCCTCGAGCGCCAGCCTGGCGCGCTTGCCGAACTTGGAAATGCCCGTGCTCACCTTGCAACCGTGTTGGCGAATCCATCGCCGCCAGTACCAGTCCTTGAACTTCATGGGTCAATCACTCCTGCCATGGTCCAGGCTGCCGAGCGGCAGCGGCCCGCTATCGTACCGCCTTGCCAACGTAATGCCAGCCCTGGGCGCCTTGCGCGAATCGGTCGCGCTTGCATAGGCTAGCAGCTCGACAAAAGAGACCTACCATGCCGGCCACCTCCTCCATCACCCTCGACGCCATCGATCGCCAGTTGATCTCCCTGTTGCAGATCAACGCCCGCGAAAGCGTCGCCACGCTCGCCCGCCAACTGGGGATCGCCCGTACCACGGTGAACTCGCGCCTCGAACGCCTGGAACGCAACAAGGTGATCACCGGCTATGGCGTGCGCCTGGGGCAGCGCCTGATCGGCGGCGGCCTGCAGGCGTACGTGGGGATCAAGGCACAGCCGCGCTCGGGCAAGGACATCGTGCGCCACCTGAGCGCCATGGGGCAGGTCCAGCAGTTGTGCGCGGTCAGTGGCGAATTCGACTACGTAGCCTGGCTGCTCAGCGACTCACCGGAGCAGTTGGACCAGTTGCTCGACCTGATCGGCAGCCTCGACGGGGTGGAGAAGACCACCACGTCGATCATCCTCAGCAGCAAGGTGGACCGCGGGCAGCCAGGCTGAGGCCCTCAGGCCTCCATCGCGTCGAGCAGCCCTTCCAGCAGCGCCCGTACCGTTTCCGCCGAATGCAGGATCGACCAGATCATCGCCCGCCCCGCCTCGGGGGCATGGTGCTGGGCGTAGTCGTCGGCGATTTCCTGGATGGCCCGAGCCAGCATGCTGGCGTGAACCAGGGCGTCGGCGGCATCGACGCCGGGGCGTACGGTAAAGATGGGGGGATGACTGGACTGGCAGGAGCAGAAGGACTGCTCGGTGGTTGGGTTCAGGGCGAGGGGTGGGTCGGGGACGATCTTTTTCATAGCGCAATATCCAAGTTGAGCCAGGGATCACTGCCATCTGCATCCTTCTCACGGGAATTGGGTGGCAGCCGTACGCGGGGTGAGAATCCGGCCAACTTGGAAACCGGCCAGGCAAGAGCCTGCCCACGCAAGGCTGCCATAACGCATGCCTCGACGCTCAAGTTGGAAGAGGGTTCTCACGCCCAATCACCGAATATGCGGTGACCGGCTGAAGTTAACCGCGAAGGTTTACCCGCACAGCCAGACCGGAGCGATAGGGTTTGTAGGATAGGTCTCGTTAAACTTCACGTCTGTAGGAAATAGTCTGACAAATACCGAACTGCTACCGCTTTCACGGGCCCGACGAAAAATTTGCAGTGGCCCTGAGATCGAGCGCCGCGCGGGCGGCGCTCGATCTCAAGAACACCACAAGGCCAACGCCGAACACCTTTCAGCAAGAAATCGTCACTATTAAAAATGACCAACCCATTAAGACGAAACAAATCACATAACGACGTCGATTTTCACCTTAATAACGAACACCCCACTTCATAAAATGGCCACCAGGCATTCTCTATACTCAGGCTCCGCCCCCTGCGCAGCCCCTGGCAAGGTCATTACATGAACAAGAAAAACCGCCACCCCGCCGACGGCAAGAAACCCATCACCATCTTCGGCCCGGACTTTCCCTTCGCCTTCGACGACTGGCTGGAGCACCCGGCCGGCCTGGGCAGCATTCCCGAGGCGCGCCATGGCGAAGAAGTGGCGATCGTCGGTGGCGGTATTGCCGGGCTGGTGGCGGCCTACGAGTTGATGAAGCTGGGCCTCAAGCCCGTGGTGTACGAAGCTTCCAAACTGGGTGGCAGGCTGCGTTCGCAGGTGTTCAACGGCACCGACGGCATCGTCGCCGAACTGGGCGGCATGCGTTTCCCGGTGTCGTCCACCGCCTTCTACCACTACGTCGACAAGCTGGGCCTGGAGACCAAGCCCTTCCCCAACCCGCTGACGCCGGCCTCAGGGAGTACGGTGATCGACCTGGAAGGCCAAACCTACTACGCCGAGAAGTACGCCGACCTGCCGCAGCTGTTCCACGAAGTGGCCGACGCCTGGGCCGACGCCCTGGAGAGCGGCGCGCAGTTCGCCGACATTCAGCAGGCCATTCGCGACCGCGACGTACCGCGCCTGAAAGACCTGTGGAACAAGCTGGTGCCGCTGTGGGACGACCGCACTTTCTATGACTTCGTCGCCACCTCGCGCTCGTTCGCCAAGCTGAGCTTCCAGCACCGCGAGGTGTTCGGCCAGGTGGGCTTCGGCACCGGCGGCTGGGACTCGGACTTCCCCAACTCGATGCTGGAAATCTTCCGCGTGGTGATGACCAACTGCGACGACCACCAGCACCTGGTGGTCGGCGGCGTCGAGCAGGTGCCACAAGGCATCTGGCGCCATGTACCGGAGCGCTGCGCCCACTGGCCGGCGGGCACCAGCCTCAGTACGCTGCATGGCGGCGCGCCGCGCACCGGGGTCAAGCGCATCGCCCGCGCCAGCGATGGGCGCCTGGCGGTCACCGACAACTACGGTGACGTGCGCCACTACGCTGCTGTGCTCACCACCTGCCAGAGCTGGCTGCTGACCACCCAGATCGACTGCGAAGAGTCGCTGTTCTCGCAGAAAATGTGGATGGCCCTGGACCGCACCCGCTACATGCAGTCGTCGAAGACCTTCGTCATGGTCGATCGCCCGTTCTGGAAGGACAAGGACCCGCAGACCGGTCGCGACCTGATGAGCATGACCCTCACCGACCGCCTGACCCGCGGCACCTACCTGTTCGACAACGGCGACGACAAGCCGGGGGTGATCTGCCTGTCCTACGCCTGGATGAGCGACGCCCTGAAGATGCTGCCGCATCCGACCGAAAAGCGCGTGCAACTGGCTCTCGACGCGCTGAAGAAGATCTACCCCAAGACCGATATCGCCGGGCATATCATCGGCGATCCGATCACCATCTCGTGGGAGGCCGACCCGCACTTCCTCGGCGCCTTCAAGGGCGCGCTGCCGGGCCACTACCGCTACAACCAGCGCATGTACGCGCACTTCATGCAGGCCGACATGCCCGCCGAGCAGCGCGGCATCTTCATCGCCGGTGACGACGTATCGTGGACCCCGGCCTGGGTGGAAGGCGCGGTGCAGACGTCGCTCAATGCCGTGTGGGGTATTATCAACCACTTCGGTGGCCAGACCCACCCGGACAACCCCGGCCCGGGCGATGTGTTCCACGAGATCGGTCCGATCGCCCTGGCCGACTGAGCGAAGGAGTAGCGCCATGCGCATCGCCCTGTACCAGGGCACGCCAAAGCCATTGGACGTGCCCGGCAACCTCGAGCGCCTGCAGCACCAGGCCCAGCTTGCCGCTGCCCGCGGCGCGCAGTTGCTGGTGTGCCCGGAGATGTTCCTCAGCGGCTACAACATCGGCCTGGACCAGGTGGAACGCCTGGCCGAGGCCGAGGACGGCCCCTCGGCGATGAGCGTCGTCGAGATTGCCCAGGCGCACCGCATCGCCATCGTCTATGGCTACCCCGAGCGGGCCGAGGACGGGGCGATCTACAACAGCGTGCAACTGATCGACGCCCATGGCCGCAGCCTGTGCAACTACCGCAAGACCCACCTGTTCGGTGAGCTGGACCGCTCGATGTTCAGCCCGGGCGGCGATCACTTCCCGGTCGTCGAGCTGGAGGGCTGGAAGGTCGGCATGCTGATCTGCTACGACATCGAGTTCCCGGAGAACGCCCGGCGCCTGGCGCTGAAAGGCGCCGAGCTGATCCTGGTGCCGACGGCAAACATGGCGCCCTACGACTTCGTCTGCCAGGTGACCGTGCGCTCGCGGGCGCAGGAGAACCAGTGCTACCTGGTATACGCCAACTACCGCGGCAGCGAGGGCGAGATCCAGTATTGCGGGCAGAGCAGCATCATCGGGCCGGACGGCGATGTACTGGCGATGGCCGACCACGAGGAAGGACTGTTGCTGGCAGATCTGCAACGCGAGCGGGTATTGAAAGGGCGGGAAGCGTTTCCCTACTTGGCGGACCTGCGTCGGGACCTGAATTGACAGCCGCAGGGCCAGAACAGACAACCTCGGCATTGCGCGCTAGCATGGCGTCATGTCCGACACCATTCGCCACCTCACCCTCGCCAACGGCCTGCACCTGACCCTGCGCCACGCGCCACGCCTCAAGCGCGCGGCCGCAGCGCTGCGGGTGCATGCCGGCAGCCACGACGCACCAGCGCGCTGGCCGGGCCTGGCGCACTTTCTCGAACACCTGTTCTTCCTCGGTAATACGCGTTTTCCGTTGGACGACGGCCTGATGCGCTACGTCCAAAGCCTGGGTGGCCAGGTCAACGCCAGCACCCGCGAGCGCACCACCGACTTCTTCTTCGAAGTGCCGCCCGCGGCGCTGGCCGGCGGGCTGGAGCGCCTGTGCCAGATGCTCGCCGAGCCGGACTTTGCCATCGAGAGCCAGCGCCGCGAACGCGAGGTGATCCATGCCGAGTTCATCGCCTGGTCGCGCAACCCCGAAGCCCAACGCCAGTTCACCCTGTTGCAATCGGTGTCGGCGCGCCATCCGCTGAGCGCTTTCCATGCCGGCAACCGCTATAGCTTGCCGCTGGAAAGCCCCGCCTTCCAACAAGGGCTGAGGCAGTTCCATCAACGCCACTACCAGGGCGGGCAGCTCACCCTGAGCCTGGTCGGCCCGCAATCGCTGGATGAGCTGGCACAACTGGGCAGACGATACGGCGAGCTGTTCACCCAGGGCGCCGGCACCGTCCGGGACCGACCGCCCGCCTTGCTCGAAGCGCCTTTGCGCCAGCCAACCGCATGGGGTGCCCGTCATGACTGGCTGTTCGCCCATGACAGCGTGCCGGAAGGCGCGGAACAGGCGCTTGAATTGTTACTGGCCCAGCTCACCGACAGCCGGCCTGGCGGTTGGCTGGATGCCTTGCGCAAGCGCGGCTGGCTGCAGGACTGCAAGGCGCAACAACTTTACGCCCATGCCGGGCAGCTGCTCTGGCATGTTCAGTTGCAGCTGGCGGACGAAGCCTGCCTGGCCGAGGCCTGGGCGCTGCTGCATGGCTGGCTGGGTTTTCTACGGCAGCAGGATCCTGGGCAACTGAACCTGCGCTTCACGCAAATGCAGCAACGCCGGGAGCAAGCTGGTAGCGCGCTCGAACTGGCCCAGCGCGACAGCGCCGGGCGGCCGTTCAGCGGCCTGTCGGCCCAAGGCCTGGCCGCCTTCGATGCACTGCTGGCCGACCTGCCATCCACGGCGGCAGGAGACTGGCAGCTCCCTCCCGAAGAAGTACTGCTGGCAGACGCACTGCCAATGATCGGCAGCGTATTGCCAGCCGCGCTCGGTATCGGCGACTGCCTGCCGCCAGCACGCCAGTTCGCGGCGCTGGATCTGCGCTGGCAGATTTTGTCACCTCTGCGCCAACGCCTGTGGTCCGTTCTCGAGCACAGCCTTCGACCGTTGCGCGAGCGTGCCACGCAGGCGGCATTGCGACTGGGCTTCGAGGCCTGCGGCGAGTACTGGCAGTTGCGCCTGGCGGGGCATCCCCTGGCCGTGATCAACGCCACGCAGGAGGCGCTTGCGTTGCTGCGTTCGCCTGCCTGGGAGCATTGGCACGCGCCAGCGGCAGCCGAAGCACCCTTGATACCGATCCGCACCCTGCTCAAGGCACTGCCAGACACTTTGCTGATGGGCGCAATACAACCACTGCAGGCCTGCACGCCGGACCAGCCGCAGCTCGATTCACTCTGGCGACAGGCCCGGTGGCAGGGATTGGCGCAAGGATTCGACGCGGCGCAACAGGGGGCGCTGGGAACGGTACTGCAAAGCCTCATGGGCCAACCTGCCGAGCCTTCAGCGCCACGTCCGATCCACGAGCGCTACTGGCGGCAGATCCCGACTACGGGCAGCGAGCCCGCACTGTTGCTGTTCTGCCCATTGCCCGCGCGCCTGCACCCCGCCGGCCGCCTGCTCGCCCAGCTGTTGCAGGGCCCGGTCTATCAACGCCTGCGCGTCGAGCTACAACTGGGTTATGCGGTGTTCAGCGCCTTTCGTCAGATCGAAGGCTACGGCGGGCTCCTGTTCGGCGTGCAATCGCCGCACGCCAGCCACGCAGAGATCCTTGGCCACCTGCTGAATCTGCTGCGCCAAGGCGCCACGCTGAACGCCGCTGCCCGTACCCAGCTCGCCGATCAATTCGACGAAACGGCGATGAGCAATGCCGATGTCGCGCAATGGGCCTGGCAGGCACATATGGCGACACACAATCCGGACCTGCCCCGCATGCGCCGGTCTATTCTAAATGTCGAGCAAGTTCAGTTGGACGAACTGCTGCAGCAACTCATCGACGCCAGTCACGGTTGGCTGTGCCTGGCCAATGCCGCCGCGCCGGACGCCAAATGGCGGTGACGTCAGCGGTGATTGTTACCGCTGGTGCAAGGGCGCATTTCGAATAATTAACCTTTCGGTACAATTTTTTCTTGTAAGATAGCGCAATCTCGGCCAATGGAACCTCTCGTCCCTGGGAGAACCCAATAATGAACCGACCACCTCAAACCCCATCCGGAAGGAGCAAACCCATGTGGACCAAACCTGCATACACTGACCTGCGTATCGGCTTCGAAGTGACCATGTACTTCGCCAACCGCTAAGCGGCAGTGCGTTACGACGCCTCGGCCCGCCGGGGCGTTGTCGTTTTTTGGATCAGCGTTTACGAGGGCGCGCATGTACATCCAGATTCTCGGTTCCGCCGCCGGTGGCGGCTTCCCCCAGTGGAACTGCAACTGCGTCAACTGCAAGGGCTACCGCGACGGCACCCTGCGCGCCACGGCACGTACCCAGTCGTCCATCGCCCTGTCCGACGACGGCGAGCACTGGATCCTGTGCAACGCCTCGCCGGACATCCGCGCCCAGCTCCAGGCCTTCGCGCCGATGCAGCCGGCCCGGGCCCTGCGTGACACCGGTATCGATGCAATTGTCCTGCTCGACAGCCAGATCGATCACACCACCGGCCTGCTCAGCCTGCGCGAAGGCTGCCCGCACCAGGTGTGGTGCACCGACATGGTCCACCAGGACCTGAGCACCGGCTTCCCGCTGTTCAACATGCTCAGCCACTGGAACGGCGGGCTGGTGTGGAACCGCATCGAGCTTGATGGCAGCTTTGTCATCGATGCCTGTCCGAACCTGCGCTTCACTCCCTTCCCGCTGCGCAGCGCCGCGCCGCCCTACTCGCCGCACCGTTTCGACCCGCACCCCGGCGACAACCTCGGGCTGCTGGTGGAGGACACCCGCACCGGCGGCAAGTTGTTCTACGCGCCGGGCCTGGGCCAGGTCGACGCCAAGCTGCTGGAGATGATGCATGGCGCCGACTGCCTGCTGGTCGACGGCACCCTGTGGGAGGATGATGAAATGCAGCGCCGCGGCGTCGGTACCCGCACCGGCCGCGAGATGGGTCACCTGGCGCAGAATGGCGCGGGCGGCATGCTCGAGGTGCTGGACGGCTTCCCACGTCAGCGCAAGGTGCTCATCCACATCAACAACACCAACCCGATCCTCGACGAAGACTCACCGGAACGCGCCGAAGTACAGCGCCGGGGCGTGGAAGTCGCCTTTGATGGCATGAGTATCGAGCTGTAAGGAGGCCCTGTGAGCGACGCAACGCCGATGTCCCCTGCCGAGTTCGAGCAGGCCCTGCGCGCCAAGGGCGCCTACTACCACATCCATCACCCCTACCACGTGGCGATGTATGAAGGCCGCGCCAGCCGCGAGCAGATCCAGGGCTGGGTGGCCAACCGCTTCTACTACCAGGTGAACATCCCGATGAAGGATGCAGCGATCCTGGCCAACTGCCCGGACCGCGAAGTGCGCCGCGAGTGGATCCAGCGCCTGCTCGACCACGATGGCGCGCCCGGCGAGGATGGCGGTATCGAAGCCTGGCTGCGCCTGGGCCAGGCCGTGGGCCTGGACCCCGAGCAACTGCGCAGCCAGGAGCTGGTGCTGCCCGGCGTGCGCTTTGCCGTGGACGCCTACGTCAATTTCGCCCGCCGCGCCAGCTGGCAGGAGGCCGCCAGCAGCTCGCTGACCGAGCTGTTCGCCCCGCAGATCCACCAGTCGCGCCTGGACAGCTGGCCGCAGCACTACCCCTGGATCGACCCGGCCGGCTACGAATACTTCCGCACCCGCCTCGGCCAGGCCCGGCGTGACGTGGAGCATGGCCTGGCGATCACCCTGCAGCACTACACCACCCGCGAAGGGCAGGAGCGCATGCTGGAGATCCTGCAATTCAAGCTGGATATCCTGTGGAGCATGCTCGACGCCATGAGCATGGCCTATGAACTGAACCGCCCGCCGTACCACAGCGTCACCGCCGAGCGGGTCTGGCACAAGGGGATCGCCCTATGAGTTTCGACCGTCAACAGGTGCCCGCCTGGCGCCCCGGCTATCGTTTCCAGTACGAGCCCGCGCAAAAGGGCCATGTGCTGCTGTACCCCGAAGGGATGATCAAGCTCAACGACAGCGCCGGCCTGATCGGCGGGCTGATCGATGGCCAGCGCAGCGTCGCCGCGATCATCGGCGAGCTGCAACAGCAATTCCCCGATGTGCCCGAAGTCGCCGACGACATCGAGCAATTCATGGAGGTGGCCCGTGCCGAACACTGGATCACCCTCGCCTGAGGTGCCGGTCGGCCTGCCCTTGTGGCTGCTGGCCGAGCTCACCTACCGCTGCCCTTTGCAGTGCCCGTACTGCTCCAACCCACTGGATTTCGCCGAGCAGGGCAAGGAGCTGAGCACCGAGCAGTGGTTCAAGGTAATGGCCGAAGCCCGCGAGATGGGCGCCGCGCAGATTGGTTTTTCCGGCGGCGAGCCGCTGGTGCGCCAGGACCTTGCCGAACTGATCGCTGAAGCTCGGCGCCTGGGCTACTACACCAACCTGATCACCTCCGGCATCGGCCTGACCGAACAGAAGATCGCCGCCTTCAAACAGGCCGGGCTGGACCATATCCAGATCAGCTTCCAGGCCAGCGACGAGCAGGTAAACAACCTCCTGGCCGGCTCGAAAAAGGCCTTCGCGCAGAAGCTGGAGATGGCCCGGGCGGTGAAGGCCCACGGCTACCCGATGGTGCTCAACTTCGTCACCCATCGGCACAACATCGACCGGATCGACCGCATCATCGAGCTGTGCATCGCCCTTGAGGCCGACTTCGTGGAGCTGGCCACCTGCCAGTTCTACGGCTGGGCGCACCTCAACCGCCTTGGCCTGCTGCCGACCCGCGCCCAGCTGGAACGGGCCGAGCGCATCACCAATGAGTACCGCGACAAGCTCAAGGCCGAAGGCAGCCCGTGCAAGCTGATCTTCGTCACCCCCGACTACTACGAAGAGCGCCCCAAGGCCTGCATGAATGGCTGGGGCAGCCTGTTCCTGACCATCACCCCGGACGGCACCGCCCTGCCCTGCCATGGCGCGCGCCAGCTGCCGGTGCAGTTCCCCAATGTGCGCGACCATGACCTGCGCCACATCTGGTACGACTCGTTCGGCTTCAACCGCTTCCGAGGCTATGACTGGATGCCCGAGCCGTGCCGCTCGTGCGACGAAAAGGAAAAGGACTTCGGCGGCTGCCGCTGCCAGGCCTTCATGCTCACTGGCGATGCCAGCAAGGCCGACCCGGTGTGCGCCAAGTCACCAGACCACGGCATCATCCTCAAGGCCCGCGAGGAAGCCGAGCACGCCACGTTGGAGATTGAACAGATGACCTTCCGCAACGAGCGCAACTCCCATGTCATTGCCCGCGGCTGAGTTCAGCGCCACCCAGGCGGTGGCCGCCGGGACCGATTTCGCCGAGCTGAAGGTCGGCGAACAGGGTGTGTTCTGGAACGAGTTCCGGCCCGCCGATGGCGCCTGCCGCATCTGGCATTGGCTCGACCACCAGGCTCGCTGCCTGACCCCGGACGGCTACAGTGTGCGCAGCCGGGTCTATGAATACGGCGGCGGCAGCTTTTGCCTCGGTGGCGACGGGCTGGTGTTCGTCAACGAACAGGACCAGCAGGTCTACACCCAGGGTTTCGACGGCAGCCCCCCGCGTCCGCTCAGCCACGCCGGCGATTGTCGCTACGGCGATGTCCAGTGGCATGCCGGCCAGGTGCTGGCCGTCGAGGAACGCCATGCCCAACAGGTCGAGCATCGCCTGGTCAGCCTCGCGGCGGGTCATCGGGAAGTCCTGGCCGAAGGCGCCGACTTCTACGCCTCGCCAACGCTGAGCCAAGATGGCTGCCGCCTGGCCTGGATCGAATGGGACCGCCCGGCGCAACCCTGGACCGTTACCCGGCTGATGTGTCGCGAGCGCGCCCCGTCCGGTGCCTGGGGAACGGCACGCTGCATCGCCGCGCAGGACGAATCGTTGCAGCAGCCGCGCTTCGATGAGCAGGGCCGCTTGCACTGCCTGTCCGACCGCGAGGGTTTCTGGCAGCCTTGGGGCGAACTCGACGGGGGCTGGCAACGCCTCCCCGCAGCGGCCGCCGATCATGCCACCGCGCCCTGGCAACTGGGCGCCAGCACCTGGCTGGCCCTCGGCCCCACCAGCTACCTGGCCAGCTGGTTCGAGAACGGCTTCGGGCAACTGGGGTTGCGCCGTGACACTGGCGAAGTGGAGCGTTATGCCAGTGCTTACACACGGTTCCGTAGCCTGGCCTTGGACAACGAGCGCATCTATGCAGTGGCCGCCTCGCCGATCAGCCCACCGGCGGTGATCGCCATCGACCGGCGCAGCCACGAAGTCGAAGTACTGGCAGGCGGCGCCGAGGTGCTGCCGGTGGAATACATCAGCCGCCCGCAGCCGATCCACTATGCCAGTGGCGATGGCTCGGCCCACGGTTTCTTCTATCCGGCCATGCAAGGTACGGCCGGCCTCCCCCCACTGGTTGTGTTCATCCATGGCGGCCCGACCTCGGCCTGCTACCCGGTGCTCGACCCGCGCATCCAGTACTGGACCCAACGCGGCTTCGCCGTGGCCGACCTCAACTACCGAGGCAGCAGCGGCTACGGTCGCGCCTACCGCCAGGCGCTGCACCTGCGTTGGGGCGAATGCGACGTCGAGGACGCTTGCGCTGCGGTCAGGCATCTTGCCGAGCAGGGCTTGATCGACCCGGCCCAGGCCTTCATCCGCGGTGGCAGCGCCGGCGGCTACACCACCCTGTGCGCCTTGGCCTTCCAGGATGTGTTCCGTGGCGGCGCCAGCCTGTACGGCGTCAGCGACCCCGAGGCGCTGGGCCGGGCCACCCACAAGTTCGAAGGCGACTACCTGGGCTGGCTGATCGGCGACCCGCAGCGCGATGCCGAGCGGTATCGCCAGCGCACACCATTGCTGCACGCCGGGCAGATCAAGGTACCGGTGATTTTCTTCCAGGGTGAGCTGGATGCGGTGGTGGTACCGGAGCAGACACGCTTGATGCTCGAGGCCCTACAGGCCAATGGCATCCAAGCCGAGGGGCATTTTTATGCGGGCGAGCGGCATGGGTTCCGCCAGGCGGCGAATCTGGCACATGCGCTCGACGCAGAGTGGAAGTTCTACTGCCGGCTGCTTGGCCGGTAGGGCAAAACATAGCTTCAGGCTTCAACTGCAACGGCGTGGGAGCGGCGGTGCGCCGATGCGACTTGCCCCGCGAACACGGGCAAAGCCGCTCCCACGCTGATCATGCTTGCAGCGCGGTCTATGCGCTCAGCGCTTGGCAATGATGTACACCGCGTGCACGATCCCGGGGATGTAACCCAGCAAGGTCAGCAGGATGTTCAGCCAGAACGCGCCACCGAACCCTACCTGGAGGAAAACGCCCAGCGGCGGCAGGAGGATGGCGATGATGATGCGGATGAAGTCCATGCGGTGTGCTCCTTGAAGGTGTATCAACACAGACTAGCCGTACCTGCCGGAGGTTCCACCGGGCAAAAAAACGCCCCTGGCCATGTATTTCAGACCAGAGGCGATGCGCAGGAACGCGAGACGGTTCGTTGAAATTCTGTACGTCGGCTGCCGGGTCAGGCCGGCACTTCACGGCGATTGTGCTGCTGGGCATGCAGCCGGGTGAACGCCCGGGCCAGGCGCAAGAGCATCTCGTCGATGTTGCCCTTGCTCACGGTCAATGCCGGCGAGAAGCGCACCACGTCGGCCTGCGGCGCATTGAGCAGCAAGCCTTCCTGCAACGCAGCCTCGACCAGCTGCGCCGCGACACCCTCGCGCAGTTGCAGCCCCCACAACAGCCCCTGGCCGCGCACTTCGCCCTGGCCATAGCGACCAGCCAGGCGGCTGAGGCCATCGCGCAGGTGGCGACCACTGTCCATCACCTGCTCGAAGAACCCCGTCTCCAGCACGGCCTGCAGCACAGCCAGCCCGGCAGCGCTCATCAATGCGTTGCCATGGTGGCTGCCTTCCAGCTCGCCCGGCTCGGCGCAGCAGGCACGCCCACGGGCCAGCAGTGCGGCCAATGGCACACCACCACCGAGTCCCTTGCCGAGAGTGATGATGTCAGCCCGCACGCCGTAGGTTTCTTCTGCCAAGAGGGCGCCGCAACGTCCTACACCGGTCTGCACCTCATCGAGGATCAGCAGAATGCCCAGCTCACGGCACAAGCGCTCGACACCCTGGAGGTACTCACGGGTGGCCGGGATCACGCCGGCCTCACCCTGTATCGGCTCGAGCATGATCGCCACGGTGCGCGAGTCGACCGCCGCATGCAGCGCCGCCAGGTCGTTGAACGGCACCTTGCTGAAGCCCGGCAAGCCGGGCTCGCAACGATTGCATGGCAGCGGGTCGGACGCCGACAACGCCCCGAGCGTGCGCCCATGGCAGCCATGGCTGGCGGTAATGATGTGATAGGCGCCGTTGCGGTGCAGTTGGCCCCATTTGCGCGCCAGCTTGATCGCACCCTCGCAGGCCTCGGCGCCACTGTTGAGCAGGTAGGCCTGATCACTGCCAGTGCGCTGGCACAGCAGCTCGACCAGGTTCAGCAGGCCACGGCTGTGGTAGCCCGCGCCGGGATTGACCAACGCCTGGGCCTGGTCACCCAGGGCCTTGACCAGCACGCTCGGGCTGTGACCCAGACTGTTCACCGCACAACCCTGGGTGAAGTCCAGGTAGGCGTGCCCTTCGTCATCCCACAACCACGATCCCTGACCGCGCACGAACACGTGCGGCGCACGTTCGATGCTGGGCATCAGCCGCTCGCGGGAGCACTGCGCGGCGGCCGGCACGCTCACCAAGGCACGCTTGGGCTCGGCGACGGCGGGTGCCGAACGGCGCAGGTTGAACAGGTTCATCGGGACTCCGGCCAATCACGGTGGTGGGCGGTCAAGGTTCCGGTCTGGCGCCGGAATTGAATATTCTGCCTTGCCTATCAAAAGTGTTTTTCACCTGGGGTAACAATCGCCGGGATGAGCGCTGTAACCCGTTGGAATACGGCGATAGACTAGGCCTCTGGTCGATTCGCGGCCATTTCGTTTTCTCAGCTTTTTCGATAAGTATCACTTATGGATTTTCGCCAACTGCGCTACTTCGTCGCGGTCTATGAAGAAGGCCATGTGGGCCGCGCCGCCGAACGCCTGTCGCTGTCCCAGCCAGCGCTGTCGCAGCAGATTCGCCAGCTGGAGCACAGCCTCGACCTGAGCCTGTTCGAACGCAGCAACAAACGCCTGCTGCCCACACTCGCCGCGCATACCCTGTACAACCACGCCGTGCCCTTGCTCGATGGCCTGCAACGGGCCCACGAGGCCATGGGCAATTTCAAGGGCCAGTCGCTGCGCACCCTGGCCATCGGCGTGCTGCAGACCGTACGGCCAAGTCTGGTACCGCAACTCCTGGAGCGGGTGCGCAAAGCCCAACCGCACCTGGTGGTACAGATCTATGAACTGTCGGGGTCGGAGATCGAACGGCGCCTGCTCAACGGTAGCCTGGACATCGGCATCAGCTACCTGCCACCACGCCAGCCGGGGCTGCACGGCTTGCTGCTGTACGAAGATGAACTGCAGTTGGTCATCCCCCGTACCCACCCCTTGAAAGACTTCAAGAAGGTCTCGATCCGTCAGGCGGCCGAGTTGCCGATGTTGATGCTTGGCGAGGAGTTCCAGATCCGCCAGATCTGGAAGGCGCAGCTGGCCAGCCAAGGGCGCAGGCCGCAGGTGCAGGCCGAGATGAACAACATGGCGGGGATCCTCGACAGCCTGGCGCACACGGCGCTGGTGACCATCCTGCCGGGCCGGGCCAAGGATGCCGCACAGGACGACCAGGAGCTGCTGTGGAAGCCTCTCAGCGAGCCACGTATACCGCTGAAGGTAGGCCTGGTGTTTCGTGACGCGCAACGTCAACAGGCCTCGGTCGAGCTGCTGCGTAGCTTGCTGGAGGAAGAGGCCGAGCCACGCCAGCTGGGTGTTTCGCCGCTGGACGTGCTTGGCTGAAACACGCGCACAAAGAAAACCCCGCCTAAGCGGGGTTTTCCAGACTGTTTCCCTTCGACATCCTTATCACCCCGCCATCCTGGCAGGAAATCCTTCTTGTCCCTGTTCTATCTTTTCGCGCTTCCTGCGCAACTTCCTTGTAAGGCGTCCTGCTCTGTCCATTGCGCATCCTGCGCTACGTCCATGTAAGAAAGAGTAACCGTGGATCCAATCGTAGGAAAGAGGCGAAACGTCACCACGTCGTGTAAGCCAAAGCTTACAAAAGAGGTCCATTCACAAACATGCGTCGCCGACAAAACAAAAAGGCCGCCCCCGCAGCCGGAAATTTATCCGGTGCGGGGGCGACCTCATACCGCAATAGGGCTGCCAGGCAGCTCGGCGGGATCAGAACTGCGCGGCGTCCAGCAGGTACAGCGACTCGCTACCGGCCTTTACCGAAGCTGCCAGCGAATGAACTCGCGGAAGCAGACGGGCAAAGTAGAACCGTGCCGTGCCCAGCTTGGCGCCGTAGAAATCAGCATCCCCTTCGCCGGCCTTGGCGGCACGCGCCATCAGGGCCCACATGTAGGCATAGGCGACATAACCGAATGCGTGCAGGTACTCGACCGAAGCCGCGCCGATCTCATTGGGGTTGCCCTTGGCCTGATCCAGCACCCAGTTGGTCAGCTCGTCGAGCTGGTCGAGGGAGACTGCCAGGGGCTTGGTGAACTCGCCAAGATCAGCAGCATTGGCGGCGATGAACTGGCGGATCTCGTCGGCGAACAGCTTGTAATAGGCGCCACCACTGGCCACCACCTTACGGCCGACCAAGTCCAGTGCCTGGATGCCGTTGGTGCCTTCATAGATCTGGGTGATGCGCACATCGCGCACCAGTTGCTCCTGGCCCCATTCGCGGATGTAGCCATGCCCGCCGAAGACCTGCTGGCCATGCACGGTGCACTCCAGGCCCAGGTCGGTGAGGAAGGCCTTGGCCACCGGGGTCAGCAACGCCACCAATTCCTCGCTGCGCTTGCGGGTCGCGGCGTCTTCGCTGTACTTGGCGCTGTCGAGCTGCATCGCCACATAGGTGGAGAACGCCCGGCCGCCTTCGGTCAGCGCCTTCATGGTCAGCAGCATGCGCCGCACGTCCGGGTGGACGATGATCGGGTCAGCCACCTTGTCCTTGGCCTGCGGACCGGTCGGGGCGCGGCTCTGCAGACGGTCACGGGCGTATTCCACGGCATTCTGGTAGGAACGCTCGGCCGAGGCCAGGCCCTGGATGCCGACACCCAGGCGCTCGTAGTTCATCATGGTGAACATGGCCGCCAGGCCCTTGTTCGGCTCGCCGACGATATAGCCGACCGCTTCGTCGAAGTTCATCACGCAGGTGGCCGAGCCCTGGATGCCCATCTTGTGCTCGATCGAGCCGCAAGTGGCCGGGTTGCGCGTGCCGAGGCTGCCATCTTCGTTGACCAGGAACTTGGGTACCAGGAACAGCGAGATGCCTTTCGGGCCTGCCGGTGCATCCGGCAGCTTGGCCAGTACCAGATGGATGATGTTCTCGGTGAGATCGTGCTCGCCGCCGGTGATGAAGATCTTGGTGCCGCTGACCTTATAGCTGCCATCAGTCTGGGGCTCGGCCTTGGTGCGGATAATACCCAGGTCGGTACCGGCGTGGGGCTCGGTGAGGCACATGGAGCCGGCCCAGACACCCGAGTACATGTTCGGCAGGTACTTTTCCTTGAGCGCTTCACTGGCGTGGGCGTTGATCGACAGGCAGGCGCCGGCGGTCAGCATCGGGTACAGGCCGAAGGCCAGGCTCGAGGCATTGACCATTTCCTCGACCTGGGCCGAGACGACCTTGGGCATGCCCATGCCACCGAAGAGCGGATCTCCGCCAACGCCGACCCAACCCCCTTCGGCATAAGTGTTGTATGCCTCGATGAAGCCCTCCGGGGTGCGCACCGAGCCGTTGTCCCAGTGGCAGCCCTCTTCATCGGCGGCACGGCTCAGCGGCGCGATGGTCTTGCCGGTGACCTTGCCCGCCTCCTCCAGCACGGCCATCGCCGTGTCGGCATCGACTGCCTCGGCAAGGCCGGGCAGTTGCGACCAGAGCGTGGCCACGTCGAAGACTTCATTGAGGACGAAGCGCATATCGCGCAGGGGCGCTTTATATTCAGCCATGACAACCTCTCGCTATAAGGGTCGGGGCGGCCCGTGAGGGCCGCGGCACTGGGATGAACGCAGTGTAACCGAACAACTTTTACGAGACATAGGGTCATCATGCGACCGAATAGTCAGGCATAGTCACGCCCTAACTCGCCATGCGCACGGCCCCACGCCGCGACTGCTGACCGAACGTCATGACGCAGTTACGCCCCGCGCCCTTGGCGCTGTACAGCGCCTGGTCGGCGGACTTGAGCACTTCCTCGGGGTTGCGGTGCTCGACCTGGCGCTCTGCGACGCCGATGCTGATAGTTACCGATACCGTGGTGTTGGCTCCTCCGCCACGGCGCTGGCGACCGGTGGAGTCATCCTGCGGGCGGCTGTTCTGGTCGCGCAACTGGATCGCATAGTTGGCGATCATCTCGCGCACCGCCTCCAGGTGCGGCAGGCATTCTTCGGCGGTCTTGCCGGCGAACACCAGGGCGAATTCCTCGCCACCGTAACGGTAGGCGCGCCCGCCCCCGGTCACCTTGGACAAGCGGCTGGCGACCAGGCGCAACACCTGGTCGCCGACATCGTGACCATGGGTGTCGTTGAATTTCTTGAAGTGGTCAACGTCGGTCATGGCGATCACATAGTTGCGCCCCAGGCGCTGCATGCGCTCGTTCAGGGCGCGCCGCCCCGGCAGGCCGGTCAGCTCGTCGCGGAAGGCCATCTGGTAGGCCTCGTGGGATACCGCGGCGGCGATCATCAGCATCACCTGGCTGCACATGATGTTCAGGGTGAACGGCAGGATGAAGGTCTTGGGCAGCATCCAGAAGATGCCGATAAGGCCAATGATCTGCGCGGCATGCAACGGCCTGGGCTCACGCAGGTACTGCACCACCAGCAAGATGAACACCGCCAGGAACAGCGGATAGGCCAACTGGATGAGGCTCATCCACTGGCCATGCAGCGAGGGCCAGCGGATCTCGGCCAACCAGCCCAGCAGGGCCTCTGGGAAGCTCTGCTCCAGGGCCACCGCCACGCTGCTCACGGCGAACAGCACGGCGAAGCGGGCCAGCAGATCCTGGGCCAGGTGCGTGCGTTCCTGCCACGCACCGTACAGGCCGAACAGCGCGGGTAGCAGCAGACAGACCAGGTGGAAGATCACCGCGGCATCCTCGCGGACCCGGCCATTGTCGCGATAGAAGTCGGTCTGGGTATCGAGCAGGAAATAGGCGATGTAGACCGTGACCATCAGGAACAGCTCGCGCTGGCGGCGGTATACGGCGCAGTAGGCGCCACCCAGCAAAAGCACCAAGGTGGGTAGAACGTTGAACAGCGATGTGAAGAAGACGCTGAGGTCCCTTACATAGGCTGCCGCAAGCCCTGCCAGCAACAGAATCAGCGAAGGCAGGAAGTGGCTCGCGCGTACAGCGGATAGACGAAACAAGGGTAATCTCCGACCCGGCAGATCAATAATGGCATTGTGCCCCTACTTCATCGGCAGTGCACATGAATAGATGAATACAGATGCCCGCTTTAACGGCAGATCAGGGGCGAAGCTTGAGACTTTCTCGTTACTGGATGCGACACCCGGTAGGATTATTCCTGTTTGTTTACACAAGGCCGCTCCTGCAGGGGCAGGCGTAGACTGCAAATAAGAGGCAAAAAAAAACCGCCTACCGGTAAGGGCAGGCGGTTTTCTTACAACCGGCGAGCTTAGATGGACAGACCGAAGTCTTCTTCCTTCATCGCCATGAGGTTGTCGGCGCCAGACAGAATCGCCGCCACGTGGCTGCGGGTACGCGGCAGGATGCGCTGGAAGTAGAAGCGCGCAGTCTGCAGCTTGGCGGTGTAGAACGCCTCTTCGCTGGTGCCGGCCGCCAGTTTCTCGGCTGCCAGGCGGGCGATGTCGGCCCAGAAGTAGGCCAGGCACGCATAGCCGGAGTACATCAGGTAGTCCACCGAAGCGGCACCCACTTCCTCGCGGTCCTTCATCGCGGCCATGCCGATCTTCATGGTCAGCTCGCCCCACTCCTTGTTGATCGCGGCCAGTGGCTCGACGAACTCCTTGGTGGCGGCGTTGCCTTCCTGGGATTGGCAGAACTTGTGAACGATCTTGGTGAAGCCCTTGAGCGCCTCGCCCTGGGTCATCAGCACCTTGCGGCCGAGCAGGTCGAGCGCCTGGATGCCGGTGGTGCCTTCGTACAGCATGGAAATACGGCTGTCGCGTACGTTCTGCTCCATGCCCCACTCGGCGATGAAGCCGTGGCCGCCGTAGATCTGCACACCGTGGTTGGCAGACTCGAAACCGACTTCGGTCATGAACGCCTTGGCAATCGGGGTCAGGAAGGCCAGCAGCGCGTCGGCCTTCTTGCGCTCTTCCTCGTCCTGGCTGTACTTGACGATGTCCACCTGCTTGGCGGTGAAGTAGACCATGGCGCGGTTGCCTTCGGCGAAGGCCTTCATGGTCAGCAGCATGCGGCGCACGTCCGGGTGGACGATAATCGGGTCAGCGGCTTTTTCCGGTGCTTTCGGGCCGGTCAGCGAGCGCATCTGCAGGCGATCGCGGGCATATTTCAGGCCGCCCTGGAATGCCACTTCGGCGTGGGCCAGGCCTTGCAGCGCGGTACCCAGGCGAGCAGTGTTCATGAAGGTGAACATGCAGTTCAGGCCCTTGTTGGCGGGGCCGATCAGGTAGCCGGTGGCGCTGTCGAAGTTCATCACGCAGGTGGCGTTGCCGTGGATGCCCATCTTGTGCTCGAGCGAGCCGCAGCTCACGCCGTTGCGCTGGCCCGCGCCGCCTTCGGCGTTGGGCAGGAACTTCGGCACGATGAACAGCGAGATGCCCTTGGTGCCGGCCGGTGCGTCGGGCAGGCGGGCCAGGACGATGTGCACGATGTTGTCGGCCATGTCGTGCTCACCGGCCGAGATGAAGATCTTGGTGCCGGACACTTTGTAGCTGCCGTCGGCCTGAGGTTCGGCCTTGGTGCGCAACATGCCCAAGTCGGTGCCGCAGTGCGGTTCGGTCAGGCACATGGTGCCGGTCCATTCGCCGGACACCAGTTTGGTCAGGTAGGTCTCCTGCTGCTCGGGGGTGCCGTGCTCGGAGATGGTGTTCATCGCGCCATGGGACAGGCCTGGGTACATGCCCCACGACCAGTTCGACTCACCGACCATTTCGCTCAGGGCCAGGCCCAGCGACTCAGGCAGGCCCTGGCCGCCGTGCTCGGCGTCGTGGGCCAGGCTCGGCCAGCCGCCTTCGACGAACTGCTGGTAGGCTTCCTTGAAGCCGGTCGGGGTCTTCACACCCGCCTCGCTCCAGGTGCAGCCTTCCAGGTCGCCGACGCGGTTCAGCGGGGCCAGTACCTCTTCACAGAACTTCGCGCCTTCCTGCAGGATCGCGTCGACCATGTCGGGCGTGGCGTCCTGGCAGCCCGGCAGGCTCTGATAATGCGCCTCATAGCCGAGCAGTTCGTCGCGGACGAAGCGGATATCACGCAAGGGGGCTTTGTAATCAGGCATTGCGATGAACCTCTGTGATGAGTTCGGTAGGGAGACCGCGGGTACCGACCAGCTCTTGGCGGCTTTCGGTCAAACAGTTGTTTGAAACTTACGTTTAGGAGGCCTCGCTGTCAAGGTGGGCTAACAATGGCATTTATGCCGCCGAATATGACGATTCAGCCAAGCACCCTCAAACGCATCGCGGGGCAAGCCTGCTCCCACGAATGGAAGCGGGCTTGCCCCGCGAAGTAAGCGAATGGGGTTCAGCGAGTCAGGCGTAGGTGTCGATGAACCGACCGAGCATTTCATCGGAAGCCTTGGCGACTTTGGCACCCAGTTCGACTTCGTGCTTGCCGATGGCCAGTTGCACGGTGCTGGTGGCCAGATCCATCTGCTGGCTGCGGTCAACGCCGCGCAGGCGCTCGGCCTGGTAGTCGGTGGACTGCCCGCTGGTGCCACGCTCGACGGCGCCGCTGGCGATCTGCTGGGCGGCCTGGTCGACACGGTTCTGGCCGTTCTGGATGGCACCCAGGCCCGCGTAGTAGGCGGAGCTCGCATTGATTTCCATGTCAGGACTCCATGACGCTGGATGATGAACAGGCCTTATTAAAGCAGCAGAACGGGAAAAAGGCCCGTTGAAATCCCTAATAGCCTTGTGCCAGCCGATAGACAGTAGGCCTAATCCAACAGGTCCAGGTGCAAATGCTCGGCCACCGCAGCCGCGCCCGCCACCTTCAACCAGGGCACGCGCCCCAGGCATGGTGCGGGCAGCCGCTCGGCCAGGCTCGACAGGTTCTCCTCCAGACGCGATGTCCGCGGATCGACGATGTTCGCCACCCAACCGGCCAGTTGCAGGCCGTCGCGGGCGATGGCCTCGGCGCTGAGCAAGGCATGGTTGATGCACCCCAACCGCACCCCTACCACCAGGATTACCGGCAGTTTCAGGGCAATGGCCAGGTCTGACAGGTTGGCATGATCGGACAACGGCACCCGCCAGCCGCCGGCCCCTTCGATCAAGGTGAAGTCGGCGTGCTGCGCCAGCACCTGCTGCATCGCATCACGCAGCACCGGTACGCTCAACACCACCCCCGCCTCGTGCGCCGCCACGTGTGGAGCGATGGCCGGCTCGAAAGCGAAAGGGTTGACCGATTCATAGGGCAGTTTGACCGAGCTTTCGTCAATCAATGCCAGGGCATCGCTGTTGCGCAACCCTCTGGGCGTCACCATGCACCCGGATGCCACCGGCTTGGCCGCCAACGTGCTCAGCCCCGACTGCATCGCTGCATGCAGCAGACCCGCGGCGATGGTGGTCTTGCCGACATCGGTGTCGGTGCCGGCAATGAAATAGGCCTCGCTCATGTCACTGCTCCCCGGCCAGCGGTTTGCGCAAGACGCCATACACCACCTGATAGGTGGCAGGCAGCCCCTGAGGCTGGCGGAACTGTTCATAGGCCTGCAACAGGCCCTGCATCCGCGCACGTCCGGTCAACCCCGATGGGCGCCCCGGATTGAGGTTGTGCGCACCCAGCGCCTTGAGCTCGTGGGTCAGGCTGCGCACGTCGGGGTAATGCAGTACATGGGGATGTCGCTCCAGGCCGATCAGCTCCAGACCGCTTTCCCCGCATAGACGCTGGTAATCCTCGAAACGCCGGAAGCGATTGACGTGCACCATGCCATCGACGGCTTGCCAGCTGGCACGCAACTCATCAAGGGTGCCCACGCACAAGCTGCTGAATGCCAGCACCCCGCCTGGGCGCAGCACCCGCCGCGCCTCACCCAGCACGCTGGCGAACTGGCCGCACCACTGCACCGCCAGGCTGCTGAACAGCAGATCGACACTGCGATCGCGCAACGGCAGACGCTCGGCGTCACCCGTCACATGGTGCCGGGCGCCGCCTTGCTCACGGGCATGGCGCAACATGCCCTCGGCAATGTCCACCGCCACACCGTCGGCATCGCTGAAGCGCTCGGCCAGGACCCGGCTGAAATGGCCGGTGCCACTGCCCATGTCCAGCCAGCGCGCTGGGACGAGCCCTGCGGGCAGTTTCCCCAACAGCGCCATGCCTACTGCGCGCTGCAAGGCCGCGACACTGTCATAGCTGGCCGCGGCGCGGGAAAACGAAGCCGCCACCTGGCGCTTGTCCGGCAGGGCACCGGGCAAGGTGGGCTGGGAAAGATCAGTCATCGCCACTCTCATGCAGGAAACTCTTGATGCCCGCCGCCAGCTCCTGCGGGTACTCCAGCAGGAAGGCGTGGGAACTGTCTTCGACCAGGCCGACTTCCACGTCGGGCAACAGGTCGCTCAGGGCCTTGGCAGCCTCCACCGGCACCAGCGCATCACTGCCGGCGAACAGGTGCAGCTGCGGGCCGCCGTATTGCTCCAGGGCAGCGCGTGTATCAAGGCTGGCCAACACGTCCAGACCGGTGGCCAGGTACAGCGGATCGGTGTCGGGCACGCCGACGCCCAGTTGGCGCAGCAAGGTGCGCGGTTGCTGCGCGCCATCGCTGCACAAGGTGCGAAAGCGCTTGAGGGTCACCTGGGTATGGCTGCGGCAGCCATCGAGGAAGGTACCGAAGGTATCCGGTGCCATCCCGTGCGGCCAATCCGGCCGAGCGACAAAGCTGGGATTGCTCGCCAGCGTGAGCAAGCCGCAGCAATGATCGCCGCGCTTGTGGGCCAGGGCGCTGGCGAGCATGCCACCCAGCGACCAGCCGCCAAGCCACACGTCGTTGGGCAGCTTGCGGTCGAGGTAGTCGACCCAGGCCAGCGGGTCGCTGTCGGCCAGGTCCGGCAACGGCATCAGTTCGACCTGCAGGCGCGGGTCCTGGGCACGCAGGCTGGCGGCCAGCGGCTCCAGTGAGGCGGTGCCCAGCCCCCAGCCGGGCAGAAGGATCATTCGGTTACGCATCGGCGGACTCCAGCTGTGGATAACACTCGGCCAATGCATTCAACAATAGCTGCACCTGTGCCTCACTGTGGGCGGCGCTCAGGGTCACCCGCAGACGGGCGCTGCCAGCGGGTACGGTGGGTGGGCGAATCGCCGTGACCAGCAGACCGCGTTCACGCAGCAAGCGGGACAATGCCAGCGCCCGCCCCGCATCGCCGATAAGGATCGGCTGGATCGCGGTGTGGCTGTCCATCAGGGTCAGGCCGATCTGCTCGGCGCCGGTGCGGAACTGCTGGATCAGCGCGGCCAGGTGCTCGCGCCGCCAGCGCTCCCGACGCAGCAGCTCCAGCGCCTTGAGTGTGGCGCACGCCAATGCCGGTGGCTGGCTGGTGGTGTAGATGTAGGGCCGGGCGAACTGCACCAGCGCCTCGATCAGATCCTCGCTGCCGGCAACGAAGGCGCCGGCGGTACCACAGGCCTTGCCCAGCGTGCCGATCAGCACCGGCACGTCATCGACACCCAGGCCGAAATGCTCGACCAGGCCGCCGCCGTTGGCGCCCAAGGTACCAAAGCCATGGGCATCGTCGACCATCAGCCAAGCGCCGCGGCCGCGGGCGGCCTTGGCCAACGCCGGCAGGTCGGCGCAATCGCCGTCCATGCTGAACACGCCATCGGTGACCACCAGGGTATTGCCGGTGGCTTTCTCCAGGCGACTGGTCAGGCTGGCCGGATCGTTGTGCAGATAGCGGCTGAAGCGGGCGCCACTGAGCAGCCCGCCGTCGAGCAGGGAAGCGTGGTTGAGGCGGTCCTGCAAGACTGTGTCGCCCTGCCCCACCAGCGCGGTGATGGCCCCGAGGTTGGCCATGTAGCCAGTGGAAAACAGCAACGCGCGAGGGCGCCCGGTCAACTCGGCCAGTGCTTCTTCAACGTCATGGTGCGGCGTGCTGTGGCCGATCACCAGGTGCGAGGCGCCACCGCCGACACCCCAGCGCTCGGCGCCATCGCGCCAGGCCTTGATCACCTCGGGGTGATTGGCCAGGCCCAGGTAGTCATTGCTGCAGAAGGCCAGCAGCGGCTGGCCATCGACCACCACCTGCGGCACTTGCGGGCTTTCCAGCAGCGGCCGTTGCCGATAGAGGTCCGCGGCACGCCGTTCGGCCAGCCGCGCGGCGAGATCGAAGGCCATGCTCAGGCCGAGGCTGCGTCGTAGAACAGCTCGCTGCTGCGCTGCTCGACCAGCGCCTGTTCGATGGCGGCCTGGTGCACTTCGTCGGCGTGCTCTTCACGGGCTTCCGGCTGGATACCCAGGCGGGCGAACAGCTGCATGTCCTTGTCGGCCTGCGGGTTGGCCGTGGTCAGCAGCTTCTCGCCGTAGAAGATCGAGTTGGCCCCGGCCATGAACGCCAGGGCCTGCATCTGCTCGTTCATCTGCTCACGGCCGGCCGACAGGCGCACGTGGGACTTGGGCATGAGGATCCGGGCCACGGCGAGCATGCGGATGAAGTCGAACGGATCGACGTCTTCCTCGTCGGCCAGCGGCGTGCCGGCAACCTTGACCAGCATGTTGATCGGCACCGACTCCGGGTGCTCGGGGAGGTTGGCCAGCTGGATCAACAGGCCGGCGCGGTCGTCCAGCGACTCGCCCATGCCAAGGATGCCCCCGGAGCAGATCTTCATGCCGGCGTCACGCACGTAGGCCAGGGTCTGCAGGCGTTCGCTGTAGGTGCGGGTGGTGATGATGCTGCCGTAGAACTCCGGCGAGGTGTCGAGGTTGTGGTTGTAGTAGTCCAGGCCGGCTTGGGCCAAGGCCTGGGTCTGCTCCTGGTCGAGCTTGCCGAGGGTCATGCAGGTTTCCAGGCCCATGGCCTTGACCCCTTTGACCATCTCCAGCACGTAGGGCATGTCCTTGGCCGAGGGATGCTTCCACGCCGCGCCCATGCAGAAGCGGGTCGAGCCGATGGCCTTGGCCCGGGCGGCCTCCTCCAGCACCTTCTGCACTTCCATCAGCTTCTGTTTTTCCAGCCCGGTGTTGTAGTGGCCGGACTGCGGACAATATTTGCAATCTTCCGGACAGGCGCCGGTCTTGATCGACAGCAGCGTGGAAACCTGCACGCGGTTGGGGTCGAAATGTGCACGGTGAACGGTCTGGGCCTGGAACAGCAGGTCATTGAACGGCTGCTGGAACAGTGCCTTGACCTCGGCCAGGGACCAGTCGTGACGGGTTGTTGCAATTGCGCTGGCGCTCATCGGCGTTTCCTTATCTATGGTCTGACTGACGCCGGGACAGGGAAACCCACCAGCGCATCACGGATAGCTCGCATAGTCACGGAAGGCCCCATGAACTGTCAACCAATCAAGAACACACTGGTTTACATCTGTACAAATATCGAACAATCCTGTTTGCTTTGCGATGAGCTCGCGGGGCAGCCCTACCCACTGTGCGTCGCCTGCGAGCAGGCGCTGCCCTGGCTGCAGGAGCAATGCCGCCGTTGCGCGCTGCCCCTGGCCCTGGACGACCTTCTCTGCGGCAGTTGCAGCCGCCGCCCACCGGCATTCAAACGGGTGATCGCGCCCTGGCATTACGGCTTTCCCGTCGACACCCTGATAAGCCGCTTCAAACACAACAGCCAGTGGCCCCTGGGGCGGTTGCTCGCCCAACTGCTCGGCCAGAACCTGAGCCACCACTATCACGAGGGCTTGCCGCGGCCGGATCGCTTGTTGCCCGTTCCCCTGGCCGGGCGTCGACTGCGCCAGCGCGGCTTCAACCAGGCGGCGATGCTCGCCCGCTGGCTCGCCAGGCAATTGCGCCTGCCCTGCGACGAGCACCTGCTCCAGCGGGTACGCGATACACCGGCGCAACAGGCGCTTGGTGCCAAGGCCCGGCAGCGCAATCTGCGCCAGGCCTTTGCCCTCACCCCGGGCAGTGAACTGGAGGGCCTGCACCTGGCGCTGGTCGACGACGTGCTGACCACCGGGGCGACCGCGCAGACCATCGCCCGGTTGCTGCGCAAAGCCGGAGCCCGGCAGGTGGATATCTACTGCCTGGCGCGCACACCGCGCCCGGGCCAGGCTTGACTTGACCCGGTGACGGCGGCAACGTCGCGGAACCTTCACCACGCCTGATGCCCACCCATGTCCCTGCCCGCCTTGCTCACCCAGCACATCGCCCGCCGCCCACAGCGCATCGCCCTGTTGCAACATGTCGCCGAACAGGGGTCCATCACCCGCGCCGCCAAGGCCGCGGGGATCAGCTACAAGGCCGCCTGGGATGCCATCGACGAACTCAACAACCTGGCGGCGCAGCCCCTGGTGGAACGCAGCACCGGCGGCCGGGGCGGTGGTGGCGCCCGGTTGTCCGCCGAAGGCGAACGGGTATTGCGTCTGTACCAGCGCCTGCAGGCGTTGCAGGCAGAGATCCTGGAGTCCGCCGAGGACAGCAGCGACTTCGCCCTGCTTGGCCGGCTGATGCTGCGCACCAGTGCGCGCAACCAGTTGCAGGGACGCATCAGCGGGCTGCGCCGCGAAGGCCGGCATGACCGTATCAGCCTGGACCTGGGCGGCGGCCTGGAGATCGAGGCCTTGATCACCCGGGGCAGTACCGAACGCCTGGAACTGGCACTTGGGGGCACGGTGGTGGCGCTGCTGAAGGCGGGGTGGGTGCAGTTGCTGGGGCCGGACGAGCTGGCGGAGCAAGGCAGCAATTGCCTGAAGGCCAAGGTCGAGGAGCTTGTCGGTGAGCAGGACGGTCCAGTCGAGGTGCGCCTGGCACTGGGTAACGGGCAGACTTTGTGCGCTTTCGCCGAGGCTGACTGGCTGGCGCAGTATCAAGTCGGGCCGCAGAGCATGATGCGAGTGCAGTTCCATCCGTCGTTCGTGTTGCTGGGGGTGCCGGTCTAACCGGCTACGACAAGGGCGGGGCCTGCCTTGTGATTGGGGTAACATGCAGCCACGCCGTCCCCGCGCCTGGAGCCTTTCATGTCCCACCCCTTCGACACCCTCACCCCCGACCTCGTGCTGGACGCCGTGGAAAGCCTTGGCTTTCTCAGCGATGCGCGGGTGCTGGCGCTCAACAGCTACGAAAACCGTGTCTATCAGGTGGGCATCGAGGGGGAACAACCGCTGATCGCCAAGTTCTATCGCCCTGGGCGCTGGAGCGATGCGGCAATCCTCGAAGAACATGCCTTCACCGCCGAACTGGCGGAGTGCGAAGTGCCCGTGGTGGCGCCGCTGCTGCACGAGCGCCGCTCCCTGTTCGAGCACCAGGGGTTTCGCTTTGCCCTGTTCCCGCGCCGTGGCGGCCATGCCCCGGAGCCGGGCAACCTCGACCAGTTGTACCGCCTGGGTCAGTTGCTCGGGCGCTTGCATGCCGTGGCGGCCATCCGGCCATTCGAACACCGTGAACAGCTGGCTGTGGACAACTTTGGCCATGCCTCGCTCAACACTCTGCTGGACGGTGGCTTCGTCCCTCGCGAGCTGCTGCCGGCCTTCGAGTCCGTGGCCCACGACCTGCTCAAGCGGGTCGAGGATATCTACGCCCGCACCCCGCACCAACTGATCCGCCTGCACGGCGACCTGCACCCCGGCAACCTGATGCATCGCGACGATATCTACCACGTCGTCGATCTCGACGACTGCCGCATGGGCCCGGCGGTGCAGGACCTGTGGATGATGCTCGCCGGCAGTCGCGAGGAGCGTCTCGGCCAGCTGGCCGAGCTGATCGACGGCTACAACGAGTTCCACGACTTCGACCCGCGTGAGCTGGCCCTGATCGAGCCACTGCGCGCCCTGCGCCAGCTGCACTACAGCGCCTGGCTGGCTCGTCGCTGGGATGACCCGGCTTTCCCCCGCAGCTTCCCGTGGTTCGGCCAACCACGCTACTGGGGGGACCAGATCCTGGCGCTACGTGAGCAAATGGCCGCCCTCGATGAACAACCGCTGAAATTGTTCTAGGTGCACGTCGCGCTCTGTCTACAATAGGCGTCGCTTTATTTAGCTACCTAAGCAAGGATTCTGCATGCACGCCGCAAACCCGCGTCGCGGGTACATTCTAGGCCTCGGCGCCTACATCATCTGGGGCCTGTTCCCCCTGTACTTCAAAGCCATCCAGAGCGTCCCGGCGGTAGAGATCATCGTCCATCGGGTGCTTTGGTCGGCGCTGTTCGGTTCGCTCCTGCTGCTGGTGTGGAAGCACCCCGGCTGGTGGCGCGAACTGCGCGACAACCCCAGGCGCCTGGCCATCCTGGCCCTGAGCGGCACGCTGATCGCCGGCAACTGGCTGACCTATGTATGGGCGGTGAACAACGGGCGCATGCTCGAGGCCAGCCTGGGCTATTACATCAACCCGCTGATCAACGTGCTACTGGGCATGTTGCTGCTCGGTGAGCGCCTGCGCCGCCTGCAATGGCTGGCAGTGGGCCTGGCGGCCCTCGGGGTGGCACAACAAGTCTGGCAGGTCGGCAGCCTGCCCTGGGTATCGTTGGCGCTGGCACTGTCCTTCGGCTTCTACGGGCTCATCCGCAAGCAGGCGCCGGTCGCGGCGCTGCCCGGCCTGGTGGTCGAAACCTGGATGCTGGTACCACTGGCGGTCGGTTGGCTGCTGCTGCACCCAACGGCCAACAGCGCCAGCCTGGCGTTTTTCAACAGCAGCGAGGCACTGTGGCTGATCGCCGCCGGCCCGGTAACCCTGATACCTCTGGTGTGCTTCAACGCCGCCGCGCGCCACCTGCCGTACACCACCCTGGGCTTCCTGCAGTACCTGGCGCCGACCTTGGTGTTGCTGCAAGCGGTGTGGCTGTTCGATGAGCATCTTTCGTCCAGCACACTGATGGCATTTGCATGTATCTGGGCAGGCCTGGCGGTCTACAGCGTCGATGCCTGGGTGAGTTTGCGCAAGCGCGCCTGATCAATTAATGATCAAATAGCTGCAGACCACGGAATGCGTGGCCTGCAGCAAGGTCTCCAGAGGTTATCCACACCCTCGTCCCCGTGGTTTGTGCACAAGCGACTGATTACTGGGTGTTTTTTGCTCAATGCTGGCTAACCGGCGCGGGCTCTGGGCTGGCGGCGAAGGCCCCCAGGTTATCCACAGGGGCATCCCCGTAGAATCTGGATAAAGAAGCTGGGTCACGCCCGACAACTCGCCTCATTCCTCAGGCCGCAAACTCAACTCCACCATCAGATCGTCCGCCAGGTTCTCAAGCCGCTGTTGCAGTTCGTCAAGCGACAGGGTCAAGGGCAGCGCCAGCAGCGCATCGGCCTGGAACAACGGCTCGCTGCTCATCGGTGCCGGGCGCACCTCGGTGCTCAGGCGCTCCACATTCACCCCAAGCTCCGCCAGCAGGCGGGTGATGTCACGGACAATGCCCGGCCTGTCGTTGCCCACCAGCTCCATGGCGATCGGTTTCCAGGTGCAGGACGGCTCGATGCCGCTTTCGGCGATCAACACTCGAATGCCGTGGTCGCCCAGTTTCTGCAACGACTCGACCAGTTCGGCGTAGTTCTCCGCCGGTACCGCCACCCGCAAGATCCCGGCGAACTGGCCGGCCATGCGTGACATGCGGCTTTCCAGCCAGTTGCCATTGTGATCGGCGATGCACTGGGCGATACGTTCTACCTGCCCGGCCTTGTCAGGGGCGATCACGGTCAGTACAAGATGGTCCACGGGGCCACTCCTTCATTCGTCTGCAAGCGCCGCCGCAGATGGGGGCGATACGGGGATCGAATCAGTATAGGCAAGGCGCGGCAACCTGCCGCAGGACAGCCAGGCCAACTAATCGTGTACTGTTTCAAGATTTATCTGGAACAATCCACCTGTTTTTTGCGAACATGTCGTCTCCCAGCGTGACCCTATGCGACCAATCGGTCGCAGAGCGACGCTTTTAGTCTGATGTTTACCTGCCTGCTGCTTCATGTAGTATGCATCGGCGCGGACTACAAAAACGTCGTTTCGATGTCTGCCAAGGCGCCTGTGAAAATACGCCAACCGCCCGCCGGCCCGTCTGGCGAGCCGCACCCAGCCGCCCCGGAATGCGCGGGCATGCACTGGTGCCGTGTTTAGAGAAGCGCTACAGGCTTAATACAGAAGAGCGAAAGCGAAATAGCTGAGCAGAGGTGAGGCAAGCAATGACTGGATACGTTCAAGTCGGTGGCCTTCAGGTCGCCAAGGCCCTGTACGACTTCGTCAACGACGAAGCGATTCCTGGAACCGGCATCGAAGCCGACAAGTTCTGGGCCGGGGCGGCAGAGATCATTAAAGACCTCGCTCCCAAGAACAAAGCCCTGCTCGCCAAGCGCGACGAGCTGCAAGCCAGGATCGACGCCTGGCACCAGGCCCGCAAAGGCCAGGCCCATGACGCCGTCGCCTACAAGGCATTCCTCCAGGAGATCGGCTACCTGCTGCCACAAGTCGAGGACTTCCAGGCCACCACCCAGAACGTCGATGACGAGATCGCGGTCATGGCCGGCCCGCAGTTGGTGGTGCCGGTGATGAACGCCCGTTTCGCCCTGAACGCCGCCAATGCCCGCTGGGGCTCGCTGTATGACGCGCTGTACGGCACCGATGTCATCAGCGATGAAGGCGGCGCTGAAAAAGGTCAGGGCTACAACAAGGTCCGTGGCGACAAGGTCATCGCCTTCGGCCGTGCCTTCCTCGACCAGGCCGCGCCGCTGGCCGCAGGCTCCCATGTCGACTCCACCGCCTACCGCATCGACGGCGGCAAGCTGGTGGTCGCCCTCAAGGGCGGCAGCAACAGCGGCCTGCGTGACGACGCCCAGCTGATCGGTTTCCACGGCGATGCCACCGCGCCGACTGCCGTGCTGCTCAAGCACAACGGCCTGCACTTCGAGATCCAGGTCGACGCCAGTACCCCGGTCGGCAGCACCGACGCCGCCGGCGTGAAAGACATCCTGATGGAATCGGCACTGACCACCATCATGGACTGCGAAGACTCGGTCGCCGCCGTCGATGCCGACGACAAGGTCATCGTCTACCGCAACTGGCTGGGCCTGATGAAAGGCGACCTGGCCGAAAGCGTGAGCAAGGGCGGCAAGACCTTCACCCGCACCATGAACCCGGACCGCGAGTACGCGGCGCCCAATGGCGGCAGCGTGACCCTGCACGGCCGCTCGTTGCTGTTCGTGCGCAACGTCGGTCACCTGATGACCAACCCGGCGATCCTCGACGCCCAGGGCAACGAAATTCCCGAAGGTATCCAGGACGGCCTGTTCACCAACCTGATCGCCCTGCACAACCTCAACGGCAACACCAGCCGCAAGAACACCCGTAGCGGCAGTGTCTACATCGTCAAGCCGAAGATGCACGGCCCTGAAGAGGTGGCGTTCGCCGCCGAGATCTTCAGCCGCGTCGAAGACCTGCTGGGCATGCAGCGCAATACCGTCAAGGTCGGCATCATGGACGAGGAGCGCCGCACCACGGTCAACCTCAAGGCCTGCATCAAGGCTGCGGCCGAGCGCGTGGTGTTCATCAACACCGGCTTCCTCGACCGCACGGGTGACGAGATCCACACCTCCATGGAAGCCGGCGCCGTGGTGCGCAAGGGCGCCATGAAGAACGAGAAGTGGATCGGCGCCTACGAGAACAACAACGTCGACGTCGGCCTGGCCACCGGCCTGCAGGGTCGCGCGCAGATCGGCAAGGGCATGTGGGCCATGCCCGACCTGATGGCCGCCATGCTCGAGCAAAAGATCGCCCACCCGCTGGCCGGGGCCAACACCGCCTGGGTACCGTCGCCGACCGCCGCCACCCTGCACGCCCTGCACTACCACAAGGTCGACGTGCAGGCCCGTCAACGCGAGCTCGCCTCGCGCACCCCGGCTTCGGTCGACGATATCCTGACCATCCCGCTGGCGGCCAACACCAACTGGTCGGGCGAGGAAATCCGCAACGAGCTGGACAACAACGCCCAGGGCATCCTCGGCTACGTGGTGCGCTGGATCGACCAGGGCGTGGGCTGTTCGAAGGTACCGGACATCAACGATGTCGGCCTGATGGAAGACCGCGCCACCCTGCGGATTTCCGCCCAACTGCTGGCCAACTGGCTGCGCCATGGCGTGGTCACCCAGGAGCAGGTGCTGGAAAGCCTCAAGCGCATGGCCGCGGTGGTGGACAAGCAGAACGCCGGTGACGCCCTGTACCGCCCGATGGCGCCAAACTTCGATGACAACATCGCGTTCCAGGCGGCGATCGAGCTGGTGATCGAGGGTGCCAAGCAACCGAACGGCTACACCGAGCCGGTCCTGCACCGTCGTCGTCGCGAGTTCAAGGCGCGCAACGGGCTGTAGGTCATCAAGGGGCCGCTTTGCGGCCCAATCGCCGGCAAGCCGGCTCCCACAGGTCAACACTATCCTTGTGGGAGCCGGCTTGCCGGCGATTGGGCTGCGAAGCAGACCCAGTACGATTAGTCCATTCTCAGTTCTTTGCGTACCAGCTCCAGCAACTTGCCCAGGTCCACCGGCTTGAGCAAAAAGTCCACCACCCCCAGGTGCATCACGTCCACCGCCTCCTTCACATCGGTGTCGCCCGACACCACGATGATCGACAGCGCCGCCCGCTCGGACTCGCGAATCTGGCGAATCAACTCCAGGCCATCCTTCGGCTCCATGCGCAGGTCGGTGATCATCAGTGCGATCCGCGGTTCGTAATGCAGCTTCAACATCGCTTCCTGCGCGCCGTCAGCCGTCATGCAGGCGATACCTCGGCTCTTCAGGTACAGGCTCAGCGCCTCGCTGTTCACCGGGTTGTCGTCCACCACCAGCACCACGGGACGAGCCGCGACAGGCGCACTCACCCCAGCCAGTGCCTCGCGCTCGGCGTCACTCAGTATGTCGTCATGCTCGGCCATGGCCCATCTCGTCAAAAAAATCTCGTTCACAGCTTAGGACCGCGAAATTTACATAGCCCGGTTCGCCTTTCGTCGGGTCCTTGACAGCCTCGCTCTAGACTTACGTCCAATGGGCACCACAGTACGGCCAGCCGACCATGGAGGCCGAGAACAACAAAGCCGACCCCTATAGATAGATATATATAGTTCGGCGTAGCGATACGGTCAGCTTCATGAGCAAAAAGGACGCCTACACCCAGGCCGGCAGGACAGCGGTACTGCAAAACATCCAGGGCACCCTGCAGTTCCTGCAGCGTTTCCCGCCGTTCAACCAGATGGAACACAGCCACCTGGCCTACCTGGTGGAACAGTGCCAGCTGCGCTTCTACGCGGGCGGCGAAAGCATCATCACGCCGGCCGAGGGCCCGGTCGAGCACTTCTATATCGTCAAGCAGGGGCGCGTGGTCGGCGAACGTCACCATGTCACCAAACCAGGCACCGAGACCACCTTCGAGATCACCAGCGGTGAATGCTTCCCGCTGGCGGCCTTGCTCGGCGAGCGGGCCACCCGCACCGAGCACCTGGCCGGCGAAGACACCTTCTGCCTGCAACTGGACAAGGCCGCGTTCATCCGTGTGTTTTCCATGTCCGAGGTATTCCGCGACTTCGCCTTGCGCGGCGTCAGCAGCCTGCTCGACCAGGTCAACCAGCAAGTGCGCCAGCGCGCCGTGGAGACCCTGGGTACCCAGTACTCACTCAACACACCGCTGGGCGAGCTGGCGCTGCGCCACCCGGTGGTGTGCACGCCAGACACGCCACTGCGCGAAGCCGTGCGGCTGATGCACGAGCAACAGGTTGGCAGCATCGTGATCATCGATGAGCAGCGCCACCCCATCGGCATCTTCACCCTGCGCGACCTGCGCCAGGTGGTGGCCGACGCCAGCGCCGAACTGACCGCGCCCATCGAGCGCTACATGACCGCCAAACCGTTCTACCTGAGCCCCCAGGCCAGTGCGTTCGACGCCGCCATGGCGATGACCGAACGCCACATTGCCCATGTCTGCCTGGTGGACAACCAGCGCCTGTGCGGGGTGATTTCCGAGCGCGACCTGTTCTCCCTGCAGCGCGTCGACCTGGTGCACCTGGCCCGCACCATCCGCCATGCACCGCGGCTGGACAGCCTGGTGGCACTGCGCGGCGAAATCGGCCAACTGGTCGAACGCATGCTCGCCCACGGCGCCTCCTCGACGCAGATCACCCAGATCATCACCCTGCTCAACGACCATACCGTGTGCCGGGTGATCGAACTGGCCATCGCCGAGCGCGGCGACCCCGGCGTGCCGTTCAGCTGGTTGTGCTTCGGCAGCGAGGGCCGCCGCGAGCAGACCCTGCACACCGACCAGGACAACGGCATTTTATTCGAGGCCCGTGACGGCGCCGAAGCCGAGGCGATCCGCGCACGCTTGCTGCCGTTGGCCCAGCAGATCAACCACAACCTGGCCCAGTGCGGCTTCACCCTGTGCAAAGGCAACGTGATGGCCGGCAATCCCGAGCTGTGCCTGTCGCGTGGCGAATGGGCGCGGCGCTTCGCCGGCTTCGTGCGCGAAGCCAGCCCCGAGAACCTGTTGGGCTCAAGCATCTACTTCGACTTGCGCGTGGTCTGGGGCGACGAGCAGGGCTGCGAGCAACTGCGCCAGGGCCTGCTGGAGCAAGTCGCGGACAACCGCATCTTCCAGCGCATGCTGGCCGACAACGCCCTGCGCCAGCGTCCGCCGGTCGGGCGCCTGCGCGAGTTCGTGCTGACCCGCCAGGGTGACGACAAGGCCGCCACCCTCGACCTCAAGGTGCAGGGCCTGACCCCGTTTGTCGATGGCGCCAGGCTGCTGGCCCTGGCCAACGGCATCACGGCGTGCAATACCCTGGAGCGGCTGCGCCAGCTGATCGCCAAGGGCATCATCGACCCGCTCGACGGCGCCGCCTATGAAGAGGCCTACCACTTCATCCAGCAGACCCGCATGCAGCAGCACCAGCGCCAGAGCCGCGAGAACATGCCTTACTCCAACCGGCTCGACCCCGACAGCCTCAACCACCTGGACCGGCGCATCCTGCGCGAGTCCCTGCGCCAGGCCCAGCGCCTGCAGAGCAGCCTGGCCTTGCGGTACCAGTTGTGAACCTGTTCGCCTGGTTGCGCCCCACAGCCCCCGAACTCGATGCGGCGCTGCAGCGGCGCCTGGCCGCGCTGCCCAGCCCTGCGCCCCTGGGCGTGTGCTCCCTGCGCGAACAGCGCTGGGTGGTGCTGGACCTGGAGACCAGCGGCCTGAATCTCAATCGCGACCAGGTGCTGTCGATCGGCGCGGTGGCCATCGAGGACGGTGCCATCGACCTCGGTCGGCCGTTCGAGCGGACCCTGCGCCGCCCCGAACAGAAAACCAACGCCAGCGTGCTGATCCACGGCCTGGGCCCCAGCGCCCTGGCCGCCGGCTGCGAACCGGCCGAAGCACTGCTCGACCTGATGACGTTCATCGGCGACAGTCCGGTACTGGCGTTCCATGCCCCTTTCGACCAGCGCATGCTGGCCCGGGCGTTGAAGGACAGCCTGGGCCTGCGCCTGCAGCATCCGTTTCTCGACGTGGCGGAGCTGGCGCCGATGCTCAACCCCGACACCGTGCTGCGCGAAGCCGGGCTGGACGACTGGATCGCCCGTTTCGGCCTCGAAGTCCAGGCCCGCCACCATGCCAGCGCCGATGCCCAGGTGACCGCGGAACTTGCGTTGATCCTGTTCAGCCAGGCGCGCCGCCAGCAACTGGACAGCCCGCTGCAGCTGGAGCAGCGGGTGCGCCAGTGGCGACGACGCAAGGCGCAGCACCACGGCCTCTGACTTTTATCGCGCTCCCCGCCATGCTGGCAATCCGATAAGCGTCAATTGCGCCCTCCCCCCTGCCTCTGCCACAATCGCGAATAATTATCGTTAGTTAACGCATTCTTTCCCGGGGAACGCTTCTTGACGTCTGCGCACAGTCCACATGCCGAACTGGTCGGCGCGCTGTACCGCGACCATCGCACCTGGCTGCTGGCCTGGCTGCAGCGCAGCACCGCCTGCCGCCAGCGTGCCGAGGACCTGAGCCAGGACACCTTCGTGCGCCTGCTCGGCCGCGAGCGTTTGGACGCCCCCCGCGAACCCCGCGCCTTTCTGGTCGCCGTGGCCAAGGGCCTGTTGTTCGACCACTTCCGCCGCGCCGCCCTCGAGCAGGCCTACCTCGCGGAACTGGCGCTGCTGCCCGAAGCCGAGCACCCGTCACCGGAACAGCAACACCTGATCCTCGAAGACCTCAAGGCCATCGACCGCTTGCTGGGCAAGCTCTCGAGCAAGGCCCGGGCAGCCTTCCTGTACAACCGCCTGGATGGCCTGGGGCACGCCGAGATCGCCGAGCGCCTCGGGGTGTCGGTCTCGCGCGTGCGCCAGTACATCGCTCAAGGCCTGCGCCAGTGCTATGTCGCCCTTTATGGGGAGCCGACATGAAGCATGCCCCGGTGTCCAGCAAGGTGCTGGAAGCGGCCATCGCCTGGAAGCTGTGCCTCGACGAAGGTAGCGGTACCCCGGACGAACGCAGCGAGTTTACGCGCTGGCACGCCGCCCACGAGGAGCACGCCCGCGCCTGGCTGCAACTGGGCATGCTCGACCAGCGCGTCAACACTGCCGCCGGGCCGGTACGCCACACTCTATTGCAATCCCGGGCCGGGTTGCGCCAGCGTCTGGGCGGCCTTGCCGGCATGCTGCTGCTCGGCGGCCTGCTGGCCTGGGCCGGCGCACCGTCACTGTCGCCCACCTACTGGCTGGCCGACCAACGCACCAGTACCGGCGAGCTGCGCACCCTGCGCCTGGAAGACGGCACCCTGCTCAGCCTCAACAGCCAGACCGCAGTGGACATCGACTTCCAGGGCGAACAACGGCTGATCGTCCTGCACCAGGGCGAGATCTCGGTGGAAACCGGCCACAAGGACAGCCGCCCATTGCTGGTGCGCACCGAGGAGGGCCGTCTGCGCCCACTGGGTACCCGCTTCCTGGTCAAGCGCGAGGAGGCCGGCACACGCCTGGAGGTGCTACAGGCATCGGTAGCTGCCAAACCCCAGCACAGCGGCGACGAGCAGGTGCTGCGCGAAGGCCAGCAGGTGCTGATGAGCGCCGACGGCCTGGGCAGTGTCACCCCCGTGGCGGTCGGCAGCGACGCCTGGACCCGCGGCATGCTGGTGGTGGACAACGTGCGCCTGGCCGACCTGGTGGCCACCCTCGGCCAGTACCGCAGCGGTCATCTGGGCGTCAGCGACGCAGTGGCCGAGCTGCGCGTGAGCGGCAGTTTCCCGCTGACCGACACCGACCTGGCCCTGGCCTCGCTGCAACCGGTGCTGCCAGTGAAGATCGAACGGCATACGCCGTGGTGGGTCACCGTTACCGCCAAATAGCCCCAGCCAGACCACCCTTTGGGAGCCGGCTTGCCGCCTCCCAAAGGATTTTGCAAATCAGTCGTATTTTTTTTCACACCCCCCTGTCACTTTCCCACTCTCGCTCGGCAAGGAAGCAGTCAGCACTATTTCGTCGAGGAGCCGCTGAATGTCCCGTGCCGTTGATGCTTTGCTTCGCCCCAGCCTGATGGCCCTGGCCATCAGCCTGGCCACCCCGTTGGCCAGCACTGCCCTGTTCGCCGCCGAACAGTCCGCCATGCGGGCCTACAACCTGCCCAGCGCACCGCTGGCCAGCACCCTGAACCAGATCGCCAGCCAGGCCGGTATCGCTCTGGCGCTGGATCCGGCGCTGGTCAGTGGGCGTAATTCGGCGCCGGTCAGCGGCCAGTACAACGGTATTGGCGCGCTACAGGCGGCCCTGCGTGGTACCGGCCTGCAGTTGCAGCAAAGCAGTGCCGGCAGCTACAGCCTGGTGGCGGAAGGCAGCCTGGCGCTGCCGGAGACCAACATCGACGCCAACAGCAGTTTTGAAAGTGCCTGGGGCCCGGTGGAGGGCTACACCGCCAAGCGCACCGCCGCCGGCACCAAGACCGACACCGCGCTGGTCGAAGTCCCACGCTCCATTTCCGTCGCCACCCGCCAGCAGATGAGCGACCGTGGCGTGCAGAGCCTGGATGATGCGGTGAAGTACATGCCAGGCATCGTCTCGGCCAGTTTCGGCAGCGACACCCGCTATGACTGGATGCGCGTGCGCGGCTTCGAGCCGACCCAGTTCCTCGACGGCCTGCCTCTGCCCCGCGGCGTGTATGCCAACCCGAAAGCCGAAACCTGGAACCTCGACCGCCTTGCGCTGCTGCGTGGCCCGGCCTCGTCGGTGTATGGCCAGACCCCGCCCGGCGGCCTGCTGGACATGGTCAGCCGCCGCCCCCAGGCCGAGAGCAGCCACGAGATCCAGCTGCAGTACGGTAGCGACAACCACCGCCAGATCAGCTTCGCCAGCACCGGCAAGCTTGATGAGCAGGGCCAGTTCCTCTATGGCGTCAGCGGCGTGGTGCGCGACAGCGGCACGCAGATCGACCATATCGACAACAAGCGCTACAACATCGCCCCAAGCCTGACCTGGAACATCGACGACGACACCTCGCTGACCTTCCTCAGCCAGTTCACCCGCGACGATACCGGCGCCACCAGCCAGTTCTACCCGATCCAAGGCACCAAGATCGACATGCCGTTCGGCAAAGTCTCCCGCCACAAGAACCTGGGTGATCCGGATTACGAATACTACGACCGCACCTACTACGCGCTGGGCTATGCCTTCGAACATCGTTTCAACGATGTCTGGCAGTTCCGCCAGAACGTGCGCTACACCAAGAGCGAGTTGTCGTTCCAGACGATCACCGTTGGTAGCTACTACCAACCCGGCGGCCCGGTGGACAACGAGGGCAATGCCAGCCGCATGTCCACCAACGTCAATGAGGACATCAGCCAGTTCGCGCTCGACAACAACTTCCAGGCCGACTTCAGCACAGGCGATATCAGCCATACCGTGCTGATCGGCCTGGACCACCAGCGCACCGAATCCGACTTTCTCTCCATCTATGGCTTCAACGTACCGCCCACCAACGTCAACAACCCGGTGTACGGTTTGCCAATCACCCGCCCGGACCGCTCCGCGGCCTATATGGACTACAACCAGAAAACCGTGCAGACCGGGCTCTACATCCAGGACCAGATGGCGCTCGACAAATGGCGCCTGACCCTGGGCGGGCGTGAAGACTGGGTGCATACCGGCACCACGTTCCTCAACAAGGGTAATGCCACCAACACCCAGCGCGACAAGCAGTTCAGCGGTAACGCGGCGCTGAGCTACGTGTTCGATTCAGGCTTTGTTCCCTACCTGTCCTATGCCGAGTCGTTCCAGCCAAGCACCGGCTCGGACGCGGACGTCGAGAAGTCGTTCAAGCCGACCGAAGGCCAGCAATGGGAGCTCGGCATCAAGTACCAGCCACCTGGCTCCAACACCCTTTTGTCGGCGGCCGTGTATGACCTCACCCAGAAGAACGTGACCGTCACCAACAACGTGGGTGGGGTGCCGGTCTCCAGCCAGACCGGGGAGGTCAAGGTCCACGGCCTGGAACTGGAAGCCGTCTCCGACGTCACCGACAACCTGAAAGTGATCGCCGCCTATACCCTGGCCAAGTCCGAAGTCCAGAAAGGGCAGTACAAAGGCAACCGCCTGCAACAGATGCCCAACCAGCAGGCCTCCTTGTGGGCCGACTACACCTGGCATACCGGTGTGCTTGACGGCTTCGGCATTGGCCTTGGCGCACGCTACACCGGCAACCGCTACGGCGACGAAGCCAACACCTGGCTCGGCAAGAGCAAGGCCTACACTGTGTTCGACGCTGCGGTGCACTACGACCTCGGCCGCCTGGACAGCAGCCTCAAGGGGGCCTCGGTGGCGGTCAACGCCAGCAACCTGCTGAACAAGGACTACCTCTCGACCTGCGACGGCTACTACTGCTACTACGGCGACCAGCGCAGCGTCGTCGCCAGCGCCACCTACAAGTTCTGAGTGACCGAAGCCATCGCGGGGCCAGCCCGCTCCCACGGTCAGTGGGAGCGGGCTGGCCCCGCGATGGCTTAAGGAGCCGTGATGAAAAGCCAAACCATCCGCCGCTGGTCAGCGATCCACACCTGGAGCAGCCTGGTGTGCACGCTGTTCCTGCTGCTGCTGGCCCTCACCGGCCTGCCGCTGATCTTCCACCACGAGCTGGAACACCTGCTGGGCGATGCCCCCGAACTGCGCGAGATGCCGGCCGGCACCCCGCACCTGGACCTGCAGCAACTGGTGCTCAAGGCCGAGCAACACCGCCCTGGCGAAGTCATGCAGTACTTCGGCTACGAAGAGGATGAACCCAACGGCGTGGTGGCGATCATGGCCGCCACCGCCGGCACCCACCCCGACCAATCGCACACCTTCATGCTCGATGCCCGCACCGGCGAGGCCGTGGCCATGCCGGCGGCCAATGGTGGTTTCATGATGCTGATGCTTCGTCTGCACGTGGACATGTTCGCCGGGCTGCCCGGCAAGTTGTGGCTGGCCTTCATGGGCGTGCTATTCGTCGTCGCGATCGTCTCCGGCACGGTGCTGTACGCGCCGTTCATGCGCCGCCTGGAGTTCGCCACAGTGCGCCACGACAAATCCCGGCGCCTGCGCTGGCTCGACCTGCACAACCTGATCGGCGTGGTCACCCTGACCTGGGCCCTGGTGGTCGGCGTCACCGGTGTGATCAGCGCCCTGTCCGACCTGGTGATCGCGACCTGGCGCAACGACAGCCTGGCGGCCATGGTCGCGCCCTACCGCGATGCCCCGCCGCTCACCGAACGCGCCCCGGCCAGCCAGCTGTTGACGATCGCCGAACAGGCGGCACCCGGCATGCGCCCGGACTTCATCGCCTTTCCAGGCACGCGTTTTTCCAGCGAGCACCACTACGCGGTATTCATGAACGGTGCCACACACCTGAGTTCGCACCTGTTCACGCCGGTACTGATCGATGCTCGCACCCTTGCAGTGACGGCCGTAGGCGACCGTCCCTGGTACATGGATGCGATGGGCCTGTCGCAGCCTTTGCATTTCGGCGATTACGGCGGGCGACCGATGCAGATCCTCTGGGCTTTGCTGGACGTGCTGACAATCATCGTGCTCGGCAGCGGCCTCTACCTGTGGTGGGGCAAGCAGCGCAAACCCAGAGGGTCGCGCGCATGAGCCACAGGTCGCAAGCCACTGTACGCATCTTCGCCTGGCCAGCGTTGATTGCCATACTTGGGCTCCTGGGCCTGTTCGCCGCACTGCTCGGCGACGGTGGCTGGGACATTCTGGCATGGGCCGGCCTGGGTCTGCCGGCCCTGGTGAGCTTGCGCGGGCTGCTCTGGCGTCGGGTGCGCTAGCCCGCTACCACCCCGCAACCGCAGGTATTGCCAAGCATGGGGGTTTTCCTCAACCCAGGACCCGCCCCATGCGCCCCCTCGAACAACTGGAACAGATCGACCGACAGATCAGCGACCTGCTCGGCGGCCTCCCGACCCTTGACCCTCAGCACCCCATCAACCCCGATACACGCACCTGGCTGCACGGCCAACTGGCCAGCTTCTGGACAACGGCCGATGAGCATGGCGAAACCCCAAGACAAAAGCTGCTGGCACTGCGCAAGGCGCTGATGCTGGCCGAGGTTGAATTGCGCCTGGGCGACCAGACCTTGGCCAACGGGTCAGCCGAGCAGCTGCGGGCGTGCCTGGAACAGCCGCTTCCCTCTCAGCGCAGGCAGCTGCCGCTGGCCAGCAGGCCACAGGTCTATCGCGTGCTGCTCGACGGCATACGGCCCAACTGGCGCAGCTACCTGCCAGGCACACTGATCATCGTTGCCGGCACCGCCGAGGGCCCTATGCTCACGCCTCAGGATGCCGCAGGCATGGCCTTGCTATGCAGCCTCTCACAAGGCATAGAGGCCTTCGACTCCCTTGCCGCACTGCACCAGGAACTTTGCGAACGCCTGGAGGACCCACTCCAGAGCAAGCCTCTGCTGCATCTGTATCCTGACCCACAGGCGGACCGCGTTCGTCGGTCACAGCGCCTGCGCTATGACTGGTACACCGATAGCCTGCTGGAGGCCCAGATCGACAGTGCGATAGAAGCCCAGCGCCAACGCTTGAGTGACGACGGCTTGTGGAGCAACGGCTCACCCGACCAGCACACCCGAATACATAAAGCCATGCAACTCTGGCACGAAGTCGGCGCCAAACCCATCCTGCTGACACGTTACTCCCGATTACTTGAGAAGAACCTGCCGAACTGGCTGCGCAACACCTCTGCGCAAGGCCTGAGCCATATGATGCAGGCCATGCAAGAGCTGGTGGCAATCGCCGAGCAGGCTGCTGCCCCGGGAGTGCTGAGCCTTAACGACTTCAAGCAACGCAATAGCCTGCTGGCCTGGGCCAACGCACGCCTTCGCGAGCGCCTTAGCCATAACCTGGGGTACGACACAGATCCTCGCGATATCAAGATCAGGGTCGTGCGTGCCCGCCGCACCGGCGCCATCATGCATCCCTTCGCCATCTCATCCTATGTCACCTATGTCGGCATGCGACGCGTGGGCCACGAGATGGTGGAAATGGTCGAAGAAATTAACACTCTCGAAGAGATCGCCCTCAAGAACTTGCCGTGGTTCGATACCGACTACTGGCTTACTGCTCGGGTGAGCCATGCCCACGGCAAAGCCATGCCCGCCGGGCTCACGCCGCAGTATGTCAAGCACATGGTCCGGGAACTGAACGTAGGTGACAGCTACGCAAAGTACCTGCACACCCAACTTGTCAGTTCCAGAGTGGGCAAATGGCGCCTGACCGCGCACAGCAAGGTCAACCGTGCACGCATGCACGCTGAAGCAGTCAAGGCGCGCTACGCCGGGCACTTTGGCGAAGACCCTTTCGAACACGGCTACAACTGGGTGCGCGCAGTGTTGGACCAACCACACAATGCCTTGCGTGCGCCAGTCGCAGGCTACCCGGTCACTGTTCGGCAGCTAAACATCATGGGCCATACCCTGCAGGGCGTGCTTCTGCTCAACAGCACCCCCTACAAGTCTCCGGCATGCGTGCTGTACACCCCGGATGCCCCGGACCGCAGGTCCTGGCGTCGTTTTCGAACAACCCGCGAACTGCTTCGCACGTTGCGCCAACAGCCCACGTTGAGAGCATACGTAGCCCAGCGCCTGCCATTGTTGCCTGCCGCCACGGTGCAACGGCTGCTGGACAAGGGGCGCATGAGCACACATTTGACGACACCCGAGATCAAGGACGACCTTTTCTTCGTCTACTACATCGCCGAAGCCCGGGCGCTGATCGCTCAGGCCGATGCCGACAGCATGACGACCAGGGAAGTGAACGTGGCATCGGTCATGGCGCTGAGCTGGCGCTTGCTGGACTTCATCAGCCTCCTGCTGCCGAACCGTGCGCTGCTGGTGCTGTCGATCGGCCGCATGGCAATCGATATTTGGGACGGCGTCGAGGCCTTCAAGCAAGAGGATGTCGAAGGGGTGATGCGGCATGCCTATCAAGCGCTTAGCCACCTCAACGATGCGGGTACCAGTTTTCTTGGTTCCAGAGTGCTACGCCGATCCCTGCGCGGGATCCCCAAACAACCGCCACTGCCACTGCCCGCACGCCTCCAGGTACAACCAGGGAGCAGCCTGCGCTATCGCATAGACGGCATCTACGGTGAAGGTGTATACGAGCAAAGCTCGGCGTTTGGCGGGCACTCACTGTACTTCGTCAAGGACAACGACAACCGCTATTACCAGGTCAGCTTCGACGGCTACCGCTGGCGGGCGATCGACCCTGACCAGCCAGACGTCTACCTGCAGCAACCGCTCAAGCGCAAGTCCGACGGGCAGTGGGTCATAGACTCACCGGTACTTTGGTACGACGGGCTGCCCGACCTGAAGCAGTTATTGCAAGACTGCTACCTGCAGGTGCCTGTGGCCGGCCTGCCACTGAACATCGAACAAGGGCTCTTTGAGGCTGACGATCAGCTGTACCTGGCGCTCGAGAACGGACAGTTGCCGGTGCGTCGCCACCTGCTGCCGGATCATTACCACTTGCAGATTACTGTCGCCAACAACGCCGGGGTGGTGCCGTGGGCGGTGATGCGTCACGAAAACGGCCAGTGGCTGATACGCGTTCGCCAGGCAGGGCGCAGCAGTGACTGGCTGACACTGCCAGACCAACCACCGCCCGCCCAATGAAAGCCCGAACCAGCTGCCTTACTCGACCCGTTTTGGCAAAAGCCGGTCCAGTCGCTGATGCAAGGCGCTGCCGCTCGGCCAGTTGCGCAGCAACCGTGCCCGGTCACGGGCAAACGCCGGGGCGAAGCTGAGCTGAGTGGCGTGCTGACACATGGCGTCGAGGTCGATCAGCGACCACTGGCCGGCCTGCCAGAACAGGTTATGGCCTTTGAAGTCGCCATGGCTGATGCGCTCGCGGATCAGCTGCTGCATCACCCGCACCAGGGCCTCGACCTGCTCGTCGGGCGCCTCGCCGCTTTCCACATAGGGCGCGAAGCATTCGATCAGGTCCGGCCCGTCGGCGTACTCGGTTACCAGGTAGGCCGTGCTGCGCAACCCCATCACCCGCTGCTCCAGCACCGCCAATGGCCGTGGCGTGGCAATGTCGAGAAACTCAAGGCGATGCCCTTCGATCCACGAATGCCAGGCCCGGCTCGGGCGCCAGAAGCGCTTGAACCAGTGCGCGGTGTTCTTGATGTTGTAGCGCTTGAGCACCAGCGTGCGGCCACCCACCTCGATACGCGCCACGCTGGCCGCGCCACCGGTCTTGTACAGGTGGCCCTGGTCAATCAACGCATCGGCCTGCTCGAGCACCGGCAGCAGCGCCTCGACCTCGCCGCGGCGGATGGCGCGCAGGCCCGACAGGTTGCGCGCAACGCTGAACAGCGTGCATTCACGCCCGGCCTTGTCCAGGTAGTCCTTCAGGCGCCAGTTGCGCACCTTGTCCACCTGCTTCTGCAACGCCTCAAGCGGCAACGCATGCTCGGCGTTGGCCAGGATGTAATGCACCAGTGCCTCTTCGATGTACGGCTCCAGGCGCTTGGGCAACTGGGCGAAGAACACCCCGAGGTTTTCCAGCACGCGCTGGCGCGACAGCTGCTGGCCGGGCGTTTCGGCCTTGATGCCGGCGCCGTCGATCAGGTACAGCTGACCGTCCTGGCGCAGCAGGTTGTCCAGGTGCAGGTCCTCCTGCCACAGGCCCTTGGCATGCAAGTGTGCGATGGCGGTCAACGCCTCGCCCAGCACCAGGTGCTGCTCGTCGGCGAGCATCGGCAATGATTCCACCTTGGCCCAGGCGTCACCCAGGCTTTCGGCGTGATCAAGGTATTCGAACAGCAGCCAGCCACCTTCGCCTTCCTTGAGGCCGTCGACCAGCAGGCGCGGCGTGGTCAGGCCCTGATCGGCCATCAGCCGGGCGCCATCGCGTTCGCGCTGGAAGTGGCGGGCGGCATTGCCGCCGACCAGCAACTTGGCCAGGACCTTGGTGCCACGCCAGATGCCGGGGCCGACATAGCGCTGGCCCGGCAGCACGCGCAGCAGGCTGAGCAGCTGCAAGTCGGCGCTGCCTGCGGCGTCGGCGAGGGTGATGGTCAGGGGCAGGCTTGGGCTGCGCCCGGCCTCCTTCAGTTCGGACAGGCGCATCAGCGGGCCTCTTTGTGACGGCGGCGTTGGGTCAGGCGTTGCAGCCAGGTGGAAACCAGGGCGCTGTCCGCCGGTTGCTCCAGGTAGGCGGCCAGCAGCACGCGCACGTCGCCCTCACCCCAGGCCCGGGCACGCCGTAGCAGCGGCTCGAGGTCCTTGACCCGGTCACGCATGCCGAACAGCAGCGGGCGGGTCTTCTCCAGGTCGATCAACTGTGCCTGCCAGCCTTCGCGGCGCTCACGCAGGAAAATGTGCTTGGGGTAGAAGCAACCGTGCATCTGCCCGGCGCCGTGCAGTGTGCGCGCCAGCTGGCCACAGGCCTGGAGGATGCCCTGGCATTGCGGCGCGGATGTCTGCGGCCAATGGCCGAGCAAATGCTCAAGGTCGGTCCATTCGTCCAGCGCCCGGGTCATGAGGATCGCCCGGTGTTGGCCGGCCTGTTTGCGCTCCCCATAGAAAACCGCCTGCAAGGCCGGGATATCGAGCTTCTGGTAACGGCTGATGTTGCGAAACTCACGGGCGAAGGTAGGCTCGCCGAACGGCCGGTGCAGGCTGCGAGTCAGGTAGTCGCTCTGGCGCTTGAGGTAGTACCCCTTGCCCTCGAGCTCGAGGCGGAACACGCTGCTCCAGCCGCCGCGGCCGGTGTTGGGTTCGTCCACGGCGTCAAGTTGCAGGGCCCAGAGCGCCTCGAAGTCGCCCAGTCCGTGCCGTTGCAGCAGTGCCTGGTCGGCACTGGCCAGGTAGTCGGTCATTCCCTTCCCTCGAAAAAGCTCAGCACCTGACGGATGCGCTTCTTGTCGCGCGCATGCAGGCGCGCATGCCCCCGGTACTGCAGGTAGAAGCGCAGGCGCTGGGTCGCCGACAGGTGATACTTGGCGACCTTGTCCAGGCAGGCCAGGTCCTTGATCAACCGGTGGCGCAGCATGAAACCACGCCAGAAGTCGCCCGTCGGGCAATCGATGAAGAACAGCGTGCCCTGGTCATCGACCAGCAGGTTGCGCCACTTGAGATCGTTGTGGGCGAAATGGTGATCGTGCATTACCCGGGTGTGCCGCGCCAGCTGACGGCTGACATGATCGACCCAGGCCGCGTCACGCAGGCGCGGGTCATTGCGCTCGGCCAACGCCGAGAGGTCCTCGGTGCGTGGCAGTTCGCGAGTGATCATCGCCCCACGGCCAAACGCCAGGCCCTGGCGCTCGAGGCCCCAGGCGACCACGTCGGCGGTGGGGATGCCCCATTTGGCGAACTGCTTGAGGTTCTGCCACTCAGCCTTGACTCGCGGGCGCCCCAGGTAGCGGCGCATGTGCTTGCCGGCTCCGGTGTAGCGTTTGACGTAGTAGTTGACCCCGTCCCGTTCGATGCGGATGACCTCGCTCAACGGGTCGCGGGTCAGACGCTCGCCCTTGATGGCGAACACCGCGTCGATACTGCCGAAATCGGCCGCCAGGTGCGCATACTCAGGCGCCAGGTTCCAGCTCGCCATCAGAGTGCGTCCCCGTAACGTTGCTTGCGGTCGTAGAGCTTCTGCGCCTTGCGCTCCAGCCAGGCGAGCAGTGCAGCCTCGTCCTTGAGCACCTGGCGCAACGGGCGCTGGAAGTAGCCGCGCAAAAAGCGCAGCTTGTCGCGACGGGTCAGACCGATGTCCAGGGCCGAGAAATACAGGGCCGCCAGGTCCTTGTCGCGCCAGCGGCGGCTGACCGTCGCCCGAGTCTGGGCACGGTGCAGGTCGATCACCGACAGCCGGAAGTCGTCCGCCATCACCGGGCGATCGGTGTGCAGCAGGAAGTGGCAGATGTAGCAGTCGCGGTGGTTGACCCCGGCGCGGTGCATGCCGCCGGTCATCTTCGCCACCTCGGCGATCAGCGCACGCTTCAGGCCCGGCTCGGGTGGCTGCCTAACCCAGTCGATGCTGAAGTCTTCCAGGCTGACCGTCGGCGCCAGCTCCTCGGTGACGATGAACGAATGCTGGGTGGCCGGATTGCCGCCGCGCTCGCCGTAGGCGACCGCGGTCATGGTCGGCACGCCGACTTCATGCAAGCGCTGGATAGCACGCCACTCCTGGCCGGCGCCGAGCACCGGCAGCTTGGCGCTGAACAGGTTCTTGAAGATTTCACCCCAGCCGATGCCACGGTGGATCTTGACGAAGAAGCCTGCGCCATCGACCTCGGTACGCAGGGTGCGACGGCCTTCCAGTTCGCGGTACACCTCGCCCTGCAGGGCCTCGACGGCATCGAAGGGGTCACGCCCGGCCCACAGGCGCTTGAACGGTTCGGCCAGTATCAGCTTCATGCGGTCTCCTGCCCAAGGATCACGTCGGCGGCATGCTGCGGCATGCTGTACAGGTCGGCGGTGGCGGCGAATGCCACGCCGTTGCTCGACCAGGATGCACGGGCCGCGGCGTCCTCGAGCATGCGTTGCAAGTAGGCGTTGAGCTGGTCCTGCTCGAACGGCTCGTCCAGCACCAGGCCGCTGTCGGCCTCGGCGATGTAGTGGGCGTAGCCGCACACCTGCGACACCAGCACCGGCAGGCCGGCGACCAGCGCCTCGAGCAATACGGTACCGGTGTTTTCGTTGTAGGCAGGGTGGATCAGCAGATCGGCGCCGAGCAGGAAGCGTGGGATATCGCTGCGCCCCTTGAGGAACTGCACCTGTTCACCCAGGCCGAGCGCAGTACTCTGCACCTGGAACAGCTTGGGGTCGTCCTGGCCGATGACCATCAGTTTCGTGCGTTTGCGCAGGCTCGACGGCAGCGCCGCGAGGGCCTTGAGGCTGCGGTCAACGCCCTTGGTCTTGAAGCCCGAGCCAATCTGTACCAGCAGCAGCTCGTCGTCGGCCAGGCCGAACTCCTGACGGAAGGCAGCGCGGATGGCCTCGGCGTCGGCCGGGCGCCGGCGGTCCTGGGAAATGCCCGGCGGCAGCAGGTGGAAACGCGCCTCGGGAGTGCCGTAGTGCTTGATGAACAGCGGCTGCTGCACCTCGGAGATCATCAGGATCTCGGTACGTGCGTCCTTGGCGAACACCGCCCGCTCGTATTCGGCGAAGTGGCGATAGCGGCCCCAGCGGCGGTAGAGGCCGCCGCGCAGGGTCTGGGCCTTGTCTTCGAAGCAGCCGTCAGCGGCGTAGTAGACGTCCAGACCAGGCATCTTGTTGAAGCCGATCAGGCGATCGACCGGGCGCTTGGCCAAGTCTGCGGCCATCCAGGCGCTGAGCTTCTCGTTGCGGCGGTGGTTGAACAGCGCCTTGACCGGCGCCACCAGCACCTCGAAGCCCGGTGGAATGTCACCTTCCCAGATCAGCGTGTACACACGGATCTGGTGGCCACGCTTCTGGCATTCGAGGGCAATGCGCATGAAGTCACGCTGCAGCCCGCCAAAGGGGAAATACTTGTAGAGCACAAAAGCCAGTTGCATCAACGAACATCCTCAGCCAGCAGCAGCGCGCTCAAGCGGCCCGCCACATGCTCGGGATTCAGGCGAGTGAAGCACAGCGGCCACTCGCGTTTGAGATCGAACCGGCGCAGGTCCTCGGCGCTCGGTTTGTAGGTGCACTTCTTCTGCAGGCACGGGGCGCAGGGGAAGTCGCTCGCCTGGTGGATCTGGGCGCGTCCGTAGGCACCGGTCAGACCAGGGTTGGTGGGGCCGAACAGGGAGATGGTCGGCACATCCAGGGCGGCGGCCAGGTGGCCCAGGCCGGTGTCGACCGCCACGCAGGCCTTGGCGGCGGCCAGCACACGGGCCACGCCCGCCAGGTTCAATTTGGGCAGCACCTGGCAATTGTTCAAGCCCTGGGCGATACGCTCGGCGCGGGCTTTTTCCGCAGGGTTACCCCATGGCAGCATCACCTGCAGCTTGCGCCGGCCCATGCGCTCGGCCAGCTCGCGCCAGTAAGCCTCGGGCCAGTGTTTGGTGGCCCAGGTTGTGCCATGCAGGAACACCACGTAGGGCGCGGCGGGTGGCAGTTGCAGGCGATTGAGGTCAAGGCCGTAGTTGCCCAGCCCTTCCGGCAGGTCATAGGCCAGGGCCAGGGCGAACAGTTGCCGCACGCGCTCAACGGCATGCTGGCCGACAGCGACCGACAGCCGCCGGTCGTAGAAGCGGCTGGCCCAGCCCTCTCGGGCCGAATAACGGTCCAGGCCGGCTACCGGCGCTTTCACGTAACGGGTCAGCCAGGCCGACTTGACCAGGCCCTGGGCATCGATCACCAGGTCGTACTTGTGCTCGCGCAGGCGCTGTTTGAAAGCCTTCCATTCGCCGCTCATGAGCGTCTGCCAGATATTCTTGCGCCAGCGGCGGATCGCCACCGGGATCACCTGGTCGACCGCCGGATGCCAGCTGGGGATCTCGGCGAAACCTTCCTCCACCACCCAGTCGAAACGGATGCCGGGAATGGCGTGGGCGGCGTCGGTAAGCGCTGGCAAGGTATGGATGACGTCACCCAGCGACGACGTCTTGATGATCAGGACCCGCACTCAGTCGACCTCGGCCACGGTATCGATCAGGTCGGAGCCACCCAGGCTGTGCAGGGCGGCGATCACTTTCGCCGGCTCCAGCAGCCGCAGGCAGTTGTAGTGGCCGAAGCGGCACGTGCGGTCGAAGCAGGGGCTGCATTCGATACCGGTGCGCACCACCTCCACCTGGTCGGCCAGCGGCGGGGTGAAGCCCGGCGAGGTCGAACCATACACCGCCACCAGCGGACGGTTGAGGGCGGCGGCCACGTGCATCAGCCCGGAGTCATTGGACACCACGGCGCTGGCGCAGGACATCAGGTCGATGGCCTCGGCCAGCGAGGTCTCGCCGGCCAAATTGCAAGATTCTTCGCGCAGGCCCGGGATCAGCCGATCACGGATCTGCTCGCCCACCGGATGGTCGTTCTTCGAACCGAACAACCACACCTGCCAGCCCTGGCGGATCATCGCCTCGGCCACCTCGGCGTAATGCTCGGCCGGCCAGCGCTTGGCCTCGCCGAACTCGGCGCCGGGGCACAGGGCGAGGACCGGGCGGTCCAGCTCCAGGCCGAACTTGGCCAGGGCGGCCTCGCGGCTGGCGGCCTCGATTTGCAGGGCCGGCCGCGGATACGGCTTGGGCAGTTCGGTACCGGGGGCGTAGGCCAGGGCCATGAAGCGCTCGATCATCAGCGGATAGCGCGCCTTGTCCAGCTTGCGCACATCGTTGAGCAGCAGGTAGCGCATCTCGCCGCGCCAGCCGGTGCGCTTGGGAATGCCGGCGAAATACGGCACCAGCGCCGACTTGAGCGAGTTGGGCAACAGGATCGCCTGGTCGTACTGGCCGGCCAGCGACTTGCCGATGCGCCGCCGCGTGGCCAGCTCCAGCGCGCCGTGGCCGAGCGGGAAGCTCAAGGCCTGGCGCACCTCGGGCATGCGTTCGAGGATGGGCCGGCTCCACTCGGGTGCCAGCACGTCGATCACGCAGTCGGGGTGCTGCTGTTTGAGGCTCTGGAACAGGGTCTGCGCCATCACCATGTCGCCGACCCAGCTGGGGCCAATGATCAGTATTCTCATGCTTTATCCAGAAACATTCGGGGAGGCTGCAGGCTGCGCTACAACCTGGCCTCCCCTCTTTATATTCAGGCTATGTGGCGGACAGTGTACCACCGAGGGCGCATTGCGCCCTTTTCGCCGCAGCGCGGCCCCGGCAAGCTCAGGTCAACCCAAGCTGCCCCCAGATCCGCCTTACCTCACGGCGCTCCTCGGCGAACTGCGCCGCGTCGATCACCCCGGCCTGCTTCTGCAAGGCCTGGCGGTGCGAGGCCGAGCGGAACGCCTTGTACAGCTCGCGCAGCAGCACGGCGTCGGCGGCGGGCATCAACCCGGCCTGTTCGAGCTCTTCGAGGATGCGGATGTTGTCGGTCCAGCGCAGTATGGCCGGATGGTCGTGGGACCAGGCCAAAGCGGCGTATTGCACCATAAATTCGATATCCACGATACCGCCGGCATCCTGCTTGATATCGAAGAGCTGGCCGGCATCGAAGGCATTGCCCGCCGTGCCTGCGCCGGTGGCCTTGGTGCCCAGGTTGTCGCGCATCTTGGCGCGCATCTCGCTCACTTCGGCGCGCAGTTTGCCCAGGTCGCGGGGCTGGCCGAGCACCTTGGCCCTAACGCCCTCGAAGGCCGTCGCCACCTGCGGGCAGCCGACCAGCACCCGGGCCCGTACCAGGGCCTGGTGTTCCCAGGTCCAGGCCTCGTTCTGCTGGTAGCGCTCGAAGGCGCCCAACGAGCTCACCAGCAACCCCGAGGCGCCGGACGGGCGCAAGCGCATGTCCACGTCGTAGAGCTGGCCGGAGTTGGTCTGGGTGGTCAACAGGTGGATGATGCGCTGGCCCAGGCGGGTGTAGAACTGCGCGCTGTCGATCGGCTTGGCGCCGTCGGTCTCGGCGTTGGGGTCACCATCGTGGATGAACACCAGGTCCAGGTCCGAACCGTGGCCCAGCTCGAGGCCGCCGACCTTGCCGTAGCCGACGATGATGAAGCCAGGGTCGCACAGGCTGCCGTCGCTGCGCTTGGGCTGGCCATGGCGCGCCACGGTTTGGCGCCAGGCCAGGGCCAGCACCTGGTCGAGAATGGCCTCGGCCAGCCAGGTCAGGTAGTCGCTGACCTTCATCAGGGGCAGGTTGCCGCTGATCTCCGAGGCGGCCACGCGCAGGCTGTGGGCCAGCTTGAAGTGGCGCAGCGCCTCCATCTGCTGCTCAAGGTCATCCTCGGGGATGCGGGTGAGCCGCTCACGCAGCTCGGCAGCCAGCTCCGGGGCCAGCGGCGGGCTGAACAGCCGACCTTCATTGAGCAGCTCGTCAAGCAGCAGCGGGTAACGGGCAATCTGCTCGGCAATCCACGGGCTGGCTGCGCACAGGGTCAGCAGACGGCGCAGCGCGCCGGGATTTTCGGTGAGCAGCACCAGGTAGGCCGAGCGGCGCGCGACCGCCTCGACCAGGGGCAGCACCCGCTCCAGCACCAGGTCAGGGTTGTCGTGCTCGACCGCCTGGGCCAGCAGACGCGGGATGAAGGCATCCAGGCGTTCACGACCAATGCGCTGCATCGAGCGCAGCGTCGGGCTGACACGCAAGGCGTTGAGCCGGCGCAGCGCCTCGGCAGGCTGGTGGAAACCGGCTTCCTGCAACTGGCGCCCGGCGGCTTCTTCATCCTGGGCCTGCTCCCACAGGGGCGACCATTCGCCACCGACTACGAGTTCGCCCTCGGCCTCATCCTCATCCGGATCGGCGATCACCTGACGGAAATGCCAGTCGATCCGCCCACGCCAGTGCATCAGTTGGGCATGGAAGCCCTCCCAGTCGGCAAAGCCCAGCATGTAGGCGATGCGCGCGCGGTCGGTCGGGTCATCCGGGAGCATCTGGGTCTGGCGGTCGGCGATGGCCTGGATCGCGTGCTCGGTGTAACGCAGGAACTCATAGCCGTCGCGCAGCTCGGCGACCACCGCTGGCGGCAGGTAGCCCTGGCCCTCCAAGGTGGTCAGCACCTTCAGCAGCGGCCGCTGCTGCAGGCTCAGGTCGCGGCCGCCATGGATCAGCTGGAATGCCTGGGCGATGAACTCGACTTCGCGGATGCCGCCGGCCCCCAGCTTGATATTGTCGGCCATGCCCTTGCGGCGCACCTCCTGCTGGATCAGCTGCTTCATGGTGCGCAGCGCTTCGATCGCGGAGAAGTCCAGGTAGCGCCTATAGACGAAAGGCCGCAGCATTTCCTGCAACTGCGCGCCGGCCGCCTGGTCGCCGGCCACCACCCGCGCCTTGATCATGGCGTAGCGTTCCCAGTCGCGCCCCTGATCCTGGTAGTACTGCTCCAGGGCATTGAAGCTGAGCACCAGCGCGCCGGCCGAACCGTACGGGCGCAGGCGCATGTCGACACGGAACACGAAGCCATCGACGGTGACCGGGTCAAGCGCCTTGATCAGACGCTGGCCGAGGCGGGTGAAGAACTCCTGGTTGTCCAGCGAGCGCTTCACGCCCTCGGTTTCACCGCCCTCGGGGAAGGCAAAGATCAGGTCGATGTCCGACGACAGGTTCAGTTCCACCGCGCCCAGCTTGCCCATGCCCAGCACCACCAGGTGCTGAGGCTGGCCGCTGCGGTTGCCGATGGGTGTGCCGAACTGCTGGCAATGGCGCGGGTACAGCCACTGATAGGCCTCGTCGATGCTGGCGTCGGCCAGGTCGGACAGGTCGCGGCAGGTCTCGGCCAACGCTGCCTGGCGGCTCAGGTCGCGCCAGATGATGCGCAACTGCTGGCGATTGCGCTCGCGGCGCAGGTTGCGCGCCAGTTCGTCCTCGCTTTGCGCAGCCTGGGCGACGACGTGGATGTGAGCACGCAGTTGGCCCGGTGTGTATGCCCGGTCCATCGCGCCACTGGCCAGCAGCTCGAACAGCACCGCCGGATCGCGCTGGGCCTGCGCCAGGACGAAGTCGCTGGCGGCGGCAACCTGGTCGAACTGGCGCCGATGCTCGGCGCCCAGGCTGTCCAGGTGCAGATCAGCATGACCGGCCAAGGCATCGCGGAGAAATTGCTGGTTGCGAGCGACCAGTGGTTGGAGAGCGGCAGGCAGATCGAGCGGCAAAGGCAGGCGCATGGTCTATCCTTGATCGGCGTGAAAGAGAGCGGTTGGGGAGGTCAAACGGGGGTTGGACCACGGTTGGACTGTCGTACAAAAGTTGGAAATAGCTGATAAAGCCGAAAAATTGGCAAAACCCATCAAGATTCACCTGCTCGCGACACACCGCCAACCAACATGAACGTTTTTCCTCACAACCCGGGATGCGACCAAACGTCGCATTTGTGTAGTTTTACTACTACGCCCAACGTGCAAAAGCATGAAATGCGAAAGCATTTGTAGTAAAACTACACCGCGCCGGATGACTGTCCGGTAATCCAAGAATTCACGACGTCTGCCCATAAGGCCAGTCGCAAACTCAGGCCATCGATTCTGGTGGCCTTTCCGCCCTGGAGCAAGCCATGCAAGACCTCGATCCAATCGAAACCCAGGAATGGCTGGATGCCCTGGAGTCGGTCCTCGACAAAGAAGGCGAAGACCGCGCTCATTACCTGATGACCCGTATGGGCGAGCTGGCCACCCGCAGTGGCTCCCAGCTGCCATATGCCATCACCACGCCGTATCGCAACACCATCCCTGTCACCCACGAAGCACGCATGCCCGGCGACCTGTTCATGGAACGCCGCATTCGCTCGATGGTGCGTTGGAACGCCCTGGCCATGGTCATGCGCACCAACCTGAAAGACTCGGACCTGGGCGGACACATCTCCAGCTTCGCCTCCAGCGCCACCTTGTATGACATCGGCTTCAACTACTTCTTCCAGGCCCCGACCGACGAACACGGCGGCGACCTGATCTTCTTCCAGGGCCACGCATCCCCTGGTGTCTACGCCCGCGCCTTCATGGAAGGCCGCATCAACGAAGAGCAGATGAACAACTTCCGCCAGGAAGTGGATGGCAACGGCCTGTCTTCGTACCCGCACCCATGGCTGATGCCTGACTTCTGGCAGTTCCCGACCGTTTCGATGGGTCTGGGCCCGATCCAGGCCATCTACCAAGCGCGCTTCATGAAGTACCTGGAAGCCCGCGGCTTCATCCCGGCCGGCAAGCAGAAGGTCTGGTGCTTCATGGGCGACGGCGAGTGCGACGAGCCGGAATCCCTGGGCGCAATCGCCCTGGCCGGCCGCGAGAAGCTGGACAACCTGATCTTCGTCATCAACTGCAACCTGCAGCGCCTCGACGGCCCGGTTCGCGGCAACGGCAAGATCATCCAGGAACTCGAAGGCGTGTTCCGTGGCGGTGGCTGGAACGTCAACAAAGTCGTCTGGGGCCGCTTCTGGGACCCGCTGCTGGCCAAGGACACCAACGGTGCCCTGCAGCGCCGCATGGACGAAGTCATCGACGGCGAGTACCAGAACTACAAGGCCAAGGACGGCGCGTACGTCCGTGAGAACTTCTTCAACACCCCAGAGCTCAAGGCCATGGTCGAAGACCTGTCCGACGAGGAGATCTGGAAGCTCAACCGTGGCGGCCACGACCCGTACAAGGTCTACGCGGCCTACCACCAGGCCGTGAACCACAAAGAGCAGCCAACCGTCATCCTGGCCAAGACCATCAAGGGTTACGGTACCGGTGCCGGCGAAGCCAAGAACACCGCGCACAACACCAAGAAGGTCGACGTCGACAGCCTGCGTCACTTCCGTGACCGCTTCGACATCCCGGTCAAGGATGCCGACCTCGAGAACCTGCCATTCTTCAAGCCCGAAGAAGGTTCCGCCGAAGCCAAGTACCTGGCCGAACGCCGTGCTGCCCTGGGCGGTTTCGTGCCGCAGCGCCGCGCCAAGAGCTTCAGCGTGCCGACCCCGCCACTGGAAACGCTGAAAGCGATCCTCGACGGCTCGGGCGACCGCGAAATCTCCACCACCATGGCCTTCGTGCGCATCCTGGCGCAGCTGGTCAAGGACAAGGACATCGGCCAGCGCATCGTCCCGATCATCCCGGACGAAGCCCGTACCTTCGGTATGGAAGGCATGTTCCGCCAGCTGGGCATCTACTCGTCGGTCGGTCAGCTCTACGAGCCAGTCGACAAAGACCAGGTGATGTTCTACCGCGAAGACAAGAAGGGCCAGATCCTCGAGGAAGGCATCAACGAAGCCGGCGCCATGTCGTCGTTCATCGCTGCCGGTACCTCGTACAGCTGCCACAACCAGCCGATGCTGCCGTTCTACATCTTCTACTCGATGTTCGGCTTCCAGCGTATCGGCGACCTGGCCTGGGCCGCTGGCGACAGCCGCACCCGTGGTTTCCTGATCGGCGGTACCGCCGGCCGTACCACCCTCAACGGTGAAGGCCTGCAGCACGAAGACGGTCACAGCCACATGATGGCGGGCACCATCCCGAACTGCCGCACCTACGATCCGACCTACGGCTACGAGCTGGCGGTGATCATCCAGGACGGCATGAAGAAGATGACCGAAGAGCAACAGGACATCTTCTACTACATCACCGTGATGAACGAATCCTACCAGCAGCCAGCCATGCCGGCCGGTGTCGAGGAAGGCATCATCAAGGGCATGTACCTGCTCGAAGAAGACACCCGCGAAGCCGCGCACCACGTTCAGCTGATGGGCTCCGGCACCATCCTGCGCGAAGTCCGCGAAGCGGCGAAGATCCTGCGTGAAGAGTTCAACGTCGGCGCCGACGTGTGGAGCGTCACCAGCTTCAACGAACTGCGTCGCGACGGCCTGGCCGTGGAACGCGCCAACCGCCTCAAGCCTGGCCAGAAGCCTCAGCAGACCTACGTCGAAGAGTGCCTGGCCGGTCGCAAGGGCCCGGTCATCGCCTCCACCGACTACATGAAGCTGTTCGCCGAGCAGATTCGCCAGTGGGTGCCGAGCAAAGAGTTCAAGGTCCTGGGTACCGACGGTTACGGTCGCAGCGACAGCCGCAAGAAGCTGCGTCACTTCTTCGAAGTCGACCGCCACTTCGTGGTGCTGGCTGCCCTGGAAGCCCTGGCTGACCGTGGCGAGATCGAACCCAAGGTTGTGGCTGACGCCATCGTCAAGTTCGGCATCGACCCGGACAAGCGCAACCCACTGGACTGCTGAGGAGTATTTTTAAGTGAGCGAACTCATTCGCGTACCTGACATCGGCAGCGGTGAAGGTGAAATCATCGAGCTGTTCGTCAAGGTCGGTGACCGTATCGAGGCCGACCAGAGCCTGCTGACCCTGGAGTCCGACAAGGCCTCCATGGAGATTCCGGCCCCCAAGGCCGGCGTGGTCAAGGAACTGAAGGTCAAGCTGGGCGACCGCCTGAAAGAAGGCGACGAGCTGCTGGTCCTGGAAGTCGAGGGTGCCGCTGCCGCGGCTCCTGAGGCCCCTGCTTCTGAACAGAAGCCCGCTGCCGCGCCTGCCCAGGCTGCTGCCCCAGCGCCTGCCGCCGAAGCCGCCCCTGCTCCGGCCGCAGCCCCGGCTGCCGCCAGCGTGCAGGACATCCACGTGCCGGACATCGGCTCGTCGGGCAAGGCCAAGATCATCGAAGTGCTGGTCAAGGTTGGCGACACCGTCGAAGCCGACCAGTCGCTGATCACCCTGGAGTCCGACAAGGCCTCCATGGAGATCCCGTCGCCTGCCGCTGGCGTGATTGAAGCCGTGCTGTGCAAGCTGGAAGACGAAGTCGGCACCGGCGACCTGATCTTCAAGATCAAAGCCGCTGGCGCTGCTCCTGCTGCTGCTCCGGCACCAGCCGCCGCCGCTCCGGCCAAGGCTGAGGCTGCTCCGGCCGCAGCGCCTGCCGCTGCTGCTCCGGCTGCCGCCCCTGCACCGGTCGCCACCGCGCCGGCCGCCGGCAGCAACGCCAAGGTCCATGCCGGCCCTGCCGTTCGCCAGCTGGCCCGTGAATTCGGCGTCGACCTGGGCTCGGTCGCGGCCACTGGCCCGCACGGCCGTATCCTCAAGGAAGACGTGCAGGTCTACGTCAAGGCGATGATGCAGAAGGCCAAGGAAGCCCCGGCTGCCGGCGCCACTGGTGGTGCTGGCATCCCGCCGATCCCGACCGTCGACTTCAGCAAGTTCGGTGAAGTGGAAGAAGTCGCCCTGACCCGCCTGATGCAGGTCGGTGCCGCCAACCTGCACCGCAGCTGGCTGAACGTGCCGCACGTGACCCAGTTCGACTCCGCCGACATCACCGAGCTGGAAGCCTTCCGCGTCGCGCAGAAGGCCGTGGCCGAGAAGGCTGGCGTCAAGCTGACCGTGCTGCCACTGCTGCTCAAGGCCTGCGCCTTCCTGCTCAAGGAACTGCCAGACTTCAACAGCTCGCTGGCGCCAAGCGGCAAGGCGATCATCCGCAAGAAGTACGTGCACATCGGCTTCGCCGTGGACACCCCGGACGGCCTGCTGGTCCCTGTGATCAAGAACGTCGACCAGAAGAGCCTGCTGCAACTGGCTGCCGAAGCCGCCGCGCTGGCAGAGAAGGCCCGCACCAAGAAGCTCTCGGCCGACGACATGCAAGGCGCCTGCTTCACCATCTCCAGCCTCGGTCACATTGGCGGCACCGGCTTCACGCCGATCGTCAACGCGCCGGAAGTGGCGATCCTCGGTGTGTCCAAGGCGACCATGCAGCCAGTCTGGGATGGCAAGGCCTTCCAGCCGAAACTGATGCTGCCGCTGTCGCTGTCCTACGATCACCGTGTGATCAACGGCGCCGCCGCCGCGCGCTTCACCAAGCGCCTGGGCGACGTGCTGGGCGATATCCGCACCATGCTGCTGTAATAGCTGCACGCTGCCCCTCACTTGAGGGGCAGCACCGTTTTCGAGCTGCCACGCTCGTACCTCAACCCCGCCAATTGGCGGGGCTTTTTTTTATTGGGCCCGCTCCCACCAAGGACCTCGCTTCAGATTTCATCCTGTTGGCCGACAACCTGTTCACAGCATCCCCCATGGCCGCTTGCCAGCCCACGGGACATGATGCAACCTTGCCCGATACGCCGTGCCTCAGGCCGCGCCCCAGTTCAAGCGAGTCTTCGATGAAAAGCCAACCCGATGCCGCCAGCCGTGTGGCGGCCGAGGTCGTGACGCAGCTCCCCGTGCCCTCGCGGCTCGGCATGCTGCGTTTCGAACGGCTGAACGAAGCCAGTTGGGCGATGCTTTACCTCGATCCGGCCTGCGACCGCCAGTTCGGCCTGCCCGCCGCCGAGCTCTGCGCCCTGATCGGCTCGCCCTATGCCAGCCTCATGGAGCCGGAGGCGCGCTACAAGCTGCACGACGAGATCCAGTTGCAACTGGCCCAGCGCGGCTATTACCGGGTGTGCTACACCCTGCACGCCAGCCCCGCGCCACTGCGCCTGCTGGAGGTCGGCGAAAGCTACAAGCAGCACAACCGCCAATTGTTGCGTGGCTACCTGACGGTCTTCGATGACCACCAGCAGGACGCCCCCGACCTCGACGCAAACGACCTGGAATCGCGCAACAACCGCCTGCAGCTGGCCCTGCAGCTGAACCAGCGTGCCCAACAGGAGCAGCTCGAGCACCTGGACCGGGTACGCGCCCAGCAGGACCTGATCCTGCGCCTGGCGCGACAGCGCTACAGCGTCGGCAACTCGCTGCTCGAAGCCGCCGAGCTGATCACTCGCAGCGCCTGCGAGATCTACCGGGTCGACTGCGCCAGCATCTGGTACCTGAACGACCAGCGCCTGGAGCCGATCAGCGCCTGGTACCGCCGCGAACAGCAGCACCGCATGCCCGAAGCGATCGACGCCAGCCGCTTCCCCGACTACCTCGAGGCCCTGCACGCCAGCCGCGCCATCGACGCCCACAACGCCAGCCACGACCCGCGTACCCGCGAAATGGCCGAGTCGCTGTACAGCACCGGCGACAACGCCATGCTCGATGCCAGCATCCGCATCGATGGCCAGGTAGTCGGCGTGCTGTGCCTGGAGCAGACCGGCCAGCCACGTGCCTGGCAGTCGGACGAGATCGCCTTTGCTGGCGAGCTGGCCGACCAGTTCGCCCAGGTCATCAACAACCACAACCGACGCACCGCCGCCAGCGCCCTGCACCTGTTCCAGCGGGCCGTGGAGCAAAGCGCCAGCGCCTTCCTGCTGGTCAACCGCGACGGCGTGGTGGAGTACGTCAACCCCAGCTTCACGGCGATCACCCAGTACAGCACCGAGGAAGTCCAAGGCCACCACCTGGCCGAACTGCCAGCGCTGGAAAACCTCAGCGAACTGCTGTTCGACTCGCCGTCGAGCCTGGCCATGGGCAACAGCTGGCAGGGCGAGTTCAAGAGCCGGCGCAAGAACCTCGAGCCCTACTGGGGACAACTGTCGATCTCCAAGGTGTACGGCGACAATCGCGAACTGACCCACTACATCGGCATCTACGAAGACGTCACCCAGAGCAAGCTGGCCCAGCAGCGCATCGAGCGCCTGGCCTACACCGACAACCTGACCAACCTGGGCAACCGCCCGGCGTTCATCCGCAACCTCGACGAGCGCTTCGCCCGCGACAGCAACAGCCCGATCTGCCTGCTGCTGGTGGACATCGACAACTTCAAGCGGATCAACGACAGCCTTGGCCACCAGACCGGCGACAAGCTGTTGATCAGCCTGGCCCGGCGCCTGCGCAACAGCCTGAGCAACGGCGGCAGCCTGGCGCGCTTCGCCAGCAACGAGTTCGCCGTGCTGCTCGACGACACCAGCCTCGATGACGGCCAGGGCGTGGCCCACCAGCTGCTGCGCACCCTCGACAAGCCGATGTTCGTCGACAACCAGTTGATCAACGTAACCGCCTCCGTGGGCCTGGCCTGCGCGCCAGTGCACGGCAGCGACCCGGCCACGCTGATGAAAAACGCAGGCCTGGCCCTGCACAAGGCCAAGGCCAACGGCAAGCACCAGGTCCAGGTGTTCACCGAAGTGCTCAACGCCGAAGCCAGCTACAAGCTGTTCGTCGAGAACAACCTGCGTCGCGCCCTGACCCAGAACGAACTAGAAGTGTTCTACCAGCCCAAGCTGTGCCTGCGCAGCGGTCGGCTGCTGGGCCTGGAGGCGCTGCTGCGCTGGAACCACCCTGAGCGCGGCATGATCCGCCCCGACCAGTTCATCAGCGTGGCCGAGGAAACCGGCCTGATCATCCCCATCGGCAAGTGGGTGGTGCGCCAGGCCTGCCGCATGAGCCAGCAGCTGCGCGAGGCAGGTCTTGGCAACCTGCACGTGGCCATCAACCTGTCGCCCAAGCAGTTCTCAGACCCGGAGCTGGTCGGCTCGATAGCCGGCATCCTCAAAGAGGAAGCCCTGCCGCCGCACCTGCTGGAACTGGAGCTGACCGAAGGCCTGCTGCTCGAAGCCACCGAAGACACCCACCGCCAGCTCGACGAGCTCAAGGCCCTGGGCCTGACCCTGGCCATGGACGACTTCGGTACCGGTTACTCGTCGCTGAGCTACCTGAAGAAGTTCCCGATCGACATCATCAAGATCGACCGCAGCTTCATCAACGAGATCCCCGACAACCAGGACGACATGGAGATCACCTCGGCGGTGGTAGCCATGGCCCACAACCTCAAGCTCAAGGTGGTCGCCGAGGGCATCGAGACGCCCGAGCAGCTGGCATTCCTTCGCCGCCACCGCTGCGATGTCGGCCAGGGCTACCTGTTCGACCGCCCTATTCCGGGGCGAGAACTGAGCGAAAAACTGCGCCGCTATCCGCGTGGGCCGGTGGACTGACAGCGGCACAAACCTCGGGCACTATAGAAGCCATCCAGGCCTCATCGCCGGCAAGCCGGCTCCCACAGTTGAACGTATGACCCTGTGGGAGCCGGCTTGCCGGTGATCGGGCCACCACCTGTCCAACTGAAAAGACACAGAGGAACGGCCATGGTCCTGCGTTCGGAAATCCTGGTGAACAAAAACGTCCTGCCCACCGCGGAACAGGCCCTGCCTGGCCGTGAAACCCCGATGACCCTGCCCGAGTTCCACTACGTGTTCGAAGGCACCCCGCTGCTCGGCCCGTTCTTCGAAGGCGACGTCGACTTCGCCATCTTCGGCCTGGGTTGCTTCTGGGGCGCCGAACGGCGCTTCTGGCAGCGCGAAGGCGTGGTCAGCACCGTGGTCGGCTATGCCGGCGGTTTCACCCCCAACCCGACCTATGAGGAAGTCTGCTCGGGCCTGACCGGCCACACCGAAGTGGTGCTGGTGGTGTTCGACAAGAACAAGGTCAGCTACCGCGAACTGCTGGCGATGTTCTGGGAGCTGCACAACCCGACCCAAGGCATGCGCCAGGGCAACGATGTCGGCACCCAGTACCGCTCGGCGATCTACTGCACCTCGCCGCAGCAGCTCGAGGAAGCCCAGGCCAGCCAGGCCGCCTACCAGGCCGAGCTGAGCAAGGCAGGCTTCGGCGAGATCACCACCGAGATTGCCCAGGCGCCGACCGTGTACTTTGCCGAAGCCTATCACCAGCAGTACCTGGCCAAGAACCCGGACGGCTACTGCGGCATCGGTGGCACCGGTGTGTGCGTGCCGCCCAGCCTGCAGGGCAACTGAGCCATGATCCTGTTCCATTCGCCGTTGTCGCCCTTCGTACGCAAGGTGATGATCGTCTTGCACGAGACCGGCCAGCTGGAGCGCGTCACCGTGCAGGGCGTGAACATCAGCCCGGTGAACGGCGACGAGCAGCTCAACCGGGGAAACCCGATCGGCAAGATTCCGGCCCTGCGCCTGGACGATGGCAGTGTGCTGCACGACAGCCGGGTTATCTGCGAGTACCTCGACAGCCAGCATGTAGGCCTGCCGTTGATCCCCCGCGAGGGTTCGGCGCGCTGGCGGCGGCTGACCCTGGTCTCCCAGGCCGATGCGATCATGGATGCTGCGGTGGCTACCCGCTATGAAACCTTCCTGCGCCCGGCGGACAAGCAGTGGACGGGTTGGGTCGAGGCCCAGGGCGAGAAGATCCGTCGCAGCCTGGCCAACCTGGAGCAGGAACACCTGGCGGAGCTGGCCTCGGGGTTTGATTTGGCCGCGATTGGCGTGGCCTGTGCGCTGGGGTACCTGGACCTGCGCCAGCCTGAGTTCGGCTGGCGTGAAAGGCAGCCAGGGCTGGCGGCGTGGTATACCGAGGTGTCGAAGCGGCCGTCGATGGTGGCTACAGCTCTTGTAGCCTGATCCACCGCAATCGCCGCGGTTCGTCGCCACGACAAGCCGGCTCCCACAGAGTTCAGCGCAATCCTTGTGGGAGCCGGCTTGCCGGCGATTGGGCTGCACAGCAGCCCCAGCATCAACGCCGTATCACAGGAAACAACTGCCCAATCCTCTGCGCCAACCAGCGCCCGATCTCTCTATCCTCCCTCATACGCCCCTCCCCACCCGCGACCAATCCAGCCGGCGGGTCAGCACCATGAACACACCCAGCAGGCCGAAGCACAGCAACGAGCCCATCAGCAATGCGTAGTCCTCGGCGCTGAGCAGCCCGTAGAGCATGCCGTACAACGCCGCCAACCCCGCCGCAAAGCCCACCCCCCGCCCAAGGCTGCGCAGCACGTGCACCAGATAGAAGCCGATCAGCAGCACACAGCCCGACGCCGACAGCCCATAGGCCAGGCCGAACCCCAGGTGCTCCGACAACGACAGCAGCAGCAGGTAGAAGAACGCCAGGGCCACGCCCACCAGGATGTACTGCACCGGGTGCACGCTGAGGTTCTTCAACACCTCGAACAGGAAGAAGCCGGCGAAGGTCAGGGCTATGAACAGCAGCGCGTACTTGATCGCCCGCTCGCTCTTGAGGTACTGGTCCACCGGGTCGACGAAGCTCACGCCGAACGCCCGGTCGGTGAAGTCAGCGCACTTCTGCGCCGTGGCGCACAGGCGCACCGCCTCTTCCAGGTTGGTGGCGAAGAACGTGGTCTGCCAGTGGGCGCTGAAGCCTTTCTCGTCGATGGCGCGGCGGCTGGGCAGGAAGTTGCCGATGAAGCTTGGGTGCGGCCAGTTGGCGCGCATGTCCACGGTACTGCTGCGCCCGACCGGCAGCACGGCCAATTGCCCAGTGCCCAGCAGGTCCAGGTCGAAGGCATAGGTGAACTCCCGGGCCTGCGGCTCGCTGAACTGCGGCAGGTCCACATGCACGCCGCCCGGTAACCAGTCGACACCGTTGCCGGGCTGGAACGGCAGGCGCTGGTCGTCCAACTTCAGTTCAAGGCTGTTCTCGATGCCGCGGATATCACTGATACCGACCATCAGCCGCGGCTTGTCGAAGCGATAGTCGTCGTAGTCCTTCTCGATCCCCCAGCGCTCGGGCAGCTTGAAGCGGCCGCTGATCCTGCTCTTGGCATGGAACAAGCGCGCCTGATAGATGCCACGGGCACGCAGCTCGGTATCAACGCCCACATCCATTTCGAAGGTTTCCGGCAAGAAGTACAGCTGGCCATGGACCGTGCTGGTTTCCTGGACACTCTTGCCGTCCTTGTCGATCCAGCGGCGCTCGTACTTGCGATAGGGCACCACCACGACCGGGCCGCTGACCAGCTGGTCAAAGCTGGAGCTCGCGGCGATCTCGCCCAGCACGTTATTGCGCAGTTGCTGACGTTCGTCGATCAGACCGCCGATCATCAGCAGGGGAATCAGCAGCAGCAGGATCAGCACGGCGATCAGGCCGAGCTTGAAACCTAGGGTCTTGTTCATGGGGTTGGGCTCCGTTTGCGATGCGGGCAGTGTCTGCCCGCTGCGTGGAGCCCTTGGGGAGGAAATGTGGAGATTGTGTGGAGATTCGGGCTACCCGCGCGCATGCCATGCGCAAATCCCTGTGGGAGCCGGCTCGCCGGCGAAAGGGCCGCAAAGCGGCCCCCGGTAACTCAACTGACGCGCCGCGCCGGCAGCCACAACCTCACTCGCACGCCACCCTCGACGTTGTCCACCGCCAGCGCCCCGCCATGCAACTGCATCACCTCGGCCACGAAGTTCAGCCCCAGCCCGGTGCTCTTGCGCCCGGTCCCGGGCCTTGGCAGCGAATAGAACCGCTCGCTGACCCGGTCCAGGGCATATTCGGGGATCGCCTGCCCCTGGTTGAACAGGCTCAATGCCACACGCTCGCCATCGCGCTCCAGCTCGAAGGCCAGCGCGCCTTGCTGCGGAGTGAAGTCCAGCGCATTGTCCAGCAGGTTGGCCAGCGCCTGGCGCATCAGGAATGGATCGCACAGCAGCCTGAGGCCCGCAGGGATGCGCTGGCGCACCTGCAACCCGGCACCGTCTATCCTCGTGCCATGGGCCAGCAACAGCTCATCGATCAGCGCCGCCACCGCCACCTGCTGCTCGTCCTCCAGGGCCTGCATCTGTTCGACCCGGGCCAGGTTGAGCAGCCGCTCGATCATCTGCTGCAAGCGGTCGCTCTCGCGCTCGATGTTGCCGGCAAAGCGCGCCCGCTGCTCTTGCGGCATGTCGCCCTGGAGCAGCTCCGAGGCGCCACGGATCGCCGCCAGCGGGCTCTTGAGCTCATGGGTGAGTGTGTGCACGTAGCGTTCGACATAAGCCTTGCCTTCGAGCTGGGTGCGCATGCGCTCCACCGCCGTGGCCAGCTGCAGCAGCTCGCCGCCCTTGTAGTGCGGCAACGCGGCACGCTGGCCCTCGCTGACCGCCTGGGCATAGTGGGTGAGTCGGCGCAGCGAGCGGGTCAACCACCACGACAGCGCCGCCCCCACCAACAGGCCGAGCACGATCAGCCCGAGGCCGAGGATCAGCAGGCGCCGCTCGGAGCGGTCGATGTACGGCTGCAGCGAGCTGTTGGGCTTGGCCACGGTGACCACGCCGATGATCTGGCCGCCGTCGAGGATCGGCGCCGCCACATGCATCACCGAGGTGCTTTCATCATCCGGGTCGCTGCGGGTCGAACGTGCGCCGTACTGGCCACGCAGGGTCAGGTAGATGTCGTTCCAGCGCGAATAATCCTTGCCCACGGCCTGGCCGCTGGAGTCGAGCAGGACGATGCCCTTGGCATCGGTCACGTAGATCCGGTGGCTGACCTGGTTTTTCGCCAATCCCCAGATCTGCGCGCTCGGGCGCCGCTCGCCATAGGAAGCCAGCACCTGCGACAGGCGGCTCTGGGTCAGGGTGCCGTTCTTCACATCGTCATGAAGGATCTCGGCCAGCAGGTTGGCGGTGTCCACCAGGGTTTCTTCCGATGACTGACGCACCACCGGGCGGATCTGCTCGCGCACCGTGTTGAGCAGGAAGTAGCCCGCCAGGCCGACGAACAGGAAGTACACCAGGAAGATGCGAATCCCCAGGCGCATCAGGCGTGCTCCGGGCTGTAGCTGTAGCCCAGGCCGCGGTGCGTCTGGATTGCCTCGGCGTCAGGCGCGACCTGGCGCAGCTTGGCGCGCAGGCTCTTGATATGGCTGTCGATGGTGCGCTCGTAGCCCACGTCCGAAGCCACGCCCAGGCCATCGAGCAATTGCTCGCGGCTGAACACCCGGCGCGGTTGCTCGAGCAGGCTTTGCAACAGGCGGAACTCGTGGCGGGTGAGCGCCAGCGCCTGGCCCCGGTAGCTGATACGCATCGCCAGGGTATCGAGCTGGAACGGTGTGCTGTCGCTGGCCACTTCAACCCTCGGCGTCATGCGCTTGAGGATCGCCCGCACCCGCGCCGCCACCTCGCGGGGGCTGAACGGCTTGACCACGTAGTCGTCGGCGCCGATCTCCAGGCCCAGCACGCGATCGATCTCGGCGTCGCGGGCGCTGAGGAACATTACCGGCACCTCGCTGAAACGGCGCAACTGGCGGCAGGTTTCGAAACCGCTGATGTCAGGCAGGCCAATGTCTAGGATCACCAGGTCGGCCGGGCGCAGACGCTGTTGCTCGACGGCGGCGCTGCCGAGGGTCACCCACTCGGTGCTGTGGCCGTCGGCCTGCAGGGCGTAGATGAGGGTGTCGGCGATGGCGGATTCGTCTTCGACGATGAGGATGTGGGGCATCTGAGCGGCAAGCCTCGAGCTGCAAGCTTCAAGTGAAAGCGGATCGCGGCAACTTACACCGATCCGCCGTTTCTTGCAGCTTGTCGCTCGATGCTTGCAACTGCTGCATCAGCAGCCCGGATTGCCTGCCGTGAACTTCTCGCGCGGATCCACTGCTGCCTTGAACTTGCGCAGGGCCTTGGAGCCGATCAACAGCGGATAACGGAAATTGCTGCGGTCAACCAGGTTGACCTCCACGGTGCGTTTCACATCGCCCAGGCACATTTCCAGGTCGATCACCGGGCGATGCGAGAGCGCTGGCGACTCCTCCTCGTCATCTTCCTCGGCGCGGTTCTTGATCTTGCTGATACGCGACACTTCATGTTCGTAGAGCTTGTCGCTGGCACCCTCGGTCGCCAGGCGGAAGCGCACCCACTCGTTGCCATCACGGGTGAACATCTCGATGTCCTTGGCCGACAGCGAAGCGGTCCAGGCACCGGTATCCATCTTGGCTTTGAGGGTCTGGCCGATCTCCGGCAGCTTGATGTTCTCGTAACGGCCATAGAGCGTCGGTTCGGCGGCCATCACCGGCAGCGCCAGAAGGGACAGCAGGGCAAGCAAGGGTTTCACAGGGCAGGCTTCCTTGAGAGGGGTCAGTGCTTAGACTGTGCGGGCAGGATAGGTTCGTCGCCACAGGTTAAACAACATAATGTGAAACATTTGTCCCAGTTAATGGACGTACGACGTTTGGCTAAGGGCCATACCCTGCTTATCATTGCCAACCGTTCACCTCACACAACAAGAGTCCCCTTATGCGTCGCCTGCTGACCGGCATCCTCACCCTCACCCTGCTGCTGCTCAACACCCTGGTGCTGATCGGCCCGCTGCTGGTCTTCGCCCTGCTCAAGCTGGTGCTGCCGGGCCGTGGCCGCGACTACGCGTCGGCCGCGGTGATGTGGATCGCCGAAACCTGGTCGGAGATTGACAAGGCCATCTTCGCCCTGTGCATCCCCACCCAGTGGGACATCCGCGGCGTCGACACGCTGCGCCAGGACACCTCGTACTTGTGCGTGAGCAATCACCAGACCTGGGTGGATATCCCGGCGCTGATCGAGAGCCTCAACCGTCGCGTGCCGTTCTTCAAGTTCTTCCTCAAGAAAGAGCTGATCTGGGTACCGCTGCTGGGCCTGGCCTGGTGGGGGCTGGATTACCCGTTCATGAAGCGCTACAGCAAGGCGTTTCTCGACAAGCACCCCGAACTCAAGGGCAAGGACCTGGAGATCACCAAGGCCGCCTGCGAGCTGTTCAAGCGCCAGCCGGTGACCGTGGTCAACTACCTCGAAGGCACCCGCTTCACCGAGGCCAAGCGCGCCGAGCAGCAATCGCCCTACCGCCACCTGCTCAAGCCCAAGGCCGGCGGCGTTGCCTTCGTGCTGGCGGCGCTGGGCGAACAGCTGGATGCGCTGCTCGATGTGACCATCGTCTACCCGGGCGACAAGGCGCCGGGGTTCTGGGACCTGCTCAACGGCAGCATCAGCCGGGTGATCATCGACATCCGCGTGCGCGAGCTGGACCCGGCGCTGTGCGAGGGCGATTACGAGAACGACCCGGCGTTCCGCCAGACCGTGCAGGCCTGGGTCAACCAGCTGTGGCTGGACAAGGACCAGCGGATCGCGCTGTTGCGCGCGGAGATGCGCTGATCCTGTACCAGCCCATTCGCGGGTAAACTCGCTCCCAAAGGCCGCACTTATCGGAGCCCACTACTGCCTGGCTAGGCCTGACATTTTTATCAGTAGCGTGCCTTTGCGGGCAGTGGGAGACTTCAGACCACATTGGCTTGCGAAGGGCGAAAACATGGCACGTAACAGCAACAGCAAGCCAGTTGACCTCCCCCGGCAGCTTGCCAGCCTGTTGATGGCAACCGACAGTCAACGGTCCGTGTTCTAAGGTGTGTGGGGGGCAAATACCAGACGCAAGTGTTATGCACCTTATGGATTCGATCCAATACCGAACATTGGAACCCCATTCTCCAGCTTCACAGGGGCGCTCAGGGAACTACACACAGGACTTTACTTGCTCGGCAATGGTACGCGAGGCTATAGCCCTGCCCTGATGCGCTTCCTGTCAGCTGATAGCTGGAGCCCGTTTGGCGAAGGTGGCGTCAATGCGTATGCCTACTGTGGTGGGGATCCTGTCAATCAGGTGGATCCGACAGCTCATGCCACCTCTCACGCCAGGCGCTCCTGGCGGGGACGGTCTTCAGCAGAGGAACCCGGGCGTCTTACACTCGGCCCTACAACCGAGCATCTAGGGCTCCAGATGCTGTTGACCAATTTAGAGACGGCAAACCCAACCAGACATGCAGTCACCGACACTGATGTTGCAGCCAATACCCGCCAGCACGCAGAGGATACGCCACCACCGCTTCCTCCTCGTGTGAGGCGCCCTAATGAAGAAAATCGATTGGAGTTGGGTGCGGCACGCCTATATGCGCAACAACTCAATCACTCTCGACATCTCGTGAGAGAGGAAGGAATGCAGAATGCCACCAATACGCGAGCCAATACCGTCATCGACAGGTCAAGAGAATTGCAATTGCGCATCTGGGAGCAAGAAGATCAAGCTAGGGACACGCGTCGCTAGACCTTCAGTTCATACCGAAGGTGGATTGCCAGGGACCGGGTTGGCCCACAAGCTCCCCAGATTCTGCAACAACGACCCGGCAATCCCCTGCTGCCCCAGGTACTGCAGGATCAACGGCGCAAATTGACCGATCATCCCCGTGTCCATGCCCAGTGCCTTGAAGGCGTTGTCCAGGTCATTGCGGTTTTCGACTTCACCGCCCAGCGCATTGCTCAGGGCCGAGCTGTTCTTGTCATTGCCCAGCAACTGCCCCAGCCCGTTCAGTCCACCCAGCGCATTGTTGCCCGACAACAGGTCGAGCCCCGGCACAGCCTTGGTCAACTGCCCGTAGTCATCGCCGCTGAGGTTGTTGCGCGCCAGGCCCAACATGGCCCCGGCGCCGCCGATGGCCTGCTCGGGGGTGATTTTCAACTCGCTGCCCAGCGTATTGAGCAGGTTGGCCTGGGCGGCTGGCGCTTGCCCCTGTGCCTGATGGTTCTGGTTCTGCATGGCCGAGACGGCATTGGCCGCGTCGCTGAGGTTGAAGGCGAACACCGGGCTTGCGGCCAGGGTCATCAGGGTTGCCAGGGTGAATGCTTTCATCGGGAGGGACCTCGTTGGCCGGAATGGCCGGGAAACGAGGGTTGGACTGGGGTGGCAGAGGTTTGTTCCGGGCCGGCCATCGGTGTTCATCCCAGGGCCCAATCGCTGGCAAGCCAGCTCCCACAGTGGATTGCGCAATAGTCTGAGCCCTGCGCTGTCCCTGTGGGAGCCGGCTCGCCGGCGATGGGCCGCACGGCGGCCCCAGCTATTTCAACCCGGCTGATAGAAGCCCGAGGCAGGCACCTGCTTCAACGCCCCCACCAGCGCATCGACCTGCCCCCAGGCGACGGTCAGGTGCTGCAGGCTGGACGCCTGGAGTTGCTTCAGATCGCCGTCGGTCGCCAGTTCCTGGGCGTGGTAGCCGTCGGTATAGGCGATGAACATGAAATGGCAGACGTTCATCAGCACTTCCTCGATGGGCACGGCGCCTTCGAGGATGGCGGTGGAGAGGGATTGGCCGGGCGGGAGTTGGAATTTGGCGTGGAGGTCTTCGGGTGGGTCGGGGACGATCTTTTTCATAACAGTCACTCGTGTGGTTGAACTGCTCCCGTCCGTTTCCACACGTAGGGTGGCAGTTGTACACGGGGTGGAAAACCGGTCACGAGTAACCCGGTAGGCCATACGGCCTCCCGTGCACAACTGCCATGACGGCAGGAGTCGTGATTGTCGGGTTTCCACACCCGATCGCTGAACCGACAGCGACCGGGAGAGCCTAGTGAGCAGGATTTCCCCGGACAATCAGACGTGCATCGACAGATTGCGTAGGGTATTTCCTTCAACCCCATCCAGTCAGTGAGATACGTCCTGCGAGCAAGTAGGACTCATCTGCGTAACTGACATTTTTGCCAGTTGCTAGCACCGCTCCTTCGTCGCAGAGTCATGCAAAATCGAGCGAACGCCAGGGGTGTGCCGTGAGACAGGGATTCAAAAAAAGCTCAGAAACAGTGCTTTTGGCAACAGACAGGCAGGGATCTGTATTGCACCGGCATAAGCCGCAGGAGCAACACTCCTGCCACTATACCGCATTTGGCTTCGGTCCTCTCAATGGCATGACCCGCTTGCTGGGTTTCACCGGCGTACACCGTGAAAAAAACGATATCTACTTATTAGGCAATGGTTACCGCGGTTACAAAACCGCATTAATGCGTTTCAACTCGCCCGACAGCTGGTCCCCATTTGAGCGCGGAGGTCTGAATAGCTACGCATACTGCCAAGGTGACCCTGTTAACATGACAGACAGGTCCGGACACACCCGCGACCTCAGCCTCCCTGGCAAAACAAACACTGCATGGCATACTGATACGTTGTCCGGTTGGCCCGCATTGTTGCTAAATAACAGCGTAGTAGACGAAATTGCGAAGCACCTACCTGACACCGAAGCCAACAACTTAAAAACACTCGCAAAAAAAACTCAGCGCGTCGCCACCAAAGCATCAAACAAAGCCGCTTCCGAAAACATCACGAGTGACAACTACAGCGACATTCGCGATGCTATTCATGAAGGCACATTTTACATGAAGACTGTTTCACTCGAAGCGGCAGAACACCGCATATACGAACTCCACATGCAACATTTAAAAAGTCTGTGGGGTGATGATGATTCCCTCCCTAGTGGCCGAGATGGGCGCCGCCGTGCAATAGGGCGAGAAACTATTGAACATCGTGAAGATAGCCTTGACAGGCTTGCCGAACATAATGAACGCGTTCAACGCATTCGGGACCGACGCGACAACCCATAGTTAATACCGAACCAGTGAGCTTTACTAGACAAAAATCACGCATGGCGTAATACGGTGGCTATCTCGGGGAGGCAACATGACGAGAAAGTCTATGCTTACATCAGTAAAGGTGTTACTTGGCACAGACAAGAATGGATCTATAATCAGACATTCAAACTCAGCCCAAAACACCATTTCTTATTCAGCTTTTGGCCACAGCCCGCTCAATAGCAGTGAACCCACACTATTGGGATTCAATGCTGAACACAGAGCGCGCTCAGGACTCTACCTGCTCGGAAATGGCTATCGGTCGTATAACCCATCACTGATGCGCTTCAACTCACCAGACAGCTTTAGTCCATTCGATGACGGCGGGATTAATGTGTACGCATATGTACTAAATGACCCCATAAACAAAACCGACCCATCAGGCCACAAGCCGGTGCTACCGCTTTTAAACAGTCAGGGGGTGCTTGTTCTTTCGCAGCCCAGAAAGCTTCAACGTGATTCACTGCTCATAAAAGCTCACGGACTTCCAGGTGCAGTACGAGCCAACGACAAAATAATGAGCGCAGCACAATTCACCAATTTCCTATCAGACAATAAAATAAATTTAAAAAAATTCATATCTCAATATGCGACTCAGCCACCCCAGATGCCAATGGAAAAATATTCGCCCAGGAACTATCTAACATTTCAGGCCGCAAGGTAAAAGGCTATGAGGGGACGGTATTCGACTTACGTAGCGAATATCTAAATACAGGAAAGGTCGACCTAGAAATCCTTAAAACAGACCGCAGAGGAGCACTTACCGACGCTAACTTTGAAGTTAGCGAGACAGAACCTTTCAACTACAAACCCAGGACCTTCTTCCCCATGCAAGATAGCAGTATCGACTTACGTAGGGTCTAACCCGCAAAGTCACTGGCCGTTTTCAAAAAACTACAACGCCCCAAAAGGGGCGCTGTAGTTAACATCTTACGCCGCACTAAATGTCTTATGCGGATCAATCACAAACTTCTTCGGCACCCCTGCATCAAACTCGCCATACCCCTCCGGCGCCTGGTCCAGGCTGATCACCTGCACCCCCACCACTTCGGCGATATTGATGCGGTCCCACATGATCGCCTGCATCAGCTGGCGGTTGTACTTCATGGTCGGGGTCTGCCCGGTGTGGAAGCTGTGGGACTTGGCCCAGCCGAGGCCGAAGCGAATGCTCAGCGCGCCGATCTTGGCGGCGGCATCCACCGCGCCCGGGTCTTCGGTCACGTACAGGCCCGGAATGCCGATGTTGCCGGCCACGCGGGTCACTTGCATCAGCGAGTTGAGCACGGTGGCCGGGGCTTCGTGTTTGGCGCCTTCATGGCCATGGCCACGGGCTTCGAAGCCGACGGCATCGACGGCGCAGTCCACTTCCGGCTCGCCGAGGATATCGACGATCTGCTCGTGCAGCGGGGTGTCCTTGGACAGGTCGACCACCTCGAAACCTTGGGATTTGGCGTGGGCCAGGCGCAGCGGGTTGAGGTCGCCGACGATCACGCAGGCGGCGCCCAGCAGGCGGGCGGACGCCGCGGCGGCCAGGCCGACCGGGCCGGCTCCGGCGACATACACCGTGCTGCCCGGGCCAACGCCAGCAGTGACAGCGCCGTGGTAGCCGGTGGGGAGGATATCGGACAGGCAGGTCAGGTCGCGAATCTTCTCCATCGCCTTGTCGCGGTCCGGCAGTTTCAGCAGGTTGAAGTCGGCGTACGGCACCAGCACGTATTCAGCCTGGCCGCCGGTCCAGTCGCCCATGTCGACGTAGCCGTAGGCGCCGCCGGCGCGGGCCGGGTTGACGGTAAGGCAGACACCGGTGTGCATCTCTTTGCACGAGCGGCAGCGGCCGCAGGCGACATTGAACGGCACCGACACCAGGTCGCCGATCTTCAGGCGCTCGACGTCACGCCCCATCTCGACGATTTCACCGGTGATTTCGTGGCCCAGCACCAGGCCGACCTGGGCGGTGGTGCGGCCGCGGACCATGTGCTGGTCGGAGCCGCAGATGTTGGTGGAGACCACCTTGAGGATGACACCATGCTCGATCTTCTTGCCGCGCGGGTCCTGCATCTTGGGGTAGTCGATCTTCTGCACCTCGACCTTGCCCGCGCCGAGATACACCACTCCACGGTTACCAGACATGCTTCTTACCTCGCTTGATTTGTATTTATGCAGCGGTGGTGGAAAGCGCCGCCTTTCCGTGGGCGGCCTGTGTTACTGGAATGAAGGGATTGTGGGCTTGATGGGGGATGGGGCGGTGACTGGATGCGACAGGGGGATGCCTGTTTGCGGCGGACATCGCTGGGGCCGCTGCGCAGCCCATTCGCTGCGGTTCGTCGCCACGACAAGCCAGCTCCCACAGAGGTGCGCGCACTGTACCTGTGGGAGCTGGCTTGCCAGCGAAAGGGCCGCAAAGCGGCCCCAGCGATCTATCAGAGAACCACGGTGCGATTGGCGTTGAGGAACACCCTTCTTTCGATGTGATACCCCACCGCCCGCGCCAGGGTCAGGCACTCGATGTCCCGCCCTTTGGCGATCAGGTCTTCCGGGTAGTGGCTGTGGTCCACCACCTCCACGCCCTGGGCGATGATCGGCCCTTCATCCAGGTCGTTGTTGATGTAGTGCGCGGTGGCACCCACCATTTTCACGCCCTTGTTATAGGCCTGGTGATACGGCTTGGCGCCCTTGAAGCCAGGCAGCAGCGAGTGGTGGATGTTGATCGCCCAGCCATCCAGCCGGCGGCACAGCTCCGGCGACAGCACTTGCATGTAGCGGGCGAGGATCACCAGCTCAGCACCGCTCTCCTCGATAACCTGCAGCACCTTGCGCTCCTGCGCCGGCTTGTCGTTGGGGTCGAGGGCGAAGTGGTAGTACGGAATCTTGTGCCAGTGCGCCAGGGGCTCCAGGTCGGGGTGGTTGGACACCACCGCGACCACGTCCATCGCCAACTGGCCAATGCGTTGGCGGTACAACAGGTCGTTCAGGCAATGGTCGGCCTTGGACACCATGATCACCACCTTGGGGCGGTGGTTGGGCGCGGTCAGCTCAAAGGCCATGCCGAAGGCTTCGCTGCGTTCGGCGAGGCCGGCGCGGAAGCCCTCCTCGTCGAAGCCGTCCGCGGCGCGGAACTCCACACGGATGAAGAACCGCCCCGACAGCCGGTCATCGAAGGAATGGTGCTCGGTGACGTAGCAGCGCTGCTCGTAGAGATGACGCGTCACCACATCGACCGTGCCGAGCATGCTCGGGCAGTCGGCAGTGAGAATCCAGGTGTCCGGTGCCCGACTCATGGGTAATGCTCCTTAGGCTTCGATGGCCAGGCCGTATTCGGCCGATGCGTCCTGCAGCCACAGCCACCAGTAGTCGGAGAAGCTGCGGCGAATCACCAACTCCCAGGTGTCCTCGGCGGTGCGGCGGATCACCAGTTGCGACTTGGCGAACACGGTGCCGACGGCCTTGCCCACCGGAAAGTTGTTCGGGTGTACATCGTAGCTGGTGGATTTCATCAGCACGTCGCGCACGTTGGGGCCGCGCAGCTCGAGCAGGGTCTGCCCGCCGGTGACGTTGACCACCTGGATGTGCTGGCCGTCGAGGGCGTCGCGCAGCTTCTGCTCGACGGCGAACTCCTGGCCGCCGGGGACGATCAGCAGCCACTCGTCCGGGCCCACCCACTGCAGCGACATCTCGCTGTTGGCGACCACGGTCAGGGCCACCGGCAGCTCCAGGCCCAGGGCCTTGTGCACGCCGCCGGCAAAGGCCTGGTCATGGCCGTCGCCACGCAGGGTCAGGTGGCCGAGCAATTTCTTTTCGCGCAGGGTCACGCCTGCGTTCTTGCGGCCCTTGCCGACCAGGCTGGCCAGGTCGGCGTGGTGCAGTGGCGACTGGGCCTTGGCGTCAGGGCCTGGGTTTTGCTGGAAGACGTTGATAGCGCTCATTTCTTACCTGCCTTGAATTCGTGTTCGTCGAAGCGATGCAGCAACTGGATGGATGCGCTGGCCCCATCGCTGGCAAGCCAGCTCCCACAGGGACCGCATCGACCTCAGGAGCTGCATCGAACCTGTGGGAGCCGGCTTGCCGGCGAAGGGCCTGGCCTGCCCCACAGGGCCCGGAATCAAACGTTCTGCCGCTCACCCTTCGGATCGAAGAACACCGAAGACACGATCTCGGCCTCGATCACGCTGCCATCGGCCTGCGGCGAATAGACCCGCTCGCCCAGGCGCTTGAGGCCGCCCTTGACCACGCCCATGGCGAACGAATAGCCCAGAGAGTTGGCCGCGTAGCTGGAGGTGACGTGGCCGACCATGTCCATCGGGATCGGCTGCTTGGGGTCGAACACCAACTGGGCGCCTTCCGGCAGCCACACGTTCGGGTCCACGGGCTTGAGGCCCACCAGTTGCTTGCGATTGTCGCGGGTGGTGTCTTCACGGTTCATGCCGCGCAGGCCGATCCACGAGAAGGCCTTGTTGCGGCCCACGCACCAGCTCATGTTGAGGTCGTCCGGGGTCATCGAGCCGTCGGTGTCCTGGCCGACGATGATGAAGCCCTTCTCGGCGCGCAGCACGTGCATGGTCTCGGTGCCGTACGGGGTCAGGTTGTACTTTTTGCCCGCCTCGACGATCTGTTCCAACACGCCCATGGCGTAGTTGGCCTGCACGTTGATCTCGTACGACAGCTCGCCGGTGAACGAGATGCGGAACACCCGCGCCGGCACGCCGCCGACCCGGCCTTCCTTCCAGCTCATGAACGGGAAGCCGTCCTTGTCCAGGTCGATGTCGCTGACGTCGGCCAGCAGCTTGCGGCTGTTGGGCCCGGACAGGGTCATGGTCGCCCAGTGGTCGGTGACCGAGGTGAAGAACACCTTCATTTCCGGCCATTCGGTCTGGTGGTACAGCTCCAGCCACTGCAGCACGCGAGCGGCGCCGCCGGTGGTGGTGGTCATGATGAAGTGGTTGTCGCCGACGCAGGCGGTCACGCCGTCGTCGAAGACCATGCCGTCTTCCTTGCACATCAGGCCGTAGCGGGCCTTGCCCACGTCGAGCTTGGTCCAGGCGTTGGTGTAGATGCGGTTGAGGAACTCGCGGGCGTCAGGGCCCTGGATGTCGATCTTGCCCAGGGTCGAGGCGTCCAGCAGGCCGACGCTGTCACGCACGGCCTTGCACTCGCGGGCCACCGCGGTGTGGATATCTTCGCCGGGCTTGGGGAAGTACCACGGGCGCTTCCATTGGCCGACGTCCTCGAACTCGGCGCCGTTCTTGATGTGCCAGGCATGCAGGGCGGTGAAGCGCACCGGCTCGAACAGGTGGCCGCAGTGCCGGCCTGCTACCGCGCCGAAGGTCACCGGCGTGTAGTTGGGGCGGAACATGGTGGTGCCCATTTCCGGGATGCCGATCCCGAGCGAGCGGGCGGCGATGGCCAGGCCGTTGATGTTGCCCAGCTTGCCCTGGTCGGTGCCAAAGCCCAGGGCGGTGTAGCGCTTGACGTGCTCGACCGACTCGAAGCCTTCGCGGGTGGCCAGCTCGATGGCCGCGGCGGTGACGTCGTTCTGTTGGTCGACGAACTGCTTCGGCGCACGGGCGGTGCCTTTGTCGTGGGGCACTTGGAACAGGGCCACGGTGGCCTCTTCCTTGCGTGCCAGGGTTTTCGGCAGGGTGCCGACGCTGGCCTTGAAGCCGGCCTCGGTGGCAGCGCGAACACCGCCTTCGAAACCGTCGGCGATCACGTCCCCAAGGGCATAGACGCCGTTCACGCCACCGACGCACACGCGTTTCTGCGGGGCATCGCCCGGCACGAAGCCGAGGATGTCTTCACGCCACACCGGGCGACCGCCCAGGTGCGAGGCCAGGTGCACCACCGGGCTGTAGCCGCCGGAGGTGGCGATCAGGTCGCAGTCGAGGGTTTCACCAGGGCTGGTGACCTTGTGCGCCTGCACATCGATGGCGGCCACGCGGGCGCCGGTGACGTGCTTGCTGCCCTTGGCCTCGATCACGGCGCTGGAGGTGAGGATGCGAATGCCTTTGGCGCGAGCCTCTTCGACCAGCGAGCCACGCGGGTTGTGGCGGGCGTCGGCGATGGCGACCACTTGCAGGCCGGCATCGTGCCAGTCCAACGCGGCACGGTAGGCGTGGTCGTTGTTGGTCGACAGCACCAGCTTGCGGCCCGGGGCCACGCCATAGCGGCGCACGTAGGTGGATACGGCGCCAGCCAGCATGTTGCCCGGCAGGTCGTTGTTGCCGTACACCAATGGACGCTCATGGGCGCCAGCAGCCAGCACTACACGATTGGCACGTACACGGTGCACGCGCTGGCGCACCTGGCCGATCGGGGCGCGGTCACCAAGGTGGTCGGTAAGACGCTCGTGGATGGTCAGGAAGTTGTGGTCGTGATAGCCATTGACCGTGCTGCGTGGCAACAGGGTGACTTCCGGCAGCGACTCCAGTTCGGCGACAACGGCATTGACCCAATCGGAGGCTGGTTTGCCATCGAGGGTTTCGCGGCTGTCGAGCAAGGTGCCGCCGAACTCTTCCTGCTCGTCGGCCAGGATCACCCGTGCGCCACTACGGGCGGCAGCCAGCGCGGCAGCCAGGCCGGCAGGGCCGGCGCCGACGATCAGCACGTCGCAGTGCTGGTTCATGTAGTCGTAGCTGTCCGGATCATTCTGCAGCGGCGCGCGGCCGAGGCCCGCCGCCTTGCGGATGTACTTCTCGTAGGTCATCCAGAACGACTTGGGGTACATGAAGGTCTTGTAGTAGAACCCGGGCGGCATCATGCTGCCGCCGACCTTGCCGATGATGCCCATCATGTCGTTGTTGACGTTCGGCCAGCCGTTGGTGCTGGTGGCCACCAGGCCTGCGTACAGGGCCTGCTGGGTGGCGCGCACGTTGGGGATCTGGGTAGCTTCGCTGGCGCCGATCTGCAGGATCGCATTCGGCTCTTCGGTACCGGCGGCGATGATCCCGCGGGGACGCGAGTACTTGAAGCTGCGCCCGACGATATCGACGCCGTTGGCCAGCAGCGCGGCGGCCAGGGTGTCGCCGGCATAGCCCTGATAGGTCTTGCCGTTGAAGGTGAAATTCAGCACCTTGCTGCGGTCGATACGGCCGCCGCTGGCGAGGCGATAGGTCTGGCTCATACTTTTTCCCCTTGGCCCTTGGCGGTCGCTGGCGCGCTGCTCTGTTTCGAGGCGGCGGTGACCTGAGGCTTCTCGCCGATCTTGTAGGTTTCCAGAATCTCGTAGGTCACGGTGTCGCGGGTGACGTTGAAGTACTGGCGGCAGCCGGCAACGTGGTCCCACAGCTCGTGGTGGATGCCACGCGGGTTGTCGCGGAAGAACATGTAGGTGCCCCACTCCTCGTCGGAGCAGGCGTTCGGGTCCAGCGGGCGGGCGATATGCGCCTGGCCGGACGCGTGGAATTCTTCCTCGGAGCGCAGCTCGCCGCAGTGGGGACAGAAGATGTGCAACATGACGGTTGTCTCCGGGGTCAGTGGGCGACGGCAGCGGCGCCGTGTTCGTCGATCAGCGCGCCGTTGTAGAAACGGTCGATGGAGAAAGGCGCGGCCAGCGGGTGCATCTCGCCCTTGGCCAGGCTGGCGGCAAACACGTTGCCCGAGCCCGGGGTGGCCTTGAAGCCGCCCGTGCCCCAGCCGCAGTTGAAGAACATGTTCTTCACCGGGGTCTTGGAGATGATCGGGCAGGCGTCGGGGGTGGTGTCGACGATGCCGCCCCACTGGCGATTCATGCGCACGCGCGAGAGGATCGGGAACATCTCGACGATCGCCTGCAGGGTGTGCTCGATGACCGGGTACGAACCGCGCTGGCCGTAGCCGACCCAACCGTCGATACCGGCGCCGATCACCAGGTCGCCCTTGTCGGACTGGCTGATGTAGCCGTGCACGGCGTTGGACATGATCACGCTGTCGATGATCGGCTTGATCGGCTCCGATACCAGTGCCTGCAGCGGGTGCGACTCCAGCGGCAGGCGGAAGCCGGCGAGCTTGGCCATGTGCCCGGAGTTGCCTGCGGTGACCACGCCGACGCGCTTGGCGCCGATGAAGCCCTTGTTCGTTTCAACCCCGATCACCGCGCCGTTTTCTTTACGGAAGCCTATTACCTCGGTCTGCTGGATCAGGTCCACGCCCAGGGCGTCGGCGGCACGGGCGAAGCCCCAGGCCACGGCATCGTGGCGGGCCACGCCGCCACGGCGCTGCACGGTGGCACCGAGGATCGGGTAGCGGGTGTTCTTCGAGCAGTCGAGATATGGGATCTCGGCCGCCACCTGTTCGGTGCGGATCAGCTCGCCGTCGACGCCGTTGAGGCGGTTGGCGTTGACCCGGCGCTCGGAGTCGCGGATGTCCTGCAGGGTGTGGCACAGGTTGTAGACGCCGCGCTGGGAGAACATCACGTTGTAGTTGATGTCCTGCGAAAGGCCTTCCCACAGCTTCATGGCGTGCTCGTACAAGTGCGCCGACTCATCCCACAGGTAGTTGGAACGCACGATGGTGGTGTTACGGGCAGTGTTGCCGCCGCCCAGGTAGCCCTTCTCGATCACCGCGACGTTGGTGATGCCGTGCTCCTTGGCCAGGTAGTAGGCGGTAGCCAGGCCATGGCCGCCACCGCCGACGATGACCACGTCGTAGACCTTCTTCGGCGTCGGCGTGCGCCACATGCGCTGCCAGTTCTCGTGGTGGCTGAGGGAGTGCTTGAAGAGGCCGAAGCCCGAATAACGTTGCATGGTGTTCTGCTCCACTCAGCGGTAGACCGGGAAGTCGGCGCACAGCGCGGCGACGTTCTTGGCCACATCGGCCTCGACATCGGCGTCGCCCAGGTTGTCGAGCACATCGCAGATCCAGCCGGCCAGCGCAGTGCACTGGGCAACCTTGAAGCCACGGGTGGTGACGGCCGGGGTACCGATGCGCAGGCCCGAGGTGACGAACGGCGACTGCGGGTCGTTGGGCACGGCGTTCTTGTTGACGGTGATATGGGCGCGGCCGAGGGCTGCGTCAGCGTCCTTGCCGGTCAGGCCCTGGCGGATCAGGCTGACCAGGAACAGGTGGTTGTCGGTACCGCCGGACACCACGTCGTAGCCGCGCTCGATGAATACCTGGGCCATGGCCTGGGCGTTTTCGATGACTTGTTTCTGGTAGGCCTTGAATTCGGGCTCCAGCGCCTCCTTGAAGCACACCGCCTTGGCGGCGATCACATGCATCAGCGGGCCGCCCTGGGCGCCGGGGAACACGGCGGCGTTGAGCTTTTTCTCGATCTCTTCGTTGGACTTGGCCAGGATCAGGCCGCCACGCGGCCCGCGCAGGGTCTTGTGGGTGGTAGTGGTGACCACGTCGGCGAACGGGATCGGGTTCGGGTACAGCCCCGCGGCGACCAGCCCGGCGACGTGGGCCATGTCGACGAACAGCAGCGCGCCGACTTTATCGGCGATCTGGCGGAAACGCGGGAAGTCCAGGGTCTTGGAGTAGGCCGAGAAGCCGGCGACGATCATCTTCGGCTTGTGTTCCACCGCCAGGCGCTCGACTTCGTCGTAGTCGATCAAGCCGGTTGCGGTGTCGATCCCGTATTGAACGGCGTTGTACAGCTTGCCCGAGGACGACACCTTGGCGCCGTGGGTCAGGTGGCCGCCGTGGGCCAGGCTCATGCCCAGGATGGTGTCGCCAGCCTGCAGCAGGGCCAGGTACACAGCGCCGTTGGCCGAGGAGCCGGAGTGCGGCTGGACGTTGGCGTAATCGGCACCGAACAGCTGCTTGGCGCGCTCGATGGCCAGCGCCTCGACTTTGTCCACATGCTCGCAGCCGCCGTAGTAACGCTTGCCCGGGTAGCCCTCGGCGTACTTGTTGGTCAGGCCGCTGCCCTGGGCCTGCATCACGCGCTTGCTGGTGTAGTTCTCCGAGGCGATCAGCTCGATGTGATCTTCCTGGCGCTGCTCCTCGGCATTCATCGCCGCCAGCAGTGCGTCGTCGTAACCCTGGATCTGGTCTTGCTTGCTGAACATCGTGTATCTCCCGGCAGCGATCGTTTCTTGTCTGTTGAGGGTTTTCCCACCCTTTGCAGCGATGGTATGACCGGGCACGGCGGTACAGATGCCTGCGCGCGCCTTGCAATGGCGCGTTTACGACATTGCTACCCCAAGCGCCACACAGCCCTGTGGGAGCCGGCTTGCCGGCGATGGGGCCAGACGTAGAACCATCGCTGGTTGAGCGGACGCTATCGCCGGCAAGCCGGCTCCCACAGGGATAGCGTTGGCCTGTATAGGCAACCGCCGAATCGATGGTTTAGAGTGCGTGCCTGCGTCGTAAAAAGGACAGGCGTCATGACCAATAACAACCAGCAATTCGCCAGCGACAACTATTCCGGCATCTGCCCCGAAGCCTGGGCCGCGATGGAAAAGGCCAACCAGGGTCACGAACGCGCCTACGGCGACGACCAGTGGACCGAACGCGCCTCGGAGTACTTCCGCAAGTTGTTCGAGACCGACTGCGAAGTGTTCTTCGCTTTCAACGGCACCGCCGCCAACTCCCTGGCCCTGGCCTCGCTGTGCCAGAGCTACCACAGCGTGATCTGTTCCGAGACCGCCCACGTCGAGACCGACGAATGCGGCGCGCCGGAGTTCTTCTCCAACGGCTCCAAGCTGCTCACCGCGCCTAGCGTCAACGGCAAGCTCACCCCCGAGTCAATCCGCGAAGTGGCGCTCAAGCGCCAGGACATCCACTACCCCAAACCACGGGTGGTGACCCTTACCCAAGCCACCGAAGTGGGTACCGTCTACCGCCCCGACGAGCTCAAGGCGATCAGCGCCACCTGCAAGGAACTGGGCCTGAACCTGCACATGGACGGCGCGCGCTTCACCAATGCCTGCGCGTTCCTCGGCTGTTCGCCGGCCGAGCTGACCTGGAAGTCTGGCGTGGATGTGCTGTGTTTTGGTGGCACCAAGAACGGCATGGCGGTGGGCGAGGCGATCCTGTTCTTCAACCGCGACCTGGCCGAAGACTTCGACTACCGCTGCAAGCAGGCCGGGCAGCTGGCGTCGAAGATGCGCTTCTTGTCCGCACCGTGGGTCGGGCTGCTCGAAGACGGCGCGTGGATGCGCCATGGCCAGCACGCCAACCACTGCGCGCAGTTGCTCGCATCGCTGGTGAGTGACCTGCCGGGGGTGGAGCTGATGTTCCCGGTTGAGGCCAACGGGGTGTTCCTGCAGATGCCGGAACCTGCGCTGGAGGCGCTGCGCAACAAAGGCTGGCGTTTCTATACCTTCATCGGTAGCGGTGGTGCGCGGTTCATGTGCTCGTGGGATACCGAAGAGGCGCGGGTGCGTGAACTGGCGGCGGATATCCGCGCCATCGTTGGTGCCTGACAGACCGTAATCGCGGGGCAAGCCCGCTCCCACGCAACTTTCGTGGGAGCGGGCTTGCCCCGCGATTGTTTTACAGCCTGAACCCACCCATCTGCCGCGCCAGGTCATCGGCCAGCCCACGCAGCGCCTGGCACTCCTCGCGGCAATCCTGCACCTCGGCGGCTGTCTGCCGCGCCAGGTCGGAAATGCCCTGGACCGTCCGGTTGATCTCCTCGGTCACCGCCGACTGTTCCTCGGTGGCGGTGGCCACCTGCTCGTTCATGCCGCTGATGCGCTCGACCTGATCGGTGATCGCGCCGAGCGAGGTCCCGGTGCGCTGGCTCGACTCGACACCGTTGCCGGTGGCCGTTTGCCCGGCCTGCATCGACGCCACCGCCGTGCCGGCGCCGTGCTTGAGGCGCTGGATCATCTGCTGCACTTCGTCGGTGGACACCTGGGTGCGCCGCGCCAAGGTGCGCACTTCATCGGCGACAACCGCGAAGCCTCGCCCCATCTCGCCGGCCCGCGCCGCCTCGATGGCGGCGTTGAGCGCCAGCAGGTTGGTCTGCTCGGAGATGCTGCGGATCACCGCCAGCACTTCATCGATCGAGGCAACCTCGTCGGCCAGCTGGGTCACGGCCTCGGCAGCGCGGCCAATCTCCCCGGACATGCCCTCGATGTTGTGGATGGAGCGGCGCACCACTTCCCGCGCCTGCAAGGCCTCGTCCCGCGCCGACTGCGAGGCGTGGGCGGCGGAGCCGGCGTTCTGGGCGATGTCCTGCACGGTAAGGCCCATCTCGTGCACGGCGGTGGCGACCATCTCGGTCATTTCCTGCTGGCGGCCCGAGCGCTCGGCGGTGTTGTCCACCACCTGGGTCACCTGCTCCACCGACTGGTGCAGACGTTCGGTGGTGCGCAGCACCTCGCCGATCAGACCGCGCTGGCTGTCGAGGAAACGGTTGAAACCCCGGGCCAGGTCACCCAGTTCGTCCTGGCGCGCATCGTCCAGGCGATGGCTGAGGTCGCCCGCGCCGCCGCCGATCTGCACCAGCGCCGCGGTGACCTGGCGGATCGGCCGCACCAACCCGCGCGCCAGCAGCACCACCAGCAACAACGAGATCAGCGCCACGCCGCCGCCAATCAGGCAGGTCTGCCAGATGGCCTGGCGCGCCTGGGCGTAGATCTCGGCTTCCGGCACTTCGGCCACCAGCGTCCAGTTCAGGTCGCGCAAGGGCAAGCCCAAGGCCAGGTAGTCCTCGCCATCACGTTGCAAACGGCTGCTGCGCAGGCCCTCGCCGCCCACCAGCACAGCCTTCGCCGACTCGACGTCCAGTTGCTCGGCAAGTTGACGCTTGCCGCTGAACTGCTGGTCGGGATGGACCTGGATCAGCCCGTCGTTGCGCACCAGGAACACCTTGCCGTGCTCGCCGAAGCTGAAGTCGTGGATCAGCTTGGACAGCTCGGTCATGCGCAGGCCCATGCCTGCCACGCCCACCAGCTGGCCGGCCTTTTCCACGCGATAGTCGATGAACAGCGCCAGCTCCCCCGTGGAGCCATCGATGTCGATGTTCAGCATGCGTTCGGCGCCGCTGTCGATGTAGCCGTAGAACCAGTTGTCCTTGGGGTTGGCGCGGCTGAGGGTGCGGTCCAGGCCTTTTTCGTTGTAGTAGTTGCCGCTCACCGTGGAGGCGAACAGGGTGGTAAAGGCGTGGTTGCGCTGCTTGGCGGCGTCGAGGTACTCGATGAACGCCGGCAAAGCGGCGGGGTCTTCACCGGCAGCCAGCCAGTCACGCAGGAGGGTGTTGCCGGCAATATCCGCGGCCGCCACCAGCGGGCGGCCGAGCATGCGCTCGATATCGTTGCGGATGGCCTCGATACTGGCCGGCAAGGCCGTATCCACCAGGTAGCGCTCGGTAAGGCGGTTGAGCGCCACCGTGTAGATCGCCACCACCACCAGGATACTCGCCAACAGGGCGGCGCCCATGCTCGCGATCAATTGCCATTGGATGCTCCGCCGCCAGATGCGCATGTGCCACTCCCCGATAATTATTGTTTTTCGGGAAGTGTATACACTTAAGTATCCAGTTGTTCCAGTGATCTGCGACAAGCTGGACGCCTTCATCGCGGGGCAAGTCGGATCGCCGCATCGCCGCTCCCACGAAGCCGCACGATGGCGTCAGTCAGACGTCGGAGACGGCCTTGCTGATGGCATCGACCGTGGCGTCGATCTGCGCCTGGGTGCGCTCGAGGGTGCGGTCGTGCTCGCGCTGCAGTTCGATCTGCTTGGAGCACAGGTTCAGGGCGGCCAGCACCAGCAGCTTGTCGCCGATCAGGGTCGGGTAGCTGCGCTTGGTCTCGGCCAGGGCGACATTGAGCATGCGCACGGCCTGGTTCAGGGTTTCTTCCTGGCCCTCGGGGGCCTTCAGCGAATAGTCGTTGCCCAGGATCGACACGACGTTGACCGGCTGCGCTTGCAGTCTCATGCGTTCACGACACCTGCGCTGGCGCGCTCGACCAAGGCCTGGATGCGCGCGGCGGTGGCGCCGTGCTTCTCTTCCTGCTCCATGAGCGACAACTGCAGGCTGTCGTTCTCTTCCTTGGCCTGGGCCAGTTCCTGGCTGAGGCTGGTGTTCTGTTCGGCCAGCTGTGCGTTCTTGTGCATCAGGTCGCTGACCAGTTGCTCGAGTTGATTCAGGGAAGTTTCCAACATGCGTCTATCTCGGTTGTTGCAAAGGGCGCACACGATAAGGAAAAACCTGCGCCCCCGCCATTAAATATCGGATTCAAAAGGTGTTTGCCGGGTTCAGGTTGACCCAGGATCACCGCCCTTGTTCCGACCTGGGTCAACCGCTGGTCAGGAAAATAGTTAGCTGCCTCACAATTTCATCAAGTCGGCCTAAAGACTGGTCGGTCGCGACCGATAGGCAGGCAGGTCTTCTTCCGTCGCATGGATCGCGGCACCTCTTCTGCCTTGGAAACCGCCTCCATGTCCTTACGCAATATGAATATCGCGCCCCGCGCGTTGCTCGGGTTCGCCGTGATCGGTGTGCTGATGCTCGGCCTGGGTATCTTCTCGCTGATCCAGATGGGCAACATCCGCCAGGCCGGCGTGACCATCGAAGAAGTCAGCGTGCCCAGCATCAAGACCCTCGACGAGCTGACCGCGCTGAACCTGCGCCTGCGCACCCTCTCCTACCGCCTGCTGCTCAACCGCGAGCCAGCCACCCAGCAAGACACCCTGCGCCTGCTGGACGAGCGCAACGCGCAGATCGACAAGGCGCGCCGCGCCTACGAGCCGCTGGTGACCGCCGCCGACGAGAAGGCCGCCTTCGACCAGTACGGCCTGCTGCTCAACCAGTACCGCCAGCTCGAGGCGCGCATGCGCAGCCTGAGCCAGGCCGGCGACCTCGATACCCTGCGTGACCTGCTCAACCGCGACCTGCTGGACAACTCCGAGCAGATCAACAAAGTCATGGACGCGCTGGTGCGCATCAACACCGACCAGACCAGCGCCACCAACGCCCAGGCGGCCGAGCAGTACAGCGGCGCCTTCGCCCTGGTCATCAGCCTGCTGGTGGCGGCCACGGTGCTGACTTTGCTGTTCGCCTTCCTCCTCACCCGCAGCATCGTCAAGCCCATCGACGAGGCGCTCAAGGCCGCCGAGCAGATCGCCGAAGGCGACCTGACCCACAGCATTCACGCCGACGGCACCGATGAGGCCGCGCGCCTGCTCAAGGCCATGGCCAAGATGCAGGACAAGCTGCGCGACACCCTGCAGCTGATCGCCGGCTCCGCCACCCAGCTGGCCTCCGCCGCAGAAGAGCTGAACAGCGTGACCGACGAAAGCGCCCGTGGCCTGCAGCAGCAGAACAACGAGATCGAGCAGGCCGCCACCGCCGTTACCGAGATGACCAGTGCCGTCGAAGAAGTCGCACGCAACGCGGTCAGCACTTCGGAAGCCTCCAGCGAAGCCAGCCGTTCGGCCGGCGATGGCCGCGACCTGGTACTGGAGACCGTGGGCGCCATCGAGCGCATGAGCGGCGATGTGCAGGCCACCGCCAAGCTGATCGCACACCTCGCCGAGCAGTCCCGTGATATCGGCAAGGTGCTCGACGTGATCCGTGGCCTGGCCGACCAGACCAACCTGCTGGCGCTCAACGCCGCCATCGAGGCCGCCCGCGCCGGCGAGGCAGGCCGTGGTTTTGCCGTGGTTGCCGACGAAGTGCGCGCCCTGGCCCACCGCACCCAGCAGTCCACCAGCGAGATCGAGCGGATGATCGGCAGCATCCAGGGTGGTACCGAGCAGGCGGTGGACTCGATGCGCACCAGCACCGAGCGCGCCGAATCGACCCTGAACATCGCCCGTGGCGCGGGCCTGGCGCTGGACACCATCGCCGGCGCGGTGGCGCAGATCAACGAGCGTAACCTGGTGATCGCCAGCGCCGCCGAGGAGCAGGCCCAGGTGGCCCGCGAGGTGGACCGCAACCTGGTGAACATCAACGACCTGTCGGTGCAGAGCGCCACCGGGGCGCACCAGACCAGCGCGGCGAGTGCCGAGCTATCCCGTCTGGCAGTAGATCTGAACGGGTTGGTGGCGCGGTTCCGCACCTGATCCTCAAACGCATCGCGGGGCAAGCCCGCTCCCACCAGCCTCACTGCGTGGGAGCGGGCTTGCCCCGCGATCGCCTCCGATTGAGGATCAATACTCGATCCGCACATCCCCCTTCGGCACGCTGCAGCACGACAGGATGTAGCCCTCGGCCTCATCCTCCTCGGTGATCCCGCCGTTGTGCTCCATCTCCACCTCGCCGCCGAGCTTGAGTACCTTGCAGGTGCCGCAGATACCCATGCCGCAGGCCTTGGGGATCATCAGCCCGACCTTGGCCGCCGCCGCATGCACGGTCTCGCCCGGGGCCACGCGGATGCTCTTGTCGCTGCCGACGAACTCCACCAGATTCAGATCTGCCACATCCACTTCCGGCGCATCGGCCGCCGCTTCGGCGTGCTCCACCGCGTCGGCCTTGGCTTCAGGCGGCGTCGCGCCGAACGATTCCTCGTGGTAGTTCTTCATGTCGAAGCCGACCGCTTCGAGCATGCGCTTGACCGCGCTCATGTAGGGCGTGGGGCCGCAGCAGAATATGGTGCGCTCGAGGTAGTCCGGGGCGATCAGCTCCATCAACCGCTGGTTCAAGTAGCCGCGATAACCCGCCCACGGCTCGCCCAGCCCATGCTTCTCGCAAATGATATGCAGGCTGAAGTTGGGGATGCGCGAGGCCATCTGCTCCAGCTCACGGTGGTAGATGATGTCTTTCGGCGAGCGGGCGCTGTGCACGAAGACCATGTCGACATTGGCGTTGGTGTCGTAGAACCAGCGCGCCATGGACATCACCGGGGTGATGCCCACGCCGCCGGACAGGTACAGCGTCTTGCCGGCCGGGAAGTCGATGGCGTTGAACAGCCCCACCGGCCCGTGCACCGGCAGCTCGGCGCCTTCGTGCATGGTGTCGTGAAGGAAGTTCGACACCAGCCCGCCCGGTACGCGCTTGACGGTGATCGAGAAGCTGTAAGGCACTGACGGCGAGCTGGAGATGGTGTACGAACGCATCACCGGCTTGCCTTCGATCTCCAGCTCCAGGGTGACGAACTGCCCGGGCTTGAAGAAGAACATGATCGGCTGGTCGGCCATGAAGCAGAAGGTGCGCACGTCCCAGGTTTCCTGGATGACCTTGACGCAGCGCACGATGTGGCGGCCATTGGCCCAGGTCTGGGTGGTAACCGGATTGAGGAAGGTATCGGACATGTTCATCTCCAGCAGCCGACTGTCGGCCTTTCTTATGGCTCCGATAATGCGCATAGCGCCGCCTGCGTACATTCCCATCCGCGACATCGGCGTGCTTATCGCGACCAGCCCCGCGCTACAAGGGCTGGCGCGTCGGAATTCGATGCGGCCATGTCGCCCGTGGATATGGTCCTTTCCCTGCCCGGACGCACACTCCTCGGCAAAACAACACGCTGTTTATCCCGAAGAACAGCCTTGCGGCACTACAACAACGATTAGCCACTTCAGCCGGCCGCACGCGGCCACGAGGACCACACGATGGACGTCACCGCAACCCTGAGCCTGGGCGATCCACTGGAACCTGCACGCAAGGCCACCGCCGAGATGCTGCAGACCCGCGAGCGCACCTACTCGCTGCCGCAACCGTTCTACTGCGATGAGCGCCTGTTCCAGATCGACATGCAGGAGATCTTCCACAAGGAGTGGCTGATCGCCGGCATGGTTTGCGAGATCCCGACCAAGGGCAACTACATCACCCTGCAGATCGGCAAGAACCCGATCATCGTGATACGCGGTGCCGAAGGTAAGGTGCATGCCTTCCACAACGTCTGCCGCCACCGCGGCTCGCGCCTGTGCGTCAGCGACAAAGGCAAGGTGGCCAAGCTGGTCTGCCACTATCACCAGTGGACCTACGAACTCGATGGCCGCCTGCTGTTCGCCGGCACCGAGATGGGCGCCGACTTCGACATGAACCAGTACGGGCTCAAGCCTGTGAATGTGAAGGTGGCCGGAGGCTACATCTTCATCAGCCTGGCAGAGAATCCGCCGGCCATCGACGAGTTCCTCGCCACCCTCGACCACTACATGGAACCGTACGACATGGAGAACACCAAGGTGGCGGTGCAGACCACCTTGATGGAAAAGGCCAACTGGAAGCTGGTGCTGGAGAACAACCGCGAGTGCTACCACTGCAGCGGCTCGCACCCGGAGCTGTTGAAGACGCTGCTGGAGTGGGACGACACCAACGACCCCCGCGCCAGCCAGGAATTCAAGGATCACGTGGCCGCCTCGGCCGCTGCCTGGGACGCCGAGAAGATCCCCTACCTGCACAAGAGTCATGGCCTGCGTAATCGCATCGTGCGCATGCCGCTGCTCAAGGGCACCGTGTCGATGACCATGGACGGCAAGGTGGCGTGCAAAAAGCTGATGGGCCGCATCAAGAATCCGGATCTGGGCTCGATGCGCATCCTGCATCTGCCGCATTCGTGGAACCACTGCATGGGCGACCACATGATCGTGTTCACCGTGTGGCCGATCAGTGCGCAGGAGACCATGGTCACCACCAAGTGGCTGGTGCACAAGGATGCGGTGGAGGGGGTGGATTACAACCCTGAAGAGATGCGCAAGGTGTGGGATGCCACCAACGACCAGGATCGGCGGTTGGCGGAGGAGAACCAGCGGGGCATCAATTCCACCGCTTACCAGCCTGGTCCGTACTCCAAGACCTATGAATTTGGTGTGGTCAATTTCATTGATTGGTACAGCCAGCGATTGCTGAACAATCTGGGGGCGGAGCCAGCGGCTTACTTAAGAGAAGTACAAGCCCAGTGAGCGATTGACAATACGCCTGGTTTAATCAATGGCTGCAATGCAGCCATTGATTAAACCAACCCGTAGCATTCGATTGTGTCAACGAACTGTTCTCAATTCGTTTCGCTCCGGAAACCGAATACATCATCAGAGAGTGGCGTTGTAGCACGTGAAGTGCTTGCCGAGCTCCCTCCAGCAACATATCCAGAACCTGAACTCGAACTTGAGGACCGCCGCTCTGCGTTTCTCCTGCGCCGAACGCCTTCATTCTCGTAAGTGAAAATCGCAGAAGGGCTGCCAGCAGTACCCTCAACCGGTGGATGAATCATGCTTCCGGTCGAATCACCTCCTCCCAGCTCCGCGTCTGGTACCGCTCTCGGCACTCCTCTAAACAAAAGCTTCAGGTTTTCGGTGACTCGCTGAACCGGTTGCGCATCCTCACCAAATATAGACCGGCCTACCCTGATCACATTTCCTGTGAGAGAGGTCGCAGTTCCCACTGCCGCTACGACGGGAGCTCCCGGAGCACCGGCTAAAGTAGCCGCCGCACCTGCCAAGCCAATCGCCGCCCCCCCCAGAATTGCACGGTTTACATTGACACCTAAATTATCCTTCGGTGGTGTGCCGAGCACGACCCAGCCAATCGAAAAGGCATTGTTGACCAGGCCCGTAATACGACCGACTTGAGCAAAGGTAGTGATGACATGGCCAGACGGATCACGTCGGTTAACGGGATCACCGGCACAGTAGGCGTATGCGTTAGCTCCTCCCTCGCCGAACGGGCTCCATGAGTCCGCACTGAGAAAACGCATCAGGATCGGGCTGTAGACACGGTAGCTACCCAGCAGATAGCCACCCAGGTTCGACTCGATTCGCTGACCGGTGAAGCCCAATGCCGCAGCATCGGGAGTCATTCGAAAGTGGCCGTACGGACAGTAGGTGCGATAGGCGTTGTTTGAAGAGCCCAAAGTAACAAGTGGGCTTTCAAGTCGATCGGTAGTCAGTAGGCGGCTGCTCACGAACCGGTACCCCCATGATGAGAGAAATGAACAAAGTTGAACCGGACAGTTAGATCTATATGGTTTCGATTAAATTTTCCAGTTCACGAACATTCACCATATTGTCACTAGGTGAAACGACGGGGTTGTTGCTGGAGGTAGAAGAACCACTACCCGACCCTGGCACCGTTATTTGAAGCAGCCCCCCAAATCCCCCAGCAATATTTTGCCTGCTACCATGCGGTCTAGTGCCAGATGTTGAGCTGCTGCTATCAGTGGGCGTTGTGGGTGGGCTCGAGCCGTTCGAGGGTGGCCTGCTTCCCCCCCTTGAAAAGCTTTGCACATCGCCCTGTGCCCCAGGCTGGTTCCGCCACATGCTTCTGAGACCATCGAATGTGGTTGCCGTACCTGCGAGATTCATCGTAGTAACGCCAACGGTCGCTATATCAGCCCCGGAAGGGTGGCCTTGAAGCTCCATGGTTCGTCCAGCAGCGTAAATTCCCGCTCCCACAATCCCGCTTACAACTCCCCCCACGGACGTTCTGGAGAAGGGCTCTTTGAGCCACCAGCTCGCAAGCAGTACCGCAACACCCGCCACCAAGGGCAGGACGCCTGCATAGTCGTTCATCGCACTGCTGAATCCATAACCACCCTGTGTGGTAGTCGCCAGCGTCGAGGAGGGAGTGATAGGCATGTTACGGCGCCCACCCCGGTCATGCCTGTTAATGGGATCGCCCTGGCAATAGGCATAGCTATTCAAACCACCTTCAGCGAAAGGGCTCAATCGGTCAGGCGAATGGAAACGCCGCACGACCGGGTTGTAAACCCGATGCCCATTGCCAAGCAAGTACCACCCTAGAGCAGGGTCACGCGGCTGGCCGACAAAGCCCGTTACCGAGGTCAAGGCCCCAGCGCAGGCCGGACGATGGCCATAGGGGTTGTATGTAGTCGATAGGTTCTCGAGCGACTCAAATATAACCAGAGGCGTTCTCGCACGGTCACCGGCGAGCAGCGGTGCGTTCATTCGTGGGGCCCTTAAAATGTTGGCTCCTACGAATCTATCAAGGCCATGAGGAATGCGAACCTGTCAAAAGTGATAGGTCGAGCCGGCAGAATCATTGGAAGGATCAATGCACACCTCCCCAGTTTACCCACAGCTCCACCCACCGCCCCTGTTGACAACCTCAACTGACTTGTCAGCGCCTTTGCATCCATGCGCTTGGCGCGATGCATTGCGTGGCTCTCAGAGGCGTCTCCCACGACTGTACGTTTTTCGATCAATTGCTCGAAGGCCCTGTGTCCAGGGGGCTGGAGTGATGCCTGAACATGTTATCCACAGCCCTGCCAACAGCAACTGTGCGTAAATGGTAGAAATATCGGATTAGCCGACGCCCATTAATTGCACAAATATTGTTCAATTCCTTGGAGGCTATACCGTGCAAGGGCTGTAGAGAAGCGCAAACAATTTATCCACATGTTGGCAAACAGATTTCGTGGGTAAGAGCTGAAGTCCCAATGACTCTAGTGAACTTATCCACATAGCAGAACTGCGAGCAGACCTGTTCCCACCACATAATCAATCATCCCTGGTGCCGCACCGACTTCAGCGCAGCACCCCCTCCTCCATCAGCAACTTGAGAATGGCCTCGGCTCCTTCCTGTGGAGAAACGTCCTTAAGCACCTTGCCGCCCCCGCCACTGGCCTTGGCCGTGGCGGCCTTCATGCGGTCTGCCCCACTTTTGGCCTTGATCACCTTGAGGCGCTTCGGCCGTGGGCGGGCCGGTTGCAGGGCATCTTCGGCCAGCACAGTGTCTTCCAAGACCTCCACAGTGCTTGCCGCCAGCACCCCACGCCTTGCCGGGCCAAAGGCTGACTGCCGTGGCTTGGGTGCGGCGTTGTCCACAGTCGCCAGCAACGGCAGGCGCACCTTCAGACGGCGCCGCTGCCCCCGAGGTAAGGCCTGCAGCACCTGGGCAGTGCCGTTTTCGATGGACTCGACCTCGGCCAACCCCACCACCAGCGGCCAGCCCAGTTTCTCGGCCAGCAGGAACGGCAGCATGCCGGAGCCCTCGCCGGTTTCCGCCTGGCTGCCGGTCAGCACCAGTTGGGCACCCGCATCGCGTAGATAGTCGCCAAGCACACCCAATACATCGGCGCCAGTAGGCTGTTCCAGCACATCCAGATGATCCAGCCCCATGCCCAAGTAGGCACGCAGCGCCTCTTCACGAGGATCGCCAGCATGCACCACCTGCAAGTTATCCCCAGCCAGTTGCAAGCCCAGTTCGACGGCACGGGCATCCTGCTCGGCGCGTCGGGCGCGGCCGGAGCTGGGGTGGGCACCGATGGAAACCAGGCTGATGACTTTGGTACTCATGCTTGTGCCCCTATGCTGCATCGCGCTGGCCGCCGCTGCGGAAGTTGTCCACAGCCTCGATCAGAGCCTGGAGAATTGCCGAGCTGTCGCCAATCACCGACAGGTCAGCCCGTTTGATCATGTCGCAGCCCGGGTCCATGTTGATTGCCACCACCTTGTCGCAGGCGCCGATGCCCTGCAGGTGCTGGATGGCGCCGGAGATACCCACAGCCACGTAGACCCGCGCCGTGACCCAGGTGCCGGTGGCGCCGACCTGGCGGTTGCGCGGCATGAAGCCATCGTCCACTGCCACCCGCGAGGCACCCTCTGTAGCGCCAAGCGCCGCCGTGGCCCGATGGTATAGGTCCCAGTCCTTGACACCGTTGCCGCCGGAGACGATGAACTCGGCCTCGGCCATGGCGATGGCGGCCGGGTCCACGGCCACCGAGCCAAGGTCTTCGATGCGCGACAAGCTGCGTGCCACGCCTGTGGACAACTCCACCGGCAGGGCTTCATGGCGAGTCTCGCTTACCGGCTCGGCGCATTCGGCGGCGGCCAGGATCAAGCGTGGCGTGGCGCGCTGGATATCCTGCTGGCCTGCGCCAGCACGGCCGATGCACTGGCCATCCTTGACCTGCCACACCCGCGTCGCCGGGCGTTCACCCAGGGCCGCGCCAAAGCGTCGGCCCAGTTCGCCGCCACCGCTTCGGCTGTCAGGCAACAACCAGTGGCGTGGAGTGAACTGGTTATCCACAGCCCGTAGGCCCTGGACCAGCTGTTCCGGTGCATAACCCTCGAAGGCCTCACCCTCGATGACCAGCAGGCGGTCGACACCGGCTGTGGAAAAGTTGGTTTCCTTGTGTTCGCCGAACACTATTGCCAGCACTGCGCCGTCGTTACCGGCGAGGCTGTGGGCCAGGCCCAGCAGGTCGCGGTCGTGGCTGCCGAGACGACCGCCGACCATGTCCGGTACCACGGCGATATAGAACGCAGGCGCAGCCACGCTGTGCAGCGGCAACTGCACTTCGGCAGCTGCTGTGCGCCGGCCGCCGACACTGGTGCCCTGCTGGGCGCCGCTGCGGTCGATGCGCTTGAGGCCGTTGGGGCCGATGAAGCCGGCAGCAATCGCATGGGGATTCTTGCGCATCAGCCCATTGGGGCCCATCCAGCTGGTTTGTTGCGTCTGCATGGCCGCATGCAGCGGGTGCAGGCGGTTACGGGCGATCCACTCGGCGCGTGGGTCGCGGCGGATGATGTCGCTCATCAGTGCACCTCCGCAGGTTCACGTTTGGCCGCTGGCGACTTTGCGCTGGCGGGGGCCTCATCTTCGATCAGTACATCGGCGACCAGCTCGGCCAGGTCCTTGATCTGTGGGCGCGGTTCGACCACGCCTTCGAGCATCGCCGTGCACTGCGGGCAGCCCACGGCCACCAGCTCCGCTTCGGTTTCGCGGATATCGTCCATGCGCATGTCGGGGATACGCTGCTTGCCGGGGATATCGGTGATCGGCGCACCGCCGCCTCCGCCACAGCAGCGGGAACGGAAGCCCGAGCGCTGCATTTCGCGTACCTCGATACCGAGGGCCTTGAGCACGTCGCGCGGGGCTTGGTACTCGCCGTTGTAGCGGCCCAGGTAGCAGGGATCGTGATAGGTCACGCTACCGCCCTTGTGCTGGCCGAGGTTGAGCTTGCCGGCGGCGATCAGTTCGGCGATGTAGGTGCTGTGGTGCTGCACCTGGTACTCGCCGCCAAGGGCGCCGTATTCGTTCTTGAGTACATGGAAACTGTGTGGGTCGCAGGTGACGATGCGCTGGAACTGGTATTTGGCCAGGGTCTGGATATTGCGCTTGGCCAGCTGCTGGAAGGTCGCTTCATCGCCCAGGCGGCGCGCCACGTCACCGCTGTCTCGCTCTTCCAGGCCGAGCACGGCGAAGTCGACGCCGGACGCCTTGAGCACTTTGACGAAGGCGCGCAGGGTGCGCTGGTTGCGCATGTCGAAGGCGCCATCGCCCACCCAGAACAGTACCTCGGTGGTTTTCACCTCTGAGAGCAGCTGCAGGTTGAGGTCGGCCGCCCAGTTCATCCGCCCGCCGGGGGCGAAGCCGCCGGGGTTGTCGGTGGCGATCAGGTTGTCCAGCACCTCGGCGCCCTTGTTCGGCGTGGCGCCCTTTTCCAGGGTCAGATGGCGGCGCATGTCGACGATGGCATCGACGTGCTCGATCATCATCGGGCATTCCTCGACGCAGGCGCGGCAAGTCGTGCACGACCACAGCGTCTCGGCATCCACCAGGCCGTTGACGATCGGCTGGTGCGGGTGGCCGCCATGCTCGCCGATCGGCTTGCCCGGGTACGGGCTGCCGGCGAACCGCGCGTCGGTGCCACCGGCCAGGCCGATGACCATGTCCTGGATCAGTTTCTTCGGGTTCAGCGGCTGGCCAGCGGCGAACGCCGGGCACATGGCCTCGCATTTGCCGCACTGCACGCAGGCGTCGAAACCGAGCAACTGGTTCCAGGTGAAATCCACCGGCTTTTCCACGCCCAGCGGCGCATTCGGGTCTTCCAGGTCCAGCGGCTTGAGGCCCGTGGAGCGGCCACCGCCAAAGCGCTCGGCGCGGCGGTGCCAGGCCAGGTGCAGGGCGCCGGCGAAGGCGTGCTTCATCGGCCCGCCCCACGTCATGCCGAAAAACAGCTCGGACACGCCCCACAGCACGCCGACACCCAGCAGTGCGACCAGTACCCAGCCGCCCGTGCCTTCAGGCAGGATCCCCGCCACCGGCAAGGTGGCAATGAAGAAGCTCGCCGCGAACATCAGCAGGCTCTTGGGCAGGCGCATCCACGGGCCCTTGGACAGCCGGGAGGGCGGGTCCAGCCGGCGTTTGAAGACAAACAGGGCGCCACTGAACATGATCACCGTGGCCACCAGCAAGGCGTAACCGAGGATCTTGCTGTGCAGGCCAAAGCCATGCACCAGGATCGCCAGCACGGCCGAGAGCACGAAGCCGCCAGCGGTGGCCACGTGGGTCTTGGACATGTACTTGTCGCGCTCGACCACATGGTGCAGATCCACCAGGTAGCGCCGTGGCATGGCCAGCAGGCCACCAAGCAGGTCAACCTTGCTCGGCCGCCCGCGCCGCCACATGCGCACCCGGCGCAGGGCGCCGAGCACCGCCAAGGCGAGGGCGGTGAACAGCAGGATGGGTAGAAGGGTGTTCAACATGGGAGGCTCCCACAACAGCGGTAAGCGTGCGCCGGTCCCTGTGGGAGAGGTCGGTGGGAGCGGGCTTGCCCCGCGATAGCGTCCGATCGGCCAATCAGGTTGCACCTGCTGACGCTATCGCGGGGCAAGCCCGCTCCCACCGTGTTCTCCGTACAGGAACCGCGTTGGTCCTGGGCTCAGAAATCCTTGCACAGCCGCAAGGCGTCGTAGATCGCCGCATGCACGTTGCGCTGGGCCACGCAGTCGCCGATGCGGTACAGCAGGTAGCCCTCGCCCGGCTGGCTGAGGATCGGCTGCGGCTTGATGGCGAACAGCGCCTCGACGTCGATCTGGCCCTTGTTGCGCGAGCCGTCCTTGAGCGCGTAGTACAGCTGCTCGTCGGGACGCACACCGTTTTCCACCACCACCTGGTCAACCACCCGTTCTTCCTTGGCGCCGGTGTACTCGTTCTCGAGCACCGCCACCAGCTTGTCGCCTTCGCGGTAGACCTTTTCCAGCATCATGTCGCCGGTCATGATCACTTCTTTCGGGTACATGCTGCGGTAGTAGGTCGGGAAGGTGGTGCCGCCCATGGCCACGCCCGGCTTGATGTCGTCGGTGACGATCTCGACCTGGCTGCCCTTGTCGGCAATGAAGTCGGCCACCGACATGCCGGTGAACTCACAGATGGTGTCGTACACCAGCACGTTCTTGCCCGGCGCGACCTTGCCGTCGAGCACATCCCAGCTGCTGACCACCAGGCCTTCGGCAGCGCCCCAGTGCTCGTTCTGTTCAAGGAACGAGTGCCCACCCACCGCCAGCACGATCACATCCGGGCGCAGGTCCTGGATGGTCGCCACGTCGGCGGCAGTCCCCAGGCGCAGGTCGACCTTCAGACGTGCCAGCTCCAGCTGGTACCAGCGGGTGATACCGGCAATCTGGTCACGCTGCGGGGCCTTGGCGGCGATGGTGATCTGCCCGCCAATCTGCTCCTTCTTCTCGAACAGGGTCACGTCGTGACCACGTTCGGCTGCCACGCGGGCCGCCTCCATACCGGCGGGGCCTGCGCCAACCACCACCACCTTGCGCTTGACCCCGGTGGTCTTCTCGATGATGTGCGGCACGCCCAGGTATTCGCGGGAGGTGGCCGCATTCTGGATGCACAGCACATCCAGGCCCTGGTACTGGCGATCGATGCAGTAGTTGGCACCGACGCACTGCTTGATCTGGTCGATCTGGCCCATCTTGATCTTGGCGATCAGGTGCGGGTCGGCCATGTGCGCGCGGGTCATGCCAACCATGTCCACGTAGCCGCCTTCGAGAATGCGCGTGGCCTGGTTCGGGTCCTTGATGTTCTGCGCGTGCAGCACCGGAACCTTGACCACTTCCTTGATGCCGGCCGCCAGGTGCAGGAACGGCTCCGGCGGGTAGCTCATGTTGGGGATGACGTTGGCCAGGGTGTTGTGGGTGTCACAGCCCGAGCCGACCACGCCGATGAAATCGAGCATGCCGGTGGCGTCGTAGTACGCGGCGATCTGCTTCATGTCCTCGTGGCTGAGGCCATCGGGATGGAACTCGTCACCGCAGATGCGCATGCCCACGCAGAAATCGTCACCGACTTCCTTGCGCACGGCCTTGAGCACTTCCAGGCCGAACTTCATGCGCCCTTCGAAGGTGCCGCCCCATTCGTCTGTACGCTTGTTGACCCGTGGGCTCCAGAACTGGTCGATCATGTGCTGGTGCACGGCCGACAGCTCGACGCCGTCCAGGCCGCCCTCCTTGGCCCGACGCGCAGCCTGGGCGTAGTTGCCGATCACCCGCCAGATCTCTTCCACCTCGATGGTCTTGCAGGTGGCGCGGTGCACCGGTTCACGAATGCCCGATGGCGACATCAGCGTGGGCCAGTTGAAGCCGTCCCAGCGCGAGCGCCGGCCCATGTGGGTAATCTGGATCATGATCTTGGCACCATGCTTGTGCATGGCGTCGGCGAGGTTCTGGAAGTGCGGGATGATGCGGTCGGTGGACAGGTTGACCGAGGCCCACCACTCCTGCGGGCTGTCGATGGCCACCACCGACGAGCCGCCGCAGATCGCCAGGCCGATGCCGCCCTTGGCCTTCTCTTCGTAGTACTTCACATAGCGGTCGGTGGTCATGCCGCCGTCGGTGGCATATACCTCGGCGTGCGCGGTGCTGAGCACGCGGTTGCGGATGGTCAGCTTGCCGATCTGGATCGGCTGGAACATTGCTTCGAAGGCCATGACGCTATCTCCGGCTTACAACGGCTTTGTAACGAACAGGCCATCTTCGTGGCCTTCTTCCGACCCGCCGTAGACCTGCTCGGCCACGGTGCGGATCGAGCTGCCGCGAGCGGCGAGAATCTGGTCCATGGCGCCGGCGAACCAGCCGGTGAACATGTAGTCGACCTTGCGGCCGCACTTGCCGTACACGTACACGAACGCCGAGTGCTTGAGCTTGACGCTGCAGGTGCCTTTATCCAGGTCGATATCCTGGATCTCGAACAGGCCCCAGCCACGCTGGCTCAGCCGCTTCATGTAGTGCTCGAACACCGCCACCCCTTCCAGGCCATGGCACTCGGCCTCTTTCTCGCACCAGTGCCAGGCGGACTTGTAGCCGGCCTTGTAGAGGATCTCGGCGTAGGCGTCGGCACCCAGCACTTCCTCGATGCCCATGTGGTTATTGACGAAGAAATGCCGCGGCACGTACAGCATCGGCAGGGCGTCGCTGGTCCAGACACCGGTCTCGCTGTCGACTTCGATTGGCAATTGCGGGGCGATCTTGGCCATGGAAACTCAACTCCATAAAATTTTTTGTTTGGGTGCCCCGGCGTTGCTGGCAAGGGCTTTCAGGCTTGGAGAGCGGCTTACTCGCCCCAGACGTCTTTCAACACGTTGACCCAGTTTTCGCCCATGATCTTGCGCACCACGCGCTCGGAATGGCCGCGCTTGAGCAGCGTCTCGGTCAGGTTGGGGAACTCGCCGACGGTGCGGATGCCCAGCGGGTTGATGATCTTGCCGAAGTTCGTCAGGCGCCGGGCGTAGCCCTTGTCGTGCGTGAGGTACTCGAAGAAGTCCTGGCCGTGGCCCTGGGTGAAGTCGGTACCGATGCCGATGGCGTCTTCACCGACGATGTTCATGGTGTACTCGATGGCCTCGGCGTAGTCGTCGATGGTCGAGTCGATGCCTTTGGCCAGGAACGGCGCGAACATGGTCACACCGACGAAGCCGCCGTGGTCGGCGATGAACTTCAGCTCTGCGTCGGACTTGTTGCGCGGGTGCTCCTTGAGGCCCGAAGGCAGGCAGTGGGAATAGCAGACCGGCTTCTTCGATTCGAGGATGACCTCCTCGGAGGTTTTCGAACCGACATGGGACAGGTCGCACATGATGCCGACGCGGTTCATCTCGGCGACGATTTCGCGGCCGAAGCCCGACAGCCCGCCGTCACGCTCGTAGCAGCCGGTGCCGACCAGGTTCTGGGTGTTGTAGCACATCTGCACGATGCCCACGCCCAGTTGCTTGAACACGTCGACGTAGGCGATCTGGTCCTCGAACGCGTGGGCGTTCTGGAAGCCGAAGAGGATGCCGGTCTTGCCCAGTTCCTTGGCCTTGCGGATGTCGGCGGTGGTGCGCACCGGCATCACCAGGTCGCTGTTTTCGCGGATCAGCTTCTGGCTGGAAGCGATGTTGTCGACGGTGGCCTTGAAGCCCTCCCACACCGACACCGTGCAGTTGGCCGCGGTCAGCCCGCCCTTGCGCATGTCCTCGAACAGCTCGCGGTTCCATTTGGCAATGATCAGGCCGTCGATGACGATGCTGTCGGCGTGAAGTTCGGCTGGGCTCATCAGGCTGTCCCCTTTTATAGAAGTTTGCTGGCGCCGAACCTTGTGCCGACGCTTTGGGGCCAGCATATGCCTGCGGCTCGAGGCGCCCCGATGCAAAAACGACAGGGGGTTTGCCGAAAGCGTCAATGGCCGACCTGGCACGCTCTAACGCGCCCCTCGGCAATGAGAGCGAGTCTCGACAACGCTGTTTCATGAACATTTTCTCGGGGAGCTATCGCCCGGGCCTGGGCTGAGCGAGAATCCAGCGCATCGTCAGCCTCTTCAGGAGAAACCCGATGAAATCAATGGCATGGCTGGTCTTGCTGGCAGTGGCTTTCGGCGCGCACGCCGCCGAAGAGGAGAGCACCCCCTGCGACAACGTCGAGACCGACCAGCAGGGCTATGCCTGCGCCGCCTACAACAAGCAGACCGCCGAACGCGAGCTGAAGGCGGCCTATGACGACCTCATGCAGCGCATTCGCGACCAGTACGCGGATGAAAGCGACAAGGCCGCGGCGCTGAGCGGCAAGATGGAAGCCGCCGAGAAACTCTGGACGCAGCTGCGTGACGCCGACTGCAAGGTCGAGACCTGGGCCGAGAAACCCGGCAGCAAGGCGTTCGAGGCAGCGTGGGACACCTGCGTGGCGCAACGTAGCGATGAGCGGTCGGAGTACCTGCAGGGCATCGGCCAGCAATGACCTTTGGCCCGCGACGGGCCGCCAAGCGGCCCCCGGGAAGTTTCCGCGCCGGGCGCTAGCGCCTGAAGTCAGGCCGCAGCTCCTGGCCATCGATGCTCAGCGTCTTGTAACGCGGCGCCACCAGTTTCACCGCCCCCTCGCGAATCCCGTTGGCCAGGCTTTCGAGGTTTTCCATGTTGCCGCTCAGGCTGCCCACCTCGCGCCACTCCCGGTCTTCCCAGGTGAACACGAACAGCTGCGATGCATAGGTGTGCCGGGGGATCATCAGCACTTCGTTGTGCCCGTCGCCATCCAGGTCGACTGCCCACAGGTAGCAGCCCTTGCCACCGCACTGGCTTTGCGCAAGCGTCGCGTCGGCCAATGATTCGCTACTCGATTGCACCGGCCCGAGCCACTCGAACTTCGGGCCATGGTCTTCGGCCACTGTCGGTTGACGCACCTGGGCCATCAGCACCAACAACTGCTGGCGGCGGCCCGCATCGAACAGTTCATCTGTCTGCAGCCGCTGCTCGAGCTGCTCGAAGGCTTCACGCCCCGGCTGGCCGAGGTCGCGATACAAGGTCTCGGCGTCGAACTCGGTGATCGGCGTGTACCCGTTGACCAGGCGCTGGACCTGGTTCCTCGCACTCAATGCCTGCGGATCGAGCAGCGGCGTGTAGAACACCACCACCAGCAGCGCACTGAGCAGGGCGATCCATGGATTGCTCAGGCGCAGGCTGTGCAGCCAGGCCTGGCGCGAAGCCAGCACCGACCAGACCGCCGCCAGGCCGTGCGCCAGCATCACGCCCACCAGCATCGACGCCATGATCCGTGACGGTGTAAGCCCGTATTGGTCGATACGCAGCCAGCTCGCATAGGCCGCCAGGCCCACCAGCACCGGCAGGCACAGCAGGCTGGCCTCCACCAGACGCTTGAGCGGCGCGGGGTAGACGCTACCTTGCCGGCCATCCTGGAACACGCCGTTGACCAGGAACAGGTTGATGCCCGCCAGTACCAGCAGAAGGGTGGTCGAATAGCCGGTGTTCCACACCGGTTGCAGGCCGGAGAATGGCAATGTCAGGGTGAACAGCACGGCGATCAGCGCGCTGAGCGGCAACAGGAAGCGGCACAGCGTCAGCAGGATGCCGCGCAGCAGGCCGATGATCTTCTCGTTTTCCCGCCCCATGCGCATGCCCAGCGAAAACACCACCGGCAACACCAGCCAGAGAAACACCGGTGACTCCACCGCGTCCTTGACCTGCGGGATACCCAGCATGCTGAACAGCAGCGCGCACAACCACAGCAGTTGCCAGAACAGGCCGGTCAGCAGCTGTGCCAGGAAGACAATGAACACGTTGTTCCAGGCATGCCGGAACAGGTCTTCGTAGCGCAGGCGCAGCCCTTCGCCGGTCGGCCAGGCGAGAATGAACGCGGTACCGATATAGGCCAGCACGACGGCGGCCAGGCACCAGGTCTGCTGCAGCCAGCCCATACGCCCGGTATCGAGGAGCCAGGCACTGATCCCGCTGAGCAGCACGGTCAGGCCCAGTACCAACCAGCCGGTGCCACGCTGCAGCACCGCGCTGCCAAGCAGTTGCAGGTTCACGCCCGCTACCGCCACCGCGACGCACAGGGCTACCGACAGGCTGAAACCCAGCAGCTGACCCTCCCCCTTCACGGTGGTGAGCCACACCACGCCCTGAATCAGGCCGATGACGACGTAGAACAATAAGGAGCGACTTGGCGCTGGCATTGCAAATCCTTTTGGCCAGAGGAGTAGAAGGCGCGCAAGTCTACCGAAACCGGCCCCCTCCACACCAAGGCCTTTACCTTGCGGGCTGGCGGCAGCCAATTATCACAACGCCATTCCCTCACGAGCGCGGCGGTGTAGAATCGGGCTATTCATCGCCAGACACCCCCGGCGGGTTTATGAGCTCTGGTCGAGCCTGCGGCGATCCCGCGCGGTCCTTCGACCCCCATCCGTGCCTGTGGCAACCGGCCTTCGGCGTATTAGGACAAGAGAAGCTCACTCCCTGTTTGGGTTTGCGGAAAAGCACTTTTCTCGCAAAGCCAGTGACCTGATTAAGCCGCCAGGAGCGCTCCATGCCTGATTATCGTTCCAAGACCTCCACCCATGGCCGCAACATGGCCGGCGCCCGCGCCCTGTGGCGCGCCACCGGGATGAAGGATGAAGACTTCAAGAAACCGATCATCGCCATCGCCAACTCGTTCACCCAGTTCGTCCCGGGGCACGTGCACCTGAAGGACCTGGGCCAGCTGGTTGCCCGCGAGATCGAACGCGCCGGTGGCGTGGCCAAGGAATTCAACACCATCGCCGTGGATGACGGCATCGCCATGGGCCACGACGGCATGCTCTACTCGCTGCCCAGCCGCGAGATCATCGCCGACGCCGTCGAGTACATGGTCAACGCCCACTGCGCCGACGCCATCGTCTGCATCTCCAACTGCGACAAGATCACCCCCGGCATGCTGATGGCGGCCTTGCGCCTGAACATCCCGGTGATCTTCGTCTCCGGTGGCCCGATGGAAGCCGGCAAGACCAAACTGGCCAGCCACGGCCTGGACCTGGTCGACGCCATGGTCATCGCCGCCGACTCCTCGGCCAGCGACGAGAAAGTTGCCGAGTACGAGCGCAGCGCCTGCCCGACCTGCGGTTCGTGCTCCGGCATGTTCACTGCCAACTCGATGAACTGCCTGACCGAGGCCCTGGGCCTGGCTCTGCCGGGAAACGGCTCCACGCTGGCGACCCACTCCGACCGCGAGCAGCTGTTCCTTACCGCGGGCCGCACCATCGTCGAGCTGTGCAAACGCTACTACGGCGAGGGCGATGCGTCCGTGCTGCCGCGCAGCATCGCCAACTTCAAGGCGTTCGAGAACGCCATGATGCTCGACATCGCCATGGGCGGCTCGACCAACACCATCCTGCACCTGCTGGCCGCGGCCCAGGAAGGCGAGGTGGACTTCGACCTGCGCGACATCGATCGCCTGTCGCGCAAGGTGCCGCAGCTGTGCAAGGTGGCGCCGAACATCCAGAAGTACCACATGGAAGACGTGCATCGCGCCGGCGGCATCTTCAGCATTCTCGGCTCGCTGGCCCGTGGCGGCCTGCTGCACACCGACCTGCCGACCGTGCACAGCCCCAGCATGGAAGAAGCCATCGCCAAGTGGGACATCACCCAGACCGATGACGAAGCGGTGCACACCTTCTTCAAGGCAGGCCCGGCCGGTATCCCCACGCAAACCGCCTTCAGCCAGTCGACCCGCTGGGAAACCCTGGACGACGACCGCGAAAACGGCTGCATCCGCAGCTTCGAGCACGCCTACTCGCAAGAGGGCGGCCTGGCCGTGCTGTACGGCAACATCGCCCTGGACGGCTGCGTGGTGAAGACCGCCGGCGTGGATGAGTCGATCCACGTGTTCGAGGGCAACGCGAAGATCTTCGAGAGCCAGGACAGCGCGGTACGCGGCATCCTCGCCGACGAGGTGAAGGCCGGCGATATCGTTATCATCCGCTACGAAGGCCCGAAAGGCGGCCCGGGCATGCAGGAGATGCTCTACCCGACCTCGTACTTGAAATCCAAGGGCCTGGGCAAGGCGTGCGCGCTGCTCACCGATGGCCGCTTCTCCGGCGGCACCTCGGGCCTGTCCATCGGCCATGCCTCGCCGGAAGCCGCCGCAGGCGGCGCCATTGGCCTGGTGCGCGATGGCGACAAAGTGCTGATCGACATCCCCAACCGTTCGATCAACCTGCTGGTCAGCGACGAAGAGCTGGCCGCGCGCCGTGTCGAGCAGGACAAGAAGGGCTGGAAGCCGGCGGAAGTGCGCCCACGCAAGGTTACTACCGCATTGAAGGCCTATGCCCTGCTGGCCACCAGTGCCGACAAGGGTGCGGTGCGTAACAAGGCAATGCTCGAAGGGCTGTGAGGCTCTGAAGGCAATAAGAACCGGCGCCTGGTGCGCCGGTTTTTTTATGCCTGAGAAGGCCTCATCGCCGGCAAGCCGGCTCCCACAATGTAATCGCAGGCCTTGGCATTGCACCTGTGGGAGCTGGCTTGCCAGCGATTGGGCCGGAACAGGTTATGCGTATTTCACTGAATCTGCTCCGGCGTCACGATCACCCAGTTCTTGTCCGCCGTCACCGGCAAGCCTTCCTTGGCCTGGGCCGCTGCATTCTTCGCGATCATGCCGTTGAGCTGATCCATGTACTTGGCCTTGCGGTTTATCCACAGGTGAATGCCGCCTTTGTTCACATCGACGCCGTGGAACTGCATGTAGCCGTCGCTGGTTGGGGTGTCGCCCCCCACCAGCACCGGTTTCTTCCACTCATTGATATAAGTCAGGATCGCCGCCTGCTTGCCCGCCATCCAGGTGGCCGGCGTCCACAGGTACGGGGTCAGCTCCAGGCCTTCGTTGGCCTTGGAATCGTACTGCCCGGCGCTGATCTGCTTGCGCGCCGTGGTCAGCTGGCCACTGGCGCGATCCTTGAGCAGCAGGCTCACACCGATCACGTTCTGTGGTTTGACGTTGTAGCCGTACTTTGGATCTGAGGCGACCATGCGTACCAGCTCTTCGGACGCCGCCGAGATCACATAGACCTCGATGCCGTTCTCCATCAGCTTGTTGTACAGCTCGGCCTGGCCCGTGAACACCTTCGGCGGCTGCACCTCGATACTCTTGACCTGGTCGCCCTCGAAGTAGGTGCTGGGGATCGGCTTGCCCGAGGCCATCAGCTCGTCGACCTGCTGCTTCAGTTCCTTGAGAGTGAAGCCCGAGAACACCTGGGCCACCCAGGGGTAGCAGACCATGTCGTCGAGTTCGCACAGGCGGTAGTAGTAACTGAACAGGCTTTCCTTATGCTCCGCTGTGTCCTTGAATGGGATCAGCTTGAGCGAGGGGTCGAGCTTGTCGCGGGTCAGCAGGCCCTTGTTCTCCATGAACGGCAGCAGTGCCTCTTCGAGGTCGAAGCGGTAGCTGGTGTTGTCCATGTCGAACACCGCGTAGTTACCCTTGTTGGCGTTGGCGGCAATCATCGCGTCGAGCTTCTGCGCGGCTTCGGCCGGCCAGTGCTTGAGCTCGGTGGCCGCCCAACTGCTGGCACTGAGCAACAGGGCAAGGCCGCCGGCAAGGATTTTCGGAGCTGACATCATGTGCGGTTCTCCCAAAGACGTGGCCGCTCAACCCTAGACCTGATTTGTGACAGGCAGGCATGCGCCACCGACCTCGAAGCAACCGCAAACGCCATGTGTATTGCCAAAAACGACCAGGCGTTATTCCATAAACGACTATGCAAATTCCTTTTAGGTATAAATTCGTTTGTTTTCAGGCTGTTAGCATTTCCGTTCGTAATCGCTCACAGAGGCGATGCCTCTTTTGCCTTTTTCCGGAGCTTCAATGAACCTGCCGCTGTCACTCAACCTGCTGGCGTTCCTGGCCCTGCTGCTGGGCCTGGCGCAAACCCGTCGCACCGACTGGAGCCTGGCCAAGAAGGTGCTGCTGGGCCTGGCCCTCGGCGTCGGCTTCGGCCTGGTGCTGCACACGATCTACGGCGCCGGGCACCCGGTGCTCAAGGCCACCATCGGCTGGCTCGACCTGGTCGGCAATGGCTACGTCGGTTTGCTGCAGATGATCGTCATGCCGCTGATCTTCGCCTCGATCCTCAGCGCCGTGGCCCGCCTGCACAACGCCTCGGCGCTGGGCCGCATCAGTGTGCTGAGCATCGGCACCCTGCTGCTGACCACTGCGATCGCCGCACTGATCGGCATCGCCCTGACCAACCTGTTCGGCCTGAGCGCTGAGGGGCTGGTGGCCGGCGCCCAGGAAAGCGCCCGCCTGCAGGCCATCCACAGCGACTACGCGGGCAAGGTCGCCGACCTCAACATCCCGCAACTGCTGCTGTCGTTCATCCCGACCAACCCGGTCGGCGACCTGGCCCGGGCCAAGCCGACCTCGATCATCAGCGTGGTGATCTTCGCCGTGTTCCTCGGCCTCGCCGCTTTGCAACTGATCAAGGACGACAAGGACAAGGGGGAGCGCGCCCTGTCGGCCATCGACGTGCTGCAGGCCTGGGTCATGCGCCTGGTGCGCCTGGTGATGAAGCTCACCCCCTACGGTGTGCTGGCCTTGATGACTAAGGTGGTGGCCAGCTCCAACCTCGACGACATCCTCAAGCTGGGCAGCTTCGTGGTGGTGTCGTACATCGGCCTGGGCCTGATGTTCGTGGTCCACGGGGTGATCCTGGCGCTGACCGGCGTCAGCCCGCTGCGCTTCTTCCGTAAAGTCTGGCCGGTGCTGACCTTCGCCTTCACCAGCCGCTCCAGCGCCGCCAGCATCCCGCTGAACATCGAGGCGCAGACCCTGCGCCTGGGCGTGCCGCAGTCGATTGCCAGCTTCAGCGCGTCGTTTGGCGCCACCATTGGCCAAAACGGCTGCGCCGGCCTGTACCCGGCGATGCTGGCGGTGATGGTCGCCCCGGCGGTGGGCATCGACACCTTCGACCCGCTGTGGATCGCCACCCTGGTGGCCATCGTCACCCTCAGCTCGGCAGGTGTTGCCGGCGTCGGCGGCGGCGCGACCTTCGCCGCGCTGATCGTGCTGCCAGCCATGGGCCTGCCGGTGGAACTGGTGGCGCTGTTGATCTCGGTGGAACCGCTGATCGACATGGGCCGCACGGCGTTGAACGTGAATGGCTCGATGACCGCGGGCGTGGTTACCAGCCAGTTGCTCAAGCAGACCGACCAGCAGGTGCTGGCTGGGGATGAGCATGCGCAACTGAGTCACTCCTGAGAGATTATCGGGGGCGCTTTGCGCCCCCGGCGATCCAGGCTCAATACGTCGCGCGCAGCTTGAGCGTCAGGTTGCGCGGCTCGCCATAGAAGTTCGAGCCCCAGGCACTGTCCACACGCTCGTAATACACACGGTCGAACAGATTGTTGGCCGTGAGTGTCGCCGACAGGTGCTTGTTGAAGCGATAGCCCACCTGCGCCGTGGCCACGCTGTAGCCACCCTGCACGAAGTCCACGCTGTTGCGCGTGTAGTAGGTGGAACTGACCACCCGCACACCACCACCGACACTGAACCCTTCCAGCGGCCCATCGGCGAACGCATAGCGCGTCCATACATTGAAGTTGTGCTTGGGCGTGATGCTGATGCCCTGGTAGTCGGCCTGACGCCCCGACTCCAGCCGGGTAAAGGCGTAGCCGGTGCTGACGCTCCAGTTGTCGGTCAGGTTGCCGGACAGCTCGGTTTCCCAACCCTGGCTGCGCACCTTGGCCTGGGCCTCGTAGAACGGCGTCTGGTCGATTTGCTGGGCGCGGTTCTCGTCATAGATGCGGAACACCGCCACGCTGCCGTTCAGGCGGCCGTCGAAGAACTCCCGCTTCAGGCCCAACTCATACTGTTTGCCCTCGCGCGGCGCCACCGTGCTGTCGCCGCCGGCCATCTGCGTCTGCGGCTTGTACACCGTGGTGTAGCTGGCATAGGCCGACAGTTCGGGGGTGAGCTTGGCGACCAGCGCACCGTAGGGGATCACCTTGCGGCGAACACTGGTGTGGGGGTCGGAGAATTCGTTGAAGAACGGGTTGGCATTGTGGCCATCGCTGTCGAACCAGATCACCCGGCTACCGAGGATCACGTCCAGCCAGTCGTTGGCGCTGAACTTGGTGCGGGCATACAGTCCGTACTGGTTCGACTTGGACGAGTTGCCGTTGTCCATGGCGTAGTCGATCTTGGGGATGTCGATGCTGCCCGGGTCGAACACGTTGATGTCGAACCACTCCCGGCCACCGTAGCGAAAGTCCTTGTCCACATGCTGGTAGTCGGCGCCCACGGTGAGCTCATGGGTACGCCCGAACGCCTCGAACGGCCGCGTCACGAAGCTGTCCAGACCCAGAGTCTTGATGTGGGTGTAGTAGTTGTAGGCCACCGCGGAACTGGCACCGGTCACCGGGTCCACGGCGCCGTCGGTCCAGGTGAAGTTGCGCGTGGGTGCCTCGGCGTCGCGATAGCTCAGCGAGGTCTTGAACTGGCCACCATCGTCCAGCGCATGGTCGACCTCGAAGAAGCTTTCCCAGACGCGCTCGTCCAGCTCGTTCCACTTCGCGTCGACGAAGGTCGAGCGCTTGACGTCGAGCAGCTTGCCGCTGTCGTAGGCCGGCAGACCGAACGCGGGCACCGACTTGTTGCGCTGGTAGGCGCCGCCCAGGGTCAGGGTGGTGGCCGGCGACAGGTCGTACTCCAGGCGCCCGTACATCATCGGGCGCTCGTTCTGGGCGTAGTCGACAAAGGCCTGGTTGTTCTCGTAGGCGGTGACGAAACGCCCGCGCAGGCTGCCATCGCTGTTCAGCGGCCCGGTGACGTCAACTGTGGAGTGGTAACGGTCATAGGTACCCGCCGACAGCTCACCAGACAGGGCAAACTTGCCCAAGGCGCGCTTGCGCACCAGGTTGATGGTGCCGCCGGGTTCGCCCGCGCCCTGGTACAGGCCGGATGGCCCGCGCAGCACTTCGACACGGTCATACATGGCCAGGTCGAACGCCGTGGCCATGTCGCCTTGCCCGGTGGGCTGGGTGACGCCATCGACCTGCACCAGGTCGACCGGGAAGCCGCGCATGTAAACGTCATTGAGGTTGGAGCCGGTGTTGTAGCTCTTGATCGTGGTACCGGTCACCTGCCGCATGGCGTCCTGCAGGCTGTTCATGTTCTGGTCGTCCAGGCGCTGGCGGGTCATTACCGACACCGACTGCGGGATGTCCTTGAGCTTCTGCTCGCCCTTGCCAAGGGTCAGCGACCCAGTGGTGTAGGAGCCGGTGCCTTCGGTGGTGGTGCCCAGCTGGCTGCTGTCGATCTTCACCGCGCCCAGTTGCATCGCGTCGTCGCCCCCGGCGCGCAGGCGCTCCAGGGTGACGCTGTCGTTGTCGATGTAGGCGGCATTCAGGCCAGTGCCCTGGAGCAGGCGGGCCAGTGCCTGGTCCTGTGGATAACTGCCACTCAGGCCCGGCGAGCGCAGGCCCTGGGTGAACTCACCGGGTACCAGCACCTGGATCCGGGTAACCGCACTGAAGGCCGCCAGGGCCGAGTCCAGCGACTGCGCTGGGATGTCGAAACGGTAGACCTGAGCCTGCGTGGCGGCCTGGGCCTGCAAGGGTCCGGCCAGCGCGGCGCTGCCAAGCGCGATGGCCAGGCCGAGCACGGCCCGAGTGGCGGTGGTTTTCATCAATGGGGCTCCCCGAAAGCGTCAAAGTGATCGACTGGCGCGGCACTGTCTGAGAGTGCTTATTATTTGCGCCTACGAAATCAAGGACGTCGGCCCGGCGGGAATCCCCGAAAAAATTTTAAATCAGCCTTCGCGCAGGATGCGCAGGTACGGTGTGTACTGGTCGGCACGCACGCCCAGGGTATGGGTCAAGGCCTTGAGCACGGCCTCCGGCTTGTCGATGTCGAACACGCCGGAGACCTTGCGCTGGCGCAGGCCGTCGCCCAGCACCAGGGTCAGCCCGGGCCAGTAGCGATTGAGTTCGGTCACCACCTCACCCAGCGGCTGCTGACTGAATACCAGTTGCCGCTCGCGCCAGGCGAAGGCGCGGGCGGGCTCGAAGCCATGCACGGCACCCGGCCCGCCTGCCGCGTACTCCAACGCCTGCCCGGGCTCGAGGAATACGCCCTGGCCGGTACCGGCACGGACCTCGACTTTGCCTTGGGCCAGTTGCACACGGGTCTGCCCGTCTGCCTCAGCCACGCTGAAGCGCGTGCCCACCACCCGCACCCAGCCATCCCCGGCACGCACCACAAAGGGCCGGGCCGGGTCGCGGGTCACCTCGAACCAGGCCTCGCCACGCAACAGCCGGACACGTCGCTCGGTGATCCCCAGTTCGACCTGCACGGCGCTGTCGGTGTTGAGCTGAATGCGCGAGCCGTCCTCCAGTTGCAGGCTGCGGGTTTCACCCGTGGCGGTGGCGTAATCGGCGCGCCAGCGGTCGAGCCAGGGCGTCTGGACGAGCAGCACACCCAACAGAACCGCCGCCGCGGCAGCGCCTGCCAGCTTGGGCCAGACCCGGCCACGGGGGGCGCGCCATGCCGCCTGCTGGTGTTCCCGCAGATGCCTGGCAGGGCCTTGCAAGGCCCCCAGCAAATCGAGCACTTCCTCCCAGGCCTTGGCATGCGCCGGCCCCTGCGCGCGCCATACGGCGAACGCCTGGCGTTCGTCCAGGGTGACGTCCTCGGCATGCAGACGGTAATACCAGGCTGTGGCTTCGGCGAACAGGCGCTCGCTGTCGGGCAGGTCGCTCATGGGATCGGTCGCACTCTCGGGATGACGGCTCATGGACGTTGCCCTCTCGCGTCACCGGCCAGCCGCGCCTGGATGAAGGCGCGGCAATCGAGCAATGCCCGACGCAGCTGGTACTCGACACTGCGGGGCGTGACGTTCATGCGCTCGCCGATTTCGCGGTAGGTGCAACCGTCGACATGATAGAGCAGGAAGATGTGCCGGGTCGCCTCGGGCAGGGCCTGGATCGCCGCCTGCATCAGCGCCTGCTCCTGCTGCGCGGCCAACTGGTCCTCGGCGCCGGGGGCTTCGCTGGCCAGTTCGTCGCTGGGCTCGCCGCCATCCAGGCGCTCGCGGCGAATGGCCTGGCGCTGATGATCGCGCACCAGGTTGCTGGCAATCGTGAAGAGGAAGGCCGGCAGGTTGTCGATCTGCTTGTCGGCAGGCAGCCGCGCCAGGCGCAGGAAGGACTCCTGGGTCAGGTCGGCGGCCACTTGGCTATTGCCGGTGCGCCGTGCGACGAACGCCTCCAGGGCCTTCTTGTGCTCGGTGAACAACCGGGCGATCTGCTTGTTCCACGAAGACACGGCACATCCTGGCTCTGGGTCTCAAGAGGAGCGAACGCTAGCAGAAGATGATATTTGTTCGCAATTGCAGTTATTGCGTATCAGCGGGCCCCGAACACACTCAAGCCTTGTCCCAGACTTCGAAGTGATAGGCCGGCTTTTCCGCTTCGGACTGCGCCTCGCTCGACGTCAACTGCCACTGCCCGTGGTCGAACTCCGGGAACCAGGCATCGCCTTGCGGCGACAATTCCACCCGGGTCAGGTACATCCGGCTCACCAGCCCTTTTTCCAGCGCCTGCCCATACAGCTGCGCACCGCCGATCAGCATCAATTCCCCGACGCTCTGCTCGCGCGCCCACTGCTCGGCGCGCACCAGCGCCGCCTCCAGCGAGGCGAACACCTCGGCGCCGGCCAGTTGCAGTCCAGGCTGACGGCTGACGACGATGTTCAGCCGCCCCGGCAATGGCCGGCCCAGCGAATCCCAGGTCTTGCGCCCCATGATTATCGGCTTGCCCAGGGTGGTGGCCTTGAAGTACTTGAAGTCCCCCGGCAGGTGCCAGGGCATGGTGTTGTCGATGCCGATCACACGGTTCTCGGCGAGCGCCGCGATCAGGCTGAGGGGGAGTGATGTATTCATGCCGGCGAGGATAGCACCGGGCGCGTGGGTTATGCTTGCGGCCAGACCTGTGCAATGGAAGAGCTTGTGACTGCACCCACTCCACTCGACAAGCGCTGGCTCACCGAAGCGGTACGCCTGCGCGAGGAACACGCCGGTCCCCTGGAGGACCAGGAGGCCAACCGACGCGCCCGCCAGCAGGGCGGCGACCTGGCCACACGCATCGAGGCCCGCGCTCTGTGGCTGGCCGAGCGCGACGGCATGGACGCGGCGCTGCGCCACTGGAAGCAGGGCGCACGGCTGGCATTGCTGAGCTTGATGGTCCTGGCTCTGTTCAGTGGCGCCGGCCTGGGGCTGGCGGCCCTGGGCGACGGCCAGCGGCCGGTGAACGTGTTCTGGGCCCTGGGCAGCCTGCTCGGGCTGAATCTCGTGCTGCTGCTTGGCTGGGCCGTGGGTTTCTTCTTCGCCGGTGAGCATGGCGCGGCGCTGGGCCGCCTGTGGCTGTGGCTAAGCGAGCGTTTTGCCCGTGACGCCAAGGCCGCGCAACTGGCTCCCGCGCTGCTGGTGCTGTTGCAGCGCCAGCGCCTGAACCGCTGGCTGCTCGGCCTGCTGGTGCATGGCCTGTGGTCGCTGGCAATGCTCGCGGCGCTGGGCATGCTCCTGGCGCTGCTGGCGACGCGACGCTACGGCTTCGTCTGGGAAACCACGCTGCTTGCCGCCGAACCTTTCATCACGCTGACCCAGGCCCTTGGCGCCCTGCCCTCGCTGCTCGGTTTCGCCGTCCCCGACGAGGCGATGATTCGCGCCAGCGGCGACACCCTGCCTGCACTCGATCTGGCGCGCCAGGCCTGGGCCAGCTGGCTGCTCGGCGTGGTGCTGGTCTATGGCCTGCTGCCCCGCATGCTGCTGGCCGCGCTGTGCCTGTGGCGCTGGCGCCAGGGCCGCGAGCGCCTGGCGCTGGACCTCAATCTGCCAGGCTACGCGCAACTGCGCGAAGCCCTGATGCCGCGCAGCGAACGCCTCGGCGTGCAGGATGCAGCCCCCGACACCCTGCCCCGCTTCGAGGCCGGCCAACTGGAACGCGACGGTGGCGGTGCCCTGCTGGTCGGCCTGGAACTGGACGACCAGCGCCCCTGGCCACCCGCACTGCCCCGCTCGGTCACCCATGCGGGCGTGCTCGACAGCCGCGAATCGCGCAACAAGCTGCTCGAGCAACTCAGCCGTTTCCCCCCGGCGCGCCTGGCCATTGCCTGCGACCCGCGTCGCTCGCCCGACCGGGGCAGCCTGGCCTTGCTCGCTGAACTGGCGCGCAACGCCGGCGCCACGCGTATCTGGCTGCTGCAGGCGCAGCCCGGCCAGGCACTGGACGCGGCACGCCTGGGCGATTGGCACGAGGCCCTCGACCGCCTGGGCCTGCCCCATGCCGACACCTCGCCCCTGACCTGGCTGGAGCATGGCCATGACTGAGCCGCTGAAACTGGCCGTGGTCGGCCACACCAACGTCGGCAAGACCTCGCTGCTGCGCACCCTCACCCGCGACGTCGGCTTCGGCGAGGTCTCGCACCGCCCCAGCACCACCCGCCATGTCGAAGGCGCCCGCCTGTCGGTGGACGGCGAACCGTTGCTCGAGCTCTACGACACCCCCGGCCTGGAGGACGCCATTGCCCTGCTCGACTACCTGGAGCGCCTCGAACGCCCGGGCGAGCGCCTGGACGGCCCCGCTCGCCTTGAGCGTTTCCTCCAGGGCAGCGAGGCGCGCCAGCGTTTCGAGCAGGAAGCCAAGGTGCTGCGCCAGCTGCTGGCGAGCCATGCCGGTCTGTATGTGATCGACGCCCGCGAACCGGTGCTGGCCAAGTACCGCGACGAGCTTGAGGTGCTGGCCAGCTGCGGCAAGCCGCTGTTGCCGGTGCTCAACTTCGTTGCCAGCAACCAGCACCGCGAGCCCGAATGGCGCGAGGCCTTGGCGCGCCTGGGCCTGCATGCGCTGGTGCGTTTCGACAGCGTGGCCCCGCCCGAGGATGGCGAGCGCCGCCTCTACGAAAGCCTGGCGCTGCTGCTGGAAGAGGCCCGCCCTGCCCTGCAACGGCTGATCGATGACCAGCAGGCCCAGCGCGAAGCCCGTCGCCACAGCGGCAAGCGTTTGGTCGCCGAGCTGCTGCTCGACTGCGCTGCCTGCCGGCGCAGCGTAGAGGCCGAGCCCGCCGCCGAGGCGCAGGCCATCGAAGCGCTGCGCCAGGCGGTGCGTGAGCGCGAGCAACGCTGTGTCGAGGCGCTGCTCAAGCTGTATGCGTTCCGTCGCGAGGACGCCAATGCCGGCGACTTGCCGCTGCTCGATGGGCGCTGGGGCGACGACCTGTTCAATCCGGAGACCCTGAAGCTGCTCGGTGTGCGCCTGGGCAGCGGCGTGGCGGCGGGCGCGGCGGCAGGTGCCGGCGTCGACCTGCTGGTTGGCGGCCTGACCCTGGGCGCCGCCGCGCTTGCCGGGGCCATTGCCGGCGGCGCGCTGCAGACCGCGCGCAACTATGGCTCGCGCCTGATGGGCAAGCTCAAGGGCCAGCGCGAGCTGACGGTGGATGACGCCGTGCTGCGCCTGCTGGCGCTGCGTCAGCAACAGTTGATACTGGCCCTGGAGGCACGCGGGCACGCGGCGCAGGACAGCATCCGCCTCGCGGCGCCGGAGGACAAAGGCTGGCGCGAAGGCAAGCTGCCCGAGGCCTTGCGCAAGGCGCGGGCGCATCCACAGTGGTCGACGCTCAATCCCGGGGCACGGGTCAACCAGGCCGAGCGGCAGGAGCAACTGGAAGCCCTGGTGGCGGAACTGTAGCTCCGTGCGCGGCGCCAACCCGCGATGATGGCTAGGGTCTGTATGAAAAGTCTTGAGACGAAGGTCAGGCAAGGCGAAAACAGCCGAGGAAGCGGAGTTTACGGGTTGTAAATGAGCATTCCGAGGCTGTTTTCAACGCAGCATCACCGAGTATCAAGGCTTTTCATACAGAGCCTAGGGCTTTGCCTTGCGCCTTTGCTCCCGGTACTGCGCCAGGAGAACGCGCATTTCTCTGTACCTGTTGCTATTGATCAACAGCAACGCTACCAGCGCTGCCAGCAGGCAGCTCGCGTAGATGAACATGTTGGGACGATATCCATAGGCCGGCAACGCGATCACCAGGCTGGCCAGGCACATCGCGGCCACGAGCCAGGCTCCCCACGTCCGCCCCCGAACTACAGCGCCATGGCCCAACATGAAGACTGCCAGCGTCAGGAACAGACTCGAAGCGAAGGCGCCATCCTTCAGGCAGTTCCGGCAATACGTGCTCCACACCAGCGCAAATGTCCAGGACACGGCAATGATCGACGAGAAGTAGGCGCCGATGAATACGCCGAAGTAACGCTTCAGAAAAGGCTTGAGCGTCATTGCGCTAGCGCCGCACCTTGCGCAGCTCCACCAACCGCCGCCGCATCTCTCGATGCCGCTGGCTGTTGAATACCAGCAGCGCGAGCAATGGCAGCGCCAGCAGGATTGCCAGCAACACGGCATTCACTCCACTACCGAGCAGGCTCAACGCCATCAGCAAGGCCACAGTCGGTACAGGGAGCACCACCCATACTGCCCATGTGAAGCCCCGGACCATCGCGAAATGCCCGGAACACAGCAGCAAGACCAGCACCGCGCTGGACATCATGGTGAATAAGGGGTTATCCGGGTGATTGCGCCAGTGACTGTCGATCCACAGAGTCGCTGACAACGCCGCCGACAGGAGGCAAATGAAAAACCCCAGCAAGAACGTCGGGAAGTAACGGCGCATGAAAGTCTGGAATTGCGCAGGCTTCATCATCACTCGATCTCTTCGTATAGCCCTACGGCTATGCTCTGCACCGTGGCACTCCCGGCCAACCCGAAGGTGGCGCCGAGCGAGTCGCGCATCAGGGTCTGCGTGGCGTGGCTGATCTCGGTCGGGGTGTAGCGCTTGGTCATGGTCCCTGCCGCCTGCTGCAACTTGATCTGCCTGGCCGTCAGGCTCGGGTGCTTGATCGACAGCAGCTCGTCGGTCAGCGCCTTGCGCTGCTGGCGGCTGAGGCTCTTGGACAACTCCAGCCAGCTGCGACCCGTGGCGGCCTTGTGTACTTGCAGGTACTTCAACGTGCTCAGGCCCGACGCGCCGACACCCAGCAACGAGACGCCATCGAGCACCATCGAGGCGGCCTGGTACCACTGGTTCTCATCGAGGGCATCGTTAGCCGCTGGGTTGGTCACTTCACGCACCGTGCGCATTACACCGATGCCGCACTGGACGCTGCTGGCGGTGGCGGCGGCGCCACCGACATAGGTCAGTACCAGGCTGGTACCACCGGAAAAGGGCGCGGCAATGGTGCCACTGAACACCACGAACCAGCCGATCACAGCGCCCGCACAGGAAAGGGTGGTGTTGACCGCCTCCTTGACCACCCGCGACTCGCGCGGATTGTGCTGCAACTGCTGGGTGTACTGGTCAGGTGTCTGGTACTTCTTGATCTCGCGCAGGATCACGCGCTTGGGGCGGATGCTGCAGATCGGCTGAAACTCACGCAGGGTGACAATGTTGTATTCGGCGTCGATGTACACCACACCGGCACCGACGATACGCGGGTCGGCGTCGATGGCGGCGAACATCTGCGGCAGGTTGATCCGCGCCTGGATACGCTGACGGGCAAGAAACTGGGAGTTGTTGGCCAGGGAATTGACCAGAAGATCTGTCACGAATAGGTTTCCTTGCACAAAGCCTGGCCAAGTCGCATGACCTGCAGGCGTGGGCTTGCCCCGCGCCTACAGGTCATGCAAGCAGCCTCAACGGATCACACGTTCGGGCACGGCACCGGCGCCCAGTCACCCATGTCCGGGTTGCGGCACATGGCGTTGACCTGGTCGGCGCCCGCCTTGGCCACCTGCTGGGCCTCGGCTTTCTTGCCGTTGGCGTTCTGCAGGGTCTTCTCGGTGGCCACCGCTTCCTGTGGCACCTTGGTGTTGGTCTTGGCCGGCTGGACCTTCTTCACATCCTTCTTCTTGCCGGTGGTTGCCACCTTCGGCGGCTCGGCCACTGCGACCACTTCGGTGCGCTGCACGCCCACCTGCTTGAGGTCCTGCTCGTAGGCCTGGGTGTAGTTGTTGAGGTTCTCACCCAAACGACCGTTCACGGTGGTCAGCAGGTTGTTCGACTCCTGCAGGCCGGCAACGATCTCGGCCAGGCGCTTGCGGCCCTCGGTGTCGTTGATGCGGCCAGCCTTGCGGTTCTGGATCAGGCTGGCGAACTCGCGCTGGTAGCAGCTCTGCGACGACTTGGCGTAGGCCGTGGTGCGGTCCATGTCGGCCGCGCTCTTGTCGATGTCGGTGGCGTACGAGGCGATGCGCTGCTTGTCGTCGCTGATCTGTTTCTGGCGCTCGGTGTAGTAACCGGCCGCGCCGCCAACCAACGCGCCGCCAGCGGCACCGATGGCGGCATTGCGGCCGCGGTTTTCCTTGTCGACCAGGGCACCGGTGAGGGCACCGCCGACCGCGCCGAGCAGCGCGCCGGTGGCGACCGAGCGGGTCATGTCACCGTCGGTGGAGCGCAGGTGCTGCACCGGCTCGTAGCAGTTGGGGTAGTACTCGACCTTGGTCGTGGCGCCAACCTTGGACGCCGGCGAGCTGGCGCAACCGCTCAACAGCACGGTGCTGAAACCGGCTGCCAGCAGCAGTGCGGTACGGGCCTGGGATGCGGTGATCAGGGGTTTGCGGGTGAACATGGTCTGGTTTCTCTTCTTGGGTTTCTGGGTGACCGGGGGCTTCGTGCCACCCGGGAGTCCTTTCTGTCGAAGCTGTCCTTAGGGTCGCGGGGCGGCCGATGCCAGCAGCTCCTTGAGGATCGTCGCCGGATCGGCCCGCCGGTTCTGGCGGTACTCCCCGACGTGGCGGACGAACAGGGTGGCGCGGGTGACCAGGCTGTTGCCCAGCACCGGCTTGCGATTGAGCTCTTCCTTGACCCGCTGGAACTGCGCCTGGATCACCGCGTCGGTGTAGCGCGTGCCACTGGCCAGGTTGTCGATGTAGATCGCCACGGCGCCGTCGAGGGCGGCGCGGCCATTGGCGATGGCGGCGCCGTACATGCGCGCGCTGGTCTGGTCGCCGGAAGCCTCGGCCTTGGCCTGGGTGTTCTGCAGGTTGGTCAGGCGGATGTTGTAGTTGTTGACGGTTTCGGCCACCAGGGCGGCGGACTGGATCAGGTTGCCGGCCGCTTCCTCGCGCTGGCGGGCGATCAGCGACACGTTGCGCTTGAGCTCTTCGTTGACCAGCCCCAACTCGGCCTGCTGGCGCGGGTCGGTGGCGGCGGCGATGATGCTGTCAAGGCGCTTGGTCGGGTCTTGGGCGGCGTCGATGTCGTCGGTCAGGCCGGCCAGGCGACCTTCCTTCTGCCACTGCTCGAACAGCTCCTGGTAACGCGAGCGCGGCGCCGACAAGGCGCCGATGGCCACGCGGAAACCAGTGGTCTCGTTGCGCTGCTCGGTGCCGTCGACGCCGAACAGCGGGTACTCGCGGCGCATGCCGGTGAACAAGGTGCCCTCGCCTTCTAGGTAGTTGCCGCCCTTGACCACGAAGCCGCCGTAGGCGCCCTGCAGGCGCCCGGCGTTGACCAGCTGGAACGACTCCTGGACCATCTCGGCGGCGTTGCCGATCACATCGAACAAGCCCAGCGGGTTGGGCTGTTTGGTGCCGATCGGCATCAGCCGCGCCGCCTGCCCGGTACCACCGGCGACCTGGTTGAACACCGCGAAGTCGCCCAGCGGCCCTTCGCTGTCGGCGCCTTCGACCTTACGCGGGAACAACCGCCCTTCCAGCTCCTGGCGGCTGACCGCCGAACCGCCACGGGCGGCGAACTCCCATTCCACCTCGGTGGGCAGGCGCACGAAGCCCACGCCACCATCCTCGGCCTTGCTGCCTCGGCCGCTGACCGGCAGCAGGTCGCGGTGGTGCTTCATCAGCCAGGCGCTGTAGACGGCGGCGAAGCGTTCGGCCTCGAAGCGCGACAATTTTACCTTGGGCAGGCGCCCCGCCGCGTCGTTGTTCGCCTCGCAGGCCGGTGCCGCGTCGCCGCCGGCCAGCGACGGCGCCTGGGCCATCACCTGGGCGTATTGGCGGGCGGTCACTTCGTACTTGCCGATGAAGTACATCATCGGCGTGAGCGGGCTGCCTTTGTCGACCTTGGGCAGGCTCGGGCCAACGGCCTTCTGCCACTGTGGCGCCAGGTCCTGCAGGCTGAACTGGCCGTTGATGAAGTCGCGCCGGTAACCGGAGATGAACGACTGCTTGTAGCCGGCCTCGCCTTCGCTGAACGGGTAGCCGAGGTTGACCTCGCGGTCGTCGAGGCTGCCCTGGGCCAGCACATAGACACTGCGCAGCACCAGCTCACCGCCACAGGGCAGCGGCAGGCTGACATCGCCCGGCAACGGTTTGGGGTTGTCGAACTTGCTTTCAGTCCCCGGCTGCGCCTGGGCAACTGGCTTGGCCTTGTCGTCGCCATCGGCCGGGGAACAGGCGCCCAGGCTCAAAGCGGTCAGGAGCAGGGCGGCAGCCCCGAGGCGGCGATCAGACATCACGTATTCCTTGGCAAGCCTCGATGCGCGCCACCCGCCAGCCGCCCAGGGCGGCGGCGGCGGTGCTGGCCAGCAGCACGGCACACAACGCAACGAGGTAGTGCATGGGCAGCAGGTGGCTGGCGAACTCGCCGGGCACCTGCATGAAAAGTCGGTTCAGGCCATGTTCGGCCAGCAGGTACAACAATCCCGCCGCGGCGGCGGCAAAAAGGCCGCTGTAGAGCGCCTGGAGCACCACGAACAACAGCAGCGCAGCAGTGCCGAAGCCCAGCAGACGCAGCACTGCCAGCTCGCGCTGCTTGCGCTCGACCGCCGCGACTGCGCCTGCGGCGATGGCCGCTACGGCGCCGGCCACAGCCAGGCTGGCGATGATCCAGAACACCAGGTCGAGATTGCGGCTGAGCGATTGCACCTGGGCGATCTGCGCGGCCTGAGTGGAAACCAGCAGCTTGCGTTCGACGAAGAACTGGCGCAGCGGCTCGACATCGCTCAGTTCGCGGGCATACAGGCGGAAGGCCGGGTACACCCGCTGCGCCGCGCTGCCTTGCGCCTCCCCCTGCCAGCCCAGCGCAGCCACGGCGCGGCCATCACGGTAATCCTCGACGGCTTCGAGCAGTTGCAGCGAGGCAAACAGGCCATCGCGCTCGAACGCAGCCAGGGGCAGCACGCTGCTGACCTGAAGGCGCGCCCGTCGCCATTGCATCTGCCCGGCCTGCTGGCGACTGAAGCTGGCCTGCAGTTCGTCCCCGGCCCTGGCACCGAGTTTTTCTGCAGCGGTAAAGCTCAGCACCACCTGTAGCAGGCCGTCCGGGGGGGCGACCTGCCCCAGCAAAGGATCGCCCTCGGCAGTGGGCAGCATCTCCGCCGTCAGGCCACGCCCATGGGCCGGGAGCAACAGCTCGGCGGTCGCAGCGATCTGCCGGGTGCGCGGGATCGCGAAGGCCACTCGCGGGTGCCGGGCCAGTTCCTCGATGAACTCGGCGCGAAAGCGCCCACCGCCCAGGGGAATGATCTCGCGCACACCCGGGTCGCGCTGCAGGCGCTCGGTCAGGCTGCCGACCAGTCCGAACTTCAGCCCGAACAGCACCAGCAACGGCGCGATCACCGCTACCAGCGCGAGCACGGCGCACGCCGACAGCCGCGCATCGTTGCGGTAGTCCTGCCAGGCCAGCCCGGCGATCAGCAGCGGGCGCATCAGGCCGCCCGCTCCAGGCACGCCGTGACGCCGCCATCGGCTTCGCGCCGGCAGGCCATGCGCAGCACTGTCAACCCGGCGTGGCGGGCCAGAGCCTCGTCGTGGGTGGCGACCACACAGGTCACCTGCCGCGCTTCGGCCTCGCACAGCAACAGCTGCATCACCCGCTCGGCGTTGACCGGGTCGAGCGAGGCGGTCGGTTCATCAGCCAGAAGCAGCGTCGGGGCATGGGCCAGGGCACGGGCACAGCTGACCCGCTGGCGCTGGCCGAGGGACAGGGTGGCGGGTTTCTTGCCCAGCTGGTCGTGTACATCCAGCGCTTCGGCCAGGCGCTCGACACTGCCGTCATCGCCGAGCCCCAGCAACTGGCGCGGCAGAGAGATGTTGCCGCGCACATCGAGAAAACCCAGCAGCCCACCCGCCTGCAGCACGTAGCCGAGGTGGCGGCTGCGCCAGTTGGCCAAACGGTCGAGCTGCCGGCCGCGCCACAGCCCGGCGACATCCTCGCCGCCGAGGACGAAGCCCTCTGCCGCATCCGGCGCCAGCACCAGCGCCAGCAGGTCGAGCAAGGTGCTCTTGCCGCAGCCGCTGGCTGGCCCGACCAGCGCCACCCGCTCGCCCACGGCCAGGTGCAGCCGGTCGATCTGCAGGCTGTAGCGCTGAGCACCTTGCCCGCGTGTCTTGCGCACTCCGTCCAGGCGGATCATCACGGCAGCGTCGACAGCGGGACACGGTACAGGGCGTCGCCCGGTTCGGCCTTGCCGAAGCGCACCCAGTTGGCCATGTCGTTGTGGAAGGTCTCGTACAGGCGGATCTTCGAGTCCAGTTCGTCGATGAAGTCTTCCTGCTCGGCCACCGACAGCGACAGCCACAGGTCCTGGGTCATGCTCAGGGACTTGCTGCGGTACGGCAGGCCGTCTAGGTATTCGCCGAGCACACCGCCCTGGGCCAGGTTGGCGCCCTTGCGCAACGCGCCGGGGTCGCGGCTCATGTAGGCACTGGCGCTGGCGATCTCGTTGAAGAAGTCGCCTGGCGAGCTGCGGGTCTTGCGCGCGGCATCGACGATCAGCTTGAGCGACTGCTGCAAGTCGTTGAGCTGCAGCTTGGTCAGCATCACGCACACCTGCAGGGTCGGCAGCATCGGGTTGGTCAGGTCGCGGTCGGCGGTCCAGGCGCTGACCAGTTGCGGCGCCTGGCTGGCGCCGTGGCGGCCAAGGAAGTCCATGTGCATGGCGTAGCCGATGGCCTGCGACTTGGCCGCCAGGCTCGAGGCCGAGGTCAGCAGCGGCACGGGTTGCGGTTGCTGGTTGCGCACCTGGTGCACCAGGTCGGCAAAGGTCGAGCCGATCTCGCGCACGCGGTCGCCGAAGGCACCGACTTCACCGCCCGGCACGCTGACGTAGAGGTCGCCGATCTGCGGGTTGCTGTCGGCGGTGAGCACACGGTACTGGGTCTCGGCCGCGCCGTGGTTCTTGAGCCCGGCGGGGGTGCGCAGGTGCAGGGCGTAGATCTTGATCTGCTTGCTCAGGGCGGCCTGGCGCACTTCGGCTTCGTTCATCTGGGTGCTGCTGAACGGGTCGTTCTTGCGCAGCGCGCCGGCATCGCTGACCAGCAGGATCAGACGCCCGCCGTAGCCGGACCAGTCCATGCCCTCGACCGCCTGCATCACGCCGGCGAAGGCGTCCTCGTTGAACGAGTGGCTGGAGACGCTGGTGGCCTTGACCTGCGAGGCGGCCTTGAGGAAACGCGCCGGATCGCGGCCCTGCTCCAGGCTGACCAGGGTCTTGCTCAGGTACTCCAGGCCCGGGGTGCGCTTGACGCTGTTGCGAAAGCCGACCAAGCCGAAGCTGACGCTGTCCAGCTCACCACGGGCCGCCAGTTGCTGCTGCAGCTCGCTGACCACCTGGCGCACCCGATCGATGTACGGCTGCATGGACACCGAAGTGTCCACCACCAGGACGATGCCGGTACGGAAGCTGTTGTCGCCGACCGCCGCGACGCCGGCCGCCTTGGGCGCGCTGTCGCGGGCGCTGGCACCGGGGTCGATGGAGGCGATGTTAAGCAGTTGCACCGGCTGGCCGCCGGCGTCGAAGCTTTCGCGGTAGTCGAAGATCGGCATCAGGTAGAACTGGTTTTGCGGCACGGCGCTGGCCGCCGGTTCCAGGGCCATCACCTGGGGCACCTGGTCGGGGTTGTTCTGCGCCTTGAGCAGGCTGTCGCGGGCTTGGGCGGTGTCGTCGAGCAGATGCTGCACATCGTCCACCTGACGCATGAACATCACCGGCGAGCGCCCCGAGCGTTCGGTGAACTTGAGCACCAGGCTCTGTTTCCAGTCACTGGTTTGCGCCGCCGGCAGCCAACCCTCGCGCTGGCCGTCACTGGCGGCGCCGACCTGGACCCAGGCCTGGCCGCCGACGTCCTTGCGCTGGTAGACATAGAGCACGGAGAAAGCTGGCAGTGTCTCGCCCGCGGCATCGCCAGGCTGGGTCACCAGCTGGGCATCAGGCTTGGTCAGCACACGCTGGAACAGGGTCTTCTTGCCGGGCATCAGCAGTGGACGACCGTCGTCCGAGGCGGCCACCGGTGTGACTTTGGGTTCGGTGGGGGCCACGCTGTCGGCGGGCGCCTGCACCACCGGCGTTTCAGGCGCGGGCGCGTCATTGCCGCCGAGCAACCAGAAGAACGCGCCGCCCAGCCCCAGCGCCGCCGCGATCGCCACCGCCAGCACGGCCTTGGCCGGCTTGTTCGAGGCGGGCTTCACAGCGGGCGCGGGCTTGGGTTCGGACCGCCGGGCAGGCTCGCTCACGGGAGCGGCAACGGCTTGCGGAATATTGATGGACACCGGCTGCGGGATGGCCGGTGGCGGGATCGGCAGCGGGCGAACCAATGTGCTGTCGTTGTCCTCGACCGGCGCCTGGACCGTCAGGCGATCCAGCGCCGCCAGCAACGCCGCCGCGTCAGCGAAGCGCTCGTTGGGATCCTTGGCCAGCAGACCGCGCAGGATGTCCTGGTAGCGGCCATGTTCGATGGGCAGTTCCGGCAACGGCTCGGTCAGGTGCGCCAACGCCGTGGACAACGCATCGGTGCCGTTGTACGGCAGCTTGCCGACGAGGATTTCGTACAGCACCACACCCAATGCATACAGGTCGGCGCGCCCGTCGATGTCCATGCCGCGCGCCTGTTCCGGGCTCATGTAGCTCGGCGTGCCGACGGCGAAACCGGCCTGGGTGAACTGGGTGCGGTCATCCAGCGACTTGGCGATGCCGAAGTCCGATAGCACCGCGGTGCCATCGGCGCGGAACAGGATGTTGGCGGGCTTGACGTCGCGGTGCACCAGGCCCTGGGCGTGGGCATAACCCAACGCCTGGGCGATCTGGCGCACGTAGACGAGGCCCTGCTCGGGCGTCAGCCCCGCGGCGATCCGCTCCTTCAGCGTGCCGCTGGGCAGGTACTCCATGGCCATGTAGTACAGCTCGCCGACGTTGCCGATGTCGTGGATGGTGGCGATGTTCGGGTGCGCCAGCCGCGCCAGGGTTCGGCCCTCGCGCAGGAAGCGCTCGCAGAAGGTCGGGTCGGCGGCCAGGCTCGCCGCCATGATCTTCAGCGCCACCTTGCGCTCCAGGGAGCGCTGGGTGGCGAGGTACACGCTGGCCATGGCGCCCTGGCCAAGCTCGCTGTCGATGTCGAATCCGGGAATCTGCATGTCCATGGTGTCTTCAGCTGGCCTTCACGACGACGGCGGTGATGTTGTCGGGGGCGCCACGGGTCAGCCCCAGGTGTACGAGACTGCGCACTACCTCATAAGGGTCGGCGTGGCCGAGCACCTCGGCGATCTCGTGGTCCTCGGCGGTCTTGTTCAGGCCGTCGCTGCACAGCAGGTAGGTGTCGCCGGGCTGCACCTGCAAGGCAACGGCCTGCAGCTCGAGGTGGTCCTCGACGCCGATGGCGCGGGTGACGATATTGCCGCGAGGGTGCACACGGGCTTCGGCTTCGTTGAGCAGGCCGCTGTCCTGCAGCTCCTGGACATAGCTATGGTCGTGGCTCAGGCGCTCGATGCGGCCGTCGCGCAGGCGGTACAGGCGGCTGTCGCCGGCCCACAGGCCAATCGCCTGGTCGCCACGCGCCGCCAGCACCACCACCGTGCTGCCCATCATCGCCACGCCACGGCGCACGGTTTCCTCGCGCACGATGCCGTTGACCCAGGCCAGGCCGTCGCGCACCTCGCCGCTGAAGTCGTCGAGCGAGTCGAGCATCGGCAAGCTGCGCAGGCTGTCCATGGCCAGGCTGCTGACATAATCGCCCGCCGCATGGCCGCCCATGCCGTCGGCCACCGCCCACAGGCCTGCCCAGGTCAACTCCAGGCAGGCGTCCTCGTTGATCTTGCGCACCATGCCGACATGGCTGTAGCTGGCCGCTGTGTACTGCATGCCGGTCATCCGATCCGCGCCTCGCTACCCAATAGAAAACCGGCGAAATCCTCGCTGCGCGGCAAGCCCGCGCAGCGCATCAACCCCGGGGCGATCCGTTCGGAACCCTTGCCCCACCAAAGGCTCATGCCTTCGCAGGCGCATTCGGCCAAGGCCAGTGCGCGCCCCTGCGGCGTGGTCGCATCCAACCGCTGCAACCCGCCCACCGTCACACGCGGTTCTTGCACAAGCGGCCTCGCGAAGCGAAACGGCTGCAAAGCGGCCTCGAACGCCTCGAAGACGGCACCCGGCTCAAGCGTCGCCAGCAAGGTTTCCTCGACCGCCTCGAACCATTCCTCGGCCCCGGCCACCACAGGCGCCAGCGGCTCCCCCGGCTCCAGCACTTGGGCCACGGTCAGCGGGAAGTACCGCCCCACCCGGTCGATGCTCGGCATCAGCACCCCGACCACCCCCTCGGGCCCGCAAAGCCCCGGCGCCAGGGCGAAACGCCACAAGGGGCTGACCAGATAGGCCTCGAGCCAGCGCTCGCCCAGGGCCTGCTGGCTCGCCTGGATCCCCGCCGCCAGCCACTGGTCCCAGGGCTGGATGAAACCGTGCGGCAGGCCGCGGCTGACAAAGTCGCCGCGGCAGGCCAGCTTTCCGTAGAAACCCACGTCGTTCACAGATGCTCCGGCAGGCTGAAACCGCTGAGCACTCGGCTGCGGAACGGGTTGAAGGCGCTGCTGGCACGCAGCTCGTAGGACACGCTGGCGCCGTCGACGCGCAGGCGCAGGTTGAAGCGCTCCGGCGAGCCGCCGGCCACCAGGTCGGACTGGTCAAGCAGGCGGAACCAGGCCCACGGCCCTTCCACGGTCAGCCCCGAACGGCCGGAGGCCGACGGTGGCGAGATCGACAGGCGCACCACGCCGATGCTGTTGGGGTTCGGCCACTGCAACGCCACCGGCCGGCTCGGGCCGTGGTCGTAGCTCACCTGCTGGCCGTCGAGGTCGAGCAGGAACTGGGTGATGGTCGCGTCCATCGCCACCGGCTTGAGCTCAAAGCGCACCCCCGGCTGCACGCCGTTGCTGTTGCGGAAGAACGCGTCGCGGATGCTCGCCGCGCGCTGGAAGGTGTACAGCACGTTGCTGTTGATCCCCAGCTTCTGCGCCGCGCCGGGCTGCCAGCTCCAGGGCGTGCTCGACGTGTTGACGTAGGGTTGCAGGTACTTGCGGAAGTAGTTGTCCATGACCCCGCCGACGCCGAAGAACAGGCCGAAGTCTTCCAGGGTCGCATCCCGCGAACTGCCGGCCACCAACGGGTAGCGGCCGCTGAGGGACTGACGGTAGACATTGACCACTTCGCTGGTCCAGGCGGCGTTGAGCTGGTTGCGCACCCCACCCATGACCAGGTTGTGGGTCGAGCCAAGCACCGAGCTCACCAGGTTCTGCACCACCTTCGGCTGACGCGCGGCCCCCAGGGCAACACGCTGCGCCGCGGCCTGGGCCTGGTTCTTGGCCTCGCCCAGCAGCGCGTCGCCGCTGGCGCCGACCATGGCGCTGACCTGCACGTACAGGGCGTTGAGGTCGGTAAGCAGGCCATCGATGGCCGCAGGCTGGCCTTCGCCGGTTTCCACCAGGCCGGCCAGCTCGGCGAAGTGCGCGGTGACCGGGTCCACCTCACGGGCGGCCGGGTTGTCACTGGGCAGCGGCGCATCGCCGAGCAGGCCGCCCAAGCGTTGGCGCAGTTGATCGACACCGGCCTGCTCGGCTTTGGCCTGGACCTTGTCGAGGGTGGTCGGCTGTGCCAGGTTGGTCTCCTTGGCGACCGCCTGCAGCAGCTTCTTCATCGGCGATGTCGGCCCGGACAGCACCCGCAGCACATCGGCGGCCTGGCCGACACTGGTGATCGGCACGAAGTCCAGGTCGGCCAGCAAGGCATCCCAATGGCGGATGTAGTCCTGGTAGTACAGCTGCAGCACATCGTCGGCCAGGCGCTTGGCATCGGCCGACTCGCTGGCCTCGCGGCCCAGCACCCAGCGCTCCTCGGCCAGGGTCTCGCTGTGGGCCAGGCTGGCGGCGAGGAAGGCCTTGCGGTAACCCTCGACGGTGAAGATACCCGGCAGCGGCTCGCTCAATGGCTTGCCGTCCTTGAAGCGGAACACCAGCGCGGCGTCACGCCCGGCGGCATCGCTGACCCGGAAATCGCTGAGCCCGGCGGGCAGCTTCTGGCGCTTGACCCGGTCGTAGACCCGTTGGGCCACCGGCAGTTGCTGCAGCTGGCGACGGGTGTCGTCGATCAGGCGCTGGTCCAGGCGGGCGTTCGGCGGACGCTTGTCGAACAGCGCCGCCAGGTGCTGCTCCAGGGCCTGGCGCAGGTCCGGCGCCAGGTCGCGCGGCAGGCTGCGCTCCCAGTCCAGGGTGACCCAGGCCTTGATGAACTCGGCGTCGTAGTGTTCGCCGTCGGCCAGCATCAGGTAGGCCTTGAGCCCCTCGTAGAGGTAGTCGGACGGACCACCGCCGTACAGCTGCTCCTCGATGCGGGTGACCAGGCGCGGGGCGAAGATGGCGATCAGCAGCTTGCGGTAGACGCTGTCCGACTCGCCTTCGAGCATGTCGCCCTGGTACAACCCCAGGCCCTCGGCCCAGCCGGGCGGATCTTCGGCCAGGCGGCGCACGCCATTGAGCAGCGGCAGCACCTCGACCACGTTGCGCTGCGCCGGGCTCAGCTCCTGCACGCTCTTGCCCAGCGGCTTGAGGCGGCTGTCGACCTCGGCGATGTATTGCTGGTTGGCGCGGTAGCTCAGGGTCCACAGGGTACCGACCACCAGCACCAGGGCCACGCTCAGGGCCAGGGCGCCACGGGCGATCCACTTGCGCCGCTGCTCGACCTTCGGGTTGCTGCCGACCAGGCCGCGCTCGGCGAAGGCCACGGCGCTGAACAGCTTCTCGATGAAGTAGCTGCGCCCGGTGCCGTTCTGTCGCGCCAGGTGGGCACGGTCCAGGCCCATGCTCTGGGCCATGCTGCCGATCAGGCGGTCGATGGGGCTGCCTTCCTGGGTACCGCTGGTGAAGTACACACCGCGCAGCAGGGCGCGCTCTTCGAAGGCGTTGGGTTTGAAGATGCCGTCGAGGAAGGTTTTCAGGTTGCCGCGCAAGGCGGCGAACTGCTGGACGAAGCCGTAGACCAGGTCGCGCCGCGCCGGATCGCGCTCCTGCTGCAGGCGCTCGACCAGGCGTTGGTTCAGGCGCTGCTCCAGCAAGGCGAATTCATTGCCGAACTGCGCCAGCGGTCCGTCGCCCTGCTGGCCATCGTCGAGCGGGAAGGTCATGCCCCACACCTGGGCGCGCTCCTCCTTGCTCAGGGTGTCGAAGAACTCCATGAACCCCGGCACCAGGTCGAGCTTGGTCAGCATCAGGTAGATCGGGAAGCGCACGCCCAGCTGGCTGTACAGTTCCTGGATGCGGGTACGGATCGCCGCCGCATGGGCGGCGCGCTCGGCGTCGCTGCCCAGCAGCAGGTCGGACAGGCTGATGGCGATGAACGCGCCGTCGATGGGGCGGCGTGAGCGTTGGCTCTTGAGCAGGTCGAGGAAGCCCAGCCAGGCCGCCTTGTCCACCTGGGCATGGCTGTCCTGGGTGGTGTAGCGGCCGGCGGTGTCCAGCAGCACGGCCTGGTCGGTGAACCACCAGTCGCAGTTGCGCGTCCCGCCAACACCACGGATGGCGCCTTCGCCCAGCTGCGCCGCCAGCGGGAAGTGCAGGCCGGAATTGACCAACGCAGTGGTCTTGCCCGATCCGGGCGGGCCGATGATCACGTACCACGGCAGTTCATACAGGTTGCGTCGCTCGTCGCCGCCCAGGCGTGCCTTCTTCAGCAGCACCAGGGCTTCGTCCATGCGCTGGCGCAGGGTCGCCAGTTCTTCGGCGGTGGCCACGCTGGCGGGGTCCGGCGCGGTCTCCGCAGCCAGGCTCTGCATGACCTTGGCCGCCTGACGGCGGGCCTGGACGATGCGCCACACGCGGTAGGCGATCCACACCGTGAACAACAGGCCGATCAGCACCAGGCGCGGAGCGGCAGGCACCAGCATGTCCAGCAACGGGCCGAGGAACCAGATGATCAGGCTCAGGGCCAGCAGGCCCAGCAGCGGAATCACCCAGCGAATGACAAAACTGAAAAACGCCTTCACTCGACGCCCTCCGCCAGAACGGTGATTTCAACCCGGCGATTCTTCGCCCGGCCTTGCGCGCTGTCGTTCGACGCCAGCGGTTCGGTGTCGCTCAGGCCCTGCGCGGTAAAGCGCTCGGGCTGGCCGGTGCGGGCGGCGAGGAGGTTCTTCACCTCTTCGGCGCGGGCCTGGGACAACGCCCAGTTGGACGGGAAGCGCAGCGTGGCGATGCGCTGGTTGTCGCTGTGGCCGGTGACTTTCACGTTGCCTTTCACTTTCGCCACGGCTTCGGCGATGCGCAGCATCAACGGCTCGAAGTCGCCCTTGATGCTGGCGCTGGCCGAGGCGAACAGTTCGTCGCCACGGATGGTCACCACCGAACGGTCCACCGCGTCCTGCACGGCGACCCGCCCGGCCTTGATGTCTTCGGCAAGGAAACCGGCCAGGCGCGGACGCTCCACGGGCTTGGGCTGCACCACCGGACGATCCATGGCCTGCACCGGGATCTCGCCCAGGGCATGAATGCCGCGGAACACCGGCTCCGCGTCGGCCGCCAGCTTCAGGCGCAGGCCGAACAGCACCAGCAGCAGCAACGCCAGGGCCACCGCCAGGCCGACCCAGGGCGGCACGAACTGCGCCAGGCGATCGCGGGCCACGGTGACACCGCGCCAGTGCGGTGACAGCTCGCGCTCGAACTCGCCACGGGCGCTGCGGATAGTCGCGGCGGTGCGCTCGCGCAAGGCTTCGAGCTGGGCGCGGCCACCGTTCATCACCCGGTAGCGGCCTTCGAAGCCGAGGCTGGTGCACAGGTACAGCAACTCCAGCAGATGCAGGCGTTCACGCGGGCTCTGCAGGCAATGCTCCATCAGCTGGAACACCTTCTCGCCGCCCCAGGCCTCGTTGTGCACGGTGATCAGCAGGCTCTGCTTGCCCCAGTCGCTGGCGCTGCCCCAGGGCGTGCTCAGTACCGCCTCGTCGAGCGCGGTGCACAAGGCATAGCGCGCCAGCAGCACCTCGTTGCGCGGCACCCCGGCGGCCTCGGCGCGCTCTTCGAACTGGCGCAGGTAGGCCAGCAGTTGCGCACGCAGGCTGGCCGGGGCCGGATGGGCGATGGTGTTGCGCAGGCGCGTGAGCAGCGCCAGCAATGGACCGGCCGCTTGCTCCAGCGGGTTCAGGCCCGCCGCCTGCCCAGGCGCCAGTGGTTCGGCCGGCACGTTCAGGGGTGGCGGCGGCGCAGCTTGCGCAGGCCCCGGCGCGGCCGGTTGCGGGCCACGGCCACCGGGGCGCGGCATGAACTGGGTGCGGTCGTTGGCGAGCGGATCGTCCGATTGCATCGCGGCTTATCCTCGAATGGCCCAGAAGGCCAGGTTCAGGCCGGGGAACTCGCCGGCGACGTAGAAGGCAAAACCACCGGAATGCTGCAGCTGCTTCCAGTGTTCGCTGCCCCGGTCGAGCTCGAAGTAGGTGGAGCCGGCATGGAACGGAATCTGCCGTGGCGCCACCGGCAGCGGCAGCAGGCCGATGCCCGGCAGTTGCAGGTTGACCAGGTCGCGGATGTGCTCCACCGCGCCGATCTTGCTCTGTTGGCCAAAGCGGCTGCGCAGGGTTTCGCTGGGCACGTCGGCGCGCACCACCAGGATGAAGCTGGCGCTGTCGAGCAGGCTGCGGTCGGCGAGCATGCCGACGTGGATGCCGTAGGCCTTCTCGACCAATGGGATGGCCACGGCCTTGCTGTCGATCAGCATCGACAGCGCCTCGCGCAGCGCGGCCATTACCGGGGCAAAGGTCGCCGCCAGGTCGTCGTGCTGGTACACCGGATAGCTGTCCGGACGGCGGCCATCGCGGGTGAAGGTGGCGAACTCGCCGGCCAGGGCCACCAGCTCGCTGTACAGCCGCTCGGGGTGCAGCGGCGTCAGCTGGTTGAGGTGCTCGACCAGTGGCTGGGCGCGGTTGACCAATTGCAGCAGCATGAAGTCGGCGATCTCCGAGGCGCCGCCATTGGCCGAGGCGACCACGCGCCCGGCCAGGGCTTCGCCGCGCTGGTGCAGCAAGCCCAGCAGCTCGCCACGAAAGCCTGAGAGCGGGTTGCTGGCGGCCACGTCAAGCAGTGGCGGGATGTAGCTGTCATCCAGCACCAGTGCGCGGTCGGCACGTTTCTCGCGGATACGCACCACGCCCAGCGCGGCATAGTCGCTCAAGCCATCCTCGGCGCGCAGCAGGCGCAGTGCACGGCTGCCCAGGGCAAGCGGCGCGCGGTTCTCGAACGGGGCGTTGTCGTCGCGCACTTCGCTGACACGGCTGACGTAGCGCGCGCCGTCAGGCACCTCGCCGTCGTCGACGGTATCGCGGGCGCCGGCACGCTTGAGCGGCAGGCCGAGGTGGATCACACCGTTGCGCAGGTCGTCGGGAATCTCCAGCGGCGCGGGCGGCAGGTCGTCACGGGGAATATCGAACGGCGTGCCATCCGGCAGCAGGCCACGGGCGCTGAGGATCGCCAGCTTGCCTTGGGCCAGCAGGCCCTGATCGATCAGCAGTTCGGAAAACCCCCAGGCGGCGGCGCTGAGCGGCCGGCTGCGGGCATCGACGAAGTTTTCCAGGTAGCGGTCGTGCTGCTGGAAGTGCTGGGTGGTGATGAACATCCCTTCCGACCAGACCACGCGATTGTTCCAGGACATGCTTTCTCCGATTGCCTAGCGGGCAGGCTCAGGTTGTGGGGCGGCCACGGCGCTGCGCACGGCGCGCACATCGAGGCTGATCTGATAGTCACGGGGCGGTACCGGCAGCACGCTGCGCCACTGGGCGCGATCGACCTCGCGGTAACCGACCACCAGGCCGATCTGGCGCGTGGCCGGGTCGAGCGGGCGCTCCAGGCGCAGCTGCTCGCCGGGCTGGAGCAGGACTTCGTCCTGGTCGATCAGGTCGGCGCCCAAGGTGGCCTGGGCGCGTTCGGCCAGGGCGAAGTAGTCGGCACGGGCGAAGGCGGCGCTGTTCTTCAACTCGTAGATGCGCACCCGTACCGGCGCGGGCATGCCGCTGGCACCGGGGTTGAGCCCGGCGGCGGCGCTGAAGTACAGGGTGACGCCCGTGGCGGGCGCCGCCTCGGGGGCTGGCTCGCTCGGCGTGTCCTTGCTGCAGGCACTGAGCAGCACCATGGCCAGGGCTGCGATCAGTCTTGTTGCACTCATCCTCGTCCTCATGACGTCTTGTGTTCTTCCTGTGTCCCGGGCATTGGCCTCAGGAACGTTGAATGCGTTGGCTGTGGGCCTCGTAGGCGCGGCTGAATTCGCGGCCGAACAGGTCCTGGAAGTCGTCTTCGGCTTCCCGGGAAATCTGGCTGTAGAGCTCGGTGAACTGCTGCCAGCAATGGGCCTGGCGTGAACCGCCGAACAGCTTGGCCAGCCCGGCCGCTGGCGCCAGGCGTTCCTCCAGGCGGGCGGGTTCGAAGCGTTTGAGCAGGTGCTTGAGCGCCGCCTCGATACCCGCCATCACCGCCAGTTGGTGGGCGCGCAAGTCGTCGAAGCTGTCGCGTACCGCCTGGTCGGGGGCCATGAACGCCTGGTTGCCCTCGCGCAGCAGCAACAACAGCGCTTCGTCGGCATTGGGGGCGAACTTCAGCGGGTTGTTCTGTACCGGGGCGATGGTGGTCTGCTGCATGCGGAACTCGCCTTTGAGGCTGCTGCGCGCGCGCAACACATCGATCAGGCCCTCGACCATGAGCCGATAGCTGCGGCCAATGGCCTCCATCTGCGCGGCGGCATCGACGGCGTCGATGCGCAGGTGCTCGATGCCTGCGCCACGCAGGAAAGCCTGGAGCAGCGCATCGCTGTCAGCAGGCGCGGCAACCGTCACGACGGGCTGCGGCCGAACAACAGGCTCGCTCGGGGTCAGTGGCTCCGGCAGCGGCGGTGGCGGTGCTGGCGCCAGTACAGGGGCGGGCTGGATAACAGGTGCCGGGGTTTCATCGAACAAGTTCCAGTCATCCGGGATCACGCCCGGCGCGCCGGGCATGGCTGCCGGTAAAGGCGCGGGCGGCGGCGCCACCGGCGTGGGCGGTCGAAAATCATGCTGCTGCGCGGGGACATGATCCGGCTGGCTGACAGGCGGCACGCTGGAAGGGCCGAGAAAATCGAACAGATCCGGCAAGGTGTCGTGGCTCGACGCCCCCTGCAGGAAGGCGGCGGGTGCACCGGCGATGGGCGCGCTCGGAGTGGCCACCTGGTTGGCCATCAAGGCCTCGAAACTATGGGCCTCGGACTGCCCGGCAATCGGGATCGACAAGCCGGAATCAATACGTGCCTGGATCTCGTAATCGCCAATTCGAATAACTTCGCCGTCCATCAACGGCTCACTGTTACCGCGACGCAGGCGAATGCCGGCATGCACCAATTCCACGCCATTGGTGCTGTTATCGGTCAAATAGTAGCGACCATCCTTGAACTGGATCACACAATGTTTCGAAGAAACAAGGCGTTCCGGATCGGGAAGTACCCAATCATTATCCGCGGCCCGACCGACGCTGATGGCACCGTTTTCCAGCAACTTCTCCGGGCACTGCCCCGGGGTGATCTTGTGATAACTGGTAATGGTCAGGCAAAGTGCCATCATGCCTCCTTGCATATATATGAAACACTCATCCATCCATTTGAGTGGATAAACGAGCCCGACCTGGCATTTCGACCAAGCCCTTTGAAATCAAGGGCTGGATGCCAAAACACGCTTCCCGGAAGGCCGTATTAAACCCTATCGGCAAGGCACTTTGATGGCACCTGACCAATGGACGCCAAGGGTTGCCAACTGGTTCACAGTCGCCTTGCGCGGCGCGTAGCTTACCTTGACAGCAATTTGGAAATAAACCATAAATGCGCAACTTAAGAGTGCCAAAGTGATATCACCGTGATATCAACTTCGCATTCTTTGACAAGTTTGTGCGCCAATTCACATTTGCAACTTGGCGCATACGAAGCCCTCGCCAAGGGCCGATATGGAGATCGATTTCTGGTGAACTCACCGCAGCTGCTCGCCGCTGTTTCCGCAGACTTCCCGTGCGGCGATGACCTCGAATACGACGCCGATTTCCTGCAACTGGAACGCGATGCCCAGGGCCGCCCCGAGCGCGTGATGGGCGATGCCGTGCAAGCAGCCGAACCGCCGCAGTGGCGCGCCATCGAACAGTCCTGCACCGACCTGCTGCAACGCAGCAAGGACCTGCGCATCACCCACTTCCTGGTCCAGGCCAACCTGGCCCTGCACGGCCTGCCGGGCCTGGCCGCCAGCCTCGAGCTGATCCGCGACTTGCTCGGCGAATACTGGCTGCACCTGCACCCGCAGCTGGATGCCGCCGACGACAACGACCCTACCGTACGCATCAACGCCCTGGCCGGCCTTACCTGCGACACCAACATCGGCCTGCTGCGCGACGCCGTACTGGTGCGCTCCCGGGCGTTCGGCCCGGTGACCCTGCGCGCCGCCCTGCATGCAGCCGGTGTGCAGCACTTCGCCAGCGAGCAGCTGAGCGCAGAGGAACTGGCCGCCGCCCTGCGCGATGCCGACCCCGAGCAGCTCGAACAGTGCCGCCAGGCGCTGCAACTGGCCCGCGACGCCCTTGACGTCATCGAGAGCCGGGTCAATGACCAGGTCGGCTCGTCCAGCGGCGTCGATCTGTCCGCGTTGCGCCAGCCGCTGCGCCAGGTCCAGCAGGTGCTGGCCGACTACAGCCCGGAAGGCGCAGTGCCGCCTTCGAGCAGCAGCGAAGACCAACCCGCCAGCAGCAGCCATGACGACCGGCAACCCGTTGCCAGCGCCGCCGGGCCACGCCCGACGGCGCGTCCCGGCGAAGTGAACAGCCGCGACGACGTGCTGCAGAGCCTCGAACGCCTGCTGCAGTACTACGCCCGCCACGAGCCATCGAGCCCGTTGCCGGTGCTGCTGCGCAGGGCGAAGAACCTGGTCAACGCCGATTTCGCGACCATCGTCCGCGACCTGATCCCCGAGGGTCTGTCGCAATTCGAGAACCTGCGCGGCCCCGAAGGCGACTGACGCCTCGACACCGCATCAACACCGACGCCTGCAACAAGCAACGCCGCCTTACCGGCGACCAGGAGGAACAACGTGGCGAAAGACAGCTCCCAGAAGTTCATCGCGCGCAACCGTGCGCCGCGGGTGCAGATCGAATATGACGTCGAGCTGTACGGCGCCGAGAAGAAGGTCCAGCTGCCCTTTGTCATGGGCGTGCTCTCGGACCTCGCCGGCAAGCCCGCCGAACCACTGCCGGCGGTGGCCGACCGCAAGTTCCTGGAGATCGACGTCGACAATTTCGACTCGCGCCTCAAGGCCATGAAGCCCCGCGTGGCGTTCAACGTGCCCAACGAGCTGACCGGTGAAGGCAACCTGAGCCTGGACATCACCTTCGAGAGCATGGACGACTTCAGCCCAGCCGCCGTGGCACGCAAGGTCGACGCGCTGAACCAGCTGCTCGAGGCCCGCACCCAGCTGGCCAACCTGCTGACCTACATGGACGGCAAGACCGGTGCCGAGGACATCATCCTCAAGGCCATCAAGGACCCGGCCCTGCTGCAGGCCCTGGTCAGCGCGCCGAAACCCGCCGACACCGAGCCGAAGGCCTGAGGAGACCGACCATGAACGATCCGTTGCGCGACAGCCAGGCCCCGCAGGCGGCCACCCAGGACCCGAGCGAGTTCGCCAGCCTCCTGCTGCAGGAATTCAAGCCCAAGACCGAGCGGGCCAAGGAAGCCGTCGAGAGCGCCGTGCGCACCCTCGCCGAGCAGGCCCTGGCGCAGACCAGCCTGGTGTCCAACGATGCCATCGGCTCGATCGAGCAGATCATCGCCGCCATCGACGCCAAGCTCACCGCCCAGGTCAACCAGATCATCCACCACGATGACTTCCAGAAACTGGAAAGCGCCTGGCGTGGCCTGCACTACCTGGTCAACAACACCGAGAGCGACGAGCAGCTGAAGATCCGCGTGCTCAACATCTCGAAGAACGACCTGCACAAGACCCTGAAGAAGTTCAAGGGCACCGCCTGGGACCAGAGCCCGGTGTTCAAGAAGCTCTACGAAGAGGAATACGGCCAGTTCGGCGGCGAGCCGTACGGCTGCCTGGTGGGCGACTACTACTTCGACCAGTCGCCGCCCGACGTCGAGCTGCTCGGCGAGGTGTCGAAGGTTTGCGCCTCTATGCACGCGCCGTTCATCTCCGCCGCCTCGCCGACGGTGATGGGCATGGGCTCGTGGCAGGAGCTGAGCAACCCCCGTGACCTGACCAAGATCTTCACCACTCCGGAATACGCCGGCTGGCGCTCGCTGCGCGAATCGGAAGACTCGCGCTACATCGGCCTGACCATGCCGCGCTTCCTGGCGCGCCTGCCCTACGGCGCCAAGACCGATCCGGTGGAGGCCTTCGCCTTCGAGGAAGACACCGACGGCGCCGACAGCAGCAAGTACACCTGGGCCAACGCCGCCTACGCCATGGCGGTGAACATCAACCGCTCGTTCAAGCACTACGGCTGGTGCTCGCGCATCCGCGGCGTGGAGTCGGGTGGCGAAGTCGAAGGCCTGCCAGCGCACACCTTCCCCACCGACGACGGTGGCGTGGACATGAAGTGCCCGACCGAGATCGCCATTTCCGACCGCCGCGAAGCGGAGCTGGCCAAGAACGGCTTCATGCCGTTGCTACACAAGAAGAACACCGACTTCGCCGCCTTCATCGGCGCCCAGTCGCTGCAGAAACCGGCCGAGTACGACGACCCGGACGCCACCGCCAACGCCAACCTGGCCGCGCGTCTGCCGTACCTGTTCGCCACCTGCCGCTTCGCCCATTACCTGAAGTGCATCGTTCGCGACAAGATCGGCTCGTTCAAGGAAAAGGACGAGATGCAGCGCTGGCTGCAGGACTGGATCCTCAACTACGTCGACGGCGACCCGGCGCACTCCACCGAGACCACCAAGGCCCAGCACCCGCTGGCGGCCGCCGAAGTGGTGGTCGAGGAAGTCGAAGGCAACCCGGGTTACTACAACTCGCGCTTCTACCTGCGCCCGCACTACCAGCTCGAAGGGCTGACCGTGTCGCTGCGCCTGGTGTCGAAGCTGCCTTCGGCCAAAGGGGCCTGATCATCGCGGGCCAGCCCGCTCCCACGCTGGGGGCGGGCTGCCCGCGATTAGCCACTCAACGCTAACCGACGCGAAATCCCGAGGACATCATGGCTGTAGATATTTTCATCAAGATCGGCGACATCAAGGGCGAGTCCCACGACAAGGCCCACAAGGACGAAATCGACGTGCTGAACTGGAGCTGGGGCATGTCCCAGTCCGGCAACATGCACCTGGGCAGCGGTGGCGGCTCGGGCAAGGTCAACATCCAGGACCTGTCCATCACCAAGTACATCGACAAGTCCAGCCCCAACCTGATGGCCCACTGCTCCAGCGGCAAGCACATCGACAAGGTCAAGCTGACGGTGCGCAAGGCCGGCGGTGAAAGCCAGGTCGAGTACCTGATCATCAACCTCGAAGAGGTGATCATCAGCTCGCTGAGCACCGGCGGTTCGGGCAGCGACGACCGCCTGACCGAGAACGTGACCCTGAACTTCGCCAAGGTCACCGTCGACTACCAGCCACAGAAAGCCGACGGCACCAAGGAAGGCGGCCCGATCAAGTACGGCTGGAACATCCGCTCGAACGTCAAGATCTGATCGACCGCGCCCGTGCCGCGCCACCGTGCGGCGCGGGTGCACCTCCCCACGCGTCACCCGCTCACGGTGAACATCATGGCCAAGCCTTCTTTCATCAACCTGTGGAATGCCTACCCGAGCGTGTCATCGCCCTGCGACGGCCCGTGGGACAACCAGTGCGCCATCCGCATGAGCATCGCGCTCAACGGCGAGATGAGCCTCAAGGTCAACAAATCGACCTATACCGAACCCAAGTGCGCCCACGACCATGCCCGTGGCGCCGAATCCCTGGCCAACTGGCTGGAGACACGATTGTTCTACCCGCTGAAGATTGCCGGTACCGCCCAGGCCCGCGACGCGCTCAAGGCCAAGACCGGGATCATCTTCTACAAGGACTGCTTCGCCCGCACCGGGCAAAGCCAGGAGAACCGCACGGGCGACCATATCGACCTGTGGAACCGCGGCCTGACCAAAGGTTTCTCCGACCACAACTACCAGTCGAAGCAAGTCTGGTTCTGGGAGCTCACATGACCCGCGCTGCCCTGGCCGGCGCCCTGCTGCTGGCCCTGAGCGCCTGCGCCGACGCCGAACTGCTGAACCAGGCGAATCTGGGCGGGCAGACCGTGACACTGAGCGAGAATGCCGGCCAGTGTGTGCTCGATCGCGGCGAACAGCGCCTGGCGCTGGACATGCAATGGCCCTGCGACCTGAGCCCGGACCGCGCCGGCAAGGCCCGGGTCGAGCAGTTCAATGGCACGCCGATCGTGCTGGTGACCCATGTACAGCCACACCCAACGCTCAAGGGTGAATGCCTGAAGACCTCGCGCGCCGTGCGCCTGACCCAGGCCGGCCTGGAAGCCTCCACGCCCGCGCCGAGCGCCTCGTGCGACACCGGCTTCGAAGACCAGAAAATGTTCACAGGGATGTTCCAGTGGTAGCCGAAATCGCCACCCGCGACCGCCTGCAGCCTTCGCTGCTGGATCGCCTGACCGACGATGACCCGGGCAACCCACAGGAAGCCCCCGACAAGCGCGTGCTCAGCCTGCAGCAGCTCAAGGCCTCGGTACTGCGCGACCTGGCCTGGCTGCTCAACACCACGTCGCTGCTCGACACCGGCGCCACGCTGAACTCCCCGGCCGGCGCCTCGGTGATCAACTACGGGTTGCCGGCATTGGCCGGCAACAGCGCGTCGAACATCGACCTCAACGCGCTCGAACGCATCATCCACCAGGCTATCGCCACCTACGAGCCGCGCATCCTCGCCCATACCCTGAAGGTACGCGCCCAGGCCGCGCCCGGCGAGATGAACGCCAACGCCCTGAGCTTCGAGATCGAAGGCGACCTGTGGGCCCAGCCGGCGGCCCTGCCGCTGCTGCTGCAGACCGACGTCGACCTGGAATCCGGGCACGTGCGCGTGGCCCCCGCCGACCGCCGGAGGCGCGCATGAACCCGCGCCTGCTAGAGCTGTACAACCAGGAACTGCAGCACATCCGCGAGGGTGCCGCCGAGTTCGCCAAGGAATACCCGAAGATCGCCGGGCGCCTGACGCTGTCCGGGATCGAGTGCGCCGACCCTTACGTCGAGCGCCTGCTCGAAGGTTTCGCCTATCTCACCGCGCGGGTGCAGCTCAAGCTCGACGCCGAATACCCGACCTTCACCCACAACCTGCTGGAGATCGCCTACCCGCACTACCTGGCGCCGACCCCGTCGATGACCGTGGTGCAACTGCAGACCGATCCCGACGAAGGCTCGCTGGCCGCCGGGTTCCAGCTACCCCGCGACAGCGTCCTGCGCGCCAATCTCGGGCGCAATTCGCAGACGCCGTGCGAATTTCGCAGCACCCAGGACGTCACCCTGTGGCCGTTACAGGTGGCCCGGGCCGAGTATTTCGGCAACCCCGGCGCCGTGCTCGGGCGCCTGGCCGCCAGCGAACCGAAAGCCCGCGCCGGGCTGCGCCTGACCCTGCGCAGCGGCGCCGAGATTCCGTTCTCCAGCCTGCCGCTGACGCACTTGCCGCTGTACCTCAACGGTGCCGACGAAACCCCGTTCCGCCTGTACGAACAACTGCTCGGCAGCGCCTGCGCGGTGTTCGTGCGCCAGCCGGGCGCCGACTGGGTCGAACGCATCCCGGTCGAGGACGCCTTGCTGCCCTGTGGCTTCGATGACCGCGAAGCGGCGTTGCCGGTGGTGCCGCAGGCCTTCCAGGGCTACCGCCTGCTGCAGGAGTACTTCGCCCTGCCCCAGCGCTACCTGTTCGTCGACTTCGCCGGGCTCGAGCGCGCGGTCAAGCGCTGCGACGGCCAGGAGCTGGAGCTGCTGGTGCTGTTCGACCGCATCGATACCGCGCTGGAAAGCAGCGTGGGCCCTGCCCAGTTCGTGCCGTTCTGCACCCCGGCGATCAACCTGTTTCCGCGCCGGGTGGATCGCATCCACCTGACCGACCGGGTCCACGAGCACCATGTGATCGCCGACCGTACCCGGCCCACTGATTTCGAGATCCACTCGTTGCAGCGGGTCACCGGCCACGGTACCGGGCCGGACCAGGAATTCCTGCCGTTCTACGCGGTACGCGACCCGTCGCGCTATGGCCGTGACCAGGCGTATTACCTGGTGCGCCGCGAACCGCGCGTGCTCTCCAGCGAGCAGCGGCGCAACGGTACGCGCTCCAGCTACATGGGCAGCGAGACCTTCGTCAGCCTGGTCGATGGCAACCAGGCGCCGTACCGTCATGACCTGCGCCAACTGGGCATCAGCGCGCTGTGCAGCAACCGCGACCTGCCGCTGTTCATGAATGTCGGCGACGGGCGCAGCGACTTCAGCCTGGCCGACAGCGCCCCGGTATCCGCCGTGCGCTGCCTGGCCGGCCCCAGCCGACCGAAGGCCAGCCACGCCCACGACAACCGGGCCTGGCGCCTGATCAGCCAGTTGTCGCTGAACTACCTGTCGCTGGCCGAACAGGGCCAGGGCGCCGCCGCCCTGCGCGAGCTGCTGCGCCTGTACGGCGACCAGCAGGACAGCGCCCTGCAGCTGCAGATCGACGGCCTGCGCGAAGTCAGCTGCAAACCCTGCACGCGGCGCCTGCCGATGCCCGGGCCGATCGTCTTCGGCCGTGGCCTGGAGATCACCCTGACGTTCGACGAGAACGCCTTCCGCGGCACGGGCGTGTTCCTGCTGGGCGCGGTGTTCGAGCGCTTCCTGACCCGTTACGTGTCGATCAACAGCTTCACCGAAACCGTGCTGCGCACCAGCGAACGAGGCGAGATTATGCGCTGGAAAGCCAAGCCCGGGCGCAGGCCGAACCTGTGAACACGCTACAGGCCATGCAGGCTGAGCCCTGGGAGTACGACTTCTTCCAGGCGCTGCGCCGTCTCGAGGCGGAGAACCCCGAGCTGCCCCGCTTCGGCCACTCGCTGCGCCTGGCTGACGAACCGGTGCGCCTGGGCCAGCGCCTGGACTGCGGCTTCGCCCCGGCGACCCTGGCCTCGGTCACGGCCAACGACGACCAGCCAGCGCGCCTGGAGCAGTTTTTCTTCGGCCTCGGCGGCCCCAACGGCCCCCTGCCGCTGCACCTGACCGAGTACATGCGCGAGCGCCAGCGCAACCACGCCGACCCAACCAGCAAGCGCTTTCTCGATGTCTTCCACCACCGCTTGCTGAGCCTGTTCTATCGCGCCTGGGCCGAGGCCCGTCCAACCGTCAGCCATGACCGCCCGGGCGACGATTACTGGGCCGCGCGCCTGGCCGCCCTCAGCGGCCGCGGTCAACCGGAGCTGCAAGGCCAGGGGCCGCTGGCCGATACCGCCAAGCTGCACTGGTCCGGTCACCTGGCCGCGCAGACCCGCTACCCGGATGGCCTGTGCAGCATCCTGGCCAGCTACTTCGGCGTGCCGGTGAAGCTGGAGGAATACGTCGGCCAGTGGCTGGAGCTGCCTGAACGCAGCCAGCTCGGCGTGCGCGCCAACCGCCTGGGCGTCGACCTGTGCCTGGGCCGCTACGTCTGGGACCGCCAGCACAAGTTCCGCCTGTGCCTGGGCCCGCTCACCCTTGACCAGTACCACGCCCTGCTCCCCGGCGGTCAGGCGTTCGTCGAGCTGGCTGCGTGGGTCGCCGAGTACCTGGGCCAGGAGCTGGACTGGGACCTCAACCTCATCCTCGCGCAGGGCCAGGTGCCCGCGCTGCAACTCAATGCCGGCCAACGCCTGGGGTTCGACACCTGGCTCGGCCGGCCGTCGCACGATGCCAACGACCTGAAGCTCGCCCGGTACTACGCCGAGCGGCCGGTCAACGCCCCGCCAACAAGGAGTCAGGACCATGGGTGAAATCAGCCGCGCCGCGCTGTTCGGCAAACTCAACAGCGTCGCCTACAAGGCCATCGAGGCCGCCACGGTGTTCTGCAAGCTGCGGGGCAACCCCTATGTCGAGCTGGCGCACTGGCTGCACCAGTTGCTTCAGCTGCAGGACAGCGACCTGCATCGCATCATCCGTCAGTTCAACATCGAGCCGGCGCGCCTGGCCCGCGACCTGACGGACGCCCTGGACCGCCTGCCGCGGGGCTCGACGTCGATCACCGACCTGTCCTCCCAGGTCGAGGAAGCCGTTGAGCGCGGCTGGGTGTACGGCAGCCTGATGTTCGGTGAAAGCCAAGTGCGCACCGGCTACCTGCTGGTTGGCATCCTCAAGACCCCGAGCCTGCGCAACGCCCTGCTGGGGCTGTCCAGCGAGTTCGCCAAGCTGAAGGTCGAGGCCCTGAGCGAACGCTTCGACGAGTACGTGGGCGATTCGCCGGAAAACAACCTGGCCGCCAGCGATGGTTTCAGCGCCGCCGCCCCCGGCGAGGCCAGCGGTGCCGTGGCGCCGGCGGCGATGGGCAAGCAGGAGGCGCTCAAGCGCTTCACCGTCGATCTCACCGAGCAGGCGCGCAGCGGCAAGCTCGACCCCATCGTCGGCCGTGACGAGGAAATCCGCCAGTTGGTGGACATCCTCATGCGCCGCCGCCAGAACAACCCGATCCTTACCGGCGAGGCCGGCGTCGGCAAGACCGCCGTGGTCGAAGGCTTCGCCCTGCGCATCGTCGCCGGCGACGTGCCGCCGGCCCTGAAAGACGTCGAACTGCGCAGCCTGGACGTCGGCCTGCTGCAGGCCGGCGCCAGCATGAAGGGCGAGTTCGAGCAGCGCCTGCGCCAGGTCATCGAAGACGTGCAGGCCTCGCCCAAGCCGATCATCCTGTTCATCGACGAAGCCCACACCCTGGTCGGCGCCGGTGGCGCGGCCGGCACGGGCGATGCCGCCAACCTGCTCAAGCCGGCCCTTGCCCGTGGCAGCCTGCGCACCGTGGCGGCAACCACCTGGGCCGAGTACAAGAAGCATATCGAGAAGGACCCGGCGCTGACCCGGCGCTTCCAAGTGGTCCAAGTGGACGAGCCGAGCGAGGCCAAGGCGCTGCTGATGATGCGCGGCGTGGCCTCGACCATGGAGAAGCACCACCAGGTGCAGATCCTCGACGAAGCGCTGGAAGCCGCCGTGAAGCTGTCGCACCGCTACATTCCGGCGCGCCAGTTGCCCGACAAGTCGGTGAGCCTGCTCGACACCGCCTGCGCCCGCGTGGCCATCAGCCTGCACGCGGTGCCGGCCGAGGTGGACGACAGCCGTCGGCGCATCGAGGCGCTGGAAGTCGAACTGCAGATCATCGCCCGCGAGGCCGCCATCGGTGTGAACACCGGGCAACGTCAGCCCCAGGCCGACAGCCTGCTGGCCGAAGAGCGCGAGCGCCTGGCCGCCCTGGAAAGCCGTTGGGCCGAGGAGAAAGCCCTGGTCGACGAGCTGCTGGCCACCCGCGCGCAACTGCGTGAACAGGTCGGTGTGGTCGATCAGGAAGTGGACGTGCAGGGCAGCCATGAGCTGCGCGAAAAACTCATCGACCTGCAGCAGCGCCTGAGCCAGCTGCAAGGCGAGAGCCCGCTGATCCTGCCAACCGTGGATTACCAGGCGGTGGCCTCGGTGGTCGCCGACTGGACCGGTATCCCGGTGGGGCGCATGGCGCGCAACGAGATCGAGACCGTGCTCAACCTCGACTCGCATTTGGCCAAGCGCATCATCGGCCAGGATCACGCGCTGAAGATGATCGCCAAGCGCATCCAGACCTCCCGCGCAGGCCTCGACAACCCGAACAAGCCGATCGGCGTGTTCATGCTCGCCGGCACCTCCGGCGTGGGCAAGACCGAGACCGCCCTGGCCCTGGCCGAGGCCATGTATGGCGGTGAACAGAACCTGATCACCATCAACATGAGCGAATTCCAGGAAGCCCATACCGTCTCGACCCTCAAGGGCGCGCCACCCGGCTACGTCGGCTACGGCGAAGGCGGCGTGCTGACCGAGGCCGTGCGCCGTCGCCCGTACAGCGTGGTGCTGCTGGACGAGGTGGAAAAAGCCCACCCCGATGTGCATGAAATCTTCTTCCAGGTGTTCGACAAGGGCGTGATGGAAGACGGCGAAGGCCGCCAGATCGACTTCCGCAATACCCTGATCCTGCTCACCACCAACGCCGGTACCGAGCTGATCGCCAACACCTGCAAGGACCCGCAGGCCCTGCCCGACCCCGAGGCCGTGGCCACTTCGCTGCGCAAGCCGCTGCTGGAGATCTTCCCACCAGCGCTGCTTGGCCGCCTGGTGACCATCCCCTACTACCCGCTCAGCGACACCATGCTCAAGGCCATCACCCGCCTGCAGCTGGAGCGCATTCGCAAGCGTGTGGAAGGCACCCACAAGGTCGGCTTCGCCTACGACGACGAGGTGGTCGAGCTGATCGTCTCGCGCTGCACCGAAACCGAAAGCGGTGGCCGCATGATCGACGCCATCCTCACCAACGGCCTGCTGCCGGATATGAGCCGCGAGTTCCTCACCCGCCTGCTCGAGGGCAAGCCGCTGGCCAGCGTCAGCATCAGCCGTCGCGACAGCGACTTGCACTATGACTTCGGCGCCGCCGACTGACAGGACCGACCATGCTGTTCAAGCAGTTCACGCGCCTGGCGCAAATCAACAGCCCCCTGGGGCCGGACAAGCTGATCCTTGCCGAGATGGGCGGCAGCGAGGAGCTTGGCCGCCTGTTCGACTACGAGCTGCAGCTGACCAGCGACGATCCGGCCATCGACCTCAACCAGCTGCTGGGCAAGCCCATGAGCCTGAGCGTGCAGCAGAGCGTCGGCACATCGCGGCACTTCCACGGCATCGTCGCCCGCTGCAGCCAGTCGGTGGATCAGGGCCAGTTCGCCAGCTACCGCGTCACCCTGCGCCCTTGGCTGTGGTTGCTGACGCGCACCAGCGACTGCCGGATCTTCCAGCACCTGAGCGCGCCGCAGATCATCAAGCAAGTGTTCCGCGACCTGGGTTTCTCGGATTTCGAGGACCTGCTCAGCCGCAACTACCGCGAGCGCGAGTACTGCGTGCAGTACCGCGAGACCAGCTTCGACTTCGTCAGCCGGCTGATGGAGGAGGAAGGCATCTACTACTTCTTCCGCCACGAGCAGGAACGCCACGTGCTGGTGCTCGCCGACGCCTATGGCGCGCACCAGAAAGCCCCCGGCTACGAGACCGTGCCCTACTACCCGCCGGACGGCCAGCACCGCGAGCGCGACCACATCAACGACTGGCACCTGGCTCAGGAAGTCCAGCCCGGCTCCCTGGAGCTAAACGACTACGACTTCCAGCGCCCCAGCGCGCGCATCGACGTGCGCTCGGCCATGCCCCGGCCGCACCAGGCCGGCGACTACCCGCTGTACGACTACCCCGGCGCCTACGAGCAGACCCAGGACGGCGAGCACTATGCCCGCACCCGCCTGGAGTCGCTGCAAAGCCTGCACGAGCGCGTCGAGCTGCGCGGCAACGCCCGGGGCCTGGGCAGCGGCCATCTGTTCAGCCTGAGCAACTTCAGCCGCCAGGACCAGAACCGCGAGTACCTGATCGTCGCCGCCCGCTACTACGTGCACCAGGAACGCCTGGAAAGCGGTGGCGGCAGCGGCGCGGCGCAGTTCGAGAGCAACCTGAGCTGCATCGACGCGCAGCAGAGCTATCGCCCGGTGAGCAGTTCGCTGCGCCCGATCGTCAAGGGGCCGCAGACCGCCGTGGTGGTCGGCCCGGCTGGCGAGGAGATCTGGACCGACCAGTACGGCCGGGTGAAGGTGCACTTCCACTGGGACCGCCACGACCAGTCCAACGAGAACAGCTCGTGCTGGATCCGCGTATCCCAGGCCACGGCCGGCAAGAACTGGGGCTCGATCCAGGTCCCGCGCATCGGCCAGGAAGTCATCGTCAGCTTCCTCGAAGGCGACCCCGATCGGCCGATCATCACCGGGCGGGTGTACAACGCCGAACAGACCGTGCCCTACGACCTGCCCGGCGGCGCCACCCAGAGCGGCATGAAGAGCCGTTCGAGCAAGGGCGGCAGCCCGGCCAACTTCAACGAAATCCGCATGGAGGACAAGAAGGGCGCCGAGCAACTGTACATGCATGCCGAACGCAACATGGACACCGTGGTCGAGCAGAGCGAGACGCTGTCGGTGGGCATCAACCGCACCCAGACCGTCGGCATGCTCGAGACCATCACCATCGGCCAGGACCGCATCCGCGCCGTGCGCCGCGACGACATGCTGCTGGTCGGCGCGAGCAAGACCGACAGTGTCAGCACCAGCTACCTGATCGAAGTCGGCGAGAACCTGCGCCTGGTCTGCGGCAAGAGCGTGATCGAGCTCAACGCCAGCGGGCAGATCAACATCAGCTGCGAGCAGTTCAGCTTCCACGCCAACGCCGACGCCGAGATCAACACCGGCGGCACCCTTGACCTGAACGTGGGCAGCGGCGCGCAGACCGCCCCGAACAACCAGGGCGTGAAAACGGCCATCGACGGCGCGGTGAAGGCCCTCTTCCCCGGCGCCGGCAAGTAACGAGACCAAACCATGAGCTACCGCGTCAACGAATTCCGCTTCGCCCTGCCCGATGCGCAGGTGCGCGACACCAGCATCAACATCCTGCGCTTCGAAGCCCTGGGCACCTCGCTGATCGTCAGCCGCAGCCTGCTCGAAGAGGGCGAGACCCTGCAGAGCAACTTCGACGGCCAGTTGCAGCGCCTGCAGCAGCAGGTCAAGGACCTGCAGTTCCAGCCGGCCCGCGCCACCCAGGTGGGCGCGGCGCAGCCGATCGAGGCGATCGAGCTGAGCAGCCAGTTCAGCAAGGGCCAGGAAAAGGTCTACCAGTACCAGCTGGCGCTGGTGCTGCCGGGCACGCGCAAGATGTTCGCCCTGAGCTACGTCAAACCCACCCCCCTGGGCGAAGCCGAGGCGACACACTGGGCGGCGCTCAAGCAGTCCCTCGACTTCGACAACCTGGGCTGACCCCGCACCATGTCCGACGCACTCTGGGCCGCCCGCGAAGGCGATGCGCTGCTGCACACCTCGGTGATGGCCGACATCATCGGCGGCGTGCTGGAAGTCGCCGCCAACGTCGCCATCGGCGCTCTGGCAACCGCTGCGGTGGCCGCGGCACTGGGCCTGACAGTGGTCACCGGCGGCCTGGGCTGCTTCGTGCTGGGCGCGGTGGTGGGCTTGGTGGTCGGCGTGGTCATGACCAAGACCGGCGCGGACACCGGGCTCAGTCGATTATGCGAGGGCATCGGCAACGCCCTGTTCCCGCCGACCGTGCAAGCCACCATCGCCAGCGGCTCGCCCAACACCAAGACCAACGGCAAGCGCGCCGCGCGCGCGGCCGGCGTTGTCACCGCGCCCTCGGCACCGGCCAGTGGCGAGGGCGGTGGCGCGCAGGCCGAGGAACAGGAAGAGACCTTCCTCGACATGGCCAAGGGCTTTTTCTCGCAGATGTGGCGGCCGACCGTCGCCAGCCCCGCGCCCAACACCCAGGAAGCCCCCGACGACAAGGTGCTGTGCACCAAGCACCCGCCGATGCCGCCGCAGTACCTTGCCGAAGGTTCGAGCAAGGTATTGATCAACGGCCACCCGGCCTGCCGCAGCGGCGATCGCAGCACCTGCGAGGCGGTGATCGTCGATGGCGGGCTGGTTTCGGACAACGTGCGCATCGGCGGCGGGCCGATCGTGGTGCGCGAGATCCGCAGCGGCAAGACGCCGGGGATCGGCCTGGCGATCACGGCGTTGATGATGTTGCGGGGGCGGGGGGGGAAGTTTTATAGCAAGTTTGGGTGCATGCTCGTCGGAGGCGTGGTCAGTTTTGCCAGCAGCCAGGTGACCGCCGCCCTGACTTCGGCCATCGTCGGCTCGCCAAACCCTGTCCACGCGCCTACTGGCGCGAAGATCCTGAGCGACGAACACGACCTCGACTTCACCCTCCAGGCCATGATCCCACTGGACTGGCAACGCTACTACAACAGTCGCGATGAACGCCGCGAGGGTCTGTTCGGTGCCGGTTGGAGCGTCCCCTATGAAGTGTCTGTAAGGGTCGAGCACGACCGTCTGCTGTATACAGACGAGCAAGCTCGTGTCATCGACATGGGAATGATCGCCCTCGGCGACGCCGTCTTCAGCGCTGGCGAAGGCATCAGCGTGCGACGCGCCCTTGATGGCGAGCTGCTGATCGAAGACATCAGCAGCGGCCTCTATCGTTTGTTCGAACCCAGTCCACAGGACGCCAACCACCTCCGTCTGGCGAAACTGGGAGATCGCAACGACAACCGCATCCACCTGGACTATGACGATCTCGGGCGCCTGATGTGGCTGCGCGACACCTTTGACCGCGTGCGGATCAAGCTGCACTACAGCGGCGCTTGGCCACGTCGAGTCAGCCATATCGAACGGGTGTTCGTCGATGACGATGCTGAAACGCTCGCCAGCTATCGCTACGACGCCGCTGGCGATCTGGCCGAGGTCCACGATGCACTGGGGCAATTGCAGCGTCGATTCATGTATGACGAAGGTCGGCGCATGGTCGGGCATCAAACAGCCAATGGCCTGCTTTGCCATTACCAGTGGCAGAAACTGGACGACTGGCGGGTGATCCGGCACTGGACCAACGCCGGCGACGAGTATCACTTCGAATACGATATCGAGGCTGGCATCACCTGCATCACCGACCCGCTGCTACGCACCAGTGTGCGGCGCTGGAACGCGCAGTTCCAGATCATCGAGTCGAGCAACGCGCTGGGCCAGACCTGGCGCTTCCACTGGAACGATGAACGTCAGCTGCTTGCCGCCACCGATCCTGAAGGCGGTGAGTGGCGCTTCAGCTACGACGAATCCGGCAACCTGTGCGAAACCATCGATCCGTTGGGACGCAGTGAATCGACCCAGTGGCTCGAGCATTGGGCGTTGCCTCGCAGTGAAACCAATGCCGCCGGGGCAACCTGGACCTATCGCTACGACCAGCACGGCAACTGTATTCGCGAAACCGACCCCTTGGGCGAGGTGACGCGCTACCGCCATGACGAACATGGCCTACCGCTGGAAACCATCGACGCCACGGGCAAGCGCCAACGTCAGCGCTGGAACGAACAAGGTCTGCTGATCGAGCAGGTGGACTGCTCAGGCTACGCCACACGGTTGCGCTACGACCGGCGCGGCCATTTGCAGAGTCTGACCAACGCCCTCGGCCAGACCAGCCACTTCCAACACGATGCCTTGGGACATCGGATACGCCAGGAGCTGGCGGATGGGCGCATTGTCCAGTACCGGTACACCGCCTCGGGCCTGCTCGAATGCTTCATCGATCCGCTCGGCAACACCGAGCATTTTCGCTATGACCTGAATGGCCAGATCATCGAGCAGCAGGACAACCTTGGCCGTCCGACACTGTTTACCTATGACCGTTGCACACGGCTGGTGGCACTGACCAACAGCAACGGTGAGTCCTATCGTTTCACTTGGGATGAGGCGAACCGCCTAGCCGTGCATGAAAATCTGGATGGCAGTCGCAAGGCCTATCAGTACGATGGACTCGGCCAGATCATCGCCATGGACTTCATTCCGGCGCCGGGCGCCGGAGAGGCGCCGATCCATCACCGCCTTCGACGTGACGCCGCCGGCAGGCTGGTTGCGTTGCTTACCGAGGACGACAGCACTACCTACAGTCTCGATCCGATGGACCGGTTGATGGAGGTGATCAGCGAGGATCGTCAGGGGAATGTGCAACGCGTCGCGTTCGAGCATGATGCCTGCGGACGCCGCACTGCCGAAAGCAACAGTGCCGGAAGGCTGGAGCACACCTACGACGCACTGGACAATCGCTTGCAGACGCGGCTGCCCGATGGCCGCCAACTGAACCGCCTGGTGTATGGCTCGGGACACCTCCATCAGATCAACATCGACGGGCAGGTGATCAGCGATTTCGAGCGCGATCGCCTGCACCGTGAGGTCTCGCGAACCCAGGGACGGCTGCTGACCCGTAACCAATACGACCTCAGTGGCCGACCGAGCGCCCGTCTGCGCTGGGACACCGACCACAACGAACACCTGCCCGCGCCCTGGCAGCAGCGCTTCGACTTCGATGATCGCGACAATCTGGTGCGCTACCTGCGCCAGCAACCCGATCATCAGCATCAGCTGCTGATGCATTACGACGCAACGGATCGCCTGCTCGCCAACCAGGGACCGTTGCCAGGCCAAAACGAACAATACCTCTATGACGCTGCGGCAAACCGTGTGCCCGGTGCTGGGCAAGTCGCCCGCCATGACCAGTTGCTCCAACTGGAAGATCGCCACTACCGCTATGACGGTTTCGGGCGCCTTTCGGAAAAACGTAGCACGCTGTATGGCGAACAGCATATGAGCTACGACCAGCATCATCGCCTTGTTCAAGTGCGCTCTATACGCGGCGGACGCGAGCGCATCGTCAAGCTGCACTACGACCCTCTCGGACGCCGCATCGGCAAGACCGACCACGACGATCAGGGCAATCTGCTGGGCAGCACCGACTTTGGCTGGGACGGTCTCAAGCTGCTGCAAGAACGCTGCAACGGCCACCTCACCCTATATGTCTATGAGCCGGGCTATAGAGTCCTGGCACGTGTCGACGGTCAAGGCGCGCATCAACGCACGTTCCATTACCACAACGCCCTCAACGGTCTGCCCGAGCAACTGACCGACAGTGACGGTACGTTGGCCTGGGAGGGCGAATGCTCCGCCTGGGGCATGACCTTACGCGAGTGGCGGGCTGACGACTTCATCGAACAGCAGAACCTGCGCTTTCAAGGTCAGTACCTGGACCGTGAGACAGGCCTGCACTACAACCTGTTCCGCTACTATGACCCACAGAGCGGCCGCTTCACTCAGCCCGACCCTATTGGCCTGGAAGGCGGCATCAACCTATACCGCTATGCGCCGAACCCTGTCGGCGGGATAGATCCGCACGGGTTGGACTGGAGCTATTTCCTTTCCGACGAGAAAGGCAACCCGTATTACAACGGGCGAGCCTCGGACAACGATACGCTCGAAGGCGTGGTACGCCGACATATGGAGACCAAGGGCGCAGACGGCCCACGCCTCAAGGAAGGTGACCGCATCAACCGCGTGACACCGATTGGTACCGACTACGACACGATACGCGGCATTGAGGATTCGGGGATCCGCGAGCGAGAAGTGCTCGGCAGGAAGAACCCGAACGTGCGAGGCAACAAGATCTATGGCATCTCCGACGCCAAGGCGAAAAAAGACCCTGGCCTCGAGCGGATAGCGCTCGCCAACGACTTCCTGAAGGCACGCGGTGTCAGCAAAGTCACGCAACTGCCCGTGCTCGACAGCCGTGGCGCCCTGCCCCCCAAGGCCAACAAAAGCTCCTGCGGGAAATGAACATGACTGCAACTCCGGAACAACTTTGCAAGATCCTCAAGGCCCAGCATCCCAGCGAGCCACCAAGCTCGGCGCTGGTAGCCACAGGCCTGGCGACCGAGACCCGCAGGATGAGCCATGACCAGGTGCTTACCTGGCTGTTCAAGGAGCGAGAGACCGTGGTGAAGAAAGAGGTGGTCGCCAACTTTCTCACCGGTGTCGAGCGCAACCAGGCCTACCTGCGCGCGGCTCTGTCGGCCTATGCTTGCGCGACACACCTGCCGCAACACGCTTTCACGGCGCAGGACCAACCGAACTGTCAGGTCTGCAGTTTCTTCAAGGAGCGCGAAGTCAACTTCATTGCCCTCAACAGGGTGCGTTTTCTGATCGGCGCAGCGCTTTTCGGCAGCCCCTCCCACATCGCGTTCCAGTTGCAGGAACATAGCGCCGGGCCGAAAGAACGGCCGGGTAACCTGGACCTAATGGTGTCGATTCTGGACCTGATCCGTAACGTGCCTGCCGTGACCAAACCCAAGGACCTGCTCAAGCTACTGCGTAAACTACCCGGCATCAAGATGAGCGAAGAAGAAGGCCGGGGTTTCCTCGACCTGCTTGGACACTGCGGGATACTGCAGACCCCGGAGCACCCTGGCCTGCTGTACCGCTATACCAACCTCGGCCTGGCACCACGCAGCGCACGCTCGTCGGACTGGAGTTACCCGATGGACTTCTGGCGCGGTGAGCATGGCCTCAACCAGGACGCCCTGCGCTATTGGTTCAGCGACTATCCCGAGTTGCTCAAGGCGTAGGCCATTGGCAGGCAGATCACAGCAACAGCCACGACCATTGCGGAACTGCACAATCAGACTCGCCAAAAGCAAAGGATGCTATCGACCATGAGCTCGCAAAAAATCGTGCTTTCCGACCAAGATCACGGTCTGGGCCAGATCGGCGGCGGTGCCCGCCTCAAGGATGCCTCGCTGTGGCCAAGAAGCCCGGATACCGGTGAGCCGATGACCCCACTGCTGACATTGAGCGAACGCTTCCTGCCCGTCACCTTCATTCCACCCGGCATGGCAATCACGGTGTTCATCACTGCGCGTCAGCATGACGGCGCCTTCAGTCGTTCCACCCAGCGCCATTACACCGTCAACCAGCAGAGTGAGCTCGACGAAAAACGCGCCAAAGGTTTTGCCCGGGTCATTCTGCATGAGCTGGCCGACCAGTCGATCGCGCCGCCCACCGCAGCCCTCCTGCTGGAACGTGCCTACATCCAGTTCGAACCGTTCAACGATGAAGAGGAAGAGCAGGAACTGGAGGACGAGGACAGCGGTATCGACCTGAGCAAGCCCGTCGGGCGGCCTTGCTGGCTGCAGGATCCGATCTACGAACCCCAGCGCTTCCTGTTCCTGATGCAACTGCTCGACAGTGATGTGGCCAGCGCCAGCCCGCAGCATGTGGGATTGTTCTCGGACGGTATCGGCTACCTGTATATCGACAGGCAGGCTCGGCGCGGCAAGCAAGGCGATGAAGCCGGCTTCTTCTTCATCCAGTTCACCTGATCGGATACCGCGACCTTGGCTCCCATCGAAACTGGCCGTAGCTACCGCCCCAGGCAATTCCGCGTCGAGTAACAGTCTTTTACCGAAACCCCAGGTTTTCCCTGCGCAGCCTTTGCCTATCCTAGGCCAGGTCATCCCGCCTGCGATGGACCCATGAAAGACTCGCTCCCCAGCCGCTATGCTTGCCTGTTCCTGTGTCTGGTCTTCACGATTGCCAGTGCCCCTTTCCTGCTTGCCCACACCTGGCTCTGGCCCTTCATCGTCATCAGCGCCCTGCTCAGCCTGGTCGGCCTCAACGACCTGCGCCAACGCCACCACGCCGTGCGCCGCAACTATCCGATCCTGGGCAATATCCGCTACCTGATCGAGACCATTCGCCCGGAGATCCGCCAGTACCTGATCGAGGGCGACGACGACAAGCTGCCGTTCTCCCGCGCCCAGCGTTCGCTGGTCTACGCCAGGGCCAAGAACGAGAGTGCCGAGAAAGCCTTCGGCACGCTCAACGATGCCTACAAACCGGGCTTCGAGTTCATCAGCCACTCGATGCTGCCGGTGCCGATGCCCGACCCTGCGTCGTTCCGCATTCGCATCGGCGGCCCGCAGTGCCGTCAACCGTACTCGGCGTCGATCTTCAATATCTCGGCCATGAGCTTCGGCGCCCTCAGTGCCAACGCCATCGCCGCGCTGAACAAGGGCGCGCGCCTGGGCCGTTTCGCCCATGACACCGGCGAGGGCAGCATCAGCCCCTACCACCGCGAGCACGGCGGCGACCTGATCTGGGAAATCGGCAGCGGCTACTTCGGCTGCCGCAGCGAAGACGGCCAGTTCGACCCCGAGCGCTTCGCCGAGCAGGCCCGCGCCGCCCAGGTGAAGATGATCGAGATCAAGCTCAGCCAGGGCGCTAAGCCGGGCCATGGCGGGATCCTGCCGGGGCACAAGGTCAGCGCCGAGATCGCCGCCACCCGTGGCGTGCGCGAGGGCGAGGACTGCATCTCGCCGGCCGCCCACAGTGCCTTCGCCACACCGCGGGAGCTGCTGCAGTTCGTCGCCCGGCTGCGCGAGCTGTCCGGCGGCAAGCCGGTGGGCTTCAAGTTCTGCCTGGGCCACCCGTGGGAGTTCATGGGCATCGCCAAGGCCATGCTGGCCACCGGCATCACCCCGGACTTCATCGTCGTCGACGGCAAGGAAGGCGGCACTGGCGCGGCGCCCCGGGAGTTCTCCGACAACATGGGCGTGCCGCTGCGCGAGGGCCTGATGTTCGTGCACAACACCCTGGTGGGGCTGAACCTGCGCGAGCGCATCCGCATCGGCGCGGCGGGCAAGCTGGTCAGCGCCTTTGACATCGCCAGCGTGCTGGCCATCGGCGCGGACTGGGTCAACTCCGCCCGGGGCTTCATGTTCGCCATCGGCTGCATCCAGTCGCAAAGCTGCCACACCAACAAGTGCCCGACCGGGGTGGCGACCCAGGACCCGCTGCGCCAGCGCGCGCTGGTGGTGCCGGAGAAGGCCGAGCGGGTCGCCAGCTTTCACCGCAATACCCTGAACGCCCTGGCCGAGATGCTTGCCGCCGCCGGCCTGGACCATCCTTCTGAACTCAAGCCCAAGCACCTGGCGCGGCGTATCAGCGCCAGCGAGATTGGCCTGTTCTCGCAACTGCACACCTTCCTCAAGCCAGGCGAGCTGCTCAGCGGTGCGATCGACAGCGAGTTCTATGCACGGATGTGGCGGATGGCGCGCAGTGACAGCTTCGCGCCGGAGACGGGGGACATCGAGGTGGCGCCGGTGACGGCCAGCGTGCTGCGGAAAGAAACAGCCCCGGCATAGGCCGGGGCTGCGGGTGACGCGGGATCAGGATCAGAAGATGCTGATCGGGTACTCGACGAATACGCGGACTTCGTTGCCGTCGTCGTTGTATTCGCTCTGGCGAACAGCCGTGTTGGTGCGCAGGAACGAACCACGCAGCTTGACCGACAGGTCCTTGGCCGGGCCTTCCTGGACGACGTAGCGGATCTGGCTGAACAGTTCACGTTCTTTGCCTTCACCATAGCCTTCTGGCTTGTCCAGGGTACGGGTATTGATGTTGTCACCCACGACGTAGGCAATTTTGTAGGTCAGGCCCGGTACGCCGAATGCGCCAAAGTCCAGGCCGTAGCCCAGCTGCCAGGAACGCTCGTCCTCGGCGTTGAAGTCGGACCAGTAGGAGTTGGCCAGGTAGATGGTCGAACCACCGTCGCCGATGCCGCCGCCTTTCTGGTAGCCGCCGTAGTTGTAGCCGGTATCGCCCGTGCTGCGCTGGTAGGCCAGGGTGAACGAGTGCGGTCCGTAGGCGTAGGTGGCTGCCAGGCTCCAGATGGTGTTGGAGTCGCCGGTCAGACGGCCTTCGACGTATTTCTTGTCGATGTCCGACTTGTAGCCGTTGAAGTCCAGGGTCAGGGACTGGTCAGCCGCAATCGGGAAGACGTAGTTCATGCCCAGGTAGTGCTTCTTCATCACGTCTTCGTTGTCGGCGGTGTACAGCGACGCGGTGAAGTTGTCGGTGAACTTGTAGCTGCCGCCCAGGACGTTGATCGACTTCAAGCGACCGCTGTCATGGCCTTGGGCGCTCTTCTGCACTTCGCTGGTGAAGCGACCGGCATTCAGCTCCAGGCCCTTGATCTCCTTGGACGTGATCAGGGTACCGCTGAAGCTCTCTGGCAGCAGGCGCGAATCGTCGTACTGCAGCACAGGCAGGGCCGGCATCTGGTCGCCGTACTTGAGCACGGTGTTGGAGACACGGAACTTGATCGCGGCACCGGCACGCGCCAGGTCGTCCGCTGCATCGCTACGCTTGCGCTCGTTGACGGTGTTCTCACGCTTGAAGAAGTCGATACCGCCGCCGCCGTTGCGGCCCTTGCCGCCATCGAGGCGCAAGGCGTACAGGCCGAACGCGTCGACACCTACACCGACGGTACCCTGGGTGAAACCGGAGGAGAAGTTGGCGATGACGCCCTGGCCCCACTGGGACTGGTCGTTGGTGTGATGCTTCTTGTCACGGTTGATGAAGGCGTTGCGCAGAAGGACGTTGGCGTGGCTGTCCTCGATGAAGCCCTTGCTCTCGGCCTGGTCATTGGCCTGTGCCTGGGTCGCGGCGATCATCGCCAGGGCGACCAGGCTGATCCTGGTTTTCAACATGTTATTTTCCTTATTTCGTATTCAAAAACGCTCTGCATCAGAACGCCAGGAACCAACGCCCCTTCGTAGGTTCGACGCTATGCGGATCCAAGCCGAAGGCCCGCCAATGGTCTGCAACGGGCCTTGCAGCCGCATGGCCAGAGAATGGCCAGCAGGCGTAGAGCCCGAATCCTAGCCCTGCCTGCTTATACATGTCAAAAAAACGTGAAATGCAGGTTGATATAACCAAAAACAAGGTCAGCGCTGGTGCATTTCCATGCATATCTGCCGTGGGTCAGCGCAAATTTGTCTCTTTTGTGGAAAACGCTCGAAATCCATAAAACCGTCATACGGCCATGTTCCCGCAGGCCTTCCGAAAGCCTGTTGGAAAGTGCCCTGCCCTTCCAGCTGCGCTGTCACGCGCAGAGCAGCATTGCACGCACCGCCGCTCCCACAAGCCATTCCGGAAATGCACCCCTAAGAATGCCAAGATAATTTCAAATCAATTCAAATGAATAGCAACATCTTGAAACATTTGTAAAGACAACCCTTTACAAATGTCGATGCAACAGTAAATAGCAAGCATTACCATTCGCGCCCAATTTCTCACTCCTTCCCTTGGACGCCTTCGATGCCTGCCCCCTGCCGCCTTTCACCCTTGACCCTGGGCCTGTCGCTGCTGTTCAGCGCCGGCCTGGCCAGTGCTGCCACCACGACCCTGCCGGAAACCTCGGTGACCGCCGACAGCACCCGCGAAGAGGACAACCCGCGAGTCAAGGACGTGACCACCGCGACCCGCACCTCGACCCCCGCGCGCTACGTGCCACAGGCCATCGATTCGGTGAAGACCCGCAACGTGCTGGACTACGGCAGCAGCAACCTGGGCAAGGCGCTGGAAGGCATCCCCAACGTCAGCAGCGGCGCCGACACCCGCTTCGACAGCCTGCGTATCCGCGGCTTCGACGCCAGCAACGACTTCTACCTGGACGGTGTCCGCGACGACAGCCAGTACACCCGCGATCTGCACAACATCGAGCGGGTCGAGGTGCTCAAGGGGCCGGCGGCAGTGCTTTATGGCCGTGGCAGCCAGGGCGGCATCGTCAACCGGGTGAGCAAGGCGCCGGAGCACGGCCGCCGCTCGACCATCGAGGCACAAGGTGGCAGCCAGGACCTGCGCAGCCTGTACGCCGACCTCAGCGCCGACCCCAGCGACACCCTCAGCCTGCGCCTGAACCTGGGCAACGAGGACAAGAACAGCTTCCGCGAAGGCATCGACGGCAACCACCGCCAGCTGTTCGCGCCGTCGATGAGCTGGCAGATCACCCCCGAGCTGAACTGGCTGGTGCAGTACGAGTACAGCCGCTACGACCGTACCCCTGACCGTGGCATCCCCGGCAACCCGCTCACCGGGCGCCCGGCCGATGTCAGCCGCAAGACCACCTACGGCGACACCCAGCGCGACTACATCAACGACCGCGCCGAGTCGCTGCGCTCGCGTCTGAACTACGAGCTGAACGATCAGTGGCAACTGCGCCACACCTTCAGCCTGTTCACCCTGGAGAGCGACTTCGACAACACCTACCTGACCGCCTACCGCCCCGTTGCCGGTCTGGTGGACCGCCAGCGCTGGCAGCAGGACCTGAGCACCCGCAATCTCTACAACACCGTCGAACTCGAAGGTCATGTAGAAACCTTCGGTCTGGAGCACACGCTGCTGGTGGGCCTGGAAATGGGCGAACAACGTCGCAACTCGCTGCTGAGCCAAGGCGTAGGCGTTCCCTCGGTACCGCTGCAGGGGGCCACGCCCAGCCAGCAGCACAACGGCACGATGCGGGTGTCCAGCAACAACCACACCGACGTCGAGAGCCGAGGGATCTACCTGCAAGACCAGATCCGCCTCAACGACCAGTGGCAGCTGCTGGCCGGCGTGCGCTTCGACCAGTTCGAGGTGGACACCACCAACAAACTGCGCAACATCTCGGAAAAGCAGAAGGACAACAGTTTCAGTCCGCGTATCGGCGTGGTGTACACCCCCTGGCAGGACCACTCCTTCTATGCCTCCTGGAGCAAGACCTACTCTCCGGTCGGTGGCGGCCTGATCGGCATCACCCCCGGCGCGGCCGGCAACGCCAACCAGACCGACCCGGAACAGACCCGGCAGAAGGAAATCGGGGTCAAGAGCGAATGGTTCGACGAGCGCCTGAGCACCACCCTGGCGATCTACGAACTGGAACTGTACAACCGCCGTACCCGCGACCCGATCAACCCGGAACTGATCCAGCTCAGCGGCCTGCAGCGTTCACGCGGCATCGAGCTGACCGCCACCGGCAACGTGGTGGGCAACTGGTACGTGCGCGGCGGCATCGGCCTGCAGGACGCGACCATCGTCAAGGACAACAACGGCCAGCAGGGCAACCGCATCAACGACGTGGCCAAGCGTAACGCCAGCCTGTTCGTGACCTGGAAGCCGGAGCTGGGCTGGTACGCCGAAACCGGCCTGACCCTGGTCGGCGACCGCTACGCCGACAACCAGAACACCGTGATCCTGCCGGGCTACGGCCGTTGGGACGCGCTGGCGGGCTATCGCACCCACGACTGGGATGTACGCGCGGCGTTGAGCAACATCACCGACAAGACCTACTACAGTTCGGCCACCAGCGCGGCGCAGATCCAGGTGGGCGATCCGCGCAGCCTGGTGGTGACCGGAACCTACAGCTTCTGAGTTGTGACAGCAGCGAGCATCAAGGACGGGCCGCCCAAACGAAAACGCCACCGCAATTGCGGTGGCGTTTTTTTCTGCGGCGGGGTCCTTCCCGGTCAATGCCAGATAGCCAGCAGAGCTTCGAGCTCTTCCTCGCTGATCAGGCCTTGGGGGTATCGCCCATCCAGCAGGCGTCGTGGGTCGGTCGTCCTGACCCGATCGTCTCCATGACGTTTCAACCACTGAGCCAGGATTCTGAGCGATTGGTGACTGGCCGCCGTTGAGGGCAAAGCCGACTCACTTGCTGCGTTCATTTCCTCACGTACTCCCTGGGCCGAGTGAGCGGCTAAGTTACTTCAGATGCATTACAGAATGGCGTAGGCCCATTCGTCTGAAGTACGAGGAAAAATCAATACAATTGCTGTGCCATGCCGCCCGACCGACTATCGCGAGCATTAAAAACCCGCCTTTCGACGGGTTTTTCACTCATTGGCCGATCAACGTTTTACCGGTGCCGGTTGCTGCTGGGTCAGGCAGTGGATGTTGCCACCGCCTAACAGCAGCTCACGCCCCGGGATCATCACCACTTCGTGATCCGGGAAGACCTTGGCCAGGATAGCTCTGGCTTGCGCATCAGCAGGGTCGTCGAAGCTCGGCGCGATGATGCCACCATTGACGATCAGGAAGTTCACATAGGACCCGGCCAGGCGTACCGAAGGGTCACGCTCTTGGCTGCCCACCACATGATCGACGCCATCGCATTCGGCCTGGGTGGCGTAAAGCGGCCCCGGAATCGGCATCTTGTGCACCACGAACTCGCGCCCTTTGGCGTCGCGGGTGTTTTTCAGCACCTCGTAGGCGGCGTGGCAGCGCGCGTAGTTGGGGTCATTGGAATCATCGGTCCAGGCCAGTAACACTTCGCCTGGGCTGACGTAACAGCAGAAGTTGTCGACGTGGCCATCGGTCTCGTCGTTGTACAAGCCGTCCGGCAACCAGACGATGGTCTCGACCGCCAGGTGCTCGCGCAGGATCTCCTCGATCTGTTCGCGGTCCAGGTGCGGGTTGCGGTTGCGGTTGAGCAGGCATTCTTCGGTGGTGATCAGGGTGCCTTCGCCATCGACGTGGATCGAACCGCCTTCGAGCACGAAGCCTTCGGTGTGGTAGCGCTGCACGCGCTCCATCTCCATGACCTTGGCGGCCAGCTCCTCGTCGCGGTTCCAGGGCGCGTACAAGCCGCCGTCGAAGCCGCCCCAGGCGTTGAAGCCCCAGTCCACGCCGCGTACCTCGCCGTGGTCGTTGATGACGAAGGTCGGGCCGGTGTCACGCACCCAGGCGTCGTCATTGCTGATCTCGACCACGCGGATGTTGGGCAGGTCGAGCTGGCGACGGGCGTTCTCGTACTGGCCGGCGGACACCGCCACGGTGACCGGCTCGAAGCGGGCAATGGCCTTGGCCAGGGTCACGTGCGCGGCCTGCGCCGGCTTGCCGCCCAAGCGCCAGTTGTCCGGACGCTCCGGCCAGACCATCCATACCTGGGTCTGCGGGGCCCACTCGGCGGGCATGTGGAAACCGTCGGCGCGGGGGGTCGAGTTGAGGGTCTTCATGGGTAACCTCTGCGAAGGCCCGGGGCCAGTGGCGCCAGGTCAGTGATCGAAAAAGATGCAGGCTCGCCAGTATAGGCAGCGTAATGTTCAGCCGATATTACAACCGATAAATATCGACTTTAAATAGCTAATCACAAAATATTTAGGCATAAAAAAGCCTGGCGAACCGATAACAATCGACTTGCCAGGCCTGCATGCCGTGATTCAGAGCCCTTCGCCGAGGACCCGCTCCACGCTGTCGACGAAGTAGTCCACGCTGGCCCGCGTGGTGCACATCGGCGGCTTGATCTTGAGGATGTTCAGGTAGTCGCCGGTCGGCTGCATGAAGATCCCCAGATCGCGCAGGCGATCGCACAGAATCATGGTCTCCTCGGTCGCCGGTTCCAGCGTCTGGCGATCGCGTACCAGCTCCAGCCCCAGGTAGAACCCGGAACCATGGGCGGCACCGGCAAGCGGATATTTATCGACCAATGCCTGCAGGCGTGCCTTGAAGTAACGGCCCACGTCACGGGCGTTGTCCCACAATCCTTCGTCACGCATTACGTCCAGCACCGCCATGCCGATGCGGCAACTGACCGGGCTGCCCCCGGCCGAGGAGAAGAAGTAGCCCTCGGCCTCCAGCGCCTCGGCGATCTCGCGCCGGGTGATCACCGCGCCCAGCGGCTGGCCGTTGCCCATGCCCTTGGCCATGGTGATGATATCCGGCACCACACCCTGCTCCTCGAAGCCCCAGAAGTACTCGCCCAGGCGCCCGTAACCGACCTGCACCTCGTCGGCGATGCACACCCCGCCGCGCTGGCGCACCTTGGCGTAGGCCTCGCGCAGGTAGCCCGGCGGCAGCGAGATGCCCCCGGCGTTTCCGTACACCGGTTCGCAGATCATCCCGGCCAACTGGCGACCACGGGCGTCGAGGTCGGCCAGCTTGGCATCGACATCGCGCAGGTAGTCGGCGGCGCTGTCGGCGCCCCGGTAGCGCCCGCGGAAGGTATTCGGCGCCTCCACCGGATGCACCCAGTCCGGCCGGGTCTCCAGGGCCTGGGGGTTGTCGGCGATGGAGGTGGAGATCGCGTCAGTGGCCACCGACCAGCCGTGGTAGGCCTCCAGCACGCTGAGCAGGTCGCGCCCGCCGCTGTAGGCCCAGGCCAGACGGATCGCCAGGTCATTGGCCTCGGTGCCGCTGTTGACCAGGAACACCCGGTCGAAGCCTTCCGGGGCCACTTCCAGCAGGCGTTCGGAGAATTCGGCGATGGCTGCGTAGTGAAAGCGCGAGTTGGTGTTGACCAGCGACCACTGGCGCGCCGACTCAGCGGCCATGCGCGGATGGCCATGGCCGAGCACCGCGACGTTGTTGAGCATGTCCAGGTACGAGCGGCCTTGCATGTCGATCAGGTAGTTGCGCCAACCGCGCTCGATGTGCGGAGGCTGGGCGTAGTAGTGCTTCTGCGAGCGCGCGAAGCTGGCATCGCGACGGGCCAGCAGGGCCTGCGGGTCGGCCAGCGGCTCGGCGTCGCAGGCGAAGCCCAGCAAAGCTTGTGGCGACGGGCACAAGGCCAGCCAGGCGGCAGCGCGCGACGGCGTGGCGAAGAACGGTGGACGGGTATCGGTATCCAGGCACAGTTGCACGCGGAGGAAACCACAGGTCGCGCCGATAGCCTGCCCCTTGAGCAACGCCTGGCCATCGGTCGGCGCCTCTTCCAGACCATCGAGCCACAGGTTCCAGTGCGCGGTGCGCAAGCAGCCACGACCATCGCCGATGCATTGCCATACCCCAGCATCGGGCGCCTGCAACGCGGTGCCGGGCGACAGGCACAGCTCTACGCCCAGGGCACAGGTGGCCGGTTCTTCAGGTCGGTCGATGTGGGTTTGCGACAGGCGGTACTGCCCATGCAGGCTACACGCCGGCCCTGGCTGGATAGCGAGCAGACGCTGGTCAAAGCCGGGCTGCTCCCAGTTGCCTGCCTCGCAGTGAGGGCTGAGCACGCCCAGGTCGACCCGGATCACCGACTGGCCGTTGAGTGCCGGCAGCAACACGGCGCAATCACCAAGGTCGATGCTGGCCGGCTTTCGCCCGGCCGCCTGGAGAATTGCCGCCTCCATCAAAGCTACGGGCACGGTGCAGGCGGTATCGAAGATCTCCCATTCATGGGCGATGTTGTCGCGGGTGTACTGGTTGTCCGGATCAATGGCCAGTTGCTGTTCGCTGCTGAGCACCAGCACGGCGGCACGGTTCAGCACCAGCGGCCAGAGGGCGCGCAACTCGGCATCCTGCAGGGGATTCACGGCATGATAGGCGCTGACCGCCGGCAGGATCCGCAGCGGGTCGCCCTCGGCGTGATGCAGCAAGGCCGCGCAGGTCACCGACAGATCGGCGATACGCCAGGTACGCACCAGGTCACCAAAATCGATGACACCTTGTACCTGCCACTGCCGCTCGGCATCCCGGGCCCAGACCACGTTGTCGTCGGTGATGTCCAGATGCACGGCCTGGATCGGCAACTGTTCGACCAGCGGCTGCAATCGTGCGCTTGCCGCCTTGGCCACGCTCTCCACCCGCGCCCGGCGCTGTGCATCCCGCAACACCGGCAGCAGATGCTGGATCAGGGCCTGGGCATGGCGCGGATCCCACTGCAAGGTGCGCTCGAGGCCGGGATGGTCGAAGTTGGCCAGGCCCCTGTCGACGCGGGCGCAAAGCGCGCCGAGTTCCACCATCACCCGCGCCGGTAGGTGGCTCAGGCGGGTCAACGGCCGCCCGTCGATGTAGTCGAGCAGGCGCACGCGCAAGGTCTGGCCGTCGACATCCAGCGCCAACAGGTCCTGCCCGTTGCTGGCCAGGCGTACCGCAGGTACCGGCAGGCCGCAGTCACGCAAATGAGTCAGCGCGGCATGCTGTGCTTCCAACTCCTGCCGGGCGTAGTTGGCGTGGCAGATCTTGAGCACATAGCACTCATCGCTGCCGTTGACCTGGAAGTTCAGGTCCTGCTGGCTACCCAAAGGCTGCAAACCACCGGCCAGATCGTAATGCGCCCGCAGCAAGGCATGGGCCTGCGCCTCGCTCAGTGAGGGGACGGGCAAACTGGAACGCTGGATCAGGATGGAAAGCGGCATGGCGGAAGCTCTCGTTTTTTTCGTATATCGCCATCAGGCAGGCAAATTGGCAAGCCGGCAGCGTACAATTGGCGTTTCGTCGCACAGGCCTTGCAGCCCAGCGCATTCAACTTGCCTATAGCCTTGTCAGCCGACAAGCTGTGAGCCCGCTAGCCACCGTCATTATTGGAAGGAAAGGGAATCCGACATGCGTATTCTCATTACCGGGGGAGCCGGTTTCATCGGATCGGCCCTGGTACGCCACCTCATCAGCAATACCGAGCATGAAGTCCTTAATCTCGACAAGCTGACCTATGCAGGCAACCTGGAATCACTGTCGAGCATCGCCAGCAATTCGCGCTATGAGTTCGCCCAGGTCGATATCGTCGACCAGGCCTCCGTCAGTGCAGTGCTCGCCCGGTTCCAGCCACACGCCATCATGCACCTGGCAGCGGAATCGCATGTGGATCGCTCCATCGACGGCCCTTCGGACTTCATCCAGACCAACATCGTCGGTACCTACAGTCTGCTGGAGGCCACTCGGGGTTACTGGAACACACTGGGCGAGGAGGAGCGCAAGTCTTTCCGCTTCCATCACATTTCCACCGACGAGGTCTACGGTGACCTTCACGGGGTCGACGACCTGTTCACCGAAACCACGCCCTACGCCCCCAGTTCGCCCTATTCGGCGAGCAAAGCGGCCTCCGACCACCTGGTCCGCGCCTGGCACCGTACCTATGGATTGCCGGTGCTGCTGACCAACTGCTCCAACAATTATGGGCCGTTCCACTTCCCCGAGAAGCTCATTCCACTGGTCATTCTCAACGCCCTCGAAGGCAAACCGCTGCCGGTCTATGGCGATGGCCTGCAAGTGCGTGACTGGCTGTTCGTCGAGGATCACGCCCGCGCGCTGTTCAAGGTGGTTAGCGAAGGGGAGGTAGGTGAAACCTACAATATCGGTGGCCACAATGAGCAGAAGAACATCGATGTGGTGCGCGGCATCTGTGCCCTGCTCGAGGAACTGGCCCCGCAACACCCTGCAGGAATTGCCAACTACGCTGACCTGATCACCTTCGTCAAGGATCGCCCGGGCCACGACCAGCGCTATGCCATCGACGCCAGCAAGATCGAGCGCGAGCTGGGCTGGGTTCCCGAGGAAACCTTCGAGACAGGCCTGCGCAAGACTGTCCAATGGTACCTGGACAACCTTGAATGGTGCCGCCATGTCCAGGATGGCAGCTATCAACGTGAACGACTGGGTAACAACGATTACAAGGACTCGATCGCATGACCAAGGGCATCATCCTCGCCGGCGGCTCCGGCACTCGCCTGCACCCGATCACACTGGCCACCTCCAAGCAGCTGCTGCCCATCTACGACAAGCCGATGATCTACTATCCGGTCTCTGTCCTGATGCTGGCGGGTATCCGCGATATCCTCCTGATCTCCACGCCCGCCGACCTCCCGCAGTACCGCCAGCTGTTCGGTGACGGCAGCCAGTTCGGCATCAACCTCAGCTATGCCGAGCAACCGTCGCCCGACGGCCTGGCCCAGGCCTTCCTGATTGGCGAGGAGTTCATCGGCAACGACTCGGTATGCCTGATCCTGGGCGACAACATCTTCCATGGCCAAGGCTTCAGCGAACAGCTCCAGCGCGCGGTCAAGCACCAGGCCGGCGCCACGGTGTTCGGCTACTGGGTCAAGGACCCCGAGCGCTTCGGCGTGGTCGAGTTCGACGGCAATGGCCGGGCCTTGTCGATCGAAGAAAAGCCAGCCAAGCCAAGGTCCAGCTACGCGGTTACCGGCCTGTACTTCTATGACAACGATGTGGTGAAGATTGCCAAGGGGGTCAAGCCCTCCCCACGCGGCGAACTGGAGATCACCGACATCAACAACGCCTACCTGGAGCGTGGCGACCTGCGCGTGGAGCGCTTGGGGCGCGGCCTTGCATGGCTCGACACCGGCACCCACGACAGTCTCCTGGAAGCGTCCCAGTATGTGCGGACCATCGAACACCTGCAGGGACTGAAAATCGCTTGCCTGGAAGAGATCGCTTATCAGAAAGGCTGGATCAGCCGTCAAGAATTACAGAGGAAGGCCGAAGAACTTAAGAAGACGGGGTACGGACAGTACCTCAGTAAATTGATAGAAGAGACCCCATGAATATCATCGCCACGGCCATCCCGGATGTTCTGATCATCGAACCGAAGATTTTTGGTGATAGCCGTGGTTTCTTCTTCGAAAGCTTCAACGCACGGGACTTTGCCGACAAGGCTGGCGTTGATGTGAACTTCGTGCAGGACAACCACTCACGCTCACAAAAGGGCGTACTGCGCGGCCTGCACTACCAGATCGACAATCCCCAGGGGAAACTGGTGCGGGTCATGCAGGGCGAGGTCCTCGACGTCGCCGTGGACCTGCGCCAGAGTTCACCTACCTGTGGACAGTGGGTCGCGACGCGGCTGAGCGCCGTGGACCACCGGCAATTCTGGATACCACCAGGATTCGCCCATGGCTTCCTGGTGCTGAGCGAGTCGGCCGACTTTCTCTACAAGACCACCGATTACTACACCCCGAGCGCCGAACGCTGCATCCGCTGGGATGATCCGCAGCTGGCGATCGACTGGGGCATGCAGGAAGCACCGATCCTGTCCGCCAAGGACCAGGCCGGCAGATTGTTCAAGGATGCGGAGCTGTTCCCGTGAAAATCCTTGTCTGCGGCCACAATGGCCAGGTTGCCCAGGCGTTGCAGGGCGCCCTGGCCGGATTGGGCGAGGTGTGCCTGGTTGGCCGCGACCAGTTCGACATGGCCCGACCGGAACAGCTGCGCGAACCACTGCGCCGACAGGCTCCAGATCTGATCATCAATGCGGCGGCACACACTGCGGTGGATCAGGCCGAGAACGAGCCGGAACAGTCCTTCGCCATCAATGCCGAGGCGCCGGGAATATTAGCCGAAGAAGCCGCACGCCTCGGCGTTCCACTGATCCACTACTCCACCGACTATGTCTTCGACGGCAGCAAGGCCACGCCATACGACGAGGACGACGCGCCCAATCCACTGGGAATCTACGGTCGCAGCAAGCTGGCCGGAGAACAGGCGATCCGCGCTGCAGGCGCAGAACACCTGATCCTGCGCACCAGCTGGGTCTATTCGCTGCATGGGCGTAATTTCCTGCTGACCATGCAGCGCCTGCTTCAGGAACGTCCACAGCTGAAAGTCGTCAACGACCAGATCGGCGCCCCGACCTGGGCGGGCACCCTCGCCGCCAGTACCCGCGCGCTGATCGAGCGCTGGCGCAACGGTCAGGCCGGTGCCTGGGGCACCTACCACCTGACCGCCCAGGGCGAGACCTCCTGGTTCGGCTTTGCCCAGGCCATCGGCGAACAGCTCAAGGCGCGCGGACTGTCCTGTGCCGAGCTGCTGCCGATCCCTTCCAGCGAGTACCCGACACCGGCCAGACGACCGCTCAACTCGCGCCTGGACTGTTCGCGCCTTGCCCGTGAATGGCAGGTCGTCCAGCCGCACTGGCACGATGCACTCATCGACTGCCTCAAGTAGCGCATAATTGCGCCAGAACTTTCTGGCGCAATAAACCGCGATGATCCCAAGACCCACGCCTCCCCGCCGACCCCGCTGGCGCAGCCTGGCCCTGCTGGCGCTGTGCCTGGCCCCGCTGCTGTGGCCGCTGCACCACCTGGCCGAGCGCTACTACCAGGATGAGCTGGCTTCACAGAACCGCCAGACCCTAGACCTCTACGTCGCCAACCTGCTGGGCACCCTGCACCGCTACGAAACCCTGCCGCAGATCCTCGGCGACCTGCCGGCGCTGCGCGGCGTGCTGGCCGACCCGCTGCGCCTCGAGGCGGTAACCAACGCCAACCGGTTGCTCAAGGGCATCACCCAGCAGACCGGTGCCGAGGTGATGTACCTGATGGATGTCAGCGGCAACACCCTGGCCGCGTCCAACTGGGACAAGCAGGACAGCTTCGTCGGCCGCAACTTCTCGTTCCGCCCGTACTTCATCGAGGCGATGGAGGGGCGGCTGGGACGGTTCTTCGGCCAGGGCACCACTTCGGCCAAGCGCGGCTACTTCTTCGCCGCCGCCGTGCACGACCGCGACAAGGTAATCGGCGTGCTGGTGGTCAAGGTCGACCTCGACCACACCGAAACCCTGTGGGGCCGCACGCCGGAACAACTGCTGCTGACCGACCAGAACGGCGTGGTGGTGCTCACCTCTCGCCCGGACTGGCGTTTCCGCGCCACCCGCGAATTGACCGCGGCCGAGCGCCAGGCCATCGTCGCCATCCAGCCCTACCCGACCCAGGCCCCGCAGCCGTTGAGCCTCAACCGCGACGCCTGGCTGGTCCAGACCCGCGACATCAAGGAAACCGGCTGGCAAGTGAACATCCTCGCCCCGCGCCTGCTGGTCGACCGCTCGGTGCAAACGGTCATGGCCATCGGCGGTGGCGCGCTGCTGGTGACCATGCTCCTGGCTGGCCTGGTCATGCAGCGCCGACGCCACTACATCGACCGCATCGACTTCGAGGCCCTTGCCCGGCAAGAGCTGGAAAAGCGCGTGATCGAGCGCACCGCCGACCTCGAAGGCCTCAACACCCGGCTCAAGAGCGCGGTACTGGAGCGCGAGAGCGCCCAGCAGGAGCTGGTGCGCGCCCAGGATGAACTGGTCCAGGCCGGCAAACTGTCGGTACTGGGCACCATGTCGGCAAGCATCAGCCATGAACTCAATCAGCCGCTGGCGGCGATTCGCTCCTATGCCGAGAACGCCGAGATTCTCCTCGACCATCAGCGCACCGAGGACGTGCGCGGCAATCTCAAGCTGATTGGCGAACTGACCGGGCGCATGGCCTCGATCATCGCCCACCTGCGCGCCTTCGCCCGCCGCGACCAGCACGCCCCGGAGAGCGTTGCCCTGCAACCGGCCCTGGATGATGCCCTGGCGCTGCTGGCCAAGCGTCGCCGGGCCATGGCCGTGGAACTGGTGCGCGACCTGCCCGAGGCCACGCTGTGGGTACAGGCCGGCGAGACCCGCCTGCGCCAAGTGCTGGGCAACCTGCTGGCCAACGCCCTCGATGCCCTGACCGAAAAAGCCAACCCGCGCAGGCTGTGGCTGAGTGCCGAGCGCCAGGACGGCTGCGTCTACCTGTACATCCGCGACAATGGCCCAGGCTTCAGCCGCCAGGCGCTGGAGCACGCCAAGGAGCCGTTCTTCACCACCAAGACCCGCACCCAGGGCCTCGGCTTGGGGCTGGCCATCTGCGAAAGCCTGATGCACGCGCTGGGCGGCGAGCTACTGCTGGGCAACCACCCGGAAGGCGGCGCACTGCTGACCCTGAAACTGCGCGTGGCCAAGCCCGGCGCCAACCTGCAATCTTCGGAGGATACCTCGGCATGAGCACCGAGACACCGATCGACAGCCGTGCCCAGGTGATCCTGGTCGATGATGACCCGCACCTGCGCCAAGCCCTGAGCCAGACCCTGGACCTGGCCGGGCTCAAGGTGGTGGCCTTGGCCGACGCCCAGGGCTTGGCCGAACGCCTGGAGGAGGACTGGCCGGGCGTGGTGGTCAGCGATATCCGCATGCCCGGCATCGATGGCCTGCAACTGCTGGAGCAACTGCACGCCCGTGACAGCGAACTGCCGGTGCTGCTGATTACCGGCCACGGCGATGTGCCACTGGCAGTGCAGGCCATGCGCGCCGGGGCATATGACTTCCTGGAGAAACCCTTCGCCAGCGACGCCCTGCTCGACAGCGTGCGCCGCGCCCTGGCCCTGCGCCGCCTGGTGCTGGACAATCGTAGCCTGCGCCTGGCCCTGAGCGATCGCCAGCAGTTGGCCACGCGCCTGGTCGGGCAATCCCCCGGCATGCAGCGCCTGCGCGAGCAGATCGGCGCCCTGGCCGGCACTCGCGCCGACGTGCTGATCCTTGGCGAGACCGGCGCCGGCAAGGAGGTGGTGGCGCGTGCCCTGCACGACCTGTCGAGCCGACGCGACGGCCCGTTCGTGGCGATCAATGCCGGCGCCCTGGCCGAGTCGGTGGTCGAGAGCGAACTGTTCGGCCATGAGCCGGGCGCTTTCACCGGTGCGCAGAAGCGCCGCATCGGCAAGTTCGAATTCGCCAATGGCGGCACGCTGTTCCTCGACGAAATCGAAAGCATGAGCCTGGATGTTCAGGTCAAGCTGCTGCGCCTGCTGCAGGAGCGGGTGGTCGAGCGCCTGGGCGGCAACCAGCTGATCCCGCTGGATATCCGTATCATCGCCGCCACCAAGGAAGACCTGCGCCAAGCCGCCGACCAAGGGCGTTTCCGTGCAGACCTGTACTACCGCCTGAACGTCGCACCGCTGCGTATCCCCGCGCTGCGTGAGCGCGGCGACGACATCCTGGTGCTGTTCCAGCACTTCGCCGACGCCGCCAGCGAACGCCATGGCCTGCCGCCCCACAACCTGCAACCGGCGCAGCGTGCCCTGCTGCTGCGCCACGACTGGCCGGGCAATGTACGCGAGCTACAGAATGCCGCCGAACGCTTCGCCCTTGGCCTGGAGCTGGCCCTTGATGGCCAGGCGCCTGCGGCGGCCAACGATATCCATGTCCCGGTGCCGGCCGGTAACCTCAGCGAGCAGGTCGAGCAGTTCGAGCGCTCGCTGATCGCCGCCGAGCTGATGCAGCCGCACAGCTCCATGCGCAGCCTCGCCGAGGCCCTCGGCATCCCACGCAAGACCCTGCACGACAAGCTGCGCAAGCACAGCCTGAGCTTTGGCGGGCACGACGACCAGGAGGACAACCGTCAATGAGCAACGACAGCCAGTACCTGCAGTCCGTACTGCACGGCGACATCCCGCTGACCCGCGAAATGGGCATGGAGGTCATCGATTGGCAGGCACACACCTTGCGCCTGAAGCTGCCGTTGGCACCCAACGTCAACCACAAGAGCACCATGTTCGGCGGCAGCCTGTATTGCGGCGCGGTGCTGGTGGGCTGGGGCTGGCTGCACCTGCGTCTGCGCGAGCTGGGGATCGATGACGGGCATATCGTCATCCAGGAAGGGCAGATCAGCTACCCGCTGCCAGTCACCGGGGCCGCCGTGGCACGTTGCCCGGCGCCGGACGAGAAGACCTGGGAGCGGTTTCTGACGATGTATCAACGTCGTGGACGGGCACGACTGACGCTGGAGACGGTGGTGAGCAACGAGGGTAGTGACGAGCCTGCGGTGACGTTCAGCGGGCAGTACGTGCTGCATCGCTGAAAGCTGGGGGTGCTTCGCCCCCTTTCGTCGCGGTTCGTCGCCACGACAAGCCGGCTCCTACAAAGATAACGGTGACTCCTGTGGGAGCCGGCTTGTCGTGGCGACGAACCGCGGCGATGGGGCGCGTAGCGGCCCCGACGAGCTCAAGCCTTGATCGCACTCGCCAGTTCGACGAGCGCCTGACGCCATTCAGCCGCGCGGGGCAACGCCAGGAAGAACGGATTGAGCAGCGACTCACGCGGTGGGTAGCGGAACGGCAACCCGTCCAGCCCGATCACTTCGCCCCCGGCTCCCTCCAGCACGCCCTGGGCAGCCGCAGTATCCCACTGCGAGGTCGGCGCCAGCCGCGGATAACAGTCGGCACTGCCTTCGGCCAGCAGGCAGAACTTCAGCGAGCTGCCGATGTTGGCCAGTTCCAGCTCCCCCACCGCACTCCCAAGCCCCGCCAGCAGCGCTTCCTGCTCCGGACTCGAATGCCGACGGCTGGCGACAACGGTAAACCGCTCCTGTGCCGGTGGGGCATTACGCACCTGGATCGGTTGAGCCTTTTCGTTACGCTCGGCCCTCCAGGCACCGAACTCGCGCCCACCGAAGTAACAGCGGCCATTGGTTGGCATCGCCACCACACCGAACACCACCTCGCCGTTTTCGATCAGCGCGATGTTGACGGTGAACTCCTCGCTACCGGCGATGAACTCCTTGGTGCCATCCAAAGGATCGACCAGCCACCAGCGCTGCCAGCCTGCGCGGGTTGCCAGCGGGATGTCGCAGTCCTCTTCGGAGAGCACCGGAATCTGCGGCGCCAACGCCTGCAAGCCATCGGCGATAACCCGATGGGCCGCCAGGTCGGCAGCGGTCACCGGTGAATCGTCGGCCTTGTTGCTTACCGCCACGTCAGCGCGCCAGAACGGCAAGGTCGCCTCGCCGGCCAACAAGGCGAGCTTGGCTACGTCCTGCATCAGTCGCCGATCATTCATACGCTCAGCACCCCACGCTGGATCAGCAGGTCACGGGCCAGGTACAGCGCCGCCAGCGCCCGGCCTTCGCTGAACTGCGGGTGCATGGCCAGGGCCGAGAGCTCGCGCAGGTTGACCTTGTCGACGCGCATCGGCTCGGGTTCGTCGCCCTCCAGACGCTCTTCGTACAGATCGGTGGCCAGGACCACCTGGATCTTCTGGCTCATGTAACCGGGCGACAGCGACAGCTCTGTCAGGTGTTCCAGCTGACGCGCGCCGAAACCGGCCTCTTCCTTGAGCTCCCGGTCGGCGGCGGCGAGCACGTCCTCGCCCGGCTCGATCAGGCCCTTGGGCAACGACAGCTCGTACTCGTCGGTACCGCCGCAGTACTCCTCGACCAGCACCGCATGCTCGGCATCGAGCATGGCCACGATCATCACCGCGCCATAGCCATTGCCACGGCCGACCAGTCGCTCATAGGTGCGCTCGGTACCGTTGGCGAAGCGCAACTGCACGGCTTCGACGCGGAACAGGCGGCTGCTGGCGACGATTTCGCGGCTGAGGACGGTGGGTTTCTGGCGCATGGGGCGGCTCCTTGGCGTGAACGGGTTACTATACCGTGGCTTGCCGACTGATCGAGAATTTCCCATGCCCGTTCTTCCCTGGTCCGCCATCGATACCGTCCTGCTGGATATGGACGGCACCCTGCTCGACCTGCATTACGACAACCGCTTCTGGCTGCAGCACTTGCCCCAGCGCTACGCCGAGCTGCATGGTGTGAGCCGGGCCATGGCCGAGCTCGAGCTGCGCCCGCTGTTCGAACAGCACGCTGGCACGCTCAACTGGTACTGCCTGGATTTCTGGAGCCGTGAACTGCGCCTGCCGATCCGCGAGCTCAAGCTGGAGATCGCCGACCTGATCGCCTTGAAGCCGGATGCCGATACCTTCCTCGCCGCCATTCGCAAGGCCGGCAAGCGGGTGGTGATGATCACCAACGCGCACCGTGACTCGCTGTCGTTGAAGCTGGAGCGGGTGGAGCTGGCGCCTTATTTCGAACGGCTGATCAGCTCACACGACTATGGCTATCCGAAGGAGAGCCCGCAGTTCTGGGATGCGTTGCAGGCAGACATCGGCTTCGAGCCGGCGCGCAGCCTGTTCATCGATGACACCCTGGCGATTCTGCGCAGTGCCCGGCAATTTGGCGTGGGGCACCTGCTGGCTGTGCGCCAGCCGGATAGTCGGGCCGAGCCACGCGATACCCAGGAGTTCGCGGCAGTAGAGGATTACCGGGCGTTGCTGGCAGGCTTGTAACTGCGCATTCGCCCCGTAGGAGCGGCTTCAGCCGCGATCACCCGCGACGCGGGTGCCAGGCACCGCGATGCCCGCATCGCGGCTAAAGCCGCTCCTACAAGCGCCCCCTCAGTCAGGAATACGCAGCACTTGCCCCGGGTAGATCTTGTCCGGATGTTTGAGCATCGGCTTGTTCGCCTCGAAGATCTTGTTGTACTTGTTGGCATCGCCGTAGACCCGCTTGGAGATGGCACTCAAGGTGTCACCCGTCTCGACCTCGATGAACCGGGCCGCCTGGGCCACCGGCCCGGTGACGGTGATCTGGTCATCCACCGAGGCCACGCCAGCGATATTGCCGGCCGCCAGGATGATCTTCTCTTTCTCTTCCTGGCTGCTTACCTCGCCCTTGAGGATGACCTTGTCACCCTCTACAGTGGCCGAGATGTTCGGGTTGCCCAAACCAACGTCCTGGACGTGTTTCTTCAACTGTTCCTCGGCATTGGCATTGCCGGGGGTCAGCAGGTCGATCAACTTCTCGCCGGCTTCCTTCACGAAACTGAACAGGCTCATGTGGCGCTCCTTTGATGGTGAATCCATGGAAGCAGGAGTCTAGGCCAGGATCGGCCATCCCGCCCCGCTGCGACCAATCGACGCGCTCTATCACGACATAGACGCTAGCGATTAGACGCCACCGGTACAGGGGCCTAGGCTTGTGGGGTCAAACTGCCAGCCGGTATTCGCCCCGATGAACAGCAAGCCACCGGTCTGCGCGGCGTCCACGCCCTTTGCCCTGCCCGCCGCCAGCAACACCTACGACTATGTCCAGCTTTCCGATGCCGCCCGCGACAATACCCCGCTGGCCGAGGAAGTGGCGCTGGCGATCGTCTACAACGGCCTGAACCAGGCGGTGATGCTGGTCAGCCCGACCGACCTGGAAGACTTCGCCGTCGGCTTCAGCGTGGGCAGCGGCATCGTCACCGGTACCGAGGAAATCTACGATGTGAAGCTCTCCGGCAGCGGTTCGGCGCTGTATGCCGACCTGGAGATCTCCAGCCGCGCTTTCTGGAACCTGAAGAATCAGCGCCGTCAGCTGGCCGGCACCAGCGGCTGCGGCCTATGCGGCGTCGAGGCCCTGGAGCAGGCATTGCCCGAACTGAAGGTGCTGCCCGGGGCGCCGTTGCCGCCCGCGCACTGGCTGAAAGACCTGCGCCAGCGCATCGATGCCTTCCAGCCCCTCGGCCAGCATTGCGGGGCTGTTCACGCGGCGCTGTTCATGGACCGCGACGGCCAGCTGCTGCTGGGCCGCGAGGACATTGGCCGGCACAACGCCCTGGACAAGCTGATCGGCGCCCTGCTGCGCCAGCGCATCGACACCCAAGGGGGGCTGGCCATCGTCACCAGCCGCTGCAGCCTGGAACTGATCCAGAAGGTCCTGCGCGCCGGCATCCAGACCTTGGTGAGCCTTTCCGCGCCCACCGGCCTGGCCCTGCAATGGGCGCGCAAGCACAACCTCAACCTCATTCATCTGCCCAAACACAGCGCACCGCGGGTGTTCAGCCCAGCGGCGGAGTAGCAACAGCCGTGACCTCCTACGAAAAACTGCCAGACAACACCCCCGCCTCCACCCCTCGCTACAAGCCTTATCCCGGCCCCGCCGGCGGCTGGGGTGCGCTGCGCAGCGTGGCCAAGGCCTGGGTGGGCAGCGACAACGCCCTGAAGAACATCCGCGCCCTGCTCAAGACCAACCAGAACGGCGGCTTCGACTGCCCCGGCTGCGCCTGGGGCGACTCGCCCGAAAGCGGCATGGTCAAGTTCTGCGAGAACGGCGCCAAGGCGGTCAACTGGGAAGCCACCAAGCGCCGGGTGGACGCCGCGTTCTTCGCCCGCTACAGCGTGAGCGCGCTGCTGGGGCAGAGCGACTACTGGCTCGAGTATCAGGGCCGACTGACCGAGCCAATGGTCTATGACCCGATCACCGACCGTTACCGGCCGATCGACTGGGACGCCGCCTTCGCCCTGATCGCCCGGCACCTGAACAACCTGGCAAGCCCCGACCAGGCCGAGTTCTATACCTCTGGCCGGGCCAGCAACGAGGCGGCCTATCTCTATCAGCTGTTCGTGCGCGCCTACGGCACCAACAATTTCCCCGACTGCTCGAACATGTGCCACGAGGCCAGCGGCGTGGCCCTGGGCCAGAGCGTCGGCGTGGGCAAGGGCACGGTCACCTACGACGATTTCGAGCACGCCGACACGATCTTCGTCTGGGGCCAGAATCCCGGCACCAACCACCCCCGCATGCTCGACCCGCTGCGTGACGCGGTGAAACGCGGCGCCCAGGTGGTGTGCGTCAACCCGCTCAAGGAGCGTGGCCTGGAGCGTTTCCAGCACCCGCAGAACCCGTTGGAGATGCTGACAAACAGCGACCGTCCGACCAACACGGCATTCTTCCGCCCGGCGCTGGGCGGCGACATGGCGCTGTTGCGCGGCATGGCCAAGTTCCTGCTGCAATGGGAGCGTAAGGCCCAGGCCAGCGGCGCGCCGGCCATCTTCGATCATGCCTTCATCGCCGAACACGGCCATGGCGTGGACGAATACCTGGCGGTGGTCGACGCCACCCCATGGGAACAGATCCAGGCCCAGTCCGGGCTGACTCTGGCCGATATCGAGCTGTCGGCACGCATGTACTGCAAAGGCAAACGCGTGATCATGTGCTGGGCCATGGGCATCACCCAGCACCGCCATTCGGTGCCGACCATCCAGGAAATCGTCAACCTGATGCTGCTGCGCGGCAACCTCGGGGTACCGGGCGCCGGCCTGTGCCCGGTGCGCGGCCACAGCAACGTGCAGGGCGACCGCACCATGGGCATCAACGAACGCCCACCGGTGTTCCTGCTCGATGCCATCGAAAAACGCTTCGGCTTCCCGGTGCCACGCCACAACGGTCACAACACCGTCGAGGCCATCCACGCCATGCTGGAAGGCCGGGCCAAGGTGTTCATCGGCTTGGGCGGCAACTTCGCCCAGGCCACGCCGGACACCGAGCGCACCGCCCAGGCGCTGCGCAACTGCGAGCTGACCGTGCACATCAGCACCAAGCTCAACCGTAGCCACCTGATTCATGGCAAGCAGGCGTTGATCCTGCCTTGCCTGGGCCGCACCGATATCGACCTGCAGGGCGAAGGCCCACAGGCGGTGACGGTGGAGGACTCATTCAGCATGGTCCACGCCTCCAACGGCCAGCTCAAGCCGCTGTCTCGACAGATGCGCTCGGAGCCAGCCGTGGTTGCCGGCATCGCCGCCGCCACCCTGGGCAAGCAGCCGGTGGACTGGCACTGGCTGGTGGCCGACTACGACCGTATCCGCGACCTGATCGCCGACACCATCCCGGGCTTCACCGACTTCAACGAGCGTCTGCGACTACCCGGCGGCTTCTATCTCGGCAACAGCGCCGGCAGCCGCCAGTGGAAGACCGCCAGCGGCCGCGCCAACTTCAAGGCCAACCTCCTACCGGACAGCCTGCTCGACGAACGCGTGCGCGCCAGCGGCCAGCTCCCGGACCTGATCATGCAGTCGATGCGCTCGCACGATCAGTACAACACCACCATCTATGGCATGGACGACCGCTACCGCGGCGTGCGCGGCCAGCGCGACGTACTGTTCGCCAACGAAGCCGACATCGTCCGTCTCGGCTTCCAGCCGGGGCAGAAGGTCGACATCGTGTCACTGTGGGGCGATGAGCACGTACGCCGGGTGCAGGGCTTCACCCTCCTGGCGTTCGACATCCCCGCCGGCCAGGCGGCGGCGTACTACCCTGAGGTGAACCCGCTGGTGCCGCTGGAGAGCATCGGTGACGGCAGCCACACGCCGACGTCGAAGTTCATCGCCATCAAGCTGGAGCGCGCGCGGGACGACGGGCGCATCATCTGATTCGCGCCCGGCAAAGCTGAACGCCGCCCACAAAAAAGCCCTGTTCCGCAACGGTTCAGGGCTTTGTCATAAGTACCTCAGACAAGCAAAAATCGAGAAAGTTTCATACACAATTCAATAACTTAGAGAATTGTGTACAACTCGTGCTACTCGTCGGATTCCGATTGCCAGCCGCTTCGCCGAGCCTCAAATTCCGCATCGTCATCCCTCTGAGGCTCTCTTGATGAAGAAGTACTCCTCGATTCTGTTGTTGTCTTTCGGTCTGCTCAGCGGCGTTGCCATGGCAGGCGGCACCACCGAGGCCGGCATTGGCGGCGCGTTGGGTGGGGTACTGGGCTCCGTGGTGGGCAACTCGATCGGTGGCAGCACCGGCGGCGCCATTGGTGCCGGCCTGGGTGGCGCGGCCGGCGGTGCCCTGGGTGCCGACAAGCGCCAGCGCGGCGAAGCGGCCATCGGTGGCGCACTGGGCGCGGCCGGCGGCAACGTGGTTGGTCGCTCGGTGGGCGGTACCACCGGTAGCTACATCGGTGCGGCGGCCGGCGGTGGCGCCGGGGGCGCACTGGGTAACTACATGGGCAACAAGGCCGACGAAGACGAGCGCCATGAATCGCGCCGCTACCGTCGTGACTACGATGACCGCCGCCATTACGACCGCGGCCATCACTACGGCCACCGCAAGCACAAACGCCACTGGCGCCATGACTGATCGCCAGGCTTAAGCCTGACGCCTAAGGCCCTGCCCTCACCGGCAGGGCCTTTTCGTTTGCAGACAAGCCAGGGGATTAAGGGCCACCCCGATATGGAGGCCACTAGCCACTAGTTATCATCGCTGTTTCGACCACGTACAGGACGCAGGGAATGCGCGCGACCTTCACCGATCTCATCTGTCTGCCCCGAGCCAGGAGAGGCTGAAGGATGCCCAGCCGCCGCCCGCCACTGCTCAGCGAAGCCGGCTTTGCTTCGATACGCCAGCGCGTGATGCAGGCTACCGGCGTGCAACTGGCCGATGATCGCCGGGCCGTGGTCGCGGCACGTCTGCACAAGCGCCTGAAAGCGCTGGGCCTGGCTAGCTTCGAGCATTACCTCAGCTTGCTCGAAAGCCCACAGGGCACAAACGAGCACGAGCACCTGCTGCGCCTGCTGGTCGCCCGCGACAGCTACTTCTTTCGCGAACATCGCCATTTCGAATGCCTGGCCCGCTGGCTGGCCGAGCTCGACCACCCCGCTCGCCTGTGGAGCGCAGCCTGTGCCACCGGCGAGGAGGCCTGGAGCCTGGCCATGGTCGCCGCAGAAAAAGCCCGTCACCCAGGCTGGCAGGTGCTGGCCAGCGACTTCGACCCGCAACTGCTGGAAACCGCAGGCGCCGGCATCTACGACATCGCCCAGGCCCGCTACTTCCCCGAGGGCTGGCTGACCCGGCACTGCCTGTGCGGTGTCGGCGAGATGGCCGGGCGCCTGCGCATCGCACCCGCCCTGCGCGAGCAGGTACGCTTCGAGGCCATCAACCTGATCCGGCCCCTGCCTGCCCACCTCGGCAGCTTCGACGTCATCTTGTTGCGCAACCTGCTGTCGAGCCTGGCGCCACGCTACAAGAGCGAGATGCTCCAGCAGTTGCTAGCGCACCTGCGCCCCGGTGGCCTGCTGATCATCGGCCACAGCGAAAGCGTCCACGCGCTGGGCCTGCCACTGCGCCCGCTACTGCCGTCGGTGTTCGAACGCCTATGATAATAGGCACTGCCGCGCCAATCGGCAGACAAGGACTGATCGCGCAGTTGCGCGGCAGTGCGCTTTCGGATCGAGCAGGCCTGCCGCCCCCCTTCCCTTGCGAAACAGGCCCTAATCCATGCCTTGCCGAATCCTGCTTGCCGATCATTCGCCCCTCTTCCGCGCCGGCCTGCGTGCCTTGCTGGAGCAGAAGAAAGATTTCGTCGTGGTGGGCGACACCGGTGATGCCATGAATGCCGTGAGCCTGGCCGAAAAGCTCAAGCCGGACATCGTGGTGCTCGACATGAGCGGCGAACTGGACGGCCAACAGGCCCTGCAGGAACTGTTCATCCGCGCTCCCGCCAGCCGGGTGCTGATGTTCTCGCCACGCTCGGAGCTTGAGCATGTAATGAGCTGCCTGCAGCTCGGCGCCCATGGTTTCCTGCTCAAGAACGCCACGGTGACCGAGCTGGAGCAGGCCCTGCAGACCCTGCGCGGCGGTGGCCAGTACCTGTCTTCGGCGGTGCTGCCGATGGTCATCGGCCAGGCCCTCAAGCACAGCCGCAAGCGCGTTGCCAACCAGGTCCAGCCGCCGCCCCTGACCACCCGCCAGCTGGAGATCCTGCGCCTGATCGCCCGGGGCGAGACCACTCGCTCCATCGCCGACGGCCTGGGGTTGAGCATCAAGACCGTAGAGGCGCACCGCTCGCAGATCATGCACCGCCTGCAGATCCACGACGTGCCCGGCCTGGTGCTGTTCGCCGTGCGCGAAGGGATTATTCGCCTCAACGATTGAGTGACAGCCCGGCGAGGATCAGCTGCAGCGTTTCCGGCAGTGCCGCCGGGCGGCCCGACGCACGCTCGATGAACACCTGCACCACCCCACCCGCCGCGCAGGCTTCGGTCTCGCCCGGGCGGAACAGCGCCAGGCTGAACTCAACGGTGCTGCCCGCCAGACGGGTCACCCCCAGGCCCACCTCAAGCACGTCGGGAAAGCCAGGCAAGGCGAAGAAGTCTGCCGCAGAACTCACGACGAAAGCGGCCAGGTCACCGTCGCGCAGGTCCAGCTCGGCCTGTTCGACCAGGAAAGCCTGGATCGCGGTTTCGAAGAAGGCATGCACGGTGGAACCGGCGAGGTGACCGTTGTGGTCGTTGTCCTGGGGACGGGTGAGGATGGGATGGAAATGGGAGAAGGCGGAGCGTTGCGGAGACTCGGTCATGGGGCCATCTGCATTCTGGTGGGTACCCTGCAAGTGAAACAGATTCTGCCAGTACTGTATCGCCCCCATCGCAGACCAAACCCGTTCCTACATCGAATAACGAAAAAGCCGCCCCGAGGGGCGGCTTCCTTATCCGAACCGGCAGCAGCTTACAGCTGCGGACCAGCGGCCTTGATGGCGTCGGAAACGTCGAACTTCTTGAAGTTCTCGGTGAACAGTGTGGCCAGGCCCTTGGCAGCTTCGTCGTAGGCAGCCTTGTCAGCCCAGGTGTTGCGCGGGTTGAGCAGCTCGGTCTCGACGCCCGGAACGACCTTCGGCACGTCCAGGTTGATGATGTCCAGGTGCTCGGTCTCTGCACCGACCAGCGCGCCGCTCTGGATGGCAGCGATCACGCCACGGGTGGTGGGGATGCTGAAACGCTTGCCAACGCCGTAGCCACCACCGGTCCAGCCAGTGTTGACCAGGTAGACCTTGGAGCCGAACGCTTTGATGCGCTTGATCAGCAGCTCGGCGTATACGCCGGCCGGGCGCGGGAAGAACGGTGCGCCGAAGCAGGTGGAGAAGGTCGACTTGATGCCGCTGCCCGAACCCATTTCGGTGGAACCGACCAGCGCGGTGTAACCGGACAGGAAGTGGTAGGCCGCCTGCTCGTTGTTCAGGATCGACACTGGCGGCAGCACGCCGGTCAGGTCGCAGGTCAGGAAGATGACCGCATTCGGCTCGCCGCCCAGGTTCTTCTCGGAGACCTTGGCTACGTGGGTCAGCGGGTAGGCTGCACGGCTGTTCTGGGTCAGGCTCACGTCGGCGTAGTCGGCGTGCTTGGCATCGTCGATGACGACGTTTTCCAGCACGGCGCCGTGCTTGATGGCTTTCCAGATGACCGGCTCGTTCTTCTCGGACAGGTCGATGCACTTGGCATAGCAACCGCCTTCGATGTTGAAGACCACGCCTTCGCCCCAACCGTGCTCGTCGTCACCGATCAGGTAGCGGCTTTCATCGGCCGACAGGGTGGTCTTGCCGGTGCCTGACAGGCCGAAGAACAGGGTGACGTCACCCGCTTCGCCGATGTTGGCGGCGCAGTGCATCGGCAGCACGTCGGCGGCCGGCAGCAGGAAGTTCTGCACAGAGAACATGGCTTTCTTCATTTCACCGGCGTAACGCATGCCGGCGATCAGCACTTTCTTCTGGGCGAAGTTGATGATCACGCAGCCGTCGGAGTTGGTGCCGTCACGCTCTGGCACGCACTCGAAGTTGGCGACGTTGAGAACCTGCCACTCATCGCGGCCAGCCGGGTTGTACTGGGCCGGGTTGATGAACAGGCAACGGCCGAACAGGTTCTGCCAGGCAGTCTGGGTGGTCATCTTGACCGGCAGGTAGTGATCGGCGGCAGCGCCTACGTGAACGTAGGAAACGAAGTGATCCTGGGCGTTGTTGAACGCCTCTACGCGGTCCCACAGGGCATCGAACTTGTCGGCCGGGAACTTGCGGTTGATCGGGCCCCAGCCAATCTGGTCCTGGGTGGAAGGTTCTTCGACGATGAAACGGTCAGCCGGCGAACGGCCGGTGCGATGACCGGTTTCCACCACCAGCGCGCCGGTATCGGCCAGCACGCCTTCACCGCGGGACAGCGCTTCTTTTACCAGCTCATCGACGCTCAGGTCGGTGTACACGGTGTTGTTGGCTTGCGTCATGAGATACCCCATCCGGCCCGAGGCCGAGTGCTCCAAACGTTTTGTAGTTGTCTCGAAAAAACTACTACAGCGAAAAAAGTGGCCGGATTATGCCAGAAAAGCCCAAAAAAAGTAGGCCCCTCCTGTCAGAACTGCGCTTTTGCGCAATTCGACAGGAGTATTTCCTGTAGTGAACCGTTTCAGTGCTGAGTTTCTGATGGCGCCTCGGTGCCACCGCCAGCAAACAATTGCGCAACATCGCTCGCGTCGAACACATAACGCTCGTTGCAGAACTGGCAATCGATCTCGACCTGGCCGCCACATTCGGCCACCAGCGCATTGGCATCCTGCTCGCCGAGGCTGACCAGGGCGTTGCCGGAGCGCTCGCGCGAGCAGCTGCAGCGGAAGCGTAGCGGCTGGATATCGAACAGGCGAACCGCGTCCTCGTGGTACAGGCGATGCAGCACGGTTTCGTTGTCCAGGCCGAGCAGTTCCTCGATCTTCACGGTGTTGGCCAGGGCCTTGACGTGGGCCCAGCTTTCCTCGCGCTCCTCGCTGTCCTTGTGGATCTCGGCCGGCAGCTGCTGCACCAGCAGGCCACGGGCGCGGGCGCCATCTGCGGCCAGGGAGATGCAGGTGTTCACCTGCTGCGACATGACGAAGTAGTTGGTGAAACACTCCGACAGGTCCTTGCCGTCCAGCTCGACGGTGCCCTGGTAACGCTGGCCGTTGACCGGAATGATGGTCAGCACCAGGTGACCACCCGGCATCAGATCGGCAAGGCTGGCATCCGCCTTGATCTGCTCGGCCTCGTAGCGCGCCAGGCCACGGATGTCGTGCTCGCTGGTGTACTCGATGGCTAGCAGCGGAACCGGGCCCTGGGACTGCGCCTGGAGCACCAGCAACCCGTCGAACTTCAGGGTGCCGACCAGCAGCGCGGCGGCGGCCATCAGTTCACCGAGCAGATGCTTTACCGGCTGCGGGTAGTCGTGCTTGGCCAGCACCTCGGCGTAGCTGCTTTCGAGCACGACCATCTCGCCGCGCACATCGCGGTCGTCGAACAGGAAGCGTTGGGTGAAATCGGTATCTGGCAAGTCGCTCATGGTTGTCTGGCTTTCTGAAAATGGTTACAAAATAATTACAGGAGACTGAAAGGTCTGTCGCAGAGCGCTCACAAGGCGCTCATTTCCTGCTGGATATCGAGGTATTTTATGGACAATCGACCACTGTTCCAAGCAAGGTGGTCCTGGGGCCCTTTGGCAGCCTGCACCCTGCTGCCCATCGCACTACTGTGTTTCTGGTTGTGGCCCGTTGGCCAGATCCTTTGCCTGACATTCGACGAGTGGCTGTTCCACAGCCTGAATGCGCCGCTGGCCGACAACACCCCCTGGCGCTACATCTGGACCGTCGGCAGCCTGCGCCCGTTCGACATCGTCGTCGGCCTGATCCTTCTGGCAGTGCTTATCCGTGGTGACTGGGTGTTCAAGGCAGTCCAGGTCCGCCAGGCCTTTTTCGGTTTTCTGATCACGCTACTCCTCTTAGTGGTGATTCGCGCGCTGTTTTCCAAGTGGGTCGATGCAGCGGGGTGGCAACACAAGAGCCCGTCGATGATGTTCGACGATGTGGTGCACCTCAGTGACTACTACCCGAACCTGGAGGCGGCCTGGGAGCTCAAGGACCGCTCGAGCAAGAGTTTCCCCGGCGATCACGCCTCGGTGCTGCTGGTCTGGGCACTGTTCATGAGCCTGTTCAGTCGTCGCCCGTTGCAGTACCTGCTCGTGTGGGGGCTGGCCCTGCTGTTCATGCTGCCGCGCCTGGTGGCCGGCGCCCACTGGGGCCAGGATGACTACATCGGTGGTTTGTTGATGGCGGTGCTGGCGTTGGGCTGGAGCTGCTACACGCCGCTGGCGGCCAAAGGCAGCGCAGCGTTGCTGCGCTGGACGACACCGCTGTTCGACCTGCTGGGCAAGTTGCCGTTGATCGGGCGGATGAGCGTGATTCGCGCCGCCTGATCGTTCACGGGGGCCGCTACGCGGCCCTCGTCACTCGAAACTGCCGTGCAACTGGTGAATCTGCCGGCGCTGCTTCTTGGTCGGCCGCCCGTCGGTCGTCACGCCCATTGCCCCTGCCTTGCGCATTTCAGCGGCCTGCTCGCGGCGCTTGACACTCTCGGCGGTTTCCTCGTACAGCGTCTGTGCTTCGGGCGCGCCACGGCGCACCACCGACAACGCCCTGACCACCACGGTGCGCTCGTCGAAACCGGTGCGCAGCACGAACTCATCGCCCACCCGTGGCTCCTTGCCGGGTTTGCAGCGCTCGCCCCGGCAGTGCACCTTGCCACTTTCAATGGCCGCCTTGGCCAATGCGCGGGTCTTGTAGAAGCGCGCTGCCCATAGCCACTTGTCCAGGCGTACCTTGTCGTCGTCTTCAGGCTTTTGTGCCATGGTTTTTCCTCGAATTCTGTCTTTCACAGAACTGTACTACCGTGACTGACAGATGCAAAAAGTCCGTGCCGTCATTACAGTTCACCTCCTTATCCGCAGGGCACGCTTAGTGAAGACATTTGACCACCTGACTGTGATCGGCCTGCGTGAATGGGTCGCCCTGCCCGGCCTCGGCGTCGCCGGCCTGCGCGCCAAGATCGACACCGGGGCCAGCACCTCCAGCCTGCATGCCACGGAGGTCGAGCCGTTCGAGCGCGATGGCCAGCAATGGGTAAGATTCACCGCCCACCTGGGCTCGGTGGTGCAACTGCGCCACCGGCGCTGCGAAGCGCCCATGGTCACCATGAAGACGATCAAGAGCTCCAACGGCCATGCCCAGACCCGCTACGTGATCCGCACGCCCCTGGCGCTCGGTGACCGGGTCTGGGAGGTCGAATTCACCCTGGCCTGCCGCAAGAGCATGCGCTATCGGCTGCTGCTCGGCTCGAAGGCGCTCATCCACGGCCAACTGGTGGTCAACCCCGGCCTCAAGTACGTTCAGGACAAACCGGCCTTCGCGGCCACCCTTTCCCCTGTCACAGGTGCTGCATGAAGATCGCTGTGCTGTCGCGCAATCCGCGTCTGTATTCCACCCGCCGCCTGGTCGAGGCCGGTACCCAGCGGGGCCACGAAGTGGTGGTGATCGACACGCTCCGGGCCTATATGAACATTGCCAGCCACAAGCCGCAGATCCACTACCGCGGCAAACCCCTGGAAGGCTTCGACGCGGTCATTCCGCGCATCGGCGCATCGGTCACCTTCTATGGCTGCGCGGTGCTGCGCCAATTCGAGATGATGGGCGTCTACCCGCTCAACGAATCGGTGGCCATCGCCCGCTCGCGGGACAAGCTGCGTTCGCTGCAATTGCTGTCGCGGCGCGGTATTGGCCTGCCGGTCACCGGCTTCGCCCACTCGCCGGACGACATCCCCGACCTGATCCAGATGGTCAACGGCGCGCCGCTGGTAATCAAGGTGCTCGAAGGCACACAGGGCATCGGCGTGGTGCTGTGCGAGACCACCAAGGCCGCCGAGTCGGTGATCGAGGCGTTCATGGGCCTGAAGCAGAACATCATGGTCCAGGAGTACATCAAGGAGGCCGGCGGCGCCGATATCCGCTGCTTCGTGGTCGGCGACAAGGTGATCGCCTCGATGAAGCGCCAGGCCAAGCCGGGCGAGTTCCGCTCCAACCTGCATCGCGGGGGCGTGGCCAGCCTGATCAAGATCACCCCTGAAGAACGCATGACCGCGATTCGCGCAGCCAAGGTGATGGGGCTGAGCGTGGCGGGTGTGGATATCCTGCGTTCGAATCATGGGCCGCTGGTGATGGAAGTGAACTCGTCGCCGGGCCTGGAGGGGATCGAGGTGACTACCGGCAAGGACGTGGCCGGGATGATCATCGAGCACCTGGAAAAGAACAGCGGGCCGAATCAGACGCGGACCAAGGGCAAGGGTTGATATTCCGGGGCCGCTTTGCGGCCCCGGCAATCACACGGCGTTACGCGGCAGCAACAACCCCAACGGTAACCGCACCCGCGCCTCGATCCCGCCACCGGAGCGGTTGCGCAACTCGACATTGCCGCCATGCTGCGCGGCGATACGCTTGACGATGGCCAGCCCCAGCCCGGTACCCTTGCCACCCCGCGCCCGGTCGCCACGGATGAACGGGTTGAAGATGGTCTCCAGCTCCGACTCGTCGATGCCCGTCCCCCGATCCAGCACGCTGAGCACCACATAAGGCGCGCTCTGGTCACCCGACACATAGGCCGCTACCTCGACCCCCTTGCCGGCGTGATGCAGGGCGTTGCCGATCAGGTTGCCCAGCATGCGCTTGAGCGACACACGGCGCAGCGGGAACGGTGGAATCGGCTCCAGGCACAGGCGCACCTGCTCCTTGTGCTGGTTGTAGGGGGCCACCACTTCGTAGATCAGGTCGTTCAGGTCGACCTCCTCCACCGGTTCGTCGCGCCCGTCGCGAATGAAGGCCAGGAACTGGTCGAGGATCGCGTCCATATCCTCGATATCGCGGACCATGTCCTCACTGAGGTCGCTTTCGTTGCCCATCAGCGACAGCGACAGCCGCAGCCGGGTCAGCGGCGTGCGCAAGTCGTGGGAAACGCCCGCCAGCATCAGCTCGCGTTCGCGCCCAGCCTGCTCGACATCTTCGGCCATCTGGTTGAACGCCCGATACACTTCGGTCATTTCGCTGGGTGTATCACTAATCGGCAAGCGCACGCTGCGCCCCTGGCCCAGCTGGCGGGCGGCGAACACCAGGCGCTTGAGCGGCTGGTTGAGCTGGCGCACGAAGATCCAGGCCGAAGCCGTGGACAGCAAGCCGATGGCCAGGAACCAGCCAAGCACGTTCCAGATCTTCTGCCCGCGCAGCGGATGCGGATACAGCGGCACCTTGAGCCAGCCCGGGCCCAGGCTCGGGGCGTTCACCCACAGTGCGGGCGGCGCGTGGATACGCAACCGCACTTCGGTGTCCTCGCCCAGCTCGGCCTGCATCTGGCGCTGGTAGATCTCGCTGTAGGGCCAGTGCTGCTCGCCCTCCGGCACGCCGGCGCCGGTCACGCGGATCAGGCCGGCAGCCTCGGCAATCTGGTCGCGGTTCTCTTCATCCGCTGCCCAATAGGCACGCAGCGTCAGGGCCACGCCGTGGCTGTACTGGCGGTCGACCAGCACGTCCTCGTTCATCAGCAGGTACACGAGCGTCAGCGCCTTGGAGAACAGCACGACGATCAGCACCAGCCAGAGGGTGCGGGCGAAGAAGCTTTGCGGGAACCAGAGAGGCGTTTTCATCGATCAACTACTGTGCTGAAAAGGCCGGTCGCCGTAGACGAAAACAGGGCGACCCGCATGGGTCGCCCTGCTGCACCCTGACGAGCCGGCAGGCTCATTTGCCGGCGTTTCCGTCCGGCACGAAGACGTAGCCCACACCCCATACGGTCTGGATGTAACGCGGCTTGGAAGGATCGGGCTCGATCATCCGGCGCAGGCGCGAGATCTGCACATCGATGGAACGCTCCAGGGCATCCCACTCACGGCCACGGGCCAGGTTCATCAGTTTGTCGCGGGTCAGCGGCTCGCGAGCGTGCATCACCAGGGCCTTGAGCACGGCGAACTCGCCGGTGGTGAGCATGTGCGTTTCTTCACCGCGCTTGAGCTCGCGGGTGGCCAGCGACAATTCGTAGTCGCCAAAGGTGACGGTCTCTTCCTCGCTCCCCGGCGCGCCTGGCACAGCCGGGGCCTGGCGGCGCAGTACGGCCTTGACCCGGGCCACCAGTTCATCCGGGTTGAACGGCTTGGCCAGGTAGTCGTCGGCGCCAAGTTCCAGACCCTTGATACGGCTGAGCTCATCGCCCTTGGCGGTGAGCATGATGATCGGGATCTGGTTGTTCGAGGCGCGCAGGCGTTTGCAGGCGGACAGGCCGTCCTCGCCAGGCAGCATCAGGTCGAGCACCACCAGGTTGAACACTTCACGGGCCAGCAGGCGATCCATCTGTTCGACGTTGGGCACGGTGCGGACACGGAAGCCCTTGCTGGTGAAGAAACGGTCCAGCAGGCTGCTCAGGCCCGGGTCGTCGTCGACGATGAGAATCTTGTCGCCTTCTACGGCGTTTGCGGTGCTGGTCATGAATTACTCCTCTGATATCGCCGCGCATTATGGCGTAGCCATTGCCGCGCGTGCCGTGTGCATTGTTAGCAGATTTTTCCCGCCGTGCCACTGCCGCCCCATCGACGACTGGCGCCGCGCCATCACCGCAAGCCCGGCCCGATGGGTATAATGCGCGGTTTTCACCCAGTGTCGCCGGGGCTTAACGCCCACCCGCGGCCTTGCATTCACTATTTGTCAGGTGGTTTTCATGGACAGCATCAACAGCCGTATCGCCGAGGAACTGGGCGTGCGCCCACAGCAGGTCGAAGCGGCCGTGGGCCTGTTGGACGAAGGATCGACCGTGCCCTTCATCGCCCGTTACCGCAAGGAAGTGACCGGCAGCCTGGATGACACCCAACTGCGCCACCTGGAAGAGCGCCTGCGCTACCTGCGCGAGCTCGACGAGCGCCGCGCCAGCATCCTGGCCAGCATCGAGGAGCAGGGCAAGCTGACTCCGGAGCTGGCCCGCGAGATCAAGCTGGCCGATACCAAGACCCGCCTCGAAGACCTCTACCTGCCGTACAAGCAGAAGCGCCGCACCAAGGGCCAGATCGCCCTGGAAGCAGGCCTGGGGGAGCTGGCCGACGGTCTATTCAACGATCCGCAGTTGAACCCGGAAAGCGAAGCGGCACGTTTCGTCGACGCCGAAAAAGGCGTGGCCGACGTGAAGGCCGCCCTGGAAGGCGCCAAGTACATCCTGATGGAGCGCTTCGCCGAAGATGCCGCCTTGCTCGACAAGCTGCGCAGCTTCCTCAAGCAGGAAGCGGTACTGACCGCCCGCGTGGTCGCTGGCAAGGAAGAGGAAGGCGCCAAGTTCCGCGACTACTTCGCCCACGACGAACTGCTGCGCACCGCGCCGTCGCACCGTGCCCTGGCGATCTTCCGCGGGCGCAACGAAGGCGTGCTGAGCGCCTCGCTGAAGGTTGGCGAAGAACTGCCGGGCACCCTGCACCCGTGCGAGGTGATGATCGGCAACCATGTCGGCATCGAAAACCGCAACCGCCCCGCCGACAAGTGGCTGGGCGAGGTGGTGCGCTGGACCTGGAAGGTCAAGCTCTACACCCACCTGGAAACCGACCTGTTCGGCGAGCTGCGCGACAACGCCGAAGGCGAGGCGATCAACGTCTTCGCCCACAACCTGCACGACCTGCTGCTGGCCGCCCCGGCCGGCCCGCGCGCCACCCTGGGCTTCGACCCGGGCCTGCGCACCGGCTGCAAGATTGCCGTGGTCGACGCCACCGGCAAGCTGCTGGACTACACCACGGTCTACCCGCACGCGCCCAAGAATGACTGGGACCGCACCATTTCCATCATGGCCGCGCTGTGCGCCAAGCACTCGGTGGAGCTGATCGCCATCGGCAACGGCACCGCCAGCCGCGAGAGCGACAAGCTGGTCGCCGAACTGGTAAAGAAGTACCCGGCACTGAAGATCACCAAGATCATGGTTTCCGAGGCCGGCGCTTCGGTGTACTCGGCCTCTGAACTGGCCGCCCGCGAGTTCCCCGACCTGGACGTGTCGATCCGCGGCGCGGTGTCCATCGCCCGCCGTCTGCAGGACCCGCTGGCCGAACTGGTGAAGATCGACCCGAAATCCATCGGTGTCGGCCAGTACCAGCACGACGTGTCGCAGGTGAAACTGGCCCGTGGCCTGGACGCCGTGGTCGAGGACTGCGTGAACGCCGTGGGCGTGGACGTCAACACCGCCTCGGTGGCGCTGCTGACGCGCATTTCCGGCCTCAATGCCACCCTGGCGCAGAATATCGTGGCCCACCGCGACGCCAACGGCCCGTTCGCCACCCGCGCCGCGCTGAAAAAGGTCAGCCGCCTGGGCGAGAAAACCTTCGAGCAGGCCGCCGGCTTCCTGCGTGTGATGAACGGCGACAACCCGCTGGACGCCTCGGCGGTGCACCCGGAAGCCTACCCACTGGTGCAGCGCATCGCCGCCGACACCGACCGCGACATCCGCTCGCTGATCGGCGACAGCAGCTTCCTCAAGCGCCTGGATCCGAAGAAATTCACCGACGAGTCCTTCGGCCTGCCGACCGTCACCGACATCCTCCAGGAACTCGACAAGCCAGGTCGCGACCCGCGTCCGGAGTTCAAGACTGCCACCTTCCAGGACGGCGTCGAGGACCTGAAGGACCTGGAACCCGGCATGATCCTCGAAGGCGTGGTGACCAACGTCACCAACTTCGGTGCTTTCGTCGACATCGGCGTGCACCAGGATGGCCTGGTACACATCTCGGCGCTGTCGGAGAAGTTCGTCAAGGATCCGCGTGAAGCGGTCAAGGCCGGCGACGTGGTCAAGGTCAAGGTCATGGAAGTGGACATCCCGCGCAAGCGCGTCGGCCTGTCCATGCGCATGAACGATACCCCGGGCGAGAAGGTCGAGGGCAACCGTGGCGGCAACCGCGGCAATGGCGGCAACCGTCAGCAGCAGGCGCCTCGCCAGCGCGAGACCGCCACCGCCGCGCCGGCCAACAACGCCATGGCGGCGCTGTTCGCCAACGCCAAGCAACTGAAGAAGAAGTGATGGAAGTACCGAAGGAGTACGTCGAAAGCGCCTTCAGCCAGCTCCTCGGCTGCCGCCTGCAACGCCTGGAAACGGGTGTTGCAGAGGTGGCCCTGGCACTTGAGCCGCACCTGCGCAACCGTGGCCAGAAGCTGCACGGCGGGGCGATCTTCAGCCTGGTCGACATCGCCATGGGCCTGGCCTGCTCGGCCAGCCATGGCTTCGACCAGCAGAGCGTGACCATCGAATGCAAGATCAACTACATGCGCGCCGTCAGCGAGGGCGAGGTCGTGTGCACCGCCCGGGTGCTGCATGCGGGACGGCGCACCCTCGTGGTCGACGCCGACGTGCTCCAGGACGACAAGCTGGTGGCCAAGGCGCAGGGAACCTTCGCGGTTCTCTAGCTGATGTAGCTAAATCTGCGGTATTTTCGAGCTACTCGGGGCCGCTTCGCGCCCCATCGCCGGCAAGCCGGCTCCCACAGGGGTATACATGCTCTGTGGGAGTCGGCTTGCCGGCGATGGGGCGCGAAGCGGCCCTGAAATCGACACTAAGCCTAGCCGGAACCGCATAAACCAGGCGACAACGCCAGTTCCTTTCCCAACTACCCTTGTAGACCGTCATCTCTACCCCCATATTGGGGCGACTGACGCGTGAAGGAATCCATCTTGAGCGACCTCCTCAACCGCCGCCTGAGCCTGCTCGGCGACAATATCGACCTGCTCAAGCAGTGCCTGCACGGCATTGAGCGCGAATGCCTGCGCGTGACCAAAGAAGGTCGCCTGGCCCAGACCCCACACCCCGAAGCACTGGGTTCGGCGCTGACCAACGAGCAGATCACCACCGACTATTCCGAGTCGCTGCTGGAGTTCATCACCCCAGCCCTGGCGGACCCTGCCAAGGTGCTCGAAAGCCTCGAACAGACCCACCGCTTCGTCTACAGCAAACTGGGCGACGAACTGCTGTGGAGCCCGTCGATGCCCTGCGCGTTGCCGGCCGAAGAAGACATCCCGATCGCCGAGTACGGCAGCTCGAACATCGGCAAGCTCAAGCACGTGTACCGCAAGGGCCTAGCCCTGCGTTACGGCCGCACCATGCAGTGCATCGCCGGCATCCATTACAACTTCTCGCTGCCCGAGGCGCTGTGGCCGCTGTTGCGCGATGCCGAAGGCGGCGAGCAGGACGACCGCGACTACCAGTCCTCGGCCTATATCGCGCTGATCCGCAACTTCCGCCGCTACAGCTGGCTGCTGATGTACCTGTTCGGCGCCTCCCCGGCCCTGGACAAAGGCTTCCTGCGCGGCCGCCCGCACCAGCTCGAAGAACTCGACGCCGAAACACTGTACCTGCCCTACGCCACCAGCCTGCGCATGAGCGACCTGGGCTACCAGAGCAACGCCCAGGCGGGCCTCACGCCCTGCTACAACAACCTGGCCAGCTACACCGATAGCCTGCGCAAGGCCGTCGGCACGCCCTACCCGCCCTATGTCGAGGTCGGCACGCACGTCGACGGCGAGTGGGTGCAGTTGAACACCAACATCCTGCAGATCGAGAACGAGTACTACTCGAACATCCGCCCCAAGCGCGTCACCTACACCGGCGAGCGGCCGATCCAGGCCCTGACCTCGCGCGGCGTGCAGTACGTGGAAGTGCGCTGCCTGGACATCAACCCGTTCCTGCCAGTGGGCATCGACCTGACCGAAGCCCGTTTCCTCGACGCCTTCCTGCTGTTCTGCGCGCTCGAAGAGAGCCCGCAACTGGACAACGGCGAGTGCGGCCAGTGCACCGACAACTTCCTCACCGTGGTCAAGGAAGGTCGGCGCCCGGGCCTGGAGCTGCGTCGTGACGGCCAGCCGGTCGCGTTGAAGCAATGGGCAAGCGAACTGATCGAGCGGATCGGCCAGCTGGCCGGGCTGCTCGATCGTGCCCAGGGTGGCAATGACCACGCCAAGGCCCTGGAGGTACAGCAGGCCAAGGTCGAAGACCCCGAGCTGACGCCATCGGCCCAGGTGCTGGCGCGCATGACCGAACACGACGAAACTTTCGTCCAGTTCTCCCTGCGCCAAAGCCGCCTGCACGCCGAGAGCTTCCGCGAGCAGCCACTGAGCAGCGCGCAGCAACAGGCCTTCGAAACCCTGGCTCGCGAGTCGATCGCCAAGCAGTCCGAGCTGGAACAGGAAGAGGTCGGTGACTTCGACCTGTTCGTCGGTGCCTACCAGGCCAGCATCCTGGCAATCAGCAACTGATGAACCGCACCGCCCCCCCGCGCAAGCCACGCGCCAGCAGCCAGGCCAGGATCGAAGCGATCCTCGCCGCGGCGCGCGAGCTGCTGGCAGGCCAAGGGGTGGCGGGGTTGTCGATCTACAGCGTGGCCGAACGGGCGCAGATCCCGCCATCGTCGGTGTATCACTTCTTTGCCAGCGTGCCGGCCTTGCTGGAGGCGCTGACCGCCGACGTGCATCGGGCTTTTCGCGAAGCCTTGAGCGCACCGATCGACAGCGCGGCGTTCAGCACCTGGCATGGCCTGTCGCGGCTGATCGAGCAGCGCATGCTCGACATCTACAACGAGGACGCCGCGGCGCGGCAGCTGATCCTCGCCCAGCATGGTTTGAGCGAAGTGGTCCAGGCTGATCGCCAGCATGATCTGGAACTGGGCGAGTTGATGCACCAACTGTTCGACCGGCATTTTCAGTTGCCAGCGATGCCGAGGGATGTGCACGTGTTCGCCCTGGCGATGGAACTGAGCGACCGGGTGTATGCCCGCTCGATGCAGCTGCATGAGGCGATCACGCCACGCATGGCGGAGGAAGGGATGCGCGTGTTCGAGGCGTATCTGGGGCTGTATCTGCCGCCTTATCTGGCCAAGCGCTGACCCTGAGCCCTGCAAATATCCTGTAGGAGCGGCTTTAGCCGCAATGCAGCCAACGCGATGTCTGGCACCCGCTCCGCGGGTGATCGCGGCTAAAGCCGCTCCTAAAGGTACCGTGCAAGACTTCAGAGCTTGGCGATAGACACCTCGGTCGATTTCACGAAGGCGATCACCTCGCTGCCCACCTGCAACTCGAGCTCCTTCACGGAACGGGTGGTAATAACCGAGGTAACGATGCCAGAGGCGGTCTGCACGTCGATTTCCGACAGTACCGGGCCTTCGAGGATTTCCTTCACGGTGCCTTTGAACTGGTTGCGAACGTTGATGGCTTTGATGGTCATGGCGTCATTCCTTTTTGCGGTTTCGGGGATTCAATGAGCCCAGCGCAACTGCGTGGGCAACGGGGCGACAGGTTCCGGATCGGGCGGCGTGCCCGGGACGGAGAGAACACGGTTGAGCACTTCGCTTTCCAGCGCCGCCAAGCGGTGCGAACCCCGCACCCGGGGTCGCGGCAGGTCGATGACCAGGTCCAGGCCGACGGCGCCGTCTTCGATCAGGATCACCCGGTCGGCCACGGCGACGGCTTCGCTGACGTCGTGGGTGACCAGCAGCACGGTGAAACCGTGCTGGCGCCACAGGCGCTCGATCAGTTGCTGCATCTCGATACGGGTCAGGGCGTCCAGCGCGCCCAAGGGCTCATCCAGCAGCAGCAGACGCGGCTGATGAATGAGCGCCCGGGCCAGGGCCACCCGCTGTTTCTGGCCACCGGACAAGGCTGCCGGCCACTCATTGGCGCGATCGACCAGGCCGACCGCCTCCAGGGCCTCCAGGGCGCGTGGCCGCCAGTTGCCGGACAACCCCAGGCCAACGTTGTCGATCACCTTCTTCCAGGGCAGCAGGCGCGCGTCCTGGAACATCAGCCGGGTATCCTCGCGGGCCTCGGCAAGCGCTGCGGCGCCCGCCAGCAATTGGCCGCCACTGGGCTGGTCGAGCCCGGCCAGCAGGCGCAGCAAGGTGCTTTTACCGCAACCACTGCGACCAACGATGGCGACGAACTGACCAGCCGGAATGTGCAGATCGATCCCGCGCAGCACTTCGCGCTGGCCGAACGTACGACGCAAGTCCCTGGCCGCCAGGGGGATGCCACGCAGCAGGCGTGGCGGTTGTGCCTTGAGTACCGTCATCACGCGCCCTCCTTCTTCGCCACCTGGTAGGCCGGGTGCCAACGCAGCCACACACGCTCCAGGCCACGGGCGGCCAGGTCGGCGAGCTTGCCGAGCACCGCGTACAGGACGATGGCCAGCACCACCACGTCGGTCTGCAGGAATTCGCGGGCGTTCATCGCCAGATAGCCGATACCGGCATTGGCCGAGATGGTCTCGGCGACGATCAACGTCAGCCACATGAAACCCAGGGCGAAACGCACGCCGACCAGGATCGAAGGCAGCGCCCCCGGCAGGATCACCTGACGGAACAGCGCGAAGCCCGACAGCCCGTAGCTGCGCGCCATCTCCACCAGCGCCGGATCGACATTGCGGATCCCGTGATAGGTGTTCAGGTAGATGGGGAACAGCGTCCCCAGGGCCACCAGGAAAATCTTTGCCGACTCGTCGATGCCGAACCACAGGATCACCAGCGGGATCAGCGCCAGGTGCGGCACGTTGCGGATCATCTGCACCGAACTGTCGAGCAGGCGCTCGCCCCAGTTCGACAGGCCGGTGATGAAGCCGAGCAACAGGCCTAGACTGCCGCCGATCACGAAGCCCAGGCCGGCACGCCAGCCGCTGATGGCCAGGTGGGTCCAGATCTGGCCACTGCGCACCAGCTCGACGCCGGCGCTGACCACCGCGCTCGGCGCCGGCAGGATGCGGGTCGACAGCCAGCCTGCGCTGACCGCCAACTGCCATACCGCCAGCAGCAGGATCGGCAGGGCCCAGGGCGCCAGGCGCTTGGACCAGGTGGTGGTGGATGCACGACTCATGGCCCCGGCCCTCAGCTCTGCGACACGGACTTGGGCAGGATGTCGTTGGCGACCATTTCACCGAACGGGCTTACGTAGCCACCGGTTTTCGGCTGCTCCGGACGCTGCACGTCCAGATGCGGGAACAGCAGCTCGGCGACGCGGTACGACTCTTCGAGGTGTGGATAGCCCGAGAAGATGAAGGTATCGATGCCAAGATCGGCGTATTCCTTGACCCGCGCCGCGACGGTCGGGCCATCGCCCACCAGCGCGGTGCCGGCGCCACCCCGTACCAGGCCGACGCCGGCCCACAGGTTCGGCGCCACTTCGAGCTTGTCGCGCTTGCCACCGTGCAGCGCGGCCATGCGCTGCTGACCGACCGAGTCGAAGCGCGCCAGCGACGCCTGTGCGCGGGCGATGGTGTCGTCGTCCAGGTGCGAGATCAGCCTGTCGGCGGCAGCCCAGGCCTCCTCGTTGGTTTCCCGCACAATCACGTGCAAGCGAATGCCGAAGCGCACCTCACGGCCCTGGGCGGCCGCTTTCTCACGTACCGCAGCAATCTTCTCGGCCACCGCGGCCGGCGGCTCGCCCCAGGTCAGGTACAGCTCGACCTGTTCGGCGGCCAGGTCCTGGGCAGCGTCAGACGAGCCACCGAAGTACAGCGGCGGGCGCGGCTGCTGGATCGGCGGGTAGAGCAGCTTGGCGCCTTTGACCTGGATGTGCTTGCCGTCGTAGTCGACCGTTTCGCCTTCGAGCACCTTGCGCCAGATACGGGTGAATTCCACCGACGCCTCATAGCGTTCCTGGTGGTTCAGGTGCAGGCCATCACCGGCCAGTTCGTCCGGATCGCCACCGGTCACCAGGTTGAACAATGCACGGCCGTTGGACAGACGATCCAGGGTGGCGGCCTGGCGTGCAGCCACGGTCGGCGAGATGATCCCCGGGCGCAGGGCCACCAGGAACTTCAGGCGCTCGGTCACCGGGATCAGCGACGCCGCCACCAGCCAGGAGTCCTCGCAGGAACGTCCAGTGGGGATCAGCACGCCGCCGAAGCCCAGGCGGTCGGCGGCCTGGGCGATCTGGCTCAGGTAGCCGTGATCGACGGCGCGGGCGCCTTCGCTGGTGCCCAGGTACTTGCCGTCACCATGGGTAGGGAGGAACCAGAAAATGTTAAGGCTCATTGGAGTTGTCTCCTCAAGGGTGGCTCATGCCGGGGCGACGCCCCGGCGCAGGCGAAACGTTCAAGGCGCACTGGCGACCTTGGCCGGGGGTGTCCAGATCACGTCCTTGATGCTCAAGGGCTTGGGAATCAGCTTCAGGGCCTGGAAGGTGTCGGCAATCTTCTGCTGTGCGGCGATCACTTCCGGGGTCAGCGACGCGGCTCCGTAGCCTTGGCGCTTGACCGAAGTCAGGGTGATGTCGGCGGGCAGGCCGAGCAACGGCGCAACCTGGTCGGTGACCTGCTGCGGATTGGCCTGGGACCATTCGCCCACGGCGCGCACTTCTTCGACCAGGGTGTTGATCACCGCCGGGTGCTGGGTCGCATAGCTGCGGGTGGCGAGATAGAACTGATGGTTGTCGACCAGGTCCTTGCCGTCACGCAGGGTGCGTGCCTGCAGCTGTTGCTCGGCGGCGGCCTGGTATGGGTCCCAGATCACCCAGGCATCGACACTGCCGCGCTCGAAGGCGGCGCGGGCATCGGCCGGGGGCAGGTAGACGGGCTGGATATCGGTGTACTTGAGACCGGCGTCTTCCAGGGCACGCACCAGCAGGTAATGCACGTTGGAACCCTTGTTGAGGGCGACTTTCCTGCCCTTGAGCTCCTTCACCGACTGGATCGTCGACCCCTTCGGCACCAGGATCGCCTCGCTGTGCGGAGCTGGCGGCTCATAGGCGACGTAGAGCAGATCGGCGCCCGCGGCCTGGGCAAACACCGGCGGCGTTTCGCCGGTCACGCCAAAGTCGATGGAGCCGACGTTGAGCCCCTCGAGCAGCTGTGGACCGCCGGGGAACTCGGTCCATTGCACGTCGATGCCCTGTTCCTTCAGGCGCTTTTCCAGCGAACCCTTGGCCTTGAGCAGCACCAGGGTGCCGTATTTCTGGTAACCGATACGCAGGCTCTCGGCCTGGGCTTGGCTGATGGCGCCGAAGGACACAGCCGCCGCGAACAGGGCGACCAGACCACGACGCAAGAAGACTGTGCGCATGGCGCTCTCCTGTGCGAGTTGGGTTCGGGTAGCACCTGCTTGCCTCGTTGGCGGGCGAGTAAGGTGGGGACAGCGATGGAGCGGTCAAGCCTGGTTCAGATACTCCAGCGGGCACTGATCAGGCGTTCGTTGAGCACGCCGGGGGCGACAGGTTGGGGCCGGCGTGCCATGGCGCTGTGGAACGTTTCCAGCGAATCCTGCAGGCGCTGCTCCAGGGCAGCGGCCAGTTGCGCGGGCCTGGAGCCCTCACCGTAGGCAATCTGGCTGTCGTCGGCGAAGATCCCTTGCAGGGTCTCCTGCGCCTTGAGGGCCGACAGCACGGGCTTGAGCGCGTAGTCCACGGCCAGCATGTGGGCGATGCTGCCACCGGTTGCGATCGGCAATACCACCTTGTGTTCCAGGGCCCGCTCGGGCAGCAGGTCGAGCAAGGTCTTCAAGGCCCCGGCGAAGGACGCCTTGTACACCGGGGTGGCCACCACCAGGCCGTCGGCCTGGGCTACAAGTTCGTTGAAGTGGCGCACCTGCGGGCTGTCGAAACGGGCATGCAGCAGATCTTCGGCGGGAAACTCACGCACCTGGAAGGTCACCACTTCGACGCCCCGCTCCTGCAGCCAGTCGCGCGAGCGTTCTAGCAGCACGCCGGAGCGTGAACGAAGACTGGGGCTACCACCGACAGAGACAACCAGCATTGAAAGCGCTTCCTTCGATTCGATTGCAGGGCCGCGAGGGGTTGTCCCCGCTGGATGTAACGACATTAACAGCTCGTCACATATATCCATAAATCATATTTTTTCATGTGTTTATTCCATATAGAGATATATGTGCCACCCCTGTAGGAGCGGCTTCAGCCGCGATCACCCGCGAAGCGGGTGCCAGCTACTGCGGTGCTTGCATCGCGGCTAAAGCCGCTCCTACAGGGATCGTGGATACCGTTCGGAAGGTATAAAAAAGGGCCGTCGAAACGGCCCGAAGATCCCTGCTTGGCTAAGAGCAATGCAACGAGGAACGCTTCAACGATTGGGTTGCGGGGTCAGCCGCAGATAGGGTTTCACCGCCCGATACCCTTTCGGGAAACGACGTTTGATTTCATCTTCGTCCTTGAGCGAAGGCACGATCACTACCTCATCGCCGTCCTGCCAGTTGCCCGGCGTGGCGACCTTGTAGTTGTCGGTCAGCTGCAGCGAGTCGATCACCCGCAGGATCTCGTTGAAGTTGCGCCCGGTACTGGCCGGATAGGTAATGGTCAGGCGCACCTTCTTGTTCGGGTCGATGACGAACAGCGAGCGCACGGTCAGGGTGTCGTTGGCGTTGGGGTGGATCAGGTCGTACAGGTCGGAAACCTTGCGGTCGGCATCGGCGATGATCGGGAAGTTGACCACGGTGTTCTGGGTCTCGTTGATGTCGTCGATCCACTTGTGGTGCGAGTCCACCGGGTCCACCGACAGGGCGATGGCCTTGACCCCGCGCCTGGCGAAGTCATCCTTGAGCTTGGCGGTCAGACCCAGTTCGGTGGTGCACACCGGGGTGAAGTCGGCCGGATGGGAGAACAGCACACCCCAGCTGTCGCCCAGCCATTCGTGGAAACGGATCTTGCCGGCGCTGGAATCCTGTTCGAAATCGGGGGCGATATCGCCAAGTTTGAGGCTCATGGAAGCGGCTCCTGTGCTGTGTCTGGCCTTGTGGGTTCAATGTGCCTGCTTCCGAATAAAAATAAAAAGAATAAATATCGATTTATTTATAACCATATTGCATACGGATTCGCAGACACAAAAAAGCCTCGCACAAGGCGAGGCTTTCTTTGTGCAGCTACGACTTACATGAAGGCATAAGTGTAGTTGACGATGAAGCGAGTCTGGTCCTGGTCTTTGGTGAACTCGCTGGTCGAGCCACCGCTGCCACGGTACACGCCTTGGCGCAGGCTGAAGCCCAGGCCTTTGAAGGTGCCTTGCTGGATGGTGTAGTCGACGCGTGCGTCACGCTCCCACTCGTTGTAGGTGCCGTGGCCACTCTTGTAGCGAATGTCGTCACCACGCAGGTAGGCGACGGAAGCCTTCAGCCCTGGTACGCCCAGCGCAGCGAAATCATAGGAGTACTGACCGAAGTTGGTGTTCTCGCCAGCACGAGCGAACTGGTTGATCATGCTGTCGGTGAACAGGTAGAAGCTGGAACCGCCAGCGCCTTCCGAAGTACCGCTGTCGTTTACCAGGTTGCCCTGGCCCATCCAGACGAAGCCGCCATCGTCGCCAACCTGCTGGCGACCGAGCATCAGCGCGTGGCCACCCAGGGTGTAGGTGAACATGGCCGACCAGGTCTTGTTGTCGACCTTGCCAGTGTTCTTGGCGTAGCCGCCGTTGTTGCTGAAGTTGTAGGTGGCGTCATGGCCGTTCTTGCCGTCGCTGCTGCTGTCGAAGTAGCGCAGGTCGGTCTTGAACGACTGGTCGTCAGCGATCTTGAAGACGTGGGTGGCGCCCAGGAAGTGCTGCTTGTAGAAGTCTTCCAGGTTCGAGTAGTAGTACTGCAGGGTCAGGTCTGGAGTGAGCTTGTAGTCCAGGCCACCGTAGCGGAACTTGTTGCTTTCGGCCGTGGCGCCTGCCACGGACAGACCGGTACGGTTGCTCGAGGCACGACCCATGGCGTGAGTCAGCTGACCGGCGTTGATGGTCAGGTTGTCGATTTCCTTCGATTGGATGGTGCCACCCTCGAAGGTTTGTGGCAGCAGACGGCCATCGTTGGAGACCAGAATCGGCAGGTTCGGCGCGAGAGCGCTACCGAAGTGTGCTTCGGTCTTGGAGAAGCGAGCCTTGGCATTGGCACCGAAACGGGCCCACTGGTCTGCGGCACCTTTACCGTCATCCGGGAAGAAGCCACCTTTGTGATACCCCTTGCCGCCGTCCAGACGGATGCCCCACAGGGCCTGGGCATCAACACCGAAACCGACGGTGCCCTCAGTGAAGCCCGAGATGTAGTCGAGCTTGAAGCCCTGGCCAGACTCACGCTGATCCGGGCGAGGGTTGCCGTGGGCTTCACGGTTGTCGTTGTTGAAGTACATGGTGCGCGAGCTCAGGGACAGCTTGCTGTCCTCGACGAAACCTGCAGCGCCTGCTTGTTGGGCGAGAACCCCCAGTGCCACGGCCAGGGCCAGGCTGGACTTGTACATGTTTTGCTCCTCTACGTTCTAATTTTTGTGCGTCTCAAGCGGCGGAGTCTGCTGCCCCACTCACCCGGATTGGCGATTTAGCACCAAAGCGTGACCGCCTAGTCAATCACTAACGATCGATTCGCGACTTTGGTCTAACCCGCCGACCTGCGCTACAGGATAATGACAATCCTATAAATCCAAAATGACCGTTTTATGAATCTGTAAGATTTTTACGGAATAACATCGGAACCATTCCTACGAATCGTTGTATCGACGCCGTCAATCATACCTTTAGGTTATGTGCAAACGTTTGCAAGGGTGGCGACCAACGGCTTCCCGTCGGAACCGATCAAGCGTAGCTAGCTTGGGGGATTCCGCCACTGGCACCGCCGCCCCACACGGACGGAGGTCAGAGCGATTGGCTTTTAAGCTAATTCTAAAAAGTTATTTATTTCATGTTTCTTAGATCATCTAGTCTTCTCGCCATCTATCCCCGAATGCCTGACGAGAGGTTCAACCATGATACCGCATGCTCCGCTGCGCCTGTTCGCCGCCCTGACCCTCGCCAGTGCCAGCTGGCTGGCCCAGGCCGCCGACCTGACCGTCGCCTACCAGACCACCGTCGACCCGGCCAAGGTGGCCCAGGTCGATGGCACCTATGAAAAGGACAGCAAGGCCAGCATCGACTGGCGCAAGTTCGACAACGGCGCCGATGTGATCACCGCCGTCGCCTCGGGCGACGTGCAGATCGGCTACCTCGGCTCCAGCCCGCTGGCCGCCGCCGCCACCCGCAAATTGCCTGTGGAAACCTTCCTGATCGCCACCCAGATCGGCGCCGGCGAGGCCCTGGTCGCCCGCGACAGCATCAAGACCCCGCAGGATCTGGTGGGCAAGAAAGTCGCCGTGCCGTTCGTTTCCACCGGCCACTACAGCCTGTTGGCCGCGCTGAAGAGCTGGAACATCGACCCGTCGAAAGTGCAGATCCTCAACCTCGCGCCACCGGCGATCATCGCCGCCTGGAAACGCGGCGACATCGACGCCACCTACGTCTGGGACCCGGCCCTGGGCGTGGCCAAGGAGAACGGCAAGGTGCTGATCACCTCCGGCGAGCTGGCCGAGAAAGGCGCGCCGACCTTCGACGCCTGGATCGTGCGCAAGGACTTCGCCGCCAAGCACCCGGAGATCGTCAAGTCGTTCGCCAAGGTCACCCTCGACGCCTACGCCAACTACCGCAAGGACCCGAAAGCCTGGCTGGCCGACAAGGACAACGTCGCCAAACTGGTCAAGTTGTCCGGTGCCAAGCCCGCCGATATTCCGGTACTGCTGCAGGGCAACGTCTACCCACTGGCCGCCGACCAGGCCAATGCCCTTGGCGCACCGACCACCCAGGCGCTGACCGACACCGCCACCTTCCTCAAGCAGCAGGGCAAGGTTGATGCCGTGCTGCCGGACTACGCGCCCTACGTCAGCGCCCAGTACCTGCCCAACTGATCCGGAGCCCGTCATGGCCTTGCTCGAGCTGGAGCGCATCAGCGCACAGTACCCCGGCGCCACCACCCCGGTGCTGGCCGACATCAATCTGAGCCTGGGCCCGCGCCAGCTGCTGGTGGCCCTCGGGCCTTCCGGCAGCGGCAAGACCTCGCTGCTCAACCTGATCGCCGGCTTCGTCGCTCCCAGCGGCGGGCGCATCACCCTCGATGGCGCACCGGTGCAAGGCCCGGGCGCCGAGCGCGGCGTGGTGTTCCAGGACGATGCGCTGCTGCCCTGGCAGGACGTGCTCGGCAACGTCGCCTTCGGCCTGGAGCTGGCTGGCGTGCCGCGTGCGCAGCGTGAAGCCAAGGCGCGAGAGATGCTGGCGCTGGTAGACCTGGCCGGCTTCGGCGAGCGGCGTGTGTGGCAATTGTCCGGCGGGCAGAAGCAGCGTGTCGGCCTTGCCCGGGCGCTGGCCGCCGACCCGCGGGTGCTGTTGATGGACGAACCGTTCGGCGCCCTCGATGCCTTTACCCGCGAACAGATGCAGGAACTGTTGCTGCAGGTCTGGCAGCGCACCGCCAAGCCAGTGTTCCTGATCACCCACGACATTGAGGAGGCGGTGTTCCTCGCCACCGAGCTGGTGCTCCTGGCGCCCAATCCGGGGCGTGTGGTCGAGCGCCTGCAACTGGACTTCGGTCAGCGCTACGCCGCTGGCGAGTCGGCCCGGGCGATCAAGTCCGATCCACGCTTCATCGAGACCCGCGAGCACGTGCTGGCGCGGGTGTTCTCGCAACGTCAGGAGTCCGCATGAGCAGTATCGAATTGCCAGCCGCCGCCAAGCAGGCACCCCGGACGCCACCTGTCGTGAAAACCCGCAAGCCCTTGCCGACCCGCTGGATCAGCGCCCTCACCCTGGCCTCGCTGCTGTTGGCGTGGTGGCTGGTTACCGCCGCCGGCTGGATCGAGCCGCTGTTCCTGCCCTCGCCCGCCGATATCCTGGCCAAGGGCTGGACGCTGCTCACCCAGGGCTACATGGACGCCAGCCTGTGGCAGCACCTGGGCGCCAGCCTGGGGCGCATTGGCCTGGCGCTGCTGTTCGCCACCCTGACCGCCATCCCGGTGGGCATCGCAATCGGCTACAACCGCGTGGCCCGCGGCATCCTCGATCCGCTGATCGAGTTCTACCGACCGATTCCGCCGCTGGCCTACCTGCCGCTGATCGTCATCTGGTGCGGCATAGGCGAGCTGTCGAAAGTGCTTTTGATCTACCTGGCGATCTTCGCCCCGATTGCCATCGCTACCGCTACAGGCGTGCGCACCGTCGACCCCGCCAAGCTGCGCGCGGCGCAGTCGCTGGGCGCCAGCAAAATCCAACTGATCCGTCATGTGATCCTGCCCAGTGCATTGCCCGACATCCTCACCGGCATCCGCATCGGCCTCGGCGTGGGCTGGTCGACGCTGGTGGCCGCCGAGCTGATCGCCGCCACCAGTGGCCTGGGCTTCATGGTGCAGTCGGCAGCGCAGTTCCTGGTCACCGATGTGGTGGTCCTGGGGATCCTGCTGATCGCCCTGATCGCCTTCGCCCTGGAGATGGGCCTGCGCGCCCTGCAGCGCAAGCTGGTGCCCTGGCACGGCCAGAGCCATTGACCACCGAATGACCACGCCGGCAACCCGGCACCTGCAACGAGAAACCACATGAGCCTGACCGTTACCCCCTTGAGCCCGGCATTGGGCGCGCAGATCAGCGGCGTGGACATCAGCCGCGACATCACTGCCGAACAGCGTGACGCCATCGAGCAGGCGCTGCTCGAACACCAGGTGCTGTTCTTCCGCGACCAACCGATGTCCCCCGAGCAGCAGGCGCGCTTCGCCGCCCGCTTCGGCGACCTGCATATCCACCCGATCTACCCGAATGTGCCGGAGACACCGCAGGTGTTGATCCTCGACACCGCAGTCACCGACGTGCGCGACAACGCCGTGTGGCACACCGACGTGACTTTCCTGCCGACCCCGGCGCTGGGCGCGGTGCTCAGCGCCAAGCAGTTGCCGGCCTATGGTGGCGATACCCTGTGGGCCAGCGGCATAGCTGCGTTCGAGTCGCTGTCGGCGCCACTGCGCGAGATGCTCGACGGCCTGACCGCCACCCACGACTTCACCAAGTCGTTCCCGCTGGAGCGCTTCGGCACCACGCCCGAGGACCTGGCACGCTGGGAGGCGACCCGGCGCAACAACCCGCCGCTGTCGCATCCGGTGGTGCGCACCCATCCGGTCAGCGGACGCAAGGCGTTGTTCGTCAATGAAGGGTTCACCACGCGGATCAACGAACTGAACGAACTGGAGAGCGAGGCGCTGCTCAAGCTGCTGTTCGCCCATGCGACGCGGCCAGAGTTCAGCATTCGCTGGCGTTGGCAGGAAAATGACGTGGCGTTCTGGGACAACCGCGTGACGCAGCACTTTGCGGTGGATGACTACCGGCCCAGCCGGCGGGTGATGCATCGGGCGACCATCCTGGGGGATGCGCCTTTCTGAAAGATCCGGGGAGGCCATTGGCCTCCTTTCGCTGGCAGGCCAGCTCCCACAGGTTTTGCCACAACCCTGCGGGAGCGTCCCCAGCGTTCTACCTGACCAGGTGCAGGTACTGCATGTGCCGCTCGTACTGGTCGAGGATGTCGTTGATGATCTGTTCCTTGCTGTAGCCCACCAGGTCGTAGTTCTGGCTGCCCTCGGACAGATGCACCTCCGCACGGTAGTAGCGGCGGTTCTTCAAGTCCTGGGTCCCCAGCCCGCCCAAGGCGAACGATGGCGTGAAGTAGCCGCGCATCTGCACCTGGTAGATGAACGGCTGCTCCTCGCCATGGCCGATCTTCAGGCTGACGTTGTCATGGCTCGGGTCGTCCTGGGTGATCAACACCAGGCCCTTCTGCTCGAACACCTCGCGCACCTCGGCGATGGCCGGGCGCACCACGTCGTCCATGAAGCGATACACCTCGTCCCGAGACGGGAAGTGCACCGCCTGGCTCAGGCGTTGGCGCCAGCCACCACGCCCGCGCCGGGATTGGGCGAACGGCGCCAGCGAATGCATCTGCGCGATCTGCCGCTGGCTTTCCAGGTAGAAGGCCTTGTGCAGCCCCCACATCATGCACAGCAGGATCAGCGAGAACGGCAACGAGGTCAGCACCACCGCCGACTTCAGCGAGTCGATGCTGCCGGCGAACAGCAGGCTGCTGGTAATCAGCGCAGTCATCGCGCCCCAGAAGATCCGCAGCCAGTTCGGACCGTCCTCGTCGGCGCCGCCGCCCTTGGCCGACAGCGTCGACAGCACCACGGTGCCGGAGTCGGCAGAAGTGACGAAGAACACGAAACTGATGAACACCGTCACGGCGATCACTGTCTTGCTCCACGGGTAGGTTTCCAGCAGCAGGTACAGGCTCATCGACGGGTTGTCGAGGGCTGACTGGCCGAGCGCGATCATGCCGTGGTTGATCACCTGGTCCAGGGCGCTGTTGCCGAAGATCGACATCCACGCCAGGGTGAAGCCCAGGGGAATCAGCAGCACGCCGAAGACGAACTCGCGAATGGTCCGGCCCCGCGAGATACGGGCGATGAACAACCCCACGAACGGCGCCCAGGCAATCCACCAGGCCCAGTAGAACACCGTCCAGCCACCCAGCCAGTCGCGTTGTTCGCCGTAGGCGTACACGTCGAAGCTCTTGCGCGGCAGGGCGCCAAGGTAGTCACCGAGGTTCTGGATCAGCGTATTGAACAGGTGCTGGGTGGGCCCGGCGAACAGCACGAACAGCAGCAGCGCGCAGGCCAGGAACAGGTTGATGTCGCTCATCACCCGCACGCCCTTCTCCACCCCGGCGACCGCCACGGCCACGGCCGCGCCCATCATCAGGGTGATGAGGATCACCTGCACCCATTGGCTGTGGCTGATGCCGAACAGGTAGTCCAGGCCTGCGTTCAGGTGCAGTACGCCGAAGCCCATGTCGGCGCCCAGGCCGAACACCGTGGCGATGATGCCGAAGCCATCCACCGCGTAGCCGATCGGCCCGTTGATGCGCTTGCCGATCAGCGGGTATAGCGCCGAGCGCAGGGCCAGTGGCAGGTTGTGGCGGTAGGCGAAGTAGGCGAGCGCCATGCCGACGAAGGCGAATACGCCCCAGCCATGCAGGCCCCAGTGCAGGAACAGGATCTGCATCGCCTGGCGCCCGGCCTCGGCGGTGCCCGCCTCGCCCTGCGGCGGCTGGAGCATGTGGGTCAGCGGTTCGGAGACGCAGAAGAAGAACAGCGTGATGCTGATACCGGCGGCGAACAGCATGCCGGCCCAGGACAGGTAGCTGAACTCGGGCTCGTCGTGATCGGCACCGAGCTTGATCTTGCCGTAGCCCGACAATGCGGTGACCACCACGAAGACCAGGTACAGGGTCATGGCCAGCATGTAGTACCAGCCGACCGTGTTGGCCGCCCAGTTCTGCGCCGCCAGCAACCACTCGCCGGCAGCCTGTGGCTGGGCGATGACGATCAGGCCGAAGATGAGGATGAAGCTTGCCGCAAAATAGAACACGGGGGGGTTCATGCGGATCTTGCCGTTGGCAAGGTCGGGGGTCGGTGCACTCATTGAACGGGCACCTCGTCACGGGACGTGAGGTTCGGATTGAACGGGTTCAGCAAAGGCGATTCCTCCTTTTGAACACCGGCAATGGACCAGCGTTTTCGTTGAACAAGCGTTCAAGTTAAACATGGATCGGATTTCAATGCGACCCGATGCCGCTCCAGGACGTGATCGAGGTGGAGGCGGGAAGTCCCGCCACCACGCCTCATAAGCCTTGAGCTAGAGGGCTTTCTTGCCCTCGCAATCCAGTTGCAGGTTCGCCTGGGTAATGTTGCTGTCAGCCGGCACGCTGCGGGTCAGCCAGACATTGCCGCCAATGGTCGAACCCTTGCCGATGGTGATCCGCCCGAGGATGGTCGCGCCGGCGTAGATCACCACGTCGTCCTCGACGATCGGGTGCCGCGCCAGGCCCTTGTGCAAGGTGCCGGACTCGTCGCTGGGGAAGCGCTTGGCGCCCAGGGTCACCGCCTGGTAGATGCGCACCCGCTCACCGATGATCGCGGTCTCGCCGATCACCACGCCGGTGCCGTGGTCGATGAAGAAGCTCGGGCCGATTTGCGCACCGGGGTGGATGTCGATGCCGGTGGCCGAGTGCGCCAGCTCCGAACTGATCCGCGCCAGCAGCGGCAGGCCGGCTCGATAGAGGTGGTGGGCCAGCCGATGGTGGATGATCGCCAGGATGCCCGGGTAGCACAGCAGCACCTCGTCGACGCTGCGCGCCGCCGGGTCGCCGTGGAAGGCGGCGAGTACGTCTGTGTCCAGCAGCACGCGCAGCGCCGGCAGGGCCGCGGCGAAATCCTGGATCAGGCGCAGGGCGTGGGTATCGACATCGACCACATCGGTCTTGCCATGGCGCGCCGCGTAGCGCAGTTCCAGACGGGCCTGGGCCAGCAGCGCGGTGAGGGCGGCGTCGAGGGTATGGCCTACATAGAAGTCCTCGCTTTCCTCGCGCAGGTCCACCGGCCCCAGGCGCATGGGGAACAGCGCGCCGCACAGCTGTTCGAGAATCTGCCGCAGCGCCTCGCGCGACGGCAGTTCGCGCCCGCCCTGCTCGCCGCTGCTGCGGCCATTGCTGCTGCGCCACTGCTCGCGGGCGTTGCGCAGGCCACTGACGATACCCTGCAGTTGCCAGTGCCCGGTTGATGGTTGTTCGCTCACGGTGTTTCTCCTGCCAGGCGGCTTTCTCTATTTGCATACGCTCCTACAAGGAGGTGCAAAACACGATACGTCAAATCTGCCTCTTGGAAAAAACAACGCTTTATTCCATCCTGAGCTAAGTCGGGTATAAGCCGCTGCAATTTGCAGCTTTGGAATAACAACCTGATTTTTTATTATTTCCCGGCCTATGAAGCCCACCTCTATAGTCGCCACCTCACTACTTCCACAACAAGCGCGGGGCATGCCATGACCAAATTCGCCAAACCCCTTCTCAACGCCAGCCTGGCGCTCCTGCTCGGCGCCGGCCTGCTCGGCCAGGCCTTTGCCGGCGAACAGTTGAAGACCATCCAGGAAAAAGGCGTGATCAACGTCGGCCTGGAAGGCACCTACCCACCGTTCAGCTTCCAGGACGAAAACGGCAAGCTGACCGGCTTCGAGGTCGAGCTGTCCGAGTTGCTGGCCAAGGAGCTGGGGGTCAAGGCCAAGGTCCAGCCGACCAAGTGGGACGGCATCCTCGCCGCACTGGAATCCAAGCGCCTCGACGTGGTGATCAACCAGGTGACCATCTCCGAGGAACGCAAGAAGAAGTACGATTTCTCCGAGCCCTACACCGTTTCCGGCATTCAGGCCCTGGTACTCAAGGGCAGCGACAACGAGAAAAACATCAAGACTGCCGCCGATCTCGGTGGCAAGAAGGTCGGTGTCGGCCTGGGCACCAACTATGAGCAATGGGTGAAACAGGATGTGCCGACAGCCGATGTGCGCACCTACGAAGATGACCCGACCAAGTTCGCCGACCTGCGCAACGGTCGTATCGACGCCATCCTGATCGATCGCCTGGCGGCACTCGAGTACGTCCAGAAAACCGCCAAGGACAAGAAACCGACCGCACTCGCTGGCGAGAAATTCTCCAAGCTGGAGTCGGGCGTGGCCTTGCGCAAAGGCGAACCTGAACTGCTCGATGCGCTGAACAAGGCCATCGACAAGCTCAAGGCCGACGGCTCGCTGGCCAAGCTGTCCGAGAAATACTTCGGTGCCGATGTCACCAAATGATCGCTGAAAGCCTGCAACTCGTTGTCGATTCCGCGCCCTTCCTGTTGAAGGGCGCGGGTTATACCGTGCTGCTCAGCGTCGGCGGCATGTTCTTCGGCCTGGTGCTGGGTTTTGCCCTGGCGCTGATGCGGCTGTCGAAGATCCTGCCGCTGGACTGGTTGGCGCGCATCTATGTGTCGTTCTTCCGCGGCACGCCGCTGCTGGTGCAGCTGTTCGTGATCTACTTCGGCCTGCCGCAGATCGGCATCGAGCTCGATCCGATCCCGGCCTCGCTGATTGGTCTGTCGCTGAACATGGCGGCGTATATCTGCGAGATCCTCCGCGCGGCAATCTCCTCGATCGACCGTGGCCAGTGGGAAGCAGCCGCCAGCATCGGCATGACCCGCACCCAGGCCATGCGCCGGGCGATCCTGCCGCAAGCCCTGCGCACCGCCCTGCCTCCGCTGGGCAACAGCTTCATCTCGCTGGTCAAGGACACCGCCCTGGCGGCGACCATCCAGGTGCCCGAGCTGTTCCGCCAGGCGCAGCTGATCACCGCACGGACCTTCGAGGTCTTCACCATGTACCTGGCTGTCGCGGTGGTCTACTGGATCCTCTGCAGCATCCTGGCGCACTTCCAGAACCGCATGGAAGCGCGGGTCAACCAGCACGACCAGGAGCACTGAGATGATCGTAGTAGAAGGCCTGACCAAGCAGTTCAAGGGCCAGACCGTGCTCAACGGCATCGACCTGAGCGTGCAGCCCGGCGAAGTGGTGGCCATCATCGGCCCCAGCGGCTCGGGCAAGACCACCTTCCTGCGCTGCCTGAACCTGCTGGAAACCCCCGATGCCGGGCGCATCCAGATCGGCGATATCAGCATCGATGCCAACCGTCCGTTGGGTGGCCAGCAGAGTGCGATCCGCCGCCTGCGCCAACAGGCCGGTTTCGTGTTCCAGAACTTCAACCTGTTCCCTCACCGCACCGCCCTGGAGAACGTCATCGAAGGGCCGGTGATCGTCAAGAAGACGCCCCGCGACAAGGCCATCGAGCTGGCCAAGCGCCTTCTGGCCAAGGTCGGCCTGGCAGGCAAGGAGGACGCCTACCCCAGGCGCCTGTCCGGTGGCCAGCAGCAACGGGTGGCCATCGCCCGGGCCCTGGCCATGGAGCCGGAGGTGATCCTGTTCGACGAGCCCACTTCGGCGCTCGACCCCGAACTGGTTGGCGAAGTGCTGGAAACCATCCGCGGCCTGGCCGAGGAAAAGCGCACCATGATCATCGTCACCCACGAGATGAGCTTCGCCCGCGATGTCGCCAACCGGGTGATCTTCTTCGACAAGGGCGTGATCGTCGAGCAGGGCGAGGCCAAGGCGCTGTTCGCCAACCCGAAGGAAGAGCGCACACGCCAGTTCCTGCGCAAGTTCCTCGGCACCGCCGCCGGCCAGGAATGAGCCCGATGCGCGGGGCTCACACCTCGCGCAGGTTGTGACAACGCCTGAAGCGCGCTTCCAGGTTGCGATCGGGCATCTGGTGGCTGCGCAGGGCGTTGAGGGTCTGCTCCACGTAATCGCGCGTGGTGCCATAGCGCCCCTTGGCGCTGGCGAGGATCTGGCTGAGCAGGGTGTCCGGCAGGTTGCCCGCATAGCACGGCAGGTGCCGCTCCAGCACGAAGCCCAGCGCCTGCACCTTGCTGCCATCGTTCAGGCGGCAACTCAGCCAATGCGGACGGTAGGCCGGGAACGGCATCTCACGTTGCCACAGTGCCATCAGCGAGTCATGGAGGTTGGTTTCGTCCAGACGGAAGGCAAAACCGCTGCAGGAGCCGCCACGGTCCAGGCCGAACACCAGGCCCGGGCACTCCGGAGTGCCACGGTGTTCGTGGGACCACAGGTAGAGGCCGCGGTGGTAACCATGCACCCGCGCCCGCTGGCGCTCGACCGAGTTGCATTCGGGGCGCCAGATCAGCGAACCGTAGGCAAAAAGCCAGACCGGGCCGCCTTCGTGCTGGGACATGGTTTCCTGCATCGAACGCTGCAGTTGTTCACGGGTCAACTGCTGCCCGAAGTCGAGTGACGGCGGATAGGCTATTTGCCAGGATGAACTTTCAAGCGTCGACATGAGCTGCCGCCATTAATTCCTGAGAACTACCAAAGTGCAGGTATTGCCGTGCCTGTTCGGATGCTATCGCGGGGCAAGCCCGCTTCCACAAAGGCCTACCAGGATCGCGTGGGAACGGGTTTGCCCGGCGATTTACCTGGTACCTAACGTAAGGCAGAACGCACTTTGCACTCAACCCCGAAAACAGGATTTCATTAAAGCATCCGCTGAACGGAAACTAATAGTCCGAGTATAGCGAAACTTATTACCCGCACCGGTAACAATCTCCGCCATATAATCAACAGGAAAACACTTGGTTATTAAACCCGACACGCCCTTGCAGCGTGCCGGGTTACTTCACCCGCGTGGCGCGTAGGCGAACACGTCAGCCCGCATGCGGTGGGCATCCATGCCTGCCTCGACCAATGCATCGAGGGTGGCGTAGACCATGTTCGGCGAGCCACTGGCATAGACATGCACCTGGTTGAGGTCGCCAATGTCCTCGCATACCGCTTCGTGGAGCAGGCCACACCGCCCTTCCCAACCGCACAGATCGCTGACCACCTTGTGCAGGAACAGGTTCGGCAGGCGCTCCCACTCGGCCCAGTGCTCGATCTGGTAGAAGTCTTCAGGCCGGCGCACACCCCAGTACAAGTGCACCGGGTGCTTGAAGCCCTGCGCCCGGCAGTGCTCGATCAGGCTGTGCATCTGCCCCATACCGGTACCGGCGGCGATCAGTACCAGCGGGCCGTCAGGCAACTCTGCCAGGTGCGCATCACCAAATGGCAGTTCGATGCGGGCCAGGCCATTGCGCTGCAACTGCTGGATCAACTGCACGGCACTGCTTTCGCGGGCCAGCACATGTAGCTCCAGCTCACGCCCACCGTGGGGCGCCGAAGCGAGCGAAAAAGCTGCCTTGTCCATGCCCTCACGCTCGATCATCAGGTATTGCCCGGCGTGGTAGCGGGGCGGCTTGCCGGCCGGCGCGCGCAGGCGCACGCGCCAGACATCGCCACCGATCTCGACGCACTCGCTCACGGTACAGGCCAGCTTGCGCAGCGGCAGCTCGCCCAAGGCCAGCACACCATCCCACAGCAACACACAGTCCTCCAGCGGCTCGGCGATGCAGGTGAACAGCTCACCGTGATCGCGCACTTGGCCTTCCTGGCGAACACTGCCTTCCACCAGCAGCGCGGCACACACATGGCAGTTGCCGTTGCGGCAGCTGTTCGGGCAGTCATAGCCCAGGCGCCGTGCCGCATCCAGAATCCTTTCACCCGGTTCGACCGCCAGTACCGCCCCGGAAGGCTGCAAGGTTACCTGCATCAATCTATTCCCAACTGGTCCCACAGCTCATCGATACGGCGGGTGACGGCCTCGTCCTTGACGATGACCCGGCCCCATTCGCGTGTAGTCTCGCCCGGCCATTTGTGCGTGGCGTCCAGGCCCATCTTCGACCCCAGCCCCGATACCGGCGACGCGAAGTCGAGGTAGTCGATCGGGGTGTTGTCGATCATCACCGTATCACGCTTGGGGTCCATGCGCGTGGTGATGGCCCAGATCACATCGTTCCAGTCGCGAGCGTTGATATCGTCGTCGGTGACGATAACGAACTTGGTGTACATGAACTGTCGCAGGAACGACCACACACCCAGCATCACGCGCTTGGCATGGCCAGGGTACTGCTTCTTCATGGTCACCACCGCCATGCGGTACGAGCAGCCTTCCGGCGGCAGGTAGAAGTCGGTGATCTCGGGGAACTGCTTCTGCAGGATCGGCACGAACACTTCGTTCAGCGCCACGCCAAGGATCGCCGGCTCATCCGGCGGCCTGCCGGTGTAGGTGCTGTGGTAGATCGGCTTTTGCCGGTGGGTGATGCGCTCGACGGTGAACACCGGGAAGCTGTCCACTTCGTTGTAGTAGCCGGTGTGGTCGCCGTACGGGCCTTCCGGGGCCATCTCGCCGGGGTGGATCACGCCTTCGAGGATGATCTCGGCGGTGGCCGGTACCTGCAGGTCGTTGCCACGGCACTTGACCAGTTCGGTGCGGTTGCCACGCAACAGGCCAGCGAAGGCGTACTCGGAAAGCGTGTCCGGGACCGGGGTCACGGCACCGAGGATGGTCGCCGGGTCCGCGCCCAACGCCACGGCTACCGGGAACGGCTGGCCAGGATGCTTCTCGCACCATTCGCGGTAGTCCAGCGCCCCGCCGCGGTGGCTCAGCCAGCGCATGATCACCTTGTTGCGGCCAATCACCTGCTGGCGATAGATACCCAGGTTCTGGCGGTCCTTGTTCGGCCCGCGAGTCACGGTCAGGCCCCAGGTGATCAGTGGCGCAACATCGCCCGGCCAGCAGTGCTGGATCGGCAGCTGGCCGAGGTCGACATCATCGCCTTCGACCACGATTTCCTGGCACACCGCGTCCTTGACCACCTTCGGCGCCATGGACACGACCTTCTTGAAGATCGGCAGCTTCGACCAGGCATCCTTCAGGCCCTTCGGCGGCTCGGGCTCCTTGAGAAACGCCAGCAGCTTGCCGATCTCGCGCAGTTCTTCGGTCGACTCGGCCCCCATACCCATGGCCACGCGCTCGGGGGTGCCGAACAGGTTGCCCAGCACCGGCATGTCGAAGCCGGTGGGTTTTTCGAAGAGCAAGGCCGGACCCTTGGCGCGCAGCGTGCGGTCGCAGACTTCGGTCATTTCCAGAACTGGGGAGATGGGAACCTGGATGCGCTTGAGTTCACCGCGCTGTTCCAGGCCACGAATGAAGTCGCGTAGATCGCGATACTGCATGCAAGGGCCTCGTGTTGGGCGTATCGGTCGGGGTGCAGAGTGTAGCGCCGTTGGCGGGGTAAAGGCCAAGAATGACTTGGGGCCGCTTCGCGCCCCATCGCCGGCAAGCCGGCTCCCACAAGGTCAGTGTGAGCCCTGTGGGAGCCGGCTTGCCGGCGATGGGCTGCGAAGCAGCCCCAATCAGTTCCAGCCTGAAACGCTTACTTGCGCTTCATCGACAGGAAGAACTCATCGTTGGTCTTGGTCTGCTTGAGCTTGTCGACCAGGAACTCGATGGCGGCGATCTCGTCCATCGGGTGCAGCAGCTTGCGCAGGATCCACATGCGCTGCAGTTCGTCGTCGGCGGTCAGCAGCTCTTCGCGACGGGTACCGGACTTGTTGATGTTGATGGCCGGGAACACACGCTTCTCGGCGATGCGGCGGTCCAGGGGCAGCTCCATGTTGCCGGTACCCTTGAACTCTTCGTAGATCACCTCGTCCATCTTCGAGCCGGTTTCGACCAGCGCGGTGGCGATGATGGTCAGCGAACCGCCTTCCTCGATGTTACGGGCGGCACCGAAGAAGCGCTTCGGCTTTTCCAGGGCGTGGGCGTCGACACCACCGGTCAGCACCTTGCCGGAGCTCGGGATCACGGTGTTGTAGGCACGTGCCAGACGGGTGATGGAGTCGAGCAGGATGACCACGTCTTTCTTGTGCTCGACCAGGCGCTTGGCCTTCTCGATGACCATCTCGGCAACCTGCACGTGGCGGGTCGGCGGCTCGTCAAAGGTCGAAGCGACCACTTCGCCGCGCACGGTGCGCTGCATCTCGGTCACTTCTTCCGGGCGCTCGTCGATCAGCAGGACGATCAGGTGGCACTCGGGGTTGTTACGGGTAATGTTGGCTGCGATGTTCTGCAGCATGATGGTCTTACCGGCTTTCGGCGGTGCGACGATCAGGCCACGCTGGCCTTTGCCGATCGGGGCGCACAGGTCGATGACGCGACCGGTGAGGTCTTCGGTGGAGCCGTTACCGGCTTCCATCTTCAGGCGCTTGTTGGGGAACAGCGGCGTCAGGTTTTCGAACAGGATCTTGTTCTTCGCGTTTTCCGGACGGTCGAAGTTGATGGTATCAACCTTCAGCAGCGCGAAGTAACGCTCGCCTTCCTTCGGTGGGCGGATCTTGCCGACGATGGTGTCGCCGGTGCGCAAGTTGAAGCGACGGATCTGGCTGGGCGAAACGTAGATGTCATCAGGGCCGGCCAGGTAAGAGGCATCCGCCGAACGCAGGAAACCGAAACCATCCTGGAGAATCTCCAGCACGCCGTCACCCGAGATCTCTTCGCCGCTTTTCGCATGCTTTTTCAGCAGGGCGAAAATCACGTCCTGTTTGCGCGAACGGGCCATGTTTTCGATGCCCATCTGTTCGGCCATTTCCAAAAGATCGGTAATCGGCTTTTGCTTGAGTTCTGTCAGGTTCATAAGGGGAGTGACGTAATCATGTAAGGAAGGGAAAAATTAAGCAGTTGGCTTAATGGGGCCGCGCCGCTAGATGGCGACAGGATCGCGTACTGATTCGAATTAGGGATGCTTCGGCGACGGCGTGCAGAGGGCACTGGAGAAGCAGTGCGAGGCCGAATGTAACACTTGCTTTTTTCGACGTCTAGTGGTTTTGCCCAGTGTTTTACGGGGCTATCCGACTGGATGGTCGCAAGGCCGGGGCTCGCCAGCCCTCAGGAAAACCACCTACAACAGATAAAGAAAAGCCCCGCATTTGCGGGGCTTCTTCACATCACAGGCTGGCGTCGAGGAACGCTTTGAGCTGCGACTTGGACAAGGCGCCGACCTTGGTGGCCTCGACGTTGCCGTTCTTGAACAGCATCAGCGTCGGAATACCACGCACGCCGTGCTTGGCCGGAGTTTCCTGGTTTTCGTCGATGTTCAGCTTGGCGATGGTCACCTTGCCTTGATATTCCGAAGCGATGTCGTCCAGTACCGGCGCGATCATCTTGCATGGGCCGCACCATTCAGCCCAGTAGTCGACCAGCACCGCGCCTTCAGCCTTGAGTACGTCGGCTTCGAAGCTGGCGTCGGTGACATGTTTGATAAGATCGCTGCTCATGGATATCTCCAGGTCGTAAGCACAAAAAACGTTGCCCATCATAGCCGCACCCAGGCGCGACAGGAAGCCACAGACGATTGAGTGTAACTATAGTGGTGCAAGACGCCACGAATCGAAACTGTCATATCACGGTCATAACATTGCTATGACATTGCCATGCATCAAGCCTTGCAGTGCCGCTCGTTGGCGTAGGACCACGATCGTGGCACGATTGCCGGGTTAACGACCGAGAACCTCCAGACCATGCCGCATACCACCGCGAAGAACCTGTCTCTGATCGCCGCCATCGACCTGGGCTCCAACAGCTTCCACATGGTCGTGGCCAAGGCCCATCACACGGAAATCCGCATCCTCGAAAGGCTTGGAGAAAAGGTTCAGCTCGCCGCCGGCATCGACGATGAGCGCAGGCTCAGCGAAGAAGCCATGCAACGCGGCCTGGAATGCCTCAAGCGCTTCGCCCAACTGATCAACGGCATGCCGCAGGGCGCGGTGCGCATCGTCGGCACCAACGCCTTGCGCGAAGCACGCAACCGCAACGAATTCATCCTGCGCGCCGAGGCCATCCTCGGCCACCCGGTCGAGGTCATTTCCGGCCGTGAAGAGGCGCGCCTGATCTACCTGGGCGTGTCCCACACCCTGGCCGACACCCCGGGCAAGCGCCTGGTCGCCGACATCGGCGGCGGCAGCACCGAGTTCATCATCGGCCAGCGTTTCGAGCCGCTGCTGCGCGAAAGCCTGCAAATGGGCTGCGTCAGCTTCACCCAGCGTTATTTCCGCGACGGCAAGATCACCCCGGCGCGCTACGCCCAGGCCTACACCGCCGCGCGCCTGGAGCTGATGAGCATCGAGAACGCCCTGCACCGCCTGACCTGGGACGAGGCGATCGGCTCATCCGGGACCATCCGTGCCATCGGCGCCGCCATCAAGTCCGGCGGCCTGGGCAATGGCGAGGTCAACGCCGAGGGCCTGGCCTGGGTCAAGCGCAAGCTGTTCAAGCTGGGCGAGACCGACAAGATCGACTTCGAAGGGGTCAAGCCCGATCGCCGCACCATCTTCCCGGCGGGGCTGGCCATCCTCGAGGCGATCTTCGACGCGCTGGAGCTGCAGCGCATGGAGCACTGCGACGGTGCCCTGCGTGAGGGCGTGCTGTTCGACCTGCTGGGCCGCCACCACCACGAGGACGTGCGCGAGCGCACCCTGAACTCGCTGATGGAGCGCTACCACGTCGATCAAGGTCAGGCCGCACGCGTGGAGCGCAAGGCGCTGCACGCCTTCGATCAAGTGGCCAAGGCATGGGACCTAGAAGAGGGCAACTGGCGCGATCTTCTGGGTTGGGCGGCGAAAGTGCATGAAGTTGGCTTGGATATCGCCCATTATCACTACCACAAGCACGGAGCCTACCTGATCGAGCACTCCGACCTGTCCGGCTTCTCCCGCGAAGACCAGCAGATGATGGCACTGCTGGTGCGCGGCCATCGCCGCAACATTCCCAAGGACAAGTTCGCCGAGTTCGGCGACGAAGGCATCAAGCTGATCCGCCTGTGCGTACTGCTGCGCTTCGCCATCCTCTTCCACCACATCCGCGGCACCCAGCAGATGCCGAAAGTGGTGCTGCACGCTGGCGACAACAGCCTGGAAGTGGTTTTCCCTGGCAACTGGCTGGAACAGAACCAGCTGACCCAGGCCGACTTCGCCAACGAGGCGGAGTGGCTGGCCCGGGTCGGCTTCGTCCTCAGCGTACGTTGAGCACCGGGTTGCTCAGGCGCTCCAGCAGGGTCGCCTGGGCACTGCGCGGGTTCTGGTTGCCGGTCGGGGTGCTGCGCACGTAGCGCCCGTCCGGCTGCAAGGTCCAGGCCTGGGTGTTGTCGGTCAGGTAGCCTTCCAGTTCCTTCTTGACCCGTAGCAACAGCTTCTTGCCTTCCACCGGGAAGCAGGTCTCGACGCGCTTGTCGAGGTTGCGCTCCATCCAGTCGGCACTGGACAGGTAGATCTGCTCCTCGCCGCCATTGAGGAAATAGAACACCCGGGTGTGCTCGAGGAAGCGGCCGATGATCGAGCGCACATGGATGTTGTGCGAAACGCCCGGGATGCCCGGACGCAGGCAGCACATGCCGCGCACCACCAGGTCGATGCGCACGCCCGACTGGCTGGCCTTGTACAGCGCCTTGATGATCTTGGCGTCGGTCAGCGAATTGAACTTGGCGATGATGTGTGCCGGCTTGCCCTCCAGGGCGAACTGGGTCTCCCGGGCGATCATGTCGAGCATGCCCTTCTTCAGGGTGAAGGGCGCGTGCAGCAGCTTCTTCATGCGCAGGGTCTTGCCCATGCCGATCAACTGGCTGAACAGTTTGCCGACGTCTTCGGTGAGGGCGTCGTCGGAGGTCAGCAGGCTGTAGTCGGTGTACAGGCGGGCGTTGCCGGCGTGGTAGTTGCCGGTCCCCAGGTGCGCGTAACGGACGATCTCGCCCTGCTCGCGGCGCAGGATCAGCATCATCTTGGCGTGGGTCTTGAAACCGACCACCCCGTAGATCACCACCGCGCCAGCGGCCTGCAGGCGGCTGGCCATCTGCAGGTTGGACTCTTCGTCGAAGCGGGCGCGCAATTCGATCACCGCAGTGACCTCCTTGCCGTTACGCGCGGCGTCCACCAGGGCGTCGACGATCTCCGAGTTGGCGCCCGAGCGATAGAGCGTCTGGCGCACGGCAAGTACGTGCGGGTCCTTGGCGGCCTGGCGCAGCAGGTCGATCACCGGGGTGAACGACTCGAACGGGTGCATCAGCAACACGTCCTGCTTGCCGATCACGCTGAAGATGTTGTCGGCATTGACGAGCAGCTTGGGGATCGCCGGGGTGAACGGCGTGTACTGCAGCTCCGGGTGGCTGTCGAGCCCGGTGATGCTGAACAGGCGGGTCAGGTTGACCGGGCCGTTGACCTGGTACAGCTCGCTCTCGCTCAGGCTGAACTGCTTGAGCAGGTAGTCGGAGAGGTGTTTCGGGCAAGTATCGGCCACCTCGAGGCGCACCGCATCGCCGTAGCGGCGCGAGAACAGCTCGCCGCGCAGGGCCCGGGCCAGGTCGTCGACTTCTTCGGAGTCCAGCGCCAGGTCGGCGTTACGGGTCAGGCGGAACTGGTAGCAACCCTTGACCTTCATGCCCTGGAACAGGTCATCGGCATGGGCATGGATCATCGACGACAGGAACACATAGTTGTCGCCAGGCCCACCCACGTCTTCCGGCACGCGGATTACCCGCGGCAGCAGGCGCGGTGCCGGAATGATCGCCAGGCCCGAATCGCGGCCGAAGGCGTCGACACCCTCGAGCTCGACGATGAAGTTCAGGCTCTTGTTCACCAGCAGCGGGAACGGGTGGGTCGGGTCGAGGCCGATCGGGGTGATGATCGGCGCGATCTCGTCGCGGAAGAAGCGCCGTACCCAGGTCTTGAGCTTGGGCGTCCAGTAACGGCGGCGGATAAAGCGAATGGCGTGTTTTTCCAGCTCCGGCAGCAGCACGTCGTTGAGGATCGCGTACTGGCGATCCACTTCGAGATGCACCAGCTCGCTGATGCGCGCCAGCGCCTGGTGCGGCTGCAGGCCGTCGGCGCCGGCCTGTTCGCGGGCGAAGTTGATCTGCTTCTTCAGGCCGGCCACGCGGATTTCGAAGAACTCGTCCAGGTTGCTGGAGAAGATCAACAGGAACTTCAGGCGCTCGAGCAGCGGGTACGACTCGTCCAGCGCCTGCTCCAGCACGCGGATATTGAACTGCAGCTGCGAAAGCTCGCGATGAATGTACAGGCTGCTGTCGTCCAGGCTCGGCACGGCGATCGCCGGAGCCGGCGCAGGCGCTGGAGCAGGGGCGGCTTCAGCGACAGGTTCCGGCTGCGCTACCGCCGGCAGGTCGGGCGGCGTCTGCACCATCTCTTCGGGCACGGCCTGGGCATCCTTGATCGCGACAGGGTTGAGCACTTCGTTATTCATCTGACGTTCCTGGAGAGCGTTACTGCCCTCTCATCATTTGAGCGGCACGCACGGCGAAATAGGTCAGGATGCCATCGGCGCCTGCCCGTTTGAATGCGGTGAGGGATTCAAGGATCACGGCTTCGCTGAGCCAGCCGTTCTGGATCGCGGCCATGTGCATGGCGTACTCGCCGCTGACCTGATAGACGAAGGTCGGCACCTTGAACTCGGTCTTCACCCGGTGAACGATGTCCAGGTACGGCATGCCCGGCTTGACCATGACCATGTCGGCGCCTTCGGCGAGGTCGGTGGCCACTTCGTGCAAGGCCTCGTCGCTGTTGGCCGGATCCATCTGGTAGGAGGCCTTGTTGGCCTTGCCCAGGTTCAGCGCCGAGCCGACCGCATCGCGGAACGGGCCGTAGTAGGCGCTGGCGTACTTGGCCGAGTAGGCCATGATGCGCACGTTGACGTGGCCGGCAACTTCGAGGGCTTCGCGGATCGCGCCAAGACGGCCGTCCATCATGTCCGATGGGGCGACTACCTGGGCGCCAGCCTCGGCATGGGACAGCGCCTGACGCACCAGCGCGTCGACGGTGATGTCGTTCTGCACGTAGCCTTCCTCGTCGAGGATGCCGTCCTGACCGTGGGTGGTGAACGGGTCAAGGGCCACGTCGGTGATCACCCCCAGCTCCGGGAAGCGGGCACGCAGGGCACGGGTGGCGCGCTGGGCGATGCCGTCCGGGTTCCACGCTTCGGCGCCATCGAGGGATTTCTTTTCGGTCGGGGTCACCGGGAACAGCGCCAGCGCCGGAATGCCCAGCTCTACCCACCCCTGTGCGGCTTCCAGCAACAGGTCAATTGACAGGCGCTCGACGCCCGGCATGGACGGCACTTCTTCGCGGCGGCCTTCGCCGTCCAGTACGAATACCGGAAGAATCAGGTCATCGACAGTCAGGGTGTTTTCGCGAACCAGGCGACGGGAAAATTCGTCCCGACGGTTGCGACGCAGACGGGTGGCAGGAAACAGACGATTGGCGGGGGTAAAGCTCACGGCAGACTCCTGAGCCCGCGCAGGCGGGCGAGCGCGACAGTTATAAGCGGCCATTATGACGCCTGTGTGACACCCGAGGGCAACCCTGCGACTTGTGGCCGCAGTCATTGTCCTTGTAGGAAATGTTCACGTCGAGACACATTTGGACACTTTCCCGATCGCGCCCGAAGGGGTAGGCTGCGCGTTCATTTCGCCAGCACGCCAGAAAATGCTTCAACAATTCCTGAACGATTTCGGCTATTTTGCCCTTTTTCTCGGCACGTTCTTCGAGGGCGAGACGATCCTCGTGCTCGCCGGGTTTCTTGCGTTCCGCGAATACATGGATATCAAGCTGGTAGTCCTGGTGGCCTTTTGTGGCAGCTACGCCGGTGACCAACTGTGGTACTTCATGGGCCGCCGCCATGGGCGCAAGATCCTCGCCCGCAAGCCTCGCTGGCAGGCCATGGGCGACCGCGCGCTGGAGCATATCCGCCGCCATCCGGACATCTGGGTGCTGAGCTTCCGCTTCGTCTACGGCCTGCGCACGGTCATGCCGGTGGCCATCGGCCTGTCCGGCTACCCGCCACGCCGCTACCTGCTGCTCAATGGCATCGGCGCCGCAGTCTGGGCCCTGGCCCTGGGCCTGGCCGCCTACCACTTCGGCGCCATCCTCGAAGGCATGCTGGGCAGCATCAAGAAATACGAGTTATGGGTGCTCGGCGGCCTGCTGGTGTTGGGCCTCGCGCTCTGGCTGCGTCGGCGCTTTCGCAATAGCCGCGCCGAGCGTCGCGCGGCGGCAGAGGGCCAGGCCGCCGAGGCTGAGCAAGCTGTAGCCGAGCAGCAGCAGCCAGAACAACGGCGTGACCAGCACTAAGCCAAGCGCGCCGGCCAGATACAGCGCGGGCGCATTCGACAGCAGGCGCGCCAGTTCCAGGCGCCCTGCCCAGGCCCGGTCTTCCAGCGCCACGCCCAGCACGAACAGCCCGAACGCCATCACCATCCAGCCCAATGCCAGGGCCGCGGGCGTCACCTGCTCCGCCACCTCCATCAGATAACTGCCCAACGCGACGTAGACCGCGAACTGCGCCGTGACGTACAGCTGCTGCGCAGCGCCCAGCGGGATCGCGAACTTGCGAAACGCGGCGAGGTCCTGCTTGGCCTGTGGATAAGCGGCGGCCACGTCCGCCGGCCGCCAGCCGGTGGGCATGAACCAGATGCGCAGCTTGTCCCACCAACGGGCCGTTCGCCGGGCGTCGTCCCACAGCTGGGCATAGAACTGCACGTTGGCCCACAGCGGGTTCCAGCTCGCCAAAGGCGTGGTCACGCCAAAGATCACCGGCTCGCGCTCGTCCTCTTCCTGGAAGGTGCCGAACAGCCGGTCCCAGATTATGAACACGCCGCCGTAGTTGCGATCCAAGTACAGAGGATTCTGCGCATGGTGGACACGATGGTTGGACGGCGTGATGAAAATCCACTCGAGCCAGCCCAGCTTGGGCACATGGCGGGTGTGCACCCAGAACTGGTACAGCAGGTTCAGCGATGCCACGGTGATGAACACCAGGGGCGGCACGCCCAGCAGCGCCAGCGGCAGGTAGAAGATCCAGGAAAACAAGAACCCGCTACTGGTCTGGCGCAAGGCGGTGGTGAGGTTGTACTCCTCGCTCTGGTGATGCACCGAGTGCGCTGCCCACAGGATGTTGCGCTCGTGGCCCAGGCGGTGCAGCCAGTAGTAACAGAGGTCGTAAAGTACGAAGGCGACCACCCACACCCACCAGGCATCCGCCGGCAGCCGCAACCAGGCCAGGTGCTCCCATGCCACGGCATAGGTGACCAGCCCCACCCCTTTGGTCAGCAGCCCGGTGCTGGTGGACAGCGCACCGGTGCTCAGGCTGTTGATCGAGTCGGCAAGCTGGTAGTTGCGACGCCCGCGCACGCGGTCGGCGATCAGCTCCACCGCGATCAGCACGAAGAAGAACGGCACGGCCAGCAGAATCAGGTCCATGAACGGCCACCTCCAAGGTTGTTCACGAAGATTAGGCCCGGCGAAGGGCAAATCCCATGGCTACATCTGCCAAACTAGAGGACATTTAGCGCCTCGACACTGGAGTATTGAGCATGACAAAAAAAGTTGCGGTGATTCTGTCCGGTTGCGGCGTGTACGACGGCGCCGAAATCCATGAGAGCGTGATCACCCTGCTGCGCCTGGACCAGCGCGGCGCCCAGGTGCAGTGCTTCGCGCCGAACATCGCGCAGATGCATGTGATCGACCACCTGACCGGGGAAGAGATGCCGGAATCGCGCAATGTGCTGGTGGAGTCGGCGCGCATTGCCCGTGGCGAGGTGAAGGACATTCGCGAAGCCAAGGTCGAGGACTTCGACGCCCTGATCGTGCCGGGAGGCTTCGGCGCGGCGAAGAACCTGTCGAACTTTGCCGTCGAAGGCGCCAACTGCACCGTGCAACCGGACGTGCTGGCGCTGGCCGAGGCCTTTGCCGATGCCTGCAAGCCGGTCGGGCTGATCTGCATCTCGCCGGCCTTGGCGGCGAAGATCTATGGGCCGGGCGTGGTCTGCACCATCGGCACTGACGCCGGCACCAGCGCGGCGGTGGTGAAGATGGGTGGCACCCATGAAGAATGCGATGTGCATGACATTGTCGAAGACACCCAGCGCAAGCTGGTGACTACCCCGGCGTACATGCTGGCCAAGTCGATCAGCGAGGCGGCGGGTGGCATCTACAAGTTGGTGGACCGGGTGCTGGAACTGACCCACGAGGGTGACAAGTAAGGCCTCGAAGGCCTGCTACGCAGGCCATCGCCGGCAAGCCGGCTCCCACAGGATCACCTACAGATGCGGGAACCGGCAGCCCCACGTACTTAACGCTTGGAAAGCCGTCCCAGAATCCGGTCCAGGGCATTGGCGAACGCCTGCTTCTCCCGTTCGCCATAAGGTGCCTGCCCGCCGCCCACCTGCCCCTGCTCGCGCAGTTCGGTGAACAGGTTGCGCACCGCCAGGCGCTCACCCATGTTGCGCTCGTCGAACTCGCGGCCACGCGGGTCCAGCGCGGCCACGCCTTTCTTGATCAGGCGGTCGGCCAGCGGCACGTCGCTGCAGATCACCAGCTCGCCGGGCTCGGCATTGTCCACCAAGTAGTCGTCGGCCGCGTCCATGCCGCTGGGCACCACGATAAGCCGCACGCAGGCGAAAGCCGGCTTGATCTGCGGCTGGCCGGCCACCATCACCACCTCCAGCTTGCGCTTGAGGGCGAACTTGACGATCAGGTCCTTGGCCGCCTTGGGGCAGGCGTCGGCATCGATCCATACACGCATGGGATTAATCCTGTACTCCGGGCAGTGACGTCGTGGGAGCGGGCTTGCCCCGCGATAGCGCCTGAACAGGCGGACATTATGCCAGCCCCAGCCTCATCGGGGGGCGGCGACGCACCACCCCTTCCCCCTGCACCCCCTGCACGGACTCAGCTGGCCGCCGCCCGGCGCTTCTCGGCCAAGCGGCTGCGTCCATAGAGGAACACGATAGCCAGCAACGCCACTGCCTGCGCACTCAGCGAGTAGAGATCGGCGTGGATCCCCAGCCAGTCGAACTCGAAGAACGCCACCGGCCGCGTACCCAGCACGCCGGCCTCCTGCAGCGCCTTGACGCCATGCCCGGCGAACACCACCGACAGCGCACAGAGCAAAGCCGCGTTGATGCTGAAGAACAGCGACAGCGGCAGCTTGGCCGAGCCGCGCAGAATTACCCAGGCCAGGCCCACCAGCAGCACCAGCGCCGTGGCACCGCCTGCCAGAACTGCCTGGTGGCCAGCCGGGCCGGCCTGCAGCCACAGGGTCTCGTAGAACAGGATCACCTCGAACAGCTCGCGGTACACCGAGAAGAACGCCAGCACGGCAAATCCGAAGCGCCCGCCGCCACTGACCAGGCTGCTCTTGATGTAGTCCTGCCAGGCGGCCGCGTGGCGGCGGTCGTGCATCCACACGCCTAGCCACAGCACCATCACCGCGGCGAACAACGCCGTGCAACCTTCGAGCAGTTCACGCTGCGCGCCACCGACATCGATCACATAGGCCGCCAGGGCCCAGGTGGCGAAACCGGCGACCAGCGCCAAGGCCCAGCCGACGTTGACGCTGCGCACCGCCGACTGCTGGCCGGTGTTGCGCAGGAAGGCGAGGATCGCCGCCAGCACCAGGATCGCCTCCAGGCCCTCGCGCAGCAGGATCAACAGGCCAGAGATGTAGCTCAACGACCAGCTCAGGCCATCGCTGCCCAGCAGCTTCGAGGCCTGTTCGAGCTTGACCTTGGCTTCGGCCAGGCGCTGGTCGGCCTGGGCCACCGGCAGGCCGTCCTGCAGCGACTGACGGTAGGCCATCAGCGACTTCTCGGTGTCCTTGCGAGCCTGGGTGTCGATGTTGTCGAGCGAGCTTTCCACCAGCTCGAAGCCTTCCAGGTAAGCCGCCACCGACAAGTCGTAGGCCTGGTCGTGGTCGCCAGCGCGGTAAGCCGCCAGGCTCTTGTCCAGGGTGCTGGAGGTGTACTCGAGCAGTTGCGCCGGGCCACGCTTGACCTGCGGCGGTTGCGCCCGCTGGGCGCGGAACGCGGCCACGGCGTTTGCGCCTTCACTGGCGGCAACCTCGGCCGGGGTCTGCCGGGCCAGGTCGGCGAGATTCCAGGTCTTGTCGCTCTTGGCCGCCTGCGGATCGGCGGTGAAGCTGGCGATGTAGGCCGCCACGTCCCAGCGCTGACGCTCGTCGAGCTGGTCGGCAAATGAGGGCATCTCGGTGCCCTCGATGCCCAGCCCGAGGGTGTTGTACAGGTCGAACAGGCTGAGCTGGTCGAGGCGCGCGACATCGCGCAGGTTGGCCGGCGCAGGCTCCAGGCCGACGCCGGCCGGGCCATCGCCCAGGCCGGTATCACCGTGGCAGATCGAGCAATTCTGGGCATACAGCGCTGCACCGCGGGCCGGGTCCGGGGTGATCACCGGTGCCTGGCTGACCTCGTAGGCCACGGCCAGGCGTGCACCCAGCTGGCGGGCCTGGCGAGCAACACCGGCGCCATCCTGTCGCTGGTCGATGGCCTGGCGCAGGCTCTGGACACCCTGCTCCAGGGCGCCGCGTTCGGCATGCTCGGGCAGCCCCTTGACCAGCTCGGCCAGCACGCCGCTGAACTCCTGTTGCTCGCGGTATTCCCCGTCGTCCACCACCTTGCCGTCGCGCACGGTTGGCGGGTAGTCGGCACCGATGTAGTCCAGCAGATGCAACGCCTTGGTCGCCTCGGCCGGAGCTTCGGCCAGCGTCGGGGTGCTGCACAGCGCCAGTACCGGGCCAAGCAACAGGGCAGGCAGCCAGGCAAGCAGACGGGAACGGGAAATCATGGCCAATCTCGACGGAAATACGAAAGAGAACATTGTTCACTTCCACTCTCCCCCGCTCAAGGCTCACCCGCATATTTCATGAAAAATCTTGCGACAAATTGACCGGTCGACAACCTGGAAAGCGGTTTTCCGACCTGGCACGCCTGCAGAAAATGCGAAGCAATTCGCCATCACGTAGCTACTACTTTGGGTATAATCCCGCGCCGCCGTAATAGCCATTAGCAATCAAGGCGCCTCCATCGAGAGGTTCTGGCGATAAAACAGAGGGATCTGCCGCCCCCGCCCACGCGGCCAACCGTTTCAGGGAAAGAAGAAGTCCGATGGTATCCCGCGCCCTCACCCTGGCGACCCTGGTCGCCGCCGTGCAGCTCACCGGCTGCTCGGTGTTCCGCAGCTACGACAGCGAACTGCAGGAGACCAACAAGCAGTTGGCCGCCGGCAATGTCGACGCCGCCCTCGCCCTGCTGGAAAACAACAACAAGGGCGACAAGAAAGACCTGCTCTACTACTTCGAGAAAGGCGAGCTGCTGCGCTCCAAGGGCGACCTCAAGGGCAGCCAGGACGCCTGGCGCGCCGCCGACAGCGTGGTGTTCCAGTGGGAGGAGTCGGTCAAGCTCGACACCGACAAGTACCTGAGCCAGTTCGGCAGCTACCTGGTCAACGACAAGGTCCGCCGCTACGAAGGCTACGACTACGAAAAAGTCATGCTGACCACGCAGATGGCCCTGAATCTGCTGGCGCAGAACGATTTCGACGGCGCCCGCACCGAGATCAAGAAGACCCACGAGCGCGAAGCGATCATCGCCGAGCTGCGCGACAAGGAATACCTCAAGCGCGAGGAAGAGGCCGAGAAGGAAGGCATCAAGACCGAATACAAGGACCTGCAGGGTTACCCGGTCGCCAGCCTCGACGCCCCTGAGGTGGTCGGCCTGAAGAACAGCTACCAGAGCGCCTTCAGCCATTACCTGTCCGGCTTTGTCTACGAGGCTCTCGGCGAGAAAGGCCTGGCCGCGCCGGGCTACCGCAAGGCCGCCGAGCTGCGCCCGAACACTGCGCTGCTGGACCAGGCATTGCTGGCGCTGGACAAGAGCAGCGCCAAAGCCGGTGAAAGCGACGTGCTGATCGTGGTGCAGACCGGCCTGGCCCCGGCCCGCGATTCGATCCGTATCCCACTGCCACTGCCGATCCAGGACAACCTGGTGATCACCCCGCTGTCGTTCCCGATCATCAAGGAAGACACCTCCACCGCGCACCTGAGCGAGATCCAGCTCAACGACAAGGCCCTGGCCCTGACCGCGCTCAACAGCACCACCGCCATGTCGCGCCGCGCCCTGCGCGACGACATGCCGGGCATCATCCTGCGCACCAGCGTGCGCGCCATCAGCCGTGGCGTGGCACAGAAGAACCTGAACCAGTCCAACCCGATGGCCGGGCTGGTGGTGGGAATCGCCTCCACCGTGCTGGAGGGTGCCGATACCCGCACCTGGCGCACCCTGCCCGACGAAACCCAGGTGGCCCGTGTGCGCCTCAAACAGGGCGAACACCACCTGAGCCTGCCGTCGAGCCTCGGCGGCACCCAAGTCACGGTGAAAGTCGATCGCCCCTACCAGGTGGTCAGCCTGCGCGTGGTCGGCAACCGCGTGTTCGCTGGCGGCCCGTCCGTCGAAGTCGCCCCGCAGGCCGCAGCCACCGCTGTCGCCAGCCTCAAGTAACCCAAGGATCGAACATGCGCAAAACATGCCTCGCCCTGGCCGCCGTCGCCCTCCTGGCCGGCTGCGCCACTCCACCCCCTGCCCCCGGCAGCGCCGCCAGCAAGGTGGTGACCATGGGCCAGCTGGATGACATCGAGATCGGCCAGATGCGCGTCGCCCGCGAAAACGGCTACCTCACCGTCAACGTGGCTTTGACCAACAGCAGCCGCAGCAACCAGACCCTGTTCTACCGCTTCGCCTGGCTAGGCAGCGATGGTTTCCCGGTGGCCGATGAAGAGAGCTGGAAAGCCCTGCCGCTGTACGGCAAACAGGCCAAGTTCCTGCCCGCCATCGCACCGACCCCCGCAGCCCGTGACTTCCGCCTCGAAGTCCACACCCGGTAACCCCTTTCAGGAGCACATTCGATGTTTGCACGCCTTTCCCTCGCCGCCCTCGCCATTGCCCTGGTCAGCGGCTGCAGCACCCCTTCGCCGGTTCTCGGCGGCAAGAACATCAGCTACGGCGACAGCAAGGCTGTCGAGCTGGTCACCAACGAGTTCGGCTCCACCGACCTGCAGATGATCGCCGAGAGCATGACCCGTTCGCTGGCCCAGTCCGGCGTGCTGCACGGCCGCCCGGTGGTGCAGGTGTACGACGTCAAGAACAAGACCAGCGAGTACATCGATACCCGCGAGATCACCACCTCGATCAAGACCCAGCTGATGAAGTCCGGCGCCGCCCGCTTCGCCAGCGACAACACCGACATGCAGAGCCAGGTCGACCAGCTCAAGCTGCAGAACCAGAGCGGCCTGTACAAGAAGAAGACCGTGGCCAAGACCGGCAACATGATCGCCGCCAAGTACCGCCTGGAAGGCTCCATCAGCTCGATCGTCAAGCGCAGCAGCGACTACAAGGACGTGTTCTACAAGTTCAGCCTGCAGCTGATCGACGTGGAAAGCGGCCTGGCCGAGTGGATGGACGAAAAAGAAATCCGCAAGACCACGGAGCGCTGATCGATGCGTGCATGGATGGCAATCATTGGCCTGGCCTGCGCCTTCGGCGCGCAGGCGGCCCCCAAGGTGGCGGTGACCGACCTGGCCTACCAGGCGCAGGTGGAGGAATACATCCACACCATCAACGCCCAGAGCAGCGGCCAGGCTGGCATGTACCACGCCAGCGGCCAGTCGAGCTACAGCGAGTACGAGAGCCTCAACAGCTACATCGAGCAGACCGAACTGCGCAAGTTCGGTGGTGATATCAAGGGTGAGATCCTCAAGACCGGCATGTTCCAACTGGTCCAGGGCCGCCCCTACACCGCCGACTCGAAGGAAGACGTGTACGACGTGATCCGCCGCATCAGGAACGGTGCGTTCAAGGGCGCCGACTACGTGCTGTTCGGCACCCTGTCGGACATCGACTTCCAGCAGGACATCAACTCGCTGGATCACACCGACAGCTACTCGGCGGTATTGGGCCTGACCGTGGTCGCCGACTTCAGCCTGATCAACACCCGCACCTACGAGATCACCTCGGCGTTCACCGCCATGGGTGAGGGGCAGGACACCAAGCTGGTGAAAAGCCAGGACCGCCGCGTGACGCTGAACCGTCCGCGGGTGGTGCGGGACGTGTCGAAGGCGCTGGGCGAGGATGTGGCGCAGCAGCTGGCCGAACAGTTGGGCGGCTCGGTGCCCGGGCAGGCGAAACAGCCGCGTGGGCGGGACAACCTGCCGCCGGATGAGCCGGCGCGGGTGCTGAACTAAGCCTCCTGAGCCAAACGCAATCCCTGTACTGCAGAGCTGCCCCAGGATCTCTGTACCAAATCAGAATTGCCGGGGCCGCTATGCGGCCCTTTCGCCGCGCTTCGTCGCCACGACAAGCCGGCTCCCACAGGGATCGGAGCAGCTTTTGTGGGAGCCGGCTTGCCGGCGATGAGGCCAGCACAGGCAACCATGGCAGCTACCCATTCAAAGCCAGATGGCATCCCAATGCGGATAATCGCCGATCCTCTCAACCAAGCCTGCCCGTTTGGGATTCATGACAATGTAGCGCGCAACAGCGCGCACATCTTCCTCACGCCGTAATGCCCGATCATGAAAGCCTTGCTGCCACAGGCGACCGGTGCGCCTCTGATATCCTTTGATCATCCGCGTACTGCGCGACTTGACCCTGCGCATCAGCGTTTTCAGATCCACGTCCCCAAGCTCCACAAGCCAGTGAAAATGATCTGGCATCACAACCCAGGCCAGCGAACGGGCGATGCCTTCTTGCTCCACAGTGCGCAACTGCGCAATCAGCAACCGAGCCGATCGCAGATCGACCAGATACGGCACGCGGTTCAAGGTCTTGCTGGTGAGCAGGTAAAGCCTGCCTGGTTCGGAGAACCTGCCACGCCTGAGTTGATCGGAATGAGGACTATCCATATGCCTGCTCCTGTTGATGACAGGTCAGGCTAGTTCCCTCAGCGGGCGAGGCGTAAATGGAGTGACACGTGATGTTTCTGTGTTGCCTCCATCGCCGGCAAGCCGGCTCCCACAGGGATCTGTGCAGCCTTTGTGGGAGCCGGCTTGTCGTGGCGGCGAACCGCGACGAAAGGGCCGCACAGCGGCCCCAGGGATTTCAGGGCCTGGCGCTATTCTTCCAGCCGCCGCCCAAGGCCAGGAACACGCCAATCTGCCCCATTGCCACCTGGCTGTTGGCCGCCGCCAGCTGCGCCCGTACATCGGTGTAGGTCCGCGTCGCCTGCAGGTCGGCCAGGAACGACTCACGTCCTACCTGATAGCGCAGATGGGTCTGGTCCGCCGACTCCTTGGCGGAGCGCTCCGCCTCGGCCAGCGCGTCGCGCCGATCCAGCAGCGCGCTGTACTGCGCCAGGCGGGTCTGGGTTTCGCGAATGGCGTTGAGTACCACCCCGTCGAAATGCGCCAACGCCGCCTGGGTCGAGGCCTCGGCCATGCGGATGCGCGCGCGGGTGCCGTTGGTGGGGATGTTCCAGCTGATCTGCGGGCCGAAGCCCCAGCGGTTGGTGGCCGGCTCGCCGAGGTTGTCGAGGATGCCGATGGTGCCCACCTGGGCGCCGATGCTGATATCCGGGTACAGCGCGCCGGTGGCCACACCGATGGTGGCGGTGGCTGCCGCCAGCTGGCGTTCGGCCTGGCGCACATCGGGGCGACGCTTGAGCAAGGCCGCGCCGTCACCGACCGGAACCAGTTGCGACAGCTGTGGCAGCTCGGCGCAATCGGCGGTGCCGGCAGGCAATTGCTCGACAGGCTTGGCCAGCAACGCGGCCAGCGTGTAGAGGCCTGCCTCGCGCTCGGCCTTGAAGCGCGGCAGCTCGGCGCGCAAGGACTTGAACTGGGTCTGCGACCGGGTGACCTGGCTCTCGTCGCCACGCCCGGCGTCGCGCAGACGCTGGGTCAGTTGCACGCCCTGCTGCTGCAGGTCCAGCGACTCGCGGGCGATGTGGTACTCCTCGTTGGCCGAGCACACCTGGGTGTACGCCTTGACCACATCGGCCACCAGGGTGATGCGCGCGGTGTCGGCGGCGGCCTGCACGGCATCGGCATTGGCCTTGGCGGCCTCGGTGCCGCGCTTGAAGGTGCCCCACAGGTCGAACTGGTAGCTGGCGCTGATGATCGCCTCGCCAATGTTGGCCACCGGTACTTTCTCCGGCAGCAGGAACGCTTCGCCGGACTCCTGCAGGCGCTGGGCACCCAGCTTGACGCCACCATTGAAGCCACCCTGCGATTCCGCCACCTCCACCTGGGCGCGGGCCTTGGCGATGTTGGCGGCAGCCACGCGCAGCTCGGTGTTGGCGCCGAGCGCCTCGCGCACCAGCTGGTTGAGCCGTTGATCCTTATACAGCTGCCACCAGTCCTCGGGCACCGGCGCCGAGACCACGCTGTCGGCGTCCTGGCGCAGCGGGCCGTTGAGGTCGCCGCGCTGCACGGCGGCCTCCTTGGGCAGCTGGTAGTCCGGTCCGACCATCATGCAAGCGCCGAGGGACAGGCACAGCCCCGCCAGGATCAATTGTTTCATGGGCGTTGGTCCTCGATGATCGACACCGTGGCGGTACGCCCAGCGATCATGCGAAAGTCCGCCGGCACTTCATCGAAGGTGATGCGTACCGGGATCCGCTGGGCCAGGCGCACCCAACTGAACGCCGGGTTGACGTTGGGCAGCAGGTTGGCGCCGCTGCTGCGGTCGCGGTCCTCGATACCGGCGGAGAGGCTCTGCACCCGGCCGCGCAGGCGGGTGGGGTCGCCCATCACACGGATATCCACGGCGTCGCCAATATGGATCCCGCCCAGCTTGGTTTCCTCGAAGTAGCCATCGACGTGGTACGAGGCGCTGTCGACCACCGACAACACCGGGCGCCCGGCGCTGACGAACTCGTGGGCGCGCGGGGCGCGGTCGTTGAGGTAGCCGTCCACCGGGCTACGCACCACCGAGCGATCGAGATTGAGCTGGGCCACATCCACCTGCACCTGGGCCTCACTCACCGCCGAGCGGGCGCGGGCCTCGCGGGACTGGCTCTCTTCAAGCTGCTCGGCCGCCACCAGGTTGCCCAGCTTGCGGTTGCGCTGGGCCTCGCGGGAGGCCTGGGCCAGGGTTTCCTGGCGCTCGGCCAGGGTTGCCTTGGCCTGGCGCAGGGCCAGGGTGAAACGGTCCTGGTCGATGGTGAACAGCACGTCACCGCGCTTGATGGTCTGGTTGTCGCGCACCTCGACCTGCTGGATCAGCCCGGAAACATCCGGGGCGATCTGGATCACGTCAGCGCGGATATGACCGTCGCGGGTCCAGGGGGCGAACATGTAGTACACCACCATCTGCCACACGAGCACGGCGGCGAAGGTCACTACCAGCAAGGTCAGGACCACGCGGCCCAGGGTCAGCAAAGGTTTTTTCATGGCAGCATCAGGCTTCGGCAAAAGTGGTCCACCGCGCCAAGCAGCACGGCATACAGGGCAACGTTGAACAGCGCCCGGTGCCAGACCAGGCGGTAGAAATGCAGGCGCACCAGCACCGCGTGCACCCCCAGGTACAACAGGTAGGTGCCAAACATCATCACCAGCAGTGTGGGCAGGAACACCCCGCTGATATCCAGTTCACCGATCACAGGGGTGCTCCGTCGAGGCCCGGGGGCAGTTGCGTTTGTTCGGCGGGCTCGAGCATCACCTCGACACCTGGCAGCAGCGCCAGGCGCAAACCGGCCAGGGCGTGCAGCAGGTGGGTGCGGGCATCGCCGCGCTCGTAAAGCTCATCGAGGTTCAGCGCCTGGCGCGCGCGCTCCATGTTGCGCAGCAGTGCCGCCGGGGCATGCAGGCGCTCGCCGGCGCGCAGGCAGGCGGCGTAGTGCGCGCCGACTTCCTCGATCACCGTCTGCAGGCGCTCGCGAGCCTGGGCGCCGGCGCGGGGCATGTAGGCCAGCAGGTCGAGCAGGTTCAGGCCCACGCGCAGGTCGCGCAGGGCCACGCCGCTGTCCTGGCCGGTCTGCGACAGGCGTGGCAGGTGCTGCATCAGGCGGTCGAGCATCTGCACCCCGACCTGGCGGTGCTCGGCCAGGGTGGCCGGCGCAGTCATCTCGACGATATCGCGCCAGGCAAAGCGGGTCATGCGCTTGGCCGCCAGCTCCACGCCGAACGGGCGTACCACCAGGGTCCAGATGAAGGCGAACAGCAGCCCCACGGGGCCTGCCAGGTTGGAATTGAGGAAGGTGAAGAAGTCGGCGTCGTAGGCGCCCTGGATGCTGATGAAGGTCGAGGTGTTGACGATGGTCAGCAAGGTACCGAGGTAGAAACGCGGCTGCACGGTCAGGGTGCCGACGCAGATGAACGGCACGGCGAAGGCCAGCACCAGCATGGCGAAGTCGTGCAGGTTGGGCAGCACCAGGAACAGATACAGGCTAGAGAAGATCACCGACATCAGGGTCCAGAAGAAGAACCGGTAGATCTGCGGCGCCGGGTCGTCCATGGCGGCGAAGAAACTGCACGACACGGCGGCGAGGATCACCGCGCTGGCGCCGTCGTTCCAGCCCAGGCCGATCCACAGGCCGCAGGCGACGACGATGGCGGTGACCGTGGAAAACACCGAGTAGAGCATCAGGCCGCGGTCGAAGAACGGTGTCAACCGGCCCAGGCGCCAGTGACGGTAGACCGCGCGCCAGGGCGTGGCGTCGTCCTTGCGCAGGGCGTGCTGCAGGCTGCAGCAGTCCTGCCAGAGGTCGGCCCATTCGATCAGGCGATAGAGGGCGTTGGACAGCAGCAGCTCAGAGCGCTGGTCGAGGGCGGCGGCGCCCGGCTGCAGGCGGTCGATCTGCTCGTGCAGGGCGGTCCAGCGTGCCACCGAGGCGCTGTCGGCGGTGCCTTCGAGCCATTCTCGGGCGCTGCCCAGCACTGGTTGCAGCAGCGCAAACTGCGCCGGGGCGCGACCTTCAAGGGCGATCAGGGCATCGTCGAGCGCGTCGATCACCGGCAGCAGATGGATCATCCGCCCGCGCAATTCGCGGGCGTTCTTCAAGGTATGCGGGCCGGCGCCTTCATGGCCGAGCTGGCCGATCATCAGCTCCAGCGAGTTGAAGGTGGCGACCATCGCGCCACGCATGCCGCCGACCTTGTCGGCGCCGGCTTCGCGGGCCAGGTAGGTGTCGCAGTAGCGGATCGCCTCGCCGAACCAGCTGCCGGTGGCGCCGACCACCACGGGCGCCAGCCGGCGCGGCCAGAACACCGCGCCAACCACCGCCGCACAGACGATCCCCAGGCAGATTTCCTGGGCCCGGGACGAGGCCACGTCGAACACTGCCAGCGGGTTGTCGACCACCGCCAGGGCGATCATCGGCAGGGTGTAGCCGGCCAGCATCAGCACGTAGTTGTTGGCCGTGCGCAAGTTCAGCGAGAGGAACAGCAACGTGCCGGTCCACAGGGCGATGGCGATGCTCAGCAGCAGCGGGGATTGCACCAGCGGCGGCACCAGCAGGATTGCCCCACCTGCGCCCAGCAGTGTGCCCAGGGCGCGGTACAGCGCCTTGGAGGTGGTCGGGCCGAGGAATGGGCTGGAGACGATATAGACCGTGGCCATGGCCCAGTAAGGGCGTGGCAGCTGCATCAGCAGGGCGATATACAGGGCAATCATCGACGCGGCGAAGGTGCGCACGCCGTAGAACCAGTCGCGGGCCGGCGGGACCGAGCTGAAGAAGCCATTCATGGCTGCAGGCCTGCCTGTTCGAAGGCATGGATGACCCGCAAGGTGGCCTCCAGGTCGGCCTGGTCGATGCCTCCAAGCACCTCACGACGCAGGCGTACCAGCTCGCCTTCGATGGACTCGGCCAGGGCACGGCCCTCGACGGTCAGGCTCAGCGCCTTGGCACGACGGTCCAGAGGGTCCTCGCTGCGGCATACCAGGCCAGCCTTGCACAGTTGGTCGAGCAGGCGCACCAGCGACGGGCTTTCCAACCCGGCCGCCTGGGCCACCGCCACCTGATGCACGCCATCGCCCAGGCGCACGATCATCAGCAAGGGGACGGCGCAGGCTTCGGAAATGCCATAGCCGGTCAGGGCGCCCTGACACAGGCGGCGCCAGTGCCGGGCAGCCACAACCATGCCGCTGCTGATCTTCAGGTGCAGTGCGTCGAGGGACATGTGAGAACCGAGGATATTCATAGTTTGCTAACTATCAATATACGCCCAGCCCTCCCCCTGTCGTCAACCGCAGGTGACGGAGGGAAAAGATGAAAGGTTGTTCATGATCCCTGCAGGCACGCTGCGCTCAAGGCTGGATCTGGTCTTCCAGCTTCATGGTCAGCGCCAGCGTGCTGCCCAGCTGGATCGCCTGGTCGCGCCAGCCGAGGTAGCGCGCCGCGTCGCGGCTGCTGAAATGCACCGCCAGCTCCTCGGCGGCCTGCATCACCCCGGTCGCCGCCGCCAGTTCCAGCCAGTACAGGCCGGCCTTGGTGTCAGCCTCCACATACACGCCATGCAGCAAGCGGTAGCCCACCTCGAAGCGGCAGCGCTTCTCGCCACGCTCGGCGCCGCGCAGGAACCATTGGTAGGCCTCGAGCGGATCGACCTGCCACACCTGGTCGCCCTCGCACACCTCCTCCTCGTACAGATCGCCCAGCGCCGCGGCGGCATGCACCATGCCCCGCTCGAAAGCATGGCGGTAGTATTCGGCCGCATTGACGTAGGAAACATCGACGCCCTTGCCGAAGTACTGCTGCTGCCCAAGGTTGAACCAGGCCGCAGCATTGCCCTGCAACGCCGCCATGCGCAACAGGTGCCCCGCCAGCACCGTGTCGCCGCGCCAGTATTTGCCATTGAGCCAGATCCAGCCCAGGTCATTGAGCGCCGCGACATTGCCCAGCAGGGCCTGGCGGCAGAGGTCGTGATAGACCGCCTGCAGGTCGACTGCCTCGTCCAGGCGGTCGATCAGGCCAAAGCGCTCGCCGCTCAGGGCCTGCTGGGCGGGCATGCCCACCCCGGCGAACAACCGGTGGCGCTGCCCGGGGCGGGCCGGCGCCGGAACGATCCGCTCGGGTAGAAGCCGGGCAAGCAGCGAATGGATATTGCTGGCGGCAGACATGTTCATCCTCATTGAACGACCCACAGCTCCAACCTCCACTGTGGTGAGGCGTGATTCTGCGCGATGCCACGACAAAACCTGTCGCGAACGAATTGATCCCAGGCAACCAATTGCATCTTCCTTGATCTGAGCAGGCTGTGGCCAATTGCCATGCCCTGCCCGTGCCGCCATCCTATGCCGGCAAGCCTAGACAAGGACGTTTCCTTTTGCCGTTCGCCACCACCCGCGCCACCCTCAGCCGCCAATGGGCATTGCTGCGCCAGCTACCCAGCCGCTCTCCCGGGATCACCAGTGCCGAACTGGTGTGGCGCCTGCGTGACGTGGGCTTCAATGTCAGCAAGCGCACGGTCGAGCGCGACCTCAACGAGCTGTCGCTGATCTTTCCGCTGGAGCGCAATGACAAGAGCATCCCGTTCGGCTGGCACTGGTCAGCCAACGCCGGCGGCGAGTTGCGTGGGAACTTCGACCTGCAGGGGTATTTGCGCGGCGATACGTTGCAGCCTGGCCAAGGGGAAGGCATCGAACTGCAGGCGTGGATCAGCGACTTGCTGGCTCGCCGTCTGCGCGAGACGCCACTGACTGCGGACATGCAGTTGACCGCGCTGGATCAGGGGCACCGATTACGGGCAACCGTGGCGGATGGCTGGCCCTTGCGCTGGTGGTTGCTGAGCCAGGGGGATGGGCTGGTGGTGGAAGCGCCGCAGGCATTGCGCGAGGAGATTGCGCGGACATTGGCCAGCGCAGCGGCTAAGTATCGGGACTAGACCCCGATTTCGCCGCTGGCTGATCTGGCCTCTCGCCGGCAAGCCGGCTCCCACACCGACCGTGCGGCCCTCAAGTCTTGCGCCATACCTGTGGGAGCCGGCTTGCCGGCGAGAGGCCGGTACAGGCAACACACTAGCGCTGCATCCCCCAGCGCCGAACGGTCAGCCGTTCGAGGGTGTTGAACACCAGCCCCTCCACCAACAGGCCGATCAGGATCACCACCGCCAGCCCGGCGAACACCTTGTCGGTGTACAACTCGTTGCGGTTCTGGAAGATGTACCAGCCAAGCCCGCCTTTGCCACTGCTGGCGCCAAACACAAGCTCGGCGGCGATCAGCGTGCGCCAGGCGAAAGCCCAGCCAATCTTCAGCCCCGACAGGATCGACGGCAGCGCCGCTGGCACCAGAATGTGCAACACCAGACGCAGGCCGCGCAGCCCGTAGTTGCGCCCGGCCATGCGCAGGGTCTCGGACACACCGAGAAAGCCTGCGTAGGTGTTCAGCGCCAGCGCCCATAGCACCGAGTGCACCAGCACGAAGATCAGGCTGTTGTCGCCCAGGCCGAACCAGAGCAAGGCCAGCGGCAGCAGGGCTATGGCCGGCAGCGGGTTGAACATCGAGGTCAGCGTGCCCAGCAGGTCGCGCCCCAGCTGCGTCGAGACGGCCAGGCTGGTCAGGCCGAATGCCAGGACGATGCCCAGCACATAGCCCTTGAGCAGCACCACCAGCGAAACGCCGACCTTGGCTGGCAGCTCGCCGCTGAGCAGCCCGTCCCACAATGCGCTGGAGGTCTGCAGGAAGCCCGGCAGCAGCAGGTCGTTGCCGGTGTAGCGAGCCACCGCCTCCCAGGCCGCCGCGAGCAGTATCAGGATCACAGCCTTGCGCAGCCAACCCTGTTGCCACAACCGTTGCACCAGCGGCAGCGCGCGTTCCAGCGGCACTCCGGGCAGGGGTTGCAACAGCACTTCGTATTCCTGGCGTACAGGTGTCGTGGTCATGTAATGGCTCCTGTTCAGTAGGCAATACGGATATCGTTGAAACCCAGATCACCCGCGTTTTGCGGGGCGTCGGTCTCGTCGAACAGCAACCGGTGGATGCGTCGGGCACTGGCCTGGAAGTCGCTGGCGCCGAGGCTGCCGAGGTCGTACTGATGGCTGTGCACCTCGGCCCGCACGCGCCCGGGATGCGGCGACAACAGGAGGATGCGGTTGCCCACCACCAGCGCCTCTTCGATGGAATGAGTGACGAACAACAGGGTGAAACGCACCTCTTCCCACAGCAGCAGCAGCTCCTCCTGCATCTTGCGCCGGGTGAGCGCATCGAGCGCGGCGAACGGCTCGTCCATCAACAGGATCTTCGGTTGCGTGGCCAGTGCCCGGGCGATCGCCACGCGGGCTTTCATGCCGCCGGACAAGGTATGGGGGTATGCGTCGGCGAAGGCGGCCAGGCCGACCTTCTCCAGGTAATGCAGCGCCCGCTCTTCGGCCTCGGCGCGCTTGAGCTGGCCGGACACCAGCAACGGGAACATCACGTTCTGCTTCACCGTTTTCCAGGGCGGCAGCTGGTCGAATTCCTGGAACACCACGATGCGGTCGGGCCCAGGGCCGCGTACCGGCTGGCCCTGCAGCAGGATCCGCCCTTCCCGGGGTTCGATGAAGCCAGCCACGGCTTTGAGCAAGGTGGACTTGCCGCAGCCGGACGGGCCGAGCAGGACGAAACGGTCGGCGCGGTCGACTTCGAAGCTGACTTGATGGGTGGCCCGCACCACGCGTTGGGCAGTGCGGTATTCGAGGCTCAGGTTGTCCACCGCCAGCAGCGGTGGCGTGGCGACACGGCTCAGGGTGCTGGCCGCGTGGCCTGGCAATGGGGCGGTCATTGGCGGTCAGCTCCCTTGCAGCGGGCGTTCATCCTGGAAGAAATAGTCCTTCCACGATTCGGGTTTGTGCTTGATCGCGCCGACCCGGTAGAGGAACTCGGCCAGCTTGTAGGTGTTCTTCGGAGTGACGGTGAATTCGTACTGCGGATTGTCGATCAGCTTGATCAGCGCGTCGCGGTCGATCTTGGCCTTGGTCACGCGGATGTAGGTATCGGCCGCGGCGGCCTTGTCTTTCTGGGCGAAGTCGGCGGCTTCGGCAAGGGCATCAACGAAGGCCTTGTAGGTCTTGGGATTGTCCTTGCGGAATTTCTCGGTGGCGAACAGCAGGGTCGGTGAGTTGGGCCCGAGCAGGTCGTAGCTGTTGAGCACCACGTGCACGTTCTTGTTGGCCAGTACCTGGTCCTGGAACGGCGGGTTGGAGAAGTGCCCGTTAAGCTCGGTGCCGCCGGCCAGCAAGGCCGCAGTGGCATCCGGGTGCGGCACGGCCAGGGTGTACTTGTCCAGGCGGTTGTATTCCTTGTCGCCCCACTGCCGTGCGGCGGCATACTGCAGGAAGCGCGACTGCACCGAAACCCCCACCGCTGGGACGGCGATACGATCTTTCTCGGAAATATCGGCGATGGTCTTCACATTGGGATTGCTGCTGACCAGGTAGTAGGGGAAGTTGCCCAGTGAGGCAACGGCCTTGACGTTCTGGCGGCCCTTGGTGCGATCCCACACGGTGAGCAGCGGCCCGACGCCGGCGCCGGCGATGTCCACCGAGCCGGACAGCAACGCGTCGTTGATCGCCGCGCCACCGGAGAGCTGGGCCCAGTCGACCTTGATGTCGAGACCCTGCTCCTTGCCGTGCTTCTCGATCAGTTGCTGGTCACGGACCACGTTGAGCAGCAGGTAGACGATGCCGAACTGCTCGGCGATGCGGATCTGCCCTTCGGCGTGAGCCACGGTGGGCGCCGCCAGACTGCCTAGACCCAAGCTGGCGCCCAGGCCGATACTTGCCGCCAAGCGGCTGATGGATTTGCGCATGGTGTACTTCCTCAGTCGTCAGAACGGGGCATCGCCCTGGATGGTGGTGCGGTACAGCTTGCGGCGCAGGTGCGCGGGGCAACCGGTGGCCAGGTGGATCAGCGAGCGGTTGTCCCAGAACACCAAGTCATGGGGCTGCCATTGATGGCGGTAGAGGTTCTGCTCCAGCACGCTCAGGGCGTACAGCTGTTGCAGCACGTCGCGGCTTTCGTCATCCGGCAGGCCGACGATACGGGTGGTGAAGCCTTCGCTGACGAACAGCGCCTTGCGGCCGTTCTCCGGATGAGTACGCACCACCGGGTGGATGACCTCCTGGACCTGGGCCAGTTGCTCGGCGGTCAGCGTCGGGCGCCAGTTGCCTTCGAACTTGGTCTCGGCGTAGCGGGCGGTATAGGAATGGGCGGCACTGCGGCCCTCGACGACCCGGCGCAGGGCGTCGGGCACCGCGTCCCAGGCCTTGTGCATGTCGGCGAACAAGGTGTCGCCGCCCTCGCTGGGCAGCTCCTGGGCGTGCAGCATCGAGCCCAGGCTCGGCAGTTCCTTGTACGACAGGTCCGAGTGCCAGAACTTGCCGGCGTCGCCCAGTCCGACGTTGCGACCGTTCTCGACGATGTTGGACACGATCAGGATCTCGGGATGGCCGGTGAGCAGGAACTGCTTGAGCACATGGATCTGCAGTTCGCCGAACCGGCGGCTGAAGGCGATCTGTTGTTCAGGGGTGATGCGCTGGTCGCGAAACACCAGGACATGGTGGTCCAGGTGGGCGCGGTGAATGCGGATGAAATCCTCGGCATTGACCGGACGGCTCAGGTCGAGGCCGATGATCTCGGCGCCAACGGCGCCGGGGAACGAGCGGATGTCGAAGGTTTGCGGTTGGGCGCTGTCGATGGTCGACAAGGCGTTCGAGGCGGCTGGCATTGTTCACTCCCACGCAGTGCGCGACTCCAGGGCGCGCAACGATCGGAAACGCACGGGGATTGCCCGTGTGGGTTCGAGTCGTGCGGCGCGCCGATTGGTCAGCGGGTACGCAGTGGGGTGACTATAAAGTCATAAGAACCGCAATTTAAATACCTTTATTGCATATACATATGAATATGCTAAGCCCTGCTCCGGCCTACAAAGCGAGGGCGTGGGAGAGGGCTTGCCCCGCTCCCACAGGATTTCCGCCCCCGCGCGCGATCAACGCTCGCGCAAGGCTTCGGAGCGCGCCTTGATGATCGGCTTGAGCAGGTAGCTCATGATGGTCTTCTTGCCGGTCATGATATCCACCGTGGCCACCATCCCCGGGATGATCAGCAGCGGCTTCTCGTCGGTGCCCAGGTGACTCTTCTCGGTACGCAGCTTGATCAGGTAATAGGTGGTCTTCTTGTCTTCGTCGGTGATGGTGTCGGCACCGATCTGCTCGAGCTTGGCCTTCATCCCGCCATAGATGGTGTAGTCATAGGCGGTGAACTTGACCGTGGCTTCCTGGCCCGGGTGCAGGAAGGCGATGTCCTTGGGCAGGATCTTCGCCTCGACCACCAGGGTGTCGTCCAGCGGCACGATCTCGATGATGTCGCTGCCCGGCTGGATCACGCCGCCGATGGTGTTGACCAGCAGCTGCTTGACGATACCGCGCACCGGCGAGATGACCATGGTGCGGTGCACGCGGTCGTCCAGCGCCTTGCTGGTGGCGGTGGCCTTGTTCAGCTCGGTACGGGCCTCGTTGAGCTGGGTCAGCGCCTCGCTGCGGAACTTGCCGCGGGTCTCCTCGATCTTGCTCTCGACCTCCTTGATCGCCGCCTCGGCCCGCGGGATGGCCAAGGTGGTGGAGTCCATCTGGCCCCGGTTCTCGACTTCGGCGCGGCGCAGGCGCAGCACCTCGACCTGGGAAATAGCACCCTGAGCCACCAGTGGCTCGGACATCGAGATTTCCTGGCGCAACAGCTGCAGGCTGTTGGCGTACTGGGCGCGCTTGGAGTTGAACTCGCGCAGCTCCTGCTGCTTCTGCACCAACTGCTGCTGCAGGCCGCCGATCTCATCCTGCAACTGCTGGCGACGGCTCTGGTACAGCGATTGCTCGTTGGCGGCCTGGCTCGGCGCGGCCTTGCGCAGCTCTTCGTCGATCTGCAGCGGCTTGTCCTCGACCTCGGCCGTGAGGCGCTGCACGCGCAAGGCCATGGCCAGACGCGAAGCCTCGGTCTCGTCGACATTGGAGGCAAAGCGGGTCTCGTCCAGACGCAGCAGCGGCTGGCCGACTTCGACGATCTCCCCCTCCTTGGCGAAGATCTCGGCAACGATGCCGCCTTCGAGGTTCTGGATCTTCTGCACCTTGGACGACGGGATGGCCTTGCCCTCCCCGCGCGTCACCTCGTCGATGGGCGCGACGCTGGCCCAGACGATGAGAAACAGGAAGAACGCGATCACCCCCCAGATGGTCAGGCGCACCACTCGCGGCGCGTCCTCGATCAGCGCCTTGTTGACCTCGGGCAGCGGCTGCCCGGCCAGCGACTCGGAGCCCTTGAAGTAGCGGCGCAGGTTGTCCTTGAAACGCCCCATATCCAGCTTATGCAACACTGATCTGCCCCTTCTTCAGCGCATCCATGACGGCGGCTTTCGGGCCATCCGCGACAATCTGTCCACGATCGATGACGATCAACCGGTCCACCAGCGACAGCAGCGACGCCCGGTGGGTGACCAGCAGCACGGTCTTGTTCTCGATGACCGCGGCCAGGCGCTGTTTGAGGCGCTCCTCACCGGTGTTGTCCATGGCGCTGGTGGGTTCGTCGAGCAGCAGGATCTGCGGGTTGAGCAGCAGCGCCCGCCCCAGGGCGACGTTCTGGCGCTGGCCACCGGAGAGGTTCTGCCCGCGTTCGCCGACCTGCAACTCGTAGCCGTCGGGGTGCAGGCGGGCGAATTCGTGCACGCCGGCCAACTCAGCGGCCTGCAAAATCAGCTCGTCCTCGATGTAGCGGGCGCCACTGACCAGGTTGTCGCGCAGGGTGCCGGCCAACAGCTGGATATCCTGGGGCACATAGCCGATGTTGTGCCGCAGTTCGCTGACGTCGATCTGGCGGATGTCCACACCATCGACCAACAGCGAGCCGTTGTCCGGCTCGTACAGGCCGACGATCAGCTTGGCCAGCGAGCTCTTGCCCGAGCCGCTGCGGCCGATGATGCCGATCTTCTCGCCTGGGCGGATGTTCAGGTTGATGCCCTTGAGCGCCTGGTTCTGCTGGTTCGGGTAGGTGAACTCGACGCCGCGGAACTCGATGGCGCCCTGCAGCACCTGGCGGCTCAGCGGGCGCTCCTCGAAGTTGCGCTCCTGGGGCAGTTCCATCATCTGGTCGGTGGCGACCATGGTCACCTTGGCTTGCTGGTAGCGGGCCAGCAGGCCGTTCAGCGAGCCCAGCGGGCCAAGGGCGCGACCGCTGAGCATGTAGCAGGCCACCAGGCCGCCCATGCTGAGGTTGCCGTCGATGATCAGGTACACGCCCACACAGATCATCGCTACGCCGGCCAACTGCTGGATCAGCAGGGTGATGTTCATGGCCAGGCCTGACAGCACCTTGACCCGCAGCTCGAGGCGGCTGAGGGTGCCGAGGGTCTGCTCCCACATGTACTGGCGCTCGCTCTCGGCGTTGTTGACCTTGATCCCGTCCAAGCCGGCCAGGGTCTCGATCAGGCTCGACTGGCGCTCGGAGGCCAGGGCCATGGTGCGTTCCATGGTCGCCATCAGCGGCTTCTGCAACGCGTAGCCGATACCCAGGGCCAAGGGGAAGGCAAGGACCGGGATCCACACCAGGTGCCCGCCGATGATGGCGATGACCATCAGGATCAGCAGGGTGAACGGCAGGTCGATCAGGCTGGTCAGCGTCAGCGAGGCGAGGAAGTCGCGCAGGCCCTGGAACTCATGGATGTTCTGGGCAAAGCTGCCGACCCGCGCCGGGCGGTACTTCATGGCCATGCCGACGATGCGCTCGAACAGCGTCGCCGAGATGATCAGGTCGGTCTTCTTGCCGGCCAGGTCCAGACAGAGACTGCGCAGCCCCTTTAGAATCAGGTCGAAGACATAGGCCCCGGCGATACCCACCGCCAGCACCCATAGCGTCGAGGTGGCCTGGTTGGGCACGACGCGGTCGTACACGTTCATCACGAACAGCGGCGCGGCCAGGGCGATCAGGTTGATCACCAGGCTGGCGGCGATGGCATCGATGTACAGCCATTTGCTGCGCAGCAGCGTGTCGCGGAACCAGGAGCGCGCGCGTGGGATCAGGTTGCCGTGGTTGACGTCGAACTTGTGCTGGGGCTGGGCGAAGAACACCTTGCCGCTGTAGTCGCCCTGCAACGCCTCACGGGTGACATGCACTTCGCCGCCGTCGCTCTCGCTGAGCAGCAGCCGCGCGGTGTCCTCGTTTTCCCAACCCAGCAGCACCGCGCAGCGGCCTTCCTTGAGCAGCAGCATCGCCGGCATGGCGATGCTGGGTATCTGCTCCAGCTTGCGCTGCAACAGGCGCCCCTGCAGCCCGGCCCGGGCGGCCGCACGCGGCAGCAGCTCGGCGGTCAGGCGTTGCGAGGGCAAGGGCAGCCCGGTGGTCAGCATGGCCCGGCTGGCGGGCTTCTGATGCAGGACACACAGGGTCAGCAGACTGTCCAGCAGCGGGTCGTCATGCTGACTGCGTGGATCGTGGCTGAGTTGGACTCGACTGACTTCGGATTCCACGCGGCGCTCTCTTCATCCTTGCGGGGGTGGGTTCAAGGCGCCTTTCAGTTCATGCCTGGCAGGTTCACCTTGGGTTTCAGGTCGTTCTGCACAACGGTGGCCATCGGGGCTACGACACCCTGGCTCTTGAGCAGCTGGCCAATGGTCGCCTTGATTCGGTACTGAGTAAACATTTGTATGTTCTTCACCTCTACCAGACGACGCTGGGCGGTGAAGGTTTCATTCTCGCTGTCGAGCAAGTCGAGCAGGGTTCGCTCGCCCAGGCCGAACTGCTGTTGGTAGGCGCTGCGCACCCGGTTGCTGTGATCGACGTACTGCTGGGCGATCGGCACCTGGGCGTTGGCGTTTTCCAGAGCATTCCATGCCAAGCCTAACTCCTCATTGAGCTGGCGCAAGGCGTTGTTGCGAATGTCCAGGGCCTGGTTGGCCAGATACGACTTCGATTCCAGGTCCGCCTTGTTGCTGCCGCCGGCGTACAGGTTGAAGTTCATGCGCAGCATGGCCTGCCACTCGTTGCTGTGGCCCACCGCGCCGTCGAGGTTGTTGTCGGCCGTTCGTCCGAGTTCGGCATCGAAACGCGGATAGAAAGTAGACTTTGCCGCTTCGTATTGCTTCTCGGCAGCCGCGATGTCCGACTCGGCCGAACGCAGGATCGGGCTCTCTTCGACCAGTTGGTGACGCGCCTCTTCGAGGGTGGCCGGCAGCAGGTCGACAAATGGCGCGGGCGTGCTTAACTCGTCGGGCATTTGCCCGACGACGCTCAGGTAGTTGGTGTTGGCATCGGCCAGGTTGGTCTGCTCGGTGATCAGGTTGTTGCGGGCCTGGGCCTGGCGCGCTTCAGCCTGGTCGAGGTCGGCCATGCGGCCTACGCCACGGCTGGTGCGCAACTTGATCTGGTCGAGGATGCGCTCATGGTTGCGCAGGTTTTCTTCGGCCAGGCGCACCATCTCACGGCGCGACAGGACGTCCAGGTAGACCTGGGCGACGGTCAGCGCGGTACGCTCGGAGGTGCCCAGCAATGAATAGGCGCGAGCGTTGACGGTGGCTTGTTGACGCCCGACCTCGCTGGAGGTGGCAAAACCGTCAAAGACCATCTGCCGCAGGCGGATCGCCGATTCGCCACGGTTGAGCGTCTCCCAGCGGTTGCGGGTGCTTGGGCTGTCGGTGCCCTCGCGGCCATAACCGGCCGTCACATCGACCCGCGGCAAATAGCCGCCCTGGGCTGCACGCAGTTGGTAATCCGCAGCCGTACGGGCGTTCACGCCGGCCTGGATTTCCGGGTGTACCTCGAGGGCCTTCTGCATGGCTTCAGGCAAGGTTTGTGCTTGAGCGAAAGAGGCGGCGAGAGCGAAAGGAAGAGCGGTGAACAGTGACGCACGCATTTTTACTGGGTTCCCGAAATGAGCTGTTGTCCTACATCACAACTGAAGCTCCTTCTACCTTGGAAGATGGCATTTCACCTTCGATCGGTAGGATGGTTCTCGCAGGCAACACGATAAGTAGGAAGTATCTTCAGCCGTTCAAATATCAATGTGACATTACGTGAGTGATTGTTTAGGATGGGCTGCATAAGGTCAATAGTTTGGCATAAACTTAATAGCCAGAAATTATAGACGTAAAATTGACGCAAAACGGCGTCAAAAACATTATTGAAAGATTTCCATCAAACGCCGCCCTCGCGCGCCGGCAGGCATGGAAGCCAACTGAACAGGTAGCCCGGAGAGTCCAATGAGCACTGTTGTTGCCATCGTCAAAAGCATTGTTGGCCAAGTCATCGCAGTTTCCCCAGAAGGCATCCGGCGCGTACTGATCGAAGGCGATCGCCTGCTTGCCGGTGAACAGGTAGACACCGGCACTGGCGGCGCGGTCACTCTGGAGCTGGCCGACGGCCGTCTGCTCGACCTCGGTCGCGACACCCAGTGGAGTGCCGACGCCCCCGACAGCAGCATCGACCTGAGCCAGGCCACCGCCCAGGCGGCGCCCTCGGTCGAGGAGCTGCAACAAGCCATCGCCGCCGGCGTCGACCCGACCACCGAACTGGAGGCCACCGCAGCCGGTCCGGCCGCGGCAGGCGGCGGTTCGGTAGGCGGCGGGCATAGCTTCGTCCTGCTCCAGGAAACCGCCGGGGTGGTCGACCCGACCATCGGCTTCCCCACCGGCCCAATAGGCTTTGCCAACGGGCTGGGTATCGATGAGCAGGGCGGGCTGGACGGCAACAACGCCAGTACCAACACCACCAACGCCCCGCTCACCACAGGCCTGACCCTGAGCGCCACTCCCACGATCACCGAGGCGGGTGGCGTAATTGTCTATACCGCCACCGTCGGCCAGCCACCGCTGACCAACCTGACCGTGACCCTGTCCAATGGCGCTGTCATCGTGATCCCGGCGGGCCAGACCACCGGCAACGTCAACGTCAATGTCCCGGCCAACGACACGCCCTACATCGATGGCGGCCAGATCTCCGCGACCATCACCGGGACCAGCGGCGGCAACGGCCTGATCGTCACGCCAAGCACCACGCCGGCGGTGACCGAGGTCACCGACACCATCGATACCACCACTGCCACGCTGACCGCCAACCCAAGCGTGACCGAAGGTGGCGTGATCACCTACACCGTGACCCTGACCAACCCGGCCCAGACCCCAGTCACCGTCACCCTGTCCAATGGCCAGACCGTCACCATCGAAGCCGGCAAGTCGTCAGGCAGCGTCGATTTCCAGACCCCGGCCAACGACGTCTATAACAATGGCAGCACCGTCAGCACCACGATCACGGGGGCAACGGGCGGTAATTTCGAGAATCTGGTGCCAAACCCGACACCAGCGGAAACGAAGATCAACGACTCCGTCGACACTACCACCGCCACCCTGACCGCGACCCCAAGCGTGACCGAAGGTGGCGTGATCACCTACACCGTGACCCTGACCAACCCGGCCCAGACTCCGGTCACCGTCACTCTGTCCAATGGGCAGACTATTACCGTCAAGGCCGGCGAAAGCACTGGCAGCGTCGACTTCCAGACCCCGGCTAACGACGTATTCGTCAACGGCAGCACGGTCAGCACCAGCATCACTGGTGTCACCGGTGGCAACTTCGAGAAGCTGGAACCCGACACTACGCCGACCCAGACCGTGATCAGCGACAGCATCGACACGGTGACCGTCAGCATCACCAGCAATGGCAACGTGACCGAGGCCGAACAGCCGACCTTTACTGTTTCAGTCAGCCAGAAGCTCGACCATGACCTGACCGTGACCTTGTCCAATGGCGCCACTGTGGTTATCAGCGCCGGCCAGACCCAGGCCACCTACAGCCTGCCGGCCCAGGGCGACGATGTATTCAAGGACGCCGGCTCCGTGACCCTCGGCGTGATCGATGCCAGCGTGGTGGGCAAGGCCTTCGAGAACCTGCAGTTGGGTGGTGATGCCACCGTGCAGATCACCGACACCGTCAGTGAAGTGGTCGCAACCCTCACTGCCGACAAAACCACTGTGTCCGAAGGTGGCCAGATCACCTACACCGTGACCCTGACCAATGCCCAGGGTCTGCCGGTCAACGGTCACAATGGCCTGACCTTCACTTTGACCGATGGCACCAAAGTCACCGTTCCGGCCGGCAGCGCCAGCGGTACCTTCACCATCACCGCTCCGGACGACGTGTTCGTCGGCGGCCAGCCTTCTATCGTCAACAAGATCGAATCGGTCGCCGGTGGCGACAACTTCGAGAAACTGACCCTCGGCGACAACTCGGTCACCACCACCGTGACTGACGAGCCAGGTACCGGCACCCCAGGCACCGACAACCAGGGCGACAAGGTCACCGTCACTATCGTCGGCAAAGGCGATGTCACCGAAGACCAGCAGCCAGCCTTCACCGTCAAGGTCAGCCAGAAACTGGACCATGACCTGACCGTGACCCTGTCGAACGGCGACAAAGTCGTCATTCCAGCCGGTCAGACCGAAGCTGAGTACAAAGCCAAAGCCCAGGGCGACGACGTCTTCAAAGACGGCGATACCCTGACTGTCGGCATCACCGATGCTGCCGTTGACGGCAAGTCCTTCGAAAATCTGGAACTGGGTGGCAACGCCTCGGTGCAAATCACCGACACCATCAGCGAAGTCGTCGCGACCCTGACCGCCGACAAGACCACTGTGTCGGAAGGTGGCCAGATCACTTACACCGTCACCCTGACCAATGCCCAGGGTCTGCCGGTTAATGGCCACAACGGCCTGACCTTCACCCTGACCGATGGCTCCAAGGTCACCGTACCGGCCGGCAGCGCCAGCGGCACCTTCACCATTACCGCACCGGATGACGTGTTCGTCGGCGGCCAACCAACCATCACCAACAAGCTGGAAGGCGTCACCGGCGCCGACAACTTCGAAAAACTGACCCTGGGTCAGGACGAAGTGAAGACCTCCGTCACAGACGAGCCGGGCACTGGTACCCCAGGCACCGACAATCAGGGCGACAAAGTCACCGTCACCATCGTCGGCAAAGGCGATGTCACCGAAGACCAGCAGCCAGCCTTCACCGTCAAGGTCAGCCAGAAACTGGACCATGACCTGACCGTGACCCTGTCGAACGGCGACAAAGTCGTCATTCCAGCCGGTCAGACCGAAGCCGAGTACAAAGCCAAAGCCCAGGGCGACGACGTCTTCAAAGACGGCGATACCCTGACTGTCGGCATCACCGATGCCGCCGTCGATGGCAAGGCCTTCGAGAACCTGGAGCTGGGTGGCAACGCCTCGGTACAGATCACCGACACCATCAGCGAAGTCGTCGCAACCCTGACCGCCGACAAGACCACCGTCACCGAAGGCGGCCAGATCACCTACACCGTGACCCTGACCAATGCCCAGGGTCTGCCGGTCAACGGCCACAACGGCCTGACCTTCACCCTGACCGATGGCACCAAAGTCACCATTCCGGCGGGCAGCGCCAGCGGCACCTTCACCATCACCGCACCGGATGACGTGTTCGTCGGCGGCCAGCCTTCTATCGTCAACAAGATCGAATCGGTCGCCGGTGGCGACAACTTCGAGAAACTGACCCTCGGCGACAACTCGGTCACCACCACCGTGACTGACGAGCCAGGTACCGGCACCCCAGGCACCGATAACCAAGGCGACAAGGTCACCGTCACCATCGTCGGCAAAGGCGATGTCACCGAAGACCAGCAGCCAGCCTTCACCGTCAAGGTCAGCCAGAAACTGGACCATGACCTGACCGTGACCCTGTCGAACGGCGACAAAGTCGTCATTCCAGCCGGTCAGACCGAAGCCGAGTACAAAGCCAAAGCCCAGGGCGACGACGTCTTCAAAGACGGCGACACCCTGACTGTCGGCATCACCGATGCTGCTGTCGACGGCAAGTCCTTCGAGAATCTGGAACTGGGTGGCAACGCCTCGGTGCAGATCACCGACACCATCAGTGAAGTGGTCGCGACCCTGACCGCAGACAAGACCACCGTCACCGAAGGTGGCCAGATCACTTACACCGTGACCCTGACCAATGCCCAGGGTCTGCCGGTCAACGGCCACAACGGCCTGACCTTCACCCTGACTGACGGCACCAAAGTCACCATTCCGGCCGGCAGCGCCAGCGGTACCTTCACCATCACCGCACCGGATGACGTGTTCGTCGGCGGCCAGCCGAGCATCGTCAACAAGATCGAATCGGTCGCCGGTGGCGACAACTTCGAGAAGCTGACCCTCGGCGACAACTCGGTCACCACCACCGTGACTGACGAGCCAGGTACCGGCACTCCAGGCACCGACAACCAGGGCGACAAGGTCACCGTCACCATCGTCGGCAAGGGCGATGTCACCGAAGACCAGCAGCCAGCCTTCACCGTCAAGGTCAGCCAGAAACTGGACCATGACCTGACCGTGACCCTGTCGAACGGCGACAAAGTCGTCATTCCAGCCGGTCAGACCGAAGCCGAGTACAAAGCCAAAGCCCAGGGCGACGACGTCTTCAAAGACGGCGACACCCTGACTGTCGGCATCACCGATGCTGCTGTCGACGGCAAGTCCTTCGAGAATCTGGAACTGGGTGGCAACGCCTCGGTGCAGATCACCGACACCATCAGTGAGGTCGTCGCAACCCTGACTGCGGACAAGACCACCGTCAACGAAGGTGGCCAGATCACCTACACCGTGACCCTGACCAATGCCCAAGGTCTGCCGGTCAACGGCCACAATGGCCTGACCTTTACCCTGACCGATGGCACCAAGGTCACCATTCCGGCCGGCAGTGCCAGCGGCACCTTCACCATTACCGCTGCGGACGACGTATTCGTCGGCGGTCAGCCGAACATCGTCAACAAGATCGAGTCGGTTGCCGGTGGCGACCACTTCGAGAAGCTGACCCTCGGCGACAACTCGGTTACTACAACCGTGACCGATGAGCCGGGTACTGGCACCCCAGGCACCGATAACCAAGGCGACAAGGTCACCGTCACCATCGTCGGCAAAGGCGATGTCACCGAAGACCAGCAGCCAGCCTTCACCGTCAAGGTCAGCCAGAAACTGGACCACGACCTGACCGTAACCCTGTCGAACGGCGACAAAGTCGTCATTCCAGCCGGTCAGACCGAAGCTGAGTACAAGGCCAAAGCCCAGGGTGATGACGTCTTCAAGGACGGTGACACCCTTACCGTCGGCATCACCGATGCTGCCGTTGACGGCAAAGCTTTCGAAAATCTGGAGCTGGGCGGTAACGCTTCCGTCCAGATCACCGACACCATCAGTGAGGTCGTCGCAACCCTGACTGCGGACAAGACCACCGTCAACGAAGGTGGCCAGATCACCTACACCGTGACGCTGACCAACGCCCAGGGTCTGCCGGTTAACGGTCACAATGGCCTGACCTTCACCCTGACCGATGGCACCAAGGTCACTATTCCTGCGGGCAGTGCTAGCGGTACCTTCACCATCACCGCTCCGGATGACGTGTTCGTTGGTGGTCAACCAACCATCACCAACAAGCTGGAAGGCGTCACCGGCGCCGACAACTTCGAAAAACTGACCTTGGGTCAGGACGAAGTGAAGACCTCCGTCACTGACGAGCCGGGCACCGGCACTCCAGGCACCGACAACCAGGGCGACAAGGTCACCGTCACCATCGTCGGCAAAGGCGATGTCACCGAAGACCAGCAACCGGCCTTCACCGTCAAGGTCAGCCAGAAGCTCGACCATGACCTCACCGTAACCCTGTCCAACGGCGACAAGGTGGTGATCCCAGCAGGCCAGACCGAAGCCGAATACAAGGCCAAGGCCCAGGGCGACGACGTCTTCAAAGACGGCGATACCCTGACTGTCGGCATCACCGATGCTGCCGTCGATGGCAAGGCCTTCGAGAACCTGGAACTGGGCGGCAACGCATCGGTGCAGATCACCGACACCATCAGTGAAGTGGTCGCGACCCTCACCGCCGACAAGACTACCGTCACCGAAGGTGGCCAGATCACCTACACCGTGACGCTGACCAATGCCCAGGGCCTGGCGGTCACCGGCCATAACGGCCTGACCTTCACCCTGACCGATGGCACCAAAGTCACCGTTCCGGCCGGCAGCGCCAGCGGGACCTTCACCATCACCGCCCCGAGCGACGTATTCGTCGGCGGCCAGCCCTCGATCGTGAACAAGCTCGAAGGTGTCAGCGGCGCGGACAACTTCGAGAAGCTGACGCTCGGCAAGGAGACACTCACCACTACCGTCACTGATGATCCGGATACCGGCAACAAGGTATCTGTCACCATCGTCAGCAACGGCGATGTCACCGAAGACCTGCAGCCGTCCTTTACCGTCAAGGTCAACCAGAAGCTGGACCAGGATCTCACCGTCACCCTGAGCAATGGTGCCAAGGTGGTGATTCCGGCTGGCCAGACCCAGGTCGAGTACAAGGCGGATGCCCAGGGCGATGACGTCTTCAAGGATGGCAGTTCGCTAACCGTCGGCATTACTGATGCAGTCGTTGATGGCAAGACCTTCGAGAACCTGCAGCTGGGTGGCGATGCCACCGTGCAGATCACCGATACCGTCAGCGAAGTCGTCGCGACCCTGACCGCCGACAAGACCACCGTCACCGAAGGCGGCCAGATCACCTACACCGTCACCCTGACCAATGCCCAGGGCCTGTCGGTCACCGGCCACAACGGCCTGACCTTCACCCTGACCGATGGCACCAAGGTCACCATTCCGGCCGGCAGCACCAGCGGTACCTTCACCATCACCGCACCGGATGACGTGTTCGTCGGTGGCCAACCGAGCATCGTCAACAAGATCGAATCGGTTGCCGGTGGCGGCAACTTCGAGAAGCTGACCCTCGGCGACAACTCGGTCACCACCACCGTGACTGACGAGCCAGGTACCGGCACTCCAGGCACCGACAACCAGGGCGACAAGGTCACCGTCACAATCGTCGGCAAGGGCGATGTCACCGAAGACCAGCAGCCGACCTTCACCGTCAAGGTCAGCCAGAAGCTCGACCACGACCTGACCGTAACCCTGTCGAACGGCGACAAAGTCGTCATCCCAGCCGGTCAGACCGAAACCGAGTACAAAGCCAAAGCCCAGGGTGACGACGTCTTCAAAGACGGCGATACCCTGACTGTCGGCATCGCCGATGCCGCTGTCGATGGCAAGGCCTTCGAGAACCTGGAGCTGGGTGGCAACGCCTCGGTACAGATCACCGACACCATCAGCGAAGTGGTCGCGACCCTGACTGCGGACAAGACCACCGTCACCGAAGGTGGCCAGATCACTTACACCGTGACCCTGACCAATGCCCAGGGTCTGCCAGTCAACGGCCACAATGGCCTGACCTTCACTTTGACCGATGGCACCAAGGTCACTATTCCTGCGGGTAGTGCCAGCGGCACCTTCACCATCACCGCGCCGGACGACGTGTTTGTCGGCGGTCAGCCTTCGATCGTCAACAAGCTCGAAAGCGTCAGCGGCGCGGATAGCTTCGAGAAGCTCACGCTCGGCAAGGACACCCTCACCACGACCGTGACCGATGAGCCAGGTACTGGCACGCCCGGCACTGGCAACGAAGGCGACAAGGTTTCCGTGACCATAGTTGGCAACGGCGCAGTCACCGAAGATCAGCAGCCGTCGTTCACCGTCAAGGTCAGCCAGAAACTCGGTCAGGACCTGACCGTAACCCTGAGCAACGGCGATAAAGTGGTGATCCCTGCGGGTCAAACCCAGGTTGAGTACAAGGCTACTGCCCAAGGCGATGACGTCTTCAAGGATGGCGACACCCTCACCGTCGGCATTTCCGATGCGTCGGTCACCGGCAAGACCTTCGAGAACCTCGAGCTCGGCGGCAACGCCAGCGTTGAGATCAACGACACCGTCAGCGAAGTGGTCGCAACCCTGACCGCCGACAAGACTACCGTCAGCGAAGGCGGCCCAATCACCTACACCGTCACCCTGACCAACGCCCAGGGCCTGTCGGTCACCGGCCACAACGGCCTGACCTTCACCCTGACCGACGGCACCAAGGTCACCGTGCCAGCGGGCAGCGCCACCGGCACCATCACCATCAATGCGCCGGACGACGTATTCGTCGGCGGTCAGCCGACCATCACCAACAAACTGGAAGGCGTGACTGGTGCCGACAACTTCGAAAAACTGACCCTGGGTCAGGACGAAGTGAAAACCTCCGTCACCGACGAGCCAGGCACCGGCACTCCGGGCACCGGCAACGAAGGTGACAAAGTCTCCGTCACCATCGTCGGCAACGGCGCGGTCACCGAAGACCAGCAGCCAAGCTTCACCGTCAAGGTCAGCCAGAAACTCGGTCAGGACCTGACCGTAACCCTGAGCAACGGCGATAAAGTCGTGATCCCAGCGGGTCAAACCCAGGTTGAGTACAAGGCGACCGCCCAAGGCGATGACGTCTTCAAGGATGGCGACACCCTGACCGTAGGGATTTCCGACGCCTCGGTCACCGGCAAGACCTTCGAGAACCTCGAGCTCGGCGGCAACGCCAGCGTTCAGATCAACGACACCATCAGCGAAGTCGTAGCGACCCTGTCTGCCGACAAAACCACCGTCAGTGAAGGCGGCCAGATCACCTACACCGTCACCCTGACCAATGCCCAGGGCCTGTCGGTCACCGGCCACAATGGCCTGACCTTCACCCTGACCGATGGCACCAAGGTCACCATTCCGGCAGGCAGCGCCAGCGGCACCTTCACCATCACCGCTGCGGACGACGTATTTGTCGGTGGCCAGCCGAGCATCGTCAACAAGATCGAATCGGTTGCCGGTGGCGACAACTTCGAGAAGCTGACCCTCGGCGACAACTCGGTTACCACAACCGTGACCGATGAGCCGGGTACTGGCACGCCAGGCACCGACAACCAGGGCGACAAGGTCACCGTCACCATCGTCGGCAAAGGCGATGTCACCGAAGACCAGCAGCCCGCCTTCACCGTCAAGGTCAGCCAGAAGCTCGACCACGACCTGACCGTAACCCTGTCGAACGGCGACAAAGTCGTCATTCCAGCCGGTCAGACCGAAACCGAGTACAAAGCCAAAGCCCAGGGTGACGACGTCTTCAAGGATGGCGACACCCTGACTGTCGGCATCACCGATGCTGCAGTCGATGGCAAGGCCTTCGAGAACCTGGAGCTGGGCGGCAACGCATCGGTGCAGATCACCGACACCATCAGTGAAGTGGTCGCGACCCTCACCGCTGACAAGACCACCGTCACCGAAGGTGGCCAGATCACCTATACCGTGACCCTGACCAATGCCCAGGGCCTGTCGGTCACCGGCCATAACGGCCTGACCTTCACCCTGACCGATGGCACCAAAGTCACCATTCCGGCCGGCAGCGCCAGCGGCACCTTCACCATCACGGCCCCGGACGACGTGTTCGTTGGCGGTCAGCCTGCGATCGTCAACAAGATCGAAGGCGTCAGCGGCGCAGAAAACTTCGAGAAACTCACCCTCGGCGACAACACGCTCACCACGACCGTGACCGACGAGCCAGGCACCGGCACTCCAGGTACCGATAACCAAGGCGACAAGGTCACCGTCACCATCGTCGGCAACGGCAATGTCACCGAAGACCAGCAACCGTCGTTCACCGTCAAGGTCAGCCAGAAACTGGCGCAGGACCTGACCGTGACCCTGAGCAATGGCGACAAGGTCGTAATCCCCGCCGGTCAGACCCAGACCGAGTACAAGGCTGCCGCCCAGGGCGACGACGTGTTCAAGGACGGCAGCTCGCTGACCGTCGGCATCACCGATGCTGCGGTCACCGGCAAGACCTTCGAAAACCTGGAGCTCGGTGGCAACGCCACTGTGCAGATCACCGATACCATCAGTGAAGTCGTCGCGACCCTCACCGCCGACAAGACCACTGTGTCCGAAGGTGGCCAGATCACCTATACCGTGACCCTGACCAACGCCCAGGGTCTGTCGGTCACTGGTCACAATGGCCTGACCTTCACCCTGTCCGACGGTACCAAGGTCACCATCCCGGCCGGCAACGCTACCGGCACAGCCACCATCAATGCACCGGACGATGTGTTCGTCGGCGGCCAGGCGACCATCAGCAACAAACTGGTGACCGTCAGCGGTGCCGACAACTTCGAGAAACTGACCCTCGGCCAAGGTGAGGTGCAGACCTCCGTGACCGACGAGCCGGGCACTGGAACCCCGGGCACCGACAACCAGGGCGACAAGGTGTCCGTCACCATCGTCGGCAATGGCAATGTCACCGAGGACCAGCAGCCCTCGTTCACCGTCAAGGTCAGCCAGAAGCTTGGATACGACCTGACTGTCACCCTGTCCAACGGCGACAAGGTGGTGATCCCGGCCGGTCAGACCCAGACCGAGTACAAGGCTGCCGCCCAGGGCGACGACGTGTTCAAGGACGGCAGCTCGCTGACCGTCGGCATCACCGATGCCACGGTTCCGGGCCATACCTTCGAAAACCTGGAGCTGGGTGGCAATGCCACCGTGCAGATCACCGACACCATCAGTGAAGTCGTGGCCACCTTGTCCGCCGACAAGACCACCGTGTCCGAAGGCGGCCAGGTCACCTACACCGTGACCCTGACCAACGCCCAGGGCCTGTCGGTCACCGGCCACAATGGCCTGACCTTCACCCTCACCGATGGCACCAAGGTCAGCATCCCGGCCGGCAGCGCCACTGGCACCGCCACCATCAATGCGCCGGACGACGTGTTCGTCGGTGGTCAGCCGACCATCAGCAACAAGATCACCGGCGTCACCGGCGCGGACAACTTCGAGAAGCTGACCCTGGGTCAGAACGAAGTGAAGACCTCCGTCACTGATGAGCCGGGCTCGGGCACACCAGGCACCGGCAACCAGGGTGACAAGGTTTCGGTCACCATCGTCGGCAATGGCAACGTTACCGAAGACCAGCAACCGTCGTTCACCGTCAAGGTCAGCCAGAAACTGGCGCAGGACCTGACCGTGACCCTGTCCAACGGCGCCAAGGTGGTGATCCCCGCCGGCCAGACCCAGGTCGAGTACAAAGCCGCCGCCCAGGGCGACGACGTGTTCAAGGACGGCAGCTCGCTGACCGTCGGCATCACTGACGCCGCAGTTACCGGCAAGACCTTCGAGAACCTCGAACTGGGCGGCAACGCCACCGTGCAGATCAACGACACCATCAGTGAAGTGGTCGCCACGCTGTCCGCTGACAAGACCACCGTCGCCGAGGGCGGCCAGGTCACCTACACCGTGACCCTGACCAACGCCCAAGGCTTGTCGGTAGTCGGCCACAACGGCCTGACCTTCACCCTTTCCGATGGCACCAAGGTCACCATCCCGGCCGGCAGTGCCACCGGTACCGCCACCATCAACGTGCCGGACGACGTGTTCATCGGCGGCCAAGCCACCATCAGCAACAAGATCACCGGTGTCACCGGCGCCGACAACTTCGAGAAACTGACCCTGGGTCAGAATGAAGTGAAGACTTCCGTCACCGACGAGCCGGGCTCGGGCACTCCAGGCACCGGCAACCAGGGCGATAAGGTCTCGGTCACCATCGTCGGCAACGGCGATGTCAACGAAGCCCAGCAGCCATCGTTCACCGTCAAGGTCAGCCAGAAGCTCGACCAGGACCTGACCGTCACCCTGAGCAATGGTGCCAAGGTGGTGATTCCCGCCGGCCAGACCCAGGTCGAATACAAGGCGCCGATCCAGGGCGACGATGTGTTCAAGGACGGCGGCCCGCTCACCGTTGGCATCAGCGATGCCAGCGTGGTCGGCAAGACCTTCGAGAACCTCGAGCTCGGCGGCAGCGCCACCGTGCAGATCAACGACACCATCAGTGAAGTCGTGGCCACTTTGTCCGCCGACAAGACCACCGTGTCCGAAGGCGGCCAGATCACCTATACCGTGACCCTGACCAATACCCAGGGCCTGTCGGTCACCGGCCACAACGGCCTGACCTTCACCCTTTCCGATGGCACCAAGGTCACCATCCCGGCCGGCAGCGCCACTGGCACCGCAACCATCAATGCGCCGGACGACGTGTTCGTCGGTGGTCAGCCAACCATCAACAACAAAATCACCGGCGTCACCGGCGCCGACAACTTCGAAAAACTGACCCTCGGCCAGAACGAAGTGAAGACCTCCGTCACCGACGAGCCAGGTTCGGGCACGCCGGGCACCGGTAACCAGGGCGACAAGGTCTCGGTCACCATCGTCGGCAATGGCAACGTCACCGAAGACCAGCAACCGTCGTTCACCGTCAAAGTCAGCCAGAAGCTGGCGCAGGACCTGACCGTGACCCTGAGCAACGGCGCCAAGGTGGTGATCCCGGCTGGCCAGACCCAAGTCGAGTACAAGGCCGCCGCCCAGGGCGATGACGTGTTCAAGGACGGCGACACCCTCACCGTCGGCATCTCCGATGCGTCGGTCACCGGCAAGACCTTCGAAAACCTCGAGCTCGGCGGCAACGCCAGCGTTCAGATCAACGACACCGTCAGCGAAGTGGTCGCCACCCTGTCTGCAGACAAGACGACTGTCAGCGAAGGCGGCCAGGTCACCTACACCGTAACGTTGACCAACGCCCAGGGCCTGTCGGTCACCGGCCACAACGGCCTGACTTTCACCCTGACCGATGGCACCAAAGTCACCGTTCCGGCCGGCAGCGCCACTGGCACCGCCACCATCAATGCGCCGGACGACGTGTTCGTCGGTGGTCAGCCAACCATCAACAACAAGATCACCGGCGTCACCGGCGCGGACAACTTCGAGAAGCTGACCCTGGGTCAGAACGAAGTGAAGACCTCCGTCACCGACGAGCCAGGTTCGGGCACGCCGGGCACCGGCAACCAGGGCGACAAGGTTTCGGTCACCATCGTCGGCAATGGCAACGTCACCGAAGACCAGCAACCGTCGTTCACCGTCAAGGTCAGCCAGAAACTAGCGCAGGACCTGACCGTGACCCTGTCCAACGGCGCCAAGGTGGTGATCCCCGCCGGCCAGACCCAGGTCGAGTACAAAGCCGCCGCCCAGGGCGACGACGTGTTCAAGGACGGCAGCTCGCTGACCGTCGGCATCACTGACGCCGCAGTTACCGGCAAGACCTTCGAGAACCTCGAACTGGGCGGCAACGCCACCGTGCAGATCAACGACACCATCAGTGAAGTGGTCGCCACGCTGTCCGCTGACAAGACCACCGTCGCCGAGGGCGGCCAGGTCACCTACACCGTGACCCTGACCAACGCCCAAGGCTTGTCGGTAGTCGGCCACAACGGCCTGACCTTCACCCTTTCCGATGGCACCAAGGTCACCATCCCGGCTGGCAGTGCCAGCGGTACCTTCACCATTACCGCCAAGGACGATCCGTACCTCGGTGGCCAGCCGAACATCGTCAACAAGATCGAGTCGGTCGCTGGTGGCGACAACTTCGAGAAACTGACCCTGGGCAGCAACACCGTCACCACCAGCGTTACCGACGAGCCGAGCAGCCAGGGCGACCTGACCACCGTCGGCATCAGCGGCGACACCTCGGTGACCGAAGGCGACACCGCCCACTACAACCTGACCCTGAGCAACCCGTCGAAGTCCGAGGTGACCATCACCCTGACCTACAGCGGCACCGCCACCGACGGCCAGGACTTCACCGGTGTGGTCACCGTGAAGATCCCGGCCGGCAGCAGCGGCACCACCTTCGACATCAAGACCATCGACGACAAGCTGGTCGAGGGCTCGGAGAACTTCACAGTCAAGATCAGCGGTGCCACGGGCGGCGGCTTCGAGAACCTGCAGGTCGACGCCGGCAAGTCCAGCGTCACCACCACCATCATCGACAACGACCATGCGCCGGTGTCGACCGGCGGCGCGGTGACCGGCAGCGAAGACACCGACTACGTGTTCAAGTGGGGCGACTTCAACGTCAGCGACGCCGATGGCAACACTGGTCTTTCGGTGACCATCAGCAAGCTGCCGGATCTGGGCGGCCTGAAGTTCTTCAACGGCACCTCGTGGGTCGATGTCTCGCTCAACCAGAATATCAGCCAGGCTGACATCGCCGCCGGCAAGCTCAAGTTCGTGCCGCTGGCCAACCAGTCGGGCGTCGACGGTTATGGCGGCAGCGGCGTGGGCAACAAGCAGGCCGACTACGCGCAGATCAAGTACAAGCCCAACGACGGCACCAACGCCGGCGGCGAAGTGACCATGAAGGTCGATATCGCGCCTGTGGCCGATAAGCCTGACCTGAACATCGGCAACAACAACGTCAACTCCATCGGCCTGCTCAAGGAAACCTGGAACAGCCTCTCCGGCCTTGGCAGCAATGGCAACGGCATCACCGGCGACGCGCTGAAGAACGTCTTCGCCAATGCCGGCAACGCCAGCAAGAGCGAGACCGTCACCGGTGTCGACACCGTTGCCAGCGTGACTGCGGGCAGCGGCTCGAAGACTTCCGGCCTGATCTACCTGGAAGCCGGCAAGACCTACGCGTTCAGCGGCACCGCCGATGACAGCCTGCAGATCGTAGTGGGCGGCAAGAACGTCGCCAGCGGCACCTGGGGCTCGGCCAGCGGCGCCATCTCCGGCAGCTTCACCCCGACCACCAGCGGCTACTACACCCTGGAGATCTACAACGCCAACCAGGCCGGCCCCGGCAGCCTGGACGTCAACATCAAGGTGGGCAACGGCGCGGTCACCGACCTCAACAGCTCGAACATCCCGATGTACCCGAGCGTCAAGGACCTTAACAATGCCGGCGTCACCGTTGGCGACCTGCACGGCAGCAACAACCAGGGCTACTACGACGGTTACAAGCTCAACGAAGGCAGCGAGAACGGCGCCCCGGTCAAGCTGGTGGGCATCAGCACCAACCTCACCGACACCGACGGCTCCGAGTCCCTGAGCGTCAAGCTCAGCGGCATCCCGGCAGGCTCGGTGCTGGCCGATAATGCCGGCCATACCTTCACCGTCGGCAAGGACGCGGTGGACGTTACCGGCTGGAACCTGGGCAGCCTGACCATCAAGCCGCCGGCCTACTACCAGGGCCAGTTCGACGTGAAGGTCAGCTCGACCTCCACCGAGAGCGTCGGCGGCAGCACGGCAACCAGCGAAGGCACCATCAAAGTTACCGTCTACCCGCAGGCCTACACCACCAGCAACCTGTCCTCGGACAGCGACAACATCACCGGCACCGACGGCAACGATGTAGTGGTTGCCGACGTCACCGGCCTGCACGTGGTGCCGGGCCAGGACTACAACCTCGCCTTCATCGTCGACACCTCGGGCAGCATGGGTTCGTCCGGCGTGGACGCGGCGAAGAAATCCCTGGAATCGGTGTTCAAGACCCTGACCGCCAGCGTCAAGGGCGACCAGTCGGGTACCGTGAACATCCTCCTGGTGGACTTCGCCACCCAGGTCAAGAGCAGCGTTTCGGTGACCCTGAACGATGCCGGCCTGCAACAGTTGCTCAATGCCCTGAACAACCTGCGGGCAGACGGCGGTACCAACTACGAGGACGCCTTCAAGACCACCGCCAACTGGTTCCAGAACCTCAAGGATGGTGGCAATACCGGCAGCAACCAGACGTTCTTCATCACCGATGGCAAGCCGACCTACTACCAGACCAACGAGAACTCCAACCCGACCCTGGGCACCTCGGGCATCACCCTGGACACCTTCCTGGCTTCGATCAACTACAAGCCGGGCATGGCGTACAACGGCTACATCGACAGCAGCAACACCAACTACGTCAGCATCGACAACGCCGGTAACCTGCAAGTGCAGTACTACCGCAACGGTTGGAAATACGGCGTATCGGGCGAGCTGCACGCGGAAGGTAACGGCACCTACGAGCTGTCTTCGCGTGGTGGCTACGGCAACTACACAGACAACGCGGCCCTGAACAACTCGATGGACAGCTTCAAGCTCCTGTCAGGTTTGTCCACCGTCGAGGCCATCGGCCTCAACAACGGCGTCAACACCAACGACCTGAAACCGTACGACACCGACGGCAAGCCGCAGACCAACATCGACCCGAGCAAGCTGGCCGAGGCCATCCTCGGCCATACCGAAGTTACCCAACCGGGCAACGACACGGTCAATGGTGGCGACGGCAACGACATCATCTTCGGCGACCTGATGGTCTTCGACGGTGTTGCCGGTACCGGTGTCGAGGCGATCCGCGGCTATGTCGCCGACAAGCTGGGCGTAGACGCGGGCAGCGTGGACGCACGGGCGATGCACAAGTACATCACCGAGCACTACACCGAGTTCGACGTCTCACGCAGCAACGACGGCGCCGACACCCTGCTTGGCGGCAACGGCAACGACATCATCTTCGGCCAGGGTGGCAACGACTACATCGACGGCGGCAAGGGCAACGACATCCTGCTCGGCGGCACCGGCAACGACACCCTGCTCGGCGGTGAAGGCAACGACATCCTGTTTGGCGGTGCCGGCAATGACATCCTCATCGGCGGCAAGGGCGATGACATCATGACCGGTGGCAGTGGTGCCGACACCTTCGTGTGGAAGGCCGGCGACCTGGGCAATGACGTGATCAAGGACTTCAAGGCGAGCGAAGGCGACCGCCTCGACCTGAGCGACCTGCTCCAGGGCGAGAAGGCCAGCACCATCGACAACTTCCTGAAGATCACCACGGTCAATGGCGAGTCGACCCTGCAAGTCAGCACCGAAGGCAAGCTCAACGCCGCCGGCGGCCTGGCCAACGCCGATGTGAGCATCAAGCTCGAAGGGGTCAACTGGTCCAACACCACGATCAACTCGTTGATCAGCGGTGGCGACCCGACCATCAAGATCGACAACTCCAACAGCTGATCCCCACCCCCGCGGCAGCCGGCAACGGCCGCCGCGTCGGGGGCGGGCTTTCCCCGCCAACGCTTCACGCGCATACTCGTGCACCGGGCCTACACGCCCGGTGAACTTTGCCTATGCTGCTGACTACCAACAAGGAATCATCGTGACGAGGGACGCCGCCATGTTCTACGTGCAACGCGACGCTGACGGCCGTTTGCTGCGAGTGGAAGCCGCCGGGTTTGATGGATTTACGGACATGGTCCCCGCCGACAGTGCCGAGATCCAGGAATGGTTCGCCGACGATGTCGTTGAGAACAGCCTCAAGCAGCTCAAGCAGAGCGATCTGGACATGATCCGGGTACTGGAAGACCTGATCGAGGTGCTGACTGCCAAAGGCGTGTTCAGCATCACCGACCTGCCGCCCGGCGCCCAGGCCAAATTGCTCAACCGCTCCACCGCGCGCAAGGCGCTGGGTAGCCTGAACAACCTGATCGAGGAAGATGAGGAAGGCGGGCTGATCTGATCATGCTGGCGGCGCATCGCGGTGCGAATTGCCCCGCGATAACGCCGAGCCAGCTTAACGCCAGGGCGCCGGCCCACCCACCAGTTGCCCCTGGATTCCCTGCACGCCCATCTCCCGCAGCACCTTCAACTCCCCTTCGGTCTCCACCCGCTCGGCGATCAGCGGCAGGTCGATGCTGTGCGCAGCCCGCTGGATGGCTTCGATGAACAGGCGCTTGTGCCGTTCCTGGTCGATGTTGCGGATGTAGCCACCATCGATCTTCAGGTAGGCCAGACCCAGGTGGGCCAGGTTGCCGATCATGCTGAAGCGCCCGCCGAAGCGTTGCAGTGCCAGGCTGAAGCCCAGGGTGCGCAGGCGCCGGGTGAGTTGCTCGAGCACTGACTGCTCGGGCAGCTGCTCCTCGCCGATCTCGAAGGTCAGTCGCTGCCCCAGCGCGCCGTGCTGCCCCAACAGCTCATAGACGCGCTGCAACGCCTTGGGGTCGGCCAGGGTGGCGGCCGACAGGTTCAGCGCCAGCGCTTCGCCATGCCCTTGCAAATGCTTGAGCACCTTCTCCAGCACCAGCAGGTCCAGCCGCGCCATCCAGCCGAAGCGCTCCAGCCAGGGCAGGAAGCGGCCGGCCGCCAGGGCTTCGCCCTCCTCATCGTGCAGGCGCGAGATGACCTTGTAGTGCAGCACCCGCTCCGGCGCCTTGGCGTCCACGACCGGTTGGAAGAACAGTTCGAACTGGCCCTTGCCCAGCGCCTGGTCCAGGCGCGTGTGCCAGGCGTGGTGGCTGTCGGCGGCCTGGCCCGCAGCGCCCTGCTCCAGGCATACCCAGCCCGGCGTGGGCTGGCTCTCGGCGCGGGCCAGGGCCTCGTCGGCAAGCTTGAGCAGCGCTTGCGGGGCATCGCCGGGGCTGTAGGGGGCAAGGCCGATGCAGGCCACCGGGTCGACATCGCTGGCACCGGTCTCGTGCAGGCTCTGCAAGGTAGCCTCCAGGGCCTGGGCCAGCTGGATCGCCTCGTCATGGACCATGCCCGGCGCCAGCACCGCGAACTCGCCGCCACGGCTGCGGGTGATCAGGTCGTTGGTCTCCGGGTAGTTCGCACAGGTACGGCGCAGTTGCTCACCCACCGCCTGCAGCAACTGGTCGGTGCGTTGGCCACCCAGGCGGGCATTGAGCCCGGCCAGGTCCTGGACCCGCAGCAGCAGCAGGTAGCCGGTACGGGCCTCCTCCAGGTTGCTGACCCGGGCATTGAGCTGCATTTCGAAGTAACGTCGATTGGCAAGGCCGGTGAGGCTGTCCTGGTACGACTCCGCCCGCAGCTTCTCGCTGCGCTCGGCCTGCTCGGTGAACAGTGCCTTGAGCTTCTCGACCATCTGGTTCATCGCCTGCACCACTCGGCGCAGCTCGGGGGTGCGTGGCAGCTCGGGCAGACTGAGGAACTCACGACGGGCGATAGCGTGGGACTGCGCCACCATGTAGTCGAGCGGGCGCAACTGACGGCGCAGCAGCAGTGCCCCGAGCACCGCGCTCACCGCGCCGCACAGCAGCAGCCAGCCAAGGCTGCCCAGGGCGCTCTGCCAGAGTTTGCCCAGGGCAAACATCGGGTGGCTGATCACCTCGACCCGCGCCGCCTGCTGCCAGCCGCGGCTGACGAGGGCATCACCACCGGCCGGCTCCAGGCCGATGAGCTGGATGAACCAGCCCGGCACACCGCCGGCGTCAGGCTCGGCGTGGCGCTCGACCAACACGGCGTTGGAGTCCAGGTCGATGACCTTGATACTCGAGTAGTAGCCACTGTCGAAAATCGAGCTGACCATCAGCTCGACCATCGCTGGGTCGTCGATGTTCGGCGTCAGCGACAACGCCAGCGCGGTCGCGGCGTCCTGGGCATGGGAACGCAGCTGGTTGACGTACTGGCTGCGCGAGCTCTCCAGGCTGACCATGAAGCTGCCACTGAAGGCGATCACCAGGAACAGGCAAATGGCTAGCAGCAATTGTTTGAACAGTGACATCTGTGCTCCTTCAGTAAACCGGTTCGGCCGGGAACCCTTCGGCCTGCATTTTCTTCAGCAGATCCTGCCAACGCGACAGGCGCTTGGTGTCGCCGACCTTCTTGTTGCCGCCCGCGCCGGTCAGCCACAGGCCTTCACCGTTGAAGGCATACACCGGCAGCAGGTCGGTACGCTGGCTGGCCGGCTTGATCGCGTCCATCAGGCTGTCCAGCACCAGCGGCTGGGCCTGTGGGCTTGAATAATAGGTCAGGACCATGTGCGCACGGTTCTGGCGCAAGGCCTTTACGTAGGTGATGCGTAGCTTTTCCGCCGGAATGCCCATGCGCCGCAGGCTGAAGTACTTGGCGATGGCATAATCCTCGCAGTCGCCCGCACCCTTTATCAGCGATTGTACCGGCGTGGCCCAGTAATCGACCTCGTGCCACAGGTCGATGTCTTCGACATAGCGCAGCTGCTTGTTGAAGAACAGGTTGACCACCTGCAGCTGCTCCAGTTCGCTGCCCTGCTTCTGTGTCGCCATCAGGTTCTGCCAGGCATCGATACGCCCCTGGCCCGCGCCCATCGGGCCGTAGAGCGCCTGAGCGCGGCGACTGATCTGCGAGAAGTCCCAATCCGCCTGGGACACGCCCAGCCACAGGCAGCCGAGCAGCACGGCAAGGCCGAGCCGGCGTGCGGTCGCATTGAGAGGCCAAGGTATCGCCACTGCGGACACCCGTTCAGATCAGTCGAAAGCAGCGATGGTGCGGGCTGGAGACGCAAAAGACAATGGCACCGTGCGATCATGCTGCCAACTGTCGGCAAACCCGCTTCGTACAAGGGCTGGCGACCTTGGCTATCTTCCCAATGCCGGCAACTTGCTTCACGATAGCCGCGTTTTGACTCTGCGCCACGGCGCATCGCTTGATCAATCCGTTTGACAAGCGCCCCCTTCCCTCACTAGGGTTATTGGATCCAATTTTCATGTTGCCGAGGCGAACCCCGCGTGGCTGAGAAACCCAAACTCCTGAGCACCGTACTGGGTAGCGAACAAGTACCACCGCACCTGGCCCGGGGTGTTATCGAAGAGCGCCTGCGCAGTGCCATCCTTGATGGCCGCCTGCCCCCGGGCACCGCCGTGCGCCAGCAAGAGCTGGCGACTTTGTTCGGTGTCAGTCGCATGCCTGTGCGCGAGGCGCTGCGCCAACTCGAAGCCCAGTCGCTGCTGCAGGTGGTGATGCACAAAGGCGCCGTGGTAGCGCCATTGATCGGTGAGGACGCCGTCGACACGTACGCCCTGCGTGTACTGCTCGAGACCGAGGCGTTGCGCCAGTCGATCCCCTTGCTCGATGCCGGCGACATCGCCCAGGCCAGGGCTTACATCCGTCAACTGGAGACCGAGACTCGTCATGCCGAAATCGGCCGGCTCAATCGCCTGTTCCACATGGCCCTCTACAGCAAGGCGCAGAACCAGAAACTGCTGCGCATGATCGAGATCGAGCTGAACGAAGAGGAACGCTTCCTGCGTTTCCATCTGTCCTCGATGGGCCTGGGCAAACTCACCCAGGATGACCACATTGCCCTTGTCGATGCCGCCAACGACAGACTGGTGGACGAGGCCGTGAAGCTCCTGGAAGAACACCTCAACCATGCCGCGCGCACCATCAGGAAGTACCTCGACAGGCAATCGGCCAACTGATCCTGCCCAACCGCGCAGCCGCCCCTGGCGACCACCCGCTGCGTCGACACGATCCGCCACAAGGAACGGCAGTGCACGTGCAGACTCGACAGGACACCATGCCCGACCAGCCGCCCAGGATTCGCCTGATCTGCCTGGCAAACACACGGCAGCAACTTGCCCAGTACCGCACCTGGGCAACGACCCTGAGCGACCCCATCGAGCTGGTCGCGGTCGATGTCCCCTCCATTGCCGACTTCGAACAATCTCTGCCCATTTCCGGGCGCCTGACCCAGGCCCTGGTAGAGCAGCTCCAGCCCTACCTTATGCAGCCACATGCCGTGTTTGCCCAAGGCCTGGGCGCGCACATCGCCTTGGCCCTGATCCAGCAAGTGCAAGGTGCTTGTCCGGGCCTGACTCGTCACTTGTTTGTTTCAAGCTGTGACAGCCCACAATTCAGCACCACTTACCTGCCCCTGCATATCCCCATGACCGTGCTCTATCCGCCGGGCTCGCTGGCGGCGATGCTCGGCTGGCACAGCCTGGTACGCCGGGAGCTGGAGCTGATTGAGCTACCGGTGCAAGCGGTCGATACTTCGCTGCTGAACCAGCGCCTGGTGCGCATCTTCAACGCCCACCTCGGGTTGCTGAGCTTCTAATTCTCCTCTTGCCATCCGTGCGCTGATCAAGGCTTTTCCGCTGCCTGGTCAGTGCCTGGCCATGGCAGTGCCAGCATTTTGGGCACACTCTACCCCCCGCAGCGGCCGCTGATCATCAGACGTGGACCTGGCCGTTTGCCTCTTCATTCACCTGCAGAAGGAACCTGGCACCGGGGCAAGGACCGCAAGCGATCAGCCGCCCCTCAATAGTCCCTCTCTCCATCTCCGTTCATTCGTGCTCCGAGTGAGGCATTCACTCTGTGTCTATTTTTCTGATCGTTAATTATCGGAAGGAGCACGTATTGCCAAAATAAAACTTACTCAATGTTTTATTCAGGTACTTATATTTCAAGAAAAGTCCGAACATAAAATAATCAAAAAAACAATTGCGACCAACTTTGAAGTTGTTCTAACTTTTATATCGCCAGCCAAGGGCGGCCAGGCGTCACCGTGGACACCTCGCCAAACAAGCCCTGCTGGCCTCTGCCTGTTGTTCGAATTCGAGTTTTCACTCGAGGCCTTCATTCGCCCGGCATTTAGTTGCCCTGCAACTTCCAGAGCATAACGTCCCTGCATATCACCTCTAAACGGATCTCATCATGAGCACATTGAAGCGCACACTTTCCGACAAGAAACATGAACTTTCCCTGCACCCGCTATTTTCCGAAATCGATTCTCTGGAGACGCTGCGTGGGTTCATGGAAACCCACGTGTTTGCCGTCTGGGACTTCATGTCGCTGACCAAGCGCCTGCAGCAGGAGCTGACCTGCGTCAGCCTGCCCTGGCTGCCACCAAGGGACCCGGCTGCGGCGCGCCTGATCAACGAGATCGTCTTGGGCGAGGAATCGGACGATCGCCTCGATCATGGTCACTACAGCCACTTCGAGCTGTACCTGGATGCCATGCGCGAAGTCGGTGCCAGCACCCAGGCCATCGAGCGCTTCGTCAGCCTGCAGCAACAAGGCGTCGCGGCATTCGACGCGCTGCAACGCTGCGGCGCCAGTGAAGCCGCGCAGCGATTCGTTCGCGACACCCTCAAAGTGGCCATCGAGGCACCGGCCCACCAAGTTGCCGCCGCCTTCCTGCATGGGCGGGAAAGCGTCATTCCAGCGATGTTCCAACAAATTCTCGACGAGTGGGGCATCGGTACCGAGCAGGCGCCGACCTTCCGCTACTACCTGCAACGTCACATCGAAGTCGACTCCGAGGACCACGGCCCCGCCGCCGAGCAATTGCTGGCACGCCTGGTCGATCATGATCCGCTGCGCCAGGAAGACGTCTACGTGGCCGCCATCGCCGCGGTGGACAGCCGCATGGCCCTGTGGGACCGCCTGCGTACATCGCTGAAAGCGGCTGTTGCCGAGGTCACCCCATGAATGCCCTCGAGTATCGCTCCTTTGCCGAGGCCTGGGAGGCCAGGGCGACCATTCGCACCCGGCCCCGGCGCCTGGTGGAGGATGACCAGCGCCTGATCTACCCCCTGAGCCGCCAGCCCCTGGTGCTCGGCGCGACGTTCCAGCGCGAGTGCCCGCAGCTGCGCGACTTCGTGCTGGTACAGAGCCTCTACAAGTTCATCAATGACGTGGTGATCTTCGAGACCGAGATCGTCGACCGCACCGCCCGGCGCATCGCCAAGGACCGCTTTGCCGTGCGCTTCCCGTTCGCCTGCCGCTACGACGCGATGACCGTGGTGGTGGACGAGGACTATCACGCCCTGGTGGCGATGGACTTCCTGCAGCAGACCATCGCCCTGACCGGGATCGAGCCGATCGCCCTGCCCCAGGAAATCGAACTCAGCCGCGCCATTCCAGCCGCGCTGGAACAGGTGCCCGAGGCCCTGCGTGACGCCTTGGAGCTGATCTGCGTGGGCATCGCCGAGAACACCCTGACCGACGATGTCGCGGCCTTTGCCCGCGACGACTCGGTCAAGCCCTCAGTGAAGGGCCTGATGGCCGATCACCTGCTGGACGAAGGTCGTCACTCGAGCTTCTGGGCGCGCCTGACGCGCATCTACTGGCATACCGCGCCCGAGGCGGATCGCCAGATGATCGCCAAGGTACTGCCGTTGTTCCTGCGCCAGTACCTGACCAACGACATCCAGCAGGCTTTCGACTGTGCCCTGATCGACGCCCTGCCGGTGACCGACACGGTGCGCCAGGCCCTGCGTGAGGAAGTGCTGGGCCTGGCCTACCCGATCAACCGCCAGCATCCGCTGCTGGGCAACATCCTGCGTTTCTTCCGCAGCAGCTCGATGCTCGAGTCGCCCTGCGTACAGGACGCCCTGCGCGACTATCTGCCCTGAGGACCTAGACATGAGACGCCTCGACATACTTCTGGTGGGCACCAGCCCGCCCCTGGAGGAGTTCGCCCGCATGCTCGCCGAGCACGGACATGGCTCGGCCAGGGCCGATAGCGCCCAGGCCTTGCCCCGGCAGCTGTCGGCCCATCCCGACCTGGTGGTGGAGGATGGCAGCCTGGCACTGAGCAGCAGTGATTGGCAGCCCCTGGGCGGCACGCCGCTGCTCAGGCTGCGCCTGGGTGCGAGCTGCGCCGACACCCTGCCGCAACTGGAGGCCCTGTGCTGGTGCGGCAGTGCCAGCGCCCAGCGCCTGATCCATCGCGTGCCGATACACACGCCGCGCTCCGGTAATGGCCAACAGCTGCGTGAGGACACCTTGCAAGCCCTGTGCGAGCAACTGGCACTGCAGGTCACCCGCTTCGCCCGCAACCCGTTGCATTTGCAGGAAACGCCTGCGGTGAACCCGGGAGATCAGGAGCGCGAGCACAGCCTGGACTGGCTGGACACTTTGGCTTACCGACATCCGTTCAACCGCACGCTACGCGCCGATTTGCTGGAGAAGGCCGAAACAGACCTGATCGGCGACCTGGAACACAGTCTGCGTGTGTACGCAGAGTGTCATGCCGTGAACCACGACGGCCTGCGTTGCACTTATGAGCAGCTGCATGCCCGCACCGCCGTCATCCAGCAGGCCTTGTTGCCGCTGTTGCCCAACGCCGGGGAACAGCCGCCTGTGGTCGCCGTGTGCATGGGCAAGTCACCCGAGCTCTACGCCAGCCTGTTGGCGGTGCTGGGCTGCGCCGCCATCTACCTGCCACTGGATCCGGCCACGCCGGCCGAGCGCCGCCAGCTGATCCTCGACGACGCTGGCGCCTGCGTTCTGCTGCACGACGGTCAGGCGCCTGTGGATATCCCTGATGTTGATGTGCGCAACCTTCCTTTGCCGCAGGACTTGCCGCTGCCCAGCCTGGCGTTGCGCCAGGCTGCCGCCGACCAGGCCTGCGTGGCGATCTACACCTCCGGCACCACCGGCCAACCCAAAGGCGTGTTGCTCACCCAGGGCAACCTGGCGCACTTCATGGCCTGGTATCGCGAGCATGTGGGCTTGGACCGGCACAGCCGGGTACTGCAGTTCTCCACCATCGGCTTCGACGCCTCGCTGCTGGATATCCTGCCGACGTTCGCCTGTGGCGCGGAACTGGTCTTGCCCAGTGAGGACCAGCGTCGCGATCCGCAGCGGCTGGTACAACTTATCCACAGAGAGGAGGTGAGCCACGCGTTCCTGCCACCGGCGCTGCTGAGTATCCTTCCCCGTGATCTGCACCTGGGCCTGCGTCACCTGGTGACCGGTGGCGACGTCTGCGAACCGGAAGTCATCGCTCGATTGGCCGGGCAATGCCACATGCACAACATCTACGGGCCGACCGAAACCACCGTGCTGGCCACAACCCGGGTGTTCGCTGCAGGCGACGACAACCGCAACCTGGGGCTGCCGATTGCCAACACCCAGGTGCTGATACTCGACCAGCACCTGCAGCCGGTTTGTGAGCAGACCCCCGGTGAGCTGTACATCGCCGGGCCAGGTGTCGGCCTGGGTTACCTGAACAACTCCGAACTGAGCGCCGAACGTTTCGTCGAGCTGAGCTTGCCCGCGGGCCGCACACTGCGCGCCTACCGTACGGGGGACATCGGCAAATGGACCGAACAAGGTATAGAGCTGTGTGGCCGGCGAGACAACCAGGTGAAGATCCGTGGCTTCCGGGTCGAACCCGAAGAAATCGAGCACTGCCTGCGCGATAGCCAGCTGTTCGCCCAGGTGGCGGTGGTGATCGACGCCCAGCGGCGGGTCCTGGCCTTCCTTGCCCACCCGCAACGGGCCGATGCCGAAGCCTTGCTGCGCGAGCATGCCGAGCGACACCTGCCCGACTACATGCGCCCGACGTTCTATCAGGTACTGCAGCAGATGCCCTATACCGCCAACGGCAAGGTGGATCGCCGGGCGTTGTCGTTGCGTCCACTGGCCTTGCCAACCAGCCAGCGCATCGAACCACGGACAGCGACCGAGGAGCACCTGCGTCGCCTGTGGAGCACGCTGCTGGAGCTCCCACAAAACGAAATTTCCGCCGACGACAGCTTCTTCAATCTCGGCGGTCACTCCATCCTGCTGTCGCGCTTGCTGCTGGAGGTCAGGGAGCACTTCGGCCAGGGGGTGGCCATCAACCGCTTCATCGAACAGCCGACCTTGCAGCGCCTGGGCGCGCTGCTCGATGGCGATCACGAGGCGTTGCAAACCTCCCTGGTACGCCTGGAGCAGGACGCCAACCGCGAACTGGGCCTGCAGGTGCAACCGCTGGAGCGCCTGGGCGATGTGCACAAGGTGATCGTCACCGGGGCCAACAGCTTCCTTGGCGTGCATCTGGTCGAGGCCCTGCTGGAGTGGGGCGCGAGTGAAGTCGCTTGCCTGGTACGCAGCGCCGCAGGGTTATCCGCCGATGAGCGTTTCTCCCAGGCCCTGCGGGACAACCACGTCACCCTGGACCGCAGCCGCGTGCGGGTATTCGAAGCGGACCTGCGCAAGCCACTGCTGGGTCTGGCCCAGGCCGACTACGACTACCTGGACAGCAACTATGGCGCGTTGCTGCACAACGCCGCGCAGGTCAACCATGTGCTCGACTACGAGGTACTGGCAGCCGACAACATCGAGCCGTTGTTCGAATGCCTGCGGTTGTGTGAGGGCCGTCGCAAGAAAATCTTCAACTTCGTCTCCACCCTGTCCGCCTGCAGCGCCGTAAATGGCGAGGGCCATGTGCTGGAGAGCGACCCCGCAGACACCCCACCGATCTACATCCGCAATGGCTACAACCTGAGCAAATGGGTCGGCGAGCGCATCCTCAGCCGTGCACGTGAGCAGGGCGTGTGGGTCAACCTGTTCCGCCCCGGCAACATCACCTTCGATAGCCGCACAGGGGCCTGCCAGCCTCAGCGCAACCGGCTGATGCTGATGCTCAAGGGCTCGCTGCAGTTGGGCCAGGTGCCGGAGCTGGAGATCGACTTCGACCTCATGCCGGTGGACTTCCTGTCCCGCTTCATCGCTTTCCACAGCAGCCGTCACCAGGCCGGCCGGTGCGTGTTCAACCTGCACAACCCCGAACCCCTGCGCTGGCGTGACTACCTGGCTTCGTTCCATGCCCAGGGCCATGCCTTCGAACTGGTCAGCATCGAGCAATGGCAGCGCCAGTTGGCCAGGGTCGATAGCGACAACGCGCTGTACGACGTCCTGGGCTTCTACCTGGACGGTTTCGAAGAAGACATCGGTGACATCTCCGGCATCGCCCACGACAACGCTCGTGCCGGCGTGCAGCGCATGGGCGCCCGTTACCCAAGCAAGGACCCGGCGCTGCTCAGTCGCGGCTGCCGCTACCTGGCCGACATCGGCTTTATCTGATCCCTTTCATGTACAACAGGAGCAACATCCCAATGCAAGCACTCAAACCCGATACCCTGATCCGCAACCCGCAAGGCTGTCTTGTGGTTTCCAGCGTGGAGATCGCCGCACCGGCGGCCAATGTGTGGAACATCGTCGGCAACTTCGCTGGCTTCCCGGTGTTCATTCCTGCCCTGGCGCATATCGAGATGACCGGCAGCGGCGTGCGCTCGGTGCGCAAGAAGCTGTTCAAGGATGGCAACGTGGTGATCGAGCAGTTGAACACTCGTGACGATCAAGCCATGAACATGACCTGGAGCCTGATCTACACCAGCCTGAACATCGGCAATCTGTGGGCGGCCATGCAAGTGCAGGCGATCGACGCCAGCCGCAGCCGTGCGACCTGGACCATCCAGGCCGAGCCATGGGAAGGCGGGCCGGAGGCACTGCCGGGCTTCCAGGCATTTCTGCAGGGCTTTGCCGATGAGGCGATGGGGAATGTGCGTAACCTGCTGAGCTGATATCACTGGAAGGGGCTTGTGCCCCGATGGCAAAAAAGGCCGCTCCCGACCCGGGAGCGGCCTTTTTTTGTCTTGAACATCAAGGGAGCTCTTCGGGCTGTGCTGTTGCACAGCAAAAAGAGATCTCTGTAGGAGCGGCTTTAGCCGCGATGCAAGCAACTCGGTGTCTGGCACCCGCTTCGCGGGTGATCGCGGCTGAAGCCGCTCCTACAGGGGCCGTGCTGTGCTTTTGAATACTGTTCCCTTCGTGCCAGCGCAGGGAGCTGGACGATCTCATACGAGAACTTCAGGCATCGATACCCTGAAAAGACAAAGCCCCTGATCGCATCGCGATCAGGGGCTTTGGAATTGAATCTTGACGATGACCTACTCTCACATGGGGAAACCCCACACTACCATCGGCGATGCATCGTTTCACTGCTGAGTTCGGGATGGGATCAGGTGGTTCCAATGCTCTATGGTCGTCAAGAAATTCTGTGTGCTGGTCCGTCCTGGGGACGCACCTGCGAATCTCTGTAGTCTCTACTTAAAGACAAAACCCCTACCTGCTCGCGCAGATAGGGGTTTTGCGAAATGAATCTTGACGATGACCTACTCTCACATGGGGAAACCCCACACTACCATCGGCGATGCATCGTTTCACTGCTGAGTTCGGGATGGGATCAGGTGGTTCCAATGCTCTATGGTCGTCAAGAAATTCGGTTGCCAGTACGTCTTTGCAGACATGCCAGCCAATTCGGATATGCGATATTTGTGGGGCGTCGCGAACTTTCGGTTCGTTTCGTCTTCACCACCGCAATCTGCGTTAGCAAATTGCTTGGGTGTTATATGGTCAAGCCTCACGGGCAATTAGTATTGGTTAGCTCAACGCCTCACAGCGCTTACACACCCAACCTATCAACGTCGTAGTCTTCGACGGCCCTTCAGGGAGCTCAAGGCTCCAGTGAGATCTCATCTTGAGGCAAGTTTCCCGCTTAGATGCTTTCAGCGGTTATCTCTTCCGAACATAGCTACCCGGCAATGCCACTGGCGTGACAACCGGAACACCAGAGGTTCGTCCACTCCGGTCCTCTCGTACTAGGAGCAGCCCCTCTCAAATCTCAAACGTCCACGGCAGATAGGGACCGAACTGTCTCACGACGTTCTAAACCCAGCTCGCGTACCACTTTAAATGGCGAACAGCCATACCCTTGGGACCGGCTTCAGCCCCAGGATGTGATGAGCCGACATCGAGGTGCCAAACACCGCCGTCGATATGAACTCTTGGGCGGTATCAGCCTGTTATCCCCGGAGTACCTTTTATCCGTTGAGCGATGGCCCTTCCATACAGAACCACCGGATCACTAAGACCTACTTTCGTACCTGCTCGACGTGTGTGTCTCGCAGTCAAGCGCGCTTTTGCCTTTATACTCTACGACCGATTTCCGACCGGTCTGAGCGCACCTTCGTACTCCTCCGTTACTCTTTGGGAGGAGACCGCCCCAGTCAAACTACCCACCATACACTGTCCTCGATCCGGATAACGGACCTGAGTTAGAACCTCAAGGTTGCCAGGGTGGTATTTCAAGGATGGCTCCATGAGAACTGGCGTCCCCACTTCAAAGCCTCCCACCTATCCTACACAAGCAAGCTCAAAGTCCAGTGCAAAGCTATAGTAAAGGTTCACGGGGTCTTTCCGTCTAGCCGCGGATACACTGCATCTTCACAGCGATTTCAATTTCACTGAGTCTCGGGTGGAGACAGCGCCGCCATCGTTACGCCATTCGTGCAGGTCGGAACTTACCCGACAAGGAATTTCGCTACCTTAGGACCGTTATAGTTACGGCCGCCGTTTACCGGGGCTTCGATCAAGAGCTTCGCTTGCGCTAACCCCATCAATTAACCTTCCGGCACCGGGCAGGCGTCACACCCTATACGTCCACTTTCGTGTTTGCAGAGTGCTGTGTTTTTAATAAACAGTCGCAGCGGCCTGGTATCTTCGACCGGCGTGGGCTTACGCAGCAAGTGCTTCACCCTCACCGGCGCACCTTCTCCCGAAGTTACGGTGCCATTTTGCCTAGTTCCTTCACCCGAGTTCTCTCAAGCGCCTTGGTATTCTCTACCTAACCACCTGTGTCGGTTTGGGGTACGGTTCCCAGTTATCTGAAGCTTAGGAGCTTTTCTTGGAAGCATGGCATCAACCACTTCGCGCTCTAATGAGCACTCGTCATCAGCTCTCGGCCTTGAGATCCCGGATTTGCCTAAGATCTCAGCCTACCACCTTAAACTTGGACAACCAACGCCAAGCTGGCCTAGCCTTCTCCGTCCCTCCATCGCAATAACTGGAAGTACAGGAATATTAACCTGTTTTC
>NZ_JBWBQZ010000001.1:3352500-4282500 GCF_056279265.1 Pseudomonas sp. TE21435 | reverse complement strand
CGATAAGTAGTAGGCCGCCTCGCTGGTATTCTCGCCCTGGGCATCGCGCAGGAAAGGCGGCCCCCAGGAGCGGGTGTCGTCACCCGCGCCGGGGCGCTCCACCTTGATTACATCCGCCCCAAGGTCGGCAAGGATCTGGCCGGACCAGGGGCCGGCCAATACCCGGGAAAGATCCAGCACCCGCAGATGGGAAAGCGCGCCCATGGCCTGGCTCCTCTATTAATAGAACGCCTGGATGCCAGTCTGTGCGCGCCCAAGGATCAGCGCATGCACGTCGTGAGTACCTTCATAGGTGTTGACCACCTCGAGGTTGACCAGGTGGCGGGCGACGCCGAACTCGTCGGAAATGCCATTGCCACCCAACATGTCCCGCGCCAGGCGAGCGATGTCCAGGGCCTTGCCGCAAGAGTTGCGCTTCATGATTGAGGTGATCTCGACCGCCGCGGTCCCTTCGTCCTTCATCCGGCCCAGGCGCAGGCAGCCTTGCAGAGCCAGGGTAATCTCGGTTTGCATGTCAGCCAGCTTCTTCTGGATCAACTGGTTGGCAGCCAGCGGGCGGCCAAACTGCTGACGATCCAGGGTGTATTGGCGAGCGGTGTGCCAGCAGGCCTCGGCGGCACCCAGCGCACCCCAGGAGATGCCGTAGCGGGCCGAGTTCAGGCAGGTGAACGGGCCTTTGAGGCCGCGCACATCGGGGAAGATGTTCTCTTCCGGCACAAACACGTTGTCCATGACGATCTCGCCGGTGATCGAAGCACGCAGGCCGACTTTGCCATGGATTGCCGGAGCACTGAGGCCGTCCCAGCCTTTCTCCAGCACGAAGCCACGGATATCGCCGGCATCGTCCTTGGCCCAGACCACGAACACATCGGCGATCGGGCTGTTGGTGATCCACATCTTGCTGCCGCTCAGACGATAACCACCGTCGACCTTGCGGGCGCGGGTGATCATCGAGCCCGGGTCGGAACCATGGTTGGGCTCGGTCAGGCCGAAGCAGCCGATCCATTCGCCACTGGCCAGCTTCGGCAGGTACTTCTGCTTCTGTGCCTCGGTACCGAACTCATTGATCGGCACCATGACCAGCGACGACTGCACGCTCATCATCGAGCGGTAGCCGGAGTCGATACGCTCCACCTCACGGGCGATCAGGCCGTAGCAGACGTAGTTCAGGCCACTGCCGCCGTACTGCTCGGGAATGGTCGCGCCGAGCAGGCCGACTTCACCCATCTCACGGAAAATCGCCGGATCCGTCTGTTCATGACGGAACGCCTCCAGCACACGGGGCGCCAGCTTGTCCTGGGCGAACTGATAGGCGCTGTCACGGACCATGCGCTCTTCTTCAGTGAGCTGCTGATCCAGCAGCAGCGGGTCGATCCAGTTGAAGCTTGCCTTGCCAGCCATGTGCGGATTCCTCGAAAGATGGGAACGAATTGTTGTGCTGGATTGATCCTAGGCCTGTTTGGCGTGAGGGACAAACGAGGATTGCGCACCGTTTAGTGATATTTTCTCACTTCGTAATCATCCAAATGCCCTGCTCAACGCCTGACATGTGAGGTTCACGTACATGCGCCGAAAGATTCCCAGCACCACCGCCCTGGTCTGCTTCGAGGCGGCCGCACGTCACGAGAGCTTCACCAAGGCCGCCCAGGAACTGGCCCTGACCCAGGGCGCCGTCTGTCGGCAGATCGGCAGCCTGGAGGCCTTCCTCAATGTCGAGCTGTTCCGTCGCTCGCGCCGGGGCGTGAAACTGACCGAAGCCGGGCTCTCCTACAGTCGCCAGGTAACCGCACAGCTGGATGCGGTGGAGCGCGACACGCTTTCGGTGATGCGCCAGCAAGGCGCCAATGTGATCGAACTGGCGGTCGTGCCGACCTTCGGCACCCAGTGGCTGCTGCCGCGGCTGAAAGACTTCCAGCAGCGTCACCCGGAGGTCACGGTCAACCTGACCAACCGCACCCGCCCCTTCCTGTTCGCCGACACGCCCTTCGATGCCGCCATCTACTTCGGCGACGCCGACTGGTCGGGCACCCAATCCCACCGACTGATGGGCGAGAACCCCGTGCCGGTGTGCAGCCCTTCCCTGCTGGAAGGGCAAGCCAGCCTCGACGCCCAGCGCATTGCCGACTTGCCACTGCTGCAGCAGACCACCCGCCCTTATGCCTGGCGACAATGGTTCGACGGCTTGGGGATGAGCGTCGAACGCGACATGACCGGCCCGCGCTACGAGCTGTTTTCGATGCTCGCCCAGGCCGCCATGCATGACATGGGCATTGCGCTGATTCCACCGTTCCTGATCCAGCGCGAGCTGCAGGAGGGCCGACTGGTGGTCGCTAACAGGCATGCCCTGACCAGTGACAAGGCCTACCATCTGATGATCCCCGAGCGGAAGGTCGAGTCCGCCTCGCTACGAGCGTTCCGCGACTGGCTGGTGGCGCAGGCGCAACGATACACCGCCACGGAATAGGGTGAAGCGGGCAAAGCTGACCCCGTAGTCAATTATTTTTAACACCTACAGATATATGGATTTGTCGCAAATTCGTAATCTGTTCCGTTCACCCTGAAAAACATAGCAACCCTAGTTACTGCGCGGGTTTGCAGCTGATTTTGCGACATTCAGCAAACTGAGAACGAAAATAGCGGATTTTTTTTCAAATTTTCTCCTAAGCTCCGCATAGCGCGTGCTTGACGGGTTTAGGGCAAATCGTTGCGACATACGGTCACAGGGTGACTTGTAGTTTTGACTTCGTTTCGCTTCAGAACCGGTTGAAGGCCCTCGGGTTCGTCTGCAAAATGCCTCCCCCGCCCCGGATCCGGCGGGGTCGTGCTCTACGACCACCCAGCCGCACCACCCGAAGTGCGCTGGTTCCTATAAAGACAAAAGGTCACCGCAGGAGACAAAGTCGTGCACATTGGTGTTCCTCTCGAGACGCAGACGGGTGAGACAAGGGTCGCCGCGACCCCGGAAACCATCAAGAAACTGGTTGGCCAGGGCCATCAGGTCACCGTGCAACGGGGGGCAGGGCTAAAGGCCAGCATTCCGGACAGTGCCTATGAGGCCGTTGGCGCCAACTTGGGCGAAGCCGCCGACGCCTTCGGCGCGCAACTGGTGCTCAAGGTGGTCGCGCCCAGTGACCAGGAGTTGGCGCTGATCAACAGCGGCAGCCTGCTGGCAGGCATGCTCAACCCGTTCAACAACGAACTGATCGCCAAGATGGCCGAGCGCGGCATCACCGCCTTCGCCCTGGAAGCCGCACCGCGCACCTCACGCGCGCAGAGCCTCGACGTGCTGTCGTCCCAGGCCAACATCGCCGGCTACAAGGCCGTGCTGCTGGCCGCCCACCACTACCCACGCTTCATGCCCATGCTGATGACCGCCGCCGGCACCGTAAAGGCCGCCCGCGTGCTGATCCTCGGTGCCGGCGTGGCCGGCCTGCAGGCCATCGCCACGGCCAAGCGCCTGGGCGCGGTGATCGAGGCGTCCGACGTGCGTCCGGCGGTAAAGGAGCAGATCGAGTCACTTGGCGCCAAGTTCATCGACGTGCCCTACGAGACCGACGAGGAACGCGAGTGCGCCGAAGGCGTGGGCGGCTACGCCCGGCCAATGCCGGCCAGCTGGATGCAGCGCCAGGCCCAGGCCGTGCACGAGCGAGCCAAGCAGGCGGACATCGTCATCACCACCGCGCTGATTCCCGGACGCAAAGCGCCGACCCTGCTCAGCGCCGAGACCGTGGCGCAGATGAAACCCGGTTCGGTGGTCATCGACCTGGCCGCAGCCCAAGGCGGCAACTGTCCGCTGACCGTGGCCGACCAGGTGGTGATGGAGAACGGCGTGACCCTCGTCGGCCCGACCAACCTGCCGGCCCAGGTCGGTGCCGACGCCTCGGCGCTGTACGCGCGCAACCTGCTCGACTTCATGAAGCTGCTGTTCGACAAGGACGGCAACCTGGTCATCAACCTCGAAGACGACATCGTCGCCGCGTGCCTGATGTGCCGCGACGGCCAGGTCGTGCGCAAGAACGGCTGAGGAGCACGACAATGGAAGACATGCTGATTTCCCACGGCATCTACAACCTGATCATCTTCGTGCTGGCCATCTACGTGGGCTACCACGTGGTGTGGAACGTCACCCCGGCCCTGCACACACCGCTGATGGCAGTCACCAACGCCATTTCCGCGATCGTCATCGTCGGCGCCATGCTGGCCGCAGCGCTGACCGTGACCCCGGCCGGCAAGATCATGGGCACCCTGGCCGTGGCGCTGGCCGCGGTCAACGTGTTCGGTGGCTTCCTGGTCACCCGCCGCATGCTGGAAATGTTCAAGAAGAAAACCAAGAACGAGGCGCAGAAGTAAGCATGAGCATGAATCTGGTAACGCTTCTGTACCTGGTCGCCTCGGTCTGCTTCATCCAGGCGCTCAAGGGCCTCTCGCACCCGACCACTTCGCGGCGCGGCAACCTGTTCGGCATGATCGGCATGGGCATCGCGATCCTCACCACGGTGGGCCTCATCTATAAGCTTGGGGCTGAGCTTGCGACAGCGGGTATCGGCTACGTGATCGTCGGCCTGCTGGTCGGTGGTACCGCGGGTTCGATCATGGCCAAGCGCGTGGAGATGACCAAGATGCCCGAACTGGTCGCGTTCATGCACAGCATGATCGGCCTGGCCGCGGTATTCATTGCCATCGCCGCCGTGCTCGAACCACAGTCGCTGGGCATCGTCGCCGCCATCAGCGACCCGATCCCCACCGGCAACCGCCTCGAGCTGTTCCTTGGCGCGGCCATCGGCGCCGTCACCTTCTCAGGTTCCGTGATCGCCTTCGGCAAGCTGTCGGGCAAGTACAAGTTCCGCTTGTTCCAGGGCGCACCGGTACAGTTCGCCGGCCAGCACAAGTTGAACCTGATCCTGGGCCTGGCGACCATCGCCCTGGGGCTGCTGTTCACCTTCACCGGCCACTACAGCGCCTTCACCCTGATGCTGGCCCTGGCCTTCGTCATGGGCGTGCTGATCATCATCCCGATCGGCGGCGCCGACATGCCGGTGGTGGTGTCGATGCTCAACAGCTATTCGGGCTGGGCAGCAGCCGGTATCGGCTTCTCGCTGAACAACTCGATGCTGATCATCGCCGGCTCCCTGGTCGGTTCCAGCGGCGCGATCCTGTCGTACATCATGTGCAAGGCGATGAACCGTTCGTTCTTCAATGTGATCCTCGGTGGCTTCGGTGCCGACGTCGATGCCGGTGCCGCAACGGGTTCGAAAGAGCAACGCCCGGTGAAATCCGGTTCGGCCGACGACGCCACGTTCCTGCTGAGCAACGCCGACAGCGTGATCATCGTCCCAGGCTATGGCCTGGCGGTGGCCCGCGCCCAGCACGCGCTCAAGGAGCTGACCGAAAAGCTGACCCACAACGGCGTGACCGTGAAGTACGCGATCCACCCGGTGGCGGGACGCATGCCCGGGCACATGAACGTGCTGCTGGCCGAGGCCGAGGTCCCGTACGACCAGGTGTTCGAGATGGAAGACATCAACGCCGAGTTCGGCCAGGCCGACGTGGTGCTGGTGCTGGGCGCCAACGATGTGGTCAACCCGGCGGCGAAGAATGATCCGAAGTCGCCGATCGCCGGCATGCCGATCCTCGAGGCCTTCAAGGCCAAGACCATCATCGTCAACAAGCGCTCCATGGCCAGCGGCTATGCCGGCCTGGACAACGAATTGTTCTACCTGGACAAGACCATGATGGTGTTCGGTGACGCGAAGAAGGTCATCGAGGACATGGTCAAGGCTGTGGAGTAGGTCCAACGAGCATCGCGACCGCTTGTACAAGACAAACCCCGGGAAGCCATTTCCGGGGTTTGTCGCATTTGCCTGATCCAGATCAACGGCTCTATTTCCGGGCCGCTCATACGACCATGGTCGCGGGACGGCACCGGGCGAAATCTCTAGACTGCGCTTCCAGTAGCTTCAGTAGCCTGAGATAACAATCCATGTACCGTGATCGTATCCGCTTGTCCTCCCTGCACAGCAAGGTAATGAGTGCGGCTGACGCCGCTGGCCTGATCGAGGACGGCATGACCGTCGGCATGAGCGGCTTCACCCGCGCCGGCGAAGCCAAGGCCGTGCCCCACGCACTGGCCGAGCGCGCCAAGCAGTCGCCGCTGAAGATCAGCCTGATGACCGGCGCCAGCCTGGGCAACGACCTGGACAAGCAACTGACCGAAGCCGGCGTACTCGCCCGGCGGATGCCGTTCCAGGTCGACAGCACCCTGCGCAAGGCCATCAACGAAGGCAAGGTGATGTTCATCGATCAGCACCTGTCGGAAACCGTCGAGCAGTTGCGCAACAAGCAACTGACCCTGCCGGACATCGCGGTCATCGAAGCGGTGGCGATCACCGAGCAAGGCCATATCGTGCCAACCACCTCGGTGGGCAACTCGGCCAGCTTCGCGATCTTCGCCAAGCAGGTCATCGTCGAGATCAACCTGTCGCACAACGCCAACCTTGAAGGCCTGCACGACATCTACATCCCGACCTACCGTCCGACCCGCACGCCGATCCCGCTGGTGAAGGTAGACGACCGCATCGGCAGCACCGCGATCCCGATCGACCCGGCGAAGATCGTCGGCATCGTCATCAGTGACCAGCCGGACTCGCCGTCCACCGTGCTGCCGCCCGATCATGAGACCCAAGGCATCGCCGACCACCTGATCGCCTTCCTCAAGGGCGAGGTGGATGCCGGCCGCATGAGCAACAACCTCGGGCCGCTGCAGGCCGGTATCGGCAGCATCGCCAACGCGGTGATGTGCGGCCTGATCGAGTCGCCGTTCGAAAACCTGACCATGTACTCCGAGGTGCTGCAGGACTCGACCTTCGACCTGATCGACGCCGGCAAGCTGAGCTTTGCCTCGGGCAGCTCGATCACCCTGTCGAGCCGCCGCAATGCCGATGTGTTCGGCAATCTGGAGCGCTACAAGGACAAGCTGGTGCTGCGTCCGCAGGAGATTTCCAACCACCCTGAAGTGGTACGTCGCTTAGGGATCATCGGCATCAACACGGCGCTTGAGTTCGACATCTACGGCAACGTCAACTCGACCCACGTCTGCGGCACCAGGATGATGAACGGCATCGGCGGCTCGGGCGACTTCGCCCGCAACGCCCACCTGGCGATCTTCGTCACCAAGTCGATCGCCAAGGGCGGCGCGATTTCCAGCGTGGTGCCGATGGTCAGTCACGTCGACCACACCGAGCATGACGTGGACATCCTGGTGACCGAGGTGGGCCTGGCCGACCTGCGCGGCCTGGCGCCGCGCGAGCGCGCCCGGGTGATCATCGACAACTGCGTGCACCCGGACTACCGCGCCGCGCTCAACGACTACTTCGAGCGCGCTTGCCAGCGTGGCGGGCATACCCCGCATATCCTGCGCGAGGCGCTGAGCTGGCACGAGAACCTGGAAGAAACCGGGCGCATGCTGGCGGGTTGATCCAAAGGCAACACGGCGCCGCTGACGCGGCGCATCGCCGGCAAGCCGGCTCCCACAAGAACGGCGCAACACCTGTGGGAGCCGGCTTGCCGGCGATTGGGCCTAAAGGGTCTGCACCAAACCCGGGGTGGGGCACCTGCAACAGGTACTCGATCAACGCCTCCACCGGCAACGGCCGACTGACCAGGAAGCCCTGCACCTGGTCGCAACCGAACGCCCGCAGCAGCGCCAGTTGCTCCTCGCTCTCCACCCCTTCTGCCACCACCTCCAGGTTGAGGTTGTGCGCCAGGTTGATCATCGCGTGGACCAGCTTGGCGTTCTCTTCGCGTTGCTCCATGCCGCCGACGAAGCTGCGATCGACCTTCAACAAGGTGATCGGCAAGCTGTTCAGGTGCACGAACGATGAAAAGCCGGTGCCGAAGTCATCCAGCGAGAAGCGCACACCCAGCCGCCCGAGGGCATCCATGGTCTGGCGGACCAACTCGTTGCGGCGCATGACCGCCGTTTCGGTCAGCTCGAACTCCAGCCAGCGCGCATCGACCCCGTGCTCGACTATCAGCCGGCTCAGGGTTGCCAGCAACTGACTGTCCTGGAACTGGCGAAAGCTCAGGTTCACCGCCATGTGCAGCGGCGCCAGGCCGCGTTCGCGCAGGGCCTGCATGTCACTCAGGGCCCGCGAGATCACCCAGTAACCCAGTGGCACGATCAACCCGCTCTGCTCGGCCAGCGGCACGAACTCACTGGGCGCCAGCAGGCCGCGCTCGGGATGGTTCCAGCGCACCAGCGCCTCGAGCCCGACGATACGCCCGTCGGCAAGGTTCAGCCGCGGCTGGTAGTGCAGTTCCAGCTCGTCGCGGCGCAGGGCGCGGCGCAACTCGCTTTCCAGGTCGGCGAGGCTGCGGGCGTTGCGATTGATACGCTCATTGAATACGTGGAAGGTGCAGCCCTGGCTGCCCTTGGCCTGGCGCATGGCGATATGGGCGTGCCACATCAGCGGGTCGGCGCCCGCCTGGGCGCGGGCATGGGCGATCCCCAGGCTGCAGCCGAGCAGCAGGCTCTCGCCGTCGACCCAGTAGGGCTCGGTGAGCGCCTCGGTGATGCGCTCGGCCATCCACTCGGCGCGGTTGGGGTCACGCCGGGTGTCGATCAACAACGCGAACTCGTCGCTGCCCAGGCGCGCCAGTTGGTCGCTCGCCTCCAGCTGGTGCTTCAAGCGGGCGACCACCTGCAGGATCAGACGATCGCCGCCCTGGTGACCGAGGGCGTCGTTGACATGGCGGAAGTTGTCCAAGTCGAGATGACCTAGGGCCAGGCCGCGGCCTTCGTTCTCGGCCAGCCGCGCGGTCAGCAGGGCCTGGAAGCCCTGGCGGTTGGCGATGCCGGTCAGTGGGTCCTGCTCGGCCAGGCGCTGCAGGGTGGCCACCAATACACCGCGCTCACGCACGTGACGCAGGGAGCGACGCAGCGTGTCGGTAGTCAGTTGCGCCAGCACCAGCCAGTCGCTGGCGCCCAGCGGCGCGCTGGCCGGTTCCTGCTCGAGCAGCAGGATCGTCGGCAGCTCGCAACGCCCCGGCGTGGGCTGCAGCTCGGGCGTGGCCAGCACCACGGCCTGACGGTCGTTGGCGAACAGGCTGTCCACCGCCGCCCAGTTCGGCGCGGTCAGCAGCACGACGCTGCCACCCATAGGTTGCAAGCACTCGCGCAGGTGCACGGCCCACTCCGGCTCATCAGCCAACAGCAGCAAACGCAGGGGTTCGACAGGCGTGGACAAGCGGGCTCCTTAGATGTGGGCGGTGGAACGGCGAGCGCGGGCAATCCTACCCGATTAATTGGAAATGATTTTCACTTTTAGTCATTGCCCGTCCCTGGCCACCATCCCGACGCAATCTGACGTGCATCCTGCGCGAAAGTAGCAGATGCGGCAAATCCGATTCGCGCCCTGCATCACAACGTCAGACGGTCGCGCATTAACCACCCCATGCCTGCTAGAATGCGCGGCTATTTTCTGGTTACCCCCGGTTTCTAGCATGTCCCGACTCAATCCCCGGCAACAGGAAGCCCGCGACTACGTCGGCGGCCCTCTTTTGGTGCTCGCCGGTGCAGGCTCCGGCAAGACCAGCGTGATCACGCGCAAGATTGCCCACCTCATCCAGAACTGCGGCATCCGTGCCCAGTACATCGTCGCCATGACCTTCACCAACAAGGCCGCGCGCGAGATGAAGGAGCGAGTCGCCACCCTGCTGCGTCCGGGGGAAGGCCGGGGCCTGACCGTGTGTACCTTCCACAACCTGGGCCTGAACATCATCCGCAAGGAGCATGACCGCCTGGGCTACAAGCCGGGGTTCTCGATCTTCGACGAGTCCGACATCAAGGCGCTGCTGTCGGACATCATGCAGAAGGAATACTCCGGCGACGACGGCATCGACGAGATCAAGAACATGATCGGTGCCTGGAAGAATGACCTGATCCTGCCGCCCGAGGCCCTGGAAAAGGCGCGCAACCCGCGCGAGCAGACCGCGGCCATCGTCTACACCCACTACCAGCGCACGCTCAAGGCGTTCAACGCGGTGGACTTCGACGACCTGATCCTGCAGCCGGTCAAGCTGTTCCAGGAACACCCCGACGTGCTCGAACGCTGGCAGAACCGCGTGCGCTACCTGCTGGTGGACGAGTACCAGGACACCAACGCCAGCCAGTACCTGCTGGTGAAGATGCTGATCGGCATGCGCAACCAGTTCACCGTGGTCGGCGACGACGACCAGTCGATCTACGCCTGGCGTGGCGCGCGCCCGGAAAACCTGATGCTGCTCAAGGAGGACTACCCCTCCCTGAAGATCGTCATGCTCGAGCAGAACTACCGCTCCACCAGCCGCATCCTGCGCTGTGCCAACGTGCTGATCGCCAACAACCCGCATGCCTTCGAAAAGCAGCTGTGGAGCGAGATGGGCGTGGGCGATGAGATCCGCGTGATCCGCTGCAAGAACGAGGAGGCCGAGGCCGAGCGCGTGGCCATGGAAATCCTCACCCTGCACCTGCGCACCAACCGCCCGTACAGCGACTTCGCCATCCTCTACCGCGGCAACTACCAGGCCAAACTCATCGAATTGAAGCTGCAGCACCACCAGGTGCCGTACCGCCTGTCCGGCGGCAACAGCTTCTTCGGCCGCCAGGAGGTCAAGGACCTGATGGCCTACCTGCGCCTGCTGGTGAACCCCGACGACGACAATGCCTACCTGCGCGTCATCAACGTGCCGCGCCGCGAGATCGGCTCGACCACGCTGGAAAAGCTCGGCAACTATTCCACCGAGCGCGGCATCTCGATGTACGCCGCCAGCGAGGAGATGGGCCTGGGCGAGCACCTCGACGCTCGCTACACCGAGCGCCTGCAGCGCTTCAAGCACTGGCTCGACGGGGTACGCCACAAAGTCGCCCTGGACGACCCGATCGCCGCGCTGCACGAGATGATTCGCGACATCGACTACGAGAACTGGATCCGCCAGCAGACCGCCAGCGACAAGGCCGCCGAGTTCCGCATCAGCAACGTCTGGTTCCTGGTCGAAGCGCTGAAGAACACCCTCGAAAAGGACGAAGAGGGTGAGATGACCATCGAGGATGCCATCGGCAAGCTGGTGCTGCGCGACATGCTCGAGCGCCAGCAGGAAGAGGAAGAGAACGCCGAAGGTGTGCAGATGATGACCCTGCACGCCTCCAAGGGCCTGGAATTCCCTTACGTGTTCATCATGGGCATGGAGGAGGAGATCCTCCCCCACCGCTCGAGCATCGAGGCCGACACCATCGAGGAAGAACGCCGCCTGGCCTACGTGGGCATCACCCGCGCGCGCCAGACCCTGGCCTTCACCTTCGCCGCCAAGCGCAAGCAGTACGGCGAAATCATCGACTGCACACCGAGCCGGTTCCTGGATGAACTGCCGCCGGACGACCTGGCCTGGGAAGGTCTGGACGATGCTCCCGTGGAAGTGAAGGCCGCGCGCGGCAACAACGCCCTGGCCGATATCCGGGCAATGCTCAAACGCTGATCAACCATTACTCTTAAACTTTGCCGCTATTTGCGGCCACCTTTGCTACATCGAGGAAAAAAAAGTGGAAGCACTGCATCAGAAGATTCGCGAAGAAGGCATCGTGCTTTCCGACCAGGTACTCAAAGTCGACGCGTTTCTCAACCACCAGATCGACCCGGCGCTGATGCAGCTGATCGGTGACGAGTTCGCCCGCCTGTTTGCCGACTCCGGCGTGACCAAGATCGTCACCATCGAAGCGTCGGGCATTGCCCCAGCGGTGATGACCGGCCTGAAGCTCGGCGTGCCGGTGATCTTCGCCCGCAAGCACCAGTCGCTGACCCTGACCGAGAACCTGCTGACTGCCTCGGTGTACTCCTTCACGAAGCAGACCGAGAACACCGTGGCCATCTCGCCGCGCCACCTCAACAGCAGCGACCGCGTGCTGGTAATCGACGACTTCCTGGCCAACGGCAAGGCGTCCCAAGCGCTGATCTCGATCATCAAGCAAGCCGGCGCCACCGTGGCCGGCCTGGGCATCGTCATCGAGAAGTCGTTCCAGGGCGGCCGCGCCGAGCTGGACAGCCAGGGCTACCGCGTCGAGTCGCTGGCCCGGGTGAAGTCGCTGGAAGGTGGCGTGGTCACCTTCATCGAGTAAGCCTGTACCGGCCTCATCGCCGGCAAGCCGGCCCCCACAGGTACCGCACAAGGTCAAAGCCCTGCGGTACTCCTGTGGGAGCTGGCTTGCCGGCGATTGGGCTGCAAAGCAGCCCCGGCAATCTTTCAGGTCGCCGCCAAGCCCGCCAGCAGCAGCCGCTGGTACAACTCCTCCTTCAGCCCCTGTGGCTCCCCCAGCCCCATGCGCGCCAACTGCGCTGCATAGGCCTCGGGCGCCGGCGCATCCAGCGCCGCCTTGCCCAGTTCCAGCACCTCGCTCAGCTTGAACTTGCTCTTGAGCCAATTCAGCGCCCGCAACAAGTCACGCTCCTCGGCTGTGAAATCGCTGCCCAGCGGATACTCCGGGAACAATCGCGCATGCCGCGCGCGGGTTGCCTCCAGGCGCTCGGGAGTGTTGTCGGCATAGCGCGCATCCAGCACGAAATCCTTCGCCAGCTTGCCCGCCGCCTTGGCTCGCTCCATCAGCTCGCGCTGAAAACGAGAGTCACTGATCGCCAGCAGCCGCGCAATCACCTCGCTGTCGGTCTGCCCACGCAGGTCGGCGATGCCGTATTCGGTGATCACGATGTCTCGCAAGTGCCGGGGTATGGTGCAGTGACCGTAGGTCCAGTAAAGGTTGGAGTTCACCTCGCCACCGGCCTCGCGCCAGCTACGCAGCAACAGGATCGAGCGACCGCCCTCCAGCGCATGGCCCTGGGCCACGAAGTTGTACTGCCCGCCCACGCCGCTGAGCACCCGACCATCTTCGAGCTGGTCGGCGACACCGGCACCCAGCAAGGTCATGCCGAATACCGTATTGATGAAGCGCGCATCCCGGCGCTGACGGCGCTTGCGCTCTTCCTGGCCGTACAGCTCGTTGATGTAGCTGATGGCGGTCATGGCGAAGCGTGCGCGCTGCTCCAGCGGCATCTCGCGCAGGCGCTGGTAGAACGCCCGTGGGCCAAGGAAGAAGCCGCCATGAATCAGCACGCCGTGCTCATCGGCCGGGCGGCGCACCACCCCGGCTTCAGCCAGGGCAAGCAACCCGTTGACGAACATTTCGCTGCAGCCATACAGCCCTTGGGCGAAAGTATCCAGCCCTCCTTCCCGCTCGATCAGTGCCTGCCATGGGCCGATATCCAGCTCATCGAGCAGCGCACGATAGCCTTCGTTGTCGCCCTGGCGCGCCAACAGCGCCGCCGCCACCGCATCGCCCATGGCACCGATGCCGATCTGCAGGGTGCCGCCGTCGCGCACCAGAGTGCTGGCATGCAGGCCGATGCAATGGTCCTGGGTGTTCACCGGCATGTTTGGCGTGGAGAACAACCGGCGTCGCTCGGGCTGATCGATCAGCAGGTCGAACTGTTCCAGGCCCAGCTCGGAGTCCCCGGGCATGTATGGCAGTTGGTCATGGACCTGACCAAGCAGCAGGATGGTCTCGCCCTCAGCGCGGCGTCGGGCGATCATCGGCAGCAGGTCGAGGGTGATGTCGGGGTTGCAGGCCAGGCTCAGGTGATCGGGCCGCTCGGGCGTGCAAGCCACCAGTTGTGCGATCAGGTTCAAACCCTTGGCGTTGATGTCGCGGGCGGCGTGGCTGTAGTTGCTGCTGACGTACGCCTGCTGGGCCGTGTCGCTGTGCAGCAGGCTGCCGGGCTGCATGAAGAACTGCTCGACGCGGATGTTCGGCGGGAGCCGGTCGGCACGCAGGTCGGCCAGATAGGTGAGCTCTTCGTAGTCGGCGAATACACGCTCGACGAAGGGCTCGAGGAAACGACGCTGCAGACCGTCGCCCAGCGCGGGCCGGCCCAGGGACAGGGCGGTGTAGATCGTCAGCCGGCGCTCGGGAAGATCGCGAACCCGCGCGTACAGCGCGTTGACGAAGGCGTTGGGTTTGCCCAGGCCGAGCGGCAGGCCCATGTGAATATGGCTGGGCAGTCGGGCCAGGGCCTGTTCGACAGCCTGGTCGATGGAGCAGCGATACATCTGGGCCTCCTGAGTCATCCGTGGGTTCAGGGGTTGGACACAAGTCACAGCGGGTTGGTTGCCTGTCCCGCCCCCGCAATAGGGCTACCGGCCCAAAAACAAAAGCCCGCCATCAGAGGCGGGCTTTATACAAGTCAGGTCCGGCTCACAGCCCGGACATCTTCTTGATCGCACCCTTCAGGTCATCATCCGAGCAATCGGCGCAGGTGCCCTTCGGTGGCATGGCGTTGATCCCGGTGATGGCCTTGGCCAGGATGCCATCAAGGCCGCCCTGGTGGTCGGCACGCTCTTTCCACGCGGCGGTGTCACCAATCTTCGGCGCATTCAGCAGGCCGGTGCCATGGCAGGCATTGCAATGCTTGGCGATGATCTCGTCCGGCGTCTTGGCACCGCCGCCACCGGCACTGGCGGCCACTTCCATGCCCTTGCATTCCTGGCCCTGGACGCACACCTGGCCGACCGGCTCGAGACGCTTGGCGATGTCGTCGTTGGTTGCAGCGGTTGCGCTCATTGCCCAAAGGGCGAATACGGCTGCTGGTACGGCCAGCATCTTCTTGATTTGGTTCACGCGAACACCCTCATGGTGGCTAATCACGCCCGCGGCCACGGAATTGCGAGCGTTGAAAAGTATAGCGGGAACCTGGAAGGCGTGAAACGACCACACTCAGGGAAAGGGTATTGACCCATCAATGCACTGCGCTGGATCAAAAGTTCGACGGGGTGGCCGCGCTGATCAGCCGGGCCGGCTCCTCGAACGGGTTGCGGAAGCGGTGCGGGCGGGTGCTTTCGAAGTAGTAGCTGTCGCCGGCCTCGAGGATGAAGATCTCGGTGCCGACCACCAGTTCCAGGCGGCCTTCGAGAAGAATGCCGGTCTCTTCGCCATCATGGGTGAGCATTTCCGCCCCCGTGTCGGCGCCCGGCGGGTAGACCTCGGTCAGAAACGCGATGGCGCGATTGGGGTGCGACTTGCCGACCAATTTCATGGTCACCGCGCCATCGGAGATGTCGATCAGCTCGTGCGCCTTGTAGACGATCTGGGTTGGGCTTTCGGGCGCGAGTTCCACCGAGAAGAACTCGACCATGGACATGGGGATACCGCTGAGCACTTTGCGCAGGGAGCTGATCGACGGGCTCACGCTGTTCTTCTCGATCATCGAGATGGTGCTGTTGGTCACCCCCGCGCGCTTGGCGAGTTCGCGCTGGGACAGGCCCTTGAGCTTGCGGATGGCTTGCAGTCGTTCACCGACGTCCAAAGCTTGCGCCTCCAGAAACGGTCGAGGTTGGGGGAGTGTGAACGATATGATGGCAATGCCGTTCAGTATTTACAACACACAGCCCCGCAGCCTGTCCGCTTCAGCGCCTTATTCGCCGATATAGTCCAGCGGCACGCGCTTGAGATTGCAGAAGATCTGGTACGGAATGGTCCCGGCCTGCATGGCCACGTCGCTGGCCAGCACTTGCTTGCCCCACAACTCGACCGGGCTGCCGATAGTGGCCTCGGGCACGTCTGTGAGGTCGACGCAGAGCATGTCCATCGACACGCGGCCAATCAGCTGGGTGCGCTTGCCGGCCACCACCACTGGCGTGCCAGTAGGTGCCTGGCGCGGGTAGCCGTCGGCATAACCCATGGCGACCACGCCGACCCGCGTCGGCCGAGGGCTGACGAACTTGGCGCCATAGCCCACAGGCTCGCCGGCGGGCAGCTCGCGCACGCTGATGATGCGTGATTGCAGGGTCATCACTGGCTGCAGACGAGCAGCCTCGGCCTGCTCCACTTCGAACGGCGTGGCGCCGTAGAGCATGATGCCCGGGCGCACCCAGTCGCTCTTGATGCTCGGCCAGCCCAGCACGGCCGGCGAGTTGCGCAGGCTGCACTCGGCGGCCAGCCCCTGGCGGGCGGCCTCGAACACGGCGACCTGCTGTGCGGTAGCGGCGGCGTCGAGCTCGTCGGCGCGGGCGAAGTGGCTCATCAGTACGATGCGCGAGACCTTGCCGCTGGCCAGCAGGCGCTGGTAGGCGTCGGCGTAGTCCTTGGGGTGCACGCCGACACGGTGCATGCCGGTGTCCATCTTCAACCAGACGGTCAGCGGCTTGTGCACCGAGGTCTTCTCGATCGCTTCCAACTGCCATGGCGAATGCACCACGCACCACAGATCATGTTCGGCGATCAGCGCCAGCTCGCTGGCCTCGAAGAAACCTTCGAGCAATAGTACCGGTGCCTTGATGCCCGCCGCGCGCAGCTCCAGGGCCTCCTCGATGCAGGCTACGGCAAAACCGTCGGCCTCGGTTTCGAGCGCCAGTGCGCAACGCACCGCGCCATGGCCATAGGCATCGGCCTTGACCACGGCCAGGGCCTTGGCGCCGGTCAGCTCACGGGCCAGGCGGTAGTTGTGTCGAAGGGCTTGGAGGTCGATCAGGGCACGGGCGGGACGCATGGCGGCAGCCTTCTGGCAGTTCTGGTTATCGATAAAGCCCCGGCGCGGCAAGTGGGGGTAGGTACCCACCGCGCCGGGGTGAGGGAACAGGTCAATCGTTTTCACTTCACATCGCGAGGCAAGCTCGCTCCCACCGCAACGCTACAGTGTTCGTGGGAGCGACGGTGCGCCGATGCGACTTGCCTCGCGATGAAGCGGGCAGCCCTTACTGGTGCGCAGGTGCCGGCTGGCCGTGCTTGGCGATCTCGCGGCTGTTGCCATAACGCGAGATGTCCAGGCCTTCGGCACTGATCTGCGGCTTCTTGCGCGCAATCAGGTCGGCCAGCAGGCGACCGGAACCGCAGGCCATGGTCCAGCCCAGGGTGCCGTGACCGGTGTTGAGGAACAGGTTACGGAACTTGGTCGCCCCGACGATCGGGGTGCCATCCGGAGTGGCCGGGCGCAGGCCGGTCCAGAAGCTCGCCTGGCTCAGGTCGCCGCCGCGAGGATAAAGGTCGTTGACGATCATCTCCAGCGTTTCGCGTCGACGAGGGTTCAGCGAAAGGTCAAAACCGGCGATCTCGGCCATGCCGCCGACACGGATGCGGTTGTCGAAACGGGTGATGGCGACCTTGTAGGTCTCGTCCAGGATGGTCGAAGTCGGCGCCATGTCACCATTGGTGATCGGCACGGTCAGCGAGTAGCCCTTGAGCGGGTAGACCGGTGCCTTGATGCCCAGCGGCTTGAGCAGCTGCGGAGAGTAGCTGCCCAGCGCCAGCACGTAGCGGTCGGCGGTTTCCAGCTTGCCGTCGATCCAGACGCCGTTGATGCGGTCACCGGCGAAGTCCAGGCGCTGGATGTCCTGGCCGAAGCGGAACTCGACACCCAGCTTGATGGCCATCTCGGCGAGCTTGGTGGTGAACATCTGGCAGTCGCCAGTCTGGTCGTTGGGCAGGCGCAGGGCGCCAGCGAGGATACCCTTCACGCTCTCCAGGGCCGGTTCGACCCGGGCAATGCCGTCACGGTCGAGCAGCTCGTACGGTACACCGGACTGCTCCAGCACTGCGATGTCCTTGGCCGCGGCGTCCAGCTGCGCCTGGGTGCGGAACAGCTGGGTGGTTCCCAGGCTGCGGCTTTCGTAGGCGATGCCGGTTTCGGCGCGCAGCTCGTCGAGGCAATCGCGGCTGTACTCGGACAGGCGCACCATGCGCTCCTTGTTCACCGCATAACGGCTGGCGGTGCAGTTGCGCAGCATCTGGGCCATCCACAGGTACTGGTCGACGTCGCCGGTCAGCTTGATGGCCAGGGGCGCGTGGCGTTCCAGCAGCCACTTGATGGCTTTCAGCGGCACGCCCGGTGCGGCCCAGGGCGAGGCATAGCCGGGCGAGATCTGGCCTGCGTTGGCGAAGCTGGTTTCCATGGCCACCGCCGGCTGGCGATCGACCACCGTCACCTCGAAACCTTGCCGGGCCAGATAGTAGGCACTGGCGGTACCGATCACTCCGCTACCAAGTACCAGAACTCGCATTGTTGTATCCCTCGCACGCGGCTTGCCGCAGTCTTTTGTTGAAATGGCATGGATGCGCGCAGTATAAGAATCTCCGACCAGTGCTATTCACTATATAAGCAGCTATATTTGGCGAGAATTCTCGGCAAAATGGCCTTTCACGGAGGGGCATCCCCTATGAGAACCCAGCACCAGAGCAAGCGTGAACTGGACAAGATCGACCGCAACATCCTGCGGATCCTGCAGAATGACGGGCGTATCTCCTTCACCGAACTGGGCGAGAAGGTCGGGCTGTCCACCACCCCCTGCACCGAACGGGTGCGGCGCCTGGAACGCGAGGGGATCATCATGGGCTACAACGCCCGGCTCAACCCGCAGCACCTGAAGGGCAGCTTGCTGGTGTTCGTCGAGATCAGCCTGGACTACAAGTCCGGCGACACCTTCGAGGAGTTCCGCCGCGCCGTGCTCAAGCTGCCCCATGTACTGGAATGCCACCTGGTATCCGGGGATTTCGACTACCTGGTGAAGGCGCGAATCTCGGAGATGGCGTCGTATCGCAAGCTGCTCGGCGACATCCTGCTCAAGCTGCCCCATGTGCGCGAGTCGAAGAGCTACATCGTGATGGAAGAAGTGAAAGAGAGCCTGTGCCTGCCGATTCCGGACTGAAGCCTTACACCAGCACCTGGCGGGTACTGGCGATATAGGTGTGAACCAGCTGCTCGGCCGCCGGGTCGATCGGCTGCTCCGGGCCCCGCCCCCTGGGGCAGGCCAGCCGCGGCGTGGTGCCGAACAGGCGGCAGATCATCGGGCGCTCTTCATATACGGTGCAGCCGTTCGGGCCCAGGTGCACACAGTCCAGGCGCTCCAGCGCGGCTTCCTGCTCGGCCTGGGTCTTGCGCGGCAGGCGGGCCATTTCCTCGGCCGAGGTGGTGACCGGGCCGCAGCAGTCATGGCAGCCGGGCTCGCACTCGAACGAGGGGATGAGCTCGCGCAGGAAATGGATCTTGTGGCGGTTGCAGGACATAAACGGCGCATCTGGGACATGAGTGCTGGATTATAAGGCAATCGCAGGAATCATCGTGGGAGCGGCGGTGCGCCGATGCGACTTGCCCCGCGATTGGCCGGTTGCCTATCCTCGCCTTTTCGCCTTGCACCCAGGAAACGACACATGGTCCACAGCGCGCAACACGCCGCCTCCTACTACGCCGCCAGCAGCGCGCCACACCCCGACTACCCGTTCCTGCAAGGCGAGCACAGCGCCGACGTATGCATTGTCGGCGGTGGCTACTCGGGCCTGAACACCGCCATCGAATTGGCCGAACGCGGCTTGTCGGTGATCCTCCTGGAAGCACGCAAGCTCGGCTGGGGCGCCAGCGGCCGCAACGGTGGCCAGCTCATCCGGGGCGTCGGCCACGGCCTGGAGCAGTTTCTCCCGGTGATCGGTGAAGAAGGCCTACGCAGCATGAAGCTGATGGGCCTGGAAGCCGTGGAAATCGTACGCGAGCGCGTCGAGCGCCATGGCATCGACTGCGACCTGACCTGGGGCTACTGCGACCCTGGCCAACAAGCCCGCCGAACTGGAAGGCTTCGCCGAGGACGCCGAGGAACTGCGCAGCCTGGGCTATCGTCACGAACTGCGCCTGGTGCAGCCCGGCGACATGCACTCGGTAGTAGGTTCTGATCGCTATGTCGGCGGCCTGATCGACATGGGTTCGGGTCACCTGCATCCACTCAACCTAGCGCTGGGCGAAGCCGCCGTGGCCAGGCGCCTGGGTGTCGGCTTGTACGAGCAGTCGGAAGTGACCCGCATCGACTACGGCCCGGAAGTGAAGGTGCATACCGCCCAAGGCAGAGTGCGCGCCAAGACGCTGGTGCTGTGCTGCAACGCCTACCACAACGACCTCAACCGCGAACTGGGCGGCAAGGTGCTGCCCGCCGGCAGCTACATCATCGCCACCGAGCCCTTGGGTGAGGAACGCGCCCGCCAGTTGCTGCCGCAGAACATGGCGGTATGCGACCAGCGCGTGGCGCTGGATTACTATCGCCTCTCTGCCGACAAACGCCTGCTGTTCGGCGGCGCCTGCCACTATTCCGGGCGCGACCCGCAGGACATCGCCGCCTACATGCGCCCGAAAATGCTCAAGGTGTTCCCGCAACTGGCCGATGTGCGCATTGATTACCAATGGGGCGGCATGATCGGCATCGGTGCCAACCGCCTGCCGCAGATCGGCCGCTTGGCCAGCCAGCCCAACGTCTACTACGCCCAGGCTTATTCGGGCCACGGGCTCAACGCCACCCACCTCGCCGGACGCCTGCTCGGCGAGGCCATCAGTGGCCAGCAGAGCGGGCGCTTCGATCTGTTCGCCAAGGTCCCGCATACCACCTTCCCCGGCGGCAAACTGCTGCGTTCGCCGCTGCTGGCACTGGGGATGCTCTGGTATCGACTCAAAGAGCTGGTCTAGTCACGCCAGAAGGGCTTGCTCGCCTCATGCCGAGCCTGCTCCCAGCTGATGCCAATATCGCGCAGTTGGTAATCCTCCAGCTGCAACAGGGCCCTGCGGGTGCGCCAGCGATGCAGCATCAGGCTCCAACGACCCATGCCTTGAGGCGCGCTGAAGACCCGGGGACGCTGCTCCGACTCCAGTTCGCTGGCCAACAGTTGCAAGCGCACATCGCTCATGCCACCCATCACCACGTCCTCCGTTCAGTACCTGACGTGGAGACAGCATGCGGGTACACCCCATGCCAATACAGATCCAAAATCGACTTATTATTCCCATACAGAATTGGCGCAACTAGGGCTGCATGCGGTATTTTTTGCCTATCTGTACCGGTCCTTGGTCATCAGCTGAGCAGGAGTATGCAGTGACCCTCTATTTCAACCTCGCCGAACTGCTCGGTTCACGCATCGAGCAGGGCCTGTATCGCCCCGGCCAGCGCCTGCCGTCAGTGCGCGCCCTGAGCGTGGAGCACGGCGTCAGCCTGAGCACCGTGCAGCAGGCTTACCGCCTTCTAGAGGACAACGGCCTGGTCTCGCCGCGCCCCAAGTCCGGCTACTTCGTCGCCGAGGACCGCCAGCTACCAGCCCTGCCAGCCATCAGCCGCCCAGCCCAGCGTCCTGTGGATATCTCCCAGTGGGAGCAAGTGCTGGAGCTGGTGCGCGCCACCCCGCGCCCGGACGTGATCCAGCTCGGCCGTGGCATGCCCGACGTCGACAGTCCCACGCTCAAGCCACTGTTGCGCAGCCTGGCGCAGATCAGCCGGCGCATGGACATGCCCGGCCTGTACTATGACAACATCCACGGCAACGCCCTGCTGCGCGAGCAGATCGCCCGGCTGATGCTCGACTCCGGCTGCCGCCTGGGCCCGGCCGACCTGGTGGTGACCACCGGCTGCCACGAGGCGCTGTCGTGCAGTATTCGCGCGGTATGCGAACCCGGTGACATCGTCGCGGTCGATTCACCCAGCTTCCACGGCGCCATGCAGACGCTCAAAGGCCTGGGCATGAAGGCCCTGGAAATCCCCACCGACCCCATCACCGGCATCAGCCTGGAAGCCCTCGAACTGGCCCTCGAACAATGGCCGATCAAGCTCATTCAGATCACCCCCAACTGCAACAACCCCATGGGCTACATCATGCCCGAGACGCGCAAGAAGGCGCTGCTCACCCTGGCCCAGCGCTACGACGTGGCGATCCTCGAGGACGACGTGTATGGCGACCTGGCCTACACCTACCCGCGCCCGCGCACCATCAAGTCGTTCGACGACGATGGCCGCGTGCTGCTCTGCAGCTCGTTTTCCAAGACCCTGGCGCCAGGCCTGCGGATTGGCTGGGTTGCTCCGGGGCGCTACCTGGAACGGGTGCTGCACATGAAGTACATCAGCACCGGCAGTACCGCTTGCCAGCCGCAACTGGCGATCGCCGACTTCATCGCCGAAGGTCACTACCAGCCGCACCTGCGGCGCATGCGCAGCCAGTACCAGCGCGGCCGCGACCAGATGTGCGACTGGGTGACCCGCTTCTTCCCGACAGGCACCCGGGCCAGCCGCCCACAAGGTGGCTTCATGCTGTGGGTTGAGCTGCCGGAAAGTTTCGATACGCTGCGCCTGAACCGCGCTTTACTGGAGCAAGGCGTGCAGATCGCGGTGGGCAGCATATTCTCGGCCTCGGGCAAGTACCGTAACTGCCTGCGCATGAACTTCGCCGCCCGGCCTACGGAGCAGATCGAAGCCGCCGTGCGCAAAGTCGGTGAAACCGCCCTTCGTCTACTGGATGCCGAACACCCTGGCGGGTAACTTTGCGCCGCCTGCCACGGTCCAACTTCATAAGCCCTTGCCGCACAGGACGATCCACCCTTGAGACTCCAGCATGCCCTGCCCCTGCTGCTGGTGCTGCTGCTCGGCCTGTCGGGCTGCGCCAGTGTCGGTACACCACGTGAAGTCAGCCAGGCGCTACCGGCGGCCGACTCGGCCTTCGGCCGCTCGGTGCAGCGCCAGGCCGCGCCCTACGAGGGACGCTCGGGCTTTCGCCTGCTGCCCAACAGCAACGAGGCATTCCGCGCCCGCGCGGAGCTGATCCGCAACGCCCAGGCAAGCATCGACCTGCAGTACTACATCGTCCACGATGGTCTCAGCACCCGCGCCCTGGTCCATGAACTGCTGCGTGCCGCCGACCGCGGCGTACGGGTACGCATCCTGCTCGACGACACCACTAGCGATGGTCTCGACAACCTCATGGGCACCCTCGCCGCCCATCCGAACATTCACATCCGAGTGTTCAACCCGCTGCACCTGGGACGCAGTACCGGGGCGACCCGGGCCGTCGGCCGGCTGTTCAACCTGTCACGCCAGCATCGGCGCATGCACAACAAGCTGTTCCTGGTGGACAACAGCATGGCCATCGTCGGCGGCCGCAACCTGGGCGACGAGTACTTCGACGCCGAACCCAACCTCAACTTCACCGACATCGACCTGCTGGGCGTGGGGCCTGTGGCCGAACAACTCGGACACAGCTTCGACCAGTACTGGAACAGCGCCTTGAGCCTTCCGATCGGCGACTTCCTCTGGCGCCAGCCCGACGCCGACGACCTGTTCAGCAGCCGTCAGCGCCTGGAGGTGTCCCTGGCCGAAGCACGGACCAAGCGCAAGGCCCTGTACGACCGCTTGATGGCCTATCAGTCGCAGCCGCGCCTGGATGTGTGGCGCAATGAGCTGATCTGGGCCCACAGCCAGGCTTTGTGGGACGCGCCGAGCAAAGTCCTGGCAGAGGGCGAACCGGATCCGCAACTGCTGATGACCCAGCAACTGGCCCCCGACCTGAACCGCGTGCACAAGGAATTGATCCTGGTGTCCGCCTACTTCGTACCCGGCGAGCCTGGCCTGCTGTACCTGACCAGTCGCGCCGACGCCGGCACCTCGGTCAAGCTCCTGACCAACTCGCTGGAAGCGACCGACGTGCCAGCGGTCCATGGCGGCTATGCGCCTTATCGCCGGGCCTTGCTGGAGCATGGCGTGCAGCTGTACGAGTTGCGCCGCCAGCCCGGCGATCCACGACCACGGCTGGGTTTCCACGGCAGCTCCGATTCGAGCCTGCACAGCAAGGCGATGGTGTTCGACCGACGCAAGACCTTCATCGGCTCGTTCAACTTCGACCCGCGTTCCGTGCTGTGGAACACCGAGGTGGGCGTGATGGTGGACAGCCCTGAGCTGGCCGAGTACACCCGCGAACTGGCGCTACAAGGCATGGCTCCAGCGCTGAGTTACCAGGTGAAGCTGGTGGACGGGAGGATGGTCTGGGCGACCGAGGACAACGGCCAGCGGCACCTGTTGGTGACCGAGCCCGGGGGGATATGGCGACGCTTCAATGCCTGGATCAGCAAGGCGGTCGGGTTGGAGAAGATGTTGTAGAACGCATCGCGGGCAAGCCCGCGATTGCAATCGGTCAGGCAGACGCCGGCTCAAAGGCATCCCGCCGCCGCGTCAGCAGCACCAACCCCGCCGCGCCCACTGCCATCAGCAACGGCAGCGCATGCCCGCTGATCCACTGGCTTCCCGCCCCGGCCAGCAAAGGTCCGAGCAGGCAACCGATACCCCACAGCTGCGCCACATGGGCATTGGCCCGCACCAGTTCGTCATCCCGGTAGCGCTCGCCGATCAGCACCAGCGATAAGGTGAACAACCCACCCGCACTGGCACCGAACAGCACCCACAGCGGCCAGATCACCGGTGTATGCAACAGCAGCGGAATCGCCAGGCTGGACACCATCAAGGTCAGTGCACAACCGCTGAACAACGTGCGCCGCGACATGCGGTCGGCCAAGGCGCCAATCGGCAATTGCAACACCGCATCACCCACCACCACGGTGCTGACCATGAACAACGCCACCTCCGTGGTGAACCCTTGCTGCAGGCAGTACACCGGCAGCAACGTCAGGATCATCGCCTCGAATGCCGCGAACAGCGCGATAGCCCAGGCGATCACCGGCAGACGCCGACAGAAGCCGAACAGGTCGGCGAAGGTAACGCTGCACGCCTCGGTGGTCGGTGCACCGCCGCGCCCCAGCAGGATCAGCGGCGCGACCAGCAATAACCCGGTCGCGGCCCAGAAACCGAAATCGTCGTCCGAACCCAGAAAACCCAGCACCAGCGGCCCGGCCAACTGGCTCAGCGCATAGCTGCTGCCATACAGCGCCACCAACCGGCCACGCCACTGTTCGACCACCAACTGGTTGATCCAGCTCTCACCAAGGATGAACACCACCGTCAGCGACATACCGATCATCAAACGCAGCACCAGCCACAGGGCATAGCTGGGCAGCACCGCCACCAGGCCGATCGACAGCGCCCCCCCCCACAGGCACAGGCGCATGGCCATGGGCACGCCGACCCAGCCGGCAAGGCGGCTGGCCAGGCTGGCACCGACCAATACTCCGAGGGCCGGCATCGCCGCCATCACACCGATGGCGAACCCACCGTAGCCCCAGCCCTCCAGGCGCAGGGAGACCAGCGGCATGCTCACGCCGAGCGCAAGCCCGACACTGAGCACCGACGCCAGGACGGCAAAGTAGGTTCCCCAACGCATCACAGCCTCCTTTCAGCGCAAATCGTGTATGACAGAGACGACAAAGCCGGGACGGCGTGAACCGGCCCGGCTGTCTGCGGCTCATCGCGGGGCAAGCCCGCTCCCACGAGTACCGCGATGAGACGTTACTGAATCACAGCTTGATCCAGGTCGCCTTCAGCTCGGTGTACTTCTCCAGCGCGTGCAGCGACTTGTCACGGCCGTTGCCCGACTGCTTGAAGCCACCGAACGGCGCGGTCATGTCGCCACCGTCGTACTGGTTGACCCAGACACTGCCGGCGCGCACGGCGCGAGCAGTCTTGTGTGCCTTGGAGATGTCCGAGGTCCAGATGCCTGCCGCCAGGCCATATGGCGTGTCGTTGGCGATGGCCACGGCCTCTTCGGCGGTATCGAAGGTGATCACCGACAGTACCGGGCCGAAGATCTCTTCCTTGGCGATCTTCATGGCGTTGGTCACGCCGTCGAAGATGGTCGGCTCGACGTAGGTGCCGCCGCTCTCCTCGAGGGTACGCTTGCCACCGGCCAGCAGCTTGGCGCCATCCTGATGGCCGGCCTCGATGTAGGACAGCACGGTGTTCATCTGCTGGGTGTCGACCAGCGCGCCGACGGTGGTCGCCGGGTCCAGCGGGTTGCCCGGTTTCCAGGCCTTGAGGGCCTCGACCACCATGGGCAGGAACTTGTCCTTGATCGAGCGCTCGACCAACAGGCGGGAACCTGCGGTGCAGACTTCGCCCTGATTGAAGGCAATGGCGCTGGCGGCAGCCTCGGCGGCGGCCTGCAGGTCAGGGGCGTCGGCGAAGACGATGTTCGGGCTCTTGCCACCGGCTTCCAGCCAGACACGCTTCATGTTCGACTCACCGGCATAGACCATCAGCTGCTTGGCGATCTTGGTCGAGCCGGTGAACACCAGGGTGTCGACGTCCATGTGCAGGGCCAGGGCCTTGCCCACGGTGTGGCCGTAGCCTGGCAGCACGTTCAGCACGCCAGCCGGAATACCGGCCTCGATGGCCAGCTGGGCGATGCGGATCGCGGTCAGCGGCGACTTTTCGGACGGTTTGAGCACGATGGAGTTACCGGTGGCCAAGGCAGGGCCCAGCTTCCAGCATGCCATCAGCAAAGGGAAGTTCCACGGTACGATGGCACCGACCACACCCACTGGCTCGCGGGTCACCAGGCCGAGCTGGTCGTGCGGGGTCGGCGCGACTTCGTCGTAGACTTTGTCGATGGCTTCGGCGGTCCAGTGGATGGCGTTGGCCGCCCCCGGGATATCGATGGTGGAGGAGTCACCGATCGGCTTGCCCATGTCGAGGGTTTCGAGCAGGGCCAGTTCCTCGACGTTCTTGCGCAGCAAGTCGGCGAAGCGGATCAGCTTGGCCTTGCGCTTGGCGGGGGCCAGGCGCGACCAGGCGCCGGATTCGAACACGGCGCGGGCGTTGTCGACAGCGCGGTTGGCGTCGGCCAGGTCGCAGCTGGCGACCTTGGCCAGGAAGCGTCCGTCCACCGGGCTCAGGCAGTCGAAGGTTTCACCGGATGCGGCATCGGTGTATTCGCCGTTGATGAAGGCGCGACCTTCGATCTTCAGTTGCTGGGCACGCTGTTCCCAGTCCGCACGAGTCAGGGTGGTCATAGGAAACTCCTCTCTTGTTAAGGTGCAACGCCGCACTGAGGACTCACGGGCGCTGTCAGAAATTCTGGCCGGGTGACGACGCACACGGGCACCTGCCACCCTAAACCAGGGCGGGGAAACTATCAATATATTTGACACCAACGGCTCAAATGCCTACTGATGTTCATTTTATTAAACAACAACAGGGTAACCAACATGAGTATCACCAGCATCGTCGACTTTGCCCAGGTTCTGACCGAAGCCGAACGCTACCGCCCGGCGGCGGAGAAAATCCTCAAGGGCGAGCCTGACCAGGCTGTCTACAACCACTACGCCAGCCCGTGCGGGCAATTCGCCGCGGGCGTCTGGGAGGGCGAGGTGGGCCAGTGGACGGTGAACTACACCGAGCACGAGTACTGCGAGATCGTCCAGGGTGTGTCGGTGCTGCGCGACCAGGACGGTGGCGCCAAGACCTTGCGTGCCGGCGATCGCTTTGTGATCCCCGCAGGCTTCAAGGGCACCTGGGAAGTGCTGGAGCCGTGCCGCAAGATCTATGTGATGTTCGAGCAGAAATGAACCGATCGCGGGACCCGGCTTTGTGCAGGCCCCGCGATGACTTTGCTGGAGACATAAAAAAACCCGCCACCTTGCGGTTGCGGGTTTTTTCAGGTTGCCGATCAATTACTTGATCTTGGCTTCCTTGTACACCACGTGCTTGCGGACGACCGGATCGTACTTCTTGATCTCGATCTTGTCCGGAGTGGTGCGCTTGTTCTTGTCGGTGGTGTAGAAGTGGCCGGTACCGGCACTCGAAACCAGACGGATCAATTCACGCATGATGTTCTCCTTTAAACCTTGGCGCCAGCGCGACGGATGTCGACCAGAACGGCATCGATGCCGCGCTTGTCGATGATACGCATGCCTTTGGCGGAAACGCGCAGACGCACGAAGCGCTTCTCGGATTCAACCCAGAAACGGTGGTGCTGCAGGTTCGGCAGGAAACGACGACGGGTTTTGTTGTTTGCGTGGGAAATATTGTTCCCAGTTACCGGACCCTTACCGGTAACTTGACAGACTCTCGACATGCCTCAGCCCTCTAAAACCACATGCCCAACCCGGCATGGGTTGGCCGCTTAATCTCTCAGTCAATGGCGCCAAGGCGCCGTGTTCCCGGGGGTCTTATCGGCCGGGTGCGCTTACGCGACAGACCGAGCCCCTAGAAAAGAGCGCTGCTTTATACCAGAAAGACTCCGCCACAACAACAGAATATGAGAGTTCCGGTCGGGCCGAGCGCGCCTGGGCAGCATAACGACTGGGGCGGCAAGCTGTCGACCGCCCGTCGCCGAATTAATGCGAAAGGGTGTGGTCATTTGCCCATGCCCGCACTAGGGTAGGACATTTCCTCAATTTTCCAGACTGCACCGGCAGATGGGCCACCGACCAGCCAAGGAGTCACCATGCGTGCCGCCGCCCTTTCCCTCCTGTTCACCACCCTGTGCGCCGCGGGCTTTGCCCAGGCCGCAGCGCTGTCGGTGTGCACCGAAGCCAGCCCCGAAGGCTTCGACGTGGTGCAGTACAACTCGCTGACCACCACCAACGCCTCGGCCGACGTGCTGATGAACCGCCTGGTCGAGTTCGACGCCGCCGAGGGCAAGGTGGTGCCGAGCCTGGCGCAAAGCTGGACGGTGTCGCCTGACGGCCTGGTCTACGACTTCAAGCTGCGCCCGGACGTGAAGTTTCACACCACCGCTTACTTCAAGCCGACCCGCGAACTGGACGCCGACGACGTGCTGTTCAGCTTCCAACGCATGCTCTACCCGGCCCACGCCTGGCACAAGACCGCCCCGGGCGGCTACCCGCATGCCCAATCTCTGCAACTGGGCAGCCTGATCAAGGCCATCGACGCACCCGAGCCGCACACCGTGCGCTTCACCCTGACCCACGCCGACGCCACTTTCCTGGCCACCCTGAGCATGGGCTTTGCCTCGATCTACTCCGCCGAATATGCCGACAAGCTGCTCAAGGCCGGCACCCCCGAGAAACTCAACAACCAGCCAGTGGGCACCGGCCCGTTCGTCTTCCAGCGTTTCCAGAAAGACGCCGTGGTGCGCTACCGCGCCAACCCTGACTATTTCGCCGGCAAGCCGTCGATCGACCCGCTGATCTACGCCATCACCCCGGACGCCAACGTCCGCCTGCAAAAGATCAGGCGCGGCGAATGCCAGGTGGCCCTGTCGCCCAAGCCGCTGGACATCGCCGAGGCCGGCAAGGACGGCAACCTCAAGGTCGCCACCACCCCGGCATTCATGACCGCCTTCGTCGCCATCAACAGCCAGCACCCGCCACTGGACAAGCCTGAAGTGCGCCAGGCCATCAACCTGGCCTTCGACAAGACGGCCTACCTCAAGGCCGTGTTCGAAGATACCGCCACTGCCGCCAACGGTCCCTATCCGCCGAATACCTGGAGCTATGCCAAGGACTTGTCCGGCTACACGCTCGATCACAAGAAAGCCAAGGCACTGCTGGCCAAGGCCGGCCTGGCCAAGGGTTTCGAGACCACTATCTGGACCCGCCCGTCGGGCAGTCTGCTCAACCCCAACCCCAGCCTGGGCGCACAGATGCTGCAGGCCGACCTTGCGAAAATCGGCATCAAGGCCGAGATCCGCACCATCGAGTGGGGCGAGCTGATCCGCCGCGCCAAGGCCGGCGAGCACGACCTGCTGTTCATGGGCTGGGCGGGTGACAACGGCGATCCGGACAACTTCCTCAGCCCGCAGTTTGCCTGCGCCGCGGTCAAGTCCGGGACCAACTTCGCCCGGTTCTGCGACAACCGCCTGGACCAGCTGATCAACGCCGGACGCACCACCAACGACCAGAGCGTGCGCAGCCGCCTGTACCAGCAGGCTCAGACGCTGATTCAGCAGCAGGCGCTGTGGCTGCCGCTGGCGCATCCGACTGCGGCCGCGCTGCTGCGCCAGGACGTACAGGGTTACCAGGTGAGCCCGTTCGGGCGGCAGGATTTCAGCAAGGTCTCAGTCAACCGCTGACGCCCAATCGCGAGGCAAGCCCACAGTCATTGTGAACGCGAGCTTGCCCCGCGCTGCCTAACCGGCCAGCCATCCATGCTCGACCATCGACAACGGCTCGCCATCACCCACGATGACGTGGTCCAGCACCCTCACATCGATCAATGCCAGCGATCGTTTCAAAACAAGCGTCAGGTGCACATCATCCTGACTTGGCTCGCAATTGCCCGACGGATGGTTGTGACAGAGGATCAAGGCCGCAGCGTTGTGCAGCAAAGCCCGTCGCACCACTTCGCGCGGATAGATGCTCGCCCGGTCGATCGTGCCGCGGAACAGGATCTCGAACGCCAGCGGCCTGTGCTTGGTGTCCAGGAACAGACAACCGAACACCTCGCTGGCCTCATGCCGCAGCATCGCCTTCAGGTAACGCCGCACAGCCAGCGGGCTGTCCATGACCGACTCGCGCTCGATGGACGTCGCCAGGTTCCTGCGCCCGATTTCAAGCAAGGCCTGCAACTGGCTGTACCTCACTGGCCCCAGCCCCAGTTCGCCAAGAAACGCCTGTCGATCAGCCTCGAGCACCTGACGCAAGCCGCCGAATTTCAGCAAGAGCCCGCGCGCCAGCTCCAGCACGTTGCGCCCTTTCACGCCGGAGCCGAGAAATACTGCCAGCAGTTCTGCATCGGAAAGGCTGCCAGACCCGCGCTGCAACAACTTCTCCCTCGGCCGTTCTTCAGCCGGCCACTCCCTGATGTTCATTTCCCCTCCTCGCCTGCCACTACGGCCCCTTTGGACGCTGTGTTAATCTAGTTCGCTTCGAAAATGCGACGATCTGCCGCAGGCAGCCGTCGTCGCCACCCGCTTTCACTGGAATAAGGCAAGGCCTATGCAGCGGTTGTATCGCAAGCGCATCGTTCTCGGCGTGGGTGGCGGCATCGCCGCCTACAAGAGCGCCGAGCTGATTCGCCGACTCTTGGAACACGGCGCGCAGGTGCGCGTGGTCATGACCCGTGGTGGCGCCGAGTTCATCACCCCGCTCACGCTGCAGGCGCTGTCCGGCCACCCGGTCCATCTGGACCTGCTCGACCCTGCGGCCGAAGCGGCCATGGGCCATATCGAGCTGGCCAAATGGGCCGACCTGGTGCTGATCGCCCCGGCCACCGCCGACCTGATGGCACGCATGGCCCAGGGCATGGCCGACGACCTGCTGACCACCCTGGTACTGGCTACCGACGCCACCGTCGCCGTCGCCCCGGCGATGAACCAGGCCATGTGGCGCGACCCGGCGACCCAGGCCAACCTCGAGCTGCTGAAAAGCCGCGGCATCCAGGTATTCGGCCCGGCCTCCGGCAGCCAGGCCTGTGGCGACGTGGGCCTGGGCCGCATGCTCGAAGCCACCGACCTGGCCTGGTGCGCCGCCGAAAGCTTCAAGCGTCAGGCCCTGACCGGCAAGCACGTGCTGATCACCGCCGGCCCTACGCAAGAGAACATCGACCCGGTGCGTTACATCACCAACCATAGTTCAGGGAAGATGGGCTTCGCCCTGGCCGAGGCTGCTGCCGAAGCCGGGGCCCGGGTGACCCTCGTCACCGGACCTGTGCACCTGCAGACCCCCGACCGGGTCAGCCGTATCGACGTGGTGAGCGCGCGGGACATGCTCGCGGCCTGCGAAGCTGCCATGCCTTGCGACCTGTTCATCGCCTCGGCTGCGGTCGCGGACTACCGCCCTGAGGTCGTCGCCTCACAGAAGCTTAAGAAAGATCCCACTACCGGCGACGGCATGCTGCTGCAGATGGTGCGCAATCCCGATATCCTTGCGACCATTGCCGGCCGCGCCGATCGCCCGTTCAGCGTCGGTTTCGCCGCCGAGACCGAGCACCTGCTCGACTACGCCACGCGCAAGCTCAAGGACAAGAACCTCGACCTGATCGTCGCCAATGATGTGGCCAACCCCAGCATCGGCTTCAACAGCGAGGAAAACGCCCTGACCGTGATAGACCGGCAGCAGCATCAAACCCTCTTCGCGCAGACCAGCAAAGGCAAGATTGCCCGTCAGCTGGTCGCCTTCATCGCCGAACGGCTCAACCAGGTTCAATAAGTTACATGCACGCTCTTCAAGCCAAGATCCTCGACCCTCGCCTGGGCACCGAATTCCCCCTGCCGCAGTACGCCACTCCAGGCTCGGCAGGCCTCGACCTGCGCGCCCTGCTCAAAGAAGACACCGTCCTCGAGCCAGGCCAGACCCTGCTGATCCCCACCGGCCTGTCGGTGTACATCGGCGACCCGGGCCTGGCGGCCATGATCCTGCCGCGCTCAGGCCTGGGCCATAAGCACGGCATCGTACTGGGCAACCTGGTCGGCCTGATCGACTCCGACTACCAGGGCGAGCTGATGGTGTCCTGCTGGAACCGCGGCAGCACGCCGTTCACCATCACCGTCGGCGAGCGCATCGCGCAGCTGATCCTGGTGCCGGTGGTGCAGGCGCACTTCGATATCGTCGAGCAGTTCGACGAAACCCAGCGTGGCGCCGGCGGCTTCGGCCATTCGGGCACCCGCTGAGCCGACGACAGACCGTTCGGGCCATGGATGGCGAACTCTGCGGCGAAACCACCGTCCAAGCGTTCAGTTTGTGCCTGCCCAGAAGCCTTTGAATACTTGGAGTCCCCAGAGATGAACGACATGGCCCAGCTGGTCCCCGCACTGCCCGACAGTATCTTCCGCGCCTATGACATCCGTGGCGTGGTCGGCAAGACCCTGCATGCCGAGACCGCTTACTGGATCGGCCGCGCCATTGGCGCCCAGACCCTCGCCCAGGGCGAACCGCAGATCTCGGTCGGCCGCGACGGTCGCCTGTCCGGCCCGATGCTGGTCGAGCAACTGATCAAGGGCCTGGTCGAGGCCGGTTGCCAGGTCAGCGACGTCGGCCTGGTGCCGACCCCGGCGCTGTACTACGCCGCCAATGTGCTGGCCGGCAAGTCGGGCGTGATGCTCACCGGCAGCCACAACCCGTCGGACTACAACGGTTTCAAGATCGTCATCGCCGGCGACACCCTGGCCAATGAACAGATCCAGGCCCTGCTGACCCGCCTGAAGACCAATGACCTGACCCGTGGCGATGGCCGCGTGGAAAAGGTCGAGATCCTTGAGCGCTACTTCCAGCAGATCGTCGCCGATGTGAAACTGGCCAAGCGCCTGAAGGTGGTTGTCGACTGCGGCAACGGCGCGGCCGGCGTGGTCGCTCCGCAACTGATCGAAGCGTTGAACTGTGAGGTGATCCCACTGTTCTGCGAAGTCGACGGCAACTTTCCCAACCACCACCCGGATCCGGGCAAGCCCGAGAACCTGGAGGACCTGATCGCCAAGGTGAAAGAGACCGGCGCCGATATCGGCCTGGCCTTCGATGGCGACGGTGACCGCGTGGGTGTGGTGACCAACACCGGCAGCATCGTCTACCCCGACCGCCTGCTGATGCTGTTCGCCCAGGACGTGCTGTCGCGCAACCCGGGCGCCGAGATCATCTTCGACGTCAAATGCACGCGCCGCCTGACCCCGCTGATCGAACAGCACGGTGGCCGCGCGCTGATGTGGAAGACCGGCCACTCGCTGATCAAGAAGAAGATGAAACAGACCGGCTCGCTGCTGGCCGGCGAGATGAGCGGGCACATCTTCATCAAGGAGCGCTGGTACGGTTTCGACGACGGCATCTACAGCGCCGCGCGCCTGCTGGAGATCCTCAGCAAGGCCGGGCAGGACGCCGAAAGCCTGTTCGCCGCGTTCCCCAATGATATTTCCACGCCGGAAATCAACATTGATGTGACCGACGAGGGTAAATTCAGCATCATTGATGCACTGCAACGCGACGCCGATTGGGGCGAAGCCAGCCTGACCACCATCGACGGTGTGCGGGTCGACTACCCCAACGGCTGGGGCCTGGTTCGCGCCTCCAACACCACACCGGTGCTGGTGCTGCGCTTCGAGGCCGACAGCGCCGCAGAACTCGACCGAATCAAGGCTGTATTCCGCACGCAGCTGCTGCGGGTCCAACCAGGCCTGCAACTGCCGTTCTGACGACTATCCGTTCCTTACCTGGAGCCCTGCATGACCCTCGATCGCGATGCCGCTTCCCATGTAGCCGAGGTTTTGTCCGAAGCACTGCCTTACATCCGCCGCTTCGTCGGCAAGACCCTGGTGATCAAGTACGGCGGCAACGCGATGGAGAGCGAGGAGCTCAAGACCGGCTTCGCCCGTGACATCGTGCTGATGAAGGCCGTGGGCATCAACCCGGTGGTGGTGCACGGTGGTGGCCCGCAGATCGGCGACCTGCTCAAGCGCCTGTCGATAGACAGCCACTTCATCGATGGCATGCGCGTGACCGACGCGGCGACCATGGACGTGGTGGAGATGGTCCTGGGCGGCCAGGTGAACAAGGACATCGTCAACCTGATCAACCGCCACGGCGGCAGCGCCATCGGCCTGACCGGCAAGGATGCTGAGCTGATCCGCGCCAAGAAGCTCACCGTCACCCGCCAGACGCCGGAGATGACCACCCCGGAAATCATCGACATCGGCCATGTCGGCGAGGTCGTCAGCGTCAACACCGACTTGCTGAACATGCTGGTCAAGGGTGACTTCATCCCGGTGATCGCGCCGATCGGCGTGGGCGCCAACGGCGAGTCGTACAACATCAATGCCGACCTCGTGGCCGGCAAGGTGGCCGAGGCGCTGAAGGCCGAGAAGCTGATGCTGCTGACCAACATCGCCGGCCTGATGGACAAGCAGGGCGAGGTCCTCACGGGGCTGAGCACCGAGCAGGTCAACGAACTGATCGCCGATGGCACCATCTACGGCGGCATGCTGCCGAAGATCAAGTGCGCATTGGATGCCGTCCAGGGTGGCGTGAACAGCTCGCACATCATCGACGGTCGCGTGCCGAATGCCGTGCTGCTGGAGATCTTCACCGACAGCGGCGTGGGCACGCTGATCAGCAACCGCAAACCACGCTGATCCAGCTGTAATCCTATCGCGGGGCAGGCCCGCTCCCGGCTGGGAGCAGGCCTGCCCCGCGATGCATCCATCCCCGCCCACTCAAAAAGATGGCTTATAGCCATTACCCTTGATGTTTGACTATCAAGAATCCCGGTAGACTGCCGAAACAACGTGACAGCATGCTTGCTCGTTACGAATAGTTTCTATTTACCTGGAGAACACGCGTGAAATACGCATCACAAGGACTCGTGCTGGCAGCCGCCCTGGCTGTCGGGTCCATCACCGGCTGTGCCACCGAAACCTCCACCGCTGTTGCCGTGCAACAGGTCGAAAGCGTCAGTCGTCCCTACAGCGGCGTGCGCACGCCGATCGCCGTGGGCAAGTTCGACAACCGCTCCAGCTACATGCGCGGCATCTTCTCCGACGGCGTCGACCGCCTCGGCGGCCAGGCCAAGACCATCCTGATCACCCACCTGCAGCAGACCAACCGTTTCAACGTGCTGGACCGCGACAACATGGGCGAGATCCAGCAGGAAGCGGCCATCAAGGGCCAGGCCCAGCGCCTGAAGGGCGCCGACTTCGTGGTGACCGGCGACGTCACCGAGTTCGGCCGCAAGGAAGTCGGCGATCACCAGCTGTTCGGCATCCTCGGCCGCGGCAAGACCCAGATCGCCTACGCCAAGGTCGCCCTGAACATCGTCAACATCAGCACATCCGAAGTGGTCTATTCGAGCCAGGGCGCCGGTGAATACGCCCTGTCCAACCGTGAAGTCATCGGCTTCGGCGGCACCGCCAGCTACGACTCGACCCTCAACGGCAAAGTGCTCGACCTGGCCATGCGCGAAGCTGTCAACAAGCTGGTGGGCGCAGTCGAAAGCGGCCAGTGGAAACCACAGGCGCAATAACAAGCACAACACGACAAGGAAGACCGTTCGATGAGCATCACCTACCCGGCCTGGCGCACTGTCGCCGGGCTGCTGCTGGGCAGCGTCCTGCTGGCCGGCTGCAATTCGCCCAAGACCCTGTACCAGTGGGAAAGCTACCAGCCCCAGGTATACGGCTACCTCAAAGGTGACGCCAAGGAAGAACAGGTCACCGCCCTGGAGCGCGACCTGGAGAAGATCAAGGCCAAGAACGGCGCAGTGCCACCGGGCTACCACGCGCAGCTGGGCCTGCTGTACTCCAGCCTGGGCAAGGATGACCAGATGATCCAGCAGTTCCGTACCGAAAAAGCGCTGTTCCCTGAGTCGGCGGCCTACATGGACTTCCTGATGAGCAACGCCAGCAAGGGAGCCCAGCAATGATCAAGCGCCTGACCCAACTGATCGTCGGCGCCTGCGTGCTGGCCCTGTTCGCCGGCTGCGCCGAGCGCAAGAGCATCGACTATTCGGCCTACAAGCAGAGCCGACCGAAGTCGATCCTGATCCTGCCGCCGCTGAACGAGTCGCCCGACGTCAAGGCCACCTACAGCATGCTGTCCCAGGTCACCTATCCGCTGGCCGAGGCCGGCTACTACGTGATGCCGGTGGCGCTGGTGGACGAGACGTTCCGCCAGAACGGCCTGACCACGCCGGCCGATATCCACCAGTTGCCCACCGCCAAGCTGAACGAGATCTTCGGCGCCGACGCCGGCCTGTACGTGACCGTCAGCGACTACGGCACCCGCTACATGGTGCTGAGCAGCGCGACCATCGTCACCGCCAGCGCCAAACTGGTCGACCTGAAGACCGGTGCCACCTTGTGGACCGGCAGTGCCACGGCCTCCAGCGAGGAAGGCAAGCAGAACCAGGGTGGCCTGATCGGCATGCTGGTGGCGGCGGCCATCAACCAGATCATCAGCAGCGTGCAGGATGATGCCGGCTACCCGATCGCCGGGATGACCAGCGCACGCCTGCTGACGCCCTACCCGAATGGCGGGATCCTCTACGGGCCACGTTCGCCGAAGTACGGCACAGACTGACACGACGCGCGGGCGGCCCAAGGGCCGCCTTTCTTTTCCAGTTCGGAAAAATCCTACCGCCAGCACGGACAGGCACTACAACACGCATCTCTGCCAGCCAACTAGCATTCCAACTCCATCCCATCGGAGATACAGCGATGCAGAAAGAACTGGTCAAATATGGCAGCGATGTTTCCGCAGGCAGCTACGAATGCGCCGACTGCGGACGCAAGTACTCCAACCAGGGCAAGACCTCGATGCCTCCCTGCCCTGACTTCACCCCCGGCACCCACCCCAAGCGTGGCTGGAAGATCCTCACGGGCGTCGGTGACGCCGTGCAGGACCCTTACCCGAATCGCCGCTGAACCGCAGGCACGAAAAAGGCGACCCGAAGGTCGCCTTTTTCGTGCCTGCGGGCCGGTCAGATACCGTACTGCGCGCGGTAGGCCTCGACCGCCGGCAGGTGCTGCTTGAGCTGCGGATCGTCGGCCAGGAACTCCAGCACCTGGGTCAGCGAGACGATGCTGACCACCGGGATACCGAAGTCGCGTTCGACTTCCTGGATCGCCGACAGCGCGCCATTGCCCCGCTCTTCGCGGTTCAGTGCGATCAGCACACCGGCGGCCTTGGCCTGCTGGGCGTTGATGATCTGCATGACCTCGCGGATCGCGGTGCCGGCAGTGATAACGTCGTCGATGATCAGCACGTCACCGGCCAGCGGGGCACCGACCAGGCTGCCGCCCTCGCCGTGGTCCTTGGCCTCTTTGCGGTTGAAGCACCACGGCACGTCGAGCTGGTGCTGCTCGGCCAGGGCCACGGCAGTGGTCGCCGCCAGGGGAATGCCCTTGTAGGCCGGGCCGAACAGCACGTCGAAGGGGATCTTGCTGTCGACGATGGCCGCCGCGTAGCAACGCCCCAGCTGCGCCAGGGCGGACCCGGTATTGAACAGGCCGGCATTGAAGAAGTACGGGCTGGTACGCCCCGATTTCAGGGTGAACTCACCGAAGCGCAGAACGCCGCGATCGATGGCAAAACGGATGAAGTCGCGCTGATACGGCTGCATGAAAGGTCCCGGACACCACGGATTTAGCTAAATGTGTTGAGCTCGGGTATCATACACGCACGAGATTTTTGGGGCCATTTATGCGGATCATCAGTGTGAACGTAAATGGCATTCAGGCTGCGGCCGAGCGTGGATTGCTCAGCTGGTTGCAAGCCCAGAATGCCGACGTCATCTGCCTTCAGGATACCCGCGCCTCGGCCTTTGAACTCGACGACCCAGCTTTCCAGCTCGATGGCTATTTCCTTTACGCCTGCGACGCGGAGGTGCCCACCCAAGGTGGCGTGGCACTTTACTCGCGCATGCAGCCCAAGGCAGTCATCACCGGCCTGGGCTTCGAGACAGCCGACCGCTACGGGCGTTATCTGCAAGCAGATTTCGACAAAGTCAGTATTGCCAGCCTGTTGCTGCCTTCGGGCATGAACGGGGACGAAGACTTGAACCAGAAGTTCAAGTTGATGGACGACTTCGCCAAGTACCTGGACAAGCAACGCCGCAAGCGTCGCGAGTACATCTACTGCGGCTCGTTCTACGTGGCGCAGCAGAAGCTCGACATCAAGAACTGGCGTGACAGCCAACAGTCGCCGGGCTTCCTGCCACCCGAACGCGCCTGGATGGACGCCATCGTCGGCGACATGGGTTATGTCGATGCCCTGCGCGAAGTCAGCCGTGAAGGCGACCAGTACAGCTGGTGGCCGGACAACGAGCAGGCCGAGATGCTCAACCTGGGTTACCGGTTCGACTACCAGATCCTCACCCCAGGCCTGCGCCGTTTCGTGCGCAACGCCCGCCTGCCGCGCCAGCCGCGCTTCTCCCAGCACGCGCCGCTGATCGTGGACTACGACTGGACGCTGACCATCTGAGAATGGCACGCACAAAAAAGCCGACCATCAGGTCGGCTTTTTTGTGTCTATCTGATCGGCCGCCAGATGAAGGGATAGCGATACGGCTGCCCTTCATTGGCCTTGACCGCTGCCAGGATGATCAGGATCAGCACCGTCACCATCAGCACGGCGAACAGCAGGATGCCGATGAACACGAACATCAGCAGGAAGCAGACGAAGCCGGCGATGGTCACGCTGATCTGGAAGTTCAGCGCCTCCTTGCCCTGGGCATCAATAAAAGGATCCTGCTCGCGCTTGAGGTGCCACAGCACCAGCGGGCCCAGCAAATGCCCCAGAGGCAGCACCAGCCCCAACAATGCCGAGAGGTGGCAGAACATTGCCCATTGCCTGATATCGGCGCTGGGCGGGGTGATCGGTAGATCCGAATCGTTCATGTCCCGCACCTCCCTGGCGTCTGCTCAGTCGGCCAGCGCCGCTTTCTGCAGTTCGAAGATCTCGTCCATGCCCTTCTGCGCCAGCGCCAGCATGGCGTTGAAGTCGGCAGGCTGGAACGGCGCGCCCTCGGCGGTGCCCTGCACCTCGATGAAACCACCGGCGCTGGTCATGACCACGTTCAGGTCGGTCTCGGCGGCAGAGTCCTCGAGGTAGTCGAGGTCGAGCACGGCCTCGCCCTGGTACATGCCCACCGATACCGCGGCAATCATGTGCTTGAGCGGGTTGCCACCCTTGAGGCCGCCACGTTTCTTGATCACCGCCAGGGCGTCGCACAGGGCAACCATGGCGCCGGTGATCGAGGCAGTGCGGGTGCCGCCGTCGGCCTGGATCACGTCGCAGTCGACGTACAGGGTGATGTCGCCGAGCTTGCTCATGTCCAGCGCAGCGCGCAGGGAGCGGCCGATAAGGCGCTGGATCTCTAGGGTGCGGCCGCCTTGCTTGCCACGGCTGGCCTCGCGCTGGTTACGCTCGCCGGTGGAGCGCGGCAGCATGCCGTACTCGGCGGTCAGCCAACCTTGGCCCTGGCCTTTGAGGAAGCGGGGAACACCGTTCTCGACGCTGACCGTGCAGATGACCTTGGTGTCACCGAACTCGACCAGAACCGATCCTTCGGCGTGCTTGGTGTAGTTGCGGGTAATGCGGATCGAGCGGAGCTGATCGGCGGCGCGACCACTTGGACGTTTCATCTGGAATACCTGTACGGGGACATTTGAATCTGCCGAGCATTATAGAGCCCGACGCCCGGCGAAGGCACGCCTGTCGTCGCGCTTGCGCAGCCTGTCGTGTTTTCCGACAGGTTTCGGGGCGACCGTTAGCATGGCTGGATTGGGCGCCCACGCCGCACTGCGCTACAATCCTGCGCCTTGCAGCCGACAGGCTCTCCGTCCACCTGAATACGCGAGGTACTCCCCATGGTGCATAGCATGACCGCTTTTGCTCGTGTCGAGCGCGCTGGCAGCCAAGGCACCCTGGTCTGGGAGCTGCGCTCGGTCAACCACCGCTATCTCGAACCCCACCTGCGCCTGCCCGAGGCCCTGCGCGACCTCGAAGGCGCCGTACGCGAAGGCCTGCGCCAAGGCCTCTCGCGCGGCAAGGTCGAGTGCACCCTGCGTCTGAGCGAGGACAGCACCGGCAAGCCACTGCAGGTCGATCGCGAACGTGCCGCGCAACTGGTCGCCGCCGCCGAAACCGTCGCCAGCCTGATCAAGCAACCGGCACCGCTCAACCCGCTGGAAGTACTGGCCTGGCCGGGCGTGCTGGTGGCCGACGCCACCGACCCGCAAGCGCTCAATGCCGAAGCCATCGCACTGTTCGACGAAGCCCTGACCGAACTCAAGGCCGGCCGCCAACGCGAAGGCGCCGAACTGGCCCGGCTGATCAACGAGCGCCTGGACAGCATGGCCGGAGAAGTCGCCACCCTGCGCGCCCTGGTGCCGCAGATGCTCGCCGCACAGCGGCAGAAGGTCCTCGACCGCTTCAGCGACATGCAGGCCGAGCTCGACCCACAACGCCTGGAACAGGAGATGGTCCTGCTGGCGCAGAAAAGCGACGTCGCCGAAGAGCTGGACCGCCTCAGCACTCACGTCACCGAAGTACGCCGGGTACTCAAGTCGGGCGGCGCCGCCGGCCGGCGCCTGGACTTCCTGATGCAGGAGCTCAACCGCGAAGCCAACACCCTTGGCTCCAAGGCATTCGACCCACGCAGCACGCAGGCGGCAGTCAACCTGAAGGTGCTGATCGAACAGATGCGTGAACAAGTACAGAACATCGAGTAAGGCCACCCCTACCATGAACCACAGCAGCGGCACCCTCTACATCGTCTCGGCCCCGTCCGGCGCCGGCAAGACCAGCCTGGTCACTGAGCTGATCAGGCAAGACCCGCGTGTGAGCGTCTCGGTATCGCATACCACGCGCAAGATGCGCCCAGGCGAAAAGCATGGAACGAACTATCACTTCGTCAGCCATGACGAGTTCAAGACACTCATCGCCAAGAATGACTTCCTTGAGCATGCCGAGGTGTTCGGCAATTTCTACGGTACTTCCCGCAGCGCGATGCAGCAGACGCTGAACAAGGGAAAAGACCTGATACTGGAAATCGACTGGCAAGGAGCCCGTCAGGTACGCAAGCTAATGCCAAAAGCGCGCTCGATCTTCATCCTGCCACCGAGCCAGCAGGCCCTGCGCCAACGCTTGGACGGTCGCGGCCAGGACAGCGAAGAAATCATCGCCGGACGCATGAAGGAAGCGGTCAGCGAGATGGAGCATTACAACGAGTACGAGTACGTCATCATCAACGACAAGTTTGATGATGCACTCGAAGACCTCAAGGCGGTGTTCCGCTCGAACCGCGAAGATGGTGCGGATGCCGTGCAGCATGCCGAAAAGCTGAAGCTGGATAACCAGCAGCGAGTACACCGAGCACTACTCAAAGAGCTGATCGGCTGAAGATAGCCTGGGTCTCTATGAGGCCCATTCGCCGCGGTTCGTCGCCACGACAAGCCGGCTCCCACAAGGGTATGCAATCTCCTGTGGGAGCCGGCTTGCCGGCGATGGGCTGCAAAGCAGCCCCTTTTTCCTTACTCCTGCAGCTGCAACGTCGCCTGCTGACGCAGGGTAGCCCCCAGGAAGTATGCCGGCGCACGCAGCCGCGACAGCAGCATCAGCACGATGCCCAGCGCCGAGATGATCGCCGCGATCACGAATACCAGCCCCAGCCCCCCAACATGCGAGCCACTGCCGAAGTCCGGCGAGGCGCTGTCGATCGCCGTGCGCAGGAAGATCACCGACAGGATCAGGCCACCCACCAGCGGGCACACGCCGCGCATGAAGAAGTGGCGCACGCTGTCGAACAGGCTGCGGCGGAAGTACCACACGCAGGCGAAGGCGGTCAGCGAATAGTAGAAGCAGATCATCATGCCCAGGGCGGTGATGGTGTCGGCCAGCACGTTCTCGCTGAGGGTACGCATGGTCACGTAGAACAGACCTGCGGCAATACCGGCACAGATGGTCGCGTAGCGCGGCGTCTGCGAACGCGGGCAAACAGTGGCGAAGCGTTGCGGCACCGCGCCGTAGTAACCCATGGCAAGCAGGGTGCGCGCCGGCGAGACGAAAGTCGATTGCAGCGAGGCGGCGGTGCTGGCCAGCACCGCGATCGACATCAGGATCGCCAGCGGTCCCATCACCGGCCCGGCCAGGTGGGCGAACACGTTCTCCTGGATGCGCGGATTGTTCAGGCCCAGGCCGTGCTCACTGATCCCGGCAAACTGCAGGGTGGCGATGGCGGTGAGCAGGTACAGGCCGAGAATCAGCAGCACGGTCCAGGTTGCCGCCTTGCCCGGTACTTCATCGCTGCCGATCGACTCTTCGCTGACGGTCAGGCACACGTCCCAGCCCCAGAAAATGAAAATCGACAACGACAGGCCGGCGGCAAAGGCCGAGAACGACTCGACACCGAACGGGTTGAACCAGGCCAGGTCGAACGCCAGCGGCGGCGGCGCAGTGGTCTCGCCGAACGCTGCGAAGGCGAAGCCGATCAGCACCAGCAACTGCAAGGCCACCAAGCCGTACTGCACCGTCATGGTGGTGGCCATGCCGCGACAGCAGATCCACACCGCCAGGGCGATGAACACGCAACAGGTGGTGACGTTGATCAACAGGTTGTCCGCCAACGCGGCCAGCTCCTGGTTGCCGGTGATCTGGGCCAGGAACAGGTAGAAGAAGTCCACCGCCACGCCTGCCAGATTGGACAGCACGATGGTGGTGGCGACCACCAGCCCCCAGCCGCCGATCCAGCCGATCATCGGGCCGAAGGCCCGGGCCGACCAGGTGAAGGACGTGCCGCTGTCGGGCTCCGCCGAGTTCAGCTCGCGGTAGCCCAGGGCGACCAGCAGCATCGGCAGGAAGCCGACGATGAACACCGCCGGCAGGTGGGCGCCGACTTCACGCACGGTCGGGCCGAGCGCGCCAGTCAGGGTGTAGACCGGCGCAATGGTGGAAATGCCCAGCACGACGCTGGCCAGCAGACCGAGGCGGCCCTTGGCCAGGCCCTTGCTGCGCTGGGTGTTGCCCGAGTCGGCCGCCACGTCGGGGGGGCGGCCGGCTTCTGTGTAATCGCTCATGAGTATTTGCCGTAACTATTGGAATTGTTTTCACAGGCCCGCCGTAGCGGGCCCGCTTCCACTCATTGAAAGCTCACTGCCGGGGTGGGTCATCCGAGACTACCGGGTGACGTCAGAGGATCTTCTGGCGCACACCCTCCCGTGCAGCATGGGCAATGCAGGCCTCGCGGAACGCCTCGAACAGGCGCAGCGAAACCGGGTTTTCGGCGAAACGCCATTCAGGGTGCCACTGCACGCCGAGTACAAAGCCCGGCGCATCAGGCATCGACACCGCTTCGATCAGGCCATCCGGGGCCCGTGCCTCGACGCGCAGGCCCGGGGCCAGGCGGTCGATGCCCTGGCTGTGCAGCGAGTTGACCTCGAACCGCGCAGCCAGGCCCAGGCGCTCGAGCACCCCACCCGGCTGTATGCCGACGGGGTGACGAGGGCCGTATTGCACCTCCAGGGGTGCGTCCTCAGGTTCGCGGTGGTCCAGGTAGCCGGGCAATTCCTGCACCCGTTGGTGCAGGCTGCCACCGAGGGCCACGTTCAGTTCCTGGAAGCCACGGCAGATGCAGAACACCGGCACACCCGCGGCAATGGCCGCCTGCAGCAGCGGCAAGGTCAGGCGGTCACGTGCAAGATCGTGCCGGGTGCCTTCCGCGCTGGGCGCGCCATTGTAATGATGCGGCTCGACATTTGAAGGCGAACCGGTAAAAAGAATGCCATCGAGCCTGGCCAGCAGCGTCTGCGTGTCGCTGCCGCCGTCACGGGCCGGCAGGATCAGCGGCAGCCCGGCAAAGCCCGCGGCCTCGACATACTTGTCGCCCACCGTGTGCGACGAGTTCTTCCCCACCTGCTGGCGGCAGGCGCTGACACCGATCAAGGGGACCGCAATTGCGCTCATGGGCTTACACCGTGTGCAGGTACCAGTTGTACTCGAGGTCGGAGATCGACACTTCGAACTCGGCCAGCTCGCTTTCCTTGCAGGCCACGAAGATGTCGATGTAGTCCGGGCTGATGTATTGGTTGAGGACTTCGCTGTCATCCAGCGCGCGCAGGGCATCACGCAGGTTGTTCGGCAGGCTCTGCTCCAGCTGCTCGTACGAGTTGCCCTCGATCGGCGCGTCCGGCTCGACCTTGTTGGTCAGGCCGTGGTGGATGCCGGCGAGGATCGCCGCAAGCATCAGGTACGGGTTGGCATCGGCGCCGGCCACGCGGTGCTCGATGCGCACGTTCTCGCTGCTGTCGGTCGGCACGCGGACAGCCACCGTGCGGTTGTCCAGGCCCCAGCTCGGCGCGTTGGGCACATAGAACTGTGCACCGAAGCGACGGTACGAGTTGATGTTCGGGCAGAGGAATGCCATCGATGCCGGCATGGTTTCCAGCACGCCACCAATGGCGTGGCGCAGGGCGTCGCTTTGCAGCGGGTCGGCATTGGCGAAGATGTTCTTGCCGGTTTTCTTGTCCAGCAACGAAATGTGTACGTGCAGGCCATTGCCCGCCTGGCCCGGATAGGGCTTGGCCATGAAGGTGGAGTCCATCTCATGGTCGTAGGCGACGTTCTTGATCAGGCGCTTGAGCAGGATCGCGTAGTCACAGGCCTTCAGCGGGTCGGCGACGTGGTGCAGGTTCACCTCGAACTGCGCCGGGGCGCTTTCCTTGACGATGGCGTCAGCCGGCAAGCCCTGCTCCTTGGCAGCTTCGAGCATGTCCTGCAGGCAGTCGGCGTATTCGTCGAGATCGTCGATCAGGTACACCTGGGTCGACTGCGGGCGCTTGCCTGAAATCGGCGAGCGCGGCGGCTGCGGGCGACCGTTGAGGTTGTCCTGGTCGATCAGGTAGAACTCCAGCTCGAACGCGGCGCAGATATCCAGGCCCAGGTCGTCGAACTTGCTCACCACCTGGCGCAGCACTTCCCGCGGGTCGGCGAAAAACGGCGCGCCGTCCAACTCATGCATGGTCATCAGCAACTGGGCGGTCGGGCGTTTCTGCCAGGGTTCGTCGCACAGCGTGCCGGCAATCGGGAAACAGATGCGGTCGGCGTCACCGATGTCCAGGCCCAGCCCGGTGCTTTCGACGGTCGAGCCGTTGATATCCAGGGCAAACAGCGACGCCGGCAGGTTGATGCCCTTCTCGTACACCTTGTGCAGGCTGGCGCGCTCGATGCGCTTCCCGCGCACCACGCCGTTCATGTCGGAGATCAGCAGGTCGACGTACTGGGTATCCGGATGGGCATCCAGGAATTCATTCATCTCGCGGGAAGAACTGGCGCACGGGGAGACCGACGTCATGGCTGTACATCCTTTGATTCGGAGCGGCGATGTGGGAACTGCGGATGACGCCTTGTAGGGCGACGATGGTGCTGCTGTTGTTCTTTTCACTGGCCCATCGTTGGGGGCTGGTTGCCGACCGGCTGCATTGATTCCCGGGGGCCGTTCCACTATAAAATGGCCAAAACGCAACAGACATTGGCATTTAGGCAAGCAGAGCGTGCACCGATGCAATATCAGATCAACCATGCGGACCTTTCCCTGGTCCTGGCACTGGAGCGCGGCCGCTCGCTGGCCAAGGCAGCCGAACTGCTCAAGGTCGACGTTTCGACGGTGTTCCGCTCGATCCGCCGGCTGGAGTCGGCGCTGGGCACCGCCTTGTTCGTCAAGAGCCGTAAAGGCTACCTGCCCACCGACACCGCCCAGGCCCTGGCCGAGCAGGCCGAGCGCGCCGAACAGGCACTGGATGCGGCGCGCATCGCCCTGACCAGCGGCGAACAGGTGGTCAGCGGCACCGTGCGCCTGACCTGCACCGAGGCCGTGCTGCACAGCCTGCTGCTGCCGGCGCTGGCCGAGTTCATGCCCAACTATCCGGCGTTGTCGCTGGAGATGGGCACCTCCAACACCTTCGCCAACCTCAGCCGTCGCGATGCCGACATCGCCCTGCGCCTGACCAACACGCCGCCGGAGCATCTTGTCGGGCGCTGCCTGGGCTCGACCTCCTACGTGGTCTGCGGCCAGCCGGCGCTGCGCGAGCGGCTGCAGGAGGCGCCCCTGAGTGTGCCCTGGATCGCCCCCGACGATTCCATGCAGGACCACGCCACCGTGGTCTGGCGCAACCAGCAGCATCCCGGCCTGATCCCGCGCTACCAGTGCAGCGGCATGTCGACCATCGCCCAACTGGTGACCACCGGCCTGGGCGTGGCGGCGCTGCCCGACTACATGGTCCACGACCTGCCCGGCGTCGAGGCGCTGAGCGGCCCGCTGCCCGGCTGCGACACCCAGTTGTGGCTGCTGACGCGGCCCGATTGCCGTGCCCTGCGTTCGGTGCAGACGCTGTTCGAGGAGCTGACCCCGCGCCTGCGCGACGCAATGTTGCGTTAACGCGCCAAGGACGGTTGTTTTCGGGCAACAAGAACCGTTATCGTCCGAATCAGGACACGGGCTGCTTCGCGGGCAAGTCCGCTTCCACAGGGCCCGCAAAGCGATTCCAACAGCATCGGAGGAAGGCCACCCGATAAAACAGTCCTTCCCTATTGGCTGGTGATTTTTTAAACTATCGAGTCCGCCTGCCCATTCTGGGCTGCACGCCTAACCGCATTTGCTACTGAGGAAGACCATGGCCCGCGTAACTGTTGAAGACTGCCTGGAACACGTGGATAACCGCTTTGAGCTGGTCATGCTCTCGACCAAGCGCGCCCGCCAGCTGGCTACCGGCGGCAAAGAGCCACGCGTTGCGTGGGAAAACGACAAGCCTACCGTCGTCGCCCTGCGTGAAATCGCCGAAGGCATTGTCACGCCAGAGTTCATCGCCGCCGAAGAGATCGTCACCGAGGATCCGGTATTCGCCGCGTTCGAGGACGAGAACAACGAGGCCGTCTGATTGATGCCCAGTCGACACCGTGCGGCGCAAGGCCCTCTTCTACTGCAAGAGGTGAAACCATGCCGGGTATAGAAGCCCTCGCCGAACGGCTGTCGACCTATCTGGGCCCCGAACAGGTCAACCTGGTTCGTCGGGCCTACTTCTACGCCGAACAGGCCCACGATGGCCAGCGCCGCCGCAGCGGCGAGCCCTACGTGACCCATCCGCTGGCGGTCGCCAGCATCCTCGCCGACATGCACATGGACCATCAGAGCCTGATGGCGGCCATGCTGCACGACGTGATCGAAGACACCGGCATCGCCAAGGAAGCCTTGAGCCAGCAATTCGGCGAGACCGTCGCCGAACTGGTCGACGGGGTCAGCAAGCTGACCCAGATGAACTTCGAGACCAAGGCCGAGGCGCAGGCCGAGAACTTCCAGAAGATGGCCATGGCCATGGCCCGCGATATCCGCGTGATCCTGGTCAAGCTGGCCGACCGCCTGCACAACATGCGCACCCTGGAAGTGCTCTCCGGCGAGAAACGCCGGCGCATCGCCAAGGAAACCCTCGAAATCTACGCCCCCATCGCCAACCGGCTGGGGATGCACACCGTGCGCGTGGAATTCGAGGACCTCGGCTTCAAGGCCATGCACCCGATGCGCTCGTCGCTGATCCACCGGGCGGTGAAGGCCGCGCGCGGCAACCGCAAGGAAATCGTCGCCAAGATCGAGACCTCGCTGGCCAACTGCCTGGCCGCCGACGGTATCGAAGGCGAGGTCAGTGGCCGGCAGAAACACCTCTATGGCATCTACAAGAAGATGCGCGGCAAGCGCCGCGCCTTCACCGAGATCATGGACGTGTACGCCTTCCGCATCATCGTCGACAAGGTCGACACCTGCTACCGCGTGCTCGGCGCCGTGCACAACCTGTACAAGCCACTGCCGGGTCGCTTCAAGGACTACATCGCGATCCCCAAGGCCAACGGCTACCAGTCGTTGCACACCACGCTGTTCGGCATGCACGGCGTGCCCATCGAAATCCAGATCCGCACCCGCGAAATGGAAGAGATGGCCAACAATGGCATCGCCGCGCATTGGCTGTACAAGTCCAACGAGGAAGAGCAGCCAAAAGGCAGCCATGCCCGCGCCCGCCAATGGGTCAAAGGCATCCTCGAGCTGCAGCAGCGCGCCGGCAACTCGCTGGAATTCATCGAGAGCGTGAAGATCGACCTGTTCCCGGACGAGGTCTACGTCTTCACCCCCAAAGGCCGGATCATGGAGCTGCCCAAAGGCTCCACCGCGGTCGACTTCGCCTACGCGGTGCACACCGACGTCGGCAACAGCTGCATCGCCTGCCGCATCAATCGCCGCCTGGCGCCGCTGTCCGAGCCGCTGCAGAGCGGCTCCACCGTCGAGATCGTCAGCGCACCGGGCGCCCGGCCGAATCCGGCCTGGCTCAACTTCGTGGTCACCGGCAAGGCGCGCACGCACATCCGCCACGCTCTCAAACAGCAGCGCCGCTCCGAGTCCATCAGCCTTGGCGAACGCCTGCTGAACAAGGTACTGACCGGCTTCGACAGCAGCCTGGAAAAGATTCCCCAGGAGCGTATCCAGTCGATCCTCACCGAGTATCGCCTGGAGCTGGTCGAGGACCTGCTCGAAGACATCGGCCTGGGCAACCGCATGGCCTACGTGGTCGCCCGACGCCTGTTGTCCGCCGAAGGCGAGCAGCTTCCGGCCCCGGAAGGCCCGCTGGCGATCCGCGGTACCGAGGGCCTGGTGCTCAGCTACGCCAAATGCTGCACGCCGATCCCGGGCGACCCGATCGTCGGCCACCTGTCGGCGGGCAAAGGCATGGTCGTGCACCTGGAAGACTGCCGTAACATCAGTGAAGTCCGCCATAACCCGGAGAAGTGCCTGCAGCTCTCCTGGGCCAAGGACATCACCGGCGAGTTCAACGTCGAGCTGCGCGTCGAGCTGGAACACCAGCGCGGCCTGATCGCCCTGCTGGCCAGCAGCGTCAATGCCGCCGACGGCAACATCGAGAAAATCAGCATGGACGAACGCGACGGCCGTATCAGCGTGGTCCAACTGGTGGTCAGCGTGCACGACCGCGTGCACCTGGCCCGTGTGATCAAGAAGCTGCGCACCTTGACCGGCGTGGTCCGCATCACCCGGATGCGTGCGTAGTCCGCCAACCGCAAGGAGTCATCATGAGCAAGACCGTCATCACCAGCGATAAAGCCCCTGCCGCCATCGGCACCTACTCGCAAGCGATCAAGGCTGGCAACACCGTGTACATGTCGGGTCAGATCCCGCTCGACCCGAAGACCATGGAGCTGGTCGAAGGCTTCGAAGCCCAGACCGTCCAGGTGTTCGAGAACCTGAAGTCGGTGGCTGAAGCTGCTGGCGGTTCGTTCAAGGACATCGTCAAGCTGAACATCTTCCTCACCGACCTGAGCCACTTCGCCAAGGTCAACGAGATCATGGGCCGTTACTTCGAACAGCCTTACCCGGCCCGCGCCGCCATCGGCGTGGCCGCGCTGCCGAAGGGTGCCCAGGTCGAGATGGACGCCATCCTGGTCCTCGAGTAATACCCCGGTGACGGGCCGAGGCCCGTCACCCCCTCCTGCCTCAAGGTTTTCACCATGCGCCACGCATTGCCTCTCACGCTGGCAGCCCTGCTCCTGGGCGGCTGCGCCAGCCACAAGCCTGAAGATTTCAACGGCACCTGGATCAACCAGGCCGCCATCGATGCCGCCAGCAAAGGCACCAGCCTGCGCCAGGCCCTGGATGCCAAGGGCCCGGTGTTCGAGTGGAAGATCGACGTCAAGAACCAGCAGGCCAGCTTCAGCAATGGATTCGAGGCCGCCGACGGGCGCCTGAGCGCCAACGAGAAGGACTGGCAGGTCACCTTCGAAGGCGACCTGACCGAACAGCTCAAGCTCGATGGCGACGAACTGGTGACTATCGACCCCTCCGGCCATGAGCAGACCTTCGTGCGCAGCAAGGCGCCAGAAGGCGCTGCACTGGGCGGCAGCTTCGAGAAGGCGCTGTACCAGCAATACCTGGGCGGCGACTGGAAGATCGTCGAGGGCCAGGGCAAGGGCGCGGTGGTGCGCTTCAGCGATACCGGCAACGTCACCGGCCTGCCCGGCCCGGACCGCTTTGCCCTGTGCCTGGCGGGTGACTGCGCGACCATGGGCGATGGCAACGACAGCCTGTGGCTGGAGCGCAACCAGCGTGGCGCCCCGTGGATCTTCAAGCGCGATGGCGACACCCTGGAGATCTTCCAGGCAGTCAACCGCGCCCAGCCGGATGAGATGCCGCAACTGACTGCCGGCGCCCGGCAGTGGGTGCTGGAAAAGGATTAGCCATCAGCGCGGCGACCCGACTGGCCCCGCGATGGGGCCGGCTCTCTCAACCACGCCCTTGGAGAATGGCCGCATAGCCTTCTTTATAGCTCGGATACTGCGGCACCCATCCTAGCGCCCGCACCCGCGCATTGCTGCAACGCTTGCTGCCGGTACGCCGCACCCGCTGCTGGTCCGACCACTCGGTGACCCCCAGGTACTCGCGCAGCCAGCCCACCACGTCAGCCAGCGCTGCCGGGTCGTCATCGACACCGATATAGCAGTCGTCCAGCACCACGCCCCGGGCATCGGCCTGCAGCAGGTGCGCCAGCAAACCAGCGGCATCCTCGGCGTGAATCCGGTTGCCGTACAATGGCGGCTCCTCGGCCACTCGGTAGCCTTGGCGTACCTGACTCAGCAACCACTCACGTCCCGGCCCATAGATGCCGGTCAGGCGCACGATGCTGGCGGGGATGCCACTGCCCAGCGCCAGGCGCTCCGCCGCGAGCATCACCTTGCCCGAATACCCCTCGGGCGCGGTGGCTGCGGTTTCGTCGATCCATTCGCCATCCTGTTGTGCATAGACACTGCTGCTGGAAACGAACAGCAGGCGACGCGGCCGCTGACCCTTGCTCTCAAGCCAGCCAAGCACATGGCGCAAACCGTCGACATAGGCGGCCTGGTAGCCCGCCTCGTCATGCTGGCTGGCCGCCACGCAGTACACCAGGTAGTCCGGCGCGCGCGCGGGCCACGCTTCTGGCAGGCGCGGGTTCGCCAGATCGGCGGCAACGGGCCGCACCCCTTCGGGCAGGTCCCGCACCGACCGGCGCAGGCCATCGACCTGCCACCCATGGGCGAGCAACTGGCGGGCCAGACGGCCTCCCACATCGCCGCAGCCGACGATCAACGCACTCAGGTCCGACATCATGAAACTCCAAATCCAAAGGTTCACGCTAACCGGATTTAGCGATCAGCGGCTAGACAAAGGTTAAAAAAAGCGCTCTCCATTCTTTTGTTAACAAGAATTACTTGCAATAATGGCGGCCCTGTCTGTTCTCGGCCTGCTTCGAGGCCTTGAAGAACTCAACCCATTTCTCTTCATCAGGTCCGGCCAGCATGACACGTACTCAACCTTCCGCTTCGCCAACCCCGTCGCGCGCCTGGCGCGCCATTGCCGCGCTGATGTTCAGCCTGGTACTGGCCCCTGTGGCCATGGCCGATGAGCCCACCGCCGCCACCGCCGCCGCACCGGCAGCCGCCAGCGCCCCGGCCGCGCCTGCCGCCGAAGGCCAGGCACCGGTAGCCGCACCAACCGACGCGCCTGCCGACGCCAACGCCCCAGTGGATGGCCAGGCACCGGCCGACGAGAACGTGCAGGCGATGGTCGAAGACACCTCGCTGGGCATGGCCCACGACCTGTCCCCTTGGGGCATGTACAAGAACGCCGACGTGGTGGTGAAGGCCGTGATGATCGGCCTGGCCATCGCCTCGATCATCACCTGGACCATCTGGATCGCCAAAGGCTTCGAGCTGATGGGCGCCAAGCGCCGCCTGCGTGGCGAGATCGCCGCCCTGAAACGCTCGGTGAGCCTGAAAGAGGCCAGCGAGGTGTCGAACAAGGAAGGCACCCTGGCCCACACCCTGGTGCATGACGCCCTCGAAGAGATGCGCCTGTCGGCCAACGCTCGCGAGAAAGAAGGCATCAAGGAGCGCGTCAGCTTCCGCCTCGAGCGTCTGGTGGCCGCCAGCGGTCGCACCATGAGCAGCGGTACCGGCGTGCTGGCCACCATCGGCTCCACTGCCCCGTTCGTCGGTCTGTTCGGTACCGTGTGGGGCATCATGAACAGCTTCATCGGCATCGCCAAGACCCAGACCACCAACCTCGCCGTGGTCGCCCCAGGCATCGCCGAAGCCCTGCTGGCCACCGCCCTGGGCCTGGTTGCCGCGATCCCGGCCGTGGTCATCTACAACGTCTTCGCCCGCTCCATCGCCGGCTACAAGGCACAGGTGTCCGACGCCTCCGCCCAGGTCCTGCTGCTGGTCAGCCGTGATCTGGACCACCAGGGTGGCGAACGCGCCGCCCCGCACATGGTGAAAGTGGGGTAAACCATGGGCCTGCATCTCAACGAAGGTGGCGACGACCTCGCCGAGAACCACGAAATCAACGTCACGCCGTTCATCGACGTGATGCTGGTGCTGCTGATCATCTTCATGGTCGCGGCGCCCTTGGCCACGGTCGACATCAAGGTCGACCTGCCCGCCTCGACCGCCAAGCCCGCGCCGCGGCCCGAGAAGCCGGTGTTCGTCAGCGTCAAGGCCGACAAGAAGCTCTACCTGGGCGACGACGAGGTGGCCCAGCGCGACCAGCTTGGCGCGATGCTCGATGCCAAGACCAAGGGCGACAAGGAAACCACCATCTTCTTCCAGGCTGACAAGGGCGTCGATTACGGCGACCTGATGGAAGTGATGAACACCATGCGTGCCGCTGGCTACCTCAAGGTCGGCCTGGTCGGACTCGAGACGGCAGCCAAGAAATGACGAAAACGCGCTCAAACATGGCGCGCTACGGTGGCAGCCTGGCGATCGTGCTGGGAGTGCACGCGGTCGCCGTGCTGCTGACGCTCAACTGGTCGGTGCCCCAGGCCCTCGAGTTGCCGCCGGCAGCGATGATGGTCGAGCTGGCACCGCTGCCAGAGCCCGCGCCACCGCCACCGCCCAAGGCCGCCCCGAAACCGCCGACGCCGATCGAGGAGCCGCCGCTGCCCAAGCTGGCAGAGGCGCCGAAGCCGAAGATCGCCATCCCCAAGCCGCCCAAGCCCAAGGCCAAGCCACAGCCGCCCAAGCCCGAGAAGAAGCTTGAGCCGCCGAAAGACGAGCCACCGGCCAAGGACGACGTCGCGGACACGCCGCCGAGCAACACGCCACCGCAGAAGTCGGCGGCGCCGCAGCCAAGCATCGCGTCCAACAGTAATGCCCTGCCGAGCTGGCAGAGCGACCTGCTGCGCCACCTGGCCAAGTACAAGAAGTACCCCGAGGACGCTCGCCGCCGTGGATTGCAGGGCATCAACCGCCTGCGTTTCGTGGTCGACGCCGAAGGCAAGGTGGTGTCGTACACGCTGGCCGGTGGTTCGGGCAGCGCGGCGCTGGACCGGGCCACGCTGGAGATGATCCGCCGTGCCGGCACGGTACCCAAGCCTCCGGCGGAGTTGCTGAACAATGGCACGATCGAAGTGGTTGCGCCGTTCGTGTACTCGCTGGACCGACGCTGACGTTTTTGTTTCTGTCACAAAACGGCAAGTCTGATAACGTGCGTCTATCGATTGCAGCCGCTATGCTGGGGCCGCAACTTCATGGACGCACGTTATGACCCTCACCGAACTTCGCTACATCGTTACCCTCGCGCAGGAGCAGCACTTCGGCCACGCGGCCGAGCGTTGCCACGTCAGCCAACCGACCCTGTCGGTGGGCGTGAAGAAGCTCGAGGACGAACTCGGCGTGCTGATCTTCGAGCGCAGCAAGAGCGCGGTGCGCCTCACGCCGGTCGGCGAGAGCATCGTCGCCCAGGCGCAGAAGGTACTGGAGCAGGCTCAAGGCATCCGCGAGCTCGCCCAGGCCGGCAAGAACCAGCTGACCGCCCCGCTCAAGGTCGGCGCCATCTACACCGTCGGCCCCTATCTCTTCCCGCACCTGATCCCGCAACTGCACCGCGTGGCGCCGCAGATGCCGTTGTACATCGAAGAGAACTTCACCCATGTGCTGCGCGAAAAGCTGCGCAACGGCGAACTGGACGCGGTGATCATCGCCCTGCCGTTCAACGAGGCCGACGTGCTGACCCTGCCGCTGTACGACGAACCGTTCTGTGCGCTGATGCCGGCCGACCATCCCTGGACCGCCAAGGACACCATCGACACCGCCATGCTCAACGACAAGAGCCTGCTGCTGCTGGGCGAGGGGCATTGTTTCCGCGACCAGGTGCTCGAAGCCTGCCCGACACTGAACAAGGGCGGCGAAGCCTCCAAGCACACCACGGTCGAGTCCAGCTCACTGGAAACCATCCGCCACATGGTCGCCTCCGGCCTGGGCGTCTCGATCCTGCCGCTGTCGGCCGTACACAGCCATCACTATGCACCGGGCGTCATCGAAGTTCGCCCGCTGACCGCGCCCGCACCGTTCCGCACCGTGGCCATCGCCTGGCGCGCCAGCTTCCCGCGGCCGAAGGCCATCGAGATCCTCGCCGACTCGATCCGCCTCTGCTCGGTGGCCAAGCCGCCCGTGGAACAACCGGCCTGAACCCATGACCGAGCTGTCGAACGTCCCGGTCACCACGCTCAAGGGTGTTGGTGAAGCCATGGCAGAGAAACTCGCCAAGGTCGGTCTGGAGAACCTGCAGGACCTGCTGTTCCACCTGCCGTTGCGCTATCAGGACCGAACCCGCGTAGTCCCCATCGGCCAACTGCGTCCCGGCCAGGACGCGGTGATCGAGGGCGTGGTCAGCGGGGCTGACGTGACCATGGGCAAGCGCCGCAGTCTGGTGGTGCGCCTGGGCGATGGCAGCGGCACGCTGAGCCTGCGCTTCTACCATTTCAGCAATGCGCAGAAGGAGGGCCTCAAGCGAGGCACCCACCTGCGTTGCTATGGCGAAGCACGTCCGGGCGCCTCGGGCCTGGAAATCTACCACCCCGAATACCGTGCGCTGAACGGCGAAGAAGCGCCACCGCCGGTCGAACAGACGCTGACGCCGATCTACCCGACCACCGAAGGCCTCACCCAACAACGCCTGCGTCTGCTCTGCCAGCAGAGCCTGGGCCTGCTCGGCCCGCGCAGCCTGCCCGACTGGCTGCCCGACCAACTGGCCCGCGACTACCAATTGGCGCCGTTGAGCGATGCCATTCGCTACCTGCACAACCCGCCTGCCGACGCCGACCTCGACGAACTTGCCGAGGGCCATCACTGGGCCCAGCACCGCCTGGCCTTCGAGGAGCTGCTGACCCATCAGCTCTCCCAGCAGCGCCTGCGTGAGAGCCAGCGCAGCCTGCGTGCGCCGGTATTGCCCAGGGCTACCCGCCTGCCAGCGCAATACCTGGCCAACCTGGGCTTCAACCCGACAGGTGCCCAGCAGCGCGTCGGCAACGAGATCGCCTACGACCTCAGCCAACCCGAACCGATGATGCGCCTGGTACAGGGTGACGTGGGCGCCGGCAAGACCGTGGTCGCCGCCCTCGCGGCTCTGCAGGCCCTGGAGGCTGGCTACCAGGTGGCGCTGATGGCCCCCACCGAGATCCTCGCCGAGCAGCATTTCATCACCTTCAAACGCTGGCTCGAGCCGCTGGGTATCGAAGTCGCCTGGCTGGCCGGCAAGCTCAAGGGCAAGGCCCGCGCCAACGCCCTGGAGCAGATCGCCAATGGCGCGCCCATGGTGGTCGGTACCCACGCGCTGTTCCAGGACGAGGTGCAGTTCAAGCACCTGGCCCTGGCGATCATCGACGAACAACACCGTTTCGGCGTGCAGCAGCGCCTGGCCCTGCGCAAGAAGGGCGTCATGGGCCAGCTGTGCCCGCACCAGCTGATCATGACCGCCACGCCGATCCCCCGCACCCTGGCCATGAGCGCCTACGCCGACCTGGACACCTCGGTCCTCGACGAGCTGCCCCCCGGGCGTACCCCGGTGAATACCGTGCTGGTCGCCGACAGCCGCCGTTTCGAAGTGGTCGAGCGAGTCCGCGCCGCTTGTGCCGAAGGGCGCCAGGCCTACTGGGTGTGCACCCTGATCGAGGAATCCGAGGAACTGACCTGCCAGGCTGCCGAAAGTACCTTCGAGGAGTTGGGCAGCGCCCTGGGCGAACTGCGCGTGGGCCTGATCCATGGGCGCATGAAGCCTGCGGAAAAAGCGGCGGTCATGGCCGAGTTCAAGGCCGGTGAGCTGCAACTGCTGGTCGCCACCACGGTGATCGAGGTCGGTGTCGACGTGCCCAATGCCAGCCTGATGATTATCGAGAACCCCGAGCGCCTGGGCCTGGCGCAGTTGCACCAGCTGCGCGGCCGGGTCGGCCGGGGCAGCGCGGCAAGCCACTGCGTGCTGCTCTATCACCCGCCACTTTCGCAGATCGGCCGCGAACGCCTGGGCATCATGCGCGAAACCAACGATGGTTTCGTCATTGCAGAGAAGGATCTGGAGCTGCGCGGCCCCGGTGAAATGCTCGGGACTCGCCAGACCGGCCTGCTACAGTTCAAGGTCGCCGACCTGATGCGCGACGCCGACCTGTTGCCGGCCGTACGCGACGCCGCCCAGGCCCTGCTGGCACGCTGGCCCGACCACGTCAGCCCGCTACTCGACCGCTGGTTGCGCCACGGCCAACAATATGGCCAGGTGTGACGCCCGTCCCATAATGGATCCAGCTTGGCGGTCAGGCTGGTTATACTTCGCGTTTACAGAAATGATTGGATACAGGCCATGACTGAAGTTGCCCTGGATACCGCAACCCTACACGCACCGTCTGTCATCCGGCAGTTGCTCGAAAAGCTCGACGTCAGCTTCCGCGAGGTGCCCGAGCACCCGGGGCTGCCGGCCAACTCGCGCGTACAGGCCGTACTGCTCGATGACGAGATCGGTGCCTTGATGGTGCTGTTCCCGCAAAGCCAGTTGCTGGACCTCAAGCGCCTCGAGGAGTTGACCGGGCGCAAGCTAAAGGCCGTGCCGCTGGAGCGCTTGAAGCAGATGCTCGACAAGCATCATCTCAAGGCCCTACCCGCCATTCCCGCATTGACCAGCTCGCCGTGCCAGTACGAAAAGAGTTTGCTCGACAACGAAACCCTGCTGATCCAGTCCGGTGAAGCCGGGCTGCTCCTGGAAATTGGCCGGACGGCTTTCAAGAAAATGCTGGTCAAGGCCAGCGCCAGCACCTTCGGCCAGCCGATCAGCGATATTCGCCTCAGTTTCGATCAGTTGGACGGCCCTCCCAGGGAAGTCATCCGCGCGGTCCAGGCTTTCACCGCCCGGCGCATCCAGCAACGCCTGGAGCAGACCATCGAAATTCCGCCGCTGGCCGACACCGCGCAGAAGATCATCAAGCTGCGCGTCGACCCCAATGCCAGCATCGACGACATCACCGGTGTAGTCGAAACCGACCCTGCCCTGGCCGCACAGGTCGTCAGCTGGGCGGCATCACCCTACTACGCATCCCCCGGCAAGATCCGTTCGGTGGAAGATGCCATCGTCCGGGTATTGGGCTTCGACCTGGTGATCAACCTGGCCTTGGGCCTGGCCCTGGGCAAGACCCTGAGCCTGCCCAAGGACCACCCGCAACAGGCCACGCCGTACTGGCAGCAGTCGATCTACACTGCGGCGGTGATCGAGGGCCTGACCCGCGCCATGCCGCGCGCAGAGCGCCCGGAAGCAGGCCTTACCTATCTCGCCGGGCTGCTGCACAACTTCGGCTACCTGCTGCTGGCCCACGTCTTCCCGCCACATTTCTCGCTGATCTGCCGCCATCTGGAGGTCAACCCGCACCTGTGCCACAGCTATGTAGAACACCACTTGCTGGGGATCAGCCGTGAACAGATCGGTGCCTGGCTGATGAAGCTGTGGGACATGCCTGACGAACTCTCCACAGCCTTGCGTTTCCAGCATGACCCGACCTATGACGGTGAGCACTCGGCCTTCCCGAACCTGGTGTGCCTGGCTATTCGCTTGCTGCGCTCGCGCGGGATTGGTTCGGGACCACAGGGCGAGATCCCGGATGCCCTGCTCGAGCGCCTGGGACTGACCCGGGACAAGGCGCAAGAGGTGGTGAACAAGGTGCTGGAGGCCGAGGCGTTGCTACGTGAGCTGGCCTCGCAGTTCCACGCGCCGCATTCGCATTAAGGCCGCCCCGTAGGAGCGGCTTCAGCCGCGATCACCCGCGAAGCGGGTGCCAGAAACCGCGGTGCCTGCATCGCGGCTAAAGCCGCTCCTACACTTTCTTCTTCGGTTTCAGGTACTTCATCAAGCCCTGGAACCAGATCACCAGCGCCGGATTGCCCTTGATCTGGATGTTTTTCTCCTGAATCCCCTGCATGAACGCCAGCTGCTTGTTACCGGCCTGCAGCGTGGCGAAACCGTAGGCGGCATCCTTGAAGGCAATGGCGAACGCCGGCTGCGGGTGCAGGCCGCCCTTGCTGCTGATGCGCAGGTCCTTGACGATGAAGTGCCGGGCAACCTTGCCGTCGAGCGTCTGCATCTGGAAGACCAGGTCCTTGTCCTGCAGCTGCTGCTGGAACGCCGGGTTGTTGCGGCTGGCCTTGGCCATCAGCAAGCCCATGGCCCAGAGAAGAAAACGAAACTTCATCAACGCGCCTCGAGTGAAAAATGACTGAGTCGCGCAGTTTATCCGTTTATCGCCCTGTTTATGCAAGTTCGCCGCATTTGCTTACCAGAAACACAACGGGCGCCTTAAGGCGCCCGTCTCGATGGCTTGTCGATCACTTTTTCTTGGCAGGCTTGGCCGGTGCGTTGACGCTGTCACGCAGGCCCTTGCCAGGCTTGAAGGCGACAGTGTTGCTGGCCTTGATCTTGACCGGCTCGCCCGTCTGCGGATTCTTGCCGGTGCGGGCACCGCGGTGGCGTTTTTCGAAGGTGCCGAAGCCGACCAGGGTGACGGTGTCCTTGTCGAGTGCGCCGGTGATGCTGTCGAGAATCGCGTTGAGGACCTGGTTGGCCTTTTCCTTGGTCAGATCGGCCTTTTCGGCGATGACGGCGGCGAGTTCTGGTTTACGCATAGTGAAGCCTCTTTGACGGGATTTCTTGTTGTTATGCCGTGCTGCCGAAGGGAGCAGCGTTCAAGGCACCGCAGGCTCTAGGCTGCGGCAGACGCCAGTGAGGATGGCACGCCGACCGGGGCCGCGCCAGTATCTGGGCGGCCATTGTCGCGGCAAGAACAGGATAATTCCGACAGAACGCCCGCTATTTACGCCATCAAGGGTGGCAACTGGCGATTCAACGCCAGTTTCTCCATGACTGCGCCGCCAGTCAGGGCGTAGCCCAGCAGCTGGCCATCGGCGCCATGGCAGAGCACTTTCAGGTCGCCGCCACTACCTTCCACCACCCAGGTGCCCTCGTGGCCTGCCGGCACGGGGGACACCACCAGCGGACAGGCCGGGGTCTTCACGGTGACCGGCATTGGCCCATAGGCCACCGCGGTCGGGTTGCCGGCCAGGGTCTGGGCCAAGGCACGGGCACAGGTCATCAATGGCATGACGTACAGCAGGTTGATGCCATCGACCTCGGCGCAGTCGCCCAGGGCGAAGATGTTGGCGTGAGAAGTGCGCAGCTGGCGATCCACCACCACCCCGCGGTTGACCTGCAGGCCCGCTGCGGCCGCCAGGTCGGTGCGCGGCCGCAGGCCGATCGCAGACACCACCAGGTCGCACGGGATGACGCTGCCGTCGGACAGGTGCGCCTCCAGTGCCGCCCCGGAGCGTTGCAGGCGGGTCAGCACCGGGCCGAGATGGAAACGCACCCCCAACCCTTCCAGGCCTGCCTGCACCGCGGCGGCCGCCGCAGGGTGCAGCAAGGTCGGCATTACCTGTTCGCACGGCGCCACGATCTCGCACTGCAGGCCACCCAAGGTGAGGTCGTTGGCGAATTCGCAGCCGATCAGGCCGGCGCCGAGGATCAGCACCCGTTGCTTGCCTGCGGCAGCGGCACGAAAACGTGCGTAGTCCTCAAGGTCGTTGATCGGGAAGACCAGCTCGCCCGCATCGCCTTCCACAGGCACCTGCACAGTCTGCGCGCCCCAGGCCAGTACCAGGTCGCGGTACGCCACCGCTTCTTCGCCGATCCACAGGCGCTTGTGGCCGGGGTCGATGCCGCTGATGCGGGTGTGGGTGCGGATCTCGGCCTTGAGCTGCTCGGCCATGGCGCCCGGTTCGGCCATGCACAGGCCGTCGGCGTCCTTCTGCTTGGCAAAGCCGGTCGACAGCATCGGCTTGGAGTAGGAGCGACCGTCGTCAGCGGTGATCAGCAGCAGCGGCGTGTCGCCGTCCAGCTTGCGAAACTCTCGCGCCAGGTTATAACCGGCAAGACCGGTACCAATGATCACCACGGGGGACGTCATGTCGTGCGTTCCTTGTTCAAACCAGGGTTGCGATCAGCCAATGGCGATCATTTCGAAGTCACTCTTGCCTACGCCACAATCAGGGCACAGCCAGTCTTCCGGCACGTCTTCCCAGCGAGTGCCGGGGGCGATGCCGTCGTCCGGCCAGCCGTCCGCTTCGTCATAGATCAGGCCACAGACAATACATTGCCACTTTTTCATCGGGTGCTGTTCCTCGGTCAGGCTCATTGGTGCGTTGCAGTTGGTGGCCTGGTCGCGGGGCACGCCCGCGCCTGCAAGTGACCACCGTGCAATCTCTGGTCGGCTTTTGTACTGGGCCTGCTGGCAGTATGCAAGCCAGGACGGCAATCATGCTAAGCTCGCCGCCTCTCTGGCCTGTATCAAGCATACCGACGTGCCGTACGAAACCCCGCAAGCAGCCGCTGTCGCGTGGCTGGCGTATCCGCAACTGGCGCCCCTGCCCGATCAGCCGACCCTGAACTGGCTGTTCGATGAAGGCTCCCTGACCCGTCGCCTGACCGGTCTGTCCCATGACCACTTCAGCGTCACTCCTTTGTTCGAGGGCTGGCAGCCACTGCGTGACGATGAATGCGCCGCGTTGGGCCTGCGGCCTGGCGCGCAGGGCTGGGTGCGCGAGGTCTACCTGCGCGGCCATGACCATCCCTGGGTTTTCGCTCGCAGCGTGGCCAGCCGCACGGCGCTGGAACGCGGCGGGCTCGACCTGGAGACCCTGGGCAGCCGCTCGCTGGGCGAGCTGCTGTTCTGTGACCAGGCGTTCGTCCGCCACCCTATCGAAGTATGTAGTTATCCACAGGGCTGGCTGCCCGCCGAGGTTGCCAGCGCCGGGCTGTGGGGACGGCGCTCGCGCTTCGAACGCGACGGCCTCGACCTGCTGGTGGCCGAGGTGTTCCTGCCCGCCCTGTGGCACGCGGCCAAGGAGGAAAAACGCTGATGTACCTGCAACTGCTCAAGTCGCTCAACCACCTTCACCCGCGCGCCTGGGACTTTGTCCAGCTCAGCCGCATGGACCGCCCCATCGGCATCTATCTGCTGCTGTGGCCGACGCTGTCGGCGGTGTGGATCGCCGGCAACGGCTCGCCGACCCTGGCCAACGTGCTGATTTTCGGCCTCGGCGTGGTGCTGATGCGTGCCGCCGGCTGCTGCATCAACGACTTCGCCGACCGCAAGGTGGACGGCCACGTCAAACGCACCGCCGACCGGCCACTGGCCAGCGGCCGGGTAAAGCCCCGCGAAGCACTCATGCTGTGCGCTCTGCTGGTGGGGGTGAGCTTCCTGCTGGTGCTGTGCACCAACGCCACCACGGTGTGGCTGTCGTTCGGAGCGGTCGCCCTGGCCTTCTGCTACCCGTTCATGAAGCGCTACACCTACTACCCGCAGGTGGTGCTGGGCGCGGCGTATTCCTGGGGAATCCCGATGGCTTTCACCGCCGCGGGTGGCGAGCTGCCGGCCAGCGCCTGGCTGCTGTACATCGCCAACCTGCTGTGGACGGTGGGGTATGACACCTACTACGCCATGGTCGACCGTGACGACGACCTGAAGATCGGCGTGAAATCCACCGCCATCCTGTTCGGCGAGGCAGACCGGGTGATCATCCTGAGCCTGCAGTTGCTGTCGCTGGGCTGCCTGCTCCTGGCGGGCAACCGCTTCGAACTGGGCGCCTGGTTCCACCTGGGGCTGCTGGCGGCGGCGGTATGCTTCGCCTGGGAATTCTGGTCGACGCGCAAGCTGGACCGCGAGTCGTGCTTCAAGGCGTTCTTGCACAATCACTGGGCGGGGTTGTTGATCTTCATGGGTGTGGTGCTGGACTACGCGCTGCGCTGAAACTGTCCAGGCAATGGTGGGAGCGGCGGAGCGGCGCTCCCACGCCTGGTGCATCAAGGCTTGGCGACGTGCCAGACATCCTTCATGCCATCGCCGGTGGTCTCGCCGGCCTTCTTGTCCTTGACGAAGGTGTACAGCGGCTTGCCGTCATAGGCCCACTGCATCGAGCCATCGTCGCGGGTGACGTGGGTCCACTTGTCCTTCGGCGCCTCGTCGTCCTTCTTCACCATCAACGGCGGCCAGTTCTTGGCGCACTCGCCATTGCACATGGACTTGCCACCAGCGTCCTTGTCAAAGGTGTACAGCGTCATGCCATCGTGGTCGACCCACATGCCATCCTTCTCCGTGGCGTGATGAGCCGACGCCACCCCCGGCACTGCCAGCGCAGCGCAAAGGGCCATCCAGCTCAGCGTATGTCGTGTCATTGGAATCACCATTGTTTCAGGGGTGGATTGAATGTTCGCGCCGCCCTCGCGGCCCCTTGTAGCCTAGTCCAGTCACGCAATGTCGCCAGAACCGCCCACGCCCTGTCACACAGCTGCAATAATTCCGTTATCTAATGCGGGCCAAGACATCGTTCCTGGGAGAGGTAATTGAGCATGGTTGGCAGAAACATTCTGATCGTCGACGACGAAGCGCCTATCCGCGAGATGATCGCCGTTGCATTGGAAATGGCCGGCTATGACTGCCTCGAGGCCGAGAACTCGCAACAGGCCCACGCCATCATCGTCGACCGCAAGCCGGACCTGATCCTGCTCGACTGGATGCTGCCGGGCACATCCGGCATCGAGCTGGCCCGCCGCCTCAAGCGCGACGAGCTGACCGGCGACATCCCGATCATCATGCTCACCGCCAAGGGTGAAGAGGACAACAAGATCCAGGGCCTGGAAGTCGGCGCCGACGACTACATCACCAAGCCGTTCTCGCCCCGTGAACTGGTGGCGCGCCTCAAGGCCGTGCTGCGCCGCACCGGCCCAAGCGACAGCGAAGCGCCGATCGAAGTCGGCGGCCTGCTGCTCGACCCGATCAGCCACCGCGTGACCATCGATGGCAAACCGGCCGAGATGGGCCCCACCGAGTACCGCCTGCTGCAGTTCTTCATGACTCACCAGGAGCGCGCCTACACCCGCGGCCAGTTGCTCGACCAGGTCTGGGGCGGCAACGTCTATGTCGAGGAGCGCACCGTCGACGTGCATATCCGCCGCCTGCGCAAGGCACTGGGTGAAGCCTATGAAAATCTGGTACAAACCGTCCGCGGCACTGGCTATCGCTTCTCGACCAAAAGCTGATCGAAGCCCAAGCGCCCGCTGTACAAGGACTGTCAATTGAACCAGAACTGGCACGCGACCCTGATTCGCCACATGCTCCTGCTGATCACCGTCTGCCTGATCGGCGGGCTGGTCAGCGGTTACTATGGCTGGAGCCTGGCCATCGGCCTGGCCTTCTACCTGGGCTGGACACTGAAGCAGTTGCTGCGCTTGCACGACTGGTTGCGCAATCATCAACCCGATGAAGCGCCACCCGATGGCTACGGCCTGTGGGGCGAAGTGTTCGACAGCATCTATCACCTGCAGCGCCGCGACCAGCGCGTGCGTGGCCGCCTGCAGGCAGTGATCGACCGGGTCCAGGAGTCCACCGCTGCCCTTCGCGATGCGGTGATCATGCTCGACAGCGACGGCAACCTTGAGTGGTGGAACCGCGCCGCCGAGACCCTCCTGGGCTTCAAGACCCCGCAGGACGGCGGCCAGCCGGTGACCAACCTGGTGCGCCACCCGCGCTTCAAGGAGTACTTCGAGTCGGAGAACTACGCCGAGCCGCTGGAGATCCCTTCGCCGATCAACGACCGCCTGCGCGTGCAACTGCACCTCACCCGCTACGGCAACAACGAGCACCTGATGCTGGTGCGCGACGTGACCCGCATCCACCAGTTGGAACAGATGCGCAAGGACTTCGTGGCTAACGTTTCCCACGAGCTGCGCACGCCATTGACAGTGATCACCGGCTACCTCGAGACGCTGCTGGACAACGTCGAGGACGTGAACCCGCGCTGGAGCCGGGCCTTGCAGCAGATGAGCGCGCAAGGCTCACGCATGCAGACGCTGCTCAACGACCTGTTGCTGCTGGCCAAGCTCGAAGCTACCGACTATCCCTCGGACAACCAGCCGGTGCTGGTCGACACCCTGCTCACCGCCATCAAGAACGACGCCCAGGCCCTGTCCGGCCCGCGCAACCAGCGAATCAGCCTGGAGGCAGCGCCTGGCATACGGCTCAAGGGCAGCGAGTCGGAGCTGCGCAGTGCGTTCTCCAACCTGGTGTTCAACGCGGTCAAGTACACCCAGGACGAAGGCAATATCCGCATCCGCTGGTGGGCCGACGAACAGGGCGCGCACCTCAGCGTGCAGGACTCGGGGGTCGGTATCGAGGCCAAGCACCTGCCACGCCTGACCGAACGCTTCTACCGCGTCGATTCCAGCCGAGCCTCCAACACCGGCGGCACCGGGCTGGGCCTGGCGATCGTCAAGCATGTGCTGATGCGCCATCGCGGGCGCCTGGAAATCAGCAGCGTGCCGGGCCATGGAAGCACCTTCACCTGTCATTTTGCGCCAGCACAATTGGTCGTGAACAAGGGCTGAGATCCGAGGGCCGCTTCGCGCCCCATCGCCGGCAAGCCGGCTCCCACAGGAAAGATGCGGCCCTCGTGCGAACCGGCTTGCCGGCGATGGGGCGCGAAGCGGCCCTTTGCTTTTGCAGCCTCAGCCGCTACATTGGATCCCCTGTGCCAGCAAACGCTGGCACTTTTTTTCTTACATTTCAGCAGACGGACCCCGTAAAACCCCATCATGGACCCTTCCCCTGGTATCAGCCTCACCTCGTTGTTCGCCGATTTCGGCATGATTCTCTTTGCTTTGTTCCTGGTGCTGCTCAACGGCTTCTTCGTGGCTGCCGAGTTCGCCATGGTCAAGCTGCGCTCCACCCGCGTCGAATCCATCGCCGAGCTGCATGGCTGGCGTGGCAGCATCCTGCGCAAGGTGCACAACCAGCTCGACGCCTATCTCTCGGCCTGCCAGCTGGGCATCACCCTCGCCTCCCTGGGCCTGGGCTGGGTCGGCGAGCCGGCGTTCGCCCACCTGCTCGAGCCGCTGCTGGCCTATGTCGGCGTGGACAGCCCGGAGCTGATCAAGGCGATCTCGTTCTTCGTCGCCTTCTTCGTCATCTCCTACCTGCACATCGTGGTCGGCGAGCTGGCCCCCAAGTCGTGGGCGATCCGCAAGCCCGAGCTGCTGTCGCTGTGGACCGCCGTGCCGCTGTACCTGTTCTACTGGGCGATGTACCCGGCGATCTACCTGCTCAACGCCAGCGCCAACACCATCCTGCGCATCGCCGGGCAAGGTGAGCCCGGCCCGCACCACGAGCACCACTACAGCCGCGAGGAGCTCAAGCTGATCCTGCACTCCAGCCGCGGCCAGGACCCAAGCGACCAAGGCATGCGCGTACTGGCCTCGGCCGTGGAGATGGGCGAGCTGGAGGTGGTCGACTGGGCCAACTCGCGCGAGGACATGGTCAGCATCGATGCCCATGCGCCGCTGAAGGAAATCCTCGCCCTGCTGCGCCGTCACAAGTTCAGCCGCTACCCGGTGTATGACGCCGAGCGCGAGGAATTCACCGGCCTGCTGCACATCAAGGACCTGCTGCTGGAGCTCGCAGAGCTCGACCACTTGCCGCAAACCATCGACCTTGCAGACCTCGCCCGCCCGCTGGAACGGGTGTCCCGGCACATGCCGCTGTCCCAGCTGCTGGAACAGTTCCGCAAGGGTGGCGCGCACTTCGTGCTGGTCGAGGAAGCCGACGGCAAGGTGATCGGCTACCTGACCATGGAAGACGTGCTGGAAGTGCTGGTGGGCGATATCCAGGACGAACACCGCAAGACCGAGCGCGGCATCCTCGCCTACCAGCCGGGCAAGTTGCTGGTGCGCGGTGATACGCCGCTGTTCAAGGTCGAGCGCTTGCTGGGTATCGACCTGGACCACATCGAAGCGGAAACCCTCGCCGGGCTGATCTACGAGACGCTTAAGCGCGTCCCTGAGGAAGAGGAAGTGCTGGAAGTGGAAGGCCTGCGCATCATCATCAAGAAGATGAAAGGGCCTAAGATCGTGCTGGCCAAGGTGCTCAAGCTCGATTGACCTGAGAGCCCGCGCCTACATTTGTGGGAGCGGGCTTGCCTCGCGATGCGTCATGGATTCCCTGCGGTAAAGTCCGGCAGTCCACCGATTGGCCGGTCGAACTGATACGGGATCGACTCCAGCGCCAGCCCCACATTGCGCTGCACCACGAAATGCAGGTGCGGCCCGCTGCTGTTGCCGGTATTGCCCGATTTGGCCAACGCCTGTCCCTGGGCAACCCGCTGCCCCTCGCCCACCACCACCGAGCCGCGCATCAGGTGCAGGTAAACGCCCATGGTGCCGTCCGGGTGCAGGATCCTGACGAAATTGCCCGCCGGATTGTTGCCCCGCCCGCTCTGGTTGTTCTCGATCTTCACCACCACCCCGCCACGTGCCGCGATGATCGGTGTGCCTTCGGGCATGGCGATATCCATGGCGTAGCGGCCCTTGGGCCCGAAGTGGCTGAAACGGCCGTTGGGGCCCTGGCTCAGGCGGAACGGCCCGCCCTTCCAGGGAAACGGATAACGGTAGCCCTGCGGGCGCTGGCCCGGGTCGCCCATGGCGTAGCGGAACTTGGTGTCGTACTTGAGGCGAGCCCCTTGGCGAGCCTGCACCACGCTGAGGATCAGGTTCGAGCGTGGTGGCACCAGGCGCCGGACGATACGCGGGGCGTTACCGCCCTGGGCATTGGCCAGGCGCTCCACACGCAGTTCAACTTCCATCGGCACGAACAGCTCGTTGCGCGCGACAAAACGCACGCCACCGGCGAAATCCTCGGTCTTCAGCCGCACCTGGCCGTCCAGGCGCTCGACCATGGGTTCGCGGAACACGAAAACCTTGGCGCCCACGCTGGGCCGGTCGGAATAGGAAACCACGCCATAGCTATCGGTGGTCTTGTAGATGGTCATGCCCAGGCTCGACGCCGAGGCCATGAGCAAGGCACAGAACAGCAGCAGTCGGGAGGGCGGCATGATGGTGGCTTTTTGACAGTGGTGTTCTGTCGAAGCCTAGCAGCCCAGTTAAAGACAAGTTGTGACAGCTGGTCGGATGTTTTAGCGGGGCTCTGTAGGAGCGGCTTCAGCCGCGATGCAGACAACGCGGTTGGCACCCGCTTCGCGGGTGATCGCGGCTGAAGCCGCTCCTACAGAGTGTACAGCCCGGCCATCAGGCGCCAGGCGTGAAATGCTTCTGCGCCGTGCCGCGGGCGATCAGCCGCGACAGGTAGTCGAGTTTCTGCGCATCCTGGTCGACGAACTTGAAGGTCAGCTGCAGCCAGTCGCTCTCAGGCTTGGGCTCCAGCGCCGCAATGGCGTGCAGGTAGCCGTTCAGGCGCGCGGTTTCGGCATTCTCGCCTTGCTCCAGGTCCAGCACCGCGCCTTCGAGCACCTGTGGCAGGTTGGTGCCGCGGCGCACCACCAGCAGGGCTTCCTTGAGGCTCAGGGCCTTGATCATGCACGGCTGGGTTCCGCTGGACAGGCGCAGTTGGCCTTGACCACGACCAGCCTGGGCCGCCGCAGCGGCAGTCTTCGGCGTAGGGGCGTTGATCAGAGGCTTGGCCGCTGCTGCCACTGGCGCGGCGACGGGCGCGTTCACCTTAGCCGCCTCCGGGCGACCACCGGTCAGGGCGCTGAGCGAGTCATTGGCGAACGCCGAGTTGACCCGCGCCGGCGCGCTGGACATCAGGCTGTCGAGCTTGCCGATCTTGGTCAGCGACTTCTTCACCTTGGTCAGCAGCTGCTCGTTGGTGAACGGCTTGCCAACGAAATCGGAAACGCCGGCCTGGATAGCCTGGATCACGTTCTCCTTGTCACCACGGCTGGTCACCATGATGAACTGCATGGTCTTCATCTCGTCCTGCTGGCGGCACCAGGTCAGCAGTTCGAGGCCGGACATCTCCGGCATTTCCCAGTCGCACAGGACCAGGTCGAAACGTTCCTTGCTCAGCATGGCCATGGCCTTGCGACCGTTGACCGCGTCCTCGATCACCATGCCGGGGAAGGCATTGCGCAGGCACTTCCTTACCAGGTCGCGGATGAACGGGGCATCATCCACGACCAGCACATTCACTTTACTCATCGATACTCCTCTTGATCCCGGCTAGCATACCGCCGACTGATGGCCATTTGCCAAACCACTGGTCACGCCGGGACTTCTCACACGGTTCGCGGGTGCCTGCTGGTGCTCGACCGCAAACGAAAACGCCCGGCGGTTGCCGGGCGTTCATGCTCGGGAGCAATCCTATTTATCGTCCGGTTCGGCCGGAACATTAGCGATTTCGCCCTCATCGAACGCTTCGCCCTGCACCTCGGCCTTCATGCGCTTGAGGCCCATGTGGCGCACGTCGGTACCACGCACCAGGTAGATCACCAGCTCGGAGATGTTGCGTGCGTGATCGCCAATACGCTCCAGCGAACGCAGGGCCCAGATCACGCTCAACACGCGGGAGATCGAGCGCGGATCTTCCATCATGTAGGTGACCAGCTCACGCAGCGCTGTCTTGTACTCGCGGTCGATTGTCTTGTCGTACTGGGCCACCGACAGCGCCAGGTCGGCGTCGAAACGGGCGAAGGCGTCCAGCGCGTCGCGGACCATGTTGCGCACCTGGTCGCCGATGTGGCGCACCTCGACGTAGCCACGCGGCGACTCGCCTTCCTCGCACAGCTGGATGGCACGGCGGGCGATCTTGGTGGACTCGTCACCGATGCGCTCCAGGTCGATCACCGACTTGGAGATGCTGATGATCAGGCGCAGGTCGGAGGCCGCCGGCTGGCGACGGGCGAGAATGCGCACGCACTCCTCGTCGATGTTGCGCTCCATCTGGTTGATCTGTTCGTCGACCTCGCGCACCTGCTGCGCCAGGCCCGAGTCGGCCTCGATCAGCGCGGTGACGGCATCGTTCACCTGTTTCTCCACCAGCCCGCCCATGGCCAGCAGGTGGCTGCGCACCTCCTCGAGCTCGGCGTTGAACTGCTGGGAGATGTGGTGGGTAAGGCTTTCTTTGTTGATCATCGTTTCGCTCCGCGAAGCAGCTGCAGGCTTCAAGTCGTTCGTGTCGTTCCCTGGCGTTCCTACCTTGCCGGTCTTAGCCGTAGCGACCGGTGATATAGTCTTCGGTCTGCTTCTTCGCCGGGTTGGTGAACAGGGTGTCGGTATCACCGAATTCGACCAGTTTGCCCATGTACATGAAGGCGGTGTAGTCCGAAACACGGGCCGCCTGCTGCATGTTGTGGGTCACGATGACGATGGTGTACTTGGATTTCAGTTCGTAGATCAGCTCTTCGACCTTCAGTGTCGAGATCGGGTCCAGTGCCGAGCACGGCTCGTCGAGCAACAGCACTTCCGGCTCAACGGCAATGGTACGGGCGATTACCAGACGCTGCTGCTGGCCACCTGACAGGCCCAGCGCCGACTCGTGCAGGCGGTCCTTGACCTCATCCCACAGGGCCGCGCCCTTCAGCGCCCACTCGACGGCCTCGTCGAGCACGCGCTTCTTGTTGATGCCCTGGATACGCAGGCCGTAGACCACGTTCTCGTAGATGGTCTTGGGGAACGGGTTGGGCTTCTGGAACACCATGCCCACGCGGCGACGCAGCTCAGCCACGTCCTCGCCCTTGCGGTAGATGTTGTTGCCGTACAGGTTGATGGCGCCTTCGACACGGCAGCCGTCGACCAGGTCGTTCATGCGGTTGAAGGTGCGCAGCAGCGTGGACTTGCCGCAGCCGGACGGGCCGATGAAGGCGGTCACGCGCTGCTTGGGGATGTTCATGCTGACGTCGAACAGCGCCTGCTTGTCGCCGTAGAACAGGGACAGGCCGGGTACTTCGATGGCCACGGTCTCTTCAGCCAGGCGCAGGCTCTGCTTGTCGCGGCCCAGGGCCGACATGTCGATGCCGTGGGCGTGGGATTCATGCTGCATGGTCAACTCCATACGCTATCAATTCGTTTCAAAGGGCCGCCCGGCATCCGGGCGGCGCGCTTGCAATCAGGATCAGTGGTCCAGGGCCTTGTACTTCTCGCGCAGGTGGTTACGGATCCACACCGCCGAGAGGTTGAGGGTGGCGATCACCAGCACCAGCAGCAGCGCGGTGGCGTACACCAGCGGCCGCGCGGCCTCAACGTTGGGGCTCTGGAAGCCGACGTCGTAGATGTGGAAGCCCAGGTGCATGATCTTCTGGTCCAGGTGCAGGTACGGGTAGTTGCCGTCCACCGGCAGCGATGGCGCCAGCTTCACCACACCCACCAGCATCAGCGGGGCCACTTCGCCGGCGGCGCGGGCCACGGCGAGGATCATGCCGGTCATCATGGCCGGGCTGGCCATCGGCAGGACGATCTTCCACAGGGTCTCGGCCTTGGTTGCGCCCAGGGCCAGCGAGCCCTCGCGCACGGTGCGCGGAATACGCGCCAGGCCTTCCTCGGTGGCCACGATCACCACCGGCACGGCCAGCAGCGCCAGGGTCAGCGAAGCCCACAGCAGGCCCGGCGTACCCAGCGTAGGTGCCGGCAGCGACTCGGGGAAGAACAGCCGGTCGATGGAGCCGCCCAGCACGTAGACGAAGAAGCCCAGGCCGAACACGCCGTAGACGATCGCCGGAACGCCGGCGAGGTTGTTCACGGCGATGCGGATCAGCCGGGTCACCGGGCCCTGCCTGGCATATTCACGCAGGTAGACGGCAGCCAGCACGCCGAACGGGGTGACGATCACCGCCATGATCAGGGTCATCATCACGGTGCCGAAGATGGCCGGGAAGATACCGCCTTCGGTGTTGGCCTCACGCGGGTCGTCGCTGAGGAACTCCCACACCTTGGCGAAGTAGGCGCCCATCTTGGTAAAACCGGACATGGCGTTCGGCTGGATGGCGTGGACCACCTTGCTCAGGTTGATCTCCACTTCGCGGCCGTTGCCGTCGCGGGCTACCAGGCTGTCGCGGGCGAACTCCTGGTGCAGGCCGTTGAGGCGCTCTTCGATGGCCTTGTAGCGGTTGTTCAGTTCGGCGCGCTCGGCGTCCATGTCGGCCTGTGCAGCGGCGTCGAGCTTGCCGTCCAGCTCCAGCTTGCGGCTGTGCAGGCGCAGGCGCTCCAGGCCGTGGTTGATGGCACCGATGTCCTTCTTCTCGAGCTTCACAAGCTGGTCGTTGAGTTGGCTGGCGCGCTTGAGGCGGGCCTGCAACTCGTTCCAGGCTTCCGGTCCCTGGGCGACCACACGGCCTTCTTCCTTGACGCTGACCAGATAGCCGTAGAAGTTGCCCCATTCGCGGCGCTCCAGGGCAATCAGGTCGGCAGGTTTCTGCTGGTCGACCAGCCACTCGCCGACCACCCAGGTGAAGTCGCTGCCATTGAGGTCGCGGTTGCCCACCTTGATCAGCTCGCGGGTCATGAACTCCGGGCCTTGGTCGGGCACCGGCAAGCCGGCACCCTTGAGGCGTTCCCGGGGCACTTCTTCCTTCTGCACCACTTCACCGATGACGATGTGGTCAGCCTGGCCCGGCACCTTGTAGGTGGCCTGGACCAGGTCGGCCGGCCAGAAGTGGCCCAGGCCGCGGACGGCGATCACGGCCAGCAGGCCGACGGTCATGATGACCGCCATGGCCACCGCGCCGCCACTGATCCAGACGCCGGGGGCGCCGCTCTTGAACCAGCCTTTGAGGGAATCCTTTTTCACGGATCTCTACCTTTCTATCAAAGCGACGAGTATTTCTTGCGCAGGCGCTGGCGAATCAGCTCGGCCAGGGTGTTCATCACGAAGGTGAACAACAGCAGCACGAGGGCGGCGAGGAACAGCACACGATAGTGGCTGCCGCCGACTTCCGATTCGGGCATTTCCACGGCCACGTTGGCGGCCAGGGTGCGCATGCCCTCGAACAGGTTCAGCTCCATCACCGGGGTGTTGCCGGTGGCCATCAGCACGATCATGGTCTCACCTACCGCACGGCCCATGCCGATCATCAGCGCCGAGAAGATGCCCGGGCTGGCGGTGAGGATGACCACGCGGGTCAAGGTCTGCCATGGTGTCGCGCCCAGGGCCAGCGAGCCCAGGGTCAGGCTGCGCGGCACGCTGAACACAGCGTCCTCGGCGATGGAGTAGATGTTCGGGATGACCGCGAAGCCCATGGCGATACCCACTACCAGGGCGTTGCGCTGGTCATAGGTGATCCCCAGATCGTTGGTGATCCACAGGCGCATGTCGCCATCGAAGAACCAGCTCTCGAGGAACGGGCTCATGTACAGGGCGAACCAGCCGATGACGAGAATCACCGGGATCAGGATCGCCGCTTCCCAGCCATCAGGGATGCGCAGGCGGATCGACTCCGGCAGGCGGCTCCAGCTGTAGCCGGCAAGCAGGATACCGATCGGCATGATCAGGAACAGGCTGAACACGCCCGGCAGGTGGCCTTCGAGATACGGCGCAAGGAACAGGCCGGCGAAGAAGCCGAGGATCACCGTCGGCATTGCTTCCATCAACTCGATCACCGGCTTGACCTTGCGGCGCATGCCTGGGGCCATGAAGTAGGCGGTGTAGATGGCGGCGGCGATGGCCAGCGGGGCAGCCAGGATCATCGCGTAGAACGCGGCCTTGAGCGTACCGAAGGTCAGCGGCGACAGGCTCAGTTTGGGTTCGAAGTCGGTGTTCGAGGCGGTCGACTGCCAGACGTACTTGGGCTCGTCGTAGTTCTCGTACCAGACCTTGCCCCACAGCGCGCTGAAGGAGACTTCCGGGTGCGGGTTCTTCAGGCTCAGCGGCAGCAGCTTGCCACCTTGCTCGATGATGATGCGATTGGCGCGCGGAGACAGGGCGAGGATGCCCGCGCCTTCGGCGACCGGCTCGACCAGCAGGGTGCGGTGCGCGGTGCTGTGGAACACGCCGAGCTTGCCTTCGCTGTCCAGGGCGATGAAGCCCTTGCGGCGCTCCTCGGCGTCGATCTGCACCACCGGGGCCTTGCCCAGCTGGAAGCTGCGGATCAACTTGAAGCGCGACTCGCCATCGGGGTCGCGGGCCATGAACCACTGGCTCAGGCCACCCTTGGAGTCACCGAAGATCAGCGAGATGCCGCCAACCAGCTGGGCGGTCGCGGTGATTTCGGCGTTGCCGTCCTCGAGCAGCTTGTAGCGGCCGTTGAGGCTCTTGTCGCGCAGGCTGAACACGTCGGCGGTGGCGCGGCCGTTGACCACGTACAGCCACTGCTGGCGCGGGTCGATGAAGATGTTCTTCACCACCTCGGTCATCTGCGGCAGTTCGATACGGTTCTGCTCGACAGTGACCTCGTCAGTCATCATGTTCTCGGTGCGCGACAGTTCGATCACCTGCAGGTGCGCACCGGTGGAACCGGCCAGCAACAAGGTGTCGCCGTTGACGTTGACGCTCACATGCTCCAGCGCGCGGCCTTGTTCATCCAGGGTGAACAGGTCCTGACCATAGGGGAAGTCGATGCCCGCCTCGATGGTCTTCTTGTTGTCCGGATAGGTGATCTTGTAGGTGTGGTGGAACACCAGCGCCTGGCCGTTGGACAGGCCCACCACCACCAGCGGGCTGCCCGGCTGGTCGGTGCTGATCGAGCTGACCTGGGCGCCGACCGGCAGCGGCAGGTCGACGCGCTTCAGTTCGTTGCCGGTCTTGGTGTCGAAGAACAGGGCCTGGCCCTTGTCGGATACACGCATACCCACGAGGTTCTGTTCCTCGAGGGCGATCAACAGCGGTTTACCGGCGTCCTGCTGCAGCCAGGTCGGCTCCAGCGCCTTCTTGCTGGACAGCGTGGCGCCCTGGAACAGCGGCAGCACCACATAGGCCAGGTAGAAGAAGATCAGCGTGATCGCCGCCAGCACGGCGAGCCCGCCCACCAGGACGTACCAGCGGGTCAGGCGATCCTTGAGGGCGCGCAGGCGGCGCTTGCGTTGCAACTCGGGCGTATTGAAGTCAATGCGCACGGGAGGAGAATTTTGGGTCATTGTGGAGTTGGCCAGATCATTCATGCGCACACCCTAGCGGTCCCGTATGACAAAAACATGACAGTGCAGTGACGCAAAAAAGCCCGCCGCTCAGGAGCCCTGGCTTCGGACTAAGGAATTCGTGGAGGAGGCCGGCATTCTGTGGCACCGGCCTCATCCTCAGTTACTTACTTCTTTGCAACGTTACCCGCGTGGGACAGGCCCAGGTCGGCCAGGGTCTTGTCGACCACTTTGGCTGGCAGCGGGATGTAGCCGTCCTTCACGACAACTTGCTGGCCGGCCTGCGACAGCACCAGCTTGACGAACTCGGCTTCCAGCGGGGCCAGAGGCTTGTTCGGGGCCTTGTTGACATAGACGTAGAGGAAGCGCGACAGCGGGTAGGTGCCGTTCAGGGCGTTGGCTTCGTTGTCTTCGACGAACGCGCCGCCTTCTTTCTTGGCCAAGGCAACGGTCTTGACGCTGGCGGTCTTGTAGCCGATGCCCGAGTAGCCGATGCCGTTCAGCGACGAGCTGATCGACTGCACTACCGAGGCCGAGCCAGGCTGTTCGTTGACGTTAGGCTTGAAGTCGCCTTTGCACAGGGCTTCTTCCTTGAAGTAGCCGTAGGTGCCCGATACCGAGTTGCGGCCGAACAGCTGGATTGGCTTGTTGGCCAGGTCGCCGGTCACACCGATGTCGCCCCAGGTCTTGACGTCAGCCTTGCCGCCGCACAGGCGGGTGGAGGAGAAGATAGCGTCAACCTGAGCCATGGTCAGGCCCTTGATCGGGTTGTCCTTGTGCACGAACACGGCCAGGGCGTCCACGGCAACCGGAATGGCGGTCGGCTTGTAGCCGTACTTCTGCTCGAAGGCCTGCAGCTCGACGTCCTTCATCTTGCGGCTCATCGGGCCCAGGTTGGCGGTGCCTTCGGTCAGGGCGGGTGGCGCGGTCGAGGAACCGGCGGCCTGGATCTGGATGTTTACGTTCGGATATTCCTTCTTGTAGGCCTCGGCCCACAGGGTCATCAGGTTCGCGAGGGTGTCGGAACCGACGCTGGAGAGGTTGCCCGAAACACCGGTGGTCTTGGTGTAGGTCGGGATTGCAGGATCGACAGCGGCGACCGCATTGGCGGCAGCGACGCCAGCGGCGGCAAAGGTCAGGGCCGCCATCAAACGCTTCAGTTTCATGCCTTGCTCCTAGCAGGAATATCGTGGGTTGTGAGATGGAACGGGCCCAAGTATCTGCAGGCCGCATGAACACTCTATGACTCGAATGTGACAATTGGATGAAAGGCCATCACCGGTAACCGGGATGGCCTTTACAGGATGTTGCAGAGGGGATCTAGAGCGGGATTCAGCGTTTGCGTGCAAGCAGATAGATGCCCACCAACAGACCAACGGCGCAAAGGCACGCCACGTAATAGGCGGGTGCCATCGGACTGAACTTCAGCAGTGCGGTCACCACCATCGGCGTGAGGCCACCGAAGATCGCGTAGGCCAGGTTGTAGGAGAACGACAGACCGCTGAACCGAACCACCGGCGGGAACGCCTTGACCATCACGTAAGGCACGGCGCCGACGATACCCACGCACAGGCCAGTCAGCGCATAGAGCGGGAACAGCAGGTCCGGGCGGGTCGGCAGACTGTGGTAGAAAGCCCAGGACGACGCCAGCAGCGCCAGGCTGCCGACGATGAACACGCGCCCGGCGCCGAAACGGTCGGCCAGGCTGCCAGCGCCGACGCAGCCCAGGCTGAGCAGCACGATGGCCAGGCTATTGGCCTTGAGCGAGTCGGTGGGGCTGACGTGGTAGAGGCTCTGCAGCAACGCCGGGGTCATGAGGATAATCACCACGATGCCGGCCGACAGCAGCCAGGTGAGCAGCATCGACAGGATGATCGCGCCGCGATGATCACGCAGCACCGCGCGCAGCGGCAGCTCTTCGGCCAGGGCCTTGCGCGCCTGCATTTCGGCGAAAACGGGGGTCTCATGCAACCAACGGCGCAGGTAGACCGCGAAGAAGCCGAACACCCCACCGAGCAGGAACGGGATACGCCAGGCGTAGTCCGCCACTTCCTCGGGGGTGTAGAGCGTATTGATCAGCGTTGCCACCAGCGAGCCAAGCAGGATGCCCGAGGTCAGGCCGGCGGTCAGCGTGCCGCAGGCATAGCCGGTGTTGCGCGCCGGCACGTGCTCGGAGACGAACACCCAGGCTCCTGGCACCTCGCCACCGATGGCCGCGCCCTGAATCACCCGCATCAGCAGCAGCAGGATCGGCGCCCACAGGCCAATCTGCGCATAGGTGGGCAACAGGCCCATCACCAGGGTCGGCACGGCCATCATGAAAATGCTCAGGGTGAACATCTTCTTGCGTCCGAGCAGGTCGCCAAAGTGGGCCATGACGATGCCGCCCAGTGGCCGGGCCAGGTAGCCGGCAGCGAAGATGCCGAAGGTCTGCATCAGGCGCAGCCATTCGGGCATGTCGGCGGGGAAGAACAGCTTGCCCACCACCGTGGCGAAGAACACGAAGATGATGAAGTCGTAAAACTCCAGGGCACCGCCCAGGGCGGACAGCGAGAGGGTCTTGTAGTCACTGCGGGACAACGGCCGGGACGGCTGCTCGATACTGCTCTGCACGGAGGTCATCGCTGCTCTTTCTCTTGTAGGTCTGCGGACCGCTTGGCATGCGGCTTCTGGATTGAGTAGTCGGCGAAGATAGCAAATTGCCGAGCCGCGCTCATAGCGGTACAAAATCCATACAGATATTCATGAATGTGCGGTCGTCGCTGGCTGTGCAGGTATATATACTGCCCGCTCGTAGGAAAAGGTTGCTTATCCTGAGGGATGCTGTGCGAAAACGTCGGTCATTGTTGTCAGACTGTTTCGCAGAGTTTCCCTGAGGCCGCCCCCTGAAGCGAAATCAGCGTAGTATGCGTGTTGCTGAATCGTTTTTACGGCGTCCGTTATTGCGCCACCAACGAAGCGTCACGGGTCAGAGGCCCCACGGCATGATTGAGCTCGAACAAGAAGATCCTATCCCGCAAGGCGACCTGGCCTTGCAGATCACCGCGCTGCCGCGCGAGACCAATGGTTTCGGCGATATCTTCGGCGGCTGGCTGGTCGCCCAGATGGACCTGGCCGGCACCGCCATGGCCAGCCGCGTCGCCGGAGGCCGAGTGGCCACGGTAGCCATCGACCGCATGGCGTTCCTGGTGCCGGTGGCGGTGGGCGCGCAGTTGTCCTTCTATACCCAGACCCTGGAAATCGGCCGCAGCTCGATCCAGATGATGGTCGAAGTGTGGAGCGACGACCCGCTGTCCAGCGAATGGCGCAAGGTCACCGAGGCAGTGTTCGTGTTCGTCGCCATCGATGGCAGTGGTCGCACCCGCTCCGTACCTCGTCGCTGAGCCTGGCGAGCGGTAAACTCATTGCACGTCACCGGGTCCAACGGCCTGACAGACAATCAATGAGACGAACGCAATGGCTAACTTCACGGTCGAGACCGAGCTGCACGGCGAGCTCAACTGCTGGCGCATCACCAGCGATCATGCCGAACTACTGATTGCCCAACAGGGCGCCCAGGTCCTGAGCTATCAGCGCCTGGGCGAGCCACCGCTGCTGTGGCTGAGCGACCAGGCCACCTTCGGCCAGGGCAAGTCGGTGCGTGCCGGCGCACCCGTGTGCTGGCCGTGGTTCGGTATCTTCGAGCGCAATCCCGATTCGGTCAAAGCCATGTTCAAGGGCGAGCAGCCGCCCGCCCACGGCCTGGTGCGTGGCCGTGACTGGCAGTTGTTGCGCGCCGAGGAACACGGCGACCACCTGCAGTTCGAGTTCGAATTGCCCGAAGCCCAGGGTAAGCTGCCGGGTTGGCCTCATGACGTCCAACTCAAGCTCCTGGTAGAACTGGACGACCAGCTGAAGCTCACCCTCACCAGCTACAACCTCGGCAATACCGATGTCACCCTGAGCCAGGCGCTGCACAGCTACTTCGCCGTGAGCGATGTGCGCCAGGTGCAAGTGGAAGGCGTTGACGGGTTGGCCTACATCGAAACACTGGCCAACTGGGAACAGCGCAAACAACAGGGCAACCTGGGTTTCGCCGGCGAGACTGATCGCATCTACCTGAACGCGCCTGAGCGACTGGCGATTGTCGATCCGCACTGGAACCGGCGCATCACCCTTAACGCTGGCGGCTCCCGCACCGCGGTAATCTGGAATCCCTGGACCGACCGCGCCCGCGACCTGCCGGACATGGCCGACGATGGCTGGCAGCGCATGCTGTGCATCGAGACGGCGAATGTGATGGATGACGTGGTGGTGCTCAAGCCAGGGGCGACTCATGCGATGAGCGTGGCGATCGGTAGCGAAGCGCTCTGACCCGATAGTTTCAGCCGCCTGTACTGGCCCTATCGCCGGCAAGCCGGCTCCCACAGGATTGCGCGGTCGCCTGTGGGAGCCGGCTTGCCGGCGATAGGGCCTCGACAGGAAAAATACCTTACAGATCCGCGTCTTCCACCACCCTCACCTTCCCCGCCTCCAACGCATACGCCGCATCCGCCAGGTCATTGCTGACTTTCTCCACCTTCAAGGTGCCGGTCACCCACAGCGGCGTGTAAATGTCGTCGATCTTCAACCCTTTCGGATACCGCACCAGCACCAGCTGGTTCGGTGGCGGCGGCGGTACATGGATGCACGCCCCTGGGTACGGCACCAGGAAAAACAGCGTGCTGTTGCCTTTGGCATCGCTCTCCAGCGGCACCGGATAACCACCCAGGCGGATCTGCCTGCCGTTCATGGCGGCCACGGTCTTGGTCGAGTACATCACCGCCGGCAGGCCTTTGCTCTGCTTCAACCCACCCTTGGCGGTGAAAGTGCCCAGGGCTTCCGGGGAGTTGTGGTCGATCTCGGGCATCTGCTCGAGCGCCTTCTGGTCCGACTTGGGCATCAGCTCCAGCCAGTCGGTCTCGGGCAGTTCGGCATGGGCCAGGGCGCTGGCCAGCAACAGGGGAATGAGGAATAACGCACGCATGAAGATGCTCGGCAACTCTGGATGAATTGCCGGGCATTCTAACGGGAATTCAGCGTTTCTTGATGAAGCCGTAGATCACCAGCAGGATGATCGCGCCGACCAGGGCTCCGAAGAAGCCCGCGGCCTGCCCGGCCTGGTAGATGCCCAGGGCTTGTCCGCCGTAGGTGGCGGCCAGGGAACCGGCGATGCCGAGGAGGATGGTCATGATCCAGCCCATGCTGTCGTCACCCGGTTTCAGGAAACGCGCCAGCAGGCCGACGATCAGGCCGATGAAGATGGTTCCAATGATGCCCATGGCAATCCCTCTGTGATGAACATGAAACATGCCAAAGCCTAGTCAGCGCTTTGGCATGCTGCCATCTCAGAGCGGCATTGCCCGGCAGAAGTTCGATCAGCCGGCGATCAACGCCTCTACTTCGGCAATCTTGGCCTTGAGGGTGGCCATGTCCTGGCAGCGCAGAGTGGCGTGGCCGACCTTGCGCCCGACCTTGAATGCCTTGCCGTAGTGGTGCAGGTGGCAGTCATCAATGGCGACCACCTTGTCCACCGCCGGCACTTCGCCGATGAAGTTGAGCATGGCGCTTTCGCCGACCTTCGCGGTCGAGCCCAGCGGCAGGCCGGCCACGGCGCGCAGGTGGTTCTCAAACTGGCTGCACTCGCTGCCTTCGATGGTCCAGTGCCCGGAGTTGTGCACACGCGGGGCGATTTCGTTGGCCTTCAGGCCACCGTCCACTTCGAAGAACTCGAAGGCCATGACGCCGACGTAGTCGAGTTTCTGCAGCACGCGGCCGACGTAGTCTTCGGCCAGAGCCTGCAACGGGTGCGCCTCGCTGGCCACCGACAGGCGCAGGATGCCGCTGTCATGGGTGTTGTGCACCAGCGGGTAGAAGCGGGTTTCGCCGTCGCGGGCGCGCACGGCCACCAGCGACACTTCGCCGGTAAACGGCACGAAGCCTTCCAGCAGGCACGGCACGCTGCCCAGTTCGGCAAAAGTGTCGACCACGTCTTCGGGCTTGCGCAGGACCTTCTGGCCCTTGCCGTCGTAACCCAGGGTGCGGGTTTTGAGCACGGCCGGCAGGCCGATGCTGGCCACGGCGGCATCAAGGTCCGCTTGCGAGAGGATGTCGGCGAAGGCCGGGGTGGGAATACCCAGGTCGCGGAACATGCTCTTCTCGAACAGGCGGTCACGGGCGATGCGCAGGGCCTCGGCGCTCGGATAGACCGGGACGAACTGCGAGAGGAAGGCGACGGTCTCGGCCGGCACGCTTTCGAACTCAAAGGTCACCAGGTCGACTTCGTCGGCCAGCTGGCGCAGATGGTCCTGGTCACCGTAGTCGGCACGCAGGTGCTCGCCCAGCGGCGCGGCGCAGGCGTCCGGTGCCGGGTCGAGGAAGGCGAAGTTCATGCCCAGCGGAGTCCCCGCCAGGGCCAACATGCGGCCCAGCTGGCCACCACCGATTACACCGATCTTCATGGGTTTCAGCCTCAAGCCTGACGCGGATCTGGATTGTCCAGCACGGTGTCGGTCTGCTCGGTGCGGAACTGCTTGAGCGCCGCGTGGAACTGCGGGTGCTTGGCCCCGAGGATGCTCGCCGACAGCAAGGCTGCATTGATCGCGCCGGCCTTGCCGATGGCCAGGGTGGCGACCGGGACACCAGCAGGCATCTGCACGATCGACAGCAGCGAATCGACACCCGAGAGCATCGACGACTGCACCGGCACACCGAGCACCGGCAGGTGGGTCTTGGCGGCGCACATGCCCGGCAGGTGGGCGGCGCCACCGGCACCGGCGATGATCACTTCGATGCCGCGGCCTTCGGCCTCATCGGCGTACTGGAACAGCAGGTCCGGGGTGCGGTGGGCGGAAACCACCTTCACTTCGTAGGGAATGCCGAGTTTTTCCAGCATATCGGCGGTGTGGCTAAGGGTGGACCAATCGGACTTGGAGCCCATGATCACGCCAACCAGTGCACTCATCGTCGAGCCTCTTCGCTTGTGCGCCCGCAGGCGCGTCAAAAAACAACAAGCCACGCGGGACGACCGGCGTGGCTTGTTTGCTGATCATGACCGGAATCTATCCGGTCGAGGGGCCGCGCAGTATAGCGTAACGCGAGGCAATCACGGCACCCCCGGCGACCAACTGTCGGCCTTATTTTTCGGGGGTTTGGCTGACTTTCGGGTCAACTGAACCGCCCTCCAGCTTGCGCCACAGCAAGCGCACGTTGGCCTTTCGCACCAAGGCACAGCGATACAGGCGGATTTCCAGTGGCACATGCCACTGGCTGCCACCGCAGATCGCCAGCTCGCCACGCTCCAGTTCGCCGCGCATCGACAGTTTCGGGACCCAGGCGATGCCCATGCCTTCGAGCGCCATGCTCTTCAGACTGTCGGCCATGGCCGTTTCATAGACAGTGGTATAGCGCAGGTTGCGCTGGCGCAGCAGCAGGTTGACCGACCGGCCGAGGAAGGCGCCGGCGCTGTAGGCCAGCAAGGGCACGCTGGCCTCTCCCTCCAGGTCGAACAGCGGCTTGCCGTCAGGGCCCACGGCACACACCGGAAGCATTTCGGTATTGCCCATGTGCAGCGACGGGAAGATCTCGGCGTCCATCTGCAGTGCCGCGTCCGGGTCGTAGAAGGCCAGCATCAGGTCGCAGCCGCCTTCGCGTAATGCATGCACCGCATCACCGACGTTGGTGGCGACCAGGCGCGTGGCGATGTTCAGGCCATCGTTGCGCAATTGCGCCACCCAGCGCGGGAAAAAGCCCGAGGCCAAGGAGTGCGCGGCCGAGACCTGGATCACCTCGCCCTGGCCGCCTTCCAGGTGATGTAAATGGCGAAGAACTTCGCTCAACTGGTCGACAACAGTGCGCGCGGTGACGAGAAACAGCTGCCCGGCCTCGGTCAGCTCGATGGGCGTGCGGGAACGATTCACCAAGGTCAACCCAAGCGCCGCTTCCAGGCTGCGTATGCGTCGGCTGAACGCCGGCTGGGTAACGAACCGGCGCTCGGCCGCTTGCGAGAAACTGCGGGTCGAGGCCAGGGCACTGAAGTCCTCCAGCCATTTGCTTTCGAGGTTCATCGACTACTCCGCACCGCGCGCACCAAAATGGAACACGCTCGATTGTCAATCGGCGTCACATCAAACCGTATGCCGTTTGCGCATAGGTTAGCGTGCAACAGCATTGGCCGCAAAATCTGGGCAGCCCTAGCATTGGCGCCATTCCGGCAGGTGCCGGGTCAAAATCGAGATGATATCCATCATGTCCTCCGCTGCATCGTTCCGCGTCGAAAAAGATCTGCTTGGTACCCTTGAAGTCCCTGCCGATGCCTACTACGGCATCCAGACTCTGCGCGCTGCCAACAACTTCCACCTCTCCGGTGTTCCGCTGTCGCACTACCCGAAACTGGTAGTCGGCCTGGCGATGGTCAAGCAGGCAGCTGCTGACGCCAACCGTGAGCTGGGGCACCTGAGCGATGCCAAGCACGCCGCGATCAGCGCAGCCTGCGCACGACTGATCAAAGGCGACTACCACGAGCAGTTCGTGGTGGACATGATTCAAGGCGGTGCTGGTACTTCCACCAACATGAACGCCAACGAAGTCATCGCCAACATCGCGCTGGAGGCCATGGGTCACCAGAAGGGTGAGTACCAGTACCTGCACCCGAACAACGATGTGAACATGGCGCAGTCGACCAACGACGCCTACCCGACCGCGATCCGTCTGGGTCTGCTGCTGGGCCACGACGCCCTGCTGGCCAGCCTCGACAGCCTGATCCAGGCCTTCGCTGCCAAAGGTAAAGAGTTCGACCACGTACTGAAGATGGGCCGTACCCAGCTGCAGGACGCCGTGCCGATGACCCTGGGCCAGGAATTCCGCGCCTTCGCCACTACCATGACCGAAGACCTGCAGCGCCTGCGCTCGCTGGCTCCGGAACTGCTGACCGAAATCAACCTGGGCGGCACCGCCATCGGTACCGGCATCAACGCCGACCCGGGCTACCAGATGCTGGCCGTACAGCGCCTGGCGATCATCAGCGGCCAGCCGCTGGTGCCGGCTGCCGACTTGATCGAAGCCACCTCCGACATGGGCGCCTTCGTGCTGTTCTCCGGCATGCTCAAGCGCACCGCGGTCAAGCTGTCGAAGATCTGCAACGACCTGCGCCTGCTGTCCAGCGGCCCACGCACCGGCATCAACGAGATCAACCTGCCGGCGCGCCAGCCAGGCAGCTCGATCATGCCAGGCAAGGTCAACCCGGTTATCCCTGAGGCCGTCAACCAAGTCGCCTTCGCCATCATGGGCAACGACCTGGCCCTGACCGTCGCCGCCGAAGGTGGCCAACTGCAGCTGAACGTGATGGAACCGCTGATCGCCTACAAGATCTTCGACTCGATCCGCCTGCTGCAACGCGCCATGGACATGCTGCGCGAGCACTGCATCGTCGGCATCACCGCCAACGAACAGCGCTGCCGTGAACTGGTCGAGCACTCGATCGGCCTGGTCACCGCCCTGAACCCGTACATCGGCTACGAAAACGCCACCCGTATCGCCCGCGTCGCCCTGGAAACCGGCCGCGGCGTACTGGAACTGGTGCGCGAAGAGAAGCTGCTGGACGAAGAGATGCTCAACGACATCCTGCGTCCGGAAAACATGATCGCTCCCCGTCTGGTTCCGCTGAAGGCGTAACCCAGACCGCTGCAAACAGTCTCACCAGGTCGAGGGACTAGACACCTCTCAACCTTTCAAGGGCCCGAGCGCATGCTACGGGCCCTTTTTTTATGCACGGAACAGGCACCTGCTGAACGGCACACAACTTGCTCGGTAATGCTCCCCAGCTCAACGGGATGCCGAGCATGCTGCACAGCCACCTCACCACCCTCAACGCCGTTTCGCTGATCCTCCAGGTGTTCCAGGAAGACGGCGTGGACGCGCAGCACATGCTCGCCGGCAGCGGCATAGGCCCCGCAGACCTGGGCCACGCCGATGCGCGCATCACCACCCAGCAGGAACTGCAGGTCTGCGCCAACGCCGTGTCCAGGCGCCAGGACATCGGCCTGGAACTAGGCCGGCGCATGCACGTGTCGTGCTACGGCATGCTCGGTTACGCCCTGCTCTCCAGTGCCACTTTGGGTGACGCCCTGCGCCTGGCGCTAACCTTTCCGGCACTGCTGGGAACAGTTTTCCAGCTACGCCTGGTGGACGATGGCCAGCGCGTGTGGCTCAGCGCCAGCGACCATTACGACGCGCCTGGGCTGGCCGCCTTCAATGCCGAATTCTGCCTGCTGTCGCTGAAAGTGATCTGCGACGACCTGCTCGGCCGCCAGCTACCGTTGCTGGCGGCCCGTTTCGAACACCCGCGCCCTAGCTATCACGCGCTCTATGACCGTGCATTCCAGTGCCCGCTCGGCTTCGGCGCCAGCGACAACGCCTTCGCCTTCGAACGACGCTGGCTGGACATGCCCCTGCCCCTGGCCGACCCGATTACCCACAAGGCCATGGGCGAACGCTGCCGGCGCCTCAACCTGGAGTTCACCGGCCGCCAGGCGTGGCTTGGGCGCATTCGCCAGCTGCTGCTGCGGCAACTGGATGCCGCGCCTGGGCTGGAAGGTTTGGCACGGCAGATGAACTGCTCGTCGCGCACACTGCGCCGGCATTTGCAGGCGCTGGGCAGCAGTTATCAACAGCTCCTCGACGAGCTGCGCTTCGAGCGGGCCAAGCAGTTGCTGGCCGAGGACCAGATGCCGATCTACCGCATTGCCGAAACATTGGGGTTCAGCGAGACCGCGAGCTTCCGGCATGCCTTCCAGCGCTGGAGCGGCGTGGCGCCCAGCCATTTTCGCGGTTGACCGGTTGCGGACGGCTTGGCCACATCGATCCCCTTTTGGCCGTTTGCGACGTTCTCCAGTACCGGGCAGTCCGTAAAAATGGCTCCACGCCAGTGAATACGGAGAACAACAACGTGCTGACGATCTATTCCGATGACCACCGCCTGCACCATGGCCGCTGCGAGCTTATCGACGGCAAGCTGATGCCCTGTTTCGAAATGCCGTCGCGCGCCGACCACGTCCTGGAGCGCGTCAAGCAGCGCAGCCTCGGGCCCGTGCAGGGCCCCGTCGACTTCGGCCGCGCACCGCTGCAGCGCATCCACAGTGCCGACTACCTGGATTTCTTCGAAGGTGCCTGGGACCGTTGGGCCGCGCTTGGCCAGGAAGGTGACCTGCTGCCGTTCACCTGGCCAGCGCGCACCCTGCGCCAGGTCAAACCCAGCGGCCTGCACGGCGAGCTCGGTTACTACAGCTTCGACGCCGGCGCACCGATCACCGCCGGCACCTGGCAGGCCGCCTACAGCGCCGCCCAGGTCGCCCTGACCGCCCAGGCCGCGATCCAGCAAGGCGCCCATGCCGCCTTCGCCCTGTGCCGGCCGCCAGGGCACCACGCCGCAGGCGAAGTGATGGGGGGTTACTGCTACCTCAACAACGCAGCCATTGCCGCCCAGGCCTTCATCGACCAAGGCCGGCGCAAGGTGGCGATCCTCGACGTCGACTACCACCACGGCAACGGCACCCAGGATATTTTCTATACCCGCAACGACGTGTTCTTCGCCTCGATCCACGGCGACCCACAGGACGAGTTCCCGTTCTTCCTCGGCTACGCCGACGAGACCGGCGAAGGTACCGGCGAGGGCTGCAACATCAATTATCCGCTGCCTGCCGGCAGCGACTGGGCGGACTGGAGCGCGGCCTTGGAGGACGCCTGCCAGCGCATCGCCGCCTTCAATGCCGATGTGCTGGTGATCTCCCTTGGCGTGGATACCTTCAAGGACGACCCCATCTCCCAGTTCAAGCTCGACAGTCCCGACTACCTGGCGATGGGCAAGCGCATCGCCCAGCTGGGCAAGCCGACCTTGTTCGTGATGGAGGGCGGCTACGCTGTGGAGGAAATCGGCATCAACGCGGTCAATGTGCTGGAAGGCTTCCAGCAGGCCCAGCCAGGAGCGTGAACATGACCCGACTCAAATGTCTGCTCGCCCCGCTCATCGCCACCGGCCTGTTCACCGGCGCACTCCAGGCACACGCCGAACAGAGCACCCTGCGGGTGTACAACTGGTTCGACTACATCACCCCGCAAACCCTGGTCGACTTCCAGAAGGACAGCGGGGTCAAGCTGATCTACGACATCTTCGACACCAACGAAGCACTGGAAGCCAAGCTGCTTACCGGCAACTCCGGCTATGACGTGGTGGTGCCGTCCAACGTGTTCCTCGCCAAGCAGATCGAGGCTGGGGTTTTCCAGCCCCTTGACCGCGGCAAGCTGCCCAACTGGCAGCATCTGGACCCGGCACTGATGAAACTGATCGAAGCCAACGACCCCGGCAACAAGTTTGCCGTGCCTTACATGTACGGCACGGTGCTGATCGGCTTCAACCCAGACAAAGTCAAGGCCGTGCTCGGCGACGACGCACCGGTGGACAGCTGGGACCTGATCTTCAAGGAAGAGAACATCGCCAAGCTCAAGCAATGCGGCGTGGCCCTACTTGATTCGCCGTCGGAGATCCTGCCGCTGGCGCTGTCGTACCTGGGGCTGGACCCTAACAGCGGCAAGCCGGCCGACTATCAAAAAGCCCAGGATCTGCTGCTGAAGATCCGCCCGCATGTAACCTACTTCCACTCGTCCAAGTACATGGCCGACATCGCCAATGGTGATATCTGTGTGGCGGTGGGCTACTCGGGCAGCTTCTCCCAGGCCGCGAATCGGGCTCGCGAAGCGAAGAACGGCGTGGTGGTGGACATGCGCCTGCCCAAGGAAGGCGCACCGATCTGGTTCGACATGCTGGCGATCCCCAAGAACGCGGCCAACCCTGAAGATGCCCACACATTCATCAACTACCTGTTGCGACCAGAAGTGATCGCGCCGATCAGCGACTTCGTCGGCTACCCGAACCCGAACAAGGATGCGACCGACAAGGTCAGCCCGGCGATCCGCAACAATCCAAACCTGTACCCGACGGCGGAGGCAATGGCCAAGTTGTACACGCTCAAGCCGTTGCCACGGGATGCCGAGCGGGCACGGACGCGTGCCTGGACCAAGATCAAGTCCGGCACCTGATGTTTTTGGGGCTGCTCTGCAGCCCATCGCCGGCAAGCCGGCTTGTGTCTTGAAAGGCTCTTAGACTGAAGGGGTGAGAGCGGTGGATGGCAGACTGCAAGCCGGCGGTGCCCTAGAGCACGTGTGGGAGCATAGTCGCCATCCACCCCTCACTCTGACCTGAAGCCCGAACAGTTGGATGAGGTGCGAGCTCGAAATCACAAGCGTGGGATAGGTCAGAGCGCTCTCACTTCCCAGTGTAAGAGGGCTTGGCCATGATTTCCTGTTTCGTTGGTATCGATGTTTCGAAGGCGACCCTGGACGTGGGGTTCTGGCCTGAACTTTCCAAGCCATTCCAGCTGAGGAATGACCCTGAGGGGATTGCCCAGCTGATTGCCTGCTTGAACGAGCTTGAGGTCGAGCGGATCGTGCTCGAGGCTACGGGGGGCTATGAGAAAGCGGTTTTCAAGGCGTTACGCATCGCTGATTTGGATGTCGTTCGCGTCAACCCCAAACGCTCTCATGACTATGCCCAAGCAATTGGTCAACTGGCCAAAACCGACAGGATCGATGCCTTGATGCTGGCCAAGTTCGCCCAGCATCTTGCATCTCCCTCAAAGATCGAGCCCAGTCAGGCACGTGATGAGCTGAGCGAGCTGGTCAAGCTACGGGATCAGATCGTTGAGCATCGCGACGATGACAGGCGTCGAATCAAGCAAGCGACTTCCCCTGTAGCAATCACCTTCTTCACTGAGCACATTGCGTCTCTCAACGCTCAGATCAAGGCATTGGATAAACACCTTGCGCAGGCCTCAAAGGCGCTGAACAGCGAGAAAGCCAAGCACTTGGCATCAGTCAAAGGCGTAGGCCTGATTACGACTGCCAAGCTGATGGCCTATTTGCCCGAACTGGGCACGCTGAGCGGACGGAAGATCACCGCCCTGGTGGGGCTGGCGCCCTATAACAAGGACAGTGGGAGCAAGAGCGGCCCACGCAAGATCGAGGGCGGGCGCTACAAAGTTCGTGGCGTTATCTACATGGCGGCTTGGGTGATGATCAGGCACGTCCCTGAGTTCAAGACCCGGTATGACGCACTGGTAGCGCGTGGTAAGCGCCCCAAAGTAGCCGTGGTGGCTTGCATGCGCGTGTTGCTGGTGCGGCTGAATGCCATGCTGAGGGACGGTACGCCATGGAAGGACCATAAAACCCAGGCGCCCGCAGCCTGATCTCTCGGGGGTATTGCCGATAGCGGGGCTTCGCCAGCGACTCCATCTGCAGGGTGTCGCTGGCGAAGCTATGTCTGAAAGGATCGTTCTAAAAAAATCCCCTCAAGACAGTTGCTCCCACAAAGAAATGTGCAATTCCTGTGGGAGCCGGCTTGCCGGCGATGGGTCGCAGAGCGGCCCCATTCAATCTCGCCAGGCCTTGCGCAGGCGCATCAAAGCCTGCGCAATCTCCCCTTCTGGCACTGCCGCGAATCCCAGTACCAGCCCTGTCCTCGCATCCGCAGGCTCCGCGCTGTCCTCCAGCCAGTAGCTGCTCAGCGGAGTGACCTCCACCCCCACCGCCTCCGCCCGCGCAACCAGCTCCTGCTCCCGCGCCAAGTTATCCACAGCTACCTTCACATGCAGCCCTGCTGCGACGTCCGGCATTGCCCCCAGCCCCGGTACCTCCACCGGCCAACCGGCCTTCAGCACATTCCTGCGGGCCAACGCCGCCCGGCGCATACGGCGGATATGTCGCTGGAAATGCCCTTGGGCCATGAACTGCGCCATGACACATTGCGTGCCGACTTCCGAGTGACGCACCGCCAGCGCCTTGGCCTGGCTGAATGCCCGCACCAGGCGCCTGGGCAGCACCAGGTAACCCAGCCGCAAAGCCGGAAAGGCGATCTTGCCGAACGTTCCCACGTACAACACCCGGCCCTGCCGATCCAGTGCCGCCAGCGGCGCCAAAGGCGCACCGCTGTAGCGGTACTCGCCATCGTAATCGTCCTCGACGACCCAGCCGTCCTGGCGCTCGGCCCAGGCCAGCAACGCCAGGCGCCGGGCCAGGCTCATGGTCACACCGGTAGGGTACTGGTGAGCCGGGGTCACGTAAGCCAGCCTGCAATCCGGCAGCTCGGCCAGGCGCGCACAGTCCATGCCCTCTTCATCTACCGGCACGCCCCTGACCCTTGCCCCCGCCAGGGCGAAGGCGTGCCCGGCAGCGCGGTAGCCCGGGTTTTCCACAGCCACCCCGTCACCAGGCTGCAACAGCAACTGTGCACAAAGGCTGATCGCCTGCTGCGCACCACTGGTGATCACAATTTGTTCAGCACTGCAGGAAAGCCCTCGCGACCGACGCAGATAGGTGGCGATCAATTCACGCAACGGCAGCTCCCCTGCCGAGTCGCCATAACCGAGCTGCGCCGGATCGGGATTTCGCCAGAAACCCGCTTGCAGCTTGGCCCAGACCTCGAAAGGAAACAGGTCAAACGCTGGCAGACCAACCCTGAAAGCCCTCGGCGCGTCGCCTTTGGGCGGCGGCAAATGGTGCTTTTCCAGACGCAGCAATGGCTCACTACGCCCTGCGAAACTGGATAAATCCTCAGTATCAGGCGCTTCAAATGTGGATAAATCTGTTGATAACCCCCGGGATAACCCTGTGGACAGTTGTGTGGATAGTTTTCCCAGGCGGCTTACATAGGTGCCATCGCCTACCCGGCTTTCGATGAAGCCCTCGGCATACAACTGGTCATAGGCACGCACCACGCTGTTGCGCGACAACGCCAGCACCGCCGCGAGGTCACGGGTGGCAGGCAGCCGTGCTCCGCCTTCCAGGCGCCCATCCAGCACGCGCGCGCGCAAGGCCTGGTAGAGCTGCTGGCTGAGCCCGCGACGGCGATCCAGGACAATCCCGGCAGGATCGAAAGGCAACGCGTAGGTACGTTCGCTCATGGCATTGGACCTATGAAAACAGTCATGAATGGCTCTTACACCGAACCATTAGCCTGCCTAGGATGAAGCCACAGCACAAGGAACACCGGCATGTACAACAGCAAACCGCATCAGGAACATGACCTTGGCCGCCTGCACCAGCACATGCTGCACACCCGCCTGGCAACGCTGGTTAGCCACGGTGAACACGGGCTGCTGGCCACCCACCTGCCGGTGCTGGTCGCCACCGGCGAGGGCGAATTCGGCACGGTCTACGGCCACCTCGCCCGGGCCAACCAGCAATGGCAGGACCTGGCACAAGGCGCTGAAGCCTTGCTGGTATTCCCCGGCGCCGACGCTTATGTCAGCCCCGGCTACTACCCGAGCAAGGCCGACAACCCCAAGGTGGTGCCCACCTGGAACTATATGGCGGTGCATGCCTGGGGCCCGGTGGAGGTGATCCACGAGCCAACACAATTGCTGGACATCGTCAGCCGCCTGACCGACCGCCATGAGCAAGGCCGCGCAGCACCGTGGAACGTCGCCGATGCTCCGGCTGACTACCTTGACGGCATGCTCCGCGCCATCGTCGGTATCCGCCTGCCGATCACCCGCCTGCAGGGCGCACGCAAGCTCAGTCAGAACCGTTCGGCGCAAGATATCGCCGGGGTCCGCGAAGGCCTGGCTGCCAGCGCCGACCCTGTGGATAACCAACTCGCCGCGCACATGCGCGACTTCTGAAGGAAAGGCCCATGACCAGCATCACCCTGCGCCCGGTGGGCGCCAACGACCACGCTGCCTGGCTGCCCTTGTGGCAGGCCTATCTGCGCTTCTACCAGACCGAACTGCCCGGCGCCGTCAACTCCAGCACCTGGCAACGCCTGCTCGATGCAGACGAGCCGACCCACTCGACGTTGGCCTGGGTCGACGGCAAGGCAGTGGGGATGGTCAACTTCATCTACCATCGTTCCAACTGGAGCATCGAGAACTCCTGCTACTTGCAGGACCTCTACGTGGACAGTGAAGTGCGTGGCTTGGGCATCGGTCGGCAGCTCATCGAGCATGTCTACGCCACGGCCAAGGCCGCCGGCTGCATCAAGGTGCACTGGCTGACCCACGAGACCAACGCCACCGCCATCAGCTTGTACGAGCAGGTCGCCGAGCGCCCGGGCTTCATCCAATTCCGCAAAGCACTGTAGGCCGCACATGAACGACGCATTGAACTGGAAACCCGCCGGTACGCCCAAGGCCGAGCCCATCGAAGGCCGTTTCATCCGTTTGGAGAAGCTTGACCCAGCGCGCCATGGCAACGACCTTTGGGAAGTACTGCAAGGTCCGGGCTCGGACCCAGCGCTATGGGACTACCTGCCCTACGGCCCGTTTGCTGAGCGCGCCAGCTTCGACCGCTGGCTGGAAGGCAACGCCGCCAGCCGCGACCCGCTGTTCTACAGTGTGATCGACCGCGCCAACGGCCAGGTTCAGGGCATCCTCAGCTACATGTCGATCGTCCCCGAACAGGGCCGCTTCGAGATTGGCCACATCGCCTTCGGCGCCGCCATGCAACGCACACCCAAGGGCACCGAGGCGGTTTACCTTTTGAGCAAGCTGGGCTTCGAGCTGGGCAATCGCCGGCTGGAATGGAAGTGCAACGACGCCAATGCCCGCTCCAAGCGCGCGGCCGAGCGCTTCGGTTTTGTGTTCGAGGGCGTGTTCCGCAACCACATGGTGGTCAAGGACCGCAACCGGGATACGACCTGGTATTCGATTACCGACGCCGAATGGCCGGCGGTGGCGGCGGGGTTCGAGCGCTGGTTGAGCGTGGATAACCAACAACCTGAAGGTCAGATGAGGACGCTGGAGGCCTGTCGCCTGGGCTGATCTCATCGCGGGGCAGGCTCCCACGGTAATGCGTGGGAGCAGACTTGTCCCACAAGGCCATCATCTGATCTGACGTCGACGCGTGACCACGCCCATCTGCAGACCGAACGGCTTGAATACCGCATTCAGCGATTTGAGCGTAGGGTTGCCCTCCCCCTGCTCGATCTGGATCAATGTGCGGACCGAAATCTTGCACATCCGCGCAAACTGGGTCTGCTGCATCTTCGCCACTTCCGTACGCAGCCGCCTGACCGCTGCGCCAAGCTCCAGGCTGCCGTCGGCGATGCCTTCACGCACACCGTCGATCAACAACCCGCGAGCATCAATGGATACCGTCATGCCAACCCCCACTCGGCTATCCGCCGCTCAAGCTTGCCCAGCGCAATAGCCGGGTGATTCATGACCCGGCTTGCCAATCCCAGTTCGCTCAGGATATCGGGCAATGCCAGCAACTGGCGGGCATCCTCGCGCAAACGCTGGTACGCCTGCTCCGGGTCAATGAACGGAGCCAGGGCGTTGCACACCGACAACCAGTCGATTTCACCAGCCCGCTCGCTCGTCGCTGGCCATTTGGTTGTCCGTGTTACCCCCTCCTGATCCATCACCATCGGCGCAAGGTCATAGATTGGCGCCATACGCACCGCATCGCGGGTGCGGATGATGGCAGTATTGCGTCCATGGTTGTCGGCGTTGCCCAGGATCTTGTTGATCAGGTCTCGGCGCAGATAATCCGTAATCAGCCCAGGCACCTGTTCCGACTGCCCGGCCTCACGCCATAGCGCGACAAGGGTATCGATCACCTCCAGGTGGCCCATGCGGCTGCCGGGCTCGGTTATACCGCACAGCGAGTAGACCGACTCCACAGCAAGGCGCTGCACTCCCTCTGCGGACACCTGACGATCGAAGCGCTCCATCCAGAGGCTGGGCTTGCGGCCCTCCTCCAACGCCATGTGTTCACTGGCTACCGTATCAATACCTAAACGCTGCAAGGCTTTGTAGTAGAGGTGCTCGGCTCGCAGAATCTCCTGGTCATCGACCAGTGCCTGGTTTCTGGCGAACTTGATGAACCAGTGACGGCGGGCGTGCTCGTCGGCAAGCACGGCATCCGGGTACAACTGCCCGCTTTCGTCCTCTGTCATCAACAGCTTCGGCGCTTCACCGCCAGCACCGGTCGCACCGCCAATGGCCGCTCCCTGCTCATAGGCGTACTCGAGAAAGCGCTGATCCCGGGAAACGACATCCTCGCGGGTAAAACCGATGGGGTTTGCCAGATCCAGTTGCTCGAAGGACTCCTTGATACGCAGGTTACCAATCGGCGCAGGGGTGGAGCGCGCAAGCAGAAACAGGTCTTCTCCCATGCCAGCCGGCCTCTCGCGGCCAATATGCTTGAGCAGGAAGCGTTTGGCGGCACCGGCAGGGGCGATGTCGTAAAGGAATGCAGGGGCGTGGGGCAGGCGATGGCTGCCAAAATCCACCGGCAGCCTTGCACTCGCCGCTTGGCAGAATAGGCTGTCATAGCCATCTGGATTCGCCCTGACGTAGTCGGACAGGTAGCCAAACTCGCAAGGGCTGGCGAGGCTGTGCTCCGGCTGTGCGAAGGTCATTGCCAGGGCGTCCTGCCACTTGCCGTAGACATGGAGCTGGAGCGTAAGTCTGTGCATGGGCCGCCTGTGATTGACTGCATGTGAACGGGTCAACCATTCATTCGATATGCAGCTTAGTGCAGATTTTTACAGAAACTCAATAAATAATCTGCATTAAAATGCATAAACTATAAAGCCACACATCTCATTCTGCAAAATAGTGCAGATTGAATGACAAAAAAAGGGGAGCATCCGCTCCCCAGAGGTTAACCGCTTTTAGATGAAGGCTTGTGTCAGCCTTCAATCTCGATCAGGATTTCGCCCGGGGTCACCCGGTCGCCCTTGGCCACGTGGATGGCCACGACCTTGCCGGCGATCGCCGCCTGCACTTCGGTCTCCATCTTCATCGCCTCGGTGATCAGCACCGCCTGGCCGGCCTTGACCACGTCGCCTTCCTTGACCAGCACATCGACGATGTTGCCCGGCATGCTGGTGCTGACGTGGCCCGGCGCGCTGGCCTGCTTGCGCTTGCTGCCGCCACCGCCGACGAATTCGTTGAGCGGCTCGAACACCACTTCTTCCGGCATGCCGTCGATGGACAGGTAGAAGTGGCGCTTGCCTTCGGCCTTCACGCCGACACCGGTGATGTCGACGCGGTAGGTTTCACCGTGGACATCGATGACGAACTCGGTCGGCACGCCTTCACCGCCCACCGCCCCCACCGCGCCGGCTTCCGGAATCGGCAGCAAGGCTTCTGGCTTGAGGGTTCCGGCTTCACGCTCCTCGAGGAACTTGCGGCCGATGTCGGGGAACATGGCGAAGGTCAGCACGTCTTCCTCGGAGTGAGCGAGGCTGCCGATGTCGGCGCGCAGCTTGGCCATCTCCGGCTTGAGCAGGTCGGCCGGGCGCACGTCGATCACGTCCTCGCTGCCGATCGCCTGACGGCGCAATTGCTCGTTGACCACACCGGGGGCTTTGCCGTAGCCGCCTTGCAGGTACAGCTTCACTTCATTGGTGATGGTCTTGTAGCGCTCGCCGGCCAGCACGTTGAAGAAAGCCTGGGTGCCAACGATCTGCGAGGTCGGGGTCACCAGCGGCGGGAAGCCAAGGTCTTCGCGCACCCGCGGGATCTCCGCCAGCACCTCGTTCATGCGGTTGAGCGCGCCCTGCTCCTTGAGCTGGTTGGCCAGGTTGGAAATCATCCCGCCCGGTACCTGGTTGACCTGCACGCGAGTGTCCACGGCGGTGAACTCGCTTTCGAACTGGTGGTACTTCTTGCGCACGGCGTAGAAGTACAGGCCGATCTCCTGCAGCAGCTCGAGGTCGAGGCCGGTGTCGAACTCGCTGCCCTTGAGCGCGGCGACCATCGACTCGGTGCCCGGGTGGCTGGTGCCCCAGGCGAAGCTGGAGATCGCGGTGTCGATATGGTCGACGCCGTTCTCGACGGCCTTGAGCTGGCACATCGCGGCCAGGCCAGCGGTGTCGTGGGAGTGGATGAACACCGGCAATGACTGCTCGGCTTTAAGTGCCTTGACCAACTCGCCGGTGGCGAACGGGGTCAACAGGCCAGCCATGTCCTTGATCGCCACCGAGTCGCAACCCATGGCTTCCATCTGCTTGGCCTGCTGCACGAAGGCATCGACGGTATGCACCGGGCTGGTGGTGTAGGCGATGGTGCCCTGGGCGTGCTTGCCAGCGGCTTTCACCGCCTCGATGGCCACGCGCAAGTTACGCACGTCATTCATGGCGTCGAAGATGCGGAACACGTCGATGCCATTGACCGCAGCCTTGGCCACGAAGGCCTTGACCACGTCGTCACTGTAATGGCGGTAGCCCAGCAGGTTCTGCCCACGCAGGAGCATCTGCAGACGGGTGTTGGGCAGCGCGGCACGCAGCTTGCGCAGGCGCTCCCACGGGTCTTCCTTGAGGAAGCGCACGCAGGCGTCGAAGGTGGCGCCGCCCCAGACTTCCAGCGACCAGTAGCCGACCTTGTCGAGCTTGTCGCAGATCGGCAGCATGTCTTCGGTGCGCATGCGGGTGGCCAGCAGGGACTGGTGGGCGTCACGCAGGATCGTGTCGGTAACAAAGATTTTCTTGGACATTATTCGGTTCCTCACAGGCCTGCGTGGGCGGCGATGGCGGCGGCGATGGCCAGGGCCAGCTCTTCGGGTTTGCGCTTGATCGAGTAGTTGGTCAGTTCAGGGTGGCTTTCGACGAAGCTGGTGTTGAACTGGCCGCTACGGAATTCCGGGTTGCGCAGGATTTCCTGGTAGTACGCGGCAGTGGTCTTGACCCCCTGCAGGCGCATGTCGTCCAGGGCCCGCAGGCCGCGGTCCATGGCTTCTTCCCAGGTCAACGCCCAGACCACCAGTTTCAGGCACATGGAGTCGTAGAACGGGGGAATGGTGTAGCCGGTGTAGATCGCCGTGTCGGTACGCACACCCGGGCCGCCCGGGGCGTAGTAGCGGGTGATCTTGCCGAAGCTGGGCAGGAAGTTGTTCTTCGGGTCCTCGGCGTTGATGCGAAACTGCAAGGCAAAGCCGCGGTGCTGGATATCTTCCTGCTTGATAGACAGCGGCAGGCCGGAGGCGATGCGGATCTGCTCGCGAACGATGTCGATGCCGGTGATTTCCTCGGTGATGGTGTGTTCCACCTGCACCCGGGTGTTCATCTCCATGAAGTACACCTCGCCATCAGCGAGCAGGAACTCCACGGTACCGGCGTTCTCGTAGTCCACCGCCTTCGCCGCGCGCACGGCCAGATCGCCGATGTAGGCACGCTGCTCAGGGGTCAGTTGCGGGCTCGGGGCGATCTCGATGAGTTTCTGGTTGCGGCGCTGGATTGAGCAGTCGCGCTCGAACAGGTGCACCACGTTGCCGAAGCTGTCACCGAGAATCTGCGCCTCGATGTGCTTGGGGTTGACGATGCACTTTTCCAGGAACACTTCCGCCGAGCCGAAGGCCTTGGTGGCCTCGGAAATCACTCGGGGGAAGTTCTGTTCCAGTTCCTCGCGGCTGTTGCAGCGGCGAATCCCGCGCCCGCCGCCACCGGAGGTGGCCTTGAGCATCACCGGGTAACCGATGCGATCGCCTTCCTGCAAGGCTTCATGAATATCGGCGACGTTGCCTTCGGTGCCGGGGGTGACCGGCACGCCGGCCGCGATCATGGTGCGGCGCGCTTCGGTCTTGTCACCCATGCGGCGAATGACATCGGCGGCCGGGCCGATGAACTTGATCCCGCGTTCAGCGCAGATCTCCGCCAGTTCGGCGTTTTCCGACAGGAAACCGTAGCCGGGATGCAAGGCATCGCAGCCGGTCTCGACAGCAAGGTTCACCAGCTTGCGCGGGTTCAGGTAGCCGGCCAGGGGCTCGGCACCGATGCTGTAGGCCTCGTCGGCGCGCTTGACGTGCAAGGCGTGGCGGTCGGCGTCGGAGTAGATCGCCACGGAGCGAATGCCCATCTCGGCGCAGGCACGCACGATCCGTACTGCAATCTCACCCCGGTTGGCGATCAGGATTTTTGTTATCACTGGAGTCTTCCCAAAGCCGTAGGAACAGACGATCCGGTTCTACCGGTCGGCGCGTGACCAGACGTCGCTGGCCAGTCGCATATTCACCCTAGCGCTGACGGTCGATAAACAAAAATCAATATTTGTTAGAGGCAGCATAAGCAAAAGCTTATAGTTGGGTAACAAGTTTTTGCCGGAGCACCGCAAAAAATGCGCAAGTCATTGATGCGTATGACTTTACGTCAGTTGCAGATCTTCAACGAAGTGTGTGATTTGCGCTCCTACAGCCGGGCGGCCGAGGAGATGGCGCTGACGCAACCCGCCGTTAGTCTACAGATCCGCCAGCTCGAGGAGCTGGTTGGCCAGCCGCTGTTCGAGTATGTCGGCAAGAAGCTCTACCTGACCGAGGCCGCCGAAGCGCTGCAACGCGCCAGCCGGGATATCTTCGGGCGTCTGGAGAACCTCGACATGCAGCTGTCGGACATGCAGGGCTCACTGCAGGGCCAGCTGAAACTGGCGATCGAATCCAGCGCCAAGTACTTCGTGCCACACCTGTTCGCCGCCTTCAAGCAGCGCCACCCGGAGGTCAACCTCACCTTGACGGTGGTCAACCGTGCCCAGGCGATCAGGCGCCTGTCGGACAACCGCGACGACCTGGTCATCATGTCCATGGTGCCCCAGGACATGGGCCTCGAGTTCCTGCCGTTCCTGAACAACCCGATCGTCGCCGTGGCACCGCCGCAACACCCGTTGTGCAAGCCGGACAGCCTGCGCCTGCAGGATCTCGAGCCGCACACCTTGCTGGTCCGTGAACAGGGTTCGGGCACCCGCAAGGCCTGCGAGGAGTTTTTCAAGGACAAGCGCGTGCATTTCACCCAGACCCTCGAGGTGGCCTCCACCGATGCCCAGCGCGAATGTGTGGTGGCCGGGCTGGGCATTGCCCTGCTGACCCGCCATGCGGTCAACATGGAACTGGCCACCGGCGTGCTCAGGGAGTTACCAGTGGAAGAGCTGCCGTTGTACCGCAGCTGGTGCCTGGTGCAATCCCGGAGCAAGCGGCAATCGCCGGTGGCCCTGGCGTTCCAAGCATTCATTCGCAGCGAACGCGCAATGATCAGCGGGCTTGTTGAGCGTTTCTCGGGGAAGTTGCCGCCGATACCTGCCACACCGTGAGGTCCTGCAGGTCAGGGTAGTCGGCCAGTTCGCGCAGCAACTGGCGCTGGTCGCAATAGCATTCGATCGCGCGGCGGTACTCCATGCGGCGCTGATCCTTTTCCTGCTGCTTGCGAGCCTTGGCGTTGGGTTGGTACACACCGTCGTGATCACGTGCCATTGCCTGTCTCCCAGAAAGGATGCGGGGAGTTTCAGACTGGCTTCGGTGGTTTACGGTTTGGCGGTGGTTTGGTGACGAAATGATGAAATCTGCATGGGCGCGGGCCTGCCCGCCCCAATGAGAGCACTGCCTCGAATCAGTCGTCGGTCGCCTTGATCGACTTGGGCGACAGGCGCAGGCTGCGCAAGCTGCGTTTCACGCTCTTCAGGTGGTTGACCAGGCTCGGCCCGCGGGCCATGGCCACGCCCATGGCCAGCACGTCGATCACCACCAGGTGGGCGATGCGCGAGGTCAGCGGCGTGTAGATCTCGGTGTCCTCGTGCACGTCGATGGCCAGGTTGACCGTCGACAGCTCGGCCAGCGGTGTCTGGCTCGGGCACAGGGTGATCAGGTTGGCACCGCTCTCGCGCACCAGGTTGGCGGTGATCAGCAGGTCCTTCGAGCGCCCCGACTGGGAAATGCACACCGCCACATCGCCCGGCTTGAGCGTGACAGCCGACATTGCCTGCATGTGCGGATCGGAATAGGCCGCCGCGCTGAGCAGCAGGCGGAAGAACTTGTGCTGCGCATCCGCCGCGACCGCGCCCGAGGCACCAAAACCATAGAACTCCACGCGCTGGGCCTGGGCCATGGCCGTCACCGCCTGCTGCAAGGCTTGCGGGTCGAGGTGCTCGCGCACTTCCATCAAGGTATGCAGGGTGGTGTCGAAGATCTTCAGGCTGTAGTCGGCGACCGAGTCGTCTTCATGGATGGCGAACTGACCGAAGCTGGCGCCGGCAGCCAGGCTTTGCGCCAGCTTGAGCTTGAGATCCTGGAAGCCCGAGCAACCGATCGCCCGGCAGAAGCGCACGATGGTCGGTTCGCTGATCCCCACGCTGTGCGCCAGGTCGGCCATCGAGCTGTGCATGACGGCAGCCGGATCGAGCAGCACATGGTCGGCCACTTTGAGTTCCGATTTGCGCAGCAGGTGCCGCGATTGGTCGATATGTTGCAACAGATTCACGGGCTGGACTCGGTTATGATCGGCGTGCCGGGATGTAGCTTTCTTGTAGTTATACTACATGCTTGCCAACCCGCCCAGCTAATCGAACGTGGAGAGTGGTGGTTTGACGATTCCTTGCGACATCCTGGTCTTCGGCGGCACGGGCGACCTGGCCCTGCACAAACTGCTCCCGGCGCTCTACCACCTGTATCGCGAAGCCCGCCTGCACACGGCCGTGCGGATTATCGCCCTGGCCCGACGCAACCTGCCGCGCACCGACTACGTCAAGCTCGCCGAGCGCCATTGCCGGGCGCAGGTCGCCCGCCAGGACTTCGACGAAGACGTCTGGCAGCGCTTTTCGGCGCGGCTCGACTACTTCCCCATGGACGCGGCGCAGAGCGCCGACTTCGGCCGCCTGGCCCGCTACCTGGGTGAGCCCGGCGGCCTGACGCGGATCTTCTACCTGGCCACCGCGCCCAAGCTGTTCGTGCCGATTGCCACTCACCTGCGCATCGCCGGCCTGGCCGACAGCGAAGCGCGCATCGTGCTGGAAAAGCCCATCGGCCACTCGCTGGAGTCGGCCACCGCGATCAACGAAGCGATCGGCGCGGTGTTCGACGAATCCCAGGTCTTTCGCATCGACCACTACCTGGGCAAGGAAACCGTGCAGAACCTCATGGCCCTGCGCTTTGCCAACGCCTTGCTCGAGCCGGTATGGCGCAACGGCCAGGTCGACCATGTGCAGATCAGCGTCTGTGAAACCCTCGGTGTGGAAAACCGTGGCGCCTACTACGACCGTGCCGGCGCCACCCGCGACATGCTGCAGAACCACCTGCTGCAACTGCTCTGCCTGGTGGCCATGGAGCCCCCCTCGGAGTTCGAGGCCGAGGCGGTACGCGACGAGAAGGTGAAGATCCTCCGCGCCCTCAAGCCCATCACCGGCCAGGACGTACAGGACAAGACCGTGCGCGGTCAGTACGGCGCCGGCAAGATCGGCGGCCAGGAAGTGCCGGCCTACTATTTCGAGAAGGACGTGGACAACGACAGCGACACCGAAACCTTCGTCGCGGTCCAGGCGCACATCGACAACTGGCGCTGGGCCGGCGTGCCGTTCTACCTGCGTACCGGCAAGCGCATGGCGCGGCGCTCCTCGCAGATCGTCATCCAGTTCAAACCCGTGCCGCATGAGCTGTTCAGCGGCGGCCAGGTCAACCAGCTGCTGATCCAGCTACAACCGGACGAGCACATCAGCCTGCGCATGATGACCAAGAGCCCAGGCAAGGGCATGCGCCTGGCGCCGGTCGAGCTGGACCTCAACCTGGCCCAGGCCTTCGCCCAGACCCGCCGCTGGGAGGCCTACGAACGGCTGTTGCTGGATGTACTCGAAGGCGATTCGACGCTGTTCATGCGCCGCGACGAGGTCGAAGCCGCCTGGGCCTGGATCGACCCGATCCTGCAGGGCTGGGAGGAGCATTTCCAGGCGCCGCGCCCTTACCCCGCCGGCAGCAATGGCCCGGAACAGGCCAACAGCCTGCTGGCGCGCCTGGGCCAGGCCTGGCACGCCTAGCCCAGGTCGGCGGTCGAACGCCCCAGCAGCGCCTTGAACGACGCGGCATCGACCGGCCGGCTGATCAGGTAGCCCTGCACCTCGTCACAGCCGTGCTCGCGCAGGAACTGCAGCTGCTCACGGGTTTCCACCCCTTCGGCCACCACCTTCAATTGCAGGCTCTGGGCCATGGCAATGATCGCCCGGGTGATGGCCGCGTCCTGCGTGCCTTCGAGCAGGCCGCGGATAAACGCCTGGTCGATCTTCACGTAGTCGACCGGGAAACGCTTGAGGTAGCTCAGTGACGAATAACCGGTACCAAAATCGTCGATGGCCAGCTTCACCCCCAGCGCATGTAGCTGCTCGAAGGTGGCGATGATGTGCTCGACACTGTCCAGCAACTGGCTTTCGGTCAGTTCCAGCTCCAGTAGGTGCGGCGCCAGGCCGGATTCCTGCAGTACCTGACGCACCAGGCTGACCAGCTTGCCCTGGCGCAACTGGTACACCGACAGGTTGACCGAAACACGCACTTCCAGGCCCTGGCGCAGCCACTCGCAGGCTTGCCAGCAGGCCTGGCGCAGCACGAACTCGCCCATGGGCGCGATCAACCCGGTTTCCTCCGCCAGACCGATGAACTCGCTGGGTGGCACCATGCCCCATTGCGGGTGCTGCCAGCGTACCAGGGCCTCCGCGGCGTGCAGCTGGCCGGTGCGCAGGCACAGCTTGGGCTGGTAGTAGACCAGCAGTTGGCCTTCGTCGATGGCCTTGCGCAACTGGTTCTCCAGTTGCAGGCGCTCCAAGGTGCTGGCACGCAGGCTCTCGGTATAGAACTGGAAGCTGTCGCCGCCCAGATGCTTGGCATGCTGCTTGGCCATGTCGGCTTGGCTGACCAGGGCATTGAGATCCAGGCTGGCGTCGGACAGCAAGCTGATGCCCACCGAGGCGCTGATCACCACCTCGTGCCCGCCCACACGCTGGGGCACGCGCAGTTTGTCCAGCAGCCGGGTGGTGACACGCACCAGGCTGGATAAGTTGGTATAGCCGTCGAACAGCACCGCGAACTCGTCGCCAGACAGGCGCGCCACGGTGTCGGCCTCGGGCACCGCGTTGGCCAGGCGCTGGGCCATCTTCTTGAGCAACTGGTCGGCCAGTTCATGGCCCAGGCTCTCGTTGAGCAGCTTGAAGCGGTCCAGGTCGACGTGCAGCAGCGCCAGGCTGCGGCCATTCAGGCGCATGCGCTGCGCCGCCTCGTGCAGGCGCAGGCGGAACAACGCACGGTTGGCCAGGCCGGTGAGGTCGTCGTAGTGCGCCAGATAGCGCAGGCGCTCCTCCGATTCACGGCGCGCCGACAGGTCGGTGAAGAAGCCGACGATATTGACGATGCGCCCCCGCACATCGCTCACGCTGTTGAGCTGCAACCATTGGGGGTAGAGTTCGCCGCTCTTGCGCGCCTCGACCAACTCGCCCTGCCAACGGCCCTGCTGGTCCAGCGCCTGATCAATGGCCTGGCTGTGGCGCCGGGCGTCACGGCTGCAGGGCAGCTCCAGGGCGTTGCGGCCTATCAGCTCGGCGCGGCCGTAGCCGGTGACATCGCAGAAGGCCTGGTTGACCGCCAGCAGCTGGAAGTCGGCATCGAGAATGGCGATGCCCTCGCTGGCTGCCTCGAACACCGTCGCGGCCAGACGTTGCTGCTCCTCCTGCTCCTTCTGTACGGTGATATCACGACGGGTGCCCAGCATGCGCAGGACCTTGCCCTGGGCATCGGATTCCACCGCCCGCCCACGGTCCTCGATCCAGCACCAGTGGCCCTGGGCATGGCGCACCCGGTACTCGACCCGGTAGTCCTCGGTGCGCCCCTTGAGGTGTTCGACCAGCGTGCGCCGCAGCAGCGGCAGGTCATCGGGGTGCAGCCGCGGCTTGAGGTCGGCGCGCACCGAACGGACCTGCTCGGCGTCGAGGCCGAACAGGGCATGCAGTTGCGTGTGATGGACCTCGTCAGTCTCCAGGTTCCAATCCCACAGCCCCAGCTCGCTGGCCTGCAGGGCCAGGGCCAGGCGCTGCTCGCTCTTGCTCAGGGCCTGGTTGGCCAGGTCCAGTTCATGGCTGCGCTCGGCCACGCGCTGTTCAAGGCCGGCATGGGCCTGGCGCAGGTCGTCCTCGGCCTGGCGGCGCTGGGCGATTTCGGCGCTGAGCTTGCGGTTCAGCCCCTCGCTGTGGCGCTGGGCGCACTGCAGATGTTCGATCAGGGCCTGATTCTGGAAGCGACGCAGCAAGCCACGCTCAATCAGGCGATTGACCTGCCAGGCCACCACCATCAGCGCCACCAGCAGGATCAGCCCCAGGCCACCCCCAGCCACGCTGGTGCCCGGCGTCATAGACGAAGAGAAACGCGATGGGCGGCAGCAGGCACGGCACCGCGAAGCTGAGGAACGCCGGCAGGCTGACCGCGTAGGCGACACTGGCCGACAACGCCGCCGCCCCGAGCAAGCCGAACACCCAGGCCTGCTGCACGAAGTTGTCCGCCGGCGCCAGGGCTATCACCGCACTGGCCAAGGTCAGGCCGCTGAACGCAGAACCGAGCAGGAACATCCGCCGCCAGACTGGTTTGGCCTGACGAACCGGTGTCGCCGATTCGAAGGCCGCCACCTGGATCACCCTCAGCACCACCAGTGCCAGCAGCCAGGCCATCCACACGCCAACCAGCAGATAGCGCCCAGGGCCCCACAGCAGCCAGGCGCTGAGCAGGCCGTTGAGCAGCATGAACAACGTGGGCAGCAGAGAGCCCTGGTAAAGCAGGCGAGTACGCTCGATCGACAGTTGGGTGGCGAATTGCCTGCGAACGCTCCGTGTCGTCTCCGGCGATGCTCCGATCGCCATGCAATCCTGGGTCATATGGCTGGATTCTTTTGAGTTCTTGTTATGGCTGACCACAAATGTGCAGGGAGAATACACAAGCGTCGCGTCAGACCAAACTGCTCTACGTCATGATTTGGAAAATGTCTTGTCCGTCCAGGTCTGACCGCTCAACCACGGGGCGCTGCCAGCAGCGCCGATGAACGGTAGATGGCCTGTGCGGTGATTTGCAGCGCGGGCGTTTGCCCCTGCCTGCGCGCGGCCATAGAATGCCCGCATGCATAATGACGACCTCTCCCTCCTGCTGAACTCCCTCAACGACGCCCAGCGCCAGGCCGTGGCGGCCTCCGTCGGGCGCCAACTGGTGCTGGCCGGCGCCGGCTCGGGCAAGACCCGCGTGCTGGTGCACCGTATCGCCTGGCTGATCCAGGTCGAACAGGCTTCGCCGCACTCGATCCTGTCGGTGACGTTCACCAACAAGGCCGCGGCGGAAATGCGCCAGCGTATCGAGCAACTGCTGGGCATCAATCCGGCCGGCATGTGGGTCGGCACGTTCCACGGCCTGGCCCACCGGCTGTTGCGGGCGCACTGGCAGGAGGCAGGGCTGGCGCAGAACTTCCAGATCCTCGACAGCGACGACCAGCAGCGCCTGGTCAAGCGGGTGATCCGCGAAATGGGCCTGGACGAGCAGAAATGGCCCGCGCGCCAGGTGCAGTGGTTCATCAACGGCCAGAAGGACGAGGGCCTGCGCCCGCGGCATATCCAGGCCAGCGGCGACCTGTTCCTGGCCACCATGCGCGACATCTATGTCGCCTATGAACAGGCTTGCGACCGCGCCGGGGTCATCGATTTCTCCGAACTGCTGCTGCGCGCCCTCGACCTGTGGCGCGACCAACCGGACCTGCTCAAGCATTACCAGCGCCGCTTCCGCCACCTGCTGGTGGACGAGTTCCAGGACACCAACGCCGTGCAGTACGCCTGGCTGCGCCTGCTGGCCTCCGGTGGCGACAGCCTGATGGCGGTGGGTGACGACGATCAGTCGATCTACGGCTGGCGTGGCGCCAAGATCGAGAACATCCACCAATACACCGCCGACTTCCCCGACGCCGAGTTGATCCGCCTGGAGCAGAACTACCGTTCCACCGGCGGCATCCTCAAGGCGGCCAACGCCCTGATCGCCAACAATAGCGGACGCCTGGGCAAGGAACTGTGGACCGACATGGGCGAGGGCGAACCCCTAACGCTCTACGCTGCGTACAACGAGCACGACGAAGCGCGCTACGTGGTAGAGACCATCGAAAGTCTCATCAAGCAGGGCAACGCTCGCGACGAGATCGCCATCCTCTACCGTTCCAACGCCCAGTCGCGGGTGCTGGAAGAGGCCCTGCTGCGCGAACGCATCCCCTACCGCATCTATGGCGGCCAGCGCTTCTTCGAGCGCGCCGAGATCAAGAACGCCATGGCCTACCTGCGTCTGCTCGAGGGCCGCGGCAACGACGCGGCGCTGGAGCGGGTGATCAACGTGCCGCCACGCGGCATCGGCGAGAAGACCGTCGAGGCCATCCGCGAACACGCCCGCCACAGCCAGCTGTCGATGTGGGACGCCATGTGCCAGCTGCTGGCTGCCAAGGCCCTCAAGGGCCGCGCCGCCAGTGCGCTGGGTGCCTTCATCGAGCTGCTCGAGAACCTCGCCGCCAAGGTGCTGGACATGCCACTGCACCTGATGACCCAGACCGTCATCGAACAGTCCGGCCTGATCATCTACCACCAGGAAGAAAAGGGCGAGAAAGGCCAGGCCCGGGTGGAAAACCTTGAGGAACTGGTCAGCGCGGCGCGCAACTTCGAGACCAGCGACGACGACGCCGACCTGTCGCCACTGTCGGCGTTCCTCGGTCATGCCTCGCTGGAGGCCGGGGACACCCAGGCCGACGAGCACGAGGACAGCATCCAGCTGATGACCCTGCACAGCGCCAAAGGCCTGGAGTTCCCCTACGTGTTCCTGGTGGGCATGGAGGAAGGCCTGTTCCCGCACAAGATGAGCCTCGAAGAACCCGGCCGCCTCGAAGAAGAACGGCGCCTGGCCTATGTGGGCATCACCCGGGCCATGCGCCAGCTGTTCATGACCTACGCCGAAACCCGTCGCCTGTACGGCAGCGAAACCTACAACAAGGTGTCGCGTTTCGTCCGGGAGATTCCGGCCGGGCTGGTGCAGGAAGTGCGCCTGTCGAATACCGTCAGCCGCCCGTTCGGCGGCGCCAAGACGCCCGCGAGCAGCCTGTTCGCCAACGCCAGCATCCCGCAGACCGCCTTCAGCCTTGGCCAGCGGGTGCAGCATGCGGTGTTCGGCGAAGGCGTGATCCTCAACTTCGAGGGCTCCGGTGCCCAGGCGCGGGTGCAGGTGAACTTCTCCGAAGGCAGCAAATGGCTGATGCTTGGATACGCCAAGCTGGAAGCCATCTGAGCCCAATCGCGGGGCGTGCCCCGCGATGACCTTTCAGACAACGCCCGTCCGCATTCCCGACTATCAGGCAAAAGCTCGAAACATGTTGTCGCTGGCTATGTCTGCCGGTTCATGTGCACCATGACGCGCGTGCAATCCACACAAACGGGAATCCCCAACTTATGCAACGTTTTCTTAGCATCGCTCTGGCGCTCTGCGTCGGCCTGACGCTGAGCCTCGACGCCAACGCCAAGCGCTTCGGTGGCGGCAAGAGCTCGGGCTCCGCGCCTATCCACCAGACCCGCCAGGCAACCCCGACCACCCCTGCCGCCGCCCCAACCGCGCCAGGCCGCGCACCCGCTGCCGCCAGCGGCGCCTCGCGCTGGCTCGGTCCACTGGCCGGCCTCGCCGCCGGTGGCCTGCTGGCCTCCATGTTCATGGGCGACGGCTTCGATGGCATGCAGATCCTCGACTTCCTGATCATGGGCCTGATCGCCTTCCTGGTCTTCCGCTTCATCGCCGCGCGACGCCGCCAGCAGCAGCCGCAACACGCTGCCGCCGGCCATGCCCCGTACCAGCGTGAAGCCCAGCCGCAGGCCGCCCCGCAGTCGATCTTCGGCGGTGCCGCCGCACCGGTTGCCGCGCCTGCAATCAACGCCCCGGCCTGGTTCAACGAAGCCAGCTTCCTGGCCGCCGCCCGTTCGCACTTCCAGTCGCTGCAGCAGCACTGGGACGCCAACGAGATGGACAAGATCGCCGAGTTCGTCACCCCGCAGATGCTCGAGTTCCTCAAGCGTGAGCGCGCGGAACAAGGTGAAGGCTTCCAGTCCACCTACATCGACGACCTCGATGTGCAACTGGACGGCGTAGACGACCGCGCCGACCAGACCGACGCCACCCTTACCTTCCGTGGCGTGTCGAAGACTTCGCGCTTCGACCAGGGCGAAGCGTTCAGCGAAAGCTGGCACATGGTTCGCGCCCAGGGCGAAAACCAGCCTTGGCTGCTGGCCGGTATCCGCCAAAACGGTTAACCGTCGCACGTTGCAGAAAAAACCCCGGGCCTGTCCCGGGGTTTTTGCTTTTGCCAGAGCGGCCTACTAGGGTATAACGCGCAGCGTTGTCATAAGGTCAGAGGATGTGAACCGTGGAAGAAGTGATCGAACAACTCCGTGAAGCCAACGAGCCGGTACCGGTGCCGCTGGAACTGCCGGACGAGGATCAGCTGGTCGAAATCGAGGAAGAGCTGTTCATCAATATCCCCTTCGTGTTCAAGGAATACCTGCTGACCGTCAGTGACGTGGTGTACGGCAGCCTCGAGCCGGTGACCGTGACCGACCCGCAATCCCACACCTACCTGCCGGAGGTGGCGGCCAATGCCTGGGACGCCGGCGTGCCCCGCGACCTCATCCCGATCTGCCAGGACGGAGACGATTTCTACTGCGTTGAAGAGGACGGCACCGTGGTGCTGTGGTCCGGTGAAGAGGAAATCGTCACCGAGGAAAGCTGGGAATCGGTCTGGCACTGGGCGCGGGATGTCTGGCTGGAAAGCTGAATGAGAAATACCCGCACAAAGTGATGGCTTATAGCTACCAATCACTCGTAGAATCGCCAGGCTCTCTGCGCCTGGCGACACTGCTACCGCTCCATCCCCTCGGACGACGGTGAAATCTTGCGCAGAAAGCGTTAACCGGCTCCCTCAGTGCGAATGATCGCGGCTGTTCTCCAACGTCTCCAGCAACGCCACCTGCATTCGCGTATGCACACGGATCAGCCAGCGCCACAGCAGCGCCACCACCACCGCCGCCACTACCGCGATGATCAGCAGCAGTTCGCTGGTCGGCAGAATGCTCGCCGACAAGGCTGACAGCAGCAGGAAGATCACCAGCAGTGACAACAACGGTATCACCTCGGCAATTACCCGCCGTACACGCTGGGTATGCCGCCCCGCCATCTCGGGTTTGACCCCCATCTCCGCCAGCAGCATCGACAGCGCCTTGAGCTTGCGATAGGCGGCGATCAGGAACGGCAGCGACAGCAGCAACGCCGCGCCCCAGATCAGTGCCTTCTGCTGACCGGCATCCGAGACCCATTCGCTCAACCAGGCGCCGATACGCCCGGCAAAGTAGCCGCCACTGAAGAAGATCGCGATCACCAGCGCCAGGTTAACCCCCACCTGCAACAAGATGCGCCGGATCATCGCCGCCAGCATGGCCCCCTCGCCTTGGGGCTGGATACTGCGCAACCACTCGCCGTACAGTGAAAGCACCCGTGCCAGACGGCTTGGTATTACCTTGCCCAGCTTGATCGACAACGGGTCGGCAGCGCGAATCAGGTAGGGTGTGAGCAAGGTGGTGATGGCCGAGACGGCCACCGCGACCGGGTAGAGGAAGTCGCTGGTGACCTGCAGGGTCATGCCCAGGGCGGCGATGATGAAGGAGAATTCACCGATCTGCGAAAGCCCCATCCCCACACGCAGTGAAGTGCGCCCATCATTGCCGGCAATGAAGGCCCCCATGCCGCAGGAGAGCATCTTGCCCAGCACCACCGCCAGGGTGATGACCACGATCGGCCAGGCGTACTCGAGCAGGATCGATGGGTCGATCATCAGGCCGATGGCCACGAAGAAGATGGCACTGAACAAGTCGCGCACCGGCTCGATCAGGCGCTCGATCTTCAGCAGCTCACGGGACTCGGCCATGATCGCGCCGATCAGGAAGGCACCCAGCACCATGCTGTACTCGAGCTTGACCACCAGCAGGCAGAAGCCGAAACACAGGCCCAGCACGGTAATCAGCAGCATCTCGTTGCTTTCGAACTTCGCCACGTAGGCCAACAACCGCGGCACCAGCAGGATGCCGATGACCAGCGCGACGATCATGAACAGCGACAACTTGCCCACGGTCGAGAACACCTCGCCAGAGCTCACCGTGCCACTGACGGCTATGCCCGACAGCAGCGCGATGATACCGATGCCGAGAATGTCCTCGACGATCAGCACGCCGAAGATCAGTTGGGCAAAGCGCTCGTTCTTCATTTTCAGGTCGTTGAGCGCCTTGACGATGATGGTGGTCGAGGAAATCGCCAGGATCGCCCCGAGGAACAGCGAATCCATGGTGTTCCAGCCAAACCAGCGACCTATCTCGAAACCGATCCAGATCATCAGGACGATTTCCAGGAAGGCGGCGATGAACGCCGTGGCGCCGACCTTGAACAGCTTGCGCAGGCTGAACTCCAGGCCCAGGCAGAACATCAGGAAGATCACCCCCAGTTCGGCCAGGGTCTTGATCGTGTCTTCGTCGTGGATCAGCCCGAACGGCGGCGTGTGTGGACCGATGATGAAGCCGGCGACGATGTAGCCCAGCACCACAGGCTGCTTGAAGCGATGAAAGAGAATGGTGACCACCCCGGCAACCAGCATGATCACCGCCAGATCCTGGATGAAGCTGATGGCATGCATGGCGTGTTACTCCTTGTTTTCGATGCTGGGGCTAACCGCTCCTCTACCGGTAAGACCCTGGGCGCGGAGCGGGCACATACTGTTGTGATTGACGCAAAAGCCCACGTTGCATGGGCGTCGTCAGGTTAACATCGCGCCTTGCCGCAAATTGCCAATGCAATATGCAGAAACAGATCGGCAGATTCGACACCGCCGATGGCAATATTGGCGTGACGATGGAGCGTCAGCCGACGTCCCGTACCAGGATGGGAAACCTCAAAGAGGGGAAACAGAAGTGTCTGCAGATACCCGCCCCGATACCGTGCAAATTCACCGTGAGCTCTCTATGGAACCTGGAAACGCCCAGCTGACCATGACCGTCCTGATGACACCGGACATGGCCAATTTCTCTGGCAACGTACACGGCGGCACCCTGCTCAAGTACCTCGACGAAGTCGCCTATGCCTGCGCCAGCCGCTATGCCGGCACCTATGTGGTGACCCTGTCGGTGGACCAGGTGATCTTCCGCGAGCCGGTGCACGTCGGCGAGCTGGTGACCTTCCTGGCCTCGGTCAACTACACCGGCAACACCTCGATGGAGGTGGGCATCAAGGTTGTCACCGAGAATATCCGCGAGCGCTCGGTGCGCCACTCCAACAGTTGCTTCTTCACCATGGTCGCGGTGGACGACGACCGTCGTCCGGTGAAGGTGCCACCGCGCCAGCCGCAGAGCAGCGAGGAGAAGCGCCGCTTCCTGCAAGGCCAGCAGCGCCGCCAGATCCGCCAGGAGCTGGAGCAGCGCTACCAGAACCTCAAGACCGACGCGATCTAGTACATCAAGCGCTGCGCCTCGAAGCGCACCCGTGGATGGGCGATGCGATCCTGGGCCCGCACCAGTTGCAGTTCGTAGCTGGCGCAGGCCTGGGTTTCCAGCAGCACCTCATGCACGGCGGCGGCGGTGAACTCGAAGGCGTGCAGCCAGTTGTCGCCAAGCAGCACCCGGGCCAGGAACAAACCTGACGTCAGGTCGCCCACCCCTACCGGCTGACGCGGGAACGCCAGCAACGGCCGACGCAGGTGCCAGCTGGCTTCACGGGTCACCAGGAGCATCTCGAAGGCATCGTCCGCGCGCTGTGGATAATTCAGGTGCTTGACCAGCACAACCTGCGGCCCACGCTCCAGCAACCCGCGCGCCATGCCCACGCAATCCTCCAGCGACTGCGCGCGACGGCCACAGAAACTGTCCAGCTCGAGCTGGTTGGGGCACAGGATATCGGCCTTGGCCACGGCCTGCTCGAGCAGGAACTCACTGACCTCGGCCGGCACGATGCAACCTTTCTCGGCATGGCCCATGACCGGATCGCACAGGTACAAGGCCCTGGGATTGACCGCCTTGATCCGCTCGACGCCAGCCAGGATCGCCCGCCCCTGCTCGGCACTGCCCAGGTAACCCGACAGCACCGCATCGCAGTGGCCCAATTCGCCGATATTGGAAATGCCTTCCACCAACGCAGGAATTTGCGCTGGCGCAAGCACTTCCCCCGCCCACTGGCCATACTGAGTGTGGTTGGAGAACTGCACCGTGTTGAGTGGCCAGACGTTGACCCCGACCCGCTGCATGGGAAACACCGCGGCGCTGTTGCCGGCGTGTCCAAAGACCACGTGGGACTGAATGGCGAGCAGGTGCGGTGTACGTTTCATGCAGGACGATTCCGAAACTGTGTGAAGAAATGTGCGGCCCGCAGTATGAACCCGATTGCCATCTGTACGACAGGCCAGAGACGCAGTTAAGCTGGATCGACCTGTCTGGAGCTTACGCAAATGCTGACCCTGGAAAACCTTTTCGTCCTGATGCTGGTGGCGACCGCAGGCGCCTGGCTGTGGCACAACCACGGGCTGCGCGAGAAGGCCCTGGCGCGGGTCAAGCAGCATTGCGCCAAGCTCGACCTGGAACTGCTCGACGACGCCGTGGCACTCAAGCGCATCGCCTTCGTGCGCGACGCCAATGGCCGAAAGCGCCTGGCGCGCATCTACAACTTCGAGTTCACCGTTACCGGCGAACAACGCCACCCCGGCACCGTCACCCAGTTCGGTGCCCACACCATGCAGATCGAACTCGCCCCCTACCCGTTCGAGATAAATACCCCACCACGTACCGACAACGTCATCGAAATGCAGCAGTGGCGCCAGGAACATAACCGCTGGCGCAATTGATCACTCCGCCAGGTAACACTTGCCGATGGCCGCCTGGAGCATCTGCAAGGGTTGTGGCTGATCGAATATCAGCTCGATGCGCGAGTCCCTGCGCCATTCGCTGGGGCGCCATTCCAGCGCCCCACGTTCCAGGCCATTGAACGACTGCCACCCCGCCGCGCTGTGGATAACCCCCTTCGCCCGGCGCCATGGCCATTGCTCAAGAACGCCACATAGCGCCATTTCATCCACGACCTGCCCCGGATGCCAGCGCCAACCTACGCTCCAGCCCTCCTCCGCCAACCGGGACTGACAGATCGGTTGCCGCGGATCCACCCACAAGGAGGGCCGTGGGACGGGGCTGTTATCCACAGACAGGCTGGAAAGGTCGAGTGAACCCGCTGGCGCCGCGGACGATACAGGCAAACCGGCGAGCGCTAGCGCGCCATGATCCGTCCACAACGCCGGGACTTCAGGCAATGATGCAGTTATCAACAGGCGGGTGGCAGCATCCACGGCACTCGCCTTGTTGAACAGCAGCAACCCCGCCTTCGCCAATGCCATGCTCTGTGCCTCGGGCAAGTCAGCGCCCCGGGAAAGGGCGGCGGCATCCAGCACCATCAACAGTGGCTGGACCGACAGTACACCGGTCCAAGGCGCCCGCCCCAGCTGCTCCAGCAATTCGAGGGGGTGACCGAGGCCGGACGGCTCGATGAACAGGCGATCCGGGCGCGCCTTGCGCAGCAGGCGGCCGAGCCCCACCTGGAACGGTGCGCCATTGACGCAGCACAGGCAGCCTCCCGCCACCTCTCCGATGGCGATGCCCGCCTCATCACGGCTGAGCAAGGCGGCATCCAGGCCGATCTGGCCAAATTCGTTGACCAGCACGGCCCAACGCTCACCAATCGGTCGTTGGTCCAGCAAGTGACGGATCAGGCTGGTCTTGCCGGCACCTAGCGGGCCGGCGATCACATGGGTGGGGATGTTCTGCAACATGGCTCGGTATCGCAAGGGCTTGATGGCAGTCTATACCGGGGCGTCCGGCAATTCATGCCAACCAGTCCAGGCTCAACAGCAAGCGACGTTCCCCGGCGGGGGTCTGCGGGGACCGGTGGATCAAGCCCGCGCCCTCGTTACCAAGCCACTTTTCGCCCTTGAGCAGGGCTACCTCTCCCGCCACCAATCGCCGCACGTTATCCACAGGCGGTGGCGCCAGCTGCAACCGGGCACGGTCGATGGCACCCTCTGGCAGCCATTCGCTACCTGCGCCAGCGTAGGTACTGAGCAGGCGCAATGGCACATGGTCCACATGCATGCGCGGGCACATCGCCCCCTCAAGCACCCGCAGCCGCACCCCCAGGCGTCGAGCGCCCAGCAGGCAGGTATAGGCCGCCACCAGCCAGGCCACATCGGCGACGAAACCATCGTAGCCATGCAGATCGACGGTTTCTCTGAGCAGCCCGGGCAACGCTGGCGGCAGGCGTTCATCCACCTCGATCACGCGCTCATCGGCCAATGGCTGGCCCAGGCTCAGCACCAGGTTGGCGAAGTCTTCGACCTGGGCCGGCAGGCGGCGCTGCCAGACCGCGAGGTTGACCCCATCCTGGAGAATCTCCGTCATCACCTGGGGTGACTCAGCGAAAACCTGGCGGATATCCACAGTCATGCCGCGGCGTCCTCATGCCACTCACCAAACGGGTCCGGCAGGCGCAGCCAGCCCATCGGTCCCAACTCCATCTCCTCGTCATCGAGCAGGCAGGCTTCCAGCTCTGTGGATAACCGAGCAAAGTCGATGTTCTGCCCGATGAACACCAGTTCCTGGCGGCAGTCACCCGCTTGCGCGGACCACTGCTTGAGGATCGCCGCAGTATTCTCTTCATCCTGCGGCCATTGCTCGCGCGGCACGAAACGCCACCAGCGACCTGCCAGGCCATGGCGCATCATGCCGCCAGCCTGCGACCAGCTACCGGCCTCCTGGAACTTGCTGGCCAGCCAGAAGAACCCTTTGGAGCGCAGCAAGCGGCCGTTGCTCCAGGGCTTGTGGATAAAGTCGAAGAAACGCTGCGGATGGAATGGCCGGCGCGCCTGCCAGGTGGTCGCGGCGATACCATACTCCTCGGTTTCCGGCACATGTTCGCCGCGCAGCTCCTGCAGCCAGCCCGGCGCCTGCGCGGCCTGGTCGAAATCGAACAGGCCGGTATCGAGGATGCGCGCCAGCGGCACCTGGCCCATCACCATTGGCACGATCTGCGCCCGCGCATTGAGGCTGCGCAGGATGGCGGTCAATTCTTCGCGCTCATGCTGGCTGATCAGGTCGATCTTGCTCAGCAGCAACACGTCAGCGAATTCGACCTGCTCGATCAGCAAGTCACTGATCGAGCGTTCGTCACCTTCGCCCAAGGTCTCGCCCCGACTGGCCAAGCTGTCGGCTGCCTGATAATCGCTAAGGAAGTTCAGCCCATCGACAACAGTGACCATGGTGTCGAGGCGCGCCATGTCGGAGAGACTGCGGCCCTGCTCATCGCGAAAGGTGAACGTCTCGGCGACCGGCAGCGGCTCGGAAATACCCGTGGACTCGATCAGCAGGTAGTCGAAGCGACCCTCGCCCGCCAACCGGGCCACCTCCTCCAGCAGGTCTTCACGCAGTGTGCAGCAGATGCAGCCGTTGCTCATCTCAACCAGCTTTTCCTCAGCGCGGTTGAGGCTGACATTGCGTTGCACCTCACTGGCATCGATGTTGATTTCACTCATGTCGTTGACGATCACGGCCACGCGCAAGTTGTCACGGTTGCGCAGGACATGGTTGAGCAACGTGCTCTTGCCGGCACCCAGGAAGCCGGACAGCACGGTGACAGGAAGACGGTTGGGCATGACGAACCTCATCGGGCAGGCGCATTCGAAACGATGCATTGCATAATGTTATATTATAACAATACAATTTCGCCAAGCCGTATCGCCGAACGGTTGTCTGGAGAGCGTCATGAAACTACCTGGCGTCATCGCCCTGCTGCTGCTCGTCCATCCAGAGCAGCTCTTTGCCATGCCCACCACCGACCTTGCACGGTGCACCCGCAGCGCAACCCTGCTGGCCTGCCAGGACAGCAAGGGCAACTACTACAGCGTGCGAACCGAAGGCAGCACCTTTTACCTGCGTGGGTATGAAGTTGCGAGCAAGCGGCTGTGGGCACAGACCAACAGCCGCCATGGCGCATTGACGTTTTTCACCGGCCTGGCCAGCGACGGCGAGGCTTGGGTGGGTTACAGCCGGCGTATTGGGTGGACCACGCAGAATCGTGTTTCCAGCTCCAGCGGCCAACGCTTCAACCTGCATTGCAGCCTCATCGGCGGTTGCCGGTGACTATCAACCGTTCAGGATTTCTTCCATGACCAGCCTCTCCCTTCCCGATGTCGCCGCCCAGAGCAACCAACAGGCACTGCCGCTGGACTGGGTGGGCATGAGTGGCATCGCCGTCGCGCTGCAACTCGACGGGCGCACCGTCACCGCTTTCGCCGATGCCGGAGTGAGCCTCGACGATGGTGCCTCACGCGGCATCCACATGTCCCGACTGTACCTGGCATTGGAAGCGCTGGAGCAGCAAGCCCTGTCAACTCCACTACTACGCCAGATACTGCGGGCCTTTCTGCTAAGCCACACCGGCCTGTCCAACAACGCTTATCTACGGCTGACGTTTGATCATTTGCTCAAGCGGCCGGCATTGATCAGCCCGTTGGCTGGCTGGAAGCGCTACCCGGTGACCGTGGATGCCAAGCTGGAATATGAAATGTTCCACGTGGAACTATCAGTGAATGTGCCCTACTCGTCGACGTGCCCATGCTCGGCAGCACTTGCAAGGCAGCTGATCCAGGCGCAGTTCGACAGGGACTTTGCCCATCGGCCATTGGATAGGCGCGGCATTCGCCAATGGCTGGGCAGCAGTGACGGGATCGTCGCGACGCCCCATAGCCAACGGAGCCTGGCCAGGCTTCAGGTACGCCTTGCAGGGGAAGCGCTGAACCTGACAGGGCTGATCGACGCGGCGGAAGCTGCGCTGGGCACTGCAGTGCAGACCGCCGTGAAGCGCGCAGACGAACAGGCATTTGCCCTGGCCAATGGTCAGAACCTGATGTTCTGCGAAGATGCTGCCCGGCGCCTGCACCTGGCATTGGCGCAGATAGAGGAGGTGGCGGGGTTCAGCGTGCGCGTGGAACACGCAGAGAGCCTGCATGCCCACGACGCGGTCGCGGTTACTCAACATCGGTGGTAAGCGCTACTTCAACTGCGTGGCTTCACTGTTCCACAGTCGTTACCCAGCCAGACCGCCCGGGTATCCATGCTGCCCTGTTGCTGAACGCTGGACGCATTGAATGTGCCGTTGACCTTGGTAACAAACTCACGGTCGCTGAGGAAGGTGGCTTGGCCGTTGCCCTGGGCTTTCGGGCAGCTGAACTGGAACTTCCAGACATTGCCATTGCGCTCGGTGATCTTCTGCGTACAGCCCGATTGCGGGTCCTGCAGCGGAATGTCGTTGGTCTTGACCTGCTCGGGTGTCAGGCACGAACGCACACCCTTGCCGCCCACGGTGATGCCCTGCTTGGCCAGGGCACCTTCCATCATCGCCCGTTGCTCGGGCGGCAGGTTCTTCAACTGGCCGAGCATGAACTCCATGTCTGGCAACGGCTTGCCATCGACCTGCATGTTGCTGGTGGTCAACTCCCACAAGCCGGGTTGCAACATCTGCGCGTGAACCAGCGGGCTGCCCAACCCCAGTACCAGGGCGAGCAGTGGCAGACGAATCTTCATGGATGAAAGCTCCTCGAAATACCGGCTCTGGCCGGACTGAGCCTTTAGACGCCGAATTCGCCTGCGGGTTGCAGTGGCCCCCTCGAACGTGGTCTGTTAGCAGCAGTGCTCTCGGCAAGCAGGATGCGTATGGATTACCACAGCCCCTACTTTTTCGGTTACGTGCTCGGTCTGATTCACCTGCTCGGCCTGGCCGCCGCGCTCCATGCGGTGTTCACCGTACGCACCGCCCAAGGTGCGATTGCCTGGGCCATGTCGCTGCTGTTCATCCCCTACCTCACCCTCATCCCCTACCTGGTATTCGGCGCCCGCTCCTTCTATGCGTATATCCAGGCGCGGCGACAGGCCAACCAGGAAATGCATGTGGCCATGGCCAACCTGAACTGGCGCCCATGGGTGGAGGAAGCACTGACCGCCCGGGAGTCGGGCGGCTATGCCGCCCTGCGCGCCATGCCCAGGCTCGGGCGCATGCCATGCCTGGCCAACAACGAAGTGAAACTGCTGATTGATGGCGCGGCCACGTTCGAGGCGATCTTTTCCGCCATCCGCATGGCGCGGGACACCGTGCTGGTGCAGTTCTTCATCATCCACGACGATGCCCTGGGCAAGGAGCTGCAGCAGCTATTGCTGCGCAAGGCCGCCGAAGGTGTACGGGTGTTCGTGCTCTACGACCGCGTCGGCAGCCACGCGCTGCCGGGCAGCTATAGCCAGGTGCTGCGTGACGGTGGCGTGCAGATCGAAGCGTTCGCCACACGGCGCGGCTGGTTCAACCGTTTCCAGGTCAACTTTCGCAACCATCGCAAGATCGTGGTGGTCGATGGCCTGCAAGGTTTTCTCGGCGGCCACAACGTGGGCGACGAATACCTCGGAGCGCACCCCAAACTTTCGCCCTGGCGCGATACCCACGTGCAGATCAGCGGCCCGGTGCTGGCCTGCCTGCAGGAGTCCTTCGCCGAGGACTGGTACTGGGCCACGCGCCAGCTCCCGCCGCTGATCCTGCCTGATGCCTACCCCGAGGATGGCGTGCTGTGCCAGGCACTGGCCAGCGGCCCGGCCGACCCCCAGGAAACCTGCGCGCTGTTCTTCCTAGAGGCGATTCACTCGGCAAGCAGCCGGGTATGGATCACCAGCCCCTACTTCATTCCCGACGAAGCCATCTTCGCCGCCCTGCGCCTGGCGGTACTGAGGGGCGTCGATGTGCGCATCCTGATTCCCTCACGCCCCGACCACCGCATCGTCTACGCCGCCTCCAGCCTGTTCGCCTTCGAAGCGGTGCGCGCCGGGGTGCGCATGTTCCGCTATCAACCGGGCTTCCTGCACCAGAAGGTGGTGCTGGTGGACGATGAGGTCAGTGCCATCGGTAGCGCCAACCTCGACAACCGGTCGTTCCGGCTGAATTTCGAGATCACCTTGCTCACGGTGGATCGCGCCTTTGCCGATCAGGTCGAGCACATGCTGGTGAATGATTTCGAGCAGGCCAGGGAGATCACCGCTGAAGACAGCCGCGACACCCATCGTCTGCAGCAGTTGGGGATGCGCATCGCACGCCTGATTTCACCGATCCTGTAGCGCACAGCGGCGTGCCGGACAAGCACGCCGCTGTACAGGTCAGCGATACAGGTCCTCACGGGTCCATGGCAGATCGTGGTGACCGTCGGCGTACGGCTTCACCGCGAGAATCTGATGGAGGTTGATCCAGCCCTTGGTGAAGGCATAGGCACAACCGGCCAGGTACAGGCGCCAGATACGCAAGGTCTTCTCCGGCACCAGCGCGGCGGCGCGATGCAGCTGGTTCTCGAGGTTCTCGCTCCAGTGGTTGAGGGTCTTGGCGTAGTGCAGCCGCAGGCTCTCGATGTCGACCACCTCCAGGCCCGCTTCGCAAATCCGTGCAGTGATCATCGAGATATGCGGCAGCTCGCCATGGGGGAACACATAACGATCAATGAAGTCGCCCGCGCCGCGACCGACGGGGCGGCCATCGACATGCTTGGCCGTGATGCCATGGTTCATCACCAGGCCACCTTCGCGCACCGCACCGAACAGCCGCTTGCAGTACAGCTCGAGATTGGCGTGGCCGACATGCTCGAACATGCCGACGCTGACCACCTTGTCGAAGCGGCCATCCTGGGGCAGGTCGCGGTAGTCGAGGATCTGCAGGTCGACCTTGTCAGCCAGGCCCTCCTCCTTCACCCGCTGGCGGCCCAGCTTCAGCTGCTCCTTGCTCAGGGTGATGCCGAACACCTTGGCGCCGTACTCGCGAGCGGCGAATCGCGCCAGCCCGCCCCAGCCACAACCGACATCCAGCAGGTAATCGCCAGCCTGCAGGCGCAGCTTGCGGCACAAGTGGTCGAACTTGTCCTGCTGAGCCGGGGCCAGGGCATTGTCCGGCTCCTTGAAATAGGCACAGGAATAGACCATGTCCGGATCGAGCCACAATTGGTAGAACTCGTTGGACAGGTCGTAGTGATAGGAAATCGCTTCGGCATCGGTGGCCTTGTCATGAGCAGTGCGTGCCGGCACGGCCTCATCTTCATCCTGAAGCAAGGCATCGCTGAGTTCGTCGCAAACCCGGATGACTTCGCCTATATCGCCTTCCAGCTCCAGCTTGCCCTCGACGAAGGCCGATCCCAGCTCATTGAGGTTGGGATGGGTGAGCTGGGTAATGAGCTGGGGTTCCTTGACCACGATGGTGACTTGCGGGCTCGGCCCCAGATCGAACTGGTTGCCGTCCCACAGCTTGACGCGCAAAGGTAAGTGCAAGCTCTGCAACGCAGGTGGAAGTTGCGCAAGCATTCATGACCCTCCCTTTCGTTGATACGGGACGCCACGCCTTAATGTGTCGGACGTCACCGCATCAGGGTAGTTCATTCGTACGAAGTTTCCGGTAATCACGACCATAGTCTAGAACTATCTGGCGCAGCCTATTCAGCAGATTGTATACAATCCTGCCCGCTCAGATTAACCTTGTGCCCTCTTCGCTTCCTCACACTCTCGGAGTAACGAAACCCATGAAATCCTATGACGTGGTGATCATCGGCGGCGGCCCCGGCGGCTACAACGCAGCGATCCGCGCGGGCCAGCTGGGCCTGAGCGTGGCCTGTGTCGAGGGTCGCTCGACCTTGGGCGGCACCTGCCTGAACGTCGGTTGCATGCCTTCCAAGGCATTGCTGCACGCTTCCGAGTTGTATGAGGCAGCCAGTGGCGATGAGTTCGCCCATCTGGGGATCGAGGTCAAGCCGACCCTCAACCTGGGCCAGATGATGAAGCAGAAAGATGAAAGCGTGACGGGCCTGACCAAGGGCATCGAATACCTGTTCCGCAAGAACAAGGTTGACTGGATCAAGGGCTGGGGCCGCCTGGACGGGGTTGGCAAGGTGATCGTCAAGGCCGAGGACGGCAGCGAAACCACCCTGCAGGCCAAGGACATCGTCATCGCCACCGGCTCGGAACCCACGCCGCTGCCTGGCGTGACCATCGACAACCAGCGCATCATCGACTCCACCGGCGCCCTGTCGCTGCCCCAGGTGCCCAAGCACCTGATCGTCATCGGCGCCGGGGTGATCGGCCTGGAGCTGGGTTCGGTATGGCGTCGCCTGGGTGCCGAAGTGACGGTGATCGAATACCTGGACCGCATCTGCCCTGGCACCGACGAAGAAACCGCCAAGACCCTGCAGAAAGCCTTGGCCAAGCAAGGCATGGCCTTCAAGTTGGGCAGCAAGGTGACCCAGGCCACTGCCGCGGCCGACGGCGTCACACTGACCCTGGAACCCGCTGCCGGTGGTACCGCCGAAACCCTGCAGGCCGACTACGTGCTGGTAGCTATCGGCCGCCGTCCTTATACCCAAGGCCTGAATCTGGAAAGCGCCGGGCTGGAAACCGACAAGCGCGGCATGCTCGCCAACGACCATCACCGCAGCGCGGTGCCTGGCATCTGGGTGATCGGCGACGTCACCTCCGGACCGATGCTGGCACACAAGGCCGAGGACGAAGCGGTGTCGTGCATCGAGCGCATCGCTGGCAAGGCCCATGAGGTCAACTACAACCTCATCCCAGGTGTCATCTACACCCGCCCGGAACTGGCCAGCGTCGGCAAGACCGAAGAGCAGCTCAAAGCCGAAGGGCGGGCCTACAAGGTCGGCAAGTTCCCCTTCACCGCCAACAGCCGCGCCAAGATCAACCATGAGACCGAGGGCTTCGCCAAAGTCATCGCCGATGCCGAGACCGATGAGGTGCTGGGCGTACACCTGGTCGGCCCAAGCGTGAGCGAGATGATCGGCGAGTTCTGCGTGGCTATGGAGTTCTCGGCCTCGGCCGAGGACATCGCCCTCACCTGCCACCCGCACCCGACCCGCTCCGAGGCCCTGCGCCAGGCGGCGATGAATGTGGAAGGGATGGCGATGCAGATCTGACTTCTGGGGGCCGCTTTGCGGCCCCTGCACCCGTCAACCGTGCGCCAACTGTTTATCCACACCTGCGCGGAACCGCGAAGCCAGGAACGGTGTGATGTCCAACGGCAGCGGCTCATTGTGGACAACCTTGTCCAGCAACACGCCAGTAATCGCCGACGTCAGAATCCCGGTACGGAAATGTCCACAGGCGTTGAAATACCCTTGGACATTATCCACAGGCCCGAGAATCGGCAGCTCGTCCGGTGACCCAGGCCGCAAGCCAGCCCAGGTGCGCTTGAGGTTCACCTGCGCCAGCTGTGGCACACAGCGGATCGCTCCCTGCACCAACCCGTTGATCTCCGGGAAGGTATTGGTGACATCGAAGCCCTTCTCCTCGGTGGTACTGCCGATCAGGATCTCGCCGTTGTCCTTCTGCGCCATGTAGCAATCGCTGGTGGTGATGCAGCCATCGAGCAGCTTGGGTAGACGCTCGGTCAGTACGATCTGGCCTTTCACCGGTTTGACCGGAATACTCTCCCCAGTCGCCCACTCGCTCAATTCCGCCGCCCAGGCGCCAGCGGCATTGATCAATGTGCCGCAATGGAACTCGCCAGCCTCGGCGGTGCGCACGCCCTTGATCCGGGTGCCTTCATGCAGCACGCCGGTGATGTTCACGTTCGGGTACAGGTCGACGCCGTTCTGCCGCGCCGCCTCCATGAACGCATCACCCAGGCGGAACGGGCTGACCTGGTGATCGCAGAGAAACTCCAGCGCGCCATTGGCCTTGAGCGTTACCGCCGGCTCCGAAGCGCGCAGCGCGTCGCGGTCGAGCCAGCGAACCTGGTCGGCCAGGTGCGGGATCTGCTTGACGATATGTTCGGCGTACAGCTGGTCTTCTTCATCCTGGATGATGTACTTGAGCCCGGTGCGCTCGAACTTGAAGTCCATGCCGTGGCGTCCGATCAGCTCCTGGTGCAGCTGTGGATAAATAGCGTTGGACTGCAAGGCGAAGTCGAAGAAGCATTCCGGCAGGATGTGCGGCGTGCTCGAATCGACCACCACCGCCGCGCCGTTGGCCTCGCGCTTGCTGCGCGAGGACATCATGCGAAAGAAGATCACCCCGCAACCCAGCCCCACTGATTCGCCGATGGCCCACAGGCCGCCGGCCGAAGCGCGGGTAGCGTTGCCCGGGCGCTTGCAGTCGATCAAGGCGATCTTCAGGTTCTTGCGCTTGGACAGCTGGTAGGCGCAGGACGCGCCGATCACCCCGCCACCAGCGATGATGATGTCGTAGTGCTTGTTCATGCTCAGGCCTCCGTGCCGAGTTGTTCGAATGCGGAAAACGGGATCGGGTCCACCGGGAAGCGCGGGCGCAACCAACCCACGTCCTTGCGTCCGGTGGCGCTGCGCAGGCGGTCGCTGCAGTAACCGACGCACATGCGCCCCTGGCAGTCGCCCATGCTCACTCGTGTGCGCATCTTCAGGCTGGCCATGTCTTGCACGCCCTGCTCCAGGGCCAGATCGATCTGCTCGCGAGTCACGTGTTCGCAACGGCAGATCACCGTATCGGCCTGGGGCAGTTCGACTTGCGCTGCGCCGCGGGCGGTGTAGCGCTCCACCCCGGAACGGAAGCGCTTGATCGCCGCCAGCTTGCCCAGGTAGCGCTCACGGCACTCGATCGCCTGCTCGGCGTCGAGCTTGCCCATCTGCTGGAGCATCGAAACCGCGGCGATGCGCCCGGTCAACATGGCCGCCTCGCCGCCGCGGATCCCGGCCATGTCGCCCGCCAGGTGAATGTTCGGCTGGCTGCTTTGCTGCCACACGTTGCATTCGGCGCGCAGGTAGCCGTCCTCGCTGAAGCCATGGGCCAGGCCCAGTTGCTGGCTGAGCTGGGTACGTGGGATGAAGCCATAGCCCACAGCCAGGGTGCGCACCTGCTCGCGCTGGACACGGCTCATGTCCGGTTGCCAGTCCTGGGTATAGGGTGCGACCTCGACTTCCTGCAGCTCGCCCTCCCCCGTGGCGCCCACCACGCCCCAGCCGTAATGCATGGGGATGCCGTTGAGCTTCATGTAGGCGAGCATGCTCAAGCCGTCGAGGAACAGCTGCGGCTTGTTCATCAACGCCAGGCTTTCCTTGGCGATGCGGTTGAACGAGCAGGCCTCGTACACGCCCGCCACCTTGGCACCGGCAGCGTGCAGCTGGCACGCGACCAGCGGCAGCAAGGGCCCAGTACCGGCAATCAGGGTGCTGCCCAGCGGCTTGACCACACCGCTCTTGATCTGCAATTGCAAGCCACCGAGCAGGATCACGCCCGGCAAGGTCCAGCCGGGGAACGGCACGTTGCGCTCATGGCAACCGGCGGCCAGCAGCAGGTGGGAATAGTCGATCTCGTGCAGGCGCTCATCGCTATCGAGCACCATCAGCCGCTGGTCGTCACCGCCCACCACGCGATGGTTCAGGCGCAGGTCGATGCGCTCGGCGCAGGCGGCAAAATCTTCGTGCAGGCGGGTCAGGGCCTTGGTGTAGCGCGGGCCCAGGTAGCCCAGGTCGACGCCAGCGCGCAACGGGCCACGATAGACCACGCCACCGGGGCGCGAGGCCTCATCGAACAGCAGGCAATCCACGCCATGTTCGGCCAGCTCGATGGCCGCCCCCATGCCGGCCGAGCCGCCACCGACGATCACAGGACGAAGGCTCATGGGCGAACCTCCTCTTGCACTCGGTTGACTTCAGTCTCGATGCTCATCCCCGGCTTGACCACAGTCTGACAAGCCCGACGCTTGGGTCGGCCGTCGATCTGCACCAGACAGCAGTGGCAGACCCCCATGCCGCAATAGGCACCGCTGAGCTGGCCATGATCGTTGCGCGCAACCTGGCGCAGCCCGACGGCATTCAAGACGCTCAGTACGGTTTCACCGGGTGCGGCAACCACCGGGGTACCGTTTAGATGAATCGTCAGGTCGGCGCCCGACAGTGGCTGAATATCGAGTTTCCTTTCCAGCATCAGCGTTTACCTCGTCGTCCTTGTTTAGGCAGGATCGTGAAGGTAAGGCAGATTCCGTCCGGAAAAGATGACCTATGCCATGACAACCACACAGCCAGGCACACACTCGATGAAAGGCGAATCAAGCAAGTGGCCGATACGTTCCAGATTGGAACGTATCGGCCCTGCCGGGTCACTCGGCGGTCATTACCGCGCTGATCTTACCGCTTCTATAGGCATCGAAGATCTGGGCAAGGCTGGATCTGGCTTCGCCTTTGGCGGTGAAGATTCCGCCACAACCACGGTTCGCCTCTGCGTAGCTGGGATCGTCCATCAGTACCAGGTGCGCCTTCTTGAGGTTCCAGAAGGGCACGCCGGCAAAAAGGTGGTGCGTAAGGTGATAGTTGTCGCCATGCATGCCAATGAACACGCGCTCGATGAGGCTGGGGAAGCGATTGCGGGTCAACTTCACTTCATCCTTGTATACCCCGAACATACCGAAGTGCTCGGATATCTCGGAAAGCCAGCCGATCACCTGAAACGCGGTGAAGTACGGCACAAGCCAGAACAGCAGGTAACCCCAGGGCCCCACCGAGTACCAGAACAGGGCCAGGATCACCAGGTGCACGGCCAGCAGTTTGAGGCCCTGCATGGGCTTAGCCACGACATCACCAGCGCGGTTTTTCACCAGGTAGACGAAATAATGCGAGGTGTTGGTCAGCGTGATGCTCTTGAGCAGGTGGCGCAGGAGAAAGTCGAGCCGATCACTCGCGGCATACAGACCGGAGTCGATGTAGTACCTGTGGTCGGGATCGGCGTGCTGGTCCCCCAGGTGATGATGATGCAGTTGCACGTGGGAGCGGCGATACGCTTCGTAGTTCTGGAAGATCGGGTAGGCAAGCAAGTATTCGCCGATCAGCCGGCAGAGCACTTTGTGGCTCATCAAGGTCATGTGCGCCGCTTCGTGCAACAACGAAGCGAGCGCGCGCTGACGTGAGCCGATCATCAGTACGGTCAGCGGATAGAAATACGGGCTTTGCAGGCTCAGGTACACCGCGAGCGCGATGACGGCCACATCCAGAGAAAAGCCAAGCGCCCAGTGCCAGTTGTCCTTCTCGTATAAAGGACGCAAGCGCTCCTTGATTTCAGCGGACGGTTTGAATCGGTTCACATCGTTCATCGAAAGTCCCTGTTCGTTAAGTCGAGGCGATGGAAGGCCCTTGCTCCTGGCGCCAGCCGATGCCGAGGCGCAGATAGGGCCCAGTTGCAGGTGACAGCCATCGAGGGCGGTGTCACTCACGCCACAGTCGTTACTGGTGAATGTTTCGCAGCAAGTGCACGAACTGTTCGGCCTGTGAAACGGTGCTGGCGGATCCCAGCGAAACACGCACAAAACGCGGGCTCCCACGGTCACTCATGAAGTACGGCGTGTGAGCGGCATAACCTGCCCAACAGTTGATGCCATTGAAGCGAAGCCTGCTGACCACCTCAGGTGCAGGAACCCCTGCATGGAAAAACGACACGATCCCTCGCTGACGCGCCCCAGGAGCGATCAGGCGCAGCTGCGCATTGCCCTCGAGCGCCTGCACCAGGAACCGGTAAGCCGCGCAATCATCGACATAGCCCCCCGCCAGCCGCTCCAGCACAGCGATGTTCAACCCGATAAACGCGGCGCTGTTGCGTTCTGCATACTCGAAGCAGCGCGCATCGCGCTGATCCAGGCTTACACCATTGGCAACGCTGAAGGTCGCCCGATGCAGATCGGTGAACCTCGGCTTTGCAACGGCCCGAAACGCCTCGGACAAGTAAGCGAATCCGGTGCCTCTGGGGCCACAGAGAAACTTGCGCCCGGCAGCTGTCAGCACATCGCAGCCGATGGCCTGGACATCGATCGGCAACATCCCCAGCGACTGGCAGGCATCGACGAAAAAGACGCAAGGGTGGCCCCGCAGCAGCCTCCCGACCGCCTCCACATCATTGACGATGCCGCAGCAAGACGGCACGTGGACGATCGAGACGAGCTTGACGTCATCGCGCAGATGCTCGGCCAGCCAGGCCAGATCGAGGTCGCCGTTTTCCAGCAAGGGGATGACATCGACCGCCACCCCATGGCGCTGGCGCAAGTGCTCGAGAGCGATGAGATTGCCCGCATACTCGTAGGGCGTTACCAGGACACGGTCACCGACGTGCCAATCCAGTGCGTCGAGCGCCGTCACCCAGGCCTTCGTCGCGCTGTCGAACAGCGCGATGTCGCCGGGCTGCGCCCCGATGAGGCGGGCGATGTTGTGGTAGAGCTCATTGTCCAACACTTGCGCGCAGGCCAGCTCGGCCTCGTAACCACCTTGATCCCGTTCGCGTTGCAGAAACCCCTGCATTGCCTCCAACGCGTGCGCCGACAATAGCCCCGCGCCGGCGGTATTAAAGTGAATCATGCGCACCCTCCTTGGCCTTGCAACCCATGTAGTAGAAACCCGTCGCCAGTACCACACACAGGCACAGCACATAGAACATGACCTGTGGCTGGTACAGCGAAAGCGCCAGCCCGCAGAGCACCGGCCCCAGCGCAGCCCCCAGGTTCGACAGGTTTTGCGCGCCGTAGTAGATGCCGCGCAGATGCGCAGGAGCGATGTAGTCGATGAACAGGTATTCGGTGGGGATGATGATGATTTCGCCAACCGTGAACACGATCATCGCGATCACCCAAACCGGCACTTGCTCGGCGACGCTGAAGCCGACCAATCCCACCAGGAAAAACAGCATTCCCAGGCATAGCATGCGAAAAAGATTGCCCTGGTTGATCCGCGAGCCCACCAGGTACTGCAAGCCAATGACCACGCAGGCATTGGTGGTGACCAGGTAGTTGATGACCTGATAGGTGTGCTCCGGGCTGCTGGTGACCAGCAGGTATTGGGACAGGTAGGCGGAGAACTGGCCGAACACGATCACGCTGAGCAGGCCACCCAGGGTGAAGCACACCAGGCGATAGTCTTTGAAGAGATACCCGAGCACCTTGAAGAACCCCTGCTCGGCCGGGGCGCTGGCAACGGGTGTGGATAACTTTTCGCCCAGCAAGGCATACGCCAGCACGAACACCGCTCCCACCAGTCCGGCAGCCGCGAAAGGTATCCCAGGGCTTACCTTGGCAAGCATGACCCCAAGGAATGGCCCGGCGGCAAAGCCGATATTGGTGAGTGTGTACTTGACCGAGAACACCGCGCCTCTTCGCTGCGCGACCACCAGTGTGCCGATGCAGGCTTTGACAGCGATATCGATGACTGCATAGGCGAGGTTCACCACCACGATCGCCAGGAAGAACACGCCGAGCATGGCGGTATGAAAGGCAGCGCCAAACGCCAGGGCGAACAGACTTCCGGCCACCAGGAGAATCCGATAACTGGAAAACCGGTCGACCAGGAAACCACCGTACAGGCTGAGAAGGGAGCTCGCCATCAACGCCCCCCCCAGCGCCAACCCGACATCAGCCACCCCCAGGCCGAAGCGCTCCGCGCAATAGACCACCAGATAAGGCAGGGTCATTGCCCGCGCCAGGGTGAGGATGAAAGTGGCCGACAGCAGCAGCATCACAGGCGGGGTGTACAGCCTGCCCTCGGCCAGCGTCAGCTCGGCAGCGCCCTGCTTCATGCCAGCATGCCCTGATAGATGGCCGGTTCGGCCTCTCGCAACAGCTGGATGCTGTCCTGAATCGAAGAACGGTCCTTGTCCAGGATGAATACATGCCCTGGAGAGTTCTCCAGCGAATTCGTCTCGCTGAGCACGCCCTCATGCTGGATCTTGATGCTGTGCAACCCAGGGATGTGCTTCCACACCGAAATATCTGGGCGCTGCCTGATGGTTCCGCTGGCACGGGCAATGAGGAAGACACAGCTGGAGTGGAAGTACAGTTTCTTCCTGGGTTGGGCCCGGTACTCCAGGAAGCCTTGTGGATTGATCAGCGACTCCACCCAGAGATTGAGCTGGTTGTGCCCCAGGGCCCGGGTATAGGCCGACAGGTCGATCCCCCCTGGCATCCGGGCGGCAGTCTCGAGCAAAACCGGCTCGTCGTTGACGATCATCAGTTCGCTGTGCCCGACCCCTTGCTGGATACCCAAGGCATCCAGTACCGAGAAGACATACTCGGACAACCGGCGGTACACGTCCTGATTGTCGACCGGGCACATCAGTTGGTTGTAGTCATGCACGGGCGCGGCACCGATGCGGGTGCGGTACACGCGAATGATCTCACTGACGAAATGCTGGCCGTCCACGCTGACCGTGTTGACGCAGTATTCGATATCGACGTCCCTACCCTTGTCCGACTTCAGTTCGGAGAAAAAATCGGAGTTGTCCAGATACTGCTGCACCAAAACCTGTTCGTTTTGCGCCAGGAAAATGTTGCGACTGGACTTGATGGTCGCGAAGGCGTGAGCCACCTCGGCAGAATCGGTACAGATGTGGATGTTGTCGGAACCCGCACTGTTGATGGGTTTCAATACAACGGGGAAGAGATCCTGCTGTTCGATCCATGCCTGGATCTCGGCCAACTCCGCCGAACGGAAATGCTTGATGGAACGCACCCCCGCCCCCTTGAGGGCTTCGTGCATTTCATACTTGTTTCTCCAGCGGATCGCGTGCGCGGGATCGTTGTGCCGCGCGACATTGAAATGCGCCGCCAGATGAGCCGCCAGCTCGACGCCGAACTCGCACCCTGCGAGGACGAACTGCACCTTGTACTGGCTCAGCGCTTCATCGAGCGTGGCGTCGGTCTGGTAATGCAGATCGGCGATGAAGTCCGTTGCCCGGAACCACGACTCGTAGAACGCGTTGACGTTGTCGGTCGAACGCACATGAATGCACTCGTAGCCGCGTGAAATGAATGCCGGGGCGATCAGGCTGCCGATGGAATAGGCATCCACCACCAGCACCACGTTCTTCTTGTAGATCATTTCACGGCCTCCTTGGCATGGGCGAGTTCACCTACCTGGGTCTTGATCAGCTCTGCTGCCTTGATGATCTGTGCCCGATCGATATTGATGTGGGGAACCAGGCGTATTTCCTTGTCGTTGTAGGGGAGTGCCCCCACGCCACGATCCTTGAGCAGCTCGGCAAACCGCATCGGCGTGACCCCAAGGCGGGAAATGTCGAGGGTGACCATGTTGGTCCCTTTGTAACCCGAGCGCGCTTCTTCAACTTCGGCGAACTGGGCATGCAACAGCGCCGCGTGCTCGTGGTCCTCGGCCAGGCGCTCGATGTTGTTGCGCATGGCATAAAGGCCTGCCGCAGCCATCATTCCACTCTGGTGTTGGTCGCCGCCGAACCACTTGCGGTACTTCTTGGCTTGCTGGATAAGCTCACGCGACCCCATCATGATCGATCCGACTGGAGCACCGAGGCCTTTGGAAAGGCACATGGACAGCAGGTCGGCATTGTCGGTGTACGACGTCACATCGATACCGGTAGCAATTGACGCATGCAGGATGCGCGCGCCATCCAGGTAGCGGTACGCGCCGATACGCTGGGCATAGGCAAACACCTGGTTCATCTGCTCGAGCGGAAAGATGCCGCCGCCTTTGCAACCCAGGGTGTTTTCCACCACAACGACACGAGGCGTCGCATAGTTCTGGCTCCAACGGCATTTGGAGGCATGGAGTCGCTCCAGGTCCGCTACATCGAACAAGCCATCGTCATGCTGGGTCAGGGAAAAGTTCACCCCAGAGAAGGCCGAAGTCGAAGCGGATTCATAGAAGTTAATGTGATAGGACGCATCCAGGAAGATCTCGTCGCCCGGCCGCGTCATGGCCTTGATCGCCAATTGATTGCTCAACGTGCCACCGGTGGTAAACAGCGCGGCTTCCTTCTGGAAGTAGTCCGCACAATATCGTTCCAGCGCGCTGACACTGGGGTCTTCACCAAAGCAATCATCACCGACCTCGGCCTCGTAGATTGCCTTGCGCATACCCTCTGTGGGCTTTGTTACAGTATCGCTTCTGAGGTCAATGAACATGTCTACTCCCTGATATTGCCATGTGAAAGGCATGCCTTTTAGTTCACACGGAGCACCGCGTGAAACTTTCACGTTTATTGTCAAAACATTGCCGCTCAAGCGCGAAGCAACGAAGGGAAACCAACGTTAGCTGAAACTTAGGCAGGTCAACGGATATATAAATCGCTGGGCGGTTTAGTAATCGGCGCCAAATACAACGCGGGAAGGGTCGCTAAAATCGGCCAGCGCCCCCAGGATCTCGATTGGCGACTCCGCCAGGCGGTGCAAGAAGTGCAGGTACCAACTACCGCCGTACACCGCATAGATACGGCAAGGCACTCCGGTCTCCCTGGCCCGGCGTAGCACTGCCGGTTGCACACCATGCAGCATCTCCAGTTCCAGGTTCGCGGCATGCCGTGGCTCAGCCAGAATCCGCGGAATCAGCGCCGGATCCTGAGTGGCGCAACTGACGGGCACACCCGCGTCCAGCACCCTGCGCAGCAGGTGCAGGTAGCGTTCATCCAGCGCGTCGCCACGTGGCAGTGCCACTTCCAATGGTTCGTTGTAAACGCCCTTGACCAACCTGATCTTGCGTCCGTAACCAAGGACCTTCGGCAGGTCGTCGAGGGTGCGGTGCAAGTAGGCCTGCAGGGTCACGCCAACGTTTGCGTGGGCAGGCGCCAATTCGCCATACACCTCAAGGATGCTGTCCACCGCCGAGGCGTGTTCCATGCTGATCATGACCGGCAGATCATGTTCCGCCGCAGCGGCAATGATGGTGGAGGCATTCTTGTAGGCCATCTCCTGGGAGACCGCCAGGCCAACGGCACTGAGGTCGAAGCTCAGTTGGGGCTTGAGCCCCGCTTCGGCAAATGGCTGGATCGATGCAAGGTATTCATCGACGAAACGCTGTACCACCGCCGGGTCGGCATTCTCCTCGCCCACGTACTCGACGCTCAGCGCATAGCCCTTGCCGTTGAGCAGTTGCAATTTGGGCAGCAGGGCTTCCCGGTTCGCCGCAAGAAAATAGCGTTGCGCGGCAGGCTCGAACAACTTGAAGAACAAGGCGTCCTCACTGAACGCCTCCCTGCACGCTTTGTTCATGGCCAGTTTCTTCAGGGCGGCGGCAGCCAGGGTAGACATTTCCTGGGAAACCATCAGTCTCTCTCCTTGAGCAGGGCAACGGCGTACGTCTCTTGTACGGCCACTCGACAATAGGCAACAACGGCTGAATCGATCAGCTGCAAAATCCTAAGCAGCCACTGTTTACATTGTCCAGCATCGAAGCCGGGTGCAGTCGCCAGGTAGACCGTACAAACAGATGTTTACCGTTTTGCTACGGCGCACTGACCGACTATCAAATAACGACGTCACCCTGTGGCCAACTGAATGTGCATAAGGGAGAGCGTACTGGAAAAGGCCATCACATCGCCATCTACTAAAAATAAATAAAAACTCAACAGATCAGTTAGTTGAACAAAAACTTGCGTGCGGTAGCAGCGCTACCACTTAGTTCGGCAGGGGGCACCACAACGATAAATTTATCGAATGGAGGGTCGTTTTATAAGTGGTATTGATAACACCCAGTTGATGAGGGTGATGGATAACCATTCAAATGAGGGGTAGTTAACTGCTGGGTTTTGTCCAGAACGCCTTGTCTTTTATCGCGAGTGGCGATAAGACATCAAAGCAAAAAGACCACTTAGAAAAACTGAATCCAGTGTTATCAGGTTAATCGACCTGTTTGGTCCAATTGTAAAGGCCATGACGCAGCGCTTTTTGCTTCAGGTCACAAGGATTCTATTCAATAAAAAGCCCCTGCACATTAACGTCGCAGGGGCTGAGCAGCGTTGAACAGAGCATTTAACCTGTCGCGTTTCGCGCTCTGCAGTCTCTCCCAGGGCAAACGGGGCGTCAGAACGCCCAATCCAGGGTCAGGCCGACCCCGTGGCTCTTGTCGCGACTACCCAGCAGTCCGTTGTAGTCCAGGTTGACCCGGGCCTGGCGACTCAGGGCAATCCCTACCCGTGCACCGACCACTGCCGCATCACGATCCAGTGACAGAGCCTGAACCTTGTAAGTATCGCCCTGGCCCGCGAACGCCAGGTGCTGGTCGGCCCCGGTAGAACTCAGGTTGTGCTGCCAGCCCAGAGTGGCGGCAAGCTCAACCGCCTGGCCGCTGGACAACTGCAATTGCTTGCCGGCCCGCATGCCCAAGGTCGAGAGCCAGGCATCGCGGTTATCCTGCCCCCCCTTGAGCGCGGCAGCGCCGCCATGCTCCCTGAAGCTGTCGCTGGCGATATGCACGTAGGCCAGATTGGCGAACGGCTCCAGCGCCACGCTCGGCAGTTCGACCTTCCAGGCCGCCTCGCCGAACACCTGGGTGCTCTGGGCATCACGCTTGCTCTTCTGGCGATCGCTGACCTCGTTGTACTGCAGTTCGCGCTTGGTCTCGATACGGTGCCAGCTGTGGCTGGCGCCCACGCTCAGGCGCAGCTGCTCCAGTTCCTTGCCGGCATAGGCACCCAGGTGATAGCTGTCAACGCTGGCCGAGGAATGACGGCCATCGCCCATGCTCAGCGAGCTGTCGCTGTAGCCGGTGAAGACGCCGACACGGGTGTCCTCGCTCATCTGCCCGTCGATCCCCAGCAGCATGCCGCCAATCGAACTGCTATAGCGCGCATGTCCGGAATCACCGTCGGCCTTGCCCCAGGCGCCGAGGGCCTTGACCCACAGGCCGTTGTCCTGGCCTTCCACACCCTGTAGCCGGGTACGCTCGCCCATGGCGTCGCGCAACTGGCGACTGTCGTTGAGCAACAGGTTACCCACCGCCGGGTGGATTTCCCCGGACAGCTGATCGAATGCCTGCTGGGCACTGCCGGCATCGCCCGACAACAGCAGGCTCTCGTAGACCGGGTTGCCCGCGCCGAGCCGATCGGCCGCCGCGGCCACCGAACGCTGGTTGGCGGTCAGGCCGACACTGGCGAACGACGTGGCATTACGCTCTACCGCCAGCCGCACCCCAGTGCCGGTATACGCCAAGCCCCCACCGAGGAACAACGCGTTGGACTGCACCTGGGCGAAACTGCCTTGCACGCCGCCTGCGGCATCGAGGATGTCGAACTGCCGCCCCACCAGGCTGGTGGCCTGCTGGGACTGCAGCGAAACGCCTGGGTTCTGCAGGTCCAGGGCCAGGTTCGCGCCACCCACAGCTATCTGGCCATCGCTGACCAGGCGGTCGCTGCCGGTGCTGTCCACCTCCACCGCATAGGTCGAGCCCGGCTGGAAGGTCACGTCGGAAGCCACGCGCAAGGTACCGATGGAGTTACCGGGCGCCACCACGCCGCCGCGGTTGACCACCAGCGCACCGATCCTGCCATTGCCGCCCAGCACGCCGCCGTCGTTGACCGTCACGGTCGACTGCAGCGAACCATTGACCGCCAGCCGTCCCTGGTTGACCAGCGTCGGCCCGGCGTAGGTGTTGTTACCGCTGAGCACCAGGGTGCCGATGCCCTGCTTGGTCAGGCCGCCATGCCCGGAGATGTCGTTGCTCCACAGGTCCAGCACGCAACTCAGGTCGGTGCAGCGCCTTTCAGTAGGCCTGCCGGCATCCACCAGGGCGCCGACACCCGGCAAGTCAGCGACGAACTGGGTTGGGCCGTAGCCGCCAGCGATACGCAACTCCTCGGGAATGTCCTGCTCGGTAACCAGCATGCCGGGGCCGCGGATCCCCTTGTCCAGGTTGATCATGCCCCAGCCATACAAGGAATCGATACCGGGCGCGCCCATGTCGGTTGCGGTGGTGCGCAGCACGCTGGCGATCTGCGCGCCGCTCATATAGGGGAAACGCTCCATCAGTACCGCCGCTGCGCCAGCAGCATGGGGTGCGGCCATGGAGGTACCGTTCTTGTTGGCGTAACCCTGGGTCAGGTCCTCCAGGCTAGTACCGCCAATCACCGCGCTGTAGATCCGGGTGCCGGGGGCCGATACGCAGAAGCTTGCGGTATAGCCGCAGCGCGAAGAGAAGGTGCTGATCACGTATGGGTTGGCGCTGCTGGTGTCGGGGTTCTGCTGCAACGCCGCCACGGTCATCCAGTTGGGAGCGATCTCCGGTACGAAATAGCCCAACCCGGCAATCGCATCGGGATTGTTCAGGTTGTAGTCGTTGCCGGCGGCGAAGATGGTCAGCACCCCGCTACGGGCGGCGGCGATGGCGCCGTCATAGGCGCCGCCAGGCAAGGTGCCCAGAAGCGGCTGGATCTGCGCGAACTGCGCCCGGGCATCATCCACCGTGAAATGCGGGAAGTCCGGATTACGCCCGCCCTTGGCGAAGCGATCGGTGATGCCGATGCCCCAGCTGTTGTTGATGATCCGCGCGCCGCTGGCCACCAGGCTGTCCCAGCCGGCCTTGTACACCGCGCCATCGTTGCCCAGGACAATGCCATCCTCGGGGCCGGGGTCGCCGTTGTCGGCGCTGATGATCTGCGCATTGAAGGCCACGCCATGCATCTCCACGCCATCACGGTTGCCGGCGGCGATCCCGCCGACGTGGGTGCCATGGGAGCCGAGCTTGCCATCCGAACCTACCGACGGGCTGCCGTCGTAGCGGAAGGCATCACCGGCCTTTACCGGGATGTAGGGGTCGGTGTACTGGCGGATGCCGCTGGTGACCAGGGTCACGATCTTGTCCTTGCCGGCGAACTCGGGGTGCGGGGCATACACCGGCTGGTCGAAGATTCCCAGCTTCACCCCCTTACCGCTGTAGCCGGCGGCATAGGCGCTGTCGGCATGGATCGCCCCCAGCCCCCAGTCGGCCTTGAATTCGCTGCTGCGCCAGCTGCTGGCGTCGCCCAGCCGGCCACTCTCCACATAGGGCGCGGCCTGGGCCGTGCCCATCAATGCCGCCCAGCCCACCAATACCCGCCCCAGTGGTGCCAGGGCCCAGCCCTGCCCAAGTGCGCTGTCATCCTGTCTGACTCGCTTCACTACGACCTTCCTTAGTTGTATGGATTGAATACCGCGTTGGTCGAACTCCGTATTGCAACAACTGGCGCCACGACGCCTCAGAAACGCCATTGCAGGTTGAGCCCCGCGCCATGCTGTTGTTCACGACTGGCCAGGCGCCCCTGGTAGTCCAGGCTCAGGTCCAGGTCGCGGGTCAGTCCCACCCGTGCCTGGAGCCCGACCAGCGCGGCATCGCGCAAGGCCGGCGACGTCTCCACCCGGAACGGCAGGTCACTGCCGGCAAAGGCCAGGTGCTCGCGGTCCTGGGTTCCACTCAGCCGGTGCTGCCAGCCCAGGCTCGCCGCCAGCTGCAGGTCCTGCTGCGGGCCCACTTGCCATTGCTGGCGCCCACGCAGGCCCAAGGTGCTTAACCAGGCATCACGCTGCTCGTCGCCCGCCTGCAACGCTGCGGCATCGCCTTTCTCATGGAAGCCATCACGGTCCAGGTGCTGGTAGGTCAGGTTGGCGAACGGCTCCAGCTGCACCGCCGGCATCGCCAGGCGATAGGCCGCCTCGGCAAACAGCTGCTGGCTGCGGGCATCGATCCGCGCGCGCTGGCGGCCGGACACCTCGGCATAGGCCAGGTCGCGGCGAACCTCGGCACGGTGCCAGCTGTAGCTACCGCCTAGGCTCAAGCGCAGCTGGTCGACGTCGTGGCGGACATAGGCGCCCAAGTGGTAGCTGTCGACCGTGGCCCGGGAGTGGCTGCCGCCCATGCCCAGGGAGCTGTCGCTGTAGCCGGCGGCCAGCCCGGCGCGGGTCTGCTCGTCGAAGTCCCGGTCCAGGCCCAGCAGCATGCCGCCCAGGGAGCTGGTATAGGACTCGCTGCCCTGCACGCCCTCGATGCGCCCCCAACTGCCCAGGCCTTTGAGCCAGAGCTGGGTCGAGCCTGTCTCGCGCGCCGTCGTGCCAGGCGCATTGGCAGGCGGTGCGGCGCCTTGCACACGCTCGCCCAAGGCGTCACGCAACACCGAGCCCTGGCTGAGCAGCATCGAGTCCAGCGCCGGGTAGATCTCTCCGGCGAGCTGGCGCAGGCCGTCCCGGGCCTGGTCCGCCGAGGTCGAGAACAGCAGGCTTTCATACACCGGATGGCCCGGCCCCAGGCGCTCCACGGCGGCGCCACTGGCGAGCTGGTTGGGCGTGGCAGCGACGCTGTCGAACGTCGCGGCGCTGCGCGTCACGTCCAACTGCACGCCGTTGGCGGAATAGTCGAGCACGGTCCCAAGGAACAGGTAGCCGGGCTGGACCTGGGCAAAGCGTCCATCGACGCCGCCTGCTGCCTGCAGGATGTCGAACTGGCGCCCCACCAGGCTGGTGACCGGGCCACCGGCCAGCAGGTTCGGCCGAGCCTGGGGCACCAGATTGAGATTGGCGCCAGCGACGCTGGCCTGACCATCCACCACGAGTCGATCACTGGCCGTGGGCGACAGCTCCACCTGATAGGTCGAACCCGGCTGCAAGTCCAGGTTGCCGGCGACATTCAAGGTACCTATGGAGTTACCCGGGGCCACCACGCCCCCAGCGTTGGCAATCAGGGCACCGACCCGGCCATTGCCGCCCACTGTACCGCCAGCATTGACCGTCACCGCTGATTGCAGGCTGCCGTTAACCGCCAGCAACCCGCCATCGACGCGGGTCGGGCCGCGGTAGCTGCTGTCACCCGTGAGCACCAACCAGCCGGCCCCGGACTTGACCAGGCTGCCTTGGTAAACCCGCTGCGCAGCCGCTGCGTCACGGGCCATGCCCAGGGCATAGTCACTGCGGTCCTGCTGGCTGGCGCCCGCTGCCAGGCCATGCTCCCAGCCGCGATCCTTGAGGGTCTGCTGCCAGGCCTGACGTTCCGCGACGTCCTCGGCCTGACGCTGCACCAGCGCCTGGTCGGAGATGCCGTTGCTCCAGCTATCGCCCTGCCCACGCTCCAGGTTGACGTTGAACTCCCCCAACAACTGCCCTGGGCCGTGCAAGGCCCGCCCCAGGTCCGGGACGCCCCAGCCCACCCGCTCGCTGGGCGCCTGGGTCGGCGAGCCATCGAGCTGGCGCGAAGTGGTCAGCAGCACTTGCAGGGCCTGCTGGTTGTTCAGATAGGGATAACGCTCCATGACCACAGCCAAAGCCCCGGTAGCATGGGGCGCGGCCATCGAAGTACCGTTGTAGGTGGCATAGCCGCCACCGGGCACGGTACTGCTGATTGCCGCCCCCGGAGTCGCCAGGCACCAGTACTTCGCGATGCCGCACTGGTTGTATTTCTGCTGGTTGTTCTTGTCCAGGCCCGATACCGCCAGCCAGTGGCCTTCCAGTTCCGGCTGGAAGTACGGCAGCGCCGAGCGCACGCTGGCATTGGCATAGCCGCTGTTGCCGGCGCTGAACACATTGATCACACCCCGACGCGCCACATCGCCAGCGGCATCGAGCCAGGTGGCCTGCTGGAAATGCTGGGCGTAGGCCGCGCGCAGGTCGCCGAGGGTCTGGTAGCTGACATCCTTGGGCTGGCTGCCCCAGCTGTTGTTGATGGCCCGAGCCCCGGCATCCACCAGGGCGTCGTAGACCGCCTTGAAATACCGCGGATCGGGATCGGTGCCGAACAGGAACTTGTCATTCTTGTTGGTGTTGCCCACGTATACCTGGGCATTGAAGGCCACGCCGTGCATGCCCACGCCATCACGGGCCGCGCCCATGGTGCCGGTGACATGGGTACCATGGCTGTCGTTGGCGCCATTGAGCACCCCGGACACACTGAACGGGGTACCGTCCAGGTACTGACCGGTGGCAGTGACCGCGTGGAAACGCCCGGGGCTGGCTTCGGGATGGGCGGGATCGAATCCAGAGTCCAGGGCGCCGATGCTGACCCCGGCACCGGTGAACCCGGCGGCATAGGCCTGGCTCGCCTGCATGCGCTCCAGGCCCCAGTCCTGCAGGTATTCGACCGAGCGCCAGCTGGCGGGGTCGCCCAGGCGGCCAGTGTCCTGATAGGCCGCCGCAGCCGACAGTGGCAGGCCGCTGGCAAACGCCAGGCACAGCGTGCCCGTCAGCGTCTTGAGCTGATCACATCTCACATCCATGTCGATGACTTCTCTTGTTCTTGTTGTCGGATCGCCCATCCTGGGTCGACCAGTGTGTTACTGCATCGCTAGGCCGCAAGGCACGGCTTCATCGAGCAGCAGAAGGATATGACGTTTCTCGATTACGCGATGCGCCAGCACTGCATATCTAATATGCGTTTTTACCTTCTCGAACAGGTTGCCGGGGAGACTTTGAGAGGAAGGAAGACAGCATAAAGGGAAGGCGCCTGTGTGGCGCCCTCCCTTTGCAACAGCAGTAGCGTTACTCCACCGTCACCGACTTGGCCAGGTTGCGCGGCTGGTCTACGTCGGTGCCCTTGAGCACGGCGACGTAGTACGACAACAGTTGCAGCGGGATGGTGTAGAGGATCGGCGCCAGCGCATCGTTGATGTGCGGCACGTTGATCACGTGGGTGCCTTCGCCATTGCTCATGCCGGCGTTCTCGTCGGCAAATACCACCAGCTCACCGCCACGGGCGCGGACTTCCTGCAGGTTCGACTTGAGCTTTTCCAGCAGCTCGTTGTTAGGAGCCACGGTCACCACGGGCATATCGTTGTCCACCAACGCCAGAGGACCATGCTTGAGCTCACCAGCCGGATAGGCTTCGGCGTGGATATAGGAAATTTCCTTGAGCTTGAGCGCACCTTCCATGGCCACCGGGTACTGGGCACCGCGGCCAAGGAACAGGGTGTGGTGCTTGTCGGCGAACAGCTCGGCGATCTTCTCGACCACGCCATCCATCGCCAGCGCTTCGCTCAGGCGTGCCGGCAGGCGGCGCAGCTCGTCCACCAACTCGGCTTCGACACCGGCCTCGAGGGTACCGCGCACCTGGCCGAGGGCCAGGGTCAGCAGCATCAGCGAGACCAGCTGGGTGGTGAAGGCCTTGGTCGAGGCAACGCCGATCTCCGGCCCGGCCAGGGTCAGCAGGGTCAGGTCGGATTCACGCACCAGCGAGCTGATGCCCTTGTTGCAGATGGCCAGGCTGCCGAGGAAACCCAGCTCCTTGGCATAGCGTAAGGCAGCCAAAGTGTCGGCGGTCTCGCCGGATTGCGAGATGGAGACAAACAGCGTGTCCGGCTGCACCACCACCTTGCGATAGCGGAACTCACTGGCAACTTCCACCTGGCAAGGGATGCCGGCGAGGCTTTCGAGCCAGTAACGGGCGACCATGCCGGCGTGGTAGCTGGTACCGCAGGCGACGATCTGCACATTGCGCACTTTGCCGAACAGCTCGGCGGCCTGTGGACCGAAGGCCTGCACCATCACGTGGTCATTGCCCAGGCGACCTTCCAGCGTGCGCTGCACCACGCCGGGTTGCTCGTGAATCTCCTTGAGCATGAAATGGCGATAGTTGCCCTTCTCGGCGGCTTCCGCGCCTTCGTGGTACTGCACCGTCTCACGCTGGACCGGCTGACCGGCCAGATCCCAGATCTGCACCTGATTGCGGCGAATCTCGGCGATATCGCCCTCTTCCAGGTACATGAAACGGTCGGTGACCTGGCGCAGGGCCAGTTGATCCGAGGCCAGGAAGTTTTCACCGAGGCCCAGGCCGATCACCAGGGGGCTGCCGCTGCGGGCAGCCACCAGACGGTCTGGCTGGCTGGCGCTGATCACAGCCAGGCCATAGGCGCCATGCAGACGCTTGACCGCTGCCTTGAGCGCCTCGGTGAGGTCGGGGATGGTCTTGAGCAGGTGGTGGATGAGGTGCACGATCACCTCGGTGTCGGTCTGCGAAACAAAGGCGTAGCCCAGGCCCTTGAGCTCTTCACGCAGTTCCTCGTGATTTTCGATGATGCCGTTGTGCACCACCGCCACTTCATGGCCAGAGAAGTGCGGGTGGGCATTGTGCTCGGTCGGCGCGCCATGTGTGGCCCAACGGGTATGGGCGATGCCCAGCTGGCCGGCCAGCGGGTCGGCGGCAACCGCGCCTTCCAGTTCGCTGACCTTGCCGATGCGGCGGCGACGCTCGAGCGCGCCTTGCTGGGTCAGGACGGCCAGGCCGGCGCTGTCGTAACCACGGTACTCAAGACGCTTGAGGCCTTCGATGAGGATGGCTGTGATATTGCGCTCAGCAACGGCACCGACGATTCCACACATAAGATGTTGCTCCTAGCTGATAGCGGCGCAGATAAGGGTGATGCCGCGGGCTTGAATCCGGTCGCGTGCCTCGGTGGGCAGGCGATCATCAGTAATCAGGGTGTTCACGCTGCCCCAGGGCAGCTCGAGGTTGGGGATCTTGCGACCGACCTTATCCGACTCGACCATGACGATGACCTCGCGGGCCACTTCGGCCATGACCCGGCTCAATCCCAGCAGTTCGTTGAAGGTGGTTGTGCCACGTTCCAGGTCGATGCCGTCGGCACCGATGAACAGCTGGTCGAAGTCGTATGAGCGTAGTACCTGCTCGGCCACCTGGCCCTGGAAGGACTCCGAGTGCGGGTCCCAGGTACCACCAGTCATCAGCAGCACAGGTTCATGCTCTTGTTCGCTGATAGCCCGGGCCACATTGAGCGAGTTGGTCATCACCACCAGGCCTGGCTGGCGCCCGAGCTGCGGGATCATCGCCGCCGTGGTACTGCCGCTGTCGATGATGATGCGCGCATGTTCACGGATGCGTTCCACCGCCGCACGAGCGATGGCCTGCTTGTAGAGGGACACCGGCTGAACCGTGTCGCCCAGCAGCTCCTGAGGCATCGTCACCGCGCCGCCATAGCGGCGCAGCAGCAGGCCGTTGGCCTCCAAGGCGTGCAGATCCTTGCGGATGGTCACTTCGGAGGTTTCGAAACGCTTGGCCAAAGCGTCGACACTGACCTCGCCCTGCTCGTTGAGCAAGGCCAGGATGTTGTGGCGACGTTGGGGAGTATTTCGTTTCGACATTTCGGTTAAGTTTCGATTCGAAAGATAAGTGTTGCAATCAAAACCTAAGTCAAACGATTCGTCAAGTCAGCAGGACCGGAAAATAAAAAGGCCGACTTATTCACATAAGTCGGCCTGTGCAAAACGCGCTGTGGATAACTCAGCTCTTCCTGATTTTCTCCGGCCGCTTCCAGCCTTCGATATTGCGCTGGCGTGCACGTGCCACGCCCAACTGTCCGGCTTCAACCGTCTGGGTGATGGTCGAGCCCGCTGCGGTAGTGGCCCCGGCCTGGATTTCCACAGGGGCCACCAGCGAGTTGTTGGAGCCGATGAACACGTCCTCACCCATCACCGTGCGGAACTTGTTGGCACCGTCATAGTTGCAGGTGATGGTGCCAGCGCCGATGTTGGTGCGGGCGCCGATCTCGGCGTCGCCCAGGTAGGTCAGGTGGCCGGCCTTGGCGCCCTCGCCCAGGTGCGCATTCTTCAGCTCGACGAAGTTACCCACATGTGCCTTGGCCTCCAGCACGCTGCCTGGGCGCAAGCGGGCGAACGGGCCGGCATCGCTGCCCTCGCCCATCACCGCGCCTTCGATATGACTGTTGGCCTTGATGATCACGCCTTTGCGCAGTGTGCTGTCCTTGATCACGCAGTTCGGGCCGATCTGCACGTCGTCCTCGATGACTACCTTGCCTTCGAGAATGACGTTGATATCGATAAGTACATCCCGGCCGACGGTCACCTCACCGCGCACATCGAAGCGCGCCGGATCGCGCAGGGTGACGCCCTGGGCCATCAGGCGACGGCCTTCGCGCAGCTGGTAGTGACGCTCGAGTTCCGAAAGCTGGCGGCGGTCGTTGGCGCCTTGCACTTCCATCGGGTCGTGGGGCTGCTCGGTGGCGACCACCAAGCCATCGTCCACGGCCATGGCAATCACGTCGGTGAGGTAGTACTCGCCCTGGGCATTGTTGTTGGACAGGCGTCCCATCCAGTCGGCCAAGCGCGCGGCCGGCATGGCGAGGATACCGGTGTTGCCTTCCTTGATCGCCTTCTGCGCTTCGCTGGCGTCCTTGTGCTCGACGATCGCCGCCACCTTGCCCGCGGCGTCACGCACAATGCGGCCATAGCCGGTCGGGTCCTGCAGGGTCACCGTGAGCAGCCCGAGCTGTTGCTCGCTGACTTTGGCCAGCAGGCGCTGCAAGGTTTCCACCTCGATCAGCGGCACATCGCCGTAGAGCACCAGCACGGTGTCGGCAGTGATCGCCGGCAGCGCCTGGGCCACCGCATGGCCGGTGCCCAATTGCTTGTCCTGCAGGACGAAATTCAGATCGTCCGCTGCAAGGCGTTCGCGCACCAACTCCGCGCCATGGCCGATAACCACGTGAATACCCTTGGGCTGCAACTGGCGTGCGCTGTGGATAACGTGACCGAGCATGGAGTTGCCGGCGACCGGGTGCAGTACCTTGGGCAGCGCGGAGCGCATGCGGGTGCCTTGGCCTGCGGCGAGAATGACGATATCAAGGGACATTGACTGGCTACCAATCCTAAGCGGTCAGGGACGTGACCAAAGGGGAAATTCAGAAAAGAAAAAGGGTAGCCGAGGCTACCCTTTAACTCAATCGCATTGGAAGTGACCGGCCAAGGCCAGGTTACTTGCCCTTGCGCAATTGCTGGACAGTACGCAGCTGAGCTGCAGCTTCGGCCAGACGTGCGGCAGCAGCACCGTAGTCGAAGTCCGAGCTTTTCGCGTTCAGCGCGTTCTCAGCAGCCTTGAGGGCTTCCTGAGCCTGAGCTTCGTCCAGGTCGGCAGCGCGCTGCACGGTGTCGGCAAGAACCTTGACCATGTTCGGCTGCACTTCGAGGAAGCCACCGGAGATGTAGAACACCTCACGATCGCCACCTTGCTTGGTCAGCGTGATCGGACCAGGCTTGAGATTGGTGATCAGCGGCGCGTGGCCTGGAGCGATACCCAGATCGCCCAGGTTGCCGTGCGCTACTACCATCTCGACCAGGCCGGAGAAGATCTCTCCTTCCGCGCTGACGATATCGCAATGGACTGTCATAGCCATCTGCTTGCCTCAACCTGATTAGCGCCCCTTGCGGGGCGCCGGGATTACAGTTTCTTGGCTTTCTCGATCGCTTCGTCGATGCTGCCGACCATGTAGAACGCTTGTTCTGGCAGGTGGTCGTAGTCACCTTTGAGGATGCCGCTGAAGCCAGCGATGGTGTCCTTGAGCGAAACGTACTTGCCTGGCGAGCCGGTGAAGACTTCGGCCACGAAGAACGGCTGCGACAGGAAGCGCTGGATCTTACGAGCGCGGGCAACCAGTTGCTTGTCGGCTTCGGACAGTTCGTCCATACCCAGGATCGCGATGATGTCCTTCAGCTCTTTGTAGCGCTGCAGAACATACTGAACGCCACGAGCGGTGTCGTAGTGCTCGGTGCCGATCACGTTCGGGTCCAGCTGGCGCGAAGTCGAGTCCAGTGGGTCGACCGCTGGGTAGATACCCAGGGAAGCGATGTCACGGGACAGAACGACGGTGGCGTCCAAGTGGGCGAAGGTGGTCGCTGGCGACGGGTCGGTCAGGTCGTCCGCAGGTACGTATACGGCCTGGACGGAGGTGATCGAACCTTCCTTGGTCGAAGTGATACGCTCTTGCAGAACGCCCATCTCTTCGGCCAGGGTCGGCTGGTAACCTACTGCCGAAGGCATACGGCCCAGCAGTGCGGATACTTCGGTACCGGCCAGGGTGTAACGATAGATGTTGTCGACGAACAGCAGAACGTCGTTACCTTCGTCACGGAACTTCTCAGCCATGGTCAGGCCGGTCAGCGCTACGCGCAGACGGTTTCCTGGTGGCTCGTTCATCTGACCGTAGACCAGCGCTACCTTGTCGAGAACGTTGGAGTCCTTCATCTCGTGGTAGAAGTCGTTACCCTCACGAGTACGCTCACCCACACCAGCGAACACGGAGTAACCGCTGTGTTCCATGGCGATGTTACGGATCAGTTCCATCATGTTCACGGTCTTGCCGACGCCGGCACCACCGAACAGACCAACCTTACCACCCTTGGCGAACGGGCAGACCAGGTCGATAACCTTGATGCCGGTTTCCAGCAGGTCGTTGCCGCCTGCCTGGTCAGCGAACGAAGGCGCTGGCTGGTGGATACCGCGACGCTCTTCTTCGCCGATCGGGCCGGCTTCGTCGATCGGGTTGCCCAGGACGTCCATGATACGGCCCAGGGTTGCCTTGCCGACAGGTACCGAGATGGCAGCCTTGGTGTCGACGACATCCAGACCGCGCTTCAGACCTTCGGTCGAGCCCATCGCAATGGTACGAACCACGCCGTCGCCCAGCTGCTGCTGAACTTCCAGGGTGGTTTCCGCGCCTTGTACTTTCAGCGCGTTGTAAACACTCGGCACGGCATCACGTGGGAATTCCACGTCGATGACGGCGCCGATGATTTGCACGATACGTCCGCTACTCATAGCTGGATCCTCTGAATTTTTGAACCGTTAAACCGCGGCAGCGCCGCCGACGATTTCCGAGATCTCCTGGGTGATCGCAGCCTGACGCGCCTTGTTGTAGATCAACTGAAGCTCTTTGATCAAATCACCGGCGTTGTCTGTGGCGTTCTTCATGGCGATCATCCGGGCCGCTTGTTCAGCAGCGTTGTTCTCGACCACCGCCTGGTACACCTGCGACTCCACGTAACGCACCATCAAGCCGTCCAGCAGCTCTTTTGCGTCGGGTTCGTACAGGTAGTCCCAGTGGTGCTTGAGTTCCTGATCCGGGGTTGCCACCAACGGTACCAACTGCTCGACCGTCGGTTTTTGGGTCATGGTGTTGATGAACTTGTTCGAAACCACCGAGAGGCGATCGATACGGCCGTCGAGGTAGGCGTCCAGCATCACTTTGACGGAGCCGATCAGATCGTTGATCGATGGCTCTTCGCCCAGGTGGCTGATCGCGGCTACGACGTTGCCGCCAAAGATGCGGAAGAAAGTCGCACCCTTGCTGCCGATCACGCACAGGTCGATTTCAACGCCCTGTTCGCGGTTTTCGCTCATGTCCTTGACCAGGGCCTTGAACAGGTTGGTGTTCAAGCCACCGCACAGACCACGGTCACTGCTCACCACGATATAACCAGCGCGCTTTACAGGGCGCTCGATCATGAACGGGTGGCGGTATTCCGGGTTGGCGTTGGCCAGATGACCGATCACCTGGCGGATACGCTCCGCGTAAGGACGGCTAGCAGCCATGCGCATTTGTGCCTTGCGCATCTTGCTGACCGCCACTTTCTCCATGGCGCTGGTAATTTTTTGCGTGCTTTTGATGCTCGCAATCTTACTGCGAATCTCTTTTGCGCCTGCCATGTATCACCTATCAGGTTAGCAAGCGGGGGCCGGAGCCCCCGCTGCGGCTTACCAGGTCTGGGTGGCCTTGAACTTCTCGATACCGGCTTTCATGCCAGCGTCGATTTCGTCGTTGAAGTCACCCTTCACGTTGATCTTGGCCATCAGTTCGGCGTGATCACGGTTGAAGTAGGCAATCAGAGCTTGCTCGAAGCTGCCAACCTTGGAGACTTCTACGTCGGTCAGGAAACCACGCTCAGCGGCGTACAGCGACAGGGCCATGTCGGCGATCGACATTGGCGCGTACTGCTTCTGCTTCATCAGCTCGGTAACGCGCTGACCATGCTCCAGCTGCTTGCGGGTAGCCTCGTCCAGGTCCGAAGCGAACTGGGCGAACGCCGCCAGTTCACGGTACTGGGCCAGGGCGGTACGGATACCACCGGACAGCTTCTTGATGATCTTGGTCTGGGCGGCACCACCAACACGGGATACCGACACACCGGCGTTAACGGCAGGACGGATGCCTGCGTTGAACATGGCCGATTCCAGGAAGATCTGACCGTCGGTGATCGAGATCACGTTGGTCGGAACGAACGCGGAAACGTCGCCAGCCTGGGTTTCGATGATCGGCAGAGCGGTCAGCGAGCCAGTCTTGCCAGTGACGGCACCGTTGGTGAACTTCTCGACGTACTCTTCGGAAACGCGCGATGCACGCTCCAGCAGACGGGAGTGGAGATAGAACACGTCGCCTGGGTACGCTTCACGTCCTGGTGGACGGCGCAGCAGCAGGGAGATCTGACGGTAGGCAACGGCCTGCTTGGACAGGTCATCGTAAACGATCAGGGCGTCTTCACCGCGGTCACGGAAGAACTCGCCCATGGTGCAGCCGGCATAAGGCGCCAGGAACTGCAGTGCGGCGGATTCCGAAGCACTGGCAACGACCACGATGGTGTTGGCCAGGGCGCCGGCTTCTTCCAGCTTGCGAACGATGTTGGCAACGGTGGAACGCTTCTGGCCGACTGCAACATAAACGCAGAAAATACCGGAGTCTTTCTGGTTGATGATGGCGTCGATGGCCATGGCGGTCTTGCCGATCTGACGGTCACCGATGATCAGCTCACGCTGGCCACGGCCAACAGGGATCATGGCGTCGACGGACTTATAGCCAGTCTGTACAGGCTGGTCTACCGACTTACGCCAGATCACGCCTGGAGCTACTTTCTCGACCGCGTCGGTCTGGGTGTTGCCCAGAGGACCTTTGCCGTCGATCGGGTTACCCAGTGCGTCGACGACGCGACCCAGCAGTTCCTTACCAACCGGAACTTCCAGGATGCGGCCGGTGCACTTGGCGCTCATGCCTTCGGCGAGGGTGTCATAGGCACCCAGGATCACTGCACCTACGGAGTCTTGCTCCAGGTTCAGGGCCATGCCGAATACGCTGCCAGGGAACTCGATCATTTCGCCGTACATGACGTCGGCCAGACCGTGGATCCGCACGATGCCGTCGGAAACCGAAACGACGGTACCTTCGTTACGGGCTTGGGAGCCGACATCGAGGTTGTCGATGCGGCCCTTGATGATTTCACTAATTTCGGAAGGATTGAGTTGCTGCATTGCTCTGCTGCCCCTTCAAACTCAAGATTTCAAGGCTTCGGCCAGTTTCGCGATTTTCCCGCGAACCGAACCGTCGATTACCAGGTCGCCAGCGCGGATGACGACGCCGCCGATCAGGCTGGCATCCTCCGACGCGTGCAGGCGCACTTCCTGGCCTAACCGTGCACTGAGAACCTTGGCGAGTTTGTCTTGCTGTTCTTGGTTCAACGCAAAAGCACTGGTGACTTCCACGTCCACGGATTTCTCTTGCTCGGCCTTGTACAGGTCGAACAGAGTCGAAATCTCCGGCAGAAGCAGGAGACGTTCGTTTTCCGCGGCAACATGAATGAAATTCTGTGCCTTGGCGTCAAACTTGTCACCGCACACTTCAATGAATGCGGCGGCCTTTTCTGCGCTAGTCAGTTGCGGGGCCTTGAGCAGGCGCTGCATGGTGTCGTCTTGCGACACCGCAGCAGCCAGGCCGAGCATGGCTGACCAATTGGCCAGTTGCTGATGGGCCTGGGCATGCTCGAAGGCAGCCTTAGCGTAAGGTCGGGCCAACGTGGTCAGTTCTGCCATGATCGCCCTCGCTTAAATTTCAGCGGCCAGTTTGTTAACCAGCTCCGCATGCGCGTTTTGATCGATTGTGGCGCCAAGGATCTTTTCAGCACCGCCAACAGCCAGGGCACCCACTTGGGCACGCAGGGCGTCTTTGACGCTGTTCAGTTCCTGTTCGATCTCGGCTTGAGCCTGAGCCTTCACACGGTCAGCTTCGACGCGGGCCTGTTCACGGGCTTCCTCGACAAGCTGAGCAGCGCGTTTCTTGCTTTGCTCAATGATTTCGGCTGCCTGTGCCTTCGCTTCACGCAGTTGCTGACCCACTTTCTCTTGGGCCAGCTCCAGGTCGCGAGCAGCGCGATTGGCAGCGTCCAGGCCGTCAGCAATCTTCTTCTGGCGCTCTTGCAGAGCAGTGATGACCGGAGGCCATACGTACTTCATGCAGAAGAGCACAAAAATCAGGAAAGCAACGGATTGGCCAATCAGGGTTGCATTAATGTTCACGCCAACACCTCGCTCGGTCTTTGTTCATCACAGCCTTTCACTCGTTGGAAACGAGTGATTAGCCGGCGATCTGACCAACGAAGGGGTTTGCGAAGGTGAAGAACAGAGCGATACCAACACCGATCATGGTGACGGCGTCGAGCAGACCGGCAACGATGAACATCTTGACCTGCAGCATTGGAACCATTTCTGGCTGGCGAGCAGCGCCTTCCAGGAACTTGCCGCCCAGCAGGCCGAAACCAATGGCGGTACCCAGAGCACCCAGGCCGATCAGCAGAGCAACAGCGATAGCGGTCAGACCAACTACAGTTTCCATCTTTCCTCCCGACTTTTACGTCGTATTGGTTAGGTTTTTAGTTTGAAGCGGTAAAACAAATCGTTTGATACAGCATGCCCTTGCGGACTTTTTAAGCCCTCCCCCCAGACGGGCGGGGAAGGCTATCAGACACGCCAGGCGGTCTTAATGGTTATCTTCGTGAGCCATCGACAGGTAGACGATGGTCAGCATCATGAAGATGAAAGCTTGCAGGGTGATGATCAGGATGTGGAACACCGCCCACGCCCACTGCAGCACCACACCCAGGCCGCTGAGCCAGAGGATGCCGGCGCCGAACATCACCGCGATCAGGATGAACACCAGCTCGCCGGCGTACATGTTGCCGAACAGACGCAGTGCCAACGAAATCGGCTTGGCGATCAGGGTGACGAACTCGAGCAGGAAGTTCACCGGGATCAGCAGGATCTGCACGAAGATGTTCTTGCTACCGAACGGGTGCAGGGTGAGCTCGCCGATGAAGCCGCCGATGCCCTTGACCTTGATGCTGTAGAAGATGATCAGCGCGAACACGCTCAGGGCCATGCCCAGGGTGGCGTTCGGGTCGGTGGTCGACACCGCGCGGAACGGAATGTGCGGATCACCGGAGATCAGGATGGCCAGCTGAGGAATCCAGTCGACCGGTACCAGGTCGATGGCGTTCATCAGGAATACCCAGACGAAGATGGTCAGCGCCAGCGGGGCGATCACCGGGCTGCGGCCGTGGAAGGAATCCTTCACGCTGCCGTGGACGAAGTCCACCAGCACTTCGACGAAGTTCTGCAGGGCGCCAGGCTGGCCGGAAGTGGCCTTTTTAGCCGCCATGCGGAAGATGAACAGGAAGATCAGACCCAGCGCAACGGACCAACCCAGGGTGTCCAGGTGGAACGCCCAGAAGCCCATTGCCTTGGCTTCTGCAGCCGAATGGGCCAAGCCCCAGCTGCCGTCTGGTAGTTGACCGTAGGTCAGGTTCTGCAAGTGGTGCTGGATATAGCCCGAAGCGGTTTCTGCTGCCATGGTTGCCTCAAACGCCCTAAGGTCTCGAAAGTCTTTTATTCATCAGCAGGGGCGCGAACCAGCTGACCAAAAGGGTCAGCACGAAGACGCCGAATACTGCCAACGGCGCCAATGGCTTCACTCCTGCGAAGGTCAGTGCAAACAGCACTGCCGTCAAAATCATCTTGCCTGCCTCGCCCGCGTAAAACGACTTGACGATGGCCTGCGCCGCCCGGGCTCCGCTGAAGCGAAAAGCCTTCCAGGCGAAATACACATTGGGCAACCAGGCAATCAAACCTCCGCAAAGGCCTGAATATCCACTGACCGCCCCTTTCCACTGCCACAACACCAGCGTTGCCAGCAGCAGTACGACAAATTGAGCCAGCAGTACCGGAAAAACCGCCCAGCGATGGAAAGGCAGGCGGTTTGGCGTGCGGATTTCCATCACAACTGCTCCTCGAATGTCGACCGCCTCGTCAACAATGACTTGGCATAATTTGTGCCGACAAAATGCGCGCAGAGTATAGGGGTGGATTAACCCCTATTCAACTCTTGGGTAGTGATTTCCGACTGCGCGCTACAACAGGAATTGTTTCAGCGGATGTGAGCAAGCACGCCTTGCAACTCGTCAAGGGAGTTGTAGCGAATAACCAACTGGCCTTTGCCCTTGTTGCCATGGCGAATTTGTACCGCCGAGCCCAGGCGCTCTGCCAGACGCTGTTCAAGACGCGTGATATCCGGATCAGGTTTGCTCGCCTCGACCGGCTCAGGTTTGCCACTGAGCCACTGACGCACCAGTGCCTCGGTCTGGCGCACGGTGAGGCCGCGTGCGACAACATGACGCGCCCCTTCTTCCTGCCGATCTTCCTCGAGGCCGAGCAAGGCGCGGGCGTGGCCCATCTCCAGGTCGCCATGGGCGAGCATGGTCTTGATCGCCTCGGGCAACGAGATCAGACGCAACAGATTGGCCACGGTGACCCGCGACTTGCCGACGGCATCGGCCACCTGCTGCTGCGTCAGTTCGAATTCCTGCTGCAGGCGCTGCAGGGCGAGCGCCTCTTCCAGCGGGTTGAGGTCCTCGCGCTGGATGTTCTCGATCAGCGCCATGGCGATGGCGGCTTCGTCGGGTACCTCGCGGACCATGGCCGGCACGGTATCCAGGCCAGCCTGCTGGGTGGCGCGCCAGCGGCGCTCACCGGCGATGATCTCGTAGCGGTTGTCACCGATCGGGCGAACCACGATCGGTTGCATGACGCCATGGGTGCGGATCGAGTGCGCCAGTTCTTCCAGCGCCTCGGGATCCATGTCGCGACGCGGCTGGTACTTGCCGCGCTGGATCAGCTCGACCGGCAGGTGTTGCAGTTCCTTCTGGTCGATCTTGACAGCCTGCGCTTCGAGCGCGCTGACGGAAGGACCACTGAGCAGTGCATCCAACCCACGTCCGAGACCGCGTTTCTTGATGGCCATGCGGATTCCTTAAGTTGTTTGTGCAATGCGTGAGGGACGACGCTGCCGACGGACCAGTTCCCCGGCCAGCGCCAGATAGGCGAGCGCGCCACGGGATTGCTTGTCGTAGGCCAGTGCCGGCATGCCGAAGCTCGGCGCCTCCGCCAGGCGGATGTTGCGCGGGATCACCGTATCGTACAGCTGCTCGCCAAAATGCTCCTTGAGCTGCGCCGAAACATCGTTGTTCAGGCTCAGACGCGGGTCGTACATGGTCCGCAGCAGGCCTTCGATCTTCAGCTCCGGGTTCAACCGGGCGGCGATGCGCTTGATGTTATCCACAAGGTCGCTCAACCCTTCCAGCGCGTAATACTCGCACTGCATGGGGATGATCACGCCATCGGAGGCGACCAGCGCATTGAGCGTCAGCATCGACAGCGACGGCGGGCAGTCGATGAGGATGTAGTCGTAGTTCTCGCGGATCGGCGCCAACGCGTTGCGCAGACGGCTCTCCTTCATCTGCATTTCCAGCAGCACCACTTCGGCGGCGGTCAGGTCGCGGTTGGCCGGCAACAGCTGGTAACCACCGTGTTCGGAGTAGTGCATGGCCTGGGCCAGGTCGCATTCCCCGATCAGCAGGTCGTACACCGAATGCTCGAGCTCGTGCTTATCCACACCGCTGCCCATGGTGGCGTTGCCCTGTGGATCGAGGTCGATCAGCAGCACGCGACGCTTGGTCGCGGCCAGCGATGCGGCGAGATTGATGCAGGTGGTGGTCTTGCCCACACCACCCTTCTGGTTCGCGATTGCGAATACCTTAGCCATTGTTGCTCGTGTTCCCAGTCATGCCTTGCGGCGCAGTATCAGCAGATGGCGCTGGCCCTGGCAACCTGGAACGGTCAGGGCCTGCTCGCTTTCCACTGTGAAGTCTGCGGGCAATGCTACCAGTTCATCGGCAGGATGCAGCCCCTTCATTGCAAGCCATTGCGTGCGGCTGTCACCCAGGTGGCGGGTCCAGTTGGTGAAATTCTCCATGCTGCTGAAGGCCCGGGAGACGATCCCGCAGAACGGCTGCTCGGGCTGGACCTCTTCCACCCGGCTGTGGATAACCGTGAGGTTGTCCAGTTTCAGCTCCATCTTCACCTGGGTGAGGAAGCGCGTCTTCTTGCCGTTGCTGTCGAGCACCGTCACCTGCTTGTGCGGATGCAGGATGGCCAGCGGTATGCCCGGCATGCCGCCGCCGCTGCCGACATCCAGCCAACGCTGGGTGTCGTTGTGGATAAACGGCATGACGCTGAGGCTGTCGAGCAAGTGACGCGAGACCATCTCGTCGGGGTCGCGCACGGCCGTCAGGTTGTAGGCCTTGTTCCATTTGATCAACAGGGCCAGGTAGCCCAGCAGCAGTTCGTGCTGCTGCGCGGTCAGCTCGACACCAAGCTGACGCGCACCTGTGGACAACTCTTCGGCATGTTGCGGGGTGACCGGGGAACTCAAGCGCTTTGCTCCAATTCGCGGCCTGCGCCGCGTTTTTTCAAGTGAATCAACAACAGGGAAATCGCCGCCGGGGTGACGCCGGGAATACGCGAAGCCTGGCCCAGGGTCTCTGGCCGGGTGTCGCCGAGCTTGCCCTGGATCTCCTTGGACAGCCCGGAGATGGTCGTGTAGTCGATATCCACAGGCAGACGCGTGTCCTCACTGGCGCGCAGGCGGGCAATCTCTTCCTGCTGACGGTCGATGTAGCCGGCGTACTTGGTCCTGATCTCGACCTGCTCGGCGACCTGTGGATCGATGTTCTCGCCGCCGGTTGCCTCGATCAGGCCAGCGTAGTCGATTTCAGGGCGGGCAAGCAGGTTGAGCAGGCTGTACTCATGCGCCAATGGCGTGCCGAACTTATCCACAATGGCCTGGCCTTGCGGCGTGTTCGGGCGCACCCAGGTACTTTTCAGGCGTTGTTCTTCTCGCTCGATGCCTTCGCGTTTGGCGCTGAAGGCCGCCCAGCGCTCATCGTCGATCAAGCCGAGTTCACGGCCCTTCTCGGTCAGGCGCAGGTCGGCGTTGTCTTCGCGCAGGATCAGCCGGTATTCGGCTCGCGAAGTGAACATGCGGTACGGCTCTTGGGTGCCGAGGGTGATCAGGTCGTCGACCAGCACGCCGATGTACGCCTCGTCGCGACGCGGGCACCAGCTTTCACGGCCCTGGGCGCGCAGCGCGGCGTTGGTCCCGGCCAGCAGGCCTTGGGCACCGGCTTCTTCGTAGCCGGTGGTGCCGTTGATCTGGCCTGCGAAGAACAGGCCGCCGATGACCTTGGTCTCGAGGCTGTACTTCAGGTCGCGTGGATCGAAGTAGTCGTACTCGATGGCATAGCCCGGGCGCACGATGTGGGCGTTCTCCATGCCGCGGATCGAGCGGACGATCTCGAGCTGCACGTCGAACGGCAACGACGTGGAAATACCGTTGGGGTACAGCTCATGGGTGGTCAGGCCTTCCGGCTCGATGAACACCTGGTGGCTTTCCTTGTCGGCGAAGCGATGGATCTTGTCCTCGATCGACGGGCAATAACGCGGGCCGATACCTTCGATCACCCCCGAGTACATCGGCGAACGGTCGAGGTTCGAGGCAATGATCTCGTGGGTGCGGGCGTTGGTGTGGGTAATCCAGCAGCTCACCTGACGCGGATGCATGTCGGCGTTGCCCATGAACGACATTACCGGGATCGGCGTATCGCCCGGTTGCTCGGTCATCACCGAGAAGTCCACCGAACGGCCATCGATGCGCGGCGGTGTACCGGTTTTCAGCCGGCCGACACGCAGCGGCAATTCACGCATGCGGTTGGCCAGGGCATTGGCGGGCGGATCGCCTGCGCGGCCACCGGAATAGTTCTGCAAACCGATGTGGATAAGTCCGCCGAGGAAAGTCCCGCTGGTCAGTACCACGGAGTCGGCGAAGAACCGCAGGCCCATTTGCGTGACCACGCCCTTGACCTGGTCCTGCTCGACGATCAGGTCATCGCACGACTGCTGGAATATCCACAGGTTCGGCTGGTTTTCCAGAATTTCACGTACCACGGCCTTGTAAATGGCGCGGTCCGCCTGTGCGCGGGTGGCGCGTACCGCCGGGCCCTTGCGGTTGTTCAGAACGCGGAACTGGATGCCGCTCTTGTCGGTGGCCAGCGCCATCGCGCCGCCGAGCGCATCGATTTCCTTGACCAGGTGGCTCTTGCCAATGCCACCGATGGCCGGGTTGCAGCTCATGTGACCGAGGGTTTCCACGTTATGGGTCAGCAGCAGGGTTTTCACACCCATGCGTGCGGACGCAAGCGCAGCCTCGGTACCGGCATGGCCGCCGCCGATGACGATCACTTCAAAACGGGAAGGGAAATCCACCACGCACCTCGTGCCTGTTTTTGCGAATAGAGAAGGTAAGCCGACAAGTATAGGGACTTCCCGCCCTTCAAAGAAACCTTCTGAGCAAAATTTGACCAGGCTGTGGATGAGTGGCACGTAAAAGAAAACAAAGAGGAAAAATTTAAAAAAGCTTTGTTTTTATGTTTATGTTTAGGCACCAACCTATCTGTGCATAAGTCTCTGCAGCCCATACATATCAATGTGTACAGAGAATCAAAACCCTGTGTCGAAGTGGCCCTGGGGGCTCTGGATACCGCTGTTTAACCTGTGGATGAATCATGCTGTTACCCACAGGCAGGTTTGTCCTCAGAAAAAAAGCCTGGTTATCAACGGAGCTGAGGTCGAGTTTTCCACAGAGCTTATCCAGGTTGCGGGGCGCTGTTGATGAAATTTTTTCCGCGGCGCGTGTCGTCCTTGGTTGCTGGTCTGCTTGCAATGACCCGACCAACACGAATCGCGGGCAAAAAAAAAGGTTCTTCACGGATTGCCGGGAAAGTCATACTTGATCTTCATGAAAAAGAATTCGCTGTCCCGGTAGCCGTAAGCCATCCGCTTGATCACCTTGATCCGGTTGTTTATGCCTTCCAACTGCCCGGTGTGCATGGGCCATCGCACCCTGCTCAGGATGCCGCGCCAGTATCCCTTCAGCCGTCTAGCAAACTGCTTCAGCGCCGGTATTTCGCTTTCAGCAGCCAAGCGCAGCCACTGTTTCCAGGCTGATCGCCACCCCCAAGCGGTGGTAGGCGACCACAGGGCTTTGAGCTCTGCCTTCATCAAGTAAACTGTCATCAGCGATTGGTTGGCCGCCAGCAGATCCTGCAGATGTACCTGCTGATCTTCTCGCTTGAGGTTCTCTGGATTGCGCAGCAGCAGCCACCGCGCTTGCTTGATCACCTTGCGCGCGGGTTTGTCCTGGCGCAGGCGGTTGGCCTCATCGACCCGTACCCGGTCAATCACCTCTCGCCCATACTTGGCGACCACATGAAACAGGTCATAGACAACGCGTGCCCTAGGGCAATGTTGGCGCACCTCCAAGTCAAATGCGGTGTTCATGTCCATTGCCACTGCTTCGATCCGTGCACAGCCCTCCGGCCCCAGCTCCTCGAAAAAGGGCCTGACAGCGGCTCGGCTACGCCCTTCGCCAATCCACAGCACCCGGCGAGTGTCGGCATCCAACACCACGCTGGCGTAGCGATGCCCTTTGAACAGAGCGAACTCATCCATCACCAAGCGTCTGGGCTGGGCCCTCGGCAGCTTCTCCAGTGCGGCCTGTAGCGCCCGCCGCTCCAGCAAACGCACGCTGTCCCAATGCAAACCAAACAGCTCCGCGACGTGCAAGGTGGGCAGTCTTTGGCAAGCCTGGATCACGGCTTCGGACAAACGCCTGGTCATCCGCGAATAGCGGTCAAGCCAGCGGACTGACTCCATTCGCTTGCCACATGCGCTACACCCAACGCGTCGCAGCTCGACATTCAATCGCACCGCCCGGCCAAGAATGGGCAGGTCACGGATTGAGCGCTGACAGTATTCGTGGATGGCGGTGCTGGGCTGATGACAGCCGCTGCAGGTGGGGAATCTGGTGGGCTGCGGAATCAGGTCGATCAACAGGTCGTTGCCGTCATGCCGGATCGCGGTGACAGAAAAGCCCTCCCAAAAGGGCAGAAACGTATTAATATCGTGCACAAGAACGCCGGTTTGTAGATGTGTTTGCTCGCACGAACATCATCCATCAAACCGGCGTTCTTGTTTCTGTCTTTCCCGGGATTCCGTGAAGAACCAAAAAAAAGCCGCTCCAGAGAGCGGCTTTGTTGCGAATCGAACCCTATGGGATCACTTGCCAATGCAGAAGCTGGAGAAAATCCGGCCCAGCAGGTCATCCGAGCTGAATGCTCCGGTAATTTCACCCAGCACTTGCTGTGCCTGGCGCAGATCCTCTGCCAGCAGCTCACCGGCACCGGCGAGGGTCAGCTGCGCACGGCCATGCTCGAGGTGCGCACTGGCCTGGCGTAGCGCCTCCAGGTGCCGGCGACGAGCGCTGAAGCTGCTTTCGGCGGTTTGTTCATAGCCCATGCAAGCCTTGAGATGCTCACGCAGCAGGTCCAGGCCCATGTCGTTGTCCCGGGCGCTGAGGGTGATGGTGACGTGCCCATCGTCGCTTTGCTCCAGGCCCACGACTTCACCACTGAGATCCGCCTTGTTGCGAATGAGAGTGACCTTGGCCACGTCGGGGCGCTGATCGAGAAACTCTGGCCACAAGGCAAACGGATCAGTGGCTTCCGGTGCCGTCGAATCGACTACCAGGAGCACACGGTCGGCCTCGGCGATGGCCTTGAGCGCCCGTTCCACACCGATCTTTTCCACATGGTCATCGGTGTCGCGCAGGCCCGCGGTGTCGACCACATGCAGCGGCATGCCATCGATGTGGATATGTTCGCGGAGGATATCCCGGGTAGTGCCGGCGATATCGGTGACAATTGCCGCTTCACGCCCGGCCAACTGGTTGAGCAGGCTCGACTTGCCGGCGTTCGGCCGGCCTGCGATGACCACGGTCATGCCATCGCGAAGCAATGCGCCTTGCCCCGCTTCGCGCTGAACTGTGGATAACGTGTCACGCACCTCATCGAGCATGCGCAGCACATGGCCATCGGCAAGAAAGTCGATCTCTTCCTCTGGGAAGTCGATGGCGGCTTCGACATAGATGCGCAGGGCGATCAGAGCTTCGGTGAGGCCATGCACACGCTTGGAGAATGCCCCCTGCAGGGAACGCAAGGCATTGCGCGCAGCCTGCGTGGAGCTGGCTTCGATCAGGTCGGCGATTGCCTCGGCCTGGGCCAGGTCGAGCTTGTCGTTGAGGAACGCTCGCTCGCTGAATTCCCCTGGACGTGCCAGCCGGCAACCGAGCTGCAGGCAACGTTGCAGCAGCATGTCCATGACTACCGGGCCGCCGTGGCCTTGCAGCTCCAGCACATCTTCGCCGGTGAACGAGTTCGGCCCGGGGAAGAACAGCGCGATCCCTTCATCCAGCACCAGGCCATCGTCATCGCGGAACGGGCCGTAATGGGCATGCCGCGGGTTCAGCGTATTGCGTCCGGTAATGACTTGCCCGGCCTGGCGGGCCAGCGGGCCGGACAATCTGACGATGCCTACCCCGCCACGGCCCTGGGCGGTGGCGATGGCGGCAATGGTTTCACGCACTGTGTTCATGCTCGAACCTCTACAACGAATACGACAGATAGCAAAAACGCCCCAGGGGGGCGTTTTTGTTCACAGGCTAGCGTAGCAGCCCGTCAAGCGGCTGCGTTCTTGGTCGCAGCCTCGATACGACGAGTGATGTACCACTGCTGTCCGATCGACAGGCAGTTGTTCACAACCCAGTACAGCACCAGACCAGCCGGGAACCACAGGAAGAAGAAGGTGAAGATGATCGGCATCATTTTCATTACCTTCGCCTGCATAGGATCGGGCGGGGTCGGGTTCAGGCGCTGCTGGATGAACATGGTGGCACCCATGATGATCGGCAGGATGAAGAACGGATCCTTGATCGACAGGTCGGTGATCCACAGCATCCACGGGGCTTGGCGCATCTCGACGCTTTCCAGCAGCACCCAGTACAGGGCCAGGAACACCGGCATCTGCACCAGGATCGGCAGGCAGCCGCCCAGCGGGTTGATCTTCTCTTTCTTGTACAGCTCCATCATCGCCTGGGACATCTTCTGGCGATCATCACCGAAGCGTTCCTTGAGCTGGGCCAGTTTTGGCGCCACGGCACGCATGCGCGCCATCGAGCGGTAGCTGGCGGCCGACAGCGGGAAGAACAGGCCCTTGATCAACATGGTCAGGACGATGATCGACCAGCCCCAGTTGCCCAGCAGGCTGTGGATATGTTGCAGCAGCCAGAAGATCGGCTGTGCGATGAACCACAGGAAGCCGTAGTCGACGGTCAGTTCCAGGCCTGGGGACAACTCCTTGAGCTTGGACTGGATCTTCGGGCCGGCATACAGCATGGCGCTGGTTTCGACCTTGCCGCCGGCAGGGACGTTAAGCGCCGGGCCGGTATAGCCGATGATGTAGTTGCCTTGACTGTCCTTGCGGGTCTGGACGGCGTTGTTGTCCGAGTGGGTCGGGATCCAGGCTGTCACGAAGTAGTGCTGCAGCCAGGCTACCCAGCCGCCAGTCACATTTTCTTTCAAACTACCCTTGTCGATGTCTTTCATCGACACTTTCTTGTACGGCTCGGAAGCTGTCCACAGGGCCGCGCCGAGGTAGGTGGCGGTACCGGTGGCGGTGCTCGACGACGGATCGGAGCTGGCGTCACGCTTGAGCTGGGCAAACATGTTGCCGGTCCAGGCCTGAGCACTCTGGTTGTCGATCAGGTAGCTGACGGTCAGGTCATACTCACCGCGCTTGAAGCTGAAGCGCTTGATGTAGTTGACGCCGTTCTCGCTGAACTTCAGATCGACCGACAGTTGGTCCTGGCCGTCGGCCAGCTGGAAGCTCTTCTGCTCTGCGGCGTACAGCGGTCGACCAGTGGCGCGGGCGTCCGGACCGTTGGCGCCGGTCAGGCCACTCTGGGCCAGATACACACGTTCGCCACCGTTGTCGAACAGCTGGAACGGAATATCTGGATGATCCTGGCGACGTGGGTACTTAGGCAGGGTCAGTTGGACGATGTCACCACCGACCGGGTCGATAGCCAGGTCCAGGACGTCGGTCTTGATCCGGATCAGGTCCTTGCTGAGCGCCACTGGCGCCAGTTCGGCTGGGCTGGATTCAGCATTGGCGCTCGGCACATCGGCGCTTGCACCGGAGTTGCCGGCCGGCACGGTGTCCGGCAGGGCCGGGGCAGCATTGCTGGCAGCAGCATTCTGAGTCGGCAGGGCAGCCTGGCCGTAGTCCTGGTTCCATTTGAGGACCATGACATAGGACACGATTGCCAGGGCGACGATCAGGATCGTGCGTTTAATATCCATGATTACTCGGCTATCGAAGAAGTTCGGGAGGAAGGAGCTGGTGGAACGGGATCGAAACCGCCGTCGTTCCACGGATGACAACGCCCCAGGCGACGAACGGCCAGCCACCCACCACGCAAGAGGCCATGGTTTTCAATGGCTTCATAGGCGTAACAGGAACAGCTGGGATAGAAACGACAGTGACTGGCCATCAGTGGACTGATGGCGTAACGGTAAAACTGGATCGGAACGAGGGCCAGTTTACGCATCGTGACTGTCTACCCCTGCGGAATTGGCGACCGCTGGAGAGGGCCGACTGCGGACCAGTCGCTTCCAGAGCTTGCCAAAGTGTTGGTGCAATTCTGGGTTTTCCACTTCGCCCAACCCCTTGCGCGCGACGATCACGATGTCCAGGCCAGCCAACAGCTGCTGGTTCAGGCGAAACGAATCGCGCATCAGGCGTTTCAGGCGATTGCGTTGAACGGCGAGCTTGACGCTCTTCTTGCCGATCACCAGGCCTAGGCGCGGATGATCGAGGCCGTTCTCGCGGGCAAGGATAAGCAGGTTTTTCCCTGGAACCTTGCCGGTTGGGGAGTCGAAGACCGCTTTGAAATGCCGGGGTGTAAGCAGTCGCTTTTCCCGACTGAAGTCCTGACTCACCACCTGTGCCGAAAAATCAAATTGCCAGACGCTTACGGCCTTTGGCACGGCGACGCGACAGAACGGCACGGCCGTTCTTGGTAGCCATACGGGCACGGAAACCGTGGGTGCGGGCGCGCTTGATGGTGCTTGGTTGGAAAGTACGTTTCATGGCGTGTTACCTGGGTTGGTCGACAACGGGCCGGAAGGGCCCCCTTTTTAAGAGATCGGCGATTCTAGAGAAAGCAAGGCAATAGGTCAATTTCCAACCAGCCATTCCTTATGGAAGGTCGAATCAGGGTAGATCGAATCTCCCTCGAACGATGGCCGTTTGCCCGCGTGGACAAAACGCAGGCAAACAGAAAAAACAAAGAGGCATATAAAAAGCTTTTTTGAAGAACTTATAGATCTTAGCTGGGCAATCTTCTGTGGATAAGTGCCTCAAGGTCACGTTTTACGAGCTGTACAGAGATCCACAACCTTGTCGGTAAAGGGTGCTCTGGCTGTGCGGGCCATGAGGACAACCTGTGGAGTGAATGGGTGTTTATCCACAGAGGTTTTATCCACAGACCTCAACCCTGGGTTGTGCATAGCCCACAGGTGCGCTTATCCACAGGGCTTATCAACACTGCTTGCGTGATGTAAGCGTCAGTTTTTGGCGGTTTTACCGTGATCGCGATCGCCACCACGTGTGGATAACTGGTCGCCTGCCCGGTACAATGGCGGTTTGTTTTGCCTCATCCGGCTTTCAACTCAGGGGATATCCGTGTCAGTGGAACTTTGGCAGCAGTGCGTGGAGCTTCTGCGCGATGAACTGCCTGCCCAGCAATTCAACACCTGGATCCGTCCGCTACAGGTCGAAGCCGAAGGCGACGAGTTGCGCGTCTATGCGCCCAACCGCTTCGTGCTTGATTGGGTCAACGAGAAGTACCTTGGCCGCCTGCTCGAACTGCTGGGTGAACAGGGCAGCGGCATTGCTCCCGCGCTTTCCTTGTTGATAGGCAGCCGTCGCAGTTCCGCAGCGCGTGCTGCCCCCAACGCACCTGTCAGCGCCGCCGTTGCCGCAACCCTTGCGCAGCAGACGCAGGTGCAGCCTTCGGTGGCTGCGGTTCAGCATGCGAACACTCCAGCGGTCGAGCCAACTCAGGCCGCCGAGGTCGAAGAGCCCTTGAGCCGCGACAGCTTCGACAGCATGAGCGACACCAGCACGGCCCCGAAGGCCAACGGGCGTACCGAGCAGCGCACGGTGCAGGTCGAAGGTGCCTTGAAGCACACCAGCTACCTGAACCGTACCTTCACCTTCGAGACCTTCGTCGAGGGTAAATCCAACCAGCTGGCCCGCGCCGCGGCCTGGCAGGTCGCCGACAACCCCAAGCATGGTTACAACCCGCTCTTCCTTTATGGGGGCGTGGGCCTGGGTAAGACCCACTTGATGCACGCTGTGGGTAACCACCTGCTCAAAAAGAATCCGAATGCCAAGGTGGTCTACCTGCATTCCGAGCGCTTCGTGGCCGACATGGTCAAGGCGCTGCAACTGAACGCGATCAATGAGTTCAAGCGTTTCTACCGCTCGGTCGATGCGCTGTTGATCGATGACATTCAGTTCTTCGCCCGCAAGGAGCGCTCGCAGGAAGAGTTTTTCCACACCTTCAACGCCCTGCTCGAAGGTGGCCAGCAGGTGATCCTCACCAGTGACCGCTACCCGAAGGAAATCGAAGGCCTGGAAGAGCGCCTGAAGTCGCGTTTCGGCTGGGGGCTGACGGTCGCCGTCGAGCCACCGGAGCTGGAAACCCGTGTGGCCATCCTTATGAAGAAGGCCGACCAAGCCAAGGTCGAGTTGCCGCACGATGCCGCCTTCTTCATCGCCCAGCGTATCCGCTCCAATGTGCGTGAACTGGAAGGCGCCCTGAAACGGGTGATTGCCCACTCGCACTTCATGGGCCGCGACATCACCATCGAGCTGATCCGCGAGTCGCTCAAGGACTTGTTGGCGCTGCAGGACAAGCTGGTCAGTGTGGATAACATCCAGCGCACGGTGGCCGAGTACTACAAGATCAAGATCTCCGATCTGTTGTCCAAGCGTCGCTCGCGCTCGGTGGCGCGGCCACGGCAGGTAGCGATGGCGTTGTCGAAAGAGTTGACCAACCACAGTCTGCCGGAGATCGGCGACATGTTCGGCGGTCGTGACCACACCACCGTGTTGCACGCTTGCCGCAAGATCAATGAATTGAAGGAATCCGACGCGGACATCCGCGAGGACTACAAGAACCTGCTGCGTACGCTGACGACCTGATGACCGTCTGCGCAGCTATTTGAAGGCAAGGGACTAGACCATGCATTTCACCATTCAACGCGAAGCCCTGTTGAAACCCCTGCAACTGGTCGCAGGCGTCGTCGAGCGCCGCCAGACCTTGCCGGTTCTGTCCAACGTCCTGCTGGTCGTGCAAGGCCAGCAGCTGTCGTTGACCGGTACCGACCTGGAAGTCGAACTGGTTGGCCGCGTACAGCTGGAAGAACCGGCTGAACCGGGCGAGATCACCGTCCCGGCGCGCAAGCTGATGGACATCTGCAAGAGCCTGCCCAGTGATGTGCTGATCGACATCAAGGTCGACGAGCAGAAGTTGCTGGTCAAGGCCGGTCGCAGCCGTTTCACACTTTCCACTTTGCCGGCCAATGACTTCCCGACCGTGGAAGAAGGTCCAGGCTCGCTGACCTGCCAGCTTGAGCAGAGCAAACTGCGCCGCCTGATCGAACGCACCAGCTTCGCCATGGCCCAGCAGGACGTGCGCTACTACCTCAACGGCATGCTGCTGGAAGTATCCCCCGGCACCTTGCGTGCCGTGGCCACCGATGGCCATCGCCTGGCGCTGTGCGCCATGCAGGCACCGATCGACCAAGCTGATCGTCATCAGGTCATCGTGCCGCGCAAAGGTATCCTGGAGCTGGCGCGCCTGCTGACAGACCCGGAAGGCATGGTCAGCATCGTTCTGGGCCAGCATCACATTCGTGCCACCACCGGTGAATTCACTTTCACCTCCAAGCTGGTGGACGGCAAGTTCCCGGACTACGAGCGCGTTCTGCCTAAAGGTGGCGACAAGCTGGTGATCGGCGACCGTCAGGCACTGCGCGAAGCGTTCAGCCGCACCGCGATCCTGTCCAACGAGAAGTACCGCGGCATTCGCCTGCAACTGGCCGCTGGCCAACTGAAAATCCAGGCCAACAACCCGGAACAGGAAGAAGCGGAAGAAGAGATCAGCGTCGACTACAACGGCAGCTCGTTGGAGATCGGTTTCAACGTCAGCTACCTGCTGGACGTGCTGGGTGTGATGACTACAGAGCAGGTGCGCCTGATTCTGTCGGACTCCAACAGCAGCGCCTTGTTGCAGGAAGCCGGCAATGACGACTCGTCCTACGTTGTCATGCCGATGCGTCTGTAACCCGTAGCAGGCGACATGTCCCTTCGACGTCTCTCGGTCACCGCGGTGCGCAACCTGCACCCGGTGACCCTCTCACCCTCCCCTCGCATCAACATCCTTTACGGCGCCAACGGCAGCGGCAAGACCAGCGTGCTCGAAGCTGTGCACCTGCTCGGTCTTGCGCGCTCGTTCCGCAGCACCCGGTTAAACCCGGTGATCCAGTACGATCAGCCGACCTGCACGGTGTTCGGCCAGGTCGAATTGGCTGAGGGCGGTATGAGCAACCTTGGTGTGTCGCGGGAGCGCCAGGGGGATTTCACCATTCGCATCGATGGACAGAACGCGCGCAGCGCCGCGCAACTGGCAGAGATGCTGCCATTACAGTTGATCAACCCGGACAGTTTCCGGCTGCTCGAAGGTGCGCCCAAAGTGCGCCGGCAGTTCCTCGATTGGGGCGTGTTCCACGTGGAACCCCGCTTCATGGCTACCTGGCAGCGCCTGCAGAAGGCCCTGCGGCAGCGGAACTCATGGCTCCGGCATGGTACACTGGACGCCGTTTCGCAAGCCGCCTGGGATCGAGAGTTATGTCTCGCCAGTGCGGAGATAGATGAATACCGTCGCAACTATATCAAGGCCTTGAAGCCTGTCTTCGAGCAGACCCTGAGCGAACTGGTCGAACTGGACGGGCTGGCCCTGAGCTACTACCGAGGCTGGGACAAGGACCGGGAACTCAATGAAGTTCTCGCGGCCTCCCTGCTTCGCGATCAGCAGATGGGCCACACCCAGGCCGGGCCACAGCGTGCTGATCTGCGCCTTCGATTGGGCGCGAACAATGCGGCCGACATTCTTTCGCGTGGGCAGCAGAAGTTGGTGGTCTGCGCCCTGCGCATTGCACAGGGGCACCTGGTCAGCCAGGTTCGTCGCGGTCAGTGTATTTATCTGGTGGATGACTTGCCGTCCGAGCTGGACGAGCAGCACCGCCGCGCCCTGTGCCGCTTGCTTGAAGAATTGAACTGCCAGGTGTTCATCACCTGTGTAGACCACGAATTTCTGAGGGAAGGCTGGCAGACGGAAACGCCAGTTGCCTTGTTCCACGTGGAACAAGGCCGTATCACCCAGACCCACGACCATCGGGAGTGAAGGCATGAGCGAAAATCAAACGTACGACTCCTCCAGCATTAAAGTGCTGAAAGGGCTGGATGCCGTACGCAAACGTCCCGGCATGTACATTGGCGACACCGATGACGGCAGCGGCCTGCACCACATGGTGTTCGAGGTGGTCGACAACTCGATCGACGAAGCCCTGGCCGGGCATTGCGATGACATTACCGTCATCATTCATCCGGACGAATCCATCAGCGTTCGTGACAACGGCCGTGGTATTCCGGTCGATGTGCATAAAGAAGAAGGCGTTTCGGCAGCAGAGGTCATCATGACCGTGCTGCACGCCGGCGGTAAGTTCGATGATAACTCCTACAAGGTGTCCGGCGGTCTGCACGGTGTAGGTGTCTCGGTAGTGAATGCTTTGTCGGAGCAGCTGGTGCTCACCGTTCGTCGTAGCGGTAAGATCTGGGAACAGACCTACGTCCATGGCGTGCCCCAAGCGCCTATGGCGGTGGTGGGTGACAGCGAAACCACCGGTACCCACATTCACTTCAAACCTTCGGCTGAAACTTTCAAGAACATCCACTTCAGCTGGGACATCCTCGCCAAGCGTATCCGAGAGCTGTCGTTCCTGAACTCCGGCGTCGGTATCCTGTTGAAGGATGAGCGCAGCGGCAAGGAGGAGTTCTTCAAGTACGAGGGTGGCCTGCGTGCTTTCGTTGAGTACCTGAATACCAACAAGACTCCGGTCAACTCCCAGGTCTTCCACTTCAACGTCCAGCGTGAAGATGGCGTGGGTGTTGAAATTGCCCTGCAGTGGAACGACAGCTTCAACGAAAACCTGCTGTGCTTCACCAACAACATTCCCCAGCGCGATGGTGGTACCCACCTGGTCGGCTTCCGCTCCTCGCTTACCCGTAGCCTGAACAGCTATATCGAGCAGGAAGGCCTGGCGAAAAAGAACAAGGTTGCCACCACCGGTGACGACGCTCGCGAAGGCTTGACCGCGATCATTTCGGTCAAGGTGCCGGATCCGAAGTTCAGCTCGCAGACCAAGGACAAGCTGGTTTCCTCGGAGGTGAAGACCGCCGTGGAACAGGAGATGAACAAGTACTTCGCCGACTTCCTGTTGGAAAACCCCAACGAGGCCAAGGCCGTGGTCGGCAAGATGATCGATGCCGCACGTGCCCGTGAAGCGGCGCGTAAAGCACGCGAGATGACTCGTCGTAAAGGTGCATTGGATATCGCTGGTCTGCCGGGCAAACTGGCCGACTGCCAGGAGAAAGACCCTGCCCTTTCCGAACTGTACCTGGTGGAGGGTGACTCCGCGGGTGGTTCGGCCAAGCAAGGCCGCAACCGTCGCACCCAGGCGATCCTGCCGCTGAAGGGTAAGATCCTCAACGTCGAGAAGGCACGCTTCGACAAGATGATCTCCTCGCAGGAGGTTGGCACGCTGATCACCGCACTGGGCTGTGGCATCGGGCGCGAAGAGTACAACATCGACAAGCTGCGCTATCACAACATCATCATCATGACCGATGCTGACGTCGACGGTTCGCACATCCGTACCCTGCTGCTGACCTTCTTCTTCCGTCAACTGCCGGAGCTGGTCGAGCGTGGCTACATCTACATCGCTCAGCCACCGCTGTACAAGGTGAAGAAAGGCAAGCAGGAGCAGTACATCAAGGACGATGAGGCCATGGAAGAATACATGACCCAATCGGCCCTGGAAGATGCCAGCCTGCACCTGGATGAAGCAGCGCCTGCGGTCTCTGGTGTTCAGCTACAAGGACTGGTCAACGAGTTCCGCGGTGTGATGAAAACGCTGAAGCGTCTGTCGCGCCTGTATCCGGAAGAGCTGACCGAGAACTTCATCTACCTGCCAAAAGTTACCGTCGAGCAATTGGCTGACAAGGCGCAGATGGATGATTGGCTCAAGGCGTTCCAGCAGCGCCTGGACAACAGCCAGCGTTCTGGTTTGGCCTACAAGGCTGACTTGCACGAGGACAAGGAACGTAATATCTGGCTGCCAGTGGTTGAAACCACCTCCCATGGCTTGGCCAGCTACGTCACTTTCAACCGTGATTTCTTCGGCAGCAATGACTACCGCAGCGTCGTCGCCCTCGGCGAAAAACTCGGTACGTTGTTGGGTGAAGGTGCATACGTTCAGCGCGGTGAGCGCCGCAAGGCGGTCACCGAGTTCAAGGAAGCCCTCGACTGGCTGATGAACGAGAGCACCAAGCGCCACACCATCCAGCGATACAAAGGGCTGGGTGAGATGAACCCGGACCAGCTGTGGGAAACCACCATGGACCCGACTGTGCGCCGCATGCTCAAGGTAACTATCGAGGACGCCATCGCCGCCGACCAACTGTTCAACACCTTGATGGGTGATGCAGTCGAGCCGCGTCGCGACTTCATCGAAAGTAACGCGCTGTCGGTGTCGAACCTGGACTTCTGATAAGCGGGCAGTAACAGAAAGCCAATCCCCAGGGATTGGTTTTTTTTTTGCCTTCACGAATGTTCCACGTGGAACTACGAAATCCCCAAGGCCTTTAGTCGACGGTACAACGTACGCTCACTCATCCCAAGATGTTCAGCCAACTCACTTCGAGAACCGTTAAAGGTTTCCAAGGCATGGGCCAGATCCGCCATCTTGTTCCTTCCGCGTCTCCGGTTAACAGACTGCGTTGTAGTCGAATGGATCTCCTCCGGGAGATGCTCCGGGCGAATAAGTCCATCATCAGCAAACAATCGCGCCCGCTCTAGTATGTTTCTGAGCTCGCGAATGTTGCCTGGGAAGGTATGAAGAACGAGGCGTTCGAGTGCCTCGGGGCTAACCTTGGGCGCGTGCTTGCCGGCCATACGTTGCAATAGGCTCTCACAGAGCAACGGCAAATCCTCGACTCTTTCGCGTAGCGATGGCAGGCGAATCGGGAAACCGCTGATGCGGTAGTAGAGGTCTTCGCGGAAGGTCCCTTCAACGGCCATCTCTTTCAATGGCTTGTGGGTGGCTGAGACCAGACGGAAGTCTGAATGGACCGTGCGCGTGCTGCCGACCGGACGGAAGCTTCCGGATTCGATCAGACGTAGCAACTTCACTTGCATGGCCAGCGGCACCTCACCGATCTCATCGAGGAACAGTGTTCCACCGTGAGCCGCTTCGGCCAGGCCGATCTTGCGCTGGGTCGCGCCGGTGAAAGCCCCCTTCTCATAGCCGAACAACTCACTCTCGAACAGTGATTCGGTCAGCCCGGTGCAGTCCACCACCACCAAGGGGCCATTGGCCCGGGGACTGCCCAGGTGCAATGCCCGTGCGAAAAGCTCCTTCCCCGTCCCGGATTCACCCTGGAGCAGGACCGGGATCTGCGCGGGGGCGGCACGTTGCAGACTGGAAACGGCGCTCTTGAAGGACGGAGCCCGGCCGACCAAGCCCTGTTGTTGAGGTTGTGCCGATGCCAGGGTGACGCTGGTCAGCCGCTCGACGAACGCTACCACCCTGCCCTCGCCGTCGAGGATCGGACGCAGTTCCACATCTACATGTTCCGGCCCGCGTGGTGTGTGATGGATGTGCAGGACGCGCTCGGGCACCTTGCTGTCCAGCGATTTTCGCAGCGGGCAGTGCTCACCCGCCTGGTCGCAGGGAACGGCGTAGTGATGGGACACCCGATGACACTTATCGCCGATTGGCGCGTGTTCCTCGTTGCCGAACTGGCGACGGTAGGCGGCGTTGGCGGCGAGGATGTTGTAGTCGGTGTCCAGCACGATGCTGGGCAGCACATCGTGTTCAAGGTAGGACACCAGCGCGATGATCGCGGGATGGGAAGCGGCTAGCATGACAGCACCAGATGGAGGACCTGGCGAGCGTAGCAAGGACTGCCAATCACTGCCATCGGCTGACAGTCGACTGCCAGGAACTGTCACCTGTGGGTTGCTGGAATGAGGGCTGCTGCTCGCCCTTCACCGCACGAGACCGCTCCTACAGGGGGAAGGCGTCTATCTGAAAGGCTGGCATGCATCTTGATAAAGGACCTTCAACTGCCTATGCCTTCAAGGAGGCTTGGGATAACTGGAGAGTGCAATGATCATCGGCAACAACCTTCACGTTGAAGAGTTCTTCGACAAGGCGACCTGGACCATCAGCTACCTGGTCATGGATGGCGAGACGCGGCAATGCGCGCTGATCGACAGCGTGCTGGATTACGACCCCAAGTCCGGGCGTACCTGCACAAGCTCGGCGGACAAGCTGATCGCCCGCGTCGAGGCGCTGGATGCCAAGGTTCAATGGATTCTGGATACCCATGTGCACGCCGACCATCTGTCCGCGGCGGCCTACCTCAAGGCGCGGCTGGGCGGCAGCATCGCGATCGGTGCGCAGATCACCCAGGTTCAGAAAGTCTTTGGCACCCTGTTCAACGCCGAGCCGGGTTTTGCTCGTGACGGCAGCCAGTTCGACGTCCTGTTCGAAGATGAAGAAGGATTTCGCATCGGTAACCTGCATGCCCGCGCCCTGCACACCCCTGGACATACCCCGGCATGCATGAGCTACATGGTCGAGGATGCGGGCGAGACTGCCGTGTTCGTCGGCGACACCTTGTTCACTCCTGACTATGGCACCGCCCGTTGCGACTTCCCGGGCGCTAGCGCAAGAACCCTGTACAAGTCGATCCGTCGCCTGCTCGCCTTCCCGGACCAGACCCGGCTGTTCATGTGCCACGACTACCTGCCTGGTGGCCGTGAGCTGTGCTTCGTCACCACCGTGGCCGAGCAACGCGCCGACAACATCCATATTCATCAAGGAGTCAGCGAAGACAGCTTCGTGCAGATGCGCGAAGCCCGTGACAAGACCCTCGACATGCCCGTGCTGATCTTGCCGTCGGTGCAGATCAACATGCGCAGCGGGCAATTCCCCGAACCTGAAGAAAACGGTGTGAGCTACCTGAAGATCCCGCTGAACAAGCTGTAAGCCACGCCGTACCCATAACGAGATTTCCAAGGAACACCGCCATGCCTGCCCTGCCCCCTGCCGATTCCTCCCGTGCCGACCACCACAAGGTGGTGATCGTTGGCGCCGGTGCCGCCGGTATTGCCACCGCCTCCAGCCTGATCGCCCGTGATCCTTCGCTGGATATTGCCCTGATCGACCCCGCCGATGTGCACTACTACCAGCCAGGCTGGACCATGGTCGGTGCTGGTGTGTTCAAGGCGTCGAGTACCGCCCACACCATGGCCGCCACCCTGCCCCGCGATGTGCGCTGGATCAAGGCGCGGGTGGACGGCTTCGATCCCCAGGGCCAACTGGTGCTGCTCGAGGGTGGTCGCGCTGTCAGCTATGAACAGCTGGTGGTCTGCCCGGGTTTGAAGCTCGATTGGAATGCCATCGAAGGCTTGAGTGAGACCCTTGGGCGCAACGGTGTCACCTCCAACTACCGCTATGACCTGGCACCCTATACCTGGCAACTGGTGCAGGACCTCAAGCAGGGGCGCGCCCTTTTCACCCAGCCGCCGATGCCGATCAAGTGCGCCGGGGCGCCGCAGAAGGCGCTGTACCTGTCGTGTGACCACTGGCTGCGCAGCGGCCACCTGGGCAACGTGAGGGCCAGCTTCTTCAATGCCGGCGCGGTGCTGTTCGGTGTGCCGGACTATGTGCCGGCGCTGATGAGCTATATCGACAAGTACGGCGTCGACCTGAACTATCAGCATCGCCTGACGGCGGTGGATGGCGCGAACAAGCGTGCCACGTTCATGCGCACCCTCCCCGACGGCAGTACCGAGACCCGCGTCGAAGCCTTCGACATGCTGCATGTGGTTCCACCTCAGGTGGCGCCTGATTTCATCCGCCAGAGCCCACTGGCTGACGCGGCGGGTTGGGTGGATGTCGATCCGCATACCTTGCGCCATCGCCAGTTTGGCAATATCCATGCTCTGGGCGACGTGGCCAACACCACCAATGCCAAGACCGCCGCTGCCGCCCGCAAGCAGGCGCCGGTGGTGGCCAACAATGTGCTGGTGGCGCTTGGCCGGCTCGCGACCCTCGCGCAATACGATGGCTACGGCTCCTGCCCGCTGACAGTGGAGCGTGGCAAGATCGTCCTGGCCGAGTTCACCTACGGCGGCAAGCTGGCACCGAGCTTCCCGCGTTGGCTGCTCGATGGCCGCAGGCCAACCCGCCTGGCTTGGCTGCTCAAGGCGCAGATCCTGCCGCCGCTGTACTGGAAAGCCATGCTCAAGGGCCGCGAGTGGCTGGCCCGGCCGCAACCCTTGGTGGTCGAGGCGCAACAGTGATCGAGCAACAACTGCTGGGCGCCGGGCTTGGCGCGATCATTGGCGCGTTGTTGGCGTTGACCGGCGCCGGTGGCGGTATCCTCGCGGTACCGCTGCTGGTGTTTGGCCTGGGGCTGAGCATGGTCGAGGCGGCCCCGATCGGCCTGCTGGCCGTGGGGTTGGCGGCGGCAGTCGGTGCAGTGCTCGGCCTGCGCCAGGGGCTGGTGCGCTACCGGGCGGCCCTGTTCATCGCGCTGATCGGGATTGCCTGCGCGCCGTTCGGCCTGATACTCGCTCACCGTGTGCCCAACCTACCTTTGGCCTTGGTTTTCGCCGGGGTGTTGGTGTACGCCTGTTTGCGAATCTGGCGCAAGGCAGCACGGGAGCTGCGCGGCGAGTCACCTTGCGGCGAACGGGAGATCATGCCTTGCGTGCTCAACCCGTTGCAGGGGCGCTTGCGCTGGACTCTCCCCTGCGCCCGCGCGCTGGCGTTTACCGGAATGTTGTCGGGGTTGCTGTCTGGCCTGCTGGGCGTCGGTGGCGGCTTCGTGATCATTCCGGCCTTGAACCGCTACACCAACCTGAACATGAAAAGCATCGTCGCCACTTCGCTGGCGGTGATCGCCCTGGTGTCCACTGGCAGTGTGGTCAGCGCCAGCGTGGCGGGCGTGATGCATTGGAGGGTCGGTGCACCGTTCGCCGCAGGGGCGGTGCTGGGTTTGCTGCTGGCGCGGCCATTGGCGAGCAAGCTGGCCGGTCCGCGCCTGCAGCAGCTGTTCGCCATGGTGGGCTGCGGCGCCGCCGTGCTGCTCGCCGGCAAGGCACTACTCGGCTAGCAATTCTTCCTGCTGGGCGGCGCACAGCGCCAGCAGGTAATCCCACACCACCCGCAAGCGCACCGACTTGTGCAGCTCGCGGCGGGTACAGATCCAGTAGCTGCGCTGGATGGTCTCGCTGGGCAGTACGCGTACCAGCTTCGGATCGTGTCGGGCCATGTAGTTGGGCAGCACGGCGATACCCAGCCCGGCCTGGGCGGCGTGCTGCTGGGCGATCACGCTGGTGCTTCTGAACACCACGTTGGGCGCGCGGCAGAAGCTGTTGAGGAACAGCAGTTCCTGACTGAACAGCAGGTCGTCGACGTAGCCGATCCAGTTGTGCCGGGCCAGATCTTCGCGGGTGTTGAGCGACGGCGCCTGATTCAGGTAGTCCTGGCTGGCGTACAGGGCCAGACGGTAGTCGGTGAGCTTGCGGGTGATCAGCAGGTCGGCGTTGGGCCGTTCCAGGTGAATGCTGATCTCGGCTTCGCGGTTGAGGATACTGACGAACCGCGGCACCGCCACCAGTTCCACCTCCAGCCCTGGGTAACGCTGGAACAGTGCCTTCATGCGCGGAGTGAAGAACATGATGCCTATGCCTTCGGTCACGCCAAGGCGGATCTTGCCCAGCGGCGTGATGGCCTGGGTGATTTCTTCCTGCGCAAGCAGGGCAACGTTCTCCATGGCTTCGGCGTGCTTGAGCAGGGCCTGGCCGGAGGGTGTGAGTTCATAGCCCTGGGCGTGCTGCACGAATAGCGCGGTGCCCAGGTGCTTCTCGATGCTCTCGATATGCCGGGCGACGGTGCTGTGGGTAGTGTTGAGGCGCTTGGCGGCGCTGAGCAGGCGGCCGCTACGCTGCAACTCGAGGAAAAACCGCAGATCGTTCCAGTCGAACATGCTGATCCCTTGGCTGTTCATTGGCGTCGATTCACTGTAGGAGCGGCTTTAGCCGCGATCATCCGCGCAGCGGATGCCAAGCACCGCGGAGGCTGCATCGCGGCTGAAGCCGCTCCTACAGGATTTGCGCCGATCATTACTCCGGCGCTGTGCTAAAACGCACAACGGCTGCGCGAAATCTCGTGTTTCCTCCGCGAAATTAATCAATAAGATGGATCGGGACAAGAATAATAATCAGGCGCGAGGTTGCACATGCCATCAGCCGATTCTGTCTACGACTATGTGGTCGTGGGGGCCGGTCCCGCCGGTTGCCTGCTGGCCAATCGTTTGTCCGCCGACCCATCCTGCCGGGTGTTGCTGCTCGAGGCGGGCGGGCGTGACAACTATCCCTGGATTCATATCCCCGTCGGTTACCTTTACTGCATCGGCAATCCACGCACCGACTGGTGCATGAAGACCGAGGCCCAGCCTGGGCTGAACGGGCGTTCCCTGGGCTATCCGCGGGGCAAGGTGCTGGGTGGCTGTTCGTCCATCAACGGCATGATCTACATGCGCGGCCAGGCTGCCGACTACGACCTTTGGGCCGAGCAAGGCAACGAGGGCTGGGCATGGAAGGATGTGCTGCCGCTGTTCAAGGCCAGCGAGAGCCACTATGCCGGTGCCAGCGACAGCCATGGTGCCGACGGTGAATGGCGGGTCGAGCAGCAGCGCTACAGCTGGCCGATCCTCGATGCCTTTCGCGACGCGGCCGAACAAAGCGGCATCGCCAGGATCGACGACTTCAATACGGGCGACAACGCCGGCTGTGGATACTTTCAGGTCAACCAGCGCAATGGTGTGCGCTGGAACTCGGCCAAGGCGTTTCTCAGGCCCATCCTCAAGCGAGCAAACCTGACTGTGCTGACCGGCGTGCAGGTCGACCAGGTTGTGCTCGGCAACACACGCGCCCGCGCTGTAAGGGTACTGTGGCAAGGTGCATGGCATGAGTTCGCGGCACGCCGCGAGATTATTCTCTGCGCAGGTTCGGTCGGTTCGCCCGGCATCCTGCAGCGCTCGGGGATCGGGCCACGCAAACTGCTCGAAGGGTTGGGCATCGCCGTGCGCCACGACATGCCTGGCGTCGGCGGCAACCTGCAGGACCACCTGCAATTGCGCCTGATCTACCAGATCCAGAACACACGCACCCTTAACCAGATGGCCAACAGCTTGTGGGGTAAGCTGGGCATGGGCCTGCGCTATGCCTACGACCGCAGTGGCCCGCTGGCCATGGCGCCAAGCCAGCTGGGAGCCTTTGCCCGCTCGAGCCCCGAGCAGGCGACCGCCAATCTTCAGTACCACGTCCAGCCGCTGTCACTGGAGCGCTTCGGCGAGCCGCTGCATCGGTTCCCGGCCTTTACCGCGTCGGTATGCAACCTGCGCCCGGCCAGCCGGGGGCGGATCGATATACGCTCGGCGGACATGAATGCCGCGCCGTTGATCGACCCCAACTACCTCAGCGCCCCCGAGGACCTGCGCGTGGCCGCCGATGCCATCCGCCTTACCCGGCGCATCGTCCAGGCCCCTGCCCTGGCTGCCTTCGAACCCCGCGAGTACCTGCCAGGCCCTGCCCTGCAGAGCGAAGAAGACCTGCACCAGGCCGCCGGCCAGATCGGCACCACCATCTTCCACCCGGTGGGTACCTGCCGCATGGGCAGTGGTGCGCTCGATGTTGTGGATAACCAGCTGCGCGTGCACGGTATTCCGGGCCTGCGTGTGGCGGATGCCTCGATCATGCCGCAGATAGTCTCCGGCAATACCTGTTCACCCACGTTGATGATTGCCGAAAAGGCGGCACAACTGATTCTCAAGGGAGCCAACACCCAGACCAACCTCAGCGACAGCAACGCGATACCGACGCCCTGACCCGGGTGTGTGCAACAGCGGCAGCGCGCGGTCAGCAGCTGCCGGCAGTGGAACAACAAGAATAATCACTGTGGCCCCAGGGCCGAGGACAGCAACGATGTCGGATTACATCCAGGAACAGGGCGCGGCGGCGAGCAGCCCCAGCCACCGTGAGGAACGCAAGATCATTTTCGCGTCATCCCTCGGGACAGTGTTCGAGTGGTATGACTTCTTTCTTTATGGCGCCCTGGCGGCGGTGATCAGCAAGCAGTTCTTTGCAGGGGTCAACGACACCACGGCGTTCATCTTCGCCTTGATGGCCTTTGCTGCAGGCTTCCTGGTGCGCCCGTTCGGTGCCCTGGTGTTCGGGCGGCTCGGCGACATGATTGGGCGCAAATACACTTTCCTGGTCACCATCGTGCTGATGGGCCTGTCGACCTTCGCGGTGGGCCTGCTGCCCACGTACGCCAGCATTGGCATTGCCGCACCGATCATCCTGGTGGTGCTGCGCATGCTCCAGGGCCTGGCGCTGGGCGGCGAGTACGGCGGCGCGGCCACTTACGTGGCCGAACACGCGCCGCCCGGCAAGCGCGGTTTCCACACCGGCTTCATCCAGTCCACCGCCACACTCGGCCTGCTGTTGTCGCTGATCGTGGTCCTGGCCTGCCGCTACATCAGTGGTGATCAGTTCGAGACCTGGGGCTGGCGCCTGCCGTTCCTGCTGTCGATCGTGTTGCTGGCGATCTCCACCTGGATCCGCATGAGCATGCACGAGTCGCCAGCATTCGTGAAAATGAAAGCCCAGGGCAAGATAAGCAAGTCGCCGATCCGCGAATCGTTCACCTCCTGGCCGAACCTCAAGGTGGTCCTGACCGCGCTGTTCAGCATCAACGCCGGGCAAGCGGTGACCTTCTACACCGCACAGTTCTATGTGCTGTTCTTCATGACGCAGATGCTCAAGATGGACCCGGCCCAGGCCAACACCCTGTTGATCATCAGCGTGGTGATCGGCGCGCCGTTCTTCGTGTTCTTCGGCTGGCTGTCGGACCGCATCGGGCGCAAGCCAATCCTCATGGTCGGGCTGTTGCTGGCCACCGTGTGCTACTTCCCGATGTTCAAGGCGCTGAGCCATTACGCCAACCCGCAGATCGACGCCGCCAGCCGGGAAGCGCCCATCGTTGTCAGCGCCAACCCGCAAGGTTGCACCTTCCAGTTCGACCCGGTGGGCAAGGCCCGTTTCGACAGCCCCTGCGACAAGGTAAAGACCTTCCTGGTCAAACAGGGCCTGCCCTACAGCTCGGTCGAGGCTGCCGGCAGCGAAGTGCAGGTGAGTATCGGCGACAAGACCATCAACGGCTTCGACGAGGCGGCCATGCGCAGCGCCATCGAAGCGGCTGGCTATCCGGCCAAGGCGGACCCGGCGCATGTGAATCAGGTGATGGTGGTGGTGTTGATCGTTGCCATGATCCTGATCGCCACCATGACCTACGGGCCACTGGCGGCGGTAATGGTCGAACTGTTCCCGACGCGAATCCGCTATACCTCGATGTCCCTGCCCTACCACATCGGCAACGGCTGGTTCGGTGGCTTCCTGCCAACGGTATCGTTCGCGTTGGTGGTGTACACCGGGGATATTTTCTATGGACTGTGGTATCCGGTGCTGATCACCGGGGTGAGCCTGGTGGTGGGGATCTTCTGCCTGAAAGAGACCCGGGATGTGGATATCGACAAGGTCTAGGCAGTACAGATGACACTGCGTGGGAGCGGGCTTGTCCCGCGATACCGGCACAGCCGGTGCCATCCATCGCGGGGCAAGCCCGCTCCCACGTACTCGCTAAGCCACCATCAAACGAGCACAAAAAAACCGGCGTAAAAGCCGGTTTTTTTATAGCGCGAAAAAACTTATGCACGATTTTCGCAAAAACGTCATACATGGAAATAAACAGCTAATTCAACCACTTAGCATATCTTGACGATCATCCATGCAAAACTTGCTAACAAGTTATCCACAGATCGTCAGGCTGGCTGCTGCTCCGGGTTTTCCGCCAGCGGCGGCAGCGAACCCATGGCACGCTGGGTCGCTTCGTTCCAGGCCTGGGCGCGGTCGTTCAGCTCGGCGATGGCACGTGGGCCAGTGCCCACTGCATACATCGGTTCACCGATCACCACCTCGATGGTGCCCGGGCGCTTGCCCCAGCCTTCACGCGGCCAGAACTTGCCGGCGTTGTGGGCAATCGGCAGTACCGGCAGCCCGGCGTTGACCGCCAGGGCGGTACCGCCGCGGGAAAACTTGCCGATCTGGCCATGGGGCACACGGGTGCCTTCGGGGAAGATCAGTACCCAGGTGCCCTGCTTGAGCAGCTCGTCGCCCTGGCTGGCGACCTGGCGCAGTGCCTCTTTGGGGTTCTTGCGATCGATGGCGATCGGCCGCAGCATGGCCATGGCCCAGCCGAAGAAGGGCACATACAGCAGTTCGCGCTTGAGCACCTGGCTCAGCGGCGAGAAATATGCGGAGAGCAGGAAGGTTTCCCAGGTGCTCTGGTGGTTCGACAGGATCACGCAAGGTACTTTCGGCACGTTCTCGGCACCGGTGATCTTGTAGTCGATGCCCAGGACCGTGCGCACCAAAAACAATGCGCAGCGGCACCAGTACACGTTGATGAACTTGTAGCGCTTGGGGAACGGCAGGAAGGGCGCGACGAAGAAGCTCAGCGAGCACCACAGTAGCGAACTGGTGCCCAACAGCAGGTAAAAAAGAAAGATTCTGATCGCCTGCAGGATCGACATAGTGGCATGTACCGTTGCGGGGCGTGCCCGCCTAATGAAAAGTGCGCCACTCCAGGCGCACTCATTTAAATAAGTTCTCTGGCGATAGCCGCCAGATCGTCGAAAATCAGTGTAGTTTGCGCGACGCCTTTTTCCAGGGTCCTCTCGCCCTTGCCGGTTTTAACCAGCACGGGTTGTGCATCGACGGCCAGGGCCGCCTCCAGGTCACCTTTGCTGTCACCGACGAACCATACGCCAGCCAATGGCACCTGGTAGTGCTCGGCAATCGCCAGCAGCATGCCGGGCTTGGGCTTGCGGCAATCGCAGCCTGCGTCCGGGCCGTGCGGGCAATGCACGATCAGGCCGACCTCGCCACCCTGCTCGGCCACCAGGGCGCGCAGGCGCGCATGCATGGCCTCGAGGGTTTCCGGCGAATAGTAGCCGCGGGCAATGCCGGACTGGTTGGTGGCCACGGCCACCGTCCAGCCCGCCTTGCTCAACTGCGCGATAGCCTCGATCGAGCCGGGAATGGGGACCCACTCCTCCAGCGACTTGATATAGGCGTCGGAGTCGTGGTTGATCACTCCGTCTCGATCAAGAATCAGCAGTTTCAACGACTTACCCCAGCAGCGAGATATCGGCCACGCCCAGGAACAGGCCGCGCAGGCGGCTGAGCAGGGCATAACGGTTGGCGCGTACCTTGGCGTCCTCGGCGTTGACCATCACCGCCTCGAAGAAGGCGTCGACCGGGTCGCGCAGGGCGGCCAGGCGGGCCAGGGCTTCGCTGTACTGGCGCGCGGATGCCATCGGTTGCACGGCCTGGTCGGCCTGCTGGATGGCCGAGTACAGGGAGAACTCGTTGGCGTTGTCGAAGTACTTCGGCTCGACCTGGTCGGCGATGGCACCTTCGGCTTTACCCAGCAGGTTCGACACGCGCTTGTTCGCTGCCGCCAGGGCTTCGGCTTCCGGCAGTTTGCGGAAGGCCTGCACGGCCTGCACGCGCTGGTCGAAGTCCAGCGCCGAGCCCGGCTTCAGGGCACGCACCGACAGGTAGGTGGAGACGTCGATGCCTTCGTCCTCGTAGCGGGCGCGCAGGCGGTCGAAGACGAACTCCAGTACCTGTTCGGACAGGCCGGCGGCCTTGACCTTGCCACCGAACTGCTTGACCGCGAACTCGACCGCGACATTCAGGTCCAGGTCGAGCTGCTTCTCGATCAGGATACGCAGCACGCCCAGGGCGGCACGGCGCAGGGCGTATGGGTCCTTGCTGCCGGTGGGCAGCATGCCGATGCCGAAGATGCCGACCAGGGTGTCGAGCTTGTCGGCGATGGCCACGGCGGCACCGGTGAGGGTCTGCGGCAGCTCGGCGCCAGCGCCGCGCGGCATGTACTGCTCGTTCAGCGCCAGGGCGACGTCTTCCGGCTCGCCATCGTTGAGGGCGTAGTAGTAGCCGGCGATGCCTTGCATCTCCGGGAACTCACCGACCATTTCCGAGGCCAGGTCGCACTTGGACAGCAGGCCGGCACGACCAGCGTTGGCGGCGCTGCCACCGATGTACGGAGCAATGAAGGCGGCCAGCTTGGAGACGCGCTCGGCTTTTTCGAACACGGTACCCAGCTGAGCCTGGAACACCACGTTCTTCAGGCGCTCGTTGAAGCTTTCCAGGGGCTGCTTCTTGTCTTGCTTGAAGAAGAACTCGGCGTCGGTCAGGCGCGGGCGCACGACCTTCTCGTTGCCCTGCACGATCTGCTTGGGGTCGCGGCTCTCGACGTTGGCCACGGTGATGAAGCGCGGCAGCAGCTTGCCTTCGCTGTCCAGCAGGCAGAAGTACTTCTGGTTGTCCTGCATGGTGGTGATCAGCGCTTCCTGCGGCACCTCGAGGAAACGCTCCTCGAACGAGCACACCAGCGGCACCGGCCACTCGACCAGGGCGGTCACTTCGTCCAGCAGCGCCGACGGCACGATGGCCGTGCCTTCCTGCTGCATGGCCAGCTCTGCGGTGCGCTTGCTGATCAGCTCCCGACGCTCGGCAAAGTCAGCCAGCACGTGGGCCTTGCGCAGGTCCTCGACGTAGTTGGCCGGGGTAGTGATGAGTACGTTTTCCGGGTGGTGGAAGCGGTGGCCACGGGATTCACGGCCGGCTTTCTGGGCCAGGATGGTGCAGTCGACGACCTGATCGCCCAGCAGCATCACCAGCCACTGGGTTGGGCGCACGAACTCTTCACGGCTGGCGCCCCAGTGCATGCGCTTGGGGATCGGCAGGTCGTTGAGCGAATCCTCGACGATGGTTGGCAGCAGGCTGGCAGTGGCCTTGCCCGGAATGTGCTGGGAGAAGCGCAGCTTCGGGCCGCTCTGGTCGATGTCCGACAGTTCGACGCCACACTTCTTGGCAAAGCCCAGGGCGGCCTGGGTTGGCTGGCCTTCGGCATTGAACGCGGCCTGCAGGGGCGGGCCGTCGATGTTGATGCTGCGGTCCGGCTGCTGCACGTCCAGCTGGCTGATCAGCACGGCCAGGCGGCGCGGCGCGGCGTAGACATGCTTGCCGGTGTAGTTCAGGCCGGCGGCCTGCAGGCCTTTCTCGATACCGGCGAGGAAGGCGTCGCCCAGCGACGCCAGGGCCTTGGGTGGCAGCTCTTCGGTGCCCAGTTCAACCAGGAAATCTTGAGCACTCATTGAGCAGCCTCCAGCTTAGCCAACACTTCGTCACGCAGTTCAGGGGTGGCCATCGGGAAGCCCAGGCGTGCGCGAGCTTGCAGATAGCTTTGCGCCACGTCCCGGGCCAGGGTACGTACGCGCAGGATGTAGCGCTGACGCTCGGTCACCGAGATGGCGCGGCGGGCGTCCAGCAGGTTGAAGGTGTGCGAGGCCTTCAGGACCATTTCGTAGGTCGGCAGCGGCAGGTCCAGCTTGATCAGGCGGTTCGCTTCGCTTTCGTAGAAATCGAACAGTTCGAACAGCTTCTCGACGTTGGCGTGCTCGAAGTTGTAGGTCGACTGCTCCACTTCGTTCTGGTGGAACACGTCGCCATAGGTGACCTTGCCGAACGGGCCATCGGCCCACACCAGGTCGTAGACCGAGTCCACGCCCTGGATGTACATGGCCAGGCGCTCCAGGCCGTAGGTGATTTCACCCGTGACCGGGTAGCACTCGATACCGCCGACTTGCTGGAAGTAGGTGAACTGAGTCACCTCCATGCCGTTCAGCCAGATTTCCCAGCCCAGGCCCCAGGCGCCGAGGGTTGGCGATTCCCAGTTGTCTTCGACGAAGCGAATATCGTGAACCAGCGGGTCGATGCCGATGGCCTTCAGCGAGCCGAGGTACAGCTCCTGGAAGTTCGCCGGGTTTGGCTTGAGCACCACCTGGAACTGGTAGTAGTGCTGCAGGCGGTTGGGGTTTTCGCCATACCGCCCGTCGGCGGGGCGACGGCTGGGCTGCACGTAGGCGGCGTTCCAGGTCTCCGGTCCCACGGCGCGCAGGAAGGTAGCGGTGTGGAAAGTGCCGGCGCCTACTTCCATATCGTAGGGCTGAAGCACCACACAACCTTGAGCTGCCCAGTAGTTCTGCAGGGCGAGGATCAGGTCTTGGAAGGTACGCACGGCTGGCGTAGGCTGGCTCACGAAATTCACCTGTATCTGGGGATGCGGATGTAAAGAGCGGGAGTATACCCGATTCGCCTCGCCCTCTACGTTATTGGAGCCTTATGCCACGCTGCTTTTGGTGTTCCGACGATCCGTTGTACCAGGCCTATCACGACCACGAGTGGGGAACGCCGCAGCGCGACCCGGCGTTGCTCTTCGAGATGCTTTTGCTCGAAGGGTTCCAGGCGGGGTTGTCGTGGATCACGGTATTGAAGAAGCGCGAGCGCTATCGCCAGGTGCTGGAAGGTTTCGACCCGGTGAAACTGGCGCGTATGAGCGACGAACGCATCGAAGAGTTGATGCAGGATGTTGGCATCATCCGCAACCGCCTCAAGCTCAAGGCTGTGCGCCGCAACGCCCAGGCCTGGCTGGCTGTGGATAACCCCGCCGAGTGGCTATGGTCGTTCGTCGGCGGTGCGCCGAAGATCAACCATTTCCAGGGTCGTGGCGACGTGCCGGCGGTCACCGACGAAGCCAAGGCCATGAGCAAGGCCCTGCAGAAGGCCGGCTTCACTTTTGTCGGGCCGACCATCTGCTACGCCTTCATGCAGGCCACCGGCATGGTCATGGACCACACCACCGATTGCGATCGCTACGCCGCCTTGTTGCGCTGAGGGGTTACAATGCGCGCCTTGCTGAAATAAGGAATTCGCCTGTGGAAAAGTTCAAGGGCGCCCTGATGGTCGGGGTGCTGCGTCTGTTTGCCAAGCTGCCCTGGAGCGCTGTGCAGCGCGTCGGCGCCGGTATCGGCTGGCTGATGTGGAAAATCCCCAACGGCTCGCGCAATGTCGTGCGCATCAACCTGGCCAAGTGCTTCCCGGAAATGGACCCGGTCGAGCGTGAGCATCTGGTCGGCCGCGCGCTCAAGGACATCGGCAAGTCGTTCGTCGAGAGCGCCTGCGCCTGGATCTGGCCGCCGCAGCGCTCGCTCGACCTGGTCAAGGAAGTGCACGGCCTGGAAGTGTTGGAGCAGGCCCTGGCCTCGGGCAAGGGCGTGGTCGGCATCACCAGCCACCTGGGCAACTGGGAAGTGCTCAACCACTTCTATTGCAACCAGTGCAAACCGATCATCTTCTACCGGCCGCCCAAGCTCAAAGCGGTGGATGACCTGCTGCGTGAACAGCGCGTGCAGATGGGCAACCGCGTGGCGCCTTCGACCAAGGAAGGCATCCTCAGCGTGATCAAGGAAGTGCGCCGAGGTGGCCAGGTGGGCATTCCCGCCGACCCGGAGCCGGCCGAGTCTGCCGGGGTGTTCGTGCCGTTCCTGGGGACCCAGGCGCTGACCAGCAAGTTCGTGCCGAACATGCTGGCGGGTGGCAAGGCGGTGGGGGTATTCCTGCATGCGCTGCGGCTGCCGGATGGTTCGGGCTTTCGGGTGATTCTGGAAGCAGCGCCCGAAGCGATGTACAGCACCGATGTGACCGAGTCGGCGGCGGCGATGAGCAAGGTGGTCGAGCGCTATGTGCGGGAGTACCCGAGCCAGTACATGTGGAGCATGAAGCGCTTCAAGAAGCGCCCGGCTGGCGAGCCGCGCTGGTACTGAGATTTCAGGGGGGCGCTTTGCGCCCCTTTCGCCGGCAAGCCAGCTCCCACCTTGACCGTGCCGGCCCGAGCTCATGCTTTCGGCTTAGACAAGCTCTGGCTTGTACAAGGCCCATGGGCTTGCTCGGCCCCGTGGGAGCTGGCTTGCCGGCGATGGGCTGCAAAGCAGCCCCGGCAATCTCAGACCTTGTTCAGCTTCTTCAAGAACACCGTCATCTCTTTTTCGGCCTGCTTGTCCCCATGGGCCTGCGCTGCCTCGATCCCCTCCTCCCAGGCCTTGCGAGCGCCAGCCAGATCTCCGCTGAGCTGATACGCCTTGCCCAGCAGCTTCCACGCCGCCGAATACTTGGGGTCCTGCTTCACGCAGCTGGCCAGGTGCACCGCCGCCTCAGCGCCATTGCCCTCGTCCAGCCAGGCCTTGCCCAAGCCAAAGCGCAGCAGCGGGTTATCCACACCCTTGGCCAGCATCTTCTCCAGCGATTCACGCATGCCCTTCCCTCCTAGAAGAAACTCAAGCCCACGTGGAACAGCTTCTCCACGTCCCGAATATGCTTTTTATCCACAACGAACAGGATCACATGGTCGCCCGACTCGATCACCGTGTCGTCGTGGGCGATCATCACTTCGTCCTCGCGGATGATTGCGCCGATGGTGGTACCCGGCGGCAGGTTGATGTCCTCGATGGCCTTGCCCACTACCTTGCTCGACTTCGAATCGCCATGGGCCACGGCTTCGATGGCCTCGGCCGCGCCGCGGCGCAGCGAGTGCACGCTGACGATATCGCCACGGCGCACGTGGGCCAGCAGGGTACCGATGGTGGCCAGCTGCGGGCTGATGGCGATGTCGATGTCGCCGCCCTGCACCAGGTCGACATAGGCTGGGTTGTTGATGATGGTCATTACCTTGCGTGCACCCAGGCGCTTGGCCAGCAGCGACGCCATGATGTTGGCCTCGTCGTCGTTGGTCAGGGCCAGGAAGATGTCGGCGTCGGCGATGTTCTCTTCGAGCATCAGGTCCTTGTCCGAGGCGCTGCCTTGCAGCACCACGGTGCTCTCCAGGGTGTCGGAGAGCTGGCGACAGCGGGCCGGGTTCATCTCGATGATCTTCACCTGGTAGCGGCTCTCGATGGCCTCGGCCAGGCGTTCGCCGATCTGCCCGCCACCGGCGATGACCACGCGCTTGTTGCTCTCGTCGATGCGCCGCAACTCACCCATCACCGCGCGAATGTCCTTTTTCGCGGCGATGAAGAACACTTCGTCGTCGGCTTCGATCACCGTGTCGCCCTGTGGGGTGATCGGCCGGTCGCGGCGGAAGATCGCCGCCACGCGGGTGTCGACGTTGGGCATGTGGGCGCGGATCTGGCGCAGTTGCTGACCCACCAGCGGCCCGCCGTAGTAAGCCCGGACTGCCACTAGCTGGGCCTTGCCCTCGGCGAAGTCGATCACCTGCAGGGAGCCGGGGTGTTCGATCAGGCGCTTGATGTAGTTGGTCACCACCTGCTCGGGGCTGATCAGCACATCCACCGGAATATGGTCGTTGTCGAACAGTTCTTCGCGGGTCAGGTAGGCCGACTCCCGCACCCGGGCGATCTTGGTCGGGGTGTGGAACAACGAGTACGCCACCTGGCAGGCGACCATGTTGGTCTCGTCGCTGTTGGTCACCGCCACCAGCATGTCGGCATCGTCGGCGCCGGCCTGGCGCAGCACCGTCGGCAGCGAGGCGCGGCCTTGCACGGTGCGGATGTCGAGGCGGTCGCCGAGGTCGCGCAGGCGCTCGCCATCGGTATCGACCACGGTGATGTCATTGGCTTCGCTGGCCAGGTGTTCCGCCAGCGTGCCGCCTACTTGCCCTGCGCCGAGGATGATGATCTTCATCCACTACTCCCTACATTCTTGTGCTTACCGCGAGGCGGCGATCTTGATCAGCTTGGCATAGTAGAAGCCGTCGTGGCCGCCCTCCTGGGCCAGCAGCTGGCGCCCGTGGGGCTGGCGCAGGCCGGCTTCGGTGGCCAGGTCCAGCTCGCGGGCACCGGGGGTGCGGGCGAGGAAGGCGTCGATCACTTCGGTGTTCTCGGTCGGCAGGCTCGAGCAGGTGGCGTACAGCAGCATGCCGCCCACTTCCAGGGTCGGCCACAGGGCGTCGAGCAGCTCGCCTTGCAGCGTGGCCAGGGCCGGGATGTCGTCGGCCTGGCGGGTCAGCTTGATATCCGGGTGGCGGCGGATCACGCCAGTGGCCGAGCAGGGGGCGTCGAGCAGGATGCGCTGGAAGGGTTTGCCGTCCCACCAGCTGGCGGTGTCGCGGGCGTCGCAGGCGATCAACTCGGCGTCGAGCTTGAGGCGGTCGAGGTTCTCGCGCACGCGGGTCAGGCGCTTGGCCTCGAGGTCGATGGCGACCATGTGCGCCAAGCCCGGTTCGGCTTCAAGCAGGTGGCAGGTCTTGCCGCCAGGGGCGCAACACGCATCGAGCACACGCTGGCCGGGGGCCAGTTCCAGCAGGTCGGCGGACAACTGTGCGGCTTCGTCCTGCACGCTGACCCAACCCTCGGCGAAGCCCGGCAGGCCGCGCACGTCGCAGGCTTCGGCCAGCACGATGCCGTCACGGCTGTACTGGCAGGCGCTGGCGCTGATGCCGGCCTCGTCCAGCAGCGCGAGGTAAGCGTCGCGGCTGTGATGGCGGCGGTTGATGCGCAGGATCATCGGCGGGTGGGCGTTGTTGGCGGCGCAGATGGCTTCCCACTGCTCAGGCCAGAAGGCCTTGAGTGACTTCTGCAGCCAGCGCGGGTGGGCAGTGCGCACCACCGGGTCGCGCTCCATGTCGGCCAACAATGCCTCCCCTTCACGCTGGGCGCGGCGCAGCACGGCGTTGAGCAGGCCCTTGGCCCAAGGCTTCTTCAGCTTGTCGGCACACCCGACGGTTTCGCCGATGGCGGCGTGGGCCGGAATGCGGCTGTAGAACAGCTGGTACAGGCCGACCAGCAGCAGCGCCTGCACATCGGCGTCGGCGGCCTTGAAGGGTTTCTGCAACAGTTGCGCGGCCAGCAGGTCCAGGCGCGGCTGCCAGCGGGCGGTGCCGAAGGCCAGGTCCTGGGTCAGGCCACGGTCGCGTTCTTCGACCTTGTCCAGTTGCGCCGGCAGCGAGCTGTTCAGCGAAGCCTTGCCGCTGAGCACAGCGGCCAAGGCACGGGCGGCAGCCAGGCGTGGGTTCATTGGCCGAGCACCTTGCCACTGGCGAACTTCTCGCGGCGGCTGTTGAACAGGTCGGCGAAGTTGAGTGCCTTGCCACCCGGCAGTTGCAGGCGGGTCAGGCTCAGGGCCTGGTCACCGCAGGCGACCACCAGGCCATCTTTGCTAGCTGACAGGATTTCGCCGGGGGCGCCCTGGGCTGTGGACAAGTTGGCGGCCAGTACCTTCACGCTTTCGCCATCCAGGGTGCTGTGGCACACCGGCCAGGGGTTGAAGGCACGGATCAGGCGCTCAAGCTCAACGGCCGGACGGTTCCAGTCGATGCGCGCCTCGTCCTTGTTCAGCTTGTGGGCGTAAGTGGCCAGGGCGTCGTCCTGTACTTCACCTTGCAGGCTGCCATCGGCCAGGCCGGCGATGGCCTGCACCACGGCGCCCGGGCCCATGGTGGCGAGGCGGTCGTGCAGGGTACCGCCGGTGTCCTCGGCACTGATCGGGGTGACCACCTTGAGCAGCATCGGGCCGGTATCCAGGCCTGCCTCCATGCGCATCACGGTCACGCCGCTCTCGGTATCACCGGCCTCCACGGCGCGCTGGATCGGCGCGGCGCCGCGCCAGCGCGGCAGCAGCGAGGCGTGGCTGTTGATGCAGCCCAGGCGTGGGATATCCAGCACAGCTTGCGGCAGGATCAGGCCGTAGGCGACCACCACCATCAGGTCCGGCTTGAGTGCGGCGAGTTCGGCCTGGGCGTCGGCGTTGCGCAGGGTCTGCGGCTGGTACACCGGGATATCGTGGGCCACGGCCAGCGCCTTGACCGCGCTCGGCATCAGCTTCTGGCCACGCCCGGCCGGGCGGTCGGGCTGGGTGTAGACGGCCACGATCTCGTACGGGCTGTCGAGCAAAGCCTTGAGGTGTTCGGCGGCAAACTCTGGAGTGCCTGCGAAGACGATGCGCATGGAGTTCTCGCTTCTTGAAAAAGAAAAAGGCTTGCCGGAGCAAGCCTTCTGGAAGGTGGGGATCAGGCTTGCTGGCGGTGCTGCTTTTCCAGCTTCTTCTTGATCCGGTCACGTTTGAGCTGCGACAGGTAGTCGACGAACAGCTTGCCGTTGAGGTGATCGAACTCGTGCTGCACGCACACTGCCAACAGGCCCTCGCATTCCAGCTCGTACGGCTTGCCGTCGCGGTCCTGGGCCTTGACCCGGACGCGCAGCGGGCGGTCGACGTTCTCGTAGAAGCCCGGCACCGACAGGCAGCCTTCCTGGTATTGGCCCATGTCGTGGGTCAGCTCTTCGACGCTGGGGTTGATGAAGACCCGCGGTTCGCTGCGGTCTTCGCTCAGGTCCATCACCACGACTTGCTGGTGCACGTTGACCTGGGTCGCCGCCAGGCCGATGCCCGGGGCTTCGTACATGGTTTCGAACATGTCGTCGATCAGCTGGCGCAAGGCGTCGTCAAACACCGTTACCGGTTTGGCAATGGTACGCAGGCGCGGATCGGGGAATTCGAGAATGTTCAAAATGGCCATGGCGGTCAGGCAGTCACTGTGCGGTCGGTTGAAAACTGAGCACACATAATAAAGGGAAAAGGTGGACAAGGCACCTGTGAAAGCTCGGCTAGGGTCTTTATGGGCATGATAGCTGCCATTTAATGGACAGCTTTTCAAAGTATTACCCACAAAGTTATCCACAGGTTGTGCCACGCCGATGGCCCCCTGTCGATCAAGGAGGATCACCCATGAACACTCTCCGTTCGTCGCCTTGCTCGCCTGCCGAACTGGAGGCGCGGCTGCGTCTGCATCGCCTCCCCGACATCGGCCTGCGCCGCTTTCTTACCCTGATCGAAGCCTTTGGCAATGCCTCATCGGCACTCAGTGCGCCGGCCAGTGCCTGGCGTGCGCTGGGGTTGCCAGCCGCCAGTATCGACGCCCGTCGCAGCCCTGAGGTGCGCGACGGCGCGTTGGCTGCGATGGCCTGGTTAGAGCGTCCGGGCCAGCATTTGCTGATGTGGGACGGGCCTGGCTACCCCGCATTGCTGAGTGAAATCGACGACCCGCCACCCCTGCTGTTCGTCGCCGGTGACCCCGCTTTGCTGGAGCACCCGCAGCTGGCGATTGTGGGTAGCAGGCGTGCTTCACCACCGGCGCTGGATACCGCGGCTGCGTTCTCGCGTTGCCTGGCGCAAGCCGGATTCACCATCACCAGCGGGCTGGCGCTGGGCGTTGACGGTGCCGCTCATCGGGCCGCGCTGAAAGCCGGAGGGCAGACCATTGGAGTGCTCGGCACGGGGTTGCAAAAACTTTATCCACAGCGCCACCGTGACCTTGCCCGGGCGATGCTCGACAGCGGCAGCGCGCTGGTTTCCGAGTACCCGCTGGATGCCGGGCCGCTGGCCGGTAACTTCCCCAGGCGCAACCGCATCATCAGCGGACTGTCGCTCGGCGTGCTGGTGGTCGAGGCGAGTATCGCCAGCGGCTCATTGATCACCGCGCGCCTTGCCGCAGAGCAAGGGCGCGAGGTGTATGCCATTCCGGGTTCGATCCACCACCCCGGCGCCAAGGGCTGCCACCAGCTGATTCGCGACGGCGCGCTGTTGGTGGAAAGCGTGGAGCAGATCCTCGACAGCCTGCGCGGTTGGCAGAACTTGCCGGGCGCGCCTGTGGGCAAAGCCGACCATCCCCTGCTCGCCTTGCTCCACGCGGCACCCCACACCAGCGAGGGCCTGGCGCACAGCAGCGGCCAGCCATTGGCCCAGGTGCTGGCCAGCCTGACCGAGTTGGAGCTCGAGGGCCGGGTCAGCAATGAAGCCGGGCGTTGGTTCGCCCGGAAAAGCACGACTGATGAGTAGCCCGCTGTGCACAAATATCCAGTTAGAGAGGGCTGTGTTGGAACCCTCCATAAGGCTCAGGCCTTTTTGTTCAAGCTGGCGAGCCAGGCTGTTACAAGTGCAGCGCCACCAACTACTGCTGCGGAGCTAAATTTTTCGACTGCGTTTTTTCCGAATTTCGCAATGTCGTCTGAGCAGCTCAGGCAGAATTCATCGTCATACAAATCCCCACCCCTTGCATAGTTTCTGCAACCAGGGGCTCGGCATACATACATGTGCTTTTCGCAATGTGGGCATGCACATTTGTCACGACGGACAGTATTTTTTTCCAGAACAGTGGGCGTCATGTCCTTCTTACAGAAGGGGCACTGACCTTCGTCTTTGAAGCTCATGTTTTTCCTCTCGGAGTAAGTGCTGGATGTACATCTGATCGGATCCAATTATTGGATTGTGGCGTAATGCCATTTCCTTTTCTAGCTTGGTGGCGGATTGGTTTGCTTGGGCTGGCTAAGTACACTGCGCACAAGGCGTTTATGCGGAGAGACGGAAATGGTGAGCAGTTGGCGTGTGCAACAAGCCGCGCGTGAGGTGAAGGCGGGTGCGGTGATCGCCTATCCGACGGAAGCGGTCTGGGGCCTGGGCTGCGACCCGTGGAACGAGGACGCGGTGTATCGCCTGCTGGCGCTCAAGTCGCGGCCTGTGGATAAAGGCCTGATCCTGGTCGCCGACAGCATCCACCAGTTCGACTTCCTGTTCGAAGACTTCCCCCAAGACTGGATCGACCGCATGGCCGCCACCTGGCCGGGGCCGAACACTTGGCTGGTGCCGCACCAGGACCTGCTGCCCGAGTGGGTGACCGGGCAGCATGACAGCGTGGCATTGCGGGTCAGCGATCACCCACAGGTGCGTGAGCTGTGCGCGTTGGTCGGGCCGTTGATTTCCACGTCCTGCAACCCGGCCGGGCGTCCGGCGGCCAAGAGCCGGTTGCGGGTGGAGCAGTATTTCCACAAGCAGCTGGACATGGTGCTGGGTGGGGCGTTGGGGGGGCGGAAGAATCCGAGTGTGATTCGGGATTTGGCGACCGGTGAGGTTGTGCGTCCGGGCTGATATCGCCAGTGAGGGTTTCGTGTCTAACGGGGTAGAAACAAGCCCAAAAAATAATGGCCGCGTAAGCGGCCAAACGGTAAGGATGCACTCGCCCGGATAGCTTGAAACTCAACCGGCGCACCAGCACAACCTCAGGGGAAAACTACGCCTCAGAGCCAGTACGGTCAAGCGAGGCCCTTTCTATTGCGTGTCGCAGCGCCTCATTTAAGGTTTTGGCGGAATTCAGGTTTTTCTGATTTTGTCGAACAGACTGTCCAGTTTGCAAATAGAGAAATATCCTACGATCCGCGTCCTTTGCCATCACCTTCTCAGTGGGAATACCTGCCTCTAGGCTTCATAGCGTCGCCGAATAGTTTGGTGATCGGGTGTGGTAACCCGGCTGCAGGAAGGTATCAGAGTCGTCTATGGCGGCTGTGCACGGGAGGCTTTCAAGCCTGCCGGGTCTGGTACCTCCCCGGTTTACCACCCCGTGTACAGCTGCCACCCATTCGTGTGGTAACGGACGAGGTGTCAGCCCTACCCTGGTAGAGGTTGCCATGACCAAGAAGATTGTCCCCGATCCACCACTCCCCAACACCACAGCTCACCCCTTCGGCCGCTGCGACGCCGGCCATCTTCCACTCTTCACCGTAAACCCTAACATTGAAGCCCATGACGCTTTGGTGCATGTCGCACTCTACCTACGCTGCGCCTACGACACTGGCATCAAGGCACTCGACCACCTGCGCGACGAGGGGCGTGGCATGTACTGGTCGAGCCTGCATTCGCTGGAAATGGCGGAGGGGTTGGTGGAGGCGATGCTTGAGGGCATTGAGTCAGCGTCTGTAGCCGAAAGGCCCGCTGGCTGAACTGACGCCATCGCCGGCAAGCCGGCTCCCACAGGTACAGCGTCATCCAGGAGGTTTGCGCGGTCCCTGTGGGAGCTGGCTTGCCAGCGAATGGGCCGCAGAGCGGCCCCAGGATTTCAAGGCAGCAGAACAGTCGAACCCACCGTCCGCCGCGCCGACAACTCACTCTGCGCCTTGGCCGCCTCACTCAACGGATACCGCTGCTGGATATCCACCACCAACTTGCCACTGGCGATCATCGCGAACAGGTCATCCGCCATGGCCTGGGTGTTCTCGGCGTTGTTGGCATAGCTCGCCAGCGTCGGCCGAGTGACATACAGCGACCCCTTCTGCGACAAAATCCCCAGGTTCACCCCGGTCACCGCGCCGGACGCATTGCCGAAGCTGACCATCAACCCACGCGGCTTCAGGCAATCCAGTGAAGTCAGCCAGGTATCCGCCCCCACGCCGTCATACACCACCGCGCACTTTTGACCGTCGGTCAGCTCCAGCACGCGTTTAGCCACATCTTCGTGGCTGTAGTCGATGGTCGCCCAGGCCCCGAGTGCCTTGGCCCGCTCGGCTTTCTGGGGAGAGCTGACAGTACCAATCAGCTTCGCCCCCAGTGCCTTGGCCCACTGACAAGCCAGCGATCCGACGCCACCGGCAGCAGCATGGAACAGCACGAAATCCCCCGGCTGCACGGCATAGGTCTGCTTGAGCAGGTACTGCGTGGTCAGCCCCTTGAGCATCACCGCCGCCGCCTGCTCGAAGCTGATCGCATCCGGCAGCTTGACCAGGTTGGCCTCCGGCAGTGTATGCACCTCGCTGTAGGCTCCTAGCGGCCCACCGGCATAGGCCACGCGGTCGCCGACCTTGATCCGGCTGACGCCCTCGCCCACCGCCTCGACTACCCCGGCGCCTTCGGTACCCAGTCCGGAAGGCAGCGACGGCGGCGCATACAGCCCGCCTCGGAAATAGGTGTCGATGAAGTTCAGGCCGATCGCATGGTTGCGCACGCGCACTTGCTTCGGGCCGGGCGGGGCCGGGTCGAACTCTACCAACTGCAAAACTTCCGGGCCGCCATGCTGGCTGAACTGGATACGCTTGGCCATCACACACTCCTGTCATTGGGGCTGCAAAGGCCTTCTATCGGACGCCTTTGCTTGATCGCCGTCAACTGCGGCGCGGGGTTTGCCGGTGGTATGCTACGCGGCGAATTTTCCCCGCTCCCTCCAGGTGACCCGATGACCAGCCGCACCGAGGCCGTGAAAGCCTACCTGCTCGACCTGCAAGACCGCATCTGCACTGCCCTCGAGAATGAAGACGGCGGCGCCCGCTTCGTCGAGGATGCCTGGGTGCGTGATGCCGGCGGCGGCGGTCGCACGCGGGTGATCGGCGACGGCAAGGTGATCGAGAAAGGCGGCGTGAACTTCTCCCACGTGTTCGGCAGCGGCTTGCCGCCGTCGGCCAGTGCCCACCGCCCGGAGCTGGCGGGCCGTGGCTTCGAGGCGCTGGGCGTGTCGCTGGTGATCCATCCGCACAACCCGCATGTGCCGACTTCCCACGCCAACGTGCGGTTCTTCATCGCCGAAAAAGAGGGCGAAGAGGCGGTGTGGTGGTTCGGCGGCGGCTTCGACCTGACCCCCTACTACGGCAATGAAGAAGACTGCGTGCACTGGCACCGCGTGGCCGAGCAGGCCTGCGCGCCGTTCGGCGCCGACGTGTACCCGCGTTACAAGGCCTGGTGCGACCGCTACTTCCACCTCAAGCACCGTGGCGAGCCACGGGGTATCGGCGGCCTGTTCTTCGATGACCTGAACGAGTGGGACTTCGACACCTGCTTCGCCTTCATCCGCGCCATTGGTGACGCCTATGTCGAGGCCTACCTGCCGATCGTCCAGCGCCGCAAGGGCACCCCGTATACCCTCGCCCAGCGCGAATTCCAGGAATACCGTCGTGGCCGTTACGTGGAGTTCAACCTGGTCTACGACCGTGGCACCCTGTTCGGCCTGCAGTCCGGTGGCCGCACCGAATCGATCCTGATGTCGCTGCCACCGCAAGTGCGCTGGGGCTACGATTGGAAAGCCGAACCAGGCAGCGAAGAAGCGCGCCTGACCGAGTACTTCCTGAAAGACCGCGACTGGCTCGCCCAGTAAGCCTGTGGATAACCGAGGATTCCCCCATGGACCAGTACGTTGTTTTCGGTAACCCCATCGGCCACAGCAAATCGCCGTTGATCCACCGCCTGTTCGCCGACCAGACAGGCGAGGACCTGGAGTACGCCACCCTGCTGGCGCCGCTGGACGAATTCAGCGACTGCGCCCGTGGCTTCTTCAAGCAAGGCAGCGGCGCCAACGTTACCGTACCGTTCAAGGAGGAGGCCTACCGCCTGTGCGACAGTCTCACCCCACGCGCCAAGCGTGCCGGCGCGGTGAACACCTTGAGCAAGCTGGCCGACGGCACCTTGCAAGGCGACAACACCGACGGTGCTGGGCTGGTGCGTGACCTCACCGTCAACGCCGGGGTCGAGCTGGCCGGCAAGCGCATCCTCATCCTCGGTGCCGGTGGCGCGGTGCGCGGCGTGCTGGAGCCGATCCTGGCGCACAAGCCGCAATCGCTGGTGATTGCCAACCGCACGGTGGAGAAAGCCGAGCAACTGGCCCGTGAGTTCGATGAGCTGGGGCCGGTGGTGGCCAGCGGTTTTGCCTGGTTGCAGGAGCCGGTGGACGTGATCATCAACGCCACTTCGGCGAGCTTGTCCGGCGAGCTGCCGCCGATTGCCGACAGCCTGGTCGAGGCGGGGCGTACCGTTTGCTACGACATGATGTATGGTAAGGAGCCGACGCCGTTCTGCCAGTGGGCCAGCAAGCTGGGTGCGGCCAAGGTACTGGATGGGCTGGGGATGCTGGCGGAGCAGGCCGCCGAGGCGTTCTTCATCTGGCGTGGGGTTCGGCCTGAGACCGGGCCAGTGCTGGATGAGCTGCGCCGGCAGTTGGCCCGCGGCTGAATTCGAGATTTTGGGGCCGCAAAGCGGCCCCAGGATTTTAAAGCTCATTCCTCAAATCGAATGGGACACAGTTCAACCCCCTCCAGCTTCTGCAACTCCTCCATCACCTGCGGCCTTGCCCGCTGCAACGTCAGGCTCCCGCCACTGCGCATCAACCGCCGCGCCTCGCGGTGCAACATATCCACACCCGAATAATCGATGAAGTTCACCTGTCGCGCATCGATCACCACGTGTGGCCCTTGGCAGCGCTGAAGGCGCACCTGCAGGTAATGCGCCGCGCCGAAGAAGATCGACCCGCCCACCCGCAACACATCCGCCTCTCCTTCCCGGCTCTGCTGCACCCGTGGCCGCGACGTGCGCTTGAGGTAGAAGAACAATGAGGCCAGCACCCCGGCATAAATCGCCGTCTGCAGCTCCAGCAGCAATGTCGCAGCAGCGGTCAGCGCCATCACCAGGAACTCCGAGCGGCTGACCCGGAACAGCGCGCGAATGCCGCGATGGTCCACCAGCCCCCAGCAGATCAGCAGGATGCTCCCCGCCATCGCCGGGATCGGCAGGTGGGCGATCAGTCCGGCACCGGTCACGGCGAACAGCGCCACCCACAGCGCCGAGAACACCCCGGCCAGTGGCGACCGCGCACCTGCGTCGTAACTGAGGCCCGAGCGAGTGAAGGAACCTGCAGACAGATAACCGGAGAAAAATGCGCCGCCGATATTCGACAGGCCCTGTGCGCGGATTTCCTGGTCAGGGTCGATCAGTTGCTCCGAACGTGCCGACAACGAGCGAGCAATCGACAGGCTGGTGACCAGCCCCAGCATGCCCACCGCCACGGCGCTAGGCAGCAGGCGCAGCATCAGCTCCACATCCAGCAGAGGCAGCGGGCTAAAGGGCGGGAGCTGCCCGGTGAACGCAGCCACCCTGGGCACATGGCCGAAAACGCCGGGTAATAGCCAGGCCACCAGGCTGACCAGCAGCAGGCTTATCAACAGGCTTGGCCAGCGCGGGCGCCAAAGTTTCAACGCGATACCGAACACCAGTGTGGCCAGGCCCAGGGCCAGAGACGGCAGGTCCACTTCGCCGACATGGCCGGCCAGATCCTGCACGGTCTTCAACGCCGTGGCCTGGCTCGGCAGATCCATCCCCAGCAGGTTCGGTAACTGCCCAAGGGCGATGACGATGGCGGCGCCGAGGGTGAAGCCCAGCACCACCGAGTGGGAAACGAAATTGACCAGCGCACCGAAGCGCAACAGCCCCAGCAGCAACTGGAAGATGCCGCCGAGGAAGGTCAGCAGCAGTACCAGGGTCACATAGTCGGCGCTGCCGGCCACGGCCAGGGGGCTGATGCTGGCGTAGAGGACGATGGAGATGGCGGCCGTGGGCCCGCAGATCAGGTGCCAGGACGAGCCCCACAGGCAGGCGATCAGTACTGGGACGATGGCGGCGTACAGTCCGTACTCGGCGGGCAGGCCGGCGATCAGGGCGTAGGCGATGGACTGCGGCAGGGCGAGGATGGCGCCGCTCAGGCCCACCAGCAGGTCCTGGCGCAGGCTGCGGCCCGATTGACGGGGCAGCCAGGTGAGGAAGGGCAGCAGGTGAGTCAGGCGGGGCATGGGGCAAACTCGCTTAGGATCCGATCTTGTGTTGGCCTTGCTGGCCTCATCGCCGGCAAGCCGGCTCCCACAGTGATACCACAAGCCTCAAGACTGTCGCTGGGAGCTGGCTTGCCAGCGATGAGGCCGGAACTGGCTGCAAGGCTCTAGAGTCTGCCTGTTACGGCCTCTTGGGCGCTGCCACCGGCTTTGGTGGTCACTCCAGCCAACCACCCTTCCAGCACCTGCGGATGGGCCTTCACCCAGCCCCTGGCCGCCTCATCGAAGCTCACCTTCTTGTCCACAACCTCGGCCATGATGCTGTTCTCCATCTCCAGCGAGAACTTCAAGTTCCCCAGCAGCTTCGCCGCATTCGGGCAGGCTTGTGGATAACCTTTGCGGGTCAGGGTGTAGACATCGCCCTTGCTGCCGAACCATTTCTCCCCGCCCGTGAGGTAATGCATCTTAAGCTTCACGTTCATCGGATGCGGAGTCCAGCCAAGGAAGGTGATGAACTGCTGCTTCTTCACTGCCCGGTCCACTTGAGCGAGCATCGCCTGCTCGCTGGACTCGACCAGTTTCCACTGATCCAGGTCGAACTCATTCTTGTCGATGATCTCTTTCAGCGACAAGTTGGCCGGCGCGCCGGAGCCGATGCCGTAGAGCTTCTTGTCGAACTGCGCAGCGTGCTTTTGCAGGTCGGCGAAGTCCTTCACGCCCGCGTTCCATACGTAATCGGGCACCGCCAGGGTGAACTCGGTGCCTTCCAGGTTCTTCGCCAGCTGCTGCACATCGCCATTGGCGATGAACTTGTCATGGAAGCCCTGTTGCGCCGGCATCCAGTTGCCGAGGAAGGCATCCACCCGGCCATCCTTCAGGCCGCCGTAGATGATCGGCACGGCCAGGCTGTCGATCTTCACCTGGTAGCCCAGGCTTTCCAGGAGTAGGCGGGCGATGGCGTTGGTGCTGGCGATATCGCTCCAGCCGGGGTCGGCCATCTTCACGGTGCTGCATTGCGCGTCGCTGTCGGCGGCATGTGCCGTGCCCAGGCTCAGGGCCAGGGTGAGCACGGCGGTGGAGAACTTCTGCATGGCGGCCTCTCTTCTCAATCCAGGGGTGCGGGCTGTGGATAACGTGCCTTGCGCTCGAGGTCGTCGAGATCGATATGGTTGCGCATGTACTGTTGGCTGGCGTCCACCAACGGTTGGTGGTCCCAGCTTTCCAGCTTGCCGATGGCCAGTGCCTCGGCCACCAGGCGGCGGCGCCGTTGGCTGGCCAGCACCTGCTGGCGCAGGGCCGGGATATCCCAGCGCTGCCTGGCTTCATCGGCAAATGCCTGCAGCAGCGCCTGGTGGTCCGGGCTGCCGGTGAGGTTCTCCCGCTCGTGCGGGTCGCGGCTCAGGTCGTAGAGTAGCCATGGGTCGTCTTCGCTGTACACGAACTTGTAGGGGCCGCGGCGGATCATCATCAGCGGGCCGACCGTGCCTTCGGCCATGTACTCGCCGATCACTTCGTCATGCCCGCCCTGCCCTTGCAGGTGGCCGAGCAGCGAGCGGCCATCCAGGTGCAGGTGGTTATCCACAGCGCCGCCCGCCAGTTCGACCAGGGTTGGCAGCAGATCGCAGGTGGACACACTGGCGCCGATTCGCGCCGGTGCGAAGTGCTTGGGCGCATGGATCAACAGCGGCACCCGCGCCGCCATCTCGAACCAGTGCATCTTGTACCAGAGCCCGCGCTCGCCAAGCATGTCGCCGTGATCGCCCGAGAACACGATCAGGGTGTCGTCGGCCAGGCCGCACTCCTCGAGGGTCCGCAGCAGCTTGCCGATGTTGTCGTCGATGTAGCTGCAGGCGCCGAAGTAGGCGCGGCGGGCGTCGCGGATCTTGTCCACGGGCAGCGGCTTGTTCCACAGGTCGTAGACCTTGAGCAGGCGTTGCGAGTGTGGGTCCTGCTGATCCTGTGCGATTTCGTCGCGCGGCAGCGGGATATCCACAGCCTCGTACATATCCCAGTAGTGTCTGGGGATCGTGTAGGGGTCGTGCGGATGGGTCATGGAAACGGTCAGGCAGAACGGCCGGCCATCATCCTCGCGTACATGGTCGTAAAGGTACTGACGCGCCTTGAACACCACCTCCTCGTCGAAATCCAGCTGGTTGGTACGCACGCACGGCCCGGCTTGCAACACCGAGGACATGTTGTGGTACCAGCTCGGGCGGCCGTCAGGGGCGTCCCAGTTCACCGCCCAACCATAGTCGGCCGGGTAGATATCGCTGGTCAGGCGTTCTTCATAACCATGCAACTGGTCCGGCCCGCAGAAGTGCATCTTGCCTGACAGCGCGGTGCGGTAGCCAAGGCGGCGCAGGTAGTGAGCGTAGGTCGGGATGTCGGCAGGAAAGTCGGCGGCGTTGTCGTACGCGCCGATGCGGCTGGGCAACTGGCCGCTGACCAAGGTGAAGCGCGACGGCGCGCAAAGCGGGCTGTTGCAGTAGGCACTGTCGAACACCACGGCCTGCTCGGCGAGGCGGGCCAGGTGGGGCATCTTGATCGGCGATGGGTTGTAGATGGGCAGCAAAGGCGCGGCCATCTGATCGGCCATGATGAACAGGATGTTGGGTCGCTTCATGGGTGCCTTCCATCGTCGAGGGTTATGGGTACCACTTGCAATCCAGCATGCGGCTGTGGATAACAGGGGTAAAGCCCATGCCGGGCAATGACTGGGATTAGCCAAGCTTATGTTCGAGCACCTTGCCGACCTGCCCCTCGACACCTTGCGAGTGTTCGAGGCCGCCGCCCGCCTGCGCAGCTTTACCGCTGCCGCCGTGGAGCTGGGCACCACCCAGCCGGCGGTGAGCCAGCAGATGAAGCGCCTGGAGGCGCAGCTGGGCACGCGGTTGTTCGACCGGATCTACCGGGGCATCGAGCTGACCGAGGCGGGGTTGCTGTTGTTCGAGCAGGTGCACCAGGGCTTGCAGGCGATGGACGATGGCGTTGCCCAAGCCAGTGGGCGCGGTCAGCGCGAGGTGCTGCAGGTGGCGACCGACTTCGCCTTTGCGGCGTTCTGGCTGATGCCACGCTTGCAGCGTTTCCACGAGGCTTATCCACAGGTGGACGTGAGCCTGGTGACCGGCGAGCGCAGCCAGGCGATGCTGCGCCCGGACATCGATGTGGCGGTGCTGTTTGGTAATGGACGCTTCCATCAGGGCGAGAGCCGCTGGCTGTTCGATGAGGAAGTTTTCCCGGTGTGCAGCCCTCGGCTGATTCATGGCAAACCCTTGTCAGCCGTGGCTTTGCAGCGATTGCCATTGCTGCATCTGAAGGGTGAGCAGGCCAGTCGCTGGTTCGATTGGGCCGGGGTTTTCCGCGGTCTTGGTGTGGACAGCCCTCCTCCGTCCGGTCAGCTGCGGTTCGACAACTACACCCTGCTGATTCAGGCCGCAATTGCCGGCCAGGGCGTGGCGATCGGCTGGGCGCACCTGGTGGACGGGCTGGTCGAGCAGGGGCTGCTGTGTCGGCCGCTGGAAGGCAGCTTGCGCTCGAAGCGGGGGTATTACGTGGTACTGCCGCCACGCAAGCGGCGTGGGGCGTTGATCGAGCGGTTTGTGGATTGGCTGGAGCAGGAGCGCCTGTAATGAGATGGCGTAGACTCCAAGATATTCGCATTACTGCAATCAGGAGCCACCGTGCAAAGGATCAAGGGCTATCACGCCCACGTGTACTACGACGCATCGACCATGGAACAGGCCCGTGAACTATGCGAGGAGGCGACGCGGCTGTTCCCCGTGACCATGGGCCGCATGCACCAGAAACCGGTCGGGCCGCACCCGGACTGGAGCTGCCAGCTGGCGTTCGGGCCGGAGGTGGTGGGGGTGGTACTGCCGTGGCTGGCGCTGTATCGCAAGGGGCTGGTGGTGTTCCTGCACCCGGAAACCGGGGATGAACTGGCGGATCACCGCGATCATGCGATCTGGATGGGGGCGATCAGGCCGCTGGACCTGTCGATTTTCGAAGGCTAGTTGCTTGGGCCGGCAAGCTCCCACGAGTCGTGTGGGAGCCGGCTTGCCGGCGATCGAGGGCGAAGCCCTCGCGCTTAGTTGCGTGCCGCGCGCACACCTTCAGCCAGCGCCGAGCACAGGCTCAGCACATCATTCACAGCCTGGTCGGCACCCTTGGCCTGGGCGATCTTGTCGACCAGCGCCGAGCCTACCACCACGCCATCGGCCAGGCGGGCGATAGCCGCAGCCTGCTCCGGTGTACGAATGCCGAAACCAACGCTGATCGGCAGGTCGGTATGCCGACGCAGGCGCGCAATGGCCTCGGTCACATGCTCGGTGGTCGCCGAGCCCGCACCGGTCACGCCGGCCACCGACACGTAGTAGACGAACCCGGAGCTGCGCTCCAGCACGCGCGGCAGGCGCGCGTCGTCGGTGGTCGGGGTGGTCAGGCGGATGAAGTCGATGCCGGCGGCCTGGGCCGGGGTAGCCAGCTCGGCGTCGTGCTCCGGCGGCAGGTCGACGATGATCAGGCCATCGACACCAGCTTCCTTGGCTTCGGCGACGAACTGCTCCACGCCGAAGCGATGGATGGGGTTGTAGTAACCCATCAGCACGATCGGGGTGGTTTGGTTCTCCATACGGAATTCACGCACCATTTTCAGGGTCTTGGCCAGGGTCTGGCCAGCTTCCAGGGCGCGCAGGGTGGCGAGCTGGATGGCCACGCCGTCGGCCATCGGGTCGGTGAACGGCATGCCCAGCTCGATCACGTCGGCACCGGCGGCCGGCAGGCCCTTGAGGATTTGCAGCGAGGCATCGTAGCCGGGGTCGCCAGCGGTAACGAAGGTGACCAGTGCCGAGCGGCCTTCGGCCTTGAGATCGGCGAAGCGTTGTTCGAGACGGCTCATGCCTGTTTCTCCTGGGCGGCCATGTGGTTCATCACGGTTTGCATGTCCTTGTCGCCGCGACCGGACAGGCAGATCACCATCAGGTGGTCCTTGGGCAGCGTCGGCGCGCGCTTGATCGCCTCGGCCAGGGCGTGGGAGCTTTCCAGCGCCGGGATGATGCCTTCCAGGCGGCAGGTGGCGTGGAAGGCGTCCAGGGCTTCCTCGTCGGTGATGCTGACGTACTCCACGCGCTTCACTTCGTGCAGGTAAGCATGCTCCGGTCCGATGCCGGGGTAGTCCAAGCCTGCAGAGATCGAGTGGGCGTCGGTGATCTGACCGTCGTCGTCCTGCAGCAGGTAGGTGCGGTTGCCATGCAGCACACCCGGCACGCCGCCGTTGAGGCTGGCCGCGTGCTTGTCGGTGTGCACGCCGTGGCCGCCGGCTTCGACGCCGATGATCTTGACGCTCGGCTCTTCGAGGAACTCGTGGAACAGGCCCATGGCGTTGGAGCCGCCGCCGACGCAGGCGATCAGGCTGTCGGGCAGGCGTCCTTCCTTCTCTTGCAACTGCGCGCGGGTCTCTTTGCCGATGATCGACTGGAAGTCGCGGACCATCGCCGGGTACGGGTGGGGACCTGCCACGGTACCGATCAGGTAGAAGGTGTCTTCGACGTTGGTGACCCAGTCGCGCAGCGCCTCGTTCATCGCGTCCTTGAGCGTGCCGGTGCCGGCGGTGACCGGGACGATCTCGGCGCCCAGCAGCTTCATGCGGAACACGTTGGCCTGCTGGCGCTCGATGTCGGTGGCGCCCATGTAGATCACGCAGGGCAGGCCGAAGCGCGCGGCGACGGTGGCGGTGGCCACGCCGTGCATGCCGGCGCCGGTTTCGGCGATCAGGCGTTTCTTGCCCATGCGCTTGGCCAGCAGCACCTGGCCGATGCAGTTGTTCACCTTGTGCGCGCCGGTGTGGTTGAGTTCTTCACGCTTGAAGAAGATCTTGGCGCCGCCGCAGTGCTCGGTCAGGCGCTCGGCGAAGTACAGCGGGTTGGGCCGGCCGATGTAGTCGCGTTGGAAGTAGGCCAGCTCTTCAAGGAACTTGGGATCGGCCTTGGCGGCTTCGTATTCGCGGGCAAGGTCGAGCACCAGCGGCATCAGGGTTTCGGCCACGTAGCGGCCGCCGAACGAGCCGAACAGGCCGTTGGCGTCGGGGCCGGGGCGGTATTGGGTCTGGGTCATGGGGCGCTCCGTAGGCGAAGTAGAGATTCGATGGGCTTTACTCTAACCACGACGTGGCCGGCTGAAAACCGATAAGATTGCGCAAACCTGTCAGGAAAACTCACAAGTAAGATGGCTCAGGACCTTCCTCCCCTCAATGCGTTGCGGGCCTTCGAGGCGACAGCCCGGCTGAACAGTGTCAGCCAGGCAGCAGAAGCGCTTCATGTAACCCATGGCGCGGTCAGCCGGCAGATCAAGGTGCTTGAGGAGCATCTGGGGGTAGCCTTGTTCGTCAAGGACGGGCGTGGCGTCAAACTCACAGATGCCGGTGTGCGTCTGCGCGATGCCAGCTTCGAGGCCTTCGACCGGCTGCGCGGTGTCTGCGCCGAGCTTTCCCGCGCTGCCGACGAAGCGCCGTTCGTGCTCGGTTGCTCCGGCAGCTTGCTGGCGCGTTGGTTCATCCCGCGCCTGGGGCGCCTGAAAGCCGACCTGCCGGAGCTGCGCCTGCACCTGTCAGCGGGCGAAGGTGACCTTGATCCGCGACGCCCGGGGTTGGACGCACTGCTGGTTTACGCAGAGCCACCGTGGCCGGCGGACATGCAGGTGCATGTGCTCGCCGAAGAGCGCATCGGCCCGGTGATGAGCCCGCGCTTTGACGCTTTCGATCGTTTGAAAGCCTTGCCAGCCGTGGCTTTGCAGCATGTTGCCGTACTCCATACGACCTCGCGGCCGCAGGCTTGGCCTACCTGGGCGCGACAGCATGGGCTGGCGCCCGAGGCGCTGAGTTACGGGCAAGCCTTCGAGCATCTCTACTACTTGCTGGAAGCAGCGGTAGCCGGGCTGGGTGTGGCCATCGCCCCGCAACCGCTGGTGGCCGACGACTTGAAGGCTGGGCGGTTGGCCGCGCCATGGGGCTTTTCCCCCACCAATGCGGCACTGGCCTTGTGGGTACCCCGGCGCGCTGCGGACGGGCGCGCCGAGCAACTGGCGCAATGGCTGCGCCAGGAGCTGCAGCGACAGACGGGTTAGTTGCGGCGGCACATCAGGTAGGCGGCCAGCAGGCCCAGGGCGCCCACCGCGACACCTGCGGTGGTCCAGGGGTGTTCCTGGGCGTAGTCACGGGTGGCTACACCGGTTTCGCGGGTGCGGGTCTTTACTTCCTCATAGGCATCGCTGAGTAGGCTGCGTGAGTGCTTGAGGGCGCTTTCGGCGTTGCCGCGCAGCGTCTTCATGGTCTTCTGCGTTTCTTCCGACGCATCGTGCTTGAGGCCTTCCAGAGTCTTGAGGAGGCTTTCGATCTCGGCTTCCATGCTTTCCAGTGAGGTTTTGCGCAACGCATTGCGTGCCATGTCGACTCTCCTTGCTGAGTGGGGATGTACAGGTTGCGACTGCGCAGCTGGGTGAAAGTGCGATCGAACTTTCCCCTGCGGCGATCGCTCGCAGGTAAACCGGGCCTGTGCTGCTAGGCTCAAGCCACTACCCACTCAAGGAGAGCGCTCATGTCGGATCATCACACCTACAAGAAGATCGAGCTGGTCGGGTCCTCGCCCACCAGCATCGAAGAAGCGATCAACAATGCCCTGGCCGAGGCCGGCAAGAGCATCAAGCACCTGGAATGGTTCGAAGTGATCGATACCCGCGGGCATATCCGTGACAACCAGGCCGCGCATTTCCAGGTGACGCTGAAGGTTGGGTTCCGCATCGCCAACAGCTGAAACCAAGCTGGGCTAGGCTTGCCCGGCGTGTTGGGGTATCACGGTTAAGGTTGCAGGGCGCGTGCTTCGCGCCCTTTTTGTCTTTGATCTGTACAAGGAAAGCGATCGATGAAGAAATTGATTCTGGCCGTGGGGCTGATGGTGTTGGCTGGCGGCGCGATGGCGGCGGGCAAGCCGTGCGAGGAACTCAAGGCTGAGATTGCGGCGAAGCTGGATGCCAAGGGTGTGAAGGGCTACAAGCTTACGATCGCACCCAAAGGTGATCCTGCCGACAAGGTGGTGGGTACCTGCGAGGGCGGTACCAAGGTCATCGCCTACAGCCGTGATTAGTAGCTGTACCGCGGGACAAGGCCGCTACCCACAAAGGCTCTGCTAGTCCTGTGGGAGTGGGCTTGCCCCGCGATTGATTTCACTCGTCCTTGAGCGCCTGCGCCATCAGCTCATAGGACTTGATACGGTCGGTGTGCTCATACAGGTCACTGGTAAAGATCAGCTCGTCCGCCCCTGTCTGCTCCAGCAATACCTCGACCTTCGCCCGCACCTTCTGCGGGCTGCCGATCATCGCCAGGCCCAGGAAGCTGCTCACCGCATCACGTTCATGGGGCAGCCAAAGACCATTCATGCTCTCGACGGGCGGGCGCTGCATCAGGCTCTGGCCACGGATCAGCGCGAGGATGCGCTGGTACACCGAGGTGGCCAGGTATTCGGCCTTTTCGTCGGTTTCAGCCACCACCATCGGAATGCCCAGCATCACGTAAGGCTTGTCCAGCGTCGTCGACGGTTTGAAATGGTCGCGATAGATGCGGATCGCCTCGTGCATGTAGCGCGGCGCGAAATGCGAAGCAAAGGCGTAGGGCATGCCGCGCATGCCGGCGAGCTGGGCACTGAACAGGCTGGAGCCGAGCAGCCACATGGGTACCTCGGTGTCGTGGCCGGGCACGGCGATGACTTTCTGGTCGTCGGTGCGCGGGCCCAGGTAGCGCGACAGTTCCTCGACATCGTCCGGAAAGTCGTCGGCGCTGCCGGAGCGCTCGCGGCGCAAGGCGCGGGCGGTCATCTGGTCGGAACCTGGGGCGCGGCCCAGGCCCAGATCGATGCGGCCTGGGTACAGGCTGGCGAGGGTGCCGAACTGTTCGGCGATCACCAGCGGTGCGTGGTTAGGCAGCATCACCCCACCAGAGCCGATGCGGATGGTCGAGGTACCACCGGCGAGGTAACCGATCAGTACGGCGGTGGCCGAGCTGGCGATACCGTCCATGTTGTGATGCTCGGCGACCCAGAAGCGGTTGTAGCCGAAACGCTCGACGTGTTGCGCCAGGTCGAGCGAATTGCGCAGCGATTGCGCCGGACTGCCGTCGGCGCGCACGGGCACCAGGTCGAGGGTGGAAATCTTCAGGTCTCGCAGGTGCGTCATTGGAGCCTCCGCTACAGGTGGTTGGCCATGGGCCTTCTGGACTCTGTATGGGCATATTCGCTGGATTCAATGCCTTCTTACAGATTGATCTGAACTTGGCGTGGGCCTGGTCCTCAGAACCTTAGACACCCCAACCCTGTGAGAGGAGGCAGCATGAAGAAGACAGCATCGGCGGTCTGGCAAGGTGGCCTGAAGGATGGCAAGGGCCAGATCTCCACTGAAAGCGGCGCGCTCAAGCAAGCGCCCTACGGCTTCAACACCCGTTTCGAAGGCACGCCCGGGACCAACCCGGAAGAGCTGATCGGCGCTGCCCATGCCGGCTGCTTCTCCATGGCGTTGTCGATGATGTTGGGCGAGGCGGGATTCACGCCTGAACGGATCGACACTCACGCCGAGGTGAGCCTGGACAAACAGGCCGATGGCTTTGCCATCACCGCCGTTCACCTGACCCTCAAGGCCACCGTGCCTGGGGCCAGCGAGGCGCAGTTCCAGGAGATCGCCAACAAGGCCAAGGCTGGCTGTCCGGTGTCCAAGGTGCTGAACGCAACTATCAGCCTGGATGCCACCCTGCTTTCCTAGGAGGCGCAACGGCGGCGGTTTCCTGTAGTCTAATCAGCGTTGGCAGCTCGTCTGCCCTGCCTCAGGAGCCGTTCCATGATCCGCGTAGCATTTGGTGTACTGGCTTCCCTGCTGGCCACCGCCGTACTGGCCGCGCCCAAGCCGTGCGAGGAACTGAAGGCCGAGATCGAAGCAAAGATCCAGGCGAACAAGGTTTCCTCCTACACGCTGGAGATCGTGCCCAACGCCGAGGTCAGTGACCCCAACATGATCGTTGGCAGCTGCGATGGCGGCACGAAGAAGATCATCTACCAGAAGAATGATCGGTAAGGCTCGACAGTCGGGGCTGCACAGCAGCCCCGCCATTGATCAAGGAATGCATGTGACGTTGCTCGGTTCGTTCACCACCACCTTGCGGCTGGCGTCGTACAACAGCACCTGCGGCTGCATCGCCGGAGCCCGGGCCTCCAGGCGGTAACGCTCGCCCGCCTTGAAATCGTTGTAGCGCACGGTCAGGTAGCAGGTCCGCTCGGTCGGGTCGGTACTGAAGCCACCGGCGTAGATCTCGTAGTCGAAACGCACCACCAGTTCGTGCCGGCCCGGCGTCACCTGAAAATAGCGGCCATCGTCCAAGCGCTTGCCGTCCAGGCGGTCGGCCATGAGGGTGCGGCCGGGGGTGATGGTGTACATGTCGATCCAGGCCTTGCCGGGGTCGGCGGGGGGCAAGGGGCTGGCGCAAGCCCCCAAAGCACTGAGGGCCATCAGCATCATGGGCTGGCGCATGGTGAAACTCCCGCTCGCGGTTCACAGGCTACAAGCATAGCGCCGTTCGCGGTGTTCAGGTGCGCTGGCAGCCTGCCGGTTCGCCCTGGCCGATCAGCTTCTGGCGCTGGTCGTAGAGTTTGATCCACGGCCGGAAGCCGATGCTGCCGGCTTGCATCTGGTAGCGCTGGCCGGCAGTGAAGTCCTTGAAGGTGAGATTGAGCTGGCAGTCGCGCCACAGCGGTTCCTCCACCGGGCCGATGTTGCTGGGCGTCACGGCGAACTGGTAGCGCACGGTCAGTTCGTGGGTGCCGGGTTGTACCTCGAAATAGCGGCTGTCGGCCCAGTCGCGCTCATCCACTTGCAGGGCGTGCAGCGAATCGTTGTCACCCGGTGCCAGGTCTACCCAGGCCTGATTCGGGTCCGGGTCGGGCAAGGTGGAACACCCGGACAACAGCACGAGCGTGCCGACGGCAAACAGTGTACGCATGGCAAAGCTTCCCCTTGGCGAGATAGTCTTGGTCGCATTCGGCCGACGAGCGAGATAGACAGCCTCGATGTTTGGACTTTTTCTTTTCATGCGCTGCAGCCGTCGGGCTCTCGACCGCGTTTTCACCCGGTTTGTTCCCGTGACGTTGGCTGTCCTGCTGAGCGGTTGCTCCAGCGTGGGCTATTACGGTCAGCTGGCCGAAGGGCAATGGCAGCTGTTGCGGGCACGCCAGCCGCTGGATCGGGTGATTGCAGACCCGGCCACCAGCCCGGCCTTGCGTCAGCGCCTGCTGTTCGCCGAAAAAGCCCGGGCGTTCGCCAGCGCGCAACTGAAGTTGCCGGACAACGGCAGCTATCGGGTGTATGCCGATCTCGACCGGCCATACGTGGTGTGGAACGTGTTCGCCACCCCGGAGCTGTCATTGCAACCGGTGACCCATTGTTTCCCCATCGCCGGTTGCGTGGCCTATCGTGGCTACTACCGCCAGGGTGCCGCCCGCGGAGCGGCGGCGCTGATGCGCCAGGAGGGGCTGGATGTCTATGTCGGGGGCGTGGAGGCCTACTCCACCCTGGGCTGGTTCGACGACCCGATTCTTTCGACCATGACCGGCTGGGGCGAGGAGCGCCTGGCCACGGTGATTTTCCATGAGCTGGCGCATCAGCGCTTCTACGTTCCGGACGATACCGAGTTCAACGAATCGTTCGCGTCGTTCGTCGAGCAGGAAGGCACCCGGCAATGGCGCGCGGCGCGCGGGTTGGCGGCGGTCGAGGAGCATGGCGCCGGGCAACGCGACGCCTTCATACGCCTGGTGCTGGCCAGCCGCGAGCGCCTGCAGGCGATCTATGCCGGGCCGCTGGATGCGGCGGGCAAGCGGACGGCCAAGCAGGCGGAGTTCGAACGCTTGCGACGCGAATACCGAGAGGTGCGGGATCGGGATTGGGCGGGGGATCGGCGTTTCGATGCCTGGATGTACAGGCCGATGAACAATGCGAAGTTGTTGCCGTTTGGCCTGTATGACCAGTGGGTGCCGGCTTTTTCGCAGTTGTTCAAAGAGGTTGGTGGGGATTGGCAGCGGTTTTATGAGCGGGTGGAGGCGCTTGGGCGGTTGCCGATCGAACAGCGCAAATTGGCGTTGGCAGCGCTGGCCTCATCGCGGGGCAAGCCCGCTCCCACGACAGCTCGTGGGGGCGGGCCTGATCTGCGATAAAGCTTGATTAGCGCACGAATGCCTGGTGCAGCTCGGCCAGCGTCTCGAAGTGGAACGACGGCGCCTCGGCCTCCAGTTCCTCACGGCTGCCGAACCCGTATCCCACCGCCACCGCCTGCAAACCGTTGCTGCGCGCACCGATCAGGTCATGCTTGCGATCCCCGATCATCAAGGTCTGCGTCGGATCCAGCCCCTCCTCGTCCAGCAGGTGGCGAATCAGCTCCACCTTGTTGGTCCGCGTGCCATCGAGCTCGCTGCCGTAGATCACCTTGAAGTGATGGTCGAAGGCGAAATGCCGGGCGATTTCGCGGGCGAACTCCCAGGGTTTGGAGGTGGCGATGTACAGGGTGCGGCCCTGGCCATTGAGCGCTTGCAGCAACTCGGGCACGCCGTCGAACACTAGATTCTCGTAAAGCCCGGTTACCTTGAAGCGCTCCCGGTAGTAGTTCACCGCGTCCCAGGCCTTGGCCTCGTCGAAGGCATAGAACTGCATGAACGCCTGCAGCAAGGGTGGGCCGATGAAGTGTTCGAGGCGGGTAAGGTCCGGCTCGTCGATGCCCAGCTTGGCCAGGGCGTACTGGATCGAGCGGGTGATGCCCAGGCGCGGGTCGGTCAGGGTGCCGTCGAGGTCGAAGAGGATGTTTTGCTGGTGCATGGTGTTCTCTGCAGTCGAATTCATTCCGGGCGGTCGTAGCCTTCGGCCAGGTGCTGGTCCTTGAGCTTGACGTAGTTGCCGGCGCTGTAGGGGAAGAACGCGTGTTCCTGCTCGCTCAGCAGGCGCACCTGCTTCACCGGGCTGCCCATGTACAGGTAGCCGCTGACCAGGCGTTTGCCGGGTGGCACCAGGCTGCCGGCGCCGATGATCACTTCGTCCTCGACGATGGCGCCGTCCATGATGGTGCTGCCCATGCCGACCAGGATGCGATTGCCCAGGGTACAGCCATGCAGCATGACTTTGTGACCGATGGTCACCTCGTCGCCTATGATCAGTGGGTAGCCATCGGGGTTGAAGGGCCCGGCGTGGGTGATGTGCAGCACGCTGCCGTCCTGCACGCTGGTGCGCGCGCCGATACGGATGCGGTGCATGTCGCCGCGCACCACGGTCAACGGCCAGATCGAGCTGTCCTCGCCGATCTCGACGTCGCCGATGACCACCGCCGAACGGTCGACGAAAGCCCGTGGTCCCACTTTCGGCGTGTGTTCCCGAAACGTGCGGATGGCCATGATAGTGTTCCTCTGCAATGCCGATAGGCAGGCTGCCTGCTGCGGTCGGCGTCGATTGTAATTAAGATGGTCCCGTGTTTCTCCTGCCAAGGTACCCGAACCGTGAGTGCGAACAACCCGCTGCTGCAGTCCCATGATCTGCCGCCCTTCTCGGCGATTCGCGCCGAGCATGTGCTGCCGGCGATCGAGCAGATCCTCGCCGACAACCGCAAGGCCATCGCCGAGATCCTCGAAAAGCAGGGCAAGAACCCGACCTGGGCCGGCCTGGTGCTGGCGATGGACGAACTCAACGACCGCCTGGGCGCCGCCTGGAGCCCGGTCAGCCACCTCAACGCGGTGTGCAACAGCCAGGAACTGCGCGAGGCCTACGAGTCGTGCCTGCCTACCCTGAGCGCCTATTCCACCGAACTGGGCCAGAACCGTGCCCTGTTCGAAGCGTATGAAGCCCTGGCCGCCAGCCCTGAAGCCGCCAGCTTCGACGTGGCGCAGAAGACCATCATCGACCACGCTCTGCGCGATTTCCGCCTGTCGGGCATCGACTTGCCGGCCGACAAGCAGCAGCGCTATGCCGAGGTGCAGAGCAAGCTCAGCGAACTGGGCAGCCGCTTCTCCAACCAGCTGCTCGACGCCACCCAGGCCTGGACCAAGCACGTCACCGACGAAGCCGCGCTGGCCGGCCTGACAGACTCGGCCAAGGCGCAGATGGCCGCCGCAGCGCAGGCCAAGGGCCTGGACGGCTGGCTGATCACCCTGGAGTTCCCCAGCTACTACGCAGTGATGACCTACGCCAGCGACCGCGCCCTGCGCGAAGAGCTGTATGCCGCTTACTGCACCCGTGCTTCCGACCAGGGCCCGAACGCTGGCCAGTTCGACAACGGCCCGGTGATGGAAGAGATCCTCGACCTGCGCCAGGAGCTGGCTGGGCTGCTGGGTTACAAGAATTTCGCCGAGCTGAGCCTGGCCACCAAGATGGCTGAGTCCAGCGACCAGGTGCTGAGTTTCCTGCGCGACCTGGCCAAGCGTTCCAAGCCATTCGCCGCCCAGGACCTGGAGCAGCTCAAGGCCTATGCCGCCGAGCAAGGCACCCCCGAGCTGGCCAGCTGGGACGCCGGGTACTTCGGCGAGAAGCTACGCGAGCAGCGCTACAGCGTGTCCCAGGAAGCGCTGCGCGCCTACTTCCCGATCGACAAGGTGCTGTCCGGCCTGTTCGTCATCGTGCAGCGCCTGTACGGTATCGAGATCAATGAGCTCAAGGGCTTCGATAGCTGGCACCCGGACGTGCGCCTGTTCGAGATCAAGGAAAACGGCCAGCACGTCGGCCGCTTCTTCTTCGACCTCTATGCCCGCGCCAACAAGCGTGGCGGTGCCTGGATGGATGGCGCCCGCGACCATCGCCGCACCGCCAATGGCAGCCTGCAGAGCCCGGTGGCCAACCTGGTGTGCAACTTCACCCCCGCCACGCCCGGCAAGCCCGCGCTGCTTACCCACGACGAAGTCACCACCCTGTTCCACGAGTTCGGGCACGGCCTGCACCACCTGCTGACCCGCATCGAGCATGCCGGTGTGTCCGGCATCAACGGCGTGGCCTGGGACGCGGTGGAGCTGCCGAGCCAGTTCATGGAGAACTGGTGCTGGGAGCCCGAGGGCCTGGCGCTGATCTCCGGCCACTACGAGACCGGTGAGGCATTGCCCCAGGACCTGCTGGACAAGATGCTCGCGGCGAAGAACTTCCAGTCCGGCATGATGATGGTGCGCCAGCTGGAGTTCTCGCTGTTCGACTTCGAGCTGCACGCCACCCATGGCGACGGCCGCAGCGTGCTGCAGGTGCTCGAGGGCGTGCGTGACGAGGTCTCGGTGATGCGTCCGCCGGCCTACAACCGCTTCCCCAACAGCTTCGCGCACATCTTCGCCGGCGGTTATGCGGCGGGTTACTACAGCTACAAGTGGGCTGAAGTGCTGTCGGCCGACGCCTTCTCGCGCTTTGAGGAAGAAGGTGTGCTCAACGCCGAGACCGGCCGCGCCTTCCGCGAAGCCATCCTGGCCCGTGGCGGTTCCCGCGAGCCGATGGTGCTGTTCGTCGACTTCCGTGGCCGCGAGCCTTCCATCGATGCATTGTTGCGCCACAGCGGCCTCACCGAGGACGCGGCGGCATGAGTGAGGTAGCCGTGAGCAAGAGCAAGCGACGCTTCATCGCCGGGGCGGTTTGCCCGGCGTGCAGCGAGATGGACAAGCTGATGATGTGGAACGAGGACGGTGTGCCGCACCGTGAGTGCGTGGCCTGTGGGTTCACTGACACCCTGAACGAACAAGGCCTGTCGGTACCCAGCGAGCTCGGCACCCGGGTCAATCACCTGGCGCCGAAAGCGCCGCCGGCCAAGGTGCAGACCGTGCAGTTCTTCCCCAATCCGAAGCTGAAGAAGCCGCAGGATTGAAGGTAAAGCGCTGGGCAAGCGCGCTTCCACGCACGCACAGCGTGGGAGCGGGCTTGCTCCGCGATAATCGGCTGTAGCCATCCCGTTGGTCTCGGATTACTGTATGAATGAACAGTAATCCGAGTTGTCATCATGAAACCAGCCCCCATTCGCGGCCGCGGCACTGCCGGCAACCCGCACAACCGCTTCGCTCCAAGTGTTTCAGTGGCCGAGGACGATGGCTGGTACCAGGAAGTCCCACTTACCCAAGGCACCGAGTTACGGATCGAGACGGCCAAGACCATCATCGCCCGCAATACCTCCCCTGACCTGCCCTTCGACCGCTCCATAAATCCGTATCGCGGCTGCGAGCACGGTTGCATCTACTGCTATGCGCGCCCCAGCCACGCCTACTGGGATCTCTCTCCCGGCCTGGATTTCGAGACCAAGCTGATCGCCAAGACCAACGCCGCCGAGGTGCTCGAGCAGCAACTGAGCAAGCCCGGCTACGTTTGCGCGCCGATCAACCTGGGGTCCAACACCGACCCTTATCAGCCCATCGAGCGCGAACAACAACTGACCCGGCGCCTGCTCGAAGTTCTGCTGCGTTACCGCCACCCAGTGACCATCGTCACCAAGGGCTCGCTGGTGCTGCGCGACCTTGACCTGCTGAGCGAGCTGGCCAGCCAGCGCCTGGCACGGGTGATGATCAGCCTCACCACCCTGGACGATGAGCTCAAGCGCACCCTCGAACCACGTGCGGCCGCTCCAAAGGCGCGCCTGCGCGCTATTCGCGTGCTGCGTGAGGCCGGTGTGCCGGTGGGCGTGCTGTGTTCACCGATGATCCCGATGATCAATGACAGCGAACTGGAGCACCTGCTGGAGGCGGCGAAGGAGGCCGGCGCGCAGAGCGCGGCGTACATGATGCTGCGCTTGCCGCTGGAGGTGGCACCGTTGTTCGAGCAGTGGCTGCACGATCACTACCCGCAGCGGGCCACGCATGTGCTGAGCCTGATTCGTCAGAGCCGGGGTGGTGAACTCTACGACAGCCGATTCGGTGCGCGGATGCGCGGTGAAGGGGTGTTCGCTGACTTGCTGGCGCAGCGCTTTCGCAAGGCGGCCAGGCGGCTGGGGTTCGAAGGGCGGGAGGACCTGGCGCTTGATTGCAGTGCCTTCTGCCCTCCCGGTGCACAGATGGCACTGTTCTAGCCAGCGGCTCGTTCAATCGGGAAGGCGAGCCCTATAAGTACAACTAAAGCAACCCAACAATTTCACTCATGAAGGTTGGCAACTGATGCTTTTTTGCTATTATCCAGTGCTCCCCTCGCCTATCCAGAACGCCCGTTCTAGAGCCTGCGCAATTAAGTTTCAGTTAAGTTTCCTACGCTAGCGTGAGTCATGAGTCAGCAATGACTGTGATTATTTACCCGTGCGCGTCATCTAAATCCCCGCGTCACCCCAATCTTTCCCCGGTAACATGGAATTCACTTTCAAACCGTCAAGAGGATGAATCATGCCCGTCAAGGACCCCTCCAAGGCCGTCCCGGCTGCACCCGCCGAAAGCGCTGATGCCGCCATGAAGCATATCGTCGACGGCTTCCTGCGGTTTCACACCGAAGTCTTTCCCGAGCAGCAAGAGCTGTTCAAGAAACTGGCTACCGCGCAAAAGCCGCGGGCCATGTTCATCACCTGCGCAGACTCGCGCATCGTCCCCGAACTGATCACCCAGAGCTCGCCCGGCGACCTGTTCGTGACCCGTAACGTCGGCAACGTGGTGCCGCCCTACGGCCAGATGAACGGCGGTGTATCGAGTGCTATCGAGTACGCCGTGCTGGCGCTGGGCGTGCACCACATCATCATCTGCGGTCACTCCGACTGCGGCGCGATGCGAGCGGTACTCAACCCGCAGTCGCTGGCGAAGATGCCGACCGTTTCCGCCTGGCTGCGCCATGCCGAGGTAGCGCGGACCGTGATCGAGGACAACTGCTCCTGCGGCAGCGAGCACGAAAGCATGCAGCTGCTGACCAAGGAAAACGTCATCGCCCAGCTGCATCACCTGCGTACCCACCCCTCGGTCGCTTCGCGCCTGGCCGCCGGGCAGCTGCATATCCATGGCTGGATCTACGACATCGAAACCAGCCAGATCGAAGCTTACGATGCCGCCAGCGACCGCTTCCTGCCGCTGACCGCAGGCGAGTCGATCCCTTCTGCCACACCGAGAGGCCGCTACTAAGCGACCCCAACACGCTGAACAAGCCTTGATTGCCGGCTGCACCCGATGGGTGCGGCGCGGCCTTCGCCTGCCTTGAATCTTCCTGAATGCCGTGCCGGCAGACCCGCTGGCGGCCCACGCCTGCGCGTCGTTCAGGCTTCCCCGTGCTAGCGGCCAGCGGAATGGCCGTGAATCTAGAAAGGAGCTACATGGTGAACATGACACAGATAAAGGCGGCCCTGCCGCGTGAGTTGCTGGCCTCGGTGGTGGTCTTCCTGGTGGCCCTGCCCTTGTGCATGGGTATTGCCATCGCCTCGGGCATGCCTCCGGCGAAGGGGCTGATCACCGGGATCATCGGCGGCATCGTCGTGGGTTTCCTCGCCGGCTCGCCGTTGCAGGTCAGCGGCCCGGCGGCGGGCCTGGCGGTGCTGGTGTTCGAACTGGTGCGCCAGCATGGCGTGGCCATGCTCGGGCCGATCTTGTTGCTGGCCGGCCTGCTGCAACTGCTGGCTGGGCGCTTGCGCCTGGGTTGCTGGTTCCGGGTCACCGCGCCAGCAGTGGTATACGGCATGCTTGCCGGGATCGGCGTGCTGATCGTGCTGTCCCAGGTGCACGTGATGTTCGACACCGCGCCCCAGCCATCAGGTGTGGACAACCTGCTGGGTTTCCCGGCGACGCTGGCCTCGGCCTTGCCGCTGGAAAGTGCAGGCGCCGGTTGGCAGGCTGGTGCGCTGGGCTTGGGCACCATCGCCATCATGTGGGGTTGGGAGCGCTGGCGCCCGCAACGCCTGCGCTTCATTCCCGGTGCCTTGCTCGGTGTGGCGGCAATGACCGCTGTCAGCTTGTGGCTGGCACTGCCGGTCAACCGCGTGCAGGTACCTGCGGACCTGTCCGAGGCCATTGACTGGCTGCGTCCGGACGATCTGCTCAAACTGGCCGACCCGACGCTGCTGGTGGCGGCCTTTGCCCTGGCCTTCATCGCCAGCGCCGAGACCTTGTTGTCCGCGGCGGCAGTCGATCGCATGCACAGTGGCCAGCGCTCGGATTTCGACCGTGAGCTGTCGGCGCAGGGTATCGGCAACATGCTCTGCGGCGTGCTTGGCGCGTTGCCGATGACCGGGGTGATCGTGCGCAGCTCGGCCAACGTCCAGGCTGGTGCGCAGACCCGCGCCTCGGCGATCCTGCATGGTCTTTGGCTGCTCGCGTTCGTCGTGGTACTGAGCAGTGTGCTGCAACAGATTCCGGTGGCCAGCCTGGCCGGCGTGCTGGTCTATACCGGGGTGAAACTGGTGGATTTCAAGGCGTTTCGAAACCTGGGCCGCTATGGGCGGATGCCGATGTTCACCTATGCGGCGACTGCACTGGCGATCATCTTCACCGACCTGTTGACCGGCGTATTGCTGGGCTTTGCCCTGACCCTGCTGAAGCTGGCGCTGAAGGCGGCGCGGTTGAAGATCAATCTGGTGGCATTGGGTACGCCGGGGCACATGGAACTGCGCCTGAGCGGCGCGGCCACCTTCCTCAAGGTGCCGGCGCTGACCCAGGTACTGGATACCGTGCCGGAAGGGACCACGTTGCATGTGCCGCTGGGCAACCTGAGCTATATCGACCATTCCTGCCTGGAACTGCTGGAGGATTGGGGGCGCAGTGGCGCGGCCAAGGGCTCGCGGCTGGTACTGGAGCAGCGGCGTCTGAAGCGGCGGGTCGAGGGGCGGTTGCGGACCACGGCGGGGGTTGGCGTCTAAGAGGGCCGCCTAGCGGCCCATCGCCGGCAAGCCGGCTCCCACAATGACGGCGCCGGTATCAAACCCTGCGTTGTACTTGTGGGAGCCGGCTTGCCGGCGATGAGGCCAGTCGAAACACTCTAGATTCAAGCTCAGGCCGACTGGCTCAACTCCACGCCCAGCTGGCGCGACAGGCACGGCCAGCGTTTCCAGGCCTCTCCGGTTTCCGGGTTCGACAGCTTGTCGCGATAGCGCTCCACTGACTCCACGGCAAAGCTCTCGTCATTGAGCATCTCGTCCACCGAGTGATGTACCACCTCATCGAGCTGGTTGGCGAAGGTCTCGCCGATCAGCTGGTGGGCGATCAGGTTGGCGACCGTGGTATCCACCGGAATCAGCGGTTGCTGGAAATGGCGGATATACAGGTCGTTGACCTCCTCGACCAGGCGATGCGCCAGGTAGGCCTCGTCCAACAGGCAATCCAGCCCGACCTGCCCGTCCATCACACTCGGCGGCTGCAGGAAATAGGCCTCGGCAATCTTCAGCACCGGCTTGATCTGCGATTCGATGCCAGCCTCGAGGGCCACGGTGTGCGCGGCTTCGAGCAGTTCTGGAACCTCGTTGATATAGGCGCCGACAAAGCGGGCCAAAGTACCCTGGGCGTCCTGCTGGGGTAGGTGGATCGAAGGGTGCAGGTGTGGCAGTTGCTTCTCGAGACGGTTTTTCAGTTGGCCTGTGCGGCTCTCGTGTTGATGGGCGTTTTCGATCTGCTCGCGTACAGCAGCGATGTTCATGACAACTCCAGGGACAAGGCGTTACAAACGGAAGACACTAAGTTAGCTTGCTTACGAGAATCGCTAAGACGCATTTGTTATATCGCTTAGGCGCGTGTAGGAAATTGGCTATATCAATGTGCCATTATTGTGCTCCAGCCCAGTATTCATGCGCCTTCCAGCGCAAACGTTTGGTTGCGTGAAGATCATTTCAGTCCCTGCGTTGCGCCCCATTGGTCGGTGTCTATACTCCGCTTGAAACGTGATTCGTTGATGAGGCCCGACTGCCTTAAGCAGGGGGCTCGGTCGTCGAAGCCAGGCAGTCTTGGCCACCGTTCCCCCCTTTGTCGTAGCAGGTCGTCCACGCCTCCGGGACTACAAGAACGATAAGGGGAACCCGCAATGATGCGACATCCACATGTCTGGATGGGCCTGTTGCTGTGGTCATTGTTTGGTCAGGCACAGGCAGCATGGACGGTGAACATGGCGCCCGGGGCGACGGAGGTCTCCCACGCGGTGTTTGACCTGCACATGACCATCTTCTGGATCTGCGTGATCATCGGCATCGTGGTGTTCGGCGCGATGTTCTGGTCGATGGTCATTCACCGCCGCTCAACCGGGCAGAAGGCCGCGCACTTCCACGAGCACACCTGGGTCGAGATCCTCTGGACCGTCGTGCCCTTCCTGATCCTCGTGGTCATGGCCATCCCGGCCACCAAGACCCTGATCGACATCTACGACGCCAGCGACTCGGACATCGACATCCAGGTCACCGGTTACCAGTGGAAGTGGCACTACAAGTACCTGGGTCAGGACGTCGAGTTCTTCAGCAACCTGGCTACCCCCGCCGAGCAGATCCACAACAATTCACCGAAGGACGAGCACTACCTGCTCGAAGTCGACCAGCCGCTGGTGCTGCCGGTGGGCGCCAAGGTGCGCTTCCTGGTGACCGCCGCCGACGTCATCCATTCCTGGTGGGTGCCGGCCTTCGCGGTCAAGCGTGATGCCATCCCCGGTTTCGTCAACGAGGCCTGGACCCGGGTCGAGAAGCCCGGGATCTACCGTGGCCAGTGCACCGAACTGTGCGGCAAGGACCACGGCTTCATGCCGGTGGTGGTCGAGGTGAAATCCAAGGCCGACTACGACACCTGGCTCGGCGAGCGCAAGGCCGAGGCGGCCAAGCTCAAGGAACTGACCAGCAAGGAATGGACCCTCGAAGAGCTGGTGGCACGTGGCGACAAGGTCTACCACACCACCTGCGTGGCCTGTCACCAGGCCGAGGGCCAGGGCCTGCCGCCGATGTTCCCGGCCCTCAAGGGCTCGAAGATTGCCACCGGGCCCAAGGAAGCGCACCTGGGCATCGTCTTCCACGGCAAGCCGGGCACCGCCATGGCGGCATTCGGCAAGCAGCTTTCGGAAGTCGATATCGCCGCGGTGGTCACCTACGAGCGCAACGCCTGGGGCAACAACAAGGGCGACATGGTCACGCCGAAGGACGTGCTGGCGCTCAAGCAGGCCGAAGCGCAATGAGCCGGGCTACCCGCGGCAGTCAGTGGATTGCAGGAGACAGGACATGAGTGCAGTGATCGACGACCACGCCCACGGTCATGAACACGCCCACGGCCCGGCCAAGGGCCTGATGCGCTGGGTGCTGACCACCAACCACAAGGACATCGGCACGATGTACCTGTGGTTCGCCTTCACCATGTTCCTGCTCGGCGGCTCGTTCGCCATGGTGATCCGCGCCGAGCTTTTCCAGCCCGGCTTGCAGATCGTGGAGCCGGCGTTCTTCAACCAGATGACCACCATGCACGGGCTGATCATGGTGTTCGGCGCGGTGATGCCGGCCTTCGTCGGCCTGGCCAACTGGATGATCCCGCTGATGATCGGCGCGCCAGACATGGCCCTGCCGCGGATGAACAACTTCAGCTTCTGGCTGCTGCCGGCGGCGTTCCTGCTGCTGGTCTCGACCCTGTTCAGCCCCGGTGGCGGGCCGAACTTCGGCTGGACCTTCTATGCCCCGCTGTCGACCACCTACGCCCCGGCCAGCGTGACCTTCTTCATCTTCGCCATCCACCTGATGGGCATCAGCTCGATCATGGGCGCGATCAACGTGATCGCCACCATCCTCAACCTGCGCGCCCCCGGCATGACCCTGATGAAAATGCCGCTGTTCGTCTGGACCTGGCTGATCACCGCGTTCCTGCTGATCGCGGTGATGCCGGTGCTGGCCGGCGTGGTGACCATGATGCTGATGGATATCCATTTCGGCACCAGCTTCTTCAGCGCGGCCGGCGGCGGTGACCCGGTGTTGTTCCAGCATGTGTTCTGGTTCTTCGGGCACCCCGAGGTGTACATCATGATCCTGCCGGCCTTCGGCGCGGTCAGCTCGATCATCCCGGCGTTCTCGCGCAAGCCGCTGTTCGGCTATACCTCGATGGTCTACGCCACCGGGGCGATCGCCTTCCTGTCGTTCATCGTCTGGGCCCACCACATGTTCGTGGTCGGCATCCCGGTGGTGGGCGAACTGTTCTTCATGTACGCCACCATGCTGATCGCCGTGCCCACCGGGGTGAAGGTGTTCAACTGGGTCAGCACCATGTGGGAAGGTTCGCTGACCTTCGAGACGCCGATGCTGTTCGCCATCGCCTTCGTCATCCTGTTCACCATCGGCGGCTTCTCCGGGCTGATGCTGGCCATCGCGCCTGCGGACTTCCAGTACCACGACACCTACTTCGTGGTTGCCCACTTCCACTACGTGCTGGTGCCCGGGGCGATCTTCGGCATCTTTGCCTCGGCCTATTACTGGCTGCCGAAATGGACCGGGCACATGTATGACGAAACCTTGGGCAAGCTGCACTTCTGGCTGTCGTTCGTCGGCATGAACCTGGCCTTCTTCCCCATGCACTTCGTCGGCCTGGCCGGCATGCCCCGGCGCATCCCCGACTACAACCTGCAGTTCGCCGACTTCAACATGGTCTCGTCGATCGGCGCCTTCATGTTCGGTGCCACGCAGATCTTCTTCCTGTTCATCGTCATCAAGTGCATTCGCGGTGGCGCGCCGGCACCGGCCAAACCCTGGGACGGCGCCGAGGGGCTGGAGTGGTCGATCCCTTCACCTGCGCCTTACCACACCTTCCAGACGCCGCCGGAAGTGAAGTAGGAGCTTGCCCATGGACGGCTTGTCGCTCAAACGCCTGGTCAGCCGCCTGCTGATGCTGACCGTGGTGATGTTCGCCTTCGGCTTTGCCCTGGTGCCGATCTACGACGTGATGTGCAAGGCCTTCGGCATCAACGGCAAGACCGGCGGGCAGTACGCGGGCACCCAGGTGAGCGACCCGACCCGTTCGGTGCGGGTGCAGTTCATGTCGACCAATGCCGGTGACATGAGCTGGGAGTTCCACTCCACCGCCGACCAGATCGAGGTCAACCCGGGGGCGGTGAACCAGATGATCTTCGTGGCCCGCAACCCGACCAACCAGCCCATGAGCGCCCAGGCCATCCCCAGCATCACCCCCGCCGAGGCTGCGGCGTACTTCCACAAGACCGAGTGCTTCTGTTTCACCCAGCAGGTTCTGCAGCCGGGCGAGCGCATCGAGATGCCGGTGCGCTTCATCGTCGACCGCGACCTGCCGGAATCGGTGAAACACCTGACCCTGGCCTACACCCTGTTCGACATCACCGCTCGCCACCCCCCGGTCGCCCAAGCCGCGACCGAGGGCGCCCGTTGAGGGAAGGAGATACGTCATGGCAAGCCACGAGCATTACTACGTACCGGCGCAGAGCAAGTGGCCGATCATTGCCACGATCGGCATGTTCATCACCGTATTCGGGCTCGGCACCTGGTTCAACGACCTCAAGGCCGGCCACCCGGAGTCCCACGGGCCGCTGATTTTCTTCGTCGGCGCGCTGTTCCTGGCCTACATGCTGTTCGGCTGGTTCGGCGCAGTGGTCAAGGAAAGCCACGCCGGGCTCTACAGTGCGCAGATGGACCGCTCGTTCCGCTGGGGCATGAGCTGGTTCATCTTTTCCGAGGTGATGTTCTTCCTGGCCTTCTTCGGCGCGCTGTTCTATGTGCGGGTGCTGGCCGGGCCGTGGCTGGGGGGCGATGGGGCCAAGGGCGTGACGCATATGCTCTGGCCCAACTTCGAGTTCGTCTGGCCGCTACTGCATACGCCGGACCCGAAACTGTTCCCGCCACCGAAGGAAGTCATCGATCCGTGGCACCTGCCGCTGATCAATACCATCCTGCTGGTGAGCTCCAGTGTGACCGTGACCATCGCCCACCACGCCCTGCGCAAGGGGCACCGCGGCACGCTGAAGCTGTGGCTGGGGCTGACGATCCTGCTGGGGCTGGCGTTTCTCGCCCTGCAGGCCTACGAGTACCACGAGGCCTACAACAAACTCGGGCTGACCCTGGGCTCGGGCATCTACGGCGCGACGTTCTTCATGCTTACCGGGTTCCACGGCGCGCACGTGACCTTGGGCACGTTGATCCTGTTCGTGATGTTCTGCCGGGTGCTGCGCGGGCACTTCGACCCGGACAAGCACTTCGGTTTCGAGGCGGCGAGCTGGTACTGGCACTTCGTCGATGTGGTGTGGGTGGGGTTGTTCATCTTCGTGTATGTCCTGTAGTGCGGCTTCGCGGGTGATCGCGGCTGAAGCCGCTCCTACAGGGATGGTGTGAATTCAGAAAGGTGCGTGCGACACCAGTTGCCCACTGATCAGGCCCCAGGCCACCAGGGCGATGGTCAGGGTGGCGAGGGCGACGCGCACGGTAAGGGCCTTGAGCAGGCGGGTCGACTGGTCATCGTCCTTGACCAGGAACACCAGGCCACTGAACAGGCTGGCGATGGTGGCCAGCAGCATCAGGACAATCGCGGCCTTGAGCATGGCGACACTCCGGGGGATGAGGTGATGGATACAAGTATAGCGCTCGACCTCAAGAGGCCCTGGTGAAGCCGTTTCGCCCAGGCCTGGTACCGACCCTGGTGGTGCTTGCGCTGCTGCCGGGGTTGATCGCGCTCGGCTGCTGGCAACTGCGGCGCGCCGACGAAAAGCGTGACCTGCTGGCCACCTACACCGAACGCCAGATCGAGGCGCCGGTCACTGCTGACCGGTTGCGCCAGCTGCCGGACCCGGCGTTCTACCCCGTGCACCTGTATGGCCGGTTCGATGCCGGTCACAGCCTGCTGCTGGACAACCAGATGCGTGACGGCAAGGCCGGCGTCGAGCTGTTGCAGCCCTTCCACGACCAGGCCAGCGGCCTGTGGTTGCTGGTCAATCGCGGCTGGCTGGCGTGGCCCGACCGTCGTGTGCCGGTGCGCTTCGACACGCCCAGCCAGGCGCTGGCGCTGGACGCCACGGTCTACGTGCCGCCGGGCAAGACGTTCCAGCTGCACCCGGACAATCCCGATGGCCAGTGGCCGCAACTGCTGACGGCGATCGATCCGTCCGGGCTCTGGCAGCAACTGGGCCGGGAAGGCTTTGCTCAGGAGCTACGCCTGCGGCCCGGCCCGGCCGCCTACCGCCTGGACTGGCCGGTGGTCGCCATGGGCCCGGAAAAGCACCAGGGCTATGCCGTGCAGTGGTTCGCCCTGGCGAGCGCGTTGGTACTGCTTTACCTGTATTTCGGCTGGCATCACAACGACAAGGAGAACCGCCATGGCCGCCGCCACGAGTCCACTGGACGTGCCTGACCGCCGCAAGCCCCGCGGGCGCCTGCAACTGCTGTTGATCCTGTTCGTCGTGCTCGGGCCGATGATCCTTGCCACCAGCATGTACAAGCTCAAGTTCTGGGTACCGGAGGGGCGCAGCTATCACGGTGTGATGATTGGTAATGGCGAGGGCCGGGCGGATATCGGCATCGATGCCCAGGACGAGCGCTGGCAGTTGCTGGTCAGCTCCCCGGGCGCCTGTGTCGAGGACTGCCGGCAACTGGTGTACCTGGCCCGGCAGATCCAGGTCGGCCTGGGCCGCGATGCCAGCCGCGCCAGCCATGCCCTGGCGGCGGCCCAGCCGCTGGCCGCTGACTACCAGGCGTTGCTGGGCCGTGAATACCCGCAGTTGCAACGCTATCCGCTGGACGCCCAGCGCTATATCCAGAAGGTCGGCGACACTGCCCCGCAACTGTGGATCGTCGATCCTCACGGCAACCTGGTGCTGCGCTACGACGCCAAAGTCAAGGGCAAGCATGTGCTGGACGACCTGCGTCACCTGCTCAAGCTGTCCAACATCGGCTAGGAGGCTGCCATGGCCAGACCCGGATTCCGCCTTGCTGTGTGCGCCACGCTGCTGGCGCTGCTGGTCGTGTTGCTCGGCGCCTACACTCGCCTGACTCATGCCGGTCTTGGCTGCCCCGACTGGCCGGGGTGCTACGGCTTCATCAGCGTGCCCAAGACCGATGCCCAACTGGCCCATGCCGAGCTGCACTTCCCTGAGCACCCGGTGGAGGAAGCCAAGGGCTGGGCAGAGATGGTCCATCGCTATTTCGCCGGCAGCCTGGCACTGGTGATCGCACTGCTTGCCTTCCAGGCTGTACGCCGGCATGCCCATGACGGCCAGCCCTACCGCCTGCCAGTGTTGCTGCTGGGTGTGGTGCTGGCCCAGGCGGCGTTCGGCATGTGGACGGTGACACTGAAACTGTGGCCCCAGGTGGTGACCGCGCACCTGCTTGGCGGGTTCACCACGGTGAGCCTGCTTTTCCTGCTATCCCTGCGTCTATCCCGGGCTTTTGCGCCTTTGCCGAAACTGCCGCTGAGCTTGCGGCGGATCGCGGCGCTGGCGCTGCTGGTGGTGATCGGCCAGATCGCCCTGGGGGGTTGGGTCAGCGCCAACTACGCGGCGGTGGCCTGCATCGACCTGCCCACCTGCCATGGCCAGTGGTGGCCGGCGGCGGACTTCAGCAACGGCTTCCACCTGACCCAGCACGTCGGCCCCAATTACCTGGGCGGGCAACTGGACAGCGATGCGCGCACGGCGATTCATGTCAGCCACCGGCTCGGCGCGATGATGGTGCTGGCGGTACTGCTGATGCTCAGCTGGAAGTTGCAGCGCAATGGCCTGGGCGGCCTGGCGCGCCTGGTATTGCTGGCGCTGACGCTGCAGCTGGGCCTGGGCATCAGCAACGTATTGTTCCACCTGCCGCTGGGCGTGGCCGTTGCCCACAACGCCGGCGGTGTGCTGCTGCTGCTGACCATGGTGCTGGTGAACTACCGCATTCGCGTGGTCGACAAGGTTCGCGTGGGCCATGGCTGGCGCCTGACACCGGTGACCGGGGCGCAACTCACTCATCACATGAGGAACGATTCGTGGCGACGGTTCTGAGCACGGAACGCCAGCGCGCCGGATGGCGCGACTATCTGGAACTGACCAAGCCGAAGGTGGTGGTGCTGATGCTGATCACCTCGCTGGTGGGGATGTTTCTCGCCACCCGCGCAGGGGTGGCCTGGAGCGTCCTGCTGTTCGGCAACCTGGGGATTGGCTTGTGCGCGGGTGCCGCGGCGGCGGTCAATCACGTGGTCGACCGACGAGTCGATGCGTTGATGGCCCGTACCCACAAGCGTCCGTTGGCCCAAGGCCGGGTGGCGCCTCTGGCGGCACTGTTGTTCGCCTTGTTGTTGGCCGTGGCAGGTATGGCCTTGCTGCTGGCTTTCACCAACCCCCTCACCGCCTGGCTCACACTGGCCTCGCTGCTGGGTTACGCGGTGCTCTACACCGGCTTTCTCAAGCGGGCCACGCCGCAGAACATCGTGATCGGCGGCCTGGCTGGGGCCGCGCCGCCATTGTTGGGCTGGGTAGCGGTCAGCGGGCACCTGGGCGCCGAGCCCCTGCTGCTGGTGCTGATCATCTTCGCCTGGACACCGCCGCACTTCTGGGCCCTTGCGATTCATCGCAAGGAGGAGTACGCAAAAGCTGATATTCCCATGCTACCCGTTACCCATGGCGAGCATTACACGGCCCTGCATATCCTGCTCTACACCTTGATATTGCTGGCCGTGAGCCTGTTGCCCTATGCCATCCACATGAGCGGCCCGCTGTACCTGGCCTGTGCCTTGCTGCTGGGCCTGCGCTTCCTGCACTGGGCCTGGGTGTTGTACCGTGGCACCCGGCCGCACGCGGCGATCAAGACGTTCAAGTACTCTATCGGCTACCTGTTCGCCCTGTTCATCGCGTTGCTCGTAGACCACTACCTGTTGCTGAACCTATGACCCGAACCCAGAAAACCGTCTTCATCCTCGTTGCCCTGGTCGCGCTGATCATGGGCCTGACCGTCAACAAGGTGCTCAACGACCGTGGTCAGTTGAACCCCACCGAGCTGATCGATGCCGGCATCATCCTGCTGCCGCAGAGCCGTACCGTGCCGGACGTGACCATGACCGACCAGAACGGCCAGCCGCTGGTGCTGGACCAGCTCAAGGGCAAGTGGTCATTGCTGTTCTTCGGCTACACCTACTGCCCGGACATCTGCCCGACCACCCTGGCCCAGCTGCGCCAGGTGAAGAGCGAACTGCCCAAGGAGGCGCTGGAGCGTCTGCAGGTGGTGCTGGTGAGCGTCGACCCGAACCGCGACACGCCGAACCAGCTCAAGCAGTACCTGGGCTATTTCGACAAGGATTTCGTCGGGGTGGCGGGCTCGATCGAGGATACCCAGAAATTGGCCAACGCCTTGAGCATCCCGTTCATCCCGGCCGATACCAGCAAGCCCGGGTATACCGTGGATCACAGCGGCAACCTGGCGGTGGTCGGGCCTGATGGGCGTCAGCGCGGGTTCATTCGAGCGCCGTTCAACAACCAGAAGCTGGTGGCGCAGTTGCCGGGGCTGGTCAAGCGCGATTGAGATATTTGGGCCTGCTGCGCAGGCCTTTCGCCGGCAAGCCGGCTCCCACAATCGTGCAGTCTCTGTGGGAGCCGGCTTGCCGGCGATAGGGCCTCGAAGCGGCCCCAGGCTGCAGGCTTAGAACGCAGGAACCACAGCGCCCTTGTACTTCTCGGTGATGAACTGCTTCACCTCAGGCGAGTGCAGGGCCTGTACCAGTTTCTTCACCGCGTCCGCGTCCTTGTTGTCCTCGCGGGTCACCAGGATGTTCACGTACGGAGAGTCCTTGCCTTCGATGGCCAGGGCGTCTTTTTCCGGGTTGAGCTTGGCTTCCAGCGCGTAGTTGGTGTTGATCAGGGCGGCATCGACCTGGGTCAGCACACGCGGGATGGTCGCGGCTTCCAGTTCCCGGAACTTCAGGTTTTTCGGGTTCTCGGCGATGTCCTTGATGGTCGACAGGATGTTCGTGTTGTCCTTGAGCTTGATCACCCCGGCCTTGTCCAGCAGCAGCAGGGCGCGGCCGCCGTTGGTGGCGTCGTTGGGAATGACCACGGCGGCGCCGGAAGGCAGTTCGTCGAGCTTCTTGACCTTGGTCGAGTACACGCCCAGCGGCTCGATGTGCACGCCGGCGACGCTTACCAGGTGAGTACCCTTGGCCTTGTTGAACTCATCCAGGTACGGCTGGTGCTGGAAGAAGTTGGCGTCCAGGCGCTTTTCCGAAACCTGCACGTTCGGCTGGATGTAGTCGGTGAACTCCTTGACCTTCAGTTCCACGCCTTCCTTCGCCAGCTGTGGCTTGACGAAGTTGAGGATCTCGGCGTGCGGTACCGGGGTGGCGGCGACCGTCAGGGTCTCGGCGTGGGCCGAGAAGGCCGCGACCGCGGCGACAACAGCAAGCAGCTTCTTCATTGATCACTCCTTGTGAGGGCCGCGACGGCCCCCGAACGGGTCGGCCGGGCCGACCCCATTGGGGTTACTTACGGGAAAAATGCACGACCAGCTTGTCGCCGATCATTTGCAGTACCTGGACCAGGATGACCAGCAGCACCACGGTGACGATCATCACGTCGGTCTGGAAGCGTTGGTAGCCGAAGCGGATCGACAGGTCACCCAGGCCACCGGCCCCGACCACGCCGGCCATGGCGGTGTAGGACACCAAGGTGATGGCGGTCACGGTGATGGCGGCGATGATGCCCGGCATCGCTTCAGGCAGCACGGCCTTGAAGATGATCTGGCGGGTGGTGGCGCCCATCGACTGGGTAGCCTCGATGATGCCGCGGTCCACTTCACGCAGGGCGGTTTCCACCAGCCGCGCGAAGAATGGCGTGGTTCCCACCACCAGCGGCGGGATGGCACCGGCAACGCCCAGCGAGGTGCCGGTGATCAGCACCGTGATCGGGATCATCACGATCAGCAGGATGATGAACGGCACCGAGCGCACGATGTTGACGATGGTCGCCAGCACGGCGTAGACCTTCTTGTGCTCGAACATCTGCCGTGGGCTGAACAGGAACAGCACGACGCCCAGTGGCAAGCCCAGCAGGATGATGAAGGCCAGCGAGATGAACAGCATGACCATCGTGTCGTTGGTCGCCTGCCAGATCTCGACCCAGTCGACGTTGGCGAAATAGCTGAGGATGTCCATCAACGCAGTACCTCCATATGTACGTCAGCTGCAGTGAAGCGGGCGAACGCCGCCTCCATGTCTCCACCGATCAGGGCAAGGGTCAGCTGGCCATAGGGGATGTCCTTGATGCGGTCGATGCGCCCGGCAAGGATGCTGTAGTCCACGCCGGTTTCGCGGGCCACGGTGCCCAGCAGCGGCGCGTAGGTGGCGCAGCCCTGGAAGGTCAGGCGCACGATGCGCCCCGGCACATGGGCGAAATCGTCGCGTTGCTCGTTCTCGTCGACCTGCTCGTCTTCCTGGACGAAACGCTTGGTGGTGGCGTGCTGCGGGTGCAGGAACACGTCGGCCACCGGGCCCTGCTCGACGATCTGCCCGGCATCCATCACCGCCACGCGGTCGCAGACCCGGCGGATCACGTCCATCTCGTGGGTGATCAGCACGATGGTCAGCTTCAGCTCGCGGTTGATCTCGGCCAGTAGTTGCAGCACCGAGGCGGTGGTCTGCGGGTCGAGGGCGCTGGTGGCTTCGTCGCACAGCAGGATCTTGGGGTTGGTGGACAGGGCGCGGGCGATGCCGACGCGCTGCTTCTGCCCACCCGACAGTTGCGCCGGGTACTTCTTGGCATGCTCGGAAAGGCCGACACGGGCCAGCAGCTCGGTGACGCGCTTGTCGATCTCGCCACGCGACAGCTCGCCCGCCAGCACCAGCGGCAGGGCGACATTGTCGGCGACGGTCTTGGAGGCCAGCAGGTTGAAGTGCTGGAAGATCATGCCGACCTGCTGGCGGAAGCGCCGCAGCTGGTTCGAGTCGAAGGCGGTGACGTCTTCACCGTCGACCACGATCTTGCCGCCGGACGGCTCCTCGAGGCGGTTGATCAGGCGCAGCATGGTGCTCTTGCCGGCACCGGAGTGGCCGATCAGGCCGAACACCTGGCCATCTTCGATGGTCAGGCTGGTCGGGTTCAGGGCCGGGATATCCCTACCGGCGACGCGGTAGGTCTTGTGGACATTTTGAAACTCGATCACTGAGCGAACCTTGTGGGGCGCATGGAATTTGGGTCAGCGGTTAGCCGGGGCGCGCATTTTAGCCTTTTCCCCTGCGTGTTCTTAGCATTTATTTCGTCACGCTCCAATCCAATCGGCATAACGCGACGGTCGGCAATCCGATTGAACGCATCCGATGGCAGCCCAGTCACTAATTGAACAAGCCCGAACGGGCAGCCTGAAGACTGATGAGGAGAGCCGAAGATGCCCAGCAAGACGCCGCAGGCGCCACAGCCCAGCCCTGTCGCCGGCACCGACACCCCGGACAAGGCCAACACCAACGCCAAACTGCAGAGCCTGGAGGCGTTTCGCAGCGACGCCAGCGGCCAGGCGCTGCGCACCAACCAGGGTGTGAAGGTCGCCGACAACCAGAACAGCCTCAAGGCCGGCGCCCGTGGGCCTTCGCTGCTCGAAGACTTCATCATGCGCGAGAAGATCACCCACTTCGACCATGAGCGCATCCCCGAGCGTATCGTCCATGCCCGCGGGACCGGCGCCCATGGCTACTTCCAGAGCTACGGCTGCCATGCCGAGCTGACCAAGGCCGGCTTCCTGCAAGACCCCGAGAAAATCACCCCGGTGTTCGTGCGCTTTTCCACCGTGCAGGGTCCACGTGGCTCGGGCGACACGGTGCGCGACGTGCGCGGCTTTGCGGTGAAGCTCTACACCGATGAAGGCAACTTCGATCTGGTCGGCAACAACATGCCGGTGTTCTTCATCCAGGACGCGATCAAGTTTCCCGACTTCGTCCACGCGGTCAAACCCGAACCGCACAACGAGATGCCCACCGGCGGCTCTGCCCACGACACCTTCTGGGACTTCGTGTCGCTGGTGCCGGAATCCGCGCACATGGTCATGTGGGCGATGTCCGACCGGGCCATTCCGCGCAGCCTGCGCATGATGGAAGGCTTTGGCGTGCACACCTTCCGGTTGATCAATGCCCAAGGCGTGGCCAGCTTCGTCAAGTTCCACTGGAAGCCGCGCCAGGGCGTGCACTCGGTGCTGTGGGACGAAGCCCAGAAGCTTGCCGGCAAGGACACCGACTATCACCGCCGCGACCTGTGGGAAGCGATCGAGACCGGGCATTATCCGGAATGGGAGCTGGGCGTGCAGATCGTGCCGGAGGCCGACGAGCACAAGTTCGACTTCGACTTGCTCGACCCGACCAAGATCATCCCCGAGGAGCTGGTGCCGGTGACGCCGCTGGGCAAGATGGTGCTCGACCGCAACCCGGACAACTTCTTCGCCGAAGTGGAGCAGATCGCCTTCTGCCCCGGGCATATAGTGCCGGGCATCGATTTCAGCAACGACCCGTTGCTGCAGGGCCGGCTGTTCTCCTACACCGACACCCAGATAAGCCGCCTGGGCGGGCCGAACTTCCACGAGATTCCGATAAACCGCCCTGTCGCGCCCAATCACAGCAGCCAGCGCGATGCCATGCACCGCATGACCATCGACAAGGGCCGGGCGTCCTACGAGCCCAACTCGATCGATGGCGGCTGGCCGAAGGAAACGCCGCCCGCCGCGCAGGATGGCGGTTTCGAGAGTTACCAGGAACGTATCGACGCGAACAAGATCCGCCAGCGCAGCGAGTCGTTTGGCGATCATTTCTCCCAGGCGCGGCTGTTCTTCCAGAGCATGAGCCCCACCGAGCAGCAGCACATCATCAAGGCCTACAGCTTCGAGCTGGGCAAGGTCGAGCGCGAGGCGATCCGCGCGCGGGAAGTGAACGAGATCCTGGCCAATATCGATCTCAAGTTGGCGGCAGCGGTGGCGGCCAACCTCGGCCTGCCGGCGCCGAAGGCCGGCACGGTCAAGGTCAAGGGCAGCAAGCCGGCACAGTCAAAGGCCTTGAGCCAGATGAACCACCCCGGGGACATCGGCATCAGTGGGCGCAAAATCGCCATCCTGGTGGCTGATGGCGTGGATGACGCGAGTGTCGACAAGGTGGTCAAGGCGCTGGAGGCGCAAAGTGCGCGTCCCATGCTGCTGGGGCCGACTTCGGCACCCGTGGAGACTGCCGCTGGCAAGCAGCTGCCGGTGGATGCATCGATGGAGGGCATGCCCTCGGTGATGTTCGACGGGGTGTGGGTGCCGGCGGGCAAGGCTTCGCTGGAGGCGCTGGAAAACAGCGGCGTGGCCAAGCACTTCCTGCTCGAGGCCTACAAGCATCTCAAGCCCATGGGCGTAGCCAGTGAGGGCAAGCTGCTGCTGAACAAGCTGGGACTCAAGGAAGATGCGGGGCTGTTGCTGGGCGATGACCAGAAGGCGCTCGAGGCCTTCTTCAAAGCCGTCGAGGGGCACCGGGTGTGGGCGCGGGAGGCGGCTGCCGAAGCTGTTCCTGCATAATCGGGGGCTGCTTTGCAGCCCATCGCCGCGGTTCGTCGCCATGACAAGCCGGCTCCCACAGATTGCAGGCGGTCCCTGTGGGTGCCGGCTTGCCGGCGATGAGGCCCTGACAGGTTTATTGCTGATGAGGGATCAATACCACCTGCGCCGGCAATGAACGCTGGATCTCATGCTTCTGCTTCAGCTCGAAGCCACTGTCGAGCTTGCGCACTCGCTTCTCCAGCAGGGTCTTGAGCCAAGGCGCATCCTCGGTACGCGGCACCTGGAACACCACCTCGCACTGATAACTCACCACGTCCGCCGCGATATCGTCCAACTGGCGACGCATCGCCCGGCTATCGGTGGTTTTCAGCGCCACGACGGTGGTCGGCGCGGTCGGGTCGATCACCCGGGCCTTGGGCTTGGACGCGGCAGCCTTGAGCGCCGCTTCGGCCTTTTCCAGTTCGGCCTTGCGTGCCTGGGCCACGGCATCGCCGCCGGTCAGGGCCGGTGCTTGCGGCATCAGCGCCCGGGCGCGGGCCAATGCCGTGGCAGCGGCATTCACATCGCCCTTCTGCAGGACGATCTGGCTACGGCGCAGGTAGGCCTCGGCCAGCTGGCGCTGGCGCGGCTCCAGGCGTGCGTCATCCGGCGCCTGGGCCTGCAAGGCGGCCAGTTGATCCTCGGCGGTGGCCAGCTCGTTGCTGGCGATGCTTTGCTCGAGCTGCTGCCAGGCATCGGGCTGGGCAGGCGCCACCGGCTGTTCGGCCGGCTTGCTGGAGCAGGCAGCCAGGAACAGGGAAAACGCGGCAACAAGCAGATAACGTGAGGCGAACGGCTTCATTCCTGCGACTCTCTATTTGCGCAAAAAGCGAGCAAGTCTACACCCAGGTGCGCACGCTCGAAAACAGGTCTTCTCAGACTCGAAACCTGCGAAAAGGTTGCAGGATGCGCCTGCGCGCACCCTGAAAATTCAGCGTTTCGGCAACGCCAGGCTCAGCAAGAATAGCACTGCCGCACAGACCACGATCGAAGGCCCGGCCGGGGTGTCCTTGAACCAGGACAGCGCCAGGCCCCCGCAGACCGCGGCAACCCCCAGCAGGCTGGCGCCAACGGCCATCTGCTCCGGTGAGCGGGCGTGACGCTGTGCCGCGGCGGCCGGGATGATCAGCAGCGAGGTGATCAGCAGCACGCCAACGATTTTCATCGCCACCGCGATCACCACGGCGATCAGCAGCATCAGTGCCAGGCGCAGGCCGGTCACCGGCAAGCCTTCGACCATCGCCAGTTCCTCGTGCACGGTCACCGCCAGCAATGGTCGCCAGAACATCGCCAGCAGCACCAGCACCAAGGCGCTGCCGCCGAGGATCCAGGCAAGGTCGGTAGGGCTGATCGCCAGCAGGTCGCCGAACAGGTAGGCCATCAGGTCGATGCGCACATCGTGCATGAAGCTCAGCACCACCAGCCCCAGCGACAGCGTACTGGGGGCGAGGATGCCGAGCAGGGTGTCCGAGGCCAGCGGCTGGCGCTGCTGCAGGGTCACCAGCAGGATCGCCAGCAGCAGGCAGCCGACGGTCACCGCCAGCGCCGGGCTGACATCCAAGGCGAAGCCCAGGGCCACGCCGAGCAGCGCGGCATGGGACAGGGTGTCGCCGAAATAGGCCATGCGCCGCCACACCACGAACGAGCCCAGGGGGCCGGCGACCAGCGCCAGCGATACACCGGCAAGCAGGGCGTAGAGAAGAAAATCAGCCATGCTTGCAGTGCTCTCCGTGAACATGGGCGCCGGGGGCGATCACCGACCCGTGCAGGTCGTGGCTGTGATCGTGATGGTGGTGATAGACGGCCAGGCTCGGGGCGTTCTGGCCGAACAGCTCGACGAAGGCCGGGTCGTTGCTGACCTGTTCCGGGTGGCCCGAGCAGCACACGTGGCGGTTGAGGCAGACCACCTGGTCGGTGGCGCTCATCACCAGGTGCAGGTCATGGGAAACCATCAGCACGCCGCAGCCGTGGCGGTCGCGCAGGCGAGTGATCAGGTTGTACAGCTCGGTCTGGCCAACCACGTCGACACCCTGCACCGGTTCGTCGAGTACCAGCAGCTCGGGCTCGCGCAGCAGCGCGCGGGCCAACAGCACACGCTGCATCTCGCCACCGGAGATGGTCTGGATCGGGTTGTCGATCACCTGCTCGGCGCCGACTTCCTGCAACGCCGCCAAGGCTGCCGCACGGTCTACACCGGGCACCAGGCGCAGGAAGCGCAGCACCGACAAGGGCAATGTGGCGTCCACCTGGATCTTTTGCGGCATGTAGCCGATGCGCAGCCTGGGCTTGCGCCACACTTTGCCGCGATGCGGCTTGAGCAGCCCCAGCACGGCGCGCACCAGGGTGGTCTTGCCAGCGCCGTTGGGACCGATCAGGGTAACGATCTGGCCCGGTGCCACCGCCAGGTCGATGCTGTCGAGCACCGCTTCGCCAGCGAAGCTGACACCGACCTGCTCGAGGCGGATCAGGGCATCGCTCATGCCTTGCCCCGGCAGTTGCCGCACAGGCCGACCACTTCGACGGTTTGCGTCTCGACCGCAAAGCCCACGGCATTGGCGCTGCTGACGATGGCGTCGCTGATGCTGTTCTGCTCCAGCTCGATGGCGACATGACATTCGCGGCAGATCAGGAACTGCCCCTGGTGCGCGTGCTCGGGGTGGCTGCAGCCAATAAAGGCATTGAGCGAGGCGATGCGGTGCACCAGGCCATTTTCCAGAAGGAAGTCCAGGGCACGATAGACGGTCGGTGGCGCGGCGCGGCGGCCGTCCTGCTCGCTGAGCACGGCGAGGATATCGTAGGCGCCCAGCGGCTTGTGGCTCTGCCACACCAGCTCCAGCACGCGGCGGCGCAGGGCGGTCAGGCGCAGGCCCTGACGGTTGCACAGCGCGTCGGCCTCGGCCAGCGCACTGTGGACGCAATGGGAGTGATCGTGGGGACGGTGGGCCAGCGGCGTGATGGACATGGGCAGCGACGGTTCAGGATGGAGACGTTATTATGTTACCTGTTTCTGACGACCCGAGTATCCACCGTGTCCCGAATCCTTGCCCTCTTTGTCGCTTTCATCGCTTTTTCGGCGCACGCCGACGTGCGCGTGCTGACTAGCATCAAGCCCCTGCAACAGATCGCCGCCGCCGTTCAGGACGGTGTCGGCAGCCCCGATGTGCTGCTGCCGCCGGGCGCCTCCCCGCACAACTACTCACTGCGCCCCTCCGACGTGCGCAAGGTGGCCGATGCCGACCTGCTGTATTGGATCGGCCCGGACATGGAAGGTTTCCTGCCCCGCGTGCTGAAGAGCCGCGCCAAGCCGACCGTGGCCGTGCAGTCGCTGTCGGGCATGCAGTTGCGTCATTTCGGCGAGGACAGCCACTCCCATGACGAGGAAGACCACGACGATCATGACCACGACCACCGCCCGGGCAGCCTCGATGCACACCTGTGGCTGTCGTCGCTGAATGCCCGGGTGATCGCGACGAAGATGGCCGGCGACCTGGCAGCGGCCGACCCGGCCAATGCCCTGCGCTACCAGGCCAACCTCAAGCAGTTCGTCGAGCGCCTGGATGCCCTGGATGCGCGCATCAAGCAGCGTGTGGCGGGGATCGCCGGCAAGCCTTACTTCGTGTTTCACGAGGCGTTCGACTACTTCGAGGCCGCCTATGGCCTGAAGCACACTGGCGTGTTCAGCGTGGCGTCTGAGGTGCAGCCGGGCGCGCAGCACGTCGCCGCCATGCGCAAGCGCTTGCAGGCGGTGGGCAAGACCTGCGTGTTCAGCGAGCCGCCGCTGAGGCCGCGCCTGGCCGAGACGCTGACGGCCGGGTTGCCGGTGCGGTTGGCCGAACTGGATGCGCTGGGTGGCACCGACAAGGTGGATGGCAAGGGCTATGAGCGCTTGCTGGAGAAGCTTGGCGGCGACCTGGTCGGCTGCCTGGAGCAGCTCTGAGGCTGTAGGCGGACCAAGTGGGAGTGGGCTTGCCCCGCGATAGCGTTGGCAGGCCCGGCGCTATCGCGGGGCAAGCCCGCTCCCACATATGCCGCTATTGCCTATCAGAGCGCGAACGGCAGCTTCAGCGCAACCTGCTGGCGTTGCGCCAGGCGCACCTCGAACTCGCTAGGGTCATGGATCATCACGTCCATCCCGGCGAACGCCTGCGCCGCGATCAGGCGCGACAGCCAGAAGCGCACGCACGCCACCCGCAGCATTACCGGCCACAGCTCCGCCTCAGCGGCGGTGAACGGCCGCAGTGCCGCGTAGGCGCCCAGCAATGCCTGGGCGCGTGGCAGGTCGATACCACTCTGCTCGTCCAGGCACCAGTCGTTCACGGTGATGGCGATGTCGTACAGCATCGGCCCGGAGCAAGCATTGTAGAAGTCGATCAGCCCGGTCAGGTGAGTGCCTTCGAACATCACGTTGTCACGGAACAGGTCGGCGTGCAGGTTGGCCTTGGGCAGGGCGAGGATCTGCGCCTTGTGCGCGGTGATTTCCGCCAGCGCCGGTTGCAACAGCCCGGCTTGCTCCCGGTTCAGGCTCGGCAGCAGCTCGGCGCCCGATTCCAGCATCCAGTCCAGGCCACGGTCGGTGCGGCGCTCGATGATGCGCTCGCGGGTGGCCAGGTGAATGTGGGCCAGCAACTCGCCGACCTGGGCGCAATGCTGGTTGTTCGGCAGCTTGATGTGCTTGCCCGACAGTCGCGGCTGCAGCAGCGCAGGCTTGCCGCACAGTTCGCGCAGGCCATGCCCTTCGCGGTCGCGCAGGGCGTAGGGCACGGGCATGTCGGCATCGTGCAGCACGTCGAGCAGTTCGATGAAGAACGGCATGTCTTCAGCCGGCCCACGCTCGATCAGTGTGAGGACGAACTCCCCTTTTTCCAGGCTGACGAAGAAATTGCTGTTCTCGGTACCGGCGGCGATGCCCTGGAAGTCGAGCAGGCGGCCCAGCTCGTATGGCGCCAGAAAGGTTTCCAGCTCAGGCCGGGACACAGGGGTGAAGACTGACATGTTGAAGAATTGCCCATGCGGGCACTTCCGCCCGGAAGTGCCTGGTTGATAAGAACGATACGCGTTACTAGCTTACCACTCGAAGATCTTCCAGGACGGAATCAGCATGTCCGGCTGGTCGGAACGAATGAAATTGCCTTCGGAGCCATCGGCGCGTACCAGGAAATAAGGCTTGCCGTTCTTCGGCGTGACCTTGATCGCATACAGGAAACCGTTTTGCCGGTACTCCTGGATGGTTTTATCGCCTTCCGTGCGAATGGTTACATCGGGATCGGCCGATGGGGCTTCGTCCGCCGCCTGGGTGACGACTGGCATGGTGGCCAGCAGACCGAGCAGTAACAGGCGATTGAGTGTGCGCATGATAACCTAGTCCTTTTGTCGTCATTGATCCGGCTATTCTAGCGCCGGACCCGTCGAAAAGGTTGATTCTCCTCATGAGCCAAGCGCCCCTCGTCCTGGTGGACGGTTCGTCCTACCTCTACCGCGCCTTCCACGCGCTGCCGCCGCTGACCACCTCCAAAGGCATGCCCACCGGCGCGGTCAAGGGCGTGCTGAACATGCTCAAGAGCCTGCGCAAGCAGTACCCGGACAGCCTGTTCGCAGTGGTCTTCGACGCCAAGGGCGGGACCTTCCGCGACGCCATGTTCGCCGAGTACAAGGCCAACCGCCCGAGCATGCCCGACGACCTGCGGGTGCAGGTCGAACCGCTGCACGCCAGCGTCCGCGCCCTGGGCTACCCGCTGCTGTGCGTCGAAGGCGTGGAGGCCGACGACGTGATCGGCACCCTGGCGCGCAGCAGCGCCGCCGCCGGCCGCCCGGTGATCATCTCGACCGGCGACAAGGACATGGCCCAGCTGGTGGACGGCCACGTTACCCTCGTCAATACCATGACCGGAAGCGTGCTCGATATCGCCGGTGTGCACGAGAAGTTCGGCGTAGGCCCCGAACACATCATCGATTTTCTCGCCCTGATGGGCGACAAGGTCGACAACATTCCCGGCGTGCCGGGCGTTGGCGAAAAGACCGCGGTGGGCCTGCTGACCGGTATCGGTGGCGGCCTGAGCGATGTGTACCAGAACCTGGACAAGGTGCCGGGCCTGGCCATTCGAGGCGCCAAGACCCTCGCCGCCAAACTCGAGGAGCACCGCGACGCGGCCTTCCTCTCCTACGAGCTGGCCACCATCAAGTGCGATGTGGAGCTGGATGTCGAGGTGGACGCCCTGGTCTGTGGCGAACCCGACCGTGAAGCACTGATGGCGCTCTATACCGAGATGGAGTTCAAGAGCTGGGTTGCCGAAGTCCAGCGCAGCGCGCCCCAAGCCGGTAATGGCGCCGCTGTCGCCGAGGCTGTTGCCGAGAAGGTCGAGCCGAAGTACGAAACCATCCTCGACCAGGCTCGCTTCGATGTCTGGCTGGAAAAGCTGCGCCAGGCGCCGCTGTTCGCCTTCGATACGGAAACCACCGGCCTGGACGCCCAGCAGGCGCAGATCGTCGGCCTGTCGTTCGCCGTCGAGCCCCATGAAGCCGCCTATGTGCCCCTGGCCCACGACTACGAAGGCGCTCCGGCCCAGCTGGACCGCGAGCGTGTGCTGCTGGCGCTCAAGCCACTGCTGGAGGACCCGGCCAAGGGCAAGATCGGCCAGAACGCCAAGTACGACATCAACATCCTGGCCAACGGCAGCCCGGCCATTCACATGCGCGGCGTGGCCTACGACACCATGCTCGAGTCCTACGTGCTCGACTCCACCGCCACCCGTCACGACATGGACAGCTTGGCGCAGAAGTATCTGGACCACACCACCATCGCCTTCGAGGATATCGCCGGCAAGGGCGCCAAGCAGCTGACCTTCAACCAGATCCCGCTGGACAAGGCCGGCCCCTACGCCGCCGAGGACGCCGATATCACCCTGCGCCTGCACCATGCGCTGCAGGCACGGCTGGCCCAGACGCCCAGCGTACTGCCGGTGCTGATGGATATCGAGATGCCGCTGGTGCCGGTGCTGGCGAAGATCGAGCGCCAGGGCGCGCTGGTCGATGCCGGGCTGCTCGGCGTGCAGAGCGGTGAGCTGGGAGCGAAGCTGGTCGAGCTGGAGCGTGAGGCGTATGCGCTGGCCGGCGAGGAATTCAACCTGGGCTCGCCCAAGCAGCTCGGTGCGATTCTCTACGACAAGCTGGGCATGCCGGTGCTGAGCAAGACCGCCAAGGGCCAGCCGTCCACCGCCGAGGCGGTTCTGGATGACCTGGCCGAGCAGGGCTACCCGCTGCCCAAGGTGCTGATGCAGTACCGCAGCCTGAGCAAGCTCAAGAGCACCTACACCGACAAGTTGCCGTTGCAGATCAACCCGCGTACCGGACGCATCCATACCTCGTATCAGCAGGCTGTGGCTGCCACCGGTCGCTTGTCGTCCAGCGACCCCAACCTGCAGAACATCCCGATCCGCACCGCCGAGGGCCGGCGCATTCGCCAGGCTTTCGTGGCCAGCCCCGGCTACAAACTGCTGGCGGCGGACTATTCGCAGATCGAGCTGCGTATCATGGCCCATCTGGCCAAGGACGAAGGGCTGCTGCACGCCTTCCGCAACGACCTTGACGTGCACCGCGCCACCGCCGCGGAAGTGTTCGGTGTCGCCCTAGAGAACGTCACCACCGACCAGCGCCGTAGCGCCAAGGCGATTAACTTTGGCCTGATCTATGGCATGAGCGCATTCGGCCTGGCCAAGCAGATCGGCGTTGATCGCAAGCAGTCCCAGGACTACATCGACCGCTATTTCGCCCGTTACCCAGGCGTGCTGGCCTATATGGAGCGCACCCGCGCCCAGGCCGCTGAAAAGGGCTTCGTCGAAACCCTGTTCGGGCGTCGCCTGTACCTGCCGGACATCAACGCCAAGAACCCGTCCTTGCGCAAAGGTGCCGAGCGCACCGCGATCAACGCGCCGATGCAGGGCACCGCGGCAGACATCATCAAGCGCGCGATGGTGGCGGTGGACAACTGGCTGACCGAGAGCGGGCTGGATGCGCGGGTGATCCTGCAGGTGCACGACGAACTGGTGCTTGAGGTGCGCGAAGATCTGGTCGACCAGGTGAAAGCCGAGATTAGGGTCCACATGAGCGGTGCGGCGCAGTTGGACGTGCCGTTGCTGGTGGAAGCGGGTGTTGGCTCGAATTGGGACGAAGCTCACTAAACGCAGCGTGAAAGCTGTGTAGGATCTGCGGCGTAGTGTCGCGGATCCGGCGCAGGCCTGGGGCCTTAGATCGAGAGTTTCATGAAACTATCGCAAATAGTTTCCAGGGGCTCGGAACTAAACCGGTGAACCGCCACTCAGAGGTACTGAATGGCTGGTGAAGCCTTTCGATGCTCCTATGTTGTGTTAAGTGTTGGCAGATATCTGGACCCCGCCCTAGCGGTCCGGACTTGGACCCCGAACTTCCCCCTCCCCATACGAAGTCCGGGGTTTTTTTTGCCCGGAATTCAGGAGTTGCATCGGTCCTTGTAGGAGCGGCTTCAGCCGCGATCACCCGCAAAGCGGGTGCCACGTAACGAGGCGCTTGTTTCGCGGCTGAAGCCGCTCCTACAGGTTTCGTGGCCATTCATGCCACCGGCTTGTCTTCCAGCTCCATCCAATCCGCCAGCACGCGATAGGCCTCTTCCAGGCCCAGGCGCTTGGGCGCCGAAAACAGCTGGATGGTCGCGGTGTCGCCCCAGCCCTTGCGAATCTCCGACTGCACCTTGAGCAAAGTGTTCTTGCCCGCGCCGTGGGTCAGCTTGTCGGCCTTGGTCAGCAGGATGTGCATCGGCATGCCGCTGGCCTTGGCCCAGTCGAGCATCATCTTGTCGAAGTCGGTCATCGGATGGCGGGTGTCCATCATCAGGATGATCCCGCGCAGGCATTCGCGGCTACCCAGATAGGCCTCCAGGTGTTTCTGCCAGTGCTGCTTGAGCGGAATCGGCACTTTTGCATAACCGTAGCCCGGCAGGTCGACCAAACGCCGTTCATCGTCCAGACTGAAGAAATTCAGCAGCTGGGTGCGGCCGGGGGTCTTCGAGGTACGCGCCAGGCTGGCGTGGGTCAGGGTGTTGAGGGCGCTGGATTTACCGGCGTTGGAACGGCCGGCGAAAGCCACCTCGTAACCCTGGTCTTCGGGGCATTGTTCGACCTTGGCGGCGCTGAGGGCGAATTTGGCTTTCTGGCAGAGGCCGAGGATGGGGTTCTTGACTTGCATGGGATTTCCGATGTGGGTGTTGCCCAGCGCTGGAGGCGTAGGACCAGGCCTGGCAAGCGGTGTCGTTTCCGTTTGGCTGGCGGAAGTATATAATGCCCCAGTTTTTGTGTGCTCATTCGCCCAGCGAAGGCAATTGAGCATGGGGTGTCGAACAATAGCTCGCGCAACAGAACGCAGCGCGGCCCCCAACCCTGTCAGGTCGTTTCGCATGGCGAAATGGCTGCTTGCTGTCGGTATGTTCCTGCCGTTTTTCAGCGCACAGGCTACACAGGATCCCGAGGCGTTGTACAACCGCACGTGCGCGGCCTGTCACGCCGGACAACTGCCCCAGGCACCCAGAAGCGGTGACCGGGCGGCCTGGGAGCCAAGGCTGGCGCAAGGCATGGCGCAACTGGTGGTGCATGTTACACAGGGTTTCAAGGCTATGCCGCCGCGTGGATTGTGCATGGACTGCAGTGCCGAGGACTACCGTTTGGTCATCCTTTGGATGAGCGGCAGTCCCGATACATAACATTTCACCCTTAGCCGTGTTGGATTAGCTGATGAACAAACTAGTCGTGAGTCTGCTGTTGACCATGGGGGTCGCAGGTGCGGCAACTGCTGCGGGACCCATCAAAGGCGATGCCGCCGCCGGCCAGGCCAAGACAGCTGTCTGTGGGGCCTGTCACAACCCGGACGGCAACAGCCTGGCACCGAATTTCCCGAAGCTCGCCGGCCAAGGTGAGCCCTACCTGAACAAGCAGTTGCACGACATCAAGGACGGCAAGCGTACCGTGCTTGAGATGACCGGCATGCTGGCCAATTTCAACGAACAGGACCTGGCCGACATCGCCGCTTATTTCGCTAGCCAGAAAGGCAGCGTGGGTGCCGCCGATCCGAAGCTCGTCGAGCGTGGTCGTGCCTTGTTCAACGGCGGCAACCTGGAGAAAGGCATGCCGGCCTGCACCGGTTGCCATTCCCCCAACGGCGCAGGCATCGCCCTGGCGAAGTTCCCGCATCTCAGTGGCCAGCACGCGCAGTACGTCAGCAAGCAGCTGACCGACTTCCGCGAAGGCAACCGCACCAATGACGGCGACGCCATGACCATGCGCACCATCGCCGGCAAGCTCAGCAACAAGGACATCGAAGCGCTGTCCAGCTACATTCAGGGCCTGCACTGAAATACGCGTTAACACTCGGTTAATGCTTCAGCGCTAAAGATGAAAAGGGCAGCCCGCGCTGCCCTTTTTTCTGTCCGTAGCCGTTACACTACAGAACTCGAGCCCTTCCCGACCTGTCCTACACAGGTCGCGTCGAGGCGACCAAAGACTGCTCAGGAGTAAAGCATGCGTAAACTGATTCTCAGCGCTGCGCTGGTCGCCGCCAGCGTATTCGGTATGGCCGCCGTCCAGGCTGCGGAGCCTGTGGCCGGCAAGGAATATATCGAGCTGAGCAACCCCGTGCCGGTATCGGTGCCAGGCAAGATCGAGGTCGTCGAGCTGTTCTGGTATGGCTGTCCGCACTGCTACCACTTCGAACCGACCATCAACCCTTGGGTCGACAAGCTGCCCAAGGACGTCAATTTCAAGCGTGTGCCGGCCATGTTCGGTGGTCCCTGGGATGCCCACGGCCAGATGTTCCTCACCCTCGAAGCCATGGGTGTTGAGCACAATGTCCACAACGCGGTGTTCGACGCCATCCAGAACAAGCGCATGCGCCTGACCAAACCTGAGGAGATGGCCGACTTCCTGGCCACCCAGGGCGTGGACAAGGACAAGTTCCTCGCCACCTTCAACTCCTTCGCCATCAAGGGCCAGGTCAATCAGGCCAAAGAGCTGGCCAAGAAGTACGAAATCACCGGCGTACCGAGCCTGGTGGTCAACGGCAAGTATCGCTTCGACCTGGGTACCGCCGGTGGTCCGGAAGGCGTGCTGAACGTCGCCGACCAGCTGATCGCCAAGGAGCGCGCCGCTAAGTAAGCGGCGAATGCCATGGGCCGCTTTCGCTCAACCCGAAGCGTCGGCCTGCACCAGCCGCAGGTCAACGAACATCACCTGCAGGCCAGCGGCCTGCCGGCCGATGGTCGCCTGCGGCTGCTCAGTTTCAATATCCAGGTCGGTATCAGTACCGAGCGCTATCGCCACTACGTGACCCGCAGTTGGCAGCACTTGCTGCCGCACAACGGGCGAGCCGGCAACCTGCAGAAGATCGGTGACCTGCTCAACGACTTCGACCTGGTGGCCTTGCAGGAAGCCGACGGCGGCAGCCTGCGCTCCGGCTTCGTCAACCAGGTGGAGCACCTGGCCCAGCTGGGGGCATTCCCCTACTGGTACCAGCAGCTCAATCGCAACCTGGGGCGTTTTGCCCAGCACAGCAACGGTGTGCTCAGCCGCCTCAAACCCCAGCACCTGGAAGACCATCCCCTGCCCGGCCCCTCTGGGCGAGGGGCGATCCTCGTGCGTTTCGGCGAAGGTGCCGACGCCCTGATCGTGGTGATGATGCACCTGGCGCTCGGCTCCAAGACGCGCGCCCGGCAGCTGGCCTATATCCGCGAGCTGATCGGTGGCTATCGCCACCAGATCCTCATGGGTGACATGAACACCCACGCCAACGACCTGCTTGACCATTCGCCCTTGCGGGATCTCGGGCTTGTCGCTCCTCAGGTCGAGGCCACTTTTCCCAGCTGGCGTCCCCAGCGCTGCCTTGACCACATCCTGCTCAGCCCGAGCCTGACACTGGAGCGTGTCGAGGTATTGGCACAGCCAATTTCCGATCACCTTCCCGTCGCCGTCGAGATCCGATTGCCTGATGCCCTGACTGTGGATACGCTGCCGGTCCTGAGTTAGTCCTGCCTGGGCGAATCCTGCACTCAAGTGTTGGGCTTTTCCGCCGAAATCCAGTGATTGCAGGACTAGATGCCATTACCCGTTGCGGATCCAGGCATGACCGAAGAAGCCGAGCGCTGGAAAGAAAAATACCTCAAGAGCATCGAGCAGCAGGAAAAGCTCGAGCGGCGCTGGGAAGCCCGCCTCGACCTGCTGCGTCGTGGCCTGGTGCGCAGCACCCTGGCGGCGGAAGGTAGCGACAAGATCGTGGACCAGTGCATGAAGGAAATGCGCGAGGTCATCCGCAGCGACAATATGGACGCCGGCCTCGCCGGGCTGATTCCGCGCCTGGAAAAAGCCGTGCTCGACTCCGAGCAGCGCCGCGAAACTCGCATGAACCAGGTTAGCGAGGCGCTGACCGCGCTGGTTACCCAGTTGCAGACCTTGCCCCTGCCGGGCGATGTGGCACGTCCGTTGAAAAAGCTGGCGAAGAAGCTCGACGGTGGCGTCAGCCAGTCCCGCGAGCTACCGCCCTTGCTGGGCGAGCTCAGTGGTTTGCAGGGGCGCGCCCTGGATGCTGTGCAAAAGCCCGATGATGAAGCTCGCCCCGGGTTCCTGCAGCGCCTGTTTGGTGGCCGTGACGAGCCCCAAGGGGAATTGGCGACCGCACCTGTTGCCATCGAGGCGACGTCGCCCGTACTCCAGCCAGCCGCTGCAGCCCCGGTCATCGCACCTGAGCCACAGCCCAGGGATGCCGACGAACTGCACGCCCTGGCACCTGCCCCTCAAGCCTTGCCCGAAGCGGCACAGGCAGTGGATGAAACGGTGCCCGTCGAGCTGCCTGAAGCGGAAATCGAATTACCCGGCCCGGCGCTGGTTGAAACCACGCCGTTGGTCGTTGCCGATCCGCATCCCGAAGCCGAGCCATCGGTGGCCGCGGTTGCCGAACCTGTACCCGAGCCTTTGACTGTCATCGAGTCGGAGCAAGCCGCAACGGATGAACCGGACACAGTGGCGGAGCTGGTCACCGTCGATGATGGCCCCTATGCCCTGCCCGATGCGGTCGAGCCGCCCTACAGCCAGGTTGCCGCCCATATCGAGCAGACGCTGATCGGCTTGCTCGACGACCTGAGCCTGCCCGAGCGCCACAAGGCCCAGGCCCTGGAGATGCGCGAACGGGTTTCGCGGGGGCTGAACTGGTACGAGCTGATCCCGGTACTGGATGACCTGGCCGTGCTCATGCTGGCGATCACCGACAGCGGCCAGCATGAGTTCGAGGCTTACCTGCAGCAGCTCAACGAGCGCCTGGAAACCTTCCAGAGCCACCTGCACGAAGCCAGCGCCGGCCATGCCGACAACAGCTCCGCCGCCCGAGAGCTCGACAGCCAGCTGCGCGAGCAGGTCGATGGCTTGCAGAGTAGTGTGCAGGGGGCTGCCGATGTCGACAGCCTCAAGCATATCCTGGAGAACCGCCTCGAAGGCCTGTTGGTGACCATGGATGCTCACCAGCACGAGCGTGACCGTCGTGAGCATGAGCTGGCTGGTCGCCTGCACGGATTGGCCGAACGTGTGGCGAGCATGGAGCAGGAGGCACTGGGTTACCGCGAGCACCTTGAAGAGCAGCGGCAGAAAGCGATGATCGATCCGCTGACCGGCCTGCCCAATCGTGCGGCCTGGTCGGAGCGAGTCGAACAGGAAGTACTCGACTGGCAAGAAAACGGCGGCCATCTGGCGATGGCCATCCTTGACCTCGATCATTTCAAGCGCATCAACGACGGCTACGGCCACCTGGCGGGCGACAAAGTGCTCAAGATCGTCGCCGACCAGCTGCGCAAACGCCTGCGTGGCGGTGACTTCATCGCCCGCTTCGGTGGTGAGGAATTCGTCCTGCTGTTGCCGCAAACATCGCCGCCCGCCGCAGCGCAGGTGGTCGAGGCACTGCGTGCGGCGATCGAAGCCTGCCCATTCCACTTCAAGGGCGAACGAGTGGTGATCACTACGTCCATCGGCCTGAGTGCCTTCCGCGCCGGCGAGCGCGGCGACCAAGTGCTCAAGCGCGCGGACGAAGCCTTGTACCGGGCGAAGGACAAGGGGCGTAATCGCGTCGAGCAGGCATAAGTAACTACCGCTTGTGGGGCGTTGCCCTGAATGAAACTGCGTGACGGAAGGCTGGAACTTCAGCCAGAAACCTCCTATTCATTTCCGTCTTGCGAAGTACTGATCATGAAAATCTCTCGTTTGTTGATGGCGTCCTTGATGACGCTGGCGTTTCACAACCTGGCGTTTGCCGAGCAGGTACTGTTTACCGCACACATCAGTCACAAAGGCACGATTTTGAATCAGTCGCCCACATGGATCACTGAGGTCAAACGGGTCGTGCAGAAGGACTACATGACTGAATACACCCTGCTTCTTGACTCAAAAATCACCCAAAGCGATCCGGCGTTCTGCAGCATGTCGCCCATAGATGTCGGGACTTATGAGCGGCTTTTACACGGGCAGGGCAAAGTGATCGGCAAGCCTTCAGTGGAGATGGTGAGGGTCGCTACGCAGTTGGTGGACCTCAAGGGACCTTCCGGCGATAACTCGATGGCGTTTCAGTTGATGTGCGTTCGCTGAGGCGCAAGGCTTGGAGCACGTTATACTGTAGCGCTGTTGTCGGCTCATCATGGCGTGCTCCCTGCAATGAAAACACTCATCACTGCCTTGCTCCTGCTGGTCCTGGCAGGCTGTTCCAGTGGCCTGCGTATCGACCGCAGCCACCCCTCGGCCAATCAGGACAGCCGCATCCAGTTCGTCGTCGTGCACTACACCAACGCGTCGCTGGAGCGCTCCCTCGCCCTGCTGACCCACGGCGAGGTCAGCAGCCATTACCTTATCGGCGACGGCCCGGCCACTGTCTATCAACTGGTAGACGAGAACCGCCGCGCCTGGCACGCAGGGGATAGCCAGTGGCAGGGGCGCACCTGGCTCAATTCCAGCTCCATCGGCATCGAGATCGTCAACGAGGGCTACACGGACACGCCGACCGGGCGTGTCTGGCACCCTTACAGCGAAGCCCAGGTGCAAGCGCTGATCGCCCTGCTCAAGGATATCGTCAAGCGCAACAATATCGACCCGCGCCACATCATCGGCCATAGCGACATCGCCCCGCTGCGCAAGCTCGATCCGGGCCCGCTGTTCCCCTGGAAGCGTCTGGCCGAGGCCGGCCTGGGTGTCTGGCCGGATAGCGCTGCGGTGGCGCGGCAACAGGCCTTTTTCGAGGTCAACCCGCCAAGCATCAGCTGGTACCAGCAGCAACTGTCGCGCTTTGGCTATGCCATCGACCAGACCGGTGAACTGGACGTGGCCACCCGGCATGTGATCGCGGCCTTCCAGATGCGTTTCCGCCCGCGGCTGTTCGATGGCACGCCGGATGCACAGACCGCCGCGATGTTGCAGGTGCTTAACCGCAAGCGCTGACCCGAACTTTTCGGACGCTTGGCGCGCAAGCGGGCCAATTCACATGCCCAGCGGCTGCGCCAAGCTTTGATTCCGTTGCTATACCTTTGGTATTCAACTGGATGCCACGCATGCTTGCCCTCTTCGCTACGGTGCGTCAATTTTTCCACCGCCCCTGGCTTTTAGCCGCGCTCGCGGCGTTGGCCAGTGCCGGGCTGTTGCTGGCGATCAGCGTCAACGTTGCCTTGCAACAGATGAAACAAAGTGAAAGCGCGCAGATGAATGCCCAGGGCGAGCGTTTCCTCGAGCGCCTGGAGCAGGTGTTCGGCCAGTTGCGCGAGGCTGTGGACCAGCTTCAGGCGCAGCCCCTGCGCGGCTGTGATGCGCTGATGCTGACGCAACTGCAACAGGTGGCGCTGAAGTCGCGGTTCATCTATGAAGCGTCCTATGTGGAGGGTACGCGGGCCTGCTCCAACCGCGGCGATGAGCGGATCATCGAGCCCTTGCGCAGCCCGGATATCCAAGGGCCGACCTACAGCTACTGGCTCAATACCACCACTGAACCCAACGAGAATCTCGCGGCCCTGATGCTGGGCCGTGGCCGCTTCGTCGTCTCCACCTCCCGTGGCCACCTCACCGACGTCGTCGACCTGCCGCCCGGTGGCAGCCTGCTGGTAGTGCTGGATCGGGGTACCCGGGCCATCCCCGTGCTGGGCCCGACGCAACCCTGGCCGCCGACCACCGAATGGCCACCTGCGCAGGGCAAATCCTTGATCGAGCTGCCCGACCGCCTGGTCTATCGCATGTCCACCAAATCACCGGACTACCAGTTGGTGCTGATCGCACCGCGGGCGAGCCTGCCACTGAAGCTCAATGGCCTGCTCTGGTTGCTGTTCCCCGGCAGCCTGGTGTTGGCCGGCTGTATCGGCTGGCTGGTGCTGCAACTGATCCTGCAACGCCGCTCGATGAGCTCGGAGCTGCAGCATGCGCTGCGCCGCGGCGAGCTGCAGGTGCTGTACCAGCCGATCTTCGAACTGGACAGCCGCCGCTGTGTCGGTGCCGAGGCCCTGGTGCGCTGGCGCCGCCCGGACGGCAGCCTGACCAGCCCCGAGCTGTTCATCCCCCTGGCAGAGAACACCGGCCAGATTCGACAGATCACCGACTTCGTCCTGCAACGGGTGCTCGAACAGCTGGGGCAGTTGCTGCGGGCCAACCGCCAGCTCTATATCTCGGTCAACCTGGCGGCCTGCGACGTCATGGCGCCGCGTATAGGCCGGGTGGCGGCGCGGTTGCTGGCGCACCATCGTGTCGCCCCCAGCCAGATCGCCTTCGAGGTGACCGAGCGGGGGCTGATCGATGTGGTGGTTGCGCGGGACAACCTGCAGGCCCTGCGCGCTGTCGGGCACCAGGTGCTGATCGATGACTTCGGTACTGGCTATTGCAGCCTCGCCTACCTGCAGACTCTGCCGGTGGACTGCCTGAAGATCGACAAGTCGTTCATTGATGCCTTGGGCCATGACGCCGCCAGCAGCGGCGTGGCGCCGCATATCATCCGCATGGCCCACGACCTGCACCTGCGGGTGATCGCCGAAGGCATCGAGTGCGAGGACCAGGCGGTGCTGCTCAACAGCGAGGGGGTCAACTACGGGCAAGGGTGGCTGTTCGCCCATCCCCTGAATGCCCGCCAGTTTGCCGAGTTGATTACCCGCGGACGGCGCGTGGCTGGGCGGAGGATCGATGATGAGCCTTGAGGTTGGCGCACCCTGAAGGGGGCCACGTCAAACCGGCAGTGCCATGTAGAACTGCGTCCCCTGCCCCGGCCGTGAGAACACGCCCATCCGCCCGCCATGCAGCTGGACGATCTCCTTGCACAGCGCCAGGCCCAACCCTGCCCCGCCCTTCTTGCGCCCGACCTGCACGAACGGCTCGAAGATCCGCCCCTGCTGACCATAGGCGATACCCTCGCCGCTATCCTCGACGCTGATGATCACCCGCTCGGCATGCCGCCGTGCATGCAGGCGGATACGCCCGCCGCTGCCGGTGTGGCGAATGGCGTTGTGCAGCAGGTTGTCCAGCACTCGGTCGAGTTGGGCGACATCGGCCTGAATACGTGGAAGCGGTGGCTCCAGCTCGCGGATGATCTCGATCTGTTTGCCCGAGGCTTGTTCGACGAAACGCGCCTGGGCGCGCTCGAACAGTTCCTCCAATGAACAGGGGGCCAGTTCCAGCTTCTGCAAGCCGCTTTGATAGCGGGAGAAGTTGAGCAGGTCGTTGATCAATTGGGTGAGGCGCTGCATTTCCTCGGCAATGGTTTCGAGCAGGTCGTTCTCCCGCGCTTCGGGCGGAAAGCTGATGCGTTCGCGCAGCAGGCCGAAGGCCATGTGCATGCCGGTCACCGGTGTGCGCAACTCGTGGGAGGCACGCAGCACGAACTCGCTGCGAACCCGTTCGAAGGCGCGCTGCTCGGTGACGTCGTGCAGCACCATCACGGCCCCGAGAATTGGCCCCTGGGGATGGCTGACCGGGGTCAGGCTGTAGGTCAGCAAGCGGCTTTCTTCCTCCACCTCCAGGCTCAGGTCTTCCGGCAGGCGGTCCAGGCTGCCACCGCGCAGCACCTGGCGCAGCTGCTGTTCCAGTTCGGGGCGCTGCAGGGCTTCGGCCAGGCCTACACCCAGGCGGCTCGGGTCCCAGCCGAGCTGGCGCTGGGCCACCGGGTTGAGGTGTTCCAGGCGCCCTTGGCGGTCGATGATCAGCAGGCCGTCGTCGATGCTGTCCAGTACCGCCTGCAGGCGCTGCTGGCCAGCCTGCAGCTCATCGACATTGGTGGCCTGGTGCTTGCGCAGGGCGTCGGCCATCAGGCCGAAGCGGCGGGTCAGCAGGTTGAGCTCGGTGGCCTGGGTTACCGGCAGTGTGACGTCGAAGTTGCCCTGGCCGACCTGGTCGGCGGCCTTGGCCAGCGCCTCGATCGGCTGGCCAAAGCGGCGCGCGATGTTGTGCGCGGTGATGAAGCCGAGGACCAGCACGACGAGGCCCATCAGGCCGAGCAGGCCACTGATGAGCAAGGCGTGGTCGCGCGATGCCTCCTCGCTGCGGGTGATGTGCTCCAGGGCCTGGCGGTGCGAGTCGAGCAGGTCGGTGCGCACCTGGTTGAAGGCGGCGCCGAGGGGCTGGTCCACACCCATGCTGCGAGCGGGCGCCGGACTCTGCCGATAGGCCTGGACGAACGCCTGGTAGTTGCTGGCGGCCTTGCTGAAACCGGTACGCTCGCCGCCTTGTTCCAGCCCCTGCTTGAGCAGTGTCTGGAACTGATCCTGCAGGGTGACGAGGGTGCTTGGGGCGGTGTCTTCGTCGAGGATGAGGTTGAGCTGCTCGCCCAGGTTCTGGCGCAGCTTCAGGGCCAGCTCCAGGGTCTGGGTGGTGTCCTGCACCACGCGCTGCTGCAGCGCTGCCATCTGCAGCACACTGAACAACCCCAGCAGCAAGCCCAGCAAGGCCACGGTGACCAGCGCCGAGATGCTCAGGAACAGCCGCGTGCGCAGCTTCATCGGCCATTTCATAGGTTGTACTGCTTGCGCTTGCGGTACAGCGTGGAGGCGTCGATGCCCAAGGTCTTGGCGGCCTGGTCAAGGGTGTCGCTGGTGGCCAGTACCGCGCCGATATGGGCGCGTTCCAGCTCGTCCAGGCTCAGCGCCGCACCGACCCGCGGCGCATTGCCGACGGGTTGCTCAGCCATGCCCAGGTGGCTGATCTCCACACGTTCCTGTGGGCAGATGATGCTGGCGCGCTCGACCACGTTGCGCAGTTCGCGGATGTTGCCCGGCCAGCGGTAGTTGAGCAGGGCGGCGCGTGCTTCGTCGCTGAAGCCACGGGCCGGGCGCGAGTACTCCTTGACGAAGCGCGCCAGGAAACGGTCGGCCAGGGTCAGGATGTCTTCACTGCGCTCGCGAAGGGGGGGCAGGTGCAAGGTGATCACGTTCAACCGGTACAACAAGTCTTCGCGGAAACGGTTCTCGCGCACCATCTCGTCGAGGTTGAGGTTGGTGGCCGCGAGGATCCGCACATCTGCCCGTCGCGTGACCGGGTCACCGACCCGCTCGTACTCCTTGTCCTGGATGAAACGCAGCAATTTTGGTTGCAAGGTGAGGGGAAAATCACCGATTTCGTCAAGGAACAGGGTGCCGCCATCTGCCTGGCTGACCCGCCCCAGGGTACTTTCGCTGGCACCGGTAAAGGCGCCACGGGTATGGCCGAACAACTCGCTTTCCATGAGCTCGGCATTCAGCGACGGGCAGTTGATGGTCACGCAGGCCTTGCGTGCGCGCTTGCTCCAGCCATGGATGGCACGGGCCAGCTCGCCCTTGCCGGTACCGGACTCACCGAGGATGAGAATGTTGGCATCGGTGGTCGCCACCTGGCGGGCCGTTTCCAGTACCGCCATCATCGCCGGGCTGTGAGAGTCCAGGCCGTCCTTGGGCTTGCGTACTTCCCCTTCGAGTGCCTCCAGGCGCGCTGACAGTTGGCGCACTTCCAGCTGCTTGGCCGTGGCCAGGCGCAATTGGTCGGGGCTGCAAGGCTTGACCAGATAATCGGCGGCGCCGGCCTGGATCGCGTCCACCGCGGTATCGATGGCCGAGTGGGCGGTGACGATGACCACCCGCATCCATGGCGCCTGGATGCGCATTTGCGCCAATACGTCCAGGCCGTTGTCCTCGCCCAGGCGCAGGTCGAGGAAACACAGGTCGAACACCTGGCGCTGCAGCAGGGTCTCAGCCTGGGCGGCGCTGTTGGCGGTCGCCACGCTATAGCCCTCGTCCTCGAGGCAATAACGGAAGGTACGCAGGATGGCGGACTCGTCGTCCACCAGCAGAATGCGGCCTTGGTTGTCCTGGGCTGATTCCATTTCCTGCGCTCCTTTGGGATTGATCTCAATTAGTGTCGGAAAAATCGGGCAAGTTGCATGGTCGATTCTGATTGATTCTGTTCCATGCATGCTAGCCGCATGCCTTCATGATGGCTAAGTAGCTGATAAATCTGAAGTTGATTGTGGGTAAATAGTTGGCATGTGGGTTGCGAGAGTCCTGGGTTGAGTGATGCGAAAGGAGGTCCTGTGATGTCCGTTTACCCTCGAATGGCCGTTCTGGCGGCTTGTGTGTTGTCGATCGTCGGCCAGGCCCAGGCCGACCCGGTGCAGGAAGCGCGACTTGAAGGTGCCCTGCAGACGGCCCTGTCCCTTAACACCATGCTCAATGCCTTCCCTATAAAGGTAGAAGTCGATGGCCGGCGGGCTCGGCTTTCGGGCGAAGTGGAAAACCCGGTGGAACGCATGCTGGCCGAACAGGTGGCCCTGGCCACACGCGGGATCGAACAGGTGGACAACCAGTTGCGGATCGACCCGGGGCTGGTGGACAAGCCCTTGGAACTGCGTGCCTACGCCCAGCGCCTGGAGGACGCCACCCTCGGTGCGGTGGTGCGCGCACGGCTGCTGTGGAGCCGGATTACCGAAAAGGCCCCTATCGAGGTGGAAAGCCGTGAAGGCGTGGTGACCCTGCGCGGCAAGGTGGACAGCCCCGAGGCCAAGGACCTTGCCGGGGTTCTGGCGCGTACCACCGATGGGGTGCACCTGGTCAACAATCTGGTCAGCCTGGACAGCACGGCCCTGGCCAAGGCCAGGGAAAAACCTGTCGATGCCCCAACCGGTCCGCAGCCCAGCGACAGCTGGATCGTCGACAAGATCCAGGCCAGCTACCGCTTCAGCCGTAACCTGGACGGGCTGAACATCAAGGTAGCCAGTGAAGAGGGGTTGGTCAGGTTATCGGGCGAGGTGGTCAGCAGCGAGCAGAAGGCCATTGCCGTGGACGTCGCGAGGCAGATCGTCGGGGTGCGCGGGGTAGACGCCGATCTATTGAAGATCGCCACCAAGGTAGAGGGCTGATCGTGCAAATCGCACGAGCCCTTGCAGGGGCATCGTGCAGGATACGTCCTTCCCGGTTATGTGCGTATTCAATAACTATTTGATTTAAAGAGGTTTTTTTAGAGTTTTACGGCTGGCATGCAGGCTGCACTGATCTTCCCAAGAACGGATAACAAGTACTGCAGGAGGAGCCGGCATGAATCGCCCCAACGTCAACCGCACGCAGAGCGCTGTAGTACCCCTGCAGCAGCTGCTGTTCCTCGGCATGGCCCTGTTGCTGACCCTGGCGGTCGGCCTGTTCCATCACAGCTGGCAGACCGCCCGGCTGGCCGAGCAAGTGGCGGCGCAGACTGCGCTGTTGACGCAGCTGCGGGCAACGCCCCACGCCAGCACCTTGGTCAAGGCCACCCAGCCACTGCCCAGCGCCGATACTGCCCCTGCCGTTCTCGACCGCGTCGAGCCTCAGGAACGTTGGGTGTTCTGATACTTCTGACCGATTTCGTACAAGAAAAGGAGAAACATCATGCTGAGTTGGGCTATCACCTTCCTGATCATCGCCATTATTGCCGCAGTCCTGGGCTTTGGTGGTATCGCCGGTGCTGCGACTGGTATCGCGAAGATCCTGTTCATCGTCTTCCTGGTGCTGTTCGTAGCCTCCTTCTTCTTCGGCCGCGGTAGAGGTTGACGACCATGAGCAGGATGCTCCCGAAAGCCTTGGCCGTCGCACTGCTGCTAGGCAGTGGTGCGTCGGCGCTGGCCGCTAATGACGGCCAGGTCCGGGTCAACCAGTTGCTTGGCTCGGACCCTGAATACCAGAAGACCTGGCAGAACACGATAAAGAAAGAAGAGCGCTTGCCCGAATGGGTGATCAACCTCAGCGGCAGCTCGGCGCAGCAGATGTCGGCGGTGACCGAGGACGGCGACCAGTATCTGGTTGGCCCGCTCTGCGAATCCGAGGGCAATTGCACCTACAAGCGCCTGGTCGTGGCCTTCAGCTGGGACAAGGACGAAGCCTACGGCATGCTTGTGGAAGTGCCAGAGGGCCTGCCTGCGGACAAGTCGCCGACCCGCCATGCGGACTACCGCTGGTTGGGCAAGCCGGACGAAGGCATGAAAGCTTTGCTGCAGGAGCAGCTCAAGCGTGACCCGAACTGGTACTGACCAGCGGTCGCGCACTGTAACGCTATAGAAGCTGAACCTTTTTATCTTTCAGGCTTCTATGATGCGCCGCCCCGAGGAGGGGCAGCGCATGACCAGGGGGCCGGGCCGTTCTGACTGTTGCAGGGTCGGAGTGGCCTAGGGGTACAGGGAGTGCCTCCATCATGGGCCGGGTCAGGAGAGGGTGGCATCGGAAGTTGCAGGTCGATCGGGTCGAGCTGAGGACGTGATCGATCTGGCTTCCGAAGCGCCTGCAGGAATTTATCTATCCATACGAGCGACTTTTTACTTCAGACACATTTTGTCGCTACCGTATATCGAAATTTTTTTAGTTGTCCGACAGGTCAGCCTGTGTGGCATTTCAGCCATTCGGATTGTCGAACACGCCATCAAACCCCCTTCTTCCATACCTGCAAATCTGCCGAAAAATGGCGCATTGGCCTTGTTCGGAAATCCGAACGTTGAAAATCAAGGCTTTGGCGATGCTCGATTTCGGCTTCTGGTCTCATGCCGATTCGGTATGGGGTAGTCGTTTCCGGCATTAGACTGCCCCTGCCCACGTCGCAATAGTTGCCGCCTTTTTCCTTGGCCCGAGCGCCAGAAATACTCGCTCGCGGTGTCCTTACAGAGGGGCCCGGAACGGAACATGCAGCCGCCCAGAAGCTTTAAAGCGCTCTGGAACGCGACTTTCCGTCAGGTGCCCGTGACCACTACAACAAAGGGTAATGACATGAAGAAGGCAAAACTGAGCCTCGCCTGGCAGATCGTCATCGGTCTGTTGCTGGGCGTTGCAGTCGGCGCGCTACTGAATCATTTCAGTGCAGAAAAGGCATGGTGGATCAGCAACGTCCTCCAGCCGGCCGGCGATATCTTCATTCGCCTGATCAAGATGATCGTCGTCCCGATCGTGATTTCGTCGCTGATCGTGGGCATCGCCGGGGTAGGCGACGCGAAGAAACTGGGCAGTATCGGCCTGAAGACCATCATCTACTTCGAGGTGGTGACCACCATCGCCATCGTCGTCGGCCTGGTCCTGGCCAACGTGTTCCACCCAGGCGCCGGCATCGACATGAGCACCCTGGGCACCGTCGACATCTCCAAGTACCAGGCCACCGCGGCCGAGGTGCAGCATGAGCACGCGTTCATCGAGACCCTGCTCAACCTGATCCCGTCGAATATCTTCGCGGCGTTGATGCGTGGCGAGATGCTGCCGATCATCTTCTTCTCGGTGATGTTCGGCATGGGCTTGTCGAGCCTGAACGCCGACCTGCGCGAGCCGCTGGTGCGTACCTTCCAGGGCGTGTCGGAGACCATGTTCAAGGTCACCCACATGATCATGAACTACGCGCCGATCGGTGTGTTCGCCCTGATCGCCGTGACTGTCGCCAACTTCGGCTTCAGCTCGCTGCTGCCGCTGGCCAAGCTGGTGCTGCTGGTGTACTTCGCCATCGCCTTCTTCGCCTTCATGGTGCTGGGCCTGGTAGCTCGCCTGTTCGGCTTCTCGGTGATCAAGATCATGCGCATCATGAAAGATGAGCTGATCCTCGCCTACTCCACCTCCAGCTCCGAGACCGTGCTGCCGCGCGTGATCGAGAAGATGGAGAAGTACGGTGCGCCGAAGTCGATCTGCTCGTTCGTGGTCCCGACCGGCTACTCGTTCAACCTCGACGGTTCGACCCTGTACCAGAGCATTGCGGCGATCTTCATCGCCCAGCTGTACGGCATCGACCTGTCCTGGAGCCAGCAGCTGCTGCTGGTGCTGACCCTGATGGTCACCTCCAAGGGTATCGCCGGCGTGCCGGGCGTATCATTCGTGGTGCTGCTGGCCACCCTGGGCAGCGTGGGCATCCCGCTGGAAGGCCTGGCCTTCATCGCCGGTGTCGACCGCATCATGGACATGGCCCGTACCGCGCTGAACGTGGTCGGCAACGCCCTGGCCGCAGTGGTCATCGCCAAGTGGCAGGGTATGTACGACGCCGAGAAAGGCGAGGCGTACTACAAGTCGCTGGTGCTGGAAAAAGGCAAGAAAGAGGCCGTGGTGGCGGGCAAGACCGTCAACCAGTAAGCCGCTGAGCTGAACGAAGAGCCCCGACTTGTCGGGGCTTTTTGCTGTCTGAAAGTTGACCGCGGCCGTGTTACCCACACTGGCCCCATCGCCGGCAAGCCGGCTCCCACACGGGTATCGCAAATCCCTATGGGAGCCGGCTTGCCGGCGATGGGGTGCGAAGCGCCCCCAACAGCGCGTACGTTGATTGCGCTATCATTCGGGCATTTTTCACGGGGGAACACACGGATGCTCAACGGCCTCTGGCTCGGCTTTTTCCTGATTGCGGCCATCAGCGCCCTGGGCCAATGGCTGGTGGGCGGCAATGCCGGCATCTTCGCCGCGATGGTCGAGAGCATCTTCGCCATGGCCAAGCTCTCGGTAGAGGTGATGGTCCTGCTGTTCGGCACCCTGACCCTGTGGCTGGGTTTTCTCAAGATCGCCGAGAAGGCCGGTATCGTCGAATGGCTGGCCAAGGTCCTCGGGCCGCTGTTCGCCCGGCTGATGCCGGAGGTGCCGCCGGGTCACCCTGCCTTGGGCCTGATCACCATGAACTTCGCCGCCAACGGCCTGGGCTTGGACAACGCCGCCACGCCCATCGGCCTGAAAGCCATGCGTTCGCTGCAGGAGCTCAACCCCAGCAGCACCACGGCGAGCAACGCGCAGATCCTGTTCCTGGTACTCAATGCCTCGTCACTGACCCTGCTGCCGGTGACCATCTTCATGTACCGCGCCCAGCAAGGCGCGCCTGACCCGACCATGGTGTTCCTGCCGATCCTGCTGGCCACCAGTTGCTCGACCCTGGTCGGCCTGCTGTCGGTGGCGGTGATGCAACGCCTGCGCCTGTGGGACCCGGTGGTGCTTGCCTACCTGATCCCCGGCGCGCTGTTGCTGGGTGGCTTCATGGCCTTCCTTGGCACGTTGTCAGCGGCCGCGCTGGCCAGCCTGTCCTCGATCCTGGGCAACCTGACGCTGTTCGGCGTGATCATCCTGTTCCTGGTGATCGGCGCGTTGCGCCGGGTGCAGGTGTACGAGGCTTTTGTCGAGGGTGCCAAGGAGGGTTTCGACGTGGCCAAGGGGCTGTTGCCCTACCTGGTGGCGATGCTGGTGGCCGTGGGCGTGCTGCGCGCTTCGGGCGCCCTGGAGCTGGCCCTGGACGGCATTCGCCACGCGGTGACCTGGATGGGCCTGGATACGCGCTTCGTCGAGGGCCTGCCCACGGCGCTGGTCAAGCCGTTCTCCGGCAGTGCGGCGCGGGCGATGCTGATCGAGACCATGCAGACTCAGGGCGTGGACAGCTTCCCGGCGCTGGTGGCGGCGACCGTCCAGGGCAGCACCGAAACCACCTTCTACGTGCTGGCGGTGTACTTTGGCGCGGTGGGTATCCAGCGCGTGCGCCACGCGGTGGGTTGCGCGCTGCTGGCCGAGTTGTCCGGGGTGATCGCGGCGATCTTCGTCTGCTACTGGTTCTTCGCCTGAGCCTGGCTGACAGTCCAGTCGATCACCTGGCGCGCCAGCTGGTCGCTGGCCGTACCGAAGCCGGCGACCACTGCCGGCACTTGCTGGCTGCCTAGCGGCTGGCGTACCTCGAAGCGTTTACTGGCGAGAATGCGCTGGCTGCGGCCCTGTACCAGCCGTGCATCGTAGCGGATCACCACCTCCACTGCCCCGCCCGGGCGGTACTCGCTCTGGAACGCTTGCAGTTCGCCACCCAGCTCGTAGTCCGCCTGCAGGTTGCTGTCGTCGGCACTCAGGCGCTGCACTCGGCCATCGCGCTGGAAGCCGTCGAGCAGGCGATTGCGCACCAGCATCGGCGTCGGATCGCTCCAGCGGGCGCCCTTGTAGCTGCTGATCACATCCCCCTGGGGAATGACCGCGATACGCGGCCCGGCCAGGGCTTCGCTGGCCAGTGGCTTGTTCAGGCGCAGCGACCAGTCCAGCGGCGCGGCACTGCGGGCGGTCTGGCTCACCGGCAGGCGATAGATATCCACAGGCTCGGACTGCGGCAGGATCGAGCAGGCCGTAGCCAGGCTCAGGGTGGAAACGAGTGCGGCCAGGCGCAGCGACAGCTTCATGGCTGGAACTCCTTGTTGTTGTCGCGGCCCAGCAGGTAGCCGCTGGGGTCGGCTTCCAGGCGCCGGGAGATGCCCTTGAGTGAGTTGAGGGTCTCGCGCAGTTCGCGGATTGCCGGGGCGATCTGGTTCAGGCCCTGGGCGCCGTCGTCCAGGGACTGGCGGTTGTCCTGCAGCAGGCTGTTGATGGTCGCCGTGCTTTCGGCCAGCGACTGCATGGCCTGCTCGGCGCTGCCGATGGCCTGCTTGCCCTGGGTGCCGAGCAGGCCATTGGCGTTGCGCATCAGGGCCTGGGTCTCGGCCAGGGTGGCATTGGCCTGCTTGCCGACCTGAGCCAGCTGTTCGATGGCCTCGGAAATCCCGCCCTTCTGGTTGGCGAAGGCGCCGGTGGTCTGCTCGAGGTTGGCCAAGGTATTGCTGAGGCGCTCGATGTTGCTCGAGGAGAACATCTGGTTGGCGTTGTGCAGCAGCAGGTTGATGTTGGTCACCAGGTCGCTGCTGTCGTTGAGCAGGCGCGAGATTGGCGATGGCGAGGCGACGATCACCGGCAGCTTGCCGTCCTTGCCCTTGAGTTCCGGGCTTTGCGGCGTGCCGCCGCTGAGCTGGATGAACGAGTTGCCGGTCACCCCCGCCAGGGTCAGTTTGGCCTGGGTGTCCTCCTTGACCGGCGTGTCGCCGCTGAGGCGCACGCGAGCCAGGACCCGGCGCGGGTCCTTTGGGTCCAGGCGCAGGCTGCTGACATCACCGACCTTGATGCCGTTGTACTGCACCGGGCTGCCGCGGGACAGGCCCGAGACCGCCTCGTTGAACACCACTTCGTAGTCCTTGAATGCGTCGTCGACACTGGACTTGGTCAGCCACAGGCCGAACAGCATGGCGCCCGCCACCACCAGCACGGTGACCAGGCCGATCAGGACATGATGAGCTCGGGTTTCCATCGTTCAGCGCTCCTGGCGGGCGCGCAGGGCGGCGTCTTCGGCCGCCCGGCCACGCGGGCCGTGAAAGTATTCGTGAATCCAGGGATCAACGGTCTGCTCGACCTCGGCCAGGGGCCCGGCTACCAGCACCTTCTTCTGCGACAGCACCGCCACCCGGTCGGTAATGGTGTAGAGCGTGTCCAGGTCGTGGGTGATGAGGAACACCGACAAGCCCAGGGCGTCGCGCAGGGTGAGGATCAACTGGTCGAAAGCGGCGGCGCCGATCGGGTCGAGGCCGGCGGTGGGCTCGTCGAGGAACAGGATGTCCGGGTCCAGGGCCAGGGCGCGGGCCAGGGCGGCGCGCTTGATCATGCCGCCGGACAGCGAGGCCGGGTACTTGTCGGCGGCGCTGATCGGTAGCCCGGCCAACGCCAGCTTGACCCCGGCCAGGTGCTCTGCGTCGGCCCGCGACAGCCCGGCATGCTCGATCAGCGGCAGGGCGACGTTCTCGGTAACGGTCAGCGATGAAAACAGCGCGCCCTTCTGGAACAGTACGCCGAAGCGGCGTTCGACCAGCGAGCGCTGGTTTTCGTCGAGCGTGGCCAGGTCCTGGCCGAACACCTTGACCGTGCCTTCATTGGGCCGGCGCAGGCCGACGATGCTGCGCAGCAGCACCGACTTGCCGCTGCCCGAACCGCCGACCACGGCGAGGATCTCACCGCGGTACAGGTCCAGGTCGAGGTTCTCGTGCACGCTCTGGCTGCCGAAGCGGTTGCACAGGCCCCGGGCTTCGATCACCGCTTCAGTCACCAGCCCATCTCCATGAAGAACAGCGCGGCCACCGCGTCCAGCACGATGACCACGAAGATCGATTGCACCACGGCTGAGGTGGTGTGGGCACCCACCGACTCGGCGCTACCGCTGACCTTGAAGCCTTCCAGGCAGCCGATGGCGCCGATCAGGAAAGCGAAGAACGGCGCCTTTGCCATGCCCACGAGGAAATGCTGCACGCCGATGTCGCTCTGCAGCAGCGAGAGGAACATGGCAGGCGAGATGTCCAGGGTCAGGGCGCAGACCACCGCGCCACCGATCATGCCGCAGAGCATCGCGACGAAGGTGAGCAATGGCAATGCGATCAACAGTGCAAGCACCCGGGGCACAACCAGCAGCTCGATGGGGTTCAGGCCCAGGGTGCGGATGGCGTCGATCTCTTCGTTGGCCTTCATCGAGCCGATCTGCGCGGTGAACGCGCTGGCGGTGCGCCCGGCCATGAGGATGGCGGTCAGTAGCACGGCGAACTCGCGCAGGAAGGAGAATGCCACCAGGTCGACCGTGAAGATCGTTGCGCCGAAGTCGGCCAGCACCGTGGCGCCAAGGAAGGCCACAACGGCGCCAACCAGAAAGGTCAGCAAGGCGACGATGGGCGCGGCGTCCAGGCCGGTCTGCTCGAGGTGCGCAACCACCGGGGTGACCCGCCAGCGATGCGGCTGGAACAGGCGCAGGAACAAGGTCTGCAGGATCAGGCCGATGAAACCCAGCACCTGGGTGGTGTCCTGCCACAGCTGGTCGACGGCGCGGCCGATGCGCGCCAGCAGGAGCAGCAGCACTGGCTGCTCCGGTTCCTTGACCGGGATGCAGTAGTCCTGCACCGAGCAATAGACGTTCTTCAGCAAGGCCCGGCTGGCGTCGGGGAGTTCGTCGCTGCAGCGCGACAGGCGTTCGGAGCCCAGCAGTTCGGCCAGCAGCGAGGCACCGGCGGTGTCCAGGCGGCCCAGCTGGCTGAGGTCGACCTGGGTGTCATCGCCGTACTGGCTGCCCAGGCGCTCGCATTCGCGCTTGAGCTCGGCGTAGTGGGCCAGGGTCCAGTCGCCGACGATGCGCAGGCGGGTGGGCTGCTGCTGGGTGTCCAGGGTAGCGCTCGGGGCGGTCATAGGCTCCATGCATCTGACTGGTGAATCGGCGACTCAGATCATAGCCCATCACGGGGCAAGCCCGCTCCCACCAGAATCATGGCGTGGGAGCGGCGGTGCGCCGATGCGACTTGCCCGGCGATCTTGTCAGGAGTCGACCACCCTGAACCGCAACACCCCGATCACCTGCCCGTCCTCGGTCAGCACCCTCACCTGCCACTTGCCCACGGGATTCGGTGGGAAGTTCTGCTTGTGGGTCCAGGCGCGGTAGCCCTCCTTGCGCCCGCCGTGGATGTCCAGGGCGATGCGGTCGACCTCTTTGCCGTCGAGCTGCCACACATGGTAGATGCGCTCGTTCAGCCCGCGCGGCGCGTTGATGGCGGTGTAGGCATACAGCCCGCCACTGCGGATGCGGCTGGCTGCTACTTCCTCCAGCGACGCGCCTGGCTGGCGGTTGAGCACCTCGGTGCTGATCGCCACGTCGGTCATCCACAGCGTGGCCGGCGGCACCCAGGAGCGCAGCAGCCAGCCGCCGCCGCCCACCGCCAGGGTCACCAGCACCAGCGCTACGCCACGGCGCCAGTTGTTGATCGGGAAGCTGCTGGCCAGGCTCGGGAACGACAGCGCCATGGCGGCGATCAGCGCAAGCTTGAAGCTCTGCGCGGTGGTCAGGTGAAGGATGATCGGCAGCGCCGTGAGCATGGCCGCGAACAGCGTCAGGGTATGCAGCGCCAGGAACAGCCAGCGCCGCGGCACCAGCCACTTGTGATACAGCGGGTCGATGATCGAGATCAGCCCCGCGGCACCGAGCAGGCCGGTGAACACCAGCTGGCCGCTGTTCCAAGTGGTGGTGATGAAGAAGAACGGCAGGACGAAGAACAGGCTTTCCTGGTGAATCATCTGCGTCGCGAAGCGCAGCAGCGGTTGTGGGATCTCGCGCTTGAAGGTGCGGGCGAACAGTTCGGTGAGGGTGTTCTCCAGCATCAGCCAGACCCAGCTGACCAGCATCGCAATGGCGATCCATCTGGCCAGGCCGGCCTGGCGGTCGACCAGGATGAAGCTGCCGATCCCCGAGACGAAGCCGTAGAGCGCAATGATGCCGGGGTAGCGCTTGAGCAGCTCGATGATGCGCAGGATGAAGCTGGGGATTGGGGGCATGGGGCAAGCAACAGGGAGCGGTGGATGGCTGTGCCAGCTTCATCGCGGGGCAAGCCCGCTCCCACGCAAGAGTCGGCGTGGGAGCGGGCTTGCCCCGCGATGAGCGCTAGCGAACGGCTTACAGGATACCGCCGAATCAAGGCGCCCGTGTAGCACCGCTGGGCTTGGTGTGTGGCCGACGGCGACGGATCAACCCGACCGCCAGTATCAGCCCCAACAACAACGCCACCAGCCCATACAACTCGTCATAGCCCAGCAACGGCTTCTCGATACGCAGGTAACCAGGCTCCTTGAGCAGCTCGCGCAGCGCCGCATCGGCCTGTTTCAGGCTGACCTGGCGAAGTTCTCGCACCGGGTCGGTGAAGCGCCCGTCCTCGTAGGCGTTGAGCGCCCCCCAGTAGTAGTCGGCGAGCGCCGCGTTGCCCTGGGTGGTCCAGCTCTCCCGGGCAATCGCTGCCTCCTTGATGCGGGCGAAGGTGTCCGGGTCCAGGCCATGCTTGCGCAGGTGGTCGAACAACTGCTCGAGTACCTTGAGTGCCTTGTCGAGGTCCTGGCGCTCGAGGTCGGCATTCAGGCTGAGCAGCCCGCTGTCGCCAAAGCTCTCGCGTTGCGCCGATGGCCCGTATGACAGCCCGTGGCGCAGGCGCAACTGGTCGTACAGCGCCCAGTCCAGGTAGCGCGACAGCAGCTCGAGGGTCTGGTCGTGCCCCTCCTCCAGGGTCGGCTCGATGAACAGCCAGTGCAGCTTGACGTTGTCGCCCAGCCAGCCGCGGGTCAGGTCGCGACGCGGCTCGGCCTGCTGGCTGATACTTTCGAGGTTGCGGCGTTCTTCGGGCTCGGTCGCCGGCAGCTCGCCGAAGGTGCGTTCCAGATAGGCCGGCAGCAGGCGGTCGAGGCCGCCGACGACGATCAGCGACATGTTGTTGGCCACATACCAGTGCTCGCGCAACTGCTGGACCTGCTCCAGTGTCATGTCGTCGAGGTTGGAGCGTTCCGGGCATTTCAGGCCCATCTCGGTAGCCAGCTGGTCACTGGCTGGGTGGCCGATGTCCTGGCGGTCCAGCCAGCGCTGCAGGCGGCCGTAATGGCCACCGTCCTCGCGCTCGATGATCTTTTTCGCGGTGGCCAGCGCCTTGGCGTCGATTTGGGTATCGCGGACCACCGCCAGCAGCAGGTCGAGCACCTTGCGCTGGTTGCGCGCCGGGGCTTCGATGACGAAGGTGGTGTCGGCGCTGCTGGTGAAGGCGTTCCACTCCCCGCCCAGGGCCTGGATACGCTCCTCCAGGCCGCCCTCGCCCGTCTCGTCGATACCGCTGAACAGCAGGTGCTCGAGCAGGTGTGGCAGCTCGCGCTGGTCACAGTCGAAGTCGTCCAGGCCCACGCCCACTACCAGGCGGATCGACACATGATCACGCTCGTAGCCGGACTTGAGGATTACCTGCAGGCCGTTGGGCAGCAGGTAGCCCTCGACCCGCGAGCGGTCGAGGGCGAGCGTGGGCAGGCTGCAGATCAGCAGGCAAACGAACAACAGGCAACGCATAGGCGAGCTTCGGTCTCCGGGGTGTCGTGGCTCAAGGCTGGCGGGCTTCGTCCGGCACGCTGTCGAGCATCAGCCCGCCGGTATCGGTGCCGCCCAGTACCACATAGGCACTGCTGCAGAACAAAGAGTTCAAACGCTTCATGTCGGCAATGAGCTCCAAGTGTAGCGAACTGGTCTCGATACTCTGCACCACTTTACGTTGCAGGCGGCTGACATGGGCGTGGGCCAGGCGCCGCTCCTGGGCGCGGAAGCGACGTTTCTCGCGCAGCAACTGGTGCGCGCTCTGCGGGTCGGCGCTGAGGAACACCGACAGGCCCAGGCGCAGGTTGGCCAGCAATTGCTCCTGCAGGCCGGTCAACTCCTCCAGGCCGACCTGGGAAAACTCCCGGCGCTGCGAGGTCTTCTGCTGCTGCACCTTGCGCAGCATGCGCTCGATCAGGTCGCTGGCCAGCTTGAGGTTGATCGCCACCTCGATGATCTCTGCCCAGCGCCGGTTTTCCTGTTCGGCGAGGTCTTCACGGGGCATCTGCGCCAGGTACAGCTTGATGGCGTTGTAAAGTGCCTCGGCATCCTCCCCGAGGGCCCGAACCTGTTGCGGCAAGGCCGTTTGGGTACCGCGCAGGGCGCCGAGCATGGCCTCGAGCAGGCTGTCGACGATATCGCCCAGGCGCAGGGTCTCGCGCACGGCGTTGACCAGCGCCAGGCTGGGGGTGTTCAACGCGGTCGGGTCCAGGTGGCGTGGCTGGTGGTGGCCATTGCCGTTGTCGCGTTCGGGCAGCAGGTAGCCGCACAGGCGGCCCATGGGTTTGACCGTCGGCAGCATCAGCAGGCAGCGCAAGGTGTTGTAGAGCAGGTGGAAGCCGATCACCAGCTCCTGCGGGCTGAAACTCAGGCTGTCCATCCAGGCCACCAGCGGGTGCAGCACCGGGATGATCAGCAGCAGGCCGATCACCTTGTACAACAGGCTGCCCAGCGCCACCCGGCGCCCGGCGCTGTTCTGCAGGCTGGTGGTAAGGAAGGCGAGCAGGCCGCTGCCGATGTTGGCGCCGATCACCAGGCCGATGGCCACCGGCAGGCTGATTACCTCGGCGCCCGCCAGGGTGGCGGTGAGCAGCACGGCGGCTAGGCTGGAGTAGGAGATCATGGCGAACAGCGCGCCGATCAGGGCATCGAGTAGGATATCGCCGGTGAGCGAGGCGAACAGCACCTTCACCCCTTGGGCGTGGGTGATCGGCGCGGCGGCGTGGACGATCAGCTGCAGCGCCAGGATGATCAGGCCCAGGCCGATACCGACGCGGCCCAGCTGGCCGGCGCGGGTCTGCTTGCGCGAGAGGAAGAAGATCACCCCGAGGAAGATCAGCAGCGGCGACAGCCAGGACAGGTCGAAGGTCAGCACCCGCGCCATCAGCGCGGTCCCGACGTCGGCGCCGAGCATGATCGCCAGGGCCGGGGTCATGGCCATCAGGCCCTGGCCGACGAACGAGGTGACCAGCATGGCGGTGGCGTTGCTGCTCTGCACCATGGCGGTGACCAGGATCCCGGCGATGAAGGCCAGCGGGCGCTTGTTCATGTTCTGGCCGAGCACGCGGCGCAGGTTCGAGCCATAGACCCGCAGGATGCCGGTACGCACGATATGGGTGCCCCACACCAGCAACGCCACGGCGGAGAGCAGATTGAGCAGGGTCAGCATGGTCGGGCCCCCTTTTCTTCTATGCCCCTGGGCGGGGCCAATGGGTGCAGCGGCGAGCCTGGCCCGGGGGTGGGCTGTTTTTTCCAGTGCTCACTGAAGCTTTAGTTGTTTTGCGTGGCTGGCGCCAGCTTGGCATGGGTGAAACGTATTTGAAACATGCTCTGGCCTCATCGTCGGCAACAAAAAAGGCCCCGAAGGGCCCTTTTGCTACCGCGCTTCCTGGGTTTATTGACCCGGGATGTCCTTGCGCAGTTTCACTGGATCGTGTTCCTTGCCCTTCTTGCGTGCCATCGCCGTGCGCATGCGGATGTTGATCGCCTCCACCGCCAGCGAGAAAGCCATGGCGAAGTAGACATAGCCCTTGGGCACATGCACATCGAAGGACTCGGCGATCAACACCGTACCGACGACGATCAGGAACGAAAGTGCGAGCATCTTCAGCGACGGATGCTTGTCGATGAAATCGCTGATGGTGCCGGCGCAGAGCATCATCACCAGCACGGCGACGATGATCGCGGCGATCATCACCGGCACGTGGGAGACCATGCCCACCGCGGTGATCACCGAGTCCAGCGAGAACACGATGTCGATGATGGCGATCTGGATGATGGTGTAGAAGAACTTGCCGCCCGAGCCTTTCGGCTCGTCCGCGCTCTCGTCCTCGCCTTCCAGGCCGTGGTAGATCTCCTGGGAGCTTTTCCACAAGAGGAACAGGCCGCCGAAGAACAGGATCAGGTCGCGCCCGGAGATACCCTCGCCCAGCACATGGAAGAGGTCGTCGGTCAGGCGCATGACCCAGGTGATCGACAGCAGCAGCATGATCCGCGTGACCATGGCCAGGGCCAGGCCGAAGATCCGTGTGCGCGGTTGCATGTGCTTGGGCATGCGGCTGACCAGGATCGAGATCATGATGATGTTGTCGATCCCGAGCACGATCTCAAGCGCGGTGAGGGTGAAAAAGGCAACCCAGATTTCCGGGCTGGTCAGCCATTCCATGTGTATTCCTTCGAGCGGTAAAGGCAAAGCGCCCTGATGGCGGGCGCTTTGCGGTTGGATGAGGCGCTTGTCTTACAGACTGCTGAACAGCGGGAAAGTCCCCAGTGCCAGTGCGCCGAACATTATGCACAGGCACACCAGCACTGCCCACTTGAGGGTGAAGCGTTGGTGGTCGCCGAACTCGATGCCGGCCAGGGCCACCAGCAGGTAGGTGGAGGGTACCAGTGGGCTGAGCAGGTGTACCGGCTGCCCGACGATCGACGCGCGGGCCATTTCCACCGGGGTGACGCCGTAGTGGCTGGCGAACTCCGACAGCACCGGCAGCACGCCGTAGTAGAAGGCGTCGTTGGACATGAAGAAGGTGAACGGCATGCTGACCAGTGCGGTGATCACCGCCATGTAGGGGCCGAACGCTTCCGGGATCACCGCCAGCAGGCTCTTGGACATGGCATCGACCATGCCGGTCCCCGACAGGATGCCGGTGAAGATGCCAGCGGCGAAGATCAACCCGCTCACGGCCAGCACGCTGGAGGCGTGGGCGGCGATGCGGTCCTTCTGCTGCTGCAGGCACGGGTAGTTGACGATCATGGCGATGCTGAAGGCGATCATGAACAGCACCGGCAGGGGCAGCACGCCGGCGATCAGCGCGACCATCAGCGCGGCGGTCAGGGCGCCGTTGAACCACAGCAGCTTGGGCCGGCGGGCTTCCGGGAACTGCGACACGCTGATTTCGCTGTGGTCGATGTCGTCGGTCGGCAGGTGCAGTTCACCGAGGCGGGCACGTTCGCGCAGGCCGTACCAGTAGGCGATGGCGAGGATCGCCAGTACACCGAAGGCCATGGCCGGGATCATCGGCACGAAGATGTCAGAAGGGTCCACGTGCAGGGCGCTGGCGGCGCGCGCGGTAGGGCCGCCCCATGGGGTCATGTTCATCACCCCGCCAGCGAGGATGATCAGGCCGGCCATGATCCGCGGGCTCATCCCCAGGCGGCTGTACATCGGCAGCATGGCGGCGCAGCAGATCATGTAGGTGGTGGCGCCGTCACCGTCCAGGGACACCACCAGGGCCAGCACCGCGGTGCCGACCGAAACTTTCAGCGGGTCGCCCTTGACCAGCTTGAGGATCTTGCGCACGGCTGGGTCGAACAGGCCGGAGTCGATCATCAAAGCGAAGTAGAGAATGGCGAACATCAGCATCACGCCAGTGGGCGCGAGCTTGCTGATGCCCTGCAGCATCATCGGGCCGATGTCGCTGTAGAAGCCGCCGAACAGGGCGAACAGGATCGGTACCAGGATCAGCGCGATCAAGGCCGACAGGCGCTTGGTCATGATCAGGTACATGAAGGTGATGACCATGGCGAAGCCGAGGAAGGTCAGCATGGCGGTACTCCAGGCGTGGCGCGGCGAAAGGAAGGACGATTCGGGCGGATCAGCGCGTCAGGCGCTGCGCGAGGAGCAGGCGGAGGGGGACTGCGAAAAGGCGGGCACAGGAAAACATCAGAATCACCATTGTTGTTGTTGATTGGGCCGGGCGCGGAAGTTTCCGGGTGCCCTGGCTGACCGGTCTGCTGCCGGTGGTGGCGCTATCCTATGTGGGCAAGCTTTCAGCCAGCTTTCGCCCGGTGCAAGGCGACGGGAGGTCATTTCGATGGTGGATGTCGTGGAAGGCGGGTGCCATTGCGGTGCCCTGCGTTATCGCTTGTCGGGCGCCCTGGGCGATGTCGCCCATTGCCATTGTTCGATCTGCCGGCGGGTCAGCGGGGGCACTCTGGTGACCTGGGTCACCCTGCCCTTCGAGGCTTTCCAGTGGTTGGCGGGCTCACCGCAGCGCTACATGGCGCCGGAAACCTGTAGCCGTTATTTCTGTGGCAGTTGCGGGGCGCACGTGGCGCTGGTGACGGCCCATAGCCCGGATTCGATCGATGTGACCGTGGCGACGCTGGATCACCCGGAGCGGGTGCCGGCCAATCGGCATATCTGGGTGGGGAGCCGGTTGCCATGGTTGCGGGTGGATCAGGGGTTGCCGGAGGAAGACGAGGAAAACCTGTAGGGCATTGTGCTGCCTCTTCTGGCCCTATCGCCGGCAAGCCGGCTCCCACAGGGTTATGCGATCCCTGTGGGAGCCGGCTTGCCGGCGATAGAGGCTGACCTGCCATGTACTAGGGCAGCTGCAACCCCCCGGCCGCCTTGTGCAACGCCCGCAGGTGCTCGCCCACCTGCTTGATATTGGCCTCGACCGCCTTGATTTCCCGGCCCCGCTCGGGCCCCAGCAGCGCCCTGACCTGCTGGTCGAGGTCGGTGCTCAGGCGCAGCAGCTGCGCCTGGCGCTCGCTGCTCACCTGTTCCAGTTGCTTGCGCTCTTCCGGCTGCGGCAGGCCGTAGCCCCCTGCCCCGAGCAGCTCCGCCGGGCGGCTGAGGAAGCCGCTGTTGGCCAGCATCGCCTGCAAGGTCTCGTTGGCCTTGTCGAAACTGCCGTCCTTGAGTGCCCGCCCGTTCAGGTAGCGTTGCTTGACCTCATCCTGGGCCAGCAGCAGCTGGCGCCGCAGCCCGGCCTGTTCGAGCAGCAGCAAGGCCGCGCTGGTGCGCAGGTCGGCGCGGTCGAACCACTGGCGGCGCTGCTCGGCGTCCAGCGCCAACCAGTCTTCCACCGTCGTCTGTTTGATTGGCAGCTGCTTGCGCAACACCTCGAACATCGCCTGGTAGCGGTCGCGGTAAGAGTCGAAGCGATAGCCCAGGCGCAGGGCTTCGCGTGGATCGTCGAGCACGCTGGTATTGGCCAGCCCCCTGCCCTTCATGACCTCGAGCAGGCCGTTGGGCATGATGCTGTCCAGGTCATTCAGGCGTGGATTGCCGGTGCCGCTGCGCAGCAGCTTGAGCGACTCCACCGCGCAGTTGTTGGACAGGAAGTAGTAGTTGCCGTCGTAGCTCCAGTGCATCTCGGCGGCCTGGCGCACAAGGTTCTCGATCTCGGCGCGACTGAGCTTGAGCGGCACCGAGGCCAGGCTGCGCAGCTCGGTCTTGGTGTACTCGTCGATCACCTGCCCCAGCGGCAGCACGAACAGCCGCGACGGGTAGGCGCCGACCAGGCCGTCCCAACTGGACAGCTGCACATCATTGACGAAGGCGCGGTATGACAGCACCAGGCTCTGGTCGAGGTCCAGGCGACAGGCCGGCCCGCGTGGGCGGCCCGGGGCGCAGATCACCAGGCGCAGCATGCTGTGGCCCCAGCGGCTGACCCAGTTTTGGTTGGCTTCTGCCAGCAGGTAGTCGACCTCATAGACCCGTTCCGGGTCGATCTCGCCCAAGGGTTGGCGGGCAAAGTCGTTGCCGGCGTTGAGGAACGGCAGTCCCTTGGCGCAGACATCTTGTTGCGGCGCCCAGGCAAAGTGGTCGCGCAGGTACTGGTTCAGTGCCGGCCGGCGGCAGCCGTAGCTGGGATCGAGGAGGAAGTACTCCATGTTGACCGCGACGAATTCCTTCGGGCTGCTCAGCTCGTAGGGGTCCGGGCTGCGCACCAGCTGGCCGTTGTGCTGCTCGCGCTCGCCGCGCCGGCCGACGTACTGCGGCCAGCCGGCCAGGTCCAGCAGGCGCGGGTCGTCGCTCAAGGTGAAGCGGCGTTCGGCCTGGCCGCGACAGTCCTGCGGCAGGCCGACTTTGCCAAGCGCGCCCTGCTGGCGCTTGCAGCGGCTGATCAGCTGGCGCTCAGCCTCCGGCCATAGGCGGGCGCGGTCATAGATGTGGGTCAGCTCGTGGAGCACGGTGGCCAGCAGTTCTTCGCGGACGGTGCCATGGGGGCGGTTGGTCTTCTCGCGGGCGGCGCTGCCATCCACGAGACCCGGTAGCAGGCGTCGGTTTAGATCCAGGCTGGCGACCGGCGAGGCCTGGCCATAGGCATCCTCGGGCATGCGTGTGGTCCAGCTGACCAGGATCTGCCGGTCGAGTTGCTGCTTGAAGCGCGGTGGCAGCTTGGCCATGGCTTCGTCGAGCAGCACCTGGCTGGCCTGCCGTTGCGAAGGGTCGAGGCCGTCGGTCTGCAGCACCAGCTGCAGATCGGCCAGGGCGGGCGTGCCAAGCAGCGTCAGGGCGCAGCCCAGCAGCCAGGCACGCATGCGCTTCACAGGGCGAGGATGGCTTCGGCCAGCACCTGGTCGCTGGCGTCGCGGGCTTCGGGCACACGGGCGCGCAAGGTGTCGAAGGCGGCTTCGAGCTGCGCGCCGCGGATGTCGCCATTGCTGGCGACGAAGCTGGCGGCGTCGTCGTGGGCTTCACGCACCACTTTCGAGTCGCGAATCGAGGTGGTGGTGTCGGAGGTGAAGTCGATCGACCGGCCAAAGGCGCGGACGATGATGTTGCTGGTGGCCACCAGGGTGTGTGCCTGGGCCAGGTCGGCGAGCAGCAGCATGCCGAGGGTGGCGGCGATCAGCGGTTTACGCATGGAGCATCTCCGGAAATACAAGGGAGCGGGTGTAGTTATTGGACGAGAATCGCCTCGGCCAGTTCACGGTCACCGACAGAGTGCCGGGCGCTGCCGTGGCGCAGGGCGTCGAACGCCGCCTCCAGGCGGGCGCCACGGATCAGGCCGTCGCTGGCGACGAACGCGGCTGCATCGTCACGGGCCGCGACGATCCGTTTGCGGTCGAAGGGGGCGGCCGTCACCTGGCTGGTGACGTAACCCGTGATGACCAGGTTCTGGGTGGTGGCATCCATCGCCTGGGCGCTGTTCATGCAGGCCAGGGCGACAAAGGAAAGCAATAGGTAACGCATGGGCTTTGAAGTGGCGATTGTCTCGGGCTGCGAAGGCTACCCCGGATTCATGGCTCGGGGCCAGTGAATCCGGGGCAAGGGCAGGGTCAGATGGCGAGGATGGCGCGCGCCAGCTGCGCATCGCTGGCTTGCAGGGCCGGCAACTGCTGGCGGATGTGCACGAATGCGCTTTCCAGCTTGGCGCCGCGGATGGCGCCATCGCTGCCGACGAAGCTGGCGGCATCGTCACGGGCGGCCTTGACGATCTTGTCGTCGCGGAACGAGGAGGAGATATCGGACGTGGCATCGGTCGAGGCGGCTACGGCGCCGACGACGGCATCGGTGGTGACGACGAAGCTGGTGGCGTGGGCGGCACCGGTGAGGGACAGCAGCAAGGCGGCGCCAATCAGGTGATAACGGGACATGTTGGTGGACTCCTGCACAGGGTCAAGGTTGGTTCTGGTTATCGGACGCTCGCTTGGCTCGTCACGGTACTTTATATGCCAGGCGCGTAAGACAAGCGTAACACGCGGCGGTTCTGACGCCGGGGCGCGAAAAACAGATCAAATCGTAACTGTATCTATAGAATTTGAGTTTTATAAAACTGTTGCGGTTGTCTGTGCAAGTGCTCTACTGCGCGGCTTAAAACAAAAAACCCGCCGCAGTTGCCTGCGGCGGGTTCTTGAGAATTCACGGTGCCGGCCTGGGCCGGCGGCCGGCGCTTAGCGCCAGAAAGGCTTGCTCAGCTCTTCGTAGCGCTGCGACTCGCTGATACCGGCGTCGGCCAGCAGGCGGGAGTCCAGGCGCGCCAGTTGGCGGCGGCTGGCCATGCGGCGCTGCCACAGTACCAGGGTGGACAGGACGCGCAGCGGCAGGGCGGCGTTGGAAGCTTGGGCGTTTTCGAAAACCAGGTCGGAACTGAGGGTACGTTCCATGATGTGTCATCCTTCCGCTTGTGGCGGCATTAGGGAGTGATTTAACTGGTGCCCATCTTCCTCCTCTCTCGTCCAGAACAGTAGGTACAGTTCAGGTGTATTGTGATGGGCCAGTTAACTGTTGAAAGCGACTGTTGCACCGGTTATTGAGGGAACTGTACTGGTGCGCACTTTTTTGGTGCGGTTATGTGGTGTTGGCAGGGAAATGATCGGCAGGAAGTGAGGTATATAGCAGTACAGTAGTACAGTTTTAGATGGATGCTGACTTCAAAGTGTTCAGCGATACAGTTGCGGCGCTTGTGAAATCGAGCGCCGCCCGCGCGGCGATGGCGCGCGCAGCGGCTCCGGGGGGCTCAGACCGACAATGCTGCCCGCCGTGCACGCTCAGCCTTGCCCAGCAGCCGCTTCATCCGCCATTCGAAGCCGAACGTCAGCGCCACCGCTGCGCAGGCCAGACCCAGGGCCAGCCCCCACCAGATACCCTGTGCACCGCCACCGAAGGTGAAGGCGAACAGCCAGGCACTTGGCGCACCCACAAGCCAGTAGCACACCAGGCCGATCAGGAAGGTGGTCTTGGCGTCCTTCAGGCCGCGGATCGAGCCCATGGCAATGGTCTGCACGCCATCGAACAGCTCGAACCACGCCGCCACCATCACCAATTGCACGGCCAGCATGAAGATCGCGGCGAAGGCCGGGTCGTTGCGGTCGATGAACAGCCCGACCAGGGCATCCGGCAGCAACCAGAACAGTGCCGCGAAGGCGAACATCAGCGATGCGCCAAAACCAATGCCCACGCGCCCGGCGCTACGGGCCGCCAGCAAGTTGCCGGCGCCGTAATAAAGGCCGACGCGCATGGTCACCGCATACGAAAGGCCCGTCGGCACCATGAATGCGGTGGAGACGATCTGCAGGGCGATCTGGTGCGCCGCCAGCTCCGTGCTGCCGAGCACGCCCATGCACAGGGCGGCAAAGGCGAACAGACCAACTTCGACCATATAGGTGCCGCCGATCGGCAGGCCCAGCCGCCACAGCTCGCGCAGTGCCGGCAGGGAAGGGCGCAGCAGGCCCTTGCGCAGCGGGTAGGCGGCATAGGCCTTGTGCCAGCGGATATACAGTGCGAGCGCGATGGCCATGAGCAGGGTCACCACCGCAGTGACCAGGCCGATACCCATCAGCCCCAGCTTGGGCAGGCCGAACATGCCCTCGATCAGGGCGTGGTTGAACAGGTAGTTGAACACCGTGCCCACCAGGCTGATGACCATCACCGGGGTCGAGTGGCCCAGGGCACTGGTAAAACCGCGCAGGGCCATGAAAGTCATGTAGCCGGGGAGGGCAAGCGGCAGCAGGGTCAGCAACTGCATCGCCGAGTCGACGTTCTCCGGCTTCTGGCCGAACAACAGCAGCACCGGCTTGAGGTTCCACATCACCAGTGCCGAGACCAGCGCCAGGCCCCAGGCCAGCCACAGGCCGCTCTGCGCCAGGCGGGTGACGCCCTCGATGTCGTTGGCGCCCTTGCGGATGGCCACCAGCGTGCCGACCGCGGCAATCACGCCCAGGCAGAAGATCGACACGAACGAGTAGCTCGCCGCGCCCAGGCCACCGCCGGCCAGGGCCTGCGGGCTGATGCGGGCCATCATCAGGGTGTCGGTGAGCACCATCAGCATGTGCGCCAACTGCGAGGCGATCAGCGGCCCGGCCAGGCGCAGCAAAGCCTTGAGTTCGGTGGTGGGCGCGACGTGCATGGGGGCGGTCCTTCTTGATGATTCTGGAAGCGAGCCGTCGATTCTGAGGCTTCGGTCAGCTTTGCACAAAAGGATAAATGCGATCGGTGTCATGAGTCTGACTCATGCCTGTATGATCATTGGCACCGATCCAGCTCCCGTATGACAGGTGCGCCATGATTCGCCAACTGCCTCCGCTTTATGCGTTGCGCGCATTTGAAGCCGCTGCTCGGCTGAGCTCGTTCACCCGTGCCGGGGAAGAGCTGGCGATTACCCAGAGCGCGGTGAGCCGGCATATCCGCACCCTGGAGGAGCATTTCGCCTGTCGCCTGTTCGTGCGCAATGGCCGCAGCTTGCAGCTGACCGAAGCCGCGCGCATGCTGCTGCCTGGTGTGCGTGATGGTTTTGCTTCCCTGGAGCGGGCTTGCGAAACCTTGCGCGGCGAAGATGACATCCTGCGCATGAAGGCCCCTTCGACCCTGACCATGCGCTGGCTGCTGGCGCGCCTGAGTCGCTTCCGCCATCTGCAGCCCGGCAACGAGGTGCAACTCACCAGTGCCTGGATGGATGTCGACCATGTCGACTTCAACCAGGAGCCGTTCGACTGTGCAGTGCTGCTCAGCGATGGCAGCTTCCCGGCGGACTGGGAAGTGCGCCGGTTGTTCTCCGAGTTGCTGATTCCGGTAGGTGCGCCGGACCTGCTCGATGATGCGCCTTGGGACGAGCGGCGCCTGGCCGGTATCGAGCTGCTGCATCCCACGCCGGACAAGCGCGACTGGCGGGCTTGGTTGGCGCGCATGGGCCTGACCGACAAGATCTCGCTCAAGGGCGGGCAGGTGTTCGACACCTTGGAGCTGGGCATGATCGCCGCCGCGCGGGGCTACGGGATCTCCATGGGCGACCTGCTGATGGTGGCCGAGGATGTGGCGCAGCGGCGGTTGAGCCTGCCCTGGCCGACTGCGGTAGCCAGCGGCATGGACTACTACCTGGTGTGGCCACGGACCCGGCCGGGCGGGGAGCGGTTGCGCCGGCTCAGCGTGTTTTTGCAGGAGGAGGCGGCGGCGATGGATTTGCCGGCTGTGCAAATCCTGTCGGCACAGGGCTGACAACCTCTCTGAGGCCACGGCAAGAAAACGTTTGCGAATATCCCGGTCCCGCACTCAAGTATTTCCTACAGACGCCGATCAACTTGCACCAGCGTCCCGGAAGAGGACGCGATTCCCCGTCGATATGCAGCGGGCGGTCAGCGTGATCAGGACGATCCCGGCCTCTTGCCAGGAGCCTTGCCATGTCTCAACCGCGTGCCCGAATCGCCTCGCAGCTCGGGATTGCCCTCGCCATCGTGCTGGCGCTGGTGATCACCGGTAGCACCCTGTTCGCCCTGCGTTCGCTGGACGACGCCAACCTCACCACGCGCCAGGCGCACCTGGCCAGCGAGGCGCGGCTGCTGGCCGATCAGCTCGATACCTTCCACGGTTCGCTAAAGGACAATACCCAGCGCCTGAGCGGCCTGTTCGAGCGGCGGTTCGCCAGCGGACTGGCGCTGCACGCGGGGGAAACGGTCAACGTCGCAGGTGCCGCGACGCCTGCGCTGTACCTGGGTGACCACCTGTTGAACAACGATTTCCACCAGGTCGACGAGTTCCAGCAGATGACGGCCGGTGTTGCGACCCTGTTCGTGCGCAGCGGTGACGACTTCGTACGCATCAGCACCAGCCTGACCAAGCAGGACGGTAGCCGCGCCATCGGCACCCAGCTCGACCGCCAGCACCCGGCCTATCCGAAACTGATAGCCGGGCAGACCTACGTCGGCCGCGCCGTGCTGTTCGAGCGCAACTACATGACCCGCTATGTGCCGGTGCGCGATAGCGGTGGCCGGGTGATCGCTGTGCTGTTCGTCGGCTTCGACTACACCGACGCACAGAACGCCCAGTTCGCCAACCTCAAGCGCTTCCGCATCGGCCAGACCGGTTCGCTGGCGTTGCTGGACGAGCAGGGCAAGTGGCTGGTGCCGCCGGCCGAGGTGCGCGACGGTGAGGCGGCGGCCCAGGCGGCCCAGGCGGCCCAGGCGGCCCAGGCGGTCAAGGCGATCAAACCGGGGGCAGGGCAGTTCTGGGCCGGTGCCGGCGAGCCTTTGTTCAGCGTCACCGAGCCGTTCGCCGAGGGGCCGTGGACCGTGGTGGCAAGCATGCCCGAGGGCGAGATCCGCGAAGTGACCTGGAGCGTCGGCCTGCGCCTGGCCATCGGCAGCGTACTGGCGATGCTGCTGGCCGTGGCCGCCACCCTCTGGCTGCTGCGCCGCAAACTGCGCCCGCTGGGCGACCTGGTGCGCCAGGCCGAAGCCCTCGGCGCTGGCGACCTGAATGCCCGCCTGAGCGTCACCAGCCATGACGAGATCGGCCAGCTCGCCCGCAGCTTCAACCAGATGGGCGATGCCCTGGCGACCATGGTCGAGCATATCCGTGCCGCCTCCGACCAGGTCAGTGGCCGTGCCCGCTCGTTGTCGGGCCTGTCGTCCGGGGCCTGCGAGGGCATGGACCAGCAGTCCGGCGAGATCACCAGCATGGCCGGTGCGGTGGAGGAGTTCAGTGCCACCTCGATGAACATTGCCGACAACATGGCCGGGACCGAGCGCATGGCCCGCGATAACGCGCAGCAGACCCGTATCGGTCGCAGCGCCATGGACGAAGCCTCGGTTTCCCTGCGGCAGATCGCCGAGGCATTGGGCGGTACTGCCAGTGTGATGGACACCTTGGGCGCTCGCTCGCAGGAGATCGGCGGCATTGTCGGCGTGATCACCTCGATTGCCGAGCAGACCAACCTGCTGGCGCTCAATGCCGCCATCGAAGCGGCTCGGGCTGGCGAGCAGGGCCGTGGTTTCGCCGTGGTCGCCGATGAGGTCCGCGGCCTGGCCGCGCGCACCCGCCAGGCCACCGACGAGATCTCGGGCATGATCGCCAGCATCCAGCAGCAGACCGGCCATGCCATCAGCACGCTGGAGCAGGGCAACCAGCTGATGCAGGAAGGCCTGGCGCGCAACGACAAGGTGGCCGAAGCCCTGGCGCGCATCGATGAGCAGAGCCGGGTGGCGGGCGAGCAGTTCGCCGTGATCAGCACCGCGACCCAGGAGCAGAGCAGCACCGCGACGGTGCTCAGCCGCAACCTGCAGAGCATCGCCCAGGCCAACAGCGAACAGCGCGATGTGGCCAATGAACTGGCCATGACGGCCCGCGAGCTGGAAGGACTGGCGGGGCAGTTGCGCCAGGAAGTGGATCGGTTCCGGACTCATCGGTAGGGCATTGGGGCCGCAATGCGGCCCCGGCTTTGCGAAGCCCTACATCGCGCTCAGACCCAACGCCTGCGCACACGCCTGCAACGAGCGCCGCTCGCTCTGCGCATACAGCGCCAGCTCATCCTGCACCTTCAGCCCCAGCGCCTGCTCGAAGGCTTCGCGGTTGGCGTTGCTGCCATAGTCGGCCTGCCCCTCGTCTCCCAGGTTGGACTGGAAGATCCCCGCCGCACTCACCGGCAGGAAGTCCTCGTACACCAGCGCCTCGTAATGCACATGCCCGGCGTCGATCAGCCCTTGCAAGGTAGTGGGGCGGCCGGGCTGCCCGCGTGCCGCCAGTCCCTTGTCGGTGGCGAAATAGCGGAAGTAGGCCAGCCCTTGTTCGCGCATCTGCCCCAGGTCGTCCGGAAATTCGGCGAAATGCTCGGCGAGCAGGCTCATGTAGCGTTCTGCGTTGGCCTCGGCGGACACGCCTCCCAGGGCCGCGCGGGTCGCGTCCAGCAGGCGGTCGTACAGCTGGCGCCCCTTGGGCGTCAGCGCTGCGCCGCGTTGTTCGATCTCGCCGAAGCGCGCCGTGTGACTGCCCTGGGCATCGCTGAAAGCGACCTTTTCCTGTAGCGCCTTGAAGCTGGTCTGGCGTAGCAGGATCGGCTGGCGGCGGGTGGGTGGCCCTTCGACCACGGCCTTGGGTGGAATGCCCTTGGCTGGCATGCCGAGCTGGATGGCGTCGATGTCCAGGGTGCGCGGGGTCAGGTGGTTGATATGGGGGCCTTTGAACGCCACCACGTCAGCGATCAGGCGGTGCTGGTCGTGCAGTTGCTGGTACTGGTCGGCGGTAACGGTGGCGTCCTGGTGCCAGCGGAAGGTGTGCAGCGCTTCCTGGACGAAGGTCTCGGCATCGCTCGCGTTCAGGCCACCATCGCGTTCGCATTGGGCGATCAGTTCCAGCACACGGGCGGTGAAGATCTGCCGCTTGTCGAGAATGCCCTGGGCCAGTGTGCGCAGTTGCGGGTTGTCGATCAGTTCCAGGCGCAGCAGCGAAGTGAACACGCGGAACGGGCTGACATGCAGCGACTGTTCGTGCACGGCACGGAACGCAGTGGAGTGCACCGGTACGCCGGCCGAGCTCAGGTCGTAATAGCCGACCGGTGCCATGCCCATGACCGCGAACAGGCGGGCGATGGTGGCGAGCTCCTCGGCGGTGCCCACGCGGATGGCGCCATGGCGCTCCTGGTCGAGACGTTCGATCTCGCCGGTCCAGCGTAAGGCCTCGGCCACCTTGGGTTGCGCAGCCATGACCTGCCGGTTGGTTTCGCTCACCAGTTCAAGCAGCGTGCCGTACAGGGGAACTTCCTGCTTGTACATGAGCGACATGGCGGCAGAGAACTGCGCACGGATGCTGTCGGGGCTGACGAAATCATGGGCGGGCATCGCAAGCTTCCTGGGTGAGTGGAGGACACTTACATGAAAGCTGGGAATGGAGATGCCGTACAAGCGAAAAAAAGTGCGGGTTTCATTCCTTTTCTTATCGATCTTGACGCCCCTATCGCGGCGCAAGCCTGCTCTCACGACGGCGTCAGTGGTGGCGCCGCTGGATCTGCTCGGCAACCCACTCCACCAACGCCCGCACCTTCGGCACCTCCGCCGCATGTTCGGCATACGCCAGGTAATGCGCGCCATTGCTTTTCATCGCATGGTCCCAGGCCAGCACCAGGCTGCCCTCAGCCAGCTCTTTGGCCACCAGGTAACTGGGCACCAACGCCACCCCGCATCCGGCCTGCGCCGCGCTCAAGGCCATGTAGAAGGTGTCGAAGCGCGGCCCATGGTAGCTGTTGTCGGTATGTAGCCCCTGCTCCAGGAACCATTCGTGCCACGCCTGCGGTCGCGAGGTGCTCTGCAGCAGCACCAGCTCCGCCACCGCGCCGGCGTCAGGCAGCGTGCGCCCTTGCAACAACTCCGGCGCGCACACCGGCACCACTTCTTCGCCGAACAGCTCGATACAGGTCGCCCCGGGCCAGGTGCCTTGACCATAGAAGAACACCACGTCGGCCGAGCCCTGCAGCAGGGCGAACGGTTCCATCTCGTTGCGGATGTCCAGGTGCAGGTTCGGGTGGCGCTTGCCGAAGCCCTTGAGGTGCGGGATCAGCCAGCGCACGCCGAAACTCGGTTGAGTGGCTACCTTCAACACTTCGGTCTGCGAGCCGTAGCTCAGGACATAGCGGCTGGACATGTCCACCTGGGTGAGGATCTTGTTCACTTCGGCCAGGTACAGGCTGCCGGCCGGCGTCAGTTGCAGGCGGCGGCGGATGCGCAGGAACAGGTGATGGCGCAGCATTTCCTCGAGCTGCGCCACTTGCTTGCTTACCGCGCTCTGCGTCAGGTGTAGTTCCTCGGCGGCGCGGGTGAAGCTCAGGTGACGGGCTGCGGCCTCGAAGCACTGCAGGGCGGTCATGGACGGTACCAGGCGTTTGGACATAAGCGGTCTCGGCGGCTGAAATCATTACCTGGTGGAATGATATGCGGAATAAAGGTCGTTTGTTGCACCCGAGTAATCGGATTAATACTGACCCACGATATTTTCAACCCCTTCACCCGATGTAAGGAGAAGCACGATGGTTGCTGGATTGCTCGAGCGCCTTGGCGTTGCCGCTGCGGCTCACACCCAGGGCGATTACCCTGTCCATACCCCCATCGACGGCAGCCAGATCGCCTCGGTGAAGCTGCTCGGCAAGGCCGACACGGTTGCCCGCATCGACCAGGCGCAACAGGCCTTCGAAGCCTGGCGCAGCGTGCCGGCCCCTCGTCGTGGCGAGCTGGTGCGCCTGTTCGGCGAAGTGCTGCGCGAGCACAAGGCCGACCTCGGCGAGCTGGTGTCCATCGAAGCAGGCAAGATCACCCAGGAAGGCCTGGGTGAAGTGCAGGAAATGATCGATATCTGCGACTTCGCCGTCGGCCTGTCGCGCCAGCTGTACGGCCTGACCATCGCCTCCGAGCGCCCGGGCCACCATATGCGTGAAACCTGGCACCCGCTGGGTGTGGTCGGGGTGATCAGCGCCTTCAACTTCCCGGTCGCGGTGTGGGCGTGGAACACCGCGCTGGCGCTGGTGGCGGGTAACGCCGTGGTGTGGAAGCCGTCCGAGAAGACCCCACTCACTGCGTTGGCGTGCCAGGCGCTGTTCGACAAAGCCCTGAAAGCCTTCGGCGACGCCCCGGCAGGTGTGGCGCAACTGGTGATTGGTGGTCGCGACGCCGGCGAAGCCCTGGTCGACGATTCACGCGTGGCGTTGGTCAGTGCCACCGGCAGCACCCGCATGGGCCGCGAAGTGGGCCCGCGTGTAGCGGCGCGTTTCGGCCGCAGCATCCTCGAGCTGGGTGGCAACAACGCCATGATCCTGGCCCCGAGCGCCGACCTCGACCTGGCCGTGCGCGGCATCCTGTTCTCTGCCGTCGGCACCGCCGGCCAGCGCTGCACCACCCTGCGCCGCCTGATCGTGCACCGCTCGATCAAGGACGACGTGGTCGCCCGTGTCAAAGCCGCCTACGGCAAGGTGCGCATCGGTGACCCTCGCAAGGACAACCTGGTCGGCCCGCTGATCGACAAGCAGTCGTTCGATGCCATGCAGGGTGCGCTGGCCAAGGCCCGCGACGAAGGCGGGCAGGTATTCGGTGGCGAACGCCAGCTCGCCGAGCAGTACCCGAACGCCTACTACGTGTCGCCGGCCATTGCCGAGATGCCGGCCCAGAGCGAGGTAGTGCGCCACGAGACCTTCGCGCCGATTCTCTACGTGCTGGCCTACGACGACTTCGACGAGGCCCTGCGCCTGAACAACGAAGTGCCGCAAGGCCTGTCGTCATGCATCTTCACCACCGACCTGCGCGAGGCTGAACGTTTCCAGAGCGCCTCGGGCAGCGACTGCGGCATCGCCAACGTCAACATCGGCACCAGCGGCGCGGAGATCGGCGGGGCGTTCGGTGGCGAGAAGGAAACCGGCGGTGGCCGTGAGTCTGGTTCGGATGCCTGGAAAGGCTACATGCGTCGCCAGACCAACACCGTGAACTACTCTCGCGAATTGCCACTGGCGCAAGGGATCGTGTTCGACTGATGATCGTCGCGGGGGCTTTGCCCCCGTTTCGCCGGCAAGCCGGCTCCCACAGCGACCGCGTCGATCTCTGTGGGAGCCGGCTTGCCGGCGATGGGCCGCAACAAGAATAAAATCTGCTGGAGCCGGTCATGTCCGAACTGCGTCAAGAATGCTTGTGGGAACACCTCACCCAGCCGACCGTTGCCGCCCAGGCCCTGGCCGGTGAGCTCAAGGCCGATGTCTGCGTGATCGGCGGCGGCATCACCGGCCTGTCGGCGGCTATCCATCTGCTGGAGCAGGGCAAGACGGTGATCCTGCTGGAGGCCTGGAAAATCGGCCATGGCGGCTCCGGGCGCAACGTCGGTTTGGTCAACGCCGGCACCTGGATCCGCCCCGACGACGTCGAGGCCACCCTCGGGCACAAGCAGGGTAGCCGCCTGAACAAGGTGCTCGGCGAGGCGCCGGGCGAAGTGTTCGCCATGATCGAGCGCCTGGGTATCGACTGCCAGGCCCGGCATCAGGGCACGCTGCACATGGCACACAATGCCACCGGCATCGCCGACCTCGAAGCCCGCCACCAGCAGTGGACCCGGCGCGGCGCCGACGTCGAGCTGCTGACCGGCGCGCAATGCCAGGAATACTGCGGTACCGACAAGATTTCCGCCGCGCTGCTCGACCGCCGCGCGGGTACCATCAACCCCATGGGATATACCCAGGGCCTCGCCGCTGCCGTGAGCCGGCTGGGCGGCAAGCTGTTCCAGCAGTCCGCGGTTGAAGGCCTGGAGCGCGACGGCGATGCCTGGCGGGTGAAAACGGCGCGCGGCGCGGTGCGCGCCGACAAGGTGGTGATCTCTACCGGCGCCTACACCGAAGGCGACTGGAGCAATTTGCAGAAGCACTTCTTCCGCGGCTACTACTACCAGGTCGCTTCCAAGCCGTTGCACGGCGCCGCCGCCGACCAGGTCCTGCCCCATGGGCAGGGTTCGTGGGACACCCGCACCGTGCTCAGCAGCATCCGCCGCGACGAGCAGGGCCGGTTGCTGCTCGGCAGCCTTGGCCGAGTCGACAACAAGCCAGACTGGTTCGTGCGCAGCTGGGCCGACCGCATCCAGAGCCACTACTACCCGGCGTTGGGCAAGGTCGAATGGGAGATGCACTGGACCGGCTGCATCGATTTCACTCCGGACCACCTGATGCGCCTGTTCGAACCCGCACCGGGGCTGGTGGCGGTGACCGGCTACAACGGTCGCGGCAACACCACCGGCACGGTGATCGGCCGGGCATTCGCCGAGTTCTTGCTCAAGGACGACCCGGACAGCTTGCCGATTCCGTTCTCGCCGATGAAGCCGGTGAGCGCGCCATCGTTGCGCACGGCGTTCTACGAGTCGGGGTTCTCGCTGTATCACGCCGGGCAGTGCCTGCGGGTGGTGCTGTAGTTCCTGTGCCGGCCTCATCGCTGGCAAGTCGCGGCGGCGAACCGCAGCTCCCACAGGCTTTTGCGCGTACCCTGTGGGAGCCGGCTTGCCGGCGATAGGGCCCGTGCGAGCGACGAAGCTCGGTCATTTGTGCAACCAGCTGAGGAAGCCACCCTTCTTCACCACCGCCGGCTTCTGCAACAACAGTGACTCGCGCTTCTGCCGCCGGAACCGCTGCAGTTTGGTCAGTGCCGACTTCACATCGCCGCTCTCGGCCAGGCAACCGCGCACCTGTTCCTTGTCGATGCGATACAGCATGCAGCCACTGAGGGCGCGAAACTCGACAGGCGAGGCCTCGTCATCCACCAGGCCCTCGAGCCCCAGCACCTCGCCAGGCCCCATGCGGCCACCTTCGATAAGCCGCTCGCCGTCGCGCACCGACGCCAGCACCACGCCGCGGCTGATCAGCAGCACATGTTCCGAGCGCTCGCCGATGTCGAGGATCACCTGGTCAGCGAGGTATTCCACCGTGGTCATGCGCTGGCTCAGGGCGTCGCGCTCTTCGTTGCTCAGCGAGCGGAACACCCGCACCTCGTCCAGCAGCTCGCGCTGGCGGCTGCGCACCGGGGCGCCCTGCTCGGAGTTCCAGGTCACGCCGCTGGCTTCAAGGTGGCGGTGGGCCAGGTCGAACAACTGGTTGCGCACTTCGGTCTTGCGCGACATCTCGGCGATGAAGCCGCTGGCTTCGTACTCCACTGACTCAAGTGTCGAAGCCTTCACCGTGACCTTGGGCGCCGGCTTGTCCAGCAGGATGCTGGTGCCTTGCAGGCTCTTCTCCAGTGCATCGAACACCCGTTGCGGGCGCACCTTGGCCGGCACCACGACGCTGATCGACACCCCGTGCACTTCGGCCGGGCGGCTGAAGTTGAGGATCTTGGCCTTGGCTGCCACCGAGTTGGGGATCACCGCCAGGCTGCTGTTGCCTGTGATCAGGCGGGTGGCCCGCCAGTCGATATCAACCACCTTGCCCTCGGTACCGTCGATCGAGATCGAGTCGCCGATCTGGTAGGGCCGCGTGGTGTTCAGCACGATGCCCGAGAACACGTCGGCCAGCGTGCTCTGCAACGCAAGGCCGATGACGATGGCCATGACCCCTGAGGTGGCCAGCAGCCCCTTGACCGGCAGTTGCATCACATAGGCCGCCGCAGCCACCACTGCGGCGAGGAAGATCAACGCCCCGAGCACATCCTGCAGCAGGCGCCCGCCGTGGCTGCCGCGGGCCACCAGCAACTGGCCGAACACCACGGTCACCGTGCGCGCGCCGAACAGCCACCAGCCGATCGCCAGCACCGTGGCCATCAGGTTGCGTGACACGTCGTCGGCCCAGGGTGGCGGTTGCAGCGGGCTCATGCCGGCCGTCAGCAACACCGCGCTGAACAACAGGAAGATCACCAGCCGTGTGGCGATGCGCCAGACCCTGTGCTGCAGCGGGATCAACTGCCAGAGCAACACGTCGAGGAAGATCAGCAAGGTGCCGAGCAACAGCGGGTACGACTGGATGAACGCCAGCATGGTGGTCTCGGTGCGGGGGAGGGCTGTCCGTAGTAATAGAGCAGCTTGAGGTGCCAGGCAATGGGGGCAACGCCGTCCCTGTGGGAGCCGCGGTTCGCCGCTGCGACTTGCCGGCGATGAGGCCGGTGCAGCCAATGCCGCTGCATCGTTCATAAAACAGAACGCTAAAGCCAAATTTCGCTATCTACCGCTACAAAGGTCCTGGTTTTAATCTTCTCCCATCAACGCGAAACACCCAACCCACTGAAGATCGAAACCCAAGGAGCACCGGCAATGAACAACTTCAAATACAACCGCCTGAACAAAGACGACGCCGCCGTACTGCTGGTCGACCACCAGGCCGGCCTGCTGTCCCTGGTCCGCGACATCGAGCCGGACCGCTTCAAGAACAACGTGCTGGCCCTGGCCGACCTGGCCAAGTACTTCAATCTGCCGACCATCCTCACCACCAGCTTCGAGCAAGGCCCCAACGGCCCGCTGGTGCCGGAGCTCAAGGAGCTGTTCCCGGAAGCCCCATACATCGCCCGCCCCGGCCAGATCAACGCCTGGGACAACGAAGATTTCGTCAAGGCGGTGAAGGCCACCGGCAAGAAGCAACTGATCATCGCCGGCGTGGTGACCGAAGTCTGCGTGGCCTTCCCGGCCCTGGCGGCCCTTGAAGAAGAGTTCGATGTGTTCGTGGTCACCGACGCCTCCGGCACCTTCAACGAAATGACCCGCGACGCCGCCCACGACCGCATGAGCCAGGCCGGTGCCCAGCTGATGACCTGGTTCGGCGTGGCCTGTGAGCTGCACCGCGACTGGCGCAACGATGTCGAAGGGCTGGCGGCGCTGTTCTCCAACCACATCCCTGATTACCGCAACCTGATCACCAGCTACAACGCCCTGACCGCCGGCAAGTAAGCCGCCGACAGCCTGGCACCCGCGAGGTGCCAGGCAAGGCAGCACACTCATCCAATCCAGCGCTCGTCTGCCGTTGCACAGTGGTTACAGGCCAGCTCACCTCCAGGGAATGTCAGCGATGAACACCGCAACCGAAGGCAACCGCAGCGTCGTCACGCTTGTGATCCAGCACAAGGTCCGTGCCCAGGCGCTGGCGCACTATGAAACCTGGCTCAAGCGCGCCGTGACCACCGCTCGCCAACAGCCCGGTCATCTGGACGTCAATGTCATCCGACCGGACGACGGCGGCCGCCACTTCACCACCGTGGTGCGCTTCGCCGACGCCGGCCTGCTGCAGGCCTGGGTCAACTCTGCCGAGCGCCAGGCGTTGATCAGTGAAGTGCTGCCATTGTTGGAAGACGGCGATCAGACCCAGGTGCACGATGACCCGGAGTTCTGGTTCACCCCGCCCAGCGTCGGCGCCGCGCAACCGCCGCGCTGGAAGCAGGCTTTGCTGACCTACCTGGTGATCTGCCCGATGACCCTGGTCATTCCGCAATTACTGGCGCCGCTGTTTGCCCGCTATCCGCTGTTGGGTGGCCAGATCACCGGCAACTTGATCACCAACCTGTTCGTCATCCTGCCCGTGGTGTTCTACATCATGCCCTGGGTGACGCGCCGCTGTGCCAGCTGGTTGCGTCGCTGAGCGCCCGCCGTGATCCATTGCTAGCCTTCAACCGCCTGCCGATCACCCACCCGGACGGAAAGCACCATGAGCCAGGACCCTACCGACCAGAGTCGCCGCAAGTTCCTCGCCACCAGCACTGTACTCGGTGCCGCCGGCGCGCTGTGGAGCGCATTGCCGTTCACCGATTCCGCCCATGCCGCCCTTTCAGGAGATCCCATGTCCGCCGACCTCATCTTGTTCAATGGCAAGTTGCACACCGTTGACCGCGAGAAGCCCACCGCCAGCGCCGTCGCCATCAAGGACGGCAAGTTCCTCGCCGTGGGCAGCGACGCCGAAGCCATGGCCCACAAAGGCGCCGCCACGCAAATCATCGACCTCAAACAGCGCACGGTCATCCCAGGCCTGAACGACTCGCACCTGCACCTGATCCGCGGCGGCCTGAACTACAACCTCGAACTGCGCTGGGAAGGCGTGCCATCGCTGGCCGACGCCCTGCGCATGCTCAAGGACCAGGCCGAGCGCACGCCGAGCCCGCAGTGGGTGCGCGTGGTCGGCGGCTGGAACGAATTCCAGTTCGCCGAAAAGCGCATGCCCACCTTGCAAGAGATCAACCAGGCCGCGCCGGACACCCCGGTATTCCTGCTGCACCTGTACGATCGCGCCTTGCTCAACCGCGCTGCGCTCAAGGCCGTGGGCTACACCAAGGACACGCCAAACCCGCCGGGTGGCGAGATTCAGCGTGACAAGTTCGGCAACCCCACCGGCATGCTCATCGCCCGGCCCAATGCCACGATCCTCTACGCCACCCTGGCCAAGGGACCGAAGCTGCCGCTGGAGTACCAGGTCAACTCCACCCGCCAGTTCATGCGCGAGCTCAACCGCCTCGGCCTGACCAGCGCCATCGATGCCGGCGGCGGCTACCAGAACTACCCGGACGACTACCAGGTGATCCAGGAACTGGCCGACAAAGACCAGCTGACCGTGCGCATTGCCTACAACCTGTTCACCCAGAAGCCCAAGGAAGAACTCACCGACTTCAAGAACTGGACGCAGAAGGTCAAGCCGGGCGACGGCAATGACTTCTTCCGCCACAACGGTGCCGGCGAGATGCTGGTGTTCTCCGCCGCCGACTTCGAGGACTTCCTCGAACCGCGCCCGGACCTGCCGCAGACCATGGAGCAGGAGCTGGAGCCGGTGGTGCGCCACCTGGTCGAGCAGCGCTGGCCGTTCCGCCTGCACGCCACCTACGACGAGTCGATCTCGCGCATGCTCGACGTGTTCGAGAAGGTCAACCGCGACATTCCGTTCAATGGCCTGCCATGGTTCTTCGACCATGCCGAGACCATCACCCCGCAGAACATCGAGCGGGTGCGGGCGCTGGGCGGCGGTATCGCCATCCAGGACCGCATGGCCTTCCAGGGTGAGTATTTCGTCGATCGCTACGGCGCCAAGGCCGCCGAGCACACCCCGCCGATCAAGCGCATGCTCGACATGGGCGTGCCGGTAGGGGCCGGTACCGACGCGACCCGGGTGTCCAGCTACAACCCGTGGACGTCGCTGTACTGGATGGTCAGCGGCAAGACCGTCGGCGGGCTGGAACTGTATCCGGAAGGCCTCAGCCGCGAGACCGCACTGCAGCTATTCACCCACGGCAGCGCCTGGTTCTCCAGCGAGCAGGGCAAGAAGGGGCAGATCAAGGTCGGTCAGCTGGCGGACCTGGCGGCGCTGTCGCTGGACTTCTTCAGCATCGATGAAGAAGCGATCAAGGGCATCGAGTCGGTGTTGACCGTTGTCGATGGCAAGGTGGTGTACGGCGCTGCCGAGTTCGACAAGTTCGGCCCGGCGCAGGTGCCGGTGTTGCCGGAGTGGTCGCCGGTGGCCAAGGTGCCGGGGCACTGGCGCGCCGGGGCACCGATGGCGGCGGCGCTGCACCAGTGCGTCGGGCCGTGTGGGGTGCATGCCCACAGCCATGAGAAGGCGCGGCATTCCAGTGTGCCGGTGAGCGATTACCAGGGCTTCTGGGGGGCGCTGGGCTGTTCCTGCTTCGCGTTCTGAGGGTGGCCCGCTCCTGCGCAGGACGTGGGAGCGGCGGTGTGGCGTCCCGATGTGCCACGCGATGGGACGCTACGCCATGTCGCTGAAGGCGAATTCCTCCGCCAGATGATCGATCAACGACCGCACCGACGGCAGCAGTCCGCGCCGCGACGGGAAGATCGCATGTACGATGCCGCATCGCGGATGCCAGTCCGGCAGCATCTCCACCAGGCGTCCCGCCGCCAGGTCCTCGCGCACCGCCACCCTGGGCAGGTGCGCGATCCCCACGCCCGCCACCACGAAGTGTCGCAAGGCAAACAGATCATCGGTGACCATCCGCGGCGTGTGCGGGATCACCAGGCTGCGGCTCATGTCCTCGCCCTGGAACAGCTCCCACTGGTACTCACGCTGGGCGCTGCCCCAATGGACGCTGGGCAGCTCACTGAGCTGCTGCGGGTCGAAGCCTTCGGCAAGCTGTTCGAGAAACGACGGATGCCCGACCAGGCACTGGGTGCTGTTGCTCAGCACCTTCATCACCATGTCGGTGTTCTCCAGCGGCGGGAAGCGCACCCGCAGCGCCACGTCGAAGCCCTCGTGCAGCAGGTCGACGCGGCGGTTGGTGCTCTCGATGAACAGCTCTACCTGCGGGTATTTGAGCATGTAGCGGGTGAGCATCGGCCCGACCCAGGAGTTGAGCAGGGTGGTCGGACAGCTGATGCGCACCAGCCCACGCGGCTCGCTGCGGTTGCGCTCGATGATCTCGGCGGCGCCCTCGGCCTCGACGCGCATGGCCAGGCAACGGTTGTAGTAGGCCTGGCCGATCTCGGTCAGCGAGCAATGCCGGCTGGTGCGGTGCAGCAGGCGCACGCCGAGGCGCTCCTCGAGGTCGGCAATGCGCCGGCTGAGCTTGGATTTGGGCATGTCCAGCGCCCGCCCGGCCGGGGCAAAGCCACCGTGCTCGACCACCTGGGTGAAGTAGTAGAGGGAGTTGAGGTCTTCCAAGGGGCGATCTCCACAGCGCGTCGGGGTAGTGGGGCGCAGTCTACCGGGCGGTGATGGCCTTCATCCAACGCCCTTGAAGGCAATGTCGCTCAGGGCGACTCGATACCCTCCAGCATCGCCTCGGTCAGGCCCTCGGCCATCTCGATCCCATGCAGGCTGGCCCACAGCAGGCTCCTGCCGGTTTCATCCATATGGTCCAGCGCCTTGTAGCCAACGTTGTAGGCGCTGCGCAGGTACTCGGCGACATGCACCAAGGCGTCGTGGGCGTTGATATTGGGGTTGACCGCAAACAGCGGTGGGTGGCCGGCGTCGCATTTGCCGAAGGCGTGGTGACGGGTGTCGGGAAGGGGTGGGTCGGGGACTATTTTTTTCATTGCAGTGATCCTCTAAGGGTTGAACCGCAACCGTCCGTTTCCACGCAGAGGGTGGCAGTCGTACGCGGGGTGGAAACCGGTTAGAGGTCAACCCGGCAGGCCAGGCGGCCTCCCGCGCACAACTGCCATTGAAGGCAATAACCCTAACCGGATTTCCACGTCCGATCGCTGAACAGACCGCGACCGGGAGATCCTAGAGGGCATGATTTCCCCGGACAATCAGACGGGAATCGACAGACTTCGTAGGGTATTTCCCGGTTTGTAGGCTGCCTAGCGAGAAGATTCTTCAAAGCTTGTGGGAAATTGCTGGCGCCCCCCGTCTTGGCGCTATTGGCCGGCCACTTCTGGCTACATTCCATTTGTCCGCTTCCGTTGACTTGCCTGGCGGCTGTTGTTAGCGTTTCAGATGAGCGCGAAACCAGTTGCCATTCAGCGGCAATAGCTGGCGTAGGAACCCCGTCGATGGCTGAATCATCAGCGTAGGGTGAGACCTCCACACCCCGGCTTGAGGGTGTGTATATGAATATCAAGCATCGCTTCAGGGCCACTGTTCGCAGTGGCCCTTTTCTTTGCCTGGCAGAAACTCATAGCGCTGATACAGCAGCTCGCCGTGACGGTGCTTGTTCAGTGCTTTCGCATCGCATTGCATGAAATTCCACAACAGCTTGCCCTGCTCCAGCGTAACGATCACCAACATCTGCCGCTTGGATTCATAGGCGCCGATGAACGCCAACCTATGGGTGTCGTTGCTGTATGCGACCCGCCATACCTCGAATGGTCCGGTTAGCGTATCCAGCGCCACTCTGGCAAAGCGTTCTCTGGCATCCTGGCGCTTCTCGACGATGTGGGCGATGAAGTTGTGGCGGATCTGGACCACCCCAAGAGGGGTGTCGATGCCCCGCGAATCCATGGACGATGTATTCAGGCCCAGGTGATACGCGACCAAATCCACTGCGACGTGATGATTGTCAGCTGCAATGAGTTCTTCGACGGTAGGCGCACGCCATGCCCGATCAAGGGTCCTGAGATCGGGCAATTGCAGGTCCAGCCAAGTGCTCTGACCTTTCTTCTCGATAATCTTCGGGGACGCAGAGTAGGGGCTCAAGGAAATCCCTGGCAGCGATCAGGTTCGCTGTAATGGCGGCGACCTGATCAGCCTAGGGAGCAGGGTGTGCTCGAACAATCAGAGGGCCATCGACAGGTTTCGTAGGGTATTTCCTGCGTCTGGCCCTCAATCCTCATCCGATGCAAACAACCGCTCCAGCTCCACCCGCGCCTCCTTGGCCGTCTGCATCACTTTGGCCCGGTCGTCGCGGACCTGCCCCTGGGCCTCCAGCACCTGCTCGTCATGCTCGGTGAACCGGGCGATGCGGTCTGTCGCCTGTGCTTCGGTGAGCCCCAGCCCGACCAGCGCGCGGCGGCTCATCTCCAGGCTGGAATAGAACGTCTCGCGGATCGGGTCGGCACCCACGTCCATCAGCTTGTGCACATGCTGACGGTTACGTGCCCGGGCGATCACCTTCAGGTGCGGGTACAGGCGCTTGGCCCGCTCCGCAGTGTGAATGGCCACTTCGGGATCGTCGATGGTGATGATGAAATACTCGGCCTCACCGACCTTGGCCGCGTGCAGCACTTCGGGGCGCAGTGGGTCGCCATAGAACACCGGCACCTGTTCGAACATGCGGGTCATCTCGATGGCGTCCACCGAGGTCTCCAGGGCTATGAACGGGATCTTCTGCGCCCGCAGGATGCGCGCGACGATCTGGCCCATGCGGCCCATGCCGGCGATCACCACCCGTGGCGTGCCGGCGTCGATCTGCTTGTAGTGCTCGGGCACTTCCCGGGAGGGTTGCGGACGCTTGAGGGCGCGGGCGCAGCCGAGCATCAGCAGTGGCGTAAGGGCCATCGACAGGGTGATGGTCATCAGCAGCAGGTCGTAGGTCTGGGTGTCGAACAGGCCCTGGTCCTTGCCCAGCTTGAACACCACGAAGGCGAACTCGCCGCCGGCGGCCAGCACCATCCCCAGGCGCAGGGCGCTGGCGCTGTTCAGGCCGCCGGCCAGGCGGCCGACGCCGATCAGCAACGCAAGCTTCACGCCGATCAACAACAGTGTCAGGCCCAGCAGCACCAGCGGCGTTTCCAGCAGCAGGCGCAGGTTGGCGCCCATGCCGACGCTGATGAAGAACAGGCCCAGCAGCAGGCCCTTGAAGGGTTCGATCTGCGATTCCAGCTCATGGCGGTATTCGGAGTCGGCCAGCAGCAGGCCGGCGAGGAAGGCGCCCAGGGCCATGGACACGCCGGCCTCTTCCATCAACCAGGCGGTGCCGATCACCACCAGCAGCGCGGTGGCGGTGGACACTTCCGGCAAACCGGTGCGGGCGACGATACGGAACAACGGGCGCAGCAGGTAGCGGCCGCCGACGATGACGATGGCGATGCTGGCGAACACCTTCAGGCCATGTTCGAGGCTGTCGCCGTGGCTGGTGTCGGGGCCACTGGCGGCCAGCAGCGGCACCAGGGCGATCAACGGGATGGCGGCGATGTCCTGGAACAGCAGGATGGCGAAGGCCAGCCGACCGTGGGGTGCATTGAGCTGCTTGCTTTCGGCCAGGCTCTGCAGGCCCAGGGCGGTGGATGACAGGGCCAGACCAAGGCCGAGCACGATGGCCGCCGGCAGCGTCTGGCTGAAGCCGAACAGGGCGATTGCGCCGAGTACCGCGCCGGTCAGGACTACCTGCGCGGCACCCACGCCGAACACCGACTTGCGCATCAGCCACAGGCGTCGTGGTGAAAGCTCCAGGCCGATGATGAACAGCAGCAGGACAACACCCAGCTCGGAGATGTGCGCGACGCTCTCAGTATCGCGGATCAGCCCCAGGGCCTGCGGGCCGATGGCCACGCCGGCCAGCAGGTAGCCGAGCACGGCGCCCAGCTGCAGGCGCTTGGCCAGCGGCACGGCGACCACGGCGGCGAGGAGGAAGATGACGGCGGTTTGTAAAAGGCTGCCTTCGTGTGGCATTGCTCGGACTCCTTGAACTGCGTGCGGCAGCGCTTGATGCAACAGCTTATGCCATCGATGAAAGAGGCGGGCATTTTCGGGGGGCAAGGGATACAGGACAATCCCGGTGTTGCAGGAAGCAGCGTTCTGAAAGCAGGACCTTTGCTGAATCAAGCGCGGGGCAAACCCGCTCCCACGAAGGTTTGTTACCTTGCGTGGGAGCGGGCTTGCCCCGCGATCGACCGCTTACTGCAGATGGGCTTTCAGCGCCTGCGCCGCCTGGTCCATGGCGCTGCGCACACTGGGCACGTCGCTCAGCACGTTGAGCAGGCCGTAGTCATGGATCATGCCGTTGTAGCGCACGGCGGTCACCGGTACCCCGGCGGCGTCCAGCTTGCGGGCGTAAGCCTCGCCTTCGTCACGCAACACGTCCATTTCGGCGGTCTGCACCAGGGCCGGTGGCAGGCCTTTCAGCTGCTCGAGGCTGGCGCGCAGCGGCGAGGCGTGGATGTCGTCGCGCTGGCGCGGATCGTTGGTGTAGCTGTTCCAGAACCACTGCATCATGTTGCGGGTCAGGAAATGGCCTTCGGCGAACTGGTTGTAGGACGCGTTGTTGAAGTTGGCGTCGGTCACCGGCCACAGCAGGGCCTGGAAGCGCAGCTTCGGCGTGCCGGCCTCCTTGGCCTTCAGTGCCACCACCGCGGCCATGTTGCCGCCGACGCTGTTGCCGGCTACTGCCAGGCGGCTACCGTCAACACCGATCTCCTTGCCGTGCTCGGCGACCCAGCGGGTGGCGGCGTAGGCCTGGTTGATCGCGGTGGGGAACTTCGCTTCCGGTGACGGCGTGTAGTCGACGTAGACCGCCGCAGCGCCGGAGCCCACCACCAGGTCACGGATCAGGCGTTCGTGGGTGGGGTAGTCGCCCAGCACCCAGCCGCCGCCGTGGAAGAACATGAACACTGGCAGCTCGCCCTTGGACCCTTCGGGCCGCACCACGCGGATTTCCAGCGGCTGGCCGTCGGCCTGGATGGTCCGGCGTTCGACGCGGATCCCCGACACATCGACCTTCACCCCGGCCTGGGCACCGCTCAGCACCGCACGGGCATCCTTGGGTGCGAGGGTCTCCAGTGGCTTGCCGCCACCAGCGGCCAGGGCGTCGAGGAAGCCTTGGGTGGTGTGCTCGACGCCGGGGCTGCCAGCGGCGAAGGCGCTGTTCACGGCAAGGGCCAGCAGGCCGGCGGTCAGGGTGTGGGACAGTTTCATGTTCTAGCTCCTTTGGCGGGCGAGCCGCGGCTCAGTTCTGGTTGGCGAGGACGGTGGGTTGCACGTAGCTCACGGCGCGCAGCTGGCCGCTACTGTCGCGGTAGGTCAGGGTGGCGGTGCTGGTTTGGCCTTGGGCGCTGACGGGGGCATCGACGCTGACGACCTTGGCGATGTCCAGGTCCATGCCGTAGCGGTACGGGGTGGCTTCGCTGGCGAAGCTGCTGACGCTGGTGCCGAGGGCCAGGGTGGTGACGGTGACGGCGAAGGCTTTGCGAAGGGTCATGATCGTTCTCCGGGTTCTGCTGAGTGGGGTTGGCGACTGCTTTCTGCTTGAGATTAATGATGCGCGCAATTATTTAGCGCACAAAATATATTTCCGCTATGAGACCGATTGAGTGGATCTGTCGAAGGGGCTCAGCCACGCGGAAACCGCCGTAAAAGATCAGGCGCTGGGCCGGTACTGCAGCGCCTCCGCCAGGTGCGACCTGGCGATGGATTGCGCCCCCTCCAGGTCCGCCAGGGTGCGGGCTACCTTCAGCAGCCGGTGCGCTGCCCGCAACGACAGCGTCAGCCGTTCGCAGGCCTGCTCCAGCCAGGCCTGGTCGACCGGCTCCAGCGGGCAGTGCCGGCGCAGCCCCTTGAGGTCGAGGAAGGCATTGGCGCAGCCCTGCCGGCGCTGCTGCAGCTCCCGTGCCTCGGCCACCCGCTGGCCAACACTGGCGCTGGTTTCGCCGCTGGGCTGGTGGGTCAGCACGGTGCTTTCGCGGGCTACCGTCAGGTGCAGGTCGATGCGGTCGAGCAGGGGGCCGGACAACTTGTTGCGGTAGCGCTGGATCTGCTCGCTACTGCACCGGCAACGACCGGTGGGGTCACCCAGGTAGCCGCAGGGGCAAGGGTTCATGGCCGCCACCAGCTGAAAGCGCGCCGGGAAGCGCACCCGGTCCTTGGCCCGGGCCACCACGATCTCGCCCGACTCCAGCGGCTCGCGCAGTACCTCCAGCACGCGTCGTTCGAACTCGGGCAGCTCGTCGAGAAACAACACGCCGTGGTGCGCCAGGGTGATCTCGCCGGGTTGCGGCCGGCTGCCACCGCCCACCAGCGCTGGGCCGGAGGCCGAGTGGTGGGGGTGGCGGAACGGCCGCTGTGGCCAGCAATCGAGCGGGGCATGGCCGCTGACCGAGCGGATCGCCGCCACTTCAAGCGCCTCGCGCTCGTCCAGCGGCGGCAGCAGCCCGGGCAGGCGGCTGGCGAGCAGGGTCTTGCCGGTGCCCGGCGGACCGGAGAACAACAGGTTGTGCGCGCCGGCTGCGGCGACCAGCAGCGCCCGCTTGGCGGCGATCTGGCCTTGTACTTCGCTGAGGTCCGGGTAGGGGCGTTGCTCAAGCAACAGGCCATTCGCGGCGTAGGGTGGCAGCGAAGGTTGCGCATTCAGGTGGGCGACCAGTTCCCGCAGGTGCCCCACCGCGTACACCACCAGGCCGCTGGCCAGGCTCGCCTCTTCGGCGTTTTCCTTGGGTACTACCAGCGCCCGACCCGCGTCTCGCGCCGCCAGTGCCGCAGGCAGTACGCCCTGTACCGGACGCAACGTACCCGACAGCGCCAGTTCGCCCAGGCATTCGATGCTGTCGAGGGCGGCAACCGGTACCTGGCCATTGGCGGCCAGGATGCCCAGGGCGATGGCCAGGTCGTAGCGGCCACCGTCCTTGGGTAGATCGGCCGGGGCGAGGCTCTGGGTGATGCGCCGGGCCGGGTAGTCCAGGCCGGAGTTGACGATGGCACTGCGGACCCGGTCCTTGCTTTCCTTGACCGTGGTCTCCGGCAGACCGACCAAGGTGAGCGTGGGCAGGCCGTTGGCCAAGTGGGTTTCGACGCTGACAGCCGGTGCCTGTACCCCGACCTGGGCGCGGCTGTGGACGAGGGCGAGGGACATGGGGCACTCCGTGTTTGCAGTTGATGGCCGCGTCCTGCGGCCTGGCAAAGCTTAGTGGCGCTCCTGTGCAGGTGGACGAGAAGAGTGCGTCGAATTTTGTCCGGCCTGGCATCCAGGACTGTGGGCGCCTGCCGTCCGGGGCTGCCTGCCACAGATCACGGGAATCCCCGAACCCCGCGCCCGCGCCAGCAGTTCCTCGGTATCGTCGCCGCCCGGCAGCGCCAGCACCAGGTCGGGCCGGCTGTCGCGCAGCATGAAGACGTTGCGCAGGCGCTCGGCCAGCTTGCCGTGCAGCTGCCAGTTGGGCGGGTAGCGCACGATGTCGGCGCCCTGCTCGCGGGCCCAGCCTTCGATCTCGCCGCCCAGGTGCTGGCTGCCGCCGTGGATGAGCACCCGGATCGGTTGCTGGCGCTGGAGGGCGTCCAGCGCCTGGCGGCAGCGTTGGCTGTCGGCGTAGTTGCGCCCTGCGCAGATCAGTACGCGCATGCCCACCCCCTCAGAACCACTGGCCGAAGCGGCGGATGTACAGGGTCTTCATGCCCTGGGCCACCAGGCAGTAGCCGAGCAGGGTAGCGGCCAGCCATGGGAAGTATTCCCACGGCAGCGGCACCAGCCCGACCATCGCCCCCAGTGGCGAGAACGGGATGTAGATGCCCAGGCACATCACCAGGCCGGTGGCCAGGATCACAGGCAGCGCCGCGGTGCTCTGGAAGAACGGCACCTTGCGGGTGCGCAGCATGTGCACCACCAGCGTTTGCGACAGCAACCCCTCGATGAACCAGCCGGACTGGAACAACGCCTGCATTTCCACGCTGTTTGCGGCGAACACGTACCACATCAGCGCAAACGTGGTGATGTCGAAGATCGACGAAGTGGGGCCGATCCACAGCATGAAACGGCCGATGTTGCGGGCATCCCACTTGCGTGGTTCGCGCAGGAACTCCTTGTCCATGCGATCCCACGGCAGCGACAGCTGGGAGAAGTCGTACATCAGGTTTTGCAGCAGCAGGTGGATCGCCAGCATCGGCATGAACGGGATGAACGCGCTGGCCACCAGTACCGAGAACACGTTGCCGAAGTTGGAGCTGGCGGTCATGCACAGGTACTTCATGATGTTGCCGAAGGTTTCGCGGCCCTTGAGCACGCCTTCCTCCAGCACCATCAGGCTCTTTTCCAGGAGGATGATGTCGGCCGATTCCTTGGCGATGTCGGTGCCGCTGTCCACCGAGATGCCCACGTCGGCATCGCGCAACGCCGGGGCGTCGTTGATGCCGTCACCGAGGAAGCCCACGGTGTGGCCATTGGCTTGCAGCGCCTTGAGCACCCGCGACTTCTGCAGCGGAGTGAGCTTGGCGAACACCGTGCGTTCTTCGACCAGGGCCTTGAGCTGGGTGTCGTCCAGGCGTTCGATGTCCTGGCCGAGCAGCGGCTGGCCGGGCTCCAGACCCACTTCGCGGCAGACCTTGCAGGTGACCACCGGGTTGTCGCCGGTCAGCACCTTCACCTTCACGCCCATCTCGCGCAGGGCGGCGATGGCCGGGCCGGCGGTTTCCTTGGGCGGGTCGAGGAAGGTCAGGAAGCCACGGATCACCAGCTCGCGCTCGTCATCGGTGTGGTACTGGGGTTTGCCGTCAACGGCCGGAATATCACGGGTGCCAACCAGCAGCACGCGGAAACCTTCCTGGTTGTAGGCGCTGGCGGTGGCCAGCAATTGCTGGCGTCGCCCGGCATCCAGAGCGATCCGCTGGCCGCCTTCTTCCACATGGGTGGCGATGGCCAGCATTTCCTCGACGGCGCCCTTGCTCACCAGCAGGTGGTCGCCCAGGGCATCCTTGACGATCACCGACAGGCGACGGCGGATGAAGTCGAAGGGCAACTCGTCGACCTTGGCGTAGGCATAGGGTGGCTGGAAGCGCTGGTCTTCGCCAGCAAAGCGCAGCACGGCCTGGTCCATCAGGTTCTTCACGCCGCTCTGGTGATGGCTGTTTAGCCAAGCCAGCTCCAGCAGGTGCGGGGCCACCTGGCCACTGGGGTCGACGTGGTGTTCGAGGATGATGCGGTCCTGGGTCAGGGTACCGGTCTTGTCGGTGCACAGCACATCCATCGAGCCGAAGTTCTGGATGGCGTTCAGCCGCTTGACCACCACCTTGCGCCGGGCCATGGCGACGGCGCCCTTGGCCAGGTTGGCGCTGACGATCATCGGCAGCATCTCCGGGGTCAGGCCCACGGCCACGGCCAGCGCGAACAGGAAGGCGTCGCTCCAGTCGCCCTTGACCACGCCGTTGAGCATGAACACCACCGGCACCATCACCAGCATGAAACGGATCAACAGCCGGCTGACGCTGTTCACGCCACGGTCGAAGGCGGTCTGGCTACGCGAGCCGACGATGGCCTTGGCCAGCGAGCCGAAATATGTGCGCTTGCCGGTGGCCACCACCACGGCGCGGGCGCGGCCGCTGACCACGTTGGTCCCCATGAAGCCGATGTTGGGCAGATCCAGCAGGCCGCTTTCATCGTTGGCGCTGTCGGCGGCGGACTTCTGCGCGACGTGGCCGAGGGTGTCGTACTTCTCCACCGGCAGCGCTTCGCCGGTCAGCACCGCCTGGCTGATGAACAGGTCGCGAGACTCGATCAGGCGGATATCGGCGGGGATCATGTCGCCGGCGGCCAGTTGCACGATATCGCCGGCCACCAGTTCGTTCATGGGCACTTCGCGCAGGCGCGCCGGCTGGTCGTGGCGCTCGCGGCGCAGCACGGTGGCGGTGGTGCGGACCATGGCCTTGAGGGCGTCGGCGGACTTGCCCGAACGGTACTCCTGCCAGAAGCGCAGCAGGCTGCTGAGGCTGACCATGGTCATGATGATGATGACCTTGGTCAGGTCCGCTTCTTCCATGTCGCCTGCGCGTACCGGCAGCCAGTAGTCGGTAACGAAGCTGATGCCGGCGAGGGTGAGCAGCACGTAGATAAAGGGGTTGTGCAAGGCCTTGAGCAATTGCACCAGGGCCGGTTGCGGCTTGTCATGGGCGACTTGGTTGGCGCCGTCGCGCTGCAGGCGCTTGGCGGCTTCGTGCTCGGTCAGGCCCAGTTCGCTGGCGTCGAGGTTGGCCAGGGTCACGGCCAGGCCGTTGCGTGCCTCGCGGGCGGCACGCATGGACAGGCGGGTGTCTTCGCCGGCTTTGCTGCGGGTGTTGTGGTCTTTTACGGTCATTTGGCTGTGCTCCTGCCGCAGGAGGCGGCACGACACACAGTCGACTCACGGTGGGGAAGGTGAGTGAACGTGTTTCGTGTCGCAATGATTCAAACAATGAAAAGCGTGGTTTTTCCGACATTTAAGTGTTCGCTGGCGAATGCCGGAAATAAGATCGGCAGCGAACTTTCTACTGGCTGATTCCATGGTCGGTTAATCCCATCTGTTAAATGGTGGGCAATAGAGTTCCAAAAAACTTTAATTACTTAAAGTTCGGAAGTTTCTGACGATTTAAATGGCGTCAGTTCAGCGAACAGACAGCATCGCGCGCGTCACTGCAGGCAGCAACGGGCACGCTATCGACTGGGCGGTTTCAGGGGCGAGGACAAGCCCCCGTCGCGGACAGGACGGTACTGGGCCTTGTGCGCAAAGGCGCGCAGGCGAGGGGTAGCGATATCAAGGTTCATGAGCTTGCCTCCGACCGGGCGGGCACCCGGGGCGGCAAGCTACGGCGGAGCATCAGGCTCTGGCGCGGCTTGCCCGACCTAGGGGCGGGCCCGGAGTTCCGGTTCAAGTGCCTGGCGGCCAGGAGCTGCCAGACAGCGACTAGATACTGTGTCCATTGAATTCTTCGTGAGTTGAAATAAAGGCCCGTTTTTCGGGGCGGGTGAACTTTATGCAAAGCATAGCGAGGAAGTCAACCAGGAAGACGTAACTTAAACAAGTTTCATCTGCTGGGAGGGAAATTAATGCAGTGTGCGGCGCGATTACCATCGCGTGGTAATCCCGCTTCTACCTGGGCAAGGTAGAAAGCGGGCATTCATTCAAGGCTTGGCACCCAGGATGATGTGCGAGGCCTTGATCAGCGCGGTGGCCTTCACACCCGGCTTCAGGCCGAGTTCCTGCACCGCTTCGCGGGTGACGATGGCATACACTTCGGTGCCGCCGGAAAGCTTCAGCACCACCTCGGCATTCACCGCGCCGTCACCGACTCGCAACACTTCGCCTTCGAGGCTGTTGCGCGCCGACAGCCTGTAGCCGGCGGCATCGGTCATCAGCACCACCCACGGCGCCTTGACCAGGGCCACGGCCTGTTTACCGACGTTGATACTGAGGTTGTGCAGGCTGGCCATGGTGACCACCGCGACCAGTTTCTCGCCGCCACCGAGAGTCAGCGCGACCTCGGCATTCACCGCGCCAGGCTGGACGGCGCTGACGGTACCTTCAAAGACATTACGGGCACTGACTTTCATGGCAAGCACTCCCTGTATCGATCGTTATTCTTTGGCGGACGGCGCCATCCTGGCTTCCAGCTCGGCGAATTGCTGCTCGAGGGCTTCGAGGCGGGCGCGTGTACGGGCCAGCACCACCATCTGGCTGTCGAATTCCTCGCGGCTGACCAGGTCGAGTTTGCTGAAGGCCCCCTGCATCAGCACCTTGAACTGGCTCTCCAGTTCGGCACGGGGCGCGGCGGCGTCGCCGCTGAACAGGCGCGAGGCCTGGTCGCTCAGGGCATCGAGGAAGGCTTTGGGCGCGAGCATGTCTGGTATCCGCTGATCACTGAAAGTGCCGCAGTGTAGCACGCCGCTTTTGCCCGCTTGCCCTGCACGCTTTTCGCGCAGGGCGGCCAAAGGTCGCGCACCGATTTTGTGCGCTTTTTCGCTGCTGGCAACTGGCCAATCCCTACCGATTCACGCAACTCCCTGTTTTCCCGATCGTTGTTCGAACTGGCAAGGTTTCTGCAAAGACCCGAGTGAGCCATGCACTGATGCAGTCCCTTGTGACCAGGCAGTGCGCAGGCGGAGCCGCAAGGTCCTTCGTCACAGGCGGATCGTGTGTCGGCGGGGAGAATGGAGCCGACGATGCGTTACAAAGCCAGGCGCTGCGCTTAGACTTGAGACGGGTTTGTTTTCCTGGGGCAAGTCCATCAAATCGGGAGAGAGTTTCATGAAGCTAGTCACTGCCATCATCAAGCCGTTCAAGCTGGACGACGTGCGCGAGTCGCTGTCGGAAATCGGCGTGCAGGGCATCACCGTGACCGAGGTCAAAGGTTTCGGCCGGCAGAAGGGTCACACCGAGCTGTATCGCGGCGCTGAATACGTGGTCGATTTCCTGCCCAAGGTGAAGATCGATGTCGCCATCGACGACAAGGACCTCGATCGGGTGATCGAAGCCATCACCAAGGCAGCCAACACCGGCAAGATCGGCGACGGCAAGATCTTCGTGGTCAATCTGGAGCAGGCGATCCGCATCCGTACCGGCGAAACCGATACCGACGCGATCTAAGCGCCAAGCAAAGCCTCACCAAACCCAACGCCCCAGGAGAAAACAACATGACTCTGCGCAAGATCGCAGGGCTAGGAGCCCTATTGTCCCTCGTAATGCCAGGGCTGGCCCTGGCCGAGGAAACTGCCGCCCCTGTGCTGAACTCCGGCGACACCGCCTGGATGCTCACTTCGACGGCACTGGTCCTGTTCATGACCATCCCGGGCCTGGCCCTGTTCTACGGCGGCATGGTGCGCTCGAAGAACGTGCTGTCGGTGATGATGCAGTGCTTTGCCATCACCGGCCTGATCAGCATCCTCTGGGTCATCTACGGCTACAGCCTGGCTTTCGATACCGCCGGTATGGAAAAGGGCGTGCTCAATTTCAACTCCTTCATCGGTGGCTTCTCCAAGGCCTTCCTCAGCGGCGTCACGCCGTCGGGCCTGACCTCAGCTACCGCGTTGTTCCCCGAGGCGGTATTCATCACCTTCCAGATGACTTTCGCCATCATCACCCCGGCGCTGATCGTCGGTGCCTTCGCAGAACGCATGAAGTTCTCGCGCCATGCTGATTTTCATGGGTGTGTGGTTCACCCTGGTCTACGCGCCGATCGCGCACATGGTCTGGAGCGGTGACGGCGCGCTGATGTGGGACTGGGGCGTGCTGGACTTCGCGGGCGGCACCGTGGTGCACATCAATGCCGGTATCGCCGGCCTGGTCTGCTGCCTGGTGCTGGGCAAGCGCAAGGGCTACCCGACTACGCCGATGGCTCCGCACAACTTGGGCTACACGTTGATGGGTGCGGCCATGCTGTGGATCGGCTGGTTCGGCTTCAACGCAGGTTCCGCTGCGGCGGCCAACGGTACCGCCGGCATGGCCATGCTGGTGACCCAGATCGCTACCGCCGCCGCCGCCTTGGGCTGGATGTTCGCCGAGTGGGTCTTCCACGGTAAACCGAGCGCACTGGGCATTGCTTCGGGCGTGGTCGCCGGTCTGGTCGCCATCACCCCTGCCGCGGGTACCGTCGGCCCGATGGGCGCCCTGGTGATCGGCCTGGTGTCCGGCGTGGTCTGCTACTTCTGCGCCACCAGCCTCAAGCGCAAGCTGGGTTATGACGACTCCCTCGACGCCTTCGGCGTGCACGGTATCGGCGGCATCATCGGCGCCCTGCTCACCGGTGTGTTCGCGGCACCTGCCCTGGGCGGCTTCGGCGCGGTCACCGATATCGCCGCGCAGTTCTGGATCCAGGCCAAGGGCGTGATCTTCACCGTGGTCTACACCGCCATCGTCACCTACGTGATTCTCAAGGTCCTGGACCTGGTGATGGGCCTGCGGGTCAGCGAAGAAGAAGAGTCGGTCGGCCTCGACCTGGCTCAGCACAACGAGCGCGGCTACAACCTGTAACCGCCACCCTGGAAAACTTGCCCGGCTCGCCGGGCATTTTTTTTGCCTATAGTTTGCCGATTCGCGCCGGGCAAACGGTTTCTCTGTCGTGATCGCGACGCAGGTAGAAAACTTACAAGTCATTGGGCGTTTCTGGAGCTTTGCTTTTTCTGCGAGCGCGCTAGAATGCGCGCCGAAGGGAGCTGGACGAGTAGTCCACACACTTCGCCACCCTTTGCTAGGCTTGCCAATAGCCTGTGGCCAGCAAGGGTTCAAAGGATTTTGTCAGGCCTTGCCAGGAGCAGGGCCTGCAGGGTGCCGGGCCTCCCATGAGGGGGCGGACACCCAGGGCAGTGGCCAACCCACGGCCAGTTGAATTTTCACTGGTGGCTGCCGGTCTACGGCTGCACCGGTCTATAACTAACCTGCTTTTTGCAAGTCATGAGGTAGAACATGAGCGACGACGATCTGGAAAATGATGACCTCGAAGTAGGCGACGAAGACGAGGCTGATGACGGCCTGGAAGCTGCGGCCGACGATGGCGCGGAAGATGCCGGCGATGACGACAGCAGCCCGGCGCCTGCTGCCAAGGGCAAGTCCAAGGCGGCTGTCTCGGTAGACGAGATGCCGAGCATGGAAGCCAAGCAGAAAGAGCGCGACGCGCTGGCCAAGGCGATGGAAGAGTTCCTTTCGCGCGGTGGCAAGGTGCAGGAAGTGGAGGCCAACGTGGTCGCCGATCCGCCCAAGAAGCCGGACAACAAGTACGGCAGCCGCCCTATCTGAGTGGCTGAGCGCAAAGAAGCCCGCCGTCGCTGCGGGCTTTTTTGTGGGCGACTGTCAGTCAGCGCCAGCGTGCTAGCACGTCTGGCAACTGCGACAAACGCTGGATCTCCGCATCCGGCGCCTGTTCGCCGCTCCAGGGCTTGTGCTGGGGGTTGAACCACACCGCCCGCAGCCCGGCGCGCTGGGCGCCGGCTATGTCGTCGCCCGGGTGGTCGCCGACGTGCACCGCCGCTCCTGCGTCCACCTCGCCGCGCTTCAGCGCTTCGAGGAAAGGTGCAGGGTCCGGCTTGCCAATCCCCAGGTCTTCCGCGCACAGGGCGAAGCGGAAGTAGTCCGCCAGGCCGAGCCTGCGCACGTCGGCATTGCCGTTGGTCACCACGCCGAGAACGTAGTGGTGGCGCAGGATCTCCAGCACCGGCTGCACCTCTGGGAACACCTCGACCTGGTGCCGCGCATGCAGGAACACCTCGAAACCTTCGTTGGCCAGTTCCTGGGCGTGTTTCTCGCTGTAGCCGACCTCTTCCAGGGCATGGAACAGCACCCGCCGGCGCAGGGCGCTGATGCGGTGCTTGAGGCCCGGCTCGGCCTGTACCAAGCGCTCGCGGATGGCGAACAGGTGCTCGACCGGCACGCCGCCGAGGATCGGCGCGTTGGCTTCGAGCCAGTCGCGCAGGACGACTTCGGCGCTGGCGATGACCGGCGCGGTATCCCAGAGGGTGTCGTCCAGGTCGAAGGTGATCAGCTTGATGCTCATGCGTCTGTGTCCTTGCTGCGTTTGGCCCGGGGGTGGGCGCTGTCGTACACCGCAGCCAGGTGCTGGAAGTCCAGGTGGGTATAGATCTGCGTGGTGCTGATGTCGGCGTGGCCGAGCATCTCCTGCACCGCGCGCAGGTCCTGGGACGATTCCAGCAAATGGCTGGCGAAGGAATGGCGAAGCATGTGCGGGTGCAGGTGCTGGCCGAGCTCGCGCTCGCCGGCGGCCTTGACCCGCAGCTGGATGGCTCGGGGACCGAGGCGCTTGCCCTGGCGGCTGAGGAACACGGCGCTGTCCCGCGGGCCGGCGATGCCGCGCAGTTTCAACCAGGCCTGCAGCGCCTCCCGGGCCTTGCGGCCAATCGGCAGCACGCGGCTCTTGCCGCCCTTGCCTTGCACCTGCACCAGCCCGGCAGCCAGGTCCAGGTGCTCGAGGTCGAGCCCGGTCAGCTCCGACAGGCGCAGGCCGGACGAATAGAACAGTTCGAGGATGGCCTGGTCGCGGCGGGCGATGAACGCGTCGTCGACGCCGCCGTCGAGCAACTGCAGGGCGCGGTCGGTGTCCAGCACCTTGGGCAGGCGCCGCTCACCCTTGGGTGGCGCCAGGCCGTTGGCCGGATCGTGCTGGCACAGCCCTTCGCGGTTGAGGTAGCGGTACAGCCCGCGCACCGCCGAGAGCAGGCGCGCCAGGCTGCGCGAGGACTGGCCGTGATGGTGCTGGCGGGCGACCAGCTGGCGCAGTTGCTGGACCTGCAGGGCAGCCCAGCCGGCGATGCCCTGGGCGTTGCAGAATTCGATGACCTTCTCGAGGTCACGACGGTAGGCCAGCAGGGTGTGCTCGGACACCTGGCGCTCGTTGCGCAGGTGTGCGCAATAAGCCTCCAGCTGGCGTTCCATCAGCGCACCGAGCGCAGAGTCTGGGTAAAGCGCGGCACCACGCGGCCGAGCACTTCGGCGATGTAGCTGAGGAACAGTGTGCCGACACTGCTCTTGTAGTGCTGCGGATCGCGGCTGCCGATCGCCAGTACGCCGTGCAGGCCCTGGTACTCGAGGGTGGCCACGGCGCTGGAGCCGACTTCCTTGTGTTGATCGTTGCCGAACAGGAACGCCAGCTCATGTTCGCGCAGGCTGCCGCTGATGGTCTTGCCGCCGCCGATCAGGCCGCCGATGGCCTGTTGCGCCTCGGCCCCGGAAACCCAGCGCCCCACGGGCGCCGCGTTTTCGCCGAACAGGATCAGGCTGACGAAGGGTACCTGGAACTCCTGGCGCAGGCTGTCCTCGACCGCCATCACCACCTCTTCCAGGGTGCTGGCGTCGAGCAGGTCGAGGATCAGCCGGCGGGTCTTGTCGAACAGCCGGTCGTTGTCGCGGGCCACGTCCATCAGTTGCGACAGGCGATGGCGCATCTCGATGTTGCGGTCGCGCAGCAGCTTGAGCTGGCGTTCCACCAGCGACACGCTGTCGCCGCGCTGGTGAGGAATGCGCTGTTCGACCAGCAGCTCGTCGTGCTCGGCGAAGAAGGTCGGGTGGGCGCGCAGGTAGGCGACCACCGCTTCGGCATCGAGCTCACTGGCCTGCGGGGATGCAACGTTAGGCTGATCGGTCATGGCGGATACTCGCTTAGAGACGAACTTGTCCTTCGAACACACGAACGGCGGGGCCGGTCATCAGCACCGGCTTGCCGGGGCCGGCCCACTCGATACTCAGGCGCCCGCCCGGCAGCTCGATGGTCACCGGTGAGTCCATCCAGCCTTGGCTGATCGCCGCCACGGCGGCGGCGCAGGCGCCTGTGCCGCAGGCCTGGGTCTCGCCCGCGCCACGCTCCCATACGCGCAGGTTGGCGCGGTGGCGGTCGACTACCTGGATGAAGCCGGCATTGACCCGCTGCGGGAAGCGCGGGTGATGCTCGATCTTCGGTCCCAGCTCATGGACCGGCGCGCTGCGCACATCGTCCACGCGCAACACCGAATGCGGGTTGCCCATGGACACTGCGGCGATCTGGTGCACCTGGCCGTCGACTTCGAGTGCGTAGCTGCTCGCCTGCTCATCGGCGATGAACGGGACCTCGGCCGGCGTGAAGCGCGGCGGGCCCATGTCGACGCAGATCTGCCCGTCGTTGCGCACATCGAGCACGATGATGCCGCCCTTGGTCTCGACGCGAATGCGCTTCTTCGCGGTCAGGCGCTTGTCCAGGACGAAACGGGCGAAGCAGCGCGCGCCGTTGCCGCACTGTTCGACCTCGGAGCCATCGGCGTTGAAGATACGGTAGCGGAAGTCGACATCCGGGTTGTTCGGCGCCTCGACGATCAGCAGCTGGTCGAAGCCGATGCCGGTGTTGCGGTCACCCCATTGCTTGGCGTGCTTGGGTTGGATGTGTGCGTGCTGGCTGACCAGGTCGAGGACCATGAAGTCGTTGCCCAGCCCGTGCATCTTGGTAAAACGCAGCAGCATGGGTTCACTCCGGCAGCAGGCTTTCGCCGGCGAACAGTTCGGTGATGGTCTCGCGGCGACGCACTTCGAAGGCCTGATCGCCATCGACCAGCACTTCGGCGCAGCGGCCACGGGTGTTGTAGTTGGAGCTCATGACGAAACCATAGGCGCCCGCGGAGCGCACGGCCAGCAGGTCGCCCTCGGCCAGGTCCAGCACGCGGTCCTTGCCCAGGAAGTCGCCGGTCTCGCAGATCGGGCCGACCAAGTCGTAGGCCCGACCTTCGCCTTCGCGAGGCTTGACTGCGCTGATGTCCATCCAGGCCTGGTACAAGGCCGGGCGGATCAGGTCGTTCATCGCCGCGTCGATGATGGCGAAGTCCTTGTGCTCGGTGTGCTTGAGGTATTCCACGCGGGTCAGCAGCACGCCGCCGTTGGCGACGATGTAGCGGCCCGGCTCGAACACCAGGGCCAGGTCGCGGCTGCCGATGCGCTCGCGAATGGCCTTGATGTAGTCGGCAAGCTCCGGCGGCTGTTCGTCGCGATAGCGCACGCCGACACCGCCACCCAGGTCGAGATGGCGCAGGTGGATGCCGCACTCGGCCAGGCGATCGACCAGCACCAGCAGGCGGTCGAGGGCATCGAGGAACGGTTCGACGGTGGTCAGCTGTGAGCCGATATGACAGTCGACGCCGACCACGTCGAGGTTCGGCAACTGCGCGGCGCGCACGTAGATGGCCTCGGCGTCGGCAATGGCGATGCCGAACTTGTTTTCCTTGAGGCCCGTGGAGATGTACGGGTGGGTACCGGCGTCGACATCCGGGTTCACGCGCAGCGACACCGGCGCGACCTTGCCCAGCTCGGCGGCCACCACTTGCAGGCGCTCGAGCTCGTCGGTGGACTCGATGTTGAAACAGTGCACGCCCACTTCCAGGGCGCGGCGCATGTCCTCGCGGGTCTTGCCGACACCGGAGAACACCACGCGATCGGCGCGGCCACCGGCGGCCAGCACGCGCTCCAGCTCACCGCCGGAAACGATGTCGAAGCCCGCGCCCAGGCGCGCCAGCAGGTTCAGCACGCCCAGGTTGGAATTGGCCTTGACCGCGAAGCAGACCAGGTGCTCCACCCCGTGCAGGGCATCGGTGTAGTTGCGGTACTGCGCCTCGATATGGGCACGCGAGTACACGTAGGTGGGCGTACCGAAGCGTTCGGCGATCGCCGACAGGGCCACCCCTTCCGCGAACAGCTCACCGCCGCGGTAGTTGAATGCATCCATGGGATTTCCTTACTGCGCGGGCGACTCTTCTGGCTGCTCTTGCTGCTGCTCCAGCACAGGTTGCGGCTGGACTGGCTTGGCATGCTGGTGCGACTTGCGCGGGCCTTTGCCGTCCTTGCCGTCTTCTGGCAGGTACAGGGGGCCTTTCTGACCGCAGGCCGAAACGAGGCAGGCGACCGCGACCAGCGCCGCGAGGGAGGAAATCAGGCGTTTCATGGGTGAAATCCTTGGAAATATGCAGTATTGCGGCCGAGTATACCGAGCGACCACCTGATTGCCTATGCAAGGGGCACCCCCTTGGCGGCGGTGCGGCGACCAAAGGCGATGCGGCTTTTTCTTACAGCTATTAGCTTGTAGCTTGAGGCTTTCGCCCTTATCGTGCCCGGCTTGCGTGTGTACAGCCATTTTTCGAGGTCCTTGCAATGAGTTTGAGCGAAGCGCGTTTCCACGACCTGGTCGACGCGACCCAACAGGCCCTGGAAGATCTGTTCGATGAAAGCGGCATGGACCTGGACATGGAGAACTCCGCTGGCGTCCTGACCATCAAGTTCGATAACGGCAGCCAGCTGATCTTCAGCCGCCAGGAGCCGCTGCGCCAATTGTGGCTGGCGGACAAGTCCGGTGGTTTCCACTTCGATTACGACGAAGAGAGCGGCAAGTGGGTGTGCGAGAAGAGCGAAGAGCTGCTCGGCGAGATGCTCGAGCGCATCGTCTGGGAGCGGGCCGGCGAGAAGCTGGACTTCGACGAGATCTGAAATGAGCGAACAGCCCAGGCCGCCCAGGCCGCCCAAGCCGCTCTACAGCAATGTGAGCCCGGCGGTGCCGTCACCTTGTATCAGCATATGTCGGCTGGATGAGTACAAGGTCTGTACCGGCTGCCACCGTCACGTCGAGCATATCCGTGAGTGGCGCTCGGCCGATGACGAACGGCGCCGGCAGATCTGCCGCGAGGCGCTGGCCCTGAAAACAGGGCGCCCGGCATAGCCACAACGACGGTGTGGGCTTGAGTATTTGCCCCGCTGTGGTAGTGTCAGGGTCTGCGTCGGTGACGCCAAGCATTTCACAAACCCCGCCCTTGGGCGGGGTTTTGCTTTATCTGCCTTTAGTAAATTGCCTGTTCAAAGGAGTCTGACTGGATCATGAGCACCAAGCCTTCCCTCATCCTCACCCGACTGGACGTGCAGCGTCTCGAGCGCCTGCTCGACGCCCTCGATGAAAGCACCCCGGGTGTGCTCGCCCTGCAGGACGAGCTGGACCGCGCCGAGAACGTGGTGGGTCACGAGGAAGTCCCGGCCGGCGTGGTGACCATGAACTCCCGCGTGCACTGCCGCGAGATCGCCAGTGGCAAGGATTACCACCTGACCCTGGTGTATCCGAAGGACGCTGGCCCTGAAGGCAACGTCTCGATCCTTGCGCCGATCGGCTGCGCACTGCTGGGCCTGTCGGTGGGCGACCAGATCGACTGGCCGGCGCCGGGCGGCAAGACGCTCAAGCTCGAGCTGCTGGCAGTCGAGTACCAGCCGGAAGCGGCAGGCGATTTCGATCTCTGAGTTGATCAGGGCTCCAGCCGCGCCTGCAGTTGCTCCAGCCCATCGTTGAGTGCCTGCTCCAGCTCGCGTTTGTAGCGCAGGTAGAGGCTGGTGGACCCTTGCTCGTCCTCCAGCAGCTCGGACAGGTCGAGGTCGGTGATGTAGCAGCGGTAACTGCCGCTGCCGCGGCGCTGGCGCAGGATCTGCCGGGCGACCACGGCATACAGCTGGTCGCCATGCTCCAGTTCGGAAAACTCCTGCTGGTCGCAGTAAAGGGTGACATGCACCTCTTCGCCCGTGCCGGCCTGGAGGATCGCCTGAACTTCGAAATACGCCTGGTTCTGGTTGTCCGAAGGTGCCGGTCTTGGCTCCAGGCTGCGTGCCTTGCCGATGCCTGAGGGCAGCAACTGGTAATAGAGGATGCGCAGCGATGCCAGCGGCAGGCTGTCCAGTGGCAACTGGGCGTCGCGGCGCATCAGCATCGATTGCAGGAAGCGTTGCAGCGGCAGCAGCAGGTGCGGCTCGTCCTGCAGTGGCAGCCGTTGTTGCCAGAGCGCGTTGTGCTCATCGAGCACGTACAGGTCGGCCCAGCCCTCGAACAGGCGGTAGAACACCTGGATGCAGCCGGGCTGGCCCTGGGCCAGAACCAGCGGCAGGTCGTGGTCCTGCAGGGCGTGGGTGTCCAGGTGCAACGGGCTGTATCTGCTGCGCTCCTCGCCGAGGGCCGCCAGCACCGCGTCGTGGTCGGCGAGGCTGGCCAGGGTCACCTGTCCGGGCTGCAGGTCGAGGATGTGGGTGTGCTGGGCCACCTGCAGCAGGTAACGGTGATTCAGGCCCTGGTCGAGCAGCAATTGCACGGTGTCGAAGATCTCCTCGACGCGCTGGCTGATGGCCTGGGCGCGGTTGTGGCAATAGCAGCGTACCCGCACCCGCGGGCGGTGGCTGCGCTGGCCCAGGCTGTTGAGGAAGTCGCGCAGGCAGCGCGCCAGCGCATGCTCGCCGTCGTAGCGTTGCACCAGCACCTCGTTCCAGCTGTTGAGGGTGATCTGGTCGAGGGTCAGCACCAGGTTCTCGCGCACCCCGGCGTAGCTCAGCGAGTCGGTGCGCTCAGTGGTCATCAGAATGTTCAGGTCGCGCTGATGGCGCAGCGGGTCGACGCCGACATTCACCAACAGCAGGATCTCGTCGGCCACGCTCGGCTGCAGCAGGCGCACCTCGCTGACTGTCTCCAGGGGCAGAGGGATGCTCTGCTGCAGGCTGCCTATCAGGTTGAACAGCTCGAACTCGCTCAGGTCGCTGACACCTGGGTGCAGGGCCAGGCGCGTGCTGCTGTCGATCACGCCGTTGCGATGGGCCCAGGTGAGCAGCTCTAACAGTTCGCGGCAGCGCTTGATCGGGCTGAAGTGCTCCCACTCGTGCACACCCAGGTTGCCGTTGTACAGCCCCCAGTGGTGTGTGCCCGGTTCCTTGCGGTTGGGTGATTGCACCAGGGTCAGGGTGTCCTCGGCCAGGTCCGGGGCGATGCCCGGGTTGATCACCTCGATCTTGCCGGCCCGGCGCTCGAAGGCGGCGTAGAGGCGGCGGCCAAGCACATTGAGGTCACGCTGGTCGGCGCGGCTGTTGGCGTTCTGCTGGCGGGCAAACTGGGTCAGGAAGCGGTAACTGTGGTTCAGCTCTGCCACCAGTTCGCGGCGCTCGACCGCCACCTGGCGCACTTTCCACTGGCTGCGACTGTCGAGCAGTGCCAGTTGGCGCTCGTCCCAGCCCCATTCTTCGGTCAGGCGCCCCAGCAGCTGGCGTTGCCAGCCCCCGCTACGTGTACGGCCCTGGTCGCCGAGCTTCTTGTTCACCTTCAGGTACAGGCTGCGCCGCACCAGCTCCAGGCGTGCCGGCTCGCCGCGCAGGAGCAGGTAGCGTTCGATGCGGCGGTAGACCATCACGTAGGGGTCGAGCTCATCCAGATCCAGCTGGTTGGCGAACACGGCCCGCTTGTAGTCCAGGCTCAGGCAGCGCACCTGCGGGTGCTCGCTGGCGTAGGCCTCGGTGAGCAGCAGCTTGAGCAGCGACTTGTAGGGTGAGTCGATACCCTTGAACAGCTGCCACAGCCCGGCGCCGACGAACTCGCCCGACGGAATGTGCGCCAGGTGACCCAGGTCGAGATCGTCCTGGGCGCGGATGAAGCGCTTGGACAGCAGGGTCTGGGTGTAGTCGCGGTAGTTGTGTTCCTGGTAGACCGGCACCAGCCACCACAGCGGCGTGCGCCCGGCCAGCCAGATGGCGGTGCGGTAGAACTCGTCGAGCAGCAGGTAATGCTGGGTGGTGCCGCAGTCGTCGGAGCTGAGCTGGCCATCGCGCTCGCCCTGGACGAAGCCCCGGGGTTCGATCAGGAAAAAATGAGCTTCGGCGCCTTGGCTGGCCGCCCAGGTTTCGAGCAGCTGGCACTTGCGTCGCAAGTCGGCCACGGCCTGCTCGTCCAGGTCCGGTGCATGGCACACCCACAGGTCCATATCGCTCTGCTCGGCCTGGGCCAGCGTGCCGAGGCTGCCCATCAGGAACAGGCCGTGGATCGGCTGCGCTGGCTTGCCGTGGCGCGGCTTGTAGGTGAACGAGCGGGTCAGGCGCTGGACTTCGGCGAGCAGTTCGTCGTCGGGCTCGAAACCGGAGACGCCGGCGGGGGTGGTGCCGGAAACATAGCCTGGTAGCAGCGGATGATTGACGTGGAAGAACAGCGGCAGCAGCGTGAGGACCTGCTGCTGGCGTGTGGATAACCCTTCCATCGCCCGTGCCAGGCGGCCCTGGTTGATTTTCAGGAAGCGCGCACGCAGCTTGGCCAGCTCCTTGCGGTCGATGCCTTGATCCAGGTCGGGGCGGATTTCGTGGGGGTGGTTCATTGCGCGCTCAGGCAGGCCGGGGGAAGCTCTGGCGAGTTTAGCCTGAGTGGCGCGGTCGGATAAGGGGTTGGTGGCTTTTTGACTTCAGTTTTGCAACGTTCGTCTGGGGGCTCATCGCGGGGCAAGCCCGCTCCCACGGGGTGAGGGCGGGCTTGGTTAAATCAGGCTGGCTGCGGGGTCTTTAGGATGGTCAGAAGCAGCTGGACGCTTTCGGCGGCATCGTTGCCCAGGCTGGTGAGGTAGCCACCATCAGGCTGGTCGGTGAGCTCTTTGTCGTACAGGCGCTGGGCGGCGGCGATCAGGGCCGGGGAGGCGCTGCTGCCAACCTTGATGCCTTCCTGGTGGCTGTCCAGGTTGAACAGGGCAAGCACTTCCAGTTCGGCGATCAGTTCCGGGGTGAAGGACATGGGCAACTCCTGACTTCGAAACAAGGATGGAAGTCAGGAGTGTAGTCAGGCTTATTCGATGTCGCCTTGATCCGCCTCAGGTGGCAGCTCCGGCAGGGCGCGCAGGGCGGTTTCGTACCACTCGGTATCGAACGGGCGATCTTCGTCGAGCATGGCGTCGATCTCGATGGCCAGCACGTGGGCCATGAGGTTGAGGATGTCTTCACGCTCGTAGCCGACCAGTGTCAGCTTGTTGAAAGTGGCCTTGGCGGCCGGCGGCTCGCCGCTTTCGATCTGGTTCTCGATCGCCTGGGTCAGGGTGGCCTCGGCGAAGTCTTCTTCATCATTGCTGTCGATGTCTTGGGGTTCGCTCATGGCGGTGCTCCTGTGGTAAGGCGCACAGTGTGCCACGCCTGCGCTGGCAATGCCCGGCCATCAGCGCCGGGCATGGCACTGGCCAAGGGTGGGCAAGGGAGCTATAACAGCCGGGCCAACCCCATACGGCCTTGGAGGCTGTCTCAATGCTCAAGCTTCATGGATTCGCGGTCAGCAACTACTACAACATGGTCAAGCTGGCCTTGCTGGAGAAAGGCGTGCCCTTCGAAGAGGTGCCGTTCTTCGGCGGCCAGTTGCCTCAAGCCCTGGCCATCAGCCCCCGTGGCAAGGTGCCGGTGCTGCAGACCGAGCACGGTTTCATCAGCGAGACCGGCGTCATCCTCGACTACATCGAGCAGACCCAGCCGGGCAAGGCGCTGCTGCCGGCCGATGCCTTCGGGCAGGCCAAGGTGCGCGAGCTGCTGCGGGAAATCGAGCTGTATATCGAGCTGCCAGCGCGTACCTGCTACGCCGAGGCGTTCTTCGGCGCGGCGGTGGAGCCGCTGATCAAGGAGCGGGCGCGGGTGGATCTGCTGGCGGGCTTTGCCACCCTCAGGCGCAATGGCAGGTTCGCGCCTTATGTGGCCGGTGAGCAGCTGACCATCGCCGACCTGATGTTCTGTTTCTCGGTCGACCTGGCCTGCGCGGTGGGCAAGAAGGTGCTGAACATCGACTTCCTGGCGGATTTCCCGGAAGCGAAGGCGCTGTTGCAGTTGTTGGGCGAGAACCCGCACATGGCGCGGATCGTGGCGGACAAGGACGCGGCGATGCCGGCATTCCTCGAAATGATCAAGAACAAGCGCTAACGCTGTAAACAATCGCGGGGCAAGTCGGGCCGCCGCATCGCCGCTCCCACGAGCCTTGTCCAGGCCTTGTGGGAGTGGCGATGCGGCGGCCCGACTTGCCCCGCGAGTGCGTTGTCAGCGCGAAGCCAGCAGTGCCTGGCCGCGAGCCACTGCCGCGCGCACCTGGGCCGGCGCGGTGCCGCCGATGTGGTTGCGGGCGTTGACCGAACCTTCCAGGGTCAGCACGGCAAACACGTCCTGCTCGATCTGGTCGCTGAACTGGCGCAGCTCTTCCAGGCTCATCTCGGCCAGGTCCTTGCCGGTGTCGACGCCATGTTTCACCGCGTGGCCGACGATCTCGTGGCAGTCACGGAAGGGCAGGCCGCGGCGCACCAGGTAGTCGGCGAGGTCCGTGGCGGTGGAGAAGCCGCGCAGGGCCGCTTCGCGCATGATCGCGTGCTTGGGCTTGATCGCCGGGATCATGTCGGCGAAGGCGCGCAGCGAGTCGCGCAGGGTGTCGGCGGCGTCGAACAGCGGCTCTTTATCTTCCTGGTTGTCCTTGTTGTAGGCCAGCGGCTGGCCTTTCATCAGGGTCAGCAGGCCGGTCAGGGCGCCGAACACGCGGCCGCTCTTGCCACGTACCAGCTCGGGTACGTCCGGGTTCTTCTTCTGCGGCATGATCGAGCTGCCGGTGCAGAAGCGGTCGGGCAGGTCGATGAACTGGAACTGCGCGCTGGTCCACAGCACCAGCTCTTCGGAGAAGCGCGACAGGTGCATCATCGCGATGCTCGCGGCGGCGCAGAATTCGATGGCGAAGTCGCGGTCCGAGACGCCGTCCAGCGAGTTGCCGGCCACGGCTTCGAAGCCCAGCAACTTGCAGGTCAGCTCGCGGTCGATCGGGTAGGTGGTGCCGGCCAGCGCGGCGCTGCCCAGGGGCATGCGGTTGGCGCGCTTGCGGCAGTCGACCAGGCGCTCGTAGTCGCGGCTGAGCATTTCGAACCAGGCCAGCAGGTGGTGGCCGAAGGTCACCGGCTGGGCGGTCTGCAGGTGGGTGAAGCCGGGCATGATGGTCTCGGCTTCACGCTCGGCCTGTTCCAGCAGGCCCTTTTGCAGGCGGGTGATCTCGGCCAGGATCAGGTCGATCTCGTCACGCAGCCACAGGCGGATGTCGGTGGCCACCTGGTCGTTGCGGCTGCGGCCAGTGTGCAGCTTCTTGCCGGTGATGCCGATGCGGTCGGTCAGGCGCGCCTCGATGTTCATGTGCACGTCTTCCAGGTCGACGCGCCAGTCGAAGGTGCCGGCCTCGATCTCGCCCTGGATGGTCTTCAGGCCATCGATGATGGTGTCGCGCTCGGCGTCGCTGAGTACGCCGACCTGCGCCAGCATGGTGGCGTGGGCGATCGAACCCATGATGTCGTGGCGGTACAGGCGCTTGTCGAAATCGACCGAGGCGGTGAAACGGGCGACGAAGGCGTCGACGGGCTCACTGAAGCGGCCGCCCCAGGACTGATTGGTCTTGTCGGTGCTCATGGATTCACTCGTTGAAGGCGTGAACGGAAAAGTGGCGCCGATCATAGCAGGGTTGCGCCCGCCGCCGCAGGGCGCTGGTCGCGAGAATCGTCCGGTAACAAGGGGGTGCGGCATATTCAACGATTGAACGGCAGTGTTCCACGGAGCGTCTACAGTTGGACAAAGGGCTGGCGGTGAATCTGCCAGGCCAGTGAATCTTTGGCCTTCGCACCGGTCTGTAGCGTGACCGCGTTTCGGTCGCCCCACACTTGTCTACGCTATACCCGTGCGAGACTCACTCAGGAATCCAGCGCAATTATGAATGTCCTGATCGTTGATGATGAACCCCAGGCCCGCGAGCGCCTGAGCCGGCTGCTTGGCGAGCTGGAGGGTTACACCGTGATGGAGCCCAGCGCCACCAACGGCGAGGAGGCCCTGACCCTGATCGAAAGCCTCAAGCCCGACGTGGTGGTGCTGGACATCGGCATGCCGGGCCTCGATGGCCTGCAGGTCGCCGCCCGGCTCTGCGAGCGCGAGTCGCCGCCGGCGGTGGTGTTCTGCACCGGCGACGACGAATACGGCAGCGAAGCCTTCAGGGACAGCACTTTGAGCCATGTCGAGAAGCCCATCCAGCCCCAGGCGCTGCGTGACGCCTTGCGTCGGGCTGAAAAACCCAACCGCGCCCAGCTGGCGGCGTTGACCCGCCCCGCAGGCGATACCGGCGGCGGCCCACGCAGCCATATCAGTGCCCGCACGCGCAAGGGCATCGAGTTGATCCCTATTCCCCAGGTCATCTATTTCATCGCCGACCACAAGTACGTCACCTTGCGCCACGAGGCAGGCGAAGTGCTGCTCGACGAACCCCTCAAGGCCCTGGAAGACGAGTTCGGCGAGCGGTTTGTGCGTATTCACCGCAACGCGCTGGTTGCCCGTGAGCGCATCGAACGGTTGCAGCGCACGCCGCTGGGGCATTTCCAGCTCTACCTGAAGGGGCTAGAGGGCGATGCCCTGACCGTCAGCCGTCGGCATGTGGCCGGGGTGCGCAAGATGATGCAGTCCTTGCACTGAATACCCTTCGACAGCGTGAGAGCGGCCTTGCCCCGCGATAAGGTGCATTTCCCACCATCGCAATCGCGGGTCAAGCCCGTTCCCACGTGGCGCTTTGCTGATCTGAATCTGCGGGCACACCCGGAGGAGCTGTTATCATCGACGGCATTTCTCTGGTTCGGGGCGTTTCATGTCCACTCGCGAAATCCGCATTGCCACCCGTAAAAGTGCCTTGGCCCTGTGGCAGGCCGAATATGTAAAAGCCCGCCTGGAGCAGGCGCACCCGGGTCTCGTCGTAACCCTGGTGCCCATGGTCAGCCGCGGCGACAAGCTGCTCGACGCGCCGCTGGCGAAGATCGGCGGCAAGGGCCTGTTCGTCAAGGAGCTGGAAACCGCCCTGCTCGACAACGAAGCCGACATCGCCGTGCATTCGATGAAAGACGTGCCCATGGACTTCCCCGAAGGCCTGGGCCTGTACTGCATCTGCGAGCGCGAAGACCCGCGCGATGCCTTTGTTTCCAATACCTTTGCAAGCCTCGAGGCACTGCCGGCCGGCAGTGTTGTCGGCACTTCGAGCCTGCGCCGCCAGGCGCAACTGCTGGCGCGTCGGCCCGATCTTCAGATCCGCTTCCTGCGCGGCAACGTCAATACGCGCCTGGCCAAGCTCGATGCCGGCGAATACGACGCCATCATCCTCGCCGCCGCCGGCCTGATCCGCCTCGGCTTCGAGGACCGCATTACCGCCTCCATCAGTGTCGATGACAGCCTGCCGGCTGGTGGCCAGGGCGCGGTGGGGATCGAGTGCCGTAGCGCTGATACCGAGATTCATGCCTTGCTGGCGCCGCTGCACCATGCCGACACCGCTGACCGGGTGGTGGCCGAGCGTTCCCTGAACAAGCGCCTCAATGGTGGCTGCCAGGTGCCGATCGCCTGCTACGCGGTGCTTGAAGGCGAACAGCTGTGGCTGCGTGGCCTGGTTGGCCAGCCCTCCGGTGGCACCTTGCTGGTGGCCGAAGCCCGCGCTGCGCGCGTGGATGCCGAGGCCTTGGGCATACAGGTCGCCGAAGACCTGCTGGGGCAGGGTGCCGAGGCGATCCTCAAGGAAGTCTACGGCGAGGCCGGCCACCCGTGAGCCCCTGGCGCCTGCTGCTGACCCGCCCTGAAGAGGACTGTGCGGCACTGGCGCAGACGCTGGCCGACGCGGGTATCGCCAGCGCCAGCCTGCCTTTGCTGGTGATCGAGGCGCTCGCGCCGGACCCGGCGCAGATGCAGCGCCTGCGGACGATCGCCGGGGCTCAGGCCATCATCGTGGTCAGCAAGCCGGCGGCCCGCCTGCTGCTGGAGCAGCTCGCCCAAGCGGGAGTGAAGCCGCCTTCCGCAGGTTGGTTCACGGTAGGTGAGGCGACGGCGCGAATTCTTCAGGAACATGGGCTGCAAGTGGCCTTTCCAGCGGCCGGTGACGACAGCGAGGCCTTGCTCGGGCTGCCCGCCTTGCGCGAGGCTATTGCTGAGTCACCGAGGCCTCGCGTCCTGATCGTGCGCGGCGTCGGAGGTCGTGAACTGCTGGCCGAGCGTCTTGCCGAGCAAGGTGCTAGTGTCGATTATCTGGAATTGTATCGCCGCTGCCTGCCCGACTACCCTGCCGGAACCCTCGCCCGACGCATCGATGGGGAACGCCTCAATGGCCTGGTGGTCAGCAGTGGGCAGGGGCTGGAACACTTGCATCGACTCGCGGGTGCGCACTGGCCGCGGTTTTCCCGATTGCCGCTGTTCGTGCCCAGCCCACGGGTCGCTGAACAGGCCCGCGCACTCGGGGCGCTGGATATTGTGGATTGCCGTGGCGCCAGCGCCGCGGCCTTGCTGGCAGCCGTGCAGCGAACCGCTGCGCCTGCCTCTTAAGGCGCTAAGCTAGAGAGCGATGCGCCACCATGCAAAGGATGGATACGTGAGCGAAACTGTCTTGTCCAACACCGAACAGCCCGTGGCGTCCGAGGCGCCGGAATCCGCCACCGCCAAGCCCGCCCGACGCTCCGGCAACGGCCTGGCGCTGCTGGCCCTGCTACTGGGCGCCGCAGGCGTCGCGGTCGGCGGCTGGGGCGTCTGGCAGGTTCGCCAGCTGCAAGGCAGCGAACAAGGCCAGGGCGAACACCTGCAAGCCCTCAACCAGCGCGCCGACGCGCTGCAGCAGCGCGAGCAGCAGCTCAGCGCGCAGCTGGCCAGCCTGCCGGCAGCCAGCGAACTGGAAGATCGCCGTCGCCTTGTAGCGCAACTGCAGGGCGACCAGCAGCGCCTGAGCCAGCGCGTGGAGACCGTACTGGGCGAAAGCCGCAAGGAATGGCGCCTGGCCGAGGCCGAGCACTTGCTGCGCCTGGCGACCCTGCGCCTGTCGGCGTTGCAGGACATCACCAGTGCCAAGGCGTTGGTCGAGGGCGCCGATGAAATTCTTCGTGAGCAGAGCGACCCGGGCGCCTTCGCTGCCCGCGAGCAGTTGGCACGTAGCCTGGCGACGCTTTCCAGCACCCAGCAGCCGGACCGTACCGGCCTGTTCCTCAAGCTCGCCGCGCAGCGTGAGATGGTCCAGCAGCTCAGCGCCCAGTCGCCCGAGTTCGACAGCCAGGCCGACGCCATGGGGGCCCTGACCGCCGATGGCGACGGCGCCAGCCGCTGGTCACAGTGGTGGGCGGAAATGTCCAAGTACTTCCAGATCGAGTTCAATGCCGACGACAACGTTCGCCCGCTGCTGTCCGGCCAGTCGCTCAACCAGCTGCGCCTGGCCCTGAGCCTGACCATCGAACAGGCGCAATGGGCGGCGCTCAATGGCGAAGCCAAGGTCTACACCCAGGCCCTGGACGATGCGCGCAGTGTGTTGCTGGCCAACTTCAACCCGGACAATCCGCAGAGCAAGGCGATGCTCGACAACCTCAACCAGCTGGCCGACCAGCCGGTGTCGGTGGTCACGCCTGACCTGAGCGAGAGCCTGGCTGCGGTGCAGGCCTATATCCAGCGTCGCCACCTGCCGGCCACCACGGAAGGGGCCAAGCCATGAAGCGCGTCTACCTGCTGGCAGTGTTGGCGATCGTCATTGCCGCGGCGCTGGGTATCGCGATCGCCAAGCACAGCGGCTACGTGCTGATCGCCTACGGCGGCTTCCGCTATCAGTCGGGGCTGTGGGCGGCACTGGGCGCGCTGGTCGGGATCGTCCTGCTGTTGCTGCTGGCGCGTTACCTGGTCGGGCTGGTGCTGACGTCCTCCGGGGTGGTCAACCCCTGGTCGCGGCGCAACCGCAGCCGCCGCAAGCGCATTGCCATCGAGCAGGGGCAGCTGGACCTGGCCGAGGGGCGCTGGGCAAGTGCCCAACGCCACCTGCAGCGTGCCGCCGAATCCGATCGCCAGCCACTGCTCTACTACCTCGGCGCCGCCCGTGCCGCCAACGAACTGGGCCGGGTCGAGGAGCGTGACCAGTTGCTCGAGCGCGCCCTGGAGCGCCAACCCCAGGCAGAGCTTGCCGTGGCCCTGACCCATGCCCAACTGCAGATGGACCGCGGCGAAAGCGACGGGGCGCTGGAGGCCCTGCAGGCCATGCAGGAGCGCCATCCGCACAATGCGCAGGTGCTGCGCCTGCTGCACCGCCTGCACCTGGAGCGTGGTGACTGGCCGGCGCTGATCCGCCTGCTGCCTGACCTGCGCAAGCACAAGGTGCTGCCAGCGGCCGAACTGGCCGACCTGGAGCAACGTGCCTGGGGCCAGAACCTGGGCCTGGCGGCGACCCGTGACGAGGACCCGCAGACGGCGCGCCAGGCGCTCGAGCGCGCCTGGCAGCAGTTGACCAACGCCCAGCGCCAGGAGCCGCAACTGGTGTCGGCCTATGCCGAGCAGCTGCGCCAAATCGGCGCCCAGGGTGAAGCCGAGCAGGTGTTGCGCGGCGCGCTCAAGCGTAGCTACGAAAGCCATCTCGCCCGCTTGTATGGGCTGGTGCGCGGCGATGATCCTGGGCGCCAGTTGCAGACGGCCGAAGGCTGGCTGAAGGAGCATCCGCAGGACCCTAGTCTGTTGCTTACCCTAGGGCGCCTGAGCCTGCAGAATCGCCTGTGGGGCAAGGCCCGTGACTACCTGGAGAGCAGCCTGCGCATGGAGCGCAATCCAGAGGCTTGCGCGGAGCTGGCGCGGCTTCTGGCCGGCCTTGGCGAGACCGAGCGCAGCAACCAGCTGTTCCAGGAAGGCTTGGGGCTGCTGGATGAACGTCTGCTGGCGTTGCCGTTGCCGGAGGGGGTTCGGGCCTGAAGGGGCCTGGGCTCGCCCCACGCAGAGCTCATTGCCCTCGTGGGGCCGTGCCTGGCACCGGTTTTGTTGCCTTGGCATGCGTAAATGGCGGGCGCTGAACTTTCCTTCGTCCGTGTCGGAATGTTCCCACTTTCTACGAAAATGATTCCCTATCCATTCAGCGACTTGTCTGCGCTGTAGCGACTTGATACAAAGCGCCCCTTTCCTCTACCGTTTCAAACCACATCTCCTCTTTTCGGATCACCTTCGCCCATGTCGCTGGCCTGCCTGCGCAGCTTTTTCTTTCCCGCCTTTCTGGCCGCCGTCGCTGTGCTGGTGGCGTCGTTTCGCCTCGAGAACTTGGTCGGCCTTGACCCTTGCGCGCTGTGCTTCAGCCAGCGCCTGATGCTGGGGCTCTATGCGCTGGCTTGCCTGGGTGCGGTCGTCCACGCCGGTCAGCAGCGATTGCATGCCCGGTTGGCCTTGGGGTTCTCGGTTGCCGGCGCCTTGCTCGCCGGTCGACATGTCTGGTTGCAGGCCGAGCCGTTGCCGCTCAGCGGTTGTCATCTGCCGCTGGCGCACCTGATGGAGCGTCCCTGGGGCGAGATCCTGCGAACCTTCCTGCTGGGCAGCCCGGAATGCGTGTCGATCAACTGGAGCTTTCTCGACCTGACCCTGCCTGAATGGAGCCTGCTGGCGTTCCTGTTGCTGGCCGCGCAACCACTGTCGTGGCTGGTGGTGTATCGATTGCGCCACGGCGCGGTGGCTTGATCCAGCGCAACGAGCCGGGGATTGCGCGACCAGTGGTGGCCGGCAGAGGGATTAAACGCTTGTATGAACTTAGTCTGCTGCGTACCTTGATGGGCAGGTCGCGCGGGAATAATCTCCCAGCACGCATACCGAAAATACAACTGCTCGATGCCGTTTGCTGATGTCACCTTTGTGCCACGGTGTTGTGTCGCGAGGTGCAGCGGCATCTACCCAGAAGGGAAGAGATCGCCATGCTCGATAGTTGCCAGAACGCCCAGGAACGCTGGGGCGGTGTTCACAAGCTGATCGACCGTTGGCTGGAGGAGCGCGAGGAACTGGTGCAAGCCTTCCGCGCCCTGCGCGATGCCAAGCCGGCGTTTGCCGACAAGCACCACAACGGTGGGTTCTGCGAAATTCTTGTCGACTATGTGTCGGCGTGGCACTTCGAAGTCTGTGAGCAACTCATCAGCGAGGCCAAGGCGTTCGGTGACGAGCGTGCACTGGAACTGGCCGAGGAAATCAACCCGCGGATCAATGACATTTCACAGATCGCCTTGGCGTTCAACGACCGCTGCGCCGAGGGTGAGTGTACCGACACCGAACGCTTCGCCGAAAAGCTGGCCAAGCTGGGCAGCCTGCTGCACGAGCGCTTCGAACTGGAGGATTGCCTGATCGAGGTGTTGCACAACGCCCACAAGCAAGAAGACGCGGTGCAGGCCTGATTCAGTCGGCCACGTCCAGCAGTTCGATCTCGAACACCAGTGGGGTATAGGGTGCGATCAGGTCACCCGCACCGTCGGCGCCGTAGGCTTGCGCCGACGGGATCACCAGGCGCCATTTGGCCCCGACTTTCATTCGTGGCAGCGCCACCTGCCAGCCCTCGATCACCGAATCCAGCTTGAACCACTGAGGTTGCAGGTTCTGGTCGAACACCGTGCCATCCGGCAGCTTGCCCACATACCGTACTTGCACGCGTCCATTGGTCTTGGGCTGCGCACCGCTGCCGCTGGCCAGTTCGCTGTAGAGAACGCCCTCGGGCAACTCACGTACTCCGGCCTTGGCCCGCTCACCCGCGATAAAGCGTTTTTCGGCCTCCACCAGCTTGTCCACCTGGGCCTGCTCTGCGGCGGCGTTGGCTTGTGTTTCGTGCTGTTCGAGGATGACCTGCATGCGTGACTTGGCAATCCGTGGCGGCTCGCCCTGGTAGGCCTGGCGCAGCCCTTCGACCAGTGCGTCGAGCTGCAGGCCGGGCACTTCCTGACGCAACCGCTCACCGAGGCTGCTGCCCAGGCTATAGGCCAGGTCGCTGTCGTTGACGGGGGCGGTCTCGGCATTGGCCAGGGAGAGCGGCGTCACCAGGCACAGGCCGAGAATCAGATAACGAGGCATGGAGGTCTCCTGCGGCAATGAGCGCGAAGTATGCCAGCGTTGTTGGCCAGAGATGTGTAAATATCGGCACTGCACTAATGGGCAACTACACTTGTTTCCAGCTGCAAGACAACAACTTTGCCCAGGCATGCAACGCGGCGCTACCGAGACTGTCAACATGCCCTAGCGGCGGTAGCAGCAGAAGCATAGTATGAGCCGCACTCTCGTCAGCCAGGAGGTAAACCATGTCGGCCAAAAAGAAGCCAGTAAGTACGCCGTTGCACCTGCTCCAGCAACTTTCGGGCAGCCTGCTCGAACATTTGGAAGATGCCTGCTCCCAAGCGCTGGCGGATGCCGAGAAACTCTTGGCCAAGTTGGAAAAACAACGTGGCAAGGCCCAGGAAAAACTCCACAACGCCCGCCTGAAGTTGCAGGACGCCGCCAAGGCCGGTAAAGCCAAGGCACAAGGCAAGGCACAAAAAGCTGCTGGCGAACTTGAAGACTTGCTCGATTCGCTCAAGGATCGCCAGGCGCAGACCCGTACTTATATCCAGCAACTCAAGCGTGATGCCCAGGAGAGCCTGAAGCTGGCCCAGGGTGTCGGCAAGGTGCGAGAGGCGGCCGCCAAGGCCCTGGGCGCACGTACGGCAACACCGAAAGCTGCCGCCAAGCCCGCTGCAACCAAAGCCCCGGTCAAGGCTGCTGCCAAGCCGGCAACCCGTCCAACGGCCAAGCCTGCTGCTGCCAAGGCAGCGACCAAGACTGCCGCCGCCAAGGCTCCGGCGAAGACTGCCGCCGCTAAACCGGCTGCCAAGCCAGCGGCCAGGCCCGCTGCCGCCAAGGTTCCGGCGAAGACTGCCGCGGCCAAACCGGCTGCCAAGCCAGCGGCCAAGCCTGCTGCCGCCAAGGCTCCGGCGAAGACTGCCGCCGCCAAACCGGCTGCCAAGCCAGCGGCCAAGCCTGCTGCTGCCAAGGCTCCGGCGAAGACTGCTGCCGCCAAGCCAGCGACCAAGCCTGCTGCCGCCAAGGCCCCGGCGAAGCCTGCCACCGCCAAGCCAGTGGCCAAGCCTGCTGCTGCCAAAGCCGCCCCGAAGCCGGCAGCCAAACCTGCAGCCAGACCGGCCGCCGCCAAAGCCCCGGCCAAACCTGCCGCCAGCAAACCCGCCGAAAGCAAGCCTGCCACTCCGGCCGCCAGCGCCACTCCGGCGCCAGTGACCGGCGGCACCGCGCCTGCGGCCACCGGCACTCCGACTCAGTCGCCGACTTCGGCGTCCTGAAGCCCACGGGCCGCGGCGCGCAGCTGATGCAGCGCGTCGTGGTCCCGGGCCTGGTCCGGCGCCAGCCGGGCCAGCCAGTCCGGCGCCGCGCCCGCTTGTGCCGGCCACTCACGCGTCAACGCCTCCAGGCGTTCCAGCAAGGTGCGTTCAGCCTGCAGTTCCAGGGCTTTCACCTGCTCACGCATCACGCTCAGTTGCGGGTCGGCCAGCGCGTGTTCGCGCCATTGCCGGCGCAGGGCGCGTAGCGGCGCCACAACGTCGCGCTGCCAGGGCCGGGCCAGCGCCTGCAGGGTGGCAATCCGTTGTTCGTCGGGGGCTATGCCGCGGGCCTGTAGCCAGGTGCCGCAAAGCAGCAGGCAGACATCGCCGCCCAGTTCCTGGAGGGCCAGGCAAGCTGCCTCGACACCCGGCCGGGCATACAGGGCCAGGGCATGATTCCACAGGTCGGTGTGCATGGTTTCACTCGCGCCAGTGATCGGTGAAGCTGGTAGACTCCGCGACCATCATGATCAGACTATCGAACCTCACTTTACAGCGTGGTCCCCAGCGCCTGCTAGAAGGCGCCGAGATGACCCTGCACACCGGCCACAAGGCCGGCCTGATCGGTGCCAACGGTGCCGGCAAATCCAGCCTGTTCGCCTTGCTGCGCGGCGAGCTGTCGCCCGATGCCGGTGACTGCCAGCTGCCCGGTGACTGGCGCATCGCCCATATGCGCCAGGAGGTCGATACCCTCGACCGTATCGCCGTGGACTATGTCCTCGATGGCGACGTGCGCCTGCGCAAGGTCCAGGCAGAACTGGCCGCCGCCGAACTGGCCCACGATGGCACTGCCCTGGCGCGCCTGCACAGTGAACTGGACAGTGCCGACGGCTACACCGCCGATGCTCGCGCGCGCAAGCTGCTGGCCGGCCTTGGCTTCAGCAACGAGCAGATGGACCGCCGCGTCGGCGACTTCTCAGGTGGCTGGCGGATGCGCCTGAACCTGGCCCAGGCACTGATGTGCCCGTCCGACCTGCTGCTGCTCGACGAGCCGACCAACCACCTGGATCTCGACGCCATCCTCTGGCTGGAGGATTGGCTCAAGGGCTACCCGGGCACGCTGCTGCTGATCTCCCACGACCGCGACTTCCTCGATGCCGTGGTCGACCATGTGCTGCACGTCGAACAGCGCAAGCTCAATCTCTACAAGGGCGGCTACAGCGCCTTCGAGCGCACCCGCGCCGAACGCCTGGCGCAGCAGCAGCAGGCCTACGAGAAGCAGCAGGCGCAGCGCGCGCACATGGAAAAGTACATCGCCCGCTTCAAGGCCCAGGCCACCAAGGCCCGCCAGGCGCAGAGCCGGATCAAGGCCCTGGAGCGCATGGAGGAGCTGTCGGCGGCCCACGTCGACTCGCCCTTCGACTTCGTTTTCCGTGAGTCCGAGAAGATCTCCAGCCCCTTGCTCGACCTGTCCGAAGGCCGTCTGGGCTATGGCGACAAGGCCATCCTCGAGAAGGTCAAGCTGCAGCTGGCGCCGGGTGCGCGCATCGGTCTGCTCGGCCCCAACGGCGCGGGCAAGTCGACCCTGATCAAGAACCTCGCCGGTGAGCTGCAGCCATTGTCCGGGCGCCTGGTGCGTGGCGAAAACCTCGCCGTCGGCTACTTCGCCCAGCACCAGCTCGACTCGCTGGACGACAAGGCCAGCCCGCTGCTGCACCTGCAGCGCATTGCCCCGGGTGAGCGCGAGCAGACCCTGCGTGACTTCCTTGGTGGTTTCGACTTCCATGGCAACCGTGTCGACGAACCGGTGGTGAACTTCTCCGGTGGCGAAAAGGCCCGCCTGGCCCTGGCGTTGATCGCCTGGGAGCGGCCGAACCTGTTGCTGCTCGACGAGCCGACCAACCACCTGGACCTCGAGATGCGTCTGGCGCTGACCATGGCGCTGCAGGAATTCGCGGGTGCCGTGGTGGTGGTCTCCCACGACCGTCACCTGCTCAAGAGCACCACCAACGACTTCCTGCTGGTGGCCGACGGCAAGGTCGATACCTTCGACGGCGACCTCGACGACTACAGCCGCTGGCTGGTCGAGTTCCGCCAGCGCAACGCGCCGGTGAGCAGCACGCCGGCCAACCCGGACAAGACCGACAAGAAAGCCCAGCGCCAGGCGGCCGCGGCGCTGCGCCAGCAGTTGGCGCCGCACAAGAAGGCGGCCGACAAGCTGGAGACCGAGCTCAACCAGGTGCACAAGGACCTGGCCGAGGTCGAGACCGCCCTGGGCGACGGTGGCGTGTACGAGGCCGCGCGCAAGGACGAACTGCGCGACCTGCTGGCGCGCCAGACCAAGCTCAAGCAACGCGAAGGCGAGCTTGAGGAGGCCTGGATGGAGGCCCTGGAAACCCTTGAAAGCATGCAGGCCGAACTCGAGGCGCTGTCCTGATGGAGGAGCTGCGCTCGCTGTTACCGGGGCAGTGGATGGACTCGATGTGGCTGGGATTGCAGATTCTGCTGATCCTGATCGCCGCGTTCGTCCTGCAGCGCATGGTCGCTCGCGGGTTGAGAAGCCTGGGCGAACGCTACCCGTTGCCGCACGAGCTGATGGTGCCGGTGCGCGGCGCCTTGCGCTGGCTGATCATGGGCAGCGCGCTGTTGTTCGTGCTCGAGCGCCTGGGTGTATCGGCCACGGTGCTGTGGACCGCGCTGTCGGGCTTCGTCGCGGTGGCGGCGGTGGCGTTCTTCGCTATCTGGAGCGTGCTGTCCAACCTGCTGTGCGCGGTGTTGATCTTCACCGTCGGGCCGTTTCGTATCGGCGATGTGGTCGAGCTGGTCGATACCCTCGACAAACCGGGGGTGAAGGGCCGGGTGATCGCCATCAACCTGCTGTACACCACGCTGATGGAAACGCCGGAAGCGGGTGGCGCACTGGTGCAGGTGCCCAACAGCCAGTTCTTCCAGAAAGCCGTGCGCCGTTGGCGTGGCGCCGAGGCCACCACTGCGGTCAAGCCGGAATCGATCGAAACCGACTGAAGCCGCAGAATTTACTGGTTATTTTTTCGCCAGCACCGTAGCTTAACGATTTGTAACAAATGTTCGAGCGAGGTGTGCGATGTCGATGGAAACGTGGTTGGCCTTCTTTGCCGCGTGCTGGGTGATCAGCCTGTCGCCGGGTGCCGGGGCGATCGCCTCGATGTCCAGCGGGCTGCAGTACGGTTTCTGGCGTGGTTACTGGAACGCCCTGGGCCTGCAACTGGGCCTGATCGTGCAGATCGCCGTCATCGCTGCCGGTGTCGGCGCCATCCTCGCCGCTTCCGCCACGGCCTTCCAGGTCATCAAATGGTTCGGTGTCGCCTACCTGGTCTACCTCGCCTACAAGCAATGGCAAGCCCTGCCGATGGACATGAGCGACGAGTCCGGCGTGCGGCCTATCGGCAAGCCGCTGAGCCTGGTGTTCCGTGGCTTCCTGGTCAACGTCAGCAACCCCAAGGCGCTGGTGTTCATGCTCGCGGTGCTGCCGCAGTTCATCAACCCGCACGAGGCGTTGCTGCCCCAGTACGTGGCGATCACCGTGACCATGATCAGCGTCGACATGCTGGTGATGGCGGGTTACACCGGCCTGGCTTCGCGGGTGCTGCGCCTGTTGCGTACGCCGAAGCAGCAGAAGCGCCTGAACCGTACCTTTGCCGGACTGTTCATTGGCGCGGCGACGTTCCTGGCGACGCTGCGCCGCGCGCCGATCTGATTTGATCATCGCGGGGCCAGCTCGCTCCCACGGTTCTGGGAGCGGGCTGGCCCCGCGATTGCTTTTCAGCGCTGACGATCCACCAGCCCCTTTAGCAGATCCATCGGCATCGGAAACACGATGGTCGAGCTCTTGTCGCCGGCAATCGAGCCCAGCGTCTGCATGTAGCGCAGTTGCATAGCCCCCGGCTCCTTGCCCAGCATCTGCGCCGCCTGCATGAGTTTCTCCGACGCCTGCAACTCACCTTCGGCATGGATCACCTTGGCCCGTCGCTCACGCTCGGCCTCGGCCTGGCGGGCGATGGCGCGGATCATCGATTCGTTCAGGTCGACGTGCTTGATCTCGACGTTGGCCACCTTGATGCCCCAGGCGTCGGTCTGCGCGTCCAGCACTTCGCGGATATCCGAGTTCAACTGTTCGCGCTCGGCCAGCAGTTCGTCCAACTCGTGCTTGCCGAGCACCGCCCGCAGTGTGGTCTGGGCCAGCTGGCTGGTGGCGGCGAGGAAGTCCTCGACCTGGATGATCGCCTTCTGTGGGTCGAGCACGCGAAAGTACAGCACGGCGTTGACCTTGACCGAGACGTTGTCGCGGGTGATCACGTCCTGGGGCGGCACATCGAGCACCACGGTACGCAGGTCGACGCGCACCATCTGCTGGATCCCCGGAATCAGGATGATCAGGCCCGGGCCCTTGACCTGCCAGAAACGCCCGAGCTGGAACACCACGCCGCGCTCGTACTCGCGCAGGATGCGCAGCGCCGACAGCAGCAGTATGGCCAGCAGCACCAGTACGGCGCTGAAACCGAATTGCATGAACATCGTCTACTCTCCTTGCGCCGTGGGCGCAGTGGCGCTGACCTCCAGGGTCACGCCATGACGGGCCGTCACCCGCACGTGCTGGCCAGGTTGCAGTGGTGTCGCACACTGCACCTGCCACTGTTCGCCCTGGGCCTGTACCGAACCGCAGAACGGGTTGTCGGTGCGCACCTGCGTCACCGTGACCAGGCTGCCCACCAGCCCGGCATCGCCGCTGACCAGGGCGCGCCGGCGCGCTTTCACCGCCATGCCCAGCACGCCGCCGAGCAACAGCGCCGAGAGCACTGCCAGGCTGATGATCAGCGCCAGCGGAATGCCGAAGCCGGGGGCGTCGGTGTCCATCAGGATCACCGCCCCGACGACGAAGGCGACGATGCCGCCGAAGCCGACCACGCCGAAGCTGGGCAGGAACGCCTCGGCGACCATGAACGCCACCCCGAGCAGAATCAACGCCACCCCGGCATGGCTCACCGGCAGCAGTTGCAGGGCATACAGCGCCAGCAGCAGGCAGATGCCGCCGACCACGCCGCCGACCCCGGAGCCCGGGTTCATGAATTCGAACAGCAGGCCGTACACGCCGATCATGATCATGATCAGCGCCACGCTGGGGTTGGTGATCACCGCCAGCAGGCGGGTGCGCCAGTCCGGCAGGTGTTCGGTCACACTGGCCTCATGGGTGCGCAGTTGCACGGTCTGGCCTGCGACGAGCAGTGACTTGCCATCGAGCTGGCGCAGCAGGTCGGGGAGGTCAGCGGCGACCAGGTCGATTACCTGCAAGCGCTGGGCTTCGCTGGCCGACAGGCTGACGGCCTCGCGCACGGCCTTCTCCGCCCAGTCGGCGTTGCGCCCGCGCAGCTGGGCCAGGCCACGGATGTAGGCGGCGGCGTCATTGACCTGTTTGCGTGCCAGTGTGCCTTCTTCGCTGTTCGTGGCGGGTTGTTCAGCTTTGCCGGGAGCGCCGACCTGGACTGGCGTCGCGGCGCCGAGGTTGGTCCCTGGGGCCATGGCCGCGATATGGCTGGCGTAGAGGATGTAAGTGCCGGCGCTGGCTGCCCTGGCCCCACCCGGGGCGACGTAGGTGGCCACCGGCACGGGGCTTGCCAGGATCGCCTTGATGATCTGGCGCATGGCGCTGTCCAGCCCACCGGGGGTATCGAGGCGGATCACCACCAGTTGCGCGCCTTGTGCCTGCGCCTGGTCCAGCCCACGCAGCAGGTAGTCGGCGCTGGCCGGGCCGATGGCATCATCGACGCTCAACAGCCATACATTTGCGCCAGGCGCGCTCTGGCCACCCGGCGCGAAGCCGAGGATCAACAGCAACAGCAGCATGCGCCAGCGCTGGGCGATCACCTGTCGTCACCTCATGCAGACCTGTCCTTGAAGTTTAGCCGTGCCTGCCGGGCCACGGCCTAAACTTGAGGGTGGGGGCAAAACCGGAGGTGCATCATGCGTATGGCCAAGACCCTTCAGCAGCGCCTGGACCAGGCCAACTGCGACTACGACATCATTCCCCATCCCCATTCGGCCACCAGCCTTGAGTCGGCGCGCACGGCCGGCGTACCCGCCGAGCGGGTCGCCAAGTCAGTGATGCTTGATGACCGCCATGGCAACTTCATCATGGCCGTGCTGCCGGCCAACCGGCATCTGGACATGACCGAGGTGCGCATGACCGGGGCCTGGCAGCTGACCCGCGAAAGCAACCTGCCGAGCCTGTTCGGCGATTGCGAGCGCGGCGCCATCCCGGCCCTGGGCGACGCCTACAACATTCCCATGCTGCTCGACCGGAGTCTTACCCGCCAGGGCGATGTCTACCTCGAGGCAGGTGACCACGATCATCTGATCCACATGAGCATGGAGCAATACTTGAAGCTGGTGCCGCACGCCGAAGTGCGCGAACTGAGCTGATGCTCGCAACCAACGCCGGGTTGGCGTCGTGGACGACCCGCCCGGCCCGAGGAGGAATCATGGAAGCACCGAACCATCCATTTGCCGACTTGTTCAAGCAACTGGGGCTGGCGGACGATGCCACCAGCATCGACCAGTTCATTACCACTCATTCGCCGTTGAAGAATGAGATCAAGCTGGTGGACGCACCGTTCTGGACCGAGGCGCAAAGAACCTTTTTGAAGGAAAGCATCATAGAGGACGCCGATTGGGCGGTACCCTTCGACCAACTCAACGAAGCGCTGCGTCGCCCCCGCAAATAAAGCGCCGAGCGGCACCTGATGGGTGGATCGGGCCGTTGCTATGCTCAGGTAAAACAAGAGGGGATGGCGCAATGAAAGATCCCTACGCACCAGGATTCTGGTGCACCGTGACGATCCTGGGCACCCTGACCGTCGGCTACTTCTACGGTATCCGGCACACCCACCAGATGAACCAGGCCGTGCAGTTTCTCTATGCCGCCGCCGCCGTTACCGCGGCGGTGGCGCTCTGCGGCCTGGCCTGGATCGCCTGGCAGCATTTGCACCTGAACAAGCGTGAGGTGGCCCAGGGGCGAACGTTACTGACCATCTGGAACACCAAGGTCGCCCTGCGCCGGGTCGAGACGGTGTTCGACCGCTACTTCTGGGGCAGCTACTGGCACTCCGGGCGCACCTTCGAGGAGGTGATGGGCGAGCTCAAGGGCACACCGCTGGAGCAGAGCCTCGACGCCCTCAAGCGCCAGTGCCGGGAACTCGACCGCGAGGTGCACGACCACCACCATCACTGGCTGGCCAATGCCCGCGACTTGTCCAGCGTGGCCACGGCGATGGCCCGCGAGCGCTATCAGCTGGATCTGTGCGATGCCCCGGTGCGCGAGGGCGGCAATACCGCCGTGCTCAATCGCGATCTGGAAGTGCTGGTGTACACCTGGTCGGCGCGCCTGCGCAGCTTCGACCATCAACTGGACGAGCTGGAGCGCGCTTACCACTGAGCGGGATCATTCGCCGCGGATGTATTGCTCAAGCTGCAGGATCAGGTTGGCCTGCTCGGCGATGGTTTCCTTCACCAGGTCGCCAATCGACAAAAGTCCCAGCAGCTTGCCGTTATCCACAACGGGCAGGTGGCGCAGATGGCGGTTGGTCATCAGGTTCATGCAGTACTCGAGGTTCTGCTTGGGCTCCACGGTGACCACCGGCGAACTCATGATTTCCCGTACCGGCGTGGCAGCCGACGAGCGTCCCTTGAGTACCAGTTTGCGGGCATAGTCGCGCTCGCTGACGATGCCTACGACCTGATCGTTTTCCATCACCGGCAATGCACCGACGTTCTTTTCCGCCAGCAGCTTCAAGGCATCCAGCACCGAGTCATCAGGGCCTATGGTGTAGACGGTCTGATGCTGGGACTTGGCTTTGAGGATTTGTTCGACGTTCTTCATACGGGCCTCGGTGGGTGAAAAAGCGCGGTGTCGGAGTAAATAAAGCATCCGGCACGGCGCTCTGCACGGCAATGCAGGAAACGGCATCGAGGTGATTGAAAAACGTCATCGCGGCAAGGGGCTGCTGCGCAGCCCCGAGTGGGTCATCAAAGCTTCGGCATCTGCCCGATCCGCGCCACCATCTCGCTGACGATCTGCAGGTCGAGCATGAACTGCTCCACGGTCTTGAACTCGTTGTCGTTGTGCCCGGTGTACTTCACATCCGGCATGGCCAGGCCGAACTGCACGCCGTTGGGCAGGTCGTGCACCGAGGTGGCGCCAGCGGAGGTGCCGTACTCGTGCTTCATGCCCAGGTTCTCGCTGGCCACGGCCAGCAGGGCCTTGACCCACTCGCCTTCGGGGTTGCGGTACATCGGCTCGTCCATGCTGTAGTCGAAGGCCACCTTGGTCTGGCTCTTGGCAACCCAGCTGTCGAGCTTGCCGGAGATCTCACCCTTGAGGGTGTCGAGCGACTTGCCTTTGGGAATACGCAGGTTCACCGCCAGCTTCAGCGCCTTGTCATCCAGGCCGACGAAGGTCAGCGAGGTGGTCAGCGGGCCCATGAAGTTGTCCTTGAAGCCCACGCCAAGCTTGTTGCCCAGGTAGTCCAGGCCCCAGTTGTCGGCGGCGTAGCGGGCGGCGTCGGTGATGTGGTTGTGCTTGAGCGGCACCTCCTTGCCCAGGCCATTGAGGAAGTCGAGCATGCGCGCCACCGGGTTGACCCCGGACTCGGGCTCGGAGGAGTGCGCCGACACGCCGGTCACGGTCAGCAGCACCTGCTTGCCGTCGACCTTGGCGTCGATGCTGAAGTCACCGCCATGGCGCTTGACGTAGGCCGCGCCGGCTTTTTCCAGGGCCTTGGCCAGCTCGGCCGGCTTGTCGCCGGTCAATGTCGCCACCGAGCTGCCGGGTATCTGGTTGGTGGCCAGGCCGCCGGTGAGGTTGATCACCTCGGCGCCTTTGCCATCACCGGCACGCTTGGCGAAGGTGGCCATGACGGTGCCATAGCCCTTCTCGGCGATCACCACCGGGTAGCCGCCGTCCAGCGCGAGGTTGTAGTCGGGGGTGGCGTTGCGTTCGAAGTAGTAGGGGATGGCATCACCGGTGGTTTCCTCGGTGGTGTCCACCAGCAGCTTGAACTGGCGCGCCAGCGGCAGCTTTTCGTCCTTGGCTACTTTCAGCGCGTAGAGCGCCACGACGATGCCGTTCTTGTCGTCCTCAGTGCCGCGGCCGTACATGCGGTCGCCCACCAGGGTGACCTTGAACGGGTCGAGCTTGGTGCCGTCCTTGAGCTTCCAGTTTTCCGGTGTGACAGGCACCACGTCGGCATGGGCGTGGATGCCGATGACTTCCTTGCCCTCGCCGAGTGTGATCTCGTAGACGCGGTTGTCGATATTGCGGAACTGCAGGCCGAAGCCCTCGGCCAGGGCCTTGATCTTGTCGGCGATCTTGAGGAACTCCGGGTTTTCGTGCTGTGGCACGCCCTCTTTGCGAACGGTCGGGATCTCCACCAGCTCGCGCAGGGTCTCCTTGGCGGCCTTGCCGTACTTGATGCGGGTGTACAGGCCCAGCAGGCGGTTGATCTCGTCCTGTTGCTCGGCAGCCAGGGGCTTGCCGGCCAGGTACAGCTTGAGGGTGTCGTCCAGCTTGTCGGCCTTGGCCAGGTCGCTGCCGGCCAGCTTGCCGAGGAACTGCTTGAAGTCGGCCGGATCGCTGCCGTCGTAGGCCTTGATGATGGCGGCGGACTGCTGCTGGGAGAGGTTGGCCTGGGCCGGGATCGAGAACATGGCCACGCTGGCCAGCAGGAGCGATGCGGCGGATAGCTTGGTAAATGGCATGGGTGTGCGCATTCCTTTGCAAGGGGTGGAGGGTGACCGTTTACGCAAACGGAAGATGCCCACGCTATCACCAATGGCTACTGGCGCGGGAGAGGTGGCAATGTGCATTTCCGCACAAACGTACAAGCTTTCATCTACGGCGCGGCCTGCAGCTTTATGACAAAAATGCGTATCATTAGCGTTTTTTGCAATAACCCGTTCTACGAGAGAAGGATCCTCATGTTCACGTCTTACCTTGCACCCCTGGCCGGGGTGCTGGCCGTCACCCTTGCCTGCATCACGCCCGCCCAGGCCCGGGACGATGGCACCGACCACTCTGTCACCCTGGAAAAGGTCGTGCAGACCTTCACCGTGCAGGCCGACGGCAGCTTCCAGGTGGCGGTCGAGTCGATCTCGCGCATCAACGAAGAGCGGGCCATCCAGGCCAAGGCCCAGCAGCCGCTGAGCTACAACCGCTCGTACGAAACCCTGGAGGTCGACGAAGCCTTCACCCAGAAGCCCGATGGGCGCAAGGTGATGGTCGATGCCTCGCAGATCAAGGAGCAGCAGGAGCAGGCGTCCACCTACGCGCCAATGTTCCAGGACTCCCGGGTCAAGGTGGTGATCTTCCCGGAAGTCGCCGTCGGCGATCGCCTGGTGCTGCGTTACAAGCGCCATCGCAACACAGCGCTGTTCCCCGGCCACTTCGAGGACCTCACCGGCCCGGATTTCCACCCCGTGGAGCAGTTCTCGCTGATCTACGACCTGCCGGCGGATCTGCCGCTGTACGCTGATGCCCGTGGCTTCAAGGCGTCCTCGCCCAAGGCCGGCAAGGGCCGCAAGGTCTACCGCTGGGACTTCGTGCCCGCAGACAGGGCCAGGATCGAGGCGAGCGCCGTGTCCTACCTGGACTACGGCCAGTACCTCGCGGTGTCGACCTTCAAGGATTACGCAGGGCTTGCCGCCAGCTACCAGGCGCGCGCCGGCGTGGAAGTGACGCCGGCCATCGCCGCACTGGCCGAGCAGTTGACGGCGAACCTGCCCGATGCCCGGGCCAAGGCGCTCAAGCTCAGCGACTGGGTACGTGAGAACATCCGCTACGTAGCGGTCTATGTCGGTGCCGGCGGGGTGGTTCCGCATTCGGCGCAGAGCGTGCTGGACAACCGCTATGGCGACTGCAAGGACCATGTCGCCCTGCTCGAGGCGTTGCTCAAGGCCGCGGCCATCGAAAGCTCGCCTGCCCTGATCAACCTCGGCAATGCCTACCACCTGCCCAAGGTGCCGACCCTGGGCGTGCTCAACCATGTGTTGACCTACGTACCGAGCCTGGACCTGTACCTGGACTCGACCGACCCGTCGGTGGCCGCCGGCTACCTGCCGCTGATGGATCTGGACAAGACGACGCTGCTGACCGCCTCGGGCGAATTCGGCAAGACCCCGGCCTCGCAGTTCGGCAAGCAGGTCGGTGAGATGCTGTTCAAGGTCAAGGGCACGGGCGCCGCGGACTTCACCGGCGCTTCGACGATCGAGGGTTGGGCCAGCGAGGTCAACCGCTATGGCGCCAAGTCGATGAAACCGGCAGATCTCGACCGTATGGTCGAGCAGGTGCTCAATGCCTACGGGCAGCGGGGCAGCGGCAAGATCCTGATCCAGCCATCGGTGGCGCCGGAGCACTTCCACAGCCAGGTCCAGGGCCATACCGAGAACCTGGTGAACCTGCCAGGGCCAGTGGGGCTTCCAGCACTGAGCAGCCTGGTCGGTGGCATCTCGCAGATGGTCTATGGTTTTGCCGCCGAAAACGAACGCACCCAGGGCTTCGTCTGCATTTCCAACGAAACGGTGGAGAAGTCGCGCTTCGAGTTCCCTGCCGAAGTCACCGTCCTGGCGACGCCCAAGGCCGTTGCCGTGAAGGAAGGCAGCTTCGACTACAGTGCCCGTTACACGCGCGATGGCAATGCCGTGGTGGTCGAGCGGCGCATGCAGTTCAAGCATCCGAAGGCGGTGTGCACGCCTGAAGAGTTCAAGGCGATGAAGCCAGTCATTGAAACCATGGTCAGGGACCTGCAAGGCCAGATCATCGTGCAGGGCTGAGGCCCGGAAACGCAAAAGCCCCGCCAGAGCGATCTGAGCGGGGCTTTTGTTTGCCGCCATCGGTGAAAACACACGGGTGGCAGCGCGAAGTCATGGCGCACTCGGCGGGATTCGAACCCACGACCCCTGCCTTCGGAGGGCAGTACTCTATCCAGCTGAGCTACGAGTGCAACGGGGCGCATGATACCCATCTGCGTTGGTGGCGTCCATCGCCTTGATATGAGGGTGTTTTTCCAAAGCTACCCATCGCGGGTCAAGCCCGCCCCCACGCAGTAGCACCGTCAATCTATTCATATGCAATATCGGTATTTCTCATAGCCGACTTATGCCCGTTATCTTCTGGTCACAACTTGTTATAACAAGTCAGCCGACAGAGAAGACCATGGCCGAATTGCTCCCGCTGTCTCCCGTACCGCTCTACACCCAGCTCAAGGAACTGCTACGCGAGCGCATCCTCGACGGCAGCTACCCACCGCACAGCCGCATGCCCTCGGAAAACGAGCTGGGCAAGGCCTTCGACGTCAGCCGCATCACCGTGCGTCAGGCCCTGGGCGACCTGCAGAAGGAAGGGCTGATCTTCAAGATCCATGGCAAGGGCACCTTTGTCGCCAAGCCCAAGGCGTTCCAGAACGTCAGCACCCTGCAGGGCCTGGCCGAGTCGATGACGCAGATGGGCTACGAAGTGCTCAACCGCCTGCGCAGTTTCCGCCATGTGCCGGCCAGTGCATTGGTCGCGCAGCGGCTGCAGGTCGAGGAGGGCAGCCTGGTTACCGAAATCCGCCGCGTGCGCCTGATCAACCGTGAGCCGGTGTCGCTGGAAATCACCTGGCTGCCCCAGGCGGTCGGCGAGAAGCTGGAGAAGGCCGACCTGGTCACCCGCGACATCTTCCTGTTGCTGGAAAACGACTGCGGCATCGCCCTTGGCCATGCCGACCTGGCAATCGATGCGGTGCTCGCCGACAGCGACCTGACCCAGGCCCTGGAGGTGGAAGAGGGCGCGCCGATCATGCGTATCGAGCGCCTCACCCACACCGCCGACGGCGCTCCGCTGGACTTCGAACACCTTTATTACCGTGGCGACGCGTTCCAGTACCGCCTGCGCATCGACCGCCAGAAGGGAGGCAAGGCATGAGCATCCAGACCCAGGATTACGACATCGTCGTCATCGGTGGCGGCACCGCCGGGCCCATGGCCGCAATCAAGGCCAAGGAGCAGGACAAGACCCTGCGCGTGCTGTTGCTGGACAAGGCCAACGTCAAGCGCAGCGGCGCCATCAGCATGGGCATGGACGGCCTGAACAACGCCATCATCCCCGGGCATGCCACGCCCGAGCAGTACACCAAGGAAATCACCGTCGCCAACGACGGCATCGTCAACCAGGCCGCGGTGCATGCCTACGCCACCAAGAGTTTCGAGACCATCGAGCAGCTCGACCGCTGGGGCGTGAAGTTCGAGAAGGACGAAACTGGCGACTACGCGGTGAAGAAGGTCCACCACATGGGCGCTTATGTGCTGCCCATGCCCGAGGGCCACGACATCAAGAAGGTGCTGTATCGCCAGCTCAAGCGCGCCCGGGTGGAGATCAGCAACCGCATGGTCTGCACCCGCGTGCTGCTCGATGGCGAACGCGCCGCCGCCGGTGTACTGGGCTTTGACTGCCGCTCGGGCGAGTTCCGGGTGATCCGCGCCAAGGCGGTTGTCCTTGCCTGCGGCGCCGCCGGGCGCCTGGGCCTGCCCTCGTCGGGCTACCTGATGGGCACCTACGAAAACCCCACCAATGCCGGCGACGGCTACGCCATGGCCTACCATGCCGGGGCGGAACTGGCCAACCTGGAGTGCTTCCAGATCAACCCGCTGATCAAGGACTACAACGGCCCGGCCTGCGCCTACGTCACCGGCCCCCTGGGCGGCTACACCGCCAACAGCAAGGGCGAGCGCTTCATCGAGTGCGACTACTGGAGCGGGCAGATGATGTGGGAGTTCCACCAGGAGCTCGAAGGCGGCAACGGCCCGGTGTTCCTCAAGCTCGACCACCTGGCCGAGGAAACCATCCAGAACATCGAGGAAATCCTGCACAGCAACGAGCGCCCCAGCCGTGGCCAGTTCCACGCCGGGCGTGGCACCGACTACCGCCAGCACATGGTCGAGATGCATATCTCCGAGATCGGCTTCTGCTCCGGGCATTCGGCTTCGGGGGTGTGGGTCAACGAAAAGGCCGAGACCAGCGTCAAGGGCCTGTACGCCGCCGGCGACATGGCCGCGGTACCGCACAACTACATGCTCGGCGCGTTCACCTATGGCTGGTTCGCCGGGGTGAATGCCGCGCAGTATGTGGCCGGGCGTGAGTACGCCGAGGTCGACACGCAGCAGGTCGAACGCGAACAGGCGCGGGTGTTCGCGCCCTTGCAGCGTGAGCACGGCCTGCCGCCGGCCCAGGTCGAGTACAAGCTACGCCGCATGGTCAACGACTACCTGCAGCCGCCCAAGGTGACCAAGAAGATGGAAATCGGCCTGGCGCGCTTCGCCGAAATCGAACGCGATCTTGAGCAGATGAAGGCCAACAACCCCCATGAGCTGATGCGTGCCATGGAAGTTGCGGTCATCCGCGACTGCGCCGAGATGGCCGCGCGCGCTTCGTTGTTCCGCAAGGAGAGCCGCTGGGGGCTGTACCACCACCGGGTTGATTTCCCCGAGCGCAATGATGGCGAGTGGTTCGTGCATTGCCATCTGAAGAAGGGCGAGGACGGTGGGATGACCAGCTTCAAGAAAGCGGTGGAGCCGTACCTGATCCCGCTGGATGCCGAGGAACAGACCGCGTACGACCGGCTGCGGGTGAAGGCTGACGCGGCGTGAATGGGGCCGCTGTGCGGCCCTTTCGCCGGCAAGCCGGCTCCCACAGGGTGGGCATAGCGCTTTTGTGGGAGCTGGCTTGCCAGCGATAGGGCCAGCAGCCCCGGCGATGAACCATAAAGAGGGCCAAAGGCCCCAAGGACCCCGTGAACATGGCCTACCAACCCCAGGAAATCTTCTTTCGCAGCAGCGCCCCGGTGACTATCGATGAAGACAAATGCATCGCCGAAAAAGGCTGCACGGTCTGCGTCGAGGTGTGTCCCATGGACCTGTTGGCCATCAACCCGGCCACGCAGAAGGCCTACATGGCCTTCGACGAATGCTGGTACTGCATGCCCTGCGAGAAGGACTGCCCCACCGGCGCGGTAAAGGTCGATATCCCGTACCTGCTGCGCTGAACCCGAACCCCCGCCATCCGGCCGAACCACCGGACGCCCACCTGCAATGCCCCTCGTTTCCCACCACCCCAGCCCGGTGGCGGAGACGACTCCAATACTCAAAACGATTCGAGGGGAAACACCCATGCGCCTTGTAGCAACCGTGGCCGGCCTTGCGCTGGCAATCACCGGCCTGAACGCCAGCGCCGAAACCATCCGTATCGCCATCGGCACCCAGGACACCACCATCAACTGCGCCACCGGCGGCCTGTTGATCCGCGAGCTGGGCCTGCTCGACAAATACCTGCCCCATGACGGCAAGTACCAGGACGCCCAGTACCAGGTCGAGTGGAAGAACTTCACCAGCGGCGCACCGCTGACCAACGAGATGGTCGCCGGCAAGCTCGACTTCGGCGCCATGGCCGACTTCCCCGGCTCGTTCAATGGCGTCGCTCACCTCGACGCCGGCAAGCGCAGCCTGTTCATCAGCGTGCTGTCCGGCAGCGTGCACGGCAGCGGTAACGGCATCGTGGTGCCGGCCGCCTCCAGCGTGCAGTCGCTGGCCGAGCTCAAGGGCAAGACCATCTCCGTGCCGTTCGCCTCCACCGCCCACGGCATGCTGCTGCGCGCGGTCGCCGCCCAAGGCTGGGACCCGCAGAAGGACGTCAAGATCATTGCCCAGGCTCCGGAGATCGCCGGTTCCGCCCTGCGCAGCAACCGCATCGAGGCCCACGCCGACTTCGTGCCCTTCGCCGAGCTGTTCCCCAACCGCGGCTTCGCCCGCAAGATCTACGATGGCGCCCAGGCCAACGCGCCGACCTTCCATGGCGCGCTGGTGGACGCCGACTACGCGAAAAAGTACCCGGAAGTGGTCACCGCCTACCTGCGTGCCAGCCTGGAAGCCGACCGCCTGCTCGCCGCCGAGCCCGAGAAGTACAGCGAGCTGATCGAGAAAGTCACCGGCATCGAAGCCGAGGTGAACTACCTGTTCCACGGCCCGCTCGGCCTGCAGACCCGCGACCTCACCTGGAAGCCCGAGTACCGCCAGGCCGTGGCCACCTCCATCGACACCCTCAAGTTGCTGAAGAAGACCGACCGGGGCCTGGACACCGCGCAGTTCATCGATGACCAGTACATCCGCAGCGCCTACAAGCAGGCCGGGCAGGACTACGACAAGGCCCTGAAAAACTACGACCCGCTGCCACTCAAGGCCAATGATGCCGCGACCGGCAAGCCCATCACCGACTTCAGCCGCCTGGCGCAAATCTGGGTACGCGGCGAGGACAAGGTGCGCCACTACGCCTCCCCGGAAGCCGCGCTCAGCGCCCTGGCCCTGCTGGAACAGGAGGGCAAGGATATCCGCGCGATCTACGCCCAGGCCGCCGACAGCGGCATCAAGCTGCTGGCCAACCAGGCCTGGTTCGTGCGCAACGGCCAGGGCCAGCTGGCGGTTTTCCTGCTCAAGGACCAGGCCGAGCAGTACGCCAAGGCCCATGGCGGCGAAGCGCTGGACTTCGTGCAGGCCAACCAGAAGCTGCTGGCCCAGCGCTGATCGGGAGCCGCCGCCATGACCCGTGACCTTGCGCGCTGGCCCCTGCGCCTGGCGTCGCTGCTGGCCTGCCTGCTGTTCTGGCAGCTGGCCGCGAGCCACAAGCTGGACCTGCTGCTGTTCACCTTCACCTACGTGCCCACGCCCGGCGCGGTGCTCGACGCCGCCTGGCAACTGCTGGCCTCCAACGCCCTGCTGGCGCACCTGGGCAGCAGCCTGGCGCGGGTGTTCGCCGGCTACGGCGTGGCGGCGCTGCTGGGGGTGAGCCTGGGCCTGTTGATCGGTCGCTCGAAGTGGCTGGAGGACACGCTGATGCCGCCGCTGGAAGTGTTGCGGCCGATCCCGGCGGTGGCCTGGATCCCGCTGGCGATCCTGATGTTCCCCTCCTCGGAGCTGTCGATGGTGTTCATCACCTTCACCGGTGCGCTGTTCCCGATCCTGCTCAATACCGTGCACGGCGTCGAGGCGATCGACCCGCGCCTGGTGGCCTCGGCGCGCAGCCTGGGCGCCGGGCGCTGGGCGATCCTGCGCGAAGTGGTGCTGCCGGGCGCGCTGCCGAGCATCGTCACGGGGCTGGCCATCGGCATGGGCACCTCGTGGTTCTGCCTGGTGACTGCCGAGATGATCGCCGGGCAGTTCGGTATCGGTTACTACACCTGGGAGTCCTACACCTTGCAGAACTACCCCGACATCATCGTCGGCATGCTGCTGATCGGCGTGCTGGGCATGGGCAGCAGTGCGCTGGTCAAGCGCCTTGGCGCGCTGGCCACGCCCTGGATACGGAGGAGCGCGTGATGAGCAGTTATCAACAGGTGCCCGGGCGTATCGAGGCGCAGGGTTTGTCGATTCGCCTGGGCCATGGGCGTGACACCTTCGAAGCGGTGCAGGCGCTGGACTTTGCCATCGCCCCGGGCGAGTTCGTGTGCATCCTCGGGCCGTCCGGCTGCGGCAAGTCCACGTTGCTCGGCGCACTGGCCGGGCACCTGACGCCGGCCGGTGGCCAGTTGTTGGTGGACGGGCAAGCGGTCGACGGCCCTTCGCCGCAACGCGGCATGGTGTTCCAGCATCACACGCTGCTGCCTTGGCTCCGCGTGCTAGACAACGTGGCCTTCGGCTTGAAGATGCAGGGGCTGGGCAAGGCCGAGCGTCGACATCAGGCCGCCGAGATGCTGCAACTGGTCGGCCTGGGTGATTTCGCCCAACGCTGGCCCAGTCAGTTGTCCGGCGGCATGCAGCAACGCGCCGAGATCGCTCGGGTACTGATCAACCGCCCGCGCCTGCTGCTGATGGACGAACCGTTCGGCGCCCTCGATGCGCAGACTCGTGCGCGCATGCAGGAACTGCTGCTGGATATCTGGGCGCGCATCCGCACCACGGTGGTGTTCGTCACCCACGACATCGACGAAGCGTTGTTCCTGGCCGACCGCATTCTGGTGATGAGCCCGCGCCCCGGCCGCTTCATCGAAGACTTGCGCCTGGACTTCGCCCGCCCGCGGCGAGCGAGCCTGCTGACCAGCCCTGCATTCACCCACCTCAAACGCCATTGCCTGGCGTTGCTGCGCCATGAAGAAGGACGCGAACTGCCGCGCCTGACACCCTTGGGCCTGCCCGACACCGACCATCCTCCGCTGCGGATTGCGCTATGACTGAACGAATCACGGACAACCCCGACATCATCGAACTGCTGCCACGCCTGAACGCCCTTGATGCCGGCGTGCGACGCATCGCCCTGATCGAACTGGCCGACCTGGAAGACCCGGACGGCCTGCCTTGGCTCACCGATGCGCTGTTGGTCGACGCCAATGCTGATGTGCGCGCCGAAGCCGCGCGCTTGCTCGAAGCCTGGGAGGCGCCGGAAGTGGTGCAGGGCCTGTGCGCCGCATTGGCCGACCCCGCCGAGCCGGTGCGCCTGGCGGCCGCCCAGAGCCTCAGTGAGCTCAAGACCCAGGAGGCGGGGCAACTGATCCTGCCCTGGGCCAGCCATGCCGATGCCTTCGTGCGGGCCAGCGCCTTGCGCGCCCTGCGCGAGCTGCGCCTGGAGGACGCCGCTGTGCCTGCGTTGCAGGCGTTGGCGGATGTGGATGCCGGTGTGCGCCGCGAAGCGGTGGGCATCCTCGGCTGGCTCAAGCATGCGCCGGCCTTGCCCGCGCTGGCGCAACTGGCGGCCAACGAGCCGGATACCGACGTGCGCCGCGCCGCCATTGGTGCGTTGGGCCTGGCCCGGGATGCCGGTGTGCTGCCGGCGCTTATCGGCGCCCTGGCCGACGAGGCCTGGCAGGTGCGTGAAGAGGCGGCGACCACCCTGGGCAAGGTCGGCCAGGCTGCAGCGGGCCAGGCGTTGATCGCGGCGCTGGGCGACAGCTATTGGCAGGTCCGCTTGCGCGCGGCGCGGGCCTTGGGCCGGCTGCGCCATGCTGCCGCGTTGGATGGGCTGGCGCAATTGCTGGGCCATGGCATCGCCAACCTGCGCAAGGAAGCCGCACTGGCGCTGGGCGAGCTGGGTGAAGCCCGGGCATTGCCGGCGTTGCAGGCGGCCGAGGCCGACAGCGACCCGGAAGTGCGCAAGGCCGTGCGCATTGCCTTGGCGCAATTGCAAGGGGCGGTGTGATGGGCGCGCCCAGCGCCTTGCGCAACCACCGCGAACGCGGTGAGCTGCTGGTGCAGTGGGGTGAGGCTGAGCAGTTGATCAGCCACGCCCGGCTGCGCGGTGCCTGCCCATGTTCACAGTGCCGGGCAACACGGTTGAAGGGTGCGATTTCGCTGGTGGGCGAGGATGTGCGGGTGGCGCGGATCGAGGTCCAGGGGTATGGGGTGCAGCTGGTGTTCAGCGATGGGCATGAGCGGGGGATTTATCCCTGGGACTACCTGCGCAGTCTCGGTTGACCGCACCGGCCTCATCGCCGGCAAGCCGGCTCCCACAAAAGCAAGGCAATACCCTGTGGGAGCCGGCTTGCCGGCGATGAGGCCGGTACAGGCAACCCACCCCTAGAGCGCAATCAACTCCGGCCGCAACCCCTCCACCCTATGCACCACCGGCCGCAGATAGCCGCCATCCCCGGTAATCTGGTGCAGCACCTTCTCGCGCAAGCCATGCAGTGCCACCCCGGTGCGTTGGCGCGGATGCGACAGCCCAACTTCCACCACCGCCTTGATCCGCCCCGGCCGCGGTTCCAGCACCACCACCCGGTCGGCCAGGTAGGTTGCCTCTTCGGCATCGTGGGTCACCAGCAGAACGGTCACCCCAGAACGCTCACGTATTGCCAGTAACTCGTCCTGCAACTGCTGGCGGGTCAGTGCATCCAGGGCGCCGAACGGCTCGTCGAGCAGCAGGATGCGCGGGCTGGCCACCAGCCCCCGGGCGATCGCCACGCGTTGGGCCATGCCACCGGAGAGCTGGTGCGGGTAGGCCGATTCGAAACCGACCAGCCCCACCAGGTGCACGAATTCATGCACCCGACGGGCGCGCTCGCCCTGGGTGAGCTTGTCGTTGACCAGGCCCAGGCCGATGTTCTGCGCCACCGTCAGCCAGGGAAACAGGCGGTGCTCCTGGAACACGATGCCGCGTTCACCGCCGATGCCGTTGACCGGCTGGCCATCGACGCGGATCTGGCCGCTGTAGTCGTTGTCCAGGCCCACCAGCAGGCGCAGCAGGGTGGACTTGCCGCAGCCGGACGAGCCGACGATGGCGATGAATTCGCCCTGTTCGATCGACAGGTCGAAGTCGCGAATGGCTTCGAACGACTGACCGTCGACGCTGAAGGTCTTGCCGACTTTCTCGAAGCTGACCAGCGGCGGTGTGGCATCAGCTTGGTTGGCCGCGTGCAGGGCCGGGGTGATGAAAGCGTTCATGCGGATCTCCAGCGCGTGGCGCGTGATTCAAGGCGTTGGCCGAGGTGGCCGAGCAGGGCGCCGACCAGGCCGATCAGAACCATGGCGGCCATCACCTGGTCCATGCGGAACAATTGCTGGGCGCCGATCATCAGACTGGCGATGCCGCCGTCCGAGGGCATGAAGTACTCGGCGCCGATAGTGCCGAGCCAGGCATAGATCAGCGACAGGCGCAGCCCGGCGAAGATCGCCGGGGCGGCGCCGGGCAACACCAGCAGACGCAGCCGGTGCGGCAGGTCCAGGCGCAGGGCCTGCGCCGCCTCGCCCAACTGTGGCGGGAGGCTGGCGATGCCGCGTTGGGTGGCGATCAGCATCGGGAAGAACGCCGCCAGTGCGACGAACACCAGCTTGGCGCCTTCACCCAGGCCGAACCAGGCGGTCAGCAGCGGCACCCAGGCGAACAGCGCCACCTGGCGCAACGCCGACAGGCTCGGGCCGAGCAAGCGCTCGGCGTTGGCTGACAGGCCCAACAGCAGGCCCAGGGCGAATCCCGCGCCACCGCCGATGAACAGACCGACCAGGGTGCGTTGCAGGCTCAGGCCCAGGGCCTCGGGTAACGAACCGTCGAGCAGGCCTGCGTACAGGCTGCGCAGCACATCCAGCGGTGAAGAGAGGATGTTGGCATCGACCCAGCCCAGGTTGTTGGCGGCCTGCCACAGCAGCAACAGCCCTGCAGGCAGCAGCAGGCTTTGCCAGCCCCGTGGCACCTGGCCGCGCAACTGCTCGCCAGTGGCCGGTTGCGGCCAGTGCAACAGGCTGCGTTCCAGGCGCGAGAAGCCGCGATCCATCAGTGCGCCGACCAGGCCGATCAGCAGGATGCAGAGGAACACCAGGTCGAGCATGAACAACTGCCGCCCCCAGACCATCAGGTAGCCGATGCCTTCGCTGGAGGCCAGCAGTTCCACAGCCAGCAGCGAGGTCCAGCCAGTGGCCAAGGCCAGTCGCACACCGGCGAGAAACGCCGGCAGCGCGGCGGGCAGCAACAGGCGCAGGAACAGCAGGTGAGAGGGCAGGCGCAGGACGGCGGCGGCCTCGCGCAGCTTGGGCTGGGCGTCGCGCACGCCGACCAGGGTGTGCAGCGTGACCGGCACCACCACCGCCTTGACCAGCACTACCAGTTTGAGCAGCTCGCCGATGCCGAAGAACAGCATGAACAGCGGGATCCAGGCCAGTGTGGGGATTTGCGCCAGGGCGACGAAGGTGGGCAGCACCAGAGTCTGCGCCCGTCGCGACCCGCCCAGCCAAGTGCCCAGCAGCAGGCCGCTGGCGACTCCTGCCAGCAGCCCCCAGATCAGGCGCTGCAGACTTATCCACAGGTGGCCCCAGAGTTCGCCGGAGCCGAACTCCAGCGCACTCTGCCAGACCAGCGCGGGGGCGGGCAGGATCTGTTCGCTCATCCAGTGCTCCCGGCTGGCGACGACCCACAAGGCCGCCACCGCCAACGGCACGATCCACGGCAGATAGGAGCGGCCTTGCGTCGCGAAAGGGCCGCTCAGCGGCCGCCACAGGCGCCGCAGACTTGCGCTCAAGACTTCGCTCATCGGGGCATCTCCCAAACCGTTCCTTGTTTATTCATTTATGGAATTAAAAATTCACATAAATAGTATTCGAGAGATAAGAGCATGCGGTCGGTGCATGCGAAAGCCCCGTCCCGTTGCGTTTTCCTCATATTTTCCATGCGTTTCCTGCAAGCCCGTCGCAGGCCCGCATGGCGCCTGGTTTATGTCTTCTGGTTACTAAAAAATGAAGTTTTGATCTTTGTAGGTTCTAACCGGACCTGCCTAGCTTCTGGCCCATAGCGCCGGCCATCGCCGGTGGCAGCCTGCCAAGGAGCCTTGCCATGAAAACCATCTTCCGCCACCTGCTCAGCCCGTTGCTCGCCGCCTTGTTGAGTGCCGTGCCCGTGGCAGCGCATGCCGCCCAGCCGGATGTGATCCGTATCGCCGTGCCCGACCTCAGCGCTGGCAGCAAGCCCAGTGCCGGCGGCGTGGTGGATGTGCTGCGCGATCAGCAACTGCTGGAGAAGGAGTTTGCCAAGGACGGCATCCGCATCGACTGGCGCTTCTTCAAGGGCGCAGGCCCCGTGGTCAACGAAGCCCTGGCCAACGGCCAGGCGGACTTCGCCTACCTGGGCGACCTGGCCGCGATCATCGGCAAGGCCAGCGGCCTCGACACCCGCGTGTTGTCGGCTGGGGTGCGCGGTGTGAAGAGCTACCTCGGCGTAGTTCCGGGCTCGGGCATCCACAGCCTGCAGGATCTCAAGGGCAAGCGCGTGGCAGTGTTCCGCGGCACCGCCAACCAGCTGTCGTTCGCCAGTGCCCTGGCCAGCCAGGGGCTGTCCGAGCGTGAGCTGAAAGTCATCAACCTCGACTTCAACGCCGCCAATGCCGCCCTGGCCGCCAAGCAGATCGACGCCACCTGGGGCCTGTCCAACCTGCTGTCGCTGCGCGAGCGGGGCTTGGTCGAGTTGCCGGTCAACTCACGCAACCTGCAAGGGGCCGGCAGTACTCAAGCGGTGCTGCTCGGCACCGGCGCGTTCATTCGCCAGTACCCCGACCTGGTGCAGCGCCTGGTCAACGCCCAGGAACAGGCGGCGAAGTGGCTGCGCGATGAGCGCAATCGCGAAGCCTACGTGGACCTGGTGGCCAATACCGCCAACTGGCCAAAGTCGATCCTGCGCGACGACCTGGCCGAGGAAAACCTTGCCGAATACTTCGACCCACGCCTGGACGCTGGCTTCGTCGGCCTGCTGCAACAGGGCGTCGACCTGGCCACCAAGGAGCGCCTGATCCGCCGTGGCTTCCAGGTAACCGACTGGATCGAACCACGCTTCATCGACCACGCCCTGCAACAGGACCAGGCCACCCAGGCCGCCCGCTGACCCGACAACAACCCTGAGGAGCACGACCATGAGCAACGCCGCACTGGCCACCGCGCCGCAAACCCTCGAACTCGACATCCACCCCGTTGCCGGGCGCATCGGCGCCGAGATCCGCAACATCAAGCTGTCTGCCGACCTCGACCCGACCACCGTCGACGCCATCCAGGCGGCGCTGGTGCAGTACAAGGTGATCTTCTTCCGAGGCCAGGAGCATCTGGATGACGTAGGGCAGGAAGCCTTCGCCCAACGGCTCGGCGACCCCATCGCCCACCCCACGGTGCCCGTGGTCGATGGCACCAGCTACCTGCTCCAGCTCGATGGCGCCGAGGGGCAGCGGGCCAACTCCTGGCACACCGACGTGACCTTCGTCGATGCCTATCCCAAGGCCTCGATCCTGCGCAGCGTGGTGGCGCCGGCCTCCGGTGGCGACACGGTGTGGGCCAACACCGCCGCGGCCTACCAGGAACTGCCCGAACCGCTGCGCGCCCTGGCCGACCAGCTGTGGGCGGTGCACAGCAACGAGTACGACTACGCCAGTGCGAAACCTGATGTCGATCCGGCCAAGCTGGAGCGCTATCGCAAGGTGTTCACTTCGACGGTGTACGAGACCGAGCACCCGGTGGTGCGCGTGCATCCGGTCAGTGGCGAGCGTGTGTTGCAACTGGGGCATTTCGTCAAACGTATCAAGGGTTATTCGCTGGCCGACTCGCAGCATCTGTTCGCGGTGCTGCAGGGGCATGTGACACGCCTGGAAAACACCGTGCGCTGGCGCTGGCAGGCCGGGGACGTGGCGATCTGGGACAACCGCGCGACCCAGCACTATGCGGTGGATGACTACGGTACGCAGCCGCGCATCGTGCGTCGGGTGACCCTGGCCGGCGAGGTGCCGGTGGGCGTGGATGGGCAACTGAGCCGGACCACGCGCAAGGGCTGAGACCGTTGGGGCCGCAAAGCGGCCCCTGTTCGCTACAACTCGACGTCACAGGCCACCAACTGCCTCACCAATCCCTGCGCCAGCGCCGACAAGCCATACCCCACCCGGCTCACCACCCCATAGCGGGTGTAGAACGCCTCTTCCTGTTCCGGTGCCAGGTCCGCCAGCTTGAGCGCCACCAACCCTTCGTAAGGTCGCAGGTTCGCGCTGCAGGCGATGCCGATGGTGTCCGAGTGCTGCACTACATTGAGCAGCGCATAGCCATGCTCGCATTCCACGCTGGGCAGGAAGTCCTGCCGCCCACTGAGGTCGCTGAGGATCTTGCGGATGTTCGGCGGGCGGAAGGTGGTCGCCAGCGGATAGTCGAACAGGTCCTGCGCGCGCACTTCGCCACGCTCGGTCAGTGGATGCCCGGCGCGGCAGCAGAAGTGCCAGCGTTGGGGCGTGAGCTTGTGCACCTGGTAATCCGGGTCGGCTTCGAACTGGCGGGTGTCGGCGACGAAGAACTCGATCTCCTCGGCGATCAGCCGGCGGTTCAAGGCCTGCCAATTGTCCACCTGGAAGCAGGTGCGCGCCGCCGGGTACTCGGCGATGAAGCGTGCAACCGCCCGCGGCACCAGCCCGCCGGCGGGCGCCGGCCCCGAACCAAAGCGCACCACGCCGGTGGTGGCGCCATTGAACTGATTGATCTCGTTGACCAGGTTGTGCGCCCCATGCACCAGGCGCCGCGAATGCTCCAGCACCAGCAGGCCCTGGCGGGTCGGCGCCAGTTCCTTGCTGGCGCGGTCGACCAGGCGGCAGCCGACGTTGTGCTCCAGCGTCTGGATGCTGCGGCTGAAAGCCGATTGCGAAAGGTTCACCGCAGCCGCTGCAGCGACGAAGCTGCGGTGCTCGACAAGGGCGATGAAGTGGCGGAGCTGGCGCAGGTCGATATGCATTTTCTACATGGAAACTTTCGGTGGAATGCAATTGCTGGGAAGGGTTGGGAACCTTATAAAGGGAGTCTCTTATTCCACAAAATATGAATTACAAATATTTATATTTCTTAAAAGAATATAAGCCAGCCTGACCGCGATTCGGTTCCGCCAACGGAAATGCTCGCCTGGGCCCTTGCCTCAAGGAGCATCTGCATGTCCCGACTTTCCCGTTGGCCCGCGCGCGCCTCGTTGTTCGCCCTGCAACCCCTGGCGGCTGGAGTGCTGCTGGCCGCTTCCGGCAGCAGCTTTGCCGATGAGCCCAACGCCGCCCCAGCCGTGACGCAGGAAGCCCAGCTCGGCACCGTCACCGTCAATGCCCGGCGACGCGAAGAGACCGCGCAGAGCGTGCCCACGCCGATCAGTGTGCTGGGCAGCGAAACCCTCGAGACCCAGCGCATCTACCGCGTGCAGGATTTGCAGCAACTGGTGCCGAGCACCAACGTCGCCTATGTGCACGCCCGCCAATCGAGCATCTCCATCCGCGGCCTGGGCAACAACCCGGCCAGCGATGGCCTGGAAGGCAGCGTCGGGATCTACCTCGACAACGTCTACCTCGGCCGCCCGGGCATGGCGGTGTTCGACCTGCTCGATGTCGAGCAGCTGGAAGTGCTGCGTGGCCCGCAGGGGACGCTGTTCGGCAAGAACACCACAGCCGGTGTGCTCAACATCACCACGCGCAAGCCGACTTTCCACCAAGAGGGCAGCGTGCAGTCGTCGCTGGGCGAAGATGGCTACTGGCAGACCCAGGGCAGTTTCTCCGGTCCTTTGACCGACACCCTCGCCGGGCGCATCAGTGCTTACCACACCGAGGACGACGGCTATGTGAAGAACGTCTACAACGGACATGACCTCAACGGCGGCAAACGCCAGGGCTTTCGCACCCAGTTGCTGTTCAAGCCCAGCGAAACCTTCAACCTGCGCTGGATCGGCGAATACAACGAAGAAAACTCCGACAACGGTATCCTCAGCCTCTACAGCACCGGCCCGACCATCAATGGCGTGAACCGCTACGAGAGCCTGGCCGCCCAGGCCGGCGCAACCCTGGTGTCGGGCAAGGACCGCAAGGTCAACTTCGACGCCGACCAGATGGTCAAGGTGTTCCAGGGTGGAACCTCGGTGGAAGCCAACTGGACCTTGCCCAACGACTTCACCCTTACCTCGATCACCGCCTACCGCTGGTGGGACTTCACGCCGCGCAACGACGACGGCCTCAACGTGCCGGTGTTCCACAGCGCCGGGGTCTCGGTGCGCGACAAGCAGTACTCCCAGGAAATCCGCCTGGCTTCGCCCACCGGCGGCTTCTTCGACTATGTGCTCGGCGCCTATTACTTCAAGCAGGATCTGGACAACAAATCGTTCACCTACAACGGACCGCAAGCCGACATCTGGAACCTGACCCCGGCTGGCGCCCTGGCCAACGTCACCACAATCGGCAACGGCCATATCGATACCGACAGCTACGCGTTGTTCGCCCAGGGCACCTGGCACCTGACCGAGCGCCTGGATTTCACCGCTGGCGTGCGGGGTACCTACGAAGAGAAAAGCGCCTGGGTGACCCGCGACGCGCCGTCCGGCGGCGCGGCCGTGACCGGTGCGGCGGCCGCGGCGCGCCAGGGCAGGGTGGGCGCCTACGATTCAGGTGACCTCAACCAGTACAGCTTCGCCCCTTCCGGGCTGCTCAGCCTGAGCTACCGCTTCAGCGACGCGGTGCTGGGCTATGCCAGCCTGTCCCACGGCGAGAAGTCCGGCGGCGTCAACCTCACCGTCGGCGCCGCGCCACGGCTGGGCACCGACTCGCTACTGGTGGGTACCGAACGCGCCAACAACGCCGAACTCGGCATCAAGAGCACGCTGCTGGACAACCGCCTGCAGCTCAACACCAACCTGTTCTGGACCGAAGTGCACGGCTACCAGGCCAACGTCTATGACGAGGCCAACCGCGTGCAGTACCTGGCCAACGCCGGCAGCGTGCGCTCGCGAGGCCTGGAGTTCGAGGCCACGGCCCTGCCGGTCCGCGGCCTGACCGTGAATTTCAATGGCTCGTGGAACGACGTGCGCTACACCGAGTACGACGACGCACCGTGCCCGCCGGAGGTGAGCCTGGCCAATGCCGCGGCCACTTGCGATCTGTCCGGCCACCAGGTGGTCGGCGCCTCAAAGTACATCGCCAACCTCAACGGCCAGTACAAGTGGCAGCTGACCGAGCGTATCGAGCCCTACGTCACTGCCAGCTACGCCTTCCGCTCCAGGGCCGTCGGCACCATCGACGATTCCGACTACGGCCAGATCCCCAGCTACGCCATCGTCAACCTGTCCACCGGCGTGCGCCTGGACCAGGGCGACGGCGTGCTCGACCTGTCGCTGTGGGTGAAGAACGCCGGCGACAAGACCTACTTCACCAGCCTGTGGAACTCCGCCAACGGTGGCTATGCCGGGGTGCTTGGCACGCCGCGCACCGTGGGCGCCACCGCCCGTTACGACTTCTGAGCACAAGGAGCTTTGCCATGAACGCCAAGACCCAACCCCACGACCTGCCCGAAGGCGCCTGCCTCACCGCCAAGGTGCCCGACCGCGACGAAGCCCTGCTCGGCGACGTGGTGGTCAACCCGTATCGCCTGGCGCCGCTGACCGCGATCATCCGCGACGGCGGCCGCAGCCTTGGCGCCGCTCACGTTCGCGTGCTGGGGCGTGGCGAGCGCGGTATCGATATTGTCTACGACGTGTCCGACCGCTCGCTGTGGACCTACGGCGGCATTCCGGTGTTCGGCCTGTATCCGGACCACGTCAACCAGGTGGAGGTGAGCTACAAGCTCGAGGGTGAGCGCATTCGCGAGCGTTACGAGATCTACGCCCCGGCGGTGCGCCTGCCGGTGGTGGCAAAGCAGACTGCGGCGCTGCCCGAGGTCGAACCGGTCAAGGTCGCGCCCGGCTTCGAACAGCGCCTGTACCTGTTCAATCACCTGCTGGCAGACATCCCCGGTGGCCGGGCCTTCAAATGGAACGGTCTGGGCGGTGCCGCCGAGTGGGACTCGGTGGGCAACAACTGGATCGCCGACAGCAACGGCGATGTGCGCTGGTACCTCGATATCGAGCAGATCCACGATTCCAACCACCGCGACGGCCTGGGCGGAACCATGGGCTTCCACCAGACCCGCGACGGCAAGCTGATCTGGGGCCAGGGCCAGACCTATTCCAAGTACGACCTCCTTGGCCGGCGTATCTGGCAGCGCAACCTGCCGGACAAGTTCGCCGACTTCTCCCACGAGATCCGCGAGACCCCCAACGGCACCTACCTGTTGCGGGTCGGCACCAGCGACTACCGCCGCCCGGATGGCAAGCGCGTGCGCTCGATCCGCGACCATATCATCGAGGTCAACGAGGCCGGCGACGTGCTCGACTTCTGGGACCTGAACCAGATCCTCGACCCGTACCGCGGCGAGCTGCTGGAAACCCTGGGCAAGGCCGCGATCCAGCTGCCGGACGGCGTGCAGAAACAGGACGAGCGCCTGGCCAACGAGCTGGCCGAAGGCGACCTGCCGTTCGGCGACACTCCCGGCGTCGGTACCGGACGCAACTGGGCCCACGTCAACGCCATCGACTACGACGCCGATGACGACAGCATCATCGTTTCAGCACGGCACCAGGGCGTGGTGAAGATCGGTCGCGACAAGCAGGTGAAGTGGATTCTTGCTGCGCCCCAGGGCTGGCCGGCGCGCCTGCAGGACAAGGTGCTCAAACCCGTGGGCGAGGGCTTCGAATGGTCCTGGACCCAGCACACCGCCTGGCTGACCGGGCGCGGCACGCTGACCGTGTTCGACAACGGCTGGGGCCGGGACTTCGGCCCGACCAAGCTGGCGGGCAACTACAGCCGGGCGGTGGAGTACAAGATCGACGAGGCCAAGGGCACGGTCGAGCAGGTGTGGCAGTACGGCAAGGAGCGGGGTGACGAGTGGTACAGCCCGATCACCTCGGTGGTGGCGTATCGGGCCGATACCGATACCCAGTTCATCTATTCGGCTTCGGTTAACTTCCTGACGCCCGAGAAGCTGACGACCAGCGTGCTCAATGAAGTGCGTCGCGGCACCCAGGAGGTGGCGGTGGAGCTGAAAGTGCACAGTCGCCAGCCGGGCAGCGTGGGCTACCGGGCGCTGGTGATCGACCTCGACAAGGCGTTCTGATGGACTAACCTTCCAGGGCCCTATCGCGGGGCAAGTCGCATCGGTGCGCCGATGCGACTTGCCCCGCGATGCATTTCCACTGATCTGAATTCCGACCACTCGTTCTTTTTTTCGAACAGCCTATTGTCCAACCCCCTAGCGCCCGCTTAGCATTCCGTTTGAGATTTCAAACGCTCGGCACCCAGGCGTCGAACACCCTGGTGCACGAATTCCTGACGGCCGCCCCCGCATCGAGGGCGCCTTTTCAACAATCAAAATTCGCAGTAAAGGGAAGCCGACATGCAGCTCAAAGACGCTCAGTTGTTCCGCCAGCAGGCCTTCATCAATGGTGAATGGCTGGATGCGGACAGCGGTCAGACCATCAAGGTGACCAACCCGGCCACCGGCGAAGTGATCGGCAGCGTGCCGAAGATGGGCGCCGCCGAAACCCGCCGCGCCATCGAGGCCGCCGACAAGGCGCTGCCGGCCTGGCGCGCACTGACCGCCAAAGAGCGTGCCGGCAAGCTGCGCCGCTGGTTCGAGCTGATGATCGAGCACCAGGACGACCTGGCCCGCCTGATGACCACCGAGCAGGGCAAGCCACTGGCCGAAGCCAAGGGCGAAATCGCCTATGCCGCCTCGTTCATCGAGTGGTTCGCCGAAGAAGCCAAGCGTGTCTACGGCGACGTCATCCCAGGCCACCAGCCGGACAAGCGCCTGATCGTCATCAAGCAGCCGATCGGCGTCACCGCCGCCATCACCCCGTGGAACTTCCCGGCCGCGATGATCACCCGCAAAGCCGGCCCGGCCCTGGCCGCCGGTTGCACCATGGTGCTCAAGCCCGCTTCGCAGACCCCGTACTCTGCCCTGGCCCTGGTCGAACTGGCCACCCGTGCCGGCATCCCGGCTGGCGTGCTGAGCGTGATCACCGGCAGCGCCGGCGAAGTCGGCTCCGAGCTGACCGGCAACTCCCTGGTGCGCAAGCTGTCCTTCACCGGCTCGACCGAAATTGGTCGCCAGTTGATGGAAGAGTGCGCCAAGGACATCAAGAAAGTTTCCCTGGAGCTGGGCGGCAACGCGCCGTTCATCGTGTTCGACGACGCCGACCTGGACAAGGCGGTCGAGGGCGCGATCATCTCCAAGTACCGCAACAACGGTCAGACCTGCGTCTGCGCCAACCGTATCTACGTGCAGGACGGCGTCTACGATGCGTTCGCCGAGAAGCTGAAAGCCGCCGTGGCCAAGCTGAAGATCGGCAACGGCCTGGAAGAAGGCACCACCACTGGCCCGCTGATCGACGGCAAGGCTGTCGCCAAGGTCCAGGAGCACATCGAGGACGCCGTCGCCAAGGGCGCCAAGGTGCTGTCCGGTGGCAAGCTCATCGAAGGCAACTTCTTCGAGCCGACCATCCTGGTCGACGTGCCGAAAACCGCCGCCGTCGCCAAGGAAGAGACCTTCGGCCCGCTGGCGCCGCTGTTCCGCTTCAAGGACGAGGCCGAAGTCATCGCCATGTCCAACGACACCGAGTTCGGCCTGGCCTCGTACTTCTACGCCCGTGACATGAGCCGCGTGTTCCGCGTCGCCGAGGCCCTGGAGTACGGCATGGTCGGCATCAACACCGGCCTGATCTCCAACGAAGTCGCCCCGTTTGGCGGCATCAAGGCGTCGGGCCTGGGCCGCGAAGGTTCCAAGTACGGCATCGAGGACTACCTCGAGATCAAATACCTGTGCATCAGCGTCTGATCGCCAGGTAAACGCTTTTACCTCTGCCAGCGGGGCGCGAGAGCGACGTCTCGCTGGCCTTTTTGACATAGCGGTACCCGGTGGCCAGGGCATGTGTGACAGTCGATCAACGAATACTGTGCACGCCTGCGTCCAGCCACCCCCGAATAAAAGCGCCGCAGAACCGGCGCAATTGAGGGCACTATGAGCAAGACCAACGAATCCCTGATGCAACGTCGTGTCGCCGCCGTCCCACGTGGCGTTGGCCAGATCCACCCGATCTTCGTCGATACCGCGAAGAACTCGACGGTGATCGACGTTGAAGGCCGCGAACTGATCGACTTCGCCGGCGGCATCGCTGTACTGAACACCGGCCACCTGCACCCGAAAGTGGTCGCGGCCGTACAAGAGCAGCTGACCAAGGTCAGCCACACCTGCTTCCAGGTGCTGGCCTACGAGCTGTACGTCGAGCTGTGCGAAAAGATCAACAAGCTGGTGCCTGGCAACTTCGACAAGAAGACCCTGCTGGTCACCACTGGCTCCGAAGCCGTTGAAAACGCCGTGAAGATCGCCCGTGCCGCCACCGGCCGTGCTGGCGTGATCGCCTTCACTGGCGGCTATCATGGCCGCACCATGATGACCCTGGGCCTGACCGGCAAGGTCGTGCCGTACTCCGCCGGCATGGGCCTGATGCCAGGCGGCATCTTCCGCGCCCTGTTCCCGAGCGAGCTGCACGGTATCAGCGTTGACGACGCCATCGCCTCGGTCGAGCGCATCTTCAAGAACGACGCCGAGCCGCGTGACATCGCCGCGATCATCCTCGAGCCGGTACAAGGCGAAGGCGGCTTCCTGCCTGCGCCGAAAGAGCTGATGCAGCGCCTGCGTGCCCTGTGCGACCAGCACGGCATCCTGCTGATCGCCGACGAAGTGCAGACCGGCGCCGGCCGTACCGGTACCTTCTTCGCCATGGAGCAGATGGGCGTCGCGCCTGACCTCACCACCTTCGCCAAGTCGATCGCCGGCGGCTTCCCGCTGGCCGGTGTGTGCGGCAAGGCCGAGTACATGGACGCCATCGCCCCAGGCGGCCTGGGCGGCACCTACGCCGGTTCGCCGATCGCTTGCGCCGCAGCCCTGGCGGTGATCGAAGTGTTCGAGGAAGAGAAACTGCTGGATCGCAGCAAGGCCGTTGGCGAACGCCTGACCACTGGCCTGCGTGAAATCCAGAAGAAGCACCCGATCATCGGCGATGTCCGTGGTCTGGGCTCGATGATTGCCGTGGAAGTCTTCGAGAAAGGCACCCACACCCCGAACGCCGCCGCCGTTGCCCAGGTTGTCGCCAAGGCTCGCGACAAGGGCTTGATCCTGCTGTCCTGCGGCACCTACGGCAACGTCCTGCGTATCCTGGTACCGCTGACCGCCGAAGATGCCCTGCTGGATAAAGGCCTGGCGATCATCGAAGAGTGTTTCGCCGAACTGGCCTGAAATATGTGACACGTTTCAGAAAAAAACCCGCCTCGGCGGGTTTTTTTATGCCGTTCGCCGGCTTCAGGCGCTAAGGTTGTAGGAGGATTCCGTGGAAGCTGCGATGGATCGCGCGTCATTTCTGGAGACTCGCTCATGAGCGCTGCCGACCCCGTTGCCCCTTGTGTCTTGATCGCCGAGGGTGACCCTTGGGTACGCGACATGCTCAGCGAAATGCTGCTCAGTGTGCGCTGTGACGCCCGCCTGCAGGTCTGTGCCGATGGCTCCCAGGCCCTGAGCGCGCTGGCGGCCAAGCCTGACCTGATCATCGCCGCCCGTGAGCTTTCCGGCCTCGATGGCCTGGACCTGCTGCGCAAGGTGCGCGCCAGGGGCGACAAGCCCGGCCTGCCGTTCATCCTGATGAGCAACCGCACCGACAGCGCCAGTGTGCGCGAGGCGCTGCCGTTGCACCCCACCGCCTACCTGAGCAAGCCGCTCGACCTGGACAACCTGCGCAAGCGTCTGGAAAACCTGCTGCTGGAGGTGGGCGAGCAGATCGCCTGCCCGGTGCCACCGCTGCAGCCCGGCGTGCAACTGCCGGCCTACCTCGAGCAACGCCGCGCCACTGCCGATGGCGGCCCACTGTTCGCCGATGTGCAGGTGGCGGTCAAGCGCGCCCTCAACCCAAATGGCTTGAACCTCAAGGTGCTCGAGGAAGAGGTACGCAACGACCCGCAGATTACCGGCGTGCTCATCGCTGCCGCCAACAGCGCCGCGCTGCATCGCGAAGCGCCGGTGCAGACCTTGCTGCAGGCGTTGAACAAGCTTGGCAGCACCCAGAGCATGAACCTGATCCTCGGGCTAACGCTCAAGCGCAGCGCGCGGTTGAGCGACCCCTTGTTGGCGCGGTATGCCGCGCACTACTGGAATCTGTCGCTGCATGCCGCCGACTACGCACGCACCTTGGCGCGCACCCTCGAAGTGGACGAAGGGCGCTGTTACTGCGCGGGTTTGTTGCATTGCCTGGGCGACCTGGCGGTGCTGCGCACCTTGCAGGAGTGGCGACTGGCCGGTGGCGAGTTGGACGAGGACCAGGTGGAGCTATCGCTCAACGAGTTCGGCGCACCGTTCGGCTCGGCACTGCGCACCCGCTGGCGCTTGCCGCTCGACCTGCGCGAGCTGATCGCCGCGGTGTATCAGCTCGGTGGCGGCGTCTACTCCCGGGAGATCCTGGCGATGAACCTGGCCGGGCAACTGTCGCGACTCAGGCCCAGTGAGGGGCTGGAGAAGATCGCCGGCAGCAAGACGGCGCGGTTGCTCAAGCTGGGGTTGCCGGAGTTGTCGCGGCTGCGCAAGGTGGATCCGGAGGCGCTGGCGCGGGAGGAGGCCGAGGGTCAGGAGGAGCAGGCTGCGCAGAGCGAGGCAGCGGTCGTTTCCAGCGCCTGCGCAACTGAGGACGATGGAGAAGAGAAGCAGCCTTAGTAGGCTGGAAAACCAGCGTTCAGTGGGTTTTCCAGGCTCCCCTCAGCCGCGAACGATCTGGTTCTTGCCCTGACGCTTGGCCCTGTACATCGCCGCATCGGCACGAGCGAACAGGCTGTCCAGCGTTTCGTCTTCATCAATCAGCCCGGTCAGCCCCTGGCTCACCGTGACGCCATAGGTCTGCTCACCATGGCTGAAACTCAACCGCTGGATTTCCCGCTGCAGCCGCTCGGCGATCTGTTCGGCCACCTGAGCGGTGCAGCCTGGGAACACGGCGGCAAACTCTTCGCCACCAATGCGCCCGAACTGATCGCCACGCCGTAGCACGGCCTTGCCACTGTCGGCGATGCGCTGCAGCACCTGGTCGCCTTCCTGGTGACCATAGCTGTCGTTGATGTGCTTGAAGTCGTCGATGTCCAGCAGCAGGAAGGCCATCGGCGTGCCGTCCTCGCGGGCGCTGTCGAAGGCCTGCTGGGCGCACTCGAAGAAATGCCTGCGGTTGCTGCTCTGGGTGAGCACGTCGGTGGTGGCCAGACGCTGCAACTCACCTTCGAGCTGTTTTTTCTCGGTGATGTCCTCGGCGATGCCGACGATGATCACCCGCTGGTCGCCTTCACGCTGCTGGTTGATATAGCACTTGTCGCTGAGCCAGCGCACCTCGCCGGCGGCGTTGAGGATGCGGTACTCGCGGTCCTCGACGGTGCCCTTGACCAGCACCTGGGCCAGGCTGCGCTCGGCGTACTCCAGGTCATCCGGGTAGATGGCGTCGCGCCATTCGTTGTAGTCGGCCAGCACCAGGCTGGCCGGGCGGCCGAAAATGCGCTCGTAGGCGGGGCTGACGTAGAGCACCTGGCGGGTTTCCCAGTCGAAGGCCCAGAGCACGGCATTGACGCTGTCGAGCAGCGAGCTGTACAGCTGCTCGCGTTCGCTCAGGCGGGCCACTTCGCCTTGAGCGTGCAACAGGGCGAGCAGGGTTTGAGCAGCTTCGGGGCGCGGGGTGCCGGTAGAGGTGGGTGGGAGATCTTTGGCCATGAGCACGGAACGGTTCTCGACGATGGGCGTGCGGCCACGGTCCGGCCCGCCACGCGGGCGATATGCCGGATTTGAGTCGATTGCAGGGGGGGAAGTTCCGGTCGGCACGCCCCTCTGCGGGGCATGCCGATCAACGGTGGCTCAGGCGCCGTTGGGGCGCAGCGAATAGGTCTTGAGCTGGGCGGCGAAGTCACGCAGCGACTGAATACCACTGGCCTCGGCCTCGTGTACCCAGTCCTTCATGGCGGCGAGCATGTCGTGGCCGTTGGCGCTGGTGCGCGCCCAGATCTGCTGTAGCGCCAGGCGCTTTTCGTAGATGGTCTTGAGAGCCTGGCTGTGGGCCAGCAGTGACTCGATGCGCACGTGGTGGCGATCCTGCAGCAGGCTGGTTTCCCGCGAGAGCAGACGCTTGGCGCGGCGGAAGCGGTGGCGTACCGAGGTGTCGACCTTGTCCAGCTCCTGCTTGACCAGCGGGCCGATCACCAGCTTGCGGTACTGGGCCATGATCTGGAAGCGGTTGTTGAGGATGGCCATGGCAGTGTCCATGTCCAGCGACGCCTTGCCTTCCACCCGATGGGCGATGGGCGCCACCCGTTGCACCTTGGCCAGGCGCAGCAGGCTCAGCAGGCGGATCCACATCCAGCCCATGTCGAACTCCCAGCGGCGTACCGAAAGCTTCGCCGAGTTGGGGTAGGTGTGGTGGTTGTTGTGCAGCTCCTCGCCGCCAATGATGATGCCCCACGGCACCAGGTTGGTGGCGGCGTCGCGGCATTCGAAGTTGCGATAGCCCACGGCATGGCCCAGACCGTTGACCACACCGGCGGCCCAGAACGGAATCCACATCATCTGGATCGCCCAGATGGTGATGCCGATGGTGCCGAACAGCAGCAGGTCGAGTACCGCCATCAGGGCGATGCCGCCGAGCTTGTAGCGGGTGTAGAGGTTGCGCTCGATCCAGTCGTCCGGGCAGTTCTTGCCGTAGATGCGCAGCGTTTCCTCGTTTTTCGCCTCTTCCCGGTACAGCTCGGCGCCCTTGCGCAGCACGGTGCCCAGGCCCTTGTGCACCGGGCTGTGCGGGTCGTCGGGGGTTTCGCACTTGGCGTGGTGCTTGCGGTGGATGGCGGTCCACTCGCGGGTGTTCTGCGCCGTGGTGAGCCACAGCCAGAAACGGAAGAAATGCTTGAGGCCCGCGTTCAGCTCCAGGGCGCGGTGGGCCGAGTAGCGGTGCAGGTAGATGGTGACGCTGACGATGGTCACATGGGTCATCAGCAGGGTGACGGCGACCAGTTGCCAGGCCGACAAGTCGAGCAGACCGTAATACCACATAACGGGAAATACCCTCGGAAAACAGGCGGAACAACGCAGGCATTATCCTTTGGCGGGGAAATAAAACCAGTCGCGCTTTTGGATAGGAAGTCACAGGGTGTTTCAGCCCCTATAATGCCCCTTCTTTTTCCATGGGCTCATTCACCCGACATGTCTGTTTCCGTTCGCGACGCCTTGCGCATGGCCGGGCTCTACGTGTTGCTTTCGATTCTCTGGCTGGTGCTGTCCGAGCTGGTCTTGCACGGCATGACCGAGGATCCGTTGGCCCTGGCCGTGGGGCGGCAGATCAATGTCGTGCTCTGGGTCTTGCTCAGTGCCGCGCTGATCTTCGTTTCACGTGCGCGCCTGCTCAACTTCATTGGTATCGGCGCGCGCCTGCGCAGCGATGACCGCGAGCGCCTGCGCATGGCTGCGGCGGTGTTCGACAGCACTCTGGAAGGGGTGCTGGTGACCGATCGCAACGGCCTGATCGTGCACGTCAACCGGGCATTCATGCGCATTACCGGCTACCAGCAGGAAGAAGTCATCGGCCAACGTCCGAGCAAGTTCAAGTCAGGGCGGCATGGAGCGCCGTTCTACCAGCAGATCTATGCCGCGCTGGCGGAGCAGGGCGAATGGAGCGGGGAAATCTGGAATCGCCGTAAAAGCGGGGAAATCTACCCGCAATGGCAGACGATCTGCGCCATTCGTGACGACAGTGGTGAGCTTAGCCATTACGTCGCAGTGTTCAGCGACATCAGCGTGATCAAGCACACCGAACAGGAGCTGGCCTATCTCGTTCACCACGACCCGCTGACCGGTCTGCCCAACCGCCTGCTGTTCAATGATCGCGCCATGCAGGCGATGGCCGCGGCGCAGGCCAACAAGCGCGGCTGCGCCTTGCTGCTGCTCGACCTCGATCACTTCCAGAGCATCAACGACGGCCTCGGCCACACCATTGGCGACCAACTGCTCAAGCTGGTCAGCGAACGTCTGCGCGAGGTGCTGGGCAACGGTGTGACCCTGGCGCGCCTGGGGGGAGACGAGTTCGGCGTGCTGGCCGAGAGCTGTCAGCAGGTCGGCCAGGCAGGCAAGTTGGCGCAATCGATCATCGAGCGCTTGAAAGAACCGTTCTGTTTCGAGGGCAACCGCCTGTTCATCAGTGCCAGCATCGGCATCAGCCTGTTCCCCAACGATGCACTGTGCGCCGAGCAGCTGCTGCGCAACGCCGATTCGGCGCTGTTCAAGGCCAAGAGCAATGGCCGCGCCTGCTACGCGCTGTACACCGAGGAGCTTACCGCCCATGCCCAGCAGCGGGTCGAGACCGCCGGCGAATTGCGTCGGGCGCTCGAACAGCAGGAGCTGCGGGTGTTCTTCCAGCCGGTGCACGACCTGTTCACCGCCCGGATGATCGGCGTCGAGGCGCTGGTGCGCTGGCAGCATCCCGTGCGTGGCCTGGTTCCCCCCGGGGAGTTCATCCCCATCGCCGAGCGTACCGGGCTGATTGCCGAAATCGACGCCTGGGTGCTGCACCAAGCGTGTCGGCAGATGGTGCAGTGGCAGGCCGAAGGGCGGCAGCTGGCATTCGTGGCGGTGAACATCTCCAGTCGCCTGTTCAGCCAGCGTGACCTGTACCGCCAGGTGGCCGATGCGCTGCACGATACCGGGCTGGATCCGTCGCTGCTCGAGCTCGAAGTGACAGAGAGCGCGGTGATGGAAGACCCAGAAGTCGCCCTGGAACAGCTGCATCGTCTGCGCGAGCTGGGCGTGACCTTGGCCATCGACGATTTCGGTACAGGTTATTCGTCATTGCTGCGGCTCAAACGCATGCCCGTGCAAAAGCTGAAGATCGACCAGGGCTTCGTGGCAGGCCTGCCCCACGATGAAGACGACATTGCCATCGTGCGGGTGATCATCGCCTTGGCGCGAAGCATGGGCATGCAGGTGCATGCCGAAGGGGTGGAGCAGGCCGAGCAGGCGCGGTTCCTGCTGGAGCAGCAGTGCCAGCTGGGGCAGGGGTACTGGTTCGGGCGGCCGGTGCCGGCGGCGGAGCTGCACTGGGGCTGACACCGCATCGCGGGGCAAGCCCGCGATGGGCTCAACGCTTGTTCAAACCTTTGGCCAAACGGTCCCCACCCAGCTGGATCACCGCCACCAGCGCCACCAGCATCACGATCACGGTCAGCATGATCTGGCTGTCGAAGCGCTGGTAGCCGTAGCGGTAGGCAATATCGCCCAAACCCCCGGCACCGATCGCCCCGGCCATGGCCGAGGAGTTGATCAGCGTCACCAGGGTGATGGTGAACCCGCCGACGATCCCCGGCAGCGCCTCGGGCAGCAGCACGTGCCAGACGATGTGCCAGCGCCGGCAGCCCATGGCCTGTGCCGCTTCGATAAGGCCGTGGTCCACCTCGCGCAGGCTGACCTCGGCGATGCGCGCGAAGAACGGCGTGGCGGCAATTGTCAGCGGCACCACGGCGGCCCACACGCCATAGGTGGTGCCGACCACCAGGCGGGTGAAGGGGATCAGCGCGACCATCAGGATCAGGAACGGGATCGAGCGGAACAGGTTGACGATGGCGCCCAGCACCCGGTTCAGCGCGGCGGCCTCGAAGATCCCGCCCTTGTCGCTGGTGACCAGCAGCACTGCCATCGGTACCCCGACGACCAGCGCGACCAGCGAGGACACGCCGACCATCAGCAGGGTGTCGAGCAAGCCTTGCAGCAGGCGATCAATCCACATGGCCGAGTACCTCCACATCCACGGCCCAGCGACGGGCGCGTTCGAGCAACTGGCGGGTGTCCAGCGGCGAGCCGCGCACTGCCAGGATCAGTTGCCCCAAGGCATGCTCGCCGATGGTCTCGACGCCGCCCTGGAGCAGCCGCACGCGTCCGCCCAGATCGCTGAACAGGGCGCTCAGTTCCGGCTCGCCCACCAGGTCGAGCTTGAGCACCACGGCCGCGTCGCGGCTGCCCGGCTGGCTGCGTAGACTGGCCTGCAAGGTGGCCGGCAGCTTGGTCTGCAGCGGTGCGAGCAGGGTGCGGGTGACGTCGTGGCGCGGTGTGCCGAACACTTGCCAGAGCTCGCCCTGTTCGACGATCTCGCCCCGCTCGAGCACCACCACGCGCTGGCAGATATCGCGGATCACCGCCATTTCGTGGGTGATCAGCACCACGGTCAGGCCCAGGCGTTGGTTGATGTCGCGCAGCAGCTCGAGGATCGAGGCAGTGGTTTCCGGGTCCAGCGCGGAGGTGGCTTCGTCGCACAGCAGGATCTCGGGGTCATGCACCAGCGCCCGGGCGATGCCGACGCGCTGCTTTTGCCCGCCCGACAGCTGCGCGGGGTAGACATGGTGCTTTTCCGCAAGGCCCACCAGCTCCAGCAGCTCGCGTACCTTGCGCTGGCGCTCGGCCTTGGCCACGCCGGCCACCTTCAGCGGCAGCTCGACGTTCTGCCACACGGTCTTGGCCGACATCAGGTTGAAGTGCTGGAAGATCATGCCGATGCGCCGGCGCAGGGCCACCAGGCGGTCCTCGTCGAACGGCGCGATATCCACCTGGTCGATCAGCACCCGGCCCTGGCTGGGCTGTTCCAGGCGGTTGATCGTGCGCAGCAGCGAAGACTTGCCGGCACCGCTGCGGCCGATGATGCCGAATATTTCGCCGCGGCGGATGTTCAGGTCGATGCCTTGCAGCGCTGGTTGGCCCTGGCCCGGATAGGTCTTGCCAAGGCCGATGAAGCGGATGTGCGCCTGGTTCACTTCCGGGCGCAGGGCCGTTTCCTCGGCCTTGCACGGTTCGGCGGGCGGAATGGGCGCCCTCAGGGCGCTGGCCTGGGTCATGTCAGCCTTCCCAGCCGGCCTGGTAGAGCTTGCCATGGGCCTTGTCCAGGGCGGCGCGCACGACCGGCGAGTGTTGGTAGATATCGACGAACTTGGCCAGGCGCGGGTCGTTTTTCTCCTGCGGGCGGATAACGAACTGGATCACGTACTCCTTGTTCTCCAGGCCGTCGAACAGCAGCGCCGACGTAGCGTCAAAGGTGTTGGCCAGGCGGATATAGGCCGGGTAGCCCTGCACCAGGTCGGCGTCGTCATAGGCGCGCACCAGTTGCACCGCTTCCACCTGGAGAATTTTGATCTTCTTCGGGTTGGCGATGATGTCGTCCTCGGTGGCCTTGTAACCCACGCCCTGCTTGAGGGTGATCAGCCCGGCCTTGGCCAGCAGTTGCAGGCCACGGCCACTGTTGATCGGGTCGTTGGCGATGGCCACGCTGGCGCCTTCGGGCAGCTCGGCAAAGCTTTTGTACTTTTTCGAGTACAGCCCGACGTTGTTGATGATCCCCGGTGCATAGGGGACCAGATTGAAGCCGGCGGCGGCCTTGGCGTTTTCCAGGAAGGGGATGTGCTGGAAGTAGTTCACGTCGATGTCGCCGCTGTTGAGGCTGACATTCGGCGCGATCCAGTCGCTGAACTCGATCAGCTTCACCTCCAGGCCTTGTTTGTGGGCTTCTGCCACCGCCGCTTCCAACGGGATGGCGAAGGCGGCGGTGGTGCCGATCTTCAGTGGCTCCGCGGCGAAGGCGGCGGCGGACAGGCCGAGGCCCAGGGCGATGGCCGCGACGGGCCGGAACAGTTTTTCAAGCATGGTGCAGGGCTCCAGTCGGGGCAGGGGTGGGGGTGTTGCGGTAGGAGGATCCGGGATGGTCGGCGGGCAAGTGCGGATGGTCACTGGCGAACAGCTTCTCGCGCAGGGTGCCTTCGGCGTAGTCGGTCTTGTAGCGGCCACGGCGTTGCAGTTCGGGTACTACCAGGTCGATGAAGGCCTCGAAGCTTTCCGGGGTGACGGTGCGGGTCAGGTTGAAGCCGTCCAGGCCGGTGTCGTCGAGCCAGCCGATCAGTTGCTCGGCCACCTGCCCGGGGTCGCCGACCAGGGTCACGTAGCGGCCGCCCAAGGCGTGCTGCTCCAGCAGGCGGCGGCGAGTCCAGGCGCTGTCCTGCAATTGGCGGGTGGCGGACTGGATGGCATTGCCCTTGGCGAATCCGATGGGTTCGTCCAGTTCGTAGCGTGAGAAGTCGATACCGGTGGAACTGGCGAAATGCGCAACACCTGCCTCGGCGCTGGCGTAATGCAGGTACTCGGCGTGCAGGGCGTGGGCTTGGTCTTCAGTTGCGGCAACGATCACGGTGATGCCCATGAATACCTTGACCGCCTGCGGGTCGCGACCAGCGGCTTGCGCCGCTGCGCGCACCTTGTCGACCTGGGCGCGGGTGGCGGCCTTTTCCTGGCCGCTGATGAACACGCACTCGGCATGGTTGCCGGCAAAGGCCAAACCGCGCGCCGAACTGCCGGCCTGGAACAGTACCGGTGTGCGCTGCGGCGAAGGCTCGCACAGGTGATAGCCGTCGACCTTGTAGAACTCGCCCTGGTGCTCGACCTTGCGCACCCTGTCCGGCCGCGCATACACGCGCTGCGCGCGGTCGGCGACCACGGCATCGTCGGCCCAGCTGCCTTCGAGCAGCTTGTACAGCACCTGCAGGTATTCGTCGGCCTGGTCGTAGCGGCGGTCGTGCTCGGGTTGCTGTTCCAGCCCCATGGCCCGGGCGGCACTGTCGAGGTAGCCGGTGACGATGTTCCAGCCGACCCGGCCGTTGCTCAGGTGGTCGAGGGTGGAGAGGCGCCGGGCAAACAGGTAAGGCGCTTCATAGGTCAGGTTGGCGGTGAGGCCGAAGCCCAGATGCCTGGTAACGGCGGCCATGGCCGAGACCAGCAGCAGCGGGTCGTTGACCGGCAACTGGATCGACTCCTTGAGCGTCACGTCCAGCGACTGGCCATAGACGTCGTAGGTGCCGACGATATCGGCGATGAACAGCCCGTCGAACAGCCCCCGCTCCAGCAGGCGGGCCAGGTCGGTCCAGTAGTCGAGGGTCTTGTACTGGGTCGAAGTGTCCCGTGGGTGGGTCCACAAACCGTGGTTGATGTGCCCGATGCAGTTCATGTTGAAGGCATTGAGCAGGATCTGCTTGGCCATCAGATGGTCCCTCGGCGCGGCGGTTTTTCGTCGTTGAGGTAGTAGTTGCCGATGGCGTGGTACTTCCAGCGCACCGGGTCGTGCAGGGTGTGCACCCGGGCGTTGCGCCAGTGGCGGTCGAGGTTGTGCTCGGCCAGGGTGGCCTGGCTGCCGGCCAGCTCGAACAGGGTGGTGCCGGCGGCCAGGGAGATCTCGGTGCTGATCGCCCGGGCCTCGGCGACGGCAATCGAGGCGGCGGCCAGGGTCTCGGCGTTGCTGTCGGCCTGGGCGATGTCGAGGATTTCACCCGCGCGTTCGAGCAGGGCCTCGGTGGCGTGCAGGCGGATTGCCAGTTGGCCGAAGCTCTTCAGAGTCAGTGGATCGTCGCTGGCCTTGTCGAGGCCAGAGTCGATCCACGGGCGGCTGCGGGTACGCACGAAGTGCAGGGCGTCCTCGTAGGCGGCGCGGGCGATACCGGTGTCGATCGCGGCATGGAGGATCTGCGCCAGGGGGCCGACCGTGGTCGGGCGCTCGAAGGCGCTTTGGAACGGCACCACGTCTTCGGCGCGGACCGGCACATGGTTGAACACCACCGAGCCGCTGCCGGTGGTGCGCTGGCCGAAGCCGCTCCAGTCGTCGATCACCTCGATGCCCGGGCTGTCGGCGGGCACGAAGGCCAGGTGCGATACGCCCTGTTCGTCGATCACCAGGGTCGGGATGCGCTGGGCGTAGATTGCGCCGGTGCAGTAGAACTTACGGCCATCGATGCGGTAATGGTCGCCGTCGCGGCTCAGGCGGGTAGTGCGTTCGTGGGCGTTCTTCGTGCCGAGTTCGGCCAGGGCGTTGCCGAAGCGGCGGCCGGCGAGCACTTCGGCGTAGAGCCGTTGCTGTTGTTCGGCGCTGCCGTTCACCCGCAGCACCTCCAGGGCGTAGAAGTGGTTCTGCGGGATCTGCCCGAGCGAGGCGTCGGCCTGGGCGATGCGTGCGATGACCTTGGCCAGGGTGGCACTGGACACGCCGGCGCCGCCAAAGGCCCTGGGCACGCTGATGCCCCACAGGCCGGACTGCACGAAACGTTCGAGTTCGGCATGGGGCAGGCGGCGTTCGCGGTCGCGCAGGGCGCTGTCTTCGCGCAGGTAGTGGGCAAGTTCGTCGGCGACGGCCAGGGCCTGGCCGTCGGTGGTGATGATGGATGCAGTCATTTTGCTCTCCGGGCACTTGGGGCCGCTGTGCGGCCCTTTCGCCGGCAAGCCGGCTCCCACAGTGAGGCTTCACAGAAATCCTTGTGGGAGCCGGCTTGCCGGCGAAAGGGCTGCACCACAGCCCCTGGGCCGTGAATCAGATCCAGGAATGGCGGGCAGGCAGGGTGCCGTTGAGGTGGTAGGCGCCGACGGCGTGGTATTTCCAGCGCACCGGATCGTGCAGGGTGTGGACCCGGGCGTTGCGCCAGTGCCGGTCGAGATTGAACTCGGCCAGGCTGGCGCGGCTGCCGGCCAGCTCGAACAGCTTCTCACTGGCCTGCAGCGAAATCTCGGTAGTGAGCACCTTGGCTTCGGCCACGGCGATCGAGGCACGGGCCGCGGCGGCGGCATCGATCTCGCCGGCGTTGACCTCGTCGAGCACCCTGGCGGCCTTGCGCAGCAGGGCCTCGGCGGCGTGCAGTTCGAGCTTCAGGCGGCCGATGTCGGCAATCACATAGGGGTCGTCGCTGTTGCGTTCGACCTTGGCCTCGATCCAGGGCCGGGACTTCTCCCGCACGAACTGGATCGTGTCCTCGATGGCCGCTTCGGCGATGCCGGCGTCGATGGCCGCCTGGATCAGCTGCGAGGCGGCGCCCTGGATGCTGGGCTCTTCACGCAGGCGCCAGTTGTCCACCACCAGGTCGGCTTCCACCGGCACCTGGTCGAGCAGCACGGTGCCGCTGGCGGTGGTGCGCTGACCGAAGCCGGACCAGTCGTCGACGATGCGCAGCCCCGGGCTGCCGCGACGGACGAAGGCCAGGCGTTGCCGGCCGTCATCGTCCAGGGCTTTTACCGCTACCCAGTGGGCGTACAGGGCGCCGGTGGAGTAGAACTTCTCGCCACTGATGCGATAACCGTCGCCCTCGCGGGTAATGCGTGCCTTGAGTGTCAGGGTGTCCTTGGTCCCGCGCTCGGGGCCGGCATTGCCGATGCGCCAGCCGTCGAGCACGGCGCGGAAGATCGCTTCCTGCTGCGCCTGGGTGGCGGTAAGGCGCACCAGTTGCAGGATGCCGAACTGGTTCTGCGGAATCTGCCCCAGCGCCGGGTCGGCGGCACTGATCAGGCGGAACACTTCGGCGATGGTTTCGAACGAGACCTCGGGGCCGCCGAACGCCTTGGGCACGCTGATGCTGCCCAGGCCGCTGCGGGTGAACTGTTCGATCTCGGCCCATGGCAGCTTGCGCTGCTGGTCACGTTTGGCGGCCTGCTGGCGGGCCACCTCGGCCAGTTCGCGGGCGGCCTGCAGGGCCTCTTCGTCGTTGCGCAGCACCTTGGCCGGCAGCAGCAGCGGCGAGCTGTCGTGATCGCTGTGGAATCGGGTAGTTGGTTGGCTGGACATCAGTACCGCTCCTTGGCTGCACTCAATGCCCTGGCGTTATGCACTGGGGTGATTGTGATCCTGACCATTCCTAACCTCACAAAGTTGAAAGCGTCGCCTCAGCTGATGGCGACAGACGTTTGCTGGTCCGGTGGTCCGGTTGATATACCCTATTCGTTTATAAAAAGTTTATGAACTACCGTTTAGGAATATGAATAGAAGAACTGCGGGGTCGGCCCTGTCACTGTGAGCCAGCGACAGGGCAGAAAGGTCAGCGCTGAACCGTTACCACCAGCTTGCCCGCTGCCTGGCGTTGCGCCAGACGTTCGATCGCGGCGCCGCCCTCGGCCAGCGGGTAGGTCTGCGACACCAGCGGTTTCAGCTTGCCCTCGGCATGCCAGGCGAACAGCTGGCGGAAGTTGGCGGCGTTGTCCTCCGGCTGGCGCTGGGCAAAGGCGCCCCAGAACACCCCGACCACCGCCGCGCCCTTGAGCAGCGCCAGGTTCACCGGCAACTGCGGGATCGTCCCGCTGGCGAACCCCACCACCAGCAACCGGCCGTTCCACGCCAGCCCGCGCACAGCCTGGTCGAACAACTCGCCACCGACCGGATCGTAGATCACATCCACGCCCTGACCGCCGGTCAGGCGCTTGATCTCGTCCTTGAGGCTGGCCTGGCTGTAGTCGACCAGCTCGTCGGCGCCGGCCGCCTTGGCGATCGCCAGCTTCTCGGCACTGCTGGCCGCCGCAATCACCCGTGCCCCGAGGGCCTTGCCGATTTCCACCGCCGCGAGGCCGACGCCACCCGAGGCGCCGAGCACCAGCAGGGTTTCACCGGCCTTGAGCTGACCGCGCTGGATGAGGGCGTGCATCGAGGTGCCGTAGGTCATGCCGAACGCGGCGGCAGTGGTGAAGTCCATGTCCGCCGGCATCGGCAGCACGTTGTAGAACGGTACCGCCACTTGCTCGGCGAAAGCGCCCCAGCCGGTCAGGGCCATGACCCGGTCGCCAACCTTGAACGCGCCGGCCTTCTCGCCGACCGCGGCTACCACGCCGGCGGCCTCCGCCCCCGGTGAGAACGGCAACGGTGGCTTGAACTGGTACTTGCCCTCGATGATCAGGGTGTCGGGGAAGTTGACCCCTGCGGCGTGCACGTCGAGGAGGATCTCGTTCTTCTTCGGCACGGGGCTGGCGACCTCTTCCAGGACCAGGTCCCGCGCCGGGCCCAGGGCTTTGCACAACAAGGCTTTCATCAGGGCTATTCCTTTGCGTGTGGTGGCCGATAAGTGTAGGAGGGCCGCCCCGAGGGTCAACGAGCATGGTCGGCCCTGATGAGCCGGCATAAGCCCGGGCTTGGGTTTGGCCGGCGCGCTGGGTAAGCTGGCGGCAACTGTAATGAGGAGCGAATTCGTGAAAGCGTGGATCTTGATGGTGCTGGCCCTGATGCTGCCGGCGGCGGCCATGGCCGAGGAAAAGGAAGGCGAGCCCAAGGTCGCCTATATCAGCCTCAGCCCGCCCTTCGTTGGCAACTACGCCCTCGACGGCGGCCCCAAGCTGCGCGTGTACAAGGCCGACGTCGCCCTGCGCGTGACCGGGGATGCCGCCGCCACGGCGGTCAAGCATCACGAACCGCTGATCCGCAACCAGTTGGTGGCGCTGTTCACCCAGCAGGGCGTGGACAACATGAGCAACGTCGAGGCCAAGGAAAAGCTGCGCCAGGAAGCCCTGAAACAGGTGCAGCAGGTGATGGAGTCCGAAGAGGGCAAGCCGATCATCGAGGACCTGCTGTTCAACAACCTGATCGTGCAGTGATCAGGCGGCGAGGCTGCGGCGAAAGCGCGCCAGGGCCACGCCGAAGAACACCAGGCCGATCGCGGCCAGCGCCGCGACGTCCGGCCACACCACGCTCAGCCCGGCGTCGCGGAACAGGATTGCCGCGCCGAGGCTGACGAAGTGGGTCGAGGGCGAGCCCTGCATGACCCACTGCAGCCACTGCGGCATGCTGTCCAGCGGCGTGCTGCCCCCCGACAGCAGCAGCATCGGGATGATCACCGGGATCGCCAGCAGGCCGAACTGTGGTGTCGAGCGCGCCAGGGTGGCGAGGAAGATGCCCAGTGCCGTGCTGGCGAACAGGTACAGCGCAGTCACCCCCAGGAACAGCCCCATGGAGCCCGCCAGCGGCACGCCTAGGGCGCCCTTGACCACCACTTCCAGCGAAATCCAGGTACAGGCCACCACCACCAGGGCGTTGCTGGCGATCTTCGCCAGCATGATTTCCAGTGCCGTCAGCGGCAGCACCAGCAGGTGGTCGAGGGTGCCGTGCTCACGCTCGCGCAGCAACGCGGTGCCGGTGAGGATGATGGCCAGGATGGTGATGTTGTTGACGATCTGGATCACCGCCAGGAACCAGCCGCCTTCGAGGTTGGGGTTGAACAGGGCTTTCGGGTTGAGCAGGGCAGGGCTGCTGGTGCTGCGGCCTGCGTACTCCAGCAGTTCGCGTTCGAAGATCCGCCCGATGTAGCCGGCGCCCATGAAGGCCTGGCTCATGGCCGTGGCATCGACGTTGACCTGCAGCTCCGGTGAGCGCCCGGCCAGCAGGTCGGCCTGGAAGTTCACCGGCACGTTGATCACGAAGGTGTACTGGCCGCTGTCCATGGCCTGGTCCAGGCGATCCGCCGGCAGTGCCACGGCGGGCTGGAATTCGGGCGGTTGCAGCGACTCGGCGAGCTTGCGCGAGATGGCGCCGTGGTCTTCGTCGACCACTGCGACACTGGCGTTGTGCACGCCTATTACCGAACCTGCGGCAGGCATGTAGATCGCCACGCTGAAGGCGTACAGCAGGAACAGCAGCAACACGCTGTCATGGCGCAGGCTGGTGAGCTCCTTCAGGCCCAGGCGCAAGGTGTGGGAGAGCCGGCTCATTTCAGGCCTCCTGCTTTTTCAGCATGATCAGGCTCAGCCCGGTGAAGGCGGCAAAGAAGCCCAGCAGCGCCAGGCACTGCGGCCACAGCTCGCGCAGGCCCAGGGCCTTGGTGAAGGTGCCGACGGCGATGTCGAGGAAATAGCCGGCAGGGAACAGCTGGCCCATCAGCGCCGCCGCGCCCTCCAGCGACGAGCGCGGCACGATCAGCCCCGAGAACTGGATGGTCGGCAGGCTAGTGATGATCAGGGTGCCGAGGATCGCGGCGATCTGCGTGCGGGTGAAGGCCGAGATCAACAGGCCCAGGCTGGTGGTCGCCAGCAGGTAGGCCAGGCCGCCGCAGGCCAGGGCCAGCGGGCTGCCCTTGAGCGGCACGCCGAATAGCCAGCGGTTCATCGCCACCAGCAGCGCCAGGTTGACCAGGCTCACCGCGAGGTACGGCGCCTGCTTGCCGAGCAGGAACTCCAGGCGGGTCAGGGGCGTGGCGTAGAAGTTGGTGATCGAGCCCAGTTCCTTTTCCCGCACGATGCCCAGCGCGGTAAGCATGGCCGGGATGAAGGCCAGGATCAGCGCCATGACGCCGGGGCCGATGGCGTTCACGCTGACCACGTCCTGGTTGTAGCGAAAGCGCGTTTCCAGGCGCACCGGCTGCTGGCGCGAGACTGGGTTCGGGCCGAGGGCCGCGAGCTGTTCAAGGTTGGCCTGGTGCACGGCCTCGACATAGTTGCGGCTGGTCTCGGCGCGAAATGGCATGCCACCGTCAAGCCAGGCCGCAACCACCGGCTGGCGCCCGGCGTGCAGGTCGCGGCCAAAGCCCGGCGGGATTTCCAGGGCCAGCTTGATCTCCGAGCGCTGCAAGCGCTGGTGCAGCTGGCGGGCATCGCGGATCGGCGGCCGCTCGGCGAAGTAGCGTGAGCCACGGAAGGCCTCCAGGTAGGCGCGGCTCTGCGGGCTCTGGTCCTGGTCGTACACGGCGAAGGCGAGGTTTTCCACATCCAGCGAGATGCCATAGCCGAAGATCACCATCATGAACAATGCCCCTGCCAGGGCGAAGGCCAGGCGCACCTTGTCGCGCAGCAGCTCTTTGCCTTCGCGACTGGCGACGGCCAGCAGGCGGCGCAGACTGAATGCCTGGCGCAGGGCGGTCGCTGGGGCAGCGGCCTGTTCCAGCGTGGTGTCGGCTTGTGTCTGGGTGGGCGCGTCCTGGGCCTGTTCGAGGCAACGCACGAAAGCGTCTTCCAAGGTGTCGCCGCCGAACTGGATTTGCAGGGCCTGCGGGGTGTCGCAGGCCAGCACCCGGCCGGCGTGCATCAGCGAGATGCGGTCGCAGCGCAGGGCCTCGTTCATGAAGTGGGTGGACAGGAAGATGGTCACGCCCTGTTCGCGGGACAACTCCACCAGCAGCCGCCAGAAATCGTCGCGGGCCGCCGGATCCACGCCCGAGGTCGGTTCATCGAGGATCAGCACTTCCGGGCGGTGCAGCACTGCCACGGCCAGCGACAGGCGCTGACGCAGGCCCAGTGGCAGGGCGCCGGAAGGCTGGTCGGCGATGTTGCCAAGGTCGAAGCGCTCGATGAGTTCGGCGATGCGCGGCGCGCTGTCGGCCTTGGCCAGGTCGAACAGACGAGCGTGCAACTCGAGGTTCTGCCGGGCGCTCAGCTCGCCGTACAGGGAATAACTCTGGGACATGAAACCGACCCGCTTGCGCGTGGCCAGGTCACCGGCATCCACCGGGCGCCCGAGCAGGCTGGCGCTGCCTTCGCTGGCCGGCATCAGGCCGGTGAGCACCTTCATGGTGGTGGTCTTGCCGCAGCCGTTGGAACCGAGGAAGCCGAAAATCTCGCCGCGACCGATGGCGAAGCTGACCTTGTTGACCGCGGTGAAGTCGCCGAAGCGCAAGGTCAGGTCGTGGGCCTCGATGGCGACCGGCCCATCATCCACCTGGCGTGGCGGAATCCGCAGCGGCTCAGGCTGCTCGCGGCCGGCTCCCTGGAAGTGGGTAAAGGCATCATCGAGCTTGCCACTGGGCGTGGCCGCGGCCAGCTCACGGCTCAGGCCCGCAGCCAGCAGGCGACCGGCATCAAGCATCAGGCAGTGCTCGAACTGCTCGGCTTCCTCCATGTAGGCGGTGGCCACCAGCAGGGTCAGCTGCGGACGCTGGGCGCGCACCTGTTCGACCAGTTCCCAGAAGCGCCGCCGCGACAGCGGGTCGACGCCGGTGGTCGGCTCGTCGAGGATCAGCAGGTCCGGCTCGTGGATCAGCGCGCAGCACAATCCCAGCTTCTGCTTCATGCCGCCCGACAGCTTGCCAGCCGGGCGCTCGGCGAAACGTTCGAGGTCGGTGGCGCGCAGCAGGCTGGCCATGCGTTGCTCGCATTCGGCGCGGCCGAGGCCGAACAGGGTGGCAAAGAAGCGGATGTTCTCGCGGATCGACAGCTCCGGGTACAGGTTGTTGCCCAAGCCCTGGGGCATGAATGCGACCTTGGGGTACAGCGCGGTGCGGTGGCGGCGTTGGCGGATCGAACCGCCGAGCACCTGCAACTCACCCTGTTGCAGGCGCTTGACCCCGGCAATCAGCCCGAGCAGGGTCGACTTGCCGGCGCCATCCGGGCCGATCAGGCCGCAGCGGGTGCCGGCCGGCAGGCTGAATGCGAGGGGGTGCAGGGCCTGCAGATCGCCATAGCGGTGGCTGACACCGTCGGCCTGCAGCGCTGTCGCCGCGTTCATTGCAGGTTGGCCGGCCAGCCCACGTCGGCGGTGCGCACGTACCCGGCGCCGGGCATGCCCGGCTTGGCCTGGGGCACGGCGCTCGGCTCGGTCAGACGCAGCTTGACCCGGAACACCAGCTTTTGCCGCTCGTCACGGGTCTCGACCTGTTTCGGCGTGAACTGCGCCTTGGCCGCGACAAAGGCGATCTTCGCCGGCAGGGCCTGCTCGGGCAGGGCGTCGAGCACGATCCGCGCCTGGTCGCCCACGGTCAGCCGGCCGGTGGTGGCGGCGGGCAGGTAGAGGTTCATGTACTGGTCGCTGGGATCGATCAGCATCAGCACCCGGCCACCGGCACCGAGCACCTCGCCGGGCTCGGCCAGGCGCAGCTGGATGATGCCGTCGATGGGGGCGCGCAGGCTGCTGTCGTCGATCTCGCTGGTGAGCTGGGCCACCTGTGCCTCGGCGGCGCCGATGGCGGCCTTGATTGCCGCCAGCTGGGCGCGGGCGGCGACCACGGCTGAGGTGGCGGTGTCGTAGCGTGCCTGTTGCTGGTCGAGCAGTTGCTGGCTGGCGAACTTGCGCTGGTAGATTTCGCGAACGCGCTTGAGCTCCTGGCTGGCCAGCAGCAGTTCGCTCTGGCGCAGTTGCACGCTGGCCTGGGCAGCGGCGTAGTTCTCGCGGGCGCGCAGTACCTCGGCCTCGGCCTGGCTGCGCTGGGCCTCCATGGTGCGGGTGTCGATGCGGGCGAGCAGTTGGCCGCGGGTGACCTTGTCGCCTTCATCGACCAGCACCTCGGCCAGGCGCCCGGGGACCTTGCTGGCGATCTGCACTTCGGTGGATTCGAGGCGCCCGTTGCCCATGCTCAGGCCTTCGGGCAGGCGGTCGTGAAGGGACTTCCAGTAACCCAGCCCGCCTGCCGCCAGCAACAGCAATACAAGGGCGGAGGCGAAGATTCTGGGGGCTTTTCGATTCATCGGTCTGCATCCTGCGGCTTGCACGCCTTATCCTGGCGCGACGCGCATCCTGGCGCGTTGATATTGATCAAACCCCTGACAATAGACGCACAATCAGCTCAGCGCGAGGATCGCGGCCCATTGTTCGGCGGTCACCGGCATCACCGACAGGCGGCTGCCCTTTTGCACCAGTGGCAGTTCCTCCAGTGCCGCCTGCTGCTTGAGCAGGCCCAGGCCGAGTACCTGTCGGAAGGTCTGCACATGCTCGACATCCACCGCGCTCCACGGGTTCTTCTCGGCGCTGGCCTTGGCGTCGTGGTAGTGGCTTTGCGGGTCGAGGGCAGTCGGGTCCGGGTAGGCCGCGGCGCTGATCCGGGCAATGCCGGCGATCCCTGGTTGCGGGCAGCTGGAGTGATAGAAGAAGAACTCGTCGCCTACGCTCATGGCCCGCAGGAAATTGCGTGCCTGGTAGTTGCGTACTCCGTCCCAGCGGGCGCTGCCCAGGCGTGCCAAGGCTTCGATGGAGAGCTCGTCGGGCTCGGATTTCATCAGCCAGTAGGCCATGGATGCTGCTCCTGAAAGAGTTTGAAATAACTCGTTGCATGAAACCGACAGTCGGTTGGCGTCAACGTTTGCCTAGCGACTCATGTTGTCGGAAAATGCGCCGATTTTAAGCTATACGCTCCGGCAGCCATCAAGAAAGCCGCCGAGCCTGGACAGTTGTTCTTGGGGGGCAATCAATGAAACAACGTAAACCGGACCTGCTCTGGATCCTGGCCTTCATCTTCGGCCTGGGCGTGGTTACCACCGGTTACGCGCAAGGTTTGTGGGAGCGCAAGCTCGATGCCGCCTATCAGCAGGCGCCCGTCGATCCGGCGCAGCAACAGCACCGCTGATCGCGGGTTCATTTCGCCGCCAGGTACCAACCACGGTCTGACACCGTGCCTTGCAACGGTACATCCCAGCTTGCCTGGTTGAGCCGCTCCACCTTCTGGCATTCATGCGCCAGCCCCAGCAGCAATGGTTTTTTCCAGGCCTTGCGCCGGCCCTGGTAGGCCAGGCTGCGGTCATAGAAGCCCCCGCCCATGCCCAGGCGCCCCCCCCTCTCATCGAAGCCGACCAGCGGCAGCAGGATCAGGTCCAGCGCCCAGATCGGCCGTTGGCGTTTGCGCTCCACCATCGGTTCCGCGATGCCGAACCGGTTGGGGCGCAGCTTCTCGCCTGGCTCGAAACGCTGGAACACCATGCGCGTGGCGGGCCAGGCGTGCAGCACCGGCAGGTAGACACACTTGCCGCGTCTGTGCGCTTCACGCAGCAGCAGGCGCGGGTCGATTTCGCCGTCATTGGGCAGGTACAGGGCGATGTGCCGGGCGCGGCGGAACAGTGGATGCTGCGCCAGCTGGCGATAGAGGCCCTCGGCGGCCTGGCGTTGCTGGGCGGGTGTGAGGGCGCGGCGGGCGTTGCGCAGGAGGCGGCGAAGCTGGGGGCGGGTGAGCGGCGCGGTGTCGGTCATGGCACGGGCGATCCCTGAAGAAACGAAAAGCCCGCCGTTGGAGGCGGGCAGTTCTGAAAGCAGGCTCCCCGACAAGACCGCTATCGGTGTAGCCCTTGAACCCGAAAGTTCAAGGTGGAGATTGCAGGGGGCGTTAAGGCTTTCCGTCGGGCGGACATGCACACCGGCCCCAGCGTGCAACCCCCGTGGTTGTGCGTATCGGCTCAGGGACATAACCGACTGGCGCATCCCCCAGGGAGTGGCGCCAGTATACCAATCTCAGTCGCTTTTGCTAACCGGATCGTCGGAGAGCGCCTGGTCGACCCGCTCCAGCAGGTCACGCACCTGTTCGCGGGTGGTGCCGCCGCTGGCCACTTCGGGGCGTTCCTGGCGGTGCAGCAGCTCGTGGGTGATGTTCAGCGCGGCCATCACGGCGATACGGTCGGCGCCGATCACCTTGCCGCTGCTGCGGATCTCGCGCATCTTGCCATCGAGGTAGCGGGCGGCGCCGACCAGGTTGTTGCGCTCCTCGGGCGGGCAGATGATCGAGTATTCCTTGTCGAGGATCTGGACGGTGACGCTATTGCTTGAACTCATGAGTCTTGCTCCAGGGCCTTGAGGCGCAGGATCATCGATTCGATCTTGCGTTTGGCGATCTCGTTCTTTTCGATCAGGTGGGCGCGCTCCTCGCGCCAGGATCGTTCCTGAGCTACTAAGAGTGCGTTTTGCCGCTTTAGTTGCTCGACCCGTTCGATCAGCAACTCGAACCGGCTCATCAGCGCTTGCAGGTCGTTCTCTTGCATGGATTGCACTCGATTCCTTGACTCGCCTGGCGATCATGCCTGCCCCAAGGGCGCGACGGCCAGTGCCGATGGTCTTGGCGCGCCTGCCGGTGCTAGGATACAAGGTCTCCATTCTAGTCATTGCGCCGTCTGGCGCCTAGCTGCCCATGCCCAATACCCAATCGCCCTACATCGCCTTCGCCATGTTGCTTTCGAGCAATGGCCACCCAGTCACCCCTGCCGAGCTGCACGGCCTGCTGATCGGCCGCAGCTGCGCCGGCGCCGGCTTCGATGCCGATGCCTGGCTGGCCGACGCCGCCCAGCTGCTCGAGACCGAGCCCGGTGACACTGTCCGCAACGCCCTGGTCGGCCTGCAAGAGATGGTCAAGGCCGAGCTGACCGGCGACGACGTCGCCATCGTCCTGCTGTTGCCTTCCGATGATGCCGCACTCAGCGACCGCGCCACCGCGCTGGGCCAGTGGTGCCAGGGCTTCATCACCGGTTTTGGCCTGAACGCCGGTGGCAAGGACTTGTCCACCGATGCCAAGGAAGTGCTCCAGGACCTGGTGGCCATCTCGCAGGTCCAGGAAGCGCTGGAAGAATCCGAGGACGGCGAAAGCGACTACATGGAAGTCATGGAGTACCTGCGCGTCGCCCCGCTGCTGCTGTACACCGAGCTGGCCAAGCCCGAAGCGCCCGCGCCAAAGCCATCGCTGCACTGATCTGATCGGGGTCGTTTGCCCATGAGCCACATACCCAAGGCGGAGTACGCCCGTCGGCGCAAGGCGCTGATGGCGCAGATGGTCCCCAACAGCATCGCCATCCTGCCCGCCGCCGCAGTCGCCATTCGTAACCGCGACGTCGAGCATGTCTATCGCCAGGACAGCGATTTCCAGTACCTGAGCGGCTTCCCCGAGCCCGAGGCGGTGATCGCGCTGATCCCGGGCCGCGAGCATGGCGAGTACGTGCTGTTCTGCCGCGAGCGCAATCCCGAGCGCGAGCAGTGGGACGGCCTGCGGGCCGGCCAGGAAGGCGCGGTGAGTGATTTCGGCGCCGACGATGCCTTCCCCATCAGCGATATCGACGAGATCCTGCCGGGCCTGATCGAGGGCCGCGAGCGGGTCTACAGCAACATGGGCGGCAATCCCGAATTCGACCGCCGGCTGATGGAGTGGATCAATGTGATCCGCTCCAAGGCGCGCCTGGGCGCCCAGCCGCCGAACGAGTTCGTTGCCCTGGATCATCTGCTGCACGACATGCGCCTGTATAAATCGGCGGCGGAAGTGAAGGTCATGCGCGAGGCCGCGGCGATCTCCGCCCGTGCCCATGTGCGCGCCATGCAGGCCTGCCGTGCAGGGCTGCATGAGTACAGCCTGGAAGCCGAACTGGACTACGAGTTCCGCAAGGGTGGGGCGAAGATGCCGGCCTACGGCTCGATCGTCGCCGCCGGGCGCAATGGCTGCATCCTGCACTATCAGCAGAATGATGCGCCGCTCAAGGACGGTGACCTGGTGCTGATCGACGCCGGTTGCGAGATCGACTGCTACGCCAGCGACATCACCCGCACCTTCCCGGTCAGCGGGCGCTTCTCGCCCGAGCAGAAAGCCATCTACGAGCTGGTGCTCGCGGCCCAGGCCGCGGCGTTCGCCGAGATCGCCCCGGGCAAGCACTGGAACCATGCCCACGAGGCGACCGTGCGGGTGATCACCGAAGGGCTGGTGGCGCTGGGCCTGCTCAAGGGCGAGGTGCAGGCGCTGATCGACAGCGAGGCCTACCGTGCCTTCTACATGCACCGCGCCGGGCATTGGCTGGGCATGGACGTGCACGACGTGGGCGAATACAAGGTCGGTGGCCAGTGGCGCGTGCTCGAGCCGGGCATGGCGTTGACCGTCGAACCGGGCATCTATATCGCGGCCGACAACCAGGCCGTGGCGAAGAAATGGCGCGGCATCGGCGTAAGGATCGAGGACGACGTGGTGGTAACCAGACAAGGCTGTGAAATCCTCACTTCAGGCGTGCCGCGCACGGTCGCCGAGATCGAGGCGCTGATGCACGAAGCCCGCAAGGACGCCGCATGAACCGGGTCAACCTGGCGATCATCGGTGGCGGCCTGGTGGGCGCCAGCCTGGCCCTGACGCTGCAGGCCGCGGCCAAGGCGCGTGGCTGGACGATCCTGCTGATCGAGCCGTTCGCTCCGGGCGACAGCTTCCAGCCCAGCTACGACGCGCGTTCTTCGGCGCTGTCCTACGGCACCCGGCAGATCTACGAGCGGCTGGGGTTGTGGCAGGCCATCAGCCGCCGCGCCGAGCCGATCCGGCAGATCCAGGTGTCCGACCGTGGCCGCTTCGGCGCCACGCGCCTGGATGCGCTGGAGGAAGGCGTGCCGGCACTTGGCTATGTGGTGGAGAACGCCTGGCTCGGCCAGTGCCTGTGGCAGGCCATCGACAACGAGGTGGTCAGCTGGCGCTGCCCGGCGCAAGTGCAGGCGATGCAGGCCATCGCCGGTGGCTATCGGCTGCAGCTTGACGACGACACCACGCTGGAATGCGACCTGGCGGTGCTGGCCGATGGTGGCCGTTCGGGCCTGCGCGAGCAGTTGGGCATCCATGTACGCCACACGCCGTATGACCAGAGCGCGCTGATCGCCAACATCACCCCAGGCGAGGCCCATGCCGGGCAGGCGTTCGAGCGCTTCACCGAGCAAGGCCCGATGGCCTTACTGCCGCTGGCGGACAACCGCTGCGCGCTGGTATGGACCCGTCAGGGGATGGACGCCAAACGCCTGGCCGAGCTCGACGAGCGCAGCTTCCTGCGCGAGCTGCAGGAAGCCTTTGGCTACCGCCTCGGTGCCCTGCGCCAGGTCGGAGCCCGCCATCTCTACCCGCTGGCGCTGGTGGAGGCCGAGGAGCAGGTGCGCCCGCACCTGGTGGTGCTGGGCAATGCCGCCCATAGCCTGCACCCTATAGCAGGCCAAGGCTTCAACCTGTCGCTGCGTGATGTGCAGTCGCTGGCGGATGCGCTACTGGCCGGCCCGGCGCTGCCGGGCGATCTCGCCACGTTGCAGGCCTATCACCAGCGCCAGCGCCTCGACCAGGCCCTGACCATCGGCTTCTCTGACCAGGTCACCCGTGTGTTCGGCAGCAGCCAGCCGCTGCTGGCGGCCGGGCGCAACATCGGCCTGCTCGGGCTGGACCTGCTGCCACCGGCGAAAAGCTGGTTCGCCCGCCAGGCCATGGGCCTCGGCACTCGCCCCGATCCGCGGGGCCACCCATGAGCGCTGCGCGCCGGCTCGCACGGCGAGCGCGGATGCTGCGCTGGTTGCTGAACGTCTACCCGCCGTACCTGGGTGCCGGCATCCACATCCAGGAAATCAGCCCGGACATGCGCAGCGTCAAGGTGCGCATGAAGCTGACGCGGTGGAATCGCAACTACGTCGGCACCCAGTTCGGCGGCAGCCTGTACGCGATGGTCGACCCGTTCTACATGCTGCTGCTGATCGAGCAACTGGGGCGCGAGTACATCGTCTGGGACAAGGCCGCCTCCATCGATTTCATCTCGCCGGGCAAGGGCCCGGTGTATGCCCAGTTCCACGTCGGCGACGCGCTGCTCGACGAGATCCGCCAGCAGACCGCCAGCGGCAAGAAGTACCTGCCGCGGTTGCAGGTGGAGATCCGCGATGGCGCCGGCGAGCTGGTGGCGCGGGTCGACAAAACTTTATACGTGCGGCTCAAGCCGCAAGCGAGGCAGGCGTAAGGCATGGAAATGCGCGCAGATCTGTTGATTGTCGGTGCCGGCATGGTCGGCAGCGCCCTGGCCCTGGCCTTGCGCCACAGTGGCCTGGAGGTGCTCCTGCTCGACGGCGGTCCTTTGTCGGTCAAGCCGTTTGACGGCGAGGCGCCTTTCGAACCCAGGGTCAGTGCCCTGTCGGCCGCCAGCCAGCGCATTCTCGAGCGCCTGGGAGCCTGGGAGGGCATCGCCCGGCGCCGGGTTTCGCCCTACTCGGACATGCACGTCTGGGATGGCAGCGGCACCGGCGAGATTCATTTTTCTGCGGCCAGCGTGCACGCCGAGGTGCTGGGGCATATCGTCGAGAATCGCGTGGTCCAGGACGGCCTGCTGGAGCGTCTGCACGACAGCGATGTCGGGCTGCTGGCCAATGCCCGCCTGGAGCAGTTGCGCCGCTCCGGCGACGAATGGCTGGTGACCTTGGCCGATGGTCGCAAGCTGCGCGCGCCGCTGGTGGTCGCCGCTGATGGCGCCAACTCGGCGGTGCGTCGCCTGGCGGGCTGCCAAACACGCGAATGGGATTACCTGCACCACGCTATCGTCACCAGCGTGCGTTGTAGCGAGGCGCACCGCGCCACGGCCTGGCAACGCTTTACGGATGAAGGCCCGCTGGCGTTCCTGCCGCTGTCGCGTGATGGCCGCCAGGACTGGTGTTCGATTGTCTGGTCGACCACGCCGGAGCAGGCCGAGCAGGCCATGGCGCTGGACGACGTGGCGTTCCGCAAGGCGCTTGAGCGTGCCTTCGAAGGCCGCCTGGGTGACGTGCTCGAGGCTGATCCGCGGGTCTGCGTGCCGCTGCGCCAGCGCCATGCCAAGCGTTATGTCGATGAAGGGCTGGCGCTGATCGGTGACGCCGCCCACACCATCCATCCGCTGGCGGGGCAGGGGGTCAACCTGGGCTTCCTCGATGCCGCCGTGCTGGCCGAAGAGCTGGTACGTGCCAGCGAGCGCGGCGAGCGCCTGGCCGATGTGAAGGTGCTGAGCCGTTTTGAACGACGGCGCATGCCGCACAACCTGGCGCTGATGGCGGCGATGGAAGGCTTCGAGCGGTTGTTCCAGGCCAACCCGTTGCCGCTGCGCTGGTTGCGCAACAGTGGGCTGAAACTGGTGGAGCAGATGCCGGAGGCCAAGGCGCTGTTCGTGCGCCAGGCATTGGGGTTGTCCGGGGACCTGCCGGAGTTGGCCAAGGCCTGAGGGTCGCTGGGGCTGCGCAGCAGCCCCTTGCAACATCCGGTAACGGCTAAGCAGATGAGCGGGAAAATGGGATTCACTACCATTTGCACCTCTCAACCCAGCGAGGAGTACCCCGATGTTGCCCCGCAAGCCCCTACTGGCCGCACTGGCCCTCACTCTGTTCGGCGGCACCGCCCAGGCGGCGGAAGAAGTGGTGGTGTACTCCTCGCGCATCGACGAGCTGATCAAGCCGGTGTTCGACGCCTACACCGCCAAGACCGGCGTCAAGATCAAGTTCATCACCGACAAGGAAGCCCCTTTGATGCAGCGCATCAAGGCCGAGGGCGAGAACGGCGTGGCCGACCTGCTGCTCACCGTCGATGCCGGCAACCTCTGGCAAGCCGAGCAGATGGGCATCCTGCAACCGATCAAGTCGGCCACCATCGACCAGAACATTCCGCCGCAGTACCGCGCCTCGTCCCACGACTGGACTGGCCTGAGCCTGCGCGCGCGGACCATCGCCTACTCCACCGACCGGGTCAAACCTGCCGAACTGAGCACCTACGAAGCCCTGGCCGACCAACATTGGGAAGGCCGCCTGTGCCTGCGCACGGCGAAGAAGGTCTACAACCAGTCGCTGACCGCCACCCTGATCGAGAACCATGGCGAGGCCGAGACCGAGAAACTGATCAAGGGCTGGGTCAACAACCTGTCCACCGACGTGTTCTCCGACGACACCGCAGTGCTTCAGGCCATTGCCGCCGGCCAGTGCGACGTGGGTATCGTCAACACCTATTACTACGGCCGTCTGCACAAGGAAAAGCCCGATCTGCCGGTGAAGCTGTTCTGGCCCAACCAGGGTGACCGCGGTGTGCACGTCAACCTGTCGGGTATCGGCCTGACCAAGCATGCGCCGCACCCGGAAGCGGCAAAGAAACTGGTGGAGTGGATGACCGGCGAGGAGGCGCAGAAGCTGTTCGCCGACATCAACCAGGAATTCCCGGCCAACCCGAAGGTGAAACCGTCTTCGGAAGTGGCGGCCTGGGGTAGCTTCAAGGCCGACAGCATTCCGGTGGAAGTCGCTGGCAAGCGCCAGGCCGAAGCCATTCGCTTGATGGATCGGGCTGGCTGGAACTGAGTCCACCGCCTTATCCTTGAGAACCGATCGCGGGGCAAGCCCGCTCTCGCAAAGTTGTGGGAGCGCGCTTGCCCCGCGATGCTATCGCACAGCCCTCGAGATTTTCCATTTGGCCCACACCCCCCAACGTCGCTGGTACCTCCCGGTCTTGCTGGTCGCCGCCCTGGTCCTGCTGCCGCTCAGCGTCTTGCTGTTGTCATGGCAGTCGGTCGACATGCAGATTTGGTCGCACCTGCTCGACACCCAGATGAGTCGCCTGCTGGGCAACACCCTGACCCTGGTGGTCGGCGTAGGTCTTGGCGTGACCGTGCTGGGGGTGAGTTTGGCCTGGCTCACCAGCCTCTGCGAGTTCCCCGGCCGGCGGTGGCTGGACTGGGCTTTGATGCTACCGTTCGCCATCCCGGCCTATGTGCTGGCGTTCGTCTTCGTCGGCCTGCTCGATTTTGCAGGCCCCGTGCAGACGGCGCTGCGCGAGGTGTTCGGGCCCATGCGCCTGCCCAGGGTGCGCTCCACCGGTGGCGTGATCACGGTATTGGTGCTGGTGTTCTACCCCTACGTCTACCTGCTGGCGCGCACAGCGTTCCTGGCCCAGGGCAAGGGCTTGATGGAGGCGGCGCGGGTGTTGGGGCTGTCACCGCTGCAGGCGTTCTGGCGGGTGGCCTTGCCCATGGCGCGGCCGGCCATCGGCGCCGGCATCGCCCTGGCATTGATGGAGACCCTGGCCGATTTCGGCGCGGTGGCAGTATTCAATTTCGACACCTTTACCACAGCCATCTACAAGACCTGGTACGGCTTCTTCAGCCTGTCCAGCGCGGCGCAACTGGCCAGCCTGCTGTTGCTGGCCGTGATCCTGGTGCTGTACGGCGAGCGCCGGGCCCGAGGGGCCAGCCGCAGTGGCAACGAACGCCCGAGGGCACAGGCGCTTTATCACTTGCGGGGTATCAAGGCGTTGGCTGCCAGTGTCTGGTGCCTGCTGGTGTTCGCCTGTGCCTTCGTCATCCCGATGCTGCAGTTGCTGGCGTGGCTCTGGCAGCGGGGTCGGCACGACCTCGACGAGCGTTATCTCGGCCTGGTCATGCACACCCTGTACCTCGGTGCCATGGCGGCGTTGATCACGGTCAGCGTGGCCATGCTGCTGGCGTTCGCCAGGCGGCAGGCCCCGACCGCTGGTATCCGCGCCGGGGTCGGCTTGGCCAACCTGGGGTACGCCTTGCCCGGCTCGGTGCTGGCCGTGTCGATCATGTTGGCGTTCAGCTACCTGGACAACGAGCTGGTAGTGCCGCTGTCCCAGTGGTTGGGTGGGGCTGGCAAACCGATGTTGCTGGGAAGCTTGTCGGCATTGTTGCTGGCTTATCTGGTCCGGTTCATCGCTGTGGCCTATGGTCCGCTGGAGAGCAGCCTGGAGCGGATCCGCCCATCGCTTCCGGAAGCGTCGCGCAGCCTCGGGGTCGGTGGCCCAGGATTGTTTTTCAAGGTGTATCTGCCGTTGCTGGTGCCCGGCGCCCTCAGTGCCGCCCTGCTGGTATTCGTCGATGTACTCAAGGAGATGCCGGCGACTTTGTTGATGCGCCCGTTTGGCTGGGACACTTTGGCCGTGCGCGTGTTCGAGATGACTAGCGAGGGCGAATGGGCGCGTGCTTCGCTGCCAGCGTTGACCCTGGTACTGGTCGGCCTGCTGCCGGTGATCGGCCTGATCCGCCGTTCGGCCCATCGTCCGGGGCATCCGCGCTGAGGGTGTCACGCAGCTCCCTTGCGGCTACAATGCGCGGCATTCGCAGCGACGGGTCCTACAAGAACAGGTGATGCTTGAACATCGCCGACCGCCGCCGCCTCGCCACGCCCGGAAGGAGAAACCCATGGGACAGCGTACGCCTCTGTATGACCTGCACCTGGCGCTTGGCGCCAAGACGGTCGATTTCGGCGGATGGGACATGCCCCTGCACTACGGCTCGCAAGTCGAGGAGCACCACCAGGTGCGCAGTGATTGCGGGGTGTTCGATGTTTCCCACATGACGGTCATCGATATCGATGGCTGCGCCGCCACGCCCTGGCTGCAGCACCTGCTGGCCAACGACGTGACGCGCCTGGAAACCCCCGGCAAGGCCCTCTACAGCCCGCTGCTCAATGCCGAGGGCGGGGTCATTGACGATCTCATCGCCTACCGCACCGAAGACGGTTATCGCCTGGTGGCCAATGCCGCCACCCGCGACAAGGTGCTGGCCTGGCTGCAGACCCGCAGCGAAGGCTTCAAGGTGAATTTCAAGGCACGGCCTGAACTGGCCATTCTCGCCATCCAGGGGCCTCACGCCCGAGAAAAGGTCGCTGCCCTGCTCAGCGCCTCGCGGGCCGCGCTGATCCGCGAGCTGCGCCCCTTCGAAGGCCTCGCCGACGGTGACTGGTTCATCGCCCGCACCGGCTATACCGGGGAAGACGGGCTGGAAATCATTCTTCCGGGCGAACAGGCCCCGGCGTTCTACAACGACCTGGTCGGCGCCGGTATCGCCCCGAGTGGCCTGGGCGCCCGCGATACGCTGCGCCTGGAAGCCGGCATGAACCTGTATGGCCAGGATATCGATGAAGCCCATACCCCGTTGACCTCCAACCTGGGCTGGAGCGTCGCCTGGGAGCCGGTCGGGCGCGAATTTATCGGCCGCAGCGGCCTGCTCGCGGAAATCGAACAGGGCGTCAAGGAAAAACTGGTCGGCCTGGTGCTCGAGGAGCGTGGCGTATTGCGCGCGCATCAGGTGGTCCGTGTATCCGGGATTGGTGAAGGGGAGATCACCAGTGGTAGTTTCTCGCCTACGCTGAGCAAATCCATTGCCTTGGCCCGCGTGCCCATGGCCACCGGTGACCGGGCCGAGGTGGAAATTCGCGGCAAGTGGTACCCGGTGCGAGTGGTCAAGCCGACCTTCGTGCGCCATGGCAAGATCCTGATCTGAACATTAACGGCGGGCCGTCCGCTGACCCATTACGAGGAATACAAGACAATGAGCCAAATCCCCGCCGACCTGCGTTTTGCCGAAAGCCACGAGTGGGCTCGCCTGGAAGCCGATGGCACGGTGACCGTGGGTATCAGTGACCATGCCCAGGTAGCACTGGGCGACGTGGTGTTCGTCGAGCTGACCGAAGTCGGCAAGGTGTTCGCCGCCGGCGACGCTGCTGGCGTGGTCGAGTCCGTCAAGGCCGCCTCGGATATCTATGCGCCGGTGGGTGGTGAAGTGATCGCGGTCAACGAAGAGCTCAGCGATGCGCCGGAGCTTCTGAACTCCGAGCCTTACGATTCCTGGATCTTCAAGCTCAAGCCAAGTGACAAGTCCGAGCTGGACAAGCTGCTGGACGCAGCAGGCTATGCAGCGCTGATCGGCGAGTAACAGGGCCGCCCTCATCGCGGGGCATGCCCGTTCCCATAGTGTGTTCCTTGTGGGAGCGGGCTTGCCCCGCGATAAGGGCTGCACGGCAAACGCAATAATCCCCGCACATTCGGCAATCCTTCCTAGACTTGTAAGTCTCCATGAGAGCTGGTCCAGGAAGAGATCGTCGCCATGTCCCAGTCACCATCGCTGAGCCAACTGCAAGAGTCCAACCCTTTCCTGCGTCGCCACCTGGGGCCTGATGCCCAGGAGCAGCAGGCCATGCTCGACGCCCTCGGCGTCGCCAGCCGCAGTGAACTGATCGAGCAGACGGTGCCGCCGGGCATCCGCTTCAATCGCCCGCTCGACCTGCCGCCGGCCCTCGATGAGCAGGCTGCACTGGCCAAACTCGCGGGCCACGCTGCGCAGAACCAGCTGTGGACCAACCTGATCGGCATGGGCTACCACCCCACCATTACCCCCACGGTCATCCTGCGCAACGTGCTGGAGAACCCTGGCTGGTACACCGCCTACACGCCTTACCAACCAGAAATCGCCCAAGGCCGGCTGGAGGCGCTGTTGAACTTCCAGCAAATGATCATCGACCTTGCCGGCCTGCCCCTGGCCAATGCCTCGCTGCTTGACGAGGCCACCGCTGCCGCCGAAGCCATGGCACTGGCCAAGCGCGTGGCGCGCAGCAAGAGCAACGCCTTCTTCGCCGACGAGCACTGCCACCCGCAAACCCTGTCGGTGCTCAAGACCCGTGCCGAAGGCTTTGGCTTCGAGTTGATCGTCGACACCGTGGACAACCTGGGCAAGCACAAGGTGTTCGGGGCGTTGCTGCAGTATCCGGACACCCACGGCGAGGTCCGCGACCTGCGCCCGCTGATCGACCAGTTGCACGGTCAGCAGGCCCTGGCCTGCGTCGCCGCCGACATCCTCAGCCTGGTGGTGCTGACACCGCCCGGCGAACTGGGGGCCGACGTGGTGCTCGGCTCGACCCAGCGCTTTGGCGTGCCCATGGGTTATGGCGGGCCGCACGCGGCCTATTTCGCCTGCCGCGACGACTACAAGCGGGCGATGCCCGGGCGCATCATCGGCGTATCACGTGATGCCCGTGGCAACACTGCGCTGCGCATGGCCCTGCAGACACGCGAGCAACATATACGTCGCGAGAAAGCCAACTCCAACATCTGCACGGCCCAGGTGCTACTGGCCAACATCGCCGGCTTCTATGCTGTCTATCACGGGCCTGAGGGCTTGCAGCGCATCGCCCAGCGCGTGCACCGGCTGACCTTCGTCCTGGCCGCCGGGCTCGAGGCCAAGGGCATCAAGCGCCTCAACCAGCATTTCTTCGACACCCTGACGCTGGACGTCGGCGGCACCCAGGGGGCGATCATCGAAAGCGCCGAGGACGCCCGCATCAACCTGCGCATCCTTGGCCGTGGCCATCTGGGGGTGAGCCTGGACGAAACCTGCGACGAGGCCACGGTGCTCAAGCTGTTCGACATTTTCCTCGGCGTCGACCACGGCCTGGACATAGCCGCCCTCGACCAGCAGGCCCTGCCCGAAGGCATCCCTGGCGCGCTGGTGAGGCGCACGCCGATCCTGCAGCACCCGGTGTTCAACCTGCACCACAGCGAGACCGAGATGCTGCGCTACCTCAAGCAGCTGGAGAACAAGGACCTGGCACTCAACCAGTCGATGATCCCGCTGGGCTCGTGCACCATGAAGCTCAACGCCACCAGCGAGATGATCCCCATCACCTGGCCTGAGTTCGCCCAACCGCATCCGTTCGCCCCGGCGGCGCAGGTGCAAGGCTACAAGGCGATGATCGACGAGCTCGAAGCCTGGCTGTGCGCCATCACCGGCTTCGATGCCATCTGCATGCAGCCCAACTCGGGCGCCCAGGGCGAGTACGCCGGGCTGATGGCGATCACTCGTTACCACCGCAGCCGCCACCAGGCCGGGCGCACGATCTGCCTGATCCCGTCCTCGGCCCATGGCACCAACCCGGCGTCGGCGCAGATGGCCGGCATGGAGGTGGTGATCGTCGAGTGCGACGGGGATGGCAACGTCGACCTCGACGACCTCAAGGCCAAGGCGCGCCAGGCCGGCGAGCGGCTGTCGTGCCTGATGGTGACCTACCCGTCCACCCATGGGGTGTATGAAGAGGGCATCCGCGAGATCTGCGAGGTGGTGCACCAGCTTGGCGGGCAGGTTTACATGGACGGCGCCAATCTCAATGCCCAGGTAGGGCTGACGCGGCCGGCGGACATCGGTGCCGATGTCTCGCACATGAACCTGCACAAGACCTTCTGCATCCCCCATGGCGGCGGTGGCCCGGGCATGGGGCCCATCGGCATCCGTGCACATCTCAAGCCGTTCGTGGCCAGCCACCCGGTGGTGCCGGTGCCGGGGCTGGACCCGAACAACAGCGCGGTGAGCGCGGCGCCTTGGGGCAGCGCCAGCATCCTGCCGATCAGCTGGATGTACATCGCCATGATGGGGCCGCAGCTGGCCGATGCCAGCGAGGTGGCGATCTTGTCCGCCAATTACCTGGCCAGCCAGCTGCGCGATGCCTTCCCGGTGCTCTACCGTGGGCGCAACCAGCGGGTGGCCCATGAGTGCATCTTCGACCTGCGCCCGCTCAAGGCGCTGACCGGCATTACCGAGGAGGACGTGGCCAAGCGCCTGATGGACTATGGCTTCCATGCCCCGACCATGTCGTTCCCGGTACCGGGCACGTTGATGGTCGAGCCCACCGAAAGCGAGTCGAAGGCCGAGCTGGATCGTTTCGTCGAAGCGATGCTGGCGATCCGCGCCGAGATCGCGCAGGTGCAGGACGGCAACTGGCCTGCGGAGGACAACCCGCTCAAGCATGCACCGCACACCCTGGCCGATGTGCTGGCGCCGTGGAACCGGCCCTACAGCATTGAACAGGGCATCGCCCCCAGCGCTCACGCCCGCCAGCACAAGTACTGGCCGGCGGTGAACCGGGTCGACAACGTGTATGGGGACAGGAATCTGTTCTGCGCGTGCGTGCCGGTGGAGGCTTATCGCTGAGCTAGCGATCCACCGACACAGCAGGAATGGGCTTACTCGGCCACAGCGTTCTTGGCCAGGATCGCGTTGGCCAGTTCCATGTCACTGGCCTGCACGCCCGGGTTGTCCGCGCGCACCTGGCGGATTGCGGCTTCCAGGAACGGCCCGCGAATGGCGCCATCACTGGCAACGAAGCTGCCGGCGTCGTCTTGGGCGGCGACGATCAGCTTGTGGTCCTTGAACGTCAGGTAGGTCGAGGCGGTAGTCGCGCCGGAGGAGATGATATTGCGCCAGAACGTGTCGGCCATGGCGGAGCCAAGGGGCAGCGAGAACAGGACGGTGGCTGCGATGGCTGTTTTGAAACGCATAATGAATCACCTCGGTGTATGAGGGCGGTTGAGATGCCGATTTGAGCGTTTCTCACTGCCCCAAGTTCCCGGCCACAAAGGGGATTTCTTGGTTATCCACAGACCCGCAGGACCTCTTCGGTACAGGTCCTGCCCTGGACGACCCGGTCACCACCGTGCCGTCGAAGGTCACGCAACCCGTCTACCTCGGCCTGTTGCCGCAGGGCGGCGAGGTCGCTGGCGGGGGTGATCCGTTCGCGCAAAGCGGTGCTGACCTGGAGCAGTTCGAACAGCCCGGTACGCCCATGGAAACCCGTACCCCTGCATTGCGGGCAGGCCTGGCGATCCTGCGGGGGCAGGTCCAGACAAGCGCGACATAGCGTGCGCACCAGGCGCTGGGCCATGACCCCGATCAGAGTCGCCCGGATCAGGTAGTCGGCGACGCCAAGCTCCAACAAGCGGGTGATCGCGCCGCAGGCGTCCTGGGTATGCAGGGTCGACAACACCAGATGCCCGGTGAGGGCCGCCTGCACGGCCACCTGAGCGGTTTCCCGGTCGCGGATTTCGCCGATCATGATGATGTCCGGGTCCTGGCGCAGCAGGGCACGGACACCGCTGGCGAAGTCCAGCTCCAGGCTGGGCTGGACCTGCAACTGGTTGATCATCGGTTCAAGACGCTCGATCGGGTCTTCGATGCTGCACAGGTTGACCTGGGGAGTGGCCAGGTGCCGGAGGCTGGCATAGAGGGTGCTGGTCTTGCCCGAGCCGGTCGGCCCCGTCACCAGCAGGATGCCCTGGCGCTGTTGCAGCAGGGCCAGCCACTGCTCCAGCAACGCGCCCTCCAGGCCCAGGGTTTCTAGGCTGTCGTGCAGTTGCTGAGGGTCGGACAGGCGCAGCACCAGCTTCTCGCCGAACGGGGTGGGCAGGGTGGACAGGCGCAGTTCCACCTCGGCGCCGCTGGGCAGGCGGGTTTTCAGGCGGCCGTCCTGTGGCCGGCGTTTTTCGGCGACGTTCATGCGGCCCAGGTGCTTCAGCCGGCTGACCATAGCCAGTGTGACGCTGGCCGGGAAGGCATACACCGCGTGCAGCAGGCCATCGATGCGCAGGCGCAGATGGCCTTGTTCACGGCGAGGCTCCAGGTGGATATCGCTGGCGCGCTGCTCGATGGCGTACTGCAGCATCCAGTCGACGATGTGCACGATATGGGCATCGTCCGCGCTGGCCTGGGCTTGCCTGGCACCCAGTTCGAGCAGTTGCTCCAGCTCGCCGAGACGGGGCAACTGGCCAAGGCCCGCGCCGCGCACGGAGTGGGCCAGGCCCAGGAAGGTCGGGCGCAGCTGGCGGAGCTGCCGCGGACTGGCCAGCACCCGACGCACTGCCTTGCCCAGGCTACGGCTCAGGTCTGCCTCCCATTCGTGTTGATAAGGCTGCGCGCTGGCCACCGTGACACTGTATTCATCCACGGCCACGGCGAGGATGCCATGGCGCTGGGCGAAGGCTGCGGACATCAGCCCGGCCACGCGCACCAGGTCGACCTGCAAGGGGTCGATTACCAGAAAAGGCTGGCCTACCCGGTCTGCCAGCCAGCGGCACAGGGCGTCCAGCTCCAGCGGGTGGCCGATGGCGGCGATCAGTTCCAAGGGATGTTCAGCAGGGTGGGTCTTGCCGCGCTCGAGTGCCGCGAGAGCGGCTTCGGGGGCGATCCGCTGCTCAGCCAGCAAGGCATCCAGCAGGCGATTGAGGTCAAGATCATGGTGGTCGTTGGCGAGCATGGAAGCGTCCTTGCCGAGCTTCAGAGGCCTGGGCAAGGCTAGCCGTGCGGGACGCAAGGTGTCGGTGCAAAGGGTTTCCGGACATTGCCTGCCGGTTTCAACGGCGGGCTACCTCCGCAAGCTGTGGCAGGTTCGCCAGGCACACTTCGCTGACGCAGACCAGGTTGCGCAGTTTCTGCGCGATCACTTCGGCCCGGTGCCAGCTCAGGCCGCCGACGCCGATCGCCACGTCCAGCAGATCGTCGCACTGGCTCACGTTGACGCTGTGCGGGGTGAGGAATTGCAAGGCGAACAGGTTGAGCACGCGGCACAGGCTGTCCGGTTCGGCGTCTGCCTGCAGGCGGTAGTGCACCGTGCAGTGGACAGTGTTGGCGGCCCAGGCGTCGAGGCGGGGCAAGTTGAGGGGCCGTTCGAGTGCGTTCATGCTGGGTCTCCGCGAAAGTGGAGAAATTCTTGCACGTCACACGGGGCATTTTTTCGCTATGATTCGCCAATATCGCGCTAACGCGAATTTTTTAATTCGCAAAAATGCAAATTGGAGAATTAATAATGCTTGGCGAATTGGACGCTTATGACCGGCGCATCCTTGAACTGCTGCAAGACGACGCCTCGCTGTCCAGCGCGCAGATCGCCGAGCGTGTGGGACTGTCGCAGTCACCTTGCTGGCGGCGCATTCAACGCTTGAGAGAGGAGGGCGTGATTCGCGGCCAGGTGACGCTGCTGGACCGCAAGAAGGTAGGGCTGAACACGCAGATCTTCGCCGAAGTGAAGCTCAACGCCCATGGCCGTTCGAACTTCGCCGAGTTCACCGAGGCGATCCGCGGTTTTCCCGAAGTGCTGGAATGTTATGTGCTGATGGGGGCGGTGGACTTCCTGCTGCGTATCGTCACCTCGGACATCGAGGCTTACGAGCGGTTCTTCTTCGAAAAACTGTCGAACGTGCCGGGTATTCAGGAAGTTAACTCGATCGTGGCGTTGTCGGAGATCAAGTCGACCACGAGCCTGCCGCTGAGGCCCTGAAGCGCCAATCGCGGGGCAAGCCCGCTCCCACGAGTGCAGGAGCGGGCGGTGCGGACTCAGGCCTTGAGCAGGTGCTTCCAGGCGCGGTTCTGCTCGATGGCGCGAGCCTGTTCGATGCGGGCCTCCAGCAGTTCGCCCTTGTCTTCCTCCAGCAGCGGCAGTTCGGCCAGCTCGTGAAGCTTGTTCAGCTCGCCGTACAGACGGTCCAGCTGTGGCAGGTCGAGTACCTGGCGGGCGTGGTGCAGCCAAGTTTGCACGGTCTCGATGCGCGGCAGCTGCTCGGCCAGGTCCTCCGGACGCTGTACATACAGCGGCAGCTTCAGGGCGCGGGCTTCCTCGCCCAGCAAGTGCTGCAGCCAGCTGGCCAGCTGCGCCTTGCCCTGGCGCTCGCCACGGCCCTTGCGCTCGACGGTCCAGGTGCGGGCGGTCAGCCAGCGTGCGGTCTCCAGGGAGAACTGGCCCCAGCGCGGGTCTTCCAGCTCTTCAGCGAACTGCTCGGGCGCGGCGCGGCGGATGTCTTCGTCATCGTTGCCGGCCAGTACCAGCGGGCGCCAGTCTTCCAGCAGCGCATCGAGGCTGGCGCGCAAGGCTCGGGTGGTCGGGCGCGGTGCCGCCTGGCCGAGGCTGGCGGTGATGGCGCGCAGTTCGGCCAGGCAGCGGACCCAGTCCTGCAGCAGGCGCCAGTGGCCATTGTGGCGATACTGCTCGGCCAGGCGCTGGCTGCTGCCCAGCAGTTGCCAGGCCAGGGCGGCGTAGGCGTCGTCCAGCGGCATCTCGGCGTGCAGCTCGGTCGCGGGCAGGCCCAGCTCGTAGCTGTCCGGATCGAGCAGGCGGTAGCCGCGCTCGGCCTTGCTGATGTCGCATGGCATCAGGGCGAGGCTGGCGGACAGCTCGGCGGCCAGCTCCAGCAGCGCCTCCGGGGCACCTTCACGCAGCTCCAGCTCCAGCTCGCAGATTTCTTCCTTGCGCTTGCCGGCGATCACGAAGCCCTGGTCGATGGCCGCTTCGATCACCACCTTGGCCTTGCCGCGGCCCCAGGCGATCTCGGCGTACTCGCGGGTGAAATCGGTGGTGAACAGCGGTTTGATGGCCTTCTTGTCCAGCCCGGCCAGTTGCTCGGGCCAGCAGGTGCCATCGAGTTTCTTCAGGTCGAGCTTGACCTTGTCCAGGTGCCATTCGAACTCGTTGCGCTCGGACAGGCCGGCCACGCTCTGGCCGCGGCACTTGAGGGTCTGGATGATGACCTCGCCATCGCGGCGCAGGCGCAGGGCGACACGGGCGGCGGACAGGTCGCGCTCCGGGGTGTCGAAGTACTGGTTGAGCAGTTCGCGGGTCTGCCAGCCGGACTTGTTGCGCTTTTTCAGCAGCGGGTGCTCGCGCAGGGCGGCAAGGGTCTCGCGACTGGCGCGGAGTTTGAGTTCGGTTTCTTTGTGCATCGCGGGCTCGGAAGGAGGGGCATCGTGGTGTGCAGTCTACAGGAGTCGGGTGGTGCCTGCCGGTCCGCGAAGGGGCGTATGGGGTTGTCCTGCCAGGCGACCGCGTTGTTATGATGCCTCTCACGCTTCCGAGGAGTCCGCGCATGCCGTTGCCATCGCTGAAAGACCAGTTTGCCGCCCTGATCGCCGCACCTTCGGTCAGTTGCACCCAGGCTGCGCTGGACCAGTCCAACCGAGCCGTCATCGACCTGCTGGCCGGCTGGTTGGGTGACCTGGGTTTCACGTGCGAGATCCAACAGGTCAGCCCTGGCAAGTTCAACTTGCTGGCAAGCCGCGGCACCGGCCCGGGCGGCCTGGTGCTGGCCGGGCACAGCGACACGGTGCCCTTCGACCCGCAACTGTGGAGCAGCGACCCGCTCAAGCTCACCGAGGTCGATGGCCGTTGGGTGGGCCTGGGCAGCTGCGACATGAAGGGCTTCTTCGCCCTGGTCATCGAGGCGGTGATCCCGCTGCTCGAGCACGATTTCAAACAGCCGCTGCTGATCCTCGCCACCTGCGACGAAGAAAGCTCCATGTCCGGCGCCCGGGCCTTGGCAGAGGCCGGCCAGCCCCTCGGGCGGGCGGCGGTGATCGGCGAGCCCACCGGGCTCAAGCCGATCCGCATGCACAAGGGCATCCTCATGGACCGCATCGACATTCTCGGGCGCAGTGGCCATTCGTCGGATCCGACCCTGGGTCGCAGCGCCCTGGAAGCCATGCATGCGGTGATGGGCGAGCTGATGACGCTGCGCCGCAGCTGGCAGGAGCAGTACCGCAACCCACAGTTCACGGTGCCTGCGCCGACCCTGAACTTTGGCTGTATCCATGGCGGCGACAATCCCAACCGCATCTGTGGCCAGTGCGCCCTGGAGTTCGACCTGCGGCCATTGCCGGGCATGGATGTTGAGCAGCTGCGCGCAGCGATCCGCGGCAAGCTGGCACCGTTGGCCGAACGCCATGAAGTGCGCATCGATTACGCGCCACTGTTCCCCGAGGTGCCACCTTTCGAACAGGCCGCCGACAGCGAGCTGGTGCGCCTGGCCGAGCGTCTGACCGGCCATCGTGCCGAAGCGGTGGCCTTTGGCACCGAAGCGCCTTATCTTCAGCAGCTCGGTTGCCAGACCATCGTGCTGGGCCCCGGTGACATCGCTTGTGCCCACCAGCCAGGGGAATACCTTGAAATGTCACGCATCGAGCCTACCGTGCGTCTATTGCGTGATCTGATCCGGCACTATTGCCTGAACCATTGATCCTTCCTGAGCAGAGGAGACCGCGCGTGACCGCAAGCCTGTTCCGACGATGACTTTCGAACGTTGTGCGCCTTTTCGTTCTCCGTTCACTTATCCACAGGCCTTGTCATGCCCGATTACGTCAACTGGTTGCGCCATGCTTCCCCCTACATCAACGCCCACCGCGACTGCACCTTCGTGGTCATGCTCCCCGGTGATGGCGTCGAGCACCCGAACTTCGGCAACATTGTCCACGACCTTGTGCTGCTGCACAGCCTGGGCGTGCGCCTGGTGCTGGTACACGGCTCACGTCCGCAGATCGAAAGCCGCCTGGCCAGCCGTGGCCTGACCCCGCACTACCACCATGGCATGCGCATCACCGACGCGGCGACACTGGACTGCGTGATCGACGCCGTCGGTGCCCTGCGCCTGGCCATCGAAGCACGCCTGTCGATGGACATGGCGGCCTCGCCGATGCAGGGCTCGCGCCTGCGCGTGGCCTCCGGCAACCTGGTCACCGCACGGCCGATCGGCGTGCTTGAAGGGGTCGACTATCACCATACCGGTGAAGTGCGCCGGGTCGATCGCAAGGGCATCAATCGCCTGCTCGATGAGCGTTCCATCGTGTTGCTGTCGCCGCTGGGCTACTCGCCGACCGGCGAGATCTTCAACCTGGCCTGCGAGGATGTGGCCACCCGCGCCGCCATCGAGCTGGGGGCCGACAAGCTGCTGCTGTTCGGGGCCGAGCCGGGCCTGCTGGATGAGCGTGGGCAATTGGTACGCGAGCTGCGCCCGCAACAGATCGCGCCGCACCTGCAGCGACTGGGCAGCGACTACCAGGCCGAGCTGCTGGATGCCGCTGCCGAAGCCTGCAAGGGCGGTGTGGCGCGCAGTCACATCGTCAGTTACGCCGAGGACGGTGCGCTGCTGACCGAGCTGTTCACCCGTGGGGGCGGTGGCACGCTGGTGTCCCAGGAGCAGTTCGAAGTGGTACGCGAGGCGACCATCGAGGATGTCGGCGGCCTGCTGGAACTGATCAGCCCGTTGGAAGAACAGGGCATCCTGGTGCGCCGTTCGCGGGAGGTGCTGGAGCGGGAAATCGAGCAGTTCAGCGTGGTCGAGCGCGAGGGCATGATCATCGCCTGCGCGGCGCTCTATCCGATCGCCGATTCCGAGGCGGGGGAGCTGGCGTGCCTGGCGGTGAACCCGGAGTACCGGCATGGCGGGCGTGGCGATGAGCTGCTCGAGCGTATCGAGGAGCGGGCGCGCACGCTGGGGCTCAACACCTTGTTCGTGCTGACGACCCGGACCGCACACTGGTTCCGTGAGCGCGGCTTCTCGCCCAGTGGCGTGGAACGGCTGCCGGCGGCGCGGGCATCGCTGTACAACTACCAGCGTAATTCGAAGATCTTCGAGAAACCGCTCTGATGCCATCGCGGGTCAAGCCCGCTCCCACGGTGTACCCGGGCTGGCACACGTGGGAGCGGGTTTGACCCGCGATGCGATGGCAAAGAAAAACGCCGCCCCTGAGGGCGGCGTTTTCGTTTACACGGTGTGCAGATACCAGTTGTACTCGAGGTCGGAGATCGAGTGCTCGAACTCCTCCAGCTCGCTTTCCTTGCACGCGACGAAGATGTCAATGTACTTCGGATCGATGTACTTGTTGAGGATCTCGCTGTCGTCCAGCTCGCGCAGGGCATCGCGCAGGTTGTTCGGCAGGCTCTGTTCCAGCTGCTCGTACGAGTTGCCTTCGATCGGCTCGCCCGGTTCGACCTTGTTGGTCAGGCCGTGGTGCACGCCGGCCAGTACCGCAGCCATCATCAGGTACGGGTTGGCGTCGGCGCCGGCCACGCGATGTTCGATGCGCACGGCATCCGGCGAGCCGGTCGGCACGCGCAGCGCCACGGTACGGTTGTCCAGGCCCCAGCTCGGTGCGTTCGGCACGTAGAACTGCGCGCCGAAACGGCGGTACGAGTTGACGTTCGGGCAGAGGAACGCCATCGAGGCGGGCAGGGTCTCGAGCACACCGCCGACAGCGTGACGTAGCGCGGCGTTCTGCTCGGGATCCTCGCTGGTGAAGATGTTGTTGCCATCTTTGTCCAGCACGGAGATGTGTACATGCAGGCCGTTGCCTGCCTGGCCCGGGTAGGGCTTGGCCATGAAGGTGGTGTCCATTTCATGGTCGTAGGCGATGTTCTTGATCAGGCGCTTGAGCAGCACCGCATAGTCACAGGCCTTGAGCGGGTCGGCGACGTGGTGCAGGTTGACTTCGAACTGCGCCGGGGCGCTTTCCTTGACGATGGCGTCGGCTGGGATGCCTTGTTCCTTCGCGCCTTCGAGGATGTCCTGCAGGCAGTCGGCGTATTCGTCGAGATCGTCGATCAGGTACACCTGGGTCGACTGCGGGCGCTTGCCCGAAATCGGCGAGCGTGGCGGCTGCGGGCGGCCGTTCACGTTCTCCTGGTCGATCAGGTAGAACTCCAGCTCGAACGCGGCGCAGATGGTCAGGCCCAGGTCGGTGAACTTGCTCACCACCTGGCGCAGCACTTCACGCGGGTCGGCAAAGAACGGCTCGCCTTCGATCTCGTGCATGGTCATCAGCAGCTGCGCGGTCGGGCGCTTCTGCCAAGGCTCGTTGCAGAGAGTGTCGGGGATCGGGTAGCAGATCCGGTCGGCATCGCCGATGTCCAGGCCCAGGCCTGTGCTTTCGACGGTCGACCCGTTGATATCCAGGGCGAAGAGGGAGGCCGGCAGGTTGATGCCTTTCTCGTAAACCTTGTGGAGGCTGGTGCGCTCTATGCGCTTGCCGCGCACCACACCATTCATATCTGCAATCAGAAGGTCAACGTAGAGAACCTCAGGATGTTCCTTAAGGAACGCGTTCGCTTCGTTAAGCTGAACGGCACGCGGGGGTACCGACATGATGCAACACCTTTGTTGTTAAAAATATCAATCAAGGGGGGCTTGCAACCCCAGTCAATCGGAAAGACCAGGTTAAGTCAAGCCAGCACCCTGATGCCCTTAAATGGCACATCTACGGCAGATTTGCTGCATCTCGGGGCGTGCCATTATCCGCTATTTTCGACTTGAAGGGTTATCCCGAGCGGGGCGTGTTTTATTTTTTACGGGGGAGTTGTGTAAAAAAATGAACGAGGCTAAGCTCGGCATCAACCCAGAACACAATAATACGAGGGTCACATGGTCCGCCTGTCGAGACCTGCCAGCGCCGCATGCACGGTGCGTTCAGGTACATCTCCCGGTTGCCGTCCGGTCATTGCACGCCTGTTTCGAAGGGGCGCTGCGCTGGCCGCAATAATTGACGGTTCGCTTGAAAAAGCCATGCCTCGTAACGCTTTAGCGCAACACCTCCTTTCCTTCTGCCCTTCGCTTTCTGTCCGGACGCGCGCCCATGGCGTGTATGCATTGTCGTCCTGCGCGAGGGTTTTTGCTTTAGCCATGCACAGCATCCAGAATCAAGGCGCGGGCCTGTCCAGGCCCCTCGGCGCGCTGCGCGCCGACTTTGTCCGACGCCTGGCGTCAGTGGCCGCCGGTTGCCGCCAACCGCGCCACATTACCTCCTGAGGTATTTATGAGTAACAACCTCGACCAGCTCACCGATTGGTTGAAAGAGCACAAGATCACCGAAGTGGAGTGCCTGATCAGTGACCTGACCGGCATCACCCGCGGCAAGATCTCGCCGACCAACAAATTCATCGCCGAAAAGGGCATGCGCCTGCCCGAGAGCGTGCTGCTGCAGACCGTGACCGGCGATTACGTCGACGATGACATCTATTACGAACTGCTCGACCCGGCCGACATCGACATGATCTGCCGCCCCGACGAGAACGCGGTGTTTCTCGTGCCATGGGCCATCGAGCCGACCGCCCAGGTGATCCACGACACCTACGACAAGAAGGGCAACCCGGTCGAACTGTCGCCGCGCAATGTGCTGAAGAAGGTCCTGAAACTCTACGCCGACAAGGGCTGGCAGCCGATTGTCGCGCCCGAGATGGAGTTCTACCTGACCAAGCGTAGCGAAGATCCCGACTTTCCGCTGCAGCCGCCGGTGGGCCGTTCCGGCCGCCCGGAAACGGGGCGGCAGTCGTTCTCCATCGAGGCGGCCAACGAGTTCGACCCGCTGTTCGAGGACGTCTACGACTGGTGTGAGCTGCAGCAGCTGGACCTCGACACGCTGATCCATGAGGACGGCACGGCGCAGATGGAAATCAACTTCCGTCACGGCGACGCGCTGCACCTGGCCGACCAGATCCTGGTGTTCAAGCGCACCATGCGCGAGGCGGCGCTCAAGCACAACGTGGCCGCCACCTTCATGGCCAAGCCGATGACCGGCGAGCCGGGCAGCGCCATGCACCTGCACCAGAGCGTGGTCGATGCCGTCACCGGCAAGAACATCTTCTCCAACGCCGACGGCAGCATGAGCGAGCTGTTCCTCAATCACATCGGCGGCCTGCAGAAGTTCATCCCCGAGGCCCTGCCGCTGTTCGCCCCCAACGTCAACTCGTTCCGCCGCTTCCTGCCGGACACCTCCGCGCCGGTAAACGTCGAGTGGGGCGAAGAGAACCGCACCGTCGGCTTGCGCGTACCAGATGCCGGGCCGCAGAACCGCCGGGTCGAGAACCGCCTGCCGGGCGCCGACGCCAACCCGTACCTGGCCATTGCCGCCAGCCTGCTGTGCGGCTATATCGGCATGGTCGAAGGCATCGAGGCCAGCGCGCCAGTCCAGGGTCGTGGCTACGAGCGCCGAAACCTGCGCCTGCCGCTGACCATCGAGGACGCCCTCGAGCGCATGGAAATCAGCCGCGCGCTGGAGCAGTACCTGGGCAAGAAATTCATCACCGGCTACGTCGCCACCAAGCGTGCCGAGCACGAGAACTTCAAGCGCGTCATCAGCTCCTGGGAGCGAGAGTTCCTGCTGTTTGCTGTGTGATCAACCCTGAGGCCGCCAGGGCGCGGCCACCGGACCATGGAGAAGCACATGAGCGTCAACAACCCGCAAACCCGTGAATGGCAAACCCTGAGCGGCGAGCACCACCTTGCACCTTTCAGCGACTACAAACAGCTGAAGGAAAAGGGGCCGCGCATCATCACCAAGGCGCAGGGCGTGCATTTGTGGGACAGCGAGGGGCACAAGATCCTCGACGGCATGGCCGGCCTGTGGTGCGTGGCGGTCGGCTATGGCCGTGAAGAGCTGGTGCGGGCGGCAGAGCAGCAGATGCGCGAGCTGCCGTACTACAACCTGTTCTTCCAGACTGCCCATCCGCCGGCGCTGGAGCTGGCCAAGGCGATCACCGACGTGGCGCCCGCCGGCATGACCCATGTGTTCTTCACCGGCTCCGGTTCCGAGGGCAACGACACCGTGCTGCGCATGGTTCGCCACTATTGGGCGCTGAAGGGCAAGCCGCACAAGCAGACCATCATCGGCCGCATCAACGGCTACCACGGCTCCACCTTTGCGGGTGCGTGCCTGGGTGGCATGAGTGGCATGCACGAGCAGGGCGGCCTGCCGATCCCGGGCATCGTGCATATCCCGCAACCGTACTGGTTCGGTGAGGGGGGCGACATGACCCCGGACGAATTCGGCGTGTGGGCGGCCGAGCAGCTGGAGAAGAAGATTCTCGAAGTCGGCGAGGACAACGTCGCCGCCTTCATCGCCGAGCCGATCCAGGGTGCGGGCGGGGTGATCATTCCGCCTGAGACCTACTGGCCGAAGATCAAGGAGATCCTCGCCAAGTACGACATCCTGTTCGTCGCCGACGAAGTGATCTGCGGTTTCGGCCGTACCGGCGAGTGGTTCGGCTCCGACTACTACGACCTTGCACCCGACCTGATGACCATCGCCAAGGGCCTGACCTCCGGTTACATCCCCATGGGCGGTGTGATCGTGCGTGACAAAGTGGCCAAGGTGATCAGCGAAGGGGGTGACTTCAACCACGGCTTCACCTACTCCGGCCACCCTGTGGCGGCAGCGGTGGGCCTGGAAAACCTGCGCATCCTGCGCGACGAGAAGATTGTCGAGCGTGCCCGCAACGAAACGGCACCGTATTTGCAAAAACGACTGCGTGAGCTGCAGGACCACCCACTGGTGGGCGAGGTGCGCGGCCTGGGCCTGCTCGGCGCGATCGAGTTGGTCAAGGACAAGGCCACCCGTAGCCGCTATGAGGGCAGGGGCGTCGGCATGATCTGCCGCACCCATTGCTTCGAGAACGGCCTGGTGATGCGCGCGGTGGGCGACACCATGATCATTGCGCCGCCGCTGGTGATCAGCCGCGAAGAGATCGACGAACTGGTGGAAAAGGCGCGCAAGTGCCTGGATCTGACCTACGAGGCGGTCAAATGACAGTCTGCTAGGCTGGCGAGGTGACATTAATGTCGTTGCAAGGCCCTGCTTCTGTTGAAACAGCGCCTTGTAACTTGCCAGACTAACGGCTGTTTAGTCGCCCAACGCGCGTCCCGTGGTACCTGGCTGCTGAACAGATGGCTTGATAATAAATTCTGGAGCATTACGCATGAAGAAATTGGGCAAGACGCTGCTGGCCGCCGCCCTGATGGGTGCCATGGCCACCGCTGTTCAGGCTGACGACAAGGTGCTGCACGTCTACAACTGGTCGGACTATATCGCCCCGGACACCGTGGCCAACTTCGAGAAAGAGACCGGCATCAAGGTCGTCTACGACGTCTTCGACAGCAACGAGACCCTTGAAGCCAAGCTGCTGGCGGGCAAGTCGGGTTACGACATCGTCGTGCCGTCCAACAACTTCCTGGCCAAGCAGATCAAGGCCGGCGTCTACCAGGAGCTGGACCGCTCCAAGCTGCCGAGCTGGAAAAACCTCGACCCGGCCCTGCTCAAGGCGGTCGGCGATGCCAGCGACCCGGGCAACAAGTTCGCCTTCCCCTACATGTGGGGCTCCATCGGCATCGGCTATAACCCGGAGAAGGTCAAGGCCGCGCTGGGCATCGACAAGATCGACTCGTGGGACGTGGTGTTCAAGCCAGAGAACATCGCCAAGCTGAAGAGCTGCGGCGTTAGCTTCCTCGATGCGCCGACAGAGATGATCCCGGCCGCGCTGCACTACCTGGGCAAACCGAGCGACAGCACCAAGAAGGAAGACCTGAAGGCGGCCGAGGACCTGTTCCTGAAAATCCGCCCTTCGATCACCTACTTCCACTCTTCCAAGTACATCTCGGACCTGGCCAACGGCAACATCTGCGTGGCCGTGGGCTACTCGGGTGACCTGGAGCAGTCCAAGGCACGTGCCCACGAGGCCGGCGACAAGGTCAAGCTGAGCTATGTCATTCCGAAGGAAGGTGCCGGCACCTTCTACGACATGGTCGCGATTCCGAAAGATGCCGAGAACGTCGACGCCGCCTACAAGTTCATGGAATACCTGCTACAGCCTAAAGTCATGGCCGGTATTACCAACGCCGTGCGTTTCCCGAACGGTAACAAGGCAGCCACCGAGTTCGTGGACAAGGACATTACCAGCGATCCGGCGATCTACCCTTCCGAGGAAGTGAAAGCGCAGCTCTACGCGATCAAGGCGCCAGATAAGACCGCCCAGCGCGAGATCACCCGCAGCTGGACCAAGATCAAGTCGGGCAAGTAAGCCCGATGCGGCAACCTCTGGGCCGGGCTTTTCCGGCCCAGAGGCCAGTAAAGGCAAATAAGTTTGCGGCATCCACGCCGTGAAGGTAAGTTGCGCGCCGGTTTTGCGTGTGCGGCCGAGGTTTACTGCCCGCAAAGGCACTGATTGTGAGGACCACCCACTTGTCTATTTCTGTTTTTCGCCAGGCCTTGATGGCCGGAGCGGGTCTGACGCTGGCTTGCAGCGTCCAAGCGGCGCCCACGGTGCACATCTACAACTGGTCCGACTATGTCGGCCCCACCACGCTCGCCGATTTCCAGAAGGAAACCGGGATCGAGCCCAAATACGACGTCTTCGACAGCAACGAGACGCTGGAAGGCAAGCTGCTGGCCGGGCGCACCGGCTATGACGTGGTCGTGCCGTCCAACCATTTCCTCGGCAAGCAGATCAAGGCGGGCGCGTTCCAGAAGCTCGACCGCGACCTGCTGCCCAACTATGCGAACCTCGACCCGGCGCTGATGAAGCGCCTGGAGAAGAACGACCCGGGCAACCAGTACGCCGTCCCCTACCTGTGGGGCACCAATGGCATCGGCTACAACGTCGAGAAGGTCAAGGCGGCGCTGGGCACCGACAAGATCGATTCCTGGGCGGTGCTGTTCGAGCCTGAGAACATGAAGAAACTCAGCAAGTGCGGCGTGGCCTTCCTCGACTCCGCCGACGAGATGCTGCCGGCGGTGCTCAACTACATGGGCCGCGACCCCAACAGCAGCAACCCCAAGGACTACGCCGATGCAGAGAAGAAACTGCTGGCCGTGCGTCCCTACGTGACTTACTTCCATTCTTCGAAATACATCACCGATCTCGCCAACGGCGATATCTGCGTGGCCGCCGGTTTCTCCGGCGACGTGTTCCAGGCCAAGGCCCGCGCTGAAGAGGCGAAGAAGGGCGTGAAGCTGGCCTACGCCATCCCCAAGGAAGGCGGCAACCTCTGGTTCGATGTGCTGGCGATTCCCAAGGACGCCAGCAACGTCAAGGAGGCCCATGCCTTCATCAACTATTTGCTGAAACCTGAGGTTATCGCCCAGGTCAGTGATTACGTCGGTTACGCCAACCCGAACCCCAAGGCTGGCGACCTGATGGACCAGGCCGTGAGGACTGACGCCGCGGTTTACCCACCGCAGGAAGTGCTGGACAAGATGTTCGTCAACGCCGAGTTGCCACCCAAGGTGCAACGTTTGATGACCCGCAGCTGGACCAAGGTCAAGTCGGGCAAGTAACAATCCAGGCCCGCCAGCGCAGCGGCGGGCACACAAATCTTGTTGGGAGTTTCACTCATGGCAGTTGCCTCCGGTGCCTATAAGAAAGCCCTCGAGGGTGGCCAGCAACCCAAGCAGGTGCTGGTCAAGATCGACCGGGTCACGAAAAAGTTCGACGAAACGGTAGCCGTGGACGATGTGTCCCTGGAAATCCGCAAGGGCGAGATCTTCGCCCTACTGGGCGGCTCCGGTTCCGGCAAGTCCACCTTGCTGCGCATGCTGGCCGGTTTCGAGCGTCCGACCGAAGGGCGGATCTTCCTCGATGGCGTCGACATCACCGACATGCCGCCCTACGAGCGGCCGATCAACATGATGTTCCAGTCCTACGCGCTGTTCCCGCACATGACCGTGGCGCAGAACATCGCCTTCGGCCTGCAGCAGGACAAGATGCCCAAGGCCGAGATCGACGCCCGCGTGGCCGAGATGCTCAAGCTGGTGCACATGACCCAGTACGCCAAGCGCAAGCCGCACCAGCTCTCCGGTGGCCAGCGCCAGCGCGTCGCTTTGGCACGCTCGCTGGCCAAGCGCCCCAAGTTGCTGCTGCTCGATGAGCCGATGGGCGCGCTGGACAAGAAACTGCGCTCGCAGATGCAACTGGAACTGGTGGAGATCATCGAGCGCGTGGGCGTGACCTGCGTGATGGTGACCCACGACCAGGAAGAGGCCATGACCATGGCCCAGCGCATCGCCATCATGCACCTGGGCTGGATCGCCCAGATCGGCAGCCCGATCGATATCTATGAAACCCCGACCAGCCGCCTGGTTTGCGAGTTCATCGGCAACGTCAACCTGTTTGAAGGCGAAGTGGTCGACGATGCCGAAGGCCATGCGGTCATCGCCAGCCCGGAGCTGGAGCGCAAGATCTACGTCGGCCACGGTGTCACCACTTCGGTCGAGGACAAGCACATCACCTACGCCCTGCGGCCGGAAAAGCTGCTGGTCACCACCGAGCAGCCTACCTGCGAGCACAACTGGTCGCGCGGCAAGGTCCACGACATCGCCTACCTCGGCGGCCACTCGGTCTTCTACGTCGAGCTGCCCAGCGGCAAGATCGTCCAGTCGTTCGTCGCCAACGCCGAGCGCCAGGGCACTCGCCCGACCTGGGACGACGAAGTCTACGTGTGGTGGGAAGACGACAGCGGCGTGGTACTGCGGTCATGAAAATCCGCAAGCTCAAGCGAGCATTCCAGCGCCTTGTCCCGGAGGGACGGCACCTGGTGATCGGCGTGCCGTTCATCTGGCTGTTCCTGTTCTTCATGCTGCCGTTCTTCATTGTCCTGAAGATCAGCTTTGCCGAAGCCGATGTGGCCATCCCGCCGTACACCGAGATCTACACCTACCTGGAAGGCAAGGTCCAGCTGGTGCTGAACCTGGCCAACTATGGCCTGCTGACCGAGGACGAGCTGTACATCGCGGCCTACCTCGGCTCGCTCAAGGTAGCCTTCTTCAGCACCTTGCTCTGCCTGCTGATCGGCTACCCGATGGCCTATGCCATCTCCAAGGCCAGGAAAGAGTCGCAGACCGTCCTGCTGCTGCTGATCATGATGCCGACCTGGACTGCGATCCTGATCCGCGTCTACGCCTGGATGGGCATTCTCAGCAACAACGGCCTGCTCAACAGCTTCCTGCTGTGGCTGGGGCTGATCGACCAACCGCTGCAGATCCTCAACACCAACCTGGCGGTGTATATCGGCGTGGTCTATTCGTACCTGCCGTTCATGATCCTGCCGCTGTACGCCAACCTGGTGAAGCACGACGAAAGCCTGCTGGAAGCTGCATCCGACCTTGGCTCGAGCACCTTCAACAGCTTCTGGAAGATCACCGTGCCGCTGTCGAAGAACGGCATCATCGCCGGCTGCATGCTGGTGTTCATCCCGGTGGTGGGCGAGTTCGTGATTCCTGAACTGCTCGGCGGCCCGGAAACCCTGATGATCGGTAAAGTGCTGTGGCAAGAGTTCTTCAATAACCGTGACTGGCCGGTGGCATCGGCGCTGGCGGTAGTGATGCTGGCGATCCTGATCGTACCGATCCTGCTGTTCAACCGCAGCCAGGCCAAAGAGATGGAGGGCCGCGCATGAAACGCTTCAGTTTCTCCAAGCTGATGCTGGTGCTCGGCTTGCTGTTCATCTACCTGCCGATGCTGATCCTGGTGATCTACTCGTTCAACGCCTCCAAGCTGGTAACGGTATGGGGCGGCTGGTCGGTGAAGTGGTACGTCGGCCTGCTCGACAACACCCAGCTGATGGGTTCGGTGATGCGCTCGCTGGAGATCGCCTGCTACACGGCGGTCGCCGCGGTGGCGCTGGGCACCCTGGCGGCCTTCGTGCTGACCCGGGTCACCCGCTTCAAGGGCCGTACCCTGTTCGGTGGCCTGGTCACCGCGCCACTGGTGATGCCCGAGGTGATCACCGGTCTGTCGCTGTTGCTGCTGTTCGTGGCCATGGCGCAGATGATCGGCTGGCCGCAGGAGCGCGGCATCGTCACCATCTGGATCGCCCACACCACGTTCTGCGCAGCCTACGTGGCGGTGGTGGTGTCGGCGCGCCTGCGCGAGTTGGACCTGTCCATCGAGGAGGCGGCCATGGACCTGGGCGCCAAGCCGTGGAAGGTGTTCTTCCTGATCACCATCCCGATGATCGCACCGTCGCTGGCGGCGGGCGGCATGATGTCGTTCGCCCTGTCGCTGGATGACCTGGTGCTGGCCAGCTTCGTCTCCGGCCCTGGCTCGACCACCCTGCCGATGGAAGTGTTCTCGGCCGTGCGCCTGGGCGTGAAGCCGGAGATCAACGCCGTGGCCAGCCTGATCCTGCTGTCGGTGTCGCTGGTGACTTTCATGGTCTGGTACTTCAGCCGCCAGGCCGAGGAGCGTCGTCGTCGGGCGATCCAGCAGGCCATCGAAGAGGGCGCCGCGGCGAACGTCTCGCAGCCGCAGGTCCGTCGTCCGGCCCAGGCCACCGCGCAGGCCTGAACCGACGCATCGCGAGGCAAACCTGCCCCCACGAGACCTCCACGGGACTCGTGGAAGCAGGTTTGCCCCGCGTTCTTTTCAGCTCTGATCCGGCCAGTACCAGGCCGGCTCATCGAGCATTCCCTGCCCGACGACCCCGGTCTGTCCCAGGGTTTTCTCCAAGTGGATCGAGTTGCAGTCCGCGTCCTCTTCCAGTGCCGCCACCAAGCGTGGAGCGTGCGACACCACCCACACCTGACACTGGCGCGCCGCGCGGCGAATCAACCGTGACAGCGCCGGCAGCAGGTCCGGGTGCAGGCTGGTTTCCGGCTCGTTGAGCACCATCATGCTCGGCGGGCGAGGGGTAAGCAGGGCGGCCACCAGCAGCAGGTAGCGCAACGTGCCGTCGGACAGTTCCGCGGCGCTCAGCGGGCGCAACAGCCCGGCCTGGTGCAAGCGCAGGGCGAACATTCCGCCGGCCTGGGCATCGACCGTGAGGCGTGCGCCGGGAAATGCATCGCTCACCGCATCCTGCAGCGCCTGCAGGTCGCCTATCTCATCGATGGTCTGCAACGCTGCGGCGAGGTCGCGGCCGTCGTGATGCAGCACCGGGGTGCGGGTGCCCAGCCGTGACTGGCGGGCAGGCGCCTCGGCGTCGGTCCTGAAGTGGTCGTAGAACCGCCAACTGCGGATCTGTTCGCGCAGGTGCAGCACCTCGGGTGAGCCCTGCAGGCTGCCGACCTGGTCGAACAGGCTGTCGAACTCGGTCATGTGCTGGTGCAGCACCTGCCATTGGCGCCCGTCGCGGGCCTTGACCATCGCCGCGTTGCGCTGCACCAGCTGGCTGGCGGGGCGGCACAGGGGCCCGGCCCAGATGGTTTCAAGCTTTATTTGCGGGTCGAGGGCGAACTTGGACCGGCTGGGTTCGGGCAGGCCGAGGCTGATGGCGTAGCCGAAGTCTGCGCCGGCAAAGCCCATCTTCAAGCGTTTGACATGCTGGCGCGGCCCGCCCTCTACCGGCACTTCGCCGCTGAGCATGCGGCGGGTGAGCTTCTCTGGGCCGGCCCAGAAGGTGGACTCCAGCCCGCCTTCGGCGGCCAGCGCATTGACCACCCCGCCGTGCGCGGTCTCCGCGAGCAGACGCAAGGCCTTGTACAGGTTGGACTTGCCACTGCCATTGGCACCGGTAATCACGTTCAGCCGGCCCAGCGGCAGCACCAGCTGGTTGATCGAGCGGTAGTTGGCAATGGCCAGGGTGGTGAGCATAGGCGGCATCCTTGAGCGGTCGGAACGCAGTATCGCCGATACCGCCTCGCTTTGTTGAACCCTGGCCGATGCCGTTTGTCGATCCCTGATCTACGCTTTCAAACGCATCCCTTTCACCTGAGAGAAGCAAGGAGCCTGCATGACGCTAGAGCGTGTGCCGCTGGTCGTTTGCCTGGGGTTGCTGTCCCTGCTTTCAGGATGTGGCAAGGAGGAGGTCGGCCAGGTGCTGCCCCGGGTCGCGGTGCAGCAGGTGCAGCCCACCGACTTTGCCGCCCGGGTCACCCTGACCGGTGACGTGCAGGCGCGGGTGCAGACCGACTTGTCGTTCCGCGTGGGCGGCAAGATCATTGCGCGCAGCGTCGATGTCGGTGACCACGTGAAGGCCAATCAGGTACTGGCGCGCCTGGACCCCAAGGACCTGCAGAACAACGTCGATTCGGCCAAGGCCGAGGTGTTCGCCGAACAGGCCCGGGTTACCCAGACCAGCGCCGCGTTCGTGCGCCAGCAGAAACTCTTGCCCAAGGGCTACACCAGCCAGAGCGAGTACGACTCCGCTGAAGCCGCGTTGCGCAGCAGCCAGAGCGCGCTCAAGGCCGCCCAGGCGCAACTGGCCAACGCCAACGAGCAACTGAGCTACACGGCATTGGTGTCCGAGGCCGACGGCGTGATCACTGCGCGCCAGGCCGAAGTCGGCCAAGTGGTGCAGGCGACCATGCCGATCTTCAGCCTGGCGGTCGATGGCGACCGTGACGCGGTGTTCAATGTCTATGAGTCGCTGCTGGTGGCACCCAGCGGTGACAAGGGTGTGACGGTCAGCCTGATCGACAACCCCGCCATCACCGCCCAAGGCCACGTGCGCGAGATCACCCCGACGGTCTCTGCGCAAAGCGGCACGGTGCAGGTCAAGGTTGCCCTGCGCGACGTGCCCAAGGGCATGGCCCTGGGTGCGCCGGTGACCGCATCGGCCAGTGCCCATGGCAAACCGAGCGTCGAGCTGCCCTGGTCAGCCCTGACCAAGGCGCTGAACGAGCCCGCCGTGTGGGTGGTCGGCGAGGGTGACAAGGCGCAACTGCGCAAGGTCCAGGTGGCGCGCTACCTGACCGGAAAAGTGGTGATCAGCGAGGGCCTGGAGGCCGGTGAGGTGGTGGTGGTCAGTGGTGGCCAGCTGTTGAACCCAGGTATTCAGGTCGAGAAGGTCGATGCCAGAAACGGGGGAGTCGCGCCATGAGGCCGTTGCTGCCGATAGTGTCTGCCTGCCTGTTGCTGGCTGCCTGTGGTGGAGAGGAGGCCCAGCCCGAACCCGTGCGACCGGTGTTGTCGACCGTGGTCGAGCCCCAGGTGCAAGCGCAGCTTGGGCGCTTTGCCGGCAACATCCAGGCGCGCTTCGAGAGCACCTTGGGTTTCCGCGTGTCTGGTCGTATCGCCAGGCGCTGGCTGGATGTCGGGGCCCAGGTCAAGCCGGGCGATACCTTGGCCACCCTCGATCCGACCGACCAGCAGAACCAGCTGCGTGCCGCCGAAGGCGACCTCGCGCGGGTGCAGGCGCAGTGGATCAATGCCCAGGCCGATGCCCGTCGCCAGCAACAGCTGTATGACCGCGGAGTCGGCGCCCAAGCCCAGCTGGACATCGCCCAGACCAACCTGAAGACTACCGGCGCGTCGCTGGCGCAGGCGCGTTCGGCAGTCAGCCAGGCCCGCGACCAGCTCGACTACAGCACCCTGCGTAGCGACCATGCCGCGGTGATCACGGCCTGGCAGGCCGAGGCCGGGCAGACTGTCAGCGCCGGCCAGGCCGTAGTCACCCTGGCGCGCCCGGACGTGAAGGAAGCGGTGATCGACCTGCCGATAGCCTTGGCCGAACAACTGAGCCGCGACCTCACCTTCACCGTCGCCTCGCAGCTCGACACCAGCATCAACACTACTGCCACCTTGCGCGAGCTGGAGCCCCAGGCCGATGCCACCACCCGTACCCGCCGCGCCCGCCTTACCCTGGCCAGCACCCCGGAGGCTTTCCACCTGGGGACAGCGATCAGCGTCACCCTGACCTCGGCGCTGACGCCGCGCAGCCAGTTGCCGCGTTCCGCGTTGCTCGAGCGCGATGGCAAGACCCAGGTCTGGGTGGTCGACCCGCAGGGCAAGACCGTGGCCACCCGTGACGTCACCCTGGCGGAGCGTGGCCCTGACAGCATCATCCTGTCCTCCGGTGTGCAACCCGGCGAGCGCGTCGTCACCGCCGGCGTGAACAGCCTCAAGCCTGGCCAGAAGGTCATCTTCGACGAGGACGCACGATGAAAGGAAGCTTCAACCTCTCCGAATGGGCGCTCAAGCACCAGTCCTTCGTCTGGTACCTGATGTTCGTCGGCCTGCTGATGGGGATTTTTTCCTACTTCAACCTGGGTCGAGAGGAGGATCCGTCCTTCACCATCAAGACCATGGTGATCCAGACCCGCTGGCCCGGCGCGACCCAGGACGAGACGCTGTACCAGATCACCGACCGGATCGAAAAGAAACTCGAGGAGCTCGATTCGCTCGACTACGTGAAAAGTTATACCCGCCCCGGTGAATCGACGGTCTACGTGTACCTGCGCGACACCACCAAGGCCAAGGACATTCCAGACATCTGGTACCAGGTGCGCAAGAAGATCCAGGATATCCGCGGTCAGTTCCCCCAGGGTGTACAGGGCCCGGGCTTCAACGACGAGTTCGGCGACGTGTTCGGCTCGATCTACGCTTTCACCTCCGATGGCCTGAACCTGCGTCAGCTGCGCGACTATGTGGAGCAGGCCCGCGCCGAGGTGCGCGAGGTGCACAACATCGGCAAGATCGAGCTGATCGGCACCCAGGACGAAGTGCTCTACCTGAACTTCTCCACCCGCAAGCTGGCAGCCCTGGGCATCGACCAGCGGCAGGTCATGGAGGCGCTGAAATCGCAGAACGCGGTGACCCCGGCGGGGGTGATCGAAGCCGGCCCCGAGCGGATTTCGGTGCGCACCACCGGGCAGTTTGCCTCGGAGAAGGACCTGGAGACTGTCAACCTGCGCATCAACGACCGCTTCTTCCGCCTGGCCGATATCGCCGACATCGAGCGTGGCTATGTCGACCCACCGTCGCCGATCTTCCGCTACAACGGCCAGCCGGCCATCGGCCTGGCCATCGGCATGAAGGCCGGCGGCAACATCGAGGTGTTCGGCGCGGCGCTGAAGAAGAAGATGGACAGCATCGTCAGCGAGCTGCCGGTCGGGGTCGGCGTGCACACCGTGTCCGACCAGGCGGTGGTGGTCAAGCAGGCGGTTGGCGGCTTCACCAGTGCCTTGTTCGAAGCCGTGGTGATCGTGCTGGTGGTGAGCTTCGTCAGCCTGGGCGTGCGTGCCGGGCTGGTGGTGGCCTGCTCGATCCCGCTGGTGCTGGCCATGGTGTTCGTGTTCATGGAGTACAGCGATATCACCATGCAACGGATATCGCTGGGTGCGCTGATCATTGCCCTGGGGCTGCTGGTGGACGATGCGATGATCACCGTGGAGGTGATGGTCACGCGCCTGGAAATGGGCGAGACGAAAGAGCAGGCGGCGACTTTCGCCTACACCTCGACGGCCTTCCCCATGCTTACCGGCACCCTGGTGACCGTGGCCGGTTTCGTGCCGATCGGCCTCAATGCCAGCTCGGCCGGTGAATACACCTATACCTTGTTCGCGGTGATCGCCGTGGCGCTGCTGGTGTCGTGGGTGGTGGCGGTGTTCTTCGCCCCGGTGCTGGGGGTGCATATCCTCAGCAGCGAAAAGCTCAAGCCCCACGAGGCCGAACCTGGGCGGGTGGGCCGGGCGTTCGAACATGGCCTGCTGTGGTGCATGCGCCACCGCTGGGTGACGGTGATCGGCACCATCATGCTGTTCGCACTGTCGGTGGTGGGCATGCGCTTCGTGCAGAACCAGTTCTTCCCATCCTCGGACCGCCCGGAGATCCTGGTCGATCTCGACCTGCCGCAGAACGCCTCGATCGAGGAAACGCGCAAGGTGGTGGATCGCCTGGAGGCGAAGATCAAGGACGACCCCGACCTGGTGCGCTGGAGCACTTACATCGGCCAGGGCGCGATCCGCTTCTACCTGCCCCTCGACCAGCAACTGCAGAATCCCTATTACGCCCAGCTGGTGATCGTCAGCAAGGGCTTCGAAGAGCGCCAGGGCATGATCGAGCGCCTGCAGAAACTGCTGCGCGAGGACTTCGTCGGCATCGGCAGCAACGTGCAGTCGCTGGAGATGGGCCCACCGGTGGGCCGGCCGATCCAGTACCGGGTCAGCGGCAAGGACATCGACCAGGTGCGCCGCTATGCCATCGAACTGGCCACGGTGCTCGATGGCAACGAACATATCGGCGACATGATGTACGACTGGAACGAGCCCGGTAAGGTGCTGCGCATCGAGATCGCCCAGGACAAGGCACGCCAGCTGGGGCTGTCGTCCGAAGACGTGGCCAATGTGATGAACAGCATCGTCAGCGGCGTGCCGGTTACCCAGGTCAACGACAACATCTATCTGGTCGACGTCATTGCCCGCGCCGAGGACAGCGAGCGGGGCTCGCCCGACACCCTGCAGAACCTGCAGATCGTCAGCCCCAGCGGTGTATCCATTCCCCTGCTGGCGTTCGCCACCGTGCGCTACGAGCTGGAGCAGCCATTGGTGTGGCGGCGCGACCGCAAGCCGACCATCACCATCAAGGCCTCGGTGGTCGGCGATATCCAGCCGACCAACCTGGTGGCGCAGCTCAAGCCGAAGATCGACGAGTTCGCCGGCAAGCTGCCGCCCGGCTACGGCGTGGCCACCGGCGGTACGGTGGAGGAGAGCGGCAAGGCCCAGGGGCCGATCGCCGACGTAATTCCGCTGATGCTGTTCCTCATGGCGACCTTCCTGATGATCCAGCTGCACAGCGTGCAGAAGCTGTTCCTGGTGGTCAGCGTCGCGCCGCTGGGTCTGATCGGCGTGGTCCTGGCCCTGGTACCCACGGGCACGCCCATGGGCTTCGTGGCGATCCTCGGCATCCTCGCCCTGGCCGGGATCATCATCCGCAACTCGGTGATCCTGGTGACCCAGATCGACGAATTCGAGGAGCAGGGCTACACCCCCTGGGACGCGGTGGTGGAGGCGACCAACCACCGCCGCCGGCCGATCCTGCTGACGGCGGCGGCGGCGAGCCTGGGCATGATCCCGATTGCCCGGGAAGTGTTCTGGGGGCCGATGGCCTATGCCATGATCGGCGGCATCATCAGCGCAACGCTGCTGACGCTGTTGTTCCTGCCGGCGCTGTACGTGGCCTGGTACAAGATCCGCGAGCCGGAAAAGACTTCCTGAGAACCACGCGCACCCTGTGGGAGCTGGCTTGCCAGCGATAGCGTCGTCAGCCTCACCGACGCTATCGCTGGCAAGCCAGCTTCCACAGGGTTCAGTGTTCGCGCTAATGGTTATATAAACATTCTTAAACAGTATTTTTAAGAATATCCGCGCCTCACTAGTATTGCCCTCAAGCCAGGCGCAAATCCCCTTCAAAACCTCTGCCCGGCTCCCTTACTCACAGGAGAACGAGCATGAGTGCATCTCTGCGCAGCATCGACGGTCAGGACGAAGCCACCATTCTGCGTGAAATCCAGAGTGCCCTGCGCGACCTGCGCTTTGGCGCGGTGGAGATCACCGTGCACAACGCCCAGGTGGTGCAGATCGAACGCAAGGAGAAGTTCCGCCTGCAGCAGCCCGGTAACAAGACCGGCTGACACCGCACCCCTTCAAAACTAGAAAAATGCCAATCGGGAGCTTCACCATGTCCATCCGCCGTTATGCGCTTGCCGCCCTGGCCAGTGCCGTTTTTGCCGGTTCCGCGATCGCCAAGGACTACGAATTGCTGAACGTGTCCTATGACCCGACCCGCGAGTTGTACCAGCAGTACAACGCCGAGTTCATCAAGCATTGGCAAGCCGCCAACCCCGGCGACAAGGTGAAGATCCAGCAGTCCCACGGTGGTTCGGGCAAGCAGGGCCGCGCGGTCATTGACGGCCTGCGCGCCGACGTGGTGACCCTGGCCCTGGCCGGCGATATCGACGAGATCGCCAAGCTTGGCAAGACCCTGCCGGAGGACTGGCAGAAGCGCCTGCCGGACGCCAGCACGCCGTACACCTCGACCATCGTGTTCCTGGTACGCAAGGGCAACCCGAAAGGCATCAAGGACTGGGGCGACCTGATCAAGAAAGACGTCTCGGTGATTACGCCCAATCCAAAGACCTCCGGCGGCGCCCGCTGGAACTTCCTCGCCGCCTGGGCCTATGGCCTGAAGACCGGCGGCAGCGAAGACAAGGCCAAGGCCTACGTGCAGGAGCTGTTCAAGCACGTGCCGGTGCTCGATACCGGCGCCCGCGGCTCGACCATCACCTTCGTCAACAACGGGCAGGGCGATGTGCTGCTGGCGTGGGAAAACGAAGCCTTCCTGGCGCTGAAGGAAGACGGTGGCGCCGACAAGTTCGAGATTGTCGTGCCTTCGCTGTCAATCTTGGCCGAGCCGCCGGTGGCGGTGGTCGACAAGAACGCCGAGAAGAAGGGCAACGAGAAGATCGCCGAGGAGTATCTCAAGCATCTGTACAGCCCGGCTGGCCAGAAGATCGCTGCACAAAACTTCTACCGTCCGCGTGACGCGAAGGTCGCCGCCGAATTCGGCAAGCAGTTCCCGAAACTGGACCTGGTGACCATCGACAAGGACTTCGGTGGCTGGAAGACTGCGCAGCCGAAGTTCTTCAACGATGGCGGTGTGTTCGACCAGATTTATCAGGCACAGTGATCGGCAATGAACAAGCGGGGCCGCTTCGCGCCCCTTTCGCCGGCAAGCCGGCTCCCACAGGAAGCGGGAATGCACCGCCACTGTGGGAGCTGGCTTGCCAGCGAAAGGGCTGCGCAGCAGCTCCACAAACAAAACCCTTCAGTAGCCTGCACCGGCCCGGGATGACTCCCGGGCTCCGTGCGTTCAACCAGGGACCTTTATGTCACGTCGCATTTCCCCCGTCATACCCGGCTTCGGGCTGACACTGGGCTACACCTTGGTGTACCTCAGCCTGATCGTGCTGATACCGCTGGCGGCCATGTTCATCCATGCCTCGCAGCTCACCTGGGAGCAGTTCTGGAACATCGTCAGCGCGCCGCGGGTCATCGCCGCGCTGAAGCTGAGTTTCTGCGCTGCCCTGTTCGCCGCCATCATCAACGGCGTGATCGGCACCCTGCTGGCCTGGGTGCTGGTGCGCTACACCTTCCCCGGGCGCAAGGTCATCGATGCGATGATCGACCTGCCGTTCGCCCTGCCCACCGCCGTGGCCGGCATCGCCTTGACCGCCTTGTACGCCCCTGCGGGCTGGGTCGGCCAGTTCGCCACGGATCTTGGTTTCAAGATCGCCTACACCCCACTGGGCATTACCCTGGCGCTGACGTTCGTCACCCTGCCGTTCGTGGTGCGCACGGTGCAGCCAGTGCTGGCTGACATCCCGCGTGAGGTGGAAGAGGCCGCTGCCTGCCTGGGCGCGAAACCCTTGCAGGTGTTCCGCCATGTGCTGGCGCCCGCTTTGCTGCCTGCCTGGCTGACCGGCTTCGCCCTGGCCTTCGCCCGTGGCGTTGGCGAGTATGGCTCGGTGATCTTCATCGCCGGCAACATGCCGATGAAGACCGAGATCCTGCCGTTGCTGATCATGGTCAAGCTCGACCAGTACGACTACACCGGCGCCACTGCCATCGGCGTATTGATGCTGGTGGTTTCCTTCATCCTGCTGCTGCTGATCAACTTGCTGCAGCGGCGCATCGAAACCCCTTGAAGGAGGCCCGGTAATGTCTTCATCAACCCTTGGCACAACCGCCGCCGCCAACGCCGCCCGGCGTGGCAGTGCCACTTCGCGCCGCGTGCTGATCACCCTGGCCTGGATCGTCTTTGCGCTGTTCCTGGCCCTGCCGCTGGTGATCGTGGTGTCCCAGGCCCTGAAAAACGGCTTCGGCACCTTCTTCGAGGCGATCTTCGAGGCCGACGCCTTGTCGGCGCTCAAGCTCACCCTGCTGGCGGTGGCCATCTCGGTGCCGCTGAACCTGCTGTTCGGGGTCAGCGCCGCCTGGTGCGTGAGCAAGTACAGCTTCCGTGGCAAAAGTATCCTGGTGACTCTGATCGACCTGCCGTTCTCGGTGTCACCGGTAATCGCCGGCCTGGTCTACGTGCTGATGTTCGGCGCCCAGGGCCTGTTCGGCCCGTGGCTGCAGGACCACGACATCCAGATCGTCTTCGCCCTGCCGGGCATCGTCCTGGCGACCATCTTCGTCACCGTGCCGTTCGTGGCCCGCGAGCTGATCCCGCTGATGCAGGAGCAGGGTACCCAGGAAGAGGAGGCCGCGCGCCTGCTCGGGGCCAACGGTTGGCAGATGTTCTGGCACGTGACCCTGCCGAACATCAAGTGGGGCCTGATCTACGGTGTGGTGCTGTGCACCGCCCGGGCCATGGGCGAGTTCGGCGCGGTGTCGGTGGTGTCCGGGCATATCCGTGGCGTCACCAACACCTTGCCGCTGCACGTGGAGATCCTCTACAACGAGTACAACCATGTCGCGGCCTTCAGCGTGGCCAGCCTGCTGCTGATCCTGGCGCTCTTCATCCTGCTGCTCAAGCAGTGGAGCGAGAACCGTATTAACCGCCTGCGCCACAGCGCCGCGGAGGAATGATTCATGTCGATCGAAGTTCGTAACGTCAGCAAGCGCTTCAACAGCTTCCAGGCCCTGGACAACATCAACCTGGACATCCACAGCGGCGAGCTGGTTGCCCTCCTTGGCCCGTCGGGCTGCGGCAAGACCACCCTGCTGCGCATTATCGCCGGCCTGGAAACCCCGGATGACGGCAGCATCGTGTTCCATGGCGAAGATGTGTCGGGCCACGACGTGCGTGATCGCAACGTCGGCTTCGTGTTCCAGCACTACGCGCTGTTCCGCCATATGAGCGTGTTCGACAACGTCGCCTTCGGCCTGCGCATGAAACCCAAGGGCGAGCGCCCGAGCGAGAGCAAGATCGCCGAGAAGGTCCACGAGCTGCTGAACATGGTGCAGCTCGACTGGTTGTCCGATCGCTACCCCGAGCAGTTGTCCGGTGGCCAGCGCCAGCGTATCGCCCTGGCTCGTGCCCTGGCGGTGGAGCCCAAGGTATTGCTGCTCGACGAGCCGTTCGGGGCGCTGGATGCCAAGGTGCGCAAGGAGCTGCGCCGCTGGCTGGCGCGGCTGCACGAGGACATCAACCTGACCTCGGTATTCGTTACCCACGACCAGGAAGAGGCCATGGAAGTCGCCGACCGCATCGTGGTGATGAACAAGGGCGTGATCGAGCAGATCGGTTCGCCGGGCGAGGTGTACGAGAAGCCGGCCAACGACTTCGTCTACCACTTCCTGGGTGACTCCAACCGCCTGGCGCTCAGCGAAGGCCACCATGTGCTGTTCCGCCCGCACGAGGTGTCGCTGTCGCGCCATGAGACCGAAGGCCACCATGCCGCCGAGGTCCGCGATATCCGCCCGTTGGGCGCGACCACCCGGGTCACCTTGAAGGTGGAAGGGCAAAGCGAGCTGATCGAGGCCGAGGTGGTCAAGGATCACGACAGCCTGACTGGGTTGGCGCGGGGGGAGACGTTGTTCTTCCGGCCGAAGGTGTGGCAGAAGGTGGCGGATATCTGAGCTGCAGGCATGAAATGAAAAGCCCGGGCATGGTCCCGGGTTTTTTTATGTGCTGGCGGATAGTCGGGGCTGCGCTGCAGCCCATCGCCGGCAAGCCGGCTCCCACAGTACAGGGTCTGCTGCAATGACCTGTGGGAGCTGGCTTGCCAGCGATCGAGGGCAAAGCCCTCGCAGCGGATTGATGCCTTGAGCGAATATTTTGCATGCTGATAAGGCATCGTTCGCAAGCTGTTCTGCGGCAGGCCGCGAAAGACGCGGGTTGTGGACAGACCATCGAAATAATTATTCCATTTTGGTCTAGTTTTACGTTTAAACATTTCTTTATGAGCTAAGCCCCTAGGCCCGATGATTCAGCCACACACCTGAATCAACACCCCAGGAGTTTCTAGCAATGGGTAATGTCCAGACGGCCGTCAGGGCCTTTGAGCAGCCATGGCACCCAGCATCGGGCGACCTGGTCGAGCTCGGACGCACGCTACGCCTGCCGCTTGGTCAGTTACGCCTGCAACGCACGCCGCTGAGCGGCCTCAAACGACGCGACAAGCTGGCGTTGGTGCTGCTGGTGCTGGCCCTGCACGGTGCCGTCGCCTACTGGATCAACCAGGCACCGACCCCGGCGTTGCCCATCGTGCCGCCGCAGATTCCGCCCATGACCATCGAGTTCGCCGCGCCCGCGCCGCCAGTCGTCGAGCCGCCACCGCCAGCCCCGGCAGCGCCTGTGCTCGAACCGCCACCGCCGGTGCTCGACGAGTTGGCTGCCAAGCCAAAGCCCAAGCCGAAAGTCGTGCCCAAGCCTGTGGCCAAGCCACAGCCAAAACCGCAGCCGAAACCGGTCGAAGCGCCGCCACCCACGCCTACGCCCGTGGCCGCGCCGGCTCCGCCTGCGCCTGCGCCACCCGCCCCGGCCCCGGTGACGCCAGCCTCGGCCAACGCCGCGTACCTCAAGAACCCGGCGCCGGAATATCCGCAGATGGCCCAGCGCCGTGGCTGGGAGGGCACCGTGCTGCTGCGCGTCGAGGTGCTGCCCAGTGGCAAGCCAGGGCAGATCCAGATCCAGAAAAGCAGTGGTCGCGACGCCCTGGACGCCGCCGCGCTGGCGGCGGTGAAACGCTGGAGCTTCGTCCCGGCCAAGCAGGGCGAGGTGGCCCAGGTGGGTTGGGTCAGCGTACCGATCGATTTCAAGCTTCGTTAACTTGCGAGCGCACACAGGAAGGACTTCATCATGAGCGTGTTGGCATCTCCCCTCGAATCCGTTGAAGGCGCGGTCATCTGGCTGCTGGTCGGCTTCTCCGTCGCCACTTGGGCGCTGGCCCTGGTCAAGGTCGTGCAGTTCGTGCGCCTGAAGAACCAGGACAAGCGCTTCCACCAGCAGTTCTGGGCTGCGTCCAGCCTCGACTCCGCCGCCGAGCCGGCCCACGACCTGCCTGGCCCGGCCGCCCGTGTCGCTCAGGCGGGATTTGCGGCGATTGCGGTCGGTGAGCCTGGCCAGGCCAGTGACCTCAGTCAGGCCATCAACCACCAGGACCGCCTGGAGCGCGCCTTGCGCCAGCAGATCGTCCGTGAGCGTCGTTCGCTGGAAACCGGCCTGGCGGTGGTGGCCAGTATCGGCAGCACTTCGCCCTTCATCGGCCTGTTCGGCACGGTGTGGGGCATCATGGAGGCGCTCAAGGGCATCAGCGCGGCGGGCTCGGCGAGCCTGGAGACCGTGGCCGGGCCCATCGGCGCGGCGTTGGTGGCCACCGGCGTGGGGATCGCCGTCGCGGTGCCAGCGGTGCTGGTCTACAACTACTTCCTCCGTCGCCTCAAGCTGACCGCCGCCGACCTCGACGACTTCGCCCACGACTTCTACAGCCTGGCGCAGAAGAGTGCCTTCCGCGTGCTGGTGCACCCGGCGGTGCAGCGCCAGCACACCGGCTTCACCCAACCTGTGAAGGAGGCGTCCTGACATGGCCTTCTCGACCCAGGACAGCGATGAAGTGTTGAGTGAAATCAACGTCACGCCGTTAGTGGACGTCATGCTGGTGCTGTTGGTGGTGTTCATCGTCACCGCGCCGTTGCTGACCAACGCCATCCCTATCAACCTGCCCAAGACCGAGGCCGTGGCCCCGGTGGAGCAGAAGGACCCGCTGGTAGTGAGCATCGACGGCAGCGGCAAGCTGTTCATCAACAAGGATGAGATCCAGCCCGACCTGCTGGAGACCAACCTCAAGGCTGCCAAGGACAAGGACGCCGAGCTGCGTGTGCAGCTGCAGGCCGACGATGGTGTGAACTATGGCGAGGTCGCCCGCGCAATGGCGGCGATCGAGCGTGCCGGGATCAGCAAGCTGGCGGTGATTACCGCGCGCTGACCGGCGATACCTTCTTCAGGCAAGTGCTTAGGGGCCATTTTCCTTGGCAGGGGATGGCCCTTTTTTTATGCGCGAAGCCAGGCCTCTTTCATTTTGGTATTTTGGTTATTAATAAATAGCTTCTTATTCCTTTACGAATATAACCCCCTCCCTATACTTGCACCCAAGCACGCAAACTTCCGGAGGCGTCCCCATGCGCAATGAGTCGATTCGTTACCTGATTGTGCCGGGCTGGCAAGGATCGCCAGACAACCATTGGCAGAGTCACTGGCAGCGCAGCCTGCCCAACAGCGCACGGGTCGAGCAGAGCGACTGGCTCACGCCACAACGGCGCGATTGGGTACAGGCATTGGAGCAGGCGATTGCCGCCGAGCGCTCGCCGGTGATTCTCATCGCCCACAGCCTCGGCTGCATCACGGTCGCGCATTGGGCCGCCCAGGCCAGCCCTGATCTGCAGCAAAGGGTGCGCGGCGCGCTGCTGGTGGCACCGGCGGATGTCGAGCGGCCGAATTGCGCGCCGGCCCTGCGCAATTTCGCGCCGATTCCCCTGCAGGCCCTGCCGTTTCCCAGCCAAGTGGTCAGCTCCGACAACGACCCGGCGGTGAGCGTGCCGCGCGCGTTGTACCTGGCGCAGGCCTGGGGCGCCGAAGCCGGGCTGTTGGCCAACGCCGGGCATATCAACGTCAAGTCCGGGCACCTGCGCTGGGAGCAAGGCTTTGCCTATCTCTACCGGCTGCAGGCCCGTGTCGACCAGCGCGCCCTGCGCCGCGCCTGATCCACAGGTTTCATCGACTGAGCTGAATCCCTCGACCGCTTGCGGCCGGGGCGGGAGTATTCCATGACATTTCACACACCATTCGGTCAGCCGCTGCTGACCTTCCCCGAACTGGACAAGAGCCCACTGAGCATCCGCGCCAAGGCGCTGGTGTTCGTCGATCCGCGCTCCCAGGCGCTGCGCCAGGCCCTGGAGCGGCTGGCGCCACAACCGTTGCCGGTGCTGATTCGCGGCGAGACCGGCACTGGCAAGGAGCTGCTGGCCCGGCAGATTCATCGCGCCAGCGATCGGGGCGGCCTGTTCGTGTCGGTCAACTGCGCGGCCATCAGCCCGACCTATGCCGATGCCGAGCTGTTCGGCTACAGCGCCGGTAGCCAGGGCGGTACTGCCAGCAGTCGCGCCGGATGGTTCGGTTCGGCCAATGGCGGCACGTTGTATCTGGACGAGATCGCCGACCTGCCCCTGGCGATCCAGGGCAAGCTGTTGGCCGCCCTGGAGAATCGCGAGGTGATCAGGGTCGGCGCCACGCAACCGCAGGCGGTCGATGTGCGGCTGGTGGCCGCGTCCAGCATCGACCTGGCGCTGGCAGTGCGCGCGGGGCGTTTCAACGAGCGGCTCTACCATTACCTGTACGAAGGTGAGCTGGAGTTGCCGGCGCTGCGTGATCGGGTCGGCGATATCCTGCCGTTGGCCGAGTACTTCGTGGGGATCTACAGCGTGCGCCTGGATCGGCCGGTTCCCCTCATCAGCGAGGCCGCCCAGCAGGCGCTCGAAGCGCATGCCTGGCCGGGCAATACCCGCGAATTGGAGAACGTCATTCACTTCGCCCTGCTGGTCAGCGATGGCGAGGAAATCCTCCCCGCGCATCTCGACCTGCCCGATACCGCTCCCCTCGCCAGCCTGGCCCGCCAGCTCATGCAGCTAGGCGGCAGTCGAGAGGCGGATACCTTGGCCGAACTGCGCGCTCTGCTCGGCGCGGCGCTGGCACGACTGGGGAAAAGCTCGCCGTAGAGCAGTCTGCCGCCGTTCATAAGCAAAGGGCGTGATGGCCATTTGTTTTTGGCATAAGCAGCTAATCAAAAGATATTGTTCCGGAATAAAAAATCTCGGTATTGTCCGCTGCACGCCCACCCGAACGGATGGGCACCCGACTCGCCATCTGCGATGGCCCAGCTTTAGAACAAGGATCACCATGAAAAAGACCCTGCTGACCACCGCCCTGGCCGCCGCACTGTCGTTCGCGGGCCTCGCCAACGCCGCCGAGAAACTGGTGGTGGCCGCCACGCCCGTGCCGCATGCCGAAATCCTCGAACTGATCAAGCCGACCCTGGCCAAGGAAGGCGTGGACCTGGAGATCAAGGTCTTCACCGACTACGTCCAGCCCAATGTGCAGGTCGACCAGAAGCGCCTGGACGCCAACTACTTCCAGACCCTGCCGTACCTGAAGAACTTCAACGAAGGCAAGGGCACCCACCTGGAGACCGTGATCGGCGTGCACGTCGAACCGTTCGGTGGCTACTCGAAGAAGGTCAAGAGCCTGGCCGAGCTGAAGGACGGCGCGACCGTGGCCATCCCCAACGAGGGCAGCAACAGTGGCCGTGCCCTGCTGCTGCTGCAGAAGGCCGGGCTGATTACCCTGAAGGATCCGAAGAACGCCCTGGCCACGCCGAAGGACATCGCCGAGAACCCGAAGAAGCTCAAGTTCAAGGAGCTTGAATCGGCCATGCTCCCGCGTGTGCTGGATCAGGTCGACCTGGACATGATCAACACCAACTATGCGCTTGAAGCCGGCCTGAACCCGGCCAAGGACGCCCTGGTGATCGAAGGTAGCGATTCGCCGTACGTGAACTTCCTGGTTGCCCGCCCGGACAACAAGGACAGCGCGGCGATCCAGAAGCTGGCCAAGGCGCTGACCAGCCCGGAAGTGAAGGCATTCATCGAGAAGAAGTACAGCGGCGCGGTACTGCCAGCGTTCTGATACGCGACCTGGAACGAAAAACGCCGACGCATTTTGCGTCGGCGTTTTTGTTTGTGCTGAGCTGACGGGCAGGCCGGTCTGGAGTAATGCCGCGCAAGCTCAGCGTTGAGTCGCCAGGGCCCGGCGCAGCGCCAGGAGCCACAGCAGTTGTTCGTTCGAAGCAGGCAAGCAGGGGCTGTTCATCGTTGTCTTCCTTGTTGAATGTGATGGGCCGTGCAAGTCACAGTTTGAAATCCCTTGGAGGGGAAAAGCCTCGGAAAGATCCGCGTCTAGTGAAGGAAATTTCCGAACGTCACGGGGTGGGTGATATAGATATGCAATAAAGATATTTATAAAAATATTTTTATGCCTTTAGAGTCTAGGAATCGTGCTTACCGGCACAGCGCCACTATTCGTGAAATGACGCCGAGTTACCCTCGTGCCGACCCTGGACCTTCCCATGCCGTACCTTCGTGACCCCGTGCCGAGGCCCTTTCCATGAGCTTCGACACTGCTTTCATGCTTAGCACACTGCCGGCCTTCTTCAAGGCCGTTGGCGTGACCCTGCAAGTCGGGGCGATCGCAATCGTCACCTCGTTGCTGGTGGCGCTGCTCAATGCGACGATCCTGGTGTTGCGCACGCCGTACCTGTGGCGCCTGGTCAAGGGCTATGTGGAGCTGGCGCGCAACACACCGTTGCTGATCCAGCTGTTCTTCGTCTACTTCGCCTTGCCGAGCCTGGGGGTGAAGGTATCCGGCTTCGCTGCCGCGATCATCACCCTGACGTTCATGGGCGGTGCCTACCTCACCGAGGTACTGCGCGCCGGGGTCGAGGCCGTGCCACGGGCGCAACTGGAATCCGGGCGCTCCATCGGGCTTTCCGAGGGCCAGCTGCTGCGCCATGTGATCCTGCCCCAGGCCGGCATCCTCAGCCTGCCGGCACTGTTCGCCAATTTCGTCTTCCTGCTCAAGGAAACCACCGTGGTTTCGGCGGTGGCGGTGCCGGAGATTCTCTACACCACCAAGAGCTACATCGCCCTGTACTACAAGACCTACGAAATGCTCGCCGTGCTGACCCTGCTCTGCGTGCTGATCTTCCTGCCGCTGTCGCTGCTGCTGCGCTACCTGGAACGGAGGCTGCAACATGGCCAGTTCGGGCATTGAGCTGCTGCTGGTTTCGCTGCCGCAACTGGCCACGGGCGCTGGGCAGACCCTGGCGATCTCGGCCCTGGGCATCCTGTTCGCCACCTTGGGCGGCGTGCTCTACGGCGTGCTGGCGACCCTCGGCAGCCGTTGGCTGAACATCCTGCTGCAGGTGTACCTGGAACTGTTCCGGGCGATTCCGGTGCTGGTCTGGCTGTACCTGGTGTTCTTCGGCTTGCCGATCTTCTTTGGCCTGAGCATCCCCAGCTTCTGGTGCGCGGTGCTGGTGCTGGGCCTGTGGGGCGCCAGCGAGGTCGGCGAGGTGGTGCGCGGCGCCTTGCAGTCGCTGCCACGCGGGCAGCGCGAGGCGGGGTTGTCGATCGGCCTGGGCGGCTGGCAGCTGTATGCCTATGTGCTGCTGCCCCAGGCGCTCAAGCGCATGACCCCGCCGACCATCAATATCTACACGCGGATCATCAAGACCAGCTCGCTGGCGGTGCTGATCGGCGTGGTCGAAGTGATCAAGGCGGGGCAGCAGATTATCGAACGTACCTACGAGTCGGTGCTGATCTACGGCGCGCTGTTCCTGTTCTTCTTTCTTGTCTGCTATCCGCTGTCAGCCGCCTCCCGTGTGCTGGAGCGGCGCTGGGCCCACGCATGAATCCATTGATCGAATTCCAAGGCTTCAACAAGTTCTTCGGCCAGCACCAGGTGCTGGCAGACATCGACCTCAAGGTCCAGGCCGGCGAGGTGGTGGTGATCCTCGGCCCCAGCGGCTGCGGCAAGAGCACCCTGCTGCGCTGCCTCAACGGCCTGGAAGAGGCCCAGGGCGGCAGCCTGCGCCTCGACGGCCAGGAGCTGCTCGGCCCCGACACCGACTGGCGCCAGGTGCGCCAACGGGTCGGCATGGTGTTCCAGAGCTACCACCTGTTCGGCCACATGAGCGTGATCGACAACTTGCTGCTGGGGCCGCTGAAGGTGCAGAAGCGCGAACGCCACGAGGCCCAGGCCCAGGCCGAGGCTCTGCTGGCCCGGGTAGGGCTGCTGGACAAGCGTGACGCGTTCCCGCGCCAGCTCTCCGGTGGTCAGCAGCAACGCATCGCCATTGTCCGTTCGTTGTGCATGAACCCACAGGTGATGCTCTTCGATGAGGTCACCGCCGCCCTCGACCCGGAGATGGTCAAGGAGGTGCTGCAGGTGATCCAGGGTCTGGCCCGCGAAGGCATGACCCTGCTCATCGTCACCCACGAAATGGCCTTCGCCCGCGCGGTGGCCGACCGCATCGTGTTCATGGAGGCCGGCAGGATCCTTGAACAGAACCACCCTGAGCGCTTCTTCACTCAACCGCAGACCGCACGCGCGCAGCAGTTCCTGGAGAAATTCTCGTTCGTCGAAAGCCTGCCCAAGACACTGTCTAAGCCACTGCACAAGGAACTGTCATGAAGACTGCCCCTTTCGCCAAACTGCTCGCGCCATTGCTGGGCCTGGCCCTGCTGGCCGGCTGCAACAAATCCGAAGACCCGGCCAAGCCTGCCGCCGCCTCGCCGGCCACCAGCTACCTGGAAACCATCAAGGCCCGTGACAAGCTGATCGTCGGCGTGTTCACCGACAAGCCACCGTTCGGCTTCGTCGATGAAAGCGGCCGCTACGTGGGCTTCGACACCGACATCGGCCGTCGCTTCGCCAAGGACCTGCTGGGCGACGAGAACAAGGTCGAGTTCGTCGCGGTCGAGCCTGCCAGCCGCATCCCGTTCCTGCAGAGCGACAAGGTCGACCTTATCCTCGCCAACATGACCGTCACTCCGGAACGCAAGGAGGCCGTAGACTTCACCAACCCCAACCTGCGCGTGGCGGTGCAGGCCATCGTCGCCGACGGCAGTTCGGTGCAAAAGCTCGACGACCTGGCCGACAAGACCATCATCGTCACCACCGGCACCACCGCCGACATCTGGCTGACCAAGACCCACCCGGACTGGAAACTGCTCAAGTTCGAGAAGAACACCGAGTCGCTGGCCGCGTTGGCCAACGGTCGGGGTGATGCCTATGCCCAGGACAACCTGATCCTGTTCAGCTGGGCCAAGCAGAACCCGGGCTACCGCGTGCTGCCACAGCTGTTGGGTGACGAAGCACCGATCGCCCCGGCGGTGAAGAAGGGCAATACCGAGTTGCGCGATTGGGTGAACGCCGAACTGGCCAAGCTCGGCGAGGAGAAGTTCCTGCTCAAGCTGTACGACCAGTACGTGCGCAAGGAACTGAGCGACGACACCAAGCCTGAGAGCGTGATCGTCGAGGGCGGCAACTGGCAGGGCTGATCGCCTGAACGGGGCCGCTGTGCGGCCCATCGCCGGCAAGCCGGCTCCCACAGGAACCCGCGTAGCCCATGTGGGAGCCGGCTTGCCGGCGATGGGCTGCAAAGCAGCCCCTTTCGGTCTCAGTAATTGCGCGGTAACCAGTTCAACAGGAAATCATTCACCACCTGCGGATTCTCCAGGCTGGAGATATGCCCGGCGAATGGAATCTGTGCCGCCAGGCATCCAATCAACTGCGCCATCTCGGCGGACTCCGCCGGTGGCCTTGGGATGTCCTGGTCGCCACAGAGCACGATGGTCCGCTCTCCCGGCAGCTCACCGAGTCGCGCCAGCAGGTCTGGCCGGCCGAAAATTACCCGGCCCATGGGGTCGAGGCTTTCGCGGATGGTCTTGGCAGTGCTCGCCTTCAGCCCGGCGCGGAACTGCTCGCGCACGTCAGGCACGGTTTCCCCTCCGGCATGAAAGAAGATCGGCACCACGACGTCCAGCAACGGATCGATAAAGGCTCCCGCCTTGCTTGCCGCATCCAGCAAACCGAAATACTTCAGCCGCGTCGCCTCGGGCTCCGCGCCCAGGTAGGTGTCCATCAGCACCAGGCGGTCGACTCGTTCAGGGTGGTCGATGGCCAACTGCGCGCCCCACATGCCGCCAACCGACAACCCGACCAGGTGGCACTTCTGGATATCCAGGGCATCGAGCAACGCCAGGTGCTGGCGGGCCAGGGCAGCCATGTCGACGGTGCTGGCGGGCGGGGCGGCGGAATCGCCGTGGCCCCACAGCTCAGGCACGATGACCCGGAAGTGCCGTGACAGGGCGGCGATCTGCGGTTGCCACATGGCGGACGACCACAGGTAGCTGTGTCCCAGCAGCACTGGGAAGCCCTGGCCCTGGTCGATATAGCTCATGCGTGCTCCGTCGATCTCGATGAAGTGTTTCTGCATTGCGTGACCTCATGGATTGCGAGAGGGCCGCTGTGCGGCCCCGGTTTCTATCTGGGCACCAGCCGCAGCGTGCTTTGCGCCGGAATCACCCCCATCCGCGCCTTGTGATAGCGCCCCTCGATGTAGTCCTCGGCCTGGTCGCCATAGTGCCGGTCGAATGGCACGCCACTCTGCCCGACCGGGTTGATGGTCAGCGCGGCGCCGGCGTCGGCGAAGTCGATCAGGCGGCGGGTGGATGGCCCGTAGGTGACCGGCCAGGGCGCCGGGCCGATCTTCGCCGACAGGTTGTTCGGCACCTCATGGGTCCCCGGCGCGGCGTAGGGCCCGACATTGAACAACAGGTTCAGCGGCTTCTTCACGCCCAGCGGATGGTTGTGCGTGAGGGTATGGGCCTTGCCCCACTGCCAGCTGGCCGGATCCTTGCCGAAGGTCGCGCGCAGGTGCTTGAGGCTGCGCTGCCAGGCCAGGCGCACGATGGCGTTGCGATCGGTGTGTTCATTGCTACCACGCAGATTCCACCACGGCGATTGAGGGTCGCCAGCCAGGCGAGGCAGCGCGGCGTCGATGGCACGGGTGCTGATCAGCACCGGGAACCAGGTGTCGCCCAGTTCGTCGTGCAGGGCGGCGAACGCCAGCTCGTAGAGGAACTGGTTGAACAGCGTGGCGCTGGTGGAGTCCAGCGGGTAGTCGCCGCGCCAGGCCGCCAGTTGCTCGACCAGTTCCTTCTCTTCGTCGCCCTGGGCGACGTTGCGCAAGGTGCCGAGCAGCGGTGCCAGGGTACGCGGGCCATAGTCGGTGCTGGTGTCCAGCTGCAAGGCCTGGCTGTTCTCGGTGTCCCACTTGATGTCCGGGTCGCGTAACAGGCGATCGAGCTGGCGCCCCCGGTCGGCCAGGTTGTAATAGCCGGGCACGGGCATCGCGCCGGGTGGCTGGAAATTGGCCGAGACGATATAGCCGCTGGCCGGGTTCTCCTGCTGTGGATTGGCACTGAACGGGTAGAACCCCGGCTTGGCGGCCTGGCCGCTGCCGCCGTCGAGGATGAACGCCGGGTTGACGCCCTCCGGGCGGATCGGCAGGCGCGCCGCCGCCCACCAGCCGATGTCGCCACGGGCACTGGCCCATACCAGGTTCAACCCTGGCGCCTGGATCTTGCTTGCCGCCTCGCGCATCTTGTCCAGGGTGTCGGCGCGGTTGATCTGGTAGAAACCCTCGAGTATCGGGTTCTCGGTTTCCAGGAAGGCCCACCACATGGCGATGGGCGTCGGGCCGGCGGTGTCGCCGAGCACGCTGTTGACGATCGGACCGTGGGGCGATCGGCGCAAGGTGATGCTGGCCGGCTGCGCAGCCTTGACCGCGATTTTCTGCTCGGTCTTTTCAAGTGTCTGCCAGCGGCCATCGACCATCACCTGCTCGGGGTCCTGCGGGTTGGTCTGTTCCGCGATCAGGTCGACGTCGTCGTTCTGGAACATGGTCAGGCTCCAACCGAAGTCGCGGTTGTGGCCGAGCAGGGCGAACGGGTTGAGCGCCTGGAAGTAGCCATACAGGTTGAAGCCTGGTGCCGACAGCTCGGCTTCGTACCAGATCGCCGGCACCGCGAAGCTGATGTGCGGGTCACCCGCCAGCAGTGGCCGGCCGCTGCGGGTATGGCTGCCGGCCACGGCCCAGGCGTTGCTGCCCTCGAACTGCGGAATGCCGGCATCGCCCAGGGCCTCGTGGCTGAGCCGCGCCAACTGCTCCAGGCTGTGCCAGTCGGCGGCGGCCAACGGCGTGGCCACGGCGCCGTCGGGCTGCCAGTCGAGGTCGAAGATCTTCAGGTACTCGGGGCCGAGCTGATCGCGAATGTAGGTCAGCGCCGGGTCGGTGCGGAACGCGGCGGCGAAGCTGTAGGCGAGGTAGCCGGCAATGCTCAGGGTGTCCTCGGCGGTGAAGGGGCGCGGCGTGATGCCGAGCAGGTCGAACTCCATCGGCTTGGGGTGGCTGGCCTGCCACTGGTTGATGCCGTCCAGGTAGGCCTGCAGCGCCTGCCAGGCCGGTGACTGGCGGTCCTGGCGTTGCACCATCAAGGCCGCCTGGTCGCGAATGCGCAGGCTGCGGAACAGGGTATCGGTGGGCAGCAACTTCTCGCCCAGCACCTCGGCCAGCTCGCCGCGAGCCAGACGGCGCATGATCTCCATCTGGAACAGACGGTCCTGGGCTTGTACGTAGCCCAGGGCGCGGTACAGGTCCTGCTCGTTCTGCGCCTGCAGGTGCGGCACGCCACGGGCATCGAAGCGCACGCTGACCGGCGCCTGCAAGCCGTTGATGGCCGCTTCGCCATCACGCTGGGGCTGCTTGCCCTGCACGTACCAGTAACCGCCGCCCGCGGCGGCCACGGCGATCACCACCGCCAGCAAGGTCAGGCTGCGCTTCATCGAGACTCCTTGTGCACTCGAGCGAAAGAATGTGGTCCGATCATCGGCGGATTCGCGAACTGAGCATAGCCCCCTGAAAGGAGTTTCCATGTCCCTCAGCGAAAAACAGAAAATGCTGGCAGGCCAGCTCTACCATGCCGGCTGCCCCGAGCTGCAAGCCGAGCAGGCGGCCAACCGTCAGTGGATGCACCGTTACAACGGCAGCGTCGAACAACCCAACGAGACGCGCCATGATTTGTTGAAGGCGCACTTCGCCAACGTGGGCGAAGGCGTGGTGATCCGTCCGCCGTTCCACTGCGACTACGGCTACAACATCAGCGTGGGCGCCAACACCTTCATGAACTTCAACTGCGTGATCCTCGACGTGCTGCCGGTGCGCATCGGCGCCGACTGCCAGATCGCCCCGGCGGTGCAGATCTACACCGCCGACCACCCGCTGGACCCGGCGCTGCGCCGCAGCGGCCTGGAAAGCGGGCGGCCGGTGATCATTGGCGACAATGTCTGGATCGGCGGCGGGGCGATCATCCTGCCTGGGGTGACCATCGGTGATAACGCCGTGGTCGGCGCCGGCAGTGTGGTGACCCGGGATGTGCCGGCCGGGGCGGTGGTGGTGGGTAATCCGGCGCGGGTGCGTCAATCGATCCAGGGGCAATAGCAGCCGACCGCCAGGGTATTCGAGGCCTGCACCCGACGCCCTTGTGCCAGCGCCTTGAGGATCGGCTCGATGAAACTGTTGCTCGAGTTGCACACCGCGCCTTCGCTGTAGGGGCCGAAGTAGGCGAGGTTGCCGTCGTGGTCCCAGATCGCCACGGCGGGGCTGGCGGGCAGGTGCTCGCTGCCGGGCAGGCTGGCCAGGGGCTTCAGTGTTCCCAGGTTGGCCGGCAGTTGGCCATGGCTGCCAGGCTTTTGCACGACATGGAAACTGACCCCGAGCGGCGCGAAGTGCTCGACCAGCTCGCCCAGGTGCTGCTGGTTGCCGACATTGCACGGGCAGGCCGGGTCCCAGAAGTGCACCACGCGGATCGGGCCCGGGCCGGCCAACTCGGCTGGGAGGCGCAGTTGGCTGCCGTCGAAGAAGGTGGCCTGGTTGTCGAACGGACGCAGGTAGCGGGACTGGAAGCTGTCGTAGGCCCACCAGGCGGTGGCAGCGCAGAGCAGCAGGGCAAGGAATATCAGAAGTCGCTTCGCCATAGGGGCCTTGCGCGATGCTCGTGGGAGCGGGCTCGCATTGTTCGTCGGAGGAGGGCCAAGCTTGCCATGACGCGGCCCAGAGCTGAATATCGCAGATCAATACTTGCTTCACTCTGGATGTACCGATGCCCGCCAGTTTCCACCCCGACCTGCTGCGCGCCAGCCTGTCGCCCCTTGCCGATCGCCACCTGCTGTCCACCCAGGGCCAGGCCTACCAGGGCTTCTACGGCCTGGGCCTGTCCGCACACAGTTGGCTGGGCGGCTTCCAGGTGGCAGGCTTCGACCTGGTCGGCCAGGTCTGGCTGCCCGAACGGCCACAGGCGACGTTGTTCCTGTTGCATGGCTACTACGATCACATGGGGCTATACCGTCATGTGATCGAATGGGCCCTGGGGCGCGGCTACGCCGTGATCGGCTGCGATCTACCAGGTCATGGTCTGTCCAGTGGCGAACGGGCCAGCATCGATGATTTCAGCATCTACCAGCAGGTGCTCGAGGCGTTGTTCGAACAGGCCCGCGTGCTCGACCTGCCACGGCCCTGGCATCTCTGTGGCCAAAGCACCGGTGGGGCGATCGTGGTCGACCATCTGTTGCACCAGGGCGAAAGCAGCCCTGTCGACGGCGAGGCAATCCTGTTGGCCCCCCTGGTGCGCCCGCGCGCTTGGCGCTGGTCAAAGCTGAGCTATTGCGTGCTGCGCCACTTCGTCAATGGCATCGAGCGGCGCTTCAGCGAAAACACCAACGACCCGGGCTTCCTGCCTTTTCTCGAAGCTGACCCGCTACAGCCACGGCGCCTGCCGACCGCCTGGGTCGGTGCGCTGATGAAGTGGGTCCGGCGCATCGAAGCCGCGCCCCGGAGTACGCGGCGGCCGCTGATCGTGCAGGGCGAGGCGGACGGTACGGTAGATTGGCCGTACAACCTCAAGGTGCTCAAGGCCAAGTTCGCAGAGCCGCAGATCCTCATGCTGCCTGAGGCGCGGCACCACCTGGCCAACGAGCTGCCTGGCATCCGCCAGCGCTACTTCGAGTTCATCGGCCAGCGCCTGGACTGACTTACTTCAGGTTGGCGGCGTTCTGGCCCACGGCCAGGGCGGCGCGAATCGCGGCCACCGCGGCCTTGTAGTAGGCCTGGCCGTCCGTCGATTCGGCGAAGGTGGCGAACTGCTCGAGCTCAGCGTCGGACAGGTCGCGATAGACGTACAACAACGTGTTGTTCAGGTCCTCGCCCACTTGGCTCATCAAGCGCTGGCGTTGGCCATCGAGCAGGTTCTGGGCCTGGCCGCCGCCGAACAGGCCGGGCAGCATCGAGCTCAGGCTGTCGGCCGCCACGCCGGCGATCGCCAGGCTGACCTCGGCGCCGGCCTCGCGGGCGGGCAAGGCCTGGGCCAGGTGGCCGACGATCAGCACGCGGTTGTCGCTGGCCTGGATCTTCGGCAGGCCCTTGGCGTGCTTGGCCAGTTGGTCCTTGCGTGTGGCAAGCAATTCGGCGGCCACGACCTTGCGCCCCAGCGGCGACTGGAAGAAGGCCAGCGCCGGCGAGGGGTTGGGCAGGTTGGCGCGCAGTTGCGCCTGGGCCCGTTGGTCCATGGCCTGGGCTTGGAACCGTTGGTTGCTGTTGTTGACCAGGGCCTGGTAAACCGCAGGCGGCAAGCTGTTGCGGTAGCGCTGTTGGGCGGCGCTCACGGCATCGTTGAAATGGGCGCGCTGGTCGGGCCAGCCAGCGACCTTGTACAGCTGATCGAGGGTGTCTGCCCAGACAGGCATGGTGCAGATCATCAGCAGAAGCAGGGAAAACAGACGGCGCATTCAGGACTCCTGTCGGCAGGCCGCTATTGTCCTTGGCGTGGCGGGGCTTTGTCGAGTCGCCAGCGGCGCTTCCTGACCAAGTGGCGCTGTGCGAGCGCTGGCCGAATGGCTATGATGCGCCATGCACATTCCTTCCGAACATCCGCTGCTGTCGACCATTGTCGATGACCTGGCCACCCGTGGCTGGTCGCAGCAATCTCTTTTCCTGCCCGACGAACTGTCGCGCGCGCTGGCGGCCGAATGCCGCCGTCGCTACGCCGAGGGTGAGCTGAACCCCGCCGGCATAGGGCGTGGCGCCGCGCAGGAGATCCGCGAGGCGATCCGTGGCGACCAGATCCAGTGGATCGACCCCGGTGAGTCGGAGGTCTGCGACCGCTACCTGGGGGCGATGGACAGCCTGCGCCAGGCCATCAACCAAGGGTTGTTCCTGGGGCTCGAGGACTTCGAGTGCCACTTTGCCCTGTATCCGCCGGGCGCCTTCTACAAGCGCCATCTCGACCGCTTCCGCGACGATGACCGGCGCATGGTGTCGGCCGTGCTGTACCTCAACGAGGGCTGGCAGCCGCAGGACGGTGGACAATTGCGCATGTTCCTGAAGGGCGATGTCGAACACGACGTGGCGCCGTTGGCCGGTAGCCTGGTGGTGTTCCTGTCGGGTGAAGTCCCGCACGAGGTACTCCCGGCAGGGCGTGAACGCCTGTCGTTGACCGGTTGGTTCCGGCGCCGTGGCAATGAGCCGTTCTGAGCTGGTGAAGGTGCTGGTCAGCGCCTGCCTGCTGGGCCAGCCGGTACGCTATGACGGGCGTGCCAGCGGCCATCCCGACGTATTGCAGCGTTGGCAGGCAGAAGGCAGGGTGGTGCCACTGTGCCCGGAGGTTGCCGGTGGCTTGCCTACACCACGACCGCCTGCGGAGATACCCGGTGGGCAGGGCGGGGCGGTTCTGGATGGGCAGGCACAGGTGCTGACGGTGACCGGCGCCGATGTCAGCGGCGCCTTTCTCGCCGGGGCCCGCGTGGCGCTGGAACTGGTGCGTCGGCATGGCATCCGTGTGGCGGTCCTCAAGTCGGGCAGCCCCTCGTGTGGCAATCTGCAGACCTACGACGGCAGTTTCAGCGGTGTGAAGGTGGCGGGTGAGGGCGTGACCACGGCCTTGTTGCGGCGCGAAGGGGTGCTCGTGTTCAGCGAGCTGGAGCTGGAAGACGCGCAGCGAGCGTTGAGCCAGATCTGATCGCGGGACAAGCCCGCTCCCACGCGATGCTGATCATGACGGCATTGCGTGGGAGCAGGCTTGCCCCGCGATGCGGTGTTACTGTCCGGCGCTTGCCTGCTTGGTGCCCTTGAGCCATTTGCTTTCCAGGTCAGCCAGGCGGCCATCGTCCTCGATCCGTTGCAGGGCATTGCTCACAGCCGTCTCGAAGGCTGGATTGCCCTTCAGGTACGGAATCACCAGTTTCTGGCTGGCGAGAGTCCGAATGGTGTCGAGTTGGTCGCTCGGTTCGATGCCTTGCTTATTGAAGGCCATGTCGAACTTGCCGCTCTCCACCCCAGGCAGCACCTCTTCGGCTGGGGTCTCGACGAACTCGGCCCGCACATCCAGCTCCTTGGCCAGGGCCTGGCCCAACTCGATCTCGAAGCCGGTCAGGTGTTCGTTTTCCTTGAACGCATAAGGTGGTGAATCGCTCAGCACGGCAATGCGCAGTTCGCCACGGTCGTTGATTTCGTCGATCAGTTCGGCCTGGGCCAGTGGGCTGAACAATACCGCCAGCAGAATGCCAATGGTCAAACGCATGAGTGCCCCTTCTTGTTCGGCAGGTGAATGTCATTCGCCGAGGCTTTCTTTTCTGCCGCGGTCGAACGCAGCCTATGACCGTGTAGCCGCGTTAATGTTTACGCCGGCCTGAAATATTTCTGCCCCTGTTTTTGAACCTCTGCCTGGCTGGTTGGACTATGGTGAAGTACCGCTGTGCTTCGTTTAAGTGATAGCGGTCAATTGAAGTGAATCACAGGAGAAGTGAATGAAAAGCCTATTTTCGCGTGCTGCCGTCGCCGGTTTGCTGATGGGGGCGTCGGTGTTCGCCAGTGCCGCGGATGCGCTGAAGAGCCAGCAGCCACCGGAGGGCGCCAAGGTCTTCATCGTTTCCCCCGCCGACGGGGCCACGGTCGACAAGACCTTCACCGTCAAGTTCGGTATCGAGGGCATGGGCCTCAAGCCTGCGGGTGACCAGACTCCGCACACCGGGCATCACCATCTGCTGGTAGATGTGGACAAGGCGCCGGTCGCCGACATGCCGTTGCCGACCAGCCTGATGCCGGAGAACAACGCACCCCTGCCAGCTGGCCCGCAAGTACTGCACTTCGGCAAGGCACAGACCGAGGCGACCATCACCCTGACGCCGGGCAAGCACACCCTGCAACTGGTGCTGGGCGACATGTACCATGTGCCGTTCAAACCGAACGTCGAGTCGCAGAAGATCACCGTCACCGTCAAATGACGCTTGCTCTGTAGACGCACGCAACGAAAAAGGGAGGCCGCCAGGGCCTCCCTTTCTCATGCAGCCGGCAAACTTAGAACAGTACGCGCGAGCGAATAGTGCCCTTCACATGCTGCAGTTTTTCCTGGGCCAGGTCGGAGTACTCGGCATCGACGTCGATGACCACGTAACCCACTTTCTCGTCGGTCTGCAGGAACTGACCGGAGATGTTGATACCGTTCTCGGCGAACACTTTGTTGATCTCGCTGAGTACGCCCGGGATGTTTTCGTGGATGTGCAGCAGGCGGTGCTTGCCTGGGTGGGCCGGCAGCGCGACTTCCGGGAAGTTGACCGACGACACCGAGGTACCGTTGTCGCTGTACTTGACCAGCTTCTCGGCCACTTCCAGGCCGATGTTGGCCTGGGCTTCGGCGGTGGAACCACCGATGTGCGGGGTCAGGATCACGTTGTCCAGGCCACGCAGCGGGCTTTCGAACTCTTCGTCGTTGGAGCGTGGCTCGACCGGGAACACGTCGATGGCGGCGCCGATCAGGTGCTTGTCCTTGATTGCGGCGGCCAGGTGGTCCAGCTCGACCACGGTACCACGGGCGGCGTTGATCAGGATCGCGCCCTTCTTCATCGCGCGGATTTCCTTCTCGCCGATCATCCACTGGGTGGATGGCAGCTCGGGCACGTGCAGCGAGACGATGTCGGCCAGGCCCAGCAGCTCGTTCAGGCTGGTGACCTGGGTGGCGTTGCCCAGCGGCAGCTTGGTCAGCGGGTCGTAGAAGTAGACCTGCATGCCCAGGCTTTCGGCCAGCACCGACAGCTGGGTACCGATCGAGCCGTAGCCGACGATGCCCAGTTTCTTGCCGCGGATCTCGAAGGAGTTGGCCGCGCTCTTGATCCAGCCACCGCGGTGGCAGGAGGCGTTCTTCTCGGGGATGCCGCGCAGCAACAGGATGGCTTCGGCCAGCACCAGTTCGGCCACCGAACGGGTGTTGGAGTACGGCGCGTTGAACACCGCGATGCCGCGGTTGCGGGCCGCGCTCAGGTCGACCTGGTTGGTGCCGATGCAGAAACAGCCGACCGCGACCAGTTTCTTCGCACAGTCGAAGACCTCTTCGGTCAGCTGGGTGCGCGAGCGGATGCCGATGAAGTGGGCATCGGCGATCTTTTCCTTCAGCTCTGCATCCGGCAGCGAGCCGGTGAGGTACTCGATGTTGCTGTACCCGGCAGCCTTGAGGATATCCACCGCATTCTGGTGGACGCCTTCAAGAAGAAGGAACCTGATCTTGCTCTTGTCGAGAGAAGTCTTGCTCATCTGCGTAAACCTGTATCCCGGAGAAAAATGGCGAGGGGGGTGAAGCGGCGCGGCGTCGGCCTTAGCACGAACAGCGGGAGGGCTATGCTAGCATACGCGACACAATCTGAGCCCATCCCGACAGGTGAAGCGTGCTCAGGGTGACTATGAATAAGTCGAGAGTTCCAGCGATGACCCAGTCCGTGGTAATTGATGAACTGATGACCCTGGTCGACCCTGGCAAGGTCCTCACCGACCCTGCCTCGCTCGACGCCTACGGCAAGGACTGGACCAAGCACTACCCGCCTGCGCCAAGCGCGATCGTCTTCCCCAAAACCATCGATCAAGTCCAGGCCATCGTGCGCTGGGCCAACCGGCACAAGGTCGCCTTGGTGCCATCGGGCGGGCGTACAGGATTGTCGGGCGCTGCCGTGGCCGCCCATGGCGAGGTGGTGGTCGCCTTCGACTACATGAACCAGATCCTGGCCTTCAATGAGTTCGATCGAACCGTCGTGTGCCAGCCGGGCGTGGTGACCCGCCAGCTTCAGCAGTTCGCCGAGGACCAGGGGCTTTACTATCCGGTGGACTTCGCCTCCTCCGGCTCCAGCCAGATCGGCGGCAATATCGGCACCAATGCCGGCGGAATCAAGGTGATTCGCTACGGCATGACCCGCAACTGGGTGGCTGGGCTGAAGGTGGTCACCGGCAAGGGCGAGCTGCTCGAGCTGAACAAGGACCTGATCAAGAACGCCACCGGCTACGACCTGCGCCAACTGTTCATCGGCGCCGAAGGCACCCTGGGGTTCGTGGTGGAGGCGACCATGCGCCTCGACCGTGCGCCGCGCAACCTTACGGCGATGGTGCTGGGCACGCCTGACTTCGACGCGATCATGCCAGTGCTGCACGCCTTCCAGGGCAAGCTCGACCTCACCGCATTCGAGTTCTTTTCCGACAAGGGCCTGGCCAAGATCCTCGCCCGGGGCGATGTGCCCGCGCCATTTGAAACCGACTGCCCGTTCTATGCCCTGCTGGAGTTCGAAGCCAGCACCGAGGAGGTGGCCAACGAGGCGCTCGCCACCTTCGAGCACTGCGTCGAGCAGGGCTGGGTGCTGGACGGGGTGATGAGCCAGAGCGACACCCAGCTGAAGAACCTGTGGAAGCTGCGCGAGTACCTGTCCGAGACCATCTCCCACTGGACGCCCTACAAGAACGACATCTCTGTCACCGTCTCGAAAGTGCCGGCGTTTCTGCGCGACATCGATGCCATCGTCGGCGAGCACTATCCGGACTACGAGGTGGTCTGGTACGGCCATATCGGCGACGGCAACCTGCACCTGAACATCCTCAAGCCCGACCACATGAGCAAGGACGACTTCTTCGCCTCCTGCGCCAAGGTCAACAAGTGGGTGTTCGAGATCGTCGAGCGTTACAACGGCTCGATCTCCGCCGAGCACGGCGTGGGCATGACCAAGCGCGATTACCTGGGCTACAGCCGCTCACCGGAAGAAATCGCTTGCATGAAGGCGATCAAGGCGGTGTTCGACCCGAACGGCATCATGAATCCGGGTAAGATCTTCGCTCCCGAATAAAAAGCAGTGTTCACAGGAGTCGGCCATGAGTTACCAGCACCAGTACGTAGACGGCACGCGCATCCACTTCCCGCTGGGCAAGGTGGTGTGCATTGGCCGCAACTACGCCGAGCATGCCAAGGAACTGGACAACCCCATCCCCAGCGAGCCGCTGCTGTTTATCAAGCCCGGCAGTTGCGTGGTGCCCCTGGAAGGTGGCTTCAAGATTCCGACCGAGCGTGGCTCGGTGCACTACGAGGCGGAAATCGCGGTGTTGCTGGGCAAGCCGTTGTCGACCAAGCCGACCGAGGAAGAGGTGCTCGACGCCATTTCCGGCTATGCCCCGGCTTTGGACCTCACCCTGCGCGACCTGCAGAGCAAACTGAAGGAAAAGGGCCTGCCGTGGGAGCTGTGCAAAAGCTTCGATGGTGCTTGCGTGCTGCCGCCTTTTGTCTCGGCAGGCGCCTTCGAGGATGTGAAGGACATCGGTATACGCCTGACCATCAACGGCGAGGTGCGCCAGGACGGCAACAGCGCGATGATGCTCAACCCCATCGTGCCGATGATCCAGCATATGGCCGCGTGCTTCTCGTTGCAGGCGGGTGATGTGATCCTCACCGGCACTCCGGCGGGTGTGGGGCCGTTCGAGGTTGGCGACGAGCTGGTGCTGGAGCTTCCAGGCGTCAGCCGGTTCGAGAGCCGGGTGCTCTGAGCCGAAGGTTCGCGCCTTTCCTGGAAAAAGTGCAGAGACGTTTACCGTTTTTTCACACCCTTTGCGGATAATGCGCGAACCTACGCCTATCCTCAGGACCCTTGCATGCCCTCTCCCTCCCGCGCTTCCGTGTCTCCCAAGCGCCCCTTTTACCGGCGCTGGCCGTTCGGCCTGGCAGCAGCTGCGGTTATTGGCTACGGCGTCATTTCGGCCATGCACTGGGATGACCGTGGCCTGCTGTGGATAAAGGAAGGTTTCGAAAGCCAGGCTGAACGCCAGGAAAGCATCTGGCTGCCCAGCTACGTGGTCGACATCGATGCCAAGCCGTTGCCCGGTATGGAGCGTGACGAGGCGTCGGACCTGGCGTTCAACCCGCACACCCGGTCGTTGTTCGCAGTCATGGGCAAGCACCCGTTCCTGGTCGAGCTCACCCTCGATGGCGATGTGTTGCGCAAGATCCCCCTGGTGGGTTGGTCCAATCCGGAAGGGGTGGCGGTGCTTGAGGATGGCCAGATCGCCATCGTCGATGAGCGCAACCATGACCTGACACTGGTCAAGGTGGATGCCGGTACCACGTCGCTGAACCGCGCCGACTACCAGCCCTACGACCTGGGCGACGCTGATGAAGGCAACAAGGGCTTCGAGGCCATTGCCTGGGACCTGATGCGCCAGCGCCTGGTCATCGGCGCCGAGCGGCCGCCCAGGATGTTCATCTGGAACACCGATGGGCGCAACCCGCTCAAGGGCCAGAAGCAGCCGCTGGCCAGCGACGAACTGGATCTGCGCAACTTGTCCGCGCTGGGTATCGACCCGCGCACAGGGCATCTGCTGGCATTGTCGGCAGACTCCAACATGCTGCTCGAGCTTGACGAAAAGGGTGAGCAGGTCAGCTTCATGACCCTGCTGGGCGGCTTCAATGGCCTGGCTGACACCATTCCCCGGGCCGAGGGAGTGGCAATGGACGACCAGGGCAACCTGTACATGGTCAGCGAGCCGAATCTGTTCTATCGCTTCAAAAAGAACTGACCGATCAGACATTTCTGATGGTGGCATTAAGCTTTGCTTCAGTTGATAGTGGTTAGCTACGCGCTCCTATTGCCGAGTCCGCCCGCATGCGCCGCCACGTTCGCCTGATCTTCGTCTTCTTCGTGTTTGTCTGCCTGCTCGTGCTGGGGGCTGCCGGGCACGAGTTCCGCATGTTCGAGCGGGGCTGGTTCAACCTCAAGACCTGGTGGCAGCCGGCTGAGCAGAGCATCGGCCTGGATCGTTACCAGGTGGTGCTCGAGGCCAGGCCTATCGAGGGCCTGGACGACGACATCTCGGCGTTGACCTACGACCCCGACCGCAAGAGCCTGTTCACCGTCACCAATGCCCGGTCGGAGCTAATCGAGTTGTCACTGGATGGCCGTATCCTGCGCCGTGTCCCGCTGACCGGCTTCGGCGACCCCGAGGCGGTGGAGTACGTCGGGCCCAACAGCTACGTGATCACCGATGAGCGCCAGCAGCGGCTGATTCGTGTGCGCCTGGACGATGACACCCTGTTCCTCGATGCCGCCGACGCCGAGCAGTTGTCCCTGGGCATCGGCCTGAACGGCAACAAGGGGTTCGAGGGGCTGGCCTACGACTCGGCAGGCAAGCGCCTGTTCGTGGCCAAGGAGCGGGACCCGATGATGATCTACGAGGTGCACGGCTTTCCCCACGACAATCCCGACAAACCCTACGCCGTGCATGTGGTGCAGGATCGCAAGCGCGACCGGCGGTTGTTCGTGAGGGACCTGTCGAGCCTGCAGTTCGACGAACGCAGCGGGCACCTGCTGGCGCTGTCCGACGAGTCGCGGCTGGTGCTGGAGCTTGATGTGAAGGGGCGGCCGCTGAGTACCCTGTCATTGCGCAAGGGGTTCCAGGGGTTGAAGCAGACCGTGCCACAAGCTGAGGGGATTGCGATGGACGATGCCGGGACCATCTATCTGGTCAGTGAGCCGAACCTGTTCTATGTGTTCAAGCAGCCTTGATGGGTTGAGGATGGCCCTTGCTTCGCCGGTGTTCGCTGGCAAGCCAGCTTCCACAAGGTAGTGCGGACCCTGTGGGAGCTGGCTTGCCAGCGATTCGAGGGCGCAGCTCTCGCTGGCGATTACTCGGCCTTCAGGCTCTTCACGCCTTCAGCGGTCCCCAACAACAGCACATCCGCCGGCCGCGCCGCGAACAGACCATTGGTAACCACGCCGACGATCGCGTTGATCTGGCTTTCCAGCTCCACCGGGTTGGTGATCTGCAGGTTGTGCACGTCGAGGATGACGTTGCCGTTGTCGGTTACCACGCCTTCGCGATAGACCGGGTCGCCGCCCAGCTTGACCAGCTGGCGCGCCACGTGGCTGCGGGCCATCGGGATGACCTCGACCGGCAGAGGGAAGGCACCCAGCACCGGCACCAGCTTGCTGGCGTCGGCGATGCAGATGAAGGTCTTGGCCACTGCCGCGACGATCTTCTCGCGGGTCAGGGCCGCGCCGCCGCCCTTGATCAGGTTGAGATGGGCATCGCTCTCGTCGGCGCCGTCCACGTAGAACTCCAGCTCGCTGACGCTGTTCAGCTCGTACACCGGGATGCCATGGCCCTTCAGGCGCTGGGCGGTGGCCTCGGAGCTGGCGACGGCGCCGTCGAAGGCGGTCTTGTGCTGGGCCAGGGCGTCGATGAAGAAGTTGGCGGTCGAGCCTGTGCCAACGCCGACGACGCTTTTCTCATCCAGTTTCGGCAGGATGAGGTCGACGGCGGCCTGGGCGACGGCCTGTTTGAGTTGGTCCTGGGTCATGCGGGCTCCGGGAGGGGCAGGGCGGATATCGAAAGTTGCCTAGTATAGCGGCTCCGGCGGCTTTGCTGTGGTCGCCCGACGTGGCGCTGCGGTAGACTCCCAGCCCTTGTCCCGCGGCCCAGTGATGCTTTCCGATGCTCGAACAGTACGTCAAGAAGATCCTCACCTCGCGCGTCTACGACGTTGCTGTCGAAACCCCGCTGCACACGGCCGGGCAACTGAGCAAGCGCCTGGGCAACACGGTGCTGCTCAAGCGCGAGGACCTGCAGCCGGTGTTCTCGTTCAAGATCCGCGGGGCCTACAACAAGCTGGCGCAACTGAGCGCCGAGGAGCTGGCCCGTGGCGTGGTCACCGCCTCGGCCGGCAACCATGCCCAGGGCCTGGCACTGGCGGCGCGGGAGCTGGGTATCAAGGCGACCATCGTCATGCCCAAGACCACCCCGGAGATCAAGATCGAAGGCGTGCGCTCGCGTGGTGGCAAGGTGTTGTTGCATGGCGACAGCTTCCCCGAGGCGCTGGCCTATTCGCTGAAGCTGGTGGAGGAGAAAGGTTTCGTCTACATCCACCCCTACGACGACCCGCACACCATTGCCGGGCAAGGCACGGTGGCCATGGAGATCCTGCGCCAGCACCCGGGCCAGCTCGACGCGATCTTCGTGCCGGTCGGCGGCGGCGGTCTGATCGCCGGTATCGCCGCCTACGTGAAGTACCTGCGTCCGGAAATCAAGGTCATCGGCGTCGAGCCGGACGATTCCAACTGCCTGCAAGCTGCCATGGCCGCCGGTGAGCGCGTGGTGCTGCCGCAGGTCGGGCTGTTCGCCGACGGCGTGGCGGTGGCGCAGATCGGCCAGCACACCTTCGATATCTGTCGTCATCATGTGGATGAAGTGATCGCCGTCAGTACCGACGAGATCTGCGCCGCAATCAAGGATATCTACGACGATACCCGCTCGATCACCGAACCTGCTGGTGCTCTCGGTGTTGCCGGGATCAAGAAGTACGTCGAGCTCAAGGGTGTGGCCGGGCAGACCCTGGTGGCCATCGACTCGGGCGCCAACGTCAACTTCGACCGCCTGCGGCATGTGGCCGAGCGCGCCGAGCTGGGCGAGAAGCGCGAGGCGATCATCGCCGTGACCATTCCTGAGCGCCCAGGCAGCTTCAAGGCCTTCTGCGAGGCTATCGGCAAGCGCCAGATCACTGAATTCAACTACCGCAAGCACACTTCTGACGAGGCGCACATCTTCGTCGGCGTGCAGACTCACCCGGAAACCGACCCGCGTGCGGCATTGGTACAACAGCTGACGGAGCAAGGTTTCCCAGTCACAGACCTGACCGACAACGAACTGGCCAAGCTGCATATCCGCCACATGGTGGGTGGCCACTCGGCCGGCGCCAGCGATGAGATGGTGCTGCGCTTCGAGTTCCCGGAGCGGCCCGGTGCCCTGTTCAACTTCCTCAACAAGCTGGGCGGGCGTTGGAACATCTCGATGTTCCACTACCGCAACCACGGCGCCGCCGACGGGCGCGTGGTCGCGGGCCTGCAGGTGCCGGAGGAAGAGCGTCACCTGGTGCCGGCAGCCCTGGCCAAGATCGGCTATCCATACTGGGACGAGACCGAGAACCCGGCTTACCGGCTATTCTTGGGCTGAACACGCTTCACCTCGCGGGAGCGGGCCTGCCCCGCGATGAGGCCGAAAGCGAAAAAGCCTGCTGAAGGATGATTTTCACATGGAACACCTGACCACCCTCAAGACCCTGCACATCCTCGCCACGGCCCTGTTGCTGCTTGGCGCCCTGGGCCTGGCGGGCTGGACCTGGCATGCCCGGCGCAAGGGCGACACCGAGGCCTATGGCAAGTTGTTGCGCCGCCCGCTGGTGTTCGTCTGGCTGCTGATGGGGCTGTGCCTGCTGAGCATGCCGTTCACCGGCTGGTGGCTGGTGCACCTGGTCGGCTGGCCGCTGGGGCAGACTTGGGTGCTGGCCTCCAGCGTCATCTATACCCTTGGCGCGTTTGCCGTGTGGTGGCTGGTGGCGCGCCTCAACCGGCTGCGCAAGGCCGAAGCCGTCGGCTTGAAGTTCACCTTGGCGCTGGCGGTGTTCAGCGGTGTGTGCTTCCTGTCCATCGCCGGCCTGATGGGCGCCAAGCCGGTCTGATGACACCCGCCAGCCCGCTCCCATTGGTAAACCTTGGGGGCGGGCGGGGCCCGCGAGGGGTTAACGCAGTCGCGTCACCTTGCCTTCATGCAAACCCTGTATACCAGTGCCACGCCCGGTGTGGCGACGCTCGCCCAATACGCAGTCTTCACCTCGCCGCACATAAGCGTGGCGGGCGCGTTGCTGCGCGCTCAGGCTTTGTGGAACAATGCGGCGACATGCGTTTGCGAGGTTGCTGCCGTGATCGACCCGGATGGTTTTCGCCCCAATGTCGGGATCATTCTCACGAATGATGCCGGGCAGGTGCTATGGGCTCGGCGGATCAACCAGGATGCCTGGCAGTTTCCACAGGGGGGTATCAACCCTGACGAAACGCCGGAAGATGCCCTGTACCGCGAGCTGAACGAAGAAGTAGGCCTGGAACGCCAGGATGTGGAAATTCTTGCCTGCACCCGTGGCTGGTTGCGTTATCGTTTACCCCAGCGCCTGGTGCGCACCCACAGCCAGCCGTTGTGTATCGGCCAGAAACAGAAGTGGTTCCTGCTACGCCTGGTGAGCAATGAGCAACGGGTGCGCATGGACCTGACCGGCAAGCCGGAATTCGATGGCTGGCGCTGGGTCAGCTACTGGTATCCGCTGGGCCAGGTGGTGACATTCAAGCGCGAGGTATACCGCCGCGCCCTGAAAGAGCTAGCCCCGCGCCTGCTGACGCGCGACTGACGACGGAGTCCGACCCCGAGCCATGCTCAATACGCTGCGCAAGATCGTCCAGGAAGTGAACTCCGCCAAAGATCTCAAGACGGCGTTGGGGATCATTGTCTTGCGCGTCAAGGAGGCAATGGGCAGCCAGGTCTGCTCCGTCTACCTGCTCGACCCGGACACCAACCGCTTTGTGCTGATGGCCACCGAGGGCCTGAACAAGCGCTCCATCGGCAAGGTCAGCATGGCGCCCAACGAGGGCCTGGTCGGCCTGGTCGGCACCCGCGAGGAGCCGCTTAACCTCGAGAACGCCGCCGATCACCCCCGTTACCGCTACTTCGCCGAAACCGGCGAAGAGAAATTCGCCTCCTTCCTCGGCGCACCGATCATCCACCATCGTCGCGTGGTCGGCGTGCTGGTCATCCAGCAGAAGGAACGCCGCCAGTTCGACGAAGGCGAAGAGGCCTTCCTGGTCACCATGAGCGCGCAGCTCGCCGGGGTTATCGCCCACGCCGAGGCGACGGGTTCGATCCGTGGCCTGGGCCGTCAGGGCAAGGGCATCCAGGAAGCCCGTTTCGTCGGGGTGCCGGGTTCGCCGGGCGCGGCGGTCGGTCGATCGGTGGTGATGCTGCCGCCCGCCGACCTGGAGGTGGTGCCCGACCGCACTGTCGAGGACATCGACAACGAACTCAAGCTGTTCAACAACGCGCTCGAAGGCGTGCGCGAGGACATGCGCAAGCTGTCGGCCAAGCTCGCCACCCAGCTGCGCCCCGAAGAACGTGCGTTGTTCGACGTGTATCTGATGATGCTCGAGGACGCCGCCCTCGGTGGCGAGGTGGTCGAAGTCATCAAGACTGGCCAGTGGGCCCAGGGCGCCTTGCGCCAGGTGGTCGGCGAACACGTCAATCGCTTCGAGCTGATGGATGACGACTACCTGCGCGAGCGGGCATCGGACGTCAAGGACCTGGGCCGGCGCCTGCTGGCGTATCTGCAGGAGGCCCGTTCGCAGTCGCTGGTCTACCAGGACAACACCATTCTGGTCAGTGAAGAACTGACCCCCGCGATGCTCGGCGAGGTGCCGGAGGGCAAGCTGGTGGGCCTGGTTTCGGTACTCGGCTCGGGCAACTCCCACGTGGCGATCCTGGCCCGGGCCATGGGCATTCCCACGGTCATGGGGGTGGTCGACCTGCCTTACTCGAAGGCCGACGGCATCGAGATGATCGTCGACGGCTACAAGGGCGAAGTCTTCACCAACCCCGGCGAAGTGCTGCGCAAGCAGTACAGCGACGTGGTCGAGGAAGAGCGCCAGCTGGCCAAGGGGCTCGATGCCCTGCGCGAGCTGCCGTGCATCACCCCGGATGGCCACCGCATGCCGCTTTGGGTCAACACCGGCTTGCTTGCCGATGTTGCCCGCGCCCAGCAGCGCGGCGCCGAAGGCGTGGGCCTGTACCGCACCGAAGTGCCGTTCATGATCAACCAGCGCTTCCCCAGCGAAAAGGAGCAGTTGGCGATCTACCGCGAGCAGCTGCAGGCGTTCCATCCGCTGCCGGTGACCATGCGCAGCCTCGACATCGGCGGCGACAAGTCGCTGTCGTATTTCCCGATCAAGGAAGAGAACCCGTTCCTCGGCTGGCGCGGCATTCGCGTCACCCTCGACCACCCGGAAATCTTCCTGGTGCAGACCCGCGCCATGCTCAAGGCCAGCGAAGGGTTGAACAACCTGCGCATCCTGCTGCCGATGATTTCCGGCATCCACGAGCTCGAAGAAGCCCAGCACCTGATCCACCGCGCCTGGGGCGAAGTGCGCGACGAAGGCACCGATGTGCCGATGCCGCCGGTCGGGGTGATGGTGGAGATCCCCGCCGCGGTGTACCAGACCCGCGAACTGGCGCGCCAGGTTGACTTCCTCTCGGTCGGCTCCAACGACCTCACGCAATACCTGCTGGCCGTCGACCGCAACAACCCGCGGGTCGCCGACCTCTACGACTACCTGCACCCGGCAGTGCTGCAAGCTCTGCAGACCGTGGTCAGCGTGGCCCACGAGGAAGGCAAGCCGGTCAGTATCTGCGGCGAGATGGCCGGTGACCCGGCCGCGGCAATCCTGCTCATGGCCATGGGCTTCGACAGTCTGTCGATGAACGCCACCAACCTGCCGAAGGTGAAGTGGATGCTGCGCCAGATCAACCTGAGCAAGGCCAGGGAGCTGCTGGCCGATGCCATGAGTCATGACAACCCGCAGGTTATCCACAGCTCGTTGCAGCTGGCGCTGAAGAATCTTGGGCTGGCGCGGATGATCGGGCCGAACAAGACCCTCTGATTTGTGGCGTCTGGGCTGCCGGGCACGGCGTCCTCTGTAGGAGCGGCTTGAGCCGCGATGGAGGCAGCGCGGTATGTGGCACCCGCTTTGCGGGTGATCGCGGCTAAAGCCGCTCCTACAGAGGCCAGGTCAAGTAAATTGGGTCGGTGAACAGGCCGTTACAACACCTCAAACCTCCAGGCTAACCTCGCCCAGATGCCCCCCAAACGGCCCGAAACTGCGCTCGATCATGCGCCGACGGCCTTGGTCATCGACGATCAGCACCGTGCTCGCCCGCGTCCCGTAGTTCTGGCTGGCGATGAATACACTCGATAGCAGCCGCTCGGTGGCCAGCCCCACGCCGGTCTCGGGTAGTTCGCCGTCCGGCGCGGGCTGTGCATCACCCAGCAGCGTCAATAGTTGCTGTGGATCGGCGTTTTCGAGCAATTTCTCAAGCCCGCTGCGCGCTTTGATCAGCTTCGGCCATGGCGTATCCAAGCCGGCATTCGACAGCCCGTACACCCCCGATTCAAGCAGGCGTGGCGCCGGCTCACGGGCATGCAGGTAGCCCAAGCGCTTGTCATCGCCGACCAGCAGGTTGAACCCTGAATACTGGTCACTGCGGCTGGCTACCCGGTCCAGATAGGCCTCGACCCCCAGTTCGCCCTGCAGGTAGGCTGCCACCAGTTCACCGCGGGACCGCGGCCCCAAAGGCTGGCGTGGATCACGGATATTGGTCAGCGCCGCAAAACGCCCGTTCGGCCCGACACCCAGCCAGGTGCCACCGGCTTCCAGGTCACGCCCGGCGTGCACACCCGTCGCGTCCTCCCAGGCCTTCAAGGCCTGGGTCGGCCGCGCATAGAACTCATCGCGGTTGGCCGCGACGATCAGTGGCCGGGCTGTCCCCGGCCGCCAGGCGAATACGATCAGGCACATAGGTTGTCCCCTTGTGTATTGGGCCACTCTACCCGCGCCGCTGGCCGCTATCCATCTTCTGACACAGAGTTCACTAGAGCGCCGGGCGTGGGTTCCGTTACCATGCCGGATTGTTTTCCACTGGGGCCACGAATGGAATTCGCTCTCTATCTGCTGTTGGGCGCCTGCGCCGGCGTGCTGGCCGGGCTGTTCGGCGTCGGTGGCGGCATCATCATCGTGCCGGTGCTGGTGTTCAGCTTCACCTTGCAGGGCTTCGACCCTTCGGTGCTGACCCACCTGGCGGTCGGCACCTCGTTGGCGACCATCGTCTTCACCTCGATCAATGCCGTGCGCGAGCACCAGCGCAAGGGCGCGGTGCAATGGCCGATCTTCGCCTGGATGACCGTGGGCATCCTGCTCGGCGCGCTGGTCGGGGCCAAGACCGCCTCGCTGATCCAGGGCCCGATGCTGCAGAAGATCATCGGTGTGTTCGCCCTGGTGATCGCCGCGCAGATGGCCCTGGACCTCAAGCCCAAGGCCAGCCGCGGCATTCCCGGCAAGCCCGGATTGACCACCGCCGGTGGGGTGATCGGTTGGGCCTCGGCCATTTTCGGCATCGGCGGCGGCTCATTGACCGTGCCGTTCCTTACCTGGCGTAGCCTGCCCATGCAGCAGGCAGTGGCGACTTCGTCGGCCTGTGGCCTGCCGATCGCCCTGGCCAGTGCCCTGGGCTTCATGTGGCTGGGTTGGCATGAGGAGCATCTGCCGGCCCACAGCCTGGGCTACGTCTATCTTCCGGCGCTGGTCGGCATCGCTGCCACCAGCATGTTCTTCGCCCGCTACGGCGCGCGTCTGGCCCACAAGCTGTCGCCGCGCGTGCTCAAGCGTCTGTTCGCCGCACTGCTGTTCTGCGTCGGACTCAGCTTCCTTATCTGAACCTAGAGGAAAGACAATGCTGCCTTACCCGCAGATCGACCCGGTGGCCGTGGCCCTCGGTCCACTGAAAATCCACTGGTACGGCCTGATGTACCTGATCGGCATCGGCGGCGCCTGGCTGCTGGCCTCGCGCCGATTGAACCGCTTCGACCCCACCTGGACCCGCGAGAAGCTCTCCGACCTGGTGTTCTGGCTGTCGATGGGCGTGATCGTCGGCGGGCGCCTGGGTTACGTGCTGTTCTACGACCTGCACCAGTACCTGGCCAACCCGACGCTGATCTTCGAGGTATGGAAGGGCGGCATGTCGTTCCATGGAGGTTTCATCGGTGTGATGCTGGCCGCGCTGTGGTTCGGCAAGCGCAACAACAAGTCATTCTTCGAGCTGATGGACTTCGTCGCGCCGCTGGTGCCGATCGGCCTTGGCGCCGGGCGTATAGGCAACTTCATCAACGCCGAACTGTGGGGCAAGGCCACCGACGTGCCGTGGGCAATGATCTTCCCGCCGTTCAGCGACCCGGCGCAATTGCCGCGTCACCCGTCGCAGCTGTATCAGTTCGCCCTCGAAGGTGTGGCATTATTCGTCATCCTTTGGCTGTACTCGCGCAAGCCGCGCCCGACCATGGCCGTTTCCGGCATGTTCGCGCTGTTCTATGGCATCTTCCGCTTCATCGTGGAGTTCGTGCGCGTACCCGACGCCCAGCTTGGCTACATCGCCTTCGGCTGGTTGACCATGGGTCAGTTGCTCTGCGTGCCGATGATTCTCGGCGGCATCTTCCTGATCTGGTGGGCCTACAACCGCAAACCGACGGCCAAGGCCACCGTTTGATTTCCACGGCAGGGGCGATCCCCCTGCCGTTCTTGTTACAGGTAAGCCATGAAACAGTATCTAGATCTGGTCCGTGACGTCATCGACAACGGCACGCTGCAGGAAAACCGCACCGGTATCCGCACCATCAGCCTGCCTGGCGCGATGCTGCGTTTCGACCTGCAGAAGGGCTTCCCGGCCATCACCACGCGCAAGCTGGCGTTCAAGTCGGCGATCGGCGAGATGGTCGGCTTCCTGCGCGGCGTGAAGAACGCCGGCGAGTTCCGCGAGCTGGGCTGCAAGGTCTGGGACCAGAACGCCAACGAAAACGCCCAGTGGCTGGCCAACCCTTTCCGCCAGGGGCATGACGACCTCGGCGAAATCTACGGCGTGCAATGGCGCCAGTGGCCCGGCTACAAGCGCATACCGCTGAGCAACCCGGCCGCCATCGAGATGGCCGAGAAGGCCGGCTTCCGCCGTATCGCCCAGGACGAGGAGGACGGCCAGGCGTTCGTCATCCTCTACAAGGCCATCGACCAGGTGCGCCAGTGCCTGGACACCATCGCCAACGACCCGGGCAGCCGCCGCATCCTGTTCCACGGCTGGAACTGCGCCCAGCTCGACGAGATGGCCCTGCCACCGTGTCACTTGCTGTACCAGTTCCACCCGAATGTCGAAACCCGGGAAATTTCCCTGACCCTCTACATCCGCTCCAACGACCTGGGCCTGGGCACGCCGTTCAACCTCACCGAGGGCGCGGCGCTGCTGTCGCTGTTCGGCCGCCTGACCGGCTACACCCCGCGCTGGTTCACCTACTTCATCGGCGATGCCCATGTGTACGAGAACCACCTGGATATGCTGGGCGAGCAGATGAAGCGTGAACCGCTGGCGGCACCGAAGCTGGTGATCAGCGACCGCGTGCCGGCGTTCGCCGAGACCGGCAAGTACGAGCCGGAGTGGCTGGAGAAGATCGAGCCGAGCGACTTCTGGCTGGAAGGCTACGAGCACCATGCGCCGATGACGGCGCCGATGGCGGTCTGACAGACCTTCATCGCCTGAGCTTGAACAATCGCGGGGCAAGTCGCATCGGCGCACCGCCGCTCCCACGCAGGTTATGCACAGCCGGCGTGGGAGCGGCGGTGCGCCGATGCGACTTGCCCCGCGATGCTTTTGGTATCAATGCCCGTGGCTGCGCCCCACATGGGGATGCTCGATCTCCGGCACCGACACCGCCCCATTCGTCTCCAACTGCTGCAAGATCGCGCACTCCGCCCCCTGCGCATTGCACTGCTGCCGCAGTTCCACCAGCTGCGCCTGCAGCGCCACCAGCCCATCGATCCTCGCCTGCACATGCTCGATATGCTCGTCGATCAGCGCGTTGACGCTGCCGCATGAGCCGTCGGGGCTGTCGCGCAGGTTCAACAGGCTGCGGATTTCGTCCAGGGTCATGTCCAGGGTGCGGCAGTTGCGGATGAAGGTCAGGCGCTCGACGTGGGCCTGGGTGTAGAGCCGGTAGTTACCGTCGCTGCGGGCAGGTTCCGGCAGCAGCTGTTCGCGCTCGTAGTAGCGGATGGTCTCCACGGCGCAGTCGGTGGCCTTGGCCAGTTCTCCGATCTTCATGGCAAATCTCCTGCAAAGGGCTTGACCCTATAGTGGCTACAGGGTGTTCACTTGGCAACAACCCACTCTGTGGATCTCTACAGAGGCCAGCGCTCAGTTAAGGATGATTCCATGAACCAGCCTGTCAGCCCCGACCACAAGCATGATCACGCCCATGACCTCGATCATGGCCTCGATCATGGCCACGCGCCCCACGCCCACGGCTGCTGCGCCAGCAAGGCCGCCCCGGCCCTGGTGCAACTGACCGAAAAGGCCAGTGGCCAGGCGCAGCTCAGCCGCTTCCGCATCGAGGCCATGGACTGCCCTACGGAGCAGACCCTGATCCAGGACAAGCTGGGCAAGTTGGCCGGTATCGAGCAACTGGAATTCAACCTGATCAATCGTGTGCTCGGCGTGCGCCATACCCTCGAGGGCACCGCCGAGATCGAGCGGGCCATCGATAGCCTGGGCATGAAGGCCGAACCCTTGGCCGCCGAGGATGATGGCGCCGCCAGTGCGCCCCAGGCCAGCAAGACCCGCTGGTGGCCGCTGGCGTTGTCCGGTGTTGCGGCGATCGCCGCCGAAATCGTGCACTTCTCCGGCAAGGCACCGGAGTGGGTGGTCGCCGCGCTGGCCCTGGCGGCCATCCTCGGCTGCGGTCTCGGTACCTACAAGAAGGGCTGGATTGCCCTGAAAAACCGCAACCTCAATATCAATGCGCTGATGAGTATCGCCGTGACCGGCGCCGTGCTGATCGGCCAGTGGCCGGAAGCGGCCATGGTCATGGTGCTGTTCACCGTTGCCGAACTGATCGAAGCCCGTTCACTGGACCGCGCGCGCAATGCCATCGGCGGGCTGATGCAGCTGGCTCCGGACATGGCCACCGTGCAACAGGCCGATGGCCAGTGGCGCGAGGTCGAGGTGCGCGAGGTGGCAATCGGCGCACGGGTGCGGGTGCGCCCGGGCGAGCGTATCGGCCTGGACGGCGAGGTGGTCAGTGGCCAGTCCAGTGTCGACCAGGCGCCGATCACCGGGGAGAGCCTGCCGGTCGAGAAGGCGGTCGGCGACAAGCTGTTCGCCGGCACCATCAACCAGGCTGGCGCGATGGAATACTGCGTCACGGCCGCAGCCGGTCAATCGACCCTGGCCCGCATCATCAAGGCCGTCGAAGAAGCCCAGGGCGCCCGTGCGCCGACCCAGCGCTTCGTCGACCAGTTCTCGCGCATCTACACCCCCGTGGTGTTCGCGGTAGCGCTCGCCGTGGCGCTCATCCCGCCGCTGTTCATGGCCGGTGCCTGGTTCGACTGGATCTACCGTGCCCTGGTGCTGCTGGTGGTGGCCTGCCCGTGCGCGCTGGTGATCTCCACCCCGGTGACCATCGTCAGCGGCCTGGCCGCGGCGGCGCGCAAAGGCATCCTGATCAAGGGCGGTGTGTACCTGGAGGGCGGGCGCAAGCTGGACTTCCTGGCCCTGGACAAGACCGGCACCATCACCCACGGCAAGCCGGTGCAGACCGACAGCAAGGTGCTCGACCCACTGTTCGAAGGCCGCGCCCAGGCCCTGGCCGCGAGCCTGGCTGCCCGTTCCGACCACCCGGTGTCGGGTGCCATCGCCCTGTTCGCCAAGGGCCAGGATCTCGTTCTGAGCGAAGTCTCCGAGTTCGCCGCCCTGGCCGGTCGCGGTGTGCGCGGTGATATCGAGGGCCAGACCTACCACTTGGGCAACCATCGCCTGGTGGAAGAGCTCGGCCTGTGCTCCCCAGAGCTGGAAGCGCAACTGGATGTGCTGGAGCGCCAGGGCAAGACCGTGGTGCTGCTGCTCGACCGCTCAGGTCCGCTGGCGTTGTTCGCCGTGGCCGACACGGTCAAGGACAGCAGCCGCCAGGCGATTGCCGAGCTGCACGCGCTGGGTATCAAGACGGTCATGTTGACCGGCGACAATCCCCACACCGCCCAGGCCATTGCGGCCCAGGTGGGGATCGACCGCGCCGAGGGTAACCTGCTGCCTGCGGACAAGCTCGCCAGCATCGAGAACCTGTACGCCCAGGGGCATCGTGTCGGCATGGTCGGCGATGGCATCAACGACGCGCCGGCCCTGGCCCGCGCCGAGATCGGCTTTGCCATGGCCGCCGCCGGTACCGACACCGCCATCGAGACCGCCGATGTGGCGCTGATGGACGACGACTTGCGCAAAATCCCGGCCTTCGTCAGGCTGTCGCGCCAAAGCGCGGCGATCCTCACCCAGAACATCGTGCTGGCCCTGGGGATCAAGGCAATCTTCCTGGCTATCACCTTCGCCGGCATGGCCACCATGTGGATGGCGGTATTCGCCGACATGGGCGTGAGCCTGCTGGTGGTGTTCAACGGTCTGCGCCTGTTGCGCAAATAACGCCTGTGGCGTGAAAAAGAGGTTCTGCCAATGCTGAGCGCCGAGCTCAAAGCCTTCTACATGGTGGCCCGCCTGGGCAGCATCACCCTGGCGGCGAAGAAGCTCGGGCTCAGTCAGCCCACGGTGACCACGCAGATCCGCAACCTTGAGGGCCAGTACAACGTCGAGCTGTTCTACCGCGGCGGCCGGCGCCTGGTGTTGAGCGAGGAGGGCGTGCGCCTGCTGCCGATGGTCAAGGCGCTGCTGCAGCAGGAAGCCGACATCGAGTTCGAGTTGCGCAACAGCGGCCAGGCCCAGGGCAGCCTGCGCATCGCCGCCACCGCGCCGTACTACATCCTCGACCTGGTGAAGATCTTCCGCGAGCGCCTGCCGCAGGTGGAGGTGGCGGTGGATATCGGCAACTCGCAGCAGGTGCTGGAAATGCTCGAGGACTACCGGGTGGATATCGCCGCCTCGTCGCAATTGCTCGAAGACGCACGCCTGGTACGCCGGGTGCTGGGCAGCGACCCGCTGGTACTGGCGGTGCACCGCAATCATCCCTTGGCGCAACGCCAGGCAGTGTCGATCGAGGTGGTGGCCGGGCATTGCCTGCTGATGCGCGAGAAGGGCTCGACCACCCGCAAGCTCACCGAGCAGATGATGCAGGACGCCGGGGTGAAGGCCGGGGCGCTGCTGGAGATCGGCAGCCGCGAGTCGATCCGCGAGGCGGTGCTGCGCAATATCGGCATCAGCATCATTGCCCGCCATGAGGTGCCGCATAACCCCGAGCTGCGGGTGCTGGCGCTGGAAAACGCACCGGTGATGCACGAGTACCTGTACTGCCTGAAGGAGCGGCGCCAGGCGCGGTTGCCGGCGGCGTTCCTGGGGGTGGCGCAGGAGGTGGTTGGATCGCAATTCTGACAGTTCTCTACTGGTTGCACCGGCCTCATCGCCGGCAAGCCGGCTCCCACAGGGTTGGCGCCGACTTGCTTTTGTGGGAGCTGGCTTGCCAGCGATAGGGCCCTCAAGACCACTACAAAATCTGCCTATACCACTATCACCGGCTTTTGCCCCAACGCCACAGAACCTTCGCACAGTCTGCCTAGCATGGCCCCCATCGCTTCGATGAGGACCTGCCATGAACCACGTCACCCCGGGCGCACAGATGAAAGTGCGCGGCATCCACAAACGCTTTGGCGCTTTCACCGCGCTCAACGACGTGTCCCTCGACATCGCCGCTGGCGAGCTGGTGTGCCTGCTCGGCCCCTCGGGCTGCGGCAAGACCACCCTGCTGCGCTGCATCGCCGGCCTCGAGCGCCAGGACCGCGGCACGCTGTACATCGGCGACCGCGATATCTCCGAGCTGCCGCCCCAGGCCCGTGACTACGGCATCCTGTTCCAGTCCTACGCGCTGTTCCCCAACCTCACCGTCGAAGCCAACATCGCCTATGGCCTGACCGGCAGCAACCGCGAGGCCTCCCGCCAGCGGGTGAGCGAGATGCTCGAGCTGGTGGGCCTGGCCGGCAGTGAGAAGAAGTATCCCGGCCAGCTCTCCGGTGGCCAGCAGCAGCGCGTGGCCCTGGCCCGCGCCTTGGCGCCGTCGCCCTCGCTGCTGCTGCTCGACGAGCCCATGTCGGCCCTCGACGCCCGTGTTCGCGAGCACCTGTGCACCGAGCTGCGCCAGCTGCAACGCCAGCTGGGCATCACCACGCTGATGGTCACCCACAACCAGGACGAGGCCATGCTGATGGCTGACCGCATCGCCGTGATGAACAACGGCCAGGTCGAGCAATACGCCACGCCCCAGGAAATCTACGACCAGCCGGCCACACCCTTCGTCGCGGAGTTCGTCGGCCAGGGCAACTGGCTGCCGTTCCGGCGCAGCAGCAATAGCCACGCCCAGGTCGGTGGCATGCACATGCGTCTGGCCGACAACGCCAGCGCCGTCAGCAGCGGCCGACTGTTCTGCCGGCCCGAGGCGATCACCGTCAACCCGGTGGTGCACGAGGAAAACCTGTTCCCGGCCAAGGTTCGGGAAGTCACCTTCCTCGGCAACCGATGCCGCATGAGCTTCGAGCTCGAAGCCCTGCCGGGCCATGCGCTGCTCGCGGAGCTTGCGCCCGAAGCCATGCCGCGCCTGGGTTCGCAGGACATCTGGGTGGCCCTGCCGCCGCAGAGCCTGCAGGTGTTCGCCTGAGATGGCCGCGCCCATGACCCTGCCGCTCACTCACGGCAACGACAGGCCACGCACCGGCGTCGCCCTGGGGGACCGACTGTTCGTCGTCGGTGGCAAGAGCCTGTTGCTGGGCCTGCTGGTGCTGGCGGTGCTGCTGCCGTTGCTGGCGATCTTCTGGCGTGGCTTCAGCACTGAAGCCGGGCAGGGCGGGGGACTGCTGGCCGCCCGCGAACTGTTTGCCAGCGCGAACTTCCACTGGCTGCTCGGCAACAGCCTGTCGGTAGCCCTCACCGTTGCCGCCATCGTCGTGCCGCTCGCCTACCTGTTCGCCTATGCCCTGCAACGCACGCTGATCCCGACCAAGGGGCTGTGGCGCGGCATTTCGCTGCTGCCGTTGTTGGCGCCGTCGATGCTGCCGGCGATCGCGCTGGTCTATCTGTTCGGTAACCAGGGCCTGCTGCGCGGGCTGCTCAGCGACAACATTTACGGCTTCTGGGGCATCGTGCTTGGCGAGGCCATCTACACCTTCCCCCATGCGTTGATGATCCTGCTCTCGGCGCTGTCACTGGCCGACGCACGGCTGTTCGATGCCGCTTCGAGCATGGGCGCGGGGCCTGCCCGGGCATTCTTCAGCATCACCTGGCCGGCCACGCGCCAGGCGGTGTTCGCGGCGTTCTGCCTGGTGTTCACCCTGACCATCACCGACTTCGGCGTGCCGGTAGTGGTCGGTGGTGATTACCAGGTGCTGGCGCTGGAAGCCTACAAGGCGGTGGTCGGCCAGCAGCAGTTCGGCCGTGGTGCGCTGATCGGCATGGTGCTGCTGGTGCCGGCGCTGCTCAGTTTTACCGTGGATGCCTGGCTGCGCCGCCGCCAGGGCGAGGCCATGAGCGGCCGCGCCCAGGTGTTCGAGCCCAAGCCGTCGAGGCTGCGTGATGGCTGCTACCTGGCGATCGTGTTGCTGGTCTGCACGGCGCTGCTGGCGGTGATCGGCATGGCGGTGTACTCGTCGCTGGTCAAGTTCTGGCCGTACAACCTGTCGCTGTCGCTCAAGCACTACATGTTCGAAGACACTGCCGGCGGCGGCTGGCTGGCCTATCGCAACAGCGTGACCATGGCCATCGGCACCGCGCTGATCGGCAGCGTGGTGATCTTCACCGGTGCCTACCTGATGGAGAAGACCCAAGGCCAGCGCCTGCTCAATCAGCTGCTGCGCCTGCTTAGCTTCATCCCCATGGCGGTGCCCGGCCTGGTGCTGGGCCTGGGCTACGTGTTCTTCTTCAACCTCAACGGCAACCCGTTACACGTGTTCTACGGCAGCATGGCGCTGCTGGTGGTGTGTACCATCGCCCACTACCTGACCACCGCGCAGATGACCGCCACCACCGCCCTGCGCCAGCTCGACGGTGAGTTCGAAGCCGCCGCGCTGTCGCTCAAGGCGCCGCTGTACAAGCACTTCGTGCGGGTCACCGTGCCGATCTGCCTGCCCGCGCTGCTGGACATCATCCGCTACCTGTTCGTCTCGGCGATGACCACCGTGTCGGCGGCGATCTTCCTCTACAGCCCCGACACCATCCTCGCCGCCGTTGCCGTGCTGAACATGGATGACGCCGGCAACGTTGGCGGCGCCGCTGCCATGTCGACCCTGATCCTTTTGACCAGCGCCGCCGCCTCCCTGCTGCTGGCCGGCGCTTCGCGTGGCCTGCTGCGCCGCTCCCAGGCCTGGCGCCAACGCGCTCCCGGCCATTGACCGACTGCCCATACCAATAGGAACCGCATCATGTTCAAGCCCCTCGCACTTGCCGCTGCCGTATCCGCCGTGTTCAGCCTGCAGGCTTCGGCCGCGACCCAGCTGACCGTCTACACCGCCCTGGAGGCCGAGCAGCTCAAGAGCTACAAGCAGGCCTTCGAGAAGGCCAACCCGGACATCGAGATCAAATGGGTGCGCGACTCCACCGGCATCATCACCGCCAAGCTGCTGGCCGAAAAAGAGCGCCCACAGGCTGACGCCGTGTGGGGCCTGGCGGCCTCCAGCCTGGCCATCCTCGACCAGAACGGCATGCTCGAAGCCTATGCGCCGAAGGATCTGGGCAAGATCTCGCCCAACTACCGCGACGCCTCCAATCCACCGGCCTGGGTGGGCATGGACGTGTGGGCCGCGACGATCTGCTTCAACACTGTCGAAGCCGAGAAGCAGGGCCTGAGCAAGCCGGTGAGCTGGCAGGACCTGACCAAGCCTGAGTACAAGGGCAAGATCGTCATGCCCAACCCGGCCTCGTCCGGTACGGGCTTCCTCGATGTGAGCGCCTGGTTGCAAACCTTCGGCGAGCCTCAGGGCTGGGCCTACATGGACGCACTGCACCAGAACATCGGCCAGTATGTTCATTCCGGCTCCAAGCCATGCAAGCTGGCGGCGGCAGGTGAGTTCCCGATCGGCATCTCGTTCGAGTACCCGGCCGTGCAGCTCAAGCGCCAGGGCGCACCGCTGGACATTGTCCTGCCCAAGGAGGGCCTGGGCTGGGAGATCGAGGCCACGGCGGTGATCAAGGGCTCGCCGAAAGCCGATGCCGCCAAGCGCCTGGCCGACTTCTCCGCCAGCCCTGCCGCCATGGAGCTGTACAAGGAGAACTTCGCGGTGCTCGCCGCCCCCGGCATCGCCAAGCCGCAGACCGAACTGCCGGCCGACTATGAGCAGCGCCTGATCAAGAACGACTTCGCCTGGGCCTCGAAGAACCGCGACCAGATTCTCGCTGAGTGGCGCAAGCGCTACGACGGCAAGTCGGAGAAAGTCGCCCAGCAGTAAGGCCCTCATCGCGGGGCAAGCCGGCTTCTCCACTCAAGAAGCGGGCCTGCCCCGCGATAGCGTCAGCCCAGGCAACGCAGGAGTCCACGCAATGCCAACTTCTTCCAGGATCATCGACGACACCTTCGCCCTGTACGAGCGTCATGGCAGCGCCGACTACATCGGCGAGGCCATCACCCAGCTCGAGCACATGTCCCAGGCAGCCCAACTGGCCATGGCCGAAGGCTACGACGACGAAGTGATCCTGGCCGCCTTCTTCCACGACATCGGCCACCTGTGCGAGGGCGAGGACATGGGCGGTTATGGCGTCGTCAGCCATGAGCGCATTGGTGCCGAATATTTGCGCCGGTGTGGTTTCAGCGAGCGGCTGGCCAGGCTGGTGCAGTACCACGTCGAGGCCAAGCGCTACCTGACCTTGCGCCAGCCCGGATACTACGACCGTTTGAGTGAAGCCAGCCGACGCACCTTGGCGTACCAGGGTGGAGTGATGAACGATGCCGAAGCCGATGCGTTCGAGGCCGACCCGTTGTTCGGGGTCAGCCTGCGCCTGCGCGAGTGGGACGAGATGGCCAAGCAGGTCGGGGTGCCAGTGATGGATCTGCAAGTGTTGAAGGCAAAGGCATTGGCCGTGCTCTGAACAATCTGGCGATTCTCCCTGCTGCAAGATCCCGCATCACTTCTCCCGGTGTTTGCTCCGTTCCTCTCCCCATACTTCTCATCCTGGCAGCCCGCTTGTCGTAATGGTGGGTATGGTGTTGATAATTGTCTTTCGGTGGTTATACTAACCACCGATCGGCCGGCCCAAGGAATGGGTGAATGAACAGCCGTGAAATGATTGCTGTGATCGAGGCGGATGGCTGGTATCTGGTGCGCTCCAAAGGCAGCCACCATCATTTCAAGCATCCTGAAAAAGCCGGGCTGGTCACCATCCCGCATCCCAAGAAAGACCTGCTGCCCGCGACTGCGGCCAGCATTCTGCGCCAGGCACGCATCAGCTACGCCAGCTGACGAGGAGACCATCACCATGTTGTTCCCTATCGCGATCTTCCCCGGTGACGACCAGCACGCCTGGGGCGTGGAAGTCCCGGATATCCCCGGCTGCTTTTCGGCGGGCGAAGACCTCGACAACGCCATCGCCATGGCGCGTGAAGCGATCGAAGGCCACCTCGAACTGCTGGCCCAGGATCAGCAGGAAATCCCCAGGGCCAGCAAGGTCGGCGTGCATGCGGCCAATCCCGCCTATGCCGGCTGCATCTGGGCATTGATCGATATCGACATCACCCGCTACCTGGGCAAGGCCGAGAAGCTCAACATCACCTTGCCGGCGTACCTGCTCACCCGCATCGACAGCTACGTACAGAACCACCCGGAGCACAAGAGCCGTTCGGGCTTCCTGGCCGAAGCGGCGCTCAGGATCCTGCAGGGTGACGGCAAATGATCAGGCGATCTTGCCCTTGGGCAATCGCACGCTGACCCGCAACCCGCCCCCTTGCCGATTCACCAGCGTGAGTTCGCCGCCATGGCTGGAAACGATGCGCTGGGCGATGCTCAGCCCCAGCCCATAGCCGCCAGAGGCCTGGTTGCGTGAGCCCTCGCCGCGCACGAAAGGCTCGGTGACAGTCGCCAGCAAGCCCGGGTCGATGCCCGGGCCGCGATCGTCGATATGGATGTACCCATCGGTTGGCGTGCTTTCCAGCTCCACCGCGACCTCCCCGGCATAGCGCAGGGCATTGACCAGCAGGTTTTGCAGGCACCGTTGCAGCAGCAGGGCGTCTACCTGGGCCAGGCCCACCTGACCATGGATCGGCAAGGGCTCTTCGGCGCTGGCCAAATCCGCGCATTGGCGTGCCACCAGGCGGTCGAGGTCGACCGCTTGCAGGTTCTGCTGCTCGCCCGCCCGCAAGTAGTCGAGCACCTGGCCGATCATGCCGTCCATCTGCGCGATGTTCTGGCGCAGGCGTTCCTTGTGTTCGCTGTCCTCCAGCCGTTCCAGGCGCAGGCGCATGCGCGTCAGCGGTGTACGCAGGTCGTGGGACACGGCGGCGAGGAAGTAGGCCTTGTCGTTGAGCATGCGGATCAGCCGCTGCTGCATGGCGTTGAAGGCCTGGGCGGCGTGCCGCACTTCCTCGGGGCCGTCCAGCGGCAACGGCGCCTGTTCCAGATTGCCTCCCAGGCCACGGGCGGCATCGGCCAGGCGGCGCAGCGGGCGCAGGCACAGACGTACCGCCACCAGGCACACCACCAGCACGGCGGCGATGCGCAGGGCATAGACCCGCAGCAGGTAGTCGCTGATCAGCACCCACGCCGACTCGCCACTCCAGCCCTGCAACTCCTGGCCATCGATGACCAGCCAGTGGCCATCGGCGAGGGGTACGGCAAACTCGATATGCGCCTGGGCGGTGCGCAAGCCGAACAGGCTGCGCCAGACGATGGGCTGACCCAGTTCGTCGGTGAGCCGGACCTTGAGCAACCTCGGCCGCGCATCGCCCCCCAGTTCGTAGGCCAATGCCTGATGCAGCAACAGCTCGATGCGCCGCCAGCCTCGCCGTTGGTCATGCTCACCCTCGGGCGGCGCTTCGGCGCAACGTAGCTGGTAATGCTTCGGTACCTGGCGTGCCGCGCCATGGCACTCGGCCTGGGCGATCAGGGGGGCGCTGCGCGCCGCGATCAACCGCACCGGCGCTTCCAGCACCTGGGCGAAGCGAACGTCGAACCAGATGCTGCTGGACATCAGCTGGATCACCAGGGTGCCGCTGATCATGATCAGCAGCAGTTGGCCGAACAGCGTGCGCGGCCACAGCCGGCGAAGCAGCCGCACCTCAGGCGCCCAGCGCTTCGCGGGCCAGGCTCAGCAGATAGCCTTCGTTGCGGATGGTGAGGATCTGCGCGCCTTGGCCTGGCGCCCGGCGCAGTTGCTGGCGCAGGCGGCTGATGCACATGTCCACCGAGCGGTCGTCGGGCAGATGGTCGCGGCCGAACGCGCTGCGTGTCAGGTGGTCCCTCGAGACCACGCGGTTGTTGGCGTCCAGCAGTTCACGCAGCACACGGTAGTCGGAGCGTGGCAGGTTGAAGGCTTGGCCGTCCGGGTGAACGAGCAACCGCTTGACGTGATCGAGACGCAAGCCTGCAAACAGTTGTGCCTCGCTGGCCGACATCTCGGGCTCTGCCTCCAGGCGTTGGGGGCGACGCAGCACAGCCTTGATCCGGGCGACCAGTTCGCGCGGCTCGAAGGGTTTGGCCAGGTAATCATCGGCGCCTACTTCCAGACCGATGATGCGGTCCAGGGTGCTGCCCCTGGCCGACAGCATCACCACCGCCAAGCCCGGCTGCGCCTGCAACTGCCGGCACAGGCTCAGGCCGTCCTCGCCGGGCAGCATCAGGTCGAGTACCACCAGGTCGACCTTGTGCCGGGTCAACTGCGCGTGCATCTGCTCTCCATCGGCGGCTGCGATTACCTGGTAGCCGGCGTCTGTCAGGTAATCGCAGAGAAGTTCGCGGATCTCGTCGTCATCGTCGACGACCAGCAAGGTCGTGCTCATGGTTGTGGGGTACCTGTGCAAAGGGGAACCGTGAGGCTCATTACGTTCGATTACATCCCCGTACATCCCGTCCATGGAGCCGAAGGGGCAGATGCCTAGAATCGTAACAAAAAATCATCTGCGAATACGAAGCCTTCCCAAATGGTATGCAAGAGCATCATGACTGACACAACCCCCTGGGTCCGAGGCGGCAGTCGCCTCTCCCCGCTTGCCTTCTTCGTGGCCCTCGGGCTTAGCGGCACAGCCTTCGCTGACAGTCCGGTGCTGGAACTGGGCGCCACCAACATCGACAGCAGTGCGCTGCCGCTGGCCGACGACAGCGGCCAGATCGGCTACACCGTGCAGAACACACGCAGCTCCACAGGCTTGCAGCTGACACCCCGGCAGACGCCACAGTCGGTCACCAGCATCACCCGCCAGCAAATGGAAGACCGTGCTATCCACACCCTCGAGCAGGCCCTGGACACCACGCCGGGCGTGAGCATGAGCAAGATGGAAGTGGGCGGGCGCACCGACTTCCGCGCCCGTGGCTACTCGATCAGCAACTGGAAGATCGACGGCTTGCAGTTCCCCGGAGGTTCGGACTTCAGTGGCGGCGGCAACGCGCTGAACATGGACCTGTACGAGCGCATCGACATCGTCCGTGGCGCCAACGGCCTGCTCGGTGGCACCGGCGACCCCTCGGCCACCGTCAACCTGATCCGCAAGGCGCCGACCCGGACCTTCGGCGGCAGCGCCTACGCCACCTACGGCAGCTGGGACAAGCGCCGCCTGGGTGCCGACCTGAACCTGCCGCTGTCCGAGGACGGGCGCCTGCGTTCGCGTCTGGTCATGACCCAGCAGGACGCCGGCTCGTTCCGCGACAACCAGTCCGAACGCTCCCGCGCGGCCCTGGCCAACTTCGAATTCGACCTGGACGATGCCACCACCCTGGGTGCCGGCTACCAGTACGAGTACAGCAAAGTGGTCGGCGGCGGCTGGGGCGCCAACATCCCGATCTGGTACGGCGACGGCAGCAAGACCGACCTGCCGCGCAGCACCAACGTGGTGCCCAGCTGGAGCTTTGGCGAGTACATCACCCGTACCGCCTTCGGCTCGCTGGCGCACCGTTTCGATAACGACTGGAGCCTGGACCTGAAGGTTGCGCAGAGCAGCGGCGAGGCGCTCAACCACCGTGGCCTGGCCAAGGTCAACTCGTCCGGCCGCGGTGTCTACGGCGGCTACTGGAACCAGGACGGCAGCGGCGCGGTGCTCAACGGCCTGCACAGCTCCACCGACACCACCCAGCAATCGGCGCAGATCGACCTGTCCGGCCCATTCCAACTGTTCGGGCGCACCCATCAGGCGATGGTCGGCTACAACGACAGCCGCACCGTGGCCTGGTCACCGCAGTACACCTGCAGCATGGTTGGCGGCGGCAAGGCAGTGAACAGTGGCGTGGGTTGCCAGTTCCGGGCGAACAATGGCCTGGGGCTGGGCAACTGGCTCGACGGCGTGGACGACGACTACGCCATGCTGGCCTCGAAAACCGGCCTGCACAGCAAGACCACCACCCGTCTGCAGGGCATGTATGCCGCCACCCGCCTGAGCGTCACCGACCCCCTGTCGCTCATCCTCGGTGTGCGCAGCACCGACTATTCGGCCACTACCGTCAGCGTCAACGGTGCGCGCAGCAACCAGCAGAACAATGGCATCGTCACCCCTTACCTGGGCGCGGTGTACGACCTGGACGACAACTACTCGCTGTACGCCAGCTACACCGACATCTTCAACCCGCAGAGCGAAGAGAGCGCCAGCGGCACCAAGGTCGAGCCGATCCGTGGCCAGAGCTACGAAACCGGGATCAAGGGTGAATGGTTCGATGGCCGCCTGAACGCGTCCGCGGCCTACTTCCGCACCAGGCAGGAGAACAAGGCAGTGATGGACGGCGACCTGCTGACGCCGACCGGCGCCACTGCCTACAAGGCCGGTTCCGGCCAGGAAACCGACGGTATCGACCTGGAAGTCGCCGGCGCCCTGACCCCGAACTGGAACGTCTATGCCGGCTACACCTACCTGCACTTCCGCCGCCTGGACAGCGACGGGCGCAGCGATCCTTCGCACCTGTTCAAGGCCTCGACCACCTATCGCCTGTCTGGCCCGCTGGACCGCCTGACCCTGGGCGCTGGCGTGAGTGCGCAAAGCAACATCCGCGCGGTGTCCACCCCTGCCGGGCAGCCGAGCAACGGCGTCAGCCGCAGCGCCACCGACGTCAACTGGTCGGGCTATGCGATCTGGAATGCCATGGCCAAGTACCAACTGACCGACGACACCAGCGTCAGCCTCAACGCCAACAACCTGTTCGACAAGCATTACTACACCCGTTACGGGTTCTATGCCGGGGCAATCTATGGCGACCCGCGCAACCTGGCGGTGACGGTGAGCACGGCGTTCTAGAACAGCTTTTGATACCGTTGATGCTGGTTGATTTTTGATCATGTTCCTTATACGTTACACTCATCTAAACTTGTCACGTATAGAGAACATGGATCACTCATTGATCGTTGAGCGCCTGGGCGCGCAGGTTCGCTCGCGAAGGCTTAACCGGGGATTGACCCAGCAGGCGCTCGCAACCTTGGCCGGTATCACCCGGCAAAAGATCATTGCCATGGAGAAAGGTAGCCTGTCAGTGGCCATCGGGGCATATGCACGTGCATTGGCGGCGCTCGGCTGCGAACTGCAGGTCATAGCGGCGGTGATGCCGACGCTTGACGAAATCGAGGGGATGTTCGAATGACGCCGCTGATAGTCGCGACACCCGAGGGTGACAGTGGAGCATTGCTGACCAGTTCAGGCGACTACCTCTTCCGCTATGGCCCGCACACCGTTGCTGATGCGGCGATCAGCCTGTTGATGCCGGTCCGCACCGAGGAATACAGGCATCGCGAGCTGCATCCGGTGTTCCAGATGAACTTGCCCGAAGGGTATGTGCTCGAGCAATTGCGCAACCGCCTGGCGAAGATCGTTCAGGTCGACCCCATGCTTCTCCTGGCGTTGTCCGGCAGCAGTTCGCCGATCGGGCGTGTGCATGTCAGTTCGCAGGTAGTGGACACATTGCTGCGGCGGCAGACGTTTCCGGGAGAGAAGCTGGCGAACATTCTTTCATGGGATGGGGGAGAGGATATCTTCGCCGATCTGGTGGATCGCTACATTCTGCGCGCAGGCATTTCTGGTGTGCAGCCGAAGGTCCTGGTTCCGGAGCAACTGGACCCGTTGTCACAGCGCTTTACCTCGAAAACAGCCGAGCTGATCATCAAGAGCGGGCGCCACGAGTTCCCGGGCTTGGCGATCAACGAATTCCTGTGCATGTCGGTTGCGCAAACCTCTGGCCTGCCAGTGCCTCAATTCTTCTTGTCCGACAACGGCAAGCTGTTCGTCATGCGCCGCTTCGATCGTGACGAGCAGAACAATCCACTTGGTTTCGAAGACATGGCTGCCTTGATGGGGCTTGGCGCCGAACAGAAGTACAGCAAGAGCTACGCTGCCATTGCCAAGGCGATCCGCCTGTTCTGCGCGCCTGAGCATCTTCGGCTATCGCTGCGGCAACTGTTCGAGATGGTTGCGCTCAGCTGTATCGTCGGAAATGGTGATGCCCATCTGAAAAATTTCGGGTTGTTGTACACCGATCCTCTTCGAGGCGATGCGCGCCTGGCTCCGGCGTACGACATCGTCAATACCACGGCTTACATACCGGAAGACGTGCTGGCGCTTTCGCTATCCGGCAACAAATCCTTGTTTGCGTCGCGGCAAGGCTTGCTGGACTTCGCACCGCTTTGCGACGTGAGCAACCCGGCTGAAGTCATTCGCAATCAGCTTGAAGCATTGGAGCGAACACTGGCCAGGGAGTCCGCGCTTTGCGATCAGGCACCCAAGGTGGTTGCCGCCATCAAGGCGAGCGCGGCGCCGTTCATTCAGACTTTTGGTTGAGCGGCATTTCCTGTCCGGGCGCGGCATGCGAAGTGGCCATGGCCGCATCCAGATGATCTTCGAGCTGTTCCCAACCCTCGCCGAACAACTCCACCGGGTGCATGGTCCGGTCCGCGCCATTGCCGCAGGCCAGTGCCTTGGCTGGGCAGTACAGGTCGCAGCCCCAGCAGATCCGTTCGGGATGGCTGGGGTTCGTGGGAAATCGCTTGGCCATGGTCTCCCTCCATGAAGTGGATGCCTGCGCTCAGGCTATGCCGCGCATGGCCAAGGGGCTTGATCCGGATCAATACCGCTAGCGGATCGGCCCGGGCGCCTGCACCTGTTTCATCAGGTCGTCATTCCACTGCCCCTCCACCTGCACATGCGCGGCGGCGCCGAGCATCACCGCCTCGATCAGGTTGTGGTTGAGGTAGGTGTACAGCCCGGGCTGGCGGAAGGTGTACAACGCCGCCCCCGCCGCGCCGCCGGGGATGAACCAGGTCTCCAGGTTGCGCTGCGGCGGGTTGGCGAACTTGCCCGAGGCCCAGACGTAGTCGCCGTGGCCGCCGATCAGGTGCGGGCGAGTATCACGGTTGGCCTGGGAATGGACGATCAGCACGGTCTCGCCCACCTTGGCGGTGAGCGCCTGCTTGCCGGTCAGGGCGCCGACGCTGCCGTTGAACACCACATGGCTGGGCACCAGTCCCTTCATCAGCTGGCTCATGTCACCGAAGCTGGCCATGGGGTTGGCGTAGCGCTTGTACTTGCCGTCCTTGTCGCGGGGGATGTAGTAGTCCTGCTCGCCGATGTACCAGACCTTGTCGTACTGCAACGGGCGGCCCTCGGGGTCTTTCAGGCCGTCACGGGGCAGGACCATGATCGCGCCGTTCATGCCGCACACCACATGCCAGGGAATCATCGCCCCGCCCGGCGCGCAGTGATACACGAACACCCCGGCACGGTCGGCCTTGAAGCGCAGCACCACCTGCTCGCCCGGCTTCACATGGGTCAGCTCACCGCCGCCGAGGGCGCCGGTGGAGGCGTGGAAGTCGATGTTGTGCATCATGCTGTTGCTGGCCGGGTTGACCAGCGTGAGCTCCACGTAGTCGCCCTCGTGCACCACCATCAGCGGGCCGGGCACCGAGCCGTTGAAGGTCATGGCGTGGATGTAGGCGCCGGCGCTGTCGACGGCCAGTTCCTTCTCCTCGATGACCATGCGGAACTCGACAATGCGCGGCTTGCCGGGAGCGCGCTGGCTGTGAGGGTGCACCTGCGGCGGCGCCACCAGTTCGACGCTCACCCGCTCCAGTTTCGCCAGGTCAGGCATCGGGCCGGCGGCTGGCGAAGCGGTCGCGGCCTGGGCCAGGCCACTGCCAAGCGCCGAGGCACCGACGCCCAGCAACACAGTGCCGGCCAGCATGCAACGCCGGGTCAGGGACACGCCTTCTTGCTCGTTCATGGGACTTCTCCTTAAGTCGACGAAAGTCGTCGGGCACAGGAATAGCCGCTTTGAAAGTAGGGTTTATTGAGCGAAAACAAGAAGTGGAGAGGGTGGACAATGTGTCGCAGGCGCGGAAACGAAAAAGCCCCGACATTCGTCGAGGCCCCTGCGATCTGTGGGGAGTGTCCTCTTGAGCGGCCAATCAAGGCGCTGACGGAGTCGGTGGGGGCGGGCGCGATAGAGCTCATCATCAACGGCAGCCCTGCATTCCGCTGCGTGTACGTGGCCAAATTTGCGGACATGGTCGTTGTGTTGCATTCGTTCGTGAAAACGACCAACAGGTCCGACCGGCATGCGATGCAGGTCGCTGAAGACCGCATGAAGGAGTTCAAGCACGAACTGCGGAAGATGGGGTACAGGGTTTAGCTGCCGGGCGTTTGAGTGATCACGATCTGCGCAGGCGAATCGGCATCGTTCGAAGGGAGGGTCAGGCTCGTTCTAAAGCCGAGTTTGTCGAGCATGTCCATCATGGCGTCCAGCGTGAATTTCTCGATCTTGCCATTGGCCAGCTCGGATACCCGGGACTGTGTCACGTTCAGCCTGGCTGCGGCTTCGTGCTGTTTGAGGCCCATTTTTTTGATGCAATGCGTGATGAAGATAGACAGGTCCATCTTCAAGGCCATTTTGCTGGCCGTCTCTGCATCGTGGGTGGCGTGGAAAGGGCTTTCGTGGAATTGAAGCGCCATGGGGTTGCCTCAGCAGAAATATCTAAAATTTAAGATAAAATCGTAGCTGGGCTCGTTTGGCAAGTCAAAGCGTTTGTGTTTGGAGGCGTGTCTTGCTGGGTGGAGAGGGGGTGTTGTCAGAGATTGCCGGGGCCGCTGTGCGGCCCATCGTAGGCAAGCCCGCTCATTGATCGGGTTGGCTTTGAGGGATTTGTTTCGGCTGAGGGACATGAAAACAAAAAAGGCCCACCTTTCGGTGAGCCTTTTTTGATACTGCGTATGGTGCCGGCACCAGGAATCGAACCCGGGACCTACTGATTACAAGTCAGTTGCTCTACCATCTGAGCTATACCGGCACAGGGGCGTCATTATAGCGATGGATTCGGCGCTGTAAACCACTTCGTTGCATCCAGCGCACAAAACCCTAAGTCACCGAACTGAAAGGAGAATTTTCCTACCAACCGCGGTGGATGGAGTTGACGCTTGGCTCGGGCTGGCCGGGGTTGAAGAACAGCTTGCCGTTGTCGCAGCCGCGCTTGCGGCAGCTGCCGTCGGCGTTGTGCAGGGGCAGGCCGCGGTCACCGCCCAGCTGCATGCCGGGCATGTTCCAGTTCAGCGGGGCCGGCTTGCTGCTTGGCAGGCTGTTGGCGCAGCCGGTCATGGCCAGGGCGAGGGTCAGCAGGGCGAAAGGCTTGGTGTGTTTCACGATGTTCGAGTCCGTTCCGGGATCAGTCTTTGTTCAGGATGCGCTGGATGGTGCCGCCGCAGGCCATGTAGCAGGAGTCGTAGTCATTGCCGCAACTGTAGCTGCTCCCTGTGTTGAAGGGGTAGCTCGGGTAGTGGCAACTGTGACGCGCTTCCTTCTTGCTCTTGCCGTTCTGGCAGTACTGGTAGGCCCTCATCTCGGCCTGGTACAGCGCACGTTCGCTGTTGTCCTGCAGGCGGGCCATCTGCTGGCAGTGGTTGCGCTCCGTCGAACAGCTGTTGATGCAGTTCATGCCATGCGCGCTGGGCGGTGGCGAGTATCTATAGGTGTAGCTCGGGCCGCAGCCGGTCAGGGCCAGGGCCAGGCAGGCCAGCACGAGGGCGGCCAGGCCATTGTGGAAAAGTGCCATGGGTGTTGCAGTCCTTGATCATTCGTCGCTGAACTCCAGCAAATCGCCGGGCTGGCAGTTCAGGGCGCGACACAGCTTCTCCAGGGTCTCGATCTTGAAACCCTTGATCTTGCCGTTCTTCAGCAGCGACAGGTTCGCTTCCGTGATACCGATGATTTCCGCCAGGTCCTTGGAACGCATCTTGTTCCGGGCCATGACGACGTCGAGGCGGATGATTATCGGCATAGGAAGCAGTCAGACATAACAGTTGTGTTCATCGCTGATGGTCTTGGCGTCACGCATGAGCAGCGAGAAGGCACACAGCAGGATGCCTTTCATGATCTCGTAGACAGCCTGCGATGATACACCGATCGAGAAGCTGAAGCTCCTTTCGCCGGCCGGCAGATCGATGGCCAGGGCCAGGCCCTGCAAGGTGTAGGTCACCGGCCACAGCAACGGGGTGAAGATGCACAGCAGGCCGACCCACCACAGCAATTTGATATTGGCCGAGGTCCAGGTCTGCCCGCGCGAGAGGCGGTGGAAGAACAGGCCGGTCAGGCTGAGGGCCACAACGGAAATCAGCGTGGGAATCATGTCCACCGCCAGTACCAGGCCGATGGCCAGGGGGGATGCCTGGTAGCCGGGTTCGAGCAGCAGCGGCATCTGGTCGCCGTAGGCTTGCAGGTAGCCGTTGAAAATCTCGGGGAAGTCGAAGATGAAGAGCAAGGGCGTGATGGTCAGCTCGACGACCGCGGTTGTCCAGGCCAGGTAGGCGGCGAATGCGCCGATGGTGCGTAGGCGCGAACGCGCATAGGCCACGGATCTACTGTTCATGGGGTGCCTCCGTACAGTGATGAACGGGGCGGATTATTCTTGATTAATTATCGTAAAACAATAATTAATTTTGTATTTTGCCTCATGGCGACGGTTTGTCGCAGGAGGAGGGCCTGCACGTGGCACCGGCCTTGCCGGTGATCGCGGGGCCAGCCCGCTCCCACGCAGAAGACGGTTGCGTAACCGCAGGGCCATCCCCAGAGAACGAACATGGGGAATATAATTTACGAAGCTTTCAGCAGGCTTTAAGGGGATCTTCCTGAAGTCATCTATTTTCCGTGAGAAATAATTAGTCCTAACCTATCGTTTTGACTTAATCGATCAGCTCAGCTAATCTTGTGTTCATTATGTTGAACAGTAAAGCTTTCAAGCTCCTCTCCTCCTCCCGCCTGGTTTCCCGTGAACGTCACTGGACCGGCGACCTCTAGCGCCACCCTCCCTCTACAGCCGTAAACGTCTCTGTCTGGCGCCGATTGCCTGTGCGCTCGGCCGCTGTCGCCCATGGGAGGGCACCATGCGTTCCTGGATCTACCTGATCGTCGCCATCACCTTCGAGGTGATCGGCACGGCGTCGATGAAACTCGCCGCCACTCATTTCCCCTTGATGGGGTATGCCGTCATGTACGTCATGATCTGTCTGTCGTATTTCTTCCTGGCCCTGGCGGTCAAGCGCGTGCCGGTGGGTGTGGCCTACGCGCTGTGGGAAGGCTTCGGCATCGTGCTGATCACCTTGATCAGTGTGCTCTGGCTCGGCGAAAACCTGGGCTGGACCAAGGCCCTGGGTCTGGCGGTGATGATCGCCGGCATCCTGCTGGTCAAGGCCGGTACCCGCGCCAAGCCCGTCGAGCGTGAAGGGGAGGCCGTGCCATGTTGATTCCATTTGCCTGGCTGGGCCTGGCCATCGTGCTGGAGGTATTGGCCAACCTGCTGCTCAAGTACTCCGACGGATTCCGCCGCAAGGGCTTGGGCCTGGCCTCGATCCTCTGCGTGCTGGCGGCGTTCACCGCCCTGGCGCAGGCGGTGAAGGACATCGACCTGTCGCTGGCCTACGCCATCTGGGGTGGCTTTGGCATCCTTGCCACCGTGGCCATGGGCTGGGCCTTGTTCGGTCAGCGTCTGGCCGGGCGTGGTTGGTTGGGTCTTGCATTGCTGCTGGTAGGCATGGGCTTGCTCAAACTGGCTTGACAACTACTCCGCCAAAGCGCTTGGCAAAATTGCTTATGCACAAGTGGCATTGGCCGCTTGCGCGAAAGGCATGCCGACAGGCGCTACCACCGGTCTTTGCGCAAAGGCCTGTTTTTACTGGCTTTGAGGCCCATGACGGAATAAGCAAAGCAGCGCAAATAGCCCAAGGATCCAAGATTTCGTGATTTTCATCACAAGCTTGTACACAGAGTTATCCACAGGCTGTCAACCGCGCTGCGGCGTTGCGTCGCGCTCACCCAGCAGCAACAGGTTGCGCGGGGTCAGCGGGTAATCGCAGAACACGCCTAGCCGTACCGAATAGCCTTGCTCCTGCAGGAACAGGGCGCGATCGAGCACCAGCCACATCTCCAGTGGGCGGCGGAACAGGTTGCGCACCTGTTCGAGGTTGCGTACCTGGGCCAGGCGTTGCTGGCCGGCTGCCTCCAGGGCAACCCAGTCGGGTTGTCCGTTGATCGCCAACTGCTTGAGTTCGGCCAGGTCGCGACAGTAGTGCTCGAAAGGCTTTGCCAGCCAGCTGACCGGCAGCGAAGGGGTGGGCAGGTATTCGTCCACGTCCCGTTGCTGGCGCTGCAGCAGGTCGAACCCGAGGCGGCGGGCCATGGACTGGTCGCGCTGGCGCCGAGTGCGCTGGCTGGAGGTGACCGCTTCGCTCAGTGGCAGGCCCAGGTCTTCCTGGGTCAATGCCAGAGCCGAGGCCTGGGCGGCACCGGAGAGCGGTTGATAGCGCTTGCCCTGGATGCGGTTGTAGCAGCAGGGCGCGACGGCGATCTGTCGGCATCCCTTCTGGCTTGCCAGTTGCAGCAGCCGCACATGCAGGTCGCCGCAGGCGTGCAGGGCGACCGCGCTCTTGTCGCCATCCAGATGCCGGGCGCTGTCCATGGCCATGACGTCCTGCTGGATATGGGTGGCAGCCAGGTGGTGGTGTTCGCTCAGGGCCTTGCCGGCGCTGACCAGCTCGGCGTCGTACTCCAGGCAGGTCAGCTGCTGGCCGGGTTGCAGCAGGCGCCTGCCCAGGTGGCCTTTGCCAGAGCACCAGTCGAGCCAGTGCCGCGCAGGCTGGCTGAATGCCAGGCGGCGGCTGAAGGCTTCGATCTGCTGCCACTTGCGGCCAGGGACGTTGACGTCGAGACGGTGCCCGGCGGGGTGCAAGCCGGCATCGGGCAGCTCGCCGACGACGGACAGTGCCTGCGCCTGTGCGGCCAGTTGTGGAAATGGGGCCGGGGCCGCAGGTTGCTCGGGGGCTTCGGCTTGCTCAAGGGTGCGTTGGCGCAGCCAGCGGGATAGCTCGATGTGCTCGTCTTCCCAATCCAGGCGCAAGTGGTTGAACGGGCGCGGGCGCCACAGCTGCTGGTGCTGCAGCAGGAAATGGTCGAGGGCCTGGAAGCGCTCGAGCAGGTGCTGGTCGTGGAGGTAAGGCGTGGTCGGCATGCAGGCACCGCAGCACTATCGATGGGGGCCGCCATGCGGCCCCGATGTTGTTTACATCCTCAACGCCCTTGGCAGGCATCCACGCGCAGCCAGCGCTCCAGCACTTTGAAACCCTGAACCAGCACAAACGAGATCAGCAGGTAGAACACCCCGGCGGCAAAGAAGATCTCCACCGGCAGATAGGTGCGGGCAATGATGGTCCGTGCCATGCCGGTCAATTCCAGCAAGGTGACGGTACTGGCCAGCGCACTGGCCTTGAGCATCAGGATCACTTCGTTGCTGTAGGCCGGCAGGCCGATGCGCGCGGCGCGCGGCAGCATGATGTAGAGCAGCGTCTTGCCCCGTGACATGCCCAGCGCCCGGGCCGCTTCGATCTCGCCCTTGGGGATCGCCTGCAAAGCACCGCGCAGGATCTCGGCGATGTAGGCGGCGGTGTGCAGGGTCATGGTCAGCACCGTGCACCAGAACGGATCGCGCAGGTACGGCCACAGCGAGCTGTTGCGCACCACGTCGAACTGGGCCAGGCCGTAGTACACCAGGAACAGCTGCACCAGCAGCGGCGTGCCGCGGAAGAAGAAGATGTAACCGAAGGGCAGGGCGCGCACATACCAGTGACGCGACGAGCGCGCCACGCCCAACGGTATGGCCAGGATCAGGCCGGCGATGACGGCGATGGCCACCAGCTCCAGGGTCAGGGTGGCACCCTGGGCCAGGCGTGGCAGCCACTTGATGATGACTTCCCAGTTCATTTATTCGGCCCTCATGAAGCCGCGAGCGGCGCGCTTTTCCAGGAAGTGCATGCCGGTCATGGCAATCACGGTCAGGCCCAGGTAGATGCAGGCGGCCACGGCGTAGAAGGTGAACGGCTCCTTGGTGACGGTCACGCCGATCTGCGCGTGGCGCATGATCTCTTCCAGGCCGATCACCGACACCAGCGCAGTGTCCTTCATCAGGATCATGAACAGGTTGCCCAGGCCCGGCAGGGCGATGCGCCACATCTGCGGGAGGATGATCCGCGACAGGATGCGACCCTTGGAGAGGCCCAGGGCCAGGCCCGCTTCACGATGCCCCTTGGGGATGGCCAGGATCGCGCCGCGGAATACTTCCGTGGCGTAGGCGCCGAAGCACAGGCCGAGGGCGATCACGCCGGCAGTGAAGGCACTGAGCTCCAGGCCAGGCATGTTCAGCAGTTCGCCAAGGCTGTTCATCAGCCCGACGGTGCCGAAGTAGATGAGCAGCACCCAGAGCAGTTCGGGAACGCCGCGCACCAGTGTGGAATAAGTGCCGCCAAGCCATTGCAAGGGCTTGACCGGCGAGGTCTTGGCCAGGGCGCCGAGCAGGCCCAGGACCAGCCCCAGCAGCAAGGCGCAGAGCGCCAGTTTTACGGTCATCAGGGTACCGGCCATCATGGCCGGGCCGAATCCGTGCAGGTCGATATTCATGGGTAAGTTTGTTCAAGGGACAGGCACCGCCAAGGCGGCGATGCCTGTCGGGGCGAATCAATAGATGCTGAACGGGAAGTACTTGTCGTTGATCTTCTTGTAGGTGCCGTCGGCGACGATTTCCTTCAGTGCAGCGTTGAGCTTGTTGCGCAGCTCGTTGTCGCCTTTGCGTACTGCGATGCCGACCTTGTCGCTTTCGTTCACCGGGTCGCCTTTGAACTCGTAGTTCTTGCCGGCTTCGGATTTCAGCCAGTCGTAGTTGGCGTACTTGTCGGCGAGGATGGCATCGACGCGGCCGGAGGTCAGGTCGAGGTAGGCATTTTCCTGGCCGTCATACAGGTTGACCTTGAACTCGCCGTCCATGCCGCCGTTGTCGTCCAGCCAGGTAGCCGCCTGAGTGGCGCGCTGGGTGCCGATGGTCTTGCCCTTGAGCGAAGCACGGTCGGTCTTGAAGTCGACGTTTTTCGGTGCGATGAACTGCTGCTTGTTCGAGTAGTAGGGGTCGGTGAAGTCAACGGCCTGCTTGCGTTCGTCGGTGATCGACAGCGAGGAGATGATGAAATCGGACTTCTTGGCGTTCAGCGCTGGGATGATGCCGTCCCAGTCGGAAACGGCCACTTCGCACTCGACTTTCATCTTGGCGCACAGGGCGTCGCCGATGTCTTTGTCGAAGCCCACGACCTGGCCGCTGGCATCTTTGTTGTTGAACGGCGGGTAGGCCGCCTCGATGCCCATTTTCAGTTTCTCGGCTGCCATGGCATTGGCCGAGAACACCAGGGTGGCGGCAGCGGCCAGGAGGACTTTTTTATAGGTCTGCATTCGTGTTGCTCCGTTAGCGGTGGCTGGACATGAATTGCTTGCAACGCGCCGAGGTCGGGTTCTCGAAGACCTGCTGCGGCGATCCTTGCTCTTCGACCAGGCCCTGGTGCAGGAAGACCACTTCACTGGACACCTGGCGGGCAAAGTTCATCTCGTGCGTCACCAGCAGCATGGTACGGCCTTCTTCGGCCAGGGCGCGGATGACGTTAAGCACTTCCTGGACCATTTCCGGATCGAGCGCCGAGGTTGGCTCGTCGAACAGGATGACCTTGGGTTTCATGGCCAGGGTACGGGCGATGGCGGCACGTTGCTGCTGGCCACCGGAAAGCTGGGCGGGATAGCTGTGGCGCTTGTCGAAGATGCCGACCTTGTTCAGCAGCGCCTCGGCATGCTCGATGGCCTCGGCCTTGCTCTGGCCAAGTACGCGGCGCGGCGCCTCGATGATGTTGTCGAGGATCGACATGTGCGGCCACAGGTTGAAATTCTGGAAGACAAAGCCGATCTCGCTGCGCAGGCGGTTGATCTGGCGGTTGTCGGCGGCGATCAGGTCGCCGTTTTTCTGCGCCTTGAGCTTGAGGGCTTCACCGGCGACCAGGATCTCGCCCTGGTGCGGGTTCTCCAGCAGGTTGATGCAGCGCAGCAGGGTGGACTTGCCAGAGCCGGACGAGCCGAGGATGGAGATCACGTCACCGTCGCGCGCGGTCAGCGAAATGCCCTTGAGAATTTCCTGCTCGCCATAGCGTTTGTGCAGGTTGCGGATTTCCAGCGCGGGCGTGGCCTGAGCCATTTGCGGTCCTCATGTGTTCGGGTGCGTTCCCAGCTGTTGGCGGCCTTCCTGGCGAGCGCCACGCTAGCATAGCGGCGCAACGGCGGCCAACCGGGTCGCGGGGTGCTCGGGTCGCTGGTGGGACAGTTTGTCGCATCGCTGCAGTGGACTGTCGCCAGGATGTCCGCAATAGCGTTTTGCCCAGCACCGGAGCCTTGATGAAAAAAGGCGCGATGGTGCCAGCTTTGGCCCGGTCTGGGAAGCCGTTTTTAGCCGGGTGGCACTGTGTCGCGGACTTGACGGGGGCAAGGTTGCGCCTGTTGGTTGCGCTTTCTGTTGCGCAAAATTCGTGCACAGGTGTTACCGAGGAGCACCTTTGGTGCATTTGTAAGTGAGTATTTCCGTAATCCAGACTTGGCATGGGGATTTGGCGACCTTTCGGTCAAAGCTTGGCACAATGCGCTGCAAGCCGCGCCGTTATTGGAGGCAGAAATATTTCAGACGAAAGTCATTCTCACCTGGCCCGCTTATTGCCCCCTGGAAACCACTGAATGCGGCGACGCCTATCCACACCTCGGCGCGCTGGCCAGTCATTCGTGTAGTCCACCTCCTTACAAAGGTAGTTTTATGAGCGGTAACAATTCCAATGACCTCGCTCAGGGGCTCAAGCAACGGCATGTGACCATGCTGTCCATCGCCGGCGTGATCGGTGCCGGGCTGTTCGTCGGCTCCGGCCACGCCATCGCCGCCGCCGGCCCCGCCGTGCTGCTGGCCTACGCCGCGGCCGGTACCCTGGTCGTTTTGGTGATGCGCATGCTCGGCGAAATGGCTGTCGCCTCGCCTGACACCGGTTCCTTCTCCACCTACGCCGACCGCGCCATCGGGCGCTGGGCCGGTTTCACCATCGGCTGGCTGTACTGGTGGTTCTGGGTGCTGGTGATTCCGCTGGAGGCCAACGCCGCCGCCGCCATCCTGCATGCCTGGTTCCCCTCGGTGGACCTGTGGGCGTTCTCGTTGATCATTACCCTGGCGCTGACCATCACCAACCTGTTCAGCGTGAAGAACTACGGTGAGTTCGAGTTCTGGTTCGCCCTGCTCAAGGTGCTGGCGATCATCGGCTTCATCGTCGTCGGTTGCGCGGCCATGTTCGGCATGGTGCCGAGCAGCCAGATCAGCGGCGTCAGCCACCTGTTCGACACCCAGGGCTTCATGCCCAATGGCCTGGGCGCCGTGCTGGCCGCCATGCTGACCACCATGTTCTCGTTCATGGGGACCGAGATCGTCACCATCGCCGCCGCCGAATCGAAGGATCCGGGCAAGCAGATCAGCCGCGCCACCAACTCGGTGATCTGGCGAATCTGCCTGTTCTACCTGGTGTCGATCTTCCTGGTCGTGGCCATGGTGCCGTGGAACGATCCGACCCTGGCCGAGAAAGGCTCCTACCAGACTGTCCTCAGCCTGATCGGTGTGCCGAACGCCAAGCTGATCGTCGACATCGTCGTGCTGATCGCCGTGACCAGCTGCCTGAACTCGGCGCTTTACACCTCTTCGCGCATGCTCTTCTCCCTGAGCAAGCGTGGCGACGCCCCGGCGGTTGCCCAGCGCACCACCAAGGCCGGCACCCCGCACTGGGCCGTGCTGCTGTCCACTGCCGCAGCCTTCCTGTGTGTGTTCGCCAACTTCCTGGCCCCGGCTGCGGTGTTCGAGTTCCTGCTGGCCAGCTCCGGCGCCATCGCCCTGCTGGTGTACTTGGTGATCGCCGTGTCGCAACTGCGCATGCGTGCCCAGCGTGAAGCCAGCGGTGAGAAGATCTCGTTCAAGATGTGGATGTTCCCGGGTCTGACCTGGGCGACCATCGCCTTCATTATCGCCGTGCTGGCGGTGATGGCGCTGCGCGAAGATCACCGTGCCGAGATCATCGCCACGGCAATCCTGAGCATTGGTGTGGTGGCAGCTGGTCTGCTGGTGCACCGCAAGCGTGGCGCTGCTGCGCGTGTGGCGCTGGATAGCTGATCCACAGATGAAATGAAAAGGCCGCGTCCTGTGAAGGACGCGGCCTTTTTTGTCTGCACGGGTTGTGGACGCGGGTGCGGTTCGACTCAGCCGAACTGCTTCTGCTGTTGCTGCTGCTTGGCCACGATCTCCGAGGCGGTGACATAGGCGTCCTGGAACTCGTCGCTCTCCAGCCACGCCATGGTCGCGTCCTCGTCAATGCCGTCGAGCCATGCGCGGTAGGCGGTGAACACCATGACGATGTAGTCGGTGGCGTGCTCTTCCTTGTGGCCCTTGAGCACCAACGCCAGCAGCGGGTCGACCAGGAACACCGAGATCATCGGCACCAGGCCGTTTTCCTGGGCTTCCTTCATTTTTTCGAACAGGCTGTCGTAGCTGCCTGACTCCATGGCCTTGTTGAACACCTGCTCGACACTGGCACTGTCGCCAGCGCTGGCCTTGACCGCCTGGCCGCTGCGCACCATGCGATTCTGCTTGGCCTTGGTGGCGGCGCGCTTGGCGCGTTTCTGTTGCTTGGTGTTGGTGGCCATGGGTGGATCCTTGGGCTGACTGGTAAAGGCGCGTATTGAAGCGTAGTTGCGCGAGAAACCCAAGAGGCCGTCCAACGGCCCCAAAGTGTTCAGCTCACCAGCGCCTCCGGCTCATCTTCCTCGAACCCCCGCGAAGCCCGCCCGACCAGCAACGGATCCGGCGCATGCGCCACGCTGTGGTCCTTGCCTGGATAATCCAGCGAGTGCAGGAAGTGACGAATGCAATTGATCCGCGCGCGCTTCTTGTCATCTGACTTGATCACTGTCCATGGCGCATCGGCCGTGTCGGTATGGAAGAACATCGCTTCCTTGGCAGCGGTGTAGTCCTCCCACTTGTCCAGCGACTTGATGTCGATGGGCGAGAGTTTCCAGTGCTTGAGCGGGTCGTCGCGGCGGGAGATGAAACGGCGCAGTTGCTCTTCGCGGTTCACCGAGAACCAGAACTTGAACAACAGGATGCCGCTGTTACACAGCATGCGTTCGAGGTCAGGTGCCTGGCGCATGAACTCCAGGTATTGCAGTGGCGAGCAGAAGTCCATGACCTTCTCGACCCCGGCGCGGTTGTACCAGGAGCGATCGAAGAACACCATTTCACCGGCGGTGGGCAGGTGTTGCACATAACGCTGGAAGTACCACTGGCCCTTTTCCTGCTCCGACGGTTTCTCCAGCGCCACGATCCGCGCGCCGCGCGGGTTCAAGTGCTCCATGAAGCGCTTGATGGTGCCGCCCTTGCCCGCAGCATCACGACCCTCGAACAGCACGACGATGCGCTGGCCGGTTTCCTTCACCCAGTTCTGCACTTTCAGCAGCTCGATCTGCAGGTCGTGCTTGGCCTTCTCGTAGTCCTGGCGGCGCATGCGCGTGCGGTAGGGGTAGCTGGCCGGCAGGCGTGCCGAGGTGCTGTCCTCGCTGCTGCCCTTGCGCGCGTTGGCCACTTCCAGGGCGGCGGGCTGCTGGCTGACCTGGGTGATGATCTCTGGCGCGGCGGCGCTGGCGGCCGGCTTGCGTTGGCGCGGACGGCGGGTGCGAGGGGTGGGCTTGGCGCTGCTGCCGGTTTCGGCAGGCGACGGCAGGAGAAGGGTGGCGGATTCTTCGCTCATGGAGGTCCTTGCGGGGTCGTTCGAATGTCCACCTTCCATCCTATGAGCGCATGGCGAGTGGCTTTTTGATATCGATCAACCGGGCATGAAGGAGCTAGAAGAAAAATCGCAGGCAACAAAAAACCCGCACTAGGCGGGTTTCTTGTGTCGCTTCGGGTAACTTTGCAACCACCAGAAGCTGAAGGTGGTGCCCAGAGACGGAGTCGAACCGCCGACACGAGGATTTTCAATCCTCTGCTCTACCGACTGAGCTATCTGGGCGACGAGGTGCATTAAATAGATTTCCGAACCGATCGTCAACGACTTTTTTGAAAAAATTTAAATTAATTCCGTCGCTTACGGTTTTCGGGGTCAATTCGAGGGTGGCACGTAGCCTTCGGCCTGGGCGTAGTCTTGGCCTGCGAAGAACTTGTCCATCTCGGCCTGGATGAATTTGCGGTCCTCGGCATTCATCATGTTCAGGCGCTTCTCGTTGATCAGCATGGTCTGGTGGTCCTGCCACTCCTTCCAGGCTTTCTGCGAGATGTGCTCGAAGATGTCCTGGCCCTTGGCGCCCGGGTAGGGTGGGCGGTCGAGGCCTGGGAGCTCTTCGTTGTACTTGCGGCACTTCACGGTGCGGGTCATCGCTTCTCTCCTGCAATCAGTTCGTCGGCCGCGCGTTGCAGCAGCTTCTTGACCGGGGCGGCGAGGCCCAGGCGCGGCGGGGTGGCGAGGTTATACCAGAGCCAGTCGGGCTCGGCCACGTGCGCGCCGACGGGGTCGACACGCACCAGCCAAGGCTCGATGGCCAGCTGGAAATGGCTGAAGGTGTGGGTCAGGCCTGCCAGGGCCTGGCTGCCGGCCAGACGCAGGCCGTGCTGGTAGGCGAGGTCTTCGAGCTGCTCGAGGCTGTCCAGCTCCGGCAGGCTCCACAGGCCGCCCCACAGGCCGGTGGAGGGCCGACGATAGAGCAGGATCGCGCCTTCGTGGTTGGTCAGCAATGGCATCAGGGTCTTGCGCTGGGGCAGGGCCTTGCGCGGCTTGGGCTCGGGGTAGCGGGTCTCTTCGCCGTGCAGATGGGCTTCGCAGCCGCGCTGCAACGGGCAGATCAGGCAACTGGGCTTGCTGCGCGTGCACAGCGTCGCGCCCATGTCCATCATCGCCTGGGTATAGTGATTGGCCCGGGTCATCGGCGTGAAGCGCTCGGCACTGGCCCACAGCTGGTTAGCCACCTTCGGCTCGCCCGGGTAGCCGGCCTGGGCGGTGAAGCGGGCCAGTACGCGCTTGACGTTGCCGTCGAGGATCGGCGCGCGGATGCCCATGCTGATACTGGCGATGGCCCCGGCGGTGGAGCGGCCGATACCGGGCAGTTCGGTGAGCTGCTCGACGCTGCGCGGAAACTCGCCGCCATGTTGCTCGACGACGATCTTCGCGGCCTTTTGCAGGTTACGGGCACGGGTGTAGTAGCCCAGGCCCGTCCACAGGTGCAGCACCTCGTCCTCCGGCGCCTCGGCCAGCGCCTGCACGGTGGGCAGCGCCTGCATGAAGCGGTCGAAGTAGTTGAGCACGGTGCTGACCTGGGTCTGCTGCAACATGATTTCCGACACCCACACCCGATACGGGGTGATGCCCTGTTGCCAGGGCAGGTCATGCCGACCGTGCTGGTCGTACCAGTCCAGCACGGCGCTGGAGAACTGCTGGGGTGTCATCGCTTGAACAGCCCCTTCAATGCATCTTTGAGTTCAGGGCTCACCTTGTCTCCGAGTTTCTCTTCGAGCTTTTCATCGATCTTGTCTTTCAGGCGATTGCCGGCCAGCTTCGCGGCCACCTTGCCCAGGCCGTCCTGGTCCAGGCGGCACGCTTTGGCGCCCAGCTCCAGCGGGCCGCGGCAGCGCAGCGGCACTTCGACGCCGACATAGCGCTCGTTGACCTGGCAGGCCGGGTCGGGCATGGCGCGCTGGTCGCCTTCGACGACCACGCCGACGTTGTAGTCCATGCCCAGCACGCGCAGGTCGAGGTCGCCGTGGCCGTTGACGGTCAGGCCTGGGATGCGCACCTTGAGGTCCGGGTTGCTGGCCACGCCGTTACGCATTACCAGGCTGCCGCGCAACTCCTGGAACGGCGTGTCCTTGCCACGGGGCTCACCGCTGAGCTGCTTGCGGTTGAGGGTGGCGATGGCCTGGCACAGTTGCTGTTCCAGGTTGGCGTTGACCAGCACGCCGTCGTTGATGGTGAAGCTGGCATTGCCATTGAGCGTATCGACCAGCGCCTTCTGGCTGTTGCCAGTGGCGGTAAGGTCGCTGTTCAGGGTCAGCAGGCCCTTGACCGGCGGCGCCTGCTCCGGGGATTCGCGCTTGAGGAAGTGTTCCACTGGCACGCGGTTGATCTTGGTGTTCACGCCGATCTGCGGTACGGCAGGGCGCACATCCACGGTGCCCTTGGCCTCGAAGGTGCCGTTGTACAGGCCGCCGCGCAGGGTCTGCAGGGTGACCAGGCCGCCTTGGCCGCTGGCGGTCAGCTGTGCATCGCTGATCGGCAGCTTGTCCAGCGTCAGGGCGCCGAACGACAGGTCGGCCTGTAGATCGAGGGCGCGCAGGCGGTCGACCGGCAGCAGCTTGTCACTGCTCCAGGCAACTTGCGTCGGTGCGTCGGGTAGCGGCGTGGAGCCGGCGCCGGCGACGGCAGTGGCTTCCTGCTGCTTGACCTCGGCCTGGCGCGCTGCGGTGGCACCCTTGGCTTCCTCGCTCTTGGCCGGCAGGTAGCGGTCGGCGTCGAACTTGTCGCCCTTGAGGCGCACGCGCAGGGCCTGCTTGGCGAAATCTTCCACGGCGACACGGCCGGTGAAGGTGCTGTCGTCCAGCTTCACCGCCAGGTCTTCGAGGGCGAGGCTGTTCGGCGTGCCTTGCAGGCGGGTGACCAGTTCCAGCTTCTTGAACGCTGCCGCGTCCGCAGTGGCGGGCAGCGGGTGACCTATACCGTCGAGGAAGGTGCGCAGGTCGAACTGGGCGATGGACAGGCCGCCGCTGACCTGCGGAGCCTTGTCGAGGTCGCGCACGTTCAGCTCGCCCAGGGCGCGCAACTGGTTGGCCGAGACCTTCAGGCCGCTCCAGGAGGCGACATTGGCCGCCAGGTCGACCAGCACCTGGCCTTGGGCGGCGAAGGTCATGGTCTTGCCGGCCAGTGGCTCGCCCGAGGTCTCGCCAGACAGGCGCATGTCCTCTAGGTTGTAGCGCTTGAGAAGGCGATCGAAGCGCAGTTCGCCGGTCAACTCGGTACGCGCCTTCAGGTTCGGTTGGCTGGCGCTGAGGAAGGCGCTGGCCTTGAGCGGGATGTTCACGCCTTCGTGCACGGGGCCGGTGCTCAACTGAATGCTTTCGGCGCCGTAGGTTTGGCCGGCTTTCTCGTCGGTGTACAGCACCCGGGCGTTGTTGACGGTCAGGCTGTCGATGTCGAGCTTGACCGAGCGCTCGTTGCCTTGCGGTTTTTCCGCTTCGGCGGCTGCTGCTTCGCCTGGCGTGGCGGTCGGGGCATTGGCCACGGCCGGGTCGGGCAATGGCTTGCCGATGTCTTCCCAGTTGCCATGGCCGTTGGCATCGCGGGTCAGCGTCAGGTTGAGGCCTTCGACCCGTACGTCGCTCATCTGCACTTCACGGCGCAGCAGCGGCAGCACGCGTACCGACAGGCCGAGCATCTGCAGGTCGGCGAAAGGCACCTTGGGGTTGTTCAGCGTGGCGATGCTGGCCTCGTGCAGCTCCAGGCCCAGCCATGGGAACAGGCTCCAGCCGATATCGCCATTGAGGGTGAGCTCCACGTGGGCCTTGTCGCGGGCCAACTGGCGGATTTCTTCTTTGTAGTCGTTGGGATCGAAGAGGTGGGTCAGGGCGAAGCCCAGCGCCACGATGATCAGCAACAACCCGAGAAGCCCCAGCCCCAGGATTTTGCCGAACGCTTTCATGGGCGAGTCCTTGTAGTCCGATTATGAATTTCAGCGGCGAGTATAGCGCCGTGGGTATAGGCACTGCTTATCCGACATTTCGACAATTGGATTGACGGCAGTTCATTTGTTGCCTGCTCTGGCCTCATCGCGGTGCGCCGATGCGACTTGCCCTGCGATGAGGCCAGAACAGGCGGCACAACCTCACCTGAATACGCGAAATACCGATTCAGCTGACGAAAAAAACACGATATCAGATTGCTTCCATGTCACCCGCTGCTGGTAATCTTGCGCCCGCCCGTGGCGCCCCGCGACCCATTGTCGCGGGTGATGCCTGAACCGGCCGGGCTGCCTTGCGTGCAGCCATACAGAGCCGTCCACGCGCACAGCCCACCTACAAAAGGATCAATCCATGAACAGCAGTATCACGGCGGGGGCGGCGGCAAGCACGCCGGGCTTCCTGTCGAAGGAGCGCATCATCGCCCGCCCGGGCTTCAACCGCTGGCTGGTGCCGCCGGCGGCCCTGGCCATTCACCTGTGCATCGGCATGGCCTATGGCTTCTCGGTGTTCTGGCTGCCGCTGTCCCAGGCCCTGGGTGTCAGCGCGCCGGTGGCCTGCGCCGCCGACATGGGCTTCGTCGCGCGGCTGTTCAGCGCCGAGTGCGACTGGCCGATCTCCATGCTCAGCTGGATCTACACCCTGTTCTTCGTGTTCCTCGGCTGCTCTGCCGCGGTGCTCGGCGGCTGGCTGGAGCACGCCGGCCCGCGCAAGGCCGGCCTGGTCTCGGCACTGTGTTGGTGCGGCGGCCTGCTGATCTCGGCGATTGGCGTGAAGACCCACCAGCTGTGGCTGATGTGGCTGGGTTCGGGGGTGATCGGCGGGATCGGCCTGGGCCTGGGCTACATTTCGCCGGTCTCGACCCTGATCAAGTGGTTCCCGGACAAGCGCGGCATGGCTACCGGCATGGCGATCATGGGCTTTGGTGGAGGTGCCATGGTGGGCGCTCCTCTGGCCACCGCACTCATGGGCCACTTCGGCAGCGCGACCGAGGTGGGTGTATGGCAGAGCTTTGTCGCCATGGCCGCGATCTACTTCGTGTTCATGACTGCGGGCGCCCTGGCCTACCGCGTGCCGCCGACCGGCTGGAAGCCCGAAGGCTGGACACCGCCGGCGAAGAAAGCCAACGCCATGGTTACCGACCGTCACGTGCATGTGAGCGTGGCCTGGAAAACCCCGCAGTTCGCCCTGGTGTGGCTGGTGCTGTGCCTGAACGTCTCGGCCGGTATCGGCATTCTCGGCATGGCTTCGCCACTGCTGCAGGAAGTGTTCGCCGGCAAGTTGCTGGGCAACGAGCTGACTTTCAGTGAGCTGAATGCCGCGCAGCTGGCGCAGATTGCCGCGATCGCCGCCGGTTTCACCGGTCTGCTGAGCCTGTTCAACATCGGTGGGCGCTTCTTCTGGGCGTCGTTCTCCGACTACATCGGCCGCAAGAACACCTACTTCGCCTTCTTCGCCCTGGGCGTGGGCCTCTACAGCCTGGTGCCGAACATGGGCCACATCGGCAACGTGGCGCTGTTCGTGGCGGCGTTCTGCATCATCCTGTCGATGTACGGCGGCGGTTTCGCCACCGTGCCGGCGTACCTGGCCGACCTGTTCGGCACGCAGATGGTCGGTGCCATCCATGGTCGCCTGCTGACTGCCTGGGCGGCGGCCGGCGTGCTCGGCCCGGTGCTGATCACCTACCTGCGCGAGGCGCAGCTGGCGGCGGGCGTGGAGCGGGCCGCGGCCTACGACATGACCCTGTACATCCTGGCCGGCCTGCTGGTGCTGGGCTTTATCTGCAACATGCTGGTGCGCCCGGTGGCGGACAAGTACTTCATGACCGACACCGAACTGGCGGCCGAGCGCGCGCTGAGCCATGACAAGGGCGCCGATTCCGCGCGTTCGCTGGAGTGGCACGCGGCGCCGGGCAGCCTGCCGCTGGTGCTGGTGGCCTGGGCGGTGGTGGTGATTCCGCTGGCCTGGGGGGTGTGGATCACCCTGCAGAAGACTGCGGTGCTGTTTCATTGATGGATGACACGGCTGGCTGACTGGCTGGCTTCAAAGGCCCTGTCGCGGGGCAAGTCGCATCGGCGCACCGCCGCTCCCACGCCGATGCGACTTGCCCCGCGATGGGTTCAACAGAAAAATCTGCTTGTATAGACCTGTAGGTCTCTCCCACCCCCGTAATTACTAGTCCTGCCATATGTCATCCGCGTTTCAAGCCGGCGCGTTCTGGGCCTATAATGGAGCCCTTTTCGCCCAATGATTTTGCGGAGCTGGTGATGGTCGAACGTAAGGCTTCCGTCGAGCGCAATACCCTGGAAACCCAGGTCAAGTGCTCGATCAACCTCGATGGCAGCGGCAAGGCCCGATTCGAAATCGGTGTGCCTTTCCTTGAACACATGCTCGACCAGATCGCCCGGCATGGGCTGATCGACCTGGATATCGAGTGCAAGGGCGACCTGCATATCGACGACCACCATACCGTCGAGGACGTCGGCATCACCCTGGGCATGGCGTTCGCCCAGGCCATCGGCGACAAGAAAGGCATCTTCCGCTACGGCCATGCCTATGTGCCGCTGGACGAGGCCCTGTCGCGGGTGGTCATCGACTTCTCCGGCCGTCCGGGCCTGCAGATGCATGTGCCGTATACCCGTGCCACCGTGGGCGGCTTCGATGTCGACCTGTTCCAGGAGTTCTTCCAGGGCTTCGTCAACCATGCCCTGGTGACGCTGCATATCGACAACCTGCGTGGCCACAACACCCACCACCAGATCGAGACCGTGTTCAAGGCGTTCGGCCGCGCGCTGCGCATGGCCGTTACTCTCGACGAGCGCATGGCCGGGCAGATGCCTTCCACCAAAGGGTGCCTGTAAATGCAGACGGTAGCCGTGATCGACTATGGCATGGGCAACCTGCACTCGGTGGCCAAGGCCCTGGAGCATGTGGGCGCCGGCAAGGTATTGGTGACCAGCGATGCCGCGGTGATTCGTGAAGCCGACCGCGTGGTGTTCCCAGGCGTCGGCGCGATCCGCGACTGCATGGCCGAGATTCGCCGCCTGGGCTTCGACAGCCTGGTGCGCGAAGTCAGCCAGGACCGCCCGTTTCTCGGCATCTGCGTAGGCATGCAGGCGCTCCTCGAGCGCAGCGAGGAGAACGACGGTGTCGACTGCATCGGCCTGTTCCCAGGCCAGGTGCGCTTCTTCGGTAAAGACCTGAAGGAAGACGGCGAGCATCTGAAGGTGCCGCACATGGGCTGGAACGAAGTCGGCCAGACCATCGACCACCCGCTGTGGCATGACATTCCCGACCGTGCGCGTTTCTACTTCGTGCACAGCTACTTCATCGAAGCCGGCAAGCCGGGCCAGGTGGTCGGGCGCGGCCACTACGGCGTCGATTTCGCCGCGGCGCTGGCCGAAGGCTCGCGTTTCGCCGTGCAGTTCCACCCGGAGAAGAGCCATACCCATGGCCTGCAACTGTTGCAGAACTTCGTCGCCTGGGACGGGCGCTGGTAAATGAGCAGGTCGCGGACCAAGGCGCCAGTCATCACCCTGGCCCCGGAGCAAGAGCGCGAGGCGCTTGATACGCTCAAGCGCTTTCTCGAAGACCGCTTCGAGCTGGAGCTGGGGTCGTTCGAGGTGGCCGAGGTCCTCGAGTTGTTCAGCAAAGAGATTGCACCGCACTACTACAACAGGGCGATTGCCGATGTTCAGCTGCACCTCAAGGAGCGGTTCGAGAGCATCGAAAGCGACCTGTGGGCGCTCGAGAAGCCCTGAATTCCAACGATTAGACAGGTTGCCAAGATGCTGATTATCCCCGCTATCGATCTGAAGGACGGCGCTTGCGTGCGCCTGCGCCAGGGCCGCATGGAAGACTCCACGGTATTCTCCGACGACCCGGTGAGCATGGCCGCCAAGTGGGTCGAGGGTGGTTGCCGCCGCCTGCACCTGGTCGACCTCAACGGCGCCTTCGAAGGCCAACCGGTCAACGGTGAAGTGGTCACCGCCATCGCCAGGCGCTACCCGAACCTGCCGATCCAGATCGGCGGTGGCATCCGTTCGCTGGAAACCATCGAGCACTATGTCAAGGCTGGCGTCAGCCACGTGATCATCGGCACCAAGGCAGTCAAGCAGCCGGAGTTCGTTGCCGAGGCGTGCAAGGCCTTCCCGGGCAAGATCATCGTTGGCCTGGACGCCAAGGACGGCTTCGTCGCCACCGACGGCTGGGCCGAAGTGAGCAGCGTGCAGGTCATCGACCTGGCCAAGCGTTTCGAGGCCGATGGCGTCTCGTCGATCGTCTACACCGACATTGCCAAGGACGGCATGATGCAGGGCTGCAACGTGCCCTTCACCAAGGCCCTGGCCGAAGCCACGCGCATTCCGGTGATCGCCTCGGGCGGCATCCACAACCTGGGCGACATCAAGGCCCTGCTGGACGCCAAGGCTCCGGGCATTATCGGCGCCATCACCGGCCGTGCCATCTACGAAGGCACCCTCGACGTCGCCGAGGCCCAGGCCTTCTGCGACAACTACCAAGGCTGAGGAGCGACCATGGCACTGGCCAAGCGCATCATCCCTTGCCTGGACGTGGACAACGGCCGGGTGGTCAAGGGCGTCAAGTTCGAGAACATCCGCGATGCCGGCGACCCGGTGGAGATCGCCCGGCGCTACGACGAACAGGGCGCCGACGAGATCACCTTCCTCGACATCACCGCCAGCGTCGATGGCCGTGACACCACCCTGCATACCGTCGAGCGCATGGCCAGCCAGGTGTTCATCCCGCTGACCGTGGGCGGTGGCGTGCGCACCGTGCAGGACATCCGCAACCTGCTCAACGCCGGTGCCGACAAGGTGTCGATCAACACCGCCGCGGTGTTCAACCCGGAGTTCGTCGGCGAGGCGGCTGACCGTTTCGGTTCGCAGTGCATCGTGGTTGCCATCGACGCCAAGAAAGTCTCTGGCCCCGGTGAAACGCCGCGCTGGGAGATCTTCACCCATGGCGGGCGCAAGCCCACCGGGCTGGATGCGGTGGAGTGGGCGAAGAAGATGGAAGGCCTGGGGGCTGGCGAGATCCTGCTGACCAGCATGGACCAGGACGGCATGAAGAATGGCTTCGACCTGGGCGTGACCCGCGCCATCAGCGATGCGCTGGGGATTCCGGTGATTGCTTCCGGTGGCGTGGGTAACCTGCAGCACCTGGCCGACGGCATCCTGGAAGGGCATGCCAGCGCGGTGCTGGCGGCGAGCATCTTCCACTTCGGCGAGTACACGGTGCCGGAAGCCAAGGCCTACATGGCTTCGCGGGGGATCGTCGTACGCTGAACCACTGATTGGGGCTGCGTTGCAGCCCATCGCGGCTGAAGCCGCTCCTACAAGGATTACACGTTTCCTGTAGGAGCGGCTTCAGCCGCGATGGCCGCAAGGCGGCCCCAGTTAAATCACCCGTGATTCTTGCCGAGCAACGCGTGATACAACTCGGTATCCCCGAGTATCCCCACCACCTTGTCGTTATCCTGCAGCACCAGCTTGTTGCCGGTCTGGTAACGAATCTGCAGCGCTTCGCGCATGCCGATATCGGCGTGTACCACGGTTGGCCTGCGCTCCAGCAAGCCGACGTCCTGCCCCGGCGCCCAGTTCTGCATGTCCAGGCCATTCTGGCCCTGGCGTGCGCGCTTGAGCGAACCGCCTTCGCCAAGGTCCAGCCATGAGTCGATGCCCGGGTCCAGGCACACCGAACCGTTGACTCGCCGGCAATTGTCCAGGCTGCGCATCAGGCTGCGGCCACACAGCACGTTGAGCGGGTTGGTGTGGGCGACGAAGGTGCGCACGTATTCGTCGGCCGGGTTGAGCACGATCTCTTCCGGCTTGCTGTACTGGATGATGCGCCCGTCCTTCATGATGGCGATGCGGCTGCCCAGTTTCAGCGCCTCGTCCAGGTCATGACTGACGAACACGATGGTCTTGCTGAGTTTGCTCTGCAGGGCCAGCAGTTCGTCCTGCAGGCCCTGGCGGATCAGCGGATCGAGGGCCGAGAACGGCTCGTCCATCAGCAGGATATCGGCGTCCATCGCCAGCGCCCGGGCCAGCCCCACGCGCTGCTGCATGCCACCGGAGAGTTCGTCCGGTTTCTTGTTGCGCCACTGGGTCAGGCCCACCAGTTCGAGCTTTTCATCCACCAGCTTGCGCCGTTCCTTCTCCGGCCGGCCCTGCATCTCCAGGCCGAAGCTGATGTTCTCGCGCACCGTCAGCCAGGGCATCAGGGCAAACTTCTGGAACACCATGGCGATGCGCTTGGTGCGCATCATCTTCAGCTCTGCCGGGGTGCAGTGGGCGATATCGATGTGCTTGCCTTCGTGCTCGACGAACAGCTTGCCGCGGCTCACGGTGTTGAGGCCGTTGATGCAGCGCAGCAGGCTGGATTTGCCCGAGCCGGACAGGCCCATGAGCACGCATATCTCGCCCTTGTTGATGTCCAGGTTGGCCTTTTCGACGCCGACCACCAGGCCCGTCTGCTTGAGAATCTGCTCGCGGGTCTGGCCTTGGTCGAGCAGGGCCAGCGCCTCGCGCGGCTTGCTGGAGAAAATGACGTCGACGTCTTCGAAACGAATGATGCTCATGCCTCACCCCTTACCGGCAGCTCCGGTTGCTTGCAGATACGGTCGAGCATGATCGCCAGCAGCACGATGGCCAGGCCCGCTTCGAAGCCCAGGGAGATATCGGCGGTGTTCAGTGCGTTGACCACGGGTTTGCCCAGGCCGTCGGCGCCGACCAGGGCGGCAATCACCACCATCGACAGCGACAGCATGATGCATTGCGTCACCCCGGCAGCGATGCTCGGCATGGCGTGTGGCAGTTCGATGCGGGTCAACAATTGGCGACGCGAGCAACCGAAGGCCTTGCCGGCGTCCATCAGCTCCTGCGGCACGTCGCAGATGCCCAGATAAGTGAGGCGGATGGGCGCTGCGATGGCGAACACCACGGTGGAGATCAGCCCCGGCACCACGCCCAGGCCAAACAGGGTCAGGGTCGGGATCAGGTAGACGAAGGTGGGCACGGTCTGCATCAGGTCCAGCACCGGGCGCATGGCGGTGTAGAACATCGGCTTGTGCGCGGCGGCGATGCCCAGCGGCACGCCGATGACCACGCAGACCACCGTGGCGAAGGTAACCTGCGCCAGGGTTTCCATGGTTTCCTGCCAGTAGCCCAGGTTGAGGATCAGCAGGAACGAAAGGGCGACGAAGACGGTGAGCGCCCACTTGCGCTGTATCAGGTGCGCGAGGCCGGCGAACAGGGCGATGAGCACGAATGGGTTGAACCAGGTCAGGGCGCTGGTGACCCCATGGATCATGAATTCCAGGCCTGCGGCGATGGCGTCGAAGTAGCTGGCGCCATTCTGGGTCAACCATTCGACGAATGAGGCGATGTACTGCCCCAGGGGTATTTTCTGATCGATAAGCATGATAGCGAGCTTCCACCTGCAAAGATTGAAATCAGTCCGGGGTGGGCACGGTCCCACCCCGCGGTGTTGCCATGGCGTCTTGCGTTATTGCGTCAGTTTGGCCTTGGCCGCCTCAAGGCCGGGTTTGCCGTCCACGGTGGTCACGCCGGCGAGCCAGGCGTCGAGCTTGCCGGGGTTGTCCTTCAGCCATTTTTTCGCGGCCGCCTCGGGCTTCATCTTGTCGTCCAGGACATAGCCCATCATGGTGCTTTCATCCTTGAGCTCGAACGACAGGTTCTTCAACAGCTGGCCAACGTTGCTGCACTCCTGTGCATAGCCCTTGCGGGTGTTGGTCAGCACGGTGGCCTTGCCGAAGTCGGGACCGAAGTAGGCATCCCCACCGGTCAGGTACTGCATCTTGAAGCGGGTGTTCATCGGGTGCGGTTCCCAGCCGAGGAAGACGATCGCGTCTTCACGCTTCTGCGCCCGGTCGACCTGCGCCAGCATGCCCGCCTCACTGGACTGCACGATCTGGAAACCGGCGTCCTTCAGGCCGAAGGCGTTGTCGTCGATCATCTTCTGGATGGTGCGGTTGCCATCGTTGCCCGGTTCGATGCCGTAGATCTTGCCCTTGAGCTCCTGCTTGAACTTGGGAATGTCGGCGAAGTCCTTCAGGCCCTTGTCATACAAGGCCTGGGGCACGGCCAGCGTGTACTTGGCATTTTCCAGGTTGGCGCGCACGGTCTCGACGGTGCCGGCATCGCGGTACTGCTTGATGTCGTTCTCCATGGTCGGCATCCAGTTGCCGAGAAACACGTCCAGGTCCTTGCCGGTGGCCAGCGACTTGTAGGTCACCGGTACCGAGATCATGGTGGTGTGGGTCTTGTAGCCCAGGGCTTCGAGCACGACGCTGGTGGTCGCGGTGGTGACCGTGATGTCGGTCCAGCCGACATCGGAGAACCGTACCGTCTGGCACTGCTCGGGTTCGGCGGCCTGGGCCAACAGCGGAGCGGACAGCAACGCGACCAGCAACAGCGAGGGTGAACCTTTCATGGATGGACTCCTGTGATTTTATCTTCGGGTTCGCGTGGGCCGCCGGGCGTTCTCAGGGCTCCGGTCGACCAGGCCTGCAGAGGGCAGGATGCGAGGCCGTGCAATACGAGTCGCTTTCGATAATCCTCCAGCGTTCGGCAATCGCCTACTGGTGGCGTCGTATCCAGTACAGGACGGGTCGTATCCAGTACGGACGATGTCGCAACTGGATTTTTCCACCCCCATACCTCGGTTTTTGCGTCGTCCCGCCGCTGGAAAACGGCGCACGAAAGGCCCGTGCAGCGGCGGCGCTGCTGGACAAAAGTACGTCGGTTGCAGACGGCGAAGGGCTGGGCAAAAGCCCGATGATGCGAGCATTCAAGGCGGCTCGACTGTTTCAGCCTAGCAGTTGCTCCGCCCTGCGCCTGGCGCGCAGAGACAAGCCCAGCAAGAGGTGATTCGACAATGGCCATCAGCGTGTTCGACCTGTTCAAGATCGGTGTCGGGCCTTCCAGCTCCCACACCGTCGGCCCCATGCGCGCCGGCGCGCTGTTCGTCCAGGGGCTGCGCGAGCGCGGCGAGCTGGAGCAGGTGCGGCGTATCGAAGTGAGGCTGTATGGATCGCTGTCGGCCACCGGCGTCGGCCACGGCACCGACAATGCCACGATCATGGGCCTGATGGGCGAATGGCCGGACGCCATCGATCCCAGCCAGATCACCCCACGCATCGCCGACCTGCGCGAAACCAACGTGCTCAAGCTCGACAGTCGCCTGCCCATCGAGTTCGTCTGGGCCCGCGACATGCTGCTGCTGGACGAGAACCTGCCGTACCACCCCAATGCCATGACGCTGATTGCCGAAGGCGAGGCGGGCGAGTTGCACCGCGACACCTATTACTCGGTGGGTGGGGGCTTCGTGGTCGATGCCGCCCAGGCCGCCAGCGGCGTGCTGGACGCCGACCAGACCGTGCTGCCCTACGACTTCGACAGCGCCGCCGAACTGCTGCGCCTGTGCAAGCAAAACGACCTGCGCGTGTCGCAATTGATGCTGGAGAATGAAAAGGTTTGGCGCAGCGAAGCCGAGATCCGCGCCGGCCTGCTCAAGCTCTGGCAAGCCATGCAGGAGTGTGTGAACAACGGCCTCAAGCATGAAGGCATCCTGCCCGGCGGGCTCAATGTGCGTCGCCGCGCCGCCCGGCTGCACCGCAGCCTGCAGGAGCTGGGCAAGCCCAACGTGATCGGCTCGACCATGAGCGCCATGGAGTGGGTCAACCTGTTCGCCCTGGCGGTCAACGAAGAGAACGCCGCCGGCGGGCGCATGGTCACCGCGCCTACCAACGGCGCGGCGGGGATCATCCCGGCGGTGTTGCACTACTACATGCGTTTCTCCGACGCGGTGGACGAGTCCAATGTGGTGGACTTCTTCCTCGGCGCGGCGGCGGTGGGCATCCTGTGCAAGAAGAACGCCTCGATCTCCGGCGCCGAGGTTGGTTGCCAGGGCGAGGTCGGCTCGGCTTGCGCCATGGCCGCCGCAGGCTTGGCCGATGTCCTCGGCGCCACCCCGGCGCAGTTGGAAAACGCCGCCGAGATCGCCCTGGAACATAACCTCGGCCTGACCTGCGACCCGGTTGGTGGCCTGGTGCAGGTCCCGTGCATCGAGCGCAACGCAATCGCTGCGGTAAAGGCGATCAATGCCGTGCAGATGGCCCTGCGCGGTGATGGCGAACATTTCATCTCGTTGGACCAGGTGATCCGCACCATGCGCGACACCGGCGCCGACATGCACGACAAGTACAAGGAAACCTCCCGCGGAGGCCTGGCGGTCAGCGTCATCGAATGCTGATGCGCCGTTCTGGCCCGCGCGTGACCGATGCGCCACATTCTGGCGCATTGGTTGTCATCTACCGGCCGTCGCCTGTCGTTACCAGCAGGACCGTTGTCGGTGACACTTAAGTCTGTCGCATCTGGGCAAGCTTCCCACAAGTGCTACCGATTTGCTCAGGGGTGACGCGCAGAGGCGCTGGCCCGCCTGTTTGCGTTTGACGCAAGGCTGATTGCCCAGGCCGCTGGAAGGCGCATGCCGACGTCGCTTTTGGGTTTTATTGGATGGGCGTTCAAATTCAGGCATGCCATTTGCGTTGAGATTGGCAAAGCCCCTGCATACGAAACGGGGCCATTACAAGAACAGTGCTCGCCTGAGGCACACCCTGCATTGTGTGAGGAGAAATCGCGATGATGTCGTACACCTCCGGGACCCCAACCCAGAACCGCACAGCACCCCAGTCCATCGGCTTTCTCCTGCTGGACAACTTCACCCTCATTTCCCTGGCGTCGGCGGTCGAACCGCTGCGCATGGCCAACCAGCTGTCCGGGCGCGAGCTGTATCGCTGGCACACCCTGACCGTCGACGGTGGCCAGGTGTGGGCCAGCGACGGCCTGCAGATTACCCCCGACGCGGCCATGCACAGTGCCCCGCCGATAGACACCGTGATCGTTTGCGGTGGCGTCGGCATCCAGCGCACCGTCACCCGTGAGCACGTCACCTGGCTGCAAGCCCAGGCCCGCCAGTCGCGTCGCCTTGGCGCGGTGTGTACCGGCAGCTGGGCGTTGGCCTGCGCCGGGTTGCTCGACGGCTTCGATTGCAGCGTGCACTGGGAATGCCTGGCGGCGATGCAGGAGGCCTACCCGCGGGTGAACATGAGCACCCGGCTGTTCACCCTCGACCGCAACCGCTTCACCAGCTCCGGTGGCACCGCGCCGCTGGACATGATGCTGCACCTGATCAGCCGCGATCACGGCCGCGAGCTGTCGGCGGCGATCTCCGAGATGTTCGTCTACGAGCGCATCCGCAACGAGCAGGACCACCAGCGCGTGCCGCTCAAGCACATGCTCGGCACCAACCAGCCGAAGTTGCAGGAAATCGTCGCGCTGATGGAAGCCAACCTCGAGGAGCCGATCGACCTCGACGAGCTGGCGGTCTATGTGGCGGTGTCGCGGCGCCAGCTCGAGCGCCTGTTCCAGAAGTACCTGCACTGCTCGCCGTCGCGCTACTACCTCAAGCTGCGGCTGATCCGTGCCCGGCAACTGCTCAAGCAGACGCCGATGTCGATCATCGAGGTGGCATCGGTGTGCGGGTTCGTCTCCACGCCGCACTTCTCCAAGTGCTACCGCGAGTATTTCGGCATTCCACCGCGTGACGAGCGGGTGGGTTCGAACACAACCCAGCAAGTGGCGATGATGCCGATCCCGCAGGCCATGGCGCTGTCGCCGCATAGCGGGCCGATGGCGGCGCTGAGCCAGGCGCGCAATGAGTCGACCTTTGCCAGTGTGAGGCTCTGAACCCCGCGTTTTCGATGCGGGATAGCTGCAACCAAGCGCTTTCAATAGCGTAGTTGATTACTCTTCAGCCTGGTCGCTCATTGCGACCAGGCTTTTTTATGAGCTACACCTGATATTTCTACTAGTTGTTGATATCTATTTGCGGGCGAATAATGTCTGTGGCGAGTGTCCGAGTAACACTCCTAGTCCGGTAGTCTGAATTTTTTGTATTGTATTTGAGCGAGGTGAAGAAATATGAAAGGAAGATATTATTGCATTGCCTCAATTCTTGCGCTGGGTAACTTCATGATAGAGGCGGCGGCTGCGTCGGAGCCGTTAGCCGATAAAGAAGCGTACAACACAGTAGCGGTGACAGCATATAGGTCTAACTATATGCAAGGTGAAAGATGTACTGTTACTGCGCAACAGGCTTATAAAGTAGAGATGTGTGATGCCGCAAAAAATAAAGAGATCCGATCATTGATGCTTACACAGCTTCCTAATAGCACTATGACACTCTGCTTGACGACTGAATCAAATGAAAACGCACTGTGCATAACAGGTTCGCGCAATGGTAAGGAATTCCAGAGTAGGGAGCTTCTTACGCTGTATCCACTAAACCAAGTTAATCTCCAGCCTTATAGGGTCTCGTCGTATAATGCGGGTTTGTATGACAAGGTCGCTTATGTGACTTACTCGGCTGTAAGGGCCGCCACGGTAAGTATATATCCGCGGGTAGGTAGTTCGCCTCTTTGCAACTTCGCTGTTAACGAAGGAGGCGAGGTTGATGTCAGGGCAATGTGCCCTGGGACAGATTTTTCAAAGACGGATCTTCGCGTGTGGATCTCCGAAAGACCTGGAGCTAGAAAGTTATGTTTTGAAGGGGCGGCTAGTTCTGATAGTGCTTGCTACAGTACTACTAGATCGGAATTTGAGGTGCCGGAGCTGGGCGGGCCCGCCCGTGGCGAGGGGGTGAAGCTTGAGACGAAAGGGGATGTCAGAGGTAAACTGCAGAAGGTGAAGTTCTAGGCTCTGTATGAGAGAGATGTTGCAAACACTGCATGGTACGTGCCAGTGAGACCATGTTGGCGTAGCTTTTCGCGATTTTGTCGAGGCATTTCACGTTCAGGGGGCTCCCTTTCAGCTAGCCAAGCATGTGCTCGAGAATGCGCTGAGGCTCTTTGGACCGATCAATTTGTCTGGGTAAGTCAGATTGCGCTTTGCTTTGTCGAGCGCAGAGTGAAGAGAGGTGACTATGAAGTCCAATAAAATCATGGCGATGGTCGGGGCTATCTTGTGCATGGCGTCATCCGCTTTATGGGGCGCACAGCCCGGTGTCAAAGGCGAGTATGACTTCATTATGCAATTTAGACTGTTTGACGGTGATCAGAAGGAGCTTTGCAAAGTCAAATACTGGGAACTCGGTGAAGCGAAACCTTGCACATGGTCTGGTAACCCTGCTCAGTGGCTGGAGCTCTTTGCTGGCACTGATGATCGGGCCTCTAGTTTCGGTCGCGTGTGTGGAAAAAAACCTACAGGAGAAAGCCTGTTTTGCGTGATATTTGACCTGACTGGGGACGGTTATGGTGCTACGGGTCTTCTCTATCTCATTGAACAGGATGAAAGATCTAGCGTGGCTTTTTATCAGTATCAGCCTTCTCCCTACCCGGAAGTCGAATTGACCTATGAATCTGGGGCAATGTTCGTTGATTTGTATTCTCTCCCGAATTTGCAAGGAAATAAACTGTGTACGCTTGAAGTCAGGCGCGGCGCCTCCGTTCGGGCCTGTGGAGAAAGCGGTGAGCGTGCCCACTCTGCAAAAATAATCGGCCTTCCGAAAAATGGAAAGGCCTGTTTTCGAGCAGTGAAGGACGAGGCCAACCGGTGCTATGAGGGCGTTCGACACGACCATGGCGTCTATACACTTTCTATTCCGGACCTGAATAGCAAGACCGTGCCTAGGGCAGAAGTAACAAGTAAAGGTGATGTATTAGCAACCAAGTTGTACAGTGTTGACCTGTTGCAATAACGCTTATTTGTCGGGAACCGGCCGATTGAGCATTGCTCGGCTTGCACAGGGTCTCGACCTCGCTGCCGCTGGCGGTCTTGGAACGCCACCGTGGTACTGTGATGCCGCGGTGGGGTGAGCCCATTCAATTACGATGGCCAGTCAAAGCTTCAGGCGCGCTTGTTGAACTGCGCCAACGCCGGCAGCAACTGCTTGTCGATAGCCTGACGCACGGCCGGAAGGATGGTCGCGCTGCCGGTGTACAACTGCTCGACCATGCCCTTCAGTGCCCGCGCATTGGGCTCGGTCAGCCCGCGTATCACCACCTCGCAGGCCTGCTCGGCGCTGGCGCCGGCCGGAATGTCGAAACCCCGCGAGCGCAGTTGGCCCAGTAGGTCGTCCTGGTCGATCAAGTCCGCATGCATCATGACTAATGTCCTTCGCTGCTGTTGTTTGCCATCGATTCTGTGTCCGACGCACCAGCACGGCAAGGGCGGATTGTCGCGATGGCCGCTTTGGCTAAGAACAGGTCGTTTACGGCTAAATCGCCGAGGAAGGAAGGCCGCACACTGAAGTCATTCACGGCACCGAGGGTTTGGTCACCCTCACTGCATGCACAGTGGATGTTGCTCACTCTTGACCCCGGTATGCTCACGGCTTTCCGGGGTTGTTTTTTGGACGACCTATTAGTTCTGCTAGTTGTCGGCCGCCGTGCCTGCATCTCTAATGAGGTCATTCGAACAGGAGCAGCGGCATGGCCTCGCTATTAAGAATGATGTTAACAACGGCGTTAGCTATTTCCCTTCTTTCAGCTTGTTCCTTGGCCCAGCAGACATCGGTGCCGACGGCGCGTGCGGCGCCAGCGCTTTTCGAGCTTGGGCCCACAATGGACCGTCAAGGCTGGCTTGACATGCAGCGCAAAAGAAACCTTGCAGCTTATCTAAACGACTTGCTTGATGACCCTGCGAATCAGGAGATTCGTTTGGTGACCGTTTTCCCGGAAATTGTCGGGCATGGAACTCGAATGATTTCGGTGCTACTGCCGGGTGAAAATCAGGTGCACTATCAGCTTCGCTGGTTCGGTGATGACAAACCGGGTAAGTCCTATTGGTATGGCGACAGGCCGTCTGATCGTAAACAACGCTTCTCGTCATCTGCGGAAGTGGACGTCGATCCATCAAGCTGGGTGTCGCTGGTTCGCTATGGCGATAAAATATTTGGAGAGATACGTGTAGACGGACAACTTTACCGGCTCGATTATGTGGGGGCAGGGCAGCAGGTATTGATAAGAGTGGACGCTTCGAAATCCGTGCAGGCCCAGACTTGTATTCGAGTAGAAGACCCTGATCCGAGCCCCTCCGCCCATCCTTTTGTACGGCAGCAGAGCGCGCGATCGACGGCAGTTAGTACTATCCGGGTAATGATGATGAGTACTGTCGAAGCCCGTGCGGGTTTTTCCCGCAGGCCCGCAGACTATCCCAGCCTGTCAGATATCATGGAAGATCATCTGATTTTTGCAAATCGCCAGTTGCAGGACAGTGGTGTTGAAATAAAGTATGAATTTGCCGGGTATGTTGAAAGTATCGCCAGCGAAAAAGGCCTGACACCCAATGCGGTCTTGGACCTGATCCGTAAGGAAGGCAGCGATGTGTACACTCAGATGCAGGCTGCTCGTGATAGCTTACGCGCCGATTTGGTGCTCACCGCCATTATCGACCAAACGGTGTTCGGCAGGTATTACATAGCGAGACGTAAAGAGACTGGCTTCAGCACCTGGAACGTATTGGGTGATTACCTGGACATGGGGCATGTTATGGGTCACAACATCGGTGGTGAGCATTACTGGGAACCAGGCGATCCGGATAGTTTTGACCCGCCCTATCAGCACGGCTATCTACTCCCTGGCGGCAATGCCAGAACCATAATGACGGACTATGAAGACTGCCGGGGCTGCACGAGGCTCAACTACTACTCGAGTCCGCTAAAACAGTGGCAGGGTAGACCATTAGGCACGGCAGAGCGCCATGACGTGGTGCGTCGACTGAATGAGCAGCGGTCGGATGTTGAAAATTTTTATCCTTGATGGCTTATTTCTAAGATTCAACAGGTAGGGCGTAATAAAATTTTCAGCGCTGCAGGAGAATGCTGTGATGAAATTACTTACGAAGATTGGGCGTGTCTGCATGACCATTATTTATTCGGCAGGGCTTTATGCTGGCGAGCCGGTAAAACCGCGGGTGAGTCCGATTGCTTATAAGATATCAAAGTCGTTGGGGCACTGTACTCAGTCGACTATTTGCAGTGATCTACATATGTGACATGGCCCTCGCCAGTAAGGGAGGGCCTTTTTGCGAGCGGGTGTTCAACGTCGGGCAAGTGAGATGGACCGGCCGACAAAATCAGGGGGAAGTTCGGAATTCTGAGTTGCCACCCATTTTTTCAGTTTGTCCTTGCAGTCATCATCAAACGGCGCCGACTTCGGCCCCGACAGGTCCACATGCAGCAACATCTGCTCACTGGCCGCCAACGCCTCGTCAGACCCCTGCCGGTGCAGGCTGTGGTACAGGTGCAGGCGCTTCCTGTCGAAGCCGATGATCCGCGTCTGCACCCATACCTCGGTATCCAGTTTCACCTCATGCAGGTAGTTGATGTGTGCCTCCAGGGTGAATAGCGAATGTCCGCTCTGGCCGCGAGCATCGGCGTCCAGGCCGATACGCTCCATCAGTGCATCGGTGGCATAGCTGAAAATCAGCAGGTAATAGGCATCGCGCAGGTGGCCGTTGTAGTCGACCCACTCGGGCAACACTCGGGTGCGGTAGGTGATCAGGGCGGGCATCGTTTTCTCCTCAGTCGCTGAAGGCCATGCCGTGCTTGGCCTTGCTGGTTTTCACCGCTTCCAGCACCGCCAGCAGGGTGTCGTCACGATAACGCTCCAGCGCAGCGATGCTGCGTTCGCCCAATTGCTCCGAGGTGCCTTCAACCACGTCGTCAATCAGCTTGTCCGTCAGTTCCGGCGCTGGCAGGTAGGTCCAGGGTAGCTTCAATGCCGGGCCGAACTGGGCCATGAAGTGGCGCATGCCGGCATCGCCTCCAGCCAGGGTGTAGGTGAGGAACGTACCCATGAACGACCAGCGCAGCCCAGCGCCAAAGCGGATCGCATCGTCGATCTCGCCGGTGCTGGCGACACCGTCGTTGACCAGGTGCAGGGCTTCGCGCCATAGCGCTTCGAGCAGTCGATCAGCGATAAAACCGGGGACCTCCTTGCGCACATGCAGCGGGCGCATGCCCAGGCTGGTGTAGATGCTTTTCGCAGCTTCGACGGCTTCAGGGCTGGTCTTGCGACCGCCGACGATTTCCACCAGTGGCAGCAGGTAGACCGGGTTGAACGGGTGCCCCACCACGCAGCGTTCGGGGTGAGTCGCTGACTCGTAGAACTCGCTGGGCAGCAGCCCCGAGGTGCTGGAGCCGATGATTGCGTCGGGCTTGGCGGCGGCGCTGATCTTCGCATGCAGGTCGAGCTTGAGGTCCAGGCGTTCGGGGGCGCTCTCCTGAATGAAATCGGCGTCGCGCACGCATTCCTCGATAGTGGCCACGAACCTCAGGCGATCCTGCGATGCGCCGGGTGCCAAGCCTTGTTTTTGCAGCGCCGGCCAGGCGTTGGCGATGCGCTTGCGCAGCGCGGCCTCGGCACCGGACGCTGGGTCCCAGGCGACCACGTCGAGGCCATGGGCCAGGGCACGGGCGACCCAGCCGCTGCCGATCACGCCGCTACCCAGTGCGGCGAAAGTCTTGATGTCGGTGATGAAAGGCATATCTGGCTCCTGCGGGGATATTAGCGACGCTTGAGGTTCATCTTTTCCCGGCCTTCGGCCGGGGTAAGCACACGGCCACCCATGCGGGTGATGATCTCGGCGGCCCGCTCGACCAGCTGGCCGTTGCTGGCCAGCACGCCACGGTCCAGGTACAGGTTGTCTTCCAGCCCGACCCGCACGTTGCCGCCAAGCAGGACTGCCTGGGCAGCCATCGGCATCTGCATGCGGCCGATGCCGAAACCGGCCCAGGTGACGTTGGCAGGCAGGTTGTCGACCATGGCCTTCATGGTGGTGGTGTCGGCCGGGGCGCCCCACGGGATGCCCAGGCACAGCTGGAACAGCGGGTCTTGCAGCAGGCCTTCCTTGATCATCTGTTTGGCGAACCACAGGTGACCGGTGTCGAAGATCTCCAGCTCGGCCTTCACGCCCAGCTCGGTGATGCGCTTGGCGCCGGCACGCAGCTGCGCCGGAGTGGAGACATAGATGGCGTTGCCATCGCCGAAGTTGAGGGTGCCGCAGTCCAGGGTGCAGATCTCCGGCAGCAGCGCTTCGACATGGGCCAGGCGCTCCAGCGGGCCGATCAGGTCGGTGCCCGGGCCGAATTCCATGGGTGATTCGCCTGGGCCGATCTCCAGGTCGCCGCCCATGCCTGCGGTGAGGTTGACGATGATGTCCACGTCGGCCTCGCGAATGCGTTCCATCACCTCGCGGTAGAGGTTGACATCGCGGCTGAAGCGGCCAGTTTGTGGATCGCGAACGTGGCAGTGGACCACCGTGGCGCCGGCCTTGGCGGCCTCGACGGCGGACTCGGCGATCTGTTTCGGCGTGACCGGGACCAGATGGCTCTTGGCGACCGTGTCGCCGGCACCGGTGAGGGCGCAGGTGATGATGACGTCGTGGTTCATTGATCAGTTCCTTGGGGTGTCTTTGCTGGCCCTATCGCCGGCAAGCCGGCTCCCACAGGGTTGCCGATGAACCCTGGTGGTGTGGACGTCCGTGGGAGCAGGCTTGCCTGCGATGAGGCCGTGTCAGTTGGCGGTGAGCTTGAGGTTTTCCGCGGCCGGTTTGCCGTCGAAGGTGGTTACCCCGTCAAGCCAGCGGGCCTTGTCCTCGGGGTGGTCCTTGAGCCACTGTCGCGCGGATTCCAGCGCGTCCTTGTGATCGAGCAGCGGCTGCATCATCCGGCTCTCGTCCTCGGCGCTGAAGCTGAGGTTGGTCAGCAGGCGATGGGCGTTGGGGCAGCGCTGGGCATAGTCCGGCGCGGTCACCGTCCACACCGTGGCGCGGCCCTCGTCCGGGCCGAGGGCGTCCTGGCTGTCGCCGAGGTAGACCATGTCGATGTTCACGTTCATCGGGTGCGGCGCCCAGCCGAAGAACACCACCGCCTCCTTGCGCCGCACGGCGCGGTCGACGGCGGCGAGCATGCCGGCCTCGCTGGACTCGACCAGCTGGAACTTGCCGAGGTCGAACTGGTTCTTGCTGATCATCGCCTTGATCTGGGTATTGGCGCCGGAACCGGGCTCGATGCCGTAGAGCTTGCCGCCCAGCTCCTTGTGGAACTTGTGGATGTCGGCGAACGTCTTCAGGCCCTTGTCGGCCAGGTATTTCGGCACGGCGAGGGTGGCGCGGGCGTCTTCCAGACTGGGCTTGTCGAGCACCTTCACCTGGCCGGCCTGGACGAACGGGGTGATGGTCTGGGTCATGATCGGGTTCCAGTACCCGAGGAACATGTCCAGGCGTTTGTCGCGGATGCCGGCGAAGATGATCTGCTGCGAGGCGCTGGTCTGCTTGGTCTGGTAACCCAGGCCGTCGAGCAGCACCTGGGCCATGGCGCTGGTGGCGATCACATCGGTCCAGTTGACCACGCCCAGGCGCACATCCTTGCAGGCGGCGGGTTCGGCGGCGAAAAGCGGCGTGGCTACGGTAGTGCTGAGCGCGAGGGACAACAGGCTGCGGCGGATAAAGCGATGCATGGTGGCTCTCCATCGGCAGTGCGTATTGTTATCGGATCCGGCCTCTGCGGGCCGTGAGAACACGCTACGCTGGCAGCAGGGTGGAAAATCGCACCCTGGCGACCAACACTTGCACGGAGGCGACCACCTTTACCGCGGAGCACGCGATGCTGCAAACCATAGACTTCCTGTTGCTGCCAGGCTTCTCCGCCATGGGCTTCATCAGTGCCATCGAGCCGCTGCGCGTGGCCAATCGCTTCCGCGGCCCGCTGTACCGTTGGCGTGTGCTGAGCCTGGACGGTGGTGCGGTGCAGGCCAGCAATGGCATGTCGGTGAATGCCGACGGTGCGCTGGGGGAGGGTGAACACGGGCGCCTGCTGTTGCTGGTGGCCGGTTTCGAGCCACTGGCGTGCTATGGGTTGAAGTTGCAGCACATGCTGCGTCGTCTCGACCACGAGGGCGTGGTGCTGGGCGGGATCGACACGGGCGCCATGGTACTGGCCGAGGCCGGCCTGCTCGATGGTCACCGGGCCACCCTGCATTGGGAAGCACTGGAGGCGTTCAAGGAACGTTATCCACGCCTGCAGGCGACCCAGGAGCTGTTCGAGATCGACCGCCGACGCATCACCTGCGCCGGAGGCACGGCCTCCATCGACCTGATGCTCGACCTGATCGCCCAGGCCCACGGCAGCGAACTGGCGGTGCAGGTGTCCGAGCAGTTCGTGCTCGGGCGCATCCGCCCGCGTCAGGATCACCAGCGCATGGAGATTGCCACGCGCTATGGGCTGCGCAACAAGAAGCTGGTGAAGGTGATCGGCGAGATGGAGCGCAATACCGAGCTGCCACTCAACACCCAGGTGCTGGCTGATGGCGTGCAGGTGACCCGGCGGCAGCTGGAGAGGCTGTTTCGCCTGCACCTGGACGACACGCCCAGTGGCTTCTATCTGCGGCTGAGGCTGGACAAGGCACGGCAACTGCTGCGCCAGACCGACATGAGCGTACTGGAGGTGGGTGTCGCATGTGGGTTCGAATCGGCATCGTACTTCACCCGCTGTTATCGGGCACGGTTCGAGCGTTGTCCCAGGGAGGATCGGCGGCTGGCGGTGCCGTCATGACGCCTGGACCGGGTCGAGCCTCGGCAAGCCGGCTTCCACAGGTGCCGCGTAGCGCTAAACCTGTGGAAGCCGGTGCGGCTTAGCTGTTGGGCAGCAAGCGGCAGGTGATGCTCTTGATGTAGCGGGTCTCGGCGATGGCCGGGTGCACCGGGTGGTCCGGGCCCTGGCCGCCGCGCTCGAGCAGTTGCAGGTTGCGGTCCAGGTGACGGGCGCTGGTCAGCAGGATGTTGTGCAGGTCGTCCTCGGGCAGGTGCATCGAGCACGAGGCGCTGACCAGGATGCCGTCCTTGGTCAGCATGCGCATGGCCTGTTCGTTGAGACGACGGTAGGCGGCCTCGCCGTTCTTCAGGTCTTTCTTGCGTTTGATGAAGGCGGGTGGGTCGGCGATGATCACGTCGAAGCGCTCTTCGGCGGCTTTCAGCTCGCGCAGGGCTTCAAACACGTCGCCTTCGATGCAGGTCAGTTTTTCGCCGATGCCATTGAGCGCGGCATTGCGCTCTACGCCGTCGAGGGCGAAGCCCGAGGCGTCCACGCAGAACACTTCGCTGGCGCCGAACGCGCCGGCCTGCACGCCCCAGCCACCGATGTAGCTGAACAGATCGAGCACGCGCTTGCCCTTGACGTAGGGGGCCAGGCGGGCGCGGTTCATGCGGTGGTCGTAGAACCAGCCGGTCTTCTGGCCTTCACGCACCGGGGCTTCGAACTTGACGCCGTTCTCTTCCAGCGCGACCCAGTCCGGCACTTCGCCGTAGACGGTCTCGACATAACGCTCCAGGCCTTCGGCGTCGCGGGCGGCGGAGTCGTTCTTGAACAGGATGCCGCTGGGCTTGAGCACCTGCACCAGCGCGGCGATCACCTCATCCTTGTGCGCTTCCATGGTGGCCGAGGCCAGCTGGACCACGAGGATGTCGAAGAAGCGGTCGACCACCAGGCCTGGGAGCAGGTCGGAGTCGCCATACACCAGGCGGTAGCACGGCTTGTCGAACAGGCGCTCGCGCAGCGACAGGGCCACGTTCAGGCGGTGTACCAGCAGCGACTTGTCCAGCGGCAGCTTGGCATCGCGCGACAGCAGGCGGGCGCAGATCAGGTTGTTCGGGCTCATGGCCACAACCCCCAGCGGCTTGCCGTTGGCAGCTTCGAGAATGGCCTGCTGGCCGGCCTTCAGGCCTTGCAGCGGGGTCGCGGCAACATCGACTTCATTGCTGTAGACCCACAGGTGGCCGGCGCGCAGGCGGCGGTCGGCATTGGCTTTGAGGCGAAGGCTGGGCAGGGACATGACGTCGCTCCGGGAAAAAAGAGCGGGATTATACCGTGTTGGCCCCAGATTCGCTGGTGGGTGCGACCAAGTGGTCTGCGCCCACGGCTAAAGAAATTCTGGGATCCAACGATCCACTGCTAGTTGCCCTGCCGGCGTACAGGGTTAGAATCCCCCTTCCCCAGCGAGAATGCACGTATGTCCCAGGAACTCACCGCCGAACAGATCCAGCAAGCCCTGCAGGGCATCACCATCCCGCCACAGCCGCAGATCATGGTCGACCTGCAGTTCGAGCAGTACATGCCCGACCCGGACCTGGAGACCATCGCCAAGCTGATCGCGCAGGACCCGGGCCTGTCCGGCGCCTTGCTCAAGCTGGTCAATTCGGCGCAGTTCGGCCTGGCGAACAAGATCGGCTCGATCCAGCGCGCGGTAAACCTGCTGGGCAGCCGCTCGATCATCAACCTGATCAATGCCCAGTCGATCAAAGGCGAGATGAGCGACGAGACCATCGTCACCCTCAACCGTTTCTGGGACACCGCCCAGGACGTGGCCATGACCTGCCTCACCCTGGCCAAGCGCACCGGCATCCAGGCCGTGGACGAGGCCTACACCCTGGGCCTGTTCCACGATTGCGGCGTGCCGTTGATGCACAAGCGCTTCCCCAACTACATGGAGGTGCTGGAAGAGTCCTACGCCAAGGCCAATGACGAGATCCGCGTGGTGGACACCGAGAACCGCGTGTTCAACACCAACCATTCGGTAGTCGGCTACTTCACTGCCAAGTCCTGGCGCCTGCCGGAACACATCAGCGCGGCCATCGCCAACCACCACAACGCCCTGGCGGTGTTCCGCGACGAGTCCTCGCGCAATACCCAGACCCAACTGAAGAACCTGCTGGCGGTGCTGAAGATGTCCGAGCACATCTGTGCCTCCTACCGCGTGCTGGGCAACCAGGCCGTGGACCACGAGTGGGACGTGGTTGGCCCGCTGGTGCTGGACTACATCGGCCTGACCGAATACGACTTCGAGCAGCTCAAGCAGAATATCCGCGAACTGGGCGGGCACTGAGCCATGCCGGAACTGCCAGAGGTCGAGACCACGCGGCGCGGCATCGCGCCTCATTTGCAAGGCCAGCGGGTCAGCCGCGTGGTGGTGCGTGACCGACGCCTGCGCTGGCCGATCCCGGAAGACCTGGACGTGCGCCTGTCGGGGCAGCGCATCGTCAGTGTCGAGCGCCGTGCCAAGTACCTGCTGATCAACGCCGAGGTCGGTACCCTGATCAGCCACCTGGGCATGTCGGGCAACCTGCGCCTGGTCGAGCTGGGTTTGCCGGCGGCAAGGCACGAACATGTGGACATCGAGCTCGAGTCGGGGCTGATGCTGCGCTACACCGACCCGCGCCGCTTCGGGGCGATGCTGTGGAGCCTCGATCCACTCAATCATGAGCTGCTGATCCGCCTGGGACCTGAGCCGCTGACCGACCTGTTCGACGGTGAGCGCCTGTTCCAGCTGTCCCGGGGGCGCTCGATGGCGGTCAAGCCGTTCATCATGGACAACGCGGTGGTGGTCGGCGTGGGCAACATCTACGCCACCGAGGCCTTGTTCGCCGCCGGGATCGACCCGCGCCGCGAAGCAGGCGGGATTTCACGGGCGCGCTATCTGAAGCTGGCGATCGAGATCAAGCGAGTATTGGCGGCGGCCATCGAACAGGGCGGGACCACCTTGCGGGACTTCATCGGTGGCGATGGCCAGCCGGGCTACTTCCAGCAGGAGCTGTTCGTGTATGGGCGTCGTGGGCAGCCGTGCAAACTGTGCGGCACCGAGCTGCGCGAAGTGAAGCTGGGCCAGCGGGCGAGTGTGTTCTGCCCGAAATGCCAGCGTTGAGTTCCGAGGCCGCGTTGCGGCCTATCGCCGGCAAGCCGGCTCCCACAAGTTGAAAGCATGCTTGGCCCCTGTGGGAGCCGGCTTGCCGGCGATAGGGCCGGTACAGGCGAGAGCGGATCAGTCGACGATCGCCGCCCGCCCCACGCCCCGCGGATCACTGGCCGCCTCCACAGTCCCGCCAGCCTTGTCCCAATAAAGCACCTGCTGATTGCCGTACTGACGCCCGACATCCTTCAACCGATACCCGCGCCCTTCAAGCTCGGCCTTCTGCCGCGCACTGAACGTGCCCGGCTCATGTTCCACCACATCCGGCAGGTACTGATGGTGATAGCGCGGTGTCGCCGGCCACTCGGCCACCGGCCGGCCCTCCAGGAACCCCAGCACCGACAGCAGCACCATGCTGGGTATGCGGCTGCCGCCCGGAGTGCCAAAGGTGGCGAACTGGCTGGGGCTTTCGATGAAGGTCGGGCTCATGCTCGACAGGGGACGCTTGCCCGCCGCCACCGCATTGGCCTGGCTGCCGGCCAAGCCATAGCTGTTGCTGCCGGCTGGGTCGGCGGCGAAATCGTCCATCTCGTTGTTCAGCACCACACCAGTCCCAGGCACGCTGAACGCCGCGCCAAATGGCAGGTTGACCGACAGCGTGGCGGACACGGCGTTGCCGTCACCATCGATCACCGCGAAATGAGTGGTGTGGTCGCCTTCTCGCCAGGCCGGTGAGGGCGGCAGCGCGGTGCTGGGGGTGGCCTGGTGCACATCGATACTGTCGGCCAGCCCAGTCAGGTACTGGCGCGCCAGTAGCCGGTTGATCGGGTTGCTCACATAGTCCGGGTCGCCGAGCAGGCCGCGGTCGCGGTAGGCGCGGCGCAGCACTTCGATCACATAGTGGCTGCGTTGCACGGGCTCGGCGCTCTGCCAGGGCAGGCGCTGGAGCATGGCCAGGCTTTGTGCCAGGGCCACGCCGCCGGCCGAAGGCGGCGGGCTGCTGATCAGTTCACGCTGGTCGGCCAGTGGATAACGCAGCGGTTCACGCCACGCCGTACGGTAGCCGGCGAGGTCGTCGAGGGTCCAGATACCGCCGGCCTGGCGCACGCCTTCGACCAGGCGGCGGGCCATCGGGCCACGGTAGAAACCGTCGCGGCCCTGCTCGGCCATGGCTTGCAGGGTGGCGGCCAGTTCGGGTTGGCGGATCAGCGTGCCCAGGGCCGGCACGTCGTGGTCACTGAGGAACAGCCGTGCGCTTTCGGCATCGTCGCGCAGGGCACTCAGGCGCATGGTGGCGCGATCGCGATAGATGCGGTCGACGGCGAAGCCCTGGTTGGCCAGGCGGATGGCCGGGGCCAGGCTGTCCTTGAGCGGTAGCTTGCCGTGGGTGCTGGCGAGGTCGGCCAAGGCCTGGGGCAGGCCGGGGATCGCGGCGGCCAGCGGCCCGTTGATCGACAGGCCGGGCTGCACCTTGCCGTCCTTGAGGTACATGTCCGCACGGGCCGCGGCCGGGGCGCGTTCGCGCGCATCGAGGAAGGTATACCGTGGCGTGGCGCCGCTCTCGCGCAGCAGGAAGAAGCCGCCGCCACCCAGGCCCGAGCCATAGGGCTCGACCACGGCCAGCGTGGCGCTGATGGCCACGGCGGCGTCGAAGGCGTTGCCGCCTTGTTGCAGGATCTGTTGCGCCGCCGAGGTCGCCTCGCTGTGCGGGCTGGCGATGGCCGCACGCCCGGGGCCTTGCGCCTGGGCGGCGCACGCCAGCAGGGCCAGGCAGGCGCCTAGGGCTGCGCGCTGTAACGCGGCGACGAACGGCATCAGGCCTTGCCGGTGATCCGGCGGTACTTGGCCATCAGCTCGTCTTCGGTTTCCGGGTGGGCCTCATCCAGGGGGATGCAGTCTACCGGGCAGACCTGCTGGCACTGTGGCTCGTCGTAGTGGCCCACGCACTGGGTGCACAGGTTCGGGTCGATCACGTAGATCTCTTCGCCTTGCGAGATGGCGGCGTTCGGGCACTCGGGTTCGCAGACGTCGCAGTTGATGCAATCGTCGGTGATGATCAGGGACATGGGGACTCCGGCCTGGGCATCGGGCCCGGGCATGTTTCAAAGCGATGGGCGCAATTGTGCCGGATTCGCGCCCGCAGTGCACGCGGGCGCGACATCGTGACCGCGAGGGTTACTTGCGGAAGCGCTCGGTCAGTGCGTCGGCCACGGCCGGGTGCACGAACTTGCTGATATCACCGCCCAACGCGGCGATTTCCCGGACCAGCGTCGAGGAAATGAACGAATAGCGCTCCGATGGCGTGAGGAACAGGCTCTCGACGTCTGGCGCGAGCTGGCGGTTCATGTTGGCCAGTTGGAACTCGTATTCGAAGTCGGACACGGCACGCAGGCCGCGCAGGAATACGTTGGCGCCTTTTTCCTTGGCGAAATGCGCCAGCAGGGAGGAGAAGCCGATGACTTCGACATTGGGCAGGTGCTTGGTGACCTCGCGGGCCAGTTCGACCCGCTGTTCCAGGGGGAACAGCGGGTTTTTCTTCGGGCTGGCCGCCACGGCGATGATCACATGGTCGAACAGGCGCGAGGCGCGCTCGACCAGGTCTCCATGGCCTTTGGTAATGGGGTCGAAAGTACCCGGGTACAACACTCGGTTCATCGCGTCATCCTGGCTGGAGTGCGTTGGGGAGTCGGATGGTAGCGCAGCGATTGCGCCCGGCCAAGTCGTGAGGCCGGCTGATGGCACTATAGACAGCGTGGCTATTGGCTGTCATGCGCCACGTGCCAGGCGGCCGATCAGCGCATCGCTGAGCAGGGCCGTCAGGGCGTACACCGACAGCTGCGGGTTGGCGCCAATGCTGGTGGGGAACAGCGAACCGTCGTGGATCGACAGGTTTTCCAGCTGGTGATGCCGGCCCAGGCTGTCGCACACGGCCTGGCGCGGATCCTCGCCCAGGGCGCAGCCGCCCATGACGTGGGCGCTGCCCAGGCGCATGCGCAGCAGTTCCAGGGGCAGGCCGTCGATCAGCGCCTGGGCTTGTGCCGGGTCGCTGACATAGCGAGCATCGCCATGCACCGGCATCACATGGCGGGCACCGGCGGCGAACTGGATCTGCGCCATGCTGTGCCAGGCCCGGCGCAGGCCGTCGCGCAGATAGTCGGTGACGGGGTAGTCCAGCACAGGCGAGCCATCGCCGCGCAGCTCTACCTGGCCGCCGGGGCTGTCGGGGTGGAAGCCGTCGCGCAACAGCGCCAGCATCACATGGGTGTGGGGCAGTTCGGCCATGCGCTGGGCATTGTCCTGGCCATGGCCGCCGAGCAGGGTGCTGGCCAGGGCCGGGTGCAACGGTGGTACTTCGAGTTTGTAGCCCACTGGGCCGGTGACACCGTCCTGCCACTGGAACTGGTCGCTGTAGATCGATTGCGGCGCCCCGTAGTACGGGTCGATCTTCGCTTCGAACTGTGCTGCGCTGAAGTTGACCAGGTGCAGGAAGGTGCGCTTGCCCAGGCGCTGGTGCGGGTCAGGCGCGTCTGAGCGCAACAGCAGTGCCGGGCTGTTGATACCGCCGCCGGCAAGTACATAGTGGCGGGCGCGTACGCGAACCTGGCGGCCTGTGGGCTGGATACCCCGGGCGTCCAAGGCCTGGCATTGCAAGTGGTCGATGCGCTGGCCGTCATGATTGAACCGCTCGGCACGGGCCAGGTAGAGCAGCTCGCCGCCGTGCTCCAGGGTAGCCGGGATGCTGGTGACCAGCATCGACTGCTTGGCGTTGACCGGGCAGCCCATGCCGCAGTAACCCAGGTTCCAGCAGCCGCGCACGTTGCGCGGAATCACCGCCCAGCGGTGACCAAGCGCCTCGCAGCCGCGACGCAACACGTCGTTGTTGGCATTGGGCGGCATCGCCCAGGGGCTGATGCCCAGATGCTGTTCCATGCGCTCGAACCACGGCTTCAGGGTGTCGTTGTCCAGGCCCTTGACCCCATGCTCGCGAGCCCAGTGTTCCAGGGTCTGTGGCGGTGTGCGAAAGCTCGATGTCCAATTGACCAGGGTAGTGCCGCCCACCGCCCGGCCCTGCAGAATGGTAATGGCGCCGTCTTTGCTCAGACGGCCCAGGCCCTCCTGGTAGAGGTCGGCGTAGGCTTCGTGCTCGAGCAGGTGGAAGTCGCTGCTGGTCTTCAGCGGCCCTTCCTCGATCAGCAGCACCTTCAAGCCAGCGGCGCTGAGCCCTTCGGCGGTGGTGGCGCCGCCTGCGCCGCTGCCGATGACGGCGACGTCGGCAGTGAGGGTCAGGTCCTGTTCCAGGCGTGAGCCATCGTGGGTGATCCAGCCTCTTTCGAGGCCTAGGCGGAATGGGTCGGGGGCGGGCATTTGGCGGTGCTCTTGTCTGGTGTTCAGATCTTGGGTGGGCCGGGGTAGCCGCACGCCGCCCAGGCCTCGGGGCGTTCGTACCAGGCCATCAGCAGCAGTTGCAGCAACGAGGCGTGACCCTGGCGCAGCAGGTTCAACGAGCTGTCGCGCCAGCGTTCGAGGAAGCGTTCAACCTCGGCACCGGTGGCATCGGCCCAGCCGCCCCAGACCCCGGTCAGTGGTCCGCGAGTGAGGGACAGGGTGAGCACGTCGAACAATTGTCGGGTCAGCTTGAGCATGGCGGGCGACAGCGCCGCCAGCTTGTGGTCGAGGCTTTGCAGCACAGACGCCGTGGGCGCCTGGGTACCGGCCAGCACGACGGGAATCAGTGCCTGCAACAGCGGCAGGTCGTCGTCGCGCAGCGCCTGGTAACCAGCCGACGGCCTCTGCTGGCTACAGCCGATCAGGCTGGTCGCCCCCAGAAACAGGCTGGCGCCCAGGCCGAAGCGCAGCAGGTCGCGGCGCTGCATCAGCGGATGAACAGCTTGTAGACCAGCCGTTGCAAGGCCTTGCCATAGGGCGGGTAGATCACCTTGGCGGCATTGATGCGTTGCTTGGCCAGCACGGCCTTGGCCTTGCTGAAGGTCAGGAAACCTTCGTGACCGTGGTAGTGGCCCATACCGGACGGGCCGATGCCGCCAAATGGCAGGTCATCCTGGGCCACATGCAGCAGGGTGTCGTTGAGGCAGGCACCGCCGGAGTGGGTGTCGCGCAGTACCCGGGCCTGCTCGCCACGGTCATAGCCAAAGTAGTAGAGCGCCAGGGGCCGAGGTCGCTGGTTGATGTAGGCCAGGGCGTCGCCCAGGCGCTCGTAGGGCACCACGGGTAGCAGGGGGCCGAAAATCTCGTCCTGCATCACCTGCATGCTGTCGTTTACGTCCAGCAGCAGGTGAGGGGGCAGCCGGCGACCCTGGCGCGGCTCGTCGGGATAGAGGTCGATCACCTGGGCTCCCTGCTCGCGGGCATCGTCCAGCAACCGGTTCAGGCGGCCAAGCTGGCGCTCGTTGATGATCGCGCTGTAGTCGGGGTTGCCGGTCAGGCGCGGATAGAGGCGGCGCACAGCGCGCTGGTAGGCGTCGGCGAAGGCGCCCAGGCGCTTGCGGGGCACCAGCACGTAATCGGGGGCGACGCAGGTCTGGCCGGCGTTGAGGGTCTTGCCGAAGGCGATGCGTTCGGCGGCGGTGTCCAACGGCACGTCGGCCGAGACGATAGCCGGCGACTTGCCGCCCAGCTCAAGGGTCACTGGCGTGAGGTTTTGCGCGGCGGCCAGCATCACATGGCGGCCGACGCTGGTGGCGCCGGTGAACAGCAGGTGGTCGAAGGGCAGGCGGGCAAAAGCCTGGCCGACTTCCACCTCGCCCAGCACCACGCTCACCAGATCATTGGGGAACACGCGCTCGAGCAGGTTCTTGAGGGCCTGGCCACTGGCCGGGGTCGACTCGCTGAGCTTGAGCATCACCCGGTTGCCGGCGGCCAGGGCGCCGGTCAGTGGGCCGATGGCGAGAAACAGCGGGTAGTTCCACGGCACGATGATCCCCACCACGCCCAGTGGCTGGTATTGCACCCGGGCGCTGGCGGGGTGGAAGGCCAGGCCGACCTTGCGCCGTGATGGACGCATCCAGCGGCCCAGCTGTTTCTCCGCGTCGCGCAGGCCCATGACCGACGGCATCAGTTCGGCGAGCAGGGTTTCGTCACGGCTGCGGCCACTGAAGTCGGCATCGATAGCTGTAATCAGGTGCTCCTGGTCCGCCAGCAGCGCCTCGCGCAGGCTTTTCAACCACTGCCGGCGTTGCGTGGCCGGGGGCATCGGGTTGCCGGCGAACGCCTGTCGTTGAGCGTCGAACGTCGCTTGCAGGTCGAGGTCGGATTGTACGGGGGGAAGTACGGCAGGCGAGGTCATGGCGGCTCCGGGGCTGACGAGTGAATAGAGCATATACTCTAACTGGTACCATCGTGCACCTTTTTCACTTGATCGGCGGTGCACCCGACGGGCTGGAAGCCGTAAGATGGGCCCGATCCTTACACGCTGGAGACTGGAGCTGAGCATGGCCCCGCGCATGAAGACCCGAGAGCGCATCGTGCAGAGCAGCCTGGAGCTGTTCAACCAGCAGGGCGAGCGTTGCGTCAGCACCAACCACATTGCCGCGCACATGGAAATCTCGCCCGGCAACCTGTACTACCACTTCCCCAACAAGCAGGCGATCATCGCCGTGCTGTTCAATCAGTACGAAGCGCTGGTCGACAGCTTCCTGCGCCCGCCCCAGGGCCGCACCGCCACCGTCGAAGACAAGCGCTTCTACCTCAAGGCGCTGCTGGCGGCGATGTGGAACTACCGCTTCCTGCACCGCGACCTCGAGCACCTGCTCGACAGCGACCCGGAACTGGCGGCCCGCTATCGGCGCTTCTCGCAGCGCTGTCTGCAGCAGGGGCAGGCCATTTACCGCGGCTTTGTCGAGGCCGGCATCCTGAACATGGACGCCGCGCAGGTGGAGTCGCTGACCATCAACGCCTGGATCGTGCTGACTTCCTGGGTGCGTTTTCTCAGCACCACCCGCGAGCATTCCGCGCACCTGGGTGAAGAAGCGTTCAAGCGCGGCGTCTATCAGGTGGTGGTGCTGGAGCTGGGGTATGTCACCCCGACCGCGCGTGCCGCGGTACAGGCGCTGTGCGCTGAGTTCCATGTCCCGTTCAACCAGGCCCTGGAGCATTGATCCGGGGTTTCGAGCCATTCATCAGGAGATTGTCATGCCCCTCGCGCAATTGATCACCCCGCAACAGCTGGCCGAACGCCTGGACGCGCCCGGCCTGGTGATCCTCGACTGCCGCTTTGCCTTGGAAGATGTCGACTATGGCCAACGCAGCTACGCCGAAGGGCATATTGCCGGGGCGCACTTCGCCGACCTCGAACGCGACCTGAGCGGGCCGGTGCTCAAGGGCAGCACAGGCCGCCACCCGCTGCCCGACCCACAGCGGCTGGTGGAGCGCCTTCGCGAGTGGGGTGTGGACAACGACAGCCAGGTGGTGCTCTACGACGACGGCCCCGGCGCCTTTGCCGCCCGTGCCTGGTGGCTGCTGGCCTGGCTGGGCAAGCGCGACGCGGTGTTCATCCTCGATGGCGGCCTGAAGGCCTGGCACGCCGCCCACCTGCCGCTGAGCCTCGACCCGCCGGTACGGCGCGAAGGCAATTTCAGCGGTGAGCCGGACATGGCGCTGCTGATCGATGCCGCCCACCTTGCCAAGCGCCTGGACGACCCCGCGATGACCTTGATCGACGCGCGCGGCATGCCGCGCTTCCGTGGCGAGGTCGAGCCGATCGACCCGGTGGCCGGGCATATCCCTGGCGCCCGATGCGCGGCATTCACCGACAACCTTGGCGCGGATGGGCGGTTCCTGCCAGCCGCCCAGCTGAAACAGCGTTTTGCCGAAAAACTGGGCGACCGAGCGCCGGAGGACCTGGTGGCTTATTGCGGCTCTGGCGTGACGGCTTGCCACAACCTGTTTGCCCTGTCGCTGGCGGGTTATCCGCTGGGGCGGTTGTATGCCGGGTCGTGGAGTGAGTGGATCAATGATCCGAGGCGCGGCGTAGCCACTGGCGAGTGAGTCCTGATGTGGGATCGGCGTAGCGCCGCGCCCACAAAGCCTTCCTTCACCTGATGATCCTGGAGGGGGCCTATCGCCCTTCCATCAGCCACTGCGGAATCCGCCGCTCCAGGTAATACCCCGGATTGCGCAGGCTGCCCTCGACGAACCCCACATGCCCACCCCGGCTGTGCAGTTCGAACTGCGTCTGTGCCGCCAGCTCACCGGCATTGGGCAGACTGTGACCAAACACGAACGGATCATCGTTGGCGTGGATGATCAGCGTCGGTGTGCGGTTCTCGCCCAGGTAGTAGCGGCTGGAGGCGCGCCGGTAGTAGTCATGGGCATCGCTGAAGCCATTGAGGGGCGCGGTCACCTTGCCATCGAAGTCCCAGAACGTGCGCAGGTTGCGCAGCGAGCCCAGGCGTTCGAGGGTGGCCAGCCCTTCATGGTGGCCCTTGTCGCGGAAGTGCTGTTGCTTGTCCTGCACGTAGGCCAGCATCTGGCGCATGAAATGCGCCTGGTAGACCTTCGAGAAACCCAGGCCGATACGGTCGGCGCACTGGTCCAGGCGAAACGGTACCGACACCGCTACCGCTGCCTCCAGCTGGCTGGCCGCGCCGCTTTCCCCCAGGTACTTGAGCAGCACATTGCCGCCCAGCGAATAGCCCACGGCATAAAGCGGCGCCAGCGGCCGCTGCGCCCGCAGGTGACGGATGGTTTCGGCCAGGTCTTCGCTGGCCCCGGAATGGTAGCTGCGCGCCAACAGGTTGGGTTCGCCCGAGCAACCGCGCCAGTTCAGCGCGACACTGGCCCAGCTGCGTGCCTTCAGGGCCAGTTGCAGGCCTTTGACATACGGCGAATTGGACGACCCGGTCAGGCCATGGAGTACCAGCACCAAGGGCGCATCGGCCTGGTGCGGGCCGTGCCAGTCGAGGTCGAGAAAATCGCCGTCCGCCAGCCATAGACGCTCGCGATTGCGCGGCAGGTCCGGGAGCTTGCGCCAGAGTGGCCCCCACAATGTCTGCAAGTGGGGGTTGGACAGGCCGGCGGCTGGGCGGAAGGTGGCGGTGAGGCTGGGCATGCTGAGCGGCTCGTGATGTGCCTGCCTAGAGTGCCATGAAACACCGCCCTCGCGCCTGTGCTATTGGTCGCCAGCCGCGCGCCGCCACAGGGCGTAATGCACCTGGCCGGTCTTCTTCTCGCGGTGCAGGCGCCAGTTGCCCGGCATCGGCAGCGAAGAGGGCACGGCTTCGCTTTCGGTGTAGATCCACGCCTGCTCGCGCAGCCACTGGCCCTGCTCCAGCAGGTTGCAGGTATTGGCCAGCAAGTCCTGGTGGAACGGCGGGTCGAGGAACACCACATCGAATTGCTGCTTGGCCGGGCCTTGCAGGTAGCGCAGGGCGTCGGTCTGCAGGATCTGCCCGCGTGGGCAGCGCAACACTTCGAGGTTGTCCTTGAGGTTGGTGGTGGCCGCAGGGTTGCTGTCCAGCGCCACGGCATCCTTCGCGCCACGGGACAGCGCTTCGAGCACCAGGGCGCCGCTGCCGGTGAAGGCATCGAGCACCAGGGCGCCCTCGATGTAGGGCGCCAGCCAGTTGAACAGGGTTTCGCGCACGCGGTCTGGGGTCGGGCGCAGGCCTTCGCCTTCCGGCACGGCCAGGCGACGGCTGCGCCATTCGCCGGCGATGATGCGCAACTGGCCGGGGCCCTTGCTGGCGCCCGGGGCCGGGCGCGCGGGAGTGTTGGGTCTTGCCATTAGTGCTCCGGTACGCCGAGCGGCTGCTCGGCGGGTTTGTCAGTGGGGGCCGGCAGCGGTTGCTGCGCCACCTTCGGGCCGACGGTGACGATCACCAGCTTGTCCGCCGCGAGATGCTTGTTCATGGCGGCCTTGACCTGCTCGACGCTCAGTGCCTGGGACTGCTGCATGAAGTCCTCCAGCCAGCTCAGCGGCAGGTTGTAGAAGCCGATCGCGCCCAGCTGGCCGACAATGCTGGCGTTGCTGGCATTGGACAGCGGGAAGCTGCCGGCCAGCTCGCGCTTGGCATCGTCCAGTTCCTGCTGGGTCGGGCCGCTCTTCAGGTAGTCGGCCAGGATATCCTGGACCAGCTTGAGCGTGCCCTCGCTGAGTTCGGCGCGGGTCTGCAGGTTGATCATGAACGGGCCGCGCACCTGCATCGGGCTGAAGACCGAGTACACGCCGTATGTCAGGCCGCGTTTCTCGCGAACCTCGCTCATCAGGCGGGTGCCGAAGGCGCCACCGCCGAGGATCTGGTTGCCCAGCGACAGGGCCGGCCAGTCCGGGTCGTTGCGGTCGATGCCCAGCTCGGCCAGCATCAGGTGAGTCTGCTTGGACGGGAAGTCGATATGCGTAATCCCCGGCTTGGGCTCGACCGGTTGCTCCGGCTTGGCCAGTGCAGCGCCCTTGGGCAGGCCGGCGGAGACCTGCGCGGCGATGGCCTCGGCTTCGCCGCGGCTGAGGTCGCCGACCAGGGCGATCACCGCGTTGCCGGCGGCGTAAGCCTTGCCGTGGAAAGTGCGCAGCTGGGCCAGGGTGATGCCTGGAATGGACTCGGCGGTACCGTCGCTGGGGCTGGCATAGGGGTGCTGGCCATAGAGATTGGCGAACAGCGTCTTACCGGCAATCTTGCCCGGGTTCTGCTTCTCGTACTCGAAGCCCGCCAGCAACTGGTTCTTGATGCGCTTGAGGGCGTCCTCGGGGAAGGTCGGCTGGCCCACCACCTCGGTGAACAGTTTCAACGCCTGCTCGCGTTTTTCCGTGGCGCTGAGGCTGCGCAGCGAGGCCACGGCCATGTCGCGGTAGGAACCGTTGCCGAAGTCGGCGCCCAGGCCTTCGAAGCCTTCGGCAATGGCGGTGACGTCCTTGCCGGCCACGCCCTCGTTGAGCATGGCGTTGGTCAGAGTGGCCAGGCCTGGGGTGCCGCCGTCCTGGCTGCTGCCGGCGGCGAAGGTCACGCGCAGGTCGAACATCGGCAACTCGCGGGCCTCGACGAACAGCACCCGGGCGCCTTCGGCAGTGGTCCAGTGCTGGATGTTCAACTGGCGTCGGCTGGGGGCCTTGCCGTCCAGTTCGGCCAGCGATTGCAGGGTGTTGGCCGGGCGGGCCGCGGCGTCGGCCTGGCTTTGGCTGTCGGACTGGGCAGGGCGCGCCAGCAGCGCGGCGATGGCCACCACCAGCACGATGATCGCCAGGCCGAACAGGGTGTAACGGGGTGCGCTGCGATCACTCATGAGCGGACTCCTCGGGCAGTACATGGGCAACGCTCAGGCGTTCGCGGGTGAAATAGGTGCGGGCGGCGGCCTGGATGTCCTCCGGGGTCACGCGCTTGAGGTCGTCGAGTTCGCTGTCGATCAGCTTCCAGGACAGGCCGACCGTTTCCAGTTGCCCGATGGTGGTGGCCTGGCTGCTGATCGAGTCGCGGTCGTAGACCAGGCCGGCGATCACCTGGGCGCGTACGCGCTCGAGCTCTTCGGCGGTCGGTGGCGTGGTCTTGAGCTCGTCGAGCAACTGCCAGATGCCTTTCTCTACTTCGGCCAGGGTCTTGTGTTTCTGCACGTTGGGCGTGGCCGAGATCATGAACAGGCTGTCGCCGCGGGTGAAGGCGTTGTAGCTGGAGGAGGCACCGGCCACCAATTCCTGGCCGCGCTCCAGGCGTGCCGGCATGCGGGCGCTATAGCCGCCGTCGAGCAGGGCCGAGATCAGCCGCAGGGCGTTGACGCTGCGCGGGTCCTTGGCGGTGGCCAGGGCCGGGACATTGAAGCCGTAGATCAGGCTGGGCAATTGCGTGCGCAGGTGCAGGGTGAGCAGGCGCTGGCCCGGCTCGGCCAGTTCCAGCGGCAGTTTGCTCGGCGGCACGGCGCGTTTGGGGATGGGGCCGAAGTACTTCTGCGCCAAGGCCCTGACCTCGTCCGGCTTGACGTCGCCGACCACCACCAGGGTGGCGTTGTTCGGGGCGTACCAGGACTCGTACCAGTGACGCAGTTCCTCGACCTTCATGCGCTCGAGGTCGGCCATCCAGCCGATGGTCGGCGTGTGGTAGCCGCTGGCCGGGTAGGCCATGGCGCGGAACAGCTCGAAGGCCTTGGCATTGGGCTGGTCGTCGGTGCGCAGGCGGCGCTCTTCCTTGATCACCTCGATCTCGCGGCTGAATTCGTCGGCTGGCAGGCGCAGGCTGGCCAAGCGGTCGGCTTCGAGCTCCAGGGCCACCGGCAGGCGATCGCGGGCCAGCACCTGGTAGTAGGCGGTGTAGTCGTCGCTGGTGAAGGCGTTTTCCTCGGCGCCGAGATCGCGCAGGATGCGCGAGGCCTCGCCGGGGCCGATCTTGGCGCTGCCCTTGAACATCATGTGTTCCAGGGCATGGGACAGGCCGGTCTGGCCCGGCGTCTCGTAGCTGGAACCGACCTTGTACCAGATCTGCGAAACCACCACCGGCGCCCGGTGGTCCTCGCGCACGACCACTTTCAGGCCGTTGTCGAGGATGAATTCGTGGGTGGGTTGCACATCGGCGGCGAAAGCCGCCAGCGGCAGGCACAGCGTGCCGAGCAACAGGCCAGCGGCGCGGCGGGCTAGAGCATTCATACGGTGTTCAACCTGTTCGGCGGCCCGCTTGGGTTTAGCGTCGGCGGGCCAGGAGGTGCTAGGATACTGATCCGGTTGCCTGGCGACCATGCCTGTCGCCGTTCTGGCCTGCAGGCCCTTACGACAAAACGTTGCGCATGAACCCGCTGGCTTCACAGTAGTCTGTTCTGCGTGAGTTAAGAATTCCCGATGCGCCGCTGCTGGCCCATCGCTACCCTGAGATAGCCGTCTTCCATGTTTGGTTCCAACGACGACAAAAAAGCGCCGGCCGCGGCTGGCGAGAAGAAAGGCCTGTTCAGCTGGTTCCGCAAGAAGCCGGAACAACCTGCCGCCGAACAGCCGCAAGCCCCTGCACCGCAAGCTCCCGTCGAGCAGACCGCACCGGTTGCCGAGCCGTCGCAGGCACCTGTTCCTGAACCGGTGGTTGCCACCCCGCAGCTGGAGCCCGTGCCAGAGCCGGTGGTTGTAGCGCCGCAGCCGGAGCCTGTGCCAGAGCCGGTGGTTGTAGCGCCGCAGCCGGAGCCCGTGCCAGAGCCGGTGGTTGTAGCGCCGCAGCCGGAGCCCGTGCCAGAGCCGGTGGTTGCTGCACCGCAGTCGGAGCTCGCTCCAGAGCCGGTGGTTGCAACGCTGCAACCGGTCGAGGTCGAAGTAACTGCGGCCCCGGTCAGCAACCTGGTCTTGCCTGTCGCTGAAGAACCGGTGGCATTGGTCGAGGACCTGGAACCCAAGGCGCCGCCCGTCATCCCTGCCCGGCCGTCCGTCGAAACGGTAGCCGCTGCCATTGTCGCTCCAGCACCGGTTGTCGAAACCGCGCCGGTCGTTGTGCCGGCTCCAGTCGACCCTGAGCCTGTCGTCGTGGCGGCCCCCGAGCCGGCCAAACCTGGTTTCTTCGCCCGCCTCAAGCAGGGCCTGTCGAAGACCAGCGCCAGCATCGGCGAGGGCATGGCCAGCCTGTTCCTCGGCAAGAAGGTCATCGACGACGACCTGCTCGACGAAATCGAGACCCGGCTGCTGACCGCCGACGTCGGTGTCGAGGCCACCTCTACCATCGTCCAGAACCTGACCCAGAAAGTTGCCCGCAAGCAGTTGGCCGACGCCGACGCGCTGTACAAGTCGCTGCAGGAAGAGCTGGCCGCGCTGCTGCGCCCGGTCGAGCAGCCGCTGAAGATCGAGGCGCAGAACAAGCCCTACGTGATCCTGGTGGTCGGTGTGAACGGCGCCGGCAAAACCACCACCATCGGCAAACTGGCGAAGAAGCTGCAACTCGAGGGCAAGAAAGTCATGCTCGCGGCCGGCGACACCTTCCGCGCCGCCGCGGTGGAGCAGTTGCAGGTGTGGGGCGAGCGCAACCAGATCCCGGTGATCGCCCAGCACACCGGCGCCGACTCGGCTTCGGTGATCTTCGACGCGGTGCAGGCCGCCAAGGCCCGTAATGTCGATGTGCTGATCGCCGACACTGCCGGCCGCCTGCACACCAAGGACAACCTGATGGAAGAGCTGAAGAAGGTCCGTCGGGTCATGGGCAAGCTTGATGTCGAGGCGCCGCACGAGGTGCTGCTGGTGCTCGATGCCGGTACCGGGCAGAACGCCATCAGCCAGGCCAAGTATTTCAACCAGAGCGTCGAGCTGACGGGCCTGGCCCTGACCAAGCTGGATGGTACCGCCAAGGGCGGCGTGATCTTCGCCCTGGCCAAGCAGTTCAACATCCCGATCCGCTTCATCGGTGTGGGCGAGGGTATCGACGACCTGCGCACCTTCGAAGCCGAACCTTTCGTCAAGGCGCTGTTCGCCGAGCGTGAACCTTCATGATCCGATTCGAACAGGTAGCCAAGCGCTATCCCAACGGCCATGTCGGCCTGCACGAACTGAGCTTCCGGGCGCGTCGTGGCGAGTTCCTGTTCGTCACCGGTCATTCTGGCGCCGGCAAGAGCACCCTGCTGCGGCTGCTGCTGGCCATGGAGCGTCCGACCAGCGGCAAGCTGCTGCTGGCCGGGCAGGACCTGGGCCAGATCAGCAACGCGCAGATCCCGTTCCTGCGCCGGCAGATCGGCGTGGTGTTCCAGAACCACCAGTTGCTGTTTGACCGCACGGTGTTCAACAACATCGCCCTGCCGTTGCAGATTCTCGGGCTGTCCAAGGCCGAGATCGCCAAACGCGTCGACTCGGCGCTGGAGCGTGTGTCGCTGAGCGACAAGGGCGAACTGTTCCCGGCCGACCTGTCCACCGGCCAGCAACAGCGGGTCGGCATTGCCCGGGCCATCGTGCATCAGCCGGCCCTGCTGCTGGCGGATGAACCCACCGGTAACCTCGACCCGCGCCTGGCCGCCGAGATCATGGGCGTGTTCGAGGACATCAACCGCCTGGGCACCACGGTACTGATCGCCAGTCACGACCTGGCGCTGATCGCGCGCATGCGCCACCGCATGCTGACGCTGCAACGCGGCCGCTTGATCGGCGATGGGGAGGCCGGGCAATGAGCACCACACGTACACCAAAGGTTTCCGAGCGGGTCGCGCCGAAAGCCGCTGATCCGCAGCCATCGAAGAAAAAGCGTGGCGATCATGATGACGATGGTCCGGATTTGCGCAGCCTCCTGCACGCCTGGCTGGAAAGCCACCGTGCCAGCCTGGCCGACAGTTTGCGCCGCCTGGGCAAGCAGCCGATCGGCAGTTTCTTCACCTGCCTGGTGATGGCCGTGGCGCTGAGCATGCCCATGGGCCTGTCGTTGTTGCTCAAGAATGTCGAGAAACTCGGCGGCTCCTGGCAGCGCGCGGCGCAGATCTCGCTGTACCTCAAGCTCGATGCCAGCAGCCGCGATGGCGAGGCCCTGCGTGACGAGATCAAGGGCATGCCCGGCGTCGCCGAGGCGCAGTACGTCAGCCGCGAGCAGGCGCTGGAAGAGTTCCAGCAACAGTCGGGCCTGGGCGAGGCGCTGCGTGAACTGCCGGACAACCCACTGCCCGGCGTGGTGGTGGTGACCCCGACCGAGGTCGACAAGCCAGCCCTGGAGGCTTTGCGTCAGCGCCTCTCCGAGCTACCTCGCGTGGAAGCGGCGCAACTGGACCTGGTGTGGGTCGAGCGCTTGGCAGCGATCCTCAAGCTGGGTGACCGGTTCGTCTTCGGCCTGGCGGTGATGCTGATTTCTGCGCTGCTGTTAGTAATCGGTAACACAATTCGTCTACATATCGAAAACCGTCGGGTCGAGATCGAAGTGATCAAACTCGTTGGTGGCACCGACAGCTACGTACGGCGCCCTTTCCTGTACATGGGTGCCCTGTATGGACTGGGTGCGGGCGTGCTGGCCTGGGGCATCCTGGCGTTCGGCCTGAACTGGCTGAACGACGCGGTGGTCGGGCTTTCCGGCCTGTATGGCAGTGATTTCGCCCTGGGTGGCGTACCAGCCTCGGATGGACTTTCACTCTTGATCGGGGCGGTACTGTTGGGGTATATCGGTGCATGGATCGCAGTCGCTCGTCACCTGAACGAGCTTGCACCGCGATAAATGTTTCATGGCCAGTATTGACAAATTTTTCATTCTGGAACTTGTACAACGGTTCCTTGTCTATGCTGGCAGTGCCCAAAAGGCATGAGTCTGTAAGCCGGAGGTACTTGAATGACCAATTCGTTGCAACCTGCCTATGCCCTGGTTCCCGGTGCAAACCTGGAAGCCTATGTGCACACGGTCAACAGCATCCCCTTGCTGACGCCGGAGCAGGAGCGTGAACTGGCCGAGCGTCTCTATTACGAGCAGGATCTCGAGGCCGCTCGGCAAATGGTGATGGCCCACCTGCGTTTCGTCGTACACATCGCGCGTAGCTATGCGGGCTACGGGCTGGCCCAGGCCGACCTGATCCAAGAAGGCAACGTTGGCCTGATGAAGGCGGTAAAGCGCTTCAACCCGGAAATGGGCGTGCGTCTGGTGTCCTTCGCCGTGCACTGGATCAAGGCCGAGATCCACGAGTTCATCCTGCGCAACTGGCGCATCGTCAAGGTGGCCACCACCAAGGCCCAGCGCAAGCTGTTCTTCAACCTGCGCAGCCAGAAGAAACGCCTGGCCTGGTTGAACAATGACGAAGTCCATCGCGTGGCCGAGAGCCTGGGTGTCGAGCCGCGTGAAGTGCGTGAGATGGAAAGCCGTTTGAGCGGCCAGGACATGGCCTTCGACCCGGCGGCGGAAGCCGACGATGACAGCGCCTTCCAGTCGCCTGCGCATTACCTGGAAGACCACCGCTACAACCCCGCCGTGCAACTAGAGGACGCTGACTGGAGCGACAACTCCACCAGCAACCTGCATGAAGCGCTGCAGGGCCTGGATGATCGCAGCCGCGACATCCTCTACCAGCGTTGGCTGGCCGAAGAGAAGGCCACGCTGCATGAGCTGGCAGAAAAGTACAGCGTGTCGGCCGAGCGTATTCGCCAGCTGGAGAAGAACGCGATGAACAAGGTCAAGGCATTGATCACGATCTGATCGGCGCCCTGGCTGGATTGAAAAGCCGCTGCTCTCGGAAGAGGCAGCGGCTTTTTTGTGTGTTGAAGCTGACTGGGGCGTGGGAGCGGGCTTTAACGCCTGCGCGAAGCATCCAGCTGCATCAGGTAGCTCGGCCCGCCCAACTGGCTCATCTGCCGGCGGATCCACCCCGCACGGCTTGCCACATAGGCGCTGGGGCGGCTGGCACTCCACTTGATCGGGCTTGGCAGCACGGCCGCGAGCTGTGCGGCCTGTTGTCGCGTCAGGCGGCTGGCATCCACGCCGAAGTGATAACGCGCCGCCGCCTGGGCACCGAACACGCCCTTGCCCCATTCGGCACTGTTCAGATACACCTCGAGTATCCGTTCCTTCGACCAGAACAACTCGATAAGGGCGGTGAACCAGGCTTCCAGCCCCTTGCGCAGCCAACTGCGCCCGGACCACAGGAACAGGTTCTTGGCCACCTGCTGGGTCAGCGTGCTGGCGCCACGCACTTTGCCGCCACGCTCGTTGTAAGCCAGCGCCGCCTGGATCGCGGGGATATCGAAGCCCCAGTGGCTGGCGAACTTCTGGTCTTCGCCGGCGATGACCGCCACCTTGAGCTCGTCGGAGATACCTTCCCACGGTGTCCAGTCACGTTGCAGGTCGATCGGCTCGCCGCTGGCCCATGACTGCACCTTGCGCTCGACCATCAGCGCGGTGCCGGGCGGCGGCACCCAGCGCAACACCAGGACCACGGCGATGCTGCCAGCTGCGAACCAGAGCAGGGCGCGGGAAAGGCGGCGAAGAAGGGATGACAGCATGGTGATGGCTTGGCCGGACCGTTGGAACGGGCCATTATACAGACCCCTCCCGAGGAGTCGTCCCATGCTTCGCAGCTTCCTGATGCTCGCCGCGTTCTTCGGCTTTACCGGCGTTGCCCTCGGCGCCTTCGCCGCCCATGGCTTGAAAAGCCGCCTCAGCACCGACTACCTGGCGATCTTCCATACCGGTGTCACCTATCAGCTGGTGCATGCCCTGGCGATCCTGGGCGTGGCGGTGCTGTCGGCGCACTTGCCCGGGCGCCTGGTTGGCTGGGCAGGTGGCTTGTTCGCCGTGGGTATCCTGCTGTTCTCCGGTAGCCTCTACGCCCTCACGCTCAGCGGCCTGGGCAAGCTCGGCATGATCACCCCGGTGGGCGGCCTGTGCTTCCTTGCTGGCTGGTTATGCCTGGGGCTGGCCGCCTGGCGGCTGGGCTGACCGGTCGGTCCACAATCGCGACTAATGGCGTGTGTCGCCCTTGGGTTGCAGGGCGGATCGGGGCTAGAATGCGGGCCCCAAAGAACAATGGTGGCCGTGCGCATGCGCATTCAATTGAACGGTGAACCTTACGAACTGCCCGCGGGCGAGAGCGTCGCGGCGCTGCTGGGCCGGCTGGAGCTGGCCGGCCGCCGGGTGGCGGTGGAACTGAACCTGGACATCGTGCCGCGTAGCCAGCATGAGAGCACGCAGCTCAAGGACGGCGACCAGGTCGAGGTGGTCCACGCCATCGGTGGCGGCTAACCGCCCCTGAAACCTCGCCAGCAAAGTCCCGCAATCTTTCCTGAGGAACAACGATGAGCAACGTTCGCAGCGACAAGCCCTTCATCCTGGCCGGGCGCACTTTCCAGTCGCGCCTGCTGGTCGGCACCGGCAAGTACCGGGACATGGAAGAAACCCGCCTGGCCACCGAGGCCTCGGGTGCCGAGATCGTCACCGTCGCCGTGCGCCGTACCAACCTGGGCCAGAACGCGGGTGAGCCGAACCTGCTCGACGTGCTGTCGCCAGACAAGTACACCATCCTGCCGAATACCGCCGGTTGCTTCGATGCGACGGAAGCGGTGCGCACCTGCCGCCTGGCCCGTGAACTGCTCGATGGCCGCAAGTCCCATGAGTCCAGGACGCTGGTGAAGCTGGAAGTGCTGGCCGACCAGAAAACCCTGTTCCCCAATGTGATCGAAACCCTCAAGGCCGCCGAAGTGCTGGTCAAGGAAGGTTTCGACGTGATGGTCTACACCAGCGATGACCCGATCATCGCCCGTCAGCTGGCCGAAGCCGGCTGTATCGCCGTCATGCCGCTGGCCGGCCTGATCGGCACCGGCCTTGGCATCTGCAACCCGTACAACCTGCAGATCATCCTGGAAGAATCCAAGGTACCGGTGCTGGTCGATGCCGGCGTGGGTACAGCCTCCGACGCCACCATCGCCATGGAAATGGGTTGCGAAGCGGTGCTGATGAACTCGGCCATCGCCCATGCCCAGCAGCCGGTACTGATGGCCGAAGCCATGAAACACGCCATCGTTGCCGGTCGCATGGCCTATCTGGCCGGTCGCATGCCGAAAAAACTCTATGCCAGCGCCTCTTCGCCGCTGGATGGTCTGATCAAGTAAGAGCTCCTGATGACTGAATCGCAAGAAACGCCGATCTCCGAAGACGGCGAAACCCGCCCGCACCGCCGTATCAAGAGCTTCGTGATGCGCGCTGGGCGCATGACCGAAGGCCAGCAGCGCGGCCTTGACCAGGGCGGCCCGCAGTTCATCCTGCCGCTGGCCGACAGCCCGGTGGACTATGACCAGGTGTTCGGCCGTTCGGCGCCGCGCACCCTGGAGATCGGCTTCGGCATGGGTCACTCGCTGCTGGAAATGGCCGCCGCTTCGCCCGAGCTGGACTTCATTGGTGTCGAAGTGCACCGCCCGGGTGTCGGCGCGCTGCTCAATGGCGTGCTGACACAGGGGCTGAAGAACCTGCGGGTGTACGACTGCGATGCCATCGAAGTGCTCAACCGCTGCGTGGCGGACAACAGCCTTGACCGTCTGATGCTGTTCTTCCCCGATCCTTGGCACAAGGCGCGTCACCACAAGCGCCGGATCGTTCAGCCGGAGTTCGCCGAGCTGGTGCGCAGCAAGCTGAAAGTCGGCGGTGTGTTCCATATGGCCACCGACTGGGAGCCCTATGCCGAGCACATGCTTGAAGTAATGAAAGTGGCGCCAGGCTATCGCAACCAGGCGGCTGATGGCGCCTACGTGCCGCGTCCGGAAGAGCGGCCGATCACCAAGTTCGAGCGTCGCGGTGAGCGCCTTGGGCATGGGGTGTGGGATCTGAAGTTCGAAAAGGTGAGCTGAGCCGGGTTCGTTCGGTGCTGCCCTTCAAACCTGCGAAATTGCAGGTACAAAAAAACCGCCTTGGCAAGGGCGGTTTTTTTATGCGGGCTTTGGGTTACGAATCCTTGGCCTGCGTACTTTGGTTTCACTGGAGACAACCCACGGGTGAAATATTAGGGCAGCCTCAAAACAGCGTCAATCATGGAAATATTCGGCATTATCTGTGACTGAGCTGGTAACAGTCTTGAACTTTCGATTGTCGTAAGATCGCTGCGCTCTCATGTGAGGATATCCAGTGGCGGGCCGGGAAACCAATGACTTTGCTGTCTCGGCCCCTTCGACGCGGCCTACGAACCGCGCCGGTGTGATTTTCGAAGGGCCATCCACCTGGCCACTTCACTGGCGATAACCCACATGATCACTGAAGGCGTCGAAGTGCCGGTCAGACGCTGGAAGATTGGCCCAGCCAGCACGGAGGCCAAGGCATATGAAGCGTTTGCTGAATACGCTGAGCCGCGTCTGGAAGCTCATTCGGATCCTGATCATTTTCAGGACCGTCAGGGACTTCCTGCGTGATCACTTCGACGATGCCCGTTAAGGGGTTGGTCGGGTGAGAAGCCGCCCTGGCCTGCCAGGGCGGCTTTTAGCGGACGCTCACCCCCGCCGATCAGCGACCACGCCGATCAAAACCAGTACCACCAGTAGCACCGGCGCCAGCGCATAGTTGTTGAACTGACCCAGCCCCTTGACGATCCACGGCGTCGCATAGATCAGCGCGGCACCGCTGCCGATCATCACCAGCAGTGCCATGAATGGCACGCGCAGGGCGCCGGCCAGGCCGCCCAGGCGCCCCTCGACCCAGCCTTTGATATCGGTGCCGAACAGCACCAGCAGGCAGCCCACCAGGGCCAGCGAAATCTCTGAGAGGTTGCTGCGGCTCCAGCGGGAAACGGTCGAGAGCAGGTCAAGTACCAGGTCCATGGGTCATCCTTAATTCAAGAAGTACTGCAGCAGGTCGTTGAGGAACAGTTGGCCACGCGGCGTGGCGGCCAGACGATCCGGTTCGACCCGCAAAAGGCCTTTTTGTTCGGCTTCACGGCGGGCTTCGGCCAGTTGTGCAAGAGGCAGGCCGGTACGCAGGTTGAACAGCTCGGCCTCAACTCCGTCGGTGAGGCGCAGCGCGTTCATCAGGAACTCGAAGGGTAGCTCATCGGCCGGCAACAGCTTCTCGCCGGCCTTGAACGGCTTGGACGGGTTCAGGTAGTCCTTGGGCAGGCGGGTCTTCCAGGTGCGTAGGATGCGCCCGTCCGGGAACGACAGCTTGCCGTGGGCGCCGGCACCGATGCCGATGAAGTCGCCGAAGCGCCAGTAGTTCAGGTTGTGCCGCGCAGCACTACCGGCTTGGGCGTAGGCGCGAGACTTCATACTGGCGGTAACCGTGGTCCGCCATCAGCGCCTGGCCGGCTTCCTGGATATCCCAGAGGATGTCGTCCTCGGGCAGCTCAGGCGGCTGGTTCCAGAACACCGTGTTGGGTTCCACCGTCAGCTGGTACCAGGACAGGTGCGTCGGCGCCAGCTCGATGGCCTGGCGCAGGTCGCCCAAGGCGTCGTCGAGCGACTGGTCTGGCAAGCCGTGCATCAGGTCCATGTTGAAGTTGTCGAAGCCCGCGGCGCGGGCCATATCGGCGGCTCGCACCGCTTCGGCGCCATTGTGGATGCGCCCGAGTCGTTCGAGCTTGGCGGGCTGGAAACTCTGCACGCCGATGGACAGCCGATTGATGCCGGTCTGGCGGTAGGCCTTGAACTTCTCCTGCTCGAAGGTACCCGGGTTGGCCTCGAGGGTGATCTCGATGTCCGGGGCGAACGGGATGCGTTGCTCGATACCGCGCAGCAGGCGCCCAAGCGCGTCGGCGCTGAACAGGCTCGGGGTGCCGCCGCCGAAGAAGATCGTGCTGATCGGACGGCCCTGCACGGCATGCATTTCCTGGTCGAGGTCGGCGAGCAGGGCGTCGATGTACTCAGCTTCCGGCAGGGTCGGGCCGGCCTGGTGCGAGTTGAAGTCGCAGTACGGGCATTTGCGCACGCACCAGGGAATATGGATATAGAGCGACAGCGGCGGGAGTTCGGGAAGGATCAGGCCCGCCGGTTGTACCAACAGCTTTTCGCTCATGCCAGGCCCAGACGCTGACGCAGCAAGGCCATGGCGCGGGCGCGGTGGCTGAGTTGGTTCTTGTCGACAGGGGCCAGGTCGGCGCTGGAGCATTTGCGTTCCGGCACCCAGAACAGCGGGTCGTAGCCGAAGCCATGTTCGCCGCTGGCTTCGAACAGGATGCTGCCGTGCCACAGGCCTTCGCAGAGGATCGGCAGCGGGTCGTCGGCGTGCCGCACCAGGGCCAGAACGCAGACGAATTGAGCGCCGCGCTGGTCTTCAGGCACATCCTTGAGCGCATCGAGCAGCTTGGCGTTGTTCGCCGCGTCGCCCTTGCCGTCGGCATAGCGTGCCGAGTAGATACCCGGCGCGCCGCCGAGGAAGTCCACCGCCAGGCCCGAGTCGTCGGCCAGGGCCGGCAGGCCGGAAATGCGCGCGGCGTTGCGCGCCTTGAGGATGGCGTTCTCGACGAACGACAGGCCAGTCTCCTCCGGCTCAACCTGGCTGAATTCACCAATCGAGCGCAGGTTCACGGACTCGCCGAGCATGGCCTGCAGTTCCTTGAGTTTGCCGGCGTTATGGCTGGCCAATACGAGTTGCTGGAAATTCATCATTCGCCTGGGAACACTTCCTGGTTGAAGCTGAGTTTATTGCTGACGCCGCCGCTCTCGACGTTGAGGTCGAAGGTGACGGTCTCGGCCTGGTCGATCTTGAACTGTGCGATGTAGTACACCGCACCCTGATCGGTAATCTGCTTGAACGACAACGGACTGCTGCGCCCGGTGAGATCTTTCACTGTGCCGCTGACTACCGCCATCGCGGGTTTGCCGGCCTTGAGCACGGCGATGTTGAGCACGCCCTGGTTCTTGCTGCGGGTCAGGCCCGTGGCGGCAGCGATGTCGGGTTGCAGCATGCTTGAGGTGAAGGCGCTGTAGTGGACCGTCACATCACCGAACACTTCCTTGCGCTCGGGCCTGGCGGCATCGGCAGCCAGTACCGGCAAGGCCAGGCACAGGCTGATCAGAAACAGTGCTAGTCGACGCATGATGCCATTCCTCCGTTGAGGGTCAGACCGCGAGCTGATGCTCCTGCAGGCCCGGGCTGCTGACCCGATAGATACCGATCTCACCTAGAAGATTAGGCCAAAGCCGGCCGCCCAACCCGTTACGGTGCAGGTGGTCGACGGCAAGGCGGTCGAGGACCTTGGCCTTGCGCTCGTGGCACAGGTTCTCGAAGTCCTCGAAGGTGCAGAAGTGGATGTTCGGCGTGTTGTACCAGGTATACGGCATGAAGTCCGAGACTGGCATGCGACCCTTGGTCGCCAGGTACCAGCGGCAGCGCCAGTGACCAAAGTTGGGGAAGGTGATGATGCACTGGCGGCCCACCCGCAGCATTTCGTCGAGGATCCGGTCGGGGTACTCCACGGCCTGCAGGGCCTGGGTCATGACCACCACGTCGAAGCTGTTGCTGGCGAAGTTGCCCAGGCCCTTGTCCAGGTCCTGTTCGATGACATTGACGCCCTTGGCCACGCAGGCGGCGATGTTGTCGGCGTCGATCTCCAGGCCGTAGCCGGTGACGTTCTTGCGTTCACGCAGCGAGGCCAGGAGTTCGCCGTTGCCGCAGCCCAGGTCGAGTACCCGGCTGCCGGCGGGGATCCAGTCTTGGATGATTTCCAGGTCGGCTCTCATGGGGTCCTCAGACGGCGATGCGGTTCATGTAGTTGGCGAAACCCTGCATGTAGCGGGGGGTCGGGATGAGGAAGGCGTCGTGGCCAAAAGGCGAGTCGATGTCCAGGTAGCAGACGTTCTTGCGCGCGGCCATCAGGGCGTCGACGATCTCCCGCGAACGGGCCGGCGAGAAGCGCCAGTCGGTGGTGAACGACATGATGCAGTAGTCCGCCGTCACATGTGCCAGGGTCGCCGCCAGGTCACCGCCGTGGGCGGCGGCCGGGTCGTAATAGTCCAGTGCCTTGGTCATCAGCAGGTAGGTGTTGGCGTCGAAGCGCCCGGAGAACTCCTCGCCCTGGTAGCGCAGGTAGCTCTCGACCTGGAATTCGACGCTGTGGAAGTCGTAGTTGAGCTTGTCGCTCTTGAGCTCGCGGCCGAACTTCTCGCCCATCGAGTCGTCGGACAGGTAGGTGATGTGGCCGACCATGCGCGCCAGCATCAGGCCGCGCTTGGGGATCACGCCCTGGTCCTGGAACGAGCCGCCGTGGAACTCGGGGTCGGTGAGGATGGCCTGGCGCGCCACTTCGTTGAAGGCGATGTTCTGCGCCGACAGCTTGGGCGCCGAGGCGATGTCCACGCAATGGCGCACCCGATCCGGGTAGGTGATGGTCCATTGCAGCGCCTGCATGCCACCCAGGCTGCCGCCGACGATGGCGGCCCAGGTATGGATCCCCAGGCGATCGGCCAGGCGCGCCTGGCTGTGCACCCAGTCTTCCACGGTCAGTACCGGGAAATCGGCGCCGTAGGGCTTGCCGGTGGCCGGGTTGAGGCTGCTGGGGCCGGTGCTGCCATTGCAACCGCCGAGGTTGTTCAGGCTGACCACGAAGAAGCGGTTGGTGTCGATCGGCTTGCCGGGGCCGATGCAGCTGTCCCACCAGCCCGGCTTGCGGTCGGTGGCGGCATGGTAGCCAGCGGCATGATGGTGGCCGGACAGCGCATGGCAGATCAGCACGGCATTGCTGGCGCTGCTGTTGAGGGTGCCATAGGTTTCGTAGATCAGCTCGTACGAGGCCAGGGCGCGGCCACAGGCCAGGGCCAGCGGTTCATCGAACCGGGCGATCTGCGGTGTTACCAGACCGACGGAATCTTCGGGAAGGACAGTGGACATCGACCCTGCTCACGCTTGACGGAGGCGTAAGTCTAAAGAGCGCTACCCCCAGCGGCAAGCAAAGGCTTGCCGCTGGATGCAGGGTCGGTCAGATCATCCGCCACAGCTCTTGCGGCATACCGGCGTAGGCCGCCAGCTGGGGCATGAGGAACGACTGGATCACCTGGATGGCGATGAAGGCGAAGATCGGCGAGATGTCCATGCCGCCGAGGTTCGGCACCAGGCGGCGGAACGGCGCCAGCACCGGTTCGCTGATCTGGTAGGCCAGTTCTGCAGCCGGGTTGTGGCTGTTCGGCGCGACCCAGGAGACGATCACCATGACGATCATCGCCACCCAGAAGATCTTCAGGAACAGCGAGGTGATGCCCAGGATCGACCACATCAGCAGGTGCAGGACGTCGCCGAAGGTGCCGTAGGTGACCATCAGCACGAAGGCCATCAACAGCGCCTGGATGATGATCGACAGCAGCAGCGAGGAGGTATCCAGGCCAGCGATGCTGGGGACCACGCGGCGCAGCGGCTTGAGCAGTGGCTGGGTGGCGCGCACGGCGAACTGGCTCAGCGGGTTGTAGAAGTCGGCCTTGACCAGCTGCAGCACGAAACGCAGCAGGACGATCACCAGGTACAGGCTGACCAGGGTTTGCACCACGAAGATCGCGGCGCCGGACAGTGCATTCATCAAAAGCTCCTTATTTGCCCAGTTTCTCGGCCAGCTCGGCCGAGCGCTTCGCCGCGGCCTGCAGGGCCTTTTCGACGATGGCCTCGAAGCCGTTGGCCTGGAACGATTTGATCGCCGCTTCCGTGGTGCCGGCCGGCGAGGTCACGCGGCGACGCAGCTCGGCGGCGTCGACGTCGCTGGAAACCGCCATGCGGGCGGCGCCCAGGGCGGTCTGCAGGGTCAGTTGCGAGGCGGTCTCGCGCGGCAGGCCGAGTTTTTCGCCGGCAGCGGTCATGGCTTCGATCAGCAGGAAGAAATACGCCGGGCCACTACCGGAGACGGCTGTGACGGCGTCCAGTTGCTGTTCGTGCTCCAGCCACAGGGCGGTGCCCACGGCTGACAGCAGCTGTTCGGCCTGGCGGCGTTGTTCCATGGAGACTTCCCGGGTTGCGTACAAGCCGCTGACACCCTGACGCAGCAGCGCCGGGGTGTTCGGCATGCAGCGTACCAGAGGGATCGCGCCCAGCCAGGCCTGCAGGCTGGCGCAGGTGATGCCGGCGGCAATGGAAACCACCAGTTGGCCCGGTTTCAGGTTCGGCTTCAGTGTTTCGCAGACCGCTTTCATGACTTGCGGTTTGACTGCCAGGACGATCACGTCCACGCCATCGATAGCCTGGGCGTTGTCTTCAAAGGCTTCGATGCCGTGCTCGGCCGTGATGCGTGCGCGGGTTTCGGCACCTGGGTCGCTGGCGCGAATCAGTGCGGTGTCCAGGCCCTGGGCGCGCAGGCCGCCGATCAGGCTGGCGGCCATGTTGCCGGCGCCGATAAAGGCAATACGAGTCTTGCTCATGTCGGGTCCTTGTGGGGGAAGAGTGAGTTAAGCATGGAATCAGGCCTGGCCGTAGTCGCGCGCGCCGAACAAGGCGGTACCGATGCGGACCCAAGTCGCGCCTTGGGCGATGGCGGCTTCCAGGTCATGGCTCATGCCCATGGACAGGGTGTCAAGGCCGAGGCCGAGCTGGGCCTGCAGTTCACGCAGCGTGGCGAAAGCGGCCTCTTGCTCGGCGCGGTCCTCGGTAGGTTCCGGGATCGCCATCAACCCGCGCAGGCGAAGGCCGGGCAGGACGTTCACGGCCTGGGCCAGGGCTGGCAGTTCGGCGGGCGAGCAACCGGACTTGCTGGCCTCGCCGCTGACATTCACCTGCAGGCAGATGTTCAGCGGTGGCAGCTCGGCGGGGCGCTGCTCCGAGAGGCGTTGGGCAATCTTCAGGCGGTCCACGGAATGTACCCAGTCGAAGTGCTCGGCGATGGCCTTGGTCTTGTTCGACTGAATGGGGCCGATGAAGTGCCAGATCAAGGGCAGGTCGGAAAGCGCCTGTTGTTTTGTCAGGGCTTCCTGAAGGTAGTTCTCACCCATGTGGCACAGGCCAGCGGCATGAGCCTCGCGGATGGCGCTGGCGGGCTTGGTCTTGCTCACCGCCAGCAGCTGCACGCTGGCCGGGTCACGCCCGGCGGCCCGGGCCGCGCTGTCGATGCGGCGGGCAATGACGGAAATATTGTCTGCTAGGGTGGACATGGTTCGTCGCCGACGGCTTTGGGGTCTGCGGCATTCTACCTGCTTGATCGCCGTTGGGGAGTCTCATGGATGTGACCGACCTGCTGGCCCGGGCCGTGGCCGCGGGCGCCAGCGACCTGCACCTGGCCGTGGGCGAGCCGCCGTTGCTGCGCATGGATGGCGAGCTGCAGCGCCTGGCGGTGCCGGTGCTGACCTGCGCAGCTCTGGAGCAGGGAATGGCCGGCCTGCTCGATGACCGGCAGCGGCGGCAATGGCTGAGCGGTGATGAACTGGACCTGGCGCTGAGCTTGCCCGGCGTGGGCCGCCTGCGCTTGAACCTGTTCCGCCAGCGCAATGGGCTGGGCGCAAGCGTGCGGCTGATCCCGGCGCGGGTTCCCAGCCTCGATGAACTTGAGCTGAACGATGTGTATCAAGTCGTTGCGCAATGCCGGGATGGCCTGGTGCTGGTGGGCGGGCCGACGGGTAGCGGCAAGTCCAGCACCCTGGCGGCGCTGCTCGATCAGATCAATCGCGAACGCGCGTTACAGGTCATCACCCTTGAAGACCCTATCGAATTTATCCACAGCGGCCAGGCTTGCCTGGTCAATCAGCGGGAGATCGGCGTGCACAGCCGTGACTTCGCCCAAGGGCTGCGCAGTGCCCTGCGCCAGGACCCGGATGTGATCATGGTGGGTGAGTTGCGTGATCTGGAGAGTATCCGTCTGGCGTTGCGCGCGGCAGAAACCGGGCACCTGGTGCTGGCAACGGTGCACACCCGCTCGGCGGTGAGCAGCATCGACCGGCTGGTGGAGGTGTTCGCGGCCGAGGAGAAGCCGCTGGTGCGCATGATGCTGGCCGAATCACTGCGCCTGGTGGTGGCTCAGGTGCTGGTCAGACGGGTGGGCGGCGGCAGGGTCGCGGCACGGGAGGTGCTGATAGCGACGCCGGCGGTGCGCAACCTGATTCGCGAGGGGGGCATGGCACAGCTGCAGTCGGTGATGCAGGCGGGTGCGGCGCTGGGAATGCGGACGATGGAAGGGGCGATGCAGGCGCTCAGGCAGAAAGGGCTGGTTGATTAGCACTGCTGCATGCTGGGGCGCAATCGCGGAGCAAGTCCGCGATTGACGGTCTAGCGCTTGGCCAGGGCCAGCGTCTGCTGGTTTTTGGGCAGGACGCGCTTGGCGACCACGTAGTGCTTTTGCCAATAGGGTTTTTCCAGGCTGTCGATACTCACCCGCTTGCCAGTGCGTGGCGCGTGGATGAAGCGATCGTTGCCCAGGTAGATGGCTACGTGATTGACCCGGCGACTCTTGATGTTGAAGAAGATCAGGTCGCCCGGCTTGAGATCGCTCTTGGCCACCTTGACGCCCTGGCCCTGAGCCATCGCGTTGGAGGTGCGCGGCAGGTCGACATCGGCCACATCGTTGAACGCGTACTTGACCAGGCCGCTGCAATCGAAGCCCTTCTTCGGGCTGCTGCCGCCCCAGCGATAGGGCGTACCCAGTACGTTCACGGCGCGGCTGAGCACTTCGCTGCTCTGTTTGGGTGACATGGCCACGGCCTGCATGCCCACAGCTTGTTGCTGCTTGGCGGCGTTGGCCGGGCGAGCGCGCACGGAACTGCTGCGATACTGGATCGGGGTGCGTTTCACCGTGGCATCGGCGTTGGTCGTATAGCCGGTGAATCCGCTGGGAAGTCGTTGCTCACGGTTGGTGGCGTGGGCGGCCAGGGGTAACAAAAGGCAGAGGGTCAGCCATGTCTTGATAAAAGGTGGCATAGATGAAGCTCTTATAAGTGTTGGCGCGCAACTTTATAACAGCTTTTTGATCAGATTCTGATCCGTTGGTCGCTCAAGCACGTACCATATGTCGGGTCAAAACGAAAAAGTCACATTTTTCCTTAGAAAATTTTCGGCTATCCCACGAGGGCTTCGAATGAATGGTTATCAACAGGGTACCCCCTCGCACGACACCCATAGCAAAGTTCTCGGCTACCTGCTGTGGATCTTCGGCTTCACCGGCTCGCACCGCTTCTACTACGGCAAGCCGATCACCGGAACCCTCTGGTTCTTCACCCTGGGCCTGCTGGGCATCGGCTGGCTGATCGACCTGTTCCTGATCCCGTCGATGGACCGTGAGGCCGACATGCGTTTCGAGTCGGGCGGCGTGGACTACAACCTGGCGTGGATACTCCTGACCTTCCTCGGCATCTTCGGCGTGCATCGGCTGTATCAGGGTAAGTGGATCAGCGCGCTGATCTACCTGTTCACCGGCGGGTTGTTCCTGTTGGGCGTGCTGTATGACTTCTGGACGCTCAACAGCCAGATTTCCCAGGTCAACGCCGAGCGTCGCCGGGTATGAAAAAAGGCCTTGTCGCTACGAGCGGCAAGGCCTTTTTCATTACTGACGCCGCTGTTGCAGCAGCAGGTTGCTGAAACCTGCCCCGGCCAGTTGTTTCTGCGCCACGGTCAACTGTTCGCGGTTGCTGAACGGGCCGACCATCACGCGGTACCAGGTCTCTTCCTTCACCGTGCCTGACTCAACCTTGACCGCCTGGCCAAGCAGGATGATCTGCGCACGGACCTTGTCGGCATCGGCCTGCTTGCGGAACGATCCGGCCTGCAGGAAGAACTGGGTCGTGGCCGCTGGCTTGATCACCGGTGGTGCCGGTGGCGGTGTCTGGCCCAGCAGGGCGGCCTGGGCGCGGGCGGTATCGATCTTCGCCGCTTCCGCAGGGGTGACCGGCGTGCTTGGCACGGGCGGTTGTGCCGGCACCGGCGGGGTTTTCTCCGGCACGGCCTCGGGCGGCACGATCACTTCCGACTCAGGCAGCAGGGTGTAGAAGTCATACTTCGGCTTCACTGGTTGCTGGGGCGTCGGTGTGGTGGTCTTGCTCGCTTCGGCGACCTTCTCCTGCTTATGTTGCTCGGGCTTGGTGCGCTTGATATCAGCGCCACCGGGCTCGAGTTTCATCAGGAAGACGATGAACGCCCCCACGGTCAGGCCGACCGCCAGCCACACCCAGCCGGGGATCGGCTGCTTGGCGGGTGGCTGGTGGCGGCTGGCGCCGCGCTTGGGCGCGGGCTTTTTCTTTGCAGCCAACTTACATGCGCTCCAGGGTTTCCAGGCCAAGCAGCTCCAGGCCCTGTTTGAGGGTGCGACCGGTCAGGGCAGCCAGGCGCAGGCGGCTTTGCTGTTGTTCGGCGGTTTCGGCAGAAAGGATCGGGCAGTTCTCGTAGAAGCTGGAGAACAGGCCGGCGAGGTCGTACAGGTAGGTACACAGCACGTGAGGCGTGCCTTTTTCGGCGACGTTATTGAGGATTTCGCCGAACTGCGCCAGGCGCGCGGCCAGGTCCTGCTCGTGCGCTGCCTGCAGGACGATGCTGCCATCGACTTCGTCGAAGCCCTTGCCGAGCTTGCGGAACACGCCGGCCACGCGGGTGTAGGCGTACAGCAGGTACGGCGCGGTGTTGCCCTCGAAGTTCAACATCAGTTCGAAGTTGAAGCTGTAGTCGCTGGTGCGGTGCTTCGACAGGTCGGCGTACTTCACCGCGCCGATGCCGACCACTTCACCGATGTGGCGCAGCTCGTCCTCGGCCAGCGACGGGTTCTTCTCCTTGACCAGCGCATAGGCGCGGTCCTTGGCCTCGGTGAGCAGGTCGATCAGCTTGACGGTACCGCCATCGCGGGTCTTGAACGGGCGGCCATCGGCGCCGTTCATGGTGCCGAAGCCCATGTGTTCCATCTTCATCGGGTGGCCGACAAAGCCTGCGCGGCGGGCCACTTCGAACACCTGGTTGAAGTGCAGGGCCTGGCGCTGGTCGACGAAGTACAGGGCGCGGTCGGCCTGCAGCTTGTTGCTGCGGTAGCGCACGGCGGCCAGGTCGGTGGTGGCGTACAGATAGCCGCCATCGGCCTTCTGCACGATCACCGGCAGTGGCTCGCCTTCGGCATTCTTGAACTCTTCGAGGAACACGCATTGGGCGCCTTGGTCCTCGACCAGCAGACCCTTGGCCTTGAGGTCGGCGACCACGTTGGCCAGGTCGTCGTTGTAGGCGCTCTCACCCATCACGTCGGCCATGGTCAGCTTGACGTTGAGCAATTCGTAGGTCTTCTGGCAGTGCGACAGGGAGATGTCCTTGAAGCGCGTCCACAGCGCCAGGCACTCGGGATCACCGGCCTGCAGCTTGACCACCAGCCCGCGGGCGCGGGTGGCGAACTCCTCGGACTCGTCGAAGCGTTTCTTCGCCGCGCGGTAGAAGTTCTCCAGATCCGACAGCTCGTCACTGGTGATCGGGTTTTCCTGGAGGTAGGCCATGAGCATGCCGAACTGGGTACCCCAGTCACCCACGTGGTTCTGGCGGATGACGTCGTCACCGAGGAACTCCAGTACCCGTGCAACGCTGTCGCCGATGATGGTCGAACGCAGGTGGCCGACGTGCATCTCCTTCGCCAGGTTCGGTGCCGACATGTCGATCACCACCTTTTCCGCCGGGCCGGCCTTGCGCACGCCCAGATGGCCATCGGCCAGGGCAGCGTCGAGGCGGCCTGCCAGCGCTTCGGTGTTCTGGAAGAAATTGAGGAAGCCGGGGCCGGCGATCTCGACCTTGCTTATGTCGGCGCTGGCCGGCAGGGCGGCGATGATCTTCTCGGCCAGGTCGCGCGGCTTCATGCCGGCCGGCTTGGCCAGCATCATGGCGATGTTGCTGGCGAAATCGCCGTGGGTCTTGTCCCGGGCGTTTTCCACCTGGATCGCCGGCGTCAGCCCTTCAGGCAGCACACCGTCGGCGACGAGTTGGGTGAGGGCTTGCTGGATCAGCTGGCGAATGGTGTCTTTCATGGGGTTCTCTTTTCGACCGCAAGCGCGGTGGAGCGCTTCGATGCGCAGGTGGAAAAACTGGGCATTATCCGTTGCCGGGGGCGGGTTGCCAACCTTTTGGGGCGAGCCCGCTCCTACGCCAAACCTCAAACAGTCAGTAAAGGTCGACCGGATCGACGTCCAGCGACCAGCGCACTTGCCGCCCCGATGGCATCTGCTCCAACACTAGCAACCAGGCACTGATCAGTCGATGCAGGGGGGCACGGGCATTGGCTTGGAGCAATAGTTGCGCACGGAATCTGCCCGCCCGTCGCTCCATGGGGGCCGGCACCGGGCCGAGCAACTCGATGCCGTGCAGGCCCTGCTCGGCAAGTATGCGCTCGGCAGCGGCGCAGGCTTCGTCAAGGAAGCCTTCCGCCTGGCCCGGCTTGTGCGCGTCGGCGCGCAGCAGTGCCAGGTGGGCGAACGGCGGCAGTCCGGCCGCACGGCGCTCGCTCAAGGCCTGTTCGGCAAAGGCGAAGTAGCCCTGTTCGGTCAACTGCACCAGTAACGGGTGGTCTGCCAGGTGGGTCTGCACGATGACTTTGCCCGGTTCCTCGGCGCGCCCGGCCCTGCCGGCCACCTGGACGATCAGCTGGGCCATGTGTTCGCCGGCGCGAAAGTCGCCGGAGAACAGCCCGCCGTCGGCATCGAGGATCGCGACCAGGGTGACGCGAGGGAAATGATGCCCCTTGGCCAACATCTGGGTGCCGACCAGGATGCTCGGCTGCCCACGCTGGATAGTGGCGAACAGGTTGTGCATGGCGTCCTTGCGCGAGGTGCTGTCGCGGTCCACGCGCAGGATCGGGTAGTCCGGGAACAGCACTTTCAGGCGCTCCTCGGCACGCTCGGTACCGGCGCCCACGGGACGCAGGTCGACGTGGGCGCATTGCGGGCACTGCAGCGGCAGGCGCTCGTCGTAGCCGCAATGGTGGCAGCGCAGCACGGCGGAGCGCTGGTGCACGGTCATGCGCGCATCGCAACGTGGGCATTCGGAGAGCCAGCCGCAGTCGTGGCACAGCAATGTGGGGGCGAAGCCGCGGCGGTTGAGGAACACCAGCACCTGCTGGCCGGCCTCGAGTGTCTGGCGGATGGCCTGCTGCAACGGGCCGCTGATGCCGCTGTCCAGTGGCAGGCTGCGTACGTCCAGGCGCAGGAAGCGGGGCGCCTTGGCGCCGCCGGCGCGCTGGTTCATGCGCAGCAGGCCGTAGCGGCCACTGTGGGCGTTGTGCAGGCTTTCCAGCGACGGTGTGGCCGAGCCCAACAGGATCGGGATGTTCTCCTGGTGCGCACGCACCACGGCCAGGTCGCGGGCGTGGTAGCGCAGGCCTTCCTGCTGTTTATAGGAGCCGTCGTGCTCTTCGTCGATGATGATCAGGCCCGGGTTCTTCATCGGGGTGAACAGCGCCGAACGGGTGCCGATGATGATGTCCGCATCGCCATCACGTGCCGCCAGCCAGGCGTCCAGGCGCTCGCGATCGCCCACCGCAGAATGCAGCAGGGCGATGCGCGCGTTGAAGCGCTGCTCGAAGCGTTGCAGGGTCTGCGGGCCGAGATTGATCTCGGGGATCAGGATCAGGGCCTGCTTGCCGGCCTCGAGGGTTTCGCGGATCAGCTGCAGGTAGACCTCGGTCTTGCCGCTACCGGTGACGCCGGCCAACAGGTAGGCATGGAAGGCACCGAAGCCCGAGCGCACAGCCTCGAAAGCAGCGCGCTGTTCTTCGTTGAGCGGTAGTTCCGGTTGGGCCAGCCAGTGCTCGTGGCGCGCGGCCGGCAGGTGGCGGCGTACTTCGACTTCCACCATCTCCTTGGCCAGCAGCAGGTCGAGGCTGTCTTTGTTCAGGCCAAGCTTGCTCAACAGGCTGTGGGCCACGCCGTGGGGGTGCTGCGACAGGGTCTTGAGGGCGTCGCGCTGGCGCGGGGCACGGGCGATGCGGGGGTCTTCCAGGCGCGCACCGGGCGCGACATGCCAGAAGCGTTCCTGGCGTGCCTCGGCCGGTTCGCCCTGGCGCAGCAGAGTGGGTAGGGCCCAGTTGAGGGTGTCGCCCAGGCTGTGCTGGTAGTACTGGGCCGTCCACAGGCACAGCTTGAACAATGCCGGCGGCAGGGCTGAGACAGGGTCGAGCAGGGCGCTGGCTGGCTTGAGCTTGTCGGCAGGCACTTCGCTGTGCTCGGCGACTTCTACCAGCACCCCGATCATCTCGCGGCGGCCGAACGGCACGCGGATGCGCATGCCGGGCGTCAGTGCCTGGCGCGCCATGCTCGCGGGCGCCCGGTAGTCGAACAGGCGACGCAGGGGCGAGGGCAGGGCAAGGCGCAGAATGACGTCGGACACGCGGAAGGTCTCTGGAGGGCGTTTCACAAATCAGGCGAGCCTAGCAGACGACGGTCGGTGCAAGCGACAACTTGCGCTACGGCCGCTCTCTGGTATTATTCGCCGCCTAATTACGTGCGGTATTCAACAATAGGTGTTGGGTGGCGGCACGCAGCTCGAGGAAGTGACCATGAAAGCAGATATTCATCCGAACTACGAAGTAGTTGCAGTCACCTGCAGCTGCGGCAACAAGTTTGAAACTCGTTCGACCATGGGCAGCGTCCTGGCGATCGACGTTTGCAACCTGTGCCACCCGTTCTACACCGGTAAGCAGAAAGTCCTGGACACCGGCGGCCGCGTACAGAAGTTCGCCGATCGCTTCGGCATGTTCGGTGCCAAGAAGTAATCATGCACATGGCGAAGCCTTCGGGGTTCGCGCTGTTGCAAAAGAAGGCGCCCCTTGTGGGCGCCTTTTTTGTGGCCGCGATCTGGCATTTCCCGGCCCTGGCCTTCTGCCCGAGGCCCGACAGGGTGCAAGCGGTGGCGGTACGTCACGTGGTCGATGGCGACACCTTGCGCCTGAGCGATGGGCGCAGCGTGCGGTTGATCGGTATCAACGCCCCCGAAATCGGCCGCAAGGGGCGCTCCAGCGAACCTTATGCCGAGGCTGCCAAAAAGCGCCTGCAGGCGCTGGTGAAGGCCAGCGATGGCCGTGTCGGGCTGGTGCCGGGCGTCGAACCCAAGGACAAGTACGGCCGCATCCTGGCGCATATCTATGGCCGCACTGGCAACAATCTGGAAGCACAACTGCTCAGCGAGGGCCTGGGCTACCAGGTGGCCATTGCACCCAACGTGCAACTGTCGGGTTGTCAGCAGCAGGCCGAGCAGCAGGCGCGCAAGGCCAGGGCAGGGCTGTGGCGACAGTCACCGGTCACGCGTGGGCGCGATGTGCGGCAATCCGGATTCGCAGTAGTCGGCGGCAGGATCAACGGGATCGAGCGTAATCGCAGCGGCATCTGGCTGGAGCTTGACGAGAACGTGGTCCTGCAGGTTCCCGCTCGTCTGCAGCGCCACTTCCCCGCCAGCTTCTTCGCTAACCTCAAGGGACGCCAGGTCGAGGCGCGTGGCTGGGTGCTGGATCGTTCCCGCAAGGGCGGGCTCAAGCCTGGGCAGCGACGCTGGCTGTTGCCATTGACCGATCCGAGCATGTTGGCGCTTGTTTCTGGCTAAATAGTTGTAGACATTTTGCTATTGGATTGTACACACTGGCTCCCGTAAGCCCCGTGGGTTATAGCGTAAAGTCGTAGGCCAAAGGCCTTGACACATAGTGACCGGGCAGTCTTGTCGCCCCCCGGCTCTTTGCGTATCCTCGGCGGTCCGTCAGAACAGTAAATAGCGGAATGCCCATCATGTCAGACCTGAAAACCGCCGCTCTCGAATACCACGCTCAGCCTCGTCCGGGGAAACTGAGCGTCGAGCTCTCCAAGCCAACCGCCACCGCCCGTGACCTCGCCCTGGCCTACAGCCCGGGTGTCGCCGAGCCTGTGCGCGAGATCGGCCGTGATCCGGAGCTGGCCTACAAGTACACCGGCAAGGGCAACCTGGTTGCGGTGATCTCCGATGGCACCGCCATCCTCGGTCTGGGTGATCTCGGCCCGCTGGCCTCCAAGCCGGTCATGGAAGGCAAGGGTGTTCTGTTCAAGCGTTTCGCCGGTATCGACGTGTTCGATATCGAAGTCGAGTCGGAGAGCCCGCAAGCCTTCATCGACACCGTTCGCCGCATCTCCATCACCTTCGGCGGCATCAACCTGGAAGACATCAAGGCACCTGAGTGCTTCGAGATCGAGCGCACGCTGATCGAGCAGTGCGACATTCCGGTCTTCCACGATGACCAGCACGGCACCGCGATCGTTACCGCGGCCGGCATGATCAACGCCCTGGAAATCGCCGGCAAGAAGCTCGAAGACGCCAAGATCGTCTGCCTGGGCGCCGGTGCCGCGGCCATCTCCTGCATGAAACTGCTGGTGAGCATGGGTGCCAAGGTCGAGAACATCTTCATGATCGACCGCAGCGGCGTGATCCACGCTGGCCGCGACGACCTGAACCAGTACAAGGCCCAGTTCGCCCACGCCACCGACAAGCGCACCCTGGCTGATGCCCTGGACGGCGCAGACGTGTTCGTCGGCTTGTCCGGCCCGAACCTGCTGAGCGCCGAAGGCCTGAAGTCGATGGCCGCCAACCCGATCGTGTTCGCCTGCTCGAACCCGGACCCGGAAATCGCCCCGGAGCTGGCTCACGCTACCCGCAGCGACGTGATCATGGCCACCGGTCGTTCCGACTACCCGAACCAGGTCAACAACGTACTGGGCTTCCCGTTCATCTTCCGTGGTGCCCTGGACGTTCGCGCCAAGCGTATCAACGAAGAGATGAAGATCGCTGCCGCCATCGCCCTGAAGGACCTGGCCAAGCTGCCGGTGCCGAAGGAAGTCTGCGAAGCCTATGGTGTGCAAGCCCTGGAGTTCGGCCGTGAGTACATCATTCCGAAGCCGCTGGACGCTCGCCTGATCACCGTGGTTTCCGATGCCGTGGCCAAGGCCGCCATCGAGTCCGGTGTGGCCACTCTGCCGTATCCGAAGCACTACCCGCTCAAGAGCGTGGATGACGTGTTCAACGGCTGATCCAGTCGTAGCGTCATGAAAAAGCCCCGGCTCGCAAGAGTCGGGGCTTTTTGTGGGGCGCGGAAAACATCGCGAGACCTGTCCGTTCCCACAAGCACCTGCCTACGTTCGTGCGTGGGGGCGGGCTTGCCCCGCGAAGGGTCGATGGATCAGAACAGATCCATCGGCGCTGCTTCATCTGCCGGCAGCGGGCTGCCCGGAGCTGCGCCGTTGCCCAGTTCGTCCGCCGACGGTGGCGAGTCCTCGGCCTTGAACAGTTCGAAGTAGGCGTTCGGCGTGCTCGGTGTAGCGGCGCGGCCGCTGATTGGGTCGACGCGCAGGCTGAGGATGCCTTCGGGTTCGGCAGGTGGGTGCTCGGGCATGCCCTTGAGCGCGGCGCCCATGAAGCTCATCCAGATCGGCAGGGCCACGGTGCCGCCGTATTCGCGGCGCCCCAGGGTTTCCGGCTGGTCGAAGCCGACCCACACGGTAGTGACATAGTCAGCGTTGTAGCCGGAGAACCAGGCGTCCTTGGACTCGTTGGTGGTGCCGGTCTTGCCCGCCAGGTCCGAGCGGCCAAGGGCCAGAGCTCGGCGGCCGGTACCGCGCTTGATCACGTCCTGCAGCATGGTGGTGAGAATGTACGAGGTGCGGCCATCGATGATCTGCTCGGCAACGGCGGGCGCCTGAGGCACTTGGGGGGGCGGGGTGAGCTGGCCTGCGGCCGACAGCGCTTCGCCTGGCATCGGGGCGGTGCTGATGGGTGCCTCAGGTGCGGCGAGGCCGGCCTGGTCCTGGCTGCCCTGCGGTACGCGTGGCGGGTTGGCGGTGAACAGGATTTCGCCGTTGCGGCTCTCGACACGCTCGATAAGGTACGGGCTGATCTTGTAGCCGCCGTTGGCGAAGGTGCTCCAGCCGGTGGCGATCTCCATCGGCGTGAGTGTCGCGGTGCCCAGTGCCAGCGACAGGTTGCGCGGCAGGTCCTGTTTGTTGAAGCCGAACTTGGCGATGTAGTCGATGGTGCGATCCACGCCCATCGCCTGCAACAGGCGGATCGATACGAGGTTGCGCGACTTGTACAGCGCTTCGCGCATGCGGATCGGGCCGAGGAAGGTGTTGGTGTCGTTCTTCGGGCGCCAGACCTTGTCCAGGTACTCGTCGACGAACACGATCGGAGCATCGTTGACCAGGCTGGCGGCGGTGTAGCCGTTGTCCAGGGCGGCGCTATAGACGAAAGGCTTGAAGCTCGAGCCTGGCTGGCGCTTGGCCTGCATGGCGCGGTTGTAGTTGCTCTGCTCGAAGGAGAAACCGCCGACCAGCGCACGGATGGCGCCGTTGTAAGGGTCGAGGGTGACCAGCGCGCTCTGGGCGGCAGGAACCTGGCTGAACTTGAGCTTGCCATCCTCCTGGCGTTGCAGGCGCACCAGGTCGCCGACCTGGGCCACATCGGCCGCTGATTGCGGCGAGCGCCCCTGCGAGTTGCTGTTGAGGTAAGGGCGGGCCCATTTCATGGTGTCCCAGGCGACGTTTTCCTCCAGGCCGCCACGGGTCATCACCTTCAACCCGGTCTTCTCGACCTGGGTGACGATGGCGGGCTCCAGGCCACCCAGGGTGCGTTGCTTGCTCAGCTCCTGCAGCCAGGCCGCACGCGTCTTGCCAGGGAAGCGCGCTTCGGGGCCGCGGTAGCCGTGGCGTTCGTCGTACTCGCTGAGGCCGTTGAGGACCGCGCTGTTGGCCATCTGCTGCATGTCGCTCGGCACCGTGGTGGTGACCCGGAAGCCTTCGGTATAGGCGTCGCTGCCGTAGCGACCGACCATCTCGGCCCGGGCCATCTCGGCGACGTACGGCGCATTCACTTCCGGGGTCGGTACGTGGTAGCTGGCATTCAGCGGTTCAGCCAGGGCGGCCTGGTAGCTGGCTTCATCGATCTTGCCGAGTTTGTACATGCGCCCGAGGATCCAGTCGCGGCGCTCCTTGGCGCGTACCGGGTTGGCCAGCGGGTTGAAGCGCGAGGGTGCCTTGGGCAGGCCGGCGATCATGGCCATTTGCGCCAGGCTGACGTCGCGAATCGACTTGCCGTAGTACACCTGTGCCGCGGCGTCGATGCCGTAGGCACGGTTGCCCAGGTAGATCTTGTTGACGTACAGCTCGAGAATTTCGTCCTTGGTCAATTCCCGCTCGATCTGCAGGGCCAGGAGAATCTCGTTGGTCTTGCGCGAGAAGCTGCGTTCGCTGGTGAGGAAGAAGTTCTTCGCCACCTGCATGGTGATGGTGCTGCCGCCGCTCTGGATGTGCCCGGACTTGACCAACTGCGAGGCCGCGCGCATCAGGCTGCTAGGGTCGACGCCATAGTGGTTGAGGAAATTGTCGTCCTCAGCGGACAGAAGCGCCTGGATGAACTGTGGGGGAATTTCCTGGAACTTGATCGGCGAGCGCCGCATCTCGCCGAACTCGGCGATCAGCTTGCCGTCGCTACTGTAGACCCTCAGGGGGATTTGCAACTGGACGCTTCTGAGCGCGTCGACCGAGGGCAGGCTGGGGCTAAGATACAGAAACGCACCGCTCACACCGAGAACGAGCGCGCAGATGACGGCGACGAGAGACCACCAGAAGAACTTCAGCAGGCGTATCAAGGCTTTTGGGTGTCCAGGTTGAGAGTGGATTGCGCGCAGGGCCGGCGGACAGGAAAAACGCTGGCCATTATAAGCATTTTTCGCCCCGTCGGGTGACCGCCCGGGGAGAGGGACGACCGCCTGCGCCGCAAGGGGGCAGGCAGCCAATGACCAGGAAGGAACAGCCATGCTTGGACGCTTTGGCAGGGACGCCGGTTCACTGCTGGGGGTGGAAATCGCCTCCGACGCCGTACGGATGCTGCACCTGCGCCGCCAGCGTGGCGGTTGTCGGGTGATGGGTTGGGCGCAAGAGCGCCTTGGTGACGCGCCAGGCAGTTCATTGGGGCGTGACGAGGTGGAGTGCCTGGTCGCGGGACTGCGACAGGCACATGCCAGGTGTCGGACTTCGCAGTCCCGGGTCGCCCTGGCGTTGCCGGCATCGCAGGTCATCTGCAAGGTTTGCCGCCTGCCTGCAGGGTTGCCCGGCCATGGCGTCGAAGCCGCCTTGCTTGCACGGGCCGAGCAGCTGTTTCCCTTTCCTGTGGAAGACCTTGCCCTGGATTTCCAGGTGTATGGCCCATGCGCGGAGGATGCCGGGCAGGTCGAGGTGTTGGTGGTGGCCTGTAGGCAAAGTCAGCTCGACCCACTGGAGCGCGTGTTCGCGCAAGCCAGCCTGCAGTTGGTAGCTGTGGAGGTGGACAGCTTTGCGTTGCGCCGGGCATTGGTGGCCGAGGCGCAGGCAAGCGTCACGGCGCTGCTGCAGTTGGAGCGGGACGAGGTAGTCCTGCATCGTTGGCAGGGAGGCCACATACCGCATCGGCAGCGCTGTGTCGTGCCCTCTGTGGCGCGTTGGGCCGAGGCTGTCGAGGGGCTCTGGCAGTCGGGTGCCCAGGGCGCGTTGGAGCAAGTTGTGTTGTTCGGGGCCGCCGCCGATGAGGTTCGGGCAGCAGAGCTGTCCGAGCGTCTGGGCGTGAAATGCCATGTCGGCCGCCCGGGGCCTCTGGCCGGCGAATTCGATGAAGCCAGCGTGCCCGCTGCCGCCATGGCCTTGGTCTGTGGCTTGGCAATGGGAGGCCTGGCATGAAAGGACGACTGAATCTGATGCCCTGGCGCGAACAGCGCCGGGCAAGCGTTGTGCGGCGATTCCAGATCACCCTGGTCGCCACGCTGGTGGTGGCGCTGTGCGGGGTCATGTTGCTCGATCGAACGGCGCGGTCGCGTCTGGCCAGACAGGCGCAAGTTGTCGCCACGCAGCAGGCGGCCGTTGAGCGGTTGGACGCTTCGCTGCGGCAGATCGACCAGTTGCGTGAAACACGGGATGCGTTGTCGGCCGAGCAAGCGGCGGTGTCTGCGCTGGACGCAGCGCGAGCGCAGTTGCCTGGGCTGTTTCTCGCATTGGAGCAGGCAATGCCAGAAGGCGCGCGCTTGACCGAGGTGGGTGTGGAGGACGGGCATCTGCGCCTTGCCGGATTGGCAGCCTCTGCTTCAGTGGTGGCCCGGCTTATGCGCGGCTTGGAGCAGGTAGCGATGGTACGGGACCTGCAGCTTGTTCACTTGCGGCGTCATGGCCAGGGCGATGAATTCCTGCTGGCGGCGCGCTTGTTGGCGGGTGAGTCATGAACCGCCTGTGGGCCCAGGATTGGCAGGGCCTGGCGGCCCGGTCCCGGTTGTTCCGGTGGATGGTGGCAGCAGGGTTGCTGTTTCTGGTGGCTTTTGTGGGTTATTTCGCCCGCCTGCGTGAGCCGCTCAATAGGCATGCCGAGGCAGTCCAGAGACAGTTGCAGCTACAGGGCGTCCTGGAGGATGGGGCGGGAAAACTTGTCGAGCTGGAGCGAGCGCAGCAGGCTCTGGAACAAGCCAGGATGGGTCTGCAAGCGTTGCGATGGCGACTGGCTGCGGGCGAGGGCATGAGTGAACTGCTTGACCAGTTGGCCTTGTCGGGCCATGAGCATGGCCTGTCGTTCGAACGCATCGAGGTAAACGAAGCGCTGCAGGCAGCAGGGTACCGTCTGCAGCCTCTGGATATCAGCGTGCACGGGCGCTACCCGGCGTTGCGCTTATGGCTTGAGCAGTGGCTACAGCAGTTGCGTTTGCTGAACGTGCCCCATCTCAGGTTGGCCTTGCAGGAAGAGGGCACAGGGGTGGTTGGCGCACGGTTGCTGATACATGCCTATCACCCAGGGGAAGAGCTTCCCGTGCCGGCTGCCTTGGCGGATGAACCTGCCCAGGCTGCTCAGTCGAAGGCCACGTTCGACCCATTTCAGGCCTGGTTGCCCGCCACACAGGGTAAAGAGCTGCGGCATATTCCCTTGGCGCGACTGGAAATGGTCGGAAGCCTGTCCCAGTCAGGGCGCCGGCAGGCATTGTTGCGTTCGGCGGGGCACGTGTATCGGGTCGGTCAAGGTGACCGGCTCGGGTTGGATGAAGGGGTCGTGGTGGCAATCGATGCCGATCGGCTGGAGGTCCGCGAGCAGATCTACCTTGGCGGGCGTTGGCAGGCGCGTTCCAGGTATCTGGTGCTTGTAGAACGTGAGCAGGGAGAGGTCAGGGATGAGGCCGAGACGATGGTTGAGCGGCGTGGGGTTGATGTTGAGCATCCTGGCGGTGCAGGCAGCGGAGCTTCAGGGTGAGCCGATGTCGCTCAACTTCCAGGATGTCGAGCTGCGCTCGGTGCTTAAGGTCATGGCCGAGCACGCCGGCGTCAACCTGGTTGCCAGTGATTCGGTGCAGGGACGGATAACCCTGCGCCTGGAGGACGTGCCCTGGGGGCAGGCGCTCGACCTGGTGCTGCGCAGCAAGGGGCTGGGTAGGCGCCAGGAGGGCAATGTGCTGCTGATCGCCCCCGTTGCGGAACTGGCCGGGCAGGCCCGGGGCATGGGCGAGGAGGTGTTGCTGGAGCCCTTGCGGCGTGAACTGATCCCGGTCTTTCATGCCAAGGCCACCGAGCTGGCGGAGCTGTTGCTGGCGAGCCTGGCCGATGACGGCATTCTGACGGGGCGCGGCAGCCTCAGTGTGGATGCGCGGACCAACACGCTGGTGGTCACCCAGCCTGGCGAACGGCTTGCCGAGCTGCGCAGGCTGGTGACGCAACTGGATGTGCCGGTGCGCCAGGTCATGATCGAGGCGCGTATCGTCGAGGCCAGCGTCGATTACGAGAAGGTGCTGGGCGTGCGATGGGGTGGCCCGTTGTATGGGGTGGACAGTCGCCTGGGTAGCGACCTGTTCGTCGACCTTGGGGTCGAGCGGGCCAATGCCGGGCTCGGCGTGGGGTTGCTGCGCAGCGACATTCTGCTGGACCTGGAGCTCAGCGCCATGGAGAAGAGCGGCAATGGCGAGGTCATCTCCCAGCCCAAGGTGGTCACGGCCGACAAGGAAACCGCGCGCATACTCAAGGGCACCGAAGTGCCGTATCAGGAGACCACCCGCAGTGGCGCCACTTCCATTTCCTTTCGCGAGGCCTCCCTGTCGCTGGAGGTGACGCCGCAGATCACCCCGGATGGCAAGGTAGTGATGGATGTGCGTGTGACCAAGGACGAGCCCGACTTCATCAATGCGCTGAACGATGTGCCGCCGATCCGCAAGAACGAGGTCACGGCGAAGGTCCGGGTGGCCGATGGGCAGACCATTGTGATTGGTGGCGTGTACTCGACGTCGCAGAACAAAGTGGTCGACAAGGTGCCATTTTTCGGTGATCTGCCGTATGTTGGGCGGCTGTTTCGACGCGATGCATTACAAGAGAAAAAATCCGAGCTGCTGGTCTTCCTGACTCCGCGTATCATGAGTGACCAGGCGATTGCTGTGAGTCGTTGATTCTGTGCGAAATTTGATACTTGTAGGGCCCATGGGCGCTGGAAAAAGCACCATCGGGCGCCTGTTGGCCAAAGAGCTGCGCCTGCTGTTCAAGGATTCCGACAAGGAAATCGAGCTGCGAACCGGCGCCAACATACCGTGGATCTTCGACAAGGAAGGCGAGCCGGGCTTTCGCGACCGCGAGCAGGCGATGATCGCCGAACTCTGCGCGCTTGATGGTGTGGTTCTGGCGACCGGTGGCGGCGCAGTGATGCGCGACGCCAACCGTGCCGCGCTGCATGCCGGTGGCCGGGTGATCTACCTGCATGCCTCGGTGGAGCAGCAAGTGGGGCGCACCTCCCGTGACCGCAACCGACCGCTGTTGCGCACCGCCAATCCGGAAGCCACCTTGCGTGCCCTGCTTGAAACACGCGACCCGCTCTATCGCGAGATTGCCGACCTGGTGGTGGAAACCGACGAACGGCCACCGCGCATGGTCGTGCTCGACATTCTCGAGCGTCTGCAGAAGTTGCCGCCCCGCTGAGCGGGGTCTATCCTCGGCGACCAACGCCGAGACGGGGTTGAACGTCACCGCGTGGGGCCACAGCGCCACCGCGCCCAAGTACATTGTGGGGATACATGCAGACACTTAAGGTCGACCTGGGCGAGCGTAGCTACCCGATCTACATTGGCGAAGGCCTGCTTGACCAGCCCGAGCTGCTGGCGCCGCATATTGCCGGCCGGCAGGTCGCCATCGTCTCCAACGCGACCGTCGCGCCCCTGTACCTCGAACGCCTGAGCAAGACCCTGGGTGCCTACTCGGTGCTGCCAGTGGTGTTGCCCGACGGCGAGGCCCACAAGAACTGGGAAACCCTGCAACTGATCTTCGATGCCCTGCTGACCGCGCGTCATGACCGGCGCACCACCGTGGTCGCCCTCGGTGGCGGCGTGATCGGTGACATGGCCGGCTTTGCCGCGGCCTGCTACCAGCGTGGGGTCGACTTCATCCAGGTGCCCACCACGCTGCTGTCCCAGGTGGACTCCTCGGTGGGCGGCAAGACCGGCATCAACCACCCGCTGGGCAAGAACATGGTCGGTGCCTTCTACCAGCCCAACGCAGTGCTGATCGACACTACCAGCCTGAAAACCTTGCCTGCGCGTGAGTTGTCCGCCGGTCTCGCCGAAGTCATCAAGTACGGCCTGATCTGCGACAAGCCATTCCTCGCCTGGCTCGAGGACAATATGCAGGCGCTACGTGCCCTGGACTCCGTCGCCCTGACCGAGGCCATCCGTCGCTCCTGCGCGGCCAAGGCCGCCGTGGTTGGTGCTGATGAGCGCGAATCGGGCGTGCGTGCCACGCTCAACCTTGGCCACACCTTCGGCCATGCCATCGAAACACACATGGGTTATGGCGTCTGGCTGCACGGCGAAGCCGTGGCGGCCGGCACGGTCATGGCCCTGGAAATGTCCATGCGCCTGGGCTGGATCGACCAGCCGGCGCGTGATCGCGGAATTCGCCTGCTGCAGGACGCAGGATTGCCGGTGGTGCCACCACAGGAAATGACCCCGGCGCATTTCATGGAGCACATGGCGGTCGACAAGAAAGTGCTCGACGGGCGCCTGCGCCTGGTGCTGCTGCGCCAGCTGGGCGAGGCCGTCGTCACCGACGACTATTCGACAGAGATTCTTCAGGCCACGCTGGCGGCGGATTACCGCGCGATCGTGGCCCAGCTTTGAGGTTGTGACAACGCAATGACCAGTCTGCATGCCGATGAGGCGTTTCTCGATCATTACCAGCTGAGCCACGATCCGTTCGCACCACGGGTGCCCGGTTTCAAGTTCTTTCCCGCCCAGCGCAAGCCAGTGCTTGGCCAGCTGCACCACCTGGCGCGTTACAGCCAGTTGATGCTGGCGGTCACCGGCCCTGTGGGCAGCGGCAAGACTTTGCTGCGCCAGGCGCTGGTGGCCAGCACCAACAAGCAGTCGGTTGCAAAGCGTGGTGGTATCCGCCCGTGGCGCCAGCGACGCGGCCAGCGTGCTCGGCCAGGTGGCACAGTCGCTGGGCGTGGCGCAGCCGGAAGTGCAGGCGATCCTGTCGCAGGTGGTGCAACTGGCGCTGACCGGCCAGGAAGTCTATCTGCTGGTGGACGATGCGGAACAACTCGACGAGTCGGCACTCCAAGCGTTGCTGGAGTTGGCGGCAGGCGTAGCTGAAGGGCGTCCGCACGTGTTCCTGTTCGGCGAGCCTTCGCTGATCGCCGGGTTGGACGAGCTCAATGCCGATGGCGAGCGATTCCACGTCATTGAACTGGCCCCGTACAGCGAGGAAGAAACCCGCGAGTACCTGGAGCAGCGCCTGGAGGGTGCTGGCCGGGGCATCGAGGTGTTCACCGCCGAGCAGATCGTCGACATCCACGAAAACGCCGACGGCTGGCCTGGGAACATCAACCAGGTCGCCCGCGATACCTTGATCGAAGCCATGATCGCCAGCCGTACCACGGTCAAGCGACCATCCATGGGGTTCAAAATGCCTAAGAAACACGTGCTCGCGTTGTCCGCAGTGGTCGTGGTCGCCGTTGGCGCGGCGGTCCTGATGCCCAAGAAAGGCGACAAGGCCCCGGCCGACGCGCCCCCCGCTGCCCAGGCCCAACTGCCCCTGGGTCAGGGCGGCAACGGCGGCGCGCCCGCCATCGAGTTCTCCGGCTCCTCGCAGCCCATGCCGTTGCCGCTGGTCGGCCAGTCGCAGCCGGTAATGCGCGAACCGCTGGCCCAGGCCGCTGGCATGGGTGAAGGTGAAGACGGCGGGCCGGCCGACAACACTGCACTGCAACCAGCCACGCCATCGGCTGCCGTGCCGCCGACCGTGACCACCATCGCGCCGCCGCAAGGTGCCACCGCCAGTCCTGCGCCGGCCCCGGCCCAGCCGGTGACCAGCGCTCCGGTACAGCCGGTTGCGCCTGCGACAAAACCTGTAGCAACCCAACCGGCAAAACCGGTTGCACCTGCCAAGCCAGCCCCGGCCCCGACCCAGGTCGCGAGCGCCAAGCCTGCAGCCAAACCCGTCGAGAAACCGGCTGCCGGCGGCGCCGGCAACAGCAGCTGGTACGCGGGCCAGAAGCCCGGCAATTATGTGGTGCAGATCTTCGGCACCAGTTCCGAGGCGTCGGCGCAGTCGTTCGTCAAGGCGCAGGGTGGCGACTATCGCTACTTCAGGAAAAACCTGCAGGGCAAGCCGCTGTACGTGGTGACCTACGGCAACTTCGCCAACCGCGATGCCGCCGCTGCGGCAATCAAGAACTTGCCAGCCAAGGTCCAGGCTGGTAAACCTTGGCCACGTACCGTGGGCAGCGTCCAACAAGAGCTGGCCACGGCCCGCTGATACCTTCCGGGCGGCATCACCCCGCCGCCCAGTTGCTGAGCGACTTCTAGCTTTCAACTAGCCTGCTGCGCCTAAGCGCGGCAGGCTTTTCTGTCCCAGACTGCCGGCCACAAGCCCTTTCTTGCAGTCCTGGCTGAAACGCTTCAGACTCCAGTCAAGCCGCTATCACGGCGAACGACTTAAAAACATTCAAAATTGCGACATAAATTTTCAATGGTGAGACATGAAAATTTGTGGGCGTCGCTGTCGCTGTGCAACAATGGTTTTCCATGGCCACCGCAAAAAAGCTGGCGTTTGATCGGCGTGGATGGTAAGTGGTTGTTAAAAAAGAGATTTGCCTCCGGTTGAGAGGTAAACCTGGTGAGAAAGTGTCTATGAAAACAGGTCTGTACCATCCCGAAGAATTCAAGGACAACTGTGGTTTCGGCCTGATCGCCCATATGACGGGCGAGCCGAGTCACCACCTTCTGCAAACCGCCATGCAGGCGCTGACCTGCATGACCCACCGCGGCGGCATCAACGCCGACGGCAAGACCGGCGACGGTTGCGGTCTGCTCATGCAGAAGCCCGATCAATTCCTGCGCGCCGTGGCCCAGGAGCACTTCGCCGTCGAGCTGCCCAGGCAGTACGCCGTCGGCATGGTGTTCTTCAACCAGGACCCGGTCAAAGCCGAAGCCGCCCGCGCCAACATGGATCGCGAGATCGTCAACGCTGGCCTCAAGCTGGTGGGTTGGCGCAAGGTGCCGATCGATACCAGCGTCCTTGGCCGCCTGGCCCTGGAGCGCCTGCCGCAGATCGAACAGGTGTTCATCGGCGGCGAAGGCCTGAGCGATCAGGAATTCGCCATCAAGCTGTTCAGTGCCCGTCGCCGTTCGTCCGTGGCCAACGCCCACGACGCCGACCACTACATCTGCAGCTTCTCGCACAAGACCATCATCTACAAAGGCCTGATGATGCCGCGCGATCTCGCGGCGTTCTATCCGGACCTCGGTGACGAGCGCCTGCAGACCGCAATCTGCGTGTTCCACCAGCGCTTCTCCACCAACACCCTGCCGAAGTGGCCGCTGGCGCAGCCCTTCCGCTTCCTCGCCCACAACGGCGAGATCAACACCATCACCGGCAACCGCAACTGGGCCATGGCCCGTCGCACCAAGTTCGCCAACGACCTGATCCCCGACCTCGAAGAGCTCGGTCCGCTGGTCAATCGCGTCGGTTCCGACTCATCCAGCATGGACAACATGCTCGAGCTGATGGTCACTGGCGGCATCGACTTGTTCCGCGGCGTGCGCATGCTGGTACCGCCAGCCTGGCAGAACGTCGAGACCATGGACGCCGACCTGCGCGCCTTCTACGAATACAACTCCATGCACATGGAACCGTGGGATGGCCCGGCCGGTATCGTCATGACCGAAGGCCGCCACGCGGTGTGCCTGCTCGACCGCAACGGCCTGCGCCCGGCGCGTTGGGTCACCACCACTAACGGCTATATCACCATCGCGTCGGAGATCGGCGTATGGGGTTACCAGCCTGAAGATGTCGTCGCCAAGGGCCGTGTCGGCCCAGGCCAGATCCTGGCTGTCGATACCGAGACCGGTCAGATCCTCGACACCCGACGCCATCGACAACCGCCTGAAGTCGCGCCATCCGTACAAGCGCTGGTTGCGCCAGCACGCCACGCGCATCCAGGCGACGCTGAGCGACGACCAGGGCGTGGCCAGCTACGACGCTGACCAGCTCAAGCAGTACATGAAAATGTTCCAGGTCACCTTCGAGGAGCGTGACCAGGTGCTGCGCCCTCTGGGTGAGCAGGGCCAGGAAGCGGTCGGCTCGATGGGTGACGACACACCGATGGCCGTGCTGTCCCAGCGTGTGCGTTCGCCGTACGATTTCTTCCGTCAGCAGTTCGCCCAGGTGACCAACCCACCGATCGACCCGCTGCGCGAAGCGATCGTGATGTCCCTGGAAATCTGCCTGGGCGCCGAGCGCAACATCTTCCAGGAGTCCCCCGAGCATGCCTCGCGGGTGATCCTCAGCTCGCCGGTCATCTCGCCCGCCAAGTGGCGTTCGCTGATGAACCTGGAGCGCGAAGGTTTCGACCGCCAGCTGATCGACCTCAACTATGAGCAAAGCCTCGGCCTTGAAGCGGCCATCCGCAATATCGCCGACCAGGCCGAAGAAGCGGTGCGCGGCGGCAAGACCCAGCTGGTGCTCAGCGACCGCTACATTGCCCCGGGCAAACTGCCGGTACACGCCTCGCTGGCCGTCGGTGCGGTGCACCACCGCCTGACCGAACAGGGCTTGCGCTGCGACAGCAATATCCTGGTCGAGACCGCCACTGCCCGCGACCCGCACCACTTCGCTGTGCTGCTGGGCTTCGGTGCCTCGGCCGTCTACCCGTACCTGGCCTACGAAGTGCTGGCCGACCTGATCCGCACCGGCGAAGTGCTGGGTGATCTGGACGAGGTATTCAAGTACTACCGCAAGGGCATCTCCAAGGGCCTGCTGAAGATCCTGTCGAAGATGGGTATCTCCACCATCACCTCGTACCGTGGCGCGCAGCTGTTCGAAGCCATCGGCCTGTCCGAGGAAGTGGTTGGCCTGAGCTTCAAGGGCGTGTCGAGCCGCATCAAGGGTGCGCGTTTCGAAGACCTGGAGAGCGACCAGAAGCTGCTCGCCGCCGAAGCCTGGAGCGCGCGCAAGCCGATCCAGCAGGGTGGGCTGCTCAAGTTCGTCCATGGTGGCGAATACCATGCCTACAACCCGGACGTGGTCAACACCCTGCAGGCCGCCGTGCAACAGGGCGACTACGCCAAGTTCAAGGAATACACCACGTTGGTCGACCAGCGTCCGGTGTCGATGATCCGCGACCTGCTGAAAGTGAAAGTGGCCGACCAGGCCCTGCCATTGGATGAAATCGAGCCGCTGGACGCGATCCTCAAGCGCTTCGACTCCGCCGGCATCTCGCTGGGTGCGCTGTCGCCAGAGGCGCACGAAGCCTTGGCTGAGGCGATGAACCGCCTGGGCGCGCGTTCCAACTCCGGCGAGGGTGGTGAAGACCCGGCCCGCTACGGCACCATCAAAAGCTCGAAGATCAAGCAGGTGGCCACCGGCCGCTTTGGTGTGACCCCGGAATACCTGGTCAATGCCGAAGTGCTGCAGATCAAGGTCGCCCAGGGCGCCAAACCCGGCGAGGGCGGCCAACTGCCAGGTGGCAAGGTCAACGGCCTGATCGCCAGGCTGCGCTACGCGGTACCGGGCGTGACCCTGATTTCGCCACCGCCGCACCACGACATCTACTCGATCGAAGACTTGGCCCAGCTGATCTACGACCTCAAGCAGGTCAACCCTAAGGCGCTGGTCTCGGTCAAGCTGGTTGCCGAAGCCGGTGTGGGCACCATCGCCGCCGGCGTGGCCAAGGCCTATGCCGACCTGATCACCATTTCCGGCTACGACGGCGGCACCGGCGCTTCGCCGCTGACCTCGATCAAGTACGCCGGCGCCCCGTGGGAACTGGGCCTGGCTGAAACCCACCAGACCCTGCGCGGCAACGACCTGCGCGGCAAGGTGCGGGTGCAGACAGACGGCGGCCTGAAAACCGGCCTCGACGTGATCAAGGCTGCGATCCTCGGCGCCGAGAGCTTCGGCTTCGGCACCGCGCCGATGATCGCCCTGGGCTGCAAGTACCTGCGCATCTGCCACCTGAACAACTGCGCCACCGGCGTGGCCACCCAGAACGACAAACTGCGCAAGGACCACTACATCGGCACCGTCGACATGGTGATCAACTTCTTCACCTTCGTCGCCGAAGAGACCCGCGAGTGGCTGGCCAAGCTGGGCGTGCGCAGCCTGGGCGAGCTGATCGGCCGTACCGACCTGCTCGATGTGCTGCCGGGCGACACCGAGCGCCAGGGCCACCTCGACCTGTCACCGCTGCTGGGCAGCTCGCACATCCCGGCCGACAAGCCGCAGTTCTGCCAAGTGGACAAGAACCCGCCGTTCGACCAGGGCGAACTGGCCGAGAAGATGGTCGCCATGGCCCTGCCGGCGATCCGCGACATGGCTGGTGGCGAATTCGCCATGGACATCTGCAACTGCGACCGTTCCATCGGTGCGCGCATCTCTGGCGAAATCGCCAGGCTGCACGGCAACCAGGGCATGGCCGCGGCGCCGATCACCTTCCGCTTCAAGGGCACCGCGGGCCAGAGCTTCGGCGTGTGGAACGCCGGCGGTTTGAACCTGCACCTGGAAGGCGACGCCAACGACTACGTCGGCAAGGGCATGACCGGGGGCAAGGTGACCATCGTGCCACCGGCCGGCAGCCCGTTCGAAACCCAGCACAGCGCAATCGTCGGCAACACCTGCCTGTATGGCGCCACCGGCGGCAAGCTGTTCGCCGCAGGCACTGCGGGCGAGCGCTTCGCTGTACGTAACTCCGGCGCCCACGCTGTGGTCGAGGGCACCGGCGATCACTGCTGTGAATACATGACCGGTGGCTTTGTCTGCGTCCTGGGCAAGACCGGTTACAACTTCGGTTCTGGCATGACTGGCGGTTTCGCCTACGTGCTCGACATGGACAACAGCTTCTTCGACAAACTCAACCACGAGCTGGTGGAAATCCAGCGTATCAGTGGTGAGGCGATGGAAGCCTACCGCAGCCACCTGGCACGGGTCCTGGGCGAGTACGTGGAAGAGACCGGCAGCGAGTGGGGGCGTGAGCTCTCGGAGAACCTGGACGACTACGTGCGGCGCTTCTGGCTGGTCAAGCCGAAGGCGGCCAACCTCAAGCACCTGTTGTCCAGCACCCGTGCCAACCCGCAGTAAGAACAGCTGCAAGTGGCGAGCCCCGTGTGCGGGGTTCGTCGGGCTTACGTGATCGTCTTGCAGCTTGCAGCGTGTAGCTGGCAACTGCGGTAAAGAGGTTTTGAAAAATGGCTGAACGTCTGAGCAACGACTTCCAGTTCATCGAAGTGGGGCGCAAAGACCCCAAGAAAAAGCTGCTGCGCCAGCGCAAGAAGGAGTTCGTCGAGATCTACGAACCCTTCAAGCCGCAGCAGTCCGTGGAGCAGGCGCACCGCTGCCTGGGCTGCGGCAACCCGTATTGCGAGTGGAAATGCCCGGTGCACAACTTCATCCCCAACTGGTTGAAGCTGGTTTCCGAGGGCAACATCCTGGCGGCAGCCGAGCTGTCGCACCAGACCAACACCCTGCCGGAAGTCTGTGGCCGTGTGTGCCCGCAGGACCGCCTGTGCGAGGGTGCCTGCACCTTGAACGACGGCTTCGGCGCGGTCACCATCGGTTCGGTGGAGAAGTACATCACCGACACCGCGTTCGCCATGGGCTGGCGCCCGGACATGTCCAAGGTCAAGCCGACCGGCAAGCGTGTCGCCATCATCGGCGCCGGCCCGGCCGGCCTGGGCTGTGCCGACGTGCTGGTACGTGCCGGCGTAACCCCGGTGGTATTCGACCGCAACCCCGAGATTGGTGGCCTGCTGACTTTCGGCATCCCCGAGTTCAAGCTGGAAAAGACCGTGCTGAGCAATCGCCGCGAAGTCTTCACCGGCATGGGCATCGAGTTCCGCCTGAACACCGAGGTGGGCCGCGACATCACCATGGAGCAACTGCTCGCCGAGTACGACGCGGTGTTCATGGGCATGGGCACCTACACCTACATGAAGGGCGGCTTCCCCGGCGAGGACTTGCCGGGCGTGCACGACGCGCTGGATTTCCTGATCGCCAACGTCAACCGCAACCTCGGTTTCGAGAAGTCGCCGGAAGACTTCGTCGACATGCAGGGCAAGAAGGTCGTGGTGCTTGGCGGTGGTGACACCGCTATGGACTGCAACCGTACCTCAATCCGCCAGGGCGCCAAGTCGGTGACCTGTGCCTATCGCCGTGACGAGGCCAACATGCCGGGTTCGCGCAAAGAGGTGAAGAACGCCAAGGAAGAGGGCGTGAAGTTCCTCTACAACCGCCAGCCCATCGCCATCGTCGGCGAGGACAAGGTCGAGGGCGTGAAGGTGGTCGAGACCCGTCTCGGCGAGCCGGATGCCCGTGGTCGCCGCAGCCCCGAGCCGATCCCGGGCTCCGAGGAGATCCTGCCGGCCGACGCCGTGGTGATCGCCTTCGGCTTCCGCCCTAGCCCGGCGCCGTGGTTCGAGCAGTTCGGTATCCAGATGGACAGCCAGGGCCGCGTGGTGGCTCCGGAGAAGGGCAAGTTCAAGCACCAGACCAGCAACCCGAAAGTGTTTGCCGGTGGTGACATGGTGCGGGGTTCGGATCTGGTGGTGACGGCGATCTTCGAAGGGCGTACCGCAGCCGAAGGCATTCTGGATTACCTCGAAGTCTGATGTTGCCTGAACCGGCCTCATCGCCGGCAAGCCGGCTCCCACAAAGGCAGTGCCTTACCCTGTGGGAGCCGGCTTGCCGGCGATGAGGCCATCAGATGCAACCCCAGGACCTCGTTTTGTATACAAAAATGCTTGATCCATGGCACCTGATAGACAAAACGCATGGCCATGGCCGTGCCTTTTGCGTCCGCGTCTGAGAAAATGCCCGCACTTTTTTTCCGGATGCCGACATGACTGCCCTGAAGAACGATCGTTTCCTGCGTGCACTGCTCAAGCAACCCGTAGATGTCACCCCGGTATGGATGATGCGCCAGGCCGGCCGCTACCTCCCGGAGTATCGCGCCAGCCGCGCCAAGGCCGGTGACTTCATGAGCCTGTGCATGAACCCGCAGTTCGCCTGCGAGGTCACCCTGCAGCCGCTGGACCGCTACCCGCTGGACGCGGCGATCCTGTTCTCGGACATCCTCACCATCCCCGACGCCATGGGCCAGGGCCTGTACTTCGAGACCGGCGAAGGCCCGCGCTTCAAGAAAGTCATCAGCAGCCTGGCCGACATCGAAGCGTTGCCGATCCCCGACCCGCAGCAGGACCTGGGCTACGTGATGGACGCGGTCAGCACCATCCGCCGCGAGCTCAACGGCCGCGTCCCGCTGATCGGCTTCTCCGGCAGCCCGTGGACCCTCGCCACCTACATGGTGGAAGGTGGTTCGTCCAAGGACTTCCGCAAGATCAAGGCCATGGCCTATGACAACCCGCAGGCCCTGCACCTGCTGCTGGACAAGCTGGCGCAGTCGGTCACCAGCTACCTCAACGGGCAGATCCAGGCGGGCGCCCAGGCGGTGCAGATCTTCGATACCTGGGGTGGCAACCTGTCGGCGGCGGCCTACCAGGAATTCTCCCTGGCCTACATGCGCAAGATCGTCAGCGGCCTGATCCGCGAGCACGAAGGGCGCAAGGTGCCCGTGATCCTGTTCACCAAGAACGGCGGCCTGTGGCTGGAAAGCATCGCCGATGCAGGTGCTGACGCGCTGGGCCTGGACTGGACCTGCGAGATCGGCGATGCCCGCCGCCGCGTCGGGGACAAGGTCGCGTTGCAGGGCAACATGGACCCGACCGTGCTGTACGCCAACCCCGAGGCGATTCGCAAGGAAGTGGCGCGCATCCTGGCCAGCTACGGCAAGGGCAGCGGCCACGTGTTCAACCTGGGCCATGGCATCACCCCGGAAGTCGACCCGGAGCACGCCGGCGTATTCATCAACGCCGTGCACGAGCTTTCGGCGCAGTACCACCAGTAACCGGTGTGCAACGCAAAAAGCCCGGCCAAGTGCCGGGCTTTTTGTTGTATTAAGTTTCAATTCAGCGATCATCGGTAATCTGGGGCCATCAAAACGCAAACAGGACCCGATCATCATGAAAGCCCGTTACCTGCCCCTGATTCTCGCCCCACTGTTCAGCACCGCCGCCCTGGCCGCCGGCTACACAGGCCCCGGTGCCCAGTCCGTGACCACGGTGGCTGCCGCCAACGATGCCGCCGACGACACCCCGGTGGTACTGCAAGGCTACGTGACCAAGAAGATCAACAACGACGACAAGTACGAGTTCAAGGACAACACCGGCACCATCACCGTCGAGATCGACGACGAAGACCTGCCAGCGACCCCGTTCAACGACAAGACCAAGGTCAAGCTGACCGGCGAGGTGGAAAAGCACCTGATGAGCCGTGAGGTGGATGTGGATATCGTCGAGATCATCAACTGATCCAAGGACCTCATCGCCGGCAAGCCGGCTCCCAAAAGGTTGTGGGAGCCGGCTTATCGTGGCGACGAACCGCGGCGATTGGGCTGCAAAGCAGCCCCACTCAGGCAGTCTTCGGTGCCAACCTGCTCAAATGCAACGCCACCAGCAACGCCACCGCCAACAGGCTGCCGATGAACAGCCCGATACCGTTCCAGCCCCACTGGTGCCAGAACACCCCGCCCGCCGTCCCGGCGACACTCGACCCCGCGTAATAGCTGAACAGGTACAGCGAAGAAGCTTGCCCCTTGGCCCTCAGCGCTCGGCGGCCGATCCAGCTGCTGGCCACCGAATGCGCGCCAAAGAAGCCGAAGGTGAACACCAGCATGCCGAGAATGATCATGGCCAGCGGGTTGGCCAATGTCATGAGCAGGCCGCCGGCCATGACCACGATACTGGCCCAGAACACCTTGCGCCGCCCGAGCTTGTCGGCCAGCGCGCCGACCTGCGCAGAGCTGTAGATCCCCGACAGGTACACCACCGACAGCAGGCCGACCAGCGCCTGGTTCATATGGTAGGGGCCGGCGAGCAAGCGATAGCCAATGTAGTTGAACAAGGTGACGAAGGCGCCCATCAGCAGGAAGGCCTCGAGGAACAGCCAGGGCAGCCCGGCATCCTTGAAGTGCATGACGAAACCGTCCAGCAGGCTGCGGGGTTTCAATGATTGAGCCCGGAAGTTGCGCGATTCGGGCAGCACCTTCCAGAACACCACGGCCGCTACAAGGGCCAGGCCGCCGATCACCAGCATCGCCGTGTGCCAGCTGACGAAGTCGATCAGTACGCCGGTGATCAGCCGCCCGCTCATGCCGCCGATGGCATTGCCGCCGATATACAGCCCCATGGCCAGGCCAATGTGCTGCGGGTGGATCTCTTCGCTCAGGTAGGTCATCGCCACCGCGGCCAGGCCGCTCAGCGACAAGCCCACCAGTGCCCGCGTGGCCAGCACTAGCTCCCAGCTCGGCATCACCGCGCTGGCCAGGGTCGCCAAAGCCGCGCACAGCAAGGCGAAGACCATCACCGGCTTGCGCCCGATACGGTCGGAAATCGGCCCAGTAATCAGCAGCCCGATGGCCAGCATGGCCGTAGACACCGACAGCACCAGGCTGCTCTGCGCGGCGTTGATGGCGAACTCTTGGGACAGCAGCGGCATCATCGGCTGTACGCAGTACAGCAGGGCGAAGGTGGCGAAGCCGCCACTGAACAGCGCCAGCACGGTCTTCATGAAGGCGGGTGTGCCTTTCTCGATCCAGATGTCGTTGACGACAGGGTCGGGCTCGATGGGCAGGGGGGCGACGGCGGATCTCACAGGAGCGGTACCTCGGGGCGTTGCGATGGAAAAATCATATAGCTGGCTAATGATTAGATCCAATATATTGTTCGACCTGTTTAAGACGTTTAACGACCTGTTCGGAGCCGACCATGGAGCTGCGTCACCTGCGTTATTTCATCGCTGTGGCCGAAGAGCTGCACTTCGGCCGCGCCGCCCAGCAACTGGGCATCTCGCAACCGCCGCTGAGCCAGCAGATCCAGGCCCTGGAACAGGAGCTGGGCGCACGACTGTTCGAGCGCACCAACCGTCGGGTCGAGCTCAGCGAGGCCGGTCGGTTGTTCCTCGAAGAGGCCCGGCAAGTCCTGGCCCAGGTGGAAAAGGCCGCCGACGTGGCCCGGCGTGCGCAATTGGGCGAGTTGGGCGAGATGAAGATCGGCTTCACCTCGTCGGCGCCTTTCACCTCGCGGATTCCCCAGGCTATTCACGCCTTTCGCCAGCGTTTCCCCTCGGTGCATCTGAATCTGGAAGAAATGAGCAGCCGTGAAGTGGTGGAGGCGGTGTTCGACGAGTCCATCGAAGTAGGCCTGATGCGGCCGATGCCTCTGCCGGACGGGATCGTTTGTACCGAACTGTTCCGCGAACCCCTGGTGGCCGTGCTCAACGCATCGCACCCGCTGGCCAGCGGCAGCGAGCAGGGGCTGTACATGCAGGCCCTGGCCCGCGAGCCCTTCGTGTTCTTTCCGCGCAGCTATGGCAGCGGCTTGCATGCCCAATTGCTGAGCCTGGCGCGCCAGGCGGGTTTCAGCCCACATTTTGCCCAGGAGGCCGGGGAGGCGATGACTATCATCGGCCTGGTCTCGGCGGGGCTGGGTGTGTCAGTGCTGCCAGCGTCGTTCCAGCGCATGCGCATCGAGGGTGTGGTGTATCGCACACTGCTCGACGAGCAGGCCATGACCGCCGTGTGGCTGGTGCGCCGCGAAGCGTCTGGCTCGGCCATGGCCAATGCCTTCGTCGCGTTGCTGGCCGGGCTTGAGCAGCCCGAAGGTGCTGGCTAAACCGCCGCGCTGGCCACATACTCGGGCATTCGTTGATACACGGAGGTCTGACATGCGGCGCGTGGTGTTCAATCAGAAAGGTGGCGTGGGCAAGTCGAGCATTGCCTGCAATCTAGCGGCGGTCAGTGCCAGTGAAGGCTACCGGACCTTGCTGATCGACCTTGATGCCCAGGCCAACTCGACCCAGTACCTCACCGGCCTGACCGGCGACGACATTCCCATGGGTATCGCCGACTTTTTCAAGCAGTCGCTGTCCAGCGGGCCGTTCGCCAAGAAGAACAAGGTCGATATCTACGAAACCCCTTTCGACAACCTCCACGTGGTGACTGCCACCCCCGAGCTGGCCGACCTGCAGCCCAAGCTCGAGGCCAAGCACAAGATCAACAAGCTGCGCAAACTGCTCGATGAGCTGGACGAGGATTACGAGCGGATCTATATCGATACCCCTCCAGCACTCAACTTTTACGCGGTTTCCGCATTGATCGCGGCCGATCGCGTGCTGATCCCCTTCGACTGCGACAGCTTCTCGCGCCAGGCCCTGTATGGCCTGCTGGCCGAGATCGATGAGCTCAAGGAAGACCACAACGACGACCTGATGGTCGAGGGTATCGTGGTCAACCAATTCCAGTCCCGCGCCAGCCTGCCCCAGCAGATGCTCGACGAACTGCTGGCCGAGGGCCTGCCGGTGCTACCGGTTTACCTCGGCAGTTCGGTGAAGATGCGTGAGTCGCACCACGCCAGCCTGCCGCTGATCCACCTGGAGCCACGGCACAAGCTGACCCAGCAGTTCGTCGAGCTGCATGATCTGCTGGAGCGTAGCGCCTAGATACCTTGGCTGCGCAGCCACTCCAGCAATGACTGGAGTGGAAACGCGCCGGCCTGGCGGGTCACTTCGCGGCCGTTCCTGAACAGGATCAGGCTGGGGATCGAGCGGATACCCAACTGGCCAGCCAGGTTGCGGTTTGCCTCGCTGTCGAGCTTGGCCAGGCGGCAGCGGCCCGACAGCTGGCGCGCGGCTTGTTCGAAGGTCGGGGCGAAGCTCTTGCACGGGCCGCACCAGTCGGCCCAGACATCCAGCAGCAGCGGCAGGTCGCCTTTGATCTGGGCGGCGTAGTTGCCTTCGGTCAGCTCGAACGAGGTGCTCAGCAGCACGTTCTGTTTGCAGCGGCCGCATTTCGGGGTGTCGCCCAGGCGCTCGGCGGGGATGCGGTTGAGGCCGTTGCAGTGGGGGCAGGGGATTACCAGCGGATTGGACATTGGGGTCTCCAGTCGAAAGATGCGTCGGCGAACCGCAGCTCCCACAGGGTTGGCGCGCTCATTGTGGGAGCCGGCTTGCCGGCGATTGAGGGGGAAGCCGTCGCAGAGTTTCACGCGCAGCAATGGAAATCAGGACGAACAGCTGATCTCCAGGTGCTTGCCCCACTCCGGCGGTCGCTCGGCATACGCTTGCATCCCGGGCTGTTCCTCGAACGGTTTGCTCAGCACCTGATGCAGCCGACGCACTTCACTGTAGTCAGCGGCCTCTGCCGCTTCGATAGCCTTCTGCGCCAGATAATTGCGCAGTATGTACAGCGGGTTGACCGCATGCATCCGCTCACGGCGACCTTCGGCATTACTCGGCTCACGCTCGCAGCGTGCCAGGTAGTCCGCACCCCAGGCATCGAAACCGGCCAGGTCGACGAAATCGTCGCGCACCACTTGCAGGGCCTCGGCCACCGGTTGCTCGCCCAGGCGGCGGAAGAACAGCGTGTAGTCCACACCGCCGCTCTGCATGCGTTGCAGCAGGCGTTCGACCAGGGCCATGTCGTCGTCCTCGGCGGTGGTCAGGCCCAGGCGGCGGCGCATCAGGTCCAGATAGTGGGCCTGGTACAGCGGCAGGAACAGCGCCAGCGTCTGCTTCAGCGGCTCGACCTCGATCACTGTGGTCAGGGCCTGGGCCAGGGCGCTGAGGTTCCAATGGGCGATTGGCACTTGGTTGGCGTAGCTGTAGCGGCCGCGGTCGTCGGAGTGGTTGCAGATGAAGTTGGCGTCGAAGTCGTCGAGGAAGGCGTAGGGGCCGAAGTCGAAGGTGATGCCGAGGATCGACATGTTGTCGGTGTTCATCACCCCGTGACAGAAGCCGTAGGCCTGCCAGCGAGCGATCAGCTCGGCATTGCGCTCGACAATGGTGCGGAACATGGCCAGGTAGGGCTGCTCGGCGCTGCGGCATTCGGGATAGTGCTGCTCCAGCACATGGTCGATGAGCACACGCTGCTGCTCGGGCTGTTTCGTGTAGTAGAAATACTCGAAATGGCCGAAGCGCACATGGCTCTGTGCCAGGCGCAGCAGCATCGCGGCGCTTTCGCGGGTTTCCCGCCACACTGCGGTGCTCGAGCCGATCACGCACAGCGCCCGGCTGCTGGGGATGCCCAGGGCGCTCAGGGCTTCGGAGGCAAGGAACTCGCGAATCGACGAGCGCAGTACGGCACGGCCATCACCCATGCGTGAGTAGGGCGTCTGGCCGGCGCCCTTGAGGTGCAGGTCCCAGTGTTCGCCGGCCTCGTTGAGGATCTCGCCCAGCAGCAGGCCACGGCCATCCCCCAGGCGCGGGTTGTAGGAGCCGAACTGGTGGCCGGAATAGACCATCGCGCGCGGGTCTGCTTCTTCCCAGAGCTTGTGGCCGCTGAACAGCTCGGCGAACACCGGCAGTTCGGCCTGGGCGGGGTCTAGGTCGAGCAGGGCCATCGCCGATTTGCTGGCAACGACCAGGCGGGGGTCGGCAATCGGGTCGGGCAGGACCTGGGTGGAGAAGGCATCGCCGAGTTGGGCGAAGCGGTTGTCGAAGGTGAGTTGGTCGAGGGACTTCACGGGGCCTGCTCCTGAATTCGGTGCCATTGGGGCCGCTGTGCGGCCCTTTCGCCGGCGAGCCGGCTCCCACAGGGCAAGGCATGCCATCTTGTGGGAGCCGGCTTGCCGGCGATCGAGGGCAAAGCCCTCGCCTGCATTCTGGAGGGCATGCCTGTCGCAGTCCACTCAGGTCGGCGGCGTGCTGTCCGGTTTGCTGTCCATCGGGATCAACTGCTGCTTACCGTTCTTCGCGTCCATGAGGAACACCTCCACCTGGCGCACCGAGATCTTGATGTTGTGCGCCTTGAACTCACGGTTGATATAGCGGTTGAGCTCGTCCAGCGTCGGGTTGCGGTCGCCGAGGTCGCGCACGTGCATGCGCAGCTCGTGGTCCAGCGAGCTTTCGCCGAAGTTGAGGAAGTACACCAGCGGCTCCGGGTCCTTGAGCACCCGCGGGTTTTCGTGGGCGCCCTTGAGCAGCAGGTCGCGCACCAGGTCCAGGTCCGAGCCGTAGTCGATGCCCAGCTTCAGCGTCACCCGAGTGACGGTGTCGGTCAGCGACCAGTTGATCAGCTGGCCGGTGATGAAGGTCTTGTTGGGGACGATGATGTCCTTGCGGTCGAAGTCGGTAATGGTGGTGGCGCGGATGCGGATCTTGCTCACCGTGCCGGACAGGTTGCCGATGGTGATGGTGTCGCCGATGCGCACCGGGCGTTCGAACAGGATCATGATGCCGGAGATGAAGTTGGCGAAGATCTCCTGCATGCCGAAGCCCAGGCCCAGTGACAATGCCGCCACCAGCCACTGCAGCTTGTCCCAACTGACTCCGAGGGTGGCCAGGGTGCTGACGATACCTACCCCGGCGATTACATAGGACAACAGCGTGGTAATAGCGTATGCGCTGCCCTGGGCCAGGTTCAGTCGTGACAGCACCAGCACTTCGAGCAGGCCTGGCAGGTTGCTGGCCAGGGCCACGGCGATACCGGCGATGACCATGGCGCCGAGCAGGTCGCCGAGGCTGATCGGTACCATGCTGGCAGCTGCGCCGGTGCCGCTGCTGTACTCGTACAGGGTGATGTTGTTGAGGTAGGCGAACACGGTGATCAGGTCCGCCCAGACCCAGTACAACCCGCCGATGAAACCGCCCAGCAGGGCCAGGCGAATCAGGCGCAGCGACTGCTGGTTGACCTGCTCGATGTCCAGGGTCGGCTCCTCGACCACCACCTCGCCATCCAGCCCTTCCTTGGCGGCCTGGCGTTTGCTCAGGGCGCGCTGGTAGGCCAGGCGCCGCGCCGCCACCGACAGGCCACGCACGAACGCGGCCTCGATCACCAGCCAGAACAGCAGCAGGTAGAGCGTGTAGATCAGCCGGTCGGTGAGCTTGAGGGCGGTGTAGTAGTAGCCGAAGCACACCGCCACGAACAGGGCGATGGGCAGGGCGGTGAAGGCCACCCCGACCGCTTTGCGGAACAGCGAGGTGTTCTGGTGCGCGGGGCTGCTCAGCAGCAGTCGGCTGAGCAGCCAGGCCATCAGCGCATAGCAAGTCAGCACCACGCCGATGCCCAGCACGTCGTCGGCCAATGCCGAGGGCTGGTGTTCGGCCACCGCCACCACGCCCACCAGTGCCAGTACCACGGTACCGAGGCGACGTACCCAACCCCGCAGGAACTCGACCTGGGGCTTGTGCCAGCGGAAGTGAATTTCGGCGACGCCGCCCGGGGCAAGGATGCGGTAGGCGGTGTAGAACACCAGCCAGGCCTGGGCGATCTGCCACAACGCGGCGCCAAGGTTGGCGTTCTGTCCGCGGGCATCAAGCTGCAGGGCGTAGCTACCGAGAGTAAGCGCCAGGGCCACCGGCAGTGCCAGCAGGATGTTGATCAGGATCGCCTGGGGCGTGTGCCACTGGCTGTCGCGCTTGAAGTGGCCGATGTCCTGGTGGACCTTGCCCAGGCGCCGGTACAGGGCCTTGCGCCGCCACAGCAGGGCGCCGATCACCAGGATCAGCGGCAGGAACAGCAGTGGCTGCTGCACCAGGCCGTCGCCCAGCTCCTTGATACCCGCGCCCCAGGGCAGGCTGGCCACCTGGTAGGCCAGGCCCTCGGGCACTTGGCGCAGCCACTGCCAGTCCAGCGGTTTGTTGCTGGGGATCCAGAACATCTGCTCTTCCAGCGTGGTGCGCAGGTTCTGGGCAGTGCTCAGCAGTTGTTTCTGGTTCAGTTGCAGGGTGATGCATTCGTTGAGCAGCGCCGACAGCTCGCGGTTCAACCGCTCGAGCAGGTCGCCGCGGGTGATCGCCACTTCCAGCAGGGCCTTGCGCAGCTGCGGGGTGACGTCTTCCTCGGGCTGGCTGGCCAGCAGCTTGTCCACGTAAGCGGACGGGCTGCTCATCTGTTCGCGTTCCTGGTTGATCTCGAACTGGTACAGGCGGATATCGGCGATCTGGTCGGCCAGGTTGCGGTCGAGCTTCAGGTGCGGCAGGGCCTGCTTCTGCTTGTACAGGATCTTCGACAGCAGCAAGCTGCCCTTGAGTACGTTGATCTGCTCGTCGAGGGCCTGGTCGGCCTGGGTGAGGCTGTCGAGCTGCTGCTTGGTGCGCAGGTTCTGCTGGGTCACCTCGTTGAGGCGGTCGGTGCTGCGCAGCAGGTAATCGGACAACTGCAGGTTGGCGGTGCTCTCGGTGGCCAGCAGGTTGCTGCCGCCGGCCTTCTGCGCCTCGATCGACTGGCGGGTGACGGCCTGTTGCGACTGCGCCAGGCGCTTTTCGTTGATCAACGTCTGCAGGTCCTGGATTTCCTGTTCCAGCCTTGTGGCGCGTTCGATCAGCAGGTCGTGGCGGGCGTTGCCCAGGTCCTGCAGCACGCTGTTGCCGGCCAGTTCCTGGCGGCGCAGCAGGGTCAGGGCGTTGAGCGAGGCCAGCTCGGCGTTGAGCTGGTTGCGCTGGTCGGCATTGATCGACTTGCCGTTGTCCTTGCCGCTCTTGAGGCTGTTGTTGATCTGCTGGGCACGCATCTGGTTGCCGCTGATCTCGGCCTGGGCGCGCTCCGGGCGGGTCTGGGAGTTGATGATCAGGCTGTTGGCTTCGGACAGCGCCTTCTGCAGGTCGCCCTGCTGAGTGCTGCGCTCGCTGAGCATTTGTTCGAGCTGCGGCACCGTCAGGCTGGCGTAGCGCTGCGCCACCGGCACGACGCTGGAGGCTTTGAGCTTGATCAGTTCGCGCTGGCTGTCGCGGATCTCCTGGGGGGCATTGGCCAACTGCTGCTTGAGGGCTTCGAGCTTCTTTTCGCTGTCGTCGCGGGCGTTGAGCAGCGCCAGTGTCTGCTCCAGCACCTGCTGCACGGCTTTCTGCTCGGTTTCCGGCAGTTTGCGCTCGGCGATCTTGCTCAGGCTGCTCTGGATGCCCGGAGTGGTCGGGATTTCCACCGCGCCAGCGGCGAACGAGAGGGTCAGGCACAGCCCCAGCAGGGCTGCGCGGCAATGGTCACGCAGGGACATAGGCAGAGTTCTTGTGTTACGCGGCAAATCGGAGTTTAGAGGAACAGCCCGGGGCCGGGGCGGGTACCTTCGGGGAATCTGACGCCCACTTTCTGGATCTTGTTCCCGTCCATGACCGCGACGGTCCAGATCGTGCCGTGCCATTCGATCTGGTCGCCTACTACTGGAGCGCCTCCGACCTTCTGTCGGATGAACTGCGCCAGCGGCATCTTCGCGTCCAGGCCATCGAGTTTCAGGCCGTAAAGCGCCGCCACCGCACCCAGCTCGGCATCGCCTTCGAGCACGAAATCGCCGAAGAAGCGCAGGTCGAGGCCGCGTTGCGGCGCCTGGCTGAACAGCTTGCCCAGCGCCGGCAGGTTATGTTCGTGGCCGATCACGCAGAGCATGTCGCCGACCTCCAGCACGGTGCTGCCCGACGGGTGCAGCAGCTGCTCGCCGCGGAACAAGGCGGCGATCCGCGTGCCTTCGGGCATCTTCAGCTCGCGCAGGGCGGCGCCGATGCACCATTTTTCGGCGCCCAGGCGGTAGACGAACAGCTCCCATTCGCTGGTGACGTGTACCTCGAGCGCGGAGCGCGAAATCGGCGCCGGGTCCGGCGGTACCGTGACCTTCAGCAGCTTGGCCATCCACGGCAGGCTGGTGCCTTGCACCAGCAGCGACACCAGCACGATGAAAAACGCCAGGTTGAAGAACAGCTGGGCCTGGGGCAGGCCGGCCATCAACGGGAACACCGCCAGAATGATCGGCACCGCGCCGCGCAGGCCGACCCAGCTGATGAAGCCTTTCTCGCGGCCATGGAAGGCCTTGAACGGTAGCAGTGCGGCGACCACCGACAGTGGCCGGGCGACCAGGATCATCCACAATGCCAGGCCCAGGGCGGGCAGGGCGATGGGCAGCAGGTCGTGGGGCGTGACCAGCAGGCCCAGTACCAGGAACATGCCGATCTGGGCCAGCCAGGCCATGCCGTCGAGCATGTGCAGGATGCCGTGGCGACTGCGGATCGGCTTGTTGCCCAGCACCAGCCCGCACAGGTAAACCGCGAGGAAACCGCTGCCGTGCAGGGCGTTGGTCAGGGAGAACACCACCAGGCCGCCGGCCACTACCAGGATCGGGTACAGGCCGCTGGCCAGGTTGATGCGGTTGACCAATTGCAGCATCAGCCAGCCGCCGCCCAGGCCTATCAGACCGCCGATGCCGAACTCGCGCAGCAGGTGGGTGAGCAGGCTCCAGTGCAGGCCGGTCTGGCCGCTGGCGATCATGTCGATCAGGGTCACGGTGAGGAACACCGCCATCGGGTCGTTGCTGCCCGACTCGATCTCCAGGGTGGCGGTGACTCGTTCGTTGAGGCCCTTGCCGCCGAGCAGCGAGAACACCGCCGCCGCGTCCGTGGAGCCGACGATGGCGCCAATCAGCAGGCCCTGGATGAGGCTCAGGTCGAACAGCCAGGCGGCGACCATGCCGGTCAGTCCAGTGGTGATCAACACGCCCACCGTGGCCAGCGACAGCGCCGGCCACAGCGCCACGCGGAAGCTCGCCACCCGGGTGCGCAGGCCGCCGTCGAGCAGGATGACCGCGAGCGCCAGGTTGCCCACCAGGTAGGCGGTCGGGTAGTTGTTGAAAATGATGCCGCCACCGTCCACGCCAGCGACCATGCCGACCGCGAGGATGATGACCAGGATGGGGATGCCCAGGCGCGATGACAGCGAGCTGACCAGGATACTTGCACCCACCAGCAATGCGCCGATCAGGAACAGGCTGTTGATGGTGCTTGCATCCAAAGGCAGGTACTCCGGGACAGCGGGGGAAAAGGGACGTGCAACTATGAACCTAGCAGGTCGCGTGCCAATCGATTCTAACCTGATGAATTGGCAGCCTGTAAAGCGTTTCTGCAGATGTAGAAAAGGCACCTCGAAAGGTGCCTTTTCTTGTGTTGCCTGTTACGGCCTCGTCGCTGGCAAGCCAGCTCCCACAGGGTCGTCACAGCCCTTGAGTACGGGGTGCTAGCTGTGGGAGCCGGCTTGCCGGCGATGAAGCCAAGCAGGTCAGGCCTGCTTCACTTCACGCATCGGCTTGCCCTTCACCGGTGCATCGCCCGCCACGTAGTACTTGGCGGTGCTGCGCGGCAGCGGCTTGCGGCCACGGATCTTGTCCGAGATCTTCTCGGCGATCATGATCGTGGTGGCGTTGAGGTTGCCGGTGATGATCAGCGGCATGATCGACGCATCGACGACGCGCAGGCCCTGCATGCCGTGCACGCGACCCTCGCCATCGACTACGGCCATGTCGTCGGTGCCCATCTTGCACGAGCAGGACGGGTGGAAGGCGGTTTCGGCGTGCTCGCGGATGAATTTGTCCAGCTCTTCATCGGTCTGCACGTGGGCGCCCGGGCTGATCTCACGGCCGCGGTACGGGTCCAGCGCCGGCTGGGCCATGATTTCGCGGGTAAGGCGGATGCCGTCGCGGAATTCCTGCCAGTCCTGCTCGGTGGACATGTAGTTGAACAGGATGCTCGGGTGCTGGCGCGGGTCTTTCGACTTGGCCTGGATGCGACCACGGGCTGGCGAGCGCATGGAGCCCATGTGTGCCTGGAAGCCGTGCTCTTTCACACCGTTCGAGCCGTTGTAGTTAATCGCTACCGGCAGGAAGTGGTACTGGATGTTCGGCCACTTGAATTCAGGGCGGGTGCGGATGAAACCACCGGCCTCGAACTGGTTGCTGGCGCCGATGCCGGTGCCGTTGAACAGCCACTCGGCACCGATGGCCGGCTGGTTCCACCACAGCAGCGACGGGTACAGCGACACTGGCTGGGTGCAGGCGTACTGCAGGTACAGCTCGAGGTGGTCCTGCAGGTTCTCGCCGACGCCCGGCAGGTCGTGGACCACTGGAATGTCGAGGCTTTCCAGCAGGGCGCGCGGGCCGACGCCGGAGCGCTGCAGCAGTTGCGGCGAGGCGATGGCGCCGGAAGAAACGATGACTTCCTTGCGGGCGCGCGCTTCGACGCGCTCTTCGCTGTCACCGACCAGGTAAGTCACGCCAACAGCGCGCTTGTTGTCGAACAGCACGCGGTCGCTCAGGGCGTGGGTGACGATGGTCAGGTTCGGACGCTTCTTGGCCTGGTCCAGGTAGCCACGGGCGGTGCTGGAACGACGACCATTCTTGGTGACCGAACGGTCCATCGGGCCGAAGCCTTCCTGCTGGTAGCCGTTGAGGTCTTCGGTGCGCGGGTAGCCGGCTTGCACGCCGGCCTCGACCATGGCGTGGAACAGCGGGTTGTTGCCGGCTTTCGGCGTGGCCACGCTGACCGGGCCTTCGCCGCCGTGGTAGTCGTTCGGGCCGATGTCGCGGGTTTCGGCCTTACGGAAGTACGGCAGGCAGTCCAGGTAGGTCCAGTCCTCGAGGCCTGGCAGTTCAGCCCAGCCGTCGAAGTCCATGGCGTTGCCGCGGATGTAGCACATGCCGTTGATCAGCGACGAACCGCCCAGGCCCTTGCCGCGGCCACATTCCATGCGGCGACCGTCCATGTGCGGCTCCGGGTCGGTCTCGTAGGCCCAGTTGTAGCGGCGACCTTGCAGCGGGAAGGCCAGGGCGGCCGGCATCTGGGTGCGGAAGTCGAAGCGGTAGTCGGGGCCACCGGCTTCCAGCAGCAGCACGGTGACGCTGGCGTCTTCGGTCAGGCGGGTGGCCAGGGTGTTACCGGCGGAGCCGGCACCGACGATGATGTAATCGAATTCTTGGGACATTGAAGTACCCTCGTTGGCAGTTGTCAGGGAGCGGAAACGCCCGCGCTCAAGGGCGCGGGCGTGGCGGAACCAGGTTTAGAAAACCGAGTTGTAGCCGCCCAGCTCGACCTGAACCGACTTGATGCGAGTGTATTGAGCCAGCGAGCTGACACCGTTTTCACGGCCGACGCCCGACTGCTTGTAACCGCCAACCGGCATTTCGGCCGGCGACTCGCCCCAGGCGTTGATCCAGCAGATACCGGCTTCGAGCTTGTGGATGATGCGGTGGGCGCGGCTGATGTCGTTGGTGCAGACACCTGCGGCCAGGCCGTATTCGGTGTCGTTGGCGCGACGGATGACTTCTTCCTCGGTCTCGTAGCTGAGGATGCTCATCACCGGGCCGAAGATCTCTTCCTTGACGATGGTCATGTCGTCGGTGCAGTCGGTGAACACGGTCGGGGCGACGAACGCGCCCTTGGCGAAGTCGCCGTCCAGCAGACGCTCACCGCCGCACAGGACGCGGGCGCCTTCTTCTTTACCCTTGGCGATGTAGGACAGCACGCTTTCCATGTGCTGGAAGCTGACCAGCGGGCCGAAGTTGGTGTTCTCGTCTTCCGGGTTGCCGGCACGGATGCGGGCGACGCGCTCGGCGATCTTGGCTTCGAAGGCGGCTTTCATCGCGGCAGGGATGAACACGCGGGTGCCGTTGGTGCAGACCTGACCGGAGCTGTAGAAGTTGGCCATCATGGCGATGTCGGCGGCCTTGTCCAGGTCGGCGTCGTCGCAGATGATCAGCGGCGACTTGCCGCCCAGTTCCATGGTGACTTCCTTGAGCGACGAGCTCGAGGCGCTGGCCATGACTTTCTTGCCGGTGGTGGTGCCGCCGGTGAAGGAGACCTTCTCGATGCGCGGGTGCTCGGTCAGCCAGGTGCCGACTTCGCGACCGCTGCCGGTCAGCACGTTGAACACGCCGTTCGGCAGGCCGGCTTCGGTGAAGATCTCGGCCAGTTTCAGGGTGGTCAGCGAGGTGACTTCCGACGGCTTGAAGATCATCGCGTTGCCGGCGGCCAGGGCCGGGGCGGATTTCCACAGGGCGATCTGGATCGGGTAGTTCCAGGCGCCGATACCAACGGTCACGCCCAGCGGCTCGCGGCGGGTGTAGACGAAGGACGATTCGCGCAGCGGAATCTGCTCGCCTTCGATGGCCGGCACCAGGCCTGCGTAGTATTCCAGCACGTCGGCGCCGGTGACGATGTCGACGTAGCGAGTCTCGGAGTACGACTTGCCGGTGTCCAGGGTTTCCAGCATGGCCAGCTCGTCGTTGCGCTCGCGCAGGATGTCGACGGCGCGGCGCAGGATGCGCGAACGCTGCATGGCGGTCATGGCGGCCCAGACTTTCTGGCCACGCTCGGCGCTTTCGACGGCCTTCTCGACGTCAGCTTGAGTTGCGCGCTGCACGTGGGCGAGGACTTCGCCGGTAGCCGGGTTGATGGCTTCGAAGGTGGCATCGCTGCCAGCGTCTACGTAAGCGCCATCGATGTAGAGTTTTTGCGTTCCGAAACGGGCCATAGTGTCCTCGCAAGTGCAGTGTGTGGTTGGCTGCCGCGTCACGCTCCTGCCGGTTGGCTGGTCGCTGCGCGCGGCTGTTCAGAGGCCTGGTTGTTTGTATCCAGGGACTGCTGTTTAGCCAGTTGTAGATCCATGTATTCGTAAGCGATGCGTATTGCCTGCTCGGTGTCGAATGCGTCACCCGAGAGGGCGCCACGCAACCACAGGCCGTCGATCAGGGCCGCCAGCCCGCGGGCGGCCTTGCGCGCATGGTAGAGCGGCAGGACACGGCGGAACTGGCAGCACAGGTTGGAGTACAGGCGGTGGTCGTTGATCCGCTGCAACCTGTGCAAAGACGGCTGGTGCATGCTGGAGGCCCAGAAGGCCAGCCAGGTTTTCATTGCCGGGCCATTCACCTGGCTCGCATCGAAGTTGCCTTCGATGATCACCTTCAGGTGGGCACGCGGGCTGTCGTCCGTGAGGGCCTGACGACGCGCGATCACACCCTCGTTGAGCATGCTCATGATGTAGCGCATCGTCGCTGCGATCAGGCCGTTCTTGTCCTGAAAGTAGTGACTGATGATGCCGTTCGACACGCCGGCCAAACGGGCAATCAGCGCAATGCTGGCATCTCCCAGTCCGACCTGATCGACCGCCTGCAAGGTGGCTTCGATCAACTGCTGGCGGCGGATGGGTTGCATACCGACCTTGGGCATCTTGCTATCTCCTCAGGCCTGCGGGCAGACGACAAGCGGCTACCTCGGCGAAGGCCAGTCTATTTTGTTTTGATTGAACGTTCAATCAATAAAGAATAAGCTCTGCGACAATTTGTGCCATTGACAGTTTTTGGGACGGTCACAGGGGCACGAATCGACACCCCAGGAAATCGCGTAACCCCCGGAATACAAGGCGTTGACGGGCATGAGCGATGCGAAAGACAGATTCTGCCGAGTGGCCACAGGCCGCGCGGCCGGCCCTTTGGAGCGGGCCAGGTGTCTGTGGCTAATGCGCGCACCCAGCGATGGCGTGCGCAAGAAGCGACAGGCGACCGGTCTGGTTTTTTGCAACGTTTCGATTCGGGATCACGGTTTCCAGGGTGCCTTTTATAACACCTTGCGCAGTAGGGCTATTGCACCAATTGCGTGGGACATAACTGTTTAGCCTCCACTGCCGCACTGCCCGGAGCATTCGTGCAATGAGTTCTGCTTCCCTGACAAAGCCCCCCGCCGAGCGGGTACGGGTCAACCACGTGGTGTTTTTCACCTCGGCGCTGATGATCCTTGTTCTGACTGCCTTGCTGATCGCTGTACCCGATATCGCCGGCCAGGTGCTTGGCGTCGCCCAGAAGTGGCTGACGCGCACCTTTGGCTGGTACTACATGCTGGTAATCTGCGGTTACCTGCTGTTCGTCGTCTACCTGGCATTTTCCGACTTCGGCAAGCTCAAGCTGGGCGGCAAGGACGACACCCCGGACTTCAGCTACGGCGCCTGGGCCGGCATGCTGTTCTCCTCCGGTATCGGTATCTCGCTGCTGTACTTCGGCGCTTCCGAGCCACTGGACCACTACTTCAACCCACCGGAAGGTACGCCTGCCAGCCTCGAGGCCGCGCGCCAGGGCCTGCAACTGACCTTCCTGCACTGGGGCCTGCACGGCTGGGCGATCTACGCCCTGGTCGGCCTGGCCGTGGGTTACTTCGCCTACCGTCACAACCAGCCGCTGGCACTGCGCTCGGCGCTCTACCCGCTGGTCGGTGAGCGTTGGGTCAAGGGTGGCGCGGGCCATGCCGTGGACATCTTCGGCATGTTCGTCACCTTGCTGGGCCTGGTGACCAATCTGGGCATCGGCTCGATGCAGGTGGCCTCGGGCCTGGAATACCTGTTTGGCATGGACCACAGCAAGACCAACCTGCTGGTGGTGATCCTGGTCATGGCCGGCGTGGCCACCGTGGCCGCGGTGTCGGGCGTGGAGAACGGCATCCGCCGCCTGTCCAACCTGAACATCCTGCTGTTCAGCGGCCTGTTGATCTTCGTGCTGCTGGCCGGCAATACCCTGCACCTGCTAAACGGCTTCGTGCAGAACGTCGGCGACTACCTCAACGGTGTCGTGCTGAAGACCTTCGACCTCTATGTCTATGAAGGCGACAACGACAAGTCCGAGCGCTGGCTGGGCCTGTGGACCGTGTTCTACTGGGCCTGGTGGATCTCCTGGGGCCCGTTCGTCGGCATGTTCATCGCCCGTATCTCCAAAGGCAGGACCGTGCGCCAGCTGGTCAGCGGCGTGCTGCTGATCCCGTTGGGCTTCACCCTGGCGTGGCTGTCGATCTTCGGCAACACTGCGCTGGACCTGGTGATCAACCAGGGCGCCGTGGAACTGGGCAAGACCGCGCTGGAACAGCCGTCGATGTCGATCTACCAGCTGCTCGAGTACTTCCCGGCGGCGAAGATCGTCATCGGTGTGGCGGTGTTCGTCGGCTTCGTGCTGTTCCTCACTCCGGCTGACTCCGGCGCGGTGATGATGGCCAACCTGTCGTGCAAAGGCGGCAAGGTCGACGAAGACGCCCCGCACTGGATGGTGGTGTTCTGGTCGGTGGTGATCACCCTGGTGACCATCGGCTTGCTGTTCGCCGGTAACTTCGAAGCCATGCAAACCATGGTGGTACTGGCCGGCCTGCCGTTCTCGGTGGTCCTGGTGCTGTTCATGTTCGGCCTGATGAAGGCCATGAAGCAGGACGTCGCGGTCGAGAGCGAGCGCGCCGAACTGGCCGCCCGTGGCCGTCGCGGTTTCAGCGAGCGCCTCAGTCAGCTGGACCTGCAGCCGACTCAGGCCGTGGTGCAGCGGTTCATGGACAAGCAGGTCAGTCCAGCGCTGAAAGAGGCCGCCGAGCAGCTGCGTACCCTGGGCTTCGAGGTCGAGACCCGGGTAGGTCAGTCGCGCAACATGATGGGCCTGCGAGTGATGATGGAAGAGGGTAATCCCTTCGTCTACGAAGCCAGCCTGGATGGCTACCTGGCCGCGCCGAGCGAGGCGCCGGTCGAAGGGGAGCCGGAAGTGCAGCAGCGCTTCTACCGCGCCGAGGTCTACCTGCACGACGGCAGCCAGGAGTACGACCTGATGGGCTTCACCCGTGAGCAGATCGTGCGTGACGTGCTGGATCAGTTCGAAAGCCACCGCCAACTGCTGGGGCGTGTGTACAGCTAATCCGGACCGCGCATGAACGAGGGCCCCGATCGAAAGACCGGGGCCCTCGTCGTTTCAGTCGTCGAGTGCGTTCAGGATGTCGCTGCGTGGTGTCGATTTCTTGCCGTCCACATCAACGGCAATGCCGCACAACTTGAGGGGCAGTTGTGATTTCAGAATGATGTGGCTGTCAAACATCAGTGGTCGATAACGCATTGGCAGATTGCAGTCCAATTTCTCGATCGGGCCGAACTTGATCAGGTAGCGTTTGAGATTGGGCTGGTCGTGCTGCCATTGGATCCTGACATGCCCGTCAGTCGTGCGTTCGCTTGAGTAACTCACCTGCGACACCTGCGCTGGAAGCACTTCGATCGGCAGGCTCCAGGCGTTGTTCATCAATGCGTGTGAAGGCCTTTGCTGTTGCGACCCGACGCCAATCACGCATAGGAAGTACCTGCCTGGTGCGGTGCCGATCGGGTCATCGATCCGATTGCTTCCTGATAGGACTGCGCCACTATAATTCACAGGATCTTCACAGGCCCGCGCATCCTGCGTCGGCTTGTAGCGGTAGTAGCGAGTGTCGATGGTGAAGCCCACGCCCCATGTGGGGGAAAGCGTAGTCCCGTCATCGTTCGTCGCTAGCCTGCGCCAACGGCTCCCGGGCTTGTCCTGCTTGAGTTCGAACCCGGGCAGCAGGTCGCAGTTTTGCTGTTCCAGATCGACCTGTCCTGCGCGAAAGCATGCCTTTACTCGCTCCACCGGCATGGCGAAATTGACGGGCCCATTACCCAGCTGATCGTCCTGATGGTCAGCGCAGGGGTTGTGCAGGCTGCACGGTAGGCTGTCTGATCTATTCTGGCGGCCACTGTTCACTACGCTGACAACCTGGCCATTGCTGCTGTCGATCACTGGGCTGCCCGAGGCACCCTCGTGCATGCCTGGGCAGTCATTGCTCCGGGCATTGCGCCATACCCAGGGATACTCGATGACAACCTCGACGGCCTGTTCCGTGCAGCTACTCAGGCGTAGCCCTTGGTCGGGACGACTGGGTTCGCCGATCACCTGCACGTGGCTGCCTGTTGCCGGGCTTGGGCCGAGACGTAGAGGCTGGATGCCCTCGGCCATGACCTGCTGCAGGCGGGCGTCGAGTTCGATCAGGGCCAGGTCGCTACCTTGCATGCTGCTCCAGACAATGCGCTTGAATGGAAAGGTCTTGCGCTTTGCAGCGGTGTCCACGAAGTAGTTGAAGCTGATCGAGCCGTCCAGTGCCTTGTCCTGGACGATAGTGCCGTTACGTTGGTCGACACAGTGTCCGCTGGTGATGACATATGCCGGACCGCTCGACGGCGTCGAAGGATCACGGCTGTCGACAAGCGTACCGATGCACTGCGTGCTATCGGGCAAGGACAGCCGCCCGATTCCGCTCCAGCGCGCATTCTCGCCTTGGGCGTTATTGAGCGTCTCGGGTGTGGTCGATGGGATAACGGGCTGGCTGGCGAGCGCCTGGAGGGAAAGACCGGCCATGAGCACGGCAGGCCAATGGAGGGGGAGTATGGGCATTGAATTCTCCTTGTCGAATTGCCGGCTCTAATTTGGCCGGTCGCGAACAGGAGAAAGCGGTACTTAAGTTAGCCTGGCGCGAACTGCCTTTCGCTCCAGTTACCCAGGAAGTTGAGCGCATGCTTGCCAGCACAAGCACGCCCAGGACCTGACGGTTTCAGCGATTACTGTAGCGGCCCTGCCGGCCATGGGCGGGCATGGCCTGGTTGCCACGTTCGCCAATCATCTGGTGCAAACCGATCAGCTCTATGCCCTGTCGCGTCAGCTGGGGTATTTCCCTTTGCAGTACCTCCAGGGTCTGCGGGTAGGGATGGCCGATCAGTACCGCCGAGCCCTGTCGGCGGGCCAGGGCAATACCTTGCTGCAGCTGCGTGTTGATTGCCTCGACGGTGCGCACGTCATCAAGGAACACATCCCGGGAGACATGGGCCAGGCCGGTAGCCTGCGCCTCTGCCGCCGCCACCGTCGCCGCACTGGTGCGGCTGTCGACGAAGAACAGATGGCGGCGTTGCAGCTCACCCATCAACCAGGTCATGGGCTCGCGCTGGGCGGTCATGCGGCTACCCATGTGGTTGTTGATGCCGGCGGCGTAGGGCACTTTGGCCAGGGCGGCATCCAGGCGCCGGGCCAGCTCTTCGATGGCGATGCCCGGGTGCCAGGCGTAAGGCCCGGCAGCCGGGTCCATGGGCATGTGCAGGATCACCGTGCGTCCGGCCTTGTGGGCCTGGCGGGCGAAGTCGGTGGCATGCGGGGTGTCGGGCATGATCGCCATGGTCACAGGGCCGGGCAGGGCGAGCGTGCGGCTGTCGCGCTCGCTGCTTTGGCCGAGGTCGTCGATGATGATGCTCATGTAGGCCTTGCCGGCGGGCGCCGCGTGCGCGACGACTGCCAGCAGGCAGAACAGCAGGGACAGCAGATAACGCATGGGGGGCTTCAGTCACCCTTGGTGATGTTCAGACCTTTGAGCAGGCTGAGTGCCTGGCTGAGCTGGAAGTCGTTGTCCTGCGGGCGATCCTTGCGCTTGGCGCTGCCGGTCGGTCGGTCGGCGCCGCCGTTGCCGTTGCCCAGGTGGCCTTGCAGGTCGGCTTCCTTGAAGTTGTCGTTGTCGGCTTCGGCGGTGAGCTTGGCCGGGCGCACTTCGATGTCCGGGACGATGCCCTGGGCCTGGATCGACCGGCCATTGGGGGTGAAGTACAGCGCGGTGGTGAGCTTCAGCGCACGGTCGTTGGCCAATGGCAGCACGGTCTGTACCGAGCCCTTGCCGAAGCTGTCGGTGCCCATCAGCACGGCACGCTTCTGGTCCTGCAGGGCGCCGGCGACGATCTCCGAGGCCGAGGCGCTGCCGCCGTTGATCAACACCACCAGTGGCACGCCTTCGCTGGCATCGGCCGGGTCGGCGGAGTAGCGCAGCTCGGAGTTGGCGATGCGGCCCTTGGTGTAGACGATCAGGCCTTTGGTGAGGAAGTGGTCGGCCACTTCCACCGCCGACTGCAGCACGCCGCCGGGGTTGTTGCGCAGGTCGAGAACCACGCCGCGCAGCTTCTTGCCGTTGTCCTTGCGCAGCTTGGCCAGGGCCTTGCCCACCTCTTCGCCAGTCTTGACCTGGAACTGGGTGATGCGGATGTAGCCGTAGTCGTTCTCCAGCAGCTGGCTCTTGACGCTCTTGACCTGGATCACCGCGCGGGCCAGCGTCACGTCGAACGGCGTGCCGCCGTCGCGCACCAGTGTGAGGGTGATTTTCTCGCCAATCTTGCCGCGCATCTTGTCCACGGCCTCGGTCATGGTCTGACCGCGGGTTGGCGCGCCATTGATCTTGACGATCAGGTCACCGGCCTCGATGCCGGCGCGGGAGGCCGGAGTGTCGTCGATGGGGGAGACCACCTTGACGAAGCCGTCCTCCATGCCGACCTCTATCCCCAGGCCGCCGAACTCGCCGCTGGTGCTTTCCTGCAGCTCCTGGAAGTCTTCGGGGCCAAGGTAGGCCGAGTGCGGGTCGAGGTTGCTGAGCATGCCTTTGATGGCGTTTTCCAGCAGGGTCTTGTCGTCGACCGGTTCGACATAGGCCGCCTTGATGCGGTCCATGACCTCTGCGAAGGTGCGCAGCTCCTCCAGCGGCAGCGGCGCCTTGGCGGTCACCTCGGTGGCCGGCACCGCGGCCTGCCTGGCCACTGGCTTGGCCGGTTCGGCGGCAATGGCCAAGGGCGCGCCGATGACCAGGGCGATGGTCAGGGCCAGCTGGGTGAGGCGAGGCGAGTGCAGCATGTCGAACGAACTCCTGATCCTGTTGGTGCTCCTGCTGGGAGCATCGGCGCCGCCGTTTCGTGGGCGGCGCCGTAAAAGTAGCATTATCTAGCCTCGGCACCATTGCGCGGGGTCGGTGGGCTGGCCCTGCTGGCGAATCGCGAAGTACAGGCCGGCGCTGTCCTGGCCGCCACTGTCGCCGACAGTGGAGATGGCTTCGCCGGCCTTGACGATGTCGCCGGCGTTCTTGAGCAGGCTCTGGTTGTGGCCGTACAAGCTTAGGTAGCCATTGCCATGGTCGAGAATGACCAGAAGTCCAGCACCGCGCAACCAGTCGGCGAACACCACCCGCCCGCCGTGCACGGCGCGCACCTGGGTCCCGGCACTGGCGCTTATCATTACCCCGTCCCACTTGGCCCGCGCGTCACCGCCGCGGGTATCACCGAAGCGTGCCAGCAATCGACCGTTGACCGGCCATGGAAGTTTTCCCCGAGCGGAAGAAAATGCGCCGCCGTAGCTGGCTGTGTCGCTGGACACCACCGGGCCAAGGGTTGTCCGGGCCTTCTTCGGGATTTCCTCGGGTTCCCGGCTGCGGGCCTCGGCGGCCAAGGCCTGCGCCTTCCGGCGCTGCTCTTCTTCCTGCTTGGCCAGCAGGGCGCGTTGGCGGGCCTCCTCGGCCTCGCGCGCCTGGCGGACGAGGGTTTCCTCGATGGTCTTGAGCACCTTGCCCAGGTCGGCCTGGTCCTGCTCGCGGCTCTGCAGTTTCTGGTCGCGCTCCTTCATGTCGCTGCTGAGCTTGGCCAGCACCTGCTGGCGCTTGTCGCGTTCGGCGACGAGGGCCTGGCGCTGAGTGTCGAGCTCGGCACGTTGTGCCAGCAACTGTTGCTGGTGGCCGGCGATGTCCTGCTCGACGTTGGCCAACTGGCGCAAGGTCTCGTTGAAGGTGCGCAACTGGTCCATGCGCGCTTTGCTGAGATAGTCGTAATAGGTGAGGGTACGGGCGAATTTCTCGGGATTCTGCTGGTTCAGCAGCAGCTTGAGGTATTCCTCGCGACCATTGTTCTGGTACGCGGAACGGGCCTGGATGGCAATCAGGCGTTGTTGTTCAACGCGGGCGCTCTGGAGTTTTTTTTTCTCGTGGTCAAGGCGCTCCAGCTCGCCCTCGGTCTTTTTTAGTTCTTGCTGCAGTGCCTCCACCTGTTTTTCGAGGTTGCCGATATCGGTCTCGGTGGCCTTGAGGTCTTTCTGCACGCCGGACTTTTCCTCCTGGAGCTTGCCCAGCATCTTTTTCAGCTCGGCGATGTCCTGGCGGGTGGCGTCCAGCTGTTGTTGGGTCTGCGCGCGCTCATCGGCAGCGAAGGCCGGGGCAAGCAGACATGACAGGGCGAGTAGGAACAGGGCGCGGAGCATGGGGTTGGGCGTACCAGGGATGGAGACTGGCCTAGTATGCCCGCGCAGGCGTGCAAAAAAAAACGCCCAGCGGCGTGTGCGGCGGGGCGTTGGTCTGGAATTCATGTGTATTGGGGCTGCTGTGCAGCCCTTTTCGCCGGCAAGCCGGCTCCCACAGGAGTAAGTGCCTGACTCAAACGTGTGGGAGCTGGCTTGCCAGCGAAAGGGCCGCAAAGCGACCCCAGTACACCGATCAAGCGTCGATCAGGATCGAGGTACCGGTCATCTCCGCTGGTTTTTCCAGCCCCAGCAGCTCGAGCATGGTCGGCGCCACGTCCGCCAGCACACCGCCGTCACGGACTTTCACGTGGCGCTTGCCGACGTAGATGAACGGCACCGGCTCGGTGGTGTGGGCGGTGTGCGCCTGGCCTGTGCATTCGTCTTCCATCTGCTCGACGTTGCCGTGGTCGGCGGTGATCAGGGCTTCGCCGCCGACCTTGTCCAGCGCCTCGACGATGCGGCCGACGCAGCCGTCCAGCGCCTCCACGGCCTTGACCGCGGCATCGAACACACCGGTGTGGCCGACCATGTCGCCGTTGGCGTAGTTGACCACGATCACGTCATAACGTTGCTGCTCGATGGCCTCGACGATACGGTCGGTGACCTCAGGGGCGCTCATTTCCGGCTGCAGGTCGTAGGTGGCGACCTTCGGCGACGGGATCAGGATGCGCTCTTCGCCTTCGAACGGCTCTTCGCGCCCGCCCGAGAAGAAGAACGTGACGTGGGCGTACTTCTCGGTTTCGGCGATGCGCAGCTGGGTCTTGCCGTTCTTCGCCAGGTACTCGCCGAGCACGTTGTGCAGGCTGGCCGGGGCGAAAGCCGCGGGGGCCGGGATCTTCGCCGAGTACTGGGTCAGGCCGATGTAGGCCGCCAGCTTGGGCAGGCGCGCGCGCGGGAATTCGTTGAAATCGGGCTCGACGAACACGCGGGACAGCTCGCGGGCGCGGTCGGCACGGAAGTTCATGAAGATCACCGCGTCGCCGTCTTCGACCTTGACCGCCTCGCCAATGCGCGTGGCCTTGACGAACTCGTCGCTCTCGTCGCGGGCATAGGCGGCTTCAAGGCCGGCCACGGCGGTCGCTGCGGTGTATTCGGCGGCGCTGTCGACGATCAGGTTGTAGGCGGCGCTGACGCGGTCCCAGCGGTTGTCGCGGTCCATCGCATAGTAGCGGCCGATCAGGCTGGCGATGCGGCCCTTGCCGAGCTTGGCGAAGGTGGCGTCGAGCAGCTCGATGGACGACTGCGCGCTGCGCGGCGGCGTGTCGCGGCCATCTAGGAAGGCATGCAGGTAGATCTTCTCGGCGCCACGCTGCGCGGCCAGTTCGGCCATGGCGATCAGGTGGTCCTGGTGGCTGTGCACGCCGCCGTCGGAGAGCAGGCCGAGGATATGCACGGCCTTGCCGGCGCTGGCGGCTTTTTCCACGGCACCGACGAGCACCGGGTTTTCGAAGAACTCGCCGTCACGGATGGCCTTGGTCACCCGGGTGAAGTCCTGGTACACCACGCGGCCGGCGCCGAGGTTCATGTGACCGACTTCCGAGTTGCCCATCTGCCCGTCGGGCAGCCCCACGTCCATGCCGGAGCCGGAGATCAGACCGTGCGGCTGGGTGGCGCGCAGGCGGTCGTAGACCGGCGTGTTGGCAGCAAAGATGGCGTTGTATTCGGGGCTTTCGCTGTGACCGAAGCCATCCAGGATGATCAGGACCAGAGGTTTAGGCGTACTCGTCATCAATCAAACTCACGGTTGTTCAAAGATGATAAAGACACGCATTTTAGGGCAAATCCGCCAGCGACGGCGAATATTCCTCCCATTGCCCGACCAGCGCGGTCAGGCATGCAACATGAGGCGCGTTTGCCGCCAGCCCGGTGGGCTTTGGCGGTCATGGGGGGCTGTGTATACTGGCCGCCATTTTCAATCGCCTGGAACACCCCTGATGGTTGCTCACCTGATTCAATTCGCGACAGATCACTTCATCCTGGTGGCCATTTTCGTCGTCCTGCTGGTCCTGCTGCTGGTCAATGAAGTCCGCCGTGGCGGCCAGAGCCTGAGCAACGGCCAGCTGACTGCCCTGGTCAACGCCGACAAGGCCGTGGTGATCGATATCCGCACTGCCAAGGAATACTCGGCCGGGCATATCGTCGGCGCGCTGAGCATGCCGCAGGACAAAGTGGCCGGCCGCATGACCGAGCTGGAAAAGCACAAAGACAAGACCCTGATCGTCGTCGACGCGATGGGCCAGCAGTCCGGTACCCTGTGCCGCGAACTGCTCAAGGCTGGTTACACCGCCGCCAAGCTCAGCGGTGGCGTTTCCAGCTGGAAAGCCGATAACCTGCCCCTGGTGAAGTGATATGAAGCCCGTCATCGTCTATTCCAGCGACTACTGCCCCTACTGCATGCGCGCCAAGTACCTGCTCGAGAGCAAGGGCGTGGCGTTCGAGGAGATCAAGGTCGACGGCAAACCCCAGGTTCGCGCCGAAATGAGCCAGAAGGCCGGCCGTACCTCGGTGCCGCAGATCTGGATCGGCAGCACGCATGTCGGTGGATGCGATGACCTCTATGCCCTGGAGCGCGCGGGCAAGCTCGACGCGCTGCTGGCGGCCTGATTCGCACTGCATTCAAGAACATTAGGAAAAGGATCTGCCATGACTGACCAACAGAACAACGGCGCTGGTGCTGAAGAAACCGCACCACAATTCTCCCTGCAGCGCATCTACGTGCGCGATCTGTCGTTCGAGGCTCCGAAAAGCCCGCAGATCTTCCGCCAGCAGTGGGAGCCGAGCGTATCGCTGGACCTGAACACCCGTCAGAAAGCCCTGGAAGGCGACTTCCACGAAGTGGTGCTGACCCTGTCGGTGACCGTCAAGAACGGTGACGAAGTGGCGTTCATCGCCGAAGTGCAACAGGCTGGTATCTTCCTGATCGCCAACCTGGACGCGTCCTCGATGAGCCACACCCTCGGCGCGTTCTGCCCGAACATCCTGTTCCCGTACGCCCGCGAGACCCTGGACAGCCTGGTGACCCGTGGCTCGTTCCCGGCGCTGATGCTGTCGCCGGTCAACTTCGACGCCCTGTACGCGCAAGAGATGCAGCGCATGCAGGAAGCCGGTGAAGTGCCGACCGTGCAGTAATTTCTGCCGGTAAAGAAAAAGGCGACCTTCGAGGTCGCCTTTTTCATGTCTCTTGCTGGGGATAGGGCCCGAGCGGCGAGCACATCAGCTTCCGGCAAACCCCTGCTGGCGCCACGCCTCGTACACCGTTACGGCCACGGTATTGGACAGGTTCAAGCTCCGGCACCCCGGCCGCATCGGCAGGCGCAGGCGTTGTTCGGCAGGCAGGCTGTCCAGCACCTCGGCCGGCAGGCCACGGCTTTCGGGGCCGAACAGGAAGGCGTCACCGGGCTGGTACTCGACCTCATGGAACGGGTGCGAGCCTTTGGTGGTGAACGCGAACAGCCGAGGCTGATTCAGGCTTTCCAGGCATTCGGCCAGGCTTTGGTGGCGCTGTAGCGTGGCATACTCGTGGTAATCCAGCCCCGCGCGGCGCAGGCGTTTGTCGTCCAGTTCGAAGCTGATGGGCTCGATCAGGTGCAGGGCGCAGCCGCTGTTGGCGCACAGGCGGATGATGTTGCCGGTATTCGGCGGAATTTCTGGTTGAAAAAGGATGACGTGAAACATGCACGGCTCCAAGCGTGAAGATGACGAGCATTCTACCCCCGAACCCGACCCGCGTTCGAAGGCCTGGCCGCGGGTGCTGCTGTCGCTGGCGATCTTCGGCATGCTCGTGGGCCTGATGATCGGCCGGCTGACCGCGCCCGAGGAGCGGGTGCTGGAGCAGGTCGAGGTGGTGCAGGGCGGGCTGGACCTGTGGTTCAACGAAGAGCCGCAACTGCATGGCGAGACTGTCGAGGGTACCGTGGCCGTGGTGTTCCAGGCCGAGGGCAAGGCCGCGCGGGGCCAGTTGATGTTGCAGGGCAAGCCGGTGGGCTGGCGTTTGCAGAAGAGCGAGGAAGGCTTGCTGTTGACGCTGGTCGCTGCGCGCCCCCTTCGCGGCGAATGGGCCGGAGCGCAGGAGGCGGGACGTTGGCGGGTGCAGGTGAGGCTGCATGAATAAAAGAGGGGATATCCCGGCCTGCCTGTACCGAGGTCCCCAAAACTGGAGGTACTGGATACAAAGCAGGGAGCGTGCCAGGTCTTGCAGGCCCTGAAATGCGGTGTTCCGGCCATTTTTCGAGGGTTTTGAAGGCTAATCTGCCTTGTGCTGGTGCATGCGGCACAGCAACGGTGCAGCTGGGGCCTGATAGTTTTGCCAGTTTCGGCCACTGCCAGCATTGGTTAACGTTCTGCTCATGAATCATGCTCCTGTGGAGGGATTGTTCATGAGCCTGCACTTGCCGATGCTCGATCACCAGCGATCATCTTTCGGGGGGAGTTCCTACTCCAGGGCGTATACGCCATACGGTGCCGCTGCATTTGCAGAAGGCCCGACTCTCGGCTTCTGCGGGCAGCTCTGCGAAAGACCTATGGGCACCTATCAGCTGGGCAACGGCTACCGCTGCTATTCGCCAACCGCATTGCGCTTCCTGTCACCGGATCGCCACAGCCCATTCGGCAGAGGGGGGCTCAACGCATATGGCTATTGTGCTGGTGATCCAGTCAATCGGAGTGATCCTGGTGGGCGGTGGTGGGGGTTGGTGAGGGATGCCGTCTTCTCGGGCCTCGTCTTCCAGGATGGAGCAAGGGATCTGCACAAAAGTCTCCTGAATAGGGGGGAGGTGCAGGCGAAAAAGGCGCATTCTACCGATCATCGTGTACTGAATGAGGTGGCCCCTAGCCTGACACGGCTCACCGTCGATAGTGGTCAGGTCGCTTTGGGAGGGCTTTCGTTTGCCACTAATGCGCTTCAGTTGGCGGGTGTGGCGGTGAACCCTGTTGTGGGCAGTGTGGCGGCATGGGCGGGTTTTGCGCTCTGGGGAGCGAAGAAAGCTGCCCAGTATCGTGAGGCAAGGCAGGCGCAGGATCCCTTGCACTATCTGACGCTGAGTAGCGTGAAACAGGAACAGAAAATTCCTGCGTTGTTCGGGCAAGTGAGGGAGTCAATCAACGCCGGCACGGCCTCGAATCTGTCCGAGGTAGTGATACAGCAGGCACACAATGACGTTCTTACGGCCGCTGGTGAATTAAGGGACATGAAGTAAGTCGATCTATTCCTGCTTCATGTCTGTTGCGCTCTATTGGCAGTTGAGCCGCCAATTGGTCTGAATCATGTGTTGCCTACGAGAGGGCCATGTTTGGCCCTCCCAGGTTTGCAGCAGGTCGATGCTCAGTGGTCTTCGCCCTCGTCCTCATCGGAGCCATCCACCTTCATCCCCAGCTCCTTGATCTTGCGCGTCAAGGTGTTGCGCCCCCACCCCAGCAACAACGCCGCATCACGACGACGCCCGGCCGTATGCTTGAGCGCCGTCTCGATCATGATCCGCTCGAAACTGGGCACGGCGCTGTCGAGCAGGCTCGACTGGCCACGGGCAAGGGCCTGGTCGGCCCACTGGCGCAGGGCCTGTTCCCAGTTGGTCACCGGCGCGGCGTCCTGGGGCAGGTTGAGCAGTTCCGGCGGCAGGTCGCCGATCAGCACTTCGCGGCTGGAGGCCATCACGGTGATCCAGCGGCAGGTGTTCTCCAGCTGGCGCACGTTGCCCGGCCAGGGCAGGTTGCGGATGAATTCCTCGGTCTCGGGCTTGAGCAGCTTGGGTTCCACCGCCAGCTCCTGGGCGGCGCGGCCGAGGAAGTGGCGGGCCAGGGCCGGGATGTCCTCACGTCGGTCCGCCAGGCGCGGGATATGGATGCGGATCACGTTGAGGCGGTGGAACAGGTCTTCACGGAACTTGCCGGCCTGCACCAGCGACTCGAGGTTCTGGTGGGTGGCGGCGATGATGCGCACGTCCACCTTCACCGGCACATGGCCGCCGACCCGGTAGAACTCGCCGTCGGCCAGCACGCGCAGCAGGCGGGTCTGGGTGTCGGCGGGCATGTCGCCGATCTCGTCGAGGAACAGCGTGCCGCCGTCGGCCTGCTCGAAACGCCCACGACGCAGGTTGGCAGCGCCGGTAAAGGCGCCCTTTTCATGGCCGAACAGTTCGGACTCCATCAGGTCCTTGGGGATCGCCGCCATGTTCAGGGCGATGAACGGCGATGCCGCCCGTGGGCTATGGCGGTGCAGGGCATGGGCCACCAGCTCTTTGCCGGTGCCAGACTCACCATTGATCAGCACAGTGATGTTGGAGTGGCTGAGGCGGCCGATGGCGCGGAACACCTCTTGCATCGCCGGCGCCTCGCCGATGATCTCGGGGGTGCGGGCCAGCGCCTGGGGCACCTCCAGCGCCTGCTGCTCCTGGGCGTGCTGGTTGGCGCGCTTGACCAGCGACACCGCTTCGTCGACATCGAACGGCTTGGGCAGGTACTCGAAGGCGCCGCCCTGGTACGACGCCACGGCGCTGTCCAGGTCGGAGTGCGCGGTCATGATGATCACCGGCAGCCCCGGGTGCTGTTCGCGGATCTGGGCGAGCAAGTCGAGGCCGCTGGCGCCGGGCATGCGGATATCCGAGATGATCACGTCCGGTTGCTGGCGGGCCAGGCGGCCCATCACGCCGTCGGCGCTGTCGAAGCTCTGGGTAGTCATGCCTTCCTGCTGCAGGGCCTTTTCCAGGACCCAGCGGATGGAACGATCATCATCGACGATCCAGACGGTTTCACTTCGGCTCATGGGGCGGTGGCTCCTTGTTCCAGGGGCAGGTAGATCGAGAAGGTGGTGTGGCCGGCGTGGCTTTCACATTCGATCAGGCCCTGGTGCTGGCTGATGATGTTCTGGGTGATGGCCAGGCCCAGCCCGGTGCCGTCCGGGCGGCCGCTGACCATGGGATAGAAGAGGGTGTCCTGCAGTTCCGCGGGGATGCCGGGGCCGTTGTCGATGATCTCGATCCGCGCCACCAGGCGGTGGCGCACATGGCCGATGGTGAACTGGCGCACGGCCCTACTGCGCAGGGTGATGCGGCCCAGGCGCAGTTCGTTCTGCCCGGCGATGGCCTGCATGGCGTTGCGCACGATGTTGAGCACGGCCTGGATCATCTGCTCGCGGTCAATCAGCACGTCCGGCAGGCTCGGGTCGTAATCGCGCACCAGGGTGATGCCGCCCTGGCTCTCCGCCTCGACCAGGCTGCATACCCGCTCGAGCACTTCGTGGATATTGGTCATGGACAACGACGGCAGCTTGTTCGAGCCAAGCATGCGGTCGACCAGGTTACGCAGGCGGTCGGCCTCTTCGATGATCACATTGGTGTAGTCACGCAGGCCGTCCTCGGGCAGCTCGCGGGCCAGCAGTTGCGCCGCGCCGCGAATGCCGCCGAGGGGGTTCTTGATCTCGTGGGCGAGGCCACGCACCAGCATCTTGGTGGTTTCCTGCTTGCTTAGCTGGGCCTCCTCCTTGGTGATGCGCAGCAGGCGGTCACGCGGGTGCACCTCCAGCAGCAGCAGGGTCTGGCCCTGATGCAGGATGGGCGTGACGGCGTAGTCGACGGTGATGCTCTGGCCGGTCAGCGAGGTCAGCTGGGCTTCGCGCTTGGTGAACGGGTGCGCCTGCTCCACCGCCTGGCGCAGCGAGTTGAGTGCCTCGGCCGATTCGGTGAACAGCTCGCTGATGAACTGGCCATGGCTGCGCTGGCCACTGACAGCCAGGAGCATTTCCGCGGCTGGATTCATGTACTCCAGGCGCAGTTCGGCATTGAGCAGGAGCGTGGCCGTGGTCAGGTTGTCCAGAAGCAGACGGTGCTGTGCATCGCTGATGGTCATAAGGTGTCGTTGACCTCTTTTGGCACAGTGGCGCCCAACGGCTCGGGCCCGGGGGCGCGCACGGAAAAGTGCTGGATGCAGTGAAAATGCAAGAACCAAACCAAGGCTCCGAAAAGAAGCGGAAATTCCGGATAAACACCTGGAACTGCGCGAATTCGAGCCATAAAGCCCTGGTTTATCGATTCTTGTGACCCAAATTGGGTTGCATGATGGGGCGTACCGCCAAGTCATGCACCAATATGGAGCATAGGGCGGTCAGCGCAATTTGCACAGCTGGGCGCTGGCACGAACCAGGGCGAGGTGGCGCGTTGTGTCCTGGGTGCGTTGTTGCAGGGCGTCGGCCAGGTGGTTGGCGCATTGGCTCGGCGGGGTCTGGTCAAAACGGGCGAGGGCGCTCAGCAGCTGTTCCTGCAGCAGGTCCAGTTCAGGGCGCACTTCGTTGGCCAGGTCGCGGCGTGGAAGGGCTGGCGCCTGTCGGGCGCGATGCCAGGTGTCGAGCAGGTGGTACTGCAGGAGCTTGTTGGCTTCGATCTGGTCGGCAAAAAAGGCCTCGACGCGTGCCGGATCCAAGTGGTGGGCGACGGCGGCCTGGCGTGCGCTGACCAATACCTGGTGCTCGCGGGCGCTGGCCTGCACGGGTTGCTGGTGATCCCACTTGTGCAGGGCGACAGCTTCGGCCAGGTCCAGGCGCCGATCGATGGTGGCAAGCAACTGATCCAGGGTAGGCGTGATGCTCGGTGAGGTGGCACAACCAGATAGGGCGATGCAGCAGGTCAGGGCGAGGGTGGTGGCACGCATGGCGATCTCCTTGGGAATGAAGCCTCGAGTGTCGCCTGTGGCGTTGCGGCGGCTAATAGGTGTTGTCCGATGATGAGGGTATGAAAAAGAAACGGCCTCCCGAGGGAGGCCGTAATGATGTCACCGACGCGAGGCGCCGATCAGATCAGCAGCTGTAGTACAGCTCGTACTCCAGCGGGTGCACGAAGGTGCGGACCTTGATCTCTTCTTCGCTCTTCAGCTCGATGAAGGCATCGATGAAGTCGTCGGAGAACACGCCGCCCTTGGTCAGGAACGCACGGCCTTTGTCCAGCTCTTCCAGGGCTTCCTTCAGGCTGCCACAGACTTGCGGGATTTCCTTGGCCTCTTCAGGCGGCAGGTCGTACAGGTTCTTGTCGGCGGCATCGCCTGGGTGGATCTTGTTCTGGATACCGTCCAGGCCTGCCATCAGCAGGGCCGCGAAGGCCAGGTACGGGTTGGCCGACGGGTCCGGGAAGCGTGCTTCGATACGGCGGGCTTTCGGGCTGCCGACGTAAGGAATACGGATCGAGGCGGAACGGTTGCGCGCCGAGTAGGCCAGCATTACCGGGGCTTCGAAACCTGGGACCAGACGCTTGTAGGAGTTGGTCGACGGGTTGGTGAAGCCGTTCAGGGCCTTGCCGTGCTTGATGATGCCGCCGATGAAGTACAGGGCGGTATCGGACAGGCCGGCATAGCCTTCGCCGGAGAAGGTGTTCTTGCCGTCTTTCCAGATCGACATGTGCACGTGCATGCCCGAGCCGTTGTCGCCGTACAGAGGCTTGGGCATGAAGGTGGCGGTACGGCCATAGGCGTCGGCAACGTTGTGCACGACGTATTTCAGGGCCTGTACTTCGTCAGCTTTCTTCACCAGGGTGTTGAACTTGACGCCGATTTCGTTCTGGCCGGCAGTCGCCACTTCGTGGTGGTGAACTTCGACGGTCTGGCCCATTTCTTCCAGGGCGTTGCACATGGCGGTGCGGATTTCGTGGTCGTGGTCGAACGGCGGAACCGGGAAGTAGCCGCCTTTCACGCCCGGACGGTGGCCTTTGTTGCCGCCTTCCACGTCAGCGCCGGTCATCCATGAGCCTTGCTCGGAGAAGATCTTGAACATCGAGCCGGAGATGTCCGAGTGGAACTTCACTTCGTCGAAGATGAAGAACTCAGGCTCTGGGCCTGCGAACACGGTGTCACCGATGCCGGTGCTCTTCAGGTACTCTTCGGCGCGCTTGGCGATGCCGCGCGGGTCACGATCGTAGCCCTGCATGCTCGACGGGTCGACGATGTCGCAGGTGATGATCAGGGTCGGTTCTTCGGTGAACGGGTCCAGCACGGCGGTTTCGTCAACCGGCATCAGGATCATGTCGGAGGCTTCGATGCCTTTCCAGCCAGCGATGGAGGAGCCGTCGAACATCTTGCCGACTTCGAAGAAGTCTTCGTCCAGGCCATCGCGCGCCGGCATGGTCACGTGATGCTGAATGCCCTTGGTGTCCGTGAAACGCAGATCAATCCACTTGACGTCATGATCTTTGATGAGTTGAACCGACTTCGACATGTTGTCCTCCGGATGGTCTAGGGCGCAGTTGGCCGCTGCCCTGGAATAAGGGTGTCGCTGGGCGCGGATAGTCGGCCAAGCTTACCTGCCTCACAAGGGAGCAAATTGCATGCCAGTGCCCGAAAATGGCCTGCACGCGATAAAAGGAGGCGTTGCTGGGCATTTGCTGATGATCTGGATGGCTGCTGTGCACTCATGTGATGCGTTTTTTAACTTTGCTGCACTGTTATGGTGCGCTCTGTGCGTGCAGGGCTACATCGCGGGGCAGCCAACATAAATCCAACCTTCTGGACAAAAGTTGGTCAAAAGCTGAGCAATTTCCGCTATAATTCGCGCCCCTCATTTTCGGTAGGCCCTGGGCGCGCTGTTAAACCAATGAAACTTATCGTCAAAGTCTTCCCAGAAATCACCATCAAGAGCCGGCCGGTGCGCAAGCGCTTCATCCGCCAGCTCGCCAAGAACATCCGCAACGTGCTCAAGGACCTTGATCCCGAGCTCGCGGTTGATGGTGTCTGGGATAATCTCGAGGTGGTCACCCGCGTCGAGGACGAAAAGCTCCAGCGCGAAATGATCGAGCGCCTCACCTGCACGCCGGGTATCACCCACTTCCTGCAGGTCGAGGAGTATGCACTGGGCGATTTCGACGACATCGTCGCCAAGTGCAAGCACCACTTTGGCCACCTGCTGGCCGGCAAGCGCTTCTCGGTACGCTGCAAGCGCGGCGGCCACCACGATTTCACCTCGATGGACGTCGACCGCTACGTCGGCAGCCAGCTGCGCCAGCAGTGCGGCGCCGCCGGCATCGACCTGAAGACCCCAGAAGTCGTGGTGCGCATGGAGATCCGCGACCAGCGCCTGTACGTGATTCACAATCAGCACAACGGCATTGGCGGCTACCCGCTGGGCGCACTGGAACAGACCCTGGTGCTGATGTCCGGTGGCTTCGACTCCACCGTCGCGGCCTACCAGATGATGCGCCGCGGACTGATGACCCATTTCTGCTTCTTCAACCTCGGTGGCCGTGCCCACGAGCTGGGCGTGATGGAAGTGGCCCACTACCTGTGGAAGAAGTACGGCAGCAGCCAGCGTGTACTGTTCATCAGCGTGCCGTTCGAGGAAGTGGTCGGCGAGATCCTCAACAAGGTCGACAACAGCTACATGGGCGTCACCCTCAAGCGCATGATGCTGCGCGGCGCCGCGCACATGGCCGACCGTCTGCAGATCGACGCGCTGGTCACCGGCGAGGCGATCTCCCAGGTGTCGAGCCAGACCTTGCCGAACCTGTCGATCATCGACTCGGCCACCGACAAGCTGGTGCTGCGCCCGCTGCTGGCCAGCCACAAGCAGGACATCATCGACCAGGCCACCGAGATCGGCACCGCCGACTTCGCCAAGCATATGCCCGAGTATTGCGGCGTGATCTCGGTGAACCCGACTACCCATGCCAAGCGTCACCGCATGGAGCACGAAGAAAAGCAGTTCGACATGGCCGTGCTGGAGCGCGCCCTGGAGCGCGCCAAGTTCATCTCCATCGACCATGTGATCGACGAGCTGGGCAAGGACATCGAAATCGAGGAAGTGGCCGAGGCACTGCCAGGCCAGATCGTCATCGACATTCGTCACCCCGACGCCCAGGAAGACGAACCTCTGGTGCTGGAAGGCATCGAAGTCCAGGCCATGCCGTTCTACGCCATCAACAGCAAGTTCAAGCAGCTGGACCCCACGCGCCAGTACTTGCTGTATTGCGACAAGGGTGTGATGAGCCGTCTGCACGCACACCACCTGCTCAGTGAGGGACATGCCAATGTGCGTGTTTATCGTCCGACATAAGACGCCAGGGCTGTATGGCGGCAGCATCCGCCATCGCCCTCCCGACCATCGGGCCCGCTGAGCCGTAAACCGTACATATTGGCCGCCTACACTGGCGGCAACCGAATCCTCTGATCGAGATACAGTTGTGATCGAAAATCTGCGTAACATCGCCATCATCGCCCACGTTGACCATGGTAAAACCACCCTGGTCGACAAACTCCTGCGCCAGTCCGGCACCCTGGAGCGTAACGAGCTCAACGACGAGCGCGTCATGGACTCCAACGACCAGGAAAAAGAGCGCGGCATTACCATTCTGGCGAAAAACACCGCCATCAACTGGAACGGCTACCACATCAACATCGTCGACACCCCCGGCCACGCCGACTTCGGTGGCGAGGTTGAGCGTGTAATGTCGATGGTCGACTCGGTGCTGCTGCTGGTCGACGCCCAGGACGGCCCGATGCCGCAAACCCGCTTCGTGACCAAGAAGGCCTTCGAAGCTGGCCTGAAGCCAATCGTCGTGATCAACAAGGTCGACCGTCCAGGCGCGCGTCCTGACTGGGTTCTGGACCAGATCTTCGACCTGTTCGACAACCTCGGTGCCACCGACGAACAGCTGGACTTCAAAGTCGTCTACGCCTCGGCCCTGAACGGCATCGCAGGTCTCGACCACACCGCCATGGGCGAAGACATGACCGCCCTGTACCAGTCGATCGTCGACAACGTACCGGCGCCGGACGTTGACCGTGAAGGTTCGTTCCAGATGCAGATCTCGGCACTGGACTACAACAGCTTCCTGGGTGTTATCGGTGTTGGCCGTATCGCCCGTGGCCGCATCAAGCCGAACACCCCGGTTGTTGCCATCGATGTCGACGGCAAGAAGCGTAACGGCCGTATTCTGAAGCTGATGGGCCACCACGGCCTGCACCGCGTCGACGTCGAAGAAGCCCAGGCTGGCGACATCGTCTGCATCAGCGGTTTCGACGAGCTGTTCATCTCCGACACCCTGTGCGCCCCGGACGCGGTAGAAGCGATGAAGCCGCTGACCGTCGACGAGCCAACCGTTTCGATGACCTTCCAGGTCAACGACTCGCCGTTCTGCGGCAAGGAAGGCAAGTTCGTCACCAGCCGTAACATCAAGGACCGTCTGGACAAGGAGCTGCTGTACAACGTTGCCCTGCGCGTCCAGGAAACCGACTCCCCTGACAAGTTCAAGGTATCGGGCCGTGGTGAGCTGCACCTGTCCGTTCTGATCGAAACCATGCGCCGTGAAGGCTTCGAGATGGCCGTAGGCCGTCCTGAAGTGATCATCCGCGAAGTTGACGGCGTCAAGCAGGAGCCGTTCGAGAACGTCACCATCGACATCCCTGAAGAATCCCAGGGTAAGGTCATGGAAGAAATGGGTCTGCGTAAAGGCGACCTGACCAACATGGTGCCGGATGGCAAGGGCCGTGTTCGCCTGGAATACAACATTCCAGCCCGTGGTCTGATCGGTTTCCGTAACCAGTTCCTGACCCTGACCAACGGTGCAGGCATCCTGACCTCGATCTTCGATCGCTACGACACCATGAAGTCGGGCCAGATGTCCGGCCGTCTGAACGGCGTACTGGTTTCGGTCGAGACCGGCAAGGCACTGACCTACTCGCTGGAAACCCTGCAGGCGCGCGGCAAGCTGTTCGTCGAGCACGGCCAGGAGATCTACAACGGTCAGATCATCGGCCTGAACAGCCGCGACAACGACCTGGGCGTGAACCCGACCAAAGGCAAGAAGCTCGACAACATGCGTGCTTCGGGCAAGGACGAAGTCATCGCCCTGGTACCGCCGGTTCGCCACACCCTGGAACAGGCCCTGGAGTTCATCCAGGACGACGAGCTGTGCGAAGTCACGCCGAAGTCGATCCGTCTGCGCAAGAAGATCCTGGACGAAGGCGAGCGTACCCGCGCTGCCAAGAAAGCCAAGAACTGAGCTAGCTCAGGCTGAATGAAAACGCCCCCGGTCGAAAGGCCGGGGGCGTTTTTGTTTGCCTTCAGAAATACAGGCCGCTTTGCAGCCCCAGCATTTCAGGCGTGACGCAGTCTCAGCGCCCGACCACCTTGGGCTTGTACGCGCAATACCCCGGTCGCGGCCCGACCTTGGGGTGGTTGCGGCAGGTATCCGGGCGCTTGTCGTAGATGGTGCACAGACGGCTCTTGCGATCCAGGTACATGCAGTCATCGTTGCTCATCCGGGTCAGGGTGAAGATCCCCGACTTCTGGTTGAAGCGCTCGATGATGCCTTCCTTCTGCAGGCGTTTGGCCACGTTCTTTGGCGGTTCGTCTTTCTCGAATTCGTCCACCACGCCGATGCGGATCAGATCCTTGATCTTCACCTCCACCGGCAGGGTGCAACAGGTCGAGTGGCAGCCACCGCACATATGGCTGGCATAGCGCTGCCAGGTCTCCAGGCGGTCGACTTCGGCGGCGGCGATCAGGGTCGTTTTCATGGTTATGGGGTGAATCACGGTCTTGGGGCGCGCGATCATACCGGAGTTGTTCAATTTGTGAACAACCTTTTGCCCGATTCCCCTGGCAGTTGATGAAAACCGCGAACGCTCGCTGTCGCTGTGTGTCAGAGCGTCTAGGCTGAACACTCTCCCTGCGCTTTCGCCTACTTGCCCGAGGATGCCGCATGTCCCAGGAAAACAAGGCCCGTGAGGCCAAAGCTCATACCGACGAGGTGGCCGCGTTCCGCGCCGCCGTGCTGGCCAAGCTGACCTATGCCGTTGGCAAGGACCCGGAACACGCCTTCGACCACGACTGGTTCGAGGCCATTGCCCTGGCTGCCCGCGACCATATGGTCGACCACTGGATGGATCACACTCGCCAGGCCTACCGCCGTAGCCAGAAGCGGGTGTATTACCTCTCCCTCGAGTTTCTCATCGGCCGCCTGCTGTACGACAGCCTGAGCAACCTCGGTTACCTGGAGATCGCCCGCGAGGCGCTCGAAGGGCTGGACGTCGACCTGGAGCGTATCCGCCTGCTCGAGCCTGACGCGGCGCTGGGCAACGGTGGCCTCGGTCGCCTGGCGGCGTGCTTCATGGAGAGCATGTCGACCCTGGGTATTGCCGCCCATGGCTATGGCATCCGCTACGAGCATGGGTTGTTCCGCCAGGCGGTGGTCGATGGCTGGCAGCAGGAGCAGACCGAGAACTGGCTGGACTTTGGTAACCCCTGGGAGTTCGAGCGGGCCGAGGTGATCTACCCGATCAGTTTCGGCGGCAGCGTCGAGACCGTGCAGGAAGGCAATGGCCAGCAACGTCAGGTCTGGTGGCCGGGCGAGACGGTGCGGGCGGTGGCCTACGACACGCCGGTGGTCGGCTGGCGCGGCTCCAGCGTCAATACCCTGCGCCTGTGGCGTGCCCGGGCGCTTGAGGAGTTGCACCTGGAGCGCTTCAATGCCGGTGATCACCTGGGCGCGGTGGCCGAGGTGGCCCGCGCCGAAAGCATCTCGCGAGTGTTGTACCCGGCCGACAGCACCGAGGCTGGCCAGGAGTTGCGCCTGCGCCAGGAGTACTTCTTCGTTTCGGCCTCGCTGCAGGACCTGCTGCGACGCCACCTGAACATGCACAAGGACCTGCTCAACCTGCCGGATGCCGCGGCCATCCAGCTCAACGACACCCACCCGTCGATTGCCGTGGCCGAGCTGATGCGCCTGCTGGTCGACCAGCACGAAATCCCCTGGGACAAAGCGTGGGCGCTGACCGTCGGCACCCTGGCCTACACCAACCACACCTTGTTGCCCGAAGCCCTGGAAACCTGGCCGGTGGCATTGATGGAGCGCATGCTGCCGCGGCACATGCAGATCATCTACCTGATCAACGCCTACCATATCGACGCACTGCGGGCCAAAGGCCTGCACGACTTCGACGTGCTACGCGCGGTGTCGCTGATCGAGGAGGACAATGGCCGACGGGTGCGCATGGGCAACCTGGCGTTCCTTGGCTCGCACAGCGTCAACGGCGTGTCGGCGCTGCACAGCAAGCTGATGAAAAGCACGGTGTTCGCCGAGCTGCACAAGCTCTATCCGCAGCGAATCAACAACAAGACCAATGGCATCACCTTCCGCCGTTGGCTGTACCAGGCCAACCCGCCGCTCACGGCGATGCTGATCGAGGCGCTGGGGCCGGAGGTGCTGGATGACCCGGAAGGCAAGCTCAAGGCACTGGTGCCCTTCGCCGACAAGGCCACCTTCCGCAAGCAGTTCGCCGCCCAGCGCCTGCACAGCAAGCGCGCCCTGGCCAGCATCATCCAGGACCGGATCGGCGTGACGGTCAACCCGGAGGCGCTGTTCGATGTGCAGGTCAAGCGCATCCACGAGTACAAGCGCCAGTTGCTCAATCTGCTGCACACGGTGGCGCTGTACCAGGCCATCCGCAACGACCCCGGCACCGACTGGGTTCCGAGGGTGAAGATTTTCGCCGGCAAGGCGGCGGCCAGCTACCACCAGGCCAAGCTGATCATCAAGCTGGCTAACGACATCGCCCGGGTGGTCAACAACGACCCCACGGTGCGCGGCCTGCTCAAGGTGGTGTTCCTGCCCAACTACAACGTCAGCCTGGCCGAGAGCATCATCCCGGCGGCTGACCTGTCCGAGCAGATTTCCACGGCCGGCTACGAGGCCTCCGGCACCAGCAACATGAAGTTCGGCCTCAATGGCGCGCTGACCATCGGCACCCTCGATGGCGCCAACGTCGAGATGTGCGAGCAGGTGGGGGCGGAGAACATGTTCATCTTCGGCCTGACCGCGCAGCAGGTGGAGGCACGCAAGCGCAGCGGCGACTTTGGCGCCGCGTCGGCGATCGCTGCCTCCCATCGTCTGGGCGACGTGCTGCAGGCGATTCGCAGCGGGGTGTTCTCGCCTGATGATCCGGCGCGCTATGCCGGATTGGTGGACGGGCTGATCGCCTACGACCGCTTCCTGGTGTGCGCCGACTTCGATGCCTACTGGGACGCCCAGCGGCGAGTCGAGGAGTTGTGGCACGCGCCGCAGGACTGGTGGCGCGTGGCAGTGCTGAACACGGCGCGGATGGGCTGGTTCTCGTCGGACCGGACCATTCGCGAGTATGCGACCGAGATCTGGAAGGCCTTGGATTAGCACACCGGGGCCGCTTTGCGGCCCATCGCCGGCAAGCCGGCTCCCATAAAGATCCACAGCACCGCCAAACTCTGTGGGAGCCGGCTTGCCGGCGATGGGCTGCGCAGCAGCCCTAATCGACAAGCTGCGTGAACTCAAAGCCCAATGAGCCCTCTGATCTGCCACACGAGTCTCTTTGCTCGCTAGCCCGTCACTCTCCCTGTAAACTGCGGGGGTTTTTCTCCCCCTTTCCTTTTCGGAGCCATACATGTCCCGCGTTACCCTGAGTCGCTATCTGATTGAGCAGACCCGCAGCAACAACACCCCTGCCGATCTGCGCTTCCTGATCGAAGTGGTGGCGCGTGCGTGCAAGGAGATCAGTCACCACGTGTCCAAGGGCGCCCTGGGCGGCGTGCTGGGCAGCATGGGCACCGAGAACGTGCAGGGAGAGGTGCAGAAGAAGCTCGACGTGATTTCCAACGACATCCTGCTCGAAGCCAACGAGTGGGGCGGTCACCTGGCCGGCATGGCCTCCGAAGAGATGGACAATGCCTACCAGATCCCGGGCAAATACCCCAAAGGCGCCTACCTGCTGGTCTTTGACCCGCTGGACGGCTCGTCGAACATCGACGTCAACGTCTCGGTCGGCACCATCTTCTCGGTGCTGCGTTGCCCGAACGAATACCTGAGCCAGAACGAAACCCTGAACGAGAATGCATTCCTGCAGCCAGGCACCCAGCAGGTCGCCGCCGGTTACGCCATCTACGGCCCGCAGACCATGCTGATCCTGACCCTGGGCAACGGCGTCAAGGGCTTCACCCTGGACCGCGAGCTGGGCAGCTTCGTCCTGACCCACGAAAACATCCAGGTACCGGCCACCACCGCCGAGTTCGCCATCAACATGTCCAACCAGCGCCACTGGGAAGCCCCGGTGCAACGCTACGTGGGCGAGCTGCTGGCCGGCGAGACCGGGCCGCTGAAAAAGAACTACAACATGCGCTGGATCGCCTCCATGGTGGCCGACGTGCATCGCATCCTGACCCGTGGCGGCCTGTTCATGTACCCACGCGATGCCCGCGAGCCGAGCAAGCCGGGCAAGCTGCGCCTGATGTACGAAGCCAACCCGATGTCGTTCATCATCGAACAGGCAGGCGGCGCCTCCACCAACGGTTACGAGCGTATCCTCGACATCAAGCCGGAGAGCCTGCACCAGCGCGTGTCGGTGATCCTCGGCTCGAAGGAAGAGGTCGAGCGCGTCACCGCCTACCACAAGGAGTAAGTCATGCTCGCACCTTGGCAGCCGTTGCTGGAGTGGTGGTTCGGTTGGGGCACAAGTGCCCAGGCCGTGGCTGACGAGAAGAACACGCTGTGGTTCGGCAAGCATCACGACGTCGATGCCCAGGCGCTGTTCGGCGACCTGGTCGAGCAAGCCCTGGCGGGCGGGCTCGACGAGTGGCAGCAGAGCCCCCAGGGCTGGCTCGGTCTGCTGCTGCTGCTGGATCAGCTGCCGCGCATGATCTATCGCGACACGCCGCGTGCCTTCGAGGGTGACCGGCGTGCCCAGGTAGTGGCGATGCAGGGGTTGCAGAAGGGCTGGGACTACCAGCTGCTGCCGATCCAGCGCGTGTTCGTGCTATTGGTGCTGGAGCATGCCGAGGTGCTGGACTGGCAAAACCTGTGCGTCGAGCGTTACCAGACCTTGCTGGACGAGCAGCCCGAGGCCAGCCGTCGGTTGTTTGAAGGCTTCCTCGACTATGCCGAGCAGCACCAGCGGGTGATCGCCCGCTTCGGGCGCTTCCCGCACCGCAACCTGGTGCTGAACCGCCCGAGCACCAGTGAAGAGATGGACTTCTTGCTGGAGCCTGGGTCCAGGTTCTAGGCCAGTGGGGCTGCTTTGCAGCCCATCGCTGGCAAGCCAGCTCCCACAGGATAAGCGCTGCATTCGGGTCTGGCGCTATCCCTGTGGGAGCTGGCTTGCCAGCGATGGGCCGCGAAGCGGCCCCAGCCATCTCAGATCCTGAAACTCCCCACCAGATGCTTCAACCGCTCGACCTGATGCTCCAGGTCGGTGCAGGCACGCAAGGTGCTCTGCAGGTTCTGCACCCCTTCCTGATTCAGCGTATTGATCTCGGTGATGTCGACATTGATTGACTCGACCACGGCCGTCTGCTCTTCCGTGGCGGTGGCCACCGACTGGTTCATGCCGTCGATCTCGCCGATGCGCTGGGTGACACTGCCCAGGCGTTCGCCGGCCTGGTTGGCGATGCCGACACTGCGGTCGCTGTGTTGCTGGCTCTGGTTCATGGTGCTCACGGCCACCTGGGCCCCGGCCTGCAGCTCCTCGATCAGGCGCTGCACCTGCTGTGCCGAGTCCTGGGTGCGGTGTGCCAGGTTGCGCACCTCGTCGGCCACCACCGCGAAACCACGCCCGGCTTCGCCGGCACGGGCCGCCTCGATGGCCGCGTTGAGCGCCAACAGGTTGGTCTGCTGCGAAATGCCGCTGATCACATCGAGGATCTGGCCGATGTTGGCCGTGTGGTTGTTCAGCGTTTCGATGTTGCCGCTGGCATCACTGATGCGCGCCGACAACTGATTCATCACGTCGATGGTTTCGCCCACCACCTGCTGGCCCTCTTCAGCCAGGCCGCGGGCGGCGCTGGAGTGCTGCGAGGCGAGGGCGGCGTTCTGGGCGATCTCCTGGGCGGCGGCGCCGAGCTGGTTGATCGCCGCGGCGACACTGCTGGTGCGGCTGGACTGCTGGTCGGCGTTGTGGATCGAGGCATTCGAGGCGCTGACCACCTGACCGGCCACGGCATTCACCTGGCCGGTGGCCGAGGCCACTTCGCGGATCGATTCGTGGATCCGCTCGACGAAGCGGTTGAACGACTGCGCCAGACTGCCGAACTCGTCCTGGGCGTGGATGGCCAGGCGCCGGGTCAGGTCGCCTTCGCCCTCGGCGATGTCGCGCATGGCGCGGCCCATGACGTGCAGCGGTTCCATCAGCACGCGGATCAGCAAGCCGAGCAGGGCGATGATCACCACCACCGCGATCAGTGTCGCCACCACGGCCGAAGTGCGCAGCTCGCCGAGCATGGCGAAGGCCGCGTCCTGGTCCAGCACCAGCGCCACGTACCAGTCCGCCGAGGGCACGCCATCGACGTGGGTGAAGCTGATGAACTGTTTGCGACCCTCGACCTCCACTTCCTTCAGCCCGCTGCCGATGCGCAGGTTACTGCCAGGGTAGACTTCCGCCAGGGGCTTGAGCGCCAGTTCGCCCTTGGGATGGATGAGCACCTTGCCCTCGCCGTTGACGATGAAGGCGTGCCCGTGGCCGCCGAAGTCCAGGGTGTTGATCAGGTTGCTGATGGTCTGCAGATCGGTGTCGACACCGCTGACGCCGATCATGCGCCCGCCCTGTTGCACCGGAGTGGCCAGGGTAATGACCAGCTTGCCGGCCGATACCGAGATGTACGGTTCGGTGACGATGGTCTGGCCCGCGGTGCTGGCCGCCTTGTACCAGCCGCGCACGCGCGGGTCGTAGTCGGCGGCGCGGTTGCCCACCGGCACCGACTGCATGCTGCCGTCCTGGCCGCCGAAGTAGGTGAGGATGAAGTTGCTGCCGTACACCGGCAGCGCCAGGATGCGCTCGAGGCTGCTCTTGGCGGGACCGTCGACGGCAATCTGCTGTGCCACCGAGTTCACCAGCTGGATGCGGCTTTCCAGCCAGGTGCGGATGTTGCCGGCGGTGAGGTTGCCCAGCGATTGCAGCGTCGACTCGGTGTCGCTACGCAGCGACTGACGCTGTCGGTAGTCGTTGAACAGGACGAAGCAAGTGAAGGCGACGGCCACCACCAGGGCGGCGGCCAGCAGGATCTTGTGGCTGAACTTGAGGTTCTTGGTCATTTTTCTTGGAATCTGCGCACGGGCACGAAGGGGAGGGGTGCGGCAAAAAGCCACACCACCGCTTTATGTCGACGCACAGGGATAAAACATTAATCGTTTGCGCGCCAGGCGACCAACGGTGCACAACGAAACCTCGTCGGCCAGGGAACCGAGGAGCCTTTTTCCCTTCTAAGCTCCCTGCAGGCCCTCGCGCCTGTGTATCCATCTCCAGGAGTGTCCCTTCATGTCGTTGCGTTCCCTCGCCCTGTTGTCCTTGTGCGTCGTCCTGACCGCTTGCAGCAAGATCAACCAGGAAAACTATTCCAAGCTCAAGGCCGGCATGAACAAGGCCGAAGTCGAGCAGTTGCTCGGCACGCCCAAGGAGTGTTCCGGCGCGCTGGGCATGAGCAGCTGCACCTGGGGTGACGAGAAGAGCTTCATCAGCGTGCAGTACGCGGCGGACAAGGTCCTGATGTATTCCGGGCAGGGCCTCAAATGAGGCACCTGCACCTGCTGCTGGGCGTGTGCCTGGTGATGCTGCTCGGTGGCTGCGCCACCTCGGCCACCGACCCGCTGGCGCCGAAGACCGCAGGTGCGGTCGACCTCAAGCGTTACCAAGGCAAATGGTTCGAGCTGGCGCGCCTGCCAATGAAGTACCAGGACGGTTGCGCCCAGTCCGAGGCCCATTACAACCTCAAGCCCGATGGCACGGTCGGCGTGCTGAACCGTTGCCGTACCCTGGGTGATGAATGGCTGCGTGCCGAGGGCCATGCGACGCCGCAGCAGGCGGGGCATACCGACAAGCTGTGGGTGGAGTTCGACAATTGGTTCACCCGCCTGGTGCCCGGGGTGGCCAAGGGGGACTACTGGATCCTGTTCGTCGACGAGCGCTATCGCACGGCGATTGTCGGCAGCCCGGACCGCAAGTACCTGTGGATTCTTTCGCGTACGCCTTCGTTGCCGGCGTGGGAGCGTGAAAACCTGCTGGCCAAGGCGCGGCAGCAGGGCTTTGATACCAGCCGCCTGATCTGGCGCACATCCGACAAGAGCATCGTCGCCCGGCATTGAGGACGCCATCGCGGGGCAAACCCGCTCCCCACACGTACCAGTGGGAGCTGGCCCCGCGAGGTTTCGACTGTCAGTCCAGCAGCTGTCGCAGCACTTGTACAAACGCTGCCGCGCTTTGCTCCTCCTGTTCATGCCGCCCTTGGCGCACCACCCACTGCCCGTTGACCATCACATCGCGCACCTGGCGATCAGAACCCGCGAACAACCAGCGGTTGAGAATGGCATCGCCGTCGGCCACGGCCAGATACGGATCCTGCCCGTCCAGTACCAGCCAGTCCGCCCGCTTGCCCACGGCCAGTTCGCCGATCGGCTGCCCCAGCGCCTGGGCACCGCCCAGTAGCGCGGCGTCGTACAAGGTGCGCCCAACCATCGGCTGATCGGCGCGATACAGGCGATTGCGCCGCTGGTCACGCAGGCGCTGGCCATATTCCAGCCAGCGCAGTTCCTCGACCACGCTCAAGGACACATGACTGTCCGAGCCGATACCCATCCGCCCGCCCTGGGCCAGGTAGTCCACCGCCGGGAAGATGCCGTCACCCAGGTTCGCCTCGGTGGTCAGGCACAGGCCGGCCACCGCGCCACTGCGGGCCATGGCGGCGACTTCGTCGGCTTCGGCGTGGGTAGCGTGGACCAGGCACCAACGCTGATCGACATCGACATGCTCGTACAGCCATTGCAGTGGACGGCGGCCGCTCCAGGCCAGGCAGTCATCGACTTCCTTCTGTTGCTCGGCAATGTGGATATGGATCGGGCAGGATTTGTCGCTGGCACCGAGCACATCGGCGATCTGCCCCGGTGTCACGGCGCGCAGCGAGTGGAAGCACAGTCCCAGTGCCTGCGCCGGCTGTTGTGTCAGCAATGGTGCTAGCTGCTGTTGCAGTTGCAGGTATTGTTCGGTTGAGTTGATGAAGCGCCGTTGCCCGTCATTGGGCGCCTGGCCGCCGAATCCGGCATGGCTGTATAGCACCGGCAGCAAGGTCAGGCCGATGCCGCTGGCGGCGGCGGCGGCGCTGATGCGCCGCGACAACTCGGCAGGGTCGGCATAGGCCTGGCCGTTCTGGTCATGGTGTACATAATGGAACTCGGCCACCGAGGTGTAGCCGGCCTTGAGCATCTCGATATACAACTGGCGCGCGATGACCTGCAGTTGCTCCGGCGTGATGCGGCCGACCAGGCGGTACATCAGCTCGCGCCAGGTCCAGAAGCTGTCGTTGGGATTGCCGGCCACTTCCGCCAGCCCTGCCATGGCCCGCTGGAATGCGTGCGAGTGCAGGTTGGGCATGCCCGGCAGCAGCGGCCCGCCCAGGCGCTCGGCGCCCTCGGCGTCGGCATCGGCCATGATCGCGGCCAGTCGACCGTCGGCGGCGACCTCCAGGCGGACATTGCGGGCCCAGCCCGAAGGGAGCAGGGCGCGTTCGGCGAAGTAGGCGGGCATCGGTGAAATCCTGTTATTGTTAACTTGTATATACATATACAGCCGTTTGCCTGCCGGGTAAACTCCGGCAAGCTACCGTTCACTCCAACCGCACAAGGATTCAACGCCGTGCCGACACTTCCTGTCTCCGCGCTGGTTGCCCAGATGGGCGAAGGGCCGGCGCCGCTCTACGCCCGGGTGAAACAGATGATCATCCAGCAGATCGAGAGCGGCAGCTGGCCGCCTCATCACCGGGTGCCATCGGAAAGCGAACTGGTCAGCGAGCTGGGCTTCAGCCGCATGACCATCAACCGCGCACTGCGCGAACTCACCGCCGAAGGCCTGCTGGTGCGCATGCAGGGCGTCGGCACTTTCGTCGCCGAGCCCAAGAGCCGCTCGGCGCTGTTCGAGGTCAACAACATCGCCGACGAGATCGCCGGCCGTGGCCACCAGCATAGCTGCCAGGTGATAAAGCTTGCCGAAGAGGCCGCCGGCTCCGAGCGCGCCCTGGCCCTGGACATGCGCGAAGGGCAGCGGGTGTTCCACTCGCTGATCGTGCATTACGAAAATGGCGTGCCGGTGCAGATCGAGGACCGCTACGTCAACGCCGCCATCGCTCCGGATTACCTCAAGCAGGATTTCACCCGGCAGACGCCCTACGCCTACCTGTCGCAGGTGGCGCCGCTCACTGAAGGCGAGCACGTGGTCGAGGCGATCCTTGCCGAACCTGAAGAATGCAAGCTGCTGCAGATCGAGCGGGGCGAACCGTGCCTGTTGATCCGCCGTCGCACCTGGTCGGGGCGCCAGCCGGTCACCGCTGCGCGCCTGATCCACCCCGGTTCCCGTCACCGTCTGGAAGGACGATTCAGCAAATGACCCAGTTGCAGCTGTTGCGTGCCCAGGACTACCCGCGCATGCCCTGGAAGAACGGTGGCGGTTTCACCGAAGAGATCACCCGCGACGCAGGCGACAGCCTGGACGGTTTCGGCTGGCGCCTGTCGATCGCCGATATCGAGGAGTCCGGTGGTTTTTCCAGCTTCACCGGGTACCAGCGGATCATCACCGTATTGCAGGGCGATGGCATGCGCCTGCTGGTCGATGGCCAAGCCAGCCGGCCGTTGCTGCCGTTCGATGCGTTCGCCTTCAGTGGCGAAAGCCAGGTGAGCTGCAAGCTGTTGGGCGGGGCGATTCGCGATTTCAACCTGATCTATGCGCCGCAGCGGTATCGGGCGCGGTTGCAGTGGTTCGATGGCAGTAGCCGGCTCTTCAGCTCGGCGTCGACGCTGTTGCTGTTTGCCGCCAGCACTCATGTCGAGGTGGGGCTGGCTGGGGAGGAGACGCAGCAGCTTGGGCGCTATGACTGTCTGCGGATCGATGGCAATGAAGGGTTGCTGGAAATGGATGTACAGGGGCGGTTCTGCCTGATCGAGCTGATTTCACACTGATCTGTCATCGCTGAAAGGGGGCTGCTATGCAGCCCATCGCTGGCAAGCCAGCTCCCACATGGGCCAAGTGAACCCTGTGGGAGCTGGCTTGCCAGCGATGGGGCGCGTAGCGGCCCCTTTTTTGTTTTTCATCCGAGGAATGGTCACTCTTTTTTGGTTGCCTATGCTTGTACATACAAGTAAAGGTGTGTTTGTATAGTCACCACGACACACACATGCCGTCGGACGACCGCAGAGGACATCCCCGTGACTGACAACAACAAGTACCGTGACGTAGAAATCCGTGCCCCGCGTGGCAACAAGCTGACCGCCAAGAGCTGGCTGACCGAAGCTCCGCTGCGCATGCTGATGAACAACCTCGACCCACAGGTCGCCGAAAACCCGAAGGAGCTGGTGGTATACGGTGGCATCGGCCGCGCCGCGCGCAACTGGGAGTGCTACGACAAGATCGTCGAGACCCTGACCCGCCTGGAAGACGACGAAACCCTGCTGGTGCAGTCGGGCAAGCCGGTCGGCGTGTTCAAGACCCACAGCAACGCCCCGCGCGTGCTGATCGCCAACTCCAACCTGGTGCCGCACTGGGCCAACTGGGAACACTTCAACGAACTGGATGCCAAGGGCCTGGCCATGTACGGTCAGATGACCGCCGGCAGCTGGATCTACATCGGCAGCCAGGGCATCGTCCAGGGCACCTACGAAACCTTCGTCGAAGCCGGCCGCCAGCACTACAACGGCAGCCTCAAGGGCAAGTGGGTACTGACCGCGGGCCTGGGCGGCATGGGCGGCGCCCAGCCTCTGGCGGCAACACTTGCCGGCGCCTGCTCGCTGAACATCGAGTGCCAGCAGAGCCGCATCGACTTCCGCCTCGAGACCCGCTACGTCGACGAGCAGGCCACTGACCTGGACGACGCCCTGGCGCGCATCGCCAAGTACACCGCCGAAGGCAAGGCCATCTCCATCGCCCTGCACGGCAACGCCGCCGAAATCCTGCCAGAGCTGGTCAAGCGTGGCGTGCGCCCGGACATGGTCACCGACCAGACCAGCGCCCACGACCCGCTCAACGGCTACCTGCCGGCTGGCTGGACCTGGGAACAGTATCGCGACCGCGCGGTGACCGACCCGGCAGGCGTGGTCAAGGCCGCGAAACAGTCGATGGCCGTACATGTACAAGCCATGCTCGACTTCCAGAAGCAGGGCATCCCGACCTTCGACTACGGCAACAACATCCGCCAGATGGCCAAGGAAGAGGGCGTGGCCAACGCCTTCGACTTCCCGGGCTTCGTCCCGGCGTACATCCGCCCGCTGTTCTGCCGCGGTGTCGGCCCGTTCCGCTGGGCTGCGCTGTCCGGTGACGCCGAGGACATCTACAAGACCGACGCCAAGGTCAAGGAACTGATCCCCGACGACGCCCACCTGCACCGCTGGCTGGACATGGCCCGCGAGCGCATCAGCTTCCAGGGCCTGCCGGCGCGTATCTGCTGGGTTGGCCTGGGCCTGCGCGCCAAGCTGGGCCTGGCCTTCAACGAAATGGTCCGCAGCGGCGAACTGTCGGCGCCGGTCGTCATCGGCCGCGACCACCTGGACTCGGGCTCGGTATCCAGCCCCAACCGTGAAACCGAAGCCATGCGCGACGGCTCCGACGCGGTCTCCGACTGGCCGCTGCTCAACGCCCTGCTCAATACCGCAGGCGGCGCCACCTGGGTCTCGCTGCACCACGGCGGCGGCGTGGGCATGGGCTTCTCCCAGCATTCGGGCATGGTCATCGTCTGCGACGGTACCGATGAAGCCGCCGAGCGTATCGCCCGCGTACTGACCAACGACCCGGGCACCGGCGTGATGCGCCACGCCGACGCGGGCTACCAGATCGCCATCGACTGCGCCAAGGAGCAGGGCCTGGACCTGCCGATGATCACCGGCTGATCGCCGCGCTTTGGATCGCACCCTTCACGGGTGATACTGAACAACAAGAAGGGGGCCATGGCCCCCGCGATTGGAGTAGCGAAGTGACCGAATTGACCCTCAAGCCCGGCACCCTGACCCTGGCCCAACTGCGCGCCATCCACGCCGCGCCCGTGCGCCTGCAGCTCGATGCCAGCGCCGCGCCTGCCATCGACGCCAGCGTCGCCTGCGTCGAGCAGATCATCGCCGAAGACCGTACCGCCTATGGCATCAACACCGGTTTCGGCCTGCTGGCCTCGACCCGCATCGCCAGCCACGATCTGGAAAACCTGCAGCGCTCGCTGGTGCTGTCGCATGCCGCCGGTATCGGCGCGCCACTGGACGACGACCTGGTACGCCTGATCATGGTGCTCAAGATCAACAGCCTGAGCCGTGGTTTCTCCGGTATCCGCCGCAAAGTCATCGATGCGCTGATCGGCCTGGTCAACGCCGAAGTCTACCCACACATCCCGCTGAAAGGTTCGGTCGGCGCCTCCGGCGACCTGGCGCCGCTGGCGCACATGTCGCTGGTGCTGCTGGGCGAGGGCAAGGCCCGCTACAAGGGCCAGTGGTTGCCGGCCTCTGAAGCCCTGGCCGTCGCTGGCCTGGAGCCGCTGACGCTGGCCGCGAAAGAAGGCCTGGCCTTGCTCAACGGTACCCAGGCGTCCACCGCCTACGCCCTGCGTGGCCTGTTCCAGGCCGAAGACCTGTACGCCGCGGCCATCGCCTGTGGCGGCCTGAGCGTCGAGGCGGCGCTGGGTTCGCGCTCGCCGTTCGATGCGCGCATCCATGAAGTGCGCGGTCAGCGTGGCCAGATCGATACCGCCGCCTGCTTCCGCGACCTGCTGGGCGATTCCAGCGAAGTCTCGCTGTCGCACAAAAACTGCGACAAGGTCCAGGACCCGTACTCGCTGCGCTGCCAGCCGCAAGTCATGGGTGCCTGCCTGACCCAGATCCGCCAGGCTGCCGAAGTGCTGGGCATCGAAGCCAACGCTGTGTCGGACAACCCGCTGGTGTTCGCCGCCGAGGGTGACGTGATCTCCGGTGGTAACTTCCACGCCGAGCCGGTGGCCATGGCCGCCGACAACCTGGCCCTGGCCATTGCCGAGATCGGCTCGCTGAGCGAGCGCCGCATCTCGCTGATGATGGACAAACACATGTCCCAGCTGCCGCCGTTCCTGGTGGAAAACGGTGGTGTGAACTCCGGCTTCATGATCGCCCAGGTCACCGCAGCCGCCCTGGCCAGCGAGAACAAGGCACTGTCGCACCCGCACAGCGTCGACAGCCTGCCGACCTCCGCCAACCAGGAAGACCATGTCTCGATGGCCCCGGCCGCCGGCAAGCGCCTGTGGGAGATGGCCGAGAACACCCGTGGCGTGCTGGCCATCGAATGGTTGGGCGCCTGCCAGGGTCTGGACCTGCGCAAGGGGCTGAAGACCTCCGCCAAGCTGGAACAGGCGCGCCAGGCGCTGCGTCGCGAAGTGCCGCACTATGACCGCGACCGCTTCTTCTCGCCGGATATCGAGGCGGCTGCCGCGTTGCTGGCCAAAGGCACGCTGACCGGGCTGCTGCCGGTTGGCGTCCTGCCAAGCCTGTAACGCCCTCGGGGCCGCTTTGCGGCCCATCGCCGGCAAGCCGGCTCCCACAACTGCTTGTGTGGGAGCCGGCTTGCCGGCGATTGGGCTGCGCAGCAGACCCCATCCCGATATCACGACCAGAACAACAATAAGGACGTGACATGCAACAAGCTCAAGGTCTCAAGCGCGGGCTATCGGCCCGGCACATCCGTTTCATGGCGCTCGGTTCGGCAATCGGTACCGGGCTTTTCTACGGTTCGGCCTCGGCCATCCAGATGGCCGGCCCGGCCGTGCTGCTGGCCTACCTGATCGGCGGCGCCGCAGTATTCATGGTCATGCGCGCCCTCGGCGAAATGGCCGTGCACAATCCGGTGTCCGGCTCCTTCGGCCACTACGCCAGCACCTACCTCGGCCCCATGGCCGGCTTCATCCTCGGCTGGACCTACGCCTTCGAGATGGTCATCGTCGCCATCGCCGACGTCACGGCCTTCGGGATCTACATGGGCTTCTGGTTCCCCGAAGTGGCACGCTGGATCTGGGTACTCGGTATCGTCTTCCTGATCGGCGGCCTGAACCTGTGCAACGTACGGGTGTTCGGCGAGATGGAGTTCTGGCTGTCGCTGCTCAAGGTCGGCGCCATCGTCGCGATGATCCTCGCAGGTCTCGGCATCATGGCCTTCGGTTTCAGCCAGGTGGGCACCGGGCAGGCTGTCGGGGTGAGCAACCTGTTCGAACATGGCGGCTTCATGCCCAATGGCGTCAGCGGCCTGATCGCTTCGTTCGCGGTGGTGATGTTCGCCTTTGGCGGCATCGAGATCATCGGCGTCACCGCAGGTGAAGCGAAAGACCCGCAACGCGTGATCCCGAAAGCGATCAACGCCGTGCCGCTGCGCATCCTGCTGTTCTACGTGCTGACCCTGTTCGTGCTGATGTGCCTGTACCCCTGGCCGCAGATCGGCAGCCAGGGTAGCCCGTTCGTGCAGATCTTCAGCAACCTGGGGATTGGCTCGGCAGCGGCGGTGCTGAACATCGTGGTGATTTCGGCAGCCATCTCTGCGATCAACAGCGACATCTTCGGCGCTGGCCGGATGATGTACGGCCTGTCCCAGCACGGCCAGGCGCCGCGTGGCTTTGGCAAGCTATCCAGGCACGGTGTGCCGTGGATGACCGTGGTGGTGATGGGGGCGGCGCTGCTGGTCGGCGTTCTGCTCAACTACCTGATCCCGGAGAACGTGTTCCTGCTGATCGCTTCGATCGCCACCTTCGCCACTGTGTGGGTGTGGCTGATGATCCTGGTCACCCAGGTTGCCATGCGCCGCAGCATGAGCCGCGAGGAAGTCGCCCAGCTCAAGTTCCCAGTACCCTTCTGGCCCTATGGCCCGGCCCTGGCCATTGCCTTCATGGTGTTCATCTTCGGTGTGCTCGGCTACTTCCCCGACACCCAGGCGGCATTGATCGTCGGGGTGATCTGGGTGGTGTTCCTGGTGGCCTCCTACCTGCTGTGGTGCAAACCACGCGCCGGTGGTGGCGAGCCGGTCCGGGAATCTGCCGAGCTGCAACGCTGAATTAGAAAGGAGATCCTGATGAGAACCCTCTGGCAGCACTGCCACGCCGCGACCATGACCGAAGGCCGTTACTCGGTCATCGAGGACGCGGCGATCATCACTAGCGCGGGCCTGATCGAGTGGATCGGGGCCCGCGATGAGGTGCCGCCGGTCGCGGCCGACCGCGTCGTCGACCTGGGCGGCGCCTGGGTCACCCCCGGGCTGATCGACTGCCACACCCACGCCGTGTTCGGTGGCAATCGCAGCGGCGAGTTCGAGCAGCGCCTGGAGGGCGTCAGCTATGCCGAGATCGCCGCCCAGGGCGGCGGTATCGCCAGCACCGTGCGGGCTACCCGTGCCGCCAGCGAGGACGAACTGCTGGTGAGTGCCCGTCAGCGCGTCCAGGCGCTGATGCGCGACGGCGTGACCACGATCGAGATCAAGTCCGGCTACGGCCTGGACCTCGAGAGCGAGCGCAAGATGCTGCGTGTTGCCCGGCGCCTGGGCGAGGAGCTGCCCGTGACCGTGCGCAGCACCTGCCTGGCGGCCCATGCCCTGCCGCCGGAATACGCGGGGCGGGCCGACGATTACATCGCACACATCTGCGATGTCATGCTCCCGGCATTGGCTGCCGAGGGCCTGGTGGACGCGGTGGATGCGTTCTGTGAGCACCTGGCGTTCTCCCCTGCCCAGGTCGAGCGAGTATTCATCAAGGCTCGTGAGTTGGGGTTGCCGGTGAAACTGCACGCCGAGCAACTGTCGTCGTTGCACGGTTCGAGCCTGGCGGCGCGTTATCACGCGCTGTCGGCCGATCACCTGGAGTTCATGACCGAGGAAGATGCCATCGCCATGGCCGAGGCCGGTACGGTGGCAGTGCTGCTGCCGGGGGCGTTCTACTTCCTGCGCGAAACCCAGTTGCCGCCAATGGATGCTTTGCGCCGGCACGGCGTGAAGATCGCCCTGGCCAGCGACCTCAACCCCGGCACCTCGCCGGGGCTGTCACTGCGCCTGATGCTGAACATGGGCTGCACCTGTTTTCGCATGACCCCCGAGGAAGCCCTGGCGGGTGTCACCGTGCACGCCGCCACCGCCCTGGGCCTGGGCGACAGCCATGGTTCGCTGGAAGAGGGCAAGGTCGCGGACTTCATCGCCTGGCAGATCGAACGCCCCGCCGACCTCAGCTACTGGCTCGGCGGTGACTTGCCCAAGCGCGTGGTGCGCCTGGGTCATGAGATAACCCACTGAGCGAGGCGACATGGACAAAGTATTGAGTTTCCACCAGGGCCGCCTGCCGCTGTTGATCAGCATGCCCCATGCCGGGCTTGGCCTGACCGACGCCGTGCGCGACGGGCTGGTCGAGCCGGCGCGCAGCCTGCCCGACACCGATTGGCACATCCCGCGGTTGTACGACTTTGCCCGCGAGCTGGGTGCCAGCGTGGTAGCGGCGGAGTACTCGCGGTTCGTCATCGACCTGAACCGGCCGGATGACGACAAGCCGCTGTATGCCGGCGCTACCACCGGGTTGTATCCGGCGACGCTGTTCGAGGGGGAACCGTTGTTCAAGGAAGGCAAGGCGCCCAGCCCTGAGCAGCGGGCCGTGTACCTGGAGCAGATCTGGCGGCCGTACCACGACACGATTCGTCGCGAGCTGGCGCGGATGCGTGAAGAGTTTGGCTATGCGTTGCTGTGGGATGCCCACTCGATCCGGTCGGTGATTCCGCATCTGTTTGATGGGAAGTTGCCGGATTTCAATCTCGGCACGTTCAATGGCGCCAGTTGCGATCCGGTATTGGCTGAGCGGCTGCAGGGTGTTTGCGCCGAGTTCCCCGCTTACAGCCATGTGCTCAACGGGCGTTTCAAGGGTGGGCATATCACCCGCCATTATGGGGATCCGGCCGAGCATATCCATGCGGTGCAGCTGGAACTGGGGCAGTGCACCTACATGAATGAAGTGGAGCCGTTCGGTTATCGCGATGATCTGGCGCGGCCGACGCAGGTGGTGTTGCGGCGGTTGCTGGAGACGGTGCTGACGTGGGGCGAGGAGCGCTATCAGGGTGGTTCGCGGGGGTAGAGCGTTCGACCGTGTCACGGCCGGCAGGTGTTCGCCACGACCCTTTTGGCGCTCGATCTTGAGGGCGCTGAAGAGCCCGTGTCGGGCACCTGTCAGCCCTGATGCAATCTCGAACCATGCCCTCCCGGGCATCACGCTTCACCCTTGCCCCCATCGCCAGCAACTCCAAAACCCCGACGATTCACACGGACACATGCTCTGCGCGCAATTCAGGTTTATGATGCCCAACGGCAGATTAAATCCTCACACGGAGTGCGCGATGCAGACCCTCTACCCGCAGATCAAACCCTACGCCCGGCACGATCTGGCCGTGGAAGCGCCGCATGTGCTGTACGTCGATGAAAGCGGCTCGCCCGAAGGTCTGCCCGTGGTGTTCATCCACGGCGGCCCAGGCGCTGGTTGCGACGCCCAGAGCCGTTGCTACTTCGACCCCAATCTCTACCGCATCATCACCTTCGACCAGCGCGGCTGTGGTCGCTCCACGCCCCACGCGAGCCTGGAGAACAACACCACCTGGCACCTGGTCGAGGATCTGGAGCGCATCCGTGAGCACCTCGGCATCGACAAATGGGTACTGTTCGGCGGCTCCTGGGGCTCCACCCTGGCCCTGGCCTATGCCCAGACTCACCCCGAGCGCGTGCATGGGCTGATCCTGCGCGGGATCTTCCTGTGCCGCCCGCAGGAAATCAGCTGGTTCTACCAGGAGGGCGCAAGCCGCCTGTTCCCCGATTACTGGCAGGACTACATCGCACCGATTCCACCGGAAGAGCGTGGCGACCTGGTCAAGGCTTTCCACAAGCGCCTGACCGGCAACGACCAGATCGCCCAGATGCATGCGGCCAAGGCCTGGTCCACCTGGGAAGGCCGTACCGCCACCTTGCGGCCGAACCCGTTGGTGGTCGACCGCTTCTCCGAACCCCAGCGCGCCCTGTCCATCGCCCGCATCGAATGCCATTACTTCACCAACAACGCGTTCCTCGAGCAGGATCAGCTGATCCGCGACATGCCGAAGATCGCCCATCTGCCGGCGGTGATCGTGCATGGCCGCTACGATGTGATCTGCCCGCTGGACAACGCCTGGGAACTGCACCAGGCCTGGCCGAACAGCGAGTTGAAGGTGATCCGCGACGCCGGCCACGCCGCCTCCGAGCCGGGTATCACCGACGCTCTGGTACGCGCGGCCGACCAGATGGCGCGACGCCTGCTCGACCTGCCCCTGGAAGAGGCATGAAAGGGCTGATCCAGCGTGTGCGTGGCGCACGGGTGGAAGTGGCGGGGGAGACCGTCGGGGCCATCGACCAAGGGCTGCTGGCGCTGGTGGCGGTCGAGCCAGGCGATTCGCCTGAGCATGCCGACAAACTGCTGCATAAACTGCTGAACTACCGAGTGTTCAGCGATGAGCAGGGCAAGATGAACCGCTCGCTCAAGGATGTCGGTGGCGGCCTGTTGCTGGTGTCGCAGTTCACCCTGGCCGCCGACACCCGCAACGGCATGCGCCCGAGCTTCTCGACGGCTGCGCCACCGGCCCTTGGCGCTGCGCTTTTCGACTATCTTTTGAATCAGGCACAAGGTCAGCACCGGCAGGTGGCCAGTGGTCGCTTCGGCGCTGACATGCAGGTGCATCTGGTCAATGATGGCCCGGTAACATTTATGTTACAAATATGAGGTCAAAAAACCCTTTGTTTGGCGAAAACAAGGGGTTTTGTACGATAAATAGTTTGTTCAGCCTGATGCGTTGTAACGCGACCTGCTGGATAATCGCGCGCTGCATGAACCTGCGTTCGCAGGTTCGTTTCACTTTGACTCGAGCATTGTCAGGATCCGTTTGGGGAATCATTACGCCCTCACGGGGTCCGAACAGTGCTCGCCAACCCGGCATTTGTCGCTGGCCGTTGGTTTCATGATCTGTTTTCGGCGAGGATTGCTCGTGATTGTAAGCCCCTGTATTGCACCTAGAATCCCCGGTATCCGGCTGCGCAAGGCCCTGTTGGCCGGCGTGGCGCTGGTCGGCCTGATGAGCGCGGGCCAGCTGTGGGCATTCAATCTGGACGATGTTGCAGCCAAGGCAAAGGATCTGGCCGGTCAGAAGTTCGAGGCACCGAAGAGCAACCTGCCGCCGGTGTTCCGCGACATGAAGTACGCCGACTACCAGAAGATCCGCTTCCTGCAGGAAAAGGCCGAGTGGGCCAAGGACAAGACGCCGTTCAAGCTGTCCTTCTATCACCAGGGCATGCACTTCGACACGCCGGTGACCATCAACGAGATCACCGCCAACAAGGTCAAGGAAATCAAGTACGACCCGAGCCGCTTCGAGTTCGGTGACGTGCCCCATGACGCTGATGCCACCAAGAACCTCGGCTATGCCGGCTTCCGTGTGCTCTACCCGATCAACAAGGCCGACAAGCAGGACGAGATCATGACCCTGCTTGGCGCCAGCTACTTCCGCGTGGTCGGCAAAGGCCACCGCTATGGCCTGTCGGCCCGCGGCCTGGCCATCGATACCGCACTGCCGTCGGGCGAGGAATTCCCGCGTTTCCGCGAATTCTGGATCGAGAAGCCCAAGCCGAAAGACAAGCACCTGGTGATCTACGCACTGCTTGACTCGCCGCGCTCCACCGGTGCCTACAAGCTGACCCTGCGCCCTGGCGAGGACACCCTGGTCGACGTCAAGTCGCGCGTCTACCTGCGTGAAAACGTCAGCCGTCTGGGCATCGCCCCGCTGACCAGCATGTACCTGTTCGGCCCCAACCAGCCGTCGAAGGTCATGAACTACCGCCCGGCCCTGCATGATTCCGAAGGTCTGGCCATCCACGCCGCCAACGGCGAGTGGCTGTGGCGCCCGCTGAACAACCCGAAACACCTGGCCGTGAGCAACTTCAGCGTCGAGAACCCGCGTGGTTTCGGCCTGCTCCAGCGCCAGCGCGCCTTCAGCGACTATGAGGACCTCGACGACGAGTACGAAAAGCGTCCGAGCGCCTGGATCGAGCCGAAAGGTGATTGGGGCAAGGGCACCGTCGACCTGGTCGAGATTCCGACCGCCGACGAAACCAACGACAACATCGTGGCCTTCTGGAGCCCGGAAAAACTGCCTGAGCCAGGCAAGCCGTTCGAATACGACTACCGCCTGCGCTGGACCATCAAGGAAGACCAGCTGCACTCGCAGGAGCTGGGCTGGGTCAAGCAGACCCTGCGCTCCGCCGGTGACGTCAAGCAGTCCAACCTGATCCGTCAGACCGACGGCAGTGTTGCCCTGCTGGTCGATTTCATCGGCCCGAACCTTGCGGCGTTGCCGGCGGACACCGCCGTGCGCAGCCAGGTCAGCGTCGGCGACAACGCCGAAGTGGTCGAGAACAATCTGCGTTACAACCCGGAAACCAAAGGCTGGCGCCTGACCCTGCGCCTGAAGGTGCAGGATCCGAAGAAATCCACCGAGATGCGTGCCGCGCTGCTGCGTGACGTGCCGGTCGAGCAACCGAAGCCCGCCAAGGAAACCAAGCAGGACAAGGCCGCGGCCAAGCACGCCCACGCCAAGGCTGAGAAAGCCAAGGCCGAGCAGGCTGCCGAGCAACCCGCCGCCGACGCGGCATCCACCAACGGGGCCCCGGCCACCACCGAGAAGGTGCTGACCGAGACCTGGAGCTATCAGTTGCCTGCCGATGAGTAACTCAAGCGCAAGGCCGGAATCGCTTGGCGAATACCTGGCCCACCTCCCCCTGAGCGACGAGCAACGCGCGGAACTCGCCCGTTGCACCTCGTTCAGCGAGCTGCACCAACGCCTGGCGGCCAACCCGGCCGCCGCCACCGCCGAGGCCGTCCAGGCTTCGGTGGGGGCCCGTCTTACCGTAGGCAGCGCCGCTGAACTGGAAGAGGCCGAGATGCTCGGCGTCGATGGCAGCGGCCGCCTGTGCCTGAAGATCGCCCCACCGATCAAACGCACCAAGGTCGTGCCCGAGCCGTGGCGCACCAACGTGCTGATCCGCATGTGGCGGCGCATGACCGGTCGCACCAACGCCCCGCAGCCGCCCAAGCGCGAGCTGCCCCCGGCACGCTGGCGCACGGTCGGCTCGATCCGCCGCTACATCCTGCTGACCTTGATGATTGGCCAGACCATTGTCGCCGGCTGGTACATGAAGGGCATCCTGCCGTACCAGGGCTGGTCGTTCGTCGACCTCGACGAAGTCATCCACCAGCCACTGTGGGACACCGTGGTGCAGGTGTGGCCGTATGCGCTGCAGACGTCCATCCTGATCCTCTTCGGCATCCTGTTCTGTTGGGTATCGGCGGGCTTCTGGACCGCGCTGATGGGCTTCCTCGAGCTGCTCACCGGGCGTGACAAGTACAAGATTTCCGGCAGCAGCGCCGGCAACGAGCCGATTCCCGCCGAGGCGCGTACCGCGCTGGTGATGCCGATCTGCAACGAAGACGTGCCACGGGTGTTCGCAGGCCTGCGGGCGACCTTCGAGTCGGTGGCCGCCAGCGGTAACCTCGATCGTTTCGACTTCTTCGTGCTTAGCGATACCAACGACACCGATATCGCCGTGGCCGAACAACAGGCCTGGCTCGACGTGTGTCGCGAGACCAAGGGCTTCGGCCGCATCTTCTACCGTCGTCGCCGGCGCCGGGTGAAGCGCAAGAGCGGCAACCTCGACGACTTTTGCCGCCGCTGGGGCGGCGATTACAAGTACATGGTCGTGCTCGACGCCGACAGCGTCATGAGCGGCGAGTGCCTGAGCAGCCTGGTGCGCCTGATGGAGGCCAATCCGGACGCCGGCATCATCCAGACCGGGCCAAAAGCTTCGGGCATGGATACCCTTTATGCGCGCATGCAGCAGTTCGCTACCCGCGTATACGGCCCGCTGTTCACCGCCGGCCTGCACTTCTGGCAGTTGGGGGAGTCGCACTACTGGGGCCACAACGCGATCATCCGCATGAAGCCATTCATCGAGCACTGCGCCCTGGCGCCGTTGCCGGGCAAGGGCGCGTTTGCCGGTGCGATCCTTTCCCACGACTTCGTCGAAGCCGCACTGATGCGCCGGGCCGGTTGGGGCGTGTGGATCGCCTACGACCTGCCGGGCAGCTACGAAGAACTGCCGCCGAACCTGCTCGACGAGCTCAAGCGCGATCGTCGCTGGTGCCACGGCAACCTGATGAACTTCCGCCTGTTCCTGGTCAAGGGCATGCACCCGGTGCACCGCGCGGTGTTCCTCACCGGGGTGATGTCGTACCTGTCGGCGCCACTGTGGTTCCTGTTCCTGGTGCTGTCTACCGCACTGCTGGCGACCAACACGCTGATGGAGCCGCAATACTTCATCGAACCGTTCCAGCTCTACCCGCTGTGGCCGCAATGGCACCCGGAAAAAGCCATCGCGCTGTTCTCCACCACCATCGTGCTGCTGTTCCTGCCCAAGCTGCTCAGCGTCATCCTGATCTGGGCCAAGGGCGCCACCGAGTTTGGCGGGCGCATCAAGGTCACCTTGTCGATGCTGATGGAGATGCTGTTCTCCATGCTGCTGGCGCCGGTGCGGATGATCTTCCACACCCGCTTCGTGCTGGCCGCGTTCCTCGGCTGGGCCGCGACCTGGAACTCGCCGCAGCGTGACGACGACTCGACTCCGTGGAGCGAGGCGGTACGTCGCCATGGTCCGCAGACCCTGCTGGGCATCGCCTGGGCCGGCCTGGTGGCCTGGTTGAACCCGAGCTTCCTGTGGTGGCTGGCGCCGATCGTCGGCTCGCTGGTGCTGTCGATCCCGGTTTCGGTGATCTCCAGCCGCACCCGCCTGGGCCTGGCGGCCAAGGACGAGAAGCTCTTCCTCATCCCCGAGGAATATGCGACGCCGCAGGAGCTGCTGGCCACCGACCAGTACACCCACGAGAACCGCTGGCATGCCCTGCACGACGGCTTCGTGCGGGCCGTGGTCGACCCACGCCAGAACGCCCTGGCCTGCGCCATGGCCACGGCGCGTCACGGCCAGGCGGCGCCGATCGAGGCGCTGCGCGTTGAGCGTGTGGCCAAGGCGCTGGAAGTGGGGCCACAGGGCCTGGACCTGAACACCCGCCTGGCGCTGCTCAGCGACCCGGTGGCGCTGTCGCGCCTGCACGAGCAGGTATGGGCCGGGCACAACACGGCGTGGATCGATGTATGGCGCGCGTCCATCGCCAACGACCCGCACTCGCCGCTGCTGCCGCTGCATCCGGAGCACGTGGTCCAGCCAGCACTGGCTTGACTCCGTCGCACCGATAATCGCGGGGCAAGTCGGGCCGCCGCATCGCCGCTCCCACGCCGTATCAACGGTGCGTGGGGCGGCGATGCGGCGGCCCGACTTGCCCCGCGATTGTTTTTCCCTCATCGATTTTTGGCCAACAAAGTCCCCACCGGCTCTAGGTCCCGGCCTTCGCATGCGTTAGCATCCGTCTCGACATTACGCATCGGTCTATAGGACCGTGCTTACAAGAAAAATCTGCGTACTTCTTGCTAGGGGACTTGGTGATGATGAAGAAATACCTGTCGCGACTGCTGGTAGGTGCGACCGCCCTGATCGCGGTAGCCACCGCCCAGGCCGGCGCCATCGATGACGCGGTCAAGCGCGGCACCCTGCGTGTGGGCATGGACCCGACCTACATGCCGTTCGAAATGACCAACAAACGTGGCGAGATCATCGGCTTCGAAGTCGACATCCTCAAGGCCATGGCCAAGTCCATGGGCGTCAAGCTGGAGATGGTCTCCACCGCCTACGACGGCATCATCCCGGCGCTGATGACCGACAAGTTCGACTTCATCGGCAGCGGCATGACCCTGACTCAGGAGCGCAACCTGCGCCTGAACTTCAGCGAGCCCTTCATCGTCGTCGGCCAGACCCTGCTGATCCGCAAGGAGCTGGCGGGCGAGATCAAGTCGTACAAAGACCTGAACAACGAGAAATATCGCCTCACCTCCAAGCTTGGCACCACCGGCGAGATGGTCGCGAAGAAGCTGATCGGCAAGGCCAAGTACCACGGCTACGACAACGAGCAGGAAGGGGTGATGGACGTGGTCAATGGCAAGGCCGACGCCTTCGTCTACGACTCGCCCTACAACGTGGTGGCGGTGGAGAAGGCTGGCGCCGGCAAGCTGGTGTTCCTGGAAGAGCCCTTCACCTACGAGCCACTGGCGTTCGGCCTGAAGAAGGGCGACTACGACAGCATCAACTACATCAACAACTTCCTGCACCAGATCAAGCATGACGGGACCTATGATCGTATCCACGACAAGTGGTTCAAGAGCAAGGACTGGCTGAAGGAAATGGAATAAGGCCTGGGCCACAAACCCAAGCGCTGACCTCGACGCGCAGGTAAACCCTGCGCGTTCGCATTTACGGAAGTACCCCACGTGATCAAACACAAGAAAGCACAGTGGCCCTGGCACGGGCTGACCGCGCTGGTCCTGGTGGGCCTGGCGATCAGCCTGTACCTGGCCACCTCGATGATTTCCTACGAGTGGCGCTGGAACCGTGTTCCGCAATACTTCGCCTACAAGGCCGAGGAAACCCAGCGTGCCGCCAACCCTGGCACGGTCGAGGAAATCGTGGTGTCCGGCGACAACGCCCGGGTCACCCTGAAGGATGAGAGCGGCGACACCCAGGTCGTCGAAGTGGCCAAGGACAGCATGCTGCTGACCCGTGGCGACGACGTCGCCGAGGGCGATGCCATCGGCGTCACCCGTCACTGGGCCGCTGGTCCCTTGGCCTGGGGCCTTTGGACCACGCTGTGGATCTCGGTCATCTCCGGCGCCCTGGGCCTGGTGATCGGCCTGTTCGCCGGATTGTGTCGGCTGTCGAGCAACCCCACCCTGCGCGACCTGTCCACGGTGTATGTCGAACTGGTGCGCGGCACGCCGCTGCTGGTGCAGATCTTCATCTTCTACTTCTTCATCGGTACCGTGCTCAACCTGTCCCGCGAGTTCGCCGGGGTGGCGGCGCTGGCACTGTTCACCGGCGCCTACGTGGCCGAGATCGTCCGTGCCGGCGTGCAGTCGATCGCCAAGGGCCAGAACGAGGCGGCGCGCTCCCTGGGCCTGAACGGCGCCCAGTCGATGCGTCACGTGATCCTGCCCCAGGCCTTCAAACGCGTGCTGCCACCGCTGGCCGGGCAGTTCATCAGCCTGGTCAAGGACACCTCGCTGGTGTCGGTGATCGCCATCACCGAACTGACCAAGAGCGGCCGCGAGGCCATCACCACCTCGTTCTCGACCTTCGAGATCTGGTTCTGCGTGGCGGGCCTGTACCTGCTGATCAACCTGCCGCTGTCGCACATCGCCAGCCGGCTCGAGCGGAGGCTTGCGCAAAGTGATTGAAGTCCGTGACCTGCTGAAAGTCTTCGACACCCGCGGCCAGGTGGTGCGTGCGGTGGACAACGTCACCACCCAGGTCGCCAAGGGTCAGGTGGTGGTAGTGCTGGGCCCGTCCGGCTCGGGCAAGTCCACTTTCCTGCGTTGCCTGAACGGCCTGGAGCATTTCGACCAGGGCCATGTGTCCATCAACGGCGTGCAACTGGACGACCCGAAAACCGACATCAACGCCTACCGCCGTGAAGTCGGCATGGTGTTCCAGCATTTCAACCTGTTCCCGCACATGACCGTGCTGGAGAACCTGTGCCTGGCGCAGAAGGTGGTGCGCAAGCGCAACAAGGCCGATCGGGAAGCCAAGGCCCGGGCGTTGCTGGAAAAGGTCGGTATCGCCCAGAAAGCCAACGAGTACCCGTCGCGCCTCTCCGGTGGCCAGCAGCAGCGGGTAGCCATCGCCCGCGCCCTGGCGATGGACCCGAAGGTGATGTTGTTCGATGAGCCGACCTCGGCGCTCGACCCGGAAATGGTCGGTGAAGTGCTCGATGTGATGAAGACCCTGGCCCAGGAAGGCATGACCATGGTCTGTGTGACTCACGAGATGGGCTTTGCCCGGGAAGTAGCGGATCGGGTGTTGTTCTTCGATCACGGCAAGCTGTTGGAAGATTCGCCGCCAAAGGCGTTCTTCGATGCGCCGAAGGACCCACGGGCCCAGGCGTTCTTGCGCCAGGTGCTGTAGGGGGAGCAGCTGCTCATGCCCGGTAATGGCCGCCTGGCAGCAACGGTGTGGGGGCGGTGCAACACCGCTCCCACGAACCCTGTGAAGCTTTAACCAAGGCTACTCCCGTATGCGGTAGTTTTCATATCCTGATTTCCAGTACTGACGATCAATAGCGTTCACAGCCTCTTGCGCGGTGCGCACAGCATCGAGATATACAATTGCCTCAATCTCCAGCAAGGGTTGGAGGTCAGCTATTTCTTGGCGTATTTTTTTAGCTTCTAAAATTTTATTTTTGATGGTTTCGATATGTTTGTTTATATCTTCTGGGCTGAGGCTGAGAATTTTTCTATGCGCATCCCCGTTCAAGCCCGTAAAGGGTAGTAGTTGTTGTAGTGATTTCCCTGCTGTTTGGCTAGTTATTTTTTTAGTTTGGTGTTGTATCGATATCGACAGTATGTCTGCGAGTTCCTTTTTTGAGTCTTCAATGGATGTTAATTTCCTAGAGAGTTTGCCGATTTCGGTGGTTCTAGCGTCAAGTCTCTTTTTTGCTATCTCTGCGACAGCTATAGAGCTGTCTGCATGTGAAGTGAGGATTGTATCTAGAGCGAGTTGCTTAAGGGACCGAAGGTTTCCAGATGGATCGCTATAGTTGACCGGGTCGCCGTTGCAATAGGCATAGGCATTGTAGTTTTGTTGTAAAAACACTCCGATCCGATCCGGAGACAAAAAACGCATGAGCCTGGGACTGTAAACACGGTTGCCATGTCCCAGCAGATAAAGGCCTGCCTGCTCCATGTATTCGCCGTTATAAGCCAACAGGTTCCGCGCGCAACCGGGTCGCAGTTCACCATAGGGTGAATAGGCGTTGTTTTGCTGGACTGCGCCTTGGGCGGTCAGCAGTATGGATTTGGATAAGTCGGTCGCCAGAAGTTTGGATTGGGCCAGGGCATATCGTCGAGTATGCGGTGGACTACCCAACGCGAAAATGGAGTCCTTTGTATAGGGCGCGTGTTTTTTAGTCACCTGCCAAACTCCGGTCATGAAAGGAGAATCCTTCACGGAGTATCGTCCAGGCCCCGGAGGTCGGTAAACTAGCAAAAATGACAGGTCGAGCGAGCCCGCGCTGAGTCCCGGGCAGGCGACTTTCCATTCATGCTTGTCGCTGTGCATAACATGCCCTAACAAAACCAACATATCTGCTCTTGATCTTGCTTCTAAGCGCGCGATAGTTCAGGCGCCACCAATTGCGACTTCAGGAGGCCGAACGGAGGGCTTGCGCAGGGAGGTGACGGGCATGGATGCCCGTCAAGCGCCGATCAGGCCATGGATGGCCCGTCGGCGCGGCCTCCCGGAGCGAGCCCGGAGTGAGGGGACCCCGGAGCGAAGCGTAGGGGCCGGATGAATGGAGCGAGCGGTTTTTGCCTTCTTTTGCCCGCGTGCAAAAGAAGGTCGCCGTAAAGGCGAAAAGGTGAGTGTGCGTCGATATCGCAAATGAATGCGCATACAACTTTGAAAACATACGCTCTGAAAGTAAAAGTAAAAGTAAAAGTAAAAGTAAAAGTAAAAGTAAAAGTAAAAGTCAATCGGCACCGGTTTTTATAGTTGTAAGTGCATTCATTTGCGATGTCGACGCATAGTCACCTTTCCGCCCTTACGGCGGGTCCCTTTTTGAAGCATCAAAAAGGAACCAAAAAATGCTGCTCCATTCATCCGGCCCTCCGCTTCGCTCCGGGTTCCCTCACTCCGGCCTTGCTCCCGGGAGGACCGCGCTGAACGCCCCATCCTGGGGCGCAGCGCTTGACGGGCATCCATGCCCGTCACCTCCCTCCGCAAGACCTCCGTTCGGCCTCCTGAAGTCGCGAAGTTACGGGCGGCGCCTGGGCTGGCGCAGCTGTCGCTAGTGGGCTTTGGGGGAACCTTCTGATCGCCAAAGCAAAGCCAAAGCCTAGGCCCGGGGCTGGAGATTTGAACGCACGGCCGGAAGGCCTAAAGGCTGAACCGCCCCACCATGCCCCTCAACTGCTGCCCCAAGTGCTCCAGTTCCCCGCTTGAAGCAGCGGTCTGCTCACTGGCCGCACTGGTCTGGTCCGACACATCACGTACATTGATCACGCTGCGATTGATCTGCTCGGCCACCACGCTCTGTTGCTCGCTGGCGGTGGCGATCTGCTGGTTCATGCCTTGGATGGTCGATACCGTCTGGGTGATCTGGCCGAGCGCGTCGCCCGCCTTGCGGCTGAGTTCGACGCTTTGCTCCGTCAGGCGCTTGCTGTTGTCCAGCAGGCCGGTGACTTCGTCGGTCCCCCGGTGCAGGCTATCGATCAGCTGCTCGATTTCCTCGGTTGACTGCTGGGTACGCTGGGCCAGACCGCGCACTTCGTCGGCCACCACGGCGAAACCACGACCCGCCTCACCCGCCCGCGCCGCCTCGATGGCCGCATTGAGCGCCAGCAGGTTGGTCTGCTCGGAAACCGACTTGATCACATCGAGAATCGAACCGATACGCTGGCTTTCGCCAGATAAGTGGCCCATCGCTTCAAGGCAGTGATCCATCTGGCCGGCCAATTGTTCGATACGGGCGATGGCTTCGGCCACTACCTGGTCGCCCAGCTGTGCCTGGTTGTCTGCAGTGGTCGCCGCCACCGAAGCCTGTTCGGCGTTCTGCGCCACCTCTTGTACCGTGGCACTCATCTGGTTCATTGCGGTGGCCACCTGGTCGGTCTCCTCGCGCTGCTGGCTGATGCGTTCACGGGTATCGATGCTCGAGGTGGCTAGTTGCGCCGCAGACTTCGACAGCTGCCCGACGCCTTCGTTGATGCCTCCAAGCAGCTCGCGCAGGCTCAGGGTCATCTCGCGCATGCTGTTCTGCAGTTCGCCCATTTCGTCACGCCGTGCGACCGAGTCAATCTGGCTGAGGTCGCCACGGGCGATGCGAGTGGCCTGCGTCAGTACCTGCTGCAGGGGTGTGGTGATCTGTCGGGTGATCAACCAGCCGGCAAGCAGACCGACCAGTAGTGCCAGCACGGCAACGCTGGTGAGCAGCGAGCGGGCGGCCACTGCCTCGCTGTCGCGCTGTTCGATCTTGCGGGCGCCCAGTTCAAGGCTGGCGGTGCGCAGTTCCTCGCCCATCTTCTCCATGTTGTCCTGCAGTTGCTCGACCTCCAGTGCTACCTTCCGATAGCGCAGCAGGCTTTCCCGGTAGCGACCAAGCTCGCCCTCGGGCCGCTCCATCAGCGCGCGTGGCAGATCCAGCGGCGCGATCGAGCGCAACAGCTGTCCCATACTGGTATCCGCAGAGTCCAGTGCCGTGTCGCCCACCTTGGCGAAGTCATCCCCGGAGCCGAAGTAGGCCGGTACCTGGCTCTGCTGGTTGGCGGACTCGATGTGGCGGCTGAGCGTATCCATCAGACCGATCACATTGCCTTGCTGGCCGTCGCCGGGCATTTTCAGCAGTGCCTGGGTCTGCAGTTCGTCGATAACTTTCTCCAGCGTGGCCGCCTGTTCGCGCATGGCGGTGCGCAGCCCTTCGCGACTGTCGACGGTGCGCTGTAAGGTACCGAAGTCTTCTTGCAGACGCTGGAGCAGCTGCAATTTCTGCTCCAGCACCTGGCGCGACTCGTCCACCCTGCTGCGTTGCAACAGCAGGTTCAGACGGCTCTGCAACTGGTCGAGTATTCGACCGATACGGGTCTTGCTGGTGTCGTCATTGAGGACCCGGTAGGTGATGCGTTCGGCGCGAAGGTCCTTGGTCAGGTCGTTGATCGCCCCTATTTCGCTGAGTTGTTCCGAGCGAGTGATGGCGCCGTCGAGGGCACGCCAGCCGCTGATGGTGGTGGCCAATGTGAGCAGCAGTACCACGGCGAACCCAAGGGCGAGTTTGCGCCCGACCTTGAGGTTTCCGAGCATGCGGTCTAGGTAGCCGAACATGGCAGGTCTCCGTGCAGATGAACAAAGACCATGGCGGCAAATTGCCGGCATGGTCTGTTGATCATCGACGCAGAGTGCGTGGGACGTGGCCTGTAAATCGTGTAGGAAAATTCCTTGCGGTTTGAGGGATTACCGCTGCTCTTGCGCGTTAGAGCTTGAACCGTCCCACCAATTGCTGCAGATGCGTGCCCAGGCGCGCCAGTTCGACGCAGGAGCTGGCCGTCTCCTCGCTGGCGGCCGAGGTCTGGTCGGAAATGTCGCGTACGTTCATCACGCTACGGTTGATCTCCTCAGCCACTGCGCTTTGCTGCTCGGCGGCGGTGGCGATCTGCTGGTTCATCGCCTGGATCGACGACACGGTGCGGGTGATGGTGTCTAGTGAGCCACCTGCACGACGGGTCAGCTCGACACTGCTGTCGGTCAGCGCACGGCTGCTGTCCATCACGTTGGCCACTCGCTCTGTGCCGTGCTGCAGGCTGGCGATCAGTTCCTCAATCTCCTCGGTCGACTGTTGGGTGCGCAGCGCCAGGCTGCGCACCTCGTCGGCGACAACGGCGAAACCACGTCCGGCTTCGCCGGCGCGGGCGGCTTCGATGGCGGCATTGAGTGCCAGCAGGTTGGTCTGCTGGGCCACTGACTTGATCACGTCGAGCACGCTGCCGATCTTGTCGCTCTCGGCCTTGAGCTGATTCATCGCTTCGCTGGAGTTCACCACTTCGTTGGCCAGACGCTCGATCTGGGCAATGGTTTCGCCGACCACCTTGTCGCCCTCGCGGGCCTGCTGGTCGGCCATCAGCGCGGCCTCCGAGGCTTGTTCGGCGTTGCGCGCCACTTCCTGGACGGTGGCGGCCATCTCGTTCATGGCGGTGGCGACCTGGTCGGTCTCGACTTTCTGGTTGTTGACTCCGGCGCTGGTCTGCTCGGTGACCGCCGACAGTTCCTCGGCAGCACTGGCGATCTGCGTCACGCCGTCGCCGATGCCGCCGATCAGTTCGCGCAGGCTCTGGGTCATGCGTTGCATGTTGGCCTGTAATTGGCCCAGCTCGTCGCGGCGGTTGGTCTTGAGGTCCTGGCGCAGATCGCCACCAGCCACGCGTTCGGCGGCCGCCAGGGTCTGGCGCAGCGGCACGGTGATCTGCCGGGTAATGGCGACGGCGGCCAGTATTCCCAGCAGCAGGGCCAGGACGGTAGCACCGGCGAGCAGGCTCTTGGCCTGACGGGTGCCCTGGTCGCGGACCTGGGTTTGCGATTCGGTCATCTGCAGGCTGGTATCGAGCAATACGGTACCTAGGGCTGCCATCTGGGTGAGGGCCTGTTCGCCGGCAGTCTGGGCGTTGCCTACCTGGATTACCGCGTCGCGGTAGGCAGCCAGCGCACTGGTGGCGGCTTCGAGGCTGGCGGCATGCTCGGCGGGAACCTTGGCTGGCAGGGCCCTGAGTACCGGTAAGGCCTGGTCGATGGCGGCCAGCGCGGTCTGCTGGAATTCGGCACGGCTACTGTAGGTATAGCCGCGGACCTGGAAGCGTGCCTGTTGCAATTGGCCGCTGACTTCAACCGCTTCCTGGTACTGGTGGATATCGCCGCCCTGCAGCAGCCCCTGCTGGACCTTGCCGATCAGTTCGCTAGCCTTGTCGGCGTTGTCGCCCAGCACCTGGCGACTGGCGCTGCGCTGCTGGTCGGCTTGCTTGAGATCGTTGAAGGTTTGCTGGTATTGGCGTACTGCGTCGCGCTGCTGCTCCAGGCGCTGTCGATCAGCTGGCAGTTCAATCTGTTCGAGCATGAGCTGGACCTGGCGCTCTAGGTTGGCCAGGGCCTTCTCCAGCTCCGCCACGCTGGCCTGGTCGCGGTTGCGCTCGTAGTGTTGGCGAGCGATACGCAGGTCCTGGGTGTACTGGTGGATCACTGAAATGTTGCCGAGCTTATCGCCGCGGTCGGTCACGCTGTCGAGGCCGATCCAGCCCGTGAAAGTGATGGCGAGGGTGAGCAACAACACCAGGCCGAAACCGATCCCAAGCTTACGTTTGACGCTCACATTCCCCAGTGATTGGGCAAACCATCGGTACATATCGACTCCCCGGCGATTGGTAGTGCAAATTGTTATTTTGTTGCACAGGCCATCGGCTTGCACCAGGGAAACTTGATGGGATAGATCTGAACTGGCTGTCAGAAAATTCGCGAGAGCAGTGCGGTCACCGCCGTTTCTACCCGCAGAATGCGTTCTCCCAGTTGTACGGGGGCCAGTCCGGCCTTGCCCAGCAACTCGACCTCGTAGGGGATCCAGCCGCCCTCCGGGCCAATGGCCAGGGTGACCGGGCCATCGACCGCTCGTGGGCAGGCTGGGTAGCGGCCGGGATGGGCGACAAGGCCCAGGCTGCCTTGGGCGATGACCGGCAAACGATCCTCGACGAAGGGCTTGAAGCGCTTTTCGATGATCACGTCAGGCAGCACTGTGTCACGGGCCTGCTCAAGGCCCAGAATCAGGTTTTCGCGGATACTTTCGGGGGAGAGGTACGGGGTCTGCCAGAAACTCTTCTCAACCTTGTAGCTATTGACCAGGATCAGCCGCGGCACGCCCAGGGTGGCGACCGTCTGGAACAGCCGGCGCAGCATCTTCGGGCGCGGCACGGCCAGCACCAGTGTCAGCGGCAGCTTGGCCGGTGGTGGCTGGTCGAAGGCCACCTGCAGTTCGGCTTCGTGATGTTCGAGGCGTACGACCTCGGCCTTGCCCATCAGGCCGTTGACGCGGCCCACCCGCAGGCTGTCGCCCACCGTCACGCGGTGGATCTCCTGCATGTGGGTGAAGCGGCGATCAGCCAGGACAACGCGGTCGGCCGACACGAAGTCGGCCTCTTCAAGGAGCAACAGGTTCACGGTTGGGTCGCAGGCGGCTGGTCGTTGTGGTCGTTGCCGGTTTCTTCGTGCGTGTGGCTGCGCTTGCGGATCAGGCTGCCGCACAGCACGCCGACCTCGAACAGCATCCACATCGGCACGGCCAGCAGGGTCTGGGAGAAGATGTCCGGCGGGGTGAGGATCATGCCGACCACGAAGCAGCCGATGATCACGTACGGGCGGATCTTCTTCAGGTACTGCACGTCGACCACGCCAATCCACACCAGCAGCACTACCGCCACGGGGATTTCGAAGGCGACCCCGAAGGCGAAGAACAGGGTCATGACGAAGTCGAGATAGCTGGAAATGTCGGTCATCATCGACACGCCTTCGGGCGTGGCGCTGGCGAAGAAGCCGAAGATCAGCGGGAACACCAGGAAATAGGCGAAGGCCATGCCGGCGTAGAACAGGAAGATGCTCGACACCAACAGCGGGATGGCGATGCGCTTTTCATGGCGGTACAGGCCGGGGGCAATGAAACCCCAGATCTGTTGGAGTATGAACGGGATTGCCAGGAACAGCGAGACGATCATGGTCAGCTTGAACGGCGTCAGGAACGGCGAGGCCACATCGGTGGCGATCATCGTCGCGTTGGCCGGCAAGTGCTCGCGCAGCGGCGCCGAGACCAGGGTGTAGATCTGCTGGGCGAAGGAGAACAGCCCGGCGAAGATCAGGAAAATGGCGGCGACGCAGCGCAGCAGGCGGGTGCGCAGCTCGGTCAGGTGCGAGACCAGCGGCATCGGCTGGTCGGTTTCCGGATTCTCGCTCATGGGGCTCGCGGCGGTTGTGGCGGTTCGGAGGGTGGTGCTGCGACCGGCTGCGCGGGGGCGGCATCGGTGGCAGGTGCGGCAGGCGTTTCAGCGTTGGCCGGCGGCTGCACGGGTGGCGCCAGGGGGTTGAGGATGCGCTTGGCCTCCTGCTCCATCTGCAGGATGTGCTCGTTGTGCAGCTGGCGGCGGATGTCATCGGCGCCGATCTCGCGCTCGACTTCCATCTTGATCGCGTTGAAGCTGCGCTTGAGGCGACCGATCCACAGCCCGGCAGTGCGCGCGGCTCCCGGCAGGCGCTCAGGGCCGAGCACCAGCAAGGCGACCAGGCCGACGAGCAGCAGCTCGCTGAAGCTGATACCGAACATGGGTCAGTCTTTCCGCTGCGGCTCTTGAACCGGCTGGGCCTGGCCCTCGATGGTGTGGCCCTGGGCCTGCTGCGCGGTGTTCTGCACAGGCGGAACGGGCTGCGCCGGCGGTGGGGCCTGCTCGGCCGGCTTGGCTTCTTCTTCATTCATGGCCTTGCGGAAGCCCTTGATCGATTCGCCCAGGTCGCTGCCGAAGTTCTTCAGTTTCTTGGTGCCGAACACCAGCACCACGACGACCAGCAGGACGATCCAGTGTTTCCAGTCAAAAATACCCATTTCGTACTCCTGAAAAATGTATGTCAGCCGGAACCGGCGCTATCGCGGGGTGAGCCCGTTCCTACAAATACGCGCGGTCAGGCCTGTGGCTGACGGGCGGCCTTCTCGTCATGGCCGGAAAGGCCGAAGCGGCGCTCCAGTTCGTCGAGCACCGCCTGTGGATGCTGGCCCAGCGCACTGAGCATGACCAGGCTATGAAACCACAGGTCTGCGGTCTCGTAGATGACATCGCTGTAATCCTTGCTGACGGCGGCATCCTTGGCAGCGATGATGGTCTCGATGGACTCTTCGCCGAGCTTCTCGAGGATCTTGTTCAGGCCCTTGTGATGCAGGCTGGCCACGTAGCTGCTGTCGGGCGCCGCGTGCTTGCGTTCTTCCAGCACCTCGGCGAGGCGGTCTAGCGTGTCGCTCATGTCAATGCCCTGCGCTATAGATGGCGTCCGGATCCTTGAGGACCGGATCGACGATTTTCCACTGGCCGTCTTCGAACACGCGATAGAAGCAGCTTTCGCGGCCGGTATGGCAGGCGATATGGCCCAGTTGCTCGACCATCAGGATGATCACGTCGGCGTCGCAGTCCAGGCGCATTTCGTGCAGCTTCTGCACATGGCCCGACTCTTCGCCCTTGCGCCACAGCTTGCCCCGCGAGCGCGACCAATAGATGGCGCGATGCTCGGCGGCGGTCAGGGCGAGGGATTCACGGTTCATCCAGGCCATCATCAGCACGCGCCCGGTCTTGTGGTCCTGGGCGATCGCCGGTACCAGGCCATCGCTGTTCCACTTGATCTCGTCCAGCCAGTCTTTCATCGTCGACTCCAAACCGGGCCCGCTCCCGTACCGGGCCCCTGTGCGCTAGTGTGCCAGCCAGCGACGCGGCTGGCTATCGGCGCACGATCAGGTACAGGCCCGCTGCCAGCATCAACCACGCGGGCCAGGCGGCCGGGGCGCTGAGGCTGACCGCACCGGCCGCCAGGGTGGCGCCACCACCGAGCAGGCCGGCACCGAGCAGGCGCAGCGCCCAGTTGTCGCCGGCGCGGCGGCGCTCGGGCAGTTGCGGGTCGTGCAGGTGCGGTTGCGACAGGCGTTCGAGCAGGTCGCGGGTCATGTCGGCCAGGTGCGGCAGTTGCTCGGCCTGGCTGTAGAGGTTGCCGATTACCGCTTTCGGGCTCATGCGCTCGCGCATCCAGCGTTCGAGGAAGGGCTTGGCGGTGCTCCACAGGTCCAGGTCGGGGTAGAGCTGGCGGCCCAGGCCTTCGATATTGAGCAGGGTCTTCTGCAGCAATACCAGCTGTGGCTGGACCTCCATGTTGAAGCGTCGGGCCGTCTGGAACAGGCGCATCAGCACCTGACCGAAGGAGATGTCCTTGAGCGGCTTTTCGAAGATCGGCTCGCACACGGTGCGGATCGCCGCTTCGAACTCGTTGACCTTGGTCTGCGCCGGTACCCAGCCCGAATCGATATGCAGCTGGGCCACGCGGCGGTAGTCGCGCTTGAAGAAGGCGATCAGGTTGCGGGCCAGGTAGTCCTGGTCCTCGGCAGTGAGGCTGCCGACGATACCGCAGTCGATGGCGATGTATTGCGGGCTCCACGGCTTGACCGTGCTGACGAAGATGTTGCCGGGGTGCATGTCGGCATGGAAGAAGCTGTCGCGGAACACTTGGGTGAAGAACACCTCGACGCCGCGCTCGGCCAGCATCTTCATGTCGGTGCGCTGGTCGGCGAGCGTCGCCATGTCGGTGACCGGCACGCCATAGATGCGCTCCATCACCAGCACCTTGGGCCGGCACAGGTCCCAGTAGACCTGGGGTACGTACATCAGCTCGGAGCCTTCGAAGTTGCGCCGCAGCTGGCTGGCATTGGCGGCCTCGCGCAGCAGGTCGAGTTCGTCGTAGATGGTCTTTTCGTAGTCGCCGACGATTTCCACCGGGTGCAGGCGACGGGCATCGGCCGAGGCGCGCTCGGCGGCCTTGGCGATCAGGAACAGCCAGGCCAGGTCCTGGGCAATGACCGGTTTCAGGCCTGGGCGCACCACCTTGACCACCACTTCCTCACCGCTCTTCAGGCGTGCGGCGTGTACCTGGGCCACCGAAGCCGAGGCCAGCGGCTCAACGTCGAAACGGCTGAACACCTCGCCCACCTTGGCACCGAGCTGTGCTTCGATCAGCGCCACGGCGTGCTGCGGGTCGAAGGGTGGCACGCGGTCCTGCAGCAGCATCAGTTCGTCGGCGATGTCGGTGGGCAGCAGGTCGCGGCGGGTGGAGAGCAACTGGCCGAACTTGATGAAGATCGGCCCCAGGTCCTGTAGCGCCAGGCGCAGGCGTGCGCCGCGGCTCAGCTCCAGGGGCTTGCGCGGCAACCAGCGCCACGGCATCAGCAGGCGCAGGCTGGCCAGCCACCAAGGCAGCAGGGGTTGTTCGAACAGCAGGTCATCGAGGCGGTAGCGGATCACGACGCGCTGGATGCGCAACAGACGGCGGACGGCGAGCAGCTTCATGCGTTATCGCTGGTATCAAGAGTGTGGGCGAGGCGGCGCAGGCGTGCCTCGAGGCGTTCGATATCGACCTTCAGCGTATCGAGTTCGCTGAATGCCGCTTCGGCTTCGCGTTTGCCGACCAGGGTACGCGATTCCTCGGCCAGGTACTCGGACAGATTCTCGCCGAAGCGGGCCAGGCCCTGGCGGGTCCAGCGCGCGCGCAGGCGCAGGTGGCCGGCGATCAGCGCGGTGGGCACCGGCCCCAGCCAACGCTGCAACTCGTGTTCCCAGTCCAGTTCCAGGTCCTGCAGGATGCCGAACAGGTCGAGCAGCACGGCGCTGTCGCCATGCAGCTCGACCTGGGGGCTGTGCAGTACCGCGGTCTTGTCTTTGGCCAGCGCCAACTGCGCCAGGCGCCCGGCGGGGGCGTGCAGGGTGCAGTCGACCTCGCTTTCCCAATGGGCGGCAAGCATCAGGCCTTCCTCGTCGGGCAGCACGAACAGCTTCAGGGCCGGCTGCACGCAGTCGATCTCGATTACCTTGCCTTCCAGCGCCGCGAGGCGCGGGAGGGCGGTGCTGTCCAGGCGCAGGACACGGTTGAGCCCGTGCTCGACGCTGGCGAGCAGGCCGGCCAGGAGCATCAGGGCTTGATCCCCCGGTGCACGGCGACGATGCCGCTGGTCATGTTGTGGTAGGTGACGCGGTCGAAGCCGGCCTCGACCATCATGCTCTTGAGCGTTTCCTGGTCGGGGTGCATGCGGATCGATTCGGCCAGGTAGCGGTAGCTTTCCGAGTCGTTGGTGATGAGCTTGCCGGCCAGCGGCATGAAGGCGAACGAGTAAGCGTCGTAAGCCTTGGACATCAGCTTGTTGGTCGGCTTGGAGAACTCCAGGATCAACAGGCGGCCACCGGGCTTGAGCACGCGCAGCATGGAGCGGATGGCCGCATCCTTGTGCGTCACGTTGCGCAGGCCGAAGGCGATGGTCACGCAGTCGAAGTGGTTGTCCGGGAACGGCAGCTTTTCAGCATCGGCCTGGACGAATTCGATATTGCCGGACACGCCGCGGTCGAGCAGGCGGTCGCGGCCGACCTTGAGCATCGATTCGTTGATATCGGCCAGCACCACCTGCCCGGTCGGGCCGACCAGGCGCGAGAACTTGGCGGCCAGGTCGCCGGTGCCACCGGCGATGTCCAGTACCCGGTTGCCGCTGCGCACCCCGGACAGCTCGATGGTGAAGCGCTTCCACAGACGGTGCATGCCGCCGGAGAGCACGTCGTTCATCAGGTCGTACTTGGCGGCCACCGAGTGGAAGACCTCGGCGACTTTCTTCGCCTTCTGGCTCTCGGGAACGTCCTGGTAGCCGAAGTGGGTGGTGGGTTCGGCGTGGTCGCCTTTGCGCTGGTCGGTCATATCGCTTCACCAGAAAAAAATTACGGCCATTCTAGGGGCTACGGGCGGATTTGTCTTGGCGGGGTGTGTCATGCAAAGGGGGCGGGCATAATGGCGATTATGTCTTCATATCCAGGATCACCCGCATGACCCAGATCAGCGTCGAACGCAAACACACCCTCGGCCGTGAAGCCGCTCGCGCCAAGGCGCAGGCGCTGGTGGAAAAGCTGACCCGCGAGTACGACCTCAAGGCCAGCTGGAACGGTGATCGTGTCGATGTGAAACGCAGCGGCGCCAACGGCAGTGTGCATATCGGTGAGGACACCATCCGCGTCGAGCTCAAGCTGGGCATGATGCTGTCGATGATGAGCGGCACCATCAAGGGCGAGATCGAGCGGGCGTTGGACAAGGCGCTGGCCTGACGCCCGCTGCTGTCAGTTGTCGGGGAACGGGATCAGGTCGTCGATCTGCTCCAGACGTAGATCACCTCTATAGATCTCATTGCGCTCTGCCGGGGCCAATGCACGTTCCAGGCGCTCGTCGCGACTCATGGCGTCCGGGAACTTCAAATGGCCTTTGGCGAAGCGCCGGGCATCGACATTGGCAGTGGTGTAGTGGAAATGCGCTTCCCAGAGCTTCTGCCTGGGTTGCAGGCGATAAATGTCATACACATCCAGAAAATCGTTGGCCTTGAGCTTCTTGCGGCTTCGGGTCAGCTTGATCTCGATTTCGCCCGCCTCCACCAGGAAACGCAGGGCTTTGCTATCCGGCTGCAGGGTGCCAAGGTAGGCGATGGTCAAGAGCCGTTTCTTTTCTGCCTGTACCTCGGCAATCGCCTGATCCAGCCTGGTGGCGAGTGAATGCCCTTGATCCGGGCCGTTACGCAAATCCTTTGCGGTGTTGGCCATGTCCTGAATGTAGAAATCAAGCTGGTCTGCCAGGTCGTTAGGGCCCTTCAGATGGCGGGAGGCGTGGGCGACCCTGGCATTGTGCTGAGCTAAAAGGTCGGCGCCGGTGCGGCGCAGGCGAGCGTAGTCGGGTGTCGGCGGGCTTTGCGTTACAGCTTTCCAGCAATCACCTTCAGGCTGATAGCGCGCAATGGTCTGTCCTGTCAGCGGATCGACCTGCACGGCTTCGCTGCCTTCCTCGGCCTGTTCGACGACCAGTGATGTGCCGCGGGTGGTGCGGATCACTTTGCGTCTCACTGGACGCACCTTGTGCGTCAGGGGCGGTTCGAGCACTGCCTCCTGCGTATCCGCGGCGGCAGAAACATGGGCAAGGTCATTCTCGGCCAGCGTTATCAGTGCGTTCAGCTCATCGATGTATTCATTGAGCCTGCTGCTGTCCATCGCCGGAATATCCCCTGATAGTAAATATTCGGCATTGCTCCGTGACAGTTTGTATTCGCGCAGCGCGCTCTCCAGCGGCTCCTTCTGTGCTTGCGGCTCCAGGCGGGCAGCGGCCAGGCTGTCGTGGCTCAGCAGCGCTTCATGGAGCTGTTTGCTGCGCAAGGTCTTTTGCAAGAGCAGGATGGTTTCGAAGTTTTCCGCGGTCAGCTGGTCTCGCTTAACCACCAACTGATACAAGTCGCTCAGGATCTGGGCTCGAACGATCAGTGTGGAGTATCGCCGGCTGGTGATGATGCGATCGAGCATCTTGCGTTTGCCCGAGAACTGGACCTGCCCATCTGCCAGAGCCTCGCTGAGGTCCTGGTCAAGCCGTTGGCTGGCGTTGAATAGGCGTCTATGGGTACCCAGCGTTGCCTCGACGTTCTTGCTGAACTCCAGATACAGCGCTGCCTGCTGCTGGCCGAAAGGCAGTTGCTGGAGCCGACGCGACTGGTCTTTGAGTGTGTCGTAGTCATTCATTTCGAGCAGGCGGCGGAAATGTTGCAGGTCGGCGGTCAGCAACTGTTCCGACCACTGGCCACGGGCAAAGGATGCGGCGGCCTTGGGGTCGAACCTGGCGTATTTGGGGTCGCTCATACTGGCGTACAGCTGCACCTGGTCCTTTATCAGCCCGGCCTGTTTTTCGAAGGTGCGTGCCAGTACATCGAGGTTCACCCGTGCCTCGTTGCGCAGCGTCCGTAGTGCCTGCCGCTGTATCTGCAGGTCTTCCGGCAGGTCGTCGGGGGCGACGCCGGGGTAATCGTTCAGAGCCTGCTCGAACGCCAAATGGGCTTCGTCATACGGTTTCACCCGCTCAAGATAGCGCTCGACGAACGTTTCCGTGCTGGTGAGTTTTTGGTCATTCGCCATTCGGCGTTCCTGCATTGCCTTGAAGGCCTGCTTTTTTTCATCGATCAACGCCTTTGCCGTTTTTGGCATGTCGTCTGGCATGCCGCCTGGCATGTGCAGGTTCAGCATCCATTCGCCATTCCAGCGCTCCAGCCAAGGACCGCGGCTGCGTTCGCGGCCGACAATGTAGTACCCGTCAGGCTCCGCCCCCCAGGTTTGCGACCATTCGCTCTGGCTGACCTCCGGGCCAATGATGCGCATGCCGCTCCAGCTCTCCTCAACTTCATAGGCGACATCCTGCAGTTTTACGTAGTAGCGGTCGTCCACCTTGTACAGGCCGCGCATGCGGCTGCTGGCCAGCGCACTGTGTTCGTTCAGGCTGACATGGGCGCGTAGCGTGACAAGGGCGGCACGGGCTTCGCGGGGCAAGTTGCCGAGCCGCTGATCGTGACCCCATTGTCTGACGTTGAGCGCTGCAGGCTTGGGTTGCTCGAGGGGGGCTTGCCAGGTTTTTTGCTCAGGTTGCTGCTTTGTGGTCGCGCCGCAGCCACGCCGTGGCCTGGGCTGCAGCGCCAGCTCAGGTTCGACGTCGGCTGGGCTGGAGCCGTGGACCAGCAGCATGGCCAGGTTCAGCAGTATGTCAGCGGTGGCGAGCACCTTTTCTCCGCTGCTTCCTTGGGTCAAGGCTGTCAGGTCATCCTTGATGCTGAGCAGGGCTGTCACCAGCCAGGCGAGCAAGCCTGCAGGCCCACGCAGCAGCGGCGTGACCGTGTTGAATGCCAGCCAGGCGAATTGCACGACCATCGCCCAGCGTTGTTGGGCATTCGAGGTGCTCTGGCGTGAAGCCAGTAACAGAAGCACGTCGGCCCTGGCCTGAAACATCGACCTGTCCAGGTCGCCGGTCGGTGGAGTGAAGGCCAAAGTGGCCGGTGCCCTCAGGCGTTCGATCGCCTCGGCGGCCAGCTCGGAACCGGGCCCCAGCAAGTGCGCCAGTTCAGTCAGGCCACTGTGCAAGTGCGGATGAGTGAAGCCATCATCGGCATAAATGGGGCGGGCTTCGTCATCCAGCCAGGCGAGGATGTCCTGCTGCAGGCGCTGCTCAGTCCGGATTGCTGCCATCAGGTGCCCTTGGCTTTCGAACTGCCTGACAGCCTGCGCGGCGTTCAAGGGCCGGTAGAGTATCCAGGCCTCTGTGGCGGGGGCGTGGATGACGAACATGCCATGCACCCGGTTGGCCTTCGGGCCACCCGGGACGCTGTTGAATGACAGCGGAGCCAGGCTCAGCGATGCGCTGGCGTGGGCTTTACGGTGGCAAAAGTCTGCAACGACCTGCCAGGTTCGCTCGCTCAGCTGGCCACCGATCTTGGCCTGTAGTGCGCTCAGCAGCAGGGCTGCACGCCATTCTTCGGCGAAAAGCTGGCGGTGTTTGTCGGTGTCGTTGCCCTTTTGCAACTGGTCGTGGACAAAGGACGGATACTGGCCACCAACATCCACGGCAGCGATCAGTGCATCGACGTAGTCAAGGTCCAGCCAGCTGCTCAGCGCCTGTTGATCGGCCAGTTGGATGGCTGAAGCTACCTGGCCGCTGCCCAAGGGCAGGCGTGAAATGGCCAGTTCGGTCAGGCTCATGGTTTTCAGGTACTCAAGCCTCGCCGGCCCCTCGGAGGACACCTGCACCACCTGCGAAACGGTGATCTGCACCTGGTCAGGGTGGCAAGGCGGCTCGGCCGGGTGGTCATTGCGCATGTGCTCGCGTAGGCGGCGAACCGTGTACTGCTGCAAGTCTTCGATTCCGTCCAGGGATGACTCACCCTGTTTCAGCATTTGCTGCGCCGACAGATCCAGCAACGCCATGTGGTACTGGAATCGGTCCGTCAGCGTGGCGTTTTCCAGCCAGTCAGGGAGGGGGATCGCGGGTGTCCATTGCTCGAGCTTGAAGGAGGCCGGGAATGTCGATGAAGGATCGCTCAGCAGGCTGTAGGCCTCTTCCAGATCGCTTGTCTGTTCGATTGCATCAAGTTGCACGCGGTCAATCTGTTGCAGCATGGCGTTGAGCAGTTGCCTGGCCTGATAGCCGAACGGGTCTTCGGCCAGGGCCGTGCAGGCCCAGGACATCGTGTCGAACACATGGCGCTCGGAGAGCTCGTCGCGCAGGGCGACTGCAAAGGCCGCGAGCTCGGTGAAGCCACGTACGGTGCCAGAGGGCTTGCACCACAAGATCAGGTCGCGCGCCTCTTTTTTGCCCGTGATGAGCAGGTCCGGCAGTACCAGATGAACCGTGCTGCCCGGGTTGCCGAGTGAGGCTTGCACACCCTGCACGTTGGCCGACGTATCCGATTGAGCGAGCATGGCGTACAGCAAGGCCTTCTGGTCACTGTCCAGGCCTTGGCGCTCGAGCGTGCCGAGCAGTGCGGCCTTCAGCACCTGCTGCATCCAGCGCAGACGGGTCACATCCGAGTCACCCTCGCGGCTGTTCCAGAAACTGACCTGTGCCTGTTGAAATCTCTCGCAGAGAATCGCAAGGACATCGTCGTAATCCGTGTTCAGGTCGGCCATGCGAATGTCGATGGTCGGCGCGTCGTTCTGAGGACGAAAGATGGCCGGCGGGTTCAGGCTGAACTGGTCCGTGGGCTTGAGTGCCATGGGCTGGCCCGTGAGGAAATGCTCAAGCATGGTGTCGACCAGGTTGCCTGGTTGTGCCGCGGGTTCTTCATCCTGGCCAGGCAGGATGCTGAAGTTTTTTATCGATTGCAGTTCTGGGTGGTTCTTGCGGATCCACGGATAGCGTGCGGCGAGTGCGTCGAAACCCGCGGCGGCAACGACCTCGCGCAAGCTTGGGCGGTGGGCGAACTGCATCGCTACCCGTTGCCGGAACGATGTCGCTGGCGAGGTCGGTGGCTGGGGCATGGCGAAGGCTCCGGAAAAAGGGAGCCGAATTCTGGAGTGCCGGTCTGCAACCAGTGCGGTAGATACATCAGTGTGGCGATCTTAGGGTGAAGATTCTAAATCCTGCCCCTACCTTATGCTCAAGCCCAAACTTCATGGGCGGTTCTCCCACTCATGAGCATGAGGTACAGAGCATGGCCAAAGTGACTGTGAAGAAAAAGGACGACGCCCAGAGTACGCTGGGCGAAGTGCGCGGCTACGCGCGCAAGATCTGGTTGGCTGGGATCGGCGCTTATGCGCGGGTCGGCCAGGAAGGCTCCGACTACTTCCATGAGCTGGTCAAGGCCGGCGAAGGTGTCGAGAAGCGTGGCAAGAAGCGCATCGATAAAGAGCTTGATGCTGCCAACCACCAGATCGACGAAGCCGCTGAAGAAGTCAGTCGCGTACGCGGCAAGGTAGAGATCCAGCTGGACAAGATCGAAAAAGCTTTCGACGCACGGGTGGGGCGCGCCTTGAATCGCCTCGGCATTCCGTCTAAACATGACGTTGAGGCGTTGTCCATCAAGCTTGAACAGCTGCACGAGCTGCTCGAGCGCGTCGCGCACAAACCATAAGGAGAGCAGGATGGCTGGCAAGAAGAACACCGAGAAAGAAGGCAGCTCCTGGATCGGCGGAATCGAGAAGTACTCCCGCAAGATCTGGTTGGCTGGCCTGGGTATCTACTCCAAGGTCGACCAGGACGGTCCGAAGCTGTTTGATTCGCTGGTGAAGGACGGCGAGAAGGCCGAGAAACAGGCGAAGAAAACCGCCGAAGACGTGGCCGAGAGCGCCAAGTCGTCGACCAACTCGCGAGTGTCGGGCGTGAAGGATCGCGCGCTGGGCAAGTGGAGCGAGCTGGAGGAAGCCTTCGACAAGCGTCTGAACAGCGCCATCTCGCGTCTGGGCGTGCCCAGCCGCAATGAGATCAAGGCCCTGCACCAGCAGGTCGATTCGCTGACCAAGCAGATCGAGAAACTGACCGGTGCCTCGGTCACCCCGATCTCCAAGGCCAGCGCCAGCAAGACGGCCGCCAAGCCATTGGCCAAGGCGGCCGCCAAGCCTGCGGCCAAGACCGCTGCGGCAAAACCTGCGGCGAAGACCGCGGCGGCCAAGCCTGCGGTCAAGGCTGCGGCCAAGCCTGTAGCGGCCAAGCCCGCTGCCAAACCGGCCGCAGCCAAGAAACCTGCCGTGAAGAAAGCGGCGCCGGCCAAGCCTGCCGCAGCCAAGTCCGTCGCACCGGCGCCTGCTGCCACCGCAGCCCCGGCACCGAGCGCGGCTCCGGCCAGCAGCACCCCGTCGGCACCGGTGAACGCGGCCAACCAGGCCTGATATCGGGTCGTACTGCTCGCGGGGCAAGCCCGCTCCCACGAAACCTGCACAGGACTCGGGGGAGCGGGCTTGCCCCGCGATCGTTTCAGCCTTCCAGATACCTCATTGCCAACTGCTCCGCCGCCATACGCGCCGGGGCCTGCAGATGTGGCGCCACCAGCATCATCACCTGGTACACCACCACGCCGACATCGCCCTCGCGGCCAAGCACGCGCTGATAATCAAGCGAGCACATCAGGGTCAGGGTGATCTGTTCCACCAACTGCCCCAGTGCCTGGGTCTCGCTGGTCACCTGGCCCTGTGCCTTGAGGCTGGCCAGCAGTGCGGCCAGGGTGCGCTTGAGAGCGTTGATCAGGCTGCGCATGCCCCGCGCCAGCTTGGGCAGGCGCCCGGTGAGGTTGGACAGGTCCTGGAACAGGAAACGGTACTGGGCCATGCGTTCGACGATCAGGTGCAGGAACAGCCAGTAGTCCTCGGCATTCAGGCGTACGTCCAGCGGCGGGTCGAGCAGTGGCATCAATTGCTCTTCGAAACGTTCGAACAGGCCGATCACCAACGGCTCCTTGCCGTGGAAGTGGTAGTACAGGTTGCCTGGGCTGATCCCCAGTTCGTTGGCGATCTCCAGGGTCGAGACGTTCGGTTCGCCCTGGCGATTGAACAGCTGCAAGGCACATTCGAGGATACGGTCGCGGGTCTTCATCCGGTCAGCGTGCCAGTACGTAGCTGCCGGGCGCGGGGCCCAGCGGTGGATAAGTGGTGCTGCCCAGGTCGTCGCGTGGCGTCCTGAGCGTGCCGGAGCGCTGCAGTATCCATTCCAGCCACAGGGGCCACCAGCTGCCGTCGCGGCGTTGGGCGTCGTGGAACCAGGCCCGCGGGTCGCTGGAGAGCTTGGGGTTTTCCAGGTAGTAGGACTTTGGGTTGCCGGGCGGGTTGATGATGCTCTGGATATGACCGCTGTTGGCCAGAATGAAGCGCCGGTCGCCGCCGAGCAGCAGGGCCGAACGGTACACCGCGTCCCAGGGGGTGATGTGGTCGTTGCTGCCGGCCACGGTGAAGCTGTCCAGCCCGACCTGCGTGAGGTCGATCGGTGTGCCGCACACCTCCAGGCCTTCGGGGAAGGTCAGCGGGTTGAGCTTGAAGAAATCCAGCAGGTCGCCGTGCAGCGCGGCCGGCAGGCGCGTGCTGTCGGCGTTCCAGTAGAGGATGTCGAAGGCCGGCGGTGTCTTGCCCATCAGGTAGTTGTTGACCCAATAGTTCCAGATCAGGTCGTTGGGGCGCATCCAGGCGAAGATCCGTGCCACCTCGCCGCCGTCCAGTACGCCGCGCTGATAGGAGCGGCGCTTGGCCGCCTCGATGGTCTGTTCGTCGGCGAACAGGCTGGCGGGGCTGTCGAACTGGCTGTCGAGCAGGCTCACCAGGTAAGTGGCGCTGCGCACCTTGCGCAGCTGCTTCTTAGCTTGCAAGTGGCCCTGCAGCGCGGCCATGGTCAGGCCGCCGGCGCAGGCGCCCATGAGGTTGGGGTCGCGGTTGCCGCTGATGCTGCGGCAGGCGTTGAGCGCTTCCTCCAGGGCTTGCACATAGCTGGACAGGCCCCACTCACGGTGACGGGGGTCGGGGTTGCGCCAGCTGACCATGAACACCTGCAGGCCCTGCTTGAGCATGTACTGGACGAAGCTGTTGGTCGGGCTCAGGTCGAAGATGTAGAACTTGTTGATCTGCGGCGGTATCACCAGCAGCGGCCGGGAGTACTGTTTCTCGCTCATGGGCTTGTACTGGATCAACTCCAGCAGCTCGTTGCGAAACACCACGGCGCCCGGGGTCGCTGCCAGGTTGCCGCCAACCTCGAAGGCCCGTTCGTCCACCTGCCGTGGCAAGCCGTCGTTGTGGCGCAGGTCGTCGAGCAGATGGCTGACGCCACGCAGCAGGCTCAGGCCGCCGGTGTTGAACAGCTCCTTGACCGCCAGCGGATTGAGCAGCGAGTTGCTGGGGGCGAAGGCGTCGCTGACCAGGTTGAACAGGAACTGCGCCCGGGCGCGGTCGTCGTCGGCCAGGCTGCTTTCCTCGATCCACAGGCGCGTCTGCTTCTGCCAGGCAAGGTAGGCCTGCAGGCCGCGGCGGTAGAACGGGTTCTGGCTCCAGGTCGGGTCGCTGAAGCGTGCGTCACGCGGGTGGGGCTGGTAGGGGCTGTCGCCGATAAGCACGCGCCCCAGCTGGCCGCCCAGGCTCAGCAGGTGATGCGCGGTGTGCAGCGGATTGCGCAGGCCGATCCGGCCGACCTGGCGCAGGGTCGAGAACAGGTCGCGACCGCGCAGGCCGGTAATGGCGTTCTGCACGTTCATGCTCGTGGCGGGGACCGGTGTCGATCCTCTGGCCGGTTTGTCCTTCATGCCAACACTCCTTCGTCAGATCCATTTCCGCGTTGGCCTTGGTGCGGGTAAAGCTACTCCTGCAGGTTCGCATCACCTGCCTGGGAGTGCCCGCAAAGGCCCGTGCTGACGCAATAAAAAGCCTTCCTACCCCCGTGCCGCTGGCCGAGGGTGCATGACCGCGCGTTGGCGTTCTTGCTCGAGGAATTTCATGATGATCGGTGCGACGGCCTCGGCCCGGGTGATCAGGAACAGGTGGCCATCATCGATTATGTGTAGCTGGGCATTGGGAATCCGCCAGGCCAGCAGGCGCATGTTGATCAGCGGGATCAGCGGATCGTCGTCGCCGGCCAGCACCAGGGTGGGCTGGTGGATCTTGTGCAGCCAGTGGATGCTGGTCCAGCCGAGCCCGGCGAACAGTTGCCAGTAGTAGCCCAGCTTGCCGCCCGAACGCACCTTCGAGGCATGGTGCATGGCCAGGTCCGGATCCCGGCGAAAGCCGCCGCCATAGATCAGCGGCGCGATGCGGATCACATGGGAGGGCTGCACGTAGCGCCGTGGGCTGGCCATCATCCACAACACCTTGGGCTTGCCCGGTACCATCACCGCACCGGCGGCGGTGGCGGCCAGCACCAGTTTCTTGCAGCGTTCGGGGTAGTCGTGGGCGAACTGCTGGGCCAGGGCGCCGCCCCAGGACACGCCGATGACGTTGACCTGGCCGTAGTCCAGGTAGTCGAGCATCCTTGCAGTCAACTTGGCCAGGCCGGGAAAACGGTAGGGGTGACGGGGCGTGGACGAGCCGCCCACCCCGGGCACGTCGAAGGCGATGACCTCCAGGTCCGGGTCCAGGGCCTCGATGAATGGAAACACCAGCTCGAGGTTGGCGCCGATGCCGTTGAATATCAGCAGCGGCGTCAGGTGGGGCTTGCCGGGGCGGACCGCAGTGCGGATGGACTGGTCGTCCAGCTCGACGGTCCTGAAGATGTACGGTTGCGGCATGCGCGTGACTCTGTGGTGAAAGTAGCGCCGCGCTGCGCCAGCAGGCGCACCACGGCGGTTCGGCTCAACGCTCGTGCACGTATGTTCCCGGTGCGGCCTCGCCCGCGGTATAGGCGCGGTTACCCAGCCGTGTAGGTGCCTTCTTGAGTTCGCCGGCGCGCTCACCCAGCCAGGCCTGCCAGTGCAGCCACCAGGAGTCGGCATGCTTGACCGCGTTCTCCTGCCAGGCCACCGGGTCGTCCGGGCGGTCTTCGCCCGTCATGAAGCGCGCCTTGGGGTTGCCCGGGGGGTTGAGGATGCTCTGGATATGGCCGCTGTTGGACAGCACGAACTCGATCTTGCCGCCGAACAGGTGTGCCGAGCGGTAGCACGACTGCCACGGGGTAATGTGGTCGGCGGTGCCGGCAACGCTGTAGATGTCGCAGTCGACCTGCTTCAGGTCGATGGCCGTGCCGCACACTTCGAGGGCGTTGGAACGGATCAGCGGGTTGTTCTTGAACATCTCGATCAGGTCGCCGTGGAAGGCGGCCGGCAGTCGGGTGGTGTCGTTGTTCCAGAACAGAATGTCGAACACCGGTGGCTCGTTGCCGAGCAGGTAGTTGTTGACCCAGTAGTTCCAGATCAGGTCGTTGGGGCGCATCCAGGCGAACACCTTGGCCATGTCGCTGCCTTCCAGCACGCCGGACTGGTAGGAGTGGCGCTTGGCCGCTTCCAGGGTCTGCTCGTCGACGAACAATGCCACCTGGGTGTCGACAGTGGTGTCGAGCACGCTCACCAGCAGGGTCAGGGCATTGACCTTCTTTTCGCCGAGGGCGGCGTAGTGGCCCACCAGCGCCGTGCAGGTGATACCGCCGGAGCAGGCACCGAGCATGTTCAGGTCCTTGCTGCCAGTGATCGCCAGCACCGCGTCGACGGCTTCCTTGAGTGCGTCGATGTAGGTGGACAGGCCCCACTCGCGCTGGGCCTTGGTCGGGTTGCGCCAGCTGACGATGAAGGTCTGTTGCTGTGAGCGCAGGCAGAAGCGCGCCAGGCTCTTTTCCGGGCTCAGGTCGAATACGTAGAACTTGTTGATCTGCGGTGGCACCACCAGCAACGGGCGGCTGTGCACCTGCTCGGTGATGGGGCTGTACTGGATCAGCTCCAGCACATCGTTGCGGTACACCACCGCGCCTTCGCTGGTGCCCAGATTCTTGCCGACCTCGAAAGCCTCCATGTTCACCTGGCTGGGCATGCCGCCGTTGTTGACGATGTCCTTGGCAAGGTTGGACAGCCCGTCGAGCAGGCTCTTGCCGCCGGTCTCGAAGAAGCGTTTGACCGCGGCCGGGTTGGAGAGGGTGTTGGTGGGCGCCATGGCCTCGGTCACCAGGTTGATGACGAACTGCCCGCGGCTGATGTCCTGCGGCGACAGGTCACTCTCGCTGATCCAGTCGTTGAGTTCCTTGCGCCAGGCCAGGTAGGTCTGCAGGTAGCGGCGATAAAGGGGGTTCTTGCTCCACGCCGGGTCGCTGAAGCGACGGTCGTCGCCTTCCGGTTGCAGGGCCGACTTGCCCAGCAGGACGTTTTTCAGCTCCAGGCCGAAGTGCGCCACGTGCTTGGCGCTGTGCAAGGGCTGGCGCATGGCCTGGCGTAATACCGTGCGTGCCGATGTAAGTAGATCCTTGCGGCGAATGCCGATGACCGGGTTCAGCCCCAGGGTGTTTTCCGAGGCCTGCCGCTGCAACTCATCGTTGTTCTTGTTACTCATCTACGACGCTCCGTTGTCCTGAGACGAGTACCGGTGTGCTGTGACAGCCCGGTACTGCTACTCGGGTGACCAGTGATAAGGAACAGCGGTGCTGCGACCGGATGCGTGCCGATGATGAGCTGCGGGGGTTTCTGCGTGTGAAGACAACCTGCTTTCGCTCGCGACCTCTACATACCGGCCTGGCCCTGCCTGCCCGGAGGCGATGCAGGGAACTTGCCAGCTCCATTGGTTACCCGACTTTCGTGTAATGCGCAAGACAGCCAATCTTTGGCCGTCATCCAGGCATTCAAGCAGATGAGATTAGAAAATGCGCTCTAAAGCTTGCGGGGCTTGAGCTAGAGCATCAATTTCACTACCGATTCGGACGGGTCGCGGGATTTGCCGGCCTTGTGCAATTCGTCGAGGTAGTCGGCCCATAGCTGCTCCTGGCGCAGGCACAGCTGCTCGAGGTATTCCCAGGTGAACAATCCTGAGTCATGGCCGTCGTCGAAGGTCAGTTTCAGTGCGTATTGACCAGCCGGTTCCAGGCCGCTGAGGCCGACGTTGATCTTGCCGAATTGCAGGATGGGATTGCCGTGGCCCTGGACTTCGGCGGAAGGCGAGTGCACGCGCAGGAACTCGGCGGGCAGGTGGTAGACCTCGCCGGGAGCGTAGGTGAGGGTAAGGGTCCTGGAGGCTTTGTGCAGGTTGATGGCGGTGGGGAGGCGGGCCATGGGTGACTCTCTCTTTGGCTTCAAGCTGCAAGCTTCGAGTGATTCCAGGCATTGTGCAAGGGGGCCGCAACGCGGCCCCCTGCGGTCTTACAGGATGTAGCGCGACAGGTCTTCGTTCTGCGCCAGCTCACCCAGGTGGCTGTTGACGTAGGCGGCGTCGATGTGGATCGGTGACTCGTCGTGGGCGCTGGCCAGGTCGCCGGCGCTGAACGACACCTCTTCGAGCAGGCGCTCGAGCAGGGTGTGCAGGCGGCGGGCACCGATGTTCTCGGTTTTCTCGTTTACCTGGTAGGCGATCTCGGCCAGGCGCTTGAGGCCCTCGTCGGCGAACTCGATGTTCAGGCCCTCGGTCTTGAGCAGGGCGCTGTATTGCTCGGTCAGCGAGGCGTGCGGCTCCTTGAGGATGCGCTCGAAGTCTTCCGGGGTCAGCGCCTTGAGCTCGACCCGGATCGGCAGACGGCCCTGCAATTCGGGCACCAGGTCGCTCGGCTTGCTCAGATGGAACGCGCCGGAAGCGATGAACAGGATGTGGTCGGTCTTGACCATGCCCAGCTTGGTATTGACGGTGCAGCCTTCGATCAGCGGCAGCAGGTCGCGCTGCACGCCTTCACGGGAAACATCGGCGCCACCGACGTTGCCACGCTTGGCAACCTTGTCGATCTCGTCGATGAACACGATACCGTGCTGCTCGACCGCTTCCAGGGCCTTGGCCTTGAGCTCTTCCTCATTGACCAGGCGGCCGGCTTCTTCGTCACGGACCATCTTCAGCGCGTCCTTGACCTTGAGCTTGCGTGCCTTGCGCTTGCCCTTGCCCATGTTGGCGAACAGGCTTTGCAGCTGGTTGGTCATCTCTTCCATGCCGGGTGGCGCGGCGATCTCGACACCCATGCTTTCGGCGACTTCGATCTCGATTTCCTTGTCGTCAAGCTGGCCTTCGCGCAGGCGCTTGCGGAACAGCTGGCGAGTGTTGGAGTCGCTGCTGCTCTGCTGGGCTTCCTCGCTGAAGCTGCTGACCCGCGCCTGTGGCAGCAGGGCGTCGAGGATGCGGTCCTCGGCGGCGTCCTCGGCGCGGTGGCGCACGCGGACGATCTCCTGCTCGCGCAGCATCTTCAGCGCGGCGTCGGCCAGGTCGCGGATGATCGATTCGACGTCACGGCCGACATAGCCGACCTCGGTGAACTTGGTCGCTTCGACCTTGATGAACGGTGCGTTGGCCAGCTTGGCCAGGCGGCGGGCGATTTCAGTCTTGCCCACGCCGGTGGGGCCGATCATCAGGATGTTCTTGGGGGTGACTTCGGCACGCAGCTCGGCGGGGAGCTGCATGCGCCGCCAGCGGTTGCGCAGGGCAATGGCGACAGCGCGCTTGGCGTCGTCCTGGCCGATGATGTGGCGGTTGAGTTCGTGGACGATTTCGCGTGGGGTCATGGACATGATGTATGGGATCCTCAAGCACAGTGATCAGTGTGGAAAAGTCCCGCTGCGAGCGGGACGCCAAAACAACTGATTCACTCGGCCAGGTCCTGCTCCTCGATGGTCAGGTTGTGGTTGGTGAACACGCAGATGTCGCCGGCGATGTTCAGGGCGGCCTCGGTGATCTCGCGGGCCGACAGGTCGGTCTTGTTCAGCAGGGCGCGGGCCGCGGCCTGGGCATAGCCACCGCCGGAACCCATGGCGATCAGCCCGTCCTCGGGTTCGACCACGTCGCCGTTGCCGGTGATGATCAGGGATGCATCCTTGTTGGCCACGGCCAGCATCGCTTCCAGGCGGCTCAGCGAGCGGTCGGTACGCCATTCCTTGGCCAGCTCGACGGCGGCACGCACCAGGTGGCCGGAGTGTTTCTGCAGCTGGGCTTCGAAGCGCTCGAACAGGGTGAAGGCATCGGCGGTGGCACCGGCAAAACCGGCGATGACCTGGCCGTTGTACAGGCGCCGCACTTTCTTGGCGTTGCCTTTCATCACGGTGTTGCCGAGGGAAACCTGGCCGTCGCCGCCCATGACGACTTTGCCGTTACGGCGGACAGAAACGATGGTAGTCAAGGGGAGAGTCTCCACGCAGCGGGGCGAAAATGCCTGATGCAGACTCATATGGGGGGAGGGGGGAAGGATTTCAACCGAGAGGGATGAATGGTTGTTTCAAGGCATTGCCTGGCAGGCCTGCTCCACACAATGACCCCGGGGGCTTCGTGGGAGCGGGCTTGCCCCGCGATGGCGTTACTCAGGCCTCGTGGCAGACGTGCCCATCGACCAAGGTATAACGCACCGCGCCCGGCAGGCAGTGGCCGATGAACGGGCAGTTCTCGCCGCGGGAGAACCAGTGTTCGCCGGCCACGGTCGAGGCTTTCGGGTCGAACAGCACCAGGTCGGCGGCGGCGCCGACTTTCAGCTCGCCGGCTGGCAGGCGCATGGCCGTGGCCGGGCCGCTGCTCAGGCGTGCCAACAAGGTCGGCAGGTCGAGCAGGCCGTCCTCCACCAGGGTCATGGCCAGCGGCAACAGTAGCTCGACACTGCTGATGCCTGGCTCGGTGGCGCCGAACGGCGCCAGCTTGGCATCGCGCTCGTGGGGCTGGTGATGGCTGGAGATTGCCTGGATCACCCCAGACTTTACCGCCTCGCGCAGGCCGTCGCGGTCGGCGGCGGTGCGCAGTGGCGGCTGCACGTGGTACAGGCTTGAGAAGTCGCGCAGGGCCTCATCGGTGAGGATCAGCTGGTACAGCGCCACATCGGCGGTGACCGGCAGCCCCAACTGCTGGGCCTGGGCGATCAGCCGGGCGCCACGGGCGCTGGTGATCTGTGTGAAGTGAGCGCGTACGCCGCTCTGCTCGACCAGCAGCAGGTTGCGGGCCAGGGCCACGGTCTCGGCGGTTTCCGGGATGCCAGGCAGGCCGAGGAAGCTGGCCATCGGCCCCTCGTGGGCGAGGCCGCCCTGGGCCAGGTCACGGTCCTGGGAATGGAACACCACGGTCAGGTCGAAGGTGGCGGCGTATTCCAGGGCGCGAGCCAGGGTGCGGTTGTTGGGGATCTCTTTCAGGCCGTTGCCGAAGGCCACGCAGCCAGTGTCGCGCAGGGCCACCAGTTCGGCCAGTTGCTCGCCTTCCAGGCCTTTGGTCAGGGCACCGATCGGATAGACCTTGCTGTTGGCCGCTTCGCGGGCGCGGTCAAGGATCAGTTCGGCGACGGCCGAGGTGTCCAATACTGGCTTGGTCTGCGGTGGGCAGCACAGGCTGGTGACGCCACCGGCGACCGCGGCGCGGGTTTCGCTGGCGATGTTGCCTTTGCGGCTGTAGCCAGGTTCGCGCAGGGAGACACCGAGGTCGACCAGGCCTGGGGCGGCGACCAGGCCATCGGCCTGGATCATGCGGCTGGCGCTGAAGCCGGCTGGAGCCGCGCCGATGGCGGCAATGCGCCCGCCGTCGAGGTGCAGGTCGGTGACCTTGTCCAGGCCGCTGGCAGGATCGATGACCCGGGCGCCGATAATGCTGATGGTCACTGGGCGTTCTCCTGCTCGAATTGACGTTGCGCGTTCTGCCCGCTCATGGCCATGGACAGTACTGCCATGCGTACGGCGATGCCGTAGGTGACCTGATTGAGGATCACCGAATGCTGGCCGTCGGCCACTGCCGACTCGATCTCCACGCCGCGGTTGATCGGGCCCGGGTGCATGACGATGGCGTCGGGTTTGGCACCGGCCAGGCGCGCGGTGGTCAGGCCGAACAGGCGGTAGAACTCGCCCTCGCTGGGCAGCAGGCCGCCGGCCATTCGCTCACGCTGCAGGCGCAGCATGATCACCACGTCGACATCCTTGAGGCCTTCGGCGAGGTCCGTGTACACCTTCACGCCGTACTGCTCGATGCCGATCGGGATCAGCGTCTTCGGGCCGATCACGCGTATGTCCGGGCAGCCCAGCGCCTTGAGCGCGAGCATGTCGGAGCGGGCCACGCGCGAGTGCAGGATATCGCCGACGATGGCCACCGACAGGTTCTCGAAGCTGCCCTTGTGCCGACGGATGGTCAGCATGTCGAGCATGCCCTGGGTCGGGTGGGCGTGGCGGCCGTCACCGCCGTTGATCACCGCCACGTCCGGGCACACGTGCTCGGCGATGAAATGGGCGGCGCCGGAGTCGGAGTGGCGCACGACGAACATGTCGGCGGCCATGGCCTCCAGGTTGCGCAGGGTGTCGAACAGGGTCTCGCCCTTGCTGGTCGAGGAGGTCGACACGTTCAGGCTGATCACGTCCGCCGACAGGCGCTGGGCGGCCAGCTCGAAGGTGGTGCGGGTACGGGTGGAGTTCTCGAAGAACACGTTGCACACGGTCTTGCCGCGCAGCAGCGGGACTTTCTTCACGGCCCGGGCGCCGACTTCGAGGAACGAGTCGGCGGTGTCGAGGATCTCGGTCAGCAGTTCGCGGGGCAAACCGTCGAGCGAGAGGAAGTGGCGCAGCTGGCCCTGATCATTGAGCTGCAGCGGGCGCTTGGCGTCGAATGGCGTCATCGCGGGGGACTCTTAAAGGGCGGATGCGGGAGCGAGGTCCTGGCGCTCGAGGGCGAGCGGCGTGGGTCCGGTCAATTTTACCCGTTCATGGGCGGCCAGGGACAGGGTGGCGCCAAGCACATTCGGGCGGATCGGCAGTTCGCCGGCATCCAGGTCGAGCAGGCAAACCAGCGTCACGCTGGCCGGGCGGCCGTAGTCGAACAGCTCGTTGAGCGCGGCGCGGATGGTACGCCCGCTCATCAGCACGTCGTCCACCAGCACCAGGTGCTGGCCTTCGATCTCGAACGGCAGTTCCGAGGGGCGCACCTGCGGGTGCAGGCCGTTCTGGCTGAAATCGTCCCGGTAGAAGGAGACGTCCAGGGTACCCAGCGGGCTCTGGTCGCCGAGCTCGGCCTGCAGAGCCTGGGCCACCCACACGCCGCCGGTGCGGATGCCGATGAAGCGTGGCTCGGCGATCGTGCGGCGGGCCAGGTGGGCGCGAAGGTCGACGGCCATCTGCCGGATCAGGTCGGCGGGATTGGGTAGGCTCATTGCGTGCTCCTCGGAAGGCGGGCGCCGGCAAGCCGCCGGCGGCAAAGCGGATTTAAGTGTTGGCCTCCAGCCAGCCTTGCAGCAGCAGGGCCGCGGCGATGGCGTCGACCGGATTGTCGCGGTAGCTGCCATGCCGGCCGCCACGGGCCATCTGCTCGCCCTTGGCTTCGAAGGTGGTGAGCCGTTCGTCGTGGGTGTGTACCGGCAGGTTGTAGCGGCCGTGCAGGCGACGGGCGAATTTTTCGGCGCGTTCGCTCATCTCGCTGGGCGTGCCGTCCATGTTCAGCGGCAGGCCGACGACGATGGCGTCGGGTTTCCATTCCTTGATCAGCTTCTCGACCTGGTTCCAGTCCGGCACGCCGTTCTGCGCCTTGAGCGTGCACAGTTCTCGGGCCTGGCCGGTGATCACCTGGCCGACGGCCACGCCGATCTGCCGGGTGCCGTAGTCGAAGCCAAGCAGCAAGCGCAGTTCGGCCATCAGGCGTGGCCCGCCTGGCTGGTCAGCAGGCTGAGGTTGATCCCCAGGCTGGCGGCGGCGGCGCCCAGGCGCATGTCGCTGGCCATGCCGAAGATGATCTCGGGGTCGAAGGGGCAGTTGAGCCAGGCGTTGTCGGCAAGCTCGGCCTCCAGCTGGCCGGCTTCCCAGCCCGCGTAGCCCAGGGTGATCAGGCTCTTGCGCGGACCGTCGCCGGCGGCGATGGCGAACAGCACGTCCTGGGAGGTGGACAGCGACAGGCCCTCCAGCTCGACCGTGGCCTGGTAGCTGCGGTCGTTGCTGTGGAGTACGAAGCCGCGGTCGGTCTGCACCGGGCCGCCCTGGTAGATCGGGATGTGCAGGGTGCTGGCGGGCGGCTCATCGTCCGGGCGCAACTGCTCGAGGATGTCGGCCAGGTTCAGCTCCTGCGGGCGGTTGACCACCAGGCCCATGGCGCCGTGGGCATTGTGCTCGACGATGTAGGTGAGGGTCTGGGCAAAGTTCGGATCGGCCATGTGCGGCATGGCGATCAGGAACTGGTGCTTGAGGTAGCTGGGGGCGAGGGTCTTCATGTCCGCTAGTGTGGCGCCAGGTGGCGAGGCTGACAAGCCGGCTCCTCCACCGATCGTGCAGAACTCAAGCCATGCGCTGTCCCTGTGGGAGCTGGCTTGCCAGCGATGGGCCGCAACGCGGCCCCGATCAGTTGCTCGACAGCCGGTCACCCCGGGCAAAGCGCCAGGTACGGATGATCTCCAGGCGGTCGAACTCCGCCAGGTCCCCGGTGAATGGCGCGAAGGGCGCCGCCAGGCGCACGATGCGCTGGGCAGCCTGGTCCAGCACGGGCTGGCCGGAGGACTCCAGCACCAGCACCTCGTACAGCGAACCGTCGCGGTTGATCGACACCATCATCCGCAGGCTGCCGTACATCTGCTGGCGCCGGGCTTCTTCGGGGTAGTTGAGGTTGCCGATGCGCTCGACCTTCTTGCGCCACTCTTCCTTGTACCAGGCACCCTTGTCGCGCAGGGTCGAGGCGGCATTCAGACGGTGGATGCGCGGGCGTTTGGCGTAAAGCTGCTGTTCCTGGGACAGTTCGGCCTCGAGGCTGGCGATCTGGCTGGACAGCTGCGAACTGTCGAAGTCCGGTACCTTGGCCTCGGGCTTAGGTTGCGGCTTGCTCTCCTTGGGCCTGGGCTCGGCTTTCTGCGGCTTCGGCGCCTGGGTGGCGACCACGGACTTCGCCGGTGCCGGGGGTGTTTGCGGTTTCGCCGCCGGGGGCGGGGTGATCTTGTTGATCTTGCTGTCCTGGAACGGCGCGACCTCGGTGGTCTTGGGCACCGCTTTCTTGTCCAGCGTACCGCTACCCTGCTGGTTGTCCTGGGCTTGGAAATCGGCCTTCTCGGGCGCTTTCTCGCTCTTGAAGGTGGCCAAGGTGATATCCATGGCGTGTCGGATTTCGGCCGGTTTGACCACGGTGAAACCCACGCCCAGGATCAGCGCCAGGTGCACCAGGGTGGCCAGGAACAGGGTGAAACCGAGCCGGTCCACCGGGCGGACGCGCGGTGGCAGCAGGTCGGGTGGGATGTCGGCGGGAAGCGTCATCGGGTATCCAGCAACCGCTAGGCTCTGTACCAAAAGCCTTGATACTTGTTCATGCTGCGTTGAAAACAGCCTCGGAATGCTCATGTACTCCAGTACACTCCGCTTCCTCGGCTGTTTTCGCCTTGCCTGACCTGCGTCTCAAGACTTTTCGTACAGAGCCTAGGCGGGGCAGCAGCTCAGTCGAAAAGGACCGGCATCATACCCCACTGCGCGGTGTTGCCACCTGTCTTCGGTCAGCGCGCCTGAAGCTTGCGATCAATGGCGTCCATCAATTGCCCGCCGATATTGGTGTTGAAGGCGGCGTCGATCTCGCGGATGCAGGTCGGGCTGGTGACGTTGATTTCGGTGAGGTAGTCGCCGATCACGTCCAGGCCGACGAACAGCAGGCCCTTTTCACGCAAGGTCGGGCCGACCTGGGCGGCGATCCAGCGATCGCGCTCGCTCAACGGGCGGGCTTCGCCGCGACCACCGGCGGCCAGGTTGCCGCGGGTCTCGCCGCTGGCCGGGATGCGCGCCAGGCAGTAGTCCACCGGCTCGCCGTCGATCATCAGGATGCGCTTGTCGCCGTCCTTGATCGCCGGCAGGTAGGCCTGCGCCATGATCTGCTGGGCGCCGAGCGCGGTCAGGGTCTCGAGGATCACCGACAGGTTGGGGTCGCCGACCCGGTGACGGAAGATCGAAGTGCCACCCATGCCATCCAGCGGTTTGAGAATCACATCACCATGCTCGGCGGCGAATTCGCGGATGATGTCGGGGCGGCGGCTGACCAGCGTGGGGGGCGTGCACTGCGGGAACAGCGTGGCGAACAGCTTCTCGTTGCAGTCGCGCAGGCTCTGCGGCTTGTTGACCACCAGCACGCCTTCGGCCTCGGCCTGTTCCAGCAGGTAGGTGCTGTAGACGAACTCCATGTCGAAGGGCGGGTCCTTGCGCATCAGGATCACGTCCAGCTCGGCCAGGGTGCTGTCCTGCTCCTCGCCCAGTTCGAACCAGCGGGCCGGGTCGGCGAACACCTTGAGCGGGCGCATGCGTGCGCGGGCCTTGCCCTGGCCCTGGTACAGATCGCGCTGCTCCATGTAGAACAGGCTCCAGCCGCGGGCCTGGGCGGCCAGCAGCATGGCCAGCGAGCTGTCCTTTTTGTAGGAGATGGACGCGATGGGGTCCATGACAATCCCGAGGCGAACGCTCATGGGTAGTTCCTCTTGGCGGCCCTAGGCCGCGATGGCACGAAAGAAAAGTGGCTCAGGGTGGCGCCGGGCGCGCCCACGGTCAAGGGGCGGGCGGATGGAATGGCCTTCGGGAGTGTGCTAAAAAGGCTCGATCCAGCTTCAAGCTCCAAGCCACAAGCTGCAAGAGAGCCGGGCTGCACACCCATTTGCTTTTACTTGACGCTTGTAACTTGCAGCTTGCCGCTCAGACCAGAGCAGCAAATGATGGCGAACTATATGGAACAACCCCTGAAGGTGATGGTGATCGACGATTCCCGCACGATCCGCCGCACCGCGCAGATGTTGCTCGGCGAGGCAGGCTGCGAGGTGATCACCGCCAGTGACGGCTTCGACGCCCTGGCCAAGATCGTCGACCACAAACCGCGGGTCATCTTCGTCGACGTGCTGATGCCGCGCCTCGATGGCTACCAGACCTGCGCCATCATCAAGCACAACAGCGCGTTCAAGGACACCCCGGTGATCCTGCTCTCTTCCCGCGACGGCCTGTTCGACAAGGCCCGCGGCCGGGTGGTCGGCTCCGACCAGTTCCTGACCAAACCGTTCAGCAAGGAAGAACTGCTCGACGCGATCCGTGCCTGCGTGCCCGGTTTCGCCGCGCAGGATCCACACGCACCCTGACGCCGCCCACGCAAGGCGGCGTCTCTATTTCCTGATGGGGAAACAGCATGGCCCGAGTTCTGATTGTCGACGACTCGCCGACAGAGATGTACAGATTGACCGAATGGCTGGAGAAGCACGGCTATGGGGTGCTCAAGGCCGACAACGGTGCCGACGGCGTGGCCCTGGCCCGCCAGGAAAAGCCCGACGCGGTGCTGATGGACATTGTCATGCCCGGCATGAACGGATTCCAGGCCACCCGCCAGTTGAGCAAGGACCCGGAAACCAGCGCCATCCCGGTGATCGTGGTCACCACCAAGGACCAGGAAACCGATCGGATCTGGGCCCAGCGCCAGGGCGCCCGCGACTTCCTGACCAAACCTGTGGAAGAAGACGCGCTGATCGCCAAGCTCAAAGAAGTGCTGCAGGCTTGACCACCCGGCCCCAGGGCGCATCGCTGACCGCCTTCGAGCTGCTGCTGGACATCGACCGGCGCTGCCGCCTGCTGGTGGCCGACCAGCCACCGCAGGACATCCGCCTGCAACAATGGAGCGGCATCGGCTTTCGTGTCGCCGGGCAGTGGTTCGTCGCGCCCATGGGTGAAGTCGCCGAAGTGTTGCGCGAACCCCGCGGTAGCCGGGTGCCGGGTGTGCAGCCCTGGGTGCGCGGAGTGGCCAACCTGCGTGGGCGGCTGCTGCCGGTGATGGACCTGTGTGCATTCTTCGGCCTGGGGCCGGCGGCGGCGGGCAAGCAACGGCGGGTGCTGGTGCTGGATCACGAAGAGCTGTTCGCCGGGCTGCTGGTGGACGAAGTGGTCGGCCTGCAGCACTTCGCCCTGAGCAGCCTCGAGCTGTCGCCGCCGCAACCGTTGATCCGCGCGGCCGCGCCCTTCGTGCAGGGCCATTTTCCCCGTGAGCGCAATTGGGCGATCTTCAGCCCGTTCGCCCTGGCCCAGGCGCCGGGCTTTCTCGATGTGGCGTTGTAGAGGACTTTCGACGTGAACAAGCCAGGACCCACCGTTGCCGCAGCCGGCGTCTCGCCCGCCGCCGTGGCCCAACGCCCGCGCAGCACCGCGCAGATCACCGTGCTGTTCGTGGTGCTGATCCTGTCGATCGTCCTGTTGTTCGCCAACTTCGCCTACCTCAACACCCAGGCCAACCACGACAAGCAGTACATCGGCCATGCCGGCGAGCTGCGCGTGCTGTCCCAGCGCATTGCCAAGAACGCCACCGAGGCGGCGGCGGGCAAGGCGCTGGCGTTCAGGCTGCTCAGCGACGCGCGCAACGACTTCGAGCGGCGCTGGAGCTACCTGCGCGAGGGGGACAAGACCACCGGCCTGCCCGCCGCGCCCGCCACGGTACGCGACGAAATGGACGCGGTGCGCCAGGACTGGGAGAACCTGCGCAAGAACACCGACACCATCCTGGCCAGCGAACAGACCGTGCTGTCGTTGCACCAGGTCGCGGCCACCCTGGCCGAGACCGTTCCGCAGTTGCAGGTCGAATACGAGAAAGTGGTGGAAATCCTGCTGCAGAGCGGTGCGCCGGCCAACCAGGTGGCCGTGGCCCAGCGCCAGTTGCTGTTGGCCGAGCGCATTCTCGGCTCGGTCAACACCGTGCTCGCCGGTGACGAGACTTCGGTGCAGGCCGCCGATGCCTTCGGCCGCGACGCCAGCCGCTTCGGCCAGGTGCTCGAGGGCATGCTCGCCGGCAACCCGGCGATCCAGGTCACCCGCGTCGAGGACGCCGATGCCCGGGCGCGGCTGGCCGAGATCGCCGAACTGTTCCAGTTCGTCTCGGGCTCGGTGGACGAAATCCTCGAGACTTCGCCCGAACTGTTCCGCGTGCGCGAGGCTGCCGGTAACATCTTCAGCCTGTCGCAGACCCTGCTCGACGAGGCCTCGCACCTGGCCAACGGCTTCGAAAACCTGGCCGGCGGGCGTACCCTCGATACTGTCGGCGGCTACGTACTCGGCCTGCTGGCACTGGCCTCGATCATCCTCATCGGCCTGGTGATGGTGCGCGCCACCCACCGCCAGCTCCGCGAGACCGCGGAAAAGAACGAGCGCAACCAGCAGGCGATCATGCGCCTGCTCGACGAGATCGAGGAACTGGCCGACGGCGACCTGACCGTGACCGTTTCGGTGACAGAGGACTTCACCGGAGCCATCGCCGACTCGATCAACTTCTCGGTCGACCAGCTGCGCGACCTGGTAGCCACCATCAACCACAGTGCCGAGCAGGTCGCCGCTGCGGTGCAGGACACCCAGAACACCGCCCGTCAACTGGCCAAGGCCTCCGAGCACCAGGCCGAGCAGATCAGCGAGGCGTCCGAGGCGGTGGGCGACATGGTCGAGTCGATCGACCGGGTCTCCGCGCATGCCTATGAATCGGCCAAGGTGGCCGAGCGTTCGGTGGCCATCGCCAACAAGGGCAACGAGGTGGTGCACAACACCATCCACGGCATGGACAATATCCGCGAGCAGATCCAGGACACCGCCAAGCGGATCAAGCGCCTGGGTGAGTCCTCCCAGGAGATCGGCGATATCGTCAGCCTGATCGACGACATTGCCGAGCAGACCAACATCCTCGCCCTCAACGCGGCCATCCAGGCATCGCTCGCCGGCGAGGCCGGCCGCGGCTTTGCCGTGGTCGCCGACGAGGTGCAGCGCCTGGCCGAGCGCTCGTCCTCGGCAACCCGGCAGATCGAGGCGTTGGTACGCACCATCCAGGCCGATACCAACGAGGCGGTGATCTCCATGGAGCAGACCACCGCCGAAGTGGTGCGCGGCGCGCGGCTGGCCCAGGACGCCGGCGTGGCCCTGGCAGAGATCGAAGGCGTGTCGCAGACGATGGCCGACCTTATTCACAGCATCTCCGATGCCGCTCAGTTGCAGACGTCGTCTGCCGGGCAGATTTCCCACACCATGGCGGTGATCCAGCAGATCACCGCGCAGACCTCCGCCGGTTCCGGCGCCACGGCCGACAGCATCCGCCACCTGGCACGCATGGCCAGCGAGATGCGCCGCTCGGTATCCGGTTTCACCCTGCCCAAGCCGGTGGAGCGGTCGTGAGCGGGGCGAGCATGGCCGGCCCGGGCAATACGGCCGGCGAGCGCCACGACACGGTGGCCCTGGCCTGGATCAAGGCCCCCCTCCTCGATTGCCTGGCGCAGGCGCGCCAGGCCCTGGAGCGTTTCTCGGCGGAGCCAGGCGACCTGTCGATGCTGGCGTTCTTCGTCGACAACCTGCACCAGGTGCACGGTTGCCTGCACCTGCTCGAATTGCCGGGCGCGACGCGCCTGGCCGAGGAACTGGAGCTGCTAGGACGGGCCATGGCCGAGGGCCAGGTGAGCCCTCGCGGTGACTGCCTGGGCGCGCTGTTCCGGGGGCTTGAGCAATTGCCGCCTTACCTGGATCGCCTGCGGGGAGCGCGTCACGACTTGCCGCTGGTGGTCATGCCGTTGCTCAACCAGCTGCGGGTCTGCCGGGGTGCCGAGCCCCTGGCCCAGGGCAGCCTGCTGGGCGAACTCGGGCAGCGCCTGGCGGGCGCCGCGGACCTCGCCAACCTCGACCTTTCCCTGGGGAGCTGGCGTGAGCACATGCAGGCCGGCCCTGGGCGGGACGCGCTGCGTTCGGTGGTGATGGCCCTGTGCGATGACCTGATGCGCATCAAGGACCGTCTCGACCCCTTTGTCAGTGGCGAGCATCCGCCCCGCGAGTCGTTGGAAACCTTGCTGCCACCCTTGCGCCATGTCGCAGATACCCTGGCAGTGCTGGGTTTCCAGCAGCCACGACGAGTAATCATCGACCAGGTGCTGGCGCTGCAGGCGCAGGTCGAGAAGGACGGCGCGGTGGACGAGGCGCTGTTGATGGATGTCGCCGGGGCGCTGTTGTACGTCGAGGCGACCCTCAACGGCATGGTCGGCCCGCTGGAGGAGACCTCGCCAGGCAACCTGCCTGGTTCTGACCTTGCCGAGATTCGCCAACTGGTACTTAACGAGTCGCTCAATGTGCTGCAGCAGGCCAAGGACCTGATCGGCGACTGCCTGGAGTCGGACTGGTCGCGTCAGCGCCTGCAGGCCTTGCCCGGTTTGCTGCAGCAGGTGCGCGGGGCGTTGGCGATGCTGATGCTGCCGGCCGCCGCCGAGGTGTTCGGTGGGTGCGCGGGGTATGTGCAGGGCTGGTTGGTCCATGTGGAGGACGAGCCGCTGCCCGATGAGCTGGCCCACCTGGCCGATGCCCTGTGCGCCGGGGAGGCCTGGTTGCAGTGGCGGGTGGCCGATCCGCTGGCCGATGCCCAGCGTTTCATCGACATGGCCCACGCGAGCCTGACCGCCCTGGGCGTGCAATGCCCGCGTCTCGAGCGGCCCTTGGCTGGCTCTGGCATGGCGGACGGTGTCGATGACGAGTTGCGCGAGGTTTTTCTCGAAGAGGCCGGCGAACTGTTGCCTGAACTCGAGCGCCAGTGGCTGCGTTGGCGTGCCGACAACGGCCTGCGCGAGGCACTGATCGAGGTACGCCGCGCGCTGCATACGCTCAAGGGCAGCGGGCGGATGGTTCATGCAGAGGCCGTGGCAGAACTCGCCTGGGGCGCCGAGCACCTGCTCAACCGGGTGCTGGAGGGGCGCATCACACTGAGCGCCGAAGGCCTGGTGGCCTTGCAGCAAGTGTTCGTGCGCCTGCCCGACCTGCTCGCCGACTTCGCCGCCAGCCAATTGCCGCCCACTGCGGAGATAGAGCAACTGGCCGGGCATCTGCACGCACTGGCGCTCAATGACACGCCGGCCAGCGCCAGCATCGACGGGCTCGATCCGCAGCTGCTGGAGATTTTCCGTAACGAGGCCCAGGGGCACCTGGCCGGGCTCGATGTTTTCCTGCAGGTGGCTGGTGCCCAAGGCACAGTGGTCAGCGACAGCCTGCAACGCGCCTTGCACACCCTCAAGGGCAGCGCCGCCATGGCCGGCGTGATGCCGGTGGCGGAACTGGCCACCGCGCTCGACCGCCTGGTGCGCGAGTACAAAGGTCACCACCTGCCTTTACAGCAGGCCGAGATCGAGCTGCTGGAGGCTGCGCGTGCGCTGTTCCACCTGGGGCTGGCCCAGTTGGATAGCTCACCATTGGCTGCCATCCCGGGGGCTGCGGCGTTGATCGAGCAGGTCGGGCAAACGGTCGATGCCAGGCTCGCCCGGCACCAGGCCGAGCCGCACCCGTCGCGCCGGGCCAGACGTGACCCGCAACTGACGGCCACCTTCCTGACCCTGGGCATGGATATCCTGCTTGACGCCGAGGCGCGGCTGGCCAACTGGCAGGCCGACCCCACGCAGCATCATGAGCTGCACCTGCTGCTCGAGGAAATGACCACCCTCAGCCATGGTGCGCACCAGGCTGAGCTGTGGCAGGTGGATGAAGTCTGCGAAGGGCTGCTCGACCTCTATGGCGCGGTCGAAGAGGGCAGCCTTGCGGTGACACCGCGTTTCTTTGCCATCGCCCGTCAGGCCCACGAAGCGCTGCTCGACCTGTTCGACGAAATAGCCGCCGGGCAGGATCCGACCGCCCGCCCCGATTGCCTGGCCGCCTTGCATGGCTTGCTTGACGATGCCCTCGACCCGGCGGCCCTGGGGTTGGTCGGCGCAGCTGGCGCGACAGTGCTGCCCCAACCTGGCCAGCTGCCGGACCCCGCTGTCGTCGAGCTGTTTCTCGAGGAGGCCGCGGATATTCTCGAGGGCGCCGACCAGGCACTGCGGCAATGGAAGGACGATCCCGAAAGCCTGTCACCGCTGTCTGCGTTGCAACATGATGTTCTGACCCTCAAGGGCGGTGCGCAGATGGCCGCGATTGGCGCCATCGAAGTGCTTGCCCAGGAGCTCGCGCTGCTCTACGAAGGGCTGGTGGACCGGCGGATCGGGGCAAGCCCAGGGCTGTTCGAGATGCTCGCACGCAGCCATGACGCCCTGGCTGAGATGCTGCGCAGCTTGCGCGAGGGCCAGTCACCGCTGTCGGCGGTGGCGTTGCTGGGCGAGCTGCGCGATTTCCGCCATAACGCTCCGCCACCTGGCCCGACCGAGGCGCAGGACGACACGCAGGAAAGCGAAGGCGACAAGGAACTACTGGAGGTTTTCCTCGAAGAGAGCTCCGATATCCTCGAAAGCGCGGCCCAGTCCCTGGCGCGTTGGCAGGCCGACCCGCGCAACACGGTCGAGGTGGAGAACCTGTTGCGCGACCTGCACACCCTAAAGGGTGGGGCGCGCATGGTCGAGATCGCCGCCATCGGCGACCTGGCCCATGAGCTGGAATTCCTGTACGAGCTGCTGGCGGCCGCGCGGCTGCCGTCGACGCCGGCCTTGTTCAGCCTGCTGCAGAACTGCCATGACCGCCTGGCGCACATGCTCGACGCGGCGCGCCTGGGTGAGCCGCTGCACGCGGCGACGGCGCTGATCGACTATATCCGCAACTTCTCCAGCGCCGCGCTGACCGACAGCGCCGCCGGGCAGCCCCAGGCCGAGCCCGCCCCGGCCGAAGCCCCGGCTGTCGCGCCCGAGCGGGCCGGGGACATGGTCAAGGTCGATGCCGAACTGCTTGACGACCTGGGCAACCTGGCCGGCGAGCATTCGGTGATCCGTGGGCGCATCGAGCAGCAGGTCAACGATGCGCAGTTCGCTCTCAACGAGATGGAGACCACGCTGGAGCGCATGCGCGACCAGCTGCTGCGCCTGGATATCGAGACCCAGGGGCGGATCTCGAGCCGGCACCAGTTCGAGGGTGACGCCTATGACGACTTCGACCCCCTGGAGATGGACCGTCATTCGCAGTTGCAGCAATTGTCGCGGGCGCTGTTCGAGTCCACCTCGGACCTGCTCGACCTCAAGGAGACCCTGCTGCAGCGGGCCCAGGAAGCGCACAGCCTGTTGCAGCAGCAGGCGCGGGTCAACAGCCAGTTGCAAGAGGGGCTGACCGCCACCTTGATGGTACCGTTCGAACGCCTGGTGCCGCGTTTGCAACGGGTGGTGCGGCAGGTGGCGAGCGAACTGGGCAAACAGGTCGAACTGGTGGTCGGCAATGCCGAGGGCGAGCTGGACCGCAGTGTGCTCGAGCGCATGGTCGCGCCGCTGGAACACATGCTGCGCAATGCCGTCGACCATGGCCTGGAAGCCCGCGAGGCGCGCCTGGCGGCCGATAAGCCGGAGCAGGGCACCATCCACCTGAACCTGCTGCACGAAGGCGCCGACATCGTCATCGAGATGAGCGACGACGGTGCCGGGGTGCCGCTGGAGGCGGTGCGCAACAAGGCGATCAAACGCGGCCTGCTCGATCCGCAGGCACGCTTGAGCGACCACGAGATCCTGCAGTTCATCCTGCGCCCGGGGTTTTCCACTGCCGAGAAGATCACCCAGATCTCCGGGCGCGGCCTGGGCATGGACGTGGTCCATGAAGAGGTCAAGCAGCTGGGCGGTTCGATGAGCATCGAGTCCAGCCCCGGCAAGGGCGCGCGCTTCCTGATCCGCTTGCCGTTCACCGTGTCGGTGAACCGGGCGCTGATGGTGCACGTGGAGGATGAGCAGTACGCTATTGGGCTGAACACCATCGAGGGCATCGTGCGCGTGCCGCCATCGGAGCTCGAGGCCTGCTACCGACTCGACCCGCCACGCTACAGCTATGCCGGCCATGACTACGCGCTGCGTTACCTCGGCGAGCTGCTGCAGGAGGGTACGCAACCCAACCTGCTGGGCCAGAGCGTGCCGCTGCCGGTGCTGCTCACCCATTCCCACGAGCAATCGTTCGCGATCCAGGTCGACAGCCTGTCGCCCAGCCGCGAGATCGTGGTCAAGAGCCTGGGCCCGCAGTTCGCGGCGGTGCCGGGGCTGTCCGGTGCCACCCTGCTTGGTGACGGGCGGGTGGTGCTGATTCTCGACCTGCTCGGCCAGTTGCGTGGCCAGCAGCGACGCCTGGCGCGCCTGCCGGGCGCGGCGCAGGGGCAGCATCTGCTGACCGGCCCGGTGCCCAGGCGGCCATTGCTGGTGATGGTGGTGGACGACTCGGTGACCGTGCGCAAGGTCACCAGCCGCCTGCTCGAACGCCACGGCATGAGCGTGCTGACCGCCAAGGACGGGGTGGATGCCATGGCGCTGCTCGAGGAGCACCGCCCGGACGTGTTGCTGCTGGACATCGAGATGCCGCGCATGGACGGCTTCGAGGTGGCCACGCGCATCCGCCGCGACGAACGCCTGGCACAGTTGCCGATCATCATGATCACCTCGCGTACCGGGCAGAAGCACCGCGACCGGGCCATGGCCATCGGCGTCAACGATTACCTCGGCAAGCCCTACCAGGAGTCGGTCCTGTTGCAGAGCATCGCCCACTGGAGCCAGCCCCATGCTTGAACATATCGCCGGCCAGCGCAGCAGCCTCACCGGCCTGCTGTTGCCCCTGGGCGACCGCACCCTGGTACTGCCCAACGTGGCGGTGGCCGAATTGATTGGTCATCGTGCCATCGCCTGCGAGCCAGGAGAGCCGGCCTGGCACCTGGGCTGGGTGGACTGGCGCCAGCAGCGCTTGCCGTTGATCGGTTTCGAGGCGGCCTGTGGCGGGCAGACCACTTGCGGCGAGCGGGCACGGGTGGTGGTGCTCAACGCATTGGGAGATACCGGCCTGCGCTTCCTGGCGTTGCTGCTGCAGGGTATTCCGCGCTCGTGCAAGCTCGACAGCCAGTTGAACTATGTTGACGTGCCGCTGGCCGCGCTGGAGCTGGCGGCAGTGCAGGTGGGCGAGCAGGTGGCGCGGGTGCCGGACCTGGCCGGGCTGGAAAGATTGGTACGTGACGCTGATCTGCAATCTGCAGCTGGCTAGGATGATGGTTGAGCGGGCCCTGTCGCGGGGCTCAGGAACCCTGACTGCTGCGGGAGGTCTGTGCTTGCATGTATTACGGTGAACGCTTCAACGCCTGGACCCACCTGGTCGGCGCGGTACTGGCCTGCATCGGCGCGAGCTGGCTGATCGTCGTGGCGGGCCTGCAGGGCGATCCCTGGAAGATCGTCAGTTTCTCCATCTACGGCTTCACCCTGCTGTTGCTCTACAGCATCTCCACCCTCTACCACAGCACCCGCGGGCGGGCGAAGCGGGTCATGCGCAAGCTCGACCACCTGTCGATCTACCTGTTGATTGCCGGCAGCTACACGCCGTTCTGCCTGGTCAGCCTGCGCGGCCCCTGGGGCTGGAGCCTGTTCGGGGTGGTCTGGGGGCTGGCGCTGGTCGGCATGTTGCAGGAGATCAAGCCGCGCTCCGAGGCACGGATCCTGTCGATCGTCATCTATGCGTTGATGGGCTGGATCGTGCTGGTGGCGGTGAAACCGCTGCTGCACAGCCTGGGTGCCGCGGGTTTCGCCTGGCTGGCGGCCGGCGGTGTGTTCTACACCGTCGGCATCATCTTCTTCGCTTTTGACAGCCGATTCCGCCACTGGCACGGCATCTGGCACCTGTTCGTGATTGCCGGCAGCCTGATGCACTTCGTCGCGGTGTTTTTCTACGTGCGTTAGAAATCGCCCCACAGTTGCTGTGCCACCGACAGGGCCACCACAGGCGCGGTTTCGGTGCGCAGCACGCGAGGGCCGAGGCGGGCGGCGTGGCAGCCGGCAGCCTTGGCCTGCTCGACTTCCGCTTCGCTCAGGCCGCCCTCGGGGCCGATCAGGAAGGCCAGCCTGGCCGGTTTGGCATGGCTGGTCAGTGGCTCGGCCACCGGGTGCAGCACCAGCTTGAGGTCGGCTTCGGTGCTTTTCAGCCACTCGGCCAGGGTCACGGGCGGGTGGATCACCGGCAAGGTCGAGCGCCCGCACTGCTCGCAGGCACTGACAGCCACCTGGCGCCAGTGGGCCAGGCGCTTGTCGGCGCGTTCGTCCTTCAGGCGTACTTCGCAGCGTTCGCTGACGATCGGGGTGATTTCGTTGGCCCCCAGCTCGGTGGCTTTCTGGATCGCCCAGTCCATGCGCTCGCCACGGGACAGGCCCTGGCCGAGGTGGATATGCAAAGGCGAATCGGCCTGGCCGGGAAGTGCCTGGTCGAGGCTGACGCGCACGGTTTTCTTGCCGACTTCGAGCAGTTGGCCGAGGTATTCCTGGCCGCTGCCGTCGAACAGCTGCACGGCGTCGCCAGGGGCCATGCGCAGCACGCGGCCAATGTAGTGGGCCTGGGCTTCGGGGAGCTCGTGCTCGCCAAGGCCCAGTGGGGCGTCGATGAAGAAGCGGGAGAGTCTCATGGGCTTGCTCTGGAAAAAGGCTGACGCAGATCCTGTAGGAGCGGACGAGCCGGCTCCTACAGGTTTCGGGTTGGTCTGGGGCTAGCCCGGATCGCGGAAATCCGGATGGAAGTCGGCCGGCACGGCAACGCTCACCTTGTCGCGGGTGGCGATATCGATCCCTTCGCTGGCCACCTCGGCCAGGAAGTCGATCTGTTCGGGTGTAATCACGTAAGGCGGCAGGAAATACACCACGCTGCCCAGCGGGCGCAACAGTGCGCCACGGCTCAGGGCGTGCTCGAAGACTTTCAGGCCGCGGCGCTCCTGCCAGGGGTAGGCAGCCTTGGTGGCCTTGTCCTGGACCATCTCGATGGCCAGAACCATGCCGGTCTGGCGGATCTCGGCGACGTGAGCATGGTCGGCCAGGTGCGCGGTGGCGCTGGCCATGCGCGCCGACAAGGCCTTGTTGGCCTCGATCACGTTGTCCTGCTCGAAGATGTCCAAAGTGGCCAGGGCCGCGGCGCAGGCCAGCGGATTGCCGGTGTAGCTGTGCGAGTGCAGGAAGGCGCGCAGGGTCGGGTAGTCGTCGTAGAACGCCTGGTAGACCTTGTCGGTGGTCAGGCAGGCGGCCAGCGGCAGGTAGCCGCCGGTCAGGGCCTTGGACAGGCATAGGAAGTCCGGGGTGATGCCGGCCTGCTCGCAGGCGAACATCGTGCCGGTGCGGCCGAAGCCGACGGCGATCTCATCGTGGATCAGGTGCACGTCGTAACGGTCGCAGGCCTCGCGCAGCAGCTTGAGGTACACCGGGTGATACATGCGCATGCCGCCGGCGCCCTGGATCAGCGGTTCGACGATCACCGCAGCGATGCTGGCGTGGTGTTCGGCCAGGGTCTGCTCCATGGCCGCGAACATGTTCCGCGAGTGCTCTTCCCAGCCCATGCCTTCCGGACGCAGGTAGCAGTCCGGGCTCGGCACCTTGATGGTGTCCAGCAGCAGCGCCTTGTAGGTTTCGGTGAACAGCGGCACGTCGCCCACCGACATCGCGGCGATGGTCTCGCCATGATAGCTGTTGGTCAGGGTGACGAAGCGCTTCTTCTGCGCTTTGCCGGTGTTCTGCCAGTAGTGGAAGCTCATCTTCAGCGCCACTTCGATGCACGATGAGCCATTGTCGCCATAGAACACCCGGTCCAGGCCGGCGGGGGTGATCGCTACCAGGCGTTCGGACAGCTCGATCACCGGCTGGTGGCTGAAACCGGCGAGGATCACATGTTCGAGCTGGTCGACCTGGTCCTTGATGCGCTGGTTGATGCGCGGGTTGGCATGGCCAAAAGCGTTGACCCACCATGAGCTGACGGCGTCCAGGTAGCGTTTGCCCTCGAAGTCCTCCAGCCACACGCCCTCGCCGCGCTTGATCGGGATCAGCGGCAGCTGTTCGTGGTCTTTCATCTGGGTGCAGGGGTGCCAAAGGACCTTCAGGTCGCGCTGCATCCACTGATCGTTGAGGCCCATGGGCACTTCTCCTGGCGTTACGGCTCGGTTTGACCGCGTAAGCCTAAGCAATGCCGGGGGGCAGGACAACCGCTCAATGTCGCCAGGCCGGGCGCCATTCCAGCTGGCGGATATGCACGGTGCACTGCGGCAGGGTGGACAGGGTCAGGCGGTCGAGCGGGCCGGGCACGTCGTGCCAGGAGGTGCCGTGGGTGCCGGGCCCGGGCGTGAACTCGGTGTAGTCCAGGTCGCGCAGGGTCAACCAGTAGGCGGTCGAGACGGCCGTGCCGAGCGTGGTGACATCCACTTCAAGCAGCAGGCAATCGACCGTCTGGCCGAAGATGAACTCGATATCGCACTGGCCATGGATGATCAATTCCGTGCCGATCCGCCCCTCGTCGGTCTGGTAACGCGCGCTGTAGACAATGCCATTGGACACGATGTTCAGGCCGGTGGGCGTGCGCCAGGAGCACTCGGGTAGGGGCGCGGAAGGCGTCCACCTGGCAAAATCTTCGGTGTAGATCACTGTTCTTCCCCGGCTCGATGCTTGAGTGCCAGCCAAGGCTGCACGCCCCGGCGACCCAACGCCACTGACAAAATTACCAGTTGCCAAAGGCACTTGATGTCACTGCGGTGGCAGGGTGGGCAGAGGTGACGTATTCTTAACGCATCTCTCCCGGGGCATTGCTCCCCGTCCCTTCTATCGCTTCTCTAACCGGAGTTCGCCATCATGGCTGCTGCTTGGGTGCGCCTGTGCGCGTTGGTATTGATCGGGGTGACCAGCGGCGTCGCGCTGGCCAAGGACAAGACGGCGATCGTCGTCGGTGGTGGCCTGGCGGGCCTGACCGCGGCCTACGAGCTGCAGAGCAAGGGCTGGCAGGTGACCCTGCTGGAAGCCAAGTCGGGCATGGGCGGGCGTTCGGGCCTGGCCACCAGCGAATGGGTCGGCAACAGCAAGACCCAGCCGGTGCTCAACCAGTATCTGGAGCAGTTCAAGGTCGCCACCCTGCCGGCCCCGGAGTTCGTGCGCAACCCCGGCTACCTGATCGACGGTGAATATTTCAGCGCCACCGATCTGGCGACCAAGCAGCCAGCCACTGCCGAGGCGCTCAAACGCTTCGAGAAAACCCTCGACGACCTGGCCCGTTCCATCGAAGACCCGCTCAATCCCGCGGCAAACAGCACCCTGTTCGCCCTCGACCAGATGAACGTGTCCACCTGGCTCGACAAGCTGCAGCTGCCAGCCACCGCCCGTCAGCTGGTCAACCAGCAGATCCGCACCCGCTATGACGAGCCGTCGCGCCTGTCGCTGCTGTACTTCGCCCAGCAAGGCCGGGTCTACCGCAATGTCAGCGACCGTGACCTGCGCGCCGCGCGCCTGCCCGGTGGCAGCCCGGTGTTGGCCCAGGCCTTCGTCAAGCAGCTGAAGACCATCAAGACCAGTTCGCCGGTTACCGCCATCGTTCAGGACAAAGACGGTGTGACCGTCAAGGTCGGCGGCGTCGGCTACCAGGCTGACTATCTGGTCATGGCCGTACCGCTGCGTGCACTGGCCAAGATCCAGATGACACCGGGCCTGGACGGGCAGCACCTGGCCGCCTTGAAGGGCACCAACTATGGCTGGCGCGACCAACTGATGCTCAAGTTCAAGAATCCGGTGTGGGAAAGCCGTGCACGCATGTCCGGGGAAATCTTCAGCAACACTGGCCTTGGCATGCTGTGGATCGAGCCGGCGCTCAAGGGCGGCGCCAACGTGGTGATCAACCTGTCCGGGGATAACGCCCGCTTGCTCCAGGCTTTTGGTGACAAGCAGATGGTCGACCAGGTACTGATCCGCCTGCACGCCTTCTACCCGCAGGCACGCGGCGCCTTCACCGGTTATGAAATCCGTCGCTACAGCACCGACGCCGGCATGGGCGGTGCGTACCTGGCCTACGGCCCGGGGCAGATCAGCAAATACTGGCGCCTGTGGGAGCGCCCGGTACAACGGATCGCCTTTGCCGGCGAACACACCGATGCGCTTTACCCAGGTACCCTCGAAGGGGCCCTGCGTAGCGGCCAGCGTGCCGCGGGGCAGGTCCAGGACCTGGCGGCGGGCAAGTCCTTCGACCCGGCCAAGGCTGCGTCGGTAGCCGCCGCAGCGGCTACTGGAGCGGCCGGCGTCGCGGCCGCGAAGGACAAGGGCGGCTTCTTCTCCAACCTGTTCGGCGGCGCTTCCGACAAGGCTCCGGCCAAGGCGGAGCCCGTGAAGGCCGAGCAGGCCAAGCCGGGCTTCTTCTCGCGTCTGTTTGGCGGTTCTGACAAGCCAGAGGCCAAGGCCGCGCCGATCGCCAAGGCCGAGGAGGTTGCGCCTGCACCGGCAGCCGCGCCGGTTGCGCCGACACCCGTTGCTAAGGAAGAGCCAGTGAAGCCGGCGGCCACCAAGCAGGCCCCCGCCAAGCCTGCGGCCAAGCAGGCCCACAAGCCTGCAGCCAAACCGGCGCCGGTGAAGAAGGCCACCGCCAAGTCGGAACCGGCCAAGAAGCCGGTGGTCAACAGCCAGGCCAAGGCCGGCTGATCTCGGTATAGCCGCCATCGCGGAGCCCTGTGTGAGCGGGCTTGCCCCGCGATGGCGTCGGATCTTCCAAACGTCTATCGTTAATGTTTCCTTAATAGGAAGCTTTCAGAATTAATATCTGGTTTTTCGATAATCAGAAGCTGCTTTTTACGCTTTTATTCGATGCATTACGCGTTAGTCTTGTGCACAGCTTTCACGGGGAAATACGCCAACATGCAACTGCGCAATTCATCTTATCGCTATGGCCTGATCAGCATCGTCCTGCACTGGGGGGTGGCGCTGGCGGTCTTCGGGCTGTTTGGCCTGGGCTTGTGGATGGTCGGCCTTGATTACTACGACCCATGGCGCAAGTCCGGTCCGGACCTGCACAAGAGCATCGGCCTGGTGTTGCTGGCACTGATGCTGTTGCGGGTAGTCTGGCGTTTCGTCAGCCCGCCGCCACCGGCACCGGCCAACCATGGCAAGGTCACCCGGCTGGCCGCCAAGCTGGGCCATCTGGCGCTGTACCTGGGCCTGTTCGCAGTGATGATAGCGGGCTATCTGATTTCCACCGCCGACGGCGTGGGTATTCCGGTGTTCGGCTTGTTCGACGTTCCCGCGCTGGTCAGCGACCTGCCTGACCAGGCTGACTTGGCGGGGGTGATCCACCTCTGGCTGGCCTGGGGCCTGGTGATTTTTGCCGTACTGCACGCATTGGCGGCATTGAAACATCATTTCATCGACCGTGACGCGACCCTGACCCGCATGCTGGGCCGCAAAGCTTGACTCTCAACCTCAATTGCAAAGGAAGGAAGTAAGGATGTTGAAAAAGACTTTTGCCGCTCTGGCGCTCGGTACCGCCCTGATCTCCGCCGGCCAGGCCATGGCCGCCGAGTACAAGATCGACAAGGAAGGCCAGCACGCGTTCGTCGACTGGAAGATCAGCCACCTGGGCTACAGCTTCATCCACGGCACCTTCAAGGACTTCGACGGCAACTTCACCTGGGACAGTGCGAAGCCCGAGGCCAGCAAGATCAGCGTAGACCTGAAGACTGCCAGCCTGTGGTCGAACCACGCCGAGCGTGACAAGCACATCGCCAGCAAGGACTTCCTGGATGTCAAAAAATATCCGGAAGCCAAGTTCGTCTCCACCAGCGTCAAGTCGACCGGTGACAAGACTGCCGATGTGACCGGCGACCTGACCCTGCACGGCGTGACCAAGCCCGTCACCTTCAAGGCCGTGTTCAATGGCGAGGGCAAGGACCCGTGGGGCGGCGAGCGCGCTGGCTTCAACGCCACCACCACGCTGAACCTGAACGACTTCGGCATCAAGGGCCCAGGTCCGACTTCGCAGACCCTGGACCTGGATATCAGCGTCGAAGGCGTGAAGCAGAAGTAATTCGCTTCGCCAGCAACGAAAACGCCGCCCAATGGGCGGCGTTTTCGTTGGCTTTGCATGGCCTCATCGCGGGGCAGGCCCCGCGATTGCGGGCTCAGCCCTTGCGGGTCAGCAGCGCCGGGCGCTCACCGCGTGGGCGGCTTGGCAGGTCGTCCAGTTGCTCGGGCGTCGGGTAACGGTCGAGTTTGGATTCCTTGCGGATGATCACTGGCGCGCTCTGCGACTCGCGCGGGTTGCGCACGGCCGGTTCCTGGCGGGACGAATCTTCACGGCGAGCACGGCCACCGTTGTTGTCGCGTCGGGCGCCACCATTGCTACCGCCGCCGTTGCGCGGGCGCTTTTCACCGGAGCCCTGGCCCTGGCGCTGCTGGCCATTGCCACGGCCCTGGCCTTGCCCCTGGCCGCCACCACTGCGCTGGCCTTGCCCTTGGGCTTGGCCCCCGTTGCCGCCCGGGCGACGATTGCGCCCCTGGTTCTTGGCGTTCTGGTAAGGGCTTACGTAGTCGGCGCGGTTGCCAAAGTTGTCGACGTCGTCGTCGAGGAACTCTTCAGGGTCGCGATTGGGGGCGGCGACAGGCACGGCTTTCTGGCCGTTGTTCTGCTGCTGGCGTGGCTTCTGGTCACGCGGCTTGCGCTGCTGGCCCTGCTGCTGTTTCTCGCCGGACTTGTCCTTTTCCGCGGACTTCTCGGACGAAGGCTTGTTGCGGCCTTTGTCCTTGCCTTTGTCCTTGCGCCCGCCACTGCCTTCCTTGCCGCCTTCGCCGCGAGGTTGCTGGTTGCGGCCACCGCGGCCATTGTTCGGCTGGCGCTCGCGCACTTCCGGCTTCTCGGCCTCGACCTGCGATGCGTCAAAGCCCATCAGGTCGCCATCCGGAATTTTCTGGCGGGTGACGCGCTCGATGCTCTTGAGCAGCTTTTCTTCATCCGGCGCGACCATCGAAATGGCTTCACCGGAGCGACCGGCACGGCCCGTACGGCCGATGCGGTGAACGTAGTCTTCCTCGACATTGGGCAGCTCGAAGTTGACCACGTGGGGCAACTGGTCGATGTCCAGGCCGCGGGCGGCGATGTCGGTGGCGACCAGCACGCGCACGGTGTTGGCCTTGAAGTCGGCCAGCGCCTTGGTGCGGGCGTTCTGGCTCTTGTTGCCGTGGATCGCCGCGGCGGTCAGGCCGTGCTTCTCGAGGTACTCGGCCAGGCGGTTGGCGCCGTGCTTGGTGCGGGTGAACACCAGCACCTGTTCCCAGGCGCCCAGGGTGATCAGGTGCGCCAGCAGGGCGCGCTTGTGGCTGGCCGGCAGGCGGTAGACCCGCTGCTCGATACGCTCGACGGTGGTGTTCGGCGGCGTGACCTCGATGCGCTCGGGGTTGTGCAGCAGCTTGTCGGCGAGGTCGGTGATGTCCTTGGAGAAGGTCGCCGAGAACAGCAGGTTCTGGCGCTTGGCCGGCAGGCGCGCCAGCACTTTCTTGACGTCGTGGATGAAGCCCATGTCGAGCATGCGGTCGGCTTCGTCCAGCACCAGGATCTCGACACGCGAGAGGTCGACGCTGCCTTGGCCGGCCAGGTCGAGCAGGCGGCCCGGGCAGGCGACCAGGACGTCGACGCCCTTGGCCATGGCCTGGACCTGCGGGTTCATGCCGACGCCACCGAAGATGCAGGCGCTGATGAAGTTGAGGTCGCGGGCGTAGACCTTGAAGCTGTCATGCACCTGCGCTGCCAGCTCGCGGGTGGGGGTCAGCACCAGCACGCGCGGTTGGCGCGGGCCATGGCGTTGCGATTTGTCGGGGTGGCCACCCGGGAACAGGCGCTCAAGAATAGGGAGCGCGAAGCCGCCGGTTTTACCAGTACCTGTCTGGGCGGCGACCATCAGGTCGCGACCTTGCAACACGGCGGGAATGGCCCGCTGTTGCACCGGAGTGGGCTGGGTATAGCCCGCTGCCTCGATAGCGCGGACAAGAGCCTCGGAGAGACCGAGGGAAGCAAAGGACATGGGCAATCCTGTTCTCGTGGGGGCTAGGCCCGATGGGGTGTTCTGCCTGGCGCGACGGGCATCGGAGGGATGCGATCGCGTCCGGTCCAGCTGGGCGTTCACTGCGCATCCTGAATGCCGGCGGGCGGGCACCAAAGGTGCGCGGCTGCGGGTCGAGATGCCTGTTGCGAGGCCGAGCGTCCGGGCGTGAGCCGGGCGGGAAGGCCCGAGTATAGCAGAGCAATCAGCGTGTGCCGCGTTCCTGCTGCTCAACGGCGAAAGGAAAATCCTTATTGCCGAGGTAGCGGGCACTGATCGCCGCATAGGCGGGCTCCTGTTTGAAGCGCCGCAACTCGTCGCTGAAGGCCTGCGCCAACGCCTCGCGGCCGGGCTTGCGGGCCAGCCCCAGGTACTGCGGGCGGCTGCTGACCACCAGGGGCAGCTCTTCAACGGTCTGCTCCAGGCCCAGCCGATGGCTCACATAGCGGCCGACTTGGCGGTCGGTCACCAGCAGGTCGATGCGCCCTAGCGCCAGCTTGCCGAAATTGGCCTCGTGGCTGGGCGCGGGCTCGCGGCGGAACAGCGGTGACTCGGCGAAGGTGCCATCGTAGACATAGCCCGGCGAGGTGCCGATGGTCAGCCCGGCCAGGTCCTCGACGCGCTCGACCGGGTGTGGGCGTGAACGCGCTTGGTAGAGGACGAACTCGACCTCGGACATCGGTTCGTCCGGGTAGACCAGGTAGCCCTGGCGCGAGTCGACCTGGAAAATATCCATCACGGCGTCCGCCAGGCCCTGCTCGACCATGGCCAGGCAGCGCTTCCAGGGCAGGAACTGCCACTGCACCTGGACACCGAGGCGTTTGAACACCTCGTTGGTGATCTCGTAGTCGATGCCTTTGGCCTGGCCGTTCTCCTGATAGAGGTAGGGGGCCCAGTCGTCGCTGACGATGCGCAGGCTTTCGGCATGGGCCATCGGGCTCAGGCCGGCGAGCAGCAACAGCAGGAGAGGGAGGATGAGCGTGCGCATGGCGTGAGAGTACGCTGCAAGCCCGGGCAAGACCAGTGAACGCTGGCCGCAGGCGCGTGCGGCGCGAGCGCGAACGAACAAAGCTTTGACCTGCGCCAAAGCCTTGTTCGCGACCATCAGCGTGGCAGCTTCAGGTTGTTCCAGATCGCCAGGCTCGGCTCGGCCTGGTTGAGGGTATAGAAGTGCAGGCCCGGTGCGCCGCCTTGCAGCAGTTGTTCGCACATGCGGGTGATCACTTCCTCGCCGAATGCCTGGATGCTGGCGGTGTCGTCGGCATAGGCTTCCAGCTGCTTGCGGATCCAGCGTGGGATCTCGGCGCCGCAGGCGTCGGAGAAACGCGCCAGCTTGCTGTAGTTGGTGATCGGCATGATGCCGGGCACCACCGGGATCTCGACGCCCAGCTTCTGCGCGCGCTCGACGAAATAAAAGTAGCTGTCGGCGTTGAAGAAATACTGGGTGATGGCGCTGTCGGCACCGGCCTTGACCTTGTGCACGAAGTTGGCCAGGTCGCTCTCGAAATTGCGCGCCTGCGGGTGCATCTCCGGGTAGGCGGCCACTTCCAGGTGGAAGTGGTTGCCGGTTTCCTGGCGGATGAATTCGACCAGGTCGCTGGCGTAGCGCAGTTCGCCGCTGGCCATGCCCATGCCCGACGGCAGGTCGCCACGCAGGGCGACGATGCGCTTGATGCCGGCGGCCTGGTACTCGGCCAGCAGGGCGCGCAGGTCGTCCTTGCTGTCGCCCACGCAGGACAGGTGCGGGGCGGCGGGGACTTTCACCTCATTTTCCAGCTGCAGCACGGTGTTGAGCGTGCGGTCGCGGGTCGAGCCACCGGCACCATAGGTGCAGGAGAAGAAGTCCGGGTTGTAGCTGGCCAGCTGGCGGGCAACGCCCATCAGCTTTTCGTGACCGGCATCGGTCTTGGTGGGGAAGAACTCGAAACTGTAGCGGCGTTCTTGTGACATCTCTGGTTCCTTCGGCAGTGAGCCTGGGCTGCTGCCTGCAAATAAAAGCCAGGACGGTGGGGGCCGGCCTGGCTCGGACATCGGTTCGAAACGTTGCCTGCCAGTGCCGGGCAAGGATACCTGGCACTGGCAACCAGCCGCTTAGTAGCGGTAAGCGTCCGGCTTGAACGGGCCTTCGACGGTCACACCGATGTATTCGGCCTGCTGCGGGGTCAGCTGGGTGACCACGCCGCCGAAGCCGCGGACCATTTCCAGGGCCACTTCTTCGTCGAGTTTCTTCGGCAGCACTTCCACGGTCAGGCGCTCGGCCTTCTTCGCGGCAGGCAGCGCGGCGAACTTCTGCTCGAACAGGAAGATCTGCGCCAGGACCTGGTTGGCGAACGAACCGTCCATGATGCGGCTCGGGTGGCCGGTGGCGTTGCCCAGGTTTACCAGGCGGCCTTCGGCCAGCAGGATCAGGTAGTCGTCGTTCTGCGGGTCGAACACGCCGGCGCCGGTGCGGTGGATCTTGTGCACCTGTGGCTTGACCTCTTCCCATGCCCAGTTCTTGCGCATGAAGGCGGTGTCGATCTCGTTGTCGAAGTGGCCGATGTTGCAGACCACGGCGCGCTTTTTCAGGGCCTTGAGCATGTTGGCGTCGCAGACGTTGACGTTACCGGTGGTGGTGACGATCAGGTCGATGCGGCCGAGCAGGTCCTTGTTGATGCCGGCTTCGGTACCGGTGTTGATGCCGTCCTTGAACGGCGAGACGACTTCGAAGCCGTCCATGCAGGCTTGCATGGCGCAGATCGGGTCGACTTCGGTGACCTTGACGATCATGCCTTCCTGGCGCAGGGACTGGGCCGAGCCCTTGCCCACGTCGCCGTAGCCGATCACCAGGGCCTGCTTGCCCGACAGCAGGTGGTCGGTGCCGCGCTTGATGGCGTCGTTGAGGCTGTGGCGGCAGCCGTATTTGTTGTCGTTCTTGCTCTTGGTGACCGAGTCGTTGACGTTGATCGCCGGGACTTTCAGCTCGCCTTTGGCCAGCATGTCCAGCAGGCGGTGCACGCCGGTGGTGGTCTCTTCGGTCACGCCGTGGATCTTGTCCAGCATGGCCGGGTATTTCTTGTGCAGGATCTCGGTCAGGTCACCGCCGTCGTCCAGCACCATGTTGGCGTCCCATGGCTGGCCATCCTTGAGGATGGTCTGCTCGATGCACCACTCGTACTCTTGCTCGGTCTCGCCTTTCCAGGCGAACACCGGGATGCCGGCGGCAGCGATGGCGGCGGCGGCCTGGTCCTGGGTGGAGAAGATGTTGCACGACGACCAGCGCACTTCGGCACCCAGGGCGACCAGGGTCTCGATCAGCACGGCAGTCTGGATGGTCATGTGGATGCAGCCGATGATCTTCGCGCCCTTGAGCGGTTGCTCGGCTTGATACTTGCGGCGCAGGCCCATCAGCGCGGGCATTTCCGATTCGGCGATGATGACTTCCTTGCGGCCCCAGTCGGCCAGGGAGATGTCGGCGACCTTGAAGTCGGAAAAACCTGCAGGCGTGTTTACAGCGCTCATTGAGAGCCTCCATTCGTAGTGTGCGAATGGGCGCCGTTGTGCGTTGAGCGTCCGCTTGCGCGGACAACGCCCCAACCGAGCCTGACAGGCCAAGCCTGCTGCAGCGCCCCTCGGATGGGTGGCGGGATGGCCACCACTGTGGGGGGCCATGTGAAACGGCAAGATTATAGCCGCGGGCGTGTTACACACCCAAGACTTTCTGTCGATTAATCGAGACGATAGTCGATGTTCAATGGAGCGTGACCGAGCGGTCTGCCATCATTAGCGCATGTCAGCAAGCAGGTCAGGAGTACAGATGAACTTTCACACCCGCAAATGGGTAAAACCCGAAGACCTCAATCCCAACGGCACCCTGTTCGGCGGCAGCCTGCTGCGCTGGATCGACGAGGAGGCGGCGATCTACGCCATCGTCCAGCTGGGTAACCAGCGCGTGGTGACCAAGTACATTTCCGAGATCAACTTCGTCAGTGCCTCGCGTCAGGGCGACATCATCGAGCTGGGCATCACCGCCACCGAATTCGGCCGCACCTCGATCACCCTCAAGTGCGAAGTACGCAACAAGATCACCCGCAAGGCGATCCTGACCGTCGACAAGATGGTGTTCGTCAACCTGGGTGAGGATGGCCTGCCGGCCGCCCACGGGCGCACCGAGATCAAGTACATCCAGGACCAGTTCCCGGACAGCGCGGTGGAATAGACCCGTTTGCTCAAGCGTGGGAGCGGGCTTGCCCCGCAATGGCGCCGGCAGGATCAACATCTATGCCTGTGCAGACGATATCGCGGGGCTAGTCCGCCTCTACGTTGTTACTCGGGTTGTGTGCTGACCTTGCGCACCACCTTGCCGACCGTCAGGCCCTGAATCAGGATCGACGACAGCACCACGATGTAAGTGATCGACAGCAGCAGGTCACGCTCGGCGCCCTGCGGCAGCGACAGCGCCAGGGCGACCGACACGCCACCGCGCAGGCCGCCCCAGGTCAGCACGCGGATGGTGCCCTGCGGCACGCTGCGCCAGCGGCGCAACAGCACGATCGCCGGCGCCACGGTCAGCAGCCGCGAAGCCAGCACCGCCACCGCCAGCACGCCACCGGCCGCCAGGTGCAGCCAGTTGAACGGCAGCAGCAACAGCTCCAGGCCAATCAGCGCGAACAGCAAGGCATTGAGCATGTCGTCGATCAGTTCCCAGAAGCCGTCCATGTAGCGGCGGGTCATGTCGTTCATCGCCAGGTTGCGTCCCAGGTTGCCGATGATCAGTCCGGCTACCACCATGGCGATCGGCGCCGACACGTGCAGCTCGTAGCACATGGCCGAGCCGCCGATCACCAGCGCCAGGGTCAGCATCACTTCCACCTGGTATTGTTCGACGCTCTTGATCATGCGGTAGGTGGCATAGCCGATCAGGCCGCCGAAGGCTATGCCACCCAGGGCCTCGCGGGCGAACAGGATGGCGGTGTCGGCGACGCTCGGCGTCTCGCCCAGCTGGATGATGCCCAGCAGCACGGTGAACACCACGACCGCCGTGCCGTCATTGAACAGCGACTCACCGACGATGGTGGTCTTCAGCGGTTTGGAGGCGTTGGCGGTACGCAGTGCGCCGAGCACGGCGATTGGGTCGGTCGGCGAGATCAGCGCGCCGAACAGCAGGCAGTAGATCAACGGCACGTTCCAGCCAAACAGGGCGAACACCCAGTGCGCCAGGTAACCGATCACCACGGTGGCGATGAGTACGCCAAGGGTGGCCAGCAGGCCGATCGGCCAGCGGTAGCTGCGCAGGTCGGCGAGGTTGACGTGCAAGGCGCCAGCGAACAGCAGGAACGACAGCATCCAGTGCATCAGCAGGTCGTTGAAGTCGATCTGGTTCATCAGGCCTTCGACGCGTTCTTCCAGGCCAGGGAAGCCGATCAGGCTCAGGCCCTGCAGCATCAGGGAGAACAGCAATGCGGTGACCATCACGCCGATGGCCGGCGGCAGGCCGATGAAGCGGTAGTTCACATAAGTGAGGAGGGTGGTGAGGCAGATAAACGCGGCAACTAATTCAAGCATCCCGAATCCTGTGTAAGTGGCTTCCAAGTCATTACCCGAATGGCTCGGGCAGTTCTTTGATGACCTGGCGCGGCGTTCGGGACACACCTTATGACCGGATTTCTCCAGTTGGTTCCTGTCAGGCGAAGGCGCGGGAGCGGGCTTGCCCTGCGATGAGGCCATAACTAGCCAGGCGCTATATAGTGGTCCCCACCAAACGACGACAAGGATTCCAAGGCGTGCTGGCAACTTCCCTCGTACTGGTCGCAGCCCTGCTCCATGCCACCTGGAACACCCTGATCAAGTTCAGCGCCGAGCGGCTGCTGGTGATCGCCAGCATGGACGTGGTGGCACTGAGTTTCGCCATACTGGCGGTAGCCTTCGTAGATTTCCCGCCCGCCGAGATCTGGCCCTGGCTGCTGGCCTCGGCGCTGGCCGAGCAGCTGTACCGCTTTCTGCTGATCCAGGCCTATCGGGTCGGTGACCTGGGGCTGGTCTATCCGTTGATGCGTGGCCTGTCGCCATTGGTGGTGCTGGGCCTGACCCTGGCCTTTGCCGGCGAATCGTTGAGCCAGCAGCAGATCATCGGCATCTTGCTGATCCCCTGTGGCATGGCGTGCTTGCTTTGGCAGGGTGGCGGCGGCGACCGCCTGCCCTGGTCGATGCTGCCGGTGGTGGCACTGATAGGCCTGTGCATCGGCTGCTACACCTGGTTCGACGGTCAGGCCGTACGCCTGTGGGGCAAGCCCTGGGACTACCTGGTATGGCTGACCTTGCTCAGTGCCTGGCCGTTCCCGTTGCTGGCCATGGTGGCCCGACGAGGGCCGTTCATGCTGTTCTGGCGCACCCAATGGAAGCTGGGCCTGGCGGTCGGGTTCTGCGTATTGTTCAGCTACGCTCTGGTGCTCTGGGCCATGCACCTGGGCTCGGTGGCCGAAGCGGCAGCGTTGCGCGAGTTGAGCGTGATCCTCGTGGTGCTGTTGGGCATGCGCTACCTCAAAGAACCTTTTGGCGGGCCAAGACTCCTAGCTTGCGGGCTGGTACTGGCCGGCATGCTGGTGATGAAGCTCTGAAGCGAACCTCTATGAACAAGGAGTCCTGTAGATGACCGTAGCCCTGTGGTGCATTCTCGTCGCGCTGGTCCTGCCGCCGCTGTGTGCACTGATCGCCAAACTCAGCAGCGGGTATTTCGGCCTGCGTGCCAATCACGATCCTCGTGCGTTCCTGGACAAGCTCGAAGGGCTGCCACGGCGAGCCCATGCCGCCCAGTTGAACGGCTACGAGGCGTTTCCCGCGTTTGCCGCGGCGGTGCTGGTGGCCGATATCGTCGGCAATGCCGAACAAGTGACCCAAGATGTGCTGGGGGTGATGTACATCACCAGCCGGTTGCTCTACATCATTTGCTACCTGGCGGACTGGGCAGTGTTGCGTTCGCTGGTATGGTTCGTCGGGATGGCGCTGATCGTGTCGTTCTTTGTCGTTTCGATCTGACTGCATCGCGGGGCAAGCTCGCCCCCGCAGTGGGAGCGGGTATGCCCCGCGATAGCGCCCTTCAGGGGACCTTCGGTACTTCGGGCAAAGGCTGACCCTTAGGCCACAACATCCATATCTGCCCCTGTTGTTTCATGTTGCCTGCCAGTTCACCGGCCTCAGGACCGGTGCCCCAGAACAGGTCCGCACGCACTTCACCGGTAATCGCCCCACCCGTGTCTTGAGCTCCCACGGGGCGCACCACCGGGCTGCCGTCGGGGCGGGTGGTGGACAGCCACAGCAGGCTGCCCAGCGGGATCACCTTGCGGTCGATGGCCACGCTGTAGCCAGCGGTCAGCGGCACGTTGAGCGAGCCGCGCGGACCTTCGTTGCTATCCGGCCGGGTGCTGAAGAACACGTAGCTCGGGTTGCTGGCCAGCAACTCGCGGACCCGCTGCGGGTTGGCCTGGGCCCAGGCGTGGATGCTGCCCATGGTCACCTGTTCCTTGGGCAGTTGGCCCTGGTCCACCAGCCAGCGGCCAATCGGCCGATAGGGGTGGCCGTTCTGGTCGGCATACCCCAGGCGCAGCTGGCGGCCACCTTCCAGCTGGATGCGACCGGAACCCTGGATCTGCAGGAACTGCAAGTCCATCGGGTCGGTCAGCCAGGCCAGTACCGGCGCCTTGGCACCGTCGCGGTTGATCACTTCGGCAGTGTCATAGGGCTTGAGCACGCGGCCATCGAGGCGCCCGCGCAGGCGCTTGCCCTTGAGTTCGGGATACACACTGGCCAGATCGACCACGATCATGTCCTCGGGTACGCCGTACACCGGTACATGCGCGGCTTCGGTGCGTTCCAGGCTGCCGGGGTAGACCGGCTCGTAGTACCCGGTTATCAGGCCATTGGCGCTGTTCTGCGCCGAGCGCAGCCCATACACCTGGAGATTCTGCTCGAGGAAGGTGCGTACCTGGTCAGCGCTCGCCGTGGCTGAACCGGCTGCCTCGCAGGTAGCGGCCCACACCGGATCGCGCTTGAGTTTCTCGCAACCGTTGCGCCAGGCATAGAAGCCGGCCAGCAGGTCGTCGTCGCTGACCTGGGGCAGGTCCTTCCAGGTGGCTGGTACATAAGTGGCGATGGCATGAGGCGCGGGCTTGGCGCTTTCGCCGCCGTTGCAGCCGGCCAGGAGCGCCAGGGCGGGCAGGGCCCAGGCGAGATGGCGCAATGCAGATTTCATCGGGTGGGTCCTGTGCTGGGCGAAACATGAACATTCGCCCTTGTTTTCTGTGTGGCTATTGGTCTTTGCCCGGCAGGCGGCGATACTGGCGACCCGTTTGCCTGGCCAAAGAGACCGTGATGTTCAAGCGATTGACCGTAGTACTGCTCGCCGCCCTCGCCCTGACCGCCTGTGACGGCGTCGACCCCAACTCGCCGCTGGGCCAGCGCAAGGCAATCTTCAAGCAGATGCTCAAGACCAGTGAAGACATGGGTGGCATGCTGCGCGGGCGGTTGCCCTTCGATGACGTGAAGTTCGCCGAGGGCGCGGTGAAGCTGGATACCTTGGCCCATGAGCCGTGGCAGCACTTCCCGCAGGTGCGCGACGAGGGTGACAGCAGCGCACGGGCGGATGTCTGGGAGCGCCAGGCGCGGTTCCAGGACCTGGCCCGGCAGTTGGAGGGCGTTACCGGCGACCTGGTGACGGTGACCCGCAACCCGCCGCTGGACGCAGCGCAGATGAAGGCCCCGATGGACAGGGTCGAGGCGGCGTGCAAGGCCTGTCATAGCGAGTTTCGTAATCACTGAGCCGTGGGAGGCTGTTGTGGGAGCGGGTTCGTTCCCACATCAAGGGCTGTTAAAAAGTCAGCGCTCAAGCTCGTCCACGGCTTCCTGCAGCTCTTTCTTCGCCTCGGCCAGCTTGTCCTTGCGCTTGTTGATCTTTTCCGCGTCACCTTTCTTCATGGCTTTGTCCAGGTCCTTGGTGCGCTGGTTCACTTCGTGGCGGGCATCGAGCACTTTCTGCTCGCGCTCTTTGCGCAGCCCGGCTTCGGTGCAGTTGTCCACGCCACGCAGCGCCTCTTCGAGCCCGGCAGCCTGGTTGCTGTTGCCATGGTCACGGGCAATCTTCAGCTGGTTCTCGATGGCGCTGCGCTTGGCGGCGCAGCCGGTCAGGCCTGCATCCGGCTGGGCGGCTTGCGCGGCGCCGGTTGCCAGGCCAAGGGTTGCCAGCAGGAAAAGAGCGGTGAAACGTGTCATGAAAAGCCTCCTGAGCGGGGCGGAGCAGCAAAAGTTGGTGGAATCCTGCCTTGGTTTGCCGGATTTAGGAACCCTTGGTGGGTCTTTAAACGGCAAACTCGGAGTTGACCTACACTCGTCATTGTTCGGCGGAGTCGTTCGCGAGCTGGAAACCGGCGATACGATACCCGCCCAGTTGCTCGGCAAGGGCTTGAACATCTTCTGTTGCAAAAAATACCTCGAGTTGTTTCGATCTTGCGCCACCGACGCCCGGCAAGGCTTGCCATGCGTCAGCCGATCGCGTTGCGAGCGTCGACCAGTCGGCCTCCAGGGGCATCCCCTGAGGCAAGGGCGCGCCTAGCGCGTTCAACCATTGGAGGAAGGGGCGCAAGCGCGCCGCGCTAAAACTGTCATGAAGCTGTCGGGCCCTGGCATCGCCGAGACCCGGCACGGCCGCCAGGACTTGGGTATCGAGCTCCAGCCAATCCACGAGGGTGGTCACAAGGCCGACATCCACCAGTCGGCGCCAGGTGCCCGGCCCGATCCCTGGCAGGGCCAGCCCCTGCTTGCCGCTCAACCAGGTCAATCGGGCGATGAATTGCTCTTCGCAGCCAGCACCAGCCTGCCAGCAGGTGTGGGCGTCATACTGCCCGGCAGTCGGTGAGGTGACGGGCTGTCGCACGACCGTGCGATGTACCACGTCGTCAAACCGCGGAATGGTGAGGCCGGCAAGGCTGATAGCCACCTGGTCGCCCGGGCGTATATCGAGTTTCTGCCAGCGTGCCAGGGACCCAAGGCTGACCTGCGAAACCCGACGGTCGTCCAGTTCGACAGGCGCCAGGTGCAGGATGGGGGTTACCTTGCCGGTGCGGCCAATGCGAAAGCGCACTTCGCGCACTTCGGCCAGGGCTTGGGAGAAGGGGTATTTCCAGGCTGCAATCCAGTAAGGGGCCTTGGCCTGCCAGCGCTCGGCGGGCGGGCGGCTGCCCTGGCGCAGGATCACGCCATCGGTGGCGAAGGGCAGGGCGGCGCGATACCAGTGCAGGCGCATCTCGGCGGCCTGCTCCGGGCTGGCGATGGGGATGCTGTAGCGCTGGCTGTCGGCAAAGCCCATGGCGGCCAGTAGCTCGAGGCGCTCCGCCTGGGTTTGCGGCCCGTGTGGCCAGTCCCAGACGAACAGGCCGATGCTCGCGCCGAGGGCGGTGTCCAGCTGCTTGCGTGCCATTAGCCCGGCCACGCTGCCGCGAGCGTTAAGGCTACCTGCCTGAGCCTGCACATGGCCCTCCAGGCGTTTGTAAAGTTCCCCTTGCAGCACCAGGTCCACAGGTTGCGGCAGCTGTCGGGTGATGGCGCCGAGCGAAGGAATATGCCGGCTCCAGTCATGGCCCTGGACGCCATCGCCGCGGCTGAGCAGCCGGACCAGCCGGCCCTGCTGGTAGATCAGGGAAACCGCGACACCATCGACCTTGGGCTGTATCCAGACATCGCGCTTGCCCGCCAGCCAGCGGCGCATGGCCTGTTCGTCGGGCAGCTTGTCGACGCCGGTGTGCGCGACCGGGTGGGGCATAGGGCCACGTGCGCCGGCCAGCGGGTCGGGCGCCGCGTCTGGCAGGTTGAAGCACCGCTGCAGTCGCAGCAGGCGCTGGCGGCTCTGGTCATAGAGTTCGTCCGCCACCAATGACTTGCCTTGACGATGGTAGTGATCGTCCCAGCGGGCCAGGGTCTCGCCCAGTCGGACCATTTCGGCATTCGCCTGTGATGGGCCCCAATCCGGACACTGGCCGGCCTGTGCGCTGGTGAAGAGAGTCGACAGCAGCATGAGTATCGGCAGTAGCGGCATGGCCGGCATCCTTGCGAGGCGGTAAGGAGTCCTCAGCCTAGGTGCCAGTTGCTTGGTGCGACGTGCCGCATTGTCAGGCGATATGTCACGAAAAAGCCCCTGCCGATCGCTCGGCAGGGGCTTTCTTTTACTGCTGTAGGAGGCTTACAGGCCAGCGGCGTCGCGCAGGGCGGCGGCGCGGTCGGTGCGCTCCCAGGTGAAGGTGGTGAAGGTGTCATCACCCACGGTCTTCTGCTGCGGGGTACGGCCGAAGTGACCGTAGGCAGCGGTTTCCTGGTACATCGGGTGCAGCAGGTCGAGCATGGTGGTGATGGCGTACGGACGCAGGTCGAAGCACTCGCGCACCAGCTGCACGATCTTCTCGTCCGAGACCTTGCCGGTGCCGAAGGTGTTGATCGAGATGGAGGTCGGCTGGGCCACGCCGATGGCGTAGGACACCTGGATCTCGCAACGCTCGGCCAGGCCCGCGGCGACGATGTTCTTGGCCACGTAGCGGCCGGCGTAGGCAGCGGAACGGTCGACCTTGGACGGGTCCTTGCCGGAGAACGCGCCACCACCGTGGCGAGCCATGCCACCGTAGGAGTCGACGATGATCTTGCGGCCGGTCAGGCCGCAGTCGCCCACCGGGCCACCGATGATGAAGTTGCCGGTCGGGTTGATGTGGTACTGGGTACCCTTGTGCAGCAACTCGGCAGGCAGGGTGTGCTTGACGATCAACTCCATCACCGCTTCCTGCAGGTCTTTCTGCGAGACCTCGGGGTTGTGCTGGGTCGACAGCACGACCGCGTCGATGCCGACGACCTTGCCGTTTTCATAGCGGCAGGTGACCTGGGACTTGGCGTCCGGGCGCAGCCAAGGCAGCAGCTTGGACTTGCGCGCCTCGGCCTGGCGCTCGACCAGGCGGTGCGAGAAGCAGATCGGGGCCGGCATCAGCACGTCGGTCTCGTTGCTGGCGTAGCCGAACATCAGGCCCTGGTCGCCGGCGCCCTGGTCTTCCGGGCGGGAGCGGTCGACGCCCTGGGCGATGTCCACCGACTGCTTGCCGATGATGTTCATCACGGCGCAGGTGGCGCCGTCGAAGCCGACGTCGGAGCTGTTGTAGCCGATGTCGATGATCACGTTACGCACCAGGTCTTCCAGATCGACCCAGGCCGAAGTGGTGACTTCGCCGGCGATGATGGCGACACCGGTCTTGACCAGGGTCTCGCAGGCTACGCGGGCGTACTTGTCCTGGGCGATGATGGCGTCCAGCACCGCGTCGGAGATCTGGTCGGCGATCTTGTCCGGATGCCCTTCGGACACGGACTCGGAGGTGAAAAGGGAGTATTCGCTCATCTCGATGGGTTCCTGAAATTTACCGATGTTGTATGTCGCCAGTGGCCCGCTGGAAATGCCGGACCTGGATCTGAAAACCGTTACGCAAGCCCACGTAGAGGCTGTCCCCGGGGGCCAGCCCTGCCGCGTCGGCCCAACGGGCCAGGTCGTCCTGCTCGAAGCCAAGCCACAGGTCGCCGCAAGCTTCGCGCGCCCACCCCTGGTCATGGCTGCACAGCTCGGTGACCAGCAGGCTGCCGCCCGCCTTCACCCGTTTGGCCAGCAGGCGCAAGGCCTGGGCCGGGTCGCTGAAATGGTGCAGGACCATGTTCAGCACAACGCAGTCGGCTTCCACATCCGTTGCACCCAGTGCATCGGCCAACTGCAGGTTTACGTTATTCAGTGCATTGCGCTCGCAGACCTGGCGCGCCAGTTCGAGCATGGTCGGGCTGTTGTCCATGGCCGTGACCTGGTCGAAGCGGCGAGCCAGGTCGGGCAGGAATCCGCCGTCGCCAGGCCCCACTTCCAGGGCGCTGGCGCCGACGCCGAAGCTGAGCTTGTCGAGCAGCGCCAGCAGGCTTTCGCGGTACTGCGGCAAGCCGGCGATCAGGTCCTGCTGGGCGCGGAACTTCTCTTCGACGCGCTGGAAAAAGTCCTGGCTGGTGGCGGCGCGGCGCTGTTGCACCAGGGCGATACGCGCCTGTACGTCCACGGGCAGCGCGAGGTCGTCGGCTTCCTCGAGCAGTGCCGTATGCAGGCGGCCACCCAGGCGCTGACTGTCGGGCAGGGCACGGCGGTAGAAGATCGCATTGCCTTCGCGACGGGTCGCCACCAGGTCGGCCTGGGCCAGTACCTTGAGGTGGTGGCTCATGCCCGACTGGCCGATGTCGAAGATCTGCGCCAGCTCCAGCACGCCGAACGAGTCGTTGGCCAATGCGCGCAGCACGTTCAGGCGCAGCGGGTCGCCGCCGGCCTTGCACAGGGCGGCCAGCTCGTCGCTGTGTTGCGGGGTGATGGGCGCATTGAGGTTCATGGGGCGGGAGTCTAGTCAGGGGAGGCTGTGGTCGCAATAGCAATATCAAAAAGTTTTGATATTGCTGGATGGGTGGTGGTTGCGCAGGCGCATTTTTCTTGAAAAGCAGGCCAAACACAGGAAAAAAGCCCGACTGCGACCATACGTCATTGCCCCCGGCCCCCCCTGTGGGCGAAAATGGTCGTCTTTTTTCGCTTCACCACCCTTTCAAGCCCCAGGAGACTCAGCGATGCCCAGCCGTCGTGAACGTGCCAACGCCATTCGTGCCCTCAGCATGGATGCCGTGCAAAAGGCCAACAGCGGCCACCCAGGTGCCCCCATGGGTATGGCGGATATCGCCGAAGTGCTTTGGCGCGACTACCTGAAGCACAACCCGAGCAACCCCAGCTTCGCCGACCGTGACCGCTTCGTGCTGTCCAACGGTCATGGTTCGATGCTCATCTATTCGCTGCTGCACCTGACCGGCTACGACGTCACCATCGACGACCTCAAGGCCTTCCGTCAGCTGCACAGCCGCACCCCGGGCCACCCGGAGTACGGCTACACCCCTGGCGTGGAGACCACCACCGGCCCTCTGGGCCAGGGTCTGGCCAACGCCGTGGGCTTCGCCCTGGCGGAAAAGGTGCTGGGCGCCCAGTTCAACCGTGAAGGCCACAACATCGTCGACCACAACACCTACGTGTTCCTCGGCGACGGCTGCATGATGGAAGGCATTTCCCATGAAGTCGCCTCGCTGGCCGGCACCCTGGGCCTGAACAAACTGATCGCCTTCTACGACGACAACGGCATTTCCATCGACGGCGAAGTGCACGGCTGGTTCACCGACAACACCCCGGCGCGCTTCGAAGCCTACAACTGGCAGGTCATCCGCAACGTCAACGGTCACGACGCCGACGAGATCAAGATGGCCATCGACACCGCTCGCAAGAGCGACCGTCCGACTCTGATCTGCTGCAAGACCATCATCGGCTTCGGCTCGCCGAACAAGCAGGGCAAGGAAGACTGCCACGGCGCACCGCTGGGCAACGACGAAATCGCCCTGGCCCGCAAGGAACTGAACTGGAACCACGGTCCGTTCGAGATCCCGGCCGACATTTATGCCGAGTGGGACGCCAAAGCCGCTGGCGCCAAGGCCGAAGCTGCCTGGAACGAGCGTTTCGACGCCTACGCCAAGGCTTACCCGGAACTGGCTGCCGAGTTCAAGCGCCGTGACGCAGGTGAGCTGCCGGCCGACTTCTCCGAGAAGGCCCAGGCCTACATCAACGAAGTCGCCGCCAAGGGCGAAACCATCGCCAGCCGCAAGGCCAGCCAGAACACCCTCAACGCCTTCGGCCCTCTGCTGCCGGAGTTCCTCGGTGGTTCGGCGGACCTGGCCGGCTCCAACCTGACCCTGTGGAAAGGTTGCAAGGGTGTCGAGGCCAATGACGCCAGCGGCAACTATGTGTTCTACGGCGTGCGCGAATTCGGCATGACCGCCATCATGAACGGCGTCGCCCTGCACGGCGGCCTGGTGCCTTATGGCGCGACCTTCCTGATGTTCATGGAATATGCCCGCAACGCCGTGCGCATGTCGGCGCTGATGAAGCAGCGCGTGATCCACGTCTATACCCATGATTCCATCGGCCTGGGCGAAGACGGCCCGACCCACCAGCCGATCGAGCAACTGACCAGCCTGCGTAGCACGCCGAACCTGGACACCTGGCGCCCGGCCGATGCGGTCGAGTCCGCCGTGTCCTGGAAAGCCGCCCTGGAGCGCAAGGACGGCCCTTCGGCGCTGATCTTCTCGCGCCAGAACCTGCAACATCAGGATCGCAATGCTCAGCAGATCGCCGATATCGCCCGTGGCGGTTACGTGCTCAAGGACTGCGCCGGCGAGCCCGAACTGATCCTGATCGCCACCGGTTCCGAAGTGGGCCTGGCCGTCCAGGCGTTCGACAAGCTGAGCGCCGAGGGCCGCAAGGTCCGCGTCGTGTCGATGCCGAGCACCAGCGTGTTCGATGCCCAGGACGCAGCCTACAAGCAGTCGGTCCTGCCACTGGAAGTCAGCGCGCGCATCGCCATCGAAGCTGCCCATGCCGACTTCTGGTACAAGTACGTCGGCCTCGAAGGTCGCGTCATCGGCATGACCACCTACGGCGAGTCGGCGCCGGCCTCCGCGTTGTTCGAGGAGTTCGGCTTCACCCTGGACAACATCCTGGGCACCGCTGAAGAGCTGCTGGAAGACTGATGCACCCGGGAGGCTCCATGCCTCCCGTCTGATCGCGGGGCAAGCCCGCTCCCACAAGGCATCCCGGTGCCTTGTGGGAGCGGGCTTGCCCCGCGATGGTCGTTCAACGCACCTGCACGTGAGTATCGAATGCCCCACCCGCGTCCCTACAAAGTTGCACTCAACGGTTACGGCCGCATCGGCCGCTGTGTCCTGCGCGCACTGTTCGAGCGAGGGGCAAAGGCCGGTTTCGAGATCGTCGCGCTGAACGACCTGGCCGACCAGGCCAGCCTGGAATACCTGACGCGCTTCGACTCCACCCACGGGCGTTTCCCCGGTGAGGTGAAAGTCGACGGCGACTGTCTGCATATCAACGGCGACTGCGTGAAAGTGCTGCGCAGTGCCACCCCCGAAGGCATCGACTGGGCGGCCCTGGATGTCGACCTGGTGCTGGAGTGCTCTGGCGCCTACAACACCCGCGCCGACGGCCAGCGCTTTCTCGATGCCGGTGCGCCGCGGGTACTGTTTTCGCAGCCGATGGCCAGTGAAGTCGACGTCGATGCCACGGTGGTCTACGGCATCAACCAGGATTGTCTGACGGGCAACGAACTGCTGGTATCGAACGCGTCCTGCACCACCAACTGCGGCGTGCCCCTGTTGCGGGTGCTGGACCAGGCCTTTGGCATCGAGTACGTACAGATCACCACCATTCACTCGGCAATGAACGACCAGCCGGTGATCGACGCCTATCACCACGAAGACCTGCGCCGCACGCGCTCGGCGTTCCAGTCGGTGATCCCGGTGTCCACTGGCCTGGCGCGCGGTATCGAGCGCCTGCTACCGGAACTTGCCGGGCGAATCCAGGCCAAAGCGGTACGTGTGCCGACCGTCAACGTGTCGTGCCTGGACATCACCCTGCAGACCGCCCGCGACACCAGCGCGGCCGAGGTCAACCGGGTGTTGCGCGAGGCCGCCCTGGATGGCCCGCTCAAAGGCTTGCTGGCCTACACCGAGCTGCCCCACGCCAGCTGTGATTTCAACCATGACCCGCATTCGGCCATCGTCGATGCCAGCCAGACCCGTGTCTCAGGCCCTCGCCTGGTGAACCTGCTGGCCTGGTTCGACAACGAATGGGGGTTCGCCAACCGTATGCTCGACGTTGCCGAACACTATCTGCACGTCGTCCACCCAACCCGCAGCAAACAGCCCTGAAGGACTGCATTCATGACCGTGTTGAAGATGACCGACCTCGACCTGCAAGGTAAGCGCGTGCTGATCCGCGAAGACCTCAACGTTCCCGTGAAGGACGGCGTGGTCGCCAGCGATGCGCGTATCCTGGCAGCGCTGCCGACCATCAAGCTGGCCCTGGAGAAGGGCGCGGCGGTAATGGTCTGCTCGCACCTGGGGCGCCCGACCGAAGGCGAGTTCTCCGCCGAGAACAGCCTCAAGCCGGTTGCCGACTACCTGGGCAAGGCCCTGGGCCGCGACGTACCGCTGGTCGCCGATTACCTCGACGGCGTTCAGGTGCAGGCCGGTGACCTGGTGCTATTCGAAAACGTGCGCTTCAACAAGGGCGAGAAGAAGAACGCGGACGAGCTGGCGCAAAAGTACGCCGCCCTGTGCGACGTGTTCGTCATGGACGCGTTCGGCACCGCGCACCGCGCCGAAGGCTCCACCCATGGGGTTGCCAAGTTCGCCAAGGTCGCCGCTGCCGGCCCGCTGCTGGCGGCCGAGCTGGACGCCCTGGGCAAGGCCCTGAAGGCCCCGGCCAAGCCGATGGCGGCCATTGTTGCCGGCTCCAAGGTTTCCACCAAACTGGATGTGCTGAACAGCTTGAGCAGCGTCTGCGACCTGCTGATCGTCGGCGGCGGCATCGCCAACACCTTCCTCGCCGCAGCCGGTCACCCGGTCGGCAAGTCGCTGTACGAGGCTGACCTGGTCGACACTGCCAAGGCCATCGCCGCCAAGGTCAATGTACCGCTGCCGGTCGACGTCGTGGTTGCCAAGGAATTCGCTGAAAGCGCCGAAGCTACCGTTAAAGCGATCGCCGACGTGGCGGCTGACGACATGATCCTCGACATCGGTCCGCAGACCGCTGCCAACTTCGCCGAGTTGCTGAAGTCGTCGCAGACCATTCTGTGGAACGGCCCGGTCGGTGTATTCGAGTTCGACCAGTTCGGCAACGGCACCAAGGTGCTGGCCAAGGCCATCGCCGACAGCGCCGCATTCTCCATCGCCGGTGGCGGTGACACCCTGGCAGCCATCGACAAATATGGCGTTGGCGCCGATATCTCCTACATTTCTACCGGTGGCGGCGCGTTCCTCGAGTTCGTAGAGGGCAAGGTCCTGCCTGCCGTGGCAATCCTGGAAGAACGGGCCAAGGCCTGATTTTGAAGGCGCCTGGCAAAGGGAGCGACCTGATGGTCAAGCAATTGCCTGTGATGATCGTGGCCGTGTTGCTGGGCGCCTGCTCCAGCAACTCGGGTAGCGAGGCCGACCCGGCGCAGCCGCCCAAGGGCGGTTGCTACCAGTCCCAGTGGCAGGCCGAGACGGCACCGGTGATCAACAAGCGCCTGGGCCCGGACGGCCTGGAAAAATACGACGACGAACACCAGCGCAAGGCGCCGGGCTGCCCTTGATCGGATGGCAGGCAACCTGGGGCGGTTTTCGTGGTCTTGGACATTGGGGCCGCATTGCGGCCCCTGGCGGAGTAATTGAATGAAAGCGCTTCTGGCCATGTTGGCCCTGGCGACCCTGGCAGGCTGTTCGTTGCTGCAACCCGCTCAACCCGCCCCGGCGGACAACTGGACCCGCTGGGTCTGCGACAGCCAGGCCGAGGTGCTGTGGCGCTTCGCCGATGCACAACAGGACGCGGTCGATGTGCGCCTGGGTGGCGGCGACCAGGTCTACCGGCTCAAGGCCGAGCCGGGCGCCTCCGGTGCGCTGTACAGCGATGGCATGCTGGCCTTCCACACCAAAGGTGAAGAAGGCCTGGTGTACTGGGTGGCGACCAACGATCTGATTGGGCGGGGCTGCAAGGCACCGTGACTGGCCGGGCCGCGCAGGTGGCCCACACTACTTGAACAGCAACCGCCCCTGCGGCAGGCTTGCACGAAACAAACGACGCTTGTCGGGAGAGAGATACACAATGGCACTCATTAGCATGCGCCAGATGCTGGACCACGCCGCCGAGTTCGGCTACGGCGTTCCGGCTTTCAACGTCAACAACCTCGAGCAGATGCGCGCGATCATGGAAGCCGCCGACAAGACCGACTCTCCGGTCATCGTCCAGGCTTCCGCTGGCGCTCGCAAATATGCCGGTGCGCCGTTCCTGCGCCACCTGATCCTGGCGGCCATCGAAGAGTTCCCGCACATTCCGGTGTGCATGCACCAGGACCACGGCACCAGCCCCGACGTGTGCCAGCGCTCCATCCAGCTGGGCTTCAGCTCGGAGGTGATGATGGACGGCTCGCTGGGTGAAGACGGCAAGACCCCGACTGACTACGAGTACAACGTCCGTGTCACCCAGCAGACCGTCGCCATGGCGCACGCCTGTGGTGTTTCGGTGGAAGGCGAGCTAGGCTGCCTGGGTTCGCTGGAAACCGGGATGGCCGGTGAAGAGGATGGTATCGGCGCCGAAGGCGTGCTGGATCACAGCCAGATGCTGACCGACCCGGAAGAAGCGGCCGACTTCGTCAAGAAGACCCAGGTGGACGCCCTGGCCATCGCCATCGGTACCAGCCACGGCGCCTACAAGTTCACCAAGCCACCTACCGGCGACGTGCTGGCGATCGACCGTATCAAGGAAATCCACAAGCGCATCCCCAACACCCACCTGGTGATGCACGGCTCGTCCTCGGTGCCGCAAGAGTGGCTGGCGATCATCAACCAGTACGGTGGCGACATCAAGGAAACCTACGGCGTGCCGGTCGAAGAGATCGTCGAAGGCATCAAGTACGGTGTCCGCAAGGTCAACATCGACACCGACCTGCGCCTGGCCTCCACTGGCGCCATGCGCCGCCTGATGGCGCAGAACCCGAGCGAGTTCGACCCGCGCAAGTTCTTCGGTGAAACCGTCAAGGCCATGCGTGACGTGTGCATCGCCCGTTACGAAGCCTTCGGCACCGCCGGCAACGCCTCGAAGATCAAGCCGATCTCCCTGGAAGGCATGTTCCAGCGCTATGCCAAAGGTGAACTGGCGGCCAAGATCAACTGATCCGGCACCGTTCAACGAAAGAGCCCGCAGCGATGCGGGCTTTTTTGTGCCTGCGGCTTGGTGCGGAGCGCTCAGGCCTGGGCCGCGCGTCGCCTGTCCGGCACTGATACCGTTAGTCGGCTAACATCAACTCCAGTGGCTTATAGCCATCCACCTGCATTGCGTCTTCGGAGGCCGAGACTAGAGTAACAATCGGATCCAATAACAAGTCGCAGTTGGACTTACCAAGAGAAGCAACATGGATGGCGCTTATTCTCAAACACCGGAAAGCAGTTCGGTTCTGTTGGTCGTAGACGACTATCCGGAGAACCTCATCAGCATGCGGGCCTTGCTGTCCCGCCAGGATTGGCAGGTATTGACCGCCAGTTCAGGGATGGAAGCCCTGAGCACCTTGCTCGAGCACGAGGTCGATCTGGTCCTGCTCGACGTGCAGATGCCTGAAATGGACGGTTTCGAGGTTGCCCGCCTGATGCGCGGCAGCCAACGCACGCGTTTGACCCCGATCATTTTCCTGACCGCCAACGAGCAGTCCGACGCCGCCGTACTCAAGGGTTATGCCAGTGGCGCTGTGGACTACCTGTTCAAACCGTTCGACCCGCAGATCCTCAAGCCCAAGGTCCAGGCCCTGCTGGAGCAGCAGCGCAACAGGCGCATGCTGCAGCGGCTGACCCGTGAACTGGAGTCAGCGCGGGCATTCAACGCCTCGATCCTGGAAAATGCCGCAGAGGGCATCCTGGTGGTGGACGAAACGGGTTGCATCGGCTTCGCCAACCCGGCCATCTCACGCCTGCTCGATGCGCCGGTGGACAAACTGCAAGGCGCGCACATGCTGGACCTGATCCAGCTCCCCTGCGCCAACCTGTGGCACGAGTCGGACTTCTACCAGGCCTATCTGCGGCGGCAGATCTTCCGTGTGCATGATGCCCAGCTGCGCACCCTCGGTGGCCAGCTGGTGCCGGTGGCATTGTCATGCGCGCCGCTGCCCGCCGAACAGAAGGCCATGGTGGTGACGGTGCTGGACATGTCGGTGGTGCGCAGCCTGCACCAGCAATTGGAGTACCAGGCGGTGACCGACCCGCTGACCGGGCTGCTCAACCGTCGTGGCTTCTACCAGACCGCCGAAAGCGCGTTGCTGCGCAACGAGCGTTCGGACAAGGCCAAGGCCCTGATGTACATGGACCTGGACGGCTTCAAGCGGATCAACGACCTGCTCGGCCATGAGGCCGGCGACAAGGTCCTGCGCTGGGTGGCCGACCAGCTCAAAGAGTGCCTGGGCAGCGAGGCGCTGCTGGCGCGTATGGGCGGCGACGAGTTCACCGCGCTGTTCGACGGCCTGCCGTATCCCGAACAGGCCGGCCGCTATGCTGAAAAGCTGTTGGAGCGCATGTCGAGCTTCCAGCAGGTGGATGGGCTCGAGGTCAACCTGGGGGTGAGCATCGGCATCGCCACCTACCCCGACTGCGGCGCCAACGTGGAGGGCCTGTTGCGCGCGGCCGATGCGGCGATGTACGCGGCCAAGCAGGCTGGTCGCCAGCAATACCGCTTCTACGACCAGGAACTCAATGGCCGCGCTCGCTCACGGCTGATGCTTGAGGACAGCGTGCGCACGGCCATCGAGCAAAATGATTTCAGCTTGGTCTACCAACCCCAGGTGGCATTCGCCGATGGCCGGCTGCGCGGCTTCGAGGCGTTGTTGCGCTGGCAGCACCCGAGCGTCGGCGACGTGCCGCCGGGGCTGTTCATTCCGTTGCTGGAAGAAGCTCGCCTGATCAACCGCCTGGCCAGCTGGATCTATCGCAAGGGCGCCGCGCAACGCAATGCCTGGAGCGATCGCTTTGGTTCGCAGTTGGTGCTGGGCATCAGCCTGAGCCGCGCCCAGTTCACCATGCCCGGGTTGGTCGATGAACTGGCCCAGGTGATCGACAAGCATCAACTGCAACCCGCCCAATTGGAGGTGGAGGTTGCCGAAACCTCGCTGATGTACAACATCGACGCGGCGGTGAAGCAGGTGCACCGCCTGCGGGAGCTGGGCATTCGCGTGGCGCTCGACGATTTCGGCGCTGGCGACTGCTCGCTGCGCATGCTGCGCGACCTGCCTATCGACACGCTCAAGCTCGACCGCCACCTGGTCGCGCGGTTGCCGGACTCGGCGGTGGATATCGCCTTGGTGCGCAGCGTCATCGACCTGTGCGCGGCCTATGACATCACGGTAATCGCCGAGGGCGTCGAGACCCGGGCCCAGGCCGAATGGCTCAAGGGCGCCGGTTGCGCCTACGTGCAGGGGTTCCTGGTGGCCCGGCCGCTCACCGCCGACGCCGCTGGCGATTTCCCAGCGTTTTTCCCATGGGCGTCGTGATTGGCTAAACTCGCGTCTTCTCGTTCCGAACGTCTGCCATGACCGCCCTACGTTACCTGCAAGCCTACCCGCCGCACCTGCAGGAACAGGTGCGCCAGATGATCGCCAGCGATCGTCTGGGCGACTACCTGCGCCAGCGCTACCCCGAACGCCATGACGTGCAGAGCGACAAGGCCCTGTACGGCTATGCCCAGGAGATCAAGCAGCAGTACCTGCGCAGCGCGCCGCCGCTGGACAAGGTCCTGTTCGACAACCGCCTGGACCTCACCCACCGTGCATTGGGCCTGAACACGGCGGTATCGCGGGTGCAGGGCGGCAAGCTCAAGGCGAAGAAGGAGATCCGCGTCGCCTCGTTGTTCCGCGAGGCAGCGCCGCAGTTCCTGCGCATGATCGTGGTGCATGAGCTGGCGCACCTGAGGGAGCGCGATCACAACAAGGCGTTCTACCAGCTCTGTCAGCACATGGAGCCGGATTACCATCAACTTGAATTCGACCTGCGCGTCTACCTGACCTATCGGGAACTGCCGGGCAACACCTGAGGGACAAGCACCCCATGACCACGGACGTGAGCAAGACCCGCAGCAGCTTCTACCGCCGCCTTTACGTGGCCTGGCTGATCGACAGCCAGACCGCCACCAGTGTGCCGGCGTTGATTGAGGCCACCGGCATGCCCCGGCGTACCGCCCAGGACACCATCGCCGCCCTGGCCGACCTGGACATCGTCTGCGAGTTCGAGCAGCAACTCGGTGCGCGCAACCATGCCGGGCACTACCGTATCCGTGACTGGGGGGCGATCGACAAGCAGTGGATAATCCAGCACCTGCGCCAGATTCGCGATGTGCTGGGGTATCCCTGAGCTTCACCCCTCTCTCTACGCCACACCTTTCTTTCAGGATGTTCCGTATGTCTTCCAAGGCCATCGACGCTCGTTTCAGCAATTACGCCGCCATGGCCGATGGTGTCGCGACCCTGTTGTTCCCCCATGCCGAAGTGGTGGTCCACGATCTACGCAACCAGACAGTCGTGCATATCGCCAACAATATTTCCAGGCGGCAGTTGGGCGACGACTCGGCGCTGGAGGACCTGCCGGGCGAGCTCGGCGTCACGACGCCGCTGGGGCCCTACGAGAAACTCAACTGGAACGGTCAGAAAGTGCGTTCGATCAGCAGTGTCATGGTCGATGAGGCCGGGGCACCCGAGGCGCTGCTGTGCATCAACTTCAACATCTCGGTGCTGGAGCAGGCCAAGCAGGCACTTGACCTGTTCTTCCAGGCCAGCCGCTTGCTGCCCCAGCCAGATGTGCTGTTCCGTGATGACTGGCAGGAGCGCATCAATACCTTCCTGCATGCCTGGCTCAGGCAGCATGGCTTGAGCCTCGACGGGCTCAGTCGGGAGCAGAAACGCGAGTTGGTCGAGGCCCTGCACGGGGAAGGCGCCTTCCGCGGCGGCAGTACGTACGACTACGTGGCCAATATCCTCGGCATGGGCAGGGCTACGGTCTACAAGTATGTGAAACTCGCGCGGGAGGCATAGTTTCCAGGCTTGTACTTGGTGGAAAAATATTCTACGGTGGATTTTTATTCCATTGCGCGCCGGCGCCTGCCTGTCGCTTCCCGAGGAGATTCCGCCCCATGCCTATCGACGATCTGGCGCTCGAGCAGCTGTACCAATCCATTCTCCAGGCTCATCAGGCCCTGCGCCCGTTGGTACCGGTGACCCCACTGGCGCGCAGCCTGGCGCTCTCGGCCATGACTGGCTGCGACGTCCATCTCAAGTGCGAACACCTCCAGCTGACCGGATCGTTCAAGTTCCGCGGTGCCAGCAACAAGCTGCGCCTGCTGGGCGAGGCGCAACGGAGCAGGGGGGTTATCGCTGCTTCCTCCGGGCAATCATGGGCAAGGGCTTGCCCTGGCCGGTCAGCTGCTGGACGTGCCGGTGACAGTGTATATCAGCGCTGAGGCCTCGCCTGCCAAGATCGAGGCGATGCGTCTGCTGAGGGCGCAGGTGCAGGTTCTGGAGGTCGATTCGCTGGGGGCGGAGCAACTGGCCCGCGAGGCGGCGTTGCGCCAACACAAGCCGTTCGTCTCGCCCTACAACGACCTGGAGGTCATCGCCGGGCAGGGGACCATCGGCATGGAACTGCTCGAGCAGGCGCCGGACCTGGATGCGGTGTTCGTCGCCGTGGGCGGCGGCGGGATGGTGTCCGGGATCGCCACCGCACTGTACAAGCTGGCGCCATCGGTGGAAATCATCGGCTGCTGGCCGGTCAATGCGCCGACCTTGCAACGCTCCATCGAACAAGGCCAGGTCATAGAGATGGACGAGTTACCCACCCTGTCCGACGGCACTGCCGGCGGCGTGGAGGCGGACACGGTCACCTTGCCCCTCTGCCAGCGCCTGCTGACGCGAACCGTGCTGGTCAGCGAGGACGAGATCAGGCAAGCCATGCGCGACGCTGCCGCCTGCGAGCACTGGATCATCGAAGGCGCCGCCGCCGTCGCGCTGGCCGGCATGAAGCAGCTGGCCGGGCAATACCAGGGCAAGAAAGTGGCGGTGGTGTTGTGTGGGCGCAACATCCAGCTGGAGAAATACCTGGAGGCCCTCGCATGAAGATCCACGACCTGCAGGCGATCAAGGCCTGCCTCGACCTCGACGCGATCGAGCGGCGGCTGGTGGACGGTTTCAGGGCCTACAGTGCGGGTCAGGTGCAGGCTCCACCGGTGCAGAACTTCCAGTTCCGCCAGGCCAATGGCGATTGCTGTATCAAGTCGGCTTATCTCGAAGGCGGCGAAACCTTCGTGGTTAAGGTCTCCAGTGGTTTCTACGACAATCCGGGCAAGGGCCTGCCCAGCAATGACGGCTTGATGCTGGTGTTGTCGGCCCGTACCGGTGAACCGCTGGCCTGGCTGGCCGACCAGGGATGGCTGACTGCCGTGCGCACCGCCCTGGCCGGGCGCATTGTCGCCCGCCTGCTGGCGCCTCGCGAGGTGGAGGCCATCGGCGTGCTTGGCACCGGACTGCAGGCCCGTCTGCAACTTGAATGCCTGATGGCGTTGACGGGCTGTCGCCAGGTGGTTGTCTGGGGTCGCAGTGAGCAAGGCTTGTCGGACTACCGTGAGCATGCCCGGGCGTTGGGCTTCAGCGTGCAGACGGTCCAGCAGCCGCAGGCTGTCGCGCAGGCGGCCAACCTGATCGTCACCACCACGCCGTCGCGTGAGCCGTTGCTCAGGCGCGAGTGGGTTCGTCCCGGAACCCATATCACGGCGGTCGGCGCGGACTGCGTCGGCAAGCAGGAGCTGGATGCGGCGCTGGTCGCCTCGATGTCGCGAATCATCGTCGATTCGCAGGCTCAGTGCGGAGCCTATGGCGAGGTTTCCCACGCGCTCAAGGCGGGGTCGCTCGAACCTTCCCGCTTGCTGGAGCTGGGCGCGGTGCTGGCTGGTCAGGAAGCGGGGCGTCAGGATCAGCACGAGGTCACCCTCGCCGACCTGACCGGTGTCGCGGTTCAGGATGCGCAGATTGCCCAGTGGGTCTTCGAACGCCTGCGCGGCTGAACGATGAAATTGTCCACAGACCGGCCAAAATAGAGGCAATTTGACAGTATTGTCGCGTGCCACAACGATCAGCCTTGTGTAGGCTGCCAGGGCAGTAGTAGTTAAGATCGCCGTTTCCGCGTGGGTTACCAATTGCGAAAGGACTTGAGCATGCGGCCACTGCTTTGCGTTCTTGGTTTACTCGGGCTGTTGTGTGCGGGGCCTGCCCTGGCCCATGGCAAGCTGCGGCTGGTGGCCGACAGCTGGCCGCCCTTTACCGACACCAGCATGCCCGGTGGCGGCCTGGCCACCAGTATCGTCACCACGGCGCTGACCCGTGCCGGCTACGCCACCGAGTTCGAGGAGGTGCCCTGGGCCAGGGCGCTGATGGGCGTGGGCGAGGGACGCTACGATGTACTGATCAATGCCTGGTACAACCAGGAGCGCACCCTGATCGGCCAGTTCTCCGCGACCTACCTGGTCAACCGTATCCGCCTGCTCAAGCGTGAAGGCGAGGCTTTTGCCTATGCCCGCCAGGCTGACCTGTACCCTTACACCATTGCCGTGGTGCGCGACTACGCCTATTCCCCCGAATTCGACAGCGACGAACGCCTGAACAAGGTGCTGGTGCGCAACTTTTCATCGGCGGTGCGCATGCTGGCGGCCGGGCGGGTGAACCTGGCGGTGGAGGATGAATACGTGGCGCGCTACAACCTGCAGCGCGAGCCGCAGCCGGTGCGCGAGGGCGTGGCCTTCGTCGACCCGCCGCTGGGTGAGAACAGCCTGCACATCCTGGTAAGCCTCAAGCACCCGGAGCACAAGAAGATCGTGGCGCGTTTCGAAAAGGCCATCGCCACCATGAAGGCCGACGGCAGTTACGCCCGCCTGATGCGCCAGCATGGTTTCTGAGCCCGCTCTTGGTGTGGGAGCGGGCAATCAGGCGGGTTGACCTTCCTTGATCAGATGCCCGGCCAAGGTCCGCAACGGCCCCAACTGCCGGCAGATCAGCGCCAATTGCGTCTGCACCAGGCGCTGATGCTCGTCCAGCTCCTCGGGCATCTGCTCCAGCGCGTTGGCCAGCGCCTCCTCGGCGTCGCTGTGGATCGCCACCGGCAAGCGTGCCGCCAGGCCATTGGCGATCTCGTCCAGGCTGCTGGCCAGGCTCCGCCCGGCACCATCGATCAACTGCTCGTGGACTTCGGCCGGCAGCGCAGTGTCGCGGTGCGCGCCCAGCCCCGAGAGGTAGCTCAGCAAGGTATGTGACAACACCAGGAAGCGGAAGCCGACGTCGGCCTCCTTACGGAAATGTCCTGGCTCCATGAGCATGTTGGCCAGGGTGGTCGACAGCGCCGCGTCGGCATTGTGCGCATTGCGCCGGGCCAGGCGGTAGGCCAGGTCGTCACGTTTGCCATGGGCGTATTGCTGCATGATCTGGCGCAGGTATTCGCTGGCGCAGGCGAGGGTGTTGGCCAGCACCTTGTTCAAGCGCCGTCCCTGCCAGTCGGGCAGGAACAGGAACACCGCGAGGATGGCGATCAGGCTGCCGACCAGGGTATCGAACAGGCGTGGCAGGAACAGCCCGTAGCCATCGCCGATCTGGTTGAAGCAGAACAGCACCATCAGGGTGATCGCCGCCGTGGCCAGGGTGTAGCGGGTGGTGCGGTTGACGAAGAACACCACCCCTGCGACCACCGCGAACAGCGATTGGACGATCGGGTTGGGGAACAGGTCGAACAGCGCCCAGCCCACGGTCAGGCCGATGGCGGTGCCGATGATCCGTTGCACCAGTTTGCGCCGGGTCGCGCCATAGTTGGGCTGGCAGACGAACAACGTGGTTAGGATGATCCAATAGCCCTGGGTCGGGTGGATCAGGTGAACCATGCCATAGCCCACCGACAACGCCAGCGACAGGCGCAGGGCGTGGCGGAACAGCAACGAGGTGGGTGTCAGCTGGGTGCGCAGGCGTTTCCACACATCCTTGAAGTTGCGTGGCGAGCGGTCGAGCAGGCTGCTGTCGCTGGCATCGGCCAGGCTGTCCGGGTTGCTGGCGGCGCTGAGCAGCCGGTCCAGCGTGGCCAGGTTGGCGGCCAGCGCCCGCAGCGAGCGCAGCAGGCTGCGCCAGGCCGGGTTGTTCTGGGTGCGCAGGTGCTCCAGCGAGGCATTGAGGTCTTCCAGTGCCTCGGGGTAGCCGCTGGCCAGCACGAACGGCTGGCGCAGGCGGATCGAGCGCGCCAGCTCCTGGCAGGACGAGCCCTGCTTGCGCAGCAGGCGCTGGCAGCGGAACATCACGTCGCTGTGGAAGAACGCCTCGGTCAGGCCGTTGTACGGATAGTGCGAGGCGCTGACCCGCTCATGGATGTCCTGGGCCAGGAAGTACAGCTTGAGGTAGCGGCTGACCTTGGAGTTGGGCTGGCTGTTGCCGACCCGGTGCAGGATGATCTCCTTGGCGGCGTTGAGTGCGGCCACTACCTTGCCATTCTGCTTGGCCAGCTCCAGGCGCGTGGCCTCGACATCGAGGGTGCGGACCGGCTCGAACAGGCTGGCCTTGAGCTTGAGGTAGCTGCCCAGCTCGTAGAACAGCCTGGCCAGGCTCTGTTGCACCGGCTGGTTGGAAAACAGCGCCTGCCACAACACCGACAGCAGTCCGTACCAGGCCGCCCCCGTCACCAGCAGCAACGGCTCGTGCCAGAAATCGCTGACCTCTCCGCCGCGCTGGTCGACACCGATCATGGTGTAGACCGACAGGATCAGCGTGGCCGAGGCGATCGCCCCATAGCGTTCGCCCAGGGCCCCGAGCATGGTCAGGGAGAACGCCGCCAGGGCCAGGGCGATTGCAAAGACCCAGGGGTAGGGGAACAACAGCTCGACCGACAGCGCGGCAATGGCGAAACAGCCCAGGGTGACCAGCAGGGCACTGAGGCGGCCCTGCCAGCCATCGTCGGTCTCGGCCAGGGCGCTGGCGATGATGCCGAGGAACAGCGGGATGAGCAGGCTCATCTCGTTCTGGTACCAGCACCAGGCCATGCTGCCGGTGAGGGCGATGGTCACGCGGATGGCATAGCTGAACTTGTCTTGGCCCCACAGGCGACGCAATGAATGGCGGAACGAGCTCGATGACATGATGGCCTGCTGGGCAGTATTCGAAAAAGAATCTCTGGGGCCTCATCGCAGGGCAAGCCCGCCCCCACCGTTCTGACGTGAGAGCGGGCTTGCCCCGCGATGGTTTCGCACCCTTCACAGCACAAACCAGCAAGAAGCGTTCCGTGCTGCTGAATGGATTCTACTCTACACGAACTGCGCCGCCGCGTTGGCCGAAGCCCAGGCCCACTGGAAGTTGAAACCACCGAGGTGCCCGCTGACATCCAGCACTTCGCCGATGAAGTACAGCCCAGGGCTCTTCAGCGATTCCATGGTTTTCGAAGACACTTCGCGGGTATCCACCCCGCCCAGGGTCACTTCCGCGGTGCGATAGCCTTCGGTCCCCGCCGGAGCCACCTGCCAGGCCGCCAATTTTTCGGCGACTTGCGCCAGCTGCGCAGGGGTGTATTGCTTCAGTGGCTTGGACTCGAACCACTGCTCGGCCAGCAAGTTGGCCAGCTTGCGAGTGAACACCTCGCCCAGCACGGTCTTCAGCTCGCTATTGGGACGCTCGGCTTGTTGGCCTTGCAGCCATTCCAGGGCGTCGCGATCAGGTAGCAGGTTGATTTCGACGGTGTCGCCGGCTTCCCAGAACGATGAGATCTGCAGGATCGCCGGCCCGCTCAGGCCACGGTGGGTAAACAGCAGGTTCTCGCGAAAGCTGGTGCCATTGCAGCTGGCGATGCAGTCCAGCGAGGTGCCGGACAGCTCGGTGCACAGTGCCTTGAGCTGGGGCTCGGTGATGGTGAACGGTACCAGGCCGGCTCGGGTCGGCAGCAGTTCGTGGCCGAACTGGCGGGCGACCTGATAGCCGAAACCGCTGGCGCCGAGCGTCGGGATCGACAGGCCACCGGTGGCGATCACCAGCGACTGGCAGGCGAATGGGCCGGCGCTGGTCTGCAGGGTGTAGCCGGCCTCGGTCTTTTCGATCTTGTCGATGCTGGTGTTCATGCGCAGCTCGGCGCCGGCCTGGTCGCACTCGGCCAGGAGCATGTCGAGGATGTCGCTGGACTTGTTGTCGCAGAACAGCTGGCCGAGTTTCTTCTCGTGGTACGGCACGCCGTGCTTGCACACCAGCTCGATGAAGTCCCACTGGGTGTAGCGGGCCAATGCCGACTTGCAGAAGTGCGGGTTGTGCGAGAGGAAGTTGGCCGGCTCGGTGTACATGTTGGTGAAGTTGCAGCGCCCGCCGCCGGACATGAGGATCTTCTTGCCCGGTTTGTTGGCGTGGTCGAGCACCAGCACCCGGCGCCCGCGCTGGGCGCTGAGCAGGGCGCACATCAGGCCGGCGGCGCCGGCGCCGAGGATGATCACGTCGGTGGAGTGCACGGTGTTACCTCTTCAATAGCCGGGGCCGCTGCGCGGCCCATTGCCGGCAAGCCGGCTCCCACAGGGATAACACCAAACCCTGTGGGAGCCGGCTTGCCGGCGATGGGCTGCGCAGCAGCCCCAAAAAGACTTCAGACGATACGGACTTTCAGGGCGCGACCTTTGATCTTGCCGCTGTTCAGGCGCTGCATGGCCTGCTTGGCCACTGCCCGCTCCACGGCCACGAACGCCACGAAGTCGAAGATGGCAATCTTGCCCACCTGCTTGCCTGGCAACCCGGCATCGCCGGTCAGCGCGCCGAGGATATCGCCCGGGCGCAGCTTGTCCTTGCGCCCGGCGGCGATGCACAGGGTGGTCATCGGTGGCAGCAGCGGCTCGCCGCCTTTGCTTTTGAGGCTGTCCAGCTGTTCCCAGCGCAGCGGCTGCTTCTGCAGGTCTTCGATGGCCTGGGCGCGATGGCCCTCGGCCGGCGCCACCAGGCTGACCGCCACGCCTTTCTCGCCGGCGCGACCGGTACGGCCAACGCGGTGCACGTGGATCTCGGCATCACGCGCCAGTTCGACGTTGATGACCATGTCCAGGCCATCGATGTCCAGGCCGCGGGCGGCCACGTCGGTGGCCACCAGCACTGAGCTGCTGCGGTTGGCGAACATCGTCAGCACCTGGTCGCGGTCACGTTGCTCCAGGTCGCCGTGCAGGGCCTGGGCGACGATGCCCTTGGCGGTGAGGTGGGCAACCACGTCCTCGCACTGCTGCTTGGTGAAGCAGAACGCCACGCAGGACTGTGGGCGGTAGTGGCCGAGGACGCGGGTCACGGCGTCCAGGCGCTGCTGCGCGTCGATCTCGATGAAGCGCTGTTCAATCTGGTTGTCGCTGTGCAGCGCTTCGACCTTGACCTGTTGCGGCTGGCGCATGAAGGCTTTGGCCAACTGCTCGATACCGGCCGGGTAGGTGGCCGAGAACAGCAGGGTTTGTCGGCGTGACGGGGTCTTGCCGATGATGCTGGCGATGGCGTCGAAGAAGCCCATGTCGAGCATGCGGTCAGCTTCGTCGAGCACCAGGGTGTTGAGCCCGTCGAGGACCAGTGTGCCCTTGTCCAGGTGCTGCTGGATGCGCCCCGGGGTGCCGACGATGATGTGCGCGCCGTGTTCCAGCGAGGCGATCTGCGGGCCCAACGAGACGCCGCCGCACAGGGTGAGGATCTTGATGTTGTCCTCGGCGCGGGCCAGGCGGCGCAGCTCCTTGGCCACCTGGTCGGCCAGCTCGCGGGTCGGGCACAGCACCAGGGCCTGGCAGCCGAAGTAGCGCGGGTTGATCGGGTTGAGCAGGCCGATGCCGAAGGCGGCGGTCTTGCCGCTGCCGGTCTTGGCCTGGGCGATCAGGTCCTGGCCCTTGAGGATCACCGGCAGGCTCTGGGCCTGGATCGGGGTCATCGAGGCATAGCCCAGGGCGTCCAGGTTGGCCAGCATGGCAGCGGACAGCGGGAGGGTGGCAAAGGCGGTGGTTTCAACGGTCACGAGGCGGGCCTGCGGTGCGAAGCGAAAAATGTCGCACAGTCTACCAGCCTCGAAGCCATTCGCCCTACGACTCCACGTGCTCTTCCGGACGACGGGCGCGCCTTCCGTCTGTCGGCGCCAGTTGCAGGAAGATCGCCGCCGCCAGCATGGCCATCACGCCGATGGTGACGAAGGTCAGCTGGAACGCCCCCAGGGTGCTTTCCACGCCTTCGGCGCTACCGGCCGCGGTGAAACCACCGAGCAGCGCGCCGGCGCAGGCCACGCCCAGGCTCAGCGACAGTTGCGCGACCACCGACAGCAGGCTGTTGCCGCTGCTGGCGCTGGCGTCGTCGAGGTCGATCAGGGTCACGGTGTTCATCGCCGTGAACTGCATGGAGTTCACCGCCCCCAGCATCGCCAGCTGCGCCAGCAGCACCGCATACGGCGTCTGTTCGTCGACCAGCCCCAGGCTGGCCAGCAGCAGGCCCAGCAGCAGGGTGTTGCCGGTGAGCACGATGCGGTAGCCGAGGCGCTCGATCAGCGGCCGGGCGACCGACTTGGCGAGCATCGCCGCCGCCGCCAGTGGAATCATGCTCATGCCGGCCTGGGCCGGTGAATAACCCAGCGCCACTTGCAGCAGCAACGGCACCAGGAAGGGCAGGGCGCCGCTGCCCAGGCGGGCGAACAGGTTGCCGAGGATGCCGATGGCGAAAGTGCGTACGCGGAATAGTGACGGCGAGAACAGCGGCTCCGGGTCGCGCCCGGCGCGCAGCCAGTAGGCGGCCAGGCAGGCCATGCCGGCGAACAGCAACAACATTACCCGCAGGTGCGGCAGGTGCAGTTCGCCCAGGCCTTCCATGGCGATGGTGATCAGTACCATCGCCGCGCCAAACAACAGGAAACCCGGCCCGTCGAAGGTGGTGCGCTCGGCGCCGCGCAGGTCGGGGATGAACCTCCACACCGCATAGCAACCCACGGCGCCCACCGGCAGGTTGAGCAGGAAGATCCAGTGCCAGCTGAGGATTTCCACCAGCCAGCCGCCCACGGTCGGGCCGAGCAGTGGCCCGAGCAGGCCGGGGATGGTGATGAAGCTCATGATCCGCACCAGTTCGCTGCGCGGGTAGGCCCGCAACACCACCAGCCTTCCCACGGGCAGCATCAGTGCGCCGCCCAGGCCTTGCACCACCCGGGCGAAGATCAGGAAGCCGAGGCTGTTGGCCATGGCGCACAACAGCGAGCCGAAGCTGAACAGCAGGATGGCGCTGAAGAAGATGCGCTTGGTGCCGAAGCGGTCGGCGATCCAGCCCGAGGCCGGGATCAGCAAGGCCACGGTGAGCATATAGGCGATGATCACCCCCTGCATGCGCAGCGGGTCCTCGGCAAGCGACCGGGCCATGGCCGGCAACGCGGTGTTGAGGATGGTGCCGTCGAGCGATTGCATGAAGAAGGCGATGGCCACCACCCAGGGGATCCAGCGGGCGGTGACGGGGTCCAGCGGGGCACGGTCGGGCATGGGTTACCTCAATGTCCTGTGTTGCCGGTGCTGGCCTCATCGCCGGCAAGCCGGCTCCCACAGGGGCAGTGCATGCCGGCCACTGTGGGAACTGGCTTGCCAGCGATGAGGCCAGTCCTGTCGATCACAATGTCAGGGTCAGGCCTTTGACCAACGCCCCGGGCAGATGACTCGACCCGGTGCTGCGCTGCCCGTAGGTGCTGGTCGACAGGATCATCTCGCGCTCCTGGGTCAGGTCCTCCAGCTGGTTGCCCAGCAGGTTGTACAGGCTGTCGTCGAAGCGCATGGTGCTCACCGGGCCCTGGATCTGCCCGTTCTCCACCCAGAAGGTGGCGAAGCGGGTCAGCCCGGTCATGCGCGCCGCCGGCAGGTCCGAGTAGTTCAGATACCAGAGGTTGCTGATGTAAAGGCCGGTGCCCAGACGTTCGAGAATCTGCTCGCCGGGCAGGTTGCCCGGCGCCAGGCTCAGCGCGCAGGGCGACTCGTAGCTGTCGGCGCCATTGGCCTGCTGGCCGAATTCGACGGCGCTGCGCGCACTCACCAGTCGCTCCAGCGCCCGCCCTTCACCGATCAGCAGCAGGTCTCGGCGCGGCGAGCCCTCGTCGGAGAAGGCCGGACTCAGCGAGCCGCTGACCTGTTCGCTGAAGCTCACCAGTGGGCTCAACTGCGCGTCGCCGTTGTACAGGCGCTGCAACGGGCTGTTGCCAGTGGCCAGGGCTTGTGCCGCGAAGCCTCCCCAGCACAGCATGCCGGCGATCTCGTCCATCGCCGCCGGCGCCAGGTAGGCGCGGTAGCTGCCCGGCTTGAGGGTGACGGCCGGGCGCCCCAGGTGCGCCAACTGTTCGCGAGCCTGACACAGGCGTGCGGCAAAGGTTTCGCCGCTCCAGGCCTGCCCTGCGTAGTTGGCTTTGACGGCTTGGCCGTTGGCGTGGAACAGGCTCCAGTCAAAGTTGAAACTGTTGGCCTGGTGCCAGCCAAAGGCGCCGAACGAGCTGGCGAAGCCGCGGCAGATGGGGCCGGCGGCATAGATGCCGACCAGGTCCAGGTCGCCGGCTCCACGCTCGACCAAGGCCAGCACCTTGTCCAGCTCTGGCAGTGGCTGCTCCTGCAGGCTATGGCTGTGCCAGGCGCTGTCGTCGAGGTTCAGGTAGGGATCCACAGCCAGCAGCGGCAGGGTCTGGCGCAGTTGCGCCAGGGCATCGTGCAGGCGCTGGCGGTCCAGCTCTGAATCGTCGCCCAGGGTGATCTGTTGCTCGGCCTGGCGCCCGTCGCGGACCAGCCGCAACTGCACGCTGGCCTGGCTGACCAGCCCGGCCTGGCGCACCTTGGCGTGGTTGAAACGCACGAACTGCGAGTGCTCGGCGCTGTAGCCCAGGGTGAACTGCTCGCCGGGCTGAACGGCGGCGTTCAGGCTATCGAGCAAGCTTTCGAAACGTTGCTGGTAGACGGTGCTCATCAGGCGTCCCCTCCGAATACGTCGATCTGGCGGAACACGCAGGCCGGCGAGGCATGGCCGACCCGCACCACCTGGTTGGGCTCGCCTTTGCCGCAGTTGGGCGTGCCGAGTACCTGGAAGGTGCTGCGATCACCCACCGCCGAGAGGTTGCGCCAGAAATCGGCGGAGATGCCGCGATAGTTCGGGTTCTTCACCACGCCCTTGAGTTCGCCATTCTCGATCAGTTGGCCCCACTCACAACCGAACTGGAACTTGTTGCGCGCATCATCGATGGACCAGGAGCGGTTGGTGCGCATCAGGATGCCGTGCTCGATGCCGGCGATCAGTTGCGCCAGCGTCTGCTCGCCCGGCTCGATGTTGAGGTTGGCCATGCGGTCGATCGGCGCGCGGTTCCAGCCGCAGGCGCGGCTGTTGGCCACGCCGTCCAGGCCCGAGCGCAGTTGCGACAGGGCGCCACCCAGGGGGCGCACCAGCAGGCCATCACGGATCAGGAACTGCTTGCTGGCCGGAGTTCCGTCGTCATCGAAGCTGTAGCTGGCCAGCTCCTCGTGGATTGTCGGGTCGAAGGTCACGTTGAGCAGTTTCGAGCCGTATTGCAGGTGGCCGAAGTCGCCGGCTTTGACGAAGCTGGTGCCGGCGTAGTTGCGCTCATCGCCGAGAATGCGGTCCAGCTCCAGCGGGTGGCCGATGGATTCGTGGATCTGCAGCATCATCTGGTCGGGCATCAGCAACAGATCACGCTGACCGGCCGGGGTGTTCGGCGCCAGCAGCAATTGCAGCGCCTCGTCGGCCACCCGGCGGGCCGCGCCGAGCAGGCCGCAGCGCTCGACCACTTCAAAGCCGCCTTGCTGGCCGAAGTTCTCCCGGCCCAGGCTGCGGCTCTGGCTGTCCTGGCCGTCGCTGGCGGTGACGCCCAGGCCTGGGTAGATGAAGCGCTGGGCATGGCGCAGCTCGGCGCCGGCGGAGTTCAGGTAGGTCTGCTCGACCACGCTGAAGCCCAGGCTTGCCTGCCAGTCCACCAGGCGCTCGTCCCTGGGTACGCTGGCCGATTCGGCGGCGAGCAGCTCCAGGCAGTCGGCGAGGTTGGGCAGGGACTGTTCGAAATTGGGCGAGACATGATCGTGACGCCCGCTCGGGGCGGCTTGGCCGCTCAGGTCGAGCAGGCTGCTGGCCTTGATCCGCCGGGCGAGTGCCTCGGCCTGTTCCAGCGCGCGTTGCAGGCCTGCCTGGGACAGGTCGGCGGTGGCCGCGTAGGCCTCGACGCCATTGACCCGCACAGTGAGCATGGCGCCTTCGTCCTGGCTGAAGAAGGGCGGCTCGGCGACGTTACGCCGTACTGACAGTGACTGGTGCGATTGCTTCACATGGCGAAGCGAGAACAGTTCGGCCGTGCTGCGCAGCGCGGCGAAGCGCTGGCGCAGCAGGGTGCTGGAGTCGAACATGGGAAACCTCCGTGTGCGCGGTGGCTCCCCCTAGAACCACCCCTCTTGCATGCCCAGGCACGTATCGTCGCGGGCCTCGAGCAAAGCGAGGTCATTATGGCAGCCCGGCACTTCCCAGGTGAGGAAATAACGCGCGGCCTGGAGCTTGCCCAGGTAGAAGTCGCGGTCGCTGCCCTTGAGCAGGCCGACCTCGGCATGGATCGCCTGCTCCAGCCAGCGCCAGCCGATCGCGCAGTGGCCGAAGGCCTTGAGGTACAGAGACGAGTTGGCCAGTGCGCCGGCGACCTTGCCCTGGGCTAGATCGCCGAGCAGGGTGAGGGTCACGCTTTGCAGGCGATTGACCAGTTGCTCCAGCGGCTGGCGCAGTGTGTCGAGGTTCGGGTGATGGCTGGCGCGCTCGCAGGTGCCGGCGATCAGGCGGATCAGTTGCTTGAGCCCGGCGCCGTTGTTCTGCGCCAGCTTGCGCCCGAGCAGGTCGAGGGACTGGATGCCTTCGGTACCTTCGTGGATCGGGTTGAGGCGATTGTCGCGGTAGTACTGCTCGACCGGGTACTCGCGGGTGTAGCCGTGGCCGCCGAGGATCTGGATCGCCAGTTCATTGGCCTTGAGGCAGAACGTCGAGGGCCAGGACTTGACGATCGGGGTGAGCAGGTCGAGCAATTCCTGGGCTTGCTGGCGGGCGTTTTCATCCGGCGCAGTGTGGGTGTCATCGAACAGCCGGGCTGCGTACAAACCAAGGTCGAAGGCACCTTCCACGTAGGCCTTCTGTGCCAGCAGCATGCGCTTGACGTCGCTGTGCTCGATGATCGGCACGGCGGGGCTGTGCGGGTCCTTGTTGTCCGGCAGGCGGCCCTGTGGGCGTTGGCGGGCGTACTCCAGTGAATACAGGTAACCGGCGTAGCCGAGCATCACCGCGCCCATGCCGACGCCGATGCGCGCCTCGTTCATCATCTGGAACATGCAGGCCAGGCCCTGGTGCGGCTGGCCGACCAGGTAGCCGACGCACTGGCCGTTGTCGCCGAAATTGAGCGCGGTAGAAGTGGTGCCGCGCCAGCCCATCTTGTGGAACAGCCCGGCCAGCAGCACATCGTTGCGCGGACCCAGGCTGCCGTCGGGGTTGACCAGGTACTTGGGCACGATGAACAGCGAGATGCCCTTCACCCCGCCCGGCGCGTCCGGCAGCTTGGCCAGGACCATGTGCACGATGTTCTCGGACAACTCGTGATCGCCGCCGGAGATGAAGATCTTGTTGCCCTTGAGCCGGTAGCTGCCGTCGCCTGCGGGTTCGGCGCGGGTGCGGATATCGGCCAGCGACGAGCCGGCATGGGGCTCGGTCAGGGCCATGGTACCGAAGTAGCGGCCCCCGATCATCGGCTGCAGGAACAGGCGCTTTTGCTCTTCAGTGCCGAAACTCTCGATCAGGTTGGCCGCGCCCATGGTCAGGAACGGGTAGGCCGTGGTGCCAGCGTTGGCGGCCTGGAAGTGGGCAAAGCAGGCCTGTGATACCAGGCTTGGCAACTGCATGCCGCCGACTCCGAAGTCGCGGTTGGCGTTGAGGAAGCCCGCTTCGAGGAAGGCGTCCACGGCCGGTTTCACTTCCGGGATCAGCTCAGCGCGGCCGTCCACGTAGCGGGGCTCGTTTTCATCGCCTTTGCGGTTGTGCGGGGCGAAGTATTTCTCGGCAATGGTGCGGGCGGTGGTCAGGGCTGCGTCGAAGGTCTCGCGGCTGTGCTCGGCGAAGCGCGGGCGCTGGGTCAGGGCCTCGGCGTCGAGGACTTCGTAGAGTTCGAAGGCGAGGTTGCGGCTGCTGAGGAGTTGCTCGGACATGGCGGCATTCCTGATTCGGGGTGCAGCGAGTCTAGGCGGGGTGGTGGGGCAGGGGACAGGTTAATTGGTGTGGGTGATATGGGGGCAGAAGTGGCCATCGCCCAGGTCACCTTGGGCAACCTGACCATCACCGGGATCATGGAGGAAAAGCTCCAACTGCTCTGGGCCTCGTATTACCTGAGCGCCCTGGCCAAGACGCTGATGGACGATGCCGAACTGGGCATGGGGTGTTGACGACCCAAAAGGGCATCGCGGGGCAAGTCGCATCGGCGCACCGCCGCTCCCACGAATTTGAGTACTGCCGCAGGAGTGGGGCTGTCTTGATATCGCGTCAAGCGCCGGTTTGGGACAGCTCCTACATGGCAGCAGGACTTAACGCTGCAGCAGGACTTAACGCTGTTTTGCCGCTGCGGGAATTCCGGTTCCATATCCACCTTTCCCAGCGGCAATCAGTTCTCCAAATAGTTTCAGGGCTCGACCTTGCGAGTTGTACGCAAGTTTGTACAATGTTTGGCAGGCAGGTCGCACAGCGCCGACCTGTCATCAAGGCCTGTTGACTCTCGAGAACTGATCCAGGCTGTACCTGGAAAGGAAGGAAAAATGCATGTACTGACGTTCAGCCAGGCACGCGCCGACCTGAAGCAGACAATGGACGACGTATGCCGGGACCATGAGCCGGCAGTCATCACTCGTCAGCGTGGCGAGCCGGTCGTGATGATTTCGCTCGAGGACTACAACGGCATGCGCGAGACCATGTACCTGCTGGAGTCGTCCGCGAACGCCAAGCGTCTTCGCGCTTCCATTGCTCAGCTCCGGGCTGGTAAGGCCGTTACCCAGGAACTGGCACTCGATGAATGTGAAAGCCAAGCAACGAAACAAGACTGAGGCGCGAAGCACCACAAGCGTGGCCTTCACTGCTGAGGGGTGGGAAGACTACGGTTATTGGCGAAACAGTGATGTCGCTATCTTCCAGCGCATCAACACGATGATCTGTGAGTGCCTGCGCAGCCCTTTCAAAGGCACCGGCAAGCCAGAACCGCTCAAAGGCGACTTGTCAGGTTTCTGGTCTCGCCGTATCACTCGCGAACACCGATTGGTCTACTTCTACGAGGCGGGAACCCTGACCATCCTGCAGTGCCGTTACCACTATGACGATTAGGCCAAGCGCCCACAAAAAAGGAGAGCCGAAGCTCTCCTTTTTTGTTAGATCGGTGTCAGCCGATGGTCATCAGGCTGGCGTTACCACCTGCTGCCGCGGTGTTCACGCTCACCGCCCGCTCGATCACCAGGCGCTCCAGGGCGATCTGGTGATCGCCGCTCGACAGCCCATGCACGCCGACGATCGCGCCGGCACGCTTGGCCACATGCTCGCAGACGCCGCGCAACTGGTCGGAGTGACCGTGGTGGATGACCGCGTCGAAGGCGACCTCGTCCTTGCTCCAGTCAGCCACCAGCTTGATCTTCGCTTGCAGCTCCTTCGGCAAACGGCCACGCACGGTCTTGGCCGGTTCGCCGTCCTGGAACACCGCCGAGCTACCCACGGCCAGTACCGCTGCCAGCTGGGCCAGCAGGTCGGCCTCGTTGTCGGCCAGGCACAGCACGTGTTCGCGTGGCAGCACGCTGTAGGTGTTGCGCTCGCCGGTCGGGCCTGGCAGCACGCGGGTGATGCCGCTCTGCGACTGCTCGGCGAACTGCTCGCACAGCGCGACCAAATCGCTCATCTGGCTGCTGGCCGCCCAGGTCTTGAGGGTGGTCAACGGCTTGAGCTGCTGGTCGCGCAGGGTGGTGTCGGCCTTGCTGCGTGCGTCGTCGGCCTGGAAGTGGCGGGCGATGGCGTCGGCCGGGCGGGTCGACAGCAGACGGTACAGGTACAGCGGGCCACCGGCTTTCGGGCCGGTGCCCGACAAGCCTTCACCGCCGAACGGCTGCACACCGACCACGGCGCCGACGATGTTGCGGTTGACGTACATGTTGCCGGCGTTGACGTTGTCCACCACCTTGGCGATGGTCTCGTCGATGCGGGTGTGCACGCCCAGGGTCAGACCGTAGCCGGAAGCGTTGATCTGCTCGATCAGCTGGTCCAGGTCCTTGCGGTTGTATCGCACCACGTGCAGCACCGGGCCGAAGATTTCGCGCTTGAGCTCGTCGAAGCTTTCCAATTCGATCAGGGTCGGCATCACGAAGGTGCCGCGCTTGATCTCCTCGCCTTCGGCGATAGCCACCTGGTAGACGGTGCGGCCTTTGTCGCGCATGGCCTGGATGTGCTTCTCGATGCCCGCCTTGGCTTCGGCGTCGATCACCGGGCCGATGTCTACCGACAGGCGCTCGGGGTTACCCAGGCGGCTTTCGGCCATGGCGCCCTTGAGCATCTCGATCACGCGGTCGGCGGAGTCTTCCTGCAGGCACAGCACGCGCAGGGCCGAGCAACGCTGGCCGGCGCTGTCGAAGGCCGAGGACACCACGTCGATCACCACCTGCTCGGTCAGCGCCGAGGAGTCGACGATCATGGCGTTCTGGCCGCCGGTCTCGGCGATCAGCGGGATCGGCCGGCCCTGGTTGTCCAGGCGCCCGGCGATGTTGCGTTGCAGCAGGCGGGCGACTTCGGTGGAACCGGTGAACATCACACCTTTGACACGCTCGTCACCGACCAGGCCGGCACCGACGGTTTCGCCCTGGCCAGGCAGCAGTTGCAGCACGCCTTCCGGGATGCCGGCTTCCAGCAACAGGCGCACGGCCTGGGCGGCGACCAGCGGGGTCTGTTCGGCTGGCTTGGCCAGTACCGGGTTGCCGGCGGCCAGGGCCGCGGCCACCTGGCCGGAGAAGATCGCCAGCGGGAAGTTCCACGGGCTGATGCACACCACCGGGCCCAATGGGCGGCAGCTGTCGTTGCGCAGATCGTTGCGTGCCTGCACCGCGTAGTAGCGCAGGAAGTCCACCGCCTCGCGCACTTCGGCGATGGCGTTGGCGAAGGTCTTGCCGGCTTCGCGCACCAGCAGGCCCATCAGCGGCTGGATATCGGCTTCCATCAAGTCGGCGGCGCGTTCGAGGATCGCGGCGCGCTCGGCCGGTGGGGTGGCCTGCCAGATTGGCGCGGCGTTCAGCGCGCACTGAATGGCATTGTCGACGTCGGCGACGGTGGCTTCCTGCACATGGCCGACCACATCGCGATGATCGGACGGGTTTAGCACTGCGCTGGCCGGTTGCTCGCTAGTGGCGCAGGCCAGTAGTGGCGTGGCCTTCCAGTCGTTGTGGGCGGTGGACAGCAGGGCGCAGGACAGCGACGCCAGGCGGTGTTCGTTGGCCATGTCGATGCCGGCCGAGTTGGCCCGCTCGCTGCCGTACAGCTCACGCGGCATCGGGATGCGCGGGTGCGGCAGGCCGATGCTGCCTTCCTGGGTGCCCATGCGCTCGATGCTGGCGACCGGGTCGGCGACCAGTTCCTGGATCGAGATCGAATGGTCGGCAATGCGGTTGACGAACGAGGTGTTGGCGCCGTTTTCCAGCAGGCGGCGGACCAGGTAGGCCAGCAGGGTCTCGTGGGTGCCGACCGGTGCGTACACACGGCACGGACGGTTCAGCTTGCCCTCGGAGATCTTGCCCACGACTTGCTCGTACAGAGGTTCGCCCATGCCGTGCAGGCACTGGAACTCGTACTGGCCCGGGTAGTAGTTCTGCCCGGCGATGGTGTAGATGGCCGACAGGGTGTGGGCGTTGTGGGTGGCGAACTGCGGGTAGATGGCTTCCGGCACCGACAGCAGCTTGCGCGCGCAGGCAATATAGGAAACGTCGGTGTACACCTTGCGGGTGTAGACCGGATAGCCTTCCAGGCCCTCGACCTGGGCGCGCTTGATCTCGCTGTCCCAGTACGCGCCCTTCACCAGGCGGATCATCAGGCGGTGGCGGCTGCGCTTGGCCAGGTCGATGACGTAGTCGATCACGTACGGGCAGCGCTTCTGGTAGGCCTGGATAACGAAGCCGATGCCGTTCCAACCGGCCAGCGACGGCTCGAAGCACAGGCGCTCGAGCAGGTCCAGCGACAGCTCCAGGCGGTCGGCTTCCTCAGCGTCGATGTTCAGGCCGATGTCGTACTGCTTGGCCAGCAGGGTCAGCGACAGCAGGCGCGGGTACAGCTCGCTCATCACGCGTTCGTACTGGGCGCGGCTGTAGCGCGGGTGCAGGGCCGAGAGCTTGATCGAGATGCCCGGGCCTTCATAGATGCCACGGCCGTGCGAGGCCTTGCCGATCGAGTGGATCGCCTGCTCGTAGGAGGCCAGGTATTTCTGCGCGTCGTGCTCGGTCAGCGCGGCTTCGCCGAGCATGTCGTAGCTGTAGCGGAAGCCCTTGGATTCGAACTTGCTGGCGTTGGCCAGGGCCTCGGCGATGGTCTCGCCGGTGACGAACTGTTCGCCCATAAGGCGCATGGCCATGTCGACGCCCTTGCGGATCATCGGCTCGCCGCTCTTGCCGATGATGCGGGTGAGCGAGGAGGTCAGGCCGGATTCGTTGTGGGTGCTGACCAGCTTGCCGGTCAGCAGCAGGCCCCAGGTGGCGGCGTTGACGAACAGCGACGGGCTGTTGCCCAGGTGCGGCTGCCAGTTGCCGGTGCTGATCTTGTCGCGGATCAGTGCGTCACGGGTGCCTTTGTCGGGGATGCGCAGCAAGGCTTCGGCCAGGCACATCAGCGCCACGCCTTCCTGGGACGACAGCGAGAACTCCTGCAGCAGGCCCTGGACGATACCGGCGCGGCCACCGGCGCTCTTCTGGTTACGCAGCTTGTCGGCCAGGCTTGCGGCCAGCTTGTTGGTGGCTTCGGCCTGGGCGGCCGGCAGGCGTGCCTGCTCCAGCAGCATCGGCACCACTTCCTGCTCGGGGCGGCGGTAGGCGGCGGTGATCGCCGAGCGCAGTACCGACTGCGGCAGGATGCTTTCGGCAAACTCCAGGAAGCACTGGTGGGCGTGGTCGGCGGCGACTTCGCCGGCGTCGTCGCCAGCGGCGGCATGGCCGTTGAGGTCGTTCAGGGTGGCGCCACCCTCGAGCTTCTCGAGATAGTTGAAGATCGCTTGCTTGATCAACCAGTGCGGCGTGCGGTCGATGGACTGCGCAGCTGCTTTGAGTCGCTCACGGGTCGGGTCGTCGAGTTTGACCCCAAAGGGTGGTCGTCGCCATTTCTTATCCTCGTTATTGGCCACGGATGTGACCTAAGCTGGCAGCAAGATTAGCCTGTAGGACAATTGGGGTGCAACCGGGTGCAACCCGATTTTTTCGTGCCCCAGGTGCAACTCGTCTGAAGGGTATTTCTGAACCACCGAAATGGCTGTTTTTGCTGCATTTAAGTATGAGAAACGTCGTTTTTGCTCCGAAAAGAAGCAAGAAAGCGGTTTTATCTGAAAATGCAGGCTTGGGTGCAACTTGCAAATGAAAAATGGTTGCACCTGATTCATGTTGTTGCATAGGATGCGCCGCCTGGGTGCAACCGTCGTCGTGCACGGCGAGTCGCAGAGATAAAAACAACGCCAGGGCACAACTCATGGGCAATCCAATCACGATCACCTTCGTGATCTACATCGCGGCAATGGTGCTGATCGGCTTCGCGGCCTATCGCTCCACCAAGAACCTTTCCGACTATATTCTCGGCGGCCGTAGCCTCGGCAGCGTGGTCACCGCGCTTTCCGCCGGCGCATCGGACATGAGCGGCTGGCTGCTGATGGGCCTGCCGGGCGCCATCTACTTCGCCGGCCTTTCCGAGGCCTGGATCGCCATCGGCCTGACCGTCGGCGCGTACCTGAACTGGCTGTTCGTCGCCGGCCGTCTGCGCGTGCAGACCGAGCACAACGGTGACGCCCTGACCCTGCCGGACTACTTCGCCAGCCGCTTCGAGGACAAGACCGGCCTGCTGCGGATCATCTCGGCCATCGTCATCCTGGTGTTCTTCACCATCTACTGCGCCTCCGGCATCGTCGCCGGCGCCCGCCTGTTCGAAAGCACCTTCGGCATGTCCTACGAAACCGCCCTGTGGGCCGGTGCCGCGGCCACAATCGCCTACACCTTCGTCGGTGGCTTCCTGGCGGTGAGCTGGACCGACACCGTGCAGGCATCGCTGATGATCTTCGCGCTGATCCTGACCCCAGTGATCGTGCTGATCTCCACCGGCGGCTTCGACCAGACCTTCGCCGCCATCGACGCGGTGAACCCAGCGCACTTCGACATGTTCAAGGGCGCAACCTTCATCGGCATCATCTCGCTGATGGGCTGGGGCCTGGGCTACTTCGGCCAGCCGCACATCCTGGCGCGGTTCATGGCTGCCGACTCGGTGAAGTCGATTGCCAATGCCCGTCGCATCTCCATGACCTGGATGATCCTCTGCCTGGCCGGTACCTGCGCCGTGGGCTTCTTCGGTATCGCCTACTTCTCGGCGCATCCTGACCTGGCCGGTCCGGTCACCGAGAACCACGAGCGCGTGTTCATCGAGCTGGCCAAGATCCTGTTCAACCCATGGGTCGCCGGTGTGCTGCTGTCGGCCATCCTGGCGGCGGTGATGAGCACCCTGAGCTGCCAGCTGCTGGTGTGCTCCAGCGCCCTGACCGAAGACTTCTACAAGGCCTTCCTGCGCAAGAACGCCTCGCAGACCGAGCTGGTCTGGGTCGGCCGCCTGATGGTGCTGGCTGTCGCGCTGATCGCCATCGCCATGGCCGCCAACCCCGAGAACCGCGTGCTTGGCCTGGTGGCCTACGCCTGGGCTGGCTTCGGTGCCGCCTTCGGTCCGGTGGTACTGATCTCGGTACTGTGGAAAGGCATGACCCGCAACGGCGCGCTGGCCGGTATCGTGGTCGGTGCACTGACCGTGATCCTGTGGAAGAGCTACGTCGGCCTGGGGCTGTACGAGATCATCCCGGGCTTCCTGTTCGCCAGCATCGCCATCTTCGTGGTGAGCAAGCTGGGCAGTCCGACGAACAGCATGGTTTCGCGTTTTGAAACCGCTGATGCGGCGTATCACGCCGACAAGTAATACCTGCTGAATCGGCATCGCCGGCAAGCCGGCTCCCACAGGGATCTCATCCAACCTGTGGGAGCCGGCTTGCCGGCGATGCGATTCAAGCCCGACCGCCGTACCTGACGTCTCCTTCGCGACAAGGTAAACTTGCCGCCCCCGCAGGAGTCCTCATGAACTATCGTCACGCCTTCCACGCCGGCAACCACGCCGACGTCCTCAAGCACATCGTGCTCACCCGCCTCATCGCCCTGATGTCGCGCAAGGAGCAGCCGTTCGCCTATATCGATACCCACGCAGGGCTTGGCCTGTACGACCTGCAGGGCGATCAGGCGAGCCGTACCGGTGAGTACCTCGAAGGCGTCGCCCGCCTGTGGAATCGCGATGACCTGCCCGCCGTTACCGCTGACTATCTGGGTGTCATCAAGCGCCTGAACAAGAACGGCGAGCTGCGCTACTACCCGGGCTCCCCCGAGCTGGCCCGGCGTTTGATGCGTGAACAGGACCGTGCACAACTCAACGAAAAGCACCCTGAAGACGGCGTGCTGCTCAAAGAGAACATGAAGAAGGACCCGCGAGTCACCGTGCACCTGGGCGAAGGCTGGCACATCCCGCGGGCGCTGCTGCCGGTGCAGGAAAAACGCGCGATCATGCTGATCGACCCGCCGTTCGAGCAGGCTGACGAGCTCAAACGCTGCACCGTGGCGATGAAGGAGGCGATCGGTCGCATGCGCCAGACCGTCGCGGCCATCTGGTACCCGATCAAGGACCAGCGTTCGCTGACCCGCTTCTACCAGGACCTCACCAGCACCGGCGCGCCCAAGCTGCTGCGCGTGGAGCTGTATGTGCATCACCAGGACAGCCCGCAGGGCCTGAACGGCTCGGGCCTGGCCATCGCCAACCCACCGTGGGGCCTGGAAGATGAGCTCAAGACGCTGCTGCCGTGGCTGGCCAAGGAGCTGGCGCAGACCGCCGGCAGCTTCCGCATGGACTGGCTGATCGCCGAATAAGCAGGCGTCGCAGGCAGCGTGGGAGCCGCGATGCGGCGGCCCGACTTGCCCGGCGATGGCGTCAGCAAATCCAGCGCCATCGCGGGGCAAGCCCGCTGCCACGTCCATGCATCGCGTCAGGCGATCTTTGCGTTATAATCCCGCCCTTTAGCCGCCATCCGCCTGAATGGCCGGTGGCGCACTTCATACCGATTTGAGAGGCTAACCCCTTGGCACTGACGATTCTTGGCCTGTCCGGCGCCCTTAGCCATGACCCTTCCGCGGCCCTGTACATCGACGGCAAGCTGATTGCCGCCGCCGAAGAAGAGCGCTTCGTGCGTGACAAGCATGCGAAGAACCGCATGCCCTACGAGTCGGCGAAGTTCTGCCTGGAGCAGGCCGGCATCAAGCCGTCGGACGTCGACGTGGTGGCCATTCCTTTCGCCCCGATCAGCCTGTTCGGCAAGGCCCGCTGGCACTACGCCAAGCGCTACTGGTACGCCCCGGATCGCGCCCTCGACGCGCTGCTGATGGGCAACCGGCGCTACAAGCGCTACCGCAAGAAGATCGTCTGGTGCCTGGAGCAGCTGGGCTTCGATCCGAAGAAGATCAAGATCGAACCGGTCGAGCACCACCTGGCCCACGCGTCCAGCGCCTATCACTGCTCGGGCTTCAAAGAGAAGACCGCGATCCTCGGCATCGACGGCAAGGGCGAGTACGCCACTACCTTCTTCGGCTATGGCGAAAACGGCAAGATCCACAAGATCAAGGAATTCTTCGACCCGGATTCCCTGGGTGGCCTGTATGGCGCGATCACCGAGTTCCTCGGCTTTGAGATGCTCGATGGCGAGTTCAAGGTCATGGGCATGGCGCCGTACGGCGACGCCAGCAAGTATGACTTCTCGCGCCTGGCCAGCTTCGAAAACGGCGAACTGGTGATCAACACCGAGTACGCCAACGTCATCGGTCTGCGCCGCTATAAAGAGAAGGGCAAGGGCTTCTACTTCTCGCCCAAGCTGATCGAGTGGCTGGGTCCGAAGCGCGAAGGCGACATCGCCGACGAGCCGTATATCCACTATGCGGCGAGCATGCAGGCATTGTTCGAGAAGCTCGCCCTGCAGATGATCGACCACTACCTGGGCGATACCCTGAAAGAGACCGGCAAGCTGGCCTTCGCCGGCGGCTGTGCGCTGAACGTCAAGCTGAACCAGAAGATCATCGCCCGCGATGATGTGAAAGAGCTGTTCGTCCAGCCAGCGTCCGGCGACGCCGGTACTGCGGTCGGTGCAGCTGCCTATGTGTCCCACGCCCGTGGCGTGCCGGTCGAGAAGATGGAGCACGTCTACCTCGGCCCTGCGTACTCCAACGAAGACGTGACCGCCGCCTGCGCCCGTCACCCGAGCAAACCGGTATGGCGCAAGCTCGAGAACATGCCTGAGCAGATCGCCAAGATCATGGTCGACGGCAACCCGGTTGCCTGGTTCCAGGGGCGCATGGAGTTCGGCCCTCGCGCACTGGGTGGTCGCTCGATCATCGGTTGCCCGAGCGTGCCGGGCGTGGCCGACCGCATCAACCACCAGATCAAGTTCCGCGAGCGCTGGAGGCCTTTCTGCCCGTCGATGCTCGACACTGTCGCGCCGCAGATGATCAAGATCGATCATCCGGCGCCGTTCATGACCTTCACCTTCGAAGTGGCTGAAGAGTGGAAGACCCGTGTGCCGGAAGTGGTCCACGAGGACGGTACCTCGCGCGCCCAGGTGCTCAAGCGCGAGTACAACCCGCGCTACTACGACATGATGAAGGCGCTGGAAAACCTGACCGGCAACGGCGTGTCGCTGAACACCTCGCTCAACCGCCGTGGCGAACCGATGATCTGCTCGCCGACCGATGCCCTGAATATGTTCTTCGGTTCGGACCTGCAGTACCTGATCATGGAAGACATCCTGGTGGTCAAGGAAGGCGCCGCGCCGTATGACCAGCCGCTCTGAACCGCGGATCCTGCAGTTCTGCCATGGCTATGACGGGCCGTTCCTCGACTGCGCCCGTCAATATGCCAGCCTGTTCCAGGGCAGCGGCTACAAGGTCACCACCGTGTTCCTCACCGGGGCGGCTGACGCGCAGGTCGCGGCTGGCTGCGCCTCGGACGAGGTGTTGTTCCTGGAGTTCAGCTCCAAGGCCGTGCGCGGCCTGAAGCTGGGCGCCATCGCCGCGCTGCGCAAGATCGCCGCGCAGCGCAATTTCGCGTTCTGCATCGCCCACCGCTTCAAACCGATCTATGTCGCGCTGCTGGCCACCGGTCTGCCGGTGATCGGCGTACACCACGCGTTTGGCGACTACCAGCGCAAGGGGCGCCGACTGTTTGCCAACCTGTTCCGCAAGCGCCTGAGCCTGCTCGGTGTCTCGGATGCGGTGCGCGACGACATGCGCCGCTGCCTGGGGCGGTGGCCGGCCGAGCATATCCAGACCCTGTACAACCGCATCGATATCGAGGCATTGCAGGCCAGCCTGGTGCCGCGTGACGAGGCGCGTCGTGCCTTGGGACTGGATGAACAGGCCTGGGTGGTCGGCAATGTCGGCCGCCTGCACCCGGACAAGGACCAGGCCACGCTGTTGCGTGGCTTTGCCGAAGCCTTGCCTGGCCTGCCGGCTGGCGCGCGGCTGGTGATCCTGGGCAAGGGTCGCCTCGAGGCCAAGCTCAAGGCGCTGGCCAGTGAGCTGGGCATCGCTGGGCAGGTGAACTTCCTCGGCCAGGTGCCGGATGCTCGCCGTTATTTCCGCGCCTTCGATGTATTTGCGCTGAGCTCCGACCATGAGCCGTTCGGCATGGTCCTGCTCGAGGCCATGGTGGCGGGTGTGCCGCTGCTGGCCACCGCCTGTGGCGGCGCCCGGGAAGTGGTCGAGGGTGTGGGCGTGCTGTTCCCGCTGGGCGATGCCGCGCAGCTGGCCCAGGGCCTGAAGCATCTGGCCGGGCTGGACGCCGGGCAGCGCGAGGCCTGTGCTTTGCACATGCTGCAGCGCCTGCGGCAGCGTTTCAGCGATCAGGCGGTGCGCGATGCCTTCTGGCAGTTGCCGCAGGTGCGTGCGCTGGTGGCGGAGGCCTGATGCTCAATCACCTCAAGGCCTGGCGCGAACGCGGCTGGCAAGTGATCGACGCGGCCGAATACAACGCTGCCTGGCAGCGTTTCGGCGGCAGTGTCGCCACGCACCCGCTGGTGGTCGAGCAACTGGCGGACCTGGCACAGATCCCGGTGCGTTACCTCGGTTGGTTCCAGGGCGGCGAGCTCAGGGCCGCACTACCAACCTGGGGGCGCCACCTGGCGCTGGCCAAGGATGTACTCAAGCGCGAAGGCAAGAAGGGCCTGTTCGACCTGGGCAATGCCGAGATCATCCTGCCGGCGGCCATGGATGTCGGGGCGCCGTTGCGCCACGCCGGGCGCTACCTGTCGGAGCTGAACCAGGGGCGTTTCACCGGCTTGAAGGCGCAGCCCGAGCAGTTGGCCATGGCACGTGCGCATGAGGACCTGTCGAAGAAGTTCCGCTATAACCAGCGCCGTGAGCTGCGCCTGCTGGAAGAGGCTGGCGGCCAGGTGCGACCGATTGGCGATTTCACTGCAGCCGAGATCGCGGCGATGTACTGTGAATTGTTCCAGCGTCGCTGGGGTTTCCCGGCCACCGGTGCCGCCCGCATGGCCGAAGTGATCGAGCGCCTGCGCGAACTGTTGATTGGCTCCGTGTTGTTCCTGGAGGGGGCGCCGATCGCGATCCAGTTGGTGTATCGCGTCGAGGCGCCACAGTGGATCAGCGTTGAATATGTAAACGGCGGTGTCGACCCAGACACCAAGGCTTTCAGCCCAGGTAGCGTACTGAGTTTCCTCAATACCCAGGCTGCCTGGGAGGATGCCAATGCCCGCGGCAAGGCGCTGCGGTTCTCCTTCGGCCGGGCCGATCGAGAGTACAAGGATCGTTGGTGCAAACCCGTCAACGTCTTCCAGGTCTGAACATGAGCGTCAACAAGCAGCAACTGCTCAAACGCCATCGCAAGCGCAAGCGGGTGATCCTGCTGGTGTTGCTTGTCGCGCTGTTGCTGACGGCGCTGTGGACATGGTGGTTGCCGCCTGTCCTCGCGGTGTTGTTGTGGGTGGCCCATGAGGCCTGGTTCTCCGACCACTTGTTCTACGTGCCCGGCAGCGACTACCAGTACGACTTGCAGGCCAGCGAGCGTCATGCGCTGCACAGCCATGGCGGGGTGCTTGCGTTGCCGGAAGACTGCCAGCTGGACGGCAGCGAGACCCTGTTGCTGCAAGTGAATCTGCGCGCCGGTTGGTTGGGGCGCCTGCTCGACCCGGCGGTACGCATCGAAGGTGGCGTCACCGATTGCCAGGCCTTCGAGCGTGGTGTCCGCGGTGTGCGCTACCTGAACCTGGGAGGCCAGGCTGAGGCGCTGGGCGCCGGGCGGCTGCGCCTGAGCGGCCGGCACTGCCGCGTGGCGCCGGAGATGGAATTGCTGGTTTTACGTCACGCCGACTACCTGGCCGGCTCGCTGATGGTCATCGCACCCCATGCCGACGATGCCGAGCTGGCGGCGTTCACTGCCTATTCCCGGGCGAAGAGCAGCTGGATCGTGACCCTCACCGCCGGCGAGATCGAGAACGAGTACTACCGCGACACCTTCGGCCTCGACCTGGCCGAGGCGGCCCGGCTCAAGGGCGAGTTGCGCAGTTGGGACAGCATTGCCGTTCCGCGCTGGGCTGGTGTGCCTTCCTGCCAATCTGTGCAGTTGGGTTACTTCTGCATGCAGTTGCCCGCCATGCAGGCCGAGCCCGAGACACCTGTCGCATCTCGCGAGGCCGACCTGATCGACACCCGGCCATTCCGCCGTTTCAATGAAGTCGCGCTGCGCAGCGATGCCGATGGCCGGCCGACCTGGAACAACCTGGTCCAGGACCTGCGCGAGCTCATCGAGCATGCGCGCCCGGCAACCATCGTGATGCCTCACCCGACGCTCGATCCACACCCGGATCACGTGTGCGCCCATGACGCCCTGCAGCAAGCGTTGCAAGGGGCGAGTTGGCAGCCGCAAACCTTGCTGTTGTACGCCAATCACCTGCACGACAATGACCGCTGGCCGATGGGCGATGCCGGTACCGGGGTGCCTTTGCCACCGTTCTTCGATGCGGGCCTGCCCATGCGTCCCTGGGTGCTGGGGGTTGGCGAGCAGCAGCAGAGGCAAAAGGCCATCGCTTTGGGTATGATGCACGACCTGCAGCCTGCGGCTCCATTCAAACGCAGGGTTCGTCGCTTCCTGCAGCGCTGCCTGGCCGCCCGGCGCTGGCCTGCATTCGGTGACAATGAATTCTTCCGCAAGGCCGTACGGCGCCACGAACTGCTGTGGGTCGGTACAGTGATCGACAAGAGAGAGCCACGGTGAAAGTCCTGTTCCTGGTCCAGAAAGAGCAACGCGCCATCCTGGACCGTCTTTACGAAGGCATCGCGGCCGACTGCGAGTGCGACATCCGTTGGCTCACTGGCGACGAGCAGGCCGATCTGCGCAGCTACTTCCATCAGCATGTGCAAGTCGATCAGTACGACCGCATCCTGTTCTTCCTGCGGTTCAAGAAAGAAATCCGCCAGGCGCGTTTCATCCGCACGCTCCCGAACCTGGTGATCCTCGAGCACGACGCCTATCAGAACTATATTCCGTGCAAGTACACCGGCAAGTTCAGCGAGTACTACCGCCAGTTGCCGTGGGCGCGGGTCATCACTTCAGGTGCGGTGGTTACCCGTCGGCTGCGTGATGAAGGTTTCGATGCGGTATTCGTGCCCAAGGGCTACGACCAGGCGCTGCTGCGCAACGAGAACCGCGAGCGCGACATCGAGCTGGCGTTCGTCGGCAGCCTGCGCAGTGTGGCCTACTCGGGCCGCAAGCAGATGCTCGAGTCGATTGCGGCGGTAGAGAACCTGCTGATCACCCGCACCAAGTCGGGCGAGGAATACAGCCAGACCCTCAGCCGTATCCGCTTTTTCGTCAGTGCCGACGTTGGCATGGGCGAGTACATGATCAAGAACTTCGAAGCCATGGCCTGTGGTTGCGTGCTGTTCGCCTACGATCAGGGCGAGGAGGAGAACCAGGCGCTGGGCTTCGTCGACATGCACAATATCGTGCTCTACCGCGACCTTGAACAACTGCGCGAGAAGCTCGCCCAACTGCGGGGCGACCTGGACCTGGCCGAGCGTATCTCGCGCAACGGCCAGCAACTGGCCGAGCAGCGTTATACCTTTCACGCGCTTGGGCAGGCGATCACCGAGGCCATGCGCGCGCCGTTACGCCCGGCCAGCAAACCCGGCCTGGTGGAGCGCCTGTTGCGTGCCATCGGTTTGGCGCGTTAAGCCCTAAACACATCGAGGAAGCCATGATCTTCAGTGAAAACAGCGAGATCACACTGGTGGTGACCAGCTGTGGTCGTTTTGAACTGCTCAAGCGCACGCTGGAGAGTTTCGATCTCTACAACACGGCGCCCATCCGCGAAGTGTTCATCACCGAGGATTCCGGTGACGAGGCGGTGCGCAGTTGCATTCCTGAGCACTGGCGCGAGCACACCACCTTCATCGTCAACAATCCCAAGCTCGGACAGTTGCGTTCGGTGGATGCCGCCTACTCGCAGGTCAAGACGTTCTGGGTGTTCCACTGTGAGGATGACTGGGCGTTCTATCGCCCGGGTTTCGTCGAGGAGTCCCAGGCCTTGCTCGAAGCCGACCCGCAAGCCTTGCAGGTCTGGCTGCGCAGCTTCAACCATGACTTGCAGGTGCACAGCCCCTACGTGTTCCTGGAGGCGCGTCAGGTGCTGCAGGGTATTGCCTTCCACAAGCTGGGTTCGCACAAGGCGGAATGGCAGGGCTTCTCGTTCAACCCGGGCCTGCGCAGGCTTGCCGACTACCAGGCGCATGCGCCGTACGCCGCGCATTCGGGCGAGAAGAGCCTGTCGCGGCTCTACGCCGAGCGTGACCGCTACGCGCTGATCCTCGAGAACGACGCGGTGCTGCACACCGGGTTCGGCGAGCATGTGGAAATGCCGGAAGAGAAGATCAAGAAGGCTCGACGTAAGCGCATGGATCGTATCCGCCTGCTGGGCGTGTTGTTTATTGGACTATTGCTTGGATGGGTGTTGAAGGATGTTTGAAGGGATTGGCAGCGATAACCGCACGAGCCGGCGCTATTTCAGCGCAGCGTTGATCGTGTTCCTGGCCAGCTTCGTGCTGATGGCCTCATCGAAATGGACCAACAACATTTTCTACGCTTTCATCGCGTTGCCTGGCTTGGTGTTTCTGGTCAAGGAGCGCGGTGCGGGGTTGTTCAACGACAAGCTTGGATTGGCGTGGCTGCTGTTCCTGCTTTGGTTCCTGGTGCCCGCAGCGATTGCTGGCGATGGACAGTTCTACAAGCACATCGCTTATGTTGCGCTCTTTGTCTTCGCTGTGGCAGGGCTGACGAATCAGGGCTTCTTCCGCTCCGAGGTGTTTGCTCGTACGCTGTTCTGGATCATCTGCCTGTACATCTTCGGCTATTCGGCTTTCGCTTACCTGACCGGCATATATGCCTTGGGTGAGCGGGTGAGTCTGATGCCCGCACGCATGCAGAACGTGATCTACACCAGTATATGGCTGCTCTGTGCGCTGGCACTGGCAATGCCGGGATGGTTGCACCGTCGCCGCTGGATCGAAGCGTTTGCCGCCGTGGCGCTGTCGGTGGTGGCGATCACCTTTGTCCTGCAGACGCGTACCGCGATGGTCGGCGCAGCCTTCCTGTTCGCCGCCTGGGCGTGCTGGGCGTTGTGGCGCTTCCCGCGCGTGGCCGGGAGCTGGCTGTTGGTGTTCGCGGTACTTGGAGGCATCGCCCTCTGGTTGGTGAAGGACATGGCCTGGTTCCATTCGCTTTTCGAGCGCGGTGACTCCTATCGCGGCGAGTTGTTCCACGTGATGGTCGGCGAGTGGCAGAACTGTGGCTGGATGATTGGCTGCGGTGTCGAGTTCCATACCGACAAGCTGCTGAGCGGCTTCATGCCGATCCAGCATCCTCACAATATCTTTGTTGCGCTGGGCCTCTATACCGGTGGTGTCTCGCTGGTACTGTTCCTGGTCATTGTGGCGATGACCCTGGTACAGGCCTTGCGCCTGCGCGACCCGTGGGGCATGTACCTGGCCTGTGCCCTGGTCATGCTCAACTTCGATGGCAGCAAGCTGATCGGCAACCCCGACGAGCTATGGCCACTGGTCCTGTTGCCGGCAGCCATGGTGCTTGGCCGTGGGTTGCAGCAGCGACGTTTACGCTGATGACGATGGCCGCCTCCGGGCGGCCATCTTCGTTCAGGCCAGTGCGCTGGCCAGGTCCTGGCGACGGCAGACCTGCTGGCTGGCCAGGTAGGCCTCGATGAACACGTTGTCGCGGTCACCCAACAACCATTCCCGATCTTGCCGATACCGCAGCATATGGCGGAAATTGCGTTGGCGTTGTGATCGGCGAAGTGGCTTGCGATATATGCGCAGGTCGGCGACATCGATCAACCCCAGTTTCCCTTCGGGCGTCAGTACCACGTTGCCCAGATGCGCGGAGCGGAAGTACACGCCTGCCTCGTGCAAGGTCGCGATGAACTGCCCGAGCTGGTCGCGCAGTTCAGGATGCTCGCCGGGTTGGTCCAGTAGTTGGCGCAGCGTATACCCTGGGAGCGGGTCGTAATGCACGGCATCGCGGGCGATCTCGGCAATCCGGTACACCGCCTTGACCTGTGGGCAGGGGATGCCGCGCGCGGCCAGGGCCTTGCAGTTGTCGGCGAAGCGTCGGGCATAGGGATACCAGGCCGCCGAGCTGATCAGGCGCTTGCGCCGGAACAGCTTGAGCATCGTGCCGTCACGCAGGCGCAGGACCTTGTCGCCAGTGCCGTCGGCTTCGAGGACATGAGCGCCCTCGCGCAGGGCAAGGTAGCGGGCGTGGTCAAGTGCGTGCATCTAGCCTCCAGGGCCATGGGTTCGGGACAGCCGCCTATCTTACCTGCAGCGGGCGGTGCGAGACACCGCGTGTGTTATAATCCCGGCTCTTTTTGACCCGACGGATTCTCATGACAGTTCCCGAATCGTCTTCGCCTGCGAGCCTGAAGATCTACCTGCGCCTGCTGGGCTACGTCAAACCCTATATCGGCATCTTCCTGCTGAGCATCGTCGGTTTCGTGATCTTCGCCTCGACCCAACCGATGCTGGCCGGGATCCTCAAGTATTTTGTCGACGGCCTGAGCAACCCCCAGGCGGTGTTGTTCCCCAGCGTGCCTTACCTGCGCGACCTGCAGTTGCTGCAGGCGGTGCCGCTGCTGATCATCCTGATCGCCGCCTGGCAGGGCCTGGGCTCGTTCCTGGGCAACTACTACCTGTCCAAGGTGTCGTTGTGCCTGGTTCACGACCTGCGCGTCGAGTTGTTCAACAAGCTGCTGGTGCTGCCCAACCGCTATTTTGACAACCACAACTCCGGGCACCTGATTTCGCGCATCACCTTCAACGTGACCATGGTTACCGGCGCGGCCACGGATGCCATCAAGGTGGTCATCCGTGAAGGCCTGACAGTGGTGTTCCTGTTCGCCTACCTGCTGTGGATGAACTGGAAACTGACCTTGGTGATGGTGGCGATCCTGCCGCTGATCGCAGTGATGGTGAGTACCGCCAGCAAGAAATTCCGCAAGCAGAGCAAGAAGATCCAGGTGGCCATGGGTGATGTCACCCATGTGGCCTCCGAGACCATCCAGGGCTATCGCGTGGTGCGCAGCTTCGGTGGCGAAAGCTACGAAGAGCGTCGCTTCAACGCTGCCAGCCAGAGCAACACCGACAAGCAGCTGCGCATGACCAAGACCGGTGCGCTTTACACGCCGTTGCTGCAACTGGTGATCTACACCGCCATGGCCACACTGATGTTCCTGGTGCTGTTCCTTCGCGGCGAGGCGTCGGCCGGTGATCTGGTGGCCTATATCACGGCGGCTGGGTTACTGCCCAAGCCGATTCGCCAGCTCTCGGAAGTCAGCTCTACCATCCAGAAGGGCCTTGCCGGTGCCGAAAGCATCTTCGAGCAGTTGGACGAGAAGCCGGAGGTCGATGCCGGCACTGTCGAGAAGGAACGGGTCGACGGGCGCCTCGAAGTGCGCAACCTCAGCTTCACCTACCCCGGCACCGAGCGTCAGGTGCTCAGCGACATCAGCTTCACCGCCGAGCCTGGGCAGATGATCGCCCTGGTCGGGCGGTCCGGCAGCGGCAAGTCGACGCTGGCGGCGCTGATCCCGCGGTTCTACCACCACACAGAAGGGCAGATCCTGCTCGACGGCGTGGAAATCGAACAGTACCGCCTGCGCAACCTGCGTCGCCATGTGTCCCAGGTGACACAGCACGTCACCCTGTTCAACGACACGGTGGCCAACAACATCGCCTACGGTGACCTGGCCGGCGCCCCTCGGGCGGATATCGAGGCCGCCGCCGCCGATGCCTACGCCAAGGAGTTCGTCGACCAGTTGCCCAAGGGCTTCGATACCGAAGTCGGCGAGAACGGTGTGCTGCTCTCCGGTGGCCAGCGCCAGCGCCTGGCGATCGCGAGGGCGCTGCTGAAGAACGCGCCACTGCTGATCCTCGACGAGGCGACCTCGGCCCTGGATACCGAGTCCGAGCGCCACATCCAGGCGGCGCTGGATCACGTGATGGAAGGTCGCACCACCCTGGTGATCGCCCACCGCCTGTCGACCATCGAGAAGGCCGACCTGATCCTGGTGATGGACCAGGGCCGTCTGGTGGAGCGTGGCACCCACGCCGATCTGCTCCAGGCTAATGGCCATTATGCCCGCCTGCACGCCATGGGCCTGGATGAAGCGGAAAAGGCCGACATCACCTGATCGGCCGTATGGTGGGGCCTTCGCGGCCCCGCCAGTCAATCGATACAGCATTGCCGCGGTTGGCCGTAAAGCCCTGCGCAACCCTGTGCTAATATCCTGCCCCTGTTCACTTTTCCAATGATGGGTTGCCCATGAAGTTGTCCATGCCGCGTTTCGATCAAGCCCCGGTATTGGTGGTCGGCGATGTCATGCTCGACCGCTACTGGCATGGCGGTACTTCGCGTATCTCGCCTGAGGCGCCGGTGCCGGTGGTCAAGGTCGATCAGATCGAGGACCGTCCCGGCGGCGCCGCCAACGTGGCCTTGAACATCGCTGCCCTCGGTGCTCCAGCCGCGCTGGTTGGTGTCACCGGCCAGGACGAAGCCGCCGACAGCCTGGCCAACAGCCTGCAGGCGGCGGGCGTGCGCTCGATCTTCCAGCGCATCGCCCATCAGCCGACCATCGTCAAGCTGCGGGTCATGAGCCGCCACCAGCAGTTGCTGCGCATCGATTTCGAAGAACCCTTCGCCACCGATCCGCTGTCGCTGGGGGCGGAAGTGGATGCCTTGCTCGAAGGGGTCAAGGTGCTGGTGCTGTCCGACTACGGCAAGGGCGCGCTGAAGAATCACCAATCGTTGATCCAGGCTGCCCGCAGCAAGGGCATCCCGGTGCTGGCCGACCCCAAGGGCAAGGATTTCTCGATCTACCGCGGCGCCAGCCTGATCACCCCGAACCTCAGCGAGTTCGAGACCATCGTCGGCCGTTGCGCCGACGAAGCCGAGCTGGTGGCCAAGGGCCTGAAGCTGCTCGAGGAGCTGGACCTGGGCGCGCTGCTGGTGACCCGTGGCGAGCACGGCATGACCTTGCTGCGCATCGGCCACCCGGCGCTGCACCTGCCGGCCCGAGCTCGTGAGGTGTTCGATGTCACCGGTGCCGGCGATACGGTGATTTCGACGCTTGCCGCCGCCATTGCCGCCGGCGAAGACCTGCCTCATGCGGTCGCCTTGGCTAACCTGGCTGCCGGCATCGTCGTCGGCAAGCTGGGTACCGCCGCTATCAGCGCACCCGAACTGCGCCGGGCGATCCAGCGTGAGGAAGGCTCCGAGCGCGGTGTGCTGGGGTTGGAGCAGTTGCTGCTGGCGATCGATGATGCCCGTGCGCACAACGAGAGCATCGTCTTCACCAATGGCTGCTTCGATATCCTGCACGCAGGCCATGTGACTTACCTGGAGCAAGCCCGTGCCCAGGGGGACCGTCTGATCGTCGCCATCAACGACGATGCTTCGGTCAGCCGCCTGAAAGGGCCGGGCCGTCCGATCAACAGCGTCGATCGGCGCATGGCCGTGCTGGCCGGGCTCGGTGCGGTGGACTGGGTCATCAGCTTCCCTGAGGACACCCCCGAGAACCTGCTGCGCCAAGTCAAGCCGGATGTGCTGGTCAAGGGCGGCGACTACGGTATCGACCAGGTGGTCGGCGCCGATATCGTCAAGGCCTACGGCGGCACGGTGAAGGTCTTGGGGCTGGTGGAAAACAGCTCGACCACGGCGATCGTCGAGAAGATCCGCAAGCACTGAGTCAGTTGCAATCGCGGGGCAAGTCGCATCGGCGCACCGCCGCTCCCACGATGTTTGTGGGGGCGGCGGTGCGCCGATGCGACTTGCCCCGCGTTCATTTGTGCAGCGTGTCCCGCGCTCGCTCCAGCAACGCCCGGGCCTTGTCACTGAAGCGCTCCAGGTGCGAAGCCGGTTCGCGCTTGTGTTCGGCCAGGCCTTGTTGCTTCAACCAGTCCTTCCAGCGTACCCGCTCCTCCCGAACCACCCAGCCTACCTGTGGTGCAAAGCTTTCAGCCAGCCATAGGCCGCGTGTGCTCGCCGGCAGCAGTTGATCCTTCTTCAGGGTATAGAGCTCTGCCATCGGTTGGCCGTCCTTCAACGGCATCAGGTAAAGGTCTGGTCTTTTGCGGTCGAGCCGTGCCACCAGTTGGTCGCCCTCGAGCCGTTCATCGACATGGAACAGGCTCAGTGACTTGGCCTCCTTGGGCACTTGCAGACGCAGGTCGTAGATCAGCTGCAACGACGCGGTGGGCAGGTGCACGTAGGCCCGTGGCCGCTCCAGCAGGGTCAGCCGGGCGCAATGCACCGGGCGGGCGGCACCGGACTCAGGCGAGAGCACGAACGGCAGCGCCTCGCGATAGTGCAGGGCGGCGGCATAGGGCGCCGGCAGCCAGGTATCGTTGAAGCGCCCGCCAAGCCAGCCTTCAGGGGTTTCCAGCAGGCACTCCTCGGCCACTTCCTGGATCGCCGTGTGCAGCGGCAGGTTCAGCTCGTGGGCCGGGACATAGCCTGAAATCAGCTTGAGCACCACATCGCCACGGTCCTGTCGGCGTTGGCGCACCAGCACCCAGTAGTCGCGGCCTTGCCAGTTCAGGGTGAGGCGCACCGACACGCCGAGGTTGGCCAGCTCCGCCACGAAGCGTTCGGGGTCGGCGACCTGGATGGCCTTGCGCCGCTGCAGGGTCTGGGCGAAATTCAGCGGCATGCCGATGCTCTGGTAAGTCAGGCCGTCGGGCGTGGCTTCGACGTGCAGCGGCAGGGTCTTGAAGTTGCTCGGATTCTTGCGGATCAGCGTACGCGGCACGAGGCTCCTCCTTGCGTTGGGCCCCCGCCCGGGCGGCTCAGGGCCGGCCCAGGATGCGGGCGACGGTGGCCACGTTGTGGGCCAGGTGTACCGGGTTGATGGTGCCGACGATGGCACTGCACACGCCGGGGTGGGCGAACAGCAACTCGAAACTGGCCTGCACCGGGTCGCCCCCCGGCGCCAGGCAGATATGGCCGCTGGCCAGGGCCTTCTTTACCAGGATGGCCTTGCCGTGTTCGGCAGCGTAGTCGAGCACGGGCCGCTCCGCCTGCTCGTTGAGATTGTAAGTGACCATGGCGCAATCACCTTGTTCCAAGGCCTTCAGGCCACCCGCGGCGGTCTTGCCGGAGAAGCCGTAGCCGAGGATCTTGCCTTCGCGCTTGAGCGCGGCGAGTGTTTCATACACCCCCTCCTGCTCGAGGATCGCCAGGTCGTTGCCATCGGAGTGCACCAGCACCAGTTCGATACGGTCGGTTTCCAGGCGCTCGAGGCTGCGTTCGACCGAGCGACGGGTATGGGCGGCGCTGAAATCGAAATGCGACTGGCCATCCTCGAACTCTTCCCCGACCTTGCTGACGATTACCCATTGCTCGCGTTGGCCGCGCAGCAATGGGCCGAGGCGCTCCTCGCTGCGGCCATAGGCCGGGGCGGTGTCGATCAGGTTGATGCCCAGCTCGCGGGCCTGGGCGAGCAGCAGGCGGGCGGCCTGGTCATCGGGGATGGTGAAACCATTGGGGTATTTGACGCCTTGGTCGCGGCCCAGCTTGACCGTGCCCAGGCCCAGTGGCGATACCCGCAGGCCGGTGCTGCCCAAGGGGCGGTGGTGATCGTGCAGGGTCGGCAGGCTCATGGCAGCAGTTGCTCCCAGGCTGGCAGCGCCAGCGGTGGACGCGGCAGGTCGGCAAGGTCCGGCTGGCTCGCCGGGCGCACGCCGTCACGCTCGAAGCTGGCCAGCACACGATCGGCGAAATCTGGCGCCAGGGCCAGCTTGGTCGGCCAGCCGACCAGCAGGCGTTGCTGGTCGGCAAGGAAGGCGTTGTCCGGGCGTACCAGGCCCGATTGCGCGGGCTCGGCGCGATCGACGCGCAGGGTGGCCCAGCGCACCAGGCTTTGATCGACCCAAGGCAACAGGCTGGCAACTTCCTTCTGCGCCGCGGCGATCTGCGCGGCGGGCTCACGGGCAACGCCGTCAGCCTCGGCGATATCGCCACCCAGGTACCACACCCATTGGCCATCGGCGGCCGGGTGGGTGGTCACGGTGATGCGCGGCTTGGGGCCGCCGCCCAGGCAGTGGGCATACAGGGGCTTGAGGTTGGGCCCCTTGGCCAGGACCATGTGCAGCGGGCGGCGTTGCATGGCCGGTTGGTTCAGCCCCAGGGCGTGCAGCAGGCCTTCGGTGCCACCGCCGGCGCTCAGGACTATGCGCTGGGCGCGGATCTCGCGGTCATCGACCACCAGGCCGGCGAGCTCTTCGCCGTCGCGCAGCGGTTCGATTCGCTCGCCGGCCAGCAGGCTGTCACCCGCCAGTTGCGCGAGGTTGGCCAGCAGGCTGGGCACGTCGATGACCAGTTCGGCCAGGCGGTAGACCTTACCCTTGAAGGCGCGGTCCTGCAGGGCCGGCGGCAGTTGCTCGCCCTTGACCTGGTCGACCCGGCCGCGCACGGCCTTGCTGGCGAAGAAACTGGTGAGGTTGCCCGCCAGGGTGCCGGGGGACCACAAGTAGTGGGCATCGGACAGCAAGCGGGTGCCGCTCAGGTCCAACTCGCCGTTGCCGGCCAGCGCTTCGCGCCAGCGTCGCGGCATGTCGGCGATGGCCTCGGAGGCGCCGGTGAGGGCGCCGTGCAAGGCATACTTGGTGCCGCCGTGGATGATGCCTTGCGACTTGATGGTCTGCTCGCCACCCAGGCTGGCGCGCTCCACCAGCACCGTCGAGTAGCCCAGGCGGCGCAGCCGGGCATTGAGCCAGAGGCCTGCGACCCCGGCGCCGACGATCAGCACGTCAGTGGTAATGGCGGATGGCATGCGGGCACCTCGAAAACTGGGACAGGTGCGCAGTATACAGGCTGTGGCGTCGTGCTGACCCCTGTGGGAGCCGGCTTGCCGGCGATAGGGCCGCGCAGCGGCCCCATGGGCTCAGGCTCAGTGCCCTGCGGTATTGGAAAACACCTGGATCACCACCACCCCGCCGACGATCATGGCCATGCCCAGCATCGCCGGCACATCCAGTTTCTGCCCGTAGATCACCAGCGCCGCGATGCTGATCAGCACGATGCCCAGTCCCGACCAGATCGCATAGGCGATGCCCACCGGAATGCTGCGCACCACCAGGGTCAGCATCCAGAACGCCACGCCATAGCCGCAGACCATCAGCAGCAGCGGCAGCGGCGTGTTCAGCCCCTTGACCGCTTTCATGGAGGCGGTGGCGATGACTTCGGCGCAGATGGCGATGGCGAGATAGGTGTAGGCGTTCATGGTGCGGGTTCTCCGTTGCTGGATGGGCATTCTAGGGAATTCCTGGATGCGGTAAAGTCATTACCTATCTGCTTTGGAGATAGGATAGGGATGACTGAACACTGGAGCCTTGAACAACTTCGCTTGTTCGTGCGGACCGCCGAACTACGTTCGTTTTCCGCCGTGGCCCGAGAGCAGCACAAGGCCCAGTCGGCGATCAGCAGCGCCATCGCCTTGCTCGAGGCGGACCTGGGCGTGACCCTTTTCGAGCGCAGCAGCGGCCGGCAGCCGCGCCTGACCGAAAGCGGCGCCGCGCTGCTGGAGGACGCCCGCGAGCTGTTGCGCCAATGCGAGCGTCTGGATGGCCGGGCGTTGGCCTTGATGCGCGGACAGGAGGCGTTGCTGCGGGTGGCCCAGGACGAGGCCATGCCCTACCAGCCGGTGATCGACAGCCTCGACGAGCTGGCGGTGCGCTACCCCTTCCTGGAGGTGCAACTGGCCAGCGGCGCCCAGGGCGATGTGGCGCGCAAGCTGGTGGAGCGGCGCGCCGACCTGGGGTTGTTCTTTCACCATGAAAGCATTCCCGCCTCGTTGGAGCGACGCGCCCTGGGCAGCGTCGAGATGGTCACGGTGTGTGCCATCGACCACCCGCTGGCACACTTGGCCAAGGTCAGCCGCCAACAACTGGCCCGCCATCGCCAGTTGCTGATCACCCCGCAGCAGAGCGGCTACCCCGGCGGCGAGGCGATCAGCCCGCAGATCTGGCGTGCCGACAGCTTCTATGCCATGGCCGAATTGCTGATGCGCGGCCTGGGCTGGGCCTGGCTGCCGCGTCATGTGGTGCAGTACCCCACCTACCAGGCGCAGATGGTCGAGCTGGACAGCGAATGGCGCCCGCCGGCGCTGGTGGCGGAACTGGCCTGGCGCCGTGACGAGCCCTTGGGCCCTGCGGCGCAGTGGCTGGCCGAGCGCTTCGCCGTGCACCTGCGGGCCATTGGCTGACAGGCCTTTTCATCCAGTTCCTAGTAAACTCCGCCGTCATGAACAGAACCCTCTATACCCTGCTTTTCCATCTGGGCCTGCCGCTGGTCGCGCTGCGCCTGTTCCTGCGCGGGCGCAAGGCGCCGGCCTACCGTGCGCGTATTGCCGAGCGCTTCGCTTGTGGCTTGCCACCCATGCGTCAGGGTGGCATCTGGGTGCATGCGGTCTCGGTGGGTGAGAGCATCGCTGCCGCGCCGATGGTGCGGGCCCTGCTCAAGCAGTACCCGGACCTGCCGGTCACGCTCACCTGCATGACCCCGACCGGCTCAGAGCGCATCCGCGCGATGTTCGAGGGCGAGCCACGGGTGCAGCACTGCTACCTGCCTTACGACCTGCCGTGGGCGGCCGGGCGGTTCCTCGACCATGTGCGCCCGCGCCTGGGCATCATCATGGAAACCGAGCTGTGGCCGAACCACATCCACCAGTGCGCCAGGCGCGGCATTCCGGTGGCGCTGGCCAATGCGAGGCTGTCCGAGCGCTCGGCGCGTGGTTATGCCCGTTTTGCCGGCCTGACCCGGCCGATGCTCGAGGAGATGAACCTGATCGCCGTGCAGACCGAAACCGAGGCGGAGCGTTTCCGCGCGCTCGGTGCGCGCCACGAATGCGTGCAGGTGACCGGTTCGATCAAGTTTGACCTCACGATCGACAATCAACTGCTGCCACGGGCCTGCGCATTGCGCGAGCAGTGGGCTGCCCGGCAGCGTCCGGTGTGGATCGCCGCCAGTACCCACGATGGCGAAGACGCGTTGATTCTCGAGGCTCATCGTGAGCTGCTGAAGGTACACAGCGATGCGCTGCTGATCCTGGTACCGCGCCATCCCGAGCGCTTCGCGGCGGTGCATGAGCTGTGCGCCGGACAGTTCTCCACGGTGCGCCGCTCGGCCGGTGACGCGGTCACGGCGCAGACCCAGGTGCTGCTGGGCGACACCATGGGCGAACTGCTGTTTCTGTATGCACTGGCCGATATCGCCTTCGTAGGCGGCAGCCTGGTCCCCACGGGCGGTCACAACCCGTTGGAACCGGCGGCGCTGGCACTGCCGGTGCTCATGGGACCGCATGTGTTCAACTTCCTCGAGATCAGCGCGATGCTGCGCGAGGCGGGGGCGTTGCAGCAGGTGGACGATGCCGAGGGGCTGGCCGCGGCGGTGCGCCGCTTGGTCGAGCTGCCGCAGGACGCGCGGCGCATGGGCGAGGCGGGCAGGGCGGTGATGCGGGCCAATCAGGGGGCGCTGCAGCGTTTGCTCGATGGGCTGGCGCGCCTGCTGAGCTGATGATGAGCCTGTAGGCGCGGTTGTGGTGGGAGCGGGGCAAGCCCGCTCCCACGAAGCCCGCCCTACAGGTAGTGTGTTGCCTTCACGGCCGGCGTTCGAAGTTCTTCGCCGCCGCCGCTGCCAGATCCGGTGGCAGGAAATCCTTGTCCGGGTTGTAGTCTGCCTTCAGGTACCGCCCCAGGTCCTGCAGGTCCTGCGGGCTCAAGGTGCCGGCCGCCTGCTTGAGGCGCAGGTTGTCGAGGATGTAGTCGTAGCGGCTGTTGTTGTAGTCGCGTACCGAGGTGTACAGCTGGCGTTGCGCATCGAGCACGTCGACGATGTTGCGGGTGCCGACCTGGTAGCCGATCTCGGTGGCCTCCAGTGCGCTCTGGTTGGAGATGATCGACTGCTTGCGCGCCTGTACCTGTTCCACGTCGGTGTTCACCGCACGGTGCAGATTACGCGTGTTCTCCACTACCTGGCGGCGCAGGCTTTCGCGCTGCTGCTCGCTCTGGGTCAGGCGCGCATAGGCCTCGCGTACCTGGGAGCTGGTCAACCCGCCGCTGTAGATCGGAATGTTCAGTTGCAGGCCGACGCTGGTCTGCTCCACGTCACCGCCGTAGCGCACGCCGTTCTGCGAAGGGTTGGTGAACCCCAGGTTGTCGTTGTCGCCCTTCTGGTACTTGGCCACGGCATCCAGGGTTGGTGCATGGCCCGCTTTGCGTTGGCGCACGGTCTCTTCGGCGGCCGCCACGGCATGGTTGGTGGCCTGCAGGTTGAGGTTCTGCCGCCCGGCGGTCTCGACCCAGGCCTTGGCGTCGTTGGGCGTCGGCACTTGCACCGGCAGGGTGTGGACCACGCCCTGGATCGCGCTGTATTGGCGGTTGGTCAAGGTGATCAGGGCCTCGAAGGCATCCTGCACCTGGCGCTCGGCGATGATCCGGTTGGCCCGCGCCGTGTCATAGCTGGCCTGTGACTGCAGCACATCGGTCTTGTCCGAAAGGCCGACATCGAAGCGTTCGTTGGACTGGTCGAGCTGGCGCTTGAAGGCCGCCTCTTCAGCCTTGGTCGAGGCCAGGTTGTCCTGAGCGCGGAGCACCGCGAAGTAGTTCTCGGCGCTTTGCAGGATCAGGTTCTGCTCGGTGGCCGACAGTTCCAGCGCGGCCTGCTCGTTGACCGCTTCGGCAGCCTGCAGCTGGAACCAGCGGTCGGCGCGGAAGATCGGCTGCGCCAGGGTGGCGCTCCAGGCATTGCCGCTGCGGTTGGAGGTGATCGACGGCTCGTCGAGCTTGGTGCGGGTATTCATCATCTCGGCGCCGGCCGAAAGGTTGGGCAGCAAACCGGCGCGGGCCTGGGGCACCACTTCGCGGCGGGCGCCGTAGTCGGCGCGGGCGGCTGCCAGGTCGGCGTTATTGTCCACCGCTTCCTGGTAGACGCTGACCAGGTCGGTCTTCACCGTCGTGGGCGTATCCACTGCCCAGGCCACTCCGTTGGACGCACAAGACACGGCAATCGCCAGTGAGAGTTTGCGCAGCATAGGGCAATCCTTGATCAAGATGTATTTACTGTACTGTCTGGTATCGAGCACGCCAGTGTAGTGCCGTGCGTCGCCATCAACAATCCGCCAGGTGTGCCATTTATCACGCCAGGGATTTACCCGCTTGGCTTTGCCGACCACTCCAGTCTAGACTGCGCAGGTTCTTGTCGGGGTGCCTTGATGCAAAGGCTGAGATCGCAAAGTTGCGGATCCCGTTGAACCTGATCAGGTTAGCGCCTGCGTAGGGAACAAGATTGCTCTCATGTCCCGGGAGCCTCTTGTGCCAGGTCCGGGATCGCCACAGCTGCTTGCAGCCCACGGCACCCCTTGTCCGGCACTGCACTCGTCGACACGGGTGCGTCCGCGCCTTTCAGGTTCACCCCGACATTCCGCCCGCTAGGAAGCTGTCTGGAGAGCCTGTGATGAGCAAACAAGAAAAAACGATCAGTCTGAGCGAGTCGGCCCAAGTCGACCAACAGTCCGTGCAACCGCTGCCCAACTCGCGCAAGGTCTATGTCGAAGGTTCGCGCCCCGACATCCGCGTGCCCATGCGCGAGATCAGCCTGCACGACACCCCCACCGACTTCGGCGGCGAAAAGAACGCCCCGGTGCTGGTGTATGACACCTCCGGCCCGTACACCGACCCCAATGTCATCATCGACGTGCGCAAGGGCCTGGGCGATGTGCGCTCGGCGTGGATCGACGCCCGTGGCGACACCGAGCGCCTGGGTGGCCTGAGCTCGAACTTCGGCCAGCAGCGCCTGAACGACGCCGAGCTGGCCAAGCTGCGCTTCGCCCACGTGCGTAACCCGCGCCGGGCCAAGGCCGGCGCCAACGTCACGCAGATGCACTACGCGCGCCAGGGCATCATCACCGCCGAGATGGAATACGTTGCCATCCGCGAGAACATGAAGCTGCAGGAAGCCCGCGCCGCCGGCCTGTTGAGCCAGCAGCACGCCGGCCACAGCTTCGGTGCCAGTATCCCGAAAGAGATCACCCCCGAGTTCGTGCGCGAAGAGATCGCCCGCGGTCGTGCGATCATCCCGGCCAACATCAACCACACCGAGCTGGAGCCGATGATCATCGGCCGCAACTTCCTGGTGAAGATCAACGGCAATATCGGCAACAGCGCCCTGGGTTCCTCCATCGAGGAAGAAGTGGCCAAGCTGACCTGGGGCATCCGCTGGGGTTCGGACACGGTCATGGACCTGTCAACCGGCAAGCACATCCATGAAACCCGCGAGTGGATCATCCGCAACTCGCCGGTGCCGATCGGTACCGTGCCGATCTACCAGGCCCTGGAAAAGGTCAATGGCGTTGCCGAGGACCTGACCTGGGAGTTGTTCCGCGACACCCTGATCGAACAGGCCGAGCAGGGCGTGGACTACTTCACCATCCACGCTGGCGTCTTGCTGCGTTATGTGCCGCTGACCGCCAAGCGCGTCACCGGCATCGTCAGCCGTGGCGGCTCGATCATGGCCAAGTGGTGCCTGGCGCACCACAAGGAAAACTTCCTGTACACGCACTTCGACGAGATCTGCGAAATCATGAAGGCCTACGACGTCAGCTTCTCGCTGGGCGATGGCCTGCGCCCGGGCTCGATCGCCGACGCCAACGACGCCGCGCAGTTCGGTGAGCTGGAAACCCTTGGCGAGCTGACCAAGATCGCCTGGAAGCACGACGTGCAGTGCATGATCGAGGGCCCCGGCCACGTGCCGATGCAGCTGATCAAGGAGAACATGGACAAGCAGCTCGAGTGCTGCGACGAGGCGCCGTTCTACACCCTCGGCCCGCTGACCACCGATATCGCTCCGGGCTACGACCACATCACCTCCGGTATCGGTGCGGCGATGATCGGCTGGTTCGGCTGCGCCATGCTCTGCTACGTCACGCCCAAGGAGCACCTGGGCCTGCCGAACAAGGACGACGTCAAGACCGGCATCATCACCTACAAGATCGCCGCGCATGCCGCCGACCTTGCCAAGGGCCACCCGGGCGCGCAGATCCGTGACAACGCGCTGTCCAAGGCGCGTTTCGAGTTCCGTTGGGAAGACCAGTTCAACCTGGGCCTGGACCCGGACACCGCCCGTGCATTCCACGACGAGACGCTGCCCAAGGAGTCGGCCAAGGTCGCCCACTTCTGCTCGATGTGCGGGCCGAAGTTCTGCTCGATGAAGATCACCCAGGAAGTGCGTGAGTACGCGGCCAAGATCGAGACCGTCGACGTGACAGTCGAACAGGGCATGCGCGAGCAGGCCGAGCGGTTCCGCCAGGAAGGCAGCCAGTTGTACCAGAAAGTCTGAGTAGCAGACCCAGGCGGTGCGCGATGCGCACCGCATCGCTGGCAAGCCAGCTCCCACAGACTGCGATGCGGCCCCTGTGGGCGCTGGCTTGCCAGCGATGGGTTCACCCCAACTCTTCCGTCGAGCGCCCGAGCATGACCACTCCCAGCCACTTCTCCCCCGACCACCCGGTCCCCTCCCACCATCGCCAGTTCGGCGCCCGCGACCTGTTTTCGCTGTGGTTTTCCCTCGGCATCGGCCTGATGGTCCTGCAGGTCGGCAGCCTGTTGGCGCCGGGCCTGGGGCTGGCGGGCTCGATCCTGGCGATCACGCTGGGCACGGCGGTGGGGGTATTGCTGCTGGCCGCGGTGGGGGTGATCGGCAGTGATACCGGCCTGTCGGCCATGGCGACCCTGCGCCTCACGCTTGGTAGCCATGGCGCGCGCCTGCCGGCCTTGCTCAACCTGCTGCAACTGGTGGGCTGGGGTTCGTTCGAGATCATCGTCATGCGTGATGCCGCCAGCCTACTTGGCGCACGTGCGTTCGGCGAGGGCAGCGGCTGGAGCAGCCCGCTGCTGTGGACCTTGTGCTTTGGCGCACTGGCTACTCTGCTGGCGGTCAGCGGGCCGCTGGCGTTCGTGCGCAAGGTCTTGCGCAAATGGGGGATCTGGCTGCTGCTGGGCGCCTGCGCCTGGTTGACCTGGAACCTGTTCGCCAAGGCCGACCTGGCCGATTTGTGGCGCCGGCCTGGGGACGGTTCGCTGTCCCTGGCACTGGGTTTCGACATTGTGATCGCCATGCCGCTGTCGTGGCTGCCGCTGATCGCCGACTATTCACGCTTTGGCCAGCGCGCCAGCCGGGTGTTCGGCGGTACCGCGCTGGGCTTCTTCATTGGCAATGCCTGGCTGATGAGCCTGGGCGTGGCTTACACCTTGGCGTTCGCGCCCAGCGGTGAGGTGAATGCCCTGCTGTTGGCACTCGCCGGCGCTGGGCTGGGAATTCCGTTGCTGCTGATCCTGCTGGACGAGACGGAAAACGCCTTTGCCGATATCCACTCGGCGGCGGTGTCCACCGGCCTGCTGCTGAAAATGAAGGTCGAGCACCTGGCCTTGGCGATCGGCGTGCTGTGCACGCTGATCGCCTTGCTGGCGCCGCTGGCCCAGTACCAGAACTTCCTGTTGCTGATCGGCTCGGTGTTCGCGCCGCTGTTCGGCGTGGTGCTGGTGGATCACTTCGTGATTCGCCGCCGCCGCTTGCCGGCGTTGGTCGAGGGCTTGCACTGGCAGGCGCTACTGGCCTGGGGCGTGGGGGTGGCGGCCTATCACCTGATGGCCAGCCAGGCGCCTGAGCTGGGGGCGACCCTGCCGGCACTGTTGCTGGCAGGGGTACTGCACCTGTTGCTATCGCTCAGCCGCGGCCGGGAAACAGCTCGGGCTTGATCACGCCATTGAGGCGCGGGTAGGGGATCTTCAGCTCGACGTGGCCCATGGAGTAGGGGGCGATGGAGTAGACCTCGTACTTGATCACCACCGCGCCGTAGGTCAGGGCGATGTGCGGGGATTGCTTGAACGGCCAGGTCTTGACGAACTCGGGGTCCTTGTCCATGCCGGTGCTGATCAGCCAGGCGCGGTGGGACTCCTCGGCGGTTTTCCAGAAAGTCGCCTCCTGACCCGGCACAAGCATGTCGTCCAAGGTCAGCACCTTGTCCAGCTTGCGCGAATAGTTGATGAAGCCGCGTCCCGGCATGCCGTGGGCGCCGCCGCTGTCCAGGTAGCTGGACAGCTCGACGATCACCAGCCCGTCATGCTGCTCGCGTACCTTGGCTTGCAGGTAGCTGCTGTTGCGCTTGTCGGCGCGGGCCAGGTACTGCTGCTCGTAGGCTTGCAGCGAGGCCGGCGGGGTGCCGCGCTGGTTGTCCTCGGTCAACATCAGCAGGCGCTTCTCGACAATGCCGTCGAGCTTGGGCAGGGCCGGGAAGTGCACGACGTCGATGTTGACCAGCGGGCAGTCGCTTTCGCTGCAGCCGGGTTTTACGTGCTCCCAGGCCTCGCGCTTGACCTCGAGCGGGGCCCGGTAATTGGGCGTGAACAGGCTCTGGCAGGCGCCGAGCGCCAGTGCCAGGACGGCCACGGAAGTCAGTTTGACAAGCGTCATGTTGCCTCTTTCACAACGGTGATGATCGGCCTTGGACCGCCTGCGCGGCCTTCAGTTCGCCACTAAGCTAACAGAGAGTGACACGCCTGTCCCGGCTGCCCGAACGGTCAGCGGAAAGGGATGAAACCGGGCCGTGCGCAGAGTAGGATTGCGCGATGCGGTAAACGAGGCATGAGGAGTTTGCATGACGGACACGCACAATACAGTGCCTACCCAGGTCGAGATCGCTCGGCGGGAGCCGCTGTTCAAGGGCTTTTACAAGCTCGACAAGCTTTACCTGCGCCACGAACTGTTCGCCGGGGGCATGAGCCGCGAGTTCACCCGTGAACTGTTCGTACGCCATGACGCGGTCTGCGTGCTGCCCTACGATCCGCAGCGCGACGAAGTGGTGCTGATCGAGCAGTTTCGCGTTGGCGCCATGGGCAAGGTCGCCAATCCCTGGCTGATCGAAATGGTGGCCGGGCTGATCGACAAGGACGAGCAACCCGAGCAGGTCGCCCATCGCGAAGCGGAGGAAGAAGCAGGCCTGACTTTCTCGGCGCTGTGGCCGATGACCAAGTACTTCCCCTCGCCGGGCGGCAGCGACGAGTACGTCCACCTGTTCCTGGGCCGTTGCGTCAGCGAGGGTGCCGGAGGCCTGCATGGCCTGGAAGAGGAAAGCGAGGACATCCGCGTGCGCGTCTGGGCGTTCGAGGACGCCCTGCAGGCGGTGCGCGACGGGCGCATCTGCAACGCCGCCACGATCATCGGGTTGCAATGGCTGGCGCTGAACCGTGACGAAGTACGAGGTATGTGGAAGTGAACCTGCTGCGCGAGCGCTATCGAGTCGACCTGGTCGGGCTGCAGTCGGCCTGCGAGGCCAACTATGCCCGCCTGATGCGCCTGTTGCCCGACATGCGCACCACGCAGAGCTCGCGGCGCATCGGCATGACCCAGGGCGACCAGATGCTCGGCGTGCTGGTGCTTGAAGTGCTGCTGGCCTGCCCTTACACCACCACGCTCAAGGTGCGCCAGGAGCACAGCCTGCCCTGGCTGCCGGTGCCAGAGCTGGAAGTGCAGGTCTACCATGACGCGCGCATGGCCGAGGTGGTCAGTGCCGAGCATGCGCGTCGCCTGCGCAGCATCTACCCCTATCCCAACACGGCTATGCACCAGCCGGACGAGAAGGCCCAGCTCAATCTGTTCCTCGGTGAATGGCTGAGCCACTGCCTGGCCTGCGGCCACGAACTGGAAGCGGTGCGCTGAAATGTGATGCGCGTCGGTTTCGAGTATTTGCTCGAAAGCGATCCGCCGCCATAATCCGTGCTGAATCCGTTCGAGGAGACGGCCGTTGCCGCAACCACTATCATCCCCGTCACCTGTCCATGTGGTGCAACTGACCGATGCCCATCTGTTCGCCGACCCGGCGGGCACCTTGCTGGGCCTCAATACCCGCGCAAGCCTTGGGCACGTGGTCGGCCAGGTTCGCCGCGAACAACCGCGCATAGACCTGCTGCTGTGCACGGGCGATCTCTCCCAGGACGCCAGCAAAGCTTCCTACGCTGCTTTCCGTGAAATGACGGCGGTGTTCGGCGCCCCCTCGCGCTGGTTGCCAGGCAACCATGACGAAGCCCAGGTGATGCTAGCCGTGGCGCCGGAGCTGGTGCAGGCCGTGACCGACATTGGTCAATGGCGCATCGTCATGCTCGATTCGGCGGTGGTCGGCGCCACGTTCGGGTTGTTGGCGGACGATCAGCTGGCCATGCTGGACAAGGCACTGGACGATGCCGGCGAACGCCATTGCCTGGTGTGCTGCCACCACCAGCCGGTGGATATCGGTTGCGCCTGGATCAAGCCGATCGGTTTGCGCAATGCCGATGCACTGTTGCTGTGTATCAAGCGTTATCCACAGGTGAAAGCCTTGCTCTGGGGGCATATCCATCAGGAATGGGATGAACTGCATGATGGCGTCCGTTACCTCGCCACACCGTCGACCTGTATCCAGTTCGCGCCGCGCAGCGAGGACTTCAAGGTGAGCGAGGAGCAGCCGGGCTATCGCTGGCTGCGGCTGCATGACGACGGGCGGCTGGAGACCGGGGTGGAGCGGGCGTTCGATTTCGAGGTGAAGCTGGACTTCGACAGCCCCGGTTACTGATCGGGTCAGTGGTGAGAGGCGTGGGAGCGGGCACTGCCTGCATCGCCTTGGTTGAAGTATTTGTTGCGAAAATCCAGGCGCTGCGCCAATGCCCTTCGAACGCGCTACACTGCGCATCTTTGCGTCCGGGGGCAGCATGTCGGGTTCCATCCTCTATATCCATGGCTTCAACAGCTCGCCGCTGTCGAAGAAAGCCCGTCAGCTCGAGGCGGTGATGCAGCAGCTCGGACTGTCCGACCAACTGCGCGTCCCGGCCTTGCACCACCACCCGCGCCAGGCTATCGCCCAGCTGGAGGCAGCCATCGATGAGCTGGGTGCGCCGCTGCTGGTCGGCAGCTCCCTCGGCGGCTACTATGCCACCCATCTGGCCGAGCGCCACGGGCTCAAGGCCTTGCTGGTCAACCCGGCGGTCGCGCCGCATCGCCTGTTCGACGGCTACCTCGGCACCCAGCGCAACCTCTATACCGACGAAGCCTGGGAGCTGACCCACGATCATGTGGAAGCGCTGGCGGAACTGGAAGTGCCGCCCCCACAGGACGCCAGCCGCTATCAAGTGTGGTTGCAGACCGCCGATGAAACCCTGGACTATCGCCAGGCCGAGCGCTACTACCGCGCCTGTGCCCTGCGTGTCCAGGCCGGTGGCGACCACAGTTACCAGGGCTTCGCCGAACAGCTGCCGGCCCTGCTGGCGTTCGCCGGCATTGCCCGCGGGCAGTACGCGGCGCTGGACTTTTCTGTATTTTGACTTTTGCATTCACCAGACTGACGACGAGAACCCATGGCCAATCCCAGCGCTAGCGCCTATAACGCAGACGCCATCGAAGTCCTCTCGGGCCTTGACCCGGTCCGCAAGCGGCCGGGCATGTACACCGACACCAGCCGGCCCAACCACCTGGCCCAGGAAGTCATCGACAACAGCGTCGACGAAGCCCTGGCTGGCCACGCCCGGTCGGTGCAGGTCGTTCTGCACGCCGATCACTCGCTGGAAGTCAGCGACGATGGCCGCGGCATGCCGGTGGACATCCACCCCGAAGAGGGCGTTTCCGGTGTCGAGCTGATCCTTACCAAGCTGCACGCCGGCGGCAAGTTCTCCAACAAGAACTACCAGTTCTCCGGCGGCCTGCACGGCGTCGGCATCTCGGTGGTCAACGCCCTGTCGAGCCAGGTACGCGTACGCGTCAAGCGCGACGGCAACGAGTACCAGATGACCTTCGCCGACGGCTTCAAGGCCAGCGAGCTGGAGGTGGTCGGCACCGTCGGCAAGCGCAACACCGGCACCAGCGTGTACTTCAGCCCCGACCCGAAGTATTTCGATTCGCCGAAGTTCTCCATCAGCCGCCTCAAGCACGTGCTCAAGGCCAAGGCCGTATTGTGCCCGGGGCTGTCCATCAGCTTCGAGGACAAGGGCACCGGCGAGAAGGTCGAGTGGCACTACGAGGACGGTCTGCGCTCCTACCTGGTCGATTCGGTCAGCGAGTTCCAGCGCCTGCCCGACGAGCCGTTCTGCGGCAGCCTGGCGGGTAACAAGGAGGCCGTGGACTGGGCCCTGTTGTGGCTGCCGGAAGGTGGCGACAGCATCCAGGAAAGCTACGTCAACCTGATCCCCACCGCCCAGGGCGGCACCCACGTCAACGGCCTGCGCCAGGGCCTGCTGGACGCCATGCGCGAGTTCTGCGAGTTCCGCAACCTGCTGCCGCGCGGAGTCAAGCTTGCCCCCGAGGACGTCTGGGAGCGCATCAGCTTCGTGTTGTCGATGAAGATGCAGGAACCGCAGTTCTCCGGCCAGACCAAGGAGCGCCTGTCGTCCCGCGAGGCGGCCGCTTTCGTCTCTGGCGTGGTCAAGGACGCCTTCAGCCTGTGGCTCAATGCCCATCCCGAACTGGGCATGCAACTGGCGGAACTGGCCATCAGCAATGCTGGCCGGCGCCTGAAGGCGAGCAAGAAGGTCGAGCGCAAGCGCATTACCCAGGGGCCGGCGTTGCCCGGCAAGCTGGCTGATTGTGCCGGCCAGGACCCGATGCGCGCCGAGTTGTTCCTGGTCGAGGGTGACTCGGCAGGGGGCTCGGCCAAGCAGGCGCGGGACAAGGAGTTCCAGGCCATCCTGCCGCTGCGCGGCAAGATCCTCAACACCTGGGAGGTCGATGGCGGTGAAGTCCTGGCCAGCCAGGAAGTGCACAACATCGCCGTGGCCATCGGCGTAGACCCGGGCGCAGCCGACCTTTCGCAGCTGCGCTACGGCAAGGTCTGCATCCTCGCCGACGCCGACTCCGACGGCCTGCACATCGCCACACTGCTGTGCGCGCTGTTCGTCCAGCATTTCCGCCCGCTGGTCGAGGCCGGGCACGTCTACGTGGCCATGCCGCCGCTGTACCGCATCGACCTGGGCAAGGAGATCTACTACGCCCTGGACGAAGCCGAGCGCGACGGCATTCTCGACCGCCTGGTCGCCGAGAAAAAGCGCGGCAAGCCGCAGGTCACCCGATTCAAGGGCCTGGGCGAGATGAACCCGCCGCAACTGCGCGAAACTACCATGGACCCGAACACCCGGCGCCTGGTCCAGTTGACCCTGGACGATGTGCAGGGCACCACCGAGATCATGGACATGCTGCTGGCCAAGAAGCGTGCGGGCGATCGCAAGAGCTGGCTGGAGACCAAAGGCAACCTGGCCGAGGTCCTGGTTTGATTCGTCCGTTGCTCCTGGCCTGCCTGGCGTTATTCGCCCTGCAGGCCCAGGCCGGCGACTGGCCGCAGCTCAAGCTCAGCGTCGAGCATGTGGTCGATGGCATGCGCGGCGGCAACCTGTCGGGCCTGGCTTGGTGCCGTGGGGCGCTGTGGGCGGTGTCCGACCGCGATGACGACCGTATCTACCGCCTGGACCAGGATGAGGCGACCTGGCAGGCCCTGCCGCAGACTTTCACCCCGCCCCCCGCGCCCGATACCGGCCTGCCCTGGGGGCTCAAGTCGCGCAACTGGGCGGCGTCCTACATCCGCGGCGGCGAGCTGGATTTCGAGGGCATCACCTGCGATCAGGCCGGCAACCTCTACATCGTCAGCGAGGCCCACGCCGCCGTGCTGCAGTTGCCCGTGGACGGTGAGCCGGACTGGCTGAAAATCGACCAGGCCATGGTGCGCCAAGCGCGGGCCAGCGGCATGTTGCTGCATTTCAACGCACTGTTCGAGGGGCTGGCGATCAACCCGGCGGGCGATCGCCTGTGGCTGGCCGCCGAGCGCGAGCGCCGTGGCCTGCTCGCGGTGCAGCGCCAGCAATCGGTGTGGACCTGCGGGCGCGGCTGCGTACTGCTCAGCGAGGCGGGTGTCGAGATGCAGCCGCCGCAATTCCCCGAGGCACGCCCGGTATCACGTGACTTTGCCGACCTGGCCTGGTTCGAAGGCAAGCTGTTCACCCTCGAGCGCAATGCCTACCGCATTTGCCGACGGGATGCCGACACGGGCGCCGTGGAGCGCTGCTGGTCGTTCGCCGCCGAGGCCCTGATGGAGTCGCGGCGCTACTCGCAGCCTTACGGCCTGGCTGAGGCGCTGGTGATCGACAAGGGCGGTGCCTGGATCGGCGTGGACAACAATGACCGCCCGCGGGTGGATGGTGAAACACGGCCGATCGTCTGGCGCTTTGACGCGCCGCAGGGCGGCTGGAGCGCCAAGCCATGAGCCAGCCACCGGGCAAGCGCGCGGGCAGGGTGTTGATGATTGTCGCCTGGGCGGCGGCGATGTTCCTCGCCACGCGTTTTTTCGGCCAGTGGGAAGAACGTCAGCAGAATCCCAACAGCGTGGTGCAGAGCGAGCAGGGCGATGGCTTCGTCGAGGTGCGCCTGCTGAGCAACGGCCAGGGCCATTTCGTCGCCGATGGCGCGATCAATGGGCGACCGGTGCATTTCATGCTCGACACCGGCGCCACTGACGTGGCGATCCCCGAGGCACTGGCCCGCGATCTGGACCTGGCGCGTGGCGCCGCGGTGCAGTTGAGCACCGCCAATGGCCGTACCCAAGGCTACCGCACGCGGCTCGACAGCCTGCAACTGGGCGATATCCACCTGCGCGACGTACGCGCGCTGGTGGTGCCCGGCCTGGATGGCCAGGGTGTGCTGCTGGGCATGAGTGCCCTGAAACAACTTGAATTTACCCAGCGCGGCGGCACCATGCTGCTGCGCCAGAACCTGAAATGACGAGGCCCGCATGAGCGACTCACTCGAACTCAGTCTCGACGGCGTCGAACGCCGTTCCCTGGCTGACTTCACCGAACAGGCCTACCTCAACTACTCCATGTACGTGATCATGGACCGCGCCCTGCCGCACATCGGCGACGGCCTCAAGCCGGTCCAGCGACGCATCGTCTATGCCATGAGCGAGTTGGGGCTCGATGCCGACTCCAAGCACAAGAAATCGGCGCGTACCGTCGGTGACGTGCTCGGCAAGTTCCACCCCCACGGCGACTCGGCGTGCTACGAGGCCATGGTGCTGATGGCCCAGCCGTTCAGCTACCGCTACACCCTGGTCGACGGCCAGGGCAACTGGGGTGCGCCGGACGATCCGAAGTCGTTCGCCGCCATGCGTTACACCGAGGCGCGCCTGTCGCGCTACTCCGAGGTGCTGCTCACCGAATTGGGCCAGGGCACCGTCGACTGGGTACCGAACTTCGACGGCACCTTGCAGGAGCCGGCCGTGCTGCCCGCGCGTCTGCCGAACATCCTGCTCAACGGCACCACCGGCATCGCCGTGGGCATGGCCACCGACGTGCCGCCGCACAACCTGCGCGAAGTGGCCAGCGCCTGCGTGCGACTGCTCGACGAGCCCAAGGCCACTATCGAGCAGCTTTGCGAGCATATCCAGGGCCCGGACTACCCGACTGAAGCCGAGATCGTCACCCCGCGCGCCGACATCCAGAAGATCTACGAGAGCGGCAAAGGCTCGATCCGCATGCGCGCGGTGTACCGCATCGAGGATGGCGACATCGTCGTCACCGCGCTGCCGCACCAGGTTTCCGGGGCCAAGGTGCTCGAGCAGATCGCCGCGCAGATGCAGGCCAAGAAGCTGCCGATGGTCGCCGACCTGCGCGACGAGTCGGATCACGAGAACCCGTGCCGCATCGTGATCATCCCGCGCTCGAACCGCGTGGATGCCGCCGAACTCATGCAGCACCTGTTCGCCACCACCGATCTGGAAAGCACCTACCGGGTCAACGTCAACATCATTGGCCTCGACGGCCGCCCGCAGCTGAAGAACCTGCGGGCGTTGCTGCTGGAGTGGCTGGAGTACCGCATCGGTACCGTGCGGCGTCGCCTACAGCATCGCCTGGACAAGGTCGAGAAGCGCTTGCACCTGTTGGAAGGCTTGCTCACCGCGTTCCTCAACCTGGATGAAGTGATCCACATCATCCGCACCGAGGAGCATCCCAAGCAGGCCCTGATCGCCCGCTTCGACCTGACCGAGATCCAGGCCGACTACATCCTCGAGACCCGCCTGCGTCAACTGGCGCGTCTGGAAGAGATGAAGATCCGCGGCGAGCAGGACGAGCTGCTCAAGGAACAGAAGCAACTGCAAGCGCTGCTGGGCAGCGACACCAAGCTGCGCAAGCTGGTGCGCAGCGAGCTGATCAAGGACGCCGAGACCTACGGCGACGACCGCCGCTCGCCGATCGTCGAGCGCGCCGAGGCCAAGGCCCTGTCGGAAAACGAACTGATGCCGACCGAGCCGGTTACCGTGGTGCTGTCGGAGAAGGGCTGGGTGCGCTGCGCCAAGGGCCACGATATCGATGCCACGGGGCTTTCGTACAAGGCTGGCGACGGCTTCAAGGCCGCCGCCGCCGGACGTTCCAATCAGTTTGCCGTGCTCATCGACTCCACCGGTCGCAGCTACTCGTTGGCCGCCCATAGTCTGCCGTCGGCCCGTGGCCAGGGCGAGCCGTTGACCGGCCGCCTGACCCCGCCACCGGGCGCCACCTTCGAATGCGTGCTGCTGCCGGAAGACGATGCCTTGTACGTCGTGGCTTCCGACGCCGGCTACGGCTTCGTGGTCAAGGGCGAGGACCTGCAGGCCAAGAACAAGGCCGGCAAGGGCCTGCTCAGCCTGCCCAACGGCGCCAAGGTGATGACCCCGCGCCCGGTGACCGATCGTGAGCAGGACTGGCTCGCCGCGGTGACCACCGAGGGCCGTCTGCTGGTGTTCAAGGTGGCCGACCTGCCGCAGCTGGGTAAAGGCAAGGGCAACAAGATCATCGGCGTGCCGGGTGACCGGGTGGCCAGCCGCGAGGAATACGTGACCGATCTTGCGGTGATCAGCGAGGGCTCCACCCTTGTATTGCAAGCTGGCAAGCGTACCCTTTCGCTCAAGCCCGATGATCTCGAGCACTACAAAGGCGAGCGGGGGCGCCGTGGTAGCAAATTGCCACGTGGTTTCCAGCGCGTCGACGGGCTGCTGGTAGAAACCCCCGCGTGAATGGATGGGCTGTCTGTTGCGGCGTTTTCAACGCCGCTTCGGGCGGAAATGCTGGAGTCGGGCGGCTATTTCGCGGATGATAGTGCCCTCGTTGGCGCCGGCGTGGCCGAGTGCCCGGATGAATCTACATGAGTATCACTGCGGTCAGTCTGGTGACGACCGCCTGGATGGGATGAATGAAATTTCTGCGCCTTCCATTTGCGCTGCTGATGACTGGCCTGTTGGGCCTGAGCGGGTGCAGCATGCACCAGCCGGTTGCCCTGTATCAGCTCGACAGCGGTGATCCCGGCCAGCCGACCCAGGCTGCGGGCATGGCGGTGGTGCTTGGCCCGGTATCGGTGGCCGACTACCTGCAACGCGAAACCTTTTTGCAGCGTCAGACCGATGGCAGCCTGACCGCCGCGACCGACGGTCGCTGGGCTGGCAGCCTTTCGTCGGATATCGACCAGTTGCTGGTACGCCAGCTGGCCTGGCGCCTGGACAGCCAACGCGTGGTGCTGGCGCCGGCAAGTGCCGGCTTCACGCCGGACGTGCAGGTGTTGCTATCAATCACCCGCCTGGACTCGGGCAAGAACCAGCCGGCGATCCTCGATGCGCAGTGGCGCGTGCTGGATCGCCGTGGCCAGGTGCGTGACAACCGTATCGTCCACCTCGAACAGCCCCATGCGGGCAGCGAGTCGGCGCAGGTTCAAGCCCAGGGGCAATTGCTGCAGAAGCTGGTCGAACAGCTGAGCACCACGGTCAAGCCGCTGGCCAACCAGCCGGCCATCGCCGAGGAAGCGCCTCGCAAGCCGGCCGCGCCGGTGCAGGTGAAGAAAGAGCCGGAGAAGCCGAAGATTCCGATGGCATCGCCGATTCGTACCGATATGGAAGTGTTCCGCTTCTGATATTGGCAGACATGAAAAAGCCCGCAGCGATGCGGGCTTTTTTGTGGCCTTTCGAGAATGCTGGTGGCGCTTTGCGCCCCTTTCGCCGCGGTTCGTCGCTATGACAAGCCACCTCCCAAAAAGAGCAGACCATGTACCTGTGGGAGCCGGCTTGCCGGCGAAAGGGCTGCGCCGCAGCCCCAGGCGTGTCTCAGGTCAGGCGCGGCGCTCGTGCATCCGCGCCAGTTGGCGCTCCAGCATGGACGGGTAAGGCTCCATCAGGCGCTCGACGCAGCACGCGCCCTCAGGACTGGCAATCGGCCGAATACGCGCCCGCTGGCGCACCAAGGAGTCATCGCTGATGCGGCGTTCCACCAGCAGCAGGTTGCGGCTGTGCTGCGACAGGGCCAGCGCGTCCTGGGCTTGTTCGGTCATCAGCAAGTCGACTTGATCCATGCCTTGCAGGTCGTCGGCCAGCACTAGGCCCAGCTGCAGTTGCAGGGTGATGCCGCTGTCGGCTACCTCGATCTGCAGGGCGTGGCCCAGGGCGCGCAGCAGCTCGCCACAGCAGATTGCGTTGGTGAGGTAGTCCTCGCCGCTGTCGCGGCTGTGGAACAGCAGCAGGGTACTGCCGTCGTTCAGGGTATGGACCTCACCTTCGTACAGCGAGGCGGCCTGGTCCAGGCAGTCGCGGTAGCGCTCCAGCAGTTCGGTCAGGCGAGTGCGTGGCAGGCGGCGCAGTTGCTCCTGGGAGCCCAGTTGCACGGCCAGCACGGCGCTGGACTGCGGTTCGTCGGACTCGACGATGGCAGGCTTGGCCGGAGTGCTTTGTTCATCCATCAGGTCGGCGAAGGCGTCGTCGTCATCCTCGTGATCGACTGACTGCGCCGCCACGTTCGCCCATGGGGCGACCTTGGCAGCGGGCGTGTCATCGAAATCGTCTTCCTCGTCCTCTGCTTCCGGCTCCGCTGGCGGCGGCGGGGCAAGGCGGGCGTGCAGCTGGCGGGCCAGGTCGCCGATCTCGTCCTGGCGGTCGATGCCCGGCGTGTAGGGGTGCGGATCACGCAACCAGACGCGCAGTTGCAGCAGCGGGGTGGAGATGAAACGGCCCAGACGCAGGCTGAGGGTCAGTGCCAGGGCCAACAGGATCGCGGCAAGGATGCCCATGCTCTGCAGGCTGATCAGCATCGGTTGCTGGAACTGGCTCATGTCCAGGCTGATGCGCAACTGGCCGGCGGTCACGTCCTGGAAGGTGATCTTGGTCTGGTAGACCCCTTCGGTTTCGCCCAGCAAACTATTGCGTGGGCGCTGGCCGGCCTCGGCGAGGATGCGGTTGTCCACGCTGTAGATGGCGGCATGGGCCACCAGCGGGTTCTTCACCAGGTTGCCGAGCAGCACGTTGAGGCTGAGGATGTCGTTGGACACCAGCAGCTCGGTGGCCGATGTGGCCGTTTGCGTGGTCAGGCTCTGGCCAACGGCATCGGCCTGCTCGTGCATGGCCTGCTTGAACTGCAAACCCATCACGCAGGCATAGATCACCAGGGCCAGGGCCACCAGGAAGATGTTATGGCTGGCAATGCGCAGGGCCAGGGGGATTCGGCGCTGGCTGAGGGCTCGGTAGATCATCAGGAAGAAGTTATCGGGTTTTACGGGCGTGGGCCGGTTCACAGAGCGCGGCTCTTCATGGCGAGAAAGTTGCTGGGCAGTATAGCGATACGTGTTTTGTCGGCAAAGTAGCGTTGGCGCCCGATGGTCATGGAAAATCGGTAGAATGCGCATTTTTCATCGAGTTGGAGCCCGGTCTTGCGCGAAATCGTCCTGATCAACATCACTGGTGAAGACCGTCCAGGTCTTACCGCGGCCATCACCGGCGTCCTGCTCCAGGGCGGTGTGAACATTCTCGACATCGGTCTTGCGGTCATGCACGGCACGCTGTCGTTCGGCATCCTGGTCGACATTCCCGACAATGAGGTGGCCACCGCGCTGCTGCAGAGCGTACAGGCCAAGGCCCATGAGCTGAACCTGCAGGCGCGCTACACGCCGATCTCCGAGGCCGACTACCAGCACTGGGCCGACAGCCAGGGCGAGGCCCGCCACATCGTCACCCTGCTCAGCCGCCGGGTCACTCCCCAGCAGTTGCAGCGGGTCAGCGCCATCATCAGCCAGTACGGCCTGACCATCGAGCGCATCGAGCGCCTGTCGGCCCGCGTGGCGCTGGATGTCCAGACCGAGAAGGGCAAATCCGCGCTGGAAATCTCCGTGCGTGGCGAAGCCAGCGATGCCCAGGCCTTGCGCGCCGACTTCTTCGCCCTGTCCGAAGAGCTGAACATCGACATCGCCTTCCAGCGCGACGACCTGTTCCGCCGCAACCGCCGCCTGGCGGTGTTCGACATGGATTCGACGCTGATCGAGGCCGAAGTCATCGACGAGCTGGCCAAGGCTGCCGGTGTCGGTGAGCAGGTGGCGGCGATCACCGAGCGCGCGATGCGTGGCGAGCTGGATTTCCGGGCCAGCTTCAAAGAGCGCATGGCGCTGCTCAAGGGCCTGGACGTGGGCGTACTGGACCAGATTGGCGCCTCGCTGCGCCTGACCGAGGGCGCCGAGCACCTGTTCGCCGAGCTCAAGCGCCTGGGCTACAAGACTGCGATCCTTTCCGGCGGCTTCTCCTACTTCGCCAAGCAGGTGCAGGCGCGCCTTGGTATCGACTACGTGTTCGCCAACGAGCTTGAAGTGGTGGATGGCAAGGTCACCGGCGTGGCCGTCGAGCCGATCGTCGATGCCCAGCGCAAGGCCGATCTGCTGCAACAACTGGCCGGTGAAGAAGGTCTGCAGCTCGAGCAGACCATTGCCGTCGGCGATGGCGCCAACGACCTGCCGATGCTGTCCCTGGCCGGCCTGGGTGTGGCGTTCCGCGCCAAGCCGCTGGTGCGTCAGTCGGCCAAGCAGGCGATCTCGACCCTGGGTCTGGATGGTGTGCTGTACCTGCTCGGCGTACGCGATCGCGAAGCACGCGGTTGATCTTGAGCCCTGGGGCTGCGCTGCAGCCCTTTCGCCGGAAAGCCGGCTCCCACAGAGGTTTGCGTTGTTACTGTGGGAGCCGGCTTGCCGGCGATGGACCGCGTAGCGGTCCCAATGAAAAAGGCCCTGCTGAGCAGGGCCTTTCTTGTTGCAGCAGTCAATCAGGCCTGGGCCGGCTGCGCCAGTAGCTCACCCATGCGCACGGCGGAGCCGGCACCGAGGCTCTCGGCCCACTTCACCTGCTCTGGCCCGAACAGCACGATGGCGGTGGAGCCCAGCTTGAAACGGCCCAGTTCGGCGCCTTTCTCCAGATGGATCGGCGCACGGCTGGCGTCGTCATAGCGGAAGGTCTTCAGCTCGCGCTTCGGCGGCGTGACCAGGCCGGCCCAGACAGTCTCGATCGAGGCGACGATCATCGCGCCGACCAGTACCACGGCCATCGGGCCGCGCTCGGTGTCGAACAGGCAGACCGCGCGCTCGTTACGTGCGAACAGCTCCGGTACGTTCTCTGCGGTGGTCTGGTTGACCGAGAACAGCCGGCCCGGCACATAGACCATTTCGCGCAGGGTGCCGGCCAGCGGCATGTGCACGCGGTGGTAGTCCTTGGGCGACAGGTAGATGGTGGCAAATTCGCCGCCCATGAACGGCGCGGCCAGGGCCGGGTCGCCGCCGAGCAGCTCCAGGGCGCTGTAGCCGTGGCCCTTGGCCTGGAAGATGCGGCCGTGCTCGATCGGGCCGAGCTGGCTGACCGCGCCGTCGGCCGGGCAGAGGATCGCGCCGGGGGTCTCGTCCAGCGGGCGGGCGCCGGGCTTGAGGGCGCGGGTGAAGAAGGCGTTGAAGTGCTCGTAGGCGCTGAGGTCTTCGACCAGTGCCTCGGACATGTTCACCTGGTAGCGCTTGGCGAACCAGGCGGTGAAGGCGTTCTTGAACCAGCGTGCGCGGCACTCGGCGACGCAGCCGGCCAGCCGCGACAGCAGGTGGTGCGGCAGCAGGTACTGGCTGATGATGAACAAGCGGGATTTCATTGAGCGTCCTTAAACTTCGACGGGCGTGTCGGGGTGGTTGCCCCATTCGCCCCAGGAACCGGCATAGCCCTTCACCCGTGGATAGCCGAGGGCCTTGGCCACGAGGTAGGTGAAGCCGGAGCGGTGGTGGGTCTGGCAATGGGTGATCACTTCCTTGTCGGGGGTGATGCCCAGGTTTTGCAGGACTTCGGCGATATCCTCGCGGATGCGCAGGTGGTCGTTGAGGTCCATGCCGGCGGTCCACTCGAAGTTGATCGCGCCGGGAATATGCCCGCCTTTGGCAGCCAGCACTTTCTCGCCGCTGTATTCCAGTGGTCCGCGCGCGTCCCAGATGACCAGGTCGGCGGCGCCCAGGCGGCTTTGCAGGTACTCGCGGGTGGCGGTGGGCTCCGGGTGCAGGCGCAGGTTCACCGCGCCGCCCATGCTGGCGGGCACCTCGGTGGACAGTTTGTCCGCCGGCCAGGCCTGTATGCCGCCGTTCAGGTAGTGATAGCGCTGGTGGCCAATCACGTCGAGCAGCCAGATGAAACGGCCGGCCCAGCCGCCGCCTTCGTCGTCGTAGACCACATAGACCGCATCGTCGCGATGACCGAGTTCGGCGAACAGCTTTTCCAGGTCGGCGCGTGCCGGCAGCAGGCCAGGTGCAGGCGGCTGTCCCAGCTGGGTGCGCTTGGGATCGACGAAGCGCGCCCCGGGGATGTGGCCGCTGCCATAGCGGTTGGCGCTGGTCAGGTCGACCAGGATCAGTTGCGGCGATTCCAGGCGCGGCAGCAGGTCCTCGGCTTCGATCACCAGGGGCAAGCCGGAAAAGTCAGTCATCCACGGTCTCCAGGGTGCAAAGGGGGCGATTGTAGCGCAAGGCAATCATGAATGGCGGTTGCCGAAGAGGGCCAGGGCGCGCTCGATGCATTGCACGGTTTTACCGAATGCCTGCACGCTGACATCGGCCAGCGGTTTGCCGTCCTGGTCCGCCACCGCCAGCATCAGCACCTGGTCGCCGACCGCCAGCGAGCGCAGCAGCAGGTGTTCGCTGCGGAAGAATGCGCGCAGTGGCGCCGGCAGCAGTGCGGTGAACTGGGCGTGATTTTCGGGCGTCAGGCGCAATTGCCCGGCCTTGCTCATCAGTTTCTGCAGGAGTTTGTTCTGCGCGATCGGCAACGCAATGACGCCGGCTTCCTTGGGCAGGCCCGCAGTCTGCTGCACCCGCAGGTAGTCGGTAGCCTTGTCCAGGCTCAGCAGCATCAGACGCTGCATGCCGCACGCCAGCAGCGCTTCGCGGGCCTGGGTGGCCAGGTGCACGGTATTGCTGAACGGGCTCGGCTGGGCGAGCAACTCCTGGCACAACCTGCGCCAGCGACCAAGGTCCTCGGTGCTGGGCGGTGGCGGCGTGAGCATGTCCGGGTGTGGACGGCGCTGGTGCCAAGGCCAGATCAGCGCCTCGGCCGGGTGGAACAGGGCATGCCGGGCGTGATGGCGGGCACTGGCCGCGGCCTGCTGGTGAACCTGCTGCTGGACATCGTCCAGCGTGGTCTGCAGATAGAGGGCTGTAAGCAGCTGCCAGCGCAGCAAATGCGGATTGTCCCAGCCGACCTGGGCGGCCAGGGCAAGGCCGTTGGCCAGCAGCACGGTATTCGGGGGCTGGTTGAACCAGCGGCGCAGGGCCGGCTCTTCGTCCAGGCGCTGCTGCTGGACAAGCGGGTCCTGCTCGCGGGCGATGCTTAGCACCTGCGCCAGCTGTTCGCGCTCGTCCATCAGCAGGCGGTAACCCTGGGTCACCCACTCGGGCAGGCGCCAGTGCTCGGCCATGGCCTGGCACAGTAGCATGATGCGCACGCCGAACAGTTGCTGTTCGACTTCAGCGGCTTCCTCGCCCTTGTGGATAACTCGCAGCTCCCAGGTATCCAGCAGCTTGGGATAGACCAGGGCCAGCGGCCACAGGGGCGAGAGGAACAGCAGGCTGCCCCAGTGGATCTCCTGCCACAGGCGCGCCAGGCGGCTGGCGAACAGGCCGTTGGCTTGCTGGGTGGCATGCTGGCTGATCAGCAGGAACTGGCGCAGGACCGGCGGGATCTCGTCGGCCGGCAGCGATGGCAGGCGTGCCAGCAGTTGGCTGACGCGGGCCAGGCCAAGGCGGTTCAGGGCTATTTCCAGGCTCTCGGCCGGTTCGGCCTGGCTGGCGTTGGCCGGGTGGTTGGCCTCGCGCAACACGCAGAGCACCAGCGCGGGGCTATCCTGCATCAGTTCGGCGATATCGCGCAGGGAGCGACGGCTGTCGTTGATAGCCTGCAGCACCCGATCATGGCTCTCTTTCGGCACCGGTACGCGGACCCCGTCGAGCAGCTTGATCCAGGCCTCTAGACTCGACGGAGCCTGACTTGGCACCTTGGTTTCAATTGGCATATTGACATCAGTCCGAACTGGCTTTTCGCAATGAGTGGCTATAGTCTGGCGCAGTTCTGCCGATAAGTAGAAGAAGAGTTTTCAAGCTTCCGTTCCCTATCCTGACCACGACAGCAAGTGCTTCCAACTTATGGCTAAAATTATCGGCATCATCGTCGTATTCGCGAGCGTGCTCGGCGGCTACGTGCTTTCCCACGGCAAGATCGCGGCACTGATCCAGCCGTTTGAAGTGCTGATCATCGGCGGCGCGGCCTTTGGTGCGTTCCTCCAGGCCAACCCTGGTTACATGACCATGCATGTGATCAAGAAGTCGCTGAAGATGTTCGGCACCCGTTTCACCCACACCTTCTACCTGGAAGTGCTGGGCCTGGTGTACGAGATCCTCAACAAGAGCCGTCGTGAAGGCATGATGGCGATCGAAGGCGACATCGAGGACGCCGCGGCCAGCCCGATCTTCGCCAAGTACCCGGCGGTGCTGGGTGATGAGCGCATGACCGCGTTCATCTGCGATTACCTGCGGATCATGTCCACCGGCAACATGGCGCCCCACGAGCTCGAAGGCCTGTTCGACATGGAGCTGCTGAGCATGAAGGAAGAGCTCGAGCACCCGTCCCACGCAGTGACCGGGATCGCCGACGGCATGCCCGGCTTCGGTATCGTCGCGGCGGTACTGGGTATCGTGGTGACCATGGCCTCGCTGGGTGACGGTGACCAGAAGTCCATCGGCCTGCACGTCGGTGCGGCGTTGGTCGGTACCTTCTTCGGTATTCTTGCTGCCTACGGCTTCTTCGGCCCGTTGGCCAATGCCCTGCGCCATGATGCCAAGGAAGAGTTGAACGTCTACGAGGCGATCAAGGCCTCGCTGGTGGCCTCGGCTTCCGGCATGCCGCCGTCGCTGGCGGTCGAGTTCGGTCGCAAGGTGCTGTACCCGGCGCACCGCCCGAGCTTCGCCGAGCTGGAACAAGCAGTACGCGGTCGCTAAGCCATGGAGAACAATCAGCCCATCATCGTCAAGCGCGTCAAGCGCTTTGGCGACGGCCATCACGGCGGCGCCTGGAAAATCGCCTTCGCCGACTTCGCCACGGCGATGATGGCGTTCTTCCTGGTGCTGTGGTTGCTGTCGACCGCCACGCCTGAGCAGAAGATCGCAATCGCCGGTTACTTCAAGGACCCGATCGGTTTCTCCGAAAGCGGTACGCCCTACATCATCGATCTGGGTGGCTCGCCAGAACTGGCACCGGAAAAGACCATCAACCCGGAAGTGAAGTCCGAGCCGACGCCGGATACCAGCCTGCAACTGGACAAGGATCAGGTCGAGACCATGGCCGAGCAGGTCGAGCGCGAGCGCCTCGAGCTGCTGCTGCAGGAGCTGCAGAACAAGGTCGAGGAAAACCCGCAGCTGCAGAAGTTCAAGGACCAGATCCTGTTCGAGATCACCCAGGACGGCCTGCGCATCCAGATCATGGATGCCGAGAACCGGCCGATGTTCGACCTGGGCAGCGCACGCCTGCAGCCGTACTTCGAAGACATCCTGCTGGCCATGGCCGACACCATCAAGGCGGTGCCGAACAAGATCAGCATCAGTGGCCATACCGATGCCAAGCCGTACTCCGGTACCGGCGATTTCGGTAACTGGGAGCTGTCGGCCAACCGCGCGAATGCGGCGCGTCGTGCATTGGTCGCTGGGGGCTATCCGGATGAGCAGGTGGCCCGCGTGGTCGGTTATGCTTCGTCGTCGCTGTTCGACCGTGCCAACCCGTTCAACCCGGTCAACCGCCGTATCGACATCATCGTCCTCACCAAAAAGGCGCAGCGCGATATCGAGGGTGAACAGGGCAAACCGGAGGCTGCGCCGCCTGCCGCTGACACACCGCCTGCGAGCGCAGCGCCAGGTGCGGCCGCGACACCGGGCGATACGCCGATGCAGCCGCGTGAGCTGCGCCAGAAGCTGAACATCTTCGAAGATGGCGTATTGAAGATGGACGAGGCCAAAGACCAGTAAGTAACAGGGGCCGCTTTGCGGCCCCGATGCATTCAGAACCCCCGCCTGATCTTGGCCTTGAGATCGGCATGGAAGAAATCCGCATTGTCCCTGTCCGACACTGCGCCGCCCCCGGCCGGCGAAGCCATGGCCCGGCCAAAGGTCTGTTCGTCATGATAGGCGCGCACGAACAGGTCGATATGCTCTCGCTCCCGCATTACTGGCCACTTGCCCAAGCGCTGCGGCAGGTCAGTCGAGCCAGCATGGTAGAAAGTCACCCGCCGATGCGCCATGGCCGCAGCGCCCAGTAGCCAGGCCGTCCACCAGCCTTCGGCATGGGCCTCGCAGAGCACTCCGATCCAGTGAGTGGCATCGGCCATGTGTTGGCAAAAGCTGCCATGCAGGTCGTCGTGGGTCTGCCCTTCACTGTCGAAGGGGACGAGTTGGGTGGGAATGCCTTCTAGTAGCAGCCACTCGTTCAGGATGAAGGCATCGAGCCGTTCGTTCTGGTGGTAACTGATGAATACCGGCATCTGTGCTGCCCTCCCTGATCAATACCGATGACAAGGCCATGACCATCAGGGAAAGCAGCTGGAGGGACAATAGGCGACCGCAATACCGGAGCGGTCCTACCTACTCCGGTAAAATTTCCTACGATGCTGGCGTGTTTGCCGCCACCTCAATAGGTGTCTTCCGGCAAGCTGGCGATGATCGAACGGTAGCTGTTCATTCGTTGTTGAGTAACGCTGCCGTCCTCCAGGGCCTTGAGCAGCGCACAGCCAGGTTCGCGGTCATGCTTGCAGTCGCGGAAGCGGCAGTTGCCGATCAGTTCGCGGAATTCGATGAAGCCATCTTCGACATCATCACGGCTGACATGGCCCAGACCGAATTCGCGGATGCCCGGCGAGTCGATCAGGTCGCCGCCATTGGGGAAGTGATAGAGGCGCGCGGTGGTGGTGGTGTGAGTGCCCTGGCCGGACCATTCCGACAGGTCGCCGACACGGGTGCCTGCATCAGGCAGCAGGCTGTTGACCAGCGAGGACTTGCCCACGCCCGACTGGCCGACGAACACGCTGATATGGCCGTCTAGTGTCTGCTGCAGGCGCTGCATGCCATCGCCCTGGTGCGCGGAAACCTCCAGCAGCGGGTAACCCAGGCCGCGGTAGACCTCGAGCATGGCGTTGAGAGTCGGGGCGTTCTCGTCGTTGATCAGATCGGCCTTGTTCAGCAGCAGCAGCGGGCGGATGCCGGCATGCTCGGCGGCGACCAGGTAACGGTCGATCAGGTTGGGATGCGGTTCGGGCGCAGGGGCGAAGACAATGACGATCAGGTCGACGTTGGCCGCCACCGGCTTGAGCTGGCCATGGTTGTTCGGCCGGCACAGCTCGGTGCTGCGCGGCATCTGCGCGACAATCACGCCGATGCCCTGATTGCCGGCGCGCCAGACCACACGGTCGCCGGTCACCAGCGCCGGCAGGTTGGCCCGCAGGTGGCAGCGGAACACCTGGCCCGCAACCTCGCCGTCCTGGGCCTCGACCTCGACCTGCACGCCGAAGTGGGCAATCACCAGGCCAAGTTGCTCTGGCCCCAGGTCGCCGCCTTCCAGTTCCTGCAGCACGTGCTGCTCGCGTTTGGCGGCGCGGGCGGCGCGCTCACCCTGGATCTTTTCGATGCGCCAGTTCTGGCGGCGGTTGAGCTGGCGTTTGGCCATGAAGGTTCCGAGTAGGCGGGGCAGAAAGAAAACGGCGGGCAGTTTAGCACGGCACGCCCACGAGCTGCCCCGCTAGGCTAATATGACGGGCTATTCGAGGAGCCTTTTCATGCAGAACCCACAGAATCTGATCTGGATCGATCTGGAGATGACCGGCCTGGACCCGGACAACGACGTCATCATCGAGATGGCTACCATCGTCACCGACAGCGAGCTCAATACCCTGGCCGAGGGGCCGGTGATCGCCATTCACCACAGTGATGAGGTGTTGGCGCGGATGGACGAGTGGAACACCCGCACCCATGGCAACTCAGGACTCACTCAGCGCGTACGCGAGAGCAAGGTGAGCATGGCCGAGGCCGAGGCGCAGACCATCGCCTTCCTCGAGCAGTGGGTGCCGAAGGGCAAGTCGCCGATCTGTGGCAACAGTATCTGCCAGGACCGCCGCTTCCTCTATCGGCACATGCGCGAGCTGGAAAACTACTTCCACTATCGCAACCTTGATGTGTCCACGCTCAAGGAACTGGCCGCGCGCTGGGCGCCGGAGGTGCGTGACAGCTTCAAGAAGGGCAGCACCCACCTGGCGCTGGATGACATCCGCGAGTCGATCGGTGAGCTGCGCCACTATCGCGAGCACTTCATCAAGGTCTGACCTTGCCGTGCGCCGACGATCATCGGCGCGCCCCTTTTGGTGCTCCGCGTGACTGGGTAGACTGCGCGCCTTTCCCGCACGGACCTGCACCATGTTGCTGATGCTCTATCTCATCGCCATCACCGCCGAAGCCATGACCGGCGCCCTGTCCGCTGGCCGCCGTGGCATGGACTGGTTCGGCGTGGTGCTGATCGCCTGCGTGACTGCGCTGGGTGGCGGCTCAGTGCGTGATGTGCTGCTCGGGCACTACCCGCTGACCTGGGTGAAGCATCCCGAGTACCTGGTGCTGACCAGCTTCGCGGCGCTGCTGACCATCTTCATCGCGCCCTTGATGCGCCACCTGCGGTCGCTGTTCCTGGTGCTCGACGCCCTGGGTCTCGTGGCGTTCACCCTGATCGGCTGCATGACCGCGCTGGAGATGGGGCAGGGGTTCCTTGTCGCCTCCATCAGCGGGGTGATTACCGGGGTGTTTGGCGGCATCCTGCGGGACATCTTCTGCAATGATATTCCGTTGGTGTTTCGGCGTGAGCTGTATGCCAGTGTTTCGTTCGCGGCGGCTTGGTTCTATCTGGGGTGCGTTTACTTCAAGGTGCCGGCGGAGCAGGCCATGCTGCTGACACTGTTTGGCGGTTTTCTGGTGCGGTTGTTGGCGATTCGGTTTCATTGGGAGATGCCGAAGTTTCATTACAATGATCAGCAATAGCGGCTTTTTGCGGCGCAGCCACTATATTCAGGATTGTTCTGGCAGTGCTGTAACTGTAGTCATATAACCATTGTTCAGAAGAGTTGCTTGCGCTTGCGCTTGCTCTTGCTCTTGCTCTTGCTCTTGCTCTGCTTTTGCTTTTGCTTCTAAGTGCGCGATAGTCCAGGCGACACAAATTGCGACTTCAGGAGGCCGAACGGAGGGCTTGCGCAGGGAGGTGACGGGCATGGATGCCCGTCAAGCGCCGATCAGGCCATGGATGGCCCGTCGGCGCGTCCTCCCGGAGCGAGCCCGGAGTGAGGGGACCCCGGAGCGAAGCGTAGGGGCCGGATGAATGGAGCGGGCGGTTTTTGCCTTCTTTTGCCCGCGTGCAAAAGAAGGTCGCCGTAAAGGCGAAAAGGTGAGTGTGCGTCGACATGGCGAATGAATGCGCATATAACTTTTAAAACACACGCTGTGTAAATCAAAGTCAAAGTCAAAGTCAAAGTCAAAGTCAAAGTCAAAGTCAAAGTCAAAGTCAAAGTCAAATGCGATTGGTGTGGGTTTTTACAGTTGTAAGCGCATTCATTTGCTATAATGACGCATAGTCACCCTTTCGCCACCCGGCGAGTCACTTTTTGTCAAACGCGACAAAAAGTAACCAAAAAACGCTGCGCTCCATTCATCCGGCCCTCCGCTTCGCTCCGGGTCCCCTCACTCCGGCCTTGCTCCCGGGAGGACCGCGCTGAACGCCCCATCCTGGGGCGCAGCGCTTGACGGGCATCCATGCCCGTCACCTCCCTCCGCAAGACCTGCGTTCGGCCTCCTGAAGTCGCGAAGTTACGGGCGGCGCCTGGACTGGCGTAGCTGTCGCTTGCAGGCTATGGGGTTAACCTTTTGATCGCCAAAGGTAAAGGCAAAGGCAAAGGCAAAGTCGCAGCAGCGAGCGTCAAAGGGCGTTGTGGCGAGCCAGGGCCCACTCCACATGTTCGCGTACCAGTTCCGAAGGATCATCCCTACGCGCATTGAGCGCCTCCAGCACGGGGATGGTCGACGGTGCGTTGCCAAGCCCTACCGCGAGGTTGCGCAGGAAGCGTTCATACCCCGCCCGGCGCAGTGGCGAGCCTTCGGTGCAGCCGAGAAAACGCTTTTCATCCCACAGGAACAATTCGGCCAACTCGATATTGTCCAGCCCCCGGCGGGGCATGAAGTCGTCTTCGGTCGTGGTCTTGGCGAAACGGTTCCACGGGCAGACGATCTGGCAATCGTCGCAACCAAACACCCGATTGCCGATCAGTGGGCGCAGTTCCAGTGGAATGGCCCCGCGCAACTCGATGGTCAGGTACGAGATGCAGCGCCGGGCATCGAGCTGATAGGGCCCGACGAACGCCTGGGTCGGACAGATGTCCAGGCAGGCCTGGCAACGCCCGCAATGATCGCTGCCCTGCACGCCGTCGATCGGCAGCGGCAAGTCGACGAACAACTCGGCGAGGAAGAAATAGCTGCCCGCCTTGCGGTTGAGCAGCAGGGTGTTCTTGCCAATCCAGCCAAGGCCAGCCTCCTGGGCCAGGGCTTTCTCCAGCACCGGAGCGCTGTCGACGAAGGCGCGGTAGCCGAACGGGCCGATGGCTTCCTGGATGCGGTCGGCGAAGTGCTGCACACGCTTGCGCACCAGCTTGTGGTAGTCGCGGCCCAGGGCGTAGCGCGAGATGTAGGCTTTTTCCGGCTCTGCCAGGCGCTTGGCCATTTGCGTGTCGCCGGGCAGGTAGTCCATGCGCAGCGAGATCACCCGCAACGTGCCGGGGATCAGCTCGGCCGGGCGCGAGCGCTTGTTGCCATGCTCGCCCATGTACTCCATTTCGCCGTTGTAGCCTGCCGCCAGCCAGCGCTGCAGATGCTGTTCGTGCTCGCCAAGGTCGACACCGGCGATGCCGACATGGGCAAAACCGAGTTCGCGGCCCCAATCCTTGATCGATTGGGCCAATGTGGCGATGTCTGGAAGGTCGGCGGACATGGATGAACAAGCATTACAAGCGGAGGTGCGTATAATTCTGCCAGACATCGGAGCCTTTGACCCCATGCCTCAGACCAAACACCCCCCATTACCGCTCAGCAGCCTGACCTTGGCCAGGCTGCCGCCACGTGCCGCTGATGCCCACAAGGGCGATTTCGGCCATGTGCTGGTGGTCGGCGGCGACCTGGGCACAGGCGGCGCGGTGATGCTCAGTGGCGAGGCGGCGTTGCGTTGCGGCGCCGGCCTGGTCAGCGTGGCCACCCGCCCCGAACACGTAGCTGCGGGGCTGACGCGCCTGCCCGAGACCATGTGGATGGGCGTGAGCTCGGCCAACCAACTGATGGCGTTGCTCGAGCGTGCCACGGTGCTGGTGGTCGGCCCTGGCCTCGGCCAGGCCGGTTGGGGGCGCAGCCTGTTGTCGGCGGTGGCCAATGCCCACCGGCCACAGGTGTGGGACGCCGATGCGCTCAACTTGCTGGCGCGCACGCCACTGGCACTGCCCAGCGGTAGCATTCTCACCCCGCACCCCGGCGAGGCCGCGCGCCTGCTGGGGATTTCCACCGAGGCGGTGCAGGCCGACCGGCCGGGGGCGGCGCGCAAGCTGGCGCGTCGCTACGCCAGCGTCTGCGTGCTCAAGGGCGCCGGCACGTTGGTGGCCGACCCTGGCGGGCAACTGGCGGTTTGCGGCCGTGGGCACCCAGCCATGGCTGGTGCCGGATTGGGCGATGTGTTGACAGGCGTGCTCGCAGCCTTGCTGGCCCAGGGGCTGGACGCCTGGCAGGCCGCGTGCCTGGGGGTGTGGCTGCATGCCTGCGCCGGCGAGCGGCTGGGTGTCAAAGGTAGAGGGCTGGCGGCCAGTGATCTGGTGCCGGTCATTAGAGCGTTATTGGAGGAGCATTCAGCGTGTCAGGCATAACCCTGTTTCTGGGCGACGAGGACGCCACCGTCGCCTTTGGCGCGAAACTGGCCGAAGTGACCAAAGGTCATGGTGTGATTTTTCTCGAGGGCGACCTGGGGGCAGGCAAAACCACCCTGTCCCGCGGGCTGATTCGTGGCCTGGGTCATACCGGCCCGGTAAAAAGTCCGACATTTACCGTGGTTGAACCCTACGAGATTGGTGAGGTTCGCGCCTTCCATTTCGACCTCTATCGCCTGGTCGACCCGGAGGAGCTTGAATTCATGGGCATTCGCGATTATTTCGAGGGCGATGCATTGTGCCTGTTCGAATGGCCCGATAAAGGTGCGGGCGTTTTGCCAAAGCCCGACCTGACCATTACCATAAGCCCGCAAGCGGGCGGACGTTCGCTTAACCTGTCGCCGCAAGGGGCTCGCGGCGAAGCCTGGTGTGCCGTTCTGGCCAAAGAATTCATACAGTAAGTGGGGAAAGGTATGCGCATACGCGCACTGGTCGCTGTTGTTGGGCTGCTGCTGACCGCGGTGACCGTTGACGCTCTGGCCGTCACTCAAGTCAAGAGCATGCGCCTGTGGCGCGCTCCGGACAATACGCGGCTGGTCTTCGACCTGTCCGGGCCTGTGCAGCACAGCGTCTTCACCCTCACCGCTCCTGATCGCCTGGTGATCGACATCAACGGTGCCACCCTGGGGGCGCCGCTGAACGTCTCCACGTCGAACACGCCAATCACCAGTGTGCGTTCGGCCCAGCGCACGCCCACCGACCTGCGCGTGGTGGTCGACCTGAAGAAAGCCGTGTCGCCGAAGAGCTTCACCCTGGCGCCGAACGCCCAGTACGGCAATCGCCTGGTGGTCGACCTGTACGATCAGGAAGCTGACGCCATCGCCGCCAGCAACCCGACACCGCCCCCGACACCGCAGCCACCGGCCACCACGCCGGCGGTGCCTGTCACCCCGGCGCAACCGGCGATCAAGCTGCCGCCAGCACCGAGTGGCAAGCGTGACATCGTGGTCGCCATCGACGCCGGTCATGGCGGCGAAGACCCGGGCGCGTCCGGCTCGCGTGGCCAGCACGAGAAAGACATCGTGCTGGATATCGCCAAGGAACTGCAGCGCCAGATCAACTCCGAGAAGGGTTACCGCGCCGAGCTGACCCGCACCGGTGACTACTTCATCCCGCTGCGCAAGCGCACCGAGATCGCCCGCAAGAAGGGCGCCGATCTGTTTGTCTCGATTCACGCCGACGCCGCGCCGTCGAAGGCTGCCTTTGGCGCTTCGGTGTTCGCCCTGTCCGACCGTGGCGCAACCTCCGAGACCGCCCGCTGGCTGGCCGACACGGAAAACCGCTCCGACCTGATCGGCGGCGCCGGCAACGTCAGCCTCGACGACAAGGACCGCATGCTGGCCGGGGTGCTGCTCGACCTGTCGATGACCGCCACCCTCAGTTCCAGCCTCAATGTCGGGCAGAAGGTGCTGGGCAATATGGGCCGGGTCACGCCGTTGCACAAACAACGGGTGGAACAGGCCGGGTTCATGGTGCTGAAGTCGCCGGATATCCCATCGATCCTTGTTGAAACCGGGTTCATCTCCAACGCCAACGAGGCGGCCAAGCTGGCTACCCGTAGCCATCAGCAGGCCTTGGCACGTTCGATTCATACCGGTGTGCGTCAATTCTTCCAGCAGAACCCGCCGCCTGGCACTTACATCGCCTGGCTGCGCGACAGTGGCAAGATCGTCCAGGGCCCGCGTGAACACACCGTGCGCCCCGGCGAGACGCTGGCGATGATTGCGGTGCGTTACCAGGTCAGCGTGGCTGGCCTGCGCAGTAGCAACAACCTGAAGACCGACGAGCTCAAGGTTGGCCAGCACCTTGACATCCCCACCACCGCCCTGGCGTCCCAGCAATGAGTGGCGGCTCGCGTATCCAGCTGCTCAGCCCGCGGCTGGCGAACCAGATCGCCGCCGGCGAGGTAGTCGAGCGCCCCGCCTCGGTGGCCAAGGAATTGCTGGAGAACAGCCTCGACTCCGGTGCTCGGCGCATCGAGGTCGAGGTCGAACAGGGCGGCGTGAAGTTGCTGCGGGTGCGCGACAACGGCGGTGGCATTGCCCCCGATGACCTGCCGCTGGCGCTGGCCCGCCACGCCACCAGCAAGATCCGCGAATTGGAAGACCTTGAAGGCGTGCTCAGCCTGGGCTTTCGCGGCGAGGCCCTGGCATCGATCAGCTCGGTGGCGCGCCTGACCCTTACATCGCGTACCGCCGATGCCAGCGAAGCCTGGCAAGTGGAAACCGAGGGGCGCGACATGACCCCGCGGGTGCAGCCTGCCGCGCATCCGGTCGGCACCTCCGTCGAAGTGCGTGATCTGTTCTTCAATACCCCGGCGCGACGCAAGTTTCTCAAGGCCGAAAAGACCGAATTCGATCATCTGCAGGAAGTGATCCGGCGCCTGGCGCTGGCGCGTTTCGACGTCGGTTTTCACCTGCGGCACAACGGCAAGACCATCTTCAGCCTGCACGAGGCCGCCGACGAAACGGCCCGGGCGCGGCGGGTCGGCACCATCTGCGGCCCGGGCTTTCTCGAGCAGGCGCTGCCCATTGATGTCGAGCGCAACGGCCTGCGACTGTGGGGCTGGGTCGGTCTGCCGACCTTCTCGCGCAGCCAGGCCGATCTGCAGTATTTCTTCGTCAATGGCCGGGCCGTGCGCGACAAGCTGGTAGCCCATGCGGTGCGCCAGGCCTATCGCGACGTACTGTTCAATGGCCGGCACCCGACCTTCGTGCTGTTTCTCGAGTGCGACCCGGCCGGCGTTGATGTCAACGTCCACCCGACCAAGCACGAGGTGCGCTTCCGCGAAGGGCGCATGGTTCATGACTTCCTCTATGGCACCTTGCACCGCGCCCTGGCCGATGTGCGCCCGGAAGACCAGCTTGCGGCACCGGCGGCCACCGACGAACTGGTCCGCCCCAGCGGCTTGCAGGCCGGCGAGTTCGGCCCCCAAGGCGAAATGCGCCTGGCCTCGCCAGTGCTCGAGCAGCCTCAGGGCGAGCAGCGGGGGTTCGCTTCGAGCGGCTCGGGCGCGGGCTATCAGTACCAGTACACGCCTAGGCCCTCCCAGCCGCTGAATGCCGGCGAGGCCCAGGCGGCCTACCGTGAATTCTACGCCCCCCTGGACAATGCCGCCGCCGCGCCGAGCGCGTTGCCGGAAAGCCAAGGCGATATCCCACCGCTGGGCTACGCCCTGGCGCAGCTCAAGGGGATCTATATCCTCGCCGAGAACGCCCTCGGCCTGGTGCTGGTGGATATGCACGCTGCCCATGAACGGATCATGTACGAGCGGCTGAAGGTGGCGATGGCCAGTGAAGGCTTGAGCGGCCAGCCGTTGCTGGTGCCCGAGTCGCTGGCGTTGAGCCAGCGCGAAGCCGACTGCGCCGAGGAACATGCCCAATGGTTCCAGCGCCTGGGCTTCGAGCTGCAGCGCCTGGGCCCGGAAACCCTGGCGATCCGCCAGATCCCGGCCCTGCTCAAGCAGGCCGAGGCCAATCGCCTGGTGCAGGATGTGCTGGCCGACCTCATGGAGTACGGCACCAGTGATCGTATCCAGGCGCACTTGAACGAACTGCTGGGGACCATGGCTTGCCATGGCGCGGTGCGGGCCAACCGGCGCCTGGCCATCCCCGAGATGAACGCCTTGCTGCGCGACATGGAGAACACCGAGCGCAGCGGCCAGTGCAACCACGGCCGACCGACCTGGACCCAGATGGGCCTGGACGATCTGGACAAGCTGTTCCTGCGGGGCCGATGAAATGAGTGCCAGACCTCCGGCGATTTTCCTCATGGGCCCGACCGCGGCCGGCAAGACCGACCTGGCGATCGAGCTGACCAGCAAGCTGCCCTGCGAGCTGATCAGTGTCGACTCGGCGCTGGTCTATCGCGGCATGGACATCGGTACCGCAAAGCCCTCCAAGGAAGTGTTGGCCGCGCATCCGCACCGCCTGATCGACATTCTTGACCCCGCCGAAAGCTACTCGGCCAAGCGTTTCTGCACCGATGCTCTCCAAGCCATGGCCGAGATCACCGCGCGCGGCAAGATCCCACTGCTGGTTGGCGGCACCATGCTCTATTACAAGGCACTGGTCGATGGCCTGGCGGACATGCCGCCAGCCGATGCCATGGTGCGTGCCGAGCTGGAGGCACAGGCGCAGGCGCTCGGTTTGGCCGAATTGCACCGCCAACTGGCCGAAGTCGATCCGGAGTCGGCGGCGCGCATTCATCCGAATGACCCGCAGCGGCTGATCCGTGCGCTTGAAGTGTACAAAGTGAGTGGCGAGAGCATGACCGCCCACCGTCAGCGTCAATACGCGGAAAGTAGCGGCGCAGACGCAGGCGCGGGCGAGCATTTGCCCTATACTGTCGCCAGCCTGGCGATAGCGCCTACAGATCGTCACATTTTGCATCAGCGAATTGCGTTACGATTTTCACAGATGCTGGAACAGGGCTTTGTCGACGAGGTCCGAACGCTGCGGGCCAGAAGTGACTTGCATGCGGAGCTGCCGTCTATAAGGGCAGTGGGATATCGGCAGGTCTGGGACTACCTCGACGGCAAGCTGACTGAGAATGAGATGCGTGAACGCGGTATCATTGCCACGCGTCAGCTGGCCAAGCGGCAATTCACCTGGTTGCGCGGCTGGTCCGACGTCCACTGGCTGGATAGCCTGGCCTGCGACAATCTGTCCCGCACCTTGAAATACCTGGGGACCGTCTCCATATTGAGCTGAGTCCCTGCCAGTTGCCGTCTATTCTTGCGAAGGGGCGGCATAATTTATCGATTTTCTTGATTTTCTATTATTGATCCTTACAGGAGTGCGGCATATGTCAAAAGGGCATTCGCTACAAGACCCTTACTTGAACACCTTGAGAAAAGAAAAAGTCCCGGTTTCGATCTATCTGGTCAACGGGATCAAGCTGCAGGGCCAGATCGAATCCTTCGACCAGTTCGTCGTGCTGCTGAAAAACACCGTCAGCCAGATGGTCTACAAGCACGCCATTTCGACCGTCGTCCCCGCACGCCCGGTTCGTCTGCCAAGCCCGACCGATGGTGAGCACGGCGACAGCGAGCCAGGTAACGCTTGAAAAAAGTAGGAGCCTGCATTGTTCTTTGAGCGCCACGGTGGTGGTGAGCGAGCGCTGCTCGTTCACTTGGAAGGTCAGAACCCTGAGGCGCGCGAAGATCCGCAGGAGTTTCAGGAGCTGGCGCTGTCGGCCGGAGCCGATATCGTTTCGCTGGTAACAGTGGCGCGGCATCAGCCCACCGCCAAGTTTCTGATCGGCAGCGGCAAGGTCGAGGAGTTGCGCGACCTGGTCCATTCGGCCGAAGCCGACCTTGTGATTTTCAATCACACCCTCACGCCCAGCCAGGAACGTAACCTCGAGCGCGTCTTCGAGTGTCGCGTGCTGGACCGTACCGGGCTGATTCTCGACATTTTCGCCCAGCGGGCGCGTACTCACGAAGGCAAGCTGCAGGTCGAACTGGCCCAGCTCGAGCACATGAGCACGCGGCTGGTACGCGGTTGGACCCACCTTGAGCGGCAGAAGGGCGGTATCGGCCTGCGTGGCCCGGGTGAAACCCAGCTCGAAACCGACCGCCGCCTGCTGCGGGTGCGCCTGCGCCAGATCAAGGCACGCCTGGAGAAGGTGCGCAGCCAGCGCGAACAGGCCCGCCGTGGGCGCAAGCGCGCGGACATCCCGTCGGTGTCGCTGGTGGGCTATACCAACGCCGGCAAGTCGACCCTCTTCAATGCGCTGACCGAATCCGATGTGTATGCCGCGGACCAGTTGTTCGCCACCCTCGACCCGACCTTGCGCCGGCTCGAGCTGGCCGACCTGGGGCCGATCGTGCTGGCCGACACCGTAGGTTTCATCCGCCACCTGCCGCACAAGCTGGTCGAGGCATTTCGGGCTACGCTCGAAGAGTCGAGCAACTCTGACCTGCTGCTGCACGTGATCGATGCCCATGAGCCCGAGCGCATGGAGCAGATTGAACAGGTACTGGCGGTGCTGGGCGAGATCGGTGCCGAGAGCTTGCCGATCCTCGAGGTCTATAACAAACTCGACCTGCTCGAAGATGTCGAGCCGCAGATCCAGCGCGATGCCGATGGCAAGCCGCAGCGAGTCTGGGTATCGGCACGTGATGGACGAGGCCTGGAGCTGGTTGGCCAGGCGATTGCCGAGTTGCTGGGGGACGACCTGTATGTCGGGACCCTGTGCCTGGAGCAACGGTTTGCCCGCCTGCGCGCGCAATTCTTTGCCCTGGGTGCCGTGCAGAGTGAAGAGCATGATGAAGAAGGGCGCAGCCTGCTGAGCGTGCGACTGCCCAGGGTCGAGTTGAATCGCCTGGTCAGCCGCGAAGGCATGGAGCCGCAAGTGTTTGTCGAGCAACACACTTTGCAATAAATGCCCGTCGAGGTCGCCGGGCAGCCGTGACAGGCATTCTGTAGCATTGGACGGCGCGCCGTGGGCGCGTCTTTGCTTTATCAGATGGAGAGCGCTATGGCTTGGAACGAGCCGGGTGGCAACTCGAACAATCAGGATCCCTGGGGCGGCCGCCGTAATGGTGGCGGCGGTGGTGGCGACAAGAAAGGTCCACCGGATCTGGACGAGGCCTTCCGCAAGCTGCAGGACAGCCTGAACGGCATGTTCGGCAGTGGCAAGAAACGTGGCGGCGGCGGTGACCGCAATATCGGCAAGGGTGGCGGCTATGGCCTGCTGGGCATCGGCCTGGCGGCTCTGGCGGCAATCTGGCTGTATAACGCCGTCTATGTCGTGGACGAGCAGGAGCAGGCCGTGGTGCTGCGCTTCGGCAAGTACTACGAGACCGTTGGTCCCGGCCTGAATATCTATTTCCCGCCGATCGACCGCAAGTACATGGAAAACGTGACCCGCGAGCGGGCGTACACCAAGCAGGGGCAGATGCTCACCGAAGACGAAAACATCGTCGAAGTGCCACTGACCGTGCAGTACCGCATCAGCAACCTGCAGGACTTCGTGCTCAACGTCGACCAGCCGGAAGTCAGCCTGCAGCATGCGACCGAAAGCGCCCTGCGCCACGTGGTGGGTTCCACCTCGATGGACCAGGTGCTGACCGAAGGCCGCGAGCAGATGGCGGTGGATATCCGCGAGCGCCTGCAGCGTTTCCTCGACACCTACCGCACCGGTATCACTGTCACCCAGGTCAACGTACAGAGCGCGGCAGCCCCGCGTGAAGTGCAGGAAGCCTTCGACGACGTGATCCGTGCCCGTGAGGACGAGCAGCGTGCGCGCAACCAGGCCGAGTCCTACGCCAATGGTGTGGTACCGGAGGCCCGTGGCCAGGCGCAGCGCATCATCGAGGACGCCAACGGCTACCGTGATGAAGTCATTGCCCGCGCCAAGGGTGAGGCCGATCGCTTCACCAAGTTGGTCGCCGAGTACCGCAAGGCACCGGAGGTCACGCGCCAGCGTCTGTACCTGGATACCATGCAGGAGGTCTACAGCAACTCCAGCAAGGTTCTGGTCACGGCCAAGGACGGGCAGAACAACCTGCTCTACCTGCCGTTGGACAAGATGGTCGAAGGCAGCCGTGGCAACAGTGCAGCGCCGGCCAGCAGCGTATCGCCGTCGGTCAATGACGCCGCCGCGCGTGCCGCGCAGGACCTGCAACCACAACCGCCGCTGCGTTCCAGGGAGAGCCGCTGATGAGCAATAAGTCACTGTTCGCCCTGATCGGCGCCGTGGTGCTGGCGATCGCCGCCTGGAACTGCTTCTACATCGTTTCGCAGACTGAACGCGCGGTATTGCTGCAGTTCGGCCGCGTGGTCAAGGCCGATGTCCAGCCTGGCCTGCACGTGAAGGTGCCGTACGTGAACCAGGTGCGCAAGTTCGACGCCCGCCTGATGACCCTCGACGCACCGACCCAGCGTTTCCTGACGCTGGAGAAGAAAGCGGTGATGGTCGATGCCTACGCCAAATGGCGAGTCAAGGACGCCGAGCGCTTCTATACCGCAACCTCGGGTATGAAGCAGATCGCCGACGAGCGCCTGTCGCGTCGTCTGGAGAGCGGCCTGCGTGACCAGTTTGGTAAGCGCACCCTGCACGAAGTGGTTTCCGGTGAACGTGATGCGCTGATGGCAGACATCACCGCGTCGCTGAACCGCATGGCTAGCAAGGAGCTGGGTATCGAAGTGGTCGACGTTCGCGTCAAGGCCATCGACCTGCCCAAGGAAGTCAACCGCAGCGTGTTCGACCGCATGAGCACCGAGCGCGAGCGTGAAGCCCGCGAGCATCGCGCCAAGGGTAACGAGCTGGCCGAAGGTATTCGTGCCGACGCCGATCGTCAGCGCCGAGTGCTGCTGGCCGAAGCGTACCGCGAAGCGGAAGAGACCCGTGGTGATGGCGATGCCCAGGCGGCTGCCATCTATGCCAAGGCCTACACGCAGGACGCCGATTTCTACGCGTTCTACCGTAGCCTCAAGGCCTACCGCGAAAGCTTCTCCAGCAAGAGCGATGTACTGGTCCTGGATTCGAAGAACGAGTTCTTCAGGTTCCTGGACAAGAGCAAGCCCTGATCGTGCTCTCATGAGGGATTCGCCCCGCCGGGCAGCTAAAATGCCTGGCGGGGTGCATCCTGAATGAAAAGGGGTGTATGATGAGTCAGCCGGGAAATTCCCGGCTTTTTTGCGTCTGCAAGGTTGATTGGCAAACGGCCAGTTGACGGTTTGGTCAGGTCGCAAGGCAATTCGAGGGTATTGGCTACGGTGGTTGCGCTGGGATCGGTGCTGCCCGCTGTTGTGCGTCAATGCCTGCTTTACTCACGGCTCGCCAGCTGGCTGGCCGCCCGGACCAGAGGGGAAATGGCGTAATGGCAACGGTAGACCGCTGGCTACTGCCAGATGGCATCGAGGAAGTACTGCCACCTGAGGCGGCGCGCATCGAGATCGCGCGTCGTCAGGTGTTGGACCTGTTCCAGAGTTGGGGTTACGAACTGGTCGTCACCCCGCATATCGAGTACCTGGAGTCGCTGCTCACCGGCGCCGGCCAGGACCTGGACCAGCGTACCTTCAAGGTCGTCGACCCGCAGTCCGGCCGCCTGATGGGTTTCCGTGCCGACTTCACGCCGCAGGTGGCGCGCATCGACGCCCACACCCTGCGCCGTGAAGGCCCGAGCCGCCTGTGCTATGCCGGCAGCGTGCTGCATGCGCAGCCGCGTGCCTTGTCGACCTCGCGTAGCCCGATCCAGCTGGGCGCCGAGCTGTACGGCGACGCCAGCCCTACCAGCGATGTCGAAGTCATCAGCCTGATGCTCGCCACACTGCAGCTGACCGATGTCGCCGATGTGCACATGGACCTTGGACATGTCGGTATCTATCGCGGCCTGGCCCGTGCCGCCAACCTGTCCGGCGCGGTCGAGCAGCAACTGTTCGATGCCCTGCAGCGCAAGGCCGTCGATGAAGTGCAGGCGCTGACCGCAGACCTGCCGAAGGACCTGGGCAACATGCTGCGCGCCCTGTGCGAACTGTGCGGTGGCCGTGAAGTGCTGGCCGAGGCCCGTGTGCGCCTGGGCCGTGCCCCGGCCAGCGTGCTGGCGGCGCTGGACGACCTGTTGGCGATCGCTGACCGCCTGGCTTCGCGCTACCCGGACCTGCCACTGTACTTCGACCTCGGCGAACTGCGCGGCTACCACTATCACACTGGCGTGGTGTTCGCCGTGTTCGTGCCTGGCGAAGGTCAATCGATCGCCCAGGGCGGCCGCTATGACGACATCGGCGCCGATTTTGGCCGGGCACGCCCGGCCACCGGATTCTCCACGGATTTGAAGACCCTGGTCACACTGGGGCGAGCGGAGGTCGTATTGCCTGTTGGCGGCATCTGGATGCCCGACAGCAGCGATGCGGCCCTCTGGCAGATGGTCTGCCAGTTGCGCAACGAGGGCCAGCGAGTGGTCCAGGCTTTGCCTGGCCAGCCGCTGAGTGCTGCCCTCGAGGCGGATTGTGATCGGCAATTGATTCAGCAAGACGGGCGCTGGCAGGTTCTGCCGCTGACCCATTGAGATTCTTCGCCGGCAATGGGCCGGCACCAAGTTTGCGTGAATGAGGACAAATGTAATGGGTAAGAATGTCGTCGTCCTGGGCACCCAGTGGGGTGATGAGGGCAAAGGCAAGATCGTCGATCTGCTGACCGAACATGCTGCCGCCGTCGTGCGCTACCAAGGTGGCCACAACGCGGGCCACACCCTGGTGATCAACGGTGAGAAGACTGTTCTGCACCTGATTCCGTCCGGCATCCTGCGTGAAGGCGTGCAATGCCTGATCGGCAACGGCGTGGTCGTTGCCCCGGATGCCCTGATGCGTGAAATCACCAAGCTGGAAGAGAAGGGCGTACCGGTGCGCGAGCGCCTGCGCATTTCCCCGGCTGCTCCGCTGATCCTGTCGTACCACGTGGCCCTCGACCAGGCCCGTGAAAAAGCCCGCGGCGAAGCCAAGATCGGCACCACCGGTCGTGGTATCGGCCCGGCCTACGAAGACAAGGTGGCCCGTCGCGGGCTGCGCGTCGGCGACCTGTTCCACCGCGAGCGCTTCGCCGCCAAGCTCGGTGAGCTGCTGGACTACCACAACTTCCAGCTGGTGAACTACTACAAAGAGCCGGCCATCGACTTCCAGCAGACACTGGACGAGTGCATGGCCTATGCCGAGCAGCTCAAGCCGATGATGCTCGACGTCACCGCCGAACTGCATAACCTGCGCCGCGCCGGCAAGGACATCATGTTCGAAGGCGCCCAGGGCTCGCTGCTGGACATCGACCACGGTACCTACCCGTACGTCACCAGCTCCAACACCACCGCCGGCGGCATCTCCACCGGTTCCGGCGTTGGCCCGATGTACCTGGACTACATCCTGGGCATCACCAAGGCCTACACCACCCGCGTCGGTTCCGGTCCGTTCCCGACCGAGCTGTTCGACGAGACCGGCGCCACCCTGGCCAAGCGTGGCCACGAGTTCGGCTCCACCACCGGCCGTGCCCGTCGTTGCGGCTGGTTCGATGCCGTGATCCTGCGTCGCGCCATCGACGTCAACAGCATCTCGGGCATCTGCCTGACCAAGCTGGATGTGCTGGACGGCCTGGAAACCATCAACATCTGCGTTGGCTACAAGAACGAGAACGGTGCCGTCATCGACGCGCCTTCCGATGCCGACAGCTACATCGGCCTGGAGCCGGTGTACGAAGAGATGCCAGGCTGGAGCGAGTCGACCCTGGGCGTTAAAACCCTGGAAGAGCTGCCGCAGGCCGCGCGCAACTACATCAAGCGCATCGAGGAACTGGTCGGCGCGCCGATCGATATCATCTCGACTGGCCCGGACCGCAACGAAACGATCGTGCTGCGTCATCCGTTCGCCTGATCAGCTACTCGCTAGCTGACTGAACGCCGCGCCCCCGCAAGGAGGCGCGGCGTTTTCATATGGGGTACGAAGTAGCGGCGGACTTGCCCCGCGCATGGCATCGGCGTGGGCAATTTCGCTGCCATGGATAATTACCTCATACCTTTGGCATTTATACCTGCTGTCTCAGGCACAACCCTTGCTGTAAGAAGTTTCTGTAGATGCCATCAAAGTAATGGCGCCAGAAACACGAGGGTTACAACGTGTCTGCCATCCTTTCACTGTTACGAAGCCGCCTCTTGCGGCCTGTGTTTGTTGCGCTTGGTATCGCTCTTCTGGTGCAGGTGCTGGTTGCCGTTGCACTGACGCGGAGCACGGTCACCGCCCTGGAGGCCGATTTGGGGGCGCGCCTGGGCAATGACAGCCAGAAACTGGCTGCCGAACTGGAGCAGGCCGGGGAGGATGTCCGGGCTGGGCTCGACAGGCTTTCCGTCAGTACGCGCCAGCGTTTGAGTGCGGGCCTGTCCAGCCGCCTGCAGGATGAGCAGCAGCAGCTGCGCGCAACGCTGGAGGAAAATCTCAGGGACTCGGCTCATGAAATGGCCGATCTGTTGGCCTCGGTCGCGCCCCGGGCGATCTGGGACAACGACGTGCCGATGCTCTCGGACTTCGCTCGCCGTGCTCAGCGCAATCCCAATGTGCTGTTCGTGATCTACGATGATGCCCAGGGCCAGCACCTGACTCGCTACCTTAACCGGCAGAACCCGATCAACCAGGCATTGATGGAAAAGGGCCAGGGTGAACGGGCGCTGGACAAGGTGCTGGATGCCGCGCGCAAGGATCCGTCGGTGTACTTCGTAGAAGCGTCGATCAACCCCAATGGCGCAGAGATCGGCAAGGTGCTGATGGGCGTGTCCACCGCGGGCATCGACCAGGAGCTCAAGGCCCTGGATCAGCGCTTCGCGGCCTTGATCGCCAGTGGCGAGCAACTGGTCGGGGAAAGCCTGGTGGCCGCCGCCGCCGACAGTGGCAAGGCCTTGCGTGCGCGCCTGGAGACAGCCCAGCACAGCGCCACGGCGATGCAGGCCAATACCGCGCAGACCGTGCGTGATGCCGCCGCCGAGCTGCGCTGGCGCATCGGCCTGGGTCTGGTGCTGGTCGGTCTGGGTGTGCTGCTGGTGGTGGCCGTGGTGCTCGGGCGTCGCGTCCTCAGCAAGCTCGGCCTGCTGATCGCCGCGTTGAACGACCTGGCCGCCGGCGAAGGCGACCTGACCAAGCGCGTCAAGCTCGACAGCCGTGACGAGATCGGCGACATGGCCTCGGCGGTCAACCGCTTCGTCGACAAGCTGCAGCCGATCGTCCGCGAGGCCGGCGAAGTGGCGCAGCGTACCGGCGTGGAGATCGACAGCATGGCCCAGCGCAACGCCGGGGCCGATGCCGCCGCCGCGTTGCAGCGCGACGAAGTGGCTGCCAGCCTGCGCGACCTGTCGAGCATGGCTGACGAGGCCCAGGCCGAGAGCCATGCCATGCAGGCGGCATTGCAGCAGGTGGTGGATATTCGCCAGGCGACCGACGAGAACAGTCGTGCCTCGACGCAATTGGCGAGGTTGATCGAGAACCTGGCCGGCGAAGTGCAGACCGGCTCCCAGGTGATCGAGCGGCTGGCCAAGCAGAGCGAGCAGATCGAGGTGGTGCTGACGGTGATCCATGGCATTGCCGAGCAGACCAACCTGTTGGCGCTTAACGCTGCTATCGAAGCTGCGCGGGCCGGAGAGACCGGGCGCGGTTTCGCCGTGGTGGCCGATGAGGTGCGTGCCTTGGCGAGCAAGACGCAGAGCTCGACCGGGGATATCCAGTCGCATATCGCTGCGCTGCAGCAAGGCGCCAAGGAGGCGGTGGCGACCATCAGCCAGGCCGGGCGCCAGGCCAGTGAAGGCTTGCTGGTGTTGCGCGACAATGAGCGGCGCCAGCAATCGGTGCAGACTGCGGTCGAGCAGGTGCATGCGGCGATCGGCCTGGCCACGCGAGCGGCCGAGCAGCAGGCCAGCGGCGCGCAGGCCGTGCGTGGGCGAGTCGAAACCATCCATGCCCAGGCCGAGCGTTCGGCCGAGGTGGTGATGCAGACCACGGCCAGCAGCAAGGTACTGGATGACTTGGCGGCGCAGTTGCGGGCCAGCCTGGGGCAGTTCAGGGCCTGAGGAAAGGTGGGGGCTTCATCGCCGGCAAGCCGGCTCCCACAATTACAGTGCGGGCTTGAGAGCGACGCGGTAGGGGTGGGAGTCGGCTTGTCGTGGCGACGAACCGCGGCAAAAGGGACGCAACGCGCCCCCAAGGGGAGGCTGTCACGCCTTGTTCAGGTACATCCTGGTAGTCAGCAGATACACCGGCAACCCCGACACCACGATCAGCAACGCCGCATAAGGCGCCGCCGCCGCGAACTCGACGTTGGCGGTATGCGCCCATACCTCGGTGGCCAATGTGGTCATCCCGGTCGGGCTGAGCAGCAGGGTGGCGGTCAACTCCTTCATCGCATCCAGGAACACCAGGGCGAAAGCCGCTGCCATTGCCGGGAAGATGATCGGCAAGGTAACCCGGCAGAAGGCTGCGAAGCTGGTGGCGCCCAAGGTACGCGCCGCCTCTTCCAGAGTTGGCGAGGCCTTGTTCAGTGCGGTGCGTACCGGCGACTGTGCCAGCGGCAGGAACAGCAAGGCGTAGGCCAGGATCAGCAGCGCGGTGGTCTGGTACAGCGCCGGCACGTAATGCAGGGCGAAGAACACCAGGGTCAGCGCGATCACCAGCCCGGGCAGGGCGTGCAGCAGGTACGGCAAACGCTCGGCCCAGATCGCCAGACGCCCCTTGTAGCGCACCACCAGAAAGCTGATTGGCAGGGCCAGCAGCACGCAGAAGCCGGCGCCACCCAATGACACCGACAGCGAGGTGCCCAGGGCCTTGCCGATGGCCGCGACCGGGAAGGCCGCCGATGAGCCCACGCTCAGCCAGTAGCCGAGCATGGCTAGCGGAATGCCGCTGCCCAGCACCGCCAGTGCCAGGCAGAACAGCTGGCTCAGAGGCATCCAGCCGCGCAGCCGCAAGGGTTGAGCGCGGCGTGCCACGCCCTGGCCAATGCGCACATGGCGCGCCTTGCCGCGTACCCGCAGTTCCAGCCATAGCATTGCCAGGCACAGCACCAGCAGCACCGCTGAGAGCATCGCCGCGTTGGCGTTGCTGAACTCCAGCTCGAACTGCTGGTAGATCGCTGTGGTGAAGGTCTGCAGGCCAAGGATCGACAGGGCGCCGAACTCCACCAGCATGTGCAGGGCAATCAGCAGCCCGCCGCCGAGCATCGACGGCCACAGCAACGGCAGGGTGATTTTGCGGAACACGCCCCAGCGGCTGCAGCCCAGAGTGCGCGCCGACTCCTCCAGCGCGGTATCCAGGTTGCGCAGGGTGGCGGCCACCGGCAGGAACACCAGTGGGTACTTCGACAGCGCCATCACCAGGATCGCCCCGCCCAGTCCTTCGAAGTCCGAGCTCAGCGACACCCAGGTGAAGCTGCTGACGAACGATGGCACGGCGAATGGCAGGCACAGCACCACGCCCCACAGGCGTCGGCCCGGCAGGTCGCTGCGCTCCAGCAGCCAGGCCAGGGCCACGCCCACCACCAGGCACAGCGCGGTGACGCCGACCATCAGCAGCAGGGTGTTGCGCAGCAAGCCCCACACGAACGGACGCCATAGCAGGCGCAGGGCTTCATGCCAGCCGGCATCCCAGGCCTTGAGCCCGACGTACAGCAATGGCAGCAGGCTCATGGCCACCAGGAACAGCACGGGCAGCACCACCCAGGTGGACGGGCGCTTGCGCTTGGGGACAAAGCGCGCCAAGGCGGGTGAGGGCAGGGCGGCAGTCATCAGAGCAGGCCAACCTCACGTTCCAGTTCGATGGCTTCCTCGGCATTGCCAAGGTCGGCCGGCGAGATCTTCGGCGGGCGCAGCTCATCGAACGGCTTCAGGCCACGGTCGGAAACCATGCCTTTATGCAGCGGGTATTCGGCGGTGGTCTGGGTGATCACGCGCTGGCCTTCTTCGCTGGCCATCCAGTTGAGCAGGGCCTGTGCTTCTTTCGGGTGCTTGCTGGCCTTGACCGCGGCGGCACCGGAGATGGTCACCAGGTTGCCCGCGTCGCCGTCGGCCAGGTAGTACAGCTTGGAATCGAGCTTGCCGCGCTCGCGCTCCAGGGCGTACCAGTAGTAGTTGTTCACCAGTACCGCGGCGACTTCGCCTTTTTCCACGGCCTTCAGTGCGACCATGTTGTTGGTGTAGGTCTTGCCGAAGGCTTTCAGGCCGGTCAGCCATTCTTCGGTGGCTTCGCGTCCGTGCATCTTGAGGATGGCCACCGCCTGTTCCTGGAAGGCGCCGCTGGTGGGCACGTAGCCGACACGGCCGTCCCATTCGGGGCCGGCGAAATCCATCACCGTGGTCGGCAGGTCCTTCTCATCGATCTTCTTCGGGTTGTAGACCACCACGCGGGTGCGCGCGGTGACGCCCATCCAGGTGCCGTTGGCGCCCACGTACTCCTTGGGCAGCATGTTCAGGGTGGCGTCGTCGATCTTCGCCAGCAGGCCCAGTTCGCCCAGGTTGTTCAGCGGTGGCGACTCTTCGGTATAGATGATGTCGGCCGGCGAGCGTTCGCCTTCCTCGATGATCTGGCTGGCCAGCTGGTTGCTGCTGCCCTTGCGGATATTGATATGGATGCCAGTCTTGGCCTCGTAGGCCTTGGCGATGGCTTCACCGATTTCCTTGTGCTGGCCGTTGTACATTGTCAACGTGACTGGTTCGTCTGCCAGGGCGGCCGGAGCGCCGATCACCAGGCTCAGGACTGCGGCGGCCAGGGTGCGCATCAGCGGTTGCGGGCGGATCGTCATGCGGGTGCTTCCTCGCTTACGGCTACATATTTGGAAACAATGGTAAACGAAATTGTTTCTCAAATGGGCGCATGACGGGAAATTCATGGGTAGACGAAGGAGGGGGGGGCTGCCCGGCGACATGAAATCGCAGGCAAGAAAAAACCCACTAGCAAGCTAGTGGGTTTTTGTATGGTGCCCAGGAGAAGACTCGAACTTCCACGACCGTTAAGTCACTGATACCTGAAACCAGCGCGTCTACCAATTCCGCCACCTGGGCAAAGCTTTGCATCGTCTGCTGAAGGCGACTTTCGTCTGCTTTCACACAGTAGTAACAGATCCTTGGTCATCTGTTACTTGAAAATTTTTGGTGCCCAGGAGAAGACTCGAACTTCCACGACCGTTAAGTCACTGATACCTGAAACCAGCGCGTCTACCAATTCCGCCACCTGGGCACACATTCGAGATTAAAAGATGCTTTACAGCGTCGTTCATCTCTACTACAACTTCGGGGTTGTCCGTCGTTGTGGTGCGCACTATACGGACGCTCCTGATGGCTGTAAAGCCCCTGATCGAAAAAAAATTCAAAAAATTCAACCCGTTGATTCCACGCGCCTATTTCCGTTCGGCGGATACCACGCCGGGGCTGTCCAAGGCTGACATTTCCGGTTTCAATACGCCTATGCCAGAATTCATATCTATATACCCCAAGGTGAACCCCTTCTGATGGCCGATTGGCAATCCCTCGATCCCGAGGCCGCTCGCGAAGCGGAAAAATACGACAACCCTATCCCCAGCCGTGAGCTGATCCTGCAGCGCCTCGCCGACCGTGGCGAGCCGGCTGCCCGCGAACAGCTGGCCGAAGAGTTCGGTCTTTACGAAGAAGACCAGATCGAAGCCCTGCGCCGCCGCCTGCGTGCCATGGAGCGCGACGGTCAGCTTATCTATACCCGGCGCGGCACCTATGCCCCGGTGGACAAGCTTGACCTTATCTGTGGCCGCGTGTCCGGCCACCGCGACGGTTTCGGCTTCCTGATTCCCGACGATGGCAGCGAAGACCTGTTCCTCAGCCCGTCGCAGATGCGCCTGGTGTTCGACGGCGACCGCGGCCTGGCCCGTGTTTCCGGCGTGGACCGCCGTGGCCGCCGCGAAGGTGTGCTGGTGGAAGTCATCTCCCGCGCCCACGAAAGCGTGGTCGGCCGTTACTTCGAAGAGGGCGGCATCGGCTATGTGACCCCCGACAACCCGAAGATCCAGCAGGAAGTGCTGGTCACCGCCGGGCGCAACGGCGGCGCCAAGATCGGCCAGTTCGTGTCGATCAAGATCACCCACTGGCCAACCCCGCGCTTCCAGCCGCAGGGTGATGTGGTCGAGGTGATCGGCAACTACATGGCGCCGGGCATGGAGATCGACATCGCCCTGCGCAGCTATGACATCCCGCATGTCTGGCCGCAGGAGGTGATCAAGGAAGCGCGCAAGTTCCGCTCCGAAGTCGAGGAGAAAGATAAAGAGAAGCGCATCGACCTGCGCCATCTGCCTTTCGTCACCATCGACGGCGAAGACGCCCGCGACTTCGACGATGCGGTGTATTGCGAGCCGCTCGGCAAGCTGCGCATGTTCTCCGGCGGCTGGCGCCTGTACGTGGCGATCGCTGACGTTTCCAGCTACGTGCGCCTGGGTTCGGCCCTGGATACCGAAGCGCAGCAACGGGGTAACTCGGTGTACTTCCCCGAGCGCGTCGTGCCGATGCTGCCCGAAGAGCTGTCCAACGGCCTGTGCTCGCTGAACCCGCACGTCGATCGCCTGGCCATGGTCTGCGAAATGACCATCAACAAGGCCGGCCAGATGGTCGACTACCAGTTCTACGAGGGTGTGATCCACTCCCATGCGCGCCTGACCTACAACAAGGTCAGCAGCATGCTCGAGCATTCCCGCACCCGCGAAGGCAAGGCCCTGCGCGAGGAGTACAGCGCGGTGCTGCCGGACCTGAAGAGCCTGTACGCCCTGTACAAGGTGCTGCTGGCGGCCCGTCACACCCGCGGCGCGATTGACTTCGAAACCCAGGAAACCCGGATCATCTTTGGCGATGACCGCAAGATCGACGAAATTCGTCCGACCGTGCGCAACGACGCCCACAAGCTGATCGAAGAGTGCATGCTGGCGGCCAACGTCGCGACGGCCGAGTTTCTGCAGAAGCACAATGTGCCTGCGCTGTACCGCGTGCACGACGGCCCGCCGCCCGAGCGCCTGGAGAAGTTGCGCGCATTCCTCGGTGAGCTGGGCCTGAGCCTGCACAAAGGCAAGGATCCTTCGCCGAAGGACTACCAGGCGCTGCTGGCGAGCATCGCCGGGCGCCCGGACTTCCACCTGATCCAGACTGTCATGCTGCGCTCGCTGAGCCAGGCGGTGTACAGCGTCGAGAACAACGGTCACTTCGGTCTGAACTACGAGGCCTACACCCACTTCACCTCGCCGATCCGGCGTTACCCGGACCTGCTGGTGCACCGCGCCATCCGCAGCGTGATCCGCTCCAAGGTCGACACCCCGCACGTCAAGCGTGCCGGTGCCATGAGCATTCCCAAGGCGCGCATCTACCCGTACGACGAGAACAGCCTCGAGCAGATGGGCGAGCAGTGCTCGATGACCGAGCGCCGCGCCGACGAGGCTACCCGCGACGTGGTCAACTGGCTCAAGTGCGAGTACATGCGTGATCGCGTCGGCGAGACCTTCCCAGGTGTGATCACTGCGGTGACCGGCTTTGGCCTGTTCATCGAGCTGACCGACATCTATGTCGAAGGCTTGGTGCATGTCAGCGCCTTGCCGGGTGACTACTACCACTTCGATCCGGTGCATCACCGCCTGTCCGGTGAGCGCAGCGGCCGCAGCTTCCGCCTGGGCGACACGGTCGAGGTGAAGGTCATGCGTGTCGACCTCGAGCAGCGCAAGATCGACTTCGAAATGTCGGAGAAGACCGTCACCGCGCCGGTCGGCCGCAAGCCACGCGCTGCCGCGCAGCCGGTGGCCGAGCAGGCGCCTGCCGCCGAAGCGAAGATTTCGCCCAAGCCGCGCAGCCGCAAGAGCGAGGCTTCCGAGGCGTACTTCCCGAAAGACGCCGTGCAGCGCAATGCCGAGGTGCGCAAGAGCCGTGAAATGAAGAAGGCGCTGATGGGCGAGGCGCGTGCCAGCGGCCATGCCGGCGGCAAGTCGGAAAAAGGTGGCAAGTCGTCCGGCAAGCCGACCAAGCATCGCAAGGGGCCGCCCAAGTCCGGCGCGCCACGCAAGGGCAAGAACAAGTCATGAGTCAGCTGGAAAAGATCTACGGCGTGCATGCCGTGCAGGCGCTGCTGCAACACCACCCCAAGCGGGTAAAGCAGATCTGGCTGTCCGAAGGGCGCAGTGAGCCACGCATCCAGGCCCTGCTGGAGCTGGCTGCGCAGAACCGCGTCCAGGTCGGCCAGGCCGAGCGCCGTGAGCTCGACGCCTGGGTCGAAGGTGTGCATCAGGGGGTGGTCGCCGACGTGAGCCCGAGCCAGGTATGGGGCGAGGCGATGCTCGACGAGCTGCTCGAGCGCACCGAGACGCCGCCACTGATTCTGGTGCTCGATGGCGTTACCGATCCGCACAACCTCGGCGCCTGCCTGCGCACCGCCGATGCGGCCGGGGCGACTGCCGTGGTGATCCCCAAGGACAAGTCCGCGACCCTGACCGGCGTGGTGCGCAAGGTGGCCTGCGGCGCCGCCGAGGTGATGCCGCTGGTGGCCGTGACCAACCTGGCGCGTACCCTGGAGAAACTCCAGCAGCGCGGACTGTGGGTGGTCGGTACCGCTGGCGAGGCCGAGCAGGAAATCTACCAGCAGGACCTGACCGGTCCGCTGGTGATGATCATGGGGGCCGAAGGCAAGGGCATGCGCCGCCTGACCCGTGAACACTGTGATTTCCTGGTGAAGTTGCCGATGGGCGGCAGCGTCAGCAGCCTGAACGTTTCGGTGGCCACCGGGGTGTGCCTGTTCGAGGCCGTGAGGCAGCGTCAGGTCAAGCGCTGATCTGATCGTGTGCGGGAGCGGCGCACCGCCGCTCCCGCGTTGTTTCTCAGGCTTGCGGCCTATTGGGCGAATATGTTTCCGGCTGTTCAAATATTCGCCAACCTCCTTGCTTGTCCTTCCCGGCTTCTCTACAATTGCGCCCCTTGCCGAGCTGGCAGGCGCGCATGTGCCTTCTCTCTAGGGCAAGACATACAGTGTCATTCACTCCTTGTCTGACCAGGTTGCTGGCAGACTACTAACCCGTAAGGAGCATTCATGCGTCATTACGAAATCATCTTCCTGGTTCACCCGGACCAGAGCGAGCAAGTCGGCGGCATGGTTGAGCGTTACACCAAGCTGATCGAAGAAGATGGTGGCAAGATCCACCGCCTGGAAGACTGGGGCCGTCGTCAACTGGCCTACGCAATCAACAATGTTCACAAGGCTCACTACGTGATGCTGAACGTTGAGTGCTCCGGCAAGGCCCTGGCCGAGCTGGAAGACAACTTCCGCTACAACGATGCCGTGATCCGTAACCTGGTCATCCGTCGCGACGAAGCCGTCACCGGCCCGTCCGAGATGCTCAAGGCAGAAGAGAACCGCAGCGAGCGCCGTGAGCGTCGTGAACGTCCTGAGCATGCTGATGGCGCCGAAGGCGACGACAGCAATGACAGCGACAACAGCGATAACGCTGACGAGTAATCCACGGACCTTTTGAGGAGCCTATTACATGGCACGTTTCTTCCGTCGTCGTAAATTCTGCCGCTTCACTGCTGAAGACGTGAAAGAGATCGACTTCAAAGATCTCAACACCCTGAAAGCTTACGTATCCGAAACCGGCAAGATCGTTCCAAGCCGCATCACCGGTACCAAAGCTCGTTATCAGCGTCAGCTGGCCACCGCTATCAAGCGCGCCCGCTTCCTGGCCCTGCTGCCCTACACCGACAGCCACGGCCGCTGAGACCGGGTCGTCGACTAAGTAGCAAGGGATAAGCATGCGAGCGTTGGCAAGTTTCATCATGCGCGGTCGTGTGCAGGCCACCCTCGTGGTGGTCATCAGCGCGGTACTGCCGCTGCTGTTCTGGTTGAGTGCCGCTGCCGGGAGCCTTGTGCTCCTGCGGCGCGGGTTCAAGGACGCTTCATCGGTCATCGCCTGGGGCCTTTTGCCAGCGTTGATCATGGGGTTCTTCGGCGAACCGAGCACCTTGCTGGTGCTTTTGGGAACGCTGGGTCTGGCCGCCTCGTTGCGCGCCGGGCATTCCTGGACCCGGGTACTGCTGTCCAGTGTCGCATTAGGCTTGCTGTACAGCCTGATCCTGGATGCGGTGATGCGCGAAACCTTCGAGGTGCTGGCCAAGGCGCTTGAAAAAGCCCTGCCGCAGTTCGAGGGCCAACCAGTACTACCTGGTGAGCTGATCGGCCCTTTGCTGGTCGCTTCCAGTGCGGTAATGCTGCAGCTGTTCAGCCTGCTGGCCTTGATGCTGGCGCGCTATTGGCAGGCTGCGTTGTACAACCCCGGTGGTTTCGGGCGCGAGTTTCGCGAACTGAGGCTGCCGCTGGTACCCATGCTGGTGCTGGTGTCATTGATGGTGTTGGGCCCGTTCATCGGGTCTCAGTTCATCGTCCTGGCCAGTGCGTCCAGCCTGGTGCTGCTGCTCGCTGGCATCGCCCTGATTCACGGGCTGGTGGCACAAGGGCGACTGGCCGGTTTCTGGCTGGTGGGGATGTACGTGACGTTGCCGCTGCTCATGCAGCTGATGTATCCGTTGCTCGTGGTTCTGGCCATTGTCGACAGCCTGATTGATTTTCGCGGTCGCAAGTCCCCTTCACAGGGTGACGACTCCGCGAACGGTGAAGGTTAAAAGTTAAGAGGTTTTACCAAATGGAACTGATCCTGCTGGAAAAAGTCGCCAACCTGGGCAACCTGGGCGACAAAGTAAACGTTAAGGCTGGTTACGGCCGTAACTTCCTGCTGCCATTCGGCAAGGCCACCGTTGCCAACGCCGCCAACCTGGCCGCGTTCGAAGAACGCCGCGCCGAGCTGGAAAAAGCCGCCGCAGAGAAAAAAGCTTCGGCTGAAAGCCGCGCTGCCCAACTGGCCGAGCTGGAAGTGACCATCACTGCCACCGCTGGCGACGAAGGCAAGCTGTTCGGTTCGATCGGCACCCACGACATCGCTGACGCCCTGACCGCCTCCGGCGTTGAAGTGGCCAAGGCTGAAGTTCGTCTGCCGAACGGCACCATCCGTCAGGTTGGCGAATACGACGTAGCCGTGCACCTGCACAGCGACGTTGAAGCCACCGTACGTGTGGTCGTCGTAGCTGCCTAAGCTGCGTAATCGGCTGGTCCCTCGCGGGCCAGGCGGTTAACATCGGGCACGGTCCTGTTTTGCGCAGGCCGTGCCCTTTGTCTTTTTCATCTTCCAGAATTCTTTCGTGGCCATGAACGAGATCACCACCCCCGAACAACTCGACCTGCAAACCGCTGCCCTGAAGGTGCCGCCGCATTCCATCGAGGCCGAACAGGCCGTGCTCGGTGGCCTCATGCTGGACAACAACGCTTGGGAACGGGTGCTGGATCAGGTGTCGGACGGCGATTTCTATCGGCATGACCATCGCCTGATCTTCCGCGCCATCCACAAGTTGGTGGATGCGAACCAGCCGTTCGACGTGGTCACCCTGCACGAGCAACTGGACAAGGAAGGCGTGTCCACCCAGGTCGGCGGCCTGGCGTATCTGGCCGAGCTGGCCAAGAACACCCCGTCGGTAGCCAACATCAAGGCCTATGCCGCGATCATCCGCGAGCGGGCCACGCTGCGACAGCTGATCAGCATCAGTACCGATATCGCCGACAACGCCTTCAACCCCCAGGGGCGTAACGCCGAAGAGATCCTCGACGACGCTGAACGGCAGATCTTCCAGATTGCCGAGGCGCGGCCGAAGACCGGTGGGCCGGTGGGGGTCAACGAGCTGTTGACCAAGGCGATCGACCGTATCGATACGCTGTTCAACTCCGACAGCGACATTACCGGGGTTTCCACCGGTTATACCGACCTCGACGAGAAGACCAGCGGCCTGCAGGCGGCCGACCTGATCATCGTCGCGGGCCGTCCGTCGATGGGCAAGACCACCTTCGCCATGAACCTGGTGGAAAACGCCGTGTTGCGCAGCGACAAGGTGGTGCTGGTGTTCTCCCTCGAGATGCCCGGTGAATCGCTGATCATGCGTATGCTGTCGTCCCTGGGGCGCATCGACCAGACCAAGGTGCGTTCCGGTCAGCTGGACGACGACGACTGGCCGCGGCTGACCTCGGCGGTCAACCTGCTGAACGACCGCAAGCTGTTCATCGACGATACCGCCGGCATCAGCCCATCGGAAATGCGTGCGCGCACCCGCCGCCTGGCCCGCGAGCACGGCGAGATCGCCATGATCATGGTCGACTACCTGCAGCTGATGCAGATCCCGGGTTCGGCAGGTGACAACCGGACCAACGAGATTTCCGAGATCTCCCGCTCGCTCAAGGCGCTGGCCAAGGAATTCAACTGCCCGGTAATCGCCCTGTCACAGCTCAACCGCTCCCTCGAGCAGCGCCCCAACAAGCGCCCGGTCAACTCCGACCTTCGTGAATCGGGTGCGATCGAGCAGGACGCCGACGTGATCATGTTCGTCTACCGTGACGAGGTGTATCACCCCGAGACCGAGCACAAGGGCGTGGCCGAGATCATCATCGGCAAGCAGCGTAACGGCCCCATCGGCTTCATTCGCCTGGCGTTCATCGGCAAGTACACCCGCTTCGAGAACCTCGCACCGGGCATGTACAACTTCGACGACGACGAGTAATCACCGAGCCTATCCCCGGCAGCAGCGCTCCTGTGGGAGCCGGCTTGCCGGCGATAGGGCCAGTGGAAGCTACAGATGAATCCGACCACCACCGTCGGATTTGGTCAAAATTTGTGCTATATTCCGCGCCCGCGATTTTCCTGCACATTAGAACCGGTCACTGACATGCAAGCAGCCAAACCACTCTACGACTATCCCAAGTACTGGGCCGAATGCTTCGGGCCAGCGCCGTTCCTGCCGATGAGCAGGGAGGAGATGGATCAGCTCGGCTGGGATTCCTGCGACATCATCATCGTGACCGGTGACGCCTACGTCGACCACGCATCGTTCGGCATGGCCATCATCGGCCGCCTGCTCGAGGCCCAGGGCTTCCGGGTGGGCATCATCGCCCAGCCGAACTGGCAGTCGAAGGACGACTTCATGAAGCTCGGCGAGCCGAACCTGTTCTTCGGGGTCGCGGCGGGCAACATGGACTCGATGATCAACCGCTACACCGCGGACAAGAAGATCCGTTCCGACGACGCCTATACCCCCGGCGGCCTGGCCGGCAAGCGTCCGGACCGAGCCAGCCTGGTGTACAGCCAGCGCTGCAAGGAAGCCTACAAGCATGTGCCGATCGTGCTAGGCGGCATCGAGGCCTCGCTGCGCCGTATCGCCCATTACGACTACTGGCAGGACAAGGTCCGCCACTCGATCCTGGTCGACGCCAGCGCCGACATCCTGCTGTACGGCAACGCCGAACGCGCGATCGTCGAGGTTGCCCAGCGCCTGTCCCAGGGTGAAAGCATCGAGCACATCACCGATGTGCGCGGCACCGCGTTCATTCGTCGCGACACCCCGCAGGGCTGGTTCGAGATCGACTCCACCCGTATCGACCGCCCGGGCCGCGTCGACAAGATCATCAACCCGTACGTGAACACCCAGGACACCCAGGCCTGTGCCATCGAGCAGGCCAAGGGCGACCAGGAAGACCCGAACGAAGCCAAGGTCGTGCAGATCCTCGACAGCCCGAGCGTCACCCGCGAGAAGTCGGTGATCCGCCTGCCGTCGTTCGAGAAGGTGCGCAACGACCCGGTGCTCTATGCCCACGCCAACCGCGTGCTGCACCTGGAGACCAACCCGGGCAACGCCCGCGCCCTGGTGCAGAAGCATGGCGAGGTGGATGTGTGGTTCAACCCGCCACCCATTCCCATGACCACCGAAGAGATGGACTATGTGTTCGGCATGCCCTATGCGCGCATCCCGCACCCGGCGTATGGCAAGGAGCGCATCCCGGCCTACGAGATGATCCGCTTCTCGGTGAACATCATGCGTGGCTGCTTCGGTGGCTGCACCTTCTGCTCGATCACCGAGCACGAAGGCCGGATCATCCAGAACCGCTCCCACGAGTCGATCCTGCACGAGATCGAGGAGATGCGCGACAAGGTGCCGGGCTTCACCGGCGTGGTCTCCGACCTCGGCGGACCGACCGCCAACATGTACCGCATCGCCTGCAAGAGCCACGACATCGAGAAGCACTGCCGCAAGCCTTCTTGCGTGTTCCCGGGCATCTGCGAGAACCTCAACACCGACCACAGCTCGCTGATCGAGCTGTATCGCAAGGCTCGTGCCCTGCCGGGGGTCAAGAAGATCCTGATCGCCTCGGGCCTGCGCTACGACCTGGCGGTTGAGTCGCCGGAGTACGTGCGCGAGCTGGTCACCCACCACGTCGGCGGTTACCTGAAGATCGCCCCGGAGCACACCGAGCGTGGTCCGCTGGACAAGATGATGAAGCCGGGCATCGGCACCTACGACCGCTTCAAGCGCATGTTCGAGAAGTTCTCGAAAGAGGCGGGCAAGGAGCAGTACCTGATCCCGTACTTCATTGCTGCCCACCCGGGCACCACCGACGAAGACATGATGAACCTGGCCCTGTGGCTCAAGGGCAACGGCTTCCGTGCCGACCAGGTGCAGGCGTTCTATCCGTCGCCGATGGCTTCGGCCACGGCCATGTACCACTCGGGCAAGAATCCGCTGCGCAAGGTCACCTACAAGAGCGAAGGGGTGGAGATCGTCAAGAGCGAGGAGCAGCGCCGCTTGCACAAGGCGTTCCTGCGTTATCACGATCCGAAGGGCTGGCCGATGCTGCGCGAAGCGCTGCAGCGCATGGGCCGCGCCGACCTGATCGGGCCAGGCAAGCACCAGCTGATCCCGCTGCACCAGCCGGCGACCGACACTTACCAGAGTGCGCGGCGCAAGAACTCGACCCCGGCCGGCAGCCACAAGGTGGGCAAGGACCAGAAGATCCTCACCCAGCACACCGGCCTGCCGCCGCGTGCCAGCGATGGCAGCAAGCCGTGGGACAAGCGCGAGAAAGCCAAGGCCGAGGCGTTCGCCCGCAACCAGCAGGCGGCCAAGGAGCGCAAGGAAGCGGCCAAGGGTGGTGGCGGCAAGGGCAAGAAGCCGCGCCAGCCTGTCATCCCGCGCTGATCATAAAAGGGGCCGCGTTGCGGCCCATCGCCGCGGTTCGTCGCCACGACAAGCCGGCTCCCACTAGGGCAAGGCATGTGCTGCACCTGTGGGAGCCGGCTTGCCGGCGATGGGCTGCAGCGCAGCCCCTTTTCGATTAATCAGGCTTCTTGTCCACCCACTTCGGCAACACCGGCGACTCGAATCGATCCATCCCCTCCAGCAGCGCCTCCGGCTGCTCCCCGAGCAACAGCATTGCCCGGTGCTGTGGCCGCACGAAGCCTTCCTCGACAATATGGTCGAGGAACCCGCCGAGCTTCGCATAGAACCCATTCACATCCAGCAGCCCCAGCGGCTTGGCGTGATAGCCTAGTTGCCCCCAGGTCCACACCTCGAACAGCTCCTCCAGCGTACCCAGGCCACCCGGCAGGGCGATGAAGGCGTCGCTGAGTTCGGCCATGCGCGCCTTGCGCGCATGCATGCCATCTACCACCTCCAGGCGGGTCAGGCCCTTGTGGCCGATTTCGGCGTTCATCAGGCTTTCAGGAATGATGCCGACAACCTCGCCACCCGCCGCCATGGCGGCATCGGCGACGGTGCCCATCAGGCCGACCGCGCCGCCGCCGTACACCAGCGTCAGGCCACGGCGTGCGATGGTCTGGCCGAGGGCGACGGCGGCTTCACGGTAGGCAGGGTTGGCACCGATGCTGGCGCCACAGAAGACACAAACGGAACGTACAGGCATTGCTTATCTCCCTTTACATGCGCGCACAGGGTAAGGCGCATGCCTGTCGGTTCCAAGGGGATCATTCGGGACGGGCGAATTCGCAGACTGCCGAACCGGCCGCGCCACAGGCGTAGGCTGCCAGCAGGCTGCGCATCATGCTGCTCAATGTCATGACATTGCTCCTAATTGAGAGGTTGTCTCATCGTCCATTAAGAGGGCATGATGTGCACTTTGATTGGTTGTATACAATCCATTGAACAAATCTACTGGCTGGCGACTTGACACCTCTTGACCCATATCAGGTACGAGCGTCCGGTTTTCAGGCAGTCTCGCAATTGATAAAACCCTGCCAAGGAGATTCATGATGTTTGCGAAAGCTGTAGCGGTATCCCTGCTGACCCTCGCCAGCGCCTCCGTCTTTGCCGCCGACTGCAAGGTGACTGTCGACTCGACCGACCAGATGTCGTTCAACACCAAGGAATTCACCGTCGACAAGAGCTGCAAGACCGTCGAGATCGAACTGACCCACGGTGGCAGCCTGCCGAAGAACGTCATGGGCCACAACCTGGTCATCAGCAAGACCGCCGACATGCAGGCCATCGCCACCGAAGGCATGTCGCAAGGCCTGGACAAGGATTACATCAAGGCCGACAACGCCGCGATCATCGGCCACACCAAGATGATCGGTGCCGGCGAAAAAGACACCTTCAAGCTCGATACTTCCAAGCTGGAAGCCGGTGGCGACTACAGCTTCTTCTGCACCTTCCCTGGCCACATCTCGATGATGAAGGGCAAGGTCGTCGTCAAGTAAGCGACGCCTGACGCAGTACCCTTGTGGGAGCGGGCTTGCCCCGCGATGGCGAAGGTGAAACCACCAACGTCATCGCAGGGCAGGCACGCTCCCACAGTTGTTTCCATAGCCGGATCAAGGGGCGAACGGCAGCTCGCGCTTGTGCTGGGTCTTGCGGTAGGTGGCGACGATGATGTCGAACGCCTCCTGGCTCACCGGCTCACCGTGCAGGAAGGCGTCGATCTGCTGGTAGGTCACGCCGTGGGACGCTTCGTCCGGCTTGCCCGGTTCGAGGTCTTCTAGGTCCGCGGTCGGTACTTTTTCCACCAGCGATTCCGGCGCGCCAAAGCTGCGCGCAATGGAGCGCACCTGGTTTTTCACCAGCCCGCTCAGCGGCGCCAGGTCGCAGGCCCCGTCACCGAACTTGGTGAAGAAGCCCATCACCGCTTCGGCCGCGTGATCCGTGCCGATCACCAGGCCCGCACGGGCACCGGCGACGGTGTATTGGGCGACCATGCGCGTGCGCGCCTTGACGTTGCCAACGACGAAGTCGACCAGGGTCGGCGAGCCGTTTTCCAGTTCCTCGACCTCCGCCGCCAAGGCCTTTACGGCTGGCGCGATGTCGATGGTGTGCACCTCGTCGGCCTTGATCACCTCCAGGCAGGCCTGGGCGTCGTGCTCGTCGTGCTGCACGTGGTACGGCAGGCGCACGGCGATGAAGGTATATGCCTTGTCGCCGGTTTCGTCGCGCAGCTCGCAGATGGCGCGCTGCGCGAGCAGGGCGGCGGTCAGCGAGTCGACACCGCCACTGATGCCCAGCACCAGGGTCTTGAGCCGGGCATTGGCCAGGCAGTCCTTGATGAACGCCACGCGCCGGGCCACTTCCTGCTCAAGGGCGGCAGCATCGGCGAATGGCGGCTGCACCTTGAGCGCCCGGGCAATCTCTTGCTGAACGGCTTGCATGGGTTACTCCTTGCTGGGGACTTTGAATACGTGGCGCATGTAAGCGACGAAGTTTTCGTCACGGCACTGCGTCTTGGCGGCTTCGTCGGAGATCTTCGCCACCGGCGAGCCGTTGCAGTCGGTCATTTTAAGCACGATGTTCATCGGTGCCACGCCGGGGATGTCGCACGTCAGGTTGGTACCGATGCCAAAGCTGACGTTGATGCGCCCGCGCAAGGCACGGAAGATTTCCAGCGAGCGGGTCAGGTTCAGGCCATCGGAGAACACCAGGGTCTTGGTCATCGGGTCGATACCGAGCTTCTGATAATGGGCGATGGCCTTTTCCGCCCAGGCCACCGGCTCGCCCGAATCGTGGCGCAGGCCATCGAACAGCTTGGCGAAGTACAGGTCGAAATCCTTCAGGAAGGCATCCATGGTGATGCAGTCGGTCAGGGCGATGCCGAGCAGCCCACGGTACTCGCGCACCCAGCAGTCCAGGGCGGCGATCTGGCTGTCGATCAGCCGTGGGCCTAGCTGCTGGTGGGCCATGATCCATTCGTGGGCCATGGTGCCCAGGGGCTTGATATCCAGCTTCCATGCCAGGTCGACGTTGCTGGTGCCGACGAAGCGGCCCGGGAACTCATCGCGCAGCACCCGCACCACGTCTTCCTGCACACGGCTGGAGAAGCGCCGGCGTGTGCCGAAGTCGGCTACCTGCAGTTCGGCCAGTTCGTCGTCGCTGGCGTGGGCGCGCAGCCAGTCGAACTTGCGATATAGCTGGTCGCGGGCTTCGGCCAGGCGCATGCGCGGGTGCAGGTGGCGGTTGCGCACTTCGCTGATGATGGCCAGCAGCGGCACTTCGAACAGGATCACATGCAGCCAGGGGCCTTTCAGGCGCAGGAACAGTTGGTCGTTCTCGATGCCGATGCGCACATAGCGCAGGTTGAAGCGGAACAGGCGCAGAAAGCGCAGGAAGTCCGGCTTGAGGAAGCTGATGCGCTCGAGGAAGGCCAGTTGGCCGTCATCCAGGGTGAGCTCGCTGAGCAGCTCGAGTTGGTTGCGGATCTCGCCCAGGTAGGGGCGCAGGTCCTCGCCGTTGCGGCAGCGAAACTCCCATTCGACATCGGCGTCCGGGTAGTTGTGCAGGACGCCCTGCATCATTGTGAGCTTGTAGAAGTCGGTGTCGAGCAGGTTGTGCACGATGCGCTCGGCGAATGCGCTCTCGCTCATCAGGGGGAAGCTCCAAAGCGGGCAATGGCGGCTATTGTGCCAGCCTTTTGCTTTTGCATGTGCTCACATCGCGGGGCAAGCCTGCTCCCGCATCGCCCGCGATCATGGCCGCGACAGGTAATTTACCGTGCGCCAGCTAGCCTTCAAACAGTGCTCCCTGTAGCAGTCGCGCACCAGTGGTGTGCAGTTCGGTGACGTCCGCTGTTACAGCGCGGTTGCACGTTAACACTTGCGAGGGTTGCAATGATGGCGGGCGCTGGTTGCTCCTTGTCTAGGCGTGTGGGTGCCACTTGCCGTGCGGCAGACGGTTGCACGCTCAATAAAGAAAAGGCCGCCGGTCGCCTCTGTTCACCCCTTGTCGTGTGTTTTCCCGGAAGACAAAACCACTGGCACGGCCCTTGCTCGGAGCACAGGGCTGAGAAGTTGTAGTGCCAACCAAAAAAAATATTCTAGGAGCACCACCTCATGTCGCAGACGTTTTACAAGAAAGGTTTCCTGGCACTGGCTGTAGCCACCGCACTGGGTGTTTCTTCGTATGTTCAGGCCGACATCAAGATCGGCGTCGCGGGCCCGATGACCGGAGCCAACGCAGCGTTTGGCGAGCAGTACATGAAAGGTGCGCAGGCCGCGGCCGACGTGATCAACAAGGCCGGCGGCGTCAACGGCGAGAAGATCGTGCTGGTCAAGGGCGATGACGCTTGCGAGCCGAAGCAGGCAGTATCCGTGGCCAACCGCCTGGTCGACCAGGACAAGGTGGCGGGCGTGGTCGGTCACTTCTGCTCCTCCAACACCATCCCCGCTTCCGAGGTTTACGATGAGGCCGGCGTGATCGCCATCACTCCCGGCTCCACCAACCCGCAGGTGACCGAGCGCGGCCTGTCCGCGATGTTCCGCATGTGCGGCCGTGACGACCAGCAGGGCATCGTTGCCGGCAACTACATTGTCGACGTGCTCAAGGGCAAGAAGGTGGTGGTGCTGCACGACAAGGACACCTATGGCCAGGGTCTGGCCGACGCCACCAAGGCCCAGCTGATCAAGCGCGGCGTCACCCCGGTGCTGTACGAGGGCCTGACCCGCGGCGAGAAAGACTTTAGCGCCGTGGTCACCAAGATCCGCGCCGCAGGTGCCGATGTCGTTTACTTCGGCGGCCTGCACCCGGAGGCAGGCCCTCTGGTGCGCCAGCTGCGCGAGCAGGGCCTGAAGGACGTGGCATTCATGTCCGACGACGGCATCGTCACCGACGAACTGGTGGCCACCGCCGGCGGCGCCCAGTACACCAATGGCGTGTACATGACCTTCGGCGCCGACCCGCGCCTGCTGCCCGACAGCAAGGCGGTGGTCGAGGAGTTCCGCAAGAACGGCACCGAGCCTGAAGGCTACACCCTGTATGCCTACGCCTCGGTCCAGGCCCTGGCCGCCGCGTTCAACGGCGCCAAGTCGAACAAGGGCGAGGACGCCGCCAAGTGGCTCAAGGCCAACCCGGTCAAGACCGTCATGGGCGAGAAGAAGTGGGACCAGAAGGGCGACCTGACGGTTTCCGACTACGTGGTCTACCAGTGGGATGCCAACGGCAAGTACCACCAGCTGGAAAAACAAAAATAACAATGGCATCCGGCCCGGGCGCGCGATGCCCCGGGCCGTTGCCCCGCGGTACCTGTCTTTGTCAGTAGATGTGCACAGTTCTGCGCTGCGAGGGCCGCTGCATCCGGGCCCTGCGTGGTCGGCGCTCGTGCAATCTCAATCAGGTGAGATTGCGTTATGGATGGTATTTTCCTGCAGCAACTGGTCAACGGCCTGACCCTCGGGTCGGTCTACGGCCTGATCGCCATCGGCTACACAATGGTCTATGGCATCATCGGCATGATCAACTTCGCGCACGGCGAGGTGTACATGATCTCCGCGTACCTCGCGGCGATCAGCCTGGCATTGCTGGCCTACTTCGGTATCGAGTCGTTTCCGCTGCTGATGCTGGGCACCCTGTTGTTCACCATCGTCGTCACTGGCGTCTATGGCTTCACCATCGAACGCATCGCCTACAAACCCCTGCGCAACTCCACCCGCCTGGCGCCCTTGATCAGCGCCATCGGCATTTCGCTGATCCTGCAGAACTACGCGCAGATCAGCCAGGGCGCTCGCCAGCAAGGCGTGCCGACCCTGCTCGAAGGCGCCATGCGCGTCGAAGTGGGCACCGGCTTCGTGCAGCTCACCTACACCAAGATCTTCATCCTGGTGGCCGCTTTCGTCGGCATGGGCCTGCTCACCTACGTGATCAAGTACACCAAGCTCGGGCGCATGTGCCGGGCCACGCAACAAGACCGCAAGATGGCCTCGATCCTGGGCATCAATACCGACCGGGTGATTTCCTACGTGTTCGTCATCGGTGCGGTGATGGCCGCGCTGGCGGGCGTGCTGATCACCATGAACTACGGCACCTTCGACTTCTACGCCGGCTTCATCATCGGCATCAAGGCCTTCACCGCCGCGGTGCTCGGCGGCATCGGCTCGCTGCCGGGAGCCATGCTCGGCGGGATCATCCTGGGGATTTCCGAGTCGTTGTTCTCCGGCCTGATCAACTCCGACTACAAGGACGTGTTCAGCTTCTCGCTGCTGGTGATGATCCTCATCTTCCGTCCCCAAGGCCTGCTGGGTCGCCCGCTCGTGGCTAAGGTGTGAAACATGTCCGTTGCCAATACTGCCTCTGCTTCGCAAACCAAGGGTTTCGACCTTAAACGCAGCCTGCTGGAGACCCTCGTCGCCGGCCTGCTGGCCCTTATCGTCTTCGGCCCCGTCGTCGGCGTGGTGCTCGATGGCTACACGTTCAACGCCGAACCCGCCCGCGTCGCCTGGCTGGTCGGCGGCGTGATGATCGGGCGTTTCATTCTCAGCCTGTTCCTGCAGACGCCGACCGGCCAACGCATGCTCCAGGGCTTCGACAGCGGTGGCTCGGGCGTGCATGTGCTGGCGCCGAACTACAAGTCGCGCCTGCGCTACATCATCCCGGCGCTGATCGTCATCGCCATCGTGTTCCCGATCTTTGCCAACAAGTACCTGCTGACCGTGGTCATCCTCGGCCTGATCTATGTGTTGCTGGGGCTGGGCCTGAACATCGTGGTCGGCCTGGCCGGCCTGCTTGATCTGGGCTATGTGGCGTTCTACGCCATCGGTGCCTACGGCCTGGCGCTGGGCTATCAATACCTGGGCCTGGGCTTCTGGAGCGTGCTGCCACTGGCGGCCATCGCCGCGGCGCTGGCGGGGTGCATCCTCGGCTTTCCGGTGTTGCGCATGCATGGCGACTACCTGGCCATCGTCACCCTCGGCTTCGGTGAGATCATCCGCCTGGTGTTGAACAACTGGCTGTCGTTCACCGGCGGCCCCAACGGCATGCCGGCGCCGTCGCCGACCTTCCTGGGTCTGGAGTTCGGCCGCCGGGCCAAGGATGGCGGGGTGCCGATCCACGAGTTCTTCGGCTTCGAATACAACGCCAACCTCAAGTTCGTGTTCATCTACGCGGTGCTGTTCCTGGTGGTGCTGGCGGTGCTCTACGTCAAGCACCGGCTGACCCGCATGCCGGTGGGCCGCGCCTGGGAAGCCTTGCGCGAGGACGAGATCGCCTGCCGCTCGATGGGCCTGAACCACGTACTGGTCAAGCTTTCCGCGTTCACCCTCGGCGCGTCCACCGCAGGCCTTGCCGGGGTGTTCTTTGCCACCTACCAGGGCTTCGTCAACCCATCGTCGTTCACCTTCTTCGAGTCCGCGCTGATCCTGGCCATCGTCGTGCTCGGCGGCATGGGCTCGACCGTGGGCGTGGTGATCGCGGCGTTCGTGCTGACCGTGGCGCCCGAGCTGCTGCGCAGCTTCTCCGAATACCGGGTGCTGCTGTTCGGCGTGCTGATGGTGCTGATGATGATCTGGCGACCGCGGGGGCTGATCCGCATCAGCCGTACCGGCGTGGTCCCGCGTAAAGGAGTGGCGCCATGAGCGACGAAGTCATTCTGTCTGTAGACAACCTGATGATGCAGTTCGGTGGGATCAAGGCGCTCAGCGATGTCAGCCTGCAGGTCAAACGCAATCAGATCTTCGCCCTGATCGGCCCCAATGGCGCCGGCAAGACCACGGTGTTCAACTGCCTGACGGGCTTCTACAAGGCCACCGGCGGGCGGATCGAACTGAACGTGCGCGGCAGCCACACCAACGTCATCCAGCTGCTCGGCGAGCGCTTCCGGGCGGCGGACTTCGTTTCGCCGGCACGCTTCGCCAACCGCCTGTACTACAAGATGTTCGGCGGTACCCACCTGGTCAACCGCGCCGGGCTGGCGCGCACTTTCCAGAACATCCGCCTGTTCAAGGAAATGTCGGTGGTGGAGAACCTGCTGGTGGCCCAGCACATGTGGGTCAACCGCAACCTGCTGGCCGGGGTGCTCAATACCCCGGGTTATCGCAAGGCCGAGAGCGATGCCCTCGACCATGCGTTCTACTGGCTGGAGGTGGTCGACCTGGTGGACTGCGCCAACCGCCTGGCCGGTGAGCTGTCCTACGGGCAGCAGCGCCGCCTGGAGATTGCCCGGGCCATGTGCACCCGGCCGAAGATCATCTGCCTGGACGAACCGGCTGCCGGCCTCAACCCCCAGGAAACCGAAGCGCTGAGCCGCATGATCCGCGTGCTGCGCGACGAGCATGACATCACCGTGGTGCTGATCGAGCACGACATGGGCATGGTCATGAGCATCTCCGACCACATCGTCGTGCTCGACCACGGCAACGTGATCGCCGAGGGATCACCGCAGGATATCCGCCACAACCCGACGGTGATTGCCGCCTACCTGGGTGCCGACGAAGAGGAACTGACATGAGCGCGCCCATTCTCGAGCTGAAGGACCTGGATGTGTTCTATGGGCCGATCCAGGCCCTGAAGAAGGTCTCGATGCACATCAACGAAGGCGAGACGGTGAGCCTGATCGGCGCCAACGGCGCGGGCAAGTCCACGCTGCTGATGTCGATCTTCGGCCAGCCGCGCGCGGCATCCGGGCAGATCGTCTATCGCGGCACCGACATCACCCGCAAGTCGTCGCACTACATCGCGTCCAATGGCATCGCCCAGTCCCCGGAAGGGCGCCGGGTGTTCCCCGACATGAGCGTCGAGGAAAACCTGATGATGGGCACCATCCCGATCGGCGACAAACATGCCGACCAGGACATGCAGCGCATGTACGAGCTGTTCCCGCGGCTCAAGGAACGGCGCAACCAGCGGGCCATGACCATGTCCGGGGGCGAGCAGCAGATGCTGGCGATTGCCCGGGCGCTGATGAGCCGGCCCAAGCTTTTGCTGCTCGATGAGCCGTCGCTGGGGCTGGCGCCGATCGTGGTCAAGCAGATCTTCTCGACCCTGCGCGAGCTGGCGCAGACCGGGATGACCATTTTCCTGGTCGAGCAGAATGCCAACCATGCATTGAAGCTGTCGGACAGGGCCTATGTGATGGTCAACGGGCAGATTCGCATGACCGGGACTGGGCAGGAGCTGTTGGTCAACGAGGAGGTGCGTAACGCCTACCTGGGCGGGCACTGAAGTAAATCGTGGGGCAAGTCGGTGCGGCAACCCGACTTGCCCCGCGATGCGTTTTATGCCTTTCAGCACATGTGGACAACTTGTCGCATATCTTTCCTGCAGCACACCACAATCCCCACGCAAGCCATTGTTTCCACAGCTGGAAAACTTTCCACGGATTATGTGGAACCGCCTGTGGAAAACATGGTGGCACCTTGCTCAAGCCCTTGTGTAACAACGCCTCCAAGGATCTGTTCGTTTTTTGATCAGGTCTTGCTTGTGCATGATTTATTGAGGGTTTTTAGCAGCAGCGCGGTTCATCCACAGCTATCTGAGTTCTGTGGATAAGTCTGTGAAAAAACTTTGGACAGACCGCCGCAGACGGCAGGTTGAAAGCGTTGCGCCATCACGGGCAGATGTCCACAGCAAGCAAAGGTTCCCTGGAACCGACAAGTTGCCCCCAATCTGTGGGGAAAGCCTTGTGGATAAGATGCGCATAGCCTGACGAAAGCCCGCAATCACGGGGCTTTTCAGCGTCTGTACGTTTTTTGACCAGTGGCTGAAACGGTTGTCGACAACGCTTGCGCCGGGCATGCTGCAAGGCCTGCCGAGCACACCCAAGGAGAAGAGCATGACGTCCACCGTATTCATCACTGGCGCGACTTCCGGTTTCGGTGAGGCCACCGCCCGCCGTTTCGCCGATGCTGGCTGGAAGCTGGTGCTCACCGGTCGCCGCAAGGAGCGCCTGGATGCGCTGTGCCAAGAACTCTCGGCCAAGACCGAGGTGCATGGGCTGGTGGTCGATGTCCGTGATCGCCAGGCCATGGAGGCCGCCATCGCCAGCCTGCCGCCGAGCTTCGACAAGCTCCAGGGCCTGGTCAACAATGCCGGCCTGGCACTGGGTGTGGATGCGGCGCAAAACTGCAGCCTGGACGACTGGGAAACCATGGTCGACACCAACATCAAAGGCCTGATGTACACCACCCGCCTGTTGCTGCCGCGCCTGATCGCCCACGGGCGCGGCGCGTCGATCCTCAATGTCGGTTCGGTGGCGGGCAACTACCCGTACCCGGGCGCGAATGTGTATGGCGGCACCAAGGCCTTCGTCGGCCAGTTCTCGCTGAGCCTGCGCTGCGACCTGCGCGGCACTGGCGTGCGGGTCAGCAACATCGAGCCGGGGCTGTGCGAAAGCGAGTTCTCGCTGGTGCGTTTCGGCGGCGACCAGGCCAAGTACGACGCCACCTACGCTGGCGCCGAGCCGATCCAGCCGCAGGACATCGCCGAGACCATCTTCTGGATCCTCAACCAGCCGGCGCATATCAATATCAACAGCCTTGAGCTGATGCCAGTGAGCCAGGACTGGGCAGGGTTCTCGATCGACCGGTCGGCGAAAGGCTGATTCGCCGATGATCGCGGGGCAAGTCGCATCGGCGCACCGCCCCGCGATAGCGTCAGATTAGGCGCTGCAGACCGTCGAGGCAGGTCGCCAAATGATAGGGCGTGGTCGACGGCATGTCATGGCGGCTCACCGCCCCCTCGCCATCGCGGCACTCATGCCAGCCGCCTGCATGCAGGAAGCGTGACTCCAGCGCCGTGAGTTGCTCCAGCAGCCGCGCCTCGCTTCCCGGCCGCAGGGCCAGTGCCCGCAGGTACTCCGCCTGGGCCCAGATACGCTGTGTCGCGTCGATCACCTTGCCGTCCACATCCAGCATCGCCAGTACCGCAGCATCCTTCACGCCGCACTGTTCGGCGAAGTCGAAGGCCCGCTCGATGGAGGCATGCAGCGCAGTACCGCGCAGCAACTCGGAAGTGTCGAGCAGGTAGAACCATTCGAACTGGTGGCCCGGCTCGAACCAGTTATCCACAGCCCCGCGCGGCTTCTCCAGCATCAGGCCATGGGCCGGTTCGACGAACTGCGCCTGCAGCGCTTCGCACAGCTGCAGCAGCGAATCGCGAACGTCGTCGTCCTCACGTACGGCCAGCACCTGCAGGAAGGCCTCGGCCAGGTGCATCTGCGGGTTCTGCAGTGGGCCGCTGCCCAGGTCTGACCAATCCTCACCCAGGCTGGCCTCGTACAGGCCATCGTCGCGGGCGAACTGCTCGTGGATCACCTCGAGGGCGCCATTGAGCGTGGCTTCCACCAGCCCTTCGCCGACCTTGCCCAGGTAATGGGCGCAGGCGAAGACGATGAAGGCGTGGGTGTAGAGGTCCTTGCGCCGGTCCAGCGGCTTGCCCTGGGCGTCGATGCTGTAGAACCAGCCGCCGTGCTCGGCGTCGTGGAAGTGCTTCTGCAACGAACGGAACAATGCCGCGGCGCGTTCGGCCGCGCCAGGTTGTTCGATGCGGCTGCTGAACAGGTACAGCTGGCGGGCGCAGGCCATAGCGCGGTAGCGTTGCACCGGCAGTGGCCGGTGCTGGGTGTCCAGGGCTTCGTACGGCAGGGCCATGTCGGCGTTCCAGCCCGGGCCTTGCCACAGCGGCACGATGCGCTCGGCGAAGTGCTGTTGGAAATGGGTCAGTGCGGGACGGGGGTCGGACATGGTGGCGCTCGTGGACGATCGGGCAGGGCGCCATGGTAGCAGAAGTGACAAGGGGTTCGTGGGGCACCGCCGCTGCCACGATCCGGCCTGGGCGAAAATCTCAGCCGGGATTGCCCAGGCCCTGCCAGTGCCGCGCACCGACGAAGATGAAGCGCAGCTGCTGAGTGATCTTTTCCTGTGCCGTCAGCGCCTGTGCATGGCCTGGTTCGGGGCTGTCGATCAGCTCGGGCAGGGTGGCGAACACGGTCTTGACCACCAGGTCGGCCATCACCGCCAGGGCGGCGTCGTCCAGGTGCCGCCAGCGCGGCATGCGCGCAAGGTCGGTGGCCAGGTCGCTGCTGATGTCCTGGCGCAGGCGGGCGATGGCCTGGCGCACCGGTTGCGAGCCGCCGTACTGCTCGCGGGCGAGGAACAGAAATTGCGCGCGGTGGGCGGCGACCACGTCGAGGAAGATACGCACCGAGGCATCGGTGATGCCACCCAGTTCGAATTCGTTGTGGCGCACGAGGCGGATGGTCTGGCGGAAGGTGGTGTCCACCTCGGCGACCAGGGCCAGGCCCAGGGCATCCATGTCAGGGAAGTGGCGGTAGAAACCGGTGGGCACGATGCCGGCGGCCTTGGCCACCTCGCGCAGGCTGATGCTGCCGAAACCCCGGCCGCTCTCCATGAGCAGGCAGGCGGCATCCAGCAGGGCCTGGCGGGTTTGTAGCTTCTGTTCGGCGCGCGGCAGCATGGGGCAGGCTTCTATGACGGTACGGCTGGGCATTCTGGATAGAAAAACGAAGCCCGGTCAATGGACCGGGCTTGGAGGGGAGCAGCTACCGCACGGAGGGTTGTTGTTTTCGGCCATGGCGATCAGCTCACACGGCTGAGTTCGACCAGGCGATCCGAGCCACCCTCGGCTACACGGTTGTTGCGTTCGTTGAGGCGATCGGAACCACCTTCAGCGACGCGGTCGTTGCGTTCGATCAGGCGATCGGAACCACCTTCGGCGACGCGGTCGTTGCGTTCGATCAGGCGATCGGAACCACCTTCGGCGACACGGTCGTTGCGTTCGATCAGGCGATCCGAACCACCCTCGGCGATACGGTCATTGCGTTCGATCAGGCGATCAGAGCCACCTTCGGCAACACGGTTGTTACGTTCGAGCAGGCGTTCGGCACCGCCTTCGGCCACGCGGCCTGCACGTTCCTGCAGGCGCTCGGCGCCACCTTCTGCCAGGGTGTTCAGTGGTTGGCTGACGGTGATGGCGCTGGAGCGCGACTCGGCGCTCAGGTGCTGGTCTTCGGCTGGCAGGGCGAAGGCGTTGGCAGCAAGTACGGACAGGGTCAGGCTCAGCAGCAGATGGCGTTTCATGATTCGGTGCTCCTCTGGGGGGCTGGAAAGTGGGTACGGAGCCAATGCTACGCCCGGTAACTCCAGAGAAAAGTTCATCAGGATAATGGTAACAATCGACGGCATTGATACTGTGCGTGGATCGCTCTGGCTCAATGTTTTCGGCGATGCGCCGAGTATTGAGGCACGCCGATTCCCCGGTAACACTGCCACGCTCCGTAGACCAAAAGCTGAGAAAATCGTCAGGAAAATCTTGGTTATCATGCTGCGCGGATTAAACCCGGCGGTTTTTCATCAGTCCGACATAATGAGTGCCATCGTCGCGCCGCCTTCCATGCAGTCAGGAGAATCACGCAATGACGCGCCCTGCCAGAATCATCGTCTGGACCTTCGCCACCCTGGCCACCCTGTTGGCAATCCTGGTGGTGGTGATCGCCACCTTCGACTGGAACCGCGTCAAGCCGCTGCTCAACGAGAAAGTCTCCGAAGCCCTGCACCGGCCTTTCGCGATCAACGGCAACCTCGCGGTGCACTGGCGCACCGAACCCGAGGAGGGCGGCTGGCGTGCCTTCGTGCCCTGGCCGCACTTCACCGCCGAAAACCTCACCCTGGGCAACCCCGAATGGCTCAAGGAACCGCGCATGGTGGGCCTGGAGCGGGTGGATTTTCGCCTGGCGCCGTTGCCGCTGATCGTCCAGCGCATCAGCATTCCGCGTATCGACCTGGTCAAGCCCAGTGCCAGCCTCACCCGCCTGGCCGATGGCCGGGCCAACTGGGTGTTCGACTTCGGGCCCAAGGATGAGCACGAGGAGCCGTCGAAGTGGGTGCTGGACATCGGCGCGATCGGCTTCGACCAGGGCAATGTCAGCTTCGACGACCAGACCCTGAAAACCAGCATGAAAGTGCAGGTCGACCCGCTGGGCAAGCCGATTCCGTTCAGCGACATCGTCGGCAAGGCCCGCGCCGAGAAGGCCGGCAACGCCCAGGACTATGCCTTCGGCTTCAAGGCCCAGGGGCGCTACAAGGGCCAGGCGGTGGCCGGCACCGGCAAGATCGGCGGCCTGCTGGCGCTGCAGGATGCCAGCCAGCCGTTCCCGCTGCAGGCCGACGTGCGCGTCGGCGATACCCACGTGGCCCTTGCCGGTACCCTGACCGACCCCCGCAACCTGGGCGCCCTCGACCTGCGCCTGAAGCTCTCCGGCAGCAGCTTGGGCAACCTCTACCCGCTGACCGGCGTGACCCTGCCCGACACGCCACCCTACGCCACCGACGGCCACCTGAGCGCCAACCTGCATGCCGCCGAGGGCGCGCATTTCCGCTATGAAGGCTTCAACGGCAAGATCGGCGACAGTGATATCCATGGTGACCTGGCCTTCGTCGCCAGCCAGCCCCGGCCGAAACTGTCCGGCAACCTGGTTTCCAATCAACTGCTGTTCAAGGACCTGGCACCGTTGATCGGCGCCGATTCGAACGCCGAGCAGAAGGCCCGTGGCGGCGCCAGCAAGCAGCCGGCCAACAAGGTGTTGCCGGTAGAGGAGTTCCGCACCGAGCGCTGGCGGGCGATGGATGCCGACGTGACCTTCGCCGGCAAGCGCATCGTGCACAGCGAGAAACTACCGTTCAATGACCTGTCTGCCCATGTGATTCTCGAGGATGGCCTGCTGCGCCTGGAACCGCTGCGCTTCGGCGTGGCCGGGGGCAGCCTCGATTCCAACATCCGCCTGGACGGGCGCAGCACGCCGATGCAGGGGCGCGCCCAGCTCACCGCTCGGGGCTTCAAGCTCAAGCAGTTGTTCCCCAGCTTCGCGCCCATGCAGACCAGCTTCGGCGAGCTCAACGGCGACGCCGATATCAGTGGCCGGGGCAACTCGGTGGCGGCGCTACTCGGCACTTCCAACGGCGACCTGCGCCTGCTGATCAACGATGGCGCCATCAGCCGCAGCCTGATGGAGATCGCCGGGCTCAACGTGGGCAACTACGTGATCGGCAAGCTGTTTGGCGATGAGGAAGTGAAGATCAACTGTGCCGCGGCCGATGTCGGCATCAAGGAGGGCCTGGCGACCACCCGCCTGTTCGTTTTCGATACCGAGAACGCGATCATCTACATTAACGGCACGGCCAATTTCGCCAGCGAGCAACTGGACCTGAAGATCACCCCGGAATCGAAAGGGTTGCGGCTGTTCTCGCTGCGCTCGCCGTTGTATGTGCGCGGGCCGTTTGCCAAGCCCAGTGCCGGCGTGCAGGCAGTACCGCTGGCTTTGCGCGGTGCGGGGATGGTGGCCTTGGGTGTGGTGGCGGGGCCGGCGGCGGGGTTGCTGGCGCTGATCGCGCCGAGCAGCGGCGATGTGCCCAACCAGTGCACGCCGTTGTTGCAGCAGATGCGCGCCGGCAAGGCGCCGGCGGCGGTGAAGGCCAAGAAGTAGGGCCGCTTTGCGGCCCGATCGCTCCCACAGTTATCACCGATCGCCTGTGGGAGCCGGCTTGCCGGCGATTGGGGCGCACAGCGCCCCCAACACTACAAGCCCTGCAACAGATCCGACATATCGTCGGCGTGCTCTTCTTCCTGGGCCAGGATGTCTTCGAAGATGCGCCGCGTGGTCGGGTCTTTATCGCCGATGTACTGGATGATCTCGCGGTAGCTGTCGATGGCGATCCGTTCGGCCACCAGATCCTCCAGCACCATCTCCTTCAATGAACTGCCCGCCACGTACTGGGCATGGGAATTCTTGGTCAGGTTGTCGGGGTTGAAGTCCGGCTCGCCGCCCAGCTGTACAATGCGTTCGGCCAGCTTGTCGGCATGCTCGGCTTCCTGGGTGGCGTGCTCGAGGAACTCCTCGGCGGCGACGCTGGCCTTGATACCGCTGGCCATGAAGTAGTGACGCTTGTAGCGCAGCACGCAGACCAGCTCGGTGGCCAGCGACTCGTTGAGCAGGCGCAGGATCTTCTCGCGATCGGCGTGGTAACCCTCGGTCACCGCGCCTTGCTCGACATGCTGGCGGGCACGTTCGCGCAGGGTTTTCACATCGGTCAGTTCAACGCTCATGTTCATCTCCGAAAGGATCAGGGTGGTCATGGGGTGTCATGCGCCGTGGACGGCGTCGCTGTCTTCCTGGCGTTGCTTGCAGGTCTTGAAGCCCTTGGCGTCGACATGGCCGGTGGCGTCGAAGCGCACGTAATAGGGCTGTTGCTGGCCATCGCGGTTGAGGATGTAGTCGTTGCAGGTGCCGCCGTGGGGCAGGTCGCTGACATTCGACGGGCTGCCGCCGATGGCGATGACCTTCTGCATGGTCATGCCGTGCTCCACCTGCTTGACCAGCGGCTCGTCGCGGTAGGTGACGTAGTCCACCGGGTTTTCCGGGCGGCTGCCGCAGGCGGCGAGGGTCGCGCTTGCCAGAAGGATGGCCAGGGTGTGCTTGTACATGGTCCCGCTCCTTGCTCAGGGTCTGTTCTGCTTGGAACCGCGCAGCGCGCCGGGAGTTCGATTGCGAATGACGCAGGGCACGCTGTAGTGTGGGCCGGTCGTCCATGGAAAAGGGCAGGGTGATGAGTCAGGAACTGGCCACGCGTTATCCACTGGTGCTGGTGCCGGGCATGCTCGGTTTCGTGCGGGCACTGCTGTATCCCTACTGGTTCGGCATTGTCCCGGCATTGCGCCGGGGCGGCGCGCAGGTATATCCGGTGCAGATATCGCCGCTGCATTCCAGCGAGGTGCGCGGCGAGCAGTTGTTGATCATCATCGAGGACATCTGCCAGCGGACGGGGGTCGAGAAGGTCAATCTGATCGGCCACAGCCAGGGCGCGCTCAGTGCCCGCTATGCGGCGGCGAAGCGGCCAGACCGGGTGGCCTCGGTGACCTCGGTGGCCGGCCCCAACCATGGCTCGGAGCTGGCCGACCACCTTGAACGCACGGCGCCGGGCGACTCTGCCAAGGGGCGCATCCTCAAGGCCGTGCTGCATGGTTTCGCCGTGCTGCTGGGCTGGCTGGAGACCGGCTGGCGCCGGGATCCGCTGCCGATCGACGTGCATGCCTCGCACCAGTCGCTGACCAGCGCCGGGGTGGCGCTGTTCAACCAGGCTTATCCACAGGGGCTGCCCGAGGTCTGGGGCGGCGAGGGGCCGGCCGAGGTGAACGGTGTGCGTTACTACTCCTGGTCAGGCACCTTGCAGCCGGGTCGTACCGACCAGGGGTTGAACCGCTTCGACGGCAGCAATCGCTTCTGCCGTCTGTTCGCCCGCAGCTTCGTGCGCGAGAAGGGCCACTGCGACGGCATGGTCGGGCGCTTCAGCTCGCACTTGGGCCAGGTGATCGGCGACGACTATCCGCTCGACCACCTGGACATCGTCAACCAGTCCCTCGGCGCGGTGGGCAAGGGCGCCGAACCGGTGCGGCTGTTCACCGAACATGCCGCGCGGCTCAAGGCCGCGGGGGTGTGACCGTGCGCCGTACTGGCGTTGTCCAGCGCTCGGCCAGCAGCACGCCGACCAGTGTCAGCAAACCGCCGACCAGGTGATAACTGGCCAGTTGCTCGTCCAGCACCACGGCGGCGATCACCGCCGTGACCACCGGCAGCAGGTTGAAGAACAGCGTGGTGCGGCTCGGGCCCAGGCGATGCACGGCCTGCATCCATACTCGCGGCGCGACCATCGAGGCCAGCAGGCCGGCATACAGCACCAGGCCGAGGTTGTGGCCGTTCAGCCCGGTCTTCGGTGACAGCACAAACAGCGGCAGCAGCACCAGGATCGCCACCAGCACCTGCAGGTAGAGCAATTGCAGCGGCGGCAGGCGCAGCTGCCATTTCTTCAGCAGGAAGCTGTACAGCGCATAGGCGAGGGTGGCCACCAGCATCATCAGGTCGCCACTGTTCAGGCCCTGGTGCAGCAGCGTGCCGGGCTGCCCGGCCGAGACGACTTCAAGCACGCCGAAGAACGACACGATCGCGCCCAGCAGCGCGCCGTAGCTCAGGCGCTGGCCCAGCCAGGCGATGGACAGGGCCAGTGACATCAGCGGCATCAGCGAGAGGATGATGCCCATGTTGGTGGCGCTGGTGATGCTGGCGGCGAAGTACGCCAGGCTCTGGTAGATGGCCATGCCCAGCACGCCCAGCACGAACACCTTGCCCAGGTGCGGGCGGATCGCCGCGCGGTTTCGCCAGACCTGGGGCAGCAGGAACGGCGTGAACAACAGGCCGGCCAGCAACCAGCGGTAGAAGCCGATCTCGGCCGGGAAGATGGCCCCTGCGGACATCTTGGTGACAACGGTGTTGCCGGCCCAGATGAGGATGGCGATGAGGGGGAAGAGGTAGTTCATTGGGACTCTCAAGTAACGGGTGTCCCCTGCAGGAGCGGGCTTGCCTGGTCCTGCAGGGAGGGTGTGACGGCGGGTATTATCGCTTGTCTGCTTGCATGCCTATACTTCCATCCAGACAACCGACCCCGCGAAGCAGACAGCATGGCCCGCAAGTACCTCGACATTCCGCGCTTCGACCAGCTCCCGGCCCCGGTGTACTTTCGCTACGACGAATTCGGCGCCGACACCCACAGCGCCCCGCACCGTCACCCCTGGGGCCAGCTCAACTACGCGTCCCATGGCCTGATGCACCTGGACGTCGAAGGCCAGCGCTTCATCTCGCCGCCGCACTACGCCGTGTGGGTGCCGCCGGATACCGAGCATGGCTGCTACAACCCCCAGGCCATCGTCTACCGCTCGGTCTACCTTGACCGCAGCTTGTGTGCCGGGCTGCCTGCACAACCCTGCAGCCTGGTGATCAGCGACATCCTCAAGGCGATCCTCGGCGACTTCGCCCGCCGCGACCTGCGCATCGCCCGGGACGAGCGTGACCAGCGCCTGGCACAGGTGCTGCTGGACCAGTTGCACCTGGCGCAGACCCAGACCTGCTACCTGCCGTTCGCCCGCAGCGACAGCCTGCGCCAGGTGCTTGAAGGATTGCATGGCGAGCCCGGCGACAACCGCCCGCTGGCCCACTGGGCCGCGCAGGTGCATGTCAGCGAACGCACCCTGGCCCGGCAGTTCCTGCGTGAACTGGGGATGAGCTTCGGCGAATGGCGTTTGCGCCTGCGCTTTCTGCGCGCCATCGAGGCGCTCGAGGCGGGCACCGCGATCCAGGCCATCGCCTTCGACCTCGGCTACAGCAGCGCGTCGGCCTTCATCGCCATGTTCCAGCGCCAGGCCCAGTGCACGCCGGAACAGTACCGACGGCGGGCGCGGACAGAGATGTAAAAATTCTTGTCTACACTCAGCTGCGACGAGCGCGCATCCGGCGCGCAGGCAAGGAGACCACTCCATGAAGCTGCTGCACGTACCCCTGCTGGTGTTGGGCATGTTGATCGCGGGGCAAGGATTCGCCGCCACCGCGCAACAGGAAAAGATGAAGACCTGCAACGCCGACGCGACCGCCAAGGCGCTCAAGGGCGACGAGCGCAAGGCGTTCATGAGCACTTGCCTCAAGGCCAAGCCTGCCGCCACCCAGCAGGAGAAGATGAAGACCTGCAACGCCGATGCCACCACCAAGGCGCTCAAGGGCGACGAGCGCAAGTCCTTCATGAGCGACTGCCTGAAGAAGAAATGACCTGCGCCTATGCCTCTGCCGTGAAGGCTGGCAGACTGCGGGACTTTCCGCTGTCTGCCGTCGAGGCTGTATGACCTTCACCCCCCGCCAGGTCACCCTGGCCAGCTGGATCATCGTCATGGCCGGCCTGTTGCTGGCGCTGCCCCTGAAGCTGCTGCCGAGCCTGCTCGCCGGCCTGCTGGTGTTCGAGCTGGTCAACATGCTCACCCCCAGGCTGCAGCCGCTGATCGCCGGGCAGCGTGCGCGCTGGCTGGCGGTGGCGCTGCTCGGCACATTGGTGGTGAGCACGCTCACCCTGCTGATTGCCGGCGCCTTCAGTTTCCTCCTGCACGAGGCCGAGAACCCCGGCGCCTCGCTGGACAAGTTCATGGGCCTGGTCGAGCGTGCCCGTGGCCAGTTGCCGCCGTTCATCGAAGCCTACCTGCCGGCCAGCGCCGCCGAGTTCAAGGTGGCCATCGGCGAGTGGATCAAGAGCCACCTGAGCGACCTGCAGCTGGTCGGCAAGGGCATGGCGCACATGTTCGTGACCCTGTTGATCGGCATGATCCTCGGCGCCATCGTCGCCCTGCAGCGCATCCCCGACATTTCCCGGCGCAAGCCCCTGGCCGCGGCCTTGTTCGAGCGCCTGAGCCTGCTGGTGCAGGCGTTTCGCAACATCGTCTTCGCGCAGATCAAGATCTCGTTGCTCAACACCTTCTTCACCGGCATCTTCCTTGCCGTGGTGCTGCCGCTGTTCGGCGTGCACCTGCCGCTGACCAAGACCCTGATCGTGCTGACCTTCCTGCTCGGGCTGCTGCCGGTGATCGGCAACCTGATGTCCAACACCCTGATCACCATCGTCGGCCTGTCGCTGTCGATCTGGGTGGCGATGGCGGCGCTGGGGTACTTGATCGTTATCCACAAGGTCGAGTATTTCCTCAACGCGCGGATCGTCGGCGGCCAGATCAGTGCCAAGGCCTGGGAGCTGTTGCTGGCGATGCTGGTGTTCGAGGCGGCGTTCGGCTTGCCGGGGGTGGTGGCCGGGCCGATCTACTACGCCTACTTGAAGAGCGAGTTGAAGCGGGCTGAGCTGGTCTGAGGATCACCGGGGCCGCAAAGCGGCCCCAAATCGATCAGAGCACGCCGTAGCGCTTGCGCGCCTCGATCGCCAGACCGCTGCCGATGCTGCCGAAGATATTGCCTTCCACATGCCGCGCATTGGGCAGCATCGCCGCCACGCTGTTGCGCAGCGCCGGAATGCCGCTGGAGCCGCCGGTGAAGAACACCGTGTCCACTTGGCTTTCGCTCACGCCCGCCTTGGCCAGCAGTTCACTCACGCTGCCGCGCACGCGCTCGAGCAAACCGTCAATTGCATCTTCGAACAGTGCCCGGGTCAGCTCGGCCGACAGCTGCGGCTCGATCCGGCCAAAGTCGATGCTCCGGCTGTCGCGCTCGGTCAGCTCGATCTTGCTGGCCTCCACCTCCATCGCCAGCCAGTGCCCGGCGCGCTGCTCGATCAGCTTGAACAGGCGGTCGATACCCAGGGTGTCCTCGATGTCGTAGCGCATGCTGCCCAGGGCCAGCTGCGACTTCTGCGCATACAGGGCGTTGATGGTGTGCCAGGTGGCCAGGTTGAGGTGGTAGCTGGTGGGCATCAGCGCGCCGCTTTTCATCCGGCTGCCATAGCCGAACAGCGGCATCACACCCTGCAGGCTCAGCTGCTTGTCGAAGTCGGTACCGCCGATGTGCACGCCGCCGGTGGCGAGGATGTCGTCCTGGCGCTCGGCCACCAGGTGGCGCTCGGGCGACAGGCGGATCAGGGTAAAGTCCGAGGTACCACCGCCGATATCCACAATCAGCACCAGCTCTTCACGGCTGATGCCCGACTCGTAGTCGAACGCCGCAGCGATCGGCTCGTACTGGAACGACACGTCCTTGAAGCCGATCTTGCGCGCAACTTCCGCCAGGGTATCCTCGGCCTCCTGGTCGGCGGCCGGGTCTTCGTCGACGAAAAATACCGGGCGGCCGAGCACCACCTGGTCGAATTCGCGGCCGGCATCGGCTTCGGCGCGCTTTTTCAGCTCGCCGATGAACATGCCCAGCAGGTCCTTGAACGGCAGGGCGCTGCCCAGCACGCTGGTGTCGTGCTTGATCAGCTTGGAGCCCAGCAGGCTCTTGAGCGAGCGCATCAGGCGGCCTTCGTAGCCTTCCAGGTACTCGTGCAGGGCCAGGCGGCCGTACACCGGGCGACGTTCCTCGATATTGAAGAAGACCACCGACGGCAGGGTGATCTTGCCGTCTTCCAGGGCGATCAGCGATTCAGCGCCAGGGCGGTGCCAGCCGACCGTGGAGTTGGAGGTACCGAAGTCGATGCCGAGGGCACGGGCCGGGGATACGTCAGACATGGAGAAAGCTTCCGGAGGCAAAACGGCCGCGCAGTTTATGCCGTTCTGCGGCTAAATCAAGACCGGTCGTCTGCGATAGCGCAACCCCGGATGAGCCTTGAAAGGCTATGCTTGACCCCAATCTTCAGTAGCAATACGTACATTCACATCGGTGATCCATAGATGGACTTCAAAGACTATTACAAGATACTCGGCGTCGAGGCGAGCGCGGACGACAAGGCGATCAAGGCCGCGTACCGCAAGCTCGCGCGCAAGTATCACCCCGACGTCAGCAAGGAGCGTGACGCCGAGGACAAGTTCAAGGAGGCCAACGAGGCCTACGAAGTGCTTGGCGACAAGGACAAGCGCGCCGAGTACGACGAAATCCGCAAATACGGCGGCCAGCATGGCCGGCCGTTCCAGGCGCCGCCTGGCTGGGAGTCTCGCAGCGGTGGTGGCGGTGGTTTCGAAGGTGGCGATTTTTCCGATTTCTTCAGCTCGATCTTCGGCGCCCGGGGTGGCAACCCCTTCGGTGGCGGCGGTGGCCGGCAACAACGCAGTGCCGGCAGGCGAGGGCAGGACGTGGAACTGGAACTGGCGGTGTTCCTCGAGGAAACCCTGAACAAGGAATCCAAGCAGATCAGCTTCCAGGTGCCGCAGACCAACGCTGCCGGCCAGCGCACCGGGTTCACCACCAAGACCCTGAACGTGAAGATCCCCGCCGGGGTGACCGACGGCGAGCGCATCCGCCTCAAGGGCCAGGGCGCGCCGGGCGTGGGCGGCGGGGCCAACGGCGATTTGTTCCTGACCATCCGCATGGCACCGCACCCGCTGTTCGATGTCGAAGGTCATGACCTGATCATTACCGTGCCGCTGGCACCGTGGGAGGCGGCGCTCGGCGCCAAGGTGGCCGTGCCGACTTTGACCGGCAAGATCAACCTGACCATCCGTCCCGACAGCCAGAGCGGCCAGCGCCTGCGGGTCAAGGGCATGGGCCTGTTGAACAAGCAGGGCGAGCGCGGCGACCTGTACGCCCAGCTGAAGGTAGTGATGCCTGCCCAATCCGATGACGCAGCGCGCGCATTGTGGACCCAGCTCTCCGAGAAAGCCGCGTTCAACCCGAGGACTCAATGGAGTAAGTGATCATGAGCAGCACCCTGATCGTTCAACTGGACATGCGTACCCTTTGCCAGGAAGCCGACCTCACGGCCGATTGCGTGATCGAGATCGTCGAGCACGGCATTGTTGAACCTTCGGGGCGAACGCCGGAGGAATGGGTGTTCGACGACCGCGCGCCGGTCACCCTCAAGCGTGCGGTGAAGCTGCATGATCAGCTGGAGCTGGAGTGGGAAGGGGTGGCCCTGGCGCTTGAGCTGCTGGAAGAGGTCCAGCAGTTGCGCAGCGAGAACCACATGCTGCGCCAACGGTTGGGCCGGTTTACCCAGATGTAAACGTTGTGGGGCCGCACGGCGGCCCCTCGGGCTTCACGGCTGTGCCCCAGGATCGAGCATCAATTGCATGAAGGTCAGGTCCAGCCACCGGCCGAACTTCACCCCTACCTGCGGCATCTGCCCGGTCACCACGAACCCCAACCGCTCGTGCAGGCGCACCGACGCGGCATTGCCGCTCTCGATGGCGGCGACCATCACATGCTTGCCACAGCCCCTGGCCCGTTCGACCAGCGCTTCCATCAGCACCGGGCCCAGACCTTTGCCGCGCTGGTCTGCACGGATGTACACCGAATGTTCGACCGTATGGCGGAAGCCCTCGAAGGGGCGCCAGTCGCCGAATGAGGCGTAACCCAGCACGCCGCTGTCATCCACCGCGACCAGGATTGGATAACCCTCCTGCGCGCGGGCCTCGAACCAGGCCAGGCGATTGGCCAGGTCCACCGGGGTTTCGTTCCAGATCGCCGTGGTGTTGGCCACGGCGTCGTTGTAGATGTCGAGGATGCCCGGCACGTCGTCGATCAGGGCGTCGCGGATCTGGTAACTCATGACAGCGTCTCGCAAGGGAAGTGGTTGCAGATTAAATGGTAACCAGGCCGCGCACACCTTCAGCCTGCATGTTTTCGCCGCGGCCGCGCTGGACGATCTCGCCGCGGGCCATGACCAGGTACTGGTCGGCCAGTTCCTCGGCGAAATCGTAGAACTGCTCCACCAGCAGGATGGCCATGTCGCCACGGTCGGCGAGCTTGCGGATCACCGCGCCGATCTCCTTGATCACCGACGGCTGGATGCCTTCGGTAGGTTCGTCGAGGATCAACAGGCGCGGGCGGCTGGCCAGGGCGCGGCCGATGGCCAACTGTTGCTGCTGGCCGCCAGAGAGGTCGCCGCCACGGCGTTGTTTCATCTGCTCCAGCACCGGGAACAGTTCGTAGATGAAGGCCGGCACATCCCGTGCCTCGCGGGCGGGGAAGCGCGACAGGCCCATCAGCAGGTTTTCCTCGACAGTCAGGCGCGGGAAGATCTCGCGGCCCTGGGGCACGTAGGCGATACCGGCCTGGACCCGTTGCTGGGGCTTGAGCGTGGTGATCGGCTTGCCTTCCCATTCCACGTGGCCCTCGCGGGCTGGCAGCAGGCCCATCAGGCAGCGCAGCAGGGTGGTCTTGCCCACGCCGTTGCGGCCCAGCAGGCAGGTGACCTCGCCGACCTTGGCCTCGAAGGACAGGCCGCGCAGGATGTGGCTGCCGCCGTAGTACTGGTGCAGGGTGTCGATTTTCAGCATGTCATGTCCCTGTTGGTTTTTACCTCGCCTGCACCGGCCTCATCGCCGGCAAGCCGGCTCTCACAGGACAGCACAGCTTTCGAATCCTGTGGTTGTCCTGTGGGAGCCGGCTTGCCGGCGATGAGGCCGGTGCAGATAACGAAGATCAGCGGCCCAGATAAACCTCGACCACCCGCTCATCCTCCTGCACCTGCGCCAGCGACCCTTCGGCCAGCACACTCCCCTGATGCAGCACCGTCACATGGTCGGCAATGCTGCCGACGAAGCCCATGTCATGCTCCACCACCATCAGCGAATGCCTGCCCGCCAATGATCGGAACAGCTCGGCGGTGAACTCGGTCTCGGCATCGGTCATCCCCGCCACCGGCTCGTCGAGCAGCAGCAGCTTCGGCTCCTGCACCAGCAGCATGCCGATCTCCAGGAACTGCTTCTGCCCGTGGGACAACAACCCCGCCTGGCGCTGGGCCAGGGGCAGCAGTCGCAGGGTGGCCAGCACCTCGTCGATGCGCTGGCGCTGCTCGCCGCTCAAGCGTGCCAGCAGGCTGGCCCACACCGACTTGTCGGCCTTGAGCGCCAGCTCCAGGTTCTCGAACACCGTCAGCGCCTCGAATACCGTGGGCTTCTGGAACTTGCGGCCGATGCCGGCCTGGGCGATCTGGCATTCGCTCATGCGGGTCAGGTCGAGGGTGTCGCCGAAAAACGCGGTACCTGTGTCGGGGCGGGTCTTGCCGGTGATCACGTCCATCATCGTGGTCTTGCCGGCGCCGTTGGGGCCGATGATGCAGCGCAGCTCGCCGACGCCGATGTACAGGTTGAGGTCGTTGAGCGCCTTGAAGCCATCGAAGCTGACGCTGATGCCTTCCAGGCTCAGCACCGTGCCATGGCGGGTGTCGAGCCCGGCCTCGCGGCGCCGGCCCAGGCCGATGGCTTCGCGACCGCTGCCGACCTGGTCGAAGATCGGTTCCAGCATGAATTCCGGATGCACCGGGGGCACGCTTCTCATCGCTGGCTCCTTTTCTTCACAAGGCCGACCACGCCCTTGGGCAGGTACAGGGTGACGAGGATGAACAGCGCGCCGAGGAAGAACAGCCAGAACTCGGGGAACGCCACGGTGAACCAGCTCTTCATGCCATTGACCAGGCCGGCACCGAGCAGCGGCCCGATCAACGTGCCGCGCCCGCCGAGTGCCACCCACACGGCGGCCTCGATGGAGTTGGTCGGTGACATCTCGCTGGGGTTGATGATGCCCACCTGCGGCACGTACAGCGCCCCGGCCAGGCCGCACAGCACGGCACTGAGCACCCACACCAGCAGCTTGAAGCCGCGCGGGTCGTAGCCGCAGAACATCAGGCGGTTCTCGGCGTCGCGCACGGCGGTGAGCAGGCGCCCGAACTTGCTCTGGGTCAGGCGCCAGCACAGGTACAGGCTGGCCAGCAGCAGACCGACTGTCAGCAGGAACAGCACCGCCCGGGTGCCCTGGGCGGCGATGTCGAAACCGAGGATGGTGCGGAAGCTGGTGAAGCCGTTGTTGCCGCCAAAGCCGGTCTCGTTGCGAAAGAACAGCAGCATCCCGGCAAAGGTCAGGGCCTGGGTCATGATCGAGAAGTACACGCCCTTGATCCGCGAGCGGAAGGCGAAGAAGCCGAACACCAGCGCCAGCAGCCCCGGTGCCAGCACGATCAGGCACAGCGCCCAGGCGAAGTGCTGGGTGCCGGCCCAGTACCAGGGCAGCTCGCTCCAAGACAGGAAGGCCATGAAGCCCGGCAGACCATCACCGGCCGCCTGGCGCATCAGGTACATGCCCATGGCATAGCCGCCAAGGGCAAAGAACAGGCCGTGGCCCAGCGACAGCAACCCGGCGTAGCCCCACACCAGGTCCAGGGCCAGGGCGACGATGGCGTAGCAAAGAATCTTGCCGACCAGGGTCAGGGTATAGGCCGAGACCTGCAAGGCGTGCCCGTCGGGCAGCAGCGACAGCAGCGGCAGGGCCAGCAGCACCAGGACGACAACGGCGCCGACGGCCAGCGACACCCGGGTGCCGGCCTTGCGCGTGGCAGTGACAATCAATGGCTGGTTCATCAGTCGATTACCCGTCCCTTGAGGGCGAACAGGCCTTGCGGGCGCTTCTGGATGAACAGAATGATCAGCGCAAGGATGAGGATCTTGCCCAGCACCGCACCGATCTGCGGCTCCAGCAGTTTGTTGGCGATGCCCAGCCCGAAGGCCGCCCACAGGCTGCCGGCCAGCTGGCCGACACCACCGAGCACCACCACCAGGAACGAGTCGATGATGTAGCTCTGGCCCAAGTCCGGGCCGACGTTGCCGACCTGGCTCAGGGCCACGCCGCCGAGCCCGGCGATGCCCGAGCCGAGGCCGAAGGCGAGCATGTCCACGCGCCCGGTGGACACCCCGCAACAGGCCGCCATGTTGCGGTTCTGGGTGACCGCGCGCACGTTCAGGCCCAGCCGTGTGCGGTTGAGCAGCAGCCAGGTGAGCAGCACCACGGCGAGGGCGAAGCCGATGATCACCAGGCGGTTGTACGGCAGCACCAGGTTGGGCAGCACCTGGACGCCGCCCGACAGCCAGGCCGGGTTGCTTACCTCGACGTTCTGCGCGCCGAAGAGCAGGCGCACGGCCTGGATCAGGATCAGGCTGATGCCCCAGGTGGCCAACAGGGTTTCCAACGGGCGGCCATACAGGTGGCGGATCACCGTGCGCTCCAGGGTCATGCCGACCCCTGCGCTGACGGCGAATGCCACCGGCAGGGCGATCAACGGGTAGAACTCGATGGCACTCGGAGCGTAGCGCTGCAGCAGCACCTGAACCATGTAAGTGCTGTAGGCGCCGAGCATCAGCATCTCGCCGTGAGCCATGTTGATCACCCCGAGCAGGCCGAAGGTGATCGCCAGGCCCAGCGCGGCCAGCAGCAGGATCGAACCCAGCGACAGGCCACTGAAGGCCTGGCCGAGCAGCTCGCCGACCAGCAGCTTGCGCTGCACCTGGGCCAGGCTGGTTTCGGCTGCGGTGCGCACGGCGGCGTCGGGTTCGGCGCCGGGTTGTAGTAGCGCTTCGAGGCGGGTGCGGGCCAGCGGGTCGCCGGTTTCGCCGAGCAGGCGCACGGCGGCCAGGCGTACCGCGGGCTCGTTGGCGCCCAGTTGCAGGTTGGCCAGGGCCAGGCCGAGGGCAGCGTGCACGGCGGCGTCGGGTTCGCTGGCGAAGCGCCGGTCGAGGAAGGCCATTTGCGCGGGTTGCGCGCTTTTTTGCAGTTGCTGGGCGGCGGCCAGGCGCACGTTGGTCTGGTCGCTGAGTAACTGATGGCTGGCCAGGGCGTTGTCGATCAGGCCGCGCAGGCGGTTGTTCAGGCGCAGTTTGCGCGTGTCGTTTTCGGCGATGCGGCCCTGGCGCAGGTTGTCCAGTAGCGGCAGGCGTGCGGCGTCGGGTTGCGCGGCCCAGGTTTCGAGTAGGCGCGCCTGTTCGGCGGGCTTGGCGCTGAGGAAGAATTCGCCTTCGCTGGCTTGGGTGGCCAGGGGCAGTAGCAGTAGAAAGGTGAGCAGGAGTCTGAGCATGCGGGCCATCCTGGAAATCGGCGGTGGATTCATCGCGGATGAATCCGCTCCTACACGGACCTGTAGGAGCGGATTTATCCGCGATAGGGCTGCGCAGCAGCCCCAGTGCACTCAGTTACCCTTCACCGCATAATCCGGCCGCTTGTCATTACCCGGAATGAACGGGCTCCAAGGCTGCGCCCGCAGCGGCTGCTCGGTTTCCCACACCACACTGAACTGCCCGTCATCCTGAATCTCGCCGATCATCACCGGCTTGTGCAGGTGGTGGTTGGTCTTGTCCATGGTCAGGGTGAAGCCCGACGGTGCCTTGAAACTCTGCCCGGCCAGTGCTTCACGCACCTTGTCGACGTCGGTGGACTTGGCTTTCTCGGCGGCCTGCGCCCACATGTGGATGCCCACGTAGGTGGCTTCCATCGGGTCGTTGGTCACCGCCTTTTCAGCGCCTGGCAGGCCCTTGGCCTTGGCGTAGGCCTTCCAGTCGGCGACGAACTTCTGGTTCACCGGGTTATCCACCGACTCGAAGTAGTTCCACGCGGCCAGGTGCCCCACCAACGGTTTGGTGTCGATGCCGCGCAGCTCTTCTTCGCCCACCGAGAACGCCACCACCGGTACGTCGGTGGCCTTCAGGCCCTGGTTGGCCAGTTCTTTGTAGAACGGTACGTTGGAGTCGCCGTTGACCGTGGAAATCACTGCCGTCTTGCCGCCGGCGGAGAACTTCTTGATGTTGGCAACGATGGTCTGGTAATCGGCGTGGCCGAACGGCGTGTACACCTCTTCGATGTCCTTGTCGGCCACGCCTTTGCTGTGCAGGAAAGCGCGCAGGATCTTGTTGGTGGTGCGCGGGTAGACGTAGTCGGTGCCCAGCAGGAAGAAGCGCTTGGCGCTGCCGCCGTCTTCGCTCATCAGGTATTCCACCGCCGGGATCGCCTGCTGGTTGGGCGCCGCACCGGTGTAGAACACGTTCGGCGACATCTCTTCACCCTCGTACTGCACCGGGTAGAACAGCAGGCCGTTGAGCTCTTCGAACACTGGCAGCACCGACTTGCGCGACACCGAGGTCCAGCAGCCGAACACCACCGCGACCTTGTCCTGGGTCAGCAGCTGGCGGCTCTTTTCAGCGAACAGCGGCCAGTTGGACGCCGGGTCGACCACCACCGGTTCGAGCATCTTGCCGTTCACGCCACCCTTGGCGTTGATCTCGTCGATGGTCATCAGCGCCATGTCCTTGAGCGAAGTCTCGGAAATGGCCATGGTCCCGGACAGCGAATGCAGGATGCCGACCTTGATGGTCTCGGCGGCCTGGATGCTCCAGCTCAGGCCCATCGCGGCGACCGATGCGCTGAGGGTGAAGGCCTTGATCAGACTGCGTCGCTTCATGTGCTCACTCCGATGTGATGGTGGGTGTTGGCCAGATCGGAGATTGCAAGGGCTGTGCCGAGCGATGGAAGGTGCGTGATAGAGCGGTTGTGCGACGAATCGGGGCGCGGGGTGTGGCCAGGATGGTGCTTGCTGCACAGGCTTGCACAGGATTGGGGCCGGGGGCGATGAACACTTTTGACACATAAGCGGTACTTGAGTACCGTGCCGCACCGCAGTAGTTTCTGCGGTTCGGGATTGGCGTCCCGTATTCAGAGAGATCGAGCACTGACGCAGCTTGCGGCGGTGTTCTGCATGGCTGCACCCGTTATGGGCGGAGCCGTGTGTGGGAGCCTTCGGGCTCACCGGTTCTCTCTGCCGGCACGCCAACCCGCACGGCTTCGCCCACCCATATTGGCGTGTGGGAGCGGAGCTTCAATAAGAGAGAGCTGCAAGGAGATGCACCATGCTCAAGAAGATCGTTCCAGATCCACCGTTCGCATTTACCGAGATCGCCACCTTTCATCGAGAGGTGCAACCATGAACCAGGAATCGCTGGTCAACCTCACCCCGCGCAAATCACGTCCAGTCACCGCCAGTTCCCACTTCGGCACCTGCAATCACGCCCATGCGCCGATGCTCTCGGTGCAGGCCGGGGTCGATAGCGAGGATGCGCTGGTGTGCGCCGTGGCGGCGTTGAAGGCGGCGTATGAAACCAATGCTGCCGCGTTGGAGAAGGCGGGGGAGCCGTTGCGCAGTCTGCTGACGGCGACGGAGAACTCGCTGGAGAAGGGGTTGGCGTTGGCTGAGGCTGTGCTTGAAGGGTTGGAGCACGGCTGACATCGCCGGGGCCGCAGTGCGGCCCTTTCGCCGGCAAGCCGGCTCCCACAGGTACTGCGCAATCCTGACCGTGTGGGAGCTGGCTTGCCAGCGAAAGGGCTGCGCAGCAGCCCCCTGCGATCAGCGGCTCGACGCGCCTCTCACCGCATTGCGCGGCTGGCGCCTGCTGCGCACAAACTGATAGGTCACCGCCAGGATCACAAACCAGATCGGCGTCACCACCAGCGCCGAGCGCGTATCGGCCTCCAGGCTCAGCAGCACCAGGATGCCGGCGAAGAACACCAGGCACACGTAGCACATGAAGCGCCCGCCGGGCATCTTGTAGGTGGATTGTTCATGCAACGCCGCACGTTGCTTGCGGTAGCTCAGGTACGACAGCAGGATCAGCGTCCAGACGAACATGAACAACACCGCCGACACCGTCGTCACCAGGGTGAAGGCTTCGATCACATTGGGTACCAGGTAGATCAGCACCGCGCCCAGCAGCAGGCAGGTGCAGGAGAAGTACAGGCCGTTGGCCGGCACGGCGCGGCGTGAGAGTTTCTCGAACGCCTTGGGCGCATCGCCCTCCTGGGCCAGGCCGAACAGCATGCGGCTGGTGGAGAACACGCCGCTGTTGGCCGACGAGGCCGCCGAGGTCAGTACCACGAAGTTGATGATGCTCGCCGCCGCTGGCAGGCCGGCCAGCACGAACAGCTCGACGAACGGGCTCTTGCCCGGCACCACGTCGCGCCATGGGGTCACGGCCATGATGGCGATCAGCGCCAGCACGTAGAACACGATGATACGGATCGGGATCGAGTTGATCGCCCGCGGCAGGGTGCGCTCGGGGTTCTTCGCTTCGGCGGCGGTGGTGCCCACCAGTTCGATGCCGACGAAGGCGAACACGGCGATCTGGAAGCCGGCGAAGAAGCCCAGCAAGCCGTTGGGGAACATGCCGCCGTCATTCCACAGGTTGGTCAGGGTGGCGGTGTGCCCGCTCGGCGACTGGAAGCCGGTGATGACCATGTACAGGCCGGTGGCGACCAGGCCCATGATGGCGATGATCTTGATCAGGGCGAACCAGAATTCCATTTCGCCGAACATCTTCACCGTCACCAGGTTCAGCGACAGCAGCAGGGCCACGCAGCTCAGCGCCGGTATCCACTGCGGCAGGTCGGGGAACCAGAATTGCGTATAGGCGGCAATGGCGACCACGTCGGCGATGCCGGTGACCACCCAGCAGAACCAATAGGTCCAGCCGGTGAAGTAGCCGGCCCAGGGGCCGAGCAGGTCGGCGGAGAAATCGATGAACGACTTGTAGTTGAGGTTCGACAGCAGCAGCTCGCCCATGGCGCGCATGACGAAGAACAGCATGAAACCGATGATCATGTAGACGAAGATGATCGACGGGCCGGCCAGGCTGATGGTCTTGCCCGAGCCCATGAACAGGCCGGTGCCGATGGCGCCGCCAATGGCGATGAGCTGGATGTGACGGTTGGTCAGGTTGCGTTGCAGGTGCTGCTCTTCGGAGGGTGTCTGGGAGGTCCGGGTCATAGGCTGCATTCCATTGAGGGTCAGTCTTTTTGTGAGCGAAAGCCGAGTAGGCTATCACGTCGCGTTCCAATCGCGGGTGTGGCAGATCGGCACGATCTTGGCGGTACGGCGCGATGCCCGACATGACTGGAGTCAATGGTTGCATGGGCTGGCCTAATCGCCGGCAAGCCGGCTCCCACAGGGATCGCATCCACCCTTGTGGGAGCCGGCTTGCCGGCGATTAGGCCGGAACAGCCAAGCAAGGCTCAGGCCCGGGCCAAGGCCCGTTGCCGCACCACCAGGCTATCCACCACCCACATCACCACCATGGACAACCCCACCAGCGGGAAGGCGACGCCCAGCAACAGCATCACCCCCACCGCCGTCTTCCAGCGCGGTAGGTCATGGCGCAGCGGCGGCACGCCGAGCCCACCGGCCGGTTTGCGCTTCCACCACATCACCAGCCCGCTTACCGAACCCAGCAGGATCATCAGGCATACCAGCAGGATGACGAGCTGGTTCAACGGCCCGAACATCTTCCCTTCGTGCAGCATCACCCCCAGCTCCGTGGCGCGGGCCACCGGGCTGTAGTCCTGCCAGCGCACGTCGGCCAGTACTTGGCCGGTGTACTGGTCGACATGCAAGGTTGCGTCGTTGCGCGGATCGTCGGCGAACACTGCGATGGTGAACACACCGTCGGCCGTGGTCGGCAGGGTGATGCTGTAGCCCGGTTCGACCTTGCGCAGGGTGGCGACATCCTCGACCTGCTGCAGGCTGACCTGCGGCGCCGCCGGGGCGTGATCCATCATGTGATGCCCGGCATGCTCGGCATGGGCGCCGGACACCGGCATCGGCGTGTTCTCCATCGCCCACGGCACGGTCTGGCGGTGGGCGCTGTTGAGGTCGCGCGCTTCTTTATCGGACTTCGGCACGTCGTTCCACATGGCCGCCGGGAAGCGGTTCCACAGGTCGGCGTACTGCTTGCCCCACAGCCCGGTCCAGGTCATGCCGCTGAGCAGCATCAACAGCAGCAGGGCCGAACCCCAGAAGCCGGTAACGGCATGCAGGTCGCGCCACAGCAAGCGGCCGCGCGCGCTGAAACGTGGCCACAGCACGCCCGCGCTGCTGCGCCCGCGTGGCCACCAGAGATAGAGGCCGGACACAACCAGGACAATGCCCCAGCCGGCCGCCAGTTCCACCAGCCGGTCACCGACCGTGCCGACCATCAGTTCGCCATGCAGAGCGCGGGCGATGGCCTGCAGGTTCTGCTTGCCATCCTGCTCGCCCAACACCTTGCCGCTGTACGGGTCGACGAAGACATTCAGTTCGCGCCCGCCGTCATGCACCACGAACTGCGCGCTGCGCTCGGCGTTGATCGCGGGCAGGTACTGGCCCACCTGCCCCTGTGGATAAGCCTGGCGCACATTGGCCAGCAGGGTGTCGGCGCTTTGCCGGTGATGGCCGGCCTCGACCACCATCAGTTCGCGGTACATCAACGGGTCAAGCTGCGGCTTGAACAGGTAGATGATCCCGGTAAGCGCCAGCAGGATCATGAACGGTGCCACGAACAGGCCGGCATAGAAATGCCAGCGCCACGCAAGGTTGTAGAAGGAAACGTTTGGTTTGCTCATGGGAGCCTCCCGTAGACCTTGATTGGGCGCGGTCAGGCCCCGCGCCCGTTTGTTGTTGTCAGAAGCTGAAGTCGACCTTGGTCCAGAAGGTCCTGCCTGGCTCGTTCACCGGCTGGGTACTGTTGGCCGGGTAGCCGAACCCGGCGTTCCCGGCCAGGTTCAGGTGCTCGGCGTAGGCCTTGTCGAACAGGTTGTCGACGCCCGCGCTGAGCTTGAGGTTGTTGTTCACCTTGTAGGCACCATTGAGGGAAAACACGCCGAAGCCGGCGCTCTTGTCGTAGTCCTTGCCCACCACGTTGCCCTGGTTCTGGGCGATGCGGTTCTGCTCGGCCACCAGGCGCCACAGGGCGCCGACGCTCCAGGTGTCGCGGCTGTAGGTCAGGCCCAGGCGGCTTTCCAAGGGCGGCATTTGCGGTAGCGCCTTGCCATCACTGCTGTTCTTGCCCCAAGCGTAGGCGAGCGTGGCGTCGGCCTTCCAGTTCTCGGTCAGCTTGTAGGCCGCGCCCAGTTCGCCGCCCATGATGCGGGCGTCGATGTTCTGCGCCTGGGAGGTGAGGTTGCCCATCATGTTGCGTTGGTAGTCGAACAGGATGTAGTCGCGGATCTGGCCAACATAGCCCGATGCCCAGGCTTCCAGACGCTCGTCGCGATACTGGATGCCGAAGTCGAGCTGGGTGGTTTTCTCCGGCTTGATGCCGTCGAAGGCGTTCACCGAGCCGGCCGGGGCGCGCTTGGGCGAGAACAGCTCCCAGTAATCGGGGAAGCGCTGGGTGTGGCCGAGGCCGATGTAAGTGGTGGCGGGGATCGCCGCCAGGTCATGCTCGTAGCGCACGAAACCGCTGGGCAGCGTGTCGGCGCGAGTGTCGCCCTCGGTGGCGCTGCCCTTGCGGAAGTCGCGGGCCGAGGCGCGGTCCAGGCGGGCGCCGGTGATCAGACGGTCCTCGCCGGTCGCATACCAGGTGAGCTCGCCGAAGGCGCCGTAGTTGTGGAAGTCGGCATCCTTGGTCCAGGGCTGGCCCTTATGCGCGTTGACCCCCATGCCGCCACGCTGGCGGTGCTCGTTGGTCTGCGCGTCGATGCCGCTGATCAGTTGCACGTCAGCCCAGCGCCAGGTGGCTTTGATCCGCGCACCCAGGGTGCGGCGGTCGACGTTGCTGACCATGGGCATGCCCATCATGCCGCTGCCCGACGGGGTGCGCAGGGTGTAGTTGTCCATCACGTGGTCGGCGTAGTTGTAGTAGACCTGCGCCTCGACCTTGTCGAGCACCTCGCCGAGGTTGGACTTCTCGAAGCGCAGCCCCAGGCTTTCACGCTTGAACTGCGAGCCGTCCATGCCACGCCCGGCGGAACGCGCCTCGCCATCGCCCTTGCCGGCGGTCAGTTCGAGCAGGGTGTCGGCGTCCGGGGTCCAGCCGAGGCTGACATCGCCGTTCCACTTGTCCCAGCGCGAAGGCACGGTGTCGCCGTTGCCGTCTTCGAAGTCGTCCGAGTGCGACTGGTTGCCGACGAAGCGCACATAGCCGAGCTGGTTGCCGGCCGCAGCGTCTAGCACTTTGTCGAAGCGGCCGTTGGAGCCGGCCAGCACGCTGCCGTTGACCCGGCTGCCGAGCTCGCCGAATTTCTCCGGCTCACGCTCGAAGAGGATGGTACCGGCCGAACCGCCCGGCCCCCAGATCACGCTTTGCGGGCCCTTGATCACGGTGAGGCGATCGTAGGTTTCCGGGGAGATGTACGAGGTCGGGGCGTCCATGCGGCCAGGGCAGGCGCCGAGCATCATGCCGCCGTTGGTGAGGATGTTCAGGCGCGAGCCGAACATGCCGCGCAGCACCGGGTCGCCATTGGTGCCGCCAGCGCGGATCACCGAGAAACCGGGGATAGTCTTGAGGTAGTCGCCGCCATCGCTGGCCGGCACGGGCTGGCGCGGGTCCTTGGGGTTGGTGACCACGGTCAGCGGCGAGCTCGGGGCGATGGCGGTGATCACCGTCGGGCTCAGCTCGGCAGTGTCGTGGATGTGGCCTTCATGGCCGGTTTCGACGGCAAAGGCCAGTGGCGCGAGCAGCGAGCCGCACAGTACGGCGATGGTCCCACGCAGGGAAAGGGCAAAAACAGGGGTGCAGCCGGACATAATGATTCCAGTCGATCAGTCATGAGTCAGCGCGAAGCCTCCTGGCTTCGGGCGTTTATCGCGTTGTGTTCAGGCGACGATCGAACGGGGCGGCGCGCGGCTGCGGGCGCCGGGGAATACAGCCTGCCGGGCATGGCCCTGGCGCGTGGCATTGGTGAGGTGGACAGGGGGGATCTGGCTGCCCGCTGTCAGCGGGCTGAGGGTCTGGGGCAGGGCGGGGCAGTTGAACAGCAGGCTGCAGTAGCCGCACTTCTCCCACATGACATGCAGCTGGCCATCGTTGCCGTGGCCATGGTGCTCGTCGTGGGCCATGGGCATGCTCATCGACATGTCCATGGGCATGGCCATGCCGGCGTGGTGCTCCATCGGCATCGACTGGGAAACCAGCGGGCCGATGAAGATCATCCACATGGCGAACAGGCTCAGCCAGCCGCCACCGACGCGCCTGCGATCAGGGCGGGTGCTGCGGGCGGAGCTGTAGCGCGGCAGGCTCATGGCGAGCGCCTGTCAGTCGGTCAGTGCGTGTGTTCGTGCACTGCGGCCTGCTCGGCTGGCGGCTGCTTCTGCACCGCGACATCGACCGTGACGTCACCGGCTTTCTCGAAGTGCAGGGTCAGCGGGAAGCGCTTGCCGTCGGTGAGCAGGCTGCGGTCCTTGGGCTGCATGATCATCACGTGGTAGGCGCTGGGGGCGAACACCACATCCTTGCCGGCCGGGACCAACACGCTGGGCACATGTTGCATCTTCATGGCGCCGGCGGCGCTCATCACATGCTCGTGCAACTGGGCGTCGTCGGTGACGGGGCTTTTCACCGAAAGCAGGCGGTCATCGGCCTTGCCGTTGTTGTGCACGACAAAGTAGGCGGCGACGTTGGGCGCGTTCGGCGGCAGCTCCAGCGACCAGGGGTGGGCGATGTGCAGGTCGCCGACGCTGTACTCGTGGGCGTTGGCGTAGGCGCCGGGCAGCAGCAGGGCGGCCAGGACGAGGGCTTGCTTGAGCATGGGTGAGTCTCCGGTCTGTTCAGGTTCTGAAGGACAGCGTAGTGAACTCAGACCAACGGAGAGGCACGGGGATTGAGCGCGGGCCAGAGCTGGCGCGGCGTGGGCTGGTAGTCGGCGAGGTGCGGCAGGTGCCCGGCGATCAGAAGCGGCGGGTTGTGCAACTGTGGCGGGTAGCTGGGCAAGGCCAGCAGTGGCGCTGCACCCAGGCAGCACCAGCAGTTCATCATGCTGGCGCTGTCGTCGCTTTGCTGCCCCAGGTCGATCTTGGCCAGGGCCTGGACATCGACCTTGGCCTTGTTGGCCATGCTGGAGCAGAAAGCCCCCCACAGCAGCTGTTCGGCCGGGCCCTTGGGCGCGGCAGAGGACAGCGGCATGGCCAGCAGGTTGAACAGCACTGCAAGGCAGGCTATCCAGGCAATGTGCCGACGTGGGGGCATGGAGAGATCCGGTCAGGAATCGTGATGGCTATTGTACGGCGGAGTATAGGTAAAAAAGCCGGGGTGCGGTGAAGTGCCGCACCTGGGGCTGCACAGCAGCCCCAGGTGATATCAGGCCTTGCCGCGCCCCATCAGGCCGCGCACGGTTTCCTGCAGGTCAGCCGGCAGCACCACGACTTTCGAATTGTCGCTGGCCGCCAGGTTCTCCATCGCGCCAATGTAACGCTCACCCAGCAGGTACATGGCCGGTACGGTCTCGCTACCCACGGCTTCCTTGACCAGGGTAATCGCCCGCGCCGACGCTTCGGCCAGGTTCACCTGGGCCTCGGCATCCAGCTTGGCCGCCTGCAGGCGCGCTTCGGCCTCGAGAATCGCCGCCTGCTTGTTGCCCTCGGCGCGGGTCACGTCGGCTTTACGTTCACGCTCGGCGGCGGCCTGACGCTCCATGGCAGTCTGCATGCTCGGCGACGGCTTGATGTCCTGGATCTCCACCGAGCGCACGGTCACGCCCCAGTCTTCGGTCTGCTCGGACATCGCCTCGCGCAGGCGCGCCTTGATCTGCTCGCGGCTGGACAGCGCCTCGTCCAGGTCCATGGCGCCGACGATGGCGCGCAGCGAGGTCATGGTCAGGCTGGTGACGGCGAACGAGAAGTTTTGCACGCCGTAAGAGGCTTTCTGTGGGTCGACCACCTTGGCGAAGCACAGGGCGTTGGCGACGATCACCGCGTTGTCCTTGGTGATGATCTCCTGCTGCTGCACGTCGAGGATGATGTCCTTGGTCGGCAGGCGGTAGGCGACCACGTCCATGTACGGGATGACGATGTTCAGGCCCGGCTTGAGGGTGCTGTGGTAGCGGCCCAGGCGCTCGACGATCCATTCCTCGCCCTGGGGCACGATGCGCACGCCCTTGAACACGGTGATCAGGACGAATACAGCGAGGGTGGCGACGACGATGAGGCTGGTCATGCTTGCGAACTTCCTTTTAGTGCGGATTCAGGCCCGGGTGACCCGGGCGGTGTTGCCTTCGATTGCGGCCAGGCGCACGCGCGCGCCGGCGGGGATGTCGCTGTCGGCGACGCAGGTCCATTCCTCGTTGCCGAGGATCGGCTTCTGGAAGCGCACGCGGCCTTTCTGGAACTGCGACACGGCGCTGGTCAGCAGGCCGACTTCGCCGATCACGCTGTCGGCGGTCCAGCGCACGTCCGGCTTCTTGCGCCGGAACACCTTGAACCAGAGGGCGGTGGTGATCGATGAGAGCACCACCCACAGCAGGCCCTGCATATCGAGTTGCAGGCCGGGAGCAAGCAGCGAAATGAACGACACCAGCACGGCACCGATGCCGAACCAGAGAATGAAGAAGGTGGGGAGCACCAGTTCCAGCAGGATCAGGGCCACGCCGAAGACGAGCCAGATCCACCATTGCATTTCCATATGGGTGGAGCCTTCCAGAAGAGGGAAGGTGATTGTAAGGCAGGATCAAGGCACTGGGCCATCTCGCGACGGTCAGCGTGGTGGTGTCACCCAGTCCTCCACACGCAGCCCGGGTACACGCTGGAACTCGCGTAGGTTATTGGTCACCAGGGTGAGGCCACGGGCGCGGGCGTGGCCGGCGATCATTCGGTCATAGGGGCCGATGGGAGTACCGGCCTTGGCCAGTTCCGCTCGCAGTTGCGCGGTATGAGCAGCGCCCTGGATGTCGTAATCGAGTACCTCGAGGCGTGCGGCGAATCCCTCGACAATGGCCAGATTACGCGCTGGCGTGGCTGACTTTTCCGCGCCATAGATCAACTCCATCAGGGTTACCGTGCTGATGGCCAGTTGGCCATGATGGCGGTTGAACGCCTCGCGCACCGTCTGTGGTTTGTTCTTGATGGTGAAAATGCAGATGTTGGTGTCGAGCATGTACCTGAGCATCAGAATCCTTCGCGCTCCTGGTCGGCCGGTTGCTCCCTGCTAGCCATGAAGTCCGCACTCACATCGTCACCCTCGAACCAACTGTCCCAGCTTTCGCCGGCGGGCGAGATGATGCGCGAACGCCCGACCGCGACGATGTCCACGCGAGTGACGTCTTCTGGGAGGGCGAGGGCTTTTGGCATGCGGATAGCCTGGCTGCGGTTGCTTTTGAAGACTGCACCTTGCTCCATGATGTGCCTCCTTGAAAGCGCAATTGTATGTCCGGAGTTTAATTCCCATGGTGTATATGTCAATGGGATATACGTTCTCGGCTCAGGTGTCGATCAGGCCGAGCGCATCCAGGATCAGCCCAGGATTCTCGAGCTCCCGATCCACATTCGGCAGCATCGGTCGCTTGAGCACCAGCACCGGTACCCCGCGTTCCCGCGCCACCTCCAGCTTCGGCTCGGTGGCCGTGCTGCCACTATTCTTGCTCACCAGCACGTCGATCCGCCGACGTTCGAACAGGGCACGCTCATCGTCGATGAGGAATGGTCCGCGCGCACCGATCACCTCACAGCGTTCATTGTCGGGACACGCTTCGAGGGCGCGCAGGGTCCAGAACTGGTGTGGGGGGATTTCGTCCAGATGTTGCAGGGGTTCGCGGCCAAGGGTGAACAAGGGGCGCTCGAACGGGGCCAGTGCCTCGATCAACCCGGCCCAGTCCTCGACTTCGCGCCAGTCATCGCCGGGCTGCGCCTGCCACGCCGGGCGGCGCAGGGCCCAGCAGGGAATGCCAGCGCTGCGTGCGGCGAGGGCGGCGTTGCGGCTGATCTGCGCGGCATAGGGATGGGTGGCGTCGATCAGCAGGTCGATGCCTTCGGCGCGCAGGTACTCGGCCAGGCCTTCGGCGCCGCCATAGCCGCCGACTCGCACCTGGCAGGTCAGGTCCTGGGGAATACGGCCGATGCCAGCGAGGCTGTAGACATGCTGCGGCCCCAACTGGCGAGCGATGGCCAGGGCCTCGGTGACACCGCCAAGCAGCAGGATCCGCCCGTTCATGCCACGCCCGCCTTGCCGACGATGCCGCCCTGGCGATCGATGGCGAACACTTCGACCTGCACCTGGGCAGGCACCACGCTGCGGGTGAAGAGCAGGGCGTGACGGCAGACCTCGTCGCCCAGGGCGATACCGGCGGCATGGGCCAGGGCCAGCGCTTGCTGGCTGGTGTTGGCGCTGACGATGGCCTGTTGCAGGGTGGTATCGGCGCCAATGGCCGCCGCCCAGCCCGCCAGCTGCGGCAGGTCGATGCTCGAATGGCGGCTGTGCAGGTCCATGTGCCCGGCCGCCAGCTTGCTGATCTTGCCGAAGCCACCGCATAGCGTGAGGCGCGGCACCGGCACCTTGCGCAGGTGCTTGAGCACGGCGCCGACGAAGTCGCCCATCTCGATCAGGGCGATCTCCGGCAGGTTGTAGACCCGGCGCATGGTGTCTTCGCTGGCGTTGCCGGTGCAGGCGGCGATGTGCGTATAGCCGTTGGTGTGAGCGACGTCGATGCCCTGGTGGATCGAGGCGATGTAGGCCGAGCAGGAAAACGGCCGGACGATGCCGCTGGTACCGAGGATCGACAGCCCGCCGAGGATGCCCAGGCGCGGGTTCATGGTCTTCAGCGCCAGCGACTCGCCGTCCTGGACATTGACCGTGACTTCGAAACCGCCGCCATAGCCGCATTCGCTGGCCAACTGTTGCAGGTGGTGGCCGATCATCCTGCGCGGTACCGGGTTGATCGCCGGCTCGCCGACGCCCAGTACCAGCCCCGGGCGGGTCACGGTCCCCACGCCTTGCCCGGCGACAAAGCGAATGCCGGGCTCGGCCAGCAGGCGCACCTGGCTGTAGAGCAGGGCGCCATGGGTGACATCGGGGTCGTCGCCGGCATCTTTCAGGGTGCCGGCTTCGGCGGTCTCGCCGTTGAGATGGCAGAACTCCAGGCGCATCTCCACCACCTTGCCCTTGGGCAGGGTGATGTGCACCGCGTCGTTGTGTTGCCCGGTCAGCAGCAGGCGCGCCGCCGCCAGGCTGGTGGCGGTGGCGCAGCTGCCGGTGGTCAGGCCGCTGCGCAGGGGCGCGGGCTGTTCGCGGGTTTCTTCACGCATCGACGGGTTTCACCACGTCGAGCAAAGTGATCGGCAGGGCCTGGCGCCAGGTGTCGAAACTGCCCAGCGGCTGGGTGTGGGCGATATGGATACGGGTCAGCTCGCCGCCATGCTGGTCGCGAAATTGCCCCAGGGCGACCTCGCTTTGCAGCGTGACAGCGTTGGCAACCAGGCGTCCGCCCGGCAGCAGGCGCTCCCAGCACAGGTCGAGCACGCCTTCGCGGGTGACGCCGCCGCCGATGAAGATCGCGTCCGGGCGTTCCAGCCCGGCCAATGCTTCGGGTGCTTTGCCGCGGATCAATTGCAGGCCGGGCACGCCGAGGGTGTCGCGGTTGTGTTCGATGTAGCCCTGGCGGCCTTCGTCCGCCTCGATCGCAAGGGTGCGGCAGCTGGGGTGGGCGCGCATCCATTCGATGCCGATGGAGCCGCAACCGGCGCCTACGTCCCACAGCAGTTCGCCTGGTTGCGGTGCCAGGCGGGCCAGGGTAATCGCTCGCACGTCGCGCTTGGTCAGCTGGCCGTCGTGACGGAAGGCGCTGTCAGGCAGGCCGGCCACGCGAGGCAGGCGTGGGGTATCAGGCGAGGCCTGGCATTCGATGGCGACCAGGTTGAGCGGGGCGATGCCGTTATGTGGCCAATCGTCGGCGGTGCCGCTCAGCGTTCGTTCCTGTGGGCCGCCGAGGTGTTCGAGCACCTGGAGACGGCTGGGGCCGAAGCCACGTTCGCGCAGCTGCGCGGCAATGGCCGCCGGGCTGCCTTCGTCGTTGCTCAGCACCAGCAGGCGCATGCCGCTGTACAGGTGGGCATTGAGCGCCGCCAGCGCGCGGGCGACCACCGAGACCACCTGCACGTCCTGCAGCGGCCAGCCCAGGCGGGCGGCGGCCAGGGCGCAGGAGGAGGGCATCGGCAGCACCTGCAGTTCCTCGGCGGGCAGCTGGCGCGCCAGGCTGGCGCCGACGCCGTAAAACATCGGGTCGCCGCTGGCCAATACGCATACCGGCTCACCGCGCAGGGCCAGGACCGGGGCCAGGGAGAAGGGGCTGGGCCAGTGCAGTTGCTCGGCGGTCACACAGCGCGGCAACAGGGCCAGCTGGCGCGGGGCACCGATGATGCGCGTGGCCGCTAGCAGGGCGCGCCGGGCCTGTTTGCCCAGGCCGCTGAAGCCGTCTTCGCCGATGCCTATTACTGTCAGCCAGGGGGCCATCTGTTCCTCATACCGTTTATTGATCGCGGGGCGTTCGACCACCGGTTTTTCATGCCGCCGGACAAAGCAGGCATAATACCGCGCCTTCTACACTGAAGCGCACTTTCACGATTGCCGGATGCCCCCTTGACGCCGCCCCTGCCCCCCGAAGTTTCGCCCCGTCCCTCGGCCTGCCCGGGGTTGTGGCGCATCGTCGCCGCGCGCGATGGCGGCATCTGCCGGATCAAGCTGCCCGGTGGCCTGCTGCTGGCCGACCAGGCCGATGCCGTGGCCGACGCCGCCGAGCGTTTTGCCGGAGGCGTGATCGAGGCGACCAACCGAGCCAATCTGCAGATTCGCGGCATCGGTGATGATCACCGGGGCCTGGTCGAGCATCTGCTGGCTGCCGGGCTCGGCCCGCGTGACGCGGCCGGTGATGATGTGCGCAACCTCATGGTCAGCCCATTGGCCGGGCTCGATCCGGCCATGGTGTTCGACACCCGACCGTTGGCCGGGCAGATTCTTGACCTGCTGGAAAGTACACCCAGGCTCCACAAGCTGTCGGCCAAGTTCGCCATGCAACTCGATGGCGGCGAAGCGCTGGCGATGCTCGAGCACGCCCATGATCTGTGGCTGTCCGCGATGCAACGCGAAGGACGGATCTGGTTGCGGTTCGGGCTCGCCAGCAGCCTGTCGAATAGCCAGGCGCTGGGCGCGGTGCCGGTGGAGCAGGGGCTGGCGTTGGTGCGCGCGGTGCTGGAGCGCTTCCTCGACCTGGCGACGCCCGAGCAGTCGCGCATGCGTCAATTGCTGCAGGTGTGCCCGGTGGAGCACTTCCTTGAAGGGCTGCCCCTGAAAATCGACACCTCATTGCTGGTTTTGCAGCGCCCGGCAACGACAAGTGCCTGGCTTGGCGTGCTGCCCCAGCGCCAGGGCGTGGCCCTTGGCGTCGCGCCACCCCTTGGTCGCCTGACCCCGGCCATGCTGCGCGGCGCCGCCCATGTCGTCCGCCAATGGGGCGATGGCAGCTTGCGCCTGACGCCTTGGCAAAGCCTGGTACTGACCAACCTGAACCCGGCCCATGTGGAGCCTGCCCGCGAACACCTTGCAGCCCTGGGCCTGCTGTGTCACAGCGAGCACCCGCTGGCGCGGGTCGTCGCCTGCACCGGCTCCAGCGGCTGCGCCAAGGGCCAGGCCGACACCAAGGCCGATGCCGTGACCCTGGCCGGCTTGCTGCACCACGGCGCCCCAGGCAGCGTGCACCTGTGCGCCTGCCCACGTTCCTGCGCCATGGCCCACACGGCCCCGGCCACCCTGCTGGCCCGCGCCCCGGGCCGCTATGACCTTTACTTGCGCGATGCGCGCCAGCCGGGCTTCGGCAGGCTGCGCGGCGCCGACCTCACCCCAGAAGAAGCAGGCGCCATGCTCGACCTGCCGACGGAGCACCTTGATGATTGACTACATCCGCGATGGTCAGGAGATCTATCGCAATTCCTTCCGCATCATCCGCGAGGAAGCCCGGCTCGAGCGGATCCCCGCCGATCTTGAAAAGCTCGCCGTGCGCGTGATCCATGCCTGCGGCATGGTCGAAGCCATCGATGGCCTGCAGTTCTCCGAAGGCGCCGGCAGTGCCGGCCGCGAGGCCCTGGCCAAGGGCGCGCCGATCCTCTGCGACGCGCACATGGTCGCCGAAGGCATCACCCGCGCCCGTCTGCCGGCCAACAACCCGGTGATCTGCACCCTGCGTGACCCGAGCGTGCCGGACCTGGCCAAGGCCGAAGGCAACACCCGTTCCGCCGTGGCCCTGGAGCTGTGGCGCCCGCATCTGGAAGGCAGCGTGGTGGTGATCGGCAACGCGCCGACCGCGCTGTTCTACCTGCTGGAAATGCTCGATGCCGGCGCACCGAAACCGGCGTTGATCCTCGGCTTCCCGGTCGGCTTCGTCGGCGCCGCCGAATCCAAGGCCATGCTTGCTGCCGACAGCCGCGGCGTGCCGTTCGTGATCATGCAGGGCCGCCTGGGCGGCAGCGCGATGGCCGCCGCGGCAGTCAACGCCCTGGCCACGGAGGTGGAATGATGCAGGCACGCGGACGACTGCTGGGCCTGGGCGTGGGCCCGGGCGACCCCGAGCTGATCACGGTCAAGGCCTTGCGCCTGCTGCGCGAGGCGCCGGTGGTGGCGTACTTCGTCGCCAAGGGCAAGCGCGGCAACGCCTTCGGCATCATCGAGGCGCACCTGCAAGCCGAACAGACCCTGTTGCCCCTGGTGTACCCGGTGACCACCGAGGCGCTGCCGGCACCACTGTCCTATGAACAGGTGATCAGCGACTTCTACGACGAAGCCAGCGTGCAGGTGGCCGAACACCTGGATGCCGGCCGTGACGTGGCGGTGATCTGTGAGGGCGACCCGTTCTTCTACGGCTCCTACATGTATCTGCATGATCGCCTGGCCTCGCGCTATGAGGCCCAGGTGATCCCGGGCGTGTGCTCGATGCTCGGCGGCGCCTCGGTGCTCGGAGCGCCGCTGGTGTATCGCAACCAGACCCTCACCGTGCTTTCCGGTGTGTTGCCCCATGAGGAACTCAAGCGCCGTCTGGCCGATGCCGACGCCGCAGTGATCATGAAACTGGGACGCAACTTCCCCAAGGTGCGCCAGGTGCTCGCCGAACTGGGCATGGATAGCCGTGCGCTGTACGTGGAACGGGCGACGATGGCCAACCAGAAGATCGTCGCGCTGGACGAGGTCGACCCACAGTCCTCGCCATACTTCTCGCTGATCATCGTGCCGGGTGAGAAATGGCAGGGATGAACAAGGCTCCGGCAATCGTCATTCTCGGCCCGGGCAGCCTGGCCACCGCGCGGCGTATCCAGGCCTGTTATCCACAGGCGCTGATCCATGGCCTGGAAGGGCGCGTGGAAGGGGCCGACGTATACTACGCACTATTTGGCGACACCCTGCGTGCGCTGTACCAGCAGGACACGCCGATCATCGCCCTGTGCGCGGCGGGTATCGTCATTCGCACCCTGGCGCCGCTGTTGAGCGAAAAAGGCGTCGAGCCACCGGTACTGGTGGTGGCCGAGGACGGCAGCGCCGTGGTGCCGCTGCTCGGTGGCCTGGGTGGGGTCAATATCATGGCCCGAGAGATCGGTGAGGCGCTGGGTGTGAGCGCGGCGATCACCACCAGTGGCGAACTGCGCTTCGGCACCTGCCTGCTCAACCCGCCCGAGGGTTACGCGCTGGCGGACCTGGAGCAGGGCAAGCGCTTCGTCTCCGACCTGCTGGCGGGCGAGGCGGTGCGTGTCGAAGGCGACGCGCCGTGGCTCGAACACGTTCAGCTGCCCGCCAGTGACGAGGCGCAGCGCACTATCCACGTGAGCAGCGCACTGCGTCCGGCCAGCCGTGACGAACTGCTGATCCATGCGCGTTGCGTGGTGGTGGCAGTCACGGCCGGTAGCGCCGACCTGGCGCACCAGGTACGCGAGGAACTGCTGCGGGCGAACATCGCCGAGCCCGCGCTGGCCTGCCTGCTGGCGAGCGAAGCCGAGATGGCGGAGCCGGCCCTGCACGAAGCTGCACGGGCACTGAATGTTGCCCTGCGCTTCGCCCCGGCTGCCGAAAGCCTGGAGCGAATGCTGGCTGATGCAGTGCCGCAAGCGCGTGTAGGTTCGTCGGCGGGGCTCGCCCACGGTGTTTGCGCAGCACCTGTCGACATCGACCGCGTTGGCCGTCGCCGTGGTCGCCTGGCCGTGATCGGCCTGGGCCCTGGTGCCGCCGAGCTGATGGTGCCGGCGGTCAAGGCGGAGCTGGCGCGTGCGCAGGATGTGCTGGGTTACGAAACCTACGTGCGCATGGCCGGCCCCTTCCGCGACGATCAGGTGCTGCACTGCACCGACAATCGCGAAGAGATGCAGCGTGCTCGGCATGCCTTCGAGCTGGCGGCGCAAGGGCGTGCGGTGGTGGTAGTGTCGTCGGGCGATCCGGGCGTGTTCGCCATGGCCGCCGCGGTGCTCGAAGCGCTCCACGAGTCCAGTGACCCGGCCTGGCAACGCGTCGAGCTGGAGATCCTGCCCGGCGTCTCGGCCTCGCTGGCTACCGCCGCCCAGGCGGGGGCGCCACTGGGCCACGATTTTTGCGTGATGTCGCTGTCGGACAACCTCAAACCCTGGTCGATCATCGAGAAGCGCCTCGACCTGGCGGCCCAGGCGGATCTGGTGCTGGCGTTCTACAACCCGATCTCCAAGGCCCGCCCTCATCAGCTGGGTATGGCGCTGGAGGTGGTACGCCGCCATCGCGGTGCAGGCACCCCCGTGGTGCTGGGCCGTGATATCGGCCGGCCAGGGCAGACCCTGCGCGTGGTGACCTTGGGCGAGCTGCTGCCGGAGATGGTCGACATGCGCACCATGGTGCTGGTCGGCTCCTCGACCACCTGCACCTTCCCCCGTGCCGATGGCGGCCAGTGGGTGTACACGCCGCGCTGGTACCCCGCCAAGCCCTGAGCGGAGCCGGGGTCAGGGCAGCAGGTAGCCCTTGATCCCGGTGAAGATGATCTGCGCCGCCAAGGCGCAGACGAACAGCCCCATCAGGCGGCTGACGATCTGCAGGCCCTGGTCGCCGAGAATCCGTTCGATACGGTGCGAGAGGTACAGCACCAGGCCCACGGTGAAGCTGGCCAGGGCGATGCTGACGATGGCCAGCAGCTTGTCGTCCCAGTGCGGTTGGCCCACGCCCATCACCAGCAACGCACCGATGGTGCCGGGGCCGACGGTGAGCGGAATGGTCAGCGGCACGATGGTCACGTCCTGCTGCACGTTGTCGGTCTGCACCGCCGACTTGCCCTGGGCCATGCCCAGCGCCGAGATGAACAGCACCGAGCCTGCGCCGATGCGGAAGGCGTCGGCGGTGATGCCGAATACCCCGAAGATCACCCGCCCGAACAGGTACAGCAGCACGCTGGCGACCAGCGTGGCAATGGCTACCCGCCAGGCCAGTTGCTTGCGTTCCTTGCTGGAGTGGCCGCGGGTCAGGCCGATGAAACATGAGAGCACGAAGAACGGGCTGTAGAGCACGAGCATTTTCAGGTAAACGCTGAACAACTCATGGAGCATGGCGCTGGGTCCGCGGCGGGAATGGGTGGCACCTGTATAGCACGGAACCTGTAGCAGCGGCTTCAGCCGCGATCAGCCGCGAAGCGGGTGCCAGATTCTGTGGTGGCTGCCTCGCGGCTGAGGTAGCGCCTACAGGATCTGCGTGGTGTCGTCGGACACCGCCTGCCGCTGCCCCGCCCAGAACTGCACCAGCTCGCGCAACTGCGACAGCTCCACCGGCTTGGCCATGTGCCCGTCCATGCCGGCCAGGCGCGCGCGTTCCTTGTGTTCGTTGAGGATGTGCGCGGTCAATGCCACCACCGGGGTACGCGGGCGCTGGTTGGCGCTTTCCCAGGCGCGCAGCTGCTGGGTGGCGGAGAAACCATCGAGCACCGGCATCTCGCAGTCCATCAGCACCAGGTCGTAGTGCTTGGCCTTCATCGCCTGCAAGGCCTCTTCACCATTGCTGGCGGTATCGGGTTCGAGGTTGAGCTTGCCGAGCATGCCGCGGATGACCTTGGTCGAGATGCTGTTGTCCTCGGCCACCAGGATGCGGAAGTCGCCGGGCAGGTCCAGCGGCACCGGGGTGCCGACCGGCAGCGGCGGCGCGGCCTGCTCGCGACCGCGCAGGGCGAGCTCCTCGGCCAGGGTGGTCTTGAGCGTGTAGCCGGCCACCGGCTTGGCGAGGATGCGCTTGACCCCGGCGTTGCGGGCGATGATCTTGCTCGGCGCATTGCTGATGCCGGTGAGCATGACCACCAGGATATCGTGGTTCAGGCTCGGGTCTTCCTTGATCTTGGCCGCCAACTGCATGCCGGTCATGCCGGGCATGTTCTGGTCGAGCAGCACCGCGTCGAAATAATCGCGCAGGTGCGCCTTGGTGCGCAGCAAGGCCAGCGCCTCCTTGCCCGACGGCACCGCGCTGACGTTCATGCCCCAGGCGCTGCATTGCTGCACCAGCACCTTGCGGCAGGTGTCGTTGTCGTCCACCACCAGTACCCGGGCATCGCGCAGCGGGCCGTCGAGGTCGGTGGGCGGCTGCTCCAGGCGCAGCGGGTCGAGCGGCAGGGTCAGCCACAGGGTGTTGCCCATGCTGGTGCTGGTCTTTATGCCGAACTCGCCCTGCATCAGGCCGATCAGTTGCTTGGCGATCACCAGGCCAAGGTGGCCACCGAGTTTGTTGCTGGAGAGGAAGTGGCGACTGTGCAGCTCGGCCTGCAGCAAGGCGTCACGCTCGGCCGGCGGCATGGGCTCGCCGCTGTCCTGCACGGCGATGCGCAGGCGTGGGCTGTCGCCGCGCTGGTCGAGGGCCACCACCAGCAGGATCTCGCCCTGGCTGGTGTTCTTCAGGGCGTTGTCCAGCAGACTCGACAAGGCCTGGCGCAGGCGTGTCGGATCGCCGCTGACGACCCGGGGCACCTGGGGCTGGGTGAAACTGATCAGCTCGATGTTCTGCTGTTCGGCCTTGGCCCGGAAGATGTTCAGGCAGTCCTCGATCAGGGCATTGAGGTCGAACTGCACGTCGTCCAGCTCGATCTGCCGCGACTCGAGCTTGGAGATGTCGAGGATTTCGTTGATCAGGGTGAGCAGTTCGTTGCCGGCGCTGTGGATGGTCTGCACATAGTCGCGCTGCTTGACCGACAGCGGCGTGCCCAGCAGCAACTCGGTCATGCCCAGCACGCCGTTCATGGGGGTGCGGATCTCATGGCTGATCTTGGCCAGGAACTCGGCCTTGGCGTTGATCTCGGCATCGCTGGCGGCCAGGGCGCGGCTGGCGCGAAAGCGCTCCTCGCTGATCCGGCGCAGGCGCTCGCTGACCGCGAGGTTGAGCAGCAGGCCGCTGACCACGGTCAGCGCCATGAGGATGCACAGCAACCAAGGCGTGGAGGTGCGGGTGAGGCCCAGCAGGGCCGGCAACAGCACCAGGCCGCCGAGGTTGAACACCAGCATCGCCACGGCGAACAGGCGCGCCGGGCCGTAGCCCTTGTACCAGTGATAGCCGCTGACCAGCAGCATGCTCACGCTGCCCAGGGCGAGCAAAGCGTAGGTCATCAGGTTCAGCGGCAGGGTGTCGACGAACAGCAGTACCAGGCCGCTGACGGCGGCCACCAGCATCTCCAGGTGCAGCAGGCGATTGAGCCGCGCCGAACTGCAGGGGGAGAAGAAGTGCAGGGTGAAATACAACCCGGCCAGGCCTGCCAGCACCAGCGTCAGGTAGGCCGCCGGGGTCTGCGCGCTGTGCCACAGGTGCCACCAGGGCCCGCTGAGGTTTAGCAGGATCAGCGCGCTGAGCAACATCAGGCCGTGGTACAGCGCCAGCACCAGCGTGGTACTGGAACGCGTGTAGGCAAAACGGATCAGGTTGTGCAGGATCAGCATCACCAGGCCACCGAACAACAGGCCGAACAGCAACGACTGGCGCTGGTCGGCGGCAGCGTGGGCGGTGGTCTCGACAGTGATGGCCGGGCGCAGCTGGTGTTCGGAAACCAGCCGCAGGTAGATATCCAGCGGTTGGTTGCTGTGCGGTAGTGGCAGCACGTGGTCCCTGCCGCGCAGGGTGGGGCTGAGGCCGTCGCCCTGCCGGCCATGGTGCAACTGGCGCAGCAGTTTGCCGCCTTCCAGCGCGTAGAGGTCCAGGCGTGACAGGTCGGGGGCGAAAATGCGTACCAGTTGTTCCTGGTCGCTCGGATCCAGACGGTAGTGCAACCACAGGGCCTGGTCGGGGAGGGCGGCATCCAGTTCTTCGAGGGCCAATGGGCTGAACTGGTTGCGGTAGCGTTCGGAGCGCACGTCGGACAGCTGCAGGTTGGCCTGTTCATCGAGCAGCGCCGACCAGCCCGCGGCCTGTTCGGCGTGTGCCGGGAGCAGGCAGAGCAGGGTCAGCAGGCTGACGATCAGGGCTATGGCAATCCGAAGCCGACGCACGACGAAATCCCTTCTTAGCTAATGTGCCGGATAACCACTATGCGCGGCGCGCCAAGGCGAAGGCAAGGCCCCGGCGGGGCCTTGACGACGAGCCGAAGGCCGTGCGCCGGGAGCGCCACGACCGTTGGCTGCACTTTTACTGCTGCTCACCGCGCTCGCGGGCGATGGCCCGGTAGCCGATGTCGTTGCGGTAGAAGCTGGCGTCCCACTTGACCTGCTCGGCCAGGCGGTAGGCCTGCTGCTGGGCGGCTTCGACGGTGTCGCCCATGGCGGTGGCGCACAGTACGCGGCCACCGGCGGTGACCACCTGGCCGTCCTTCAGTGCGGTGCCGGCGTGGAACACCTTGCCTTGCAGCTTGGCGGCGGCGTCCAGGCCGCTGATCACGGCGCCCTTGGCGTAGTCGCCCGGGTAACCACCGGCGGCCAGCACCACGCCCAGGCTCGGGCGCGGGTCCCATTGCGCTTCGACCTTGTCCAGGGCCTTGGCAAAGGCGGCTTCGATCAGCAGCACCAGGCTCGACTCCAGGCGCAGCATGACCGGCTGGGTTTCCGGGTCGCCGAAGCGGCAGTTGAACTCGATGACCTTGGGGTTGCCCGCCTTGTCGATCATCAGGCCGGCATACAGGAAGCCGGTGTAGACGTTGCCTTCCTCGGCCATGCCGCGCACGGTTGGCCAGATCACCTGGTCCATCACGCGCTGGTGCACGTCGGCGGTGACCACTGGCGCTGGGGAGTAGGCACCCATGCCGCCGGTGTTCGGGCCGGTGTCCTGGTTGCCGACACGCTTGTGATCCTGGCTGGTGGCCATTGGCAGCACGTTGTGGCCATCGACCATGACGATGAAGCTGGCTTCCTCGCCGTCGAGGAACTCTTCGATCACCACGCGCGAACCGGCTTCACCGAAGGCGTTGCCGGCAAGCATGTCGCGCACGGCGTCTTCGGCTTCCTGCAGGGTCATGGCGACGATTACGCCTTTACCGGCGGCCAGGCCGTCGGCCTTGATCACGATCGGCGCGCCTTTCTCACGCAGGTAGGCCAGGGCCGGCTCGATCTCAGTGAAGTTCTGGTAGTCGGCAGTCGGGATCTTGTGGCGGGCCAGGAAGTCCTTGGTGAAGGCCTTGGAGCCTTCCAGCTGGGCCGCGCCCTTGGTCGGGCCGAAGCAGTCCAGGCCACGGCTGCGGAACAGGTCCACGACACCGATGACCAGCGGCGCTTCCGGGCCGACGATGGTCAGGTCGACGTTCTTCTCGGCGAAGTCGGCCAGTTGCTCCAGGGCAGTGACGTCAATGGCGACGTTCTCGCACTTGGCTTCGCTGGCGGTGCCGGCGTTACCCGGCGCCACGAAGATTTTCTCGACCCGTGGGTCCTGGGCGACTTTCCAGGCCAGGGCGTGTTCACGACCGCCGCTGCCGATGATCAAAACTTTCATGTCAAAACCTCGAAATCTGTCGAACGAGAGGCAGCGCCCCTCGCTGTACGAGGTCGCACTGAAACAGGTAGATGCAAGGCGGGGACGGTTCCGATGAGCGCAGTTGCCTTATGGCAATGAGCATCAGCGGAACCGGCCCCAACGCAGCAGATGCCTGCTTCAGTGCGGCCGATTGCCATAATCAGTGGCGGAAGTGGCGCATGCCGGTGAATACCATGGCGATACCGGCCTCGTCGGCGGCGGCGATGACTTCGGCATCGCGCATCGAACCACCTGGCTGGATCACGGCGCTGATACCCACTTTAGCCGCGTTGTCGATGCCATCACGGAACGGGAAGAACGCATCCGAGGCCATTACCGCGCCCTGCACTTGCAGGCCGGCATGCTCGGCCTTGATCGCGGCGATGCGCGCGGAGTTGACGCGGCTCATCTGGCCAGCGCCGACGCCGATGGTCTGGCGCTGCTTGGCGTAGACGATGGCGTTGGACTTGACGAACTTGGCCACTTTCCAGGCAAACACCAGGTCGTGGATTTCCTGCTCGGTCGGCGCACGCTTGGTGACGATCTTCAGGTCGTCGGCAGTGATCATGCCGATATCGCGGCTCTGCACCAGCAGGCCACCGTTGACGCGCTTGAAGTCCCAACCGGCGGCGCGCTCGGCTGGCCACTCGCCGCACTCCAGCAGACGCACGTTCTGCTTGGCGGCCACGACTTCGCGGGCGGCCTGGGAGATTTTCGGGGCGATGATCACTTCGACGAACTGGCGCTCGACGATGGCTTTGGCGGTTTCGCCATCCAGCTCGCGGTTGAAGGCGATGATGCCGCCGAACGCCGACTCGGTGTCGGTGGCGTAGGCCAGGTCGTAGGCCTTGCGGATACCGCCTTCGTCTTCAGGCACCACGGCCACGCCGCACGGGTTGGCGTGCTTGACGATGACGCAGGCCGGCTTGACGAAGCTCTTCACGCACTCCAGCGCGGCGTCGGTGTCGGCCACGTTGTTGAACGAAAGCTCCTTGCCTTGCAGCTGGATGGCGGTGGAGATGCTGGCTTCGCCTTTCTTGGCCTCGACGTAGAACGCCGCGCTCTGGTGCGGGTTCTCGCCGTAGCGCATTTCCTGGGCCTTGACGAACTGGCTGTTGAAGGTGCGCGGGAACTCGCTGCGGTCTTCTGTGGACAGGGTGTCCTTGGCCTGGTCGATGGTGCCCATGTAGTTGGCGATCATGCCGTCGTAGGCGGCGGTGTGCTCGAAGGCCTTGAGCATCAGGTCGAAGCGCTGGGCGTAGGTCAGGCCGCCGGCTTTCAGGCCTTCGACAATGCCGGCGTAATCGCTGGCGTTGACCACGATGGCCACGTCCTTGTGGTTCTTCGCCGCGGAACGGACCATGGTCGGGCCGCCGATGTCGATGTTCTCGATGGCGGTCGGCAGGTCGCAGCCCGGCTTGCTGATGGTGGCTTCGAACGGGTACAGGTTGACCGCGACCAGGTCGATCGGCTTGATGCCATGCTCGTTCATGATGGCGTCGTCGGTGCCGCGACGGCCCAGGATGCCGCCGTGGATCTTCGGATGCAGGGTCTTGACCCGGCCGTCCATCATTTCGGCGAAGCCGGTGTAGTCGGCCACTTCCACCGCGTTCACGCCATTGTCCTTGAGCAGCTTGTAGGTGCCGCCGGTGGACAGGATCTCGACACCGAGCTGCTGCAGCTCACGGGCGAATTCGAGGATACCGGTCTTGTCGGAGACGCTGATCAGGGCGCGGCGGATCGGCAGGCGGGTAGTCTGGTCGGTCATTTCAGATTCCATAACGCGGTGGAGTCAGCAAAAAAGGCGCCTCTTTGCATGAGCGCCTTTTTGGTTGGGGTTCTGGCCTTACAACAGATCGTACTGCTTGAGCTTCTTGCGCAGCGTGCCTCGGTTGAGCCCGAGCATCTCGCTGGCCTTGGTCTGGTTGCCCTTGACGTAGTTCATCACGCATTCGAGCAGGGGCGCCTCGACTTCCGAGAGCACCAGGTTGTACACGTCCGTGACGGTAGCGCCTTCCAGGTGGGCGAAGTAGTTGTGCAGTGCCTTCTCGACGCTGTCGCGCAGGGTCTGGCCCTCTTCGCTCGGCGTGTTCAGGTGCTGCTTGAGGTTGGCGTTGTCGCTCACGGGCGTTGTTCCACTCACTAATGTCTCGGTCATCATCGTCATGCGGCCACCCCTTGTTCGTCCTCTGTCCCAAGGCTCTGTCGACGTTCGGCGAAAAACGCCTGAACGTTGGCGCACTGCGCTTGTGTGTCTTGCAAAGCGTTGAACTGGCTGCGGAACTCCTTGCCGCCAGGTCGGGTTGCCAGGTACCAGCCAACGTGCTTGCGGGCGATCCGCACGCCCATCACATCGCCATAGAAGGCATGCAGCGCGGCCAGGTGCTCCAGCAGAATGCGTTCTACTTCGTCCAGCGCCGGGGCGGGGAGGTGCTCGCCCGTGCGCAGGTAATGCTCGACCTCGCGGAAAATCCACGGCCGCCCCTGGGCGGCACGGCCGATCAGCAGGCCGTCGGCGCCGGTGGCATGCAGCACCGCCCGGGCCTTTTCCGGCGAGGTGATGTCGCCGTTGGCGAATACCGGGATCGACACCGCCTGCTTGATCGCGGCGATGGTGTCGTACTCGGCGTCACCGGTGTACAGGTCGGCGCGTGTGCGGCCATGCACCGCCAGCGCCTGGATGCCGGCCTGTTCGGCGATCTTCGCCACGTTCAGGCCGTTCTTGCTCGCCCGGTCCCAGCCGGTGCGGATCTTCAGCGTCACCGGTACGTCCACGGCGCCGACGACGGCATGGAGGATTTCGGTGACCAAGGCTTCATCTCTCAATAAAGCAGAGCCTGCGGCCTTGTTGCAGACTTTTTTCGCCGGGCAACCCATGTTGATATCGATGATCTGCGCGCCGGCCTCGACGTTGGCCCGGGCCGCCTCGGCCATCATCTGCGCGTCGCCACCGGCGATCTGCACCGAGCGTGGCTCGGGATCACCTTCGTGGATGCGGCGCAGGCTCGACTTGCGGCTGTTCCACAGGCGCATGTCGCTGGAAACCATCTCCGACACCACCATGCCCGCGCCAAGGCGTTTGCACAGCGTTCGGAAAGGTTGGTCCGTGACGCCGGCCATGGGGGCCAGGATCAGGTTGTTCTGCAGTGTGTAAGGGCCGATGCGTACCGCCGACATAGGTGTTCCCTGTTGTGGGGCCGAATCATTGGAGTTCGAAAAAGGGATGGCATGATACCCGCTCTCGATGACCGGATAAAGATGAATCTGGATAAAATCTGAACAGTTGCGGCGTTATGACACCCAGTGCCAAGTGGCGAGCTTCAAGCTGCAAGAGGCCTGCAGACAGGCTTTTACCTGCGGCTTGAAGCTTGCCGCCTGTCGCTTATTCTGGCGAACGGAAGCTCAGGCTGTAGTTCACCGCCTTCGGCCCAGGGTCGAGGATGTCCAGGGCGATGTGGATCGGCGTCTGGCTGGGCATCTCGCCGCGCCCGGCCAGCTCGCCCGACAGGTACTCGCTGGGCTTGAAGCGCCGGCTGGCGATCAGCTGGCCGTTGAGGTCGGCGAAGCGCAGCTCGAGCAGCGGGAAGGGCTGGGCGAAGGGCGCGCGGTTGTAGATGATCGCGTCGACGATCAGCGCCCCTTTGAAGTCCGGGTGGCTACGCACTACCAGGTTGCTGCTCTTGATCCGCGAGATGTCGACGCGGGTCGGCACCTGGCAGCCGAACATCGGACACAGCTGCTGGAACCAGGGGCGATACTGGTCCTGGCGGGCCATTTCGTCGAAGTGGAACCAGACGTACTGGAATGCCAGCAGGCCCGCGGCCAGCAGGGTCAGGAAACCCCACAGCAGGCGCTTGCCCCAGTTCGGGGCGGGCTTTTCCCAGCCCAACTGCAACGGGTCGTCGACCACGTCGACCAGCGGCTCCTTGCGCGAGCGTTCGGGCTTGGCGGCCAGGCTCGGTTCCAGGCGCTGCCCGGGATGTTCGTCGGGGTCATCGTCGCGGGCCGAGAACGGTGCGCTGTGCACCTCGTCGTCCAGCGCCGAAAGGCCCTTTTCCGGCACCGGTGCGTCATGGCTGGACAGCTGCCGCGAGGGTTCGTCGAGGTCGTCGTCGAGTGTCCGATCGCGCACTGGTGGTTCATCGTCCAGATCGAGGCTGGTCGCGCCGAGGGTAGGCTCGGTGCGCTCGTCGTCGGCCGGTGCCAGGTCAAGCGGCTCCTGCTCGACCAGCATCGGTGCGTCCTCGCGCTCCTGCGCCGGCTCACGGTCGCCGTCAGTGGCGGTGCCGAACGGTTCATCGCCAGGCCCATCGCCGAGTTGATCGTCGCGGCGGGCCTGGAGCATGCCCTTGGCCGGAGCTGCGCGCCGATCACCCGGGCTGCGCCGTTCAAGGCGCGCCAGTTCCTGGTCGAGGTCGAGGGCATCCAGTTCCTCGGCCGTGACCGTCCAGTTGTCTTCGCTCGGTGCCGGCGGGGCGGCCTCCGGTTGCACGGCTGCGGGCGCTGGCACGGCCGGCTCGACTGCCGGCACCGGCGCACGAATGTCGCCTTCGCCAGCCGTGGCGCGGTTCTGCTCCAGCAGTTGCTTCGCCGCGTTGAACACCTGCAGGCATTGGCCGCAGCGCACCACGCCGCGGGCCACGCTCAACTGGTGATGGGTGACGCGAAAGCTGGTCTGGCAATGCGGGCACTGGGTGACGAAACTGTCGGTCATGCGGCTGTCCGGGAAGCTGTGCAGGAGATGAGTCTAGGCGCGCTTAGCGGCGGCGACCACTGATACGTACCCAGCCGTCGCGCACGACGATCGGGTCCAGGTCGAAGTCGGCGGCATAGGCAGCGGCCACTTCCTCGCCCTGTTCGGCGAGGATGCCCGACAGCGCCAGCAGGCCGCCGGGGCGCACCAGGCCGGACAGCTGCGGCGCCAGCGCTACCAGCGGGCCGGCCAGGATGTTGGCCACCAGCACGTCGGCCTGCATCGCCGGCATCTGCTCGGGCAGGTACAGGTCGAACGTGTCGTCGGCAATGCCGTTGCGCTGGGCGTTGTCACGGGAGGCCTCGATAGCCTGCACGTCGATGTCGGTGCCGACCGCGTGGCGGGCGCCGAGCAGCAGCGCGGCAATGGCCAGGATGCCCGAGCCGCAGCCGAAGTCGAGCACTTGCGTGTCTTGCAGCTGCTGGCCGTCGAGCCATTCCAGGCACAGCGCGGTGGTCGGGTGGGTGCCCGTGCCAAAGGCCAGGCCCGGGTCGAGCAGCAGGTTTACCGCGTCCTTTTCCGGGGCTTCGTGCCAGCTCGGCACGATCCACAGGCGCTGGCCGAAACGCATCGGCTGGAAGTTGTCCATCCAGCTGCGCTCCCAGTCCTGGTCCTCGATCACCTCGGCCTGGTACTCGGGGAGCTCGGCGCCGGTCAGCAGGCGCAGGTGGGCGAACACCTGCTCGGGCTCGGCATCGGCCTCGAACAGCGCCAGCAAGTGCGTGTGCGACCACAGTGGGGTGGTGTTGAGGTCCGGTTCGAAGATCGGCTGGTCTTCGGCGTCCATGAAGGTCACCGAGACAGCACCCACTTCAAGCAGGGCGTCTTCGTAGGTTTCGGCTTGTTCCGGGCTGATGGCCAGGCGTACTTGCAGCCAGGGCATGGCGGGCACCTTTGGTAAATCGACAGGGGCAGCCCGAGGCTGCGTGAAAAGGCCGCCAGTTTACTTGAGTGCGTGGGGTTTGTGCAGAAGTCGCATGCCGGCATGCGCCATACCTGTGGGAGCAACTGGCTTGTTTGCCTGTACCGACCTCTCGCCGGCAAGCCGGCTCCCACAGGATGGCACATTGCTTTGGGCTAGCGCGGTCGGGGTGGGAGCCGGCTTGCCGGCGAGAGGCCGGTGCGAGAAAGCCCTGCCCTCAGAGACTGCGCGCCCGCGTCACCCGGTCCACCAGGTAGACCAGCCCGTGATAATCGATGCCACTGTGGCTCGACAGGCCGATCTCACAGGTGCGGCTGGTGGAGATCCCCTCGCTGCAATACTGCACCGCGTCCTTGAGCGTGCGCAGCGAATGGGCGTTGAGCTCCGGTGTGGTGAAGCCCTTGTCGCCGGCGAAGCCGCAGCAATGAATGCCTTCGGGGATCACCACCTGCTTGCTGCAGCGCCGCGCCAGGTCGATCAGCGCCTGGCTTTCGCCCAGGTGCTGGGTGCTGCAGGTCACGTGCACCGCCACGGGCTCGTCCTGGGGGGTGAACTCCAGCTTGTCGACCAGGTGGGTGCGGATGAAGCGTACCGGGTCGTACAGGTCCAGCCGCGATTCGCCCAGGTCCTGCACCAGGCGCAGGGTGCAGGGGCTGGTGTCGCAGTAGATCGGGTCGAGGCCGCCACGGCTGGCGTGCAGCAGCGCGTTGATCAGTTCCTGGCGCTTGTGCTCGGCTTGTTCGGGGTAGCCCTTGGAGGCGAACGGCTGGCCGCAGCACAGGCTGTCGGCGTTGTCCGGGAACACTACCTGATAGCCGGCCTTCTCCAGCAGGGCGCGGGTCTTGTCCAGCAGCGAGCTTTGCTCGCGGTCGGCATAGGCCGGGCCCATCACCCGCGAAACACAGGCGGCCAGATAGACTACGCGAGGGCGGTCGTCGTGGTTTGCAGTGCGGAGCTCGACGGCCCGCAACGGCTGTGGCATGGCGGGTGTCCACTGTGGCAGGCGGCCTTTGCTGGCCTTGCTCAGGCGGGCGCTGAGCCGACTCATGCGTGGGGCACCGAGCAGCTTGCGCGCGCTATTGGCGGCGGCCAGCGTGAAGCGGGCACCGCGCAGGGTGGCGTGGAAATGTTCGGCCAGCCAGTCGGCGGCCTTGCCGTGCTCGGCCGCCTGCCCGCGCAGCTTCTTCACCAGCTCGCCAGTGTTGATGCCCACCGGGCAGCGCTGGGCGCACAGGCCGGTGGCGGCGCAGGTGTCGATGCCCTGGTACTGGTAGGTGCGCAGCAGTTCGCGGGTATCAACGCCGGCGCGTTTCTTCGCCTGGATGTCGCGCCACATGACGATGCGCTGGCGCGGGCTCAAGGTAAGCCCTTTCGACGGACATACCGGCTCGCAGAAACCGCACTCGATGCACTTGTCGACGATCTCGTCGGCGGCCGGCAGCGGCTTGAGGTTCTTCAGGTGAATGTCGGGGTCCTCGCTCAGCACCACATCGGGGTTGAGTATGCCGTTGGGGTCGAGCAGGCGCTTGAGCTTCCACATCAGCTGGTAGGCGTCATGCCCCCATTCCAGTTCGACGAAGGGCGCCATGTTGCGCCCGGTGCCGTGCTCGGCCTTGAGCGAGCCGCCGAATTCCACTGCCACCAGCTGCGCCACGTCGTCCATGAAGGCCTGGTAGCGCGCCACTTCCTCGGCGCTGTTGAAGCCCTGGGTGAAGACGAAGTGCAGGTTGCCTTCCAGGGCGTGGCCGAAAATGATCGCCTCGTCGTAGCGGTGCTTGTCGAACAGCTGGATCAGGCGGTTGACGCCTTCGGCCAGTTGCTCGATGGGGAAGGTCACGTCCTCGATGATCACCGTGGTGCCGGTCTGGCGCACGGCGCCGACGGCGGGGAAGGTGTCCTTGCGGATCTTCCACAGCTGGTTGTACACCGCCGGGTCTTCGCTGAACGCGACCTTCTGCTCCAGCGGGTAGTCGTCGATGGACGCCATTACCTGCTCGAGTTGCTCGTGTAGCAGGCTCTGGCTGGCCGCGCGACATTCGATCAGCAGGGCGCAGGCGTTGGCCGACAGGTCCTTGACCCACGCCGGCATGCCCGGCATCTCCTGCACCGAGCGCAGGCTGCGACGGTCGAGCAGCTCCACGGCGGAGACGGGCTGGCGCTTGAGCACGGTCACGGCGCGGCAGCAGCTTTCGACGCTGGGGAACACCAGCAGCGCGCTGGCCTTGTGCGGGTGGTCGGGCACGGTGTCGTAGGTGACGGCGCTGATGAAACCCAGGGTCCCCTCGGAGCCGACCAGCAAGTGTTGCAGAATATCGAGCGGCTGGTCGTAGTCCACCAGTGCGTTAAGCGAAAGCCCCGTGGTGTTCTTCAGCCGGTACTTGTGCCGGATGCGCTCAGCCAGCGTGGTGTTGGCGCGGGTCTCGCGGCCAAGGCGGGCCAGTTCGTCCAGCAGGCTGGCGTGGCTTTGCTCGAATGCGGCGACGCTGGCCGGGTCTTCGCTGTCCAGGCGGGTGCCATCGGCCAGCACCAGGCGCAGACCGGCGAGGGTGTGGTAGGTGTTCTGCGCGGTGCCGCAGCACATGCCGCTGGCATTGTTGGCGACGATGCCGCCGATCTTGCAGGCGTTGATCGACGCCGGGTCCGGGCCGATCTTGCGCCCATAGGGGGCCAGCCAGGCATTGGCCTGGGCGCCGATCACGCCGGGCTGCAGGCGGATCTGCTCGCCGTGGTTGCGAATCTCCCGGCCATTCCAGTTGTCGCCGAGCACGATCAGCACCGAGTCGCTGATGGCCTGGCCGGACAGGCTGGTGCCGGCAGCGCGGAAAGTCACCGCTACCCGGTCACGCTGGGCCAGCTGGATCAGCGCGACCACTTCGTCCTCGGACTCCACGCGCAGCACCAGCTTGGGGATCAGCCGGTAGAAGCTGGCGTCGGTGCCGAAGGCCAGGGTCGAAGTCGGGTCGTCGAAGCGGCGCTCGGCGGGGATCAGGCGCTCGGCATCACGCAGGAACGCGGCGGGCAGGCTCATGCAGTCTCCTCGCGGGGCCGCGGCGTCTGGTGCGCGGCGTGCCCCGGGTAATCAGGCGTTGGCGGGCGCGCTCAGGCGCCCAGTTCGCGGACCAGCGAGTCTTTGCTGATCTCGCCGATGGACTTGGCGCCGGTCAGCACCATGGCCACGCGCATTTCTTTCTCGAACAGCTCCAGCAGGTTCTTCACCCCGGCCTCGCCGTGGGTCGCCAGGGCATAGAGGAAGGCGCGGCCGATCAGCACGGTGTCGGCGCCCAGGGCGATCATGCGCACCACATCGAGGCCGCTGCGAATGCCGGAGTCGGCGAGGATCTTGATATCGCCCTTCACCGCGTCGGCGATGGCCGGCAGCGCACGGGCGCTGGACAGCACGCCGTCGAGCTGGCGGCCGCCGTGGTTGGAGACGACGATGCCGTCGGCGCCGAACTTGACCGCGTCGCGGGCGTCATCGGCGTCGAGGATGCCCTTGATGATCATCGGGCCGTCCCAGAATTCGCGGATCCACTCCAGGTCTTTCCAGGAGATGGACGGGTCGAAGTTGTTGCCCAGCCAGCCGATGTAGTCGGCAAGGCCCGTGGGGTTGCCGCGGTAGGCGGAGATATTGCCCAGGTCGTGGGGGCGGCCCATCACGCCGACGTCCCAGGCCCATTGCGGGTGGGTCATGGCTTGCAGCACGCGGCGCAGCGGGCCGTTGGCGCCGCTCATGCCGGAGTGGGCGTCGCGATAGCGGGCGCCGGGCACGGGCATGTCGACGGTGAACACCAAGGTCTTCACGCCGGCCGCTTTCGCACGCTCCAAGGCGTTGCGCATGAAGCCGCGGTCTTTCAGGACATACAGCTGGAACCACATTGGCCGGTCGATGGCCGGGGCCACTTCTTCGATCGGGCACACCGATACCGTCGACATCGTGAACGGAATGCCATGGGCCGCCGCTGCGCGTGCCGCCTGCACCTCGCCACGACGGGCGTACATACCGGTGAGGCCGACCGGGGCCAGGGCCACGGGCATGCTCAGGGTCTCGTCGAACAGTTTTGTCTGCAAGCTCAGTTCGGACATGTTCTTCAGCACGCGCTGGCGCAAGGCGATGCCGGCAAGGTCCGAGACATTGTGGCGCAGGGTGTGCTCGGCGTAGGCGCCGCCGTCGGCGTAGTGGAACAGGAAGGGAGGCAGCTTGCGTTGGGCCGCGGCGCGATAGTCGGTGGAGGCGGAAATGATCATGGATTCTCGCAGCGTTGCTTGTGGGGAATGCCGGGCGCGTTAAGGCGCCCGGCTCCTGTCACTTTAGTGATGAACCAGCATGCCAGTGAGCCAGTAGGCCTGGACCAGAGTGATCAGGCCGACGATGGTGGCGAAGAACAGGCTGTGCTTGACGGTGAAGCGGAACAGGTCGGATTCCTTGCCGACCAGGCCGGTGGCCGCGCAGGCCACGGCGATCGACTGCGGCGAGATCATCTTGCCGGTCACGCCGCCGCTGGTGTTGGCCGCCACCAGCAGAGTGTCGCTGACGCCGATCTGGTGCGCGGTGGTGGCCTGCAGCGAGCTGAACAGGGCATTGGACGAAGTGTCCGAGCCGGTCAGGAACACGCCCAGCCAGCCGAGGAACGGCGAGAAGAACGGGAATGCCGCGCCGGTGCCGGCCAGCACCAGGGCCATGGTCGAGGACATGCCCGAGTAGTTGGTGACGAAGGCGAAGGCCAGCACCATGCCGATCGACAGGATCGGCCAGCGCAGTTCCCAGAAGGTCTCTTTGAAAGTGGTCAGACCAGTTTTGAAGTTGATCTTCAACACCCACATCGAGATCAGTGCCGATAGGAAGATCGCGGTGCCGGTGGCGGAAATCGGGTCGAGCTTGAACACCGCCGGCATGGCGATGGGCGCTGTGACGATTGGGGCGGTCTTCACCACCAGCTGGTCGAGGTGCGGGATGGCGAAGTTGAACACGAAGTTGTACATCGCGCCGCCCGGGGCGAAGGCTGCCTTGAACGGTTTCAGGGTCCAGATGGTGACCAGTACGGTGAGGATCAGGAAGGGCGACCAGGCCTTGAAGATCTCGCCAAAGCTGTACGGGCTCGGTTGGCTGCCGCTCGACTGCACGACGGCGGCGCCGACGCTGCCCTTGGCCTCGGCGAACGCGCGCTTGGGCTGCCAGACCTTGAGGAACAGGGTCAGGGCGATCAGGCTGGCCAGGGCCGAGGTGATGTCGGGCAGCTCCGGGCCGATGAAGTTGGAGGTGAAGTACTGGGTGACGGCGAAGCTCAGGCCGGCCACCAGGGCGGCAGGCCAGGTCTCTTTCACGCCGCGCACGCCGTCCATCATGAACACCAGCCAGAACGGCACGAACAGCGACAGCAGCGGCAGCTGGCGTCCGGTCATGGCGCCGATGTGGAAGGCGTCGATGCCGGTTACCTGCCCGGCCACGATGATCGGGATGCCCAGGGCGCCAAAGGCCACCGGGGCGGTGTTGGCGATCAGGCACAGGCCGGCGGCATACAGCGGGTTGAAGCCCAGGCCCACCAGCAGCGCGGCGGTGATGGCCACCGGTGCGCCGAAGCCGGCCGCGCCTTCGAGGAAGGCGCCGAAGCAGAAGCCAATCAGCAGCACCTGCAGGCGCTGGTCGTCGGTGATCGACAGCACCGAGCTGCGGATGACCTCGAACTGGCCACTCTTGACCGTGAGTTTGTAGAGGAACACCGCGGCAACGATGATCCAGGCAATTGGCCAGAGGCCATAGAGGAAGCCGTAACCCGCAGCGGCCAGGGCCATGTCGACAGGCATCTGGAAGGCGAAGATCGCCACCAGGATCGACAGCGCCAGGGTGATGCTGCCGGCGACGTGGCCCTTGAGGCGGAACACGGCGAGGGCAAGGAAGAAGAACACGATTGGGATGACCGCCGCCAGCGCGGACAGGCCAAGGCTACCAAGCGGGGTATAGAGTTGTTGCCAGGTTTGCATATGGGGTGGCCCCTAATTGTTGTTGGTCAAGGCACTGGCATTGGATAATTGGTAAGACCAATTTACAATGGCTGGTCGCTAGGTTAAAAGCGCAGCAGCGGGTGTGTCAATTTGTCCTGGGGGAAACTTTGGTCGGATGCCGATGAGCGGGCATCTGAATGGCTGGGAAAAACGCCGCCTGAAGGGTGTCGGCGCAAGTCGGATAGGCGCAGAATAGGCGCCCCCGGATTCGCATCCCCGGGGTTCGTGGAGAGCATGTGATGGTTTTTGATCAGGTCCGCCAGCGGCGCCTGTCCGACGACATCGTCGATCGGTTGGAAGGGATGATTCTCGAAGGCACCCTCACCTCGGGTCAGCGCCTGCCGGCCGAGCGCGCCATGGCCGAGCAGTTCGGCGTGTCGCGCCCGTCGCTGCGCGAGGCGATCCAGAAGTTGGTGGCCAAGGGCTTGCTGGTCAGTCGCCAGGGCGGCGGCAACTATGTGGCCGAGTCATTGGGCTCGACCTTCAGCGACCCCTTGCTGAAACTTCTCGAATCCAGTCCCGAGGCGCAGCGTGACCTGCTGGAGTTTCGTCATACGCTGGAGGCGTCCTGCGCCTACTACGCGGCGCAGCGCGCCACCGAGCCGGATCGCGAGCGGCTGAAGACTGCGTTCGACGCCTTGCAGGACTGCTACAACCGTGTCGGTGAAGTGGACCGGGCGGAGGAGGGCGCGGCGGATGCGCGCTTCCATCTGGCCATTGCCGAGGCCAGCCACAACGCCGTGCTGTTGCACACCATTCGCGGGTTGTTCGACCTGCTCAAGCGCAATGTGGTGACCAACATTGGCGGCATGTACCAGCAACGCACGGAGACCCGCGACATGCTGATCAGCCAGCATCGCGAGTTGTATCTGGCGATTGTCGAGGGGCGCGCGGAGGACGCGCGGGAGGTGTCCAGCCGGCACATCCTGTATGTGCAGGAGGTGCTGCAGGAGGCGCAGCAGCAAGCGCAGCGGGTGGCGCGTGCGGAGCGGCGCAGCGGACGCTGATTCTGGACTTCGTGGGAGCGGGCTTGCCCCGCGATCGCGCTAGCAGGGGCAGCGGTACTGCCTGGCCTGGCGCTATCGCGGGGCAAGCCCGCTCCCACGGGAAAGGTCAGGCCGAGCCCTACTCTTCCTTGCCCTTGTTGCGCATCGTGCGCTGCAGCTCGCGGTTGGAGTCGCGCTCGCGCACGGTATCGCGCTTGTCGAACTCCTTCTTGCCCTTGCCGAGTGCGATCTCGCACTTGATCAGGTGCTTGCTCCAGTACAGCGACATCGCCACGCAGGTGTAGCCCTTCTGCGCCACGGCCGCTTCCAGGCGCTCGAGCTCGCGCTTGTTCAGCAGCAGCTTGCGGGTGCGGATGGGGTCGGCGATGACGTGGGTGCTGGCGGTGTTCAGCGGGGTGATGTGGCTGCCGAACAGCCAGGCTTCGCCATCCTTGAGCAGCACGTAGCTGTCGGTCAGGTGCGCCTTGCCGGCCCGCAGGCTTTTTACTTCCCAGCCGGACAGGACCAGCCCGGCCTCGAACTTGTGTTCGATGAAGTAATCGTGTCGCGCTTTCTTGTTCTGCGCGATGGTCCCGGTCGGATGCTTCTTTTGTTTAGCCATAGGGGCGGCATTATAGGCAGTCGCCGCGTCCTCGGCTACGGGGTTTAGCTGCGCTTGAGCCTGTTGTGTGAATCCCGGACAATGCAACCCACGCTCTGCCGCGCAGAGCCGTTTTCAAGGCGCTGACAAGCGCTGCCGCCCAGTTTGGAAGTGACGCCTGGATGACTACCCATATTCAACGCTCCGCTCTGCTGCCGTACCCTGCCCAGGCGCTCTACGACCTGGTCAACGATGTGGCGAGCTACCCGGAGTTCCTGCCCTGGTGCTCGGCGTCCACGGTGCTCGAGACCAGTGACACGCACATGCGGGCAAGGCTGGAAGTGGCCAAGGGTGGCATGAGCCAGCAGTTCATCACGCGCAATGTGCTGGTGCCGGGGCAGTCGATCGAGATGAACCTGGAGGAGGGGCCGTTCACCCAGTTGCACGGGCTGTGGGTGTTCAAGCCGTTGGGAGAGAAGGCCTGCAAGATCAGCCTCGACCTGTCGTTCGACTACGCAGGTGCCCTGGTGCGGGCCACCTTGGGGCCGCTGTTCAACCAGGCGGCCAACACGATGGTCGATGCCTTCTGCCAGCGGGCCAAGCAGCTCAATGGTTGAGGGCGCGCGTGGCAGGTGAGCAAGCCCCGCCATTCATGCAGGCAATAAAAAGCCCGGACAAGATCCGGGCTTTTTAGTATCGGCGCATTTACTGCGGCGAAGTTTCCAGCGGTGCTGGTGTCGGCACCGGGGTGGTCTCGACGTTGTCGATTTCCTTTTGCAGCGAGTCTTCCAGCGAGCCTGGCTTGGCTGGCTTCTCGGGTTGGCTCGGCTGCTTGTCCGGGTTGACCGTGGTGTCACCGCTGCCACCGAGGATTTCCTGGTCGCGGCTGACGCCTGGCATGAAGTCGCCGGAGAGGTTGACCAGTTGATCGTTCTCGTTGAAGAAGATGCTCATGCGCTCTTGCTGGCGCTGGCCGCCGCCAGGCTGCAGGCTGTAGAGATAATCCCAGCGATTGGTGTGGAAGGTGTCCTGCAGCAGGGGGTTGCCCATGATAAACCTTACTTGTCGGCGGGTCATTCCCGGACGCAATTGGTCTATCATGTCCTGCGTGACGACATTGCCCTGCTGGATGTCGATTTTGTAAACCCCGGGAAACGAGCAACCGGCGAGTGCGAGCAGTCCCACTAGGGTGAGGCTGGTTAGCAAGAGCTTGGTGTTTTGCATCGGTGGGCGACTTCCACTATCTTGGCTGGACAACGTAAACCCCGATCATACCCGTATTAAGAGAAGCTGCGAAGCAGCATCGGCGAGAAAGCTGACCATGGTTGAAAATAGCGAATTGCGCAAAGCGGGCCTCAAGGTAACCCTGCCTCGAGTAAAGATTCTTCAGATGCTCGACTCCACCGAGCAGCGTCACATGAGTGCCGAGGATGTGTACAAGGCGCTGATGGAGGCTGGCGAGGATGTCGGTCTGGCGACCGTGTATCGCGTACTGACCCAGTTCGAAGCGGCGGGTCTGGTGGTTCGCCATAACTTCGATGGCGGCCACGCGGTATTCGAGCTGGCTGACGGCGGCCACCACGACCACATGGTCAACGTGGACAGCGGTGAAGTCATCGAGTTCTTCGATGTCGAGATCGAAAAGCGCCAGAAGGAAATCGTTGCCGAGCACGGTTTCGAGCTGGTGGACCACAATCTGGTTCTGTATGTGCGTAAAAAGAAGTAACGATTTATCTCGTTATTGACGACAAAGGCGACCTTCGGGTCGCCTTTGTGCGTTCTGGGGAGCGTGCGTGGGGTGGGCCCGCTCAGGTCTTGCTGGTCACCACCATCTTGCGCGCATGGGCCAGCGACTCTTTGGTGAGGTCAATGCCGCCCAGCATCCGCGCCACTTCCTCGACCCGCTCGCGCTTGCCCAGGCTGGCCACGGCGGTGTGCGTGGTGTCGCTGTTGCGCACCTTGTGCACGAACAGGTGGTGATGCCCCTGGGCTGCGACCTGTGGCAGGTGGGTCACGGTCAGCACCTGGCCGCGCTCGCCGAGACGGCGAAGCAATTGGCCGACGATCTCGGCAGTCGGGCCGCCGATGCCAACGTCGACTTCGTCGAATACCAAGGTTGGAATGCGTGAGGTCTGTGCGGTGATCACCTGGATCGCCAGGCTGATGCGTGACAGTTCGCCGCCCGAGGCCACTTTGGCCAGGCCCTTGAGTGGCTGGCCGGGGTTGGCACTGACCAGCAGTTCGATCTGCTCCAGGCCATGGGGTGAGAGGTCCGTGCTTTCGAAGGGGGTGAGTTCGATGCAGAAGCGTCCGCCGGGCATGCCCAGGCGTTGGATTTCCTGCTCCACGGCGGTGGCCAGCTGTTTGGCCGCCTGCCGGCGCAGGGTGCTGAGCTCGATGGCCTTCTCTTTATAATGCTGTGCGAAGGCCGCGAGCTCCTCGCCCAGCCGCTCGATCGATTCGTCGCTGGCGTTCAGCCCTTCCAGCTCTTCCATCAGGCGCTGTTGCAGGTGCGGCAGTTCAGTGGGATGCACGCGGTGCTTGCGGGCGAGGGTGTAGATGGTGTCCAGGCGCTCTTCAAGGCTCTGCAGGCGCATCGGGTCGGCGTCGAAGTTGTCGAGGAAGCGGTTGAGTTCGCCGACGGCCTCCTCCACCTGGATCTGCGCGCTGGAAATCAGGTTGACCGCCTCGCCCAGTGCTTTGGGTGCATTGCCTACCGCGCCGAGGCGGTTGAGGCTCATGGTCAGGGCGCTCAGCACGTTGCCTGAATCGCTTTCGCTGCACTGTTCGATGACCTGGCGGCAAATGCCGAAGAGTGCCTCGGCGTTGGTCAGGTTCTTGTGCTCTTGCTCAAGCTGCTCCAGTTCGTTTTCGCCCAGTCCGAGGTTGTCGAGTTCCTCCAATTGGTAGCTGAGCAACTGGTGGCGCGCCCGCTGCTCGTCGCCGGAGTTGCTCAGGCGCTCCAGCTCCTGGCGCGTCTGGTTCCAGCGCTTGGCGGCCAGCTGCACCTGGCGGGCCAGATCGGTGGCGCCGGCGTACTCGTCCACCAGGCGGCGGTGGGTGTCGGTTTTCAGCAGTGACTGGTGTTCGTGCTGGCTGTGGATATCGATCAGCAGCTCGCCCAGGGCCTTGAGGTCGCCCAGCGGACAAGGGGTGCCATTGATGTAGCCGCGGCTACGGCCCTCGGCGGTGATCACCCGGCGCAGGATGCAGGGGCCGTCGCTTTCCAGGTCGCGCTCGGCGAGCCAGGCGTGCGCCTCGCGGGATGTCGACCAGGTCAAACGTGGCGAGGATGTCGGCTTTGTCGGTGCCCGGGCGCACCACGCCGCTGTCGGCGCGGTCGCCCAGGGCCAGGCCGAGGGCATCGAGCATGATCGACTTGCCGGCCCCGGTCTCGCCGGTGATGACGGACATGCCGCGGGCGATCTCGAGGTCGAGGTGTTCGACGATGGCGTAGTTGTGAATGGACAGGTGCACCAGCATGGAGCGGCTCCCGAAGGGTCTTGTCTGGATATTTATACAGTGCTTTTCGCGAGTCTGCCAATAGCCGGTCGACGAATGTGGAAAAGCACCTTCCCCCTTGAACCTGGTTTTTCCGACCCCATATAGCCGGCAAGACATGGCGAGCCTGGCTCGCACGACAGAAATCGTGGAGGAGAAACCCAATGGCTGACGAACAGCTGGATGAGAAGAACCTGAATTCCGAAGAAGCAGGCGCCGCGAATGCCGATGCCCGTGTCCTGGAGCTCGAGGAGCAGCTGGCCGCCGCCAAGGACCAGTCCCTGCGCGCCGCTGCCGACCTGCAGAACATCCGCCGCCGTGCCGAGCAGGATGTCGAGAAGGCCCACAAGTTCGCCCTGGAGAAGTTCGCCGGCGACCTGCTGCCGATCATCGACAGCCTGGAGCGTGGTCTGGAGCTGTCCAGCGCCGACGACGAGACCATCAAGCCGATGCGCGAAGGCATCGAGCTGACCCTGAAGATGTTCCAGGACACTCTCAAACGCTACAACCTCGAGACCATCGAGCCGCACGGCCAGCCATTCAACGCCGAGCACCACCAGGCGATGGCCATGCAGGAAAGTGCTGATGTCGAGCCGAACAGCGTGCTGAACGTGTTCCAGAAGGGCTACCTGCTCAATGGCCGCCTGCTGCGCCCCGCCATGGTGGTGGTCAGCAAGGCGCCGAGCGCCCCGCAGCCTTCGATCAACGAAAAGGCTTGAAATCTTTTCGGACACCCCCATCTAGGTGTCAAGCCTTCAAGTATTAGCGCAGTTGGCCAAAGCAGTCGCTGCTACCAAATTCAAGTTTCGGGAGAATCAACATGGGTAAAATCATCGGTATCGACCTGGGGACCACCAACTCCTGCGTCTCCGTGCTGGAAAACGGCACTGCCAAGGTCATCGAGAACGCCGAAGGCGCGCGCACCACGCCTTCGATCATCGCCTACGCCAACGACGGCGAGATCCTGGTTGGCCAGTCGGCCAAGCGTCAGGCGGTCACCAACCCGCACAACACCCTGTTCGCGGTGAAACGTCTGATCGGCCGCCGCTTCGAAGAAGATGTCGTACAGAAAGACATCAAGCTGGTGCCTTACAAGATCGTCAAGGCCAACAATGGTGACGCCTGGGTCGAGGCTGCCGACAAGCAGATGGCTCCGCCGCAGATCAGCGCCGAAGTCCTGAAGAAAATGAAGAAGACCGCCGAAGACTACCTGGGCGAGCCGGTCACCGAAGCGGTCATCACCGTGCCGGCCTACTTCAACGACAGCCAGCGCCAGGCGACCAAAGACGCCGGCCGCATCGCTGGCCTGGACGTAAAACGCATCATCAACGAGCCGACCGCCGCCGCGCTGGCCTACGGCATGGACAAGGGCAAGGGCGACCATACCGTCATCGTCTATGACCTGGGTGGTGGTACCTTCGACGTATCGGTCATCGAAATCGCCGAAGTCGACGGTGAGCACCAGTTCGAAGTGCTGGCCACCAACGGTGACACCTTCCTGGGTGGCGAAGACTTCGACATGCGCCTGATCGACTACCTTGTCGACGAGTTCAAGAAAGAGTCCGGCATGGACCTGAAGAACGATCCCCTGGCCCTGCAGCGCCTGAAAGAAGCCGCTGAAAAGGCCAAGATCGAGCTGTCCTCGGCTCAGTCGACCGACGTCAACCTGCCGTACATCACTGCAGACGCAACCGGTCCGAAGCACCTGAACGTGAAGATCTCCCGCGCCAAGCTGGAGTCGCTGGTCGAAGACCTGGTCAACCGTACCATCGAGCCATGCCGCATCGCCCTGAAGGACGCCGGCATTGATGCCAGCAAGATCGACGACGTAATCCTGGTCGGTGGCCAGACCCGTATGCCGATGGTGCAGAAAGCCGTTGCCGACTTCTTTGGTAAAGAAGCGCGCAAGGACGTCAACCCGGACGAAGCCGTTGCCATGGGTGCCGCCATCCAGGGTGCCGTTCTGGCCGGTGACGTGAAGGACGTGCTGCTGCTGGACGTCAGCCCGCTGACCCTGGGTATCGAAACCATGGGTGGCGTGATGACCGCGCTGATCGAGAAGAACACCACCATCCCGACCAAGAAGTCGCAGGTGTTCTCGACCGCCGACGACAACCAGGGCGCCGTGACCATCCACGTGCTGCAGGGCGAGCGCAAGCAAGCTTCGCAGAACAAGTCGCTGGGCAAGTTCGACCTGGCTGACATCCCGCCGGCTCCACGCGGCGTGCCGCAGATCGAAGTGACCTTCGACATCGACGCCAACGGCATCCTGCACGTCGGTGCGAAGGACAAGGCTACCGGCAAGGCGCAGTCGATCGTGATCAAGGCCAACTCCGGTCTGTCCGACGAAGAAATCGAGAAAATGGTGCGTGACGCCGAGGCCAACGCCGAGGAAGACCGCAAGTTCGAAGAGCTGGCCGCCGCCCGTAACCAGGGTGATGCGCTGGTCCACTCGACCCGCAAGATGGTCACTGAAGCCGGTGACAAGGTCACCGCCGAAGAGAAGACTGCCATCGAGGCCGCCGTGGTTGCCCTGGAGGCCGCCGTCAAGGGCGACGACAAGGCAGCCATCGACGCCAAGGTCGAGGAGCTGTCCAAGGTTTCGGCCCCTGTTGCCCAGAAGATGTACGCCGAGCAACAGGCCGAGCAACCGCAGGGCGGCGCCCAGCAGGCCGAACCGGAAGCCAAGCACGACGACGTGGTTGACGCCGAGTTCGAAGAAGTAAAAGACAACAACAAGCAGTAAGTCCTGCATGTTGTCGCCCAGTTCACCGTCGTTTGCCGGTGAGCTGGTAGGATGTCGCCGCGCGGGGGCTTGCTCCCGCGTTGGCGTGTCTGGAACACGAGAATTATTTACAGCATCTGTCTGGGCGCATTCGCGTATGGCGGCAGGTGCTGACGGCATGGCGCACCGATGCGCAGAGGTATGCCGAACGCCCCCAAGAGTGCAAATGACCTATGGCAAAGCGTGATTTTTATGAAGTCCTGGGTGTCGAGCGTGGCGCCAGTGAAGGTGATCTGAAGAAGGCCTACCGCCGTCTGGCGATGAAGTACCACCCTGACCGCAACCCGGGTGATAAAGAGTCGGAAGACCTGTTCAAGGAAGCCAACGAGGCCTACGAAGTGCTGTCGGATGCCAGCAAGCGTGCGGCGTACGACCAGTACGGCCACGCCGGCGTCGACCCGAGCATGGGTGGCGGCGGTGCCGGTTTCGGTGGTGCCAACTTCTCCGATATCTTCGGTGATGTCTTCAGTGATTTCTTCGGCGGTGGCCGTGGTGGTGGTCGTGGCGGCGCCCAGCGTGGCAGTGACCTGCGCTACACCCTCGAGCTCAATCTCGAGGAGGCGGTGCGCGGTACCACGGTCAATATCCGCGTCCCTACGCTGGTCAACTGCAAGCCGTGCGACGGCTCCGGCGCCAAGAAGGGCTCGACCCCGTCGACCTGCCCGACCTGTGGCGGTATCGGTCAGGTGCGCATGCAGCAGGGCTTCTTCGCGGTGCAGCAGACGTGCCCGCGCTGCCATGGCCAGGGCAAGATCATCACCGACCCTTGCGGCTCGTGCCACGGCGAAGGTCGTGTCGAGGAATACAAGACCCTGTCGGTCAAGGTGCCGGCTGGCGTCGATACCGGCGATCGCATCCGCCTGTCCGGCGAAGGCGAGGCGGGTGCCCATGGCGGTCCGACCGGTGACCTGTATGTGGTCGTCAATGTGCGCGAGCACCCGATCTTCCAGCGCGACGGCAAGCACCTCTACTGCGAAGTACCGATCAGCTATACCGACGCCGCCCTGGGTGGCGAGCTGGAAGTGCCGACCCTCGATGGTCGCGTGAAGCTGAAAATTCCCGAAGGCACCCAGACCGGCAAGCAGTTCCGCTTGCGTGGCAAGGGTGTGGCGCCGGTGCGCGGTGGTGCGGCAGGCGACCTGCTGTGCCGCGTGGCGGTGGAAACGCCGGTCAACCTCAGCCGTCGCCAGCGCGAACTGCTCGAAGAGCTGCGTGACTCGCTCGAGGGCGACAGCTCCCATTCGCCCAAGGCCAGTGGCTGGTTCGAGGGTATGAAGCGCTTCTTCGGCGATCTCTGAGAAGGAACAGGCTATGCGACGTATTGCGGTAATGGGCGCGGCGGGGCGGATGGGCAAGACCCTCGTCGAGGCCGTGCAGCAGCAGGCGCCCCTGACGGGCCTGACGGCGGCGATCGATCGCCCGGACAGCTCGCTGGTCGGGGCTGATGCCGGTGAGCTGGCGGCCCTGGGGCGTATCGGCGTGCCGATCTGTGATGACCTGGCCAAGGTTGCTGACGAGTTCGATGTGCTGATCGACTTCACGCATCCTTCGGTGACCCTGAAGAACCTGGCGTTCTGTCGCAAGGCGGGCAAGGCCATGGTTATCGGCACCACCGGTTTCACGCCGGAAGAGAAAGAGCTGCTGGCAGAGGCGGGCAAGGAGATCCCGATCGTCTTCGCCGCGAACTTCAGCGTGGGTGTGAACCTCAGTCTCAAGCTGTTGGACATGGCGGCCCGGGTGCTGGGCGATGATGTGGATATCGAGATCATCGAGGCCCATCACCGGCACAAGGTCGACGCGCCGTCGGGGACCGCGCTGCGCATGGGTGAAGTGGTTGCCAATGCGTTGGGGCGCGACCTGCAGGAAGTGGCGGTTTATGGTCGTGAAGGCCAGACCGGTGCTCGTGATCGCAAGACCATTGGTTTCGCCACCGTGCGTGCCGGTGATGTGGTCGGTGATCACACCGTGCTGTTCGCCGCCGAAGGCGAGCGCCTGGAGATCACCCACAAGGCCTCCAGCCGCATGACGTTCGCCAAGGGCGCCGTGCGCGCTGCGCTGTGGCTGGAAGGGCGTGAGCCTGGCCTGTACGACATGCAGGACGTGCTCGAGCTGCGTTGATGCCGCGGGGCTGCCTGGCAGCCCCTTGTCGCATCCAAGTGTTTTAGAGACACATCTACGGTAGACCGAAAACGCACTTTTCTGTAAGCTACAGCTTTAGTGTGTCCACTAAAAGCGCGCAGCGAATTGAATTCAGCACTTAAAAGCGGGGTGACGTGTCCATACGTCACTCCGCTTTTTTGCAACCTGCGATCGCCCTTTCATGCTTGATTTACGGGAGGTCTTCTTGACAAAGCCAGCCATACTCGCCCTTGCCGACGGCAGTATTTTTCGCGGTGAAGCCATTGGTGCCGACGGTCAGACCGTTGGCGAGGTGGTATTCAACACCGCTATGACCGGCTACCAGGAAATCCTTACAGACCCTTCCTACTCGCAGCAAATCGTCACCCTGACCTACCCGCACATCGGCAATACCGGCACTACCCCGGAAGACGCCGAATCCAACCGCGTCTGGTCCGCTGGCCTGGTCATCCGCGACCTGCCGCTGCTGGCCAGCAACTGGCGCAATACCCAGTCGCTGCCTGAGTACCTCAAGGCCAACAACGTTGTCGCCATCGCCGGCATCGATACCCGCCGCCTGACCCGTATCCTGCGTGAAAAGGGCGCCCAGAACGGCTGCATCCTCGCCGGTGACAACATCACCGAAGAGCAGGCGATCGCCGCTGCCCGTGCCTTCCCGGGCCTGAAGGGCATGGACCTGGCCAAGGTCGTTTCCACCAAGGAGCGCTACGAGTGGCGTTCCAGCGTGTGGGAGCTGAAGACCGACAGCCACCCGACCATCGATGCTGCCGACCTGCCGTACCACGTGGTTGCCTTCGACTACGGCGTCAAGCTGAACATCCTGCGCATGTTGGTCGCGCGTGGTTGCCGCGTCACCGTGGTGCCTGCCCAGACCCCGGCCAGCGAAGTGCTCGCGCTCAACCCCGATGGTGTGTTCCTGTCCAACGGCCCTGGTGATCCGGAGCCATGCGACTACGCCATCCAGGCGATCAAGGAAATCCTCGAGACCGAGATTCCGGTCTTCGGTATCTGCCTCGGCCACCAACTGCTGGCCCTGGCCTCCGGTGCCAAGACCGTGAAGATGGGCCACGGCCACCACGGTGCCAACCACCCGGTCCAGGACCTGGATACCGGTGTGGTCATGATCACCAGCCAGAACCACGGCTTTGCCGTCGACGAAGCCACCCTGCCAGGCAATGTTCGCGCCATCCACAAGTCGCTGTTCGACGGCACCCTGCAGGGTATCGAGCGCACCGACAAATGCGCGTTCAGCTTCCAGGGCCACCCTGAAGCGAGCCCGGGCCCGACCGACGTCGCGCCACTGTTCGATCGTTTCACCGATGCCATGGCCAAGCGCCGCTGAGCATCCTGCTTCAAGGCCCCGGGCCGGCTTGTGCCGTGCCCGGAAGCGCCTGACCCAGATTGTTCAAAGCGGCTTGCCGACTGACCCCGGATTTGAGTGACCACCATGCCAAAACGTACAGACATCAAAAGCATCCTGATTCTCGGCGCTGGCCCGATCGTGATCGGCCAGGCCTGTGAGTTCGACTATTCCGGCGCCCAGGCCTGCAAGGCCCTGCGCGAGGAAGGTTTCCGCGTCATCCTGGTGAACTCCAACCCAGCCACCATCATGACCGACCCGGCCATGGCCGACGCCACCTACATCGAGCCGATCAAATGGCAATCGGTGGCCAAGATCATCGAGAAAGAGCGCCCGGACGCCGTCCTGCCGACCATGGGCGGCCAGACCGCGCTGAACTGCGCCCTGGACCTGGAGCGCCATGGCGTTCTGGAAAAGTTCGGCGTGGAAATGATCGGCGCCAACGCCGACACCATCGACAAGGCCGAAGACCGCTCGCGCTTCGACAAGGCCATGAAGGACATCGGCCTTGAGTGCCCGCGCTCGGGTATCGCACACAGCATGGAAGAGGCCAATGCGGTCCTCGAGAAGCTCGGCTTCCCATGCATCATCCGCCCGTCCTTCACCATGGGCGGCACCGGTGGCGGTATTGCCTACAACCGTGAAGAGTTCGAAGAAATCTGCACCCGTGGTCTGGACCTGTCGCCGACCAAGGAACTGCTGATCGACGAATCGCTGATCGGCTGGAAGGAATACGAGATGGAGGTGGTCCGCGACAAGAAGGACAACTGCATCATCGTCTGCTCCATCGAAAACTTCGACCCGATGGGCGTGCACACCGGTGACTCGATCACCGTGGCTCCGGCACAGACCCTGACCGACAAGGAATACCAGATCATGCGCAACGCCTCGCTGGCGGTGCTGCGTGAAATCGGTGTCGAGACCGGCGGTTCCAACGTGCAGTTCGGCATCTGCCCGAACACCGGCCGCATGGTTGTGATCGAGATGAACCCGCGTGTTTCGCGTTCGTCCGCCCTGGCCTCCAAGGCCACCGGCTTCCCGATCGCCAAGATCGCCGCCAAGCTGGCCATCGGCTACACCCTCGACGAACTGCAGAACGACATCACCGGTGGCCGTACCCCGGCGTCCTTCGAGCCGTCGATCGACTACGTCGTTACCAAGCTGCCGCGCTTTGCCTTCGAGAAATTCCCCAAGGCCGACGCCCGCCTGACCACCCAGATGAAATCTGTCGGTGAAGTCATGGCCATCGGCCGTACCTTCCAGGAATCCCTGCAGAAAGCCTTGCGTGGCCTGGAAGTCGGCGCCTGCGGCCTCGACCCGAAAGTCGACCTGGCCAGCCCGGAAGCCGCCAGTATCCTCAAGCGCGAACTGACCGTGCCGGGTGCCGAGCGTATCTGGTACGTGGCCGACGCCATGCGTTCGGGCATGACCATCGAGGAAATCTTCCAGCTGACCGGCATCGACCTGTGGTTCCTGGTGCAGATGGAAGACCTGATCAAGGAAGAAGAGAAGGTCAAGACCCTGGCCCTGTCGGCGATCGACAAGGACTACATGCTGCGCCTCAAGCGCAAGGGCTTCTCGGACCAGCGCCTGGCCAAGCTGCTCGGCATCACCGACAAGAACCTGCGCCGTCACCGCCACAAGCTGGAAGTGTTCCCGGTGTACAAGCGCGTCGACACCTGCGCCGCCGAGTTCGCCACCGACACCGCCTACCTGTACTCGACCTACGAGGAAGAGTGCGAGGCCAACCCGTCGACCCGCGACAAGATCATGATCCTGGGCGGTGGCCCGAACCGTATCGGCCAAGGCATCGAGTTCGACTACTGCTGCGTGCACGCCGCGCTGGCACTGCGTGAAGACGGTTACGAGACCATCATGGTCAACTGCAACCCGGAAACCGTTTCCACCGACTACGACACCTCCGACCGTCTGTACTTCGAGCCGCTGACCCTGGAAGACGTGCTGGAAGTCTGCCGCGTCGAGAAGCCGAAGGGCGTCATCGTCCACTATGGCGGCCAGACCCCGCTGAAACTGGCCCGTGCCCTGGAAGAAGCCGGCGTGCCAATCATCGGCACCAGTCCGGACGCCATCGACCGCGCCGAAGACCGCGAGCGTTTCCAGCAGATGGTTCAGCGCCTGAACCTGCTGCAGCCGCCAAACGCCACCGTGCGCAGCGAAGATGAAGCCATCAAGGCGGCCGGCACTATCGGCTACCCGCTGGTGGTGCGCCCGTCCTACGTACTGGGCGGCCGTGCGATGGAGATCGTCTACGAACTGGACGAGCTCAAGCGCTACCTGCGTGAAGCGGTGCAAGTGTCCAACGACAGCCCGGTGCTGCTTGACCACTTCCTCAACTGCGCCATCGAGATGGACGTGGATGCGGTCTGCGACGGTACCGACGTGGTGATCGGCGCGATCATGCAGCACATCGAGCAGGCCGGCGTTCACTCCGGTGACTCGGCGTGCTCGCTGCCACCTTACTCGCTGAGCAAGGAAGTGCAGGACGAAGTCCGCGTACAGGTCAAGAAAATGGCCCTGGAGCTGGGCGTGGTCGGCCTGATGAACGTGCAGTTGGCCCTGCAGGGCGACAAGATCTACGTGATCGAGGTCAACCCGCGCGCCTCGCGTACCGTGCCGTTCGTGTCCAAGTGCATCGGCACCTCGCTGGCGATGATCGCCGCGCGCGTCATGGCTGGCAAAACCCTGAAAGAACTGGGCTTCACCCAGGAAATCATCCCGAACTTCTACAGCGTCAAGGAAGCCGTCTTCCCGTTCGCCAAGTTCCCGGGGGTTGACCCGATCCTCGGCCCTGAGATGAAATCCACCGGTGAAGTCATGGGTGTCGGCGACAGCTTCGGTGAAGCCTTCGCCAAGGCCCAGATGGGCGCCAGCGAAGTGCTGCCGACCGGCGGTACCGCGTTCATCAGCGTGCGTGACGACGACAAGCCACAAGTGGCTGGGGTTGCTCGCGACCTGATCGCCCTGGGCTTCGAAGTGGTTGCAACTGCAGGCACCGCCAAGGTTATCGAAGCGGCCGGCCTGAAAGTACGCCGTGTGAACAAGGTGACCGAGGGTCGCCCGCACGTGGTCGACATGATCAAGAACGACGAAGTGTCGCTGATCATCAACACCACCGAAGGCCGCCAGTCGATTGCCGACTCCTACTCGATTCGTCGCAATGCGCTGCAGCACAAGATTTACTGCACCACCACCATTGCGGCCGGTGAAGCCATCTGCGAGGCGCTGAAATTCGGTCCGGAAAAGACCGTTCGTCGCCTGCAGGATCTGCATGCAGGACTCAAAGCATGAGCATTACCAAGTATCCGATGACCGTCCAGGGCGCTCGCGCCCTGGAAGAAGAGCATCTGTTCCTGAGCAAGACCGAGCGTCCGCGCCTGAGCCAGGCAATCGGCGAAGCTCGCGAGCTGGGCGACCTCAAGGAAAACGCCGAATACCATGCCGCCCGTGAGGAGCAGGGCATGGTCGAGGCGCGTATCCGCGATATCGAAGGCCGCCTGCAGAACTCGGTGGTGATCGACGTCACCACCATCGCCCACACCGGCAAGGTGATTTTCGGCACCACCGTGGTGCTGGCGAACACCGAGACCGATGAAGAGGTGACCTACCAGATCGTCGGCGAGGACGAGGCCGACGTGAAGCAGGGCAAGCTCTCCAGCGGTGCGCCGATCGCCCGTGCCATCATCGGCAAGGAAGAAGGTGATACTGTCGTCGTCAAGACGCCAAGTGGCACGGTCGAGTACGAGATTGTCGAAGTCAAGCACATCTGACCGGCGCCTGCGGGCGCCATCCCTCGAGGGGATCCTCTGGCAGCTGGCCCAGGTTTTCTGGGTCGGTGGCTTGTGGGTGTTCCACGTGGGGTTGGTGCCGGCGCTCAAGGTCAGTGGCCTTGCGCCATTGCTGGTGCAGGATATTGCCGTGCAGATCGACCGTTGGTTGATCGGCGTGGCGCTGCTCGGGCTGTTGACCCAGCTGGCGGTATTGGCGAGGGTGGATGGCCTGGCGGCCTGGTGGCGGCAGTTCCGTGGGCAGATGCTGCTGCTTGGCTTTGCTGCCTGTCTCAGCTACTACACCCTGCGCTACGGGATCTCCGTGGGTGAGCGCTGGCAGATGTTCTGCTTTTTGGTGCTGGGCTTCTCCGGCATCGTGCTGGTGGCCCAGCCGGTTCCGGTCAGGGCGCGCTAGGCGCGCCACTGATCGGCGCCACCGTTACTTGAAGCGGTGGATGTTGGACAGCTGCTTGTTCGGCTGTGGGTTCTTGCGGTAGATCAGCGCCTTCTTGCCGATGGTCTGCACCAGCTCGGCGCGGCCGACCTTGCACAGTTCGGCGATCGCAGCGGCGCGCTCTTCACGGTCTTCCGAACGGATTTCGACCTTGATCAGCTCGTGATCGGCCAGGGCGCGCTCCAGTTCGGCGGCGACGCCTTCGTTCACACCGTTGCCAGCAACGATCAGGACCGGCTTCAGGTCATGACCAATGGACTTGTATTGCTTCTTCTGCTCGTTATTGAGCGGCATAATCTGACCCTTTTCGTCTGATTCTGTAAAATTGACGGGCATTTTACCCGAGGGCCCCTGGCTCCGCCCAGTCAAACACGACGCATATCATCGAGGTGCCCCGTGGTACAACGTTCCAAAAGCAGCGCAAACTGGCTGCGAGAGCATTTCAACGATCCTTTTGTGAAACAGGCGCAGAAGGATGGCTACCGCTCGCGTGCGAGCTACAAACTGCTGGAGATCCAGGAAAAAGACCGCCTGATCCGCCCCGGCATGAGCGTGATCGACCTCGGCGCAGCGCCAGGGGGCTGGTCGCAGGTGACCAGTCGTCTGATTGGTGGCCAAGGGCGATTGATCGCCTCGGACATCCTGGAAATGGACTCGATCCCGGACGTTACCTTCATCCAGGGCGACTTTACCCAGGACGAAGTGCTGCAGCAGATCCTGCAGGCGGTCGGTGATTCGCACGTAGACCTTGTGATTTCCGATATGGCCCCCAATATGAGTGGTACGCCCGCGGTGGACATGCCGCGCGCCATGTTCCTCTGCGAACTGGCCCTGGATCTGGCGACCCGCGTGCTCAAGCCCGGCGGGGATTTCCTGATCAAGATCTTCCAGGGCGAGGGTTTCGACATGTACCTGAAGGACGTGCGCAGCAAGTTCGACAAGGTGCAGATGCGCAAGCCGTCGTCCTCGCGGGATCGTTCCCGCGAACAGTACCTGTTGGGCAAGGGTTTCAAGGGAGCGTGAAAGGCGTGCTGCGGGGTTGCCGATAGTTATTTCCAATCGGCGGCTCCGTCTGGATCGTCCGAACTTCGTGTAGTCTAGCTTTCACAAAGGGTTACAGACGGTGCCTGCGGATGCGTGGGTAATGTAGTAAGTTAGGGCGATGAATATCATGCGAGGCACGGCTGCGTCGTGCGCCGGCCTCAGAGGGTAGCGAATTGAACGACATGGCAAAGAATCTGATCCTCTGGTTGATCATCGCTGCCGTCCTGGTGACGGTGATGAACAACTTCTCGAGCCCTAACGAGCCGCAGACCCTCAACTATTCCGACTTCATCCAGCAGGTCAAGGATGGCAAGGTCGAGCGCGTGACCGTCGACGGCTACATCATTACCGGCAAGCGCACCGACGGCGACAACTTCAAGACCGTCCGCCCAGCCATCACCGATAACGGCCTGATCGGCGACCTGGTCGATAACCACGTCACCGTCGAAGGCAAGCAGCCTGAGCAGCAGAGCATCTGGACGCAACTGTTGGTCGCCAGCTTCCCGATTCTGGTGATCATCGCCGTGTTCATGTTCTTCATGCGCCAGATGCAGGGCGGTGCCGGTGGTAAAGGCGGCCCGATGAGCTTCGGCAAGAGCAAGGCGCGTCTGCTGTCCGAAGACCAGGTCAAGACTACCCTGGCTGACGTCGCCGGTTGCGACGAGGCCAAGGAAGAAGTTGGCGAACTGGTCGAGTTCCTGCGTGACCCTGGCAAGTTCCAGCGCCTGGGTGGCCGCATCCCCCGCGGTGTGCTGATGGTCGGCCCGCCCGGTACCGGTAAGACCCTGCTGGCCAAGGCCATCGCCGGCGAAGCCAAGGTGCCGTTCTTCACCATTTCCGGTTCCGACTTCGTCGAGATGTTCGTCGGCGTGGGCGCCAGCCGCGTGCGCGACATGTTCGAGCAGGCCAAGAAGCACGCACCATGCATCATCTTCATCGACGAGATCGACGCCGTCGGCCGCCACCGTGGCGCCGGCATGGGCGGCGGTCACGACGAGCGTGAGCAGACCCTGAACCAGTTGCTGGTCGAAATGGATGGCTTCGAGATGAACGATGGCATCATCGTCATCGCCGCCACCAACCGCCCTGACGTGCTCGACCCGGCGCTGCTGCGCCCGGGCCGCTTCGACCGCCAGGTGGTGGTCGGCCTGCCGGACATCCGTGGTCGTGAGCAGATCCTCAAAGTGCACATGCGCAAGGTGCCAATCGGCGAGAACGTCAACGCGGCGGTCATCGCCCGCGGTACCCCTGGCTTCTCCGGTGCCGACCTGGCCAACCTGGTCAACGAGGCGTCGCTGTTCGCTGCCCGTTCCAGCAAGCGCGTGGTCGAGATGAAGGAGTTCGAGCTGGCCAAGGACAAGATCATGATGGGCGCCGAGCGCAAGACCATGGTCATGTCCGAGAAAGAGAAGCAGAACACCGCTTACCACGAAGCTGGTCACGCCATCGTCGGCCGTGTCGTCCCCGAGCATGATCCGGTGTACAAGGTGTCGATCATTCCGCGTGGTCGTGCCCTGGGTGTGACCATGTTCCTGCCGGAAGAAGACCGTTACAGCCTGTCCAAGCGTGCGCTGATCAGCCAGATCTGCTCGCTTTACGGCGGTCGTATCGCTGAAGAGATGACCCTGGGCTTCGACGGTGTGACCACTGGCGCCTCCAACGACATCATGCGTGCGAGCCAGATTGCCCGGAACATGGTCACCAAGTGGGGCCTGTCCGAAAAACTCGGGCCGCTGATGTACGCCGAAGAAGAGGGCGAGGTGTTCCTCGGCCGCAGCGCGGGTAGCCAGCATGCCAGCGTTTCCGGCGAGACGGCGAAGATGATCGACTCCGAAGTGCGCAGCATCATCGACCAGTGCTATGCCACGGCCAAGCAGATTCTCACCGACAATCGCGACAAGCTCGACGCCATGGCCGAGGCATTGATGAAGTACGAAACCATCGATGCCGACCAGATCGACGACATCATGGCTGGCCGCACTCCGCGTGAGCCACGTGACTGGGACAACGATGCCGGGACCTCTGGCAAGCAGGCTTCCCAGGATGATCGTCCGGAGTCGCCGATCGGCGGTCCAGCGGCTCAACACTAAGGGCATCTATGAGCTCTAAGCAGTACCCGGCCCGGTTGCCTTGTGGCAACCGGGTTCTTGATTTGTCCCGTACCCATGTCATGGGTATTCTCAACGTCACCCCAGACTCGTTCTCCGATGGTGGGCGCTTCAATCAGCGCGACGAGGCCCTGCGTCATGCTGAAGCCATGGTTTCAGCGGGTGCTACGCTGATCGATGTCGGAGGCGAGTCCACCCGGCCTGGTGCGCGAGCGGTATCCCCGCTCGAGGAGTTGGAACGCGTCGCGCCGATCGTCGAAGCGATCAACAGCCGGCTCGACGTGGTCATCTCGGTCGATACCTCCACGCCTGCGGTCATGCGCGAATCCGCGCGCCTCGGCGCTGGCTTGATCAACGATGTGCGCGCCCTGGAGCGCGACGGTGCGCTGGATGCGGCGGCGGATACCGGCTTGCCGGTGTGTCTCATGCACATGCGCGGCGAGCCGGGCAACATGCAGGACAATCCGCAGTATGAAGATGTGACAGCCGATGTTACGCGCTATCTTGAACAGCGTATGGCCGCCTGCGCGGCGGCTGGCATCGGGGCTGAACGCATCCTCCTCGACCCGGGGTTCGGCTTTGCCAAGACCCTCGAGCACAACCTCAGCCTTTTCAAACACATGGAAGCGCTCTATCGCCTCGGGAGGCCGCTTCTGGTGGGCGTCTCGCGCAAGAGCATGATCGGCCTTGCGCTGGGTCGCCCCGTTGGTGAGCGCCTGTACGGTAGCCTGGCGCTGGCGGCATTGGCCATGACCAAGGGTGCGAGCATCCTGCGGGTGCATGACGTGGCGGAAACCGTCGACGTGGTGCGCATGATCGCGGCCGTGCAGAACGCCGAATAAGAACATTGGAGTCACTATGAGCAGAAAATACTTTGGTACCGATGGTATCCGTGGTCGCGTTGGCCAATTCCCCATCACCCCGGACTTCATGCTGAAACTCGGCTGGGCGGCGGGCATGGCCTTCCGCAAGCAGGGAAATTGCCGAGTGCTGGTCGGCAAGGACACGCGTATCTCGGGTTACATGTTCGAGTCCGCGCTGGAGGCCGGCCTGTCTGCGGCCGGCGCCGATGTGATGCTGCTCGGGCCGATGCCGACGCCTGCCATCGCTTACCTGACGCGCACTTTCCATGCTGAAGCGGGTATCGTCATCAGCGCCTCGCACAATCCGCATGATGACAACGGCATCAAGTTTTTCTCCGGCGCCGGTACCAAGCTGCCGGATGAAGTCGAGCTGATGATCGAGGAGCTGCTCGACCAGCCGATGACCGTTGTCGAGTCCAGCAAGCTGGGCAAGGTTTCGCGTATCAACGACGCGGCGGGGCGCTATATCGAGTTCTGCAAGAGCAGCGTGCCCAGTAGCACCAGCTTCGATGGCCTCAAGATCGTGGTGGACTGCGCGCACGGCGCCACCTACAAGGTCGCGCCGAGCGTGTTCCGTGAGCTCGGTGCCGAAGTCACGGTACTGCACGCAGCGCCAGATGGCCTGAACATCAACGAGGGCTGTGGTTCGACCCATATCGAGTCGCTGCAGGCCGCGGTGCTGGTCGGGCATGCGGACATCGGCATCGCCTTCGACGGCGACGGTGACCGTGTGCTGATGGTCGACCACACCGGCACTATCGTCGACGGCGACGAGTTGCTGTTCATCATTGGCCGCGACTTGCAGGAGCGCGGCAAGCTGCAAGGCGGCGTGGTCGGTACGTTGATGAGCAACCTGGGCCTGGAATTGGCGTTCAAGGAGCTTGATATTCCGTTCGTGCGCGCCAAGGTGGGTGATCGCTACGTGATGGCCGAGCTGCTCGAGCGCGAATGGCTGCTGGGTGGCGAAAATTCCGGGCATGTCGTCTGCGGTAGCCACACCACCACGGGAGACGCGATCATCGCCGCGCTGCAGGTGCTGATGGCGCTCAAGCGCCGAGGCGAGAACCTTGCCCAGGCACGCCAGGCGGTGCGCAAATGCCCTCAGGTGCTGATCAACGTGCGTTTCGCCGCGGGCAAGAGCGATCCCTTGGAAAACCCTTTGGTCAAGGAGGCCAGCGCCAAGGCGACCGAGGCCATGGCGGGTCGCGGCCGTGTGCTGCTGCGCAAGTCGGGTACCGAGCCGTTGGTGCGGGTGATGGTAGAGGGTGACGACGAAACCCAGGTGCGCGGCCATGCCGAAGCCCTGGCCAAACTCGTTGAAGAAGTTTGTGCCTGAAAGAGGCTTGCCAGCGCAGATCGGGTTGGGTAAGATCTGCGCCCACTTTGACCGACGAGGTAAAGCATGCGTCGCCCCATGGTAGCTGGTAACTGGAAGATGCACGGTACCCGCGCCAGCGTCGCTGAGCTGACTCAGGGGTTGGGCAAAATGCTCATTCCCGACGGTATCGAAGTCGCGGTGTTTCCACCGGCCCTGTTCATCAATGAAGTTGTTGATGGGCTGAAAGGCAAGGGGATCATCGTTGGAGCACAGAATTCTGCGGTACAGCCCGAGCAGGGCGCACTGACCGGTGAAGTTGCACCGAGTCAGTTGTCAGAAGTCGGTTGCAAGTTGGTGTTGATCGGCCATTCGGAGCGTCGCCAGATTATCGGCGAAAGTGACGAAGTGCTGAATCAAAAGTTTGCAGCCGCACAGAAAAGTGGTTTGACGCCAGTGCTCTGTGTAGGGGAAACTCTCGCCGAGCGTGAGGCAGGCAAGACGCTCGAAGTTGTAGGGCGTCAACTAAGCAGTGTAATCGACACGTTCGGTATCACCGCTTTTGCCAATGCAGTAATTGCCTATGAGCCTGTATGGGCCATTGGTACAGGTTTGACGGCCTCGCCCCAGCAAGCGCAGGATGTGCATGCAGCCATCCGCAAGCAGTTGGCGGAAAAGGACGCCGAAGTTGCCCGCAAGGTGCAGCTTCTCTACGGCGGCAGCGTGAAGGCGGCTAATGCGGCCGAACTGTTCGGCATGCCGGATATCGATGGGGGGCTCATTGGTGGAGCGTCCCTGAATGCAGACGAATTCGGTGCAATTTGTCGCGCCGCAGGAAACTGAAAAATGCTGGAAACAGTCGTAGTTGTTTTTCATCTGTTGGCAGCACTGTCACTGGTAGTCATGGTGTTGTTGCAGCAGGGTAAAGGTGCGGAAGCAGGTGCATCTTTCGGCGCAGGTGCTTCAAATACTGTGTTCGGAAGCCAAGGTTCCGCTACCTTTTTGAGTAAAGTTACTGCTATACTTGCCGCCACTTTCTTTTTGACTGCACTTGGGTTAGGATACTTCGCCAAGCAGCAGGCTCACCAGCTGACTCAAGCTGGTCTGCCAGATCCAGCAGTGCTGGAAGTCAAAGAGCAAAAGCCGGCAGTCAATGATGATGTACCGGTGCTCCAGCAGCAGAAGAGTGAAACCACCAACTCTGGTGATGTACCTCCTCCAGCCAAAGAGCAGCAGTAACGGGTTTCAAATGTAGTATTGCCGAGGTGGTGGAATTGGTAGACACGCAACCTTGAGGTGGTTGTGCCCATAGGGTGTAGGGGTTCGAGTCCCCTTCTCGGTACCAATTGAAGCATGAGAGCCCGCTTTAGCGGGCTTTCTTGCAGGTGGAGGTCGGATTGACCCAGCAAAGGGTTCAGTCTTATACTTTCGCCCCAGCTTTGTCGCGGGGTGGAGCAGCTTGGTAGCTCGTCGGGCTCATAACCCGAAGGTCGTTGGTTCAAATCCAGCCCCCGCAACCAGCTTCAGCAGAGCCCCTTTTCAGGGGCTTTTTGCTAGCCGAACAGTTTTGGCGTCGTTGTCCAACGGCGCTTTCAGGGATGGGCGCTTCGCCCATTTTTTATTTGCACAGCATGCACGAGGGGGTTCAGGTGTCGAGCAAGCTAGAACAGTTGCAGGCCTTGTTGGCCCCGGTTGTCGAGGGCCTGGGCTACCAATGCTGGGGGATCGAATACGTCTCCCAAGGCAAGCATTCGGTACTGCGTATCTATATCGACAAGGAAGGCGGCATCCTGGTGGAAGACTGCGAAGCCGTCAGCCGTCAGGCCAGCGCCATCCTCGATGTGGAAGATCCGATCAGCTCTGAATATACCCTCGAGGTGTCCTCTCCAGGCATGGACCGCCCGCCTGTTCACCTTAGAACAGTTTGCAGCGCATGCCGGCGAGCAGGTGAAGATCAAGCTGCGTACGCCCTTCGAGGGCCGTCGTAACTTCCAGGGCCTTCTCCGCGGTGTGGAGGAACAGGATGTGGTGGTGCAGGTAGACCAGCACGAGTTCCTGTTGCCGATCGACTCGATCGACAAGGCCAATATTATTCCCAGTTTTGACTGAGACGTGCCGGGCCCGGCGGATGTTCCGGGGCCAATGGCTTGCGCAAGGCGAGGCGTACGATGAGCAAAGAAGTACTGCTGGTTGTTGAATCGGTATCCAACGAGAAAGGTGTACCGCCAGGCGTCATTTTCGAAGCGCTGGAAGTGGCCCTGGCCACTGCAACCAAAAAACGTTTTGAGGACGAAGTCGACCTGCGTGTGGAAATCAACCGCCACACCGGTAGCTACGAGACCTTCCGCCGCTGGACCGTGGTCGATGAAAACGACCTGGACGATCCGGCGATCGAGACCTGGCTGGAAAAGATCCAGGACACGCACCCGGATGCCAAGATCGGTGACGTGATCGAAGAGAAGATCGAGTCGATCGAGTTCGGTCGCATCGCCGCGCAGACCGCCAAACAGGTCATCGTGCAGAAGGTCCGCGAGGCCGAACGCGCCCAGGTGGTCGATGCCTACCGCGAGCGCGTGGGCGAGATCATCTCCGGTACTGTCAAGAAGGTCACCCGCGACAACGTCATCGTCGACCTGGGCAACAACGCCGAGGCGCTGCTGGCGCGCGAAGACATCATTCCCCGTGAGACCTTCCGTGTCGGCGTGCGCCTGCGTGCGCTGCTCAAGGAAATCCGCACCGAGAACCGCGGCCCGCAGCTGATCCTGTCGCGCACCGCGCCGCAGATGCTGATCGAGCTGTTCCGCATCGAAGTGCCGGAAATCGCCGAAGGCCTCATCGAAGTCATGGCCGCCTCCCGTGATCCGGGTTCGCGTGCCAAGATCGCCGTCCGCTCCAAGGACAAGCGCATCGACCCGCAGGGTGCCTGTATCGGCATGCGTGGTTCGCGCGTCCAGGCCGTATCCGGCGAGCTGGGTGGTGAGCGTGTGGATATCGTCCTCTGGGACGAGAACCCGGCGCAGTTCGTCATCAACGCCATGTCGCCGGCAGAGGTTGCCGCGATCATCGTTGACGAGGACGCCCATGCGATGGATATCGCCGTTGCCGAGGACAACCTGGCCCAGGCGATTGGCCGTGGTGGCCAGAACGTCCGCCTGGCCAGCCAGCTGACCGCATGGACCCTGAACGTGATGACCGAGAAGGACATCCAGGCCAAGCAGCAAGCTGAAACCGGCGACATCCTGCGTAATTTTGTCGAGGAACTGGAAGTCGACGAGGAGCTGGCACAAGTGCTGGTCGACGAAGGCTTTACCAGCCTCGAAGAAATTGCCTACGTACCGTTGGAAGAAATGCTCAACATCGATGGCTTTGACGAGGAAATCGTCAATGAGCTCCGCGCTCGAGCCAAGGACCGTTTGTTGACCAAGGCCATCGCTACCGAAGAAAAACTGGCAGACGCCCATCCGGCCGAAGACCTGCTCTCCCTTGAGGGCATGGACAAGGACCTGGCGGCGGAACTGGCGGTGCGCGGCGTGGTTAACCGCGAAGACCTGGCCGAGCAGTCGATCGACGACCTGCTCGACATCGACGGCATCGACGAAGAGCGTGCCGGCAAGTTGATCATGGCCGCCCGAGCCCACTGGTTCGAGTAATTAGGCGCGGCCTGAGGAGAGAAGTGCATGACGCAAGTCACGGTGAAAGAACTGGCCCAAGAGGTCGAGGCACCGGTAGAGCGCCTGCTGCAGCAGATGCGTGAGGCAGGTCTGCCGCACACCGACGCCGGTCAGGTAGTGACCGACAATGAGAAGCAGACCCTGCTGACTCATTTGAAGAGCAGCCACAAGAGCAAGGCGGAAGAGCCGCGCAAGATTACCTTGCAGCGCAAGACCACCAGCACTCTGCGTGTCGCCGGTAGCAAAAGCATCAGCGTAGAAGTACGCAAGAAGAAGGTATTCGTGCAGCGCAGCCCGGAAGAGATCCAGGCTGAGCAGAAACGCGAACAGGAAGAGCGCCGTGCGGCTGAAAACGCAGCCCGCGACAAAATTGAAGCCGAAGTTCGCCAGCGTAACGAGGAGCAGGCACGCCGTCAGGCCGCTGAAACTCCGGCCGTTGCGCCAGTGGCCAAGGCTGAACCTGCTGCTGCCCCGGTAGTGGCCAACGCACCGGTGTCCGAAGACGCCGCTGCGCGTGCTGCCGAGCGCAAGAAGGACGAGACCCGTCGTAACGAAAGCCGCACCCGTGATGACGATCGTCGCGGTGGTGGCCAAGCTACCGCCGGCCGTGGCGAAGCGCCGCGCATGTCGGTCAAGGTCAAGGTCAAGGAGAAGGAAAAGGCTCCGACTCCGCGCGCCGCGCCGCGTACCACTGATGAAGAAAGCGATGGTTTCCGTCGTCGCGGTGGCAAGGGTAAAGGCAAGAAGCGCAATGCGCATGGCTTCCAGAGCCCGACTGGCCCGGTTATCCGTGACGTGGCGATCGGCGAGACCATCACTGTCTCCGATCTGGCCAACCAGATGTCCGTCAAGGGCGCTGAAGTGGTCAAGTTCATGTTCAAGATGGGGACTCCGGTCACCATCAACCAGGTGCTCGACCAGGAAACCGCTCAGCTGGTAGCAGAAGAGCTGGGCCACAAGGTAACCCTGATCAGCGACACTGCCCTGGAAGACTCCCTGGCCGAATCGCTGAAGTTCGAAGGCGAGACCACCTCGCGTGCGCCGGTCGTGACCGTCATGGGCCACGTCGACCACGGCAAGACCTCGCTGCTCGACTACATCCGTCGTGCCAAGGTTGCTGCTGGCGAGGCCGGTGGTATCACCCAGCACATCGGTGCCTACCACGTCGAAACCGACCGTGGCATGGTCACCTTCCTCGACACCCCTGGCCACGCTGCGTTCACGCAAATGCGCGCCCGTGGTGCCAAGGCGACCGACATCGTCATCCTGGTGGTGGCGGCGGACGACGGTGTGATGCCACAGACCCGCGAAGCCGTACAGCATGCCAAGGCAGCTGGCGTACCGCTGGTCGTTGCAGTGAACAAGATCGACAAGCCAGGCGCAGACCTCGACCGCATCCGTAACGAGCTGTCCGTCGAAGGCGTGACCTCCGAGGAGTGGGGTGGTGATACCCCGTTCGTCAAGGTTTCGGCGAAGATGGGTACCGGCGTCGACGAGTTGCTCGAAGCTGTCCTGTTGCAGGCCGAGATTCTCGAACTCAAGGCTACCCCGACCGCCCCTGGTCGTGGTGTCGTGGTCGAGTCGCGTCTGGACAAGGGCCGTGGCCCGGTGGCGACCATCCTGGTTCAGGACGGCACCCTGCGTCAGGGCGACATGGTCCTGGTCGGCTCCAACTATGGCCGCGTGCGTGCCATGCTCGACGAGAACGGCAAGCCTGTGAAGGAAGCCGGCCCGTCGATCCCGGTCGAGATCCTCGGCCTGGACGGTACGCCGGATGCCGGCGAAGAGATGTCGGTGGTTGCCGACGAGAAGAAAGCGCGTGAAGTTGCGCTGTTCCGTCAAGGCAAGTTCCGTGAGGTCAAGCTGGCCCGTGCTCACGCCGGCAAGCTGGAAAACATCTTCGAGACCATGGGTCAGGAAGAGAAGAAAACCCTCAACATCGTCCTCAAGACCGACGTGCGCGGTTCCCTCGAGGCGCTGCAAGGTTCGCTCGGCGGCCTGGGCAACGACGAAGTTCAGGTTCGCGTCATCGGTGGCGGCGTCGGTGGTATCACCGAAAGCGACGCCAACCTGGCGCTGGCGTCCAACGCTGTACTGTTCGGCTTCAACGTGCGTGCCGATGCCGGCGCGCGCAAGATCGTCGAGCAGGAAGGTCTGGATATGCGTTACTACAACGTGATCTACGACATCATCGAAGACGTCAAGAAAGCCCTGACCGGCATGCTCGGCAGCGATGTTCGCGAGAACATCCTGGGTGTCGCCGAAGTCCGTGACGTGTTCCGTTCGCCGAAGTTCGGCGCCATCGCTGGCTGTATGGTCATCGAGGGTACCGTGTACCGCAACCGTCCGATCCGCGTTCTGCGCGACGACGTGGTGATCTTCGAAGGCGAGCTGGAGTCGCTGCGTCGCTTCAAGGACGATGCGTCCGAAGTACGCAACGGCATGGAGTGCGGTATTGGCGTCAAGAGCTACAACGACGTCAAGGTCGGCGACAAGATCGAAGTGTTCGAGAAAGTCCAGGTGGCTCGTACCCTGTAAGGGCCGAGCGTGGTGCAGGCCCCGCCCCAGGGCGGTTGCCTGAACCTCTGAAGGTAGCGCCCGGTCAGGCTTCGAGCTTGACCGGGCGTTTGCCGCTTTAAGATACAGGTAGCAAGAATGGCAAAAGAATACAGCCGTACCCAACGTATCGGTGATCAGATGCAGCGTGAGCTTGCAGAACTGATCCGCCGTGAAGTCAAAGACCCGCGTGTCGGCCTGGTGACCATCACCGCCGTCGACGTCAGCCGTGACCTCGGCCATGCCAAGGTGTTCATCACCGTCATGGGCGAAGAAACCCCGGACGCCGTCAAGCAGTCGCTCAAGGCCTTGAACAGCGCCGCCAGCTTCCTGCGTCTGCACCTGGGGCGCTCGATGCAACTGCGCAGCGTGCCGCAGCTGCATTTCCACTTCGATGAAAGCGTGAGCCGCGGTGTGCATCTGTCGGCGCTGATCGAACGTGCGGTGGCCGAAGACCGCCAGCACCAGGATGCCGACGCGCCGGACACCAAGGAGTAAGCGGTGGCCCAGGTCAAACGTATCCGCCGCAACGTCAGCGGCATCATCCTGCTCGACAAGCCGCTGGGGTTCACCTCCAACGCTGCCCTGCAGAAGGTCCGCTGGCTGCTCAACGCCGAGAAGGCCGGCCACACCGGCAGCCTCGACCCGCTGGCCACCGGCGTGCTGCCGCTGTGCTTTGGCGAGGCCACCAAGTTCTCGCAGTACCTGCTCGATTCCGACAAGGGCTACGAGACAGTGATGCAGATGGGCCAGACCACCACCACCGGGGACGCCGAAGGCGAAGTGCTGAAGACCCGCGACGTGACCGTTGGTCGCGCCGACATCGAAGCGGTCATCCCGCGTTTTCGCGGTGAAATCCAGCAGGTGCCGCCGATGTACTCGGCCCTCAAACGCGACGGCCAGCCGCTGTACAAACTGGCGCGCGCAGGAGAGGTAGTGGAGCGCGAGGCGCGTTCTGTTACTATTGGCCGGCTGGACCTGCTGGAGTGCGAAGGCACCCGGGCACGCCTGTCGGTTGGCTGCAGCAAGGGAACCTATATTCGCACCCTGGTGGAGGATATGGGCGAGGCGTTGGGCTGTGGTGCCTACGTCGCCGAGCTACGCCGCACCCAGGCCGGCCCCTTCGAGCTGGCCCAGACTGTCACGCTCGAAGAGCTGGAACAGGCTCACGCCGAAGGTGGCAACGAAGCGCTCGATCGCTTCCTGATGCCCTCGGACAGCGGCTTGCAGGACTGGCCATTGGTGGTATTGTCCGAGCACAGCGCGTTCTATTGGCTACATGGCCAGGCAGTACGTGCGCCGGACGCGCCGCAATTCGGCATGGTCCGTGTACAGGATCACAATGCCCGCTTCATCGGTATCGGTGAGGTGAGCGAAGACGGGCGCATTGCGCCGCGTCGACTGATTCGGTCGGAATGACCGATACCACAGGGCGAGGTCAACGCTTTGCCCTGCGGATTCGAGGATGGCTGTCAGTAGGCACGGTCATTACTCTTTTTATTAATACAGGGATCCAGTCCCTGGCCTATTGGACCCCGCTTGCGGGATCCGTTTATCAGGAGAAGCCAAATGGCCCTCAGCGTCGAAGAAAAAGCTCAGATCGTTGCAGACTATCAGCAAGCCGCCGGCGACACCGGTAGCCCGGAAGTCCAGGTTGCCCTGCTGACCTTCAACATCAACAAGCTGCAAGGCCACTTCAAGGCCAACGAAAAAGACCACCACTCCCGTCGTGGTCTGATCCGTATGGTCAACCAGCGTCGTAAGCTGCTGGATTACCTGAAGGGTAAAGACACCACTCGTTACAGCGCCCTGATCGGTCGCCTGGGCCTGCGTCGCTAATAGCGGCCTGGCCAGTGGTGTTGCATGGTGTGTCGCATTCTTCGGCAACGCTGCCTGCCAGCGTCGCCGTCGGACACGCCGCGCGATCTGCGAGGTTGGCAGCCTGGTGTGCCGAGCGGTTTATCCGCCCGGCGCCAGGCTCCCAGCCTCGTGTTGTATCTGGACGGTCAATGGGGCCGATTCCCCGTTCTGCCCAAGAATTCGCAAGAACCAGTTCCCCCAAGAGCCACTGAAAAAGGTAGGAAACCGTGAACCCGGTAATCAAGCAATTCCAGTTCGGTCAATCGACCGTTACCCTCGAAACGGGCCGCATTGCCCGTCAGGCCACCGGCGCCGTGCTGGTCACCGTCGACAACGATGTCACCGTGCTGGTGACCGTGGTCGGTGCCAAGCATGCCGATCCGAGCAAGGGCTTCTTCCCGCTGTCCGTGCACTACCAGGAAAAGACCTACGCCGCTGGCAAGATCCCAGGTGGTTTCTTCAAGCGTGAAGGCCGCCCATCCGAAAAAGAAACCCTGACTTCGCGCCTGATCGACCGCCCGATCCGCCCGCTGTTCCCTGAAGGTTTCATGAACGAAGTGCAGGTTGTCTGCACCGTGGTTTCCACCAGCAAGAAGACCGATCCGGACATCGCTGCGATGATCGGTACCTCGGCTGCCCTGGCCATCTCGGGCATTCCGTTCGAAGGCCCGATCGGCGCCGCCCGCGTTGCCTTCCACGAAAGCACCGGCTACCTGCTGAACCCGACCTACGAGCAGCAGGCCGCCTCGAGCCTGGACATGGTCGTTGCCGGTACCGAGTCGGCCGTACTGATGGTTGAATCGGAAGCCAAAGAGCTGACCGAAGACCAGATGCTGGGCGCCGTACTGTTCGCCCACGACGAATTCCAGGCTGTGATCAAGGCTGTCAAAGAGCTGGCCGCCGAAGCCGCCAAGCCGACCTGGGACTGGAAACCTGCCGTTGCCAACACCGAGCTGTTCAACGCCATCCGCGCCGAGTTCGGCGAAGCGGTGTCGCAGGGCTACACCATCACCGTCAAGGCCGACCGCTACGCGCGCCTGGGCGAGCTGCGCGATCAGGCGATCGCCAAGTTCTCCGGTGAAGAAGGCCAGCCGTCGGCTGGCGAAGTGAAAGACATCTTCGGCGAGATCGAATACCGCACCGTTCGCGAAAACATCGTCAACGGCAAGCCACGTATCGACGGTCGCGACACCAAGACCGTGCGCCCGCTGAACATCGAAGTCGGCGTTCTGCCGAAGACCCACGGTTCGGCCCTGTTCACCCGTGGCGAAACCCAGGCCCTGGTCGTCGCGACCCTGGGTACCGCCCGTGACGCCCAGCTGCTGGACACCCTCGAAGGCGAGAAGAAAGACCCCTTCATGCTGCACTACAACTTCCCGCCGTTCTCGGTAGGTGAATGTGGTCGCATGGGCGGTGCTGGCCGTCGTGAAATCGGCCACGGCCGCCTGGCCCGTCGTTCGGTGCAGGCCATGCTGCCGGCCGCCGACGTGTTCCCGTACACCATCCGCGTGGTATCGGAAATCACCGAGTCGAACGGCTCCAGCTCCATGGCTTCGGTCTGCGGTGCCTCCCTGGCGCTGATGGACGCGGGCGTACCGATGAAGGCGCCGGTTGCCGGTATCGCCATGGGCCTGGTCAAGGAAGGCGAGAAGTTCGCCGTACTGACCGACATCCTGGGTGACGAAGACCACCTCGGCGACATGGACTTCAAGGTAGCCGGTACCGCCAAAGGCGTCACCGCGCTGCAGATGGACATCAAGATCAACGGCATCACCGAAGAGATCATGGAAATCGCCCTGGGCCAGGCCCTGGAAGCGCGCCTGAACATCCTCGGCCAGATGAACCAGATCATCGGCGAGTCGCGTACCGAGCTGTCGGCCAACGCGCCGACCATGATCGCGATGAAGATCGACACCGACAAGATCCGTGACGTCATCGGCAAAGGCGGCGCCACCATTCGCGCCATCTGCGAAGAGACCAAGGCTTCGATCGACATCGAAGACGACGGCTCGATCAAGATCTTCGGTGAAACCAAGGAAGCCGCGGACGCTGCCAAGCAGCGCATCCTGGGCATCACCGCCGAAGCCGAGATCGGCAAGATCTACGTCGGCAAGGTCGAGCGCATCGTCGACTTCGGTGCCTTCGTCAACATCCTGCCGGGCAAGGACGGCCTGGTGCACATCTCCATGCTGAGCGATGCTCGCGTCGAGAAGGTCACCGACGTGCTGAAAGAAGGCCAGGAAGTCGAAGTACTGGTACTGGACGTGGACAACCGCGGCCGTATCAAGCTGTCGATCAAGGACGTTGCCGCTGCCAAGGCATCGGGCGTCTAAGCCTTTCGAGGCTGAAAGGAGGACCCTTCGGGGTCCTTTTTTTATGCCTGCCGCAAAATAGTTGAGAGCATGCATCTTGCACGTGGCTTTTTTCCCGGGATTGCAAAATGCACGGTACTAACTTCTGATTGATTTGTTTAACCAATTGATTTTAAAGGTTTTATAGGGCGTGCAAAAACTGGCACAGCCCCTGCAACTACCTTACTACCTGACGCCAGGAACCAAGGCGCAGACCTTTCGAAAAAACAGGAGTGACTCACATGAAGAAGTTCGCCATTGCTGCCGCTACTGCTACCGCTCTGACCCTGACCATGGCTAACGCAGCTTTTGCTGCCCAGTCCACCCAGGCCCCGATGACGCTTGCGGCCGGTGAGGTGACCAAAGCCAAGGAAGCCACTTCCGACACCTGGATCACCACCAAGGTGAAGGCTGACCTGATGACCGAGAAAGGCGTGCCGGGCAGTGACATCAAGGTTGAAACCAACAAAGGCGTAGTGTCCCTGTCCTCGGACGTGGCCATTACCGATGCGCAGAAGGAAATGGCGGTTGCCATCGCCAAGAAGATCAAGGGCGTACAGGCCGTCTCGGCTGATGGCCTGAAAGCCGAATAAGGATTGTCCCGTCGGCCAAAAGGATTTGGCCACCCCTTCAAGCAAAAGCCCCGGCATTCGCCGGGGCTTTTCTATTGGCATTCAGGAAAGCGGCTTCAGTTCACCGGGTTCCGGGCGATCACATCGCTCTCGAAACACACTTGCTCTTCGATCAGCGGCTCCACCAAGGGGCGGCTGTCGCGAAAATGCGCGGTCCGGGTATGCGCCTCGTACGCTTCATCGTCCTGGTAGATCTCGTACAGGTAGATGACATCGGCATTCTCCCGATCCTGCGAGACATCGAATACCAGGCAACCCGGCTCGGTGGCGACCGACGCTGCGGCGTTGGCATTGATGGCTGCCAGGAAGGCATCGGCGGTACCGGGTTTCACCCGCGTCTTGATAAATAGGCAGTACACATGACGTTCCTTTTGTTTTAAATTCTATTATGAATTGTATACAAAAAAGGAGCCGCGCTCATGTCCGATCTACCTGCCCGCCCAGGCCGTCTCAATGGCTTGCGGCACATCGCCCTGCTGGTCCCCAACCTGGAGGAGTGCGAGCGCTTCTACGTGGATGTGCTGGGCATGGAAGTGCTCAACCGTGCCAACGAAGACCTGGTCTACCTCACCTGCGGCAACGACAACCTGTCGCTCGGGCGCGGCGCAGGTGCGGCCAACGGGCTGCAGACCCTGGATCACTATGGGTTCATCGTCGACAGCGTGGAAGAGTTGGAGGCCTGGTATCAGTACTTCAAGGCCCATGGCGTGACGCTGCTGGATCGCCCGTTCAATCACGGCGATGGTGCGCGCAGCTTCCATTTGCTGGACCCGGCGGGGAACAAGGTGCAGCCGCTGTATCACCCGGCGGTATCGGGGCAGCGGCTGGCCTGACCGTATCTATCGCCTGCGCTGGCCTCATCGCCGGCAAGCCGGCTCCCACAGAGGTCCGGTGCTGCATCTGTGGGAGCCGGCTTGCCGGCGATGAGGGCGACTCGGTCGAGGGTTACTCGGCATCCAGGTGCATCGGTGTCACCACGCGGCCATCGCTCTCGGCCTGGCCGAGGTTGGTGTCGATGAAGTACACCCGGTCATCTTCCAGCTGGCCCTTGTCCACCAGGTAGTCCTTGATGCTGCTGGCCCGCTCCTGGCCCAGGTTGCGCAGCAACACGGCGCTTTCCGCCCAGGACTTGATCACCGCCTCGCGCAGCTTGGCGCTGCGCTCGTCACGGCCCAGGTCCTGCCATTCAGCCGGGGGCTGCTGTTTCAGGCGGGTACGGTAGATGCCCTCGAGCATCGCCGGCTTGTCGCTATCGTCCACCACCAGCAACGAAGCATTGGCCGGCACCTTGTCGCCCCGACGCTGGAGGATTTTGTACCAGGTGGCCTGGTATTCACGCTCCAGGCGCTGCTGGGCGATCAACGGGCCGTCACTGCTCTGGGCCGCCGTGCCTTCGATTTCCAGGCGCAGCTCGGGGCGTTCCTTGAGGGCCGAGGCGAGCTTGTCCAGGGATGTTTGCACGTCGGGGGTGAGGTCGCTGGAGCCCGGCGCGAACGAGACATTGCCCAGATCTTCCGCGCCGCCACCGGCGACCAGCCCGCCAAGCAGCTTGAACGGCGCCTGCGCCGCGCGCAGCACCAGGTTGCGCAGGGTCTGCCAGACGATCGGCATCACGCTGAACTGTGGGTTGTTGAGGTCGCCCGACACCGGTAGCTCGATGGAAATCCTGCCTTCGGTATCCTTGAGCAAGGCCACCGCCAGGCGGATCGGCAGGTCCACGGCATCCGGGCTGTCGACCTTCTCGCCCAGCTGCAGTTGCTCGATCACCACCTTGTTCTCGGCCTTGAGCTGGCCGTTGGTGATCAGGTAATGCAGATCGAGGTTCAACCTGCCTTTGCGGATGCGCATACCGGCGAACTTGCCGGAGTAGGGCGTCAGGGTTGTCAGCTCGACACGCTTGAAGCTGGTGGCGATGTCGAGGCTGGCCAGTGGGTTGAACGGGTTGAGCGCGCCCTTGATGGTCACAGGCGCGTAACGGTCCACCTTGCCCTTGATGTCGACCTTGGCCGGGAGCGGCTTGCGGTTGTCGATGGTGCCGATCTGGCCGTTGAGCTGCTGTACCGCGGTGGCGAAGTTAGGTGTCAGGGTCAGGTCGGCGAAGTTGGCCGAGCCGTCATTGATGATGATCTGGCCGATGCGGATGCCCAGTTCCTTGCCGCTACCGGCAGCGGCGGGCTTGCTCGGGGCCGTGGCAGGCTTGTCGGCGGGTTGCGGGATCAGCAGGTCGTCGACGTTGGTGGTGCGGTCTTCGTTGATGATAAAGCGTGCGTAGGGTTGCAGCAGTGTCACCTTGTCGATGGACAGGGCGTCGCCGTGCACATACGACAGGCCATCGACGTTGACCTGCTGCCATTTGACGAAGTCGCGGTTCTTGATGGTGTCCAGTGTATGCAACTGGTTGGCCTGGGCCTTGCCGGTAATGCTGAAGGCCAGTGGCTCGGTACTCTTCAGATCGACCTTGAGGTCGCTGGAAAGCATGCCGCTGCGCAGCTCCAGGCGGATGAACGGGCTGATGTAGGCCTGCGCCACCCGCAGGTCGATATCGCGGGTGGCGACGTCGAGCTTGGCCGAGACCGGTGCCAGGTTGACCTGGCCTGCGGCCTGCAGCTTGCCCTGCTTGCCCACGCCAGTGTCGAGCTTGAGGGTGAAGGGCGACTGGTTGAGGCTGTCGAAATTCTGCAGGTCGAGGTTGAGCGGGCCGACATCCAGGGCCACGGGCTCTTTCTGGCTACGGTCTGCCAGGTGGACCATGTAGTTGCGCGCCTGCACGTCCTTGAGCAGGACCTGCCAGGGCTTGCTCGGCTCTTTGGCAGCCTGTTCTTCCGGGGTTGGCTCGGCGGCGGCGGGCTCGGCCTTTTCCTTTGGCGTGGCCTTGGCCGGCTGGTTGGCGAACAGCTTCTGCCAGTCGAGCTGGCCGTCCTTCTCCAGGGCTGCCCAGGTTTCCAGCTTGTCGCTGCGGATCTTGCCGATGGTTACCAGTTGCTTGGCCAGGTCGATGGAGGTTTCACTCACCTCCAGGCTGGCCAGGCGCGCCAGTGGGCGACCATCCGGGGCCTTGATGGCGAAGGGCGCGACCCGCACCGAAGTGTTGTCCAGCAGCAGTTCGGTTTCCTTGGAAAGGTTGAGCTTGTAGTGGGTGTCGAGACTGACCATGCCGTCTTCCAGCACCAGCGGCACGGCGTCGCGCACGTAAGGCCAGAAGAGCTTCATCTTGCCGTCGGTGACTTTCAGCGTGCCCTCGGAAGCGATCGGCGTCAGGCTGAGCGTGCCGGTCCAGTCGATGCGCCCACCCGCCGGGCCGTTGGCCACCAGGGTCATGTCGGCGTTGTCGTCGGGGAGGGTGCTGAGGTTCTTCAGTTCCAGGTTCATCGAGTCGTAGAGAAACTCGATCGGCTCGCTCGGGCGCAGGTCCTGGAAGTGCAGGTAGCCCTCGCTCAGCTTGATGCTGGCGATGCGCAGCGGGAACGGGTCGCTTGGCGGTTCCTCGGCCTTGGGCTCGCTGGGCGGGAGCTTGAACAGCTGGGCCAGGTTGAGGCTGCCGTCCTTGGCGAACAGCAGCTCGGTGCGCGGCTTGTCCAGCTCCACCGCGTCCAGGCGCACGGCCTTGGTCCATAAGCTGTCGAGGGACAGGTTGGCGTAGAGACGTTCGAAGCCGACCTGCTCCTTGCCGGGCTCGCCGATCTGCAGGCCCCACAGGGTCAGCTCGAGGCTGAACGGATTGAGCTCGATGCGCTGCAGGTGTGCCGGCACCGTGGCGTACTGCGCCAATTGCTGGTTGGCGATGCGCAGGGCGATGCCGGGGAGAATGAAAAAGCCGAGCAGGCTGTACAGGGCCACGAGGGCCACGAGTGCGCCGAGGGCGCGGGTCAATCCTTTGGGCATGTGTCGCTTCGTCTGTATCAGGCTGGAGTGCTTGGAGTATGGCACGTTAAATCGGTTCCGATGAACGGACCAAAATACCTCATTCGACGCCCATGCGCCGCCTGGCGCGCTGGGCCGAGCCATTGCGCATGGCCCAGCGCAGCACTGGCGCGGTGTTGCTCAGGCCCAGGCGGATCATGTGCCGCTCTACCGCGCCCTGGTGCAGGCCGAGCATTGCGCTGGCCCAGTCCGGCAACAGGTCGATGCCGGCCTTGAGCATCAGCTTGCCTACTGGTTCGGCCAGACGGCTGGGGGCCGGGGCCTTGAGCAGGATATCGACCACCTCGAGGCTGCGCGCATCGCACCGCAACTGCGGGCGCATGCGCTGCAGGTAGGCATCCACCTCGGCACAGGAGCGGGGCACGTCGCGCGCGCCCAGGCGCTCGGCGATCAGGGCTATCTCGTTGTAGTAGGCGTCCTGCGCGCTACGCGCCAGGCCAGGATTGCGGTAGCGCAGGTGGGCGGCGAGGAAGCTGCTGACTTCAGCCACATGCACCCAGGTCAGCAGGTCGGGGTCGCTGGCGGCGTAGGGGCGGCCATCGGCGGCGGTGCCGACCACCTTGAGGTGGATGGTGCGGACCTTGTCGATCAGCCACTCGGCATCACGGGTCGAACCGAAGGTGGTGCCGGAGATGAACTGGCTGGTGCGCCGCAGGCGGCCGAGCAGGTCCTGGCGAAAGTTCGAATGGTCCCAGACCCCGGCCAGGGCCAGCGGATGCAGCAGTTGCAGCATCAGCGCGCTGATGCCGCCCACCAGCATGCTGGGAAAGTCGCCATGCACCTGCCAGCTGATGCTCTGTGGGCCAAACAGGCCGGGATCGCCCTTGGGCGATTCCAGGTCGAGCTGGCCTAGGGCCAGCCCGGTGAGGCTCATGACTTGGGTTTCGATGCGGCGACGCAAGGCTTCCATGGTGACCTGTGCTGGCCGCCATGGCGGCCTTCTATGAGGTTGGGCGATTGTCGTCCAGTCGGGCACTGCCCGGGCTGGTGGGCGCGTGCGTTTCGAACGCGCCGCCCTGTACATGATAAACCGTGGGCTCCTCGGAAAAATATGGTGTCAGCCGGGCCATGAAGACCTGATGGTCTTCACTGGCCTCGAAACCCGGCGCGTGGTCCTCGAGTGTTTGCCATTGCACGATCAGGTTGAATTGATGGGGGCTCTCGACCCCTTGCGCGAGCATATGGCTGACGTGACCCTTGGCTCGGCTGAGCAAAGGGGCGACCTCGGCGAACGCGTGCCGGAAGTCGTCGACGTGGGTTGGGCGTACGGGAAGCAGGGCGATTTCGTAGATCATGGCGGTCCTTGAAGTCGAGAAGGGTGGCAGGCGCCTCAAACGCTGGCGAGATCGGCCATGGGCGCGACCGCAATGGCGATCTTCCCTTGCAGGCCATTGTTGGCGCTTTGCAGCCGGGCATGGGCGAGGGGAACCTCAGCGAGGGGGTAGACGGCGCCCACGTGTGGCTTCAGTTGCCCGCGCTCGACCAGCGCGCTCAACTCGTCGAGCTTGCCGCGGTGTTGCCGGGTGAAGACGAAGTGGTAACTCGCGTTGCGGCCCCAGGCCTGGATCAGGTTCTGCGGTTGCGCGATGTCCACGATCGACACCACGCGCCCCAGTTGCGCCAGGACGTCTGGGCTGCGTGCCAGGGTATCGCCACCAATGGTGTCGAAGACCACGTCGACACCTTGGCCCCCGGTTTCCCGCAGGACGACCTCGACATAATCCTGATGCTCATAATCGATGACCACGTCCGCGCCCATTTGCCGCACGAATTCGGCGTTGGCCTCGCGCACGGTGGTGAACACCCTGGCGCCCATGGCCTTGGCCAGCTGGATCGCCACGTGGCCGACACCACCTGCGCCGCCGTGAATCAGGATGCGCTCGCCCACCCTGAGCGCCGCACGCACTACCAGGGCCTCCCAGGCCGTGCCGCCGACCAGGCTCAGGCTGGCTGCCTCCAGGTGGCTTAGCGAAGGCGGCTTCAGGCCGATGATGCCTTCGGCGGCGACGTGGTACTCGGCATAGCTGCCCGCCCCGTCGAAGATCTGCGGTGTGTACCAAGCCTCGTCGCCCGGCCTGAACGCGGTCACACCCGGCCCGACGGCTTCGACGACGCCGGACACGTCGTGCCCGGTAATGGCAGGGAGAGGCACCAGGTCGGGGTAGTCGCCACGCCGGACCTGGTAATCCAGCGGGTTGATGGAGGTGGCATGCACCCGGACCAGTACCTGTCCGGCCTGCGGCACCGGTTTGGCGACATCGCGATAGGCGAATGCGTCCGTGCCGCCAAAGGAATCCAGTATCAACGCTTTCATGGTGTTTCCTCGCTTCGTTAAAAAGGGATATCGAGAAATATCGATGTATAAAGTGGAATGAAGATGCTGTTCTATGCCTCGGCACCTGCCAGATGCCGCAGTTGTTGCCTCCTTGAGTTCGGTAAAACGGGATATCGGGAAAAGTCGATATATAGAGGTAAAAGTAAAAACCTACAACTCACTCCCGATCAGCTCGGCGAGCGCGCTGATGGCGGCTTCGTTACGCTTGTAATAGGTCCACTGGCCAATGCGCCGGACTTCGACCAGGCCTGCGCGCTGCAGGGTGGCCAGGTAGTCGGATACCGTCGACTGCGATAGCCCCACGCCTTCCTGGATGCTGCTCACACAGACGCCCACCGTATGAACGTCACCTTCGTCCTGGGGAGGAAAGTGTTTCACCGGGTCTTTCAGGCCTTTGAGGATCTCGAGACGGGTACGGTTCGAGAGTGCCTTGAATATGTCGAGCAGTTCCATGGCGCGATAATATCGGGATTTACCGATATGTCAATGCGGTAAACGATGATCGGGGCGGCGGTGGCCGCCCCCGAGGGTTCTACTGGTTGAGACGTTTATCTATCAGCCCCTGGACTACGCTGGGGTCGGCGAGGGTGGATGTATCCCCCAGGTTGTCCAGTTCGTTGCAGGCGATCTTGCGCAGGATGCGCCGCATGATCTTGCCCGAACGGGTCTTGGGCAGAGCGGGCGCCCACTGGATCAGCTCGGGCTTGGCGAAGCTGCCGATTTCCTTGCTGACCAGGGCCAGCAGTTCGGCCTTGAGCGCATCATCCGGTTCTATGCCGTTCATGGGGGTGACGAAGGCATAGACGCCCTGGCCCTTGAGGTCATGGGGATAACCGACCACCGCCGCTTCGGCGACGCTGTCGTGCAGTACCAGCGCACTCTCCACCTCGGCGGTACCGATACGGTGGCCGGAGACATTGATCACATCGTCGATGCGCCCGGTGATCCAGTAGTCGCCATCGGCGTCGCGGCGGGCGCCGTCGCCGGTGAAGTAATAGCCGGGCATGGGCTTGAAGTAGGTGTCGACCATGCGCTGGTGATCGCCGTAGACGCTGCGGATCTGTCCGGGCCAGCTGGCCTTGATCGCCAGCAGGCCGGCGCCTGGCCCCTCGATGAGCTTGCCTTTTTCATCCAGCAGCACCGGCTGCACGCCGAACATCGGTTGGGTGGCGCAACCGGGCTTGAGCCTCTGTGTGCCGGGAAGGGGCGTGAGCATGATGCCGCCGGTCTCGGTCTGCCACCAGGTGTCGACGATGGGGCAGCGTTTCTGCCCGACCGCCTCGAAGTACCATTCCCAGGCCTCCGGGTTTATCGGCTCGCCGACGCTGCCGAGCAGGCGCAGGCTCTGGCGCGAGGTGCCCTGCAGCGGGCCGGAGCCTTCACGCATCAGGGCCCGCAACGCGGTGGGCGCGGTGTAGAAGATGTTCACCTGGTGCTTGTCCACCACCTGCCAGAAACGCGAGGTGTCGGGGTAGTTGGGCACGCCCTCGAACATCAGCGAGATCGCGCCGTTGGCCAGCGGGCCATAGACGATATAGCTGTGGCCGGTGACCCAGCCGACGTCGGCGGTGCACCAGAACACCTCGCCGTCGCGGTAGTCGAACACCACCTTGAAGGTCATCGTGGCCTGCAGCAGGTAACCGGCGGTGCTGTGCAGCACGCCCTTGGGCTTGCCGGTGCTGCCGGAGGTGTAGAGGATGAACAGCGGGTCCTCGGCGCTCATCGGTTCGGGCGGACAGTCGTCGTCGGCCTTTGCCGTTGCCTCGTGGTACCAGAGGTCACGGCCTTCGCTCCAGCCGACGTCACCGCCGGTGCGCTTGACCACGAGCACGCTGCTGACGGCCGGGCAGCTGGCCAGCGCCTTGTCGACATTCTGCTTGAGCGGTATGCGCTTGCCGCCGCGCACCCCTTCGTCGGCAGTGATCACGGTGCGGCAATCGGCGTCGAGGATGCGGTCGCGCAGGGCATCGGGGGAGAAGCCGCCAAACACCACCGAGTGAATGGCGCCGATGCGGGTGCAGGCGAGCATCGCGTAGGCGGCCTCGGGGATCATCGGCATGTAGATGCATACCCGATCGCCTTTCTTCACACCCCGGGCTTTCAGGGCATTGGCCAGCCGGCACACCTGGCGGTGCAGCTCGCGGTAGCTGATGGCCTTGTTGTCCTTGGGATCGTCGCCCTCCCAGAGCAGGGCGGTCTGTTCGCCGCGCTTGGCCAGGTGGCGATCGATGCAGTTATGGCTGACATTCAGCTGGGCGCCGTCGAACCAGCGCGCCGCGCCGGTCTTCAGGTCGCATTGCTGCACGCTCGACCAGGGCTTGATCCAGTCCAGGCGCTTGGCCTGCTCGGCCCAGAAGGTGTCGGGGTTGTCCACCGACTGGCGATAGAGGCGGCGGTAGTCGGCGTCGGAGAGTGTGGCGGCCTGGCTGACGGCCAAGGCCTCGGGATAGTCGCGGATATCGAACATGGCGGGTGGTCCTGCTCTTGTTAGGGGCGAGGGACTGCAACGGCTATTCGATGGACAGTGTAGAAGGTGGGGGTGTTCCCGGGCGGAAAGCATCGCGGGGCAAGCCGCATCGGCGCACCGATGCGATTTGCCCCGCAATTGACAGCTACAGGTCGATCAGCCGCGGTGACGGCCGCGGAAGTAGTTGATCAGGCCCTGGGTCGAGCCATCCTCGGCGCTGTCTTCCTGGGCGCCGACCAGGCGCTGGTACACGCCCTTGCCCAGTTCCTTGCCCAGCTCCACGCCCCACTGGTCGAAGGCGTTGATGCCCCAGACCACGCTCTGCACGAACACCTTGTGTTCGTACATTGCCACCAGCGCGCCAAGGCGGCGCGGGCTGATGCGCTCGACCACCAAGGTGTTGCTCGGGCGGTTGCCCGGGATCACCTTGTGCGGCGCCAGCTTGGCGATGTCGTCCTGGTTCAGGCCCTTGGCGCGCAGTTCGGCCTCGGCTTCCTCGCGGGTCTTGCCGAGCATCAGCGCCTGGCTCTGCGACAGGCAGTTGGCGTACAGCCACTGGTGATGGTCGGCCACCGGGTTGAAGCTCACCACCGGCACGATGAAGTCGGCCGGGATCAGCTGGGTGCCCTGGTGCAGCAGCTGGTGGTAGGCGTGCTGGCCGTTGCAGCCGACGCCGCCCCAGATCACCGGGCCGGTTTCGGTCTGCACCGGCGTGCCATCGGTCAGCACGCTCTTGCCGTTGGACTCCATGTCCAGCTGCTGCAGGTGCTTGGTGATGTTGCGCAGGTAGTGGTCGTACGGCAGGATCGCGTGGCTGCGGGCGCCCCAGAAGTTGCCGTACCACACGCCCAGCAAGGCCAGCAGCACCGGCATGTTCTTCTCGAACGGCGCGGTCTGGAAGTGCTGGTCCATGGTGTAGGCGCCGGACAGCAGCTCCTTGAAGTTGGCGGTGCCGATGGCCAGGGCGATCGGCAGGCCGATGGCCGACCACAGCGAGTAACGCCCGCCCACCCAGTCCCACATCGGGAAGATGTTCTCTTCGCGGATGCCGAAGGCCACGGCCGCGGCCTTGTTGCTCGACACGGCGATGAAGTGGCGGTACAGCTCGGCTTCCGATCCGCCCTGGGCCAGGTACCAGGTACGCGCGGCCATGGCGTTCTTCAGGGTTTCGAGGGTGTTGAACGACTTCGACGACACGATGAACAGGGTGGTCTCGGCGCGCAGGTTGGCCGACAGTTCATGGAACTCGCTACCGTCGATGTTTGCCAGGTAGTGGCAGCGCACGCCGCGCTGGGCGTAGGGCAGCAGAGCCTCGGAGACCAGCTCGGGGCCAAGGAACGAGCCGCCGATGCCGATGTTGACCACGTCGGTGATCGGCTTCTCGCTGTAGCCGCGCCATAGGCCGTCGTGGATGCGCCCGACCAGTTCGGTGATCTGGTTGAGCACCTTGTGCACTTCAGGCATCACGTTGACGCCGTTCACGCTGAGCTTGTCGCCGACCGGGCGGCGCAGGGCGGTGTGCAGCACCGGGCGGCCTTCGGAGGCGTTGATGATCTCGCCGCTGAACATCGACTTGATGGCTGCTTCCAGGTCGACTTCCTTGGCCAGGTTGACCAGCAGGTCTCGGGTCTGCTCGGTGATCAGGTTCTTCGAGTAGTCGAGAAACAGGCCGCAGCTGCTCAAGGAGAACTGGTCGAAGCGCTTGCCGTCGGCGGCGAAGGCTTCGCGCATGCTGAAGCCCTGCATGGCGTCGCGGTGTTGCTGGAGCGCCTGCCAGGCGGGCAGCGCCGTCACATCGTGGGGGGTACGGTAATACGCCATTGCGGGTGGTTTCCTTGTTGCATGGTCAGGCTTGGACAGCGGCAGTCATTGCCGGTTGCAAGCTGGACATTATAGGCATTGGCGCCAAGGCGGGAATGGGGGGAGGCGGGCGGCGCGGATTAAAAATTGTCACTGACCTGATACCCAGGGCACGCGTGGGGCGACGTTGAGCCGCTCCCACGCGTCGAGCTCAGGCGGTCTGCTCTTCGAGGTGCAGATAGAGATTGTCGATCAGCCGGGTGTTGCCCAGGTAAGCTGCGGCGATCACCACCAGGTCACGGTCATCGACCTGCGCCGGGCGCAGGGTGACGGCGTGGCGTACTTCCAGGTAATCCTTACGGAACCCGGCGGCTTCGAGTTGCGCCTGGCCCTCGGCGATCAGCGCCGCGTAGTCGCGCTGGCCGCGGCGCAAGGCGTCGGCCATGGCGCTCAGCACACGGTACAGCGCCGGGGCGGCGGCACGCTGTTCTGTTGTCAGGTAGCCATTGCGCGATGACAGCGCCAGACCATCCTCGGCGCGCACAGTCGGCTCGCCGATGATCTGGATCGGCATGTTCAAGTCGCGGACCATGGCGCGGATCACCGCCAGTTGCTGGAAATCCTTCTCGCCGAACACGGCCAGGTCCGGCTGGACCATGTTGAACAGCTTGCTGACCACGGTCGCCACGCCTTCGAAGTGGCCAGGACGGCTGGCGCCGCACAGCCCTTCGGACAGTTGCGGCACGCTGACGCGGGTCTGCACGGTCATGCCATCGGGGTACATCTCCTCGACGGTCGGGGCGAACAGCAGGTGGCAGCCGGCCTGGAGCAGTTTCTCCTGGTCGGCGGCGAGGGTGCGCGGGTACTTGTCCAGGTCTTCGCCGGCGCCGAACTGCAACGGGTTGACGAAGATGCTGGCAACCACGAAGTCGGCGCGCTGTGCGGCCTTGGTCACCAGGGCGGCGTGGCCGCTGTGCAGGTTGCCCATGGTCGGCACGAAGGCGATGCGCTTGCCCTCGCCACGGGCGCGGGCCACGGCGGCGCGCAGCTCACGGACGGTCTTGACGGTATTCATGCGCTGAACCCATGTTCGCTGCCGGGGAAGCTGACTTCCTTGACCGCGCGGACATAGGCGGCCAGGGCACTCTGGATGTCCGGCTGGCCGGCCATGAAGTTCTTCACGAACTTCGGCACGCGGCCGCTCAGCGACAGCCCGAGCATGTCGTGCAGCACCAGCACCTGGCCATCAGTGGCACTGCCGGCACCGATGCCGATCACCGGAATGCTCACGGCCTGGGAGATTTCCGCGGCCAGCTCGCTGGGTACGCACTCGAGCAACAGCATGGCCGCGCCGGACTGTTCCAGGGCGATGGCGTCGGCGCGCATCTGCCGTGCCTGGGCTTCCTGGCGCCCCTGGACCTTGTAGCCGCCCAGCACGTTGACCGTCTGCGGGGTCAGGCCCATGTGCGCGCACACCGGCACGCCGCGTTCGGCCAGCAGGCGGATGGTCTCGCCCAGCCAGGCGGCGCCTTCGATCTTGAGCATGTGGGCGCCGGCGCGCATCAGTTCGGCGGCGTTGGCGAAAGCCTGCTCGGGTGTGGCGTGGGCCATGAACGGCAGGTCGGCGAGGATCAACGCCCCATCGTTGCCGCGTTTGACGCAGGCGGTGTGGTAGGCCATGTCACGGTTGGTGACGGGCAGGGTGCTGTCATGGCCCTGCAGGACCATGCCCAGGGAGTCGCCCACCAGCAGCACTTCCACGCCGGCCTGGCTGGCTGCCTTGGCGAAGGTCGCGTCGTAGCAGGTCAGCATGGTGATTTTTTCACCCTTGGCCTTCAGGCCGTGCAGGGTGGTCAGGGTTACTTCAGGCATGTAGGGGAGTCCTCGTTCAGGCGCTGTGAACAACAACTGCGTACAACGCGTGTATTCATCTTCCGGAGCGGCACATCATCGGTCGTGATGTTCGGGCACAGATCCGTCCGAGCCTAAATGGGTGATTGCGGCACAGTAGCGCCGCGGGACGCCTATAGTCGTGAGCGAGGTGGGGGAAGTCAACCAGCCGTGTTACCGCATTGTTACGGCGTGGGTGTTACTGGCGTTACCGCCGTCTGAAACGCCCGATTTACAGGCGTTCCAGGCCGACGAACGGGCAGTCCTCGAGCAGTTGCGCGAGGGGGCGGCCGTCGGCAAGGCGGAAGCTGGCGGGCACCAGCTCGGCGAGCGGGTACAGCACGAAGGGGCGGGCGTGCATGTGGTAGTGCGGCACTTTCAGGCGCGGCGCATCGATGACCTGGTCGCCGAACAGCAGCATGTCCAGGTCGAGGGTGCGTGGGCCCCAGCGCTCCTTGCGTACGCGGCCCTGGCCGTTTTCGATGGCCTGCAGGGCGTCCAGCAGGTCCAGCGGTGTCAGTGCCGTGTCGATGGCCGCCACGGCGTTGGTGTAGCGTGGCTGGCCCGGCAGCAGCGAATCGCTGGTGTAGAGCGCCGAGGCCGCCGTCAGGCGCGTCTCGGCGATCAGGTCCAGCGCCTGCAGGGCGCTGCGCAGCTGCTCGGCGGGCTCATCCAGGTTGCTGCCCAGGCCGATGTACGCACGGGTGGTCATGCTCAGTCCCACGCCTGCTCGTCGTCACGCTTGCGCTTGCCGCCACTGCGTTTGCGCTTGCGTGGGCCGGCACCGGCGCCAGCGGCGTCGTCACGGTTGCCCAGTTCGCGGATCATGTCGCGGCGCTGGCTGTCGTTGGCGTCCTGGTAGTCGGTCCACCATTGGCCCAGCCCATCGGTTTCCTCGCCGGCGCTTTCACGCAGCAGCAGGAAGTCGTAGCCGGCGCGGAAACGCGGGTTGTCGAGCAGCATGTCGGCGCGCTTGCCGCTGCGCCGTGGCAGGCGCTCCTGCATGTCCCAGATCTCGCGGATCGGCAGGGTGAAGCGCTTGGGGATGGCGATGCGTGCGCACTGTTCGGCGATCAGGTCGTGGGCCGCGCCGTTCATGGCCGGGATCGGCGGCACGCCTTGGCTCTGCAGGTACAGTACGCGGCTTGGCAGGGCTGGCCAGAGCAGCGCGGCGAACAGGAAGGCGGGTGTCACCGGCTTGCCCTGCTTGACGCGCAGGTCGGTGTTGGCCAATGCCTGGCTGATCAAGCTGTGGGTGTAGCTCGGTCGTTCTTCCAGGGCATGGCTGCTGGCCGGGAACAATGGCTCGAACAGTTGCAGGTCGACCAGCATCTCGAAGGTGATCGCCCCCTGGCCGTTGAGGAACAGCTTGAGGCTTTCCTCGAACAGGCGCGCGGGTGGGATGTCGCGCAGCATCGGCGCCAGCTCGCGGATCGGCTGCACGGTGTGCTTCTCGATGCCGAAGTCCAGCTTGGCGGCGAAGCGCACGGCGCGCAGCATGCGTACCGGATCTTCCTGGTAACGGTGGGTCGGATCGCCGATCAGGCGCAGCAGCCGGTTACGGATGTCGTGGACACCGTTGGCGTAGTCGAGGATGCGCTCGCTGACCGGGTCGTAGTACAGGGCGTTGATGGTGAAGTCGCGGCGTTGCGCGTCTTCTTCCAAAGTGCCGTACACGTTGTCGCGCAGGATGCGACCGCTGGCATTGTGCGACGAACGGTGGCTATCGGACTGGTCGTCATCGGAGTGGGGCGCGCGGAAGGTGGCGACCTCGATGATGTCACGGCCGAAATGCACGTGGACCAGCTTGAAGCGCCGGCCGATGATACGGGCGTTGCGGAACTCCGCGCGGATCTGCTCGGGGGTGGCGCTGGTGGCCACGTCGAAGTCCTTGGGCGTGATGCCCAGCAGCAGGTCGCGCACGCAGCCACCGACCAGGTAGGCCTGGTAACCGGCCGCCTGCAGGCGCTCGACAATGCCCACGGCATGGCGGCTGAACTGGCTGCGCTGCAGCGAGTGCTGGCTCTTGTTGATCACTTCAGGCGTGGTGCGCCTGTGGTGCTGGCCACGAACGGGCGGGCGGAACGACTGGAACAGCTTCTTCAGCATGGGATGCACTGTTTGAAGGAATGATCGGCCAAGGATAGGAGAATGGCCGCATGATGGGCGGGGATTCTAGCATTTACTGGGGGAATGGTGTAGGCGGTGTGCCAAGCGTGATGCAGAAGTGAGAAACGACATGGGGAGCCGAAGCTCCCCATCAAGTCGTTGCGTGCTCTTATTGTTCTTCTGCCGGGCTTCTTGTTTTTGTTGAATGCCCTGTCCACAAATCTCGAAGCTTGTGGACGACCCCCAAACCGGGGGTGAAGAGCAAACGGATTGCTTTGGTCGCCGAGTTGATGTTGATCTGTCGATCCAATCAGTTCAGGTGCTGCTTTTGAGTGCAGTTTTTGTTGTTCTCTGCCTGATCGTGGGGCAAGCCCCAAACACAACGCCTCTCCAAAAGAATCAGTTAGCTGCGCCTCCGCCGTCTTGTTTTTATTGTGCGTGAGCCGTTTCGTCTTGTTCTTATTCTGAGTTGCAGTGCTTGTTATTGTTCTTGTACCAGACATATAGCAGGTGCCGTGCCAACTTTTGAAAACCCAATGAAATCGGGGGTTTCAGCGCTTCAGGCAGGTTTTGCCGCGGGGCAAATGTAGAAATTTCGTTACCTTACGCCTCGGGGGATGTTACGCCCGGCAGGGTAGGTAACAGATTTTTGCGGTAACTGATGTGTTACCCCCAAACGACCGCGGGGCAAGCCTGCCCCCACGCGCTGTGGGAGCGGGCTTGCCCCGCGATGTATCCAGGCTGGATCAGTTGTCGCTGGTGGCGTTGCTCTTGCGCCGCGGGATGCCCAGGCGCTGGCGACGTTCCCACAGGCATTTGCGGCTGACGCCCAGCTTGCGGGCCAGTTCGGTTTCGGTCATGTGGTCCTGGTGCTCGAGCACGAAGTGCTGGAAGTAATCCTCCAGCGACAGGTCCTCGGTCGGCTCATGGCTGGCGCTGTTGCTGCTGGCCAGCGCCGGCAGGTTGTCCAGCATGTCGTCGTCTTCCAGGTCGCTCAGCTCGATGTCGATGCCCAGCAGGTCGGCGGAAATTTCCGCGCTTTCGCTGAGAATCACTGCGCGCTCCACCGCGTTTTCCAGCTCGCGCACGTTGCCCGGCCAGCTGTAATGGCGGATGGCTTGCTCGGCATCGTGGGAAAAATGCAGGTCGTCGCGGCCGATCCGTGCGCTCTGGCGGGCAAGGAAGGCATTGGCGATCTCGTTGACGTCGCTGCCGCGCTCGCGCAGGGCCGGCAATTTCAGGGCGATCACATGCAGGCGGTAGTAAAGGTCTTCCCGGAACTGCCCGGCCTTGGCCAGGTTCTTCAGGTCGCGGTGGGTGGCCGCGATCAGGCGCACGTCGACCTTCTGTGATTGCACCGAGCCCACCCGGCGGATCTCGCCTTCCTGCAGCACTCGCAGCAGGCGGGCCTGTGCTTCCAGTGGCAGCTCGCCGATCTCGTCGAGGAACAGGGTGCCACCATCGGCGGCTTCGACCAGCCCCGCCCGGCCCGCGCTGGCGCCGGTGAAGGCGCCCTTCTCGTGGCCGAACAGTTCCGACTCGATGAGGGTTTCCGGGATCGCCGCGCAGTTCACCGAGATCATCGGTGCCTTTGCCCGGCGCGAGAGGTTGTGCAGGGCGCGGGCGACCAGCTCTTTGCCGGTACCGGATTCGCCCTGGATCAGCACATTGGAGTCGGTTGGCGCGACCTTGCGAATCTTCACGAACATGTCCTGCATCGGCGGGCAGGAGCCGATGATGCCGATCTCGCCGTTGGCGGCGGCGGGACTGGCCTTGTCCGTGCTGGCCTTGCCGTTGGCGGCCCGGGGCTCGCCGGCCGGCGCCGAGGCTGGGGCGTTCACCCGGTCGCGCAGGATACGCGCCACGGCCTGGAGCATCTCGTCGTGGTCGAAGGGCTTGGCGATGTAGTCCACCGCGCCCATTTTCATCGAGTCCACCGCCGAGCGCAGGCTGGCGTAGCTGGTCATGATCAGTACCGGCGTGCCCTGGCCGAGCTTGATCAGCTCGGTACCCGGGGCACCCGGCAGGCGTAGGTCACTGACGATCAGGTCGAAGGTGGCAATGCTGAAGCGTTCCTGGGCTTCCTGCACCGAGCCGGCTTCGCTGACTTGGTACTGGTTCCGCTCGAGCAGGCGACGCAGGGCCGAGCGGATGATGGTTTCGTCTTCGACGATCAGAATATGCGGCATTGATTCAATTCTCTCGACGGTCTCGAATTTCAGGGGACGTCGCTACGACATGCCGGGGCAGGGTCACGCGGATCCGGGTACCACGTTGGCGCTCGATGTCGGCCGGGCTGTCGATGGTGATTTGCCCATAATGCTCTTCCACGATGGAATAGACCAGAGCGAGCCCCAGTCCGGTTCCTTCGCCCGGGTCCTTGGTGGTGAAGAAAGGTTCGAACAGGCGGTCCATGATGCTTTTCGGAATACCGCTGCCTTCGTCCTCGACCACCAGGTCGACGGTGTGCTCGTTGATTTCACTGCGCACGCGCACGGCGCTGCCGGGCGGCGAGGCGTCGCGGGCGTTGGAGAGCAGGTTGATCAGCACCTGGGCCAGGCGTTGCGGGTCGCCCTCGACCCAGTGTTGCGGGTCGCAGAGGTTGAAGAACTGTACTTCGAAATTGCGCCGGTTCAACGCCAGCAGACCAATGGCATCCTGCGCCACCTCGGCCAGGCACACCGGCTCCTCGCTGTTCTGCTGGCTGCCGCCGGCGTGGGCGAAGCTCATCAGCGACTGGACGATGCGCGACACGCGCTTGGTCTGCTCGAGGATCTGGCTGGACAGCTCGATGATCTCGCCGTCGCCCTCGCGCTCCTCGCGCAGGTTCTGCGCAAGGCAGGCGATGCCGGTGATCGGGTTGCCGATCTCGTGGGCCACGCCCGCGGCGAGGCGGCCGATGCTGGCCAGGCGCTCGGAGTGCACCAGCTTGTCCTCCAGCGCCTGGGTCTCGGTGAGGTCCTCGACCAGCAGCACCAGGCCGCTGTTGCCCGGGGCCAGCGGCTCGTCGATGGCCGCCTTGTGCAGGTTCAGCCAGCGCGGCTGGCCATCGAGGACCAGGCGCTGCTTGTGCAGGTGTTCGTCGGGCACGTTGATGAAGCCTTGCAGCAGGCCGCGCCAGGGTTCGGCGATGGTCACCAGGCGCGAGCCGACCACATGCTTGGCGGCGATGCCGGTGAGCTCCTCCATCGCCTTGTTCCACATCAGGATCTCCTGGTCCTTGGCCAGCGAGCACACGCCCATGGGCAGTTCCTGCAGGGTCTGGCGGTGATAGCGGCGCAGGGCGTCGAGTTCGGCGGCAAGGCCGGTCAGGCGCGAGTGATAGTCCTCGAGGCGGCTCTCGATGAAGTGGATGTCCTCGGTGACGTAGTTCTCGTTGCCGGACTTGTAAGGCAGGAAGGTCTCGACCATGTCCTGTGCCACGCTCGGCCCCATCAGGCCGGACAGGTTGGCCTCGATGCGGTCGCGCAGGCGCCGCAGGGCATAGGGGCGGCGCTCGTCGAAGGGCAGGTAGAGGTCGCGCAGGGCCTGCTCCACCTCTTTTTGCGCAGCCTTGGCGCCTAGCGGCTTGGCCAGCTGGGTGGCAAACTCCTGGGGCGAGGCGGCGTGCAGCTCGCGGCGTTGCGGGCGACGCACGTTGTCCACCGCGCAGGCCTCGGCGGCGCTGACCTCCTCGCTGCTGGCGTTGGTGAACAGCGAGATCAGGGTGAACAGCAGGACGTTGGCCGCAAGTGAAGCGATGGCCGCCATGTGCCAGCTGGTGTCGTCCAGCACGTAGATCATGTCCAGCAGCGGGATGTAGAAGCCCTGCAGGTTGCCCAGCAGTGGCAGCAGCATGGTCACCATCCACACCAGCATGCCGGCCAGCAGTCCGGCGATGAAACCGCGGCGGTTGGCGGTCGGCCAGTACAGCACCGAGAGCACGCCGGGCAGGAACTGCAGGGTGGCGACGAAGGCAACGATGCCCAGGTTTGCCAGGCTCTGGTGGGTGTTCTGGGTCAGGTAGAAGACGAAGCCGGCGGTGATGATGGCGACGATCAGCGCTCGGCGCGTCCATTTCAACCAGCGGTAGATATTGCCTTCGGCCGGCGGCTGGTACAGCGGCAGCACCAGGTGGTTCAGGGCCATGCCTGACAGCGCCAGGGTGGTGACGATGATCAGCCCGCTGGCGGCCGACAACCCACCGACATAGGCCAGTAGCGCCAGCGCTTCGTTGTTGGCGGCGATGCCCAGGCCCAGGGTGAAGTACTCGGGGTTGGTGCTGGCGCCCAGGCGCAGGCCGGCCCACAGCACCAGCGGCACGGCCAGGCTCATCAGCAGCAGGAACAGCGGCAGGCCCCAGCTGGCGCTGACCAGCGAGCGCGGGCTCAAGTTCTCGGTGAAGGCCATGTGGTACATGTGCGGCATGACGATGGCCGAGGCGAAGAACACCAGCAGCAGGGTGCGCCAGGGGCCTTCCTGCAGCGGGGTGTGCAGGGCGGCGAGGGCGGTCTGGTTCTGCAGCAGCCAGACCTCCAGCCCATGCGGGCCACCGAACACGCCGTACAGCGCATAAAGGCCGATACCGCCCAGCGCCAGCAGCTTGATCACCGATTCGAAGGCGATGGCGAACACCAGGCCTTCGTGCTTTTCGCGGGTGGCGATATGGCGTGAGCCGAAGAAGATGGTGAACAGGATGATCAGCACGCAGAAGGCAAACGCCACCCGCGCCTTGACCGGCTCGCCGGTGAGGATGCTGATCGAGTCGGCCACGGCCTGGATCTGCAGGGCCAGCAAGGGCAGCACGCCGATCAGCATGAAGATGGTGGTCAGCGCACCGGCCCAGGTGCTGCGGAAGCGAAACGCCAGCAGGTCGGCCAGCGAGGAGAGCTGGTAGGTGCGGGTGATCTTGAGGATCGGATAGAGCAGCACCGGGGCCAGCAGGAAGGCCCCGGACACCCCCAGGTAACAGGCAAGAAAGCCATAGCCATATTGATAGGCCAGGCCGACCGAGCCATAGAAGGCCCAGGCACTGGCGTAGACGCCCAGCGACAAGGTGTAGGTCAGGGGGTGGCGAATGATCGCCCGCGGGATCAGCCCGCGCTCGCTGATCCAGGCCACGCTGAACAGCACCAGCAGGTAGGCGGCGCTGATCAGGATCATCTGGGTCAGGCTAAAGCTCATCGGCATCTCGTTGGCTCTGCAGGATGAAGGTGACGACGATGAGGATCAGCCAGAGCAGGTAGGGACGGTACCAGGCACCGGTCGGCTCGATCCACCAGTCCATGATGGCGGGGGAGAACAGGTAGATCCCCACCACCAGAAGCAGGACCAAACGATAGATGTACATGCTGGCCTCGATGGGTTGGGCGCTGCGGTTTGGACTTATTATTGGCGCAAATGGCTGGGGCGATGCTAGCGGGAATCGGGGCTGTTAGCCAAGGGTTTGAATTTGTTGGGCTTTTGAGGCTGGTTTCACGTGTTCTGGCTCTATCGCGAGGCCAGTGTGCTCTTCGTGGGAGCGGGCTTGCCCCGCGATAGGGCCGCTACTGCCTCAGCGCAAATCAGCCTCGGGCACCGTCATCTGCCGCGCAATGTGCTCCGGCCGCCACTGCTGGCGCGCCACCGCCAGCACCTCGGCCGGGCTGGCCCCCGCCAGTGCCGGATCGGTCTGCTGCCCCAATGCCCGCAATGCTCGCAGCAGCAACGGCGTCGCCTGGTCCGCCTCAAGTGGCGGCGAGCGATACGACTTGCCCAACTTGTGCCCGTCGGGCTGCACGATCAATGGAATGTGCAGGTAACGCGGCTGCGAGAACCCCAGCAGCTCCTGCAGGTACAACTGGCGGGGCGTGTTGTCCAGCAGGTCGGCGCCGCGCACGATGTCGGTAACGCCCTGCCACGCATCGTCCAGTACCACCGCCAACTGGTAGGCATAGAGCCCGTCACGGCGCTGGATGACGAAGTCGCCCACCTCGCGCCCCAGGTGCTGTTCGAAGCTACCCTGGACGCGATCCGTGAAGCGGTAGATCAGTTCCGGTACGCGCAGGCGAATGGCCGCGTCTTGCCGGGGATGCCCGGCATTACGGCAAAAGCCTGGGTAGATACCGTCGTACCCTTCCAGTTGCTTGCGCGAACAGGTGCAGGCATAGGCCAGGCCCATGCTGAACAAACGGTCGACCACGGCGGCGTAGGCCTCGTGGCGCTGGCTCTGGAACACCACTTCGCCGTCCCACTCCAGGCCGTAGCGCTCCAAGGTCTGCAGGATCGCATCGCGTGCCCCGGGCATTTCCCGAGGCGGGTCGGTGTCTTCCATACGCAGTAACCAGCGGCCATCGACCGCGCGGGCGTCGAGCCAGGAGGCGAGGGCGGCTACCAGCGAGCCGAAGTGCAGAAAGCCGCTGGGGGTGGGGGCGAAGCGGCCGATGTAGCGGGAGTCGTTCATGGATTGCACAGCTATATAAATGAAGACGGGGCGTACCGATTGCAGGAGCGGGCAAGCCCGCCTCCACAACCAGTACGCCCCGTCTGCGAGGTTCTGGAATCAGCCTTTACCGACAGTCTTTTCCTTCTTCTCGGCAATTTCCTTGCAGTCGAAGCACAGGTCGGCGGTCGGGCGGGCTTCTAGGCGGCGCAGGCCGATCTCGATGCCACAGGAGTCGCACCAGCCGTACTCTTCGTCCTGAATCTTCTGCAGGGTCTTGTCGATCTTCTTGATCAGCTTGCGCTCACGATCGCGGTTGCGCAGTTCCAGGGCGAACTCTTCTTCCTGGCTGGCACGGTCAGCCGGGTCTGGGAAGTTGGCAGCTTCGTCCTTCATGTGGTCTACAGTGCGATCGACACTCTGCATGAGCTCGCCTTTCCAAGCATTGAGAAGCTTGGTGAAGTGCTTCTTCATGGGCTCGCCCATGTACTCTTCGCCCTTGGTCTCTTTATAGGGCTCGACACCGTACATGGTCTGACCGGATTTTTGCTTTTCTACGGTGGACATGAATAGACCGCCTCTCACTCATCTGATCCAATGCGCAGGCTTGCTTCCATCGCCGGCACCCGCCGGCCCTGCGACTGCGAGCCGCCGAACTTACCAGATAGATCCGGGGTGCGCTACCCCGTCCTATGCCTGCTATTGACAGCAGGACGGGCGGCACGTTCGCTGCGGCGCACAGGTAGAATCACCAGTTTAGACCCAATTGAGAGAAGGCCCATGGCTCAGCCACACAGTGCGCGCAGTCGCGCCATCGAACCCTTCCACGTGATGGCCCTGCTGGCGCGTGCCAACGAGTTGCAGGCTGCGGGCCACGACGTGATCCACCTCGAGATCGGCGAGCCGGACTTCACCACCGCCGCGCCCATCGTCGCCGCGGGCCAGGCTGCCTTGGCCGCCGGGCACACCCGTTACACCGCTGCCCGCGGCTTGCCGCAACTGCGTGAGGCAATCGCCGGGTTCTATGGCCAACGCTATGGTGTGGACCTCGACCCGGAGCGCGTGCTCATCACCCCGGGCGGTTCCGGCGCGCTGCTGCTGGCCAGCAGCCTGCTGGTCGATCCGGGCAAGCACTGGCTGCTGGCCGACCCGGGCTACCCGTGCAACCGTCACTTCCTGCGCCTGGTCGAAGGCGGCGCGCAGCTGGTGCCGGTGGGGCCGGAGGTCAATTACCAGCTGACCGCCGATCTGGTCGAGCGTCACTGGGACAAAGACACGGTCGGTGCCCTGGTGGCGTCGCCGGCCAACCCGACCGGCACGGTGCTCGACCGCGACGAGCTGGCCAGCCTTTCCAAGGCCACCCGCGAGCGCCATGGGCATCTGGTGGTGGACGAGATCTACCACGGCCTCACCTACGGCATGGATGCGCCGAGCGTGCTGGAAGTCGACGATGAGGCTTTCGTCCTGAACAGTTTTTCCAAATATTTCGGCATGACCGGCTGGCGCCTGGGCTGGCTAGTGGCGCCGCCGTCGGCGGTAGCGGACCTGGAAAAGCTGGCGCAGAACCTCTACATCAGTGCTCCGAGCATGGCCCAGCATGCCGCGCTGGCCTGCTTCGAGCCGCAAACCCTGGCAATCCTCGAGGAGCGCCGCGCCGAGTTCGCCCGCCGCCGCGACTACCTGTTGCCGGCATTGCGTGAGTTGGGCTTCGGTATCGCGGTGGAGCCGCAAGGCGCCTTCTATCTGTATGCCGATATCAGCGCGTTCGGCGGCGATGCCTTCGCATTCTGCCGGCACTTCCTCGAAACCGAGCACCTGGCATTCACCCCGGGGCTGGACTTCGGTCGTTACCAGGCCGGCCACCACGTGCGCTTTGCCTACACCCAGAACCTGCCACGTCTGGAGGAGGCGGTGCAGCGCATCGCCCGTGGCCTGAAAAGCTGGCAGGGCTGACGGATGCTGTTTCCGCAACTGGAACAGGCGCGACTGCTACGCCGCTATAAACGCTTCCTGGCCGACATCGAGCTGGCAACTGGCGAGCAGTTGACCATTCACTGCCCCAACACTGGCTCCATGCTCAATTGCATGCGCGAGGGCGGGCAGGTCTGGTTCAGCCGCTCCAACGATCCCAAGCGCAAGCTGCCCGGTACCTGGGAGATCAGCGAAACGCCCCAGGGACGGCTGGCCTGTGTCAACACCGGGCGCGCCAATGCGGTGGTGGAGGAAGCGCTGCGGGCCGGGGTGATCACGGAGCTTGCCGGGTTCACCACGCTCAAGCGTGAAGTGGCGTATGGCGAGGAACGTAGCCGTATCGACTTCTACCTGGAGTTCGCCAATGGCGACAAGGCCTACGTCGAGGTCAAGAGCGTGACCCTCGGTTACCCCGATACCGCCGTGGCGGCGTTCCCCGACGCCGTCACCCAGCGTGGGGCCAAACACTTGCGCGAGCTGGCCGCCCTGGCACGCCAGGGCATCCGTGCGGTGCAGCTGTATTGCGTGAACCTGACCGGCATCGAGGCCGTGCGCCCGGCTCAGGAGATCGACGCCGCCTACGCCCAGGCACTGCGCGCCGCGGTGGCGGAAGGGGTCGAGGTGTTGGCTTATGGCACGCGCCTGGATGCCCAACAACTGGTCATCGACCGGCCACTGCCGGTATTGCTCAATCCGTAAGCCAGATGCCCTGGCTGTCTTCCCGGCAGTCCAGGGCTTCCAGCCATTCGCCCGCGCAGGGGCCAGTAATGCATTCGCCGCTTTCTATCAGGAACTGGGCCCCGTGATGGGCGCACTGGATCAGGCTCGCGCTGTCATCGAGAAAGCTGTCCGCCGCCCAGTTCAGCGGGATGCCCCGGTGCGGGCAGCGGTTGCGATAGAGGTGGACCGTGCCCTGGCGGCGCACGCCGAACAGCGCTATGCCGGCTACGCTGAAGGCGCGGCTGTGGCCCTCGGCGAGGTCGTTGGAGGCGCAGAGAAAATGCATCGCAGCGGAGTCTTCCGGTTAAGCCGTGTGACAAAGGGATGGCTTGACGCTTCAATGCGAATAATTATCAAATTGCCCGCATTCGTCGCGCCAGGCTGTCTATGGTGCGCACTTGTGCCGCCCGCCACAAGGTGTGCTGCCCGCCCTCTGCAAAGGAATCCGATGATGCGCCGTCCCGCTGCCTTGATTGCCCTGTGCGCCGGTCTTGCCCTATCTACCCACACCATGGCCGCCGAGCTGCCACAGCGCTGGGTGAGCGCCGGCGGTGCCTTGAGCGAGTGGATCAGCGCCCTGGGCGGTGAGCAGCGTCTGGTCGGCGTCGACACCACCAGTCAGCATCCCGAGTCGCTCAAGGCGCTGCCCAGCATCGGTTACCAGCGCCAGTTGTCGGCCGAAGGCATCCTCAGCCTGCGCCCTGACGTGCTGGTGGGCACCGAGGAAATGGGGCCACCGCCGGTGCTGGCGCAGATCCGCAACGCCGGGGTGCGGGTCGAGCTGTTCTCCAGCAAGGCCGAAGTGGGCGCGGTTGACGAGAACCTCAAGCACCTGGGGGCATTGCTTGGCGACGAACGCAAAGCCGAGACGTTGGCTGCCGATTACCGCCAGCAACTGGAGGCGTTGCACAAACAGGTCGAGCAGGCCCAGGCCGGGCAGAAGGCGCCTGGGGTGTTGCTGCTGGTCGGGCATGCCGGCGCCAAGCCGATGATCGCCGGGCAGGGCACTGCCGGGGACTGGGTGCTGCGTCAGGCGGGAGGGCGCAATCTTGCCGATCACCAGGGCTACAAGAACTTCTCGGTGGAAGCCCTCGCCGCGCTGAATCCGGACGTGGTGGTGTTCTCTGACCGTGCCCTCAGCGGTGAAAAGGCCTTGCAGGCACTGATCAAGGAAAACCCGGCCCTGGCGACGTCCCGCGCGGTGCGCGACAAGCGCCTGCTGTCGCTCGATCCGACGTTGCTGGTCGGCGGCCTCGGCCCGCGCCTGCCGGCCACCCTGCATGAGCTGGCCGCCAGCTTCTATCCCGCCGCCAAGGCCAGCCTCAATCCATGATGCCGCGGGTTCGACCACGTACGTTGTTCATTACCCTGGCCTTGCTGTGCCTGCTGGCGGTGTGGTTGTCGCTGGCGCTGGGGCCGGTCAGCCTGCCGCTGTTCGATACCCTGCGCGCCGGCCTGCGCCTGGTCGGGTTGCCGGTCAGTGGCGAGGGCCTGGAGCAGGCCGAGATGATCCTCGGCCAGATCCGCCTGCCGCGAACCCTGCTGGGGCTGGCGGTCGGCGCGGTGCTGGCATTGTCCGGCGTGGCGATGCAGGGGTTGTTCCGCAACCCGCTGGCCGATCCGGGGCTGGTCGGTGTCGCCAGCGGCGCCGCCCTGGGGGCCGCGGTGGCGATCGTCGGCGGCAGTTGGCTGGGCGGCATTGCTGACTGGTTCGCGCCTTATCTATTGTCGTTGTGTGCCTTCGTCGGCGGCCTGGGCGTGACAGCGATGGTCTATCGCCTGGGGCGCCGCGACGGCCAGACCAACGTGGCGACCATGCTCCTGGCCGGTATCGCGATGACCGCGCTGGGCGGCTCGGCGGTGGGCCTGTTCACTTACCTGGCCGACGACGCCACCCTGCGCACCCTGACCTTCTGGAACCTGGGCAGCCTCAACGGCGCCAGCTACGAGCGACTGTGGCCCTTGCTGCTGGTGGCGGCAGCCGTGGCCTTGTGGCTGCCGCGCCGGGCACAGGCGCTCAACGCGTTGCTGTTGGGGGAGTCGGAGGCCCGGCACCTGGGTATCGAGGTCGAAAAGCTCAAGCGCGAGCTGGTGTTCTGCACCGCGCTCGGCGTGGGGGCGGCGGTTGCCGCGGCCGGCCTGATCGGCTTCATCGGCCTGGTGGTGCCGCACCTGGTGCGGCTGGTGGCGGGGCCGGATCATCGGGTGCTGCTGCCGGCCTCGTTGCTGGCGGGCGGTACCTTGCTGCTGTTCGCCGACCTGGTCGCACGCCTGGCCCTGGCCCCGGCGGAGTTGCCGATCGGCATCGTCACCGCCTTTATCGGGGCGCCATTCTTCCTGTTCCTGCTGGTGAAGGTGCGCAACTGATGCTCGACGTCCAAGGGCTGTCCCTCAAGCGCGGTGGCAGCCAGGTGCTGCACGACATCAACCTCACGTTGCGGCCAGGGCAGGTGCTGGGTGTGCTCGGGCCCAATGGCGCCGGCAAGAGTAGCCTGCTCGGCGCCCTGTGTGGCGAACTGGCGCCCAGCGCCGGGCGCGTGCAGCTCGATGGGCGCGGACTGGACGCCTGGTCGGGCCAGGCGCGGGCCCGGCGCCTGGCGGTACTGCCGCAGGCGTCCAGCCTTGGCTTTGCCTTCAGTGTCGCGGAAGTGGTCGGCCTCGGCCGCCTGCCCCATGCCAGCGGCCGTCAGCGCGACCGGGAAATCGTCGAGGCGGCGCTGGCGGCGGCGGATGCTCAGCACCTGGTCGAGCGCAGCTACCTGGCGCTGTCCGGGGGGGAGCGCCAGCGCGTGCACCTGGCGCGGGTGCTGGCCCAGCTGTGGCCGGGCGAGCCCGGCACCACGCTGTTGCTGGATGAACCCACTTCTGCGCTGGACCCGCTGCATCAGCACACCACGCTGCAGGCGGTACGCAGTTTCGCCGACCGAGGCGCGTCGGTGCTGGTGATCCTGCATGACCTGAACCTGGCGGCGCGCTACTGTGACCATATTCTCTTGCTGGAGCAGGGCCGCAGCCATGCACTGGGCACACCGCAACAAGTGCTGACTCCGACGGCGCTGCGGGCGGTGTTCGGCATCGACGTTCTGGTGCAACCTCACCCGGAGCGCGGCCATCCGCTGATCATCACTCGCTAGGAGCCATTCGCCATGCGCCATCCCTTGCTGTCCGGCTTGTCCATCTGTTTGGCGCTGGCGCTCGGCGGTTGCCAGGCGAGCCTGCCACCCGTGCCTGCCTGGCAGGGGGCCGAAGGCCGCGACAACGTCCAGTTGGGGCAGATCATCGAGTTGTCCACCGGCCAGGCATTGAGCCCTGGGCAGTTGGTCCAGCGCCTGGCCGATGCGCCACGCGTGCTGGTGGGTGAAAAGCACGACAACCCCGACCACCACCGCTTGCAGCTCTGGTTGCTGCGCGCCCTGGAGAGCCAGCGCGCGCAGGGCAGCCTGCTGTTGGAAATGCTTGAGCCGCAACAGCAGGCGCTGGTCGATGCGCAGAAGGGCAAGGTAACGCCTGCAGCCGACCTACCGAAGGCGCTCGCCTGGCAGCCCGGCTGGGATTGGGCGCTGTACGGGCCGATCGTGCGCGAGGCCCTGGGCCAGCCATACCCGCTACTGGCGGCGAACCTGTCGCCCGATGAGGTCCGCCAGGCCTATCGCCAGCCAGCGAAACCACCTGGCGAGCGCTCCAATGCGCCGGTAGTGGTGCAGGCGCTGCTGGCGCAGGTGCGTGCCGGGCATTGCAACCTGCTGCCGGAAAGCCAGCTGCCAGCGATGCTGGCGGTGCAGCAGCAGCGCGACCGACGTATCGCCGAGCGGCTGCTGGCCGCGCCGCAACCGGCATTGCTGCTTACCGGCAGCTACCATGCGCGCAAGGATCTCGGCGTGCCGCTGCACCTGGCCGACCTCGACGCCAAGCCTGAAGACAGGGTGCTGTTGCTGGCGGAAGTGGGGGAAACGGTCGAGCCGGCCATGGCTGACTTCGTCTGGTACACACCGGCGACACCGGAACAGGACTACTGCGCCCAACTGCGCAAGGGCCACTGAATCGCAGGCAAAAAAAGACCCGGCAAAAAGCCGGGTCAATAACCGTGATTAGCCTGATGAGGAGATAATCTGAGCGTCCGAACCAGGGAGCATTCAGGTTACCCAACCGGTCTCGCGACCAGTTGTGATAATCATAACGATTCTCATTTCGTAGTCAATGCTTTTGCAGAATTATTTTTCGTTCTTCTGTGATTGGGCTGGGCATTTGGCATCGAGCTGCTGGTTCAACGCTTGCTTGCGTTCGACCGGCAGGTCATTCCAGTGCATGTCCAGCAGGGCGCCCTCGATGGCATACAACAACACCTTCGAAGCCCGGAACCCTCGCGTTCTCACGGCCTGATAGGCACCCACCGCGCCAAGCCGGCGCAGGTCCGATGCACTGTGGATGCCGACAGCATGCAGCCATTGCGCGGAGGTCTTGCCAAGGTTTTTCAGATGCTGCAATTCATCGTTCATCGAGCCTCCTGGCGATGGCTGAACGGGTCGTGGGGATAAATCGCGAGCAGGTCAATGAGGAGTGTAGCGGGGGTTGTGGATTACGCGGCCTTTTGCCATCGGGGCCGACGGGATGTAGCGTTCTGGCTGAACGGGAGCGGGCAAACGTGGGAGCGGGCTGGCCTCGCGACGGCGATCGCAGGGGCTGATGCTATCGCGGGGCAAGCCCGCTCCCACGTGTATCCGTTCCCGCAAGGCTCGTGGCCACAGCCTTGTGCAGGCCAGACGCTTACCCGTGGCGTGGGCTGCGATAGCGCATCCGCGTCCCGAACTTCACCGACATCAGGATCTCGTCGGCACTCAGCTCGGCCGGGAAATACGTCCCGGAGATTTGCGCATGCGCCAGGCTCGCCCCTTCCAGGCCATTTTCCCGCAGGTCCAGCCCACGCAGGTCGGCGGCGCGGAAGTAGGCATCGGTGAAGTCGATGCCACGCACATCCAGGTCGCGCAGGTCCAGGCCACGGAAATCACCGCCGCGAAAGTCGATGAGCGAGTCGGTGGGCTTCTCGCGGTTGAACGCCGCGATCTTCTCGTCGCGGATCATCGCAAACAGTACGTTGTCCAGCTGACGGGGTTGATTCATGGCGGCGCCTCCTCCGTGGGATGTGATGATATTGTAATGCCATCACTGGAGGGGCGCCGGACTTCAGGCGTGAACTGTCGACTGCTTCACGCCTGGCGGGTCAGAGGCCGGGCAGGCGTTGGCGAATCTGCTCGATCACCTTGTTCATGTTGTTGGCGTCCTGGGTGTCTACGCGGGTGCTTTGCGCCAGTTCCTCGGCATCCAGCGGATCGCGGCTGGCCTGTTGCGCCTTGACCACCTCCAGGGTGGCGTCCGACGGGTCGACGGCCTCGGCCTGGCGTTGCGCCAGCCAGCTGGCGATCACCGCGTCCGGGGCTTGGCAGTCGAGGATCAGGAACGGCACGCCGGTTTCGCTGGCGACCTCGGCCGCTGCCTTGCGCTGTTCATGCTTGAGGTAGGTGGCGTCGAGCACCACCGGGAACCCGGCGTGCAGGATGATCGCTGCCAGCTCGTGCAGGCGCTGGTAGGTGGCAACGCTGGCCTGCTTGTCGTAGATGCCGGCTTCCAGATGACCGGCATCGGCCGCCGATTGCTTGCCGAACAGGCGCTTGCGCTCGACGTCCGAGCGCACGCGCACTGCGCCGAGCGCCTCGACCAGGCGCATCGCCACGTGGCTCTTGCCCACCGCCGAGACGCCCTGGGTGATGGCCAGCAGGCGCGAAGGGATGGCGCTGTAGCTCTCGGCCAGGTTGGCATAGTTGCGGTAGGTGCGCAGGGTGGTGGCGCGCTGCACGCCATCGGCTTCGGCCGGCATGCTGAACAGCGCGACCTTGGCCCGCACCAGGGCGCGGTAGGCCTTGTAGAAGTTCAGCAGTTCCAGGCCCTGGTAGTCGCCGGTCAGCTCCAGGTACTGGCTGATGAAGCGCCGCGACAGGCACTTCAGGCCGCGGTCCTCGAGGTCCATGGCCAGGAAGCCGACGTCGGCGTAGACGTCGGTCAGGCGGAAGGGCTCGTTGAACTCGATGCAGTCGAAGATCACCACCTGGCCGTCGATCAGGGTGGCGTTGCCCAGGTGGATGTCACCGTGGCATTCGCGGATGAAGCCATTGGCCTTGCGCGCTTCGAGCAGGCCGTGCAGGCGCTTGAAGCTGTCCTGGGCCCAGGCTTGCAGTGCGTCCAGTTGCTGCAGGTCGGCCTTGTCGCTGAGGAACGGGCGGATCTGTTCGAAGTTCTGCTCCACCGGTGCCATCACCGCGTCCGGGGTGCCCAGGGGGTGTTCGACCGGCACCTTGGGCGCCTGCAGGTGGAACTCGGCGATCTGCCGGGCCATCTGGTCGATATGGCCGGCGTTCAGCTCGCCGTTGGCCTGCAGGGTGCTGAGCATCTGGCCCTGGGGGAACTGGCGCATCTTCAGCGCGTACTCGATCGCCGGGCCTTCGCCGCCAATCTGCGGCGCTTCGACGCTACCGGTGATCGGCAGCACTTCCAGGTACAGACCTTCGGTCAGGCGCTGGTTCAGGCGCAGCTCTTCGTTACAAAAATGCCCGCGCTGGTCGAGGCCGGTGAAGTCGAGGAAGCCGAAGTTCATCGGTTTCTTGATCTTGTAGGCAAACTCGCCGGTAAGCAGGACCCAGGAGATATGCGTCTCGATGAGCTCGAAGCCCGCGACAGGGTGCGGATAGAGGGCGGGGTTCTGTAGCGCGCTGATCAGGGCTTGGCTCACGGATCATCCTTCAGGGGTCAGGGAATTCGAATCGAACATTATGGTCAATGGTGCCGTCCCTGCAAACCGCCGAGGGGCGTCTGCCTCCCTTTTCCAAAGTGCGTATAATCCGCCGCCATGACTCGTACCCGAAATTCCCGCACTCCTAAAAAACGCCCGACCGGCCGTGCCCGTGCCTGGCTGGGCTGGGCGCTCAAGCTCAGCCTGGTCGGCCTGGTACTGATCGCCGGCTTCGCGGTCTACCTCGACGCCACTGTCCAGGAGAAGTTCTCCGGCAAGCGCTGGACCATCCCGGCCAAGGTGTATGCCCGGCCGTTGGAGCTGTTCGTCGGCCAGAAGCTGAGCCGCAACGACTTCCTCACCGAGCTCGATGCCCTCGGCTACCGTCGGGAAAGCGCGGCCAACGGCCCGGGGGCGGCGTCGGTCAACGGCAATACCGTCGACCTCAATACCCGTGGCTTCCAGTTCTACGAGGGCATGGAGCCGGCGCAGTTCGTGCGCGTGCGCTTCTCCGGCGATTATGTCGCGGGCCTCAGTGGTGCCAACGGCGGCAAGCTCGACGTGGTGCGCCTTGAGCCGCTGATGATTGGCGGCATCTACCCGAAGAACCTCGAAGACCGCATCCTGATCAAGATCGATCAGGTGCCGCCGTATCTGGTGGAAACCCTGATCGCCACCGAGGACCGCGACTTCTACAGCCACTTCGGCGTGTCGCCCAAGTCCATCGCCCGGGCCGTCTGGGTGAACACCTCGTCCGGCGCCATGCGCCAGGGCGGCAGTACCCTGACCCAGCAGTTGGTGAAAAACTTCTTCCTCACCAACGAGCGCAGTCTCAGTCGCAAGCTGACCGAAGCGATGATGTCGCTGATCCTGGAAGTGCACTATGACAAGCACGAGATCCTCGAGGCCTACCTGAACGAAGTGTTCATCGGACAGGACGGCCAGCGCGCCGTGCACGGCTTCGGTCTGGCCAGCCAGTTCTTCTTCAGCCAGCCGCTGCAGGAGCTCAAGCTGCACCAGATCGCCCTGCTGGTGGGCATGGTCAAGGGCCCGTCCTACTACAACCCGCGCCGCCACCCCGAGCGCGCCCTGCAACGGCGCAACCTGGTGCTCGACCTGCTCGCCGAGCAAGGCGTGGCCACTCAGGACGTGGTCGACGCGGCGAAGAAGATGCCCCTGGGCGTGACCAAGCGTGGCAGCCTGGCCGACAGTTCGTTCCCGGCCTTCCTCGACCTGGTCAAGCGTCAGCTGCGCCAGGACTACCGCGACGAAGACCTTACCGAAGAAGGCCTGCGCATTTTCACCAGTTTCGACCCGATCCTGCAGATGAAGGCCGAAACCGCCATGAGCGAGACCTTCAAACGCCTGGCCGGGCGCAAGGGCGCCGACGAAGTCGAGTCGGCGATGGTCGTCACCAACCCGGAAACCGGTGAGGTGCAGGCGCTGATCGGCAGCCGCCAGTCGGGCTTCGCCGGTTTCAACCGTGCCATCGACGCGGTGCGGCCGATCGGTTCGCTGGTCAAGCCGGCGGTCTACCTGACCGCGCTGGAGCAACCGAGCAAGTTCACCCTCACCAGCTGGGTGCAGGACGAGCCGTTCTCGGTCAAGGGCGCCGATGGCCAGGTATGGCGGCCGCAGAACTACGACCGCCGCCCCCATGGCACCATCTACCTGTACCAGGGCCTGGCCAACTCCTACAACCTGTCCACCGCCAAGCTGGGCCTTGAAGTGGGCGTGCCCAACGTGATCAAGACCATCGGTCGGCTGGGCGTGCAGGTCGATTGGCCGGCGTTCCCGTCGATGCTGCTGGGCGCCGGCGGCATGTCGCCGATGCAGGTTGCGACCATGTACCAGACCATCGCCAACGGCGGCTTCAACACGCCGATGCGCGGTATCCGCAGCGTGCTCACCGCCGAAGGCGAGCCGCTCAAGCGCTACCCGTTCCAAATCCAGCAGACCTTCGACCCAGGCTCGATCTACCTGGTGCAGAACGCCATGCAGCGGGTGATGCGCGAAGGTACCGGGCGCTCGGTATACAGCGTGCTGCCGAGTTCGCTGACCCTGGCCGGCAAGACCGGGACCAGCAACGACTCGCGCGACAGCTGGTTCTCCGGCTTCAGCCAGGACCTGCTGGCGGTGGTCTGGCTGGGCCGCGACGACAACGGCAAGACGCCGTTCACCGGAGCCACCGGCGCGCTGCAGGTGTGGACCAGCTTCATGAAGAAGGCCGACCCGCTGCCGCTGGACATGCCGCAGCCGGACAACGTGGTGCAGGCCTGGATCGACCCTTACAGCGGCCAGGGTTCCGACGGCAGCTGTCCGGGAGCGGTGCAGATGCCGTATATTCGTGGCAGTGAACCGCCCGCAGGCGCCGCCTGTGGCGGCGAGCAGAACCCGGCCGAAGAGGTGATGGACTGGGTCAAGGGCTGGATGAATTGAGCGCGAGCTTCTGAAGAGGGTGTGAAGTGAACAAGTGGTGGATTCCTGCCGTGGCGGCAGTGACCGTTCTGCACGGCTGTACCAGCGTCCCGCGTGGCAATATTCCGGTGGTCGATTCGAGCACCCGGGTCTCCAACAGCGAGCGCGTCTCGGCCAACCGCACGTCGGCTTATCCGACCAGCGGCGGCAGCAGCCAGGCCCAGTCATTGCCGGAAGACTCCGGCGTCACCGTGATGATCCCGCAAGGGACAGGCGGGGCGCCGATCCAGTCGTTCCCGGCAGGCACGGGCCCCGCACCGATCAGCACCGGTCCGATCACCCCGGGCCCGGTCAGCAGTGGGCCGATCACGACCAACCCCAACCCGATTGCCGACGAACCGTTCGACATCGCCTCGATGAGCAACCCGGCGCCGGTGACCAGCGCCCCGACCGGTATTCCGCGTGGCAACGCGTCCAGTGGTGGCTTGTCGGCCGACGAGCAGCTCGACGGCCCGGTGCTGGCCTTGCTCACCACTGCCCAGCAGCAGCAGGGCAGCGGCGACTTCAACGGTGCCGCGTCGAGCCTGGAGCGTGCCCAGCGCATTGCCCCGCGTGAGCCGCAGGTGCTGTTCCGCCTGGCCCAGGTGCGCCTGTCCCAGGGCGATGCCGCGCAGTCCGAGCAACTGGCGCGCCGTGCCCTGACCTACGCCAACGGTCGCCCAGACCTGCAGGCCCAGCTGTGGAACACCATCGCCCAGGCCCGTGAAAAACAGGGTGACAGCGCAGGTGCCGCCCTGGCGCGGCAGAAGGCGCGGGTCAACCTGTGATGGAGCAGCGCATTCTCGATATTGCCGACCAGCTGCTGTTGATCGAGCAGGAGCTCAAGGTCCAGGGCTGGTGGAGCGACGCCACCCCCAGTGCCGAGGCGTTGGCCAGCGTGGAACCGTTCGCGGTGGACCGCATGGCCTTCGAACAGTGGTTGCAGTGGATATTCCTGCCGCGCATGAAGCTGATCCTCGAGCACGGGCACCCGTTGCCCAACGCCTCGGGCATTCTGGTGATGGCCGAGACGGTGTTCGTCGACCGCCCGGAACAAAGCCGCGAGCTACGGCGTTTGCTCGCAACTTTCGACCAATTGATCGCGCCTTCCGCCTGATTTCTACCGTTTTTCCTTCAAGGGCCGCAGATTGTGGCCCTTTTTTATGGAAATCTTATTTTTCCTGCTGCTGCTCGCGCCATTAGTGGTGGTGAGAATTCATCTTGATGAAAAATTGGCAATAATTTCTCTTGACTTGTGAGCGCCGAATCACAAGAATCCAGATTCCGCTGTAGAGGGACTGCCAGAAGCAGACCCGCTAAGCAGATCATGAGGCGCACACCCGCGCCGACTTGTAACACCCCGCAACGCGTTACCTCGCGCTGGGTGGGAAGGCCCGCAACACACCAGGGTATTCCCAATACTTGCTCAGTCAGTGCTGACGTTCGCTCATGCTCTGCTTGGCAGTAAACCTAATAAGACCCGCTCAGTGAGGGCGGTATTCTGGCGTTTTAGAGGTGAACAACGTGGAGCTCTTATCCGGCGCTGAAATGGTCGTCCGCTTTTTGCGCGACGAAGGCGTTAAGCACATCTACGGGTACCCTGGCGGTGCTCTCCTTCATGTTTACGATGCCTTGTTCAAGGAACCGGAAGTCCAGCACATCCTGGTTCGTCACGAGCAGGCTGCCACCCATATGGCGGACGGTTACGCCCGTGCCACCGGCAAGGCCGGTGTGGTACTGGTGACTTCCGGCCCAGGCGCGACCAATGCCATCACCGGCATTGCCACCGCCTACATGGATTCCATCCCGATGGTCATCCTGTCTGGCCAGGTGCCCAGCACCATGGTCGGCACCGATGCGTTCCAGGAAACCGACATGATCGGTATCTCCCGGCCGATCGTGAAGCACAGCTTCATGGTCAAGCACGCCTCGGAAATCCCCGAAGTCCTGAAAAAAGCCTTCTATCTGGCGCAGTCCGGCCGTCCCGGTCCGGTCGTGGTCGACATTCCAAAAGATATGACCAACCCGGCCGAGAAGTTCGAGTACATCTACCCGAAAAAGGTCAAGCTGCGTTCCTATAGCCCGGCCCTGCGCGGCCACTCCGGGCAGATCCGCAAGGCAGCCGAAATGCTCCTCGCGGCCAAGCGCCCGGTGGTCTACTCCGGCGGCGGCGTCATTCTCGGCGGCGGCTCCGAAGCCCTGACCGAAATCGCCAAGTCGTTGAACCTGCCGGTCACCAACACCCTCATGGGCCTTGGTGGCTACCCGGGCACCGACCGCCAGTTCCTCGGCATGCTCGGCATGCACGGCAGCTACACCGCCAACCTGGCCATGCACAACGCCGACGTGATCTTCGCTGTCGGTGTGCGTTTCGACGACCGCGTGGTCAACGGCCCGGCCAAGTTCTGCCCGAATGCCAAGATCATCCACATCGACATCGACCCTGCGTCGATCTCGAAAATGATCAAGGCCGACGTACCGATCGTCGGTCCGGTCGAGAGCGTATTGAGCGAAATGCTCGGCATCCTCAAGGAAATCGGCGAGCAGCCCGACAAGGCGGCGCTCGACGCCTGGTGGAAGCAGATCGACGAATGGCGTGGCGACGGTGAGCTGTTCCCCTACGACAAGGGCGACGGCAACATCATCAAGCCGCAACAGGTCATCGAGACCCTGTGCGAAGTGACCAAGGGCGATGCCTTCGTCACCTCCGACGTGGGCCAGCACCAGATGTTCGCGGCGCAGTACTACCGCTTCAACAAACCCAACCGCTGGATCAACTCCGGTGGCCTGGGCACCATGGGCTTCGGTTTCCCGGCGGCCATGGGCATCAAGCTCAACTTCCCCGATCAGGACGTGGCTTGCGTCACCGGTGAAGGCAGCATCCAGATGAACATCCAGGAGCTGTCCACCTGCATGCAGTACGGCCTGCCGGTGAAGATCGTCAACCTGAACAACGGTGTGCTGGGCATGGTTCGCCAATGGCAGGACATGTCCTACAACGGTCGCCACTCGCACTCCTATGTCGAGTCGCTGCCGGACTTCGTCAAGCTGGCCGAGGCCTATGGCCATGTGGGCATTCGCATCACCAGCCTGAAAGACCTCAAGCCGAAACTGGAAGAGGCTTTCGCGATGAAGGACCGCCTGGTTTTCATTGACATCGCGGTCGACCGGACCGAGCACGTCTATCCGATGCAGATCAAGGACGGCTCGATGCGTGACATGTGGCTGAGCAAGACGGAGCGTACCTGACATGCGGCACATCATCTCCCTGCTGCTGGAAAACGAACCCGGTGCCTTGTCTCGCGTGGTCGGCCTGTTCTCCCAGCGCAACTACAACATTGAAAGCCTGACCGTGGCGCCGACCGAAGACCCGACCCTGTCGCGTCTGACGCTGACCACCGTTGGCCATGACGAAGTGATCGAACAGATCACCAAGAACCTCAACAAGCTGGTCGAAGTGGTCAAGCTTGTCGACCTGTCGGAAAGCGCCCACATCGAGCGCGAACTGATGCTGGTCAAGGTCAAGGCCACCGGTGCCCAGCGCGCCGAGATCAAGCGCACCACGGATATCTTCCGTGGCCAGATCGTCGACGTGACCGCCAGCGTGTACACCGTGCAACTGAGCGGCACCAGCGACAAACTGGACAGCTTCATCCAGGCCATCGGCACCGCATCGATTCTCGAAACCGTGCGCAGTGGCGTCACCGGCATTGCCCGTGGCGACAAAGTGCTCAGCATCTAACTTCAAAAATAGCGATGGCTCCGCAGGGGCCGAGATATAACCAGGGGTATTTTCATGAAAGTTTTCTACGACAAAGACTGCGACCTCTCCATCATCCAGGGCAAGAAAGTCGCCATCATCGGCTACGGCTCCCAGGGTCACGCCCAGGCGTGCAACCTGAAGGACTCCGGTGTGGACGTTACCGTCGGTCTGCGTAAAGGTTCGGCCACCGTTGCCAAGGCTGAAGCCCACGGCCTGAAAGTGGCCGACGTGGCCAGCGCCGTCGCTGCCGCCGACTTGGTCATGATCCTGACCCCGGACGAGTTCCAGGGCCAGCTGTACAAGAACGAGATCGAGCCGAACATCAAGAAGGGCGCTACCCTGGCCTTCTCCCACGGCTTCTCGATCCACTACAACCAGGTCGTGCCGCGTGCCGACCTCGACGTGATCATGATCGCGCCGAAGGCCCCGGGCCACACCGTGCGCTCCGAGTTCGTCAAAGGCGGCGGCATCCCTGACCTGATCGCCATCTACCAGGACGCCTCGGGCAACGCCAAGAACGTCGCCCTGTCCTACGCCGCTGGCGTTGGCGGTGGCCGTACCGGCATCATCGAAACCACCTTCAAGGACGAGACCGAAACCGACCTGTTCGGTGAGCAGGCCGTTCTGTGCGGCGGTACCGTCGAGCTGGTCAAAGCCGGTTTCGAAACCCTGGTCGAAGCGGGCTACGCCCCGGAAATGGCCTACTTCGAGTGCCTGCACGAGCTGAAGCTGATCGTTGACCTCATGTACGAAGGCGGTATCGCCAACATGAACTACTCGATCTCCAACAACGCCGAGTACGGTGAGTACGTCACCGGCCCTGAAGTCATCAACGAAGAATCCCGCAAGGCCATGCGCAACGCTCTGAAGCGCATCCAGGACGGCGAGTACGCGAAGATGTTCATCAGCGAAGGCGCCACCAACTATCCTTCGATGACCGCCAAGCGTCGCAACAACGCCGCTCACGGCATCGAGATCATCGGCGAGCAACTGCGTTCGATGATGCCGTGGATCTCGGCCAACAAGATCGTCGACAAGACCAAGAACTGAGTCTTGCGTCGATAATGAAAAACGCGGCTTCGGCCGCGTTTTTTCGTTTGCGCGGTCAGCTTCTGGTATAAAGCGACCAGTGGCTCGCTGTCAGAACCGTTTTGCAGAGCCCATGTCGAACATATTCCACCCTGTTGCAAGGTACTTTTCATGAGCGAACGTCCCGAAGAGCCGAACAAGCCCTCCGACGCCGAAAGCCTGCTACCTGTCGATGAGCACGTTGAAGAAGGCCACGACGCCGAAGGGCGCAAGGTGCGTCACCGCGGTATCTATCTGCTGCCCAACCTGTTCACCACCGCGAACCTGTTCGCCGGCTTCTATTCCATCATCAGCTCGATGAGCGCGCAGAGCGCCCTGAGCGCGGGTGATCCACGCGAGGCGAGCAAGTACTTCGCCTTCGCCGCCATCGCCATCTTCGTCGCCATGGTCCTCGACGGCCTCGATGGCCGCGTGGCGCGCATGACCAACACGCAAAGCGCCTTCGGTGCCGAGTATGACTCGCTGTCGGACATGGTCGCCTTCGGCGTGGCCCCGGCGCTGCTGGCGTTCGGCTGGGCCCTGGGCGACATGGGCAAGGTCGGCTGGATGGTCGCCTTCATCTATGTGGCCGGCGCGGCCCTGCGCCTGGCGCGCTTCAACACCCAGGTCGGCACCGCCGACAAGCGCTACTTCATCGGCCTGGCCAGCCCGGCGGCGGCCGGCGTGGTGGCCGGTACCGTCTGGGCGTTCAGCGACTACGGCATCCAGGGTTCCAAGCTGTCGTTCCTGGTGGCTTTGCTGGTGGCTGCCGCCGGCATGCTGATGGTCAGCAACATCAAGTACAACAGCTTCAAGGAGCTCGACCTCAAGGGCCGCGTGCCCTTTGTCGCGATCCTCGCCGTGGTGCTGGTGTTCGCCGTGGTGTTCAGCGATCCGCCGCGCATCCTGCTGCTGATCTTCCTCGCCTATGCTGCATCGGGGCCGATCCAGTTTCTGTTGCGGGCACGCCGTCGCAAATCCTGACAAGGATTTAATCGCGGAATAACCTGCCGGCTCCATAGTCTTACGTGTACATC
>NZ_JBWBQZ010000001.1:3247500-3347500 GCF_056279265.1 Pseudomonas sp. TE21435 | reverse complement strand
AAATAGAACCTGAAACCGTATGCGTACAAGCAGTGGGAGCCTACTTGTTAGGTGACTGCGTACCTTTTGTATAATGGGTCAGCGACTTATATTCAGTGGCGAGCTTAACCGAATAGGGGAGGCGTAGCGAAAGCGAGTCTTAATAGGGCGCTTTAGTCGCTGGGTATAGACCCGAAACCGGGCGATCTATCCATGGGCAGGTTGAAGGTTAGGTAACACTGACTGGAGGACCGAACCGACTACCGTTGAAAAGTTAGCGGATGACCTGTGGATCGGAGTGAAAGGCTAATCAAGCTCGGAGATAGCTGGTTCTCCTCGAAAGCTATTTAGGTAGCGCCTCATGTATCACTGTAGGGGGTAGAGCACTGTTTCGGCTAGGGGGTCATCCCGACTTACCAAACCGATGCAAACTCCGAATACCTACAAGTGCCGAGCATGGGAGACACACGGCGGGTGCTAACGTCCGTCGTGAAAAGGGAAACAACCCAGACCGTCAGCTAAGGTCCCAAAGTCATGGTTAAGTGGGAAACGATGTGGGAAGGCTTAGACAGCTAGGAGGTTGGCTTAGAAGCAGCCACCCTTTAAAGAAAGCGTAATAGCTCACTAGTCGAGTCGGCCTGCGCGGAAGATGTAACGGGGCTCAAACCATGCACCGAAGCTACGGGTATCACCTTTTGGTGATGCGGTAGAGGAGCGTTCTGTAAGCCTGTGAAGGTGAGTTGAGAAGCTTGCTGGAGGTATCAGAAGTGCGAATGCTGACATGAGTAACGACAATGCGAGTGAAAAACTCGCACGCCGAAAGACCAAGGTTTCCTGCGCAACGTTAATCGACGCAGGGTTAGTCGGTCCCTAAGGCGAGGCTGAAAAGCGTAGTCGATGGAAAACAGGTTAATATTCCTGTACTTCCAGTTATTGCGATGGAGGGACGGAGAAGGCTAGGCCAGCTTGGCGTTGGTTGTCCAAGTTTAAGGTGGTAGGCTGAGATCTTAGGCAAATCCGGGATCTCAAGGCCGAGAGCTGATGACGAGTGCTCATTAGAGCGCGAAGTGGTTGATGCCATGCTTCCAAGAAAAGCTCCTAAGCTTCAGATAACTGGGAACCGTACCCCAAACCGACACAGGTGGTTAGGTAGAGAATACCAAGGCGCTTGAGAGAACTCGGGTGAAGGAACTAGGCAAAATGGCACCGTAACTTCGGGAGAAGGTGCGCCGGTGAGGGTGAAGCACTTGCTGCGTAAGCCCACGCCGGTCGAAGATACCAGGCCGCTGCGACTGTTTATTAAAAACACAGCACTCTGCAAACACGAAAGTGGACGTATAGGGTGTGACGCCTGCCCGGTGCCGGAAGGTTAATTGATGGGGTTAGCGCAAGCGAAGCTCTTGATCGAAGCCCCGGTAAACGGCGGCCGTAACTATAACGGTCCTAAGGTAGCGAAATTCCTTGTCGGGTAAGTTCCGACCTGCACGAATGGCGTAACGATGGCGGCGCTGTCTCCACCCGAGACTCAGTGAAATTGAAATCGCTGTGAAGATGCAGTGTATCCGCGGCTAGACGGAAAGACCCCGTGAACCTTTACTATAGCTTTGCACTGGACTTTGAGCTTGCTTGTGTAGGATAGGTGGGAGGCTTTGAAGTGGGGACGCCAGTTCTCATGGAGCCATCCTTGAAATACCACCCTGGCAACCTTGAGGTTCTAACTCAGGTCCGTTATCCGGATCGAGGACAGTGTATGGTGGGTAGTTTGACTGGGGCGGTCTCCTCCCAAAGAGTAACGGAGGAGTACGAAGGTGCGCTCAGACCGGTCGGAAATCGGTCGTAGAGTATAAAGGCAAAAGCGCGCTTGACTGCGAGACACACACGTCGAGCAGGTACGAAAGTAGGTCTTAGTGATCCGGTGGTTCTGTATGGAAGGGCCATCGCTCAACGGATAAAAGGTACTCCGGGGATAACAGGCTGATACCGCCCAAGAGTTCATATCGACGGCGGTGTTTGGCACCTCGATGTCGGCTCATCACATCCTGGGGCTGAAGCCGGTCCCAAGGGTATGGCTGTTCGCCATTTAAAGTGGTACGCGAGCTGGGTTTAGAACGTCGTGAGACAGTTCGGTCCCTATCTGCCGTGGACGTTTGAGATTTGAGAGGGGCTGCTCCTAGTACGAGAGGACCGGAGTGGACGAACCTCTGGTGTTCCGGTTGTCACGCCAGTGGCATTGCCGGGTAGCTATGTTCGGAAGAGATAACCGCTGAAAGCATCTAAGCGGGAAACTTGCCTCAAGATGAGATCTCACTGGAGCCTTGAGCTCCCTGAAGGGCCGTCGAAGACTACGACGTTGATAGGTTGGGTGTGTAAGCGCTGTGAGGCGTTGAGCTAACCAATACTAATTGCCCGTGAGGCTTGACCATATAACACCCAAGCAATTTGCGCTGAGGCCAAATTGTGGTGGTGAAGACGAAACGAACCGAAAGTTCGCGACGAACCACACATATCGCATATCCGAATTGGCTGGCATGTCTGCAAAGACGTACTGGCAACCGAATTTCTTGACGACCATAGAGCATTGGAACCACCTGATCCCATCCCGAACTCAGCAGTGAAACGATGCATCGCCGATGGTAGTGTGGGGTTTCCCCATGTGAGAGTAGGTCATCGTCAAGATTCATTTCGCAAAACCCCTATCTGCGCGAGCAGGTAGGGGTTTTGTCTTTGTGCCCGGAAAACCGGCCAGGTCATATCATCAGCAAGCCGGTACCCCCAGGTACTGTCAGTGTGGGAGCCGGCTTGCCGGCGATGCGCCGCGTAAGCGGCGCCCTGAGGCCTATAGCCGCGCAAGCCCGCACCTACACGATTTATACTGCCCCCCATACAAACGTTACCCTGGACGCTCAAATGAATTCCTTTGACGACCTGCTAGCCGAAGCCAGTGCTGCAGATGTAACCGGCTGGGGCTTCGACTGGCTGACAGGGCGCGCCTCCGAGCAGCGCCCACCTTGGGGCTACGCCCAGCTCCTTGCACAGCGTCTGGACGGCGTACGCGCGGCGCTGGATCTCGATACCGGCGGCGGGGAGGTGCTAAGCGAGGCCCCACGCTTCCCGCCCCTCATGTGCGCAACTGAAGCCTGGCCACCCAACGCCCGCAAGGCGCAAGAGCACCTGGGGTCACGCGGCGTTGAAGTCATCGAGGTAGCCCCCGGCACAGCGCTCCCATTTGCCGACGCCTCGTTCGAGCTGGTCACCTCACGCCACCCGGTGAATCCCGACTGGCACGAGATCCATCGCGTCCTCCGACCTGGTGGACATTACTTCGCCCAGCACGTAGGCCCAGCCTCGGCTTTCGAGCTGATCGAGCATTTCGTGGGACCGTTGCCACGTGAGCGGCAAATGCGCGAGCCGCAGGATGAGGTAGTAGCAGCGCAGGCGGCCGGGCTGACGGTGACTGACCTACGGACAGCCCGCTGCCGCATGCTGTTCCAGGATGTAGGCGCAGTCGTGTGGATTCTTCGCAAATGCGTATGGTGGGTGCCGGACTTCTCTGTGGACAAGTACCGCGCTGAGTTGCTGGTCCTGGATAACCAGATGCGGCAGGGGGAGCCCTTCATAGCGCATTCCACCCGTCATCTCATCGAAGCGAGGCGTTGAGATGAGAAAAACGGTGGGTACAAAGAAGAAGCCCTAGCGCGCGTTGTTTGGGGATCGGTGGGCCGGGGTGATCTGAAAAGAATTCTTATCTTATTGAAAATAAACGATAAATTAAGATTTTATTTTTCTATGGAATACCTTTTGGAATACCGCTTCGCAAAATCTGAAATCAGGACTATGAAGTCGAATGGAAGGGGCTCGTAGTCGACCTCATGCGTTGACCTGGTGCTTCGGACCAGCAACGACACCGATTACTGTGCCAGCCTGGCCACCGGCCAGAGCAGGACCGGCGCCAGGAGCGGCACCACCTATAACACTGACCACGGCGGCGATCTTCAACTCATGGCGGAATGAAGTGACTTGGCTTGAGACTCCGTGGCGGGGGCATTGAAGTGATCTATGACTTAGATCTTCCGACTCGCGTGATGCGTTGTCATACCCTCGTCTGGAGGAAGTCCCACTTAGTCACGGCCGTTTTGATGGCCTTCTTGACGGCCTTGGTCTTTTCCTTCGCAGTGTCGGCCAGCATGGTCTGATCCACGCTGATGTCGGGATGCTCCGCCCCAAGAGCCAGCTCCCAGATGGAAAGGCGTGTCGCGAGCATCTGGATTTGCCTCATCGCTTCGTGGTGTTTGACGCTGAGTAGCTTGATGCGCTGTTTCGCTCGTTTGCGTTCAAGTTCGCGAACTTTCTCAAGCCGTTGTTCCCGCTGCCGGTGTTCCTCAATCAGCTTTTCGGATTGATTGAGGGCTTCGTCCACGAGGTCGCTCTCGCTCTTGCTCAGCTTCTCTGCATTTTGGCGCAGGGCCTTCTTGGTTTTAGTTGGCAAGGCAAAGGTGCAAATTATTTTGCCGTTCTCAGATGAACGATACCTGTGCTGGCGCAGGGCATTTCTGAGGCGTTTTATAAAGTCACGACCGCGCTCAGTCCTCGTGAGGTGTCGAATGATCTCCTCAATGACCTCATGGCTGGGTTCCCTGTCCCTGAGGATGCACCTGATGTCCTCGGCAATCGCCTCGCTGGCATTACCGTTCATGTAATCGCATACCCACTGCCATTCGGCGTTCTCTTTTTTCAGCCAGCGAATCTTCTCTGCTGTTCGCAACGTAGCTCTCCATCTCCCCCTGAAAGTGCCGCCCAGGTGTGGGGCGGCGTTCGGACTGCTCTATTTTTCTAAAAAGTGTTATGCGTGTATGTTATCAGTAACACTAAATAAAAACTGCTGTGAAATCTACAGGGTGTAAAATATCTGTTTTTTTGATTCTGGACGCGACATGGCTCTGTATTTTGAGCGAGTTTCAACGGTGGTTTCCGCGTGTGGCCCGGATGCCCGCTTTCTGCTGGAGGTCATCATTGCTGGATCGGAGCACAGGCATGAGCAATGGCAAGACCTCAGCGTAAAGTCGCTTGCGAAGCACCTTCGTTTGGATGAGGCGGTCGTTTCCGCTGCGTTGAGCGAGCTGGTCGATGCGAGTGTGGTGGAGCGATGTGTCGCCCCTCGGAATGGACTCAGAGGGCGTGGGAAGGTCACCTACGCACTGTGCCTGGGTAATGAGCCCGAACTAGCAGATCGCACTTATCCGCAGCACGCCGAGCTATTGCAGGCTTTGTTCTCCGGAGCGGATATGGTCTTTGCTGTTCTCGAAAGCGAACTGGGCAAGGCAGGAGAACTGGGCAAGTCTAGGAAGTCCAGAGAGTTCAGCGAGGAGGCAGCCATTGCACGGCCTGCGAAGGGAAAGCGCCAGCTTCTCGGAAGCCGTGGGCGATTGAGTATCCGCAATCGCCTGCTTTTCGCGGTGCTGCTCTCACGCTCAGATAAGTTCGGTGAAGTGCAGGTAGGGCTCCCAGAACTGGCGAAGCTCACAGGCATGCAGTCTGAGCAAGTCAAAACACGCCTTGTTCGCCTAATGATGCTGGGGCTGATTCGGCGCCATATCCCCGGTCTGTCGAGCAAGGTTTTTGCCGCAGGCAGGATCGAGAGTACTTACTTTCTGAATATCGATGCTGTCGCACCACAGGGGGCCATTGCCGTTCATATAACCCATGACTGGGAGGGCAATAAGTTCACCCACGCGGTTGTGCTGCATGGCGATTGTAGTAATGCCGTGAAGGGACAGTCGAATGGGCTGGAAACGCCAGCCAGTCTTCTTCGCCTCTTGATGGGGCAGCCGGGGAAAGTCTTTTTCCTGTTTCAGCATCTGCTCTGTCGGTATGCCTCACATCTGCTCTCGCGACATTGGCAGAAATTGGCTTCGGATAAGCCGATTGAGGACGCTGAGTTGATGGCGTGGATTGAGAGGGATTTCATCAAGGCGCCAAAACCTGCGCCGGCAAGCGAAATCGATCCCGAACTGAAGGCGGGAAGAGGTGGCGAAGCGGTCAGTGATCTGAAGGATGGCGCGGGCGGCGAGGCGGGGCAAACCTGTGCGTGCATCTACGCATTGGCAATGGAGATTGCGCGCGAGTATCGAGCGCGATTCGGTCAGGCGGACTGGGTAGATTTCGAGGCAGCGGATATTCGCATTGTTCCGAACATGGGCGATTTCGGTTACCGCGCGATCACGATCCTAATTCAGCCCATGCTCGTGGGGCTTGGGCATTTTTCGGTGCTTCGTGAGGTTAAGCGGGGAAAGGTGGATAGCGGACCGGAAGCCACGGAAACGGAGTTCGACTTGCAGCTCCGCTTGGATTTTGGCTTGGTTTGTTTGCCGCGCAAGGTAAGAAAGGCGTTGGGGCTGCGGTAAAAAAAACCTCTGCATGCAGATCCTCTGAGCTAATAGAGGAGCCTGCTCATGAGGATCATTCGCCTGAAAGAAGTCATCGATTCGACCGGCCTGTCCCGGTCGACCATCTACAAATACATCTCGGAAGGCACCTTTCCGAATTCTGTGCCGCTGGGTGACCGTCGCGTTGGCTGGGTCGAGAGTGAAGTACACGACTGGATTCTGGCAAGGATCGAGGAGCGTGACTTGGCAGAGGGTGCAGCGGTACGCCCGAAAAGCCACTTGAGTATGGCCAGCTAGAAACGAACATTTGCGCCATGACTGGCTGAGGCTGGTCATGGCGTTTATGCCGTCTGGGAGGCGGCATTCTCAGTTAACTCACCCAGGCTGCAATTTAGTAAATCTCTTGGCTGGCTCGGTAATGTTGCTCCTCATTACCTGGCCCAGCCTGGGGCGATTACTGGGTCTTGGAGCGGGATCTAGTTATATAGCTCTAGACTATCAACCAATAACTACTCGATAGGCTGAGTTCTAGTAACCAAACAGGCACTACCACCCTGCCTCTAGGTTAGGTCATCGGTTAATAAATACACATCCCGTACCTGGTATGCGAAACCACTCATCAGGTACAGAACCATGACCAAACGAAACACCAACACCCTCCAATCTCAGTCCAATACCGCAATCCGAATTGAGCGTCTCGTCAACGCCATCCAACGTACCGATAGCCAAGCCTTCCGAATCACATACTCAAAGCACGGTGATGAGCAGATCAGGGAGACCAAGCTGTCAAAATACTTCGATAGGATCGTGCAAATGGTCGCGTTGTTCGAGGGCGATGCAGACTACCGGTACAGTTGGCACCTGAATCTTTTCCAGGAAGCCTGCCAGACCATTGGGATAGAGCGCAGTCCCTTTGGTATTACCTGCTTGAGCGCGGACGAAACGCGCTATCTGAGCACCAGCGAGACGCTGAACGAACTGACCAAGACCGTCCGTACTCTCCTCACCCAAAAGCGGTATACCCGTCAGGAGCACGATCAGCGTTACCAGGCGGCTCAGCAGGAGGTTGAGGTCGGTCGCTATGTCGACGCTGTGCTTGATCGCTACGCCCGCACCTGCGTAGTCAGGGTTGATCTGTATTATCGGGCAGAGGTCCGGGCGAGATTGCGTGCTGAGCATGTATTCGATGACCTGGATCGGCTCATCGCTGAACGTGAACGCAATCCGATCTTCGACCATGAGACCGGCTACATCTGCTGTGTCGAGCAGGGGGAGGATCGCGGGTACCACATCCATGCTGCGTTCTTCTTCAACGGTGCTGCAGTGAGTGCTGATATCTACAGGGCTCAGCGGATCGGTGAGCTGTGGGAGCGTATTACCCGTGGTCAGGGTTACTTCAACAACTGCAACCTCGACAAGGATGAATACCCAGATAGGCTGGGGCTTGGCCTGATCCATAGGCGGGACTTGGATGCGCGGGCTGACGTGCATTACACCATGCGTTACCTGGTCAAGGACGATCAGCATCTACGGCTCAAACCGGTAGGTGCGCGTTGCTTACGTAAGGGGCAGGCAAGGAGGTGTCTGGGATGACTAGGGAAACTCCGAAAAAGTTGCCTTTAGCGCGCTATGAGCGGCGCTTTGGTGCCCCCGGCCCCGTTTTTTCAACCGTCAATCGGCTCAAAACCAAGACTTTGCCTTGATTCTTACCCGCTACATACGCACCTTTTCCGCAGTGCTCAATGCTACCGGCGTGCCATCCGCAGATTCGATAGCGCAAACAGCATCATGAGTTGCGCCGTATTCTTGGCCTAGCCAAGAAAGCGAGTATTTACATAGCCGAACTGGCGTTTGATCACCCGGAGCGGGTGCTCCACATTCGCACGCAACTGCGCCTTGGCCTTTTCGATTTATAAAGCACGCTGCGTTTACCCAAGTGCTTGTAGGTGCTGCGTCGTGCACCGGTCGGGTAGTCAGTGCTGACTTGATAGGAGAATCCCTTAACTGGATACAAAAAATAAAAGGCACGGAAACATTCCGTGCCCTCAAGTATTTAGTGAATGCCGACAGGTTTGTCATTCTTGTCGTAGCAGATCGGATGCTCACAATATCCGCCTGCGTTTAGAACTTCTAGTTCGTAAATTTCTGGAAGGTACTGCTTAAGCTCCGCCTTAGCTACTTTGTTTCCGTTGATAGTGCACTCATCGTCCGCGCGTGGGTTGCACCAAGCTTCTTTTACTTCGATATTTTTTGTAGGCTTTGTCATGGGCTTTTCTTCAGGCGGAGGGGGCGCGTCACTAGAAGATCTAACCTCAGTTTGCACGTCAAGGCTGTACGCTCCGATAGTGTCTTTTACACTCGTTGAATTGATGCCGTGGTCGAGTAAAAATTCTTGCAGTATTGTTCGGGCTTGCGCGTAGGTAACATCTTTCCCCTTTTGGTGGGGGCCACCATCCATGCGATAGGCAATCGGATAGCCATCCTTGCTTTCATATATGTAGTAGTAAATGGACAGGGTAAAGCTGAGGTCTTGTCCGTACATCCCATAGACGCCGGAGCCATTGGACGCACGACAGGTACCTCGCTGGCATGCGCCGCTTATCTGATTACTGAAACTAATGTTACGCTGCTGTTGGGCGTCCCACGTGGTAATGTTTCTAGGTAGGGTGTACCAAGTGCAGCGATAAAATTTTGCTCCATACTGATTCTTGGCCTCTGCGCAGGGAATTGCATAAGGTAAATCCTTCATTGATTTTTCGTTTGGTAGCGTGCTTGGGTATAGATACCCATAGTCAACATCCGCTTGAGCATTAAGAGAGAGTAGTAGTGTTAAGAAGCCTGCTGCTTTCAGTATGCTTGATTTGGCTTTCATGTACTTGAGTCTGCAATTATTTGAGAAGGTTTATTTGCTTTTTGTTTGTCCGTTTTTTATAGACTACTTTGAGCTTTTTATTGACGTAATCTTTTACAATCTCATAGTCCGGATCGTAAGTTGCGAGCGTATGGCCCACCCCCGCTGCTGCGGTCAATGTGGCAATGGCCAATGTGGCGGGTGTAGATACCACGCTAAAGACTGCACCCAGGGCTCCGCCTTGGATCAGGGATCCTTTGACATCTGTCCTGACTCGGCACTTCATGCCGAGGGCTTCTACCTTGGTTTCTACCAGCTTGATCCCTTCCATGAAATTTCCTCTGAGGCCGACTACCTCGAAGGATGATTTGCCTCTCACGAGGCCTTCAATCTGCGCTTCATTCAGACCAGTCACGACGGTCATGGTGCTTTGTGCTCCCTGCTTGGGATTTGAAATGGCGAGAAGGTCGAATACCAACCTTTAGGGTTGAGTCTCGGTTCGCAAGGTCCTTCATGTCAACAGGTTGATGGCCAACCATTCAGGTTGATCTGGAGGGCGGCATGTCAAAAACCGATTCGAAGCAGTTGTCTGAGGTTGTGGGCCAAGCGATTGCGCGCCAACGAATGCGTTGTAAGCTGAGTCAGGAACAGGTCGCTGAGCGATTGGGTATCGGTAGTGAAGCCGTATCACGTATCGAGCGCGGGGTCGTTATGCCAAACGTGGAGCGTCTGGTTGAACTCGCTTCGGTTTTCGGCTGTGAGACAGCTGACCTACTGACCGAAGGTAGCTCGCGCCCGGAGGATCAGGCGCGCCGCCTGCAGAACTTACTATCTATCCTGACGGCGGATGATCGGGCACTGGTGCTGGAGATGGTGGAGCGTCTGGTGGAACGTCTCAGCCGCAGCTGAAGTTCTCCTAGTACGCGACAGCAGCTTCGAATAGCGCACCACAGCGCAGGCAGGGGCAATCGAGGCGCCGGAAGTGGAAGTCGGCGACATCCTCTGCCGCATCCAGTGCGGCAGGATAAGTCGGGGTTATCGCTGCCAGTCTGTTCCTGAGCATCTCACGATGGCATTCTCCGTGTGTGCTTCGAGCGCACCGAGCCGCACCATCGATCAACCCGACCAACAGTGCAAGGCCCTTGGCGACGTCACGGGTCATGACGGCCCTGGACTCGCAAATCAAACATGGTCTGTTCATCTTCATGCTTCCTCGGGAGGGATAGAGCAGCCAGGGTTTGCCTGGCTGCTTATGGTGGAGGGTCACTGCAAGGAGGTGGGGGGCTTTGTCGGTGCGTTCTCTGACTTCTGGAACACTTTCAGCAGTCGGCAGAGGATCCAGCACGCCAGCAGCACCGCGATCAGCAGTGGCGGAAAGCGCATCATCAGAATCACCAACAGCAGGAGCGCCACGCAGCCAGCGAGAAGGCCAAAGAACATAACCACGGCCGCGAAGATCCGTAGTAGCGACATCTTCGTTTTCTCCTTATAGGTGACCCTGTTCTGCCAGCGATAGGCAGCCTTCGCGACCGACGATGATGTGATCCAGCGTCCGTACTCCAACCAGGCTCAGTGCCTCCTTCAGTTTGTGGGTCAGGTTGCGGTCCGCCTGACTGGGTTCAGGATCCCCAGAGGGGTGGTTGTGCACCAGGACCATGGCTGCGGCGTTGTGCTCCAATGCTGCCTTGACAACCTCGCGGGGATAGACGCTGGCACCGTCGAGCGTGCCTCGGAACATTTCCTGGAAGGCTATAACTCGATGTCGGCTATCAAGGTGGAGAAGGGCAAAAACTTCATGCTCGTAATCGCTCAACAGGGCCTGCAGGTGGCTGAACACCGCCTTCGGTGAGGTCAGTGCTCGCCCCCGACGCAGACGTAGATTCGCCAACTGGCGGGCCATCAGCAGGATGTCGGTTTCGGTGACTGGCGACTCGATCAGGTAGGTGCCGCTCGAGTCACTGGCTTTTAGTTTGTGCAGGCGCATGGCCGGCTCCTTGGCGGTGATCAGTCGGTGGGATGTGGCGCTGGGCTTGCGTCTCCAGCTTCTCGGCTAAGCTGTTTTTCGCAGATCGTTGGGGAGGGTTGGCGGTTGGGGATTGGCTTGCCTCTGCGGGGTAGAACTCCTCGACGATGGTGCGGGTATCCTCCCCACTGTCCTCGAACGCGCCATTGGCGAAGCCGCGCTGCGCCGCTTCATCCAGCGCGTCTTGATCGAAGCCTGTCGCTTGCCGCTGTGAATCGAGCTCACTGGCGGCCAACAGCGCCTCGGCCATGTCCATGCCGCCGCGTACTGTCAGGTCGACGTAGAAGATTGGCGTCCCATGGCTCTGGCGGGTGGCCTTGCCCCGTAGGCGCAATTCCAGCGGCAGGCATGCCAGGCGGTTGCCGGAGATGGCCTGGAAGTAATGCAGCCGGGCGGCGAGGGTGCGGATGCTGTTGAAGCCGGTAGTGCGAAACAAGAAGCTACCTAGCGGATCCTCATCGCCAATGGTCACGTTCAGTCGTCCGTAGGGCCTACAGGCATTACCTTTGGCCAATGGGCAGGCATCCGGCGAGGGGCAGGGTAGGGATTGCATACCGTCTTGGGTGACGCGCTTGCAGGTCTCGCCGTTGCCCACGCACAGCGGTCGTCCGGACTGCCGATCAAACAGCGTGTAGTCGGCACGAAAGTTCAGCTCAGGCGCGTTGAACAGCAGACGAATTGGAATACTGCGCAGCTTGTCCTCCTGGGATTTGCGCAACTCGTCGTTGAGCGGGTGCAGCAGCCAGCCATCCTTGTTCTGTACCTGGGAGGTGATGGTGAACTGGTCATCTTTCTCCGGTAGGCGCTTGCCGTTCTTCTCGACGACCCTGCCGATGGAGATGCGCCCCAGCACGGGCGGGGTGATTGCCAGGCCTTTCAGCATGGTGGTTCTCCTGGAAACGAAAAAGCCAGCCCAGCAGTGCGAACTGCTGGCGCTGGCCAAGGGGAAGGGAACTGGGAAATCAGTTGATCAGGAAGCGGCGTGGGCCGGGTTTCAGCAGCGGGTATTTCTCCTGGAGATAGGGCTTGTCCTTGAGTAGGCGCGCCACATCGAGGGTTACGCTGTCCTTGGCTTTCTTCCAGGTGATGCTGCCGCTGGAGAACTCCGCACGGGTGGCATCGCCCATGGCCTGCTGCAGGCGCTGCTTGAGTTCGGCTTCGCGAATCTCTTTCTCGGCAATCGACTGGCGTACCGCCTTCAACTCCAGGAAGGCTGCTGCCAGGCCAGCATTACTGCTGAGGTCTAGTGTCTGGCCGTTGTCCTGGGGATAGAGGCAGCGCAGGGCGAGCTCGGCCGAGGCGCTGCCGTCGGCAGGTGGCGGTGTATCCGTTTCCACGTACTGCCAGAAACGCCGTTCGAGCTTGATCAGGCGGGCGATCATCTGCTCGTCCCGCTCAATCCGATGGATCTCCAGAGTCTGGCCGCCAAGCAGTACCGCCACATCCGCCACCTGTTTGCCGGTAACGGCGAGCTGGTGCATCACCTGCAACTCTACATACTCTGGCACGCCCTCTTTCCAGAGGCGTGCCCCGTTTATGCCGGCTGTCTTGCATTCGAGGATCTGAACATCATCAGCACCTGCCACTTCGCGGTCGATGTTTGCGAGCATCCAGGACAGCTCCGGATTCGGATGCTGCAGCACGGCGTTGATACGCCGCACCTTGCGCTTGGTGCGTTTGCTGTAATGCCAGGCCACGATGGGTTCCAGCACGTGGCCCCAGTACATCGGACTTTCCTCGTCATGAGGGTCGGCTTTCGGCAGCTTGGTGTCGCGACCGGTTTTCTCCAGCCACAGTTCCAGTTGCGATTTGTAGGGATTCAGGCCGACTGCGGCCGCCGCGTCAGAACTGCCGATGCCTTGCTTGCGCACGGCCAGCCAGTCTTCCCGGGGCAGTTCCTTGGTACTGATCAGGCGCAGCGCCGGACGAGTCTTGCCGGTACTGCTCAACGGAGTCGCTTTCATCGTGTTCACCATGCGGAAATAGAAAAGCCCGATCAGCGGCGAGGCTGATCGGGCGTTATGGGGTGAAGAGGGTAGAGGTCAGGCAACCAATTGCAGGGCGGTGTCCAGGGCACGTTGCTTGATCTGCGCGCCCTGGCCGAACCAGGCCGAGTCCAGGCGATATTCAGTGCTGCGTGCCCGGCGCTCGTGATCGACGAACTCGGTCACGGCATTGAGCAGTCCCCAGGCGGTACCACGAGCTGAATCCAGGTTCGAGCCACGGCCTCGGCCTTCGTACAGCTCCTGCACCTTGCGCAGCGCTCGTTCGTTCGGCAGCACTTCCGGCAGGGCGCCGGTCGGCGAGGTTTCGCACAAGACATTCATGAAGAAGCCCAGGGCCTCATGCCACTGCACCTTGCGTTCGACCAAGGCACGCATGCGATAGATGAAGTCGTCCCATTGCGAGACGGCGATGCCGAGCTGTTTCTTCACCACCTTGGGATCGAAGCGGGTGTTGTGCGGCACCTTGATCGCTCGGCTGGTGCCGTCCAGTGCGACCGTCAGGGTGTTGTTGCACACCACGCGCACCGTGGTTGGCGTTGCTGTAGTGGCCAGGGTTCCGTCGCAGGACGTGGCCAGCAGCAGGTAGCTGTTGACCTGATCGTTACCCTTGAGCGCAGCACCTTGGCCGGTACGCGCCAGCGCCCAGAACTTGCGACCGCCCTTGAGCACGCCAGCCGTTTCCAGCTCGTAGCCAGAGACCTCGGTGAGGTCGCGGTAGAACTCCAGCACCTCTCGCGGCTGCACGGTGTGGTAGCGCTGGGAAACCACCGACAGCGGTGCTTTGGTGTCCGAGCGGAAGAGCACCTTCTGCTCGGGGAAGGAATGAATAGCGCCCAGGTGGCCAGCTGTTTCTGACTTGAAGTGCACCGGGCTTTCGAGAATTTGCCAATCCATGCCAGCTTCACGCTGCCAGATCTCGATGGGTTGCTTGCGCGGTAGATTGTTGCCCAGGCCGTGCCAAGGAGTTTGGCCGACATAGGCCATTTGTTCGATTTGATGAGCCATGCTGAGTTTCCTTTGAACAACAGCCGGCATAAAGCGCTGCGCGGCAGCGCAGCACCAACCGGGAGTACTGTGGAATGGAGGCGGGGAGTCGGATCAGGCCGGCAGGTTGAAGCGGTGCCCGCAGATCAGGCACAGGTTGTTGGCCAGCACGTGACGATCCAGCTTCTCACCGAGCTGGGCACCAAGGGCACAGCCACCGGCACCGCCAATGAGTCCACCAAGGATTGCCCCCGATACGGATCCGAGGGTGATGCCCAACGGGCCAGCAACAGCACCAATTGCTGCGCCGGCCTGACCAGCGGCCAGTGCAGCACTGGCGCCACGAGCGGCACCACCTACAGCACCGACCGCAGCGGTGATCTTCATTGCATGGTGGAGTGAAGCGACTTTGGGGGAGTGACAGTGAGGGCACTGCAATGACATGGTTTGAGACTCCATGGTGGGGATGTCATTGCGGTGATGTGTGACTGAATTTTTTTGGAATTGACTCAGTGGGGGCGATATTCCGGAAGCGAGTCAAGTAAGTCATCGTGAGTCTTATCGTGCGCTCGTACTCTCATGGCTTGGCGTGGTTCATCTTGGCTTCGAGCTCACTGTCGTTTGCTAGCGGTCCAGTCGGCGTCGCGTAAAGACCTTTCACGATGTCATCGTTCCGATAGTGGCCATCCTGCAGGTTCGACGGCACAAGCCCGTGGAGCAGCTCGACTCTGATGGTGGTGTACTCGACGACAGATTTATTCTTGAGATCTCCAGCATTGCGAAGCTTTGTATTTTCAAACACCGCTCTCCATGATCTTGCCTAGAAGCCAGTTACTCTGCCTGGAGGAGAGAAGAAGGGCTATCTACGAGACCCCATAATCTTGCATTCCGATCTAACCAGGTGAAGCATTTTTCGCAGAATTCATGATGGCTGCTCGGTGCCAGACATTGCGTTGAAAATTCTGAGGGCGATCAAGTAACCGTTCAAGTAGCGCATCTGCCGCAAGCACTGTCGCCAGGTGAAGTCCTCAAAACCTGTGAGCTGATGCAATGCTCGAATCTGAAGCATTGGCAACCACTGCATGTGAGTCGTTGAGGGCCTTACTGGAAGAGTTCTAGTCTCTGGTTGCTTGTTCCTTCGGCATGAATGCACCGGTAAGTTGACCATGCTGGCAAAAAGCTGTGGGTGTGGCTTTACCCATCCTCAGCCAATGGATAAGGTGACGAACATCGCATCATGGCAGGCCGTGGTATCCCAGGGATGATTGATCTACAGCGTTTCTACCAGCACGAACGCTGCCGTTTCAGCCCTCGACCCCGCACCTATGCCCAACTGTATTTAGTCCTGCGTGCTCTTGGAGCGCGCGCGTATAAGCTTTTGCTCATCCGTAGTCATCAGTTAGGTGGTTACGGTGCTAGGGAGTTAAGAATGACTGTAACTGCGGAAGACAGCAGCTACCGCAATATCCCGGAACCAGGCCAGCTCGTCGTGGTTAGACGTCGGCAGTGGGTGGTGGCTGAAGTGGATGCGTCCAAGTTGGGCAGCGTACAGCAGCATGCCGTCACGCTGGCTTCCATCGATGAGGATGCCCTCGGCGAAGAGCTTCAGGTGATCTGGGAAATTGAGCCGGGCGCACATGTCATCGAACGCGCTGGCTTGCCAGACATCACCGGACAGGACGACTCCGATACTCTGGAAGCCTTTCTCGATGCCGTGCGTTGGGGAGCCGCTACCAATGCTGATCGTGGTTTTCTCCAAGCACCGTTTCGCAGCGGTGTGAGCCTTCAGGGCTTCCAGCTGGATCCGCTGGTTCGTGCGATCGACATGGCGCGCGTCAATCTGCTGATCGCCGATGATGTAGGTCTTGGCAAGACCATCGAGGCAGGCTTGGTCATCCAGGAGATGTTGCTGCGTCATCGCGTCCGCACCGTACTGATCGTCTGCCCCGCGTCGCTGCAAGAAAAGTGGCGTGTTGAGATGATGGAGAAGTTCGGTTTGGAGTTCCGCATCGTCGACAGCACTTACATCAAGGAGATGCGGCGCGAACGAGGAATCCATGCCAATCCCTGGACCTCGTTCCCACGCCTGATCACGTCGATGGATTGGGCAAAGGCTGGCGATGGCTTACGTGCTTTCCGCGATATCCTGCCGGCGCATGTCAGCTATCCACGCAAGTTCGACATGTTGGTCGTCGACGAGGCCCACAACGTCGCGCCGTCAGCGAGCGCTCAATACGCTGTCGAAAGCCAACGTACTCGTTTCATCCGCATCATCGCTCCGCATTTCCAGCACCATCTGTTCCTCACTGCGACGCCGCATAACGGCTACACCGAGTCCTTCACTTCGCTATTGGAGTTGCTAGACGATCAGCGCTTCGCTCGCAATATCATGCCTGAACCGAAGCAGCTGTCTCAGGTGATGATTCGTCGCCTCAAGAGCGAAATCACTGATAAGGACGGGAACCTGATTTACGCACAGCGCAAGCTCGAAGCATTGCCCGTCGACTACACCGCCAAAGAAAGAGAGATCCATCGCAAGCTGCAAGAGTTCTGTGCCAGTAGGGAAGCTGCGGATGAGGAGTTGGGCGGCGTGACCGGCGCATCCTTCGTCAACCAGCTGCTACGCAAGCGCTTGTTCTCGTCGCCGGCTGCCTTCGCGTCGACCCTGGAAAAACATGTCGCGACCTTGGAGAGTGGCGGAGCTAGCAAGGGACGGACGGATTTGTACGAGCGAATCTTGCTCAAGGCTATCCAACGCGCCGAAGAAGATTACGCCAATGACGCAGACGTCGAGGTCGCGCAGCAAGAAGCCGTCGAGGAAGCCACGCGCCACTCACGTCCGTTGAGTGAAGATGAGCGCATCCTACTCGACGAGCTCAGGCATTGGGCTCAGCAGGCGATGAATCAGGTCGACTCCAAGGCCAAAGCTCTACTTGCTTGGATTGATCGGCATCTGAAGACCGATGGATTCTGGAATGGTAAGCGAGTGATTCTCTTCACTGAGTACCGTACCACGCTCGACTGGCTGCATCAGATTCTGGCGTCTCATGACTTGGGTGGCGATCGCCTGATGATCTTGCACGGCGGCATGGATCATGACGATAGAGAGCAAGTGAAGGCAGCATTCCAGGCCTCTCCGGACATTTCTCCCGTGCGCATCCTGCTGGCCACCGACGCCGCTTCCGAAGGTATCGACCTGCAGAACCACTGTAACTACCTCATTCACTTGGAGATCCCGTACAACCCCAACGTCATGGAGCAGCGCAACGGTCGTATCGACCGCCATGGCCAGCGTGAGAAAGAGGTGGTGATTTGGCATCCGGTCGATGCTCGCCAAGACCAGGATGCTGTCGGTGGCCACCAGGACGATATCCTGCGTGCCTTGCGCAAGCTCGACTCCATGCGTGCCGATATGGGCAGCGTGAACCCCGTGATCGCACCGCAGATGTCTGGGCTCATCGAAGGGACGTTGCGGGATCTGGATACCCGACTGGCGGACGCGAAGATCGCCCAGGCCCGCAGTTTCGTTCGGGCTGAAAAAGACCTCGCTAACCGAATAGCCAAGCTACATGAGAAGTTGGTCGAGACTCGGGAGGACTTCCATCTCTCTCCAGAGCACATCCTGAAGGCGGTCGAAACCGGCTTGGCATTGGCCGAGAAACCGGCTCTCAAGCCGTGGACATTGGCGGGAATTACGCCGGGTAAAGTCTTCGAGCTGCCGCCCCTGGGGGGCGCCTGGGAACGTTGCCGCGAAGGGCTAGAGCATCCATTCACCGGCAAGATCCGCCCGGTGACATTCGATCATGAAGTCGCCAATGGACGAGATGACTTGGTGCTCATCCATCTCAATCATCGCTTGGTGCAGATGTGTTTGCGTTTGCTGCGGGCTAAAGTTTGGGCGCAGGAAGACAACAAGCGCTTGCACCGAGTGACGGTGCGAACGTTGCCTGACGATCGTATCGAGGCCCCAGCGGTCGTAATTGTGTCGCGCTTGGTGATCACTGGCGGTAATCACCATCGTCTTCACGAGGAGCTGACGTTGGCTGGGGGCTATCTGCGCGAACAGGGCTTCAAGCGCGAAGAAGGTGTCGCCCGCGTACAGGCCTGGTTGGACGACGCGCAGCCGTGTCGGCTCAATGACTCGGTCTTCGCCATGTTGCGCTCTCGCTTCGCCACAGCGGCAGAGGCCATCCAGCAATCCCTCGGAGCACGCTCCCGCAATCGTCTCGAGTATTTGGGCAACACCCTGGAAACCCGCAAGAACAAAGAAAAAGAAGACATTCTCGCCGTGCTGGATGAGCTGGATAGCGCCATTCGAAGGGAGCTGGGCAAGGACGAGTTACCTGAGCAGTTTTCTTTGTTCAGTGAAGATGAGCGTACCCAGGTTCGACGCGACAACTCCGCCCTGCAAGCACGTCTCGCGCGCATTCCCGCGGAGCGGGAAGAGGAGGTAGGGGCCATCGAAGCTCGCTATGCCAAACCGCAGGATCGCACCTTCCCGGTAGCCGTCATTTTCATCGTACCTGCATCGCTAGCCCAGGGAGGCCGCGTATGAACCCCCTTGATATTCACGATGAATGGTTGTCGCTGATTGAGGTTTCCGGTCCTTTCCTCGCCACGCCTGTACTTAAACGAATCTTCTCCACTGGTCTACCTGCTGTCGAACCTCGCATTCGACAGTACCTGCGGCAGGCTTATGAGGAGTGGTGCGAGGCTCGTGACAACGATGATCCCAGGTTCACCGAACTGCATCGCGCCTGGATTCACGAGGTGCTTGCCCGCGGCCTGGAATACGATGAGAACGATAGCGGTGAGCTTCTACTACGAGGTGAGCGCATTCCTTCTGAACTGCGCGCCACTCTGCCGGAACATGGTGTCACCTTGGAGCCTGACTATGCGTTGGTCTCAGGCGGCAAAAGTCAGCTGCTCGTGCAAATCTATTCTGCGGGCACGGATCTCCAGGCAGCACTGAAATTGGATGGCTGGTCCGCTAGTCCAGCCGAGCGCATGGAGCGGCTCTGCCGGGCCAGCGGTTGTCGCCTTGGTTTGGTCACCGATGGTGAGCGCTGGATGCTAGTCGATGCTCTCGTTGGCGCTGTATCGACCTTCGCAAGTTGGTATGCACGCCTCTGGGCGCAGGAGCGGCTGACGTTGCAGGCCTTTCTCACCCTATTGGGTATCCGGCGCTTCTTCGGCCCAGACGATGAGTCCTTGCCCTCGATGCTGGACGAGTCTCTTCAGCATCAGGAGGAGGTCACCGATGCCCTGGGTGAGCAAGTCCGCCGGGCGGTCGAGGTGTTGATCCAGGCACTGGGTAAGGAAGACCGTGAACGGTCAGGGGCGCTGCTGCAAGGAGTCGAGCCGACCGAGCTCTACGAAGCGGGTCTGACCATCATGATGCGTCTGGTGTTCCTACTGTCGGCCGAGGAACGGGGGCTCTTGCTGATGGGAGAGGAGGCGTACGAAAGCAACTACGCCATTTCTACTCTGCGTATGCAGTTGCGTCAGGAAACCGAGGAGGTGCTGGAGCGGCGCAACGATGCCTGGACACGGTTACTAGCGACATTTCGCGCAGTGTACGGTGGCGTTGAGCATGAAATGCTGCGCCTTCCGGCACTGGGTGGTTCGCTATTCGACCCGAATCGTTTCCCTTTCCTGGAAGGGCGCTCCAGGGGCTCCGATTGGAAGATCGACTCTGCACGACCGCTACCGATAGATAACCGCACCGTGCTGCTTCTGCTGGAGGCGATCCAGCAGTACGAAGGGCGTACGCTTTCCTACCGAGCGCTGGATGTTGAGCAGATCGGTTACGTCTACGAAGGGTTGTTGGAGCGAACTGTCAGACGCACCGAGCGGGTGACAGTGGAGTTGGTCGGTGGCAAGGGCGCGAAGAAGACTCTTTATGCTCTGGAGGAGCTCGAAGCTGTGCGCCAGAAGGGGGAGGAGGTGTTGGTCGAGGCGCTCTCCGGTGCCGATGCGATCAAGCGCGGCGGAGGGGCGATCCGCAAGGATCTCGAGTGTCTGGTTGATGCCGGTCAGACCAACCGTCTGCTCACCGCCTGCGCGGGTGACGAAGAGTTGCGTGATCGTACTTTGCCGTTCCTCAATCTGATTCGCCTTGATCCTTGGGGCTATCCACTGGTCTATCCCGCCGGGGCATTCATCGTTACCACCGGCTCTGACCGGCGCGAGACCGGTACCCACTACACGCCAAAATCGTTGACTGAAGCCATGGTCACCGAGACGCTGACGCCGGTGGCCTACGTCGGCCCAGCCGAAGGAGCGCCGATTGATCAGTGGGTTCTCAAGTCCCCTGCCGAATTGCTCGACCTCAAAATCTGCGATCCAGCCATGGGCTCAGGGGCCTTCCTGGTGCAAGCTTGCCGTTGGCTGTCGGATCGTCTCGTCGAAGCGTGGTCAAGGGTAGAGGCTTGTGGTAAAGCCGTGAGCGTGGAGGGCGAAGTTCTTGGCGCGTTAACAACTAAGGAGCCGCTGCCACGAGACGCTGAGGCTCGTAGCATAATTGCACGCCGTCTTATCGCCGAGCGCTGCCTGTACGGTGTCGACTTAAATCCTCTGGCAGTCGAACTTGCCAAGCTATCGATCTGGCTGGTGACGCTGGCCAAGGGGCGTCCCTTTGGCTTCCTTGATCACAATCTGCGCTGTGGTGACAGTCTGCTCGGTATTCACCGATTGGATCAGCTTACAGAGCTATCCATGACGCCAGGGCGCAAGGGGGAGCAAACGCGCTATTTGTTTGGGCATAGCATTGAGCAATCCATGCGCGAAGCTATCGAGCTGCGAATACGCCTGCGCGAAATGCCCATTCGCGACATTCGAGATGTGGAAGCGATGGTTCATCTGGATGTGCACTCACGTCGTAGACTCGAAATTCCAAGATGCATCGCCGATGCGCTCGTCGGGGAAACTCTGGCTTCAGGGGGCGACTCAACTATGGGTAATGCCGCCGTCGCTATGCTGACCATTCACGCTGATCAGGCGGCTTCAGGTGATGAGGATGCTCTTGATGCTCTCGTGAAGCGAGGGCGCGAAGCCTTGAACGTCGATGCCGGACTAACCGTACTTAAGCCATTCCATTGGCCGCTTGAATACCCGGAGGTATTCGCAGGTGCCAAATCTGGATTTGATGCGGTCATTTCCAATCCTCCTTGGGGTGCTTCTTTGTGGCCTGAGTTACAGGCCATCTGGAAGAGCACCGACGGAGACAAGTTGGATCGGATGATTGACTCGTTTCATCTTTTCTTAGTCAGAGCTTGCCAGCTTCTAAATCAGCATGTTGGGGCATACGCTGGATTGCTGGTGCCAGACGTTTTGCTTTATCAAAGCTATTCGCAAAAGCTCCGAGAAACGTTACTTTCGAAGCATCGAATTACCCGCGTATGTAATATCGGTAATGGTGTGTTCACACGCGTAACTAGACCATGTTGTTACATTATATTTTCGGCGCAGCAACCAAAAAGTTCAGAAATTACTGTAGGAAGGTGGCGCACATCTTCCTCGGGAGAAGGCTTTGAATCCAAGCTGCCTCAGAAAATATTGAGGGACTTTCCGGGTGGAATTATTCCGACAAATAATCTCCACGAGTACTCTGAGATTGCACGCTTGGTCGCGGCCATACCATGCAAGCTGGCAACCCTTGTCGACAGCAATGGAATTCAGCGCGGAGTTAGTGCTGACAATAAAGATGTCTTTGTGCTGTCCAGCGATCGGGCAAAAAAAGAAAAGCTAGAGAATCCGTTCCTGAAGAGGGTCGTTACGGGAGGTGTTCATCTGAAACCTTTCGAAATTTCTGACGCTCTCCCACTTCTCATCTACACCACCCGAGATACCCCGCCCGCGTCGATTCAGAACATTGTTGATTGGGTATACAGAAACGCCTCCAAGATCACCTGCAAAGAGGTGCAGCAGGGCAAGCATCCAATCTACGCCCTTCATAGGCCGAGAGACCAAGGTATATTTGAACAGAGAGAGAAACTGTTGGGCGTCATCACAGCTGATCGCCCAAAGGTAGCAGTCGACACGGAGCAGCTATTTGCTTTGGACGGAGTATTTGTTTTATCCCCTTGTGACGGAATTGATGCCTACTATCTGGCTGGGCTCCTCAATTCGAGTGTCATGGCAAGAATATATCGTGTCTTCTCCCAAGAAGAGGGGCGTGTGATGGCTCAGGTTAAGCCAACAGTTCTTTCCATGCTGCCGGCTGTTCACCCGAACTCAAAGGATAAAATCATTAAGGAATTGGCATCTGCAATTGCCGTTCAGTCCAAAAGCCTAAATGAAAAAAATGTGGATGAAGCTTCCCGAGTGAATATGATGACTGAGCTAGATAAGTTGGTCGAAAAGCTATTTGCGCGCGCGGTCGCTCTTAGCGAAGCAAATTCCTCCTCTCCGATGAGCGAGTCGTGAGCATGAGTACCAGCATCTACGAGATGACCGTCGACCTGAACGTTCTCGAACATCTTGGCATCAACCTCTACAGCAACATCGCCGCCGTCCTGACCGAAGCGGTAGCCAATGCATGGGACGCGGATGCATCTAGCGTGCAGATTCGCGTCGCGCCGAACAATGAGTGGATCGAGATCGAAGATGATGGCATTGGCATGTCTGTCGATGACCTGAATGGCAAGTATCTGCGAGTCGGCTACCGCCGCCGTGATGAGGATGCGGAGCACGGTTGCAAGACGGCCAAGGGCCGGCCGGTGATGGGGCGCAAGGGGCTGGGCAAACTATCTTTGTTCTCCATCGCCAACATCATAGAAGTGCAGTCCGCCAAGGGTGGAGACGCACATGGCTTTCGCATGAGCGTGCCCGGTATACAGGAGGCCGTCCTGGAAAAACGGGCATATCATCCTGAGCGGTTGGAAAGCGACACGATTACCGTAAGGCAAGGCACGAGAATCGTGTTACGCGGCATCAAGCGTCAGCGGCTCGGCAAAGGCGTCACTGCGTTGCGCAAGCGTCTTGCACGGCGTTTCTCGATCATTGGGCAAGCTCATGGCTTCGAGATCAAGATCGACGGCCAGCCGATTACGGCCGGTGATCGAGGCGACTTGCCCAAGGTGCAATTCCTTTGGACGTTCGAGGGTTACCAGCCAGAAGCCAGCACGGTTTCCCATGTTTTGGAGCGCGAATTGTTACCAGCTCGGTTCGAGGCATGGGATTCATCGTGGCGTGTGAGCGGTTGGCTTGGTACTGCACGTAAGCCCAAAGACCTCGACGACGAGGAGGCAGGGAACTTGAACGGCATCGTCGTCTTCGCACGAGGCCGCTTGATCCAGGAAAACGTCATTGATCGACTGAATGACGGGAGGCTTTATACGAAGTACCTCACCGGTCAGATTGAGGCGGATTTTCTCGATGCGGATGATCGCCCCGACATCGCCACCAGCGACCGCCAGCGTGTGCAGGAAGATGACGAGCGGTACGTCCAGTTGATCGCTTTTCTCAAGTCATGCTTGGGACAGCTCGAGAAGCGTTGGAGCGAGTGGCGGAGAAAGCACGAGGTCAAGGAGGCGCAGGAGACTTCACCCGCCCTTGCCGAATGGTTGGAGTCTCTCCCTGCAGGTTACAGAAATAGTGCTGAAACGCTGATCTCTAAGCTGAGTGCTCTACCGGTCGATGACGAGGAAGATCGAAAACTCATGTATAGGCACGGCATCCTGGCATTCGAGCGAATGAAGTTACGCGGTTCGACTGAAGAATTCGTGACGAGCATCGAGAGTGCCGACAGGCTCTTGGCTGTGCTCGCTGACCGAGACTCTCTTGAGGCCTCGCTCTATCGGGATATCGTTAAATCTCGTCTCGATGCGATCCGAGACTTTCAAAACATCATCGACGAAGACGCGAAGGAGAGGGTGCTCCAGAAATACCTGTTCGATCATCTCTGGTTGCTGGATCCTGCATGGGAGCGTGCTACTGGAAGTCTGATCATGGAGTCGCGTCTGATGACGGAGGGTGTGTTGGTCGAAGATATGACCGAGAAAGAGCGCTTGGGTCGTGTGGATATCGCCTACCGCACCAATGCTGGCAAACATGTCATCGTCGAACTTAAGAAGGTCGGTCGCAGGATGGGGTTGCTCGAATTGGTCGAGCAAGGGCAGACCTATGTCGACAAACTGACGAAGATCTTGCGTGAGCAGAATCAGACCAGCCCGGATATCGAGGTGATATTCGTGCTTGGAAAGACCGTAGCCGAAGAGGTAGCCAACCCGGATCGACTCAAGTCGTCAATGACATCGATCTCGCCAGGTAGTCGCATCGTTCATTACGACACCCTGATTCGTGGAGCGCAGGAAGGGTATTCGGCCTATATCAACCAGAGTAGGTCGCTCGACAAACTGGAAGATATCGTGAATAGGATTTGAAGATTGAGCATGGAAGAGATGCTTCAGAACAGCACCCCAGAGGCTTGGATAGTCGTCGATCGTGGCTTGGTACGTGACGCTCGTTTGGCCGACAAAGTCGTCTATCTGAAAGGAAGTCATCTAGCGTTGAGTGAGGGAGCCTGGGCACTGGTTTTGAACCCAGCAGGGCGCATCGTGCGTGTCGGTCGTATCCTGCGTATGCGCGTAGACGCAGAAGGCACCTCGCTTTACTTCGATAAGGTCAAGATGGTCGAGTCTGTGGTAGGGGTCGATAGCACAGGTTTGTTGCCTCCGACCGTGGGCAGCATCGTGCGTGCGCCCTGGACAGATTTCGCGGAGGCTATCCCTCGTGCGCTGGGCGTTACGCTCGCTGACATTCCGCTGATCGAGAACGAGGCCTATGTTCGCGAATTGCTGCAGTTCGCGATCATGGATGACCTTCTAGGGCCTGCCGGTGGGCCGGAGGAGCTCATCGTCGATATGAGCGTTCGCGATCGGTACCTCGTCGGCAAGCTCGCGCCGATGGAGAGCTCTAAGCGCGGTGAGGATGTCGCTCCCCCGGAAAAGAATGATGAGGACGAGCCTGCGGATCTGGAGCCGAAGGCCCAGTCGAACAAGGTCGACTCTCCCCGGAAAACTGGCGGTGGTGACTCCGAAGCCGAGGAAGAGGTGGATACTGCTTCGAACCAGTCGCTCGCACCGTCGAGTTTGGGATTCACTTTCTGCGTCGATGGCGATGCCGAAAGTCTCGAGGTGGTGGTGGGTTGGGGGCGCTATGAGCGCTTCGAGTCCGATGATCCTGCTCATACCAAGGTGGTCAAGAAGGCGGTACGTGACGCCGAGGGGCGGGTGACCAATACCACTGAGCAGGTTCTCAAAGCCAAAGTCTGGCGGCGCAAGCCTTCTGGCGGGACGTTTCAATTGGCGCTGAGGGATGGAGTTATCTCTCCCGTAATTCCGGATTCGACCTGCCCAAAGGTGCGGATCCAGGGCACGGTACGTTCAGCCAACGAGAAGGGTGAACGCCTGGTTACGCTGTTTCTGGTCAACAGCCAGATAGAGCCGCCAGAAAATCGTGATACCGCCTGGGTGTTCCAACCGGAAATTTTCGTGCGTGCCAGTGGCGAAAGCGCGGTGAAGGATATTTTCCGTCGCCGCCCCGCTCTGGAGGCGGATGCTGGCGCTACGGACGATGACGATTTACGCGAGCGCTTGGCGCTAGAAATGATCTATCGCGATCGGGTCGAGTTCGCAGTAGGGCACGGCGTTGCAGTGCATGCAGTGTCTGGTCCAGATGTGGCAAGGGCGATAGAGCTGCGCACTGCGGTGATGCCGCAATACGAAGTACCGGTCACCGAAACACCGGGTTTGGATCCGCAGGATCGGCCAGCGATGCGCAGATTGGTCGACGAAGGTCTGCTGGATATGAAGCGACTGGCAGAACTGGAGAAAGACCAACTCGTCGCTGCACTCGGGATACTGACCGAGGACTATGCAGCATGGATCAAGGATCAGCGTGCACGCACTAATAGGGATGTGGCTGGCTATGCGGAGCAAGTCGATGAGGCGCTGAGCCACTGTGAGTCGATCCTGATTCGTCTGCGTGAGGGTGTGGAGTTATTGGCTGCGGATGACAAGGCCTTGGCGGCTTTCCGTTTCGCTAACCGAGCGATGGCGATCCAGCGGGTGCATAGCGCATTCGCCTTGCAGCGTCGTCGCGGGCGCACTGTCGAGCTATCGGAGTTCGATGTGCCGAAGAACCGCTCTTGGCGTCCCTTCCAGTTGGCTTTCCTGCTGCTGTCCGTTCCTGGGCTGACCGATCCTAAGCATACGGATCGCACTCAGCCTCTGCAGGCCTATGCAGATTTGCTCTGGTTCCCCACTGGTGGTGGTAAGACTGAGGCCTACCTGGGGGTGGCTGCATTCACAATGGCGATCCGCCGGCTACAAGGAAATTTGGGCGGTTACGATTCGTCTCGCGGGCTGGCGGTGATCATGCGCTACACCTTGCGGTTACTGACTTTGCAGCAGTTCCAGCGGGCTACCGCTTTGATCTGTGCGATGGAACATATTCGTCGGGAAGCATTGTCGGCAGGTGATAAGTCCCTTGGTGAGAGCGCATTCACCATCGGCCTTTGGGTCGGTAACAAGGTAACGCCTGGCACTACCGAGGATAGCCATAAGTTCATTGAGGCCATTCGTACCCCAGGGCGAAACCCCACTGGAATGGCTTCGCCGGCCCAGCTGACAGGTTGCCCATGGTGCGGAACCGAGATCGACCCGAAGAGGGATATCGAGGTCGACAAGATATCAGGGCGTACGACGATCTATTGCGGCGACAAGCTGAGCACCTGTGACTTCTCTCGTGGTCGTTCGAGCAAGCAGGTACACCCTGGTTTGCCGGTGATGGTCGTGGACGAGGAGATTTACCATCGCCCGCCGTCGATGATGATCGCCACGGTGGACAAGTTCGCCATGATGGCGTGGCGTGGGCAGGTACGGAACCTCTTCGGCCGGGTATCGAAGGAGTGTTCCCGCCATGGATTGCTTTGGCCTGGCTCGGATTGCAATACCGGTCATAGGGCTGTTGCTGGTAGGGCTGCTGCTTCGGTCAAGGCTATTTCTCCGGTGCGGCCTCCGGATCTCATCATCCAGGACGAGTTCCATCTGATCAGCGGTCCCTTGGGGACCATGGTGGGTCTCTACGAGAGCGCGGTCGATGAGCTATGCACGTGGCAGTTCGATGGCGATGCTATCCGGCCGAAGGTGATCGCCTCCACCGCTACAGTTCGCAAGGCGCAGCAGCAGGTCAACAACGTCTTCATGCGTCAGGTCTCGGTGTTCCCGCCCCATGGCTTAGACGTCGAGGACAACTTCTTTTCGGTGCAGCGGCCCATCGAGCAAAAGCCAGGACGGCGTTATCTGGGAATCTGCTCTCCGGGCAGCTCACGGCCGGCGATGTTGATCCGTGTCTACACGGCAGCGCTGACTGCTGCTCAAGCACTATTCGATCGATTCGGCAAAGCTGCCGATCCTTACATGACCATGGTGGGCTACTTCAACTCGTTGCGAGAGCTTGGAGGTATGAAGCGGCTAGCCGAGGACGATGTGCAGACCCGTGCGTACCGTGTCCAAATGAGCATGGTGCAGCGGCCTGGTCTGGCCCAGCGCAGCGTCATGAATATCCGTGAACTGACTTCCCGGGTTTCCAACCAGGACATCCCCAAGTATCTCGATCAGCTCGAAGTGATGTTCAAGTCCGAATGGAATCCCGAGCTAGGTAGGTACGTGACCAAGTGGGAGGAGGGCGATGCACGTGCCATCGACATCGTTTTGGCGACCAACATGCTGTCGGTCGGCGTCGACGTCAATCGGCTGGGCATCATGGCCGTCAACGGTCAGCCGAAGGGAACGGCGGAATACATTCAGGCAACCAGTCGTGTCGGCCGACAATTCCCAGGGTTGGTCTGTACCGTACTGACATGGGCTCGCCCACGCGATCTCTCGCATTACGAGACCTTCGAGCATTACCACGCGACGTTCTACAAACACGTCGAGGCGCAATCGGTCACTCCATTCTCGCCGCGTGCGATGGACCGAGGTCTGACCGGGGCGATGCTGTCGCTAATCCGTGCCAAAAGTGATCGTTTCGCTCCGAACGAGGGGGCGCAGAGTCTCAAGCAACCTAATCAGGTGGAAATGCTGGATGCGATGAAGGTGCTCGAAACGCGTGCCGACAACATCGCGGAGGCCCCTGCGAAGAAGCTCGCTAGCGGCATGCTCAAGCAGCGGGCGGATCAGTGGGTGAATGAGGTGATGCAGGGCAATCGTATCTTGGCGTACGAGAAGCGTGGGTCTGAAAGGGATCTGACCTATGCCTTAATCAAGGCGCCTGGAACGCATACTTGGGATAACTGGACGGTGCCCATGTCGATGCGCGAGGTCGAGCCTGGCGTTCGCTTGGTCATGAACTCAGCGAAGATCAAAGACGATATTCAATGGAAGCCTCGCCCCGCGGCGGCTGATAAGGACGAATGAAGATGGCGCACGAAAAGACTCCCGTTGGCTCGGTTCGGCCCAGCCAACTGTTATGGACCTATGGTCCAGGTGCCCTCATCGATTTGCCGAATCTGTCGGTCGTGACTTTAGGTATCGACATCTGGGAGAGGGATCGATGCAACGTGGTGATTGAAAATCGCCTGCTCGCCGCGGTGCAGAAAGCGCTTGGTCCTCAGGTCGAATCACTACGGATGCCGCCTATCAGCAAGAGCGAGTCGAATGACACAAGCTCTGCGGAGGCTAATGTCGGTGTGCCGGTAAGGCCTTTTCCCCGTTGGTTGCGCTGTGTGAAATGCGGGCTGCTCTCGCCTTACGACAGTGGGTTGTTTGAGTTGAAGGAAGGGTATCGCCGCCCTGAGGCGACTCGTTTCGTGCATCAGGGCTGTCGCGGTTCGAAGGGTGATCAGCCTGCGAAGGACGCCGATGCTGTTCCCGCACGTTTCCTTTTGGCTTGCAAGAATGGGCATCTGGATGATTTTCCTTGGCAGTGGTTCGTCCACAGCGGCCCCAAAGATTGCAAAGGCACGCTGCGTTTCTTCGAAAATGGCGCATCCCTTCAGACCGAGAACTTATGGGTCAAATGCGACGCTTGCGGTGCGGCGCGCAACATGGCTCATGCCTTCGGACAGCTCGGTAAGGAGAACCTACCGGGCTGTCGTGGACGGCATCCTCATTTGGATCAGTTCGAACCGGATTGCGATGCCGAGCCACGGGCCGTGCTGTTGGGGGCGACCAACAGCTGGTTTCCAGTCTCCTTGTCTGCGTTGGCGATACCTCAAGCAAAGGATGGTCTGGCGCAGCTGCTGGAGGATGGTTGGAGCTTCTTCAGCGATCTGGAGTCGCTCAATGAGGTTCCCCTGACCATCAAGCTGTTGAAGAAGACCGGCTCATTGCCAGGAATCGACCAGTATTCCGCAGAAGCCATTTGGGCAGGCATCCAGGCTCATCGTTCTGGAGATGGCGAGAGTGTCACCGAAGCTGACATCAAAGGTCCCGAGTGGCGGGTGCTGATCGACCCGGTGCCAGTGAATGACTATCCGCACTTCTTGTCTGAGGCAGTGGCTGTTCCTCAGGGTTTCCAAGGCAAGATCGCCAGGGTATTGCTGTTGAAGCGTCTGCGCGAGGTGAATGCTTTGCTCGGCTTCACGCGAGTCGAGGCGCCTGACGACTCGGCCGGCAGTGGGGCTGGACCGATCCAGGCACCGCTGTCGCGTGCGAAGCCCGAATGGGTTCCCGCTAACCAAGTGCATGGTGAAGGCATCTTCATTCAATTCGATGAGCAGTCGATATCGGAATGGGAGCAGAATACCGATGTTCAGGCTGTCGATGTAAGGATGCGTGGAGGGCACAAAGGTTGGAGAAACTCCCGCCATCTCTGTCCTCCGGAAGACGGTTATCCAGGTGCTCGTTACGTGATGCTGCACACTCTGGCGCATCTCCTGATCCGAGAGTTGTCGTTGGAGTGCGGATACAACGCGGCAAGCATCAGAGAGCGGATCTATGCCGAAGTGAATGAGGATGGCAGCCAGTCCGGCTTCATCATCTACACAGCCGCTGCGGACTCCGATGGTACCTTGGGTGGATTGGTCGAACTGGGCAAGCCCGAGAACCTAGAGCGTCTACTGGTTCAGGCTTTGCGGCGTGCGCGCATTTGCTCCTCCGATCCCCTGTGCGCGGAGCATGATCCCCGGAAAGACCGTAGTTTGCATGCAGCGGCGTGCCATGCATGCTCCTTCGTCGCGGAGACATCGTGCGAGCGTGGCAACCGTTATCTCGACCGGGCGATGGTCGTGCCGACTTTCGAAAATGCCAAAGTGGCATTCTTCCCGGATATTTGAAATGCGAGAGCTACTGGCAGCGGTGTCCGAGTTGGTTTCCATCGTCTCCAATGACCGCGTAGCCGCCTTGGCTGCGAAGGTCAGAGGAATGCAAGTCACGAAGGCAGGCGATCTGAGAGCGGGATCACTGTCCGCTAAGGCTGACAACGCGCTCAAGGCGCTGGTCGGAGCCTGGAAGGCGTCGACCATTAGTGGCGAGACGCTGGCCACAATGCTTCTGGCCGCTGCGCATGCGTTTCGTCATGCGGAGAGTCGACAGAGGGTCGAGCTGGTGTGGACTGGGCCGACGACCGAACTCGTTCCTGCTCGGCGAACCGAGCAGGCTTTGATACAGGTTATTGATGCCGCTCAGCACCGGTTGTTCATCACCAGTTATGTCGCGTACGACATCGAGTCGATCGCCAGGGCGCTGAAGTCAGCAGCAGAGCGTGGCGTGAAAATCGAGTTTCTGATGGAGCTCTCGAGCGCTCAGGGTGGCAAGGTCAGCGTCGACCCTATCGGTAACCTGAGGAAGATCGTCCCCGATGCGCTTTTCTACGTCTGGAAAGATAAAGGTGCTGCGTTCGTCAATGGCAGCGTGCATGCGAAGGTCGCGGTAGCGGATGGAGCGTATTGCTTCATCACCAGTGCCAACCTGACCGGATACGCGATGGACCAGAACATGGAGGCTGGAGTCTTGATCTCGGGCGATCCACTGCCAGAGCAGCTTCATCGACATCTGGAAGCCTTGGCGATGGTGGGGGTGATCGTTACTACCGACGATTGAGTGTCGGAGGAGGGATAATGTCGCGTAGCGACATCATGCGTGCGGTCAAGCGTGCCCATACTAGGCCGGAGATCGTCGTTCGCCAAGCGTTGCATGCTCTGGGGTTTAGGTTCCGTCTGCATCGCCGAGATCTCCCGGGTTCGCCGGACATAGTCCTCCCGCGATTTCGGACCGTGGTCTTCGTGCATGGGTGTTTCTGGCATCGACATCCTGGTTGCCGCTACGCGAGCACGCCGAAGAGCAGACAGGAGTATTGGCTTCCGAAGTTCAAGGCCAATGTCGAGCGGGATGCAAAAAAAGAAGCCCAGCTGCGAGAGCTGGGCTGGCGTGTGTTGGTGATCTGGGAGTGTGAAACGAAGAGCAGAGAGAGGCTGGAGGTGCGCCTCAGGCTTGAATTCGATCTTCCGCTTGGCGAGTCGCCTCGTAGGCCCTGACGTGCTGCACTAGGCTTTCTCCGATCACCTCTCCCAGTCGCACCGGAACGGCGTTGCCGATCATGCGGCCGACCGCTTTGAAGGTGATCCGCTCTGGCTCCATGAACACATAGCTCCTAGGGAATGACTGCAGGATAGCGGCTTCGCGCAGTGATAGAGCGCGGGCCTGTTTGGGATGGCCGAAGCGACCGTTCCCGAAGCCATAGCAGAGGGTAGTCATCGTCGGGCTGGGGCGATCTGCACGCATGCGCCCGTAGACGCTCGGGTACGTCTTACCACTCTCCTTGCGATGGCATTCGGCGACCAGCTCTGGGGGCCAATCTTTCCAGGTTCCGCCTGGCTTGGAATGAATGATGCGCCGCATGTTGATTGGAGTAAGTGTCGCTGCCCGGTGAAGTGGGTCGTTCGGGTCACATTCTCCGGCCGCTAGGCTAGGGAGTGTGCCGATTACGTCTTCGACATTGACTGGAGCGTTCAGATGCGTGGGGGGGATGATGCTTATGGGCATTCCTAGCCTTGAGGCGAGCAGTACATGTCGGCGGCGCTGTTGCGGCAGACCATAGTCGATGCAGGCTACGCGGCCATCCCATATCTCGTAGTTTTGATCCCTCAGGCTCTGTACGAAGTCGTGGTAAACCTCATGCTTGGTGACGTCAGGGACGTTTTCCATGGTTACCAAATGAGGTTCGGTTTCTTCGATGAGCCGGCTGAAGTGATAGAGGAGCGGCCACTTCCGATCGCTGCGGGTGTCTTTGCCTTGGTTGTAGGTCGAAAACGGCTGACAGGGGGCGCAACCGGCCAGTAGCCTGTATCGGTCTGGGCGATACCAGGCCAGCAGCTCTTCGGCTGTCACATCCTTAACGTCTTTGGTGACGAAGATGGCCTGATTGTTCTCTTGGTAGGCGTACGAGCATTGCCCTTCGATGTCATATCCAGCATGCACGGTGATGCCGGTGTTGCGCATGCCTGCGGTAAGGCCACCAGCGCCACAGAAAAGGTCAACAGCATCAATCATGGGATAGGCCCTCCTAGCAGGAGGTATTCTAGCCGGAATCGTTGTAAAGATCGAGCACGATATTTACAACGGCTACTATATCGTGAGTTGTGTTTCGCGGGCTTATGCCTTTGTTCTAAGCGCCCGAACTTGTTCCACGCTCAACCATTTTCGTTTGGAGTGAATGACCCGATGGCAGTTAGCGCAGAGCAGCGCTAGCTCGGAGAGCTTGGTTCTTTCGCCGGGCTTTAGGGTATGGACGGGCTTGGTATGGTGGACATCGATGATGCCGTCGCCTGCTGGACCGTATGCCTGGGCGAAGTCGAAATCACACGCTTCGCATTGCAGGCAACCCCGTTTCTGCAATACGTCTTTCTTCTTAGCCTCGACCAAGGCACGGCTGCGCTCTCGAACCCGATGTAGGCGGGTGAGCACTTTGCCTTCTGCCGCTTCTGCGATGCCGAGTTCATCGTCGCCAGCTAGCGCATGGGTTTCAGGAGTCGAGCTCTCGACGATGCCGCGAATGGCTACCACCACTGCAGCGAGTTCGACAGGGGCGTTGGCGTACTCGTCCCAAACCAAACGCTCGTCTTTGTTGCCTTTAGCTAGTCCGGTTTTCCCGTCCTTGATGTACTCGGGGTCCCAGCGGCGGAAATTACCGAGCTTCATGTAAACGCCATTCTCGTTACGGAAGCTGCCGCCGTTGTTTAAACCAAGCGCTTCGCCGATTTGACCGAGCAATTGTGACAGGGCTTTGACCTCGGGATGATGCTTGGAGGGCAACGAATCACGATGCTTAAGGTAGAGGTCTAGGGCGAGAATCAGCTCGTCGCGGGTCCAGGCTGGATTGGCTTGGGATTTTGGCGAAGATGCATCCATGGCTTGGGTTCCGATGTTCAAAAATCTCATGGTCTGTGGCTGTGGGCATCATTGTAATGGCAACGTGCCCTGCATCCACACATGAACGGACTGCTCTCTATGTCAATAGGTCCTAAGTTCGTGGCTGCTTTCGGTTTCCTCCTTCTGGCCGGCAGTAGCCCCTTGTTCAGCGTATAGAAACGACTTTTCTGTCCCGACTTTCCTTGATGGCTGACATCGACAGATTACCAGTGGCTGCGTCCTGGATGTGTTCACTCCACCAGGTCATCATGGGGCGTCTACGTTCAATGTAGTCCGCCCGGTTGTACGCGCTGCGAACCTCGTCCTTGTCGACGTGAGCGAGCGCTACCTCGATCAATTCAGGATCCCAGCCGTGTTCGTTGAGGATGGTGCTAGCCATGGAGCGCATGCCATGGCTGACCAGACGCCCTTCGAAGCCCATGCGTTTCAGTGCCATATTGGCGGTCTGGCTGTTGCAATGGGTGCGAGGGTTCCGGTCTGCGGGGAATACGTACTCTCGGTGTCCGCTGTAGGGCTTGATTGCTTCAAGCAGGGCTAAAGCCTGGTCCGTGAGCGGCACGATGTGGATACGCCGTTTCTTCATGCGCTCAGCGGGAATCGTCCAGATCTTCTTCTCGATGTCGATATCCGCCCAGCGTGTAGTTGCTGCCTCTGCTGGTCGGGTCATGGTGTGGAGCTGCCATTCGATCAGGCAGCGGGTTGTTCTTTTGATGCTGGCGTTGGCGATCGCCACCATGAGTTCTTGCAGCTCATCGGGGTGAAGCGCCGCCATGTTCTTCTTTTTCGGTTTCTTAAAGACGGAGCGGATCCCGCTGAGCGGGTTCGCGTGAATCAATCCTGAGTTCACCCCGTAAGTCATGATCTCGTTGAGTCGCTGTGTCAGGCGCTTAACGGTTTCGAGGCTGCCCTTGGTTTCAAGAGGTCTGAGCAAATTGATGACCTTAGGGGCGCTGACGGCTGAGATCGGGGTGGTGCCCAGGTCCGGGAAGATGTGCAACGTGAGAGAGCGCCAAATGTCTTCAGCATAGGCTGTGGTGACTGAGTCCTTTTTGAGCTCAAACCACGCAGTCGTCACGTTTTCGAAAGTATGTTCTGTGGCTGCTTTTTTCGCTTGCCGCTCCGCATCTCGCCTCTCTTTCGGGTCCAGCCCCTGAGCGACGAGTTCCCTGGCCTCAACGGTTCGCTTGCGTGCTTGAGCCAGGCTCACCTCGGGAAAGGTGCCTAGTCCCATGTTGATCCGTTTCTTCGTTACGGGATGGATGTAGTTAAAATTCCACAGCTTAGAGCCATTGCTTCTCACTCGCATCTGAAGGCCGTTGCCGTCAGTTAGCGTGTAGTCCTTTTCCTTTGGCTTGGCGGCCTTGACTTTGAAGTCAGAAAGGCGCGTGGCTTGGGCACCCATGATGTATTCCAGAGCTGCTTGTGTATTCCAAAAAATACCAGCTGAGTGCTTGGAATACCACGTGGAATACACGAAAACATAGATGCTGCTGGACGCTATTGGATCATCGTGGCGCTGAAAGCCCCGTATTTACTGGCTTTCAGGCACAAAAAAAGACGTCCGTGGACGTCTTTAGATGATTATCTGGTGGAGCCGGGGGGATTTGAACCCCCGTCCGCCAGTACTCCGCTGTCGGTACTACATGCTTAGCCGTGTCTACTGATTTAATCCGCAGCCGCCCGACGGGCAGGGTGCTTTGGATGAGTTGGGTAAGTTTTAGTCGCTTCGCCCCCAACGTGCTGCACGACGATCCTGTTCTGTATGACAATCATTTCGGGTTTACAGGCATCCCCTGATGATTGCTGGAGCCGAAGCTACCAGGAGAACGGGCTAGGCTGCTTACGCAGCGATAGCGTAGTCCTCGATGTGGTCGTCATTGGCAACTATAGAAAGTTGCAACAGTGGATTTACGAGTTCTGTTACCAACTCGGCATGCACCTAGAGTTTCGCTACCGGCGTCGAATCCTAATCGGCCCCACACTCAGCTCTAGCTGAACGTGCCTTTCAGCACGCAAGGCCGAGTATACGCGCTTACGCGGGCGACGTCGACAGAAGGTTCGGCGGCCCGCGTGCGCGCAGGGCCTAGGTGCCGCTGCCACCGGCCGAGCCGCTGCCTTTCTCGGTCTTTTCCAGGCGCTCGAGCACCTTGCTGGTGATGGCGATGCATTCCTTGGTATCGCCTTTCGCCTGGGCGGCCTTGGCCTGGTCCACGTGCTCGGTGATGGCCTTGTCCAGGCCTTCGGAGGTGGCGCCGGCGGTGGCCATGCTGTCGTCGATCTTCTGCAGATTCATGGCGCACAGGTCGTCGGCGGCGAATACAGGCGAGGCCAGCAGGGTGGCGGCTGCGAACAGGGCGGATAGCGCAGTACCTTTCATGGGAGTCTCCTCGTGAGGCCTCGGGAAGGTGGGCCTGATCGGTGGACTGCGTGGCTTTGGGCGGGGTTCCATTGGGTTTGCCGCCCTGGTATCGCGGGGCAAGCCCGCTACCACGTGTACGGATCACCCACGCCTTGCGCTCCCGGGGTTTTGGCATGCGCAAATAAAAAACCCCGGCACGGGGCCGGGGCTCTTTCATCACGCTAACGCGATCACTCCTGGTTGGCCAGTTTGTGCTCGAGGTAGTGGATGTTGACGCCGCCTTTGCAGAAACCTTCATCACGCACCAGGTCGCGGTGCAGCGGGATGTTGGTCTTGATGCCGTCGACGACGATCTCGTCCAGGGCATTGCGCATGCGCGCCATGGCTTCGTCGCGGTCCTTACCGTAGGTGATCAGCTTGCCGATCAACGAATCGTAGTTCGGCGGAACCGAGTAGCCGCTGTACAGGTGCGAATCGACGCGCACGCCGTTGCCGCCCGGGGCGTGGAAGTGCTTCACCTTGCCTGGGCTCGGGATGAACTTCTTCGGGTCTTCGGCGTTGATCCGGCACTCCAGCGAGTGGCCGCGAATCACCACGTCTTCCTGGCGGAACGACAGCTTGTTGCCAGCGGCGATGCTGAGCATCTCCTTGACGATGTCGATACCGGTGACCATTTCCGAAACCGGGTGCTCCACCTGAACACGGGTGTTCATCTCGATGAAGTAGAAACGGCCGTTCTCGTACAGGAACTCGAAGGTACCGGCACCGCGGTAGCCGATCTCGATGCACGCGTCGACGCAACGCTTGAAGACTTCCTGGCGGGCCTTCTCGTCGATGCCCGGGGCCGGCGCTTCTTCCAGTACTTTCTGGTGACGGCGCTGCAGCGAGCAGTCACGGTCGCCCAGGTGCACGGCGTTGCCCTGGCCGTCGGACAGGACCTGCACTTCCACGTGGCGTGGGTTGGTCAGGAACTTCTCCAGGTAGACCATCGGGTTGCCGAACGCGGCACCGGCTTCGGTGCGGGTCAGCTTGGCCGATTCGATCAGGTCTTCTTCCTTGTGCACAACGCGCATGCCGCGACCACCACCGCCACCGGCGGCCTTGATGATCACCGGGTAACCCACCTCGCGGGCGATCGCCAGCGCGGTTTCCGGGTCTTCCGGCAGCGGGCCGTCGGAGCCCGGCACGGTCGGCACGCCCGACTTGATCATTGCGTCCTTGGCCGACACCTTGTCGCCCATCAGGCGGATGGTGTCGGCTTTCGGGCCGATGAAGATGTAGCCGGAGTTTTCCACCTGCTCGGCGAAATCGGCGTTTTCCGCGAGGAAGCCGTAGCCCGGGTGGATGGCGGTGGCACCTGTCACTTCGGCGGCGGCGATGATCGCCGGGATATGCAGGTAGGATTCCTTGGACGATGCAGGGCCGATGCAGACCGATTCGTCTGCCAGGCCCAGGTGCATCAGTTCACGGTCGGCCGTGGAGTGCACGGCGACGGTCTTGATGCCCAGCTCTTTGCAGGCACGCAGGATCCGCAGGGCAATTTCCCCGCGGTTGGCGATCAGAACTTTTTCGAGCTTCCCAGACATCGTTGGCTCTCCGCGAATCAAACGATGGTGAACAGCGGCTGGTCGAACTCAACCGGCTGGCCGTCTTCTACCAGGATGGCGTCGATCACACCGCCGATATCGGATTCGATGTGGTTCATCATCTTCATGGCTTCGACGATGCACAGGGTGTCGCCTTTCTTCACGGCCTGGCCGACTTCTGCGTAGTTCGGCGAAGTTGGCGAAGGCTTGCGGTAGAAGGTGCCGACCATCGGCGAACGCACCACGGTGCCTTTCAGGGCAGGTGCGGCGGCAGCGGCTTCAGCGGCCGGGGCGGCAGCGGCGGCAACCGGGGCGGCGGCAGGCGCGGCGGCCATTGGCGCGGGTGCGTAGAACTGCTGGGCGGCCGGGGTCTTGCTGTGACGGCTGATGCGAACGGACTCTTCGCCTTCCTTGATCTCCAGTTCGTCGATGCCGGACTCTTCCAGCAGTTCGATCAGCTTTTTGACTTTACGGATATCCATTAATCAGCAACTCCCAAGGTTCGGTCGGGGACGTATTTTTAAAACGTGTCGAAAACGTTTCTTCATGAGCCTCGGCCCGAAAGGGCCAAGGCCTTGTGTCATCAGGGCTGTGCGTTGGCAGCCAGGTGTTCCAGCGCGGACTCCAGGGCCAACCGGTAACCGGTGGCTCCGAGGCCGCAGATCACCCCTACGGCAACATCCGAAAAGTAGGAGTGGTGACGGAACGGCTCGCGTTTGTGCACGTTGGAAAGGTGCACTTCGATGAATGGGATGCTCACCGCGAGCAATGCGTCACGTAATGCGACGCTGGTGTGGGTGAAAGCGGCCGGATTGATCAGGATGAAGTCCACGCCTTCGTTGCGCGCGGCATGGATGCGGTCGATCAATTCGTACTCGGCATTGCTCTGCAGGTATTGCAGATGGTGGCCGGCGGCGCGGGCGCGCTGCTCCAGGTCCTGATTGATCTGGGCCAGGGTGGCGGCGCCATAGTGCCCCGGTTCGCGGGTCCCGAGCAGGTTCAGGTTGGGGCCGTGCAGCACCAGTAGGGTTGCCATCTGCGATTCCTTGGTTTTGTAGGGCAATTCGACATAGCGCGGCGACTATGCCGCAACAGGCGCTGAGTGTCCAGTTCCCGGCAATAGCCAGCACGATGTCCGAGATTCACGCAAAGTATGTGACCGGATGACTGACTTTGGTCACTCGCCAGCGGATTTTTCTAGAGGCTGCGGGAAGTTATAGACCGAGTTGGCCGCGCACGCGCGCCACAACCTGGGCAAAATCGCCGGCGTTTATCTCGCCAATCACCCGGTCGCTGGTCATTTCGCTGCCGTTCGCCGCAAAGAACATTAACGCGGGCGGGCCGAACAGGCGGTAGCGGTCGAGCAGGGCGCGCTGTTCGGCATTGCTTTCGGTGATGTCGAAGCGCAGCAGGCGGAAGGCGCCGAGTTGCGCCTCGACCTGCGGCGCGTTGAGCACCTCGTGCTCGATCACCTTGCAGCTGATGCACCAGTCGGCGTACCAGTCGAGCAACACTGGCTGGCCGGCGGCCTTGGCTTCGGCCAGGGCGGCGTCGAGGGCGGCGGGGCGGGTGATGGTCTGCCAGGCGTCGGCCTTGGTCGCTGCGGGGCTGCCGGCCACGGTGGGTGGCGGCAGCGGGCGCAGTGGGTCGCCCTGGCCGCTAAGGGCGCCATACCAGCAGGCCAGCGCATAGACCAACAGCGCCAGGCCAAGCAGTTGCGCCAGGCGCTGGCGTGGGGTCTTGACCACGAATTCCAGGGCGCCGAGGAACAACGCCACGCCGGCGGCCAACAGGCCGATCAGCAGCAGGGTGACGGGCCCCGGCAGCACGCGGCTGAGCAGGCCGATGGCCAGGCCCAGCAGCAGCACGCCGATGGCGTTCTTCACCGTGTTCATCCACGGCCCGCTCTTGGGCAGCCAAGCGGCGCCACCGGTGGCGAGCAGCAACAGCGGCGCGCCCATGCCCAGGCCCAGGGTAAACAGTTTCAGGGCGCCGCCCAGCGCGTCGCCGCTGGCGCTGATGTACAGCAGCGCGCCGGCCAGCGGCGCCGACACGCACGGTGAGACCAGCAGGCTGGACAGCACGCCGAGCACCGCGGCGCCCAGCAGCGAGCCACCCTTGGTGCGGTGGGCGAGGCTGTCCAGGCGGCTGCTCAGCGCCTGCGGCAGCTTGAGGTCGAAAAGTCCGAACATGGCCAGGGCGAACAGCACGAAGAATGCGGCGAACGGCACCAGCACCCAGGCCGACTGCAGGCGCGCCTGCAGGTTCAGGCCGGCGCCGAACAGGCCCATCAGGGCGCCGAGCACGGCGAAGCTCGCCGCCATCGGCAGCACGTAGGCCAGCGACAGCGACAGCCCGCGCAGGCCGCCGACCTGGCCGCGCAGCACCACTCCGGAGAGGATCGGCAGCATCGGCAGCACGCACGGGGTGAAGGTCAGGCCGACACCGGCAAGGAAGAACAGCAGCAGCGACTTCCAGGTCCAGCCCTGCTCGCCGCTTGCCGGCAGCGGCGCGCCTTGGCCATCGATGCTCAACCGCTCGGTTTCCGGCGGATAGCACAGGCCCTTGTCGGCGCAGCCCTGGTAACCCACCAGCAGGGTGAAGGCGCGCGCGTCGTTGCGCGGCAGTTCGATGTCGAGCACCCCGTGGTACACCTCGACGTCGCCGAAGAACTCGTCGTGCTTGGCCTCGCCCTGGGGGATGTTCGGCGCGCCGAGCTTGATGTCCGCAGGCTCGGTGCGGAACTGGAAGCGGTGGCGGTAGAGGTAGTAGCCGTCGGTGGCGACGAAGCGCAGCTTGACGGTCTGGGCGTCGGCCTCGATCAGGCTGAGCTTGAAGGCTTCGTGCACCGGCAGGAAGTCGGCGCTGTTGGACGCGGCGCCGAGGGTGGCGCTGGGGCGGTTGTCGAGCAGGCCGCTGGCGAACGCAGGGCTGGCCAGCAGCAGGAACAACAGGAAAAACAGGCGGCGCATGGCGGACTCGCGAGGTGGAACGTGGCGGGCATGATAGCGGACTTGGCAGGGCTATGGGCCATCGTGGGGCAAGCCCGCTCCCACGCCAACCGGTCAGCGGGCGCAGAGTGGCAAGCATCACCAGCGTGGGAGCAGCGGTGCGGCGACCCGACTTGCCCCGCGATGGCTTCAGAGCCGGAACGCCCGTACCGCCGTATTCAGCTCGCCCCCCAGCTTGAGCAACTGTTCGCCCTGCTCACGCCCTTCGCCAATACGCTGCAGGTTGTCCTCGCCCAGCTCGTGGATGCGCTCGCTGTGATCACGAATCTCGCTCACCGCCCCGGTCTGCTGCGCGGTCACATCGGCGATGCGCACCGCGGTGTCGGAAATGGTGCGGATGGCGCTGACGATCGCGTCCAGCGCGCCATCGGCCGACTGTGCCTGGTTGGCCGTGGCCTCGGCGTGCTCCAGCTGGGTGCGCATGCCGTCCACCGAATCGCGGGCGGCTTGCTGCAGGCGGTCGATCAGCGCCTGGATCTCGCCAGTGGCGCCAGTGGTGCGCTGCGCCAGCGAGCGCACTTCGTCGGCCACCACGGCGAAGCCACGGCCCATCTCGCCGGCCCGGGCCGCTTCGATGGCGGCGTTGAGCGCCAGCAGGTTGGTCTGTTCGGCAATCGCCCGGATCACCGTGAGCACGCCACCGATGGTCGCCGACTCTTCCGCCAGTTGCTCGATCATCCGGGCGTTGCCTTGCACCTCGTCGACCAGCGCGCGCAGGCCGGACAGGCTCTGGCCGATCACTGTCTGGCCCTGCTCCACGGCCCGGCCGGCGTCGCGGCTGGCCTCGGCGGCTGAGCTGGCATCGCCGGCCACCTGCTGGATGGTCGCCTCCAGCTCGCCCAGGGCGTCGCGGATCTGCGCCGTGTCGCCGGCCTGGCGTTCGGCGCCGTCGTGCAGGGCGCTGCTCATGCCGGCCAAGGCATGGCTGCTGCCGGCCACCTGTTCGGCGTTGTGACGGATAGTGCCGACCAGCTCCACCAGGTACTGGCGCAGGCGGTTCAGCGATTCCTGGATATCGTGCAGCTCGCGGTTGGTGCGGCCCAGGGTGATGGGCTGGGCGAAGTCGCCCTCGGCCCAGCGCGACAGCGCTGGCGCCAGGCTGGTGAGGGTGCGTGCCAGGCGACGCTGCAGGGTGTCGATGAGCAGGGCGATCAGCAGGATCAGGCCGATCATCAGGCCCTGGATCAGCCGTACCTCGCCAGCGATGGTGGCGTGCAGGCCGCGTACTTCGGGCTCGAGGCCGGCGATGGCCTGTTGCACCGCCTCCAGGCGCTCACCGGTGCTGGCGGCCAAGGTGGCGCGGCGCTCGATCTGCTCGCGGGTACGTTGCAGTTCGGCAGGGTAGCGGCTGAGCAGGCTGTGCAGCTCGCGTTTCAGGCCCACGGCGACGTCTTCCTGCTCGGCGCTGGCTTGCGACTCCAGGCCCATCATCGCGGCGAAGTCATCGGCATTGGATTCGGCGGCGCGGGTCACCCCCAGCAGCGGCAGGCCGTCGATGGCCTGGGCCTGGGCGGCGATCTGTTGCAGTTCGCGGTCCACTTCGTCGGCCAGCTCGGCGCGGCCGCTGCTGACCAGCTTGTCGCGGGCCAGGGACAGGCGGCCCAGGTGCAGCGAGGCTTCCAGCAGCGGTGTCAGGTAGCGGCCAGCATCGGCGCTGCCGCTGTCGCGGGCATAGCCGGCCAGTTGCTCGAGGTTCGCCCCCAGCTCCCGTTCGGCTTGCAGCAGCAAGGCCTGGGGATCGCCGGCCAGCTTGCCGGCGGCGAGCAGTTCGTTGGCGGTGAAGCCCTGCAGGCTGTCCAGGCTTGGGCGCAGCTTGGCCGACAGGGGCTCTGGCCAGTCGGCCAGGGCGGCCTGCAATTGCGTGTTGGCCTCCATGGCCGCCGCGTGGCGCAGGGCGTCGCCGCTGCCCAGGTAGGCCTGGATATTGCGCGCGGCATCGTTCTGGAACTGCTGGGACAGGCCCAGGTAGCGCTCCATCAATTGATAGGGACGTTCCAGGGCGCGTTGCGACCACCACAGGGTCGCGCCCAGGGCGATACACACGGTCACCAGCAACAGGGTGTTGAAATTGGTCAGCCACTTCAGGCGCATAGCCGCGAACTTCCTGCGGAGGGGGAGTGGAGAAGTCGGGCCTGAAGTTATTGCGATTTTGTGACGAGGTGATGACGACGGCGGGTTGGCGCCATAAAAAAGTGGCACAGTGCCGGTATTGGTGCCTGGTCCATCGCGGGGCAAGCCCGCTCCCACGAGTCTTGCGCCATTCTGCGTAAATGGAGCAAGCCAATTCAGGCGCCCAGGCCTCGCTCGTGGGATCGGGCTTGCCCCGCGATGAGCTAAGGCTCGACCCGCACCACGCAGTTGCGCCCGGCGTGCTTGGCGCGGTACAGCGCCTCGTCCGCGGCGCTGGCCATGGTCAGCGCGTCGAGTTGCTCGTCCAGCTGCACCACCCCGGCGCTGAAGGTGCATTGCAGATCGTGGGGCTGGGCCGGGTAATGGATCTCGGCAAAGCGCCGACGGATTTCGTCGAGCACCTTGTGCGCCGCTTCCAGTCCGGTATTGGGCATGACGATGGCGAATTCTTCGCCACCGTAGCGGCCGATGAAGTCGGTCTTGCGCAGCCGCTGCTTGAGGAACAGCGCCAGGCTCTTGATTACCCGGTCGCCCATGGGGTGGCCGTGGCGGTCGTTGATCTTCTTGAAGTGGTCGATGTCGAGCATGGCGAAGCTCAGGGGCTGCACCTCGCGGCGGGCGCGGAAACTGCAATCCTCGAGCAGTTGCAGGATGTGGGTGTGGTTGTACAGCCCTGTGAGGCTGTCGCGCACCATCCGCGCCTTGAGGTGGCGGGCGCGGGCGGCGCGGTTGCGCACGGTGGTCACCAGGTGCCGCGAGCGGATCGGCTTGGTGAGGAAGTCGTCGCCGCCCTCGCTCATGGCGTCGAGCTGCTTGTCCAGGTCGTCCTCGGCCGACAGGTAGATGATCGGCACGCTGACGTAGCGGTCGTTGTGGCGGATCACCTTGGCCAGTTCCGGGCCGGTGCACGCGGGCATGTACATGTCGAGGATGATCAGGTCGGGCTGGAAGTCCGCCAGCTCGCTCATGGTGCGGATCGGCTCGGTGAGGGTGCGGGTGATGATCCCGGCGCTGTTGAGCAGGCGCTCGGTGTGCAGGGCCTGGGCGCGGGAGTCGTCGATCACCAGCACGCGGAACGGGTCGTACTGGGTGGCGCTGGTCAGCAGTTCGAGTTTTTCCAGCAGGCTGGAAGCATCCAGGGTGCCGGTGAGGAACTCCTGGCCGCCGGCGCGTACCGCGGCCAGGCGGGTCGGGGTGTCGGTTTCATGCAAGCAGAAGAACAGCAGCGGCACCGGCTGCTCCAGGCCTTGCTGGGCCTGGGCCGCCAGTTGCAGGCCGATACCGGTGCCGGTGAAGTCGACGTCCATGACGATCGCCGACGGCAGGCGCTCGCTCATCGATGCCTGGAACGCCTCGGCGCTGCACAGCGCCTGCACGGTGAGGCCGAAGAACTCCAGTTGCTGGGCCAGGCGTTCGGCGCGCTCATGGTCCTGCAGCACGATGTACACCGGTTTGCGCAGCGGCGGCAGGGGCACATTGTCGAGTTGGTCGCCCTTGCGCAGGCCGGTGCGCGACAGGCGCTGCATCAGGCGGTTGAGTTCGCTGATCAGTTCTGAGTTCAGGCGCGCGCTGTTGGCTTCGATGGCGCGCAGGGTCTGGCCGATGGCCGTTGACAGGCTGCCATGCTCCGGCTGCTCGAAGCGTTCGGCATAGCGCTGCAGGCGCAGGTTGGCCTCGCACAGCTCGCCCAGGTCGCCGCTGGACCACTCGCCACGCTGCAGGCGCTGCCAGATCTCGAGGATCTGCCGGGCCTGGTGGATCACCCGCTGGGCAAAATGCTGCTTGAGGCGTTCGTGGCTCGGCTCGGCTGGCTGGGTCATGTCCTGACTACTTATGAGTGGGAGGGTGCAGGTTCAATGATGGCTCTATGCTAGCACTGCTTTTCCGACAAGCGAGTGCCTCGGGTCAACAAAGTGTTAAGGGACGGTAATTCAGTTGCTGACCTGTTGGTCGCTTATACGAATGGCGGCGTCTGCTTTATAGTGCTGCCACCTGGGTTTGTCGTGGCACCCTGGCCGAGGCCTGTGGTCCAAACCCTGAACCGTTCGTGACTGATTAAGGACAATGCCATGCTGGATTGGAAAAACCGCGAGGCCAAGGCCGAGCCCCGTGAGCGGGTCGAAACCCGCGGCGCCGCTACCCGTAGCTACGTTGGCGGCCTCTGGAGCCGTGCCCTGGGCACCCTGATCGGCCTCTACCTGCTGGTGTGCATCGGCCTGGGCTGGTACTGGAGCCAGGAGCCCGAGCTGTTCCCGGTGCAGCAGAATGCCCAGGCCGCCGCCGAGCGCAACGGCCAGCAGATGGTGGTTGGCTACACCACCATCGAAACCCTCAAGACCGTCGCCGGCACCCTGCTCGACAAGCCGGGTGGTTACATCTCCAACGATCGCTTCCCGCCAGGGCTGTGGATGGACAACATGCCGAGCTGGGAATACGGCGTGCTGGTCCAGGTGCGTGACCTGTCCCGCGCCTTGCGCAAGGACTTCGCCCGTTCGCAGTCGCAATCGACCGAGGATGCCGACCTGGCCAAGGCCGAACCGCGCTTCAACTTCGACAACAAGAGCTGGATCCTGCCGTCGAGCGAGTCGGAGTTCGAAGAGGGCATCAAGTCGCTGAACCGCTACCAGGTGCGCCTGGCCAAGGGCGATCAGGGCGCGATCTTCTACACCCGCGCCGACAACCTGAACAACTGGCTGGGCGACGTCGCCACCCGCCTGGGCTCGCTGTCGCAGCGCCTGTCGGCCAGTGTCGGCCGGGTCAAGCTCAACAACACCCTGAAGACCGAGTCCGTGGCCCCGGGTCAGGCGCCGCAGGTCGACGAGGAAGTGGTCGAGACTCCATGGCTGCAGATCGACAACGTGTTCTACGAAGCCCGTGGCCAGGCCTGGGCGCTGTCGCACCTGCTGCGCGCCATCGAGGTCGATTTCGCCGACGTGCTGGCGAAGAAGAACGCCACGGTCAGCGTGCGGCAGATCATCCGCGAGCTGGAAGCCTCGCAGGAAGCGCTGTGGAGCCCGATGGTGCTCAACGGCAGCGGTTTTGGCATGTGGGCCAACCACTCGCTGGTGATGGCCAACTACATCTCCCGGGCCAACGCCGCGGTCATCGACCTGCGCCAACTGCTGTCCCAGGGCTGAGATGCCGGTCAATCCTGCCGAGGTCGCGCACCGCGCGGCCTCCGACGCCGAGCTGGTGGCCTGGGTCGATGAGCATGACCAATTGCTCGGCGCCCTGCCACGGGCAGAATTGCGTGAGCGTGGCCTGATCGGGCGCTGTACCTTCATCCTGCTGTTCAACAGCGCGGGCGACCTGTGCGTGCACCGGCGGACCCTGAGCAAAGCGCTATATCCCGGTTACTGGGATGTGGCGGCGGGGGGAATGGTCGGGGTGCAGGAGTCCTATGCCGAATCGGCGGCCCGGGAGCTGGCGGAGGAACTGGGGGTGAGCGGCGTCGAGCTGCGCTTCCACGAGACGTTCTACTTCGAGCAGCCGGGTAACCGCCTGTGGGGCGCGGTGTTTTCCGCGGTATGGGACGGGGCGTTGCGCCTGCAGCCCGAGGAGGTCAGCGAGGCGCGGTTCATCAGTGTAGAGCAGGCCCTGGCGGAAAGTGCGACGCTGCCGTATTGCCCGGACTCGCTGGTGGCGCTGCAGCGCTATCAGGTTGCCCTGCGATGAGGTCGCAAAACATTTGTAAAATGGCGCAATCCTGTACTTAGCAACAGGCAGATTTATCGTTACACTGCGCGCCCTTTTCGGGCTGCCGCACAACCTTGCGGCAGTAGCGCCGCCCCTGCCAGAGTGGGGCATCGCGGTCGGCTCCCGCCGACCAGTTTTTTGTCCTCGGCACAGAGGAACAAAAGTGGCCAAGAAAGCTTCTTCCTTTTCCGCCCTGGGCGGTCTCGTCTTTTCCACCGATGCCGGTCGGCACTGTCCCGACTGCAGCAAACCGGTGGACGACTGTATCTGCAAGCAGCAGGTCATCCCCGAGGGGGATGGCATTGCCCGCGTGCGCCGTGAAAGCAAAGGCCGTGGCGGCAAGACGGTGACCACCATCACGGGCGTCCCCCTGGCCCTGGAACCGCTCAAGGAGCTCGCCAGCACGCTCAAGCGTCGCTGCGGCACCGGTGGCGCGCTCAAGGATGGGGTCATTGAAATCCAGGGCGATCACGTCGAGCTGTTGCTCGCCGAGCTGATCAAGCAGGGTTTCAAGGCGAAGAAATCCGGCGGCTGAGTGCAGCCGCGCGATTTTTTGCCCAGCGCTTTCTAAACTCGTTCCTGTGGGCAGGGTCTATGCCTGACACGGAAGAATCGTCATTTTCAGTATTTACACTGCCAGCGCCCCGAGGTGGGGCAGTGTTTCGACTTTTCATACAGGGGACTTGAATGTCCGTACGACGCACACGCAAAGACGATGGTAGCCAGTGGACCGTGGCCGACAGCCGCAGTGTTTATGGCATCCGCCATTGGGGCGCAGGTTATTTCGCCATCAATGACGCCGGGCGCGTCGAAGTGCGCCCCAACGGCCCGGACAGCGCGCCGATCGACCTCTTCGAACAGGTCCAGGAACTGCGCCAGAGCGGCCTGTCGCTGCCGCTGCTGGTGCGTTTCCCCGACATCCTGCAGGACCGCGTGCGCCAGCTGACCGGCGCCTTCGATGCCAACATCGCGCGCCTCGAGTACCAGAGCCAGTACACCGCGCTGTACCCGATCAAGGTCAACCAGCAGGAAGCGGTGGTCGAGAACATCATCGCCACCCAGAACGTCTCCATCGGCCTGGAAGCCGGCTCCAAGCCCGAGCTGCTGGCGGTGCTGGCGCTGGCGCCGAAGGGCGGCACCATCGTCTGCAACGGCTACAAGGACCGCGAATTCATCCGTCTGGCGCTGATGGGCCAGAAGCTCGGCCACAACGTGTTCATCGTGATCGAGAAGGAGTCCGAGGTCGCCCTGGTGATCGAAGAGGCCGCGGAGCTCAAGGTCAAGCCACAGGTCGGCCTGCGCGTGCGCCTGTCGTCGCTGGCGTCGAGCAAGTGGGCCGACACCGGCGGCGAGAAATCCAAGTTCGGCCTGTCCGCCGCCCAGCTGATCTCGGTGGTGCAGCGTTTCCGTGACGCCGGGCTCGACCAGGGCATCCGCCTGCTGCACTTCCACATGGGCTCGCAGATCGCCAACCTGGCCGACTACCAGCACGGCTTCAAGGAAGCCATCCGCTACTACGGCGAATTGCGCGCCCTGGGCCTGCCGGTCGATCACATTGATGTCGGTGGCGGCCTGGGCGTCGACTACGACGGCACCCACTCGCGCAACGCCAGCTCGATCAACTACGACATGGACGACTACGCCGGCGTGGTGGTCGGGATGCTCAAGGAGTTCTGCGACGCGCAGGGCCTGCCGCACCCGCACATCTTCTCCGAGAGTGGCCGCTCGCTCACCGCGCACCACGCCATGCTGGTGATCCAGGTGACCGACGTCGAGAGCCACAACGACGAAGTGCCGACCATCGAAAACAAGGAAAGCCTGCCCGAGACCGTGCAGTGGCTGGCCGACCTGCTCGGCCCGACCGATATCGAGATGGTCACCGAGACCTACTGGCGCGCCACCCACTACATGGGCGACGTGGCCGCGCAGTACGCCGACGGCAAGCTGACCCTGGCCGAGAAGGCCCTGGCCGAGCAGTGCTACTTCGCCGTGTGCCGTCGCCTGCACAACTCGCTCAAGGCCCGCCAGCGCTCGCACCGCCAGGTGCTGGACGAACTCAACGACAAGCTCGCCGACAAGTACATCTGCAACTTCTCGGTGTTCCAGAGCCTGCCGGACACCTGGGCCATCGGCCAGGTACTGCCGATCATCCCGCTGCACCGCCTGGACGAAGAGCCGCTGCGCCGTGCCGTGCTGCAGGACCTGACCTGCGACTCCGACGGCAAGATCAACCAGTACGTCGACGAGCAGAGCATCGAGACCAGCATGCCGGTGCACGCGGTCAAGGAAGGCGAGGACTACCTGCTCGGCGTGTTCCTGGTCGGTGCCTACCAGGAGATCCTCGGCGACATGCACAACCTGTTCGGTGACACCGACTCGGTGAACATCTACCAGAACGCCGATGGCAGCGTGTACCACGCCGGTATCGAGACCCACGACACCATCGAGGACATGCTGCGCTACGTGCACCTGTCGCCGGAGGAGTTGATGACCCACTACCGCGACAAGGTCGCCAGCGCCAGGATCACCGCCCGCGAGCGTACCCAGTACCTCGACGCGCTGCGCCTGGGGTTGACCCGCTCCTCGTACCTGTCGTCCTGATCGTACTGGGCCGCCGCGCGGCCCTTTGGCACAGGTGCCGCCGCGCGGCCCTCAGGCACACGGCTGCCGCCACGGTTGATCACCTGTGGCGGCAGCCTTCAGGCTTTGTTGCCCAAGTGTTCGACAAGCAAGGCGGCGTAGCCAGGCAATGCACTGAAATCCCGCGAGCACAGCAGCAAGCTGCGCTTCGCCCAGGCCTCCTGCAAGGCGACCCAGCGCAGCGGCAAGCTGTGCTCCCAGCGTCGCACCGAGGTCAGCGGGACCACGGCCACCCCCGCGCCACCTCCGACCATCCTGATCACCCCATCGAATCCTTCGGCGCGAACGCGCACCTGCATCCGTCTTCCCAGGCGCAGGGCCTGCTCTTCGAGATGCAGCGCCAGGGCGCTGTCGGCACCCAGCCCCACATACCCATGGCCAAGGCTGGCGTTGAAGTCTGCCCGGTCGCTGGCGGCCAGCGGGTGCTCGTGCGGCATCACCAGCACTAGCGGATCGTCGCGAAACGGTCGCGTCTGCAGGGTTGCGCAGGGCGCGGCATTCGAGACGATGCCCAGGTCCGCCATGCCCTGGCTGATTGCCTGGACGATATGCAGGCTGGGCAGTTCCTGGATATCCACGCTCACCCCCGGCTGCTCGGCCAGGTAGCCGGCCAGCAGCTCCGGCAGGTACTCGGTCAGCGCCGCCGTGTTGCACAGCAGGCGCACCTGGCCGTGCAGGCCCTGGGCATAGTGCCCGAGGTCGAATTGCAGGCGCTCGACCTGCTGCGCGATCAGCCGCGCATGCTGCAGCAGGGCTTGGCCGGCGGGCGTGGGCAGCACGCCGCGGCGGTTGCGTTCGAGCAAGGGTATGCCCAGCGAGGCTTCCATGGCGCGAATGCGCGCACTGGCGGCCGGCAGCGAGAGGTGGCTGCGCCGGGCGCCAGCGGTGATGTTGCCGCTTTCGAGGGTGTGCTGGAACAGCTTGAGGTCGATCAGGTCGAAATGCATCTGCCTCTGTCCTGGCAAGAGTCTGCCTGAGTATATGGCAGATTTTCAGCGTGCTGGCCGCACGGCAGGATGGCGGTCATGAATACCTTCCTGGCGTTTTATCAGAACATCGGTCCGGCGCTGTCATTGCTGGTGATCCTGACCTTCTTCCTGGCCGGCGCGGTCAAGGGCGTCATCGGCCTCGGGTTGCCGACCGTTGCCATGGGCTTGCTTGGCCTGGCTATGCCCCCGGCACAGGCAGCGGCGCTGCTGATCGTGCCATCGACCTTGACCAACCTCTGGCAGCTGGCGGCCGGCGGCCATCTGATCGCGCTGCTGCGCCGCCTGGGCGGGATGCTGGCGATGATCTTTATCGGCACCTTGCTTGGCAGCGCCTGGCTGGGGATCGACAGCGGTCCGTGGGCGGCCCATGGCCTGGGCGCCGCGTTGCTGGTCTATGCCCTCTATGGGCTGGTCGGCCCAGGGCTGCGCGTGGCCCCGGCCAGGGAGCCCTGGCTGGGGCCGCTCTGCGGGTTACTCACCGGTGTGGTGACGGCCGCCACCGGTGTGTTCGTCATGCCCGCGGTGCCCTACCTGCAGGGCCTGGGCCTGAGCCGCGACGAGCTGGTCCAGGCGCTGGGCCTGTCGTTCACCGTCTCGACCCTGGCCCTGGCGGTCGGCCTGGCCGGGCAGGATGCCCTGGGTGGCCAAGCCCTGGGGGCTTCACTGCTGGTGCTGGCCCCGGCGTTATTGGGCATGTTCGCTGGTCAGTGGCTGCGCGGGCGGATCGGCGCAGCGCTGTTCAAGCGCTGCTTCCTCATCGGCCTTGCGCTGCTGGGCGGGCACCTGCTGGTCAACGGCTAGCGGACGAAGCGCTGAGCATGTCGATCATCTGGATGTCGAAATCGCGCTCCAGGTAATCCATGCGTTTATCGAAGAATGCACGCATATGCGGCAGTGCCGAATGCACGTCCAGCGCGTCCTTGCTGGCCCACACCTCGAAAAACACGAACAGGCTCGGGTCTGCCTTGTCGCGCAGCATGTGGTACTCGATGCAGCCCGGTTCCTGGCGGCTCGGCTCCACGTATGGACGGAACAGCTGTTCGAAGGCCTCGGCCTGCTCCGGGCGGGTCTTGGCTTTGAGGATGAAGGCGTATTGCTCGGTCATGGGAAACGCTCTGTAAGGGGAGTGAGCAAATTCTAAATCAACAATATGTTTGCCATTCGTGATTTGCAGGCAAAAGAATTTTGCCCAGCCCTGGCTGTTTCCCCGGCGCCCGGTTGCCTAACCTGCCGGCAACTTCACTTACAGGGCTGACCCTCCCATGAAAAAGATTCTCCTGCTCAACGGCGGTAAACGCTTCGCCCATTCCGACGGCCGTCTCAACCAGACCCTGCACGATGCCGCACTGGCCCATCTGGACCGCGCCGGTTTCGATGTGAGGGAAACCTTCATCGACGGCGGTTACGACGTCCAGGCCGAGGTGGAGAAATTCCTCTGGGCGGACGTGGTGATCTACCAGATGCCGGGTTGGTGGATGGGCGCGCCATGGACCGTGAAGAAGTACATCGACGATGTGTTCACCGCCGGCCACGGCAGCCTGTACGCCAATGATGGCCGTACCCGCTCCGACGCCTCGCAGAAGTACGGCAGCGGTGGCCTGGTGCAGGGCAAGCAATACATGCTGTCGCTGACCTGGAACGCGCCGCAGCAGGCGTTCGATGACCCCAGCGATTTCTTCGAGGGCAAGGGCGTGGACGCGGTGTATTTCCCGTTCCACAAGGCCAACCAGTTCCTCGGCATGAGCGGGTTGCCGACCTTCCTCGCCGTCGATGTGATGAAGCGGCCGGATGTGCCAGCGGCGCTGGCGGCTTATGAGCAGCATCTGGACCAGGTGTTTGGCAAGGCTCAATGACAGTGCGGCTCCAACTGTCTTGGTGTTCCTGCACGGGCCTCTCGCCGGCAAGCCGGCTCCCACAAAATGGCGCATGGCTCAAGGCTGAGGCGCACGGTGTGGGAGCCGGCTTGCCGGCGAAAGGGACGCGTAGCGGCCCCTTGCGCGGTTGCTGCCCAACCGCTATGAATCACGGCATCCACCTGCCAAGGCCATCCGCGTGAAAACCCGATCCGAAGAACTCCAGGTATTTGTCGCCGTCATCGACAGCGGCTCGATCTCCGCCGCCGCGGAGCAGATCGGCCAGACGCCCTCCGCAGTCAGCCGCACCCTGTCGCGCCTGGAGGGCAAGCTCGGCACCACGCTGGTCAACCGCACCACGCGGCGCATGGACCTGACCGAGGAAGGGCGCTTCTTCCTGGAGCGCGCTCGGGCGATCCTCGAGCAGATGGACGACATGGAAGAGCGCCTGTCGCTGAACCGCCAGACCCCGACCGGGCGCCTGCGCATCAACGCCGCCGCGCCGTTCATGCTGCACGCGATCCTGCCGTGGATCGGCGAGTTCCGTCAGCAGTACCCCGGCATCGAGCTGGAGCTGAACACCGACGACCTGATCATCGACCTGCTGGAGCAGAGCACCGACGTGGCCATCCGCATCGGCGAACTGGCCGACTCCAGCCTGCACGCCCGTTCGCTCGGCTGCAGCCCGGTGCAGGTGCTTGCCAGCCCCGACTACCTGGCCCGGCATGGCACGCCGCAGCGGGTCGAGGACCTCGAGGCCCATTGCCTGCTCGGCTTCAGCTCCCTCGAGTCGCTCAACCAGTGGCCACTGCGCCATGCCCAGGGTGACCGCTGGGCGATCCGCCCGCAGCTGGTCGCCTCGAGCGGCGAGACCCTGCGCCAGCTGGCCATCGCCGGCGAGGGCATCGTCAGCCTGTCGCACTTCATGACCCACGAGGACATCCGCGCCGGCCGCCTGAACGTGATCCTCGCCGAGCACAACAATGGCTATCGCCAGCCGATCCACGCGGTCTACTACCGCAACACCCAGCTGGCCCTGCGCATCCAGTGCTTCCTCGATTTCATCCAGAAAAAGCTGGCGGTCTACGCCTGCTGAGTTGCCTGAACGCGACAGGGTCTGCCCGTCGGCGGCGCGAAACGACCGGGGTGTTTGCTTAGTTACAGGGCTTCGGCCTTAATGACTGATCAACAAAAACAACACCAAGGAAGTGCGCATGCGTATTGTCATGTTCCAGCCCCTGGCCCTCGGGGCCGCGATCCTGAGCTGCTCCTCCGCCTTTGCCGTGACGCTGGAAGGCGGCGCGGTGGCCGCGCCTGATCAATATGGCGCACAGGTGGCCGCCGACATCCTCAAGAAGGGCGGCAACGCGGTGGACGCCGCCGTCGCCACCGCCTTCACCCTGGCCGTGACCTACCCCGAGGCCGGCAACATCGGCGGCGGTGGCTTCATGACCCTGTTCGTCGACGGCAAACCCTACTTCCTCGACTACCGCGAAGTGGCGCCCAAGGCCGCGACCAAGACCATGTACCTGGACGACAAGGGCGAGGTGATCGAGAACCTCAGCCTGGTCGGCGTGCGCGCCGCCGGTGTGCCGGGCACGGTGATGGGGCTGTGGGAGGCGCACCAGAAGTTCGGCAAGCTCAAGTGGAGCGAGCTGCTGACACCTGCCATCGGCTACGCGCAGAACGGTTTCAAGATTGCCCAGAAACAGTACCAGTACCGCGACGACGCCCAGGGTCTGTTCAAGACCGCGACCAACTTCAACGACTACTTCGGCAGCATGAAGGTCGGCGAGCTGTTCAAGCAGCCGGAGCTGGCGCAGACCCTCGAGCGCATTGCCGACAAGGGCGTCAGCGAGTTCTACCAGGGCAAGACCGCCGACTTGCTGGTGGCGCAGATGCAGGCCGACAAGGGCCTGATCAGCAAGGACGACCTCAAGGACTACAAGGCTGTGTGGCGCGACCCGATCGCCATCAATTGGCGCGGCAACGTGGTCTACACCGCGCCGCCGCCAAGCTCAGGCGGCGTCGCCTTGGCCCAGCTGCTGGGCATCAAGGAAGACCGCGCGGCGGACTTCAAGGGCGTCGAGCACAACTCTGCCAAGTACATCCACCTGCTGGCCGAAATCGAGAAGCGCGTGTTCGCCGACCGCGCCGACTATCTCGGCGATCCGGCCTTCACCAAGGTCCCGGTCGACCAACTGGTGGCCAAGGATTACCTGGCCAAGCGTGCCGCCCAGGTCAATCCGAACGCGATTTCCGCAACCGACCAGGTCAAACCGGGGCTGGAGCCGCACCAGACTACGCACTTCTCCATCGTCGACAAGCAGGGCAACGCGGTGAGCAACACCTACACCCTCAACCTCGACTACGGCAGCGGCGTGGTGGTCAAGGGCGCGGGCTTCTTGCTCAACGACGAGATGGACGACTTCAGCGCCAAGCCGGGCGCGGCCAACGCCTTTGGCGTGGTCGGCGGCGACGCCAATGCCATCGCGCCGGGCAAGCGCATGCTCTCGTCGATGAGCCCGAGCCTGGTGGCGCGTGACGGCAAGGTGGTGCTGGTGCTGGGCACCCCGGGCGGTTCGCGGATCTTCACCTCGATCTTCCAGGTGATGAACAACCTGTACGACTTCGGCATGCCGCTGGAGAAGGCCGTGGCGGCGCAGCGCGTGCATCACCAGTTGCTGCCCAAGGACACCATCTACTTCGACAGCTATGCGCCGCTCAAGGGGCAGGTGGCTGACGACCTGAAGAAGATGGGCTACGTGCTGGAGGACCAGGGCTGGGAGATGGGCGACATCCAGGCGATCCGGGTGACCGGCGAGAAGCTGGAGACGGCGTCTGATCCGCGTGGGCGTGGTGTGGGGATGATCGTCAAGTAACAGCAGTCGGGGCTGCTGTGCAGCCCATCGCCGGCAAGCCGGCTTCCACAGGGATAGCGCTTGACTTGAAGGCAGCGCGGTCGGTGTGGGAGCCGGCTTGTCGTGGCGACGAACCGCGGCGATGGGCCGCGCAGCGGCCCCGTTGTTACCTATGTCAGACGCGGAACTGGCTGACCAGGGTCTGCAGGTGGCCACCCAGGCGCGCCAGCTCGACGCTGGAAGCGGCGGTCTCGTCGCTGGCCGCGGCGGTCTGTTCCGACACGTCGCGCACGTTGAGGATGCTGCGGCTGATCTCTTCGGCCACGGCGCTCTGCTGCTCGGCGGCGGCGGCGATCTGCTGGTTCATCGACTGGATGTTCGACACCGTACGGGTGATGCTCTCCAGCGAACCACCGGCCTTGCGTGCCAGCTCGACACTGCTGTCGGTCAGGTTGCGGCTGCCGTTCATCACCTCGGCGACCTGCTGGGTGCCGTGCTGCAGGCTGGCGATCAGGCCTTCGATTTCCTCGGTGGACTGCTGGGTGCGCTGGGCCAGGCCACGCACCTCGTCGGCGACCACGGCGAAACCACGCCCGGCCTCGCCGGCACGGGCCGCCTCGATGGCGGCGTTGAGCGCCAGCAGGTTGGTCTGCTCGGCGACCGACTTGATCACGTCCATGACGCTGCCGATCTTCTGGCTTTCCTGCTGCAGCAGGGTCATGGCCTCGGTGGAACGGTGCACTTCGTGGGCCAGGCGCTCGATCTGGCTGATCGCTTCACCCACTACCTTGTCGCCAACACGGGCTTCGTCGTCGGCGTTGGTCGCGGCATGGGAGGCTTGTTCGGCGTTGCGCGCGACTTCCTGCACGGTGGCGGCCATTTCGTGCATGGCGGTGGCCACCTGGTCGGTCTCGACCTTCTGGCTGTTGGCGCCGGCGCTGGTCTGCTCGGTCACCGCCGACAGCTCCTCGGCGGCGCTGGCGATCTGGGTCACGCCGTCGCGGATGCCGGTGATCAGGTCACGCAGGGTGGTGCCCATGCGTGCGATGCCTTGCTGCAGGGCACCCAGTTCGTCGCGGCGGGTGACGCGCAGTTGCTGGGTGAGGTCGCCGCTGGCGATGCGGTTGACCACGTCCATGGTCTCGCGCAGCGGGCGGGTGATCTGGCGGGTGATGATGAACGCGGCGAGCACGCCGACCAGCAGCGCCAGCAGGGTGGCGGAAGTCTGCAGGCTGCGGGCCTGGACGCTTTCGGCGTCACGGCGCTCGATCTGGATCTTGTACAGCTCGTCGCTGCGCTTGACGATGTCGGCGCCCTGCACGGTCATTTCAGCACGGGCCACGCCAATGGCGGCAGTGGCGTCGCGGAACTGACGCACGGCGTCGCGGTAGGCGAGCACGGCGCTTTCGAATTGCTGGATGCGCGAGGCTTCGGCCGGCAGCTGGCGCTTGAGGCTGTCGATTTCGTTGAGGGCGTTTTCCAGCTGGCGCAGGGCGGCCTGCTCGGCTTCGCTGGTCAGGTCGGCGATGTAGCTGCGCACGTCCAGGCGCACTTGCACCAGCTGCTGCTTGGCCTTGCTGATCAGCAGGTACTGGGCCAGGCGGCTGGCGTCGCTTTCGCTGCTGGACAGCACGGTGCTGCTGATCGCCTCGATGGCGTCATTGGCGCGGGCCGCGGCCTGGTTCATCGACTCGCGGGCTGCGAGGGTGGTCTTGTAGCCCTGGCGCATCTTTTCCAGCGAAACCCGGTATTCGCTGATGCTCTGGCCCTGCTCGCGCAGCAGCTTGAGGTTTTCGGGGCTCTTGAAGGTGTTGACCAGGTGCTGCTGCTGGCTGCCGAAGGCGTCGAGCTTGGCCTGGACGTTGGCCGCCGAGGCGTCGTCGCCGTTGGTCAGCATCCACTGCAGACGGGCCACGCGCAGGTTGGTCAGGTCACTGTTGAGCTGGGTGATGTCGCTCATCCAGTTGCTGCGGTCGATAAGGCTGCCCAGGCTGTTCCAGCCGGTCAGGGCCAGCAGGCCGGTCAGGACCAGGACCAGGCCGAAGCCCAGGCCGAGTTTGAGGTTGACGCTGATATTGGCGAACCAACTGTTCATGCACGCTCTCCCAGAGAATGATTTCGCTCACTTGATCTCAAAAGCTGGGCGTTGTTGTTGTCAGATAGCCCGCAGATTTGTGTAGGACTTATCGGCAAAGAGGGGAGAAGCTGAAACGCTTTTTCAGCAAATTTGTAACTTGTTGAATACGTTTATGTTTTTGACGTTGTCATTCGCGGGTGAGCCGGCTCCACGGCAGGAGCCGGCTCGCCGCCGATGGCGATTTCAGAGGCTACGCGCGCTGAACGTGTCGCACTGGTTCAGGTCGCCGCTGGAAAACCCGGCCTTGAACCAGCGCACGCGCTGCTGCGAGGTACCATGGGTGAACGAGTCGGGCACCACGCGGCCCTGGCCCTGCTGTTGCAGCCGATCGTCACCGATGGCGTTGGCGGCATTCAATGCCTCCTCGACGTCTCCCGGCTCCAGCCAGTTCAGGCGTTTCTGCGCCTGGTAGGCCCAGACCCCGGCCAGGCAGTCGGCCTGCAGCTCCTGGCGCACCAGCAGGCCATTGTCGCCTTCCATGCGCTGGCCATTGCGCCGTGCGGCGTCGACCTTGGCCGAGACGCCGAGCAGGGTTTGCACGTGGTGGCCGATCTCGTGGGCGATCACATAGGCCTGGGCGAAGTCGCCGGCGGCCTTGAAGCGGGTTTCCATTTCGCGGAAGAAGGTCATGTCCAGGTACACGCGCTGGTCGCCGGGGCAATAGAACGGCCCGACCGCCGAGGAGGCGAAGCCGCAGGCGGAGTTGACCTGGCCGCTGAACAGCACCAGCTTGGGGTCGCGGTACTGTTTGCCGGCCTGGGCGAACAGCGCCTTCCAGGTGTCCTCGGTGTCGCCGAGGACCGAGGCGACGAACTCGGCCTGCTCGTCGTTGGCCGGCGGTGCCTTGCCGTCGACGTTGGCCGGGGCGGTCTGTTGCTGTTCCATCTGCCCGGCCAGCTGGCCGAGGATCTGCAGCGGGTCTTGCCCGGTGAGCCAGCCAATGCCCACGATCAGCAGGATGGCGCCGAGCCCAAGGCCCTTGCCGCCGCCGAAACGCATGCCGCCGCCACCCCCTGCGCCGCGGGCATCGACCACGTTGTCGCTGCGTCGGCCTTTTCGCCATTCCATGTAGAGCTCTCCGGTTGCTGAAACATGAAGTCCAAGATTAGTTCAGCGCTGACCGAGGTGTATCCCCCGTCGCTGATGCATAACCAAATGGTTATGCCTGGGGCCGCTGAATTCAATATTCATCCCTTCGCACCTGCCGGAAACTGCAAGTCCGCCTGCCACGCCCAGGCGTTCGATAATTCCAAGAGAGGAAACCGGCATGCCCGCCCAGGACACCAGCCGCTTCGTGATCCGTGATCGCAACTGGCACCCCAAGGCCTTCACCCCCGACTACAAGACCTCGGTGGCGCGCTCCCCGCGCCAGGCGCTGGTCAGCATCCCGCAGTCGATCAGCGAAAGCACCGGCCCGGACTTTTCCCACCTGCGCTTCGGCGAGCACGACCATGACCTGCTGCTCAACTTCAACCAGGGTGGCCTGCCCATCGGCGAGCGCATCATCGTTGCCGGGCGGGTGGTCGACCAGTACGGCAAGCCGGTGCCCAACACCCTGGTGGAAATGTGGCAGGCCAATGCCGGTGGCCGTTACCGGCACAAGAACGACCGCTACCTGGCACCGCTGGACCCGAACTTCGGCGGTGTCGGCCGCTGCCTGACCGACCCCGACGGCTATTACAGTTTCCGCACCATCAAGCCCGGCCCGTACCCCTGGCGCAACGGCCCCAACGACTGGCGCCCGGCGCATATCCATTTCTCCATCAGCGGCCCGTCGATCGCCACCAAGCTGATCACCCAGTTGTACTTCGAGGGCGACCCGCTGATCCCGCTGTGCCCGATCGTCAAGTCGATCGCCAACCCGTACGCCGTCGAACGGCTGATCGCCAGGCTCGACATGAGCCATGCCAACCCTATGGATTGCCTGGCATACCGCTTTGACATCGTCCTGCGCGGCCAGCGCCAGACCTACTTCGAAAACCGCTGAGGAGGCCCGTCATGCCTATCGAACTGCTGCCGGAAACCCCTTCGCAGACTGCCGGCCCCTATGTGCACATCGGCCTTGCCCTGGAGGCGGCCGGCAACCCGACCCGTGACCAGGAAATCTGGAACTGCCTGGCCCGGCCCGATGCCCCGGGCGAGCATATCCTGCTGATCGGCCAGGTGTACGACGGCAATGGCCACCTGGTGCGCGACTCGTTCCTGGAGGTGTGGCAGGCCGACGCCGAGGGGCGCTACCAGGACGAGTACCACCTCGAGAACGCCTTCAACAGCTTCGGGCGCACCGCCACCACCTTCGATGCCGGCGAATGGACCCTGCACACGGTCAAGCCGGGGGTGGTGAACAACGCCGCAGGCGTGCCGATGGCCCCGCACATCAACATCAGCCTGTTTGCCCGGGGCATCAACATCCACCTGCATACCCGGCTGTACTTCGATGACGAAGCCGAGGCGAACGCCAGCTGTCCGGTGCTGAACCTGATCGAGCAGCCGCAGCGGCGCGAGACCTTGATCGCCCGGCGCTGTGAAGTGGACGGCAAGACGGCGTACCGCTTCGACATCCGTATCCAGGGCGAGGGGGAGACGGTGTTCTTCGACTTCTGACGCCCCCGGTCGGCAAGCCCGGCAACACTGGCCGGGCTTGCCGCTTGTACTAATGAGTTACGACTAGTCCTTTCGTGTCGCATCGCTGCGCGCGTCGTCAAACCACTGAAATTCTGGTTGTTTTCCCGCCCTCATTGCCCCTGCCACAGGTACTAACACCAAGTTGTGAGCTACCCGATTCGGCGCCGTGCGCTTTCACTGCTGTTGTAAGCAAAACAATCAGCAGCAGCGGGAGTCCTTCCATGAACACTCAAGCGTGGATCAAGGCGGCAACGGCGCTGACGATGGCCGTGAGTCTGGGCCTTGCCGGTTGCAGCAGCGGCGGCGGCGGGCATCACAGCGAGGTCGATGGTTCGTCGTCCGATAGCGGCGCGGGGGCCGGAGCCGGTGGTGGCGGGGGCGATGGTACGGGCGGCAGTGGTGGAGGCGGTAGCGGTGGCACCACGACCCCCGGTGATGGCAGCGCCGGTACCGGTGGCGGCGGTGGCACTGGCGGCGGCAGCACCCCTGGTGGCGGTGATGGTGGCACGGGCGGTGGTACCACACCCACTGCGCTGGTCACCGGCCAGGTGGTCGACCAGTTGGGCAACACCGTGTCCGGGGTCGGTGACGGCGTGAGCAATCTCGGCCAGGTGATCGGTTCGCTGCCCGTTGCCGGCAGTACCTCGCTGACCGGTGGCGTGGGGACGCTGGTGTCTTCCGCCGGCAACGCCGTGAACAGCGTCGGAGGCGGCTTGAGCGAGGGCCTGGGGCAACTGGGTACCGGCAACAATGCCGTGGGCACCACGGTGGGCGTGGTCGGTGCGGCCACCGCCGACCTGGGCGGCGGTGTCTCCGGCCTTGGCCAGGGCGTGGCCGGGCTGGCCAGTAGCGGGCCGGTCGAGCAGGTGCCGGTGGTCAACCAACTGGTTGCCGGGGCCGGTCAAGGCGTCGACCGGGTCGGCCAGGCTGTGACCATGCTCGGTGACACCCTGTCGCCGGTCGGCACCAGCGGCCCGCTCGCCGGGGCGACCCAAGGCGTGAGCGATGCCTTGGTGCCGGTGGTCTCGCTGGTGGAAAACACGGCGGCCAATGCCACGCGGCAGACCGGGCTCGCCGGTCCGCTGAACCAGGCGCTGAACCAGACCGGTGGTGCCCTGAACCAGGCCGGCCAGCAACTGGCGGGTAACGGCAACCCGTTGAGCAGCACGCTCGGGCAAGCGGTGGCCAATACCGGCACCGCGGTCAGCACGGCGAGCGGGCTGGCCCCTGTTACCGGCGGCCCACGCAGCGGCCTGCTGGAAACCGTCGGCGGCGTGGTGGCCGGTGCCGGCAGTGGCCTGACGGCAAGCACCGCCAGCCCGACCGTGAGCGGTATCGGCGGCACTTCGGTGCAGGCGGGCAATACCGTCGCCAGCCTGGGCACGGTGCTCGGTGGCAACGGCGTGGCCAACAGTGCTGCCGGGGCGCCGGTCGCGGCGCTGACCCAACAGGTGGGCAGCGGCCTCAACCCGGTGGTCGCCGGTGTATCCAGCGTGACTCAGCAAGTCGGCGCCAGTACCGGCGTCGGCGCACCCGTGGCGGGGTTGCTGAACCAGGTCGGCGGCGCGGTGGGCTCTGCCGGTACGCAACTGGCCGGTGCCACAGGCAGCCCCGTCGTCAGCCAGGTCGGTGCGACAGTGACCGCAGTCGGGGCCACGCTCGGTCAGGCGGGCACCTTGGTCAATGGCGGCGGCACACCGGTCAGTGGTCTTGGTGGCGCGCTGAGTGGTGTGTCAGGGGCTCTGGCAGGCGGGCAGCGCTGACGCCACGGGCTACGCTCAAGGTGAGTGAGACCGACCGGCGCGCCGTTCGCCGGTCGGTCATCCCGCCATCCGTGGATCATGGAGTGTCCGAATGCGCCGATTGCTGCTGACGATGCTGGGGCTGTCCGCAGCCTGTCTGGCCCGGGGCGAACCCCTGCCGAGTTTCCTCAACAGCAACGAGACCGAACGCCGCCTGCCCACGCCCAACCTGCCGGTGGATGCCTACCGTCCCGACCAGCCCGGCTTGCGTGTGCCCAGCGTGGACACTTCGCGGCAACCACCGTTGCTGATGAATACCCGGGTGGCGGTGCGCAAGGTGCGTTTCGAAGGCGGCACCGTTTACCCCCTGAGCGATCTGCGCGAGCATTTCCAGCCGGTGATCGGGCGCGAGGTCACGCTCGCCGAGCTGATCGAGACCACCCGCCGCCTCACCCAACGCTACCAGCAGGACGGCTACCTGCTGTCATACGCCTACCTGCCACCCCAGGACTTCGCCGATGGCCGGGTGCGCGTGGTGCTGGTGGAAGGCTACATCCACGACTATCAGATCGAGGGTGATATCGGCGCGGCGCGGGCCTATCTGGAGCAACTGCTGGACCGGCTCAAAGCCGAGCGTCCGCTGACCCGCGAAAGCTTCGAGCGCTATACCAGCCTGGCCGGGCGCATCCCCGGGATGACGTTCCAGGCCCAGGTGCCGCCCCCGGCGACCACCGACGGCGCGACCCGCCTGCTCGCCCAGGTCTCGCGCAAGCCGATCACCACCACCTTGAGCCTCAATGACGGCAGCCGCGACGACCTGCAGGCGCTGCTGGGCGCCAGCAGCAACGCGCAGACCCGCTTCGCCGAACAATTGAGCGCCAGCGTGCTGGTACCGCCCGGCGAGGACAAGGAGCATTACTACCGCCTCGACTACAGCCAGTTCCTCGATGCCGAAGGCTCGAAGCTGCTGTTGTCGGCTTCGCGCTATCGCAGCGACCCCAAGGCGCGCATCCGTCTGGACAATGGCATCGACCTGACCCAGCACCGCGAGAACGAACGCTACTCGGTGGGCATCAGCCAATCGCTGATCGCCTCGCCCAGTGAATGGCTGGAGGTGGTCGGGCGCTTCTACGTGGTCAACGACCGCATCGATTACCAGGTGGTGGGCTTCCCCCTGCGCCTGGACAGCGAGACCGACATCCGCGCGCTGTCCTTCGAAGGCGACTGGCGCAAGGCCGAGGCGCGCCGCCTGCGGATTATCAGTGCCGGTGTCTACCAGGGGTTGGATCGCCTTGGCGCCAACACCAATGCCGACTACGACCTGGACTTCCTGCGCCTGCGGGTCTCGGGCGTGCAGAGCGACAACTTCAGCGACAACTGGCAGGGCGTGGCATCGGCAGCGGCCTACTGGAGCAACGACAGCCTGCCCGACAGCGAGCGGGCAGTGTTCGGCGGGCAGAACTTCGGGCGCGGCTACCCCAGCGACCAGGGCTCCGGTGACAAGGGCTGGGGGCTGGCCTACGAGCTCAACTACAGTTTCCGGCGCGACACTGGCTGGCTCAAGGTCGTGCAGCCCTACGTGGCGCTCGACACCGCGCGGGCCTGGTTCAACGCGCTGGACGTACGCGACTCGAAGATGTCGTCGGCGGCGCTGGGGCTGCGCTTTGGCGATATGCGCTACTACAACATCGCGGTGGAGGTGGCCAAGCCGATGTCGGACATGGCGCTGGACAGCTTCAACCGGCGGCCACGGCTGAACCTGAGTTTCAGTTATCAATTGTAAGGGGGAGCTGTGGCCCCCCCATCGCCGGCAAGCCGGCTCCCACACTGATCGCGCACAGTCTCAGGTCGAGCGCTTTCCTTGTGGGAGCCGGCTTGCCGGCGATGCGCCGCGTCAGCGGCGCCTTCTGTAAGGGCGTTGTACGGTGCCAAGTCCGGCGTTATTTCACCGCCTGCATCAACGGCTTGGGAAACAGATTCTCCAGCGTCTCGAGCAGGCGGGCGTGATAGATCGGCTTGCGGAACAGGTCGAGTACCTGCAGCCGCAGCAGGTCGCTGACATCGTCCATGTCGGCATGCCCGGACATGACGATCACCGGCAAATGCTGGCGCGCGGTATGTTCGCGCAGGCGCTGGACCAGGCCCAGGCCACTTTCCTCGGGCATGCGCAGGTCGGTGATCACCAGGGCGACATCGGGGTGGCGGGTCAGCTGTTGCAGGGCGGACCTGACCGAGGTGGCGGTGTGACAACAGAAGCCTTCGTTTTCCAGCAGCTCGGCCAGCTCCAGCAAGGCCTCCTCCTCGTCGTCCACCAGCAGGATCTGTTGACGCAAGGAAGAGGTCGGCATGCTTGGCTCCGGGCGGTTGGACTACACGTCTCGCTGGCGCGGTGCGGTCACTGGGTGATCGCGGTCTGGATCTTGGTCATGATCTCCGACACTTCGGTGGAGATGGGGGTGACGAAGCCGGCCAGTACCACGGCGACCATGGCCGCGATCACCGCGTATTCGATACCGGAGGCGCCGTCCTTGCGCTGGAGGAAGGTCTTCACGTGGAGGAGGATCTGTTGCAGCAGCATGGCACGTCTCCTTGCGCTCGATGGGCGCCGGTCGGAGGGGCTTGATAAGTGATACCCCTTTGCCATCAGAGCATCGCCAAGCCGTGGCGGCCTGCAAATGTAAAAAAGCATTAATCCAAAAGTATTGGTTGGAATTGGCGGCGCTAAGTTTTTGTTTTGTCGGTGCGTCAATTTCGTGGCTCGAAAAAACCAGCACAGGTAATGGCGAAAGATTGCGCCTCAGCTACCGTCCAATAGCGAAATAGTTACTTTTTGCCATCATTGGTCCCGGGCGTAAGGGAGAGCGCAGATGAGCAGTCGCCTGACCATGATCCTCGCCGGCCTGTTCCTGCTCGCGGCCTTGCTCGCGGGGTACTGGGGTCTGCGCCTTAGCCGTCCGCCCGAGCCTGCGCCGGCCCCTCTCACCCCACCCGGCGAGGCCGCCATCCCGGCCGCTGTCGTACCCGCCGCGCCCCCGGAACCCCCACGCTCGCCCATCGTGGTCCTGCGCAGGGCGGTCGCGGCCAACACCCCCTTGAGCGAGGAGGATGTGCTCCTGGAGCGTCTGCAGGTGGTGCCGGCCGGTGCTTTCCAGCAACTGGACCAGGTGCTCGGGCGCAGCAGTGCCCGCCCCCTTGCGGCGGGCAGTTGGCTCGACGAGTCGAGCTTCCAGGCTGGCGGCCCCCTGGCGCGGATGATTCGCCCCCACGAACGGGCGGTCGCGGTGGCCATCGACGATGTGATAGGTGCCGCCGGGCAACTGCGCCCAGGCGATTATGTCGACGTGCTGCTGTTCCTGCGTGAAGAAAACAACAACCCGCAAGCCTCCGCCCAGGTCGTGCTGCCGGCCTTGCGCGTGCTCAGTGTCGACCAGCAGACGGGCCTGGCCAACGATGGGCGTCCGGCCCAGAGCGCCGAAGAGCAGAAGGCCCGCCGCGACCAGCAGTCCATTGCCAGCAACCCTGTGCGCACCGTGGGCCTGGCCGTGCCCGAGGCCCTGGCCAGCCGGCTGATGCTGGCGGCCCAGGCCGGGACGCTGCGCCTGGCGGTGCGCAGTGCCGACGAGCCGCTGCTGGCCGGGTATTGGTCCGGCCAGGATGCCAGCCCGCAACTGGAAACGGCCAACCGCAACCTCTACCGCTTCAGCCAGCTGTCCCAGGTGCCCCTGGCCAGCCAGGCGGCGGCCGCGGCGGCTGGCGCGCCGACCATGCAGATCATCCGCGGCGCGCAGAACGGCGACAACAACAAGACTCCCTGAACCGGCAAGGATGCGATCCATGCGTAGTTCTTTGCGTGTTACTCCACGAGGCAACTGGCTGGCCCCGGCGCTGCTGGCCCTGGCCTTGCTCGCACCGACGGCGCAGGCGGCCGCGACGGGTTGCGCGGCCTTCGGCCAACTGCCCTCGGTCATCGAGATGGATCAGGGCCTGCAGCAGGAGCTGCGCCTGCCGGTGGCCATCACCCGGGCGGCGGTCGGCGAGCCCAAGGTGGCCGATGTGCAGCCCAGCGGCGAGCGGGCCGTGCTGCTCACGGCGGTGGGGCAGGGCACCACCAGCCTGATGCTGTGGACCGACTGCGCCGCCCAGCCGCATCGGGCCATGCTGTTCGTCAAGGGCCGGGCCAGCGCCGACATGGCAGAGGCCGCGCAACTGCCCACGGCCCAGGAGGACCTGCCCGTGCAGGTGCAGGCCGATATCCGCTTCGTCGAAGTGCGCCGCCTGAAGTACAAGGAGGCCGGCGCTAGGTTGTTCTTCAAGGGCTCGAACAACAGCCTGATCGGCTCGCCCAATACCGTGCCCAACACCGTGGTGCGCCCCGGCTACGTGCCGGGTGTCGCCACCGGCACCAACCCGGTGACCTACGCCGATGTGCGGCCCGGCATCCCGCTCGACAACGACGTCTTCAACATCGTCTGGGGCGGCGGCAGCAGCCGCTTCCTGGCGATGATCAACGCCCTGGAGAACAGCGGCTTCGCCTACACCCTGGCCCGCCCCAGCCTGACCGTGCTCAGCGGCCTGACCGCGAGCTTCCTGGCCGGCGGCGAGATCCCCATCCCGGTGCCCAGCAGCGGCAGCGACAACGTGTCGATCGAGTACAAGGAGTTCGGCGTGCGCCTGGCGCTGACCCCGACCGTGGTCAGCCGCAACCGCATCACCCTGAAGGTGGCGCCCGAGGTCAGCGAGCTCGACTACAACAACGCGGTGGTCATCGCCGGTACCCAGGTGCCGGGCCTGAGCGTGCGCCGCACCGACACCAGCATCTCGCTGGCCGATGGCGAGAGCTTCATCATCAGCGGGCTGATCAGCAGTAACGTACGCTCGGCCGTGGACAAGATGCCGGGCCTGGGCAACCTGCCGATCATCGGCGCGTTCTTCCGCCAGTCGGCGCTCAACCGCGAAGAGACCGAGCTGCTGATGATCGTCACCCCGCACCTGGTCCAGCCGTTGGCCGCCAATGCGCGCCTGCCGGAGCTGCCGGGCGAGGCGCTGCGCACCTACGACCCCAGCTGGGGCCGCCTGTTCTTCATGGAAAACGGCAATTTCGAAGGCCGTGGCGGGTTGTCCCAATGAGCGAAAGCCTGAACCAGACCTACCTGGCCCTGACCCGCAACGACGAAGACCTGCACTGGCTGCAGGGCGCGTTGGCACCGCTGGGGCAGGTGATCGGCGCCAGCAGTCCGAACCTCGACGAGTTGCTGGCGCTGGTCGACATGACCTTCAGCAACCTGGTGTTCATCGGCCTGGACCGCGAACAGCTGATCGGCCAGTGCGCGTTGATCGAAGGCCTGCTGGAAGCCAAGCCGATGCTGGCCATCGTCGCCCTCGGCGACGGCATGGACAACCAGCTGGTGCTGCACGCCATGCGCGCCGGCGCCCGCGACTTCGTCGCCTACGGCTCGCGCGCCAGCGAGGTGGCGGGGCTGGTGCGGCGCCTGGGCAAGCGCTTGCCGACGGCCACCAGCAACCCCAGCCTGGGCGGCCTCACCGTGCTCTACGGTGCCCAGCGCGGCGCGGATGGCGCGCTGCTCACCACCCACCTGGCGCGGGTGGTGCAGGAAAGCGGGCAGCAGACCCTGCTGCTCGACCTCGGCCTGCCCCGCGGCGACAGCCTGGCCTTGCTCGGTCTGGAAGCGTCGTTCCATTTCGGCGATGCCCTGCGCCACCTGCGCCGGCTCGACGCCACCCTGATCGACAGCGCCTTCACCCGCGACAAGGGTGGCCTGCGCATCCTCGCCTATGCCGATAACGACGAGGCCCTGCAACAGTCCAGCGCCGCCGAGCTGCATATGCTCCTCGGCGCCCTGCGCCAGCACTTCCAGCACATCGTCGTGAACCTCACCGGGCAGGCCGACAGCGAGGCGCTGCGGACCCTCGTCAGCCACTGCGACAAGCTGATCGTCTACACCGACCAGAACATCCTCGACTGCCGGCGCAACCTGGATGTGCTCGAGCAGTGGCGCGACCGTGGCATCAAGCTCGAGCACGCCAGCCTGCTGGTGGACCGCTACCTGCGCCAGGTGGCGCCGGATGCCGAGGCCCTGGCCAAGCGCTACGGGCTGCCCTTGCTCAAGGTCATGCCCTACAGCCCGGAAGTGCGCCTGAACGCCAAGAACCAGGGCCTGAGCCTGTTCGAACTGGCCCCGCGTGAAAGCCTTACCCAGGCCCTGCGCGGGCTTGGCGAGCGCCTGGCGCGGCGCTCGGAAAACCTCGCACCGCCGGGCCAGAGCTGGCTGCGCCGGCTGTGGGGCAACCGATGATCAGCGAAGAACCCTTTGGCGGGCCCCGACATGCGGCCAGTGACCCGCAGGCGCTCAAGCGCGCCCTGCACCGGCACGTGATCGATGCCATCGAGGACAGCGGCCGCAACCTGCTGGAGGGCGCGCGGCCGGTGCTGGCGCAGTTCGTCCTCGAGCAGGTGGGTGACTATGTGGCGCGTCTGCGCCTGGCCCTGTCGCGCTACGAGATGGAGCGCCTGGCCGAGGAGATCGTCGACGAGCTCACCGGTTATGGTCCGCTGGAGGTGCTGCTGCGCGACCCGAGCGTGACCGAGATCCTGGTCAACGGCCCGTACCGGGTGTTCGTCGAGCGCTCTGGCTTGCTGCAGCAGACCGACCTGCGCTTCATCGACGCGCACCATGTCGAGCGGGTGATGCAGCGCATCCTGGCGCCCCTGGGCCGGCGCCTGGACGAGTCGTCGCCAATGGTCGATGCGCGCATGCCCGACGGCAGCCGGGTCAACGCGATCATCCCGCCGGTGGCCCTGGACGGGCCGTGCCTGTCGATCCGCAAGTTTCGCCAGGACATGCTCAAGAGCGCCGACCTGCTGGCCACCCGGGCCATCGACCAGCCCATCTACGACTTTCTCGAACGCGCCGTGGGCCGGCGTTGCAACATCCTGGTCAGTGGCGGCACCGGCACCGGCAAGACCACCCTGCTCAACATCCTCAGCCAGATGATCGCGCCACAGGAGCGCCTGGTGACCATCGAGGACGTGGCCGAGCTGCAGCTGCACCACCCCCATGTGGTACGCCTGGAAACCCGCCCGCCGAATGCCGAGGGCCACGGCGAGATCAAGGCCAGCGAGCTGATCCGCAATGCCCTGCGCATGCGCCCCGACCGCATCATCCTCGGCGAGATCCGCGGCGCCGAGGTGCTTGATGTGATGACCGCGATGAACACCGGCCATGACGGTTCGATGAGCACGGTGCACGCCAACACCGCCCAGGACGCCCTGCTGCGCCTGGAGACCCTGGTCGGCCTGACCGGCCGGCAGATTGCCGAGAAGACTCTGCGGCAGATGATCTGCGCCGCGCTGGACGTGGTGATCCAGCTGACCCGCCTGGCCGATGGCCGGCGCTGCGTCAGCGAGGTGCTCGAAGTGGTCGGGGTGCGCGACGATGTGTATGTCACCAACACCTTGTTCCGCCTGGACCGGCGCAGTGGCGAAGGCTTTCTGCGCGAGGCGCCGAACCCCGCCGGCGGCAAGCTGCGCCACGAAGGGGTGCTGTGATGGGGCCGCTGCTGCTGGCCCTGTCGCCCCTGTGCCTGGGCATGGCCTTGCTGCTGTGGCGCCTGGGCCTGTACAAGCGCGGCGAAGAGCGCATCCTCGACCGCATGGGCCGGGCCTACCGCGCCGTGCGCAGCGGCACGGCCCGGCGTGACTGGCTCGACCCGCTGTTGCAGCGGGCGGGGCTTGTCCATGCCGATTTCTCCCCACGGCCCTGGTTGCTGGGTTGGCTGGCGCTGACCGTACTGGCCGGCGTGCTGGCCGGCTGGGTGGCGGCGCTGATGGTGCTGGCCGGCCTGCCTCTGCTCGGCCACCTGTACCTGAGTTGGCGCTGCCGGCGGCGCCTGCAGCAGATCGTCCAGCAGTTGCCCGGCCTGCTCGACTACAGCGTGCGCAGCCTCAAGGCCGGGCGCACCCTCAACGAGGCGGTGCTCGGCGGCGTCGACAGCACCCGCGAGCCGTTGCGCTCGGCGATGCTGCGGGTGCGGCGCAACGTGCAGCTCGGTGTGCCGCTGGAAGATGCCGTCAGCGAGTTCGCCGAACTCTACGGTCAGGCCGAACTGCGCATGTTCGCCCTGGGGCTGCGCATCAACCAGCGCCACGGCGGCAACGCCAGCGAACTGATGGAGAACCTGATCAAGCTGATCCGCGAACACGAGCAGGGCGACCGGCAACTGCGCGCCATGACCGGCGAGACCCGCATCACCGCGTGGATCCTCGGCGCGCTGCCGCTGGTGATGGTCGGCTACTTCCTGTTCGCCAACCCCACCTACCTGCTGGCCATGTGGCGCGACGCCAGCGGCCAGATGATGCTGCTATTCGCCTTTGTCATGCAGGCGGTCGGCTGTCTGGTGCTGTGGCGCATGATGAGGAGCCTGTGACCATGGCCTTGATGCTCAGCGCCCTGTGCCTGTTCGCCGCGTTCGCCCTGCTGGCCGCGCAGGCCATCGGCCAGTGGCGCGCTCGCCAGCGCGTGGCGCGGCGCCTGCAGGGGCGGCTGTACCGTGACGAGCGCCTGGGCGACTGGTTGCAGTGGCTGGGCAGCAGCCCCTGGGGGCGGCGCCTGCAACGGCTGGACGGCGAGACCCAGGCGCTGCTTGACCGCCTGGGCTGGCGGCGCAGCCGGCAACGCGCACTGTTCGCCGCCGTGCAGTTGGGCTTGCCGTTGCTGGCGGTGGGCGTGGCGCTGCTGTTGGTCCATGGCCTGCCCGGGGAAAACCGCGGGCACTGGGGCGTGCTGGTGCTCTGTGCGCTGGGCGCGGGCTACCTGTTGCCCAAGCGCCTGCTGGTCGTGGCGGCGGCCCGGCGTCAGCGGCGCATCGCCGAGGAAGTGAGCCTGCTGATTCCGTTGCTGCGCATCCTCTTCGAAACCGGGCTGGCGGTGGAGCAGGCCCTGCGCGTGCTGGCCCAGGAAGGCCGCAGCCTGGTGCCGAACATCAGCGACGAGTTGCGCCTGGTGTTGCAGCGGGTCGATTCCGGCCTGGCCCTGGGCCCGGAGCTGGAAAAGACCGCGCGCCTGCTGGCGGTGGACGAGTTCATCGACACCTGCGTCATCCTCCAGCAACTGCTGGTGCAGGGCAGTGGCTCGATGAAGTCGTTGCTGGCGCTCAAGGAACTGCTTGATGACCGGCGCCTGACCGGCCTGCAGGAGCGGGTGTCGAAGATGTCGGCGAAGATGTCGGCGGTGATGATGCTGTTCCTGTTCCCGGCCCTGCTCATCGTTCTGGCCGGGCCAGGGTTTTCCGCCCTGGCGCGGGCCTTGGGTTCATAAGCATCGAACATTCGGGCATTGATAGGGGAGACGCACAATGAAAGCCATCCTGACGTTCATCAGCCTGCTACTGCTCAGCGGCTGCGCCGGGCAGCCCCCCGAAGGCCTGGCGCGCCTGCTCGGCGGCGGCACCTGTGGCAAGCCCGACGCCGACCAGCAATTGAGCCTGGACATGGCCGACCAGATGATCAGCGAAGGTCGCCCGCACGCCGGGCTGGCCCACCTGGAGCAGTTGCCCGATCAGCTCGACCAGGTGCGCCTGCGCAAGGCCAAGGTGCTGCGCCTGCTCGGGCGCGCCGAGGCCGAACCGCTCTACCGCAGCCTGCTCGGCGGTTGCCTGGCCGCCGAAGGCGAGCACGGCCTGGGGCAACTGGCCTCGGCCCGTGGTGACGACGCCCAGGCCCTGCGCAACCTGCAACGGGCGGCGCGGCTGGCGCCCACCGACGAGAAGGTGCGCAACGACCTGGGTGTGGTGCAGATGAACCTGGGCAATCACCAACAGGCGCGTTTCGAATTTCTCACCGCCATCGAGCTCAAGGACGACAACCCGCTGCCGGCCGTCAACCTGGTGACCTTGTCGCTGGTGCAGGATAACTGGCGCCAGGCGGAGGACCTGGTCAATCGCCTGCACCTGAAGCCCGAGCAGTTCGCCGAGGCCCAGGCCCGGGCGCAGCGCATTCTTGCCAACGGGCGTGGCCCGCTGGCCGCCACCGAATCCCCGGCCGCGGCCATCAACTGAGCGGAGGTGAACATGTTCAAGCCCTGGATCGTCCTCGCCTGCCTGGCCACGCCACTGTTGGCGCTGGCCGAGGACCCGCCGCGCCAGCTGCGCCCGCAGACCGCCACCGAAGCCCTGTTGCAGGTGCAGGCGAGCAACCGCCAGGCCTCCAGCGTGCGCCAGATGCAGACCGACAAGGAACGCGACCAGGCCATGCAGCGCTGGCTGGACAGCTACAAGTATCCGATCCCGGATTTCTACCGCTGGACCAAGATCAGTTCGTCGAACAATTGAGAGCGCACAGCTTGATACAGTCAGCAAAACGATAAGGGCCGCTCTGCGCCCCATCGCTGGCAAGCCAGCTCCCACAAGGGCCGCGCACTGCCTGAGGTTTGCGCAAATCTGTGGGAGCCGGCTTGCCGGCGATGGGGTGCGCAGCAGCCCCAGTAACGCTAGTTGGCGGTCGTCAGCAGATCAATGGGTGGTAAAGCGTTGATGCACCGGCGAAGAACGTGGGGTCAGCGCCAGCGCCAGTTGCGTGCGGTTGTGCATGTGGGTCAGGCGCAGCACCTGGGACACGTACAGCTTCACCGTGTTCTCGGTGATGCCCAATTCGCAGGCGATCTGGTAGTTGGTCTTGCCCTTGCTCACCAGCCGGGCGACTTCCAGTTGCCGCGGCGACAGCTTCTCGAACGCCGCCGGCAGCTCCGGCTCGCCTTCCTCGCTATCGCCGGCGCGCCGATGGGCGCCCTGGCCCCGGGCTTTTTCCAGGTCCTGGTAGAGGTCGTCGATGGACTCGGCCAGCTCCTGCAGGCGCTGGTTGAGGCTACCCAGTTCGCGGAAGTTGCGGCGCCGCTCCAGCAGCGCGGTTTCCTGGCGCCGCACGCCTTCGAGCAACTCGTCCAGGTCCATGGGTTTCTGGTAGTAGTCGGCGAAGCCCTCGCGCAGGGCGCGGATCACGTCCTGCTTGTCGGCGCGGCCGGTCAACATGATCGCCTCGAACATGCGCTGCGGCCCGGCGATCTGCTTCAACGTGCGCACCAGTTCGATGCCATCGCGCTCGGGCATGTGCAGGTCGCACAGGATCAGGCCGATGGTCTCGTCCGCCTTGAAGCAGTCGATGCCCTGGCCGGTGGAGTGGGCGGGGACACAACGGTAGCCCTCGCTTTCGAGGAATTCGCACAACTCTTCGACGATCACTGGCTGGTCGTCGACCACCAGCACTTTCACCTCACTGACGGGTTTGTTCACGATCAACTCCCTGTTGTATCGGCCCTGCTCCCGGGCCAGACGCTCCGGCAGTTAGAAAAGTAGTCGCACTTTGCCGTTATGTACATCGGTCCTACTCCATAATCCGACCCTTCGGTCGCTTATTGGATCCATACCGCTGTCAGAAGGAAGCCAGCGAGCACGTAGGGGGCAAAAGGCTGCTTGTCGCCGACCTGTTCGGCCAGCGCCTGCAGGCGCTTCTTCACCTTGGGGTTGAGCAGGGTCCACAGGCGCCGGCGGCCGAACATCCAGGCCAGGACGGTGACCCCGGCGCCGATGAAGGTGCCGAGCACGTACTGCGGGCTGGTGGCCAGGGCCAGGGCGCCCATCAGTTTCACGTCGCCGGCGCCGAAGCGGCCGAGCATGTAGCCGGGCAGGGTGAGCAGCATGACGATGGCCAGGCCCCAGCCGGCCTCGCTGGCGTCGGCGCCGATCCAGCTGCGTCCGGTGGCGAATAGCCAGGCCAGGGCGCACGCCGCGACGCCCAGTGTCAGGGCGTTGGATATTTGTCGTTCACGGACATCTTGTTCGGTGCACAAGGCAAGCCACAGCAGGAGAACAATGCTTTGCATTGGCAAAATGCCATCCCTATTCGTTGAACGGTTCTATGCTTTCAGACAGGTCTCACAGTCAGGGTAGACGCGAACATGAAAGCAGGCCCGGCGGGACAACAAAAAGGCGCGGCTGCCATCGAGTTTGTCGCGGTATTCATGGTGTTTTTCGCGGTGTTCTACGGCCTGGTCAGCTACGCCTTGCCGATGCTCATGCTGCAGTCGTTCAACCAGGCCAGCAGCGAAGCGGTGCGCCGTTGCGTGGCCGTGGACCCGAGCAGCCAGACCTACGAGCTGGACGTGCAGGGGCTGGCTCGCCAGGTGATCGGCCAGCAACTGGCGTGGATGCCCAATGCGCTGGGCTTCAATGTGAATACCGATACCCGGGTTACCGTGGGCACGGACAAGGTGCTGACGGTGGTGATCGACTATCCCCGCGAACGCCTCAATCGCGTGTTGCCGACGCTGTTGCTGCCCGTGATCGGTGACGTGCCCAAGCTGCCCGCGCGGTTGCAGGCCCAGGCGAGCCTGCAACTGTGAGTGGTGGCTTGTTCGACCGCTGGTTCGCCGCGCCGCCCCCCGCCCAGGTGCCCGAGGCGACACCCGCCGTGGGCCTGCAACTGTGGCTCGATGACCAGGCGCGGGTGCTGCGCCTGGCCGGCCCGCTGCGCAGCCTGCTGGCATTGCCCGGCCAGGCTGGCGCGCGGGTGCACGACTACCTTGAGCGACACAGCTGGCTGGTGCTCGAAGGCCACCCCGCCGACTGGCAGGGGCAGCCACTGGACCTGGATTTCCATACGGTCATGGGCCACGCCCTGCACACCCGCGGTTGGCTGCAACGCCACGAGCAGGGCTGGATGCTGCAACTGTTCGATATCGGCGACCTGCTCCGCGAACAGCGCTGGGATCGCCAGCGGCCGCTGCTCGGAGAGATCGGCCATGCCCTGCGCGAATGCGGCGCCGAGCGCCTGGCGCAGACGGTGCGCGAGCAGTTGCGCAGCCTCGCTGAACATTGGCAGGCCGCCGCATTGCGCCTGGTGCTGCGCGAACCGGGCGGCTGGCGCCACTTCGCCAGTAGCGACGATGCCTGGCCCTGGCCCGATGACCGTCGGTTGCGGGACAGACTGGACCAGTGGCCGGCCCAGACCCTGATCGAGGTGCGCGACGACCCTGAACTGCTCGCCCTGTGCGGAGGTGCCTCGCTGTTCCTGGTGCCCTATCGGCAAGGGCTGGAGGCCGAGGCCTGGATGTTGTGCGCCGGGGCGCACCAGGTGCCTGCGGTCGACATGGCCATGGCCCTGGTGCGCAGCTTGACCGAGCCGCTGCTGGTACGGCATCGCCGCCAGCAACTGCAGCACCAGGCCCATCACCTTGACGACTTGCAGCAGCAGTTGGGCGCGGGGTGGTGGGAGTGGCCGGCGCATGGCGACCTGCAACTGGACCCGGCCCTGGCCGCGACCTTGGGTCTCGACGGCCGGGTCGGGCTGGACCAGTGGCTTGCCCGCCTGCACCCGGCCGACCGCGAGCCGGCGCAGCTGGCCCTGGACCAGGCCCGTGCCGGGCAGGCATTGAGCCTGGGCGTGCGCCTGCTGGACCGTGACCCGCTCGTGGCGCCGCGCTGGTTCCATTGGGCCGGTCAAGGCCGGGGCGGCCAACTGCGCGGTTTCCTGCTCGATATCAGCGCCCTCAAGGCCCAGGAGCAGCAGGCCGGCGCGGCCCGGGCGCGGCTGGAGAACCTGATTGCCCGCTCACCCGCGGTGATCTACGTGCAACGCTATGCCGAGGGCGCGCTGCACGGCGATTTCTACAGTGCCAGCCTGGCGCCGTTGCTGGGCTGGGAGGCCGACGGCGAACTCGCCCGCCAGCCGGGCCTGGCGGTGCACCCCGATGACCGGCCGCTGTGGCTGGAGCGCACCCGCAGCCTGCTGCGCGATGGCCTGGTGCGTTGCCGCTATCGCCTGCGTGACCACCTTGGTGGTTACCACTGGATGCTCGATGAGGCCCGACTGCTGCGTGACGACCTCGGCCAGCCGCTGGAAGTGGTCGGCCTGTGGCTGGACGTCAGCGAAGCCACCGAGGCCGCCGAGCGCATGCGCCAGAGCGAGGAACGCTATCGGGTGCTGGTGGAGGACTCGCCGGCGATGATCTGCCGCTATCGCCCGGACCTCACCGTGCTGTTCGGCAACCGGCCGTTGGCCGATTACTTGGGTTGCACGCCCGAGCAGTTGCAGGGTGCGGACCTGGGGCAATGGTTGTCCGCCGACCAGCGTGATGCATTTCTCCAGCGCCTGCGGGCACTGACGCCCGGGCAACCGGTGAGCAGCGCGGAGATCTGCCTGCAGTTGCCTGGCCGTGAGCATGCCTGGTGGGTCTGGGCCGACCGCGGCCTGTTCGACGGCGAAGGCCGCCTGCTCGAGGTGCAGGCCGTGGGCCGCGACAACACCGAAGTGCGGCGCAGCCAGCAGCAGCTGTTGCAGGGTGCCAAGATGGCCACCCTCGGCGAGTTGGCCACCGGCCTGCTGCACGAGATCAATCAACCGCTCAACGTGATGCGCATGGCGGTGGTCAATGCGCTCAAACGTCTGGAGAACGGCGCCGCCGATCCGGCCTACCTGGAGGACAAGTTGCGCCGTATCGAGGCGCAGGTAGCGCGCGCTGCCCGGCTGGTCGAGCACATGCGCGTGTATGGCCGGCGTTCGACGGTCGAGTGCGAGCGCTTCGCCGCATGGGGCGCGGTGCAGGGTGCCCGGGGGTTGCTCGAGGAGGGCTTGCGCGGCAAGGGCGTGGCGCTGCACCTCGAGTCGCCCGAGGCGATGCCGCAAGTGCTCGGGCATCAGGACCAGCTGGAGCAGGTGCTGATCAACCTGATGGTCAACGCCCGCGATGCCTTGCTCGAGCAACAGGTGGCGCAGCCCTGGATCCGCGTGCGCCAGGCGCTGCATGGCGAGCGGCTGTGGCTGCTGGTGGAGGACAATGCCGGCGGCATCGATGCGCGGCTGCACGAGCGGATCTTCGAGCCCTTCTTCACCACCAAGCCGGCCGGTGTTGGCACCGGCCTGGGGCTATCGGTCAGCCACGGCATCGTCAGCCAGATGGGCGGCGAGCTGACAGTGAGCAACTCGCCCGAGGGCGCGTGCTTCTGCATCGACCTGCCGGTTCACTGCACCAGCTGAGCGTGGCCGCTGGAGCAACTGAGGTTGGCGCCGACCTCGGCGCTGGCCAGGTCGATGCCCAGGACCTTGAGCAAGCCGTTCACCAGTGGATCGAGCAGGGGGCTGAGCAGGTTCCTGATGATCGGCTCGAGGATGTTCTTCACCCCGTCCAGCAGGCCGGCGGTGAGCACCAGCACCTGGCCGAGGCCGCTGTTGGCAGTGGGCCTGTAGGCTTCCAGATGTACACCGGCAAGTGTGCCGGACAGGCTGCCCACCACCTGGGCCTGGTCGCTATCCATGGGCTGGAACATCGGATCCTGGCCGATATTTCGCGGTGCATGGTCGTCGGCGAAGACCAGTGGTTTTTCCGTCGGGCCGCTGCCGAGCAGCTTGGTGTCCACCCGCAGGCCGATACCGCCGCCGGCATAGGGCACGCGTGTGCCGCAGGACGGCGGCAGGATCAGCAGGCGGCTGCAGACATTGGTGCCGATATCGATGACCGGCAGGGCCTGCACTTTCACCAGGTCAGGCCCCTTGCTGAGGAAGTCGGCCGGTGAGTCGAACTTGCCGATCGCGATCCTCGCCGCCGAGCGCTGGGTGAGGGTGGTCAGGCTCTTGGGCGCGCAGCTGTAGTTGTCGGGTGGCGCCGGGCGCAGGCGGCTGGTGCCTTCGGCCACTTCGATGCCGATATCGATATGCACCTGGCTGTCCAGCAGCTTGATGTCGCTGACCTTGCACGGGATGCCCAGGGCGCAGGTCAGCGACTGCACGGTGCCCAGCAGGTTCAGGCTGAGCAGGTTGTTGAGCACGTTGGTCAAGGGCGCTGCCAGGTCCAGCACGGCATTGAGCAACCCGGCGATGCCGGTCAGCAGGGGCAGGTCCAGTGATACCAGCGCGCGGATCTGTGCGGTATGGACGCGCAACTCATCGCTGCGCGGGTCGCCTACGGCGGAGTTCTGCGGGGGCTGGATCACCCTCAGATACACGCGGCCGTTGATCAAACCTAGTGCGGTGATAGGGATCTCGGCATTCACGGCTTGTCGATTAGCCGCCAGCTGAATCATCGCCTGGACCAGTTGCAGCACTTGCACGTTCGCGTCCAGGCCAGCCTGGACGGTGCCGGTCTGCAGGTTGAGCAACTGCCCCAGGGTGATCGGCCCTTTCAGGTCCGCGGCGAGAGCGAGCAAATTGCCGGTCACCTCCACGGCGGCACCGCTTTGCTGCAGAACCTTGACGGCGACGTCCAGCAGCTTGTCGGCAGTGGTCTGGAAGTCGAGCAGTTGCTGGTAATCCCCCAGGTTCAGCTTCAGTTCGGTGGAGAGTGCATCGAGGTAGTTGAGCAGGTTGAGCTGGGTATCGGCGATGCCTTGCCAGCCCAGCACGGTGAGTTGCGTGCTGGCGCCGATGGCCTTCAGCAGGGCGTTGAGAATGGCCGACTGCATCGAACTGACCTGCAGCAGTGTGCTGCGAATGCTCAGCATTGCCTGGGGTGGCCCTGGGCTTGCGGCCACCGCGCTGGCGCGCAGGGTGGTGGTGCGGGCGATGGCACCGCCCTGCACCAGCGCGTAGATGCCACCGGCGAAGCTGGTGACCACCACATTGCTGACTTCGACCTTGATCGCCTCGTTGCGCTGATTGTCGGCAGTGAAGGTGCGCAGGTTGTCATTGCCGGTGCGCAGGTAGCCGCAGCTGGCGATCAGCGGGTTGAGCGGCGAATGGCCGTTGCGGGTGGCGGCGGTGCGGGCCAGGGTGGATGCCTGTGGGCCGCTGCCGGTGCAGGCGCCGTCATGCTCGGCGGCTTCCAGCGCAGCCATGTCGGCGATGCGTTGCAGCTTGCGTTGTTCGAGGTAGAGGCGGCCGCTGTCGACGGTCAGGAGCATGAACACCAGGGCCAGGCCCATGGTCAGCGCGGCCATCAGGCCGATCGCGCCGCGTTGGCGCACAACGGAACGGGGAACCACGGGCACTCCTTTGCCGGCCTGTGGCCCGGCAGCGCGGCGGCGGTGCAAGGAGTGTAGTCAAGGTGATGGCAAGTTGCCTTGATCGAAGTGCCTCGCCCAAGCGGCGCATCGCAGGGGCGGGGCAGCGGGTTTGCCCCGCGATCAGGGACTCAATGTGGCGGGTAGTTGCTCAGTACCTGGGTCACGGTCTTCTGGATCGCCGCGTTGCGTTCCTGCGGGCTGGGCGGGTAGTTGTTCATGATCTGTTCGGCACTGCCACGCCACACCAGCTTGCCGTCACGCCCGTCGAACAGGTCGACCTGGATGGTCGCCACCTTGTAGTCGACGCTGCGGGTCTCGTTGTACATCGGCCCGCCCCAGTAGCCGCCCCAATAACCGCCCCAGGCGCCGCCGTAGTTGGTGGTGATCTGCTGCTGGCGGTCCTCGACGATCAGGTAGGCGCGCACCTTCACATCGGCCCGGGCACTGCCCTGGACCGGGCGCAGGCCACGCTGGTCGAGCTGCCCGGCGACCGCCTGGCGGATGCGCTGCTCGGTCAGGTCGCTCTTGATCCGTGGATCGTCCGGACGGTATTGCAGGGCCGGCTCCTGCCAGGCCCAACTGCGGTAGGCGGCGAAGTCGCGGCTGGCATCGAAGTCCTGCTGCACGTTGTTACTCGAACAGGCCGCCAGCAGCAGGGCGAAGGACAGAAGTACGAGACGGCGCAACATGATGGTTCTCCGTAAAGGGTCAGCTGGGAGGATAGCCGCTCATCGCCTTGCTCACCGACTCGCGCAGGGCGCTTTCGCGTTCACGCGGCGAGTCTTTGTCGCTGCCGCTTTCGGCGCTGGCGCTCCACACCGGCTGGCCGTTGCGGGCATCGAACAGGTCGATGCGCACAACCATCACCTCGACCTGGTAGGTGCGCACGATCGGCACGCTGCCATAGGCGCCATAACCATTGCGGTAGCCGCCGTAGCCGACGCTGCCATAGGGGTAGGGGCCGTAATAGGGATCGTAGTCGTAGTCGCGCACCTGGCGCAGGCGCCGCTCCAGGCGCACGTCGGCGCTGACCAGCAGGTCGGCAGGGGCATTGTGGGCCGGGCGCAGGCCGTGCTGGTCGAGGGCGCTGCTCACCGCGTCGGCCAGTTGGCCCGGTGTAGCGTTCGCCAGGCCGCCGGGGGGCTGGCTGTTGCGCCAGCTCCAGCTGCGGTAACGGCCATAGTCGCGCGTTGGCGTGGGGTAGGCGCTGGCATCGAAGGTACCGGCGGCTTGCGGCGGTGCCGGTGGCAGCGGCTTGCCGCTGGCGACATAGGGATTGCTGCCCTGGCAGGCGGCCAGGGCGAGGGGGAGCAGGGCCAGGCAGAGCAGACGGTACGGCATGTATCCTCCTGGCGGGCGGGTCAGTGGGGCCGGCAGATCCAGTGAAGATAACGACCCAGGCCGGCGAAGCTGGGGTGGCGCCGGTGCGCCAGCTCCATCTCCAGCAGGTCGAGCAGCTCGGCCTTGGCCTGGAACTCCTTGGGCATGTAGTCGTGGAACACGCGCACGCCGCTTTCGCTTTCGACCTGCCACATGGGATCAAGTTGCGCCTTGAGCTCGCGTGGATCAAGTGGTTTCTGTGGCGTCAGGCTCTGCTTCTCGCCGGCCAGGCGGTTGTGCCGCAGCTTGCGGAAATGCCCCTTGAGCAGGTTGCGGTAGACCAGCGCGTCGCGGTTGTAGAAAGCCAGCGACAGCCAGCCGCCCGGCGCTGTCAGCTGGTGCAGCACCGGCAGGATGCTTTCGGGTTCGGCCAGCCATTCGAGCACGGCGTGGCACAGCACCAGGTCGTAGGGCTCGGTGAGCTGGCCAAGCAGGTCTTGCCAGGGCGCCTGGATGAACGTTGCCTGCTGGCCGGCCTCGGCGAAGCGCGCACGGGCGCCGTCGAGCATCGGCGCGGCGGGCTCGGCGAGAGTCAGTTGGTGGCCACGCTGGGCCAGCCACAGGGCCATGTGGCCCAGGCCGGCGCCGATGTCGAGCACCCGCAACGGGCGCTCGGGCAACGTTTCGGCCAGGTCGGCCTGGAGCACCGCCAGGCGGATCGCCCCCTTGGCGCCACCATAGATCTTCTCGGCGAAGCGGCTGGCCAGTTCATCGAAATGACGGTCGTTCATTTGGCGAAGCGCCTTTCGCTGTCGGCGAGTTTGGCCCGCACCACCTCGTTCATGTCCAGGCCAAGCTCGCTGCACAACAGCAGCAGGTAGAGGACGATATCGCCCACTTCCTGGCCGGCGTGGGCAAGCTGGTCGGCAGGCAGCTGGCGGGACTGGTCTTCGCTCAGCCACTGGAAGATCTCCACCAGCTCGGCCATTTCGACGCTGGCGGCCATGGCCAGGTTCTTCGGGCTGTGGAAAACCCGCCAGTCGTTGGTGTCGCGGATGCGGTGCAGGCGTTCGGTCAGTTCTTGCAGGTTCATCGGGGTCTCCTCGTGGCGCATAGCTTCCGGCGAGGTTCCTTGCAAAGCAAGCCCGATCAGCGTGCGCGCCAGCTGCCAACCATGTGCACCAGCCCGCCGTGGCCATCCAGGCGCAGCTCGCCGGCCGTCCCTGCCTCGCTGGCGCTCAGCACTACCTCCGACGGCAGGCGCACCGGCTTGTGGAAGTCCACCGCGAATTCATATCCGGCTTTCGGCAGGTGTCCCTGTAGCGCCGCCAGCGCCATGGCCTTGCTCCACATGCCATGGGCGATGGCCTTGGGGAAACCGAACAGACGTGCGCTGAGGCTGCTCAGGTGGATCGGGTTGTAGTCGCCGCACACCTTGGCGTAGTGCCGGCCGATGCCGCTATCGGCGTACCAGCGGGTGGCCTCCGGCAGCGCGGCGGGTGCTTCTGTGGTGGCGGTGGTGGCCTGTTGCTCGAGCTTGAGGCCGCGTACCAGCATGCGGCTGGTCTCGCGCCAGAGCAGCCCGAGCCCGTCCTCGGCCTCGGTCACCAGGTCGAAGGTGCCGCCCTTTTCGTGGGGCTGCAGGTTGTCGGCGTACACCGCGAAGCGCAACCCATCGATGCCGCCCAGTGGGCGCAGCACCTGCAGGCTGTTGTGCAGGTGCACCAGCCCGAGCAGGGGGAAGGGGAAGTCGTCCCCGGTGAGCAACTGCAATTGCAGGCTGAAGGCCATGACGTGCGGGTAGGTGCCCGGCAGGCGGCCGTCATCGGCGAAGTGGCAGAGCCGGCGATAGGCCGCCAGGTTGGCGCCATCGACCCGCAGGTAGCAGCGCAGGCCTGTCTCCGGTAGCTGGCTGCCACGGATCTTGCGTTTGCCCAGGGCGCGCAGGTAGAGGTTCAGGCGTGAGTCGGGGCTGTGCAGGTCGTGCCAAGGTCGGGTCATGGTCAGGCTCCCATCAAGGCCTGGCCGCAGACCCGCAGGGCCTGGCCGTTGACCGCGCCGGAACCTGGCTGGCTGAGCCAGGCGATGGCCTCGGCGACATCCTGCGGCAAGCCGCCCTGGCCGAGTGAACTCAGGCGCCGGCCGGCCTCGCGCAGGCCCATGGGCATGGCCGCGGTCATGTGCGTCTCGATAAAGCCCGGTGCCACCGCGTTGATGCTGGCACCTTGTTCGGCCAGGCGCGGTGCCCAGGCCTGGGCGAAACCGATCAGCCCGGCCTTGCTGGCCGCGTAGTTGGACTGGCCGCGGTTGCCGGCGATGCCGCTGACCGAGGCGAGCAGGGTGATACGGGCGTCGCGCTGCAGCTTGCCTCCCTCGAACAGCGCCTGGGTCAGCACCTGCGGGGCCTTGAGGTTGACGGCCAGCACCGCGTCCCAGTATTCCGGGGTCATGTTGGCAAGGGTCTTGTCGCGGGTGATGCCGGCGTTGTGCACCACGATGTCCAGGCCTTGCGGCAAGGCTTCGAGCAACTGCGCGGCGGCATCGGCGGCGCAGATGTCCAGGGCCAGGGCACGGCCGCCCAGGCGCGCGGCGAGGGCGTCGAGGTCGCGCTGCGCCTGGGGCACGTCGAGCAAGGTCACTTCGGCGCCATCGCGGGCCAGGGTTTCGGCGATGGCAGCGCCGATACCGCGCGCGGCACCGGTGACCAGGGCGTGACGGCCGGCCAGCGGGCGGGTCCAGTCTTCGACCTGGGTGGCGCACGCCGACAGGCGCAGGACCTGCCCGGAAACGAACGCACTCTTGGGCGAGAGGAAGAAGCGCAGCGCGCCTTCGAGCTGGTCTTCGGCGCCGTCACCGACATACAAGAGGTTTGCCGTGGCGCCATTGCGCAACTCCTTGGCCAGCGAACGGCTGAAACCCTCCAGGGCGCGTTGGGCGACACTGGCTTGCGCATCGTCCAGGCTTTCCGGGGCGCGCCCCAGGATCATCACATGGGCACTGGGGGCCAGGCTGCGCAGCAAGGGCTGGAAGAATTCGCGCAACTGCTTGAGCGCATCGCTGTCGGACAAGTGACTGGCATCGAACACCACGGCCTTGATTTTCGGCCCCAGGCCCGCGACCCAGGCGGGGGCGTCGAGCGCTTCGGCGTCGAAGCCGTAGCAATCGGCGGTCAGGCGTGGGGCGATTGCCGCGACCTGGCTGGCCAGCGGGCCGCCACCGAGCACCAGCGCGCCCTCGATGGGGCGCAGGCGCCCGGCCTGCCAGCGCTCCAGCGGCACCGGGCGCGGCAGGCCGAGGGCATCGACGAGTTTGCGGCCAAGGGTGGAGTTGGCAAAGCCCAGATAGCGGTCGCTCATGTACGGTTCTCCCTGAAGGCAAGCATGCAAGTGTGGACCAACTTTGTGGCAGGGTCGTTCGAATAGCCGAAAAGAACCTAGTCTTAAGGCTCAAATTGTTTCAGGAGGAACAGGCATGCAGTCAATTCGCCGGGTCGCGATCCTGGGGGGCAACCGGATTCCCTTCGCCCGCTCCAATGGCGCCTACGCCAAGGCCAGCAACCAGGCGATGCTCACCGCCGCCCTCGAAGGCCTGGTGGAGCGTTACCGCCTGCATGGGCTGCGCCTGGGCGAGGTCGCGGCGGGGGCAGTGCTCAAGCACTCGCGTGACATGAACCTGACCCGCGAGTGCGTGCTCGGCTCGCGCTTGTCGCCGCAGACGCCGGCCTACGATATCCAGCAGGCCTGCGGCACCGGGCTGGAGGCGGCGTTGCTGGTGGCCAACAAGATCGCCCTGGGGCAGATCGACAGTGGCATCGCCGGCGGCGTCGACACTACCTCGGACGCCCCCATCGCCGTGAGCGAAGGGCTGCGCCAGATCCTGCTGCAGGCCAACCGTGGCAAGAGCCTTGGCGAGCGTCTCAAGCCTTTCCTCAAGTTGCGTCCGGGCCTGCTCAAACCCGAGCTGCCGCGCAACGGCGAGCCGCGCACGGGGCTGTCGATGGGCGAGCATTGCGAGCGCATGGCGCAGACCTGGCAGATCGAGCGTGGCGACCAGGATGCGCTGGCGCTGCTCAGCCATCAGCATCTGGCGGCGTCCTATCGTGAGGGATGGCACGACGACCTGCTCACGCCTTACCTGGGCTTGACCCGCGACAACAACCTGCGCGCCGACCTCACCCTGGAACAGCTGGCCAAGCTCAAGCCGGTGTTCGAGCGCAGCGGCCTCGGCACGCTCACCCCGGGCAACTCCACGCCGCTGACCGATGGTGCCTCGCTGGTGCTGCTCGGCAGCGAGGCCTGGGCTGAGGAACATGGCCTCAAGGTGCAGGCCTACTTGGTCGACGGCGAGGCGGCGGCGGTGGATTTCGTCCATGGCCAGGAGGGCCTGCTGATGGCGCCGGTGTACGCGGTGCCACGGCTGCTGGCACGCAACGGCCTGACCTTGCAGGACTTCGATTTCTACGAAATCCACGAAGCCTTTGCCGCCCAGGTGCTGTGCACTCTCAAGGCCTGGGAAGATGCCGACTACTGCCGCACACGGCTGGGGCTCGATGCGCCGCTCGGTGCGATTGACCGTACCAGGCTGAACGTGAAGGGCAGTTCGCTGGCTGCAGGGCACCCGTTCGCCGCGACGGGCGGGCGGATTCTGGCGAACATGGCCAAGCTGCTCAGCGAGCGGGGCAAGGGGCGCGGCCTGATCTCCATCTGCGCGGCGGGCGGACAGGGGGTGACGGCGATCATCGAGCGATAGGTTCGGCGTTGACTGCGATGGCTGATACCCTTGTCCGTCCCGAGACACCAGGCCCCATCATGTCGACTATCGGCCCGCGCCCCATCCCCACGCTGGACCACTTGCCCAGGCCGCTCTACGCCCGCGCCGAGAGCCTCGGCGCCGGCTCCTGGACCACCCGCCACCGCCACGACTGGGTGCAGTTCTCCTACGCCATCAGCGGGGTGCTTGGCGTGTACACCAGCGACGGCAGCTACTTCGCCCCGCCGCAATGGGGCGTGTGGATCCCGGCCGGCACCGAGCACGAGGTGGTGACCTCGATGCAGGCCGAGATGCGCAGCCTGTATGTGCGCAGCGATGCCTGCCCATGGTCACCCAGCGAATGCCGGGTGCTGGAGGTCACGCCGCTGGCGCGCGAGCTGATCAAGCAGTTCTGCACCTTCGCGGTGGCCTATCCGCAAGGCGACAGTGCCGAGGCGCGGCTGGTGGCGGTGTTGCTGGACCAACTGCGCACTCTGCCGCAGGTGGGCTTCTCGCTGCCGTTGCCGCGCCATCCGGGTTTGCTGGCGTTGTGCAACAGGCTGATCGCCGCGCCCGACCAGGTGCAGACCTTGCAGCAGTGGGCCGTGCAACTGGGGGTGTCGGAAAAGACCCTGATGCGCCTGTTCCAGCGCGAGACGGGGCTGAGCTTTCGCAACTGGCGCCAGCGCATGCGCCTGCTGACGTCGCTGGCGCTGCTGGAAGCGGGGGAGAGCGTCACCCAGGCGGCGCTGGGTTGCGGTTATGACTCGACCTCGGCCTACATTGCCGCGTTCAAGCAATTGTTCGGGGCGACGCCGGGAGAGCTTCGCCTGTAGCAGGTAAAAGGCCGGTCGGTGGGCAACCGCGCATCTACAAGAGCGCGCGTGCCCACCGACGGCGACTCAGGTCCTGAACCTGCGCACCAGCGCATCCAGCTCGTTGGACAGCCCGGCCAGGCTCTCGGAGTCCTGGCGCGCCGCCTGGGCCAGTTCCGCCACCAACTGGGCATCGCCATGGATCTGGCTGATGTGGCGGTTGATGTCCTCGGCCACCTGGTGCTGCTCCTCGGCGGCGGTGGCGATCTGGGTGTTCATGTCGCGGATGATGTCCACCGATTCGCGGATCTGGCCGAAGCTGTCGCGGGCCAGGCCGATGCGGCTGACCGACTGCTGCGACACCTCGATGCTGGCGTGCATCTGTTCGGCCACCTGGGCGGTGCGGCTGGCCAGGTTGCCGAGCAGGCCGTCGATCTCGGCGGTGGAGTCGGCAGTGCGCTTGGCCAGGGCACGGACTTCGTCGGCGACCACGGCAAAGCCGCGGCCCTGCTCACCGGCGCGGGCAGCCTCGATGGCGGCGTTGAGCGCCAGCAGGTTGGTCTGTTCGGCGATCGAGCGGATGGTGCCGAGGATCGACTGGATGGCATTGCTGTCACGCTCCAGTTGCTGGATCGACTGCGCCGACTGCTCGATTTCCTGGCTCAGTCGATCGACGCTCTGTACCGCCGCGTCGATCTGCTGCTGCCCTTCGCGGGCCTGCTGCTGGCCACTGTCGGCCGATTGCGCGGCCTGGCTGCAGGAACGGGCCACTTCGTTGGCGGTGGCGACCATCTCATGGAAGGCGGTGGAAACCATGTCCACCGCCTCGCGCTGGCGCCCGGCGGCTTCGGCCATGTCGCCGGAGACGCGGGTCGAGCTGTTGGAGGTGCTGAGGATCTTGCTTGCCGCACCACCGATGTGCTGGATCAGGCTGCGGATGGCGCCGAGGAACTGGTTGAACCAGCTGGCCAGCTGGGCGGTTTCGTCGCGGCCGCGGATCTCCAGGTTGCGGGTCAGGTCGCCTTCGCCCTGGGCGATGTCCTCCAGGCCGCTGGTGACACTGTTGATCGGGCGCACGATGAGCTTGGCGAACGCCGCGCCCACCACGGCGAACACGGCGGCCAGGATCAACGCGACGACGCCGATCAGCCAGGTAAGGCGGGTGGTGGTCTGCATCACTTCGTCTTGCTGGATCAGGCCGATGAAGGTCCAGCCGAGTTTCTCGTCGGGGTAGACGTTGGCCATGTAGCGCTCGCCGTTCAACTGTACTTCGGCCAGGCCCTTGCCGGCCTTGGCCAGCTCGGCGTAGCCGTCGCCCAGGCTGGCGAGCTGCTTGAAGTTGTGGCTGGCGTCGCGCGGGTCGACCATCACGTTGCCGTTGTTTTCCATGAGGATCAGGTAGCCGCTCTCGCCCAGTTTGATCTGCTTGACGATCTCGGTCAGGCCCTTGAGCGACACATCGATATTGACCACGCCGCCCGGGTTGCCCAGCGTGTTGGCCACGGCGCGCACGGTGCTGACCAGTACGGCGTCGTCGCCGGCCCAGTAGTAGGGTGCGGTACGCAGGGTCTTGCCGGGGTTGGCCATGGCCGCCTGGTACCAGGGGCGGGTACGCGGGTCGTAGTTGGCCATTTTCGGATCGCCCGGCCAGAACGCGTAGCCGCCGTCCTTCAGGCCGTAGGACACATAGGCGTAGTCCGGGTGGCTCTGGGCCAGGCGGCTGAACAGGTCGAACAGCGCCTTGTCCTGCTCGCCGGGGGCGATGTTGGCGGCATCGGCACTGATGTGCTTCTTGACGTTGTCAGCGCTGGCCGCCACCAAGGGTTGTGCGGCGAGGTAGTCGACGTTCTGGGTGATGCCCTGGAAGAAGATGTCCATGGCGTTGCCGACCTGGCGAATCTCCCGGCTGCTGTTGTCGAGGAAATCGTCGCGGGCTTCGCCGCGCAGGTTGAGCACCACCAGGGTGGCGACCAGGACGATGGGCAGGCCGGCGATGATGGCGAAGGCCCAGGTGAGTTTCTGCTTGATGTTCATCCACGCTCCCAGAGTTGTTCTTGTCGTTGCACGAGGCTGTAACAGTGCATCGGCAAAGCCTGGGTTTTATGTAGGCGAACTCCCGTATTTATTGGGTGAAAAGGCTATTCAAGGGGATATCGGTCGAGGCTGGCTAATATGGCATACCAAAAGGTGTCCGCAGGAACGGCATACTGCCGCTCCCGCAGACGATGCCCTCAGTGACAGCAGCCGCTGCCATTGGCCAGGTCCTTGAGGATCGGGCAGTCCGGGCGGTCATCGCCCTGGCAGTGGGCCACCAGCTCACCGAGGGTGTCGCGCAGGCTCACCAACTCCTCGATGCGCTGGTTCAGCGCGTCGATATGCTGCATGGCCAGGGCCTTCACGTCGGCGCTGGCGCGCTGGCGGTCCTGCCACAGGGTCAGCAGCTTGGCGACTTCGTCCAGGGAGAAGCCCAGGTCCCGCGAGCGCTTGATGAACGCAAGGCTGTGCAGGTCTTCCTGCTGGTACAGGCGATAGCCGCTTTCGCTGCGCGTGGCAGGGCGCAACAGGCCGATGGACTCGTAGTAACGGATCATCTTGGCGCTGAGCCCGCTGCGGCGGGCGGCCTGGCCGATGTTCATGGCGCCTCCTGGTCGATGGCGGTGGGTTTCCAGGTTTTCAGCCACAGGGCGTTGCTGACCACGCTGACGCTGGACAGGGCCATGGCGGCGCCGGCCAGTACCGGGTTGAGGTAACCGAGGGCGGCCAGGGGGATGCCGACCAGGTTGTAGATGAAGGCCCAGAACAGGTTCTGGCGGATCTTCGCATAGGTCTTGCGGCTGATGTCCAATGCCGCGGGCACCAGGCGCGGATCACCGCGCATCAGGGTGATGCCGGCGGCCTGCATGGCCACGTCGGTGCCGCCGCCCATGGCGATGCCGATATCGGCTGCGGCCAGTGCCGGGGCGTCGTTGATGCCGTCGCCGACCATGGCCACCACGCCTTCCTGTTTGAGCGCGGCGACTGTAGCTGCCTTGTCCGCCGGCAGCACTTCGGCATGCACGTCATCGATGCCCAAGGCGTCGGCCACCACCTTGGCGCTGCCACGGTTGTCGCCTGTCAGCAGGTGGCTGCTGATGCCACGCGCATGCAGCGCGTCGATGGCCGCGCCGGCGCCGGGCTTGAGGCTGTCGCCGAAGGCGAACAGGCCGAGCACGCGTGGCTGCTGGCCACGCTCTATCAACCAGGACAGCGTGCGGCCCTCGGCTTCCCAGGCCTGCGCACTGTTGGCCAGGTCGCCCGGCGGCAGTCCGTTTTCGTCGAGCAGGCGACGGTTGCCCAGGGCCAGTTCACGGCCATCTACCTGGCCGGCGATGCCGCGACCGGTGAGCGACTGGCTGGCAGCGACCTGCGGCACGTGCAGGCCTTGCTCGGCGCAGGCGTCGAGTACCGCCTTGGCCAATGGGTGCTCGCTGCCGCGTTGCAGGGCACCGGCCAGGCGCAGCAACTCGCCGTTGTCGCCGCTGCTGGCCCGGCTGTGGACGATGCGCGGGCTGCCCGAGGTGAGCGTGCCGGTCTTGTCGAACACCACGCTGTTCACCGCATGGGCACGCTCCAGTGCTTCGGCGTCCTTGATCAGGATGCCGTGGCGGGCGGCGACGCCGGTGCCGGCCATGATCGCGGCGGGCGTGGCCAGGCCGAGGGCGCATGGGCAGGCGATCACCAGCACGGCGACGGCATTGATCAGGGCGGTTTCCAGCGGCGCGCCGGCCAGCCACCAGCCGACCAGGGTGATCAGCGCCAGCACCAGTACTGCTGGCACGAATACCTGGCTGACCCGGTCGACCAGTTTCTGGATAGGCGCCTTGGCCGCCTGGGCGTCCTCGACCAGGCGGATGATGCGGGCGAGCACGGTCTCGGCGCCCAAGGCCTGGGTTTTTACCAGCAGCCGGCCTTCGCCGTTGATGGCTCCACCGGTTACCGAGTCGCCAAGCGCCTTGGGCACGGGCAGGCTTTCGCCGCTGATCAGCGCTTCATCGGCATGGCTGCTGCCTTCGAGCACTTCACCATCGACCGGGAAGCGCTCGCCGGGTTTGACCAGCACCCGGTCGCCCAGGCGCAACTGACTGATCGCCACCTCTTCCTCGCGCCCCTCGATGACCCGCACCGCCCGTTCCGGGCGCAGCGCCTCCAGCGCCCGGATGGCACTGGCGGTCTGGCGCTTGGCACGGCTTTCCAGGTACTTGCCCAGCAGCACCAGGGCGATGACCACCGCCGAGGCTTCGAAATACAGGTGCGGTTCCATGCCGCTGTGGGCGTTGGCCCATTGGTACAGGCTCAGGCCGTAGCCGGCGCTGGTGCCCAGGGCGACCAGCAGGTCCATGTTGCCGGCACCGGCGCGCACGGCCTTCCAGGCAGCGACATAGAAGCGTGCGCCGAGGATGAACTGCACCGGCGTGGCCAGCAGGAACTGCGCCCAGGCCGGCAGCATCCAGTGCACCCCAAAGGGTTGCGCCAGCATCGGCAGTACCAATGGCAGGGCCAGCAGCAGGGCGGCGCCGACCGCCAGGCGTTCGTTGCGCAGGCGGCGTTGGGCCTGGGCCTGGTCATCGTCGGCGGTGCGCGGCAGGCTGGCGCTGTAGCCGGCCTTTTCCACTGCGGCGATCAAAACACCGTCATCGACGGCTTGCAGGACTTCGAGGTGGGCGCGTTCGCTGGCCAGGTTGACGCTGACCTGCTCGACCCCTGGCAGCTTGTCCAGAGCACGCTCGACACGGCCGGCGCAGCTGGCGCAGGTCATGCCGCCGATCTGCAGTTCGAGGGTACGGGTGGGGACGCTGTAACCGGCGTCGCGCACCGCGCCGACCAATGCCGGCAGGCTGTCGGCCGGCGCCTGGACACGGGCCTGCTCGGTGGCCAGGTTGACGCTGACATGTTCGGTGCCGGTGACCTTGCGCAGGGCGCGTTCGACCCGACCTGCGCAACTGGCGCAGGTCATGCCGCTGATCGGCAGGTCGAAGGTGGTGGATGCGGGCATGGCTCTCTCCTCCGTGGATAGGCCTTCAGCATCAACCTTGCCATGCGGGCAAGGTCAATAGCCCAGGTTGGCTTGCCTCAATTCCAGGCCCTTGTGCCCTGTGGCGATGCGGTACTTCTTGATCTGGCCCGCCTGCAACATCAGGCGCGTGCTGCGCTGGTCCTCGATACCCGGGGCGCAGCCGGGCATCTGTCCGGGGAGCAGGCGCAAGCGTACATCGACAGGGCCCGGTGGCAGGTTGAACGAGGTCGATTGCTCCTGGAACAGCCGGCCGGCCAACTGATCGTTGAGGTAGATACCGATCTCGCAACTGCTGGCCACTTCCAGGCGTTCCCGGGAAATCATCAGCACGCTGTAGTCCGAGTTGCCTTCGGCGCTGGCCGGTGGCACCACGGCCAGCGCGCCCAGCAGTCCGACTAGGCTCATTGCTGCCCTGATCATGAAGAATCTCCTGCTTGCCAAAATCGTCAAAGGCGCAGCTTGGCCGAGCCGCGCAAGGATTTCCAGCCCGGCCGTTTGACGCGGAACTTGACCTTGCCCCGATGGCAAGGCTGAAAGTGGACAAAACCCACAAGGAGGCAACCCCTATGCAAGTGTTCAATGTACAAGGCATGACCTGTGGCCATTGCGTGAAAGGCGTGACCCGTGCGGTGCAGGAGCAGGACGCCGCGGCGCGAGTGGAAGTGGACCTGGCGGCGAAGCAGGTGCGGGTGGACAGTGCGCTGGCGGCGGATCAGATCCTGGCGGCGATTCGTGAAGAGGGATATCAGGCCGAGGTGGCCTGAACGGCTGGATTGTCCAGCTAAAGCATTTCTGTAGAAGCGGGCTGCCCGGGCAAGTCCGCGTCTACAGAAATGCAGGCCAATTATTACAAAGGTTTTCAACGCCCAATGATCCAGTGCAGGTAGACTAACCGACTTGCTTAGCCTGCTATGGATTCTCCATGAACCTGCGAACCTTGCTGATTCTCGGCGCCCTCAGTGCGTTCGGGCCTTTGGCGATCGACTTCTATCTGCCAGCCTTCCCGGCCATGGCGCATGCCTTCGCCACCGACGAAAAGCATGTGCAGACGACCCTGGCCGCCTATTTCCTCGGCCTGTCCCTGGGCCAGCTCGCCTACGGGCCAGTGGCCGACCGTTTCGGCCGGCGTATTCCGCTGCTTTTTGGGGTTGGCTTGTTCACCATCGCCTCCCTGGCCTGTGCCTATGCACCCAACCTCGACAGTTTGATCGTGGCGCGCTTCGTCCAGGCCCTGGGTGGCTGCGCCGGCATGGTGCTGTCGCGGGCGATCGTCAGTGACAAGTGCGACGCGGTGGCCTCGGCCAAGGTGTTTTCGCAATTGATGTTGGTGATGGGCCTGGCACCGATTCTCGCGCCGATGCTCGGTGGCGTGCTGGTCAATGTGTCTGGTTGGCAGTCGATTTTCCTCGCCCTGAGCCTGTTCAGCGCGGCCTGCCTGGTGGCCGTCGGCCTGGGACTGCCGGAGAGCCTGCCGGCACATGTGCCGCGCCAGCCCTTGTCGGGGGCGCTGCGCCAGTACCTGCGGCTGTTCGGTGACCGGGTGTTTGTCGGCCATGCGTTGACCGGCGGCATCGCCATTGCCGGGATGTTCGCCTACATCGCCGGTTCACCGTTCGTGTTCATCAAGTTGTACGGGGTGCCCGCCGAGCACTATGGCTGGTTGTTCGGCACCAACGCCGCAGGCTTCATCCTGATGGCCCAGGTCAATGCGCGTCTGCTGGCCAAGCGTGGCCCGGCGTTCCTGCTGGCGCGGGCAGTGTGGCTGTACCTGGTGGCGGCGCTGGCGCTGCTGGTGGTCGCGGCGCTGCGCCCAGCGCAGTTGTGGCCGTTGCTGGTGCCGTTGTTCGTATGCATCGCCAGCCTTGGTTGCATCATCCCCAACGCCTCGGCCTGCGCCATGAGCGGGCAGGGCACGCGGGCAGGCAGCGCCTCGGCGCTGATGGGCTGCCTGCAGTTCAGCGTCGCCGCGGGTGCGGCAGCGCTGGTCGGGGTGCTGCACGATGGCAGCGCGGTGCCCATGGCGCTGGTGATCAGCCTGTGTGGCGCGCTGGTGGTCAGTGTCGCAATGTTGACCCGGCGGCTGCAGGCCAGCCGGCCTGCGTGAGCGGGTGGGGCGCGTTCAGGCGCGCCTCGAGCAGGGCGACGAATGACCGCGCCTCGGCCTCGTTGCGGAAACTCACCACATGCTGATCGAGCTGGACTTGCCAGGGGCAAGCGGGATTTCGGTTCGACGCACTGACGACAATCTTCATCGCGATCCACCTCCAGTGAGCGGGAGCGGAACTAGTGTAGCGCCGCCCCCGCCGCTCGCCATGGCCAGGATCAGTCCCCTGACTGACGGTCATGGTGGCCTGAAGTAGGGAGACCTTCTGTTTTGCAGGGCAGAAGTTTTCACCGTGCCTATCGGACTTTTCTAGCTTCTTGATAATCGCTATCAGCCACGTTCCTGGCGCAGCCACAGTAGAACGGGGGCATCAGCCGTGTCTGCGGCGTAGCGCACTGACAGACGCATCTTTCAGAACGGTGCTCGGGGGACCAACGCCGACCCATTCCGGGCATACCCCCCTCAAGGCGAGCCCCCTCCAGCGGCTTATACTGCCTCAGGCGCCCAATGCCAGCGTGAGATCCTTCCTGGCCTGGCGCTGACCATCCGGCACACGAACAATCCCGTGCTTGCCCGCACAGGCGGCAGGGCGTCAGCGGTTGTCGCCGCCAGACGAGATACATCAGGGAGCTTCAGTTTCATGACCGCAGTCCGCAGCATCAGTCAGGTTGCCAGCCTGATGGCCGAACCCAAGCGCAGCGCCATGTTGTGGGCGTTGATCGATGGCACCCCGCGTGCGGCGGACGAGCTTGCCGTGATCACCGGCCTGAGCACTTCGTCGGCCTGCGCGCACCTGTCGCTGCTGTCCAGTGCCGGCTTGCTCAGGCAGGAGGCGCGTGGGCGCAAACGCTTCTTCCGCCTGGCAACGCCGGAAGTCGGCACCGCGGTGGAGGCCCTTGCCAGCGTCCAGTTGGCCAGCCGCTCAGCCGTGGGGCAGGGCACCTCGCTGCAAATCCCCCTGTCAATGCGCAAGGCGCGCCTGTGCGGCGACCATCTGGGCGGCGAGGTGGCTGCCGCGTTGCTGCATCGGCTGCATGTAGCGGGTTGGTTGGAGGGCAGCGAACAGCAACTGGCCGTGAGCCAGGAGGGCAAGGGGCAACTGGAGGCGCTGGGGGTGTTCATCGACGCACTGGCCGCCGCCGACCGGCGTGGCTGCGTGATCTGCCACTGCAGCAAGTGGAACGACCAGGGCCCGCACCTGGGCGGTTGCCTGGGCAAGGCGTTGCTCAGGTTGTTCACCCAGTCGGGCTGGGTGCGTGAGCAGGAGGGCAGCCGGGCGGTACACCTTACACCGCTCGGCCAGCAGCAGATCAACGCGATCGCCTGCCTGCCCTCGCGCCAGGCCGGTTAGCGCACCAGGCGTGCGTCCAGGCTGTTCTGCGCCAGGCGGCGCGCCTGGTCCTGGGTCATGCCCAGGTGCTGGTGCAGGGCATGGAAGTTTTCGGTGACGTAGCCGCCGAAGTAGGCCGGGTCATCGGAGTTGACCGTGACCTTCACGCCACGCTCGAGCATGTCGAGGATATTGTGCTGGCTCATGTGGTCGAACACGCACAGCTTGGTGTTGGACAGCGGGCAGACAGTCAGCGGGATCTGCTCGTCGATGATGCGCTGCATCAGGCGTTCGTCCTCGATGGCGCGCACGCCGTGGTCGATACGCTGGATCTTGAGCAGGTCGAGTGCCTCCCAGATGTATTCGGGCGGGCCTTCCTCGCCGGCATGGGCCACGGTCAGGAAGCCTTCGCTGCGGGCGCGGTCGAAGACGCGCTGGAACTTGCTGGGCGGATGGCCTTTTTCCGAGCTGTCCAGGCCTACGGCGACGAACGCCTCACGGAAGGGCAGGGCCTGGTCGAGGGTCTGTTGCGCCTCGTCCTCGCTCAGGTGGCGCAGGAAGCTGAGGATCAAACCACTGGAGATGCCCAGCTGTTCACGGCCATCCTTGAGTGCGCCGGTGATGCCATTGAGCACCACCTCGAACGGGATGCCCCGGTCGGTGTGGGTCTGGGGGTCGAAGAACGGCTCGGTGTGGATAACGTTCTGCGCCTTGCAGCGTTGCAGGTAAGCCCAGGTCAGGTCGTAGAAATCCTGCTCGGTACGCAGGACGCCAGCGCCCTGGTAGTAGAGGTCGAGGAATTCCTGCAGGTTGTTGAAGGCATAGGCGCCGCGCAGGGTTTCGACATCGGCCCAGGGCAGCGCAACCTTGTTGCGCTCGGCCAGGGCGAACAGCAGTTCGGGCTCCAGCGAGCCCTCCAGGTGCATGTGCAGTTCCGCCTTGGGCAAGGCGTTCAGCCAGTCATACATGTGTGCAATCTCGATCAGGTACGGTTGGCCGCCATTCTACAGGGCCTGGCCGGGCAATGCGCCCACCCAGGCCCGCAAGGCCCTGGATCACCAGGTGAGCGGCTCGCCCTTGTAGTTGATGAAGCGCAGGCCGCCGTTGCCGCTCTGCGCCTTGATCTGCTCGAGCATGCCACGGGTGCTGGTGAGCACGTCGATCTCGGCATTCTCGCCGCCCATGTCGGTCTTCACCCAGCCCGGGTGCATGGCCAGCACGGCAAGGTCGGGGCGCTGCAGCTCGACCACGAAGCTGTTGATCATCGAGTTGAGGGCGGCCTTGCTGGCCTTGTACAGGCAGATCTCACCGCCGTCGGGGATGGTCACGCTACCCAGGATCGAGCTCATGAACGCCAGCACGCCGCTGTCTTTGCGGATGAGTTCGGCCAGGCGCCGGGCCACGCGGATCGGCGCCACGGCGTTGGTCATGAACAGCTCGCCAATCTGCTGTACCTGCACGCTTTCCAGGTCCTGCGGCAGCGGGCCCATCACGCCGGCGTTGACGAACACCAGGTCGAACACTTCACCCTGCAGGCGCTGCTTGAGCCCGTCGAGCTGGGCGGTGTCGTTCATCTCCAGGCGCTCGATACGCACACCGGAAACCTCGCGCAGAGCGCCTGGCTGTTGCGGGTCGCGCACGGTGGCGACGACATTCCAGCCGTCTTCCTGCAGGCGTTGCACCAGCCCCAGGCCAAGGCCTCGGGAGGCGCCGATGATCAGGGCGTTCTTGTTTGCGGTCATTGCGATACTCCATATCAAAGGCTGGGCGAGCGCTGTTGTGCATAGTTTCGCTCGCCGCGCGACAACGGGGTGATTGCCCTCCACCGGGAAAGGCCTGGGTGACGAGCATAAACCAGGTGCCTGGCGCTTGCCTTGTGGAGGCTGATCAAAAAACGATCGATTGCCTGGAAAGCCTGTGGGGGCTGGGCCTGGCGCTGTAGTTCACGGGTTATCCACAAGCCGCTCCACAGTAATTGTGTGCAAGCGCAGCGGGCCTGAAAATGGTGGTTTGGGGGCGGGTTTACATTGAAAGCTGGGGATAACTCACAGTCTTTCAGTCACTTGTGCCAGTGTCACACAAATGTGATCAAAATATGCTCAATGCTTCGCAGGCCTTGTCGCATAAGGCCTGTATCAGCTTGCCCCAAGCTTATCCACAGGCAGGCCCACAGCAGTTGTGGGCAATGTTCACTCTCTTTCCAGCAGAATGCGCCCGCGGCTCAGGTCGGCGAGTTGCTGCTGCAGTGACGCGAGGTGGATCTCACCCAGGGCGATGCGCAGGTCGACGCCGTTAGCGGTGAACTGCTCATCCAGCACCACGCCGTCCACCTCAGCCAGGCGCAGCTTGAGCAGCGCCAGTTCGCTGAAGGTGCAACTGCAACTGAACGCGCTGCGCTGCACCAGCACACGCTTGGGTGCCTGCTGCAGGCATTTGTTGGCGCCGCCGCCGTAGGCCCGGGCCAGTCCACCGGTGCCCAGCTGGATGCCGCCGTACCAGCGGATCACCAACACCACCACCTGGTCGCAGTCCTGGGCTTCGATGGCGGCGAGGATCGGTCGCCCGGCCGTGCCGCCCGGTTCGCCGTCATCGCTGCTGCGGTACTGGGCGCCGAGCTTCCAGGCCCAGCAGTTGTGGGTGGCCGCCAGGTCGCTGTGGCGTTCGATGAAGGCCATGGCCTCGGCGGGGCTGTCGATCGGGCCGGCGAGGGTGATGAAGCGGCTCTTGCGGATTTCTTCGCGCAATTCGCAGAGCTCGAGCAGGGTAGAAGGCATAAGTCCGGGTCAGGCAGGCGTGCTGATGCCGCAGCCTTTGAGAATGATGTGGATAAGATTGTTGCTGGCGTCTTCCATGTCCTGCTTGGTCAGGCGGCTGCGGCCGGTGACCTGGCAGATCTGGGTGGCGAAGTCGGCGTAGTGCTGGGTGCTGCCCCAGAGCAGGAAGATCAGGTGCACCGGATCTACCTGGTCCATCTTGCCGGCGTCCATCCAGGCCTGGAACACCGCGGCGCGGCCACGGAACCATTCGCGGTAGTCGGCGCTGAAGTACTCGCTCAGGCACTCGCCGCCGCTGATCACTTCCATGGCGAAGATCCGCGAGGCCTGCGGGTTGCGCCGGGAGAACTCCATCTTGGTGCGGATGTACTGGCTGAGCGCCTCGGCCGGGTCGTCCTCCACGCTCAGGGCGTTGAAGGTGCTGTCCCACAGTTCGATGATGTTGCTCAGCACCGCGATGTACAGGCCCAGCTTGTTGGTGAAGTAATAATGCAGGTTGGCCTTGGGCAGCCCGGCCTTGAGCGCGATGGTGTTCATGCTCGTGCCCTTGTAGCCGTGGCGGGCGAACTCGTCCTCGGCGGCCTGGATGATGGCCTGTTCGTTCTTCTGGCGGATGCGGCCGGCGGGCTTGCCCGAGGTGGGGGAGCGATGCGCAGGGACTTCTAGGGTCATGGACGATTCCGGGCGGGTCGTTACGGATGTCCGACAGATTACCTGCCTGTGGCGAAGTGACAAGCATTAGCGTCAGGGACAGGCATCAGCGTGTCGCAGCCAGGCTCTCGAGGAAGCTTTCCAGCACCAGGTTCGGCCGCCGGCCCTTGCGCGTCACCCAGCTCAGGCCCAGGTCATAGAAACGCTGGGCAGGTTTCAGCGCCCGCAGGCGCCCCTGCTGCACCCAGAAGCTGGCGTAGTGGTCGGGCAGGTAGCCGATGTAGCGGCCCGTCAGGATCAGGAAGGCCATGCCTTCGCGGTCCGAGGCGCTGGCGGTGCAGTGCAGGGCCTGGTAGTGCGCCTGGATGTCGGCGGGCAGGCGGAAGGTCGGGGCGATCGCGTCCTGGGCGTTGAGGCGATCGTCATCGATCTGCAGGTCGTCGGCGTAGAACAGCGGGTGGCCGACCGCGCAGTAGAGCAGCGAGCGTTCACTGTACAGCGGTTGGTATTCAAGTCCCGACAGCGGGCTGGTCTGCGGTACCACGCCCACATGCAGGCTGCCGTCGAGCACGCCCTGCTCGACCTGGCTGGGGGCGATCATGCGGATCTGGATGCGCACATCGGGGCCGCGGTCCTTGAGTTCGGCCAGAGCGTGGGTGATGCGCATGTGCGGCAGGGTCACCAGGTTGTCGGTGAGGCCGATGTTCAGCTCACCGCGCAGGTGCTGGTGCAGGCCATTGACCTCGGTGCGGAACGACTCCAGGGCGCTGAGCAGTTGCAGCGCCGAGTGGTAGACCTCGCGCCCCTCCTCAGTCAGCGAAAAACCCGCCCGGCCGCGTTGGCACAGGCGCAGCCCCAGGCGTTGCTCGAGGTCGTTCATCTGCTGGCTGATGGCCGAGCGGCCGATGCCCAGGACGTTTTCCGCCGCTGAAAAGCCGCCGCACTCGACCACGCTGCGGTAGATCTTCAATAGGCGAATGTCAAAATCGCTGACCTGGGCGAGGGGATCGGGGCGTCGGCTCATTAGTTTAGTTATCCGCTGACTGAAGGTTAGAAAAGCTGGGTTTTTCGAACTTTATCGCCGTGACAACTTAGCTGCAACAACACCCATCGTTGCCTAATCGTCTTTCGAGGAACTGCCCGATGAACATGCCCGAATCCGCTCAAGCCGGCCTGGCCAGCCAGCTCAAGCTGGACGCTCACTGGATGCCGTACACCGCCAACCGCAACTTCCAGCGCGACCCGCGGCTGATCGTGGCGGCCGAAGGCAACTACCTGGTCGACGACAAGGGCCGCAAGGTGTTCGACGCCCTGTCGGGCCTGTGGACCTGCGGCGCCGGGCATACCCGCAAGGAGATCAGCGAGGCAGTGGCTCGCCAGGTCGCCACCCTCGACTACTCGCCGGCCTTCCAGTTCGGCCATCCGCTGTCGTTCCAGCTGGCCGAGAAGATCGCCAACCTGGTGCCGGGCGACCTGAACCACGTGTTCTTCACCAACTCCGGCTCCGAGTGCGCCGACACCGCGCTGAAAATGGTTCGTGCCTACTGGCGCCTGAAAGGCCAGGCCACCAAGACCAAGATCATCGGCCGTGCCCGTGGCTATCACGGGGTCAACATCGCCGGCACCAGCCTGGGTGGCGTCAACGGCAACCGCAAGCTGTTCGGTCAGTTGCTGGACGTCGACCACCTGCCTCACACCGTGCTGCCGGCCAACGTGTTCAGCAAGGGCATGCCGGAAGAGGGCGGTATCGCCCTGGCCGACGAGATGCTCAAGCTGATCGAGCTGCATGACGCCTCGAACATCGCCGCGGTGATCGTCGAGCCGCTGGCTGGTTCCGCCGGTGTGCTGCCGCCGCCGAAGGGCTACCTCAAGCGCCTGCGCGAGATCTGCAGCCAGCACAACATCCTGCTGATCTTCGACGAAGTGATCACCGGCTTCGGCCGCATGGGCGCCATGACCGGTGCTGAAGCCTTCGGCGTGACCCCGGACCTGATGTGCATCGCCAAGCAGGTCACCAACGGCGCCATCCCGATGGGCGCGGTGATCGCCACCGGCGAGATCTACCAGACCTTCATGAACCAGCCGACGCCCGAGTACGCGGTGGAATTCCCCCACGGCTACACCTATTCGGCGCATCCTGTCGCCTGCGCCGCCGGCATCGCCGCGCTGGACCTGCTGCAGAAGGAAAACCTGGTGCAGTCCGCCGCCGAGCTGGCGCCGCACTTCGAGAAGCTGCTGCACGGCGTCAAGGGCACCAAGAACGTCGTCGACATCCGCAACTACGGCCTGGCCGGCGCGATCCAGATCGCCGCGCGCGATGGCGATGCCATCGTTCGTCCGTACGAGGCGGCCATGAAGCTGTGGCAAGCCGGCTTCTATGTACGCTTCGGTGGCGACACCCTGCAATTTGGGCCGACCTTCAACACCCAGCCACAAGAGCTGGACCGTCTGTTCGACGCCGTGGGCGAAGCCCTGAACAAGGTCGACTGATTTTTCCGATTTTGACGTCGGGCGTGTGAGTACCACGCGCCTGTCTCTACCTTCTTTATCTGGAGTTATGCATGAGCATTGTTCAGCACCTGATCCACGGCGAGCTGGTCAGCAAGGGCGAGCGCACCGCCGATGTCTTCAACCCGTCGACCGGCCAGGCCGTGCGCAAGGTCGAGCTGGCCAGCCGCGCCACCATCCAGCAGGCCATCGATTCGGCCAAGGCCGCCTTCCCGGCCTGGCGCAATACCCCGCCAGCCAAGCGCGCCCAGGTGATGTTCCGCTTCAAGCAGCTGCTTGAGCAGAACGAAGCGAAAATCTCGCAGATGATCAGCGAGGAACACGGCAAGACCGTGGAGGACGCTGCGGGCGAACTCAAGCGTGGCATCGAGAACGTCGAGTTCGCCTGCGCCGCCCCGGAGCTGCTCAAGGGTGAGTACAGCCGCAACGTCGGCCCGAACATCGACGCCTGGTCCGAT
>NZ_JBWBQZ010000001.1:2747500-3242500 GCF_056279265.1 Pseudomonas sp. TE21435 | reverse complement strand
TGCGCAACGTTAATCGACGCAGGGTTAGTCGGTCCCTAAGGCGAGGCTGAAAAGCGTAGTCGATGGAAAACAGGTTAATATTCCTGTACTTCCAGTTATTGCGATGGAGGGACGGAGAAGGCTAGGCCAGCTTGGCGTTGGTTGTCCAAGTTTAAGGTGGTAGGCTGAGATCTTAGGCAAATCCGGGATCTCAAGGCCGAGAGCTGATGACGAGTGCTCATTAGAGCGCGAAGTGGTTGATGCCATGCTTCCAAGAAAAGCTCCTAAGCTTCAGATAACTGGGAACCGTACCCCAAACCGACACAGGTGGTTAGGTAGAGAATACCAAGGCGCTTGAGAGAACTCGGGTGAAGGAACTAGGCAAAATGGCACCGTAACTTCGGGAGAAGGTGCGCCGGTGAGGGTGAAGCACTTGCTGCGTAAGCCCACGCCGGTCGAAGATACCAGGCCGCTGCGACTGTTTATTAAAAACACAGCACTCTGCAAACACGAAAGTGGACGTATAGGGTGTGACGCCTGCCCGGTGCCGGAAGGTTAATTGATGGGGTTAGCGCAAGCGAAGCTCTTGATCGAAGCCCCGGTAAACGGCGGCCGTAACTATAACGGTCCTAAGGTAGCGAAATTCCTTGTCGGGTAAGTTCCGACCTGCACGAATGGCGTAACGATGGCGGCGCTGTCTCCACCCGAGACTCAGTGAAATTGAAATCGCTGTGAAGATGCAGTGTATCCGCGGCTAGACGGAAAGACCCCGTGAACCTTTACTATAGCTTTGCACTGGACTTTGAGCTTGCTTGTGTAGGATAGGTGGGAGGCTTTGAAGTGGGGACGCCAGTTCTCATGGAGCCATCCTTGAAATACCACCCTGGCAACCTTGAGGTTCTAACTCAGGTCCGTTATCCGGATCGAGGACAGTGTATGGTGGGTAGTTTGACTGGGGCGGTCTCCTCCCAAAGAGTAACGGAGGAGTACGAAGGTGCGCTCAGACCGGTCGGAAATCGGTCGTAGAGTATAAAGGCAAAAGCGCGCTTGACTGCGAGACACACACGTCGAGCAGGTACGAAAGTAGGTCTTAGTGATCCGGTGGTTCTGTATGGAAGGGCCATCGCTCAACGGATAAAAGGTACTCCGGGGATAACAGGCTGATACCGCCCAAGAGTTCATATCGACGGCGGTGTTTGGCACCTCGATGTCGGCTCATCACATCCTGGGGCTGAAGCCGGTCCCAAGGGTATGGCTGTTCGCCATTTAAAGTGGTACGCGAGCTGGGTTTAGAACGTCGTGAGACAGTTCGGTCCCTATCTGCCGTGGACGTTTGAGATTTGAGAGGGGCTGCTCCTAGTACGAGAGGACCGGAGTGGACGAACCTCTGGTGTTCCGGTTGTCACGCCAGTGGCATTGCCGGGTAGCTATGTTCGGAAGAGATAACCGCTGAAAGCATCTAAGCGGGAAACTTGCCTCAAGATGAGATCTCACTGGAGCCTTGAGCTCCCTGAAGGGCCGTCGAAGACTACGACGTTGATAGGTTGGGTGTGTAAGCGCTGTGAGGCGTTGAGCTAACCAATACTAATTGCCCGTGAGGCTTGACCATATAACACCCAAGCAATTTGCGCTGAGGCCAAATTGTGGTGGTGAAGACGAAACGAACCGAAAGTTCGCGACGACCCACAAATATCGCATATCCGAATTGGCTGGCATGTCTGCAAAGACGTACTGGCAACCGAATTTCTTGACGACCATAGAGCATTGGAACCACCTGATCCCATCCCGAACTCAGTAGTGAAACGATGCATCGCCGATGGTAGTGTGGGGTTTCCCCATGTGAGAGTAGGTCATCGTCAAGATTCATTTCGCAAAACCCCTATCTGCGCGAGCAGGTAGGGGTTTTGTCTTTGTGCCTGGAAAACACTGTAGGAGCCGGCTCGCCGGCGATGCGCCGCGTCAGCGGCGCCCCGGGGGCCACGCTCATGGAAAGTGTGACTCGAACACCGATACAGTTCCTCATATGGCCATCTCCCACAATTCGAGTCGGAACACTAGAATAGAGCCGACGCATCCATTCAGAACCCCTTTATGCCTAACCCTGTCGAACCCGAAGCGCTCGCGCAGCTGCGGCTGGATGAACTGGTGGCCTGCCACGAGTGCGACCTGCTGATGCGCAAGCCAACCCTGCAGCATGACGAGAAGGCCCTGTGCCCACGCTGCGGCTATGAGCTCTATGCCCATCGCCACAACCTGGTCAACCGAAGCCTCGCCCTGGTGCTGACGGCGCTGCTGTTGTACGTGCCGGCCAACTTCCTGCCGATCATGCAATTGCACCTGCTCGGTCAGACCTCCGACGATACGGTCTGGAGTGGCGTGCTCGGCCTGTACAACTCAGAGATGCGCGGTATCGCCGTGGTGGTGTTCCTGTGCAGCATGGCCATCCCGCTGCTGAAGCTGCTGTGCCAGCTGGCGGTGCTGTTGAGCATCCGTTTTGACTTCGGTCGCAGCTATGGCCTGCTGATCTATCGTATCTACCACCACCTGCGTGAGTGGGGGATGCTCGAGGTCTACTTCATGGGCGTGCTGGTGGCCATCGTCAAGCTGGTCGACCTGGCCGAGCTGAGCATCGGCCTGGGCCTGTTCTGCTTCATCAGTCTGCTGCTGGTGCAGGTCTGGCTCGAGGTGGTCATGTCGCCGCACCAGATCTGGGTGGCCTTGTCGGGGGAGGATGTCCATGCGGGCGATTGATGCAGGCATCCTGGTCTGTAATGAATGCCATGAGCTGAACCGCCATGAGCCTGGCAGCAACTCGCAGGCCTGCACCCGCTGCGGTGCGGTGGTGCACGCTCGGCGGCCCAACAGTATCGTGCGTACCTGGGCGCTGCTGGTCACGGCGATGATTCTCTATATCCCGGCCAACGTGCTGCCGATCATGACCGTCAGTGCCCTGGGGCAGGGCAGCCCGGACACCATCATGTCTGGCGTCATCACCCTGATGAAGCACGGCATGTTGCCGATCGCCGCCGTGGTGTTCATCGCAAGCATCCTGGTGCCCACCTTCAAGCTGGTGGGTATCGCCCTGCTGCTCTATTCGGTGCAACGCCACCAGCCCCTGTCCGCACGGCAGCGCATCCTGATGTACCGCTTCATCGAATTCATCGGCCGCTGGTCGATGCTGGACATCTTCGTCATCGCCATTCTCGTGGCCGTGGTGAATTTCGGCCGCATCGCCAGTGTCGAAGCCAACCTGGGCGCTGTCGCCTTCGCCACTGTGGTGATCCTGACGATGCTCGCCGCTTTAACTTTCGATCCCCGACTGATCTGGGACAACACGGAGTCGGATGACGACCATGAGTGACTTGCCTACGGCTAAAACCCGCCCAGCTTCGAACTGGTCGGCCATCTGGATCCTGCCGCTGATTGCCTTGGCGATCGGCGGCTGGCTGGCCTGGCAAGCCTACAAGGATGCCGGCATCGAGATACAGGTGCGCTTCGAGAGTGGCGAGGGCATCGTCGCCAACAAGACCGAGGTCATCTATAAAGGCATGTCGGTGGGCAAGGTGGTCGCCCTGGTGCTGGATGACAAAGGGGACAGCCGTGGCGTCGTCGCCACCGTCGAGATGCGCAAGGAGGCAGGCCCGCACCTGACCAAGGGCACGCGCTTCTGGCTGGTCAAGCCGAGCGTCAGCCTGGCAGGTATCTCGGGCCTGGAGACACTGGTTTCAGGTAACTACATTGCCGTCGATCCCGGGGAGGGGGAGCCTACCAAGCGCTTCACCGCGCTCAAGGAAGCTCCGCCACTGTCCGATGCCGAGCCGGGCTTGCACCTGACCCTCAAGGCCGAGCGACTGGGCTCGCTCAACCGCGACAGTCCGATCTTCTACAAACAGATCCAGGTAGGTCGGGTGAAGAGCTATCGGCTGTCTGAAGATCAGGGCACGGTAGAGATCAAGGTGTTCATCGCGCCAGCCTATGCCAGCCTGGTGCGCAAGCACACACGTTTCTGGAACGCCAGCGGGGTCAGCATCGATGCCGACCTGTCCGGGGTCAAGGTGCGCACTGAATCGCTGTCGAGCATCGTGGCCGGGGGCATCGCCTTTGCAACGCCGGAGAACCGCAAGGACAGCCCGCCCACCGATCCAAGCCTGCCGTTCCGCTTGTACGAGGACTTCGACGCAGCCCAGGCCGGCATCCGCGTCAAGGTCAAGCTCAGTGACTTCGAAGGTTTGCAGAAGGGGCGTACACCGGTGCTGTACAAGGGCATCCAGGTGGGCACGCTCAAGGATCTCAAGGTCGAAAATGACCTTGCCAGTGCAACGGCCGAGCTGACCCTCGACCCACTGGCCGAGGACTACCTGGTCGAAGGCACGCAGTTCTGGGTGGTCAAGCCGTCGATCTCGCTTGCCGGTATCACCGGCCTCGAGGCATTGGTGAAGGGTAACTACATTGCGGTGCGCCCGGGCGAGCCGGGCGCCAAGCCCCTGCGCGAGTTCGAGGCGCGTGCCAAGGCGCCACCATTGGACCTGAAGGCGCCCGGCCTGCACATGGTGCTGTTCGCTGACACCCTGGGCTCGCTGGAAGTGGGCAGCCCGGTGATGTACCGCCAGGTGCGCGTGGGCAGCGTGCAGAGCTACCAGTTCGCTCGCAACAGCAAGCGCATCCTGATTGGCGTGCACATCGAGAAGGAATACGCCAACCTGGTCAACGGTTCCACGCGCTTCTGGAATGCCAGTGGCATCACCCTGACCGGTGGCCTGTCGGGTATCCAGGTCAAGAGCGAGTCGCTGCAGACGCTCATGGCCGGCGGTATCGCCTTCGACACGCCGAAACCGGATGTACCGCTCAAACGGCATATCCCACGTTTCCGCCTGCATGAAAGCCAGGACGCGGCCAACCGTGCCGGTACCCTGATCACCATTCGCGTGGACCGCGCCGATGGCCTCAAGCCGGGCACGCCGATCCGCTTCCGCGGGTTGGACGTGGGCAGCGTAGAGAGCGTCGACCTGACTGGCGACCTGCAGGCGGTTCTGCTCCGTGCGCGGATTACTCAGGCGGCCGAGCGTATCGCCCGCGTGGGTACGCAGTTCTGGGTGGTCAAGCCTGCCTTGGGGCTGGTGCGTACCCAGAATCTCGACACGCTGATCGGCGGCCAATACCTGGAGGTGCTGCCAGCGCTCAAGGATAAGGGGCCGCAGCGTGACTTCATCGCCCTGGGCGATGCCCCCGAGGTGAAAGGCGAGGAGGTCGGCCTGCCGCTGACCTTGAGCGCGGCGCGTCGTGGCTCGATCAAGCCGGGCGTGCCGGTCACCTACCGTGAGATCGCAGTGGGCAAGGTCACCGGCTTCGAACTGGGTCAGACCGCCGACCGGGTACTTATCCACATCCTTATCGAGCCTCGCTACGCCGGACTGGTGCGTGGCGGCAGCCGCTTCTGGAACAGCAGTGGGTTCGGCTTCGACTGGGGCCTGTTCAAGGGCGCCACGGTACGTACCGAGTCGGTGGAGACCTTGATCGAGGGTGGGATTGCCTTCGCCACGCCCGATGGCGAGCAGATGGGCAACCCGGCGCGACCGCAGCAGACCTTTGCGCTGTTCGACAAGCCGGAGGATGAGTGGATGCAGTGGGCGCCGAAGATCCAGATCGGCAAGTAATGATGGGATGGGCCGCTATGCGGCCCTTTCGCCGCGGTTCTTCGTCACGACAAGCCGGCTCCCACGCCGACCGCATTGGCCTCGGGCCATTCGTTATTCTGTGGCAGCCGGCTTGCCGGTAGCCTAGAAGGCACCGACGCTAATGCAGTTTTGGCGAGTAACGAGAAAATCACAGGCATAAAAAAACCGACCCTAGGGTCGGTTTTTTCGACAAGAACGTCGCTTAGGCAGCTGCAGCTTCTTTCAGTGCCTTGATGTGGCCATTCAGACGGCCTTTGTGGCGAGCAGCTTTGTTCTTGTGGATGATACCCTTGTCGGCCATACGGTCGATTACAGGTACAGCCAGAACGTAAGCGGCTTGCGCTTTTTCGGCGTCTTTTGCGTCGATGGCCTTGACTACATTCTTGATGTAGGTACGGACCATGGAACGCAGGCTGGCGTTGTGGCTGCGACGCTTCTCAGCCTGTTTTGCACGTTTCTTGGCGGAAGGTGAGTTGGCCACCGTCGAGCTCCTCGAAAGACTTTAGGTAAATAGCAAACAAAATAGGCCGCGAATCATGCCGATGAGTCGATCGGATGTCAAGGCCACCTGCAAGGTTCCGCCGAGTGGTGAGCCAACAGGAGGGAAATATTCCTTTCTGTCGCACGACCTGTAAACTCGGGAATTTTTGGCTCCCCTGCGAAGGCGCGGGAGTATCGCACATTCGGACGCTGTCTGGCAGCGTCCTCTGCCCCTGGCGTGAAACTTTTCGATGAACCTGCTCAAATCCCTGGCCGCGGTCAGCTCCATCACCATGATTTCCCGGGTGCTCGGCTTCGTGCGCGATACCATCCTGGCGCGGGTGTTCGGCGCCGGCATCGCTACCGATGCCTTCTTCATCGCCTTCAAATTGCCCAACCTGCTGCGGCGGATCTTCGCCGAAGGCGCGTTCTCCCAGGCCTTCGTGCCGATCCTTGCCGAGTACAAGACCCAGCAGGGCGAGGAGGCCACCCGTACCTTCATCGCCTATGTCAGTGGCCTGCTGACCCTGATCCTGGCGCTGGTCACCGCCATCGGCATCCTCGCCGCGCCCTGGGTGGTCTGGGTCACGGCACCGGGGTTTGTCGACAGCACCGAGAAGTACGAGCTGACCACCGCGCTGCTGCGGGTGACCTTTCCTTATATATTGCTGATCTCGCTGTCGTCGTTGGTCGGTGCGATCCTCAACACCTGGAACCGCTTCAGCGTGCCGGCGTTCACCCCCACGTTGCTCAACGTGGCGATGATTGCCTTCGCCGTGCTGCTCACGCCCTACTTCGACCCACCGATCATGGCCCTGGCCTGGGGCGTGCTGGCCGGTGGCCTGGCGCAACTGCTGTACCAGCTGCCGGCGCTGAAGAAGATCGGCATGCTCGTGCTGCCGCGCCTGAACCTGCGCGATACCGGCGTGTGGCGCGTGCTCAAGCAGATGCTGCCGGCGATCCTTGGGGTATCGGTGAGCCAGATCTCGCTGATCATCAACACCATCTTCGCCTCCTTCCTGGTGGCCGGCTCGGTGTCCTGGATGTATTACGCCGACCGCCTCATGGAGCTGCCCTCCGGCGTGCTGGGCGTGGCCCTGGGCACCATCTTGCTGCCGACCCTGGCCAAGACCTACGCCAACCAGGACCGTGAGGAGTATTCACGGATCCTCGACTGGGGCCTGCGCCTGTGCTTCCTGCTGGTGCTGCCCTGCACCCTGGCCCTGGGCATCCTCGCCGAACCGCTGACCGTGGCGCTGTTCCAGTACGGCAAGTTCACCGCCTTCGACGCAGCCATGACCCAGCGGGCGCTGGTCGCATATTCGGTGGGGCTGATGGCGATCATCCTGGTCAAGGTGCTGGCACCTGGCTTCTATGCGCAGCAGAATATCCGCACACCGGTGAAGATCGCCGTGTTCACGCTGGTGTGCACGCAGTTGCTCAACCTGGCCCTTGTCGGCCCGCTGGCCCATGCCGGGCTGGCCCTGGCGATCAGCCTGGGCGCCTGCCTGAACGCCGGCCTGCTGTACTGGAAGCTGCGCAGCCAGCAACTGTTCCAGCCGCAACCGGGCTGGGCGATGTTCCTGCTCAAGCTGGTGCTGGCAGTGGCGTTGATGTCGGGCGTGCTGTTGCTGGGCATGCACTACATGCCGGCCTGGGAGCAGGGCAACATGCTCGAGCGCTTCGTGCGCCTGGGCGCTCTGATCGTCGCCGGTGTGGTGACCTATTTCGGTTGCCTGTACCTGTGTGGTTTCCGCCCACGGCATTTCGCCCGCAAGGCGCTGCACTGAGGCGCGAAAAGGGTCAGGCGTCGGTTTTTCGCATTCCATACCCCGTGGTGGCGCTGCTGCCTGTCACCAGCGCCCGGGTGTGGTTATAATCGGCCACTTTATGAGCAAGAAGCGCGTTATGCAGCTGGTTCGAGGTCTTCACAACCTGCGCCCCGAGCACCGGGGCTGTGTCGCCACCATTGGCAACTTCGACGGGGTCCACCGCGGCCACCAGGCGATCCTCGCGCGCCTGCGCGAACGTGGCCAGGAACTCGGCCTGCCCACCTGCGTGGTGATCTTCGAGCCACAGCCTCGCGAGTATTTTGCCCCGGATACCGCGCCGGCCCGCCTGGCGCGCCTGCGTGACAAGGTCGAGCTGCTGGCCGGCGAGGGCATCGACCGGGTGCTGTGCCTGTCGTTCAACCAGCGCCTGAGCCAGCTCAGCGCCGAGCAGTTCGTCAAGGCGGTGCTGGTCGATGGCCTGGGCGTGCGCCACCTCGAAGTGGGCGACGACTTCCGCTTCGGCTGCGACCGCGCCGGTGATTTCGCCTTCCTCACCGAAGCCGGCAAGCGCCATGGCTTCAGCGTCGAGGCAGCCAACACGGTCATCCAGGACGGCCTGCGGGTCAGCAGCACCGAAGTGCGCAAGGCCCTGGCCGATGGCAACTTCGAGCTGGCCGAACACCTGCTGGGCCGCCCGTACCGCATTACCGGCCGCGTGTTGCATGGCCAGAAGCTGGCCCGCCAGCTCGGCACCCCTACCGCCAACATCCAGCTCAAGCGCCGTCGCGTGCCGCTGTCCGGGGTCTACCTGGCCAGCATCGAGATCGACGGCCAGCAGTGGCCGGGTGTCGGTAATATCGGAGTACGCCCCACCGTTGCCGGTGACGGGCGTCCTCACCTGGAGATTCATCTCCTGGACTACGCCGGTGACCTCTATGGCCGGCGCCTGACGGTGGAATTCCACCACAAGCTGCGTGAAGAGCAGCGTTTCGCCTCCCTGGAGGCGCTGAAGTCGGCGATCGACGCGGACATCGCCGCCGCACGTGCCCACTGGCACGCTCAACCGCTAACGAAGAGCCTGAAATGACCGACTACAAAGCCACGCTTAACCTTCCGGACACCGCCTTCCCCATGAAGGCCGGCCTGCCTCAGCGCGAACCGCAGATCCTGCAGCGCTGGGACAGCATTGGCCTGTACCAGAAGCTGCGCGAAATTGGCAAGGATCGTCCGAAGTTCGTCCTGCACGACGGCCCGCCCTATGCCAACGGCAAGATCCATATCGGTCATGCGCTGAACAAGATTCTCAAGGACATGATCGTCCGCTCCAAGACCCTGTCGGGCTTCGACGCCCCGTACGTACCGGGCTGGGACTGCCACGGCCTGCCGATCGAACACAAGGTCGAGGTCACCCATGGCAAGCACCTGTCCGCCGACCGCACCCGCGAGCTGTGCCGCGAGTACGCAGCCGAGCAGATCGAAGGGCAGAAGACCGAGTTCATCCGCCTGGGCGTGCTGGGTGACTGGGACAATCCGTACAAGACCATGAACTTCGCCAACGAGGCCGGGGAGATCCGCGCCCTGGCCGAGATGGTCAAGCAAGGCTTCGTGTTCAAAGGCCTGAAGCCTGTGAACTGGTGCTTCGATTGCGGTTCGGCCCTGGCCGAAGCCGAAGTCGAGTATGCCGACAAGAAGTCCCAGACCATCGACGTCGCCTTCCCGGTCGCCGACGAGGCCAAGCTGGCCGCTGCCTTCGGCCTGGCCGCGCTGGCCAAGCCCGCCGCCATCGTGATCTGGACCACCACCCCGTGGACCATCCCGGCCAACCAGGCGCTGAACATCCACCCGGACTTCACCTACGCGCTGGTCGATACCGGCGAGCGCCTGCTGGTGCTGGCCGAAGAGCTGGTCGAGTCGTGCCTGAAACGCTATGCCCTGGAAGGTTCGGTCATTGCCACCGCCCCGGGTTCGGCCCTCGAGCTGATCAACTTCCGTCACCCGTTCTACGACCGCCTGTCGCCGATCTACCTGGCCGAATACGTCGAGCTGGGCGCCGGTACCGGCGTGGTGCATTCCTCGCCCGCCTACGGTGAAGATGACTTCGTCACCTGCAAGCGCTACGGCATGGTCAACGACGACATCCTCACCCCGGTGCAGAGCAACGGCGTGTACGTCGAGTCGCTGCCGTTCTTCGGCGGCCAGTTCATCTGGAAGGCCAACCCGGCCATCGTCGACAAGCTCAGCGAAGTCGGCGCGTTGATGCACACCGAAACCATCAGCCACAGCTACATGCACTGCTGGCGCCACAAGACCCCGCTGATCTACCGCGCCACCGCGCAGTGGTTCGTCGGCATGGACAAGCAGCCCACCAGCGGCGACAACCTGCGCGAGCGCTCGCTCAAGGCCATCGAAGAGACCAAGTTCGTTCCGGCCTGGGGCCAGGCGCGCCTGCACTCGATGATCGCCAACCGTCCGGACTGGTGCATCTCGCGTCAGCGCAACTGGGGCGTGCCGATCCCGTTCTTCCTGGACAAGCAGACCGGTGAACTGCACCCACGTACCGTCGAGCTGATGGAAGAAGTGGCCAAGCGCGTCGAGCAGCAAGGCATCGAGGCCTGGTTCAAGCTGGATGCCGCCGAACTGCTGGGCGATGAAGCCGGCCAGTACGACAAGATTTCCGACACCCTTGACGTCTGGTTCGACTCCGGCACCACGCACTGGCACGTGCTGCGCGGCTCCCACGATATCGGCCACGCCACCGGCCCGCGCGCCGACCTGTACCTGGAAGGCTCCGACCAGCACCGCGGCTGGTTCCACTCTTCCTTGCTGACCGGCTGTGCCATCGACGGCCACGCGCCGTACCGCGAGCTGCTGACCCACGGCTTCACCGTGGACGAGAACGGCCGCAAGATGTCCAAGTCGCTGGGCAACACCATCGAGCCGGAAAAGGTCAACAACACCCTGGGTGCCGACATCCTGCGCCTGTGGGTCTCCGCCACCGACTACTCCGGTGAGATGGCCGTTTCCGAGCAGATCCTGCAGCGCAGCGCCGACGCCTACCGCCGCATCCGCAACACCGCGCGCTTCCTGCTCTCCAACCTGTCCGGCTTCGACCCGGCCCGCGACCTGCTGCCGGCCGAGGACATGCTGGCCCTGGACCGTTGGGCGGTCGACCGCACTCTGCTGCTGCAGCGCGAGCTGGAGGAGCACTATGGCGAGTACCGTTTCTGGAACGTCTACTCGAAGATCCACAACTTCTGCGTGCAGGAGCTTGGTGGCTTCTATCTCGACATCATCAAGGACCGCCAGTACACCACCGGCGCCAACAGTGTCGCCCGCCGCTCCTGCCAGACCGCGCTGTACCACATCAGCGAGGCGCTGGTGCGCTGGATCGCGCCGATCCTGGCGTTCACCGCCGACGAGATCTGGCAGTACCTGCCGGGCGAGCGCAACGAGTCGGTGATGCTCAACACCTGGTACCAGGGCCTGACGGAACTGCCGGCCGACGCCGAGCTGGACCGCGCCTACTGGGACCGCGTGATGGCGGTCAAGGCGGCGGTCAACAAGGAGCTGGAGAACCAGCGCACCGCCAAGGTCATCGGTGGCAACCTGCAGGCCGAAGTCACCCTGTTCGCCGAAGAGGGCCTGACCGCCGACCTGAACAAGCTCGGCGACGAGCTGCGCTTCGTGCTGATCACCTCGGCCGCCAGCGTGGTGCCGTTCGTCCAGGCCCCGGCCGATGCCGTGGCAACCGAAGTGGAAGGTCTCAAGCTGAAGGTGGTCAAGTCCGGCCATGTCAAATGCGGCCGTTGCTGGCACTTCCGCGCCGATGTGGGCAGCCACCCGGAGCATCCGGAAATCTGCGCCCGTTGCGTCGACAACCTGAGCGGTTCGGGCGAGGTGCGCCACTATGCCTAATGCGTCCGCGGGGCGTTTCGGGCGCCTTGCCTGGCTCTGGCTGAGCCTGGTGGTGCTGGTCCTCGACCAGGCCACCAAGGTCTACTTCGAGGGCGCGCTGAGCCTGTACCAGCAGATTGTGGTCATCCCTGACTACTTCAGCTGGACACTGGCCTACAACACCGGCGCGGCGTTCAGCTTCCTGGCCGACAGCTCCGGCTGGCAGCGCTGGCTGTTCGCCGTGATCGCCGTGGTGGTCAGCGCCGTGCTGGTGGTCTGGCTCAAGCGTCTGGGGCGTAACGAGACCTGGCTGGCCGTGGCCCTGGCCCTGGTGCTGGGCGGTGCATTGGGCAACCTGTACGACCGCGTGGTGCTCGGCCATGTGGTCGACTTCATCCTGGTGCACTGGCAGAACCGCCACTATTTCCCGGCCTTCAACCTGGCCGACAGCGCCATTACCGTGGGCGCGGTGATGCTGGCGCTGGATATGTTCAAGAGCAAGAAGTCCGAGGAAGCCGTCCATGACTGAGACCCGTATCGGCCAGAACACCGAAGTCACCCTGCACTTCGCGCTGCACCTGGAAAACGGCGACACCGTCGACAGCACCTTCGACAAGGCCCCGGCCACGTTCAAGGTCGGCGACGGCAACCTGCTGCCGGGCTTCGAGAACGCCCTGTTCGGCTTCAAGGCCGGTGACCAGCGCAAGCTGAGCATCGCCCCGGAGAACGCCTTCGGCCAGCACAACCCGCAGAACGTGCAGGTGATGCCGCGCTCGCAGTTCGAAGGCATGGAGCTGTCCGAAGGGCTGCTGGTGATCTTCAACGATGCCGCCAACACCGAACTGCCAGGTGTGGTAAAAGCGTTCGACGATAACCAGGTGACCATCGATTTCAACCATCCACTGGCTGGCAAGACCCTGAACTTCGAGGTGCAGATCCTCGACGTGAAGGCCGTGTGAGCCTGGAGCCGAGCATGCAAATCAAACTCGCCAACCCGCGCGGCTTCTGTGCGGGGGTCGACCGGGCGATCGAGATCGTCAACCGCGCCCTGGAAGTCTTCGGCCCGCCGATCTACGTGCGCCACGAAGTGGTGCACAACAAGTTCGTGGTCGAAGACCTGCGCAACCGTGGCGCGGTGTTCGTCGAAGAGCTGGACCAGGTGCCGGACGACGTCATCGTCATCTTCAGCGCCCATGGCGTTTCCCAGGCCGTGCGCCAGGAAGCCGCGGGCCGTGGCCTGAAGGTGTTCGATGCCACCTGCCCGCTGGTGACCAAGGTGCATATCGAGGTGGCCAAGTACAGCCGTGATGGCCGTGAGACCATTCTCATCGGCCATGAAGGGCACCCGGAAGTCGAAGGCACCATGGGCCAGTACGACGCCAGCAACGGCGGTGCCATCTACCTCGTCGAGGACGAGGACGATGTTGCCAGGCTGCAGGTGAACGACCCCGACCACCTGGCTTTCGTCACCCAGACCACGTTGTCGATGGACGACACCAGCCGGGTGATCGACGCCCTGCGCGCACGCTTCCCGAACATCGGTGGCCCGCGCAAGGACGACATCTGCTACGCCACGCAAAACCGCCAGGACGCCGTCAAGCAACTGGCCGACGAGTGTGACGTGGTGCTGGTGGTCGGCAGCCCCAACAGCTCCAACTCCAACCGCCTGCGCGAGTTGGCCGAGCGCATGAGCACCCCGGCCTACCTGATCGACGGTGCCGAGGACCTGCAACGCAGCTGGTTCGACGGTGTCCAGCGCATCGGCATCACCGCCGGTGCCTCGGCGCCCGAAGTGCTGGTGCGTGGCGTGATCGAGCAGCTCAAGGCCTGGGGCGCCACCGGCGCCGAAGAGCTCGACGGCCGCGAAGAGAACATCACCTTCTCGATGCCCAAGGAACTGCGGGTTCGCTCGCTGATCTGACTTAGTCACCTGCACAGCGGCGGCCCTCGTCGCTGCGCAGGCTGACCCGGCCACTGGGGCTCAGCACCACCTGATGCTGGCTGCCAGGCCCGCTGCGCTGGCAGATGTCCAGCGTGATGCCGACAAAGCCTTCCCCTATCGGTGCGCCCCGCCTGCTGAAGCGCACCTCCCGCGCAGAACTGGCTACTACCTTTACCGGCTTGGCCAGGCGATGTTCGCGCAACATCTGGCCGTCGTGCTCTTGCGACACGCGCCAGCCTTTGCCCCAGTCACCTTCCAATGGATGAACCGTCAGCGCCTGTTGTTGCAGCGCGGCCTGGTTGCGCGCGGCGCGCAGTGCCTGCGCCAGTTCCCGGGCGACGGCGGCCAGCTGCAGGGTTTCGCCGAGCCTGGCGTAGGCCGTTGTCCCCAGGTGTGTCAGCAGGCTGCCAATCATCAGTGCGCACATCATTTGTAGCAGTGTTACGCCTTGTTGCTTCACCGTGCATTCCTCCCTGGAAGTGCTTCGCTGTAGCTTCCGGCCTGGCCGCGCGAGGCGCCAGTCAGCCGGTTCGGGCAGACGGCGAGGAAAGATCCCAGGAGGGCGACGATGCGAGCGAAGGACGGCGGGATGACGCTGCTGGAGGTGCTGCTGGCGATGACGGTGCTGGCGCTTGGGGTGTTCGCCGCAGCGGCCATGCAGGTGCGTGGCATGCAGGCGGCCGAGAGCACCCGGCGCGATGGTCAGGCGTTGCAACTGGCTCAGGGCATGCTCGAGCGGGTGAGGGCCAGCGGCACGCTCGAAGCGGGGGAGGAGAGTGCCTGGCGCTCGCGGGTCACCCAGGTGCTTGGCGCCTCGGCACAGGGGCGGATCAGGCGCCACGCCGGCATGTTGGAGCTGCAGGTGAACTGGCCGGCCCAGGCAGAGGGTCGCCCGGCCTTGCAGTTGCAGGGCAAGGTACTGCCATGAAACGCGGGCAAGCGGGCGCCGGGCTGGTCGAAGTGTTGTTGGCCGTGGCCCTGGGGGCGTTGTTGCTGGTGGCGGCGGGCCAGTTGTTCGGCCAGGCCTATCAGGCCTGGCGGCTGCAAGGCGCGGTGGCGAGGCTGCAGGACGATGCGCGCCTGGTCCTGCAGCGCCTGGCCGAGGATATCCGCATGGCGGGCATGTTCGGCTGCCTGCGCCTGGAGGCGGCGGACTTCGCCGATCCGCAGGCTGCGCTAGCCTTCGCCAGGCCAATCGAGGTCAACGCTGACAGCCTCACGCTGGTAGGCGCCGAGCTGCCGGGATTGCTCGGTGCGCCGGACTGGACCGTGCTAACCGACTGTCGCAGTTGGGCGCAGGTCCTGCGTGGCCAGCATGTGCCTGGCGATGCCCTGCTGGCCTTGCCGGTGCGCCGGGTTACCTACCGCGTGCGCAATGGCAGCCTGATGTTCACCAGCAACGCCCAGCATGCCAGCCTGGTCGACAATGTCCGGGCCCTGCGGGTGCGCCAGGGCGACGGTCGCGTCGATATCGAGTTGCTCATGCAGGACCGCGAACATCGGCTGGAGCAGCGCCATGCACTGAGCGTGGCCGTGCGCAATCCTGGGGCTGGCGCATGATTCGCCAGCGTGGCGTGGTGCTCTTGCTGGCCCTGAGCCTCAGCCTGCTGCTTGGCCTGCTGACCGCTCTGGGCATGCGCGAGGCCTTGCTGCAGGCGCGGCAGGTCGGCGAACAATGGCGCAGGGCGCAGGCCTTCGAACAAGCCGAAGCCAGCCTGGTGGAAGGGGCCGCGTTGCTGCAAGGCGGGTTGCCTGCGTTGTGTCTTGACTGCCTGCCGCCTGAGCTGCCGACGGCATCACCTGCCGCGCCGTGGCGAACCACCGACAGTGGCTACGTGCTGCTCCAGCACCTGGGGCAAACACTCCGTGCCGTCGGCCTGCCGCGAGACAAGCGGGTCGACCTCGTGCGGATCACGGCGCTGAGCCACCAGGTGCGTGGCCGACAATTCCTGGAAGCGGTCTATGCCGTGGACGGGCAGGGCAGTATCGGACGCATCAGCTGGCGGCAGCGCCTGGAGGAGGGCTGATATGCAGCGGGGCCTTGGTCTGATCGAATTATTGATTGTCGTGGCGCTGATCGGCATGCTGGCAGCCATTGCCTACCCCAGTTACAGCGACCAGCTACGCCGTGCCGCGCGCGGCGAGGTGGTCGGGCTGCTGCAGGACGCGGCGTTGCGCCTGGAACAGCATCACGCGCATGTCGGCGGCTATGCCGACAGCGAGCAGCTTGTCACGGTATTGTCGGCTGGCAGCCGCTACTACCGCCTGCAGGTACAGCGCGACGAAGACGCTTTCACACTGCTTGCCCGCCGTGTGACGGAGACGTTCATGGCAGGCGACCGCTGTGGCGACTTCCGCCTCGATCACGCTGGCGTGCGTGACAACCCGGGCGGCAGCGAAGACGAGCAGACATGCTGGGGAAGCTGAAGATCAAAAGGTGCCCGCGCACCGTGGAATTACTTCAGGTGTTGGATCGAACGATGAGCAAGCAAGTAGTGATTGTCGGCGGTGGCGTCATCGGCCTGCTGACGGCGTTGAACCTGGCGGCGGATGTCGACCGGGTGGTGGTGTGCGACCAGGGCGAAGTAGGGCGTGAGTCGTCCTGGGCCGGTGGCGGCATCGTCTCGCCGTTGTACCCCTGGCGTTATAGCCCGGCGGTGACGGCGCTGGCGCATTGGTCGCAGGATTTCTATCCACAGCTGGGCGAGCGTCTGTTCGCCAGCACCGGCATCGACCCGGAGGTCCACACCACCGGGCTGTACTGGCTGGACCTGGACGACGAAGCCGAGGCGCTGGCCTGGGCGGCGCGTGAGCAACGGCCGCTCAGCGCCGTGGATATCTCGGCTGCTTATGACGCGGTGCCCGTGCTGGGAGCGGGCTTCCACCGCGCCGTGTACATGGCGGGCGTGGCCAACGTGCGCAACCCGCGGCTGGTGAAGTCGCTCAAGGCGGCGCTGCTGGCGCTGCCCAACGTGACCCTGCGCGAACATTGCCAGATCAGCGGTTTTGTCCATGAAGGCGGGCGTGTCGCCGGGGTACGTACCGAGCAGGGTGTGCTGGCTGCCGACGAGGTGGTGCTCAGTGCCGGTGCCTGGAGCGGCGATCTGCTGCAGACTTTGGGCCTGAGCCTGCCGGTGGAGCCGGTGAAAGGGCAGATGATCCTGTTCAAGTGCGCCGAGGACTTTCTGCCGAGCATGGTCCTGGCCAAGGGCCGCTACGCGATCCCGCGTCGCGACGGGCATATCCTGGTCGGCAGCACTCTGGAGCATGCCGGTTACGACAAGACCCCGACCGCGGATGCACTTGAGAGTCTGAAGGCTTCGGCGGTGGAGCTGCTGCCGGCGCTGGCAGATGCCGAGGTGGTGGGGCACTGGGCTGGCCTGCGCCCTGGGTCGCCGGAAGGCATCCCTTACATTGGCGCGGTGCCGGGGCATGAGGGGCTATGGCTGAACTGCGGCCATTACCGCAACGGGCTGGTGCTGGCGCCGGCGTCTTGCCAGCTGTTCAGCGACCTGCTGCTGGGGCGTGCGCCGATCATCGATCCGGCGCCGTATGCGCCGCAAGGGCGTTTGGCTTAAGTTCGTCGGGCCCGCTGTGCGGGCCTTTCGCCGGCAAGCCGGCTCCCACAACGACTGCGCTGGCTTCGAACCTTGTGGGAGCCGGCTTGCCGGCGAAAGGCCGCAGGGCAGCCTCGCTCAGCGCGGTTGCCCCGGCCCTTGCTCCAGATGCTGCTGGCTGCAATACCAGTCCTTGCCCAACTGCAACGCCCGGTCATTGGGCAGGTGCACGCCGCAATGGGCGCAACGCACCATCTGCAGCGGGTCCTGCAGGCGCGGTTCGGCAGGCGATTGCTGACTGGTCTTGAACTTGCGCCACAGCCAGAACGCGGCGGCGATCAGGGCGATCCAGAAAAGTAGGCGAACCATGGTGTCCAGCTTGTCGAATGAAGAAGGCGACAGTCTAGGACGCGGCCAATAAAAAAGGGAGGCCTCGGGCCTCCCTTTCTTTGCATGCGACGTATCAGTCGAACAGACCGAAGGTCATATAGCTGAACCAGCTGCGGTCCTTCTCGGCTTCCTTCGGACCTTCCGGCAGGATCGGGTCGCCGTTCTCGTCCTTGGGCAGCAGTTCTTCGGGCATCTCGGAGCGGGCGTCCTGGAACTGCTTGACCACGTCCTGGTTGGCGCGGGTCTCGCCCGGCGGCAGCGGGGTCTTGGTCTCGATCAGGCCCAGGGTGGCCTTGGACAGCCACGAGCGGTTGCCGTTTTCGTCGACCTTGGTGACGAACTGGCCATCGACCAGGCTCGGGTGGTCCGGGTAGTTGAGCTTGAGGGTCTCGAGGCTGGTGGCGGCCAGTTCGTCCAGGTGCATGCGCTGGTACGACTCGACCATCACCGCCAGGCCGTCACCCACCGACGGGGTTTCCTGGAAGTTCTCCACCACATAGCGGCCACGGTTGGCGGCGGCCACATAGGCCTCGCGGCTCAGGTAGTAGTTGGCCACGTGGATTTCGTAGGAGGCCAGCAGGTTGCGCAGGTAGATCATGCGCTGCTTGGCGTCCGGGGCGTAGCGGCTGTTGGGGAAGCGGCTGGTCAGCTGGGCGAATTCGTTGTACGAGTCGCGGGCGGCGCCCGGGTCACGCTTGGTCATGTCCAGCGGCAGGAAGCGCGCCAGCAGGCCGCGGTCCTGGTCGAACGAGGTCAGGCCCTTGAGGTAGTAGGCGTAGTCGACGTTCGGGTGCTGCGGGTGCAGGCGGATGAAGCGCTCGGCAGCCGACTTGGCGGCCTCGGGCTCGGAGTTCTTGTAGTTGGCGTAGATCAGCTCGAGCTGGGCCTGGTCGGCGTAGCGGCCGAACGGGTAGCGCGACTCCAGGGCCTTGAGCTTGTTCACGGCGCTGGTATAGCTGGAGTTGTCCAGGTCGGCCTGCGCCTGCTGGTACAGCTCGGCCTCGCTGAGGTTCTCGTCAATGACTTCCTTGTTCGAGGAACAGGCAGCGGTGAGCCCGAGGATGGCGATCAGCAGCAGGTGTTTCACTTGCATGGCGGCTTGCGTCCCTTTGACGGCCGCTGTCTTGGGCGGTGCCGTCCTGTTATGATGAGCGCCCCCGGCCAAACCCCGGGGCAAAAGAAGCCGTATTTAACCACAAGCGCGCAGCCGAAACCAAAGGCTGAACGCCCGTCGATTCGAGCATGTCCGAGATCATTCAACTTAGCGCAGAGGTCCCGTCCGAACTGGGCGGCCAACGCCTCGACCAGGTCGCCGCCCAATTGTTCGCCGAGTACTCGCGTTCGCGCCTGTCCTCGTGGATCAAAGATGGCCGCCTGACCGTCGATGGCGCGGTGCTGCGGCCGCGCGACACCGTCCACACCGGCTCCATCCTGGCCCTCGAGGCCGAGCAGGAGGCCCAGGGCGAATGGGTGGCTCAGGACATCGAGCTGGACATCGTCTATGAAGATGACCAGATCCTGGTGATCAACAAGCCGGCCGGGCTGGTGGTCCACCCGGCGGCGGGGCACCCCGACGGCACCCTGCTCAATGCCCTGCTGCACCATGTGCCGGACATCATCAACGTACCGCGCGCCGGTATCGTGCACCGCCTGGACAAGGACACCACGGGCCTGATGGTGGTGGCCAAGACCCTGCAGGCGCAGACCAATCTGGTCGACCAGCTGCAGAAGCGCTCGGTCAGCCGCATCTACGAGTGCATCGTGGTCGGCGTGGTGATCGCCGGCGGCAAGATCGACGCCCCGATCGGCCGCCACGGCGGCGAGCGCCAGCGCATGGCGGTCACCGATGGCGGCAAGCCAGCCGTCAGCCACTACCGCGTGCTCAAGCGCTTCCGCTCGCACACCCATGTGCGGGTCAAGCTGGAGACCGGCCGTACCCACCAGATCCGTGTGCACATGGCGCATGTGGGCTATCCGCTGGTCGGCGACCAGACCTACGGCGTGCGCTTCCGCATTCCGCCGGCCGCCAGCGTGGCCATGGTCGAGGCGGTGAAGAACTTCCCGCGCCAGGCCCTGCACGCTCGCTTCCTGGCCCTGGATCACCCGACCACCGGTGAGCGCATGGAATGGGCCTCGCCGCTGCCGGACGACTTCCTCTGGCTGCTGTCGCTGCTCAACGACGACCGCGAGAGCTTCATCGGATGAGTGGCCTGACGCAGGCGCTGATCATTCCCGACTGGCCGGCCCCGGCCTCGGTACGCGCCTGTGTCACCACCCGCGAGGGCGGCGTCAGCCTGCCGCCCTATGAATCCTTCAATCTTGGCGATCATGTGGGCGATGACCCCGCTGCGGTTGCCGAGAACCGTCGTCGCCTGAGCGACGAATTCGCCATCCAGCCAGCCTGGCTCAAGCAGGTACACGGGCTGGTGGTGGCCGATGCCGACCCTGCCGTGGTCGCCGAGGCCGATGCCAGCTGGAGCGACCAGCCAGGCATCGCCTGCACCGTGATGACCGCCGATTGCCTGCCCGCCTTGTTCTGCGACCGCGCCGGCACCCGCGTGGCCGCCGCCCATGCCGGCTGGCGCGGTTTGGCCGGTGGCGTGCTGGAAGCCACCCTCGACCGCCTGGCCCTGCCACCTGAAGAGGTGCTGGTGTGGCTGGGCCCGGCCATCGGGCCGCAGGCGTTCGAGGTCGGCATGGAAGTGCGCGATGCCTTTACCGCCGTGCATCCCGAGGCGGCCGCGGCGTTCGTCGACGGCGAGCGGCCGGGCAAGTTGATGGCCGATATCTACCAGCTGGCGCGGATTCGCCTGGCGGCGCGTGGGGTGACTGCCGTTTATGGCGGAGGGTTCTGCACGGTCAGCGATCCACGCTTCTTCTCTTATCGCCGTACCCCGCAGGGTGGGCGGTTTGCTTCACTGGTGTGGCTCAGCCCTCGCTAAGCCTGGGGCCGCTTCGCGGCCCAATCGCTGGCAAGCCAGCTCCCACATGCCAAAGTCTGTACTGCCCCTGTGGGAGCCGGCTTGCCGGCGATTGGGCTGCGCAGCAGCCCCGGCAATATCAATCCCATCACCACCCTGCTGACCTCCGTCAACCCCGCTACGCTTGAATCTTCCAGAATCACCCTTATCTATTGGTCATCTCAGGCAGGTTCATCATTACAGGTGCTGTCCATCGCTCCGCCTGCCCTTTAAAGGAAGGTATCCCCCATGCGAATAGACCGACTGACCAGCAAGCTGCAACTCGCGTTATCCGATTCCCAATCCCTGGCCGTGGGCATGGACCACCCGGCCATCGAGCCCCTGCACCTGCTGCAGGCGCTGATCGACCAGCAGGGCGGCTCGATCAAGCCGCTGCTGATGCAGGTCGGCTTCGACGTCAACAGCCTGCGCAAGGCGCTGACCAAAGAGCTCGACCAGCTGCCGAAAATCCAGAACCCCACCGGCGACGTGAACATGTCGCAGGACCTGGCGCGCCTGCTCAACCAGGCTGACCGCCTGGCCCAGCAGAAGGGCGACCAGTTCATCTCCAGCGAGCTGGTGCTGCTCGCCGCCATGGACGAGAACAGCAAGGTGGGCAAGCTGCTGCTCGGCCAGGGCGTGAGCAAGAAGGCCCTGGAAAACGCCATCAACAACCTGCGCGGCGGCGCGGCAGTGAACGACGCCAACGCCGAGGAATCGCGCCAGGCCCTGGACAAGTACACTGTCGACCTGACCAAGCGCGCCGAGGAAGGCAAGCTCGACCCGGTAATCGGCCGTGACGACGAGATCCGCCGCACCATCCAGGTGCTGCAACGCCGTACCAAGAACAACCCGGTGTTGATCGGTGAGCCCGGCGTCGGCAAGACCGCCATCGCCGAAGGCCTGGCCCAGCGCATCATCAACGGCGAAGTGCCCGATGGCCTCAAGGGCAAGCGCCTGCTGGCGCTGGACATGGGCGCGCTGATCGCCGGCGCCAAGTACCGCGGCGAGTTCGAAGAGCGCCTCAAAGGCCTGCTCAACGAACTGAGCAAGCAGGAAGGCCAGATCATCCTGTTCATCGACGAGCTGCACACCATGGTCGGCGCTGGTAAAGGCGAGGGCGCCATGGACGCCGGTAACATGCTCAAGCCGGCCCTGGCCCGTGGCGAACTGCACTGCGTAGGCGCCACCACGCTCAACGAGTACCGCCAGTTCATCGAGAAGGACGCAGCCCTCGAGCGCCGCTTCCAGAAGGTGCTGGTCGAAGAGCCGAGCGAGGAAGACACCATCGCCATCCTGCGCGGCCTGAAAGAACGCTATGAAGTGCACCACAAGGTGGCCATCACCGACGGCGCGATCATTGCCGCGGCCAAGCTCAGCCACCGCTACATCACCGACCGCCAGCTGCCGGACAAGGCCATCGACCTGATCGACGAAGCCGCCAGCCGCATCCGCATGGAGATCGACTCCAAGCCGGAGGTGCTCGACCGCCTCGACCGGCGCCTGATCCAGCTGAAGGTGGAATCCCAGGCGCTGAAGAAGGAAGAAGACGAAGCGGCGAAGAAACGCCTGGAAAAACTGACCGAGGAAATCGAGCGTCTGGAGCGCGAGTATTCCGACCTCGAAGAAATCTGGGCCTCGGAAAAGGCCGAGGTGCAAGGTTCGGCGCAGATCCAGCAGAAGATCGAGCAGGCCCGCCAGGAACTGGAAGCCGCGCGCCGCAAGGGCGACCTCAGCCGCATGGCCGAGCTGCAGTACGGGGTGATCCCGGACCTGGAGCGCAGCCTGCAGATGGTCGACCAGCACGGCAAGACCGACAACCAGCTGCTGCGCAACAAGGTCACCGAGGAAGAGATTGCCGAAGTGGTGTCCAAGTGGACCGGCATCCCGGTGGCGAAGATGCTCGAAGGCGAGCGTGAGAAACTGCTGAAGATGGAAAGCCTGCTGCACGAACGGGTGATCGGCCAGGACGAGGCGGTGACCGCCGTGGCCAACGCCGTGCGCCGTTCCCGCGCCGGGCTGTCCGACCCGAACCGCCCGAGTGGTTCGTTCCTGTTCCTTGGGCCCACCGGGGTGGGCAAGACCGAACTGTGCAAGGCGCTGGCCGAGTTCCTCTTCGACACCGAAGAGGCCATGGTGCGCATCGACATGTCCGAGTTCATGGAGAAACACTCCGTGGCGCGTCTGATCGGTGCCCCACCAGGGTACGTGGGCTATGAAGAGGGCGGTTACCTGACCGAGGCCGTGCGCCGCAAGCCATACTCGGTGGTGCTGCTCGACGAGGTGGAGAAAGCCCACCCGGATGTGTTCAACGTGCTGCTGCAGGTGCTGGAGGATGGTCGCCTGACCGACAGCCACGGCCGTACCGTGGACTTCCGCAACACCGTGATCGTGATGACCTCCAACCTGGGCTCGGCACAGATCCAGGAACTGGCCGGTGACCGCGAAGCGCAGCGTGCGGCAGTGATGGACGCGGTGGGCGCGCACTTCCGCCCGGAGTTCATCAACCGTATCGACGAAGTGGTGGTGTTCGAACCGCTGGGCCGCGAGCAGATCGCCGGTATCACCGAGATTCAGCTTGGCCGCCTGCGTGGTCGCCTGGCCGAGCGCGAGCTGTCGCTGAGCCTGAGCCCGGAGGCGTTGGACAAGCTGATTGCCGTCGGTTACGACCCGGTGTACGGCGCACGGCCATTGAAGCGTGCGATCCAGCGCTGGATCGAGAACCCGCTGGCGCAGTTGATCCTGGCGGGCGAGTTCCTGCCGGGTGCGGCGATCACCGCGAAGGTGGAGGGCGACGAGATCGTCTTCGCCTGACCCGCAGTAAACGAAGAGCCCCGCGTCAGCGGGGCTTTTTTATGTGTGCTGTCCGGCCTTATCGCGGGGCAAGCCCGCTCCCACGCCGATCTGCGCCAGAAGATACCCAATGCGTGGGAGCGGGCTTGCCCCGCGATAAGGCCAGTGCAGGCAGCGCAAACCCCTGATTTTCCGGCTTCCCAGCTAACTTGCTGAAAATTTTGAAAAAAGTGCTTGCACAAAAATCAGAGTGCCCCTAATATTCGCCCCGCTGTCAGGCACTGAGCAGATCGCCAGCAACACCGACGATCTGAAAACAACTTACAAATCAGTAAGTTGAACGAAAAAAAGTGGTTGACAAGCAAAACGAAGAATGTAGAATAGCCGGCCTCAGCAGCGACAACGCGAAAGCGGATAGCCAAAGAGATCGAAGCTAACACAGGCTTCGAAGCAGTAAAGATGTACCGAAGTTCAGTTCCGCGATAGCTCAGTCGGTAGAGCAAATGACTGTTAATCATTGGGTCCCTGGTTCGAGTCCAGGTCGCGGAGCCAATCTCGGGGTGTAGCGCAGTCCGGTAGCGCGCCTGCTTTGGGAGCAGGATGTCAGGAGTTCGAATCCCCTCACCCCGACCATTTTCCGGGTCGTTAGCTCAGTTGGTAGAGCAGTTGGCTTTTAACCAATTGGTCGTAGGTTCGAATCCTACACGACCCACCATGTAAAAAGGGCATCTCGAATGAGATGCCCTTTTTCTTTTGTCCGCGATTTATATCCCCGCCCTTTGCTACCCTGTGGCCTTCGCCCGCAGGAGCGCCCGCGCATGCCACTCAAAGCCAGTGTTTTCATTGCCTCCAGCCTGGATGGCTTTATCGCCCGCGAGGACGGCGGCCTCGATTGGTTGATGGGGGCGACTCAGTCCAGCGACGACCATGGCTATGCCGGTTTCATGGCGGGCGTCGATACGTTGGTAATGGGGCGCGGCACCTTCGACAAGGTCATGACCTTTGGTGAGTGGCCGTACCCTGATACGCGAGTGGTGGTGGTCAGCAGTACGCTCGAGGCACTGCCCAGGGGTGTGTCAGGGCGCGTCGAGCTGCATCCGGGGCCGATCCCGGCGTTGCTCGAGCACCTGCAGGCCACGGGCGCAAAGAGCCTCTACCTGGATGGCGGCAAGCTGATTCAAGGGTTCTTGCGCGAGGGGCTGGTGGATGAACTGACCATCACCCGCATCCCCGTGCTGCTGGGGCAGGGGATACCGTTGTTCGGCGAGTTGGCGAAGGATGTGCTGTTGCAGCACATGAAGACGACCAGTTACGAGAGTGGGTTCGTGCAGAGCACGTATCGCGTGGTCAAGTAAACAGTAGCGGCCGCGTTGATTCGGCTCGATCCCTGTAGGAGCGGCTTCAGCCGCGATCACCCGCAAAGCGGGTGCCAGGCACCGCAGTGCCTGCATCGCGGCTGAAGCCGCTCCTACAGAGCAACCTCAAGGGCTGGAAGCCTCAGTGCAGCTTTAGGCGCGGCTCGGTGCCCCGCCCAATCTTGCTGCCCAGCATCAGCATCAAGGTGCGGAAGGTCCCGTACAGCGCCATCTGGTGCATGCGATACAGCGACACATAGAACATCCGCGCCAACCAGCCCTCCAGCTTCACGCTGCCCATCAGGTTACCCATCAAGTTACCCACCGCCGAGAAGCGTGACAGCGATACCAGCGAGCCGTAGTCCTTGTACTCGTAGGTCGGCAGCGGTTTGTTCTCCAGGCGCAGCTTGATGCTCTTGGCCAGCAGCGAGGCCTGCTGGTGCGCGGCCTGGGCCCGTGGCGGCACGTTGCGGTCGGTGCCCGGCTGCGGGCAGGCGGCGCAGTCGCCGAAGGCGAAGATGTTGTCGTCCAGGGTGGTCTGCAGGGTCGGGCGCACCACCAGTTGGTTGATGCGGTTGGTCTCCAGGCCGTCGATGTCCTTGAGGAAGCCCGGCGCGCGAATGCCCGCCGCCCAGACCTTCAAGCTGGCCTGGATCACTTCGCCGGCCGCTGTCTTCAGGCCATCCTCGGTCACTTCGCTGACCGCGGCATTGGTCATCACCGTCACCCCGAGTTTTTCCAGGGTCTTGTGCACCGGCACGCTGATGCGCTCCGGCAGCGCCGGCAACACCCGTGGGCCCGCTTCGATGAGGGTGATGTGCATGTCTTTCGGCTGGATCTTGTCCAGGCCATAGGCCGCCAGCTCGTGGGCGGCGTTGTGCAGCTCGGCCGCCAGTTCCACGCCGGTGGCGCCGGCACCGACGATGGCCACGCTGATCTGCTCGCTGGCCACATCACCCGCGTGGGCGCGCAGGTAGTGGTTGAGCAGTTGCTGATGGAAGCGCTCGGCCTGCTTGCGGCTGTCGAGGAACAGGCAGTGCTGCGCCGCGCCCAGGGTGCCGAAATCGTTGGTATTGCTGCCCACGGCGATCACCAGGGTGTCGTAGCCGATGGTGCGCGCAGGCAGCAGCTCACGGCCCTCGTCGTCGAGGGTCGCGGCCAGCTGGATCAGTTTACTTTCGCGGTCCAGGCCGCTCATGCGCCCCATCTGGAAGTTGAAGTGGTTCCACTTGGCCTGGGCCACGTAGTTCAGTTCGTCTTCCGAGGAGTTCAGCGAGCCGGCCGCCACTTCGTGCAGCAGTGGCTTCCAGATGTGCGTCAGGTTGGCATCAACCAGGGTGATCTCGGCCTGTTTGCGCTTGCCCAGGCTTTTACCCAGGCGGGTCGCCAGTTCCAGGCCGCCGGCGCCGCCGCCGACAATCACGATGCGATGAGTCATGGGGATATCTCACAAGTTTTACGGAATTCGTGGACACAAGGTCCGGCCGCATCCGGCATGAGAGGCGGGCGAGCGCGAGGCAGCTCATAGCACCAGTCCACTCAGCAGGCGGCTCAACAGGCCCAGACCGATGGTCACGGCCACCACCAGCAGCAGGAGCAGCCACGGCCGGAAGGGCCGGCGCTCGACTTGATGCTGGGGGGCGCTCAGATACTCATCGACGCGACGCTGATCTTCAGGATTCAGGCGGCTGGTCATGGTGGGCCTCGTCAGATAGACGTTCGTGACTGCGTGCACGCCACAGCGCTCACGCAAACGCATGGGTCGAATGATAATGCTTTCTATCCCTGGCGCCGAGTGTACGTGATCGCAAAGACACCCGGCACTGGATCAAAGACTGATGCCTACGTCGAACACGATGCTGCGCCCCAGGTTGCCGCGCAGGAAATCCGGCGCGTCCGGGTGGGCGAACAGCACCCGGGCGAAAGTCGGCCCCACCAGCGACAGCGACCGCCAGCCCTGGCGCAGGTACTCGGTGGGCGGCGGGAAATGGCTATTGAGGTCGAGCACTTCGCGCTTGAGGCTGGCGAAGGCGATGATGTCCAGCTCGCTCAGGTCCAGCCCGCGCTCGCGGTAGTTGTGCGACTTCTTGCGCAGGGTCGGCGCCAGGCGCGCCAGCAGCTCCTGGGCGCTGATGCGCCGGGGCCGCTGCTCGCGGCGCACCAGCTGGGCCAGGGAGAAGGCGCTGCGCCGCCGTTGCAGCTCCTCGCGCCATTCATCGTTGAGCCGGCGGCCCTCGTCGAGCACGAAGAACACCTCGAACGCCGCGTCGCGGAACAGCACGTCCGGTGGCTCTTGCCCGGCCGGGGTGAAATCCTCGCTGCGGTAGGGGATGTTCAGCCCTTGCAGCAGGCGCTGGCAGACCCAACGCTCGCGCTCCCATTTGCGGGCATTGGACAGGAACGCATTGGCTTGCTCGGCCTGGATGGTAAGCAGGCGCAGGTAGTCTGAGTCATCCATGGGGACAAGCTTAGTCGCTAATTGATGACGGTAAGATGCTGTTTGTGCGTAGGAATCAGCCCAGCACCAGCCACTGCTGCACCACCCCCAGCAGATGCAGCAGCCCGCCGCCCAGGCAAATGGCCGAACTGACCGCGATAAACCGCCGGCTTCGCCCGGTGCCGGCCAGCACCAGCGGCCCCAGCAGGCCCCGCGCCAGGTACACCAGGGTGATCAGGCAGATCACCGGCAACAGCAAGGGCAACGGGCGCATCAGCCCAGCCGCTGACAAGGCATAGGCCGACCAGACGAGCAGCACCGCCGCGATCGCCGCAGTGACCAGGGCCGGGTAGACGCGCCCTTGCTCCGCCGCCCTGGCCATGCGCTCGCCAGCGCCGAACAAGCGGTACCAACGCGGGCCAACGGCGATCACCGCCAGGTGCAGCACGCCGGCGATGGCGCTGAACGCCGCGCCGAGCAGCAGCGGCAGGTTAAGTCCTTCAGGCATGGTGGACGCGTCCTGCATCGAAATGAGGTGCCAGCCTATAGCAACCGGCTGAAAGGGAGAATGGGTGTAGACTCAGGCTTGTCCACATGGCCGACAGGGATATTGTTCAGGTGATCAGCGCACAAGTCTTGTCCAGCACCAGCCTTACCCTTGGCTGGATAGGTTACGTGCCCCTGCTGATCTGGGCCGCCAGCCGCACCCGCTGGGTCGAGCTGTTCACTGACACCCGCCGCCAGCACCTGCTGTTCGGCACGGTGTTCTGCCTGTTCATACTCTGGCTGGTGCGCCGCGACTTCGATACCGGGGTGTCGTACCACTTTATCGGCATGACCGCCGTCACCCTGCTGCTGGACTGGCCATTGGCCGTGCTCGGCGGCTTTCTCGCCCAGCTTGGCCTGTTGCTGATGGGCCGCCAGGACCTTGCCGCCATCGGCGTCAACGGCCTGCTGATCGTCGGCCTGCCGGTGCTGGTCACCGAGGTGTGCGCGATCCTGGTCGAGCGCGCCCAGCCGCGTAACCTGTTCGTTTATATCTTCTGTTGCGGGTTTTTCCCGGCGGCGTTGACGGTGTTGCTGTGCCTGGCGGCGGGGTTGGGGGTGCTGTGGATGGACGAGCGTTTCGCCATGCCGGAATGGCTAAGCGACTTCGTTGGCTACCTATGGCTGATGATGTTCCCCGAGGCGTTCATCAATGGCACGGTGATCAGTGCGCTGGTGGTGTTCTGCCCGGAGTGGCTGGAGACCTTCAACCGCAGCCGCTATTTGCAGGCGCCGTGGAAGGATGAAGAGCGCTAAAGCGTTATCGAGTGGCCTCTCGCCGGCAAGCCGGCTCCCACACCGACCGCGTAAACCTAAAGCCAAGCGCCGTCCCTGTGGGAGCTGGCTTGCCAGCGATGGGCCGCAACGCGGCCCCAGGATTCAAGCAGCAGCTGTTGTCAAGGCTGCGCGATCCGTTTAGTGCCGCGGCTCCAGATCCCCCGAATACAGCTCATCCTCGGACTCCTCCGCCCCGGCGATCTTGTGCTCCTCGGCCGCCCAGGCGCCCAGGTCGATCAACTTGCAGCGGTCCGAGCAGAACGGCCGGAACGGGCTCTGCTCGCCCCATTCCACGGGCGCCCCGCAGGTCGGGCAATCAACGGTCATCGGCTGGCTCATGGCTGGCCTCCTCGTAAAGTCAGGTAAAAGTGGTGCAGGCGGTCGATTTCGTCGTGCAGCGATTGCAGGTCACGATCATTGACCACCACGTCATCGGCATGGCGCAGGCGTTCTTCCCGGGCCAGCTGGGCCTTGAGAATCGCCTGCACCTGTTCCGCGCTGGTGTTGTCGCGGGCCAAGGTGCGTTGCACCTGCAACTCGGTCGGCGCATCGATCACCAGGATGCGCTGGGTCTTCTGGTGCTGCCCCGACTCGATCAACAGCGGCGAAACGTACACCGCATAGGGCGTCTCGGCCTTGGCCAGGTAGCTGAAGATCTCCTGGCCGATCAGCGGGTGCAGCAGTTGTTCCAACCATTGCCGTTGGCTCGGGTCGGCGAAGATGAGTTGGCGCAGGGCGCCACGGTCGAGCTGGCCGTCCGCCTGCAGCACGCCTGCGCCAAAGCGCTCGACGATGCTGGCCAGGGCAGGGCGCCCCGGCTCGACGACCCAGCGCGCGGCCTGGTCGGCATCGACCAGGTGCACGCCCAGTTCGACGAAACGTTCGGCGGCGGCGCTCTTGCCGCTGCCGATGCCGCCAGTGAGGCCAAGAATCCAGGGTGTGAAGGGCGCTGTGCTCATCAGGTTCCAAGCAGTTGCAGGTATGAGGCGACTATTTCATCACCCCAGAGCAATGCGATCCACCCCGCAATGGCCAGATAAGGCCCGAAAGGCAATGCCGCGCCCATTTGCGTGCGCTTGAAACGCACCAGGGTCAGCCCGATCAGCGCCCCCACCAAGGACGCCAGCATCAAGGTCAGCGGCAGGATCTGCCAGCCGCCCCAGGCACCGAGCATGGCCAGCAGCTTGAAGTCGCCAAAGCCCATGCCCTCCTTGCCGGTGATCAGCTTGAAGACCCAGTACACCGACCACAAACTCAGGTAACCCGCCACCGCGCCCCACAGCGCATCGCTCAGCGGCACCAGCAGCCCGAAGGCGTTGCCGATCAACCCCAGCCACAACAGCGGCAGCACCAGCACATCCGGCAGCAACTGGTGCTCGGCATCGATCAGGCTCAAGGCGATCAATCCCCAGGTCAGCAGCATCACTGCCAGCGCCTCCACGCCTGGCCCGAAATGCCAAGCGACCAACAGCGACAGCAGCGCGGTGGCCAGCTCCACGAGTGGATAACGCGCACTGATCCGTGCCTTGCACCCCGAGCAACGCCCACGCAAGGCCAGGTAACTCAGCACAGGAATGTTTTCCCACGCGCGAATCTGGCGCTGGCAGTGCGGGCAGCGCGAAGCCGGCAGGCACAGGTCGAAGCGCTCGTGCTCGGCCTGCGGCAGCCCCAGCACCTCCTTCGCCTCCCGCTGCCATTGGCGCTCGAGCATGATCGGCAGCCGGTACGCCAGCACATTGAGAAAACTGCCCACCAGCAGCCCCAGCACTGCGGCCAGGGCGTAGAAAAACGGCGGATGTTCGACGATTACGGTCCAGGCATTCATGTTCAGATCAGGCTACCCAACTGGAAGATCGGCAAATACATCGCCACGACGAGGCCCCCCACCAGCAGCCCGAGGATCAGCACGATGGCCGGCTCCAGCAGCGTGGTCAACTGCTCCAGCGCCTGGCTCACCTGTTCTTCGTAATGCAGCGCGGCCTTGTCCAGCATCCGGTCGAGGGTGCCGCTGGCTTCGCCCACCGCCACCAGCTGGCGCAACAGCGGCGGGAACAGCGCATCCGCCTCCATTGCCTGCTGCAGGCCCATGCCACCGGCCACGTCCTGGCGCAACTTGAGGATCGCCCGCTCGTGCAGGCTGTTACCACTCACCGGCGCCACCGTGGCCAGCGCATCCAGCAACGCCACCCCGGCGGCATACGAGGTCGCCAGGCTACGGGCAAAGCGCGCCAACGCCGCCTGCCCGAGCAAGGTGCCCACCACCGGCACCCGCAACACCCCGCGCAATATCCACAGGCGCGCCGGCAGATGCCGCCGGTACAACGCCCGCACCCCAAACCCCAGCGCAGTTATCAACAGCACCAACCACCCGACGTGATTGCCCAGCCCTGTGGATAAATCGATCACCCACTGGGTGAACGCCGGCAGTGCCTTGTCGAAACTGGCGAACAACCCCTGGAACCGCGGCACCACCTCCAGCAGCAACAACGCCGCCACCCCCAGCCCCGTGAGCAGCAACAGCGCCGGATACAGCATCGCTTTGCGCACCTTCTGCCGCAGCGCCTGGCGTTTCTCCAGCATGGTCGCCATCTGTTCCAGCTGCCGGTTCAGCGTGCCCGACTGCTCGCCCACCCGCACCAGGTTGCAGTACAGCGCATCGAACCACCCCGGATGGCGCTGCAAGGCATCCGCCAAACCCAACCCCGCCGCTACATCCTGTTGCAACCGCACCAGCAGCGCCGCCATGGCGCTATTCACCGTGCTGCGCGCCATCACCTCGAACGCCTGTAACAGCGGCACCCCCGCCGTGAGCAAGGTCGCCAGCTGCCGGCTGAACCCCGGCGCATCCACCTTGCCCGCCCGTTGCGGCCAGCGCCAGCGCAGCCCACCCGCCAGCCGCACCCGCGTCGCGCGAATCCCCTGCTGGCGCAACCACGCCTGCACGAACGCCGGGCTGCGCCCAGTGTGCTGGCCCTGTTGCGGCGCGCCGCTGGCATCGACGCCTTCCCAGGCGTACAGACGGGTGGAAGCAGGCATGGCGAGAGTCCTTTTGCACGAGGGCGAAAAGCCCGGTAACAGCTTGCCCGGCCTGCTGCCGGGCGCGTTTCCCTGTGGCTCACTAGAGTAGTCCAGCGAAGATGACGCCCCGCCGCGCAGGGGTGACAAAAGGTGTCGGTTCAGGCCTACTGCGCGCCTGCCGGCCGGGGCGCGCCACGATGAAAGCGCCCGCCGCGCCTCCACGTATCACGAAGGAAGACCGTTCATGAAAGGGCAACGAGGTATCACCCTGATCGAACTGATGATCGTCGTCGCGATCATCGGCATCCTGGCGACCATCGCCATCCCCCTGTACACCAACCATCAGGCCCACGCCAAGGCTACCGCCGCGTTGCTGGAAATCTCCGCGCTGAAGACACCGATGGACGTGCGCCTGAACGACGGCAAGGACGTGCCCGACGTCGCCAGCCTCGGCGGCCAGCCCGCCACCGCCCACTGCGCGATCACCGCCAGCGGCAAGGCCGCCGACGGCACCGCCAGCATCGCCTGCACCCTGGCCGACGCACCGGCCAATGTGCTGGGCAAGACCGTGACCCTGGCGCGTACCCAGGCAGGCTGGACCTGCGTGACCACGGTAGAGGAAGACCTCGCGCCCAATGGCTGCACGGTGCAATGAAAGTGAGGTGAAACAGGGGTTTGCGTAACCGACACGGCAGTGGTACGTTGCGCAACACGCCGGTGTAGCTCAGTCGGTAGAGCAGCGCACTCGTAACGCGAAGGTCGCAGGTTCGATTCCTGTCTCCGGCACCAGATATCAAGAAGGCTTGCAGCGATGCAGGCCTTTTTTTGGGTTCTTCACGGATTGCCGGGAAAGTCATACTTGATCTTCATGAAAAAGAATTCGCTGTCCCGGTAGCCGTAAGCCATCCGCTTGATCACCTTGATCCGGTTGTTTATGCCTTCCAACTGCCCGGTGTGCATGGGCCATCGCACCCTGCTCAGGATGCCGCGCCAGTATCCCTTCAGCCGTCTAGCAAACTGCTTCAGCGCCGGTATTTCGCTTTCAGCAGCCAAGCGCAGCCACTGTTTCCAGGCTGATCGCCACCCCCAAGCGGTGGTAGGCGACCACAGGGCTTTGAGCTCTGCCTTCATCAAGTAAACTGTCATCAGCGATTGGTTGGCCGCCAGCAGATCCTGCAGATGTACCTGCTGATCTTCTCGCTTGAGGTTCTCTGGATTGCGCAGCAGCAGCCACCGCGCTTGCTTGATCACCTTGCGCGCGGGTTTGTCCTGGCGCAGGCGGTTGGCCTCATCGACCCGTACCCGGTCAATCACCTCTCGCCCATACTTGGCGACCACATGAAACAGGTCATAGACAACGCGTGCCCTAGGGCAATGTTGGCGCACCTCCAAGTCAAATGCGGTGTTCATGTCCATTGCCACTGCTTCGATCCGTGCACAGCCCTCCGGCCCCAGCTCCTCGAAAAAGGGCCTGACAGCGGCTCGGCTACGCCCTTCGCCAATCCACAGCACCCGGCGAGTGTCGGCATCCAACACCACGCTGGCGTAGCGATGCCCTTTGAACAGAGCGAACTCATCCATCACCAAGCGTCTGGGCTGGGCCCTCGGCAGCTTCTCCAGTGCGGCCTGTAGCGCCCGCCGCTCCAGCAAACGCACGCTGTCCCAATGCAAACCAAACAGCTCCGCGACGTGCAAGGTGGGCAGTCTTTGGCAAGCCTGGATCACGGCTTCGGACAAACGCCTGGTCATCCGCGAATAGCGGTCAAGCCAGCGGACTGACTCCATTCGCTTGCCACATGCGCTACACCCAACGCGTCGCAGCTCGACATTCAATCGCACCGCCCGGCCAAGAATGGGCAGGTCACGGATTGAGCGCTGACAGTATTCGTGGATGGCGGTGCTGGGCTGATGACAGCCGCTGCAGGTGGGGAATCTGGTGGGCTGCGGAATCAGGTCGATCAACAGGTCGTTGCCGTCATGCCGGATCGCGGTGACAGAAAAGCCCTCCCAAAAGGGCAGAAACGTATTAATATCGTGCACAAGAACGCCGGTTTGTAGATGTGTTTGCTCGCACGAACATCATCCATCAAACCGGCGTTCTTGTTTCTGTCTTTCCCGGGATTCCGTGAAGAACCTTTTTTTGTGCCTCGAGAAAGAGCTAAGTGTTTTCAGTCGTGCTCCCTCGACCGTGTGCATCGGATCGACTCGTACGATTCGCTTAGCTACCTGCTGCCTAGCGAGAAAATACATCCGTCGCCTTTTGGGGGCCCTTTTTGGATCGTGTCCCGGGAAGTGGTGTAACTGAACCAGCCGAAGGCGCCCTGCGGGCGAAAGAGGATGGTCATCGTGGTTCTTGGCTAACGTTGAGTTTGCGGACTTAACCTTCACCAGAGAAACCACGATGACCAAGCCCACTATCGCATTGACCGAGTTGGTTGAGAAAGGGGCAGATGCTGATCTGCTCAAGCAAATGATCCAGTTCGTTGCCCAGCGCATGATGGAGTTCGATGTCGAAGGCCTGTGCGGTGCCGGCTTCGATGTCAAAAGCCCAGACCGGACAAACAGCCGCAATGGCTACCGTGACCGCCTGTGGCAAACCCGTGCCGGCGACGTCGACCTGAAGATCCCCAAGTTGCGCCAAGGCAGCTACTTTCCGGGCTTCCTCGAACCTCGACGCACCGCCGAGAAGGCCATGGCGGCGGTCATTCAGGAGGCCTACATTCAAGGCGTTTCAACGCGTTCAGTAGATGAGCTGGTGAAGGCCATGGGCATGACCGGCATTTCCAAAAGCCAGGTGTCACGGCTGGCAGGCGAGATTGATGAACGCGTTCATGCGTTTCTTGATCGGCCACTTGAAGGTGACTGGCCCTACCTCTGGATCGATGCCACCTACGTCAAGGTGCGGGAGGCCGGGCGCATCGTCTCGGTCGCCGTAATAATCGCCGTGGCCGTGAACACTGACGGTGGCCGCGAAGTCCTGGGCATGCGGGTTGGGCCATCGGAGGCCGAGCCGTTCTGGACAGACTTCCTGCGCAGCCTCATGCGACGTGGCTTACGGGGCGTGAAGCTGGTCATCTCCGACGCCCACGAAGGCCTGAAAGCAGCTGTGTCCAAGGTCTTCAATGCGACCTGGCAGCGCTGTCGCGTGCACTTCATGCGCAACGCCATGGCCCATGTCGGCAAGGGCCAGCGCACCATGGTAGCGGCGCTGCTGCGCACGGTCTTCGCCCAGGACAGCCGTGCCGAATGCCATCAGCAATGGCGTTTGGTCGCTGATCAACTGCGCGAAAAATACCCCAAGATCGCGACACTCATGGACGGCTGCGAGGATGAAGTGCTGGCTCACATGGCGTTTCCAAAAGCGCACCGACAGCAGTTACACAGCACCAACCCGCTTGAACGGCTTAACGCTGAAATCAAACGCCGCACCGATGTCGTGGGGATTTTTCCCAACGATCCGGCCATCACACGGCTGGTAGGCGCGATGCTGCTGGAGCAGAACGACGAGTGGTGCCTGCAAAGACGCTACATGCAGTTGGAGGCCTTCGAAGCGGTCAGCGATAATCCACAGGCCAAGCTGTCGGCCGTGATCAACTAAACGGCAAACTCAGTGGCCAGAGCCATGATGAGTTACACCACTTCCTGGGACACAATCCAAACCTTGAGCTAAAACTCATCCTCAGAAAGTGCGTAGGTTGTTGCGTTCCCATTCGCTACTTTATAGAGGGTGAGTGTGATCACCGCGTACTCAGTACCGCGATACGTAGTCTTTTCAGTTAATTGCATGGGTTCTGATCGAGATAATCCACCGGATTTGAGGTCTCGGTAGCGAACGTCATAGCGGCCTTGCGTGAGGTTTTTCATCGTGAACTGACTGTGCGCTGGGATGAATACCTGCCGTGCCGGACGAGCCACGGTCCCTTGTAGCGCCACGAGCTTCAAAAAGACATCCGAACTGTTCCGCGTATTGTCGATTGTTACTTCTGAATGACCGGACGTGTGGGTTTGAGGCTCGCCTGCCAGATAACCTGCGTTTTTTGGCCATGGACGGCCATTCGGAGTTGCTTTAGGTCTGACATAGACCTGTTTGGTGACTGCCGCTGGTGACGCTGTGGCAGGGCTACTCTGAGCAGTTTTTCCGTTAGGGTTGATTGGTGATTGTGTTGCAATAGGTTGAGCCGAGTAGGGCATTGGTCCTAGCGGCGGTGTGTAACGAGATGCAGGTGCATTGATTACAGCAATAGCAATCCCTAAACCTACTGCGACGATTGCACCCAAATGGATGAAGAAGCGCTTATGGATCAGCCCCCAGCTGCTTTTTAGCTGCTTGGCCTCGGTGAGGCCTCCTAGCTCCCGCATGAACAATTCGAGGTTGCCGGTCAGGCTCTCTTTCTCTTTTACTGATACCCCTCCAGGGCTGGATTCGCTTGGTATTTTCTTGCAGTACGTCATCGCGCTTTGAGCAAGTGACTGTGCCAAGTCGGGCCGACCGGTCGCATAGAAATAGTAAGCCTGGTAGCCCAGCATCCGGGCATTCTCAAGAGGTGGCTGGGTACCTCCGAACATGTTCGTCACTAGCGCCTGTAGCGTATAGATCGGCCCCCACGGAAAGCCCCACCAACCCAGCAGCCAGGTGATTGCAGACGCTTTCAAGGACTGCTTTTGAGCACAGTCACTACAGTAGACACCAGCTATAGGCTTCCGCAGAGTGACCAAAAGGAAGCTTTTCACGGAGCGGAAAACTACTACCCTAGGCTGGGCTGAAACCTTTGCGCAGATCGTACAGCTGATAGGATCCGGAATCGCAGACGCGGTTGGTTCGGCGCTTGTACTGGCGGGCTCTCTTCTATCGTATTCGGCTCTCAATTCCGGGTCTGAGAGCACTGCATAAGCCTCATTCAAAAATTGAAATTGCTTAGTGGTGTCTTTCGCGGCGTTACGGTCAGGGTGTAGGTCCATTGCACGCCTGCGATATGCTGCCTTGATCTGGTCATCTGTGGCGGCGGGGCTCACGCCCAGAACTGCATAGAAACCATGAGGGTCGTTTTTGTCGCTTTGCATGAAACTATCCTTGTCAGCCCTAGTGGCTAGCAGGTACGTGTGGCTCAGATCGAATGGACACCCTCAATCGCAAGCAAGTGGCTTGAGAATACTGGAGTAACGATCCGAAGAATGCCAATTCGCGGGTATACCCAATAGTAGCTAATTGCCACTTTGACAGTCCAACTTAACCAAGGGAGCCATGTCTGCGTGTAGCACTTTTACAAGCCCACCACCCATTCTCTACGATGTAGGCAATTTCTCGCAGCCTCCATTGCCTTTTCCCGACCGTCCTGAGCTTGCATTAGCAGCTCCCAAGGAATAAATTCCCTCCGTCGCGGCCATTTCCGCGACCGGGTTTGGCGACCCGACCGAAAAAGGCGCAACGGCGCCCCGACCACGATTGCAGGCGCTTTTTTTGTGTCCGCAGTTCCGTGTAATGGCGGCTGTGCGTGGGAGACCTTCGGGTCTGCCGGGTTCCTTTTCCTCGGTTCGCCAACCTGCGTACAGCTGCCACCCTATTCGTTTGGCGACGATGGTGTGGTGCTTCAACCGAAAAGGACCTCATGCATGCATTTCGCAAATCTGTACAGGATCCTCGCATCCGCTCTCCGCCGCCCAACCCGTGCGGCCACCCCATCCCCAGCCTTCTACCCGATCGACAGCCAATCCCTCGCCGAACGCGCCAACCGCGAGGTGTCCCATGACTGACCGTGACCGCATGTCTACCCTGCAAAGCTACGTCTGGACCCTCGAACTGCTAGGCGAGGCGCTGGTCCAGCATGACGAGGTGCTCGAGTGCGAGCACAACCCGCAACTGAGCTTCCGCAACACGGCGGGCATTCACCAGGCGATCCGGATCATCAGCCGCTTGGCCAGTGAGCAGTTCGGCAAGCTGGAGGTGATGAAAGAAGAGGGTGTTTCTACAGGCTGATGCTGCGCATCATCGGGGCCGCTTTGCGGCCCTATTGCGGGGTGTGTCCTGAGCAGACTTCACTTGAACCATCGCGTCTTGCAAGAGCGTGCCCGGTCGGCAACGCATCGCTTGCCCGGTGCTTCATCACCCCCGAATCAGCGTCTACCAGAACCACCCACCCCGAGCCAGTTCCTGCTCACAACTCCGATATTGCGCCCCAAACACCGACGCCCGCGCCTGCACCTTCTGCGACACGTTCTTCAGCCACGGCTTGGCATCGTAGCTGCGGTTGCGGTAGCCACCCCAGCCTTCGTGGTAATTCAGGTACTGGCCATAGGCGTCCCACTTGGACGTGCCATTCACCCGTTGGCTCTTCTGCATGTACCAGCCCATGAAGTCGAGGGCGTCGGCGAAGTCGTCACGGGCGGCGCCCCAGCCGCCGGCTTCGCGCTTGTAGTCGGCCCAGGTCTCGTCCTTGGCCTGGGCGTAGCCGTAGGCGGTGCTCACCCGGCCCCAGGGGATGAAGCCGAGGAAGTAATAGCGCGGCGGCAGGGCGTCGTGCTTGAACGAGGACTCCTGGTACATCATCGCCATCGGCACCTGCACCGGGGCGCCCCAGCGCGCCTGCATCTTCAACGCCGCCTCGTGCCACTTCGGCTTCTCGCGGAAGATCTCGCAGAGGTTGTCGGGGTTGGCGGGCGGCTTGGTGGCACAGCCGGCTACAGCCAGGAGCAGGGCCGGCAGGGTGAGCCGAAGCATGGAGGGGGTTTCCTTGTGCGGACGTCGGGGTCGCAGGGCGCTGACGCTTTATACATTCTTTTGAGATGCAGATGAATCAGCGGGCGATCACACGATGCCGAGCTTTTGCTCTGCCCTGCAGTGAAAAGCCTACAGGAGCAATACTCTTCATACGCGACGCTCAGGTAGCCGTTCTATATCACCCCGACAGATGCGACCATGCCGCGAAAGTGGCTGCTCGGCTGCGGGGTGTCTCCAAGGTGCGTCCGCTTGGGGCGGGAGGCCCAAGTGGCGGAGCTTCGAATGGGTGCGCACCGTAGCAATCGCGGCAGTTGGCCAACTTTATGAACCTTGCTAATGATTGTTAAAAAGTTTCAACGGCATCGATCTGCCGTGGCCTTTGAGCGGCGGTTCATCATCGCTGCGTCGGCGGACGGTCATCGTGGTGTTGGCGCGGCAGCCGGGCATGACGCTCTGCCAATGCCATCAGGCGCGGCACAAGGCCGCCCCGGCAGGTGGGGCGGCATAGGCACGCTCAGCGCCCGGTCGCTTGCTCGATGAGCAACTGCCAGTTGCGCGCCTCTTGCCAGTCGGCGGCAAAGGGCAGCTGAAGCCAGTAGGGATGCTGGCCAGCGCTCTGCAACTGCACGTGCAGGGTGAAGGTGCGCACGGTGTCGTGGGTGGTGGTCGAAGTGGAGCGGGACTTGCCGCCGCCGATCATGCCGAAATGGTTGTTGAACGCGTAGACGTTGCGCCAGCCGTGCTTGGTGGTGGTCTTGGTAGTGCTGCGGGTGACAGCCTGTTCGTCCACGCGCACTTGCTTGACCACCCGTGGCGCATCCATCAATGCGTGGCACTCGCCGGTTTCCGGGGCCAGCACATACAGCGCGTGGCTGTCGGGGAACACCGCCAGCATGCGCCCGCCGCGGCACACCCAGCGGTATGGCCCCAGGGCCTGGCTGGCCAGGAATGCCTTGCCATGCTCCATGCGCGCCGCATCGAGTGTGCGCCAGGCCTTGTCCAGCGCGCGTTGGCGGGGGTACCACAGTACCGACACCGGGTAGTACAGCAGCCACAACAGGCACCAGAGCAACACGGCATAGATCGGCCCGCCGATGTAATGGCCCTGCCAGATCCACTTGAGCATCAGATAGGCGCAGTAGGCGGCTTGCACGCCCATGAATGCCAGGGTGACCTGGCGCCGGCGCTGGTGCAGGCTGGCCTCGGCCTGCCGCACCTGTTCAACGGCGCGGCTGAGCGGTTCGGGTGTGGCGGTGAGGAGGGTATCGGCGGCGGTAACGTGTTGCTGAACTGACATAAGGCATCCTGCGCATGAAGGCTACGCGCGCCACTCTGGGCGCGACGGGCCGGGAGTATACCTTGGGTAAAACGCAGGGTTCGAGCCGGGAGCGGGCGAGGAATGCCAGTACTTCGTTTGCTGCTCGGTCAGTGACTTTTCCGACGGACAATGCGCATGGCTATAGGCGTATTACTCGTTGAACTCCGCAGCGACGTCGGGCTGCCGGGAGGGCGATCTCGAGGTGGCCGCTTCGAACCACCCCGGCCACGAACTACGCTGCCGGTTCTCCACCTGCACACAGGGAATCAGCCGCTCACGCAGCACCTCGGTCCTGCCCACGCTCACCGCCAGCCGATACTTGGCGCTGTGCACGCATTCCCGATCGCCAAACTCGCAACGGTCCAGGCGGGTGCCGCCGCACGGCCCGTTTGCCAGCCCCTTGGGGCAGGTCTCGGGGCAGATATACAGCGTGTCCTCCAGCCGGCAACTGCCACAGGTATCGCAGCCCACCATCGGCCGTTTGATACGCCGCTCCAGCTGGTGCAGCCACTGCGCCGCCGTGGGGTTGGCCCACAGTGGCCGGGTCACGGCCCAGCCGAAGGCCTTGCTCAAGGCGGTGGTGCGGCTGAACAGCTGGTGGTGCATCGCCGACAGCAGGTGATAGCGAACCTTTTCCTTGTTGGAGGCGGTGATCTGCCGTTGCCCGAGGCGCCAGGCGTGCCCGGGTGGATGGAAGGTGGCCGGCTCAAGGTCCGCTTCCTGCCAGGCCGCTTCCCAGGCCGGGGTCCAGTCTTCCAGTGAGGTGAACTGCGGTTGCAGTGCGCTGATGGCCTGCTCCAGCGCCTCGAACTGCGCCACCTCGTGGATACCGGACAAGTGCACCCCGGCATAGCCCATCAACTTCAGGCCGATCACCTGCAAGGCCAGGCGCTGGTTGGCGCGCTGCTTGGCGTAGGTCTTGGAAACCGCAGCCTCGGCGGCCAGCAGTGCGCGCATCGATGGCGTGACGGTCACCCCGGCAACATGCTCGAGCATCCCGGCACGGCCCTCGGTGAGCGCCATGATGCAGGCCATCAGCGGCTTGGGGCGGGGTTGGCGCTGCATCCAGTCGAAGGCTTCCTGATGCTTATCGATATCGAAACCCAGTTGCAGGATGAACAGGTCGGCTCCGGCGGCGAGTTTCTTTTCAGCCTTGCAGTACTGCGCGCCGCCTTCGGCCTCCTGGTACTTGAACGGGTTGAGCGCGGCGGCCAGCAGCCAGTGCGGGCGGGCCTGGCGGACGATCTGCAGGGCGGCGACGGATTCGAGGTAGCGCACCGGGCGCTCGCCCGGGACGTGGCCGGGCAGACGGTCGCCGGTGAGCAGCAGGAGCTGGTCGAGGCCGGCGGCGTCCATGCGTTGCAATTGCGCCAGCAGTTCGCGACGTTCGCGGTCCTTGCCTGAGAAGTGCAGCAGGGCGGGGACGGGCTCGGCCAGGCTGTTGAAGGCGTCCAGCGGCGACATGTCCAGGGCGCTGCCGACGCGGTCGCCGATGGCCACGGTCAGCGGCCAGCCGCACAGCTGGGTGCGGGCCATGAGGGTGTCGAGGGTGGCGAAACGCTCGGCGCTGGGCTTGGGCACGAACTCCAGGATACAGGCGAAGGCGTTGGCGTCCAGGGTCGTTTTCAGCAGGCTCATGGGGTGTGGGCTACCGGGTTGGGGCAGGGTGGCAGTGTGCGACAGGTGGGCGGCGTTGGCATGTCTGATTGCGCGGGTGAGTGTGTTGATTGAGACATTTGGGTCACCTGGGGCGACGTCATCGCGGGGCAAGCCCGCTCCCACGAAGCCTGCAACAACTTCGATGGCTGTAATGGCTCATCACAGGAATTGGCACTATGAACAAATCTTGAGTTCATCTCAAATTTAATGAGTTTGTCTCACATTAAACCGCAGCCCAGAATCTCCCTCATTCATTTTAAAAAGATCGAGGGACCACGACATGGCACTGGCACACAACCTGGGTTTCCCACGTATCGGCCGCGACCGTGAGTTGAAGAAAGCCCAGGAAGCGTTCTGGAAGGGCGAGCTGAACGAAGCCGGCTTGCGCGCCGTGGGCCGTGAGCTGCGTGCCGCCCACTGGCAGGTGCAGAAGGATGCCGGCATCGACCTGCTGCCGGTCGGCGACTTCGCCTGGTACGACCAGGTGCTGACCCACTCGCTGACCTTTGGCGTGATCCCCGAACGCTTCCGTGCCAAGGACGGTGCCAAGCCGACCCTGCAGACCCTGTTCGCCATGGCCCGAGGCGCCGTGGCGACGGACCGAAGCGATAGCTGCTGCGGTGGTGCCCACGCCCAGGAGATGACCAAGTGGTTCGACACCAACTACCACTACCTGGTCCCCGAGTTCAGCGCCGACCAGCAATTCGCCCTGAGCTGGGAGCAGCTGTTCGAGGAGGTCGAGGAGGCCAGGGCCCTGGGCCATGCGGTCAAGCCGGTGGTGATCGGCCCGTTGACCTACCTGTGGCTGGGCAAGGCCAAGGGCGCCGACTTCGACAAGCTCGACCTGCTCGACCGCCTGCTGCCGCTGTATGACCAGATCTTCAACCGCCTGGCGGTGCAGGGCGTGGAGTGGGTGCAGATCGACGAGCCGATCCTCGCCCTCGACCTGCCGCAGGACTGGAAGAACGCCTACGAGCGGGTCTACAACATCCTCCAGCGCGCGCCGCTGAAAAAACTGATCGCCACCTACTTCGGCGGCCTCGAAGACAATCTCGGCCTGGCCGCCAACCTGCCGGTCGATGGCCTGCACATCGACCTGGTGCGTGCCCCGGACCAGTACCCGACCATCCTCGACCGCCTGCCGGCCTACAAGGTGCTGTCGCTGGGCGTGGTCAACGGCCGCAATGTCTGGCGCTGCGACCTGGACAAGGCGCTGGAGGTGTTGCGCCATGCCCATGAGCGCCTGGGTGATCGCCTGTGGGTGGCGCCGTCGTGCTCGCTGCTGCACAGCCCAGTGGACCTGGACCGTGAAGACCAGCTCGATGACGAACTGAAAAGCTGGCTGGCGTTCGCCGTGCAGAAGTGCCGCGAAGTGACGTTGCTGGCCAAGGCACTGAACCAGCCCGAAGCCGACGAGGTACTGGCGGCGCTGGCGCAGAGCCGCGCCGTGCAGCGCAGCCGCGCCACCTCGCCACGGATTCACAAGCCGGCGGTGCAGGCCCGAGTCGCCGCGATCAAGCCAACCGACAGCCAGCGCACCACCGCTTTCGAGCAGCGCATCGCCAAGCAGCGCGCCGGGCTCAACCTGCCGGCGTTTCCGACCACCACCATCGGTTCGTTCCCGCAGACCGCGGCCATCCGCCTGGCGCGCCAGGCGTTCAAGCAGGGCAAGCTGACCGAGGCCGACTACATCGAGGCCATGCACAGCGAGATCCGTCATGCGGTGCAGATCCAGGAGAACCTCGGCCTGGACGTACTGGTGCACGGCGAGGCCGAGCGCAACGACATGGTCGAGTACTTCGCCGAACAGCTGGACGGCTACGTGTTCACCCGTTTCGGCTGGGTGCAGAGCTACGGTTCGCGCTGCGTGAAGCCAGCGGTGATCTTCGGTGACCTGAGCCGCCCGAAGGCGATGACCGTGGACTGGATCACGTACGCCCAGGGCCTGACCCGCAAGGTGATGAAGGGCATGCTGACCGGCCCGGTGACCATGCTGATGTGGTCGTTCCCGCGCGAGGACGTGAGCCGCGAGGTGCAGGCACGCCAGCTGGCGCTGGCCATTCGTGACGAAGTGGTCGATCTGGAAGCCGCCGGCATCAAGATCGTGCAGATCGACGAGGCCGCTTTCCGCGAGGGCCTGCCGCTGCGCCGCAGCGCCTGGCCGCGCTACCTGGAATGGGCCACCGAGGCGTTCCGCCTGTGTGCCTCGGGCGTGCGGGACGAGACGCAGATCCACACCCATATGTGCTACAGCGAGTTCAACGATGTGATCGAGTCGATCGCGGCGATGGATGCGGATGTGATCACCATCGAAACCTCGCGCTCCGACATGGAGTTGCTGGAGGCGTTCGAGCGTTTCGCCTACCCGAACGAGATCGGCCCGGGGGTGTACGACATCCACTCGCCGCGGGTGCCGAGCAAGGAGGAGATGGTCAAGCTACTGTGCAAGGCGGCACAGCGGATTCCGGCCGAGCGGTTGTGGGTGAACCCGGATTGCGGCTTGAAGACCCGTGGCTGGCCGGAGACCGAGGCAGCTTTGGTGAACATGGTCGCCGCTGCCCGCGAGTTGCGCGCTTCGGCCTGATCCCATCGCGGGGCAAGCCCGCTCCCACGTAGGTTCATTCCGGCGTTGTGGGAGCGGGCTTGCCCCGCGATTGGGCCCGCGCATGTTCCCCGGACTTCGGCTAGAGTGCCCGGACATCCCTGCCGAAGCCCTGCCATGAAGCTCATCCACCTCACCCTGATCTGCCACGCCCGCACCGCGGCGCAAAGGGTGGGGCGTTTCGCTCTGGATAGTGAGCCGTTGCTGGAGTTGCCCTCGCTTGTGCCTGAACCGGCGGTGCGCTACCTCAGCGCACCGGAGCTGCGCGCCCGGCAGACGGCCGAGGGCCTGAGGGCGACGGTTGATGAGGGGCTGCGCGACTGCGACCTGGGCACCTGGAAAGGTCAGCCGCTCAAGCAACTGGATGAGGCCGCGTTGCAGGCGTGGCTGAGCGACCCCCATGCCACGCCTCACGGCGGCGAATCGCTGGCCGCGCTGTGCGAGCGTGTTGCCCACTGGATGGACAGCGCCCTGGGCGAGGGTGAATGGATCGCCGTGACCCACCCCTTCGTCATCCGCGCCGCAATGCTGCATGCGCTGGGCGCGCCTCTGCAATCCTTCCACCGCATAGATGTGCAGCCCCTGGCCAATGTGCGTTTCAGCCATTACGGTCAGTGGCGGGTGCGACTGGGCTGAGCATTGTGGGGCCGCTCCGCGCCCCATTCGCCGGCAAGCCGGCTCCCACAGGGATGGCACTTGGCTTGAGAGCAGAGCGGTCGGGGTGGGAGCCGGCTTGCCGGCGAAAGGGGCGCGAAGCGGCCCCGACGACATCAGCTTGAATGATCGGCTCGTACCAAACTCGGCACAACACGAACGTAGACCAGCTCGCTGACCAACTCCACCAGCGTCTGGGTAATAACCGCCGCTGCCGCCAACGCCCGGATCGACTCAGGCAGCGCCAACGCCAGCGGCAGCACCACCAACGAATTACGCGTGGCGGCGCTGAAGGTCACCGCCCGGGCCTCGCCTGTGGACAACTTGAACAGCCGCGCCGCAAACCATCCGAGCAGCGGCGCCAGCAAAGCGAAGCCGACATACACCGGCACTACCGGCAGCAGGTCGTCCAGCCGGCTGGCGACCACGCCGATCTGCGAGCCGATCACCGCGATCAGCACCAGGGCCATGGCCGGCACCGGCAGCCAGGCCCAGGCATCGTTCCACTTCGAAACCAGCGCAGAGCGCCGCGCCCCGGCGCTGGTGGCGACGGCCAGCAGCAGTGGCAGCACGATCAGCAGCACGAAGGCTTCGACAAATGGCGCCACGGAAATCTCCACATGGCCGGCGCCGCCGAGCATCAACGCCAGGTACAGCGGCAGCAGCGCCAGTTGCACCAGTAGCAGCACGGGCGTGGCGGCCAGGGTCAGGCGCGCGTCGCCCTTGCCGAGGTGGGTGAACACCACCACATAGTCGATGCACGGCGTCAGCAGCACCAGCAGGGCGCCGACCAGCACGGCGGGGTGCTCGGCCAGCCCGCGTGTGCCGGCCCAGACCAGCAGCGGCACCAGCACGAAGTTGGCCAGCAGCAGCGCGCCCATGAAGCGCCGATTGCCAAGCCCCGCGCGCAGGTCGAGGAACGGGATCTGCAGGAACATCGCGTACATCAGCACGGCAATGGCCGGGGTCACCAGCGCTTCGAGCGCGCCGGCGGCGCCGGGTGCGAGCAGGCCGAGCACGGCGGCCAGCGCTACGGCGATGAAGTACAGGGGGATCTGGTTTTGCTCGAGTTGCGCTCTGTCCACGGGCGGCCTGGCATTTCCGACTGGATTACTGGGGCAGGCAGGGTACTATCCGGCGCAGTCCATAGGGAGTGATTCGATGAGAATTCTGGTGGTCGGTGCAAGCAAGGGATTGGGCCAGGCGCTGGTGCAGGGCCTGGGTGGGCATGGCGATACGCTGATCGGTGTGTCGCGCAGCAGGCCGGTGGCGTTGCCGGGCGCGGCGCAGTGGATCGAGGCCGACCTCGGCCAGCCGCGCCAGGCCGCGGCGATCATCCATGAGGCGGTGGCCGACGGTGGGCTGGACGTGCTGGTGTACAACGTCGGCATCTGGGAGGCGCGGGCCTTCGAGGAAGGCTACAGCTTCCTCGATGATGACGAGGCGCAGATCGAGCGCATGGTCGACACCAACATCACCGCGCCGCTGCTGCTGATCAAGCGCCTGCTGCCGCTGCTGCTGCAGAGTGCCCGACCACGGATCATCCTCACCGGCTCCACCTCCGGCCTGCCGGGCAGTGGTCGCCCGGAGGTGACCTTCGGCGCCAGCAAGTTCGGCTTGCGCGGCATCGCCGAAAGCTTGCGCGAAGGTTTCCGCGAACAGGGCCTGGGGGTGAGTTGCCTGAACCTGGGTTACCTGAACACCGAGGATGGCCTGGACGTGCCGCTGGCCGAGGCCGAACGGCGGGGCGAGGGCTCGCTGATCCCGCTGCACGATGTGGTGCAGGTGTGCCGGATGATGCTGAATCTGTCGTCGGCCAGCTATGTGCGCGACATCACCTTGCCGGCGCTGCGCGACGAGCGCTTCTGAGCTGCGAGGGCGCGCACTGATGCTGAAAAGGCCCGACAGGAGAACCCGTCGGGCCTGGGCGAAGGTCTCAGCTGACCAGACAGATCGCCCGCAGTTTTGAGCCTTCGCGCACTTGCGTGGTGGTATCGCCGAGCCATTGCTGGGTATCGGTCTTCTGCTGTTTGGAGAACACGTCTTTGACGTTGTTCCAGCTTTCCACCGACAGCTGGTAGATCGCCTGGGACAAGGTGTAAGACGATTGGAAGGTGATGGTGCCCTTGTGGCTGGACGCCTTGATGGTGAATTCGCTGGCGTACAGCATGAAGTTCACCGAGCCGCTGTCGCCGGTTTGCAGGATGTTCTGGTTGAAGTTCGACTGGCGCTCGGTCTGCTCGGAATAGGACAGTGCCGCATTCACCAGGCTGCTGAGGGACTGTTTGATCTGTTCGACATCCTGGTTCTTCAGGCCGATGAAGCCTTTGACGAATGAGTCGACCAGCGCGTTGGCGTCATGGCTTTTTTGCTGGATCTGCGTGACTTGCGCTGCCAGCAGGGAAAGGAACGGGATTTCCGCGATCTGCTGGGTGAAGGCGATGAAGTGCTCACGGTCACCGGCGGACTTCGGCTTCTGGTCGGTCGGCTGGTCCAGTGGGTTGTAGCCGGAGCGTCGGCGGGCAATGTCGATGGCCGTCTGCAGGCCTTCGTAGATGCTCACTGGTGCGCTGCCGGGGCTGACGTTGGCGTCCGCATCCTTGGCATAGCTGCCGGTCGCCGTGCCCTTGGCCGGGCTGAAGAAGGGGTTGATGGCATCCGCGCCGCTGCGCATGGATTGGCCAGTCGCCGTGAGCAGTTGGCGGTTGTAGTCTTGCGCGAAAATGTTGCCGCGCAGCGCAGTGGATTTTGCATTCGCCTTGGTTTCCGTCAGCCAGGCGTGGGCACTTTCTTTTTCCGATGGGATTGCTCCTGGAGCGTGCATGTCAAATCCCTTTAGCAGATTTATTTATAGGGTCGATTGCGCTCGAACTTAAGCAGTTCAGGGAGTGCCTGACACAGGTTAGAGGGCGCCTTGAAAGTGTCAAAGTGTTGTTTTGGTGGCAGTCGGAAAGTAGGGGGCGCTGGTGAGAGTATTCGAATTAATGGCGCAGCTGCTTATCGTGAGGGGTTAAGTTGATGAGACGTTAAGTGTTCATTTGAATATGTTTGTTTCTTTTATGAGCTCTTTAAAGCTGCACTATTAATTACAACTAGTGCTTGTGGATGGCGATTGTTCAGGGTGGGCAACAGGTCTTCGGGGCCGCTTCTGCGGTCCATCGCCAGCGGGCCGGCTCCCACCGAAACAGCGCATGGCTATTGGGCAGTGCGAACGGGGTGGGAGTCGGCTTGCCGACGATGGGCTGCAAAGCAGCCCCAAAAGCCGTCAGGTCAGCGTTCGATTGCCAGGGCCACGCCTTGGCCGCCGCCGATGCATAGCGTCGCCAACCCTTTCTTCGCATCGCGCTTGATCATCTCGTGCAGCAGGGTCACCAGCACCCGGCAGCCCGACGCGCCGATCGGGTGGCCCAGGGCAATGGCGCCGCCATTGACGTTGACCTTCGCCGCATCCCATTCCAGCTGCTTGCCAACCGCCAGCGCTTGGGCGGCGAAGGCCTCGTTGGCTTCGATCAGGTCCAGGTCGGTAAGCTGCCAGCCGGCCTTGTCCAGGCAGCGCTGGGTTGCCGACACCGGGCCGATGCCCATGATCGCCGGGTCCACGCCCGCGCTGGCGTAGGCCGCGATCTTCGCCAGCACCGGCAGGCCCAGGGCCTTGGCCTTGCTGGCGCTCATCAGCAGCACGGCGGCGGCGCCGTCGTTGAGGCTGGAGGCGTTGCCGGCGGTGACACTGCCGTCCTTCTTGAACGCGGCGCGCAGTTTGCCCAGGGACTCGGCGGTGGTGCCGGGGCGTGGCTGCTCGTCGGTGTCGAACACCAGCGGCTCGCCTTTTTTCTGCGGGATGTGGATCGGGGTGATCTCGTCCTTGAAGCGGCCGGCCTCGATGGCGGCCACGGCCTTGCGCTGCGACTCGGCGGCGAAGGCGTCCTGCTGCTCGCGGGTCAGGCCGTACTTGTCCACCAGGTTCTCGGCGGTGATGCCCATGTGGTAATCGTTGAAGGCATCCCACAGGCCGTCGCTGATCATGCTGTCGACCAACTGGCCGTGGCCCATGCGCTGGCCAGTGCGTGCCGAGGGCATCACATAGGGCGCCAGGCTCATGCTCTCCTGGCCACCGGCGATCACCACCTCGGCGTCGCCGCAGCGGATGGCCTGGGCGGCCAGGTGCAGGGCCTTGAGGCCCGAGCCGCAGACCTTGTTCAGGGTCAGGGCAGGTACTTCGTAAGGCAGGCCGGCCTTGACGGCGGCCTGGCGGGCGGGGTTCTGCCCGGCGCCGGCGGTGAGCACCTGGCCGAGGATCACTTCGTCGACCTGGGCCGGGTCCAGCTGGGTCTGGGCCAGCAGCTGGCGGATCACCGCGGCGCCCAGTTCCACGGCGGACACGTTGGCCAGGGCCCCCTGGAAGCTGCCGATGGCAGTGCGGGTGGCGGCGACGATGACGACTTCGTTCATTGTTGTTCTCCAGGATACGAGCGTGATCGTCACAGCATCCGCGCCCGGGGCTTATTTGAGAAGTTTGTTTTTCTTTGCCATTGATCCGAAATTCAAATGAATGATCGGGGTCGCGGCATGCCTTCATTCGGTCAGGGCCAGGTTTGGCCGCTCCCGTGAGCCTGGGGCCGCATGGCGGCCCTTTGCCGTTCAGCGCACGGTGCTGGCCTGGATCGCGGTCAAGGCGATGGTGTGCACGATGTCGTCCACCTGCGCCCCGCGCGGCAGGTCGTTGACCGGCTTGCGTAGCCCTTGCAGCATCGGCCCGAGGCTGACGCAGTCGGCGCTGCGCTGCACCGCCTTGTGCGTGGTGTTGCCGGTGTTCAGGTCGGGGAACACGAACACTGTGGCCCGCCCGGCCACCGGGCTGGCGGGCGCCAGCTGGCGGGCGATCTCGGGGTTGGCGGCGGCGTCGTACTGCAACGGGCCGTCGATCAGCAGGTCGTGCTCGGCCTGCTGCGCCAGGCGCGTGGCCTCGCGGACCTTCTCCACCTCTTCGTCGCTGGCCGCCGAGTCGCTGGAGTAGCTGAGCATCGCCACCCGTGGCGCGATGCCGAACGATTCGGCCGACTCGGCGCTCTGCCGGGCGATCTCGGCCAGCTCGGCGGCGCTGGGGTGCGGGTTCATCACGCAGTCGCCATAGACCAGCACCTGGTCGGGGAACAGCATGAAGAACACCGAGGACACCAGGCTGCTGCCTGGCGCGGTCTTGATCAGCTGCAAGGCCGGCCGGATGGTGTTGGCGGTGGAATGCACCAGGCCCGAGACCAGGCCGTCGACTTCACCGAGTGCCAGCATCATGGTACCGATCACCACCGGGTCTTCCAGTTGCTGCTCGGCCATCGGCGCGTTGAGGTTCTTGCTCTTGCGCAGGTTCACCATGGGCTCGACATAGCGGCCACGGATCACCTCGGGGTCGAGCACCTCCAGGTCCGGCGGCAGGCTGATGCCCTGGGCGCGGGCCACGGCCTGCACTTCCTCGGGCTTGGCCAGCAGCACGCAACGGGCGATGCCCCGGGCCTGGCACAAGGCCGCAGCCTGCACCAGCAAGGGCTCGGCGCCCTCGGGCAAAACGATGCGCTTGTTGGCCTGCTGGGCGCGCTGGATCAACTGGTAGCGGAACACCGCCGGTGACAGGCGCAGCTCGCGTGGCGTGCCGCAGCGCTGGTGCAGCCAGGCGGCGTCCAGGTGGCTGGCGACGAAGTCGGTGATGAACTCGGCGCGCTCGCGGTCGTCCACCGGGATCTCGCGGTTCAGCGAGTTGAGCTGGTTGGCGGTGTCGTAGGAGCCGGTGCTCACCGACAGGATCGGCAGGCCGGCCTGCAGGGCGCCGCGGCACAACTCGAGGATGCGCGGGTCGGGCTTGCTGTCGCTGGTCAGCAGCAGGCCGGCCAGGGGCACGCCGTTGATCGCCGCCATGCACACGGCGAGGATGATGTCGTCGCGGTCGCCCGGCGTCACCACCAGGGTGCCGGAGGTCAGCAGCGGCACGGTGTTGGCGACGGTGCGCGCGCAGATGATGATCTTGCTCATGCGCCGCTGGTCATAGTCGCCGGGGTTGAGCACCTGGGCGCCGAGCAGCTCGGCCACGTCGCGGGTGCGCGGGGCGTTGAGCTCGGCCTGGTAGGGGATGCAGCCGAGCAGGCGGAAGTCGTTGCCGCGCAGCAGCGGCGAGTGCTCGCGCAGGCGTGTGGCGAAATCGGCCATGCTTTCGTCGGTGCGCACCTTGTTGAGGATCACCCCCAGCACCTTCGGGTCGCGCGGGCCGCCGAACAGCTGGGCCTGCAGTTCGACGCGGCCGGACAGCTCGCTGAGCACCTCGTTTTCCGGCGCCGACACCAGGATCACCTCGGCGTCCAGGCTCTTGGCCAGGTGCAGGTTGACCCGGGCGGCATAGCTGGCGTGACGGGTCGGCACCATGCCCTCGACCACCACCACGTCCTTGCCGACGCAGGCCTGCTGGTACAGGCGGATGATCTGTTCGAGCAGTTCGTCGAGCTGGCCGTCACCGAGCATGCGTTCGACATGGCCCAGGCTCAGGGGCGTCGGCGGCTTGATGCCATGGGTGCGGGCGACCAGTTCGCTGGAGCGCTCCGGGCCGGTGTCGCCGGGGTGCGGCTGGGCGATCGGCTTGAAGAAGCCGACTTTCAGCCCGGCGCGCTCCAGGGTGCGCACCAGGCCCAGGCTGATGGAGGTCAGGCCGACACCGAAGTCGGTCGGCGCGATGAAAAATGTCTGCATGCGTGCTTCTCGGAATAAGCGGTGCAAGGAGTTCAGCGGCCAAGGGTAGCGCTAACGGCACCTTGAGCGCACCAGCCGCAGGCGAATACCTGGCCGATGCGCCGGGCGCGTTCGTTGGCATCGAGCACCCAGGGCCGGGCCTGCCACGGCGGCTGGTGGCGCAGATGCTGGGTGTGGCCGCAGGACAGCTCGACCACCCAGTGCCGCTCTTCGTCGAGGTGGAAGCCGGTGATCCGACTGATGGGCTGCTGTTGGTCCGCGCCGGGTTCGCAATCGGCCGATGCGTTGGTTACACTTGTTCGTTCTATATTCTTTTGCAAAAGGTCTTGCCCCATGCTGATCGCCGCCAACAAGGCTGTCTCCATCGACTATACCCTCACCAACGACGCAGGTGAGGTCATCGACAGCTCCGCCGGTGGTGCGCCGCTGGTCTACCTGCACGGTGCCGGCAACATCATCCCGGGCCTGGAAAAAGCCCTGGAAGGCAAGCAGGCTGGTGAGGAGCTGACCGTTGCCATCGAACCCGAAGAAGCCTACGGCGAGTACTCCGCCGAGCTGGTCAGCACCCTGAGCAGCAAGATGTTCGAAGGCGTCGACCAACTGGAAGTCGGCATGCAGTTCCACGCCTCGGCGCCGGACGGCCAGATGCAGATCGTCACCATCCGCGACATCGACGGCGACGACGTGACCGTCGACGGCAACCACCCGCTGGCTGGCCAGCGCCTGAACTTCAAGGTCAAGGTTGTCGACGTGCGTGACGCCAGCGAAGAAGAAATCGCTCACCGTCACATCCACGGTGAAGGTGGCCATCACCACTGATTTTCTGCGCTAAGCTCAGAGAGTCGCCAGGCGCTCGGGCAAGCCGGACTTGCCCTCCTCGGGAGGGTGGACGGTTTGGCCGCGCGCCTTTTTCGTGGGCGGGATTCGCCCCTGCGGCAATCGGAACCTGAGAGGGGATTTCATCATGAGTGCATTTCACGACCTGACGTTGAAGGCGCTGAACGGCGAGGACCTGCCCCTTGCACCGTTCAAGGGCCAGGTGGTGCTGGTGGTCAATGTCGCCTCCAAGTGCGGCCTGACGCCGCAATACGCTTCGCTGGAAAAGCTGCACCAGCAGTACAAGGGCCAGGGCTTCAACGTGCTCGGCCTGCCGTGCAACCAGTTCGCAGGCCAGGAGCCTGGTAGCGACAAGGAAATCCAGGACTTCTGCAGCCTCAACTACGGCGTGAGCTTCCCGCTGGGGGCCAAGCTCGAGGTCAACGGCGCGCAACGTCATTCGCTGTATCGCCTGCTGGCGGGCGAAGGCGCCGAGTTCCCCGGCGACATCACCTGGAACTTCGAGAAGTTCCTGGTCGGCAAGGATGGCCGGGTGCTGGCACGTTTTGCCCCGCGTACCGCGCCAGACGATCCGACCGTGGTGCAGGCGATCGAGAAAGCGTTGGCCTGATCATGGTTTGCCCAGCGCCGGCCCGCCGGCGCTGGGCAACACGGGCCCGGGCAACCTAGAACGCCACGGACGTCTGCACGTAAAGCGTGCGCGGCTCTCCCACGTACTTGCCCTTGTTGTTGTCATCGAACGAGCGGGTGTAGTACTCGCGGTTGAACAGGTTCTTCACCCCCACCGCTACCTTCAGGTTCGAAAGCGCAGGCCCGAAGTCATAGCCGGCGCGGGTGCTGACCAGCATGTAGCCGGGGATGCGCCCGGTGCTGCCGTCGGCGCTCTCGCTGCCGGTGTTGGCGTTGTCGGCGTACTGGCTGCTCTGGAAGCTGCTGTCCAGGTTCAACTGCCACGGGCCTTCGGTATAGCCGATGCCCAGCGTGCCCTTGTGGCGCGACGAGAACGGCACCTGGTTGCCCTTGTTCGGACCGTCTTCACGAATGGTGGCGTCGACGAAGGCGTAGCCGGCATGCACATCGAAACCGGCCAGGGCCGGGCTCAGGCCGTCGAGGGCGTAGCGCACGCTGGTCTCGATGCCCTGGTGGCGGGTTTCGCCACGGGCGATCACCGAGTCGTTGGTCTGGTTGCTTTCGTACTGGTTGTCGAAATTGATCAGGAACGCGCCGATCTCTGCCTGCAGGTCGCCATTGTCGTAGCGGGTGCCGACTTCCCAGGTGCGCGCCTTCTCCGGTTTCACCTCGCCACTGCTGACCCGGTTGGGCATCTGGCTGTACTGCACGCTGCCGAACGAACCTTCGGTGTTGGCGTACAGGTTCCAGTCGTCGGTGAGGTGGTACATCACGTTCAGTGCGGGCAAGGCGGTGTTGTAGCTGCCCTGGTACTGCTGGCCGTTGAGCTTGTTGCTCTGCCGCGAGTCGATCATCTCGTAGCGGATGCCCGGGGTGATGGTCCAGCGGCCGATGTCGATGCGGTCGTCCAGGTAGATCGCGTGGGCTTCGGTACTGCCGCGGGTGTCGCGGTCATTGCGGCTGGCCGTGGTCGGCAGGGCGCCGTTGACCGGCTCGCGGTAACGCAGTTCATGGCCGGCTTCGTTGACGTAGCGGTAGCCGACGCCCAGCTCGTGCCAGCTGTCGCCCAGGGCCAGGCCCTGCGAGAAACGCGTTTCGATACCGCGCACCCAGTACTCGCGCGGCGACAGCGAGACGAAGCTGCCCTGGTCCAGGTAGCCGCTGCGCAGGGTCTTGGTGAAGAAGCTGTTGACGCTGAACTGGCGGTCGTCCTGCTTGTAGTCGTAACCGAAGTTGAACAGGGTGCGACGGCCCCAGAACTTGTCCTTCAAGCGGGTCGACTGGTACGGATCGGCGTCGAAGTCTGCCGTGCTGAGGCCGCCGGGCATTTCAGCCTCGCCCTCGTAGTACTGGGCCATGGCGTGCAGGCTGTTGGCGTCGTCCAGTTGCAGCTTGCCCTTGAGCATCAGGTCGTCGATCTGCGTGTCGCTGTGCTCGCGCCAGTCACTGCCACGGGTGCCGGAGTAGAGCAGGGCGCCGCCCAGGCCGTTGGCGTTGGTGCCGCCGATCAGCAGGTTGGCGCTGTTCTTCAGGCCATCCTGGCTGGACGACGGGCTGAGCTGGTTCTGCATCGCCGCCTTGAAGGTGGCCTCTTCGGGAATGGCGCGGGTGACGAAGTTGACGATGCCGCCGACGTTCTGCGGCCCGTAGCGTACCGCGCCGCCGCCGCGCACCACGTCGACGGCGTCCATGTTGCCCAGGCTGATCGGCGCCAGCGACAGCTGCGGCTGGCCGTAGGGGGCGAAGGGCACCGGGATGCCGTCCATCAGCACGGTGGAGCGCGAGGCCAGGCGCGGATTGAGGCCGCGGATGCCGAAGTTCAGCGCCAGGTCGTGGCTGCCGGTGCCGTTGTTTTCCGGGGCGTTGACGCCGGGGATGCGGTTGAGCACTTCGCGGGCACTGCTGGCGCCATTGCGTTCGAAGTCGTCGCGGCGTACCACGTCGCGGGCACCGGGGTGCTCGAAGACGTTGTCCTGGCGGGCCTCGGCCAGCCAATCGCCGACCACGGTCGAGGCGCCCAGCTCGACCGGTGCATTGCCGCCCGTGGCCGGCAGCGGTTGCAGGCTATAGGCATTGTCGGCCTCCTTACGCGCCTGCAGGCCACTGCCGCGCAGCAGGGCGTCCAAGCCCTGGCCGACCTCGTACTGGCCTTCCAGGCCGGGGCTGTTCAGACCTTGAGTGAGGCCGGGGTTGAACGAGATCAGCGCGCCGCTTTCGCGACCGAACTGGTTCAGGGCCTGTTCCAGTGTGCCGGGCGCGATATGGTAGTCGCGGGGCTCGCCGGCCAGGGCGAACGGGGCGGCGAGGATCAGGGCGTAGGCGAGGGGACTGAGGCGCAGGGGCATGTGACGGAGGTCCTGTGACAAGGGGTTCTGCCTTCTCTGTCACGCGAGGTTCGCGAAATGGCTCAACGGATATGAAATAAATGTGCGCTGGCACCGCTCTTCGTGGGAGCGGGCTTGCCCCGCGATGGCCATGTGTTGCCGCTCGCTTGTCTCTCAGCCGGTTTTCGCTGCCTCGAGCGACACCCAGTACCGGGTGAACCGTCGCACCTTCACCGGGAGTGCCACCTCAAGCATTTCCAGGATCCGTTCACTGTCGGCCAGTGGATACGACCCGGAAATCCGCAGCTCGGCGACGCTTTCGCTGCAACCCAGTTGCCCGAGCCGATAACGCCCAAGCTCGGCGAGAAAATCGCCCAGGCGCATCTGCGACACCACCAGCATGCCGTCTACCCAGGCCGCGCGGTTGGGGTCGAGCGGCGCGATGGCCTGCCAACCGCCCACGGCAAACCGCGCCTGGTGGCCGGCCAGCAGCGGTGTGCCGGCCACGCTGGCGCTGCCGCTGAACACCGAGACCAGGCTGAAACCGTCGAACTGGCGCACATCGAAGCGCCCGCTTTCCAGGCGCAGTTCGCCCTGGGCCGTGGCTAGGCGCAGTGGACGGGGATCGTTTTGCACGTCGAGCAACAACTCGCCCTCCTGCAATCGCACCCGGCGCTGCTGGCCGTCGAAACGCACATCGGCGGCGCTGCGGGTGTTCAGGTGCAGCTGGCTGCCGTCGTCGAGGGTCAGGCGGCGGCGCTGGCCAACCGGGCTGCGGTAGTCGGCCATCAGCCCGGGCAGCGGATTGTGCTGCTGCAGGCCCAGCCCGGCGGCACTGGCCACGCCGGCCAGCAGCAAGACCTTGAGGGCGCGGCGCCGGGCGGGTGAAGGTGGTGCCTGCAGGGTGGCGTGGACCACTGGCGCGGTCACGCCGCGCAGGCGCTGGTTGACCTGCTGGATATGCGCCCAGGCGCGCTGATGCTCGCTGTCTGCCTGCAGCCAATGCTGCAGGGCCTGGTGCTGGTCGAAATCGGCACTCTGCGATTCGATCAGCCAGTGCACCGCCTGTTCGGCGATCTGCGCCGAGAACGTGCCGTTCACAGGGCGAAGTAGCAGCGCAGGGCTGCCTTGTGCAGGTAGCGCTTGACCGTGGCCAGGGAGATGCCCAGCTCACGGGCGATCTCGCCCTGGCCCAGGCCATCGACCTGGGCCAGCAGGAAGGCGCGCTTGACCAGTGCCGGCAGGCCGTCCAGCAGGCGGTCGAGCGCCTGCAGGGTATCGAAGATAAGGGCTTTGTCTTCCTCGCTCGGTGCCACCTGTTCGGGCACCTGGGCCAGGGCCTCAAGGTAGGCGCGCTCCAGTTCCTGGCGGCGGAAATGGTTGCACAGCACACGCTTGGCCACGGTGGTGAGGAACGCACGGGGCTCGATCAGTTGCGGCGCTTCGCGGGCCTGGAGCAAGCGCACGTAGGTGTCCTGTGCCAGGTCGGCGGCACTCTGCGGGCAGCCCAGGCGCCGTCGCAGCCAACCGGTCAGCCACCTGTGGTGGGCGAGGTAGAGGCCTTCGACGGTGGAAGAGAGGGCGCTGGGCACCGATGCGACTCCGGCGCCGGATAGCGCAACTGGAAGTAAGAATTGTTCGCATTGTATTCATGCCGCTGGTGTTCGGCAATCGCTGCCGACGCAAGGCATGCGACCGCTCGCGCCGCCATGCTTTGCTTATGAGAATTGAAATCATTAGTATTGCAGCCCCAATTCCCGGACCCTCGCCATGAAGAGCAAAGCTGCCGGCCTTCCCCTGAGCTACCGCCTGGCCGTGACCTCACGCAGCCTGGCCGCGCTGCTGGGTGGCTACCTGCTGGCGTCGATGGCCAGTGTCTGCATCACCCTGCTTGCGCCGATGACCCAGGCCGACGCGACGATGACCGGGATGATGCTGTCATTCGTCTTCTACCTGATCGCCTTCATCTGGTGCTTCGCCTGCCGCAGCGCCTGGCGCGCCTGGCTGGGCATGCTGCTGCCAAGCCTGGTGCTGGGGCTGATCAACGCACTGGCCTACTGGATGAACCTGCCATGAAAGAAGGCTTCCGCCAGGCCATGGCCTGGCTGCACACCTGGACCGGCCTGATCTTCGGTTGGCTGCTGTTCGCCATCTTCCTCACCGGGACGCTGTCGTACTTCAAGGACGAGATCAGCCACTGGACCCAGCCCGAGGTGCAGAGCCATCCGCTCGACCCGGTAACCAGTCTTGGCCTGGCCCAGCGTTACCTCGAAAGCAATGCCGGCCACGCCAGCACCTGGTTCATCCGCCTGCCCAGCGAGCGCGAGGCGGCGCTGAGTGTCAGCTGGCGCGACCCGAACGGTGGTGGGCGTCGTGGCTTCACCGACAAGGAGCTCGACGCGCGCACCGGCGAGGCGGTCGAGGCCCGCGACAGCCGTGGCGGCGAGTTCTTCTACCGCTTCCACTTCCAACTGCAGATGCCGCACCCATGGGGGCGCTGGCTGTCGACCTTCTGCGCCTTCATCATGCTATTGGGGCTGGTCACCGGGATCATCACCCACAAGAAGATCTTCAAGGAATTCTTCACCTTCCGCCCGGGCAAGGGCCAGCGGTCCTGGCTCGACGGCCACAACGCCATCGGTGTGCTGGTGCTGCCGTTCCACCTGATGATCAGCTACAGCAGCCTGGTGATCTTCATGTACATGGTCATGCCGGCCAGCATCCTGGCCAGCTACGGCGACAGCAGCGGCTACTTCAACGATGTGTTCGGCCGCGACGAGGTGCCCGAGGCGGTTGCCCAGGCCGCGCCGCTGGCGCCGTTGAGCGACCTGTATGCCAAGGTCCAGGAACAGGCGCCGGGGGCGCGCATGGGCTACATCCAGGTGCACAACCCCGGTGACCGCAACGCCCGGGTCACCTTCACCCGCGCCTCGGCCGACAGTGTCGCCTACCAGCGCAGCGCCATCTGGACCTTCGATGGCGTCAGTGGCGAGCTGCTGCGCCGCGGCGCGCCGGAAAGCGCGGCGATGACCACCTCGTTCACCTTCGTCGGCCTGCACATGGGCAACTTCGCCGGGCCTTGGCTGCGCTGGCTGTACTTCGCCTTCGGCGTGGCCGGCACCGCGGTGATCGGCACCGGGCTGGTGATGTGGCTGGGCAAGCGCCAGCTCAAGCATGCCAAGAGCGCACGCATGCCCGGCGAGCTGCGCCTGGTCGAAGTGCTGAACATCGCCAGCATGAGCGGCCTGTTGCTGGGCGTGGCGGCGTTCTTCTGGGCCAATCGCCTGCTGCCGGCAACGCTGGAAGGGCGGGCCGACTGGGAAATCAACGGTTTCTTCCTGGCCTGGGGCGCGTCATTGCTCCACGCCATGCTGAGGAGCGGGCGCCGCGCCTGGGGCGAGCAACTGACGCTGGGCGCGCTGGCGTTCGCCTTGCTGCCGTTGCTCAACGCACTGACCTCCGACAAGGGGCTGGATCACTCCATCGCCTCCGGTGACTGGGCCATGGCCGGTTTCGACCTGACGGCCCTGGCCACCGGCCTGTTCCTGGCCTGGGCCGCCGGCAAGATGCTGCGCGCGCCCAAGCCGGCCGCCAAGCGTGCGCCCCGCGCCGCCAAGACCGTGGAGGCGAGCTGATGCTGGGAGTTGCGCTGATGGGCTTCGCCGGTTTCGCCGGCCTGTGCCTGGCCATGGAAAAACACTTCAACGACCTGCTCGGGCGCAAGCCCACGGGGCGGCAGCTACGAGCCTTGAAAATCACGGGCTGGGCGTTGCTGCTGCTGTCGTTGATCCTCGCGGTGAATGGGCGCGGCTGGGCCCTGGGCCTGGTGGAGTGGATCGCCGTGCTGATGGCCGGGGTGACCCTGTGGGTGTTCGGCCTGCCCTATCAGCCGCGGCTGTTGCTCGGCGCGGCGCTTGCCAGCCTGGTGCTAGGGCCGCTGCTGGCCGTGCTGGCGGTCTAGGCCCTTGAGCGACTCCGAGGCCGGCGGCGGGCGGGCACGCTTCCTCCAGGTGTTCCTCGCCCAGCGTGCGCGCATGGAGGCGCTGGTCAGCCGCCGCGTCGGCTGCCGCGCCACGGCGTCGGACCTGGTGCAGGACTTGTTCCTGCGCTTCTGGCGGCGCCCCGAGGTGAAGGTCGAGGCGCTCGACACCTACCTGCTGCGCAGCGCCAGCAACCTGGCCATTGACTACCTGCGCAGCGAGGGCAGCCGCGATCGCGCTGCCGAGGGTTTGCACGACCCCGACGAAGCCCACTGCGCCCAGGCGCCCGAGCAGGCCCTGGAGGTCGACCACGACCTGCAACGCATCGAGGCTGCCCTGCGGGCATTGCCCGAACGCACCCGGCAGATCTTCCTGCTCAGCCGCATCCATGGTTGCACCTACGGCGAGATCGCCAAGGCCATGCAACTGTCCCAGAGCGCGGTGGAAAAGCATATGATGCGCGCCCTCGAAGCGTGCAAGGCGAGTGTTGCCGAACCCGCGTCCCCATTGCGCCGGCCAGGGAGCGCCCGTCGATGAGTGTTGAACAGCCGATCACTGCCGCCCAGTCCCAGGCCGCCCTGCGTTGGCTGGGGCGCATCCAGCAGCAGCCGGCGCAGGCCGAGGGCGCGGCGTTCAAGCGCTGGTTGCTGGAGAGCCCCGCCCATCGCCAGGCCTATGCCGAGGCCCAGGCGCTTTGGCGCCTGAGCGAGGCGCCGGCGGCGCGGCTGGCGGCCGAGGAGCACCAAGGTCTGCAAGCATACCTGGAGGCCATGCGCCGGCCCGAGCGCAAGCGACCGTGGCGCGGCCTGGCGGTGGCGGCGAGCTTGGTACTGGCGTTGGGATTCGCGGCAGGCTGGCAGCCGCAGTTCTGGCTGCAGGACCTGCGTGCCGACTACACCAGCGGGGCGCAGGTGCGCCAGGTGACCCTGGCCGATCGTTCGCAATTGACCCTGGATGCCGGTACCGCCGTGACTGTGGACTTCGCCCATGGGCAGCGGCGCGTGCGGTTGCTGCGCGGCGCCGCATTCTTCGAGGTGACCCATACCGGCGAGCCGTTCCTGGTGGATGCCCAGGGCGGCGAAGTGCGGGTGCTGGGGACCCAGTTCGAGGTGCGCGGGCAGGGTGACGGCGCGCAGGTCACGGTGCGCAGCGGACGGGTGGCGGTGACGGCGGCCGAAGGGCAACCGGCCCGCGAACTGACAGCCAACCAGCAGTTGGCCTATGCCGGTGGTGTGGCCGCTGGGGTCGAGGCGGTGGACAGCGACAGCCGCCTGGCTTGGCGCCAGGGTTGGCTGAACTACTACCAGGTGCCGTTGGCGCAGGTGCTCGAGGACCTGGGGCGTTACTACCCGGGGCGGATCCTGCTGCTCGACGGTGAGCTGGCGCAGCGCAAGGTCAGTGGCAGTTTCCCGGTGACGGAACCGCTGGCCGCGCTGGATTCGCTGGGCAAGGTGATGGGGTTCGAGCGGCAGACGCTGCTGGGCCGGTTGACCATTTTGCGTTGACCTGAGCCGACGTCATCGCGGGGCAAGCCCGCTCCCACGAGTCCGTTCCCATAAGCCATTGCGTGGGAGCGGGCTTGCCCCGCGATAGCGTCGGAACAGCAAAATATTTCCATCAGGTGATGAGGTACCCCACGCCGGCATCCGTGTAGTGAGTGGAAGTGCGATTCATTCGCATACGATCATCCCGCCCACAGGTCCGCGTCCATGAAGTTCACCCCGCGTTGCGTCTCGCTCTGGTTCGGCCTCTGCAGCTTGTCCGCCATGGCCGTCGTGCCCCCTGCCGTGGCCGCCCAGCAGAGCCAGGTCTATGCCTTCGCCCAGCCCAGCCAGCCGCTGGCCCAGGCACTCAACGCCTTCAGCCGTACTACCGGGCAGAGCGTGGTCTATACCCTGACGCTACCGGACCTGCGGGCCCCGGCGCTGAACGGCACCTTCGACGCCGAGCAGGCGCTGCAGCAGTTGCTCGGCAACTCGGGCCTGGCCTGGCGCCGCCTCGACGCCCGCACCCTGACCCTGGAGCCGGTCGACACCTCCGGCGCGCTGAACCTGCAGGCCACCACCATCAACTCGCAACTGGACGACTACAGCTACCAGCCGCCGGCCAGCGCCTCGATCATGCGTGGCCAGGGCGCGACCCTGGATATCCCGCAGGCCGTGAACGTGGTTCCGGCCCAGGTGATCCGCGACCAGGCGCCGCGCAACCTGGACGATGCCCTGTACAACGTCAGCGGCATCACCCAGGGCAACAACTTCGGCGGTACCGCCGACACCGTGATGAAGCGTGGCTTCGGCGACAACCGCGACGGCTCGATCATGCGCGACGGCATGCCGATCGTGCAGGGCCGCGCGCTCAACGCCAGTACCGAGCGGGTCGAGGTGCTCAAGGGGCCGGCCTCGCTGTTGTACGGCATCCAGGACCCGGGCGGGGTGATCAACGTGGTCAGCAAGCGCCCGCAACTTACCCAGTACAACGCCCTGACCCTGCGCGGCTCGACCTACGGCAGCGGCAAGAACGGCAGCGGTGGCGGCCTGGACAGCACCGGTGCGCTGGGGGAGAGCAACCTGGCCTATCGCCTGATCGTCGATCATGAGGATGAGGACTACTGGCGCAACTTCGGCGTGCACCGCGAATCGCTGGTGGCGCCATCGCTGGCCTGGTATGGCGAGGACACCCAGGTGGTGCTGGCCTATGAGCACCGCGAGTTTCGCTACCCGTTCGACCGCGGTACCGCCTTCGGCAGCGACGGCCATCCTCTGAATATTCCTGCCACCCGCCGCCTGGACGAGCCGTTCAACGATATGGAAGGGCGCTCCGACCTGTACCGCCTGGAGGTCGATCATCAGTTGGACGATGCGTGGAAGCTGCACGTCGGCTACAGCTTCAACCGCGAGACCTACGACGCCAGCCAGGTGCGCGTGACCGGCGTGGATGAAAGCCAGGGCACGTTGTCGCGCAGCATCGACGGTACCCGGGGCGCCCTGAGTCGCGATCAGTTTGCCACCTTCAGCCTCAACGGCAGCGTCGAGCTGGCGGGCATGCGCCACGACCTGGTGGTCGGTGTCGATCACGAGGACCGCAAGGTCTACCGCGCCGACCTGATCCGCCAGAACAGCCGCTCGACCTTCAGCTACCTGAACCCGGTCTATGGCCGCGAAGTGCAAGGCACCAGCGTGCGCGCCAGCGACAGCGACCAGACCGACAAGCTGCGCACCGATTCGCTGTTCCTGCAGGACGCCTGGCACCTGGACGAGCACTGGATCCTGGTGGCCGGCGGGCGTTTCCAGCAGTACGACCAGTACGCCGGCCGTGGCCGGCCGTTCAATGTCAACACCGACACCCGCGACCAGACCTGGGTGCCCCATGCGGGCGTGGTGTACAAGGTCGATGACCAGCTGTCGTTCTATGGCAGCTACAGCGAGTCGTTCAAGCCCAACTCGACCATCGCACCGCTGAGCATCGGCGGTGGCCGCACCCTGACCCTGGACTCTGGGATCGCGCCGGAGGAGGGCAAGTCCTGGGAGCTGGGGGCCAAGCTCGATGTGCCGGGCGCGGTGAGCGGTACCCTGGCGCTGTTCGACATCACCAAGCGCAACGTGCTGGTGGCCGATGGCGACACCCAGCCGGGGACCATTCTCTACAGCAACGCAGGGGAAGTCCGCTCACGGGGTGTCGAGCTGGACCTGACCGGCCAACTCAGCGAGCGCTGGAGCCTGATCGGCGCCTATGCCTTCACCGACGCCGAGGTCACCAAGGACCCACAGCTCAAGGGCAACCGCCTGCAGAACGTCGCGCGTCACAGTGGCTCGCTTTCGGCGGTATACGACTACGGCAGCCTGTTCGGCGGTGATCGCCTGCGCCTGGGGGCAGGTGCGCGCTACGTGGGTGAGCGTGCGGGCAACGCGACAAACGACTTCGACATGCCGGCCTACACCGTGGCCGATGCCTTCGCCAGCTACGAAACCAAGCTGGACGAGCACAAGGTGCGCTTGCAGTTGAACGTGAAGAACCTGTTCGACAAGGTGTACTACAGCTCGGCGGTGAACCGTTACTTCGTCGCCGTGGGGGATGCGCGGCAAGTCAGCCTGTCGAGCACCTTCGAGTTCTGACGCCAACCTATGATGGGCGGCGTGGGAGCGGGCTGGCCCCGCGATAGCGCCCGGCAGTCAGGCGCAGAACGCCGCCCGATACTCCCCCGGCGTCGCTCCCAACGCCTGGCGAAACCGGTTGCTGAAGTGACTGGCACTGGCAAACCCGCACAGCAGCGCCACTTCGCCCAGGGGCAGCGTGCCCATGCGCAGCAGGTGACACGCCTTTTGCAGCCGTCGGGCCAGCAGGTACTGATGCGGCGGCAGACCGAAGCTTGCGCGGAACATCCGCGCGAAGTGGTATTCGGACAGGTTGCAGCGCAGCGCCAGCTCGCCCAGCGTCAGCGCCTGGTCCAGGTGGGCCTCGATAAAGTCCACCAGTTGTCGGCGCTGGTGCGGCGCCAAGCCGCCCTTGAGTTTGAGCCCTTGGCGCAGGCCGGCCTGATTGAGCACGGCGTGGTCGATGATGTCGTGGGCCAGGCTGCTGGCCAGCAGGCGCTCGCCGGGTTCGGCCCAGTCCAGGCCGATCAGCTGGCGAAAGCGTGCGGCCTGTTGCGGATCGTCGAGGAAGGTCGCCTCGTGCAGCTGCATTTCACGCGGCTCGCGGTCCAGCAGGCGGGTGCAGCCAAGGGCGAACTGCTGTTCGCTGATGTACAGGTGGGCCAGGCGGATCGTGCCGTTGACCACCCAGTTGGACTCATGGCCGGCCGGCATGATGCACAGCTTGCCCGGCGCGCCCTTGTCGGCCGGGCGTTGGCGGCGGAAGGTACCGGTGCCGTCGGCGATGTAGCACGACAACGTGTGGTGGCTGGGCGCCTGGTAGTCGCGGGCGTCGTCGCGGTTGCTCCACAACGCCGCCGCCAGCCCGTCGCCCAGGTGCGCGCTCAGCTCCAGCCGGGCGTGGGGCGAGGCATGCATGGCGTTGAAGACTTGCAGGTGGTCGAGTGCGGGCATGGGAGACTCCTCTGAAGGCCATCGTACTGCGGCGCGGGCGGGAAGGCAGCTGGCCGAAGAGGAAAAGCGCAAGTTTATGCAAGCGTCGGAATCAGGGCGCGGTAAAGACTCGTAGTCCTGGCGAGGGCTGCGCCCTCGAATCGCTGGCAAGCCAGCTCCCACAAGGTGAAGGCATGTGCTGTTCCTGTGGGAGCTGGCTTGCCAGCGATGGGCCGCGAAGCGGCCCCAAGTCGACTGTCTGGAGGAATGCCCGTGAACCTGTCGCTCTACCTGCTCACCGTCCTGATCTGGGGCACCACCTGGATCGCCCTGAAATTGCAACTGGGGGTAGTCGCCATCCCGGTGTCGATTGTCTACCGCTTCGCCCTGGCCGGGTTGATCCTGTTCGTCTTGCTGCTGCTCACCCGCCGCCTGCAGCCGATGAACCGCCGGGGCCATCTGGTGTGCCTGGCCCAGGGCCTGTGCCTGTTCTGCGTCAACTTCATGTGTTTCCTCACCGCCAGCCAGTGGGTCGCCAGCGGCCTGATCGCCGTGGTGTTCTCCACCGCCACCCTGTGGAACGCGATCAATGCACGGGTGTTCTTTGGCCAGAAGATCGCCGCCAACGTGCTTGGCGGCGGGGCCATGGGGCTGCTGGGCTTGGGGCTGCTGTTCTGGCCGGAGCTTTCCCATCATGCCGCCAGCCGCGAAACCCTTTATGGCCTGGGCTTGGCGCTGCTTGGCACGTTGTGTTTCTCCGCAGGCAACATGCTTTCCAGCGTGCAGCAGAAGGCCGGGCTCAAACCCATGACCACCAATGCCTGGGGCATGGTTTATGGCGCGTCGATGCTGGCGGGGTATTGCCTGCTCAGGGGGATCCCCTTCGATATGGAGTGGAACACGCGTTACATAGGCTCGCTGCTGTATCTGGTGATCCCGGGCTCGGTGATCGGCTTTACCGCCTACCTCACCCTGGTCGGGCGCATGGGGCCGGAGCGGGCCGCCTACTGCACCGTGCTGTTCCCGCTGGTGGCGTTGAATGTGTCGGCGTTCGCCGAGGGCTATCAGTGGACAGCGCCGGCATTGTTGGGGCTGGTGGCGGTGATGGCGGGGAATGTGCTGGTGTTTGGCAAGCCGCGAGTCAAACCGGACATTGTATTGGCGCGTTGAGCAGGTAGCACCTGTCGAAAATGGCAGGTGCGCAGGTTCCCAGGTGCTGGCTAGACTTTCCGGGATTCTTGGCCTGGGGATTAGGGATGTCGGCACCTTTGTCATGGAACAGACCGCTCACGCACTCCCAGGTCTGGGTGCTGTGCTCGGCAGCCATGATGCTGCACATCCTGCCATTGCTCATGGCGGACCATCCCTTTCTGGATGACTTTTCCCGCCAGCATCTCGCGAGCGGTGGTTGGGTTGCCTTGGGGCGTCCACTGACATCCTTGTTGTACTCAGGGCTTGGCTTTACCGCTGGTGCGGTCAATATCTATCCGCTTCCACTGCTGATGGCTGTTGTTATCAGTGGCTATGCCCTGGCCCATTTGATTCGCTACTGGTTCACCACGCCTACGCTCAGCTCCTTGTTCGTGGTGTTGCCGTTGTGGCTCCAACCGTTTTTTCTGCAGAACCTTTCCTATCAGTACGATGGCGCGGCCATGGCGCTGTCGATGGCGGCCAGCGTAGGGGCTATTGCGCTCGGTATTCAGCGATGGCGCGCTTGGTGGGGGGGAACATTGCTCGTTCTTGTTGCAGCCGGTTTCTATCAGGTAAGCATCAACCTGTTTGCCGGGCTGTGTTGCATAGAGGTGGTTCGCAGGATCATCGACGGTTCAGGTTTTCGCCAGATATGGCGACTTATATGGATACGTTTCAGTCAATTGGTGGTGGGTTGTTCGCTGTATTACGCGACCTGTGCCTGGATGATCGAAGGGTTCTATACCAGTGGCTTGCTGCCGTTCGATGAGCGATGGCTTGGCCAGGTCTTCCAGCGGATGGGGACGGTGACTGAAACCGTCGGTCTACTCATGACCCCCACCCTGCAAGGGCTTGTGATCGTGTTGGTTTGCGTGGCCACCTGGCAGCTCGTCATTGTGCTGAGGCGTGTTCAGCAGCGTGCATCATCCCGCGTGGAGTGCGTGGGCCTATGGATGACTCTGCTGGGGATGGCAGTAGCCGCCCTGGCGTTGATCCCGGGGTTGGTACTTTTCCTTGAACGTTTTCAAGGCGAGGTACGGGTGATGATGGGGCTGGGGGCCGTGATCGTCATGTTGCTGCTATTCGTGCACGGCGCCTTGGCGAGGGCGCCGCGCATGCAACTGCTGGTTCTGGCGGTCCCTTTGGTGTTCATGCTCTCGTTTTCCTTCGCGTACGGACGGGTCATGGTGCTGCAAAAGGCATTGCATCAATCGATTTCGCAAGGGTTGGCACAAGACCTCGCCCCGTACGCCGATCTGGCACCTTTCAAACATGTTTATCTCATTGATTTTTGGTTAAAAAAACCCTGGATTCCCGGCGCGGAAGGAACGCTGCGAGCGATGCCGGCAGTGAGCGCTCTTTTCCCGAACAGTTATCTCGTCTTGCCCGAGATGCTGCCTCTGGTCGGAATCGATGATTTTCGGCTTTTCTTCGACAAGCCACCCCTGGATCGACGGCAGGTGATAGCTATCAGCCCGTTGGCGTTGGTACATAGCCAGTTCTACGACATTCATCGGGTAGGCAATGATGCTTATGTGCTGATGAAGGCGCCTGCCGGATTCGAGGAAGTCGCACCATGAGCCTGGGGCGCTTTGTACGGTATGGTCTGGTGGGTATCGGCAATACCGCTGTGCATTGGCTGGTATTCCTTGTGTCGCATGTTCTTCTTGGCATGAGCCAGGCACAGGGCAACCTGCTTGCCTTCGTGGTGGCAGCAAGCCTTTCCTATCACGTCAATGCTCAATACACCTTTGCAGTTCGTCCGCAAGGACAACGCTATTTCCTGTTTCTATCTGGAATGGGCTGCTTGAGCCTGGTCATCGGTACGATTTCTGATCGTATCAACCTGTCACCTTGGCTGACGCTGGTCATCTTTTCGTTCGCCAGCCTGACGGTGGGTTACGCCTATTCACACACCGTGGTGTTCAGACGGAGGGACCCATGAACATTACGTTGGTGGTACCGGTGTACAACGAGGAGCAGACCCTCGAGTGTTTTTACCGCACCGTGCGCAGCGAGCCTTCGCTGAAAGACGCGACCGTGGAAATCGTTTTCGTCAATGACGGCAGCACCGACGATACGGAAGCCATCTGCGCCGATCTGGCGGCCAGGGACGAATGGGTCACGGCGATCAATTTCTCCCGTAACTTCGGCAAGGAGTCGGCGTTGTTCGCGGGGCTGGAGCATGCCGAAGGCGACGCGGTGGTGCCAATCGATGTCGACCTGCAAGACCCCATTGAGGTTGTCGCGCAGATGATCGAGCGCTGGCAGGGCGGCGCCGACGTGGTGCTGGCCAAGCGCCGCAGCCGGCTGGCCGATACGCGGTTCAAACGGTGGACGGCGGGGCTCTACTATCGTCTGCACAACGCCATCGCTGCGTTGCCGATCGAAGAGAACGTCGGCGATTTCCGCCTGCTCGACCGCAAGGTGGTCGCTGCCATCCGGCAGATGCCGGAGCAGCAGTTGTTCATGAAGGGCGTGCTGTCGTGGGTGGGGTTCCGTACCGAGATCATCGAGTACGACCGCCAGGAGCGGGCGGCGGGCAATAGCAAGTTTGGCTTCTGGCGCCTGTGGAACCTGGCACTGGACGGTATTACCTCGTTCAGCACGGTGCCGCTGCGGCTATGGACCTACATCGGTGGCGGTGTGTCGTTGTTCGCCCTGCTGTACGCGGCATTTCTGGTGCTGGACAAGTTGCTGTTCGGCAACGACTTGCCGGGGTACCCGTCACTGATGACAGCGATTCTGTTCCTTGGCGGGGTGCAGTTGATCGGGATTGGCATCCTGGGCGAGTACATCGGGCGGATCTACCAGGAAACCAAGCACCGGCCCCGCTATGTTGTACGCAAGGTACTGGGGCGGCGTAGCCAACCCCAGTAGGCTCTATCGCGGGGCAAACCCGCTTGCACAAACCCCGTGATTGGGCTTTCAGCTTTGCCACACCTGCGGATTCACCAAGTCCTGCGGTCGCTCGCCCAGCAAGGCCGAGCGCAGGTTGTCGATGGCCCGGTTGGCCATGGCTTCGCGAGTCTCGGCAGTGGCCGAGCCGATGTGCGGCAGGGTCAGGGCGTTGGGCAGCTTGAACAGCGGCGAATCGCCGAGCGGTTCTTTCTCGTACACGTCCAGGCCGGCGCCGCGAATGGTCCCTTCCTGCAGTGCCTCGACCAGTGCCGCTTCGTCCACCACCGGGCCACGGGCGATGTTGACCAGGAACGCGCTGGGTTTCATCAGCTTCAGCTCGCGGGCGCCGATCAGCTTGCGGGTGGCGTCGGACAGCGGCACCACCAGGCAGACGAAATCGGCTTCTGCCAACAGCTCATCCAGGCTGCGGAACTGCGCGCCCAACTCCTGTTCCAGCGCGGCCTTGCGGCTGTTGCCGGTGTACAGCACCTGCATGTTGAAACCGAAACGGCCACGCCGGGCGATGGCCGCGCCGATGTTGCCCAGGCCGACGATGCCCAGTTTCTTGCCGTGCACATCGCTGCCGAACTGCGCCGGGCCGACGGTGGCCTGCCAGTGGCCGGCCTTGGTCCAGGCGTCCAGCTCGGCGGTGCGCCGGGCACAACCCATGATCAGGGCGAAGCCCAGGTCGGCGGTGCTTTCGGTGAGCACGTCGGGGGTGTTGGTCAGGGCGATGCCGCGCTCGTTGAAGTAGTCCAGGTCGTAGTTGTCGTAGCCGACCGAGACGCTGGACACCACCTCCAGCTTGCCCGCGCCTTCGAGCTGCGCCCGGCCCAGCTTGCGGCCAACGCCGATCAGGCCGTGGGCCTCGGGCAGCGCTTCGTTGAACTGGGCGGCGATGTCGCCCAGCTTGGGGTTGGGCACGATCACGTTGAAGTCGTGTTGCAGGCGCTCGGCCATGGCCGGGGTGATGCGGCTGAAGGCCAGGACGGTCTTTTTCATCGGGCTGCTTCTCTGCAAGGTGCAAGGACGGGGTCTGCGCAGAGGGGGCCGCGTTGCGGCCCATCGCGGATAAATCCGCTCCTACAGGAAACTCATGACCCTGTAGGAGCGGATTTATCCGCGATAGAAGGCCAAGCCCTCTCATGAACCTCTCTGCCAGACGCTGAAATCAATGGTTAGCAACCTACCATTGTCCCCCGCCCGAATGCACCGGCTTTTTCAGTTGGCGATCAGCAGCTCGTGGGTTTTCAGGTCGGCCTCGTGGGCGGCGAGGATTTCCGGCAGCGAGTTGCGCAGGTACTCGACCCAGGTCTTGATCTTCGCATCGAGGTACTGGCGCGACGGGTAGATCGCATACAGGTTCAGCTCCTGCAGGCGGTACTGCGGCAGGATCCGCACCAGGCTGCCGTCACGCAGGCCATCGATGGCGGTGTAGATCGGCAGCACGCCCACGCCCATGCCGCTGCGGATCGCGGTCTTCATCGCATCGGCGGAGTTCACCTGGAACGGTGAGGTGGTGATATTGACCACCTCCTGTCCCTCGGGGCCGTCGAACAGCCATTTCTCCAGCGGGATCACCGGGCTGACCATGCGCAGGCAGGCATGCTTGAGCAGGTCGGCGGGCTTGTGCGCGAACCCGTGGCGCGCCACGTAGTCGGGCGATGCGCAGACGATGCTGTAGGTGATGCCCAGGCGCTGGGAGACGAACCCCGAGTCGGGCAGCTCGCTGGCCAGCACGATCGACACGTCGTAGCCCTCATCAAGCAGGTCGGGCACGCGGTTGGCCATGGTCAGGTCGAAGGTCACGTCCGGGTGCGACTCGCGGTAGCGGGCGATGGCGTCGACCACGAAATGCTGGCCGACACCGGTCATCGAATGCACCTTCAGCTGCCCGGCGGGACGGGCATGGGCATCGCTGGCCTCGGCCTCGGCTTCTTCCACGTAGGTAAGAATCTGTTCACAGCGCATCAGGTAGCGCTTGCCGGCCTCGGTCAGCGCGATGCGCCGGGTGGTGCGGTTGAGCAGGCGGGTTTGCAGATGGGCTTCCAGGTTGGAGACCGCCCGCGACACGTTCGCGGTGGTCGTGTCCAGTTGCGCCGCGGCAGCGGTGAAGCTGCCGAGCTGGGCCACGCAACTGAAAGCACGCATGTTTTGCAGGGTGTCCATGGGTCACTCTCGGTTTAGAGGACAAAATTGTGACATGAAGTAACGCTATTTCGCTTCCGACTAAAGCCGGATTATCGCTGTTTTGGTAACAAAGATTCGCAGGAATATACGCTTATCGCCAATGAAACCCGCCCCTAGAATTGCCCGGCCCCTCCACCTCTTCCTCGGGAAATCGCAGCTGTGCCGCGTCGCAACATCAGAGCGCTTAGCGCGCTCAGTGCCTGTGCCCTTTGTCTCACCTTGAGCGGCTGTATCGGAACCTGGGGCATCGCCCCGCAAAGCAAGACACTCCAAGCCAACCAACTGACCACTGACGACGCCATCCGTGAGGCTGCGCGTGACGCCCACTGGCCGGCCCAGCAATGGTGGCGCGCCTATGGCGACCCGCAACTCGACGCCTGGATCATCCAGGCCGTGGCCGGCAGCCCGAGCCTGGCGATGGCCGCTGCACGCGTGCGCCAAGCCAAGGCCATGGCCGGCGTGGTCGAGTCGGCGGAAAAGCTGCAGGTCAACGGCACTGCCACGCTCAAGCGCCATAACTGGCCGGAGGATCAGTTCTACGGCCCTGGCGCGTTGTCCGGCGCCAACACCTGGGACAACAACGCCGCCATCGGCTTGAGCTACGCGATGGACCTGTGGGGCCGTGAGCGCAATGCCAGCGAGCAGGCCGTGGACCAGGCGCACATGAGCGTCGCCGAGGCGCGCCAGGCCCAGCTGGAGCTGGAGAACAACGTGGTGCGCGCCTACATCCAGCTCAGCCTGCATTACGCCCGGCGCGATATCGTGCTGGCCGAGCTTGCGCAGCAGGAGCAGATCGTCGCCCTGGCCAAGCGCCGCCTGGACGGTGGCATCGGTACCCATTTCGAAGTCAGCCAGGCCGAGGCGCCGCTGCCGGAAACCCACCGCCAGATCGACAGCCTCAACGAAGAGATCGCCCTGACCCGCAACCAGCTGGCAGCCCTGGCCGGCAAGGGGCCGGGGGAGGGCGCGACACTGCAACGCCCGACCCTGACCCTCGGCGCGCCGCTGAAACTGCCCTCGAACCTGCCCGCCGAGCTGGTCGGCCAGCGCCCCGACGTGGTCGCCAGCCGCTGGCAGGTGGCGGCCCAGGCCCGTGGCATCGACGTGGCCCACGCCGGGTTCTTCCCCAATGTCGACCTGGTCGGCGGCCTGGGCTTCATGGCCACCGGGGGCGGCCCGCTGGAATTTATCACCGGGCGTAAATTCAACTACAACGTCGGGCCGGCCATCAGCCTGCCGATCTTCGATGGTGGGCGCCTGCGCTCGCAGCTGGGCGTGGCCTCGGCGGGCTATGACGTGGCCGTGGCGCACTACAACCAGACGGTGATCGGCGCGTTGAAGAACATCTCCGACCAACTGATCCGCCGTGAGTCGATGAAGGAGCAGGCGCATTTCGCCGCCGAATCCGTCGCCGCCGCGCAGAAGACCTACGACATCGCCACCGTCGCCTTCCAGCGCGGGCTCACCGACTACCTCAACGTGCTCAACGCCCAGACCTTGCTGTTCCGCCAGCAGCAGGTGCAGCAGCAGGTACAGGCCGCGCGCCTGGTGGCCCATGCCGAACTGGTCACGGCCCTGGGCGGCGGGCTGGAGGCGGGCAAGGACGTGCCGGACGAAGAGCGCCAGGCCGCACCGAAAACGCCGGCCACCCTGGCCATCTTCGACACGCCGGATTACGCCGAATGAGCACATCGAGCTTGCCCTTGCGCTGGCTGCGGAGCCTGGAATGGCGCCGGGGTTTCTTTGCCTGGGCGCGGACCGACGGCGTCACCTGGGTCTACATCTTCAAAGTCCTGGCCGCCGCCTTCATCACCTTGTGGCTGGCCATGCGCCTGGAGCTGCCGCAGCCGCGCACGGCGATGATCACTGTGTTCATCGTCATGCAGCCGCAGAGCGGCCATGTGTTCGCCAAGAGTTTCTACCGGGTGCTCGGCACCCTGGCCGGCTCGGCGATGATGGTCGCGCTGATCGCGATCTTCCCGCAGAACACCGAGCTGTTCCTGCCCAGCCTGGCCCTGTGGGTCGGCCTGTGCTCGGCGGGCGCCATGCGCTATCGCACCTTCCGCGCCTATGGTTTCGTGCTGGCCGGCTACACCGCGGCGATGATCGGCCTGCCGGTGCTGCAGCACCCCGACCAGGCGTTCATGGCGGCGGTGTGGCGGGTGCTGGAGATTGCCCTGGGGATTCTGGTTTCGACTTTCGTCAGCGCTGCGATCCTGCCGCAATCGGCCAGTGCCGCCATGCGCAACGCCCTCTACCAGCGCTTCGGTGTATTCGCCGGGGTGGTGGTCGAGGCCCTGCGCGGCGACAGCCAGCGCGACCGCTTCGAGACCAGCAACGTGCGCTTTGTCGCCGAGGCGGTGGGCCTGGAGAGCCTGCGCAACGTCACCGCCTTCGAAGACCCGCACATGCGCCGGCGCTCAGGTCGGCTGGTACGCATGAACAGCGAGTTCATGGCCATCACCACGCGTTTCAACGCCCTGCACCGGTTGCTCGAGCGCCTGCGCGCCCGTGGCCCGTTGCAGATCGTCGGCGCCATCGAACCCGGGCTGGCCACCCTGGCCGAGCTGCTGCAGCCCTACGTCGGCCGGGCACTGACCGACGCCGACGCCTTGCGCCTGGCCCTGGAGCTGGGCACCTACAAGGAAGGCCTGCAGGCCCAGGTGCGTGGTCTGCGCGCCGAGTATCTGCAGACCCGCCCCAGCGAGGCCGACCTGCTCGACTTCCATACCGCCTTCGAGCTGCTGTACCGCTTCGTCGACGAGATGTACAGCTACGCCGAGACCCACGCCTCGCTGGCCGTGCACAAGCACGAACGCGAACAGTGGGATGAACCTTATGTGGCCCAGACCAGCTGGCTGGTATCGCTGGCCGCTGGAGTGCGCGCCTCGGCGGTGCTGTTGCTGCTGGGCAGCTACTGGCTGCTCAGCGACTGGCCCAGTGGCGGCATGATGACGCTGATCGCCACGGTCACGGTGGGCCTGTCGGCGGCATCGCCGAATCCCAAGCGCATGGCGTTCCAGATGGCCTGCGGCACGGCGATCGGCGCCTTTGTCGGCTTCTTCGAAACCTTCTTCGTGTTCCCCTGGATCGACGGCTTCGCGCTGCTGTGCATGGTCCTGGCGCCGGTGTTCGTGTTCGGCGCGTTCCTTGCCTCGCGCCCGGCCTATGCCGGTTACGGCCTGGGCCTGCTGGTGTTCTTTGCCATCGGCTCGGTGCCCAACAATCTGACGGTCTACGACCCCTACACCTTCATCAACGACTACATCGGCATGGTCATCGGCATGTTCGTCTGCGCCGCGGCCGGGGCGATCATCCTGCCGCCCAACAGCCGCTGGTTGTGGAGCCGGCTGGAGCAGGAGCTGCGCGAGCAGGTGCTGTTCGCCATCAGCGGGCGCCTGCGCGGGCTGGGCTCGGCTTTCGAGAGCCGTACCCGCGACCTGCTGCACCAGGCTTACGGCCTGGCCGCCGGCAAGCCGCAGGTGCAGAGCCAGCTGATGGGCTGGATGTTCACGGTGCTGGAGATCGGCCACGCCATTATCGAGCTGCGCAAGGAGCAGGCTCGCGCCCCGGTGCACCCGGCCTACGCCGAGTCGCAGCCGTGGCGCCAGGCCATCCGTGTCATGGGCCGGGCCCTGGCGCGGTTGTTCCTGCAACCCAGCGCCAGCAACCACGAACGCGCCCTGGTGGCAGTGGACCATGCCATCAGCCGCCTGCAGGCCACCGACGAACCCTTCGCCCGGCACTTCGACACCTCGGTGCTGCGCCGGGCGCAGAGCTACCTGCATTTCATCCGTTCTTCCCTGCTCGACCCACAGTCGCCGCTGGCACCGGCGAAAGGACTGCACGATGCTCCGTGAAACCATGCCCCGCGAGATCGCCTTCCATGGCGTGTACATGCCCACCATGACCTTGATGTTCCTGTTCGCCCTGGGCCTGGCCTGGGGCCTGGACCGGTTCATCGCCAGCCATGATGGCTACCGCTTCTTCTGGCACCCGGCGCTGCTGCGCCTGAGCCTGTTCGTCTGCCTGTTCGGCGCCCTGGCGCTGTCGCTCTACTGGTGAGAATCCTGCAATGAAAAAGTTCTTCAGCCTGATCGCCACCCTGCTGGTGCTGACCGCTGCCGTGGTGATCGGCCGCCAGTTGTGGCTGCACTACATGACCACGCCGTGGACCCGCGACGGCCGGGTGCGCGCCGATATCATCAACGTTGCCGCCGACGTGCCGGGCTATGTGGTGGATGTGCCGGTCAAGGATAACCAGCGGGTGAAGAAGGGCGACGTGCTGATCCGCATCGATCCCGAGCACTATCAGTTGGCGCTGGACCAGGCCAAGGCGCTGGTGGCCTCGCGCAAGGCCACCTGGGAAATGCGCAAGGTCAACGCCAGGCGCCGCGCCGACATGGACAACCTGGTCATCTCGAAAGAGAACCGCGACGACGCCAGCAACATCGCCAGCTCCGCCCTGGCCGACTACCAGCACGCCCAGGCCCAGTTGGCCGCCGCCGAACTGAACCTCAAGCGCACGCAGATCGTTGCCACCGTCGATGGCTATGTGACCAACCTGAACATCCACAAGGGCGATTACGCCCGCACCGGCGAGGCAGTGATGGCGGTGGTGGATGAGCAGTCGTTCTGGGTGTACGGCTTCTTCGAGGAAACCAAGCTGCCCCACGTCAAGGTAGGGGATGTGGCCGAACTGCAGATGATGAGCGGCGAGCGCATCAAAGGGCATGTGGAGAGCATCGCCCGGGGGATCTACGACCGTGACAACCCACAAAGCCGCGAGCTGATCGCCGATGTGAACCCGACCTTCAACTGGGTGCGCCTGGCGCAGCGGGTGCCGGTGCGGATCCATATCGATGAAGTGCCGGAAGGGTTCCTGCTGGCGGCGGGGACCACGTGTACCGTGGTGGTCAAGCCGAGCGAGGGCTGATCCAGTTCTCGCGCTGACGCCATCGATAAATTGGCGGGCAAATGTCAGCGCTTGAGGGTGGCGTTGAATCGGGCTGTTGCTGCAGTTGCTTCCTGTAACAGCTGACTCCAGTCGTCAGGCGGGTATCCGGTGCCCAACATGCGACGGAACACTTTGTAGGCATCGTCACTGCTTTCGTAAGCGCGTTTGCTGTCGTCATCGTTTACCCAAACCAGGACGATTATCTTGCTCGACGCGTGATAACGGAAAAACAAACGATATTGCTGGAAGAACTTCGCCCGGAACCAGTGCCGGTGGGCATCTCCCAGGGTGTTGCCCTGGCGATACTCGGTTTTGGTTGGATCCTGCGCGATGCCATCAAAAGCCAGGCGAATAATTGCAGTCAGCCGTTTCCAGGCATTCTTCCTGGTGTAGCTATCGGGGGCCTTGCGCTTCAGGACCTCCAGTTCGTTTTTCAGCTGGTCCAGCTTATCGAGGAACATGGGGTGTGCGAACACCGTCCAGCCAGTTGAAGAAACGGGGGGGAGGTCAGCATCTGTCATTCATCATCCGCCGAAAGAGGTTGATCCAGATCGAGTTCTTCATCGCCAACCAGTGCCTTCAGGCGAGCGACAAACTCTGCATCGACAACCTTCAAACGTTGCGGGTTCGTGGCGATATCCCGCTCCAGGAATTCGAGGAACTGCCCCACGGCAGGGTCTTCCTCGGCTGTCTCTGCGCGGGTGAGTATCACTGCTCCGTCAGGGCGGATCGAGTAGTGAATCTTGTCACGCTTTTTCAGGCCCAACGCGCGGCGAACGGTTTCGGGGACCGTTGTCTGGTAGCGCTCGGTCAGGGTCGATTCCGCTTCGAAGGTAGTAGCCATGGTCGTCAGTCCGCGAGGAGTAATATCGGCCACGGTAATGCGAGTGCATTACCTGGTCAATGCAGTTGCATTACCTCGTGTGTACTGGCTGATCAACGGTTTTCCTGGCTCAAGCTGCCCCGACCAGCACGGGCACCTTCACCCGGTCGATCACCTTGGCGCTGATCGACGGATCCAGCAGCCTGCCTAGCCGTGTCAGGTGGCGGTGGCCGATGATGACCAGTTCGCACTCCAGTTCCCGGGCTTTGGCGACGATAGCCTCCACCGGCTGGCCGGCGACCATGCAGCCCAGGCTGTCGAAGCCGGCTTCGCGCAGCATGCTCACGGCGCTGTTCACGGCGTGCTCGGCCAGTTGCTGTTCGTCGCAGGCGGCGGGGTATTCCTCCAGCTCCTGCTCGGTGTAGGCCGTGCGGTTGTCGTGCACGGCGAAGGTCGAGTCGATGGCCAGCAGCACATGCAGGGTGTGCTCGCCGGGGCGGCAGTAGCGCTGGGCGAGGGTGAGCAGGCTGGTGGCTGCCGGGGAGGCGTCGATGGCGATCAGAACCGGGTGGGGCATGGGCAATCCTTTGGAGAATGGATGGCAGTGCTGCGCTCATCGCCGGCAAGTGGCAACGGCGAACCGCGGCGCCCACAGGGAGATGCGCTGCCTGTAGGCGCTGCGGTTCGCCGCCGCGGCTTACCGGCGGTGAGGCCACACCATTGTCGATTCAATAACCTCTGCGGATAAATGGTCCCCCACGCACGGCGCCATTGCGTCAGACGCAATCGGCCAACCTGTTACCATCGCGTTTCCCACAGCTGTCACGGAAAACGGCCATGCAACTCCCGGACATGAACCTGCTCGTCGCCCTCGATGTGCTGCTCGACGAAGGCAGTGTGGTGGGCGCCGCCCAGCGCATGAACCTGAGCCCGGCGGCGATGAGCCGGACCCTCGGGCGAATCCGCGAGGCCATGGGCGACCCGATCCTGGTGCGTGCCGGCCGTGGCCTGGTGCCGACCCCGCGAGCGTTGGCCCTGCGCGAACAGGTGCATGGCTTGGTGGAGCAGGCTGGCCTGGTGTTTCGCAGCCGCGATGCCGTCGACCTGGTCAACCTCGACCGCGCCTTCAACATCCGCACCAACGACCTGTTCATTGCCCTGTATGGCGCACAGTTGCTGCGCATGATGCTGGCCCAGGCGCCGCGCACGGTGCTGCGTTTCGTGCCCGAGGGCAGTGGCGATGACGATGCGGTGCTGCGCAACGGGCAGATCGACCTGATCATCAGCTCGGCCATCGAGCTGGGGCCGGAGATCAAGGTGCAGAGCCTGTTCAACACCTACTTTGTCGGTCTGGCCCGTGAGGATCACCCGATCTTCGATGCCGTGATCACTCCCGAGCGTTTTGCCGCCTACCCGCAGATCAGCGTGTCCCGGCGTGGCCGGGCCAACGGGCCGATCGACGTGTCGCTGGCCAACTGCAAGGTGGAGCGGCGAGTGGCGCTGATCACCACCAGCTTCCATTCGGCGATGTTTTCGCTGCCGGATTCGGACCTGATCCTGCCGATACCGGCCAATATCCTCAACAGCGTGCAGCGCTTGAAGCTGCCCTTGCGTTCGTTCGAGATCCCGGTGCCGCTGGAGAAGGTCAACGTGATGCAGGCCTGGCATCCGCGCTTCGACAATGACCCGGCGCACCGCTGGTTGCGGCAGACGTTGAAGGCTTGCGGCAGCATCGATCCTTGATCGGCAACGTTTACGTTCCATAGCCGGCAAATCCATCTGGATTGCGTCTGGCGCAACATAAAGCTGCCGACAAGTCAGTTTTCGTCAGCATTCGACCTTCTTAGACTTCCCCCAGCCCTTAAAATGTTGCTGGAGATGTCTATCCATGAGTTCCCTGACCGCGCCTTCCGCCGCGCTGGCCGCCGCCCCTGCGCCGGTCGCCCCTGCGCAGACGGCGTTCGGCCTGCGGGTGGTGGTCGGGCTGTTCGGCGTGTTGCTGGCGGTGCTGTGCGCCGGGCTCAACGAGGCGGTGACCAAGATTTCCCTGAGCGACATCCGTGGCGCCATGGGCATCGGTGCCGACGAAGGCGCCTGGTTGCTGGCGGTGTACAGCGCCGCCTCGGTCTCGGCCATGGCCTTCGCGCCGTGGCTGGCGACCACCTTCTCGCTGCGCCGCTTCACCATGACCGCCGTCGGCCTGTTTGCCGTGCTCGGCCTGATCCAACCCTTCTCTCCCAACCTGCACAGCCTGATGTTGCTGCGTGTGCTGCAGGGCTTCGCCTCGGGCGCCTTGCCGCCGATGCTGATGAGCGTGGCGCTGCGCTTCTTGCCACCGGGCATCAAGATATATGGCCTGGCCTGCTATGCCCTGACCGCCACCTTCGGGCCCAACCTCGGCACGCCGCTGGCCGGGCTGTGGACCGAGTACGTCGGTTGGCAGTGGGCGTTCTGGCAGATCATCCTGCCGTCGCTGCTGGCAATCGCCTGTGTCGGCTGGGGCCTGCCCCAGGATCCGCTGCGCCTGGAGCGCTTCAGGCAATTGGACTGGCGCGGGGTGCTGCTTGGCCTGCCGGCGATCAGTTGCATCGTCCTTGGCCTGTCGCTGGGCGACCGCTGGGGCTGGTTCGACTCGCCGCTGATCTGCTGGCTGCTCGGTGGCGGCCTGCTGTTGCTGGTGCTGTTCATGTACAACGAGTGGTCCGAGCCATTGCCGTTCTTCCAGTTGCGCATGCTCTCGCGGCGCAACCTGAGCTTCGCCCTGGTGACCCTGGCCGGTGTGCTGGTGGTGTTGTCCGGGGTGGGCAGCATTCCTTCGGCGTACCTGGCGCAGATCCAGGGCTACCGCCCGGCGCAAACCAGCCCGCTGATGCTGCTGGTGGCCATGCCGCAGTTGCTCGCCCTGCCGCTCACCGCAGCGCTGTGCAACATCCGCGCGGTGGACTGCCGTTGGGTGCTGGCCGTGGGCCTGGCGATGCTGGCGGCGTCGTGTGTGGGTAGCAGCCTGCTGACCTCGCAGTGGATTCGCGGCGACTTCTACCCCTTCTACCTGCTGCAGGTGTTCGGCCAGCCGATGGCGGTGCTGCCCTTGCTGATGCTCTCCACCAATGGCATGACCCCGCAGGAAGGGCCGTTCGCTTCCGCCTGGTTCAACACGGTCAAAGGATTGTCCGCGGTGATCGCCGGCGGCCTGCTCGACGCCCTTGGCACCCTGCGCCGGCATTTTCATTCCAACCACCTGGTCGACAGCCTGGGCAACGCGCCGCTGATCGACGACAACGCCGCTGGCCTGGCCAAGCGCATCCATGAACAGGCCCTGGTGCTGACCTCGGCCGACCTCTACCTGGTGATGGCGGGTATCGCCGTCGCCATGATCTGCCTGATCCCCTTCGTGCCTACCCGGATCTTCCCGCCGCGTGCGGTGGCCTGAAGCCGGGGCTGAATTCGAGATAGAAAGATGACCAACAACCGCAAGACGCTCTTCATCGGCTCGGCACTCGCCGTGGCCGTGCTCGCCGCCCTGGTCGGCCCCTGGATGTTCGGCAGCGATCATCGCCAGCGCACCAACGACGCCTACGTGACCGCCGACTACACGGTAGTGGCGCCGAAGGTGGCGGGCTTCATCAAGGAGGTGCTGGTGGAGGACAACCAGCAGGTGAGTGCCGGCCAGTTGCTGGCGACCATCGACCCGCGCGACTACCAGGCCGCGCTCGACGCCGCGCAGGCCCAGCTGTTGGTGGCCAGGGCGCAGAGCCTGGATGCCCGCGCCACCCTCGAACGCCAGGCCTCGTTGATCGCCCAGGCCGAGGCGGCGGTGAAGGCGGCCCAGGCCGAGGCGGCTTTCGCCGACCACGAGGTGACCCGCTACAGCCGCCTGGCCGAGCAGGGCGCCGGCACCGTGCAGAATGCCCAGCAGGCGCGCAGCGGCGTCGACCAGGCCCGTGCGCGGTTGGCCAACAGCCAGGCGGCGCTGCTGGCCACCCGCAAGCAGGTGGACATCCTCAGCGCCCAGGTGGCCAGCGCCGATGGCCAGCTCAAGCGTGCCGAAGCCGGGCTGGAAAAAGCCCGGCTGGACCTGTCCTACACCCGCATCACCGCACCGGTCGACGGTATGGTCGGCGAGCGCGCCCTGCGCATCGGGGCCTACGTCAATCCGGGGGCGCGGCTGCTGTCGGTGGTGCCGCTGGAGCGCGCCTATATCGTCGGCAACTTCCAGGAGACCCAACTGACCCATGTGCAACCGGGGCAACCGGTGAGTATCAGCGTCGATACCTTCTCCGGCGAACAACTCCACGGCCGTGTCGAGAGCATCGCCCCGGCCACCGGGGTGACCTTCGCTGCCGTGAAGCCGGACAACGCCACCGGCAACTTCACCAAGGTGGTGCAGCGCATTCCGGTGAAGATCGTCTTCGATGACGGCCAGCCGCTGTTGGCGCGCCTGCGCGTGGGCATGTCGGTGGAAGCGACCATCGATACCCACGGCGACACGCTGGCTGGCAAAGAGGTGACTGCGCGATGAGACGCCTGAGCCCTCTGCTGCTGGCCATGCTGCTGGCCGGCTGCACCCTCGGCCCGGACTTCCAGCGCCCGGACAGCGAGGCGCCCAAGGACTGGGCCGAGCCGCAAGGCGCTGCCGCGGCCAGCCAGCCGGTGGCCGAACCGCTGGAACTGCGCTGGTGGGACAGCTTCCATGACCCGCGCCTGAGCGCGCTGATCCAGAAGGTCACCGAACGCAACCTCGACCTGCGCATGGCCAGTGCCCGCCTGTTGCAAAGCCGCGCCTTGCGCAGCAGCGTGGCGGCGGACGAGCTGCCGGCGGTGGACGTGAACGCCGGGTACAGCCGTGCGCGCAACAGCGCCGAGGGGCTGAACGACCCGTCCGGCAAGTCCGGCAAGTCGGCGTACAACCTCTGGCAAGGCGACCTGGTGGCCGGCTGGGAGCTTGACTTGTGGGGGCGTGTGCGCCGCCAGGTCGAGGCCGCCGACGCGAGCGTGGCGGTGGCGGAGAACGACCGCCGGGGCGTGCTGCTGGCCTTGCTTGCGGAAACCGCCGGCAACTACATCCAGTTGCGTGCCGTGCAGCACACCCTGGACATCACCCAGGACAACCTCAAGGTTGCCCGCCACAGCCTGAAGTTGTCCGAAGGTCGTCAGGCTGAAGGGGTCGCTACCCGTCTCGACGTAGCCCAGGCCAGCGCCCAGGTGGCTTCGATCGAGGCGCGCCTGCCGACCCTGGAAGCCCGTCGCGACGACCTGATCAACGCCCTCGGCTTGCTCGCTGCCGAACCACCACGCAGCCTGCAGCGTGAGCTGCTGCAAGGTGGCGAGCTGCCCGCGCCGCAGCAGCGCTTCGCCATCGGCGTGCCTTCGGAGCTGGCCGAGCGCCGGCCGGACATTCGCCAGGCCGAGGCCCGCCTGCATGCCGCCACCGCCAGCATCGGCGTGGCCAAGGCGGACTTCTACCCGAGCATCCGCTTGTCCGGGAGTGTCGGTTTCCAGGCCATGCAACTGTCCGATTTCGGCGGCTGGGATTCGCGCCGGTTCGCCTTCGGCCCGCAGCTGTCGCTGCCGATCTTCGAGGGCGGGCGGCTCAAGGGCACCCTGGAGCTGCGCGAGGCCCAGCAGCAGGAGGCGGCGCTGAACTACCGCAAGGTGGTGCTCGGTGCCTGGCACGAGATCGACGACGTGCTGCGCCTGTACAACGCCAGCCAGCTGCGCCGTGATCACCTGGCCGAGGCGGTGCGGCAGAACCGCATCGCCCTGGAGACCGCGCAGCGCCAGTACGTGGAAGGGGCGGTGGACTTTCTCAACGTGCTGACGGTGCAGTCGGCGCTGCTGGCCAGCGAGGAACAGTGGATCGACAGCTCGGCGGCGGTGTCGCAGGCGCTGGTCGGGTTATACAAGGCGCTGGGCGGCGGCTGGCAGGCGTTCGATCAGGTTTGAAAGGCATCGCGGGGCAAGCCCGCTCCGACGATGCCTTGTGTCGTCAGAGCGGTCGCAACAGCCCGAAACGTTTGCGCAACACCCAATCCAACAGCCTCTGCGGCAGCACCCGGGCCATCAACGGCAACGCCGTGCTGCCATTGCCGATACGCACCAGCGCCGGCACTGGCGACTTGCGCGTGGCGGCCAGCAGGCGCTGGGCAAACACCGCCGCCGAAGTCGGTCGGTCCTGCGAGGCCCGCGCCCGGGCCTGTACCTGTTCGCGCAACGGCCACCATGGGGAATCGCTCGCCAGTACCTGCTCGGCCTGTTGCTGGGCATTGCTGGCGAACTGCGAGGCGATCGCCCCCGGCTGCACTTCCATCACCCGAATGCCGAACGGCGCCAGCTCCAGGCGCAAGGCATCGGTCAGCCCGTGCACGGCGGCCTTCGACGCGCAGTACGCACCGGCGAATGGGGTGACCAGCACGCCCGAGACACTGCCGATGTTCACCACCAGCCCACGCGAGCGGCGCAGCAGCGGGAACAGCGCGCGGGTCACGCCGACCAGGGCGAAGACATTGGTTTCGAACTGTTGGCGCATGGCCTCTACACCGCCGTCGAGCAGCGGGCCCATGGCGCCGTAGCCGGCGTTGTTGATGAGGATATCAAGGCCGCCGTGGCGGTCTTCCAGCTCGTCGGCCAGGCGGGTCAGTGCCTCGCCGTCATTCACATCCAGTTGGCGTGCGGCAAAGCCGGCGGCGAGCAGGGCGTCGACGTCGTCGGGCTTGCGGGCGGTGGCCCAGACTTCGTGGCCGGCATCGCGAAAGGCGTCGGCCAGGGCGCGGCCGATGCCGCTGGAACAACCGGTGATGAGGACGGTGGGCATGGGGCGGGCCTGTGTTCAGTTGGACATGGGTGTCATGGCTACCGGCCTCATCGCGGGGCAAGCCCGCTCCCACGTTGTAAGTTCAGGCGTGGGAGCGGGCTTGCCCCGCGATGAGGCCGGACTCAATTGGCGAATGTACCTTGCAGATGCTCGGCACGAAACTCCAGGGTCTGCGGCCGATACCCCGAGCGTAGCGGCGGCACCGGCAGGCAGTCGCTCCACTCGACGCCCGGCTGCAATTCGCCGGGACCGCGATAGCGGGGTGCTGCATAGGTATTCTCGGCAAGGTTCACGGTATCGCCGGGTGCATAGGCGGCCACGCGCCAGCGCAGTTCGGTCAGCGGCGCCTTGTTGCCGTTCTTCATGCGCACCTGCAGGGCGCGGTCGGCGGGGCACTGGTCGGGGGCGTAGGTCAGGCGAATGTCCAGGCGCGCCAGCTGCGAGGCCTCGCGGGTGTCCTGCCAGACCACCCCTAGCGCCACCAGGCCCAGGCCGCACACGGCGGCCAGGGAAATCGGCAGGGCCTTGGCCGGGTAACGCAGCAGCAGGACCAGCCAGGTGAGGATGAGCAGGGCGCCGATGATCATGGTGGGGCAGGCCTTGGTGGCGGGGGTTTGATCATCTTGGAGCGCCAAGCTGCAAGCTGCAAGCCACAAGAAAAAGCGGGAGCGCGACGAATCGAGCATTTCGATTCACCGCGCCCCCGCTTTTTCTTGCAGCTCGCAGCTGTTACTGCGCGATGGTCTTCACCGAAACCCCACGCTCCACCGGCGTAGAGGTGCGCCCATACACATCCTCGAAGCGCTCGATGTCATCCTCGCCCAGGTAGCTGCCGGATTGCACCTCGATGATCTCCAGCGGGATCTTGCCTGGGTTGCGCAGGCGGTGCACCGAGGCGATGGGGATATAGGTGGACTGGTTCTCGGTCAGCAGGAACACGTTCTCGTCGCAGGTCACCTCAGCGGTGCCGGACACCACGATCCAGTGCTCGGCGCGGTGGTGGTGCATCTGCAGCGACAGGCTGGCGCCCGGCTTGACGGTGATGTGCTTGACCTGGAACCGCCCGCCCATGTCCACCGAGTCGTACGAGCCCCAGGGGCGGTAGACCTCCAGGTGGTTCTGGGTTTCGCTGCGGCCCTGGGCGTCCAGCGTGTTGACCAGTTGCTTGACCCCCTGAACCTTGTCCTTGTGGGCGATCATCATGGCGTCCTTGGTTTCGACCACCACGATGTTCTCCAGGCCAATCACCGACACCAGCTTGCCATTGCCGTGAATCATGCAGTTGTGGCTGTCCTGCACCACCACGTCGCCCTTCGTCACGTTGCCGTTGTCGTCCTTCTCGTGCACATCCCACAGCGACGACCAGCAGCCTACGTCGCTCCAGCCGGCCGACAGCGGCACCACGCAGGCGCGCTGGGTCTTCTCCATCACCGCGTAGTCGATGGAGTTGTCCGGGCAGCAGGCAAAGGTGGCTTCGTCGATGCTCAGCACATCGGCGTCTTCGTCGCTGCGCTCCAGCGCCAGCAGGCAGGTGTCGTAGATATCCGGATCGTGCTTTTTCAGCTCCTCGAGGAAGCGGCTGGCGCGGAACAGGAACATGCCGCTGTTCCAGAAGTAGCCGCCGGCGCGGACGAACTCGTTGGCGCGCTTCTCGTCGGGTTTCTCGACGAACTGCGCGACCCGTGCCACGCCCTCGGGCAGCAGCGCGTCCTGGCTGGAGCGGATATAGCCGTAGCCGGTCTCGGGCTTGGTCGCCGGCACGCCGAACAGCACCATCTCGCCGCGCTCGGCGGCCACGGTGGCCAGGGCCAGGGCCCGCTGCAGGGCCTTCTGGTCCTCGATCACGTGGTCGGCCGGGAGCACCAGCATCAGTTCGTCACGCCCTTCGTTGACCAGCTTCATCGCGGTCATGGCCACTGCCGGCGCGGTGTTGCGGCCGAACGGCTCCATGAGGATGGCCTGGGTTTCCAGCTTCAGCGCACCCAGCTGCTCCTGGACGATGAACTTGTGGTCCTTGTTGCAGACCACGATGGGGGTGTCCATGCCATCGAATACCAGGCGCTCGATGGTCTGCTGGAACAGCGTGTGTTCGCCGGTCAGGGCCAGGAACTGCTTGGGGAACTGCTTGCGCGACAGAGGCCACAGACGCGAACCGCTACCACCAGAAAGAATTACCGGGATCATCATGTTTCTCCAATAGTCGTTTAGAGGCAGGGGGATCAGTTGCTAGCCACGGGGCGAGTTACCCACACCGGCGACAGGCTGTTGCCGGAACCGGTGACATACAGCACGGCCGCTTCGCCGCGCTCCAGGGCGACGGGCTTGACGTCGCCGACTTTCTTGTCGCCTGCATACAGGGCAAGGTTGACCTTGACCGGATTGATTTCACGTTCGCCACGGCCCTTGGCCGCCACCGGCTTGACCACTTCAGTCTTGCCGTCGGCGGTCTTCAGGGTCAGTTGCTGGTCGCTGAGGTTCTGCACCCGCACCAGGGCCTTCTGCTTGTTCTTGAACGGTGGCTCCTCGATCAGCTGCGGGTTGCCGCCGCTGTTGTTGACCAGGGTGTAGTACTTGTCGGCGGCCAGCTTGACCGGCACGCTCTTGCCGCCGACCTGGGCGGTGTAGTCGCCGCCGGGCAGGAAGCTGAAGTCGCTGCTGGCCTGGGCGCCGACCTGCTTGATCTGGGTGTTGCCGACGCTGGCGGCGGTGGGGCTGCTGGCGGCGTTGTACAGGCGCACGAAGGTCGAGCCTTTCGGCGCGCTCGGGCCATAGAGGGCGGCATCGGCGCCAGCGAAGGCCTGCATCGAGGTCAGGGTCAGGCCGGCGGCGAGGGTGAGGGCTTTGGCAATGGAAGTCTTGGTGGTCATGTGCGTGTTCCTCTCTATCTTCAGTGGTCCGTCCGGTTGGACGACAGGGCCAGGTTTTCTTCGGATTTGCGGGAGTTCTTCAGCTGCGCGATCCACTGCGGATCGAAGGCGCTGAGGTCGTTCTTCATTGGCAGATACCGTTCGGGGAATTCCCACACCACGACCTGTGGCGGGGCGTTTTTGAAAGCGTCGCTTTGCAGGTACTTGAGCATTGGCAGCAACGGCCCGTGGCCGTCTTCGGCGTAGTTGGCGACGTCGCTGCGCAGGGCCTGCTGCAGGGCGCCGAGGAAGTTCCAGTGCGGGTTGGCGCTGTAGCTGGTGCCCACCAGCGCCACCGGGATGCGGCTGTCGTCGAACAGCGCGTCGCCACCTTCGCCGCCCTCGGCCTGCACCGGGTGGGTCTTGCGTTGTTGCAGGGTGTCGGGAGTGGGCAGCAGGTTGCTGAACAGCGGATCGAGCGGCAGGAAGTTGGTCAGGTCACCCTTGTACGGCGCGCTGGCGCCGGCCTCGGTGATGTACGCCTGTGGCTCGCCGGTGAGCAACTGCTGGCGGTCGACGGCTTCGGCCAGCGATTGCGCAACCACTTCGGCGCCCATCGGCGTCCAGTGGGTGTCGGTGCGCAGGAATACCTGGCCGCGGGCCTTGGCCTGCTCCAGCGGCGCCAGCAGGTCGGGGGCGAACACATTGGCCTGGCGCGCCTGGGCGTGGAACTGGTTGAACAGGTCGTCGTGCAGGCTGGCCGGCGTCTCCTTGCCGATGTATTCGGAATAGAGGCGGGCCTTGGCCGGGACGATCGCCAGTACCAGTTGCACGCCCTGGCGTTGCAGTGCGTCGCGCACCCCACGCACCAGGGCCAGGTTGTCCTGCATCTGTTGCTGCGCGCCGACGGTGGGGTTGAATTCCTCGTCGGTGAACAGCCACTGGTCGCGGCCCAGCACCACGCCGGGGCGGCCTTCGTTGAACAGCTTGAAGTCCAGCGCGGCCCACAGGTTGGTGCCGACGCGCTTGATCGGGAACTGCTCGTCGTAGTGGGTTTCGGCGGCCTTGGCCAGCTTGCCGTCGAGCAGGGTCATCTGCCCGGTGCGGTTGAAACTTTCCAGCCCGCCGACCGACCATGCGCCCAACCCGACCAGCAGGCCCATGAACGACAGCGAATAGGTGATGCGAAGTGTCCGGTTCATGATCGGGGCCTCAGAACTGGAAGTAGAGGAAAGGCGAGTAGCTCTGCGCCGAGAGCTTGAGCACCGAGGCGACGAACAGCAGCAGGACCAGGGCGCGGGTCATGATCCGCGTCCAGTCCAGCCCCACCGACCCGTCGGCGTTGATTTGCACGGGCGTTGCCTTTGGCGTTGGCTTGGCGTTGCGGTAGAAATCACGCAGGCCGAAGAACGCCAGGCTGAGGTAGGCGACGACCAGCGTGGCGACCTGCAGGCCGGTGAGCTGGGCGCTGTTGATTTCCGACAGCTGCCAGTCGCCGAAGCTGAACATGGCGCCGTACATGCGGGCGGCCACGTGCAGGTTCTCGGCGCGGAAGATCACCCAGCCGACCACCACCAGCAGGAAGGTGAAGGCCCATTTCACCGGGTTGAAACGCTGTGGATTGGTGTCCAGCCCCAGCGCGCGCTCGATGGCCAGCCACAGGCCGTGCCAGGCGCCCCAGATGATGTAGGTGAAGTTGGCGCCGTGCCACAGCCCGCCCAGCAGCATGGTCAGGAACAGGTTGCGGTAGGTGTTGAAGGTGCCTTTGCGGTTGCCGCCCAGGGTGATGTACAGGTAGTCGCGCAGCCAGGTCGACAGGCTGATGTGCCAGCGCCGCCAGAATTCGGTGATCGACTGGCTGATGTAGGGCTGCTTGAAGTTTTCCATGAAGCGGAAGCCCATCATCAGGCCCAGGCCGATGGCCATGTCGCTGTAGCCGGAAAAGTCGAAGTACAGCTGCGCGGTGTAGGCCAGGGCGCCGAGCCAGGCATCACCGGTGGTGGGGTTCTGCAGAGCGAAGCAGTGGTCGGCGACCACCGCCAGGGTGTCGGCGATGAACACCTTCTTGATGAAACCCTGCATGAAGCGGGTGCAGCCTTCGGAGAACTTGTCCAGGGTGTGGGTGCGGTTGTTGAACTGGTCGACCAGGTCCTTGAAGCGCAGCACGGGGCCGGCGATCAGGTGCGGGAAGATCGCCACGAAGGCCGCGAAGTCGATCAGATTGCGCGTGGCCGGGGTGTCGCCGCGGTACACGTCGATGATGTAGCTGATCGACTCGAAGATGTAGAACGAGATGCCGATCGGCAGCAGCACGTGGGTGAGGATGAACGGCTCCAGCCCCATCGAGGTCATGATCGCGTTGAGGCTGTCGACGCCGAAGTTGGCGTACTTGAAGTAGCCGAGGATGCACAGGTCGACGCCCACGCCGAGCAGCAGCCAGCGCTGCGCGGGCTTGGTGCGCACGCCGGCGGCGCCGACTTTCAGGCCGATCCAGTAGTTCCACAGGGTGACCCCGGCGAACAGGGCGAGGAAGTCCACCCGCCACCAGGCGTAGAAGATGTAGCTGGCAACCAGCAGCAGCAGGTTGCGATAGCGATTCCCGCTCACGTAGTACAAGCCGAGGAAAACCGGCAGGAACAGGAACAGGAACACGTTGGACGAGAAGACCATCCCGGTTCTCCTAGTTATGCACAGCACCTGGGGCACAGCGCCCCCCAAACCCCCCACGAAAATGCAGGCGGCACCTTGGTCTCTGTAGGAGCGGATTTATCCGCGATTGCGATCGTCATGGCAGAGGTTGTCGGCCTGCTGACGTCATCGCGGATGAATCCGCTCCTACAGGGATCGTGTTACTTTTTCTGTTCCGCGCTCGGGTCGTAGACCCGCGTCACATCACCCCCCAGCCGGAAACTGTTGAACGGTTGCATGTCATGCTTGCGCTCGAGGGTGTCGCCGACGCACTGGTACAGCGCGCACCACGGTTCGAGCCAGGCGTACTTGCTGTCGATCTTCAGGTCCTTGAGGTCCTGTTTCACGCCGGCGCGAGTGTTGAAATGAACAGGGTCGCGGGCACCGGCCAGCACGCCTTCGCCGAGACGCTGCAGAGCGAAGTTGTTTTCCTTGCGCAGGTCCACGCCGTTGGCCTGGGCGAAGCTGGCGATCATCGCCAGCGGCGGCAGGGCGTAGTTGTGGTAGGCCAGGGCGCGTTGCTTGCGCTTGACCTCGTTGGGCAGAAAGCCCTGCTCGTCGACCTGGTTGACGCCGACCTTGTATTCCTTCACCGCCCAGTCGAACAGCTCTTGCTGGTCGGTGGCGACGGCGGTGGCCATCACCGACCAGGCCGCCCAGTAGCTGTGGTTGTTGATCTTGTCCAGCGGCAGGTCGCTCCAGTCGCGCACGGTCTGGCGTGCCAGGCGCACAAACCATTTCTCGATCTGCTCGGCCTCGGCGCGGTGCGCCGCCAGTGGCTGCGAGTTGGAGAACTTCAGGCGCAGCCACGAGCCGCTCATGCTGCCCAAGGCCCATTTGCGCATGGACTTGCCGGTATGGTTGTAATCGGTGGACATCAACGCATCGGCCCGTGCCCAGGTGTCGAGCCAGGTCAAGGCGCAGTCCAGTTGCGCCGGGCGGCCATCGCGCATGTACTGGCCGACCATCTTGCTGACGCCTTTCTCGAGGGTGGTGATGTCCTCGGTGGATTTGCGGAAGGCTTTTTCCGAGGCGACATTGAGCGTCGCCCGGGCCTTGTCCGAACCTTCGTACTTGCTGCGGAACTGCAGCGCGCCGGTATAGGGCTTGGGCGCGGCTTCGCAGCGGAAATTGCCGTCGCCGGTCTTGAGCTTCTCGATGCCCTCGTAGTAACCCTGGGGCGGCACCAGCGCGGCCTGCGCCGCGCCGCCGAACAGGGCGAGGGCGAGCAGGGCGGGTGCGGTCTTGCTGCTGATGGTGGTCATGGTCGCCTCACTGGCCAGCTTGCGCGGTGTGCTGCGCGGGGCTGGCGAAGTTGTTGCGTTTGCAGAGTTTGGCTTCGACTTTCTGCGTACCGCTTTCTGGCCCTTGTACCTCCAGGGCGAGCAGGTTCTGGCCTGCCCAGTCTTCGTCCTCGCGCATCTGGAAGACGAAGCGCCCGTCGGTGTCGGAGGTCTCGGGCTTCTCGATCTTGATGTCCTCGTGGCGGCCGTTGAGGTACCACAGGGTGGCCTGCAACACCTTCACCGAGGTGTCCTCGAACTTGATGTCGAGCTGGTGGTTGCGGTTGACCAGGTCCTTGATCACGCCGTTCTTGCCATTGACCATCAGCTCGTTCTTGCCGGGCTTGAGGGTGGCGCTGGCGCTCATCTGCGCGGGACGGTCGTCGCAGCCATCGTCGAGCAGGCCGAGGATCTGCCGCCAGATGGTTTCCTGGTCGAGGCGGTACAGCGGCGAGAACTCCCAGACCAGGATCTTCGGCGGGTTGTTCTGGAATTCCTCGCTGCCCAGGTACTGGATCATCGAGCCTTCCAGGCCGCCCCCGGGGAAGGCGACGTTGAGCACATCGGCGCCGATGTACTGCTCGAGGAAGCCCGAGAAGTTGTAGTTCTTGCCGCTGTGGCTGGTGCCCACCAGGGTGATCTGCGCGTTGCCCGAATCGCCGAACAGGTCGTCGCCGCCGGCGGCGCCCTTCGGTTCGGTGGCGAACTGGTCCATGTACTGCACCGCATAGCTGGTGCCGCACAGCTGGCCGGCGACGTTGTGCAGGGTGCCGGTCTTGCCCATGCGCCCGGACTTCCTGGTCTCGAACTCCTTGCGCGGGATGCCTTCGAAGGCCGGCATCCTGTGCACCGTGTCGGCGACGATCTTCGCCGCGCGCTCGGCGCCGTAGGGCGTCCAGTGCTGGTCGCCGCGGAAGTAGAAGTCCTTGCCCTGGTCGGCGGCGGCCAGTTGCTCGTTGGTCAGCGGCGACAGGTCGGGCACGTTGTAGCCCATTTTGCTGAAGCGCTGGAGCATGGCCTGGTAGTTGCGCAGGGCCTTCTGGTAGTCGAAGGCGGCCTTCTCTTCGGGGTTGAGCATGTTGCGGTTCACCAGGCCACGGGTCGGCTGGTACACCACCACCAGCTCGACGCCACGCTTCTTGAACGCGTCGTGCACCTGCTGCAGGCGCTTGTAGCCGCCCGGGGTGGTGTCGAACTCGGTGCGCAGGTCCTCACGGGTACGGAACAGCCAGTCGCCCTGGGCTTGCACCAGGGTGGTGAAGTTCTGCTGGTAGCGCGTGGTATAGCGGCTGGCGTCGTGGGCCTCGGGGCACAGCTGGCAGCACGGTTCGGCGCTGAAGGTCGGTGCCTTGACGTCTTCGGCGCGCACGCCCTGGCTGATGGCCAGGAGGGCGGCGGACAGGCCCAGCAGTTTCATCAGGTGTGGAGTCATGGTCTGGGCTTCCTTAGTCGATCATTTCGGTCTGGCGTTCGACCGGGTCGATCAGCACGGCCTTCTGCTGGCGCACCAGCAGGTCGAGGATTTCGTCCTGGCGCTCGCCGAGCACGCCGTTGAAGCTGATGCCGTTGGCCTTGCGCGGCATCAGCATCGACACCTTGTACAGCTCCACCGACAGCGGCGAATCGATAGACAGCGGGCCTGAACCGTTGGCCGCCAGCTCGCCGCCGACCACGATCAGCGACACCTTGGTATCGAACGGGTCGAGGGCGATGTCGCGGTCGGTGTCGGACAGGTCCTTGATGTGGCCGTACACGCCCACCAGGCCGTTGGCCATGGCGACGTTCTCGTACAGGCGGATGTTCACGCTGTTGCGCACACGGATGCCGTGGCGACGGTTGTTGATCAGCTTGTTGCCCCAGATCAGGTTGTCGCCGCTCTCGTACAAGGTGATGCCGTCGGTGTGGTTACGGTAGATCTCGTTGTAGGCGATCAGGTTGTTGACGCTGTTACGGTCGATCACCACCCCCGAGAGCTTGTTGTCGTAGCTCTTGTTGTTGATGATCCAGCTGTCGTTGACCTCACGGGAGACGATGATCCCGTGCTTCTTCTTGGTGCCGTACACGGTGTTGCCGGCGATGATCAGGCGGTGCGAGCGGTCGTGGGGGTCGATGCCGTAGACGATGTTGTCGCGGTAGGTCGAGTCCTTGATCACGAAGTCCTGGGTTTCGTAGCAATAAAAGCCGTACCACATGTCGCTGAACTCGGAACCGATGATCCAGCCGGTGGGTTCCGGGCGGCCCATCTGCTTGGCCATGTTCGGCGTGTACTGCGAGATGCTCACGCCATAGGACTTGGATTTGGCGTAGCCGAAGCTGGCCATCTTGCTGTTGACGATGTAGGTCTCGGTGCCGCCCCAGCTGAGCAGGAATGGGCGGAAATCGTCGGGCTTGCGGAAGGTCGCCGGGCCATTGGCCTGCTCGCGCCATCCAGTGACCTGGGTATCGCTGACGAACAGCTTGCCGTCGTTGACGATGAACGAACCGCCTTCTTCGGACAGGCGCAGTTCCTTGACCTTGCCGTCGATCTCCAGCACGCCCTTGCGCCCGACCACGATCGGCAGGCGCGCCAGGTATACGCCCGGCGCGGTTTCACGCAGGTACTGGCTGGGGACTTTCTTGCTCAGCTCCACCAGGTCGACGTGGCCGTCATCGACGAAGATCGCCTGGGGAATGCCGTGCTGGCGGCGGACCCATTCGGCGCCCTTGTTGTCGCCGCCGATGAACTCCTTGAGGGTATCCTCCTGAAGCATGCGGCGCACGCTGACCTTGCCCTTGTGCCGGCGGTCGATCTTCTGCTGCACGGCCTGTGCGGTGTAGCCGGACAGGTCGGGCAGCTTGGGCGGGTCCATCTTCAGCGGCTCGATCGGCGCGCTGGAGACGGTATAGGTCTTGGCCTGTTGCAGCCCTTTGGCCATTTCGGGCTCGGCGGCCTGGGCAAGGCCGCCGGCCAGCAGCAGGGCGCTGGCGAGCAGGCTGTGGCGAAGGTTCGGGTGCAGGTTCATGGCTATCCTCTCCCGGCCTCAGTAGCGCCAGATCACGTCGACGAAGGCGCGGTGCATGTACGAGTCGGCTTCTTTGCCGTAGGCGTCGCCCGGCTTGAACACACCGGCGCGCAGGCGCACCAGGGCCGACGGTTCGTCGATCGACTGGCTGATCGAGGCCGGCAGCAGGCCCTGCTTGAAGTATTTGGTCACGACCACGTCCATTTCCTGGCCGAGGTCTTTCTCGCCCTGCACCAGCGGGCGGCTGATGCCACCGTCGTCGACCACCGCGTTGATGCCGCTGGAGCCGATGTTCTGCTTGCCGTCGACGCGCCAGAACTTGTGGTAGATGAAGCTGGCGTCGTAGTCGTCGCGCAGCTGCCAGGAGGCGAACAGGGTGGCCGCCTGCAGGTTGCCCAACTCGCCGCGGAACGCCTCGCCGAAGCGGTGCACGCGCGAGCGGGTGCCGGTGAAGTTGGAGCGGTTGCTCTCAAGGCCGGTCTGCTCGAAGTTGTTCGAGCCGTCGCTGCCACCGCCGCCGCTGCCTCGGGCGTAGGCCGCGCCGACCTGCCACTGCGGGTCGAGGCGCAGGCGGATGCCGAGGTCGGTGGCCCAGGCGTTGACGTCGCCGCTCTGCTTGCCGGTGGCGACCTGATCGTTGCCGACTGCCTGGCTGCTGAGGGTGTCGCGGTCGCCGGTCAGCCAGGTGACGCTGCCCCAGTAGTTGACGGTGTGGTCGTTGCGCCAGTTGTAGGCGTCGCTGTTGGCCTCCAGACCCAGCCAGGTGAGGTCGCCGGTGCGGGTCTTGTCGAGGGCGTCGACGGTTTCGCCGGGGCGCTTCAGGCTGCCGCCGTCATGGCTGTGGTGGGCACGCAGGCCAACCCAGTGGCCGGGTGTCCATTGCGTGGCAACGTTGCCGTAGACATGGGTGCGGTCCTTGTCTTCGGGGGCCAGCTCGGTGAGGTCGGTGCGGTATTCGCTGAAGCGCTGGGCAACGCCGAGGTCGGCCTTGAGCAGGGTGGTGTCGAAGGTCCAGTTCAGCGCCTCGATATTGGTGTCGCGCCACATGCCGTCGTCGCTGCGCAGGCGCTGGCGGCCGAAGCGCAGCTGCTCGCCGGGGTAGGGGGTCAGGCCGCTGTAGCCGATCCAGAATTCGCGCATGGCCAGGTAGCTCTTGTCCGGCTTGCGGCTGTCGTCGCCGTTGTCGCTGGTGGTGCCGTCGTCGTTCTGGCGCAGGGTGTCGGTCTCGATGATGTCGGTGGCGGCCACCGCCTGGCCCATGGCGAAGGCGCTCCAGTTGCCGCGCTCGCCGTACACCCAGGGACGCAGGTCAAGGCCGAGGCCGTTGACATCGCCGCCGGAGCGGGTGCCCAGGTCGCGGTCGTCCTCGGACTGGCCAGTGATCTTCACGTCGAGGCCGAAGTTCTTCTGCGCGGTCTCGGCGGCCAGGGTCGGCATCGACCACAGCAGGGCGAAGCCCAGGCCGATGCCGGCTTTCACGAAGGGGTTGAGCGTCATAGCGAGTCCTCGGCGTCTACTTCTTCTTTCTCGTCCTGCAGCGCTTCGATGGCCAGGGTGCTGTTGGCGCCCTGGGCCATGCTGCCGCGCGCCTGCTTTTCCTGCGCCAGCAGGGTTTGCGCCTGGCTGCGCTGGTCGGGCGTGAGCTGCTGGTCGAGCTGTTGCAGCAGTTCGGCCGACTGTGGGGTCGGGTTGGCCTGGGAGAGCTGCGCGAACACCCAGGCATTGGTCGGCGCCGGGCGGATACCGTGGCCTTCGCTGAACAGCTGGGCCAGGGCGTAGTCGGCGCTGTTCTGGCCACCACGGGCGGCGGCGAGCAGGTGGTCGACGGCCTTTTGTGGCTCGACCTGGCCCAGGTAGCCACGGCGGTACAGCTGGCCGAGGTAGTAGTCGGCGCTGACCTCGCCGGCGTCGGCGGCAGACTGCAGGTGCTCCTGTGCCTTGGCCGCATCGGCCGGCACGGTCTTGCCTTCGTAGTACAGGCGGCCCAGCAGCAGTTCGGCGCGTGGCTGCTCGGCTTCGCGGCCCTTGTCGATGTAGGCCAGCAACTGGTCGGTGTCGCCCAGTTCGGGGAAGTCGTAGAGCAGCTGCGCCAGGCTCACCCAGGATGCCGGGTTGGCCGGTGCGACCTGCTCGAGCAGGTCCTTGGCGGTCTTCTCGTCGGTCTGGCCGAGGCTGCGGTCGGCCAGCACGCGGGCGACGCTGTCGACCCGGGTGGCGGGCACGGCGCCGCGGGCATGGGCGGCCTTGAGCTGCTCAAGCAAGGCGGCCTGCTGCTCGGGCTGGGCGCGTTTCTGGTAGACGGTGGCCAGTTCCACGTAGCAGATGTCGGTAGTCGACAGCGCGGCCTTGCAGATCTTCTCCACCTCGCCCAGGTGCTGGTCGTAGGTGCCCTGGGTGCGGTACAGCAGCACCTGGGCCAGGCCGGCTTCGGGGTTGCCGGCGGCGCGCCACTGGTCGATCTGTTGCTGGGCGTTGACCTTGGGGAAGCTCTGCGGGTATTGCAGGTAGAGCATCGCCAGCGGGATCAGGGTGTTCGTCTCACCTTGTCGCGCCGCGAGCTTGAGCAGGGTCTCGGCCTCTTCGCGCTCGGCCTGGGTGCTGTCGGGCTTGGCCACCAGCAGGCGGCCGAGGCGCGCCTGGGCACGGGGCGAGGTGGCGGCGGCGGCGCGGTAAGTGGCCTCGGCTTGCTTGAGCATGGCCGGGTCGCGGGTGCCGACCTGGATGTCCGCCAGGCCGACCTGGGCGTCGCTGTAGCCGAGGTCGGCGAGGGCCTTGTAGTTGCGTTCGGCGGTGGCGGTGTCGCCACGCTTGAGCGCTTCGTTGGCCAGGCGCTGGTCGGGCAGGCCGGCGCAGCCGGCCAGGGTAATGGCGGCGGCCAGGGCGCATGCCCCCAGGCGCAAGCTGTCCCTGTGGGAGCCGGCTTGCCGGCGAGAGGCCAGTGCAGGCGCTGCATCCGCTGGGCGAGTGCTGCGCACTCGATCGCCGGCAAGCCGGCTCCCACAGATATCGGGGTGTCTGCTGGTCATTATCCGATCCTCTTACAGCCCGCGGGCCACGGCCTTGTCGATCAGCCAGTTCAGCGACGGGCCACGGTCGCTGTTGACCGAGGCCGGGCGGCCGGCGAGTTCGGCCGGCAGGCCGCCGTCGGGCTTGATCTGCACGCGGATATCGGAGGCCAGGTTGTCGGTGTCCAGGCTCGAGCTGCCGGTGATCCGGCCACTGCGTACTTCATCCTCACCGGCGATCTGGAAGTTGACCCGGGTGCCCGGTTTCACTTCGTCGAACTGGCGATAGCTGAAGCGCGCTTCGATGGTCGGGGTGCTGGTACGCGGGATCAGCGCGAACACCGGCTGACCCTTGCTGGCGTACTGGCCGTCATCCACCAGCTGGCGCGAGACCACACAGTCGCACGGGCTGGTGAGGGTGCCGGAGAGCTGCTTGCCGAACAGCTCCTCGACCTTGGCCGGTTCCAGTTGCGAGTCGTCCAGGTGGCCCTTGAGCAAATCGAGCATGCTGGTGTTGAAGGTTGCCAGTGGCGCGCCCTTGGCCACGCTCGCGCCGTTTTCCACCAGGCTCTGCACGCTGCCATCGCGGGGCATGGTGACATTGGTGGTGGGCACCGCGACCACGCCGGCCTCGGCATGGCTGACGAAGTACAGGCCATACAGCGACTTGGCGACGAAGCCGAAGGCCACCAGGCCGACCACGAACACCCCGGCGGTGACGGTGACCGCGCGCAGGCGGCCGAAGGCGGACAAGCCCGAGCCTCCGTCCTTCTGCTTGCGCGCCTTGGTGAAGTTGTCGCGCTGCAGGGTGCTGAGCACGTCGCCGACGCTGATCAGCTCGCCGGACAGGTGGCTGGTGATGATATGGCGCAGGGTGGCGATGTCGCGTGGCTCCAGGTTCTGGAACTCGGTGCCGGTGCGGCCGGTGTCGCGGCTGCTGGTGCGTACCAGCAGCTCGACGTCCATCGACAGGCCGAGGTTGTCGACCACGAACTGCAGGCGGCCGCGCAGCACTTCGCCTTCGGCCAGGGGCTTCGCCGCATGGAAGGACAGGCCCCCGGCGGACAGGTCGTCAACCTTCACCTCGTGCGGCTCGCGGTTGCCGTCCAGGTAGCGCAGCTTGGCGGGAATGCGCACCCGGGCATGCTGGCGCTGCGCTTCGGATTCATGCACGACGTTGACGTTCACGGCGGTATTCATGGCGATATTCGTTCCTGTTATCCGATCCGGGGGCTCACACGACCATGAACAGCACGGCGACGAAGATGCTCGCGGCCGAGAAGGTCATGGTCCGCGAGGACCAGGTGTTGAACCATTGTTGAAAACTTGCGAGGTCGCGCTTGAGGGCAGTGGGCTGGCGGGTCCAGGACTGCTTGTCGAGGCGGAAGAACACGTAGATCTTCATCACCGCGCCGACGATCTGGTTGTAATAGAGAATCAGCGGGTAGGCCGGGCCTACGTTGTGCCCCGAGCACAGCAGCATGATGGTGAGGATCAGGCGGGTGATGCCGATCCACAGCAGGTACACCAGCAGGAACTGCAGGCCGAACTTGAAGCTGGCGATCACCGCCACGGTCAGGCCCAGCAGGCTGGTCCACATCGACACGCGCTGGTCGAGCAGGACGATGCTGGTGAACAGCCCCAGGCGCTTGAGGCCCAGGCCCAGGGCGCGGGAATTCTGCCGCAGGTTGTTGCCGTACCAGCGGTACATCAGCTTGCGGCTGGCCTTGACGAAGCTTTTCTCCGGCGGGTGCTCCACCGTGTTGATCGCCGCGTCAGGCACGTAGAAGGTGTCGTAGCCCAGGCGCATCAGGCTGAACCAGCTGGACTTGTCGTCGCCGGTAAGGAACTTGAAGCGGCCCAGGCGCCAGTGCATCAGCGAGTCGCTTTCGACGTCGGCGATGAACTCGGGGTTGGTCACCACGCTGGCGCGAAACATCGACATGCGTCCGGTCATGGTCAGCACGCGCTTGCTCAGGGCCATGGAGCACATGTTGATGTGGCGCTGGGCGAAGCGCAGCTTGTGCCATTCGCTCATGATGTAGCCGCCGCGCACTTCGCAGAACTCGTTGGTGGTCAGGCCGCCGACGTTGGGGTAGAGCTTGAACCACGGCACGGTCTTTTTCACCACGCCTTCGGCCAGCACGGTGTCGCCGTCGATCACCGCCACCACGGCGTTGTCGTCCGGGAGCATCCGCGAGATGGCGCGAAAGCCATAGGCCAGGCCATCGCGCTTGCCAGTGCCGGCGATGCGCACGATGTCCAGGGTGACGTGTCCGGGCGGGTTGTACTTGGCCCACAGACTCTTGACCAGCAGCTCGTCGGACTTCTCCACCAGCGAGCAGACCACCGTGGTGGGGAAGCCGCAGTCGATCGCCTCGCGGATCACCGAGCTGTACACCTGGGCAGTGGTCAGTGCATCGATGCGAAAGCTGGTGACCATCAGGTACACATGCGACGGGTCGGCGGCCTTGCCGAGCTTCTGCACCTTGCGGCGCAGGTATGGGTAGACCAGGTAGAGGAAGATCATGCCGCGGATGAAATGGGTGGCGCCCATGGAGTAGCGCCAGATGCCGACAGCGCCGACCAGGAAGATGAAGTGCTTCGACTGCGAATCGAAGATATCGCTGGGCAGGGCCAGGGCGATCAGCATGAGCAGGCTCATGTAGAGCAGCCAGCCGGCGCACTGCAACAGCACTGTCTGGAACCTTTGCATGTTCGGCATCCGTCGAGAATTCGGGGTGGGGAGGGCGGCGCGCTGGGGAGGGACGCGCCGCCCGACCGGGTTTACCAGCAGATGCCTTCGGTGCGGCTGGTGGTGCAGGTCGGCTTGCTCATGAAGCCGACCAGGTCGATCACTTGCTTGCCGGCCGGTGCCTGTTGGGCCAGGGCGCGGAACTTCTCATCACGGTTGCCCAGCACGATGATGTCGGCGTCGTTCACCACCTGCTCGAAGTTGGCGTTGAGCAAGGAGGACACATGCGGAATCTTCGATTCGATGTATTCCTTGTTGGCGCCGTGCACCCGGGCGTACTCGACGTTCTGGTCGTAGATGTCCAGCTGGTAGCCCTTGCCGATCAGGCGCTCGGCCAGCTCCACCAGTGGGCTTTCGCGCAGGTCGTCGGTACCGGCCTTGAACGACAGGCCGAGCAGGGCGACCTTGCGCTTGTCGTGGCTTTCGATGATGTCGAAGGCGTTCTGCACCTGGGACTCGTTGCTGCGCATCAGCGAGTCGAGCAGCGGCGCCTTCACGTCCAGGCTCGAGGCGCGGTAGGTGAGGGCGCGCACGTCCTTGGGCAGGCACGAGCCACCGAAGGCGAAGCCGGGGCGCATGTAGTACTGCGACAGGTTGAGCACCTTGTCCTGGCAGACCACGTCCATCACATCGCGACCATCGACGCCGACCGCCTTGGCGATGTTGCCGATCTCGTTGGCGAAGGTGACCTTGGTCGCGTGCCAGACGTTGCAGGTGTACTTGATCATCTCGGCCACTTCGATCGGCTTGCGGATCACCGGGGCATCGAGTTCTTCGTACAGGGCTTGCAGGACGTCGCCGCTGGCGCTGTCCAGTTCGCCGATGACGGTCATTGGTGGGTGGTCGTAGTCCTTGATCGCGGTGCTTTCGCGCAGGAACTCGGGGTTGACCGCCACGCCGAAATCGACACCGGCCTTCTTGCCCGAGCAGTCCTCGAGGATCGGGATCACCACGTTCTTGACGGTGCCCGGCAGCACGGTGCTGCGTACCACGATGGTGTGACGGCGGTCGGTGTCGCGCAGCACGTAGCCGATCTCGCGGCACACCGACTCGATGTATTCCAGGCCCAGGTCGCCGTTCTTCTTGCTCGGCGTGCCGACGCAGATCATCGACACATCGCTGGCGCGGATGGCTTCGGCGAAGTCGGTGGTGCCACGCAGGCGGCCTTTGGCGATGCCTTGCTGCAGCAACGCTTCCAGGCCCGGTTCGACAATGGGCGACTTGCCCTGGTTGATCAGGTCGATCTTGGTGCTGGACACGTCCACCCCAATCACGTCATGGCCTCGTGCCGACAGGCAACCGGCACAGACTGCACCCACATAACCCAAACCAAAGATGCTGATACGCATCGCATTCACCTCGTGTGTTTATCACGCCAGCCCTTCAGCGAAGAGCCGACCGGGTTGATTGACCAGCAGTATTCGGGCGTACGGATCCGTGGCGAATTGACACTTCACCGAACGCAGGCATGAATAAATCCGGAGCGCAAAAAGTTATGCACTCAAAGTTGGCAGTCAAAGGCCAATATTTAAAAGGCGTGCCCTGAAATGCAGCCGTCTTTATTGCAAATCGCCATTCGCGAATTGCTGTGCTTGTTCTTTCAAGTGGATAAATCCTTTGAAATCAACCACTAGGACGAATTTTAGGGGCGCTTCTCTCCTGCATGGATAATGGCTTCAGGCACTTCCTGTACCGCCGTTGAAGTTGTGGGGCCGATTGTGAATAGCGGCCCTTTGTCATCTGTAAGTCATTTCTCACGCTCAGCGCTTGAAACTCGTTACGGGTGCTATGAGCCATTGGGCGTAGCAGAAGTTCCTGGGGCGGTTCCGCCACGGTGAAAGATTTCTAAATATTTTTTCAGAGGGAAATACTTTCAATGTGATGGCACGCCACAGTTTGATCCCCGTATATAAAGGGCGAAATCGCAGGGGGATGGTTATATGCCAGCATGCGAAAATATTTTTCAAAAATCGTCAAAAAACTACGAACGGTCTTATGGCGTTTTGCGATAAGGATGTGACTGATGATTTATTGACGCTGGAATTTTGGCTGATGGCGTTTTGCAGCGTGCCCCGTTGCAGGGCTGATGGGCTCATCGCGGGCTTGCCCCGCGATGAGCTGCAAAGCGGCGCTGAAAAAATCAGCCCTCAGCGTGATCGCGCAGGAATACCAGGTGGTCGGGTTTGGACTGCTCCGCGCTGTAGTAGTAGCCCTGCGCATCGAAGCGCTTGAGCTGCTCCGGGTCGTTGACCCGCTCCTGGATCACGAAGCGGCTCATCATCCCGCGGGCCTTCTTGGCATAGAAACTGATGATCTTGTACTGGCCGTTCTTCAGGTCCTTGAAGTCGACGTCGATCACCCGTGCCTTCAGGGCGCTTTTCTTCACCGCGCTGAAGTACTCGTTGCTGGCCAGGTTCAGCAGCACGTCGTCGCCCTGGTCGGCCAGCGCCTGGTTCAGCCACTCGCTGATGCGCGTGCCCCAGAAGGCATAGAGGTCCTTGCCGCGGGCGTTGGCCAGCTTGGTACCCATTTCCAGGCGGTAGGGTTGCATCAGGTCCAGCGGGCGCAGCAGGCCGTACAGGCCCGAGAGCATGCGCAGGTGATCCTGGGCATAGCTGAAATCGTCCTCGCCCAGGCTTTCGGCATCGAGCCCGGTGTAGACGTCGCCCTTGAACGCCAGCAGCGCCTGCTTGGCGTTGGCCGGGGTGAAATCGGGGGTCCAGCTGCCGAAACGCGCGGCGTTGAGGCCGGCGAGCTTGTCGGAGAGGTGCATCAGCTCGGCGATCTGCGCTGGCGACAGCTCGCGCAGTTGCACGATCAGTTCCTGGGAATCGTCCAGGTACTGGGGCAGGGTGTGGCGCTGGGTCACCGGCGGGGTGTCGTAGTCGAGGGTCTTGGCGGGGGAAATCACCGTCAGCATCGGGTCGGCTCCTGGAATCGTCGGGCGAATTCTACGGGGCTGCCGGCGCAACGCCAAACTATGGCGACGATAGTCAGCGAACATCGCCACAGGCAAGCGGCGGGCGTCGCGTTATAGTGCGCGGCATGCCTTCAAGGAGAATGCACATCGTGCGTATCGCGTTTGCCCTGTTCGCCGGGCTGCTGAGCCTGGGTGCGCAGGCGGCCCCGGCGAATTTCGTCAGTTTCGACCGTGACCTGTGGCCCGAGCAGCTGAACAGCCCGACGCTGTTCGATGTTGCGTCGCGGGCGGAAATCCTGTCGTTTGCCCGGGTGCTGCACGAAAGCGAGATGCTCGACGAGCCGGCGTTGAAGAGCCGCCTTGGCCTGCGCCAGGTCAACCTGAGCGTCGTGCGGGCCGTGCGCGCTCGTCTGTGGCAGCGCCTGTGGACCAGTTATCAACAGGCGCAGCAGAGCTGCGAGCAGGATGCCTCGTTCTGCTACCCGGTTGAGTCCATGGCGGATCTACGCACGCAGGCGGCCGTTTTCGCCGATGATGTCGGCTCGTTCTACACCGAGTGGGTAGAGCCCAGTCATCAGTTCCATACCCGTTACCTGGATGAGCAACTGCGCAAGGCCGCGCTGTTCCCGCAGACCACCAGCGAAGTGGCGAAGCTCTCCGATCGTGAGCGCAATGGCGAGGAACTCAATGACCGGATGTTCCTGCTGACCTTCGTCAGCGGCCCTGCCCCTCAGGGCGGTAGCACCGATGCGCTGGCTGACTACCTGCGTCGGCAGAAGCTCGACGGGATTTTCTTCGTGCTCGGCAATCGCCTGCAGCAACGCCGCGATGCCGGCCCGCTGGGCGATCTGTATGCCGGCCAGTGCGTGGGTATCCAGGGCTGGGAATACCGCTCTCATGCCCAGTGGCAGGATTGGCAGGACTCACTGCGACGCAGCCAGGCGCGGGTGCAGGCCGACTTGGCCGAACAGTATGTACCGTTGTTCCGTCCGCCCTATGGCCAGCGCCGCGCCGATGGCGAAGCGTTCCTGGACAGCCAGCAACTGCGGGTTTCTCTGTGGGACATCGATGCCCAGGATGACGGGCCGCTGACCGCCGAGGCCTCGGCGCAGCGGGTGCTGACGTTGATGCTGCTGTGGCGCAAGGGGGTTATCCAGTTCCGTGACGGCTTGCCCAAGGCCCAGCCGGCGCTGGAGTGGTTGTTACAGCACACGGCCCAGAGCGGGATCGGTTGGGAAGGGTGTCGGGAGTATGCACGGCGGGGGTAGGCAGGGGCCGGGCGCTCAAGGCACGCTGGCTGTACACTGCGCCTCACGCTGCATCGACTCCAGGTTGCGTTCGATGGTCTCGCAGATCGTGTCCATCGGGATCTGATGCTCGCTGATGCGGAACGGGCTCTGCAGGTCCGTGCCGATCCGTTCGATCGCCAGCAGCATGAAGCCGACCACGGTCGAGGCCAGCGGCGTGAACCAGCCCAGCGATTCCACCAGCCCCACCGGCACGATCAGGCAGAACAGCGTGATGAACAGCCGTGGGAAGTACACATAAGGGTAGGGCAGCGGCGTATTGGCGATCCGCTCCATCCCGCCCTGGGCGTTGGACAGGTCCACCAGCGTCGACTCCAGGCGCGCCAGACGAATGCTGTCCAGCCGCCCGGCCTGGTATTCCTGGGCCAGCAGTGCCGCTGAACCGCTGAGGATGTCGTTGGCAAAGTTGTTGGAGCGATTGCGCCGCTCGAACTCGCCGGGCGGTATGAAGGCCATCAGCTCGTCCGGGCATTTCTCGTTCTTGAGGTGGGCGGCCAGGCAGTTCACATAGGCGATGTGCCGGCGCAGCAAGGTCGCCTTCACCGGGTTCGGCCCGTCAGCCGGGTCGTCGACCAGGGTCAGCACCTGCCGGGCGAAACTGCGTGAACTGTTCACCAGCGCCCCCCACAAGGTGCGTGCCTCCCACCAGCGGTTGTAGGCACTGCTGTTGCGAAAGCTCACCAGCACCACCAGCGCCGAGCCCAGCAGGGTGAGCGGGATCAGCGGCAGGCTGAACTTGCTGTTGAAGAACAGCATGAAGTCGATGGTGACCAGCACGTCCCAGATCAGCAGCCAGAACAGCGACCAGCCGATGTAGCCGAAGGTCTTGACCACCAGGCGGTACTTGCGGGCGAGGAGGGCTTTCACGTTGGGGGAACCTCGAAGCGGGGATGCAGGTTCCGACGTCGCGGGAGGGGTTAAGGTTCGCTGGGATTCGTCGCAGGGTGTAACGCGGTTTTTCTGATCAGTGCTTAAGAAGATGCCTACATCAAGCGGAGAAACGTCCCTCGCGGCGATGGTTTAGGCTCATGACCCATTCACTTTCAGGAAGTCGAGCATGACCAGTGAACTGACGTCATTCAAGGTTGCGGATCTACTGGATTCAGAGGCAGCGATTCAGGAATACCTGTCACAGGTACTGGCCGAAGGTGACGCAGATGAAATCATTCGAGCCCAGTCCCATGTCCAGGCCGCACGCTTGCGCACTACAGATGGCTAGTCCAGCCAGATTCCTTGCACCCGGTCTTTTGTACTGCACTGTCGCACGGTGAGCAGAATTGCGAGCATCGTCAGCGTGGGAGCGGGCTTGACCCGCGATGGCTGCAACGCAGCCTCAATCCAGGCCACACTGCACACCGGTAAACCATATCAACCTCAGCCCAACACCTGCTTCATCTGCACCAGCGCCACCCGACTTCCATCCGGCGCCCGCCGCTCCTCGATCCCGAACGGTAAAAAACCCAGCTGTGGATAAAGCAGCAACCCTGCGGTGTTGTGATTGAAACACGACACCCAGACCTCCCGCGCCGCGAATTCTTCGCGGGCCAGGGCGATCATGCATTGCACCAGGTAACGTGCCACGCCCTGACCCCGCGCAGCCGGCGCCACCACCACATTACCCAGCGCGCAGACGCCGCCGTGTTCGGCTTTGTAGAGGTTGGCGAAGCCAACGATCACGCCATCGGCCTCGATCACTGTCGAACCGCTGCGCTGGGCGATGGCTTCGCTCAGTTGCGCGGGTGTGAGCGGGTAGGTGGCTTTGGGGAACATGTAGAAGAGTTCGTCCGGGCTTTGAGGGAAGCCGCAGAGCGTGGCGATATCGGCAGGCTGAACGGGGCGATGGCTTAGTGGCACAGGGAATGTTCCGATGGGGCTAGAAGTCACTTACCCTGTGCGGCTGGTAACGTGAAGTCAATGCTGTGGCGCTACGGTAAATCGCACTAAGTGTGATTTTCTGTGCAGTCAGGAGTGTCGCAAGACTTGGCTAGAAGCGGTAAAGCAGCTGCCTCTTAGCACCCTGGCATGCCAGACACAAAAAAACCGACCATAAGGTCGGTTTTTTCTGGATCTTGGTGCCCCGAGGGAGACTCGAACTCCCACTCCTTTCGAAAACGGATTTTGAATCCGCCGCGTCTACCAATTCCGCCATCAGGGCTTGTGGCGCCGCAGTATAGAGAGGTCGCCCAAGGCGGTCAATCGGCTTTCATGGTCAATTTTCACGCATTGGGCTAAACTTCCCGGCCCTGTCGAACCCGAACATCATCATGCGCGTCGCCGATTTTTCCTTCGAACTCCCCGATTCCCTGATTGCCCGCCATCCACTGGCCGAGCGTCATGGCAGCCGCCTGCTGGTGCTCGACGGCCCCAGCGGCGAACTGGCCCACAAGCAGTTCACCGACCTGCTCGACTACCTGCGTCCCGGTGACCTGATGGTGTTCAACAACACCCGGGTGATCCCGGCGCGGCTGTTCGGCCAGAAAGCCTCCGGCGGCAAGCTGGAAGTGCTGGTCGAGCGCGTGCTCGACAGCCACCGCGTGCTGGCCCATGTGCGTGCCAGCAAGGCGCCTAAGGAAGGCGCGCAGATCCTCATCGACGGCGGTGGCGAGGCCGAGATGGTCGCCCGCCACGACACGCTGTTCGAGCTGCGTTTCAGCGAAGAGGTGCTGCCGCTGCTCGAGCGCGTCGGCCATATGCCGCTGCCGCCGTATATCGACCGCCCCGACGAGGGCGCCGACCGCGAGCGCTACCAGACCGTCTACGCTCAGCGCGCCGGCGCCGTGGCCGCGCCCACCGCCGGCCTGCACTTCGACGAGGCGCTGCTGGAAAAGATCGCCGCCAAGGGCGTCGAGCGCGCCTTCGTCACCCTGCACGTAGGGGCGGGCACCTTCCAGCCGGTGCGGGTCGACAAGATCGAAGACCACACCATGCATAAAGAGTGGCTCGAAGTGGGCCAGGATGTGGTCGATGCCGTGCAGGCCTGCCGCGCCCGTGGCGGGCGGGTGATCGCCGTGGGCACCACCAGCGTGCGTTCGCTGGAGAGCGCGGCGCGCGATGGCGAGCTCAAGGCGTTCAGCGGCGACACCGACATCTTCATCTTCCCCGGCCGGCCGTTCCATGTGGTCGATTGCCTGGTCACCAACTTCCACCTGCCGGAGTCCACGCTGCTGATGCTGGTCTCGGCCTTCGCCGGTTACCCGGAGACCATGGCCGCTTATGCGGCGGCGGTCGCAAACGGTTACCGCTTCTTCAGTTACGGTGATGCCATGTTCATCACCCGCAATCCGGCGCCACGCGGCCCAGAGGATCAAGCATGAGTCGCACCTGTCGAATGTCGTTCGAACTGCTGGCCACCGACGGCAAGGCCCGTCGCGGCCGGCTCACCTTCCCCCGTGGCACGGTCGAGACCCCGGCCTTCATGCCGGTGGGCACCTATGGCACGGTCAAGGGCATGCTGCCGCGTGACATCGAGGCCATCGGCGCCGAGATCATCCTCGGCAACACCTTCCACCTGTGGTTGCGCCCGGGCACCGAGGTCATCAAGAAACACAACGGCCTGCACGATTTCATGCAATGGAAAGGCCCTATCCTCACTGATTCCGGTGGTTTCCAGGTGTTCAGCCTGGGCGCCATGCGCAAGATCAAGGAGGAAGGCGTGACCTTCGCATCGCCAGTGGACGGTTCCAAGGTGTTCATGGGGCCGGAAGAGTCCATGCAGGTGCAGCGCGACCTGGGCTCGGACATCGTGATGATCTTCGACGAGTGCACGCCGTACCCGGCCGAGCACGACGTGGCGCGCACCTCGATGGAGCTGTCGCTGCGCTGGGCCCAGCGCTCGAAGAACGCCCACGGCGACAACACCGCGGCGCTGTTCGGCATCGTCCAGGGCGGCATGTACCAGGACCTGCGCATGCGCTCGCTGGAAGCGCTGGTCAACATCGACTTCGATGGCCTGGCCATCGGCGGCCTGTCGGTGGGCGAACCCAAGCACGAGATGATCAAGGTGCTGGACTACCTGCCCGCGCAGATGCCGGCTGACAAACCTCGTTACCTTATGGGGGTAGGCAAGCCGGAAGATCTTGTAGAGGGTGTGCGCCGCGGCGTCGACATGTTCGACTGCGTGATGCCCACGCGCAACGCGCGCAACGGCCATCTGTTCGTCGATACCGGGGTGATCAAGATCCGCAACGCGTTCCATCGCCACGATGAATCGCCGCTGGATCCGACCTGCGATTGCTACACCTGCACCAACTTCTCCCGCGCCTACCTGCACCACCTGGACAAGTGCGGCGAAATGTTGAGCAGCATGCTGAATACCATCCACAACTTGCGCCATTACCAGCGCTTGATGGCCGGTTTACGCGAGGCTATTCAACAGGGTAAATTGGCCGCCTTTGTCGACGCCTTCTACGCCAAGCGCGGGCTTCCCGTTCCGCCTTTGGACTGACTGTTCGCAATCATTATTAGAAAATTCCATTAGGAGAGCCCAATGAGCTTCTTTATCCCCGCCGCCTACGCGGACGCAGCAGCCCCCGCCGCCGGCCCAGCCGGTACCGGCTTCGAGTGGATCTTCCTGGTCGGCTTCCTGGTCATCTTCTACCTGATGATCTGGCGCCCGCAGGCCAAGCGTGCCAAAGAGCAGAAGAACCTGCTGAGCAACCTGCAAAAAGGTGACGAAGTTGTCACCAACGGTGGCATCGCCGGCAAGATCGTCAAGGTTGCCGACGACTTCGTGGTCCTGGAAGTGTCCGACAATGTCGAGCTGAAGTTCCAGAAGGGCGCCATTGCCGCGACCCTGCCAAAAGGTACGCTCAAGGCTATCTGAGTTACCGGTTTCATTTTTCCAGTCGGGGCGCGCAAAGCGCCCCGCGTCTTGAACGGGCGGCGTGATGCTGAACAAATACCCTTTGTGGAAATACCTGCTGATCGTGGTGGTACTGGCGGTCGGCTTCATTTATTCCGCACCCAACCTCTACCCGGATGATCCGGCGGTGCAGATCAGCGGCGCCAGTTCCGCCCTGCATGTCAGCCAGGCCGATCTCGATCGCGTCACCAAGGCGCTGACCGATGCCGGCATCACCGTCAAAGGCGGCAGCCTGGGCGAGAAGGGCAGTGCCCTGGTGCGCCTGACCAACCAGGAAGACCAGCTGCCGGCCAAGGATGTGGCGCGCAAGGCTCTCGGTGACGACTATGTCGTGGCCCTGAACCTGGCCCAGACCACGCCGCAGTGGCTGCGCAACCTGGGTGCCAGCCCGATGAAGCTCGGCCTGGACCTGTCCGGTGGTGTGCACTTCCTGCTGGAAGTGGACATGGACAAGGCCATGACCGCGCGCATGAAAGTCTACGAAGGCGAGGTCAAGACCTTGCTGCGCAAAGAGCGCGTCCGCTACCGCAGCCTGCCGCAGCAGGACGGCGGGATCATGCTGGGCTTCGCCGACGATGCTACCCGCGAACAGGCCCGCAGCCTGATCCGCAAGAATTTCAGTGATTTCGACCTGACCACCACCGAGCGCAACGAGCTCGCCGTGTTGCGCCTGGCACTGACCCAGGCCAAGGTCGCCGAGATCCGCGAATACTCCATCAAGCAGAACCTGACCACCGTCCGCAACCGTGTGAACGAGCTGGGCGTGGCCGAGCCGCTGGTGCAGCGCCAGGGTGCCAACCGCATCGTGGTCGAGCTGCCGGGCGTGCAGGACACCGCCGAAGCCAAGCGTATCCTCGGCAAGACCGCCAACCTGGAGTTCCGCTTCGGCGCCGAGCCAGGCGCGTCCAAGGCCACCACCGAGGTGTTCGAGTTCCGCGAAGGCGGCCGCTCCGCTCCGGTCGAGCGCGGCCTGATCATCACCGGTGACCAGGTCACCGACGCCCAGGCCAGCTTCGACGAGCACGGTCGCCCGCAGGTGAACATTCGCCTCGACGGCCATGGCGGCGAGCTGATGAGCCGCGCCACGCGCAGCAACGTCGGCCGCAGCATGGCGGTGATCTTCATCGAGCAGAAGCCGATCACCCGCTACGAGAAGCAGACCGTCGATGGCGTCGAGAAGGACGTTGCCGTACAGAGCTTCAAGGAAGAGAAGAAGATCATCAGCCTGGCGACCATCCAGTCGCCTTTGGGCAGCCAGTTCCGCATCACCGGCCTGAACGGCCAGGGCGAATCGTCCGAGCTGGCCCTGCTGCTGCGTGCCGGTGGTCTGGCCGCGCCTATGTACTTCGCCGAAGAACGTACCATTGGCCCGAGCCTGGGTGCCGACAACATCACCAAGGGTATCGACGCGTCCCTGTGGGGCATGCTGTTCGTCTCGCTGTTCATCATCGCCATCTACCGTGGCTTCGGCGTGATCGCCACCGTGGCCCTGGCGGGCAACATGGTCCTGCTGCTGGCGCTGATGTCGCTGCTGGGGGCCACGCTGACCCTGCCGGGTATCGCCGGTATCGTGCTGACCATGGGTATGGCGGTGGACGCCAACGTGCTGATCTTCTCGCGTATCCGCGAGGAGCTCAAAGCCGGCATGTCGGTGCAGCGCGCCATCCACGAAGGCTTCAACCGTGCGTACACCGCGATCATCGACGCCAACCTGACCAGCCTGCTGGTCGGCGGCATCCTGTTCGCCATGGGTACCGGCTCGGTCAAAGGCTTCGCGGTCACCATGTCCCTCGGGATTTTCACCTCGATGTTCACCGCCGTCATGGTGACCCGTGCAATGGTCAACCTGACCTGCGGCGGGCGTGACATCAAGAAGCTGTGGGTTTGAGGGAGCTGCGATGAAAACCATCAACTTCATGGGCGTGCGCAATGTCGCGTTCGCCATTACCGTGCTCCTCACCGTGCTGGCGCTGTTCAGCTGGTGGCAGAAGGGCCTGAACTTCGGCCTGGACTTCACCGGCGGCACGCTGATCGAGCTGACCTACGAGCGCCCGGCGGATCTCAAGGCCGTGCGTGCCGAGCTGGTCGATTCCGGCTTCCACGAGGCCGTGGTGCAGAGCTTCGGCGCCACCACCGACCTGCTGGTGCGCATGCCGGGCGACGACCCGCAACTGGGCAACAAGGTGGCCGCGGCGCTGCAGAAGGCCGGTGGCGACAACCCGGCCACGGTCAAGCGTGTCGAGTTCGTCGGCCCGCAGGTCGGTGAAGAACTGCGCGACCAGGGCGGCATGGGCATGCTCCTGGCCCTGGGCGGCATCCTTATCTACCTGGCCTTCCGCTTCCAGTGGAAGTTCGCCGTCGGTGCGATCATCTCGCTGGTCCACGACGTGGTGGTGACCCTGGGTATCCTGTCGTTCTTCCAGATCACCTTCGACCTGACGGTGCTGGCGGCGGTACTGGCGATCATCGGTTACTCGCTCAACGACACCATCGTCGTGTTCGACCGGGTGCGCGAGAACTTCCGCGTGATGCGCAAGGCCTCGCTGATCGAGAACATCAACGTCTCGACCACCCAGACCTTGCTGCGCACCATTGCCACCTCGGTATCGACCCTGCTGGCGATCGCCGCGCTGCTGTTCTTCGGCGGCGACAACCTGTTCGGCTTCTCCCTGGCGCTGTTCATCGGTGTCATGGCGGGTACCTACTCGTCGATCTACATCGCCAACGTGGTGCTGATCTGGCTGAACCTGAGCAGCGAAGACCTGATCCCGCCGGTCAAGACCGAGGGTGTGGACGAGCGCCCGTAAGGCTTCGTCCTGCGCCGTCCGGCGTAAAGAAAGGCGCGAGTGTTGAACTCGCGCCTTTTTTTTTGCTCCAAGGCTGGGAGAAGGCGGGCCATATGCCCGCGGGTACGATCAGGAGGTTCACGTGAACAAATCAATGCTGGTGGGTGCGGTTCTGGGTGCTGTCGGTGTGACTGCCGGAGGTGCTGTGGCGACCTACAGCTTGGTGAACAAGGGGCCTGAGTACGCCCAGGTCACCGACGTGCAGCCGATCAAGCAGCAGGTGAAGACGCCGCGCGAGGTCTGCAAGGATGTCACCGTGACGCGCCAGGCGCCGGTCAAGGACCAGCACCAGATCGCCGGTACGGTGGTCGGCGCCATCGCTGGTGGCCTGTTGGGTAACCAGATCGGCGGCGGTACCGGCAAGAAGATTGCCACCGTGGCCGGCGCGGTCGGCGGCGGCTATGCCGGCAACAAGGTGCAGGAAGGCATGCAAGAGCGTGACACCTACACCACCACGCAAACCCGTTGCAACACGGTCAATGACATCAGCGATAAGGTCGTGGGCTACAACGTGACCTATTCCATCGGTGAACAGGTCGGCAAGGTGAAGATGGATCATGAGCCGGGCTCGACCATCCCGCTGGACAAGAACGGCAAGCTGATCCTGAGTCAGAACCAGCCGGGGCAGTGAAGCTGCTTCAGTGCCAAAACGAAAAAAGCACCTCGAGAGGTGCTTTTTTTGTGCTCGCAATCGGCGCTTAGCGCTTCATGTGTTCCGGCAGGTGCGGCTGGATGGCAGTCAGCACGGCCTTGAAGCACTTGATGTTGCCCGCGACGATGTGGCCTTTCTCGAGGAATTCGTGGCCACCGTTGAAGTCGCTGACCAGGCCGCCCGCTTCCTGGATCAGCAGCACGCCTGCGGCCATGTCCCACTCGGACAGGCCCGACTCCCAGAAGGCGTCGAAGCGGCCGGCGGCGACATAGGCCAGGTCCAGGCTGGCGGAACCGGCGCGGCGGATGCCGGCGGTCTGGCCAGTCAGGGCGCGGAACATGCCCAGGTAGTTGTCCAGGTCGGCCATCTGGCTGTCACGGAACGGGAAACCGGTACCCAGCAGGGCGCCTTCCAGGCTGGTGCGCGAGCTGACGCGCAGGCGACGGCCATTGATCTGGGCGCCACGGCCACGGCTGGCGGTGAATTCTTCCTGGCGAACCGGATCGACGATCACGGCGTGCTCGAGGCGGCCGCGGTATTTGCAGGCGATGCTGACAGCGAAGTGCGGCACGCCACGCAGGAAGTTGGTGGTGCCGTCCAGCGGATCGATGATCCACAGATAGTCCTTGCCTTCCTCGCCGGTGCCGGCGTGCAGGCCAGTTTCTTCGCCCTGGATGGAGTGGTTCGGGTAGGCCTTGCGCAGGGCTTCGACGATGACCTTCTCGGCGGCGCGATCAACCTCGGACACGTAGTCCTTGGCCTGCTTTTCGTCGACTTTGATGCTGTCCAGGCGTTCGATGGAGCGGAAAATCAGTTCACTGGCGCTGCGAGCGGCGCGCAGGGCGATATTCAGCATAGGCTGCATGGGAAGGTCACCTGGAGATGTTAAAGAGGAAAGCCGGCCATTCTAGCAGAAATCTTTGACGACAGAAGTGTCACATTTGCTTTCATGGCGTTACGCTGGTCGGTTCTGTAAGATCGAACCCTCCTTTTTCTGCATCCGAGAGCACGACACCTTGCTGCAAAATATTCGTGTTGTCCTGGTCAATACCAGCCACCCCGGCAACATCGGCGGCGCTGCGCGTGCCATGAAGAACATGGGCTTGTCGCGCCTGGTGCTGGTGCAGCCGAAAGAATTCCCGGCCGCCGATGCCTCGGCGCGCGCCTCGGGTGCCGACGACGTGCTGGCCGGCGCCCAGGTGGTCGACAGCCTCGAGCAGGCGCTGGTCGGCTGCAGCCTGGTCATGGGCACCAGCGCCCGCGAGCGCAGCATTCCCTGGCCGCTGATCGGTCCCCGTGAGTGCGGCACCAAGGCGGTGGAGCACGCCCTGGCCGGCGAAGAAATCGCCCTGGTGTTCGGTCGCGAACACGCCGGCCTGACCAACGAAGAACTGCAGCGATGTCACTTCCACGTGCACATTCCCTCCAATCCCGACTTCAGCTCGCTGAATCTGGCCGCCGCGGTCCAGGTGCTCGCCTACGAGGTGCGCATGGCCTCGTTGGCGGTGCCGGACGCGGCGCCCAAGGTCGAGAAGGCGGACGCCAATGAGCTGGCGACCATGGACGAAATGGAGCTGTTTTATGACCACCTGGAAAAAACCCTGGTGGACATCGGCTTCCTCGACCCTGCCAAGCCCAAGCACCTGATGCCGCGCATGCGTCGGCTGTATGGGCGCAGCTCGGTCGAGCGTACGGAAATGAGCATTTTGCGCGGCATCCTCACCGAGACCCAGAAAGTTGTCCGGGGCGAGCCGCATAAACGGAAGGACTGAACGATGTTCGAGCGTCTGCGTGAAGATATTCAAAGTGTTTTCCATCGTGACCCCGCCGCGCGCAATGCCTTCGAGGTGTTGACCTGCTACCCGGGCATGCACGCCATCTGGCTGCACCGCCTGGGCAATGCCCTGTGGAAGCGCGATTTCAAGTGGCTGGCGCGCCTGGTGTCGAACTTCGGCCGCTGGCTGACCGGTATCGAAATTCATCCGGGCGCGACCATCGGCCGGCGCTTCTTCATCGATCACGGCATGGGCATCGTCATTGGCGAAACCGCCGAGATCGGCGACGACGTGACCCTCTACCAGGGTGTCACCCTCGGGGGCACCAGCTGGAACAAGGGCAAGCGTCACCCGACCCTGGAAAACGGCGTCGTGGTCGGTGCCGGGGCCAAGGTGCTGGGCCCGTTCACCGTGGGCGCCGGGGCCAAGATCGGCTCCAACGCGGTGGTTACCAAGGCGGTGCCGGCCGGCGCCACGGCGGTAGGCATCCCGGGGCGGATCATCGTCAAGACCGAGGATGACGCCATCGAGGCCAAGCGCAAGGCCATGGCCGAGAAGATCGGCTTCGACGCCTATGGCGTCAGTGGCGACATGCCGGACCCGGTGGCGCGCGCCATCGGCCAGATGCTCGACCACCTGCAGGCCGTCGACGAGCGCCTGGAGGGCATGTGTGGCGCGCTGACCCGGATGGGCAGTGACTACTGCGCCAAGGAGCTGCCAGCGCTGCCCGACGACGACTTCGCCGAGGCCTGCGTCGAGCTGAAGCAGGGCGACACTCGGTCGCATTGATTGCGCCGGCCCGATACAAGGGGCGTGTGCTCGCGCCCCTTGTCTGCTACACTCGCGGCCGCCTCCCGCATGCATACCCGACTAAAGCACTAGGTCTTATAGTTGACTTAAATGCTCGGGAATCGCATACTCGCACACATCCTGTAACTCCCGTGGTACCCATACGCCATGCGACTGACTACCAAAGGCCGATACGCCGTGACCGCCATGCTTGACCTGGCGTTGCACGCGCAGCAGGGGCCGGTGTCTTTGGCCGATATTTCCGAGCGCCAGGGCATTTCCCTCTCTTATCTGGAGCAGCTGTTCGCCAAGCTGCGCCGCAGCAGCCTGGTATCCAGCGTTCGCGGCCCAGGCGGCGGCTACCAGCTGTCGCGAGGCATGGAAACCATCCAGGTGGCCCAGGTCATCGACGCGGTCAACGAATCGGTCGATGCCACCCGTTGCCAGGGCCTGGGGGATTGCCACGCCGGTGATACCTGCCTGACTCACCACCTGTGGTGTGACCTGAGCCAGCAGATCCATGAATTCCTCAGTGGCATCAGCCTGGCCGACCTCGTCATGCGCCGCGAGGTGCAGGAAGTCGCCCAGCGCCAGGACCTGCGCCGCGTCGCAGGCCGAACCGCCCAGCTGGACAAGATTGAGACGTCCGCCGTCGACTGAAACTGCAGCGACGAGCGACGCCACCGCCTGATAGGAGATACTCAATGAAGTTGCCGATCTACCTCGATTACTCCGCGACCACGCCGGTCGATCCCCGTGTCGCCCAGAAGATGGCCGAGTGCCTGCTGGTTGACGGGAACTTCGGTAACCCGGCCTCGCGCTCCCACGTGTTCGGCTGGAAAGCCGAGGAAGCAGTCGAGAACGGCCGCCGCCAGGTCGCCGAACTGATCAACGCCGACCCGCGCGAGATCGTCTGGACCAGCGGTGCCACCGAGTCCGACAACCTCGCCCTCAAAGGCGTGGCGCACTTCTATCAGACCAAGGGCAAGCACATCATCACCTCCAAGATCGAGCACAAGGCGGTCCTGGATACCGCTCGCCAGCTCGAGCGTGAAGGTTTCGAGGTCACCTACCTCGAGCCGGGTGAAGACGGCATCGTCACCCCGGCGATGGTCGAAGCCGTCCTGCGCGACGACACCATCCTGGTCTCGCTGATGCACGTGAACAACGAAGTCGGCTCGATCAACGACATCGCCGCCATCGGTGAACTGACCCGTTCGCGCGGTGTACTGTTCCATGTCGACGCCGCGCAGTCGGCCGGCAAGGTCGAGATCGACGTGCAAAAGCTCAAGGTCGACCTGATGTCGTTCTCCGCGCACAAGGTCTACGGCCCCAAAGGCATCGGCGCGCTTTACGTCAGCCGCAAGCCGCGTGTGCGCCTGGAAGCCATCATCCACGGCGGTGGCCATGAGCGCGGCATGCGTTCGGGCACCCTGCCGACCCACCAGATCGTCGGCATGGGCGAAGCCTTCGCCATCGCCAAGCAGGAAATGGCCGCTGAAAACGTGCGCATCAAGGCCCTGAGCGACCGCTTCTTCAAGCAGGTCTCGGACCTCGAAGAGCTGTACGTCAACGGCAGCCAGACCCAGCGCGTGCCGCACAACCTGAACCTGAGCTTCAACTACGTCGAAGGCGAGTCGCTGCTGATGTCGCTTAAGGACATCGCTGTTTCGTCCGGTTCGGCCTGCACCTCCGCTTCGCTCGAGCCGTCCTACGTCCTGCGCGCCCTGGGCCGCAACGACGAGCTGGCGCACAGCTCGATCCGCTTCTCCTTCGGTCGCTTCACCACCGAGGAAGAAGTCGACTACGCCGCGCAGAAAGTCTGCGAGGCCGTGAACAAGCTGCGCGAATTGTCGCCGCTGTGGGACATGTACAAAGACGGCGTCGACATCTCCAAGATCGAGTGGGCCGCCCACTAAGCAGTCGCCGGCAAGAGCGGCTCCCTGATGAGGAAGGAATTGCACCATGGCATACAGTGAAAAGGTCATCGACCACTACGAAAACCCGCGCAACGTCGGCAAGATGAACGCCGACGATCCGGATGTCGGTACCGGCATGGTCGGCGCCCCGGCCTGCGGTGACGTGATGCGCCTGCAGATCAAGGTCAACGAGCAGGGCGTCATCGAAGACGCCAAGTTCAAGACCTACGGTTGCGGTTCGGCCATCGCCTCCAGCTCCCTCGCCACCGAGTGGATGAAGGGCAAGACCTTGGACGAGGCCGAGACCATCAAGAACACCCAGCTGGCTGAAGAGCTGGCATTGCCGCCGGTCAAGATCCACTGCTCCGTGCTCGCCGAAGATGCCATCAAGGCCGCTGTTCGCGATTACAAGCAGAAGAAAGGCTTGGTCTAAGTCGACTGCGAGGTAAGGAGTTCCGATGGCTATCAGCATGACAGAAGCCGCCGCCAACCACATTCGCCGCTCCCTCGACGGGCGCGGCAAGGGTGAGGGCATTCGCCTGGGCGTGCGCACCACCGGCTGCTCGGGCCTGGCCTACGTGCTGGAGTTCGTCGACGAGCTCGCCGCCGAAGACCAGGTGTTCGAGAACCATGGCGTGAAGGTCATCATCGACCCGAAAAGCCTGGTGTACCTCGATGGCACCGAGCTGGACTTCGTCAAGGAAGGGTTGAACGAAGGTTTCAAGTTCAACAACCCCAACGTGCGCGGTGAGTGTGGCTGCGGCGAAAGCTTCAACGTTTGAGGCTGGCTGTGGGTACTCTTTGCCATTTCGCCCTGTTCGACCTGCAACCGGCTTTCCGCCTGGACCTCGACAAACTGGCCGTTCGCTATCGCGAGTTGGCCCGTGAGGTCCACCCTGACCGCTTCGCCGACGCTTCCGAGCGTGAGCAGCGTGTCGCCCTGGAAAAGTCCGCAGCATTGAACGACGCCTACCAGACCTTGCGCAGCGCGCCGCGTCGCGCCCGTTACCTGCTGGCCATCGGTGGCCACGAAGTGCCTCAGGAAGTCACGGTGCATGACCCGGACTTCCTGTTGCAGCAGATGCAGTGGCGCGAAGAGCTCGAAGAGTTGCAGGACGAAGCCGATCTTGACGGTGTTGGTGTGTTCAAGAAGCGCCTCAAGGGTGCCCAGGACGCACTGAACAATGACTTCGCCGACTGTTGGGACGATGCAGCCCAGCGCGACAAGGCCGAGCGCCTGATGCGCCGCATGCAGTTCCTCGACAAGCTCGCCCAAGAAGTGCGCCAACTCGAAGAGCGCCTCGACGATTAACCCCGGCGTCGCCCGTGATGACGCCTAAGGTACTCAGATAAGCATGGCCCTACTGCAGATCGCCGAACCCGGTCAGAGCCCTCAACCGCACCAGCGCCGCCTGGCGGTGGGCATCGACCTGGGCACCACCAATTCTCTCGTCGCCGCCGTGCGCAGCGGGCGCAGCGAGCCGCTGCCCGATGACCAGGGCCAGGTGATCCTGCCCTCGGCCGTGCGTTATCTCGAAGGCCGCAATGAAGTGGGCCAGGCTGCCCGCGATGCCGCCTCCAGCGACCCATTGAACACCATCCTGTCGGTCAAGCGCCTGATGGGGCGCGGCCTGGCCGACGTCAAGCAGCTGGGCGAGCAACTGCCGTACCGTTTCGTCGGTGGCGAGTCGCACATGCCATTCATCGACACCGTCCAGGGCCCGAAGAGCCCGGTGGAAGTGTCGGCCGATATCCTCAAGGTGTTGCGCCAGCGCGCCGAGGAAACCCTCGGCGGCGAGCTGGTGGGTGCGGTGATCACCGTGCCGGCATACTTCGACGATGCCCAGCGCCAGGCGACCAAGGATGCCGCCAAGCTGGCCGGCCTCAACGTCCTGCGCCTGCTCAACGAGCCCACTGCGGCGGCCGTGGCCTATGGCCTGGACCAGAATGCCGAAGGCCTGGTGGCGATCTACGACCTGGGCGGCGGTACCTTTGATATTTCCATCCTGCGCCTGACCGGCGGTGTCTTCGAGGTGCTGGCCACCGGTGGCGATACCGCCCTGGGCGGCGATGATTTCGACCACGCCATCGCCGGCTGGATTATCGAGCAGGCGGGGCTGTCCTCCGACCTCGACCCGGCCACCCAGCGCCAGCTGCTGCAGGCTGCCTGCGCGGCCAAGGAAGCCCTGACCGACGCCGATGTGGTCGGTGTCAGCCACGGCGCCTGGCAGGGCGAGCTGAGCCGGGTGGCTTTCGACGCCATGATCGAGCCATTGGTCGCCCGCAGCCTCAAGGCCTGCCGTCGTGCCGTGCGTGACAGCGGCGTCGAGCTCGAAGAAGTCGGCGCGGTGGTCATGGTCGGCGGTTCGACCCGCGTGCCACGTGTGCGCGAGGCGGTCGGCGCACTGTTTGGCCGTACCCCGCTGACCTCGATCGACCCGGACCAGGTGGTGGCCATTGGTGCCGCGATCCAAGCTGATACCCTGGCTGGCAACCGTCGCGAAGGCGGCGAGCTGTTGCTGCTGGACGTCATCCCGCTGTCGCTCGGCCTCGAGACCATGGGCGGGCTGATGGAGAAGGTGATCCCGCGCAACACCACCATCCCGGTGGCCCGCGCCCAGGAGTTCACCACCTACAAGGATGGCCAGTCGGCCATGATGATCCACGTGCTGCAGGGTGAGCGCGAGCTGATCAGCGATTGCCGCTCGCTGGCACGCTTCGAGCTGCGCGGCATCCCGGCGATGGTGGCCGGTGCCGCGAAGATCCGTGTGACCTTCCAGGTCGACGCCGACGGCCTGCTCAGCGTCGCGGCCCGCGAGCTGGGTTCGGGCGTGGAATCGAGCATTCAGGTCAAGCCATCGTATGGCCTGACCGACGGCGAGATCGCCCGCATGCTCAAGGACTCGTTCGAGCATGCCGGCTCCGACAAGCACGCGCGCCAACTGCGCGAGCACCAGGTCGACGCCGAGCGCCTGCTCGAAGCGGTGCAGGGCGCCCTGGACGCCGATGGCGAACGCTTGCTCAGCAGCGACGAGCGCGAAGCGATCGAATTCCAGATGCAGGAACTACGTGATTTGCTGAGCGGCACCGATGGCGCTGCCATCGAGCAACAGACCAAGCGTCTGTCGCAGGTGACCGATGCATTTGCCGCCCGTCGCCTTGATTCGACGGTCAAAGCCGCACTGGCCGGGCGCAACCTGAATGAGATCGAGGAGTAATCGATGCCGCTGGTGACATTCCTGCCGCATGAGAAGTTCTGCCCCGAAGGGCTGACCGTGGAAGTGCCGTCCGGGACCAATATCCTGGAACTGGCCCACGACCATCACATCGAGATGGAAAGCGCCTGCGGCGGCGTCAAGGCCTGCACCACCTGCCATTGCATCATCCGCAAGGGCTTCGACTCCCTTGAGGAGGCCGATGAGCTGGAGGAAGACATGCTGGACAAGGCCTGGGGCCTGGAGGCGCAGTCGCGCCTGGGTTGCCAGGTGGTCGTCGGCGATGAGGACCTCACCATCGAGATCCCCAAGTATTCGCTCAACCACGCCGCAGAAGCGCCGCACTGAGGTTTTGTACATGAGTCTGAAATGGGTTGATGTACTTGAGATCGCCATCCAGCTTGCGGAAAGCAAGCCTGAGGTCGATCCTCATTACGTGAATTTCGTCGATCTGCGCGCCTGGGTGATGGCGCTGCCTGAATTCGATGACGATCCGTCGCGTTGCGGTGAGAAGGTTCTCGAGGCCATCCAGGCGGCCTGGATCGAAGAAGCCGACTGAGCGCACGCTGCAGGTTAGGCAATCCCCTGGAACCCGCGTATAATTCGCGGGTTTAATTTTTCGCAACACTCAATATTCTGGAGTTTTCCATGGCTGTTCAACGTACTTTCTCCATCATCAAGCCTGACGCCGTTGCCAAGAACGTCATCGGCGAGATCACCACTCGCTTCGAGAAAGCCGGCCTGCGCGTCGTCGCTTCGAAAATGAAGCAGCTGTCCAAAGCCGAAGCCGAAGGCTTCTACGCTGAGCACAAAGAGCGCGGCTTCTTCGGTGACCTGGTTGCCTTCATGACTTCGGGCCCTGTTGTTGTGCAGGTTCTGGAAGGCGAAAACGCCATTCTGGCCAACCGTGAGCTGATGGGCGCCACCAACCCTAAAGAAGCTGCTGCCGGCACCATCCGTGCTGACTTCGCCGAGTCGATCGACGCCAACGCTGTTCACGGTTCGGACTCCGAAGCCGCTGCCGCTCGCGAAATCGCTTACTTCTTCGCTGCTACCGAGGTAACCACTCGCTAAGCGAAGGCTTACGAGTGAGGGTGAATCCATGACGACATCGACTGACAAGATCAACCTGCTGGGGCTTACCCTGGCGGAAATGGAACAGTTCTTCGACTCAATCGGGGAGAAGCGCTTCCGTGCCGGTCAGGTGATGAAATGGATTCACCACTTTGGCGTCGATGATTTCGCCGCCATGACGAACGTCGGCAAGGTCTTGCGCGAAAAGCTCGAGGCCGTTGCCGAAATTCGGGGCCCGGAAGTGGTCAGCGAAGACATTTCCGCCGACGGCACCCGCAAGTGGGTGATCCGCGTTGCCTCCGGCAGCTGCGTCGAGACCGTCTACATCCCCACCGACGATCGCGGCACGCTGTGCGTGTCGTCGCAAGCCGGCTGCGCCCTGGACTGCAGTTTCTGCTCCACCGGCAAGCAAGGCTTCAACAGCAACCTCACCGCCGCCGAAGTGATCGGCCAGGTGTGGCTTGCGAACAAATCCTTCGGGACCGTCCCGGCCAAGATCGACCGCGCGATTACCAACGTGGTCATGATGGGCATGGGCGAGCCCTTGCTGAATTTCGATAATGTCATCGCCGCCATGAAGATCATGATGGAAGATCTGGGCTATGGCATTTCCAAGCGGCGCGTCACCCTGTCCACCTCGGGCGTGGTGCCGATGATCGACGAGCTGGCCAAGCACATCGATGTGTCCCTGGCCCTGTCGCTGCACGCGCCGAACGACGAGCTGCGCAACAAGCTGGTGCCGATCAACAAGAAGTACCCGCTGAAGATGCTGCTGGAGTCGTGCATGGGCTATATGTCCACCCTCGGCGGCAAGCGTGTGCTGACCATCGAGTACACCCTGCTCAAGGACGTCAACGACCAGCCCGAGCACGCCGCGCAGATGATCGAGCTGCTGCGTGATGTGCCGTGCAAGATCAACCTGATCCCGTTCAACCCGTTCCCGCACTCCGGCTACGAGCGGCCGAGCAACAATGCCATCCGCCGCTTCCAGGACCTGCTGCACCACGGCGGCTTCAACGTGACCACGCGCACCACCCGCGGTGACGACATCGACGCTGCCTGCGGTCAGCTGGTGGGCCAGGTCAACGACCGCACTCGCCGCAGCGAGCGCTACATCGCGGTGCGCCAGTTGGCCGCCGACGAGCCGCAAGACAGCGCCGCGCGCCCCTGACGAGCATCTGCCCCATGAGCCTGCGCATCGCGCTGTCGATCCTGACGCTTTCGCTGCTGGCCGGCTGCGTGTCCGGAGGCGCGGGCGACCCCCTGGCCAACCGCCAGGGGCGCGAGGCGGCGGGGCAGGCCTATGTACAGTTGGGCTTGGGTTATTTGCAACAAGGTTTGACCGAGCGCGCCAAGGCCCCTCTGGCCAAGGCCCTGGCCCTCGATGCCCGCGACGCCGATGCCCATGCCGCGCTCGCCCTGGTGTTCCAGGCCGAGGATGAGCCCGCCCTGGCCGGCGAACATTTCGACAAAGCCCTGGCCATCCGCCCGGATGACTCGCGAATCCGTAACAACTACGGCAGTTTCCTATATGCTCAGGGCCGTTTCGACGAAGCCCACGCGATGTTCCTCCAGGCTGCCGCCGATACCCTGTATCCTGAGCGTTCGCGCGTCTACGAGAACCTCGGGCTCACCGCCTTGAAGCGGGGGCAGGGCGATCAGGCCCGCGAATACCTGGAAAAGGCCCTTCGGCTGAATCAGCGGCAACCGAAGGCTTTGCTCGAAATGGCTGAGTTGTCCTACGAAAACAGGCATTATGTGCCGGCCCGGAATTACTACGATCGATTCAGCCAGCTGAGCGACCAGAATGCCCGCAGCTTGCTGCTGGGCCATCGCCTGGCACTTGCCCTTGACGAGCAGGGCACCGCGGCCCGCTTGGGCCAGCAATTACAACGACTTTATCCCGGTACGCCGGAATATCAGCAATACCTGTCGGAGCAACGATGAAAGCCGCGCACACTGAAGTAGCAGCAGCGACTCGCCAGAACCCCGGTGACGTCTTGCGCCAGGCCCGCGAAAAACGCGAATGGAGCCAGGCCGAGGTCGCTCGCAAGCTCAACCTCACGGTATCTTCGCTGAACAACCTGGAAAACGGCGCCTTCGACAAGCTGCCCGGGCATACCTTCGCCCGTGGCTACATCCGCGCCTACGCCAAGCTGATGGACATGGACCAGGCGCCCCTGGTCGAGGCCTTCGACCAGATCACCGGGACCCATGCCAAAGGCAGTGAGGTGCACGCGCTCGGCCGTATCGAAGAGCCGGTACGCCTGTCGCACAACATCCTGCGCGTGGTCAGCCTGTTGCTGCTGGTCGCCGTGGTCGGCGGCGGTTTCTTCTGGTGGCAGGACCAGAGCAACCTGCGCGGCAAGGACCTGGCCAAGATCGCCCTGGAGCACGTCGAGGTCGAGAGCGCCGACGGCACCACGCAGATTCACCCGCTGGACGAGCCGGAAGACCAGGCCGTGAGCGAGGGCCAGCAGGCCGAAGGCCAGGCCCTGCCGCTGGAACCGAACAGCGCCGAGCAGACACCGGTCGCCGAGGCCCAGGCGCCAGTCGCCTCCGTGGCACCTGCAACGCCAGCCACCAGCGCCGCGCCGACTGCCGCCGCGCCTGTGGCACCGGTTGTCGCGCCAGCCGCGCCTGCCGTGGTCACCCCCGCCGCGCCTGCCCCCGCCGCGCCAACCACAGCCGTCGCGGCCACCGCTGCGGTCGCTGAAGCCACGCCGGCCCCGGCCGGCAGCGCCAAGGTTCATATCCAATTCACCGCCGATTGCTGGACCCAGGTCACCGACGGCAACGGCAAGGTGCTGTTCAGCGCCATCAAGCGCAAGGGCGACAGCCTGGAACTGACCGGCAAGCCACCGTTCGCGGTGCGCCTGGGCTTCGCCCGTGGCGCCCAGGTGAGCTACAACGGCCAGGCGGTCGATGTCGCCCCGTTCACCAGTGGCGAAACCGCTCGCCTGAAGTTGGGACAGTAAGTCATGCACGGCGAATCTCCGATCAAACGTCGCGAATCCCGCAAGATCTGGGTCGGCAATGTGCCGGTGGGTGGTGATGCGCCCATCGCGGTGCAGAGCATGACCAACACCGACACCAACGATGTCGCCGCCACCGTGGCGCAGATCCAGCGCCTGGTCGATGCCGGCGTGGACATCGTCCGTGTCTCGGTACCGGACATGGACGCCGCCGAGGCGTTCGGCAAAATCAAGAAACTGGTCAGCGTGCCATTGGTCGCCGACATCCATTTCGACTACAAGATCGCTCTGCGCGTGGCCGAACTGGGCGTCGACTGCCTGCGCATCAACCCGGGCAACATCGGCCGTGAAGACCGTGTGCGCGCCGTGGTCGATGCCGCCCGCGACCGTGGCATCCCGATCCGCATCGGCGTCAACGCAGGCTCCCTGGAAAAGGACCTGCAGAAGAAGTACGGCGAGCCGACCCCGGCGGCGCTGGTCGAGTCGGCCCTGCGCCATGTCGAGCACCTTGACCGCCTGGATTTCCAGGACTTCAAGGTCAGCGTCAAGGCCTCCGACGTGTTCATGGCCGTCGAAGCCTACCGCCTGCTGGCCAGGCAGATCATCCAGCCGCTGCACTTAGGCATCACCGAAGCCGGCGGCCTGCGCTCGGGGACGGTGAAATCCGCCGTCGGCCTAGGTATGCTGCTGGCCGAAGGCATCGGTGACACCATCCGCATTTCCCTGGCGGCCGATCCGGTCGAGGAAGTGAAGGTCGGCTACGACATCCTCAAGTCGCTGCACCTGCGTTCCCGTGGCATCAACTTCATCGCCTGCCCGAGCTGCTCGCGGCAGAACTTCGATGTGGTCAAGACCATGAACGAACTGGAAGGGCGCCTGGAGGACCTGCTGGTGCCGCTGGACGTGGCGGTGATCGGTTGCGTGGTCAACGGCCCGGGCGAGGCCAAGGAGTCGCACGTGGGCCTGACCGGCGGCACGCCGAACCTGGTGTATATCGACGGCAAGCCATCGCAGAAGCTGAACAACGACAACCTGGTCGACGAGCTGGAAAAGCTCATCCGCCAGAAAGCGGCCGAGAAGGCCGAGGCCGACGCGGCGCTGATCGCCCGCGGCTGATACACAGATTCGTAAGGACTATTCGTGAGCAAATCGCTGCAAGCCATCCGTGGCATGAACGACATCCTGCCCGACCAGTCGCCGCTGTGGCGCTACTTCGAGGGCACCGTGGCCGGCTTGCTGGACAGCTACGGCTACAGCCAGATCCGCACGCCGATCGTCGAGTTCACCGAGCTGTTCAAGCGCTCGATCGGTGAAGTCACCGATATCGTCGAGAAGGAGATGTACACCTTCGAGGACCGCAACGGCGACTCGCTCACCCTGCGCCCCGAAGGCACCGCCGCCTGCGTGCGTGCCGTGCTCGAGCACGGCATTACCGGCAACGGCCAGGTGCAGAAGCTCTGGTACATCGGCCAGATGTTCCGCCACGAGCGGCCGCAGAAAGGCCGCTACCGCCAGTTCCACCAGATCGGCGTGGAGGTGTTCAACCTCGACGGCCCGGACGTCGACGCCGAACTCATCATGCTGACGTGGCGTCTGTGGGGCTTGCTGGGTATCCAGGATGCGGTCGAGCTGCAGCTCAACAGCCTGGGCACCAGCGCAGCCCGCGCGCGTTACCGCGATGCGCTGGTCGAGTACCTGTCGGCTCGCCTCGAACAACTGGATGAAGACAGCCAGCGCCGCTTGAAGAGCAACCCGCTGCGCATCCTCGACAGCAAGGACCAGAACACCCAGGCGGTACTGGTTGGCGCACCGAAGCTCGAAGACTACCTGGACGAAGAGTCCCGCGTGCACTTCGAGGGCCTGAAGGCCCGCCTGGACGCCGCCGGTATTCCGTTCGTGATCAACACCAAGCTGGTCCGCGGCCTGGACTACTACAGCAAGACCGTGTTCGAGTGGGTCACCGACAAGCTCGGCGCCCAGGGCACCGTCTGCGCCGGTGGCCGTTATGACGGCCTGGTCGAGCAGATGGGCGGCAAGCCCACCCCGGGCGTCGGTTTTGCCATGGGCATCGAGCGTCTGATCCTGCTGCTGGAGACCCTGGGCAAGGTGCCCGAGTCGATCAGCCGTACCATCGACGTCTACCTGTGCGCCTTTGGCGAACAGGCGGAGTTGGCCGGCCTGCGCCTGAGCGAAAGCCTGCGCGACCTCCAGCCGAACCTGCGCCTGGCGGTCAATGCCGGTGGCGGCAGCTTCAAGAGCCAGTTCAAGAAGGCCGACAAGAGCGGCGCGCTGTTCGCCCTGATCCTCGGCGACGACGAGCTGGCCAAGCAAGAGATTGGCGTGAAGCCCCTGCGCGGCCAGGGCGAACAACAGAACATTGCCTGGGATGCGCTTGCTGCGCACCTGGAAACCGCGATCGCCCAGGCGTGACGCGGTCCGACAACGAATAGGCGAATAGGAGTATTGGGGTGTCGAGTACCGATGATGAAGGCCTGGCAGCGGCCAAGGACTGGTGGAACCGCAACGGCAAGCCACTGCTGACCGGCGCCCTGCTGGCCGGTGTGGTGGTGATGGGCTGGCAGACCTGGCACAAGTACCAGGCCAACCAGTCGCAAGGCGCTTCGGCGCTGTATCAGGCCCTGCTGGAAACTTCGCTGACGCCAGATGGCAAGCCTGACGCGAGCAAGGTGGCGGAGCTTTCCGGCAAGCTCAAGAGCGAGTTCGGCGGCACCGCCTACGCCCAGTACGGCAGCCTGTTCGTCGCCAAGGTGGCGGTCGAGAGCGGCAAGCTGGACGACGCGGCGAGCGAACTCAAAAGCGTGATGGACAAGCCGGCCGACGCCACCCTGAGCGAGATTTCGCGCCAGCGCCTGGCCCGCGTGCTCGCGGCCCAGGACAAGGCCGAGGACGCCCTCAAGCTGCTCGATGGCGACACCGACAAGGCCTTCCTGGCCAGCCGTGAAGAACTCAAGGGCGACCTGCTGGTGCAGCTGGGCCGCGCCGACGACGCGCACGGCGCCTACGAAAAAGCCAAGGCCGCGCTGTCCGACGACGCCGCGATCGGTGGCCTGCAACTGAAGCTGGATGACCTGGCCAAAGGGGACGCCTGAAGTGAAGGGTTGGAAACAAGCAGCAGTGCTCACCCTCGCCGTCCTGGCGGCGGGTTGCAGCAGCAACAGCAAGAAGGAACTGCCCCCGGCCGAGCTGACCAAGTTCACCGAGGAAGTGGTGCTGAAGAAGCAGTGGAGCCGTTCGATCGGTGACGGCCAGGGTGAGACCTACAACACCCTGGTGCCAGCCATCGAGAACGACCGCATCTACGCTTCCGATGTCAACGGCGAGGTCTTCGCGCTGAACCGCATCACCGGTGACGTGGTGTGGAAGAAGGACCTCGAGCTGCCGGTTTCCGGCGCCGTGGGCGTGGGCTATGGCCTGGTCATGCTGGGTACCCTCAAGGGCGAGGTCATTGCCCTGGACTCCAGCACCGGCGAGGAGCGCTGGCGCTCCCGTGTCTCCAGTGAAGTGCTGGCTCCGCCCGCCAACAATGGCGACGTGGTGGTGGTGCAGACCCAGGACGACCGCCTGGTCGGCTTCGACGCCGCCACGGGCGACCGTCGCTGGATCTACGAGAACAGCCCGGCCGTGCTGACCCTGCGCGGTACCGGCGCGCCGGTGGTGACCAACCGCCTGGCCGTTGCCGGCCTCTCAACCGGCAAGGTGGTGGCGGTCGACATCAGCAACGGCGTGCCAGTGTGGGAAAGCCGCGTGGCCGTTCCGCAGGGCCGTTCCGAGCTGGACCGCGTGGTGGACATCGACGGCGGCCTGCTGCTGTCCGGTGGCACCCTGTACGTCAGCACCTACCAGGGCCGCGTCGCCGGCCTGGACCTGGAAAGCGGCCGCGTGCTGTGGCAGCGCGATGCCTCCAGCTACGTGGGTGTCGCCCAGGGCTTCGGCAACGTCTACGTGAGCGAAGCGTCGGGCACCGTACAGAGCGTCGACGAGCGTTCTTCCAGTTCGCTGTGGAGCAACGATTCCATGGCCCGCCGTCAGCTGTCGGCGCCGGAAGTGTTCTCCAGCTATGTGGCTGTCGGTGATTTCGAGGGTTACCTGCACCTGCTCAGCCAGGTCGATGGTCGCTTCGTCGGCCGTGAGCGTATCGACAGCGATGGCCTGCGCGCCCGCCCACTCGTGGTCGGCGACACCATCTACGTCTTTGGCAACAGCGGCAAGCTCGAGGCACTGACCATCCGCTGAAGCTATGCTTGAGCCCGTTCGCGGGCTCAGGTTGCGGCGTAGGAAACGCCGCCCGAACTCCGGCCGCTGCCTTGCAGCGGCCTTTGCATTTTCAAGAATTCAAGAGTGGAGAGCCGCATGGTTCCCGTAATCGCCCTGGTGGGCCGCCCCAACGTCGGCAAATCCACCATGTTCAACCGCCTGACCAAGACCCGCGATGCCATCGTCGGTGACCTGTCGGGCCTGACCCGTGACCGCCAGTATGGTGATGCCAGCTGGCAGGGTCGCTCGTTCATCCTGATCGACACCGGTGGTATCACCGGCGACGAAGTAGGCATGGACGAGAAGATGGCCGAGCAGTCGCTGATGGCCATCGAGGAAGCCGACTACGTCTTGTTCCTGGTCGACGCCCGTGCTGGCATGACCGCCGCCGACCAGATGATCGCCGACCACCTGCGCAAGCGGAACAAGTCGGCGGTGCTGGTGGCGAACAAGATCGACAACATCGACCCCGACATCGCCCGCGCCGAATTCTCGCCGCTGGGCATGGGCAATGCCATCCCGGTGGCCGGCTCCCAGGGGCGTGGTATCAACGCCCTGATGGAGTCGGTGCTCGGCCACATTCCGCGTGACGCCGAAGAAGAAGCCCTCGACCAGGACGTCGCCGAAGGCGAAGAGGCCGTGCGCATTCCCGGCCCGAGCGAAAAGGACGGTATCAAGATCGCCATCATCGGCCGCCCGAACGTGGGCAAGTCGACGCTGGTCAACCGCATGCTCGGTGAAGAGCGTGTGGTGGTGTACGACGAACCCGGCACCACCCGCGACAGTATCTACATCCCGTTCGAGCGCGATGGTGAGAAGTACACCTTCATCGACACCGCGGGCGTGCGCAAGCGCGGCAAGATCCACGAGGAAGTCGAAAAGTTCTCGGTGGTGAAGACCCTGCAGGCGATCAAGGACGCCAACGTGGTGATCTTTGTCATGGACGCCCGCGAAGGCGTGGTCGACCACGACCTCAACCTGCTGGGCTTCGCCCTCGACGCAGGCCGGGCGATCGTCATCGCACTGAACAAGTGGGACGGCATGGAGCCTGGCGAGCGCGACTATGTGAAAACCGAGCTCGAGCGCCGGCTGTTCTTCGTCGACTTCTGCGACATCCACTTCATCTCCGCCTTGCACGGCACCGGCGTTGGCCACCTGTACAAGTCGGTGCAGGCCGCGTTCAAGTCGGCAGTTACCCGCTGGCCGACCAGCCGCCTGACGCAGATCCTCGAAGACGCCATCAGCGAGCACCAACCGCCGCTGGTCAACGGCCGCCGCATCAAGCTGCGCTATGCCCACCTCGGTGGCGCCAACCCGCCGCTGATCGTGATCCACGGCAACCAGACCGAGAAGGTGCCCAAGTCCTACTCGCGTTACCTGGAGAACACCTACCGCCGCGTGCTCAAGCTGGTCGGCACGCCGATCCGCATCGAGTACAAGGGCGGTGAGAACCCGTACGAGGGCAACAAGAACACCCTCACCGATCGCCAGGTCAACAAGAAGCGCCGCCTGATGTCGCACCACAAGAAGGCCGAGAAGAAGCGCCGCGACAAGCGCTGATTCCGTGCTGGCTTCATCGCCGGCAGGCCGGCTCCCACAGCGTATGCACAAGCCACAATACCTGTGGGAGCCGGCTTGCCGGCGATAGGGCCCTTTGATCCACCGCAATCCCCCTATTGTTTCAACCTTTTTCCTGACCGCTCGTTCCGCTATGCTCGGATCCACCCCCGTGCCGGACAAACCCCAGGAAAGAGGGCTCCATGATCCGCAGCAAACTGCCGAACGTCGGCACGACCATCTTTACCACCATGTCGCAACTGGCCATGCAGACCGGTGCGCTCAACCTGTCCCAGGGCTTCCCTGACTTCAACGGCCCCCCGGCCTTGCTCGATGCCGTTGGCCGCCATGTGGCAGCCGGGCATAACCAGTATTCGCCGATGACCGGCCTGCCAGCCCTGCGCCAGCAGGTTGCAGCCAAGATCGCCCGGCTGTATGGCGTGGCAGTGGATGCCGACCAGGAAGTGACCATCACCCCGGGCGCCACAGAGGCGATCTTCTGCGCGATCCAGGCGGTGATCCATCCCGGTGACGAGGTGATCGTCTTCGACCCCAGCTACGACAGCTACGAGCCGTCGGTGGAGCTGGCCGGTGGCCGCTGCGTGCATGTGCCGCTGCGCGACGGCAGCTTCAGCATCGACTGGCAGAAGTTCAGCGACGCCCTGAGCCCGCGCACGCGCATGGTCATCCTCAATTCGCCGCACAACCCAAGCGGCGCCTTGATCAGCCGCGACGACCTGGAGCAGTTGGCTGCGTTGATCGGCGACCGCGATATCTACCTGGTCAGCGACGAAGTCTACGAGCACCTGATTTACGACGGCGTGCGCCACGCCAGCGTGCTGGCCCACGCGCAGCTGTACAGCAAAGCCTTCGTCATCAGCTCGTTTGGCAAGACCTATCACGTCACCGGCTGGAAAACCGGCTACGTGGTCGCGCCACCGGCGCTCAGCGCCGAATTGCGCAAGGTGCACCAGTACGTCAACTTCTGTGGCGTCACGCCCTTGCAGTGCGCCCTGGCCGACTTCATGGCCGAGCACCCTGAGCATATCGACGAACTGCCGGGCTTCTACCAGGCCAAGCGCGACCTGTTCTGCGACCTGCTGCAAGGCTCGCGCTTCAACTTCACCCGTACCCCAGGCACCTATTTCCAACTGGTGGACTACTCGCAGATCCGCCCCGACCTGAACGACGTCGACATGGCTCTGTGGCTGACCCAGGAGCATGGCGTGGCCAGCATTCCGGTGTCGGTGTTCTACCAGCAACCCATCCCCGAGCAACGCCTGGTACGCCTGTGCTTTGCCAAACGCGAGGAGACGCTGCGCCAGGCAGCGGAAAGACTATGCGCGATCTGAGCCAACTGCCGAACCTTAAAATCGCCTTGGTGCAGACCACCCTGGCCTGGCACGACCGCGAGGCGAACTACGCGCACTTCGAGGAGCTGATCACCCAGGCCGGCGAGGTGGACCTGGTGGTCCTGCCGGAAATGTTCACCACCGGGTTTTCGATGGAGTCCGAAAGCCTGGCCGAGCCGGAAAACGGTCCTACCTACAAATGGCTCAAGGCCCAGGCGAAGAAAGCCAACGCCGTGATCACTGGCAGCGTGATCATCCAGGCCGCCGACGGCAGCCATCGCAACCGGTTGCTGTGGGCGCGGCCCGATGGCGAGATCCTGCATTACGACAAGCGCCACCTGTTCCGCATGGCCGGCGAGCACAAGCACTACACTCCGGGCGAGCGCCAGGTGCAGTTCGAGCTCAAGGGCTGGCGGATTCGCCCGCTGATCTGCTACGACCTGCGTTTCCCGGTGTGGAGTCGCGATGCGCAGGACACCGACCTGCTGCTGTACACCGCCAACTGGCCGGCGGCGCGGCGCCTGCACTGGAACCGGCTGCTGCCGGCACGGGGCATCGAGAACCTGTGCTTCGTGGCAGCGGTGAACCGGATCGGCACCGATGGCAAGGGCTTTGCCTACTCCGGCGACAGCCAGGTGCTGGACTTCCAGGGTGAGAGCCTGCTCAGCGCGGGCGAGGCCGACGGGGTGTTCACCGTGGTGCTGCGGGCGGCGGAGCTGGCCGCGTATCGGGCGCGGTTCCCGGCCAACATGGATGCCGATACCTTCGAACTGCATTGATTGCTGCGCGGGCCTCATCGCTGGCAAGTCGCGGCGGCGAACCGCAGCTCCCACAGGGACGGCGCTTGGCTTGAGGGCGGCGCGGTCGGAGTGGGAGCCGGCTTGCCGGCGATGAGGCCGGCATTGCTGACCTGACTGTCTGATCAGTACACATCCCGGCGATAGCGCCCATCCTCGATCAGCCGCTGCACCCGCTCCTCGCCCAGGATTCCCTGCAGCGCCGCATCCACCCCGGCCGCCATCCCTTGCAAACTGCCGCAGACGTACACACAGGCGCCGTCATCGACCCAGCGCTTGAACTCGGCAGCCTGTTGCAACAGCACGTCCTGCACATAGATCTTCTCTGCCTGGTCCCGTGAGAAAGCCAGGTCCAGCCGTTGCAGGTCGCCGCTTGCCACCCAGCTTTGCAGTTCCTCACCGCACAGCAGGTCGTGCGCCCGGTTGCGCTCACCGAACAGCAGCCAGTTGCGTTGCTCGCCTGCCGCGATGCGCGCCTTGAGCAGGCTGCGCAGGCCGGCCAGGCCGGTGCCGTTGCCGATCAGTACCAGGGGGGGCGATCCGCCGGGCAGGTGGAAGCCGCTGTTGCGACGCAGGCGTGCGCTGACGCTGCCATCGAGTGGCAGATACTCGGTCAGCCAGCCGGAACCCAGGCCCAGGCTGCCATCGGCGTGGCGCTCCTGGCGCACGATCAGCTCCAGCACGCCGTCGCTGGCGATGGATGCAATCGAGTATTCGCGAGCGGTCAGCGGGATCAGGGCATCGATCAGCGCCTGGGCATGCAGGCCGACCAGGTGTTCGCGGCCGACCGGCAGTTGGCGGCTGGCCAGGGCCTGCGCCAGGCTTTCCTGCAGGCCGTCGAGCTGCACCGGGCAGCGAGGGTCGAGGCCCAGGCCTGCCAGGAAGGCATCGACACGGGGCTGGCCATTGCGCGGCAGGATCTCGATCAGGTCGCCTGCTTCCCAGGTTGCGGGCATTTGCGCCTGCAGGCCCAGCAGGTAGACCGGCGCGCCCTGGCTACCTGGGTTGAGCCGTTCACGGCGCAGCAGACGCCAGTTGCCGAAGCTCGGTTGTTGCCAGGCGGCGACCGGTCGGGCGCCGGTCAGTTGCGTCAGTTCCTGTTGCCACAGTTGAAGCGCGGTGGGGTCGGCATTGTCCACTTCCACCGGGCTGAAGGCGCAGGTGGCGCCACGCTCGCCAAGCCAGGCCTGGAGGCGGCGGGCGAAGCCGCAAAAGTGCGGATACTGGCGGTCACCCAGGGCCAGCAGGGCGTAGTCCAGATGCTCGAGTGCCCAAGGTTGGCCGAGCACCTTGCGCTCGAAGCCGCGGGCGCTGTCCGGGGCTTCGCCGTCGCCGAAGGTGCTGACCACGAACAGGGCACGGCTGGCCTGGCGCAATTGGGCTTCGCCCAGCTCGGCCAGTGGGCGTACCTGCACCGGCAAGCCGGCGGCTTGCAGCTGGCCGGCGCTCTGCCAGGCCAGTTGTTCGGCGAAACCGCTCTGGCTGGCGAAGCCGATCAGCCAGCTGTCGCCAGCGTTGCCCCGGTCGGCCACTGCGCCACGGGCAGCGCGTACCTGACGTTTCTTGCGCCGACGGTCGAGGTACAGCAGCCAGCCGGTGACAAAGAACAGTGGCATGGTCAGGCTGGCGAGGGTGACGATGATACGCCCCGGCAGACCGAAGTATTCGCCGACGTGCAGGGCATAGACGCTTTGCAGCAGTCGCGCCTTGAACGACTTGTCGGCATAGCGTTCGTGACGCTTGACCTGGCCGCTGGCCGGGTCGAGGGTCAGGGTGTTGAAGGCCCGCTCGTGCTCGGCGCCTTGCAGCAGGTAGAACAGCGTCGCGGGCTGGCCGCCGGCCGGCGGCAGGCGCAGGTTGTAGGTGGCCAGGTCCGGGCCTGCGGCTGCCTTGAGGTTGGCCCAGATGGCGTCATAGTCCACCACCCGTGGCGGGGCGTTCTTGTCCACTTTGGGCGGGCCATGACGACCGCCACGGCCTTCGCCGCGTTTCTGCTCGCCCGCCGCGGGCTGGTCGGCCAGCAGGCGGTTGAGGCCTTCGCGGTACCACTCGTAGGACCAGAACAGCCCGGTCAGGGCGAACAGCAGGTAGAACAGCAGGCACCAGGTGCCGAACACCGCATGCAGGTCCCAGTTGAAGGCGCGGCCTTTCCTGGCCCAGTCCAGCGTCAGCCAAGTGCGCCAGTTCAGGGCCTTGCGCGGCCAGCGCAGGTACAGCCCGGAGAGGCAGAAGAAGATCAGCATCAGGGTGCAGGCGCCGGTGATCTGCCGGCCGGTGTCGCCCATGGCCAGGAACCGGTGCAGGTTGAGCATGAGGTTGAAGAAGCCAAGGCCTGCGACTTCACCCTTGAGCTCGCCGGTGTACGGGTCGGCGTAGCGCAGCGCGCCACGGCGCTCGCCGGGCGCCGGGGTGAAGAAGATCCGCGCGGCGTTGCCGTCGCGGGTATCGACCCAGAGCATGGAGACCTGGTCGCCTTGCGCGGCCTCGACCCGACGCACCAGCTCGGCCGGCGGCAGCACGCCTTCCTGGCGTACCTCGACCTTGAGCACCTCGGCGTTGAACGCGCGCAGCAGTTCTTCCTGGAACGACCAGATCGCGCCGGTGATGCCCATCAGCGCCAGCACCAGGCCGGCGCTGATGCCAAAGAACCAGTGCAATTGGAACAGCGTCTTCTTCACCACATCGATCACCTTGTCTTGCCGCCAGCAACTGCGCGGCGTGCATTATGCCTTGATACGCAAAAGCCCCGTTCAATCGATTGAACGGGGCCTGGGGTGCGGCTTTTAGAAGTGGACGCTGGTGGTCAGCAATGCCGTGCGTCCCGCCGCCTGGTTGGCGAAGTGGGTGGAGTAGGCCTTGTCGTAGTAGACCTCGTTGGTGAGGTTCTGCACGTTCAACTGCAGGTCGATGTTCTTGGTCAGCTTGTAGGCCGCCATGGCGTCGTAGCGCACGTAGCTGTCGACCATGGTGGTGTTGGCCACGCTGCCGTACACGTCGTCTACATAGAAGGCGCCGCCACCGACCGTCAACTTCGGCGTCAGCTGGTAGGTGGTCCACAGGCTGGCGCTGTTGTTCGGCGTGTTGGGCAGCTGGTTGCCGTCGTTCGCCTTGCCCAGCGGGCCACCGTCGATCTGGCGGGCCTGCATGTAGGTGTAGCCGGCGAACACCTGCCACTTGTCGGTCAGCTTGCCGCTGGCCGACAGCTCGATGCCTTGCACACGGGTTTCACCGACGTTCTCGTAGGTGTTGGTGTTGACCTGGACCCGGGCGTTTTCCTTCTCGGTGCGGAACAGCGCCGCTGCCAAGGGACAGGCGCTGGTCGAGCAGGTCCCACTTGGTGCCGATTTCGTAGTTGGTGGTTTCTTCCGGCTCCATGTCACTGTTGAGCAGGTTGCCGGAGCGGTCGGTGGTGTTGCCCAGCGGGTTGCCTTCGGTGCCCTCGCCGAGCATGGCGCCAGGCGGTGTGGCCGAGGTGGCGTAGGACACATAGATGCTGCCGTTGTCGGCCGGCTTCCACACCAGGCCCAGCTGGCCGGTGATGAATTCGCTGGTGTCCTGGCCCTTGGCGGGTACGCCTTTGGTGCTCACTGCGGTACTGCCGTCGGCATTGTAGCCACGATAGTTGGTGTCGAAGTGGTCATAGCGCAGGCCCATGTTGAGCAGCCACTGCGGGGTCAGCTCCAGGGTGTCGAAGACATAGAGTGCGCGGGTCTTGCTGCTGGTCCTGGTGCCGGCGTAGTTGCGCGCGACGGTGCCGACCCAGGCATCGTCCGGGTTCGGGTTGTCCAGCGAGGTGCAACTGCCGCCGCTGCCCGGCCCGGTGCAGGTGAGCTTGCTGTTGGGGGTGACGGTGTAGCTCTGGCGGTCGGACTCTTCCTTGGTGAACTCGACGCCGGTGGAGAAGCTGTTCTTCAGGCCGCCCAGGTAGAACTCGCCGAACAGGTCGGTCTGGTTGGTGGTGGTGGCGGTGTTGCCCACACGGGTGTTGGCGCGACGCCAGACGCCGTTGTTGTTGACGTTGCCGGCACTGTCGTCGGGCTGGGTCAGCACGTAGTCCTGCATGCTGTTGCCGTGGCGCAGGGTGTTCTTGAGGGTCAGCGTGTCGGACAAATCGTGCTCGATGGCGAAGGTCGCGATATCGACACGGGTCTTGCGGAAGTCGCGGCCGGTCAGGCCGTAGAAGTTGTCGCTGTCGCCGCCGTCCACCGGTTTGTCCGGATGGGCAGAGGTACGGGCTCCGCTGCCTGCCAATGGCACGCTGTAGGGGATGCCGGAGTCCGGCAGGTCGTCACTTTCCAGGTGGTAGTAGTCGAGGTTGACGCGGGTCGGCGTGCCCAGGCCGAACGCCAGCGACGGGGCGATGCCCCAGCGGTCGTAGTTGACCTTGTCGCGGCCGGCGACGTTGCTCTCGTGGGTCATCAGGTTCAGGCGCCCGGCGACGCTGTCGCTGAACTGGTAGTTGCCATCGAAGGTGTAACGCTGGGTCTGGTCGCTGCCCCAGGTCCAGGCGCCGTCCAGCGAGTTGCCCAGGTGCGCGCGCTTGCTCACCAGGTTGATGGTGCCGCCGGCCGCACCGCGACCACCAATGGCCGAGTTCGGTCCCTTGGCCACTTCGACAGACTCGATGGCGAAGATTTCGCGGGTCTGGGCGCCGGTGTCACGCACGCCGTCCAGGTAGGTGTCGCCCTGGGCGTCGAAGCCACGGATGAATGGGCGATCGCCTTGCGGGTTGCCGCCTTCGCCGGCACCGAAGGTGATCCCGGGTACCGTGCGCAGGGCGTCCTGCAGGGACATGGCGTTGGTGTCCTTGATCACCTGCTGGGGAATCACCGTGATCGAGCGCGGCGTGTCCACCAATGGCGCGGTGTACTTCTGCGACGAGGCCTTGTCGACCTTGTACTCGGTGCTTGCCTGTTCGGCCTTGCCATTGACGCTGGTGGCATCGAGGGTGATGGCGGAGTTGCTGGCCGGGTCGGCGGCATAGGCCGAGGTGGCGGTGATCGCCATGCCGATGGCAGAGGCGAGCAGTCGTGGTGAACTCACAGCAGATGGCACGTGACGCATTGTTGTAGACCTTCCCCAAGGTATGAAGGCCGTGGATGTTAATGTAAGCGAATGTAAGGAACAATTGAGAAGCGTTACCATTCGCTAGGAATTTACATTCTTTACAATTTTGCCTTACGGTTTTTACGGTCTCATCCGTCGCGCTCTGGAGAAAGGGGGCTTGTGGTAGGTAAAAGGTAATCAATATCATTGACGCCCCTTTCGCTCTCGGTGCCGTCGCCATGCTGCTTCACATCCCAGGCCTGTTCGAGGCCGACGAAATCCTGCGCATTCGCGAAGCCCTGGAGCAGGCCGACTGGGCCGACGGCAAAATCACCGCCGGATACCAGTCGGCCAAGGCCAAGCACAACCTGCAGTTGCCCGAGGGGCATGCGCTGGCCAAGGAAATCGGCAGTGCGTTGATCGAACGGCTGTGGCGCAACCCGTTGTTCATGTCCGCGGCGCTGCCGCACAAGGTGTTCCCGCCACTGATCAACTGCTATCGCGAGGGCGGCAGTTTCGATTTCCATATCGACAATGCCCTGCGCCAGCCCAAGGGCAGCCCGGAGCGCGTGCGTACCGACCTGTCCTCGACGCTCTTTCTCAGCGACCCGGACAGCTATGACGGCGGCGAGCTGGTGATCCAGGACACCTATGGCGTGCGGCAGGTCAAGCTGGCCGCCGGCGACCTGGTGCTGTACCCCGGCACCAGCCTGCACAAGGTCAACCCGGTCACCCGCGGGGCGCGCTATGCGGCGTTCTTCTGGACCCAGAGCCTGGTGCGCGAGGACAGCCAGCGCACCTTGCTGTTCGAGATGGACAATGCCATCCGTCAGCTCGGCGCCGATGTGCCGGAGCACCCGTCGCTGCTGCAACTGACGGGCACCTACCACAACCTGCTGCGCCGCTGGGCCGAGGTCTGAGCCGTGTCTTATCAATTGCGTCGTGAGGAAGTGGTGGATGTGGCCGGGCTCAAGGCGATGCTCGAGCACAGCCCGGGACAGGCCGCGCAGGCGATCCTGACGGCGGCGGGGCAAGGGGCGGTCGAGGCGCAGCTGTTGCTTGGGCAGATCCTGCTCGATGGGCGCGGTATCGAAGAGGATGCCAACGTGGCCCGGCGTTGGTTCGCCATTGCCGCCCAGGGTGGCAGTGCCATGGCCCACAACATGCTTGGCCGTTGCCTCGAGCATGGCTGGGGTGGCGAGGTGGATCTCGCCCAGGCAGCCATTCACTATGCCCGGGCGGCCGACGCCGGGCTGGACTGGGGGATGTACAACCTGGCCAACCTGCTGGCCACCGGTCGTGGGGTGGCGGCCAACCAGTCCCAGGCGTTGATGTGCTACGAGAAGGCCGCGCAGTTGGGGCATGCCAAGTCGATGAACCTGTATGGGCGGTATCTGGAGCAGGGCATTGCCACCGCTGCGAGCCCGGTGCGGGCCATGCGCTGGTATCGCCGTTCGGCCGAGGCGGGGGATTTCCGCGGGATGTTCAGCCTGGCGCTGGTGCTGGTCGAGCGGGGGCAGATAGCCGAGGCCGGGCCGTGGCTGGACCGGGCCAGGGTCGAGGGCAACCTGAATTTCCTGCGCAGTGCGCTGGTGACGTTGCAGGGGGCGGGGCCAGCATTGATGGCCTTTGCGGCGCGTTATGCCGAAGAGATCGAACGGCGGGAAGACTGAGCCTGATCGTGCGGGCCTCTGCGCGAGACCGCTGCCACGAGCAAGTAGGGGCTGCGTAGCAGCCCCAAGTGATGCCTCGAGTTACAGGTAGTAAGCCTTCAGCGGCGGGAAGCCGTTGAACTCCACCGCGCTGTAGCTGGTGGTGTAGGCACCGGTCGACAGCCAGTACAGGCGGTCACCGATGGCCAGGTTCAGCGGCAGGCCGTACTTGTAGTTCTCGTACATGATGTCGGCGCTGTCGCAGGTCGGGCCGGCGATCACCACTTCCTCGGCCTCGCCTTTCTTCTCGGTCCAGATCGGGAACTTGATCGCCTCGTCCATGGTTTCGATCAGGCCGGAGAACTTGCCCACGTCGGTGTAGATCCAGCGCTCGACGGCGGTGCGCGACTTGCGCGCCACCAGCACCACTTCACTGACCAGGATGCCGGCGTTGGCGATCAGCGAACGGCCTGGCTCCAGGATGATTTCCGGCAGGTCGTCACCGAAGTCTTCCTTGAGGAAGCGGATGATCTCTTCGGCGTAGGTCTCGAGGCTGTTGGTGCGGGTGATGTAGTTGGCCGGGAAGCCGCCGCCCATGTTGATCAGCTTCAGCTCGATGCCGTCTTCTTCCTTGAGGCGCTCGAAGATCACCTTGACCTTGGCAATGGCTGCGTCCCACACGCTGATGTCGCGCTGTTGCGAGCCGACGTGGAAGGAGATGCCGTAGGGCACCAGGCCCAGGTCGCGGGCGAGGATCAGCAGGTCCATGGCCATGTCGGTCTGGCAGCCGAACTTGCGCGACAGTGGCCAGTCGGCGGTGGTGGAGCCTTCGGTGAGAATACGCACATAGACTTTCGAACCCGGCGCGGCCTTGGCGATGTTGCGCAGGTCGGCCTCGGAGTCGGTGGCGTACAGGCGCACGCCTTTCTCGTAGAAGTAGCGGATGTCCTTGGACTTCTTGATGGTGTTGCCGTAGCTGATGCGGTCGGCGCTGACGCCGCGGCCGAGCACCTTGTCCAGTTCATAGATCGAGGCGATGTCGAAGCTCGAGCCCTTTTCCTTCAGCAGGTCGATGATCTCGACCGCCGGGTTGGCCTTGACCGCGTAGTAGACCTTGGCGAATTCGAACCCGGCGCGCAGGTCGTCATAGGCCTGGCTGATCATCTGGGTATCGATGAGAACGAACGGGGTTTCCTGCTTGTCGGCGAACGCCTTCATTTTCTGGAAGGTGTCACGCGCAAAGTAGTCTTCGACCTGGATCGACATGCTCAGGGGCTCCATGGGCAAACTGAAAAGATAAGTGGCAGCAACTGAACGCCCTCCGTATCCCCACTTTGGTTCGCCTACTTCCCAAGGCATGTCGCCGAAAGCAAAAAGGTCGACCGTGCCGGGATAAAGGCGGGTGACCTTGCTGTCTCGTCGTCAGTACTTGAGCCGGATGGATCGTTTCCAGCATGGACGTTCGGCGCGCACTTTAGGGTGTGAAAACGCCAATATCAACAGGCAATCCGAGGGCATTCGTCGTGTGCCGGCGGCCTGCCGTTGCGATAACCGACCGATGTGAACCAGGTAGGTTCAGGAAAAGACCATGAGCGTAAAAAATTGTGGAATAGGTGGCGATCTGGCTGCGATCGGTTGATAGCTTCATTCTTTGCATGATGGCTCTGGTTTCGCTGCGAAAGGGCGGAGGAACCTGTTGGTGACCGTTTGTCGGTGGCTGAGGCAGGAGGGCGAATGAACACAGGGTGTTCAAATTTATGGCCACATGCTTAGCCTGGTCTTTACCACGAAATTGGCCATAAATTTTTTGTTACGCAGAGCCTATCTGGGCCATTGGTCGTGCAAGGGACATGTCGATTGCCGTCCTTGATGAGAAACATTACTATTCGCGACCTCATCTGCCTCCCTGACGACCCCGACCGTGTCCGGACCCAAAGGCTTCCTCGACCATTACCAAGAGCTGATCGGCACCTGGACGCGCAAACTGCGCAGTCGACAGCAGGCCGAGGACCTCACCCACGATGCCTTTGTGCGGGTGCTGGAAAACCCGCGCGAGCAGGTCGAACAGCCACGCGCCTATCTGCACCAGACCGCCCGCAACATCGCCGTCGACGGCTTTCGCCGCGAGGACCGGCGTCAGGCCCTGGAGCTTGAGGCCTTCGCAGGGGAGAGGGTCGCAGGGGACGACCCGGAAGCATATGTGCACGCCCTGGAACTGGCCGACAGCGTCGAGCGGGCGCTGGCCGAGCTGCCGCTGAACTGCCGCAGAGTGTTCATCTGGCAGAAGCTCGAAGGCCTGACCCAGGCCGAGATCGCCGAGCGCATGGGTTTGACCAAGAACATGGTCGAAAAGTATATGATCCGCACGCTCCGACATCTGCGTGAGCACCTGGATGTGTCGGCCAGATGAGTCAGGAGACCCCTTCGATGAAACAGCACGTGCCCGATCCCGTGGGCGAGCAGGCGGCCTGCTGGTTCGCCCGCGCTCAGGACGCGCCGCACGACAATGCCGTGCAGGAGGCGTTGCAGGCGTGGCTGGCGCAGCACCCCTCAAATCGGCAAGAGTACGAGCGCCTGGCGCAACTGTGGCGCGCCGCCGACTTCATTCCGCGTCAACACCTCGAAGCGCTGTGCCAGCCCGAGCCGGTGCGCCAGCTTCCGCGCCGCCGTCTGCTGCGCCAGGCTTTGGCGGCCGGCGTGGCAGTGGTCGCGCTGGGGCTGGGCTGGACAGGTTGGCAGTATCAGCAGCTCAACCATCAGGACACGTTGACTACGGCCCTGGGCGAGCGGCGTCAGGTCGAACTGCCGGACGGCTCACGGCTGGAACTCAACAGTGCCACCCAGGTGCAGGTGATGTTCTCTGCGGGGCTGCGCCATGTGCGCCTGGGCGCGGGCGAGGCGATGTTCATCGTCGCCCATGACAGCGATCGCCCCTTCGTGGTGAGCACTGCCCAGGGCGATGTCTCCGTCACCGGCACCCGCTTCGATGTACGACAGGATCCGGGCAGCACCCGCGTGGCGGTGGAGCAGGGTTCGGTCAAGGTACAGGGCGCGGCCGAGTCGCTGGCGCTGCTCACTGCCGGCCAGGGTTCGCATATCGATGCGCAGGGCAAGGTCGCCGCGCCCTATGCCATCGATGCCAACGCGGTGACCGCCTGGCGTCAGGGCAAGCTGGTATTCGACAACGCGCCGCTGAGCGATGTCGTGGCGGAGGTTTCGCGCTACCGCGCCCGACCTTTGCATGTGGCGTCCGGCAAGGCCGCTGCTCTGCGCCTGTCGAGCACCTTCAGCACCGACGACCCGGACGCCCTGTTGCGGGCCTTGCCGAGCATACTGCCGGTGCGCGTGAAGAACCTTGCAGACGGCTCCAGCGAAATTGTTCTGAAATAGATTCAGGTTTTTTTCCGTTCGTTCGTCTTCCCCGCCAGCTGCAACTGCCAAGCATTTCCATTTGCATGCGGTTGGCGTTTATCCCGACTCTCAGGACCCATCGAAGACGTGAACAACAATAATCCCCTTCTCCAGCTGCGCCGCCTGGCGCTGGCCCTGGCGGTCAGCGCCGCCGCCGGCAACAGCTACGCCGATACCATCCAGATCCAGGCCCAGCCATTGGCGGGCGCACTCAAGCAGTTGGGCCAGCAGACCAACCTGCAACTGTTCTTCAGCCCCGAGCTGGTGGACGGCAAGCAGGCCCCGGCGGTGTCCGGCAACCTGGCGCCGGAGCAGGCCCTGCAGCAACTGCTGCAAGGTAGCGGGCTGACCTTCGAGCAGTCCGCGGACACCGTGGTGGTCAAGCCGGCCCAGGCCGCCGGTACCCTGACCACCGGCAGCCTGGAGCTGGCGCCCACCGATATCAAGGTGGTCGGGGACTGGCTGGGCGACGCCGACCAGAGCGTGGTGCAGAACCACCCGGGCGCGCGCACCGTGGTACGCCGTGAAGCGATGGTGGAGAAGGGCACGATGAACGTGCGTGACGCCCTGCGCGGTATCCCGGGCGTGCAGGTGCAGGATTCCAACGGCACCGGTGGCAGCGACCTGTCGCTGAACGTCGGCGTGCGTGGCCTGACGTCGCGCCTGTCACCGCGCTCGACCGTGCTGATCGATGGCATCCCGGCGGCCTTCGCCCCCTACGGCCAGCCACAGCTGTCGATGGCGCCGATCTCCTCGGGCAACCTCGACAGCATCGATGTGGTCCGCGGTGCAGGCTCGGTCCGCTATGGCCCGCAGAACGTCGGTGGGGTAATCAACTTCGTCACCCGGGCGATACCCGAGAAGGCCAGCGGCGAGCTGTCGACCACCCTCGAGACCTCGCGCGATGGCGGCTGGAAGCACACCGAGTCGGCCTTCGTCGGCGGCACTGCCGACAACGGCATGGGCGTGGCGTTGCTGTATACCGGCGTGAATGGCGATGGCTATCGCGAAAGCAACAACGACAACGATATCGACGATGTGATGCTCAAGACCCACTGGGCACCGACCGATGTCGACGAGTTCTGGCTCAATTTCCACTACTACGACGGCCGCGCCGACATGCCCGGCGGCCTGACCCAGGCCCAGTACGATCACAACCCGTACCAGTCGGTGCGCGACTACGACTACTTCAGCGGCCGGCGCAAGGACGTGTCGCTCAAGTGGCAGCGGCAAATCGACGACGCCACCCAGTTCGAGGTGCTGACTTACTACACCGACAGCTTCCGTGGCAGCGCCATCGCCGCCCGCGACCAGAAGACCCTGTCGTCGTACCCGCGCAACTATCACACCTTCGCCATCGAGCCACGTCTGTCGCGGATCTTCTTCGTCGGCCCGACCACCCAGGAAGTCAGCGTCGGCTATCGCTATCTGAAGGAAGCGATGCGCGAGCAGTCCACCCGCCTGGCGCTGGTCGACAACGTGCCGACCGTGACCCCGACCTCCGACGGCCATGTGTTCCAGGACCGCAGTGGTGGCACCGAGGCCAGCGCCTACTACATCGACGACAAGATCGACGTCGGCAACTGGACCATCACCCCGGGCATCCGCTTCGAGCACATCAACACCGACTGGCGCGACCGTCCGGTGATGGACGCCAACTATCGCCCAGTGCCGGAGAAGAACCGCAGCATCACCAGCAACGAACCGCTGCCAGCGCTGAGCGTGATGTACCACCTGTCCGATGCGTGGAAGCTGTTCGCCAACTACGAGACCTCGTTCGGCAGCCTGCAGTACTTCCAGCTGGGCCAGGGCGGCGTCGGCGACAGCACGGCAAACGGCCTGGAGCCGGAGAAGGCCAAGACCTACGAAATTGGTACGCGCTATGACAACGGCAACTGGGCCGGTGAGCTGACAGCCTTCTACATCGACTTCGATGATGAGCTGCAGTACATCAGCAACGATGTCGGCTGGACCAACCTGGGGGCGACCAAGCACCAGGGCATCGAGGCCTCGGCGCGCTACGACCTGTCCGGCCTGGACCCACGCCTGCAGGGGCTGTCGGTGAATGCTGGCTACACCTACACCCGTGCCACCTACGAGGGCGAGATCCCTGGTTTCAAGGGGCGTGACCTGCCGTTCTATTCGCGCCAGGTGGCCACCGCCGGCGTGCGCTACGAGGTCAACCGCTGGACCTGGAACCTGGATGCCTACGCCCAGTCGAAGCAGCGCGCGCCGGGTACCGGGATGAACGCCGATGGCAGCTTCAACGGCAACTACATCACCCAGCCGAGCGCCGACGGGCAGTATGGCGACATTCCGGGCTACGTCACCTGGCATGCCCGGGGTGGCTATGCGTTCGGGCCGCAGCTGTCGAACCTGAAGCTGGCCGCCGGGGTGAAGAACCTGTTCGACAAGCAGTATTTCACCCGCTCAAGCGACAACAACGCGGGAATCTATGTGGGTGAGCCGCGCACGTTCTATGTGCAGGCCAGTGTAGGGTTCTGATAGCGCGTCGCCTTTATCGCGGATGAATCCGCTCCTACCTGTAGGAGCGGATTCATCCGCGATGAGGCCGGCTCAGGAAATCACTGCCTGCGCCGGCGACACGATCGAGGTCTTCGCCCCGCGCGAGCGCCCAGAACTCAGGTACGCCGCAATCGACTCCTGTGTCACCTCTCCCAGGAACACCTGTTCGGCATCCAGCACCGGCAACCACGCCCGATTGAACTCGTACATGCGCGACAGCAGGATGCGCAGGTGCTCATCGTGCGCCGCCGTGGCATTGAACGGACGCAGGAAATCCGCGCACGTCCCCTGCTGGCGGTGCATGTCGCGGCGGCGCACATAGCCCAGCGCGCGATTCTGCGCATCGGTCACCACCACATAACGGCGGTCATGCTCGTCCAGCAGTTCCAGCGCATCGCTCACCGGTGTTTCCGGACTCACCGATGGCGCGTTGTCCGCGGCATCCTCGGCACGCACCAGCAGCAGGCGCTTGAGCGTGCTGTCCTGACCGACGAAGTTGCTGACGAAATCGTCTACCGGGTGTGCCAGCAGGGTGTCCGGGTGATCCAGCTGCAGCAGCTTGCCGGCGCGGAAGATGGCGATCTTGTCGCCCAGCTTGATGGCCTCGTCGATGTCATGGCTGACCATGATCACCGTCTTGTTCAGGGCCCGCTGCATCTCGAAGAACTCGTTCTGGATCATCTCGCGGTTGATCGGGTCGACCGCGCCGAACGGCTCGTCCATCAGCAGCACCGGGGCCTCGGCGGCCAGGGCGCGGATCACGCCGATGCGTTGCTGCTGGCCACCGGACAGTTCACGCGGGTAGCGCTGCAGGTACTGCTTGGGCTCGAGCTTGATCATGCTCATCAGCTCGCGGGCGCGATCGTGGCAGCGCTGCTTGTCCCAGCCGAGCAAGCGCGGGACCACGGTGATGTTCTCCTCGATGGTCATGTTGGGGAACAGGCCGATCTGCTGGATCACGTAGCCGATGTGCCGGCGCAGGGTCACCTCGTCCAGGCCGGTGGTGTCCTCGCCATTGATGAAGACTTGCCCTGAGGTCGGTGTGATCAGGCGGTTGATCATCTTCAGCGTGGTGCTCTTGCCGCAGCCGGAGGGGCCGAGGAACACGCAGATTTCGCCTTCGTTGACGGTGAGGCTTACCGCGTCTACGGCTTTGACGTCCTTGCCGTTGACGTTGAAGGTCTTGCTGAGGTTCTTCAGTTCGATCATGAGCGCAGTCCTTCTGGAGTCAGGGCACGTTGCAGGGCTTGCAGGAGCAGGTCGGCGATGATCGCCAGCAGGCTGACCAGCACGGCGCCGACCAGCAGCATCGACATGTCGCTGCGGCTGATGGAGGTAAGAATGAGCACGCCCAGGCCGCCAGCGCCGATGGTCGCGGCGATGGTCATCACGCCGATGTTCATCACCACGGCGGTGCGCACGCCGGCGAGGATCACCGGCACGGCGATGGGCAACTCGACCATGCGCAGGCGCTGGCCGAAGGTCATGCCGATGCCGCGTGCGGCTTCACGGATACCGGGCTCGACGTTGGTCAGGGCCAGGTAGGTGTTGCGCAGGATCGGCAGCAGTGAATAAAGGAACACTGCAGTGATCGCCGGCAGTGGCCCCAGGCCCTGGCCGAACTTCGAGTAGAACGGCAGCAGCAAGCCGAACAGGGCGATCGAGGGGATGGTCAGCAGCACGGTGGCGCTGGCCTGCAGCGGGCCGGCGAACACCGGGAAGCGGGTCATCAGGATGCCCAGCGGCACGCCGACAAGGATCGCCAGGCCCACCGCGATGCCGACCAGCATGATGTGCTGCCAGGTCAGTTGCAGGACCTGTGCCCAGTCGAGGTGGACGAAGGTGTCGAGCAGGTTCATGGCTGTACCTCGCTGAGTGGGTGCTCACGCAGGAACGCGGCGGCCACCACCGTCGGGCTCTGGTGCTCGACATCGACCTTGGCGTTGAGCTGGCGCATGGTCTCGTCGTCCAGCTGTTCGGCCAGCGGCTTGAGCAGGGTGGCCAGCTGAGGATGGGCGTCGAGCACGGCCTGGCGCAGCACCGGGGCGGCGGTGTAGTCGGGGAAATAGTGCTTGTCGTCTTCCAGCAGCTTGAGGTCGAACGCGTTCAGGCGCCCGTCGGTGGTGTAGACCAGGCCGGCGAACACCTGGTTGTTGCGCATGGCGGTGTACACCAGGCCACCGTCCATCTGGCGGATGTTGCGCCGGTCCAGCGGCAGCTCGTACAGCTCGCGCAGGCCGACCAGGCCATCCGGGCGGTTGGCGAACTCGGTGTCCAGCGCCACCAGGTGGTGGCGGTCGGCTTCGTCATGCAGCACCTGGTTGAGGTCGCTGATCGAGTTGATCTGCGGGTAGGCCGCGGCGACTGCCTTTGGCAGGCCCAGGGCGTAGGTGTTGCTGAACTTCGACGGAGTCAGCCAGACCAGGCCCTTTTTCGCGTCGAGCTCTTTCACTCGCGCATAGGTGGTTGCGGCGTCGGGCATGCGCTCGTCGATATGGTTGTACGAGACCAGCGATACGCCGGTGTATTCCCACATCAGGTCGAGCTGGCCGGTTTCCTGGGCCTGGCGGGCGATGTTGCTGCCCAGGCCGGTGGTCACCCGCACCTCGAAGCCGTTGGCGCGCAGGTGCTGGGCGGTGATCTCGGCGAGCACGGTCTGTTCGGTGAACACCCGGGCGCCGATGCGGATCTGTGGTTTTTCCGCGGCCTGGGCAACGCCTGCGCAAAGCAGGGCCGCGCCCAGGAACAAGGCGATTGTCTTCTTCATGCTTTGCCTCTTCTTATTGGGCCAGGCCACGTTCCAGCCAGCGCTTGCTGGAGAAACTCACCAACGCATCGAGCGCCAGGGCCAGCAACGCCGTACAGGCGGCGCCGAGCAGCAGCTGCGGCTGGTTGTTCAGGGCGATGCCGGGGAAGATCAGGCTGCCCAGGCTGTTGGCGCCGATCAGGAACGCCAGGGGCGCGGTGCCCACGTTCAGTGCCAGGGCCACGCGCACGCCGCCGACGATGATCGGCACGGCGTTTGGCAGCTCTACCTGCCAGAGTTGCTGGCGCGGGGTCATGCCGATGCCGGTGGCGGCTTCCTTGAGCGAGGCGGGGACGTTTTTCAGGCCCTCGTAGGTGTTGCGCACGATGGGCAGGAGGGAGGCGAGGAACAGTGCGAAGATCGCAGGACCTGCGCCGATGCCCAGGATACTCAGGGCGATGGCCAGAACGGCCAGGGGAGGAATGGTGTTGCCAACGTTGAACAACTGCATGAAGCGCTCGGCCTTGTCGACCCGGTGCGGTCGACTCAAGGCAATGCCGGCGGGGATGCCCACGGCCAGCGCCGCCGCCATCGAAGCCAGCACCAGGACCAGGTGCGCTTGCAGGTAGAACCCAAGATCGTCGCGGTAGCGGGCGATCGTGTCGATGCCGATCCAGTGGATCAGCAGGGCCAGGATGACGAGCACGGCGGCCCATCCCAACAGCCCTTTTCCGTAGCGTGCAGCCACAGGCGGACTCCTTTTTTATAGTCGGCGATCACACCCCCGTGCGGCCGGCCATTCCTGGCGGCGGGCAGCGTGGTCGCGAGTAGCAGCCCGATGCGCGGCATCAGGCCATGAGCCGAACCCCGTCGGGCTCGTGAAGCAGTGAAACCAGCCCTGAAGCGAAGCGGCTTGCAGGGGAGTGGACGTCTCCGTGGACGTAAAGGTTCCCATCTGGGGCGGCATTTGGCCAGTGTTAATCACTGGGGTGTAGGAAATTTCGCGCGATAAAACAGCGTAAATATTACGTGGAGGCGTTGAAATTCCTGCTATTGAGGCGTTTGTCGGCACGATCAAGATCGCGCAGGGAAATTCGTTCAAAGAGGAGAAAATCGTGAAGACACTCGAAGAAGTCATGGCCAGTCTGTCGCCGGAACGCAGAGCGAAAGCGGAAGCGCGAGGCCGCGAGCTGATACAGGAGGGGATTTTGAGTAATCAAATCGTGATTTCAGCTTCGACACGCTCGCAAGTGTGTGATGGCCGCAAGGTGCATTTTTGATATTGAGTACGGACGGCCAGGTGTAGGGCGAGAAATTAGCGGTGTTCTCAAGATCGAGCGCCGCGCGGGCGGCGCTCGATCTCAAAGGCGCCACAAGATTTCCGCCATGCACCAGCAGATTTTGGCCCCTGCCCCGACTTCAGGTATGATATCGCCCCTTTTTGAATCCCCAGTCAGGCGATTTCCCATGACCAACCAGGCCGCCGAAGTCGCGAAGCGCCGCACTTTCGCAATCATTTCCCACCCCGACGCCGGTAAGACCACCATCACCGAGAAGCTCCTGCTGATGGGCAAGGCCATTGCCGTCGCCGGTACCGTGAAGTCGCGCAAGTCCGACCGCCACGCCACCTCCGACTGGATGGAAATGGAGAAGCAGCGCGGCATCTCCATCACTACCTCGGTGATGCAGTTCCCCTACCGCGAGCATATGATCAATCTGCTCGACACCCCCGGCCACGAAGATTTCTCGGAAGACACCTATCGCACCCTGACCGCGGTGGACTCGGCGCTGATGGTGCTCGATGGCGGTAAAGGCGTCGAGCCGCGCACCATTGCCCTGATGGACGTGTGCCGCCTGCGCGATACGCCGATCGTCAGCTTCATCAACAAACTCGACCGGGACATCCGCGACCCGATCGAACTGCTCGACGAAATCGAGGCGGTGCTGAAGATCAAGGCCGCGCCGATCACCTGGCCGATCGGTTGCTACCGTGATTTCAAGGGTGTGTATCACCTGGCCGGCGACTACATCATCGTCTACACGCCGGGGCATGGCCACGAGCGCACCGAAGCGAAGATCATCGAGAAGCTCGACTCCGATGAAGCCCGCGCCCACCTGGGTGATGAATACGACCGTTTCCTCGAACAACTCGAGCTGGTGCAGGGCGCCTGCCACGAGTTCGACCAGGACGCGTTCATCAATGGCCAGCTGACCCCGGTGTTCTTCGGTACCGCATTGGGCAACTTCGGTGTCGACCATGTGCTCGACGCGGTTGTCGACTGGGCGCCGCGCCCACTGGCCCGTGTCGCCCACGAGCGCACCGTGGAACCGGTGGAAGAGAAATTCACCGGCTTCGTGTTCAAGATCCAGGCGAACATGGACCCGAAACACCGTGACCGTATCGCCTTCATGCGTATCTGCTCGGGCAAGTACGAGAAGGGCATGAAGATGCGCCACGTGCGCACTGGCAAGGACGTGCGCATCGGTGATGCCCTGACCTTCTTCTCCTCCGAGCGCGAGCAGCTGGAGGAGGCCTATGCCGGCGACATCATCGGCCTGCACAACCACGGCACCATCCAGATCGGCGACACCTTCACCGAAGGCGAGGCGCTGGGCTTCACCGGTATTCCGCACTTCGCCCCGGAGCTGTTCCGCCGCGTGCGCCTGAAGGACCCGCTGAAATCCAAGCAGCTGCGCCAGGGCCTGCAGCAGCTGGCCGAAGAGGGCGCGACCCAGGTGTTCTTCCCCGAGCGCAGCAACGACATCATCCTCGGCGCGGTCGGTGTGCTGCAGTTCGACGTGGTCGCCAGCCGCCTGAAGGAAGAGTACAAGGTCGAGTGCGCCTATGAGCCGATCACCGTCTGGTCGGCGCGCTGGATCAGCTGCGACGACAAGAAGAAGCTCGAGGAATTCCAGAACAAGGCGGTGGAGAACCTGGCCATCGACGGCGGTGGTCACCTGACCTACCTGGCCCCGACCCGGGTCAACCTGGCGCTGATGGAAGAGCGCTGGCCGGATGTGAAATTCCGCGCGACTCGCGAGCACCACTAAGAGCAGCTGCAAGCTGCGAGCTTCAAGAAGAGGCGGGCCTGGAAAGGCCCGCCTTTTTCTTGTCGCTTGCAGCTTCAAGCGTGTAACTGACGAATGTCAGTTGCCGGCTTTTATGCTGGTCCAGATCCGCGTTCTGATGCGGTCGATCTTCGCCGGCATCGCTTCCAGCGCATACAACTTGCCCATCACGTCGTCACTCGGGTAGATCATCGTGTTGCCCTTCAGCGCCGGGTCCACCAGCGCATCCGCCTGCTGGTTGCCATTGGCGTACTGCACGAAGTTGCTGATGTTGGCCATCACCTCCGGCTGCAACAGGTAGTTCATGTACGCATATCCGGCTTTCTCGTCAGGCGCATCGGCCGGCATGGCCACCATGTCGAACCACATCGGCGCGCCTTCCTTCGGGATCGAGTAGCCCACCTTCACCCCGTTCTTCGCCTCCTCGGCACGGTTCTTCGCCTGCAGCACGTCGCCCGAGAAACCCACCACCAGGCACACGTCGCCATTGGCCAGGTCGCCGGTGTACTTCGAGGAGTGGAAGTAGCTGATGTACGGGCGCACCTTCATCAGCAACGCCTTGGCCTTGTCGTAGTCCGCCGTGTTCTGGCTATGGTGCGGCAGGCCCAGGTAGTGCAGGGCGATCGGCAGCAGCTCGGGGCCGTTGTCCAGCACCGCCACGCCGCAACTCTTGAGCTTGGCGAGGTATTCGGGCTTGAAGAACAGGTCCCACGAATCGATGGGCGCATTGTCGCCGAGCACCGCCTTGACCTTGTCGATGTTGTAGCCGATGCCGGTGCTGCCCCACAGGTACGGGAAGCCGTACTGGTTGCCCGGGTCGTTGACCTCCAGGGCCTTGAGCAACACCGGGTTGAGGTTCTTCCAGTTGGGCAACTGCGACTTGTCCAGCTGCTTCAGGGCTTTGCCCTGGATCTGCCGGGCCATGAAGTGGTTGGAGGGGAACACCACATCGTAGCCGGAGTTGCCGGTCATCAGCTTGCCGTCGAGGGTCTCGTTGCTGTCGAACACGTCGTAGGTGGGATTGATGCCGGTGGTTTGCTGGAAGTGCTTCAGCGTGTCCGGGGCGATGTAGCTCGACCAGTTGTAGATCTTCACCGAGTCGGCGGCACTGGCAACGCTGGTGGCCAGCATCAGAGGAGCGAGAAGGAGGGTGCGCATGTCGGGGTTACCTTGCTTTGTCTGTTGTTATCGAAGGCAGGCGATCAGCGGATCAGAAAATGAGGACGTAGGTCTTGCGCACGGTCTCCTGGATATCCCAGGTGCCGAGGCTGTTGGCCGGTAGCATCAGTGCGTCTCCGGCTTCTATGACCAGGGGCTCGCCGCCGTCGGGAGTGAAGGTGCAGCGGCCCTTGATGAAATGGCAGAACTCCTGCTGCACGATCTGCCGCCGCCAGCGCCCCGGGGTGCATTCCCAGATGCCGGTCTCGACGCCGTCGCTGCGCTCGACGCAGGTGACCGAGGTGACTGCGACCGGCTCGCCAAGGGGCACGGCGACCGGAGTGCTGCTGTCCAGGATGACGCTGTCGGTGTGTTTGAACTGGGTGATGCTCATGACCGGTGGATCCTGTGTGGTGGTGAGGGGAAGTCAGTGCATGAAGCCTTCCATGAAATCGGCCAACCCACTGGCCAGGCGCCGCCGCCAGGAGGCGCTGGTCGGGTTGGCGAGGGTCCGGTCCTCGTGGACGAAACTCTGGATGATCGCGTTGTAGCCCAGCCAGCGGCACGGCTCGGGCGGCCAGCTGGCCAAGCTCGACAGCGAGCGGTTGTCGTGCACCCAGGGCTGCGCGGTCAGTTCGTTGTGCTGGCCGAGGATCAGCGCGGCCAGGGTACGTCCACCGAGGTTGGTGGCGCCGACGCCTTCGCCGCCATAACCGCCGGCCAGGGCGATACCGCGCTGGCGGTCGCAGAGCATGTGCGGGCGGAAGCGCCGGGCCATGCCGAGGTTGCCACCCCAGGAGTGGGTGATGCGTACGTGCTTGAGCTGTGGGAACAGTTCGCCGAACAGGTAGCGGCGCAGCTCCACCTCGTCGGTGGTCAGGGTGAAGTCCTCGCGCAGGCGGCCACCGAAGCGGTAGCCGCCGCGGGCACCGAACACCAGGCGGTTGTCGGCGCTGCGCTGGCCATAGGTGACCTGGCGGCTGTTTTCGCTGAAGGCCTGGCCCTGGCTCAGGCCGATCTGCTCCCATGTCGACTCCGGCAGCGGCTCGGTGGCCACCAGCAGGCTCTGTACCGGCAGCTGGTGCCGCCCGAGCGGTGGCAGGCTGGCGGCGTAGCCTTCCACGGCCGGCACCACCCAGTGGCTGCGGATACGTGCCAACGGGGTGCGCACTTCGCCGGTCTGCCAGTCAATGGCTGGCGTGTTCTCGTAGATCGGCACGCCCATGGCCTCGACCGTCCGTGCCAGGCCACGCACCAGTCTGGCCGGTTGAATCGTGGCGACGTGCGGGCTGTAGAGGGCGCCGTAGGGGTTGCTTACCTTCAGCTGGGCATCCAGTTGTTCGGGGCGCAGCCAGCGGTAATCGTCTTCATTCATGCCCTGGCGGTAGAGGTCGTCGAGCCAGGCGCGCAGGCTGCGTTCCTGTTCCGGGTAGCGGGCGGCGCAGTAGAGCACTCCGCCTTTGCGGTAGTCGCAGGCGATGCCTTCGCGCAGGAGCACGTCGTGGACTTCGTCGGGGATGCCGTGCAGCAGGTCGATGCTTTCACGCCGTTGCTGCGGCGAGAGCGTGGCCAGCAGGCGGTCCTCGCCCAGCAGGTTGCCCATCAGCCAGCCGCCATTGCGTCCGGAGGCGCCGAAGCCGGCGATGTTGGCCTCGATCACCGCGATGTTCAGCTGCGGCGCCTGGCGCTTGAGGTAGTAGGCCGTCCACAGCCCCGTATAGCCGGCACCGATGATGCACACGTCGAGGTCCAGGTCCTGGCGCAGGGCCGGGCGCGCGCACAACGGCTCGTCGAGCTGGTCCATCCACAGGCTGATCGTGCGCAAAGGTTGCATCGGGTCGTGCTCCACATCCACTGAGGGTCTGTGGCGATCCTAGTGAAGCGTGGCGTGGGCTGTCTTACGTGCGTGCACGCAGGGAAATTTGCTTGAGGTAAGCCTTGGGCGACAGGCCGGTATGCTCGCGAAAGCACTTGTAGAACGCCGACAGCGAATTGAAGCCGGCGTTGAACGCCAGTTCATCGACGGGCGCCGCGACGCAGCTATTGTCCAGGCTGCTCATCAGGTGTTGCAGGCGTGCCTGGTTGACGTAGCGGTAGAAGCTTTGGCCAAGCACCTGGTTAAGCAGGTAGGAAATCTGGTTGCGGCTGTAGCCGCTTTCGTCGGCGACCCGTTGCAGGTCCAGCTCGGGGTCCAGGTACGGGCGCTGGGCCTGGAAATAATGCTCCAGGTCCTGGGCCATGGTCGATAGCTGGCGGGGAGACAGGCCGAGCCGACTGGTGGCTGGGCGCGGCCCGCTGGAGCGCAGGCCCTTTCCGTTGCCATGGACCAGCGTGGCGTACTCGTTGACCCGCCAGATCAGTCCGTCCAGCACGGTGATCGCCTCGCTGGACTGGAACGCCACCAGCCCGTCGCCACCCTGCACCGTGACCTGGTACTGGATGAACGCGGTGCAGCCATCGACGCGGATGCGGTCGCTGTGGACGATGTCCTCGCCGGCTTCATGGGGCAAGCTTGCGCGCACGTAGTCGCGCAGCTCGTCGAAACCGAGCACGCGGTTCTGGAAGAAGTCGTGGTACTGGATATCCGGGTGGTACAGGGCCATCACCCCGTCCAGGTCGCGATGCTTCCAGCACAGGTGGTAGCGCATGACGGTGGCGGCGGTGAGCGGGGTTTGCCCGGGGCCGTCGGGGACGGTGGCGATAGACATGCCGTGGATGGTGCCTCGTCATGTCCCGGTCTGACAAGAACCAGCCCGTGCGCACAGGCCGCATCCCGGGTTGCAGAAGGCCCTGCCGTTTCCGCACCGATCTGGCATTTTGCATGATGCTCAGACGTTGCCTACAAGCCAACCGCCTGATTTATAAGGAAGTCATGTTTTGACACAAAGTGGCACAGCCCCTGCACGGCCTTACCTGAGAACGGACCTCCCCCTCAGATAAAGGCGTCGAATCATGATCACACCTGCCGACTACCCCACCAACGACCCCAATCGCTCCGGAGTTTCCTGGGCCGCGATCTTCGCAGGCGCAGCAGCGGCGGCGGCCTTGTCCCTGATCCTGGTGGTACTGGGGACAGGGTTGGGCCTGGCCGCTACCTCGCCTTGGGCCGACGAAGGCGCCAGCGCCAAGGCGCTTGGGATTTCGACCATCATCTGGCTACTGATCACACAGATACTGGCCTCGGGCCTGGGTGGTTACATCGCCGGTCGCCTGCGGGTGAAATGGGCCAACCTGCACGGTGACGAAGTGTATTTCCGGGACACTGCCCATGGCTTCCTGGCCTGGGCGGTTGCCACGCTAGTGGCCGCCATGCTGGTGCTGGGTACCGCTGGCAACTTGCTGGGTGCCGGCGCCACCGCTGCGTCCGGGGTGGCTACCACCGCGGCTGCTGGTGTGGCTGGCAGCGATAGCCAGGGCAAGAACCCGATGGGCTACTTCGTCGATAGCCTGTTCCGCGGTCAAGGCCCGGTGGCAGTAAGTGACGATGCGGCAAATGGTGTGGCAGCCCGCATTCTGACCCGCTCGCTGGCCCAGGGCGGCGCGCTCTCGCCGGAGGACCGGACCTACCTGGCCCAGGTAGTGGCCCAGCGCACTCGCCTGACACAGCCCGAGGCCGAAGCACGCGTTGATCAGGTCTATGCACAACTGCAGCAGGCCAAGGTCGAGGCCAAGCAAGCCGCGGACGCTGCGACCAAGGCCGCCGCCTGGACGGCGTTGTGGACTTTCGTCGCCCTGCTTTGCGGCGCCTTCTTCGCCAGCCTGGCGGCACTGTTCGGCGGCCGGCAGCGTGATCGGGTGCAGTGGCTCGAAGCCAGTCCGGCGGACTACAACCCGCGCCACGCCTCTGCACCGATCCGATAACCCGCACAGGAACAAGGAGAATTGTCATGCGCTCATTATTGCTGTGGATGCTCGGGGTCCCTATTCCGGTGATCATCCTGATTGCATTGTTCATGCACTGAGAAATGAAAACGCCGCCCGAAAGGGCGGCGTTTTCATTGGCGCATACAGCTACAGGAACTGCTCGGCGTAGTGGCACGCCACCTGCCGCGTACTCACTTGGCGCAACGCCGGTACTTCCTTGGCGCATCGCTCGGTCGCGTACGGGCAACGTTTGTGGAACGCGCAACCGTCCGGCGGATTCAACGGGTTGGGCAACTCACCGGCAATGCGGATCTTCGGCTTCAGCGGGTCCGGGTGGATCGCCGGGGTGGCCGATAGCAGCGCCTGGGTATACGGGTGCAGCGGCTTGTCGTAGATGTCCTGCTTGGGCCCCATTTCCGCCGGCCGGCCGAGGTACATCACCAGCACCTGGTCCGCCACATGGCGCACTACCGCCAGGTTGTGGGAGATGAACACGTAGGCGGTGTTGAATTCCTTCTGCAGGTCCATGAACAGGTTCAGCACCTGGGCCTGGATCGACACGTCCAGCGCAGAGGTGGGTTCGTCGGCCACCAGTACCTTGGGTTGCAGCATCATCGCCCGGGCCAGGGCGATACGCTGGCGCTGGCCGCCGGAGAACATGTGCGGATAACGCTGGTAGTGCTCGGGGCGCAGGCCCACCTGCTCCATCATCTTCTGCACTTTCTCGCGGCGTTCGGTCTTGCTCAGCGAGGTGTTGATCAACAGCGGTTCGGCGAGCTGGTCGCCGATCTTCTGCCGCGGGTTGAGCGAGGCGTAGGGGCTCTGGAACACCATCTGCACGTCACGGCGCAGCTGTTTGCGCTGGTCCTTGCTGGCGCCCTTGACCTCGTGGCCGGCGATTTGCAGCGAACCTGAGGACGGCTCCTCGATCAGGGTCAGGGCACGCGCCAGGGTCGACTTGCCGCAGCCGGATTCACCGACCACGGCCAGCGTCTTGCCGGCCTCCAGTTCGAATGACACGCCGTTGAGCGCCCGCACCAGCGCATGGCCCTTGAACAGGCCGCGGGAGACTTCGTAGTGGCGGGTCAGCTCACGAGCGGAAAGTACGACGGCCATCACGCCACCTCCTGGTTCAGCGGATAGAAGCAACGCACCAGGCTGTGGGCCTGGGGATCAAGGGCCGGGCGCTGCCGGCGGCAGTTTTCCTGCACATAGGGGCAGCGTGGCGACAGCAGGCAACCCTGCGGGCGGTCATAGCGCCCCGGGACGATGCCGGGCAGGGTGGCCAGGCGTTCGGCGCCGATGCTGTGCTCGGGAATGGCCGCCAGCAGCGCTTCGCTGTACGGGTGGGCGGGGATGTCGAACAGCTCCGGCACCTGGCCGACTTCGACTGCTTGCCCTGCGTACATCACGCACACGCGCTTGGCGGTTTCGGCGACCACGGCCAGGTCGTGGGTGATGAGAATGAGCGCCATGTTGCGCTCTTTCTGCAGGTTGACCAGCAGTTCCATGATCTGCGCCTGGATGGTCACGTCCAGCGCGGTGGTCGGTTCGTCGGCGATCAGCAGTTTTGGCTCGCCGGCGATGGCCATGGCGATGGCCACGCGCTGGCTCATGCCGCCGGACAGCTGGTGCGGGTAGGCGTCGAGGCGGCTTTCGGCGGCCGGGATCTCGACCTTCTTCAGCAGCTCCAGCGCGCGCTGACGCGCTGCCTTGCCCTTGAGGCCCAGGTGCTGGCGCAGCACTTCCTCGATCTGGTAGCCCACGGTATAGCTGGGGTTGAGCGCGGTCATCGGGTCCTGGAAGACCATGGCGATGTCCTTGCCCACCACCTTGCGGCGCTGGCGGCCGCTGAGCTTGAGCATGTTGGTGCCGGCGAAGTCGAGTACGTCCGCGGTGATGCGCCCGGGGGCTTCGATCAGCCCCATCAGGGCCATCATGGTCACCGACTTGCCCGAGCCCGACTCGCCGACGATGGCGAGGATCTCGCCGGCATCCACGCTCAGGTCGAGGCCGTCCACCACGGGCACGGCATTGGCGTCGCCGAAGCGCACGTTCAGGTTGTTGATCTGCAACAGTGACATGGCGATCTCCTCAGGCGGCGTTCTTGAGTTTCGGGTCCAGCGCGTCGCGCAGGCCGTCGCCCATCAGGTTGATTGCCAGCACACTGAGCAAAATGGTCAGGCCGGGCAGGCTCACCACCCACCAGGCGCGTTCGATGTAGTCGCGGGCCGAGGCCAGCATGGTGCCCCACTCGGGGGTTGGCGGCTGCACGCCGAGGCCGAGGAAGCCCAGGGCCGCAGCGTCGAGGATCGCCGAGGAGAAGCTCAGGGTGGCCTGCACGATCAGCGGCGCCATGCAGTTGGGCAGCACGGTGACGAACATTAGCCGCGGCAGCCCGGCACCGGCCAGGCGCGCGGCGGTGACGTAGTCGCGGTTCAGTTCGCCCATCACCGCGGCGCGGGTCAGGCGCACGTAGGACGGCAGCGAGACGATGGCGATGGCGATCACGGTGTTGATCAGGCCTGGGCCGAGGATGGCGACGATGGCCACGGCCAGCAGCAGCGAGGGCAGCGCCAGCATCACGTCCATCAGGCGCATGATCGAGGGGCCGAGGATCTGCGGGAAGAAACCGGCCAGCAGGCCCAGCAGGATGCCCGGGATCAGCGACATCACCACCGACGACAGGCCGATCAACAGCGACAGCCGGGCGCCCTGGATCAGCCGCGAGAGCAGGTCGCGGCCCAGTTCGTCGGTACCGAGGATGAACTGCCAGGTACCGCCTTCGAGCCATACCGGCGGTGTGAGCAGGAAGTCGCGGTATTGCTCGCTGGGATTGTGCGGCGCCACCCAGGGGGCGAACAGGGCGCAGAACACCACCAGGCACATGAACGCCAGGCCGGCCACCGCGCCCTTGTTGCGCGAGAAGGCCTGCCAGAATTCTTTGTACGGCGAGGGGTAGAGCAAGCTTTGGTCGACCACGCTGGGCGGGGTGACGGATTTTGGAATCGGGCTGGTCATGGCGTAGTCCTCAGCGCTGATGACGGATGCGTGGGTTGGCCAGGCCGTAGAGGATATCCACGACGAAGTTGACCAGGATCACCAGGCAGGCGATCAACAGGATGCCGTTCTGGACCACGGGGTAGTCACGGGCACCGATGGCCTCGATCAGCCATTTGCCGATGCCCGGCCAGGAGAAGATGGTTTCGGTGAGCACGGCGCCGGCCAGCAGCGTGCCGACCTGCAGGCCGAACACGGTCAGCACCGGGATCAGCGCGTTGCGCAGGCCGTGGATGAACACCACCCGTGACGGCGACAGGCCCTTGGCGCGGGCGGTACGGATGTAGTCCTCGCGCAGCACTTCGAGCATCGACGAGCGGGTCATGCGGGCGATCACCGCCAGCGGAATGGTGCCCAGCACGATGGCCGGCAGGATCAGGTGCATCACCGCATCCTTGAACGCGCCTTCCTCGTCGCTGAGCAGGGTGTCGATGAGCATGAAGCCGGTTTTCGGCTCGATGTCATAGAGTAGGTCGATGCGCCCGGAGACTGGCGTCCAGCCCAGGCTCACCGAGAAGAACATGATCAGGATCAGGCCCCACCAGAAGATCGGCATCGAGTAGCCGGCCAGGGAGATGCCCATTACCCCGTGGTCGAACAGCGAGCCGCGCTTGAGCGCGGCGATCACCCCGGCCAGCAGGCCGATGACCCCGGCGAAGAGCAGGGCGGCCATGGCCAGCTCCAGGGTGGCCGGGAACAGGGTGAGGAATTCGTTCCATACGCTTTCACGGGTGCGCAGGGATTCGCCCAGATCGCCCTGGGCGAGCTTGCCGACATAGTCCAGGTACTGGGCCGGCAGCGGCTTGTTCAGGCCCAGGCGTTCCATGGCCTGGGCATGCATTTCGGGGTCGACCCGGCGTTCGCCCATCATCACTTCGACGGGGTCGCCGGGGATCAGGCGTATGAGCGCGAAGGTCAGCAGGGTGATACCGAAGAAGGTCGGAATCAGCAGACCCAGGCGTCGGGCAATAAAACTCAACATTGTCAGGGGTACCTCATCAGCCGGAAACGGCGCGCCGCCGGGGCCTCTTGCACAAGGTCCGGCGGCTGTTGTTGTTCTACTTCACCTTGGTGGTGGCGAAGTTGTTGTTGGTCAGTGGGTTGATCACATAGCCTTCGACGTTCTCGCGCATGGCGGTGAACATTTTCGGGTGGGCCATGCTGATCCACGGCTGGTCTTCATCGTACACCGCCAAGGCCTCGTTATAGAGCCTGGCGCGTTCATCGTTGTCGATCACTTCGCGGGCGCGGGTGATCAGGTCCTGGAATTTCTGGTTGCACCAGCGCGCATAGTTCTCGCCGCTTTTCACCGCGTCGCAGCTGAGCATCGGCGTGAGGAAGTTGTCCGGGTCGCCGTTGTCGCCGGCCCAGCCCGCCGACACCAGGTCGGCCTCGCCCTTCTTGGCGCGACGCAGCATCTCGGCCCACTCCATCACACGGATGTCGAGCTTGATGCCGATCTTGGCCAGGTCCGACTGCAGCATTTCGGCGGACAGGCGCGGGTTGGGGTTGGTCGGGCCACCGCCGTTGCGGGTGAACAGAGTGATCACCGTGCCCTCCGGCACACCGGCTTCCTTGAGCAGGGCGCGGGCCTTGTCGAGGTCGTGGGGCGGGTTCTTGTTGTCGGTGTTGTAGCCGATCATGGTCGGCGGATACGGGTTGACCCCAACCAGGGCGTTGCCCTTGCCGAACAGCTGGTCGACGTGGGTCTGGCGGTCGAAGGCCATGTCGATCGCCTTGCGCACGCGCACATCGCTCAGGTACTTGTGCTGGGTGTTCATCGAGATGTAGCCGGTAACCAGCGCCTCGATCTCGGCGACCTTGAGTTTCGGGTCGGTCTTGATCCCCGGCACGTCGTCAGGCTTGGGATACAAGGCGATCTGGCATTCGTTGGCGCGCAGTTTCTGCAGGCGCACGTTGCTGTCGGTGGCGATGGCGAAGATCAGCGCGTCGGCGGGCGGCTTGCCACGGAAGTAGTCCGGGTTGGCCTTGTAGCGGACGTTGGCGTCCTTGTTGTAGCGCTGGAACACGAACGGGCCGGTGCCGACCGGCTTGCTGTTGAGGTCGCCGGTCTTGCCGGCCTTGAGCAGCTGGTCGCCGTACTCGGCGGAGTAGATCGAGGTGAAGGCCATGGCCAGGTCGCGCAGGAAAGGCGCTTCCGGGCGGGTCAGGGTGATCACCACGGTGTGATCGTCGGTCTTCTCGACCGACTTGAGCAGGTCCTTGAAGGCCATGCTCTCGAAGTAGGGGTAGCCGACGCTGGTCTTGTCGTGCCACGGATGGTCTTTCTTCAGCTGACGGTTCAGGCTCCACAGCACGTCATCGGCATTGAAGTCGCGGGTGGGCTTGAAGTAGTCGGTGGTGTGGAACTTGACGCCTTCGCGCAGGTGGAAGGTGTAGACCAGGCCGTCGGGGCTGACGTCCCAACTGGTGGCCAGGGCCGGCTGGATCTCGGTGGTGCCGGGCTTGAAGTCGACCAGGCGGTTGAAGATGGCCTCGGCCGTGGCGTCGGCGGTGACGGCGGTGGTGTACTGGACGATGTCGAAGCCTTCCGGGCTGGCTTCGGTGCACACCACCAGCGGCTTGGCCGCCAGATTCGATGCGGCGCCCAGGATGACGGCTGCCAGGGCAGCGCGTAGCGGTAGCGATTTCATGGAACCTCCCTGCAGTGCTAGTTCCAGCGTAGCCGCCACGGCCCGTGGGGAGGCGGGCCGTGGCGCCAACGGTCAGAGGATGTTGAACGGAATGGTGGTGACGACACGGAACTCGTCGAGACTGCCGTCGCTCTGCGCCTTGCTGGCACGGTGGGCGGTATAGGTGGCGCGGATGGTGGTGTCCTTCAGCATGCCGCTCTGCACCGCGTAGCTGGTGCCGATGCCCCACTCGTAGTGGTTCTCGCCGTCCTGGCCCCGGACGTCATAGGCGGTGCCCTTGTAGTGGGTACCGTCGATATCCCAGCCGCGGGCGTTGTAGACGTTGAACTTCAGGCCTGGCACGCCATAGGGCGCCATGTTCAGCACATAGCTGATCTGCAGCGATTTCTCGTTCGGGCCGTTGAAGTCCGACAGCAGGGAGTTGGCCAGGTAGATGCCGTTGGTCTCATGCAGATAGTCGAAGTACTCGTTGCCGTTGACCTGCTGCCAGGAGGCGGTGAGGGTGTGGGCCTGGTGGGTCAGGCCGAACGACAGGCTGTAGGTGTCGTTGTCGATCTCGCCCATCTTCTTGCTGCCTTCGTCCACGGTCTTGTAGTAGTTCAGACCGGTGGTCAGGCTCAGCACCGCGCTGTCGCCCAGCACGTGGTTGGCGCCGAAGTAGTACTGGTTCCAGAAGTCGTCGACCTTGGTCGCGTAGAGGCTGGTGGTCAGGCTCTTGAGCGGCTGGTAGTTGATGCCGACGGTGCTGGCTCGGTCGGTCTCGACCCCGGCGGCGCCGTACTCGCTGCGGAACTTGCTCAGGCTCTGCTCGGTACGTGGCGAAACGCGGTCGAAGGTACCCACGTCGAACGACAGGTTCTCGAACTCGGCGCTGTGCAGGAACGCGCCCTGGAAGCTCGATGGCAAGGCACGGTTACCGATGTAGGCGATCATCGGCGTGTCGACCGACTGGCGACCGACGGTCAGCGTGGTGTTGGAGATGCGCGCCTTGACGTTGCCCAGGCCCATCTTGCTCCACTGGCCGATCGGGTCGCCGTCGCTGTGGGTCAGGGTACGGTTGTTCGGGCCGGCCACGGCGGCGCGGCCCTGCTCGAGGGCGATGGCATTGTAGGCGGCGGCCTCCACCGCAAAGCCGACGGTACCTTCGGTGAAGCCCGAGCTGTAGTTGAGGATGGTGCCCTGCAGCCAGTTGTCGCGGCTGTGGGTGTCGTGGCGGGTGCCGTCGCCCTTGGTGTACTTCCACAGCGGCGCGCGGGTGGCGCGTTCGCGGGCATACCAGTTGCGGGTGCTGCCGGACAGGCTCTGGCCATCGATGAAGCCTTTGGCTTCGGCCTGTTCGCTGCTGGACTTGAGCGCGAACGGCACGAAGTCCTGGCTCACGGGTTCGGCCTGGGCGAGGGCGCAGAAGGCGCCGACGGACAAGGCCAGTGCGGTGGTTGTGGTACGAATCAACATGAAAGCTCCCTGATATTTTTCTAGTTATCACCCGACCTTGTGGGCCGGGCTTGTCACGGTGACGCGGTACTGCAGTGTCTGCCTGGGGGTTGCCAGGCAAATCCGGGCTGCACGCTGGCGCGGGAGTGGGTCGCACTCCCGTCCGGGCGTTGCAGGGTCAATCGATGCTGACGCCGGAGAAAACGTTGCGTCCGAAGGGGCTGACCTTGAAGTCTTTCACGCTGATGCTCAGCGGCTGGTTGACCGTGGAGTGCGCGACCGGGGTGATCGGCACCTGCTGCTTGAGACGTTGCTGGGCTTGTTCGTAGAGGCTGGTGCGCTGGTCGCGGTCGGTGACCTGCTTGGCTTTTTTCACCAGTGCGTCGTATTGCGAATCGCACCACAAGGAGTAGTTGTTGCTGCCGATGGCGTCGCAGCTGAACAGGGTGCCGAGCCAGTTGTCCGGATCACCGTTGTCGCCGGTCCAGCCGATCAGGGCGATGTCATGCTCACCGCTTTTCATGCGCTTGAGGTATTCGCCCCATTCGTAGCTGACGATGCGCACCTTGAAACCGAGCTTGCTCCAGTCGGCCTGGAGCATTTCGGCCATGAGCTTGGCGTTGGGGTTGTAGGGGCGCTGTACCGGCATGGCCCACAGGGTGATCTCGGTGTCTTCCTTGACCCCGGCCTGCTTGAGCAGCTGCTTGGCTTTTTCCGGGTCGAAGGGGGCGTCCTTGATCGATTTGTCGTAGGACCACTGGGTTGGCGGCATGGCGTTGACGGCGGTCTGACCGGCATCCTGGTAGACCGCCTGGATGATCGCCTGCTTGTTCACCGCCATGTCCATGGCCTGGCGCACTTCCAGCCGGTCGAAGGGTGGGTGTTGGGTGTTGTAGGCGATGTAGCCAAGGTTGAAACCGGGTTGCGTCATTACCTGCAGCTTGCCGTCTTCCTTGAGCGCGGGCAGGTCGGCCGGGCGTGGATGCAGGGTGATCTGGCATTCGTTGCGGCGCAGCTTCTGGATGCGCACCGACGGGTCGACGTTGATCGAGAACACCAGGTTGTCGATCTTCACCCGGTCAGGTGCCCAGTAGTCCTTGTTGCCCTTGAAGCGGATCTGCGAATCCTTCTGGTAGCGCTGGAACACGAAGGGGCCGGTGCCGATCGGCTTCTGGTTGATATCGCTGGCCTTGCCGCCGGCCAGCAGGTGGTCGGCGTACTCGGCGGAGAGAATCGAGGCGAAGGCCATGGCGATGTTCTGCAGGAACGCGGCGTCGACCTTGTTGAGGGTGAAGACCACGGTCAGCGGGTCGGTCTTCTCGACCTTGGCGATGTTCTTGTCCAACCCCATGCTGATGAAGTACGGGAATTCGGTGGGGTAGGCCTTGCGGAAGGGGTGGTCCTTGTCGAGCATGCGGTTGAAGGTGAACAGCACGTCGTCGGCATTGAAGTCGCGGCTGGGCTTGAAGTCCTTGTTGCCATGGAACTTCACCCCGGGTCGCAGGTGGAAGGTGTACTTCAGGCCGTCCTCGGACACCTGCCAGTCGGTGGCCAGGCCCGGTTGCACGGCGGTGCCGCCACGCTCGAACTCGACCAGGCGGTTGTAAATCGGTTCGGCGGCGTCGTTGTCGGTGGCCGCGGTGTACTGGGCGGTGTCGAAGCCCGCCGGGCTGCCTTCGGAGCAGAACACCAGGTTGTTGGCGAGGCTCGCGGGAGCCTGGCTCAGCAGGCCGAGGGCAAGCAGGGTGGAGCTCAGTGTGGTGAGGCGCATGGCAGGTCCTTTGTCCGTGTTTTCAGGCAGCGGCAGGCAAAACGCGGCTGCTGCATCCCGGTCCTGACGATAGATGCGCCAGAATGCGGGAACCAGGGTTCGCTACTGATTTGGGTGCGGGAGCGTTCCGGCGAACACTAGGGAATTGCCCTGCGTATCGCCCGATCATGTCACCGCCCCGCCGCCAAACGCTGGCGGGGCGGTCACGACCGTTACTTGTCCACGCTGACCCCGTAGAAGGAGTTCAGGCCGAAGGGGCTGATCTTGAAGTCCTTCACTTTCGCGCTCATGGGCTGATACACGGTGGAGTGGGCGATGGGGGTGATCGGCACCTGCTCCTTGAGGATATGTTGCGCCTGCTTGTACAGCTCGGTGCGCTTGGCCTGGTCCGAGGTCGCCTTGGCTTGCTTGATCAGGTCGTCGTAGGGCTTGTAGCACCACTTGGAGAAGTTGTTGCCATCCATGGCATCGCAGCCATAGAGCGTGCCCAGCCAGTTGTCCGGGTCACCATTGTCGCCGCTCCAGCCGATCAGCATGGCGCCCTGCTCGCCGCCCTTGGAACGCTTGATGTACTCGCCCCATTCGTAGCTGACGATCTTGGCCTTGATGCCGATCTTGGCCCAGTCGGACTGGAGCATCTCGGCCATCAGCTTGGCGTTGGGGTTGTAGGGGCGCTGCACCGGCATGGCCCACAGGGTGATCTCGGTACCCTCCTTGATGCCGGCTTCCTTGAGCAGTTGCTTGGCCTTCTCTGGGTCGTACGCGGCGTCCTTGATGGTGTCGTCATAGGACCATTGGGTTGGCGGCATGGCGTTGACCGCCAGCTGGCCGGCACCCTGATACACCGATTCGATGATCTGCTGCTTGTTGACCGCCATGTCCAGGGCTTGGCGGACCTTGAGTTGGGACAGGGGATTCGCTTCGTTGCTGCCCTTGATCTTGTCCATCACGTTGTAGGCGATATAGCCGAGGTTGAAGCCGGCCTGGTCGGGCATCTGCAGCTTCTTGTCTTCCTGCAGCGGCTTGATATCGGCCGGACGCGGGAACAGCGTCACCTGGCACTCGTTCTTCTTGAGTTTCTGCATGCGCACCGAGGCGTCGGTGCTGATGGCAAAGATCAGGTTGTCGATCTTCACTTCTTCAGGATTCCAGTAGCTCTTGTTGCCAGTGAAGCGAATGTTCGAGTCTTTCTGGTAGCTCTTGAACACGAACGGCCCGGTGCCGATCGGCTTCTGGTTGATGTCGGCGGGCTTGCCCTGCTTGAGCAACTGGTCGGCGTATTCGGCTGACTGGATCGAGGCGAAGTGCATGGCCATGTTCTGGATGAACGCGGCGTCGACCTGGGCGAGGGTGAACTTCACCGTGTGGTCGTCGAGTTTTTCCACCTTGGCGATGTTCTTGTCCATGCCCATGTCGGTGAAGTACGGGAACTCGGTGGGGTAGGCCTTGCGGAAGGGCTGGTCCTTGTCGAGCATGCGGTTGAAGGTGAACAGCACGTCGTCGGCGTTGAAGTCGCGGGTCGGCTTGAAGTAATCGGTGGTATGGAACTTGACGCCTTCACGCAGGTGGAAGGTGTAGGTCTTGCCGTCATCGGAGACGTCCCAGCTGGTGGCCAGGCCCGGAATGACCTTGGTGCCGCCGCGTTCGAATTGCGTCAGGCGGTTGAAGATGGTCTCGGCGGAGGCGTCAAAGTCGGTTCCGGTAGTGTATTGCCCCGGGTCGAACCCGGCCGGGCTGCCTTCGGAGCAGAACACCAGGTTGGATGCGGCGAGGGCGGAGGGAGCGCCGGCTAGCAAGCCTGCACCTACCAGGAACGGAATGACTGCGTGTTTGAGCATGGTGGCCTCATTGTTGTCATTTTTCGAATTGAGGCGGCCTCGTGAGCCGACCTGCGGATACTTATGCAGGGGGTATTCCCAATGCAACACTCAGCAGGATGGTTGACGGCAAAAACGTGGTACGGACGTACATGGATGTCGCATCCATATAACTTTGGCGAATGTTGATCGTTTGCGAGGGGGAAAAGGGCGAAAATTTCAGGATATTTCGCACTTTATGTGACAAGCAGACGCACCCGTTTGGTGCGTAGGAAAGGTCTAAAACTGCTGTCAGAGACGGTTTTGACCGCCTCTGACATCCGGTTGAGTGAGTCAGGGCACCTGGACTTCGATCAGGCCATCGGCACTCATGCTCACTTCGCTGGTTCCGGCTTCGATATCCGGCGCCGGCGCGGATTCATCGGCGGCGCCCTTGGCCATCATCGCCATTGGCGCGTTACGCAGGTAAGGGCGTGGGTAACCGCTGCTGTTGAGGTTCAGGCTGACCACCTTGTAGCCTTTGCCGCCCAGGGCATCGGTGGCCAGTTGGGCACGCGCCTTGAAGGCGGCGACGGCATCCTTGAGCAACTCGTCTTCATTGGACTTGCGTGTGGCCGGGGCAATGGAGAAGTCCATGCCGCCCATCTTCAGGTCTTGCAGCAGGTCACCGGTGAGCTTGGACAGGGCCGGGAAGTCGGCGCTTTCCAGGCGCAGTTCGGCGCGTTCGCGCCAGCCGGTGATCTTTTGGCCCTTGGTGTCGTAGATCGGGTAGCTGTTGCGGCTGCCCTGGCTGATCTTCACGTCCTTGACCTGGCGGGCCTGCTGCACGGCCTTGTTCATGGTTTCGGTGATCTCCTTGGCCAGCTTGCCCGGGTCGGTGTTCTGCGCTTCGCTGTACAGCGTCACGACCATCAGGTCACGCGCCACTTCCTTGCTGACTTCGGCACGCAGCGACACCTGGTTGTAGCGTGGCTCGTCGGCCGCCAGGGCCGGCAGGCTGGCGAGCATGCCGCAGGACAGGGCAACGGCGGCGGCGCCGCGACGGGTAATGTGCATGTGGAACTCCTTGGCAGGGTAAGGCGTGGGTGAGCAGATCCGTTCCACGCATGGCCGATCAGACCGGTGACAGTGTAGAGGGTTCAAAAGTGCCATCATGAATCTATGACAAAGTGTGGCGCTTTGCCGCATCGCTGCAGTGGAGCGCCCGGCTTCGGTATACTCCAGCCGATTTTCCTGGAGCACTCAATTGGGAGAGCTCATGCTCGCCGTCGCACATCCGTTGTCCGCCACACGCCAGAACCTCTGGCGCCTGACCTTCATCCGCATTCTCGTCCTGGCGGCCCAGGCCGGCTCGGTAGGCGTGGCCTACTGGACCGAGCTGCTGCCGCTGCCGTGGTTCTCGCTGGCAGTCACGCTGGCCCTGTCGTCGCTGCTGTGCGCGTTCACCGCCCTGCGCCTGCGCCTGTCGCTGCCGGTCACCGAACTCGAGTACGCCCTGCAACTGGCCTGCGACCTGCTGATCCACAGTGCCCTGCTTTATTACTCGGGCGGTTCGACCAACCCCTTCGTCTCCTATTACCTGGTGCCGTTGGCCATCGCCGCGGTCACCCTGCCGTGGATCTACTCGTTGGTGCTCTCGGGTATCGCCCTGGTCGCCTACAGCCTGTTGCTGGTGCAGTACTACCCGCTGGAAACGCTGCCGCTGGCGCGCGATACCATGCAGGTCTACGGCATGTGGCTGAGCATCGCCCTGGCCGCCGGGGTGATCACCTTCTTCGCCGCGCGCATGGCCGAGGAGTTGCGCCAGCAAGAGAACCTGCGCGCCGAGCGTCGGGAAGAAAGCCTGCGCGACGAGCAGTTGCTGGCCGTGGCCACCCAGGCCGCCGGCGCCGCCCACGAACTGGGCACGCCGCTGGCGACCATGAGCGTGCTGCTCAACGAAATGCGCCAGGACCACGCCGACCCGCTGTTGCAGGAAGACCTGCAGATCCTTCAGGACCAGGTCAAGCTGTGCAAGGAAACCTTGCAGCAACTGGTGCGCGCTGCCGAGGCCAACCGGCGCCTGGCGATCGTTGAGCAGGATGTCACCGCCTGGCTCGACGAGGCGCTCAACCGCTGGCACCTGATGCGCCCGGAAGCCAGCTACCGCTTCCAGCGCCTGCGCGACGGCGTGGTGCCGCGGCTGACGCCGCCGCCGGACCTGACCCAGGCCCTGCTGAACCTGTTGAACAATGCCGCCGATGCCTGCCCGGACGACCTGGAGGTGCGCCTGGATTGGGACGCCCAGGACATCGTCATCAGCATCCGCGACCATGGCCCCGGCGTGCCGCCGGCCATCGCCGAAGCGATCGGCAAACCTTTCATTACCACCAAGGGCAAAGGCTTCGGCCTGGGCCTGTTCTTGAGCAAGGCCAGCGTGACGCGTGCGGGCGGTTCGGTGAAACTCTATAGTCATGAGCAGGGTGGCACCCTGACCGAATTGCGCCTGCCCCATGGCAAGCGAGGAGATGCATGATGAGCGAAGAAAACCAGGTCGAAGGCGAAGAGCTGCCGCACCTGCTGCTGGTGGATGACGACGCCACCTTCACCCGGGTGATGGCCCGGGCGATGTCGCGTCGTGGGTTCCGTGTGAGCACCGCGGGCTCCGCCGAGGAAGGCTTGAAACTGGCCGAGCAGGACCTGCCCGACTACGCCACGCTGGACCTGAAGATGGAGGGCGACTCGGGCCTGGTGCTGTTGCCCAAGCTGCTGGAGCTGGACCCGGAGATGCGCGTGGTGATCCTGACCGGTTACTCGAGCATCGCCACGGCGGTCGAGGCAGTCAAGCGCGGGGCCTGCAACTACCTGTGCAAACCGGCCGACGCCGACGATGTGCTGGCGGCGCTGCTCTCGGAGCATACCGACCTGGACACGCTGGTGCCGGAAAACCCGATGTCGGTGGACCGCCTGCAGTGGGAGCACATCCAGCGCGTGCTGGGCGAGCACGAGGGCAATATCTCCGCCACGGCGCGGGCGCTGGGCATGCACCGGCGCACCTTGCAGCGCAAGTTGCAGAAGCGTCCGGTCCGACGCTGAAGTCCACTGGGGGCGCTGCGCGCCCATCGCCGGCAAGCCGGCTCCCACAAGGATCATCGATGCCCTGTGGGAGCCGGCTTGTCGTGGCGACGAACCGCGACGAAAGGGCCACGTAGTGGCCCCCTGCGTTTTGTCAGGCTTTTTCTCCCGAGCGGTCAACCCGTACCGCCAGCTGTCCGGCTCCCGATGGTGCCTCGAACGCCACCTGTCCGCCTGCCGGCACTTTCGCCCGGCCAATCACCTTGCCCTCACGCAGCAATTCCAGCGGCATGCCTTCCATCGACTGGCCCGAAGCCAGTTCCAGTTTGACCTTGATATTCATCGGTGACCTCCTTGTCACGCGTTGCGATCGATATAGAGAGTGGTCTTGCCGTCCAGGCTGGCAATCAGCTCCGGTGAACCTCCGCGGAACTGGCGGAACAGGTTGCGCCCGCGTTGCTTGCCGTCCGCCGGCACCTGCACGCTCGGGTGGAACTGGTCGGTGAGCTCGGCATAGCCGCTCCAAGGGCCAATGTACGACTCGTTGAGCTGGTCGGTGATGCTGAAGGCATAGCGCACCGCGTTGCCCCGTTGCCAGTTCAGGCCATCGGGCTCACGGCGCTCCCAGCCGGTGATCACCGGCGAGGTGGCAGGGGCATCGATGAAACCGGTGGGCTTGTTCGGCTTGTAGTCCTTGAGCAGCAGGTAGGTACTCCAGCCCCACCAGTCGCCGATGCGGTTGCGGTCGTTGAGGTCGTTGACGTCCTTGCGCCGCAGCACCGCCTTGCCGTCCTGGAAGTACAGCGCGGCGAAGTTGCCGGGCACCAGGTCCTGTTCGGCGGCGTGCAGGTCGGGCGCCAGGCGCAGGGCCGAAAAGTCCTTGGCCTGGGGCACGCGGCCCTCGGCGAAGGCCTGGAACACTTCATCGGCCGAGCGCTGCACGGCGCGCGCCACTTGACGACGGTTGGCCACATCGACGCTGTCGAAGTAGCGCTTGTCGCCGTAGGCGCGCCATTGCTCGCCCTCGGCATTGCGCACGGCCAGGCCGTACTTGCTGTCCTCGTCGTGCATGAAACGCGAGATCAGCGAGCCAACGTCGCTCGGCGTGACGGTGTCGGCCAGGGCCTTGCGCGGTACCCGCAGGTGGCCGGCGGAGAACAGGTCGGTGAGGAAGTGGTCGGCGAAGGCGTTCATCGCATAGGCCAGTTGCAGGTCGCGTTCGGCGCCGCTGGCGCGGGCTTTCAGCGCCTGTTGCAAGGCCGCGGCGTGGCCGGCCTGGTAGGCCAGCAGCGCCCAGGGGCCGAAGTGGTCCCAGTTGCTGGCGGCCAGCTTCAGGTAGCGGCCCAGGGGGAACAGGTCGGAGGCGAAGCTGCCGCCGCCGGTGATGCGGTTCCAGCGTGCCGACAGGCTGTCGCCCAGTGCGTCATAGGCTTCATGGGGCTGACGGCCGTCCTTGATGGCCTGGTTGGCTGCGCGGATTTCTTCCTGCATGACCGCGAGGATCTGTTCGGCTTCCGCCTTGGCCGCCGGCAGGCGCGCCAGGGAGTCGAACGCCTGGATGAAGCGCTCGACTCGTTCGGCGTCGGTGCCGCCATCGGCAATCGGGCGCTCGGGCACCCCATAGAAGTCGCCGCCCAGGGCGATCACCTGGCCATAGGTCAGGTTCAGGCCGTTGGGCAGCGGCAATGGCGACTGATGGGCGGGGGTGCCTGGTTGGCCTGTCTCGTAACGCAACAGGGTGTTGTCGCCGATGGCGGTGTGTTCTGCGCCTTCGAAGAACAGCTCCGGGCCGCGCTGCGCAGCATTGCCGCCAGCCGACGGTGGCGCAGGGCGGTGATACTTGAGGGTGTGGTGGCCGTGCATGACCAGCACCAGATGGCTGTCGGGGCCGGGCAGGGCGATGCCGTGCTCATCGAACAACTGGTCGAGGTCAGCGACCACCAGCGTGGCCTGGGCTTTCATGGCCGCAGGCGCTGTTTGCATTCCTGGCATGATTTGCTCCTTGCAATGTCTGGATAATCCATTTTTATACTGTATGTATATACAGTGATATGCATCATATGCAGGAAATTTCCTACGTCAAGCCCCCTTTGTGCTGGCATCTGGCAGCTGTGGCGGGCGCAAGCCCCCGGCTCTCACGTATGATTGCCCTCCTAACCGCATTTCCCGGGACCACGTTGCATGCTCGCCCTTCTCATCCAGACACTGAACATCACGGCACCTGTATTCGCCATGCTGTTCATGGGCGTGCTGCTCAAGCGCATCCGCTTGATCGACGACAACTTCAACCGGGTCGCCTCCAAGCTGGTGTTCAACGTGTGCATGCCGGCGCTGCTGTTCCTCGGCATCTACCACGCCGACCTGGCGTCGGCGGTAAAACCAGGGGTGATGCTCTACTTCGTCGGCGCGACGCTGGCGTGCTTCGGCCTGGCCTGGGGCCTGGCGATCTGGCGCTGCCCGCGGGCCGACCGCGGCGTCTACACGCAAGGCGCGTTTCGCGGCAACAACGGCGTGATCGGCCTGGCACTGGCGGCCAGCCTGTATGGCGACTACGGTATATCCCTCGGCGCGGTGCTGGCCGGGCTGGTGATCCTCATGTACAACTCGCTGTCGGCGGTGGTACTGGCGGTGTACAGCCCGGACCTGAAGTCCGACCCGTGGAGCATCTGCAAGAGCATCTTCAGCAACCCGTTGATCCTCAGCGTGCTGGTGGCAACACCCATGGCCTACGGCCAGGTGCCGCTGCCCAACTGGCTGCTGACCTCCGGTGACTACCTGGCCCAGATGACCCTGCCGCTGGCGCTGATCTGCATCGGCGGCACCCTGTCGCTGGCGGCCCTGCGCGACAGCGGCAGGCTGGCCGTCGATGTCAGCCTGGTGAAGATGGTCTGGCTGCCGCTGCTGGGCACCCTGGGTGCCTGGCTGTGCGGGTTCCGTGGTGCCGAACTGGGCATCCTGTTCCTCTACATCGCCAGCCCCACTGCGGCGGCCAGCTATGTGATGGCGCGGGAGGCCAACGGCAACCATGAACTGGCGGCGTCGATCATCGTGATCACTACACTGATGGCCGCCGTCACCACGAACATCGGGATTTTCTTCTTGCAATGGGGTGGATGGATCTAGTCCAGTTGCAAGCAAAACCAATAACACTGCCTCACCTAAAGGACACTTCATGCAAGACCAGAGCACGCCCGAGCGCTTGCAGCGCGGGCTGAAGAATCGTCATATCCAGCTGATCGCGCTGGGCGGGGCCATCGGCACCGGGCTGTTCCTGGGCATCGCCCAGACCATCCAGCTGGCCGGCCCGTCGGTGCTGCTGGGCTACGCCATCGCCGGCCTGATGGCCTTCCTGATCATGCGCCAGCTGGGCGAGATGGTGGTCGAGGAGCCGGTTGCCGGCAGCTTCAGCCACTTCGCGCACCAGTACTGGAGCGAGTTCGCCGGTTTCGTCTCGGGCTGGAACTATTGGGTGGTGTATGTGCTGGTCGGCATGGCCGAACTCACCGCCGTGGGGATCTATGTGCAGTACTGGTGGCCGGACTTCCCCACCTGGGCCACTGCGGCGATCTTCTTCGTGGTGATCAACGCCATCAACCTGACCCAGGTGAAGGTATATGGCGAAATGGAGTTCTGGTTCGCCCTGGTCAAGGTGGTGGCCATCGTCAGCATGATCGGTTTCGGCGCCTGGCTGCTGACCAGCGGCCACGGCGGGCCGGATGCCAGCGTCGCCAACCTGTGGCAGTACGGCGGCTTCTTCCCCAATGGCGTCACCGGGCTGATCATGGCCCTGGCGGTGATCATGTTCTCCTTCGGGGGGCTGGAGCTGGTGGGCATCACCGCCGCCGAGGCGGCCAACCCGCGTGAGAGCATCCCGAAGGCGACCAACCAGGTGGTCTATCGCATCCTGATCTTCTACATCGGCGCGCTGGCCGTGCTGTTGTCGCTGTACCCCTGGCAGAAGGTGGTGCAGGGCGGCAGCCCGTTCGTGATGATCTTCCACGAACTGGACAGCGACCTGGTGGCGACCATCCTCAACATCGTGGTGCTGACCGCCGCGCTGTCGGTCTACAACAGCTGCGTGTACGCCAACAGCCGCATGCTGTTCGGCCTGGCCACGCAGGGTGACGCGCCGCGCCAGTTGCTTAAGGTCAGCCGCCGTGGCGTGCCGCTCACCGCGCTGGGTGTATCGGCGTTCGCCACCGGCCTGTGCGTGTTGATCAACTACCTGATGCCGGGCGAGGCCTTTGGCCTGCTGATGGCCCTGGCGGTGTCGGCGCTGGTGATCAACTGGGCGAGCATCAGCATCACCCACCTGAAGTTCCGCAAGGCCAAGCTGGCGGCCGGCATCACGCCGTTCTACAAGAGCCTGTGGCACCCGCTGAGCAACTACCTGTGCCTGGCGTTCATCGTGCTGATCCTGGTGGTGATGTACCTCACCCCGCCAATCCGTATCTCGGTGATGCTGATCCCAGCGTGGATCGCCGTGCTGTGGGTGGCCTTCCGGATGAAGAAGGCGCGTCAGGCCTGATCTGCCCCATGTCGGTTTGAAGATGGCAGTGGCGATAACATCGCCACTGCCAAACCACGAACCTCGCATTTCTTGCCCTTGCTCTTGCTCTTGCTTCTAAGCGCACGGTAGCCCAGGCGCCGCAAATTGCGACTTCAGGAGGCCGAGTGCAGGGCTTGCGTAGGGAGGCGACGGGCATGGATGCCCGTCGAGCGCCGATCAGGCCATGGATGGCCCGTCGGCGCGTACTCCCGGAGCAAGCCCGGAGCGAGGGAACCCCGGAGCGCAGCGCAGGGGCCGTATGAACGGAGCCGAACGGTTTTGCTTACTTTTCCCAGGAGAAAAGTAAGCCGCCGTAAAGGCGGAAAGGTGACTAAAAGTCGATATCTTCCAGGAATGTGCATATAAAAATCAAAACAGCCACTTAAAGAAGAGCACCTCCCGCCCCTTGCCCCACCCCCACCAACCCGCTATCGTCAAGCAATTCATCCGATGACTGGACGTAAGCCCCCCGTGACCCCGCTCATCAAACGCAGCCTGGTAGAACAAGCCGTAGACCAGCTCCGCGAGCGCATCGCTCAGGGCACCTGGTCAGTAGGCCAGCGCCTGCCCACCGAACCAGAGCTGGCCAACGACCTGGGCATCAGCCGCAACACCGTGCGTGAGGCCATGCGCGTTCTGGCTTTCAGCGGCCTGGTGGAAATCCGCCAGGGCGACGGCAGCTACCTGCGCACCGCCGTGGACCCGCTGCAGGCCGTGCAGGTGATGTCGCGCTGCGCCGTCGAACACGCCCGCGAAACCCGCCATATCCTTGAAACACAAGCCATCGGCCTGGCCGCGTTACGCCGCACCGAAGCCGACCTGCAGGCACTGCGCGAAGCCCTGCAACACAGTGCGCAGCACTACCACGGCGATGTGGATGCCTATGTCGAATGCGACCTGGTCTTCCACCAGCGCCTGGTGGATGCCGCCCACAACCCCGCCTTGAGCGAGCTGTACCGCTACTTTTCCGGCGTGGTCGGCGCGGCCCTGCAGCACAACATGACGACCGTCCCCCGTTGCCAGGCCGTGTTCGACCTGCACGGGCAGATCCTCGACGCCCTCGAACAACGCGATCCGGAGCGGGCCAAGCACCTGAGCCGGACCCTCATCGAATCCTGACCACGAGAAGGCCATGGCCGAACAACTGACCCGCAACACCGCACCCCGCGAGGCGGACCTCGAAGAACTGCTGATCGACGCCGAGGCCGACGATGAGCAAGTCCAGCAACAGCCCGTGGTGCTGCGCCGGCCCTGGCTGTTGCTGCTGGGCCTGGTACTGGTGGCGCTGAACCTGCGCCCGGCGCTGTCGAGCATGTCGCCCGTACTCGGGCAGGTGTCCGAAGGGCTGGGGCTCAGTGCATCGCAGGCGGGGCTGCTGACCACCTTGCCAGTGCTGTGCCTGGGGCTTTTCGCGCCGTTGGCGCCGATCCTGGCACGACGCTTCGGCAGCGAACGGGTCATCCTCGGCATCTTGCTGACCCTGGCGCTGGGTATCCTGGTGCGCAGTGCCCTGGGGGCCACCGGCGTGTTCCTCGGCAGCCTGATGGCGGGTGCGAGCATCGGCATCATCGGCGTGCTGTTGCCTGGCATCGTCAAGCGCGATTTCCCACAACATGCAGGCACCCTGACCGGCGTCTACACCATGGCGCTGTGCCTGGGCGCGGCAATGGCCGCGGGTGCCACGGTGCCCTTGACCCGCCACTTCGATGACAGCTGGGCGCTGGGGCTGGGCTTCTGGGTGCTGCCGGCGTTGCTGGCGATGCTGGTGTGGCTACCCCAGTCCCACCAGGGGCATGGCGTGCACAAGGTGGCTTACCGGGTGCAAGGCTTGTGGCGTGATCCGCTGGCATGGCAGGTGACCCTGTACATGGGCCTGCAGTCGTCGCTGGCCTACATCGTGTTCGGCTGGTTGCCGTCGATCCTGATCGGCCGTGGGCTGAGCCCCACCGAGGCAGGGCTGGTGCTGTCCGGCTCGGTGATCGTGCAACTGGTCAGTTCGCTGAGCGCGCCATGGCTGGCGACGCGCGGCAAGGATCAGCGTCTGGCCATCGTGGTGGTGATGCTGGTGACCCTGGGCGGGTTGTTCGGCTGCCTGTACGCGCCGCTGGAAGGGCTGTGGGGCTGGGCGATCCTGTTGGGGCTGGGCCAGGGCGGCACCTTTGCCCTGGCGTTGACCTTGATCGTGCTGCGCTCCAAGGATGCCCATGTGGCGGCCAACCTGTCGAGCATGGCCCAGGGGGTCGGCTACACCCTGGCCTCCATGGGGCCGTTCGCGGTGGGGCTGGTGCATGACCTGACCGGGGGCTGGGGCGCGGTGGGCTGGATCTTCGCGGTACTGGGGATCGGCGCCATTGCGTTCGGGCTGGGTGCCGGGCGTGCGTTGCATGTAGGTGTGGTCAGCGAGCGGGTCTGAGGCCTGCTGGCAGCTGGTTCGGGCTTCGGCACCATTCATGGCGCAAATGGCTGTGGCGCCAAAGCCGGGCCCGGACTATCTTGCGCTTCTCGAGCCCAAGCACGGATAACCGCCAATGAGCGATGCCAACAGCGCCCTGATCACCCGTTTCTACCAGGCCTTCCAGCGCCTGGACGCCGAGGCCATGGTGGCCTGCTACAGCGACGACATCGTTTTCAGCGATCCGGTCTTCGGCACCTTGCGCGGGCAGGATGCCGGGGACATGTGGCGCATGCTCACCCGCCGCGCCAAGGATTTCACCCTGACCTTCGACAATGTGCGCAGTGACGAACGCGGCGGCGGCGCGCATTGGGTGGCAACCTATCTGTTCAGCCAGACCGGGCGGGTGGTGGTCAACGATATCCAGGCGCGCTTCGTGATTCGTGACGGGCTGATCTGCCAGCACGACGATACCTTCGACCTGTGGCGCTGGTCGCGGCAGGCCCTGGGCGTGCCGGGCGTGCTGCTGGGCTGGTCGCCGATGGTGCAGAACAAGGTGCGCCAGCAGGCGTTCAAAGGCTTGCGCGCATTCCAGCAGGCGCGCTGAGGCGTTAAGCTGGCGGCCTTCTTCCGTTGCACCGAACCGAGCCGTGAGCGAAACAGCGCCTTCCCCCGACTGCAAACCCTGGTACGTCTATCTGGTGCGTGCCGCCAATGGCTCGCTGTACTGCGGTATCAGCGACGATCCGCAGCGGCGCTTCATCAAGCACCAGAAGGGGCAGGGCGCGCGGTATTTCAAGACCAGCCCGGCGCAGGCGCTGGTGTACGTGGAGCAGTGGCCGGACAAAGGCGAGGCGCTGCGCCAGGAGCGTTTGGTGAAGAAACTGCGCAAGGCGGCGAAGGAGGCGTTGGTGGCCTCCTATATTGGTGTCGCCACGGCCCCATGACACGTTGCGGCGCCTTGGCCATGCATACCCTTGGCGCCGCATAGCCTCGCGATATTTCTAGTGCTTCATGCCGAGTTCGGCATCATCCATCAGCGCCTTGGCCAGGGCGCTCAGGTAATACGACGCCCAGAGCAGCTGGGGCTTTTCTTCCATGATCCCGGTGATGGTCAGGTCGCGTACGCAGCCCATCAGTTCCGAGGCCTGGTCGCGGGCGTGCTGGCAGGGGATGCCGGGCTCGATGCAGAACAGCGGGTCGGTCATGCCTTCGCCCTGGTAGAACTTGGTCTTGCCGGCGGTGGTGGGGATGTTGTCTGTGGTCATGGTTGTTCTCCCTGAAATGGTCGGTGCCTGTGCGGGCGCCATCGCGGGGCAAGTCGCAGCGGCGAACCGCCGCTCCCACGTAGCTAAGTACTGCGAAGTTCTGGCGTGGGAGCGGCGGTTCGCCGCTGCGACTTGCACCGCGATTGGGCTTAATGCAACGTTGGCGCTTGCGCCGGCATCTGCACCTGGATCAACGCCGCTTCGAGCAACACACGCAGCGACTCCATCTCATGCATCGACGCCATCATCAGCACGGCAGCCGGCGACCTGGGTTTTAGCTGCACGGCATGATGGGCCACGGTCAAGGCGCACAGGGCGTACTCGGTGGCCTGGATGAGGGTGTCTTCAAGGGAATGAGGGTTGTGGGGTGGATCGGGAACGATCTTAAGCATGGTCAAGGTCCTGTTCGTGGATAGGGACCACCACCGGTTGCTGTCAAACAAGAAGGTGGCAGCTGTACATGGGTTGACAGACCGGTGAACAAGACCAGAAACCGGCGCACACGAGGTGCCCCACGCACAGCCGCCATAAAGCAGCGCCATGCGGTTTTGTTCGGAGCGGCCTGTCAAAGCCGGTCGCTGAATGTGCAGCGACCGTCCGAGACTAGAGGCCAACCCAGAGCACCGCAATGGCTTGAAAGGGGTTGGAAGTATGTTTGGGAAATGGACTACAGGGAATGGGGAAAGTCTTATAAACAGACGATCTGTCCCAGGTCGCCGGAGGGCGCAATGCGCCCCCGACCTTCTCAGTCCTTGCGCCGTTTCAGCTGATCGATCAGCTGGGTCGGCAGGCCTTTGATGACCAGCGTCCCGGCTTCTTCGTCATACTCGACCTTCGAGCCGAGCAGGTGCGCCTCGAAGCTGATCGACAACCCCTCGGCACGCCCGGTGAAGCGGCGGAACTGGTTGAGGGTGCGTTTGTCGGCCGGGATCTCCGGCGACAGCCCATAGTCGCTGTTGCGGATATGGTCGAAGAACGCCTCGGGGCGGTCTTCGTCGATCAGGCTGGAGAGCTCTTCCAGCGTTACCGGCTCGCCCAGCTTGGTCTGGGTGGTGGCGTAGTCGACCAGGGTCTGGGTCTTCTCGCGGGCGGATTCTTCCGGCAGGTCCTCTTTCTCGACAAAGTCGCTGAAGGCCTTGAGCAGGGTGCGGGTCTCGCCCGGGCCATCCACGCCTTCCTGGCAGCCGATGAAATCGCGGAAGTAATCCGAGACTTTCTTGCCGTTCTTGCCCTTGATGAACGAGATGTACTGCTTGGAGTTCTGGTTGTTCTTCCACTCGGACAGGTTGACCCGCGCCGCCAGGTGCAACTGCCCCAGGTCCAGGTGGCGCGAGGGCGTCACGTCGAGCTCGGCGTTGACCGCCACGCCTTCACTATGGTGCAGCAGGGCGATGGCCAGGTATTCGGTCATGCCTTGCTGGTAGTGGGCGAACAGCACGTGGCCGCCAGTGGACAGGTTGGACTCTTCCATCAGCTTCTGCAGGTGCTCGACGGCCACGCGGCTGAAGGTGGCGAAGTCTTTCTCCCCGTCCTGGTATTGCTTGAGCCAGCCGCTGAACGGATAGGCCCCGGACTCGCCGTGGAAGAAGCCCCAGGCTTTGCCTTGCTTGGCGTTGTAGCTGTCGTTGAGGTCGGCCAGCAGGTTCTCGATGGCGTCGGAGGCCGCCAGTTCGCTGTCGCGAGCATGGAGCACGGCGGGGCTGCCATCGGGCTTCTTGTCGATCAGGTGAACGATGCAATGACGGATTGGCATGGAATTCTCGGTGATAGGAGCGGTGAAAAGCCGCGCTGCAAAAGGCGTTCAGTTTAACCCAGGGCGAGGGTGGTGCAGTGGCCAGATGTTGGCGTATATGTCGGTTGTTCGTTTTTTGTTCAAATATTTGCGATTTTTCTGAAAACCCCCGAAAAACCTGAACAAAAACGCGGTCGGCAGCGGATATTTATCGATTCCTGTGGTAGCTTTGCGCGGTCTTGCGCCCCTTGGGTGGCGCATTGCTGGCAGATCGCTTGCGCGGTGTCGAACCAAACGCCGATTTGCGTATCTACATACGCGATCGACGCGGCCTCTGGATTGTCCCGGGCTGGCCCGACCACCGACCAAGCACGCTGCACAACCACTGAATTTGATAGGGAAGGAACACCACCATGGCACTGACCAAAGACCAACTGATTGCCGATATCGCTGAAGCCATCGACGCGCCGAAAACCACCGCGCGTAACGCCCTGGAGCAACTGGGCCAGATCGTCGCCGACCAACTGGAAAACGGCGCCGAAATCACCCTGCCAGGCATCGGCAAACTGAAAGTCACCGAGCGTCCTGCCCGTACCGGCCGCAACCCTTCGACTGGCGCTGCCATCGAAATCGCTGCCAAGAAAGTCGTCAAGTTCGTTCCAGCCAAAGTGCTGACCGACTCGATCAACAAGTAATTGTTGATTTGACGAAACCGCGCCCGGCTTGCCCGGGCGCGGTTTTTTCATGCCCGTGATTTACGCAAGGCGTGCCATTGCTGGCGTGCGCCATCGTCCTGGAAGCTCCAGGCGACCATGCGGCTCTGCTTCTGCCCTTGGCCCATCTCGATGATGCGCAGGGCCTTCACCCCGGCCTTTTTCAAGGCTGCCTCGATACCCGGCAGGTTGCTGGCCTTGGACACCAGGCTGGTGAACCACAGCACCTGGGCCGCGTACTGCGCGCTTTCGGCGACCAACTGGGCGACGAAGCGGATCTCGCCACCTTCGCACCACAGCTCATTGTTCTGCCCGCCGAAATTCAGCACCGGCAGCTTGCGCTTGGGGTCCTGCTTGCCGAGGTTCTTCCATTTGCGCTGGCTGCCGCGCGTGGCTTCCTCGCGCGAGGCGTGGAAGGGCGGGTTGCACAGGGTCAGGTCGAAGCGCTCGTCGGCCTGCAGCAGGCCGCTGAGGATGTGCTTGCGATCCGCTTGCAGGCGCAGGCCGATGGCCTTGTCGAGCTTGTTGGCCTGGACGATGGCCTTGGCCGAGGCCAGTGCCACGCTGTCGATGTCGGAGCCGGTGAAGCGCCAGCGGTAGTCGCTGTGCCCGAGCAGGGGGTAGATGCAGTTGGCGCCGACGCCGATATCCAGGGCGTGCACCTGGGCGCCGCGGGGGATTTCGCCGCCGTTGTCTTCGCCCAGCAGGTCGGCCAGCACATGGATGTAGTCGGCGCGGCCGGGGATCGGCGGGCACAGGTAGTCGGCGGGGATGTCCCAGTGCTGGATGCCGTACTGGGCCTTGAGCAGGGCGCGGTTGAACACCCGCACGGCTTCAGGGTTGGCGAAGTCGATGCTGGGTTTGCCGTAGGGGTTGGTGATGGTGAAGCGGGCCAGGTCCGGATGCGCCTTGATCAGGGCGGGGAAGTCGTAGCGGCCCTGGTGGCGGTTGCGCGGATGCAGGGTGGGTTTCTGGGTCATGGTGGGGTCCTGAAAAAGCATCGCCGGCAAGCCGGCTCCCACAGGATAGTGCAGTACCTGTGGGAGCCGGCTTGCCGGCGATGGGCTGCGAAGCAGCCCCCTATGGCTTCACGTTTGAATTACAGCGCAGCAATTCGCGCATGCTGTTCGGTGAAGTTGGCCAGGGCCTGCTCCGATTCGGCCAGCTTGGCGCGTTCCTTCTCGATCACCGCAGGCGGGGCCTTGTCGACGAAGGCGGCGTTGGACAGCTTGCCGCCGACGCGCTGGACTTCACCTTGCAAGCGCTGGATCTCCTTGCTCAGGCGCGCAAGCTCGGCGTCCTTGTCGATCAGACCGGCCATCGGCACCAGCACTTGCAGGTCACCCACCAGGGCGGTGGCCGACAGCGGTGCTTCGTCCTGCTCGCCGAGCACGGTGAACGACTCGACCTTGGCCAGCTTCTTCAGCAGCGCTTCGTTTTCCTGCAGACGACGCTGGTCGTCGGCGTTGGCGTTTTTCAGGAACAGCGGCAGCGGCTTGCCCGGGCCGATGTTCATCTCGGCGCGGATGTTGCGCAGGCCGACCATCAGTTCCTTGAGCCACTCGATGTCGCCTTCGGCGGCGGCGTCGATGCGGCTCTCGTTCGCTTCAGGCCATGGCTGCAGCATGATGGTCTTGCCGTCGATGCCGGCCAGCGGCGCGATGCGCTGCCAGATCTCTTCGGTGATGAACGGCATGAACGGGTGGGCCAGGCGCAGCGCCACTTCCAGCACGCGCACCAGGGTGCGGCGGGTGCCACGGGCGCGCTCGACCGGGGCGTTCTCGTCCCACAATACCGGCTTGGACAGCTCCAGGTACCAGTCGCAGTACTGGTTCCAGATGAACTCGTACAGGGCCTGGCTGGCCAGGTCGAAGCGGAACTGCTCGAGCTGGCGGGTGACCTCGGCTTCGGTACGCTGCAGCTGCGAGATGATCCAGCGGTCAGCCAGCGACAGCTCGTAGGCCTCGCCGTTCTGGCCGCAGTCCTCGCCCTTGTCCAGCACGTAGCGGGCGGCGTTCCAGATCTTGTTGCAGAAGTTGCGGTAGCCTTCGACGCGGCCCATGTCGAACTTGATGTCACGGCCGGTGGAGGCCAGCGAGCAGAAGGTGAAGCGCAGGGCGTCGGTGCCGTAGCTGGCGATGCCTTCGGGGAACTCGGCCTTGGTCTGCTTGGCGATCTTCTCGGCGAGCTTGGGCTGCATCATGCCGCTGGTGCGTTTTTCCAGCAGGGCGTCGAGGGTGATGCCGTCGACGATGTCCAGCGGGTCGAGGACGTTGCCCTTGGACTTGGACATCTTCTGCCCCTGGCCATCACGCACCAGGCCGTGCACGTAGACGGTCTTGAACGGTACCTGCGGGGTGCCGTCCTCGTTCTTGATCAGGTGCATGGTCAGCATGATCATCCGGGCGACCCAGAAGAAGATGATGTCAAAGCCTGTGACCAGCACGTCGGTGGAGTGGAACTTCTTCAGGAACTCGGTCTGTGCCGGCCAGCCCAGGGTGGAGAAGGTCCACAGGCCCGAGCTGAACCAGGTGTCGAGCACGTCGTCGTCCTGGCGCAGCTTCACATCGCTGCCCAGGTTGTGCTTGGCGCGCACTTCGGCCTCGTCGCGGCCAACATAGACCTGGCCGGCCTCGTCGTACCAGGCCGGGATGCGGTGGCCCCACCACAGCTGGCGGCTGATGCACCAGTCCTGGATGTCGCGCATCCAGGAGAAGTACATGTTCTCGTACTGCTTGGGCACGAACTGGATGCGGCCGTCTTCGACGGCGGCGATGGCAGGCTCGGCCAGCGGCTTGGTGGAGACGTACCACTGGTCGGTCAGCCATGGCTCGATGACGGTGCCGGAGCGGTCGCCTTTCGGCACCTTCAGGGCGTGGTCGTCGATGCTGACCAGCAGGCCTTGGGCCTCCAGGTCGGCAACCATCTGCTTGCGCGCGACGAAGCGGTCGAGGCCGGCGTACTGGGCTGGCAGCGAGGTGTCGAGCTGCTCGTTGACGCTGCCGTCGAGGTTGAACGCCTGCACCGCGGCCAGCACGGTGGCGTTCTTGTCGAAGATGTTCAGCAGCGGCAGGTTGTGGCGCTTGCCGACTTCGTAGTCGTTGAAATCGTGGGCCGGGGTGATCTTCACACAGCCGGTGCCGAATTCGGGGTCGCAGTAGTCGTCGGCGACGATCGGGATCAGACGGCCGACCAGCGGCAGTTTGACGAACTTGCCGATCAGGGCCTGGTAGCGCTCGTCGGTCGGATTGACGGCAACGGCGACGTCACCGAGCAGGGTTTCCGGACGGGTGGTGGCAACCACCAGGTGGTCCTTGCCGTCGGCGGTCTTGGCGCCGTCGGCCAGCGGATAGCGCAGGTTCCACAGGTGGCCCTTCTCGTCGTGGTTTTCCACTTCGAGGTCGGAGATCGCCGTGTGCAGCTTGGTGTCCCAGTTGACCAGGCGCTTGCCGCGGTAGATCAGGCCGTCTTCGTGCAGGCGCACGAAGGCTTCCTTGACCGCTTCGGACAGGCCGTCGTCCATGGTGAAGCGCTCGCGGCTCCAGTCCACCGACGAGCCCAGGCGGCGGATCTGGCGGCTGATGTTGCCGCCCGACTGGTCCTTCCACTCCCAGACTTTCTCCAGGAATTGCTCACGACCTAGGTCGTGGCGGTTCTGGCCCTTGGCCTCGAGCTGGCGCTCGACCAGCATCTGGGTGGCGATACCGGCGTGGTCGGTGCCCGGCTGCCACAGGGTGTCGCGCCCTTGCATGCGGCGGAAACGGATCAGGGCGTCCATGATCGCGTTGTTGAAGCCGTGGCCCATGTGCAGGCTGCCGGTCACGTTCGGCGGCGGGATCATGATGGTGTAGGACTCGCCTGCACCTTGTGGGGCGAAATAGTTCTCGGACTCCCAGGTGTTGTACCAGGAAGTTTCGATGGCGTGCGGCTGGTAGGTCTTATCCATGCGCGGCGGGACCCTTAGGCATTAATTCGGGAAAGCCGGGAAGTATAACCAAGCTGCGCGTTTCAAGACAGGTGTAGCGGGCAAGCCCGCTGGTGGGAGCGGGCTTGCCCCGCGATGCGGACGAAGGGTTACTCGGAACGCTTGAGCAACCGCTCCAGCCGCGCGTCGAGGCGGCGCTTGATCTCGGTCTCGATGTGCGGGGTGAAGTCGTTGATCACGTCTTGCATGATCGACTGCGCCGCGGCGCGCAGTTCGGCGTCCAGGTGCAGCAAGGTGTCCTGGCGGCGGGTCTGGGCATCCTCTTCAGGTGCCGGAGTCGGTGACGGCGCTGCGGCGGCGACGGGCGCTGTGGCGCTCGGCTCGTCGAGCAGCAGGGGGATCTGCTCCACGGTTTCGGTGAGCAGGGGCGGTTGCAGGTCGGCGTCGCCCAGCAGCTCGCGGATCGACTCCAGGTCGTCGAGCAGGTGGGCGGAATGGGTGAGGGAGTTCAGCTGCTTGTCCATCGTCGTCAGAGTCGCTGTAAGCGGTGGTCTTGCAGAGCATAGCCCTGTTCGCGGTAGAAACGGAACCGTTCACGAGCGGCCAGGCGGATGGCCGGCTCCTCGACGACGATTTCGGCAACCCGTTCGAACTGGCCGACGAAGGCCGGGACGTCGCCGCCCAGGTTGATCAGCAGGTCACGGTGTTGGCCAGCATCGGCGCCGACACCCAGCGCGACAACGGCGTCCGGGTGCTGTTCGGCATGGTCGTGGGGCAAGAAGGCCTCGCCCTTGAACTGCCACAGGCGCAGGTCGAGTTCGCTGCGCTGCGCCTCGTCCTGGCAGTGCAGATAGACCCGGTGGCCGAGGCGCCAGGCCTTTTCGCACAGCTTGCAGGCGAAATCCAGGCGCACCGACAGCGAGTCGCTGGGCAGGATGTAGAAGTCGACTTTGCTCATGGTTGTTCAGTGCCAGCCGGTGGCGCGTGGGCGCCACCGGCTGCGCGCCATCAGGCGCCGGCGCGGTCCAGCAGGTACTGGGTGAGCAGCGGTACCGGGCGGCCCGAGGCGCCCTTGTCCTTGCCGCCGCTGATCCAGGCGGTGCCGGCGATGTCCAGGTGCGCCCAATGGTAGGCCTTGGCGAAGCGCGACAGGAAGCAGCCGGCGGTGATGGTGCCGGCCTTCGGGCCACCGATGTTGGCGATGTCGGCGAACGGGCTGTCCAGCTGCTCCTGGTACTCATCGAACAGCGGCAGTTGCCAGGCGCGATCGTCGGCGCGCTTGCCTGCGTCGAGCAGTTGGCCGACCAGCGCGTCGTCATTGCCCATCAGGCCGGAGGTGTGGCTGCCCAGGGCGACGATGCAGGCGCCGGTCAGGGTGGCGATGTCGATCACCGCCTGCGGCTTGAAGCGTTCGGCGTAGGTGAGGGTGTCGCACAGCACCAGACGGCCTTCGGCGTCGGTATTGAGGATCTCGACGGTCTGCCCGCTCATGGTGGTGACGATGTCGCCGGGGCGGGTGGCGCCGCCGCTCGGCATGTTCTCGGCGCAGGCCAGCAGGCACACCAGGTTGATCGGCAGCTGCAGCTCGAGCACGGCGCGCAGGGTGCCGAACACGCTGGCGGCGCCGCACATGTCGTACTTCATCTCGTCCATGCCGGCACCGGGCTTGAGGCTGATGCCGCCGGTGTCGAAGGTGATGCCCTTGCCGACCAGCACGAACGGTTTTTCGCTCTTCTTGCCGCCCTGGTAGTTGAGCACGATCAGCCGCGGTGGCTGGTCGCTGCCCTGGCCCACGGCGTAGAACGCGCCCATGCCCAGGTCCTTGATCTTCTTCTCGTCCAGCACCTCGACCTTGAGGCCCTTGTGCGCCTTGCCCAGGTCCTTGGCCTGTTCGGCGAGGAAGCTCGGGTGGCAGACATTCGGCGGCAGGTTGCCCAGGTCGCGGGTGAAGGCCATGCCGGTGGCGATGGCGCTGGCATGCTTGACGGCGCGCTCGGCCTCGGGCTGGCCGGCCTTGGCGGTGAGCAGGGTGACTTTCTTCAGGGCGCGCGGTTCGGCCTTCTGGCTCTTGTAACGGTCGAACACGTAGTTGCCGTCGAGCAGGGTCTCGGCCAGCAGGCGGTATTTGCCGTAGTGGCCATCGCGGCCGGTAACGGCGATGTCGTCCAGGGCCAGCACGGCGTCGCCGCCACCCAGGCCTTTGAGCACGCCGGCGACGCTGGCCACCAGCTTGCGCCAGGCGCGGTCGCCGAGGGCTTCGTCCTTGCCGCTGCCGACCAGCAGCACGCGCTCGGCCTTCAGGCCCGGCAGGCTGTGCAGGAGCAGGGTCTGGCCCGGCTTGCCGGCCAGGTCGCCGCGCTTGAGCAGCGCGCTGATGGCGCCTTCGGTGGCCTGGTCGACGGCCTTGGCGGTGGCGCCGAGCTTGCGGCCTTCACCGACGGGTACGACCAACGTCGCGGTCTTGACGGATACAGCGGCTACGCTTTTTACAACCAATTCCATGTCTGGGGTCCCCGAATGATCTGTCTGTCAGTGGGCGCTGTCTTTCGCAGGCGCTCGGAATTCGCGGCTGACGGGCGCTGCCTGCCAGCGGAAAAGCTGCCAGTTTGAGCCCGCCGCGACCACGATGACAACCCCGATATGCGCCATGCTGCGCGGCCAAGTGACAGGCGCCGTCAATCACAGGATAATGCGCGCACTTTTACATGGAGGTTCGCCTTGGCGAACCGGCATTGGTCTTGGCTGTCCGAATCGTTCGTCTGGCTTTGAGCCCCTGACAACCCAGGAGTGTCTGGTTTGATCGTCTTTCGTTATCTGTCCCGCGAGGTCCTTGTGACCTTGAGCGCCGTCAGCGCTGTGCTGCTGGTGATCATCATGAGCGGGCGCTTCATCAAGTACCTGGCCCAGGCGGCCCAAGGCATGCTCGACCCGGGCGTGCTGTTCATGATCATGGGGTTCCGCCTGCCGGGCTTCCTGCAACTGATCCTGCCGCTGGGGCTGTTCCTCGGTATTCTGCTTGCCTATGGCCGGTTGTATCTCGAAAGCGAGATGACCGTGCTCTCGGCCACTGGCATGAGCCAACAGCGCCTGCTGGCCGTGACCATGGTGCCGGCGGCACTGGTCGCCTTGCTGGTGGCCTGGCTGAGCCTGAGCCTGGCCCCCCTGGGGGTTGCCCAGGTGCAGAAGATCATCGCCCAGCAAGACACCCTGACCGAGTTCGACACCCTGGTGCCGGGCCGTTTCCAGACCCTGCGCGATGGCTCCCGGGTGACCTACACCGAGCAGCTGTCCGATGACCGTATCAACCTGGCGGGCGTGTTCATCTCCGAGAAGCGCTTCAACCAGGACAAGACCAAGGACCGCGCGCCTTCGGTCCTGGTCGCCGAGAAGGGCCACCAGGAAGTGCAGGCCGACGGCAACCGCTATCTGGTGCTGCAGAACGGTTACCGCTACGACGGCAATCCCGGCCAGGCCGACTACCGTGCCATCAAGTACGACACCTATGGCGTGCTGCTGCCAAAGCCGGAGGTCGCCGAGGAGGTGACCGAGCGCGAGGCCATCCCGACCTCCGACCTGTTCGGGCATCAGGGGCTGCGTGAGCGTGCCGAGCTGCAATGGCGCCTGTCGCTGCCGCTGCTGGTGTTCGTGGTCACCTTGCTGGCGGTGCCGCTGTCCCGCGTCAACCCGCGCCAGGGCCGCTTCCTCAAGCTGCTGCCGGCGATTCTCCTGTACATGGCCTATCTGACAATGCTGATTTCCGTGCGTGGCGCCCTGGAGAAGGGCAAGTTGCCTCTCTCGCTGGGTATCTGGTGGGTCCATGGCCTGTTCCTGCTGATCGGCCTGGCGCTGATGTACTGGGAGCCGCTGCGTCTCAAGCGCGCCGCTCGCCGTGCGGAGGTGGCCCGTGGTTAAACTGGATCGCTACATCGGCCAGAGCGTGCTGCTGGCCATTCTCGCCGTGCTGGGCATCATCCTCGGCCTGGCCTCGTTGTTCGCCTTCATCGATGAGATGGGCGACCTGAGCGACACCTACACGGTCATGGACGCCAGCAGCTTCGTGCTGCTCACCGCGCCGCGCCGGCTCTACGACATGCTGCCGATGGCGGCGCTGATCGGCTGCCTGATCGGCCTGGGCAGCCTGGCCAGCAGCAGCGAGCTGACCATCATGCGCGCCGCCGGCGTGTCCATCGGTCGCATCGTCTGGGCGGTGATGAAGCCGATGCTGGTGCTTATGCTGGTCGGCTTGCTGATCGGCGAATACGTGGCCCCGGTGACCGAGAACAAGGCCCAGGCTGACCGTTCGCTGGCCCAGGGCGGAGGCGAGGCGCAAAGCTCCAAGCGCGGCATGTGGCACCGCCAGGGCGAGGAATTCGTGCACATCAACTCGGTGCAGCCCAATGGCCTGCTGCTGGGTGTGACCCGCTACCGGTTCGACAGCGAGCGCAAGATCCAGACCTCCAGCTTCGCCCGCCGGGCGCAGTACGTCGATGGCAAATGGATGCTCAACGACGTGGCCACCACCTACTTCCGCGGTGACCATACCGAAGTGGTCAAGAGCCCTGAAGAGGTGTGGGACGTGTCGGTGACTCCTGAGCTGCTCAACACCGTGGTGCTGGCACCGGAGTCGCTGTCGATCACCGGGCTGTGGGACTATATCCACTACCTGTCCGATCAGGGGCTGAACAACGCGCGCTACTGGCTGGCGTTCTGGACCAAGGTCCTGCAGCCGGTGGTCACCGCAGCACTGGTGCTGATGGCGATTTCGTTCATCTTCGGTCCGCTGCGTTCGGTCACCCTTGGCCAGCGCGTGTTCACCGGTGTGCTGGTGGGCTTCGTGTTCCGCATTGCCGGGGAGCTGTTGGGCCCATCGAGCCAGGTGTTTGGCTTCCCGCCGCTGCTGGCGGTGGTGATCCCGGCCGGTATCTGTGCGCTGGCGGGCTTGTGGTTGATGCGCCGGGCGGGTTGATGGCCTGAGCTGCACAAAGAAGCCGACCCTTGGGTCGGCTTCTTTGCGGGTGCTTTTCGCAAGCCTGATGCCCGCGCAGCTCACTTCTTGCGCTTGGGCAGGCGTACCAGTTGGGTCTCGGAATAGATGTCGTGCCAGCTGCGTTTACGTTTGTCGAACAACGACCAGATGAAACCCAGCCCCAGGCACAGCCATGAGGCGATCGACACCACGAAACGCAGCAACGCCTGCCAGAGGCTGATGGCGCTGCCATCGGCGTTCTGCACGCGCATGCCCCACACCTGCATGCCAAGGGTCTGGCCGCCGTGGGTCCAGAACTTGGCGAAGAAGCCGAACAGGGCGAACAGCAGGATCGTCGACAGCAGCGGGTCGCCGTCCAGGGCACCGGCCTCGGTGAGCTCGCGCATGCGCGCCTCGCCGATGATCGCCATCTGGATCATCTTGTAGGCGCCGGCAGTCACGATCAGCAGGGCGGTGCACAGCAGGAAGTCGTAGAACATCGCGGCCAGGCGACGGCCCAGGCCGACCGGCGGGAAATCACCCTGGGGGTTGAGCAGTGGCTTGGACATGCATGACAGCTCCAGATGGCAAAGGCCCATTCTATGGAATTGCGCGCACAAAAAAGCCCCTGTGCGTCAACACAGGGGCTTTTTTCAGGAAGTCACGCTTCTGGAATGACTTCGTCAGCTTGCATGCCTTTCTGGCCTTGCACAGCGATGAAGGTCACTTTCTGGCCTTCCTTGAGGCTCTTGAAGCCGTTGCCTTGAATGGCACGGAAGTGAACAAACAGATCAGCACCGCTTTCTGGGGTGATGAAGCCGTAACCTTTTTCGTCATTGAACCACTTGACGGTACCGTTCTGACGCTCAGCCATTGTCTTATTTCCTATGAAGCTTAAATATTGATGACAGTTTCTTTCACACTTTTTGTAAGTGAAAGACTACTGGGCTGGGTTGCAGGAAAGTAAGAGACGTCGAACGGGTTGTAGCAGATTGCGGCTACTGGCCCAGGTCACGAACTGTTGCGACCCATGCAAACACAGTGCAGTGACTCTACGCCAACTGCCGAACGAAAAACAAGCCCTCGCGACGGGTGAAAATCAGGCTTTTCCCGATCACCGAACGATTTGTCGGAAACGCCGTGGCGCCTGGCCTGGCGCTATGTTCAGAAGTTATTGGACAGGTTCGAAAACGAATATGTTGAACCTGTCCAACCCACTCATTCAGCCACGGTAGTAACGTTGCGCCACGAAAGGCATTTTGCTGACTTTCATGGCAACTTGCTTGCCGCGCACCATTGCAAACAGCGCAGTGTCCAGGGTGGCGTGTTCGTTATCGACATAGCCCATTGTGACCGGCGCGCCGAGCGTCGGGCCGAAGCCGCCGCTGCACACCTCGCCGACCACCTTGCCTGCCGCGTCGACGATCTGCGCGCCTTCACGCACCGGGGTGCGCTCCTGGGGCAGCAGGCCGACACGCTTGCGTGCCACGCCTGCCTGTTGCTGGGCAAACACGGTCTCGGCGCCCGGGAAACCACCGGCACGCGCGCCGTCGGCCCGACGCACCTTGGAAATGGCCCACAGCAGGCTGGCCTCGATCGGCGTGGTGGTGGTGTCCATGTCGTGACCGTACAGGCACAGGCCGGCTTCCAGGCGCAGTGAGTCGCGTGCGCCAAGGCCGATTGGCTGTACCTCTGGCTCGGCCAGCAGACCGCGCGCCAGCGCTTCGGCCTCGTCGGCCGGCACGGAGATCTCGAATCCGTCCTCACCGGTGTAGCCCGAGCGGCTGACATAGCAGTCGGCGCCGAGCAGTTGAACAGGCTGGAACTGCATGAATGTCATCTTCGACACAGCAGGTGCCAGGTGCTCCAGCACCTTGACCGCAGCCGGGCCTTGCAGGGCGAGCAGGGCGCGCGCCTCGAACAGCGGCTGGATCTCGCAGCGGCTGCCGATGTGCTGGCGCAGGTGCGCCAGGTCCTGGTCCTTGCAGGCGGCGTTGACCACCAGGAACAGGGTGTCGTCGCCGAGGTTGGCGACCATCAGGTCGTCAAGGATGCCACCCTCGGCATTGGTGAACATGGCATAGCGCTGCATGCCCACCGGCAGGTCGATGATGTCCACCGGCACCAGGGTCTCCAGGGCCTTGGCGGCGTCGTTGCCGCGCAGGATGATCTGGCCCATGTGCGAAACGTCGAACAGACCGGCCTGCTCGCGGGTGTGCAGGTGCTCCTTGAGCACGCCCAAGGGATATTGCACGGGCATGTCGTAGCCGGCGAACGGCACCATGCGCGCGCCCAGTTCCAGGTGCAGGGCGTGCAGCGGGGTCTTGTGCAGTGTTTCGGACATCGGTGACTCCTCGGTTTTTATTCGGGTCAACATTCGATGATGTTGACGGCCAGACCGCCGCGGGCGGTCTCCTTGTATTTGCTTTTCATGTCGGCGCCGGTCTGGCGCATGGTGCGGATGACCTTGTCGAGGGAAACGTAGTGCTGCCCGTCGCCGCGCAGGGCCATGCGCACCGCGTTGATCGCCTTCACCGAGCCCATGGCGTTGCGCTCGATGCAGGGCACCTGGACCAGCCCGCCAATGGGGTCGCAGGTCAGGCCCAGGTTGTGTTCCATGCCGATCTCGGCAGCGTTCTCCACTTGCTGCGGGGTACCGCCCATCACTTCGCACAGGGCGCCTGCGGCCATGGAGCAGGCCACGCCGACCTCCCCCTGGCAGCCCACCTCGGCCCCGGAGATCGATGCGTTCTCCTTGTAGAGAATGCCGATCGCCGCGGCAGTGAGCAGGAAGCGCACCACCCCGTCCTCGTTGGCGCCGGGCACGAAGCGCATGTAGTAGTGCAGCACCGCGGGGACAATGCCGGCCGCGCCATTGGTCGGTGCCGTGACCACGCGACCGCCGTAGGCGTTTTCCTCGTTCACCGCCAGGGCGTACAGGTTGACCCAGTCGAGCACCGACAGCGCATCACGCAGGCTGGCTTCCGGATGCCGGCTGAGCTGGCGGTACAACGCCGGAGCCCGGCGCTTGACCTTCAGCCCGCCAGGCAGGATGCCTTCGTGCCGGCAACCGGCCTCCACACAGTCCTGCATCACCTGCCAGATGCGCAGCAAGCCGGCACGGGTCTCGGCTTCGGGGCGCCAGGCGGCCTCGTTGGCCAGCATCACCTGGCTGAACGGCAGGTGCTGCGCGGTGCAGTGGCCGAGCAATTCCTTGCCGGTCTTGAAAGGGTAGGGCAGTACGGTGCTGTCCTCGACGATGCGGTCATGGCCCGCCGCATCCTCGTCGACCACGAAGCCACCGCCCACCGAGTAGTACTCGCGGCTGCGGATCTGCAGGCCGGCGGCATCGAAGGCGCGGAAGATCATGCCGTTGGGGTGGTAGGCCAGCGGTTTGCGGATCATCGCCAGGTGCTGCTTTTCGACGAAGGCGATATCGTGTTCACCGAGCAGGCTGAGCCGACCGCTTTCACGAATGGCTTGCAGGCGTGCGGGGATGGCTTCGGTATCGACGGTGTCCGGATGCTCGCCTTCCAGGCCAAGCAGCACGGCCTTGTCGCTGCCGTGGCCCTTGCCGGTGGCACCGAGCGAGCCATACAGCTCGGCCTTGACCGTGGCCGTGCTGGCCAGCAGGCCATCACGACGCAAGCCTTCGGCGAAGCGCGCGGCGGCACGCATCGGGCCGACCGTGTGCGAGCTGGAGGGGCCGATGCCGATCTTGAACAGGTCGAAGACGCTCAAAGACATGCTGCTTCCTCCTGATGATGGCCAGTAAGCCCATTGGGGCTGCCAGGCAGCCCATCGCCAGCAAGCCGGCTCCCACAGATTAGCGCTGAACCTGTGGGAGCCGGCTTGCCGGCGATGGGGCGCGCAGCGGCCCCACCCGATCAGACGTCCTGATAGCTCTCGATCGACGGGCAGGCGCAGACCAGGTTGCGGTCGCCGAACACGTTGTCGACGCGGCCGACCGGTGGCCAGTACTTGCCTTCCACCAGGCTCGGCAGCGGGTACACCGCCTGCTCACGGCTGTAGCCGTGGGCCCATTCGCCGGCCAGTTCCGCCGCGGTGTGCGGGGCGTTCTTCAGCGGGTTGTCGTCCTTGTCCAGGCTGCCGTTCTCGACCGCGCGAATCTCTTCACGGATCTGGATCATGGCGTTGCAGAAGCGATCCAGTTCCTCTTTCGACTCGCTTTCGGTCGGTTCGATCATCAGCGTGCCGGCCACCGGGAAGGACATGGTCGGGGCGTGGAAGCCGAAGTCGATCAGGCGCTTGGCGACGTCGTCGACACTGATGCCGCTGGTGTCCTTGAGCGGACGCAGGTCGAGGATGCACTCGTGCGCCACCAGGCCGTTGCCGCCGGTGTACAGCACAGGATAGTGCTCTTCCAGGCGGCGGGCGATGTAGTTGGCGTTGAGGATCGCCATCTGCGAGGCGCGCTTGAGGCCCGCGCCACCCATCATGCGAATGTACATCCAGGTGATCGGCAGGATGCTGGCGCTGCCGAACGGTGCGGCGCATACCGCGCCCTGGGTGTTTTCCAGCTGGGCATGGCCCGGCAGGAACGGCGCCAGGTGCGCCTTGACGCCGATCGGGCCGACGCCCGGGCCGCCACCGCCGTGGGGGATGCAGAAGGTCTTGTGCAGGTTCAGGTGCGAGACGTCGCCGCCGAACTTGCCGGGGGCGCACAGGCCGACCATGGCGTTCATGTTGGCGCCGTCGATGTACACCTGGCCGCCGTTGTCGTGGATGATCGCGCAGATCTCGCCGATGGCTTCCTCGAACACGCCGTGGGTCGACGGGTAGGTGATCATGATCGCTGCCAGGCGTTCGCGGTGTTCGATGGCCTTGGCGCGCAGGTCGTCGATATCGACGTTGCCGCGTGCGTCGCAGGCGGTCACCACCACGCGCATGCCGGCCATGTGCGCGGTGGCCGGGTTGGTGCCGTGGGCCGAGGACGGGATCAGGCAGATGTCGCGGTGGCTGTCGCCACGGCTGCGGTGGTAGGCGCGGATCGCCAGCAGGCCTGCGTACTCGCCTTGGGAACCGGCGTTGGGCTGCAGCGACACGGCGTCATAGCCGGTGGCGGCGCAGAGCATGGCTTCCAGCTCGCTGGTCATCTGCAGGTAGCCCTGGCTTTGCGCGGCCGGGGCGAACGGGTGCAGGTTGCCGAACTCGGCCCAGGTCACCGGGATCATCTCGCTGGCGGCGTTGAGCTTCATGGTGCACGAGCCCAGCGGGATCATGCTGCGATCCAGGGCCAGGTCCTTGTCGGCCAGGCGGCGCAGGTAGCGCATCAACTCGGTTTCGCTGTGGTAGCGGTTGAACACCGGGTGCTCGAGGATCGCCGACTGGCGCAGCAGGCCGGCCGGCAGGCGCACGGCGACCGTGTTGGCCAGGGCGGTGAAGTCAGGGCTGGCCTGGCCGCCGGCGAACAGCTGCCACAGGGCCTCGACATCGGCCTGGGTGCTGGTTTCGTCCAGCGACAGGCCCAGCTGGGCGGCGTCGACCTGGCGCAGGTTGATGCCCTGGGCGCGGGCCTTGTCGTGCAGCGCGCCGGTGCTGTCACCGGTGGCCAGGGTCAGGGTGTCGAAGAAATCACCGGTGACGACCTTGATGCCCAGCTTGATCAGGCCGGTAGCGAGGATCGCGGTCAGCGCATGGGTGCGCTCGGCAATGCGCTTGAGGCCGGCAGGGCCGTGGTACACGGCGTACATGCTGGCGATGTTGGCCAGCAGCACCTGGGCGGTGCAGATGTTGCTGGTGGCCTTCTCGCGGCGGATGTGCTGCTCGCGGGTCTGCATGGCCAAGCGCAGGGCTGGCTTGCCGAAGCGGTCGATCGATACCCCGACCAGACGGCCCGGCATGTCGCGCTTGAAGGCGTCGCGGGTGGCGAAGTAGGCCGCGTGCGGGCCACCGAAGCCCAGCGGCACGCCGAAGCGCTGGGCGCTGCCGATGGCCACGTCGGCGTCGAACTCGCCCGGCGGGGTGAGCAGGGTCAGGGCCAGCAGGTCGGCGGCCACGGCCACCAGGGCGCCTGCGCCGTGCAAGCGCTGCACCACCTCGCGGTAGTCGAACACGTCACCGTTGCTGGCCGGGTACTGCAGCAGGGCGCCAAAGAAGGCGCTGACGTCGCCCAGTTCGCGCTCGTCGCCCACCACCACCTCGATGCCCAGGGGTTCTGCGCGGGTGCGCAGCACGTCGAGGGTCTGCGGGTGGCAGTGCACGGAGGCGAAGAAGGCATGGCTGGCCTTGTTCTTCGACAGGCGCTTGCAGAAGGTCATGGCTTCTGCGGCGGCGGTGGCTTCGTCGAGCAGGGAGGCGTTGGCGATCGGCAGGCCGGTGAGGTCGCTGATCAGGGTCTGGAAGTTCAGCAGCGCTTCCAGGCGGCCTTGGGAAATCTCCGGCTGGTACGGGGTGTAGGCGGTGTACCAGGCCGGGTTCTCCAGCAGGTTGCGCAGGATCGGTGCCGGGGTGTGGGTGTTGTAGTACCCCTGGCCGATGTAGCTCTTGAACAGCTGGTTCTTGCCGGCGATGGCTTTCAATGCGGCGAGGGCATCGGCCTCGCTCTGCCCGTCGTGGCTGCCGAGCACGCTGGTGCCCTTGATGCTGTCGGGGATGACCGCGGCGGTCATGGCTTCCAGCGAGTCGAAGCCCAGGGTCGTGAGCATGGCCTGCTCGTCAGCGGCGCGTGGGCCGATGTGGCGGGCGATGAATTCGTTGGCGGTGCCGAGGTTGATGGTCATGGCGATTCCTCAGGCGTCGTCGTTGGCTTTGAGCAGGCGGTCGTAGGCATTCTGGTCGAGCAGGGCTCCGACTTCAGCCATGTCGGCAGGCTTGAAGCGGAAGAACCAGCCTTCGCCCAGCGGGTCTTCGTTGACCAGCTCGGGGCTATCGTTGAGGCCTTCGTTGACCGCGACCACTTCACCGGTCAGTGGCATGTATACGCCGCTGGCGGCCTTGACCGACTCCACGGTGGAGGCTTCGGCGCCCTTGTCGTACTGCTGCAGCTCCGGCAGTTGCACATAGACCACATCACCCAAGGCGTTCTGGGCGTAGGCGGTGATGCCCACGGTGACGCTGCCATCGGCTTCGACGCGCAGCCATTCGTGATCTTCGGTGAAACGCAACTCGCTCATGGGAATTCCTCGGGAAGCAGGGGCGTTGGGCGCGGTAGGTTCCGCGCTCTTAAGGTTGGAATTCCCTTAGCAATAATGCGGCCAGTATTAAAAAGACTTATAAATCAAATAGTTAGTTTATGAATGCAATCGATTCGTCATTTTTGTGGAATGAAATCGATACAGGAGGAGGGTGATTCAAAAGCATTGTGGGATCAAACCCTTGTGCACAGGCACCCAGATGGATGTGTAGCGAATTCGGTACGATGTAATGATTTCAATACGGCCTGCTTCCGGGGGCAAGACTGGTCCGGCGAAGCGGCATCAGGCCTTGTTTGGAATACCGTACTTGCGCAAGCGCTGGGCTATCGCGGTATGCGAGGTTTGCAAGCGCCCCGCCAACTGCCGCGTCGAGGGATAGCTGGCATACAGGCGTTGCAGCAACTCCCGCTCGAAATCCCCCACTGCCTGTTCCAGGCTCGCTACCTCGCCATCCTGCCCCCGCGCGACCGAGGTGCCGGCGATGTCCAGGTCGCCGATATCCACCACATTGCTTTCACAGATGGCCGCGGCGCGGAAGATCACGTTCTGCAACTGGCGCACGTTGCCAGGCCAAGGGTTGGCCAGTAATGCCGGGTGTGTAGCGGGTGCGAGCCGGCAGGGCGGGCGCTGGATCTGGGTGCAGGCCTGCTGCATGAAGTATTGCGCCAGGGACAGGATGTCCTGGCCGCGATCACGCAGTGGCGGCACCTGCAGGTTGAGCACGTTGAGGCGGTAGAACAGGTCTTCACGGAAGGTGCCCTCGGCGACCATGCGCTCGAGGTCGCGGTGGGTGGCGCTGATGATGCGCACATCCACCTTCACCTCGCGGTCGCCGCCGACGCGGCGGAAGCTGCCGTCGCTGAGGAAACGCAGCAGTTTGGCCTGCAGGTACGGCGACATCTCGCCGATCTCGTCGAGGAACACCGTGCCCTGGTTGGCCAGCTCCATCAGCCCGGGCTTGCCGCCGCGCTGCGCGCCGGTGAAGGCGCCCGGGGCGTAGCCGAACAGCTCGCTCTCGGCCAGGCTCTCGGGCAATGCCGCACAGTTGAGGGCGAGGAACGGCGCGGCATGGCGGCTGCTGATGGCGTGGCAGGCGCGCGCCACCAGCTCTTTGCCAGTGCCGGTTTCGCCATTGACCAGCAGCGGCGCGTCGAGGGCCGCCACGCGCAGGGCGCGGGCCTTGAGGGTGCGAATCGTCGGGGAGTCGCCGAGCATGGCGTCGAAGCCTTCGGCGTGGTCGTGGTGGAGGGCCGACAGGCGCTCGCCCATACGGTTGGGCGGGTACAGCGTCAGCAGGCCGCCGGCATGGGTGATCGGCGTGGCGTCGAGCAGCAGGCTCTGGCCGTTCAACTGCATTTCGCGCATGGGCAGGTGGAAATTGTTGTCCAGCAGGGCCTGGAGCAGGTCGGGGTCGCCGAACAGCTCGCCCACCGAACGCCCGGCGGACTCACGCCCGCACAGGGCGATCAGCGCCGGGTTGGCCAGCAGCACCTTGCCGGCACTGTCCACCGCCAGCACCGGGTCGCTCATGGCGGCGAGCAGGGCGTCGAGCTGCAGGTGCCGGCGTTGGCCGGGGAGGATGTCGACCACTTCCACCGATTGCACGCCGCGTACCTCGAACAGCGCGTCGTGCAGCTCTTCGAGCACGGCGGGGCTCAGGGTCGGGGCGTCGATGTAGACGTTCGGCGGGACCATCTCCACGGCATCGAGGTTGAGGTTGCGGGCGCCGAGCAGGGCCAGGACTTCCTGGGTGATGCCGACGCGGTCGATGAAGCTGACGTGGATGCGCATGGGGAGATCGGGGCAGTGGCCAAGCGAGTGCGCCAGTATGCCTTGGGAAGGGCGCTAAACCCAATCGCGGGCAAGCCCGCTGCCACGAAGCCCCGCGATTGGACTCAGCCCAGATGCTCAGGCTTGATCGAATCGCCCGATTTGACATCGAGCTTCTGGCGAATGTCTTCGAACATGTAGTCGTAGAGCTTGTGCGGCGAACCGAGACTCTCGAACTTCTTCGGCGCTGGCAGGTACGACTGGGCCTTGCGGCTCAACTGCATCAGAAAGCTCGGCAGCACCTGGTCCTTGGCCAGGAAGAACTTCTCATCGACGGCCTTGCCCTCGATGTGGCCATGCATGCGGAACTGGATGCCGCGGCCTTCGCTGGGATCCGACACGGCCTCGTAGTCGATGCACAGGTCGTAGCTGTGGTCGTTGGTGTTCAGCGCGGTGCGCTCGATATGCACGTGACCGGGTTGATACTGGGCCATGGCGAGGTCCTCCGGAAGGTTGAAAACGGCCGGTGCCAGGCACCGGCCAACTGCGTTCAACGGTAGCTGATTCCCGGCTTGGCGGTGGAAACGCGGGTACCGGCGGTGCCTTTGACGATGTCCTCGATGTTCTCCAGCGAGCTGATTACCGCGACCTTGCCGGTATGCCGGGCGAAATCGCAGGCGGCCTGCACCTTCGGCCCCATGGAGCCGGCGGCAAAGCCCAGCTTCTCGAGCTCGTCGGGGTGCGCCTGGGCGATGGCTTTTTGTGTCGGCTTGCCGAAATCGATGTACGCCGCATCGACGTCGGTGGCGATGATCAGCAGGTCGGCTTCCAGCTGTTCGGCCAGCAGCGCCGAGCACAGGTCCTTGTCTATCACCGCCTCGATGCCCTTGAGCTTGCGGTTTTCGTCGTACATGGTGGGGATGCCGCCGCCGCCGGCGCAGATCACGATGCTGCTTTTTTCCAGCAGCCACTTGATCGGGCGGATCTCGAAGATGCGCTTGGGTTTAGGGCTGGCCACCACCCGGCGGTACTTGTCGCCGTCGGGCTTGACCACCCAGCCTTTGTCCTTGGCCAGGCGCTCGGCCTCGTCCTTGGCGTACACGGGGCCGATGAACTTGGTCGGGTCCTTGAACGCCGGGTCGTTGGCGTCCACTTCAACCTGGGTGAGCAGCGTGGCGAACGGCACCTCGAAGTCCAGCAGGTTGCCCAGTTCCTGTTCGATCATGTAGCCGATCATGCCTTCGGTTTCAGCGCCAAGCACGTCCAGCGGATAGGCTTCATCTGGCTTGTACGACAGCCCCTGCAGCGACAGCAGGCCGACCTGCGGCCCGTTGCCGTGGGCGATGACCAGTTCGTTGCCGGGATGGATCTTGGCGATCTGTTCGGTGGCGGTGCGGATATTGGCGCGCTGGTTGTCGGCGGTCATCGGCTCGCCGCGGCGCAGTAGGGCGTTGCCGCCCAATGCAACAACGATACGCATGGGGAATGTCCTTTGCGATTTAGGGTGAGCGCCTCATTCCTTTGTGGGAGCCGGCAAGCCGGCTCCCACAGAGTCAAGGCCGCTGTCAGAGATCAGCCAGGGTCGACACCAGGATCGCCTTGATCGTATGCATGCGGTTTTCCGCCTGCTCGAAGGCGATGCACGCCGGCGACTCGAACACGTCATCGGTCACTTCGATGCCGTTGGCCAGGTGCGGGTACTGTTCGGCGATCTGCTTGCCGACCTTGGTGTCGGAGTTGTGGAACGCCGGCAGGCAGTGCATGAACTTGGTGCGCGGGTTGCCGGTGGACTTCATCAGCTCCTTGTTCACCTGGTAGGGCAGCAGTTGCTGGATACGCTCGCCCCAGGCCTCGACCGGCTCACCCATCGATACCCAGACGTCGGTGTGGACAAAGTCGACGCCCTTGACCGCAGCTTTCGGGTCTTCGGTCAGGGTGATGCGCGCGCCGCTTTCTTCTGCGTACTTTTTGCAACGCTCGACCAGGTCGTCATGCGGCCACAGCGCCTTGGGCGCGGCGATGCGCACGTCCATGCCGAGCTTGGCGCCGATCAGCAGCAGCGAGTTGCCCATGTTGTTGCGGGCATCGCCCAGGTAGGCGTAGCTGATGTCGTGCAGTGGCTTGTCGCTGTTTTCGCGCATGGTCAGCACGTCGGCGATCATCTGGGTCGGGTGATACTCGTCGGTCAGGCCGTTGAATACCGGCACGCCGGCGAACTTGGCCAGTTCCTCGACGATCTCCTGCTTGAAGCCGCGATACTCGATGGCGTCGTACATGCGCCCGAGCACGCGGGCGGTGTCCTTCATGCTCTCCTTGTGGCCGATCTGCGAGGAGTTGGGGTCGATGTAGGTGACGTTGGCGCCCTGGTCGTAGGCGGCGACTTCGAAGGCGCAACGGGTGCGGGTCGAGGTCTTCTCGAAGATCAGGGCGATGTTGTTGCCCTTCAGGTGCTGCTGCTCGGTGCCGGTGTACTTGGCGCGCTTGAGGTCGCGGGACAGGTCCAGCAGGTAACGCAGCTCGCGGGTGGTGTGGTGTTCGAGGCTGAGCAGGTTACGGTTGTGGATGTTGAACGCCATGATGATTCTCCTTGAGTTCGGTAATCCCCCGGCCGCCGCTGGGTGAGCACGGCCGGGGTGATGGACGTTTAGTAGTCGATAGGGTCGCGCACGATCGGGCAGGTCATGCAGTGACCGCCGCCGCGGCCCCGGCCCAGTTCGCCGGCGCTGATGGTGATGACTTCGACCCCGGCCTTGCGCAGCAGGGTGTTGGTGTAGGTGTTGCGGTCATAGCCGATGACCACGCCGGGCTCCACGGCCACCACGTTGTTACCGTCATCCCACTGTTCGCGCTCGGCGGCGAAGCTGTTGCCGCCGGTCTCGACCACGCGCAGTTTCTTGAGGTTGAGCGATTCGGCCACCACCTCGATGAACGATTTGTTCTCGCGGCGCACGTCCATGCCGTAAGGCTTGCTGCTATCCGGACGAATCACGAACGGCACGATTTCCTTGACCACTTCGGGGAAGACGGTGACCAGGTCGCGGTCGCAGAAGCTGAACACGGTGTCCAGGTGCATGGCGGCGCGGGATTTCGGCAGCCCGGCGACCACCACCTTCTCCACCGCGCCCTTGGCGAACAGCGATTGTGCCAGTTGGCCGATTGCCTGGCGCGAGCTGCGCTCACCCATGCCGATCAGCACGACACCGTTGCCGATCGGCATCACATCGCCACCTTCAAGGGTGGCCTTGCCATGGTCCTTGTCCGGGTCGCCGTACCAGACTTCGAAGTCGGCATGGGTGAACTCTGGGTGGAACTTGTAGATGGCGCTGGTCAGCAGCGTTTCCTGGCGTCGCGCCGGCCAGTACATCGGGTTGAGGGTGACGCCACCATAGATCCAGCAAGTGGTGTCACGCGTGAACTGGGTATTGGGCAGCGGATCGAGCAGGAAACTGGAGTGGCCCAGGTAGTCGCGGTACATCTTGATCACGCTCGCGCCTTCGCTGTCGGGCAGGTCTTCGCCTGCCACGCCGCCGATCAGATACTCGGCCAGCTTGCGTGGCTCAAGCCCTTCGAGCCAGCTGCGCACTTCGTTCTTCAGGCCGATGCCAACAGTGTCGTCGGTGATCTTGCGGTCGAGGATCCATTTCAGCGCTTCGGGGTTCTGCACGGTCTCGGTCAGCAGGTTGTGCATTTCCAGGACCTCGATGCCGCGTTCACGCATCTTGGTGACGAAGTCGAAATGGTCGCGCTTGGCCTGGTTGACCCAGATGACGTCGTCGAACAGCAGCTCGTCGCAATTGCTTGGGGTCAGCCGTTGGTGCGCCAGGCCCGGGCTGCAGACCATCACTTTGCGCAGCTTGCCGGCTTCGGAATGTACGCCGTATTTCTGTTTCTCAGTGGACATGGTGAATCCTCCTGTAATGCGAAGACATGGGTTCAGAGCGTCAGGAAGCCGTCATACAAGCCGTAGGCAGCCACCAGGGCGCCCGCGACCACGGCGGCGAAGATCAGTTTTTCCACGCTGGTGAAGATTGGCTGGCCGACCTCGCGTTTGGCCTTGGCGAACAGGATCGCGCCAGGGGCATAGAGCAGCGCCGAGAGCAGCAGGTACTTGACGCCACCGGCGTACAGCAGCCAGATCGCGTAGAGCAGGGCGATGCCGCCGATGATCAGGTCTTTCTTGCGTTCGGCCAGGGCCTGTTCGTAGGTTTCGTTGCGCCAGGCGAGCAGGAAGGCATAGGCCGCCGACCACAGGTAAGGCACCAGGATCATCGAGGTGGCGAGGTAGATCAGCGACAGGTAGGTGCTGTTGGAGAACAGGGTGATGACCAGGAAGATCTGCACCATGGCGTTGGTCAGCCACAGGGCGTTGGCCGGCACATGGTTGGCGTTCTCGCGGCGCAGGAACTCCGGCATGGTGTGGTCCTTGGCGGCGGCGAACATGATCTCGGCGCACAGCAGCACCCACGACAGCAGGGCGCCGAGCAGCGAGATGATCAGGCCGACGCTGATCAGCACCGCGCCCCAGTGGCCCACCACATGTTCAAGCACGGCGGCCATCGACGGGTTCTGCAGCTTGGCCAGCTCGGGTTGGGTCATCACGCCCAGCGACAGCACGTTGACCAGCACCAGGAACAGCAGCACGGTGACGAAGCCGATGACCGTGGCCTTGCCGACGTCGGAGCGTTTTTCCGCACGGGACGAGAAGATGCTCGCGCCCTCGATGCCGATGAACACCCACACCGTGACCAGCATCATGTTGCGCACCTGGTTCATCACGCTGCCCAGCTCCGGTGTGCCCACGGCCCAGATATCCGCGGTGAACACATCGAGCTTGAAGGCGAACAGGCAGATCAGGGCGAACAGGGCCAGCGGCACGACCTTGGCCACGGTGGTGACCAGGTTGATGAACGCGGCTTCCTTGATGCCGCGCAGCACCAGGAAGTGCACGGCCCACAGCAGGACCGAGGCGCCGATCACTGCCGCCGGGGTGTTGCCCTCGCCGAAGATTGGGAAGAAATAGCCCAGGGTGCTGAACAGCAGCACGAAGTAGCCGACGTTGCCCAGCCAGGCGCTGATCCAGTAGCCCCAGGCCGAGGAAAAGCCCATGTAGTCACCGAAACCGGCCTTGGCGTAGGCGTACACACCGCCGTCGAGGTCGGGTTTGCGGTTGGCCAGGGTCTGGAACACGAAGGCGAGGGTGAGCATGCCCACCGCGGTGATGGCCCAGCCGATCAGCACGGCGCCGACACCGGCGCTGGCGGCCATGTTTTGCGGTAACGAGAAGATCCCGCCACCGATCATCGAGCCCACTACTAGTGCAACAAGCGCACCCAGTTTTAGTTTTCCGGGAGAATCAGACATTTATCGACTCCGTACCAGGAGAAAGTTGACCTCAGAATAAATCTGACGCCTGGATCATTCGCTGACTTAGATCAGTTCATGCCAGCATGAAGGTAAGAAAATTCCCTCATGCGCCTCCTGGAGGATGCCGACAGCTTCGTTGCAGGCCTTGTACGCTGGCACCTCCATGTCCTTCTGGAGCAAACGCCCCGTTTTGCCTGCGAACCATGAAGTTAGTCTCTTTTGGGGGTTTCGCAAATTTTTCACAGTAAATAGCGACGCATTTAGGTGAGGGTTGAGATAGTTCGCAACTGCCACTTTTATCGGTCGCGGGCTATAGACAGTCCGGTTATGAGTGCTATAGCTTTAATGGCTCGATTCAATAAGAAACTTGTAATATTCATGTTGCCAATTACGTTTACGTTTACGCGCACGCGCGCACGAGGAGCCCCATGAACGAACCGGGACAGAAGCTGCGCCTGGGCGCGCTGATCGCACTGGTGGTCGGTTCGATGATCGGCGGGGGGATCTTTTCGTTGCCGCAGAACATGGCGGCGCGCGCCGATGTCGGGGCGGTGCTGATCGGCTGGGGCATCACCGCAGTGGGCATGCTGGCGCTGGCCTTCGTGTTCCAGACCCTGGCCAACCGCAAGCCGGAGCTGGACTCGGGGGTGTATGCCTACGCCAAGGCTGGTTTCGGCGACTACATGGGTTTTTCCTCGGCCTGGGGCTACTGGATCAGCGCCTGGCTGGGCAATGTCGGCTACTTCGTGCTGCTGTTCAGTACCCTTGGCTTCTACTTCCCGGTGTTCGGCCAGGGCAACACGCCTGTGGCCATCGGCTGCGCCTCGTTGCTGCTGTGGGCGGTGCACTTCCTGGTGCTGCGCGGCATCAAGGAAGCGGCGTTCATCAACCAGGTGACCACCGTGGCCAAGGTGGTGCCGTTGCTGATGTTCATCGTCATCGCCGCGTTCGCCTTTCGCGCCGATATCTTCACCCGCGACATCTGGGGGCTGAGCAATCCGCAGTTCGGCAGCGTGCTGGAGCAGGTACGCAACATGATGCTGGTCACAGTGTTCGTGTTCATCGGCATCGAGGGGGCGAGCGTCTATTCGGGGCGAGCGCTGCGCCGTTCGGACGTGGGCAAGGCCACGGTGATTGGCTTTCTCGGTGTGCTGGCGCTGCTGGTACTGGTCAACGTGTTGTCGTTGGGGGTGATGACCCAGCCGGAGCTGGCCGGCTTGCAGAACCCCTCTTTGGCCTCGGTGCTGGAGCATATCGTCGGGCCCTGGGGCGCCTTGCTGATCAGCATCGGCCTGGCGGTGTCGCTGATCGGGGCGTTGCTGTCGTGGGCGCTGCTGTGTGCCGAGATCCTCTTCGCCACCGCCCGCGACAAGACCATGCCGCGGTTCCTGGCGCGGGAAAACGCCAACCATGTGCCGGCCAACGCACTGTGGCTGACCAATGTGATGATCCAGGGCTTCCTGCTGATCACCCTGTTCTCGGCCGGGACCTATACCAGCCTGATCTACCTGGCGTCGTCGATGATCCTGGTGCCTTACTTCTGGTCGGCAGCCTATGCGGTGTTGCTGACCGTGCGTGGCGAGAGCTACCAGGGGCAGGCGGGGCTGCGGCGCAAGGACATGCTGGTCGCAGTGATCGCGCTGTTGTATGCGGTGTGGTTGCTGTATGCCGGTGGGCTCAAGTACATCCTGCTGTCGGCGTTGCTCTACGCGCCGGGGGTAGTCCTGTTCGCCCGGGCCAAGCGTGAGCAGGGGCAGGTGCTGTTCACCACATGGGAGAAGCTGATTTTCGCGGCGGTGCTGGTGGGCGCCGGGCTGGCGGCGTATGCGCTGTATTCGGGGTTGCTTAGCCTCTGACGGCTCATGGCGGGCGCGATTGAATCAATTTTGCAGTTCGACGCTGCCTTGAGGAATAGGCCGTTCCGGGCGCGACCAGATCCACAGGTTGCCCAGCGCCATGCCGCCGATGGCGAGGAACACGGGCCAGTGGTGCTCGAGGACGATCAGCATGAGGCTCGCGCACAGCAGCATGCTGAGGGTGGCGCTGACCTTGGCGCGGCGCTGGATTACCTTGCCGTTGCGCCAGTTGAGAAGGATCGGGCCGAACAGCCGGTGGTTCTCCAGCCAGGCGGACAGGCGCGGCGAGCTGCGGGTGGCGGCCCAGGCGGCGAGGAGGACGAACTCGGTGGTGGGCAGCCCGGGAATGACGATGGCCACCAGGCCAATCCCCAGGCTGACGTAGGCCAGGATCGCGTAGAGCAGGCGGGATACTTTGGAGCGGGCGATTCGGGTCATGGTCTCACTGCAACGGTGCGGCCGCCCGCGGGCGGCCGGGTAAAGCGTGTCAGGCCAGCGCCGCGTCGGCGGCATAGGCATGCTTGAGCAGCTCGGTGAAGCGTTCGAAGGCGGCGACCGCGCCACGTTCGGCGGCGGCGTCTTCCTCGGGCGACAGGTCCAGGCTGTCGAGAATGCGGGTGAACTGTTTCCAGCCTTCGGCGCGACCACCCGCCGGTTCGCCCAGGTGACGGGCGCCGAAGGTTTCGGACAGTTCCAGGGCCACGGCGCGCTTGATCAGGAACGCGGCGCCCAGTTTGGAGCCTTCGGAGACGAAGATCCAGCCCAGGGCTTCGCCCAGGCTTGGCTTGCCCAGGGCGCCGGCGAAGGGCGCGGGCACTTCGGTGTCGAGGTCGGCCAGGTCCAGGCGGGCCTGCTCGGCGCGGCAGCGCTCGGCCAGATCCGGCACGATGGCGATCAGTTGCGGGTCGGTGTACAGCGCCTGCAGCTCGGACTGGAACAGGTACTGGGCGACCACGAAGCGGGCGAAGCTCTCGCGGCTGTCGAACGGCTTGTGCGACTTGACCAGGGCGTCCAGCTCGGTGTGCGGGGCGTGGGTGACCTGGTTCAGGCGCTGGGAGCGCAGGTTGGCGCGTTCGGTGGAAGGGGCGGTCATGGGGGGCATCCTTGGAAAATGGGGCGTCTAGTGACAAGACGAAACAGAAGACGCGGAACAGTAAAAAAACCTCACCTGCGAAGTGAAATCATTCGCACAGGACTCGACGCAGCGCCGGGCAAGCCTGCTCCCTCAGGCGAGCTGGGGAACGGGCTTGTCCGGCGATGGCGATCTCGCCTCGTCAGATATCCCACACCAGGTTGATGGCGAAGTTGCGACCCGGCGCCGTCAGGCGATCGAGGTTGGCCGGCTGGGTGGCGGCCGCTTCGCTTTGGCCATTGGGGCTGCCCACCATGGCGTACTTGCGCACATCGTCCCACTGCCAGTACTTTTTGTCGGCCAGGTTGTAGACGCCGCCGTTGATGGTCAGGTCGTCGGTGATCCGGTAGAACCCGGTGAGGTCGAGCACGCCGTAGCCTGGCGTGCGGAAGTCCGAGCTGGAGCCGTCCGGGGCGAAGAACTTGGTGTCGTCCACCCGGTTCTTGCGCTTGACCACGGTCCAGCTGAGCTGGCTGCCATAATCCGCTTGCTCGTAGCCGACCCCGAAGACGCCGGTCAGTGGGTTGACACTGTTCAGTGGCTGGCCGGTGTCGTCATTGCGGCCATAGGCATAGGCGATGGAGCCGATGCTGTAGAGGCCTTCCGGGGCGCCGAAGAGGTCCAGGTTCAGGCGGCCCTTGACCTCGGCGCCCTTGATGGTGGCGTGCTTGATGTTGCTGGTCTGGAAGGCGCTACCCAGGTTGGAGGACTTCACCGCCTCTTCGTTGATGAAATCTCGGTACTTGTTGTAGAAGACCGCCACATCGAAGCTGCCGGCATCGAAGTTGCCACGCAGGCCGGTTTCGTAGCTTTTGCTCTTTTCAGGTTGCAGGCCTGGGTTTGGCTCCACCACGTAGCCACCGGCCGGGTTTTCGAAGCGGCCCCAGATGGCCTTGGCGCTAGGGGTGCGGAAACCTTCGGCATACTGGCCGTACCAGGTGTAGTTGTCATTGAAGGCATAGGTCACACCGAACTTGGGCGACACCCGGTGCCACTTCTTGTTCTCGTCGTTGCGGCTGGTTTCCGGGGTCGGGCTGGTGTCCTGCGCGCCGCGCAGGTATTCGGCGGTCATCTTCGGATCGATGCGGGTGTAGTCGTAGCGCGCGCCCGGCAGGAAGGTCCAGTTGTTCCAGCGGATCTCGTCCTGGACGAACAGGCTGTAGGTGTCGATGGTCGGATCGGGGAAGTCGCTCACGGGCGCCTGGTAGTCAGCCGGGCTGTCCTGGCCCACGGCCCGGCAACTGCCGCCGACCACCAGGCAGGTCCCGCTGCCGGTGCGCAGGCCAGTGACCTTCTCGTGCTTGAACGTTGTGCCGTAGGTCAGCAGATGGTCCGTGGCACCGATGCTGAAGGCTTTGTCCAACTGGGCGTCGAGTACCCATTGGCGGTCCTTGTAGGTGGTGTCGCGCTGGCGCTGGACGGTGCGGCTGAACGGGAAATAGATTTCCGAGGTGGCCTGGTCGGTCTTGGCGATCTGGTAGTTCAGGCTCCACTTCACGTGGTCGGCGACCAACGAATCCAGGCCGAACTCGTGATTGAGGCCGAAGCGTTCCCGGGTGACCGTGTCATTGCCGGTACGGCTGCGGTACATGCCCAGAGGCCGGCTGCCATCGAACGGCCCACCCACTGCGCTGAGGATGTTCTGGTCGCGGTCGTCCTTGTAGCGCTCGTAGGTGAAGCCCAGGCGAGCGTCGTCGGCGTAGTTCCAGCCAAGCTTGGCCAGGACGTTGGTGGTGCGCACGTCTTCGGGGTTGGCCTTGGTGCGATCGATGCCGGTACCGCCGTGCTCGCCGTAGGACTCGGTTTCGTGGCCGTTGCGCTGGCTCAGGTGCAGCAAGCCATCGAAATCACCCTGGCGCCCAGCGACCGTGGCGGAGGTCAGCCAGCTCTCATCGGCCGAGCTGTAGCCGGTCTTCAGGCGGGCACCGACATCCTTGCCCGGCTTGATGATGTCCTCGGGGTCGAGAGTGAAGTAGCTGACCGCCCCGCCGATGGCGTTGCTGCCATACAGCACCGAGGCCGGGCCTCGCAGGATCTCCACGCGTTTGACGACTTCGGGGTCGACGTAGTTGCGCTGGGTCTGGGCAAAGGGACCGTAGAAGAAGCTGTCGGGAATCGACACGCCGTCCACCTGGGTCAGTACCCGGTCGCCATCGATACCGCGGATGTTGTAGCCGTTCAGGCCACTGCGCTGGCCGGTGCCGGACACCGAGACGCCAGGCTCGTAACGTACCAGCTGCTTGATGTCGTTGACGTTCTGCCGGTCCAGTTGCTCGCGGGTCTGCACGCTGACGGTGCTCGGCACCTGGCTGACGTCCTGGGCGCTACGGGTGGCGCTGACGGTCACCTGCTGCAGGGCGATGGCGTTGCCGGCGGCCTGGCGTTCCAGCACCACGTTGCCGTTGCCGATCTTGCGGTAGCCCAGGCCGGTGCCGCGCAGCAGGCGCTGCAGCGCCGCTTCCGGGGCCAGCGAGCCCTGTACGCCCGGCGAGGCCACGCCGTCGGCCAGCTCGGCGCTGAAGCCGACCTGCCAGCCGGTGACCTGGCTGAAGGCATTGATGGCCTCGACCAGCGGTTGCTGGGCGATGGCGAAGCGGTAGTCGCCCATGCGCGGGCTGCTCGCCTGGGCCGGTTCCACGGCCAGCGCGGGCAGGCTGCAGGCGCCGCTGGCGAGCAGGGCCAAGGTCAACAGGGACAATTGCCCGCGGCGGCGGGAAGAAGAGGACGGGCGGGTTTGACCTGTGGGCATCGAAAGCGCTCCCTGTCGCGCGTAAGTCATAGACAGTGTTTGTTCTCGTTTTCGAACGAGAATCAATCGTATTGGCTACAACGAGACGGGTGAGGCAGGGTGATCGCGTAAAAAAACTTGCAAGGTCAGTTGAGGATTACCACGGCCGGGTACTCATGCAGTTGCGCCGAGGTGATATGGGCCAGGGCACGTAGCGTTTCCAGTGGCTGGTCGAGGCGGTAGTTGCCGGTGACCGCGACCTGCTCCAGGTGCGCGTTGCGGTTGATGATCCATCCCGGGTAGTAGCGGCGGACCTCAGCGAGCACCTGGCTCAGCGGGCAGTTCTCGAACACCAGGCGGCCTTCGATCCAGGCCAGGTCCTTGCTCATGTCGGGGCGCTGGCGCTGACCGAAGCCCGTGGGGCCGACGCTGATGCTGTCGCCGGCACTCAGGCGGATGCGTTGGTCGCTCGCGGCCTGCAGGTCGACGTCGCCGCGCTGCACCCGCACCTGGGCTTCGCCATCGAGGTAGCGCACGGCGAAATCGGTGTCGCGCACGCTGGCGCGCAGTGGGCCGGCCTGGACTTCAAGCGGCGGCTGGCTGGCGTTGGACACCTGGAAGTACGCCTCGCCCTGTAACAGGCGGGCGACCTTGCGGCCATCGCGTTCGTCGCTGGCGAAGGCCGAATTGGTGTTGAGCAGCACCTTGGCGCCGTGGTCCAGCTCCAGGCGCTGGCGCTCGCCGACCACGGTCAGGTGGTCGGCCTGCAGGCGCACCGGCAGGTTGCCGAAAGTGAACAGCCCGACCAGCAGCACCGCGGCGGTAGCCAGCGGTTTCCAGTGGCTGCGCAGGCGCCCGGCAAGCGAGCGCTTGCGCCTGTGCTGCAACTGGCCGGCGGCCTGGCGCAGCGAGGCGCCGTTCCACAGCGCTTCGGCCTCGACATAGGCCTCGGCGTTTTCCGGCTCGGCGCCCAGCCAGTGCTCGAACGCGCGGGTGTCGTCTTCGCTGGCGCATTGCAGGCGGATCAACCAGTCCAGCGCCTCTTCGCGGGCACGGGCGCGGGCATCAGGCTCGGCGGGTGACGGGCGAGGGGTGGGGTGGTCGGTCACGGGGGATCCTTGCATCGGGCATTTTTTGCGCATGATCAGTGCAGACCTTGCCCATGGCAAGGGCTTTGCGCTGACCCGCGGCGAGCGGTCGCGTCACTGGTGACGATCGGCCACGCCCATGCAGATGGCCATGATCAGTTTCAGCTCCTTCTGCACGGTGCTGGCCGAGACGCTCAACTGCTCGGCGATTTCCAGGTAGCTGGCGCCGTGCAGGCGGCTGAGGATGAAGATGCGTTGCTGGCGTTCGCTCAACTGGCCGAGGCTGACGCTCAGGTGCTTGAGCAGTTGCTCGGCGTGGGCGGCGTCCTCGCTGCTCGCGGCAGGCGCCGCGACGTTATGCAGGACTTGCTCGGGCACGTCGTCCACCAGCGTGCGCGCCTGCACCCGGCGCGTGCGCAGGTGGTCCAGGGCAAGGTTGCGGGCGGTCTGGAACACGAAAGGTTCCAGGTGCTCGATCGGGCGCTCGCCCAGAGCGCGGGTGACCCGCAGGTAGGTTTCCTGCAGCAGGTCCTCGGCGGTGCTGGGGTTGCCCACCATGCGCTGCAGCGTGCGCAGCAGAGTGAGACGCTGGGTGAGGAACACTGAATTGAACCGGGACTGACTCACGGGGGAACCTGGCCGATGAAAAGCTAATGATAATGCTTATCATCTTGTTGTCAGGTCAAGCTGGGAATTGTTAGGAAAAGGTAAAGATTGTGTGGGGAGTTATTTCGGGGGTGTATGCCGTGAGGTTTTCAGCGCTTATGAGGTCGAGCGCCGCCCGCGCGGCGCATCGCGAATAAATTCGCTCCTACATTTTGTTGCAACGTAACCATGCCTGTAAGGCCATGGTTGTCAGCCTTGTTTGCAGGGTTCAAGACATGCGCCAGGACTGGCACCCATGGCGTGACAGGTTCGGCACGTTGCAACAAATGTAGGAGCGAATTTATTCGCGATGCGCCGCGCGGGCGGCGCTCGATCCCACAGCCGCTAAACCTCTACAGCCAGGCCCCTCAGCGTGCGTTGAACAACGCCAGGCAGTTATCCAGCATGCGGTTGGAGAAACCCCACTCATTGTCGTACCAGGCCAGTACCTTGAGCATCCGCCCGTTGGCGCGGGTGTGGTTGGCGTCGAAGATCGACGACAGTGGGTTGTGGTTGAAGTCGCACGACACCAACGGCAGGGCGTTATAGCCCAGCACCCGGGAATGACGGCTGGCCTCGAGGAACAGCTGGTTGACTTCCTCGGCGCTGGTTTCGCGCTGCAGGTTGACGGTGAGGTCGACCAGCGACACGTTGATCACCGGCACTCGTACGGCCATGCCGGTGAGCTTGCCGGCCAGTTCCGGCAGTACCAGGCCGACGGCCTCGGCGGCGCCAGTCTTGCTCGGGATCATCGACTGGGTGGCCGAGCGGGCGCGGTACGGGTCGCTATGGTAGACGTCGGTGAGCACCTGGTCGTTGGTGTAGGCGTGGATGGTGGTCATCAGGCCTTGCTCGATGCCGAACTCGCGGTGCAGCACCTGGGCGATCGGTGCCAGGCAGTTGGTGGTGCACGAGGCGTTGGAGATGATCTGGTGCGAGGCGCGCAGCACATCGTGGTTGACCCCATATACCACGGTGGCGTCGACACCCTTGGCCGGGGCGCTGACAATCACCTTGCCGGCCCCGGCGCTCAGGTGCGCGGCGGCCTTGGCACGTTCGGTGAACAGCCCGGTGCATTCGAACACCACATCGATGGCCAAGGTCTTCCAGGGCAGCTCGGCAGGGTTGCGGATGGCGCTGACGGCGATGCGGTCGCCATTGACGGTGAGGCTTTCGTGGTCGGCCTCGACAGTGGCGTCAAAGGTGCCGTGGACGCTGTCGTATTTGAGCAGGTGGGCATTCATCGCGCTGTCGCCCAGGTCGTTGATGGCGACGACCTGCAGGTCCTGGCGGTAGCCCTGCGTGTACAGTGCGCGCAGGACGTTGCGTCCGATGCGGCCGAATCCGTTGATGGCGATGCGTAGGGTCATGGTATTACCTCTGGCAGTCGGGTGAAGCCTGTGGCACAAAGGACAGCTTCACTGAAACGGTTTTGTTGTTGGAATTACAAGATTATTCACCGAGAGATAGAAAACAAGCCTTTTTGCTGGCAGTATTTTGTTTAAACATACAACGAGTGGTTGGGTTATCCCCCTGTCGAGCGGTCCATGCGCCTTTTCCTAGAGACTAGGTCGCAATCGTTTGGAGGGAAAATGCCCCAGTAAAGCCGCCCCACAGTTAGCCTGGAGTCCAGTACATGCATCCGCGCATCCTTGAGGTCACCGAACGGCTGATCGCCCGCAGCCGCCGTACCCGTGAACGCTACCTTGAGCTGATCCGTGGGGCGGCCAGTGACGGACCCATGCGCGGCCAGTTGCAGTGCGCCAACTTCGCCCATGGCGTGGCCGGCTGCGGTGGGGACGACAAGCAGACCCTGCGGCTGATGGACGCGGCCAACGTGGCCATTGTCTCGGCCTACAACGACATGCTCTCGGCGCACCAGCCGTACCAGCACTTCCCCGAACAGATCAAACAGGCGCTGCGCGAAGTCGGTTCGGTCGGCCAGTTCGCCGGCGGTGTGCCGGCCATGTGCGACGGCGTCACCCAGGGCGAGCCGGGCATGGAGCTGGCCATCGCCAGCCGTGAAGTGATCGCCATGTCCACCGCCATCGCCCTGTCGCACAACATGTTCGATGGCGCGCTGATGCTGGGCATCTGCGACAAGATCGTCCCCGGGCTGATGATGGGCGCCTTGCGTTTCGGCCACCTGCCGACGATCTTCGTGCCGGGCGGGCCGATGGTCTCGGGCATCTCCAACAAGGAAAAGGCCGATGTGCGCCAGCGCTACGCCGAGGGCAAGGCCACCCGCGAGCAACTGCTCGAATCGGAAATGAAGAGCTACCACGGCCCCGGCACCTGCACTTTCTACGGCACCGCCAACACCAACCAGCTGGTGATGGAGGTCATGGGCCTGCACCTGCCGGGCGCCTCGTTCGTCAACCCCTACACGCCGCTGCGCGATGCCCTCACCGCCGAGGCCGCGCGCCAGGTCACGCGCATGACCAAGGCCAGTGGCAGCTTCATGCCCATTGGCCAGATCGTCGACGAAAAGGCGCTGGTCAACTCGATTGTCGCCCTGCACGCCACCGGCGGCTCGACCAACCACACCCTGCATATCCCGGCCATCGCTCAGGCCGCCGGCATCCAGCTGACCTGGCAGGACATGGCCGATCTGTCCGAGGTGGTGCCGACGCTGTCCCACGTCTATCCCAACGGCAAGGCCGACATCAACCACTTCCAGGCCTCCGGTGGCATGGCCTTCCTCATTCGCGAGCTGCTCGACGCGGGCCTGCTGCACGAGGACGTTAACACCGTGGCCGGGCATGGCCTGCGCCGCTACACCCAGGAGCCGTTCCTGGAGGATGGCCGCCTGGTCTGGCGCGAGGGGCCGCAGCACAGCCTCGACGAAAGCATCCTGCGCCCGGTGGCGCGGCCGTTCTCCGCCGAGGGCGGTTTGCGGGTGATGGAAGGCAACCTTGGCCGTGGCGTGATGAAGGTTTCCGCCGTGGCGCCCGAGCACCGGGTGGTCGAGGCGCCTGCCCGGGTGTTCCACGACCAGCAGTCGCTGGCCGATGCATTCAAGGCCGGCGAGCTGGAGCGGGACTTCGTCGCCGTGGTGCGCTTCCAGGGGCCGCGCTGCAACGGCATGCCAGAGTTGCACAAGCTGACGCCGTTCCTCGGCGTGCTGCAGGATCGCGGCTTCAAGGTGGCGCTGGTCACCGACGGGCGCATGTCCGGTGCCTCGGGCAAGATCCCGGCGGCTATCCACGTCTGCCCGGAGGCTTTTGATGGTGGCCCGCTGGCGCGGTTGCGCGATGGTGATATCGTGCGCGTCGATGGTGCCGAAGGCACGCTGCGGATCATGGTCTCGGCCGAGGAACTGGCCGACCGTGAACTGCCTGCGCCACCCAAGGGCAACGACCTGGGGTGCGGGCGTGAGCTGTTCGGCTTCATGCGTGTGGCGTTCAGTTCCGCCGAGCAAGGCGCGAGCGCCTTCACCTCGGCCCTGGAGAACCTCGAATGAAGGCCTTGCTGGTCGGCGACATCGGTGGCACCAACGCGCGTTTTGCCGTGTGGCGCGACAATGAACTGCAGGCGGTGCAGGTGCTGGCCACCGCCGACTACACCAGCCCTGAACAGGCCATCGAGGCCTATCTGGCCGACCAGCGTATCGCCCGTGGCGGCCTGGCGGCGGTGTGCCTGGCGGTGGCAGGCCCGGTGGACGGCGACGAATTCCGCTTTACCAACAACCACTGGCGCCTGAGCCGCAGCGCGTTCTGCCAGACGCTGCAGGTCGACCGCCTGCTGCTGATCAACGACTTTTCCGCGATGGCGCTGGGCATGACTCGCCTGCGCGCAGGCGAATTTCGTGAAGTCTGCGCAGGCCTCGCCGATCCATCGCGCCCGGCGCTGGTGATCGGCCCCGGCACAGGCCTGGGCGTGGGCAGCCTGCTGCGCCACGGTGAGCACTGGCTGGCGCTGCCGGGGGAGGGCGGGCATGTCGACCTGCCGGTGGGCAATGCCCGTGAGGCGGCGATCCACCAGGAAATCCACCGGCAGATCGGCCATGTCAGTGCCGAGACCGTGCTCAGTGGCGGTGGGCTGGTGCGCCTGTACCAGGCCATCTGTGCGCTCGATGGTGCTGCGCCGACGCACAAGACCCCGGCGCAGATCACCGACGCGGCGCTGGCCAACGAGCCACGGGCGCTGGCGGTGGTCGAGCAGTTCTGCCGGTTCCTCGGCCGGGTGGCGGGCAACAATGTGCTCACCCTCGGGGCGCGGGGTGGCGTCTACATTGTCGGTGGCGTGATTCCCCGTTTCGCCGAATTGTTCCTGCGCAGCGGCTTTGCCGCGAGCTTCGCCGACAAGGGCTGCATGAGCGGCTACTTCGCCGGGGTGCCGGTATGGCTGGTGACGGCGGAGTTTTCCGGGTTGCTGGGGGCGGGGGTGGCGCTGCAGCAAGCGCTGGATCGGTGATCGTTGGGGCCGCTTTGCGGCCCCAAACAGCAGACACAAAGATCTGCGCATAACAAGAGGACTGACCATTGTGACCACTGCCGGCAAATCGATCCTGATGGTCGACGACGACCAGGACATCCGCGAACTGCTGCAGACCTACCTCGCCCGCTGCGGCCTGCAGGTGCACGCCGAACCTGACGGCCAGGGCTTTCGCCGCGCCCTGGACGCCAACCCCTACGACCTGGTGATCCTCGACGTGATGCTGCCCGACGAAGACGGCTTCAGCCTGTGTCGCTGGGTTCGCCAGCACCCGCGCCAGGCGCGGGTGCCGATCATCATGCTCACCGCCAGTTCCGATGAAGCCGATCGGGTCATCGGCCTGGAGCTGGGCGCCGACGACTACCTCGGCAAACCCTTCAGCCCGCGAGAGCTGCAGGCACGGATCAAGGCCTTGTTGCGCCGTGCCGATTTCGGCCAGGCGACGCTGGCCAGTGCGGTGCTGGCCTTCGATGACTGGCGCCTGGACACGATCAGCCACCGTCTGTTCCACCGCGACGGCGAAGAAGTGATCCTCTCCGGCGCCGACTTCGCCCTGCTCAAACTGTTTCTCGATCACCCGCAGCAGATCCTCGACCGCGACACCATCGGCAACGCCACCCGTGGTCGCGAACCGATGCCGCTGGACCGTATCGTCGACATGGCGGTCAGTCGCCTGCGCCAGCGCCTGCGCGACACGGAAAAACCACCCCGGCTGATCCGCACCGTGCGTGGCAGCGGCTACCTGCTGGCGGCCAATGTCTGCCCGGCCTGACGAGCGTCGCTGGCGCCTGCTGCCGCGCTCGCTGTTGGGGCGCATGCTGCTGCTTACCTTGCTGGTGGTATTGCTGGCTCAGGGCCTGTCCAGCGTGATCTGGGTCGCGCAATTGCGCGCCAGCCAGCTGCAGGGCTTGCGCGCCAGCGCCAGCAGCCTCGCGCACTCGATGAGTGCCAGTGTCAGCTACTTCCGCTCGCTGCCGGTGGCCTACCGGCCCATGGTATTGGATCAGTTGCGCAGCATGGGCGGCACGCGCTTCTTCGTCTCGCTCAACGTCAAGCCTCTGGAAATGCCGGTGTTGCCGATCACCCCGCGCAAGCAGGCGGTGATCGACGTATTCCAGGAGGTGCTGCACGAGCGTCTTGGCCAGCAGATGGAGATTTCCGTGGAGTTCGTCAGCCCCGACGATCTGCGCATCTTCAACAGCGGCCTGAAACTCGATGAGCTGCCCCGCTCGTGGGCGCACTATTCGTTGACCCTCGAGCCGCTCAATCCGCCGGTGCTGGTGACCCAGATCCGCCTCGGCGAAGGCGAATGGCTGTACATCGCCTCGCTGCTGCCCGAGCCCTACACCAGCCTTGAGGCCGAACGCTTGCCGCGTCAGCAGATCGGCTTCATTGCCCTGACCACCGTGCTGTTGCTGCTGTTCATCGGTCTGTTGGTGCACTGGCAGAGCCGGCCGCTCAAGCGCCTGGCACGGGCGGCGCGGGAAATGTCGCTGGGGGCGGACGTCGCCCCGGTGGCCGAAGGCGGCGGTAGCGAAGTGGTCGAGGTGGGGCGGGCGTTCAACAACATGCGTGATCGGATAAGCCGTTACCTGACCGAGCGTTCCCAGCTGTTCAGCGCCATTTCCCATGACCTGCGCACACCGATCACGCGCCTGCGCCTGCGAGTGGAGCTGCTCGAGGACGAGAAGCTGCAGGCCAAGTTCAGCCGCGATCTCGATGAGCTGGAGCTGCTGGTCAAGGGGGCGCTGCAATGTGTCAAGGACACCGATATCCACGAGAATATCGAGCCGATCGACCTCAATCAGGTGCTGGAGCTGCTGGCCGAGCCTTATCTCGGCGATGGGCGCATCACCCTCGAGGGTCAGGCGCTGGCGCCGTACCCCGGCAAGTCGCTGGCGTTGCGCCGCTGCATCGGCAACCTGATCGACAATGCCATCAAGTATGGCGAGCGGGCGCAGCTGCGCATCATCGACACCGCCGAGAGCTTCGTGCTGCAGGTGGACGACCAGGGCCCGGGGGTGCCGGAACAGCGCCTGGAACAGGTGTTCGAGCCGCACTTCCGCCTGGCCGGGCAGCAGCAGGGGTATGGGCTGGGGCTGGGCATCGCGCGCAACATCGCCCATAGCCATGGCGGCGAGGTGAGCCTGTTAAACCTGCGCGAGGGTGGGTTGCGGGTGACCTTGTACCTGCCGCGTACAGCCGAATGAGCCCTTGCCCCGCGATAAGCGCTTCGATGTAACGATGCGGTGACAATCGAGCCGGGCTTCGTGACATGCCAGCCAGGATGGCTGACTAGAATCGGCTGACAACAACAAGGAAGGTGCACCCATGGCCATCAGCTGGCTCGACTCCCCGACACACCATGCCTGGCTCGACGCCGAGGCCCTGCGCCTGCTCGCCTTCGCCAGGGCTTCGCGCCTGCCCCAGGGGTTCGGCAACCTCGATGACGAAGGCCGCCTGCCCCGTTGCGCCCTGGCCGAGACCATGAACACCGCGCGCATGACCCACAGTTTCGCCTTGGCGCATATCCAGGGCGTTCCGGGTTGCCGCGAGCTGGTCGAGCATGGCGTCGGCGCCCTGCAAGGCCCGTTGCGCGACCAGGAACATGACGGCTGGTACGCGCAGCCCGAAGGTCATGGCGACACCGGCAAGGCCGCCTACCTGCATGCCTTCGTCGCTCTCGCCGCCAGCTCGGCGGTGGTGGCGGGCATCAGCCAGGCGTCGGCGTTGCTGGAGGCGGTAACCCAGGTCATCGCGCAGCGCTTCTGGTGCGAAGAGGAAGGCGCCCTGCGCGAGTCGTTCTCCCGCGACTGGCGGCAGGCGGAGGCCTACCGGGGCGCCAACAGCAACATGCACGGCGTCGAAGCCTTCCTCGCCGTGGCTGACGTGACCGGCGACACACAGTGGTTGCTGCGCGCCCAACGGATCGTCGAGCGCTTGATCCTGACCCACGCCGCCGCCGACGGTATGCGCGTCACGGAACATTTCGATGCGCAGTGGCAGGCGCTCCCCGACTACAACCGCGACAACCCCGCCGATGGCTTCCGTCCTTACGGGACCACGCCCGGCCACGCCTTCGAATGGGCGCGCCTGGTGCTGCACCTGGAGGCGGCCCTGCAAAGGGCGCAACTGCCTGTGCCCGAGTCCTTGCTGCCAGCCGCCCGGGGCCTGTTCGACAGCGCCTGTCGCCACGCCTGGCAGGCAGATGGCGCGCCGGGGCTGGTCTACACCCTGGACTGGCACGACCGCCCGGTGGTGCGCGAGCGCCTGCACTGGGTGCATGCCGAGGCCTGTGCCACTGCCGCGGCGCTGTTGCAACGTACCGGTGAAGCCCAGTACGAACACTGGTACCGCTGCTTCTGGGACTTCATCGCCAGCCACTTCATCGACCGCGTCCATGGCAGCTGGCACCACGAACTCGACCCGGCACTGCTGGCCAGTGCGCGCATCTGGGGCGGCAAGCCCGACCTCTACCACGCCTACCAGGCCCTGCTGCTGCCACGCCTGCCGCTGGCGCCGAGCCTTGCCACGGCCCTGGCTTTGTAACCAGACGATGACATTCGCGCATCCGTTCGTTACCTGGCGCCGGGCGCGACCTCCCTACACTCCATGCCATGCAAGCGACAGTCTTGCCTCGCATAACAACAAGAAAGGTAATCCCATGCATCCGACGCTTCGTCTCGCCGCCGCGATCTCCTTCGCCTCCCTGTTCTCCCTCAGTGCCCAGGCCGCCGACTCCAAAGGCAGCGTGGAAGTCGTCCATTGGTGGACCTCCGGCGGCGAGAAGGCCGCGGTCGACGTGCTCAAGGCGCAGGTCGAGAAGGACGGCTTCACCTGGAAGGACGGCGCCGTGGCTGGCGGTGGTGGCGCCACCGCCATGACCGTGCTCAAGAGCCGCGCCGTGGCTGGCAACCCGCCCGGGGTCGCGCAGATCAAGGGCCCGGATATCCAGGAGTGGGCATCAACCGGTTTGCTGGATACCGATGTGCTCAAGGACGTGGCCAAGGAAGAGAAATGGGACGGCCTGCTCGACAAGAAGATCGCCGATACTGTGAAGTACAAGGACAAGGAATCCAAGGAACCACCTAGTTACGTTGCCGTCCCAGTAAACATCCACCGTATCAACTGGCTGTGGATCAACCCGGAAGTGTTCAAGAAGGCCGGTATCGACAAGGCCCCGACTACCCTAGATGAATTCTACGCCGCCGCCGACAAGCTCAAGGCCGCCGGTTTCATCCCGCTGGCCCACGGTGGCCAGCCGTGGCAGGACAGCACCGTGTTCGAGAGCGTGGTGCTCTCGGTGATGGGCGTCGAGGGTTACAAGAAGGCCCTGGTCGAGCTGGACGAAAAGGCCCTGACCGGCCCCGAGATGGTCAAGGCGCTCACCGAACTGAAGAAAGTCGCCACCTACATGGACCCTGACGGCAAGGGCCAGGACTGGAACCTGGAGGCGGCCAAGGTCATCAACGGCAAGGCCGGCATGCAGATCATGGGCGACTGGGCCAAGAGCGAATGGACCCTGGCGAAGAAGACCGCTGGCAAGGACTACCAGTGCGTGGCCTTCCCCGGCACCGACCAGGCCTTCCTCTACAACATCGACTCGCTGGTGGTGTTCAAGCAGAAGGACAAGGGTACCGCGGCAGGCCAGCAGGACATCGCCCGCAAGGTGCTGGGCGAAGACTTCCAGAAGGTCTTCAGCATCAACAAGGGCTCGATCCCGGTGCGTAACGACATGCTTGCCGACATGGGCAAGTACGGCTTCGACAGTTGCGCCCAGACGGCGGCCCAGGACTTCCTGGCCGATGCCAAAAACGGCGGCCTGCAACCGAGCATGGCGCACAACATGGCCACCACCCTGGCGGTTCAGGGGGCGTTCTTCGATGTGGTGACCAACTACATCAACGATCCCAAGGCCGATCCGGCCGACGCGGCGAAGAAGCTGAACGCAGCTGTCAAAGCGGCCAAGTAAGGGGCTGACGGCCCTATCGCCGGCAAGTCGCGGCGGCGAACCGCGGCTCCCACAGGTACAGCGATCAGCCTGAGCACACCTGTACCTGTGGGAGCTGGCTTGCCAGCGATAAGGCCCGCGCAGGCAATCTCGTATCGGGAACCCAGATCATGACTACAGCAACCGCCCGCCTGCGGGCCTCACCCCTGGACGCGCTGCAGCGCTGGCTGCCCCAGCTGGTGCTGGCGCCGAGCATGCTCATCGTCCTGGTGGGCTTCTACGGCTACATCCTGTGGACCTTCGTCCTCTCGTTCACCACCTCTACTTTCCTGCCCACCTACAAGTGGGCGGGCCTGGCCCAGTACGCCCGGCTGTTCGACAACGACCGCTGGTGGGTGGCGAGCAAGAACCTGCTGCTGTTCGGCGGGCTGTTCATCGGCATCACCCTGGCCATCGGCGTGTTCCTTGCCGTGCTGCTCGACCAGCGCATCCGCCGCGAAGGCTTCATCCGCACCATCTACCTGTACCCCATGGCGCTGTCGATGATCGTCACCGGTACCGCCTGGAAGTGGCTGCTCAACCCCGGCATGGGCCTGGACAAGCTGCTGCGTGACTGGGGCTGGGAAGGCTTTCGCCTGGACTGGCTGATCGACCCCGACCGGGTGGTCTACTGCCTGGTGATCGCTGCCGTGTGGCAGGCCTCGGGCTTCATCATGGCGATGTTCCTCGCCGGCCTGCGCGGCGTCGACCAGTCGATCATCCGCGCCGCACAGCTCGATGGCGCCAGCCTGCCGCGCATCTACTGGACCGTGGTGCTGCCCAGCCTGCGCCCGGTGTTCTTCAGCTCGCTGATGATCCTCGCGCACATCGCGATCAAAAGCTTCGACCTGGTCGCGGCGATGACCGCGGGGGGGCCGGGCTACTCGTCGGACCTGCCGGCAATGTTCATGTACTCGTTCACCTTCAGCCGTGGGCAGATGGGCATGGGCTCGGCCAGCGCGATCCTCATGCTGGGCGCGATCCTGGCGATCATCGTCCCCTACCTGTACTCCGAACTGCGGGGCAAACGCCATGATTAGTCCTGTCGACAAACCCGCGCTGAACCTCAGCCGCATCGCCATCCACGCCGTGCTGCTGCTGGCGGTGCTGCTGTACCTGGTACCACTGGTGGTCATGCTGCTGACCAGCTTCAAGACCCCCGAGGACATCAGCACCGGCAACCTGCTGAGCTGGCCTGCGGTGTTCACCGGCATTGGCTGGGCCAAGGCCTGGGCCACGGTCAACGGCTACTTCCTCAACTCGATCCTGATCACCGTGCCGGCGGTGCTGATCTCCACGGCCATCGGCGCGCTCAACGGCTACGTGCTGTCGATGTGGCGCTTCCGTGGCTCGCAGTTGTTCTTCGGCCTGCTGCTGTTCGGCTGCTTCCTGCCGTTCCAGACCGTGCTGCTGCCGGCCTCGTTCACCCTCGGCAAGCTGGGCCTGGCCAGCACCACCGGCGGCCTGGTGCTGGTGCATGTGGTGTACGGCCTGGCCTTCACCACATTGTTCTTCCGCAACTACTACGTGAGCATCCCCGAGGCGCTGGTCAAGGCGGCACGCCTGGACGGCGCCGGGTTCTTCACCATCTTCGGGCGGATCATCCTGCCGATGTCGACGCCGATCATCATGGTCTGCCTGATCTGGCAGTTCACCCAGATCTGGAACGACTTCCTGTTCGGCGTGGTGTTCTCCAGCGGCGACTCGCAACCGATCACCGTGGCCCTGAACAACCTGGTCAACACCAGCACCGGGGCCAAGGAATACAACGTCGACATGGCCGCGGCGATGATCGCCGGGCTGCCGACGCTGCTGGTCTACGTGATTGCGGGCAAGTATTTCGTGCGCGGGCTGACCGCCGGCGCGGTCAAGGGGTAAGTCATGGCAACACTCGAACTTCGCAATGTGCACAAGACCTATGGCGCGGGCCTGCCGGACACGCTCAAGGACATCCAGCTGGCGATCAAGGACGGCGAGTTCCTGATCCTGGTCGGGCCCTCGGGCTGCGGCAAGTCGACGCTGATGAACTGCATCGCCGGCCTGGAAAGCATCAGCGGCGGGGCGATCCTCATCGACGACGAGGATGTCAGCGGCATGAGCCCCAAGGATCGCGACATCGCCATGGTGTTCCAGTCCTACGCGCTGTACCCGACCATGAACGTGCGCGACAACATCGCCTTTGGCCTGAAGATCCGCAAGATGTCCCAGGCCGCCATTGACGAGGAGGTGGCGCGGGTGGCCAAGCTGCTGCAGATCGAGCACCTGCTGGGGCGCAAGCCCGGCCAGCTGTCCGGCGGCCAGCAGCAGCGCGTGGCCATGGGCCGGGCGCTGGCGCGGCGGCCGAAGATCTACCTGTTCGATGAACCGCTGTCGAACCTCGACGCCAAGCTACGGGTGGAGATGCGCACCGAGATCAAGCTGATGCACCAGCGCCTGAAGACCACCACGGTGTATGTCACCCATGACCAGATCGAGGCCATGACCCTGGGCGACAAGGTGGCGGTGATGAAGGACGGCATCATCCAGCAGTTCGGCACCCCGCAACAGATCTACAACGACCCGGCCAATCTGTTCGTTGCCAGTTTCATCGGCTCGCCGCCGATGAATTTCATTCCCGTGCGCCTGATGAAGCAGGACGGGCGGGTGCTGGCGCTGCTCGACAGCGGCCAGGCGCGCTGCGAGCTGCCGCTGGGCGTGGCGGCGGACGAGCTGGAAGGGCGCGAGATCATCCTCGGCGTGCGCCCTGAACAAATCTCGCTGGGGGCCGCCGAGGGCAACGGCATGCCCGCCATCCGCGCCGAAGTGCAGGTCACCGAACCCACCGGCCCGGACCTGCTGGTGTTCGTCACCCTCAACCAGACCAAGGTCTGCTGCCGCCTGGCGCCGGATGTAGCGTGCCGGGTGGGCGACAGCCTCAACCTGCAGTTCGACCCGGCGCGGGTGCTGCTGTTCGACGCCGGCAGCGGCGAACGTCTCGACCTCGCCGCCAGCGGCACTGCCATCAAGGACAACGTGACTCGCTTCAAAGGCCGTTGAATCGTCTAGAACAATGCATAACAAGAAAAGAGGACGCAAAGGGATGGAACATCGCAATCGCATCAAGACCCTGGGATCGCTCGCCTTGCTGGCGCTGGTCGGCAGCAGCGGGGCCCAGGCCGCCGAGGCTTTCTCGTCGGAATCGAAATGGATGACCGGCGACTGGGGCGGCACCCGTACCGAGCTGCTGGAGAAGGGCTACGACTTCACCCTCGACTACGTTGGCGAAGTGGCCGGCAACCTGCACGGTGGCTACAACGACGACAAGACCGCGCGCTACAGCGACCAGTTCGCCCTGGGCGCGCACCTGGACCTGGAGAAGATCTTCGGCTGGAAGGACACCGAGTTCAAGCTGGCGATCACCGAGCGTAGCGGCCGCAACCTGTCCAACGACCGCATCAGCGACCCGCGTGCCGGGCAGTTCAGCTCGGTGCAGGAGGTCTGGGGGCGCGGCCAGACCTGGCGCCTGACGCAGATGTGGGTCAAGCAGAAGTACTTCGACGGCGCGCTGGACGTGAAATTCGGCCGCTTCGGCGAGGGCGAGGACTTCAACAGCTTCCCCTGCGACTTCCAGAACCTGGCCTTCTGCGGCTCGCAAGTGGGCAACTGGGTCGGCGGCATCTGGTACAACTGGCCGGTCAGCCAGTGGGCGCTGCGGGTCAAGTACAACATCACCCCGGAATTCTTCGTCCAGGTCGGCGCCTACGAGCAGAACCCGTCGAACCTGGAGACCGGCAACGGCTTCAAACTCAGCGGCAGCGGCACCAAGGGCGCGATACTGCCGGTGGAGGCGGTCTGGTCGCCGAAGGTCAACGGCCTGCCGGGCGAGTACCGCCTGGGCTACTACTACAGCACCGCCAAGGCCGACGACGTGTACGACGACATCAACGGCAACCCGCAGGCGCTGACCGGCGCGGCGTTCAAGTCGCACTCCAGCAAGCACGGCTGGTGGGTCGTGGCCCAGCAGCAGGTCACCGCCCATGCCGGCGACGTCAACCGCGGCCTGAGCCTGTTCGCCAACTTCACCGTGCACGACAAGGCCACCAACGTGGTCGACAACTACCAGCAGGTCGGCCTGGTCTACAAGGGTGCCTTCGATGCCCGGCCCAAGGACGACATCGGCTTTGGCATCGCCCGCATCCACGTCAATGACGATGTGAAGAAGCGCGCCGAGCTGCTCAATGCCCAGTCCGGCATCAACGACTATGACAACCCGGGCTTCGCGCCGCTGCAGCGCACCGAGTACAACGCCGAGCTCTACTATGGCTTCCACGTCACCAATTGGCTGACCGTGCGCCCGAACCTGCAGTACATCAAGAGCCCGGGTGGTGTGGACGAAGTGGACAACGCGCTGGTCGCGGGGTTGAAGATTCAGTCGTCATTCTGAGAAAAATTGTTGTAAATTTACGCCATCCATTTCGGCCTTCCCGCTAACCACTGGTCTGCAGTGGTTAGCGGGCACGGGCTGAGACAGCGCTATCTCGAACAACAAAAGAGCTTGGAACCATGCCCGAACATCCGCTACATCGCTTCTTCACCTCGCAACGGCCCAGGCCGACCTTCGAGTGGGAGCGTTACCAGCAGCGCGATGTGCTGATCATCGACCACCCTCGCTGCCAGGCAGTGTTCAGCCGCCAGGGCGGGCAGCTCCTGCACTTTCAACCCGCCGGTGAGAAACCCTGGTTGTGGTGCGCCGAGCAGTGGCCGCAGGTAGGGGCTATCCGCGGAGGCGTGCCGGTGTGCTGGCCCTGGTATGGCCGCCATCCCAGCGAGGACCTGTGGCCGGCCCATGGCTGGGCGCGCCTGCTGGACTGGAAGCTGGTGGACAGCCGCGAGGACGAGGAGGGGGTGACCCTGAAATGGCGCCTGGACCTGTGCGACTGGCAGGTCGACCTGCATGCCCGGCTTGGAGCGAGCATGGAACTGAGCCTGAGCACCGAGCACCAGGACAGTGAACCGTGCCAGCTGAGCCATGCGCTGCTGGCCTACTGGCGGATCAGCGACGTGTCGAAGATAGCGCTGTCTGGGCTGGAGGACATCGACGGCTACGACCGTCTCAATCGCCAGGCCTGCCGCGAAGACGGCGCGCTGACCCTCAAGGGCGGTTGCCAGCGGGTCTATCCCGGTACGCCGCGGGTGCAATTGCAGGACCCGGCCTGGCAGCGCGAACTGTGCATCGACACCGGCGACAGCGACGACACTGTGGTCTGGCACCCTGGCAACCGGCCGTTGATGGGCGTGAGCGGGCGCGAGTGCCAAGGCTTCGTCTGCGTCGAGGCGGCCAGCGGCAGTGGCGAGGGTCTGAGCCTGGCGCCGGGCGAGCGGGCGCACCTGCGTTTGCAGGCGCACCGGCTCAGTTGAGGTCGTCGTCCTCGATCGGGTAGCGACTGGCGTTGAGGCTTTCCTTGATCTTGCGCAGGTGCGGCTGGAAGTCCACGCCACGGCGCAGGGTCATGCCGGTGGCGAGCACATCGAGCACGGTGAGCTGGATGATCCGCGAGGTCATCGGCATGTAGATGTCGGTGTCTTCCGGCAGCGGGATATGCAGGCTCAGGCTGCAGGCCTGGGCCAGGGGCGAGCCGGCGGCGGTCAGGCCGAGCACCGAGGCGCCGTTTTCCCGCGCCAGGCGCGCCACCTCGACCAGTTCGCGGGTGCGCCCGGTGTAGGAAATGATCACGAACAGGTCGCCGGTGTGGGCCACCGAAGCCAGCATGCGCTGCATCAGCACATCGGCGTGGGCCGACACGGCGAGGTTGAAACGGAAGAACTTGTGCTGCGCATCGAGGGCCACCGGGGCCGAGGCGCCGAGGCCGAAGAAGTGGATCTGTCGGGCTTGGATCATCATGTCCACGGCGCGGCTGACCTGCTGCGGGTCGAGCGCCTGGCAGGCGCTGTCGAGCGAGGCAATGGCGCTGCCGAAGATCTTCTGGGTGTAGGCGGCCGGATCGTCGTCTGCCTCCACCGCGCGGCTGACATAGGCGGCGCCGCTGGCCAGGCTCTGCGCCAGTTGCAGCTTGAGCTCGGGGTAGCCACTGACGCCGAACGAGCGGCAGAAGCGGTTGACCGTCGGTTCGCTGACACTGGCCGCCTGGGCCAGGGCGGCAATGCTGAAGCGGGTGGCTTGCTGCGGGTTGAGCAGGATGACTTCGGCGACCTTGCGTTCGGCCTTGTTCAGCTCGTCGAGGCGGCCCTGGATCTGTTCCAGGAGGTTTCGCACGCGGTCCATGGTGTGTCCTTGGGTCGGGAAGCAGGCTTTTTGCGCTGGTGTGTATCCTACTGTCGGTAAGATTGTCACACCACTTGTCTGTAATAGCTGTATTGGATGTTGTGGTTTTTACTACATTAACCCTTGAAAAGCAGGGTTGAAACCGGTATTCCTAGTCCAACATTTATAAAAGAACCAACATTATGGCCGCGATCAGTGTCGAACCCTGCACCTTCGCCCTCTTTGGCGCCCTAGGCGACCTGGCATTGCGCAAGCTGTTCCCCGCGCTCTACCAGCTCGACCGCGCCGACCTCCTGCACCCCGACACCCGCCTGCTGGCCCTGGCCCGCGAGCCGGGCAGCGTGCAGGAACACCTGAACAACATCGAAGCCCATCTGCGCCGCCACGTGCCGGAGGCCGAGATCGATGCCGCCTCCCTGGGGCGCTTCCTGGCGCGCCTGAGCTACCTGCACCTGGACTTCGTCGAGCCCGAGGGCTACCAGGCCTTGGCTGAGCAGGCACCGAGCGGGCAGCCGCTGATCGCCTACTTCGCCACGGCGGCGGCGGTCTACGGAGCGATCTGCGAGAACCTCGACAAGGCCGGCCTGGCGTCGCGCACCCGGGTGGTGCTGGAAAAGCCCATCGGCCACGACCTGGAGTCCTCGCGCCGGGTCAACGACGCCGTGGCGCGGTTCTTCCCCGAGAGCCGTGTCTACCGTATCGACCACTACCTGGGCAAGGAGACGGTGCAGAACCTGATCGCCCTGCGCTTCGCCAACAGCCTGTTCGAAACCCAGTGGAACCAGAACTCCATCTCCCATGTGGAGATCACCGTTGCCGAAAAGGTCGGCATCGAGGGCCGCTGGGGCTATTTCGACAAGGCCGGCCAGTTGCGCGACATGATCCAGAACCACCTGTTGCAGCTGCTCTGCCTGATCGCCATGGACCCGCCCAGCGACCTTTCGGCCGACAGCATCCGCGACGAGAAGGTCAAGGTGCTCAAGGCACTGGCGCCGATCACCGGCGAGGGCTTGAGCACCCATGTGGTGCGTGGGCAGTACATCGCCGGTTTCAGTGACGGCAAGCCGGTGCCGGGTTACCTCGAAGAGGACAACGCCAACGCCCAGAGCGACACCGAGACCTTCGTCGCCCTGCGTGCCGATATCCGCAACTGGCGCTGGTCGGGCGTGCCGTTCTACCTGCGCACCGGCAAGCGCATGCCGCAGAAGCTGTCGCAGATCGTCATCCATTTCAAGGAAACCCCGCACTACATCTTCGCCCCGGAACAGCGTTTGCAGATCGGCAACAAACTGATCATTCGCCTGCAGCCGGACGAGGGCATTTCGCTGCGGGTGATGACCAAGGAGCAGGGCCTGGACAAGGGCATGCAACTGCGCAGCGGCCCGCTGCAGCTGAATTTCTCCGACACCTGGCGCAGCGCGCGGATCCCGGATGCCTATGAGCGGTTGTTGCTGGAAGTGATGCGCGGCAACCAGAACCTGTTCGTGCGCAAGGACGAGATCGAATACGCCTGGAAGTGGTGCGACCAGCTGATCGCTGGCTGGAAGACCAGCGGTGACGCGCCCAAGCCCTATGCGGCCGGCTCCTGGGGGCCGATGAGCTCGATTGCATTGATTACACGTGATGGGAGGGCCTGGTATGGCGATATCTGAACTGCAACTGCCGGCGACCGTGAAGGTTCATCAGCTGGCTGATCCGAAAACCCTGGCGGCGACCCAGGCCTTCGACGTGGCCGAGCGCCTGCGCCAGGCGATCGCCAGCAAGGGGCAGGCTTGCCTGGTGCTGTCTGGCGGGCGTAGCCCGGTGCCCTTCCTCGAGAAGCTGGCCGGCGAGGCGCTGGACTGGTCCCGGGTCACCGTGAGCCTGGCCGATGAGCGCTGGGTGCCGGTGGCGCACGACGACAGCAACGCCGGCCTGCTGGCTCGTCACCTGTTCAAGGGGCCGGCGGCCAAGGCGCGCTTTATCGGGCTCTACCAACCCGCCGCTACCCTCGAAGCCGCTGCCGAGCAGGCCGACCAGGTGCTGGCCGACCTGCCACCGATCGATGTGCTGGTGCTGGGCATGGGCGACGATGGCCATACAGCCTCGCTGTTCCCGGCCAGCCCCAACCTGCGCCAGGGCCTGGCCAAGGTCGGTGAGCGCCGCTGCCTGCCGATGTTGGCGCCCAGCGTGCCGCACCAGCGCCTGAGCATGACCCGCGCGCTGCTGGCCACTGCCGGCCTGACCCTGTTGTCGGTGCAGGGCGCGGGCAAGCTTGCCACCCTGCGCACCGCGCTGGCGGCCGAAGACCCAACCGAAATGCCGATTCGCGCCTTTCTTCACGACCCCCTGGACATCTACTGGTGCCCATGAGCCAAGGATCCATTGTCATGACCACCCTCGAACGCCCACAGCCTTTGCTCTCGATGGCCGACAAAGCCGCGCGGATCGACGCGATCTGCAACAAGGCGCGCATCCTGCCGGTGATCACCATCGCCCGTGAGGAAGACATCCTGCCCCTGGCCGATGCCCTGGCCGCTGGCGGCATCCGCACCCTGGAAGTGACCCTGCGCTCGCAACACGGCCTGAAGGCCATCCAGGTGCTGCGCGAGCAGCGCCCGGAGCTGTGCGTCGGCGCCGGTACCGTGCTCGATCGCGGCATGTTCGCCGCCGTCGAGGCGGCGGGCGCGCAGTTCGTTGTTACCCCGGGCATCACCCAGGACATTCTCGAAGCGGGCGTGGACAGCGACATTCCGCTGTTGCCAGGCATCAGCACGCCGTCGGAGATCATGATGGGCTATGCCCTGGGCTACCGCCGCTTCAAGTTGTTCCCGGCCGAGATCAGTGGCGGCGTGGCGGCGATCAAGGCGTTCGGCGGCCCGTTCGGCGACATTCGCTTCTGCCCCACTGGCGGGGTCAACCCGGCCAACGTGCGCAACTACATGGCCCTGCCCAATGTGATGTGCGTGGGCGGTACCTGGATGCTCGATAGCAGTTGGATCAAGAACGGCGACTGGGCGCGGATCGAGGCGTGCAGCGCCGAGGCGATGGCGTTGCTGGACTGACAGATTTCGTTGTGTGCTACACGGCTTGTGGGGCGCTTGGTCGGCGCCCCTTTTTTTCGCCTGTGGGTTTTGGGTTGTTTGCACCGGCCTCATCGCGGATGAATCCGCTCCTACACGGTCCCTGTAGGAGCGGATTCATCCGCGATGAGGCCGGTACAGACAAAAAAAGCCCGCATCCAAGATGCGGGCCTTGATCATCACATTGCGACTTACGCCGCTTTGGCCTGCTGCTGGCTCAGCGAGCGGTTCAGTGCGCTGAACAGCGCCTTGAAGCTGGCGGTGGTGATGTTCTCGTCGATGCCCACGCCGTGCACCGGACGCCCGCCGGCCACGCGCAGCTCGATGTAGGCCGCGGCCTTGGCATTGGTGCCGGCACCGATGGCGTGTTCGTTGTAGTCCATGATCTCCACGGCGATCGGCAGGCCGGCCACCAGCGCTTCGAGGGCGCCGTTGCCCTTGCCGTGCCAGTGCAGGGTGGTTTCGCCTTCACCGGAGACTTCCACTTGCACGTGGCTGCTGCCGTTCTCTTCCTGCAGGCGGTGGCTGACCAGGGCATACGGGGCGTTGGCCTGGAGGTATTCCTTCTGCAGCAGCTTGTAGATCTGCTCGGCGGTCATTTCCAGGCCGAGACGGTCGGTCTCGCCCTGTACCACCTGGCTGAACTCGATCTGCATGCGGCGCGGCAGGCTGATGCCATATTCCTGCTCGAGCAGGTAGGTGATGCCGCCCTTGCCCGACTGGCTGTTGACACGGATCACCGCCTCGTAGCTGCGGCCGATGTCGGCCGGGTCGATCGGCAGGTACGGCACTTCCCACAGCTCGCCGTCCTGCTGCTTGGCGAAGCCCTTGCGGATGGCGTCCTGGTGCGAGCCGGAGAAGGCGGTGTGGACCAGGTCGCCAACGTACGGGTGACGTGGGTGCACCGGCAGCTGGTTGCATTCCTCGACGACCTTGCGCACGCCATCGATGTCGGAGAAGTCCAGCTGCGGGTCGATGCCCTGGGTGTAGAGGTTCAGTGCCAGGGTCACCAGGTCGACGTTGCCGGTACGCTCGCCGTTGCCGAACAGGCAGCCTTCGGCACGGTCGGCGCCAGCCATCAGGCCCAGCTCGGTGGCGGCGATGCCGGTGCCACGGTCGTTGTGGGTGTGCAGGCTGATGATCACGCTGTCGCGGCGGTTGACGTTACGGCAGAACCACTCGATCTGGTCGGCGTAGACGTTCGGCGTGGCGACTTCGACGGTGGCCGGCAGGTTGAGGATGATCTTGTGCTCGGGGGTCGGGTTCCACACCTCGATCACCGCGTCGCACACCTCTTTGGCGAACTCCAGCTCGGTGGCGCTGAAGGTTTCGGGCGAGTACTGGAAGGTCCACTGGGTTTGCGGCTGCTGCGCCGCGTACTTGACGAACAGCTTGGCGGCATTGACCGCGATGTCCTTGACGCCCTGCTTGTCCTGGTTGAAGACGATGCGGCGGAACGACGGGCAGGTGGCGTTGTACAGGTGAACGATGGCCTTCTTGGCGCCGCGCAGGGATTCGAAGGTACGGGCGATCAGGTCTTCACGGGCCTGGGTGAGCACCTGGATGGTGGTGTCGTCCGGGATATGGCCGTCTTCGATCAGGGTACGCACGAAGTCGAAGTCGGTCTGCGATGCGGACGGGAACGACGCCTCGATTTCCTTCACGCCTACTTGCACCAAGGTCTTCCAGAAACGCAGCTTCTTCTCGGCATCCATCGGCTCGATCAGCGACTGGTTGCCATCACGCAGGTCGGAACTGCACCAGATCGGCGCCTGGGTGATGGCCTTCGACGGCCAGGTACGGTCAGGCAGGTCGATGGTCGGGAAGGCGCGGTACTTCTTCGATGGGTCTTTGAGCATGGTCATGGAAGCAATCCTTTTATGTGCGGCCGTGATCGGGCCTGCCGAACGTGTACGAGATGAAAAGGCGAGGCGACGCGATTCACCCTGGTAGTCGGGCGCTGACCAGGCAGAGGCTGCGGTGTTGTTGGAGGAGGGTGCTGAAGATGTTCATATGCTCAACCCTAACCAGTGGGTTGGGGGATGGCAAGCATTGCGGGAAAATTGAGAGAAATGCTTAAAAAAACGATGATTGGGATTTTTTATGTCCGTTAATCAGGCCTTGTTGAGATTTTATTGCGTTATGTTTTTTCATTGCGCAAATCGCGGGGCCAGCCCGCTCCTACAATGCCAACGCCGGCTGCGTGGGAGCGGGCTGGCCCCGCGATTGCGATTTCAGGGCTGGAACGCGCCGATGAAGATCGCCGGATCCACCCGCGCATCGTTGAGGCTTACGTTCCAGTGCATGTGCGGCCCGGTGGCCCGGCCAGTCGAACCTACGCGGCCCACCACCTCGCCACGGCGCAGCGCCTGGCCCGGCTTCACGTCGATCTTCGACATGTGGCAGAACATGCTGATGAAGCCTTGCCCATGGTCGACGAACACCGTGCGGCCATTGAAGAAGTAGTCGCCCACCAGGATCACCTTGCCATTGGCCGGGGTCTTGATCGGCGTGCCGGCGGGCACGGCGAAGTCCAGCCCGGCATGGGGGTTGCGTTCCTCGCCATTGAAGAAGCGGCGCACGCCGAACTTGCTCGACAGCGGCCCGTTGACCGGCTTGTCGAGGACCAGGTTGCTTGGCAGCACAGGGCTGAAGCTGCGGTAGGCCTTGATCTGCTCGGCCAGTTCGCGGTCGATGCGCTTGAGGTCCTGCGGTTCAGGGTTGACCTGGCGCTTGTTCTTCAAGGTGATGTGCTGCTCGGGGTACTTCTTGCTGCCGACACTGAAAGGAATGCTGCGCCCACCCTGGGTCAGCACGGCGCTGCCGGGCTTTTGCGTCAGCGGGATGCCGACGATGGCCAGCCAGTTGTCCTGCTCCCTGACCACCAGTACCGGTTTGCCGTCGAAGCGCGCCGTCGGGGCGCTGGCGGCGGGCCCCAGGTCGACCACCGCCACGCCGCCGGGCACGGGCTTGTTGAGAGCGCGGGTGATGTAGCTGGCGTGGGCGGCCGTGACCGGCAGCAGCAAGGCGAGGGCAAGCAGGGGCGCGAACAGGCGTGGCATGTGTCAGTCCAGTAGCGAGAGGGTGACCGGGGTCTGGTGGTTGTCCTCGACCCGCACCTTGAGCTCGCCTTCGTTGAGGCGGGCAGTCAGGCGTTGGCCGTTGTGGGTTTGCGCGGCGCTGCGGATGGCCTGGCCGCGCTCATCCAGGAGGATGCTGTAGCCGCGGGCGAGGGTGGCCAGCGGGCTGACCACCTGCAGGGTCTGTAGTTGTGCCTGGAAGCGCTGGCGGCGGTCCTTGAGCACCTCGCGCATGGCCCGCGGCAGGCGCTCGGCGAGGCTGTCCAGGCGCTGCTTGAGCAGTTTCAGGCTGCGTCCTGGATGTTGCGCGGCCAGGCGCGTGTCGAGGCGGCCGAGGCGTTGCTGGCGCTGGTTCATGTCGAGCATGAAGGCGCGACGCAGGCGCATGTCCAGGTCGTCCAGGCGCTGGGCCTGCTGGCGCAGGCGTTCGCCGGGGTGGCGCAGGCGTCGGGCCAGCCCGTCGAGGCGCAGGCGGTCGTGGGCCAGGCGGTTCTGCATGCGCAGCAGCAGGCGCCGTTGCAGGCTGTCGAGGCGCTGCTGCAGGCCGCTGCTGTCGGGGGCGAGCAGCTCGGCGGCGGCCGACGGCGTGGGTGCGCGTACATCGGCGACGAAGTCGCTGATCGACACGTCGGTCTCATGGCCCACGGCGCTGACGATGGGCGTGACGCAGGCGGCCACGGCGCGGGCCACGGCCTCTTCGTTGAAGCACCAGAGGTCTTCCAGCGAGCCGCCGCCACGGGCCAGGATCAGCGCGTCGAAGCCTTGCCGATCGGCCATCTGCAGGGCGCGGACGATCTGGTTGATCGCCTCGCGGCCCTGCACCGTGGTGGGGATCAGGTTCAACTCGACCTGCGGCGCACGGCGGCCGAACACGCTGATGATGTCGCGGATCACCGCGCCGGTGGGCGAGGTGATGATGCCGATGCGTTGCGGGTGCGCCGGTAGCGGCTTCTTGCGTTCGGTGCTGAACAGCCCCTCGGCGCCGAGCTTTTCCTTCAGCGCCTCGAACGCCAGGCGCAGGGCACCGTCGCCGGCCGGCTCGACCGTATCGAGGATCAGCTGGTAGTCGCCACGCCCTTCGAACAGCGAGACCTTGCCGCGCACCCGTACCGCCAGGCCGTCGCGCAGGGCCTGGCGCACCCGGGCGGCGTTCTGCCGGAACAGCGCGCAGCGGATCTGCGCGCCGCTGTCCTTGAGGGTGAAGTACATATGGCCGGAGGCCGGGCGGGCGAGGTTGGAAATCTCGCCTTCCACCCAGACGCTGCGGAACACGTCCTCAAGCAGCACGCGGGCGCGGCCGTTGAGCTGGCTGACGGTGAGGACCTCGCGGTCCAGGCCGAGTCGTTCGAAAGGGTCTCTGATCATGGCGGCATCATAAAGGAGCCGTCGCGCGGATGCACTGTGCCGGCTGCTGGTACGCCCAACCTTGGGAGTATTTCCGGCTGCCGGCCCCGACACCCGGCGATGCAGTCTGGGCGCTTGATTCCATGAGGAGATTCGCCATGTATCCCATAGACGCCCACACTTACCGCTCCAAGGCTTTCAACCGACGGGTGCGATTCCTGGTGCTGCATTACACAGCCATCAATTTCAACGGCTCGATCAATGCGCTGGTCAACGGTACCCAGGTCAGCGCCCACTACCTGGTGCCCGACCCGTCCGATCCGAGCTTCGCGAGTGCAGGTTTTGATGCGATGCGCACCTTCAACCTCGTTGACGAGAACGAGCGCGCCTGGCATGCGGGGGTCAGCGGCTGGGCAGGACGCAGCAACCTGAACGATACGTCGATCGGCATCGAGATCGTCAACCAGGCGTCGGTGAGCAACGGCCAGTTCATGTTCCCGTCCTATCACCCCCAGCAGGTAGAAGCCTTGATCCAGCTGGGCCAGGCGATCCTGCAGCGCTATCCGGAGATCACGCCGACCCAGGTGGTCGGCCATAGCGACATCGCCATTGGCCGCAAGAGCGACCCGGGCGCCGCTTTTCCCTGGCAGGCCCTGCACCAGGCCGGTATCGGCGCCTGGTATGACGAGGCGCGCAAGGCGCACTACGAGCAGCGGTTCGCGGGTTGCCTGCCGCAGCTCAAGGTCGTCCTCGACAAGCTGCGTACCTACGGTTACAGCTTCCCGACCCGCCCCGATCCGGCCCAGGTGCGCGCGTTGCTCAGGGCGTTCCAGCTGCATTTCAGGCCAGGCAACTATGACGGTGTGCTGGATGCCGAGACCGCGGCGATCGTCTTTGCGCTGGTGGAGCGCTACATGCCCTGATCGCCCTGTGGCGAGCGCAGGCTGTCCAGCAGCTTTCTCGACAGCGCTGCTGCGTCGCGTCGGCAGGCCAGGGCCACGGTGCTCTGGCAAGCCTCGGCCAGCGGCACGAAGGTGACAGAGGGCGGGGCGATCTCGCGCATGCTCAGGGGCAGCAACGCCACACCGAACCCGGCCTGGATCAGTTGCAGCTGGGTGGTCTTGCGCGACACCACCTGCGCCGCCCGGGGAAAGAACCCTTCGTTCATGCATAACGACGCCGACAGGTAGCTCAGCCCGCCGCGCTGGCGGTGGGGTATGGAAATGAAGCGCTCCTCGCGCAGGTGCCCCAACCGAACACTGGCTGCCGCGGCCAGTGGGTGGTTCGCCGCCACAGCCAGCAGCAGGGGCTCATCGAACAACGCATGCAGCTCAACGCCCTCATGCTGGCGTAGCACCGGCAGGCGCAACAGGCCGATCTCCAGGCGGCCTTCGGCGATGTCCTCCAGTTGCGCCTCCGACGATTGCTGAGCGATCTCCAGGGAAACGCCGGGGTTGTCCTTGAGGTAGCCGCCGAGGCGCTGCAGCAGCTGGCCGGTCAGCGGCACGGTGCTGGAGTGGTTCAGCCGCAGGCTGCCGCGCAGGCCCTGGCCGATTTCCCGGGCCAGGCGCTCGGCCTTGTCCAGGTCGGCCAGCAGATGGCGGGCGCGCTCGAGAAAGGCCTGACCGGCCACGGTCAGGCGTGGCAGGCGCGCAGTGCGTTCGAACAGGGCGGTGCCCAGCTGAAGCTCAAGCTCCTTGATCTGCCGGCTGAGGGCCGACTGGGCAATGTACAACCGCTCGGCGGCGGCGCTGAAGCTGCCGACCTCGGCGATTTCGACGAAGTAGCGCAGTTGGCGGATAGAGGTCATGTCATGCCTTTTCGAGATATCTTGCGGCGAAAAGACATATTAGTCGGCATGGCTTGTGGCTGGCTAATCTTCAGTGGACTTCCTAGGAACTGCCGCGATGCTCGCTCAATTGTCGTTTTCCACGTCCGACTGGCTGCCCATCCTGCTGGGAGTGGGGGTGGCCTACATCGTCTTCGGCATCGCCGGTTTTGGCACCGCGCTGGTCGCCGGCCCCGTGCTGATCCATTTCATGCCGTTGTCACGGATCATCCCGCTGCTGGTGCTGCTGGACTTCGTCGCCGCCTTCGGCAACCTGCTGCCTTCGCGGCGCGATGTGGTGCGCGGCGAGTTGCTGCGCCTGCTGCCGTTCATGGCCGTGGGTTGCACCCTGGGCGTGGTGTTCCTGCTACGGCTCAAGTCCGATCTGCTGCTGTTGCTGATGGGCATCTTCGTGACCGCCTATGCGGTCTATGGCCTGGCGGTCAAGGTGCGCCCGGCTAGCCTGTCGGGCGCCTGGGCGGTGCCCATGGGCACGGTGGGCGGATTGTTCGGCGCCTTGTTCGGCAGTGGTGGATTCCTCTACGCGATCTACCTCAGCGCCCGCCTGGAGGCCAAGGAACAGGTGCGTGCGACCCAGGTCGCCCTGATCAGTTGCAGCACGGTGGTGCGCCTGTCGCTGTTCCTGATCGCCGGGGTGTATGCCGATAGCAGCTTGCTGCTGCTCGCCGCCTGCCTGCTGCCGGTGATGTTCGTCGGCACCTGGCTGGGGCGGCGACTGACCTTGAAACTGTCCCGCGAGGCCTTCATCCGCCTGGTCACCTGGTTGGTCCTGGCCAGCGGCCTGGCGTTGATCGGTCGCTACCTGAGCGCCTGAGCAGGCGCTAGAATTGCGCCATTACCGCAGTCCCCAGGCCCGCCTCACGCATGAATACCCAGAGCATCATCGTCCCCAAACTGTCCACCGTGCCCGTCCATGAGGCGCGCGCCCGCGCCATCCTGCGTTGGCTGGTGCGCGAAAAAATCGTCGAGGAACAGTTGAGCACCTGTGGGCGCACCGGCAACCGCATGGGCCATGCCCTGGCGGAGGGGGCGCGCAAGGTGGCCCTGCATCCCGAGAGGTTGCCGTTCGGCGAGCAGGTCAACGGCCTGGAAGTGATGCTCAAGCGCTGCATCTACACCCCCACCGACGGTTTTCTCGAAGAAGCCGGTTGCCCGGAGTGCCGGCGCGAGGTCGGCGAGCCGCTGTTCGAGAGCCTGGAGGAGTGGATGCCGGGGGTGAGCGATAACTTCACCTGCCCGTTGTGCGGCTTCGAAGACGACATCAATGGCTTTCTCTATTTGCAGCCGTGTGCCTTTTCCAACCTGGGGTTCATCTTCAATAACTGGGGCGAGGCCGGGTTTACCCAGGCCTTCCTCGACAGCTTCGCCGACTGGCTGGACCAGCCGGTGGCGGTGGTGCAGGTAAAACTGCCGCAAGGCTGACCGAAGGCCCTTATTTTGCATTGAGCGGCGCGCCATGGATGGGTATAATGGCGCGCTTCCATTTTTCCCTCCCGGGAGCCCCCGCGATGCTGCGTATCAGCCAAGAAGCCCTGACCTTCGACGATATCCTCCTTGTACCTGGCTACTCCGAGGTACTGCCCAATGAAGTCAGTCTCAAGACCCGTTTGACTCGTGGCATCGAGCTGAACATTCCCCTGGTCTCCGCCGCCATGGATACCGTGACCGAAGCGCGCCTGGCCATCGCCATGGCCCAGGAAGGCGGCATCGGCATCATCCACAAGAACATGACCATCGAGCAGCAGGCCGGCGAAGTACGCAAGGTCAAGAAGTTCGAGGCTGGCGTGGTCAAGGACCCGATCACCATCGACGCCGACGCCACCGTGCGCGACCTGTTCGACCTGACCCGCCTGAACAACATCTCCGGTGTTCCGGTGCTGGAAAACGGTGACCTGGTCGGCATCGTCACCTCCCGCGACGTGCGCTTCGAAACCCGCCTGGACGCCAAGGTCCGCGACGTGATGACCCCCAAAGAGCGTCTGGTCACCGTCCGCGAAGGCGCCGACAAGAACGAAGTCCGCGAGCTGCTGCACAAGCACCGCCTGGAAAAAGTCCTGATCGTCGACGACAAGTTCGCCCTCAAGGGCATGATGACCGTCAAGGACATCGAGAAGGCCAAGGCCTACCCGCTGGCCAGCAAGGACGACCAGGGTCGCCTGCGCGTCGGCGCCGCGGTCGGTACCGGCAAGGACACCGGCGAGCGTGTTGCCGCCCTGGTAGCCGCCGGCGTTGACGTGGTGGTGGTCGACACCGCCCACGGTCACTCCAAAGGCGTGATCGACCGCGTGCGTTGGGTGAAAGAAACCTACCCGCAAGTGCAGGTGATCGGCGGCAACATCGCCACCGGCGCCGCCGCCAAGGCCCTGGCAGAAGCCGGCGCCGACGCGGTCAAGGTCGGTATCGGCCCAGGCTCGATCTGCACCACCCGTATCGTCGCCGGTGTCGGCGTGCCGCAGATCAGCGCCATCGCCAACGTCGCCGCCGCACTGGAAGGCACTGGCGTGCCACTGATCGCCGACGGCGGCATCCGTTTCTCGGGTGACCTGTCCAAGGCCATCGTCGCCGGTGCGTCCTGCGTGATGATGGGCTCGATGTTCGCCGGTACCGAAGAAGCGCCGGGCGAAGTCGAACTGTTCCAGGGCCGTTCCTACAAGGCCTACCGCGGCATGGGCTCGCTGGGTGCCATGGCACAGGCGCAAGGCTCGTCCGACCGTTACTTCCAGGACTCCTCGGCCGGCGCCGAGAAGCTGGTGCCGGAAGGTATCGAAGGCCGCGTGCCGTACAAGGGCGCCCTGGCCGCGATCATCCACCAGCTGATGGGCGGCCTGCGTTCGTCCATGGGCTACACCGGCAGCGCGACCATCGAAGAGATGCGTACCAAGCCGGAGTTCGTGCGCATCACCGGTGCCGGCATGGCCGAGTCCCACGTGCATGACGTGCAGATCACCAAAGAAGCCCCTAACTACCGCGTAGGCTGAGGCTTCCAGCAATTACCGAACGGGGCTGTCATACACAGCCCCGCGTCGTTTCCGATTTCCACTGACGAGATTGAGTCATGGCCCTCGACATTCACGCTCACCGTATCCTGATCCTCGATTTCGGTTCCCAGTACACCCAGCTGATCGCCCGCCGCGTGCGCGAGATCGGTGTGTATTGCGAGCTGCACCCGTTCGACATGGACGATGAAGCGATCCGCGAATTCAACCCGCGCGGCATCATCCTGGCCGGTGGCCCCGAGTCGGTCCACGAAGCCAACAGCCCACGCGCGCCGCAGGCCGTGTTCGACCTGAAAGTACCCGTGCTGGGCATCTGCTACGGCATGCAGACCATGGCCGAGCAGATGGGCGGCAAGGTCGAAGGTTCCGACCTGCGCGAGTTCGGTTACGCCCGCGTCGACGTGGTCGGTAAGAGCCGCCTGCTCGACGGCATCGAAGACCATGTCGACGATGACGGCGTGCTGGGCCTGGACGTGTGGATGAGCCACGGCGACAAGGTCACCCAGATGCCAGGCAACTTCAGCGTGCTGGCCAGCACTCCGAGCTGCCCGATCGCCGGCATGTACGACGATGCCCTGGGCTACTACGGCGTGCAGTTCCACCCGGAAGTGACCCACACCAAGCAAGGCGGTCGCATCCTGTCGCGCTTCGTCCAGGACATATGCGGCTGTGAAGCGCTGTGGACTGCCTCGAACATCGTCGAGGACGCCATCGCCCAGGTCCGTGCACAGGTCGGTTCGGCCAACGTCCTGCTGGGCCTGTCCGGCGGCGTCGACAGCTCGGTTGTTGCCGCGCTGCTGCACCGCGCCATCGGCGACCAGCTGACCTGCGTGTTCGTCGACAACGGCCTGCTGCGCCTGCACGAAGGCGACCAGGTGATGGCCATGTTCAAGGAGAACATGGGCGTCAAGGTGATCCGCGCCGATGCCGAGAAGCAGTTCCTCGACAATCTGGAAGGCGAAGCGGACCCTGAGAAGAAGCGCAAGATCATCGGCCGCACCTTCATCGACGTGTTCGATGCCGAGGCCAGCAAGCTGGAGAACATCCAGTTCCTTGCCCAGGGCACCATCTACCCCGACGTGATCGAGTCGGCCGGCGCCAAGAGCGGCAAGGCCCACGTGATCAAGTCGCACCACAACGTCGGCGGCCTGCCGGAGGAAATGAACCTCAAGCTGGTCGAGCCCCTGCGTGAGCTGTTCAAGGACGAAGTGCGCAAGATCGGCCTGGAGCTGGGCCTGCCGTACGACATGGTCTACCGCCACCCGTTCCCGGGCCCGGGCCTGGGCGTGCGCATCCTCGGTGAAGTGAAGAAGGAATACGCCGACATCCTGCGTCGCGCCGACCACATCTTCATCGAAGAACTGCGCAAGGCCGACTGGTACCACAAGACCAGCCAGGCGTTCGTGGTGTTCCAGCCGGTCAAGTCGGTCGGCGTCGTCGGCGACGGCCGTCGCTACGCCTGGGTCGTGGCCCTGCGTGCCGTCGAGACCGTGGACTTCATGACCGCGCGCTGGGCGCACCTGCCGTACGAACTGCTGGAAACCGTCAGCGGCCGTATCATCAACGAAATCGACGGCATCTCCCGCGTCACCTACGACGTGTCGAGCAAGCCGCCGGCCACTATCGAGTGGGAATGAGTTGAGCCACAAGGGCGCCGCAAGGCGCCCTTGTCGTATCTGGGGGGAGGCTCAGGTCTCGCGCTGGTAAGCGGGAAGGCGTGTAGGGCTTGCTCGCGAAGCAGGCCAGCGACTCCTGCAGGTGTACCGCCCCATCGCTTCGGCAACGAACAGCCCTGCGACAAGACTTCACTTAATATTTCGCAAATGCAGGTGTATCGTATTCGCCCTTCATCGCCAGCCCTGCTGGCAGCTTGATCGCGCAGAAACGAGGTACCCGCACCGATGTCCTTTACCCGTCGACAAATGCTCAAGGGCCTGACCGGCCTTGTGGTGGTAGGCCTGGGCGCCGGTGGCGCGGCGCGTTACTGGCTGGGCAAGGTCGATGACGACAACGCTGGGCACGACTACGAGCTGATCGCCGCACCGCTGGACGTCGAGCTGGTGCCGGGGTTCAAGACCGAGGCCTGGGCCTTCGGCCCGTCGGCGCCGGGGACCGAGCTGCGGGTGCGCCAGGGTACGTGGCTGCGGGTGCGCTTCATCAACCACTTGCCGGTGGAAACCACCATTCACTGGCATGGCATCCGCCTGCCGCTGGAAATGGACGGCGTGCCGTACGTGTCGCAGTTGCCGGTCAAGCCCGGTGAATATTTCGACTACAAGTTCCGTGTGCCGGATGCCGGCAGTTACTGGTACCACCCCCATGTAAGCAGCTCCGAGGAGCTGGGGCGCGGGCTGGTTGGCCCACTGATCGTCGAAGAGCGCGAGCCGACCGGTTTCAAGCACGAACGCACGCTGAGCCTGAAGAACTGGCACGTGGACGAGCAGGGCGCCTGGTTGCCGTTCAGCATCCCTCGCGAGGCGGCACGCAACGGCACGGCCGGGCGGCTGATCACTATCAATGGCCAGGCCGAGTCGGTTACGGAGCTGCCGGCCGGACAGGTGGTGCGGGTGCGTCTGTTGAACCTGGACAACACCTGGACCTATCGCTTGAACCTCAAGGGCAACTGCGAGGCGATGATCTACGCCCTCGATGGCAACCCGATCACCCCGCGCCCGCTAGACGAGGAATACTGGCTTGGCCCCGGCATGCGCATCTGCCTGGCGATCCGCATTCCCGAGGCGGGCGAGGAGGTCTCGTTGCGTGACGGCTTCGTGCGCCTGGGTACCTTGCGCTCGGTGGCCAGCAGCGACGCTCCAGGCGACTGGCCCAAGGCGCTGCCGCCGAACCCGGTTGCCGAGCCGGACCTGGAGAACGCCGAGAAGCTCAACTTCAATTTCGAATGGGTCGGCAAGGTTTCGGTGAACACCGAGAACGGCAAGCCGCCGAGCCTGTGGCAGATCAACGGCCAAGCCTGGGACATCACCGACAAGACTTGCGCCGACCGGCCCATCGCTACGCTGCAGAAGGGCAAGAGCTATATCCTCGAGCTGAAGAACATGACCCAGTACCAGCACCCGATCCACCTGCACGGCATGAGTTTCAAGGTGATCGCCTCCAATCGGCGTAAGATCGTCGAGCCGTGGTTCACCGATACCTACCTGCTGGGCAAGAACGAGCGGGCGCAGGTGGCGCTGGTGGCGGATAACCCGGGCACCTGGATGTTCCACTGCCATGTCATCGACCACATGGAAACCGGCCTGATGGCCGCGATAGCGGTGGTCTGATGCGTCCGCAGATCATCGATCGCAGCCGCGATCAGGAATTCATGCGCCTGGCCCTCGAACTGGCGGCCCAGGGCGCGGCCCTGGGCGAGGTGCCGGTGGGGGCGGTGCTGGTGCAGCACGGCCAGGTGCTCGGCCAGGGCTTCAACCGGCCGATCCTCGACAGCGACCCCAGCGCCCACGCCGAGATGGTGGCGATCCGCGCTGCGGCCAAGTCCGCCAGCAACTACCGCCTGCCGGGCAGCACCCTGTACGTGACGCTGGAACCGTGCAGCATGTGCGCGGGGCTGATCGTCCATTCGCGGGTGGCGCGGGTGGTGTATGGGGCGCTAGAGCCCAAGGCGGGGATCGTGCAGAGCCAGGGGCAGTTCTTCACCCAGGGTTTTCTCAACCATCGGGTGATGTACGAGGGGGGAGTGCTGGCCGAGGAATGTGGCGCGATCCTCAGCGAGTTTTTCAAGGCTCGGCGGGCCAAGGGCTAACCCGCGCCGGCCTCATCGCTGGCAAGCCAGCTCCCACAGGATGGCGCTCGGCTTTAGAAGGGCGATTGGGGGAGCTGGCTTGCCGGTGAAGTGGCCTTGAAGACTCACATCGGCGCCGCTTGCTCCGCTGGCTTGTCCTTGTTCACCGCCGGCACATGCAGGTTGCCCTCGGCCACCTGGCCTTCGAGCTGCGGCTGCGTGACCCAGGTGAGGATGTCGTAGTAACGACGGATGTTGGCGACGAAATGCACCGGCTCGCCGCCCCGGGCATAACCGTACTTGGTCTTGCTGTACCACTGCTTCTGCGACAGGCGCGGCAGCATCTTCTTCACGTCCAGCCACTTGTTCGGGTTCAGGCCTTCGCGCCTGGCCAGGGTGCGGGCGTCTTCGAGGTGGCCGCTGCCAACGTTGTAGGCCGCCAGGGCGAACCAGGTGCGGTCCGGCTCCTTGATGCTGTCGTCGAGCTGGTCCTTGACCAGCATGAAGTACTTGGCGCCGCCCTGGATGCTCTGCCGGGGGTCCAGGCGGTTGGACACGCCCATGGCCTGGGCGGTGCGCTGGGTCAGCATCATCAGGCCGCGCACACCGGTCTTGGAGGTGACTTCCGGCTGCCACATCGATTCCTGGTAGCCGATCGCGGCCAGCAGCCGCCAGTCCACCTGTTCGACCTTGGAGCTGGTCTTGAAGTGTTTCTCGTACTTGGGCAGGCGTTGCTGCAGGTGCTGGGCGAAGGTGTAGGCACCGACGTAGCCCAGCACATCGACATGGCCGTAGTAACGGTCCTTCAGGCGTTGAAGCGTGCCGTTCTTCTGCGACTTGTCGAGAAACTCGTTGATCTCGTTGAGCAGGCTGTTGTCTTCGCCGGCGGCCACCGCCCAGCGCTGGTCACGGGTGTCGCCCAGGTCGAAGGCCACGCGCACGTTGGGGAAGTAGACCTGGTTCATGGCCAGTTCGTTGGAGTCGACCAGGGTCAGGTCGATCTGGCCTTCGTCGACCATGCGCAGCAGGTCGACCACTTCGACGGCGTCGGATTCTTCGTATTCCAGCCCCGGATTCTGCTTTTTCAGCTCGGCCAGCTGGTCGGCGTGGCTGCTGCCCTTGAGCACCATGATCTTTTTGCCCACCAGGCCCTTGGCATTGGTGGGGCGCGAGCGGCCGTTGCGGTAGATGACCTGCGGGGTCACCTCGAGATACGGGTGGGAGAACTTCGCCTGGCTGGCGCGGCGCTCGCTGCTGACCAGGCCGGCGGCGGCCAGTACCGGGCCGGAGGGCTTGCCCAGTTGGTCGAACAATTGGTCAAGGTTGTCGGCGGTCTCGATCTCGAGCTTCACCCCCAGGTCATCGGCGAAGCGCTTGACCAGTTCGTACTCGAAACCGGTTTCGCCGTTGCGGTCCTGGAAGTAGGTCGCCGGGCTGTTGCGGGTAATCACGCGCAATACGCCATCCTCCTTGACGCGCTCGAGGGTGCTGGGTTTTTCAACGCAGGCACCGAGCATCAGGAAGAGTCCGGTTGCGAAGAGCCATTTGGCGCAACGCTGGCGCAAAGCAGTGTGGGCGAACATAGGGTGCAGTATACGCAAAGGACTGCCGGCGCCATATCTCGACAATGGTTGGCAGGTCTGCTAGCACGTCACTGTGCCTGCGACAGGGCGGAGCAGGTCGTGGGAGCGGGCTTGCCCCGCGATTCGCCCGCTCAGGCAGTCTCTTTGCCGGTAGGTGTCATCGCGGGGCAAGCCCGCTCCCACGATGAAATACCCGCGATTTTTTTGACCCGCAAGTCCGGTTCCACCGCCCGGCAGCATTGGCTTAGAGCGGGTGCCGAAAGCCTGCGAATTAGGCTAGAATGCACGGCCTCTAAGCACACCCCTTCCTGAGGCTGTCCCGACGATGTTGATCCTGCGCGGCGCTCCTGCCCTTTCTGCCTTTCGCCACGGTAAATTACTCGAGCAACTGAGCCAGAAAGTCCCCGCTGTTACTGGTTTGTATGCCGAATTCGCCCACTTCGCCGACGTCGACGGCGAGCTGACCGCCGACCAGCAGCAGGTGCTGGGCCGTCTGCTCAAGTACGGCCCGAGCGTGCCGGTACAGGAGCCGAGCGGCCGCCTGTTCCTGGTCGTGCCGCGCCTGGGCACCATCTCGCCCTGGGCATCCAAGGCCAGCGACATCGCCCACAACTGCGGCCTGCAGTCGATCCAGCGCCTGGAGCGCGGCATCGCCTACTACGTCGCCGGCAACATCAATGACGCCGACGCCCAGGCCATCGCCGCCGAGCTGCACGACCGCATGACCCAGCGCGTGCTGGGCAAGCTGGAAGACGCCGCCGACCTGTTCAGCCACGCCCAGCCCAAGCCGATGACCTCGGTCGACATCCTGGCCGGTGGCCGCGCCGCCCTGGCCCAGGCCAACATCGACCTGGGCCTGGCCCTGGCCGAAGACGAGATCGACTACCTGGTCGCCGCCTTCCAGGGCCTTGCGCGCAACCCGAACGACATCGAACTGATGATGTTCGCCCAGGCCAACTCCGAGCACTGCCGCCACAAGATCTTCAACGCCAGCTGGGACATCGACGGCCAGGCGCAAGAGAAGAGCCTGTTCGGCATGATCAAGAACACCTACCAGATGCACAACGAAGGCGTGCTGTCGGCCTACAAGGACAACGCCTCGGTGATCGTCGGTTCGGTGGCCGGGCGCTTCTTCCCGAACCCTGAGACCCGCCAGTACGGCGCGGTACAGGAGCCGGTGCACATCCTGATGAAGGTCGAGACGCACAACCACCCGACCGCCATCGCCCCGTTCTCCGGCGCCTCCACCGGCTCCGGCGGCGAAATCCGCGACGAAGGCGCCACCGGCCGTGGTGCCAAGCCCAAGGCCGGCCTGACCGGTTTCACCGTCTCCAACCTGCGCATCCCCGGTTTCGAGCAGCCTTGGGAAAAGCCGTACGGCAAGCCCGAGCGCATCGTCGACGCCCTCGACATCATGATCGAAGGCCCGCTGGGCGGCGCCGCGTTCAACAACGAATTCGGTCGCCCGGCCCTGACCGGCTACTTCCGTACCTTCGAGCAGGGCATCAACACCCCGCACGGCGAGGAAGTCCGTGGCTACCACAAGCCGATCATGCTGGCCGGCGGCATGGGCAACATCCGTGAAGACCACGTGCAGAAGGGCGAGATCACCGTCGGCGCCAAGCTGATCGTGCTTGGCGGCCCGGCCATGCTGATCGGCCTGGGTGGCGGCGCCGCTTCGTCGGTTGCCACCGGCGCCAGCTCCGCCGACCTGGACTTCGCCTCGGTGCAGCGCGAGAACCCGGAAATGGAGCGTCGTTGCCAGGAGGTCATCGACCGCTGCTGGCAGCTGGGTGACAAGAACCCCATCGCCTTTATCCACGACGTCGGCGCCGGCGGCATTTCCAACGCCTTCCCCGAGCTGGTCAACGACGGTGGCCGTGGTGGTCGCTTCGAGCTGCGCAACGTGCCCAACGACGAGCCGGGCATGGCCCCGCACGAAATCTGGTCCAACGAATCGCAGGAGCGCTACGTGCTGGCCGTCAGCGCCGAGGACTTCGAGCGCTTCCAGGCCATCTGCGAGCGCGAGCGTTGCCCGTTCGCAGTGGTCGGCGAGGCCACCGAAGAGCAACACCTGACCGTTACCGACAGCCACTTCGACAACACCCCGGTGGACATGCCGCTGGACGTGCTGCTGGGCAAGCCGCCGCGCATGCACCGTTCGGTCACTCGCGAAGCGGAGCTGGGCGATGAGTTCGATCCGAGCACGCTGGACCTGACCGACTCGGTCGAGCGCGTGCTGCGTCACCCGGCCGTGGCCAGCAAGAGCTTCCTGATCACCATCGGCGACCGCACCATCACCGGCCTCGTGGCCCGCGACCAGATGGTCGGCCCGTGGCAGGTACCGGTGGCCGACTGCGCCGTCACCGCCACCAGCTTCGACGTCTACACCGGCGAAGCCATGGCCATGGGCGAGCGTACCCCGCTGGCCCTGCTCGACGCCCCGGCGTCCGGGCGCATGGCAATCGGCGAAACCCTGACCAACCTGGCTGCCTCGCGCATCGAGAAGCTGTCCGACATCAAACTGTCGGCCAACTGGATGTCCGCCGCCGGCCACCCGGGCGAAGACGCCCGCCTGTACGACACCGTCAAGGCCGTCGGCATGGAGCTGTGCCCGGAACTGGGCATCACCATCCCGGTCGGTAAAGACTCGATGTCGATGAAGACCCAGTGGAGCGAAGCCGGCGAGCAGAAGAGCGTTACCTCGCCGATGTCGCTGATCATCACCGGCTTCGCCCCGGTCACCGATATCCGCAAGACCCTGACCCCGCAGCTGCGCATGGACAAGGGCGAGACCGACCTGATCCTGATCGACCTGGGCCGCGGCAAGAACCGCATGGGCGCCTCGATCCTGGCGCAGACCCACGGCAAGCTGGCTGCCCAGGCGCCGGACGTCGACGACGCCGAGGACCTCAAGGCGTTCTTCGCGGTGATCCAGGGCCTCAACGAAGACGGCCACCTGCTGGCCTACCACGACCGTTCCGACGGTGGCCTGCTGACCACCGTGCTGGAGATGGCCTTCGCCGGCCACTGCGGCCTGGATGTGGAGCTGGGCACCCTGACCAGCAAGCGCGAGAAAGTCGCGGCCATCCTCTTCAACGAAGAACTGGGCGCGGTGATCCAGGTCCGTCAGGACGCCACGCCGGATGTGCTGGCGCAGTTCAGCGCCGCAGGCCTGGGCGAGGATTGCGTCGCGGTGATCGGCCAGCCGATCAACAACGGTGAAGTACTGATCAAGTTCGAAGGCGAAGAGCTGTTCAAGGGCGACCGTCGCCTGCTGCAGCGCCAGTGGGCCGAGACCAGCTACCAGGTCCAGCGCCTGCGCGACAACGCCGACTGCGCCGACCAGGAGTTCGACGCGCTGCTCGAGGAAGACAACCCAGGCCTCTCGGTCAAGCTCGGCTATGACGTCAACGAAGACATCGCCGCCCCGTACATCAAGAAAGGCGTGCGCCCGCAAGTGGCGATCCTGCGCGAGCAGGGCGTCAACGGCCAGGTCGAGATGGCCGCGGCCTTCGACCGCGCCGGCTTCGCCGCCGTCGACGTGCACATGAGCGACATCCTGTCTGGTCGTGTCGATTTCGAAGCGTTCAAGGGCCTGGTGGCCTGCGGCGGCTTCTCCTACGGCGACGTGCTCGGTGCCGGTGAGGGTTGGGCCAAGTCGGCGCTGTTCAACGCCCGTGCCCGCGATGCCTTCCAGGCCTTCTTCGAGCGTACCGACAGCTTCGCCCTGGGCGTGTGCAACGGTTGCCAGATGATGTCCAACCTGCACGAGCTGATCCCGGGCACCGAGTACTGGCCGCACTTCGTGCGCAACCGCTCGGAGCAGTTCGAAGCCCGTGTGGCCATGGTCGAGGTGCAGAAGTCCAACTCGATCTTCCTGCAGGGCATGGCTGGTTCGCGCATGCCGATCGCCATCGCCCACGGTGAAGGCCATGCCGAATTCGCCAGCGAAGAGGCACTGCTGGAAGCCGACCTGTCCGGTTGCGTGGCCCTGCGCTACGTCGACAACCACGGCAAGGTCACCGAAGCCTACCCGGCCAACCCGAACGGCTCGCCGCGCGGGATCACCGGCCTGACCAGCCGCGACGGCCGAGTGACCATCATGATGCCGCACCCGGAGCGTATGTTCCGCGCCGTGCAGAACTCCTGGCGCCCGGATGAGTGGCAGGAAGACGCAGCCCTGATGCGCATGTTCCGCAACGCGCGGGTGTGGGTGAACTAAGGCGTGTACAAGCTCGCCTTCTTCGTCCCCGACAGCCATGTCGAAGTGGTCAAGGCCGCCGTGTTCGCCGCTGGAGGCGGGCGCATTGGCGACTATGACCACTGCGCCTGGCAGACCCTCGGCCAGGGCCAGTTCCGCCCGTTGCACGGCAGCCAGCCGTACCTCGGGCAGACCGGTCAGGTCGAGGTGGTTGAGGAGTGGAAGGTGGAGCTGGTGGTGGCTGATGCGCTGATCGCCCAGGTGGTCGCTGCGCTCAAGCAGAGCCACCCGTATGAAACACCTGCCTATGAGGTCTGGCCGCTGGCCGATTTCTAGGAAAGCGTTGAATGACATCGCGGGGCAAGTCGCATCGGCGCACCGCCGCTCTCACGAAGCAAAATCGTGGGAGCGGCGGTGCGCCGATGCGACTTGCCCCGCGATGCTTTTCAGCCTTGCAAGGCGGCGCCCAGCGCAGGCGCCTTGCCACCTACCAGCAGATGCCACACGCCACCCGCCTGCGGACTCACTCCCAGGCATCCCAAGGCGGCCAGGTGATCCTGTGCCACCTTGCTCTCATCCCTGACTTGCACCCGCACCCGGCTCGAGGCCACGCACTGCGCTTCCAGCAGATTGTCGCGCCCGCCCAGGGCCTGCAGCCATTCATCCACGACGACTGTCTCGGTGACCACGGCGGCCTTCTCGGCTACCGGTGCCGTCACCCGCGCATGGGGTAGCTCACCACGGATCTCATCGGCCAGCGCATCAGCCATCGGCCCCACCACCACTTGGAGGCTGCCGCCGCTGCCAGGCCGTACCACCGCCATGGCGCCGAGGGCTTTCAAGGCCTGGTCCTGGGCCAGGCCGCGATCGGCCAGTACCAGGCGCAGGCGCGTGGTGCAGGCGTCCACCCCTTGCAGGTTGGCGGCGCCGCCCAGTGCGTCGATATAGCGCCGGGCCCTGGGCACCTCCACGTCGGCCGCCGCTTCGTTGCCGGGTTGTTCCTCGCGCCCTGGTGTCTTGAGGTCGAAGCGGCGGATACAGAAGTCGAACACGAAGTAGTAGACCACCGCATACAGCAGGCCTACAGGGAACACCAGCCAACCATTGCTGGAGCGCCCCCAGCCCAGGGCCATGTCGATGGCGCCGCCGGAGAAGGTGAAGCCCAGGCGGATGCCCAGCAGGTCGCAGACCGCCATGGACACTCCGGTGAGCAGCGCGTGGATCAGGTACAGCAGCGGCGCGAGGAACATGAAGGCGAACTCGATTGGCTCGGTCACCCCGGTCAGCGCCGAGGTCAGTGCCATCGACAACAGCACGCCACCGATCAGCTTGCGCCGGGCCGGCAGGGCGTGGCGGTACATGGCCAGGCACGCGGCGGGCAGGCCGAAGATCATCACCGGGAACATGCCGGCCATGAACTGCCCGGCGTTCGGGTCACCGGCGAAGAAGCGCGCCAGGTCGCCGGTCACCACCTGGCCGCTGGCCGCCTGGAAGCTGCCGAAGACGAACCACACCAGGTTGTTGAGGATGTGGTGCAGGCCGGTGATGATCAGCAGGCGGTTGAGCACACCGAAGAAGAACGCGCCGATGCTGCCGCTCTCCAGCATCAGTTGGCCAAGGTCGTTGATGCCATGCTGGATCGGTGGCCAGATAAGTCCGAACAGCAGCCCGAGGAACACCGCCGACACCCCGGTGGCAATCGGCACGAAGCGCCGGCCGCCGAAGAACGCCAGGTAGTCCGGCAGCTGGATGTCCTTGAAGCGGTTGTACAGGCCACCGCCGAGCAGACCGCAGATGATCCCGGCGAGCATGCCCATGTCGATCTTCGCATCGATCACCTTCAGCGTCGCCACCAGCACCAGGTAGCCGATGGCCCCGGCCAGGCCGGCGGTGCCGTTGTTGTCGCGGGCGAAGCCCACGGCGATGCCGACGGCGAAGATCAGCGCCAGGTTGGCGAAGATCGCTTGCCCTGCGTCGTGCACCAGGGCGATGTCGAGCAGGTCGGTGTCGCCCAGGCGCAGCAGCAGGCCGGCGATGGGCAGGATGGCGATGGGCAGCATCAAGGCGCGGCCGAGCCGTTGCAGGCCCTGGATGAAGTGCTGGTACATGGTGCGCTCCGATTATTGTTGTAGGGCCGCGGCGGCGGCCGGTTGGGCGTGGGACTGGGCGGTGAAGTCGCGGCAGGCCTGGCGCACCGCGGCGGCGCTGGACAAGCCCAGCAGGCCTTGGCTGAAGCGGCGGCAGGCGGTGGCATCGAGCTGGCGCACCTGCGCCTTGATCTCGCCGATCTGCGGCGCGCTGACCGACAGCTCGGCCACGCCCAGGCCGACCAGCACTGGCGTGGCCAGCGGGTCGGAGGCCAGCGCGCCGCACACGCCGACCCAGCGCCTGTGCTTCGCCGCGCCCTGGCAGGTCAGCTCGATCAGGCGCAGCAGGGCGGGGTGCAAGGCATCCACCCGCGCAGCCAGGCCGGCGTGGTCGCGGTCCATGGCCAAGGTGTACTGGGACAGGTCGTTGGTGCCGATGGAGAAGAAATCGGCATGTTCGGCCAGGCGCTCGGCGAGCAGCGCCGCGGCGGGGACTTCGATCATCACCCCCAGCTCGGCGCGTTGCGCGATGCCCAGCTCGCCGGCCAGCCGGTCCAGGCGCTGGCGGATGGCGATCAGCTCGTCGACTTCGGTCACCATCGGCAGCATGATCCGGCAACGCTGTTGCGGGCTGACTTGCAGCAGCGCGCGCAACTGCTGGTCGAGCAGTTCCGGGCGTACCTGGCCCAGGCGGATGCCGCGCAGGCCCAGTACCGGGTTGGCCTCGGCCGGCAGGGGCAGGTAGTCGAGCTGCTTGTCGCCGCCTACATCAATGGTACGGATGATCACCGGACGCTCGCCCATGGCATCGAGCACGGCCTGGTAGGCGCTGCGCTGCTCCGTCTCGTCCGGCGCGGTGGGGCGGTCGATGAACAGGAACTCGCTGCGCAGCAGGCCGATGCCGTCGGCGCCTTGGGCCAAGGCCTCGGCGGCTTCCTCGGCACTGGCGACATTGGCAGCGACCTCGATCAGTTGGCCATCACGGGTGCGGGCGCTTTGCTGGGCGGCGGCCTGCTGGCGTTGGCGGGTTTCGCGGCGCTGCTGCACATGCTGACGCACCTCGGCCAGACGCTGCGCATCAGCCTCGGTTTCCAGGCGGCCCTGGTCGGCGTCCAGCACCAGCGGCGTGCCGGCGGGCAACTCCAGCAGCGCTTCGCCCACGGCCACCAGGCACGGCAGGCCGCGGGCGCGGGCAAGGATGGCGACGTGCGAGGTGGCGCCGCCGGCGGCCATGCACAGCCCGGCGACCTCATGGCGGGCCAGTAGCAGCAGGTCGGAGGGCGTCAGTTCATGGGCGACGACAATGGCCGAGGGCGGCAGGCGCAGTTGCCGGGTTTCACCAAGCAAGGCCCGCAGAACACGCTGCTGCAGGTCGTACAGGTCGTTGGCGCGTTCGGCCAGCAACGGGTTGCCCAGGCTACGCAGGATCTGGCATTGGGCATCGATGGCACGGCTCCAGGCATGGCTGGCGGCGACGCCGTTGGCGATATGCTGGCGGGCGTCGCCGAGCAGGGCCGGATCGTCGAGCAAGGCCAGGTGGGCCTCGAGGATCGCGGCTGCGTCCTCCTGGCCGCGCGGCAGGTGGCGCCAGTCGCGGTCGATGGCGTGGCGCACGTCGGCCAAGGCCGTGTTCAACGCGTGGTGCTGTGCGGCGGGGTCGTTGTCGCCGTTGTCGGGCGGCAGGCTGACCCCGTCCAGCCGGGCCAGCGGCCCTTGGGCCAGGCCGGGGGCGGCGCAGACACCGGTAAGCATGCCGGGCCCGGCAGCGGGCTTGGGCATGGCGGTGCTGGTTGGCGCATGCGCGGCATGGCGCTCACCGACCGAGGCCGTCTGTACGGCGGCGATCAACGCCTGCAGCGCGACCTGGCTGTCCGGCCCGGTGCAGATCAGTTCGACTTCGGCACCTTCGCCAACACCCAGGCCCATGACCGCCACCAGGCTGTCGAGGTCGGCCTCGCGCTCGGCGAAGCGCAGCATGGCTCGGCTCTGGAAGCCTTGCGCAGTCTGGCGCAGCAAGGCGGCGGGGCGGGCGTGCAGGCCGCCGTGATGAGCGACCCGGGCATGACCGCGCGCGCTTTCATGGCTGACCGGCCGGGCATTCGCTTCGCGAGCCATGGCCTCGACCTCCAGCAGCGCCGCGCCAAGTTGCGCATTGCCTGCCTCCAATCGCCTCAGGCCAAAGCCAGGGCCATTGCTGATCAGCATCACCGTAACCAGGCTGACACAGTGCTGCGCCACTTGGTCCATGTCGAAGCGCACCAGCGGCTGGCCTTGGCTGACCTGGTCGCCCAGCGCCACCAACGGCGAGAAACCACGGCCCTGCAGTTGCACGGTGTCGACACCGATATGCAGGAGGATTTCCGCGCCGTTGGTTGCGCGCAGGGTCAGCGCGTGGCCGGTGCGGGCCAGTTGCACCACCTCGCCGGCACACGGGGCGTGCAGCACGTCGTTGAGTGGGTCGATGGCGACGCCGTCACCGAGGGTGGCGCTGCTGAACACCGGGTCTGGCACTTGCTCCAGCGGCACCAGCGGCCCGGCGAGCGGGGCATGGAGGATGATCTTGTTATTGTCGGGCATGCGCTGTTCCTCGCGGCTTCACTGCGTGCAGGTCACTTTGCTCAGGTGGCGCGGCTGGTCGGGGTCGAGGCCACGGGCCTCGGCCAGGGCCGCGGCCATGACGTAGAAGCTCTGGATCGCCAGCAGCGGGTCCAGGGCCGGGTGTTCGGCGCAGCTCAGGGTGAGGTCGCGCCCGGCGATATCGGCCGGCGCCGCCAGCAGCACATTTGCGCCGCGCTGACGCATGTCGGCGGCCAGTTGCAGCAGGCCGGCCTGCTCGACGCCGCGCGGGGCGAACACCAGCAGCGGGTACTGGGCGTCGATCAGCGCCATGGGGCCGTGGCGCACCTCGGCGCTGCTGAAGGCCTCGGCCTGGATCACCGAGGTTTCCTTGAGCTTGAGCGCCGCTTCCTGGGCGATGGCAAAGCCGGCGCCACGGCCGATCACCATCAGCCGTTCGGCATCGCGCAAGGTGTCGAGGGCCGGGCTCCAGTCCTGGGCGGCGGCTTCACGCAATTGCGCGGGCAGGGCAAGGCCGGCTGCCAGCAGGGCGCGGTCCTGGCCCCAATGGGCGACCAGGCGGGCGCTGGCGCTCAGGGTGGCGACGAAGCTCTTGGTCGCCGCCACCGACAGCTCGGGGCCGGCGCCCAGCGGCAGGTGGTGCTGGCAGGCCTGCTCCAGCGGCGAGCCCTCGGCATTGACCAGCGACACGGTGGTCGCGCCGCACTGGTTCAGGCGACGCAGGCTGTCGACCAGGTCCGGGCTCTGCCCCGACTGCGAGAAGCCCAGCGCCACCTGGCCGCGCACCCGCAGCGGCGCCTGCTGCAAGGTCACCACCGACATCGGCAGCGAGGCCACTGGCAGGCCGAGTTGCTGCATGGCGACATAGGCGAAGTAACTGGCGGCGTGATCCGAACTGCCGCGGGCCACGGTCAGCGCCACCTGCGGGTCGAGCCGGCGCAGCTGTTCGCTCAGGGTTTCCAGGCGCGGGTCCAGCGTCTGGTTCTGTCGTTCGACGACATCGGCGCAGCTGCGGGCTTCTTCGAGCATCCTTGAGCTCATGCGGTTTCTCCTTCGACCATCACGGCGGTCAGGTTCAGTTGGCGATCGAGCAGCACCGCGTCGGCCCAGGCGCCCGGTTGCAGGCGGCCACGGTCGGCGATACCGAGGTAATCGGCGGGGTGGCGGGACAGGCGCGCGGAGGCCTCGGCCAGGGGCAGGCCGATCTTCACCAGGTTGCGCAGGGCCTGGTCCATGGTCAGGGTGCTGCCGGCCAGGGTGCCGTCGGGCAGGCGCACGCCGCCCAGGCACTTGGTCACGGTGTGGCTGCCCAGGCGGTATTCGCCGTCGGGCATGCCGGCGGCGGCAGTGGAGTCGGTGACGCAGTACAGGCACGGGATCGCGCGCAGGGCCACCTTGATCGCCCCGGGGTGCACGTGCAGCAGGTCGGGGATCAGCTCGGCGTAGCGGGCGTGGGCCAGGGCCGCGCCGACGATGCCCGGCTCGCGGTGGTGCAGCGGGCTCATGGCGTTGTACAGGTGGGTGAAGCTGCTGGCGCCGGCTTCCAGCGCCGCCACGCCTTCCTCGTAGCTGCCCAGGGTGTGGCCGATCTGCAGGCGGATGCCGCGCTGGCTCAAGGCCTGGATCAGCGGCAGGTGCCCGGCGATTTCCGGGGCGATGGTGATGACCTTGATCGGTGCCAGGGCCAGGTATTCCTCGACCTCGTCGAGTAGCGCCTGGTGGGCGAAGTTCGGCTGTGCGCCGAGCTTGCCGGGATTGATGTACGGGCCTTCCAGATGCACGCCGAGAATGCGCGCGCCCTGGCGCGGTTGCTTGAGGTGCGCGCCCAGTTCGCCCAGCACGCGGGCCAGTTCCTCGCGTGGTGCGGTCATGGTAGTGGCCAGCAGCGAGGTGGTGCCGAAGCGCCGATGGGTGCGGGCGATGGTGGCGAAGGCCTCACCGCCCTGCATGATGTCGCTGCCACCGCCGCCGTGCACATGCAGGTCGATGAAACCGGGCAACAGGTAGGGCAGGTCGTTGGTCAGCGGGTCGCACGGCGTGCCCTCGATGGCCTGTATGCGGCCGTTTTCGAGGTGCAGTTGTCCGCGCACCCAGCCGTCGGGGGTGAGGATGTTGGCGATGTCCATGGGGGCTCCGGTCAGCGTCGCAGTTCGGCGACGAAGTCGTAGTAGTCGTTGCGGCAGTAGGTGTCGGTCAGCTCGATGGCGGTGTTGTCGTCGAGGTAGCCGATGCGGGTCATCAGCAGCATGGCGGTGCCGGGGGCGATGCCCACCTGGGCGGCCAGTTCGTCGCTGGCGTTGATCGCGCGGATATGTTGCAGGGCGCGGACCACCGGGCGGCCGAGTTGGTCGAGGTGCTGGTACAGCGAATCGCCGATGGCCTGCGGGTCGCCGAGCAGGCGGGCGGGCAGGGTGCTGACCTCCACCGCCATGACGATGTCGTCGGCCTTGCGCAGGCGCTTGAGGTGGGCCACCTGGTCGGTGGGCGACAGGCCGAGGCGGATCAGTTCGTCGCTGCTCGGCGTGCCGATGCTGCGCTCCAGCCACTGCGAGCTGGGCACGAAGCCTTTCATGCGCAGCATTTCGCTGAAGCTCGACAGGCGTGACAGGGGTTGTTCGAGGCGTGGCGTGATGAAGGTACCGGAGCCCTGGATGCGCTGGATCAGGCCTTGTTCGAGCAGGACTTCCAGGGCCTTGCGCGCGGTGACCCGGGAGATGTCCAGGGTTTCGCTGAGGGTGCGCTCCGAGGGCAGGGCCTGGTCGGCGGTCCACTGGCCGGCGTGGATGGCCTGCTCCAGGTTGCGTGCCAGTTGCAGGTAGAGCGGGGTGGCGCTGGTGTCGTCGGGGCGCAGGGCGGTTAGAGGACGCATGGGCGGTGTCCGGTATTGTTGTGGGATGAAAATTAATACCACTTTAATACCAGGTCAATACCACTGGTCTGGATTGGTGTGTCGATGGGGATGTATGTCGATAGATATTTGGCGCTCGGTCTCACAGGCGTAGCCCTCCTATCGATGAACGCCCCGTCCCCCCAATCTCCTGTCGGACATTTCCGAACTTGAAACCAAATGCTTCAGCCAGAAATGCTTGGGAACTATCCTACGTGCTTGCCGGAAGCTGCTGCGTTGTCGGGGAAAGACCCCAGGGATAACTTCACCTGGTCGCCAGATTTGGTGACCAGGATGTGAGAATCCTGGAGTACAGGTTTTTCGGCAGTCCCTTCATGGCAGCCGTGCACGGGCAGACTTCGGTCTGACCGGGTTTCTTGTGCCCCGGATTCTCACCCCGTTCATGGCTGCCACCTTAATCGGGCGTGAGAGTCCGTATAACGAAGATCGCTGCTCTGCCATGGCAGCCGTAGGTGGGCAGGCCTTGCCTGATCGGTTTTCTTCGTGACCGGTTCTCACTCCGAGTACGGCTGCCACCCGACCAAGTAATGGCTCCTGCCTTTTACTCCGCCCGCCGCACCAACCCACACGCCAGCAATCCCACCTCGAACAGCACCCACATCGGCACCGCCAGCATGGTCTGGGAAAACACATCCGGCGGCGTCAGGATCATCCCCACCACGAAGCAGCCGACGATCACATAAGGCCGGCTGCGTCGCAGCGTGGCCACGTCGGTCAGCCCCGCCCAGACTACGATGAAGGTCGCCACCGGGATCTCGAAGGCCAGGCCGAACGCCAAAAACAGCGCCAGGATGAAGTCCAGGTACAGGCCGATGTCGGTCATCATCGCCACCCCGTCCGGGGTCACGCTGGCGAAGAAACCGAACATCATCGGGAACACCAGGAAGAACGCGAACGCCATGCCGCCGTAGAACAGCACGATGCTCGACACCAGCAGGGGCAGGGCGATGCGCCGTTCGCGGCGGTACAGCCCCGGGGCGATGAAGCCCCAGGCCTGGTGCAGCAGCAGCGGCATGGCGACGAACAGCGCGCACATCGCCGTCAGCTTGAACGGCGCAAGAAACGGCGAGGTGACGCTGGTGGCGATCATGCTGGCGCCTTCGGGGAGGTAACGGCGCAGCGGTTCGGAAATGTGCGTGTACAGCGTCTGGGCAAAGGGGAACAGCCCGCAGAACACCAGCGCGATCACCAGCAGGCAGCGCACCAGGCGCTTGCGCAGGTCGCGCAGGTGATCGGTCAGTGGCATGCGCGTCGCCTGGTCGAGAGCGAGGGACATCAAGCGCTCTCCTTGGCATGGGCGACTGGTGTCGGGTCATTGGCCGGCGTCGCGTCGAGCTGGATGCCCTGGCGCAGCTCCTGCTCCAGGCGCTGCAACGGCGCGGCATCCAGGGCGGGCATGTCGATCTCCCGTTCCACCTGCGCCTTCAACGCATTCAGTGCCCGACGGGCCTGGCCCAGCCCACGGCCCAGGGTCCGCGCCGCCACCGGCAGGCGCTCGGGGCCGAGCACCAGCAGCGCGACGATGCCCACCAACAGCAGTTCGGTGAAGCCGATCTCGAACATCAGGCCTGACGATCCGTTTGCGTCTGCTGCACCGGCTGATTGTTCAGCACCTGCGGCTGTTGCTCGACAGTGTTGTCGGCAGTGCCGCCCATGGACTTGCGAAAGCCCTGGATCGCCTCGCCGACATCACCGCCCAGCCCCTTGAGACGCTTGGTGCCGAACAGCAGGAAGACGATCAACAGCACGATCACCAATTGCCAGATTCCAATGCCACCCATGTAAGACCACTCCTGTCAGGTCAAAGAAAAAGGAAGGCCAATCCTGCCCTGCGCAGATGACGGGCACATGACTGCCATCTGCCTGCAACAACTGGCGTGTTGACTGGCGCTTTTCAGCGGCCACGGGAAGACAGGGATGGGGCGCAGGCGACAACAGGGCGCGGCACTGCTGATGGTGCTGGTGGTACTGGCGATGCTCGCAGCGGGGCTGGCCTGGCTGGTGGAGGATGGCCGGCGCCAGGTGGACGCGGTGCGGCTGCTGCACCAGCGGGTGCAGGTGCGGGCCATGGAGCAGGCGGGGCTGGCCTACGCCTCCCAGGCCCTGCGTGATCCGGCCTGGCGCGCCAGCCCGCTGTTCTGGCAGGCCCTGCGTGGGCAGCCGCTGGCCTATGATTTTGGTGCCGGCAAGGCACAGTTGCGGGTGATCGACCAGCACAGCTGCTTCAACGTCAACGCCCTGCTGGGGGAGGATGGACCACGGGCCGAGCGCCAGTTGCGCCAGCTGTTGGGCGATGACATGGCTGCCGAACGGCTGGTCGATGCCCTGGCCGACTGGCTGGATGCCGACAGCGATGCCCGCCTGCAGGGCGCCGAGAGCGCCCAGTACCAGCGCCAGCAACCACCGCGACTGGCGGCCAACCAGCCGATGCTCGACACCAGTGAGCTGAACCTGCTGCTGGAGCCGGACAGTGGTCGGCAAGGCCGCTATCGAATGCTCTGCGCGCTGCCGTCGACCAGCGGCTGGCGGCTCAATGCCAATGCCCTGGGGTTGGAACACCTGCCGTTGCTGGAGGCGATGTACGAAGGACGGTTTTCCCGTTCGATGCTCAGCCGTGTGATCAGTGGCCGCCCGGCGGCCGGGTATGTCGATGCCGCGGCCTTGCGCCAGGCGCTGGGGGCGGTGGATGACGAGACCTTCGCCCGGCTAAGCGAAGGGTTGCTGCTCAACAGCGGCCATTTCGTCCTGCAGCTGTCGTTCGAGGAAGAGGGGCGCACGCTGCGCAGCCAGTTCCAGATCGAGGCGCTGGGCGTGGTGCAATGGCATGCGCGGGTGCCGGCGCAGCAGGTGCGGGTCAGGGGGCGGGAGCCCGTAGCCGGGTGAGACTTTGTTACTGATGGTTGGAAATTCGCTAGGTATCGTAGGAAATGTCGGATGAGGCGATCTGTTCAGCATGGCCGGTGACGCGGGCGGCTAAGCTACCCGCCGACCACTTGTATTACCGGGTATTCACCTCTCATGCCGAACACCACCCGCCCCGGTTGGGGCGAGAAAACCCTCCAGGCCCTGAGTGACGGCGTGTCCATTGACGGGCGATTCCGGACAGGGCTCTCGAAGTGCTTTGCGTCTGCCGCCGGGTCGATCCTGCTGGCAGTGTTCTCTGTCGGCAGCGCGGGATTCGTATCGATCTGCAGCACACCGATCCTCGAACAGTGCAAGTACCTGATCGATGACACATCGCTCCCTGTGCCAGAAACCTACGCGCACTCCATCATTGCGCTCTGCCTGACAGTGGTTGCGCTTCTGCTGGTGTGGTTGCGCGAGTTGGGTCTGACGGATATCGCGCGTCGCAAGGAAGCCGACCTGGAGCGTCAACGCCGGGAGATGGAAGGGCGTCTGACCAATCTGCCGCCCCGGCAGTTCATCAATGACTATGTGGATGCGCTGAGAACCATCGGCGAGTTGCGTCAGTTGACCAAGTACGAGGCTTGCACGCTCAGCCCGGAAACGATCGTGCAGCGCATTCGAACCATCATGTCGATCATCCTGAGCCTGACCAGGCTGTGGGATGGAGTCTCGGCATCCAACCGTTTCGTCACTTACCATGCGAACATCATGAGGGTCCTGTATCGGGACGAAATTGCCCTGACCCCGGTACGCGACCTGGCCTTGGGTGATGAGGCGCAAACTTTCGCCAGCCAGGACTCATACGCATTGCAGAACTGGTTGCTGCAGTATGAGTTCTTTCTGCACAACCAATCCTATGACGTGGTGATCGAGCGCTGTTCAGGCATCCTGTTCATCCAGGACACCGGTCTGTCCGTCAACTCATCATGCCCCGGGCGTCCCGATGCGTCGGCCGAGCAGATCTGCCTGCCATTCACTCGAACGGCGTGCTATGACCCATCGTTCCATCATCCAAACCTCCCGGGGCCGGCGCGAGCGGCGGCGACCGGCCAACCTGGCTATGTACCGAACATCAATGAAACCATGGCACTGTGGTTCGCCAATCAGAAAATCACCAACAGCGAAATCAATCCCAGATACGAGCAACAGGTAAAGGATTACTACCGCAAGCTTGATCATGCGAAATCGCTGATCAGCCTGCCCCTTTATCATCAGGGCGCATTGATGGGGGTCTTGAACGTCAGCAAAAATGCCGAGAACATGCTGATGAATGCAGACCGTGCAGACCTGTTCGTGCAGTTGATGAACCCAGTCTGCTACCATTTGGGCAAGATGCTAGCCTCGCCTGAGGCAGGCCACGCTGGCGCGCAAGGCGTGCCCTGCGACAAGGAGCATGAATATGAGAATTGAGCTGCGTACACCACTGGTTCGCAAACCGACGCCCGCCAACACTGCCAAGAAGCGTGAGATGACAGGCGAGGAGTTGTGCAAGGCAATGGCCGAGCGGGCCGAGAAGATCCTCAAGGGGGAGCCCGTCGAACCGGTGGGCTGGAACCTCGAGGTCTACTGAGCCTCAGTCGAATCGAAAGAAGCCGCCCATGGGCGGCTTCTTCGTTTGTCACCGTGGGAACGCGGGTCGACTCGATCAGGCCGTACCGATCTCCCCGCCATCATTACGCTGGATCACCACCGTCGAGGCCCGCGGCCGTACCGAGGTACCGGCCGGGGTCAGGTCGGTGGCCTTGTCGGTGCTCGGCCAGTTGTCCGGGTGCTGGATGTTGACGAACATGGTCTTGTTGTCCGGGGTGAAGGCAATCCCCGTCACCTCGCAGCCATTCGGCCCGACGAAGAAGCGGCGCAGGTCCACCTGGTTGGTGGCGTTGACCGGGACCTGCTTGCCGTTGGCGTCCACCAGGTCGGTGGGGATCACTGCCAGCACCTGGTCGTTGGTGTAGCTGGTCAGGGTGGCTTCGCCGTTGTCGGTCTCGAACCACAGTACGCCGCGGCTATCGAAGCTCATGCCGTCGGGGCTGGCGAACTGGTTCAGTTCGGTCAGGCCCGAGCGGTTGATGTCTGGCGCACCGGCGGCGTTGGCGCCGAACACGAAGATGTCCCAGGTGAAGGTCTTGTGGTCGTCGCTGTCGTGCCAGCGGATGATGTGGCCGTGGCGGTTCGGCCCGCGCGGGTTGGCCGCGTCGACCTTGGCCGCGGTGCGCGCGCTGTTGTTGGTCAGGGTCAGGTAGACATCGCCGTTGAGCGGGTTGACGGCGGTCCACTCGGGGCGGTCCATGGGCGTGGCGCCCACGGCGTCGGCAGCGCCACGGGTGTTGAGGATGATGCCCGGCAGGTCGCCGAACTGCGCGCCCAGGGTGCTGCCGGCGGTGGTCGGGGTGGCCACGTCGAGCAGCAGCCAGGCGCCAGTGCCGTTGGCATCGAAGCGGGCGACATACAGCTTGCCCTTGTCCATGTACTTGGCGCCGGTGGCCAGGCGGTCGGCCGGGTTGGCGTCGGCCGGGTCCCACAGCGCGTCGGAGACGAACTTGTACAGGTATTCGTTGTTGGAGTCGTCGCCGGTGTACCAGACCAGCGGCTTGCCGGCCACCGGCAGGCCCGGGCAGCAGCCTTCGTGGCGGAAGCGGCCCAGGGCGGTGCGCTTCACCGCCAGGGTGTTGTTAGTGTACGGGTCGATCTCGACAATGTAGCCATAGGTGCTGGCTTCGTTGCGGAAGTCGTCGGTGGCGCTGGCGCCGCTGGGGGTGATGTTGAAGCGGGCGAATTCGCCGGCCACTTCGCTGGCATCACCCGCCGCGGTTTCCCACTTGTACTGGCCGCTGCTCGAAGAGACGCCGATACGCACCTGGTCGGCCGGACGCACACCCTTGTTGACGAAGATGCCGGGCCAGTTCTCCTCGCAGGTCAGGTAGGTGCCCCACGGGGTGTAGCCGTTGCCGCAGTTGTTGTTGGTGCCGCGGCACTGGGTGCCGGTGGGCGAGAACTTGGTCTTGACGTGGTCGGTGCCGCGCATCGGGCCTGCGATATCCATCAGCGAGACGGTGGTGAAGCGGCGGTTGAGCGGGTCGTTGTCGACCACCTGCCAGCGCCCGGCGACCTTGCTGATGCGCACCACGCCGGCGCCGTGGGCGTTGATCTCCTTGCGCACCTCTTCGACCGGGCGTTTGCCGGCAACGGTGGTGGGGCCGGTCGGGTGCAGGGCGGCGGTGTCGATGTATTCGAAGTTGATCGCCAGCAGGCCATCGCTGGAGCTGCCGTTGATGGGGAAGAAGTGCATGCCGTCGTGGTGCATGCCCATGGCGTTGGCCTGGTCGGTGGAGGTGTTGCTACCGTCGGCCTTCCATGGGTTGGCGGTGGCGTTCAGCGGCGTGCCCCAAGGGGCCAGCACGTAGGCGCTGTAGCCGGCGGCGACCACGCAGGCGTCGGTGCGCGAGCCGGCGATGGAGTTGAAGCCCAGCTTGAGTTTGGGTTTCTCCGGCTGCGGCGCTGGATCGTCGTGATCCGAGCCGCCGCCGCTGTCGAAGCAACCGGTCAGGCCGGCACCGGCGATCATGGCGATGGCCGCGCCGAGGCTGCCGCGCACCACGGAGCGACGGCTCAGGTAAGTGTCCATGACACTGGCCATCGGCAGGTTGCCGCTCTGGTTGCGGTCCAGGTTATCGCCGGTATCTCGACTCATCAGGGTGTCCTTTTTTTGGCTGAGTTGAAGGAAACCGCGACTGTAGAGGGCAAGTATGATGATTGATTGTCAGATTTGTTAAAGAGCCTTTAAAACTCACCGCTATTACTAAAGCGTTAACCTGCGCTGTTTTGGAATTAACGTCGGTTTTCTGCCATCAAACTGTCACGCAAGCGCCGCAATATCCGGAGCCCTACGTGAACAGGGATGGCGGAGTCGATGGCGAGCAGGCGCGAAGTGATCAGCTGGATGGGTGTCGGTGCCCTGGCACCGTTGCTCGGCGCCTGCTCGGCTTTGCCCCTGCCGCGTGGCGGGGCCGATCGGGCGCTGGACCTGTTGTATGTCGCCGACACCCTCGACGCCCGCCAACCGGGCCAGGCCGTTGTGCCGGCCACACGCCTGGGCCCGGTCAGCCACCTGGGCCGTGCACCCTGGATGAGCGGGCCGAATGCCAGCGCCGGGCAGCCGGCGCTGGCGCCGTTGCTCGATGCTGGCCTTGCCGGCCAGGCCCATACTGGAGGTTATGCAGTATTGGCCGCGCTGCTCGAACAGCTGCGGCGCGAGGCCGGTAGCGAACAGTGCCTGACCCTGGAGAACGGCCAATGCTGGAACGGCAGCGGCCTGGCCTACCTCACCCAGGGCGAAAGCGGTGTGCAGGGCAGCCAACTGCTGGGCAGCGAAGCGCGGGTCAGCAGTGATGAGCGTGTGCTGTGGCCGCAGCGCAGTGCCGGGCTCTATCGGCAGTCCTCCTCGATTACCCTCGGCGCCGGGCTGGCCGATGCCCAGGGCAAGGCGCTGGGCGTCAAGGGGCTGCAGGTGTTCCAGCGTGGCGGTGTGCGCATCGCAGTGGTCGGCGTCACCGACCCCTACGCCCAGGACCAGAAAGCCTCCCTGAAACAGTGGTACCAATCCTTGCAACCGAGCTTCCAGCAAGCCCGGCGCGAGGCCGACCTGGTGGTGGCGCTGGCGGATGTCGGCACCGGCCCGGGCTTGTGGTTGGCCGAGCGCATACCCGAGGTGGATGTGCTGCTGTGTGCCCGTGGCCAGGACCTGTGGCCGGCGCCGGTGCTGGCCACCCAAGCCAGCGGCCGCCGGGTACCGGTGCTGTTCGCCGGTTGCCGGGCCAGTGGCGCGTTTCGCCTGCGCTGCCGCCAGGCAGGCGGCCAATGGCAGTTCGAGGCGCGGTTCTTCCCGGCCTTCGAGCACAGCCTCGCACCGCAGGCCCTGGCCCGTGCCAGCCAATTGCGCAGCGAACTGCAACGCCAGCGCAGCGGTCATGCCGCCTGGCTTGACCAGCCGCTGGCGCGTGCCCCTGAAGCATTGTGGCGCCGCGATACCCGTGGCGGCAGCTGGGACCGCCTGTTGCACCATGCCCTGGCCGATGATTCGAGCATGCCGGTGCTGCTGCCCGGCCTGCGCTACGACTACCCGCTGACAGCGGGCGAGTCGATCACCCGTGAGCACCTCATAAGCCTGACCGGTGGTTACGCCGCACCGGTGGTCGAGGCCCCGGCGCGCCAGGTCGAGCAGGTGCTGGAGAACGCCGCCGAGCAGCTGTTCGGCGACCCGTTGCTGCTGGACAACAGCCAGGACCTGCCGCGCTGGCAGAGCCAGGACTGGCAGGTCAGCTACAGCCCTAACGGCAAGCGCATCATCGGCCTGCAACCCGTCGAGGGCCTGTGCCGCACCTTTGGCCTGCACTTCGATGCCCAGGCCGGCGCGCCCTTGTGGCAGACCCTCGAAGCCTGGCTGACCCGCCAGGCGCCGGGCTGGGCCCTGGCTCCCTTGCAACTGCCGGCTGTGCGCTACGTGCAGGGCCATCCTGGCTGGCACCCGCACCAGGTGGCCGCGTGATCTCGCGTCTTTTCAGCTTCGCGTTGCTGACCCTCACCGGCTGGCTGGCGGCGCAGTGCGTGCTGCTGCTCAGCCGCCAGCCGCAACCGGCCAATGCGCCGGCACCGGCGCCGGCACCGTTGCCAGGCTTGTTGGCCGAGCACTGGCAGACGCCTGTCGATGACGGGCGCATCCCGCTCACCCGCCTGCCCCTGGCCTACCTGGGCGGGCTCAAGGCCCAGCCGCTGTCGGCCAGCGTGGTGGTACTGCGCCATGGCCAACAGGTGCGCACCCTCGGCCGTGGCCAGCGCCTGGCGCCGGGCATCGTGCTGCAGGACATCGACGCCGATGGCCTGATCTTCGACAACAACGGGCGGCGCGAGCGCCTGCCCTGGCCACCACGCCCCGCCGTGACCGGCTTCAAGCGCCAAGGATGAATGATGATCGCAAGGTACTGTCTGGCCGGGCTGCTGATGCTCGGCATGTCCCTGGCCCGGGCCGAAGAGGCGGAAGTCTTCGCCGACGACGGCACGCCGCTGTACGAGGTGAACTTCGTCGATACCGAGCTCGGAGAGTTCATCGACAGCGTGTCGCGCATCACCGGCACCACCTTCATCGTCGACCCCCGGGTGCAGGGCAAGGTCACCGTGCGCACGGTCGATCGCCACGACGCCGACGCTATCTACGACATCTTCCTTGCCCAACTGCGCGCCCAGGGCTTCGCCGCCGTGGACCTGCCCAACGGCAGCGTGAAGATCGTGCCCGACCAGGCCGCGCGCCTGGAGCCGGTGCCGGTGGAAACCGCGGGCAAGAAGGCCGAAGGCAGCGACGGCGTGGCGACCCGCGTGTTCAATGTGCGCAACGCCGCCAGTGAGCAGATGCTCGGCATTCTCAAGCCGCTGATCGACCCACGGGTCGGGGTGATCACCCCGTATCCGGCGGCCAACCTGCTGGTGGTCACCGACTGGCGCAGTAACCTGGAGCGCATCGACAGCCTGCTGCGCCAGCTCGACCAGGTCAGCGACGAGCCGTTGCAGGTGATGCCGCTCAAGCATGCCAGCGCTGCCGACACCGCTGGCCTGGTGACCCGCCTGCTGGCCCGCGAGCAGGGCGCCGACAGCGCCCAGGTGGTTGCCGACCCGCGCAGCAATGCGCTGCTGGTGCGTGGCAGCGCCGACAGCCGGGAGCGGGTGCGGGCGCTGCTGGTGCAGCTCGACCGGCCCAGCGACAGTCTGCGCAGCAGCAACACCCAGGTCATCTATCTGCGCCACGCCAATGCCGCCGAAGTGGTCAAGGTGCTGCGCGGCCTGAGCCAGGCTGGCACGGTGCCGGCGGCGGAAGGCGAGGGCAAGGATGCGCCGGTGCCGGCGGCCAGCGACTCGGGCATTCGCCTGGAGTACGAGGAGGGCACCAACGCCGTGGTGATGGTCGGCCCGGACAGCGAACTGGCCGCCTACCGCAGTATCGTCGAGAAGTTGGACATTCGCCGGGCGCAGGTGGTGGTCGAGGCGATCATCGCCGAGGTCTCCGACAGCAGCGCCCAGGAACTGGGCGTGCAGTGGCTGTTCGCCGACGAGAAGTTCGGCGCCGGCATCGTCAATTTCGGCGGCAACGGGGTGAACATCGCCAGCATCGCCGGGGCCGCCAGCAGCGGCGACAACGAGAAACTCGGCAAGCTGCTTTCGGCCACCACCGGCGCCACCGCCGGCATCGGCCATATCGGTGGTGGCTTCAACTTCGCCATGCTGGTCAACGCACTCAAGGGCAAGAGCGGTTTCAACCTGCTGTCCACGCCGACCCTGCTGACCCTGGACAATGCCGAGGCGTCGATCCTGGTGGGCCAGGAGGTGCCGTTCGTCACCGGTTCCGTCACCCAGAACAACGCCAACCCCTACCAGACCATCGAGCGCAAGGAAGTCGGGGTGAAGCTGCGCATCAAGCCGCAGATCAGCATCGACGACAGCGTGCGCCTGGACATCGTCCAGGAGGTGTCGTCGATCGCCGACTCCAGCGCCGCCAGTGACGTGATCACCAACAAGCGCGAGATCAAGACCAAGGTCATGGTCGAGGACAACGGCCTGGTGATCCTCGGCGGGCTGATCAGCGACGAAATGGCCACCAGCAACCAGCGCGTGCCGCTGCTCGGCGATATTCCCTACCTGGGCCGGCTGTTCCGCTCCGACGCCAGCAAGAACACCAAGCAGAACCTGATGGTGTTCATTCGCCCGCGCATCCTGCGCGATGGCGAGAGCCTGGCCGGACTGAGCCAGCAGAAGTACCAGAGCCTTCAGCAAAACACTCCGCTCAAGCTGCCGGCGCTGGCCGAGGGCCTGCCGTTGCTGCAAGTGTTCCCCGCCAGCCGGGCACGTCTGGAAGGCGGTGACTGGTGATGCTGCCCTATCGCCTGGCACGGCAGAGCGGGGTGGCAATGGCGCCGGCTGAAAACGGCTGGCAGTTGTGGCTGCGCGGCGACGCCGACAGTGACCAATTGCAGGAACTGCTGCGCGTGCATGGCCAGCCGGTGGGCGTCGAGCAGCTCGACAGTGCGAGCTTCGACGAGCGCCTCGGCCAGCTTTACCAGGCTGGCGAGGCGGCGAACCAGGCCTTGATCGAAGGCATCGGCGAGCAAGTCGACCTGGACAGCCTGATGAGCGAGATGCCGCGCATCGAGGACCTGCTGGAAAGCGATGACGAAGCACCGGTGATCCGCCTGATCAACGGCCTGTTCGGCCAGGCGCTGCGCCTGCGCGCTTCGGATATCCATATCGAGACCTTCGAGCAGAGCCTGGTGGTGCGCCTGCGCATCGACGGCCACCTGCGCGAGGTGCTGCGCCCGCCACGGGCGTTGTCGGCGATGCTGGTGTCGCGGATCAAGGTCATGGCGCGGCTCGATATCGCCGAGAAGCGCCAGCCCCAGGATGGCCGCATCACTCTGCGCGCCGCCGGGCGCGAGGTGGATGTGCGGGTCTCGACCTTGCCCGGTATCCATGGCGAGCGGGTGGTGATGCGCGTGCTCGACAAGCAGGCCAGCTTGCTGGCGCTGGACAACCTGGGCATGCCTGCCGCCGTGCTGCGCGGCTTGCGTGGTTGCCTGGCACGGCCCAATGGCATTGTGCTGTCCACCGGCCCCACCGGCTCGGGCAAGACCACCACGCTGTACGCCAGCCTCAACAGCCTGAATGACGGCAGCCGCAATATCCTCACCGTCGAGGACCCGGTGGAATACGCCATCGCCGGCATCGGCCAGACCGCCATCAACCCGCGTGCCGGGCTGACCTTCGCCAGTGGCTTGCGCGCCATCCTGCGCCAGGACCCGGACGTGATCATGCTGGGCGAGATCCGCGACCAGGAGACCGCGCAGATCGCCGTGCAGGCCAGCCTCACCGGGCATCTGGTGCTGTCGACCCTGCACACCAACAGTGCCGTCGGTGCGGTGACCCGCCTGCGCGACATGGGCATCGAGCCGTTCCTGATTGCCTCGTGCCTGCGTGGCGTGCTGGCCCAGCGCCTGGTGCGGCGCCTGTGCACCTGCGCGGTGGCGCAGCCGCTGCAAAGCGCCGAGCGTGAACTGTGGCCGGAGTTGGGCAGCTTGCGCGAAAGCTTTCACCCGGTCGGCTGCGAGCACTGTCAGGGCAGCGGCTATGTCGGCCGTCTGGGGCTGTATGAGTTCATCGAGTTGGACGCCGGGCTGGTTGCCTTGCTCTACGACGGCGAGAGCGAACTGGCCATGCAGGCCTACCTGGATGGCCGCCGGCAGAGCCTGGTGGCTGAGGCCCGCGATTGCCTGGCCCGTGGCGAGACCAGCCTGGCCGAAGTGCTGCGCGTGGTGCAGGGCTAGCCATGCCGACCTATCGCTACCAGGCCGTGGATCTTGCCGGCAAGGCGCACAAGGCCAGCGTGCAGGCCGACAGCGAGCGCCATGCGCGGCAATTGCTGCGCGAGCAGGGCCTGTTCGCCCGGCACTTGCAACGCCACGATAGCGCACAGCCCGGTCGTCAGCGCCTGACCCGTGGCCAACTGTGCGAGCTGACCCGCCAACTGGCGACCTTGGTTGGCGCTGGCATCCCCCTGGTCGATGCCCTTGCCACACTGGAGCGGCAGCTACGCCAGCCGGCCTTGCACGCGGTGCTGGTGGCCTTGCGCGGCTCCCTCGCCGAGGGCCTGGGGCTGGCGCGTAGCCTGGCGCGACAGGGCGCGCCGTTCACCGGCTTGTATTGCGCGCTGGTCGAGGCCGGCGAGCGCTCCGGGCGTCTTGGCCAGGTGCTGAGCCGTCTGGCCGACCATCTCGAACAGGTCCAGCGCCAGCGCCACAAGGCACGCACCGCGCTGATCTACCCGGCGGTGCTGATGGGCGTGTCACTGGCCGTGGTGGTCGGCCTGATGACCTTCGTGGTGCCCAAGCTCACCGAGCAGTTCGCCCACTCCGGGCAGAGCCTGCCGTTCATCACGTCGCTACTGATCGGCTTGAGCCAGGGGCTGGTGCAGGCCGGCCCCTATCTGCTGGCACTGGCGATCCTGGCCGCGCTGTTGGGCGGCTGGCTGCTGCGCAAGCCGCACTGGTGCCTGCGCCGCGACGACCTGCTGCTGCGCCTGCCGCGTATGGGTGTGCTGCTGCAAGTGCTGGAGAGCGCGCGCCTGGCACGCAGCCTGGCGATCCTCTGCGGCAGCGGCGTGGCCCTGCTCGAAGCCCTGCAGGTGGCCACCGAGACAGTCGGCAACCGGCGCATCCGCGCAGCCATGGAGCAGGTACGCCAGCAGGTGCAGGGCGGCACCAGCCTGCATCGGGCGCTGGATAACGCCGGGGAATTTCCGCCGCTGCTGGTGAACATGGTCGGCAGCGGCGAGGCCAGCGGCACCCTGGCCGACATGCTCGAACGGGTGGCCGATGACCAGGAGCGCGGCTTCGCCCGCCAGGTGGACACCGCCATGGCGCTGTTCGAACCGCTGATGATCCTGGTAATGGGCGCCGTGGTGCTGTTCATCGTGCTGGCGGTGCTGCTGCCGATCATGCAGCTCAACCAGGGATTGCAACTGTGACAAGGAGAACTTCGATGCCGCAACGACGTAACCGCCAGCGGGGCTTCACGCTGATGGAAATCATGGTGGTGATCTTCATCATCGGCCTGCTGATCGCCGTGGTCGCGCCCAGCGTGCTGGGCAACCAGGACAAGGCCATGAAGCAGAAAGTCATGGCCGACCTCGCGACCTTGGAGCAGGCGCTGGACATGTATCGCCTGGATAACCTGCGCTTCCCCAGCACCGAACAGGGCCTGGCGGCGCTGGCGAAGAAGCCGACCCAGGAGCCGCTGCCGCGCAGTTGGCGCAGTGACGGCTATATCCGCCGCCTGCCGGAAGACCCGTGGGGCACCCCGTACCAGTACCGCATGCCCGGCGAGCATGGCCGGGTTGATGTGTATTCGCTGGGCGCCGATGGCGTGCCGGGCGGCGAAGGGCTGGATGCCGACCTGGGCAACTGGGCGCTTTAAGTTGATCAAGCCTATGGCCCACCCCCTCCAGCGTGGTTTCAGCCTGCTCGAACTGCTGGTGGTGCTTGCCATTGCCGCCTTGATGACCAGCCTCGTGGCCTGGCTCGACAGCGGCAGAAGCAGCATCGACCAGGCGCTCGATCGCCTGGCCGCCGCCACCGTGGCCCAGGCCGACCTGGCGCGCCACGCCGGGCAGTTGCGCGGGCTGCGCTGGAACGGTCAACGCCCCGAGTTCGTCCGTCGGCAAGGCGAGCACTGGCAGGTGGAAACCGTGGCGCTCGGCGATTGGCCCAAAGGCCTGCGCCCGGACTGGCCAGCCAGCCAGGCGCCAGCGCTGCTGTTTACCCCCGATGGCTGGTCACGTCCGGGCACTGTGCGCTGGCGCTGGGCCGAGGGCGGTCAGCGCTGGGACTGGGACCGCGGCGGGCAATTGCGCGTGAGCGCGATGCCATGAAGCGCCGGCAACGCGGCTTCACCCTGTTGGAGGTGAGCGTGGCCCTGGGCATCGCCGCCGTCCTGGCGGTGATCACCAGCCAGGTCCTGCGCCAGCGCCTGGCGGTGCAGGACACCGTGCAGCAGCATCGCCTGGGCCTGCTGTGCGCCCGTGAGCTGCAGGCACGCTTCGTGGTCGAGCAGTATTGGCCGGTGACCAACCAGGACAACGGTGTGCTGGTGGAGGGCGGGCAGGCCTGTCATTGGCAGTTGCAACTGCGCCGCACCGGTGTGCGCGACCTGCGCCGTGGCGAACTGCTGTTGCATGCCGATCGTGACCAGCGCCTGCCGCTGGGGCAGTTCACTGTGTTTCTGGAGCGGCCATGAAACGGCGCCAGGTGGGCATGACCCTGATCGAACTGCTGGTGGCCCTGGCCCTCACGGCCTTGCTCGGGGTGATGCTGTCGGCGCTGGTCAACGGCTGGCTGAAGGTTCGCGAGCGGCTCGATGAACAGGTGAGCGAAACCGGCGTAGTGGATTTTTGCCTGGCCCTGGAGCGGCGTTTCGACAGCCCGGTGCTGCGCCGCCTGTACGAGCAGCGTTTGCCGTTGGCGGCGCGCTGGCTCGACTGGCAGCCCGACCGTCAGCAACTGCTGTGGGTGGCCGCCGCCGCCTGGCCGCAGGCCGAAGGGGGATCGCGCCTGCAGCGCCAGCGCCTGCGCTTCGAGCCGCGTGAACAACGGCTGCTGCTGGAAACCTCGGCCGACCTGTACGCCGCCGCGGCCCCGGTTTGGGTGCTACGCGAACGGCTGGAGCGGGTCAGCGCGATGAATGTTCTCTACCACCAGACCGGCCGTTGGCTGGCCTGGCCTTCCGATCAACCGGCGCACCCCGGTAGGGGCGTGCGCGTGGAGCTAGTGCGTGATGGAGCACCTTATACCTGTACCTTCGTTCTGCCTTGGGGGCGCGCATGAAGCTTGAATGGCGCCGGCGGGCGCCGGCACAACCCTGGTTGCTGCTGCGCCCCGGCGAGGTCTGGGAGTGGCTGCTGGTCACCCAAGGCTGCCCGTTGCGCCAAGGCCGGGGCGAGCCACCGGCCGGGCTCGGGGCGCGGGTTGCCCTGATCGTCCCTGGTGAACATTGCAGTCATTTCCTGCTGCCCGCTCCGCCTGGGCTGAAACGCGAGGAATGGCCTTTGCTGCTCGAGGACCGCTTGCTGCAAGGCGACGATGACGTGCTGTGTGCCTGTATCGGGCGCCACGCAGGGCAGTTGCGTCTGCTGGTGGTGGCACGGGGCAGGCTCAAGGAATGGCGGGGGCAGTGCGCCAGCTGGGGGCTGACCGTGGAACGTTGCTGGGCTGAGTTCCAGCTGCTGCCAGACTGTGCGGCAGAAGCGGCTTGGCACTGGCGACGAGGAGCGATGAGCCTGTACAAGGGCCAGGCCCACTGGCTGGCCTGGCCGCAGGGGCTTGGCACGCCGCCCGCGCTTGCCTGGCTGCCTGGCGAGGTCGAGTGCGTCGACGGCGACTGGCCCGGTGTGCTGGCCCCGCTCGATGGCTTGCCCGGCTTGTTCGAGGCCCGCCGGCCACGCCAAGTTCTGCGCCTGGCAAAGGGGCAGGCGCGCCTGGCAATTGCCTGCCTGGCGTTGATGTTGGCGTGGGGCGGGTTGTGGAGCGCGCAACATTGGCGCCAGGCCCAGCTCTATCGCGCCCAGGTGCAGGCCGTTACCGGCGTCCAGCCGACGCCTCGCCAGGCGGCGCGGGTGTTGACGCAACTGCAGGACGAGGCGCGTGAAAGCCAGGTGTGCCTGCGCCAGCTCGAGGCATTGCAGACGCAAGTCCATGGATGGTTGAACGATCATCCCGGCTGGCGTCTGCAAGTGGTGCGCTTCGATGGCCAGCGTTGGCACCTTGAGTTGGTCGGAGAGGGTGCAGTGGCACCCTGGCAGGAAATGGCCACGGCAGCCGGCGTGCAGGTCCAGGTAGAAGACGAGGCGCGCCGCGTGGTGTTCGACCTGGGGAGCGCCGCATGAGCCGTGAATGGGTGCGACAGCATCGGCTATCGCTGGCCTGGGCCGTCGTCGCGCTGTTGCTGGGGTTGCTGGCGCTGCGCGAGGGCGTGGCCTTCTGGCAGGAACAGCGGCAATGGCAGGCATTGGCCGAATCGCTGGCGGCACAGCCACGCCAGCCTGCGCTGACCCTTGAAGCGTTGCACCCATCGGCCCAGGCCCGGCACATCGAGTTAGTCGAGGTGCAGTCCGAGGACGAAGGCTGGCTGCTGCGCGGCAAGGTGGCCGATGCCCAAGCCCTGCAGGGCTGGTTGCAGGCCCTGCGCGATGAAGGCGCGCAGCCGTTGCAATGGGGGCTGGAGCGAGATGCCGAGGGGCTGCGTTTCACCGTGCGGCTTCGACCATGAGGCGGCGGGCGTACCTTTGGCTGGGCTTGGTGTTCTGTCTGACCCTGGTGTTCGAACTGCCGGCGCGCTGGCTGGTGGCGGGGTTCGGGTTGCCGGCGGAGGGAGTGAACGGCAGCCTGTGGCAAGGGCAGTTTGCCCGGCTGGGACCGGTGGGACCCGTGCAATGGACATGGCGTCCATGGCAGCGCGACCTGCAGGTGCGCCTGGGCTTCCAGGAGCAGGGCTGGCAAGGCCGCCTGAGTGGTTGGCCGTGGCGTTGGCAGGCGGACCTCCAGGCATTGGGCGCACAGCCAAGCGTCGGCGGTGACTATCGCCTGGCCGGGCAATGGCAGGGCAGTATCAAGCTGCAAGGCTCGGGGCAACATTGTCGGGCCGCCGCAGGCAGCATCACCGTCGCCGACCTGGCTTTGAGCGCGCCCTGGTCGCTGGTGCTGGGACAGGGCTCGCTGGCGATGGACTGCCGTCAGGGCTGGCGGTTGAGCGCTGGCCTGGTTCGCCACGGCCAGCACCAGATGAGCCTGGAGGCCGACCTGGCGGCCCGGCAAGCGCAGGTCGATTTCGTGTTGCAGGCCGATGCCGGTTTGACGCCCGTGCTGCGCGGCGTGCAATGGCTGGGGCCCGAGGACACGGTCGGGCAGCGCCGGCTCAGGTGGTAGCCCACATGCCGGTCAGAGCGCGAGGGACCATTGCGCGACCCAGAAGCCTTGCTCCAGTGATTTGCGCGGGCGATCGCTGGCGTGCAGTGCGCGTTGGTAGTCCAGGCGCAACGTGCTGTGCGGCAGGTTCAGTTCGACCCCTGCCGAGGCACCGACCAGGCGCTGCGACGGGCTGGTGCGCGCATAGCGGGCCCAGCCCAGGTCCACGCCGAAGGACGGGCGTAACGGTACCGGCAGGGGTAGCGGCTGGCTGAGGGTGTTGCGCCATGCCCCGGCGCTGGCGCCCGCGACATTGTGCTTGCGGAATCCGCGCACGGCCGAGTGATCGCTCAATTGCAGTTGCTCGACGGCGGGCAGCACATGGGCGCTGTATTGCAGGGCCAGTTCGCTTTGCCAGCGCCAGGGCCATTGAGCCTGGCCCTGGCGCAGGTGCAGCAAGTTGGCGCGGTACTTGGTGAAGTCCGGACGTGGCGCCTGCTTGTGGGCGAACGGTCGGTCGGCGCCGAACCAGCGTACCCCTTGGCTTACGCCCAGGTAAGCGTTCCACAGTCCACCTTCGAGCCACAGCAGGTTCAGGCCAGCTTCGAGGGTGGCCAGGGTCGGGCTCTGCAGCGCCAGTACGGCGGGGCCGAAGCGGTTGAGCAATTGCTTGCGGTCCAGCCGGGCGCTGGCGCTGAGCATGCCTTGCTGGTTGCGCCACAGCACGCGCTCGGCGCCGACGCCGTAGAACTCGCTGCGGCCACTGCTGGCGTAGCGGGTGTTTGGGATCGGCGCTCGGTAGCGCATCTGGCTGGCATTCAGGGTGAAGGTCCAGCGGCCATGGGGAATGCTGTAGTACAGGCTGACGCCTTCGCTTTGGCCAGGCGCGTCGAACACCACCGAACTTAGCGACAGGCGCAGGTCGTCGTTCAGGCCCAGCGGGCTGTCCAGGCCAAGCCCCAGGTTGAGACGGTGGCGGCCGGTCAGTTCCCCGCCGCGGTTGTCGAGCAGGGCGTCCAGGTGGGCGCGTGAAGCGACGCGCCGGGGTTCGAGCACGACGCGGGTTCCGCCTTGCATCTCGCCCGGCAGCAAGGCCATTTGCAGGTCATAGGCACGCAGCCGGTTGAGTTGGTCCAGGCCTTGCTCGAGATCCGGCAGGTGCAGGGGAAGGCCGAGCATGCCCGGAAATGCGCCTTGCAGCGACAGCGGCAGGTCGGCGCCAGCCAGTTCGATCGATTCGATGAAGCCTTCGACGATGACGATGTCCAGCGGGGCGCCGTGCTCAGGGGCGCGGGCCACATAGGGGCGGCTGGTGGGATATCCGGCTTGCACGTAGTGCCGGGTCAGTTGTTTGAGTAGCTGGTCAATTTCGGCGACCCCCATGCAAGTGGACGACAGCGCACGCACGATCGGCTGCAGTTGCCGGGTATCGAGCATGCGGTTGCCGGCCAGGCGTACCCCACTGATCGCCCAGCAGTGCTGGTCGGGGTCGAGCATTGCAGTATCGCTGTCTTCAGTGGCGTTGGCAGGTTGCCTGCGCTGCCAGCGTTCGAGCCGCTGCTGCTGTTCCAGTTGCCGCACGGCTTGTTGCTGATCCCGCAACTGCTGGCTGGCCGGGTCGACCGTGGCGATGGCGTTGGCCGATAGCGTCATGATGAGGCAAGCCAGCAGGACAGTGGCGATGTGGCGTATGCCTGCGCTTGATGGGCGGAAAGTATGGGAGGAAAAGATCGGTGCGTTCATGGGGTTCGGTCCGATGCCCCTGTGGGAACGGGTGTGCCCGCTCCCGCAGAATCCGTGTGGGAGGCGCAGCGACCCACAGGCCGCTGCCTGGCAAGCGTCAGCGCTGGCGGCTCTCCTTTATCTGCGAGACATACTCGCTAGTGCGGTCGTGACCGGTGTTGCTGTACGCCTTGTGGTCGTCAGCCTTGTCGGTGCTGCCGGTGATCAGGTTCGAGAGGTACGAATAGGCGGTACTGGCAAGGCCAGCCGTGGACAAATCGACGTCGACCTTCACATCCTTGGCGTAGTCCCGACCGCTCAGGTTGTCGCGGGCGACCGCGCCGCCACCGAGTTCGACCTGGCCATCGGCCGCCTGCAGCGTGGCGCCGACCAGGCGGGTGTCGCCAGCTACCTGCAGATCGATGCCCTGCGTGCCGGACAGGAGCGTCTGCTGGCTGACGGTGTCGTTGTCGCGCTTGGCGTATTCCATCTTGACCGACGGGGTAAATTTCGCGGTGACTTTGTTCCACAGCGCCCCGGCGATTTCCGTGATGTTGCCGCCCTCGAAAACGCTCGCCAGCGAGGCCGGGGTTTCAGTCTCGGATGCTGCCGGTTGCTTCTGGGCGAGACTGGCGTCGACCTCTAGCTTTACGCTGTCGACCTGGTCCTGACGGCTGGCCACCCGCAGGTTGCCGTCGATCTTGCCTTCGATTGCCTGCGCCTCAAGCTGTGCGCCTTCGATGCGGGTATCGCCCTGGCTGCGCAAGTCGATCAGGTCGGCGCGCAGCTTGCTGTCATGCCAGGTGGTGTTGTCGCGTTTATCCAGGCCGACCTTGACCTGGGCGTTGATGCCCCCAATGTCCATGGCATTGACCTTCAGGCCGCCACCAATGGTAACGTCGAGGTTGTCGTGGCGCTCGGTGTTGCTGGCTGCCTCGACCAGCAGGCCACCATTGCGGGCGTCCAGGCCTATCCGTTTGGCGTTGGCTTGCAGCCCTTGTACCTGCAGCGCGGTATCGTCATGGGCGAAGCTGGTAATCTGCACCGAGCCCTTGCTGTCGAACTGCGCACCAATGGCTGTGCTGGCCTGCTCATTGACCCAGCCGAAGGTGCCTTTGCCACCCAAGCCACCACCGGTAGTGCTGCCGTCGACATTCAGCTTGCCGCCCCAGGTCTTGCCCAGACTCTGGCGGGTATCGCTGGCGGCTGTCACGCTCAGCCTGCCTTCGCTGTGCAGGGTAATGTCGCCGGTGCCCGCACGGCTGCCGATGCGCGTGCCTTCAAGGCGCATATCACCGCCACTGGTCAGTTCCACGGCACCTTTGCCATCGATTTGTGCGACCCGCGCCTGGCTGTGCTGCGTTTCCAGGCTGTGGCGCTTGAGATTACCGTCCAGGCCGCCGTTGGGGCCTAGCAGGCCGGTGCCGGCCTTGACCGCCAGTCCGGCGTCCAGCGTGGTGGTGTGTTCAGTGTTGTGATCATGGGCTGCTGCGAGTGTCAGGTCGCCGCCACTGCGCAGGCTGACCGCGCCGTTGCCGCCGTCGAAGCGGGCACCCTCATAGTGACTACTACGTTCGAGTTCTGCCTGGACCCCCTGGCTGCCCTGCAAACTGCCGACGCGGGCTGTCGTGGTCTTTTTCAGCTGGCTCAGGGAGTCGCCATGACCTTCAAGCCTTGCGTTGACATCCGTTCCGGTGGTGGTGCTCACACGCAGGCTGCCGCCACCCGTGGTGTTGCGTATTTCGCTGCTGCTCTGATCCCGGGCGGCCAGCATCTGGTGTTCTCCAGCCTCGATGCGCAGGCTCCCAGCCCTGGCTTTGTAGGCGCTACCTTCATCCATGAGCTGATCGGCCCGAATGGAGATGTTGCCACCGTCGAAGTTCGTGACCTGCGCGGTGCTGTTGGTGTCCTTGTGCACGCGCGAGGTGTGCTGGAGCGAGAGTTGAGCGCCAGCGTTTGGTGAGGCCGCTTCGTCTTCGGCTTTCTTGCCAGTGAACAAGTGCTTGACGTGATCGCTGAGGTACTTGTAGTCGATGCCGACGCTCAGGCCGCCGTCCCATTTGGTGAGCGTGGTTTCACGGACCTTGGTGTCGGCTGCCGCACGGTTGTCGATGCGCTCGGCGTCCACTTTCAAGGTGCGTCCCGCATTCAGCTGAGCAGCGGTGGTGGTGAGTTGCGCGGTGTCGATGTGCAGATCGCCGCTTGCTGACAGATGGCTTCGTCGAGTCGTGGTTTCGCGTTCGAGCACGGCGGCCGGGCCATGATAGCCGTCGATGCCAAGGCCTACACGGTCGGAACCGCCGGTGACACTCAGCGCGGCAGCTGTACGGGTATCGAGGGTATGCCTGGCCTGGGTGTCGTGGGCTGCCGCCAATTCGACTTCGCTGGCGGCCAGCATGAGGTCTTTCCTTGCCTGCACGTTCGAAGCACTGAGCGTCAGTTTACGATCACTGCGCAGCGAGACGGAGTCCGCGCTGATGCTGCTGGCGACCTGGCGTGTCGCAGTGGTCTGCTCGTCGCTCTGCAGTTTTTCGTAGCCGAACTTGGCCGTGTACTGCTGCGAGTCCGGCGCGTCCTTGCCGGCGCTGGCCACGAACGCACGCTTGCCCGTGGTGAGCCGGGCATGGTCATTTTCCACGGCGCTTTCAATCTGCAGAGCGCCTTTGGCGTCGAGTTCGACCTGCTTGCGCGCCTCGAGGCGGGCGCCGGAGATCTGCATGTCGGCCCCGGCGCTGGCGATGAGAGTGCTGCCCTTGAGGGTGCTGGCCTTGACCTGCTCGGTGTGTGCCTGGCTGTCGATATCGGTGCGGTCCAGGTAGCGCCTGTGGGTGGACTGCTCGGCGATATCGAGCGTGTCCACGCCAGCGTCGATCGTCATCTTTCCACCGCTGCGCAGTTGCAGGGCGTTGTCCGCTTCCAGGTGCGCGGCCGTCAGGTGCAGGTCGCTGCCGGCCGACAGGTTCAGGCTGTCCTCGGCCACCAGGCGGCTACTCAGTTGCTGGCGACTGGTTTGCGTGGTCTTGCCGTTATGGCTTTCGGTGGGGATGAACAGCCATTGCTTCGACCAGTTGACCGGATCGTCCGTCACCTTTTCGCGGGTGGCGGTATCCAGGGTCAGTTTTTTACCGGCGTGTACCTCGATCTGCCTGGCCTTGCCATGAGCATGGGTAAGCTGCAGGTCGCCATCGGTTTTCAGGTCCAGCTTGCCGGTCTTGCTTACGAGGCTGGCCTGGCGTTTGTCATTGCCCTGTACTTTAAGGTCGCCCGCGGAGTGGATGATCAAGTCGCGATCTGCGCGCAGCTCCTTGTCGCCGACCTGCACACCGGCGCCTTCGGCGGTGCTGACGATGCGGATGCGCCCGGCCTGCATGGCGCCAAGCAGGTTGGCATCGATGGAGGTGGCGGCGGGGAGCTGTTCGAGCACCTCGCGACTGCTGGCGTCGACAAGGTTGTGGCCGATGGTCATGTTCAGCTGCCCTTTGGCGAACAGGTGCCCAGTGGTGTCGATACGCGGCGCGATGAGGTCCAGGGCGCCTGCGCCGTTGCTCTGGCCGCGGCCCAGCACATTCAGCGTGCCGCTGGCGTCACGGCTGTCGAGGTGTCTGATCTGCCCGTCGTGAATGTCCGCCTTGCCGACCAGGAAGCCGGCGCGGGTGGTATTGATGAAGCTGCCGCCATTGAGTGTGATGCCGTTGGGGTTGGCGAGCAGGTAATCGGCTTTCTGGCCGAAGATCTCCTGAGCCCCTTCGATCCGCGAGGCGTTCTGGCCGACTACCTCGTTGAGGATGGTCGAGGCGGCGTGGCCCTGGAATTGCGAGTTGGCGCCCAACTGGCCGGCCAGCTGCGACTGCCCGGCCTGCAGGGCATTGTTCAGCACCAGGCCTGGCTTGCCGACGTTGTAGTCGAGGAACTGGTTGTGTGACAGGCCGCTGGCATTGGGCGCGACGATGTCGATGACCGGGACGCCATGGCTGTTGTCGATGATCGGGGTGCCGCCAGGGCCCGGTGTCGGTGTCAGGGCGCCTTGCGCCTGAACCTGGGTGCTGCCCAGCAGGGCAAGGAAGACAGCCCAGCGCAGGGGGTCGGGTCTGGTCTTGGAGACAGGATTTTGCATGAAAACCTCGCAAGTGATGTACGAAATCGTGAAATCAGCTGCGGGAATTCTAAGAATGTCAGTGATGGCATTTATGTGGCTCAACGCCACTATGCTGCGGGGAATGAGCCGATCCTAACTGTAGGAAAAGGGAGCGGTGGTGTGGCGAAAGGGGGCGGGCACTAAAAAAGAAAGGCCTGTCACGCGTGAGCAGGACAGGCCTTTGGTGCCACCGGTGAGCGCTCAGGGGCGGATTTCGATCAGCGTGCCGTCCTTGACCATGCTCCATACTTCGCGCATGTCGTCATTGCGCATGGCGATGCAGCCCTCGGTCCAGTCGAGGGTATGGAAATACCACTCGGGGTACTCCTCGTTGATCGGCGTGCCGTGGATCATGATCATGCTGCCAGCGGCAACACCTTCGCTGCGCGCCTTGGCGGCATCGGTGATATTCGGGTAGGAGATGTGCATGGCCAGGTTGTAGCGGTCGCTGACCTTGCGCCAGTCGAGCCAGTACAGGCCTTCCGGGGTTTTCTTGTCACCTTCGCGGGCCTTGGCCCCCTTGGGTTGCTTGCCCAGGGAGATGCGGTAGGTCTTGAGCGGCTCGCCACGGCTGATCAGTTGCAGGCGGCGCTCGGACTTGATCACCAGCACCTTGTCGATCAGCCGCTCTTGCTGGGTGCCAGTGGTGGCGGGTTGGACCGGCGACGGCGCGGCCGACGGCGTCTTGCGGATGATAGTCTCGGTGAAGGCGGCTTGCGACACCGAGGCGACACTGAGGCAGAAGAGGGCAAGCAGCCAGCGCATGAAACCGTATCCCTGAAAACTTAGGTGGTGGACGACGTGACGTTCATCGGCGGCAGGTATTCATGGCCAATCGGATAGTGCTGCCTGACGCGGTCGCGATAATAGCATTCTAGTGTGCGTGTGACGGTGCGGAAAGCCAGCTCGCGCCAGGGGATCTCGTGCTCTTCGAACAAGCGTACTTCAAGGCTCTCGATGCCCACTGCAAAGTCCAGATCGGCCAGTTCGGCGCGGAAAAACACGTGCACCTGGTTGATGTGCGGCAGGTCGAACAACTGGTACAGGCAGGTTTCGCCGACCCGCGCGCACGCTTCCTCGACGGTTTCGCGACGGGCGGCGGCATCGAGGGTCTCGCCGTTTTCCATGAAGCCGGCGGGCAGCGTCCAGAACCCTCGGCGCGGTTCTATCGCCCGGCGGCACAGCAGTACCTGGGAGCCCCAGGTAGGCAAGACCCCTGCGACGATATTGGGGTTCTGGTAGTGGATCGTCTGGCAATGATCGCAGACATACCGCAGGCGGCTGTCGCCTTCGGGGATCCGCTGGGTGACCGGTTGGCCGCACGCGCTGCAGAATTTCATGCTTTCATTCATTCCAGTGGGGTCGGGCTATCTTGGCGCGCCCGGCCCGCTTATCGCAAGCGGCCTGCGGGCGGGGCTTGGGTGCCTCGCGGCTTTGGTGCATCATGCAGGGCAGGCCTTGGACACGAGAGTGCGTAATGCTGGACGAGCTTCTTCGCCGAATGAGCAACCATACCCCCGCATCACCGGAGACGGACCGCCGTTTCCCCGAAGCGGCGGTGTTGCTGCCCATTACCCGCAGCGAGGAGCCGGAGCTGGTGCTGACCCTGCGCGCCAAGGGCCTGTCCACCCATGGTGGTGAAGTCGCCTTCCCGGGCGGGCGGCGCGACCCTGAGGACCCAGACCTGGTGTTCACGGCCCTGCGCGAAGCCGAGGAGGAAATCGGCCTGCCGCCGGGGCTGGTCGAGGTCATCGGCCCGCTCAGCCCGCTGATCTCGCTGCACGGCCTGAAGGTGACGCCGTTCGTCGGTTTGATCCCGGACTATGTCGAGTACCGCGCCAACGACGCGGAAATCGCCGCCGTGTTCAGTGTGCCGCTGGCGTTTTTCCGCCAGGACCCCCGCGAGCACACTCACCGCATCGACTACCAGGGCCGCAGCTGGTACGTGCCCAGCTACCGCTACGGCGACTACAAGATCTGGGGGCTCTCGGCGATCATGATCGTCGAACTGGTCAACCTGCTGTTCGACGCGGGCATCAGCTTGCACCAGCCTCCCGAGCGTTTCATCGAGAACTGAGCGGGGCACACCCCGCCACTGGCGTTCAACCGTGAGGAGCGACACATGAAATACCGCCTGGGCGACCTGCGCGTCGAAGCCCATCCCGAGAGCTGGGCCGCGCCCACTGCCACGCTGATCGGCAAGGTGCGCCTGCAGGCCCGGGCCAGCGTGTGGTTCGGCGCGGTGCTGCGCGGCGACAACGAGTTGATCGACATCGGCGAGGACAGCAACGTCCAGGACGGCACGGTGATGCACACCGACATGGGCTCGCCGCTGACCCTCGGTCGCGGCGTGACCATCGGCCACAACGCCATGTTGCATGGCTGCTCGGTCGGCGACTACAGCCTGGTCGGCATCAATGCGGTGATCCTCAACGGGGCGCGTATCGGCAAGCACTGCATCATCGGCGCCAACGCCCTGATCCCCGAGGGCAAGGAGATTCCCGACGGCTCGCTGGTGATGGGGTCGCCGGGCAAGGTGGTGCGCGAGTTGACCGAGCAGCAGAAACGCATGCTCGAGGCCAGCGCCGCCCATTATGTGCACAATGCCCAGCGCTATGCCCGTGACCTGGTGAGCGACGATGAGTGACGAGCGGCCCGTGGCCTCGCCCTGTGTCAATGTCTGCGCGCTGGACGAGCAGGATATCTGCACCGGGTGCCAGCGTACGGTGAGCGAGATCACTCGTTGGGGGCGCATGGACAATGCCGAGCGGCGCTTGGTGTTGCAGCGCTGCCATGAGCGGGCGCTGGCGGCCGGGTTGATCATCGGTCTGTAGCACCTGTCGAACAGCCGTGGGAGCGGGCTTGCCCCGCGAAGGGGGCAACGCTAATCTGTCCGGCTTGCCCAATCCGAACACCCATCATGTTCTATCTCATCGCCTACATCAGCAGCGTGGTGCTGATCAACTTCGCCTTCTCCAGTGCGCCGCACCTGGACGTGATCTGGTCCGCCTGGGGCGGGTTGGTGTTCATCCTGCGCGACATGGTGCAGACCCGCTACGGCCATGGCGCGTTGTTGGCCATGCTGGTGGCGCTGGTGCTGTCCTATATCACCTCCGAGCCTGCCATCGCCCTGGCCAGCGCGACCGCGTTCTTCGTCTCCGAACTGATCGACTGGCTGGTGTTCAGCGTTACCCGGCGCCCCCTGCGCGACCGCCTGTGGCTGAGCTCGGCGCTGAGCATCCCGGTGGACACCTTCATCTTCTTCGGCATGATCGGTGCCTTGACGCCTGCAGTGATCGGCACGGCGATGGCCTCGAAGTTCGCCGGGGTCACCGCGGTGTGGTTGATCATGGCCTGGCGGGCACGGCGCGCGGTGGCCACATCCTGATGTAGAATACCGGTCCATTTTTCAGCGGGCGGCAGCCAGCGTGGCGCGGCCCCGGACGCCTTCGAGGACCTGAAATGACCCGTATCGGAACCCCACTGTCGCCCACCGCGACCCGTGTATTGCTGTGCGGCTGCGGCGAGCTGGGCAAGGAAGTGGTGATCGAGCTGCAGCGCCTGGGCGTCGAAGTGATCGCCGTGGACCGCTACGCCAATGCGCCGGCGATGCAGGTCGCGCACCGCAGCCATGTGATCAACATGCTCGATGGCGTGGCCCTGCGCGCAGTGATCGAGGCGGAAAAACCGCATTACATCGTCCCCGAGATCGAAGCCATTGCCACCGCCACGCTGGTCGAGCTCGAGAGCGAAGGCTTCAACGTCGTCCCCACCGCCCGCGCCACCCAGCTGACCATGAACCGCGAAGGCATTCGTCGCCTGGCTGCCGAAGAGCTGGACCTGCCGACCTCGCCGTACCATTTCGCCGACACCTTCGAGGATTACAGCAAGGCGGTGGCCGACCTGGGCTACCCGTGCGTGGTCAAGCCGGTGATGAGCTCGTCCGGCAAGGGCCAGAGCCTGCTGCGTAGCGCCGATGACCTGCAGAAAGCCTGGGACTATGCCCAGGAAGGCGGCCGTGCCGGCAAGGGGCGGGTGATCATCGAAGGCTTCATCGACTTCGAATACGAGATCACCCTGCTCACTGTGCGCCATGTCGGTGGCACGACCTTCCTCGCGCCGGTCGGCCACCGACAGGAAAAGGGCGACTATCAGGAGTCCTGGCAGCCCCAGGCCATGAGCCCGAAGGCGTTGGCCGAGTCGCAGCGTGTAGCCCAGGCGGTCACCGACGCGCTGGGCGGCCGTGGCCTGTTCGGTGTGGAACTGTTCGTCAAGGGCGACCAGGTGTGGTTCAGCGAAGTGTCGCCACGCCCGCACGACACGGGCCTTGTGACCCTGATTTCCCAGGACTTGTCGCAGTTCGCCCTGCACGCGCGGGCCATCCTCGGCCTGCCCATCCCGGTGGTGCGCCAGTTCGGCCCGTCGGCGTCGGCGGTGATCCTGCCTGAAGGCCAGTCGCAGCAGACCAGCTTCGCCAACCTGGGCGCGGCGCTGAGCGAGCCGGATACCGCCATCCGCCTGTTCGGCAAGCCAGAGATCAATGGTACTCGGCGCATGGGCGTGTGCCTGGCGCGTGACGAATCGGTCGAGGCGGCGCGGGCCAAGGCGACCCGGGCTTCGCAGGCGGTCAAGGTCGAGTTCTGATCTGAAACGATCGCGGGGCGAGCGCGCTACCACGCCAGTATCAGTCTGGCGTGGTAGCGCGCTCGCCCCGCGATTGATTCAAAGCTCGGTATTGCGCGTCTCTTTCAGACACAGCACGGCAATCAGACTGATCAGCGCCGCCGCCGACACATAGCCTCCCACCCAGCTCAATCCCCCCATGCTCACCAGCTTCTGGGCAAAGAACGGTGCCGCCGAGGCGCCGACGATGCCGCCCAGGTTGTAGGCCGCCGAAGCGCCGGTGTAGCGCACATGGGTCGGGAACAGCTCCGGCAGCAGCGCGCCCATCGGGGCGAAGGTCACACCCATCAGGAACAGTTCGATGGCCAGGAACAGCGCCACGCCTGCGGTCGAGCCCGAGGTCAGCAGCGGTTCCATGGCAAAGCCCGAGGCAATGGCCAGCAGCGCGCCGGCGATCAGCACCGGCTTGCGCCCATGACGGTCACTCAACCAGGCCGACAGGGGCGTGGCCAGGGCCATGAACACCACGGCGAAGCACAGCAGGCCGAGGAAGGTTTCACGGCTGTAGCCCAGTGTGGACACGCCATAGCTCAACGAGAACACCGTGGAGATGTAGAACAGCGCGTAGCACACCACCATCGCCGCAGCCCCCAGCAGGGTCGGCAGCCAGTACTGGGAAAACAGCTCGAGCACAGGCATCTTGACCCGCTCCTGGCGGGCCACGGCCTTGGCGAACACCGGGCTTTCCTCGAGTTTCAGGCGCACATAGAGACCGACCAGCACCAATGCGGCGCTGAGCAGGAACGGAATGCGCCAGCCCCATTCGCGGAACTGCTCGTCGCTGAGCACCAGGGCCAGGGTGAGGAACAGGCCGTTGGCGGCGAGGAAGCCGATCGACGGGCCCAACTGCGGGAACATGCCGAACCACGCGCGTTTGCCCTCAGGGGCGTTTTCAGTGGCCAGCAATGCCGCGCCGCCCCATTCGCCGCCCAGCCCCAGGCCTTGGCCGAAGCGCAGCACACAGAGCATGATCGGTGCCCATACGCCGATGCTGTCATACCCGGGCAGCACGCCGATCAGGGTAGTCGAGACGCCCATCAGCAGCAGCGAGGCGACCAGCGTCGACTTTCGCCCGATGCGGTCGCCGAAGTGGCCGAACAGCGCCGATCCCAGTGGCCGGGCGAGGAAGGCGATACCAAAGGTAAGGAAGGCCGCCAGCATTTGCGCGGTGCCGGAACCGGACGGGAAGAACACCGGCCCGATCACCAGCGCGGCGGCGGTGGCGTAGACGTAGAAATCGTAGAACTCGATGGCGGTGCCGATGAAGCTGGCGGTGGCCACCCGGGCAGGCGAGTTGACCGGGGCTGCCGAGGCAGGTTCGGCGTAGGTGGTGCTGGTAGTCATGCGAAGGTCCCTGACAGTCATGCTCCATGGGGCACGGCCCATGTGGCGGGCACACGGGAGCCGGAGCGTATTGTTGTTGGTCGCCGACTGACGATAGCCCAGGGGATAGGCGGTGAGCGGTGGCTGATCGGGGTGCTGAGCAGGACCGCGGGGCGTGTCAGTGGGGCGGACTGGCCGTCGGACGCCGGGTGCGGGTAGCGGGCGGGACGGCAGGGCTGGGTAAGCGTGACCCGAGTATAGCTATCGAGCCAGTGTCCAGACCAGTACCTTGCTTGCGCAATTGTCCTCGGTTTCGAGGATTTCCAGCCGATATCTGCCAATTTTCAGGCAGACAGCGCTTTCTGGAATGCTTTCAAGTGCTTCGGTGACCAGGCCGTTCAGGGTTTTCGGCCCACCGTCGCAGGGCAGGTGCCAGCCCAGGGTACGGTTGATCTCGCGCAGCGAAGCCGTCCCTTCGATGACGAAGCGGCCATCAGGCTGAGGGTGGACATGCGGGTTGTCCAGGTTCTGCTCGTCCTCGAACTCGCCAACGATCTCTTCGAGGATGTCTTCCAAAGTGACGATACCCAGTACTTCGCCATACTCGTCCACCACCACGCCCATGCGCCGCTGCTGCTTGTGGAAGTTGAGCAACTGCATCTGCAGCGGTGTGCTCTCGGGCACGAAGTAGGGCTCGTAGCAGGCGGCCTGGAGCTTCTCCTGGGTGAGCTCTGCCCGCGGCAGCAGGTGGCTGATCAGCTTGGTGTTGAGGACGGCTTCTACCTGGTTGATGTCGTTGTGATAGACCGGCAGGCGCGTGTGGCGGCTGATGATCAGTTGCTCGATGATCTGCTCGATGGGATCGTCGAGGTTGATGCCGTCTACTTCGTTGCGCGGTACCAGGATGTCGTTGACGGTGATCTTGTCCAGCGCCTGCAGGCCCTCCAGCAGGCCGTGCTGGCTGGTCTCGGCAGGTTCGTCTTCGTCGAATGCGTCGCCCTGCTGCGGGTGCAGTGCCACCGCAGTGGGTTGCACGCGGAACGGGCGCAGGATCACTTTGGCGCAGCCATCGAGCAGGCAGCCCAGCGGCTGCAGCAACGTCAGCGGCAATTTCAGCAGGTTGCCGCCCAGGTCCAGGAAGGCTTGCGGGTTGCGGCGTGCCAGGCGGCGCGGCAGGTAGTCGGCGAGCACCAGCAGGGTGAAACTGGCGCCAAGGCCGGCCAGCCAGAAGCCGTGTTCACCGCTGTAGCGCTGGCCAATCAGGCAGGCCAGGCCCAGTACCAGCAACTTGCCGAGGCTGGCGCCGAGCACCAGGCCCTGGGCGGGCAGGGTGGGGGCGCCGTGGCCATTGAGCTGCTGGCGGGCGCAGTCTACCGCGGTGAACAGCGCCGACCACAGCAGGGCCAGTGCGATGATGCCGAGCAGCGGGGCGTACGGCAGAGTGTCCATGGGCGGCCGTCAGATGTGCAGGATGAATTCGCGGACCAGCTTGCTGCCGAAGTAGGCCAGCATCAGCAGGCAGAAACCGGCCAGGGTCCAGCGGATCGCCTTGTGACCGCGCCAGCCGAGGCGGGTGCGGCCCCACAGCAGCACGCTGAAGACGATCCAGGCGACACAGGCCAGCAGCGTCTTGTGCACCAGGTGCTGGGCGAACAGGTTGTCGAGGAACAGCCAGCCGGATATCAGCGACAGCGACAGCAGCCCCCAGCCGGCCCAGAGGAAGCCGAACAGAAGGCTTTCCATGGTCTGCAGCGGCGGGAAGTTGCGGATCAGTCCGGACGGGTGCTTGTGCTTGAGCTGGTGGTCCTGCAGCAACAGCAGCAGGGCCTGGAACACGGCGATGGTGAACAGGCCGTAGGCCAGGATCGACAGCAGGATATGGGCGAGGATGCCTGGCTCTTCGTTGATCAGCGGCACCGTGCCGGGGGGCGCGAACTGGGCCAGCAGCGCGGTCACCGCACCGAGCGGGAACAGCAGCACCAGCAGGTTCTCCACGGGAATGCTCAGGCAGGCGAGCAGGGTCAAGCCGATCACCGCCACGGCGATCAGGCTGGCGGCGCTGAAGAAGTCGAGGCTCAGGCCCAGGGGCGTGATCAGCTGGAAGAACAGGGCGCCGCCCTGGGCGATGACCGCCAGGGTGCCGAGCAGGCCAAGCAGCCGTTTGTCGGCACGGGCGCCACGGGCCAGGCCGGTGGCCTGGTAGACGGTCGCGGCCAGATAAAGGAAGGCGGCGAGCAGGTTGGGGATGAGGCTGGGTGAAGAGAACATAAGTCCTGGCGTGCAAGCCCTAAAGGGACGGAGTTTGGCATAGAACGCGGTAGGCAAGGAAGACTGCGTATCAATCGCGGGGCAAGCCCGATACCACGGGGCCATGACCAGGGATAGCCAGCGCATCTGGCCGGTGGTCCCGAGCAAGGTGTGCGCGCAAGGCAGTCTCCGCTATAATCGCCGCCTTGTTGTGCCCAGCGCGTGTGCATTTCCACCTGGGCGCCTGAAAAACCTCGGCTTCACTGGGCCTGAAAGGATCACCATGTTCGAAAACCTGACCGACCGCCTGTCACAGACGCTGCGCCATGTCACCGGCAAGGCCAAGCTGACCGAAGACAACATCAAGGACACGCTGCGCGAAGTGCGCATGGCCCTGCTCGAAGCCGACGTCGCCCTACCGGTGGTCAAGGATTTCGTCAACAGCATCAAGGAACGTGCGGTCGGCACCGAAGTGTCGCGCAGCCTGACCCCGGGCCAGGCGTTCGTAAAGATCGTCCAGGCCGAGCTGGAAAGCCTCATGGGGGCGGCCAATGAAGAGCTGACCCTCAACGCCGCCCCGCCGGCCGTGGTGCTGATGGCCGGCCTGCAGGGCGCGGGCAAGACCACCACCGCCGGCAAGCTGGCGCGTCATCTGAAAGAGCGCAAAAAGAAGAGCGTGATGGTAGTGTCGGCCGACGTCTATCGTCCGGCGGCGATCAAGCAGCTCGAGACGCTGGCCAATGATATCGGCGTGACCTTCTTCCCGTCCGACATCAGCCAGAAGCCGGTGGCCATCGCCGAAGCGGCGATCCGCGAAGCCAAGCTCAAGTTCATCGACGTGGTGATCGTCGACACCGCGGGTCGCCTGCACGTCGACGCCGACATGATGGACGAGATCAAGGCCCTGCACGCCGCGGTCAAGCCGATCGAAACCCTGTTCGTGGTCGACGCCATGACCGGCCAGGATGCCGCCAACACGGCCAAGGCCTTTGGCGATGCGCTGCCGCTGACCGGCGTGGTGCTGACCAAGGTCGACGGCGATGCCCGTGGCGGTGCCGCCCTGTCGGTGCGCGCCATTACCGGCAAGCCGATCAAGTTCATCGGTATGGGCGAGAAGACCGAAGCCCTCGAGCCGTTCCACCCCGACCGGATCGCTTCGCGCATCCTTGGCATGGGTGACGTGCTTAGCCTGATCGAGCAGGCCGAGCAGAACATCGACAAGGAAAAGGCCGACAAACTGGCCAAGAAGTTGAAGAAGGGCAAGGGCTTCGACCTCGAAGACTTCCGCGATCAACTGCAACAGATGAAGAACATGGGCGGCCTTGGCGGCCTCATGGACAAACTGCCGAGCATCGGTGGCGTCAACCTGTCGCAGATGGGCAACGCCCAGGGCGCGGCCGAGAAGCAGTTCAAGCAGATGGAAGCGATCATCAATTCCATGACCCCTGCCGAACGCCGCGACCCTGACCTGATCAGCGGTTCGCGCAAGCGCCGCATCGCCCTCGGTTCCGGCACCCAGGTGCAGGACATCGGCCGGCTGATCAAGCAGCACAAGCAGATGCAGAAGATGATGAAAAAATTCTCCGCCAAGGGCGGCATGGCCAAGATGATGCGCGGCCTTGGTGGGATGCTGCCGGGTGGCGGCATGCCCAAGATGTAAGCGAATCCGGGCGGCGGTTTTTAATATGAAGACCGCCGCCCAGCCCCCGCTTCGGCGGGAACAGTGCCGCCAAATGGCGGCTTAACCGGCAGATCTGAACGGTGGGTCAAGCGCTCGCCGAAAAAGGCATTTGCAAATGTCCGTGTATTCCCCGAGAATATGCGGCCTTTTGGGCACCCGTGTGCCCATTGGGCATTCAGTTTTGCAGCACCGACTATAGGAACGATGTTCACATGGTAACCATTCGTCTGGCCCGTGGCGGCTCGAAAAAGCGCCCATTCTACCACCTGACCGTGACCAACTCGCGTAACGCCCGTGACGGCCGTTTCGTTGAGCGCGTTGGCTTCTTCAACCCGATCGCATCGGGCGCCGAAGTCAAGCTGTCGGTCAACCAAGAGCGCGTCACCTACTGGCTGAGCCAGGGCGCACAGCCGTCTGAGCGTGTTGCTCAGCTGCTGAAGGAAGCTGCCAAGGCTGCAGCCTGAGCAGTATGAACGCGACGCCAGAAAAGGCTGATGACCTCATCGTCGTTGGCAAGATTTTTTCGGTTCACGGCGTTCGCGGCGAGGTGAAGGTGTACTCCTTTACCGATCCGATTGAAAACCTGTTGGATTATCCGCGCTGGACGCTTAGGCACGAAGGCAAGGTAAAGCAGGTCGAGCTGGTCAGCGGTCGTGGCTCCCAAAAGGGCCTGGTCGTGAAATTGAAAGGCCTCGAGGATCGTGACGAAGCCCGTCTTCTGAGCGGTTACGAAATCTGCATCGCGCGGAGCCTTTTGCCCAACCTGGCAGCCGACGAGTACTACTGGTACCAGTTGGAAGGCCTGAAGGTCATCAATCAGGACGAACAGCTGTTCGGCACGATCGATCACCTGTTGGAGACCGGTGCGAACGATGTAATGGTGGTCAAGCCTTGCACAGGCAGCCTGGATGATCGCGAGCGTCTGTTGCCCTATACGGAGCAATGTGTGCTGGCAATCGACCTGCAGGCCGGTGTGATGCGAGTCGAATGGGACGCGGATTTCTAGACGATGGGCAGCCTTCGCGTAGAAGTCATCACGTTGTTCCCCGAGATGTTCTCGGCCATCACGGAGTACGGCATTACCAGCCGTGCGGTGAAACAGGGGTTGCTGCAAGTGACCTGCTGGAATCCGCGGGACTACACCACAGATCGCCACCACACCGTGGATGATCGGCCGTTTGGCGGTGGTCCGGGCATGGTGATGAAGATCAAGCCTCTGGAAGACGCCCTGGTTAGCGCCAGGCAGGCGACTGGAGCTGCGGCAAAGGTGATCTACCTTTCGCCACAAGGCCGCAAGCTGACCCAGCAGGCGGTCAAAGGCTTGGCCGAACAGGAATCGTTGATCCTGATCGCCGGCCGTTATGAAGGCATCGATGAGCGCTTTATCGAGGCTCATGTCGATGAGGAGTGGTCGATTGGCGACTATGTGCTTTCCGGTGGCGAGCTGCCGGCCATGGTGCTGATCGATGCGGTTACGCGGCTGCTGCCCGGAGCTTTAGGGCATGTGGACTCGGCGGAGGAAGACTCTTTCACCGACGGTCTGCTGGATTGCCCGCACTACACCCGACCCGAGGTGTATGCGGATCAGCGTGTACCCGACGTGTTGCTTAGTGGCAACCATGCACATATCCGGCGATGGCGGATGAAGCAGTCCCTTGGTAGGACCTTCGAACGACGCGCCGATCTTCTGGAAAGTCGCTCGCTTTCTGGAGAAGAGAAGAAGCTGCTCGAGGAATACCTCCGCGAGCGGGACGATAGTTAAACGTATCGATGGTGGATCGCGTTATCCATCTTAGGAGCACAGCATGACCAACAAGATCATCCAGCAGCTCGAAGCCGAGCAGATGAGCAAAGAGATCCCGACCTTCGCACCAGGCGACACCATCGTCGTCCAGGTCAAAGTGAAGGAAGGCGACCGCTCGCGTCTGCAGGCGTTCGAAGGCGTCGTTATCGCCAAGCGTAACCGCGGTCTGAACAGCGCCTTCACCGTGCGCAAGATCTCCAGCGGCGTTGGCGTAGAGCGTACCTTCCAGACCTACAGCCCGCAGATCGACAGCCTGGCCGTGAAACGTCGTGGTGACGTGCGTAAAGCCAAGCTGTACTACCTGCGTGACCTGTCCGGTAAAGCAGCTCGCATCAAGGAAAAACTGTCCTGAGTGCAGTTTGTCCGGTGGCCTAGGCCCCGTGCGAGAAAAAGCAGCCTTCGGGCTGCTTTTTTGCGTCTTGAATCTTGCCTTTGCGATGTGACTCCGAGATGACAACCCGAGACCAGGAAATCCAGCGCCGTACCGAACTGTCGGTGACCCGCGTGACCAAGGCGGTGTTCCCCAACACCACCAACCACCACAACACCCTGTTCGGTGGCACGGCCCTGGCGTGGATGGACGAAGTTTCGTTCATCGCCGCCACCCGTTTCTGCCGGCTGCCGCTGGTGACCGTGTCCACCGACCGCATCGACTTCAAGCACCCGATCCCGGCAGGCTCGATCGTCGAGCTGGTGGGGACGGTGATCAAGGTCGGCAACACCAGCCTGCAGGTGCAGGTGGATGTGTTCGTCGAGAACATGTACCTCGATGGCCGCGAACGGGCGATCCATGGCGTGTTCAGCTTCGTCGCCATCGACGAGGACAAGCGCCCGGTGCCGGTGCTGCCTTTGGCCTGATGCCATCGCGCTGATTTGACGCGTCCCTGTAGGAGCGGCTTCAGCCGCGATCACCCGCAACGCGGGTGCCAGGCATTGCGACGCATTCATCGCGGCTAAAGCCGCTCCTACAGGTCAATGTGCCACAGGCTGCTCGGTCAGTTCCGGTTCCACCAGTGCCACCAGTGTCCACCCCGGCTGTGGCTTGAGCGGGTTGTCCGGGCTGGCCACATGTACCCAGCCTTGCCCGTCCCGGGCGAACAGCAGCGTCGCCCGTGGGCCATGCAACTGCTGGTAGTCGCCCCAGCTGAATGCCTCGGTCAACGTGGTGCTGTACAGCTCGGCACCCTGATGCAGCAGTTTGGCCAGCTGCGCATAGGTCATCGCGCTCGACCCGAGCAATTGCCCGCGATGCTCCTCGCTGGCCCGGTGTTTGTCGCTGCGCTGTTTCTCCAGGCCGCTGGCCAGCACGAAAAGCCGGGCGTGGCCGAAGTCATGACGAAAGCGCGCGCAGGCCAGGGCATTGAGTTCGCCCGCCGGTGACAGCCCCAGCAGATGGCCCAGCCCGACCAGATCGAGGTGAGCGTCGGCATGCTGCGACGCAGGGTTGCCGAAGTAGGTCGGCAGGTTGTCCATGCGAGCGGCGCGGATGTTCTCCCAGCTCGAGTCGGTCAGCAGCACCCGGCAGCCCAGTTGTTGCAGCGCCTTGGCGATGGCGCGCGCAGGTGGGTTGGCGCCGACCAGGAGAAACCCGCTCGGCGCCGGTTCCGCCACCTTCAGCAGGCGTGCCAAGGGCCTTGCGGTGGCGCTTTGCAGGACCACGGTACCGATGATCACGGCAAAGGTCAGTGGCACCAGCAGCAGCGCGCCCTCATGCCCGGCCTGGTCCAGGCGAATGGCGAAGATGGCCGATACCGCCGCGGCGACGATGCCCCGCGGCGCGATCCAGGCCAGCAGCGCCCGTTCCCGCCAACTCAGCGGCGACCCCAGGGTCGACAGCAACACGTTCAGCGGCCTGGCCAGCAACTGGATCACTAGCAACAGGGCCAGTACCGCTGGGCCCAAGGCGAGCAGTGCCTGCAGGTCGAGCCGCGCCGCGAGAAGGATGAACAGGCCGGAGATCAGCAGCACGCTGAGGTTCTCCTTGAAGTGCAGGATCTGCCGCACATCCACGCCGGGCATGTTGGCCAGCCACATGCCCATGACCGTGACCGCCAACAGGCCCGATTCATGGACGATCTGGTTGGCGGCGATGAAGATGCCCAGCACCGCGGCCAGCGACGCCAGGTTGTGCAGATACTCCGGCAGCCATTGCTCGCGCATGATCTGCCCGAGCAGCCAGCCTCCAGCGGCGCCGAGCGCGCTGCCGCAGAAAATCACCCCGGCGAAGGTCGCCAGGCTGTGGCTCAGGCCTTCGCCGGCGGCGCTGGCGATGATGAAGCTGTAGACCACCACCGCCAGCAGTGCGCCGATCGGGTCGATGACAATGCCTTCCCAGCGCAGGATATTGGCGATCGCCGCCTTCGGCCGCACCACCCGCAGCATGGGTACGATGACCGTGGGGCCGGTGACCAGGGTCAAGGTACCGAACAGGATCGCCAGGGGCCAGTCGAAGCCCAGCAGCCAGTGGGTGGCCAGGGCGATCACCAGCCAGGTGCTCAGCGCGCCGACGGTGACCAGGCGATGCACCACACTGCCGATCTCGCGCCATTGCGACAAATGCAGTGTGAGGCTGCCTTCGAACAGGATCAGCGCCACCGCCAGCGATACCAGTGGCATCAGCAACGGGCCGAACAATGCCTGCGGTTGCAGCCAGCCCAGCACTGGCCCGGCGAGGATGCCGCACAGCAGCAGGAACAGGATCGCCGGCAGTTTCAGGCGCCAGGCCAGCCATTGGCAGAGCAGGGCCGCCGCGCCGATGCCGCCGACACTCAAAAGAATCTGCTGTTCGTTCATGCGGGCTCCCTCTGCATGCCATGTTGTGAAAGACTAAGCGTCATTTCGTCGTTTGCCACCGAGTTTTCATGCCAGCACTGGACCACCCGCTGATCGACCAGTTCCTCGATGCCTTGTGGCTGGAAAAGGGGCTTTCCGACAACACCCGCGCTTCCTACCGCAGTGACCTGGCCTTGTTCAACGGCTGGCTGCAGGAAAAGCACGTGCTGTTGCCCGATGCCGGCCGCGAACTGATCCTCGATCACCTGGCCTGGCGCTTCGACCAAGGCTACAAGCCTCGCTCCACCGCGCGCTTCCTGTCCGGGGTGCGCGGCTTTTTCCGTTACTTGCTGCGCGAGCGGTTGATCGCCGTCGATCCGACCTTGCAGGTGGACATGCCGCAACTGGGCCGGCCACTGCCCAAGTCGCTGTCGGAGGCCGATGTCGAAGCCTTGCTGCAGGCCCCGGATCGCGGTGAGGCGATCGGCCAGCGCGACCGCGCCATGCTCGAAGTGCTCTATGCCTGCGGTTTGCGAGTGACCGAACTGGTCAGCCTGACCTTGGACCAGGTCAACCTGCGCCAGGGCGTGCTGCGGGTCATGGGCAAGGGCAGCAAGGAGCGCCTGGTGCCGATGGGCGAGGAAGCGGTGGTGTGGATCGAGCGCTACCTGCGCGATGGCCGCGCCGAGTTGCTGGGCGGCCGCCCCAGTGACGTGCTGTTCCCCAGCCAGCGCGGCGAGCAGATGACCCGCCAGACCTTCTGGCACCGCATCAAGCACCACGCGCGGGTGGCCGGGATCGACAAGCCGCTGTCCCCGCACACGCTGCGCCACGCCTTTGCCACGCACCTGCTCAACCATGGCGCCGACCTGCGTGTGGTGCAGATGCTGCTGGGGCACAGCGACCTGTCCACCACGCAGATCTACACCCATGTCGCCAAGGCCCGCCTGCAACAGCTGCATGCCGAACACCACCCCCGTGGATGAATGATGTTCATGTTCCGCCGACTGGTGCCTGAGTACCCCTACTGCGCCAGTCTGTTGTGGTAGGCTTGGACGGTTTGTTGCAAGGGCCGACCGTTCGCCGCCCGCCAGGGCTGGGCGACGTCCCCACGGCCCCGTCCGCCTTCAGGAGTACCCCATGCGCGTGACCCAGATTTTCGCCGCCGCCGCCTTGGCGCTGGCCAGTACCTTTGCCGTTGCCGCGGCTACCGATGGCAATGCCGGTGCCGAGCAGGCGATCCGCAAATCGTTGCAGAACCTCCAGTTGGAGGTGCCGATCGAAAGCGTTGCCAGCAGTCCGCTCAACGGCCTGTACGAGGTCAAGCTGCAAGGCGGCCGCGTGCTGTACGCCAGCGCCGACGGCCAGTTCGTCATGCAGGGCTACCTGTTCCAGATCCAGGACGGAAAGCCGGTCAACCTCACCGAGAAGACCGAGCGCCAGGGCATCGCCAAATTGATCAACGGTATTCCGGCCGGCGAGATGGTGGTCTACCCGGCCAAGGGCGAGACCAAGTCGCACATCACCGTGTTCACCGACACCACCTGCCCGTACTGCCACAAGCTGCACGCCGAGGTGCCGGAGCTCAACCGCCGCGGTATCGAAGTGCGTTACGTCGCCTTCCCGCGCCAGGGCCTGGGTTCGCCGGGCGACGAGCAGTTGCAGGCCGTCTGGTGCTCCAGCGACCGTCGCGCGGCGCTGGACAAGATGGTCGATGGCAAAGAGATCAAGGCTGCCAAGTGCGCCAACCCGGTCAGCAAGCAGTTCCAGCTGGGCCAGTCGATTGGTGTAAATGGCACGCCGGCGATCGTTCTACAGAATGGCCAGGTGATTCCGGGCTACCAGCCGGCACCGCAAGTGGCCAAGCTGGCCCTGGCCGAGAGCAAGTAATCAATTCAGTACGCCGTCGTCATGGGGTGACGGCATGTTTCACGGTCGGCGCAGATGCCGGCCGTTCTATGGGGAGTTCACAGTGAAACCGGTCAAAGTAGGCATCTGTGGGTTGGGGACCGTCGGTGGCGGAACCTTCAATGTACTTCAGCGCAACGCCGAGGAGATCGCCCGCCGTGCCGGGCGCGGTATTGAAGTGGCACAGATTGCCATGCGCTCGCAGAACCCGAACTGCCAGATTACCGGTACCCCCATTACCGCTGATGTGTTCGAAGTCGCGAGCAACCCCGAGATCGATATCGTCATCGAGCTGATCGGCGGCTACACCATCGCCCGCGACCTGGTGCTCAAGGCCATTGAAAACGGCAAGCACGTGGTAACCGCCAACAAGGCGCTGATCGCCGTGCACGGCAACGAGATCTTCGCCAAGGCCCGCGAGAAGGGCGTCATCGTCGCCTTCGAAGCTGCCGTGGCCGGTGGCATCCCGGTGATCAAGGCGATCCGCGAGGGCCTGTCGGCCAACCGCATCAACTGGCTGGCCGGGATCATCAACGGTACCGGCAACTTCATCCTCACCGAAATGCGCGACAAGGGCCGTGCCTTCCCCGATGTGCTGGCCGAAGCCCAGGCGCTGGGCTACGCCGAGGCCGACCCGACCTTCGACGTCGAAGGCATCGATGCCGCGCACAAGCTGACCATCCTGGCGTCCATCGCCTTCGGTATCCCGCTGCAGTTCGACAAGGCCTACACCGAAGGCATCACCCAGCTGACCACCGCCGACGTGAACTATGCCGAGGCCCTGGGCTACCGCATCAAGCACCTGGGCGTGGCCCGTCGCACCGCCGACGGCATCGAGCTGCGCGTGCACCCGACGCTGATCCCGAACGATCGCCTGATCGCCAACGTCAATGGCGTGATGAACGCGGTGATGGTCAATGGCGACGCCGCCGGTTCCACCTTGTACTACGGCGCCGGCGCCGGCATGGAGCCGACTGCCTCGTCGGTGGTCGCCGACCTGGTCGACGTGGTTCGCGCCATGACTTCCGACCCGGAGAACCGTGTACCGCACCTGGCCTTCCAGCCGGATGCGCTGTCGGCCCATCCGATCCTGCCGATCGAAGCCTGCGAAAGCGCCTACTACCTGCGTATCCAGGCCAAGGACCACCCGGGCGTGCTGGCGCAGGTCGCAAGCATCCTTTCGGAGCGCGGTATCAACATCGAGTCGATCATGCAGAAGGAAGCCGAGGAGCAGGATGGCCTGGTACCGATGATCCTGCTGACCCACCGTGTGGTCGAGCAGCGCATCGACGACGCCATCGTCGCCCTGGAAGCGCTCCAGGACGTGGTCGGCAAGGTCGTGCGTATCCGCGTCGAACAGCTCAATTAATTCCGGTGGCGGGCCGTGACGGCGGCCCGCGCCCAGCATCGAAGGTTTGCATCCATGCGCTATATCAGTACCCGCGGCCAGGCTCCGGCCCTGAACTTCGAAGACGTCCTGCTGGCTGGCCTGGCCAGCGACGGCGGGCTGTACGTTCCCGAGAACCTGCCACGCTTCACCCAGGAAGAGATTGCCTCCTGGGCTGGCCTGCCGTATCACGAGCTGGCCTTCCGGGTGATGCGCCCGTTCGTCGAAGGCAGCATCGCCGACGCCGATTTCAAGAAGATTCTCGAAGAGACCTACGGCAACTTCGCCCATGCTGCGGTCGCCCCGCTGCGCCAGCTCAACGGCAACGAGTGGGTGATGGAGCTGTTCCACGGCCCGACCCTGGCCTTCAAGGACTTCGCCCTGCAACTGCTCGGCCGCCTGCTCGACCACGTGCTGGTCAAGCGCGGCGAGCGCGTGGTGATCGTCGGTGCCACCAGCGGTGACACCGGCTCGGCCGCCATCGAAGGCTGCCGCCGTTGCGACAACGTCGACATCTTCATCCTGCACCCGCACCAGCGCGTGTCGGAAGTGCAGCGCCGGCAGATGACCACCATCCTTGGCGACAACATCCACAACATTGCCATCGAAGGCAACTTCGACGACTGCCAGGAGATGGTCAAGGCCAGCTTCGCCGATCAGTCCTTCCTCAAGGGCACACGTCTGGTGGCGGTCAACTCGATCAACTGGGCACGGATCATGGCCCAGATCGTCTACTACTTCCACGCCGCGCTGCAGCTCGGCGGCCCGGCGCGTTCGGTGGCGTTCTCGGTGCCGACCGGCAACTTCGGCGACATCTTCGCCGGTTACCTGGCGCGCAACATGGGCCTGCCAATCAGCCAACTGGTGGTGGCGACCAACCGCAACGACATCCTGCACCGTTTCATGAGCGGCAACCAGTACGTCAAGGACGCCCTGCACCCGACCCTGTCGCCGTCGATGGACATCATGGTCTCGTCCAACTTCGAGCGCCTGCTGTTCGACCTGCATGGGCGTAACGGCGCGGCCGTTGCCCAGCTGATGGACACCTTCAGGCAGGGTGGCGGCTTCAGCGTCGAGCAGGACCGCTGGACTGAGGCGCGCAAGCTGTTCGACTCGCTGGCGGTGACCGACGAGCAGACCTGCGAGACCATCGCCGAGGTGTTCCAGAGCACCGGTGAAGTCCTCGACCCGCACACAGCGATCGGCGTCAAGGCCGCCCGTGAATGCCGCCGCAGCCTGGACACCCCGATGGTGGTGCTGGGTACCGCGCATCCGGTCAAGTTCCCCGAGGCGGTGGAGAAGGCCGGTGTCGACAAGGCCCTGGAGCTGCCGGCGCACCTGAGCGACCTGTTCGGCCGTGAGGAGCGTTGCACCGTGCTGGCCAACGACCTGAAGGTCGTGCAGGCCTTTGTCAGCCAGCATGGCAATCGCGGCAAGCCGCTGTAAGCTGACACCGTCCACAGGAAAGCCCGTCTTGCACGGGCTTTTTTGTGGGCGCAAGACGCACGGCAGCGGATTTCAGATTTTTCCCATGTAGTTCGATGGATACCCTTACTAGAGTGGCGCTCTGACCAAGCAGACACGGCTCCAGGGGGAGGCTCATGCATCAGCTCAATGTCCTTATCCACCAGGCTCGGCCCTACTATCAGATGCTCTTGCATCAGGCCTTCAATGCCCATGGTGTGTACAACGTACGGCTCACCGATGACGTGCCGGCAGCCACGGCCAACATCACACAAGGGCAGCGACCCGTTGATGTGCTGGTGCTCGACCAGGGGATGCCAAGCCGTCATGCCCGGCGCCTGTTCAAGTACCTGGTGCAGGCTTCCTGCGCGGGTGGGTTGCTGTTTGTCGGCTATGGCGACGCGGGGGGCATCGACCTGGCGCTCGAGGCCCGCAAACAGGGCTTGAATGTCCTGGCCGAGCTGCCCTGGCCGATGTCAATGGTGGGCCTGGAGCAGGCGCTCGGGCGCCTGTAGCCTGACCTTCGGCAAGCAAAGGGTGGGCGGAGCATCGAAACTGTCATGTTAGTCGCGGATGCTCGTGATGACGGGCCTGGCGAACTTTCCGCCGGCCCCGATGGTCAGTTTTCTTCCCCTAGCCAGCGAGTGATCCGGATGGAAAGAATCTGCAGACTGCTCAACGATGCCCTGACCCCTTACCAGGCCGAGATTGGACCGACCGATAACCGTGGCCGCCGTCACCTGAGTGTTCACGATGAGCACGGTTTGCCGATTTTGCGGCGTACCGTTTGTGAGCGAGAGCTGATAGAACAGCAATTGCTGGTCGATCTGGTCGATGGCCTGCACCGTGACCTGCAAGTTGCCGAAGGCCGCCTGCAACCCTGTGTGATCGCCGCCTTGCAGCATCAGAGGCAAATGCAGGGAACCTTTGCCTGACCGGCCCGTCAGACTCAGCAAGGGCAACCTGACGGTGCTTTGCTCCGGTGCCATCCAGGCTGTCACTGGAAGTCCCAGGGACTTTCGCTTGACCCCGGTCGTCTTCCCCAGCGGCCGGGGTTTCTTTTGCCTTGAATTCACCTGCACCCTGTTAGGTGCCACTGCTGATCTGCACGGGTCAGTTCAGCGCACCGGCGCTTCGCCCTGCTCGAAAAAATGCCGGGCCTGGCCCAGATAATCTTCCTGCAGCTCCGGATCCAGCCAGCGGGCATACAGGCCTGGCAACGTATCGCGGCGCAGCATCGGCAGCAGCTGGTCGATATTGGCGATCGCCTCGCGTCCCAAGGCGGTGTCCGAGCAGCCTACATGGAGGAACTGGTAGCGGTTGACGCCACGGATGGGATAGAAGCGGTAATCGTCCAGCGAGCCATTCTGCTGCTGGATCAGGTAGCGAACCTCTGGCCAGTAGCCGAGCACCAGTTGCAGGCGCCCCAATTGTTGCATCTCCAGCAGGCTGGCGGTGGCATCGTTGCCGTAGTGGCGGCTGAAGGCGCTGTCAGGCAACTGCTTCAGCACGTCATCGACCTGCACGCTATAGCTGCGCTCGGCGACGATGCCCAGCTTGAGCCGGGTCTGGGCCAGCAGCCGCTGAAGATCCACCTGTTGCCCATCCAGGTAAGGCTCCAGCAGCGCCTGGTCGCGCTTGCGCACCACCAGGCCACTGCTCAGTACGCCCAGCGATGGCTGGGAGAAATGCACGTACCTGGCACGTTCGGGCGTCCAGAGCAGGGTCGGGTCGCAAGTGAAACTGTGCTCCTGGAGCATCTGGATGCCGCGGGCGCGATTGACTCGGACGATCTGGTGGTCGTACTTGGGCATCTGCGCGATCAGCTTGGGCAACAATTGGTCGATCACGCCCTGGCCTTTGGCCGGCCCTTCGAAAATGGTGAACGGCGGCAGGTCACGGACCAGCCACAGCAGGCGCTCTCTGGCCTCGGCCAATTGTGCCGCGAGCGCGCTGAATACCAGGCAGAGCAGCAGGGGCAGGTGGCGGATGCGCATGGGCCGCGGATCAGACCGTACCGGCCGCGCGCAGGCGGGCAATGGCGGCTGCGTCGTAGCCCAGGCTGGCCAGTAGCGGCGTCGTATGTTCACCCAGGGCCGGTCCGACCCATTCGGCGCTGCCGGGGGTGTCGGACAGCTTGGGCACGATACCCGGCATCTTGAACGGCTTGCCGTCCGGCAGTCGGGCCTGGAGGAACATCTCGCGGGCGAGGAATTGCGGGTCGCCCAGCATGTCCTGGGCGGAGTAGATCCGGCTGGCCGGTACCTCGGCGTCGTTGAGCACCTGCATCACTTTGTCCAGCGGCAGGCCGTTGGCCCAGCGGTCGATGACGCCGTACAGCTCGTCGCGGCGGGCATCGCGGCCATCGTTGGTGGCCAGGGCGGCATCGTTGGCCAGGTCGTCGCGGCCGATGGCTTGCATGAAGCGCTTGAAGATCGCATCGCCATTGGCGCCGATCTGTACGTGCCGGCCATCGGCGGTGGTATGGATGCAGGAAGGGGTGATACCCGGCATGATGTTGCCGGTGCGCTCGCGGATAAAGCCGAACACGTCGAACTCCGGCACCATGCTCTCCATCATGGCGAAGATGGCTTCGTACAGCGCCACATCCACGACTTGGCCGTCGCCACCGTTGACTTCGCGATGACGCAAGGCCATCAGCGCGCCGATTACGCCCCAAAGGGCGGCAATGGAGTCGCCGATGGAAATCCCCGTGCGCACCGGTGGGCGATCCTCGAAGCCGGTGATGTAGCGCAACCCGCCCATGGATTCGCCAACCGCGCCGAAGCCCGGTTGGTCCTTCATCGGGCCGGTCTGGCCAAACCCCGACAGGCGCACCATCACCAGGCGTGGGTTGAGGGCGTGCAGCACGTCCCAGCCCAGGCCGAGCTTTTCCAGCACACCGGGGCGGAAGTTCTCGATCAGGATGTCGGCCTCGGCCAGCAGGCGCTTGAGCACTTCGCGGCCTTCAGGATGCTTGAGGTTAAGGGTCAGTGATTGCTTGTTGCGCGCCTGGACGAACCACCACAGTGACGTGCCCTCGTACAGCTTGCGCCATTTGCGCAGCGGGTCGCCGCCATCGGGCGACTCGACCTTGATTACCTCTGCACCGAATTCGGCGCAGATCCGCGAGGCGAACGGGCCGGCGATCAAGGTGCCGAGCTCGATGACTTTCAGGCCGGCGAGAGGTTTGCTGGGCATTGTCATGGGGCATCCGTGGAGGCTGGGCGTGAGCGCAGGTTGTATCACAGCTCGGCGGCGGCAGGTATATCGGCGTTGTCTGATCCGGCGCTGGCGCCCGGGATCAGTTAGACTGTGCGACTTTCCCCCGCAAGAAGCCTATCGCCCATGGCCCAGCCGTCCACAACCTACAAGTTCGAACTGAATCTGACCGACCTCGACCGCGGCGTGTACGAGAACGTTCGCCAGACCATCGCCCGCCACCCTTCGGAAACCGAAGAGCGCATGGCCGTGCGCCTGCTGGGCTATGCCCTCTGGTACAACGAGCAGCTGTCCTTCGGTCGCGGCTTGTCGGACGTCGATGAGGCGGCCCTGTGGGAAAAAAGCCTGGACGATCGCATCCTGCACTGGATCGAAGTCGGCCAGCCCGACGCCGACCGCCTGACCTGGTGCTCGCGGCGTACCGAGCGCACCAGCCTGCTGGCCTACGGCAGCTTGCGGGTGTGGGAGACCAAGGTGCTCGGCGCGGTCAAGGGCCTGAAGAACCTGAGCATTGCCGCCGTCCCGCAGGAGGTGCTGGAAACCCTCGCCACCGACATGCCGCGTACCATCAAGTGGGACGTGATGATCAGCGAAGGCACGGTGTTCGTCACCGACGACCGTGGCCAGCACGAAGTGCAGTTGCAATGGTTGCTTGGCGAGCGCGGCTGACCTGAACCAAAGCGGAATTGCGAAGACCCCATGCGTATCGAACCACGTCCCCTGCCGTCGCCCCTGCCTTTGCTGGGCAACCTGCCACCCTTGTTGACCCGTCTCTATGCCGCCCGTGGCGTGCAGTCCGAAGCCGAACTGGACAAGGGCCTGGCCCGCCTGTTGCCGTACCAGCAACTCAAGGGCATCGAGGCGGCGGTGGAGCTGCTGGTCGAGGCGCTCGACCAGCGCCAGCGCATTCTCGTTGTCGGCGATTTCGACGCCGACGGTGCCACCGCCAGCACGGTCGGTGTGCTGGGTTTGCGCTTGCTGGGCGCGGCCCATGTCGACTACCTGGTGCCCAACCGCTTCGAATATGGCTATGGCCTGACCCCGGAGATCGTCGCGGTCGCGCTCGAGCGCCAGCCGCAATTGCTGATCACTGTGGACAACGGTATTTCCAGCGTCGATGGCGTGGCCGCGGCCAAGGCCGCCGGGCTCAAGGTGCTGGTCACCGACCACCACCTGCCGGGCGAGCAGTTGCCGGCCGCCGATGCCATCGTCAATCCCAACCAGCCGGGTTGTGCGTTCCCCAGCAAGTCACTGGCCGGTGTCGGCGTGATCTTCTACGTGCTGATGGCCCTGCGTGCGCGGTTGCGCAGCCTGGGGCGCTACGAAACGCAGCCGCAGCCGAATATTGGCGAATTGCTCGACCTGGTGGCATTGGGCAGCGTCGCCGACGTGGTGCCGCTGGATGCCAATAACCGCATCCTGGTGCATCAGGGGCTGGAGCGTATTCGCGCCGGCCGCGCCCGCCCCGGGCTGAAGGCGATTCTCGAGGTGGCACGGCGTGACCACAAGCGCATCACTTCCACCGACCTTGGCTTCATCCTTGGCCCTCGGCTCAATGCTGCCGGGCGCCTGGACGACATGAGTCTGGGCATCGAATGCCTGTTGTGCGAAGACGCGACCCTGGCGCTGGACATGGCCCAACAGCTGGATGGCCTGAACCAGGACCGCAAGTCCATCGAGCAGGGCATGCAGCGTGAGGCCCTGGCCCAGCTCAAGGACCTGCCGGTCGAGTCCATGCCTTATGGCTTGTGCCTGTTCGACGCCGACTGGCACCAGGGGGTGATCGGCATCCTCGCCTCGCGCCTGAAAGAGCGTTACCACCGCCCGACCATTGCCTTTGCCGATGCGGGGGAAGGGGTGCTGAAGGGCTCGGCGCGTTCGGTGCCGGGGTTCCATATCCGTGACGCACTGGACGCCGTGGCGGCGCGGCATCCGAGCTTGATCAGCAAGTTCGGCGGGCATGCCATGGCGGCGGGGCTGTCCTTGCCGGCCGACAATTTCCCAGCGTTTGCCGAGGCGTTCGACGATGAGGTGCGGCGGCAGTTGCGTGAGGAAGACCTGACCGGGCGGTTGTTGTCGGATGGCACCCTGGCGGTGGAGGAGTTCCACCTGGATCTGGCGCGGGCATTGCGCAACGCCGGGCCCTGGGGGCAGCACTTTCCCGAGCCGTTGTTCCACGGGGTGTTCCAGCTGGTCGAGCAGCGGGTCGTCGGGGAGCGGCATCTGAAAGTGGTGCTCAAGAGCGAGTGTGGGGCGGTGCGGTTGGATGGGATTGCCTTTGGGATTGACCGGGAGGTCTGGCCGAATCCTACAGTGCGGTGGGTGGAGTTGGCTTACAAGTTGGATGTGAATGAGTTTCGGGGGAATGAGAGTGTGCAGTTGATGATTGCGCATATGGAAGCGCGGTGATCTTTTGTTGAATTGCTGGGGTTTTGGGGTTTTGGTTGTATTGAAGTTGTATGCGCATTCATTTGCGATGTCGACGCTTATTCACCTTTCCGCCCTTACGGCGGCTTACTTTGGTCTTGGCCAAAGTAAGCAAAGCCGTTGCGCTCCATTCATCCGGCCCTCCGCTTCGCTCCGGGTCCCCTCACTCCGGCCTTGCTCCCGGGAGGACCGCGCTGAACGCCCCATCCTGGGGCGCAGCGCTTGACGGGCATCCTTGCCCGTCACCTCCCTTCGCAAGGCCTGCGTTCGGCCTCCTGAAGTCGCGAAGTTACGGGCGGCGCCTGCACTAACGCAGCTAGTCGCTAGTTGCCATCGTGGGAACTCTAGATCAACATCGCGGGGCAAGCCCGCTGCCACCATAGTTTGACTACGTGATTCAACGTGGGAGCGGGCTTGCCCCGCGATAGCGTAATGAAGAACAACATAACAGCCACTAACAAAACCAACATATCTGCTCTTGATCTGCTCTTGCTCTTGCTCTTGCTCTTGCTCTTGCTCTTGCTCTTGCTCTTGCTCTTGCTCTTGCTCTTGCTCTTGCTCTTGCTTCTAAGTGCGCGATAGTTCAGGCGCCACCAATTGCGACTTCAGGAGGCCGAGTGGAGTTCTTGCGTAGTGGGGCGACGGCCATGGATGGCCGTCGAGCGCTGCGCCCCAGGATGGGGCGTTCAGCGCGGTACCCACGGGAGCAAGAACGGAGCGAGGGAACCCCGGAGCGAAGCGTAGGGGCCGTATGAACGGAGCCGAACGGTTTTGCCTACTTTTGTCAAGACAAAAGTAGGTCGCCGTAAAGGCGAAAGGGTGACTAAATGTCGACATCTTCTACGAATGCGCTCACAAAAAACAAAACAATCGCCCGGAACCCGAACCCGCCCCCTTACCCCCGAAACGCCCGAATAAAAACCCCCACCGCCTCCCGCACATGCGCCTCAGCCTCATCCCCCTCCAGCGCCGGCGAGCACCCCAGCAGCAACCGATAATCCGGCGCCCCCTTCACCAGGCAGAAGAAATGCTCCGCCGCCTGCCACGGGTTATCGATCCGCAACAGCCCGCGCTGGTCGACACAACGCAGCAACGCCTCCATCCCGCTCATCACCCGCTTGGGCCCCGCCGCATAGAAATACTGGCCAAACCCCGGATCCTGGCTACCCAGGGCAAAGATCAGGCGACTCAGCTTGACGGCCTCGTCACTGCTGATCAAAGCCTGGAAACCACGGGCAATGTTCAGCAGCACATCTTCCACCGCCGCGCCTTCGGGATACTCGAACATCAGGTCGGGCAACTGGTTCTGGCAGGTGGCCATGACCGCCGCGCCGAACAGCGTCTGCTTGTCGGTGAAATGGCTGTACACGGTGAGTTTCGAAACACCTGCCGCCGCAGCGACCGCATCCATGCTGGTGTTGGCATAGCCAAGGCTGAGAAACAGGCGCTTGGCGGCTTCGAGGATGGCCTCGCGCTTGGCCAGGTCCTTGGGCCGGCCGGGGCCGATGGGTGCGTCGTTGGACATGAGGGACCGCATTCTCTGTGAAAGGGGCACATCTTACCGGGTCCGGGGGCGGTCGGCTGCAGCGTACGTCGCACCACTAAATATCGATTTTCTCTGAAGCGCCTGCTTCCCCGGCTCGATTCGCTGACTTAATATACTCGCCAGTATAAATATTCGATGCGCCCTCTGCCAAAGGTCATTCATCATGTTGCGTCGTGCGTTGTCCCTCGCCCTGCCGGCCGTTGCCGTGCTGCTGCTCACCGCCTGCGGCCAGGAGGCCGCGCCACCTGCCGCACCGCGCCCGGCGCTGGTGGTCCAACCCCAGCCGGCCGGCGCATCCGCCGACAGTTACCCGGGCGAGGTGCGGGCGCGCTTCGAGCCTGAACTGGCGTTCCGTATCGGCGGCAAGGTCAGCAAACGCCTGGTGGAGGAGGGGCAGCGGGTCAAGGCCGAGCAGCCGTTGGCCGAACTAGACCCGCAGGACGTGCGCCTGCAACTGGAGGCTAACCGCGCCCAGCTGGCCGCGGCCGAAGCCAACCTGGCGCTGGTGCGCGCCGAGCGCGACCGCTACCAGAAACTGCTGGATCGGCAGATGGTCAGCCATTCCCAGTTCGATAATGCCGAGAACCTTTACCGCGCCGGCATGGCCCGCCTGAAGCAGGCCAAGGCCGAGTACGAAGTGGCGGGCAACCAGGCCGAGTACGCTGTGTTGCGCGCGCCCCAGGCTGGCGTGATCGCCAAGCGTCAGGTCGAGGTGGGCCAGGTGGTGGCGGCGGGGCAGACTGTGTTCACGCTGGCTGCCGATGGTGAGCGCGAAGTGGTCATAGGCCTGCCGGAGCAACAGTTCGCCCGCTTTGCTGTCGGGCAGACAGTCAGCGTGGAACTGTGGTCGCACCCGAACCGGCGTTTCGAAGGCCGGATCCGCGAGCTTTCCCCGGCGGCGGACCCGCGTTCGCGCACCTTTGCCGCGCGCATCGCCTTTATCTCCAACGCCACCCCTGCCGAGCTGGGCCAGAGCGCGCGAGTGTTCATCGATCATGCCGAACGTTCGCCGCTGGCAGTCCCGCTGTCGGCAGTGACCGCCGAGGCGGGGCAGGCCTATGTCTGGCGGGTTGGCAAGGACAACCGCCTGCAGCGCGCCGCTGTGCGTCTGGGTGCCTATGGCGCGGACAGCGTGCCGGTGCTCGAAGGCCTGGAGGCCGGCGACTGGGTGGTGGCTGCGGGCGGCCATGTGCTGCGCGAGGGGCAACAGGTGCGGCCTGTGGACCGCAGCAACCGTGAAGTGAACCTGGCGGCCAAGGAGTAAGTCCCGATGGGTTTCAACCTTTCCGCCTGGGCGCTGCGCAACCGCCAGATCGTACTGTTCCTGATGATCCTGTTGGCGGCAGTAGGCGCCATGTCCTACACCAAGCTGGGGCAGAGCGAGGATCCACCCTTCACCTTCAAGGCCATGGTCATCCGTACCCTGTGGCCAGGCGCGACCGCCGAGGAGGTGTCGCGCCAGGTCACCGAACGTATCGAGAAGAAACTGATGGAGACCGGCGAGTACGAGAAGATCGTCTCGTTCTCCCGGCCCGGTGAGTCCCAGGTCACGTTCATGGCCCGTGACGCGATGCATTCCAAGGATATCCCCGAGCTGTGGTACCAGATCCGCAAGAAGGTCGCGGACATCAAGCACACCCTGCCCCCCGAAGCGCAGGGGCCATTCTTCAACGACGAGTTCGGCACCACCTTCGGCAATATCTACGCCCTGACCGGCGCCGGCTTCGACTACGCGGTGCTCAAGGACTACGCCGACCGTATCCAGATCCAGCTGCAGCGGGTCAAGGACGTGGGCAAGGTGGAGCTCATCGGCCTGCAGGACGAGAAGATCTGGATCGAACTGTCCAACGTCAAGCTGGCCACTCTCGGGGTGCCGCTCGCCGCCGTGCAGCAGGCGCTGCGCGAACAGAACGCGGTGAGTACCGCGGGTTTCTTCGAAACCTCGAGCGAGCGCCTGCAACTGAGGGTCAGCGGGCGCTTCGACAGCGTCGAGCAGATTCGCCAGTTTCCTATCCGCATTGGTGATCGCACCTTCCGCATCGGTGACGTCGCCGAGGTGCAGCGCGGTTTTAACGACCCACCCGCGCCGCGCATGCGCTTCATGGGCGAGGACGCCATCGGGCTGGCGGTGTCGATGAAGGACGGCGGCGACATCCTGGTGCTTGGCAAGGCTCTGGAGGGCGAGTTCGCCCGCCTGGCGCAGAGCCTGCCGGCAGGCATGGAACTGCGCAAGGTGTCCGACCAGCCGGCGGCGGTGAAGGCCGGGGTCGGTGAGTTCGTGCAGGTGCTGGTCGAGGCCCTGGCCATCGTCCTGCTGGTGAGTTTTTTCTCGCTGGGCCTGCGCACCGGCCTGGTGGTGGCGCTGGCGATCCCGCTGGTGCTGGCCATGACCTTCGCCGCCATGCACTACTTCGGCATCGGCCTGCACAAGATCTCGCTGGGGGCGCTGGTGCTGGCCCTGGGCCTGCTGGTCGACGACGCGATCATCGCAGTGGAGATGATGGCGATCAAGATGGAGCAGGGCTATGACCGGCTCAAGGCCGCGAGCTACGCCTGGACCAGTACGGCGTTCCCGATGCTCACCGGTACCCTGATCACCGCAGCGGGCTTCCTGCCGATCGCCACGGCGGCTTCGAGTACTGGGGAATACACCCGTTCGATCTTCCAGGTGGTGACCATTGCCTTGCTCACGTCCTGGGTGGCGGCGGTGGTGTTCGTGCCCTACCTGGGCGAGCGCCTGCTGCCGGACCTGGCCAAGCTTCACGCCGCTCGCCACGGCGCCGACGGGCACGCCCCCGACCCCTATGCAACACCGTTCTACCAACGAGTCCGGCGCGTGGTCGAGTGGTGCGTGCGGCGACGCAAGACAGTGATCGTGCTGACCATCGCCGCGTTCGTCGGCAGCATCCTGTTGTTCCGCTTCGTGCCTCAGCAGTTCTTCCCGGCTTCCGGGCGGCCGGAGCTGATGGTCGATCTGAAGCTGACCGAAGGCGCTTCGCTGAACAACACCGCCGAGCGGGTCAAGCAATTGGAGGCGCTGCTCAAGCAGCAGGACGGTATCGCCAACTACGTCGCCTATGTCGGCACTGGTTCACCGCGTTTCTACCTGCCGCTGGACCAGCAACTGCCGGCGGCGAGCTTTGCCCAGTTCGTGGTGCTGGCCAAGTCGCTGGAGGACCGTGAACGCCTGCGCAGCTGGTTGATCGGCACCCTGGACCAGCAGTTCCCCGACCTGCGCTCGCGGGTGACGCGCCTGGAAAACGGCCCGCCCGTAGGCTATCCGGTGCAGTTCCGGGTCACCGGCGAGCACATCGAGAAGGTCCGCGCCCTGGCCCGCGAGGTGGCGGCCAAGGTGCGCGAGAACCCGCATGTGGTCAACGTGCACCTGGACTGGGAAGAACCGAGCAAGGCGGTGTACCTGGATATCGACCAGGACCGTGCCCGGGCGCTGGGCGTGAGCACCGCGCACCTGTCGAGCTTCCTGCAGAGTTCACTGACCGGCAGCAACGTCAGCCAGTACCGCGAAGACAACGAGCTGATCGAGATTCTCCTGCGCGGTACGCCAGAGGAGCGCCGTGAGCTGGGCAACCTGGGCAGCCTGGCGGTGCCCACCGACAACGGCCAGAGCGTGGCCCTGTCGCAGGTGGCGACCCTTGAGTACGGCTTCGAGGAAGGCATCATCTGGCACCGCAACCGCCTGCCCACGGTCACCGTGCGCGCCGATATCTACGACAAGGAACAGCCGGCGACCTTGATCAAGCAGATCCAGCCGACGCTGGCGCAGATCAAGGACGAGCTGCCTGATGGCTACTTGCTCGAGGTGGGCGGCACGGTGGAAGACTCCGAGCGTGGCCAGCGTTCGGTGAACGCCGGCATGCCGCTGTTCATCGTGGTAGTGCTGAGCCTGCTGATGATCCAGCTGCGCAGTTTCTCGCGGATGTTCATGGTGTTCCTCACCGCGCCCCTGGGGCTGATTGGCGTGACTCTGTTCCTGCTGGTGTTCCGCCAGCCGTTCGGTTTCGTCGCCATGCTCGGGACCATCGCCCTGGCGGGCATGATCATGCGCAATTCGGTGATCCTGGTGGACCAGATCGAACAGGATATCGCCGCAGGGATGGAGCGTTGGCAGGCGATCATCGAGGCCACGGTGCGGCGCTTCCGGCCGATCGTGCTGACCGCGCTGGCGGCGGTGCTGGCGATGATTCCGTTGTCGAGGAGTGTGTTCTACGGACCGATGGCGGTGGCGATCATGGGTGGGTTGATCGTCGCCACGGTGCTGACCCTGCTGTTCCTGCCGGCGCTCTATGCGGCGTGGTTCAGGGTCAAGAAAAACTGAGGAACGAGCGGGAGGGCTTTGCCCTCCTATCGCCGGCAAGCCGGCTCCCACACGAGTTGCGCAGTACCTGTGGGAGCTGGCTTGCCAGCGATAGGGCTGCACAGCAGCCCCACTGGTTTTCAGCTCGACATCACAGCGCGCCGAACACCTTCTTGGCCAGGCTGGTGGCCGCACCGGCCGGGTTCTGGCGAATGCTTTCTTCCTGCTTGCCGATCATCTCGAACAAGCCGTCCAGCGCCTTCTCGGTCACATAGTTCTCGATATTGGCGTCATCCTTGATCAGGCCAAGGCCCTTGGCCTGCCCGGCAAAGCTGTTGTACTGCTGGGCCAGGCCGACCTTGTCGGTGGCCTGCTTGACGATCGGCAGGAACTTGGCGCGGATCTGCTCACGGCTGCTCTTGTTCAGGTACTGGGTGGCCGAATCCTGGCCACCGCTGAGGATGCCCTTGGCATCGGTCACGGTCATCTTCTTCACCGCGTCCACCAGGATCGCCTGGGCTTGCGGCACGGCAGCCTCGGCGGCCTTGTTCATGCTGGTTTCCAGGGCATCGACCTGGTCGCCTTTGCCGAACATCTTCATGGCCTTGGCCGCTTTGCCGAGGTTGCCTGGCAGCTCGATGCGCACGTCCGGGTTGTTGCTGAAACCACCGGGGGTGCTCAGTTGCTTGACGGCGATCTGCGCGCCTTGGGTGAGGGCGTCCTTCAGGCCGCCGGAGGCGTCGCTCTGGGACAGGTCGCCAAGCGACAGGGCCAGGGCGCTGGCCGACAACAGCAGGCCGGCGCACAGGGTGGTGAAGCGCAGGGAGGAGCGGATCATGGGGCTTTCCTTATGGGCAGAATGGAACAGGTTCAGCGTATCGTTCAGGCCGTGATCGGGCCAGTCAGGCAAGCGCGGCAGGTTCCGGTGTTTCATCGCGGTGCAAGGCCACCTGGCGGATCGACAGGCGCAGCTCCGCTGACAGCACGCGCTTGGCCACGCCTTCGGCCAGTTCGGCGAGCTTGTCGTGGTAGCCCAGCTTGCCGGTGCTGTCGGGTCGCAAGACCCCTTCGCGTACCAGCGTCTGGATGAAGTGGCGGAACAGAGTCTTGTCGAAGAACTCGGGCGCATTCAAGCCATGCAGGATCGACAGGCGCTGGGCCATCATCACGCACAGCTCCTCCAGTTCCTCGGCGCTCAGCGTGTGCTGGCCGCTGTTGAGCAGCAGCGAAGTGGCCATGTAGAAGCGCTGCAGGGTCTGGGTGATGGTGCGCGCCAGCAGCGTCAGCAGCACGAACTGCCGCGAGCTGGGCGCGGGGCGCATGTAGATGTCTTGCTCCTTGCGCAGCAGCCCCTGTTCGACCAGCGCCGCCAGCCACTGGTCGATCACCTCGTCCAGTTGCTCGGGCGTCCAGCGCAGGAACAGTTCGGCCTGCAGGTACGGATACAGCGCTCGCACGTACTGGCCCAGCAGTTCGCGGCTCATGCGCGAGCTGCTGAGGAAGAAGCTCGCCAGCAGCCCCGGCAGGGCGAAGATGTGCAGTACGTTGTTGCGGTAGTAGGTCATCAGTACCGCGTTGGCTTCGTCCAGGTAGAGGATGCGACCCAGCGCATCCTTCTGCTCGGCCAGCAGGTCCATGCCCAGTACGTGCTCGATAAGTGCCTTGCCGTCACCCTCGGGCAGGGTGGTGTGCGGCGAGTAGGGCACCTGGCGCAGCAGGGCCAGGTACAGGTCGAGCACGCGGGTCAGGGCTCGTTCGTCCAGGGCCAGGCGGCTGGTCGACAACAGGGCCAGCGCCACCAGGTTGACCGGGTTGATTGCCGCAGCCTCGTTGAGGTGGCGGGCAACCGTTTCGCCCAGGCGGGTGGTGGTTTCGTTGAGCCAGTCCGGGCGGAACTGCGGGCCCAGCGCCTGTTCGCGCCAGCCGGGTTGCTGCTGGTCGAGGAAGCTGTTCAGGCGGATCGGCTCGCCGAAGTTGACGTACACCTGGCCGAAGCGCTGCTTGAGCGCGCCGATGACCTTGAAGATGTCGAAGATCGATTCCTTCTTCTTGCTGGCGCCGCGCAGCTCGCCCAGGTAGGTGCGGCCTTCGAGCACCCGCTCGTAGCCGATGTACACCGGCACGAAGACGATCGGCGTGCGCGAGGAGCGCAGGAAGCTGCGCAGGGTGATTGCCAGCATGCCGGTGCGCGGCTGCAGCATGCGCCCGGTGCGCGAACGCCCGCCTTCGACGAAGTACTCCACCGGGAAGCCCTTGGTGAACAGGGTGTGCAGGTATTCGTTGAACACGGCGGTGTACAGCGGGTTGCCCTTGAACGTGCGGCGCATGAAGAACGCCCCGCCGCGGCGCAGCAGGCCGCCGATCACCGGCATGTTGAGGTTGATGCCGGCGGCGATGTGCGGCGGCGTCAGGCCGTTGCGGAACAGCAGGTAGGACAGCAGCAGGTAGTCGATGTGGCTGCGGTGGCAGGGCACGTAGATCACTTCGTGGCCGGGGGCGATACCCTGCACCTGCTCGATGTGGTTGACCTTGATGCCGTCGTAGATCTTGTTCCAGAACCAGCTCAGCACCACTTCAAGGAAGCGGATCGCGGTGTAGGTATAGTCCGAGGCGATCTCGTTGCCATAGTGCAGCGCCTTGGCCTCGGCCTTGGCGTAGGGGATTTTCTCGCGGTCGGCCTCGTCGCTGATCGCCTGGCGCACCAACGGGTCGTGCACCAGCCCTTTGACCAGGTTGCGCCGGTGCGAGATGTCTGGCCCGATGACCGCGGTCTTCAGGTTGCGAAAATGCACGCGCATCATGCGTTGGGCCATGCGCACGGTGCGCTCGTGGCCCTTGTTGTGCTGCACCAGCTCGCGCAGGTGGATTGGCGCGGAGAACTGCACCCGGGTCTTGCGCCCGAGGATCAGCACGCTGAGCAGCCGGCGCAGGCGGCCGGTGACCGCCCAGCTGTCGGCGAACAGCAGTTTCCACGGGCTCGACTCGCTGGCCGGGGTCTGGCCCCAGAACACGCTGACCGGAATGATCTGCGCGTCTTCCTCGGCGTGCTGGCTGATCGCCGCGACCAGGCGTTCGAGGGTGGGCGGCGCGCCACGCTTGTCCTGGCGGCCGAGCCAGTCGGGGTCGGGGGTCAGGTAGAAGAACGCCGCGGGCTCCTGCAAGGGGCCGACGGCCACCGGCAGCACCGGGCGTGGCAGCCCTGCCTTGGTGCATTCGTGGTCAACCACGGCCAGGTCGGTCAGCGAAGGCGAGGAGAGGGCGTAGAACACCGGTCGGCTGCGGTCGAGCTTGAGTGTCAGCGAGGACTGGTTGATGGTTTCGGAGCGCACCCACAGGTAGAGAACGCGACGCAGGGCGCCGAAGATGAGGCGGCGCAGGGGAGAACGGGTCATGGGGTGGGCCCTGGGTGGAAGTTGCAGTGTCTTTTCAGCACGTTAGTCTGCCGTATCTGCGTAAGTTCAGCAAAATTCCGCCAAAAATGACCCTGTCATGAATTTTTTTTGTTCCCTGTCATATACTCGGCCTGCCGCTTGCAGGATATTCGCGCAAGCTGCGTCGGCACGGGCGGTGAGCCCATGCCAGCAAGGCGATCTTCAAAATAAAAATCCGGAGTAGTTCAGATGTCGTCTCGTGAGACTGGGAATGTTAAGTGGTTCAACGATGCCAAGGGTTATGGCTTCATTCAGCGCGAAGGTGGTGCGGACGTGTTCGTCCACTATCGGGCTATCCGCGGTGAGGGGCATCGCACCCTGGTCGAGGGACAGCAGGTGGAGTACGCACTCGTGCAGGGCCAGAAAGGCCTGCAGGCAGAGGATGTAGTCGGGCTCTGAGTCTTCCGGCTGCACGCTCAAGCTGCAAGTTGTCCGTGGAACTTGCAGCCTGATGCGAACGGCCTCAGCTGGTACGCCAGGTGATTTCCTCTTCACCGTCGGCGCTGATGCGGATCCAGCGATCGGCATCTTCTTCCCCGTCTTCTTCCGCCCAGCTACCTGGCGCGCAACGCACTTCGACGTTCAGCGCGGCGAATGCCGCACGCGCGCAGGCGATGTCGTCGACCCAGGGGGTCTGGTCACTTTCCAGGTACAGGCTGTTCCATTTCCCCACAGCCTTTGGCAACCAGGTAACCGGGATGTTACCGGCTGTGCACTTGAAGGTCTGGCCTTTCTGCTTCCATTCGCTGCACGGGCCCAGGGCCTGGGTCAGCCAGTCGGCGATCTGCTTGTGATCGACCTCGGCGTCCTTGAGGTAGATCTCGATATCGGGTTGACGCATGGGTGGCTCCAGTGTGCTCAGTCTTGGCGCACGAAATAGTCATAACGCATGGAAACGGTGACCACGAAAGGTTCGGGTTGGTCGATCACTTGTGCGCGCTTCTCGGCGCTGGCCCGCCAGCCGTGCGGGGTCATCGCCAGCAGATCGGCGCGGGCCTTGGCCTCGACCAGGCTCAGGCGGAACTCGAGGACCTCGCTGTGGGCGTGGGTCATGCCTTCAGGGACCAGGGCAAGGTGCTTGTCGTCGGCGTAGGGACGCACTTCATCGTAGAGCACCTCGCGCAGCTCCATCAGGTGACCGCTGGTCGGGCCGACCCGCATCAGCCCGCCGCCCGGGGCGAGCAGGCGCCTGGCCTCCTGCCAGTCGAGCGGGCTGAACACGCTGGCGATGAAGCCACAGCTGGCATCGGCCATGGGAACGCGGGCCATGCTGGCCACCATCCAGGTCACTTCAGGGGCTCGGCGGCACGCGCGCTTCACCGCTTCGCGGGAGATGTCCAGGGCGTAGCCGTCGGCCGCAGGCAGCGCCTGGGCAATCTTCGCGGTGTAGTAGCCTTCGCCGCAGCCGATGTCCAGCCAGGCCTGCGGCTGGCGCTCGGCAGCCAGTTGCGCCAGGCGACTCGCCACCGGGGCGTAGTGCCCGGCGTCGAGGAAGTCACGACGGGCTTCGACCATGGCCTGGTTGTCACCCGGGTCGCGGCTGTTCTTGTGTTGTACCGGCAGCAGGTTCAGGTAGCCCTGGCGGGCGCGGTCGAAGCGGTGGCCGGCGGGGCAGGCCACGCCGTTGTCGAGCTGCGCCAGGGGCGCCTGGCAGAGAGGGCAGGCGAGCATCAGGCGAGCAACCGTACCAGGGTCTGATAGTAGATCTCGGTCAGCAGGTCGAGGTCGCTGGCCAGGATACGCTCGTCCACCTGGTGGATGGTGGCGTTGACCGGGCCGAGCTCGACCACCTGGGTACCCATGGTGGCGATGAAACGGCCATCGGAGGTACCGCCACTGGTCGATGGTCGGGTCTCGCGGCCAGTGACGGCCTTGATGCTCGACGACACCGCATCGAGCAGTTCGCCCGGCTCGGTGAGGAACGGCAGGCCCGACAGCGCCCAATCGATGCTCCATTCCAGCTGGTGCTTGTCGAGGATCGCCGCGACGCGTTGCTGCAGGCCCTCGACCGTCGATTCGGTGGAGAAACGGAAGTTGAACAGCGCGGTCAGCTCGCCCGGTACCACGTTGGTGGCGCCAGTGCCGGAGTTGAGGTTGGAGATCTGGAAGCTGGTCGGCGGGAAGAACGCATTGCCTTCGTCCCAGTGCTCGGCGGCAAGTTCCGCCAGGGCCGGCGCGGCCAGGTGGATAGGGTTGCGCGCCAGGTGCGGGTAGGCCACGTGGCCCTGCTTGCCGCGCACGGTCAGCTTGGCGCCGAGCGAGCCGCGACGGCCATTCTTGACCACGTCACCGAGCAGGGTGGTGCTGGACGGCTCGCCGACGATGCACCAGTCCAGGCGCTCGTTGCGCGCCTTCAGACGCTCGACCACGGCCTTGGTGCCATGGTGGGCCGGGCCTTCCTCGTCGCTGGTGATCAGGAACGCGACCTTGCCGCGGTGGTTCGGGTAGTCGTGCACGAAGCGTTCGCTGGCCACCACCATCGACGCCAGGCTGCCCTTCATGTCGGCGGCGCCACGGCCGCAGAGCATGCCGTCGGCATCGATCAGCGCTTCGAACGGCTCATGCTGCCACTGCTGCACCGGGCCGGTGGGCACCACGTCGGTGTGGCCGGCGAAGCACAGCACCGGGCCTTCCTGGGTGCCATGGCTGGCCCAGAAGTTGTCTACGTCTTCGATGCGCATCGGCTCGAGCTGGAAGCCGACGGCGCCCAGGCGGTTCATCATCTGGGTCTGGCAGTCGGCATCGACCGGGGTGACCGACGGGCGGCGGATCAGGTCGCAGGCCAGTTGCAGGGTAGGCGAAAGCTCGGCAGGGGCCGTCATTGCAAGACTCCGGGGGCAAGGCAGGGCAGGAAACTGGGCGTTATCTTATATCAAATGATGTTTGCGGACACGATGTGCTTGGCGGGAGCGGCGTACCGCCGCTCCCACGCTGCATCAAACGACTTGTGCTTCGCTGACCTTGTCCGCCGGCTTGGGCAGCGACGACAGCAGCGCCATCACCAACGCCGCCAGGTACGGCAACGACTGCACCAGCAGCATCGCCACCCAGAAGCGCATGTCCGAACTCGGCAGCCCCTGAACCAGATAGATCCCTAGCGCCGCGCCCCACAGCATCAGCATGATGAACAGCTCTTCGCGGGCCTCGGCAATCGCCACCAGCAGCCCATGGCTATCGGCATTCTTTGGCGTGCGGAAGAACGGCATGCTGCTGGTGAAGAAACCGTACAGCACCGCCTTGGCGATGGTATGCGACAGCGCCAGCCCTGCCAGGGCGGCGGCGAAGGCGTCCTTCAGGTCGACACCCACCGCGCGGCGATAGAGGAACAGGATCTTGCCGACCTTGAAGAAGAACAGCGCCAGCGGCGGGATGGCGAACATCATCAGCGGCGGGTCGACCCGGTGCGGCACGATGATCATCGCCGCCGACCACAGCAGCGCGCCGACGGTGAAGAAGATGTTCATGCCATCGGCGATCCATGGCAGCCAGCCGGCCAGGAAGTGGTAGCGCTGGCCGCGGGTCAGCTCGCTGCCCTTGCCGCGCAGCAGGGCGCCGGCGTGGTGCTTGATGATCTGGATGGCGCCGTAGGCCCAGCGGAAGCGCTGCTTCTTGAAGTCGATGAAGGTGTCGGGCATCAGGCCCTTGCCGTAGCTGTTGTGGGCGTAGGCCGCCGACAGGCCTTTCTCGAATACCCGCAGACCCAGTTCGGCGTCTTCGCAGATGCACCATTCGGCCCAGCCGAGTTCCTCGAGCACGCTGCGCCTGGTCATGGTCATGGTGCCGTGCTGGATGATCGCGTCACGGTCGTTGCGGGTGACCATGCCGATATGGAAGAAGCCCTTGTACTCGCTGTAGCACAGCTTCTTGAAGGCGCTCTCGTGCTGGTCGCGGTAGTCCTGCGGCGACTGCACCACGGCGATCTTCGGGTCGGAGAAGTGCGGCACCATGTGTTTTAGCCAATTACGGTCGACGCAGTAGTCCGAGTCGATCACCGCGATCACCTCGGCGTCCTTGGCGGTGTGCGGGATCAGGTAGTTCAGCGCCCCGCCCTTGAAGCCGGCCAGGGGCGCGACGTGGAAGAACTTGAAGCGCGTGCCGAGCTTCTCGCAGTGGGCCTTGAGCGGCTCCCACACGGCCGGGTCCTTGGTGTTGTTGTCGATCACCAGCACTTCGTAATCCGGGTAGTCCAGCGCGGCGAGGGCGTCGAGGGTCTGCTTGACCATCTCCGGCGGCTCGTTGTAGCACGGCACATGCACCGAGACTTTGGGGCGATAGGCGCTGTCGCCCTGCACGGGCAGGAATTCGCGTCGGCGTTTGTGGATCCACACCGCCTCGGCCAGTTCGTGGGCCTCGGTCAGCAGCACGATGAAAACGCCGAGGGCACCGAGCGCCAGCAGCACGCCCACGGTGAGGCTGAACCAGGTGCTGTACTGCTGGCTGTAGTCGTAGGCGATCCATACCAGCACCGACCCGCACAGGAAGGTGATGAAGGTGAGGAAGGTACGCCCGCGCTGGCGCAGGGCCGAGCCGTCGATCAGCAGGACGGCCAGGGCGATCATCGCCAGCACCACCGAGGCCACGGCCAAGGCGCGCCATTGCGGGATCGCCACGATCGGCCCCTCGAAGTTGAACTTCTGCTGGCGCTCGGCGTTGTACACGCCCCAGTAGGCGCCAACCGAACCTTCGTCGCTGGCCTTCCACGGCTGGTCGTAGGCCTCGATGACGAAGTAGTTGTAGCCACGGCGGTTGAGGGTGTTGACCAGGGTACGCAGGTAGATGGCCTGGTCGGCCTGGGTGGCGTCGGCGCCGCCGCGCATGCGGCCATTGCTCGGCCAGCCGACCTCCGAGAGCAGCAGAGGCTTGCGTGGGAACTGCTTGCGCAGCTCGCGGGCACGGTCGAGGACGAACTGCACCGAGTCCTTCATGGGCACGAATTCCCAATAGGGCAGGATGTGCGCGGCGATCAGGTCGACGTGTTTCGCCAGCTCCGGGTGTTCCTTCCAGATGTGCCACTGCTCGCTGGTGGTCACCGGCACCTTCACCGCGGCGCGCACCCGGTCGAGGTAACCGATCAACTGTTCGGCGGTGACTTCCTCGCGAAACAACGCTTCGTTGCCGACCACCACCCGCACCACGCTGCGCGAGGTATTGGCCAGGCCGATGGCCTTTTCGATCTCGCGCTCGTTGCGCGCCTGGTCGTTGCTGATCCAGATGCCCAAGGTCACGCGCAGGCCGAGCTCTTCGGCCAGGCGCGGTACCTCGGCCTGGGTGCCTTCAACGGTGTAGATGCGCACGTTGTCGGTCAGCTTGTTCAGTTGCTCGAGGTCCTGGCGGATCTCGTCCTCACTGGGGTACTGGCCTTTCTGCGGGCTTTGCCCCAGGCGGAAGGGCGAATAGGAAAACCCGGAGATCTGTTCCGGCCAGGCGGGGGCGGAAACCGGGCGGTTGATCAAGGCCCAGAACCCGGTGAACAGCGCGGCGATCGCCAGGACCACCACCAGGTTGAGACCGAATTTACGTGATGACATAGGTGTTCGAGGTTCCGAAGAGGGGAGCGAGGGTCGCTGTCGCAGGCCGTGGGTCCTACAAGTGCCGGAGAAGGTAATCTGTTGGATTATCGACAAGGAATGTAGTTCTGAGGCCGTTCGCTTGTCGTCCAGATATATTTGCTTGATAGGACATTAAAGCAGGCTCGGTAGGTTTTGTTCCAACACCGAGCCGCTCTGCCACGCCGTTGCGGCGTGTTCACGCGCTGTGCTCCCCCCGGAGCGCATGCCTTGGCATATAATGCGCGCCGGTTTTTTCGAGGTCCCCACATGAGCACAGAAGATCCACGCTTCGCCGGCGTCGCCCGGCTCTACGGCGACGATGGCCTGCAGCGCCTGCGCCAGGCCCATGTGGCCATCGTCGGTATCGGCGGGGTCGGCTCGTGGGCAGCCGAGGCCCTGGCGCGCAGTGGCGTGGGCGAGATCAGCCTGTTCGACCTCGACGATGTCTGCGTGAGCAACACCAACCGCCAGGCCCACGCCCTCGAAGGGCAGGTGGGCCGCCTCAAGGTGGAGGTGATGGCCGAGCGTCTGCGGGCGATCAACCCGGCTTGCACGGTGCACGCGGTGGCCGACTTCGTCACCCGCGAGACCATGGCCGAGTACATCACCGAGCAGATGGACTGCGTGATCGACTGCATCGACAGCGTGATGGCCAAGGCCGCGCTGATTGCCTGGTGCCGCCGGCGCAAGATCGCCATCGTCACCACCGGTGGCGCCGGCGGGCAGATCGACCCGACCCAGATCCAGGTCGGCGATCTCAACAAGACCTTCAACGACCCGCTGGCTTCACGGGTGCGCTCGACCTTGCGCCGCGACTACAACTTCTCGCGCAACACCAGCCGCAACTATGGCGTGCCATGCGTGTTCTCCAGCGAACAGCTGCGCTACCCCAAGGGCGACGGCAGTGTGTGCCTGCAGAAGAGCTTTGTCGGTGAAGGCGTACGCCTGGACTGCGCCGGTGGTTTCGGCGCGGTGATGATGGTGACCGCGACCTTCGGCATGGTGGCGGCGAGCAAGGCCGTTGAAAAACTGGTGGCCGGGGCGCGGCGACCTTCGGAGCGGGTCAAGGCTGATTAGGCTATCGCGGGGCAGCGATTCAGGCCTGGGTGGCGAGTTCGGCCATCCTCAGTAGCACCGCATGCAGCCCATTGCTGCGCGACGGTGACAACTGCCGCTCCAGCCCCAATTGGGTAAACCAGGCGCTCAGGTCGATCGCTTCCAACTGATCGCTGGCCAAGCCTTGTACCCGCACAAGAAGAAGTGCCAGCAACCCCCGCAGCATCCGCGCATCGCTGCCTGCCTTGAACCGCCACTGGCCGTCGTCCCGCACAGCCACCAGCCATACCAGGCTCTCGCAGCCATGCACCCGATTGGCTTCGGTCTTGTCGCTGTCACCCAGCGGTTCCAGGCGGTCGCCCCACTGCATCAGCAACCGCGCCCGCTGCTCCCAGCCACGCGCCTGTTCGAAAGCTTCCAGCGCTTGGCTGGCCTCTGGCGAAAGGTTCATCGCAACAGCTCCAGGCCTTTGTCGAGCGCCGCGAAGAAGCGCTGCAGGTCGTCACTGTCTGAGTACAGCCCCAGCGAAACGCGGATCGCGCCATCGAGCCCCAGGTGCCTGAGCAGTGGCATGGCGCAATGGTGCCCGGCGCGCACGGCGATACCCTGTTCGGTCAGCAGGTGGGCGATATCGGCGTTGTGCACGCCATCGATGACGAAACTGGCCAAAGCCGCCTCGGGCGAGCCGAGCAGGCGAACCCCCTCGCGATCGGCCAGGCCACGTACCAGATACTGGTGCAGGCTGCTTTCATGGGCGGCCACGGCATGTACGTCGAGGCTGGCCAGGTAGTCCAGGGTGGCGCCCAGGCCGATCACCCCGGCAATCGGCGGGGTGCCGGCTTCGAAACCCAGTGGCGCGGGGCGGAAACTGGCGCTCTGGTAGTCCGCCATCTGCACCATTTCTCCGCCGTACTGCCAGTGACGCAGCAACGCCAGCGCATCCTGGCGGCCGTAAAGTACGCCCACTCCGTCCGGACCATAGAGTTTGTGACTGGAGAACACATAGAAGTCGCACGCCAGTTGCTGCACGTCGTGCCGGCCATGAACCACGCCTTGGGCGCCATCGACAACGCTCAGCGCGCCCTGGGCGCGGGCATGTGCCAGCAAAGGCGCCAGCGGTTGCCAGGTACCCAGCACGTTGGACAGTTGGCTGATCGCCAGCAGGCGAGTGCGCGGGCCGATCAGTTGCAGGGCCTGCTCCAGGTCGACATGCCCCTGGTCAGTGACCGGGAGGACCACCAGTCGCAGGTTGCGGCGGTGCGCCAGTTGTTGCCAGGGCAGCAGGTTGGCGTGGTGCTCCAGGCCGCTGACGGCGATTTCGTCGCCTGCCTCGAAGCGATGTTCCAGGCCATAGGCCAGCAGGTTCAATGCAGAGGTAGCGCCGTGGGTGAAGACGATCTGGCGCGCATCGGCTGCATTGAGCCAGGCGGCGACCTTGTCCCGTGTGCCCTCGAAGGCCTGTGTCGCCAAGGCGCCGGGCAGGTGCTGGGCGCGGTGCACATTGGCTGCACCATGCCCGTAGTAATGGCTCAGGGCATCAAGCAAGGCCTGGGGTTTCTGCGCGGTGGCGGCGCTGTCCAGATAGGTCTGGTGCTGCCGTTGCAGGGCGGCGATGGCCGGGAAGTCGGTACGCCAGGGGGAGGGCTGGAACATGTTCGCGGGGCCTGGAATGAAAAATCGGGTCTGCCCGTAGGAGCAGACCCGATCTTATCACCTCAAACCCAGGCAGAGCCTCAGTTGTGAGCGTGCAATGCCTCGTTCAGCTCGATGGCCGACTTGTGGGTCTTGCACTCCACGGCGCCATTGAGCGAGTTGCGGCGGAACAGCAAGTCGGTCTGGCCGGCCAGATCGCGTGCCTTGACCACCTTGACCAGCTGGTTGTTCTCGTCCAGCAGGTTCACCTTGGTACCGGCGGTGATGTACAGGCCGGCTTCGACGGTGTTGCGGTCGCCCAGCGGGATGCCGATACCGGCGTTGGCGCCGATCAGGCAGCCTTCGCCGACCTTGATGACGATGTTGCCACCGCCGGACAGGGTGCCCATGGTCGAGCAGCCTCCGCCCAGGTCCGAGCCCTTGCCGACGAACACGCCGGCGGAGACGCGGCCTTCGATCATGCCCGGGCCTTCGGTGCCGGCGTTAAAGTTGACGAAGCCTTCGTGCATGATGGTGGTGCCTTCGCCGATGTAGGCGCCCAGGCGCACACGGGCGGTGTCGGCGATGCGCACGCCGGCGGGCACCACGTAGTCGGTCATCTTCGGGAACTTGTCCACCGAGAATACTTCCAGCAGTTCACCTTTCAGGCGCGCTTCCAGTTGCCGCTCGGCCAGCTCGGCCAGGTCGACCGCGCCCTGGTTGGTCCAGGCGACGTTGGGCAGCAGCGGGAAGATGCCGGCCAGCGACACACCGTGCGGCTTGACCAGGCGGTGCGACAGCAGGTGCAGCTTGAGGTAGGCCTCGGGGGTGGAGGCCAGGGCGCCGTCTTCGGCCAGCAGGGTGGCGACCAGCGGCTTGTGGCTTTCGGCCAGGCGGGTCAGCAGGGCGGCCTGGGCGGCGTCGACGCCCTTGAGCGCGTCGGCCAGCTGGGCGGCCTGGGCGGTGCTGAAGGCGATGGCCTGGTTGCCACCTTCATAACCGAGAACCGGCGCGATGGCCGCGACCAGTTCGGCGGACGGATTGAGCACAGGCTGTGCGTAGAAGACTTCCAGCCAGGCGCCCTGGCGGTTCTGGGTGCCGACACCGAAGGCCAGGCTGAACAGCGATTGAGACATGCGATTACCTCATGCGAAAAGGGATGGAGCGTAATGCGTGATCAGGCCAGCGCCGCCGCGTACAGGTCGGGCTTGAAGCCGACCAGCGTGCGCTCGCCGAGGTCGAGCACCGGGCGCTTGATCATCGACGGTTGGGCGACCATCAGTTCGACGGCCTTGGCCTGGTCGAGGTTGGCCTTGCTGGCGTCGTCGAGCTTGCGGAAGGTGGTCCCGGCGCGGTTCAGCACGACTTCCCAGCCATGCTCGTCGCACCAGCGGTTCAGGCTGTCGCGGTCGATGCCCTGGGTCTTGTAGTCGTGGAAGTCGTAGCCAATGGCCTTTTCTTCAAGCCAGGTACGGGCCTTTTTCATGGTGTCGCAGGCTTTGATGCCGTAGAGAGTGTAAGCCATTGAAATGCCTGGGGCTGCCGGCTGGGGGCTGGCGTCCCCGATACTCCTTGAAGATTGGGTGGGAGCGATTATGCGGTATCGATGGGGTTGGCGCCACGGCTGCGGGCCCGAAGGTACGGGGGGATGTATGTCACATCGTCTCAAGTAGCATTGTGTTACATATTCGCCGGTGGGTTGCGACTAACGTGCAGCGGTCCACAATAGAAGGTCCTCGCTAACATATTGTTTCAATGGCGATGTTTCGCCTTGCTGTCGTTTCTCCGATTACACAGGAAGCTTGCCGATGCAGTCAGCCTATACCGTTCTTATCCTGCTGATGCTGGTGAGCATGTCGAAACTGGTGGGGCGCGTGTTGCCGCTGCCGCTGCCGCTGGTGCAGATCGGTGCGGGTGCCTTGCTGGCCTGGCCAACCCTGGGCCTGCATGTGGCGCTGGACCCGGAGCTGTTTCTGTTCCTGTTCTTGCCGCCGTTGCTGTTCGCCGATGGCTGGCGTATGCCCAAGCGCGAGCTGTGGCGTATCCGCGGGCCGGTGGTGGCTCTGGCCGTGGGGCTGGTGCTGTTCACCGTGGTCGGCGCCGGGTACTTCATCCACTGGCTGCTGCCGAGCATTCCCCTGCCGGTGGCCTTTGCCCTGGCGGCGGTGCTGTCGCCCACCGATGCGGTGGCGGTCTCGGCCATCACCCAGGACCGCCTGCCCACGCCCCTGATGCACATGCTCCAGGGCGAGGCATTGATGAACGACGCCTCGGGCCTGGTAACCTTCAAGTTCGCCCTGGCCGCCGCCATCACCGGCGTGTTCTCGCTGACCGAGGCCAGCCTGACCTTCGTGCTCGTCGCCCTTGGCGGCCTGGCGGTGGGCGTGGCGCTGAGCTGGCTGGTGGGGCGCCTGCGCATGTGGATGATCACCCGCGGTTGGGACGATCCGGCCACCCACGTGGTGTTCATGCTGCTGCTGCCGTTCGCCGCCTACGTGCTGGCTGAGCGCCTGGGTGTGTCGGGCATCCTCTCGGCGGTGGCCGCGGGCATGATGCAGAGCTGGCTCGACCTGCTGCCGCGTCAGACCAGCACCCGCCTGCTCAATCGCAGTGTCTGGTCGTTGCTGGAGTTCGCTTTCAACGGCCTGATCTTCCTGCTGCTCGGCCTGCAGTTGCCGGACATCATCAAGGCGGTGGTCACCGACGAGGCGACGGTGTGGCCGACCCTGGCCTGGCGCTGCCTGGACGTGGTGGCGATCTTCGCCGCGCTGGTGCTGCTGCGTTTTGTCTGGGTGCAGAGCATCTGGCGGGCGATCGGCGTGGTGCGGCGCTGGCGCGGCAAGCCGGCGCTGGTGCTGATGCCGACCGCGCGCTCCTGCTGGCTGCTGACCTTTGGCGGCGTGCGCGGGGCGGTGACCCTGGCGGGCGTGATGTCGGTGCCGTTGCTGATGGGGGCGGGCAAAGCCTTCCCCGAGCGCGACCTGCTGATCTTCATTGCCGCCGGGGTGATCCTGCTGTCGCTGGTCAGCGCGGTGATTGCCCTGCCGATCCTGCTGCGTGGCGTGACCAAGAGCCCTGACGAACGCTTGCACCAGGAGGTGCAGGAGGCCTGGCGGCGCACCGCCGAAGCGGCTATCCATGCCCTGGAAGCCGAGGAAGTGATCGATGCCAATGCGCCCCAGGACGCCGCCCAGGCCACCCTGGCCACCGAGCTGAAAGCGCGGCTGATGGCCGAATACCGGGATGAACTGGACAGCTACAACGACACCGCCGAGGCCCGTGCGCTGGCCGAGCAGATGGACCAGTTGGAGCGCCGCCTGAGGCTCCGTGCGCTGCGGGCGCAGCGCTTGGAGCTATATGAGTTGCATCGCCAGCACCGGGTGGGCGATGAAGTGGTGCGCCAGGTGCTGGGCGAGTTGGACATGAGTGAGGCGAACCTGGGGCTGGTTCGTTAGCAGCGCAACTGACAGGGGTGGGGATAGACCAGGCGCATGAAGCGTTTGTCTTTTTCACTGATTACCTGGTTTCGCCTTGCCTTCCAGTTACCGACTGTGTGCGTCTGCCTGACCTGATAATGCATGATTGACTGCCTGTCGTAGGGCAGCAGCAATCGGGTGCCATCGTCAGGCACCGGAAGAAACTGGGTGGCGAGCTCGTCCTCGATCGCATCGTCGAGCGCCTCCTGGTCGTCCACTTCCTTGGCGAGGATTTCTCTCAACAGCGGACGCAGTGCCGCGAGGTCCCAGGGAATGTTGGCGTGGGGATGCTGATGCTCGTGATCCATGCCCAGCGCATGGCCGAACTCATGCAGGACGATTGCTTCGAAGCGCGGGTCTGACAGCTTGGCGCCAATGGCCATGCTCTCGTCCGCCTCATTCAGCGACTGGTTGCCCAGGACGCTGTAGTTGATGTCTTCGGCGACATCGGTACGAATGCGGATTTCGGCCTGGCTGTCACCATCGTTGACAAGCTTGAAATGCAGGTTGGCGTACCTGAGCCAATGGCACGCAGTGGCGACTATCGCCTGCTTGTGCCAGGGGCAGGTGCCGTTCAGGAACGAGATCCTGAGTGTCTGGCCGGCAGACCAGAATACCGAGGTTACGCCTACCGAGCGCTTACGGCGTGTGTGCTGCGCATGGGCTGAGTACAGCTTCTTGCGCAGGCGATAGGTGGATGAGGCAAGGAGGGAATCGACCATTTGTTGTCACCGTCTGGTTGGAGAGGGTGGCAAGTATCTGGGATGCGGGCAGGCCATGAGCTGTGCATATTGCTGGGGCGACGCCCCTCCGAAGAGGGGCGTTATGACATTAACGGCTCAGGAATGCGCGAATACGCTCTGCGGCTTCGATGCACTCGGCCAGCGGAGCAACCAGCGCCATGCGCACGCGGCCGGCGCCTGGGTTTACGCCGTTCACCTCGCGGGACAGGTACGACCCCGGCACCACAGTGACATGCTCTGCCTCGAACAAGTCGCGGGTGAATTCTGCGTCGCTGCCCGGTACCTTGGCCCACAGGTAGAAGCTGCCATCCGGGCGCTGTACATCCATTACCGGCTGCAGGATGTCGAGCACCGCGTCGTACTTGGCGCGGTACTGGTCGCGGTTCTCGCGCACGTGGGCCTCGTCCTGCCAGGCGGCGATGCTGGCCAGCTGGGTTTGCACCGGCATTGCGCAACCGTGGTAGGTCCGGTACAGCAGGAATGGTTTGATGATCTCGGCGTCGCCAGCCACGAAGCCCGAACGCAGGCCGGGCAGGTTGGAGCGCTTGGACAGGCTGTGGAACACCACGCAGCGCTTGAAGTCACTGCGACCAAGCGCAGCGCATGCGCTCAGCAGGCCCGGTGGCGGCGCGTCCTCGTCGAAGTACAGCTCGCTGTAGCACTCGTCGGCGGCGATCACGAAGTCGTGCTTGTCGGCGAGGGCGATCAGCTTCTTCAGGGTATCCATCGGCACCAGGGCGCCGGTGGGGTTGCCCGGGGAGCACAGGAACAGGACCTGGCAGCGTTCCCAGGTCTCGTCCGGCACGGCGTCGAAGTCGGGGTTGAAACCGTTGCTTTCCAGGCATGGCAGGTAGTGCGGGGTGGCGCCCGCCAGCAGGGCCGCGCCTTCGTAGATTTGGTAGAACGGGTTGGGACTGACCACCAGGCCGTCGTCGTCGCGGTTGACCACGGCCTGGGTGAAGGCGAACAGTGCTTCGCGGGTGCCATTGACCGGCAGGATATGACGGTCGGCGTCCAGCCAGCCCGTTGGCACGCCGAAGCGCCGTTCGCACCACTGGCCGATGGCCTGGCGCAGGGCCGGGAGGCCGATGGTGCTGGGGTAGACCGCCAGCTTGTCGAGGTTGTCGGCCATGGCCCTGGCGACGAACGCCGGCGATTCATGTTTCGGCTCACCGATCGACAAGGCGATGGCGCGCTTGTCGGCTGCCGGTTTCACGGTGCCCAGCAGGGCGCGCAGTTTCTCGAACGGGTAGGGCTGGAGCTGGGTCAGGGCGTGGTTCATCGGCGCAAGGTCTCGTTAGCGTCAAAAGGTCATGCGGGTAGGGCTGGCGTCGCTGGCCTGGCCGGCCTGCAACTGCTGGACGATGGCTTCCTGCAGGCGGCTGCACAGCTGCGGGTCGGACAGCGGCTGGTTGTCGGCGTCGGTGATGAAGAACACGTCTTCCACGCGCTCGCCGAGAGTGGCGATCTTGGCGTTTTGCAGTGAGATGTCGAACTCGAGGAAGATCCGCCCGATCCTGGCCAGCAGGCCGGGGCGGTCGGGCGCGGTGATCTCGAGGATGGTCACCGGGCGCTGGGCGTCGTTGAGGATGGTCACCTGCGGCGGGAAATCGAAGTGCTTGAGCTGGCGTGGCACCCGGCGCTGGATGATCGCCGGGTAGTCCTCGGGATTGCGCAGCGCCTCGGTCAGGCCGTCGCGGATCTGCCTGACCCGCTGTGGATTGTCACCGATCGAGCCGCCGTCGTTGTCGAGCACGATATAGGTGTCGAGGGTGAACTGGCTGCTCGAGGTGATGATCCGGGCATCGTGGATGTTCAGGTTGAGCTGGGCCATGGCGGCCACGGTCACGGCGAAGAAATCGTGCTGGTCGGGGGCGTAGATGAAGATCTGCGTGCCGCCCTCGAATTCGCGCTGGGTGGTCTCCTTGATCAGCACCAGCGGGCCGCCATCGGCCGGTTGCTGGAGGATCGCATCACTGTGCCAGGCCACATCGGCGGCAGTGTGCTTGAGAAAGTAGTCGTCGCCCAGTTGCGACCAGAGCTGCTCGACGTCATCCGGGTCGGTGCCCTCGCGCACCAGGATGTCCAGCGCCGCGCTTTGCGTCTGGCGGATCTGCTCTTCGCGGTCCAGCGGGTTTTCCAGGCCACGGCGCAGGGCGCGCTTGGTTTCGGTATAGAGCTGGCGCAGCAGGCTCGCTCGCCAGGAGTTCCACAGGCTGGGGTTGGTGGCATTGATGTCGGCCACGGTCAGCACGTAGAGGTAATCCAGGCGCGTCTCGTCACCGACATGCAGCGCGAAATCGTTGATCACCTGTGGGTCGGAGAGGTCCTTGCGCTGGGCGGTGGTGGACATTACCAGGTGGTTCAGCACCAGCCAGACAATCAGGCGGCTGTCCCAGGCCGGCAACTGGTGGCGCTGGCAGAACGCTTGCGCGTCGACGGCGCCCAGTTCGGAGTGGTCACCCTGGCGACCCTTGCCTATGTCATGGTAAAGCCCTGCCAGGTAAATCAGCTCGGGCTTGGGCAGGCGGCCCATGAGCTTGCTGGCCAGCGGGAATTTCTCCGAGACGGGCGTGTATTGCAGTTTGCGCAGGTGCTTGATCAGGTTGAGGGTGTGGGCATCGACCGTGTAGATGTGGAACAGGTCGTGCTGCATCTGCCCGACGATCAGGCCGAACTCTGGCAGGTAGCGGCCGAGGATGCCGTAGCGGTTCATTCTCCGCAGGTTGCGATGGATGCCGATCTCGCACTTGAACAGCTCGATGAACAGGCTGGTGTTGCGGATATCGTGGCGGAACTTGTCGTCGATCAGGTGGCGATGTTCGCGCAGCAAGCGCACGGTGTCGGCGCGCACGCCCTTGATTTCGGGGTGCTGGGCCATCAGTACGAAGATTTCCAGCATGGCGAACGGGGTGCGCCGGAAAACGTTCGGGTTGACCGCTTCTATATAGCCATCGTGCAGGCGAAACCGCGCATTGACCGGCTGCGTGGCGCCGCTGTCGTCATCGGCCAGGATCACCTCTTCAAAATGCTGGATGATCAGGTCGCACAGCTGGCTGATGCTCATCACCACCCGGTAGTACTGCTGCATGAATTGTTCGATGGCGCGCTTGGGGTTTTCGTCGGTGTAGCCCAGCAGCGCGGCGATGCTGCGCTGGTGGTCGAACAGCAGGCGGTCTTCGGCGCGCCCGGCCAGCATGTGCAGGGCGTAACGCACACGCCAGAGGAAGGCCTGGGACGAGGCCAGCAGTTCGTTTTCGCTCTCCAGCAGGAAGTCTTCACCGGCCAGCGCGTGCAGGTTCAGCGTGCCGTACTGGCGCCTGGCTACCCAGAGCACGGTCTGGATGTCGCGCAGGCCGCCCGGGCCGCCCTTCACGTTGGGTTCGAGGTTGTACTCGGTATCGTTGTACTTGTGATGGCGGGCCTTGAGTTCGGCACGTTTGGCCAGGAAGAACTCCTTGCTGGGCCACATGTGCGCGGTGCTGGTGGCGTCGAGCATGCGCTGGCGCAGGGGCTCGGGGCCGGCGATGGTGCGGCTTTCCATCAGGTTGGTGATGACCGTGAGGTCGGCCCGGGCCTGCTCGGCGCACTCGTCGACGGTGCGCACGCTCTGGCCGACCTCCAGGCCGATGTCCCAGAGCAGGGTGAGGAAGCGCTCGATGGCATCGCGGTACTGCTCGTGCTCGGCGGCGTCGAGCAGGATCAGCAGGTCGATGTCCGAATACGGATGCAGCTCGCCACGGCCGTAGCCGCCAACCGCCACCAGGGCGATGCCGTCTGGCGTGCCCCAGCTGAACTGGTGCCAGGCCTGTTGCAGGATGTTGTCGACGAACCAGGCGCGGTCCTCGATCAGCCGACGGATCTCGCGGCCTTCGCGAAAACGCTTGTCGAGCACCTCGCTGGCCATGCGGATGGCCTTCTTGAAAGCGGCGATGGGGCTTGCCTTGAGGGCCAGTTCCGCCTGGAACTGGCCGCGGTCGAACAGTTCGGGATCCACCTGGGGCATCGAGTCGCGTTCCTGTCGTTCAGTATCAGGCCGAGGTGCGCGGGATGGTGTCGTCCTTGCGCAGGGTGAAGATCTCGTAGCCGGTGGCGGTCACCACCAGGGTGTGTTCCCACTGGGCCGAGAGCTTGCGGTCCTTGGTGATGGCGGTCCAGCCGTCGCCCAGCACCTTGGTGTCGGCCTTGCCCTGGTTGATCATCGGCTCGATGGTGAAGGTCATGCCTTCCTTGAGCTCCATGCCGGTGCCGGCGCGGCCGTAGTGGACGATCTGTGGCTCTTCGTGGAACACCTTGCCGATGCCGTGGCCGCAGAACTCGCGGACCACCGAGAAACCGTTCTTTTCGGCGTGCTTCTGGATCACCTCGCCGATGTCGCCCAGGCGGCAGCCGGGCTTGACCAGTTCGATGGCCTTGTACAGGCACTCCTGGGTGACCTTGGACAGGCGTTCGGCCCACGGCGCGACGGTGCCGACATGGAACATCCGGCTGGTGTCGCCGTGGTAGCCGTCCTTGATCACGGTCACATCGATGTTGATGGTGTCGCCATCCTTGAGTGCCTTGTCATTGGGGATGCCATGGCAGACCACGTGGTTGATCGAGGTGCAGATCGACTTGGGGAAGCCTTTGTAGTTCAGTGGCGCCGGGATGGCCTTCTGCTCGTTGACGATGTAGTCGTGGCAGAGGCGGTCGAGCTCCTCGGTGGTGATACCGGGCTTGACGTGTGGCTCGATCATTTCCAGCACTTCGGCGGCCAGGCGGCCGGCGATGCGCATCTTCTCGATGTCTTCTGCGGTCTTGATGGTGACGGTCATTACAGGCTCTCTACGGCGCCGCGGGCGGCGCGAACAAACGGGAAAGACTGGATTCTACCAGAGCGCGGCGTCGATCTGTCGGGATAGTCCAGCAGATCCGGTGGTCTATTGAGGGCATTCTGGCCCCAAAAGGCGGGGGCTGCAAAAGCCGCTGACGGACGAAGCATTATCCGGGTTCCGTTCGCTCGCCGGCTGTGGTATAAAATGCGCCGCTTTCGGGGGATGTCCTCCGTCAGCTCAAACCCACACACGTGTCGACACGATGGCCTGGGTGCCCGGTTTCCCTGGAAACACGGGTTGGTCATTGGGATACGTGGAGGCCCAACCCGACTTATCAAGGAACTATCATGTCCCAAGTCAACATGCGCGATATGCTGAAGGCCGGTGTGCACTTCGGCCACCAGACCCGTTACTGGAACCCGAAAATGGGCAAGTACATTTTCGGCGCGCGCAACAAGATCCACATCATCAACCTGGAAAAAACCCTGCCGATGTTCAACGAGGCTCTGTCCTTCGTAGAGCGCCTGGCCCAGGGCAAGAACAAGATCATGTTCGTCGGCACCAAGCGTTCCGCCGGCAAGATCGTCGCCGAGCAAGCTGCTCGTTGCGGTTCGCCATACGTTGATCACCGTTGGTTGGGCGGCATGCTGACCAACTACAAGACCATCCGCGCTTCGATCAAGCGTCTGCGTGACCTGGAAACCCAGGCCGAAGATGGTACTTTCACCAAGCTGACCAAGAAAGAAGCCCTGATGCGTTCGCGCGATCTGGAGAAACTGGACCGCAGCCTGGGTGGTATCAAGGACATGGGCGGCCTGCCTGATGCCCTGTTCGTGATCGACGTCGACCACGAGCGCATTGCCATCACCGAAGCCAACAAGCTGGGCATTCCGGTTATCGGCGTTGTCGATACCAACAGCAGCCCTGAAGGTGTTGACTACATCATCCCAGGTAACGATGACGCCATCCGCGCTATCGAGCTGTACATGACTTCGATGGCCGACGCCGTCATCCGCGGCCGCAACAACGTTGCCGGCGGCACTGAAGTCTATGTTGAAGAAGCGGCTGCACCTGCTGCCGAGTAATTGACGCTTAGCGTCTACTTGGCACGCAAAAAGGGGGCTTTGCCCCCTTTTTGCCACCTTGAAATCCTGCTGTCAGCGAAGGCCCCGCATCATGGGCTGGCTGAGGTAATAACAGCGGATTTGCAGAATTTAACGCCCGTGACGAACGGGTGGAATGGTTGAAAAACTTTCCAAGAGGATTTTGAAATGGCAGCAATTACTGCAGCGCTGGTCAAAGAACTGCGCGAGCGTACCGGCGAAGGCATGATGGATTGCAAGAAGGCCCTGGAAAAGGCCGGCGGCGACATCGAGAAAGCCATTGACGACATGCGTGCCTCGGGCGCCATCAAGGCCGCCAAGAAGGCTGGCAACGTTGCCGCCGAAGGCGCCATCGCCGTCAAGACCGACGGTAAATCCGCCGTCCTGCTGGAAGTGAACTCGCAGACCGACTTCCTGGCCCTGCAAGACGACTTCAAGAACTTCGTCGCCGAAAGCATCGAGCAGGCCTTCGCCGAGAAGCTGACCGACGCCGCTCCGCTGATCGCTTCGCGTGAAGCTGCTCGTGAAGCCCTGGTCGCCAAGTGCGGTGAGAACGTCAACATCCGTCGCCTGGTGCGCGTTGAAGGTGACGTTGTCGGTGCCTACCTGCACGGTAACAAGATCGGTGCAGTTGTTGTCCTGAAAGGCGGTGACGTCGATCTGGCCAAGAACATTGCCATGCACGTTGCCGCTTCGAACCCAGAGTTCCTGGATGCGTCGGAAATCTCTGCCGAGGCCATCGAGCGCGAGAAGAACGTCTTCCTGCAGCTGAACGCTGACAAGATCGCCGGCAAGCCGGAAAACATCGTTGAAAACATGATCAACGGTCGTATCTCCAAGTTCAAAGCCGAAGCCTCGCTGAAAGAGCAAGCCTTCGTGATGGACCCGGAAGTCAAAGTCGGCGCGCTGGCCAAGAAAGCCGGTGCCGAAATCGTTTCCTTCACCTACTTCAAGGTTGGCGAAGGCATCGAGAAGCCGGTTGACGACTTTGCTGCCGAAGTTGCCGCACAGGTAGCTGCCGCCAAGCAGTAAGACGGACTCGTCTGTCGCCCCAAAGAGGCTGCCCGCTCACGCGCGCAGCCTCTTTGTCAAAGCGGGAGTGGTTTACCAGACCGCTGCTCGCTGACGCAGTAGCTGCGTCACGCTAGAGTTACGCGCAGGCTGAAGCAGCCCGCCAGATTTTTACAAACGCCGCAGGAGAGATTCGCAATGGCTCAGCAGGGCAGTGGTCATCAGGCTCGCTATAAACGCATTCTACTCAAACTTAGCGGCGAGGCCCTGATGGGCTCGGAAGAGTTCGGGATCGACCCCAAGGTCCTGGATCGCATGGCGCTGGAAGTCGGCCAGCTGGTCGGCATCGGCGTCCAGGTCGGCCTGGTGATTGGTGGTGGCAACCTGTTCCGTGGCGCGGCGCTCAGCGCAGCCGGCATGGATCGGGTCACTGGCGACCACATGGGCATGCTGGCCACCGTGATGAATGGCCTGGCCATGCGCGATGCGCTGGAGCGGGCGAATATCACCGCGATCGTCATGTCGGCCATCTCCATGGTCGGCGTCACCGATCACTATGATCGCCGCAAGGCCATGCGCCACCTGAACTCGAAAGAAGTCGTGATCTTCGCTGCCGGTACCGGCAACCCGTTCTTCACCACCGACTCCGCCGCTTGCCTGCGCGCCATCGAAATCGATGCCGACGTGGTATTGAAGGCAACCAAGGTCGATGGTGTATACACTGCAGATCCATTCAAGGACCCGCATGCCGAGAAGTTCGATCATCTGTCCTACGATGAAGTGCTGGATCGCAAGCTGGGTGTAATGGACCTGACGGCAATCTGCCTGTGCCGCGATCACAAGATGCCGTTGCGCGTCTTCAACATGAACAAACCCGGCGCCCTGCTGAACATCGTGCATGGCGGCGCGGAAGGAACTCTGATCGAGGAAGTTCAAAAATGATCAACGAAATCAAGAAAGACGCCCAGGCGCGCATGCAAAAGTCCCTGGAGTCGCTGATCCACGCATTTGGCCAGATCCGCACTGGCAAGGCGCACCCGAGCGTCCTGGGTAGCGTGATGGTGCCTTACTATGGCACTGACACCCCGCTGACCAGCGTGGCCAACGTGACCGTGAAAGACAACCAGACCCTGCAAGTGGTGCCTTTCGAGCGCAACATGCTGGGCGCCATCGACAAGGCCATCGGCAGTGCCGGCTTGAACCTCAACCCGACCAACCTGGGTGAGTTGCTGCTGGTCAACATGCCCCCGCTGACCGAAGAAACCCGCAAGGGCTTCACCAAGCAGGCACGTGCCGCAGCCGAAGATGCCCGCGTTGCCGTGCGCAACATTCGTCGTGACGCCATGGGTGACCTGAAGAAGCTGTCCAAGGACAAGGAAATCAGTGAAGACGAAGAGCGTCGTGCCAGTGCCGACATCGACAAGCTGATCAAGGATTTCGAGGCGCAGATCGCCAAGGCCACCGAAGCAAAAGAAAAGGACCTGATGGCCATCTAAGGGTCAGGACGCCTTCATGGAAAAGACCAAGCAGACTGTGCCCTCCGTGGTGCCGCGTCACGTGGCGATCATCATGGATGGGAATAATCGCTGGGCGAAGAAGCGCTTCATGCCCGGCGTTGCCGGGCATAAAGCGGGTGTCGATGCGGTGCGCGCCGTAATTGAAGTGTGCGCCGAGGCCAAGGTCGAGGTGCTCACGCTTTTTGCGTTCTCCAGTGAGAACTGGCAGCGACCGGCGGACGAAGTCAGTGCCCTCATGGACCTGTTCTTCAAGGCGCTGCGCCGAGAGGCCAAGCGCCTGAACGACAATAACATCAGCCTGCGCATCATCGGCGACCGCTCACGCTTCCACCCTGAACTCCAGGCTGCTATGCGCGAGGCTGAGGCTGCGACCGCCGGCAGCAACCGCTTCATCCTGCAGATCGCCGCCAACTACGGTGGCCAGTGGGATATTGCCCAGGCTGCCCAGCGCCTGGCGCGTGAAGTGCAGGCCGGCCATCTGCGGCCGGAGGACATCACGCCGGATCTGCTGCAGACCTGTCTGGTGACGGGTGACCTGCCATTGCCTGACCTGTGCATCCGCACCGGTGGCGAGCACCGCATCAGCAATTTCCTCTTGTGGCAGCTGGCCTACGCCGAGCTGTACTTCTCCGACCTCTATTGGCCGGACTTCAAACACGAGGCCATGCGCAATGCGCTGGCCGATTTCGCTTCGCGCCAGCGCCGCTTCGGTAAGACCAGCGAGCAGGTCGAAGCCGGAGCCCGTGCTTAATGCTTAAACAACGCATCATTACCGCGCTGATCCTGCTGCCGATCGCGGTGGGTGGTTTCTTCCTGCTCAATGGTGGGGATTTCGCCCTCTTCATCGGTTTCGTGGTGACGCTCGGTGCCTGGGAGTGGGCGCGCCTGGCCGGCCTGGTGGCGCAACCGTTGCGCATCGCCTATGCCGCCGTGGTCGCGGGCGGGCTGATGCTGCTCTACCTGATGCCGGATCTCGCGCCCTGGGTGCTGGGCGCTTCGGTGATCTGGTGGGCGCTGGCCACGTGGCTGGTGCTGACCTATCCGCGCAGCGGCGAGCTGTGGAGCAGTGCCGCCTGCCGCCTGCTGATCGGCCTGCTGGTTTTGCTGCCCGCCTGGCAGGGTCTGGTGCTGCTCAAGCACTGGCCGCTGGGCAACTGGCTGATCCTGGCGGTCATGGTGCTGGTCTGGGCGGCCGACATCGGTGCCTATTTCTCCGGTCGTGCCTTCGGCAAGCGCAAGCTGGCGCCACAGGTCAGCCCGGGCAAGAGCTGGGAGGGCGTGTATGGCGGCCTCGCGGTCAGCCTGCTGATCACCCTGGGCGTGGGCATTGCCCGTGACTGGAGTGTCGGCCAGGTGCTGCTGGGCTTGCTGGGCGCCGTGGTGGTGGTGATGTCTTCGGTGGTCGGCGACCTGACCGAAAGCATGTTCAAGCGCCGTGAAGGCATCAAGGACAGCAGCAACCTGCTGCCGGGCCATGGCGGCGTGCTTGATCGCATCGACAGCCTGACCGCGGCGATTCCGATGTTTGCCGTATTATTGTGGGCGGCTGAGTGGGGTGTGATGTGAGTCGCGTGCAACGCATTACCGTGCTGGGGGCCACCGGCTCCATTGGCTTGAGCACGTTGGACGTCATCGCTCGCCATCCTGACCGTTACCAGGTGTTCGCCTTGAGCGGCTATTCGCGCATCGACGAACTGCTGGCCCTGTGCGAGCGCCATCGCCCGGCGTACGCCGTGGTGCCGAGTGCCGAGGCGGCCGTGCGGCTGCGCGCGGGGCTGGCCAGGAGCGGATGTGCCACCGAGGTGCTGGAAGGTGAGGCCGGGCTGTGCCAGGTCGCCTCCGCATCGGAGGTCGATACCGTGATGGCCGCCATCGTCGGTGCTGCCGGCCTGCGTCCAACCCTGGCCGCGGTCGAGGCGGGCAAGAAGGTACTGTTGGCCAACAAGGAAGCCCTGGTGATGTCCGGGGCCCTGTTCATGCAGGCGGTGCAGCGTAGCGGCGCGGTGCTGCTGCCGATCGACAGCGAGCACAACGCGATATTCCAGTGCATGCCCGGCGACTACGCCCGGGGCCTGGGCGCTGTCGGCGTGCGGCGCATCCTGCTGACGGCCTCCGGCGGCCCGTTCCGCGAAACCCCCGCTGAAGCCTTGCTGGATGTCACGCCGGAACAGGCCTGCGCCCACCCGAATTGGTCCATGGGGCGCAAGATCTCGGTCGACTCGGCGAGCATGCTGAACAAAGGCCTGGAGCTGATCGAGGCCTGCTGGCTGTTCGACGCCAAGCCTTCGCAGGTCGAAGTGGTGGTGCACCCGCAGAGCGTTATCCACTCGTTGGTGGACTATGTCGATGGCTCGGTGCTCGCCCAGTTGGGCAACCCCGACATGCGCACGCCGATCTCCAATGCCCTGGCCTGGCCGGAGCGCATCGATTCGGGCGTGGCGCCGCTGGACCTGTTCGCCATCGCCCGTCTGGATTTCCAGGCCCCCGACGAACAGCGCTTCCCATGCCTGCGCCTGGCGCGTCAGGCTGCCGAGGCGGGCAACAGTGCGCCGGCGGTGCTCAATGCCGCCAACGAAGTGGCTGTCGAAGCGTTTCTCCAGCGGCGTATCCGCTTCCCGGAGATCGCGGGTATGATCGAACAAGTGCTCGACCAGGAGCCTGTGGTGGCATTGCCCACGCTCGACGCGGTATTCGCCGCCGACCAGCGTGCCCGGGAGCTGTCCCGGGAATGGTTGCGACGCCACGGCCGCTGAAGCCTGCGGCCGGCTCCGCCGAATGTCATCCGGAGATAGGACATGACTGCGCTCTACATGATTGTCGGCACGCTGATTGCGCTCGGCGTGCTGGTCACCTTCCACGAGTTCGGCCACTTCTGGGTGGCGCGGCGCTGCGGGGTCAAGGTCCTGCGCTTCTCGGTGGGCTTCGGTACGCCGTTGCTGCGCTGGCACGATCGCCAGGGCACCGAGTTCGTCGTTGCCGCGATTCCCCTGGGCGGCTACGTCAAGATGCTCGACGAGCGCGAGGGCGAGGTGCCGCCGGCGCTGGTCGAGCAATCGTTCAACCGTAAATCGGTGCGCCAGCGCATCGCCATCGTGGCGGCCGGCCCGGTCGCCAACTTCCTCCTCGCCATCCTGTTTTTCTGGGTGCTGGCCATGCTCGGCTCGCAGCAGGTGCGCCCGGTCATCGGCGCGGTCGAGGCCGGCAGCCTGGCGGCCAGCGCTGGCCTCGGCGTCGGTCAGGAAATTGTTTCCATTGATGGCAAGCCGACCAACGGCTGGTCGGCGGTCAATCTGCAGCTGGTGCGTCGCCTCGGGGAGAGCGGCACGCTGCGAGTAGGTGTGCTCGATGAAGGGGCAACGGCCGAACGCCAGCTCGACATTACCCTGAACAATTGGCTCAAGAGCGCCGATGAGCCTGATCCGATCCAGTCCCTGGGCCTGCGCCCGTGGCGACCTGCGATGGTTCCGGTGCTGGCGGAGATCGATCCGAAAGGCCCGGCCGCCGCCGCCGGGCTCAAGACCGGTGACAAGCTGCTGGCGCTCGACGGCGTGGCGCTGGGCGACTGGCAGCAGGTGGTCGACGCGGTCCGTGCCCGCCCCGAGCGTACGGTGAACCTGCGCATCGAGCGCGACGGCGCAACCCTCGAAGTACCGGTCACCCTGGCGCGCAAGGGCGAAGGCCAGGCGTCTGGTGGATATCTGGGCGCCGGGGTCAAGGCGAGCGAATGGCCGGCGAAGATGCTTCGCGAGGTCAGTTACGGGCCGCTGGAGGCGGTGGGCGAGGGCTTGTCCCGCACTTGGAACATGAGTGTCCTGACCCTCGAATCGCTGAAGAAAATGCTGTTCGGTGAGCTCTCGGTAAAAAACTTGAGCGGACCGATAACCATTGCTAAAGTGGCGGGCGCTTCAGCCCAGTCGGGCGTTGGGGATTTCCTGAATTTCCTGGCCTACCTGAGCATAAGCCTGGGGGTTCTGAACCTGCTGCCCATCCCGGTACTGGATGGGGGGCATTTGCTGTTCTACCTGATCGAGTGGGCGCGCGGTCGTCCGCTCTCGGATCGGGTGCAAGGTTGGGGGGTCCAGATCGGTATCAGTTTGGTCGTCGGGGTGATGTTGCTCGCCCTGATCAACGATCTGGGTCGACTATAAAAGCTTCGCTCAATCGCGAAACCTGCCGCTTTCTCGCGGCGGGTTGTTTATTGCCAGTTGGAATAAAAGGACTTCATGAAACGTCTGCTGCTAACTGCGGTGCTCTCCGCACTGATGATCGCTGAAGTTCACGCCGAGTCCTTCACCATCTCCGATATTCGTGTCAACGGCCTGCAGCGGGTTTCCGCCGGCAGCGTGTTCGGCGCGTTGCCGCTGAACGTCGGTGACCAGGTCGACGACCGCCGTCTGGTCGAGTCCACCCGCTCGCTGTTCAAGACCGGCTTCTTCCAGGACATCCAGCTGAACCGCGACGGCAATGTCCTGATCATCAACGTGGTCGAGCGCCCTTCGGTGTCGAGCATCGAGATCGAAGGCAACAAGGCGATCAGCACCGAAGACCTGATGAAGGGCCTGAAGCAGTCGGGCCTGGCCGAAGGCGAGATCTTCCAGCGCGCGACGCTCGAAGGCGTGCGTAACGAGCTGCAGCGCCAGTACGTGGCACAGGGCCGCTACTCCGCCGAAGTCGACGCCGAAGTCGTGCCGCAGCCGCGCAACCGCGTCGGCCTGAAGATCAAGATCAACGAAGGCACCGTGGCCGCGATCCAGCACATCAACGTGGTGGGCAACACGGTCTTCGACGACGAGACCCTAGGCCAGCTGTTCGAGCTCAAGACCACCAACTGGCTGTCGTTCTTCAAGAACGACGACAAGTACGCCCGCGAAAAACTGTCCGGTGACCTGGAGCGCCTGCGTTCCTACTACCTGGACCGCGGCTACATCAACATGGACATCGCCTCCACCCAGGTGTCGATCACCCCGGACAAGAAGCACGTCTACATCACCGTCAACATCAACGAGGGCGAGAAGTACACCGTCCGCGACGTGAAGTTGTCCGGTGACCTGAAAGTGCCGGAAGACCAGGTCAAGTCGCTGCTGCTGGTGCAGCCGGGCCAGGTGTTCTCGCGCAAGGTGATGACCACCACCTCTGACCTGATCACCCGTCGCCTGGGTAACGAAGGCTATACCTTCGCCAACGTCAACGGCGTGCCGCAACCGAACGACCAGGATCACACCGTCGACATCATGTTCGTCGTCGATCCGGGCAAGCGTGCCTACGTCAACCGCATCAACTACCGCGGCAACACCAAGACCGAAGACGAAGTGCTGCGCCGCGAAATGCGCCAGATGGAAGGTGGCTGGGCTTCGACCTACCTCATCGACCAATCCAAGACCCGCCTCGAGCGCCTGGGCTTCTTCAAAGAAGTCAACGTCGAGACGCCGCCGGTGCCGGGCACCGACGACCAGGTCGACGTCAACTACAGCGTCGAAGAGCAAGCCTCCGGCTCGATCACCGCCAGTGTCGGTTTCGCCCAGAGCGCGGGCCTGATCCTGGGTGGCTCGATCAGCCAGAACAACTTCCTGGGTACCGGTAACAAGGTCTCCATCGGCCTGACCCGTTCCGAATACCAGACCCGCTACAACTTCGGCTACGTTGATCCCTACTTCACCCCCGATGGTGTGAGCCTGGGTTATAACGCCTTCTACCGCAGCACCGACTACGACGACCTCGACGTCGACGTGGCCAGCTATGCGGTGGACAGCCTGGGTGCCGGCGTCAGCCTTGGCTACCCGATCAGCGAGACTTCGCGCCTGACCTACGGCCTGACCGTGCAGCAGGACAAGCTGAAGACCGGCCGCTACACCGTCGATGAGATCTTCAAGTTCATCCAGGACGAAGGCGACAACTTCCTCAACTTCAAGGCGTCGATCGGCTGGTCCGAGTCGACCCTTAACAAGGGCGTGCTGGCCACCCGTGGTCACTCGCAGAGCCTGACCCTCGAGACCACCGTGCCGGGCAGCGACCTGTCGTTCTACAAGCTCGACTACCGTGGTCAGCTGTTCAAGCCGATCAACAACGACTACACCCTGCGCCTGCACACCGAGCTGGGCTACGGTGACGGTTTTGGCGGCACTTCGGGGCTGCCGTTCTACGAGAACTACTACGCGGGCGGCTTCAACTCCGTGCGCGGCTTCAAGGACAGCACCCTGGGCCCACGCAGTACGCCTAGTAGCGGCAAGAACCCGGGCACCATCGCCGACCCGGACCAGGATCCGCTGCCGTTCGGTGGCAACGTCCTCGTCCAGGGCGGTGTGGAGCTGCTGTTCCCGCTGCCGTTCGTCAAGGACCAGCGTTCGTTGCGTACTTCCGTGTTCTGGGACGTGGGTAACGTGTTCGACACCAACTGCGGCTCCAAGCCGGACTGCACCAAGGTCGGTTTCTCGGACATGGCCAGTTCCGTCGGTCTGGGCGTAACCTGGATCACCGCGCTGGGCCCGCTGAGCTTCAGCCTGGCGATGCCGATCAAGAAGCCGGACGACGCCGACACGCAAGTGTTCCAATTCTCTCTGGGCCAGACCTTCTGAGGTCGGCCCTTGCATAACGACAACGGATTATCCAGGAGTGCATCGTGCGTAAGTTGACTCAACTGGCCCTCGTGGCCGCGGCGCTGGTCGCCACCCCGGCTTTCGCCGAAATGAAGGTTGCCGTGCTGAACTATCAGATGGCCCTGCTGGAATCCGACGCGGCCAAGAAATACGCCGTTGACGCCGAGAAGAAGTTCGGCCCGCAACTGACCAAGCTCAAGGGCCTGGAAAGCAGCGCCAAGGGCATCCAGGATCGTCTGATCAAGGGCGGCGACAAGATGCCTCAGCCAGAGCGCGAGCGCCTCGAGCTCGAGTTCAAGCAAAAGGCCCGCGACTTCCAGTTCCAGTCCAAGGAACTCAACGAAGCCAAGGCCGTGGCGGATCGCGACATGCTCAAGCAGCTCAAGCCCAAGCTTGATGGCGCCGTCGAGGAAGTGATCAAGAAGGGCGGCTTCGACCTGGTGCTCGAGCGTGGCGCGGTCATCGATGTCAAGCCGCAGTACGACATCACCCGCCAGGTCATCGAGCGCATGAACCAAGCCCGTTGATATGACCGTAACCATGACACTCGGCCAGCTGGCCGAAGCCCTCGGCGCCGAGCTCAAAGGCCCCGAGGCGCTGGAAATCACCGGGTTGGCCACCTTGCAGGAGGCCATTTCCGGGCAGCTGAGTTTCCTCGCCAACAAGCAGTACCGCAAGTTTCTGGACGATTCCACGGCCAGCGCGGTATTGCTCAAGGCCGAGGACGCCGAAGGTTTCGCCGGCAATGCCTTGATCGTGGCCGACCCGTATTTGGCTTACGCGCGCATCTCGCACCTGTTCGATCCGAAGCCCAAGGCTGTGGCGGGAATTCATCCCAGCGCCGTGGTTGCCGAGGATGCCCAGGTGGATGCCAGCGCCAGCATCGGTCCGTTCGCGGTGGTCGAAAGCGGCGCGCGAATCGACGCCAACGTGACGGTCGGCGCGCACTGTTTCATCGGTGCCCGTTGCGTCATCGGTGAGGGTGGCTGGTTGGCACCCCGTGTCACGCTGTATCACGACGTGACCATTGGCAAGCGCGTGGTCATCCAGTCCGGCGCGGTGATCGGTGGCGAGGGCTTTGGCTTTGCCAACGAGAAAGGCATCTGGCGCAAGATCGCGCAGATCGGCGGCGTCACCCTGGGCGACGATGTCGAGATTGGCGTGAACACCGCGGTGGACCGCGGCGCCCTGTCGGACACGCGCATCGGTGATGGCGTCAAGCTCGACAACCAGATCCAGATCGCCCATAACGTGCAGGTCGGTGACCACACGGCGATGGCGGCCTGCGTCGGTATCTCGGGCAGCACCCGTATCGGCAAGCACTGCATGATTGCCGGTGGTGTCGGGATGGTCGGTCACATCGACGTCTGCGACAATGTTTTCGTCTCCGGCATGACCATGGTGACCCGTTCGATTACCGAACCGGGTGGCTACTCTTCCGGAACTGCCATGCAACCTTTGGCCGAATGGCGCAAGAGCGCCGCTCGCATTCGCCAGCTGGACGAGATGTCCAAGCGTCTCCAGCAGCTGGAAAAGCGTGTCGACACCGTGACCTCAGGTGGCCAGCCGACATCAGAAGGCTGATACCATTTACTGAGCGAGCGTTACAGTCGCTAGCTGGCTCCTCTTTGGATCTGCAAAAGGAGCGTGTGGTCAGCACCTGCGCTCCCTATTCTTATACAGGCTTCCCCCCGAAATGATGGACATCAACGAGATTCGCGAATACCTGCCTCACCGTTACCCGTTCCTGCTGGTGGACCGGGTGACGGAGCTGGACTTCGAGGCCCAAAGCATTCGTGCCTACAAGAATGTCAGCATCAACGAGCCGTTCTTCAATGGCCACTTCCCGGCGCATCCGATCATGCCGGGCGTGCTGATCATCGAGGCGATGGCCCAGGCGGCCGGAATTCTCGGATTCAAGATGCTCGACGCCAAACCGGCTGACGGCACGCTTTACTACTTTGTCGGCTCCGACAAGCTGCGTTTCCGCCAACCGGTACTGCCGGGCGACCAACTGGTCCTGGAAGCGAAGTTCCTCAGCCGCAAGAGCATGATCTGGAAGTTCGAATGCCGTGCCCTGGTGGACGGCAAGCCAGTCTGCTCGGCCGAGATCACCTGTGCGGAACGCTCCCTATGAGTTCGATTGATCCACGGGCGATCATCGACCCCTCGGCCAAGCTGGCCGAGGGCGTCGAGGTTGGCCCCTGGTCGATCGTAGGTCCCGATGTGGAAATCGGGGAGGGCACCGTCATTGGCCCGCACGTCGTGCTTAAAGGGCCGACTCGTATTGGCAAGCACAACCGCATCTACCAGTTCTCCTCGATCGGTGAAGACACCCCTGACCTGAAGTACAAGGGTGAGCCGACGCGCCTGGTGATCGGTGACCACAATGTGATCCGCGAGGGTGTCACCATCCATCGCGGCACCGTGCAGGACCGTTCGGAAACGACGCTGGGCGATCACAACCTGATCATGGCCTATGCCCACATCGGCCATGACAGCGTCATCGGCAACCACTGCATCCTGGTCAACAACACCGCGTTGGCCGGGCACGTGCACGTGGGCGACTGGGCGATCCTGTCGGGCTACACACTGGTGCACCAGTACTGCCATATCGGCGCTCATGCCTTTTCCGGCATGGGTACCGCGATCGGCAAGGACGTGCCGGCTTATGTGACGGTGTTCGGCAGCCCGGCCGAGGCGCGCAGCATGAACTTCGAAGGCCTGCGCCGTCGTGGTTTCAGCGACGAGGTGCTGCATGCACTGCGCCGCGCCTACAAGGTTGTCTATCGCCAGGGCCTGACCGTCGAAGAAGCGCTCAAGGAGCTGGACGAGCTGGTGAGCCAGTTCCCGGAAGTCGACCTGTTCCGTCAATCGATCGCCAACTCCGCCCGCGGCATCACGCGCTGACATGGCCCAACTTTGCGTGGCGCTGGTCGCGGGCGAGGCCAGCGGCGACATCCTCGGTTCCGGCTTGATGCGTGCCATCAAGGCGCGTCACCCCGATGTGCGGTTCATCGGCGTCGGCGGGCCATTGATGGAGGCCGAAGGCATGACCTCCTACTTCCCGATGGAACGCCTGGCCGTCATGGGCCTGGTCGAGGTGCTTGGGCGTCTGCGCGAGCTGCTCAAGCGGCGCAAGCTGTTGATCGAGACACTGATCGGTGAAAAGCCTGACGTGTTCATCGGTATCGATGCACCTGATTTCACCCTGAATATCGAACTCAAGCTGCGCCAGGCCGGGATCAAGACAGTGCACTATGTCAGCCCGTCGGTCTGGGCCTGGCGGCAGAAACGTGTGCTGAAGATCCGCGAGGGGTGCGACCTGATGCTCACCCTGCTGCCGTTCGAGGCGCGCTTCTATGAAGAGCAGGGTGTGCCGGTGCGCTTCGTCGGCCACCCGTTGGCGGACACCATTCCCCTCGAGGCTGACCGTGGCGCGGCGCGTGCCGAGCTGGGCCTGGGTGATGGCCCGGTGATCGCCCTGATGCCCGGCAGTCGCGGCGGCGAAGTGGGGCGCCTGGGCGCCTTGTTCCTTGATGCGGCCCAGCGCCTGCGCGAGCTGGTGCCTGGCGCACGTTTCGTGCTGCCGTGCGCCAATGCCGCGCGCCGCGCCCAGGTCGAGCAGATGCTCGAAGGGCGCGAGCTGCCGCTGACCTTGCTCGACGGCCAGTCGCACAAGGCTCTGGCGGCGTGCGACGCGGTGCTGATCGCCTCGGGTACCGCCACCCTGGAAGCGATGCTGTACAAGCGACCGATGGTGGTGGCCTATCGCCTGGCACCGTTGACGTACTGGATCCTCAAACGCATGGTCAAGAGCCCCTACGTGTCGTTGCCCAACTTGCTTGCCCAGCGGCTGTTGGTACCCGAGCTGCTGCAGGACGCCGCCACCAGCGAGGCCTTGGCGCAAACCCTGGCACCGCTGGTCAAGGATGGCGCGCAGCAGACCGACAGCTTCGACCAGATTCACCGCACCCTGCGCCGCGACGCCTCCAACCAGGCGGCCGACGCGGTGCTTGCCTTGTTGAAGGACCGCTGACATGCAGATTGGACTGGATTTCAACCTGGTCGAGGAACTGGTGGCAGGTGTAGACGAAGTGGGGCGGGGTCCGCTGTGCGGCGCGGTGGTAACCGCAGCGGTTATTCTCGACCCGCGCCGGCCGATCCTCGGTCTGAACGACTCGAAGAAACTCACCGAGGCCAAGCGCGATGCGCTGTTCGACGAGATCTGCGAAAAGGCGCTGAGTTTCTGCATCGCTCGCGCCGAGGTCGAGGAAATCGACCGACTGAACATCCTCCATGCGACCATGCTGGCGATGCAGCGTGCGGTCGAAGGGCTGCACGTCACGCCGAAACTGGCGCTGATCGATGGTAACCGCTGTCCGAAGCTTTCGGTACCGGCGGCTCCGGTGGTCAAGGGTGATTCGCAGGTGCCGGCAATCGCCGCCGCCTCGATTCTGGCCAAGGTCACCCGTGACCGCGAGATGAGCGCGTTCGAGCTGATCTACCCGGGTTATGGGATCGGCGGGCACAAGGGGTATCCGACTCCAGTGCACCTTGAGGCCCTGGCCCGTCTAGGGCCGACGCCCATTCATCGGCGTTCGTTCGCACCTGTTCGAGCTGCCTGGGAAGCTCGTGAGGGTGTTTCCACCTTTCTGATCTGATTATCGCCATGCATCGCGGGGCAAGCCCGCTCCCACGCAGCCGATTCCATTGCAGGCTTGGCGTGGGAGCGGGCTTGCCCCGCGATGCATTCTGCAATCAACCGCTGACCTGCAGGCGAGGCAAGCGCAGAGCAATACGCTACAATCCCGCCCTTGTCGTTCAGCACTGCTACAGGATCCTCCATGTCGGTCTCCTTCGTTCACCTTCGCGTGCACTCCGAATTCTCCCTGGTCGACGGCCTGGTGCGGATCAAGCCGCTGGCCAAGGCCCTGGCCGGGATGAACATGCCGGCGGTGGCGATCACCGACCAGAGCAACATGTGCTCGCTGGTGAAGTTCTACAAGACCGCCATGGGCGCCGGCATCAAGCCGATCTGCGGCGCCGACCTGTGGCTGGCAGGGGTTGACCCGGAGGCGCCACTGTCGCGCATCTGTTTCCTGGCCATGAACCCCAAGGGTTACCGCAATCTCACCGAGCTGATCTCGCGCGGTTGGACCGATGGCCAGCGCAATGGGCTGGTGATCATCCAGCGCGACTGGATCGCCCCGGCCAGCGAGGGGCTGATTGCCCTGTCCGCGGGCAAGGAAGGCGACATCGGCATGGCGCTGATGGCCAATCGTCAGGACGAAGCCCAGGTACTGCTCGCCGACTGGATGAGCATGTTCCCCGAGCGCTTCTACGTCGAGGTGCAGCGTACCAACCGCGCTGGTGACGAGGAATACGTGCACGCTGCCGTGGCCTTGGCCGACAAGCTCGGCGCGCCGCTGGTGGCGACCAACGACGTGCGCTTCGTCAAGCAGTCGGACTTCGACGCCCACGAGACCCGGGTGTGCATCGGCGAGGGTTGGACCCTGGACGACCCGCGCCGCCCGCGTGGCTACAGTGACCAGCAGTACCTAAAGTCCGCCGAAGAGATGACTGAGCTGTTCAGTGACCTGCCGGACGCCATTGCCAACACCGTGGAGATCGCCAAGCGCTGCAACATCACCGTGCAGCTGGGCAAGTACTTCCTCCCCGACTTCCCGACGCCCAACGGCATGGGCATCGACGACTACCTGCGGCATGTCTCCCACGAAGGCCTGGAAGAGCGCCTGGCGGTGCTCTGGCCGAAGGAGACCACGCCCAACTACGAAGAGAAGCGCCAGGTCTACCTGGACCGCCTGAAGTTCGAGCTGGACATCATCATCCAGATGGGCTTCCCCGGTTACTTCCTGATCGTTATGGACTTCATCAAGTGGGCGAAGAACAACGATGTGCCGGTCGGCCCGGGCCGGGGTTCGGGTGCCGGTTCCTTGGTGGCCTACGTGCTGAAGATCACCGACCTTGATCCGTTGGCCTATGACCTGCTGTTCGAGCGCTTCCTCAACCCTGAACGTATTTCCATGCCCGACTTCGACGTCGACTTCTGCATGGATGGCCGCGACCGGGTGATCGACTACGTGGCCGAGGCATACGGGCGCAACGCGGTGAGCCAGATCATCACCTTCGGCACCATGGCCGCCAAGGCGGTGGTGCGTGACGTGGCGCGGGTGCAGGGCAAGTCCTACGGCCTGGCCGACCGCCTGTCGAAGATGATCCCGTTCGAAGTGGGCATGACCCTGGAGAAGGCCTACGAGCAGGAAGAGATCCTGCGCGACTTCCTCAAGGGCGACGAGGATGCCCGCGAAATCTGGGACATGGCCCTCAAGCTCGAAGGTGTCACCCGCGGTACCGGCAAGCACGCCGGTGGCGTGGTGATCGCCCCGACCAAGCTTACCGACTTTTCGCCGATCGCCTGTGATGAAGAAGGCGGCGGCCTGGTGACCCAGTTCGACAAGGACGACGTCGAGGCCGCGGGCCTGGTGAAGTTCGACTTCCTCGGCCTGCGTACGCTGACGATCATCAAGTGGGCGATGGAAATCATCAACCGCGAGCAGGCCAAGAAGAACCTGCCCGACGTCAACATCGATTTCATTCCGCTGGACGACCGCAAGACCTACGAGTTGCTGCAGAAGGCTGAAACCACCGCAGTGTTCCAGCTCGAATCGCGCGGCATGAAAGAGCTGATCAAGAAGCTCAAGCCTGACTGCCTGGAAGACCTTATCGCACTGGTGGCGCTGTTCCGCCCCGGTCCGCTGCAGTCGGGCATGGTGGACGACTTCATCAACCGCAAACACGGCCGCGCCGAGTTGGCCTACCCGCATGCGGACTACCAGTACGAAGGCCTCAAGCCCGTTCTTGCGCCGACCTACGGCATCATCCTGTACCAGGAACAGGTGATGCAGATCGCCCAGGTGATGGCCGGCTATACCCTCGGCGGCGCCGACATGCTGCGCCGGGCCATGGGTAAGAAAAAGCCCGAGGAAATGGCCAAGCAGCGTGGCGGTTTCATCGAAGGCTGCGTGGCCAACAACATTGATGCGGATCTGGCCGGTAACATCTTCGATCTGGTAGAGAAATTCGCCGGTTACGGGTTCAACAAATCTCACTCTGCGGCCTATGGCCTGGTCTCTTACCAGACAGCGTGGTTGAAGACCCACTACCCGGCGCCGTTCATGGCCGCGGTCCTGTCGGCGGATATGCACAACACCGACAAGGTCGTGGTGCTGGTCGAGGAAGTACGCAGCATGAAGCTGCGCCTCGACGCGCCGGACGTGAACTTCTCCGACTTCAAGTTCACCGTCAACAACGATGGCCGCATCGTCTATGGCCTGGGGGCGATCAAGGGCGTGGGCGAAGGCCCGGTGGAGGCGATCGTCGAGGCGCGCGCACAGGGTGGTCCGTTCAAGGACCTGTTCGACTTCTGTGAGCGCATCGACCTCAAGCGCGTCAACAAGCGTACCCTCGATGCGTTGATCCGCAGTGGCGCACTGGATCGTCTCGGCCCGCACTTCCATGACGAGATCAAGGCCTACCAGGCCAACATCGACATCAACCGCGCGACCCTGCTCTCGGCGCTGGGTGAGGCCGTCAAGGCTGCCGAACAGGCGGCCCATACCGCCGACAGTGGCCATGTCGACCTGTTCGGCGGCATGTTCGACGAGGCGGATGTCGACGTCTACGCCAACCACCGCAAGGTGCGGGAGTTGACGCTCAAAGAGCGCCTGAAAGGCGAAAAGGACACGCTCGGCCTGTACCTCACCGGGCATCCGATTGATGAGTACGAGACCGAGATCCGTCGTTTCGCCCGCCAGCGCATTGTCGATCTGAAGCCCGCGCGGGATACCCAGACCATCGCCGGGATGATCATTGCCCTGCGCGTGATGAAGAACAAGAAGGGCGACAAGATGGGCTTCGTCACCCTCGACGACCGTTCCGGGCGCATCGAGGCCTCGTTGTTCGCCGATGCCTTCATGGGCGCCCAGGCCTTGCTGCAGACCGACGCCATGGTGGTGGTGGAGGGGGAGGTCAGTAACGACGATTTCTCCGGTGGCCTGCGCCTGCGGGTCAAGACGGTGATGACCATGGAGGATGCCCGTACCAAGCTGGCCGAAAGCCTGCGCCTGAAGGTCGCCCACGACGCGCTCAAGGGTGACCGCCTGAACTGGCTGGGCGAGCTGATCACCCGTCACCGTGGTGGCTGCCCGATCACCCTGGAGTACACCGGCAGCGACGCCAAGGCCATGCTGCAATTCGGCGACCAGTGGTCCATCGACCCGGCTGACGGCCTGATTCAGGCACTGCGTGACCAGTTCGGACGTGAGAACGTCTTCCTGCAATACCGTTGAAACGACGAATTTTAATCTCGACCTATATGCGCCTGATCCCTTAAGGTAGGGCGCCAAACGGATCAACCGGCCGGCCGCCTGGCCGTAGACCCAAGACGGAAGCCTATGAACCCGAATTTCCTCGATTTCGAACAGCCGATTGCCGACCTGCAAGCCAAGATCGAAGAGCTGCGCCTGGTGGGTAACGACAACTCGCTGAACATCAGCGATGAAATTGCCCGTCTGCAGGACAAGAGCAGCACCCTGACCGAGAGCATCTTCGGCAACCTGACCAGCTGGCAGATCGCCCGTCTGGCCCGTCACCCGCGCCGCCCCTACACCCTCGACTATATCGACCACCTCTTCACCGAGTTCGAAGAGCTGCACGGCGACCGTCACTTCTCCGACGATGCCGCCATCGTCGGTGGCACCGCGCGCCTGGACGACAAGCCGGTCATGGTCATCGGCCACCAGAAGGGCCGCGAGGTGCGTGAGAAGGTGCGCCGCAACTTCGGCATGCCGCGTCCCGAAGGCTATCGCAAGGCCTGTCGCCTGATGGAAATGGCCGAGCGTTTCAAGATGCCGATCCTGACCTTCATCGACACCCCAGGTGCCTATCCGGGCATCGACGCAGAAGAGCGCAACCAGAGCGAGGCCATCGCCTGGAACCTGCGCGTCATGGCGCGTCTGAAGACGCCGATCATCGCCACCGTGATCGGTGAGGGTGGTTCCGGCGGCGCACTGGCCATCGGCGTGTGCGACCAGCTGAACATGTTGCAGTACTCCACCTACTCGGTGATCTCGCCGGAAGGCTGCGCCTCGATCCTGTGGAAGACCGCCGACAAGGCCGCCGACGCCGCCGAGGCCATGGGCATCACCGCCGAGCGCCTGAAGAGCCTGAACATCGTCGACAAGGTCATCCAGGAGCCGCTGGGCGGCGCCCACCGTGATCCGGCCAAGATGTCCGCGAGCATCCGCGCCGACCTGATCGAACAGCTGGACATGCTCGGCAAGCTCGACAACGACGCGCTGCTCAAGCGCCGTTACGACCGCCTGATGAGCTACGGTCTCTGATGGATTACAGGGGCCGCTTTGCGGCCCTTTCGCCGGCAAGCCGGCTCCCACAGGGGAATGCATACTTCTGTGGGAGCCGGCTTGCCGGCGAAAGGGGCGTGAAACGCCCCCCGCGATCTCCATGACGGTGAGGTCCAGGTGATCAACCTCACCCGCCAGTTTGCCCGTTGGCTCGATGCCCCCGCCTGGCACGTCGCCTTCTCCGGCGGCCTCGACTCCACCGTCCTCCTGCACCTGCTGGCCGATTACGCCCGTAATCACCCCGCGCCTCCCCTGCGTGCCGTCCATGTGCATCATGGTCTGCAAGCTGCCGCCGATGCATGGCCCGCCCACTGCAAGACCGTCTGTGATGCCCTGGGCATCGAACTCGACGTTGTTCACGTTCAGGTAGCCCCGGGTGCCAGTCTTGAGCAGGCTGCCCGCGATGCCCGTTACACCGCGTTCGAAAAGCAGCTTGCCCCAGGCGAAGTGCTGTTCACCGGCCAGCACCGTGACGATCAGGCCGAAACCTTGCTGTTTCGTCTGCTGCGCGGCGCCGGCTTGCGTGGTCTGTCGGCCATGCCCGAGGCGCGCTCGTTGGGGCAGGGCAGGCTCGTGCGCCCGCTGCTGAAGGTTTCGCGTGAGCGCTTGCACGCTTATGCCCAGAGCAGGGGGCTGGTGTGGGTTGACGATCCCTCAAATACCGACACCACCTTCGCCCGCAACTTCCTGCGCGCAGAGGTCTTCCCGCTGCTGCGCGGTCGCTGGCCCCAGGCTGAGGGCAACCTGGCGCGCAGCGCCGAGCACCTGGGCGAGGCCCTCGGGCTGCTTGACGAGCTGGCCGCCACTGACCTGGCTCCGGCGTGCGACAATGCGCCGCTGCCCTGGCTCGGTCTTGCCTCCCTCGACCTCGCCGTACTCGAGGCGCTGTCACCGGCGCGCCAGCGCAATGCCCTGCAATGCTGGCTCGGTCGCCGCACCCGCCTGCCTGACAGTCGCCACTGGGCCGGTTGGGATGACCTGCGTGGCGCGGCAGGCGATGCCTGCCCGATCTGGCGCCTGACCGACGGTCAGTTGCAGCGCAGCCACGGGCGCATCTGGTGGCTGGACGGGCAATGGCTCCAAGCTCCGACGGGTGAATGGGCGTGGCCGAACCCGTCCACGCCCCTGACGCTGCCGGGCAACGGCCAGGTGTGGCTGGAAGGCTGCATGGACAACACAGGCCTGCGCATCGCCTACCGTCAAGGCGGCGAAATGCTGGAGGTCAGTGGCCGTGGCCGGCGTGACCTCAAGCGTCTGCTCAACGAGCTGCAGGTCCCGCACTTCGTGCGCTCGCGCCTGCCACTGCTGTACCGGGGCGAGCAATTGCTGGCGGTGGCCAATCTGCCCGGACTCGCTCAGGCCGAATGTCAACTGCACTGGCAACCGCCGACGAACGTGCAAGGTTTGAGCTGAAGGGTACATTCCGGTAGACTACCCTCCCTTCTTGATACAACTTCTGTGGGTTCCGCGAAAACACAGTAGTTGCCGATTACCAAGCAGTTTTTTGCTGGGCTGATTTCTTAAAATGACGAGCGAGCTCCATGCCGGGGACACCCCTGGTCTGTACAGACGCGGCAGTTTTTCGAGATGCACTGTGATTGACGCAGGTGATCGGGGGCTTCGGCCTTCCTTCGCTTTCTCCGGCGGCGCTGGCCGCCTTAACGCAGACTTCTAGGGTTTTTCATGACGCGCTACATATTCGTCACGGGCGGTGTTGTTTCTTCATTGGGGAAAGGCATTGCCTCGGCTTCCCTGGCGGCCATCCTGGAAGCGCGGGGGCTTAAAGTCACCATGCTCAAGCTGGACCCGTACATCAACGTCGACCCGGGCACCATGAGCCCGTTCCAGCACGGTGAAGTGTTCGTCACCCACGACGGCGCCGAGACCGACCTCGACCTGGGCCACTACGAGCGGTTCATCCGCACCACGATGACCCAGAACAACAACTTCACCACCGGCCGCATCTACGAGCACGTGCTGCGCAAGGAGCGCCGTGGTGATTATCTGGGCGCGACCATCCAGGTCATCCCGCACATCACCGACGAAATCAAGCGCCGCATCATCAAGGGCGCCGGCGATGCCGACGTCGCGCTGGTCGAGATCGGCGGCACCGTGGGCGACATCGAGTCGCAGCCGTTCCTTGAGGCCATCCGCCAGCTGCGCGTCGAAGTGGGCTCCAAGCGCGCCATGCTGATGCACCTGACCCTGGTCCCGTACATCGCCACCGCCGGCGAGACCAAGACCAAGCCGACCCAGCACTCGGTCAAGGAACTGCGCTCCATCGGTCTGCAGCCTGACGTGCTGATCTGCCGCTCCGACCACCCGGTCGACGCCTCGTCGCGCCGCAAGATCGCGCTGTTCACCAACGTCGAAGAGCGTGCGGTGATTTCGCTGGAAGACGTCGACACCATCTACAAGATCCCAGGCGTGCTGCATGCCCAGGGCCTGGACGACTTCGTCGTCGAGCGCTTCGGCCTGCAGTGCAACAGCGCCGACCTGTCCGAGTGGGACAAGGTCGTCGACGCCAAGCTCAACCCTGAGCAGGAAGTGACCATCGCCATGGTCGGCAAGTACATGGAGCTGCTGGACGCGTACAAGTCGCTGATCGAAGCGATGAGCCACGCCGGCATCACCAACCGCACCAAGGTCAACCTGCGCTACATCGACTCCGAAGACATCGAGAACCAGGGCACCAGCCTGCTCGAAGGCGCCGATGCCATCCTGGTCCCGGGCGGTTTCGGCCTGCGCGGTGTTGAAGGCAAGATCACCGCGGTGCAGTACGCTCGTGAGAACAAGGTCCCGTACCTGGGCATCTGCCTCGGCATGCAGGTTGCCGTGATCGAATTCGCCCGTAACGTGATGGGCTGGAAAGACGCCAACTCCACCGAGTTCGACCGCAACAGCGGCCACCCGGTCGTTGGTCTGATCACCGAGTGGGCCGATGCCACCGGCGCGGTCGAGACCCGTACCGAAGCGTCCGACCTGGGCGGCACCATGCGCCTGGGCGCTCAGGACTGCCAACTGGCTGCCGGCTCCAAGGTGCACGACTGCTACGGCAAGGACATCATCACCGAGCGTCACCGCCACCGCTACGAAGTCAACAACAACCTGCTGCCGCAGCTGGTCGAAGCTGGCCTGCAGGTGTCCGGTCGCTCCGAAGACGGCGCGCTGGTTGAAGTGGTCGAGTCCAAGGACCACCCATGGTTCGTCGCCTGCCAGTTCCACCCGGAGTTCACCTCGACGCCACGTGACGGTCATCCGCTGTTCAGCGGTTTCGTCAAGGCTGCCCTGGCACAGAAGAACAAGGCCTGATCCATGACTCAGAAGATCATTCGCGTCGGTAACATCGAGATCGCCAACGACAAGCCGTTCGTCCTTTTCGGCGGCATGAACGTCCTGGAGTCCCGTGACCTGGCCCTGAAGGTCTGCGAGGAGTACGTGCGGGTTACCGAGAAGCTCGGTATCCCGTATGTGTTCAAGGCCAGCTTCGACAAGGCCAACCGTTCGTCGGTCAACTCGTACCGCGGCCCGGGCATGGAAGAGGGCCTGAAGATCTTCGAGGAGATCAAGCAGACCTTCAACGTGCCGGTGATCACCGACGTGCACGAACCCTACCAGTGCGAACCGGTGGCCAAGGTGTGCGACATCATCCAGCTGCCGGCCTTCCTGTCGCGCCAGACCGACCTGGTCGTGGCGATGGCCAAGACCGGCGCGGTGATCAACATCAAGAAGGCGCAGTTCCTGGCGCCCCACGAGATGAAGCACATCCTCGCCAAGTGCGTCGAGGCCGGCAACGACCAACTGATCCTCTGCGAGCGCGGCTCGAGCTTCGGCTACAACAACCTCGTCGTGGACATGCTCGGCTTCGGCATCATGAAGGAGTTCGAGTACCCGGTGTTCTTCGACGTGACCCACTCGTTGCAGACCCCGGGCGGTCGCGCCGACTCCGCCGGTGGCCGCCGCGCCCAGGTTACCGACCTGGCCAAGGCTGGCATGAGCCAGGGCCTGGCCGGCCTGTTCCTCGAGGCACATCCGGACCCGGACAACGCCAAGTGCGATGGCCCGTGCGCCCTGCGCCTGGACAAGCTTGAGCCGTTCCTGGCACAGCTCAAGCAGCTGGACGACCTGGTGAAAAGTTTTCCGACGGTAGAAACCGCGTAAAGCTCATTTCTCGGGTAAAGTACCGCCCGTTCCACCCCTGACCTTTCGGTCAGGGGCTCCCTTCGCCAGGCCTGCCCGTGCCATGTCGCCTGGTGAACGGCAAGAATTCCCAAAAGCTGCGTTGTTTTCGTCAATTCTGGAGTGCTTACAACAATGGCAAAGATCGTCGACATCAAAGGTCGTGAAGTTCTCGATTCGCGTGGCAACCCCACCGTGGAAGCCGATGTACTGCTCGACAACGGCATCATCGGCAGCGCCTGCGCGCCGTCGGGTGCTTCCACTGGCTCGCGCGAAGCGTTGGAGCTGCGTGATGGCGACAAGAGCCGTTACCTGGGCAAGGGCGTGCTGAAGGCCGTCGCCAACATCAACGGCCCGATCCGCGACCTGCTGCTGGGCAAGGACCCATCGGACCAGAAAGCCCTGGACCGCGCGATGATCGAGCTGGACGGCACCGAGAACAAGGCCAAGCTGGGCGCCAACGCCATCCTCGCCGTGTCCCTGGCTGCCGCCAAGGCCGCCGCCCAGGATCAGGACCTGCCGCTGTACGCGCACATCGCCAACCTCAACGGCACGCCGGGTCAGTATTCCATGCCCGTGCCGATGATGAACATCATCAATGGCGGCGAGCACGCCGACAACAACGTCGACATCCAGGAGTTCATGGTCCAGCCAGTTGGCGCCAAGACCTTCTCCGACGGCCTGCGCATGGGCACCGAGATCTTCCACCACCTCAAGGCCGTACTGAAGGCCCGTGGCCTGAATACCGCCGTCGGTGACGAAGGTGGCTTCGCCCCGAACCTGGCTTCCAACGAAGACGCCCTGGGCGCCATCGCCGAAGCGGTCGAGAAAGCCGGCTACAAGCTGGGCACCGACGTGACCCTGGCCCTGGACTGCGCGGCTTCCGAGTTCTACGAAGACGGCAAGTACAACCTGTCCGGTGAAGGCAAGTCGTTCGACGCCGAAGGCTTCGCCGAATACCTGAAGGGCCTGACCGAGCGCTTCCCGATCATCTCGATCGAAGACGGCCTGGACGAGTCCGACTGGGCTGGCTGGAAGATCCTCACCGACAAGATCGGCGAGAAAGTCCAGCTGGTCGGCGACGACCTGTTCGTGACCAACACCAAGATCCTGAAGGAAGGCATCGAGAAGGGCATCGGCAACTCGATCCTGATCAAGTTCAACCAGATCGGCTCGCTGACCGAGACCCTGGAAGCCATCCAGATGGCCAAGGCCGCTGGCTACACCGCGGTGATTTCGCACCGTTCCGGTGAAACCGAGGACTCGACCATCGCCGACCTGGCCGTGGGCACTGCTGCTGGCCAGATCAAGACCGGCTCGCTGTGCCGCTCCGACCGCGTCAGCAAGTACAACCAACTGCTGCGCATCGAAGAGCAACTGGGCGCCAAAGCCGTGTATCGCGGCCGTGCCGAGTTTCGCGGCTGAGCAAGAGATGGTAAAAAGGCAGCAGCCGGGGCCTGCTGAACGTTCGTACTGATCGTTCGGTTGCCTCCACGGGTTTCTGTCGACGAAGCCTGGCCTCGGCCAGGCTTCGTGCTATCGGAAGCTCGCTGCGGCGGCCTTTTTTACCCTGGATATCTTCATGCGCAGTCCCTATTGGTTGTTCCTCGTCCTGCTCCTGCTGCTCGGCGGCCTGCAATATCGCCTTTGGGTAGGTAATGGCAGCCTGGCGCAAGTGACCGAACTCAAGCAGCAGATCGCCGACCAGCATGCGGAAAACGAACGCCTGCTGGAACGCAATCGCGTGCTGGATGCCGAGGTCCTGGAGTTGAAGAAAGGTATGGAGACCGTGGAAGAACGGGCTCGTCATGAACTGGGGATGGTCAAGGAGGGCGAAACCCTCTACCAGCTGCCACAGAAATGACAAACAAACTGCCGGCCTTCTGGGCCGTGATTCCCGCCGCGGGCATTGGCGCCCGCATGGCTGCCGACCGTCCCAAGCAGTATCTGCAACTGGGCGGTCAGACCATTCTCGAGCACAGCCTCGACTGTTTCCTCGACCATCCCATGCTCAAGGGCGTGGTGGTCAGCATTGCCGAACACGACCCTTATTGGCCCGGCCTGCGCTGTGCCAGCGATCCGCGTATCCAGCGTGCCCCGGGTGGTGACGAGCGCGCTGACTCGGTGCTCAATGCGCTATTGCTACTGCACGCCCAGGGCGCGTCGGATGACGACTGGGTGCTGGTGCACGACGCCGCGCGGCCGAATCTGGCGCGTGGCGATCTGGACAAGTTGCTGTCAGCCCTGGCTGAAGATCCCGTCGGTGGATTGCTCGCCGTACCCGCTCGGGACACGCTCAAGCGTGCCGACGGCGAGGGCAGGGTGGCGGCGACGGTCGATCGCAGCACCGTCTGGCAAGCCTATACCCCGCAGATGTTCCGCCTCGGCATGTTGCACCGGGCGCTGGCCGAGTGCCTGGTGTCCGATGTAGCAGTCACCGATGAGTCGTCCGCCATCGAGTGGGCCGGGTATGCGCCGCGCCTGGTCGAAGGGCGCAGCGACAATATCAAGGTGACCCGGCCAGAGGACTTGGAGTGGTTGCGCCAGCGCTGGGCTGGGCGTCGCTGAGCGATGGTCTGACGCCGTATCTGTAGGAGCGGCTTCAGCCGCGATCACCCGCGCAGCGGGTGCCTGACCGCGTTGCCCGCATCGCGGCTAAGGCCGCTCCTGCAAAGGCGTGGTGCGATACTCCGGCAACTGCGCCAACCCTTCCTTGAGATAGTCCACCAACCGCCGCACCTTCGGCGACAGATGCCGTTGTTGCGGATACAACGCCCATACCGCTGTATTCGGCGGTTGGTGCCCCTCCAGCAACGACACCAGCGCCCCGCTATGCAGATGCTCGAGCACGTAGTAGTCCGGCAACTGGCACAGGCCCATCCCCTGCAGCGCTGCATCCAGCACCGCCTGGCCGCTGTTGCAGCGCCAGTTGCCCTGTACCCGCTGGCTGATCTCGCGACCCTCCTGCTGCAGCGCCCACAGGTCGGAGCTGCCGACCAGGCAATTGTGCCGCGCCAACTCCGACACGCTGTGCGGCCGCCCATAGCGTGCCAGGTAGGCCGGTGATGCGCACAGGTACATGCGTCGCGGCGCCAGGCGCGTGGCCACCAGCCGGGAATCCTGCAGGCGGCCCAGGCGGATCGCCAGGTCCATGCCCTCATGCAGCAGGTCGAGGGTGCGGTTGCTCAACTCCACCTCCACCCGCAACTGCGGGTACAGCGCCATGAAGCGCGTCACCAGCGGCACGATGAAGCGCTCGCCATAGGCTACCGCGCAGGTCAGGCGCAGCAGGCCTTTGGGTTCGCTGGCCAGGTCGCCCATGGCGCGCAACGCTTCCTCGCGGCCATCCTGCAGGCGCTGGCAGTGCTGGAGAAAGGTCTGCCCGGCTTCGCTGAGGGTCACCCGCCGCGTGCTGCGGTACAGCAGGCGGGTCTGCAAGCGTTCCTCCAGGCGGGCGATCTGCCGACTGATGTGCGACGAAGACACTCCGAGGCGTTCGGCGGCGGCGGTGAACTGGCCCATTTCTGCCACGGCGACGAATTCGTCGATGCCTTCCCAGCGGCTGCTCAATGGATTATCCCTGTGTGGCAATAATGTTTTGTGAATGGCCGGATTATTCATCAAAAGGCAGTGAATTACACTGCTTGCCTGCAATCGACACTCTTGTCTGGAGACCTTTGATGATCAAGTCCCGCGCTGCTGTAGCCTTCGAGGCCAAGAAACCCCTGGAAATCGTCGAAGTGGACGTGGCCATGCCCAAGGCCGGCGAAGTGCTGCTGCGCGTCGTCGCCTCGGGTGTCTGCCATACCGACGCCTATACCCTGTCTGGCGCCGACCCGGAAGGCATCTTCCCGTCGATTCTCGGCCATGAGGGCGGGGCGATCGTCGAGGCGGTTGGCGAGGGCGTGACCTCGGTGGCGGTCGGCGACCACGTGATCCCGCTGTACACCCCGGAATGCGGCAAGTGCAAATTCTGCCTGTCGGGCAAGACCAACCTGTGCCAGGCCATCCGCGCCACCCAGGGCAAGGGCCTGATGCCCGACGGCACCACCCGCTTCAGCTACAAGGGCCAGCAGCTGTTCCACTACATGGGCACCTCGACCTTCTCCGAGTACACCGTGCTGCCGGAAATCTCCGTGGCCAAGATCCAGAAAGAGGCCCCGCTGGAGAAGGTCTGCCTGCTCGGCTGCGGCGTGACCACCGGTATCGGCGCGGTGCTCAACACCGCCAAGGTCAAGCCGGGTGACACTGTGGCCATCTTCGGCCTCGGCGGCATCGGTCTGTCGGCAGTGATCGGCGCGGTCAAGGCCAAGGCTTCGCGCATCATCGCCATCGACATCAACCCGGCCAAGTTCGAGATCGCCCGCCAGCTGGGCGCAACCGACTGCATCAACCCGAAAGACTACGACCGCCCGATCCAGGAAGTGATCGTCGATCTCACCGACGGCGGCGTGGACTTTTCCTTCGAGTGCATCGGCAATGTGCAACTGATGCGCGCGGCGCTGGAATGCTGCCACAAGGGCTGGGGCGAGTCGGTGATCATTGGCGTGGCCGGTGCCGGCCAGGAAATCGCCACCCGTCCGTTCCAGCTGGTCACCGGTCGCGTCTGGCGCGGTTCGGCCTTCGGCGGCGTGCGTGGCCGCAGTGAGCTGCCGAGCTACGTGGAAATGTCCGAGAAAGGCGAGATCCCGCTGGACACCTTCATTACCCATACCATGGGCCTGGAGGACATCAACAAAGCTTTCGACCTGATGCACGAAGGCAAGAGCATCCGCAGCGTAATCCACTTCTGAGGCCCTCGCCATGACGCTGGAAAACATCTCTTGCCAGAAAAGCTTTGGCGGCTGGCACAAGCGTTACCGGCACAGCTCCAAGGTGCTTGCCTGCGACATGGTGTTCGCGGTGTACCTGCCGCCCCAAGCCGAGCAGGGCGAAAAGCTGCCGGTGCTGTACTGGCTCAGCGGCCTGACCTGCACCGACGAGAACTTCATGCAGAAGGCCGGCGCCCAGCGCCTGGCCGCGGAGCTTGGGCTGATCATCGTCGCCCCGGACACCAGCCCGCGTGGCGAGCAGGTGCCGGGTGATCCGGACGGTGCCTGGGACTTCGGCCTCGGCGCGGGGTTCTACCTCAATGCCACCCAGCAGCCCTGGGCGCGCAACTACCAGATGCACGACTATGTGGTGCACGAGTTGCCGGAGTTGATCGAGGAGCATTTCCCGGCGTCAAGCCAGCGCAGTATCAGTGGCCACTCGATGGGCGGGCATGGCGCGCTGGTCTGCGCCTTGCGCAACCCGGGGCGCTACCGCTCGGTGTCGGCGTTCTCACCGATCAGCAATCCAATGGATTGCCCTTGGGGTGAGAAGGCCTTCAGCCGCTACCTGGGCGAAGACCGGGCGCAGTGGCGCGAGTGGGATGCCAGTGTGCTGCTGGCCGAGGCGGATGAATGCCCGCCGCTGCTGGTGGACCAGGGGGATCGCGATGACTTCCTTGAAAAGCAGCTCAAGCCAGAGGCGCTGGAGCAGGCGGCCCGTAAGGGCGGCCATGGGCTGACCCTGCGCCTGCAGCCAGGCTACGACCATAGCTACTACTTCATCGCCAGCTTCATCGATGAACACCTGCGCCATCATGCGGTGGCACTGGGCAGGGTCTGAGCCGCAGGGCCGTGAAGCAGCCCCAATACCGCAAAAGCAGGTAGAATCACGCCCTGACTCAATCAGGGCGTTCTTCTATGCGTATTGGCCACGGCTACGATGTCCATCGTTTCTGCGACGGTGATTTCATTACCTTGGGCGGGGTGTGTATCCCCCACAAGTTCGGCCTGCTGGCCCACTCCGACGGCGACGTGCTGCTGCACGCCCTGAGCGATGCCTTGCTGGGTGCCGCGGCGCTGGGCGACATCGGCAAGCATTTCCCCGACACCGACCCGCAGTTCAAGGGCGCCGACAGCCGGGTGCTGCTGCGCCACGTGGTCGCTGTCGTGCGTGACAAGGGCTGGAAGGTCGGCAATGTCGACGCCACCATCGTCGCCCAGGCACCAAAGATGGCCCCGCACATCGAGACCATGCGCCAGCACATCGCCGCAGACCTGCAGGTCGAGCTCGACCAGGTCAACGTCAAGGCCACCACTGAAGAAAAGCTGGGCTTCACCGGCCGCGAGGAGGGCATCGCCGTGCATGCGGTTGCCCTGCTGCTGCCAGCATGACCGAACTGGAACTGCTAGGCCCTCGGGCCTCGGGCGATGTCTTGGGCACCGCGGTGCTCAAGGCGGTGGCTGAAGACTTCCAGGTCGATGAAGTCCTCGATATCCCGCTGTCCGGCCAGGGCGAGCACCTGTGGCTGTGGGTCGAGAAGCGTGACCTCAACACCGAGGAGGCGGCTCGCCGCCTGGCCCGCGCCGCCGGCGTGCCGGTGCGTGCCATCAGCTATGCCGGCCTCAAGGACCGCCAGGCCCTGACCCGCCAGTGGTTCAGCCTGCACCTGCCGGGCAAGGCCGACCCAGACCTGTCCCGTGCCGAGGACGACACCCTGCGCGTGCTCAAGCAGGTGCGCCACCAACGCAAGCTGCAGCGTGGCGCGCATTCGGCCAATGGCTTCACCTTGCGCCTTACCGCGCTGCAGGCCGACCACCAGGCCCTTGATGCCCGCCTGGAGCAACTCAAACAGCAGGGCGTGCCCAACTACTTCGGCAGCCAGCGCTTCGGCCATGCCGGTGGCAACGTGCACGACGCACAGGGCTGGGCCGCTCGCCAGGCGCTGCCCGAGCAGCGCAACCTGCGTTCGCGGCTGCTGTCGGCCGGGCGCAGCTACCTGTTCAACCAGGTGCTAGCCACCCGTGTCGCCGACGGCAGCTGGCAGCGCGCCCAGGTCGGCGACCTGCTGGCTTTCACCGACAAGCGCAGCTTCTTCATGGCCGGCGAGGCCGAGTGCAACGACCCGCGCCTGGCCATTCTCGACCTGCACCCGACGGGCCCGCTGTGGGGCGCCGGTGCGGCACCGAGCCAAGGCGCGACCCTCGACCTCGAGTCCACGGTCGCCGGACGTCATCCGGCGCTGTGCGATTGGCTGGCGCGAGCGGGCATGGATCACGAACGGCGCATCCTGCGGCTCCCTATTGGGCGGCTGACGTGGCATTATCCCGAGCCTGATATCCTGCAACTGGAATTCGTCCTTCCGGCCGGATGCTTCGCCACCGTGGTGGTGCGCGAACTCGTCGATCTGGTGCCGGCAGGGCAGACGGACAGCCCATGCGTATTCTGATTTCGAATGACGACGGAGTTACCGCACCCGGCCTCGCCGCGCTGCATGAAGCGTTGGTGGACTATGCCGAGTGCGTGGTGATTGCCCCGGATCAAGACAAAAGCGGTGCCGGCAGCTCGCTGACACTGGACCGGCCGCTGCATCCGCAGACGCTGGCCAACGGCTTCATCAGCCTCAACGGCACACCGACCGACTGCGTGCACCTGGGGCTCAACGGCCTGTTGCCGGAAACCCCGGACATGGTGGTGTCCGGCATCAACCTGGGCGCCAACCTGGGGGATGACGTGCTCTATTCGGGCACGGTGGCTGCGGCGTTGGAGGGGCGCTTCCTCGGCGGCACCTCGCTGGCCTTCTCGCTGCTGTCGCGCCTGCCCGACAACTTGCCGACCGCCGCCTACATCGCCCGGCGCCTGGTCGAGGCGCAGTCGCGCCTGGAGCTGCCGCCGCGCACCGTGCTCAACGTCAATATCCCCAACCTGCCGCTGGAGCATATACGTGGCATCCAGCTTACCCGCCTGGGGCACCGCGCGCGTGCCGCGGCACCGACCAAGGTGGTCAACCCGCGGGGCAAGGAAGGCTACTGGATCGCCGTGGCCGGCGATGCCGAAGATGGCGGCCCGGGCACCGACTTCCATGCCGTGATGCAGGGTTACGTGTCGATCACCCCGCTGCAACTGGACCGCACCTTCAACGATGCCTTCGAGCGCCTCGACGGTTGGCTGGAGGGCCTGCTCTGATGCGCGAACAGGACGATCTGCAGCGCCGCGGCATCGGCATGACCTCCCAGCGTACCCGGGAGCGGCTGATCCAGCGGCTCTATGAAGAAGGCGTGTCGAACGCCAAGGTACTCGAGGCCATTCGTCGCACCCCGCGCCACCTGTTCGTCGATGAAGCCCTGGCCCATCGCGCCTATGAAGACACGGCGCTGCCGATCGGCCACAACCAGACGATCTCCCAGCCGTTCATGGTCGCGCACATGAGCGAGCTGTTGCTGGAGGCAGGCCCCCTGGACAAGGTGCTGGAGATCGGCACCGGCTCGGGCTACCAGACCGCGATCCTGGCCCAGCTGGTCGAGCGGGTGTTCTCGGTGGAGCGCATCAAGGTGCTGCAGGACCGGGCCAAGGAGCGCCTGGTCGAGCTCAACCTGCGCAACGTGGTGTTCCGTTGGGGCGACGGCTGCGAAGGTTGGCCGGCGTTGGCGCCTTACAACGGCATCATCGTCACCGCAGTCGCGCCTGAAGTGCCGCAGGCACTGCTCGATCAGCTGGCGCCCGGTGGACGCATGGTGATCCCGGTCGGGCCGGCGGGGGAGACCCAGCAACTGATGCTGATCGTGCGCGAAGAGCATGGCTTCTCGCGGCGGGTACTCGGCGCCGTGCGCTTCGTGCCGCTGCTCAATGGCCCACTGGCCTGAGCGGCGTAACGGAATATTTGCGGCGACGACGAATTCTTGCGCCCGGGCCCTGTCTATCTGGCGTGGCGCTTTTCGTACTGGATCAGGCCAACAGCGAGTCACCCCAAGCAGGGTGGCTCGGTTATAATTGAAACAATATTGCATTTTTGTATCGTCATTTTTTGACAGCATGAGGGGAGCGCGGGTGGGTCACACAGGCATGCGGCAGCGCAAGGATCGGTCGGTTTTGAAGCTTCTGGTGATCGCGCTGGCCATGGGGACCCTGCTGGCTGGCTGTTCCAGCACCAGCTCGAACGGCGCCCGCGTGGTCGACCGCAACAACGCCGCGCCCAAGCGTCCGACTGTCACCTCGGGGCAGTACATCGTCAAACCCGGCGACACGCTGTTCTCCATTGCCTTCCGCTACGGTTGGGACTACAAGGAGCTGGCGGCACGCAACAATATTCCCGCCCCCTACACCATCCGCCCGGGCCAGCCGATCCGTTTCAGCAGCGGCGCGGGGGGCAGCACGACGGTCGTCGGCAGCGCTTCTTCATCGAGCCGGACCACCGTGATCCGCCGGCCGGTTGCCACTACGGCGCCGGCAACCAGCAATGGCAAAAGTGCCACAACTGCCCCTTCCACCACCTCGCAAACGGTTGCCCAGGTGCCCGCCGCAGAGCGCGCGGTTGGCGGTTGGACGTGGCCGGCGAATGGCGTGCTGATTGGAAAATTCGCTTCAAACGGTAGTTTGAATAAAGGCATTGATATCGCCGGTGATTTGGGACAGCCTGTTTTTGCTGCGTCTGATGGAGCGGTGGTCTACGCCGGCAGTGGCTTGAGGGGCTATGGCGAGCTCATCATCATCAAACACAGCGATACCTACGTCAGTGCCTACGGTCACAACCGCAGGCTTTTGGTTCGGGAGGGGCAGCAGGTCAAGGCAGGGCAGACGATCGCAGAAATGGGGTCCACGGGCACTGATCGGGTGAAGCTGCATTTCGAGATTCGCCGCCAGGGCAAACCCGTCGATCCTCTCCAGTTCCTGCCACGCCGTTGATCATTGTCCCGGCCTGTTCCTTGGATGTAGAGGGGACAGGCTCCAGCGCTGCCATGGAAGGGTGACGCTCGAGTCTGAGTTCGAACTCAGCAAAGGACTATAACAATGGCTCTCAGTAAAGAAGTGCCGGAGTTTGACATCGACGATGACCTGCTTCTGATGGAGACGGGCATCGTTTTGGAAACGGATGTGGTGTCAGACGAACCTGCTGTACCTTCGGTTCGGACCAAGTCGAAACAGGGCGCGTCGCTCAAGCAGCACAAGTACATCGACTACAGTCGGGCACTTGACGCGACCCAACTGTATCTCAACGAAATCGGCTTCTCGCCTCTGCTTTCGCCAGAGGAAGAAGTGCATTTCGCGCGCCTGTCGCAAAAAGGCGACCCTGCCGGGCGCAAGCGCATGATCGAAAGCAACCTGCGCCTGGTGGTCAAGATTGCCCGCCGTTACGTCAATCGTGGCCTGTCGCTGCTCGACCTGATCGAGGAAGGCAACCTGGGCCTGATCCGTGCGGTGGAGAAGTTCGATCCTGAACGCGGTTTCCGCTTCTCGACCTACGCGACCTGGTGGATCCGCCAGACCATCGAGCGGGCGATCATGAACCAGACCCGCACCATCCGCCTGCCCATTCACGTGGTCAAGGAACTCAACGTCTACCTGCGCGCCGCCCGCGAGCTTACGCAAAAGCTCGACCACGAGCCGTCGCCTGAGGAGATCGCCAGCCTGCTGGAGAAGCCAGTGGCCGAGGTCAAGCGCATGCTCGGCCTGAACGAGCGGGTGTCCTCGGTGGATGTTTCGCTGGGGCCCGACTCTGACAAGACGCTGCTCGACACCCTCACCGATGACCGTCCCACCGACCCATGCGAACTGCTGCAGGATGATGACCTGTCGCAGAGCATCGACCAGTGGCTGGGCGAGTTGACCGACAAGCAGCGTGAGGTGGTGGTTCGGCGTTTCGGCCTGCGTGGGCATGAAAGCAGTACCCTGGAGGATGTCGGGCTGGAGATCGGCCTGACCCGTGAGCGGGTGCGGCAGATCCAGGTCGAAGGCCTGAAGCGCCTGCGCGAGATTCTCGAGAAGAATGGCTTGTCCAGCGAGTCGCTGTTCCAGTAGTCACTGACGTGCGCCAGGCAAACGCCCCGACTTTGTTCGGGGCGTTTGCGTAAGTGGCTTGGCGAACGCTTTGATCGATACGAACGAAAAACCCCGCCATCAAGGCGGGGTTTTCGTTCAGCTAGCAACGGTTTACTGGATCTGGCTGACCGAACGTGGCGCCACCGGTTGGTTGTCGTTGGAGATGGTCACTTCCACCCGACGGTTCTGCGCACGGCCCGAGTTGCTGCCGTTGTCCGCTACCGGATACTCCTTGCCATAACCCTGGGCGACGATGCGCGCAGGGTCCACGCCGGCACGCACCAGTGCCATGCGCACCGCGGCGGCGCGACGTTCGGAGAGGGTCTGGTTGTAGTTGGCCGAACCGACGCTGTCGGTGTAGCCCTCGACGATCACCTTGCGCTCAGGGTTTTCCTGGAGGAACTGCGCCAGTTTGGTGACGTTGGGGTAGGCGCTGCTCTTGAGCTCGGCCTTGTTGAAGTCGAACAGTACATCGCCGAAGGTCACCAGGGTGCCACGGTCGGTCTGCTTGGCGTTGAGGCTGTCCTGCAGTTTCTTGATCTGCGCATCGCGGGCGTCAAGTTTGGCCTGGGCGCGTTGTGCCGCGGCGTTTTTCAGTTCACCTTCCGCGGTGCGCAGCGCGATGGTCTGCTTGGCCACTTCGACGCGTTGATTGGTGAGGTAGGCGAGCTGGTCGACCTTCTTCTCATCCTCGCGATCCATGTAGGCCTTGTCGGCCTTGTTCAGCCAGTCCTGGGCGTCCTTGGTCTCGAGCGCGGCCACCTTGCTCGACTGCGGATCGCTCTGCAGGGCGGAGAAATTGGTGCGGGCCGACTCGAGGTTGGCGTTAGGGTCGTGGGAGCAGGCGGCAAGGCCGACGCTCAGGGCCAGCAGGGCGGGAATCATGACGTAGTTGCGCATAGTGTTCATCCTTTGATCTTTAAACGAAGGCTATAGAGGCAGGGCAGGCTTATTCAGCGCTGCGCAGGCCTTCCTCACGTACGTCCTGGACGCCCTGGCGGGCATCCTGCACGGCCTTCTGGGCCTTGGCCGCCTGGGCTTTGCGCTCGGCAAGGCGGGCGTCCCATTCGGCCTGCTCGGCCAGCAGCTTGGCATCGTCATACTTCTTGTCGTGCATGGCGATTTCGGCCTTCTTGAACTTGTCCTGGGCAGCCTTCATTTCCACTGCTGCGAACTCGGTGCCACCGGCGCTGACTGCCGAGTTGACCGCCGATTGGGTCACAGCGTACTGCTCGGTAGGCGGCTTGCCCGCGCAGCCGGCCAGCACCAGGCTGCTGCCCAGGGCCAGCGCGGCCAGCTTGAGCCCGCGCAGATGAGTGGAGGAAGGTTGTGCGATGCGGGTCTTCATGGTGGTCAACTCCATTGGGTCACTCCTGTTAAACGACGATGCCACGCAGTGACAATCGCTGTTCCCCTGTTGCCAGCGTCGGGCGCAAAGGCCCGTGTTTACAGGGTTTTGCCGTGATGGCTATTGGCTGTGACCGAAGCGGTTTTTGAATAGTTCAGAAAAATTTGCACGCTAAAGGTATTTTTTTCTGACTAATCAGTCAGCGGATTTCGCCTGGAACTTCCGCTGCAAATGACGGTATGCCGGGCGGTGCCCGGCACCCGCAAGGGCTCAGTGCGAGGGGTCTTTCCGTACCCGGCCAAGGGCCTGCAGATGGCGCCTGGAAAGGGCCAGGAAGCGCGGCGTAGGGCCGATGTCCTCGTACAACGGGTCGCCTTCCTCATCGGTGGCGATCACCTGCTGGCCCTTGACGTAGGGGAAGCTGGCCTCGAGCTCTTCCAGTGCCGCCGCCACCAGCTCGCCCAGGAGTTCCTCGGGGCTGCGCTTGGGGTACATGTCGATCAGCGCGGCCAGGCGCGCTTCTGCTTCCATGTCCAGGTGCAGGACATGGCCGGTGGGGCTCAGGCGGCCGGCGGCGTTCTGTTCCCAGTGCTGGGCGAGTTGGCGAATTTTCATGATGACCTCTGTCAAAGCCTGGAGTGGCATTGCTTCGGATGACCTGTGTTTACTTTAGTTGCTTTGGCGGCTCGCGGCTTGCCAGGGGCGGGCGCGAGTGGGCACTCTTGGGCGCATGCGGTTTCCTGGAGTGGAGAAGGCTGATGAGTGATATCGATCTGCGCTTGCGCGAGGATGTGCACCTTTTGGGAGAACTGCTTGGCGAGACCATCCGCCAGCAGCATGGCGAGGCGTTCCTGCAGAAGATCGAGGACATCCGCCACAGCGCCAAGGCCGACCGGCGCGAGGCGGGCGAGCAACTGAGCTCGACCCTGGGCGATCTGGCCGAGGAGGACCTGCTGCCGGTGGCGCGGGCGTTCAACCAGTTCCTCAACCTGGCCAACATCGCCGAGCAGTACCAGCTGATCCGCCGCCGTGACGCCGGCCAGCCCGAACCGTTCGAGGCCCGCGTGCTCCCCGAATTGCTGGCGCGCCTGAAGGCGGCTGGCCATGGCAACGATGAGCTGGCCCGGCAACTGGGCAAGTTGCACATCGAGCTGGTGCTTACCGCGCACCCCACCGAGGTGGCCCGGCGTACGTTGATCCAGAAGTACGACGCCATTGCCGCGCAGCTGGCCGCGCAGGACCACCGCGACCTCATCCCCGCCGAGCGCCAGCAGGTGCGCGAGCGCCTGCGCCGGTTGATCGCCGAGTCCTGGCACACCGAGGAAATCCGCAGGACCCGGCCGACGCCGGTGGACGAGGCCAAGTGGGGCTTCGCGGTGATCGAGCATTCATTGTGGCAGGCGGTGCCCAACCACCTGCGCAAGGTCGACACGGCACTGTTCGAGGCGACCGGGCTGCACCTGCCACTGGAGGCGGCGCCGGTTCGCTTTGCTTCCTGGATGGGCGGTGATCGTGACGGCAACCCCAATGTCACGGCGGCGGTAACCCGCGAAGTGCTGCTGCTGGCGCGCTGGATGGCCGCCGACCTGTTCCTGCGTGATATCGACTACCTGGCCGCCGAGCTGTCCATGCAGCAGGCCAGCGCCGCACTCAAGGAAAAGGTCGGGGACAGCGCCGAACCTTACCGGGCGCTGCTCAAGCAGTTGCGCGACCGCCTGCGTGCCACCCGCGCCTGGGCCCACGCCTCATTGGCCGCGACGCAGCCGGCCAGCGCGGCGGTGCTGGTGGACAATCGCGACCTTATCGCGCCGTTGGAGCTGTGCTACCAGTCGCTGCATGAGTGCGGCATGGGCGTGATTGCCGACGGCCCGTTGCTCGACTGCCTGCGCCGGGCGGTGACGTTTGGTCTGTTCCTGGTGCGCCTGGATGTGCGTCAGGACGCTGCCCGCCATCGCGATGCGCTGTCGGAAATCACCGACTACCTCGGGCTCGGCCGCTATGCCGAGTGGGACGAAGAGCGACGCATCACCTTCCTCCAGACCGAGCTGAAGAATCGCCGCCCGTTGCTGCAGGCGCACTTCCAGCCCCAGGCTGATACCGCCGAAGTACTCGCCACCTGCCGCGAAATCGCCGCGGCCCCGGCGGCGTCGCTGGGTTCGTACGTGATATCCATGGCCGGCGCGGCGTCCGACGTGCTGGCGGTGCAGCTGTTGCTCAAAGAGGCCGGGTTGACCCGGTCGATGCGCGTGGTACCCCTGTTCGAGACCCTGGCCGACCTGGACAACGCAGGCCCGGTCATGGAGCGCCTGCTCGGGCTGCCGGGCTATCGCGCCGGGCTGCAGGGCCCGCAAGAGGTGATGATCGGCTATTCCGACTCGGCCAAGGATGCCGGCACCACGGCGGCGGCCTGGGCCCAGTACCGTGCTCAGGAAAACCTGGTGCGCATCTGCCGTGAACACCAGGTCGAGCTGCTGCTGTTCCATGGCCGCGGTGGCACGGTGGGACGTGGCGGTGGCCCTGCTCACGCGGCGATCCTGTCGCAGCCGCCGGGCTCGGTGGGCGGGCGTTTTCGCACCACCGAACAGGGCGAGATGATCCGTTTCAAGTTCGGTCTGCCGGGCATCGCCGAGCAGAACCTCAATCTTTATCTGGCCGCGGTGCTGGAGGCGACCCTGTTGCCACCGCCGCCGCCTGAGCCGGCCTGGCGCGCACTGATGGACCAGCTGGCCGCCGACGGCGTCAAGGCCTACCGCGCCGTGGTGCGCGAGAATCCGGACTTCGTCGAGTACTTCCGCCAGTCCACCCCCGAGCAGGAGCTTGGCCGGCTGCCGCTGGGCAGCCGCCCGGCCAAGCGCCGCGCCGGCGGCATCGAAAGCCTGAGGGCGATCCCTTGGATCTTCGGCTGGACCCAGACACGGCTGATGCTGCCGGCCTGGCTCGGCTGGGAGACCGCGCTGAACAATGCCCTGGCACGCGGGCAGGGGACGCTGCTGGCGCAGATGCGCGAACAATGGCCGTTCTTCCGTACCCGCATCGACATGCTGGAGATGGTCCTGGCCAAGGCCGATGCGCAGATCGCCGAGGCCTACGACGAACGTCTGGTGCAACCCGAACTGCTGCCGTTGGGCGCGCACCTGCGCGACCTATTGTCGCAGTCGTGCCAAGTGGTACTGGGTCTGACCGGGCAGTCGGTGCTACTGGCGCACAGCCCGGAAACCCTGGAATTCATCCGCCTGCGCAACACCTACCTGGACCCGTTGCACCGCCTGCAAGCCGAGTTGCTGGCACGCTCGCGCAGCCGTGAAGCCGCTCTGGACAGCCCGTTGGAACAGGCCTTGCTGGTGACGGTGGCCGGGATCGCGGCCGGGTTGCGCAACACCGGCTGAGTTAGGCCGAGGGTAGGCGCGGTGAGTGGCAGGGCTGGCCGTGGCCGCTCCTTCCATGGCCGGTTGCGCCCGGCGCAACCTGTCCCCCGGCAAGCTGCAAGTGGCGCATTCCTGCCACTTTGGGACGCTTGTCGGGGGGGCGGGCGCTGTGTATCTTGAGCAGCCTTTTGACCGATTTTGCGGTCTCGACCGATTTTTCCGGAGTTGGCCTTGTGCGCCGAATCCGTTGATTTGCATAAAAAATATGAGGAGCACAAGATGCGCGTAATTCTGCTGGGAGCTCCCGGGGCCGGTAAAGGTACTCAGGCAAAGTTCATCACCGAGAAGTTCGGTATTCCCCAGATCTCCACCGGTGACATGCTGCGTGCCGCCGTCAAGGCCGGTACCCCACTGGGCCTGGAGCTGAAAAAGGTCATGGATGCCGGCCAGCTGGTCTCCGACGAGCTGATCATCAGCCTGGTCAAGGAGCGCATCGCGCAGGCTGACTGCGCCAACGGCTGCCTGTTCGACGGCTTCCCGCGCACCATCCCGCAGGCTGAAGCCATGGTCGCTGCCGGCGTCGACATCGACGCCGTGGTCGAAATCGCCGTGGACGACGAAGAAATCGTCGGCCGCATGGCTGGCCGCCGCGTGCACCTGGCATCCGGCCGCACCTACCACATCCAGTACAACCCACCGAAAGTGGAAGGCAAGGACGACGTCACCGGCGAAGACCTGATCCAGCGCGATGACGACAAGGAAGAAACCGTGCGTCACCGCCTGTCGGTCTACCACAGCCAGACCAAGCCGCTGGTGGACTTCTACCAGAAGCTGTCGGCCGCCAACGCCGGCAAGCCGAAGTACAGCCACATCGAAGGCGTCGGTTCGGTCGAATCGATCACCGCCAAGGTACTGGCAGCCCTGAGCTGATCCGTCACCGTGCGTCACGACGGCCCGCTTGCGGGCCGTTGTCGTTTATACTGCCGCTCTTTTCCCCTGTCGCCTGGATACCTCGCTCGATGACCACCCTGCTGGCCCTGGATACCGCTACCGAAGCCTGTTCCGTCGCCCTGTTGCATGACGGCAAGGTGACCAGCCATTACGAGGTCATCCCGCGCATGCACGCGCAGAAACTGCTGCCGATGATCAAGCAGTTGCTGGCCGAATCGGGCGTGGCGCTGAGCGCGCTGGATGCCATCGCCTTTGGCCGTGGCCCGGGCGCTTTCACTGGCGTGCGTATCGCCATCGGCGTGGTCCAGGGCCTGGCTTTCGCCCTCGAACGCCCGGTACTGCCAACGTCCAACCTGGCGGCCCTGGCGCAGGGCGCCTTGCGTGAGCGTGGCGTGCAGCAGGTGGCCGCGGCCATCGACGCGCGCATGGACGAGGTGTACTGGGGTTGTTACCGCGCCGAACAGGGCGAGATGCGCCTGATCGGCCAGGAGGCGGTACTGCCGCCAGAGCGCGTGGCCCTGCCGCAAGGCCCGGGCGAGGCATGGTTCGGTGCCGGTACCGGCTGGGGCTACGCCGAGCGCCTGGCCGTGCAGGTTTCTGCCAGCGATGCGGCCGCGTTGCCTAGCGCCCTGGATATCCTCACTCTGGCCGGCTTTGCCTGGGCACGGGGCGAGGCGGTGGTCGCCGAACAGGCGCAACCGGTCTACCTGCGCGATAATGTGGCTACGCCCAAGGCGCGTTGAAGGCATTTCGTCGGCTATCGCCGTTCACGATAAAACCTTTTGCGCGAACTGTGGTCCAGTTATCAGTTCGGGCATTAGCGAAGGATTCCTGATGCTGCTAAATTGCCATCATTGATCCTGAGTGCCTTTGTCATGCGTATCGACGGCTTCTCCTCACAGAGCTACCCCATCAAGCGTGCGCCACGCAAGGCGCCAGCGCGTGACGAAGCCATCGACGAAGCCGATGCCGAGATCATCGAGGACATCGACGCGCAGATCAGCCGCGCCAGCCGTCGCGGCGAGAACCTGCCCGCCCGGCAGCAGGACCTGATCTTCCCCCGCGCCCGCAACCGCCGAACCTCCACCGCCCTGGCCAGCTACCTGACCACCGCCGGCTTCACCGACTGGGAGATGGAAGTGCTGGGGCTGGACCTGTACATTTGATGGATGACGCCATCACCCCTCCCTTATTTCCTCGGTTGCCCGTCCTGGGCTGAAAACGCCTGGCGCGAGTACCTCTATCCCGCCGACGCCCGTAGCGGCGAGTTCCTCGGGCTCTACAGCCAGGTATTCAACGCCGTTGAAGGCAATACCACCTTCTATGCCCGTCCCGCGCCGGCGACCGTCGAGCGTTGGGCGCAGATCATGCCGTCGGGGTTTCGCTTCACGGCCAAGTTTCCGGGCGATGTAAGCCATGCCGGCGACCTGCGCGAACAACTCGATGCGGCCGTCGATTTCACCCGGCTGATGGCGCCCCTGGGCGAGCGCGTTGCGCCGTACTGGCTGCAGTTGCCGGCAATGTTCGGCCCGTCGCGCCTGGGCGAGCTGGCGTATTTTCTTGATGAGATCGGCGTGCCCCTGGCGGTGGAGGTGCGCAACGATGCCTTCTTCGCCCGGGGCGAGGAGGAGCGTCAGCTCAATCGCCTGCTGCATGAACGTGGAGTCGAGCGTATCTGTCTGGATCCGCGTGCGTTGTTCAGTTGCACCTCGCGCGAGCCCGCGGTGCTCCATGCCCAGGCCAAGAAGCCCAAGGTGCCGCCGCGCCCAGCGGCCTTCAGCCAGTCTCCGCAGGTGCGTTTCATCGGTCACCCGCAGCTCGAGGCCAACGAGGCGTTCCTCACGCCGTGGATCGACAAGGTCGCTGCATGGATCGAAGAGGGCCGCAGCCCCTACGTGTTCCTGCATACTTCCGACAATCGCCTGGCGGCGGCGCTGGCCCAGCGTTTTCACCAGCGGCTGATGGCTCGCCTGCCGGGCCTTGCAGCGCTGCCTGAATTGCCCCGCGCCCCTGAGGTCGAACAACTGGGGTTACTTTGATCTGATTGCCGGGAGGTTGAACCATGGATGTGCAAACCCTGCGAGCCGAAGCCTTCAAGGCGCTGCATGAGCAAGATGGCGCGTTCGTCATCCCCAACCCGTGGGATGCCGGCTCCGCCCGGCTGTTGGCTAGCCTGGGATATGAAGCGCTGGCCACGACCAGCGCGGGGCTGGCGTTCAGCATGGGGCGGCCGGATGCCGAGGGCGCGCTGACGCTCGAGGAAACCCTGGGCAACGCCCAGGCGATCGTCGATGCCACCCCATTGCCGGTGGCGGCGGACCTGGAAAACGGCTTCGGCGATTTGCCCGAGGACTGCGCACAGACCCTTCTGCGCGCCGCCGAGGCGGGGCTGGTGGGTGGTTCGATCGAAGATGCCAGCGGCCGCGCCGAAGCGCCGATCTACGACTTCGACTTGTCCGTGGCGCGTGTACGCGCCGCCGTGCAGGCTGCCCGCAGCCTGCCGTTCCCCTTCACCCTTTGCGCGCGCGCCGAGAACCTGCTGCACGGGCGTCTCGACCTGGATGACACCATTCGCAGGCTGCAAGCCTATGCCGAGGCCGGCGCCGATGTGCTGTATGCCCCGGGGCTGCGCAGCGTCGATGAGATCCGTGCGGTGGTGCAGGCCGTGGCGCCAAGGCCGGTGAACGTGCTGATGGGCATGGCGGGCGTGCCCTTGAGCGTGAATCAGTTGCAAGACCTGGGCGTCAAGCGCATCAGTGTCGGCTCATCGCTGGCGCGTGCCGCCCTGGGCGCTCTGCAGCGGGCCGCGCTGGAGATCCGTGAGCAGGGCACTTTCAGTTATGGCGAGCAGGCGTTGCCATTCGCTCAGCTCAATGACTTGTTCCGTCGCTGAGGCCGCATGAGCAAAACGTTGACCGTACTGGCCAGCCTGCTGCTGGCCGTGCTTGTTGCCTGGTGGCTCGGTTGGCGCCCGGCGGATGCTTGGAACCCTTGGGCGGTGCTGGACGTGCGGCAGCCGCCGAACCTGCTGACACCCTACAAGCTGTCGCGCCTGCGCGCCGACCCCGAGCTGTGCCGTCAGGCGTTGCAGACCTCGTCATTGCGCTATCGGCAGCAAAGCGACAGCCCGGTGACGGCCAACTGCCCGTTGCGCAACGTCTGGCGCGTCGAAGGCGGTCAGGCGCGGCTCAGCAGCAGCTTCCTCGCCAGTTGCCCGCTGGCCGTGGCCTATGCGCTGTTCGAGGTGCATGGGTTGCAACCGGCGGCGCAGCGGGTGTTCGGCCAGCCAGTGACCCAGGTTGATCACCTGGGCAGCTTTGCCTGCCGCAACGTCTACCATCGCAAGCAAGGGCGGCTCAGCCAGCATGCCAGCGCCAATGCCCTGGATATCAGTGGTTTTCGCCTGCAGGACGGCCAGCGTATCGTGTTGGCGCGGGACTGGCAGGGAGATGGGCGCAAGGCGGACTTCCTGCGCCAGGTGCAGGAGGCGGCGTGCGCAAGCTTCAGCACGGTGCTGGGGCCGGACTACAACGCCGCCCACCACAATCACTTCCATGCGGACATGGGCTTCTGGCAGATCTGCCGCTGAGGTTCAGGCGTGCAGGCGCACGTTGTTCAGCACTACCGGGCGCGCCCAGTGGATATCGAACTCCAGGTCGTTCTGCTGCTTGGCCAGCGTGCTGTCGTCGAAGGGCTCGGGCGCAGGGTCGAGCAGGCCGGTCTCGAACTCGGCGATGGGCAGGAACAGCGGGCGTGGCGTTGGGCCAGGGCCGGGCTCGGCGATGGGGTGGCCCTGGCTCATGACCACTGGACGCACCCAGCTGTTGTCGATGTCGAGCTGGCGTTGCTGCTCGATCAACTCGACGGTGTCGAAGGGCTCGGGGGCAGGGGGCAGCAGTTTGGCCTCGAGTTCCGCCTTGGGCAGGAACAGCGGCTCGGGTGGTGCCACCTCGGTGTCGTGAACCGGCAGGGCGCGCTGGGCATCGATCAGGGCCAGGGCACGGGCGCCGCCGATCGGTTCGCCGCTCTCCTGGTCGCACTGCATCAGCGCCTGGCTGAAACCGTCGACTTCGCCTTCCTGTTGCTCTGCCATGGCGCGGGCAAAGAAATCCTGCCACAGGTGGCTGACGCCACCCAGTGCCTGGGTATTCTGTCGACCGTAGTTGCCGACGGGCGACAAGTAGGTCAAGCCAATGGGAAGAGTGTCTGACATGGCAGTCGCGGGCGTTGTGCTCTGGCAGAATAGCGGGATATTGCCTGTATCGGCTCTGGCCGGGGTTACATTAATTTTTTTCGAGTGCGCGAATCGATGTTAGAGCAACAACAGGCGGCGGGTATCAGGGTCGAGGCGTTGGCCGCGCAATTCCAGGCGCAGGCCGAGGCATGGGCGCAGCGACTGGGCTTGCCGCTGGTTGACGAGGCGGCGGAGTTTGCCGTGCAACTGGGCGCCGAGGGCTTGCAGATCCAGCAACTGGGGCCGCAGGCGCCCGGGCCTGTGCGGGTGGATTTCGTCGAGGGGCAGGCGGCGCATCGAAGGCTGTACGGCGGTGGCAACGGGCAGATGATCGCCAAGGCGGTCGGCATCGCCCAAGGCGTGCGGCCGCGGGTACTCGATGCCACGGCGGGGCTGGGCAAGGACGCGTTCGTGCTGGCCAGCCTGGGCTGCGAGATGACCCTGATCGAGCGCCAGCCGTTGATTGCCGCGCTGCTGGAAGACGGTTTGGCGCGGGCGCGGGGGGATGCCGAAATCGGCCCGATCGTCGCGCGCATGCAACTGCTGACGGGCAATGCCATCGAGCGCATGCGTGCGTGGGAGGGGGAGGCGCCGCAGGTGATCTACCTTGATCCGATGTTCCCGCATCGCGACAAGAGCGCGCTGGTGAAGAAGGAGATGCGGGTGTTCAGGCCGCTGGTCGGCGATGACCTCGATGCGCCTGCCCTGCTCGAGGCCGCCCTGGCGCTGGCCACCCACCGGGTGGTGGTCAAGCGGCCGCGCAAGGCGCCGATCATCGAGGGGGGCAAGCCTTCTCACAGCCTCGAGGGCAAATCCAGCCGGTACGATATCTATCCCAAGAAGGCGCTGAAGGGGTGAATGTCGGTCGTTGATTCAATCTGTGGGCAGTGGTGGCCCTTGCGCCCGGCGATACCGCCCGGCGGGTCTGCCGCCGTGGCACAGACTCGGTTATACTCGCGGGCTTTTCACCGAATTCGCACGAGAGCTGCCCGCCCATGGAAATCCAACCGATCCTGAACACCATCAAGGACCTCACCGAGCGTTCCCAGTCCATTCGGGGGTATCTTTGACTACGATCACAAACATGATCGTCTGGTCGAAGTAAACCGCGAGCTGGAAGACGCCGCTGTCTGGAACAAGCCCGAGTACGCCCAGGCCCTGGGCCGTGAGCGCGCGATGCTGGCGCAGGTGGTCGAGACGCTTGATAAGCTGGCCAACGGTCTGGCCGACTGCAAGGACCTGCTCGACATGGCTGTCGAAGAGGGCGATGAAGGCGCTGTCGGCGATGTCGAGACCGAGCTGCAAGGGCTGGAGGAATCCCTCGCCCTGCTCGAGTTCCGTCGCATGTTCAGCGGCGAGATGGACCCGAACAACGCCTACCTGGATATCCAGGCCGGCTCCGGCGGCACCGAGGCCCAGGACTGGGCCAACATCCTGCTGCGCATGTACCTGCGCTGGGCCGACAAGCGCGGCTTCGACGCCACCATCATCGAACTCTCCGAAGGTGAAGTCGCCGGCATCAAGGGCGCCACCGTGCACATCAAGGGTGAGTACGCCTTCGGCTGGCTGCGCACCGAGATCGGCGTGCACCGCCTGGTGCGCAAGAGCCCGTTCGACTCCGGCGCCCGTCGCCACACCTCGTTCTCGGCGGTATTCGTCTCGCCCGAGATCGACGACAAGGTCGAGATCGAGATCAACCCGTCCGACCTGCGCATCGACACCTACCGCTCCTCCGGCGCCGGTGGCCAGCACGTCAACACCACCGACTCGGCGGTGCGTATCACCCACGTGCCGACCAACACCGTGGTGGCCTGCCAGAACGAACGTTCCCAGCACGCCAACAAGGACACCGCCATGAAAATGCTGCGGGCCAAGTTGTACGAGCTGGAAATGCAGAAGCGCAACGCCGCCTCGCAAGCCCTGGAAGACAGCAAGTCGGACATCGGCTGGGGTCACCAGATCCGCTCCTATGTACTCGATGACTCGCGCATCAAGGACCTGCGTACCGGTGTCGAGCGCAGCGACTGCCAGAAGGTGCTCGACGGCGACCTCGACGAGTACCTGGAAGCGAGCCTCAAGCAGGGGCTGTAAACCGCACACCACCGCCGCAATACCGGGCCTTTGCCCGGTATTGCGTGCCCTGCCCGACAGGGGCAACGAATACCTGATGGAAAGAATGACGACATGAGCGACCTCAAGACCGAAGCGCAAGACCTGCAACAGGAAGAAAACACCCTGATCGCGCTGCGCAAGGAAAAACTTGCCGCCGAGCGCGCCAAGGGCAACGCCTTCCCCAACGACTTCCGTCGCGACAGCTACTGCAACGACCTGCAGAAACAGTACGCGGACAAGACCAAGGAAGAGCTGGAAGCAGCCGCCATCCCGGTCAAGGTTGCTGGTCGCATCATGCTCAACCGTGGCTCGTTCATGGTCATCCAGGACATGACCGGCCGCATCCAGGTCTACGTCAACCGCAAGACCCTGCCGGAAGAGACCCTGGCGGCGGTCAAGACCTGGGACCTGGGCGACATCATCAGCGCCGAAGGCACCCTGGCCCGTTCCGGCAAGGGCGACCTGTACGTCGAGATGACCAACGTGCGCCTGCTGACCAAGTCGCTGCGCCCGCTGCCGGACAAGCACCACGGCCTGACCGACACCGAGCAGCGCTACCGCCAGCGCTACGTCGACCTGATGGTCAACGAGGAAACCCGCCACACCTTCCGTGTGCGTTCGCAGGTGATCTCGCACATCCGCAAGTTCCTCATCGAGCGCGACTTCCTCGAAGTGGAAACCCCGATGCTGCAGACCATCCCCGGCGGCGCCGCGGCCAAGCCGTTCGAAACCCACCACAACGCGCTGGACATGGCCATGTTCCTGCGCATCGCCCCGGAGCTGTACCTCAAGCGCCTGGTGGTCGGTGGTTTCGAGAAAGTGTTCGAGATCAACCGCAACTTCCGTAACGAAGGCGTTTCGACTCGTCACAACCCAGAATTCACCATGCTCGAGTTCTACCAGGCCTACGCCGACTACCGCGACAACATGGACCTCACCGAGGAACTGTTCCGCGAGCTGGCGCAGCTGGTGCTGGGCAGCACCGACGTGCCGTACGGCGACAAGGTGTTCCACTTCGGCGAGCCGTTCGTGCGCCTGTCGGTGTTCGACTCGATCCTCAAGTACAACCCGGAGCTCACCGCTGCCGACCTGCAGGACGTCGACCGCGCCCGCGAGATCGCCAAGAAGGCCGGCGCCAAGGTGCTCGGCCACGAGGGCCTGGGCAAGCTGCAGGTGATGATTTTCGAAGAGCTGGTCGAGCACAAGCTGGAGCAGCCGCACTTCATCACCGAGTACCCGTTCGAAGTCTCGCCGCTGGCGCGTCGCAACGACGACAACCCGGCCGTTACCGACCGCTTCGAGCTGTTCATCGGTGGCCGCGAGATCGCCAACGCCTACTCCGAGCTCAACGATGCCGAAGACCAGGCCGAGCGCTTCCTGGCCCAGGTGGCCGAAAAGGACGCCGGTGACGACGAAGCCATGCACTACGACGCCGATTTCGTCCGTGCCCTGGAGTACGGCATGCCGCCGACCGCCGGTGAAGGCATCGGCATCGACCGCCTGGTGATGCTGCTGACCAACTCGCCGTCGATCCGCGACGTGATCCTGTTCCCGCACATGCGTCCACAGGCCTGAGTGATCTGAACAAGCCGCCTTTCGAGGCGGCTTTTTCTTGCCTGAAGCTTTATGTTGTCAGTACCGGCCCTATCGCGGCTGAAGCCGGTCCTACAGGTATCCGCTGTCCTGTAGGAGCGGCTTCAGCCGCGATAGGGCCGGTACAGGCAGCAGATGACTCGAACTATGAGGTACCGCCCCGTGACCCCCGCCATGCCCCACCAGGGCGCCGCCGGCATCGCCACCGCCGTCGCCGAAAGCGTGCAGTACCAAGGTCGCAAGACCGCAAGACAGGGCAGCGAGCAACGCCGCCAGCAGATCCTCGACGCTGCCATGCGCATCGTCGTGCGCGATGGCGTGCGCGGCGTGCGCCACCGCGCCGTGGCCGCCGAGGCCGGCGTGCCGTTGTCGGCCACCACCTACTATTTCAAGGATATCCAGGACCTGCTGGCCGACACCTTCGCCCAGTACGTCGAGCGCAGCGCGGCCTACATGGCCAAGCTCTGGACCAACACCGAAGGCGTGCTGCGCCAGTTGCTGGCCCAGGGCGACGGCAGCCACGAGGCCCGGGCGCACCTGGCCGATGAAGTGGCGCGCATGCTGGCCGACTACGTGCTGCGCCAACTGAACAACCGCCGCGACTTCCTCATGGCCGAACAGGCCTTCCGCCAGGAGGCGCTGCTGTGCCCGCGCCTGGCCGAACTGGTGCAGGCCCACGAGCAGATCCTGCTGCATGGCGCGCGCCAGATACTGCAGGTAGTCGGCTCGCGCCAGCCGGAACAGGATGCCCAGATGTTGACGGCGATTATCGAGCAGATGGAATATCAGGGCCTGCTCAAGGATGCGAATGCGCAGTCCGATGGGCAGATGCTCGCTATCCTTGTCCGATACCTGCAGATGGTGCTGGCCTCGGCCTGAGTGGCGAACGATTTTTCAAGGAGAACCTGATGAAAGCCTGGCGTGTGGTGTTGTTGACCTTGTCATTCCTCCTGCTGGGCGGTTGTCTGGTGACCTTCGACGAACCGCTGCCGGCCAACCAGCCAGCGCCTAAGGCCCTACTCGGGCAGTGGAGCAGCAAGGACGCCTGGGGCCAGCCGCTCAAGCTGAGTATCAGCCGCGCCGGTGGCAACACTTACAAGGCAGTGGCCCGTGCCCAGGGCAAGGCGCCCGAGGAGTACGTCTTCACCGTGGCCCGGCACGGCAATCGCTGGTACTTGTCGGCGGGCGTGCCCAAGCGGCTGGGTGGCAACTTCCTGATCGGCGGCTTCGAGGTGATCGACGGCAAGCAGCTGGTGGTCTACAACCTCGATGTCGAGCAGGTCCAGCAGGCAGTGGACGAGAAGGAGCTGAGCGGGCGCAGCACCCAGGTGCCCGAGGACAATGGCCCCGGCGTGCTGATCGACAGCCCGACGGAGCGTGTGCTGGCCTATCTGGACGACCCGGCCAACTCCGACTTGTTCGTCGAAGTAGCGCGCTTCCAGCGCTCCGCCAAATAGCACTGAGCATACCGGCCTCCTCGCGGGGCAAACCCGCTCCCACGCAACCTCGCGACAGGCTTCAACAAGGAGTCCCCGGTGGACGAATACCAGCAAACTATCCGCAGCCTGTCCGATCGCATTGTCGCCACGCAGACGCCGATTCGCGTGCTCGACGCGGTGAAGTGGGACGACGGCATCCGCCAGGGCTTCCTCAAGGCCAAGGGCAAGGAGCCGCCTGCGGTAGATCGCGCCTATTACCAGAACCGGCCGTTGTCGTTCGACTCCAATGCGGTGAAAGCCGAGTTCCAGAGCATCGAGCGCGACATCACCCGACAACTGGGCCAGTTCAACCCGGTCGGGCAGATCATGCGGCGCATGTGCAAGGAGTACCGCATGGTGGTGCGCATGCTTGAGGCGCGAGGCACCGAGGATTTCGGCCTGATTTCCCAAGAGCTCTACGGCGCCGCCTCCGATGCCTTCCACGCCGGTGACCCGACCCTGGCCGACCTGGGCCTGATGCTCTCGGACTACCTGAACAACATCGACGGCCGCGGCGACTTGAAGGACGAGCCGAAGAACCTCACCGCCAAGGAAGCGGTGGAGATTCTCCAGCGTCGCCTGAACAAGGTGTTCGGCGAAGCCGAGGAAACCATCCGCGTGTTCGAGTCCGACGGTATCGTCGCCGACGCCGCGGCCGGCGCCGACTACATCAAGGTGCGCGCCGACGCCATGTTCAACAGCCGCGACGTGCGGGCGCTGGAGGTCCACGAAGGGCTGGTGCATGTCGGCACCACCCTCAATGGCCTGAACCAGCCGATCTGCACCTTCCTGGCCAAAGGACCGCCCTCGTCGACGGTGACCCAGGAGGGCCTGGCGATTCTCATGGAAGTGATCGCCTTCGCCTCCTACCCCAGCCGCCTGCGCAAGCTCACCAACCGCACCCGGGCCATCCACATGGTCGAGGAGGGCGCGGACTTCCTGCAGGTCTTCGAGTTCTTCCGCGGCCAGGGCTTCGAGATGGGCCAGAGCTACAGCAACGCCAGCCGGGTGTTCCGTGGTTCGGTGCCCAACGGCCTGCCGTTCACCAAGGACTTGTCCTACCTCAAGGGCTTCATCATGGTTTACAACTACATTCAGTTGGCCGTGAAGAAGGGCAAGCTCGAGCAGATCCCGCTGCTGTTCTGCGGCAAGACCACCCTGGAAGACATGCGCACGCTGCGTCAGCTGGTCGAGGAAGGGCTGGTGGAGCCGCCCAAGTACCTACCTGAACAGTTCCGCGACCTCAACGCGCTGTCGGCCTGGATGTGCTTCTCCAACTTCCTCAACCACCTGAGCCTGGACCGTATTGAAGCCGACTACGCGAACATTCTCTGACGCCTGCCGTCACCTCGCCTTCGGCCTCGGCTTGCTGCTGCTGGGGGGGTGCAGCAGCCTGCTGTTCTATCCCGAGCCCGGCCAGCCGTTCACCCCGGCACAGGCACATTTGCAGTATCAGGACCTGAGCCTCACCGCCGCCGACGGCACGCGCCTGCACGGCTGGTGGATCCCGGTGCCGCAGGGTGTCGAGGTCAAGGGCACCGTGCTGCACCTGCATGGCAACGGCGGCAACCTGGCCTGGCATCTGGGCGGCAGCTACTGGCTGCCGAAAGCGGGCTACCAGGTGCTGATGCTCGACTATCGCGGGTATGGGCTGTCCCAGGGCAAACCGACGCTGCCCGAGGTGTATGGCGACATCGGCGCGGCCCTGGACTGGCTGCGCGCCGCTCCCCAGGTGCAAGACAAGCCGCTGGTGCTGCTGGGCCAGAGCCTCGGCGGGGCGATGGCCATTCACTATCTGGCACAGCATCCCGAGCAGCGTCGGCGTTTCAGCGCCCTGGTATTCGACGGTGTGCCGGCCAGCTACCGGGCCGTGGGGCGTTATGCCCTGAGTACCTCGTGGATGACCTGGCCGCTGCAGGTGCCGCTGTCGTGGCTGGTGCCCGATGGCGACAGCGCGATCCACTCGATCGAGCGCCTGGACAGCCCGCCGAAGCTGTTCTTCCACAGCATCGACGACAACCTGGTGCCGCTGGACAACGGCCTGCGCCTGTACCGGCATGCACCGCCGCCGCGGGTGCTGCAACTGACCCGTGGCGATCATGTGCAGACCTTCGCCGACCCGACCTGGCGCCAGGTGATGCTGCGCTTTTTGGACGATCCCACGCACTTCAACGGCCTGCGTCGTCTGGCCGAAGTACCCAACTACCCTGACGAGAAGAACAAGCAATGAGTGAAGAACGCAACGCCATCCCGCTGATCCTGACCGGTGTCGGCAGCATCATCGTGACGGTGGGAGCCCTCTGGTACTACGGCTACCTGCATTTCGCCAAGCCTGAGGACGCCCTGTTGCTGCAGGACTTCACCATGCTCAAGACCATTCCCGGCGAGGACTACAAGCTCTCGCTGACCCCGGCGCCGCAGGTGGCGCAATGCATCGACGGCGTGCTGGTGCTGTTCGATACCGAGCAGAAAGGGCTGACCGGCGTGCTGGTGGACAACCGCAAGCGCGCGGTGCGCTGCGCCGGGCAGGAGACGCCGCAGCAGGAGCTGCAGTAACAGGCTCCCTGGCAACGGGCTTGCCCGCTGCCACAGGCCGGGCCGGCGTCATTCGTCGTCGGCAGTGCCGCTCGGCCCGCCAGTAGGCGGCAGCCTTGAGGGCGTCTTCCTGCACGCCCTTTTCCAGCAGCAGCGCCTTGGCCTGCCGGGTCAGTGCCTTCTCCAGCGCCACCCAGCCATACAGCCGGCCCTGGGGCAGCGCCAGGTGCTTGACCCGCTCCAGCAGGTCTTCTGCATGCCGGCGCACCCAGATCACCTCCACTTGCGCCTTGCTGGCCAGTGCCTGGCGCTCTTGCTCGTCCTCGATCTGGATCACCGCCAGTACCTGGCGCCCCGCTGGTAACTCTTCCAGGCGCCGGGCGATGGCCGGGATTGCGGTTTCGTCACCGATCAGCAGGTAGCTGTCGAAGATGTCCGGTACCACCATCGACGCGCGTGGGCCGGCAATGTCCAGGGTCTGCCCTGGCGCTGCCTGCGCGGCCCAGGTGGAGGCGGGGCCGTCGCCATGCAGGACGAAGTCGATATCCAGTTCAAGGTTCGCCAGGTCGATACGCCGTGGCGTGTACTCGCGCATGGTTGGTCGGGCGCCGCCGTCGCGGCCGAGGTTGCGGGCGTCGATGGCCTGCTGTTCTTCGGGCGTGCAGGCGAACAGCAACTTGATGTGGTCGTCGCTGCCGACGCTGGCGAAGCCCGCCAGCTCCGCGCCACCCAGGGTGATGCGGCGCATGCGCGGGGTCAGGTCGGTGACCCGCAGCACGTCGAGGCGGCGTTGGCGGATCTCGTGGTTGACGCGATGGATCGTGGCACTCATGGGGTGTTCTCCGTAACAGGGATGGCCGGCCCGGAGGCGATGGCCTTGGCGGTGTCGTTGAGCAGGTTGCGCACCCGCTCGATCTCTTCGGCGCTCCAGCGGCCGCTGTGCATGTGCAGGGCATGGCGCAGGTTGCCGACGGCTTCATGGATTTCTGCGGGGCGGTCATGGCCGCGCAAGGCACGCTTGCTCACCTCGATGCGCATGCGCACGCCGTCGAGGGCGACGGCCTGTTCTGCCAGGGCGCTGCGACCGGCGTCGGTGATGGCGTAAAGGCGCTTGCTGCCCTGGATGGCGCCGGTGACCAGCTCGGCTTCCTCGAGGTAGCTGAGGGTCGGGTAGATCACCCCGGGGCTGGGGCTGTAGCTGCCGTCGAAGAGGCTCTCGATCTGACGGATCAGGTCGTAGCCGTGCCCCGGTTGCTCGGCCAGCATCGACAGCATCAGCAGTTTCAGGTCGCCCGGGGCGAATACCCGTGGGCCACGTTCGCCGCGGCCGGGGCGGCGTTCGAAGGGATCATGGTCACGCATGGAGAGGGCTCCGTCTGTTTAGATATATCGCAAGATATTACTCAAGATATATCTTAAGACAAGCCTTCAAATGCAGATGATTATCATCTAATTTTTTGATGATTCACGACTGGCCCGCCACCTGTGGCGCCTTGCAGGCGGTTGGGTTGCCTGGTTCCAGGTACGGCATGAGGATCGGCGCCATGCCCTTGAGCACCTGCACCGGCAGTGCCGAAGTGAAGGTGAAGGCTTCGGCCGTGCGCCCTGGAACGAATGCGGTGAGGGTGCCGAAGTGGTTGTCGCCGAGGAAGAACACGAAGGTGGCGGTGCGGTTCAGCGAGCGCGAGCCGATCAGCCGGCCGCCGGCGCCGAAGCTTTCGATGCGGTTGTCGCCGGTGCCGGTCTTGCCGCCCATCACCAGTGGCGTGCCGTCGTGCAGTTTGAAGCTGCCGGAGATACGACGCGCGGTGCCGGCATCGACCACTTGCGACATCGCGCCCTTGAGCGCCCGGGCGACCTCGACGGGCAAGATCCGCTGACCGCGGTCCGGGTCGCTGATCAGTTGCGTTTCGTACGGGGTGTTCTGGGCGAAGTGCAAGGTGTCGATGCGCAGGGTCGGCAGGCGCACGCCATCGTTCTGGATGATCCCGACCAGTTCGGAGAGGGCGGCCGGCCGGTCGCCGGAGCTGCCGATGGCAGTGGCTAGCGACGGTACCAGGTGGTCGAACGGATAACCCACGCGCTTCCAGCGCTGGTGGATGTCGGTGAACGCCTCGATCTCGACCATGGTGCGGATGCGGCTGTCGCGAGCGCCCTGGTGGCGGCTCTTGAACAGCCAGCTGTAGACCTCCTGGCGTTCGAAGCGGCTGGCGTTGAGGGCGTCCTTGAGCGAGGCGCCAGGGTTTTTCAGCAGGTAGCCGAGCAGCCACAGGTCCAAGGGGTGGACCTTGGCGATATAGCCCTGGTCGGGCAGGTCGTACTTGCCCGGACCATAGGCCTCGTACATCTCCACCAGGCGGCCGTCGGTGAGCTTGGCCATGGCCTTCTTGTCGTCCTTGCTGTGGGCGCGGACGAAGGCGTTGAAGGTTTCCTGGCCGGCCTCGGGGAACAGGTAGCGGTGCACTGCAGCCAAGCGCTGCGGGGTCACGCGCATGCTGTCGAGGAAGGTGTCCAGGCGCTGCTGCGAGGTCTTGCGCTGGTATTTCTTCCAGAAACGCATGGTGTAGTTGGAGCCTTCGCGGTCGGCGAAACGCGCCAGGTATTCCTGGCGGCGTGGGTCGCTGTCGTCCCTTAGCAGCGGTTCGCGGTTGAACGGCTGCTGGTAGGTGACGTAGCGCACGATGTCGCGCATCAGGCGGATGAACGGCAGGTTGATCGATTCGCGCAGGGCGTCCTTGAGGGTCGGGTTGCGGTTGTTGTCTTCCTTGCGGAAGTTGTTGAACACATGCATGCCGCCACCGGTGAAGAAGGCCTCGCCGGTGTTGGCCGAGTACTTGCGCTCAAGGGCGGCGTCGAGCATGGCGTCCAGGCTCTGGTTCTTGCCATTTTGCATCAGCCATTCGAGTGACCACTGGCTGATGCGGTCGAGCTCGGCCACCGGGACTTTCTTCAGTTCGGCGGCGGGTTTGCCAGCGTACTTGTCGTGCAGCTCGGCAACGATTTCCAGGTAGGTGGTAAGCACCCGCAGCTTGGCGGTGGAGCCCAGCTCGAGCTTGCTGCCTTCGTTGATGTCGAAGGGCTGGTTGGTGCTGTCGGTCTGCACCCGCACCCGCGAGCCGTCGGCGGTGCGTTCGAACAGGGTGAAGCTGTAGCTGACCTGGTCGGTGGTCTTGCTGGTCAGCAGGCGTTCGCCGATCAGGCCAAGCTGTGCGGCGAACGCCGGGTCGGCGAGGTTCTTCAGGTACTGACTGACCTGCACCTGCAGGTCGGCCTGCAGGGTGCTGGTGGCCGACAGGTCGAGGCGGTCGAGGTCGTACAGCGGCCGGTTGAGCATCGCCGCCAGGCGGTTGCGGGCCAGGCTGATGCCCTTGTTGGTGATGATCGGCACTATGGTCGGTTGGGCCACCCAGTCGCGGTACACCGCCTTGCTGGCCAGGGCGGCGTCGGCCAGTGGACGGTCGATGACAGCGTTGGCGGCGAGTACCCGGATGTGCGAATCAGTCAGTTCCGCCAGTTCGATGCGGCCCTTGGACAGGTAATGCGAAGGGCGGCGCTGGGCGATCATCAGCGACAGCACCTGGCGCAGGGCCAGGCCGCGCTCGGCCATGCTCTTGTCATCGGTGGCCGTGGAGGTGAGCGCCTGGTTGACCTGATCGAAGTCGGCGCCGTACCACACCCGCAAGCCTTCGGCCATGCCGTGCACCTCACCGTGGCCGGGGACCGCCGACAGCGGCACGCTGTTGAGGTAGTCGCGCACGATGCGCTCGCGGGCCTCGGTGGTGTCGGGGCCGCCCTGGTAGGCGCGCACACTGGCGGAGATCATCTGGCGGATTTTCTCGGCGCCGGAGACGGTCAGCCCGTCCGGCGAGTGGCGATATTTTTCCAGCTGGGTGGCCAGGGTGCTGCCACCGGCCGACTGGCCGGGCAGGGCCAGGTACTTGGCCACCTGGCTGTAGGCCGCCTTGGCGAAGCGTGGCCAGTCCACCGCCGGGTTGTTTTGCGGGTCCTTCGGGTCGAGCAGGTCGCGGTTCTCGATGAACAGCAGGCTGTTGACCATCACCGGCGGGATCGCTGCGAAGTTCGGGTACAGGTGCTGCGGGTAGTTGTACTGGTAGAGCATGTCGCCGCGGCAGTCGGTGATCGACAGGCCGGCCTGGATTTTTTCCACGTATGGCACGAACAGGCCGTGATCGACGTAGTTCATCAACGCCGGGGAAAAGCGCACCTGCTGGTTGATCAGGTAGTCGCGCTTGAGCAGCCGTGGCAGGAACTCGCCCAGGGCGCTGTAGCCCAGGCGTTTGTCGAACGGGCCGTCGCCCGGGTAGACGATGGCATCGCTCGGGCCGGGCTCCAGGGCATAGGTCAGGGTACCGGCCAGGCGGCTGAATTCACGGGACTGCAGGCGCGAGGTCTGGAATTCGTCGTAGGCGGCCATACCTATCGCCACCAGTGCCACCAGCAGGATAAGCAGGATCAGGCGCCACCACAGACGGCGCTGACGTGGGGTCTTGGACAAGGGGGCTTCAGCCTGAGCTTCTTTGGGTGCTTCCGTTCTGGTTGGTTCCGATTGCCACAGTGCGCCCATAGTCTTGAGTCCGGCCAGGTGTTTTCGCGTTGCTTGTCTGAAGCTTAGACGGTGGCCGAGTTTGGTGAAAAATTTGTAAGAAGCTTCGGGGAATCACGCATGAACATGCGCCTTTGGTGCGGCTTCCATTCTTCGGCAATGTTGCTAAGGTAGCTGCCCCATTCCTGTGCATGGGCGGAGCGAGGCTAGGATGCCCCTCCGGTAAAGGCTATCTGGCCGAGAATTCTCGCCAAATTTCCTGCTGTATATAGTGAAAAGCCCTGCAAGCGGCTTCCTATACTGCTCGCCCCCTTCGACCCGTCGGCGCCCTTGGCCCCGGTGGACAGGCCGGTCCACAAGGCCGCCTGGCAAGACGACGCCCCGCCTATCGGCAGGGCCGGTGCTGCACGAAGGTCAAATCCAATAACAAAATGAGGTTGTATTGCTATGCCAGTCGGCAACCACCCTGCCCAAGGCGAGTCCGCCCAGGGCGGCCCGCTCAAGCGCGAGCTGGGCGAACGGCACATCCGTCTGATGGCCCTCGGCGCCTGTATCGGCGTCGGCCTGTTCCTCGGTTCGGCCAAGGCCATCGAAATGGCCGGCCCCGCCATCATGCTCTCCTACATCATCGGTGGCCTGGCCATCCTGGTGATCATGCGCGCCCTTGGCGAGATGGCCGTGCACAACCCGGTCGCCGGGTCGTTCAGCCGCTACGCCCAAGACTACCTCGGCCCGCTGGCGGGCTTTCTGACCGGCTGGAACTATTGGTTCCTGTGGCTGGTGACCTGTGTCGCCGAGATCACCGCGGTGGCCATCTACATGGGCATCTGGTTCCCCGACGTGCCGCGCTGGATCTGGGCGTTGATGGCCCTGGGCAGCATGGGCGCGATCAACCTGATCGCGGTCAAGGCGTTTGGCGAGTTCGAGTTCTGGTTCGCCCTGATCAAGATCGTCACCATCATCGCCATGGTGCTCGGCGGCATCGGCATCATCGCCTTCGGCTTCGGCAACGACGGTGTGGCCATGGGCGTCTCCAACCTGTGGAGCAACGGCGGTTTCATGCCCAACGGCGTGACTGGCGTGCTGATGTCGCTGCAGATGGTGATGTTCGCCTACCTGGGCGTGGAGATGATCGGCCTGACCGCCGGCGAAGCGCGCAACCCGCAGAAGACCATCCCCCAGGCCATCGGCTCGGTGTTCTGGCGCATCCTGCTGTTCTACGTGGGCGCGCTGTTCGTGATCCTGTCGATCTACCCGTGGAACGAGATCGGCAGCCAGGGCAGCCCGTTCGTGATGACCTTCGAGCGCCTCGGCATCAAGACTGCCGCCGGCATCATCAACTTCGTGGTGATCACCGCCGCGCTGTCGTCGTGCAACGGCGGCATCTTCAGCACCGGGCGCATGCTCTACAGCCTGGCGCAGAACGGCCAGGCCCCGGCCACCTTCGCCCGCACGTCGAAGAACGGCGTGCCGCGCAATGCGCTGCTGCTGTCCATCGCCGCGCTGCTGCTAGGTGTCCTGGCCAACTACCTGGTGCCGGAGAAAGTGTTCGTCTGGGTGACCTCCATCGCCACCTTCGGCGCGATCTGGACCTGGGTGATGATCCTCTTGGCGCAGTTGAAGTTCCGCGCCGGGCTCACCACCGCCGAGCGTAATGCGCTGAAGTACCGCATGTGGCTGTGGCCGCTGAGCTCGTACCTGGCGCTGGCGTTCCTGGTGCTGGTGGTGGGCCTGATGGCGTACTTCCCGGACACCCGCGTGGCCCTGTACATCGGCCCGGCGTTCCTGGTGCTGCTGACGGCGCTGTACTACACCTTCCGCCTGGCGCCTAAAGAGGCGCAGGGTGCGGTGAGTACCGCCTCCTGATGAACGAAGCCCCGGCCAGTGCCGGGGCTTTGTTTTTGCGGTGGAGTCATCGTGGCGCAACCACGGATTCACTTGCATCGGCATTCATTCGGCCAAGATCCAACCGTCTACTGGCATTTTTGTCAGTAGCTGATCTTCCATGCCCGGCCTAAGGTAGCAGCAGGGCGATGCGAAAGAGCATGGTCGACTCGCAGCCGGACAGCTTTCCTCACGGACTATCGCTTTCTTTTTTTGCCAACTTCCGGTGTGCGTTCAATGCATGCATCGCGCTCGCCCTCGGGCGTTCGTCAAGTACCCGATAATGTTCAAGGAAGACGTATGACCGTTTCGCGACGCTGGCCTGATGCGGGAACAAGGACCTTGGTGGTCCTGGCAATTTTGCTGATCAGCACAGCGTTGCGGCTGCACCATGTCACGCTGCCCGTCATCTGGCTGGATGAAGCATTCAGTGCGTTAATCAGCCGCTTGCCACCTGAGCAGATCCTGTTTCACACCGCCCGGGATGTTCACCCGCCTCTGTATTACCTGATCCTGCATTACTGGATGCAAGGGTTCGGCGATGCTCCCCTGGCGCTGCGCAGTTTCAGCGTTTGCGCGGGAGTTGCCACCGTCGGTATCGGCATGTTGTTGGCGCGACAGTTGGCGTCATGGCGAGCCGCAGTGATAGCAGGGTTGTTACTGGCGTTTTTTCCCATCGGTATACGCTACAGCCAGGAAGTGCGGATGTATGCGTTACTGGGGCTGTTGCTCATGACGGCCCTGTACACACTTTGGCAATGGGTCAATAGGCAAAACATCATCTATTTGATGGCCTACTGTCTGTTGATGGTTGCCGCCATGTATACCCATTATTTATCGATCTTATGCGTGATGGCCAACTGGCTCTACCTGTCGTTGACCAAAGACACGCACGGCAGGCTGCATGTGCTGTCTCGCGCATGGTGGGTCGGGCACCTGGTCATGATCATTATCTACCTGCCTTGGCTGCCGATGCTGTATCAGCAGATGGGGCATCGCGAACTGGTCGGTTGGATTGCCAACTTCCCCACTTCCCTCATGAGTATTGCGCAATCGTTCTGGAGAGCTTTTACACTAAGTGTCGTCTCCCGCTATTCAGATGTTCTGAGCCTATTGCTGGCGCTTTTCATTGCGATGGCTTCATTGCGTGTACTACGACGTGTCGTGAAACCAAGCCAGCCGAGCGTCCTGCTGCTCAGCTACTGCTTTGTCCCCATACTCGTGCTTTGGCTAGCTTCGTACGGCATGCCGCTGTATATCAATCGTTATCTATATTTCGCGTTCTTGGGACTACCGCTTGTCCTGGCGATCGCCATGGACACTCTGCGAAAGCGGGCGTTGCTCCTATCGGTCGCCGCTTGCCTGTCCCTCGAACTGGTCGGCTTGGCTGTTTTTTACGATTATCAGGCCAAGCCAGGCGGTGATCTGGGCACCGTTATGGCGCACGTGAATGAACAGTGGCGACCGGGGGATGCACTGCTGGGTGATCGCAGGAGGTCATACTTGTCGATCGAGTACTACAATGCCACCGGCCGTCCGGCATTTTTCTACACGAAGATTCAACCCGATACGAGCGGCCAGGCAGCAAAGACCTACGGTACATTGACGCTGTTCTACCAACGGTCGAATGAACTCTACGTCGCCACGCCACAGGTGCTTGCCAAGCGCTACAAGCGGCTGTGGCGGGTGACCGAGCCATCCTCGGTGTACACACCCGACATGCCGACCGATGGCTGGGTTAAAGTAGATGAGTTCACCGAAGGCTCGTTCAAGGCAGTGCTTTATACGGTGCCTTGACCAGCCAGTCGGTGGTGTGGTGTTGCTGAAAGACCATTGAAAATCGGGTGGCCGGCTTCAGGCCGCTTGTGGCTCGAAACTGTCCGCTCGTGCCATCTGCCACATCCGCGAATAGAACTGCCCGTTCACCTCGCCGGTGAGCAACTCACCCGGCTTGAGGAACACATGCATCTGCGAGAACAGCTTGATCTCGGTAGCCGAGATGCGCCGCACCAGGTGCTTGGCCTCCAGTTGCGCGGGGTGTTCCAGCCCTGCGGCGGCGAGCATTTCGGCCAGGGCGCGCAGGGTGTTGTGATGGAAGTTGAACACCCGCTGGGCCTTGTCCGGCACCACCAATGCGCGCTGGCGCAGGGTGTCCTGGGTAGCCACGCCGGTCGGGCACTTGTTGGTGTGGCAGCTTTGCGACTGGATGCAGCCGATGGCGAACATGAAGCCGCGCGCCGAGTTGGCCCAGTCGGCGCCGATGGCCAGCACGCTGGCGATGTCGAAGGCGCTGACGATCTTGCCGCTGGCGCCGAGCTTGATCTTGTCGCGCAGGTTCAGGCCCACCAGGGTGTTGTGCACGAACAGCAGGCCTTCGCGCAGCGGCACGCCGATATGGTCGGTGAACTCCACCGGGGCGGCGCCGGTGCCGCCTTCCTTGCCGTCGACGACGATGAAGTCGGGCAGGATGCCGGTTTCCAGCATGGCCTTGGCAATGCCCATGAACTCCCACGGGTGGCCGAGGCAGAACTTGAAGCCCACCGGCTTGCCACCGGACAGTCCACGCAACTGGGCGATGAACTGCATCATTTCGACCGGCGTGGAAAAGGCGCTGTGACGCGACGGAGAAATGCAGTCCTCGCCCATGAGGATGCCGCGGGTCTCGGCGATCTCCTGGGTCACCTTGTGCTTGGGCAGGATGCCGCCGTGGCCGGGCTTGGCGCCCTGGCTCATCTTGATCTCGATCATCCGTACCTGCGGGCTCTGCGCCTGGGCGGCGAAGCGCTCGGGGTCGAAACGGCCATCCGCGGTGCGGCAGCCGAAGTAGCCACTGCCCAGCTCCCAGACCAGGTCGCCGCCGTGTTCGCGGTGGTAGGGGCTGATGCTGCCTTCGCCGGTGTCGTGGTGGAAGTTGCCCAGCTTGGCGCCCTGGTTCAGGGCCCGGATGGCGTTGGCGCTGAGCGAGCCGAAGCTCATGGCCGAGATGTTGAAGATCGACGCGGAGTACGGCTGGGTGCATTGCGGGCCGCCGACCACGACGCGAAAGGCGGCCGGGTCGGCCAGCGGCGCGGGGCGCATGGAATGGCCGATGAACTCGAAGCCCGACTCGTACACATCGATCAAGGTACCGAAGGGTTTGTCCGAGGCCTCGTTCTTGGCCCGGGCATACACCAGCGAGCGCTGGGCCCGGGAGAAGGGCAGCGCATCGCTGTCGGACTCCAGCAGGTACTGGCGGATCTCCGGGCGGATGCCCTCGACCAGGTAGCGGATATTGCCGAGGATCGGATAGTTGCGGCGTACCGCGTGGCGCTGCTGCAGCAGGTCGAACACGCCGATCAGGCTCAGTACGCCGGTGGTCAGGGCGAACGGCCACAGCCAGTCGTGGGCGAGGAAGGGCAGGCTGGCGAAGGTGAACAGCACGCAGGCGGCGAAGAAGGCGTAACGGCTGAGAAGTGACAGGCTCATACGGGGTCCTTGCGGATGGCTCGGTCAGGCTCAGGGGCCTGGGCAAAGGCCGACCATAGCCCGGTTGGGCGGCGTTTTGCCAGCGTGCCGGGCGGCACAAAAATGAAAATTCGGGTATCGAAAATCATTCGCATTATGATATGTTATAAAGTATCTAATGTGCTTCCCAGGAGATTGCGTCATGAAAGCTGGCATTCATCCCGATTATCGCCCGGTGCTGTTCCACGACACGGCTGCCGATGTGTACTTCCTGATCGGCTCTACGGTGAATACCGACCGCACCCAGGTGCACAGCGATGGCCAGACCTACCCCTACGTCGCGCTGGATGTGTCCAGCGCTTCGCATCCGGTGTACACCGGGCAGCAGCGCAAGACCACGGTGGAAGGGCGGGTGGCCGGGTTCAACAAGCGCTTCGCCGGTTTTCAGGCCAAGGGCTGAACCGCCGCTCCCTAGGTTGCTGCATCGCGCAACAGAAGCTGGTGCCAATGGTCCTGTTCGCTGGCCGATGCTTCGACCGCAAACAGGTACTTCCCTGCCACGCGACTGGCGACTGGCACCCCATCGCGGTACAGCAGCCGATTGCCCGCCACTGCCGGCACTTTCGTTCCCGGCAGCAGTGTGCCGACCAGGTTAAGGGGATCGCAGCCGCTGACCACCACCAGTTCCCCGCCCAGCGCGCGGTTGCGCACCTGACGCAGCAATCCTACCGCTTCGGGCAGGGCGAACTGCTCGCCCGCCAGCCCGGCAATGAAGCGCCCCCCGCGGATCTCGCCTCGTGCCTCGAGACGCTGATAGCAGCGCAGCAGTGCGCGCCACGCGGGCAGCACATCGCTCTCGCGCTCCAGCAGGCGCCAACACACCACGCCATAGCGGCGCAGCAGGCTGCGGGCCACATGTTCCAGGCGCTGGTCGCTGTCGACCGTGGTGGCCGAGCGGCGCAGCAAGGCCCAGCGCCCGGCATGGGCCATGCTGCTCGACAGCGCAGGGTGCCCGCGCCGGCTGGTGCGCGGCCTGCGCCTGGCCGCTGGGCTGATGAGGCTGCGCAGGCCGCTGAAACCGTCGGCGCTGGCGAGGCCCGAGCCCACCAGTTCCTGCAGCGCCGATTCCAGTTCACTGGGCAGCAGGCGGGCTTCATGGGCCAGTTCGTCGAAGAACAGCGCGCCTTGCTCCTGCAAGGTCTGCAGGACCCGCTGCGCGCGGGCACCCAGCTGTTCGAAGTCGGGCGTGGGGGTGAGGCTGCGCCACAGCATCAGGTGCTCGCGCGGCAGCAGCACCAGGGGCGTGCTGGCCAGGGTGCTGGCCGCCAGTGTCGCCGCCAGCCGACTCCAGGCCCACTGGCCGCTGCGACAGGCGTCATCGAGCCAGTGGGGGCTGTAGTCCTTGATCCGCGCCGGCAGCAGGTCGCTTTCCCAGGCCCCGGCGGCGGCGGGAAAGCCTTGCAACTGGGCGAGCACCTCGGGTAACGCCTGCGGCCCACGCAGACGGGTTTCGCCGCTCACATGCTGCCAGTCGAACAGGAAGCGCAGGTAGTCCTGCAGGCTGACCGGTTCGATCTCCTGGCGCAGGCGTTTGACCGTGTAGCGATGAATGCGCGCCAGCAGGTGCCGTTCGCACCATTGCAGGCGCGTCTGGCCGGGGCTGAAATGGCCACGCATCACGAGGCCCTGGCCCTCCAGGCGGGCCAGGGCCTGTTCGCAGTCGCCGGCCTTCAGCGCCAGAGGTGTCGCGATCTGCTCCAGCGTCATCGGGCCAAAGCCATCGAGGCGGCAGCGCAGCAGTTCCGTGAGGGCGGTATCGCTATCGACGGGGGCGTCATAGCCCGGCAATAGCGGCATGTCCGGTTCCAGGCGAGCATCCTGGTACAGCGTCAACAGGGCCTGCTGGCGCTCGCGGGCCAGCCACAGACGGTGTTCGCCCGTATCCAGCTGACAAGCCCGGCCCGCCTTGGCCAATTGCTGCAACAGGTCGCGCCAGGCGTCATTGGCATCTACTTCGTCCTCGGTCACGGCCCCCAGGCTCATCAGCGCCTCATGCATTTCGTCGGCGTTGCCGGCACGTGGCCAGGCTTCAGCCCGCACCGCGGCAATGGCGTCGGCGTCCAGCGCGCCCAGGTCGTCGGCGTTGTGTACGTCGCTCCAGCGTCGGTTGAGCACCGCCTGGGTGCGCCGTTCTTCCAGCGGCGCATCGTCGAGGAAGGTGTAGGGGCGGGCATTGAGAATCGCCGAGGCCAGCGGCGAGGGGGCTGGCAGGTCGCGGCTGAGCAGGTCTACTTCTCCGCGCTCCATGCGCCGCAGCAGCGCCAGCCAGCCTTCGCTGTCCATGGCCTCGTGCAGGCAGTCGTCGAGGGTCTGCTCGACCAATGGATGATCGGGGATCTGCCGCTCGCCGACGATGTTCTCCAGGCAGGCGAGCTGGTCGGGGAACACCGAGGCCACCAGGTCCTCGCTTTTCATGCGCTGGATCTGCGGCGCCACCTTGCGACCGCCCACGTAACGCGGCAGGGCCATGGCCACGGCGGCATTCCAGCGCCAGCGCACGCCGAACAGCGGGGCGTCGAGCAATGCCTGGACCAGGATCGCTTCGGCACTGCGGCTGTTCAGGTAGCGCCACACCTCGTCCAGGTCGAAACTGTGGCTGGTGGACAGTGACAGCACGATGGCGTCCTCGCTGGCCGCCGCCTGCAGTTCGAAGTTGAAGGTGCGGCAGAAGCGCTTGCGCAGGGCCAACCCCCAGGCGCGGTTGATACGGCTGCCAAAGGGTGAGTGGATGATCAGTTGGGTACCGCCGGACTCGTCGAAAAAGCGCTCCATCACCAGTGTCTGCTGCGAGGGCAGGGCGCCGAGCACCTGCCAGGTGCGGCCGAGGTAGTCCAGCAGTTGGCTGGCGCAGGCTTCGTCCAGTTCATAAGTTGCCTGGAGCCAGGCCAGCACCTGTTTAGCGTCGCCGGCCTGCAATTGCTGGTCGATGCGCTGCTGCAGCCGGGCCACCGCGGCGGACAGCTCGTCGCTGCGCCCGGGCGCCTCGCCGAGCCAGAACGGGATGGTCGGCGGCAAGCCGTGGGCATCCTCGACCCGCACCCGCCCAGGCTCGACGCGCAGGATGCGGTACGATGCGTTGCCCAGCTGGAAGATATCGCCGGCAATGCTCTCGACGGCGAAATCCTCGTTAACGCTGCCGATGTTCAACGCCTGGGGTTCGAGCAGCACGGTGTAGTCGGCGGTTTCGGGGATGGTGCCGCCGCTGGTCAGCGCGGTCAGCTGGCTGCCGCGACGCCCACGCAGGGTGCCGTTCACCGCATCGCGGTGCAGGTAGGCGCCGCGCACCCCCTGGCGGCCGTTGTAGCCCTCGGCGAGCATGCGCAGCAAGGCCAGGTAATGGCTCTCGTCCAGCTCGGTATAAGGTGTGGCCTGGCGCAGCAGGTCGAACAAGGCGCGCTCGGCCCACGGCTGGTTGCTGACTTCGGCGACGATCTGCTGGGCCAGCACGTCCAGTGGCGCGTGGGGAATGTGCAGTGCGTCCAGCTCGCCCTGGCGCACGCAGTCGAGCAACGCCACGCATTCGATCAGGTCATCCCGCGAGGTGGGGAACAGGCGGCCTTTGGGGATGCCCTCGACCTGGTGGCCGGAGCGTCCGACCCGCTGCAGGAACGCGGCAATCGAGCCGGGCGAGGCGATCTGGCAGACCAGGTCGACATCGCCGATATCGATGCCCAGCTCCAGCGACGCGGTGGCCACCAGCACCTGCAGTTCGCCGGCCTTGAGCCGCTGCTCGGCAGCCAGGCGATGCTCCTTGGCCAGGCTGCCGTGATGGGCGGTGACCGCGTCGTTGCCCAGGCGTTCACCCAGGTGGCGCGTCAGGCGCTCGGCCAGGCGTCGGGTGTTGACGAACACCAGCGTGGTGCGGTGCTCGCGGGCGAGGACCGCGAGGCGGTCGTGGACCAGGCTCCAGACATCGGTGGCCATCACCGCGCCCAGTGGCACGGGCGGCACTTCCAGAGCCAGGTCGCGTTTGCGGACATGGCCGATATCGACAATGGCGCAGGGCCGTTCGTGGCCAACTAGAAACTGCGCCACGCGCTCCACAGGCCGCTGGGTCGCCGACAGGCCGATACGTCTCAAAGGTCGGCCAGCGAGGGCTTGCAGGCGTTCCAGGGTCAGCGCCAGGTGGCAGCCACGCTTGTTGCCGGCCAGGGCGTGGATCTCGTCGACGATCACCGTGTGCACACTGGCCAGCCCCTGGCGGCCGGAGGCCGAGCCCATCAGCACATACAGTGATTCCGGTGTGGTCACCAGGATGTGCGGTGCCAGCTTGCGCATGGCGGCGCGGTCTTTCTGGGGCGTGTCGCCGGTGCGCACGGCGGTGGTGATGCGCGGGGCCTCGAGACCGAGCTGTGCCAACTGGTGGCCAATGCCCGTGAGCGGGGCGTCGAGGTTGAGGCGAATGTCATTGGACAGCGCCTTGAGCGGCGACACATAGACCACCTGGGTTTGCGCGGGTAGCGCGCCGCCGTGTTCCAACCCTTGGCGGAACAACTCGTCGAGCACCGCGAGGAAGGCGCTGAGGGTCTTGCCCGAGCCGGTCGGCGCGGCCAGCAGCATCGACTGGCCGGCATGGATCAGCGGCCAGGCGCCGGCCTGGGCCTCGGTGACCGTGGCAAAGCGCTGGCGGAACCAGGTGGCGACGGCGGGGTGGAACAGGTCGAGCACCGGGTGGAACTGGGCGGGCAGGTTCATGGGTTGGTTATGGCGGGTAAGCAGAGGAATGACAAGGGGCCGTTCGTCTGCCTGTTCTGGCCCTGTCGAGTACTCGTGGGAGCAGCGGTTCGCCGCTGCGACTTGCCCCGCGACAGGGCCCTGTCAGGTATCCTGCGCAACCTCAGTAAACCGAGTGTCCAGCATGCCCAAGACCATCCGAATCGCCGCCGCCCTGCTCATCGACCCCCAAGGGCGGACGCTGCTGGTACGCAAGCGCGACACCCTGGCCTTCATGCAGCCGGGTGGCAAGATCGACCCGGGCGAGTCGCCGGCGCAGGCGCTGGTGCGTGAGCTGCACGAGGAACTGGGGTTGCATGTCGATCCCGCCCAGGCCCTCCACCTGGGCCGCTTCAGCGCCCCGGCCGCCAACGAACCGGGATTTGAGGTCCAGGCCGAACTGTTCCGTGTCGAGTGCCGCGAGGCGGTGGCTCCGGCGGCGGAAATCGAAGAGGTCATCTGGCTGGCCCTAGACCAGGCGAACACGCTGAACCTGGCGCCGCTGACCCGCGACCTGATCCTGCCGCTGTGGCGCGCAGGGCTCAACGCACCGCGCTGACCCCGTCGAGGGTGGCGAACGAGGTGTCCTTGGCGGTCAGCAGGAAGTCACGCATGTACGGCGCATCGAGCATGTCGGTGCGCACCGCTGCATAAAGCGTGGCAAACAACCCTTTGTCGCCCAGTCGTTTGCCCTTCACATAACCCCGCGAGCTGTACTCGTGCAGGGCCCAGTGCGGCATGCCGCATACGCCACGACCGCTGGCCACCAGTTGCATCATCATCACCGTCAGCTCCGAGGTGCGCACCGCGGCCGGCTCGATGTCGGCCGGCTCCAGGAAGCGGGTGAAGATGTCCAGGCGGTCGCGTTCCACCGGGTAGGTGATCAGGGTCTGGTCGAGCAGGTCCTCGGGCACGATGTATGGCTTGCCGGCCAACGGGTGCTGGTTGGCCACGGCGAGCATGGCTTCGTAGGTGAACAATGGCACGTAGGTGATGCCGGCCAGGTCCACCGGATCGGACGTCACCACCAGGTCGAGGTCGCCACGGGCCAGGGCCGGCAACGGGGCGAAAGCAAAGCCCGAGGCCAGGTCCAGCTCCACTTCCGGCCAGGCGTCGCGGAACTGGTCGATGGTCGGCATCAGCCACTGGAAGCAGCTGTGGCACTCGATGGCCATGTGCAGGCGCCCGGCGGTGCCGCCGGCCAGGCGGGCGATATCACGCTCGGCGCCACGTAGCAGGGGCAGGGTGGCGTCGGCCAGTTGCAGCAGGCGCAGGCCGGCGCTGGTGAAGCGGATCGGCTTGGTCTTGCGCGCGAACAGGGGCAGGCCGAGGCGTTCCTCCAGTTCCTTGAACTGGTGGGAGAGCGCCGATTGCGTCAGGTGCAACCGTTCAGCGGCCTCCACCAGACTGTCAGCTTCGCGCAGGGCGTGAAGGGTTTTCAAGTGACGTATTTCCAGCACGGTGAAACTCCAACGATATTCGGGCGCAGACTGCTCAGAAATGTTGAGTTTCCCTCATGTTGATGGTGTCTGTCGATGTATGGCGCGAGGGGCCTGGGCCGGGCCCCTCGCGGTCGATCAGAACAATGCCGTGAAGTGCTTGCGAGCGATGACACGCGTCAGTTCACCGCGCCAGATCTGCTCGACGTGGCTGTCCTGCCATTCCCGCCCAAGGCGCCGTTGAGGGACGGTCTTCAAGTGCGCCTTGACGAAATCGTCGAAGGAGGGATTGGCCTTGTTGAAATGGAAGTGGGCATACCACAGTGGACGTGGCGGGGTTTCACGGGTATCGAGTACCACGAACTCCTGCAGGAAGTCCCTGCGGCCCTCGCTGGTTTTTCGCAGCTCTACCAGTGCGCCCTCCTTCTCGATCCGGACCAGGCCCGCTTCGTGCAAATAATCAAGCTGCCCGCCATTCGGTTGGTGAGTACCCATGATGTAGCTGACGCGCAGTGCCTTGCCATGCCGCGTCGACTCCCGTGCCATGTCGCGCAACCGTTGCACCAGGCTGTCGTCGCTCGCCTGCTCAGCGATTCGCGAGGCCAGGTTTTCCAGGTCGGTAGCCTTGAACTGCATGAGATCGTCAAGACTCGCACCTTCCATGCCTTGATTGGCGTACTGCTGCACCTTGCCTCGATACGCTTGCAGTTCGTCCAGCTGACGCCTGGCCTCGGTATGCAGCTCCTTCAGGGATACGGTACGGCCAACGCTGGGAGCGGTGTCCGGGTTGGTCAGGGTGAATTTTCCCGAGCGATCCTGAAGATAGATTTCGGTCCGCCCGTTGACCCCGGTGATGCGGTACACGTTGGGGCTATGCTGGTCTGGCTCACCGACCAGCAGGCGGTTGTCGGTGGTCTCGAAGACGCGGGGCTGTTGGGTACCTTTCTTGCTGGACAGCGGCGCTGGCTTGGTTTTATTGAGCAGCAGCCCTTTGAAATGCGCTTCATAGGCCGTCAATGATGTCTCCAGGCGCTGCGCGGCAGCGGGTTCGATACACGGAGCATAGCTATCGAGCCAATATTTCAACTGATGACGAAAACGTTCGGAGTGCTGTAGCGACGTCGTCATGATGGCGACACGTTGTACGGCGGAGGCTTTTGTTTCACCCAGCTGATGCAGGGCATACAGTGCGCGGTCCAGTGTTGCTCGCGGTTCTTTCATCAACAATTGCAGATGGATGCCGGCGCCGCTCAAGGCCTGACCCGGTTTGACCAACAACGCAGTCAGTTGGCCGACAGCCATGTAGTTCAGGACAGGATCGGTGAAAGCGCTCAGGGTGCCGTCGATGGTGTTCAGCATGTCCCGATGTTCGCCCACCTGTCGTACCTGCTTGCGCCAGGTTCGTAGATGGGTGACTTGCTCGCGGATATCGTCTACAGCCGCCAGTGCGTTTAGTCGGGCCTGGTTCATGTTGACCCTCAGCGAGGACAACTGCTGGGCGATGATCAGGAACTGCTCGTCGTCGAGGTCCGTCGCGAGTTTGTCGGATTTTTGCTGAAGACGTAGCTTGAGATTATCTACTTCATCCATCGCGAGGGTGAGTTGGGTACCGGCTTCTCTGCTGAGGCGTTGACGACCATTGCAAATGAGTATGGCCAGGTCGTTCGCCTGATCTTGCGCCCTTTTGCGAATCCGCCCGGCGGCAACCTGCTGGAATGCCTGGCAATCACGGTGGATGCGTTCTGCGTCGGCGAGGGTGCTTTTCAGCGAAGCCTTCAGTGGCGCGTCGAGCTTTCCTTGTTGTTCCAAGGCGCGCTTCATTTGCTGATTGAGCTCGTTGGCACGAGGTTGCAGTAACACTAGGTCGCGGCTAATGCTGTCGCGCAAACGGTTGTGCTGGCGATAGGCGTGGTCTCGCCACCAGCGTGGCAAGCGTTCGCGTATCGCCGCGGGCCAGAGTGGTTCGAGCGTATCGGCGACACGCACTAGGGCTTGTCCGCCACCGCTGCCTGCCCCCTGGCGGTGTACACCATAGAGCGCGAAGTGCGTATCCCACTGGCCGTGCTCGTCTTGAGCAATGGCGCGTTTCCACTTGTGGCGGGTGTTGCCATCCAACTGCCAGGTGTGGGCGGTCGTGTCCCAGCTCACTTTGTAGGTTTGCTTGCCGACCCGGATGAAGTTGCCTTCGGTATGCCGATAGATGCCTCGGTATTTGCCATGGGTGGCCGGTTGCAGTCCCTCCAGTGACAGTGGCTGCTCATACTCCAGCCCGGTGAAGCGGTCGAGGCTGCGTTGGGGCGATGAATCCTGGCGCAGGTGTACGGTCCCTTCACCCTGTCCATGGATACGACGCATCCTGGCCGCTCGACGCAGGGATGCGGTATTGAGGCCAATACCGACACCGAGAGCGTCCATTGCGACATCGACCAGCGAGACGATCAAGTCGTTGATAGCTTGCAGGACGTCACTGGGCGAGCCTTTGGAAAGCGCTTTCACCACCTCGGTGGCACTGACGAATGCGTCGTAGGCGCTGATCGGCAGCCCCAGGAACGGGATCGCCCCCAGGGCGATCTTGAACCCTATCAGCACGCCAGCGCTCTGCCCGGCCAAATGCTCGAAGAACAGGTCCAGGTTGGAGCGCGACGTCGCGCGATGTTCCATCACCAGGCGCCCTCGATGGGCCTCGAGCAGGTGGGCGGCCAGTGAGGTGGTGGCGGGCCAGGCGGTACCTACTCCTATCATGCGGTCGAAATGGCGAATGCGCGCTTCGCGCAGCCGTGTGCGATGGGCGCCAGGGTTTCCGCTCAGTGCCCGGCTGACGAGGTAGTCGTCGCGTTCATCGAACAGCGCCAGCCGCGCTTGTTCGAGACTGTCGTACTGGCGCAGCCCGTGGGTCGGGTGATCGGGACGATAGAGCAAGGTGACCTTGCTGGCGCGGTCCTCAATGAACGTCACCCCCGACAGTGTCGTGGATTGCTCGTCGGTATCCTTGCCGCCAGCCGTCAACTGGGCGGGCAACAATTGAATGTCATGGCCGTCGGCCTGGAAGGCCGATCGGCTGTCGGCATCGATTGCCACGCAAAGGATCGCGTGACCGACGCTATCCAAGTCCCCTCGCTGGTGATACAGCAGGTTTTGCAACTTCAGCATCAAACGGTGAGGGGCGATCAGGCACTCTCGGCGGTAGGCATGGGCATATTCCGACTCAGTGGGGTCGCTGAATGCGGCATGGAGCGCCGATTCGTAGCGCCCAGCGAGGTCCAGGCGGTGTGCCAGGCCTTGCAAGTATTTGCGATCGAGGCCTTTCTCGATGGACTGCCCTGGCGGCTGCCCATCGGCGCGCTTGGGTTTGACGAAATTCAGGCGTTCCAGCATGGTGCTGTCGATGTTTTGCAACAGCAGGCTTTCCAGCGTGACCTCCTCGGTCTCAAGGCTTGCGGTCAGCACTGGCCGGGTCGGTGTTCCTGGAGCGCCACTGCCGACGACCGGATGATTGCGCCAGCTTGTCGATAGCGGGAGTTGCAGAAGAATCCGGCCACCGTCGAAACCATCGAAATCCTGTATCAGGGTTTTCGACACCCATTTCTGGCAGAACGCCTCGCGCTCCGGCAGGTCGCGTTCCATCAGCGCCTGGCTGTCGCGCAAGGCTGCCAAGTAGTCATTGGCCATGGTCTTGAAAGAGGTGCGCACCTCTTCGGTCATCTTGGCGAAGGCGGTGGGTGAGCTGCCTAACCTGCTTGTAAGCTGTTGCTCCTCTTTCAGGTGGGAGAGCGCCGCCTCCCGCGTGCCCTGCCAGGACACCTGCAGGTGTTGGCCCAGGGACTGTCTTGCCTGCGGTAGTTCAGCGGCCGCGGCGTCGAGCCCTTTCTCGTTCTGCAGTGTCTGCCAGGCTTGGCGCGCATGCGTCAGTTGCGTGTCGAGTGCGTAGGCAAGGCTGTCGCCGACGATAGGCTCGAAGCGAAGCGACAGCTCTGTGCCATGTTGGAACAGATAACGAGCGAGTACGCCCTGGTCGTTGCACTGCAACAGCCCTCCGTGCCCACCGAGCCAGTAAATGGCGAAGGGTTGGCGGGTATCGGGAGTGTCCAGGAGCGTGCGCCTGGCGATGACAACAACGTCGTGCAGCACCTGTTCGCGAGGGCTGCCTGACGGGGCTCTTGGGGCCGAGCGCAATACGGGTGAAGCCGTCAGCGCGCTGTCGTCCTGCGGGTTGAACAGTGATTCAACCAACGCGAGTACGTCAGGCGCCAGTTCGCCCAGCAACCGTTTCATTCGGGCATGGGCCAGCAGGGCTTGGCCGTGAGCCGCCAACAAAGCGGGTGGGGCTGTGACCGGGCGAGCGTCGGAGTGCCATTTCGCCGAGGCCAGGATGGCCTCTATCTGGGGCTGGGCGGCCTCACGCGCCTTGAGCAGAACACCTTGTTGGCGCTGGTATTCCTCAAGGTCTTGCTGGGAAAGCTCTGCCAACTTTTCCAGTTGTAGAGCGACCAACTGCACGCGCCTTGACCATTGTGCCTCAATGCCAAAGGGGGCCAGCTCGAACAGTGAGTGGTCGCAGGGATCGTCGTCCTCTGCGGATTCAAGGGCAAACGGCATGGCGAAAACCGTTGGATGGCGCCAGTCGCTATACAGTTGATCAGCCAGCGCCAATGCTGTGGCTGCGTTGCCAAGGCTTTCGCCGGGGTCGTGGTCGAGCGTTGCCAGCAGGCGGCTCTCCAGATTATCGAAGAGGGTATCGAAACCTTTGTCGATCGAGTCCAGTGCGTTGTAGGTGGTATGCCCGAGCTTGGACTCCAGAGCCTGGCGTGACACGTGGTAACTGAGGGTTTCGCTGCTACCGGGGGAGTAGACGGTCAGCGCCGCTTCGCCTTCGATGCTGAAGATCAGCGCTCCTGGCTCGCAGGCGGGTGTTTCGATAAACAGTTGGCGATGATCGATCCGCAGCCACTGCGGATTGTCCATGGCACCTAGCACTGGATGGAGCGCCGCCGCGGAGGGATCAATGGCGAACGCGATATCGACGGTGGACTCGAAATGGCGTCGGTACTGTGCGCGTGCCTGTTCCTTTCGACTCATGGGCGTTCCCGCAGCCCGTTCCCCCCAGTAGCGGCTCCAGCACTGCCGAACGAGGCTGGGGAGATTCAGAGTTGCCAGATGTGCCACTAATTTGCTGGGTGGCCGGGGCAGCGCTCCAAGGTTGCCGGTGATGCGTGCGCAACGGTCAATCGTGGGATGTGTGGCGTGATGTCGGGCCCAGGCAGTCAACGCAACGAGATTGATACTTTGTGGTTGCTGCGCACTTTCAAGCACCAGGTCGACTTGCCCGGGGGCGATGGACAGTGTTTCTTTCAACCAAGTGCCAATGATCTGGCGAACGCCGGGCGCCTGGCGCAGCAGTGTATCGAATGTCCGTCGCTGGTCTTCGCACGCTTTACGTGCTCGATGAACAACCGGGACGTCCGGCGGCACGGCGTCCAGTGGCAGGGGCTTAAGGGCAAAGGGAGGGAGGGGGCGTGTCAGCTCGTGCATCGGTCGATCCTTCTTGAGAGTTGCCGGATACGGCAACGCCATTGAAGGAAAGGGGGGCGCTTGCTGGGTCGTAGTTAATTATCGTATCTCGCCATTCGGCAGGATTCATCAAACTGTCACTGTTTTGTGGCAGCGCGCTGGCAAGAGATTCATCAGACTCGCGCTCAATTGGGGATCTGCATTCTGGTGTTTCTTTCATGCGGGCGTTTTTATTTTTCTTCTTTTTACTGGTCGGGCCGGCGAGCTTTGCCGAGAGCCGTTGTGACGTCCATGTGCCTGTGCAACGGGCCGAGCTGGGTGAGTTGAGCCTGGTCTACCAGAGTGTCGGGGCGCCCCGCGATCCTGTGCTTCTGTTGGTGATGGGCCTGGGCGGGCAATTGATCCACTGGCCGGATGATGTGGTCGAGGCCTTGTGTCGCCAGGGCTTTCGGGTGATCCGCTACGACAACCGCGATGTCGGCCTGTCGCGCTGGAACCAAATGCCGGCTTCGGCGAGCCTGACCCTCGAATTGCTGCGCTACAAGCTGGGGTTGCCGGTTTCTGCACCCTACAGCCTGTCGGACATGGCCAATGATGGCGTACGCCTCATGGATGCGCTCGAGGTTCGCCAGTTTCACGTGCTGGGGGTGAGCATGGGCGGCATGATCGCCCAGCATATAGCCGCGATGGCGCCGCAGCGGGTACGCAGCCTGACACTGGTTATGTCCAGTTCGGGCGCCGTTGGCCTGCCAGCCCCGGCCCCGGCCCTGGTACAACTGCTGGCGCGGCGCAGTGCACCGAGTCGTGAGGTGGCCATCGAGCAGCAAGCCGACTTGCTGGCGGCGTTAGGCAGCCCCGAGGTCCATGATGACCGCGCTACCCTGATCGAGCAGGCCGCCTTGGCCTATGACCGGGCGTTCAATCCGGAGGGTGTGAAACGCCAGATCATGGCGATCCTCGCCGAACCCAGCAGGGTCGAGTTGCTGAACCAACTGCGGGTGCCGACATTGGTGGTGCATGGAACGGCCGACCCGTTGTTGCCGGTGATGCATGGGGTGCATCTGGCGGCGCACATCCAGGGTAGCCAGTTGCGGCTGATTCCGGGGCTGGCGCACCGGTTCCAGGAGCCGTTCAAGGCGCCGCTGCTGGGGGCGGTACTGCCTTACCTGCAGTCGAACCGGCAGGATACGCATATCGCCGGGCTTTAGAGCGAATCACGATGGCTTCAGTGCATCCGCACCCACAGGGTCACCAGCACGGTGGCCGCCACCAGCCAGGCCACCGTGGCCAAGGCCAGCGAGGCCTCCAGGCGCATGCGCTCGACCAGCAGGTACAGCGTGGCCAGGTACACGAAATAGGGAATGATTGACCACATCCCGAACAGGATGGTGGTCTTCAGATCCGCCAGTGAGCGGCCCTTGCCGACGATGTAGTGGGCAATCAGGGCGAAGGTGGGGAACAGCGGCACCAGTCCGGCGATGTAGTAGTTACGGGTTTTCGACAGAATCGCCAGGAGCACCACCACGCCGGCGCCAAGGCCCGCTTTGAATACCAAGTCCACGTTGTCTTTCCAGGTTTGGGTTGCAGGTCAGCCGAGGCCGTATTTCTTCACTTTGTCGAACAGCGTGGTCTTGGCCATGCCCAGCTCCTGGCTGGCTTGGCTGAGGTTGCCGCCTGTGCGTTGCAGAGCATCGCTGAGCAGGTTGCGCTCGAATGCCTCCACCGCTTCGGCGAAGCCAAGCCCCTGGCTGGCGCCGGCACTGGTGCCCTTCTTGAATGCGGGCAGGCCCAGGGCATGGCGCTCGGCGACGTTGCGCAACTCGCGCACGTTGCCTGGCCAGTCATGGGCCATGAGCTGCGACAGGGTCTGGCTGTCGAGGGTCGGTGCTTCGCGGTCGAAGCGTAAGGCCGACTGCTGCAGGAAGTGTTCGAACAGCTGCAGGATGTCTTCGCGACGCTCGCGCAGCGGTGGCAGCTCGAGGGTGACGACGTTGAGGCGGTAGTACAGGTCGCTGCGGAACTGGCCGTTCTGGCCCAGGGTGGCGAGGTCGGCCTTGGTTGCGGCGATCACCCGGCAGTCCACCGGGATGCTCTGGTTCGAGCCCAGGCGCTCCAGGGTGCGCTCCTGTAGCACGCGCAGCAGCTTGATCTGCAGGTTGATCGGCATGCTCTCGACCTCGTCGAGGAACAGCGTCCCCCCGTTGGCGTGCTCGATCTTGCCGATGCGGCGCTTGCCCGCGCCAGTGAAGGCGTTGGCTTCGTGGCCGAAGATCTCGCTTTCAAACAGGTTCTCCGGCAGGCCGCCGCAGTTCAACGCCACGAAGGGTTGGCCCTGGCGTCGGCTGAAGTCGTGCAGGCAACGGGCGACCAGTTCCTTGCCGGTGCCGGTTTCACCTTCGATCAGCACGTTGGCCGAGGTGTCGCCGACGTTGGCGATCAGCTCGCGCAGATGTTCCATGGCCGGCGAGCGGCCGATGATGCGACCTTCCAGGCTGCTCTGTTCGGCCAGCTGGCGGCGCAGCGCGAACACTTCGCGGGACAACCCGCGTTGCTCCAGGGCGCGGCGCACCACATCGACCAGGCGCTCCGGCGAGAAGGGCTTTTCCATGAAATCGTAGGCGCCGTTGCGCATGGCGCCGACCGCCATGTCGATATCGCCGTGGCCGGTGATCAGCACCACCGGCAGGCTGCGGTCGCGGGCCTTGAGGCGGTTTAGCAGCTCCAGGCCATCGATGCCCGGCAGGCGAATATCGCTGACGACGATGCCGGCGAAGTCGTCGCCGATGCGCTCGAGGGCCTGTTCGGCGCTGCCGACGCCTTCACAGGCGATATCTTCCAGGGCCAGCGCCTGCTGGCAGCCGAGCAGCACGTGCGGGTCGTCTTCGACGATCAGGACGGTGAGAGGTGCTTGATTCATAGAGGCTCAGCCAATTCGCTAGGGGGCGTGACCAGGGGCAGGGCAAGGACGAACGCGGTGCCGCCACCGCTGGGGTGTTCGACGCTCAGTGTACCCTTGGCCGCGGTGGCAAGGCTTGCCGACAAGGTCAGGCCCAGGCCCAGACCATGCTCGCCCGGTTTGGTGGTGAAGAAGGGTTCGAACAGGTGCTTTCGCGCCTCGGCGTCGATGCCGTGGCCATTGTCGAGCACCCGCAGGCGGTACTTGTCGCCCTGTGTTTCGCCTTCGAGCCACAGTTGCGGCAAGGGCTGGGTGGCCATGGCGTCGAGGGCGTTGCCGATCAGGTTGACCAGGATCTGTTCCAGGCGGGTCTGGTCGATGGCCAGCAGCGGGTCATCGAACTGGCGGTGTAGTTGCAGGTGGCAGGCACTGATGCGGTTGGCCAGCACTTGCAACGTGGCTTCCACGGCCTTTTCCAGAGACGCCTGGCCGCTGTCGTCGCCGCGTCGGGCGAACGAGCGCAGGCTCGCGGTGATGCGGCCCATGCGATCGATCAGGTCGTTCATGGTGCGCAGGTTGGTGCTGGCGGTTTCCAGCGCGCCACGCTCGAGGAAGCGTACCGTGTTGCCGGACAGGGTGCGCAACGCCGCCAGCGGCTGGTTGAGTTCGTGGGCGATGCTGGTGGACATCTGGCCGATGGCCGCCAGCTTGCCGGCCTGGACCAGCTCGTCCTGGGCGTGGCGCAAGGTCTGTTCGGCATGGCGGCGCTCACGGATCTGGCCCTTGAGGCGTTCGTTGCTGGCGCGCAGGTCGGCAGTGCGCTCGGTGATCTTGCGCTCCAGCTGGCTGTTGGCCTCTTCCAGTGCCTCGCGTGCCGCCAGGCGGGTGGCGATCACCTTGCGTCGCTCATTCCAGGCGATGGCCAGGATCGCCAGCAGGGCGAAAGCCACCCCGACCAGAATGCCCTGCACCATCGACTCGCGGCGCAGGTCCTGCAGGGGGGTGAGCAGGGTGAAGTGCCAGGGCGTGTCGGCCAGGCGGCGGGTCTGGGCCAGGTAGGAGACGTCGCGCTGCTTGCCGTGCTCGGTCTCGCTGTTGGCCGGAAAGGTCAGCTTCTCCACGCCATCGGCGAGGGTTTCCCGGGCCAGCGGCTGCAGCTCGTTGAGCGGCCACCAGTAGTACTGCAGGCTGCGCGCCAGGCGCTCCTTGATCTGTGGGTTAAGCGGGCGCACCGATTTCAAGCGCCGGGACGGGTCGCTGGAAAGGATGATGATGCCGTTCTCGTCGCTGACAAAAGCCTCCAGGCGGGCACGCTGCCAGCGCTCCTCGAGGGTGTCGAGGCGCACCTTGATCACGGCCACGCCGATGATCTTGCCGTGTTCCTCCAGGCCGTGGGCCAGGTAGTAGCCGGCCTCGCCGGTGGTGCTGCCGATACCGTAGAACCGCCCGGGTTCGCCGCGCACGGCGACCTGGAAGTAGGCGCGGAATGCCAGGTCCTCGCCGAGGAAAGAGTCGGCGTCGCGCCAGTTGCTGGTGGCCTGGACCCGGCCATTGGTATCGAGGACGAAGATCGCCCGGCTGCGGCTGCGCCGGTTCAGACCTTCGAGGTATTCGTTGACGGCCTGGCGGTCACCGGCATCGGGGTCGGTGAGCAGGCGCGAGACACTGTCTTCCAGCTCGAGCAGGCTGGGCAGGTAGGTGTACTTGCTTATTTCGCTTTCGACGGTGCGCGCATGCAGCTCCAGCTGGCGCTCGCCGTTTTCACTGAGCGTGCGGATACCGTTGCTTTCGCTGATCAGGAAGCCAGCCATCCCTAAACCGACCATCAACAGGATGACCAGGGGGGGGAGGAGCAATTGGCGAATCAGGCGGGTTTTCACGGTGGGCTGGGCGGGGCGAAGGAGCGAAGGGTCGCATTTCATCACAGTGGCCTTGTCACGACCAGCTTCCGCTGCCCGGCAGGTGGCCGGGCAGCGTCACTGTGGCCGACTTAGTGTTGCAGGATCTTGCTGAGGAAGTGCTGGGTACGCTCGTGGCGGCCTTCGGGGTTGCCGAAGAAGTCTTCCTTCTGGCAGTCCTCGATGATGTTGCCCTTGTCCATGAAGATCACCCGGTTGGCGACCTTGCGGGCGAAGCCCATCTCGTGGGTCACGCACATCATGGTCATGCCTTCGTGGGCGAGTTCGACCATCACGTCCAGCACTTCGTTGACCATTTCCGGGTCCAGTGCCGAGGTCGGTTCGTCGAACAGCATGACGATCGGGTCCATCGACAGGGCGCGGGCGATCGCCACGCGCTGCTGCTGGCCGCCGGACAGCTGGCCGGGGTGTTTCTTGGCGTGGGCGCCGAGGCCGACGCGGTCGAGCAGGGCAAGGCCCTTCTTGGTGGCTTCCGCCTCACTACGACCGAGCACCTTGCGCTGGGCGATGGTCAGGTTCTCGGTGATCGACAGGTGCGGGAACAGCTCGAAGTGCTGGAATACCATGCCCACCCGCGAGCGCAGCTTGGGCAGGTTGGTCTTCGGGTCTGCGATGGAGGTGCCGTCGACCACGATGTCGCCCTTCTGGAACGGTTCAAGGGCGTTGACGCACTTGATCAGCGTCGACTTGCCCGAGCCGGACGGGCCGCACACAACCACCACTTCACCTTTCTTGACCTCGGTGCTGCAGTCGGTCAGTACCTGGAAGTCCCCGTACCACTTGTTGACGTTCTTGATGGAAATCATACGGCGATCCTTTTTTGCAGGCGCTTGACCAGCCAGGAAGCGGAGAAGCTGATGAGGAAGTAGACGACACCGGCGAAGATCAGGAACTCGTGGGAGCGCCCGATGATGTCGCCGTTGGCGCGGGCCGAGTTGAGGAAGTCGATCAGGCCGACGGTGTAGACCAGCGAGGTGTCCTGGAACAGGATGATGCTCTGTTGCAGCAGCAGCGGGGTCATCTTGCGAAACGCCTGGGGCAGGATGATCAGGCGCATGCACTGGCCGTAGCTCATGCCCAGCGCTTGCGCGGCGCCCATCTGGCCCTTGGAGATCGACTGCACGCCGGCACGCACGATTTCGCAGAAGTACGCCGCCTCGAACATCATGAACGCCACCACGCAAGAGGTGAACGCGCCCACGGGGGTGTCTTCACCGGTAATCCAGCGCAGCACGAAAGGCACCGCCAGGTAGAACCAGGTGATCACCAGCAGCAGCGGGATGGAGCGGAAGTAGTTGACGTAGGCGCCGGCGACGTTGGCCAGCAGCTTGCTCGACGACAGCCGCATCAGGGCCAGGACGGTACCCAGGGCGATACCGCCAACCACGCCCATGACCATCAGTTGCAGGGTCAGCAGCATGCCGTCCCACAGAGCGGGCAGCGCGGGGATGATTTCGCTGAAATCCATTTCCATTTACTTGCCCCCCACGGAAATCAGGCCAGGCACGGCGACTTTCTTCTCGACCATGCGCATGAGCAGCATCAGGCCCATGTTCAGGGTGAAGTAGATCAGCGTAGCCAGGGTGAACGCCTCGAACAGGTTGGCGGAAAACTCGGCGGTCTGCTTGGTCTGCGCCAGCAGCTCCATCAGGCCGATCAGCGAGGCCACCGAGGAGTTCTTGAAAACGTTCAGGAATTCCGAAGTGAGCGGCGGAATGATGATCCGGTAGGCCTGGGGCAGCAGCACGTTCATGTAGATTTGCGGCAGGCTGAAGCCCATCGCGCGCCCGGCCGACTCCTGGCCGCGGGGCAGCGCCTGGATGCCGGTACGCACCTGCTCGCAGACACGGGCGGCGGTGAACAGGCCCAGGCAGATGACCACGCTGATCAGCGCCGAGGTGGTCGGGTTGAGGTCCTGCTTGAACCACTCCTGCAAGCCTTCGGGCAGCAGGTCCGGCACCAGGAAGTACCAGATGAACAGCTGCACCAGCAGCGGCACATTGCGGAACAGCTCGACGTAGGCGGTGGCGATCCCTGACACCAGACGATTGGGTACGGTACGCATCACGCCGAGCAGCGAGCCCAGCAGCAAGGCGATGATCCAGGCGGTGATGGCGATGGTGATGGTCCAGCCCAGGCCGGTGATGTACCAGTCCAGATAGGTTTCGCTGCCCACGCCGGTGGACTTGAAGAACACGCCCCAGTCCCAGTTGTAATTCATCGGGATTTCCCCTCAGACGGTTGTTTCACGGGCACCTCGATACATCCGGGGGCGTTCGACGCCCTCGGATGTAAAGGTTAGACACTAACTAAGTGGCCTGTCGGATGGATTCGCGCGGATGCGCTTCAGGCCACTATTTGCCGGAGATCAGGACTTCTTCTCGTCCGCTGCCTTGTCGGTCGGCTCGGCGATCAGCTTCTTCAGCTCGTCGCTCATCGGGAACTGCAGGTTCAGGCCCTTTGGCGGAATTGGCTGCTGGAACCACTTGTCGTAGCTCTTGTTGACTTCACCCGACTTGAAGTAGGCGACGATGGCTTCGTCGACCGCTTTCTTGAACGCAGCATCCTCCTTGCGCACCATGCAGCCGTAGATTTCGTACGACTGTGGCGTGCCGGTGATGACCCAGTCGCCAGGCTTTTTGGCCTTGGCCATTTCACCGGCCAGCAGGGCGTCGTCCATCATGAAGGCCACGGCGCGGCCGCCTTCGAGCATGTTGAAGGCTTCGCCGTGGTCCTTGGCGGAGATCACGTTCATCTTCATCTGCTTGTCGGCGTTCATCGCCTTGAGGATGCGCTCGGAGGTGGTCCCGGCGGTGGTCACCACGTTCTTGCCGGCCAGGTCCTGGAAGTCTTTATAGGACGGTTGACCATCCTTGACCTTGGTCAGCAGGCGTGTGCCGACTTCGAAGATGCCTACCGAGAAGCCGACTTGCTGCTGGCGCTCGACGTTGTTGGTGGTGGAGCCGCACTCAAGGTCCACGGTGCCGTTCTGCACCAGCGGGATGCGGGTTTGCGAGGTTACCAGGTTGTACCTGACCTTGATGTCGGTGCCCAGTTGCTTTTTCAGGGCTTCGACGACGGCCAGCTGGATGTCGTGGGAGTAACCGACCGGTGTGGTGCTGCCGGCCAGGTAGGAGAACGGAATGGAAGAGTCACGGTGGCCCAGGGTGATGGTGCCCGAATCCTTGATCTTCTTCAGAGTACCGGTCAGCTCTTCAGCCATGACCGGCGATGCGATGACTGCAGCCGCGATGGCGGCGCCCAGCAATTGACGAACGATACGCATCAAATTTTCCTCGACGTGTTTGTTTTTTTTATGGAGCCGTTGGCGGACTCTTTCGTTCAACGAATACAGCATGAAGCGGTGTGCATTCGGCTTCCAAGTGTAGAGCATGACTCGTGCCAAGCCATGCTGTCGACCTTAAACCACGTGTATTGCTCGCGCTTGACAGTCTAGAGATCCCAGTAGCGTTCGTTTTGCCGAATGAATGCTGCTTTCCCGTTCGGTTGTCCGAACGCATTGCGCTACAACACCTTGCGTGTGTGCATGCGGTAACTAGGCAGTGCCCGGTACATGCTTGGGCGTAGTGAGCTGTCCTCTTTGCCTGGAGAGCTCCGCAGATGTCACCGCACCAGCCCCCGAAAGGCTCCATCGATAGCCTGATTGCCCAGAACCTGCCCCGATGGCTAGTCGACCACGCGCAACCGGAAAGGCTCGATGCGTTACGTAACGCCCTGCGCCGACAGGCGAACTGCAATGCTCGGCTTGGCCCGATCCTCCAGGCCATCCCTTCTCTGCAGGCCTACACAGCAGCGTTGCTCACAACGAAACTGCGCAACAGCGGCATCAGCAACCCGGATGTGAACAGCTGCAAGGTGCGGATCTCGAAGCGGTTGTTGCTGCCCAGCGCTTCGCCTGCTCTGCTGCGGCCAACCTATGTTCGCCGCTCCAGGCGCTCTTTGCTGGCGGCGGCGCTGCATAATTATCATCGCAAGGAAACGCGCCCCGCGCTGATGCTCAAAGGTGAACTGGTCGATGGCGACGGCAAACGCCTGCCAATGAGCTTCCATGCGTTTGCCTCCGCGTGTCGTGAAATCGATGCCGGTGGCAAGTACCAGGCGTTGCTCACCCACCATCTGCAGCCTGAAGATGGCCCCCAGGATGAGCCGGGCCAGGCCACCGCTCGCTTGCACGGGCAGTTCGAGGCGAGTTTCAGGGCCAATTTCGAGGTGGCGATGCGGATCGCTGTGTTCAAAGGCGAAATTGACGAGCGCACATATTGGTTGTTGTTGCCGCTTGTTGCCGAAAAGCCGGTGGTGCCTGCGCGGGTTGGTACTGTTGTACCCCGACAGCTGTACCTGCTGGGCCGCCCGATTCAAGGTGTGCTGACGCTGGAAGTGCGTCCCTCGACGGATGGTGCAGTCGAGTCGGTGGTGCTTTGGATACCCGGTGACCCGCTTGCGCCTGTCTCCGGCCATGCCAGCTGGAACGCCCTCGACACCTACCTCGGAAAGCGCTTTCTCAAGCCGGCATATCGTCGCTTTTTCGCACGCTTCATTAGCGAGCGAGAGCGGGTCAATTTTTATCGTGTATTGAACGAACGGGTCGCACAGGCACAGGCCGCTGGGGTAGAACTTGACGCCCGTTGCGCAGCGATCACTGATGCGCCGTTTGCCCACCTGCGCCGGCAATTCATCGCCAAGATCAGGGATGACGCCAAAGTGCTCGCCGTGCCCACCGATGTCGAGGATGACGAAGACCGCGAAGCGCGCATGCAGGGCTACAAAGAGCTGGGTATGGACTTGCTGAACGTGGTGGGGTTCTTCGTGCCGGTGCTGGGTGAAGTGTTGCTGGTGGCCAACGCGGTACAGCTGGCTGATGAAGCGTATGAAGGGTACGAAGATTGGCGCATGGGGGATCGCGAAGGGGCGTTGAACCACCTGTTCAACGTTGCCGAAAACGTTGTGGTAGGCGGGATGATCGCCGCTGGCAGCAAAATTGCCGTGCGCGCCCTGGAGCGTGTGGCCTTCGTGGATGAATTGGCGCCGGTATGCCACGCTGCTGGCAAGGTCAAGCTCATGGCCACGGACCTGCCAGGTTACGATACCCAACCGGTGCGTGGTGTCGGCGCGCAGGAATGGCTCTGGCACCTCAATGAGGGGCGTTACAGGGTGATGGAGGATCCTCAGGATGGCCGCTCCAGGATCCTGCATCCTGATCGTCCCAGTGCCTACCGGCCGCTGATCGAACAGGACGGAGCCGGCGGCTGGCGCCATGAACTCGAAGCTCCCCAGGGCTGGGAAGGGCGGGCCAATCTGGTACGCCGCTTGAGTACACCGCTGGCACAACTACCGGCGCAGGCATGCGACTACCTGCTGCAGGTGACAGGGCTGAGTGAAGCACAGATTCGCCGTTTGCACGTCGAACACACGGGCGCACCTGCACGGTTGCTCGATGCCTTGGAGCTCTATCAGGCACATGAGCGCAATCCGGACTTCAGCGCACCGCAACTGGCGCAGCACGTCGCTGCTCGGCAAGTGCGGCCCAACGGCATCGAGCGGCTGGTGCAGCACACTTTTCCGGGCCTGTCGGCTCGCTGTACGCATGAGCTGCTCAAGCACTGCAGCGGGGCGCAGCTCGATACGCTCAGCGCCACGCAGCGGATCCCTTTGGCGGTGGCCGAGCGCGCACGGTGGTCACTGCGCGAGAGCCGTCTGGACAGGGCATGCGCCGGTTTGCGTCTGCCGCGCTGCGTCAATCCCGACACCGAACGCCTGGCCTTGGGTTTGCTGAAGCGTCAAGTGAAGTGGCCGGACACCTTGCGCATAGAAGTGCGCGACAGTAGCCCTGATGGCCGGTATCTGACTGGCATCGGCGCCGAGGCTGCAGAGGACGTACGGTGTATCGTGCGCCGCAGCGACGGCTACCACTACGTCGGCCAAGCCACGTCCGGTTCATATCTTGCGGCACTGTTGGCTGCGCTGGATGAGACGCAGACAGCCGATCTTGGCGACGCCGCGGCCAGTCCTGACGCCTTGGGCACGTTGCTGATCGAGGCCGCTGCCGGTGACCGTACCCAGGCGGCCGAGCTCTGTGGCATGCCCCGGCTGGGCGTTGGCCTGCGCCCCCCGAGCCGTTTGGGGGATGGGCGTCTCGGTTATGTCTTGAGTGGGCGAGGCGAGAGCAGCCGGCGTGCGATCGGTCGGGGTATTCACCAAGTGTTTCCGACAATGACTGACGGAGAACTGCAAGCCTATCTGCTCGACCTCATGGAGCGGCGAGTCGGGTTGTGGGAGCACTATAGCCAGCTCATGGATCAGCTCACGCGCCTGCGTCAGGGCCTGCGCCAGTGGCGCAGGGACGCCAGTAACCCGCTGGACGCGCTACGCCGCCGCCGGGTCGCCACCGCCGTAAGGCGCAGTTGGCGGCGCAAGATTACCGACGAGGCCGGGGACTACGCGCTGATCATCACCGGAGAGCGTGTCGGTACCCTGCCCAATTTACCGGAGGGGGTGAGCTTTGATCATGTGCGACGGCTGATCCTCAGTGACTTGAGCCTTGGTGAAATCAATGGGGACTTTCTTCGGCGCTTTCCCAATCTGGTTGAGCTCGACCTGTCTGGCAATCGCCTGACTGCTGTTCCTCAGGGCATTGAACGGTTGCCCCGTCTGCGGCATTTGAACCTGCGCCGCAACAGGGTAGTGATGGACGAGGCCGGTGAATTGCGTCTGGCTGGGAGTGGCGCCCTGCGGTACCTGGACCTGAGCCAAAACCCGTTGGGAAGGGCGCCGATACTCACTCGCCTGGGCAATCTGCGTGAAGTCAACCTGCGCGCCGCGGGCCTGGAGGTGTTGCCTGAGCGAATTTCGTTTCGTGCCCACGTGGACTTGCGTAACAACAACATCCGCACACTGCGCCAGGAATTGCACCAGTTGCGCTTGCAGGTGCACCAGTTGTCCTTGCATGACAATCCACTGAGCGAAGCTGACGGATTGCTGCTGGATGAGGCACGAGGTGTGACGCCGGGGCATTGGGGGTCAGCGTCCGCACGCCACCGTGCAATCGACAGCGATCTGTTCGACAACTGGGCCAACCGTGCAGGCGACGGCGAACGTGATCGCCAGCAGGCAATATGGACAGCACTGCGTGGGGAACCAGAATCGGAAGGATTGTTCCGCTTTCTGGCGGACTTCGCCATTACCGAGGACTTCGAACAGCACCCAGGGCATTATCGCAGCCGTATCTGGCGGATTCTGGACGCGTGCGAGCAGCACGAGCGGTTGCGCCAACAATTGTTTCTCGAGGCCTCTGGCCGACGCAGTTGTGTAGACCGGTTATTGATTCTGCTGGAGCAGATGGAGCTTGGCGTTCTGGTAGTGCGTGCTGTCGAAGATACCCATGGCAACCGGATCGAAGCCCGTTTGCTGAACCTTGGGCGCGGATTGTTTCGACTGGACGAGGTCGACCGCCTGGCGACGCTGCACGTGCAGCGCATGCGTGCCGAGCACGCCCCACTCATCGATGAGATCGAGACCAGGCTTTTCTATCGGCAGCGTCTTGCCCGCCCGCTGGGCTTGCCTATCGAGATCGACGAAATGCATTTTCCCGGTTTTGCAAACATCACTACCAGTGACCTGCTGCGGGCGCAGGACACGGTGCTGCAAAATGAAACGACAGATGCCTTGATTACCGCTTTGGCACAGCGGCCTTTCTGGGAGCAATACGCGCGGGAGTCCTATGCACAGCGATTTGAAGCGTTGCTGCAACCACTCCACGAGCGCATGGAGGCCGTGCAGGCTCAGGTCGATGAGCAAGTGATCAACGAAAGCGAGTTTCTACAACGCTGTGAAGCCCTGAGGACTGATTACGAACGCAGCGAGCGGGCGTTGCTGGTGCGTTTGGCGCGCGAAGCCCACGAGCGTTGGCCGGGTACGCCCTCTTGAACCATTAAGAGGGCTTCACGGTCACTGTCAGGCTGCGCGGCTATTGGCACGCAGCTTGCGGGCTTGCTGCAGATACGCCTCCAAAGCCATCTGCTCCTGCGCGGTCAGCGACAGGCCCAGCTTGGTACGACGCCAGAGGATGTCAGCGGCTTGCTCAGCCCACTCTTCCTTCAGCAGGTAGTCTACCTCGCGGGTGAAAAGCCCGGCCCCGATAGCCTGTCCTAACCCCTCGGGCCCATCGATGCCATCGAGCAGCCGCCACACACGGCTGCCGTAGGTGAGCACCCAGCGTTTGGCGATGTCGGCAGGCAACCAACCGCAACGTGCCAGTACGGCATCGATCAGCGCCTGCACCGTTGTCATCCCTTCAGCGCCTGGCAGTGGCGCGTCGGCAGTCCAGCTGCCGCGCATCTGGGTAAAGAAGGGCTTGAGTTCAGCCATGGCCGATTCGGCCAGCTTGCGGTAGGTGGTGAGCTTGCCGCCGAACACTGACAGGAGCGGCGCCTGGCCTGTTGGGGCGGAGAGGGCGAGCGTGTAGTCGCGGGTCACTGCCGACGGGTTGTCCGACTCGTCGTTGCACAACGGCCGCACCCCGGAGTAGGTATGCAGGATGTCGGCTTGGCTCAGTTGATGGTTGAAGTGCTCGTTGACGACCTTCAGCAGGTAGTGGGTTTCCTGCTCGGTGATCGCTACCTTGGCCGGGTCGCCGCTGTACTCGCGATCGGTGGTGCCGATCAGGGTGAAACGGTCCAGGTAAGGGATGCAGAAGACGATGCGTTGGTCTTCGTTCTGCAGGATGTAGGCGTGGTCGCCTTCGTACAGGCGCGGCACGATGAGGTGGCTGCCCTGGATCAGGCGAATGCCGTACGGCGCGTCGAGCTTGAGGTCGTCCTTGATGAAGCTGGCGACCCATGGGCCGGCGGCGTTGACCAGGGCGCGCGCACGAATGGTCTGCAGGCTGCCATCGGCGTGTTGCAAGTCTACCTGCCAGAGGCCATCGACACGTTCGGCCCGCAAGCAGCGGGTGCGGGTGAGAATGTCGGCACCGTGTTCGCGCGCGGCCATGGCGTTGAGCACGACCAGGCGGGCGTCATCGACGGCGCAGTCGGCATATTCGAAGCCGCGGGTAATGGTGGGTTTTAGCGGGTAGCCAGGGCCGAAGCGCAGGCTGCGCGAAGCGCCCAGGCGCTTGCGCTTGCCGAGGTGATCGTAAAGGAACAAACCGGCGCGGATCATCCAGGCCGGGCGCAGGTGCGGGCGATGAGGCAGCACAAAACGCATGGGTTTGACGATGTGCGGTGCCTTGGCCAGCAGTACTTCGCGTTCGGCCAGCGCTTCGCGCACCAGGCGGAACTCGTAGTGCTCCAGATAGCGCAGGCCGCCGTGGATCAGTTTGCTGCTGGCCGAGGAGGTGTGCTGGGCCAAGTCGTCCTTTTCGCAAAGGAACACCTTGAGGCCGCGCCCGGCGGCATCGGCAGCAATGCCCACGCCATTGATGCCACCGCCGATAACGGCGAGGTCGTAGCAGTCTTGGAGGGGTGGCTGGGACGAAACGGGCTGGGACACGGGCAAGGCCTCCTGGGGCTGTTCACATCGAATGTGAACATCAATGTTCGTTTCCGAAAATAGTAGCGTAATGAACAGGCGGCTGCCAGTCAGTCTTCATAGAAAAAACTGATCGGATGACAGGGAAATGAACATTTGCGAAAAGGCAGGGTGTCGATTTGCAAGGCAGAGATCAAGTGCCGCCGGGACGGTACTCGACCCAGCGGTACGCAAGGGGCGGGGCGAGCCCTTGGACTCAAACCACGTCGAGGCGGATCTTGTACTGGTTGAGCAGCTGGGTCAGGGCCGGGGAAGGCGCCTGGTCGGTCACCAGGCAGTCGACCAGGCTGATCGAGCCCAGGCGAACCATGGCATTGCGGCCGAACTTGCTAGAGTCCGCGGCCAGTAGCACCTGGCGAGCATTGGCGATGATTGCCTGGGATACCCGTACTTCCTGGTAGTCGAAGTCCAGCAGGCTGCCGTCCTCATCGATGCCGCTGATGCCGACCACGGCGAAATCGACCTTGAACTGGTTGATGAAGTCGACGCTCGCCTGGCCGACCACGCCACCGTCGCGGCGTACCGTGCCGCCGGCCACCAGCACTTCGAAGTCGTCCTTGGCCGCCAGGATCGCCGCCACGTGCAGGTTGTTGGTGATGACTTTCAGGTGATTGTGGTTGAGCAGGGCGCGGGCGATGGATTCGGTGGTGGTGCCGATGTTGATGAACAGCGAGGCATGGTCGGGAATCTGCCGGGCCACGGCGTCGGCGATGCGTTGCTTCTCGTCGCGCATCTGGTCGGCGCGCATGGCGTAGGCGGTGTTTTCGATGCTCGAGTCGTAGGCGGCGCCACCATGGTAGCGGCGTAACAGGTTGGCTTCGGCGAGCTGGTTGATATCGCGGCGGATGGTCTGTGGGGTGACGACGAACAGCTGCGCCATTTCCTCGATGCTGACATAGCCGCGTTCGCGGACCAGCTCGAGGATTTGTTGTTGGCGTGGAGGCAGATTCATGGGCGGTCCTTTGGGGCAGCCGGACAAATTCTGCAATGATGCCGTAGGTCGTGGTGTAGGACCAGTCTGGTTAATGCGTAAAGGCTTACCGCGGGGCAAGTCGCATCGACGGTACGCCGCTGCGACTTGCCCCGCGATGTTTGTGGGATCAGTCGTCGTGATCTTCCCAGTCGCGGGTGCGATCGACAGCCTTGCGCCAGCCCTTGTACAGCTTCTCTTTGGCCGTTTCGTCCAGTTGCGGGCTGAACTCGCGCTCGATGATCGCCTTGTCGCGCAGCTCGTCCAGGCCGCTCCAGAAACCGCAGGCCAGGCCCGCCAGGTAGGCCGCGCCCAGCGCTGTGGTTTCGCGCATTTTCGGACGCTCGACGCAGGTGCCGAGAATGTCGGCCTGGAACTGCATGAGGAAGTTGTTGGCCACCGCGCCACCGTCCACACGCAGTTCGGACAGGCGCTGGCCGCAGTCCTGCTGCATGGCGTCGAGCACGTCGCGGGTCTGGTAGGCGATCGACTCCAGGGCGGCACGGATGATGTGATCGACCTTGACGCCACGGGTCAGGCCGAACAGCGCCCCCCGGGCATACGGGTCCCAGTAGGGCGCGCCCAGGCCGGTGAAGGCCGGCACCAGGTAAACGCCGTTGCTGTCCTTGACCTTGCTGGCGAAGTATTCGGTGTCGTAGGCGTCGTTGACGATCTTCAGTTCGTCGCGCAGCCACTGCACGGTGGAGCCACCGTTGAAGACCGCGCCTTCGAGGGCGTAGGCCACTTCGCCACGCGGGCCGCAGGCGATGGTGGTGAGCAGGCCATGGGACGACTGCACCGCCTTGTCGCCGGTGTTCATCAGCAGGAAGCACCCGGTACCGTAGGTGTTCTTGGCCTGGCCGGGCTCCACGCACATCTGGCCGAACAGGGCCGATTGCTGGTCGCCGGCGATACCGGCGATGGCGATGCCGCTCTTGGTATGGCCGTAGACTTCGGACGACGGACGAACCCGGGGCAGCATCTGGCTTGGGATGCCGAGGATATCGAGGAGCTTGTCGTCCCATTGCAGGCTGTGGATGTTGAACATCAGCGTGCGCGAGGCGTTGGTGTAGTCGGTGACATGCACCTTGCCGCCGGAGAACTTCCAGATCAGCCAGGTATCGATGGTGCCGAACAGCAGCTCGCCACGCTCGGCGCGTTCACGCACGCCCTCGACGTTATCGAGGATCCACTTGAGCTTGGTGCCGGAGAAGTACGGGTCGGTGACCAGGCCAGTGGCCTCGCGGATGTACTGCTCATGGCCGTCGCGCTTGAGCTGGGCGCAGATCTCGGTGCTGCGCCGGCATTGCCAGACGATGGCGTTGTACACCGGGCGCCCGGTTTCCTTGTCCCAGACGACGGTGGTTTCGCGCTGGTTGGTGATGCCGATGGCTGCGACCTGGGCGTGGCTGATGCCGGCCTGGGCCAGGGCCTCGACCATGGTCGCGCTCTGGGTGGCGAAGATTTCCATCGGGTCGTGCTCGACCCAGCCCGCCTGTGGGTAGTGCTGGGCGAACTCACGCTGCGAGGTGCCCACCACGTTGGCGTCGCGATCGAAGATGATGGCGCGCGAACTGGTGGTGCCCTGGTCCAGGGCGATGATGTAGTTCTTGTCCAGGGTATCGGTCATGTCGGTGGCCTTGCACGAATATGGGAGTAGGTCAGGGCGTGGCGGGCGCCGGCCTTGCGGTCCGGGCCCGGCGCTGGCATCAGGAAACCTGGGTGTCGCCCTGAGGATTATCGTCTGTCTGCTGGGTCACGGCTTGTGTCGTCGGCAAGTTGCGGGCGATCAGCCCGCGGTACAGGGCCGCGCCCAGGCTGGCACCGAGGATCGGCGCGAACACCGGTACCAGGAAATACGGAATATCGCGCCCGCCGGTGAAGGCGATTTCGCCCCAGCCGGCCAGGAAGGTCATGAGTTTAGGCCCGAAATCGCGCGCCGGGTTCATCGCAAAGCCGGTCAGCGGGCCCATCGCGCTACCGATCACGGCGATCAGCAGGCCGATCAGCAGGGGGGCGGTGGCGCCGCGGGGCAGGCCATTGTTGTCGTCGGTCAGGGCCATGATCACCGCCATCAGGATGGCGGTAATGATCACTTCGACCAGGAAGGCCTGCCCGGTGGACAGCGCCGGATGCGGGTAGGTGGAGAACACCGAGGCCAGCTCGAGACTGGCCTGGCTGCCACGCAGCATGGCGTGGCTTTGTTCGAAATCGAAGAACAGGTTGCTGTACAGGAAGTACACCAACGCGGCGCCGCAGAATGCGCCGCACACCTGGGCGAGCATGTAGAACGGCAGCTTGCGCTTGTCGAAGCCGGCGAACACGGCGAGCGCAATGCTGACCGCCGGGTTCAGGTGCGCGCCGGACACGCCTGCGGTGAGGTAGATCGCCATGCTCACCCCGACCCCCCAGATGATGCTTATCTCCCACAGGCCAAAGCTGGCACCGGCGACCTTGAGCGCGGCGACACAGCCGGTACCGAAGAAGATGAGCAGGGCAGTGCCGAGGAATTCGGCCAGGCACTGGGCAGATAGCGTGGGTTGTCGTAGAGCAGTCGTCATGTATGACCTCGGTTCTTGTTGTTGTGAGGCGCTGGGCGCTCGACAGCAAAAAGCCCGGAGTCGATCCCCATTGACGCCGGGCGGGTACAGGAAGCGCACCTTATAGGTGCACCATTTATTCATAAACGAAAAAATATAGACAAGAAACGCTGATGTCAAAGGTCGAAAATGAACGCATGGCCACATTCTGACTGCCATGCCGCGCCGTGAATCCCTGGCCGCTGCTCTAGCCTGGGTCGTGCACTGGCTGCCCCGGCGGATTTACCCTAAAGTACCGAGCGACTTATGATCGCCTGGAGCCGTTGATGACCCCCGCCCTGGACCTGCTGAAAAAGGCGCGTGCCGAGCACCGCGTGCACAGCTACGAACATGATCCGAAATCTGCGTCGTACGGCCTGGAAGCGGCGGAAAAGCTCGGCCTTGACCCATTGCGGGTGTTCAAGACGCTGCTTGCCAGCAGCGAAAAAGGCGAGCTGCTGGTGGCGGTGGTGCCGGTGGGCGGGACGCTCGATCTGAAGGCGTTGGCCCATGCGGCCGGCGTGAAGAAGTGCGAGATGGCCGACCCGCAGGCTGCCCAGCGTGCCACGGGCTACCTGGTTGGCGGGATCAGCCCGCTGGGGCAGAAGAAGCGCCTGCGCACTTTTATCGACCAAACCGCGCAACAACATGAAACGATTCATGTGAGCGCTGGCCGCCGTGGCCTCGAAGTGGAGCTGGCGGCAACGGTGCTCGCTACCCACACCCAGGCACAGTTCGCCGAGATCGGCCGCGGTTAACATCTGTACTGATTGAAAATCCACGACGCTGTCACTGTCGGCCGCTGGCGGCATGTCGCATGCTCGGGCGGTTGACAGCCCAATACAGGAGTCGTGGCATGCAGTTGCATTATCATCAGGTGGACGCCTTCAGCGATCGCCCTTTTGCCGGCAACCCGGCCATCGTCTACCGCCTGGAACAGTGGCTTGACGGCAGGCTGATGCAGCAGATCGCCGCCGAGCACAACCTCGCCGAAACCGCGTTCGTGGTAGCTGAAGGCGCGGGGTATCGGATCCGCTGGTTCACTCCTGGCACCGAGGTGCCCTTGTGCGGCCACGCCACCCTGGCCAGTGCCCACGTGCTGTTCGAGGTCTATGGCGTAGACGCATCGCACCTGGATTTTCACTGCCAATCCGGCCGGTTGGGCGTCAGTCGTGAGGGCGGGCGCCTGTGGCTGGACTTCCCACGCGTCGACCCGCAGCCGCTGGCTGAGCCGGTCCCGGTGGCCGAAGCGCTGGGCTGTGAGGTTCGGGAGGTTTACCAGGCCCGCGAGCTGCTGGTGGTGCTCGGCTCGGAGCAGGCGGTGCGCGCCTGCAGGCCGGACATGGCGGCGCTGGCCCGCTTGCCGGGGCCGGGGGTGATCGTGACGGCGCCGGGCGAAGAGCATGATTTCGTGTCGCGCTATTTTGCGCCGGGTATCGGTATCCCTGAGGATCCGGTCACCGGTTCAATCCACTGCTCGCTCATTCCTTTCTGGGCGGCACGCCTGGGCAAACCGCAGCTGCACGCGTTCCAGCGCTCGACACGCGGTGGCGAGCTGTTCTGCCGGCTGGAAGGGGAGCGGGTGAAGATCGGTGGACAGGCCCGCCTGGTGGCCTCTGGTACTTTGAGGGTGTGATGCAAAGCGATCAGGGCAAGCGCGCCCACGCCTGCGACAGGCGCGGGAGCGGGCTTGCCCCGCGATGCTGTCGAACCTCAGAGCGCCGAGCTGATGCGACGCACGCCGTTCTCCTGGCGCGGTAGCTGCGCAGCAACGCTACCGGGGACCGGGAACAGCACGAGATGATCGGCGGCCACGGCGATGCCGACGTCCTGGCCGAGCGAGTGGTCGTTGTGGCTGGGGAAGATCGCTTCTAGCTGGCTGCCGGTGGGAAGCTGCAGGCGATACAAGGTCGAAGCGCCGAGGAAGCTTTTGCCGATGACCTGTGCCCGTAGCGTGCTGTCGGGGGCATGGATGATATCGTCGGGGCGCAACAACACGTCCACCGAGCTTCCGGGCGCCATGGTATAGGCCCGGTTGCCGCGCAGCTCGCCGAGTTCGGTGGTCACTGCCTCGTGGCCGCTCATCTGGCCGCGAATGAAGTAACCCTGGCCGATGAAGCTGGCGACGAACGGCGTTTGCGGCTCGTGGTAGAGGTTGTAGGGCGTGTCCCACTGTTCCAGGCGCCCCTCCTTGAACACCCCCACGTGGTCGCTGACGGCAAAGGCTTCTTCCTGGTCGTGGGTGACCAGGATGGCGCTGGTGCCGCGGCTCTTGAGGATGTCGCGGACCTCATGGCTCAAGCGTCGGCGCAGCTCCACGTCGAGGTTGGAGAAGGGTTCGTCAAGCAACAGCAGCTGTGGCTTCGGTGCAAGCGCCCGGGCCAGGGCCACGCGTTGCTGCTGGCCGCCCGACAGCTCGTGCGGGAAACGGCCGCCGAGGCCAGCCAGCTTGACCAGTTCGAGCATCTCCTCGATCACCATGGCCTGGTGCGGGTGCTTGCCGATGCCGAAGGCGATGTTCTGCGCGACGGTCAGGTGGGGGAACAGCGCGTAGTCCTGGAACACCATGCCGATCCGGCGTTTCTCCGGCGCCAGGGTGAACCCGGCGCGGGAGATGACCTCGCCGCCCAGCTGGATCTCGCCTTCGTGCACCGGCTCGAACCCGGCGATGGCGCGCAGCGTGGTGGTCTTGCCGCAACCGGAGGACCCTAGCAGGCAACCGATGTCGCCCGCGTTGAGGTGCAGGTTGAGGTTCTGGACGATGCGCTGGTCGCCATAGCCGCAGGCCAGGTTGCGCAAGTTGAGCAGTAGCTGTTGACTCATGCGTGGTGGTAAGCCGGTTCTACAAGGAATTCCAGAAGGGCCTTCTGCGCATGCAGGCGGTTCTCAGCTTCGTCCCAGGCGACCGAACGGGGGTCGTCGAGCAGGTCCTGGCTGATCTCCTCGCCACGGTGGGCGGGCAGGCAATGCATGAACAGGGCGTCGGGTGCCGCCAGGTCGAGCAGTTCGCGGGTGACCTGGTAAGGCGCGAAATGCGCCAGGCGCCGTGCAGTTTCCTCTTCCTGGCCCATGGAAGTCCAGACATCCGTGGTCACCAGGTGGGCGCCGCGAACAGCTTCCTTCGGGTCGCGGACGATCTGCACGCGGTCGCCACCCAGTTGCAGGAAGCGCGGATCGGGCTCGTAGCCTTCAGGGCAAGTGATGCGCAGCTGGAAATCGAACTGCACGGCAGCTTCGATATAGGAGTTGCACATGTTGAAGCCGTCGCCGACCCAGGCCACGGTCTTGCCCTGGATCGCGCCACGGTGCTCGAAGAAGGTCTGCATGTCGGCCAGCAGCTGGCAGGGGTGCGATTCGTCGGACAGGCCATTGATGACCGGCACCTTCGAGTTGGCGGCGAATTCGGTGAGGGTGCTGTGGGCGTGGGTACGGATCATCACCGCGTCGACCATGCTCGACAGCACGATGGCGCTGTCGGCGATCGGCTCGCCGCGGCCCAGTTGGGTGTCGCGCGGCGACAGGAAGATCGCCTGGCCGCCAAGCTGGATCATGCCCGCTTCGAAGGACACTCGGGTACGGGTCGAGGATTTCTCGAAGATCATCCCCAGCACGCGGTTCTTCAACGGCTCGAACAGCACGCCTCGTTTACGCAGGTCCTTCAGCTCGATGCCGCGACGGATCACGCCGAGCAATTCGTCAGCGGTGAAATCCAGCAGGGAGAGAAAGTGCCTAGCGCTCATGATTGACTACCTTATCTGCAACGTTTTGCAGGTCGACCGTATGGGTTTTGTTGACAACGGGAGTGACCTGCGGCGTAAGCCGCACGGGGCGGACGGAATAGGGAAAGGCGCAATACTATAATTAAATGTCGCCTGAAACCAAGAGGGGAAACAGCGCCTCTGTGTCAAAGGGTGTCGTAAGCCTTTGGCGAGCAGCTGTTTTTTATTTGCTACAGCGGTTGTACACGGCTCGATGCGCGTTTGGCAAACCTGTTGTCGTGAACCGTCTGCCTGATGTCGTCCGATTCACGCTGCGAACCTCGCTGGCGGGCATCGGTTGGCCGGCGCATAGTCGAGCCTTGCGAACAACAAGGCAGAGGCGGCCATGACCAAGACCCTGCATCACCGAGCCTGTCACCTGTGCGAGGCCATTTGTGGCCTGAACATCGAAGTTACCCATGGGGCGGAAGGGCCGCCGCGGATCAGCTCGATCAAGGGCGATCCGCAGGATCCGTTCAGCCGCGGCCATATCTGCCCGAAGGCGGTCGCCCTGCAGGACATCCAGGAAGACCTTGACCGCCTGCGCCAGCCTCATCGGCGCATCGGTGACCAGTGGCAGGCGATTGGCTGGGATGAGGCCTTCGCCTTCGCCGCACAGCGGCTGTGGGCGGTGCAGCAGGCCCATGGGCGCAATGCTGTTGCGGTCTACCAGGGCAACCCCAGCGTGCACAACTATGGCTTGATGACCCACAGCAATTACTTCCTCGGCCTGCTCAAGACCCGCAACCGCTTCTCGGCCACCTCGGTGGACCAACTGCCGCAGCACCTGACCAGCCACCTGATGTACGGCCATGGTCTGTTGCTGCCCATCCCGGACATCGACCACACGCAGTTCATGCTGATCCTTGGCGGCAACCCCCTGGCTTCCAATGGCAGCATCATGACCGTCCCCGACGTGGAAAAGCGCCTGAAGGCGCTCAAGGCCAGGGGCGGGCAGCTGGTGGTGGTGGATCCGCGGCGCAGCGAGACGGCGTTACTGGCCGACCGGCACCTGTTCATCCGCCCCGGCGGCGACGCAGCGTTGCTGTGTGGGCTGTTGCATACCCTGTTCGTCGAGGGCCTGGCCCGTGGCTCGCACTTGCCGATCAATGGCTTGGAGCAGGTGCGCGAGGCGATCCTGCCGTTCGATGCCGCCAGCATGAGCGCGTTGTGCGGCATCCCGGCCGAGGACATCCGCCGATTGGCGCGGGACTTCGGCGCTGCCGACAAGGCCGTGTGCTACGGCCGGATGGGGGTATCGACCCAGGCCTTCGGTTCGTTGTGCCACTGGTTGGTGCAATTGATCAACCTGGTCACCGGCAACCTTGATCGAGTGGGTGGTGCGTTGTGCACCGAGCCGGCTGTCGATCTGGTCGCCAGCACATCGGGTGGCCACTTTGACCAATGGCGCAGTCGTGTCTCGGGATTGCCCGAATATGCTGGCGAGCTGCCGGTCTCGGCCTTGGCCGAGGAGATCCTCGAGCCCGGTGACGGGCAAGTGCGGGCGTTGGTGACCGTGGCCGGCAACCCGGTGTTGTCCACGCCCAACGGGCGGCGCCTGGACCAGGCGCTGGCCGGCCTGGAGTTCATGCTCAGCATCGACCTCTACATCAACGAGACCACGCGTCATGCCGACCTGATCCTGCCCTCCACCTCGGCGCTGGAGAATGATCACTACGATTCCACCTTCAACCTGCTGGCGGTGCGCAATGTCACCCGTTTCAACCGGGCGATCCTGCCCAAGCCGGAGGGGGCACTGCATGACTGGGAGATTTTCGTGGGCCTGGCCGAAGCCTTTGCCCAGCGTGCGCAGGCCGAGCTCAAGGCCACCCTGCCACCGGCACGGATGATCGACTTTGCCTTGCGCAGGGGCCCTTATGGTGACGAGTCGTCCTGGAAGCTTTCCCTGCAGAGGCTCGATGAACACCCCCACGGCCTGGATCTAGGACCACTGGCGGCCAACCTTGCGCCGCGCTTGCGCACGACCAGCCGCAAAGTCGAAGCCGCACCGGCGGTGCTGCTCGGTGATCTGCAACGCCTGGCCCGGCAGGCAGCGCCGACGGTGGACCAGTTGTTGCTGATCGGCCGCCGCCATGTGCGCAGCAACAATTCGTGGATGCACAACTATCATCGGCTGGTCAAAGGCAAACCGCGGCATCATCTGTTGATGCATCCGGAGGATCTGCGCCACCGTCAGTTGGTGGACGGGCAGATGGTGCGAATCCGCTCACGCACCGGCGTGATCGAAGTGCCTGTCCAAGCCAGCGAGGAGATGATGCCAGGAGTGGTCAGCCTGCCCCATGGCTACGGTCACGGGCGCCAGGGCGCGCGCTTGCAGGTAGCCAGTGCACAGCCAGGAGTGAGCGCCAATGACCTGACCGACGAGCACTTGCGTGATGGCGTATCCGGCAACGCCGCCCTCAATGGCGTACCTGTGCAAGTGGAGGCCGCCTGAGCATCGGCAAGGCCGAGCACGCCGCTCGGCTTTCCGATACAATGCGTCACCGTGCCGACGACCCAGTCGGAAAGTTCAGCCGAGGTGCTTCATGGATATCATCGATACAATCAAAGAGCAGATCGCCAACAACACCATTCTGCTTTACATGAAAGGTTCGCCGAATGCGCCGCAGTGCGGTTTCTCGGCCAAGGCTTCGCAGGCCGTGATGGGGTGTGGCGAGAAGTTCGCTTATGTCGACATCCTGCAGAACCCGGAAATCCGCGCCAACCTGCCCAAGTACGCCAACTGGCCTACCTTCCCGCAACTGTGGGTGGCGGGTGAGCTGGTCGGCGGCAGCGACATCATGATCGAGATGTTCGAAAAGGGTGAGCTGCAGGCGCTGATCAAGGATGCGGCCGCCAAGGCCAAGGCTTCCGAAGCCTGATTCCGGCGTTCTTCGCCAGCATGCAAAAGCCCCGCAATAGCGGGGCTTTTTGTTGTCGTCGATCGAGCAGTTACTCTTCGCCCATCTGCGACTGCAGGTAGTTCTCGATAGTGATCTTGTCGATCAGGCCCAGCTGAGTCTCCAGCCAGTCGATGTGCTCTTCCTGGTCTTCGAGGATGTCCTCGAGCACGTCACGCGAACCGAAATCGCCAGCGGTTTCGCAGTGGGCGATGGCGGCTTTCAGGTCGGCGTGGGCCTTTTTCTCAAGCTTCAGGTCGCAGTCGAGCATTTCCTTGGTGTGCTCGCCAATCATGAGCTTGCCCAGGTCCTGGACGTTGGGGATGCCTTCGAGGAAGAGGATGCGCTTGATCAGCTTGTCAGCATCCTTCATCGCCTGGATGGACTCTTTGTACTCGAGTTTGCCGATCTTGTTCAGGCCCCAATCTTCGTACATGCGCGCATGCAGGAAGTACTGGTTGATTGCGACCAGCTCGTTTCCGAGGACCTTGTTGAGATGCTGGATGACGCTTACGTCGCCTTTCATGATGGGGTCTGCCCTGTAGAAGTTGAGCCAATGCAAACAAGTTTGAGCCTCGCAACTATCTATGTCAAACCTAAGTTATTGAATAATAAATGAAAATTAATCGGAATAAGAATGTTTGTGAACTGCGTTCGAACGCTAACTTATTGAATTGCAGGCATAAAAAAACCGGACACCAGGTCCGGTTCTTCAAATTTGGGGACATTACGCCGCGTTGAATTCAACGGGGTAGGGCAGGGCGGCCTGCTGGCTCAGTTGCAGCTCGGTGAGGGTTTCGCGCACCACCTGCTTGGCGAGGCAGGCGCACTTGCCGCACTGGCTGGCGACATTGGTGGCGGCTCGAACTTCCTTGTAGCTGCAGCATCCTTCGTAGATCGCATCGCGGATCTGTCCGTCGGTGACACCGACACAAAGACACACATACATAAAGGCTGACCATCGCGGGTTGATTCGATGGATTGGAGAGTAATGGTAATGAGAATGCTTGTCAAAACACATTGTGTAAGGTGCGTTCCAGAGCGACCGGCGGTTGAGATTCGGCCTGTCACGCAAAGCTGTGTATGATGGTCGGCCTTTGCTGGATCCGGGGGACGTGTTCCGCCCGGGCAAGGTTTTTCACCCCTCATCAGGAGAGATCGAATGAGCGTACTCGTTGGCAAAAAAGCCCCGGACTTCACCGTTCCAGCCGTGCTGGGCAACGGCGAGATCGTCGACAGCTTCAACCTGGCCTCGGCCATCAAGGGCAAGTACGGCCTGGTATTCTTCTACCCGCTGGACTTCACCTTCGTCTGCCCGTCCGAGCTGATCGCCCTGGACAACCGCATCCCTGACTTCCAGGCGCGCAACGTGGAAGTGATCGGCGTGTCGATCGACTCGCACTTCACTCACAACGCCTGGCGCAACACCCCGGTCAACAATGGCGGCATCGGCCAGGTCAAGTACACCCTGGCAGCCGACATGACCCACGAAATCTGCAAGGCCTACGACGTCGAGTCCGAAGGCGGCGTGGCCTTCCGTGGTGCCTTCCTGATCGACACCAACGGTGTTGTCCGCTCGCAGATCGTCAACGACCTGCCGCTGGGCCGCAACATGGACGAGCTGCTGCGCCTGGTCGACGCCCTGCAATTCCACGAAGAGCACGGCGAAGTCTGCCCGGCCAACTGGAAGAAAGGCGACAAGGGCATGAACGCTTCGCCGGAAGGTGTCGCGGCTTACCTGAGCGAGAACGCTGGCAAGCTGTAAATTGCCAAGCGCATGAAAAAACCGGCCCTGGTGGCCGGTTTTTTTATGCTTCAAGCTACAAGCGTGTGATCAGTCGTTGAAGTCGCGCCAGCCGCCCATCTCTTTCCAGCGATTGACGATGCCGCAGAACAGCTCGGCGGTCTTCTCGGTGTCGTAACGCGCCGAATGCGCCTCACGGCCGTCGAAGTCGATGTCTGCGCTCTGGCAGGCTCGGGCCAGCACGGTCTGGCCGTAGGCAAGGCCAGCGAGGGTGGCGGTATCGAAGCTGGAGAACGGGTGGAACGGGTTGCGCTTGATATCGTTGCGCGCCACCGCAGCATTGAGGAAACCCAGGTCGAAGCTGCTGTTATGCCCCACCAGGATCGCCCGCTTGCAGCCATTGGCCTTCAGCGCCTTGCGCACGCCGCGGAAAATATCGGTCAGCGCGCTTTCCTCGCTCACCGCCATGCGCAGCGGGTGATCGAGCTTGATGCCGGTGAACTCCAGCGCGGCGGCCTCGATATTGGCGCCCTCGAACGGTTCGACCCGATGGAAGTAGGTGTGCTCGGGGAACAGGAAGCCCTTTTCATCCATGCCGATGGTGACGGCGGCAATCTCCAGCAGCGCGTCGGTAGCGCTGTTGAAGCCACCAGTCTCGACATCCACCACCACGGGCAGGTAGCCGCGGAAACGCTCGGCCATCGGATGGCGCGAGCCGCTGCTGACCTGGCTGTCCTGGTCGTCTTCGTACAGATCTTCGCTCACGCGTTGTCCTCCTGCAGGCGCCAGCGCAGTGTTTCACCAGCGCGCAGGGGAATGACGGTGGTGTCACCGAAGGGCAGGCTGTCCGGCGCTGTCCATTGCTCTCTCACCAGGGTGATGGTGTCGGTATTGCGCGGCAGGCCGTAGAAGTCAGGGCCATGCTTGCTGGCGAAGCCTTCGAGCTTGTCCAGCGCATTGCGCTGCTCGAACGCCTCGGCATACAACTCGATGGCGGCGTAGGCGGTGTAGCAGCCGGCGCAGCCGCAGGCGGCTTCCTTGGCATGCTTGGCGTGAGGCGCCGAGTCGGTACCGAGGAAGAACTTCGGGTTGCCGCTGGTCGCGGCATCCAGCAACGCAACCTGGTGGGTGTTGCGCTTGAGGATCGGCAGGCAATAGAAGTGCGGGCGGATACCGCCGACCAGCATGTGGTTGCGGTTGTACAGCAGGTGCTGGGCGGTGATGGTGGCACCGACGTTGGCCGGCGCCTCGGTGACGAACTGCGCGGCGTCGGCGGTGGTGATGTGCTCGAACACCACTTTCAGGGTCGGGAAGCGCTCGACCAGGCGGCGCATGTGCTCGTCGATGAAGCGCTTCTCGCGGTCGAACACGTCGATTTCACTGCGCGTGACCTCACCATGCACCAGCAGGGGCATGCCGGTTTCGGCCAGGGCCTCGATTGCCGGGAAAATGTTGTCGATGCTGGTCACGCCCGAATCGGAGTTGGTGGTGGCGCCGGCCGGGTAGAGCTTGGCGGCGAACACGATCCCACTGGCCTTGGCGGCGCGGATGTCTTCCGGGCTGGTGCGGTCGGTAAGATACAGCACCATCAGTGGCTCGAAACGGCTGCCGGCGGGGCGTGCGGCAAGGATGCGGGCGCGGTAGGCATCGGCCTCGACGGCGTTGCGCACCGGCGGAACCAGGTTGGGCATGATGATGGCGCGGGCGAAGGTACGCGCCACGTCACCGACGGTGTGAGGCAGGACGGCACCATCGCGCAGATGGATGTGCCAGTCGTCGGGGCGCAGGAGGGTCAGGCGATCGGACATTGGAGATTCCAGGCGGGTCGAACTCAGAAGCCAATGCTACCGGAAAACCCCTGTTCGAGCACGGCTATCAAGTTTTCCGACGGGCGTCCGATAGCATTCAGGTAAGCCGTCAGAATCAGTGGAGCCGACCGTGCGCCAGCGTTACCTAGCCCTGTTCACCCTTGTCGCCAGCCTGCCGGCCGGGGCCATGACCTTCCAGACCCGCGTGGAGAACGTCGCCTGGAAAGTCGAGGGTGATCAGTTCGAATGTCGCTTGATCCAGCCGATCGACGGTTTCGGCAGCGGCGAGTTCGTGCGCCGTGCCGGCGAACAACCGACGTTCCAGCTGCGTTCGGACAGCAACGTCCTCGGCGCCGGTTCCGCCACCTTGCTGGCCGCCGCAGCCCCCTGGCAGCCAGGGCGGGGCGATATCAACCTTGGTGCGGTGCACATGGCCCGCACTGGCGTGCTGTTCACCTCCAGCCAGGGGCAGGCCAGCCGCCTGATCAATGGCCTGCTCGATGGCCGTAGCACGGTGGTGCGCAACTACCGGGGCGAGGGTGGCCGGCCGATGCAAGTGCAGGTGATGCCAGTCAGCTTCGCCAAGGCCTACAGCGACTACCAACTGTGTGCTGCCAAGCTGCTGCCGATGAACTATGACCAGATCCGTCAGACCCAGGTCGGCTTCCCCGGTGGCGGTATCGAGCTGGACAGCTCGGCGCGCGCTCGCCTGGATGTGCTGCTCGATTATCTGAAGGCCGATCCGACGGTCAACCGCATCGAGCTCAACGGCCATTCCGACAACAGCGGCAACCGTCTGACCAACCGTGACACCTCGCGTCGACGGGCGCTGGCGGTTGCCGACTACCTCAAGGCCCATGGCGTGCCGGAAGAGCAGATCACCGTGCGGTTCCACGGCGAGCGCTATCCACTGGCGAAGAACAACTCTGTCGCCAACCGGGCGCGAAACCGCCGGGTGAACATCCAGCTCGAGCGTGTGACACCGGTCGAGAAACCGCTGGAGAAGCCGGCGCCACCGGTTGCGCCGGCGGCTCCGGCACCCGCGGCTACCGCACCTGCGCCTGCGACGCCTGCGGCCGCTGCCACCCAGCCCGCGCCTGCGAAATCCTGAGTGCGACAGCGGGTCGCGCTCTCGACAATTCCTGTCGCTTTGTCGTCACAAGCTGTCGCCCCATTGTAAATTTTTCGGCAAGGCCGGTAGAATCATCGGCTTTCCGTACAACCCCGTGGAGTGATGGCATGGCGGACGTAAAAAAGGTCGTATTGGCGTATTCCGGCGGCCTTGATACTTCGGTGATTCTCAAGTGGCTGCAGGACACCTACAACTGTGAAGTGGTGACCTTCACCGCTGACCTCGGCCAGGGCGAGGAGGTCGAGCCGGCCCGCGCCAAGGCCCAGGCGATGGGCGTGAAAGAAATCTACATCGACGACCTGCGCGAAGAGTTCGTGCGTGATTTCGTTTTCCCGATGTTCCGCGCCAACACCGTCTACGAAGGCGAGTACCTGCTGGGTACTTCCATCGCCCGCCCGCTGATCGCCAAGCGCCTGATCGAAATCGCCAACGAAACCGGCGCCGATGCCATTTCCCACGGTGCCACCGGCAAGGGCAACGACCAGGTGCGTTTCGAGCTCGGTGCCTATGCGCTCAAGCCTGGCGTCAAGGTCATCGCGCCATGGCGTGAGTGGGATCTGCTGTCCCGCGAGAAGCTGATGGACTACGCCGAGAAGCACGGTATCCCGATCGAGCGTCACGGCAAGAAGAAGTCGCCGTACTCGATGGACGCCAACCTGCTGCACATCTCCTACGAAGGCGGTGTCCTGGAAGATACCTGGACCGAGCACGAGGAAGACATGTGGAAATGGAGCGTCTCCCCGGAGAATGCCCCGGACCAGGCCACCTACATCGAGCTGACCTACCGCAACGGTGACATCGTCGCCATCGACGGCGTCGAGAAGACCCCGGCCACCGTGCTGGCCGAGCTCAACCGCATTGGCGGCGCCAACGGCATCGGCCGCCTGGACATCGTCGAGAACCGCTATGTCGGCATGAAGTCGCGCGGTTGCTACGAGACCCCGGGCGGCACCATCATGCTCAAGGCTCACCGCGCCATCGAGTCGATTACCCTGGACCGCGAAGTCGCTCACCTGAAGGATGAGCTGATGCCCAAGTACGCCAGCCTGATCTACACCGGCTACTGGTGGAGCCCGGAGCGTCTGATGCTGCAGCAGATGATCGACGCCTCGCAGCTCAACGTGAATGGCGTTGTTCGCCTGAAGCTGTACAAGGGCAATGTCACCGTCGTGGGGCGCAAGTCGGACGATTCTCTGTTCGATGCCAACATTGCGACCTTCGAGGAAGACGGCGGGGCTTACAACCAAGCCGATGCCGCGGGCTTCATCAAGCTCAATGCATTGCGTATGCGTATCGCGGCCAACAAAGGCCGTTCGCTGCTGTAAGCAGCCACGAGCGTACGAAAAACCCGGCCTTGGCCGGGTTTTTTCATGCCTGGGTTTCTGCTTCGGTGGCGGTCGCGGTCTCGTCATCCTGCATGGGCACGGCTGAGAGATGGATACAGGTGCGCGTATCCAGGTTGTACAGCACCCAGCGTCGTTGTCGCCCGTGGGGGCGATCGATCATTCGCAGTACATGGTTTTCGATGATCTTCTGACTGTCGGCTCCGGAAATGGCGATGATCATCGCGCCTTTGCTCCCTGAGACAGGTGTGCGTAAAGGCTTGCGGGCGCTGCGGGCATTGCTGTCAGGTGCAAACAGCGAGCGAGTGTTGAAGTTGAGGGTAAGAAAGAACAGTACGGTGAGGAAGAACGGGAAGCCCACCAGGAACCAGGTGTACAGGGTCCTGGCTGTCTTCGCTGAGGAACGGGAGTGATGCCAGGGCAGACGCTTCGATCACGCCGGCAAAGACAGCGATAAGGGTCAACGGACTGATGGGGTCGCGGTTCATGATGAGGGCCTGGTGATGCTTTGCCCATCTGTAGCGTGTTTTCCCCACTGTAATTAAGCGTGCCTCGTTTCCCTCCCTGGCCAAGTCGCCGCGTTCGACGCCTACCTTTATCCAGTGTGTACAGTCGAATTTTCCCGCGTGAAGTGTGACTCAATGGCACTTGGATCCAATTCTTCCGGCTGTTACTTTCTGAATCGTTGCGACGAACCTGTATCTATTACATTTTGTGAAAGGGGTAGTGCGTAGGAAGAGTCTCTATTAATTGTAGGCCGCTTCTTTCGGTGAATTTACCAGGGAAACCGCTGCATAAATAATCGTTATGCTCGGGTGTGGTGGTCTATCGAACTAAAAATAACGTATCAATGGGAATCGCATGAATAAAGTGCTGATCGTGGATGATCACCCGGTCATTCGCCTGGCCGTACGCATGCTGATGGAACGGCATGGCTACGAAGTGGTGGCGGAGAGTGACAATGGTGTGGATGCCCTGCAACTGACGCGGGAGTATCTGCCGGATATTGTCATTCTGGATATCGGGATCCCCAAACTGGATGGGCTGGAAGTGATTGCGCGGATGACGCTGGCGAGCCCGGCGAGCAAGGTGTTGGTACTGACTTCCCAGGCCCCGGGGCACTTCTCGATGCGCTGCATGCAAGCGGGGGCGGCAGGTTATGTCTGCAAGCAACAGGAGTTGACCGAGCTGCTCAGTGCCATCAAGGCCGTGATGTCCGGCTACAGCTATTTCCCCAACCAGGCATTGCACAAGGGGCGCTCGGGCACGGGAGGCGCCACGGAAATGGAGATGGTCGAGCGGCTTTCCGGCCGGGAGATGATGGTGCTCCAGCAACTGGCCCGGGGCAAGAGCAACAAGGAGATCGCCGACAGCATGTTCCTCAGCAACAAGACAGTCAGTACCTACAAGACTCGCCTGCTGCTCAAGTTGAATGCCCGCTCGTTGGTGGACCTGATCGAACTCGCCCAGCGCCATGGGCTGGCCTGAGCCCTATTGAAAAGCCTCCGTTCAGGAGGCTTTTGCATGTCTGCGTTACAGATCGTAGTCGAAGTCGGCCAGCTGTTTCTGCAGGCGTCGCTCCTCGAGCATGTTGTCGATGGTGCGGCGCTTGCTGAGGTTGGTCTTGGCCGGTTCGGCCTGCGGCTCCACGTCGTCGTCCGTACTTTGGAAGTCGTCATCGTTTGCCAAGTCTTCTTTATCGGTGCTCATGCGTCACTCCAAGCCAAAGGGCCATTGGCCGTCCTTATAACGGGAATCGCAGAGCGGGTAAAAAAGATTTTTTCAATCGCCTTGTGCTGTTGTCAGCTATTGCTTCAATCGTCCGAGGTCTTGAACTTGTATTCGCACAGGTCCTCGATTCGGCAGCTGCCACAGCGCGGTTTCCGAGCCTGGCAGACATAACGGCCATGCAGGATCAGCCAATGGTGGGCGTCGAGCAGAAAGTCCTTGGGCACGAACTTGAGCAATTTCTTTTCGACGTCTAGAACAGTCTTGCCCGGCGCGATACCGGTGCGGTTGCTGACCCGGAAGATATGCGTATCGACGGCCATGGCCAGTTGGCGAAAGGCAGTGTTGAGCACTACGTTGGCGGTCTTGCGCCCAACGCCGGGCAGGGCTTCCAGCGCTTCGCGGCTCTGCGGGACTTCACCTGCGTGCAGTTCGACCAGCAGGCGACAGGTCTCGATGACGTTCTTGGCCTTGCTGTTGTACAGCCCGATGGTCTTGATGTACTCGCTCAGGCCTTCAACACCCAGGGCGTGGATGGCCTGCGGGGTATTGGCGACCGGGAACAGGCGAGCGGTAGCCTTGTTGACGCCGACGTCCGTCGCCTGGGCCGAAAGGATCACGGCGATCAGCAGTTCGAAGGGGGTGGAGTAGGCCAGTTCGGTCTTGGGTTCGGGATTGTCTTCATGCAGCCTGCGAAAGATCTCCAGGCGTTTGGCGGCATTCATGGGGTCAACGGCTTCCTTGACGGCTAGGGGAGGTGGTCGATGGGCGCAGGTGATTGTACAAGCCCAGCAGCAGGCCGAGCAGTATCAAGGCGCCTGGGGCTAGCGTGGCAATGTGCAGGCCGAGATCGTCGGCGAGCACTTGTCGACAGGCACCCAGGGCAAGGCCGGCCACCAGGAGCCCGCCCAGGCCGCGACACAGTTGGCGATAGCGGTACTGCTGTGGCAGCAACTGTTCGCAGGCCAGGCAGGGCAGGGCCAGTAACAGCGGGTAGGGGGCAAGCTCCTCGGCCAGGGGCAGGGTCCACGCCCGCAGCCCGAGGTGCAGACAGGTTACCAAGCTGGCCGTCATCACAGCGCTCGCCCACAGGCTGGCACCCTGAGCAAGGTGGCGACGCAGTGGTGCCATCAGCGCCTGATGCAGGCCTGTCAGCAGGCAAGCGCAAAGGCTGATGGAGATCGCCTGGACAATGGTCCGGGTTGCGCCGAGCAGCGGTACCAGGCTGATCATCAGTAGCCAGAACCTGCTCATGGGCGCGCCTCGCCGAGCAGTGCGGGGCGGTGGTCGTCGAAATAGCGCAGCGCATCCTGGATCGCCGCGATGACTGCTCGAGAGGTTACCGTCGCCCCGGCCAGTTGATCGAACGCGCCCTGGTCACGTTTGATCGCCCAGGCCTGCTCGGGTGTATTTTCCTGTGCCCGGCCGATGAACTGGTCGAGCCATTGACGCGCCGGGTCTGCCAGTTGGTCGCCCAGGCCTGGGCTTTCCTGTTGCTCGAGCACACGCATGCCCACCAGGCGGCCCTGGGTGTTGATGGCGATGACCATTTCGATGGCGCCGCCATAGCCCAGGAACCTGTTGTGCAGCAGGATGGCGGTTGGGGCTCCCGCCAGCGTGGCGCGATAAGCGGCCAACAGGCGGCTATGGCGCAGGCTGGTATCTGCCAGGGCCAAGGCTGTTTGCAAGGGCTGGTTGTCATAGCTGCCTGGTGGCAGCACTGCCAGCCACTGCTGTTCATGCCACTGGCGCTGGGCCTGCGCAATAGGTTTGGCAGTGAAGCGTTGCCAGGCTAAAGTCGTGACAACGGCCAGCACTGCCAGCAGTAACAGGCACGCGGCGCTGCGCCAGCGGGCACTCACGGGCAGGCCTGCTGGCGACGCTCCGCCCAGCGATCCAGGGACGGTGCGGCAAGGTTCATCAGCAGAATGGCGAATGCCGTGCCATCGGCAAAGCTGCCCCACGTACGGATCAGGTAGATCAGCAGGCCGGCGCTGGCACCGAACAGCAGACGGGCCAGTGGCTGCCTGCAACCAGATACCGGTTCGGTGGCGATGAAGAACGCGGCCAGCATGGTCGAGCCTGACAGCAGGTGCAGCAATGGTGAGCCATTGGAGTCGGAGCCTGAGCCGTTCCAGCCCAGCAGGCTGAACAGAAACAAGGCGCCGAGCAAGCCGATGGGCGCGTGCCAGGTGAAGACCTTGCGTTGTATCAGAAATAGCCCGCCGAGCAGGAAGGCGAGGTTGACCCATTCGCTGGCGCTCCCACCGATATGGCCAAAGGCCGAATGGCTGGCAAACAGTTCGTCGATGGTCAGGCTGCGGTTATGGCGCAGCACGTCGAGTACCGTGGGGCTGGCCCAGGCATCGATGCGATCGCCGGTACCCAGGCTCAGGTTCAGGCTGTCCAGCAACCCGGCGGTCTGGCCAGGCCAGTGGTTCATCTGCAAGGGGAAGCTCAGCAGGACGAACGCATAGCCCACCATGGCCGGGTTGAACAGGTTGCGTCCCACTCCCCCGAAGGCTTGTTTGCCCAGGCCAATGGCAACACAGGCTGCCATCAGCGGCAGCCACCAAGGGGCGTGGATGGGCAGGGCGGCAGCCAGCAGGACGGCGGTGACCAGCGCGCTGCCATCGCCCAGGGCCGAGACCACCGGCAGCTTGCGCCAGCTCAGCAGCAAGGCCTCGGTGGCCAGCGCCGCGCAACTGCTCAGCAGCAGGTTGATCAGCACGCCCCAGCCATGCAGCCAGAACAGCGCCAACAGGCCAGGGGTGCAGGCCAGCAGCACCAGTTGCATGGCGCTGCGCAGGCGCGGATCAGGTGGCGGCATGGGCCTGCAGCTCCTCGAGGTATTGCCGGGCAATGTTTTGCAGGGCCGGCAGCAAGACGTCGATGTGTAGAGACAGATTCATTGGGTGAACAGTCCGTTGAGTCCCGAAAACGCCATGGCCATCACCCCGGCACCGATCAGTTGAATAGGCAGGCCGCGTAACGCTGCGGGTACCTCGGCTTGGCGGCTGCGCATATCTAGGTCCGCATACAGCACCAGCGCGAGCCAGAAGCCCAAAGCGGCAACGAGGGGCCACGCCAGCAGGCGCCAGCCGCGCATGTCGTCATGGGACAGTTGCACCAGCAAGCCTAGCACCACGGCATTTGCGCTCAGCAGGCCCGACAGGCCTTGTGTGGGCCAGTCCGGGCGCAGGCGCTGGAGCAGGTTCGGCAGCGCCCAGGCCAATGCCGCCAGCAACGGCAGGAAGACCAAGAGCTGAAGGTCCTGCAACTGCAATGGCACGAGCAGTTGTTGGCACAGCCAGGCGCCGATTGGCAGTGCCATGAGGATCAGCAGGGCGATGCACAGGCCCAGCGCATGCAGGCGCACACGCTCGACCGGCTCTGCCTGCAGGACCAGGTGATTGACCAGCGCGGCGCTGACCAGGACCAGAACGTAGTCACTCATGGAGGTGCCGACGGCGGGACGATGGCGCCATTATCCGGCAGCGGGCGGCAGATGCAAATGCCCCGGCCAGGGGGCCGGGGCATATTGGTTGCCTGATTTGGTTACTTGATGCGCTGGCCTGGCTTGGCACCGCTGTCGGGGCTGAGCAGGTAGATCTCCTCGCCGCCCGGGCCGGCTGCCATGACCATGCCCTCGGAAACACCGAAGCGCATCTTCCGTGGCTTGAGGTTGGCCACCATCATGGTCAGGCGGCCTTCCAGCTGGGACGGATCCGGGTAGGCCGACTTGATGCCCGAGAACACATTGCGACGCTCGTCACCGATGTCCAGGGTCAATTGCAGCAGCTTGTCGGCACCCGGCACGGCTTCGGCTTTGACGATCAATGCCACGCGCAGGTCGACTGCGGCGAAGGTGTCGAACTCGATCTCGGCCGACAGCGGGTCTTTGGCCAACTCGCCATTGCCCGCCGGGGCGGTGTTGGCCTCGGCGGCCAGCAGGTCTTCCTTGCTGGCGGCGATCATTGCTTCGACCTTGGCCGGTTCGATGCGGCTCATCAGCGCCTTGAACGGCTTGAGCTGGTGATTTTCCAGGCGCGACTGGTGGTCGTTCCAGGTCAACGGCGCGACATTGAGGAAGGCCTCGGCGTCGCTGGCCAGCACCGGCAGGACCGGCTTGAGGTAGATCACCAGCTGGCGGAACAGGTTGACGCCCTGGGCGCAGATGGCCTGTACCTCGTCCTGCTTGCCTTCCTGCTTGGCCAGCGACCACGGGGCCTTGTCGGCGATCCAGGCGTTGGCGCGATCGGCCAGGGCCATGATCTCGCGCATCGCGCGCCCGAAATCGCGGGCTTCATAGGCCTCGGCAATCGACGGGGCGGCCGCGAGGAAGGCTTCGGTCAGCTCCGGCGCGGCATCACCGGCGACCATCACGCCGTCATTGCCCTTGTGGATGAAGCCGGCGCAGCGGCTGGCGATGTTGACCACCTTGCCGACCAGGTCGGAGTTGACCTTCTGCACGAAGTCCTCGAGGTTCAGGTCGAGGTCGTCGACGCCGCGGCCCAGCTTGGCGGCGTAGTAGTAACGCAGGTATTCCGGCTGCAGATGATCGAGGTAGGTGCGCGCCTTGATGAAGGTGCCGCGCGACTTGGACATCTTCGCGCCATTGACGGTCAGGTAGCCGTGCACGTTGACCGCCGTCGGCTTGCGCAGGCCCGCGCCTTCGAGCATGGCCGGCCAGAACAGGGCGTGGAAGTTGACGATGTCCTTGCCAATGAAGTGGTACAGCTCGGCCGTGGAGTCTTCTTTCCAGAAGGCGTCGAAGTCCAGTTCCGGCCGGCGCGCGCAAAGGTTCTTGAAGCTGGCCATGTAGCCGATTGGCGCGTCCAGCCAGACGTAGAAGTACTTGCCAGGCTCGCCCGGGATCTCGAAACCGAAGTACGGGGCGTCGCGGGAGATGTCCCATTCCTGAAGGCCAGCGTCCAGCCACTCGGCGAGCTTGTTGGCTACGGCGTCCTGCAGGGTGCCGCTGCGGGTCCACTGTTGCAGCATGGCCTGGAAGTCGGGCAGCTTGAAGAAGAAGTGCTGGGAGTCACGCAGCACCGGCGTGGCGCCGGAGATTGCCGACTTGGGGTTCTTCAGCTCGGTCGGGGCGTAGGTGGCGCCGCATTTTTCGCAGTTGTCGCCGTACTGGTCCTCGGCCGCGCACTTGGGGCAGGTGCCCTTGATGAAGCGGTCGGCGAGGAACATGCCCTTTTCAGGATCGAAGTACTGGGTGACCGAACGGGTGGCAATATGCCCGGCATCGCGCAGGCGCGTGTAGATCAGGCTCGACAGCTCGCGGTTCTCTTCGCTGTGCGTGGAGTGGTAGTTGTCGAAGTCGACCAGGAAGTCGGCGAAGTCGGCGCTGTGCTCGGCCTGGACGTTGGCGATCAGTTGCTCGGGCGTGATGCCTTCCTTTTCAGCGCGCAGCATGATGGCCGAGCCGTGGGCGTCGTCGGCGCAGACATAGATGCACTGGTTACCGCGCAGTTTCTGGTAGCGCACCCACATGTCCGTCTGGATGTATTCGAGCATGTGACCAAGGTGGATCGATCCATTGGCATAGGGCAGGGCGCTGGTGACGAGAATCTGACGTGGCTCGGACATGGTGGCTCGGCTACTTATCTGGCTACGGGGTAAAAATGAGGGTGATCGGCCACTATAAAGGGCTGGCGAATATATTTCACCCCAACAACGCATCCGCTGACGATTGACGGGTTAGCATAGGCACCTGTTTCGTATTCAGTTTGCCAATGGGAGCCTCCATGAGTGCCGTTACCCGTGCCGCCGTCGAAGGCGTGCTTCGCCAGTACACCGACCCCTACCTGAACCAGGATCCGGTCAGCGCCGGTTGCGTGCGCGCCATCGATATCCAGGGCGGGCAGGTCAATGTGCAGTTGCAGTTGGGTTATGCCGCCGGGCTGTTCAAGGGGGGCTGGGCGCAGGTGCTGCAAACTGCCATCGAGAACCTCGACGGCGTGAGCTCGGCCTCGGTCGGCATCGATTGTGTGATCGCCACCCACAAGGCCCAGGCTCAGGTGCCGGCCATGGCCAACGTCAAGAACATCGTCGCCGTGGCCTCGGGCAAGGGTGGGGTCGGCAAGTCGACTACTGCCGCCAACCTGGCCCTGGCCCTGGCCCGCGAGGGTGCCCGGGTGGGGATACTCGACGCCGACATCTATGGCCCCAGCCAGGGTGTGATGTTCGGCATCCCCGAGGGCACCCGCCCGCAGGTGCGCGAGCAGAAGTGGTTCGTGCCGATCAAGGCCCATGGCGTCGAGGTCATGTCCATGGCCTTCCTCACTGATGACAACACGCCCATGGTCTGGCGCGGCCCGATGGTCTCGGGCGCGTTGCTGCAGCTGGTGACCCAGACCGCCTGGGACGACCTCGACTACCTGGTGATCGACATGCCGCCAGGCACTGGCGACATCCAGCTGACCCTGGCGCAGAAGGTGCCGGTGGCGGGCTCTGTCATCGTCACCACCCCGCAGGATCTGGCGCTGCTGGATGCCAAGAAGGGCGTGGAGATGTTCCGCAAGGTCAACATCCCGGTGCTGGGTGTGGTGGAGAACATGGCGGTGCACATCTGCTCCAACTGCGGCCATGCCGAGCACCTGTTCGGCGAAGGTGGCGGCGAGAAACTGGCGGCCCAGTACGGTGTCGAACTGCTGGCGTCGTTGCCGCTGTCGATGCTTATCCGCGAGCAGGCCGACAGTGGCAAGCCGACCGCGATTGCCGAGCCGGAGAGCCAGATCGCCATGGTCTACCAGGAGCTGGCGCGGCAGGTGGGGGCACGAATCGTGTTGCAGGAAGCGGCGGCGCCGGCGATGCCGAGCATCACCATCAGCGAGGACTGAGGTTCAGGCAATCATGTGGGGGCGGGCCAGCTCGCTTCCACGATGGTGTACGGGCGATTGACTCAGGCACAAAAAAACCCGCCAATGGCGGGTTTTTTTTGAAAGCTAGGAAGCGAGATCGACTTAGGCGATCTGAACTTCTTCAGCCTGCATGCCTTTCTGGCCGCGGGTAGCGACGAAAGTAACAGCCTGGCCTTCTTTCAGGGTTTTGAAGCCGTCAGCTTGGATGGCTTTGAAGTGCACGAACAGGTCGTCACCCGACTGAGGGGTGATGAAGCCGTAGCCTTTCTCATCGTTGAACCACTTAACGGTACCGTTTTGACGGTTGGACATGTTTCTGTCTCCTTGGACAAAGTTGATTACGGTCAGGAAGTACCCTGCCCGGGACTGAGTGCAAAGAGAGCAGAAAATTCAGCGATGGGCCGATGATAATCGTGCATCAAACTAGAGATTCTCGGTGTCACGTGCAGCACAGTGGCGCCACCTTAACCCACTTTCCACGACCTGCCAATGGTCAAGGAGCGCTTTGATGAATTTCGGATCGGCGGCCGGCGCAGGCCCCGTCTGGCGCGGGATGGGCAAGGAAACTTTAACCTGCGCGCCGGGACCGGTAAGATGCGCATCTCGTTTTTCACCTTGCACTCTTCAGGACACCCCGCCATGAGCATCAAATCGGACAAGTGGATTCGCCGCATGGCGCAGGAACACGGCATGATCGAACCGTTCGTCGAGCGCCAGGTGCGCGGCGAGCACGACAGCCGGGTCATCTCCTTCGGCGTCTCCAGCTACGGCTACGACGTGCGTTGCGCCGACGAATTCAAGGTGTTCACCAACATCAACTCGGCCACCGTCGACCCGAAGAACTTCGATGCCGGCAGCTTCGTCGACATCAAGAGCGACGTGTGCATCATCCCGCCAAACTCCTTTGCCCTGGCCCGTACCGTCGAGTACTTCCGTATTCCGCGTGACGTGCTGACCATTTGCCTGGGCAAGAGCACCTACGCGCGCTGCGGCATCATCGTCAACGTCACTCCGCTCGAGCCCGAGTGGGAAGGCCATGTGACGCTGGAGTTCTCCAACACCACCACGCTGCCGGCGAAGATCTACGCCAACGAAGGCGTGGCGCAGATGCTGTTCCTGCAGTCCGACGAGGAGTGCGAAGTGTCGTACAAGGACCGCGGCGGCAAGTATCAGGGCCAGCGCGGCGTCACCTTGCCGCGCACCTGAGCCGACAAAGCGCGGGAATTGTTTCCGCGCCCGGCACTCCAACGAGTGAACAGTTCCGGCGCGCATGACGTGCGCCGGCTCTCGTCAGGAGCCCCCCATGAAAATCGATCCCGCAATCAGTGCCAAGCTGGCCGTCCTGCAGCCGAACCAGATCGGATTGCTAGCCTGGTCGCTGCTGGCCCATCCGCCGACACACACGCCACTGCCCATGCGCGCAGGCGGAGTGCCTCACCAGCCTGATCCCGACACGCCCCAGCCGCCGCAGCCTGGCGAGCAGCCACCGATGGAGCCGGGCGAGCCGACCCTGCCCGATGAGCCGCCTCCCGCTCCTGTGGCCTGACGCCGCTCAGTTGCCCAGCAGGTAACCGCTGCGGCAAACCTGCTCGCCTGCCACATGGGCGACCACCATGCCCGCGGTGGCCATGCGCCTGATGCTGCGGGCATAGAGCAGCCCGGCCTGGCTATTGCGCAAGGGCGTTACGCGGTCGCTGAGCGGGTCGATGACCTCGGCGATCAGCGCTCCGGCTTGCAGGTACTGCCCGGGGCTGGCATGGAACACCAGCAACCCGCCAAGCGGAGCCATGACCGGTTCCACCGCCGCCAGCGGCGTGGCCGGATGGCGCAAAGCGGGCAAGGGCGCCGGTTGGCCTTCGATGACGCCGGCGTGGGTCAGGAAGTCGAGGATCGCCTGGCAGTCCTGGGTGGCCAGGGCGTGGCTGACATCGGCCTGGCCGCGCAACTCGATGGTCACCGAAAAACTGCCCTGGGGGATCGGGAAGCGTTTGCCGAAGCGCTGCTGCAACTGCCACCACACCAGGCTGAAACACTCATCGAACGATTGCCCGCCCGAGTCGGTGGCCAGCAGGCTGGCCTGGACGCCCAGGTAGCGGGCCAGCGGTTCGACCTCGGGCCAGGCCTCGGGCGTGGTGTACAGGTGTTCGACGGCTTCGAAGTCGCAATGCAGGTCGAGCACCATGTCGGCGTCGCAGGCCAGGCGCTGCAAGGTCAGGCGTTGGGACTGCAGCGGCGTGTGCGCGGGGTGGGCATCCAGGCCCCGGCGCAGGTATTCACGGATCAACGCCAGGTTGTGGGCCGGGTCCTGGGAGAGGTGGCCTTCGATCTGGTCGCCGATGCTGTCCGACAGGTCGACGAACCTGCGGTTGAAGTTCTCGCCGCTTTGCAGCTCGAAACGCCCCAAGGGCGCGTCCAGCAATACCTGCTCGAGGCCGACCGGGTTGGCCACCGGCACCAGGATGACCTCCTTGCGCAACCGCCCCTGCTGCTCCATGTCCGCGAGCCGCTGCTTGAGGTGCCAGGCCACCAGCATGCCCGGCAGTTCGTCGGCATGCAGCGAAGCCTGGATGTACACCTTGCCGGCGCCACGTGGGCCGAAATGGAAGCTGTGCAACTGGCGGGCGATACCCGGGACAGGGGAGAGCAGGTCGTGGGTCGAGTGGTGCATGGTGGTCCTGATGTGAGCGCTGTGCGGCAAGGGCTGGGATCAAGGATAGAAGCATAACTTCGGGGGCGGCGCACTATTCACATAGGAGAGCGCAAGAGGATGGGGCAGTGACCATGAGATCGAGCACCGCGCGCGCGGCGCTCGATTTTGCTGGCTCTGGTCTCTGAGACCTATTTGCCAGGCACCAGCGTCAACCGCTGGCTGCCGTAGGCCCGGGCAAAATTCTGCGGTTGCAGCGGCAGGCTGGTGAAGCGGCCCTTGAACCAGGCATCGAGCCCATCGCTGTAATGGAGGCTGGCCGGATTGCCGGACTGGCCGTTGCTGGTCAGCAGCTGCAGCGGTTCGGTCTGCCCGAAATCAACGATCATCCGCGCCGAGGCCGGCAGTTGGGTGTCGAAGCTGCTCCCCCAGGCATAAGGCGTCAGGGCCAGGGTGCTGAAGTCACCGCCTGCCGCCAGGGGCGCGCGCTCGAGTTTGTCGCCCAGGCCGTGATAGGCCGGTGCCGGCCAGCGGTACTGATGCAGCTTGCCCCACTGCCAGGCGCGGCGGTCGGCGCCAAGTTGTGTGGTGCCGGCATCCACCGCCGCAGCCAGGCTGCGGGCGAGGATGGTGGGCTTGTCTTCTTTTTGCGGCGTGCCGCGATCATCCCAGAACGGGCTGTCCTCGCGTCCCAGCAGGTGGTCGGCCTGGGCGGAGTAGGAAAGCTTGGCATTGCCGATGAACGCTTGCCATGCCGGGCTGGATTCCGGGCCCAGTTCATCGAGGAAAGTCTGGCGAGTGACCGCCTGGAGGAACAGTTCGTACAGCGCGGCATCGGCCGACACCGGGCTTAGCCGGCCATCGAAGGCCTTCAGCCGCGCCAGGGCGTCGCGAGCCTTGTCGCGCTGGGCGCCAGGCAGGGCGTCGATGGCCTGCTTGAGCGGCTGGGCCATGCCGGGGGCGTCGAACATCTGCTTGAGCTTGTCGGCCAGCAGAGTCACCTGATCGTTCTGCAGAGCCATCAGGCTGCGGCTGTCGTGGCGACCGTTGCCGGCCAGTTGGGCCATGCGCTCGGCGCGCTCGGGGTAATACCAGCTGCTCGACAGCTGCATGCCATAGCCCTTGGGCAGGCTGCGCTGGTTGGCGTGGCCGATGAAGCCGGCGGGCGGGTCCTGATCGTAGGGGTGCAGCATTGCATCGGCGTAACCATCCCAGTCATAGCGCCCGTCCCAGCCCGGCGAGGGCAGCAGGCCCTGGCCTTCACGGCGGTTGGGATAGCGTCCGCTGACCTGCCAACCGATATGCTGGGGCTCGGCGAACACGAAGTTCAGCGCTGCCGCACCGACCTCGCGGGTGCTGTCGAAGGCACGCTCGATGTTTTGCGCGCGGGTCAGGTCGAACAGCGCATCGAGGCTGCGATCATCCTTGAGCAGCGGTAGATGCAGGGCCAGGGCCAGGCTGCCATGCCCCGGCAACAGGGTGCCGTGGCGGGTGTCGTACATCACCTCGCGCTGGGGGCGCTGGCCGCGAACGAAGAAGGTCTCGTTGCGGGCACGCGCCGGTTGCCACTTGCCGTCGGCGAGGTAGGTCAGCTGGGTGCCCTGGCGGCGCACCTGCTCGAGGAACAGGTCCTGGTTGTCGGCCATCACCGCGCTGCTGCTCCAGGCCAGCTTGCCGTTGTAGCCGGCCAGCACGATCGGCAGCCCTGGCAGCGACAGGCCGGCGACCTGATACTTGCCGGTTTGGATCTGCACCGGGCTCAGTGCCCAGGCGGCGCGGCTGTCGCTGGCCAGCAGGCTCTTGCCGGCACGGCTGCGCTGGGGCGACAGCGCCAGGTTGCTCGAGCCGGGGGCACCCAGCAGGCCGAGGTCGGCCAATTGCTGGCCAGTGGCGGTGAGCGCGCCCAGGCCCGGCAGCTGGCTGGCCAGGTTCAGGCCCTTGAGTTTGTCGACTTCGCTGTCGGCCAGGGGTTCGTCCGGAGCGCCGGGCAGCAGCCAGGCCAGCTTGTCGGCACCGACCTTCTGCGCCAGGGTCAATGCCGACAGTTCCTCCTGCAGGTTCACCGACTGGCTGAAGGCGTAGAGGCTGAAGATCAGCGCCGAATCCTCGGGTTTCCAGTATTCCGGGCGATAACCGCTGCGAGCGAGTTCGCCCGGCAGCTTGTCGCGATAGCGGAACAGGTAGGCGTTGACCCCGCGGGCATAGACTTCGAAGAAGCGCTTCAGGCGCGGCGAGGCATCGGCATACAGCTGGCCGGCACTCTGCTTGAGATTGGCCGCGCGCATCAGCCGGTCGATCGCCAGGGCGTCGGCTCCCGCCAGCTCGGCCAGGCGCCCTTGGGCCAGCAGGCGCATGGCGACCATCTGCTCGATGCGATCCCCGGCATGCAGGTAGCCCAGGCTGAACAGCGCATCATGGAAGTTGCCGCTTTCGATCAGCGGCGCGCCCATTGCGTTACGCCGTACCGAGACGTTCTGCGCCAGACCCTTGAGCGGTTGCACGCCGCTGTTGGGCAGGACGCTGTCCTGGTAGCCACCCATCTGGCAGCCGCCCAGCGCGAGCAGGCCAAGCAACGCGGCAGCACTGCCGAGGCGGAGAGGGAAGGGTGGAAGGACGGGGGCGGCCATGGCTGGATTCCTGCAGGGTGTGGCGGGGTTCTGAAAGGCGCTAAGGTAGTGAGCGCGCAGTCGCCGTGCAAGGTGCCGGGGAGCTTTATTTACCAGTGGTCATGCTGGAGCGGGTTGATCATGGGCCAAGCCCGTTCCCGCGACGATTTGCCTGGGAGTGGGCTTGGCCCTGAACACGTGCGCTGACGTTGATCAGGCGCCGTGGCACTTCTTGAATTTCTTCTCGCTGCCGCATGGGCAAGGGTCGTTGCGGCCGACGTCCTTCAGGGCGTTGCGCACCGGCTCCTGGTGGCCGTGGTTGCAGTGCGGGCCATGCACATGGCCGTGGTCGTGGTGATGGTCGTGACCGTGATCGCAGTCGGGGCCATGGACATGGGGTTGTTGGGTCATTGCAGCGTTACTCCGGTTTAAGATCGCCGGGGATTATCTCACCCATTTGCCTCAAGTACAGGTCCCGATGCACGATCAGCCCGGTGGCCAGCTCGCCCCGCAGTTGGTATTGCACGGGTTGTCCGCTCTTGAGCAGCTTCGCCAGGGGCTTGAGGTGCTGCCAGAGATTGGTCCGCACGGTGACCTTGAAGGTGCGCCGGGCATGGCCGCCAACGCTGCGCCACAGGCTGGCCTCGTCTTCGGCCAGCAACAGGTCGCCGAGGCGTACAGAATAGGCCAGGTGGCGTATGAACAGGCGGCTGTCGTTGGGGTTGTCGACGCGCAGGTGCAGAACGAACTCCTGCTGGTGCAGGCGCACCTTCACCGGTTCCACCTCGAGCAGGTGCAACTGTGGTTCGCGCCAGGTATCAGCGCCCCAGCTGGCGCAGCCCGCCAATCCGCCCAGTAGCAGGCTGAGCGAGAGCAGGCGAGCCAGGGTGCGCATGCTCAACTACCGAAGTAACTGGCGCAGCATTTCTTGAACTTCTGCCCGCTGGCGCAGGGGCAGGGGTCGTTGCGTCCGGCCTTGAGGGGCGCGGTCGGGTCGATGAAATACCAGCGTCCGGCATGCTGGACGAATGCCGAGCGCTCGCGGTGCTGGTGATCGCCCTCAAGGTCGTGCCAGCGCGCGGTGAACGTGACGAAGGCATGCTCGGGCTGTCCGCCCAGCACCTCGGCGCCCTCTACCTCCAGGCCCAGCCAGGTGCTCTGCGCGCTCCAGGCCGCCATGGCGGCGCGGTCCAGGCCTGGGCGCTGGGCCGGCAGGGTGGTAGCCACCAGGTAATCCACCAGGCCCAGCACATAGGCGCTGTAGCGTGAACGCATCAGCGTCTGGGCATCCGGCGCTGGTGTTCCACTGTGATAGTGCCCGCAGCAGGTATCGAGCAGGTTGCCACTGCCGCAGGGGCAGATCGAGACACTCATTCGGTCACCACCAGTACTTGCCGAAGTTTTCGGGGTTGGCCCAGAACTTGGCATTGAGCCAGTCCGGGACTTGTTTGTAGTCATGCAGATCATAGGTGAACAGGCTCAATACCTGTTCATCGCGCTGGAACTGCTCGCTGGCCGAGAGCGCCAGCGAGTAGAAATCGGTGGGCTGCCAGCCGCAGGCGGTCAGGTCGGCCAGCACTGCGACGCGGCTGGCGTTGAGGTTGCGGATGCCGCCCAGCAGCTCCAGGCCGGTGCGCTTGGGCAGGTGCTCCAGGCAATCGACCAGTACCGCCAGGTCGAAGCGCCGGGCTGCCTGTTCGGCAGGCAGCGGGCCGGGTGCGGCAACTTCGATGCGGGTATCGGGATGGGCGGTGGCGAAGGCTTCCAGGGCAGGGAAGCGGCTGCCCACCAGCAGCAAGTGGCGCGGGGTGAAGCGTTCCAGCAGGGCGGCCAGGGCCTGCTGGGGCGTGCGTTGGGAGAAAGCGTCGGTCATTGCCATTCCTCGTTCAGGTCGCTCAAGACTAACGGTCCCAGGCCAGCGGGCAAAGGGGCGCGCGGCTGCGGCGTGGCTTATTGCTGGCAGAGCGGGAAGCGCCGGTCTTTACTCCCAGAGCATCGGTTTTCTACCGATTCCCCCTAGGAGAAGCAACAAGATGAGCATAGTACGCACAGCGATACCCCTGGTTCTGCTCACCAGTGTGTTGACTGGTTGTGCAGGTTTGCAGAAAACCGACTGGCCGAAGTGTGCTGCCGTCGGGGGCGTGGGCGGCGCGGCCCTGGGCGCGATCGAGAGCTCCAGCTGGGCCGGCTGGGGCGCCTTGCTCGGTGGCGGCCTGGCGGCGGGTTACTGCTGGGCCCATGGCGACGGTGACGAAGACGGCGACGGCGTACCGGACAGCCGCGACAAGTGCCCGGGCACCCCGCGCGGCGTGCAGGTCGACGCCAATGGCTGCCCGCCGGAGCCGGTGCCGGTGGTCGAGGAAGTCGTGGTACAGAAGGAAGAAGTCATCGTCATCCGTGACGTGCATTTCGAGTTTGACTCGGCACGCCTGACGGCCACCGACAAGGAGCGCCTGAACACCATCGCCACGAGGCTCAAGCAGGAAGCCCCGAGCGCGCGCCTGAGCGTTTCCGGCCACACCGACAGCGTCGGTTCCGACAGCTACAACCAGAAGCTCTCCGAGCGCCGCGCCCAGTCGGTGACCAACTACCTGGTCGAAAGCGGTGTGCCGCGTGCCGGCTTCGTCTCGGTGGTGGGGGCGGGTGAAACGCAGCCGGTCGCCGACAACGCCACCGCCGACGGGCGTGCCATGAACCGTCGAACCGAGATCAAGATCCAGCGTTGATGGCGACGTGCCCGCGCCTTGAGAAGTGGCGTGGGCACGTCTTTACTCCTGTGTGACCGGTAGCGGCCGGTGACACAGGAGCATTCACCATGCGTGTTTTGTCGAAAGCGGCGCTGCCGTTGGTGGTGGCCACGAGCCTGCTGGCAGGTTGCGCCACCCACAGCGATGGCAGCGCGCCCCTCAATCAAAGGACCTGGCCCATCTGCAGCCTGCTTGGCGGCCTGGTCGGTGGCGGCCTGGGCGCCATCGAAAGTTCCAGCTGGGCGGCTGGTGCCGGCGTTGCCGGTGCGATTGCCGGTGGCCTGATCTGTTATGCCCAGGATGGCGACGAGGATGGCGATGGCGTTTTCGACCGCCGCGACCGCTGCCCGGATACTCCGGCCGGTACCCAGGTCAACCATATGGGCTGCCCATTGCCGCAGTATCCAGCCGCCGCACCGCAGCCGGAGCCTGCGGCGACCTCGGAAGTGATCACGCTCGATGATCAGGGCCAGGTGCTGTTCGCCTTCGATTCCGCCGAACTCACCCAAGGTGCACAGCAGCGCCTGCAGGGCTTGCTGCCCAAGCTCAACGACCCCAGTGTGGCCAGTGTCAAGGTGATCGGTTTCACTGACAGCGTGGGCTCCGACAGTTACAACCAGCGCCTGTCCGAGCGCCGTGCCAGCGGTGTTGCCGAGTACCTGATCAGCCAGGGCCTGGCGCCGAACAAGGTGACCAGCCAGGGCCGTGGCGAGAGTGAGCCGGTGGCCGACAATGACACCGATGAAGGCCGCTCACGCAACCGACGGGTGGAACTGCACCTGAACTGACCCCTCTGGCGCATGCCCCGGCAGTAGGGTTACTGTTGCCGGCACGGTCCGCTCGAACGGACCGTCCCGGCATAACAAAAATCATGGGGGCGGGGTATGAAGTTCATCCTGGGCCTGGGCAAGGCTCTGACAGTGGCGTTCTGGGGTGTGGTGCTGTTCAACCTGTTCATGCCACAGCCATTGCCGCTCAATCTTCTGATCAATGCCGCAGGTATCGTCCTGCTGTCGCTGCATGTGCTCGAGGTGCTGTTCTTCAATGGCAGCTTGCGTGGGCGCAGTCACCGCTGGTTCGACCGCTTGCAGATTCTGTTGATCGGCATCTTCCATGTCATGTCCATCCCCCGGTCGCAGGAGGCGCCGAGCCATGCGTAAACTGATTTTGCTGGCCGTACTGGCCACACCCTTGGCCCAGGCCGAGAGCCTGGAGGTTGCTGCCCATTCGATGCTGCGCCTGCCGAACAAGGCGGCCAGCGTGCACCTGGAGCACCTGCGAGTGGCCGACTCGGCGACCTTGTTGCTACCGGCCAGCCTTACCGAGCTGAAGATCGACCGGCTCGAACTGGGGCGCGATGCGCGCATCGCCATCGCGCCGGCCGAGCGCGACCTGAGCATCGAGGCGTTGACGGCTCGGCTGGGCGAGGGTAGCGAATTCAGTGCGCCTGGGGCGCCCGGAAGCTACGAGCGGCCCGCGCGGCCGGGGCGTAACCTGGATCTGCGGTTGCAGGCGCTGGAAGCGGATCGGCTATCGATCGACGCCCGGGGTGGGGCTGGGGCGCCGGGGTATGTCGGGCTCGACGGCGCCAATGGCAAGCCGGGGGGCTGCACCTGGGGGCAGGCCAGTCGTGGGGCCAATGGTGATGATGGTGGCAACGGGCATGATGGGGCCCCCGGTGGGCGAGTTCGTCTGGCGGTGCCTGAAGGGTTTGCGCAGGAGCGGATTGTGGTGCGACTTGATGGTGGTGCGCCTGGTAAGGCGGGGGCTGCCGGGAAGGCTGGGGCAGGTGGGGCTAGTAAGGGGTGTCTGGTTTATCGGACCGATGCTGGGGGGAATGGGCGGCCTGGGCAGGCCGGGCAGCCTGGGTTGGCTGGGGCCTCGGGGGAGTTGATTCTTCAGCGGCTTTGAGTTTTTGGGGTAGCGTTGTTTGGTTGTTTGGTTGTTTGGTTGTTTGGTTGTTTGGTTAGTTGGTGTTGAAAGTTGTGTGCGCATTCATTTTCGATGTCGACGCTTATTCACCTTTCCGCCCTTACGGCGGGTCCCTTTTTGAAGGATCAAAAAGGAACCAAAAAATCCTCGCTCCATTCATCCGGCCCTCCGCTTCGCTCCGGGTTCCCTCACTCCGGCCTTGCTCCCGGGAGGACCGCGCTGAACGCCCCATCCTGGGGCGCAGCGCTTGACGGGCATCCATGCCCGTCACCTCCCTCCGCAAGACCTGCGTTCGGCCTCCTGAAGTCGCGAAGTTACGGGCGGCGCCTGCACTAACGCAGCTAGTCGCTAGTTGCCATCGTGGGAACTCTAGATCAACATCGCGGGGCAAGCCCGCTCCCGCCATAGTTTGACTACTTAATTCAACGTGAGAGCGGGCTTGCCCCGCGATAGCGTAATGAAGAACAACATTACAGCCACTAACAAAACCGACATATCTGCTCTTGATCTGCTCTTGATCTGCTCTTGATCTGCTCTTGATCTTGCTTCTAAGTGCGCGATAGTTCAGGCGCCACCAATTGCGACTTCAGGAGGCCGAGTGGAGTTCTTGCGTAGTGGGGCGACGGCCATGGATGGCCGTCGAGCGCTGCGCCCCAGGATGGGGCGTACAGCGCGGTACCCACGGGAGCAAGAACGGAGCGAGGGAACCCCGGAGCGAAGCGTAGGGGCCGTATGAACGGAGCCGAACGGTTTTGCCGACTTTTGCCACGACAAAAGTCGGCCGCCGTAAAGGCGGAAAGGTGACGAAATGTCGACATCGTCTACGAATGTGCTTGCAAATACAAAAACAATCTATCGAGCCGAAGCCGAAGCCGAAGCCGAAGCCCAACCCCTCAAACCAAAACCCGCGAACTCGCCACCCCCACCACCACAACGCCAATCAACAAATTAACCCCAACCAACCGCCGAATCCGCCCCAGCACCCCAGCCCCCGAAGCCCAATCCCCTGCCTCCACCGCCGCACGCAACTCAGGCAACAACAACCCCTGAACCCGCATGAACAACGCAAACATGACAATCCCCCCGCCAATCATCACCTGCACATAACGGGGCGCGGTCTCGAACCCGGCAAACCGAAGGTGAATCATCCCGACCCCGCTGACAGCCAACACCGCCACCGCCAGCCAGACCCATCTGAAGAACCGCTGGAAAACCTCCACCCACAAACGCAGCCGCGCAGGCCCTTCCAGCGCTGCAACCGTGGCCGGCCGCAGCACCAGCCAGGCGAAGAACATCCCGCCGACCCAGACGAGGGCGGCCAGGACATGCAAGGTGTAGGGCAAGGTAAAGGCAAGCATCGGGATCTCCATGCGGCACAAAGGGCAATAGCGGGGTATGATAGCCGGCCCATGCGAAACACTGAAAATATATCCAGCCCTCCGGGCGCCTGCAGACCATGATCAGCAACGAACTCAAAGCCACCATCCAGGGCGCCTACTCGCGTTTCCTCGAAGCCAAAAGCCTCAAGCCGCGTTACGGCCAGCGCCTGATGATCGCCGAAGTGGCCAAGGTGCTCGGCGACATCGCCAGCGATGATGAAGGCCGCCGTGCCGGCGAGCCCGCGGTGGTTGCCGTCGAGGCCGGTACCGGTACCGGCAAGACCGTCGCCTACAGCCTGGCCGCGATCCCCGCCGCCAAGGCCGCCGGCAAGCGCCTGGTGATCGCCACCGCGACCGTGGCGCTGCAGGAGCAGATCGTCTTCAAGGACCTGCCCGATCTGATGCGCAACAGCGGGCTGAACTTCAGCTTCGCCCTGGCCAAGGGCCGTGGCCGTTACCTGTGCCTGTCCAAGCTCGACGTCCTGCTGCAGGAAGGCCACGCCCAGTCGGCCACCGCCCAGCTGTTCGAGGAGGAGGGCTTTCGCATCGAGGTCGACGAGCGCAGCCAGAAGCTGTTCAACAGCATGATCGAGAAGCTCGCCGGCAACCGCTGGGACGGCGATCGCGACAGCTGGTCGGAGGCCATCGAGGACCAGGATTGGGCGCGCCTGACCACCGATCACAGTCAATGCACCGGTCGGCACTGCCCCAACTTCCAGCAGTGCGTGTTCTACAAGGCCCGTGAAGGCATGGGCAAGGTCGATGTGATCGTCACCAACCACGACATGGTCCTGGCCGACCTGGCACTTGGCGGTGGCGCCGTGCTGCCCGACCCGCGCGATACAATGTACGTGTTCGACGAAGGCCACCACCTGCCGGACAAGGCCATCGGCCATTTCGCCCACTACTCGCGGCTGCGCTCCACCGCCGACTGGCTGGAGCAGACCGCTAAGAACCTGACCAAATTGCTGGCCCAGCATCCATTGCCGGGCGACCTCGGCAAGTACATCGAGCAGGTGCCGGAGCTGGCCCGCGAGGTGCGTACCCAGCAGCAGTTCATGTTCACCCTGTGCGAGCAGGTGGCGGACTTCCGCGCCGGCGAGGACATGGAAGGCCGCGACCGCCCGCGCTATCGCTTCGAGGGCGGCGTGGTGCCGGAGCAGATCCGCGAAGTAGGCATCGAGCTCAAGAAAGGCTTCGCTCGTCTCAACGACCTGTTCACCCGCCTGGCCGACCTGCTCAAGGAAGGCATGGACGGCGAAAACAACATCGGTATCGCCAGCCACCAGGCCGAGGAGTGGTACCCGCTGTTCGGCAGCCTGGTGACCCGGGCCCAGGGCAACTGGGAGCTGTGGACCGCCTTTACCGCGGAAGACCCCGAAGACAACCCGCCCATGGCCCGTTGGCTGACCCTTGCCGAAAGCGGCGCGCTGTTCGATATCGAGGTCAACGCCAGCCCCATCCTGGCTGCCGAGATGCTGCGCAAGAGCCTGTGGAACGTCGCCCATGGCGCCCTGGTGACTTCGGCGACGCTCACTGCGCTGGGCAAGTTCGACCGCTTCCGCATGCGTTCGGGCCTGCCACGCGACGCGGTGCAGTGCGTGGTGCCCAGCCCGTTCGTGCATGGTGACGCCGGGCTGCTGCGGGTGCCCGACCTGGGTGCCGATCCGCGCGACGCCACGGCGCACACCGCGGCGATCATTCGCGAGCTGCCAGCCATCGTCGAGGACGCCCGCGGCGCGCTGGTGCTGTTCTCCTCGCGCAAACAGATGCAGGACGTGTTCGACGGCCTGGACCGCGACTGGCGCAAGCTGGTGCTGATCCAGGGCAACCTGTCCAAGCAGGAAACCCTGAACAAGCACAAGGCGCGGGTCGACGACGGCCAGCACAGCGTGCTGTTCGGCCTGGCCAGCTTCGCCGAGGGTGTCGACCTGCCGGGCGCCTATTGCGAGCATGTGGTGATCGCCAAGATCCCCTTCGCGGTGCCGGACGATCCGGTCGAGGCCGCGCTGGCCGAATGGATCGAAGCCCGTGGCGGCAATCCGTTCATGGAAATCGCCGTGCCCGACGCCTCGCTGCGCCTGATCCAGGCCTGTGGCCGGCTGCTGCGTACCGAGCAGGACCGTGGCGTGATCACCTTGCTCGACCGCCGTCTGGTCACGCAACGCTATGGCAAGGCTATTCTCAATGCGCTGCCACCTTTCCGACGGGAAATCGGCTGACTGCCGGAGCAACACGCACAACCCGTTGTCCATTACTCGATTGCGAGCCCATGACGGGTTCCGAAGGAGAGCCACCGCCTCATGATCCGCCGCGCCTTGCCTGTTGTGTTCTCCATGTTGTTCAGTGCGCCTTTGCTGGCCGGGCAGCAGACCCTGTTCAGCTTCGTGCGCCCGGCCTCGGTAGTGAATGTCGTCACCCAGGACGCCAGCCTGCCGCAGTACAACGCGGAGCAGACAGCCGAAGGCGAGGTGTTGCGGCGAGTGGTGTTCAACCCGGTGGCACAGCCGACACTGCGCCTCGCGCCGCAGAGCGGTGCGTGGGACTGGTCTGCCGGCCAGGCGCTGACTCTTCGCCTGCAGAGTGGCATGGACTGGGCGCTGACCGTCGATGTGGTGGTGCAAAGCAGCGACGGGCGCACGCTCACCAGCCGCATCGACCTGCCGGCAGGGCCTGCGCAGACCGTGATGATTCCGCTCAAGGCCAGTTCACCACTGAGTCAGGGCATGCGTGCCGGGCCGCCGATGCCTTGGACCTACGAAGGCCAGCGCCTGTTGCTGACTAGCAGCGAAGGAGGAGCTGACCTGGCGCAGGTCACTTCGGTCAGCTTGAGCATCCCCGGCCCCAAGGTGGCGCAGAGCCTGTTGATCGAGAAGGTCGGCCTGCAGGATGACGATCAGGCGTTCAAGGCCGCCTACGCCGAGCTGATCGATGGTTATGGGCAATCGACCCGTGGCCGCTGGCCGGAAAAAATCGTCAACGACGAGCAGCTCAAGGCTGCCGACAGCCGTGAACAGGCACAGCTCAAGGGCTGGCTGGCCGAGCGCGACAAGCTCAAACTGGACACCTATGGCGGCCTGCTGGAGGGGCCTGCGTTCGACGCCAAGGGTTTCTTCCGTACCGAGAAACGCGACGGACGCTGGTACCTGGTGACGCCGGAAGGGCATCCGTTCTATTCGCTCGGCGTCAATGCCGTCGCCGCCGATGGCGGGCGTACCTATGTCGCCGGCCGTGAGGGCATGTTCAAAGCCTTGCCGGGAGAAGGCGACACCCTGAGTGCCTTCTATGGCGAAGGCAACAACGATGACGGCAATGCGTCGTCCCAGGGCCGTGGTTTCAAGCAGGGACGCTGGTTCGACTTCTACGCGGCCAATCTTCAGCGCACCTATGGCAAGCCTTGCCCGCAGGGAGAGGTGGCGTGCCCGGTGGCGGTGCTGGATGCCCAGCGCTGGCAGGCCCATACCCTGGATCGCCTGCAGGCCTGGGGCTTCAACACCCTCGGCAACTGGAGCGATGCGGCGCTCGGGCAAGCCAAGCGCCTGCCGTACACCTTGCCGCTGTCGATCGTCGGTGACTACGCCAGCATCAGCACCGGCATGGACTGGTGGGGGCGCATGCCCGACCCGTTCGACCCGCGTTTCGCCATGGCCACCGAGCGTGCCGTGGCCATTGCTGCGCGGGATCACCGTGACGATCCCTGGCTGATCGGTTACTTCGCCGACAACGAACTGGCCTGGGCCGCGCCGGGGGACGACCCCAAGGCACGTTATGGCCTGGCCTACGGCACCTTGCGCCTGACCACCGATGTGCCGGCCAAGCGCGCTTTCCTCAAGCAACTGCGCGACAAGTACCGCAACCAGCAGGGGCTGTCGAAGGCCTGGGGTATTGAGCTGACCGCCTGGGAGCTGATGGAAGACCCGGGGTTCGAGGCGCCGTTGCCCAACCCTGAGCATCCGGAAATCGAGCGTGACTACCAGTATTTCCAGCAGGTGTTTGCCGAAACCTACTTCAAGACCATTTCCGATGCGCTGAAGTGGCATGCGCCCAACCACTTGCTGCTGGGTGGCCGCTACGCGCTCAGCACCCCCGAGGCAGTGAAGGCCTGCGCCGAGTTCTGCGATGTGCTGAGCTTCAACTTCTATACCTTGAAGCCTGACGACGGCTACGACTTTGCGCGGTTGGCCGAGCTCGACAAGCCGGTGCTGGTCTCGGAGTTCCAGTTCGGCTCGCGCGATCGTGGCCCATTCTGGCCCGGGCCGCTGGAAGTGGCCCGCGAGGAAGACCGTGGCCCGGCGTATGCCAACTTCCTCAAGGCGGCCATGGCCCAGCCGATGATCGTCGGTGCGCACTGGTTCCAGTATCTCGATCAACCCGCCAGCGGGCGCCTGCTCGATGGTGAGAACGGCCATCTTGGCCTGGTCGCTGTCACCGATGTGCCCTATGCGGGGTTCATCGAGGCGGTGCGCCGCAGCAACCTGCAAGCCCTTGGGCATTTGCGCACAGCGTTGGACAAGCCGTAGTTCCTGATAACCACCCAGCCATCTTCAGTAGGCAAATCGCCCAACTACTGAAACAATGCACCCCTTTGCAAGCCAGGCAGTAAAGAGAGGTAGTCGGGTGCAGATCCAGGGTCACTATGAGCTGAAGTTCGAGGCGGTGCGCGATGCTTTCGCCGCGTTGTTCGAGGATCCCCAGGAACGTGGTGCGGCGTTGTGCATCCAGGTCGGCGGAGAAACCGTGGTCGACCTGTGGGCCGGCAGTGCCGACAAGGATGGCCGCGAGGCCTGGCACAGCGACACCATCGCCAACCTGTTCTCCTGCACCAAGACCTTTACCGCCGTCACCGCCTTGCAACTGGTGGGCGAGGGCAAGCTCGCCCTCGACGCGCCGGTGGCGCGCTACTGGCCGGAGTTCGCCCAGGCCGGCAAGGACCAGGTCACCCTGCGCCAACTGCTCAGCCACCGTGCCGGCCTGCCGGCCATCCGCGAGCTGCTGCCGGCCGAAGCCCTGTATGACTGGCAGGCCATGGTCGATGCCCTCGCCGCTGAAGCGCCCTGGTGGACGCCCGGCAGCGAGCACGGGTACGCGGCGATCACCTACGGCTGGCTGATTGGCGAATTGATCCGCCGCGCCGATGGCCGTGGTCCGGGCGACTCCATCGTCGCACGCACCGCCAAGCCGCTGGGCCTGGACTTCCACGTGGGCCTGGCGGATGAAGAATTCCACCGCGTGGCGCATATCGCCCGCGGCAAGGGCAACCCTGGCGATGCCGCCGCCCAGCGCCTGCTGCAGGTGACGATGCGCGAGCCCGAGGCCTTGTCCACTCGGGCCTTCACCAACCCGCCGGCGATCCTCACCAGCACCAACAAGCCTGAATGGCGGCGCATGCAGCAGCCGGCGGCCAATGGCCATGGCAATGCCCGCAGCCTGGCGGGCTTCTATGCCGGCCTGCTCGATGGCAGCCTGCTTGAGTCCGAACTGCTCGACGAGCTGACCCGCGAGCACAGCCTCGGCCAGGACCGCACCCTGCTCACCCAGACCCGTTTCGGCCTGGGTTGCATGCTTGACCAGCCAGAGGTGGCCAACGCCACCTTCGGCCTTGGCGCGCGTGCCTTCGGTCACCCCGGCGCCGGCGGCTCGGTCGGTTTCGCCGACCCCGAACATGACGTGGCCTTCGGCTTCGTCACCAATACCCTCGGCCCTTACGTGCTGATGGACCCCCGCGCACAGAATCTGGTGCGGGTGCTTGGCAGTTGCCTTTGATCGGGTAACGCGGGTATTGCCACGTCCCTTTGACTATCCTCAATGCCAACGCCTGAAGCGTATGGGCAAAATTTCTTTCTATTTCATGGTGTATCGCTGATGTCTTCACATAAAACCTTAGCACTCGCCCTGTGCCTGGCCATGACCGGTTGTGCCAGCCACTCCCCGGACGCCGCAAAGGACGGTGGCCTGAACTGGTGGCCATTTGGTTCGGACAAGGTCGCTGACAAGGAAGTGAAGGAGGCTGTCGTCGAGAACGTGGCCAAGGCCGACGCCAAGTCCGAAAGCGGCAGCCGCTGGTGGTGGCCGTTTGGCAGCGATGAGAAGAAGGACAAGGTCGCGGCGGTGCCGAAGATCGACCATAAGGCCACGCAGGCCTGGCTTGACCAGTACGAGCCGAAGGTCCGCGAAGCGATCAAGGGCAGCAAGTTCGAGCTGGAGCGCCGCGAGGATTTGCTGGCGGTGACCATCCCGGTCGACAGCTCCTACAACCCTGATCGCCCGAACATGCTGCTGCCCGCGACCCTTGGCCCGATCACCCAGGTTGCCAAGGTCATCGAGACCGATACCAAGACCGCTGTGCTGATCCTCGGCCACGCCGACACCAGCGGCGCCATGGCCGCCAACCAGAAACTCAGCCTCGAGCGCGCCGCTTCGGTGTCGGCGATCTTCCGTCTCAGCGGCCTGCAGCGCGACCGCCTGATGCTCAAGGGTATGGGCGCGGTGATGCCGCGTGCCGCCAACGACAGCGCTGAAGGCCGTGCCTTGAACCGCCGAGTCGAGCTGCTGCTGACCCCGCAGAACACCATGGTCGCGCTGCTGGCCAAGTACCAGCAGGCTGCCCCGTCGCCGGCTCCGGCGGCGATGGTTGCCACCCAGGACGCCAAGGCCCCGGCCGCCAAGCCTGTCGTCAAGGCCGCCGCCAAGCCGGCTGCGAAAAAACCTGCCACCAAAGCCAAGGCGCCAGCCAAGGCCAGCACCGTCGCGAAGAAGAAAGCCGCTGCGGCCAAGCCAGCCGCGAAGAAGGCCGCCACCGACAAGAAAGTCGCCGCCAACAGCCCTGCGAAGACCAACTGATCGTCAAGGAAACGCAGCATGACCCAATCCCTGGCCGATATGCGCCGCGACTACACCCGTGATGGCCTGGCCGAAGCCCAGGCTCCCGGGGAGCCGTTCGCGCTGTTCCACCACTGGTTCGCCGATGCGGTGAAGACCGAGCAGCTACCGGTGGAAGCCAACGCCATGACCCTGGCCACCGTTGATGCCGAGGGGCGTCCGCATTGCCGGGTGTTGCTGCTCAAGGCGCTGGATGCACGCGGATTCACCTTTTTCACCAACTATGAAAGTGCCAAGGGCCAGCACATTGCGGCCAACCCTCATGCGGCGATGACCTTCTTCTGGCCGGCGCTGGAGCGCCAGGTGCGGATCGAGGGACGGGTGGAGAAGGTCACGGCCAAGGAGTCGGACGACTATTACCAGGTGCGCCCGCTGGGCAGCCGGCTAGGGGCCTGGGCGTCGCCGCAGAGCCGGGTGATTGCCGATCGCGAGGAGCTGGAAGGCCTGGTCAGGGCCACCGAGGCGCGCTTTTCCGACAGCCAGCCGCATTGCCCGGAGCATTGGGGCGGTTACCGCTTGCTGCCCGAGCGCATCGAGTTCTGGCAGGGGCGTGCGAGCCGCTTGCATGACCGCCTGAACTACCGCCTGGTCGATGGCCAGTGGGCGCGCGAGCGTCTGGCGCCCTGACAAGAATGGGGCCGCGACGCGGCCCCATCATCAACGAGACCCCGTCGCTTCCCGCTCCAGCCACGCCGCCAACTCCTTGCGCCGCACCTTCTCCACCCGCGCCCGCTCCAGCAACTTGAGCATTAAGACCTGCTTCGCCGGATCCTCCCCGGCCAGCGACAGCGCCAGGTCCCGGTCCATCCAACGGCGCATGCGCACATACAGCCACCCGTGAAAATACAGCCCGGCGACCGTCACGACGACGACGATGAAGTAATCCATGGCTATCCTTGGTCTCATCTGTAGGCCCGCAATTCAGCCAGCAACGGCTGTACCTGAGCTGAATGAAAACAATTTTATAACGTTTGCGCCGTGACACTTGTCAAGGCGCGGAGTCTAATGGACACCTGTCTTATGGAGATTGTCCCATGCGTAAATCCGCTTTGCTGCTGGCCAGCTTCACCACCGTGTCGCTGCTGCTGGGCGGCTGCCAATCGTCGCTGACCGGCGACAGCTACTCCCGTGATGAGGCCCGTCGCGTGCAGACCGTGCGCATGGGTACCATCGAATCCCTGCGTCCGGTGAAGATCGAAGGCACCAAGACGCCAATCGGTGGCGGCGCTGGCGCCATTGTCGGTGGTGTCGCCGGCAGTGCCGTCGGTGGTGGCCGTGGCAGTATCGTTGCCGCAGTCATCGGTGCCGTGGCCGGTGGCCTGGCGGGCTCCGCCGCTGAAGAAGGCCTGACCCGTACTCAGGGTGTCGAAATCACCGTGCGTGAAGACGACGGCAGCATGCGTGCCTACGTGCAGCAAGTGCAGCAGAACGAGATCTTCCGTGTGGGTGAGCGTGTTCGCATCATGACTGTCGACGGCACCAGCCGCGTCACTCACTGACAGCACGCTTGAAAAGAAAACCCCGACCGGCTTGGCCGTGTCGGGGTTTCTTTTTGTCTGCAAAAGGCGATCGGGTTAGTCGTTCAGCCCGAGGATATCCCTTGCCACCGCTTCGGCGATGCGGATCCCGTCGACACCGGCAGACAGGATGCCACCGGCGTAGCCTGCGCCTTCACCTGCCGGGAACAGACCCTTGAGGTTGAGGCTCTGGAAGCTGGCGTCACGCGTGATGCGCAGTGGCGACGAGGTGCGGGTTTCGATGCCGGTCAGCACCGCGTCGTGCAGGTTGTAGCCCTTGATCTGGCGGTCGAAGGCCGGCAGCGCTTCACGGATCGCCTCGATGGCGAAGTCCGGCAGGCTCGGTGCCAGGTCGCCCAGGGTCACGCCCGGTTTGTAGGAGGGCTCGACGCTGCCCAGCGCTGTGGATGGGCGCCCGGCGACGAAGTCACCAACCAGCTGCGCCGGTGCCTGGTAGTTGCTGCCGCCCATCACGTAGGCATGGGCTTCCAGGCGCTCCTGCAGCTCGATACCGGCCAGCGGGCCACCTGGATAGTCGCGCTCGGGGTCGATACCGACGACGATGCCGGAGTTGGCGTTACGTTCATTGCGCGAGTATTGGCTCATGCCATTGGTGACCACGCGGCCAGGTTCGCTGGTGGCGGCAACCACGGTACCGCCCGGGCACATGCAGAAGCTGTAGACCGAACGACCGTTCTTGGCGTGGTGCACCAGCTTGTAGTCGGCGGCGCCGAGTTTCGGGTGGCCGGCGTATTTGCCCAGGCGCGCCTTGTCGATCAGCGACTGCGGGTGCTCGATACGGAAGCCGACCGAGAACGGCTTGGCCTCCATGAACACACCCTTGGCGTGGAGCATGCGGAAGGTGTCGCGGGCGCTGTGCCCCAGGGCCAGTACCACATGGCGCGAGTGCAGCTGTTCACCGCTCTGCAGCACCACGCCCGTGAGCTGCTCGCCATCCACCAGCAGGTCGGTGACCTTCTGCTCGAAGCGCACCTCACCGCCCAGGGTGATGATTTCCTCGCGCATCTTCTCGACCATGCTGGTCAAGCGGAAGGTGCCGATATGCGGCTTGTTGATGTAGAGGATCTCGTCGGGCGCACCGGCCTTGACGAACTCTTCCAGCACCTTGCGACCGTGGTGATTCGGGTCCTTGATCTGGCTGTACAGCTTGCCGTCGGAGAAGGTGCCGGCGCCGCCTTCGCCGAACTGTACGTTGGATTCGGGGTTGAGCACGCTCTTGCGCCACAGGCCCCAGGTGTCCTTGGTACGCTGGCGCACCTCTTTACCGCGCTCGAGCACGATCGGCTTGAAGCCCATCTGCGCCAGCAGCAGCCCGGCGAAGATGCCGCAGGGGCCGAAGCCGACCACGACCGGGCGCGCAGGCAGCTCGGCCGGGGCCTGGCCGACGAACTTGTAGCTGACGTCCGGAGCCACGCCGATCTTGGCGTCGCCTTCGAAGCGGCGCAGCAGTTCGTCTTCGTTGCTGGTTTCAAGGTCGATGGTGTAGATGAACAGCAGCTCGCTGTTCTTCTTGCGCGCATCGTAGCTGCGCTTGAACAGGGTGAAGCCGAGCAGTTGCTCATCGCTGATGCCCAGGCGCTGGACGATGGCGGCGCGCAACTCGTCGTCGGAGTGGTCCAGGGGCAGCTTCAGTTCGGTGATTCGTAGCATGGCAGGGTCCAGTATCCCGGCCATGGGCGGCCGGCGGCTTTACACAAACCGCCAAGTATAAGCTGTTAGCCGCCCCGACTGGCAGGATAAAAGCACCCGGTGATCAGAGGTCGCGTGCGCCGCCGTAGTAGGCGCAGCCTTGCAGGGTCTTGCCGTCGATGCGCAGCTCGGCCTTGAGGTGGCGGATGGCGCCGGTGGCGCCGTCGACGCAGCGCTGTGGTGCGACCCACAGTTCGACACGCTGGCCGTTGGCCTCGCTGGACAGGCTCAGGCCGCCGCCGGGCAGCGCTTCTTCCAGGTAAGGCAATGGCAACGGCTCCTGGCCGATGCGGTTGAGCACCATGCCCTTGCCGCTGGCCTTGATGTCCCAGTCCGGCTCGTGGCCGCCGGCGCGGAGGGTCAACTGCTTGAAGTTGGGGTCTTCGCAGCCACGGTATTCGGAGGTGTCGAGGCGGTACAGGCGGGTCACGTCGAGCTGGCCGTCGCTGCCTGCCTGCTTGCTGCCGGCCATGCGCGCACGGACATCGGCGAACAGCTTGTCACCGGCGTCGTCGGCCAGGGTGGCGGCTTCTTGCAGGATGCCGGTGCCAGCAGCGTCGTTGACGATGAAGCGGCGGCTTTCGTTACAGGGTTTGAACAGCAGATGGCCGCCGGCCGCGCTCAGTTCGCCTTGAAGGCGGGTAGTGCCCAGGTTCGGGTCGACCGGTTTTTCGGCCAGCATCTGGCAGCCTGCGAACAGCGGCAGCAGGGCAGTGAGCAGCAGGGAAGGGGTGAGGCGCATCAGGCGGGCTCCGGTGTTCGGGCAAAAAGTGCCGGTCACGTTACCGAGCCTGCCGGGCCTCTACAAGAGGCACGGCCTCATCGCGGCTGTCTAGTCCTGAAATAGGTTTACACCTGTTCAGGTAGGCCGACAGGCCTCAAAACGCCCGATGCACCGCATCGGGCGTTTTGTTTTTCAGGGCCATATGGGGCCGTTCTGTGTTGTAGATCTGCACTGCCTCATCAACCATCTTCCTCGCCTGTTCAAGATCTTCAGGACACCTCAACAGCAGCTCCGTCTTGAGGATTCCGTTGATGCGCTCCGCCAGCGCGTTCTGATAACAGTCATACCCATCAGTCATGGAGCACTGAACGTCGTGCCGTTGGTGCAGTGACTGGTACAGTGTCGAGCAGTATTGGATGCCTCGATCCGAATGATGGACTAATGGCTGGCGACGGCGTCGCTTTCGTAAGGCCTGCTTGAAGGCTTGCGCCACTGACTCGGCATGCAGGCTTTCATGGACGTGGTGGCCAACAATTTTCCTGGAGTACGCATCCGTTACCAGGCTCAGATACAGCGGGCCGTTACGTGCGGGCAGATAAGTAATGTCGGCAACCCAGATGTGCTCTGGCCTTGTCGGTACGACTTGCCTTGGGCCGGGCTTAAGTAAGTTGGGATGACGGTAGAAGCGATGAAAGCTCTGCGTTGTCTTGTGATACGCCCGCTTAGGCAGCACTAGCAAGCGGCGCTCACCCAAGACCTGGAAAAGCCTGTCTCGGCCGACCTGGACTCGTCTATCAGGCTGGCAGTGCAGCAGATAGTGCAGCTTGCGTGTACCCAGACGAGGCTGGCGCATCCGGATTTGCTGTACGAACTCAACCACTCGATCCGTCTGGCGCTCTTTGTCATCAGCGGCTTGGTTGCGCTTGTAGTATGCCTGTCGACTGATGCCTAGAAACTGACAAGCCCTGGCAATGCTCAGTCCTGCGACTTGACCTTGCGTGAGGACTTGCCGGATCGCTTTTTTACGACCGATACACCGTAGTCATTTTTCAGAACATCAACGACCGTCTCAAAGAACTGAGCCTTCTGACTCATCAGCTCAAGCTGCTGCTCAAGCTCTTTGATTCGCTGCTCTGGAGTGAGCGTTTTGGGGTCAGACATCGCGCAGCTCCTCTCGTCGCGGATCGAGGCCCCCTGGCTCCAATCCTGCCGACCGTGCTTACGCAACCATACCAGAACCGTAGATTTTCCTTGGATGCCGTACCGCTCCCGGGCCTGGGTGCAGGTCAGCTCGCCTTTTTCGATCTGATCGACCACTGCCAATTTAAAAGACAGCGAGTAATCACGCTGTGTGCGCTTTACACCTTGATCCATCTGACTCTCCGGAAATTCGGGATGGGAGGTGTAAACCTTATTTAGGACGGGACAGGCGCAAGAAAAAAGGGCCCGAAGGCCCTTTGATCATTCAACCCCCGAGGTACGCATCGCGTACCTTCGGGTCGGTCAGCAATGCTTCACCGGTACCCTGCATCACCACCTTGCCGTTCTCCAGCACATACGCCCGATCGGCGACCTTCAGTGCCTGGTTGGCGTTCTGCTCCACCAGGAACACGGTCACGCCATCGCGGCGCAGCTGTTCGATGATGTCGAAGATCTGCTGGATGATGATCGGCGCAAGGCCCAGCGATGGTTCGTCCAGCAACAGCAGCTTGGGCTTGCTCATCAGTGCCCGGCCGATGGCCAGCATTTGCTGCTCGCCACCGGACATGGTGCCGCCACGCTGGATGTAACGCTCCTTCAGGCGCGGGAACAACTGCAGGACCTTGTCCAACTGCTCCTGGTAGTCGCCCTTGTTGGTGAAGAAGCCACCCATGGCCAGGTTTTCCTCGACGGTCAGGCGGGCGAACACACGGCGGCCTTCCGGCACCACCGCGATGCTCTTGCGCATGATGTGCGAGGACGGCTGGCCGACCAGTTCCTCGCCCAGGTACTTGATGCTGCCGCTGCTCGCCTGGGGTGAGCCGCACAAGGTCATCAGCAAGGTGGACTTGCCGGCGCCGTTGGCGCCGATCAGGGTGACGATCTCGCCCTGGTTGATCTCGACGTTGACGCTGTGCAGCGCCTGGATCTTGCCGTAGAAGGTGGAAACGTTCTCGAACTTCAGCATTTACGCCTCCCCCAGGTAGGCCTTGATCACATCAGGGTTGCCGCGAATCTCTTCCGGCGTACCGTCGGCCAGGGGCGTGCCCTGGTTGATCACCACGATGTGGTCGGAAATGCTCATCACCAGCTTCATGTCGTGCTCGATCAGCAGCACGGTCACGTTGTGCGATTCGCGCAGGTAGGCGATGAGGGCCTTGAGGTCCTCGGTCTCCTTGGGGTTCAGGCCGGCGGCCGGTTCGTCGAGCATGATGATTCGCGGTTGGGTCATCATGCAGCGGGCGATTTCCAGGCGCCGTTGCTGGCCGTAGGCCAGGGTGCCGGCGGTACGGTTGGCGAACTCGGTCAGGTTGACCTTCTCCAACCAGTACTGGGCACGCTCCATGGCCTCTTTTTCGCTGCGGCGGAAGCTCGGGGTCTTGAACAGACCGGCGAAAAAGTTGGTGTTGAGGTGGCGGTGCTGGGCAATCAGCAGGTTTTCCAGCGCGGTCATTTCCTTGAACAGGCGCACGTTCTGGAAGGTTCGCACCACGCCCTTGCGGGCGATCTGATGGCCGGCCAGGCCCTGGATCGGCTGGCCGTCGAGCAGGATGGTGCCGCCGCTGGGCTTGTAGAAGCCGGTCAGGCAGTTGAACACGGTGGTCTTGCCAGCGCCGTTCGGGCCGATCAGTGCCACCACTTGTTTTTCCTTGACGGTCAGGGCCACGCCGTTGACCGCCAACAAGCCGCCAAAGCGCATGCTCAGGCCGCTGACTTGCAGAATTTCGCGGCTCATCGAGGCAGCTCCATGTGCGGACGTTGCATGGGCAGCAGGCCCTGCGGACGCCAGATCATCATCAACACCATCAGCGCACCGAACATCAGCATCCGGTATTCGCTGAACTCACGCATCATCTCCGGCAGCAGGATCATCACAATGGCCGCGAGAATCACGCCCAACTGCGAACCCATGCCCCCCAGCACGACGATGGCGAGGATGATCGCCGACTCGATGAAGGTGAACGACTCCGGTGTCACCAGGCCCTGGCGGGCGGCGAAGAAGCTGCCGGCGAAACCGGCGAAGCAGGCACCCAGGGTAAACGCCGAGAGCTTGATCACGGTAGGGTTCAGGCCCAGCGCGCGGCAGGCGATCTCGTCTTCACGTAGCGCTTCCCAGGCACGGCCGATCGGCATGCGCAGCAGGCGGTTGATCACGAACAGCGCCAGCAGGGCCAGCAGCAGGGCGACCAGGTAGAGGAAGATGACCTTGTTGATCGAGTTGTATTCCAGCCCGAAGAACTCGTGGAAGGTCTGCATCCCCTCGGCGGCGCGGCGCTCGAAGGTCAGGCCGAAGAACTCCGGCTTGGGGATGTTGCTGATGCCGTTGGGGCCGCCGGTCCAGTCGGTGAGGTTACGCAGGAACAGGCGGATGATCTCGCCGAAGCCCAGGGTCACGATCGCCAGGTAGTCGCCGCGCAGGCGCAGCACCGGGAAGCCGAGCAGGAAGCCGAAGGTGGCGGCCATCAGGCCGGCGATCGGCAGGCAGACCCAGAAGCTCCAGCCCAGGTAGTGGGAGAGCATGGCGTAGCTGTAGGCGCCGACGGCGTAGAAGCCGACGTAACCCAGGTCGAGCAGGCCCGCCAGGCCGACCACGATGTTCAGGCCCAGGCCCAGCAACACGTAGATCAGGATCAGCGTGGCGATGTCGACCGCGCCGCGGGAGCCGAAGAACGGCCAGATCAGGGCGACGACGATCAGGCCCATGATCACCCAGCGCTGGGTTTTCGGCAGGGTCAGGAAGTTGCTCACCGACGACGGTACCAGTTTGCGGTCGGAGCGGCGGCCCATCACCGAGCTCCACTGCTTGTCGAACAGCACGCGCAGGAACATCAGCACCGAGCACGCGGCGATGATGCCGATGGTGAACGAACCCTGGCTATGCACCACCAGGCTGATGCCATCGATGCTGAGTTTCAGGCCCAGCACCGGGAAGGCCACGGCCCAGACCAGCAAGGCGCTGAAGAACGCCTGTTTGAGATTTCTGTTCATACTTTTTCAACCTCCGGGCGGCCCAGGATGCCGGTCGGCCGGAACAGCAGGACAAGAACCAAAAGACCGAATGCCACCACGTCCTTGTACTGGTCGCCGAAGATGTCGGCGCCGAACGCTTCGGCCACGCCCAGCACCAGCCCGCCGAGCATGGCGCCCGGGATGCTGCCGATGCCGCCCAGTACCGCCGCGGTGAAGGCCTTCAGGCCCACCAGGAAACCGGCGTTGGGGTTGATCACCCCGTACTGCATGCTCAGCAGCACGGCCGCCACCGCCGCCAGCGCGGCACCGATGACGAAGGTCAGGGCGATGATGTTGTTGGTGTTGATGCCCAGCAGGTTGGCCATCTTGATGTCCTCGGCGCAGGCGCGGCAGGCGCGCCCCAGGCGGGAACGGGAGATGAACAGGGTCAGGCAGGTCATGGCGACGAGGGTTACCACGAACACCAGGATCTGCATGTACGAGACCAGCACTTCCTCAGCGCCCCCCGGGCCGAACGAGAAGCTGCCGGGGATCAGGTTGGGGATGGACTTGTCTTTCGAGTCCTGTGACAGCAGGACGGTGTTCTGCAGGAAGATCGACATGCCGATGGCGGAGATCAGCGGGATCAGCCGGTTGCTGTTGCGCAGCGGCCGGTAGGCGACCCGTTCGATGCTGTAGCCGTAGGCACTGGTGACGCAGATCGTGGCGACGAAGGCCACGGTCATCAGGATCGGCAACGAGTGGATGCCCATCATGGCCAGCCCGGCGAGGGCGATGAAGGCCACGTAGGAACCGATCATGTACACCTCGCCGTGGGCGAAGTTGATCATGCCGATGATGCCGTACACCATCGTGTAACCGATGGCGATCAGCGCGTAGGTACTGCCGATGGTCAATCCGTTAACCAGTTGTTGTAGGAAATGGTAGATCTCAGGCATTACAGCGCTCCTAAAAACCTGATTTGCATTTCTCTGGCGGGGGATGACCCCGGCCCCTTGTTCTCGTGGTCTTCGCCACGTGATCTTTTTGCGGGCACGGCCAGGAAACCGCGGGTGACGGTTTTAAGATTTTCAGGTGAACCGGCTCCCGGATCACGGGAATCAGGCTCATGAACCTCGTAAAACAAAGCCCACTGCTCGCACAGTGGGCTTCTCGGTCAGCTATTAGTCACGCAGTTACTGAGGGGAGACTTCGGTCTTCGGCTTGCCGAAGTGCCATTCGTAGACCACGAACTTGAAGTCTTTCAGGTCGCCTTTGGCGTCGTAGGACAGTTCGCCGGTCGGAGTCTTGAAGGTGCCGGCGTGGATGGCTTCTGCCACCTTGGCGGTGTCTTCGGACTTGGCGGCCTTGATGCCCTGGGCGATCAGTTCGACAGCCGAGTAGGCCGGGAACACGAACGGACCGCTTGGGTCCTTGCCGTCGGCCTTGATGGCGTCGACGATGGCCTTGTTCTCAGGTGCTGCGTCGAACGACTTGGGCAGGGTCACCAGCAGGCCTTCGGAGGCGCCTTGGGCGATCTGCGAGATGGAGTCGTTACCCACGCCTTCCGGGCCCATGAACTTGGCTTTCAGGCCTTTCTCTTGTGCCTGGCGCAGGATCAGGCCCAGCTCCGGGTGGTAGCCGCCGTAGTAGACGAAGTCGACGTTGTTCTGCTTGAGTTTCTGGATGATCGAGGAGAAGTCCTTGTCACCGGCGTTCAGGCCTTCGAAGACGGCGACCTTGGTGCCTTTGCCTTCCAGGGTGGTCTTGACCGCGGTGGCGATGCCTTCGCCGTACTGCTGCTTGTCGTGCAGCACCGCAACGACCTTCGGCTTGACGTGGTCGGCGATGTAGTTGCCGGCGGCCGGGCCCTGGGCGCTGTCCAGGCCGATGGTGCGGAAGATCAGCTTGTAGCCACGGGCGGTGATTTCCGGGGAGGTGGCGGCAGGGGTGATCATGATCACGCCTTCGTCCTCGTAGATGTCGGACGCAGGCTGGGTGGAGCTGGAGCACAGGTGGCCGATCACGTACTTGACGCCATCGTTGACCACTTTGTTGGCGACGGCCACGGCCTGTTTAGGGTCGCACGCGTCGTCGTATTCCTTGGCTTCGAGCATCTTGCCATCGACGCCGCCCTTGGCGTTGATGTCCTTGATGGCCTGTTTGGCGCCAACGAACTGCATGTCGCCGTACTGGGTCACCGGCCCGGTCTTGGGACCGGCGATGCCGATCTTGATGGTGTCGGCGGCAAACGAATGGCTGGCGACTCCGGCCAGAACCATCGCGGCAAACAGCTTGGAAATCTTGATCATAGTGCTCCACTCATTCTGTTGTAATTCTTATAGTCCTGAGGCCAGGGCTACAGACCGGGCGGGATTCGCGGCCTGGCTACGCCAATGCCGTAAGCCCACCTTCCCCCGGAACATGTCCCGGAACTGTACCGGTACAGTGTAGAGCGCTGTCCGAGCGCTTGAAAAGCGGGCGAAAAGCGTCTGTCTCAAGGGGTGTCGCGTGATCGACATAAAGATACAGAAAAGCGCCATCACTTTGCCTGTATTCCCGGCCCGCCCCCACAAGTTCGGGCCTGATCGACCAAATTACGTATTTGAAACCGGGTTTTTCTGCAAAAATGCCGGCCTTTTTGTTGGCCGATCTTTGCGCAGGTAAACCCATGACTGATCAAGTAAGCACCCTCTATGCCAAACTGCTCGGCGAGACTGCCGTCATCGAGTGGAAAGCCCTGGAGCGTTTCTGGGCCAAGGGTGACCTGATTTGGGTCGACCCCAGCCTCGACCTGATCGCTGTTGCCGAGGCGATGGCCGAGAATCGCGGCGAGATCTTCGCCAAGTGGCGCAATGATGGCACTGTCGGGCCGGTCTCTGCCGAGCAGGCGCTCGACCTGCAAACCCGCGATCCAGAGATCTGGGCGGTGGTGGTTTCGCCGTTCATCGTGATCCAGGCGAAGAAAGCGGAATAAGCGCGGGCTTTTTTAGTGCGTGAAAACGCGCAAACGCTCCGCAATGGTGCGCATTGACGCTCACGTAAGGTGGAAGTTGGTAACAGTGGCGGGGTGATTCGGCGGGGCGGTAACAGTTTACGGGATGCGTAAATGGGGCCGCTTTGCGGCCCCCACTGGATCAGTAATCCACGCGCCCGGTATGGCTGTTCAGCGAAATCACCCGGGTCTTGCCGATGCGGTGCCTGAAGATCTCGCGCAGGTACTTCACCGCCTTCTTCACGCACTCGCGCGACAGGCGGATGTCGTTGATCGAGACGAAACGGCTCTTGTCGTTGATCAGCTCGCGGTACTTCTTCTCGTACATCGGCTTGATCGCGTACCAGTTGGTGTCGAGGATCTTCGCCGGGTTCTCGAACTCGTTGAGCAGGTCGTCGATGCTGTCTTCATCGAAGTGCTCGCTGGTGATGAACTCGAGGATCGCATTGTCCATGGTGTCGTCGAAACGGTACGGGTTGCGCGCGAAGCAACGCTTGATGAACGCCACGATCAGCGTGAGGAAATCGTCCGACAGGCACGGGCTCTTGGCGATCAGGGTGGTCAGCGACAGGTTGGCCGAGGCGCCGATCACCAGCGCATAGCGCTTGAGCGTGGTGTTGGGGAACAGGCTGTTGAGGTGGGTCTTGAGCCGGTTCAGGTCCATGTACGACAGTTTGTAATCCTTGGGCAGCGACACGATCGACACCACCGACGAGCAGTTCTTGAAGAAATGCAGGTCGTGCAGCGCCGCGGCGTCGTAGCCCGAGGCCTGGTACTGCTCCAGCGCGGCGCGGTAGCGACGCGACTCGATCGGCAGCAGGCTGATGCCTTCGATGGCCTGGGTCTGCTTGTTGAAGTGCGGCAGGTCGATGGAGCGGAAGAACAGGTCGTCGATGTCCAGGCGCGGCTGCTCGCGCTCGAACACCTTGAACTTGTCCGACCCTGCCGGCGGCACTTCCGGCACCACCGACTCGGCATAGGCGATGGCCACGGGGCCAGCCAGGCTCATGAACAGGTCGTTGGCGTCCAGGCGGATGGTCTCGCCAATGTCGATGCCGGCGCGGCGGAAGTAGTTCTGGTCGTAGTCGGTGGTCACCGCCTGGGCGGTGAGGATGTTGAAGATCTGCTGGGAGATGTACTGGTTGGCGTGCTTCTCCATGGCATTGACGTCGATGTTCTGGATCGTGCCGTCGTCGCTCTCCTCGGCGTAGCGCATGATGTCGTTGGAGATCAGCATCATCGCGTTCCACGGGCGGATGCGGCCCATGACGCTGGCTTCGCTGCTGTCTTCATTGTCGAAGTTGTACGAGAAGTCCCATTCCTCCGACAGGTATTTGCACAGCAGGCGCCCGGCGTTGATGTGCAGAGCCTCGGACATTTCGCTGCGGTGATCGGACGCATTGGGCAGCACGCAGATGCCGCTGGTGAAGATCGGCTCGAACACGAACGAATGCCCGCTCTTGCCGTCGTTCTCGTCGGCCGGTTTGGTATCGAATGTCTTGTTCATGTACGAGTACTGCTGGGCCAGGCCGAATTCCGAGGCCATGCCCGAGCCGGTGCCGCCGCCGGCGCTGAAGATGTAGAAGTACAGGCGCGACTGGTTGGCCTTGATGCCGCAGGAGTCGATCAGGTACGAGTGGATCAGCTTCCAGTCGGCGCTGGAGAAGCGCTGGGTGTCCTTGTTGAGGATGATCTTGGCCAGGTACTGGCCGAGGATCGGCGCGTTGCCGGCGCCACCGGCATGCACCTCGGACAGGTCCATGATCTTCATCTTGCTGTAGTCGCGCAAAAAGCCGCCGCGCTCGCCCTTGCGCGAGAAGCGGATGCGCCCGGCGATGTCCTTGTCCAGGTCGCCGAGCATCACCAGCGGCTCGACCAGGAACACCGGCTTGGCCGCCTTGTTCTGTACCAGGCGCAGGTTCTGGCGGATCCAGCGCGCCGGGCTGTAGCCCGCTTCGCCTTTGAAACGGTCCTCGTTGTTGTACTCATTGAGGAAGAAGGTGCGGGCGTTGTACACCAGTTCCGCCACGTCCAGGGCGATGTTCGAGCCGCAGCGGCCCAGGCCGATCAGGCACACCGACGGGAACTGCTGCTCCAGACGCAACTGGTCCTCGTCCTCGACATGCAGGTTGGGCGGAAACACCAGATCGCGCAGGCCGTCGAGGTTGTCGAGGATGCGTTGGATGTCCTGTTCGGTGAAGTACAGGTACTGTTGCGCCGGCATGCTGCGCGCCGCGGGCAGGTCTCGAGCACTGCCGGCAGTCAGCGAGGTGGTGCTGAGGGAGGGCTCGGGAGCCGCATTGGCAGAAGTGATCGTAGAGGTCATAGTGCGCCATTTGCCTGGAGTGGTTGGCTTCCCGGTGATGCATATCATCTAGCCATCACGGAGAAATTTCGCGACTTTATCAGTGCGTCTTTTTCTTATGCGATAGGGGGTTTCCTTAGTCGTTCTAAGGTTTTTCCCTTCTCACCCGCATTGCATCGTCCGTTTGTCACGCTTCTTTAATCTGGAGTTGCTCATGAGTACTGCATTGCCTTCGTTGGGGTTTGCCGGGATCGGCCTGATGGGCCTGCCGATGTGCCGTCGCCTGCTGGCCGCGGGGTATCCGCTGACCGTGTGGAACCGCAGCCCGGACAAATGCGCCGAACTGGTTGCCGCCGGCGCCCAGCTGGCCGGTAGCCCTGCCGAGCTGTGCCAGGCGGCGGACATGGTGCTGCTGTGCCTGGCCGACACGGCGGTGGTGCGCGAAGTGGTGTTCGGTGAGCAGGGCATCGCCCGTGGCGGGCGCAGCGGTCAGCTGCTGGTGGACTTCTCCAGCCTCGAGCCGACCGCCACCCGCGAGATGGCGGCGGAGCTGGCGGCCCTGTGCGGCATGGCCTGGCTCGATGCCCCCGTGTCCGGCGGCACGCCGGGGGCCGAGGCCGGCACCCTGGCGATCATGGTCGGGGGCGAGGCGAGCGATCTGCAGCGGGCGCGGCCGGTGCTGTTGACCCTGGGCCAAAGGGTGACGCACATGGGCGCGGTGGGGGCCGGCCAGGTGACCAAGGCGTGCAACCAGATGATCGTGGCCTGCAACGCGCTGGTGATTGCCGAGGTGGTGGCGCTGGCCGAGCAGTCAGGGGTCGATGCGCGGCTGATCGCCGAAGCGCTGGCCGGCGGGTTTGCCGACTCGAAACCCTTGCAGATCCTCGCCCCGCAAATGGCCGAAAGCCGCTTCGAGCCGGTCAAGTGGCACGTGCGCACCTTGCTCAAGGACCTCGACAGCGCGGTGAAATTCTCCCGCGAGCAGGGCTCGGCGACGCCGCTCAGTGGCCTCGCCGCGCAACTGATGCGCCTGCACGGTAACCAGGGTTATCTGCAAAAAGATCCGGCGACCCTGGTAGCGCTGTATCGCAGCAAGGACTGAGCTCGCCCGGCTGGCGGTCGAGCCGTTCGAGGATCGGCCGCAACTCGGCCAGTGGCACCGGCCGGCTGAGCAGGTAGCCCTGGAGGTAGTCGCAGCCGTGGCTGGCGAGGAATTCGTGCTGCTCGACAGTCTCGACGCCCTCGGTGACCACTTTCAGATGCAGGGTATGGGCCATGATGATGATCGCCTGGACGATCTCGCGGTCTTTCTGGCTGCCGGGCACGTCCTGGATGAACGAGCGGTCGATCTTCAGCACGTCCAGCGGCAGGCGCTTGAGGTAGGCCAGCGATGAATAGCCGGTGCCGAAATCATCGATCGACAACGCCACACCCTGGGCACGGATGCGCTTGAGCAGGCTGATGGTGTGGTGGATGTCACCCATCAGGGCGTTTTCGGTGACCTCCAGCTCCAGCTGGCGCGGCGCCAGGCCGGCCTGGAACAAGGCCATTTCCACCTCGGTGGCCAGCTCCTCGCGGCCAAGGGTGAGGGCCGAGCAGTTCACCGTGACCTTGAGATCGCCATAGCCATGACGATTGAGCTGGGCCAGGTCCTCACAGGCCCGGCGCAGCACCCACAGGTCCAGCTCGGCGATCAGGCCGTTGGCTTCGGCAATACAGATGAAACGGTCGGGGCTGAGCAGGCCATGCTGTGGGTGTTGCCAGCGCACCAGCGCCTCGAGCTTGGCCACCTGGCCGCTGCGCAGGTCGAAGATCGGTTGGTAGTGCACGCACAGGCCACGCTCTTCGAACAGCGCCACGCGCAGTTCTTCTTCCAGTTGCAGCTCCAGGGTGGCGCGGGTCTTCAGGCCGTTGTTGAAGAAGTTCAGGCTGTTGCGCCCGCAGCCTTTGGACTGGTAAAGCGCCAGGTCGGCGTTCTTCAGCAACTCCTCGGTGCTCTGGCCGTCGTCGGGGAAGATGCTGATGCCGATGCTGGTGGTCATCACCATGCGCCGGCCGGCCAGATCGATCGGCTCCTTCATGCGCTGCATGATGCGCTGGGCCAGGTGGCGTGCCTCGTCACGACTGTTGAGGCTGGTAACGATGCAGAACTCGTCGCCGCCGAAGCGGGCCACCAGGTCCTGGCCACGGGTGGCGGCCTTGATGTGATCGGCGATCACCTTGAGCAACTCGTCGCCGGCGGCATGCCCGAGGCTGTCGTTGATCCGCTTGAAGTGGTCGATGTCGAGGAACATCACCGCCAGCATACCGTCATGGGCAGCCTGCTCGGCCAGGCGCTCGGCGAAGACCTGGTTGAAGCCGCGGCGGTTGACCAGGTTGGTCAGGGCGTCGTAGTGGGCGGCCTGCTGCAGCGAGGCGCGGGCCTGGTCGAGCTGGCTGAGCAGTACATTGACGCGGCGCAGGTCGTGCTCCTTGCTCTGCAGCTTCTTGTCGGCCAGCGCCGCGCTGATGCTGCCAGCGCTGATCAGCAGGGTGATGACGGCAATGGTCAGCGCCAGTTGCAGGCTGTTGTCGGCCGAAGGCAGTCGCAGCGCGGTCTCGCTGGGGATCACCAGGGTCATCGCCGCCATGCCGGTAAAATGGGTCAGGACGATACCTGCGGCCATCAGTAGGCTGGCGCCGTACTTGAGCAGCAGGTGCAGGGTGCCGCTGCCCTTGTTGAAATAGCGTGCCATCAGCAGCGCCACCAGGCTGGCGAGCACGGCGATGCCGACGGAGGCAAGCAGCAGGCCGGTCTGGTAGTACTGCAGGGCGCTGGTCTGCAGGGCGGCCATGCCGGTGTAGTGCATGACACTGATGCCCAGGCCGATGAACAGCGCGGTCTGCAGGTAATGGCGCAGGCGCATCTGGCTGCGGTTGAGGCTGTTCATCGCCAGCCAGGCGGCCAACAGCGCCACCAGCAGCGACAGGCCGGTCAGTGGGGCATCGAAGTGGATTTCCAGGGGCGCCTGAAAGGCCAGCATGCTGATGAAATGCATGGCCCAGATGCCCCCGGCCAGGCAGCAGGCACCGAGCACGCGCCATTGCCGGCGGGCGAAGCGGTCTTCGCATTGGCTCTGGCGTTCGCTCATGTCCAGAGTGGCGAAACAGGCGGCGCTCGCCACGATGAAGGCAAGCAGCACCAGGAAGGGGTTGTGTCGGCAGTCGAGGATGATCTGTCCGGTCGCCGGCAGCTCAGCGAACAATTGCAGTCCCAGCCACTCCATTGCAGGCCTCTTCGTCGAGTCTTCACTCGTCCCCAAAAAGCACGGATGGAGACTGTTCCTGCTGGAGTATAGGAACCTGTACCTAAGCCTTCCTGATTAATGGCAATTTGATTTCTACCATTTGGATATGAAGGCAATAGCCAGATGGTCTAAATGGATGGCTTGCAGGACGAAACGAGCGCGGGGCAAGCCCGCTCCCACCAATCCCGAGCCGGAATTGTGGGAGCGAGCTTGCCCCGCGATGGCCTCTATGGCGATCAACCGGCGACGAGCACCCGGATCGCCTCGAGACGCAGTGCCGCTTTTTCCAGCGCCGCCAAACCCTCTTCGCGCTGCTTGCGCAGGGCGTCGATCTCGCTGTCGCGCACGCTCGGGTTGACGGCCTTCAACGCAGTCAGGCGCGCCAGCTCCTCGTCGGCTTCGGCGGTGAGGCGTTGCCGGGCCTGGGCCACGCGCTCGTCGTGGGTTGGCAGGACCTTGGCCTCGCCCGCGGCGATGCGCTTGGCCAGCACGTCGCGCTGGGCCTGGACGAACTTGTTGGCGCTGGCCTTGGGCACGCTTTCGAGCTGGTCGTTGAGGGTTTCGAAGGCCACCCGCGGGCCAAGGTCGTTGCCGTTGGTATCGAGCAGGCAGCGCAGCGCGGCCGGTGGCAGGTAGCGCCCCAGCTGCAGGCTGCGCGGTGCCACCACTTCGCTGACGTAGAGCAGTTCGAGCAGCACGGTGCCGGGCTTGAGCGCCTTGTTCTTGATCAGCGCCACGGCGGTGTTGCCCATCGAGCCGGACAGCACCAGGTCCATGCCACCCTGGACCATCGGGTGCTCCCAGGTGAGGAACTGCATGTCCTCGCGCGACAGCGCCTGGCCACGGTCGTAGGTGATGGTCACGCCTTCGTCGTCACCCAGCGGGAAGCTGGCGTCGAGCATCTTCTCGCTCGGCTTGAGGATCAGGGCGTTTTCCGAGTGATCCTCGCTGTCGATGCCGAAGGCGTCGAACAGGGTTTCCATATAGATCGGCAGGGCGAACTGGTCGTCCTGCTCGAGGATCGCCTCGACCAGCGCCTGGCCTTCGCCAGCACCACCGGAGTTGAGCTCCAGCAGGCGGTCGCGACCGGTGTGCAGCTCGGCCTCCAGGCGTTCGCGCTCGGCTCGGGCCTCGCCGACCAGTTGGGTCCAGCCCTTGTCGTCGCCACCGGCCAGCAGTTGCAGCAGGCGCGGGCCGAACTGATGCTGCAGGGCGTTGCCGGTCGGGCAGGTGTTGAGGAAGGCGTTGAGGCCTTCGTGGTACCACTGGAACAGGCGTTCCTGCGGGCTGTCCTGCAGGTACGGGATGTGCAGTTGGATCGTGTGCTTCTGGCCGATCCGGTCGAGGCGGCCAATGCGTTGCTCGAGCAGGTCCGGGTGTGCCGGCAGGTCGAACATCACCAGGTGATGGGCGAACTGGAAGTTGCGGCCTTCGCTGCCGATCTCGGAACACACCAGCACCTGGGCGCCGAACTCTTCGTCGGCGAAGTAGGCGGCGGCGCGGTCACGCTCGAGGATGCTCATACCTTCGTGGAACACCGAGGCCGGGATGCCGGAGCGCACGCGCAGGGCGTCTTCCAGGTCCATGGCGGTCTCGGCGTGGGCGCAGATCACCAGGACCTTGGTGCGCTTGAGCATCTTCAGGGTGTCGATCAGCCAGTCGACCCGAGGGTCGAAACGCCACCAGCGCTCGTCGTCGCCGGTTTCGCCCTGGGCCTGGAAGGCCACTTCCGGGTAAAGCTCGGCACGCTCGCCCGAAGGCAGGTCGGCGTAGGCCTCGGGGTTGGCCAGCGGGTAGGGGTGCAGTTGGCGCTCGGGGAAGCCCTGGATCGCCGCACGGGTGTTGCGGAACAGCACGCGGCCGGTACCGTGGCGGTCGAGCAGTTCTCGGATCAGGCGCGCGCTGGCCTGGCTGTCGCCATCGCTGACCGCGGCCAGCAGTGCTTCGCCTTCGGCGCCGAGGAAGCCCTGGATGGTGGCGTGGGCTTTCGGCGACAGGCGGCCTTCGTCGAGCAGTTCCTGTACAGCTTCGGCCACCGGGCGATAGTGCTCGCTTTCGGCGCGGAAGGCGGCCAGGTCGTGGAAACGGTTGGGGTCGAGCAGTCGCAGGCGGGCGAAGTGGCTGTCCTGGCCGAGCTGCTCAGGCGTGGCGGTGAGCAGCAGCACGCCGGGAATCACCTGGGCCAGCTGCTCGACCAGCGAGTATTCGGGGCTGGCCTGCTCTTCGTGCCAGACCAGGTGGTGGGCCTCGTCGACCACCATCAGGTCCCAGCCGGCGGCGAACAGCGCGTCCTGGGCCTTCTCGTCCTCGACCAGCCACTCCAGCGCGACCAGCGCCAGCTGGGCATCCTCGAACGGGTTGCTGGCATCGCTCTCGATGAAGCGCTCGGCGTCGAACAGTGCAACCTGCAGGTTGAAGCGCCGGCGCATTTCCACCAGCCACTGGTGCTGGAGGTTTTCCGGCACCAGGATCAGCACGCGGCTGGCACGACCGGACAGCAGCTGGCGGTGGATGACCAGGCCGGCCTCGATGGTCTTGCCCAGGCCTACTTCGTCGGCCAGCAATACGCGCGGGGCGATGCGATCGGCGACTTCACGGGCGATGTGCAACTGGTGGGCGATGGGTTGGGCGCGCACGCCACCCAGGCCCCAGAGCGTGGAGAGCATCTGCTTACTGGTGTGCTGCAGGGTGTTGTAGCGCAGCGAGAACCACGACAGTGGGTCGATCTGCCCGGCGAACAGGCGGTCGCTGGCCAGGCGGAACTGGATGAAGTTGGACAGCTGCGTCTCGGGCAGCGTGCGTGGCTGGTTCTGCGGGTCGATGCCGTGATAGACCATCAGGCCGTCGATGTCCTCGACCTCCTGCACGGTCAGCTTCCAGCCTTCGAAATGGGTGATCAGATCGCCTGGCGAGAAGCGCACGCGGGTCAGCGGCGCATTGCGTAGCGAGTACTGGCGCGTGTCGCCCGTGGCCGGGTAGAGCACGGTCAACAGGCGGCCATCCTGCGCCAGGATGGTCCCAAGACCGAGCTCGGCCTCGCTGTCGCTGATCCAGCGTTGCCCCGGTTGATACTGCTGCGCCATACTGCCAAAACTCCCGCGGTGAAAAAGCTGGCCATGTTACCGGATCGGCTGCGCCAGACCAAAGAATCTCAGTGAGTCTAGCGTGTTCATCGACGAACACCCGTCACGAGGGCCATGCGCCAACATGTTTGCCAAGCACCGCTGGTTGAACGTCACCTTGGGCCTGGGCAGCCTGGCGCTGCTGGCCGCCTGTGAACAGAAAAGTTTCGAGATCCTGCCGCCGATCCCGGTCGAGCAACTGGAAGTGCTCGGCGTGCAGACGCCGATCAAGAGCGTGCATTTCCATGACCGCGAGGGCGAGGGCCTGCTGGTGCTGAGCCGGGTCGATGGCCAGGCCACCGACCCCGATACCGAGGAGGAAGTCGACAAGGTGGTGCTCAAGGCCACCCTGTATGGCCGCGCCGCCAGTGCCGATGTCTTCAAGCCGCGCTGGCAGATCGAGCAGGAGACCACTTGTGCTGGTCTGGACCTCGACGTCGACTTTTATACCGATGTCAGTGATGTCGGCGACCTGAACAAGGACGGTGTCGCCGAAGTGACAGTGGCCAGCCATGCCTTCTGCGGTGGCGGTATCGACCCCCACGACATCGCCATCGAGATGCGTGAAGGCCAGGCGATCTACACCATCACCGGCCAGTCGCTGATCAGCCCGCCAGGTGAAGACTCGTTCGGCGGCGAGCGCGAAGACAGCGCCTCGTTGAAGAACGCCCCGCCAGGGGTGCGCGAACATATGGATGCGGTCTGGCAGCAGGTCTACAAGCGGCCATGGAGCGAGTCGAGCCCTTCACCCGACGATCCGGACGAAGACGCCGAGTAGGCCCGCGCTATACTCCAGCCCGATGCGGCGTTGTGACACGCCGCACACCTTCGACCGCAGGCATTCAAGGCGGCGCGCCATCAGCCGACAACAAGGCTACAGGAGACCTCCCATGCTGCCGCCGATCATCCCGCTCAGTGCCGCCCCCGTGACCTCGCAACACGACCCGGTCAAACCACCGCCGACCATTCCACCGGTGGTGCCCACCCAGCCGACATCCAGCGATGGCACCATCGACCTGAAGAATCATCGTGATCCCGAAGAGCAGGCCTTGCTGCTGCGTGACGAGCAACGCCGCCAGCAAAAAAGGCGCAAGCAGGCTGAAGGCGATCGGTACGAGGCGGTGCCGGGTGAGGAGCTCAATGCCGACAACACCGTGCCGGTGGCGCCGCTGGGCGAGCGCACGCGCCAGGGGTTGCTGGTGGATATCGAAGTCTGACTAGTCAGCGCCCTGGCAAGCCTTCATTATTGGGGCCTCTGCTGTCCGTCGAGCCCACCATGAGCCAAGACAACCTGATCGATTTCGGCGCCGAACGCGCCAAACGCATTCACGACCTCAATGACAAGCGTCTGGACGACATGCGCCAGGCCTTCGAGCAGGCCATGCCGCTGACCCAGGCCAAGAAGAAAAAGCCCAAGGGCAAACCGAAGAAGCGCTGAAACTTGATGCAGGTCAACCCTGCACCCGCCTCCCGCGCCCGGCCCCGGGCGCCATTGACTCCGGTCAATTTTCCCCCTCCTCGCATTGGTTACCTTGCACCCATCGGATGACGGCACATCAAGGGAGGAGCCGACATGTTCTTCGACAACGTGGTTATCGCCGGGGTGGTAACAGTCGGGTTGATGTTGGCCTTCTTCGCCGGTCTGGGCATTTTCATCTGGAAGGACTCGAAAAAGCGCAACCAGCGCTGATCCTTCCCGATTCACGAGCACGCAAGGCATTTAGGGCGACTTCGGTCGCCCATTTTTTTTTGCCTGCGAAAATCTGCCTGCGACTGCTTAGATGATTAGCTAGCTAATTAATCGTTTCCGCTTTATCCTTCCTCCCGTTGTCTATCTTTCTTCCTATTACCCCAGCGCGCCCAAGGTTCGTTTCGTGCCCATCACCTTCCAGGCCCTGTTTGCCCCCAGCAGCCTCGCCCTCAAGTTCGCCATCAAGACCTTGCTTGGTGGCGGCCTGGCTTTGTGGTTGGCGATGCGCTGGGGCCTGGAGCAACCGGCGTGGGCGCTGATGACTGCCTTCATCGTCGCCCAGCCGTTGTCGGGGATGGTGGTGCAGAAGGGCCTGGCGCGGTTGGCCGGCACCCTGGTCGGCACTTGCATGTCGGTGGTGTTCATCGGCCTGTTCGCCCAGACCCCATGGCTGTTCCTGCTGACCCTGGCCTTGTGGCTGGCCCTGTGCACCGCCGCCTCGACCCAGTTGCGCAGCGCCTGGGCCTACGCGTTCGTGCTGGCCGGCTACACCGTGGCGATCATCGCCCTGCCGGCGGTCGACCACCCGCTGCAGGTCTTCGACCAGGCCGTGGCGCGCTGCACCGAGATCTGCCTGGGCATCGTCTGCGCCACCGTCACCAGCGCGCTGCTCTGGCCCATGCGCGTGGAGCAGCAACTGGCCGACCAAGCCCGCCAGGCCTGGCAGAACGGCCTGCAGGCGGCCAACGCCATGCTTGGCGGCGAAGACGAGGCACGCGGCGGCCTGCTCGACAGCCTCGGGCGCATCGTCGCCATCGATGCCCAGCGCGAACATGCCTGGTTCGAAGGCAGTCGTGGCCGCCAGCGCGCCCGGGCGATCAGCGGCCTGAGCCAGACACTGATGGTGCTTTTGCGCATCTCACGCTCGGTGCGCAGGCAGTGGCGCCAGCTTGACGAGGGTGAAGCCAGGCATCTGGCGTCATGGCTGGACGAGGTTCGCGCTCACCTGGCCAGCCCCGAGCAGCCCAGCTTGCTGGTGTTGCGCCAGCGTGTCTGGGACGCCGCCCACGACGAGCGGATCAGCCCCGCCGAGCATTACTGTCTGGCGCGCCTGACCTTGCTGCTGGACTACACGATGGCTTGCGCCCAGGCCCTCGACGACGTCGAGCAGGGGCGGGCGCCGAGGCAGGCGACGCAGAGCCTGGCAACCCATCGCGACTTGTCCCTTGCCCTGCTGTTCGGTTCGCGCAGCGCCCTGGCCTTCCTGGCCATGAGCAGTTTCTGGCTGGCCACGGCCTGGCCATCGGCGCCAGGCGGCCTGGTGCTCACCTGTGTGGTCTGCAGCCTGTTCGCCAGCCGCGAGAATGGCGCGCAGATCGGCCTGAGTTTCCTGCGCGGCATCCTCCTGGCCATCCCGGTGGCGTTCCTGGTGGGGCAGATCCTGCTGCCGCAATGGAGCAGCTTCGCCATGCTCTGCCTGGGCATGGGTGTGCCGTTGTTCTTTGGCGCCCTGGGCATGGCCCACCCGCGTACCGGGGCGACCGCCACGTCCTATTGCCTGCACTTCATCGTCCTGGTCGCGCCGCTCAATGCCATGCATTTCGATGTGGCGACCATGCTCAACAGCGCCCAGGCCATGCTGCTGGGCGTGGGCGCCGCGGTAATGGCGTTCCGCTTGCTGGTACTGCGTCACCCGGCCTGGCTTGGCCGGCGCCTGCGCGCCGCCACGCAAGGCGATCTGGTGCGCCTGACCCGGCGCGACCTGCGCGGCGCCGACAGCTGGTTTGGCGGGCGCATGGCCGACCGCCTGATGCAACTGGCGCGGCATGCCAGCGAATTGCCCGAGGCCGAGCGCAAGCGCTGGGACGACGGCCTGCACGGCCTGGATATCGGTGACGAACTGGTGCACCTGCGCATGTGCCTGGCCGTGGCCAAGGCGCCGCTGGGTAATGCCGAGCGCCAGTACCTGCAGCAGTTGCAGGCGGTCCTTGCCAGCGGCCCGGCGCCGGGGCGTGGCCAGCGCCTGGACACTGCCAGTGAACAGTTCATCGAGGCCCTGCGCCGCCAGCCGCCCAGTGACCCGCTGCGCCTGGCCATCGGCGCGGTGCTGCAATTGCGCAAGAGCTGGGGCAAGTGGTGCCGCTGGCAGGAGGAAACCCATGGGGTTGCGTGAGTGGGCACTGGGCGGCGTGCTGCTCAGCCCGTTTCTGATCTATGTGTTGCTGGCGCTGGTGCTCACCGGGCTGTTGCGTTTCATCGTGCAGGCCACCCCCCTGGGGCGATGGATCTGGCACGAGGCGTTGTTCGACGCTGCGCTGTTCGTCTGTGTGCTGTATGGGGTGGTGCGCCTGTCAGGCCCTTTGTAAGGAGTAAGTCCATGCGTACAGTCGTACGTACCCTGGTCACCCTGTGTGTGGTGATCCTCGCTGTTTTTGCTGGCTATCATCTGTGGCAGTACTACATGCTCACGCCTTGGACCCGGGATGCCCGGGTGCGTGCCGACGTGGTGGTGATCGCCCCAGACGTGTCGGGCTGGGTCAGCGCGTTGAAGGTGCATGACAACCAGCAGGTGAAGGCCGGCGACCTGCTGATGAGCATCGACCGCGAACGCTTCCAGGCCGCCTTCGACCAGGCCACCGCCGTGGTCGAGACGCGTACCCAGCAGTTGCGCCTGCGCGAGCGCGAGGCCGCCCGGCGCACCGCGCTGGGGCCGGAGGCGATCAGTGCCGAGTTGCGCGAGAACGCCCAGATCAACGCCGCTGTCGCCCGTGGCGAACTGCACGAGGCCGAGGCTCAGTTGCAAGTGGCGAAGATCAACCTGGCCCGCAGCGAAGTACGCGCCCCGCGGGGCGGGCATATCACCAATCTGCGCCTGGCCGAGGGCAATTTCGTCAACACCGGGCAGTCGGTGATGGCGCTGGTGGACGATGCCACTTTCTATATCCAGGCGTATTTCGAAGAAACCAAGCTGCCGCGGATTCGCGTCGGCGACCCGGTCAAGGTCTGGCTCATGGGCGCCGGCGACGCGATGCAAGGGCAGGTAGAAAGCATCAGCCGGGGGATCACCGACCGCAACTCGACGCCGGATGGGCAGTTGCTGCCAGAGGTGGAGCCGACGTTCAACTGGGTGCGGCTGGCGCAGCGCATACCCGTGCGCATCCGCCTGGACCAGGTGCCGGAGGGCGTGACCCTGAGCGCCGGCATGACGGCTAGCGTGCAGGTGCACGAAGCGCCGTGAGGGGGCAGGCCAGCTCCCCCTGGGATTGCACATGACTTGAGGCCGGCGCGGTCGGTGTGGGAGCCGGCTCGTCGTGGCGACGAACCGCGGCGAAAGGGGCGCATCACGCCCCGGTACTCAGCCTCAAGGCTGCTGGGCGGTCGCCGCCAGCACGATCTCGCGAATGCACACCTGCTGCGGCTGCTGGTAGGCCCAGACGATTGCCCCGGCGACATCTTCCGCCGACAGCACCACGCCGCCCATGTCATTGGCCTTCCAGGCCTCGTAGTCGCGCTTGACGCCCTCGTCGGTGGTATGCCCGAGCAGCTCGGTCTCCACTGCGCCCGGCGCGATGGTCACCACCCGCACATTGTGCGGCGCCAGCTCCTCGCGCAGGTTTTCCGACAACCCGTGCACGGCGAACTTGCTGCCTACGTAGGCCACATGGTTGGGGAAGGTCTTGCGTCCGGCCACCGAGCTGACATTGATCAGGGTGCCATGGCGCCGCTCGACCATCCCGCCGACCAGCGCGTGCACGCCGTTGAGCAGGCCTTTGACGTTGATGTCGAACATGCGCTCCCATTGTTCCGGGTCCTGTTCGTGCATCTGCCCCAGCAGCATCACCCCGGCATTGTTCACCAAGGCATCGGCGGGCCCGTACACGGCTTCGGCCTCGGCCACGGCGGCGACCAGTGCTGCGCGGTCGCGGATGTCCACGGCGCGGCACAGGCAATCGGGCAACGCCAGCGCCTCCAGGCGATCCAGGCGGCGGGCGACCAGCAACAGCGGATGGCCCGCGGCGGAAAAGCGTTGGGCGGTGGCGGCGCCTATGCCGGAGCTGGCGCCGGTGATGATGATCAGGGGTTTGTTCATGGTTGCCTCCCAGGCATAATCGCTTTCGATGGCCAGGATTCTAGATAGCCCTTTCGGCCATGAAAAACGGCTTATTTCTCTGGCTGGCATCGGTTCTATCTATGGATATCCGTCACCTCAAGGCATTTATCGCGGTCTTCGAAGCGCGCAACATCACGGTAGCCGCCCAGCGCCTGTGCGTGGCGCAACCGACCTTGTCGGTGACCATCCGCCAGCTGGAGGACGACCTGGGCGCCGAGCTGTTCCTGCGTCAGGCCCGTGGGGTCGAAGTCAGCGAGCAGGCGCGTGAGCTGTATCCCCAGGCCTGCCGCATGGTGGCCGAGGCCGACGCGCTGCGCCTGCGCTTTCGCCAGGGGCAGGAGCGGGTGCCTTTGGCCCTGGGCATCGAGGCGGACATCGCGCCGGCCCAGGTCGAGGCTTGCGTGCGCCTGGCCAGCCAGGCGGTTGCGGGCCTGCAATTGACCTTGCTGGCGGGGTGTGACGGGGATGCGCGGCTGGCCGACGAGGCCCAGCGCTGCGAGGACGAACTGTTCCTGCCGTTGTGGGAGGAACAGTTCGTGCTGGTAATGGCGACCGGCAGCCAGCCGGACGGGCGCTGGATCACCTGCCCGCAGCATCCTTCGCACCAGCGCCTGATGGGGTTGTACGGCGAAGGCGAGCAGGTTGGCCAGGCCGGTTCGCTACAACTGGCGCTGGCCATGGTCGCCGCCGGGCTGGGCGCGGCATGGTTGCCGCAGTCCCTGGCCGAGCGCTGTCCCGGGGTCTACTGGCGGCCCGGCAGCGGCTTGGCACTGCGGCGCCGGGTCGGCCTGTGCATCACCCATGAGGCTTTGTCACTTCCTGCCGTCGCTGCGCTGCACCAGGCCTTGAACCGAGCTTGAGCGCATTGCGCAGCGTGCTCCTCAGAGGAACATGCCCCCCGATACCTCCAGCCGCTGCCCGTTGATCCAGCCATTGCCATCTTCCAGCAACAAGGCGATGGCCGCGCCGATATCGTCGGGCAGGCCGACCCGGCCCAGCGCGGTATTGCCGGCGATGTAGTCATTGACCTGCTGGTTGTCACGCACCACGCCCCCGCCGAAATCAGTCTCGATGGCGCCCGGCGCGAGAATGTTCACACGGATGCCGCGCGCGCCCAGCTCCTTGGCCTGGTAGCGGGTCAGTACTTCCATGGCGCCCTTCATGGCCGCATAGGCGGCATAGCCGGGCAGGGCGAAGCGGGTCAGGCCGGTGGAGATGTTGACGATGCGCCCGCCATCGGCCAGCAGCGGCAGCAGGCGCTGGGTAAGGAAGAACGGGCCTTTGAGCTGGATGTTCAGCAACTGGTCGAACTGCGCCTCGCTGGTCTCGCTGAATGGCACGTTCAGGCCGATGCCTGCGTTGTTTACAAGGAAATCCAGCTGATGGCGCCCGAACTGCTGTCCAAGCGTGTCGCCCAGGCGTTCGGCGAAGCCTGCGAAGCTAGCGCTGTCGCTGACATCCAATTGCAACATGGCGGCGCGCCCGCCGGCCTGCTCCAGCGTGGCCGCCACGGCGCGGGCTTCGTCGGCCTTGCTATGGTAGGTGCCGATGATGTCGATGCCACGGGCGGCCAGGTGTTCGGCGGTGTTCCTGCCCAGGCCGCGGCTGGCGCCGGTGATCAGTGCGATCTTGCGAGTCATGTCGGTTACCTTTGGTGGGTGGCTGTGGCTGACAGGTTATTGGTCGGACAGGTGCTGTTAAATCCAGGCGATCCGGAAATACTGTTCGCGCCAATTGGACAATTAGGGGCCGTATGAACAAGTTGGAGCTGCTGCGTACCTTTGTCAGGGTCAGCGAGCTGAGCAGTTTCACCCTGGCCGGCGAAAGCCTGGGCCTGCCGCGCTCGACCGTTTCCGAACAGGTGCGGGCGCTGGAAAACCTGCTCGGCACGCGCCTGCTCAACCGCACCACGCGCCGGGTGCGCACGACCCAGGACGGCGCCTTGCTGTACGAGCGCAGCAAGGACCTGTTGTCGGGCATGGACGAGATCGAGAGCCTGTTCAGCGCCGACGACGCCGAGCTGGCCGGGCGTCTGCGCATCGACCTGCCGACCATGATGGCGCGGCGGGTCATCGTGCCGGCGCTGCCGCGTTTTCTCGAGCGTTTCCCGCGCCTGGATGTAGAGATCAGCTGCACCGACCGCCAGGTCGACCTGTTGCGCGAAGGCTTCGATTGCGTGATGCGCATCGGCGCGCTCAGCGACCTTGACGTGGTGGCGCGCCCGGTCGGGCGCCTGAGCATGCGCAATTGCGCCAGCCCCGCCTATCTCGAACGCCACGGTGTGCCGCGCCGCCTGGAGGACCTGGATAGCCACCGGCTGGTCCACTACGTGCGCAACCTCGGCGCGCGCAGTGCCGGGTTTGAATACGAGCAGGGCGGCGAACTGCGCTTCCAGGCCATGGCCGGCGTGGTCACGGTGAACAACGCCGAGGCCTATTCCGCCGCCTGCCTGGCTGGGCTAGGCCTGATCCAGGTGCCGGCGGTAGGTGTCGATGAACACCTGCGCGCGGGTGAACTGGTGTCGCTGCTCGAGCCCTGGCAGGCGCGGGCCATGCCGGTGTCGCTGTTGTATGCGCGGCAGCGCCATGTGCCGCGCCGGGTCCAGGCGTTCATGAACTGGTTGGCGGTGCTCCTGGAGTCCCAGGTCGATCCTTCGGTAGGCGAAAACTGAACAGGGTGCCGCCCTCGACACTGGAGGTCACCTCCATGCGGCCGCCGTGGGCGAGGGCGATCTGCTTGGCAATGTACAGCCCCAGGCCCAGGCCGGGCTGGGGCGCGCCAGAGATCGGCCGGCTGAAAGGTTCGAACAGCAAGGGCAGGGTTTGCGGGGCGATCGGCGTGCCCTGGTTGTGCACGCTCAGGTCGAACGTACTGTCGCTGAGGCTGGCGCGCACGGTCACCGGGCCTTGTGGGTCGCCATGAAGGAGGGCATTGGCGATCAGGTTGGACAACAGTTGCATGATTCGCTCGCGGTCACACAGCAGGCCGCCGACCTGGCCAATGTCGAGGATGATGCGCCGCTGCGGGTGGACACGCTGCAGCTCGGAGGCCACATGGCCGAGGGCGTCCGGCAGATCGTGGCAGGGTTGCAGGTTCAAGGGGATCCCGGCACCAAGGCGGCCACGGGCGAAATCCAGCATGTCGCGCACCAGCTCGGTGGCCCGCTGGCCGCAGGTGAGGATATGCAGGGCGATGGCCCGTTGCTTGTCGTGCGTCAGGCGCTGGCTGAGCAGTTCGGCACCGGCGGTGATGGCGAACAGCGGGTTGCGCAGGTCGTGGCCGAGCACGGCAATGAACTGCTCGCGCACCTCGGCCATGGCCCGCTCTTTGTGCAGGGCGAGCTCGGTGCGCTGGGCGTTTTCCTCGCTTTCGATCTGGATGGCCAGCAGGCGGGCGAACGATTCCATCATTGGCTGGATCGCCGTGCCCTTGAGCGGCGTTGGTTTGGCGTCCAGGGCGCAGATGGTACCGAAGAAGCTGCCGTCGGTACGTAGCACCGGAACCGAAATATAGCTTTCGAAGCGGTACTGGCGCGGGGCGTGGTGACGGCAGTACTGCTCGTCCTCGCTGGCCTTGTCGATCACGATGGTCTGGCGTGTGCTGCGGATTTCGTGGCACAGCGTGGTGGCGACCTCGAGTTCGCCGCCTACCTCGAGGCCGAATCCCAGGGTGTCGAGCACCGCGCAGGCCGTCCAGCTGCTCTCGGTCACCCGGGCCACGGCGGCAAAGCGCAGGCCAGTGGTCTCGCAGATGACCTGGAGGATGGCCGGCACGGCGTTGATGCGACCAATGATGGCGATGTCGGCGGTGACGGCCTGGGTCATGAGGGGCAGATCCGATAACGACGAAGGGGCTCGAAAATCCAGTCTAGCGGGCCTTGGCGCGAGGGGTGAAAAACCTTGGCGAACGGTCTGGCACTTGGGTTAGGCTGGCACTTGCGCGTTGCCCGCCAGAGGCGACCGCCCCCTCTGCGTGCGTCACTTCCGAATTCTTTGCGAGGTTACGCCATGGCCATCACATCCCAGGACATCTGCATCGCCGCCGACCAGCTCAAGGGCTTCGTCGGCTTTCACGGCAAACGTGGCACCCATATCGTGCGGTTTTCAGAGGACGCGTTCGGCATGGACGTGGCCGACGACAGCATCACCCCCTGCAGCGAGTTCGTCTGGCGGCCCGAGGCCGATGCGCGCATGGCATTGAGCCGGGAGCGCCTGGCGTTGCTGCTGGAGCAGCATGTGGACGATCGGTTGAACATCGGCGAGCCATTGCGCATCTACCTCAACCGTACCGACCTGCCCGAAATCGTCGCCGAGCGTAACCTGCGTTGACGCCAGGGCAGTGCATTCAGGACGCATCCTGGCGAACTTCGCGGTTCGCCAGCAGCGCCTCGAACCCTGCCCGGTCCACGGGCTTGCTCAGGTAGTAGCCCTGCACCTCATGGCACTGCTCCTTGTCCAGCGCCTTCAATTGCTGCTCGGTCTCCACGCCCTCGGCGGTCACCGTCAGCCCCATGGCCTTGCCCAGGTTGATGATCGCCTGGACCACGGCCCGGTCGTTGCCGCTCTGGCTGCTCAACCCGGCGATGAAGCGCTTGTCGATCTTGATGCTGTCGAAGGGGTAGGTGCGCAGGTAGCCCAGTGACGAGTAGCCGGTGCCGAAGTCGTCCATGTTCAGGCGCACGCCCAGTTCCTTGAGTGCGAGCATGGTGCCCAGGGCGCCTTCGATATCGTTGAGCATCACGTTCTCGGTGATTTCCAGCTCCAGGCGCTGGGCCGGGAAGCCGGTGTCCAGCAACACCTGGCGCACATCGGCGACCACATCGCTGCGGGAGAACTGCGCGGGCGACAGGTTGACCGAGACCAGCAGTTCTTCGGGCCAGTCACGGGCATTGCGACAGGCTTCTTCGAGCACCCAGCGGCCCAGCGGGACGATCAGGTCGCTCTGTTCGGCCAAGGGAATGAAAGTGTCGGGCCCGATCAGCCCTTCCTGGGGATGCTCCCAGCGCAAAAGGGCTTCCACCGAAACGATGCGCAGATCGTCCAGGCGGTAGCGTGGCTGGTAGTGCAACACGAACTCGTGCTGCTTGATCGCCCGGCGCAGGTCGTTTTCCAGCTGGCGGCGGTACTGGATCTGCTGGTTCATTTCCGGCGAGAAGTAACGCCAGGTGTTCTTGCCGTCGGCTTTGGCCTGGTACAGGGCGATGTCGGCGCAACGGATCAGTTCGCCGGCGTCGTAGCCTTGGGCCCGGGTCTGGGCGATGCCGATGCTGGCACCGATGTGCAACTGGTGTTCCTCGAAACCGATGGGTTGTTGCAGTAGGTCGAGCAGGCGCGCGCAGAAACGGTCGATTTCACTGCGGTTGTCCAGGCCGTGCAAGACCAGGACGAACTCGTCGCCGCCCAGGCGAGCGACCAGGTCATTGTCGCGGGTGGTGTCGCGTAGACGGCCGGCCACCTCCTGCAGTACTGCGTCGCCGGCCGGATGGCCGAGGGAATCGTTGATGGGCTTGAAACTGTCCAGGTCCAGCAGCAGCAGGGTCAACGGTGGTGAATCGCTGCCGCGCAACAACGCCTGCTCGAGGTGGCGCGACAGTTTGTTGCGGTTGGCGAGGCCCGTCAGGGCATCGTGCATCGACAAGTGCTGGATGCGGGCATGGGCGGCGACCTCGTCGGTGATGTCGCTGGCGGTGCCGCGAAAGCCGGCGAGCTTGCCCTCGTAGACGATCGAGCGCGCCGAGACGCGGCAGTAGCGGTTCTGGCCGCTGGCGTCATCGTAGTTGCAGCGCAGGTTGGCCAGTTGCTGCGGGTTGTCGTCGGCCTGGCTGTCGAGCCACGGCAGCAGGGGCGTGGTGTCGCAGGCCAGCAACTGGTTGAGCGGCTGGCCGAGCCAGTCCTCGATGCGGTAGCCGGTGACGCTGACGAAACGCTGCGACAGGTAGGTCAGGCGGTGATGGCGGTCGGTTTCCCAGATCCAGTCGGAGGCGGCTTCGGCCACTGCGCGAAAGCGCTGCTCGCTGGCTTCCAGGGCGCGGTTGCTCTGCTGCAATCGCAGCAGGCTTTCATCTATTGCCCGGGAACTGCGCAGGGCGTGGCGGAACAGGTAGAGCAGCACCAGGCCAAGTACCAGCAGTACTGCCAGCAGCGGCGGCAGGAAGGCATGAAGCAGTTGGCGGCCCGGCAACGGTGTGTTCCAGACTAGGTGATAACCGGTTTCGCCGAGGGCGATATGCGGTTGCCCGGCCTGGGCAACAGCGTTTTTCTCCAGGCGCATGCCGGCCAAACCCGCGCCTTTGCCCAGCACTGCGAGCTTGGCTTCGGTCAGTTGGTCGACGAACACCATCACCGGCGCCTGTTTTACATCTGCTTCGGTCACTTCCTTGTCCGGGCGTACTGCCGCGGCGCTGAGCACTGCGGGCCAGCCGTTGAAGCGTACGAAGTGGGTTACCTGCTCGCGGGCCGGGGCCGCCTTGCGCGCCGCGTCGATGATTGCCGCCAGGGGGCTGTCGATATGGGCGCTAGCCGGCGAATCGGTGGGTTTGCCCTTGAACAGGGCGTAGGTGGTGCGGCCATCCTCGACCACGAACACGCCTTCGTAGCCGCTGGCGCTGTACAGCGACTCACCGACGTTCTTCTCGTCATACGCCCACTGCCAGTCGACCTTGCCTACCAGATGTTCGTAGGCGACGTCCCAGACGGCGTAGCTGGAGAGGAACTGACGCGAGGCCACCAGCCGCTGCTCCAGCGCCTGGGTGGCCTGGAAGGTGCTTTGCTCCAGCGCCTGGCGGTCCAGCGTGGCGGCGATGTTGAACAGCGCCACCAGGGTGAACACGCAAGCGAGCCCGAACAGCGCGCAGAAACCGCCTACCAGGCGGCGCACCTGCAGGCGCGAGGTGGGGCTGGAGGGTGAAAGGTCGACGTTCCTGTCCATGTACGGGCGACTCCTTCAACTGCTGTCTTGCGCCCGAGGCCTGGGCGAAGGTTCAGTCAGGATAGGCCAGCCTGAGCGTGGCGGCCTCGCCGCGAGCGAAATTGACCTGGTCGCGACCCTGGCGCTTGGCGGCATACAGGGCCTTGTCGGCCTGTTCCAGCCAATGCTCGGGCGAGGCGAGGTCGGGTTGAAAGTCCGCCAGGCCGATGCTCAGGCTGATGCGCAAGCCCGGCAAGTGCGGGTTGCGGTAGGCGGCCACGCGTTCGCGCAGGCGCTCCATGGCCTGGCAGGCCTGGGCTTCGTGGGTGCCGGGGAGGATCACGCAGAACTCGTCGCCGCCATAGCGCCCGGCCAGGTCGTCCTCGCGCAGGGTGCGCTTGAGCTCCTGGCTGAGCTGGCGCAACACGCAGTCGCCGACCACATGGCCGTAGGTATCATTGATGGTCTTGAAGTGGTCGATGTCGATCAGCGCGATGACCGCTGGCAGCCGCTGCTGCTGGCAGATCTGGAACTTGAGCAGCAGCAGGTCTTTCCACGAGCCATGGTTGAGCAGTCCGGTGAGGCTGTCGGTACGGCTCAGGGCGCTGAGGCGGCGCTTGTGTTCGGTCAGCTTGATCGCCAACTGGTAGCACACCCAGCCCAGGGCCAGGGGGTAGAGGGTCAGCATCGGCAGGCAGGCGAGGACCTGCAACTGCGTGGCCTGTGTCTGCAGGCCGGTGCCGAGCAGCGTGGTGGCCAAGAGCATGCCGCACAGCTGCGCCAACAGGCCGCGCAGCAGCACGCGTTTGCCACCGGCGGCGACGTTGTTCATGGTCATCATCGACAGGATGGTGACGCTGGGTAGCGGGTTGAAGTGGATAGCTGCGGCCCAGAAACCGCCCATCAGCGAATCCAGCAGGATGTTGCGCTGCTCGGCCTGGTACGGGGAGGCCGAGCGCAGGGCCCACTGGTAGGCCACGTGTGGCCAGGCCAGGCCATTGAACAGCAGCAGGGCCCAGGCCCAGGGCGGTGGGGTCAGCGGGGCGATGGCAGCCATCACGCTGAACAGGCCGATTCCCAGGCCGATGATGCGCGGCAGGTAGATGCGCCTGACGAAAGAGAGCCCCTTGCCGCTGCGATTGTCGATCATGGTTGTCGTTCTTCTGTGGAGCGCCGTTTATCGCATAAGTAATGTGAATATTGTTGAACAATCGTTCATCGGCGAAAAATGACCTTACAAGCCATTTCACGGTTGATCCGACCCTGTGGAGTAATATGAAGGCTTTCCTCATTTGCGGAGTGCTGTTGCTCATGGTCTCCATGGCTACCCCCGCCGGCGAGCCGGCTCCGTATCGGGACGGGCGCTTTCACAACCAGGTCGAACTGCCCAAGGACGGCGTGCTCAAGAAGTTGCGCATCGGCGTCAAGTACCTGCTGCTGCGCAAGCCACCACAGACCCGGCCAGACGCAGCGCTCAGCCTGCAGCCGATGACCCGCCAGCAGGTGGCTGACGCACCGGATCACAGCTTGTGGCGCCTCGGCCATTCCACTGTGCTGCTCAAGTTGCGCGGGCGCTTCTTCATTACCGACCCGGTGTTCGCCGAGCGCGCCTCGCCGGTGCAGTGGGCCGGGCCGTTGCGCTTCCATGCGCCGCCGCTGGCGCTGGGCGACCTGCCGCCACTGACCGCGGTGATTCTCTCCCACGACCATTTCGACCATCTGGATGAGCAGGCCATCCGCCAGCTGGCACCGCGCACCGAGCATTTCCTCGCGCCGTTGGGCGTGGGGGACTTGCTCGTCGAGTGGGGCGTGCCGCCGGCCAAGGTGCGGCAACTGGACTGGTGGCAGGAAACCGAAGTCGAAGGCGTGCGCTTCGTCGCCACGCCTGCCCAGCACTTTTCCGGGCGCGGGCTGTTCGACAGCAACCGCAGGCTCTGGGCGTCCTGGGTGATGA
>NZ_JBWBQZ010000001.1:2185000-2742500 GCF_056279265.1 Pseudomonas sp. TE21435 | reverse complement strand
TGAGTTGAGAAGCTTGCTGGAGGTATCAGAAGTGCGAATGCTGACATGAGTAACGACAATGCGAGTGAAAAACTCGCACGCCGAAAGACCAAGGTTTCCTGCGCAACGTTAATCGACGCAGGGTTAGTCGGTCCCTAAGGCGAGGCTGAAAAGCGTAGTCGATGGAAAACAGGTTAATATTCCTGTACTTCCAGTTATTGCGATGGAGGGACGGAGAAGGCTAGGCCAGCTTGGCGTTGGTTGTCCAAGTTTAAGGTGGTAGGCTGAGATCTTAGGCAAATCCGGGATCTCAAGGCCGAGAGCTGATGACGAGTGCTCATTAGAGCGCGAAGTGGTTGATGCCATGCTTCCAAGAAAAGCTCCTAAGCTTCAGATAACTGGGAACCGTACCCCAAACCGACACAGGTGGTTAGGTAGAGAATACCAAGGCGCTTGAGAGAACTCGGGTGAAGGAACTAGGCAAAATGGCACCGTAACTTCGGGAGAAGGTGCGCCGGTGAGGGTGAAGCACTTGCTGCGTAAGCCCACGCCGGTCGAAGATACCAGGCCGCTGCGACTGTTTATTAAAAACACAGCACTCTGCAAACACGAAAGTGGACGTATAGGGTGTGACGCCTGCCCGGTGCCGGAAGGTTAATTGATGGGGTTAGCGCAAGCGAAGCTCTTGATCGAAGCCCCGGTAAACGGCGGCCGTAACTATAACGGTCCTAAGGTAGCGAAATTCCTTGTCGGGTAAGTTCCGACCTGCACGAATGGCGTAACGATGGCGGCGCTGTCTCCACCCGAGACTCAGTGAAATTGAAATCGCTGTGAAGATGCAGTGTATCCGCGGCTAGACGGAAAGACCCCGTGAACCTTTACTATAGCTTTGCACTGGACTTTGAGCTTGCTTGTGTAGGATAGGTGGGAGGCTTTGAAGTGGGGACGCCAGTTCTCATGGAGCCATCCTTGAAATACCACCCTGGCAACCTTGAGGTTCTAACTCAGGTCCGTTATCCGGATCGAGGACAGTGTATGGTGGGTAGTTTGACTGGGGCGGTCTCCTCCCAAAGAGTAACGGAGGAGTACGAAGGTGCGCTCAGACCGGTCGGAAATCGGTCGTAGAGTATAAAGGCAAAAGCGCGCTTGACTGCGAGACACACACGTCGAGCAGGTACGAAAGTAGGTCTTAGTGATCCGGTGGTTCTGTATGGAAGGGCCATCGCTCAACGGATAAAAGGTACTCCGGGGATAACAGGCTGATACCGCCCAAGAGTTCATATCGACGGCGGTGTTTGGCACCTCGATGTCGGCTCATCACATCCTGGGGCTGAAGCCGGTCCCAAGGGTATGGCTGTTCGCCATTTAAAGTGGTACGCGAGCTGGGTTTAGAACGTCGTGAGACAGTTCGGTCCCTATCTGCCGTGGACGTTTGAGATTTGAGAGGGGCTGCTCCTAGTACGAGAGGACCGGAGTGGACGAACCTCTGGTGTTCCGGTTGTCACGCCAGTGGCATTGCCGGGTAGCTATGTTCGGAAGAGATAACCGCTGAAAGCATCTAAGCGGGAAACTTGCCTCAAGATGAGATCTCACTGGAGCCTTGAGCTCCCTGAAGGGCCGTCGAAGACTACGACGTTGATAGGTTGGGTGTGTAAGCGCTGTGAGGCGTTGAGCTAACCAATACTAATTGCCCGTGAGGCTTGACCATATAACACCCAAGCAATTTGCGCTGAGGCCAAATTGTGGTGGTGAAGACGAAACGAACCGAAAGTTCGCGACGACCCACAAATATCGCATATCCGAATTGGCTGGCATGTCTGCAAAGACGTACTGGCAACCGAATTTCTTGACGACCATAGAGCATTGGAACCACCTGATCCCATCCCGAACTCAGTAGTGAAACGATGCATCGCCGATGGTAGTGTGGGGTTTCCCCATGTGAGAGTAGGTCATCGTCAAGATTCATTTCGCAAAACCCCTATCTGCGCGAGCAGGTAGGGGTTTTGTCTTTGCGCGTTCCGACAAGCCCGCTCCCACGGTATGTTGTTCCTACACGGGATCCGCTTGCTGACAATCACGCAAAAATCCTTTGCTCGTCGGCTACCTCACATCGCCGCGTCACAGGTGCGACAATATTGCCGTCACATTAAGTGACTTCCCCGTACCTACCCTGCGTCAAGGCTTAGGTTCGGGGCAATCCTGGCACCCGGACCGAGCGATGCCAGCGTACCGTGCTGCGCATTTCTGGACTTTCACCGTCCTATTACTTGAGGTTAGAAGCAAGATGGCCAAGGCCGCCGATGTCGTTGTGCAATGCCTGGAAAACGAAGGTGTCGAGTATGTGTTCGGCATTCCCGGTGAGGAAAACCTCGACCTGCTCGAGTCCCTGCGCAAGTCGAAGATCAAGCTGGTACTGACCCGCCACGAGCAATCCGCGGGCTTCATGGCCGCCACCTACGGCCGCCTGACCGGCAAGACCGGCGTCAGCCTGTCGACCCTCGGCCCTGGCGCGACCAACCTGGTGACCGCCAGCGCCTACGCCTACCTGGGTGGCATGCCGATGATGATGATCACCGGCCAGAAACCGATCAAGAAGTCCAAGCAAGGCCGTTTCCAGATCATCGACGTGTGCGGCATGATGGACCCCATCACCAAGTACACTCACCAGTTCGCCTCGGCCGACAACATTCCTGCGCGCATGCGTGAAGCCTTCCGCCTGGCGGAAGAAGAGAAGCCGGGCGCCGTGCACCTGGAATTGCCGGAAGACATCGCCGCCGAGCAGACCGACGCCCTGCCGATTCCGCGCAGCCTGCACCGTCGCCCGCTGGCCGAGCACGTGGCCATCGAAGCCGCCGTGCAGAAACTGCAGAACGCTCGCAACCCGATCCTGGTGATCGGTGCCGGCGCCAACCGCAAGATGACCGCCAAGGTCCTCAAGCAACTGATCGACAAGACCGGCATCCCGTTCATCACCACCCAGATGGGTAAAGGTGTGGTCGACGAGCGTCACCCGCGCTTCCTGGGTAACGCTGCGCTGTCCTCCGGTGACTTCGTTCACCGCGCCGTCGAAGCCGCCGACCTGATTGTCAACATCGGCCACGACGTGATCGAGAAGCCACCGTTCTTCATGGTTCGTGGCGGGCACCGAAGTGATCCACGTGAGCTTCCGCTCGGCTGAAGTCGATGCCGTGTACTTCCCGCAAGTAGAAGTGATCGGCGACATTGCCAACGCCGTATGGCAGATCAGCGAAGCGCTGACCGATACCAGCCACTGGGACTTCACCCGCCTGATGGCCATCCGCGAAGCGAACGAAGCGCAGATCGCCGAAGGCGCCGACGACGACCGCTTCCCGGTCTATCCGCAGCGCATGGTTGCCGACATCCGTCGCGCCCTGCCGTCTGAAGGCATCGTCGCCCTGGACAACGGTATCTACAAGATCTGGTTCGCCCGCAACTACAAGGCCCACAAGCCCAACACCGTGCTGCTGGACAACGCCCTGGCGACCATGGGCGCCGGCCTGCCATCGGCCATGGCCTCGCACCTGGTGTACCCGGATCGCCCGGTCATCTCGGTCTGCGGCGACGGCGGCTTCATGATGAACAGCCAGGAGCTGGAAACGGCCGTCCGCCTGGGTATGCACATCACCGTGGTGATCCTGCGTGACGACGGCTACGGCATGATCCGCTGGAAGCAGGCCAACATGGGCTTCACCGATTTCGGCCTGGACTACGGCAACCCGGACTTCGTCAAATACGCCGAAGCCTACGGTGCCAATGGCCACCGCGTGGAAAGCGCCGAAGCCTTCCTGCCGCTGCTCGAGCACTGCATCAAGACCCCTGGCGTGCACGTGATCGACTGCCCGGTCGACTACAGCGAGAACGACCGCATCCTCAACAGCGAGCTGCGTGAACGCGCGCTGGCGGTCTAAACCGTAGCACCCTCATCGCGGGGCAAGCCCGCTCCCACGCCATCCGCAACCACAGAGCTAATACAGGGCTTGTGGGAATGGGTAGCGTGGGAGCGGGCTTGCCCCGCGATTGCGTCTGTTCTGGCAACGACGCACTCAGCACCGCGATACCCATCTACCACGCACCATCTCCCTCTCTCGGCATGCTCAGGCTCTTCACCTACCCTGAGAACCCGAAACCATGACCATCGGTTCAACGCACAACCATCCCGCCGACCTTATCGCGACGTCACTCAGTTAACGGCGTTTTCAGACATCGAGCTGGTGGGAAAATGCGTAGCTGAACTCGATCGGATTCTGTTGCGTTGCACCAACATCAGCGAGCCCATCACGCTGCATATCGATCTTGGAAACACCCACATACAAAGATGGATGACAGATAGGAATGCACTTGGTTGTGCGAAGTTGTACCGGGCGGGTGCCTATTACGACGCAGATAGCCTGATGTAGTACAACCGCGACCTTGAGTGCCCGTTCAGGGGTTCTCCCTCGCCGAGCCGTGTCTGCGCACCGCCATCGACACCGTGATCAACCTCTGCAACAACACGGGTGCCCCCTTCAAGGGTGGCTTCACCCTCGAGCACTATCCGCATTATCAGGTGCCTCTACAGGTGCTTTGAAACAACTTTGTAGGAGTGCTCCTCCCCGTATTTTCGCACTCTCCCGCAGTTCCAGAGGATCCTGCTGACTGTCGCTCCACCTGCCATGCCCGTTCTACTGGCGGCCTTCCATAACAACCAGAAAAGGAAGCCGCCATGCAGGAACACACCACCCCCGTCAGCCCCGTACGCATTGCCGTCATCCAGTACGACCCGCAGGTCGGCCTGGATCATTGTGATGGTAACCTGAGCCGTGGTTTGGCCCTGGCCCGCCGCGCCGTGCGTGAAGGGGCGAACCTGATCGTGCTGCCGGAGCTGGCCAACACCGGCTACACCTTCAACTCCCGCGCCGAGGCCTATGCCCACGCCGAGTCGCTGGAGGATGGACGATGCCTGCAGGCCTGGGCGGAGTTCGCCCGTGAGCAGCAGGTGTATCTGGCTGCAGGCTTCGCCGAGCGTGACGGCCTCAAGCTTTTCGACAGCGCCGTGCTGTTCGGCCCGCTGGGGCTGCTCGGGCATTACCGCAAGGCGCACTTGTGGAACCAGGAAAAGCTCTGGTTTACCCCCGGCGACCTGGGCTTCCCGGTGTTTGAAACGCCCATCGGCCGCATCGGCCTGCTGATCTGCTGGGACATCTGGTTCCCGGAGGTGCCACGGCTCATGGCAGCGCAGGGCGCCGACATCATCTGCAGCCTGAACAACTGGGTCTGGACACCGCCGCCGCTGTTCGACGAGGCCGGACGCTGCATGGCCTCGTATCTGACGATAACCGCAGCCCACGTCAACAATGTCTATATCGCCGCCGCCAATCGCATCGGTCGGGAACGGGGCGGGCGCTTCCTCGGTTGTTCGCTGATTGCCGGCACCAACGGCTGGCCCATCGGCGAGGTGGCCGGTGCCGAGGAGGAGTGCATCCTCTATGCCGACGTCGACCTCAGCGCCGCCCGCTCGGCGCCTATCTGGAACAGCCTCAATGACCTGCCGCGTGACCGCCGCACCGACCTCTACGACGCCACCTTGGGTTATCGGCTGCATGCGCCGATGCCACGTTGAGGAGGCGCCATGGAACAGCACCTTTCTTTACCGCGACAACGGTCGTCGTCGCTGATACTCCTGGGCCTCGCGCTGCTTTGCGTTGCCAGCCTGATGTTGGGTGGATGGCCCGATTATGCGCAACTCGTCGCAACCCTCGACCAGCCGCTGAGCAGGCTGCGCTGGATGGTCGGCGATATCAGTGAGGTCGCCTTCTACAAGCACGAGTTGCCGGCACTGGGGCTGCTGCTGGGGGCGAGCCTTGCGCATTGGGCCCAGCAGCGTGGGCATCGCTGGCAGGGCTTCGCCATCTGCTACGGCACTGGGTTGTGGCCCTGGCTGATTATCAGCTCGCTGCTCGGCCTACTGCTCAGCCATGCGTTGTGGGGCTGGACGCTGGACGGTGGTACCTGGCAGCCGACCTTCGTCGCCTTCGTCTCGCTGCCGGCGGCCATGGTCCTGCTGTTTGGCGGCGGTTGGCGCGTCGCGATCAATGGCGCGCTGCTCGGTGCCGTGCTGGTGACGCCGGCCAGCCTGCTGCTGGTCAACTACCTGTGCTACCCGCTGCAGTTGCCGGTGGTGATCGGCAATGTCAGTGGCATGGCCTTGGCCAGTGTGCTGGCGTTCCTGCTGTGCAAACGCTTCCCGGTGCTGGTTCGCGATGGACAGCGCCCAGCGCTCATAGCGACAGCCAGCCAGCCGGACTATGGCGTGGCCTGGACCCTGCGTCGGGTACTGGCCGATTTCAGCGAAGCGCCGTTCTTTGGCAATGAACTGGCCAGCCTCGGCTTGCTGCTGGGCGTATTGCTGGCTTATGTATTGGCCCCGGCGGCACCGGCCTACGGATCGCAACTGGTGCTGCAGATGGTGGCCGGGCAGGGGTTGGCATCGCTGGTCGGTGTGCTGTTCTGGCGACGGCAATGGAAGGAGCGGGGCTGGTATCCGACCTATATTCCCATCGTCTCGATCGTGCCCGCCGCCGTGCTGACACTGGGTGGCAGCTGGCAGGTGATCATCGCCAGCGCAGTGCTCGGCGCGCTGATCGCGCCACCGCTTGCCGTGGCAATCAGCCAGCGCCTGCCAAGCTACATGCACGGTTATATCGGCAATGTCCTGTCCATGGCCATTAGCACCCTGGGTATCGTGCCCCTGGTTGGTCTGCTTGCGGGAGGTAACCCATGACAGCACCACGTGTTTCCATCGGCAGCCTGGGCGGTACGGTCAGCATGCAATCCGGGGCGCCGGGGCAGGGTGTGACACCCCGGCTCGACTGTGCCGCGCTGTTGAGTGCCCTGCCTCAGTTGCAGCAACTGGCGCAGATCAGCACCGCCACGTTGTGCCTGGTGCCGAGCGCCTCCCTGGCATTCACCGACATGCTGGATGCGCTGGCCTGGGCAAACGCACAAGTGCAAGCCGGGGCCCAGGCCGTGGTGCTTACCCAGGGCACCGATACGCTGGAGGAGACCGCATATTTCCTCGATCTGCTTTGGCCCCATGACATTCCGCTGATCATGACCGGCGCCATGCGCTCGGCCTGCCAGCCGGGCGCAGATGGTCCGGCGAACCTGCTGGCGGCAGTGCAGGTTGCGATATCCGATGGCAGCCGGGGGCGTGGCGTGCTGGTGGTGATCAACGACCAGATTCACTCGGCCGCCCGGGTACGCAAGACTGCCAGCCTGGCAATGGCGGCCTTCGAATCGCCCGGCGCAGGGGCGTTAGGGGAAGTGGTGGAGGGCTGTCCCATCTATCGTCAGGCTGCCGCGCCACGCTGGGTGTTGCCCCTGCCGGCGCAGGTCGGTCACCAGGTCGTGCTGCTGGAAACCTGCCTCGATGCCGATACGCGGCTGCTGCGAGCCCTTGGTGGCATGGGCTATTCAGGGCTGGTGGTTGCCGGCTTTGGCGCAGGCCATGTCTGCGAAGCCTGGGCCGAGGCTTTGGAGGAGGTCGCAGACACCATGCCAGTGATTATCGCCACCCGCACCGGCAATGGCCCGACAGCCCGGGGAACCTACGGGTTCGTCGGTGGCGAGATCGACCTGCAGGCCCGCGGCCTGCACATGGCCGGCTGGCTTTGCCCGCGCAAATGTCGGCTCTTGTTGTGGCTGCTGGCCGGTAGCGGGCGGCAGGCCGAGCTGGCGCAGTGGCTGCAGCAATAGCCCGATGCCCGTTCCCATGAAGGGAGCGGGCAGGCGTTGCCTATGCTAGGGTGCACGCACATTTACCCAGGACACCCACCCCATGCTCCCCGCGCTCAGCGAAAAAGAACTCGACCGCCTCGAAGACCTGCTGATCACCTACGGCAACGATTATTCGGTACTCAACCTCGCCGAGCTCAACGGTTTCTTCACTGCGCTGGCCAGCTCCCCCAACAAGGTCAACCCTGAGCAATGGCTGCCCTCTGTCGCCGGTGGCAAGGTGCCCAAGTTCAAGAAGCCTGCCCATGAAGAAGCGTATACCGCGCTGATGCTGCGTTATGCCAGCCAGGTGGCCGAAGAGTTGGCCACGGACCTCGAGGACTTCGAGCCGATGTTCGAAGAGGGCGAGAGCGAAGAGGGCCCGACGATCATTCTCGAGGAGTGGTGCTTCGGCTACATGCGCGGCACGCAAGTGGCCGAGTGGAGCGAGCTGCCGCCAGAGCAGGATCGTCTGCTCAAGGCCATTTCGCTGCATGGTCTGGAGGACAACTTCGAGCTGCTCGACTCGATGAGCTTCGATGAGCGCCAGGCCTGTGTACCGCTGGTGGTCGAGGCGGCGCGGGGGTTGTACCAGTACCAGAAACAGCACCGGCATTGAGATCGCAACCGCGGGCGCGTGGGAGCGGCGATGCGGCGACCCGACTTGCCCCGCGATTGTAATTATTCCACTTGCCGAAATACTGGATTGCTTCCAGCACGGATTCTGCTGCCAGCCGATCCCGTGCAGCATGTCCTCCAGCAGCGCCACTCCCGGCGCTGACCTGGAGCCCTGCACATGCCAAGCCCGATCAAGCTCTACAACTTCCCCAAGTCCGGCCACGCCCACCGTATCGAGCTGATGCTGTCACTGCTCGAACTGCCTACCGAGCTGGTGTTCGTTGACCTGGCCAAGGGTGAGCACAAGCAACCCGGGTTCCTGGCCATCAACCCCTTCGGCCAGGTGCCGGTGATCGATGACAACGGCATCGTCATCGCCGACTCCAACGCCATCCTCGTCTATCTGGCCAAGGCCTATGGCGGCGAGCGTTGGTTGCCCGAAGATCCGGTCGGCGCCGCCCGTGTGCAGCGCTGGTTGTCGGTGGCGGCAGGCCCTTTGGCCTTCGGCCCGGCCGCGGCACGCCTGGTGACCGTATTCGGCGCCTCGTTCAACACCGACGAAGTGATTGGCCGCGCCCATACCTTGCTCAAGGTGATCGACGCCGAATTGGCCAAGGGCCCGTTCCTGGTAGGTGACCAAGCGACCATCGCTGATATTGCCAACTACTCGTACATCGCCCACGCCCCCGAGGGCAATGTGTCGCTGGAGCCGTACGCCAATGTGCGCGCCTGGCTGGCCCGGATCGAGGCGCTGCCGGGCTTCGTGCCGATGCCACGCACTGTCATCGGTTTGCAGACCACGCTCTGAACCCAGAGGAATGCCGCCATGCGATCGCCCTGGCATGCAGGTGAAAAACGGCTGCAGGAGCAAGTCGGTGTTGCAGAGCGCATGGAGGTGTTCGGCCAGAAGGTCATCCGCGACTTCATGCCCGACCAGCATCGCGCGTTCTACCAGCAATTGCCGTTCCTGGTGGCCGCTGCCGTGGATGCTGCTGGCACCCCTTGGGCGACGCTGCTCGAAGGCCCGGAAGGCTTCGTCAGCTCGCCCGATCCCCGGCAACTGCTGATCGGCACCGCGCCTGCCGCTGATGACCCGGCCATGCCGGGCCTGGTGGATGGCGGTGCCATTGGCTTGCTGGGGATCGAGCTGCACACGCGGCGGCGCAATCGCCTCAATGGCCTGATCCTCCGGGCTGGCACCGGCCAGCTGGAGGTGGTGGTCGAGCAATCGTTCGGCAACTGCCCGCAGTACATCCAGCTGCGCGAGTACACCCGCGTCGACGAGCCGCCGCAGGGGCGCCGGGACTCAGTGGCACTCGATACCGAGTCCCGCGCCATGATCGAACACGCCGATACCTTCTTCGTCGCCAGTTACGTTGAGCAGGAAAATGGCCAACGTGCCGTGGACGTGTCCCACCGCGGTGGCCGGCCCGGTTTCGTCAGGGTCGAAGGTAATCGCCTGACCATACCCGACTACGCCGGCAACCTGCATTTCAACACCCTCGGCAACCTGCTGGTCAACCCGGTTGCCGGCCTGTTGTTCATCGACTTCACCACGGGCGATGTGCTGCAGGTTTCAGGGCGAACCGAGGTGATTCTCGACAGCCCGCTGATCAGCGCTTTCGAGGGGGCCGAGCGGCTCTGGACCCTGGACATCGAGCAGGTGGTGGTCCGCCCGGCCGCCGTGTCATTGCGCTGGGCCTTTCAGGAGTACGCCCCTACCAGCCTGATGACCGGCACCTGGAGTGAAGCCCAAGAGCGCCTGCAACAGCGTGAGCGCCAGCGCCAATGGCTGACCTGGCGCGTGCTGCGTATCGAGCAGGAAAGCCGCGATATCCGTTCGTTCTACCTGCAACCCGAGGAGGGTAAGGCGGTGCCCTTCGCGCCCGGCCAGCATATGCCCGTGCGCCTGCAGGTTGATGGAGAGGCACCGCTGATCCGCACCTACAGCCTGTCCAGTGCGCCGTCCGATGGCCACCTGCGCATCAGCGTCAAGGCGCAGGGGCCGGCGTCACGCTATCTGCACCAGCAACTGAAGGTGGGCGACCCTTTACAGGTGCGCCTGCCCATGGGCAGTTTCACCCTGGATCACACCAGCGACCGGCCCCTCGTGCTGGTCGGTGCTGGTGTCGGTATCACCCCGTTGATCGCCATGCTCCGCGAGCAACTGGCCTTGGGGCTGGGGCGGCGCATCTACCTGTTCCACGGTGGCCGTACGCTGGCCGACCTGCCGTTCCAGCACGAGCTTGCCGAACTCCAGCAGCACGCCGGTGGCCTGCTGAGCATTCACCGCGCCCTGAGCCTGCCCGAACCCCAAGCCGTGCAGGGCCGCGACTATGTGTTCGCCAGCCGCCTGGGCATCGAGCAGATCAAGGCCACGCTGCCGCTGGACGACTACGACTTCTACCTCTGTGGCCCGGCCAGTTTCACCCAGGACCTTTACGAAGGCCTGCGCACGGTGCATGTACCGGATGCCCGCATCCATGCCGAAGCCTTCGGCCCTTCGACCCTGCGTCGCCACAACGACGACAACCAGTCCACCCTGCAACAACCGCCGCCCGCCAGCGAACCGGTGCCGGTGTACTTCGCCAGCTCCGCCAAGGAAGCGCGCTGGGCGCCCGGAGGCGGCACCTTGCTGGAACTGGCGGAAAGCCGCGGCCTGTCGCCGGACTTCAGCTGCCGTGGTGGCTCGTGCGGTACCTGCAAGACCAAATTGGTCAGCGGCCAGGTCCACTATCCGAACCCGCCCGCCGAACTGCCCGAAGCCGGTAGCGTGCTGATCTGCTGCGCGATTCCGGCCCAGGCCGAGGAAGGCATGCAGCCCCTGGTACTGGAGCTCTAGCGTGACCACGGCGATAATCGCTCGACGACAACGCGTGGGGCGCGGCATGGACCAGATCCACCTGATGAAAGTGTTCGTGGCCGTGGGCGAGCTGGAAAGCTTCGCCGCCGCCGCTCGCCGCCTGGCCATCTCGCCGGCGGCGGTGACCCGCGCCGTCAGCGCCCTGGAGGAACAGCTCGGGGTCAAGCTGCTGCTGCGCACCACCCGCAGCGTGCGCCTGACCGAGGCCGGCGGGCGCTATCTGGAAGACACCCGGCATATCCTCGCCAGCATTGTCGAAGCCAACGAAGCCGCCGCCGGCATCAACGCCGCGCCCAAGGGCGACCTGGCCGTGACCGCGCCGATCCTGTTCGGCAAGAAGTTCGTCATGCCGTGCATCGTGCGCTACCTGCAGCAGTACCCCGAGGTGGACGTCTCGGCGTTCTTCCTCGACCGCGTGGTGAACCTGGTGGAGGAGGGCATGGACGTGGCCGTGCGCATCGGCCAGTTGCCCGACTCGGGCCTGAAGGCGCTGCGGGTGGGCAAGATGCGCCGGCTGCTGTGCGCCTCGCCCGAATACCTCGAACGCCACGGCACGCCGCGCCATCCTTCGGAGTTGCAGAAGCACGAAGTCATCGCCGCCGGGACGCTGTCACCTCGCACGGACTGGCGTTTCGGCGCCATCGACGACCCGACGTTGATCCGCATGAAGCCGCGCCTGACCGTGACCAGCAACGACGCCGCCATCGCCGCGGCCAGTGCCGGGCTGGGGATCGCCCGGCTGCTGTCGTACCAGGTGGCGGACGAAGTGGCGGCCGGGCGCTTGCAGGTGATTCTGGCCGAATACGAGGAGGCGCCGTGGCCGATCCATATCCTGCATCGCGAGAGCAAATATGGTTCGACCAAGGTGCGGACCTTTATCGATATGTTGGCCGAGCACTTGCGTAGCCAGGCGCATCTGGCGTGATTCCGGAACCTGGGGCTGCTGCGCAGCGGCCCCAAGTACCTCAAGCTCAATCAAGGCCTTGAAAGGCCAGCACACTCCGCCAGCACCCTCAACCCGCCCATCACCTGCGGCGTAATCACCCGCCCCAGGCACACCCGCAACCCAGTGCCACACTCCCCATCGGCAAAGAACATCCCGCTGGCGCCCACATTGCAGCCACGCTCCGCGGCAAGCCGTTGCAGCGCCAGCATGTCTGTCCTTCCCGGTAATTCGACCCAGTGGATGAAGCCGCCCCGAGGCGCCACATAGCGCGTCCCCGCCGGAAATACCGAGCGCACCAGCGCCTCCATCACCCCGGCCTGCGCCGCCAGCCGCCCACGCGGTTTCGCGCAGTGCTCGTCCATGTACCCCCGCCCGATGAATTCATCCAGCACCCGCTGCGCCAGGCTCGATACCGCCAGGTTGCGTGAAAACATCTGGGCCAGGATCGCATCCCGGTACCGTCCGGCCACGCACCAGCCCACCCGGTACCCCGGCGCCACGGTCTTGGAGAACGACGAGCAATAGATCGTCTGCCCGGTCACGTCGTAGTGCTTGATCGCCCTGGGCCGCTGCGCCTCGTCCACCAGGTCGAAGAAGATATCGTCCTCGATGATCGGCACATCCGCCGCCTGCGCCAGCTGTGAGAGCCGTGCCCGCGCCGTGTCGGGCATGATGAAGCCCCGGGGGTTCTGCAGCGTCGGGTTGAGGAACACCACATCGACCTTCCCGCGCTTCAGGGCCCACTCCAGGTGCTCGAGGTCCATGCCGCTGTCGGCGTGGGTGCGAATGGGCAGGGCGCGCATCCCCAGGCGTTCGATGGTCTGCAGGATGCCGTAGTAGGTGGGTGTCTCGATGGCCACCGTGGCGCCCGGCCGGGCGACGGCTTCGAGGGCCAGTTCCAGCGCCACGGTGTCGCCTGAGGTCACCAGGATATCGTCCGGCCCGCAGGCCACGCCGCGTTGCAGCATCAGCCCGGCGATACGCCGGCGCAGCGAGGCCTGGCCGGGTGGCGCGATCAGCCCGGCCAGCGCCAGATCGGCCTTGCTCGCCAGCGATGCCAGGCATCTGCTCAGCAGCACCTGGGGGGCCAGTTCGTCATGCAGCACTGCCGAGCTCAGCGAAAGCGTGGTGTTGCTGGCCGCCTGGGCGAGCATGGCGACCACCGCGTGGTCGACGTTGACGGTGACGCTGGCCAGGTCGAACCCCTGCACCTGGGCCGTGCCCTTGGCGACGAAATAGCCTACCCGTGGCCTGGCCTGCACATAGGCATTGGCCTCCAGCTCCGCCAGGGCCCGTTGCACGGTGGCGATGCTGCTGTCGAACAGCCGCGCCAGCTCGCGCACCGAGGGCAATTGCATGCCGCTGGGCCATTCGCCGCTGTCGATCTGGCGCAGCAGCCAGGCGTTGACGGTGTGCCAGCGCTTGTCGGGCTTGGGAATGCGGTCCATGGGGGCTCTTTGTGGCGTCAGGTTCAGGCCCCCGAAAGGTAGAGCAAAACCACGCCGGTTGCAGCCACGATGACAATGTTCAGCACGACCAGGGCAAAACCGAAGCGGATCAGCCCGTGTTCCTCGTCGCGGTTGGCACTGGCCAGCCCGATGATCAGCGCCAGGATCGACAACGAGCCCAGCGCGCCGTGCCCGGCGGCACTGTTGGCCATGGCGGCCAGCCACGCACCATGGCTGTCGGACAATGCCGCGATGGCGGGCATCACCAGGGTGGTACCGCCGACATTGGAACTGGTGACATAGCCGGCCAGCCCTGCCAGCAACGACACGGTCGCGGCCAGCGATACGCCGGACAGCGACTGCAAGGCCCGTTGCGCCTCGACCAGGAAGCCCGCCTTGACCATCACCTGGGAGAGCAGCAGGAACAGGAAGATCGTCGCCACCGGAAACCGTGCGCGGGTGAACAGTGCCCGCCACGGGAAGCCGCCGCCCTGGCGTGCGGCCATCGCCAGCACCACCAGCAGCAGCGCCAGCCCCGGCGAGGCCAGTGGCTTCCACGCTACATTGGCGCCGTGCACCACCCACCCGCCGTCCCAGCCCGAGGCCAGGAACAGCCCACGCGAGGCGACGATCACCCCCAGCAACGCCAGGTACGGCCACGCTGCCCGTGGCCAGTGCACCAAGGTTCCTCGCCGCGCCCAGGACAGCGCCAGGCCCGTGCAGGCCACCGCCAGCCCGGCCAGCACCCCCGAAGCCTCGGGCCCGATCCAGCGATTGGCCGTATACAGCACTGTGCTGAACAGCAGCGAGATCGCCGCCAGCCCCAGCCATGCCTTGAGGCTGCGGATCCCCGCCAAGGCCAGTGCCACGGCGGCCAGGCAGAGAAACACCGGTGCGCTGACCAGCGCCGAATGGCTGCCCAGTTCCTGCGCCGGTACATGAGCCAGCAGCGCGCCGATCACCGTGGCCAGCCCAAGGGTGCCCCACGGCATCACCGCCATCCCTGCCAACGCCATCTTCATGCCCGTCTGGCGCGAAAACAGCCCCATCAGCAATGGCACGGTAGCGATCAGCGACACCCCGAACCCGGTCATCGCTTCCAGCAGCGGCGCCAGGCCCAGGACAATGAAGATCACCTGCATCGGTGGCGTCCAGCCCAGCTCCCGTACCCAGGCCCCGATAGCCTGCGGGGCGCCGGCGCGCTCGACCAGAATGGCAAAGGCCAGGCCCGGGACGATCACGCCGGCGGTGCTGAGAAACAGGATCAGCGTGTCTTGCAGGATCGCGCCGGACACCGCCGTCGACAGCGGCTGCGCGACGCCCAGGCCCCACAGCAGCAGGACACCGGCCACGCCAGCCAGCGCGGCCTGCACGGGGGGGCGGCGCAGCAGCAGGATCAGGGTGATCACCAGGCCTATGGGGGACATTTGCAGCAGCAGGGCAGCCATGATGCGGGTTCCTTTAGCCATCCGGGGGAGTGTGGGAGGGATGGTGGAGGGAAGGGAGAGACGGCAATAGATACAGGGGGTGGGGGTTTTTCAATACAGACCCAGGGCTTGTGGCGTTGGAGCCACCTGTTTGCACCTCCTCTCACGCCAATGCCTGGATTTCTGGGCACTGACTGCGATATTGGCCGTTAATGCCTGTAATTCGAGGCATTGGGTGGATCGGGCATTCTGGTTACATTCCGCACGGGTTTTGACCGTACTGCTTACACGCAGCGTGTTATCTGGCCAAACCTGCCAGCACCTTCTCCAGTTTCACCACCGCCTCCCTCATCTCTGCGGGCGTCAGTGCCGCAAACCCCATCAGCAAGCCGGCATCGTTCCTCGGCTGCGCATACAAGCTGCCCAGCCCCAGCAGATCGATCCCCGCCCCGCGTGCCGCCCTGACCACAGCGTCTTCCGCCAAGTCCTGAACGAAGTGGCAGGGCATCTGCAGCCCACCCACCGGCACTTGCGGGCGCAGGAACGCCCCCAGGTGCCGCTGCACCAGCTCTGCCAGCACGTCGCGTCGCTCGGCATAGAGGCTGCGCATGGCCCGCACATGGGCGTTGAAGTGGCCGTCTTCCATGAACCGGGCCAGGGTCAGCTGGGCGACGGACGCGTTGTGGCCATCCTGCAGTGTTCGCGCGGCGGTCATTGGTGTGACGAGCTGGGGCGGCAGCAGCAGGTAGCCGATGCGCAGCCCGGCGCCCAGCGACTTGGTGAAGGTGCCGATGTACAGCGTGCGCGCGTGCGAATCCAGGCCCTGCACGCAGGCGGTGGGGCGGCCGGCGTAGTGGAATTCGCTGTCGTAGTCGTCCTCGATGATCCACGCCTGCTGCTGGCGCGCCCAGTCGATGGCCAGCAGGCGCCGGTCCAGCGACAGGGTGGCGCCGGTCGGGTATTGGTGCGAAGGCGTGAGGAACAGCGCCCGGGCATCCGGAGCTAGCTGGGCCATGCCATCCACCTGCAAGCCGTGCGCGTCCACCGGCACCGGCACGCCTTGCAGCCCGGCGGCGCTGATGGCCTTGCGGGTGCCCTGGTACAGCGGGTCCTCGACCAGTACCCGGTCGCCTGCGTCCATGAGCACCTGGGCGCACAGGCCCAGGGCCTGCTGCGAGCTGGTGAGGATCAGGATACGGTCAGCGGATGCCTGCGCGCCGCGTTCGAGGTTGAGGTAGTCGGCGATTGCACTGCGCAAGGCGAGCATGCCCTGTGGCTCGCTGTGTTCCAGGGCACGGGTGCCGTATTCCTTGTACACCTGCCGCTCCAGCTTCTCCCAGACGGCCAGGGGGAAATGCCGGGTTTCCGCCACGCCCGGGGCGAAGGGGCGGGGTGATTGGAAGTTGTGAACGCCACCGCTGTGCAATAGCGCTTCACCTCGGCGGCTCAACTGCACCGGGGCCTCGCTGTGTGCCGGCCGCTGGCGCTTGCGCGACGGCAGGCAGCGGGCCCGTTGCGACACGAAGCTGCCGCTGCCCACGCGCCGTTCGATAAAACCCTCGGCGTGCAACTGGCTGTAGGCCGACTCCACGGTATCCCTTGAAACCCCCAGCGAACTTGCCAGCGACCGCGATGCCGGCAGCGGCTTGCCGACCGGCAGGGCACCCTCAAGGATCAATTGGCGGATGGCCCGCTGGATGCGCACGTGCCGCGCCAGTGCACCATGGGCGGGATCCGTTAGCCAGGCTTTTACCGATTCCAGCTGGGCGTGTTTGAACATTGGCCTGGGTCCTTGGCGGGTGGATTCGACAGATGCCTGCCTATCCTGGGACGGATCGCGCCCCTGAAAATGGTCTGGTAACTACCGAATAATTGGCAGGTAAAAACCAGCCATTTATCCGCTATAAAACCCAGGTCCGCAAGCAATCACCAAGGAAGGCAAGCGCTGCGGACAGGCCGGCCCCCTCACTCATTCAGCTGTGTTGTCCAAAAGGGGTTTGAACAATGAACACCACCCAACTGCCCGTTTTCGTACGCGAAGTGAAGCAAACCGACCTGCAGCCATGGTCCGACTACTGGGCGCAATACCAGGCCTTCTACCAAGTGGACCTGGGCCCAGCCATCACCGAGCGCACCTGGGCCCGCTTCTTCGACCCGGCCGAGCCCATGCACTGCGCCGTGGCCACGGACGGCGAGCAAATCTTCGGCTTCGTTCACTATGTGTTCCACCGCTCGACCTGGGGGCGCAATGATTTCTGTTACCTGGAAGATCTGTTCGTGTCGCCGAGTGCGCGGGGGAGGATGATCGGCAAGCGGCTGATCGAGTTCGTCCAGGACCAGGCCGGGCAGCAGCGGTGTGATCGGTTGTACTGGCATACCCAGGAGACCAACAAGACTGCGCAGCGGTTGTATGACTGGATTGCCGAGAAGCCGGGGGTGATTGAGTACCGGATGCCGGTGGATGTTGCTCACTAAGTCCATAGTGAGCAGATGAGGGCGTGGGAGCGGGCTTGCCCCGCGATTGGGACGGTAAGGTCATCGTCGTTGCCTGTACTGACGGGCAGACACCAACGAAACCGGTGCCATCCCCTGCGCGGCCCTTTCAGCAATGCGCACAGCTCGTTTCAGCCCTTTCCTCGGGCTGAGGCGGGCGTTACCTGTCCATACGCCCTATCCACCATCTTGCGCATCCACCGAGGCATCCTGCAGCGCATCAATCTCTCTGCCTCCCCGGTATCGAGCCTGGACAGAATCGTCTGAACCATCGCGCCCGTCAGTTCGCGCCTGCCGATATAGAAAAGCGCACACAGCGCCAAGCCGGCCTGACTACCTGCACATTGCAGCTTATCCGTTGATACATGCCGCAGATGGACGACCGCATCACCCACCCGTAGATCACGACTGGAGCCACTGGTGTAGTACATCGGCCGCATCTGAACCTGCGTGCTGAGCCTGAACCATCGAACCGCTTCGGCCCCATGCACTTGGATGATTTCGCCACGTGCCCTGGCCATTGCCATCATCACGGTGACAGGTCCCGGTCGCACCTTGCCCACATAGGGGCTGCCTCTTTGGGCGTATGTACACACCTCGCGCCACGCGTTCCAAGGCGCCCGCCCGGACAAGGCGGGCCAGAGCCTTGTCCACGGCGGAGCGTGATCCGAACTTAGTGAAGTGTTGAATAGTGAACGGCTTGCCTCGTGCCAGATACCGAATGTGGCTGGCAATCGCCTGCGCTACCGACACGCTTGCCTTCTCAACGGCCTGGGTTGATGCCTCCCGCTGGTCAATCTCCCACCCCATGCAACCGCAACGCCCGCTGCGCACATTCCTTCCAGCTCAGCTTGCGCCGCTCGGGCACCACCACGGGTACCTCCGCCGCCATCACCACCGGCATATCCCGCATCCGTACCCAAGGCTCACTCTGCCAATACAACAGACTCGCCGTATGCCCACCCGGCCAGCACATCCTGCCCAGGCGCGGCAGGTCTTCCAGCGCCGAGTCCTGCCCATCGCGCAGCACCGCCACCACCTCATGGGTCAGCCAGTGGCGCAGGTGGCGGTTTTCCGGAATGTGATGATGGGCCAGCAGGGTATAGGCCCCGGACTCGCTGACCATGGTGGTTTCGCCGTACTGGCCGTAGCGCAGCAACTGCAGGGTGCGATGCTGGTCCGGGTCGAGCTTGCGAATGCAATGTTCGTCGAAGAAGCGCCCGGTCATCCGGCCGAGTTCTTGGGCGCAGAACCAGGCTTGGGATTCGAGCCAGAGGGTGTGGAGCGGGCGGTTGTGGCGGGTGAAGAGGGTGGGGGAGTAGTGGTTGTCCATGATTGGCCTTCCAAAATCAGGAGAGCCGTTTCTAACGGGAACGGGATTCCGCTGCGTGAGCGTTCTTAAGCGCTTGGAGGATGATGGGCGAACTCGAGAGGAATCAGTTGAGGATTTGAGTGATTTTAGAATCAGAAGATTCTGAAAAATTGGTCAAGAAATCCTGACACGCTTGAAGGGTGGTTGGTCTTGTGCTTCGATGATGGCGTTTGGCTACCTTTCGCTGGAGGCGTGATGCATATAAATGATTATGTTGCGGGCTTTAGTAACCACCCGGTGCTTTTCGTGGGCACGGGATTCAGTTTGAGGTATCTGGAAAAGTCGTACACGTGGGATGGACTCCTAAAGTTCATTGCATCCGAATTTACAGGAAGTAATGAATACTATTTTGATGTTAAAGCTCGTAGTTGTGTTGATGGGAAGTTTCAGTTTGATTTGATTGCAAGCAGGTTGGAGGAGGATTTTACAAAGGCTCTTGAGTTGGATCGGAATGGTAAGTTTAAGGCGGTTAATGATAGCTTCTATGAGTATATGGAGCAGGGAAAGTTTATAAGTAGGCTGAAGATATATATCTCCAAGCTTTTGGACTGCTCGGCTATTAATGAAGGGAAGAGAGAGGAGTTGGCTGATTTAAAAAAGCAGTCAAGAATATAGGTTCAATAATTACGACGAATTATGATCAGCTTCTGGAGGAGGTTTTTGAGTTTAGTCCTCTTATAGGTAACGACATATTGCTAAGCAATCCATATGGTTCTATATATAAGATTCATGGATGTGTGTCTAGTTCTGATCGGGTTATAATAACTAAGGATGATTATGATAAGTTTGATAAAAAATATGAGTTGATTCGAGCTCAATTGTTGTCGCTGTTTATTCACAACCCTATTGTGTTTGTTGGGTATAGTATTAATGATGATAATATTAAAAAAATACTTAGGACTGTATTTACATATGTTGAGCCTAACTCTGAGCAAGCGGCAAGAATAAGAAGAAATTTCCTATTGGTCGAGTACGAAAGTGGGTCTGCCTCTGAAGATATATTTGAACATGATATTGAGTTGGAGGGGATGGCAACAATCAGAATTAGCAAGATAAAAACCGATAACTTTTCATCGGTTTATCGCGCTTTGTCTTCGTTGAATCTTCCAGTCTCAGCGATGGACGTTCGGAAGGTCCAAAATATCGTTCATGACTTAAAGTCCGGAGGGGATATTAAGGTTCACGTCACAGAGGACCTTGATGAGCTTGGTAATGGAGACAAAATTATCGCCATTGGTTCAAGTAAATCAATTACCTACAGGTACATGAATTCGGCAGAAACCATTTCTAACTACTTCAAAATTATTGATGAAGAGAATTCCCAGCTTCTTTCTTTGGTTAATAAGTTCACAATTGGTAAGCAGCAATTCTTCCCTGTGTTTGCCTTTTCAACGATTCAGCCTGATATAGAGAAGGTTGACAAGCTTAAAGAGCAGCAAAGAAGAAAGGTTACAGAGGCACTTGGAGGAGTTTTAGATAGCTGTAAGATCCCACACTCTGAGGTGGAGGCTATTATGGCGGACGCTCAAGTTGCTGCTAGCTACAAGACGAGAACACTATTTTGGTGTGCTCATGAAGGACACATTGCTCTTGATGCATTGGAGGTTTATCTCAGAAACTCCAACGACCATAAGAGTACAGAATATCGCAAGCTACTCTGTCTATATGATGTTATGAGATATTCGTGATGCTGTTATAAAAAGGCCGCCATGATTGGCGGCCTCGTAGTTTTTAGTCCCAGCTCAACGCCCCACCAGTCTGATACTCAATCACGCGAGTCTCAAAGAAGTTCTTCTCCTTCTTCAAGTCCATGATCTCGCTCATCCATGGGAACGGGTTAGTAGTCCCCGGATACTCTTCCTTCAACCCAATCTGAGTCAGTCGACGGTTGGCAATGAACTTGAGGTAATCCTCCATCATCGCCGCGTTCATGCCCAGCACGCCGCGTGGCATGGTGTCACGGGCGTATTCGATCTCCAGCTGGGTACCCTGCAGAATCATCTGGGTAGCCTCTTCCTTCATCGCGGCATCCCACAGGTGCGGGTTCTCGATCTTGATCTGGTTGATCACGTCGATGCCGAAGTTCAGGTGCATGGACTCGTCACGCAAGATGTACTGGAACTGCTCGGCGACGCCGGTCATCTTGTTGCGGCGGCCCATGGACAGGATTTGGGTGAAGCCGCAGTAGAAGAAGATGCCTTCCAGTACGCAGTAGTAGGCGATCAGGTTGCGCAGCAGCTCTTTGTCGGTTTCGACGGTGCCGGTGTTGAACTCCGGGTCCGAGATGGCGCGGGTGTACTTCAGGCCCCAGGCCGCCTTCTTAGCGACCGACGGGATCTCGTGGTACATGTTGAAGATCTCGCCTTCATCCATGCCCAGCGACTCGATGCAGTACTGGTAGGCGTGGGTGTGGATCGCCTCTTCGAAGGCCTGGCGCAGGATGTACTGGCGGCACTCGGGGTTGGTGATCAGGCGGTACACGGCCAGGGCCAGGTTGTTGGCAACCAGGGAGTCGGCGGTGGAGAAGAAGCCGAGGTTGCGCATCACGATGCGGCGCTCGTCTTCGGTCAGGCCGTCCATGCTCTTCCACAGGGCGATGTCGGCGGTCATGTTGACCTCTTGCGGCATCCAGTGGTTGGCGCAGCCGTCGAGGTACTTCTGCCAGGCCCAGTCGTACTTGAACGGGACCAGCTGGTTGAGGTCGGCGCGGCAGTTGATCATGCGCTTTTCGTCAACGGCGACGCGGGCCGAGGAGCCTTCCAGCTCGGCCAGGCCTTCGGCGATGTCCAGGGCGTCCAGGGCAGCCTTGGCGCGCTTGACGGCGTCGGAGTCGGCGGCGGTGGCGGCGCGGGCTTCCAGGGCGGCGGCACCGCCGGCGCTGTCGAGCTTGTCCAAGGTGGTGGTGGCAGCGGCCTGTGCGGCGGTGTTGCCTTTGGCGGCGACTTCGCCGTCTTCTTTGTCGAATTCGTCCCAGCTCAGCATGGTGAGATCTCCTGCTTGAGGGCCATCAATGAGTATGGCCGGTGGATCTTGGTTGCGGTGCGGTGCACGCAAATCTGGAATGCCCGGGGGAGGGCTGACCGGGGCGTTGGGCCCCGGCTTGTTATGTCTGGCTGTGGGGAGGTGCTGGCAGTGCCGGCCTCATCGCTGGCAAGCCAGCTCCCACAGGGTTCTGCGCCGTGGCGCAGAAAAGAGGCTACCCGGGGGTAGCCTCTGCGCAGCCCTTATTGGCAGGCTTCGCAATCCGGCTCGTCGATGGCGCAAGCCTTCGGTACCGGGGCTGGGCCCGCGGCCTGGACCGGGGCGCTGTCGCCGCCGCTCGACACGGCGTTGAGCTTGCCGGTGTTGATGGTCGACTTCTCGGTGCTGGTCGCGGCCAGGGCACGGAGGTAGTAGGTGGTCTTCAGACCACGGTACCAGGCCATGCGGTAGGTCACGTCCAGTTTCTTGCCCGAAGCGCCGGCGATGTACAGGTTCAGCGACTGGGCCTGGTCGATCCACTTCTGGCGACGGGAGGCGGCGTCGACGATCCACTTGGTCTCGACTTCGAACGCGGTGGCGTACAGGTCTTTCAGCTCTTGTGGGATACGCTCGATCTGCTGCACGGAACCATCGTAGTACTTCAGGTCGTTGATCATCACCGAGTCCCACAGGCCGCGGGCCTTCAGGTCGCGGACCAGGTACGGGTTGATCACGGTGAATTCGCCCGACAGGTTCGATTTCACGTACAGGTTCTGGTAGGTCGGCTCGATGGACTGCGACACGCCGGTGATGTTGGCGATGGTCGCGGTCGGCGCAATGGCCATGATGTTCGAGTTACGAATACCTTTTTGTACGCGCTCGCGCACCGGTGCCCAGTCCAGGCTCTCGGTCAGGTCGACGTCGATGTACTTCTGGCCACGGGCCTCGATCAGGATCTGTTGCGAATCCAGCGGCAGGATGCCCTTGGACCACAGCGAACCCTGGAAGGTCTCGTAGGCGCCGCGCTCGTCGGCCAGGTCGCAGGAAGCCTGGATCGCGTAGTAGCTGACCGCTTCCATCGACTTGTCGGCGAACTCGACGGCAGCATCGGAGCCGTACGGGATGTGCTGCAGGTACAGCGCGTCCTGGAAGCCCATGATCCCCAGGCCGACCGGGCGGTGCTTGAAGTTCGAGTTACGCGCTTGCGGCACCGAGTAGTAGTTGATGTCGATCACGTTGTCGAGCATGCGCACGGCGGTGTTCACGGTGCGTTGCAGCTTGGCGGTGTCCAGCTTGCCATCGACGATGTGGTTCGGCAGGTTGATCGAGCCCAGGTTGCAGACCGCGATCTCGTCCTTGTTGGTGTTCAGGGTGATCTCGGTGCACAGGTTCGAGCTGTGGACCACGCCCACGTGCTGCTGCGGGCTGCGCAGGTTGCACGGGTCCTTGAAGGTCAGCCATGGGTGGCCGGTCTCGAACAGCATCGACAGCATCTTGCGCCACAGGTCTTTGGCCTGGATGGTCTTGAACACCTTGATCTTGTTGTACTCGGTCAGGGCTTCGTAGTACTCGTAGCGCTCTTCGAAGGCCTTGCCGGTCAGGTCGTGCAGATCAGGCACTTCCGATGGCGAGAACAGGGTCCACTTGCCGTCATCGAAGACGCGCTTCATGAACAGGTCGGGGATCCAGTTGGCGGTGTTCATGTCGTGGGTACGACGGCGGTCATCACCGGTGTTCTTGCGCAGCTCGATGAACTCTTCGATGTCGAGGTGCCAAGTTTCCAGGTAGGCACACACGGCGCCCTTGCGCTTGCCACCCTGGTTCACGGCGACGGCGGTGTCGTTGACCACTTTCAGGAACGGCACGACGCCTTGCGACTTGCCGTTGGTGCCCTTGATGTACGAGCCCAGTGCACGCACCGGAGTCCAGTCGTTGCCCAGGCCACCGGCGAATTTCGACAGCATGGCGTTGTCGTGGATCGCGTGGTAGATGCCCGACAGGTCGTCCGGCACGGTGGTCAGGTAGCAGCTCGACAGCTGCGGACGCAGGGTGCCGGCGTTGAACAGGGTCGGGGTCGAGGCCATGTAGTCGAAGGACGACAGCAGGTTGTAGAACTCGATCGCACGGGCTTCTTTGTCTTTCTCTTCCAGCGCCAGGCCCATGGCCACGCGCATGAAGAACACCTGCGGCAGCTCGAAGCGCACGCCATCCTTGTGGATGAAGTAGCGGTCGTACAGGGTCTGCAGGCCCAGGTAGGTGAACTGCTGGTCGCGCTCGTGGTTGATCGCCTTGCCCATGCGCTCCAGGTCGTAGCCTTTCAGGGCTGGGTCGAGCAGTTCGAACTCGACGCCTTTCTCGACGTAGGCCGGCAGGGCCTTGGCGTACAGGTCGGCCATTTCGTGGTGGGTGGCGCTGTCGGCGACGTTCAGGAAGCCCAGGCCTTCGGCACGCAGGGTGTCCATCAGCAGGCGGGCGGTGACGAACGAGTAGTTCGGCTCACGCTCGACCAGGGTGCGGGCGGTCATCACCAGGGCGGTGTTGACGTCTTTCAGGGCGACGCCGTCGTACAGGTTCTTCAGGGTTTCGCGCTGGATCAGCTCGCCATCGACTTCGGCCAGGCCTTCGCAGGCTTCGCTGATGATGGTGTTCAGGCGCGCCATGTCCAGCGGCGCCAGGCTGCCGTCGGCCAGGGTGATGCGGATGCTTGGGTGCGGCTCGACCACAGCGTCGGCGTTGCTGCGGGTGGCGCGCTCTTTTGCACGCTGGTCGCGGTAGATCACGTAGTCGCGGGCGACTTTCTGCTCGCCGGCGCGCATCAGGGCCAGTTCGACCTGGTCCTGGATTTCTTCGATGTGGATGGTGCCACCCGATGGCATGCGACGCTTGAACGTGGCGGTGACCTGCTCGGTCAGGCGCGCGACGGTGTCGTGGATGCGCGACGAGGCGGCGGCGGTGCCGCCTTCAACTGCGAGGAACGCCTTGGTGATGGCAACGGTGATCTTGTCGTCGGTGTAGGGGACGACAGTGCCGTTACGCTTGATCACGCGCAGTTGGCCAGGGGCGGTGGCGGCCAGATCCTGGTTCGAATCGGCGGCCTGAGGCGCCTTGGCCTGCGGGTTCTCGCGAGTTGTGTCGGTTTGCATGGGTGGGTGTCTCCACAGTTTCTAGTTTGTTCAGGCGCCGTTGTCGGGCGCCACCGTTCCGTCCACTTGCTCGATGGCCCGGGCGGGGATGCGCGTGAAGCACACGCATCCGCCCGCTCGGGCTTACCGACTTCGGGACAGACTCAGGAATTAGGGGCAGTAACCTGCCGCTCCCTGGCCGAAGTCAAAGGTTCTGGGCGTACCCAAAATCTGTTGCTGATGAGTGCGGGCCTTGCCTGCAACACTCATACCCGAACAAGGCCGTCTGCGGCTTGCCTCGGTCGCCCTCCGCAGGAGCGGTTTGGCTGTTGAAATCACCTTAAGTTCAGCCAGAAAATTCGCTTGAATTTGCCTGTTGACTTGTGTTTGTGATTTTGCGCAAAACCCAATATCTAGTGGTTCGCTGCGATAGGGATACAAGATAATGCGGTCCAGGGGGCTTTGCAAGGTCGGCGCCTGTGGATAACTTGTGGGTACTTTGTGAGTCATCCGTGGGTATTCGCTGTAGGCCTTGTCCCAAGAGGTTTGCACTATTTTTTGCCTGTGCTAAGCCGCCGCGAAGATTTTTTAGGGCGCGCACCCTATCACAAAAAACGGTTCAGTCGAGGGCTGTTTGCGGTGGTTGGCAGGGGTGGGGGCGGGACGTAGTATCCGGGGCTGATGTTGCGCTTTGGTGAAAGGGAATACCCGTACGATCAGGCATTTACATTGCCTGCACCGGCCTCATCGCCGGCAAGCCGGCTCCCACAGGTACGGCGCGGCTTTTGTGGGAGCCGTCTTGCCGGCGATGAGGCCGCTGCGGACAACGCAAAACAACAATAAAAGACCAGCACACAAGGGGGAGGCCATGGACCAGCCAATCAACCGCATCCTGATCGTCGAGGACGACCAGCGCCTGGCCGAACTGACTGCCGAATACCTCCAGGCCAACGGCTTCGAAGTGGCGGTGGAGGGCGACGGTGGCCGCGCCGCGCGGCGTATCATCGACAGCCAGCCGGACCTGGTGATCCTCGACCTGATGCTGCCCGGCGAAGACGGCCTGAGCATCTGCCGCCGCGTGCGCGGCCAGTACGCCGGCCCCATCCTCATGCTCACCGCCCGCAGCGACGAGCTCGACCAGGTCCAGGGCCTGGACCTGGGCGCCGACGACTACGTATGCAAACCGGTGCGCCCGCGCGTGCTGCTGGCGCGTATCAACGCCCTGCTGCGCCGCAGCGACGCCCCGGAGCGCCGCCAGGACCTGACCTTCGGCCCTCTGCATATAGACAGCCGCCAGCGCGAGGCGCGCCTGCATGGCCAGCTGGTCGAGCTGACCGGCGCCGAATTCGACCTGCTTTGGCTGCTGGCCAGCAACGCCGGGCGCGTGCTGTCCCGCGAGGAGATCTTCACCTCGCTGCGCGGCGTCGGCTACGACGGCCAGGACCGCTCCATCGATGTGCGCATCTCCAAGATCCGCCCCAAGATCGGCGACGACCCGATCACCCCGCGGCTGATCAAGACCCTGCGCAGCAAAGGCTACCTGTTCGTCGGCGAGGCGCCATGAACTCGATCTTCCTGCGCATCTACGGCGGCATGCTCGCGGTGCTGGTGCTGGTGGCCGTGCTTGGTGTGCTGAGCCTGCACCTGCTCAACGAGATTCGCGCCGGCCAGCACCGCGAGCGCCTGGCCCAGGGCACCTTCAGCCTGATGGCCGACAACCTGGCGCAGCAGAACGCGGTGGAGCGCACCCGTTCGCTGGTGATTTGGGAGCGCCTGCTTGGCGTGCCGCTGGACCTGCAGCCGCTGTCGGCGTTCACCCTCGACGGTGGGCAGCGGGCGCGCCTGTACCGCGACCTGGTGGTGGTGGAGAAAACCGGCCCGCATGCTGCCCGGGTGCTGCGCCGGGTCGGCCACGAGGACCTGCTGCTGGTGGCTGAGGTCAAGCAGATCAGCGAGCAGCTGGCCCGCGCCACCCTTTACCTGTTGGCCGACGAGCTGGTGCGCTACCCGGTGACCGAGCAGCAGGCGCGCCTGGCGCAGCTGCGCCAGAGCAAGGGCTTCGGCTTCGACATCGCCCTGCAGCGCATCGAGCGCGCCGCCCTGGACGACGACCAGCGTCGCCGGGTGGAGGAGGGCGACACGGTGATGGCCCTGGGCAGGGATGGCGATTCGATCCGCGTGTTCTCGGGGCTGTCCGGCTCGCCCTGGGTGCTGGAGATCGGCCCTCTGTATCAGCTCAACCCCTATCCGCCGCAGTTGCTGATCCTCATCGCCTTTCTCGGCTTGTGCCTGATCGGCCTGGTGGTCTACCTGCTGGTGCGCCAGCTGGAGCGGCGAGTGTCGGGCCTGGAGGTGGCGGCCACGCGCATCGCCCAGGGCAGCCTCGATACCCGGGTGCCGGCCGGCGATGCCGACTCGGTGGGGCGCCTGGCCGAGGCCTTCAATGGCATGGCCGAGCACCTGCAACGTTCATTGACCATGCAGCGCGAGCTGGTGCGGGCGGTGTCCCACGAGTTGCGCACGCCGGTGGCGCGGCTGCGCTTTGGCCTGGAGATGATCGAGAGCGCCAGCACCGACGCTGCCCGGGCCAAGCACCTGGCGGGCATGGACGGCGATATCCAGGACCTGGACAAGCTGGTCGACGAGATGCTGACCTACGCCCGCCTGGAGCAGGGCGCGCCGGCCCTGCATTTCCAGGTGGTGGACCTGGACGAGCTGCTGGCGCGGGTAATCGAGGAGCTGGCGCCGCTGCGCGCCGAGGTGCGGGTAGTGCGCGGCGAATGCCACGGGCTCGACGGCGGCGACGCCCGGGTCGAGGCCGAGCCGCGCTACCTGCACCGGGCCCTGCAGAACCTGGTGCGCAATGCCATGCGCCATGCCGAGTCCGAAGTGCGCGTGAGCTATCACCTGGGACAGCAACGTTGCCGCATTGATGTGGAGGACGACGGTCCCGGGATTCCCGAGGGCGTGTGGCACCGGATCTTCACCCCCTTCACCCGCCTCGACGACAGCCGCACCCGGGCCTCGGGCGGGCATGGCCTGGGGCTGTCGATCGTGCGGCGGATCATCTACTGGCATGGCGGCCGCGCCCTGGTCGGGCACAGCGAGCAGTTGGGCGGGGCGTGTTTCAGCCTGAGCTGGCCGCGGGAGCAGCCACGCGATTAAACGCTGATCAGGCTGAGCAGGTGGCCGTCCTGCAGGCAGAACTGGCCATCGAGTTCGACACCGTGGCGCCACTCGGCCGACAGGTCGGTGAGCAAGCGCAGGCGGGCGTGGCCGTCGCTGGACCATTCCAGCAGTTCGGCATGCTCGAAGTAGAAGCGCTTTTTCGTCAGCGGGTAGAGCGTCTTGAACAGGCTTTCCTTGAGCGAGAAGGTCAGGGTCACGGCCAGGGCCTGTTGGCTGCGGTCCAGGCGTTCCAGCTCCGCAGGGGTGAGAATCTCCACGGCCAGGCGTTCGGCGCGGTCGTCGCCGAGCAAGGTTTCCTGGTCCAGCCCCAGGCCGCGGCATTGGCCGTCGGTAGCCACCACGGCGGCGGCCCAGCCCTGGCCGTGGGTAATCGAGCCGTGGATGCCGGCGGGCCAGATGGGCGAGCGGTCTTCATGAGGGGCGGGAGCGTAGCTACGACCGTCGAGTATCCGTAGCGCCTCGCGGGCGCAGACCCGACCGGCCAGGTACTCGGCCTGGCGCTTGGCCACCGAGCGTTGCAGGCTGGCGGTCTGTTCGATGCCGGCGCGCTGGTAGTCATCGGGCGCGAGCTTGGCCGGGTCGAAGGCACAACTGACCAGCACCGCGCCGGGGACCGGGCGCGGCAGGGGCCAATGGTGCTGGAGCGGGGCGCAGCAGGTGGGGAGTCTGTTCATGGCGGGTATTGTGCCAGCCTGGTGGCTGGTGGTGGAGCACAGATTTTGGGGCTGCTGCGCAGCCCTTTCGCCGGCGAGCCGGCTCCCACAGGGGGCGTCGCCATCTTTTGTGGGAGCCGGCTTGCCGGCGAAAGGGCCGCAAAGCGGCCCCGGCGATCATCAGTCGAGCGCATCCTTCAGGAACGCCTGCATATCCTTCCACGAGCTCTCGTCAGCCGCCTTGTCATAGCCGATATCCGGACCGCCATGCTCGCCATGGCTCAAGCGGTCGGCATCCGGGTTGGTGAAGCCATGCTTGGCCCCCGGGATCCCGACGAACTTGTAGTCTGCCTTGGCCGCATCCATCTCCGCCTTGAACGCCGCCACCTGCTCCGGGGTGACCATGCTGTCGGCCTCGCCATGCTCTACCAGGATCCTGGCCCGGACCACCCCCGGCTTGGCCGGCGTCTGGGTCACCAGCGCGCCATGGAAGCTCACCACGCCGTCGAGCTTCTCACCGCGGCGCGCCGCGTCCAGCACCACCTTGCCGCCAAAGCAGTAGCCGATGGCCGCCAGCTGGTGCTTGTTGGTGTTGGGCTGGATCTTCAGCAGCTCCAGCCCGGCATCGAAGCGCCGGGCGGCGGCCGCTGGGTCCTTCATCGCCGCGGCCATGAACGCCTGGGCATCCTGCGGGTGTTCGGTGTTCTTGCCATCGCCGTACATGTCGATGGCCAGGGCGTTGTAGCCCAGCGCCGCGAGGTCGCGGGCGCGGCGCTTGGCGTAGTCGTTCAGCCCCCACCATTCATGCACCACCACCACGCCCGGGCGTTTGCCCTCGACGGCGTCGTCGTAGGCGTAATAGCCGATCAGACGATTGCCGTCGGTATCCTGGTAGGGGATCTCGCGGGTCTGCACCGCCGCCTGGGCGAGGGTGGCGCCGCACAACAGGGCCAGTGCAAGCAGGGTACGCATGGTCGAGCTCCTTGTTCGGTTCGTTCAGCCCAGGTTCAGGCCGGGTTCAGCAGGGGTTCAGGGCGCCCTCCCTACTCTAGTCCCCAGACAGAAACAACGCATCCAACCCGGAGTACCTGAACCATGAAAACGCTCAATACCCTGATCGCCGCCATGGCGGTTTGCGCCGCCGGCCTCACCACCGCCGCCCAGGCCGATGACAACTTCGCCAGCCTGACCTACGGCCAGACCAGCGACAAAGTGCGCAAGTCCGGCCTGCTGCAACGCAACACCGACAACCTGAACGCCGACGGCATCATCGGCAAGGACAGCACCTGGGGCGTGCGCCTGGGCAAGATCAACGACCAGGGCCGCTACTACATGACCTACGACAATGTCTCGGGTGACCACAGCGGCGTCAAGCTACGCCAGGAAAACCTGCTCGGTAGCTACGACCTGTTCCTGCCGGTGGGCGATACCACCAAGCTGTTCGGCGGCGGCACCCTGGGCATGACCAAGCTGACCCAGGACTCGCCGGGCGCCAGCCGCGACACCGACTACGGCTATGCCGTGGGCCTGCAGGCCGGCGTGATCCAGGAAATCACCGACAAGGCCTCGGTGGAGATGGGCTACCGTTACCTGCGCAGCAACGCCGCCACCGAGATCGGCGCCCACGGCGGGCCGAAGGACGGCACCCTGCGCCTGACCAGCAGCGCGCAGACCTACCTGGCGGCGAGCTACAAGTTCTGAGGTCGCTGTTATCCTGTACCGGTCTCAGCGCGGGGCAAGCCCGCTCCCATGCGCCTGCGTGGGAGCGGGCTTGCCCCGCGAGCGCAATCGAACCGGCGAACCCGAGTAAGGAGAACTGCATGAAATTGCTGGTGGTCGAGGACGAGGCGCTGCTGCGTCATCACCTGTTCACCCGCCTCGGCGAGGGCGGCCATGTGGTGCAGGCGGTGGCCAACGCCGAGGAAGCCTTGTACCAGGCCGAGCAGTACAACCATGACCTGGCGGTGATTGACCTGGGCCTGCCGGGCATGAGCGGGCTGGACCTGATCCGTCAGTTGCGCAACCTTGGCCAGACCTTCCCGATCCTGATCCTCACCGCCCGCGGCAACTGGCAGGACAAGGTCGAAGGCCTGGCCGCCGGCGCCGACGACTATGTGGTCAAGCCGTTCCAGTTCGAAGAGCTGGAGGCGCGCCTCAACGCCTTGCTGCGCCGCTCCAGCGGCTTCACCCAGTCGACCATCGCCGCCGGCCCGCTGGTGCTCGACCTCAACCGCAAGCAGGCGACCCTGGACGAGCAACCGCTGGCGCTGACCGCCTACGAATACCGCATCCTCGAGTACCTCATGCGCCATCACCAGCAGGTGGTGGCCAAGGACCGGTTGATGGAACAGCTGTACCCGGACGACGAGGAGCGCGACCCGAACGTCATCGAGGTGCTGGTCGGCCGCCTGCGTCGCAAGCTCGAGGGCGACAACGGCTTCAAGCCGATCGATACCGTGCGTGGCCTGGGCTACCTGTTCACCGAGCGCTGCCGATGATCCGTTCGCTGCGGGTGCGCCTGATGCTGGCGGCGGCGTTGCTGGCGCTGCTGTTCATGCTGGCGTTGCTGCCGGCGCTGCAGAAGGCCTTCAGCCTGGCGTTGCAGGAGTCCATCGAGCAGCGCCTGGCCTCGGACGTGACCACGCTGATTTCCGCCGCGCGCATCGAGCATGGCCAGTTGCAGATGCCGGCGCTGCTGCCGGACGAACGCTTCAACCTGCCGTATACAGGCTTGCTCGGCTACATCTTCGACCGCCAGGGCAAGCTGGTGTGGCAGTCGCGGGCCACGCGCAACCGCAACATCAACTACCACCCGCGCTATGACGGGCGTGGCAACGAATTCGCCCGTATTCACCAGGACGACGGCGAGGAGTTCTTCGTCTATGACGTCGAGGTCAGGCTGCTTGGCGGCAAGAGCGCGGCGTTCAGCATCGTCGCCCTGCAACCGGTCCGCGAATACCAGGACACCCTCAATGGCCTGCGCGAGAAACTCTACTTCGGCTTCGGCGCGGCGCTGCTGGCGCTGATGGTGCTGCTCTGGGCCGGCCTGACCTGGGGCCTGCGCTCGCTGCGTCGGCTCAGCTCCGAGCTGGACGACGTGGAGAGCGGCGCCAGGGATGGACTGAGTCGCGAGCACCCACGCGAACTGCTGCGCCTGACCGGCTCGCTCAACCGCCTGCTGCGCAGCGAGCGCGAGCAGCGCCAGCGCTACCGCGACTCGCTCGACGACCTGGCCCACAGCCTGAAGACCCCGCTGGCGGTGCTGCAGGGCGTGGGCGAGAGCATGGAGCAGGGCGACCGCGAGCAGGCGCGGGTGCTGCAGAGCCAGATCGAGCGCATGAGCCAACAGATCGACTACCAATTGCAGCGCGCCAGCCTGCGCAAGAGTGGCCTGGTAAAGCACCAGGTCGAGCTCAAGCCGTTGCTCGACAGCCTGTGCAGCACCTTGGCCAAGGTCTATCGCGACAAACGCGTCGAGGTCGGTTTCGATCTCCCGGCCGATGCGCGGGTGCCGATGGAACAGGGGGCCTTGCTTGAACTGCTCGGCAACCTGCTGGAGAACGCCTACCGGTTGTGCCTGGGGCAGGTGCGGGTCAGCCTACGCGAAGCGCCGGGGCAACTGGAACTGTGGATCGAGGACGACGGCCCGGGCGTGCCGCCCGACCAGCGTGAGCGCATTCTCGAACGCGGCGAGCGGCTGGACCGCCAGCACCCCGGACAAGGGATCGGCCTGGCGGTGGTCAAGGACATCATCGACAGCTATGACGCCGAGTTGAGCCTGGGCGACTCCGAATTGGGCGGGGCTGCGTTCCGCATCGCTTTCCGGCTCGATTGAAATCGCGCAAGACTTGTAGGAGCGGCTTTAGCCGCGATCACCGGCCCAGCCGTTGCCATGCACCGCGTCGCTGGCTTCGCGGCTGAAGCCGCTCCTACAGGAAACGCGCTGGGCGGATTCCCGCCAACCCGCCCTGTACGATTTCCGCCATCGGGCGGAAATCCGCCATTACCTACTGGCTTTTACGCCCCGTCCCGGGGCATTCACACCCTGTAAACATTGGCTGTGCACCTCAAGCGGGCACTTTGGCATCGCCCTTGCTATTCACCTGGCAGAGGCCTGCCCAGGCGCTCGAACACAACGACAAATCCCTCCGGGTACAGGAGGGTTCGCGATTCAGGTGCCCCGACATCCTGGGAAGGATGCGCCGGCCCACTTGAGGAAAAATTAGCCATGACGACTCGTCAGCCGCTGTACAAATCGCTGTATGTCCAGGTGATCGTCGCGATCACCATCGGTATCCTGCTCGGCCACTACTACCCGGAGACCGGCGTAGCCCTCAAACCCCTGGGTGACGGCTTCGTCAAGCTGATCAAGATGGTCATCGCGCCGATCATCTTCTGTACCGTGGTCAGCGGCATCGCGGGCATGCAAAGCATGAAGTCGGTCGGCAAGACCGGCGGTTACGCGCTGCTGTACTTCGAGATCGTCTCCACCATCGCCCTGATCATCGGCCTGGTGGTGGTCAACGTGGTGCAGCCGGGCGCCGGCATGCACGTCGACGTCAGCACCCTCAACGCCAGCAGCGTGGCTGCCTATGCCGCCGCCGGCGCGCAGCAGACCACCGTCGGCTTCCTGCTCAATGTCATCCCCAACACCGTGGTCGGCGCCTTCGCCAACGGCGACATCCTGCAAGTGCTGATGTTCTCGGTGCTGTTCGGTTTCGCCTTGCACCGCCTGGGCAGCTACGGCAAGCCGGTGCTGGACCTGATCGATCGCTTCGCCCATGTCATGTTCAACATCATCAACATGATCATGAAGCTGGCGCCGATCGGCGCCTTCGGCGCCATGGCCTTCACCATCGGCCAGTACGGCGTGGGTTCGCTGGTGCAGCTGGGCTACCTGATGGCCTGCTTCTACATCACTTGCCTGCTGTTCATCCTGGTCGTGCTGGGCGGTATCTGCCGCGCCCATGGCTTCAGCGTCATCAAGCTGATCCGCTACATCCGTGAAGAGCTGCTGATCGTGCTGGGCACCTCGTCCTCGGAGTCGGCCCTGCCGCGCATGCTGGCCAAGATGGAGCGCCTGGGCGCGAAGAAATCCGTGGTTGGCCTGGTGATCCCGACCGGTTACTCGTTCAACCTGGACGGTACCTCGATCTACCTGACCATGGCCGCGGTGTTCATCGCCCAGGCCACCGACACCACCATGGACATCACCCACCAGATCACCCTGCTGCTGGTGCTGCTGGTGGCCTCCAAGGGTGCCGCGGGCGTCACAGGTTCGGGCTTCATCGTCCTGGCCGCCACCCTGTCGGCCGTCGGCCACCTGCCGGTTGCCGGCCTGGCGCTGATCCTGGGTATCGACCGCTTCATGTCCGAAGCCCGCGCCCTGACCAACCTGATCGGCAACGCCGTGGCCACCGTGGTCGTGGCCAAGTGGGTCAAGGAGCTGGATACCGACACCCTGCAGGCTGAGCTGGCGTCTGGCGGCTCGCCGCTGATCGACACCCGTCCGACCGACGACCTGGGCGTGGCCGAAGGCCCGGCGCGTTGAGCGTGAGATGAAAGACAAAAGGCGACCCTCGGGTCGCCTTTTTCATGCGTTGACGATTATTCGACCCGGGTCTCGCCGCTATACACCAGGATCTCCCGGCAGCGCCGGCACAGGTAGCGCCGCCCCTGGCGCACCAGCTTGTGGCGCTGGGCGGTGAACGGGAAATCGCTCTCCGGGCACGGACAACGGTAGATGTAGCGTGTCGCCACGCGCCGCTGCACCTCGTAGTTGTGGCAGCGGTTCGGCGGCAGCTCGTACACCCCGCGCATGATCAACTGCCATTCCTCGCCATGGGCCTGGATGCGCTCGCCGAATAGCTGGTGGGCGATCAGGTGGGCGACTTCGTGGGCCACGGTCTGGCGCAGGAAGTCTTCGGCGTTCTCGCGGTACAGCTGCAGGTTGAAGCGCAGCAGGTTTTCGTGCAGGTGGGCGACGCCGGCCTTCTGTCCGCGCAGCTTGAAGCTGACCTGCGGGCGCGGGAAGGGGCGTTTGAAGAAGGTTTCGGCTTGCTGGTAACAGGTTTCGACGCGTTGTCTGAGCAGCTCGGGCATGGCGGGGTAGTTCTCCTGACCGGGCATTATGCCGCAGGCAATGGGCGGCTGCCGAGCCGTCGGTCAGGCACACGAAGCGAGGCCGCCTTGCGGCGGCCTCGGTGATGCCCCAGTGTTGGTTGGATCTGGTTGGTATGCGTTTAGTTGGTGTAGACGGGCCCCACGCCCAGTCCCCAGATGATCACGGTTGCGGCCATGATCGCCACCAGAACCACGAGGCCCACCGCCAGCACGGAGCTTGAGAACAGGAAGCCTTCATCCGACGGTATGTTCATGAAGGTCGGCAAGCCGACATACAGCAGGTACACGGTGTAGCAGATCGCCGCCGTGCCGATCAGCATGCCCAGCCACAGGTGCGGGTACAGTGCCGCGAGGCCGCCGATGAACAGCGGGGTGGCGGTGTAGGTGGCAAAGGCGATGCACTGCGCCATGCTTGGGTTGGCGTCGTAGGTGCGCGCCATCCAGTGGATGAAGGCGCCCATCACCGCGACCCCGGCGAGCATCGCTAGATAGGACATGATGCTCATCCACAACGCGCTTTCCATGGTCAGCATCACGGCTGGCCGCTCGCCGATCACCCAGCCGACCTGGGTGGTGCCGATGAACGCCGACACGGCGGGAATCGCCGCCAGGATCAGCGTGTGTGTCAGGTACATGTGGCTGATGCTTTCGTCCTCGCCACGAATCTCCCGCCACTCCTGGTCGGGGTGGGTGAACAGCCCAACAACGTGATGAATCATACGGGTCACTCCTATCGTCGTTGCCAAACGCCCCCCGGATGGAGCGCCTATGGCCCGAGGCCAGGACACCAGGTGCTGCGCCAATGTGGCCTTATGTCGCAGTATAGGAAGCCGTTCCCCACAGAAAACCGGCTTTTTAGAGCAAATCGCGCTGTCAGGACCGGTGTTGATTCCCTTGAAGTCTTTATCGGATTCACCTACTGCGCCGCCCGGTTTGTGCGTAAAATAGCCGGCTTTTGTCACACCTCGCGGATTCAAGCGCTATGGGCACCCTCTCGGTCAACCAGAACAAACTGCAAAAACGCCTGCGTCGCCTCGCCGGCGAAGCCATCACCGACTTCAACATGATCGAGGATGGCGACAAGGTCATGGTCTGCCTGTCCGGCGGCAAGGACAGCTACACCATGCTCGACGTTCTGTTGCACCTGCAGAAGGTGGCGCCGATCAAGTTCGAGATCGTCGCGGTGAACATGGACCAGAAGCAGCCGGGCTTCCCCGAGCACGTGCTGCCGGCCTACCTCAAGGAACTGGGCGTCGAGTACCACATCGTCGAGAAGGATACCTACTCGGTGGTCAAGGAACTGGTGCCCGAGGGCAAGACCACGTGCTCGCTGTGCTCGCGCCTGCGTCGCGGCACCTTGTACACCTTCGCCGACGAGATCGGCGCGACCAAGATGGCCCTGGGGCACCACCGCGACGACATCGTCGAGACCTTCTTCCTCAACATGTTCTTCAACGGCGCGCTCAAGGGCATGCCGCCGAAGCTGCGCGCCGACGACGGCCGCAACGTGGTGATCCGCCCGCTGGCCTACTGCAGCGAGAAGGACATCCAGGCCTACTCGGACATGAAGGAATTCCCGATCATCCCGTGCAACTTGTGCGGCTCGCAGGAAAACCTGCAGCGCCAGGTGGTCAAGGACATGCTGGTGGAGTGGGAACGCAAGCACCCGGGCCGTACCGAGAGCATCTTCCGCGCCCTGCAGAACGTCGCGCCGTCGCAGCTGGCCGACCGCAACCTGTTCGACTTCACCAGCCTGAAGATCGACGAGAGCGCCACCCCGCGCTTCCTCGACGTGCTGAACATCTGATCTTATGCGCGACTACCAGTGGTTGCACGAGTACTGCCTGAACCGCTTCGGTTCGGCCCAGGCGCTGGAAGCCTTCCTGCCGCAGCCGCGCACACCCGCGCAGCTGCGTGACATCACCGACGACCGCTACCTGTCGACCCTGGCCCTGCGCGTGTTCCGCGCCGGGCTCAAGCACAGCCTGGTGGATGCCAAGTGGCCGGCGTTCGAGCAGGTGTTCTTTGGCTTCGACCCGGAGAAAGTGGTGCTGATGGGCGCCGAGCACCTGGAGCGGCTGATGCAGGACGAGCGCATCATCCGCCACCTGGGCAAGCTCAAGAGCGTGCCGCGCAATGCGCAGATGATCCTCGACGTGGCGAAGGAGAAGGGCAGTTTCGGCGCGTTCATCGCCGACTGGCCCGAGACCGATATCGTCGGGCTGTGGAAGTACCTGGCCAAGCATGGCAACCAGCTGGGCGGGTTGTCGGCGCCGCGTTTCCTGCGCATGGTCGGCAAGGACACCTTCATCCCCACCGACGACATGGCCGCCGCGTTGATCGCCCAGAAGATCATCGACAAGCCGCCGACCAGCCTGCGTGACCTGGCGCTGGTGCAGCAGGCGTTCAATCAGTGGCACGCCGAAAGCGGGCGGCCACTATGCCAGTTGTCGGTGATGCTGGCGCATACCGTCAACCATTGAGATCGCCGGGGCCGCGTTGCGGCCCCGATACGTTCAGGCACCTTCGCCAGCCAGGCGTCGATCCTGCTGGAACTTCCAGCGCACGAACAGCAAGCCGCTGACGAACAGCCCCAGGCTCACCAGCACCTCGACCCAGCCGAACAGCGCTCGGGCGGGGTCGAAGGCGGCCAGCACGCCCTTGATGAAGTAGATATTGACCACGAAGCAGGTCCAGGCATGCGCCCGGGCGCTACCCATCAGCATGCCCGGCAGCAGCAGCAGCAGGGGGATCAGCTCGATGGCCAGGATCACTTCGACCCGCGCCCCGTGCAGGTTGGCGAACCACAGGTTGTTCACCACCAGCAGGGCGATCAGGCCGAAGAAGCAGGCCAGGCTCAGGGCGCGGGTCAGCCGTACGCGTGGGGCGAGCCACTCCAGCGGCGGCAGCACCTTGGGTTTTCTAGCCACGCTGGCCACCCAAGGCCTTGGCCGTATTGGCCAGGCGTTGGCCGAGGGCGCGGCACAGGGTGATCTCGTGCTGGTCCAGTTCGCGCTTGCCGTCGGCGCCGGCATGGTGGCTGGCCCCATACGGGGTGCCACCGCCGCGGGTATCGAGCAGCGCCGACTCGCTGTAGGGCAGGCCGGTGACCAGCATGCCGTGGTGCATCAGCGGCAGCAGCATCGACAGCAGGGTGGTTTCCTGGCCGCCGTGCAGGCTGGCGGTGGAAGTGAACACCGCCGCTGGCTTGCCCACCAGCTCGCCGCCCAGCCACAGGCTGCTGGTGCCGTCGAGGAAGTACTTGAGCGGCGCGGCCATGTTGCCGAAGCGGGTCGGGCTGCCCATGGCCAGGCCCGCGCAGTGGCGCAGGTCGTCGAGGGTGGCGTACAGCGCGCCGCTGGCCGGGATGTCCGGGGCCACGGCTTCGCACTCGGTGGAGATAGCCGGCACCGTGCGCAGGCGCGCCTCCAGGCCGGCCATCTCGACGCCGCGGGCAATGTGCCGGGCCATCTCGCTGGTCGAGCCGTGGCGGCTGTAGTACAGCACCAGGATGTAGGGTTCGCTCACGGCAGGATCTCCAGGACCTTCTCGGGTGGGCGTCCGATCACGGCCTTGTCGCCTGCGACCAGGATCGGGCGTTCGATCAGCTTGGGATGCTCGACCATCGCCTTGATCAGCTGAGCGTCGCTCAGGGCTGGGTTGGCCAGCTCCAGTGCCTTGTATTCGTCTTCGCCGGTGCGCAGCAGTTGGCGCGCGCCGATGCCCAGCTTGGCGAGCAGCTGTTCGAGGGTGGCGGCGTCCGGCGGGGTTTCGAGATAGCGCACGATGGTCGGTGCGAGGCCGCGCGCTTCGAGCAGTTCCAGGGCGCCGCGGGATTTCGAGCAGCGCGGGTTATGATAGAGGGTCAGATCGGTCATGACGGGTCGCATCCAGCTGGGTGTGGCGGCTATTCTAACCGCAGCGACCGACTTCAATGCTTGAAAACTTCGAGAAGGATTGACCCATGGCAAGGCGTTTGGCAGCTGCACTGGCCATCACCGCGAGCCTGCTGCTCGGCGGCTGCGGTGCGGACTACGGCGTGGACCAGCACGGCAATACGGTGAAGGCCGAACAGGTCGACGGGCACTGGTTGGTGCTCAATTACTGGGCCGAATGGTGCGGCCCGTGCCGTACCGAAATCCCCGAGCTCAATGCTGCTGCCAAGCAGTGGGAAAACCAGGGTATCCGGGTGCTGGGGGTGAACTTCGATGGTTTGCAGGGTGCCGACCTCAAGGCCGCCGCCGAGACCCTCGGCATCGGTTTCACCGTGCTCGCGCAAGACCCGGCCGAGCGCTATGAGCTGCCGCGCAGCGAGGCGCTGCCGGTGACCTACATCATCGATGACAAGGGCAAGGTGCGCGAGCAACTGCTGGGCGAGCAGACGCTTGAAGGGCTGCAGGCGAAGATAAGGGCACTCAAGGGCGGCGCCTGAGTTCCAGCATCGCGGAGCAAGCCCGCCCCCACGTGGGAGCGTGCTTGCTCCGCGATGGTTTCAGCCTTCCTCAGGCCAGAACCGCAGCGGCTTGCCCTCGGCCGGCCAGAAGCGGATCTGCTCGATTGGCGACACGTCCCAGCGCTGCACCGTCTCCAGCGCCTGGAGGAAGCGTTTCTCCTGCTCCATCAGCGCTGGCGCGCACAGCTTGCGGGTCTTGCCGACCTTGCCGAAGCTCAAGTGCTCGCCGTCCAGCGTGTAGGGCGCGAACCAGTGGTTACAGCCGGCATTGCCATAGGCACGGCCATCGCTGGCCAGGGTCAGGGTCAGGTGGCTGTAGTCGATCAGCGGGCGTTCACCAATCCACTCCAGCAGGTAGCTTTGCTCCTGCTGCAGCTTCGAAGGTTGCGACGCGCAGCCCATCAGGCCGGTGGCGATCAGCACGCCGGTCAGCAGCTGTTTCACTCAGGCGCGCTCCTGGCACTGCGGGCACAGGTGCTTGTCGCCCTGGCTGGCCCAGCCCAGCTCCTGGACACGGGCGGTGGCTGCCGGGGCGTGGCCTTTCTTGCCGAGCTTGGCTTCGGCGGCGAACTCGAAGTCCAGCACCGCGTCGCAGCCGTCGCACTTGACCTGCCACTCGTGGATTTCCAGTTCGTTGAATACTGGCCCTTGGGCCACGGCCACCCACTGCCCGGTGGGGTTGATCAGGTGGCGCACGCTGTCCACGGTCAGGCGCATGGACAGGGTTTTGCTGCCTTTGAGCGAAACCAGCAGTGCGTCGCCTTTCTGGATCGAGCCGCCGTTGCCGGTGACCTGGTAGCGGCCCGGCACCAGCGCGCGGCACTCGATCAGGGTGTGTTGCGGGTTGAAAAGGGTGTAGCGGAAATCGTGTTCGACCATGGGTCCTCCAGAAATGCCGCGTATCTTAGTGTGGTGCTTCACAAATAACGACCCTAATTCGCGGCGCTTTTTGCGCTCATGCTGCGTTGTCGCTCCTCGCCGTAGCCGGGCTACGACTCGTCGCGACGCCTTGCTTGAGCACAAAAATCACGCGCGACTTATGGGGCGTATTTGCAAAGCACCACACTAGCATCCACCGTTTACAAGATTCTGCGGATTGCCTGCCGCCCAGCGGGAGATGTTGTCCAGGGTGGTGGCCGCGATGGCATCCAGGGCCTCGCGGGTAAGGAACGCCTGGTGCGCGGTGACGATCACGTTGGGGAAGGTCAGCAGCCGTGCCAGCACGTCGTCCTGCAGCGGCAAGTCGGAGCGGTCCTCGAAGAACAGCTGCGCTTCCTCTTCATAGACATCCAGCCCCAGGTAGCCAAGCTGGCCGCTCTTGAGCGCATCGATCAGTGCCGGGGTGTCGACCAGGGCGCCGCGGCCGGTGTTGATCAGCATGGCGCCGGGCTGCAGTTGGGCCAGGCTCTGGGCGTTGATCAGGTGGCGGGTGTGCTCGGTGAGCGGGCAGTGCAGGCTGATGATGCGTGCCTGGCGCAGCAGCTCGGGCAGTTCCAGGTAGCGGGCGCCGAGGGCGACCAGCTCAGGGTTGGGGTAGGGGTCGTAGGCCAGCAGCTGGCAGCCGAAGCCGGCCATGATGCGGGCGAAGGCCGCGCCGATCTGGCCGGTGCCGACCACGCCGACGGTCTTGCCGTGCAGGTCGAAGCCGGTCAGCCCGTGCAGGGTGAAATCGCCTTCGCGGGTGCGGTTGTAGGCCCGGTGCAGGCGGCGGTTGAGGGCCAGGATCAGGGCCACGGCATGTTCGGCGACGGCGTGCGGTGAATAAGCCGGGACGCGCACCACGCTGACCCCGAGACTCTGCGCGGCAGCCAGGTCGACGTGGTTGTAGCCGGCCGAGCGCAGGGCGATCAGGCGTGTGCCGCCGGCGGCCAGGCGCTGCAGGACCTGGGCGTCGAGTTCATCGTTGATGAAGGCGCAGACCACCTCGAAGCCCTGGGCGAGGGCTGCGGTGTCCAGGGTCAGGCGGGCGGGCTGGTAGTGCAGCTCCAGGGCGCCCGCGCTGGCGGCGCGAGCGAAGCTTTCCTGGTCGTAGTGCTGGCTGCTGAACAACAGGGCGCGCATGGGGGGGCTTCCTTCTGTGAATCGGCAACAGTCTAGGCCGTCAGAGAGATCGGGTATTGATCTGTGACGGCCCTGTCGCGGGGCAAGATGTACCGCCGCTCTCACGACTCATGCAAAGCCTATTCAGGCGCTTTCGCGCGCCTGCTCGGCCAGTCGGCTGATGGCCTGGTCCAGTTCATCCAGGGCCTGCAACGCCTGGGGGCTGTCCTGCTTGAGCAAGGTCTCGCTGCGCTGACAGGCCGCCCGCAACTGCGGTACGCCGCAATAACGCGAGGCGCCGTTGAGTCGGTGTACCCGTTCGATCATGGCATTGCGATCGGCCGCGTCGCGAGCGGCCTGGATCGCCTCGCGGTCAGAATCCAGCGATGCCAGGAGCATGGCCAGCATATCCGCCGCCAGGTCCGGCTTGCCGGCAGCCAGACGCAGGCCTTCCTCCGGGTCGAGCACCTTCAGCTCGCTGCTGTCGGGCAGGCGCTCACTGGGGCGTTCCTGCGGCGGTGATCCCAGGCTCAGGCCGGTCCATTTCATCACCACCTGGGCCAACTGGCGCTCGCTGATCGGCTTGGTCAGGTAGTCGTCCATGCCGCTGTGCAGCAGGGCGCGCTTTTCGTTGGCCATGGCGTGGGCGGTGAGGGCCACGATGGGTAGGGGCGGGCCGCTCTGGCTGGCTTCCCACTGGCGGATCTGTTCGGTGCAGGCACGGCCATCCATGCCGGGCATCTGCACATCCATCAGCACCAGGTCGAAGGGCTCGTCCTGCACGGCCTGCACCGCGGCATAGCCACTGTTCACCGCCAGTACCTCGGCGCCCATCCCTTCGAGCAGGGTCTGCACCAGCAGCAGGTTGGCCGGGTTGTCGTCGACGCAGAGGAGCTTGGGCATGCGCTGGCCGCCGTTGCTGCGCTGCTCGCATACTGGGCGGCGGGGTTGTACCAGTTCCAGCAGCAGGCGGCGCAACTTGCGCGTGCAGGTGGGCTTGGCCAGCAATTGGCCGTGGGCGTTGGGCAGGTAAGGATGGTAGAGCGGTTGCTCGGTGGTGGGGCACAGCACCACGCACTGGCAACCCAGGCGCTCGAGCTGTTGGTGGTACTGCCCCAATTGTTCCGGCGCCAGGCTGCCGAGGTTGACCCCGAGCACGGCGAACTCGAACGGCTGCCCGGCCTGGCTTGCCGCCTGCACGCCGTGCAGCAGCTGGTCGCAGGAGGCGAACACGCTGACCGCCAGGCCGCAGTCCTCCAGTTGGTGCTCCAACGCCTGGCGGGCCAGGTCGTGCCCGTCGACGATGGCCACGCTACGGCCGACCAGGGCCTGGGCGGGTTGCTCCTCGGTGTCGTCGTGGGCCTTGGGCAGGTTGAGGCTGATCCAGAACTGCGAGCCTTCGCCCGGCGTGCTGTCGACGCCGATTTCGCCCCCCATCTGTTCGATCAGGCGCTTGGAGATCACCAGGCCCAGGCCGGTACCGCCGGGCTGGCGCGACAGCGAGTTGTCGGCCTGGCTGAAGGCCTGGAACAGGGTGCGCACATCCTGCGGCGACAGGCCGATGCCGGTGTCCTGGACGCTGATGCGCAGTTGCACGCTGTCTTCCTGCTCGTCCTCGAGCATGGCGCGCACGACGATGGTGCCTTCGCGGGTGAACTTGATGGCATTGCTCACCAGGTTGGTGAGGATCTGCTTGAGCCGCAACGGGTCGCCTACCAGCGACAACGGGGTGTCGCGGTAGACCAGGCTGAGCAGCTCCAGCTGTTTGGCGTGGGCGGCCGGGGCAAGGATGGTCAGGGTGTCCTGGATCAGGTCGCGCAGGTTGAGCGGGATGCTGTCGAGCACCAGCTTGCCGGCCTCGATCTTGGAGAAGTCGAGGATCTCGTTGATGATCCCCAGCAGGTTGTCGGCGGATTTCTCGATGGTGCCGAGGTAGTCGAGCTGGCGCGGGCTCAGCTCGCTCTTCTGCAACAGGTGGGTGAAGCCGAGGATGCCGTTGAGCGGGGTGCGGATCTCATGGCTCATGTTGGCGAGGAACTCGGACTTGATGCGGCTGGCCTCCAGGGCCTCCTTGCGCGCCATGTCCAGCTCGATGTTCTGGATCTCGATGGTTTCCAGGTTCTGGCGCACGTCCTCGGTGGCCTGGTCGATGCTGTGCTGCAGCTCTTCGTGGGCGCTGTGCAGGGTCTCGGCCATGCGGTTGATGCCGGCACCCAGTTCGTCGAGCTCGTGGCTGCCCATGGCCGGCAGGCGTTCGTCGAGGTGGCCGTCCTTGAGCTGGTTGACCGCGTGCTTGATGCGGTTGATCGGGTCGTTGATGGTGCGGCTCATGCGCAGGGCGAGCAGCGCGGTCAGGCTCAGGCAGGCGAGGATCAGCAGCAGGCTGGTGAACAGGTTGCGGTAGCCGCGCAGCAGGGTGCCGTCGTGGGACAGCTCGATTTCTACCCAACCGAGCAGGCGCTCGGCCTCGGCGGGCACGGCGTCGGTGGCCAGGTCGCGGTGATGGCCGAACACCGGCATCAGGTAGCGGGTGGCATCATTGCCGGTGCGCTGCAGCAGTTGCGTGCCGGTACCGCCGCTGGGCGGCTGGTTGAGCATGCTGGGGCCGGCGTGGGCCAGGCGCGTGCGGTCGGCGGCGAGGAACGCCACGGCGCGCACGTCGACCTGCTCCAGGGCCTGGGCCGCGATGCGCTCCAGTTGCGCCGGGGACTGGCGAGCCAGGGCCGGCGCCGCCAGGGGCGCCAACTGCTCGGCGATCATCTTGCCGCGTTGCAGCAGCTGCGTGCGCAGGTCGCTCTGTTGCAACCAGGTGAAGTAACTGCCCAGCACCAGGGCCATCAGGCTGGCGGGGAGCAAGGCCAGCAGCAGGACGCGGCTGCGGATTCCCAAACGGTCGAGCACACCTGTCTCCTGTCATGTGCCTTTAAAAGCGCTGTTCGCGCATCAGCGGGAACGTTACTCCGCACCGGGGGCATTTGTAAGGCTTTTTGTTTGCCAAGTGAGGCTGGTCCCTCGATGGTGCGTCAGTCGGGCAATGGTTGCCTTGCCAGGAGCGCTTGCCCAATAATCACGCAACTGAGAATCGATGGCAGTTGCCAATGCATCCTGAAGCTATTCGCGCCACCAATATCCTGGCCATCGAGGACGACCCCGTGCTGGGTGCCTACCTGCACGAAGAGCTGCGCCGCGGTGGTTTCCGAGTGACCTGGTGCCGCAGTGGCCTGGAGGGGCTCGAGGCGGCGGGACGGCAAGTCTTCGACCTGGTCCTGCTGGACATCCTGCTGCCTGGCCTCAATGGCCTGGATGCCCTGGCCAGCCTGCGCCGACGCAGCGCCACGCCTGTCATCCTGATGTCCGCGCTGGGGGCCGAGGCCGACCGTATCAGCGGTTTCGAGCGGGGAGCGGACGACTACCTGCCGAAGCCTTTCAGTTTCGCCGAGCTGCGGGTGCGCATCGAGGCGATCCTGCGCCGGGTGGCCTTCGAGCGGCGTGCGCTGGTGCCACGCGAGGCGGCGGCGGGGCAGTTGCGCTTCGATGAGCAGGCGGCCGATGTCTGCCTCGCTGGCGCCTGGGCCGGCCTGACCCCTAGTGAGTACCGCCTGCTCGACACCCTGCATCGTAGCCAGGATGAGGTGCTGAGCAAGCCGTTCCTTTACCAGCAGGTGCTGCAGCGTGGCTATTCGCGGCATGACCGCAGCCTGGACATGCATGTCAGCCAGATCCGCCGCAAGCTCAAGGCCATCGGCTATCACGAGCGGCAAGTCCGCACCGTCTGGGGCAAGGGCTATGTGTTCGGCGTGGGCGAGGCCGACTGAACCGTGCTCGATCGCCATTCGCTATTCTGGAAACTGACCGTCCTGCTGGTGGGCTTCTGCCTGCTGATGATCGGCCTCAGCTACAGCTGGGGTCGCCATATGGAGACCCAGGACGCCTTCCTTTCCGAACCTGCGCGTCAAGTGCTGCGGGGTTACGCGGCCGAGGCGGAACAGGCCTGGCGCAGCGGCGGCGCTGACGGTGTCGACGCCTGGCTGGCCGGGATGCGTGGGCGCGAGCAAGGCTGGGTGGGAGTGCTTGATGGCGACCTGCAGCCGTTGGGCAGCGCCGACCTGACCGCCGGGCAGGCCCAGCGCCTGACCCGCCTGCGCGGCGTCGACTGGCCGATGAGCCGGCGCAGTATCGGCCAGCCCTGGTTGCGCCTGCCGTTCCCCGGCGCGCCTGAGCAGGGCATGCTGGTGATCGAGCTGCCGGAGCGCTTCAACCCGGGCCAGTACCGGTTGTTCTGGCGCATCGTTACCAACGGCATCATTCCCGGGTTGTTTACCCTGCTGTTGTGCGTCGGCCTGTACCGCATGCTGATCGTGCCGCTCAATCAATTGCGGGAACAGGCCAACGCCTGGCGCGCCGACCAGCTGGCGGCGCGCCTGGATTCGCGCACCACCCGGCGCAAGGACGAGCTGGGCGAACTGGCCAGGGCCTTCGACCAGATGGCCGAGCGCCTGCAGGGCACCGTGGCCTTGCAGCAGCAGTTGCTGCGCGATCTGTCCCACGAGCTGCGCACGCCGCTCAGCCGCCTGCGCGTGGCCTGCGACGGCGAGACCGACCTGCAGCGCCTGCGCGAACGCCTGCACCGCGAGGTGGACGGCATGCAGCAGCTGGTCGAAGACACCTTGCAGCTGGCCTGGCAGGACGCCGAGCGCGCCCCGCTGAACCTGGAGCCGATCCAGGTGCCGGCGCTGTGGGACCTGCTCAGCGAAAATGCCTGTTACGAAAGCGGCTGGGCACCTGGGCGGTTGCGCTGTGCGTTGCCGGCGGACTGCTGGGTGCGGGGCAGCCTCAACGACCTTGCCCAGGCGCTGGAGAACATGCTGCGCAACGCCATCCGGCACTCGCCCGAGGCGGGGGTGGTGCGTCTGGGCGGCTGGCGTGAAGGCGGGTATTGGCGTATCGACCTGGAGGACGACGGCGGTGGCGTGGCCGAGGAAGACCTCGAGCGGATCTTCGCGCCGTTTTCCAGGTTGGACGGGGCACGGCCCGGGGACGGTGGCTTCGGCTTGGGCTTGAGCATTGCCCGCAATGCGATCCGCCGCCAGGGTGGGCTGGTGTGGGCGGTCAATGGCGAGCGTGGCCTGCGCCTGTGCATGCGCCTGCCTGCCCATGAAGCGGGGCCATCGGTTGGTCCGGCGCGGGCAAGCCCGCTGCCAGGAAGCAACTCCTTATAGCTAGCCGCTATAACCACCGACAATTGCGTGATATGGCCGCGCCGGGTTTGCCGGTATGATAGGCGCCCCTGCCGTCCGGATTGCGAAAACGCCCATGACCCTGCAGTACCCAACCATCGCCGACTGCGTCGGCCATACGCCGCTGGTTCGCCTGCAGCGCATCGCCGGGAACACCAGCAATACCTTGCTGCTCAAGCTCGAAGGCAACAACCCGGCAGGTTCGGTCAAGGACCGCCCGGCGTTGTCGATGATCACCCGTGCCGAACTGCGTGGCCAGATCAAGCCTGGCGACACCCTCATCGAAGCCACCTCCGGCAATACCGGCATCGCCCTGGCCATGGCAGCGGCGATCAAGGGCTACAAGATGATCCTGATCATGCCGGACAACTCCACCGCCGAACGCAAGGCGGCCATGACCGCCTATGGCGCGGAGCTGATCCTGGTGACCAAGGAAGAGGGCATGGAAGGGGCTCGCGATCTCGCGGAAAAACTGCAGGCCGAAGGCCGTGGGCTGGTGCTTGACCAGTTCGCCAACGGCGACAACCCGATCGCGCACTACAACAGCACGGGCCCGGAGATCTGGCAGCAGACCCAGGGCACGATCACCCACTTCGTCAGCTCCATGGGCACGACCGGCACCATCATGGGTTGTTCGCAGTACCTCAAGGAGCAGAACCCGGCGGTGCAGATCATTGGCCTGCAGCCGATGGAAGGCTCGGCCATTCCGGGCATTCGCCGTTGGCCCCACGAGTACCTGCCGAAGATCTTCGACGCCACCCGGGTCGACCGCGTGGTCGACATGTCCCAGCAGGAGGCCGAGGAAACCACCCGTCGCCTGGCCCGCGAAGAGGGCATTTTCTGTGGCGTATCCTCCGGCGGGGCGGTTGCGGCGATGCTGCGCCTGTCCCGTGAAGTCGAGAATGCGGTGATGGTCGCCATCATCTGCGACCGCGGCGACCGTTACCTTTCCACCGGCCTGTTCGATCCGACCTGATGTCCAGAAAGAAAAGCAACACCGGCCTGCGCTTCCAGCCGGCCGGCGGCAACCGTGCCGCACAAGTGCCGGTGGGCAAGAAGCAGCGCCTGCTGATCGAGCGCGTGGCCGGTGACGGCCGCGGCATCGCCTTCAGCGAGGGGCGCACCTGGTTCGTCAGCGGCGCGCTGGGCGGCGAGGACGTCGAGGCGCGGGTACTTGCCGCGCGCGGCAAGGTGGTCGAGGCGCGCCTGGAGCGGGTGTTCCAGGCCAGCCCCGAGCGCCGTGAAGCGCCTTGCCGGCATTACGCCCGCTGTGGTGGCTGCAACCTCCAGCACCTGCCCCATGACGGCCAGCTGGCGCTCAAGCAGCGCCTGCTCGCCGAGCAGTTGCAGCGGGTGGCCGGCGTGCAGCCCGAAGAGTGGGCTGTTCCCTTGTGCGGACCGGAATTCGGCTACCGCCGCCGGGCGCGAGTAGCGGTACGCTGGGATACCAAGGCGCGTCAGCTGGAGGTCGGTTTCCGCGCCGAGGCCAGCCAGGACATCGTTGCCATCGACGACTGCGCGGTGCTGGTACAGCCCTTGCAGGCGATCATGCGTCACCTGCGGACCGTGTTGCGCAGCTTGAGCAAGCCGCAGGCGCTGGGGCATGTGGAGCTGTTCAGCGGTACCGCCGAGGCGGTGTTGGTACGGCATGTGGCGCCATTGCCAAGGGAAGACCTGGCGCGGCTCGAGGCATTCTGCCGCGAAGCCGGCGCCCAATTGTGGCTACAAGGCGAGGGCGAGCCGGCACCGGTGGAGGCTACGGCGCAACTGGGCTTTGCCCTGGAGCCCTGGGGCTTGGAGCTGGCCTGGCGACCGGGCGACTTCGTCCAGGTCAATGCCCAGGTCAATACCTTGATGATCCAGCAGGCTTTGGCCTGGCTGGCGCCCGAGGCGCATGAGCGGGTGCTGGACCTGTTCTGCGGCCTGGGCAACTTTGCCTTGCCCCTGGCGCGTCAGGCGCGCGAGGTGGTGGCGGTGGAAGGCGTGCAGGCGATGGTCAGCCGTGCCGAGGCCAACGCCCACGCCAACAATGTGCATAACGCACGGTTTTTTCAGACCGATTTATCGCAGCCTTTGGCGGGCGCCGGATGGGCTGTCGAGGGCTTTTCTGCGGTACTCTTGGATCCACCGCGCGACGGGGCTTTCGAGGTGGTGCAGGGCATCGCCCGGCTGGGTGCGAAACGGCTGGTCTACGTATCGTGCAATCCGGCCACGCTGGCGCGTGACGCGCAAGTGCTGGTCGGGCAGGGGTACCGGTTAAAAAGGGCCGGGATTCTCGACATGTTTCCTCAGACGGCGCATGTCGAGGCCATGGCGTTATTCGAAGTGGGCTAGCCGGGCTGGCCCTCTTGGTGCGGCCTTCAGGGAGTGAGGGGCGCACAGGTGATAGCCAGTGCACCCGCGTGGTGCGCTGTATGGAAAGGTAAAGCAAAGATGGTACAGGTGAGAGTGCACCAGCCGGTCAACAACGACGGCAGTATCAATCTCGAAGCATGGCTCGATCATGTGGTGAGCGTCGATTCGCAACTCGATCGCCCGGGGTTGAAAGAGGCCTGCGAGTTTGCCCATGAGGTCGAGAAGAAAGGCAATCCGGCCAAGCATTCCTGGGCCGATGGCACGTCCAGTTTCCAGGCGGGGCTCGAGATCGCCGAAATCCTCGCCGACCTCAAGCTCGACCAGGATTCCCTGGTGGCGGCGGTCATCTACCGTTCGGTGCGCGAAGGCAAGGTGACCTTGGCCGAGGTCGGCCAGCGCTTCGGGCCGGTGGTGTCCAAGCTGATCGACGGCGTGCTGCGCATGGCGGCCATCAGTGCCAGCCTCAGCCCGCGCCAGTCGCTGGTGCTCGGCTCCCAGGCGCAGGTCGAGAACCTGCGCAAGATGCTCGTGGCGATGGTCGACGACGTGCGCGTGGCGCTGATCAAGCTGGCCGAACGCACCTGCGCCATCCGGGCGGTGAAGTCCGCCGATGACGAGAAACGCCTGCGCGTGGCCCGCGAGGTGTTCGACATCTATGCGCCGCTGGCGCACCGTCTGGGTATCGGCCATATCAAGTGGGAACTCGAGGACCTGTCGTTCCGCTACCTCGAGCCCGACCAGTACAAGCAGATCGCCAAGTTGCTGCACGAGCGCCGGCTGGACCGCGAGCGTTTCATCAGCGATGTGATGAACCAGTTGCAGAACGAGCTGCTGGCCACCGGTGTCAACGCCGATATCAGTGGCCGGGCGAAACACATCTATTCGATCTGGCGCAAGATGCAGCGCAAGGGCCTGGAGTTCAGCCAGATCTACGACGTGCGTGCGGTACGCGTGCTGGTGCCGGAAGTGCGCGACTGCTACACCGCGCTGGGCATCGTCCACACCCTGTGGCGGCACATTCCGAAAGAGTTCGACGATTACATCGCCAACCCCAAGGAAAACGGCTATCGCTCCCTGCACACCGCGGTGATCGGCCCCGAGGGCAAGGTGCTCGAGGTGCAGATCCGCACCCATGGCATGCACGAGGAAGCCGAGCTGGGCGTCTGCGCCCACTGGCGCTACAAGGGTACCGACGTCAAGCCCAGCTCGAACCACTACGAAGAGAAGATCTCCTGGTTGCGCCAGGTGCTGGAGTGGCACGAGGAACTGGGCGATATCGGCGGCCTGGCCGAACAGCTGCGCGTCGATATCGAGCCGGACCGCGTCTACGTGTTCACCCCCGACGGTCACGCCATCGACCTGCCCAAGGGTTCCACGCCGCTGGACTTCGCCTACCGGGTGCACACCGAGATCGGCCACAACTGCCGTGGCGCCAAGATCAACGGGCGCATCGTACCGCTGAACTACAGCCTGCAGACTGGCGAGCAGGTGGAGATCATCACCAGCAAGCACGGCAGCCCGAGCCGCGACTGGCTGAACTCCAACCTGGGCTACGTGACCACCTCGCGGGCCCGGGCCAAGATCGTCCATTGGTTCAAGCTGCAGGCCCGCGACCAGAACGTCGCCGCCGGCAAGACCCTGCTCGAGCGCGAGCTGTCGCGTCTGGGCCTGCCGCAGGTGGACTTCGAGCGCCTGGCCGAGAAGGCCAACGTCAAGACCGCCGAGGACATGTTCGCCGCCCTCGGTGCCGGCGACCTGCGCCTGGCGCATATGGTCAACGCCGCCCAGCAGTTGCTCGAACCCGAGCGCCTGGAGCCGGTCGAGCTGATCCCGCGCCAGGCGCGGGGCATCCGTTCGGGCAAGCGCAACGACATCCAGATCCAGGGCGTCGGCAACCTGCTCACGCAGATGGCCGGCTGCTGCCAGCCGCTGCCGGGCGATGCCATCGTCGGCTACATCACCCAGGGTCGTGGCGTGAGCATTCACCGCCAGGACTGCGCTTCGGTGCTGCAGTTGGCGGGCAAGGAGCCGGAGCGCATGATCCAGGTCAGCTGGGGGCCGATCCCGGTGCAGACCTACCCGGTCGACATCATCATCCGTGCCTACGACCGCCCGGGTTTGCTGCGCGACGTTTCGCAGGTGCTGCTCAATGAGAAGATCAACGTGCTGGCGGTCAACACCCGCTCGAACAAGGAAGACAACACCGCCTTGATGTCGCTGACCATCGAGATCCCTGGGCTGGACGCCCTCGGGCGCCTGCTTGGCAGGATCTCGCAGTTGCCCAACATCATCGAGACGCGGCGTAACCGTACCCCTTGAGACAGAACGGGGCCGCTGTGCGGCCCATCGCTGGCAAGCCAGCTCCCACAGGTACGGCATAACCCTGTGGGAGCCGGCTTGCCGGCGATCGAGGGCAAGGCCCTCGCTGAGGAAAAGATATCCATGACCTACACCCTCGACGACCTGCTGCACCTGATGGCCCGCCTGCGCGACCCGCAATACGGTTGCCCCTGGGACCTCAAGCAGGACTACGCCAGCATCGTCCCGCACACGATCGAAGAGGCCTATGAAGTGGCCGACACCATCGAGCGCGGCGACTTCGAGCACCTGCAGGGCGAGCTGGGCGACCTGCTGTTCCAGGTGGTCTACTACAGCCAGCTGGCACGGGAAGAAGGGCGTTTCGAGTTCGACGGCGTGGTCGATGCGATCACCCGCAAGCTGATCCGCCGCCACCCCCATGTATTCCCCACCGGCGAGCTCTATGCGCCGCTGGACACCCCCAAGCTGGACGAGGCCCAGGTCAAGTCGCGCTGGGAAGAGATCAAGGCCGAGGAGCGCGCCGAGAGGAGCGAGCCTGAACAGCTCTCGCTGCTCGACGATGTGCCGGCGGCCTTGCCTGCGCTGTCACGGGCGGCCAAGCTGCAGAAGCGCGCCGCCACGGTCGGCTTCGACTGGCCGGACGCGCTGCCGGTGCTGGACAAGGTGCGCGAGGAGCTCGACGAAGTGTTGCAGGCCATGGCCGATGGCGACAGCGATGCGCTGGAAGATGAGCTGGGCGACCTGCTGTTCGCCACCGTCAACCTGGCCCGCCACCTGCGCCACGACCCGGAAAACGCCCTGCGCCGCGCCAACCGCAAATTCGAGCGGCGCTTCCGATTCATCGAACAGGCATTGCGCGAGCAGGGCCTGAACATCCAAGATCGTACCCTCGACGAGCTGGACGCCCTGTGGGGCGAGGCCAAGCGTCAGGAAAAGAACCTGCCCAGCTGCGGCTGAGCTGATGCATAAGTGAGTGAACTTCCATGAGCCTTTCCCTTCGCGACCAATTGCTCAAAGCCGGTCTGGTCAACCAGAAACAGGTTTCTCAGACCAACAAGGCCGAGAAAAAACAGAAACGCCTGGAGCACAAGGGCCAGGCCGAGGTGGACGACAGCCAGCAGCGCCTGGCCAAGGAAGCCCTGGCCGAGAAAGCCCGAAAAGACCAGGAGCTGAACCGCCAGGTCCAGGAAAAAGCCGAGCAGAAGGCCCGTGCCGCGCAGATCAAGCAATTGATCGAGGCGACCCGCCTGCCCAAGCTGAATACCGAGGACTACTACAACTTCGTCGATGACAAGAAGGTCAAGCGCATCGCCGTCAACGCCCTGATGCGCAGCAAGCTGAGCAACGGCGCGCTGGCCGTCGTCGCTCATGGCGGTGGCTACGAAGTGATTCCACGCGAGGCGGCGGTGAAGATCCAGGAGCGCGACCCCAATCGCATCCTGCTGCTCAACACCCATGTCGAGGAGGCGGACGAGGACGACCCGTACGCAGCCTACAAGATCCCTGACGATCTGATGTGGTAAGCATGAAAAACCCCGCCTAGGCGGGGTTTTTCGTTTGAAGGGGGTGTTATTGCGACGGTCGCTGGTTCTCTAGGTATTCCAGCTCCATGCGGTACTGCTGGGCTTGGTGCTCATCATGGAACATGCCGACCAGTTGGCCCTGTTGATGCACATCCCAGATCCGCACACCAGCGGCCAGGCCTTCGTGGGACATTTTCGATTCGTCGCGTTCGGTTACTTGGACTGTCATCGTTAAACTCCACTGCTTCAGTTGGCTGCGACAGCGTGTCGCACACCCTCTTTATAGAGTTTGTTAGCAGGCTAAGTAAATAAAACAGCGATGAAACAAGTTTCATGAATGGGCCAATCGCGGGGCAAGCCCGCTCCCACGAATCGAGCACAAATACGTGGGAGCGGGCTTGCCCCGCGATTGGGCGATACAGGCATTCACCAAAAAAGAAGCCCCGCACAAGACGGGGCTTCGGGTATTGCAGGCAGCGTCATCAGTTGCCTTTGACCGCCTTGCCGTCCACCGTGCCATCCTGCAGCACGATCACGTATTCCTTGCCATCGGTCTCGACCTGGCGCAGTTGCACCAGCAGGTAGTCCCAGTCCTTGGCGAACCACAGCTCGGTGATGCGCTTGCTCTGGCTAGGGTCGCGCACGCGCTCGACCTTGACCGCGTCGACCTGACCAGTCTTGGTGGCCACTTTCTCGGTGCCCAGCACGCGGAAGTCGTAGGTGTCGATCTCATCACCGTCGACCACCTGGTAGGTCATGCTTTTCTTGCCGGCGGCCACGTCATGCTGCAGTGCCAGTTGATAGGACGACTTGTCCAGCACGCCACGGTTGAGCGGCAGGCTGATCGCGTCGCCACGGTCGCTGCCAGTCACCTTCTTGCCGGTCCAGTCGAAGGTGAGGTCGACTTTCTTCGCCTTGCCCAGGCCGCCGCGTTCGAAGTGGTACTTCTGCGGCAGCAAGGTGTCATTGTCGAGCTTGAGGGTGCTTTGCTCGGTCAGGCTGGCGATCATCATGGAGGCCTTGAAATTAAGGTCCCAAGTACCGTTGGCGTTCTTCACCAGGCTGCGCTCGGCAGTGCCGCTCATGGGCAGCTGCTTCCAGTCAGCCGTGTAGCTGGCTGCGAAAGGCTTCAGATCAGCTGCCTGGAGGGGCAGGGCGAGCACGGCGAGAGCCAAGAGCAGGGCGCGACGCATAAATTCTCCTAGGATCGAATCAAGTGACCGCTGGCCGCCAGCGGCTGGCCATCCAGTAATGCACCGTGCTCGCCCAGACGCAAGCGTCCTTCGGCGAACCAGCGCACCGCCAGCGGGTAGATCTGGTGTTCCTGCAGGTGCACGCGCTGGGCAAGCGTCTGCGCGCTGTCATCCGCTGCAACCGGCACCACAGCCTGTACGACCAGAGGCCCGCCATCGAGTTCCTCGGTGACGAAGTGCACGCTGCAGCCGTGCTCGGCATCGCCAGCCTCCAGCGCACGCTGGTGGGTGTGCAGCCCTTTATACTTGGGCAACAGTGACGGATGGATGTTGAGCAGGCGGCCTTGATAGTGGCGCACGAAGCCGCCACTCAAGATGCGCATGAAGCCAGCCAGCACCACCAGGTCGGGTGCGAAGCCGTCGATCAGCGCCATCAGCGCCGCATCGAAGGCTTCGCGACCGTCGAAGCCGCTGTGCGCGAGCACCGCGGTGTCGATACCGGCTGCGTTGGCGCGTTCCAGGCCGTAGGCATCGGCGCGGTTGGAAATCACCGCGCGGATGCGTACTGGGCTGTCACTGGCGCTGTTGCTGTCGATCAGCGCTTGCAGGTTGCTGCCGGAGCCCGACAGCAGTACCACGACGTTGCAGGTCTTGCCCGGCATCAGTGTGCCTTGAGGTTCTTGAGCTCGACCTGGGCGGCGCCTTCGGCGGCCTCGGCGATCTGGCCGATGACCCACGGCTGCTCGCCGGCGGCGCGCAGCACGTTCAGGGCGTTGTCGACCTGGTCCTGGGCGACGCAGATGACCATGCCCACGCCGCAGTTCAGCACGCGGTGCATTTCATGTTCGTCGACGTTGCCTTTTTCCTGCAGGAAGTCGAACACCACCGGGCGCTGCCAGCTGGCCACGTCGACCACGGCCTGGGCGCCTTTTGGCAGCACGCGCGGGATGTTGTCCAGCAGGCCGCCGCCGGTGATGTGAGCCATGGCCTTGACCGCGCCGGTCTGTTTGATCAGCTGCAGCAGGGGCTTGACGTAGATGCGGGTCGGCGCCATCAGCAGGTCGGCCAGCGGCTTGCCGTCGAGCTGGGTGTTGTCGATGTCGGTGCCGGACACTTCGAGGATCTTGCGGATCAGCGAGTAGCCGTTGGAGTGTGGGCCGGAGGACGGCAGGGCGATCAGGGCGTCACCGGTGACCACTTTCGAGCCGTCGATGATCTCGGCCTTTTCCACCACGCCGACGCAGAAACCGGCCAGGTCGTAGTCTTCACCTTCGTACATGCCTGGCATCTCGGCGGTTTCACCACCGACCAGCGAGCAGCCGGCCAGTTCGCAACCGGCGCCGATGCCGGTGACCACGGTGGCGGCCACGTCGACGTTGAGCTTGCCGGTGGCGTAGTAGTCGAGGAAGAACAGCGGCTCGGCGCCGCACACCACCAGGTCGTTGACGCACATGGCGACCAGGTCCTGGCCGATGCTGTCGTGCTTGTTCAGGTTCAGCGCCAGGCGCAGCTTGGTGCCGACGCCGTCGGTGCCGGAGACCAGCACCGGCTGCTTGTAGCCGGCCGGGATCTCGCAGAGGGCGCCGAAGCCGCCCAGGCCACCCATGACTTCAGGGCGTGCGGTGCGCTTGGCGACGCCCTTGATGCGTTCGACCAGTGCTTCGCCGGCGTCGATGTCTACACCGGCGTCTTTGTAGCTCAGGGAGGGTTGCTTGCTCATTGATCCAGGCCTTTAGGAGGGAGGGATTCAGAAAAACGACCGGGACGGCCAAGGCCACTTTCAGAAACGGTGGCTGCCTGTACGTCACTGGTCTGCGAAGGCGCGCGATTTTATCAGGGTTGCCCCAAGGCGGCCATCCTCAGGCCGACGGGCAGGCGGGAAATCTGGGCAAAAAACGCTGTTTCACCCTGTGCGACTGGTTGCCGCGTCGGCGCCTGTATAAGGTATAGGCATGGCGACGTGCGCAAAGGCGCGGCACGGCGGAGCATTTTCCGGCGTGGCGCGGTCTCAGCCCACAGGCAAGGGCGCGTCGCCCCAAGGTCATCTGGACAGGAATCCTCAATGCGTCTTCTCAATTTCCTTGCTGGCGCCTGCCTCACTGTGGCCGGCACCCTCGCGCAGGCCGAAACCGTCTCGGGCCTGTATCAGGTTCGCGAGCCCGTCGAAGGGCAGGGCAGCGAGGCCCGCGCCCAGGCGACCGGCAAGGCGCTCGATACCCTGGTGCTGCGCCTGACCGGCGACCCCAAGGCCGCGCAGAATCCGGCGCTGGCCGCGCTGCGCAAGGACCCGCAACAGATCATCAACCAGGTCGGCACCGAGGCAGGCCCACCGGAGTCGGTGCTGGTCGAGTTCGACCCTGGCAGCACCGAGCGCGCCCTGCGCCAGGCCGGGCTGGCATTGTGGGGCAGCAACCGGCCGTCGGTCCTGGGCTGGTGGCTGAACGACAGTGTCGAGGGCAGCAGCCTGGTCGGCGATGGCCAGGGCGCCGCTGAGCCATTGCGCCGTGCAGCCCAGCATCGCGGCCTGCCCCTGCGCCTGCCATTGGCCGATCTGCAGGAGCAACTGGTGGCCAATGCCAAGCTGCTCGAGGGTAACGACCCCGCGCCGCTGCGCGAGGCGTCCGAGCGCTATGGCGCCGATGCCTTGCTGGCGGTGCACGCCCATGAGGCCGACGGCAAGTGGCAGGGCAAGTGGCAGTTGTGGCTGGGCGACCAGCGTGAACAGGGCAATGCCGAGGGCAGCGATCAGGCGGCCCTGGCCGATGCGGTGCTGCTGGCGGTGAGCAACCGCCTGGCGCCGCGTTATGTCACGCGGCCAGGCGCCAGCAGCGACCTGCAGGTACAGGTGCAGGGGATGAACCTGCAGCGTTACGCCGAACTGAGCCGGGTACTGGAGCCTTATGGCGCCCGCTTGCAGATGGCAGAGGGCGGCACCTTGACCTACCGGGTCAGCGGCAATCGCGAGCAATTGCGCGCCCAGCTGGGCCTGGCCAAGCTGCAGGAGCTGCCTGCCGAGCCTGCAGCCGCCACGCCTGCGCCGAGCGCGCAGGGCGATACCGGCACAACGCCGCCCACCACTGCCGCAACGCCGTTCGACGGCTTGCGCTTTCGCTGGTAAGGAGTGGCGCAAATGACTGACATGCGTCGTTGGGTCTGGGTGGGCGCGGCCTTGGTGATCGCCGTGCTGCTGTACTTCCTGCACAACATCCTCTCACCGTTCCTGGTGGGCATTCTGCTGGCCTACCTGGCCGACCCGCTGGTCGATCGCCTGGAGCGGCTCGGGCTGTCGCGCACCTGGGGCGTGGTGGTGGTGTTCAGCCTGTTCACCCTGATCTTCCTGGCCTTGTTGCTGGTGCTGGTGCCGATGCTGGCCAAGCAGTTGCTGCGCCTGTACGAGCTGGCGCCGCAGATGCTCGACTGGCTGCAGCACGTGGCGCTGCCTTGGGTGCAGAGCCGCCTGGGCTTGGCCGACGGCTTCTGGAAGTTCGACAAGATCAAGGCCGCGATCGGCGAGCACATGGGCCAGACCACCGACATCGTCGGCGTGCTGCTGTCCCAGGCCACCGCCTCGAGCCTGGCGCTGATCGGCTGGCTGGCCAACCTGGTGCTGATCCCGGTGGTGGGCTTCTACCTGCTGCGTGACTGGGACCTGATGATGGCCAAGCTGCGCAGCCTGCTGCCGCGCCAGCGCGAGCCGCAGGTGGTGGGGCTGGCCGGCGAGTGTCACGAGGTGCTGGGGGCGTTCGTGCGCGGGCAACTGCTGGTGATGCTGGCGTTGGGCGTCATCTATTCCTCGGGGCTGATGCTGGTGGGCCTGGAGCTGGGCCTGCTGATCGGCATGCTGGCGGGGCTCGCGGCGATCGTGCCATACATGGGCTTCATCATCGGCATCGGCGCGGCGCTGGTCGCCGGGTTGTTCCAGTTCGGCGGCGACCTCTACCCCATGCTCGGTATCGTCGCGGTGTTCATGGTCGGGCAGGCGCTGGAGGGCATGGTGCTGACGCCGCTGCTGGTGGGCGACCGCATCGGCCTGCATCCGGTGGCGGTGATCTTCGCGATCCTGGCTGGCGGTGAGCTGTTCGGCTTTACCGGGGTGCTGCTGGCACTGCCGGTGGCGGCGGTGATCATGGTGTTGCTGCGCCATGTCCATGACCTGTACAAGGAATCGGACATGTACGCCGGGGAAATAGACCCGGATCTGTGAGTGATCGCGGGGCAAGCCCGCTCCCATGCCTGGAGTCTTGAACACCCGGGGGTGGGAGCGGGCTTGCCTCGCGATGTGCTTACATTAAACGCAACTGCTTGATTTTACTTGTGCTATTCCCCTGCCGGATTGTGCCGTCCGCGTTGCGGGTATAGACTTTGCACACTGTTCATCAAAGGCCCCCTGTGGTCCCCGCGACCGCCCGCGAGCATGAAACCGATCCAGTTGCCCCTGGGTGTGCGTCTGCGCGACGACGCCACCTTCATCAACTACTACCCCGGCGCCAATGCCGCGGCACTGGGCTATGTCGAGCGGCTCTGCGAAGCCGACGCCGGCTGGACCGAAAGCCTCATCTACCTGTGGGGCAAGCAGGGCGTGGGCCGAACCCACCTGTTGCAGGCCGCCACCCACCGCTTCCAGCAACTGGGCGAGCCCGCCGTGTACCTGCCCCTGGCGCAATTGCTCGAGCGTGGCGTCGAACTGCTCGACCATCTCGAGCAATACGAGCTGGTATGCATTGATGACCTGCACGTGATCGCGGGCAAGGCCGACTGGGAAGAGGCCATGTTCCACCTGTTCAACCGCCTGCGCGACAGTGGCCGGCGCCTGCTGCTGGCAGCCTCCAGCTCTCCGCGGGAGCTGCCGATCAAGCTGGCCGACCTCAAGTCGCGGCTGACCCTGGCGCTGATCTTCCAGATGCGCGGGATGTCCGACGAGGACAAGCTGCGCGCCCTGCAATTGCGCGCTTCGCGTCGCGGCCTGCACCTGACCGACGAAGTCGGCCACTTCATCCTCACCCGTGGCACGCGCAGCATGAGCGCGCTGTTCGACCTGCTCGAACGTCTCGACCAGGCTTCCTTGCAGGCCCAGCGCAAGCTGACCATTCCCTTCCTCAAGGAAACCCTCGGCTGGTAGCGCTGAAAACACGGTGCCAGAGCGTCGAAACGGAAAAGTCACATGTTTTTCGATAAAATTTGCAAATGGGTCCGATAGAAGGCATAGTTTCCCCCTTCTAAAGGACTACAGACACGGTCGTGCCCATGCTGAAGCGCTTCGCACCCCTCGTGCCACTTGCACTTGTCACCCTTCTTTACGGCTGTGCCTCCACCGGCCCGGTCGCGCCTTCGCAGGATCAACGCATGGCCACCGAGCAATCGGTCAAGGCCAAGGCTTCAGCTTCTTCCGTATTCACCGAGGAAGAGCTGGCCAGCGAAGATGACCTCGAGGCATTTTCCAGCAACAGCAAGCCGTACCAGTTGCCCGTGCTGGCCGACAGCATTCTCGAACGCGGCATGGCGCTGATCGGTACCCGCTACCGCTTCGGTGGCACCTCCGAGAAGTCCGGCTTCGACTGCAGCGGTTTCATCGGCTACCTGTTCCGCGAAGAGGCCGGCATGAACCTGCCGCGCTCGACCCGCGAGATGATCAACGTCGACGCACCGAAGGTCGCGCGCAACAAGCTCAAGCCCGGCGACCTGCTGTTCTTCAGCACCAACGGTCGTGGTCGCGTCAGCCACGCCGGCATCTACCTGGGTGACAACCAGTTCATCCATTCCAGCAGCCGCCGCAGCGGTGGTGTGCGCATCGACAGCCTGGGCGATCGCTACTGGAGCAAGACCTTCATCGAGGCCAAACGCGCGCTCGCCATGGCGCCGACCACGATCTCGCGCAATTGAATTGATATCAAAATGCTGTACCCTGCCACGGCGGCGTAGCTGAAAAGCTCGCCGCCGTGCGCATTTACAGAAAGCGTCTAATCTAAATTTCTCAACTCTTTTTACCTTCGGCCATGGCCGGGGCTCTCCGACAGGACGTTTACATCATGGCGATGTTGGCGCGCTTCGCATTCTTCTCCCTCGTGGCCCTGCTCGCGGCCTGCTCCAGCCGTGCACCCGCTCCGGCACCGATGGCCAAGGCCCCAATGGTGTTCAACCCATCGCCCTCGTCGCCTGCGGCGGACGATGTGCTGTTCCGCGCCATCGGCCTGGTGGGCACGCCCTATCGCTGGGGTGGCAATACCCCGGACTCGGGCTTTGATTGCAGCGGCCTGATTGGCTACGTGTACCGTGACGCCGCTGGCATCAGCCTGCCGCGCACCACCCGCGACATGATCGTCATGCGTGCGCCGAACGTGGACCTCGATGCGCTGCAGTCCGGCGACCTGGTGTTCTTCGCCACCAGTGGCGGCTCGCAGGTCAGTCATGCCGGGATCTATGTGGGTGAGGGGCGCTTCGTGCATGCACCGTCCACCGGTGGCACCGTGCGCCTCGACTACTTGTCGAACAGCTACTGGGCCAAGGCCTACCTCCAGGCCAAGCGAGTACTGCCGCCGGGGCATCTGGCGCAAAATCCCTGACGCCATGGCCGCCGCCGGGCCAGGCTAGACCTATCTAACGCACGCTTTTCGCGGTGTCGATGACCATGTTCGATTCCAATGAACCAGGAATCGAACATGAGTACCCTAGCGCAAATCACGCAACATAATCTGCAGGTTCTTGGCCTCGGGCATGCCCTCGCCCGGTTGGCCGACGACGTTCTGCGTGACTACCCCGAACCCTACCTGCTGGCGCGTCGTCATGCCCGTGCGCTGCTGCGCAAGCACACCGGTAAACCGCTGGATCCCGAGCGGGTGTGGTGGCATCAGTTCAACCAGTCCCATAGCAACAGCCGTAGCTTCAGCGGCTGGGCGCACAACGGCCCGCCCGGCAAATCCATCAGCCTGGTGCAGTTGCTGATTCAACGCTTTGACCTGCCATTCCAGGATGCTGGCGATGAACTAGATGTCTACGGCGGCTTCTATCACCAGGGCCCGCATGGCGGTGCGTACGACGAGCGCAACGAAGTGCCGATGCTCGGCAAGGATGTTCAGGCAGACCTGTGGGCGCTGGACCTGGGGGCGCGACACCGCGAACAAGTCACCCTGTTCTGGACGCGACATGCCGATAATTTTCGCGTTTTGGCCAAGGTCAACCTGCTGGCGCAGCTGGAGCTGGCAGGCAAGGCCGGTCGTGTCGACGCCGCGGATGCTGCAAGCCTGCGCCAGAGCGTGGCACCGCAGTGGCTGAACGCGGATGTGCAGAGCACCGTGCAAGCGCTGCGTCGTCAAACCGCTACGACCCTCCCGGCGCTGCACTATGCCCTGGGTGCGAGCGAACGGGCGGCGCTGTGCTGCCTGCATCTGCCCAATGGCCATGTGCTGCTGTACTTGCCCTGGATGGAGCAGGCTCTGCGAGGGTTCGATTCGCCGGTGGCGTTGGCTGGGTGGTTGCGCGGGGAGTTGCAGGAGGGGCGTCAGCGCGCGGCGTACCAGCGCGCCCTCGCTGCCGATCCGCATGACCAGGCGCAAGCGGCAGCGGTTGGCGAAGCATTGGCTGCGCTGGCGGCGGCGACCGATGCCAACGAGGCCTTGGCTTTGCTCGACGCATCGGCAAGGCCGCTGCCGGGCGACTTCTTTACTTGGCTGAGCGAAAGGGCCCGGGAGGACATGCAGCGCAGTGCTGAACGCATGATCAGCAATAGCGAGTTGCGCAAAGCCATGTGGCGCGGTTACCTCGGCGCTTTCCTGCAGGTGTTTGGCGGCTTCGCGCCGTTGGGATGGCCCGCTACCTTGGTGTTGCTGGGCGCGTCGCTGGGCCGGACCGCGCTGGACGTGGATGCGGCCGTGCATGCCTCGGACGCCAAAAGCCGCAAAGCTGCGCTGCGGGCTGCGATACTCGACAGCCTGTTCTCGGCACTGGGCATGGTCGAGGTCGGCTTCGGCAGCAGCTTTGCATCGCTGTCGTACGTGGCGCCTTTCCATGAAACCGGGGTTTCGCTCAGCTCCTGGACCCGTGCCGGCAGTCAGGGGGCGGGCGTGCTCGAGGCCCGTGTCGCCAACCAGGTGCTGATCGATCCGCTGCAGGGGCCTGGTTTGCTGCGCGGGATCACCCTGGGCGGCGATGGGCAGACCTGGATCGAGTTGCAAGGCATGCCGTACCGGGTGCGCTACAGCACGGACCTCGGTCATTGGCTGATCGTGCCGCCAGACAACCCGTTTGCCTATGTACCGCTGCGGCCGGTGCGCCTGTCGGCGGGTGGCCAGTGGGAGCTGCTGCAGCGGCCACGGCTGGTGGGCGGCAATCCGCCGCTGGCAGCCGGTCTGGAACGGCAGGGTTCGCCGTTCTGGGACGAGTACATGCGCACCGATGGCCAGCGCAGCGTGGATATGTCCAATGCTGCCCTGGCGCGCCATCGCGCCGTGCTTGCCGAACAGGATATTCCGCAGTTGGGCGAGGACGAAGGCAGCAGCCAGGATGACGACGGCTTCTGCCACATTTTTGTCAATGGCGAGCCGGAATACACCTATCGGGAAGGCGGTCACTACCGCAACGACCTCATCTACACCTATACCGAGGAAGATTCACGTATCAATGACTATCTGCGCGAGGGCAGGCGGGAATTCGATCACGGCGACGAGGTCGACTACATCAACAAGCTCGCCGATTCGATGGTCGAGTTACCCAGGGACAATGTTGTTCCGCTGTATCGGGGCGGGCACGGCGGGCGCGGCACCAGCGGTCAGCACTTTCGGAGCGGCCAGTTGAAGGTCGGCGATGTGCTGGTCAATACGGATCTGGCCTCGTTCACTGAAAACCCTTATATCGTCCGTCGTTTTGCCGCCGATACCGAGCAGCCTGCTCCGGGCGGGCGCGCCGGGCTGTTCGACGACACTTCGGTAGTGTTCGAATTGCCAACTGGCCACTATCAGCGAGGCGTACAGATCTCGTCGTTTTCCAGCCTGCCGGACGAAGCGGAAACGTTGTTCTTGCCGGGAAGCTGCTTTCGTATCGAGGCGTTGTGTGAAGTGGAGGGCGCCGACTACCACTTTGTCCATGTCACCCTCAGGGAGATTGCCCGGCCTGCCAGCGGGCCATTGCATGATCTGCGCACCGGCGAGGTGTTCGACCTGACGGCCTATGCCATGCGCCTCGGCAACCAGCAGTTGGCCAGCCGTTTCTTCGAGGACTGATCGGCCTCAGGCCTGCTTGAGCAGCAAGGCCACCCCCGGGAAGTACTGGCCCAGCTCGTTGTGCAGCTTGCGATAGGCATAAGGGAAGTACCAGGCGATCGCACAGGCGGTGTGCTTCTGCAGGTCATCGACCAGGTCCTGCAGCTCCTCGGGGCTGGCGTGCTGGCCGGCCTTCCACGGGGTGACGAACAACGCCCCGGCCTTGAGCTGGCTGGCGTAGGCGATCGCCTTGGCCTGGATGGCGCTTTCCTGCAGCGCCGACGCCAGGTCGAGACGGGCAATGCGTGGCCAGCGCTGGCTGGTGTGCAGGTGGATCGATTCCTCGGCGCTGCTGATGGCCAGGTCGCCACGGGCTTCGCGTTCGCCTTCGTCGCGCTGCTTCTTGCTCGTGTACTGCTGCAGCGCCACCAGCTCGGCCTGCCAGGCGGCGGCTGCGAGCAGCCCGGCATTGGCGGCTGCACCGTGCCAGTAAGGGGCTTCGTTGTCGCCCTGGAACTGGTTGAAGCGGTCGATGCAGTCGACCCAGCGTTCCAGGGCCGAGCGTAGGAATTCCAGGCGCGGGTTATTGATGATCAGGCCTTGCATGCTGCGCTCCTTGTATTTGTGATCGAGGTCAGCCGAAATGGTGGCTATGTGATATCACTGCTTTCAGTGTGGCACAAGCTGGCGGATCGGCCATTGATCTAGGCCAGATCGGTCCTCGTTCGATTGACGCTCCCGGTGCAACCCTCTAACCTTCGCGGCGTGTTTCAGGTGCCCGGCGAACCGAGGTTCGGCAGGGTGAAACTGGGAAGCCGGTGGGCGCCAGCAGGCGCGAATCCGGCGCTGCCCCCGCAACGGTAGGTGAGTAGAAGGCGGCGCATGGCCACTGGGTACAGGTATCCGGGAAGGCGCGTCGTCCGGGCATGGCCCGCTCACGAGCCCGGAGACCGGCCTGTCACTGCCAACGGCATCACGGAGGGTGATGTGCGGTGCGATGTGGCCTGGGGCCACGGCCCCTGCGCGTTCTCCGTCTGCCCGCCTTTTCCCTGTCGCCAACCGGCGACAGCCTGCGGAGACCCCTGATGAGCGAATCCACCGAACGCGACGAACGTCACCTGGCGCGCATGCTGCGCAAGAAGGCGATCATCGACGAGCGCATCGCCAATTCCCCCAACGAATGCGGCCTGCTGCTGGTACTGACCGGCAATGGCAAGGGCAAGAGCAGCTCGGCTTTCGGCATGCTCGCCCGGGCCCTGGGCCATGGCATGCAGTGCGGCGTGGTGCAGTTCATCAAGGGCCGCAACAGCACCGGTGAGGAGCTGTTCTTCCGCCGCTTCCCCGAGCAGGTGCGCTATCACGTGATGGGCGAGGGCTTCACCTGGGAGACCCAGGACCGCCAGCGCGACATCGCCGCTGCCGAAGCGGCCTGGGCGGTATCGCGCCAGTTGCTGCAGGATCCGTCGATCCAGTTCGTGGTGCTCGATGAGCTGAACATCGCCCTCAAGCATGGCTACCTCGACCTCGACCAGGTGCTATCGGACATCCAGGCCCGCCCACCGATGCAGCATGTGATCGTCACCGGCCGCGCGGCCAAGCCCGAAATGATCGAACTGGCCGACACCGTCACCGAGATGGGCATGCTCAAGCACGCCTTCCAGGCCGGTATCCGCGCACAGAAGGGCGTCGAGCTGTGAGTGACTCGCGCCAATGCCCTGCCGTGCTGATCGCTGCCCCGGCCTCGGGCCAGGGCAAGACCACGGTCACCGCCGCCCTGGCCCGCCTGCACCGCAACCTCGGGCGCAAGGTGCGGGTGTTCAAGTGCGGGCCTGACTTTCTCGACCCGATGATCCTCGAGCGCGCCAGCGGTGCGCCGGTCTACCAGCTGGACTTGTGGATGATCGGTGCCGAGGAGAGTCGTCGCCTGCTGTGGGAAGCAGCGGGCGAGGCCGACCTGATCCTGATCGAAGGCGTGATGGGGCTGTTCGACGGCACGCCGTCGAGCGCCGACCTGGCCCGCCATTTCGGCGTGCCGGTGCTGGCGGTGATCGATGGCACGGCCATGGCCCAGACCTTCGGCGCCCTGGCACTGGGCCTGGCGCGCTACCAGCCCGACCTGCCGTTCGCCGGAGTGCTGGCCAACCGGGTTGGCAGCCTGCGCCATGCGCAGTTGCTCGAAGGCAGTCTCACCGAAGGCCTGCGCTGGTACGGCGGCTTGTCCCGCGAGCGTGGCATCGAGCTGCCCAGCCGCCACCTCGGCCTGGTCCAGGCCAGTGAACTCAACGACCTGGACGCGCGCCTGGATGCCGCCGCCGAAGCGCTCGGTGCCAGCTGCGATGCCGCATTGCCACCACCGGTCGGTTTTGCCCGGCCTGAGCCGCTGGGCGTAACCACGCCGCTTGCCGGGGTGCGCATCGGGGTGGCCCACGACGAAGCCTTCGCCTTCACCTATGGCGCTAACCTGGACCTGCTGCGCAGCCTCGGCGCGCAGCTCGAATTCTTCTCGCCTTTGCATGATCGGGAGTTGCCTGACGTAGACAGCCTGTACCTGCCAGGCGGCTACCCGGAGCTGCACCATCAGGCCCTGGCCGCCAACGCTCCCATGCTGGGGGCGATCCGTGGCCACCACGCCGAGGGCAAGCCGCTGCTGGCCGAATGTGGCGGCATGCTCTACCTGCTTGATGCCCTGACCGATGTGGCCGGTGTGCGTGCATCGCTGGCAGGCCTGCTGCCGGGCGAGGCAACCATGCAGAAGCGCCTGGCGGCCCTGGCCCTGCAGGCCGTCGAGTTGCCCGAAGGCACCCTGCGCGGCCACACCTATCACCATTCGCTGACCAGCACCGAGCTGGAACCGATTGCCCGTGGCCTGAGCCCCAATGGCGGACGCGGCAACGAGGCGGTCTACCGCCTGGGGCGGCTGACCGCTTCCTACGTGCATTTCTATTTTCCGTCCAACCCCGATGCGGCGGCGGCGCTGTTGCGACCATGAGCGAACACGCGTACAGCGCCGTTGAGCGCGCGGCGATCTACCGGGCCATCGGCGAGCGCCGCGACATGCGCCATTTTGCCGGCGGCGAGGTGGCGCCCGAGTTGCTGGGGCGTCTGCTGGCCGCCGCTCACCAGGCCCCCAGCGTGGGCCTGATGCAGCCCTGGCGCTTCATTCGTATCAGCCAGCGTGAGTTGCGCGAACGTATCCAGGCTTTGGTGGAGGAGGAGCGGGTGCGCACCGCCGAAGCCCTGGGCGAACGCTCCGATGAGTTCATGAAGCTCAAGGTCGAAGGCATCAACGACTGCGCCGAGGTGCTGGTGGCAGCGCTGATGGACAAGCGCGAGGCGCATGTCTTCGGCCGCCGCACCCTGCCGGAGATGGACCTGGCTTCGCTGGCCTGCGCCATCCAGAACCTGTGGCTGGCGGCGCGGGCCGAAGGGCTGGGCATGGGCTGGGTGTCGCTGTTCGAACCCCGGGCCCTGGCCGAGCTGCTCGGTATGCCCGCAGGCGCAAAGCCCATGGCGGTGCTGTGCCTGGGGCCGGTGACCGAATTCTACCCGGCGCCGATGCTGGTGCTCGAAGACTGGGCCGAGCAACGGCCGTTGAGTGACATGCTGTACGAGAACCATTGGGGAGAATGCCCATGAGCGTGGCCTTGCTGACCGTGGCCGGCGTGGCCTTGGATGCACTGCTGGGTGAGCCGCGGCGGCGCCATCCGCTGGTGGGCTTCGGCAACCTTGCCGCGCGCCTGGAGCAGCGCTTCAACGCCGGTGGCCGGGGCTGGCGCAGCCACGGTGTCACGGCCTGGTTCCTGGCGGTGGTGCCGCTGACCTTGCTGGCGCTGATCCTTTCCTGGCTGCCCGCTATCGGCTGGCTGGTGGACGTGCTGGCGCTGTACTGCGCCCTGGGCCTGCGCAGCCTCGGCGAGCATGTGCTGCCGGTGGCCCAGGCGTTGCGCCAGGGCGACCTGGAGGAGGCGCGGCGGCGCGTCGGTTACCTGGTCAGCCGCGAGACCCGTGAACTGGACGAACCTGCCGTGGCCCGGGCGGCCACCGAGTCGGTGCTGGAGAACGGCAGCGATGCGGTATTCGCCGCGCTGTTCTGGTTCGTCGTGGCCGGGGCGCCTGGGGTGGTGCTGTATCGCCTGAGCAATACCCTGGATGCCATGTGGGGCTATCGCAACGACCGTTTCGAGCGCTTCGGCTGGTGCGCGGCGCGCATCGACGATGGGCTGAATTATATTCCCGCCAGGCTGGTGGCGCTGACCTATGCGCTGCTGGGCAAAACCCGGTTGGCCCTGGCCTGCTGGCGCAAGCAGGCGCCGCTGTGGGACAGCCCCAACGCCGGCCCGGTGATGGCGGCGGGGGCCGGAGCCCTGGGGGTGGAGCTGGGCGGCCCGGCGGTGTATCACGGCGAGCTGCACGAACGCCCGCGCCTGGGCGAGGGGCCGATGGCCGACGCTGATGCCATCGAGCGTGGCTGGAACCTGGTACAGCGCGGCGTCTGGCTTTGGGTGCTATTGATCTGCGTGGGAGCCTACCTGAATGCTTGAGCACGGTGGCCGCCTGCTACGGGCGGTGAAACAGTACGCGATCCCTCGGCACCAGTGGCTCGACCTGTCCAGTGGTATCGCACCCTGGCCCTACCCGATACCGCCGATTCCCGTGGACGCCTGGGCTCGACTGCCCGAGACCGAGGACGGCCTGGAAGCGGCGGCGCGGCGTTACTATGGCGCGCAGCCGCTGCTGGCGGTAGCTGGCTCCCAGGCGGCGATCCAGGCTTTGCCGTACCTGCGTTCGACCGCTCGGGTCGGGGTGCTGACGCCATGCTATGCCGAACATCCGCATGCCTGGGAGCGGGCGGGGCATGCGCTGGTCGAGCTGGATGAGGCCCAGGTCGAGGACGCACTCGACAGCCTGGATGTCCTGGTACTGATCAACCCCAACAACCCCACCGGTCGCCGTGTGCCCCGCGAACGCCTGCTGGCCTGGCATGCGCGTCTGGCTGCGCGGGGTGGCTGGTTGTTGGTGGACGAAGCCTTCATGGACAACACGCCGGCACACAGCGTGGTCGATCAGGCCGGACAACCTGGGCTGATCGTGCTGCGCTCGTTCGGCAAGTTCTTCGGCTTGGCCGGCGTGCGGCTGGGCTTCGTCGTCGCCGAGGCGGATGTGTTGCGGCAACTGGCCGAGGCGCTCGGGCCCTGGACCGTCAGTGGCCCGACCCGCGTACTGGGGCAGGCGTGCTTCGCCGACGAGGCGACGCACCTGGCGCAGATTGCCCGGTGCGCCCTGGCCAGCCAGCGCCTGGCCAGGTTGCTCGAAGGCGCAGGCTTGCCACCCAGCGGCGGTTGCGACCTGTTCCAGTACGTGCGTGACGAACGCGCCACGCACCTGCACGACTACCTTGCCCGCCGGGGCATCCTGGTGCGGCTGTTCGAGCGACCGTGCGCGCTGCGCTTCGGCCTGCCCGCCACGGCGGCTGACGAACAACGCCTGGCCCAGGCCCTGGCGGACTACCACAAGGAATCGGCATGACCACCCTCATGGTGCAAGGCACCACCTCCGATGCCGGCAAGAGCACGCTGGTCACCGCCCTGTGCCGCTGGCTGCTGCGCCAGGGCGTCGCCGTGGTGCCGTTCAAGCCACAGAACATGGCGCTCAACAGCGCCGTGACCGCCGACGGCGGCGAGATCGGTCGCGCCCAGGCGGTGCAGGCCCAGGCCTGCCGGCTGGCGCCGCACACCGACATGAACCCGGTGCTGCTCAAGCCCAACAGCGACACTGGCGCCCAGGTGATCGTCCATGGCCGGGCGGTGACCAGCATGAACGCCGTGGCCTATCACGACTACAAGACCATCGCCATGCAGGCGGTGTTGGCCTCCCACGAGCGCCTGAGCGAAGCCTATCCGGTGGTGATGGTCGAAGGTGCTGGTTCCCCGGCGGAGATCAACCTGCGGGCCGGCGATATCGCCAACATGGGCTTCGCCGAGGCGGTCGACTGCCCGGTGGTCCTGGTGGCCGATATCAACCGGGGCGGCGTGTTCGCCCATCTGGTCGGCACCCTGGAGTTGCTGTCGGCGAGCGAGCAGGCGCGGGTCAAGGGCTTCGTCATCAACCGTTTCCGTGGTGACATCGCCTTGTTGCAACCTGGCCTGGACTGGCTGGAGCAGCGCACCGGCAAGCCGGTGCTGGGCGTGCTGCCCTACGTCACCGACCTGCACCTGGAGGCCGAGGATGGTATCGATACACGCCAGGGCGAAAAGGGTGAGCGCCTGCTGAAGGTGATCGTCCCGGTGTTGCCGCGCATCAGCAACCACACCGACTTCGACCCGCTGCGCCTGCACCCTCAGGTGGACCTGCAGTTCATCGGCCCGGGCCAGCCGATTCCGCCTGCCGACCTGATCATCCTGCCCGGCTCCAAGAGCGTGCGCGGCGACCTGGCGCAACTGCGCGAGCGCGGCTGGGACACGGCCATCGCTCGGCACCTGCGTTATGGCGGCAAGCTCATCGGCATCTGCGGTGGCCTGCAGATGCTCGGCGAGCAGGTGCATGATCCCCTGGGCCTTGAGGGGCCGGCCGGCTCCAGTGATGGCCTGGGCCTGCTGGCGTACAGCACCGTGCTGGAATCCGAGAAGCAGTTGCGTAATGTGGCGGGCACGCTCGATCTCGAGCAGGCCCCGGTGGCGGGGTATGAGATCCATGCCGGCGTCACCAGCGGGTTGGCGCTGGAGCGCCCCGCAGTGCAACTGGCCGATGGCCGTGCCGATGGCGCCATCAGCGCCGACGGGCAGATCCTCGCCACCTACCTGCATGGCCTCTTCGAAGGTAGCCAGTCGTGCGCCGCGCTGCTGCGCTGGGCCGGGCTGGCCGATGCGCAGACCATCGACTACGAGACCCTGCGCGAGCGCGATATCGAGCGCCTGGCCGATCTGGTCGAGCAGCACCTGGACACCGCGCGCCTGCGCGAACTGTGTGGAGTCGCCTGAAATGCACAGCCTGATCCTCGGCGGCGCCCGTTCGGGCAAGAGCCGCCTGGCCGAGCAACTGGCCGAAGCCAGCGGCCTGCCGGTGACCTATATCGCCACCAGCCAGCCGCTGGACGGCGAGATGAATGAGCGCGTGCGCTTGCACCGCGAACGGCGTCCGCCCCATTGGGGGCTGGTGGAGGAGCCCGTGGCGCTGGCCGCCGTGCTGCACGCCGAAGCCGCCCAAGGGCGCTGCCTGCTGGTGGACTGCCTGACGCTGTGGCTGACCAACCTGCTGATGCTCGAGGATGACCAGCGCCTGGCGCAGGAGCGCGACGCGCTGCTCGCCAGCCTGGCGCAACTGCCGGGCACGATCATCCTGGTCAGCAACGAAACCGGCCTGGGCGTGGTGCCCATGGGCGAACTGACCCGCCGTTATGTCGACCTGGCAGGCACGTTGCACCAGGCCGTGGCTGAACGCTGCCAGCGCGTGGTGCTGACTGTCGCCGGCCTCCCTCTCATGCTCAAAGGACCAGCCTTATGACCCCGATGTGGTGGTGTGACGCCTGCCAACCCCTCGACAGCGCCGCCATGGACCAGGCCCGCGCCCGTCAGCAACAGCTGACCAAACCGGCTGGCTCCCTTGGCCAGCTCGAAGGCCTGGCAGTACGCCTGGCCGGCCTGCAAGGGCGCGAGCGTCCCAGCCTGGAGCGGGTCGCCATCACGATCTTCGCCGGCGACCATGGCGTGGTGGAGGAGGGCATCTCTGCCTATCCGCAGGCGGTGACCGGGCAAATGCTGCGCAACTTCGTCGGCGGTGGCGCGGCGATCAGCGTACTGGCGCGCGAGCTGGACGCCGAGCTGCAGGTGGTCGACCTCGGCACTATCGACGCGGACCTGCACCTGCCAGGCGTGCACCACCTGCGCCTGGGCGCCGGTACCGCCAACTTCGCCCGCCAGCCGGCGATGACCGACGCGCAACTGGCGGCGGCGTTGCAGGCCGGCCGCGACAGTGCCTTGCGCGCGCTCGACAACGGCGCCCAGCTGTTCATCGGCGGTGAAATGGGCATTGGCAACACCACTGCCGCGGCCGCCCTGGCCAGTACCTTGCTGGGCTGCCCGGCGCGTGAGCTGAGCGGCCCGGGCACCGGCCTGGACAGCGCCGGTGTGCGCCACAAGGCCGAGGTGATCGAGCGCGCCCTGGTGCTGCACGGCCTGCGTGCTGACCAGCCGCTGCAGGCATTGGCCTGTGTCGGCGGCTTTGAAATCGCCGCGCTGGCAGGTGCCTACATGGCCTGCGCCCAGCATGGCGTGGCGGTGCTGGTCGACGGCTTCATCTGCAGTGTCGCCGCCTTGGTGGCGGTGCGCCTCAACCCGCAATGCCGCCCGTGGCTGCTGTTTGCCCACCAGGGCGCCGAGCCAGGCCACAAGGCCCTGCTGGCTGCGCTGGAGGCCGAGCCGCTGCTGGCCCTGGGCCTGCGCCTGGGCGAGGGCAGCGGCGCGGCGCTGGCGGTGCCGCTGATTCGCCTGGCTTGCGCCCTGCACGGGCAGATGGCGACCTTTGCCGAGGCCGCGGTGGCGGATCGCCCGGTATGATTCTCGAGCTGCTGCGTCATGGCGAGACCGAGCTCGGCGGCGGCCTGCGCGGCAGCCTCGACGATGCCCTGACCGAAAGTGGTTGGGCACAGATGCGTCATGCTGTCGCCGATGCCGGCCCCTGGGACGTGCTGGTCAGCTCACCGTTGCAGCGTTGCGCGTCGTTTGCCGAAGAGCTGGGGGCACGGGTCAACTTGCCGGTGCAGCGTGAGACCGGTGTGCGTGAGCTGCATTTCGGCGACTGGGAAGGGCAGAGCGCCGCCCAGATCATGCAGGCCGATGCTGATGCCCTGGGGCTGTTCTGGCGTGATCCGTATGCGTTCACCCCGCCTGCGGGCGAGCCGGTGCTGGTCTTTGCCGAACGGGTGCTGGCTGCGGTCGAGCGCCTGCGCCGCGAGCATGCCGGCAAACGGGTGTTGGTAGTGACCCATGGCGGGGTGATGCGCTTGCTGCTGGCGCGTGCACGCGGGCTGCCACGTGAGCAACTGTTGCAGGTCGAGGTCGGCCATGGCGCGCTGGTGCGCCTGGCCGTGGCTGAAGACGGTCAGTTGCGCGAGGTGCGCTGAGATGCTGCCGTTCTGGATTGCCCTGCAGTTTCTCAGCAGCCTGCCGGTGCGCCTGCCGGGCATGCCGGCGCCACAGGAAATGGGGCGTTCGCTGCTGTTCTATCCCGTGGTGGGGCTGCTGTTCGGTGTGTTGCTGTGGCTGGCCAGCCAGCTGCTGCATGGCGTGGCGGCCCCTCTGCACGCGGCCTTGCTGCTGGCGCTGTGGGTGTTGCTCAGTGGCGCGCTGCACCTGGATGGCCTGGCCGACAGCGCCGATGCCTGGCTGGGTGGGTTCGGCGATCGCGAGCGCACCTTGCAGATCATGAAGGACCCGCGCAGCGGGCCGATCGCCGTGGTCACCCTGGTACTGGTGTTGTTGCTCAAATTCTGTGCCCTGTGGGTACTGGTCGAGCGGGGGGCTGGTGGCCTGCTGGTGCTGGCGCCGGTGGTGGGGCGGGCGGCGCTGCTTGGGTTGTTCCTCGGTACGCCTTATGTGCGGCCCGGTGGGCTCGGGTCGGCACTGGCCGAGCATCTGCCGCGGCGCGGCGCCGCGTGGGTGTTGCTGGGCAGCGCGGCACTCTGCGTCACCTTGGGCGGCTGGTCGGTGCTATGGGTGTTGCTGCTGACGGCAGTGGCGTTCGCCTGGTTGCGACGGGTGATGTGCAAGCGCTTGGGAGGGACCACCGGGGACACCGCCGGGGCACTGCTCGAGTTGCTGGAACTGGTGGTGGTGCTTGGCCTGGCGTTGCAGTAGGTCGCGTCCTGCGGGGAAAACGGAAAACCATACCAAGCACTTGTTCTATCCTCGTTCGCTCGCCAACCACCAGGAATGCCTCGCATGCACCACTGGATCCTCGCCGGCCTGCTTGTGCTTGCCGGCATGCCCGCCAACGCCGCCGACCTGATCGACTTCTGGGATACACCTCGCCATGGCGGCAACAGCTTCAATCGCCTGCCCCCGGACCAGGCCTACTTCGATGCCTTGAAAAGCTACGGTGCCAGCTGGGTACGCCTGTCGTACGACAAATGGCAGCCGGCCAAGCGCGATTTCCTGTTGGGCAATGCCGACGATTACCAAGGCTTGGCTGCCTGCGATCTGCGGCAGCTGGTCGAAGTGCTAGACCGCGCCCACGCCGCTGGGCTCAAGGTGGTCATTACGCCACTGTCGCTGCCTGGCATGCGCTGGGCGCAGAACAACCAGGGCCGTTTCGACGACCGGCTGTGGCACGACAAGCGTTTCTGGACCCAGTCCGCGCGTTTCTGGCGTGATGTTGCCCTGGCGCTCAAGGATCACCCGGCCATCGCCGCCTACAACCTCGTCAACGAGCCTGCGCCTGAGAAGCAGGGTGGTCTGGCCGAGCATGCCGATCTTGCCCGGATGAAGCGATGGTACGCCAGCGAGCAGGGCGGGACGCGTGACCTGCCTGCGCTCTATCGGCAACTGTTGACGGCGATCCGCGAGGTCGACGGCAAGACGCCGGTGATGGTCGATGCCGGCTGGTACGCTGCTGCCGACGCCTTCGGCTACTGGCCCGCGGCGCTGGAGGGCGAGCGCGTGCTGTACAGCGTGCATATGTACGAGCCCTATGCCGCCACCAGTGCGCCGAACCTGGCGCGGCGCGAGCCATACGCCTACCCGGGGCCGGTACCGTTCGCCGGGAAGACGCAGCAGTGGGACGCCGGGCAAGTCGCGCGCTACCTGCAACAACCGGTCGATTGGGCCGATGCCATCAAGCTGCCGCGTTCGCGCCTGGTGGTTGGCGAGTTCGGTTGCATGCGCCGCCTGCCCGGTTGTCGGCAGTACCTGGAGGACGTCCTCACGGTGCTTGACCGCCAGCAGTTGCATTGGGCGTTCTATAGCTTTCGCGAAGACAGCTGGGACGGCATGGACTACGAACTGGGTTCGGCCAAGGTGCCGTGGCGGTACTGGCAGGCGATTGACACGGGAGCGCCTGATCCACTGGTGCGCAAGGCCGCGGCGGAGTTCGAGCCGATCCGTCGGCGGCTGCAGCCCGGAATCACCCCTTGAAATGTCTTGCAACGTCGTTGATGCGGGTATATACACGTATCCATGCTGACCAGTGAATGCATCTGTACCCATCTACGTCGTGCCGCCCGTGGGGTGAGCCGGCATTACGACGAGGCCCTTGTCGGCTTCGGCATCAATGTCGCCCAGTTTTCCCTGCTGCGTCATGTCCAGCGCCTCGACCGCCCCAGTATCACCTGTCTGGCCGAGGCCATGGGCCTGGAGCGCAGCACCTTGGGTCGCAACCTCAAGGTGCTCGAGGCCGAGGGCTTGGTGCGGCTGGCCGACGGAGAAGACCAGCGCAACCGTGTGGTGCTGTTGAGTGAGGCGGGCAGGGCATGCCTGGATGCCGCCTACCCGGCCTGGCAGCAGGCCCAGGCGCAACTGGTGAAGCGGCTGGGTGAGGGGCAGCGCGACGAGTTGGTGCGCTTGCTGGAGCAACTCGCCTGATACACGACGATTAAAAGCGGGTATATACCCGCATAAACCTTGCGATGGGCTGGAGACAACGACAATGACTTCCCTTTGGCGGAGCAGCGGTTGGGTACTTCTGGGGGCGGCGCTGATCCTCGCGCTGTCGCTGGGGGTGCGGCATGGTTTCGGCCTGTTTCTGGCGCCGATGAGCGCCGATTTCGGCTGGGGCCGTGAGGTATTTGCCTTCGCCATTGCCCTGCAGAACCTGATCTGGGGCCTGGCCCAGCCGTTCACGGGTGCCCTGGCCGACCGCCTGGGCGCGGCCAAGGTGGTGGTCATCGGCGGCATTCTCTACGCAGTCGGGCTGGCGATGATGGCCTTTGCCGATTCGGCCTGGTCGCTGTCGCTCAGTGCCGGCCTGCTGATCGGCATCGGCCTGTCCGGTACTTCGTTCTCGGTGATCCTCGGCGTGGTCGGCCGCGCCGTGCCGGCGGAGAAGCGCAGCATGGCCATGGGCATCGCCAGCGCCGCCGGCTCCTTCGGCCAGTTCGCCATGCTCCCAGGCACCCTGGGGCTGATCCAGTGGCTGGGCTGGTCGACAGCCTTGCTGGTACTGGGCCTGTTGGTGGCCTTGATCGTGCCGTTCGTAGGCATGCTGCGCGACCGCCCGCTGCCCAGCCATGGCGCCGAGCAGACCCTCGGCCAGGCATTGCGTGAAGCGTGCGCGCATTCCGGTTTCTGGTTGCTGGCGCTGGGCTTCTTCGTCTGTGGTTTCCAGGTGGTGTTCATCGGCGTGCACCTGCCGGCCTACCTGGTCGACCAGCACCTGCCGGCGACTACCGGCACCACCGTGCTGGCGCTGGTAGGCCTGTTCAACATCGTCGGCACCTACACCGCGGGCTGGTTGGGTGGGCGCATGTCCAAGCCGCGCCTGCTGACCGGCCTGTACCTGCTGCGCGCCGTGGTCATCGTGCTCTTCCTCTGGGCGCCGGTGACCCAGTACAGCGCCTACCTGTTCGGCATCGCCATGGGCCTGCTGTGGCTGTCCACGGTACCGCTGACCAATGGCACCGTGGCCACGCTGTTCGGCGTGCGCAACCTGTCGATGCTCGGCGGCATCGTGTTCCTGTTCCACCAGCTGGGTGCGTTCCTTGGCGGCTGGTTGGGCGGCGTGGTGTATGACCAGACCGGCAACTATGACCTGGTGTGGCAGATCTCGATCCTGCTCAGCCTGCTGGCCGCGGCGCTCAACTGGCCGGTGCGCGAACGCCCGGTCGCCCGCTTGCAGGCCCAGACGGCATGAACCGCCTTCTCGGCCGCGGCCTGCTGCTGGTTGCCGCAGTGCTGGTATTGGCGCTGGTGTGGTGGGGCTGGCACAAGGGTGGCCTGGCACTGATGCAGTTGGGCATGAGCCTGTGTTAAGCGCTACCCTGCACAGTCAAGGAATCATGTGCAGGAGACCGATATCATGCATGCCCGCTGGCTGACCCTACCCCTGCTGGCCCTGTCCGCCGCCACTTCGAGCTGGGCGGCGGACTGCCCGGCGCTGCTTCAGGGCAGCCTGCCCGAGCTGCGCGGCAAGGAGCAGATCGACCTGTGCCAGCGCTTTGCCGGCAAGCCGCTGGTGGTGATCAATACCGCCAGCTATTGCGGCTTCGCCCCGCAGTTTGAAGGCCTGGAGGCGACCTACAAGGATTACCGCGAGCAGGGCCTGGAAATGCTCGGCGTGCCGTCCAACGACTTCAAGCAGGAAGACGCCGACAGCGAGAAGACCGCCAAGGTCTGTTACGCCAACTATGGCGTGACCTTCACCATGACCAAGACCCAGGCTGTTCGTGGCAAGGATGCGATCCCGATGTTTGTCGAACTGGCTCGGCAGAGCAGTGCGCCGAAGTGGAACTTCTACAAGTATGTGGTGGATCGCAAGGGCAAGGTGATCGGTAACTTCTCCAGCCTGACCAAACCGGATGATCCGGCGTTCAAGGCGGCGATCGACAAGGCGATTGCTTCGCAGCCTTGAAGGCGTTCAGGAATAGGCGCGGGGTGTCTGGCCTAGCGTTATTCAGGGTGTACAGTCAGTGACACCAGCCGGAGGACTACAGGCCGAACCATCAGCACACAGAAAAACGCCACTGGCATCGCCAGTTGATAAGCCTTCAGCACATTGTGCAGGTAGTCGACATCGATCCCGCCGTTGGCTGCGGTAATCACAAAGCACATTAGCAGTGCCATGATGGCTGACATGTAAAAAGCAAAAACATAGGGCGTTGTGCCTCGGTGCAGCTTGCGTCGGCGGCGCGGGGTAGCGAATCCAGTCATGGTACTTCCTCGATGATGGGTGGATGCGCAGGTTAGCAACGGCTGTGCGAGGTGCTGTAGACCTTGATTGGTGAGTTCTTTATAAAGAGAAACTTACGAATCAGCCAGGCATCCCATGGACCTACTCAACGCCATCCGCAGTTTCATCAAGGTCGTCGAGGCTGGCAGCATCGCCGGTGGAGCCCGCAGCCTGGGACTTACTCCAGCGGCCGTGAGCCAGAACCTGGCACGGCTCGAGACACACCTGCAGGTACGGCTTTTGACCCGTACTACCCGCAACATGGCCCTGACTCCGCCTGGCAGCTTGTACTACGAGCGTGTACGGCATATCGAGCGCGACCTTGCCCAGGCCGAGCAGGTGGTTATCACCCCGGACAGCGAGCCCCAAGGGCGGCTGTGCATCGCCTCGACCTCGGCCTTCGGCCGGCATGTGCTGGCGCCGTTGATCCCGGCATTCAGCGCCCGTTACCCGCTGCTTTCGATAGAGTTGGTGATGGCTGATCGCAAGGTCAATCACGCCCTCGAAGATGTGGATGTCAGCCTGCGCATCACCCCGCAGTTGGAAGACCACCTGCTGGCCCGGCATATCGCCCGTATTCCATTTGTCTGCTGCGCGTCACCTGGCTACCTGGCCAGCGCTGGTCGGCCCGCTACCCCGGAAAACCTGCAAGACCACAGTTGCCTGGTGTTCCGCTACCCGGTGGATGGGCGCTTGCTGCCCTGGGGCTTCATGCGCGACGGGCTGCGTTTCGAGGCCCGATTCGGCAGGGTATTGATCAGTGACGACATCGATGCGTTGACCCAGATGGCCCTGAACGATGGCGGCATTACTCGCCTGGCGGAATTCGTCGTGCGTCCGCACCTGGATGCCGGCCGGCTGGTGCCGTTGTTTGAAAACAATGGCGGTGGCCACGCTTATGCGCGGACTGAACCGATGGATGTCTATCTATGCTTGGCCGACCGCTTTGCGCTGACGACCAAGGTGCGTGTATTCATGGAATACCTGCAACAGTGCCTGGGTGAACAATGGCCCGTGCAGGCATGAAAAAACCGCCACGAGGGCGGTTTCTTCATGCCGCGGGTGACACTCAGAAGCGGTAGGTCAGCGAAGCACCAATGCCGTGGGCGCTGTTTTCGTACTTGGCTTGGTAGCTGCCTTTGAGGCCGGCCTCGGTCAGGCTGTGTGGCTGGTTGTTGACCTTGGTGTCCTCTTCCCACAGGTAGGAGTAGGCCACGTCGATGGTCATGTCGTCGGACGGGCTCCAACCGGCACCGATGCTGAAGATCTTGCGATCGCCAGTGGGGATGCGCGGCGAACGGTTGGTGTTGTTGGTCGGCGACTGGTCAACCGAGAAACCGGTACGCAGGACCCATTCCTTGTTGACCTTGTACGAGGCACCAATGGCGTGAGCCCAGGTGTCGTGCCAGTTCTGCTCTTCGGTAATGGTCGCGAACTGCCCGGCAGGGCCTGCCGGCACTTCGTTGTTGACCGTGATGTTCTCCAGGCGGCTCCAACGGGTCCAGGTGCTGCCTGCGTACAGGGTCCACTGGTCGTCCAGCTCGTGGGTTACCGAGAAGTCCACCGACTCGGGGGTCTTGATCTTCAGGGTGGCATCGAACTTGTTGCCGTCCAGGCCCAGCAGCGGGTAGCTGACCTTGGTCTTGCCTTCGAGCTTGTAGTCGACCATCGAGTGGTAGGTCAGGCCGACGCGGGTGCGGTCGGTGGCTTGCACCAGGATACCGATGTTGTAGCCAACCGCGGTGTCGTCGCCCTTGATCTTAACTTCGCCATCGGCCGGACGCAGCGGCGAGATACTGGCCAGGTTGGAGCCCAGTTCACCCTCGATGCGGTTGATGGTCGGGCCGAAACCGATCGAGACCTTGTCGTTGAACGCATAGCTCACGGTCGGCTGGAAGGTCACGACCTGAACATGGCTTTTCTTGCCCCAGTAGCGCGCGGCATCGTCGCTGCCGTAGTCGGTGACCAGGCCGAATGGCACGTAGACGCCGAAACCGACGCTCCAGTGGTCATCGATGGACTTGACGTAGTAACCCATCGGCACGCCGACCAGAGGCACCATGTCGCCGTCCATTTCCCCCCCTTTGTTGCTGCCGCGTCCGGAAATATCGGACTTGGCGATGACCGCGGCACCGCCAACGGTCATTTGATCGCGCTTCAGGCGGGACATGCCCGCCGGGTTGCCATACACGGTGCTGGCATCTTCGGCAGAAGAAGAACGACCCGCAAAACCTGTCCCCATGCCGCTGATGCTCTGTTCGTTCAGGGCAAAGCCGCTGGCGAGCAATTGGCTGGAAGCGAGGGCAACGGCAACGCCGAGAGAGGTTTTGAGCATAACTTTTTTCATTATTAGAAACTCCTTGGGATCTCCGGGGCGAAACGCTACCAACAAATGCCGCGCTGCGCTATAGGCTAGAACGCAGGAGATAGAGCGGTTTTGTAGGACAATCCGACCAAAATTCCGTTTATTCCGGTTGTAGGACGTGGCTGTTCAGGAGGCGTGGGTAAGCATCGGCTCGATGCACTGGTGCCAGGCGTGGGTGAAATCCCGCAGGCGCCCCTGGGGGTGGAAGGTCTGCCGCCAGATCCGCGCCAGGCCCAATAGATCGTCGGCGGCCGGCAGCGGCGTGGCCTGCTCTTCTATCAGCATCCAGGCGATGGCGGTGGCATAGCGCAGGTTGACGGTGAGTTCGAGGTGCGGGCCACCGAGGAAGGCGTGCTGGCTGGCCAGGCCACGGACCAGGCTGGCCAGTTCGGGGTCGCGTGCGAGGTATTCGTCCCATAAACAACGGTGACGATTCTCACCGATCCGGTAAAGCCCATGGCCGCGTCGGTCATGCAGGGCAGCCCCCAGCCCCGACTGGCTTGCAGCAACGCCCAGTAACAAAGCTTCTGCGCTGTCGCAGTGGCGGCCCAGGTAGATCAGGGTCGGTCGGATCACGTATCGACTCAACTCGTTCGCAGCGATGCCCATGATGGCCTCTTACGAAAAGGGCCGACGGGCGCTGGAGCTTGGCAGCTGGTGAGTGGTCAGGCCCGCCGGAAGCGGCAGGTGCCGCTCGAGTTGAAGTGTAGTGTGATAACTGTGGTGTAAAGGGCTGTTTTTAAATCGATTGCAGCCAGAAGGCGCGGAGCATATGCCCGCTGGCGATTAAGCCAATTACCTTCAGGCTGGCGCGTGCAGGGTGTATTCATGACGCGAATTACCCCTCATTCATTCATGCCGTCAACGACTGGCGCGCACGCTCGATGACAGCCTGCAGCGGCTCGGCCCGGTTGTATTGTTCCGGATAGAGGCGCTCGCTGTGGCAGGCGACACCGTATTGGTCGACCAGGGTGAAGCTGAAGCTGCCCTTGCGTGGGGCAACGATAAGGCACTTGAGTGGAGCGAAGGCCTGGGAAAGGGTGCCAAAGGCAGCCTGGATTTGTTGATGGTTACTCATATTGTTGGATGTTCCTGCGTAAGACACGGTGATTGATCCGTGCACAATAGAAACGTTCCAGTGACGTCTTTATTAAGGAGACGCAGAACCTGACTGGAACAGGGCAGCCAGAGGGGCGCATGCAATAAATGGCGCTGGGCTGACTGGTAGGTACGACAGAAGGCAGGCAGCACACCGACACCAGGGTTCTGGGCATCGGGGAAGATCCTGATCAATCTGAAAACGTGATTCGTGCTGGGCAGGGTTTGCCGAGTGAATCATCGAATGGGCCGGTCCCGATGGGGCAGCGCCTGCTCGTCTTGAGCGTCGGGCTGTAGGGACTAAGTGGCCAGAATGACTTCAGCTGGGTACTAACAGGGCGCAACCCTACGCGAACATTCAAGGGTTGGCAAGTTTTTATTTCTTGCGGTAAGCCGACCATTATGTCGCCTATTGCACCTGCTGTGAAGAGGGGGAAATACCCCGGCAATTGTCTGGATGTACCCTTTTCGGGCGCAGTCGTGCCGTTTGTTGGTGCACTTGTACACACTCGCCCGGAGACTTGTAACGCTCTAGCAACATCCTGTGGAAGGCTCGCCAATGACTTGACTAAGGGCTTAAGTCAATGAAAAAAAACACTAATTTTTGCTGGTGAAAAAATCGACAGTTTGACTGAAAGCCCCATTTCACAGGGGTTTGCGGGCTGCCTTCAGGGGTTGTCCACCGACTTATCCACAGGTTCTGTGGATTGTCCCGGGCGCTTGCTCTAGGACGGGCGTGCCAGCTGTTTTGTCGATTGTCCGACAATGGGTGGCGCGGTCTGGCACGGGCATTTTCACCGTGAAAACGTCAAGAAAAAATCATCGAAAAAAATGTCGATCAGCCGAAAGTCGCCCGGGCCAGTTTGCGAAAAATCGAGTAGAGTGGCGCGCCTCTCGAGTCACCCTTGCTGTTGGTCATGAAGCTTCGCGGTAAACACTTCGCCAGTCCTGATGCCTCTGCATCACTGCCGTCCCCCAAGCGCTTTTCCCTGAAAGTGGCCCTGTGGCTACTCGACAGCCCGCACCTGGGCGACAAGCCCAGTGTCAAGCACCTGGCCGGGCGCATGCTCAAGCAACCGGCGCGCCAGGGCGTGGTGGTGGCGCAAAGCCGCCTGGGGCAGATGCTCTGCCGGGACTGCGGCAATGCCCGCGACCGGCGTATCGGTCATGAGCTGTTGCGTCAGGCGGCCCGTGCCGGCGACCGTCGGGCACAGCTGGAGTTTGGCCGGTTGTGCCAGGCCCAGGAGCCTGAACAGGCCCGTTACTGGTTGGAGCTGGCAGCGGGGCAGGGTTCGCAGGAGGCGCGGCGGCTGTTGCGTCAGTGGTTCCCCGCCTGAACAGGCGCGGGCTTGCCCGCGACAGGGCTGCACAGGCAACCGCGTCAGCAGCCTGATAAGCTGCGCAGCATCAATCAGTGTTCGATCGGGGTAGGCATGACAGTGGATCTGACCAGCATTCTGCTGGGCTTGGTGGCAGGTGCCGTGCCTTGCCTGGGCTGGGTCATGCAGGTACAGCGCGGCCAGGGTGCGCGCAAGGCCGAGCAAGCGTTGCTTGCAGAGCGCCTTGCCGCCGCGCAGTTGGCCCAGGCCGGCCTGCAGGCGCAGTTGGAGGCCAGCCGTGACGAGATCAGCGACCTCAGCGAGGCCAACACCGTCAAGCAGACCCAGCTAGCCGCCCAGGGGCGTGAGCTGGAGTTGCTGCAGATCGACCGCGACAACAGCCGCGATGCCGCCCACGCCTGGCACCTCGAGCGCGCCACCCGTGAGGCCGAGCTGCGCCGCCTGGAGGCGCAGGCCGCACGGCTGGAGGCCGAGTTGCGCGAGCAGCAGGAAAGCCACCAGCAACGCCTGGAAGACCTGCAGGAAGCCCGTGACACCCTGCGCGCCCAGTTCGCCGACCTGGCCACCAAGATCTTCGACGAGCGCGAACAACGCTTCGCCCAGACCAGCCAGCAGCACCTGGGCCAATTGCTTGACCCGCTCAAGGAGCGTATCCAGGCCTTCGAGAAGCGTGTCGAGGAAAGCTACCAGCAGGAAGCCCGTGAGCGGTTCTCGCTGGGCAAGGAGCTCGAGCGCCTGCAACAGCTCAACCTGCGCCTGTCCGACGAAGCCACCAACCTCACCCAGGCACTCAAGGGCCAGAAGACCCAGGGCAACTGGGGCGAACTGATCCTGGAGCGGGTGCTGGAGCACGCCGGCCTGGAGAAGGGGCGCGAGTACCAGACCCAGGTCAGCCTCAAGAGCGCCGATGGCGAGCGGTTCCAGCCTGACGTGCTGATCATGTTGCCGGGCGACAAACAGGTGGTGGTCGATGCCAAGGTCAGCCTCACGGCCTACCAGCAGTTCGTCGGCAACAACGACGAGGCCGCGCTCAAGCAGCATGTGCAGTCGCTGCGCAATCACGTCAAGGGTTTGTCGAGCAAGGACTACAACCGCCTGGAGGGCCTGCACAGCCTCGACTTCGTGCTGTTGTTCGTGCCCATCGAGGCGGCCTTCTCGGCGGCGCTGCAGGCTGAGCCCAATCTGTTCCAGGAGGCTTTCGACCGGCAGATCGTGATCGTCAGCCCGACCACCTTGCTGGCCACCCTGCGGGTGATCGACAGCCTGTGGAAACAGGAACGCCAGGGGCAGAACGCCCGCGAGATCGCCGAGCGCGCCGGCTGGCTGTACGACAAGTTCGTGCTGTTCATCCAGGACCTGGACGAGCTCGGCGCCCGCCTGGCCCAGGTCGACAAGGCCTATGCCGCGGCACGCAACAAACTGTGCGAGGGGCGCGGCAACCTGGTCAGCCGCAGCGAGCAGCTCAAGCTGCTCGGCGCCCGGGCCAGCAAGAGCCTGCCGGCCGAGCTGGTCGAGCGCGCCCTGACCGACGAGGCGCTTACTGAACCAGGCTCAGATGTCGATTGAGCAGGGCGCGCAGGGCTGCCGGCTTGACCGGCTTGGCCAGGTAGTCCAGGCCCGCGGCATGGACCAGGGCGATGGTCTCGTTGCGCCCGTCGGCGCTGATCACCACGCCGGGCACCGGCTCGCCCAGACGCGCCCGTAGCCAACCCATCAGCCCGGTGCCGGTCTCGCCGTCATCCAGGTGGTAGTCCACCAACGCCAGGTGCGGGCGCAGGCCTTTGGCCAGCAACGCCTCGCATTCGGCCTGGTTGCGCGCGGTCCACACCTGGCAGCCCCAGCGGCTGAGCAGGCTGTTCATGCCGATGAGGATGCTGTCCTCGTTGTCCACGCACAGCACCTGCAGACCGGCCAGCGGCTGGCCGGCCTGTTCCACGGGGGCGGGCGTCGCGGGCGCGGGGCTTCGGGCGATGGGCACGTTGACGCGGAACACGCTGCCCTTGCCCGGCCAGGAACGCACCTCCAGTGGGTGCGCGAGTACCCGGCACAGGCCGTCGGCGATCGCCAGGCCCAGGCCCAGGCCTTTTTCGGCGCGGGTCTGGTGGCTGTCCAGGCGTTTGAACTCCTGGAAGATCACCGCCAGCTTGTCGTCGGCGATGCCAGGGCCGCGGTCCCATACTTCCAGCCACAGGCTTTCACCTTTGCGTCGGGCGCCGAGCAGGATCGGGCCTTTGCCGTAGCGCAGGGCGTTGGTGAGGAAGTTCTGCAGCACCCGGCGCAGCAGCTTCATGTCGCTGTCGACCCGCAGGCGGCTGCCGCGCAGGCGGAACTCCAGGCCTTTTTCGGCGGCCAGTACCTTGAACTCGGTGCCGAGGGTATCGAACAGCTCGTTGAGGGCGAAGGGTTTGATGTCGGGGGTGACCTTGCCGTTCTCCAGGCGCGAGATGTCGAGCAGGTCGCTGATCAGCTCTTCGGCCGAGCGCAGCGAACTGTCCATGTGCCGCACCAGTTGCCGGGCTTCGTCGTTCATGCCCTCGGCTTGTTGCGACAGGGCGGCGGAGAACAGCCGGGCGGCGTTGAGCGGTTGCATCAGGTCGTGGCTGACGGCGGCAAGGAAGCGAGTCTTGGACTGGCTGACCGCCTCGGCGCGGCTCTTGGCCTCGGTCAACGCCTGGTTCAGCTGCGACAGTTCGTGGGTACGCTCGGCGACCCGTTGCTCCAGCCCCTCGTTGGAATCGCGCAGGGCCTGCTCGGCTTCGCGGAACGGGGTGATGTCGGTGAAACTCATGACGAAGCCGCCCCCGGGCATCGGGTTGCCGATCAGTTCGATCACCCGGCCATTGGGGAACAGCCGTTCGGAAGAGTGGGCGCGGCCCTGGCGCATCCAGTGCAGGCGCCGCGCCACATGCACCTGGGCCTCGCCCGGGCCGCACAGGCCGCGTTCGGCGTTGTAGCGGATGATGTCGGCGATCGGCCGGCCGACGCTGATCAGCCCGTCGGGGTAGTTGAACAGTTCGAGGTAGCGGCGGTTCCAGGCCACCAGGTGCAGGTTCTGGTCGACCACGCTGATGCCCTGGTTGATGTTCTCGATGGCCCCCTGCAGCAGCGCACGGTTGAACTGCAGCACTTCGCTGGCTTCGTCGGCGATGCGCACCACGTCCTCGAGCTGCATGTCGCGGCCTTCGATGGCGGCCTTGACCACCGCCCGGGTCGAAGAGGTGCCGAGCACACCGGCCAGCAGCCGTTCGGTGTGTTCAATCCAGTCGCCGTCGGCGTTCTGGTTGGGGTTGAAGCCCTTGCCCTGGCGGTAGGCGAAGCGGATGAAGCTCTGCCGGGCACGTTCCTCGCCGACAAAACGTGCGGCGAGCTTGAGCAGGTCGTCGATCTGTACCGCCAGCAAAGGTTTGCTGGAGGGGCGGGCGCTGGTCTGCTGGCCGATGAAGCGCCCGGCCTGCCAGTGCTCGGAAACCCGCGTGCGCGACAAGATCGAGACCCAGGCGAACAGGGTGAAGTTGCCCGCCAGCGACAGCACCACGCCCTGGGTCAGCGGGGTGATTGGCAAGTTGAGCGGGTTGCCGTGCAGCCAGGCCAGGCCCGGGAACAGTTGCAGCGACCAGCCCAGGCTGTGGGCGGCGATCGGCAACACCAAGGTGTAGAACCACAGGAAGATGCCGGCGGCCAGGCCCGCGAACACGCCGCGGCGGTTGGCCTGCTTCCAGTACAGCGCGCCGAGCATCGCCGGGGTCAGTTGGGTGACCGCGGCGAAGGCGATCTGGCCGATGGTCGCCAGACTCGCGGTGGAGCCAAGCAGGCGGTAGCTGACGTAGGCCAGCAGCAGGATCACCACGATGGTCACCCGCCGCACCGAGAGCATCCAGTGGCGGAACACCTCGAACGGCCGCTCGGCGTTGTTGCGGCGCAGCAGCCAGGGCAGCAGCATGTCGTTGGAGACCATGGTCGACAGCGCCACGGCCTCGACGATGACCATGCCGGTGGCCGCCGAGGCGCCGCCGATGAACGCCAGCAGGGCCAGGCTCGGGTGGGCCTCGGCCAGCGGCAGGCTGATCACGAAGGAGTCGGAGATCACCGTGCCCGGCAGCAGCATCTGCCCAGCCAGGGCGATGGGCACCACGAACAGCGCGGCCAGGGCCAGGTACAGCGGGAACACCCAGCGCGCCAGGCGCATGTCCTGGGGCTCGATGTTCTCCACCACGGTGACGTGGAACTGCCGGGGCAGGCAGATGATCGCCATCATCGCCACGGCGGTCTGCACCACCATCGACGGCCAGTTGATGGTTTCTTCCCAGTAGTCGTTCAGGTGCACGGACTGCCGCGCCTGGGTGAACAGGTCGTCGAAGCCGTCGTACAGGTTGAACACCACGAAGGCGCCCACGGCGAGAAAGGCCAGCAGCTTGACCAGTGATTCGAAGGCGATCGCCAGGACCATGCCGCGGTGGTGCTCGGTGACGTCCAGGCTGCGGGTGCCAAAGACGATGGCGAACAGCGCCAGCACCAGCGACACCACCAGCGCGGTGTCCTGCACCCGGCTGCCGGTGGCGTCGGCATTGGCGCCGATCAGCAGGTTCACCCCCAGCACGATGCCCTTGAGCTGCAGCGCGATGTACGGCAGCACGCCGACCAGGCAAATCAGTGCCACTACCACTGCGAGGGACTGCGACTTGCCGTAGCGGGCGGCGATGAAGTCGGCAATCGAGGTGATGTTCTGCTGTTTGCTGATCAGCACCATCTTCTGCAGCACCCAGGGCGCGAAGATGAGCAGCAGCACCGGGCCCAGGTAGATGGGCAGGAACGCCCAGAGCTGCTCGGCGGCCTGGCCGACCGCGCCGAAAAAGGTCCAGCTGGTGCAGTACACCGCCAGCGACAGGCTGTACACCCAGGCGCGCAGGCGCGGCGGCAACGGCGTGCTGCGGCGGTCGCCGTAGAAGGCGATGGCGAACATGATGGCCATATAGGCCAGGGCAACCACGGCGATCAGCCCGCTGGACAACGACATGCAAACTCCGGAGCAAAAAAGAAAACGCGGTCCCGATCAATCAGTCTGGCACGCAGGGCGCGGTTCGTCAGCGCCGACGATGGTCGCAGTGGCAGGACGTCGCAGGCCCCGTGACGGGCGGGTATTGCCAACTAAGCCTGTCGGGCCATGTGTGTCCCCAGCCAGTAGAACACCGCCGCCAGCATCACCGACCCGATCAACAGATAGAACACCGTCACCGGCACCACATGCCCCAGCGCCAGGCCCACCAGTATCGGGCCGAGCCCCGCGCCCAGGTTGGAGAGGTTCTGCGCGCCATAGTAAACCCCGCGCAGGTGCTCCGGCGCGATCAGGTCGATGAACATGAATTCGGCCGGAATCACGATGATCTCGCCCAGGGTGAACACCAGCATGGCCAGACACCAGACCAGCGCCGAAGCGGCCACGGAGAATCCCAGCAACCCGGCAACGAACATGGCCATGCCAGCCATCAGCCAAGGCATCAGGCGCTGACGGGTGATGCGTCGGCCAATCAGGTACTGCAGGCCGATCACTGCGAGGGCGTTGGTGGTGACCAGGTAGCTGGCCAGGCGCGCCACCTCGGCGGGATCGTGCTGAGTCACCACCAAGTACTGCGACAGGTAGGCGGTGAACTGGCCGAACACCACAGCACTGAGCACGCCGCCTAGGGTGAAGCAGACCAGCCGCCGGTCGCGCAGCATGCCCAGGGCGACCTGGGCGAAGCTCGCCGCCTGCCCGGCCTCGCGCAGGCCCAGCAAGCTGCGTTCGCCCAGGCGGTAGTAAGCCAGGCTCAGGCCGAGGCCGATCAAGGCCGACACCACGAACGGCAGGTGGTCGTCCGCCTCTATTAGCATCACCCCGAGCATCGGCCCTGCGGCCCAGGCGATGTTGTTGAACGTGTACTTGATGGCGAATACTTCGCCGCGTCGGTTCTCTGGCAGCAGGGCGCAGAACCCGGCCTTGGCGGCAATGTCGACCACCGTCTGGGCCAGGTAGGCCACCACCAGGAAACAGAAGAACGGCGCAGCCGAGGTACTGGCCACGATGCCGACGAAGGCCAGGGCGAACACCAGGGTGCAGGCGACGATCAGCGTATGGCTGCGCAGGGTGTCGACCAGGTGTCCGCCGTAGAGGCTGAGCAGGGATGCCAGGAGCATCGCGCCGCCGACCAGCAGGCCGGTCTGGCCGACCGACAGGCCCAGGTGTGTTGACAGGTACACCACCAGATAGGGCAGGGTGATCGCCCGCGCCATGGTCAAGGTGAAGGTGGTGAACAACAGCAGGCGAACCGCGGTGGGATAGCCTTTCAGGGCGCGGAGCATCGACTGATCCTTGTCATTGTCATTGTCAGCGGTCAAGCATATGCCAGGTGCCGGACTGGCTGCTATATCTTTAAAATCGATAACAGATAGAGAAATTACCCGTTATATAGATATTCTATGCAGGCATAAGATATCTCTACCTTACACAAGGGCAGGAGACACCTTATGCCATGCACCCAGACCCGCGCGCCTTCCTGGCGCCCGTTCAGCCAGTTGGCCCATCCCCGCGAAGTGATTCGCCAGTTCACCCCCAACTGGTTCGCCGCGACCATGGGCACCGGCGTGCTGGCCCTGGCCTTTCATCAGGTCCAGGTGCCGGGATTGGACAGCGTGGCCGAGGGACTGTGGTGGCTGACCATCGGCCTGTTTACCCTGTTCTGCGTCCTGTATGGCGCCCGCTGGATAATGTTCTTCAATGAGGCGCGGCGGATTTTCGCGCATTCCACCGTGTCGATGTTCTTCGGCACCATCCCCATGGGCCTGGCCACCCTCCTCAACGGCGCCCTGGTGTTCGGCTTGGCGCGCTGGGGTGAGGCCGTGGTGCCGTGGGTTGAAATGCTTTGGTGGCTGGACGTGGGCCTGGCGCTGCTATGCGGCGTGGCAATTCCCTACCTGATGTTTACCCGCCAGGAGCACAGCATCGATCAGATGACTGCGGTGTGGCTGCTGCCAGTGGTGGCGGCGGAGGTTGCCGCCGCCAGTGGCGGGTTGCTGGCGCCGCACCTGGCGGACGTTCACGCACAGTTCCTGGTGGTCATCACCAGCTATGTGATGTGGGCGGTTTCGCTGCCGGTGGCGTTCAGCATCCTCACCATCCTCATGCTGCGCATGGCCTTGCACAAACTGCCGCCGGCCAACATGGCCGCCTCCAGCTGGCTGGCGCTGGGCCCGATCGGTACCGGTGCGCTGGGCATGCTGGTGCTCGGTGGCGATGCGCCGGCGGTGTTCGCCGCCAATGGCCTGGGCGGCCTCGGCGAGGTGGCCCGTGGGCTGGGGCTGGTGGCCGGTATCGTGCTGTGGGGCGCCGGGTTGTGGTGGTTGCTGACGGCGGTGCTGATCACCCTGCGCTACATGCGCCAGGGCATGCCGTTCAACCTGGGTTGGTGGGGGTTCACCTTCCCCTTGGGCGTGTACTGCCTGGCCACGTTGAAACTGGCCGCCTGGCTGGGCCTGGTCTTCTTCACGGTGTTCGGCCAGGTGCTGGTGGTGGCGCTGGCGCTGCTCTGGCTGCTGGTGGCCAGCCGGACCCTGCGCGGGGCGTGGCGCGGCGAGCTGTTCGTGTCACCGTGCATTGCCCAGCGCTGATCGGCCTTACAGGTTGGGTGTGTAGTCGAAGGCGCTGGCGGCTTGGATATCGGTGAACGGGGTGACGGCCGCATGCTTGTTCATCACGCTGTTGACCAGAGAGCCTGGGAACATCTGGATGCCGTTGTTGAAGCGTTCCACTTCGCCGTTGAAAATCACGATGGCCGCGCCGACGTTCTGTTGCTGCTCGGCGATTTCGCGCATGAGGTTGTTCATCAGCTCCGAGGCCTTGAGATCGGGGTAGGCCTCGAAAGCCACGCGCAGCCCGCCGAGCAGCGAACGGGTTGCGTCTTCGGCCTTGGCCAGGGTCTTGCCGTCCGCCTCGACAGGCAGCTCGGCAATGGCGCTGCGCAGGCGGGTGATTCCGGCCAGCACGCCTTGTTCATGGTCGCGGTACAGGCCGGCCTGCTCTTGCAGCGCATCGAGCACCTTGGTCTTCTGCCGCTCATAGGTCAGCACATCGGCCCAGGCGCGTTTGACCCGGTTATGGTTGCCGACGATGCCGTTGTGCAGGCTGATGACGATCAGCGGTACGCCGATCAGCACGGCGAGCAGGATAAGGGCGAAAAGGTCCATGTCATTGTTCCGTCTGTAGCTGTGCCGGGGTAGGCACGGTGAAATTGTCGTCGTGCTGCTCGGCCAGGATGTGCACGGCGTCGAGCAGAGCGCTGAGCTGAGGCAGGTGCACGCCGTGGTCGATCAGCAAGCGGAAATCGCTCGCGCGGGACAGCTCGCAAGTCAGCTTGAAAGCGAGCGGGTTGTCGTTGCTGCTCAGGCACAGTTGCCCGTGCTGCGAGAACTCCAGGTTGGGCGTATCAAGCTGGCGATGCAGGTCGATCAGGTGCAGCACCGTCACCGGCTTGGCGAAGCGGGCGCAGGCCATGGCCGAGCTGCCAGTAAGGCTGAAGGCGCGGTCGAAGTCGCTTGAGGCGGTCTTGAAGTGGTGCTCCATGTCGACCATGGATGAGCGGCCGCCGCTGCCGCCACCCAGGGCGATTCCCTGCACCCAAGGGAAGTCGATCACCAGGCTGTAGCGATCGTATTCCTGGTAGGAGGTCACGGTTTTCGAGGTCGTGCCGCCCTTGCCATCGGACTCGGTTTCCTGGTGGGTCTGTTTGTCCACGTAATGCAGGTGGTACCAGCGGTAGTTGAAGCTGTGCAGCCGACCCTGATAGTGGCCCTGCACGGCGCGGCGCAGGAAACGCTTGTGGTTGCCGCGCACATAATCGCGAAACTCGATTTGCAGGCCCTTGAGCAACTGGCTGTCGGTCACCGGGATTTCCTGCAGGCCGGCGGTGATCAGGCTGGAGCGCTCGGCCAGGTCGTAGGCAAGCTTGGGGATGAGCTTCCTGCGCTGATAAAGGACGATCAGGCTGAACGCAGCGCCACCGAGCAGGCCGAGCGTGAGGTTGGACGCAAGCTGCGGCACGCTCTGGCCCAGCAGCTTGGCCAGCGGCGCCAGCAGCGGCTCGTACGCCTGCAAGTAGCCTGCGATGCTGGCAATGGCCAGTGGTCCACAGAGCAGGGCCATCAGCCAGGGCACCCGGTTGTCGAACTGCATGTTGCCGTAAAAGGCGGCCATGGCGTCCACGGCGGCCAGCAGTTCCTGCTTGGTCGTCGCCGTGCGTGCGGTGTGGCTGGCCGCCCGCACTGTGCGTTTGAGCCGGGCGTTGTGGGTATTCAATTGAATCAATGGCTGGCCTTCATCCCTGTCCAGTTCGACCCCAAGTGGCGCACCTTTGCGCGTTGGTGAGGGGCGGCAGTCTGCCAGCTTCGCGGTTGCCGTTCCATCGTGTCGAGCGACAGGCGCTGAACTGACAGCCGCTGCTTCTGCCACAGGCGTGGCGCAGCCGAAACCTATGGAAGGAGCAACGGGCTTGCCTTCATCGTCCATTCCCGTGCAGATTTGTGGCTTTATGCGCTGAACGTGCCTCCAATGACAAAGCCCAACCAGGTACACGGACGATGAGTCACCCCTCGCAATTCACCCTGCTCGGCAAGCGGCGCTTCCTGCCGTTCTTCATCACCCAGTCGCTGGGTGCCTTCAACGACAACCTGTTCAAGCAGTCATTGATCCTGGCGATCCTCTACAAGCTGAGCCTGGAGGGCGACCGCTCGATCTGGGTCAACCTCTGCGCCTTGCTGTTCATCCTTCCGTTCTTCCTGTTCTCGGCACTGGCCGGGCAGTTCGGCGAGAAGTTTGCCAAGGACCGCCTGATCCGCGCGATCAAGCTGGCCGAGATCGTCATCATGGCCATTGGCGCGACTGGTTTCGTCACGCACCACCTCGAGCTGATGCTGGTGGCGCTGTTCGCCATGGGCACCCACTCGGCGCTGTTCGGCCCGGTGAAGTACTCGATCCTGCCCCAGGCCCTGCGCGAAGAGGAACTGGTGGGTGGCAACGGCCTGGTGGAGATGGGCACCTTCCTGGCGATCCTGGCGGGTACCATCGGTGCCGGCGTGCTGATGTCTTCCAGCCAGTACGCAACGTTGGCCGCTGCGGGCGTGGTGGGCACCGCGGTGCTGGGCTACCTGGCCAGCCGCTGGATCCCGCGGGCGGCGGCCGCCGCGCCGCAGATGAAGCTGGACTGGAACATCTTCAAGCAGTCATGGCTGACTCTGCGCCTGGGCCTGGGCCAGACCCCGGCAGTGTCGCGCTCGATCGTCGGCAACTCGTGGTTCTGGTTCGTCGGCGCGATCTATCTCACGCAGATCCCGGCCTACGCCAAGGACTGGCTGCACGGCGACGAGACCGTGGTCACCCTGGTGCTGACCCTGTTCTCGGTAGGCATCGCCGTCGGTTCGCTGCTGTGCGAGCGCCTCAGCGGGCGCAAGGTGGAAATCGGCCTGGTGCCGTTCGGCTCGTTCGGCCTGACCCTGTTCGGCCTGCTCTGGTGGTGGCATTCGGGGGACGTCCCGGTCGGAGCCGCGCCCCATGACTGGCTGACCTTGCTGGGCATGAGCCAGGCCTGGTGGATCATGCTGTCGATCGTCGGCCTGGGCATCTTCGGCGGCTTCTACATCGTGCCGCTGTATGCGCTGATCCAGGCACGCACCCCGGAAGGTGAGCGGGCCCGGGTGATTGCCGCCAACAACATCCTCAACGCACTGTTCATGGTGGTGTCGGCGATCATCACCATCGTCCTGCTGAGCCTGGCCAAGCTGAGCATCCCGCAGCTATTCCTGGTGGTGTCGCTGCTCAACATCGCGGTCAATGCCTACATCTTCCGCATCGTGCCCGAATTCACCATGCGCTTCCTGATCTGGCTGCTCAGCCACTCGATGTACCGGGTCGAGCACCGCGAGCTGCAGCGCATTCCCGACGAAGGCGCGGCGCTGCTGGTGTGCAACCACGTGTCGTTCGTCGATGCACTGCTGATCGGCGGCGCCATCCGCCGGCCGATCCGGTTTGTCATGTACTACAAGATCTACAACCTGCCGGTGCTCAACTTCGTGTTCCGCACCGCCGGTGCCATCCCCATCGCCGGGCGTGGCGAGGACGAGGCCACCTACGAGCGTGCCTTTGCCCGTATCGCCCAGTACCTGGCCGACGGCGAGCTGGTGTGCATCTTCCCCGAAGGCAAGCTGAGTTCGGACGGTGAGATCGATGTGTTCAAGGGTGGAGTGAACCGCATCCTGCAGGAGACGCCAGTGCCGGTGATCCCGTTGGCGTTGCAGGGGTTGTGGGGTAGCTTCTTCAGCCGTGACCCGAACAAGGGCTTCTTCAAGCGCCTGTGGTCGCGGGTGACCCTGGTGGCCGGCGCCGCCATCCCGGTGGAGGCGGCGCAGCCTGAAGTGCTGCGCGAGCAGGTGAGCCTGCTGCGCGGCGACATGCGCTAAGGGAAAAGGAGGGAGGTCAGCTGGCGCTGACCTTCAGGCCGACCAGGCCGGTGATGATCAGGGCGACACTGGCCAGGCGGATCAGCGCCATGGATTCACCGAACAGGATGATCCCGGCGATCACCGTGCCGACCGCGCCGACGCCGGTCCAGATGGCATAGGCGGTGCCCAGCGGCAGCTCCTTCATGGCAAGGCCCAGCAGGCCGAGGCTGATGACCATGGCGCCGACCGTCAGAACGGTGGGCAGGGGGCGGGTGAAGCCGTCGGTGTACTTGAGGCCGACAGCCCAGCCAACTTCGAACAGGCCGGCGAAGAACAGGATGATCCAGGACATGGTGATTCTCCATCGTTATCAAAGATGGGGCCGTCCCCGGTATGTTCACGCACAGCGTCGTGAGGCCGTCCTCACAGTGCGCACTATAGTGCCCATTTGCCGAAGCTGGGGCAAGTTTCAAGGATCGGTGGTTGCCTCATCGCCGGCAAGCCGGCTCCCACAGGGTTAGCGCATGGCTGGCTTCATGCGGTCGGTGTGGGAGCCGGCTTGCCGGCGATGAGTCCGGGGCAGGCAACATCAATTTCTGGCAGATACGATGTTCTGTACCTCGGGCTCAGGCTCCTCCATTCGCCTGAACCACGTCGACAGCAAAGCCCCGGAGATGTTGTGCCACACGCTGAACAGCGCACTGGGCACCGCGGCCAGGGGCGAAAAGTGCGCCGACGCCAGGGCCGCGCCCAACCCGGAATTCTGCATGCCCACCTCCAGCGCCAGCGCCTTGCGCTGGGCCAGCGGCAGCTTGCACAGCTTGCCGGTCAGGTAGCCCAGCAGGAAGCCGAAGCTGTTGTGCAGCACTACCACCGCCATGATCAGCAGCCCCGATTCGGCGATCTTCGCCTGGCTGACCGCCACCACCGCGCAGACGATCATCACGATGCTTACCACCGACACCAGCGGCAGCACCTGCACCGCCAGCTGCACGCGGGCGCCGAGCAGGCGCTGGGCGAGCACGCCGAGCACGATCGGCAGCATCACCAACTGCAGGATCGACCAGAACATGTCCATGAACGAGACCGGCAGCCACGCCGAGGCGAGGAACCAGATCAGCGCCGGGGTAAGCAGCGGGGCGAGCAGGGTGGTCACCGCGGCGATCGCCACTGCCAGTGCCAGGTCGCCCCTGGACAGCCACACCATGACGTTCGACGCCGTGCCGCTCGGGCAGCAGCCTACCAGGATCACGCCCACGGCGATTTCCGGCGGCAGTTGGAACAGCTGGCACAACAGCCAGGCCACCCCGGGCATGATCACGAAATGCGCCACTACCCCCAACGCCACCCGCCATGGCTGGCGGGCGACGGCGGCGAAGTCGTCGAGCTTGAGGGTCAGGCCCATGCCGAACATCACCAGGCCCAGCAGCGGCACGATGGCGACCTTGAGGGCGATGAACCACTGCGGCTGAAGGAAGGCCAGGCAGGCGAACACCAGCACCCACAGGGCGAAGGTGTTGCCGACGAAGCGGCTGAGGGCGGCGAGGGCACGCATGGGGCAATCCTTGTTGTTCTGTTCAGGTGCCCCCGATCATACTTAAGACCAGCTCAGAATGGGCCAGCCGTTGGTTTGCGCGTGCTCGCGCAGCACCGGGTCCGGGTTCACCACGTAGGGGTGATCCACCTTCAGCAGCAGCGGCAGGTCGTTGCGCGAGTCGGAATAGAAGCTCGCGCCTTCGAGGTTTTCCTGTTCCTGGTCGAGCCACTCCAGCAGGCGGACGATCTTGCCCTCGCGGTAGGTGAGCACGCCGTGGGTCTTGCCGGTGAATACGCCGTTGACCGCTTCCAGCTCGATGGCGAGGTATTCGTCCACCCCCAGGCGCGCCGCGATCGGGCCGACGAGGTGGGTGCCGCTGGCCGAAATGATCAGAATCCGGTCGCCACGCTGGCGGTGCTCGGCGATGCAGCGGCAGGCGTCGCCGTAGATGATCGGCTCGATCACATCCTCTACCCAAGGCTCGACCAGGTGCTCTACTTCTTCCAGGGTGCGCCCGGCGATCGGCTCCAGGCTGAAGGCCATGTAGTCCTCCATCTGCAGGTGGCCTTTGCCGTAGGCTTCCATCAGTTCATGGTCGCGCTTGAGGAAACTCTTGCCATCGACCCAGCCCAGCCGGGCCATCTGCTCGCTCCACAACGACGCGCAGTCGCCGTGGATGAGGGTTTCGTCCAGATCGAAAATTGCCAGTGCCATGCGTTGAATCTCCTTAGGCCACTTCCCGTAGCGCCGTGGGGTCGATCGACAAGGATACCCGTTGTCCGTCCGCGTGCAGATCGCTGGCGCAACGATTGAGTACGTCCACCACCAGTTCAACGCCGCGCACCTGGACGCGGTAGCGGATCACGTTGCCCAGCAGGCTGTGGCTGCGGATCTCGCCATCCAGCTCGCCGTTCAGGCTCAGGGTGATCGACTCTGGGCGGATCGCCAGGCGCGCGGCCACCGGGCGTTGCAGCAGGCGGCTGGCGCTGTCGGCGTCGAGCAGGTTGTAGTTGCCGATAAAGCCGGCGGCGAACAGGTCCACGGGCGCGGTGTAGAGGGTTTCGGCATCGCCGCTCTGGACGATGCGTCCCTGGTTCATCAGGACGATGCGGTCCGACATGGTCAGGGCTTCTTCCTGGTCGTGGGTGACGAAGATGGTGGTAAGCCCCAGCTCGCGCTGGATGGCGCGGATCTGTTCGCGCAAGTGCTTGCGGATACGCGCGTCCAGCGCCGACAGTGGCTCGTCGAGCAGCAGCAGGCGCGGGCGGGTGACCAGCGAGCGGGCCAGGGCCACGCGCTGGCACTGGCCGCCGGACAGCTGGTGCGGGTAGCGCGTGGCGAAGCTGCCGAGCTCGACCAGGTCGAGTACCTCGCGTACCCGTGCCTGGCTTTCGTCGGCCTTGACCTTCTGCATGCGCAAGCCAAAGGCGATGTTCTGTTCCACGGTCATGTTGGGAAACAGCGCGTAGCTCTGGAACACCATGCCGATGCCGCGCTTCTGCGGGCTCAACGGCACGATGTCCTGGCCGTCGAGCAGGATCCGCCCGCTATCCACCGGGGTCAGCCCGGCGATGCAGCGCAGCAGGGTGGACTTGCCGCAGCCGGAGGGGCCGAGCAGGGTGACGAACTCGCCGCGCTCGATCTGGCAGTCGATGTTTTCGAACACCGGGCTGCCGGCGTAGCTCTTTTGCAGTTTCTGTACGCTGACGAAGCTCATGTCAGGTCTTGTCCTTGTTCAGGCGGTTGGCGACCCAGGTCAGCACCAGCACGAAGGCGAAGTAGGAGATTACCAGGGCGCTGTTGAAGTGGCCGCTGCTGTTGCGCATGTTGTTCAGGTACACCTGCAGGGTCTCGTAGCGGGTGCCTACCAGCAGGTTGGCAAACACGAACTCGCCGAACAGGAACGAGAACGACAGCAGCAGCGCCACCATCAGGCCTTTGCGCAGGTTCGGCAGTACCACCAGGAACGCCGCCTGCCAGGTGCTGGCGCCGAGCAGTTGGGCGGCGTCCATCAGGTCGCGCAGGTTGATGGCCTGCAGGTTGTTGGTGATGGCTCGATACATGAACGGCAGGGCGATGGTGAAGTAGCAGCCGATCAGGATCCACGGCGTGCCGACCATGGCCATCGGTCCGCTGCCGTAGAGTTGCAGCAAGCCCACCGCAGACACCACGGGCGGCACCGCGAACGGCAGCAGGATCAGCACGTTCATCAAGGCGTCGAGCTTGGGGAAGTGGTAGTGCACCACGAACAATAGCGGCAGGATCAGCACTACCGACAGCACCAGCGCGCCCACGCACACCAGCAGCGACTGGCCGAAGGCTGCGAGAAAGCGCGGTTCGCTCCACAGCGCCACATACCACTTGAAGGTCAGCCCGCTGGGCAGCAGGGTGGCCGACCAGCTGGTGGCCAGCGAATAAAGCAGGGTGCCGGCCAGTGGCAGCAGCAGGATGAGGAACAGCAGGTAGACCACCACGCTGTGGTAGAGCCCGCCGGCTTTGTTTTCAGCGCGCATGGTAGCTCCTCTTGAGCAGCCATTGATGGGCCACCGTGACCACGGTCATCAGCCCCACCAGCACCATCGCCAGGGCGCTGGCCAGGTTCGGGTCGAGGCTGATGTCGCCGGCCACAAGGCCGGCGATACGGATCGGCAGCACGTTGAAGTTGCCGGTGGTCAGGGCGTAGACGGTGGCGTAGGCGCCCAGGGCGTTGGCCAGCAGGATGACGAAGGTGCCGAGCAGCGCCGGGGTAAGCACGGGCAGGCCGATGTGCCGCCAGAACTGCCAGTGGCTGGCGCCCAGCAGCGCGGCGGACTCACGCCAGTCTTCGCGCAGGGCGTCGAAGGCGGGGTAGAGCAGCAACACGCCCAAGGGGATCTGGAAGTAGGTGTAGACCAGGATCAGGCCGGTCTTGGAGTAGATGCTGAAGTCGCCGAGCAGCCCCATCTGCTTGAGCAGCAGGGTGAGCGCGCCATTGAAACCGAGCAGGATGATGAAGGCGAACGCCAGGGGCACGCCGGCGAAGTTGCTGGTCATGTTGGCAAAGGCGCTGACGAAGTCGCGCAGTTTCGAGTCGACCTGGCGCAGCGAATAGGCGCCCAACGTGGCGATGACGATGCCGAACAGGCTCGACCAGAAGCTGATCTCCAGGCTGCGTTGCAATGCCTGCAGGTAGAACTTCGAGGCGAAGATCTTGCTGAAGTTGGCCAGGCCCCAGCCACTCTCGCTTTGCAGGCTGTTGATGGCGACCCAGGCCAGCGGCGCGATCTGGAAAATGATGAAGAACACGGCGAACGGCAGCAGGCAGAGCAGGGCCAGGTAGCGGCCGCGATGGCTTGCATTCACTTGAGCAGCTCCCGGCAGACCGGTTTGTCGTGGGCGGCGCCGAGCAGTTCGCAGATCGTGCCGCACAGCTCGGACTGCAGCGGCTTGGCCGCAGGGTCGAGGCTGAAGGCTTCGCCGAACACGAACAGCGGCACTTCACGCTCCTCGGCGAGCAGGCCGTTGTGCGAGCGGTCGTTGTTCATGCCGTGGTCGGCGGTGACCAGCACCTGGTAGCCCTCCTCGAGCCAGCGCGGCAGGTAGTCGGCCAGCAGGATGTCGGCGCTGCGCGCGGCGTTGCGGTACTGGCTGCTGTCCAGGCCGTGGCGGTGGCCGGCGTCGTCGATGTTCATCGGGTGTACCAGGAGGAAATTCGGCGCATGGCGGCGGCGCAGGTATTCGGCGTCGGCCAGCAGGTGCGAATCGGGGTAGTGGTCGGCGTAGTAGAACAGGCCGTGCTGGATCGGCAGCTTGGGGGCATGGGTGTGGCGGTCGCGCAGCGGGTCGAAGGGCGAGCGGTTGTACAGCTCGCTCATCCAGTGGTAGGCCGCCGCCGCGGTGCCCAGGCCGGCCTCGCGGGCGTAGTGGAACACGCTGCGCTGGTTGGACAGGCGGTTGATGTTGTTGTGCACGATGCCGCTGTCGATCGGCGGCACACCGGTGAGGATGCATTCGTAAAGTGGTCGTGACAGCGATGGCAGCTCGCACTCCACGCGGTACAGCGCGGCGCGGTCGGCCTCGACATAGGCGTGCAGGTGGCCCATGGCGTGGTGGGCGACCTGGTGGTTGAGGCCGTCGAGCAGGACCAGGATGACGTTGTGTTGCATGGTGGCTCCGCAGGGGTATCAGTCGGTAGCGCGTCGCCCTCATCGCTGGCAAGCCAGCTCCCACAGGTCTTGCGCTGACCTTGTGGGAGCTGGCTTGCCGGCGACAGGGCCGGTTCAGGCAGAAGGGAATCTGCCCCTTATTCCATCTCGATGATCACCTGCTCCTGCCACTTCTGTGGCAGGGCCTTGGAGGTCGCTTCCCAGGCCGCAGCATCTTTGATTGGCTGGGCGGCCTTGTACTGCTCGTTGGGCAGCAGCTTGGCCTGTACGTCCGCCGGCAGCTTCAGGTGTTCGGCACGGATCGGCCGGGCGTGGCCGATGGCCAGGTTGGTCTGGCCGGCATCGCTGAAGATGTATTCACGGGTCAGCTTGGCTGCGTTAGGGTGCTTGGCGTACTTGTTGATGATGGTGGTGTAGCCGGAGATGACCGAGCCATCGGAGGGGATCAGCACCTCGAAGCGTTTCGGGTCGATCTGTTCGCGGTAGCTCAGGCCGTTGAAGTCCCACACCACGCCCACTTCCACCTCGCCTTTCTCCAGGGTCTGGATGGTCGGGTTGGCCAGCGACAGACGCTTCTGCTGGGCCAGTTTGGTGAACAGTTGCAGACCTGGCTCGATGTTGCTTTCGCTGCCCTTGTAGGCGATGGCGGCGGCAAGCACGCCGTTGGCGGCCTGGGCGGCGGTGCCGACGTCACCGATGGCGACCTTGTACTTGCCCTTTTCCAGGTCGTGCCAGGTGCTTGGGCGGTCCTCTTTCTTCACCAGATCCTTGTTGATGATGAAGGCGATGGTGCCGGTGTAGGCCAGCGCCCAGTGGCCGTCCTGGTCCTTGGCCCACGCCGGGACCTGGTCCCAGGTGCTTGGCTTGTAGGGCTGGGTCACGCCCTTGGTGACCGCGATCGGGCCGAAGGCCGCGCCGACGTCGCCGATATCGGCGCTGGCGTTGTCCTTCTCGGCATCGAACTTGGCGACTTCCTGGGCCGAGCTCATGTCGGTGTCGCTGTGCTTGAGGCCGTACTTTTTCGCCAGGTCTTCCCAGGTGCCTTTCCAGTTGGCCCAGGCATCGGGCATGCCCACGCTGTTGACCGTGCCTTCCTTGCGGGCGGCGTCTTCAAGGGCCTTGAGGTCCTGGGCCATGGCCGAGGTGCAAAAAGCGATGGCCGAACCGAGCAGTGACGCCATGAACAACTTTTTCATCCGAAGCTCCTTTGGTGGGTGCCTTGCATTCGTTGTTATGAACGGAAGCGGTGCTTGCGACCCCTTGGTCTAGGTCAGCAAACCTTGCGCCAAGGTAGGCCTGTTGCGTGACAGTTTGATGTAAGGGGCGGGGGCGGGTGGCAGGCCCAAGGCCCTGGAACTACAGCGTAGACCAGATCGAAAGCCTTGATTCGCGTGGGCTGGCGCGGATCTGGCATATCTGGCAAGTGCCCTGCGGCGCCTGTGTCACAGGATGTTCATCAGCCGTGCCTAGGCTTGCACTACGCTCCAACTGCCCCGTTTCGGGGCTGGACTAGTCCAGATAGGTAACCTTTGATGCAAGCGACGCCACCGCGCGCGGTAACAGCCATCTGCCACGCGCTGCAGGAGCAGATCGAACACGGCTTGCTGGCGCCCGGCGGCAAGCTGCCGGCCGAGCGCAGGCTCAGCGAGGTGTTCGACACCACGCGTATCACGCTGCGCGAGGCCCTGGTGCAGCTCGAGGCCATGGGCCTGATCTACCGCGAAGAGCGGCGCGGCTGGTTCGTCGCGCCCGAGCGTCTGACCTACGACCTGATCGAGCGCAGCCACTTCCATGCGATGGTGCGAGACCAGGGGCGCGAGCCGCGTACGCAGCTGCTGTCGGCGCGGCTGCAGCCGGCTTCGGCGGCGATCTGCGCGCGCCTGCGGCTGCCGGCGCTGTCCAGCGTGGTGCGGATCTGCCGGTTGCGGCGTATCGACGGGCGGGCGGTGCTGTATGCCGAGCACTATCTCAACCCGCGCTACTTCCCAGGAATCCTTGAGCTGGACCTGGCCCGGTCACTGACCGAGATCTATGCGCGGGAGTACGCGATTCACTATGGGCAGGTGTGCTTCGAGATCCTGCCGACGGCGTTGCCGGTGGAGGCGGCGGCTGCCTTGAAGGTGTCGGCTGGCAGCCCCGGGCTGCATATCACCCGGGTCAACAGCGACCAGCATGGGCACCTGATCGACTGTGACCTGGAGTACTGGCGCCATGATGCGATTCGCATCCGCGCGCAGGCGGGGTAAGGGGGCTGCTGTGCAGCCCATCGCCGGCAAGCCGGCGATGGGGTGCGAAGCGGCCCTAGCTGGCGGCTCCGCCGGCTTCAGGGATGGCACCACCCCCAGCCGTCACCACTTGCACCGACAGCCGTGGCGTCGCCAGATCCAACCCCGCTTCATCGAGCTGGCGCTTCAACGCCAGGTTGAACGCCCGCGAAACCTCCCACTGCTTGATCGGAGCGGTCTTGAACCGCGCCCGCAGGATCGCCGAGCCCGACTCGAAACTCTCCACCCCCTGCAACTCCAGCGGCGACCAGATGTTGCGGCGCATCAGCGGATCATTGCGCAGCTTCTGGCCCACTTCGCGGATCAGGGTGATGGCCTGGTCGATGTTCATGCTGTGCGGGATGGCCACACGGAAGATCGCGTAGCCGAACTCGCGGGAGTAGTTCTTGATGCTCTTGATCTCGCTGAACGGAATGGTGTGCACGATGCCATCGATGTCGCGCAGGCGCACGGTGCGGATGGTCAGGCCCTCGACCGTGCCCAGGTGGCCGCCGACATCGACGTAGTCGTCGATGGCCAGCGAGTCCTCGATGATGATGAACAGGCCGGTGATCAGGTCGGCCACCAGCGACTGGGCGCCGAAACCGATGGCCAGGCCGATGACACCGGCACCGGCCAGCAGCGGGGTGACGTTCATGCCCATGTTGGCCAGGGCGACGATCACCGCGATGATGACGATCACCACGAACATCACGTTGCGGATCAGCGGCATCATGGTCTGCGCACGGGCGTTGGCCAGCCCGCGCCGCGAATGCACCAGGGCATGGTGCACGGCGGTGTCGGCGAGGATCCACACCAGCCAGGCGACGATCAGCGTGCCGGCCAGGCCCAGCAGGCGCAGGCTGACTTCATGGCCGTCACCCTCGGCGAAGCTGATCATCGAGTGGCCCCATACACGCAGGCCCAGTTCGATGAACAGCAGCCAGATGAACAGGTGCACCAGGACATAGCCGAAGTTGCGCAGGCGTTCGGTGTAGACCGCCTGGCGCTTGTTGGCGCGCCTGGGCTTGGCGGCATGGCGGCGGACCAGGCCATTGAGCACCATGCACACCACCACCAGCACCGTGCACATCAGCGACTGGCGCAGGGCGGTGCTGGTGTCGCCGGCGGAGACGAAGGTGGCGAACAGCGAAATTGCCACCAGGATCAGCGCCGGGATATACCAGAAGCTGCCGAGCAGTTCGATGGTGTCGCTCAGGGTGCGCCGGGTCAGGCGCCGTGACAGGGGCTGGTTGCGAATCAGGTGGGCGATCGGGCGGCGGAAGCGCAGGATGAACAGCCCGGTGCACAGCGCGGCGATCACATTGGCCAGGGTTGCCAGGGCGTGGGCCAGGTGGCTGCCCAGCGCGGTGGTCAGGCGTGGGTCGCTCATCGCCTCGCCGAACGCGGCGAAGCTGCCGATCAGCCACAGCGGGCGGAACGCCTGGTGCCGCAGAATGTGAAGGGCACGGTGGCGATGTGGGCCATCGAGCAGCGAGAAGGCAATCACGCAGATCGCCGAGAACAGGGTGCCGACCACCAGCGCGTAGGCCAGCACCATGGCCATCGACTTGCCCAGCGAGGAGGGCAGGGCGAAGCTCAGGTACACGGTGAACACCAGCGCCACCAGCCATGGGCCCAGCTTGCGCAGGGCAAAGCGCACCAGGTCCCAGGTCCGCGGGTGCTGCGGCAGGTCTTCGGTCAGGCCGAAACGCAGGCGCACACGGTGGCCGATCCAGTTGAAGGCATAGGCCAGCAGGCCCCAGACCAGGATGACTCCGGCGAAGCCGAACAGGATCGCCGGCCATTGATGCACCGGCACCACCAGTGCGGCCAATTCGTCCTGGGCCTGGTCGATTTCCAGCGACCAGCGCTTGAACGGGCTGGCATCGCCGCTGAACTGTTTCTCGAAATCATGCAGGGCACCGCCGATCAGGCCGAGCACGCCCTGTTCGACGGTGGGTTGCGATTGCCGGGTGGCGTCGCGCAGCTTTTTCAGGTCGGCCAGCAGCTTGGCGCGTTGCTGGTCGTTTTCCAGGTTCTTGATCACCTCGTCCAGGGACTTGCCCAAGGGCTCGCTGGCCTCGGGCTGGGCGGGCGTGCTGGAACCGAGCAGGCCGGGCAGGCCGGCGGCATGCGCTGGGGTGGCGAGCAACAGGAACAGCAGCGTGATGCAACGCAGGAGGGCTGGCACCGGGAAATCTACCTCAGGTCAAACGTTTGCCCGAGTGTAGAGGTTTACGACGGCAGTTTCTCGAGGATCTTCCAGCAGGTGAGGCCGAAAATGCCGAGGGTGCCGATCCACATCATCAGCACGCCGACATTGCGCTCGCGCAGGCTGAAACCGATGGTCAGCAGCATCAGGAACAGGAACACCGGCACGAACAGGGACAGGAACGGCGATGACATGGACAGCATCCTTCTGTTTTGGGGGCCATGTATCAAGCATAGCGCTTTGCAAGCGAGGCGGATTGACCGGGGGCAGGCGGTGGGCAAGTCGCACCGCCGCTCCCACGGGGGCGCGTGGGAGCGGGTTGGCCGTCAGGGCAGTTCGCGGCTGCGGTAGAAGGCGCCGAGCACCTTCACCAGGTGGGCCAGGTCATGGCTGCCGCACAGCTCGCGGATCGAGTGCATGGCGAAGGTCGGCAGGCCGATATCCACCGTGCGCACGCCCAGGTGGCTGGCGGTGATCGGGCCGATGGTCGAGCCGCAGCCCATGTCGCTGCGCACCACGAAGCTCTGCACCGGTACTTCCTCGGCCATGCACAGGTGGCGGAAGAATCCTGCGGTTTCGCTGTTGGTGGCGTAGCGCTGGTTGTTGTTGACCTTGATCACCGGGCCGGCATTGAGCTTGGGCCCGTGGTTGCCGTCGTGCTTGTCGGCGTAGTTGGGGTGCACGCCGTGGGCATTGTCGGCCGAGACCATCAGCGAGCGCTGGATGGTGCGCACATAGTCGTCGCCATCGGGCAGCAGGCGTTGCAGGGTCTGCTCGAGCATCGGGCCATCGGCGCCGCAGGCCGAGCAGGAGCCGACTTCCTCGTGGTCGTTGCACACCAGTACGCAGGTCTCGTCGCCTTCGGCGTTCAGCAGCGCCTGCAGGCCGGCGTAGCACGACAGCAGGTTGTCCAGGCGGGCGGCGGCGATGAAGTCGCCGTTCAGGCCGATCAACGCGGCGTCCTGGGTGTCGTAGAAGCTCAGCTCGTAATCCAGCACCACGTCGGCGTTGAGGTCATGCTCGCGGGCCAGCTGCTCGGTGAGCAGGGCGCGGAAGTCGATGCGCTCGTCGCCGGCGACCTGTGCCAGGATCGGTGGCAGCTCGGTCTGCGGGTTGATCTGCCAGCCTTCGTTGGCGGTGCGGTTGAGATGGATCGCCAGGTTGGGGATCACCGCGATCGGCAGCTTGAAATCGATCAGCTGGCTTTCCACCTTGCCGTCACGGCGGAAGGTGACCCGGCCGGCCAGCGACAGGTCGCGGTCGAACCAAGGGGCTAGCAGGGCGCCGCCATAGACTTCAACGCCCAGTTGCAGGAAGCCCTGGCGCTGCAGCTCGGGCTGCGGCTTGACCCGCAGGCATGGGCTGTCGGTGTGGGCGCCGACCATGCGGATACCGCCGATCAGCGGCGAATGCTTGCCGAGCTTGATGGCGATGATCGAGGAATCGTTACGGGTCACGTAGTAGCGACCACCAGGCGTAGTGGCCCAGCTGTCGCGCTCGTCCAGGCGCTGGTAGCCGGCGGCCTCGAGGCGTTGCGCGAGGCTGGCGGTGGCGTGGAAGGGCGTCGGGGAGGCCTTGAGGAATTCGATCAGGCCGGCGTTCAGGGCATCGCGCATAAGTCACTCCAGACAGCAGTGGCGCGAGTTTAGCGTAAATGCTCGAAAAATTGTGTCAGCCCTATCGCGAAGCGTGGGAGCAAGCTTGCCCCGCGATGGGGCCCGAGTCTCAGAACGGCGCCGGACACTCGAATTTCAGGCGTTCGCCAGACACCGGATGGGTGAAGCTCAGCATCGAGGCATGCAGGCACAGCCGCTCATGGGCCGCCAGCGCCTCGGGGTTGGCGTACAGCCGGTCGCCGAGCAGCGGATGGCCGATCGACAGCATGTGCACGCGCAGCTGGTGCGAGCGCCCGGTGATCGGCGTCAGTTCGACCCGGCAGTGATCGCCGCAGCGCTCGACGATGCGCCAGAAGGTCAGGGCATGCTTGCCCTGCTCATGGTCGACCACGTGGCGCGGCTTGGTCGGCGGGTCGTAACGCAGGGGCAGGTCGATGCTGCCGCTGTCGAGCGCGGGCTGGCCCCAGCACAGCGCGGTATAGGCCTTTTCGGTCTCGCGGTCGTGGAACTGGCGTGACAGTTCGCGGTGGCTGTCGGCGTCGCGGGCGAGCAGGATGATCCCCGAGGTTTCCCAGTCCAGGCGGTGGACGATCAGGGCTTCCGGGTAGCCGTTTTCCTGCAGGCGGGTGATCAGGCAGTCCTTGTTGTCCTCGGCGCGGCCCGGCACCGACAACAGCAGGGTCGGCTTGTTGATCACCAGGACGGCGGCGTCTTCGTGAAGGATCTGGATGTTCGACAGCGGCATTGCTAGGTCTCGGTGAAATGGCGGAAAGCACTGGGGCCGCCTTGCGGCCCATCGCCGGTAAGCCGGCTCCCACAGGATCCCGCGTTGTCTGTGGGAGCCGGCTTGCCGGCGATGGGCTGCAAAGCAGCCCCAATGATTACACCCAGCTGCGCGATCAGCGATCAGGCAGGGTGATGTTCAGTTCCAGAATCGAGCAGCTGCCCTGGTTTTCCAGTTCGATCTGTACGTCGTCGTTGCCGATGTTGACGTACTTGCGGATCACCTCGACCAGCTCCTTCTGCAAGGCAGGCAGGTAGTCCGGGGTGCTGCGTTGGCCACGCTCGTGCGCCACGATGATCTGTAGACGCTCTTTCGCTACCGACGCGCTGCTCTGTTTCTGTCTGCCACGAAAGAAGTCAAAAAGGTTCATGGTTTATTTGCCTCCAAACAGGCGCGCGAAGAATCCTTGCTTCGGCACTTCGATGAACCGCAGTGGCTTGGGCTTGCCCAGCAGGCGGTCGACGGTGTCGCTGTACGCCTGGCCGGCATCGCTCTGGTCATCGAGGATGACCGGGATACCCTGGTTGGAGGCCTTCAGCACGGCTTGGGATTCGGGGATGACACCCAGCAGTTCGACCGAAAGGATTTCCTTGACGTCCTCGACGCCAAGCATTTCGCCCTTTTCGACGCGCTCGGGGTGGTAGCGGGTGATCAGCAGGTGTTCCTTGATCGGGTCTTCGCCCTGTTCCGCACGGCGCGACTTGCTCGACAGCAGGCCGATCATGCGGTCGGAGTCACGTACCGACGAGACTTCCGGGTTGGTCACGACGATGGCTTCGTCGGCGAAGTACATCGCCAGGTGCGCACCTTTCTCGATACCGGCCGGCGAGTCGCAGACCACGAAGTCGAACTGGTCCTTGAGCTCCATCAATACCTTTTCGACGCCTTCCTTGGTCAGCGCGTCCTTGTCGCGGGTCTGGCTGGCGGCCAGCACGAACAGGTTTTCCAGGCGCTTGTCCTTGATCAGGGCCTGCTGCAGGTTGGCCTCGCCGTTGACCACGTTGACGAAGTCGTACACCACGCGGCGTTCGCAGCCCATGATCAGGTCGAGGTTACGCAGGCCGACGTCGAAGTCGACGATGACCGTCTTGTGCCCGCGCAGTGCGAGGCCGGTACCGATGGCGGCGCTGGTGGTGGTCTTGCCCACACCCCCCTTGCCGGAAGTAACCACGAGAATCTTGGCCAAGGTGTTTCACCCCTAAATAATTCGGGACAGACGTCCCTGCAAATACAAAAAACGGCAACGGGAAAAAGTTGCGCTAAAAATGCCGGCAAGTATCCGTTAAAGACGGGTTATGTTCAACACGTCGCCGGACAGGCTGACTTGTACGCCCGAACCCCACAGCGGGTCGCGGCGCAGGTCTTCGCACACTTTGTACTGGCCGGCGATGGAGACCATTTCTGCGGTCATCTGCAGGCAGAAGATGCGCGCCTTGGTATTGCCTTTGATGCCGGCCAGGGCACGGCCGCGCATGGCGCCGTACACATGGATGTTGCCATCGGCGAGAAGTTCCGCGCCGGGGCTGACCGAGCCGGTCACCACCAGGTCGCCGCCCTGGGCGTAGATCTGCTGGCCGCCGCGCACCGTCGAGGTGATGATCCGCGTCGGGCGAACTTCGGGTTCGGCCGGCGCAGCTGGCGGCGCTGGCGCGGGCTCGGGCTTCTTCACCTCGGGCTCCGGCTCGAGCGGCCGTTCGCGGGCGCCGGACGGCGGCAGCACCGGCAGGTCGATGGCGATCGCGGCGGCGATGTCCTCGATGCGGCTGGCGCGGATCGCCAGGGTGCGCAGGCCATGGTGACGGCACACGCGCATCAATCCGGGCAGGTCAATGGCGCTTTCGTCATGGGGCAGCTTGTCCAGGGCCAGCACCAACGGTGTGTTGCTGAAGAAATTCGGCGCCTGCGCGACCTTCGCCGCCAGCTGGCGGTCGAGGGATTCGAGGTCGTTGCGCGCCAGTTCCAGCACGGTGATGGCAAGCATGCTGCCCTTGAGCTGGAACACGGGGGCGTTATCGGGTGTCGGGTTGGGGCTCATGGTCTGCATAGACGGCTTGTTGCGAAAAAAGTGCCCTGACTTATAGCGATAAGACCGTTTGCCCGCAACCGATGTAGAATGCCGGGCTCATGTCTTGCCGGAAGCTTCAATGGAACGCCCGCGTTTTCGATCCTCTTTCCTTCACCCGCGATTCTGGGGGCTGTGGCTGGGCCTGGGCCTGCTGTGGCTGGTCGCCCAGCTGCCGTACCGGGCTTTGCTGGGGCTGGGGCGCGCCCTGGGCGCGGTGATGTACCGGCTGGCGGGTGAGCGCCGGCGTATCGCCGCGCGCAACCTGGAGCTGTGCTTCCCGGCGCTGTCCGGCGACGAACGGCAGCGCCTGCTCAAGGAAAACTTTGCCTCCACCGGCATCGCCTTCTTCGAGATGGCCATGAGCTGGTGGTGGCCAAAGGCCCGACTGGCGCGCCTGGCCCACATCGAGGGCATCGAGCACCTGCAGGCCGCCCAGCGTGAAGGAGAGGGGGCCATTCTCATGGCCGTGCACTTCACCACCCTGGAGATCGGCGCTGCCTTGCTGGGCCAGGTGCATACCATCGACGGCATGTACCGCGAACATGGCAACCCGGTGTTCGACTTCATCCAGCGCCGCGGCCGCGAGCGCCACAACGCCGACTCGCTGGCGGTGGAGCGCGACGACGTGCGCGGCATGCTCAAGCTGCTGCGCAAGGGGCGGGCGATCTGGTACGCGCCGGATCAGGACTACGGCCTCAAGCAAAGCATCTTCGTGCCGCTGTTCGGTATTCCTGCTGCCACCGTCACTGCCACCACCAAGTTCGCCCGGCTGGGCAAGGCGCGGGTGATTCCGTTCACCCAGAAGCGCCTGGAAGATGGCAGCGGCTATCGCCTGGTGGTGCATCCGCCGCTCGCGGACTTCCCCGGCGAAACCGAGGAGGCCGACTGCCTGCGCATCAACCAGTGGGTCGAGGGTGTGCTGCGCGAGTGCCCGGAGCAGTACCTGTGGGCGCATCGGCGCTTCAAATCGCGGCCTGAAGGCGAACCACGGCTGTACGACAAGAAAAAGCGTTAGGGAGCGGGCTTGCCCCGCGACAGGGCCGGTACTGGCAACCACTGACTCCAGGAAGGATGCATGACCTCAACCACCGGCCTGATCCTCTCCGGCGGCGGTGCCCGCGCCGCCTACCAGGTCGGCGTGCTGGCCGGCATTGCCGAACTGCTGCCACCGGGCGCCGCCAATCCTTTTCCGGTGATCGTCGGCACCTCGGCCGGCGCGATCAACGCGGTCAAGCTGGCCAGCGGCGCCACCCGCTTCGCCGAGTCGGTGGAGCAACTGACGGCATTCTGGCAGAACTTTCGCAGCCACCTGGTGCTGCGCAGCGACTGGCCAGGCGTGATCCGCCAGGCCAGCCGCTTCGTTGGCCACAGCCTGCTGGGGCTCGGCGGCCAGGTGCCGGTGGCACTGCTCGACAGCCGCCCATTGCGCCGCCTGTTGCACGAGCATCTGGACCTGGACGGCATCGCTCACTCACTGGCGGCCAATCAGTTGCGCGCCATCGCCGTGACCGCGTTCGGCTACGAGTCCGGCCAGGCGGTGACCTTCTACCAGGGCCGCGACACCATCGAACCCTGGTTGCGCCACCGCCGCATCGGCATGCCCACGCCGCTGACCATCGACCACCTGCTGGCCAGCTCGGCGATTCCTTTGCTGTTCGCGCCGGTGCGCCTGGGCGAGGAGTACTTCGGTGACGGCGCGGTGCGCCAGCCGGCGCCGATCAGCCCGGCGCTGCACCTGGGGGCCAGTCGCGTGCTGGTGGTCGGGGTCAGCGGCAACCCTCAGCGACCCTCGCCGCCCTTGCCGACCCAGCGCGTGTTCAGCGGCCAGCAACCGAGCCTGGCGCAGATCGGCGGACATATGCTCAACAGCACCTTCATCGACAGCCTCGAGGACGATATCGAGTTGCTGCAGCGGCTCAATCACCTCAGCCACCTGCTGCCGGCGCACCTGGACGCCCGGCGCCTGGGGCTGGCGCCGATCGAGGTACTGGTGGTGGCGCCCAGCCAGCCGCTGGACGAGATTGCCGCCCGTCATCGCCGCGAGCTGCCGGCGGCGCTGAGGCTGTTCCTGCGCGGGCCGGGGGCGACCAAGACCAGCGGGGCAGGGGTGCTGAGCTACCTGCTGTTCGAGGCGAGCTATTGCAGCGAACTGATCGAGTTGGGGCGCAATGACGCCTTGGCCAAGAAGCGGGAGCTGTGCCAGTTCCTGGGGATTTGAGGTTTCCTATACCGGCGCTCACAGCTACTGCATTGGCCTCAAGGGATGCATTGTCTCTGTGGGAGCCGGCTTGTCGTGGCGACGAACCGCGGCGAAAGGGCCGCGCAGCGGCCCCTGTTCACTCGGCGATCTGCAACTTGCGCGCCTGGGTATACACGTATCGCAGCTTCTCGTACTCGAACGGCGAGTTGGTCTGCCCGTAACGGAAGTTGGTGGTGTAGCGCTTGTCCACTGCCCGCAGCACGGTGAGTTCCGGGTGGTCGCTGGCGGTGTCGGGCACGTTCAGGTAGTTGATTTCCTTCTCCCCCACATAGTCCACCACCAGCCCGGTGGTGTCGCGCAGGTTCGACGGCCCGAGGATCGGCAGCATCAGGTATGGCCCGTCCGGCACCCCGTAGAAGCCCAGTGTCTGGCCGAAGTCCTCGCTCTGCCGAGGCAGGCCCATCTTGGTCGCCGGGTCCCATAGGCCACCGACACCGATGATGGTGTTGAACATCAGCCGCGCGGTGATTTCCGCTGAACGCTTGGGCTTGAGCTGCAGCACGCTGTTGAACAGATTGGGCACGTCGCCCAGGTTGTTGAAGAAGTTGCTCACCCCGGTGCGCACGAGGCCGGGTGTGACGTAGCGGTAGCCGTCGACCACCGGCAGGAACACCCACTGGTCGAAGCGGTAGTTGAAGTGGTAGATGCGCCGGTTCAGCGACTCCAGGGGGTCGTAGATGTTCAGCGCGGCCAGGGTCGAGCGTTCGAACTCGCGCTGGTCCAGGCCGGGGTTGAACTTGAGCTCGCGCAGTGGATCGACGAAGCCGTCGGCCTCCACGGTGAGGGTTTCGGTCTTGTCGGCCTCCACCACGCTGGCACGCGGCGCGACTTCCTCGGCCAGGGCGCAGCCGCTGGCGAGCAGGGCGGTGACGAGCAGCAGTCTGTTAACCACGGAAGAACTCCAGCATGGCGTCGCTGTTGACGCGGTAGTTGAGGTTGCCGCAATGGCCGCCATGGGGGTAGAGCGTCAGGCGTTCGCCGAACACCCGGCGCAGGAAGCCGATGTCGCCGGGGCCGAGGATCACGTCGTCGGCGTTGTGCATCACGGCGATCTTCGGGTTGTCGCGCAGATAGTCCTCCAGCGCGTACAGGCTCACCTGGTCGACCAGTTGCAGCAGGCTGTTGCCGTCGGTGCGCGCACGCCACATGGGGATCACCTGCTCGGTCAGGTAGCAGTCGAAGTCGCATTGCAGGGCGCGTTTGAAGAAGGGCTCCAGGCTGCTGCCCTCGGTGATCGGAAACTTCGGCGGAATGATCAGCCCACGACGGTTGATCAGGTCGGAGGTGAAGGCGATGTCGGCGGCCGAGAAGCGGAACGAGGTGCCGATGAGCATGGCCATCTGCTCGTTGGACAGGTGCTGGCGCGACTTCTGGAAGTCGTAGAGCAACGCATCGTTGAGGTCGATGTAGCCTTTGTCCTGGAAGTAGCGGGTGAGCTTTTCCAGCATCAGTTCATAGAAGGTGGTGCTGCGGTCGATGCCCTTGACCCGGGTCTGTACCAGCTTGTCCAGGTTGGTGATCGAGGTGTACAGGTTGACTGGCGGGTTGAGCAGCAGCACACGCTTGAATTTGAAGCTCTGGCGGGTTTCGTCGAGCTTGCTGACGAACGCCGCGTCCAGCGCACCCAGGCTGTAGCCTGTCAGGTAATACTCGCTCACCGGCAGGCGTGCCTGTTGGGCGCGTACCGCCTGCATGACCCGGTACAAGTCCTTGGCGTCCTCGCTCGACACCCCGGGGGTGGCGAAGCGCGAGGCGGCGCTCATGAAGTCCCAGCTGGTGGGCGAGGACAGCTGCACCACATGGTAGCCGGCTTGGTAGAACAGCTTCTTCAGGTACTCGTTGATGCTGCTGGAGTAGGGCGCGCCGGTGCCGGCGATCAGGAAGATCAGCGGCGCTTCGTGGTCTTGCTTGGCCAGGCGGTAACGCAGTTTCTTCACCGACCAGAAATTATCGGGCAGGGTGAACTCGCGTTCCGGGCGCAGAGTGAGGCTGTAGTCGGCCTGGTCGATGTCATCGTCGCTGGGCAGCGTCGGGCGCTGTTCCGGCGGCGTGGTGGCGATGGTCGCCTCGAACGGGTTGGTCAACGGGTAACCGTAGCTCGCGGCATCAATATCCCGCGCCGAGGCGGCCGCCGCCATGAGCAGGCCACCTAGCAGGGCGGCGAGACGCAAAGATCGAAGCATGAAGTCCCCCAGGGAAAACGCAAGGTCGTGCATTACGCAGGCTAGGACCACGACAGGCTGGACAAAGTTGCCCGTCGCCCTGTCGTTCGTCGCACCAGATGTTGCCGCGCCAGCCAACGTTTGTCTTGTGCAACATAGCTGCGGGGCCATGATTTTGCCTTTCAGCGCCCCTGTGAGGGATCATGCAGCGTTTCCATTACCGCTGTTGGAGAACCGGATGTCTCGTACCTGGCCACTCTTTGTCCTGCTGGTGGGCCTGCTCCTGTGGCTGGCGGCCAGCTATGGCGTGCGTTATGGGTTGATGGAGGATGCCCGTTGGGTCGGGTTGTGCAGTGCGCCAGGGGACATCTGGCAATGCCAGGCGCGATCGTTGCTCGGGCTGGGAATTCATTTCCAGGTCATGGCCTGGGGGGCATTGGGCCTGGCGCTGGTCTGTCAGTTGTTGCCGGGGCGGGGCGGCTGGTGGCTGGCGGTGCTGGCGTTGGCGCTCGGGGTTCCGGCGCTGGTGCTGTATACCGCGAGCATCGCGGTGTTTGCGTTGGTCCTGGCGGGGTTGCGGCTGGTACGGTAAATGAGCAGCCGTTGGGCGGCCCATCGCCGGCAAGCCGGCTCCCACAAGGTCTGACGCGCTTTTCTGTGGGAGTCGGCTTGCCGGCGAATCGAGGAAGAAGTCCTCGCGCTCGGTTTCACGCCGGGCGCAACCTCAGGCTGCGCCACAACGCTCCGACCATCAATACGCTGACCACCGCCCAGCCCCACGCCTGCGGGTTCTGCAGCCCTTCGCGGAACAACTGCGGCGCCACCCCGGCACCCACGATGAAGGCCAGCAGCGCCACCTCCGCTCGCCGCGCCGGTACCGGTCGCAACAGATAGACCACTGCCGGCAGCAGCAATGCCGCGCTGGGGAAACTGCGATAGCGCGGGTCGAACACCATCGCCAGCATGCTCACCGCTGCCGCGAACCCTGCCGCCAGCAACCCTGTGCCCGCGTGCTTCTCGAACCAGGCGAACAGCCGCTGACGCCAGCCGTCACGGCGGGCCAGCGCCAACGCGCTGTGGGCCAGCACCAGCAGGTTCAGGCCGACCAGGGCAAACGTCCACAGCCATTCGCCGGCAAAGCGGGCATTGGTGCGCATCAGCTCACCCCACAGCCCCAGGCAGCCAGCGCCCAGGGCCGCGAGCAACGGCAACAGCAGAGCGGCGCGCTGGTCGGCCGGGCGCCCGGCCAGGGCCAGGGCCGCCAGCATCAGGATCACGCTGGCCAGCAACCATTGTGGCCAGAGTGCCAGGTTGCTCACCGGACCTTCGAGCACGCCCTTGTCCTGACGGTCGGCGTCGTACAGTCCCCAGTAGCCGCCCACGGCGCCTTCGCTGGCGCGCTTCCACGGCTGGTCGAAGGCTTCGATCAGGTTGTAGCGCCAACCGTTGGCTTCAGCCAGGGCAACGAAGCCGCGGATAAAGCGTGCTTCGTTGACCCGGCTCGGCTCGGCGGTTTCGCGCTGGCGGCCCTCGCTGGGCCAGCCGGTCTCGCCGATCAGGATGTCCTTGGGCGCAAAGCGGTTGCCGAACACCTGGCGCACCTCGGTGACATGGGCCAGCGCCGCATCGATGCCGCGAGGGTCGTCTTCCCAGTAGGGCAGCAAGTGGATGGTCAGGAAATCCACCGCCGGTGCAATCTGCGGATGCTGCAGCCAGAACTCCCAGACATCGGCGTAGGTCACAGGCACACTGACCTGGCGCTTGACCTTGTCGATCAGGCCGGCCAGGCGCTCGCCCGTGACTTCCTTGCGCAGCAGCGCCTCGTTGCCGACGATCACCGCGCTGACCACGTCGGGGTTGGCGTTGGCCGCGGCGATCAGCAGCTCGACTTCCTTGTCGGTGTCCACAGGGTTGGCGTTGACCCAGGCGCCGAGCATCACCTTCAGCCCGTGCTTGCGCGCCAGCGCCGGGATCGCCTCGAGACCCGTCATCGAATAGGTGCGGATGCACTGGAAACGTTCGCTGAGCAACGCCAGGTCGGCGTCCATGCGCGCCGGGCGCAGCCGGAACGGCTGGTCGAAGGGAGACTGGTCCTTGTCGAACGGGGTGTACGAGGCGCACTGCAGCTTGTGCGCAGGGCTGGCGGCGTCGGGCAGGTGCACCGGCTTGCCCAGCCCATACCAGAGGGCTGTCAGACATAGAAAGGCGAGCAGGCTGGCGAGCAGGTAGATCGTGCGCAACATCGGGCGGTCCATCGTCGTATTCGGGAACTGGGGCCGCACAGCAGCCCCAAAGGCCAGTGATAGTAGCCCGGCGCCAAGCGTTTGGCATGCAAGGATCGCGCAGACCGCCATGCTCGCATGGCGCTAATGGCACAGTGCTGTCGCTGATCGCTCGCTGAAGGTCGCTGACAGAGCAGGTCGCAGGTGCCGGCAAGTCGATGATGCAATCTCCAAGACCTGACGAGGGATGCTTTGATGGCGACTATTACAAGAATGCGACGTTTCCTGGGCGTGGGCACCGCCCTGGTTTTGGCCATGAGTACTGCGCAGGCGATGGCCAAGGAAGTCAGCATCGGTTACGTGGATGGCTGGTCCGACAGCGTCGCCACCACCAACGTGGCCGCCGAAGTGATCAGGCAGAAACTCGGCTATGACGTGAAGCTGCAGGCCGTGGCCACCGGCATCATGTGGCAGGGCGTGGCCACCGGCAAGCTCGACGCCATGCTCTCGGCCTGGCTGCCGGTGACCCATGGCGAGTACTGGACCAAGAACAAGGACAACGTGGTCGACTACGGCCCCAACTTCAAGGACGCCAAGATCGGCCTGATCGTCCCTGAATACGTCAAGGCCAACAGTATCGAAGATCTCAAGACCGATCAGAGCTTCAAGCAGAAGATCGTCGGTATCGATGCCGGCTCGGGGGTCATGCTCAAGACCGATCAGGCCATCAAGGACTACGGCTTGACCGGTTACAAGCTGACCGCCAGTTCCGGCGCGGCGATGACCGCGGAACTGGGCCGCTCCTACGCCAAGCAACAGTCGATCGCCGTGACCGGCTGGGTGCCGCACTGGATGTTCGCCAAATGGAAGCTGAAGTTCCTCGAGGATCCGAAAGGCGTGTATGGCGCTGCCGAGACCGTCAACAGCATCGGCAGCAAGGAACTGGCGAGCAAGGCCCCGGAAGTGGCCGAGTTCCTCAAGAAGTTCCAGTGGCAGTCCAAGGATGAGATCGGCGAGGTGATGCTGGCGATCCAGGAAGGCGCCAAGCCGGAGGCTGCAGCCAAGGACTGGGTGGCCAAGCATCCGGAGCGGGTCAAGGAGTGGACCGGCAAGTAAGCGCTGGTCGAATCGCGGGGCAAGTCGCATCGGCGAACCGCCGCTCCCACGAACAATGGGAGCGGGCTTGCCCCGCGATGCGTTTGCGGTTGTTGCAAATTTTGCAAAACACCGTTGCATCTAAGACTAAGGTCGTCTGGTTGGCGTCCAGCGGCAGCATAAAGTGGAGTCGGGTTCTCCCTAATCTGTGCTGCTAGGACAAAAACAATGAACGACAGCATTTACCAATCGATACAGAACAGTCCGCGCTTCAAGGAACTGGTCACTAAGCGCGAGCGTTTCGCCTGGATCCTCTCGGCGATCATGCTCGGCCTCTATTGCGCCTTCATCCTCCTCATCGCCTATGGCCCGCACCTGCTCGGCGCCAAGCTCAGCGCCGGCTCGTCGATCACCTGGGGCATCCCCCTGGGGGTCGGCCTGATTCTCTCGGCATTCGTGCTCACCGCGCTCTATGTGCGCCGCGCCAACGGCGAATTCGACGAGTTGAACAAGGCGATCCTCGAGGAGGCCAAGCAATGATCCGACACGCCAAAACCCTGGCCGTCCTGGCCTGCGGTGCCTTCGCACCCGCCGTGTGGGCCGCCGATGCCCTGACCGGCGAGGTGCAGAAACAACCGCTGAACGTTGCTGCCATCGCCATGTTCGTGGCCTTTGTCGCCTTCACCCTGGGTATCACCTACTGGGCCTCCAAGCGCAACAAGTCGGCGGCCGACTACTATGCCGCCGGCGGCAAGATCACCGGTTTCCAGAACGGCCTGGCGATCGCCGGTGACTACATGTCGGCAGCCTCGTTCCTGGGGATTTCCGCGCTGGTGTTCACCTCCGGCTACGATGGCCTGATCTACTCCATCGGTTTCCTGGTTGGCTGGCCGATCATCCTGTTCCTGATTGCCGAACGCCTGCGCAACCTGGGCAAGTACACTTTCGCCGACGTGGCCTCGTATCGCCTCGGGCAGAAGGAAATCCGCACCCTGTCGGCTTCCGGTTCGCTGGTGGTGGTGGCGTTCTACCTGATCGCCCAGATGGTCGGGGCCGGCAAGCTCATCGAGTTGCTGTTCGGCCTGGACTACCATGTGGCGGTGATCCTTGTCGGCATCCTGATGTGCCTGTACGTGCTGTTCGGCGGCATGCTGGCCACCACCTGGGTACAGATCATCAAGGCGGTGCTGCTGCTGTCCGGCGCCAGCTTCATGGCACTGATGGTGATGAAGCATGTCGGCTTCGACTTCAACACCCTGTTCTCCGAGGCGATCAAGGTGCACGCCAAGGGCGAGGCGATCATGAGCCCGGGCGGCCTGGTCAAGGACCCGATCTCGGCGTTCTCGCTGGGCCTGGCGCTGATGTTCGGCACCGCCGGCCTGCCGCACATCCTGATGCGCTTCTTCACCGTCAGTGACGCCAAGGAAGCTCGCAAGTCGGTGCTCTACGCCACCGGTTTCATCGGTTACTTCTACATCCTTACCTTCATCATCGGCTTCGGCGCGATCCTGCTGGTCAGCACCAACCCCGACTTCAAGGACGCTGCCGGCGCCCTGATCGGCGGCAACAACATGGCGGCGGTACACCTGGCCGACGCGGTAGGTGGCAGCGTGTTCCTCGGCTTCATCTCGGCAGTCGCCTTCGCCACCATCCTCGCGGTGGTCGCGGGCCTGACCCTGGCCGGCGCTTCGGCGGTGTCCCATGACCTGTACGCCAGCGTCTGGCGCAAGGGCAAGGCCAACGACAAGGACGAGATCCGCGTGTCGAAGATCACCACCGTCGCCCTGGGCGTGCTGGCGATCGGCCTGGGGATCCTGTTCGAGAAGCAGAACATCGCCTTCATGGTTGGCTTGGCCTTCTCCATCGCCGCCAGCTGCAACTTCCCGGTGCTGCTGCTTTCGATGTACTGGAAGAAACTGACCACCCGCGGCGCCATGATCGGTGGCTGGATGGGCCTGGCCAGTGCGGTGGGCCTGATGATCCTCGGCCCGACCATCTGGGTGCAGATCCTCGGTCATGAGAAAGCCATCTACCCGTACGAGTACCCGGCACTGTTCTCGATGATCATCGCCTTCGCCGGCATCTGGTTCTTCTCGGTCACCGACAAGTCCAAGGCCGCCGAGAACGAACGTGCGCTGTTCTTCCCGCAGTTCGTCCGCTCGCAGACGGGGCTGGGCGCCAGCGGGGCGGTTTCCCACTGATGAGTAGATAGCACTCTGAACGAAGACGCCCCGGCATGCCGGGGCGTCTTCGTTTCCAGGTGTCTGTTGCAGGCTGAAGTCATATCCGCCCGAGCAACAACAGGATCAACAACACCACCAGCACCACGCCGATGATGCCGGAAGGACCGTAGCCCCAACTGCGCGAATGCGGGAAGACCGGTAAGCCACCGATCAGCAGCAGGATCAGGATGATGATGAGGATCGTGGTCATGGTGGAGTCCTTGCGTAATGGAAGGGCTGGGGCGGTCTGCTGGCCGCTTACTGTTTCCGACCAGTGGCTTCGCACAAAAATTCAATCGCCGTGGCGTAATGCTCATCTTCGCTACCCGTGCCATGACAGCGCGATGTCCACCTATTCAGCAGCCTGATGCCGCACCGCCCTCCAGCGAGTTCTGGCTAGACTCCAGCCCATTCCCACTGTTCAAGGCGCTCCACCATGCTCAACCGAATGATGATCACTGGCGCCGGCTCCGGCCTTGGCCGCGAGATTGCCCTGCGCTGGGCCCGCGAGGGCTGGCAGCTGGCCCTGGCAGACGTCAATGAGGCGGGCCTGCGCGAAACCCTGGCTTTGGTGCGCCAGGCCGGAGGCGACGGCTTCACCCAGCGCTGCGATGTGCGCGACTACAGCCAGCTCACAGCCCTGTCCCAGGCCTGCGAGGAAAAGTTCGGCGGCATCGATGTGATCGTCAACAACGCCGGGGTGGCCTCGGGCGGCTTCTTCGCCGAATTGTCCCTGGAAGACTGGGACTGGCAGATCGCGGTCAACCTGATGGGCGTGGTCAAGGGCTGCAAGGCGTTCCTGCCACAGCTCGAACGCAGCCGTGGGCGGATCATCAACATCGCCTCGATGGCAGCGCTGATGCAGGGGCCGGGCATGAGCAACTACAACGTGGCCAAGGCCGGTGTGCTGGCGCTGTCCGAAAGCCTGCTGGTGGAGCTGCGCCAGGTGGAGGTAGCGGTGCATGTGGTGTGCCCGTCGTTCTTCCAGACCAACCTGCTCGACTCGTTCCGTGGGCCGGATCCGGCGATGAAGGCGCAGGTGGGCAAGTTGCTGGAAGGCTCGCCGATCAATGCGGCCGACATCGCCGAGTACATTCATGAGCGGGTGGCTGCCGACGAGTTCCTGATCCTTCCCCATGAAGCCGGGCGTCAGGCCTGGAAACTCAAGTGCCAGGCACCAGAGCGGCTATACGACGAAATGGCGGACATGGCGGTCAAGATGCGGGCAAAGTCACGTAAAGCTAACTAATCAGAGATTTTCTGTAGGCTTTCTTTACCTTCACAAGTAGGAAATGTCTATTTCTGCGGCGAAGGATTGAGTAGGCGAAAGCTGGCGAGGCAGTCTCCGATTTTCCCTTGAGCGAGAGGCAACGGAGATGCTGGTTATCGGACGTGAAGTGGGCGAGGTCATCGTCATTGATGGGGGCATCAGGATTCAGGTGATGTCGGTGGAGAACGGCCAGGTGCGCTTCGGCATCTGCGCACCTCGAGAGGTGGAGGTGCACCGGGTAGAAGTCTACAAACGTATCAAGGCTCTGGAACTGGAGAAGCAGCGAGCCTGATGAGCCGTTACTCCAGCAGTTCCCGTGGTACTTCATGCCGGGCCAGCAACTGGCATTGCTGGCTTTCCAGGTCGAACAGGATGAACGCCTGCCCCTTGGCCAGCGCCTGGCGTACCCGCAGCACTCGGGTTTCCAGCGGCGTGTCGTCGCCATTGTCGGTGCCGTCGCGGGTGACGAAGTCCTCGATCAGGCGGGTGAGGGTTTCGCTTTCGAGTTGGTCGTGGGGGATCAGCATGGGTTTGGGCAGTGGTGATGGGGATGTGCGCATGCTACGTGAAATCCTCTGTCATGCGCAGTCGATTGGCGTAGGAAGCCTGTGCAGGAGCGGCGTAGCGCCGCTCCTGCAGATTGCTCTCAGCCCTTGTTGCCCACCAGGCTGTCCACCGCCGGCACCCGGGTGTCGCTTTCCATCTGCGCATCGTGCTCCAGCTGGTGGCTGAAGCGCTCCAGAGACGCACTGGCCGGCTGCGAGTCGCTGGCGAACACCGGGGGGCTGAGCAGGTAGGCGCCGAGCAGCCGGCTGAGCGCCGCCAGGCTGTCGATATGGGTGCGCTCATAGCCGTGAGTGGCATCGCAGCCGAAGGCCACCAGGGCGGTGCGGATATCATGCCCTGCGGTCACCGCCGAGTGGGCGTCGCTGAAGTAATAGCGGAACAGGTCGCGGCGCACCGGCAGGTCGCGGTCGCCGGCCAGTTTCAGCAGGTGGCGCGACAGGTGATAGTCGTAGGGCCCGGACGAGTCCTGCATCGCCACACTCACCGCGTGCTCGCTGGATGCCTGTCCCGGTGCCACCGGTGCGATGTCGATGCCGACGAATTCGCTGACATCCCAGGGCAGGGCGGCCGCGGCACCCGAGCCGGTCTCCTCGGTGATGGTGAACAGCGGGTGGCAGTCGATCAGTGGCTGCCGGCCACTTTCGACCACGGCCTTGAGCGCCGCCAGCAACGCAGCGACACCGGCCTTGTCGTCCAGGTGGCGTGCGCTGATATGGCCGCTTTCGGTGAACTCCGGCAAGGGGTCGAAGGCGACGAAGTCGCCGATGGCGATGCCCAGTGCTTCGGCGTCGGCGCGGGTGGTGCAGTAGGCGTCCAGGCGCACCTCCACATGCTCCCAGCTGATCGGCATCTGGTCGATGGCGGTGTTGAAGGCGTGCCCGCTGGCCATCAGCGGCAGTACGCTGCCGCGGTACACGCCGGTGTCGGTGAACACGCTGACCCGGCTGCCCTCGGCGAAGCGGCTCGACCAGCAGCCCACCGGCGCCAGGGCCAGGCGGCCATTGTCCTGCAACTGGCGAACGCTGGCGCCGATGGTGTCCAGGTGCGCCGAAACGGCACGGTCAGGCGAGCTCTGGCGGCCCTTGAGGGTGGCGCGGATGGTGCCGCGACGGGTCAGCTCGAAGGGGATGCCCAGTTCATCCAGGCGCTCGGCAACGTAGCGCACGATGGTGTCGGTGAAGCCGGTGGGGCTGGGGATGGCGAGCATTTCCAGCAGGACGCGTTTGAGGTAGTCGAGATCGGGTTCGGGGTGTTTCTCAGGCATCAGGATCACTCCTTCGTTTCGAGGGCCTCATCGCGGGGCAAGCCCGCTCCCACGCAATCACGTGGGAGCGGGCTTGCCCCGCGATGGATTTCAGGCCAAAGCCCGGCTATGCGGGAACAACAAGTCGACGAAGCGCTCGGCCGTCGGTTGCGGCTCATGATTGGCCAGCCCGGCGCGCTCATTGGCTTCGATGATCACGTAGTCCGGGTGCTCGGCATCGCGGACCATGAAGTCCAGGCCGACCACCGGGATCTCCAGGGCGCGGGCGGCGCGCACGGCGGCGTCGGCCAGCACCGGGTGCAGGCGTTCGGTGACATCCTCCAGGGTGCCGCCGGTATGCAGGTTGGCGGTGCGGCGCACGGCCAGGCGTTGCCCGGCGGGGAGGATGTCGTCGTAACCCAGGCCCGCGCCTTTGAGCGTACGTTCGGTTTCGTCATCCAGCGGAATGCGGCTCTCGCCGCCCGTGGCGGCCTGGCGCCGACGGCTCTGCGCTTCGATCAGCGCACGGATGCTGTGCTTGCCGTCGCCGACCACCTGCGCCGGGTGACGGATCGCTGCCGCCACCACTTCGAAGCCGATCACCACGATGCGCAGGTCGCAGCCGGCATGGAAGCTCTCCAGCAGCACACGGCTGTCGAAGCGCCTGGCCTGCTCCACGGCATGGCTGACTTCATCGATCGTCGTGAGGTTGACCGCCACCCCTTGGCCCTGCTCGCCATCAACCGGCTTGACCACCACCGCGCCATGCTCGTCGAGAAACGCCAGGTTGTCGTCGGCATTGCCCGCCAGCTGTTGCGCCGGCACCTGCAGCCCGGCATTGTGCAGGGCGTGGCGGGTCAGGCGCTTGTCCTGGCACAGGGTCATGGTCACGGCGCTGGTCAGGTCGCTCAACGATTCGCGACAGCGGATCCGCCGCCCGCCCAGGCTGAGGGTGAACAGGCCGCTGGCGGCATCGTCGACCTGCACCTCGATGCCGCGCCGCAGCGCTTCGTCGACGATGATCCGCGCATAGGGGTTGAGCGTCGCCTCGGGGCCAGGGCCGAGGAACAGTTGCTGGTTGATGCCGTTCTTGCGCTTGATGGCGAAGGTCGGCAGGTTGCGAAAGCCGAGCTTCTTGTACAGCCGTTTGGCCTGGCGGTTGTCGTGCAACACCGACAGGTCGAGGCAGGCCAGGCCGCGGCTCATGAAGTGCTCTATGAGGTGGCGTACCAGCACTTCGCCGACGCCGGGCCGCGTGCACTGCGGGTCCACCGCCAGGCACCACAGGCTGCAGCCGTGCTCGGGATCGTCGAAGGCCTTGCTGTGGTCCAGGCCCATGACGCTGCCGATCACCGCCTGGCTGTCCTCGTCCTCGGCCAGCCAGTACACCGGCCCGCCGAGCTCGCGCGGGGTGAGCAGCTCGGGGTCGACCGGCAGCATGCCACGGGCCTGGTACAACGTGTTGATTGCCTGCCAGTCCGCCGGGCCCTGCGCCCGGCGGATGCGGAAGCCGCGGAACACCCGTTGCGCGGGGCGGTAGTCGGTGAACCACAGGCGCAAGGTGTCGGAGGGGTCGAGGAACAGTTGTTGCGGGGCCTGGGCCAGCACCTGCTGAGGCGCCGCGACATACAGCGCGATGTCGCGCTCGCCCGCCTGCTCCTGCAGCAGGTCTTCGGCCAGGCTGAGCGGATCGGGGTAGGTATGCCCGATCAGCAGCCGCCCCCAGCCACAGTGCAGCGCCCGTGGCCGGTCGTGAGGCTCGCTGCCATCACCGGCCAGGCGCGCCTGCAGGCGCTCGTAGGACGGCGCCTGGCCACGCAGCAAACGCTGGCCGTAGGCGATCTCGTGGGCTTTCATCGGTCAGATTCCTTGTTCGCTGAGCCACAGGTTCAGGGCCGCCAGCTGCCACAGCTTGGAGCCGCGCAGCGGCGTGAGCTGGCCGTGCGGGTTGCTCAGCAGGCGGTCGAGCATGGCCGGGTCGAACAGGCCGCGATCCTGGCTCGGGTCGGTCAACAGCTCGCGCACCCAGCCCAGGGTTGCGCCTTCCAGGTGCTTGAGGCCGGGTACCGGGAAGTAGCCCTTCTTGCGGTCGATCACCTCGTGGGGGATGACCCGCCGCGCCGCCTGCTTGAGCACTTGCTTGCCGCCATCAGGCAGTTTGAAGCGCGACGGGATGCGCGCCGACAGTTCCACCAGACGGTAGTCGAGGAACGGCGTGCGCGCCTCCAGGCCCCAGGCCATGGTCATGTTGTCGACCCGCTTGACCGGGTCGTCCACCAGCATCACCGTGCTGTCCAGGCGAAGCGCCTTGTCCACCGCGTCCGGCGCGCCGGGGCGGGCGAAGTGCTCGCGCACGAAGTCGCCGGCCGCGTCGGTATCCAGACGCCAGGGCGCCTGCACGGTGGCGCGGTACTCGGCGTGGCTGCGGTCGAAGAAAGCCTCGCGATAGGCCGCGAAGGCATCCTCGGCGCCATCGACCTGCGGGTACCAGTGGTAGCCGGCGAACAGTTCGTCGGCGCCCTGGCCGCTCTGCACACCCTTGCAATGCTTGGCCACTTCCCGGGACAGCAGGTAGAAGGCGATGCAGTCGTGGCTGACCATCGGTTCGCTCATGGCGCGAAATGCCGCCGGCAGTTGTTCGATGATCTCGTGCTCGGCGATGCGCAACTGGTGGTGGCGGGTGCCGTAGTGCCGGGCGATCAGGTCGGAGTACTGGAACTCGTCGCCGCGTTCGCCGCCGGCGTCCTCGAAGCCGATGGAAAAGGTCGACAGGTCGTCTACCCCGGCCTCGCGCAACAGGCCGACCAGCAGGCTGGAATCGACTCCGCCGGAGAGCAGCACGCCGACATCCACCGCCGCGCGCTGACGGATGGCCACGGCATCGCGGGTGGCGTCGAGCACGCGGGTGGTCCAACCCTCCAGGTCGAGTTCGCGTTCGTCAGGGTTCGGGCCGTAGTGCAACTGCCACCAGGTCTGGCGCTCGACTTCGCCATGGCGGTCAATGCGCATCCAGGTGCCGGGCTCGAGCTTCTGCACATTGGCCAGCAGGGTGCGCGGCGCGGGTACCACGGCGTGGAAGTTCAGGTAGTGATTGAGCGCCACCGGGTCGATCACCGGGTCGATATCGCCGCCCTTGAGCAGCGCCGGCAAGGTCGATGCGAAGCGCAGGCGCTCGCCATTGCGCGACAGGTACAGGGGCTTGACGCCCAGACGGTCGCGGGCCAGGAACAGGCGCTGGTTGTCGCGCTCCCAGATGGCCAGGGCGAACATGCCGTTGAGCTTGGGCAGCAGTGCCGCGCCCCAGGCGTGATAGCCCTTGAGCAGCACCTCGGTGTCGCCGTCCGACCAGAAGCGGTAGCCCAGGTCTTGCAGTTCCTGGCGCAGCTCGGGGAAGTTGTAGATGGCGCCATTGAAGGCCAAGGCCAGGCCCAGGTCATTGTCGACCATGGGCTGCGCCGAGCCGTCGGACAGGTCCATGATTTTCAGGCGGCGATGGCCGAGGGCGATCGGGCCCTGGCTATGGAAGCCCCAGGCGTCCGGGCCGCGGGGCGCCAGGTGATGGGTGATGCGCTCCACCGCGGCGAGGTCCGCCGGGCGAGAGGCTTGGTCGAGGGGGCTGAAACGTAACTCTCCTGCTAATCCGCACATGTAACGTAGACCCTTTGAGTTTCGGCACTCTTGGCGTTACTGGCTTTCAGCTCGTACCACTTTTGTACCACTTTCCAGCATTTTCAGCTTATCAAGCTCAGCCCAGTCGTTAGGCGAGTTGATCCACTTGGCATACGTGGAAAGCAAAACCTGCACGCTATGCCCGAGTTGCGCGGCGATGAATGCCGGGTTCATGTCGGCCATCAGGCACATGGTCGCGTACGTGTGGCGCGTGTCGTACATCCTGCGAGCTTTCGCAGTGCTGCCAGCCAGTAGCGTTTTTGACTCGTCTCGGAGCGAATGAACATCCCCGAGCGGTCACCCGTCCCACTGGGCGCGAACACATAATCTGAACGAGCCTCGGTGAGCGGTCTGGCTTTTTCGAGCGCATGAAGCGCGCGATCGTTCAATAGAACTTTCCGGGTGCGCTTCGTTTTAGGGCGATCCTGGATCACACCACGGATCTGAATGCGGCACACGTTGGCCGTCTTTCCGCGCCTGTCGATCTCGCTCCAGCGCAGGGCCATCACCTCGCCTGGCCGCATTCCGGTGTAGAAGCATTACTCGAAATAGGCTGCGTAAATTGCCGTCATGCCGTTCGTCGTTTCGTACAGGTGGGTAAAGATCGAATCCGCCTCATCTTTGCGAACCCTATCCATTGGAAACCATGTTGCGCATTAATCTACTGCAAAACTGGTTTTCACTGAGTGACCCGGCCATGGAAGAAGCATTGTACGAGATCACCTCGATGCGCCAGTTTGGTCGACTGACGCTCAGCGCCCCGATCCCCGAGGACACGACGATCATGAATTTCCGACACCTGCAGGAGAAGCACCAGCTGGCGGGAGGTATCCTGGAGACCATCAACGGGTACCTGCGAGACAAAGGCTTATCGCTGCGCCAGGGCACGATCGTCGATGCCACGATCATCCACGCGCCCAGTTCGACCAAGAACAAGGAAGGCCAACGCGACTCGGAAATGCACCAGACGAAGAATGGAAACCAGTACTTCTTCGGCATGAAAGCGCATATCGGAGCCGACGCTGAATCGGGTCTGGTACATCATGTTCATGGCACCGCCGCCAACGTGGCTGACGTGACGGAAGTTGCCCATCTGTTGCACGGTGACAAAGCATGTTGTCTGTGCATGCAGAAAAACCGGAGGCGTCTCAGTTTTTTTGTGTAATGCGCGGCTGAAAAACCCGCTGAACCGACGCTGTCTGCGATCAGGGGCCGGATATCTGGTGACTTTTTCCGAGCATCCCTAGGAAGGCCCTGGATCTTTGTCACCAGAAATACCGTATTTGTAGGGGTAGGCCGGTGTATTCGGGTCCAATTTAAGAATGAATTTCTATTCAGGTGAAGGGCCTGAGAATTGTGCCTGCGATTGAGGGAGTGCTTTCAAGTGCTGTAAAAATGCAAAAATGTTCAGGCGGCGTTGCGTAATTCGATAAATTTTTAATAATCATGCCAGCCATTAAAAATGGCTACTGCATCTCAAGAGCGTGAGATAATCCTATGACTTTCGAGTAAAGCTGCAAGTTCTGCTGCTCAATCAGGTTGCTCAATCGGATAGATCAGCTTAGTCGCGTTGCTTAACGCCCAAGTATTATGTCACGAGCCGTTACGAACTGAGTGCAGACGGATGAAAGCCATTGCGCGAACACCTTAACGCGGTGGTCCTCCGCGCTGCGTCGCAGCATCACGTAACGCGCTGGAGCCTTGACATATTTCCCAAAGGGGTTGACTAGCCGACCACTGATCAAGTCGTCGTAGACCAATGTAGCCCGTCCCATAGCAATCCCTTGGTCGTTAAGCGCTGCGCTGATTGCCAGGCAGGAGAGGTTGAATTGTGGCCCCTCTATGTGGCCGTGATATTCAGGCATGTGTGCATCCAGCCAGGTCTTCCATTCGATAAACTCCGGTGCTCCTGACCAAGGCGTCGCATCGTGTAGCAGCACGGCTTTATCAAGCGCCAGCCCGTTATCATGTTTTAGATTTTTTTCCACATAACGAGGCGTGGCGACGGGTACTAGATATTCGTCCATCAGGAAATCAGTATGCAGATGGCTGTAGCTCTCGGGATCATAGCGGACCGCTAGATCAATTTCTTGTTCGTCCATTAATTGCCGATCCAGCGCCTGAAACTCTGCTTTCAAACGCACCTGTATGCTGGTCTCCAAGCGATTAAACTCCGGCAAACGCGGCATGAGCCATTGCAGCGTGAAGGACGGTAGGCAATTTATTTGCAGCGGTGCATTGGGCGCTGCAAGACGGTTGATCGTCTGCTGCATCTCATTGATCAGACGCGTACTCACTTCGAACAATACGGCACCGTTCGGTGTGAGTGTCAGCGCCCGAGGTTTGCGTATAAACAAAGGGTAACCAAGCCGTTCCTCCAAGTGGCGGATCTGTTGGCTCACCGCACTTTGAGTCAAATTCAGATGGGCTGCAGCCTGAGTAAAGCTCAGGGTTCGGCCGGCGGCCTCAAAGCACCTGAGGCTACCCAACAGGGACGAATCGAGAGTGATAGCCATAAGGTGTCCTAATGCATTTGTTAGAAAAAATCGTTATAGGCAATTGTCGTGGAGCTCTAGTATTCCAAGCATCACGGTGCAGGATCAGACGATGCCTATCTCGAAAATTGAACGCAGTATATTAGAACAGCTTAGATCAAGGCAGCCTATGCTATGGGTCAACCCAACCCTTGGCCGGGCAGGCTCGAGCGACATGCAGGAGGATCAACAGATCGAGGATGCCCGGCTGCGTCTTGCACGCTGTGCCCCCCTGTTGGCCAAGTTATTTCCTGAGCTTGAGCCTTGTAATGGCGTGGTGGAGTCCGAGCTGCAACCTGCCGGGCCTCTTCAGCAAGCGGTGTTCGCAGATGACACAGTTGCAGGGCATTGGTTCATCAAACGAGATGATCAGTTGCCGGTAGCGGGCTCCATCAAGGCCCGCGGTGGGTTTCATGAGGTCTTGGCTTTTGCAGAAAAAGTAGCACTGGAGAATGGCTTGCTGCGTGACTCTGATGATCGGAGCGCGATGGCGAGCCAAAAAGCCCGTGAGCTTTTCTCGCGCTATGCGGTAGCAGTCGGAAGCACCGGAAATCTAGGTTTGAGTATTGGTGTGATGGCTGCGGCATTGGGGTTCGACACTGTTGTGCACATGTCTGCTGATGCGAAGCAGTGGAAGAAAGATCGCCTGCGCAATCGTGGCGTCAGGGTTGTCGAGCATGCTGGTGATTACGCCCAAGCGGTTGCCGCCGGTAGGGCACAGTCAGATCAGTCTCCGCTTAGCCATTTCGTCGACGATGAGCGGTCGCCGTTGTTGTTCTACGGTTATGCCGCTGCTGCTGAACACTTGGCCAAGCAATTAGCCGAGCACGGCCGAAGGGTTGAAGTCCAGAGTCCTCTATTCGTATACATACCCTGTGGCGTAGGTGGTGCACCAGGGGGAATCGCCTATGGTCTCAAGCTAATATTTGGTGATCATGTTCATTGCTTCTTCGCCGAACCTGTGGCTTCCCCATGTGTACTGGTGCAAATGGCGGCGGGTTGCGAAGAACCTGTCTCGGTGTACGACATCGGGTTGGATAACCAGACGGAGGCTGATGGATTGGCTGTTGGCCTTGCATCGGAGTTCGTTTGTCCGTTGATGGTTGATCGGCTTTCTGGTGTGTATACCGTCGCCGACGACCAGCTCTACCTGAACATGCTGTCACTAAGAGACGCCATGGGCGTAGAGATCGAACCTTCTTCGGCAGCGGCGATCGACGGCCCCGGCTGGCTGGTCAAAAGTGTGGAGGGGCAGGCTTATGTTGAAGCCTTAAGTCTTAATTTACAAAATGCCACTCATGTGATCTGGGCCACTGGCGGCTCTCTCGTTCCTCGTCAGGAGCTTAATCGCTTCATTGAATACGCTCAAAGCATCAGCCGTTGATTACTATTTCATCGGTGGATGCGGGTACGTAATAACGATTGACCAGTGCCCATTCCCTAAACTGCCAAAATGCCAAAAATTACAAGGAGCAGTCTCATGGAACACTCATCATGCGCCATCAGCGATCAAGCCGCTAAAAGCTTTGCGGATAAGACCTATCGCAAAGTGGAGTTGCGTTTTATCCCGTTTCTCATGCTATGTTATGTGATCGCCTATCTGGATCGAATTAACATCGGTATTGCAAAGCTAAACATGCAGGCGGATCTACAGTTTAGCGAAGCCGCTTACGGTTTAGGAGCAGGCCTGTTTTTTATCGGTTATCTTATGTTTGAGGTTCCGAGTAATTTGATTCTGCACAGGGTGGGCGCTCGCATATGGATCGCGCGGATCATGATAACCTGGGGCATCCTGTCCGGAATGATGGCGTTCGTAAGTGAGCCTTGGCATTTTTACACCCTCCGATTTCTTCTCGGCGTGGCTGAGGCCGGTTTCTATCCAGGGGTAATTCTGTTCCTGACCTACTGGTTTCCCAACCATCGACGGGGAAAAATGACGGCGATTTTTCAAGCAGGTATTCCAGTTGCGGGTCTGGTCGGTAGTCCTCTGTCCGGTTGGATCATGGAGCACTTCCACATGATGGGTGGTCATCCTGGTTGGCAGTGGATGTTCGTGATTGAGGCTTTGCCAACTCTGCCGCTGGCCATCGGTGTTTTGTTGATTTTGTCGAACCGGGTTCAAGATGCGAAGTGGCTCAGTGCAGAAGAGAGGAGCCTGATTGAGCATGATTTGGCTCAGGATGATCGGGGTAAAGAGCACATGACTTTCATGCAGGTGCTGCGGGACACTCGAATCATCCGCATCATTCTGATGACCTTTGCAGCCATGATGGCGCTGTACACACTGGGCTTCTATCTGCCGACCTTGATCCGTGATGCCGGTGCGACGGGCGCCACTGAAATCGGAGTGCTCAGCGCAATTCCCTATTTTGTAGCAATAATTACCATGGTGCTGGTAGGGCGTAGCTCCGACAAGCACGGGGAACGACGCTGGCATCTGGCTGGGGTGATGCTGGTTGGTGCACTTGGGCTTATTGGCAGTACGTTTGCAGGGCAGAATTTGGTCTTGGCAGTGATCTGCCTGTCCATTGCTGCAGGAGGGATCATCAGCTTTTCTCCAATAATGTGGACATTGCCTACCGCGTTTCTTGGGGGGGCGACGGCAGCTGCTTGCATTGGTGTGATTAACAGCTTGGCTAACTTGGGTGGCTTCGTTTCGCCTTATATGATCGGTTGGATCCGTGATACCTATCAGAGCACTACTCCTGCTGTTTACCTGGTTGCAATTGCCCTGATTATCGGCGCGATTATTTCGCTTACGCTTAGTAATAAAAGGTTTAGTAATCATGGCCGTTCAAATTCTGTCGCGGAGGCAGATTGATGAATAAGAAAGCACCGATCCGATTGGCAGTCGCCGGGATCATCCATGAAACTAATACCTACACCACCAGCGTTACAGGTGCTACAGAGCTGAAAAGCTTCGAGCAATATCAAGGGCAGGAGATTGTTGAGGCATTTGCTGGTGCAAACCACCAGGTTGGTGGCTTCATTGAAGGTGCCAGCAAGCTTGGCGCATGCCTTGAACCGTGCTACCTGGGGCAGGCGACCCCGTCGGGTACCATCTCTACAAACGCTTATGCCGCAATGAAGCAGGCGATCGTGAGCGAGATTCAGCGCGTCCTGCCAATTGATGGTGTGTTGTTGGCGCTACATGGCGCAGGGGTAGCGGAGGGGGTTGAAGACATCGAAGGGGACATTGCCCAGGCTGTACGTGACCTTGTGGGGCAGAACGTGCCTATCGCTGCGGTGTATGACCTGCATGGAAACGTCACTATACAGATGCAAGAGACCTGCGATATTTCCCTACCATGCCGTTTGTATCCGCACACTGATTTTCGTGATCGTGGCGTCGAGGCAGTGGAGTTGATCCTGCGCATGCTCGATGATGAGCTTAAGCCGGTTAGTGTCATTCGCCGTTTGCCCATGCTTCCCTATATCGTCGCTACACAAGAGGGATACACACCGTTTCAGGTAAATGAGCTTTGTCGGCGTTTGATGGAGCAGTCAGGAGTCGTTGACTGTTCATGGTTCCACGGTTTTCCTTATGCCGACATTGCAGCACCGTGCCCAACCGTGATCTGTACCACCAACGGTGATGAGCAGTTAGCTCAGCGTTGTGTCGATAAAGTAGCCGAGTGGATCTGGGCCAACCGAGAAACGTTCAGGCCTGAGTACCCGTCCCCTGAAAAGGGTGTGGCCATGGCGCTTGAGCATGCTGGCAAGCCGATCGTGATCAACGAATACGCCGATAATCCTGGGGGCGGCACACCGGGTGATGGCACGCATCTCTTGAGGGCGTTGCTTGACGCGAACCCTCCACCTGGGGAGTGCTGTTTCGCCGCTATTAATGATGCAGCGGTTGTCCGTCAAGCGCAGCATGCAGGTGTAGGCGCAACCATCCGTGTCTCTCTCGGTGGTAAACAGGGTGAATTACAGGGAAGCCCTATCGAAGTTGATGCATACGTCAAATCCATTACCGATGGACGCTTTGCCAATCGGCCAGGCGCTATGTTTGCGGGGGTGAAATTCGATCTGGGCGCGATGTGTCGACTGATCATCCAGGGAATTGATGTCATCGTCGCTTCACGCGCAGAGCAGATCTATGACACGGAGCCGTTTGCGCTGCATGGTTTGGACGTTAGCGGACACAAAATCATTGCAATCAAGGGGGCTAACCATTTCCGAGCCTACTTCAACGGTATGGCGGAGCAGATTATCACGGTCGACAGCGTAGGATTGAGCACAGCGAACATCACGAGCTTCCCTCGTAGCCGCTTGCGAGGCCCATTCTGGCCCCTTCAAGAACTAGATGGGCCTTATAGGTTTTGAGAAAACTGCATGCCCTGCCTGATGTCTCCCGCGTGGGTAAATCTGAGCTTTCAAAGGACGTACTGGCGCGCGCTGACAGGCTTAACGCCAGAAAGCCACTAGTGGCTTTCTGCGCGTAGCCGATCGCTTTGATTTTCCAGTAAGTGTGATCGGGAAAGGTGGATAAGTGGAGGCTACGGGGATTCCAGGAGATGTTGGCGTCGCTTCAACATATGACCCGACCAAGCTCGCAAATCACGTTGCAAAAAAATAGCAGAAACATATCGCTGGTGGTGTCGAGGTCCGTGATTGGACAGAGCGTACACGTCGACGGATATCGAATACAGCCGGTCATCCCGCTTCGCTCAATTAAACGCAAACCTAAGCTTGGCTTGCCGAGGATGTTTGTTCGCCCCAAATATCAACAGCGCAGCATCATCGAGCGTATGCTCGGCTGGATAAAAGGGAGCCGCCGAATCGTCAGTCGCGTCGACAAGCTCACAAAAAGTTATGCTGCCATCGTCTCGCTGGTTTGTGTCATGCGGTGTATGCGACGGCTTTTTCAGACGGAGTCTAGCAGTCGTACCGCTACCTCTGTGGCAGTTTATGGCAGGTAAAGTCAGAACGTGCTATGGCCTGTGAAAAACCAGGCGAAAATGCATGCTCAGAACAGCGATGATCTCTATCAGTCAGCAATCATTGATTTTTAGGGAAGTTCCGATATCTCTAGCAAGACTTCACCTAGATTATTGCACTCACGTTTTAGCTCTGCGGCGCGTTTGAGGCGGCAAGCTGAATCTATATTTCAACTGAGTGATTTTTTGGTGCGTAGCACGTCGTTCGGCCTTGCATGGCTACGGCGATTTCGTGTCAAGAGGGAGGGTGAGTTATGCTGTCAAGGTTAGAGGCATTGGCCGTTGTGTCTAAGCGGCGCGGGGCTGGAAGTGTATTTGCTGTATTATTGACTGCTGCCGGTAGTTCACAAGTAGCTGCCGCGGCAGGAGAAACAGAGCTAGAAGAGCGCCTCTATACCAAAATGGTTAACCAATTTGAAGAGGAGCTTTTCCAGATTAGTAAGACGTGGGAAAGTTTTATGGCGCCGCACGTAAATTTCGTGATGGCTAGTATAGACGCGCGTTTGGACGCAACTGACGCTGGATTCGATCATCTTGCTAACGCACTTGGCGGAGGGGGTAAGGTCAAGATTGATCCGAGTACTACGAGTAACACAAACTTTGAGCTGCCAGTATTTGGCATTACGCAGGTTGATTCAGCAGGCAATATCCATGCGATACCTGGCAGCAGTAATAGTGTAGCTGGCGCCGTGGATGGCTTGGGGGAAAGTATCAAGAACACGGCCAACGCAGCGGTCAAGTACGACAACCCAGGCAGCAAGGCCCAGTTAACCCTGAACCCCGGCGGCGAAGCTACCCGGCTTGCGAATGTACAAGCGGGCGCGTTGACGGCTGACAGTACAGACGCGGTCAATGGCAGCCAGCTGTCTTCTTCAAACGGGCGTATTAGCCAACTGGATGCGCAGTTCAGTGAACTCGCCACGCGTACAGGTAATGACATAGCAGCTGCCAGGGCGCATACCGATTCGAATGTGGTCGCCGTGCGCGAATCCATCCAGGCAGTGGAGGGCGTTGCTGCCGATGCGGCGCGCACAGCGGGCAAAGTAGGCGCCGAGGTCGCAGAGCTGCGCAAAGGGGTCGGCAAAGCCTACCAGACTGATGCCAAGAGCACGCTCAGCAAGCCCCAGGCCTCCGGCAGTGACGCCGTGGCCGGTGGTGGCGGTGCCCGTGCGGTGGGTGAGGGCAGTGTGGCGATGGGCGCCCAGGCCCACGCCGAGGGCAGCAAAGCCAGTGCGGTAGGGCGCGGCGCGGTGGCCGTGGCCGATAACAGCGTTGCGCTGGGCGCGGGCTCCGTTGCCGAGCGCAACAACACTGTTGCGGTGGGACATGCCGGGAGCGAGAGGCAGATCACCCACGTGGCTGCGGGCACTCGGGGTACGGATGCGGTGAGTGTGTCGCAGTTGGCAGGTGCCACGGCGTCGGCCACCCAGCAGGCGCACGCCTATACCGACCAGCGCTTTGCACAGATCCACCATGACCTGAAGGAGCAGGACAACACCCTTAGTGCAGGTATCGCCGGTGCCATGGCCATGGCCAGCCTACCGCGCTCCCTGGTCGCCGGCAGCAGCATGACGTCGGTGGCAATGGGTAACTACCGCGGTGAGTCAGCGCTGGCGGTCGGTGTCTCGTACGTGTCGAACAGCGGTCGTTGGTCTGGCAACTTCATGGGTACAACCAATACCCGCAACGATGCTGGCGCGGCGGTGGGTGTCGGTTATCAGTGGTAGTGCATTCGACTCACTCTTCAAAGGCGAGCGTTGGACGAGCATGCAGGTATACGGTAAGTCGAACAGGGGGCTAGCGGTTGGGGAATGTCTTCTGATCACCGGTGCCACAGGCTTCATCGGCGGTGCGGTGGCGGCCCAGTTGATTGCCGAGGGCTGCGGCAGTCAGTTGTGTTTCCTGGTGCGTGCCGCCACCCCTGAGCAAGGGCTGCAGCGCTTGCTTGCCAACCTTTACCTGCATGGCCTCGATGGAGGGAGCTGCCGAGCGCTCAGTCCAGCTCAGATCATCTGTGGTGATTTGCTCGACCGATCGTGGCTTGAGTGCACGATGCCTAGGCTGATGAAGGTTGACCGGGTTATCCATTGTGCTGCTGTGTCGTCGCTTTCAAAGAGCCCAAGCCTGTGGCCGGTCAACGTTGAGGGTACCTTCGCCTTCGCCGAAGTCATGAGTAACTCATTGCGCCTGAAGCGCTTTGTGCATGTAGGGGCGGCTATGAGCTGCGGCTTTGGCTGTGCATCACCTGTCAGCGAATCTTGGCATTTTCCCGATGCTCAGCGGCAGTTGGCGCCCTCCCTGGCTGCCAAGGCCGAGGTTGAGCGGCGCATGCGCAAGGCGTTGCCCGGGCTGCCGTTGCTCACTGCGCGCCCGTCAATGGTTGTAGGGCACCGCCGATTGGGGTGTCAGGCCTCGGGAAGCCTTTTCTGGCTATACCGAATGGCCTTCATGCTGGAGTGCTTCACCTGTGAGCGCGACCAGAAGCTCGATGTGATTCCGGTCGACTATTGTGCCGAGGTGCTGATCGCCTTGGCGATCAGGCCGCACTTGGCCCACGACCTTTATCACATCTGTGCAGGTATAGATGGTACCTGTGCCTTCGCCGATATCGATCGGGCGTTCGCTTTGGTTTGTGGCACTGAGCCGGCAGGCGAACGCTGCCGGCAACGGCCGGTTGACGATCTGCACGCCTTGGCGGGCAGCTTGAAATCAATGTTCGGGCCAAGTAATGCGCGCAGGATCTTGTGCGCTTTACGCCGGTACAGCCGTTTTGCCACGCTCGGTTATGTGTTCGACAACAGTCGACTGCTCGATGAAGGTTTCACGGCGCCCCCCTGCTTTACCGACTACATAGACGTGTGCGTAGAGTCGTCCAAGGGGGTGCCAATCACTGAACAGATGCAATGGGACTTCAAGTGACAGGGGGATGGCGCGTTACTGTCATATGCGCTGGAGCCAAATGCCCGTGCAAAGGCCACGGCCCAAGCTTGCAGCTCGACTTTTAAATCATCTGGGTGTCTCGTAGTTTTTGCTCTCAATGGAGTCAACATGGGCAGTTCATTGGCCACCATTCGTGTTGCCGTGCTGGACGATCATGCCGTGGTACGTTGCGGCGTGCTCGCGCGTCTGGCCGAGGAAGCGGATATCCACGTGGTGGGAAGCTACGCGTCCAGCTGCTCGATGATCGCAGGTTTGCGCGGTGCCCCTGCCGATGTGCTGCTGGTCGACTACTCGCTTGGCCCTGACGAAGTGGATGGGGTTTCGCTGATACGCGGGCTCATGGCCAAGTTCCCCACCTGCGCGATCGTGGTGTTTTCTTCGCACCATGAGTTATCGATTGTAAACCTGGTATTGCGGGTGGGGGCGCGGGGGTTTGTCAGCAAGAACCAGGATCTGGGGCAGGTGGTCACTGCAATCCGCAGTGCGAGCCGGGGCAAGACCTACCTCGACACCGACATGACCTTCCGCTTGGCACAAGCGAGTGTCGATTCACCGATAAGGCAACCCTCGGTACAGGCCACGGAATGCAGTTCGGTCAGGCTGGAAGGTGTGCGGCTGTCCGCCAAGGAAAGCGAAGTCATTCGCTGTTTCCTGGAAGGGTTGAGCGTTCGCGAAATCGCTAAAAAATTTGAACGCAGCGAAAAAACCATTAGCACACAGAAGTGGGCGGCCTTTCGCAAACTTGGCGTGATGTCAGATGCCGAGCTGTTCAAGCTCAAGCATCAATTGAGGGGCTTTTGAGAGTACTGGTACTGCTCGGCTTTTTCGCTCTGTTGACCTGGGCTGAACCGGCGTTGGCCCAACTGGTACTGACTGCAGAAGAGCGCGCCTGGATTCAGATGAACCCGGTTGTCAGGGTGGCGGCCGACCGCAACTGGATGCCGATCGAGTACTTCGAGAACGATAAGCTCAAGGGGCTTTCCGCCGAGTTTCTTACTGTCATTGCGCAAAGTACGGGGCTGCGTTTCGAGCCTGTTTTCGGTGCGGACTTAAATGCCGTGGCTGGCATGCTCCAGCGCCATGAAGTAGACATGGTGCTTTCGCTGGTGCGTGGCTTTGCGCAGCCCGCGTTCGCAGACCTGATTACGCAGACCCGCACCTACTACATCGGCAACAGCTTCATCTTTGCACGTGAAGACAATCCGATGATCTTCGATGTGAAGCAATTGGAAGGGCAGGTCGTCGCGATCAAGGGTGGGGGGGAATACGAAGCCAAGCTGCGGGCGCGTTACCCCAAGATCAAGCTGCTGGGCGCCCGAACGCCTGAGGATGCCTTGATCGCAGTGATCGAAGGGCGTGCCGATGTTGCACTGGGTGCAGGGCAGACGATGCTGCCTTACCTGCGTAGGAAGTACGACGGGCTGCTGCAGGTGTCTGGTGGCATCGCCAGCCTTTCCGTCGAGCTGAGGATGGGCGTCAGGCGCGACCTAATGATATTGCACGGTATTGTGGACAAGGCGCTCGCTGCGATCACAGCAGAACACGCCTATGAGATCGAGGAGCACAGTTTCGACGATGCCACCTACGGTGCGCCGACCTTGAGGGTGATGCTAAGTTACTACGGGACGGTCATTGCGCTGGTTGTCATCAGCCTGTTGTTGGTCGTCTTTTTTGCGTGGCATGCCCGAAAGGAACGCTTGCTGGCCATTCGCAGCGAAAGTGAGAAAAGCATGTTTATCGCCGTGCTGAGCCATGAGATACGCACGCCCATGAATGCAATCATTGCAGCCATCGAGTTACTGGGGCGAGACGATGAGCTGTCGCGGGAGTCGCGTCACTTGCTGGACTTGGCCAGAGGTGGGTCTGAAAACCTGCTGTACCTGCTCAACAATGTGCTGGATGTGTCGAAGCTGGAGGCGGGGCGGTTGCAACTCGACTGTGTGCCCACGGATGTTGTCGAACTGATGGGCTCTATCATCGACCGGCTCGCCATCAAGGCCTGCGAGCAGGGGCTGACCCTGGAACTTGTACAGGCTTCTCCCATCGAGCAACTGCTGATGCTGGACAGGCTGCGCCTGGAGCAGATTCTGCAGAACCTGATCAGCAATGCAATCAAGTTCACCTCCGTGGGCGGGGTGACCGTGAGTGTGGGCCTGAACGCAGATGCCGCTTCGACAGGCGTTGGCGAGTTGCAGATAAAGGTTAGCGATACCGGAGTTGGTATAGATCCCAAGAACCTGGAAAAACTGTTCCAACCCTACGCGCAAGCCAATGAGCAGGCGACCCACCGCTACGGCGGTACGGGCCTGGGGTTGTTGATCTGCCGCCAGTTATGCGAACTCATGGGCGGGTCGATTCAGCTGGACAGTGAGCCAGGCAATGGCACGCAGGTAACGGTGAAGCTTGTGTGCAAGCGTCATGGGCCTCGCACTCGGCGCGCGCCCCACACATTAGCGGACCCACGTGCAATAGAGGTACGCCCGGTAGAGCATGTGCTTCGCGTGTTGCTGGTGGAGGATACGCCTGCCAACCAGATCGTGCTGCAAGCCCAATTGGAAGTGCTGGGGTGCCAGTCGACCCTGAGGGCGACCGGCGCTGACGCCCTGCTGGCGCTGGAGCAGAACCGCTACGACATCGTCCTGCTCGATTGCCACCTGCCGGACACTACTGGCTATGAAGTAGCGGGGCGTTGGCGGCAAACCGAGATCGTGCGGGGGGTGGCGCCGACGCCGATCGTCGCGTTGTCGGCACAGAACGATGCCGAACATACGATTGCCTGTTTCGATGCCGGCATGAACGGGGTACTGAGCAAGCCGATCAGGCTGGGCAAGCTGCGCGACACGCTGCAGCTCTGGGCTGACATGCCCCTTATCGAAGCGGCGCAGGAATCGTTGTCCATTAGCAGCCTGGAAGCGGCCATCGAATCGCTGTGGGTCGATACCGATGCCCTCGGTGGTGCCATCGAACACCGCGACAAGGAAACGGCGCTTTTTATCGCCCATCGGTTACTAGGCGCCTGTGCGGTGATGGGATACTCCAGCCTGATCCTGTGCCTGAAAGACCTTCAGGCTCAGTTGCTGGTGGAGGATTTCGTTCAGGCTCACGCCTGGCTGTTGCAGTTGAGGGAGAACTTGGCACAGAGCATTTGTGCGCAGGCACCGTCCAAACATTAACCGGTTTTGCCGTTGGGGAGGGTGTGCCGCGAAAGTGGGCACTTAGGTAGTGACCGGGGCAGGATGCGAGAGTTTTTAGATCGATTCGTTATATAAGATGAAGGGTCGCCTGTGGGCCATTCGCCGGTAGGCGGCCCGTACGAAAAGGGGCCGCACCGCCGGCGATGAGGTTCCAGGTGTCAGGCCAGGTTCACCGTTGCCACCGGCTTGCGTGACGCCAGGCTGACCAGCACGAAGCTCGCCAGGCCGATGGCCAGGCTGTAGTAGATCGGCGAGTTGGCGTCCAGGCCGTCCTTGAACATGAAGAACAAGGCGGTGGCGAAGCCCAGCGTCATGCTGGCGATGGCGCCGGCGGTGGTCGCGCGCTTCCAGAAGATCGCACCCATCAGCGGGATCAGCATGCCGCCCACCAGCAGGTTGTAGGCCAGGGTCAGGGCGCTGATCACGTCATTCACCGCCAGGGCGATCCCCAGCACCACCAGGCCGGTCAACAGGGTGAACAGGCGGTTGATACCCAGGCTCGACTGCTTGCCGCCGCGCAGTTTCGGCAGCAGGTCTTCGGTCAGGGTGGTCGAGGCGGCCAGCAGGCCCGCGCTGGCGGTGGACATCATCGCGGCCAGGGCGGCGGCCATCAGCAGGCCACGGATGCCCTCGGGCAGCTGGCCCTTGATCATCTCGGCGAAGGCGTTGTTCGGGTTGGCCAGGTCCGGCATCAGCACGTGGGCGGCCATGCCGATCAGCGCGCAGGCCAGGCCGTACAGTACGCAGTAGACACCGGCGGTGGTGCCGGCGCGCTGGCAGACCTTCTCGTCACGGGCGGTGAATACCCGCTGCCAGATGTCCTGGCCGATCAGGATGCCGAAGAAGTAGATCAGGAAGTAGGTGATGATGGTATCCCAGCCGATGGTGGTCCAGCTGAAGCTGGCCGCCGGCAGCTTGGCCACCAGGGCGTCCCAGCCGCCGGCCTTGTACAGGCACACCGGCAGCAGGATGAACATCAGGCCCACGGTCTTGATCACGAACTGGACGATGTCGGTCAGGGTCAGCGACCACATGCCGCCGATGGTCGAGTACACCACCACCACACCGCCGCCGAACAGCAGGGCCATCCAGAAGGGAACGTCGAGCAGTACCTGCAGCACGGTGCCCATGGCCAGGGTCGAGGTCACCGCGATCATCAGCGCGTAGGCGAGCATGATCGCCGCGCTGGCCTGGCGGGCCATCGGGTTGTAGCGGCGCTCCAGCACCTGGGTCACGGTGAAGATCTTCAGGCGCAGCAGCGGCTTGGCCAGGAACAGGTTGAGCGCGATGATCCCCAGGCCCAGGGCGGCGCACAGCCAGAAGCCGGAGATGCCGTGCACATAGCCCAGGCGCACGGTGCCGACGGTGGAGGCGCCGCCCAGCACGGTGGTGGCCATGGTGCCCATGTACAGGGTCGGGCCGAGGTTGCGCCCGGCCACCAGATAGTCTTCGTGGGTCTTCGCGCGCCGCATGCCGTACCAGCCAAGCGCGAGCATGCCGGCGGCATAGATCAGTACAACGATGATGTCCAAGGCCATTGGGGGTCTCCCGATTATCTTTATTATGGCGAGATCGGCCGTCCGGACGGTGCAAGGCGCCCGGCGGTTCTGTCTTGTGTTGGCGGGCCTCTATGGCCCTCCCGAATGGCTCCTGCCGGGGTGTTTCACTGCTGGTGTCGTGACGTCTTCATCGCTGCAAGCCAGTTCCCACAGGAAGCCGGCTTGCCAGCGATGGGGTATCTCAGCGGCGCACCACGCCCGGCAGCACGCAGAGCATTTCGAACAGCAGGTTGGCGCCCAGCAACGAGGTGTTGCCGGTGGTGTCATAGGGTGGGGAAACCTCGACCAGGTCGCAGCCGATCAGGTCCAGGCCGTGGCAGCCGCGGATGATCTCCATCGCCTGGATGGTGGTCAAGCCGCCGATCTCCGGGGTGCCGGTGCCGGGCGCCCAGGCCGGGTCGATGCCGTCGATGTCGAACGACAGGTACACCGGGCCGCCACCGACTTTCTCGCGTACTTCGGCCATCAGCGGCGCCAGTGACTTGTGCCAGCACTCCTCGGCCTGCACCACGCGAAAGCCCTGGCGGCGGCTCCAGTTGAAATCGTCGGCGGTGTAGCCTTGGGCGCGCAGGCCGATCTGCACCACGCGGTCGCAATCGAGCAGCCCCTCTTCCACGGCGCGGCGGAAGGTGGTGCCGTGGGCGATTTTCTCGCCGAACATGTGGTCGTTGACGTCGGCGTGGGCATCGATGTGGACCAGGCCGATCTTGCCGTGCTTCTTGTGCAGGGCACGCAGGATCGGCAGGGTGATGGTGTGGTCGCCGCCCAGGGTCAGCGGGATGACATTGTGCTCGACGATCTCGTCGTAGGCCTCTTCGATGATGCGCACGGCGTCGAGCAGATTGAAGGTGTTGATCGCCACGTCACCGATGTCGGCCACCGACAGCGAGTCGAACGGGGCGGCGCCAGTGGCCATGTTGTAGGGGCGGATCATCACCGACTCGGCGCGGATCTGCCGCGGGCCGAAGCGGGTGCCGGAACGCAGCGAGGTGCCGATGTCCAGCGGCACGCCGATGAACGCGGCGTCCAGGCCTTCGGCGCTTTGCAGGTGGGGCAGGCGAAGCATGGTGGCGATGCCGCCGAAACGCGGCATTTCGTTGCCGCCCAGTGGTTGGTGGAGAATCTTGTCCACGGTGGGCCTCATCAGTCGGTCGATTGTTCTGTTTGTTCGAACCTGTGCCGCCGCGCGCCTGGATCATCTGGTCATGCTGGCGGGCAGGGACATTTCGCCGCAGTCTGCGCAAGGTAGTGGCCGGGAAGAATCGCTACCGACAAATACTTACTTCAGGATTCTCTGAACTATCGGCCGGCAAGCGGGTTAGACTCTGGCGATTTCCACCCTGCGGAGCCTGCGCCATGGCCTCATCGCTGCCCGACCTGAAACTGCTGCGCATCTTCGCCAGCGTGGTGCGCCACCAGGGGTTCGCCAACGCCCAGCGAGACCTCAACCTGTCGACCTCGGCGATCAGTACCTACATGAGCCAGCTTGAAGGCGCCCTCGGGATCGTGCTCTGTCACCGTGGCCGGGGCGGCTTCAGCCTGACCAGCAAGGGCGAGTTGTTCCATCAGGAGACCCTGCGCCTGCTGGGCGAGCTGGACGGCTTCGAGCAGTACGCCGCCGCGCTCAAGGGCGAACTGCGCGGCACCCTGAACCTGGGGGTGATCGATTCCACCGTTGGCGACAGCGCCCTGCCGCTGGCCGAGGCCATCGGCGCCTACAGCCAGGAACACCCGGCGGTGCACCTGCACCTGTCGGTGTCCAGTCCCTATGAATTGCAGCTCGGCGTGCAGGACAATCGTCTGGACCTGGCCATCGGCGCGTTTTCCTCGCGTATGAGCGGGCTGCTCTACCAGCCGTTGTACCGCGAGCAGCACTGGCTGTATTGCAGCAGCCGCCACCCGCTGTTCGCCGAGCGACGCATCCCCGAACCGGTGGTCACCCAGCAGCGCATGGTCGGGCGTGGCTACTGGAGCCAGGCCGAGCTGGCCCGGCATGGTTTCAAGCACAGCGCCGCTACCGTGGAGAGCATGGAGGCACAACTGATTCTGATTCTCTCCGGCGCCTACATCGGCTACCTGCCCGAGCACTATGCCCAGGCCTGGGTCGACAAGGGCGACCTGCGCGTCTTGTCGCCGGCCACCTTCGGTTACCAGGCGCCGTTTTCCCTGATCATTCGTCGTGGGCGCAGCCGGGAACCGTTGATCCAGACGTTTCGCGACCTGCTCAAAAGCCAGCTCAACGTGGGCTGAAGCAGGCGTTGTTCAATCCGCTCGGTCAGGTCGAGCGAATTTCCTACAAAACTTGACCGCTGGCGTGCTGGCCTTCTGCTAAATATCTACTTGCTTTGATGATTTTCCCACTCATCTGGATAAGCAAGGGATCGCCAACGATGCGCATGAATTTGCCCGTCACCGAGCACGAAAGAACCTTTCCCCAAGACCAGCGGCTGATCTCCACCACCGACCTGAACAGTCGCATTACCTATTGCAACGACGCATTCGTGGCCATCAGCGGCTTCACCTACGACGAACTGGTCGGCCAGCCGCACAACCTGGTGCGTCATCCCGACATGCCGCCAGCGGTCTTCGGGCATATGTGGGACACCATCAAGCAAGGCAAGCCCTGGATGGGCGTGGTCAAGAACCGCGCCAAGAACGGCGATTTCTACTGGGTCAGCGCCTACGTCACGGCGGTGTACGAGAACGGCCGCATCAGTGGCTACGAATCGGTGCGCTCGGTGCCGAGTCGAGAGCAGATCCGCCGGGCGGAGCAGCTGTATGCCCGTCTGCGCGCGGGGCGTTCGCCGGTACCCCTGGCGGCGCGCCTGGGACACGGGATCGGCCACGGCTGGCCATTGATCGGCGCGGGCCTGCTCTCGGCCGCCGCCTACCTGTGGTTGCCGCCCTACGCGGCGCTGGGGGTGCTGATGGCCAGCCTGCTGGCGGCCTGGTACGTGGTCGAGCACCGGCAGAACCAGTCGATCCGTCGCACCCTCGAAGAGCACCCCAAGGCCTTCACCAGCCCGCTGGTGGCCCTGACCTACAGTGACAACCCCGGCCTGCAGGGCCAGCTCGATCTGGCCATCATCAGCGAAGAGGCGCGCCTGCAGACCGCGTTGACCCGCCTGGTGGATGCCGGTGTCGGGGTCAAGTCACGGGCCGCGCAGTCCGCCGGGTTGTCCGATGCCCAGGCGCGGATGCTCGACCGCCAGCGCAGCGAGACCGATCAGTCGGCCACCGCCATCGCGCAGATGGCGGCGACCATCCAGCAGGTGACCCATAACGTGCAGACCACCGCCCACGCCGCCAGCGACGCTGACCAGCTGGCCCAGCAGGGCAGCGATCTGGCGCAGCAGAGCCTGCGCGCCATGGGCAGCATGAACGAGGCGGTCAGCGACATCGGCCAGGCGGTCAACGCCCTGGCCGAGCAGACCCAGTCCATTGGCAGCGTGGTGGACGTGATCACCTCGATTGCCGAGCAGACCAACCTGCTGGCGCTCAATGCCGCCATCGAGGCGGCGCGGGCCGGCGAACAGGGCCGGGGCTTCGCCGTGGTGGCCGACGAGGTGCGGTCGCTGGCGCAGCGCACCCGCGCCTCGACCGAGGAGATCCACCACATCATCTCCACCCTGCGTTCCGGTGCCGACCGCGCGGTGGCCAGCGCCAGCCGCGGGCAGCAGATCTCCAGTGACAGTGTGCACAGCGTCGAGGCGGTGCAGGAGGCGTTGTCGGGCATCGCCCAGGCGATCAGCCGCATCACCGGCATGAGCCAGCAGATGGCCACGGCATCCGAGCAGCAGAGCCATGTGGCCGAGGACATCAACCAGCAGATCGTACGCATCGCTCATTTGTGCGACGAGAGCGCGGGGCAGGCCAAGCAGGGCGCCGAAATCAGCCAGGACCTGGAGCGCATGGCGGAGTACCTGCACAGCCTGGCGGAGCGGTTCAACCGCTGAAGCTGTAGCGGGTAACAGTAGAGGCGTGGGAGCGGGCTTGCCCCGCGATTGCGGTGCCGGCTTTGTCGCGGGGCAAGCCCGCTCCCACGTATGCCTCGCAGCAACCTGGGGATGGCTGCCCTGTGGCAAACTACCCGCCCCAAGGAGTTCCCCATGCCAAGACCCCGCTGCGAGCGCTGCCAGCGCCCGCTCGCCCATTGCCTTTGCGCACTGATCCCGTACCTGGACAGCCGTACCCGCGTGGTTGTGCTGCAACACCCCAGTGAAACCGCCCACGCCCTGAACACGGCGCGCCTGGCGGCCCTTGCGCTGGTCAATGCCGAGCTGCGGATCGGCGAGGTGTTCGATGACCTGGAGACCTTGCTGGCGACACCGGGTTATCGCCCGGTCCTGTTGTTCCCAGGTGATGAGGCAGAGGTCTTGCAGGCATACGGGCAGGGTGATGATCTGCCGTTGCTGCTGATCGTACCTGACGGTACCTGGCGCAAGGCACGCAAGATGCTCTACCTGAACCCGCAGCTGGAAGCGTTGCCACGGGTGACGCTGGGCGCGGTCCTGCCTTCGCGCTACCGGTTGCGCAAGGCACCTGAGCCAGGCGCCGTATCCACCCTCGAGGCGATCGTGCAGGCGCTGAACGTGCTGGAAGCACCTGCTGGCTTCGATGCGTTGTTGCGCCCGTTCGAGGCCTTGATCGACGGGCAGATCGCAGCCATGGGCGCCGAGACGTTTCAACGGAATCATGGGCAGGACTGAGCTAATGACGCATTGCTTTGGGTAGACCTCTGTAGGAGCGGCTTTAGCCGCGATCACCCGCGAAGCGGGTTCCAGGCACCGCGTCGCCGGCATCGCGGCTGAAGCCGCTCCTACAGAAGTCCCTGCTATGACGTGAAGTTACCGCTCGCGCAAGGCCTCGGTCCGGGCCTTCATCACCGGCTTCAACAGATAGTCCAGCACGCTCTTCTGCCCGGTGATGATGTCCACCGTGGCGACCATCCCCGGGATGATCAGCAGCGGCTTGTTGTCGCCACCCAGATGGTTCTTGTCGGTGCGCACCTGGATCAGGTAGAACGCATTGCCCTTGTCGTCGGTGACGGTGTCCGCGCCGATCAGTTCCAGCTTGGCCTTGAGCCCGCCATAGATGGTGTAGTCGTAGGCGCTGAACTTGACCATCGCGGTTTGTCCAGGATGCAGGAACGCCACATCTTGCGGCCGTACCTTGGCCTCGATCAGCAGGTTGTCCTCGATCGGCACGATCTCCACCAGGTCGCTGCCGGGCTGCACCACGCCGCCGATGGTGTTGACCTTGAGCAGCTTGACGATGCCGCGCACCGGCGACACCACGGTGGTGCGGTTGACCCGGTCGTCGATGGCGATGCTGGTGGCGGTGATCTTCGACAGTTCGGTGCGCTTGTCGTTGAGTTCCTTGGCGGCGTCGGAGCGAAAGCTTGCGTCCGATTCCTGGATCTTGCTGCGGATCTCGGCGATCGCCGCCTCGGCGCGGGGTATGGCCAGGTTGGTCGCGTTCAACTGGCCGCGCGCCTCGACGCTGCGCTGCTTGAGGCGCAGGATCTCCACCGGGGAGATGGCGCCCTTGCTCACCAGCGGCGAGGACATGTCCAGCTCCTGCTGCAACAAGCCCACCGCCGAGCGGTACTGGTCGACCTTGGAACGGAACTCGGCCAGCTCCTGAGTCTTCTGCCGCAGCTGTTCATTGAGGGTCTGCTTCTCGCTGGTCAGGCGGCGCTGTCGTGATTCGTACAGCGCGGCCTCGTCCTCGGCCACCTGCGGCGCCTTGGCGCGGACTTCGCTCGACAGCACGAAGGGGCGGCCTTCGGACTCGGCCGACAGGCGTTCCACCTGCGCGCTGAGGGCGTAACGGTCGGCTTCGCTTTCACCCTTGTTCGACTTGAAGCGCGTGTCATCCAGGCGCAGGAGGGTGGCGCCCTTGTCGACCATCTGCCCCTCTCGCACGAAGATCTCGGTGACGATGCCGCCTTCGAGGTTCTGCACCACCTGCACCTTGCTCGACGGAATGGCCTTGCCTTCGCCGACGGTAACTTCGTCGAGCACCGCGAAGTTGGCCCAGACCAGTGCCACCAGCAGCAGGATCGCCGCCAGCCACACGGTCAGCCGTGACAGGCTGGGGGATTCCTGCAGGGTGGCGCCGGCCAGCTCTGGCATATAGTCGCGTTCGGCGCGGCTGTCGCCGCCCTGGAGGTAGCTGCGCACGCTGTGGCTGATGGGCATGTTCTACCTCCGATGCAGGCCGGGGCCCGCTCCCACAGGGATTCAAGAGTGTTGGTTCACAGCGCCGCGCCGATACGGCCCTTGCGCAGCGCGTCGATGACCGCATCCTTCGGCCCGTCGGCAACGATCTTGCCGTTGTCCAGCACCAGCAGCCGGTCCACCAGGCTGAGCATCGAGGTGCGGTGGGTGACCAGCAGCAGGGTCTTGCCGGGCACCCAGTTCAGCAGGCGCTGGCGCAGCTGTTCCTCGCTGCTGTTGTCCATGTGGCTGGTGGGCTCGTCGAGTATCAGGATCGGCGGCTCCAGCAGCAGGGCCCGGGCCAGCAGCACGGCCTGGCGCTGGCCGCCGGAGAGCAGCTGGCCGCGCTCGCCCACCGGGCGGTCGAAGCCTTGCGGGTGTTGGCGGGCCAGCTCGCTGACGCCGGTCAGTTCGGCCACCTCGAGCATGCGCGCGTCGCTGACGTGCCGTGCGCCGAGGGTTAGGTTGTCGCGCAGGCTGCCGGCCAGCAGCGGCAGGTCGTGTGCCACGTAGCCGAGCTGGCTGCGCAGGTCGCTGATATCCAGTTGGCGCAGGTCGAGGTTGTCCAGCAGCACCTGGCCTTCGTCGGGGTGATGGAAGCCCATCAACAGCCGGGCGAGGGTGCTCTTGCCCGAGCCGCTGCGGCCGATGATACCGATGCGTTCGCCCGGCTTGAGGGTGGCGCTCACGTCGTTGAGGGCTGGCGCCGTTTGCCCGGCATAGCGGAAGGTGGCGTGGTTGATGGTGATGCCACCTTGCAGCGCGGTGTGTTCCAGCGCCTGGTGCTCGGCCTCGCGCTCCTGGGGCAGGCTCATCAGGGCATCGGTGCTGCGCATGGTCAGCTGGGCCTGCTGGTAGCGGGTGATCAGCCCGGCGATCTGGCCGAGCGGGGCGAGCACCCGGCTGCCGAGCATGTAGCTGGCCACCAGCGCGCCGACACTGAGGTTGCCGGCGATGATGCTGTACACCCCGGCGACGATCGTCGCCATGCCGCAGAACTGCTGGATGAACAGGGTGCCGTTGCTGGCCAGCGACGACAGGTTGCGGGCATGGGCGTCGAGGCGGGCGATGGCGCCGTTGGTGTGTTCCCACTGGTACTGGCGTTCGCTTTCAGCGCCGCAGGCCTTGAGGGTTTCCAGGCCGCCGAGGGTCTCGATCAGCAGCGCCTGGCGCACTGCGCCGAGGCTCAGGCTTTTTTGCACGGTGTCACGCAGGCGCACCTGGATGAACAGCGCCAGGCCTACCGCCAGCGGGAAGGCGATCAGCGGGATCACCACCAGCCAGCCCCCGAGCAGGCCGATCACCAGCAGCATCAGGGCCACGAACGGCAGGTCGATGATGCTGGTCAGGGTCACTGCGGTGAGGAATTCGCGTAGCCCCTGGAAGTCATGGATGCTCTGGGCGAAGCCACCGATGGTGGCCGGGCGCGCCTTCATGCTCATGCCGGTGATGCGTTCAAACAAGGTGGCGGAGAGAATCAGGTCGGTCTTCTTGCCGGCCTGGTCCAGCAGGTGGGCACGGACCATGCGCAGCACCAGTTCGAAGGCGGTACCGATGAACAGGCCGGCGACCAGCACCCAAAGGGTGGACAGCGCCTGGTTGGGGACCACGCGGTCGTAGGTCTGCATGACGAACAGCGGCACCATCAGGCCCAGCAGGTTGATCAGCAGGCTGGCCAGCAGGGCATCACTGTACAGCCAGCGGGAGTGGCGCAGAGTGTCGCGGAACCAGGCGTTGACCCGCGGGATGAGCGGCGCGCGCACGTCCTCCAGGGTATGCCGTGGGCGGGCGAACAGGGCCTGGCCGCTGTAGGCCTCGGCCAGGGCTTCGCGCTCGACCCACTGCTCACCGCCTTCGGCCTCGCATGGCAGCAGCAATGCCCGGCCGTTTTCACCCCACCGTTGCAGCACGGCGCTGCGGCCGTCATTGAGGATCAGCAGCACCGGCAGGTTGAGCGGGGAGATGGCGTCCAGGGCACGCTGCAGTACACGAGCCTGAAGCCCGGCGCGCGCGGCGGCGCGTGGCAGCAGGCCCAGCCCCAGGCGCTGCTCTGCCAGTGGCAGGCCGCTGCACAGGCTGGCACGGCTGGCCATGCAGCCATGCAGCTTGCACAGGATCAGCAGGCCATCGAGCAACGGATCATCAACATCCAGGCGCGGTTGCGCGCTTTGCATACTGGTCACGATGGCCTACTCCTGCCGCGGTGGACGGGAAATGGGCGCTGGCGAAAAATCCCTTGTCTCGTCAGAACCTAACGCATGTCAGGCAATTTCGCCTCGTTGCGCACTTCGGTCTTGGCGATGGCTTCCGGCGGCAGCGAGATACGCTGCTTGCTCAGCAGCTCGCCCATGGTCGCCAGTACCCGGTACATGGAGAACTCTTCGGTATAGCGCACCTCGGTGTAGCGACGGTTGGCGTTGTACAGCTCGTTCTCGCTGTCGAGCACGTCGAGCAGGGTGCGCTGGCCCAGGCCGAACTGGTCCTGGTAGGCGGCGCGCACGCGCTGGGTGGTCTCGGCGTACTCGCGGGCGCTCGGGGTCTGCTTGCGGGCATTGTTCATCGCGTTCCAGGCCAGGCTGAGGTTTTCGTTCAGCTCGCGCAGGGCATTGTTGCGGATGTCCATCGCCTGGTTGATCTTGTGCGCGTCCGACTGCAGGCGGGCCTTGTCGCTGCCACCGCGGAACAGGTTGTAGCTGAGCTCGACGCCGGCCTGCCAGTCATTGTTGTCATGCCCTTTCTGGCCGCCGAGGTTGTTGTTGGCACCGGTGGCCAGCACCGCGTCCAGGCGTGGGTAGAAGGGCGACTTGGCCACTTCGTACTGCTGCTCGGCGGAGCGCACATCAGCCTGCGCCGACTTGAGGTAGGGGTTGTTCTCCAGCATGCCCTGGCGGGCATTGAGCAGGTCGCCCGGCACTTCGCCCTTGATCGTGACGGGTGTTTCCAGTTCATCGGGCAGGCGCCCGACTACGCTGTAGAAGTTGGCCTCGGCGTCGGCCAGGTCGACCTCGGCGGTGTCCAGGTTGTTTTCGGCCAGGGCGCGACGGGCGCGGGACTGGTCGAGGTCGGCGGTGCTGCCCACGCCGCGTTCGCTGCGCAGGCCGATCTGGTCGTTGACCCGCAGGTGGGCCTGCAGGTTGTTCTTGGCCAGGGTTACCAGTTCACGGCGCTTGAGTACCTCGAGGTAGACCTCGATGGCACGCAGGGCGATGCTCTCGGCGGTGGCCTGGGTGTAGTAGGCACGCGAGGTGGCCACCGCTTCGGTGCGGGCGACCTCGTTGGAGGTATTGAAGCCGTCGAACAGCATCTGCCGCAGACGCAGCTCGGATTGGGTGTAGTTGAGCGTTTCCTTGTTGTGGTTACGCGTGCCGTCCGGGTTGAAGCCGCGGGTGTTGGTGTTGTCCGAACGTTGCCGGCCGTAGCCTGCGACCAGATCGACGGTTGGGTAGTACCCCCCGCGGGCGAACTTCACATCCTCGTCGGCCGACAGCCTGCTGTTGCGGCTGGCGCTGATCTCGGGATGCTGGTCCACGGCGTTCTGGACAGCCTCGGTAATCGACATCGCCTGACTGTTGGCACACGCCATGGCCAACAAAATCGCACTGGTGATGGGGGTTAAAGCGCGCATGGGGTACATCTCCCTGGTCTTGAATAATGTCCTGCTATTCGCCAAAAAAATGACGAAAAATTAGAATCAAACCGTTTCAGGTTTGTAACAACAGAGCTAAGAACATTTGTCGGGCGAGCTAAGAAGATTTTTTCATAAGATATATGCGAAAAAAAACTTATGCGGTCTAAGGAATCCGGGACATTGTTTCATTCAGGTGGTTACGGGAATTGGCTGGGACAGGCGATTTTCGGGCCTTGGTGAAAGTTCCAGATTTTTTGCAGCTAAGGAGACAGGGGAGGAAGGCGAAAGCGGAATTTGGCGACAAAAAAATGGCACTGAATAATGGCCATTCGCCCTGTTCACTATCGCGGCAGTCGTCACAGGGAGCGTGGTTTCTCACGAACGTGACAGCAGTGGTTCCAACAACCATGGCACTTGAACCGTTGCGCACATTACCCGGCACGCCTTGATCTGCGAAAAGCCCATCGGCAGGGGAGGCGTACGCTCATGGCTAAATTAGTCGGTGTGGTCGGCAAGGTAGTCGGCCAGGTATTCGCGGTGGGCGATGACGGTCATCGCCGTCTTTTGGTGGAAGGGGATCGCCTGTTCGCCGGCGAGCAACTGGAGACCGGGAGCGAGGGCGCGGTGGCGGTGCGCTTGCAAAACGGTGCCGAACTGACCCTGGGCCGTGGCAGCAGCCTGGAGATGACCCCCGACCTGCTGGCCGATCGCGCTCCTCATGTACAGGCGCCGGACGCGCAGCCCAGCAACGCCCAGCTCAGTGACGTCGAGCAACTGCAAAAAGCCATTGCCGCAGGCGCCGACCCCACGCAGGAAGCCGAAGCGACCGCGGCGGGTGGCAACCCTGGTGGCGTGTCGGGTGCGCTCGGTGGCGGCCACAGTTTCGTGATACTGACCGAGGTGGCCGGTCGGGTGGATCCCACCATTGGTTTCCCTACGGCGGGCTTCAACGGCTTCCCTTTGCTGGCCAATCTCGAGCTTGGTGGGCTCGATGGCAATGACGCGGCGCCCCTGCCGGCCGGCGCGCCACCCGCCGACAATCCGGTCAGCCTCACCGGCCTGGATGTCAGCCCGGCCGAGTTGATCCTGGACGAGGCGAACCTGCCCCAGGGCTCGGCCAGCAATCCTGCGGCCTTGACCCAGTCGGGCAGCTTCACGGTGGTTGCCGCCGATGGCGTGTTCAACCTCAGTGTCGGTGGCATCAATGTGGTCACCGCAGGCGTGGTGACCGGCGTCGGCCAGTCCATCGTCACCGGGCTCGGCAATGTGCTGACCATCACGGGCTACAACCCGGCCACGGGCGTGGTGAGCTACAGCTACACCTTGACCGGCGCGGAACATCATCCGGACGGTGCCGGGACCAATACGTTGGGCGAGCAGTTCCCGGTGCTGGTCAGCGATACCGATGGCGATGTGGCCAGCGGCACGCTGGACGTTATCGTCCGTGACGACGTGCCACGCGCCGTGAACGACAGCAATGCCAGCACCGCTACCGAGCAGCATCTGGAACTCAGCGGCAATGTGCTGACCAACGATATCCAGGGCGCGGACCGCATTCCCAGCGGCCCGGTGGTGGCCGGTACCTTCGTCGGAACCTACGGCACCTTGGTGCTGGCCGCGGATGGTTCCTACACCTACACCCTCAATACCAACGATCCGGATTTCAAGAACCTGCACGGTGGCGGCAGTGGGGTGGAGAACTTTACCTACACCCTGAAAGACGCCGACGGCGACACCAGCACCGCGACCCTGACCCTCAACGTCAGCAACCTCAATGACCCGGTGACCCTCGGCGGGCTGGACGTCAATGGCGGCGAGCTGACCGTCTACGAGAAGAACCTGGCCGACGGCAGTGCGCCCAATCCCGGTGCGCTGACGCAGAGCGGCACCTTCACGGTGGCGGCGCCCGATGGCCTGCAGACCTTGAGCGTCGGCGGTATCACCGTGGTCAGTGGCGGCGTGGCGGCAAGTTTCCCGCAGTCGATCACCACTGCGCTGGGCAACACCCTGACCATCACCGGTTTCAACCCGGCCACGGGTGTGATCAGCTACAGCTACACCTTGCTGGACAACGAGAACCACGCCAGCGGCGACGGCGCCAACAGCCTGTCCGAGCACTTCACCGTCATCGCCACGGACACCGATGGCAGCACGGCCACTGGCTCGCTGGACGTGAACATCATCGACGACCTGCCCAAGGCCAATCCCGATGCGGCCAGTGTCGTCGAAGGCGGCACGGTCAGCGGCAATGTGCTCGACAACGATACGTCCGGCGCGGACGTGCGGGCCGATGGTCGTTATGTGGTGGGTGTGCGAGCCGGCTCCGACACCTCGACATCGGCCAGTGGCCAATTGGGCGATCCGGTCCAGGGCCAGTACGGTTACCTGACCCTCGATGCCCAAGGCAACGCCACCTATCACGCCAACCCCAACCCCAACCCCAACGCCGTCGCTCCGGCGGGCGCCACGGATGTCTTCGTCTATACCGTGCGTGACAGTGACGGCGACGAAAGCACCACCACCATTACCATCGACGTGCGCGATTGCTCGCTGATCGCCGGGCCTGACAGCGAGGTCACGGTCTACGAGAAAGCGCTTGACCTGAACAAGGATGGCAACGACCTGGCCGGTGGCAATGTTACCGGCAGTGAACCGGGCTCCACCGGCGAGACGGCCAGCGGTTCGTTGGCCAGTTCCGTCAGCGGTGGCGTGGGCGGGCTGACCTTCACCCTGGTCGGCAACGCCACCGGCCAGTATGGCCAGATCCAACTGAATTCGGACGGCACCTACACCTACACCTTGACCTCCGCGCCGAACTCGCCGAATCACGTGAACGACGGCCCGAATGTGTTGACGGAATCCTTCACCTACCAGGTCAAGGATTCGCTCGGCAACACCACCACCAGCACCATCGTGATCAACATCGTCGACGACGTGCCCAAGGCTCACAGCGACTTCGCCAATGTCTACGAAGGCGGCACTGTCAGCGGCAATGTGCTGGTCAACGATGTGGCCGGCGCCGATGTGCGGGCCGACGGGCAGTATGTGGTCGGCGTGCGTGCCGGCAGCGACACCTCGACCTCGGCCATTGGTCAGCTGGGCAGCAACGTGGCGGGGCAATATGGCTACCTGACGCTCGACGCCCAGGGCAATGCCACCTACCACGCCAACCCCAATGCGGTGGCGCCAGCCGGTGCCACGGACGTGTTCGTCTACACCATCCGCGATGCCGATGGCGATGAAAGCACCACCACCCTCACCATCGATGTGCACGACATTTCGCTGGTGGCCTGCCCGGACGAGACGGCCAAGGTCTACGAGAAAGCCCTGGACCTGACCAAGGATGGCAACGACCTGGCTGCGGGCAACGTCACCGGCAGCGACCCGCACGCCACCACGGAAACCACCAGCGGTTCACTGGCAGGCTCGGTCAGCGGCGGTATCGGCGCCTTGACCTTCACCCTGGTCGGCAATGCCACCGGCCAGTATGGCCAGATCCAGCTGAACGCGGATGGTTCCTACACCTACACCTTGACCTCGGCGCCGAACTCGCCCAACCACGTCAACGATGGCCCGAACGTGGTCACCGAGAGCTTCACCTATCAGGTCAAGGATTCGCTCGGCAACACCACCACCAGTACCATCGTGGTCAGCATCGTCGATGACGTGCCCAAGGCCCATTGCGATGTAGCCTCGGTCAAGGAGGGCGCCAGCGTCAGCGGCAACGTGCTGGACAACGATGTGGTCGGCGCCGATGTGCGTGCCGACGGGCAGTACGTGGTCGGTGTGCGCGCCGGCTCCGACACCTCGACCTCGGCCATCGGCCATGTCGGCGACACCATCGTCGGCCAGTATGGCTACCTGACCTTGGACAGCCAGGGCAACGCCACCTACCACGCCAACCCCGACAGCGTGCCGGCCGCCGGCGCGACCGACAGCTTCGTCTACACCATCCGTGACGCCGACGGCGACGAGAGCACCACGACCATTCGCATCAATGTGCAGGACAGCAAACTGGTGGCGTGCGAGGACAACGACGTCACCGTGTACGAAAAAGCGCTGGACCTGCACAAGGACGGCAATGACCTGGCCGCCGGCACCGTCACCGGCAGCGAGTCGGGTTCCACTGGCGAGACAGCCTCTGGCAGCCTGGTGGGGTCGGTCCAGGGCGGCGTCGGCGCACTGACCTACAGCCTGGTCGGCAATGCCGTGGGCCAGTACGGGCAGATCCAGCTCAATGCCGACGGTTCCTACACCTATACCCTGACCTCGGCGCCGAAGACCCCGGGTGGTGCCAACGACGGCGCCAACACCGTCAACGAGTACTTCACCTACAAGGCTACCGACGCCTTGGGCAACAGCGTCACCAGCACCATTGCCATCAACATCGTCGACGATGTGCCGACGGTCCAGTGCGCGGTGCGCAGCATCACGCCCGGCCAGGTGGACTCCAACATCCTGCTGGTGGTGGATGTGTCCAGCAGCATGGCGGCAAGCTCCGGCATGCCGGGGCTGACCCGTCTGGAACTGGCCAAGCAGGCGATCAATGCCTTGCTCGACAAGTACGACGAGATGGGCGACATCAAGGTGCAGATCGTCACCTTCGGCACCGGTGCGCAGGTGCAGACCCCGGTGTGGGTCACGATCAGCGAGGCCAAGAACCTGATCGCCGGGCTCAGCCCAGGCGGCTCGACCTACTACGATTCGGCAGCGACCAAGGCCCAGGAAGCCTTCGCCACCACGGGCAAGCTGGTGGGCGCGCAGAACATCAGCTACTTCTTCTCCGACGGTGAGCCCACCAATGGTCATGCCATGACCGCGCCACGGGAAGCCGCCTGGGAATCCTTCCTCGACAGCAACGGCATCAAGTCCTACGCCATCGGCATGGGCAGCGGCGTCAACGAGGGCAACCTCGACCCACTGGCCTACGACGGCAGCAGCCATACCGACACCAACTCGGTGGTGGTTACCGACCTCAGCCAGCTAGGCGCGGTGCTCTCCGGCACGGTGCAGGGCGCACCGATTACCGGCAGCCTCATGAGTGGCGGTGATTTCGGGGCTGATGGCGGCTTCATCAAGGCGCTCCTGGTCGATGGCACCACCTACACCTACGATCCGAAGGCCAATGCTGGGCAGGGCGGTTACGCGGCCAGCGGCGGCGTGGACAAAGCCACCTTCGACACCGTGAGCAACAGCCTGAACATCAAGACCGGCCTGGGCGGCACCCTGGTGGTGAACATGGACAGCGGCGAGTTCACCTACACGCCAGCGAAGGACAACGGCAGCGGCCAGGTGGAGAAGTTCGGCTTCACCGCCAGCGACAACGACGGCGATACCCGCAGTGCCAGCCTGACGATCAACATCAACAGCAATGGCGCGCCGGTCGCTGGTGCCGACCACATCATCACCAATATCAAGGGCGCCACCCTGACGGTGCCGGCAGAGGCGCTGCTGGCCAATGACCGCGACCCGGACCACGACACCCTGAGTGCCGCGCCGACCACCTTCAATACCAACTTCGCCGACAAGGGCGCGGGCTTCACGGCGGGCACCCAGGCACAGACCATCAAGTTCGATGCCACCGCCAACAAGGCCGAGAACCAGTTGCGCGACCTGGCCCGCAGCGAGTTCACCAGCCTCAACGGCAGCATGACCGCTGCCCTGGTGGTGGCTGGTTACCTGGGCTCGATCAGCACCGCCAATGCCAACGACGAGGACACCCTGACGGTGACCCTGCGCAAGGGCGAAACCCTCACTCTCGACCATGACCGGCCCGCGGGAAACCTGCTGATGGAGTGGAAGGATGCCGGCGGCAGCTACCAGTCCATCGTCGACGGCGGCAGCTTCACGGCCACCCATGACGGGGTGTACAGCATCCATGTGATCAATACCGAGAACGCCGCTGGCAACAGCAAGGCTGCCGAGAACTACAAGCTGAGCCTGGTGGTGGACTACAGCAATGCCAGCAACGAGGACTATCACGGCAGCTACACCGTCAGCGACAACCATGGCGGCAACGGCAGCGGAGCGGTGGATATCACTTACCAGGCCGGCAACACCCTTACCGGCACCGGCGGTGACGATGTACTGCTGGCCGGGGCCGGCAATACCACCCTCAACGGTGGCGCCGGCAATGATGTGCTGGTGGCGGGGGCGGGCAACAACAGCCTGCACGGTGGTGATGGCGACGACCTGCTGATCGGTGGTCCTGGCAACGACCTGCTCGACGGCGGAGCCGGCAACGACACTGCCAGCTACGCCAAGGCCACCGCCGGCGTGGCCGTGGACCTTGGCCATGTCGGGCAGCAGAACACCGTCGGTGCCGGGCTGGACACCCTCAGCGGTATCGAGAATCTGATCGGCTCGGACTACAACGACACCCTGACCGGCAATGACGGTGACAACCTGCTCAACGGCGGCGTGGGCAACGATGTGCTCAAGGGCGGTGCGGGCAACGACATCCTGATTGGCGGGCCGGGCAACGACACGCTCACCGGCGGCAGTGGCAATGACAGCTTTGTCTGGCAGAAGGGCGAGACCGGGCACGACACCGTGACCGACTTCACCCCTGGCAGTGATCGTCTGGATCTGTCGCAACTGCTACAGGGCGAGAACGCCACCAGTGCGTCGCTGGACGACTACCTGCACTTCAAGATCAGTGGCACCGGCACCAATGTGGTGTCGACCATCGAGGTCAGCAGCGTCGCCGGCGCGGCGCCGACCCAGACCATCGACCTGGCTGGGGTGGACCTGGCGCAGCATTATGGCGTTTCGGCCGGGGCAGGGGGGCTGATCGCGGCCGGGCATGACACCGCGACCATCATCAACGGCATGCTCAATGACCACTCGTTGAAGGTGGATACGGTGTAAGCCAGCAGCGCATCGCGGGGCAAGTCCGCCCCGCGATGGCGTCACTGTGGCCGGTGCAAGGTCTTCTGCTTGAGGATCCAGGCACTGACCAGTACCGCGCTGGTCAGCATGAACGCCCGCGCCCAGAACAACGGCACCAGATAGCAGGACAGCCCGATGCTCGCCCACATCAGGCCGATCGCATACACCTTGCCCTTGAGCGGGATCCCCTCACCGCTGAGGTAGTCACGTATCCACGGTCCGAGTTTCGGGTGGTTCACCAGCCAGTGGTGAAAACGCGGCGAGCTGCGGGCGAAGCAGGCCGCCGCCAGCAGCAGGAACGGGGTGGTGGGCAATACCGGCAGGAAGATCCCCGCCACCCCCAGCGCGACGCTGAGCCAGCCGATGGCCAGCAGCAGGTAGCGCACCACCTTGGTCAGTGGTGGCGTGGCTTGAGCAGGGCGGGCTTCTCTTCGGGGGCGTGCAGCAGCAGGAACAACGCGCTCAGTGCCTCGGGGATCTGCACGATCATGTCGTCCTGCAGGTTGGCGTTGCCGGCAATGTCGGCAAACTCGGGTTGTTCGTCGAACAGGCCCGAGCCGACCATGATCGGCAGCAGCATTTCGCTGACTTCTTCCTCGGCATTCTCGAACCAGGCCTCTTCACGCAGGAACACGCCCTCCATGAAGCCGATGCACCAGCCGCGCAGGTCGGAGTCGTCCGGCTCTTCGGTCAGGTCAAGCTCACAAGGCAGGTCGAATTCCTCGTCGCTGGCCAACTGGCGGGCGATGTGCCCCTTGAGCGCGACCAGGGTGGCCTCGATCTCGGTGCGTTGGGCATCGCTGGCGTAATGGGGTTCTTCGGCGAACAGCGCATCGATCCATTCGCGTTCTGGAACTTCTTCAGAGCAGATCGACAGCGCGGTCAGGTAGCCGTGGGCGGCGACGTAGTCCAGCGCTTCTTCGTGCAGCTCATCGGCGTCGAGGAAGGCTTGCAGGCGGGTCAGTTGCTCGGCGAAGGACATTACAGGGCTACCTTGGGGAATAAACGATGCTGAATTCTAGCACCTTGCGGCGCTCGCGGGGCAAAGGGAACGTCCGTCACCGGGGCATGCCGGGGGGCGCGGCAGTCGGGTATACTCCGCGGTTTTTCGTGCCAGGTGGCGTTTTGCGGCCATCCGGCAAAAACCGCTTACGCATTCGGTGTGTGCGCGGCGGATTTATCGTCCAGCCTGAGTCCAGGATGGTACGGCGATTTTGGAGTGGCAAATGCTCGAACAGGCTCAGCGCGTCCTCAAGGATGTCTTCGGTTACGACAGTTTCCGCGGGCGCCAGGCAGCGATCATCGAATGTGTGGCGGGCGGCGGCGACGCACTGGTACTGATGCCCACCGGTGGCGGCAAGTCCCTGTGTTTCCAGGTGCCCGGCTTGCTGCGCCCCGGCTTGACGGTGGTGGTGTCGCCGCTGATCGCGCTGATGGACGACCAGGTCGCCACCCTCGACGAGCTGGGCGTGGCCGCCGCTGCGCTGAACTCCACGCTCAGCGCCGAGCAGCAGCGCGACCTGGCCGGGCGCCTGCGCCGCGGTGAGGTGAAAATGCTGTACCTGGCCCCCGAGCGCCTGGTGCAGCCGCGCATGCTGGACTTCCTGCGTGGCCTGGACATTTCCCTGTTCGCCATCGACGAGGCCCACTGCGTCTCGCAATGGGGCCACGACTTCCGTCCGGAATACCTGCAACTGGGCCAGCTTGCCGAGCTGTTCCCCCATGTGCCGCGCATCGCCCTGACCGCCACCGCCGACATGCGTACCCGCGAGGAGATCGTCCAGCGCCTGCACCTGCAGGGCGCCGAGCGTTTCCTGTCGAGTTTCGACCGACCGAACATTTTCTACCGCATCGTGCCCAAGGAGGCGCCGCGCAAGCAGTTGATGGCGTTCCTCGGCGAGCGGCGCGGCAACGCCGGCATCGTCTATTGCCTGTCGCGCAAGAAAGTCGACGAGACCGCGGCCTTCCTCTGCGAGCAGGGCTTCCCGGCGTTGCCGTACCACGCCGGCCTGGCTGCGGAGACCCGCGCCGCCAACCAGCATCGCTTTCTCAACGAGGAAGGGCTGATCATGGTCGCGACTATCGCCTTCGGCATGGGTATCGACAAGCCCAACGTGCGTTTCGTCGCTCACCTCGACCTGCCCAAGTCGCTCGAGGCCTATTACCAGGAGACCGGCCGTGCCGGCCGTGACGGCCTGCCATCGGACGCCTGGATGGCCTACGGCCTGCAGGACATGGTGATGCTCAAGCAGATGCTGCAGAACTCCGAGGGCGACGAGCGGCATAAACGCATCGAACAGCACAAGCTCGACGCCATGCTGGCCCTGTGTGAGGAAACCCGTTGCCGTCGCCAGTCATTGCTGGCCTATTTCGACGAGGTGCTGGAGCAGCCCTGCGGGCACTGCGACAACTGCGTCGACAATGTGCAGACCTGGGACGCCACCGAGCCCGCGCGCCAGGCCTTGTCGGCAGTGTTCCGCACCGGCCAGCGCTATGGTGTCGGCCATCTGGTCGATGTGCTGTTGGGCAAGGACACCGAGAAGGTGCGCAATTTCGGCCACGAGAAACTGTCGGTGTTCGGCGTCGGCAAGACGCTGGCCGAGGCCGAATGGCGCTCGCTGTTCCGCCAGTTGGTGGCGCGTGGCCTGGTGGACATCGACCTGGAAGGCTACGGCGGCCTGCGCCTGTCCGACAGCTGCCGACCGCTGTTGCGCGGTGAGGTGAACCTGCAACTGCGCCGCGACCTCAAGCCGCAGACCGCGGCCAAGGCGTCCGGCGGCAGTGGCGGCAGCCCGGCCAGCCAGCTGGTGCGCGCCGAGGAACGCGAATTGTGGGAGGCGTTGCGCACCTTGCGGCGCAAGCTGGCCGAAGAGCACAGCGTGCCGCCTTATGTCATCTTCCCCGACTCCACCTTGCTGGAGATGCTGCGCAGCATGCCTACCAGCCTCGGCGACATGGCCCAGGTCAGTGGTGTCGGTGCGCGCAAGCTGGAGCGCTACGGCCAGGCCTTCCTTGAGGTGCTCAATGGCGCCGGTGGCACCGATGAAGCGCCGAAGGTGGTGCTCGACCTACGCCACGAACTGGTCAGCCTGGCCCGCGCCGGCATGACACCGGCACAGATCGCCGGGCAACTCAACTGCACTGAGAAGAACGTCTACAGCTTGCTGGCCGAGGCCATCGGCCGCCAGGAGCTGAGCCTGGAGCAGGCACTGGACCTGCCTGAAGAGCTGATGATGGAAGTGCAGGACGCCTTCCTCGACGGCGAGGGCGAGCTGCCTGCGGTGTCCGCTGTGGCATCGCTGTTCGGCCAGCGGGTGCCGGAAGGTGTGCTGCACTGCGTGCGGGCGGCGCTTGCCGTGGAGTTCGGTGTGTGATTGCCGGCATTTGTGCCATTTGCTGACCTTTGTCATACCCTTACATGATTATCAGTCATTTCCGTGGCGTCGAACCTTGCCTGATCGGTCGGGCCATGGTTAGCTGGCTAATAATTAGTTCTATTCATTGAGTTACTTATGCCCCTGACCGACAACCAACACCGCTTCGGCATGCAGCTGGCCCAGATGTCCCGAGGCTGGCGCGCCGAGCTGGATCGCCGCCTGGCCGGGCTCAACCTGTCGCAAGCCCGTTGGCTGGTGCTGCTGCACTTGGCCAGGTTCGAGGAGGCGCCGACCCAGCGCGAGCTGGCCCAGAGCGTCGGCGTCGAGGGCCCGACCCTGGCGCGCCTGCTCGACAGCCTGGAAAGCCAGGGATTGGTGCGCCGCCAGGCGGTGATGGAAGACCGTCGGGCCAAGAAGATCCTGCTGTGCCCGCCGGCCAAGCCGCTGATCGACCAGATCGAGACCATCGCCAATGCGTTGCGGCTCGAGTTGTTCACCGGGGTCGATGAGGCCGACCTGGAAGTGTGCATGCGCGTGCATGCGAAGATTCTCGATAATCTCGAAAAGTCCTGAGCTTGACGTAGATCGCGGGGCAAGCCCGCTCCCACAAGATTCTGCTTGGCTTGTGGGTGCGGCTTGCCCCGCGATCATTTCTAGAAGGTATGCCCCAGGTTCAGGTACACCGCCTTCTCATGCGCATCGTTGGCGCCATAGCTCAGGTTCAACGGCCCCAGCGGCGTTTCCAGCCCCAGGAAGATACTCGCTGCATTGATGTAGCCGCTGTCGAACTCGTTGTCGTTGTTCCACGCCCGCCCGCGCTCCAGCGACCCGCCCAGGTACAGCGGGAAGTCCAGGGGCAGGTAGGCCCGTGGCGTCAGGCGGCGGTAGTAGACCATGCGCAGCAGGCTCATGTTCTGCCCGGAGATCGAGTCCTGGCGAAAGCCCGATAGCTGGCGTGCCCCGCCGAACACGAAGCTTGAGGTGACCACCTCGGCATCGTCCAGGGTGCGCCCGTAGCGCCCGCCCAGCACCAGGGTGTTCGGCCCGCTGCTGATGGCCTTGTCCAGGTTGAACAGCCACTGCCGGTAGTTCTGGTCCGAATCCAGCGACTTGTCGTACTTGCGCACGGTCAGGCCGATGTCTTCGCCGCTGTGCGGGAAGTAGACGTTGTCGAAGGTGTCGAAGGAGTACTTGAGCTCGTAGAAACCCTCGTTGAAGCTGACCTTGGGCAAGTCCTGGTCGCCAATGCGCACCTCGGCGTTGCCCCAGGCCTTGCCCACGCCCAGGCGCACCTCGCCGTAGGTGCCGATCTGCCGCCCGACATTGAGCCCGAAGCCGTAACGTTCTAGGCGGTACTCGGCCACCGGGTCGTTGTCCAGGATGGCCTCCACATTCTGCGAGCCCAGGGCCAGATAGGGGGCGATGAAGTAACGCGAGCCCACGTCCAGCGGCTGGTAGAACTCGCTGTACAGCTCCTGGTCGTCGCCGATCTGGGCCCGGGTCAGCCATTCGCCGCCGAGCCGGTTGATGCCGTTGACCCGGTAGCTGGCACCAAGGTTGAAGGCGCTGTCGCCGCGCAGGTCGTCCGACAGGTTCAGGCCCAGGCGCAGGTAATCGGTACCGCCACGCCGGCCGCGGGCGCTGATCACCAGGGTATGTTCATCGCCCTTGTGCGCGACGCGGTATTGCACCTGGTCGAAGTAGTCCAGCCCGTAGAGGGTGCCCATGTCGGTTTGCAGGCGGCCGAGGTCCAGCGGCTCGCCTATCGGTTGGCGGATGTAGTAGCGGACCACGTCGTCGCTGACCTTGGAGTCGTTCTCCACCTTGATGGCCGTGATGATCGGCGTGCGTTGTTTCGGCGAGCGCGCCACCGCCAGGTTGCTGTCGCCCTCGGGCTGGCGCAGCGCCGCCAGGCGCGGATCGAGGGCGCGGGTGGCGCGGTAGCCGGCATCGATCATGTCCTGGGCGCGGCCGAAGTCGGTGACGCCGAACGCGGACAGCGGCGGCTGGACGAGAATGTCTTCGCGGCGCAGGCTGGCCAGTTGCTCCTCGGAGTTGCGCCGGGTCATCAGGGTGATCGACTGGTTGAGCACATCCACCACCGTGGCCAATTGCTTGCGGTTGCGCAGCGGGGTGCCGATGTCGACGACGATGGCCATGTCCACGCCCATCTCGCGCACCACGTCCAGCGGGATGTTGTCGGTCATGCCGCCGTCCACCAGCAGCCGGCCGTCCAGTTCCACCGGGGCGAACACTGCCGGGATCGACATGCTGGCGCGGATCACCTGCGGCAGGTGGCCGCGACGGAAGATCACTTTCTCGCCACTGGTGATGTCGGTGGCCACGGCGCGAAACGGGATCGGCAGCTTGTCGAAGTCGCGCACGTCGGCGGCATGGGCCAGCTTGCTTTCCAGCAGCAGGGCGAGGTTCTGGCCCTGGATCACGCCCAGTGGCAGGCCCAGGCTGCCGTCGTCGCGAAAGCTCAGTTTCTGCTTGACCAGGAAGTCGCGGTCGTCCTGCTTGCGCCGGAACGGCACGTCCTTGCGCGGCGGGGCGTCGGACAGGGCCTGTTGCCAGTCCAGGGTGGTGGCCAGTTTCTCCAGCTCGGCGATGCTGTAGCCCGAGGCGTACAGGCCGCCGACCACCGCGCCCATGCTGGTGCCGGCGATGGCGTCGATGCGTACGCCCTGTTCTTCCAGGGCCTTGAGTACGCCGATATGGGCCAGGCCGCGGGCGGCACCGCCCGACAGCACCAGGCCGATTTTCGGGCGCGCCGTTTCGGCGGCATGCAAGGTGATGGAAGTGAGCATCAGCAGGAGGCAGAACAGCAGGCGGCGCATCGTGAGTCTCAAACCAGAGGGTAAAGACCGCTAGTATAAGCGGCCCTTCCTACGGAGTTCCCCGACATGGCCGACAGCAAGCCGCAAATTGTCATCACTTATTGCACCCAGTGCCAATGGCTGCTGCGTGCCGCCTGGCTGGCTCAGGAGTTGCTCAGCACCTTCGCTGACGACCTCGGCCAGGTCGCCCTGGAGCCTGGTACCGGCGGGGTATTCCGCATCACCTGCGACGGCGTGCAGATCTGGGAGCGCAAGGCCGACGGCGGCTTCCCCGAGGCCAAGGCGCTCAAGCAGCGGGTGCGTGACCAGATCGATCCGCAGCGCGACCTGGGTCACAACGATCGCTGATCAGGCGCTTTCGGCCACGGTCTGCCGGGTGGGTTGCTCGGCGGCCAGACGGCTGGACAGGACGATGGCGAAGATGATCAAGGCACCACCGGCGAGCATGCGCAGGGTTGGCTGTTCAGCGAACACCACCCAGGCCACGGCGATGCCATAGACCGGCTCCATGCCGAACACCACCGCGGCGGTGCGCGCCTTGATCACCGCCAGGCTGGCGACGAACAGGCTGTGGGCGACGCCGGTGCAGAAGATGCCAAGCAGGGCGATCCACAGCCAGTCCATGGGCGCCACGGCAGTCAGGCCCGGCGCGGCGAACGGCAGCAGGCACAGGCTCACCACCAGGTTCTGCCACAGCGCCGCCTGCACGGCGGGCAGGCGCCCGGAACCGGCACGGTTGGTCAGCGACAGCAGCGAGAACAGCAGGCCTGAGAGCAACGCCCAGAGCAGCCCGCCGGTGGCCTCGCTGGCCAGGTCGAAGGCGGGGGTGACCAGCACCAGGCCGATGCTCACCAACAGCACCAGCACAGCCTCGTTGCGGCGGATGCGTTCACGGAACAACAAGCCTTCGAGGATCACCGTGAAGGCTGGGAAGCTGGCGAAGCCGAGGGTGGCGATGGCCACGCCGCCGACCTTGACCGCGATGAAGAAGCTCACCCAATGCCCGGCCAGCAGCACCCCCCCCAGCAGCAGCCGGCGCAGGTCCTGGCCGCGCAGTGGTTGCCAGGCCTGGCGCGCCAGGCCGGCGAACAGGCCCAGGGCCAGGACGGCGAACATGGCCCGGCCGAAGACGATGATCGTAGGACTGGCACTGGCGGCCAGTTTGCCGAAGACGCCGGTCAGGCCGAAGAACAGCGCGCCGATATGCAGGGCGCCGAGGGCGGTGCGGTGGTTCATGGTGGTCCCTAGAGTGTGAGGTTTCCTTTACCGGCCCTTCGCCGGCAAGCCGGCTCCCACAGAGGTGCGCTCGATCCTGTGGGAGCCGGCTTGCCGGCGAAGGGCCGGTACAAGCGCCAGAAATAGTGGCAGCAGTGTAAAAAAAACTGCAGGCGCTTTCTGTCGCCCAGCTAGCGTTCCTTGTCGCCAGACTCGCGCCGCAACGCCAGCGGCGTGCAGCCGAACGCCCGCAGCACCGCCGCGCTGAATGCGCTCTGCGAGCCATACCCCACGCGCGCGGCGATCTCGCCCACCGGCAACACCGTCTCACGCAACAGCCGGCGCGCCATCGTCAGCCGCCGTTGGCGGATGTAGTCCATCGGCGTCATGCCGCACTCGCTGGCAAACCGCGCATGCAGCCGCGCACTGGACAGCCCGGCCAGCCGCGCCAGGTCGGCAACCTGCAGCGGGTAGGCGGCGTGCTGCTCGATATGGCGGTCGAAAGCGGCATAGGGCAGGCGCCTGCTGGCCAGCACCGGGGCGCAGGCTGGTGGATTGAGGCTGGCCAACAGCAACACCGCGCCCTGGCGGGCAATCAGCGGGTCGTCCACGGGGCTGGTTGCCAGCCAGTCCACCAGCTGCTGTTGTCGGCTGTCCAGGCTCAGGGGGCCGGGGCGGTCGAGCAGGCGGCGGCTGTCGTCGGCGTGCTCGCCGAGATGATCGCCGAGCCAGTGTCCGCCCGGTACGTCCAGTACCAGGCAGTCGCTGCCCTCGCGGCTCCCGCAAGTGTGGTGGGCACCGGCGGGAACCACCATCAGATCCTGGCGAGCGACCCGGCCGCCGCGTCCATCCACCTCGAAATCCAGGCGCCCGCCGAGGCCGAACACCAACTGTGGATGGTCGTGGCTGTGGGCGATCAGGTCGTGGCGGTAATGGCGCAACGAGAGCAAGGGGCCGGCGGTCATGGTGAGTCCTCACGGGGCAGGCGAAGATTGTACACCTGCAGGCGAGGGCAGGATGGTCATGTACCTGCCACCAATCTGTCACCTGCGCCTGCCAGTCTCCAGCAAACAGCGCCGGAGCCTAGCCATGACCCACGCCGAACCCCTCCGCCCGTCACGCAAGCAGCGTGTCCGCACCCTGTGGATTTCCGATGTACACCTGGGCACCCGCGACTGCCAGGCCGAACACCTCGCGCACTTCCTCAAGGGCTACCAGGCCGAGCGCATCTACCTGGTCGGCGATATCATCGATGGCTGGAAACTGCGCAGCGGCATCTACTGGCCCCAGGCCCACACCAATGTTATCCGCCGCCTGCTGACCCTGAGCAAGCGCGGCACCGAGGTGATCTACGTTACCGGCAACCATGACGAATTCCTGCGGCGTTACTCGAAACTGATCCTGGGCAACATCCAGCTGGTGGACGAGGCCGAACACCTCACCGTTGACGGCCGGCGCCTGCTGGTGATCCATGGCGATCAGTTTGACGTGATCACCCGCTACCACCGCTGGCTGGCGTTCCTCGGTGACCGGGCGTACGAGTTCACCCTGGTGCTCAACCGCTGGCTCAACCACTGGCGCGCCCGTTACGGCTATGGCTACTGGTCGCTGTCGGCGTACCTCAAGCACAAGGTCAAGGGCGCGGTGAATTTCATCAGCGACTTCGAGGACGCCATCGCCCACGAGTGCACCCGGCGTGGCTTCCACGGCGTGGTATGCGGGCATATCCACCATGCCGAAATCCGCCAGGTGGGCGAGGTGGATTACCTCAACTGCGGCGACTGGGTGGAGTCGTGCACGGCGCTGATCGAACACTGGGACGGGCGGATTGAGCTGTACCGGTTTACCGAGGCGCAGGCGCGGGAGGCGGCGTTGCGCTTGGCGGAACTGGGCGAGCCGGCCTAGCTTCTCGTCGGCCTCGCCTGTGATCGCGGAGCAAGCCCGCACCTGCAAGTAATCGGTAGTGGCGGATCAGGCGGTGGCTGGCAGGGCGGCCTTGTAGATCGACTGCCTGGGCTGGGCGAACAAGCGCTCCAGCATCGGCTCGAAGAACGCCAGCGGCAAGCTTTCATAGTCCGGATCGAACGCTGCCGCGTCATAGCGTGCGCAGAACTCGAGGGTTCGCTGGTAATGCGGGTGATCGCGGTATTGCTCGCGCAGGTGACGGTCCATGCCCAGGTGGTGGAAGAAGTAGTAGCCCTGAAAGATCCCGTGTTTCTCGATCATCCACAGGCTCTCGTCGCTGACGAACGGCTTGAGGATCGCCGCGGCGATATCCGGGTGGTTGTAGCTGCCCAGGGTGTCGCCGATGTCGTGCAGCAGTGCACAGACGACGTACTCTTCATCGCGGCCGTCGCGGTGGGCGCGGCTGGCGGCCTGAAGGGAATGGCTCAGGCGGTCGATGGGGAAGCCGCCGAAGTCGCCGTCGAGCAGGCGCAGGTGGGCGAGAATGCGTTGGGGCAACTGATGGGCGTAGGCGCGAAAGTCGTCGGCGATGATCGCCCAGTCCTGGGCGGTACCATCGCGCATGTGGCTGAAATTGGCTTGCTTGCTCATCACCGCGTGCCGCTCGTGTCGGGGAACATACCGCAGTGTTGGCCAGGATCCGGGCTTTGGCAGTGGCCCGCCGGGACGCGAACCTGGCCTTGCGGGCCGATTCAGAGGCTCAGGCGGCCCAGCAGGATGTCGCGGAACATGGCGAAGTCGCCGACCAGGCTGTACCAGGGGTGGCTGAAGGTGGCGGGGCGGTTCTTCTCGAAGAAGAAATGCCCGGCCCAGGCGAAGCCGTAGCCGGCCAGTGGCACGGCCAGCAGCAACAGCCATTTGCCGCTGCCGATGCTGTAGGCGAGCAGGGCGATTACCAGGCTGGTGCCGACGAAATGCAGGCGGCGGCAGGTGGGGTTGCTGTGCTCGCCCAGGTAATAGGGGTAGAACTCGGCAAAACTGCGGAACTGCGCTGTGCGGGTCATGGCGGGCTTCCGGATCTGCGGGTCTTGCTGACAGGATACACGGCGTGGAGCCTGAATCGAGTCTAGAGTCACTGGGGGCCGTGGCCAGTGACAATAGGCGCCAATTGAGTATCCTTTCGGTTCACCGCAGGAGCGGTCAGCACAAGAGCCTGTCATGAGTGAGAGAACCACGTCAGCCAGCTGGGCATCAGGGATCGTCAAGGCACTCGAGCTGGAAGGGCTCGATTGTCCGGCCATGTTCAAGCAGCTCGGGCTCGACTTCGCCGCACTGGACGACCCCGACGCGCGATTCACCCAGGATTCGATGACCCGCCTGTGGCAGCTGGCGGTCGAGCTGTCGGGCAACGAGGCCATCGGCCTGAACATGGCCAGGGTGGTGCGGCCGGCCTCGTTCCATGTGGTGGGCTATGCGCTGATGTCCAGCCGCACACTGGCCGAGGGCTTCGAGCGCCTGGTGCGTTATCAGCGCATCATCGCGGAGAGTTCGGACCTGAGCTTTCGCCACGAGCCCGACGGCTATGCCCTGGTGCTGACCGTGCACGGCGACCACCTGCCGCCGACCCGGCACAGCGCCGAAGCCTCGCTGGCCTGCGCCCTGGCGTTGTGCACCTGGCTCAGCGGGCGGCCGATCCAGCCGCGGCGGGTACTGATCCAGGGCGCACTGCCGAAAAATGTCGAGCCGTACAAGGTGGCTTTCCACGCACCGCTGCAATTTGGCGCGCCCCATGATGCGCTGGTGTTCGCCCGCGCCGACATGGAGGCGCCGTTGCCGACCGCCAACGAGGCGATGGCGGTGCTGCACGACCGTTTCGCCGGTGAGTACCTGGCGCGTTTCTCGGAAAGCCGGGTGACCCACCGCGTGCGCCAGGTACTGTGCCGCATCCTGCCCCAGGGCGAGCCCAAGCGCGAAACCGTGGCCCAGGCCCTGCACCTTTCGCAACGCACCTTGCAGCGGCGCCTGCAGGACGAGGGCACCAGCTTCCAGACCCTGCTCGACGACACCCGCCGCGAACTGGCCGAGCAGTACCTGGCGCAGCCAGGCACCACGTTACTGGAAACCGCCTACCTGCTGGGTTTCGCTGACCCGAGCAACTTCTACCGGGCGTTCCGCCGCTGGTTCGACAGCACGCCGAGCGAGTACCGCACACGCCTGTCGGTCAGTGACGCCAGAACGCCGGCATGCACAACACCAGCACCGTGATGATCTCCAGGCGACCGAGCAGCATGCCGCCGGCAAGGATCCATTTCGCGGCATCTGGCAGCGTCGCGTAGTTGCCGGCCGGGCCGATCACTTCGCCCAGCCCCGGGCCGACACCCGACACGGTGCCGGCGGCGCCGGTCAGCGCGGTCATCCAGTCCACGCCCAGCAGCGACAGCAGCAGGGCGATGATGCAGATGGTGATGGCGAAGAAGAACGAGAAGGTCAGGATCGAGCGCACGATCTCTTCGTCGAGGCGGTGGCCGTTGTATTTCTGCTTGATCACCGCGCGCGGATGGATCAGCTGGTTGAGGTTGGCCTTGAGCAGGATGTAGGCGACCTGGAAGCGGAAGATCTTGATACCGCCGGCCGTCGAGCCGGAGCAGCCGCCGACGAAGCCCAGGTAGAAGAACAGCATCAGCGAGAAGTTGCCCCACAGGCTGTAGTCGCCCAGGGCAAAGCCGGTGGTGGTGACCACCGAAGTAACGTTCAGCGCCACATGGCGCAGGGCATCGAGCCAGTGCAGCTCGGTGGTCGCCCAGTACCAGGTGCCAAGCACCAGCCAGGTGGTCACCAGCATGGCCAGCAGGCCCTGTACCTGCTGGTCCTTGATCAGCGCCCGGCGGTGGCCGCGCAGGGTGGCCACGTACAGGGTGAAGGGCACGCTGCCCATGATCATGACCACCACCGCGACCCAGTGCACCGCAGGGATATCCCATTTGGCCAGGGACTGGTCGGAGGTCGAGAACCCGCCGGTGGAGATCGCCGACATGGCGTGGTTGATCGCATCGAACAGGCCCATCCCCGCCCACCAGAAGGCCAGGCTGCCGAGCACGGTGATGCCGACGTACACCGCCACGATCGACTTGGCGACCATGTGCGAGCGCGGCATGACCTTCTCCGAACGGTCGGAGGACTCGGTCTGGAACAGGCGCATGCCGCCGATGCGCAGCAACGGCAGGATCGCCACGGCCATGCCGATGAAGCCGATACCGCCCAGCCAGTGCAGCATCGAGCGCCACATCAGGATGCCCGGCGACATGCTGTCCAGGCCGCTGAGCACGGTGGCGCCGGTAGCGGTGATGCCGGACATGCTTTCGAAGAAGGCGTCGGTGTAGCTGATGTGCTGGGTCAGCAGGAAGGGCAGGGCGGCGAACACGCAGACCACCAGCCAGCTGCTGACGGTCAGCAGGTACATGTCGCGGGGGCGCAGGTGCACGTGCTCGGGGCGGCCGGGGATGACCAGGCCCAGGCCCGCGAGGAAGGTGATCAGGCTCGACCAGAGAAACGACGGCATGTCGCCGGTGCGCTCGAAGACCACGAGGGTCGCCATGGGCACCACCATGCTCACCGCCAGGGTGATCAGGAAGATGCCGATGATGAAACCAATGATCCTTAAGGTCGGCAACGCCATGTGATCTGCTCTGACTCGCTACGGAAAGGGCGCCATTCTACCTGTGGGCCGGGTCTTGTAAACGCCGATTGGTGGCCTCCACGGAGCGGGCTTGCCCCGCGATGGCCGGATCGCGGGGCAAGCCCGCTCCCACGATCCCCCTCGATGGTGCAGAATGGCCGCACTTTCAATCTGCCAGGAGGGTAGCCCATGGAGGCTCTCGACGCATTGCTCAACCGTGTTTCCGTGCCACGCCTGACTGACCCGGCGCCCAATGCCGCCCAGCGCGAGGCGCTGTTCCAGGCCGCATTGCGTGCGCCAGATCATGGCCAACTGCGACCCTGGCGTTTCCTGACCATCGAAGGCCAGGGCCGGGAAAAGCTCGGCGAGCTGTTCGCCGAAGCCGTGCAAGCCAAGGGTGAAGCCACCCAGGCGGCGCTGGACAAGGCCCGGGCGATGCCGCTGCGCGCGCCGTTGCTGATCGTGGTGATCGCCCGGCTGCAGGACCACTTCAAGGTGCCTAAGATCGAGCAGCGCCTGGCCGCCGGCTGCGCCGCCCATGGCATCCTGATCGCCGCCCATGCCCAGGGTATCGGCGCGGTATGGCGCACCGGCGACATGGCCTTCGACGCCCATGTGCACAAGGGGCTGGGGCTTGCCGAGAACGAAGAGCTGATCGGTTACCTGTATGTCGGCACGCCAATGGCCGAGCCACGCACCGCGCCGATCCTGGAAACTGCCGAGTACGTCAGCGCCTGGGGCGAGTGATTGAGTGGGGCCGCTTTGCGGCCCCAGGATCTGTCAGCCAGCGCTGACCTCACGCGGCAGCTCCAGCGTAGCCACGAACCCACCCTGCGGATGGTTCGCAAGCTTCAGGCTGCCACCATGGCGCTCCGCCGCCTTGCGTGCAATCGCCAGCCCCAGCCCATGTCCCGGCGCCTCTTGCCCCGGTGCCCGGAAGAATGGCTCCCCCAACTGCTCCAGATGTTCCGTCGCCACCCCCGGGCCGTGGTCGCGCACGCTTAACACGATGCGGTCCTGTTCGCGGCTGGCGCGCAGCTCGATTGGCTGTCCGGCCGGATTGAAGCGCAGCGCATTGCGCAGCAGGTTGTCCACCGCCCGTTCGATCAGTGTCGGCCAGCCATGCAGGGTCAGGCCCGGCTGCATCTCCAGGCGTACCTCCTGATCTGGCGCTGACAGCTGGGCGTCCTTGCGCACGCCGCCCAGCAAGGCATTGAGGTCCACCGGCTCTGCATGCGCCTGCTCGGCATCGACCCGGGCCAGCACGAGGATTTCGCTGATCAGGTCTTCCAGGCGGTCGCATTCGCGGGTCAGGCGTGGCCACAAGGCCTGCCGCTGTTCGGGTTCGGCGCGCTCGGCCAGCGCCAGGGCGATGCGCAGCCGCGCCAGTGGTGAACGCAGTTCGTGGGACACATCGCGCAGCAGCTGGCGCTGGCTGCCGATCAGGCTCTGCAGGCGGGCGCCCATCTTGTTGAAGTCGTTGGCCAGCACGCCGAACTCGTCGCGGCGCACGGCCAGCCGCGCCAGGCTGTTCTGCTGGTAGCTGGTCTGCCCCAGGTCGTGCACGGCGCCGCGCAGGCGGCTGAGCGGGCGGGTAATCGACAGGGTTACCAGCAGGCTGAACAGGGTCAGCACCACCAAGGCTATGCCCAAGGCGCTGAGCGGCCAGATCAGGCTTTCGCGGTGCCAGGCGGCCAGCTCCGGGTGGGGGATACGGTAGATCAGCAGGTAGGTCTCACCGCTGCCGGGGCTGGTGTATTCCTCGGTCAGGCGGCGCCACGGCAGACGACGTTCGTCGTTGTGCTGGCGTGCCTCGAAGGCGGCGGCGCGGCGCGGGAAGGTGCCGGGGACCACGGCATCGCCGCTGTCGTCGAGCACCTGCACGTCGATCTTGTAGCGCTGCTTGCGCCGTTCCAGGAAGCGTTGCGACGACTCCAGGCCTTCCTGTTCGTAGTGCTGGGCCCAGTGGCTGGCCAGGTTGTTCAGGCCTGGGTGGCGACTGAGGATCCAGGTGTCCTGGTTGAGCATGTGCCCGAGCAGGATCGACAGCCCGGCGACCAGGGCGATGGCCAGCCAGAAGCTGGCCAGGATGCGCCAGAACAGTGAACGCAAGACAAGCACCTCCAGGAAATGGCGAAAGCCCGGCCCGCTGGGAAGCGGGCCGGGCATCGGGCTGACAGCTTACTGGGCCTTGCCGGTTTTTTCAGCCTTCCAGGCCTGGAACTCCTGCCACTCGGCCTTGCGCGCGGCGCGCTCCTTCTGCAGGTCGTCGAATTTCTTCTGCTGGTCGGGCTTGAGCAAGGCGCGGATCTGGCCTTCGGTCTTGTCGTGGCTGGCCTTGAGCTCGTCCTTCAGGGCTTTCTGCTCGGCCGCCGGCAGCTTGGCGATGTAGCGTTCGTTGATGTCGCGGCGCTGCTTCATCTGCTCGCCCATCAGCTTGCCGATCTGCTGGCGCTGGTCGCGGCTCAGGTCCAGCTGGGCGAAAGGCGCGTCACCGCGATGATGCGGGCCATCGTGGCGCGGGCCGCCTTCGGGCATGGCCATGGCCACGGTCGGCAGGGCGGCGGCGAACATCAGGGCGATAAGGGTCTTGCGCATGGTGTCTCTCCTTTCAGGGGCCGGTGGTTACCGGATGAGCCCAGTCTAGGGAGATCAAGGTCAAGGGCGGTCAGGCGAGGGTAAAGGCTGGGTAAAGATGGCAGGGCCGCGAAGCGGCCCCGGTTTTCCTACAGACTGTAGTAATAGCCGCGGCTGCGCAGGGCGACGATGCGCGGGCGGCCATCCGGGTGCGGCCCGATCTTCTTGCGCAGGTTGCTGACATGCATGTCCAGGCTGCGGTCATAAAGCGTGAGCTTGCGGCCCAGGCCGATCTGCGCCAGTTCCTGCTTGTCCAGCGGCTCGCCGGGTTGGCGCAGCAAGGCTTCGAGGATGCGGCTTTCCGACAGCGTGAGGGTCATCTCGCGCTGGTCGATGCTGACCACGCCGCGTACCGGGCTGAAGATCAGGTCGCCGATCTCCACCTGGCTGCTGGGCGCGCTGGGGTGGCTGCGGCGCAACACTGCGCGCAGGCGGGCGGTGAGCTCGCGGGGGTCGCAGGGCTTGGCCAGGTAGTCGTCGGCGCCCAACTCCAGGCCAAGGATGCGGTCCAGCGGCTCGCCGCGGGCCGAAAGCATCAGCACCGGCAGGTCGGTGTGTTCGCTGCGCAGCTGTTTGAGCAGTTCCAGGCCGCTGCCATCGGGCAGCATGACATCCAGCACCACCGCCGCCGGGGCGTGGGTGGCCAAGGCCTGGCGCGCACTCTGGCCATCGTGGCAGGCGCGCACCGCAAACCCTTCCTGGGTCAGCCAGCTGCCGAGCAGCTCGCACAGTTCCTGGTCATCATCAATCAGTAACAGCTCGCTCATTTCTCACTCAATTCAACCATTGCCGGCGTCTTCTGTGTCCGCCGCTGGCTAAGATACCGCAGACTGCGGACAACAGTGCAACGGCCGAGCCGATCAGGAACCATTGCTGCTGGTCGGTCAGCGGGCTTTGCGGGGCGCTGGCGCCTGCCTGCAGTTCCTTGATCGTCAGCTTCAGGCGCTGGTTGTCCTGGCGCAGGCGGGCGAGCTGGGCGCTTTCACGCTCGCTGTCCTGGTTCTGCAGTTGCTGGGTCAGCGCCGTGCGCTGTTTCTCGCTCTCTTCCAGGCGCTGCTGCAAGTCGGTGATCCGCGCCCCGGCTTCCAGCGACAGCGGCTGTTCGGCCGCGGCGAAAGGGGACAGCAGCAACAGGCAAAGCAGCAGGGACATCGGACCTTGACGCATTGGAACTCCTGATTCGTATCGATTCAGGAGGTTGTCGGCCAGTCGTCGGATTTTATGAATAGTGCCGCGCGGGGTGTAGCTGGGAGCGGCTTCGTGGGCGCGGGCTTGCCCCTGCGAAGCCCGTCCCGGTTAAAGCCTGTTACGGCAGGACTTGCTTGAACGGCTTGACCACGACCTTGGCGTACACGCCCGCGGCGATGTACGGATCGGCGTCGGCCCAGGCCTGGGCGGCGGCCAGCGAGTCGAACTCGGCGACGATCAGGCTGCCGCTGAAGCCGGCGGCGCCCGGGTCGTTGCTGTCGATGGCCGGGTGCGGGCCGGCGAGTACCACACGGCCTTCGGCCTTGAGCTGCTGCAGGCGCTCGATATGCGCGGGGCGGGCGGCCAGGCGGTTCTCCAGGGAGTTTTCGACGTCGCTGGCGATAATGGCGTAGAGCATGTCAGTCCTTGGGTTTGGAGGTGGAGGGATCGGCATCGTGCAGGTGGCGCGACAGGTAGACACCCTGGGCCACCAGGAACAGCACGGTCATGCCCAGGCTGCCGAATACCTTGAAGTCGACCCAGATGTCCTGGAAGGTGAAGGCGACGAACAGGTTGGCGGCGCCGCATACGAGGAAGAAGGCGATCCACGCCACGTTCAGGCGGTTCCACACTGTTTCTGGAAGTGTCAGGGCATGGCCCATGATGCGTTTGATCAGCACCCGGTCACCGATGAAGTGGCTGCCGGCGAACGCCAGGGCGAACAGCCAGTTGACCACGGGCGCCTTCCACTTTAGGAAGGTCTCGCTGTGGAAGGCCAGGGTCAGGCCACCGAACACCAGGCAGGCGACCAGGGTCAGCAACTGCCCCTTCTCCAGCTTGCCGTGGCGCAGGAACAGCGCGCCGTAGACCACCACGGAGCTGACGATCAGCATGGCGGTGGCGCTGTAGATCCCGCCGAACTCGAAGCCGTGGCCGGCGAATTCGACCGGGCGCGGGTCAAGCTTGTAGACGATGAAGAACAGCAGCAGCGGGATGAAATCGATGAATTGTTTCACAGTGGCAGCCAGAAGCGGGATGTGACGGCATAATAACAAACATCGATTCCTGCGAAAGCGCTCCTCCATGAATGTTGATCTGCACTGTCACAGCACGGCCTCCGACGGCGCCCTGTCGCCCACGGCACTGGTCGCCCGGGCCCATGAGCACGGGGTGCGCACGCTCTCGCTCACCGACCATGACACCCTTGAAGGCCTGCCGGAGGCGCGCCAGGCCTGCCTGGACAACGGCATGCAGTGGGTCAGCGGCGTGGAGCTGTCGTGCACCTGGGGCGGCGCCACCATTCATGTGCTGGGCTACGACTTCCCCCTCGACGCGCCGCCTTTGCTCGATGCCATTGCCAACCTGCACCGTGGTCGTTGGCTGCGCGCCGAGGAAATCGACCGCAAGCTGGCGGCCAAGGGCATGCCCGGCGCGCTGGACGGCGCGCGGGCGGTGCAGCAGGAACTGGGCGACAGCGGCAACGCCCCGGCGCGTCCGCATTTCGCTGAGTTCATGGTCCGCGCCGGCTTCGTCAAGGACCGCGGCGAGGCGTTCCGCAAGTGGCTGGGCGCCGGCAAGCTGGGTGACGTCAAGTTGCACTGGCCGACGCTTGCGGAAACTGTTGCGACGCTGCGTGAGTCGAATGCGTGGGTGAGCCTGGCCCATCCCATGCACTACGAACTGACCCGCAGCAAGCGCAGACGGCTGATTGCCGACTATATTCAGGCTGGAGGGCAGGCACTGGAAGTGGTCAACGGGATGATGCCGCCCGAGCAGGTGGGGACGATGTCGATCCTCACCCGTGAGTTCGGCCTGCTGGCAAGCGCCGGCAGCGACTTCCACGGCCCTGGCACCTGGGGCGAGATCGGTGCCTACCGGCCATTGCCTGAGGACCTGCCACCCCTGTGGCGCCGATTCCGACATGAACAACCTATGGCGGTATGAACAGGACGACTACGTGAGCCAATTTTTCCAGATTCATCCGGAGAACCCGCAGCCGCGCCTGATCAAGCAGGCCGTCGAGATCATCCGCAAGGGTGGGGTGGTGGTCTACCCGACCGACTCGGCCTATGCGCTGGGATGCCAGATTGGCAACAAGGCCGCGATCGAGCGGGTGCGCAAGTTGCGTGGTCTGGACAAGACCCACAACTTCACCCTGATGTGCTGCGACATGTCGCAGTTGGGGCTTTACGCCAAGGTCGATACGGGTACGTTTCGCCTGCTCAAGGCCCACGTGCCCGGGCCCTATACCTTCATCCTCAACGGCACCCGCGAGGTACCGCGCCTGCTGCTGCACGAGAAACGCCGGACCATCGGCCTGCGCGTGCCCAGGCATGAAATAACCTTGGCCTTGCTCGCAGAGCTTGGCGAGCCTTTGATGAGCGTCAGCCTGATCCTGCCCGGCGACGACGAGCCGATGGTCGATCCCTACGAGATCCGCGAGCGACTGGAGCATCACGTCGACTTGGTGATAGACGGCGGTTTCGGCGACCTCAAGGCCTCTACCATCATCGACTTGTCCGGCGACGAGCCGGAGCTGATTCGCGAAGGGTGCGGGGATCCGACGCCGTTCCTGGTCAACGCGTGAGCCAGGTGCAGGCACCTGAGGCGCCGGCCACGGAGGCGCAGACGCCGTTCCAGCTGCAACTTGCCCTGGTCTATGGCGAAGCCCTGACCGAGATGCCGGTCGACCTGTACATCCCGCCGGACGCCCTGGAAGTCTTCCTCGAAGCCTTCGAAGGCCCGCTGGATCTGTTGCTGTACCTGATCCGCAAGCAGAACGTGGACATTCTCGACATCCCCGTGGCGGAGATCACCCGCCAGTACATGAGCTATGTCGAGCTGATGAAGAGCGTGCGCCTGGAGCTGGCGGCCGAGTACCTGGTGATGGCCGCCATGCTTGCCGAGATCAAGTCGCGCATGCTGCTGCCGCGTTCCGGCGAGGTCGAGGAGGAGGAGGGCGACCCGCGCGCCGAACTGATTCGCCGGCTGCAGGAGTACGAGCGGTTCAAGGCCGCCGCCGAAGGTATCGACGAGTTGCCCAGAGTCGGGCGCGAAATCGTCGTGCCGCGCCTGGAGGCTCCGCAGGCCAAGGTGCGCAAGTTGTTGCCGGAGGTGGCGCTGGAAGAGATCCTGTTGTCCATGGCCGAGGTCATGCGCCGCAACGACCTGTTCGAGAGCCACCAGATCACCCGCGAGGTGCTGTCGACCCGCGAACGCATGAGCGAAGTGCTCGAGCGCCTCAAGGGCGGTGCCTTCGTGCCCTTCGTCGAGCTGTTCACCCGCGAGGAGGGCAAGCTCGGCGTGGTGGTGACCTTCATGGCGATTCTCGAGCTGGTGAAGGAATCCTTGATCGAACTGGTGCAGAATGAGCCCTTCGCCCCGATCCATGTCCGTGCCCGGGCAGAATGACCTGACAACTACCGATGAACCTGAACGAACCCCGTGAACTGGCGTCGCTGATCGAGGCCTTCCTGCTCGCCTCGGGCAAGCCGCAATCCCTCGAACGCCTGTACGAGCTGTTCGAGGAGGCCGAGCGCCCGACCCCCGCCGTTTTCAAGAAGGCCCTGGAGGTGCTGGGCAAGTCCTGCAGCGGCCGTGCCTTCGAACTCAAGGAAGTAGCGACCGGCTATCGCCTGCAGATCCGCGAGGACTACGCACCCTGGGTCGGCCGCCTCTGGGAGGAGCGGCCGCAGCGCTATTCCCGCGCACTGCTGGAAACCATGGCGCTGATCGCCTACCGCCAGCCCATCACCCGTGGCGAGATCGAGGACGTGCGGGGCGTGGCGGTCAACAGCAACATCATCAAGACACTCATGGAGCGCGAGTGGATTCGCATCGTCGGCTATCGCGAGGTACCCGGGCGACCGGCGATGTTCGCCACCACCAAGGCATTCCTCGATCATTTCAACCTCAAGAGCCTCGATGAGCTGCCGGCGTTGGCCGAGTTGCGCGAGCTGGAGGTGGAGCCCGCGGTCGATCCGGACGAGGCGCCGGTGCCCGCTCACCTGCAAGCCCTGGCCGATGCCAGCCTGGGCGAGGAGGGCGAGGAAATCGAGCCGAAGGAGGAAACCAGCTTCCGCTCGCTGCTGGTGGAGCTGGATGCGATGGAAGAAGGGCTCAAGATCGATTTCGATGATTTGCGCGATGAGGCTTCCATCGAGCCCGAGGACGAACCAAAGGCCTGACAGCCCGACTCTGTGGACGCCGGCTTGCCCGGCGATGAGGCCGGCACCGTCAATATGTGCCTTTGGGCAGAATCTGCTGGGCGATCGGCAAAAACCTTCTACCCTCCAGTGCGTTCCCTTGCTGAACCGCGTATGATGCGCGCCCGCTTTCACTACTACACCGGGAGGTGCCCAGATGAGTGACAAAGACCTGCAAGACCAACAACCCACCCCGCCGTCTGGCGAAAAACTGCAGAAAGTGCTGGCGCGCATCGGCGTCGGCTCGCGCCGTGACGTCGAGGCCTGGATCGGCCAGGGTCGTATCAAGGTCAATGGCGTCGAGGCCACCCTGGGCCTGCGCGTCGACCTGCACGACGCCATCACCGTCGACGGCAAGCTGATCAAGCGCGTCGAGGCCGCCGAGGCGACCCGCCGCGTGATCATGTACAACAAGCCCGACGGCGAGATCTGCACCCGTGACGACCCGGAAGGCCGCCCGACCGTGTTCGACCGCCTGCCGCGGCCGAAAGAGGGCCGCTGGATCAACATCGGTCGCCTGGACATCAACACCACCGGCCTGCTGCTGTTCACCACCGACGGTGAGCTGGCCAACCGCCTGATGCACCCGTCCTATGAAATGGACCGCGAGTACGCAGTGCGTGTGCGCGGCGAAGTCGACGACGACATGGTCGACCGGCTCAAGGCCGGTGTGGTGCTCGAAGATGGCCCGGCCAAGTTCACCGATATCCAGAAGGCGCCAGGTGGCGAAGGCTTCAACCACTGGTATCACTGCGTGGTGATGGAAGGCCGCAACCGTGAGGTGCGTCGCCTGTGGGAGTCCCAGGGCGTGGTCGTCAGCCGCCTGAAGCGCGTGCGTTTCGGTCCGGTGTTCCTGAACTCCGACCTGCCGATGGGCCGCTGGCGCGAAATGAGCCAGGGCGAGATCGACATACTCGCCGCGGAAGTCGGCCTGCAGCCGGTGGCACTGCCGGAAATGAAGCTCAAGGCCAAGGACAAGCTCGAGCGCCTGCAGCGCAAGTCGACCCGTCCGCTGGGGCGTGGCGAGCGCGTGCGTACCCTGCGTCCTGCCGCCGAAGGCCAAGCCGAGCGTCCGGCACGTGCGCCGCGTGAAGACGCAGCGCCGCGCAAGGGCAACCGCGGCAGCACGGTGGCCGAGCGTCCGAGCGAGATGCGCAAGCGTCCGTCCCGCCCTGAAGGTGACAAGCCGGCAGGCCGAGGTCGCGGCAAGCCGCGTGGCTGATTCGGTCCGGTAGCGAGAGAGCCAGCCTTCGGGCTGGCTTTTTTGTGCCTGCGGTAAATGGCCCATCGCGGGCCAAGCCCGCTCCCACGAATAGTGTGCGCATCGTGGGAGCGGGCTTGCCCCGCGATGGGGCGCAAAGCGGCCCCAAGTACCTGAATGGACAGAAGATTTCCCGCCCGGTGGCAAATTTTCAAGCCGCCTTGTAAAGAAAACTATACGATTCTGGGCGTTTTCCCCGGCTTACCTGTGCTTTTCCGTTCTTCGTCACAAAATCTTTCCAAAGCCTGCGCGCCAGAGCCTCCCCAGCCCCCTCCACCCCCTTCCCAAACCCCCGCCCAAGCGCTGAGATAGCGCCATTGCCGTGTGCAGAGCCAGGCAGGATCGCCAGGCACTTAAAACAACAAAATGGAGGCGCCATGCACGCCGATCACTCCGCCTTTTCAGGCCTTCACCCCAGGACCGCTGCGTTTTTTCCACAGGAAACGATGCAACGCGTTGACGCCTGCGCGTTTGCAGGGGTATACAATGCGCCGCGTTTTACCTGTGACTCCCTTGCGTACCGCGCACGCTTGCTGACACCCGGTTGATCCGCCCCTGGCCAGCAAGGCCACGAGCGACCTCCCGTCACAAGTATCCAAGGTAACCACCTTGCCCATTCCGCTGCGCCACGAGTGCGGTGGGTCCGATTCCGTCACAGATAAAAACAAGCAGGTGACTTCGTTCATGAGTGGACATAACTCACAGTCCGGCGAACTCAAGCGTGGCTTGAAGAACCGCCATATCCAATTGATCGCCCTGGGCGGCGCCATCGGCACCGGGTTGTTCCTGGGCTCGGCCGGCGTGATGAAGTCCGCCGGTCCGTCGATGATCCTCGGCTATGCGATCTGCGGCTTCATCGCCTTCATGATCATGCGCCAGCTCGGCGAGATGATCGTCGAAGAGCCGGTGGCCGGCTCCTTCAGCCATTTCGCGCACAAGTACTGGGGCGGTTTCGCCGGCTTCCTGTCGGGCTGGAACTGCTGGGTGCTGTATATCCTGGTGGGCATGTCGGAACTGTCGGCGGTGGGCAAGTACGTCCACTACTGGTGGCCGGAGATTCCGACCTGGGTAACCGCGGCGGCGTTCTTCCTGCTGATCAATGCGATCAACCTGATGAACGTGAAGTTCTTCGGCGAAGCCGAGTTCTGGTTCGCCATCATCAAGGTGGTGGCCATCGTCAGCATGATCGGCCTGGGTGCCTACCTGCTGACCAGCGGCAGCGGCGGTCCTGAAGCCTCGGTGACCAACCTGTGGGCCCATGGTGGTTTCTTCCCGCACGGTGTCAGCGGGCTGGTGATGGCGCTGGCGTTCATCATGTTCTCCTTTGGTGGCCTGGAGATGCTCGGCTTCACCGCCGCCGAGGCCGACAAGCCGAAGACCGTGATCCCCAAGGCGATCAACCAGGTCATCTATCGCATCCTGATCTTCTATGTCGGCGCCCTGGTGGTGCTGCTGTCGCTGACCCCATGGGACAACCTGGTGGCGAGCATTGACGCCTCCGGCGGCAGCTATGGCAGCAGCCCGTTCGTCCAGGTGTTCTCGTTGCTGGGCAGCGACGTGGCGGCCCACCTGCTGAACTTCGTGGTCCTGACCGCGGCGCTGTCGGTGTACAACAGCGGCACCTACTGCAACGCCCGCATGCTGCTAGGCATGGCTGAGCAAGGTGATGCGCCAGCGGCGCTGGCCAAGGTTGACCGCCGTGGCGTGCCGGTACGTTCGATCCTGGTCTCGGCAGCCGTGACCCTGATTGCGGTGCTGCTCAACTACCTGATGCCGCAGAATGCCCTGGAGCTGCTGATGTCGCTGGTGGTGGCGACCTTGGTGATCAACTGGGCGATGATCAGCTACTCGCACCTGAAGTTCCGCCAGCATCTCGACCGCACCGGTCAGAAGCCGCTGTTCAAAGCGCTGTGGTACCCGTACGGCAACTACCTGGTGCTGGCGTTCGTGGTGCTGATCCTGGGCATCATGCTGCAGATTCCGGGTATCCAGGTGTCGGTGTACGCGATGCCGGTGTGGCTGGTGGTGATGTATGTGGCCTACCAGCTGAAGAGCAAGCGTGGCTCCCAGGCCAATGGCGCTGCTGGCAGCATCGCCAAGTAAGCGCTGAGGCGCACCAACAAAAAACCCGATGCCGAGTAACCGGCATCGGGTTTTTTGTTGCCTGTGCCGGCCTCAGATCTGTTCGAGCAACCAGCCACGAAACGCTCGCAGCGATGGCAGTGCCTCGTTCCTGGGCGGATAGATCAGGTAGTAGCTGCGCTGGCTGGCGAAGGGCTCACCCGGGCTGAACAGCTCGCCACTGGCCAGTTCGTCCGCCACCAGTATGCGCGGCACCAGGCCGATGCCGATCCCGGCGCGCACGGCCTGGATCAGGTGCGAGGTCAGCTCGAAGCTTGGCCCCAGGCGCATGGCGCGGTGGGGCAGGGCATGGTGGGAAAACCACTCGCCCCAGGCATGGGGGTTGTTGGCGACGTTGAGCAGTACTTCCTCGCTGATCCTTTGCGGGTTCCATTGGTCGTCCGCCATGGCTTGCGGCGGCAGGATCACCACCAGTTCCTCGGCATGCAGGCGATGGCAGATCAGCCCGGGCAAGTCATGGCTGGCAACGCCGATGGCCGCGTCGATCTCGCTGGTGTCGAAGTTGATGGCTTCGATACGTGAATGAATGTGCACCAGCATGCCGGGGTGGGCGCTGTAGAAGGCATGCAGGCGCGGCAGCAGCCATTTCGAGCCGAAGGTCGGCAGCGTCGCCAGGCGCAGGGTGCCGACGCCGGACTGATAGGCCAGTGCCTGCAGGGTGGCGCTGCGGATGCGGCCGAGGGCCTCGCTGAGTTCGCGCTGGTAGAGGCGGCCGACGTCAGTCAAATTCACCTGGCGGCCCTCGCGACGGAACAGTGTCAGCCCCAGTTGTTGCTCCAGTGCCTGCACCTGGCGGCTCACCGCGCTCTGGGTCAGCGACAGTTCGGCGGCGGCGCGGGTATAGCTTTCATGCCGCGCGGCGGCCTCGAAGGCCAGCAAGAGCGACATCGAAGGGGTGAGGTGGCGGTAATTCATTCATAAAGCTCATCGATAGCGGCAGGAATATCCGTTTGCCCCTGGCGTGAAACTACAGGAACATTGACGTATTCGAAATCCTCCCATGATCCATTCATGCCGGAGCGACAAGATTTCCGTGAATTAGCCGATATCAAAGAGGCATCCTTCGATGATCGCCCAGCTGCCGCCCCGCGCGCCCGCCGCCCAATACCCCGAATTCCTAGAAGCCCTGAGAAGCAGCGGCTTCCGTGGCCAGATCAGCGCCGACTACGGCACCCGCACCGTGCTGGCCACCGACAACTCGATCTACCAGCGCCTGCCCCAGGCGGCGGTGTTCCCGCTGGACGCCGACGACGTGGCGCGGGTCGCCACGCTGATGGCCGAGCCGCGATTTCGTGACATCAAGCTGACCCCGCGTGGCGGTGGTACCGGCACCAACGGCCAGTCGCTGACCGACGGCATCGTCGTCGACCTGTCGCGGCATATGAACACCATTCTCGAAATCAACGTCGAGCAGCGCTGGGTGCGGGTGCAGGCGGGCGTGGTCAAGGACCAGCTCAATGCCGCGCTCAAGCCCCACGGGCTGTTCTTCGCGCCAGAACTGTCCACCTCCAACCGCGCCACCGTCGGCGGCATGATCAACACCGACGCCAGTGGCCAGGGCAGCTGCACCTACGGCAAGACCCGCGACCACGTGCTCGAATTGCACAGCGTGCTGCTCGGCGGTGAGCGCCTGCACAGCCTGCCGATCGACGACGCGACGCTGGAACAGGCCTGCGCCGCGCCCGGCCGGGTCGGTGCGGTGTACCGCATGGCCCGCGAGATCCAGGAAACCCAGGGCGAGCTGATCGAGAGCACCTTCCCCAAGCTCAATCGCTGCCTGACCGGCTACGACCTGGCGCACCTGCGCGACGATCAGGGCCGCTTCAACCTCAACAGCGTGCTGTGCGGGGCCGAGGGCTCGCTGGGCTATGTGGTCGAGGCCAAGCTCAATGTGTTGCCGATCCCCAAGTACGCGGTGCTGGTCAACGTGCGCTACACCAGTTTCATGGACGCCCTGCGCGACGCTAATGCGCTGATGGCGCACAAGCCACTGTCGATCGAGACCGTCGACTCCAAGGTGCTGATGCTGGCGATGAAGGACATCGTCTGGCACAGCGTCGCCGAATACTTCCCGGCCGACCCCGAGCGCCCCACCCTAGGCATCAACCTGGTGGAGTTCTGCGGTGACGAACCGGACGAGGTCAATGCCCGGGTCCAGGCCTTCGTCGCGCACCTGCAGGCCGACAAGGGTGTCGAGCGCCTGGGCCACACCCTGGCTGAAGGCGCCGAAGCGGTGACCCGCGTCTATGTGATGCGCAAGCGCTCGGTGGGGCTGCTGGGCAACGTCGAGGGCGAAGTGCGCCCGCAGCCGTTCGTCGAGGACACCGCGGTTCCGCCGGAGCAACTGGCCGATTACATTGCCGACTTCCGTGCATTGCTCGATGGCTATGGCCTGGCCTACGGCATGTTCGGCCATGTCGATGCCGGTGTGCTGCACGTGCGCCCGGCGCTGGACATGAAAGACCCGGCCCAGGCCGCGTTGGTCAAGCCGATATCCGATGCCGTGGCGGCGCTGACCAAGCGCTATGGCGGCCTGCTGTGGGGCGAGCACGGCAAGGGCCTGCGCTCTGAGTATGTGCCGGAGTACTTCGGCGAGCTGTACCCGGCGCTGCAGCGCCTCAAGGGCGCGTTCGACCCGCATAACCAGCTCAACCCCGGCAAGATCTGCACCCCCCCGGACAGCGCCGAAGGCCTGACCCCGGTGGATGGCGTGACCCTGCGCGGCGACCTCGACCGCAGCATCGATGAGCGCGTGTGGCAGAGCTTCGGCAGCGCCGTGCACTGCAACGGCAACGGCGCCTGCTACAACTACGACCCCAACGACGCGATGTGCCCGTCGTGGAAGGCCACCCGAGAACGCCAGCACTCGCCCAAGGGCCGTGCCTCGCTGATCCGTGAGTGGCTGCGCCTGCAGGGCGAGGCGAACATCGATGTGCTCGCCGCCGCCCAGCGCAAGGCCTCCTGGCTCAAGGGGCTGCCGGCGCGGCTGCGCAACAGCCGTACGCGCCGCCAGGGCCAGGAAGACTTCTCCCACGAGGTGTACGACGCCATGGCTGGCTGCCTGGCGTGCAAGTCCTGCGCGGGGCAGTGCCCGATCAAGGTCAATGTGCCGGACTTCCGTTCGCGCTTCCTCGAGCTGTACCACGGCCGCTACCAGCGTCCGCTGCGCGACTACCTGATCGGTTCACTGGAGTTCACCATTCCCTACCTGGCCCATGCGCCGGGCTTGTACAACGCAGTGATGGGCTCGAAGTGGGTGAGCCGCTTGCTCGCGGACAAAGTCGGCATGGTCGACAGCCCGCTGATCAGCCGCTTCAACTTGCAGTCCACCCTCACGCGCTGCCGTGTCCAGATGGCCAGCGTGCCGGCCCTGCGGGAGCTGACCCCGGCCCAGCGCGAGCGCAGCATCGTGCTGGTGCAGGACGCCTTCACCCGCTACTTCGAGACGCCGCTGCTGGCCTCGTTCATCGAGCTGGCCCATCGCCTGGGGCACAAGGTGTTCCTCGCGCCCTACAGCGCCAACGGCAAGCCGCTGCATGTGCAGGGCTTCCTCGGTACCTTCGCCAAGGCGGCGATCCGCAACGCCACCCAGCTCAAGGCCCTGGCCGACTGCGGGGTGCCGCTGGTGGGGCTGGACCCGGCGATGACCCTGGTCTATCGCCAGGAGTACCAGAAGGTCGACGGAGTGCAGTGCCCTACGGTGCTGCTGCCTCAGGAATGGTTGGTGAATGTGCTACCCGAGCGGGCGCCGGCCAAGGCCGACAGCTTCCGCCTGCTGGCTCACTGCACCGAGAAGACCAACGTGCCGGCCAGCACCAGGCAGTGGGAGCAGGTGTTTGCCCGTCTGGGTCTGAAGCTGGTGACCGAGGCCACTGGCTGCTGTGGCATGTCCGGCACCTACGGGCATGAGGCGCGCAACCAGGCCACCTCGAAGACCATTTTCGAGCAGTCCTGGGCGACCAAGCTGGACAAGGCGGGGGAGGCACTGGCGACCGGCTATTCGTGCCGTAGCCAGGTCAAGCGGATGACCGAGAAGCAGCTGCGCCACCCGCTGGAAGTGGTGCTGCAGTTCGCCCAGCGCTAGTGATATTGTCGGGGCCGCTATGCGGCCCAATCGCCGGCAAGCCGGCTCCCACTCTGATCGCATAAGCCCGAGCCATGCGCTAACCCTGTGGGAGCCGGCTTGCCGGCGATGAGGCCGGTGAAGCTACAGCCGAATCAGGATTAATGTGCACTTTGGCGCATCCGCCGGGCCTGGCGATACAGGTACAAGCTCAACACCAGCCCGCATCCCGCTGCCGCTGCCGCGAACAGGAAAATCGAGGCAAAGCCGAAGCCTGCTGCCACGGCCCCCACCAAGGGTCCAGTGATGCCCAGCGACAGGTCGATGAACAGCGAGTAGGCCCCCACCGCCGCGCCACGGTTGGCCGCCGATACCTGATTGACCGCCTCCACCCCCAGTGCCGGGAACACCAGCGAGAAACCGAAGCCGCTCAACGCGGCGCCGGCCAGGGCCAGTCCGGGCGTCGGCGCCAGCCAGAGCATCAGCAAGCCCAGGGTTTCTACCGACAGGCAGGCGATAGCCACGCGAAAGCCGCCGATGCGGTTGATCAGGTTGCCGAACAGCAGCCGCGCACAGATGAAGCTGGCACCGAACAGGCTCAGGGTCAGCGCGGCGTCGGGCCAGCCGCGGCTGGCGTAGTACAGGGTGATGAAGGTGGCGATGGTGCCGAAACCGATCGAGCCCAAGGCCAGCCCCGAGCCATGCGGGAAAACCTTGCCCAGCACGCGCAGGAATGGCAGCCGCACCCCTGCCACCACCGGCGCGGCGCGCTTGGGCCAGGCCAGTAGTAGGCCAAGGATGCCGAGCAGGATGATGCTCGCGCCCATGCTCCACAGCCCCAGGTGCTTGACCATCACCACGCCCAGCGGCGCGCCGATGGCCAATGCGCCATAGCTGGCGATGCCGTTCCAGGAAATCACCTTGGCGGTGTTCTGCGAGCCGACCCGGCCAATCCCCCAGCCAATCGAACCCGAGCCTACCAGGCTTTCGGCGCTGCCCAGCACCAGGCGACCAATCAGCAGGCAGGCCAGGCTCAGCCAGGGCAGGTGGGTGAGGAAGCTGCAGGCCAGCATGAACACGCCGCTCAGGCCACAGCCGAACAGGCCGTACATGACCGCTTTCTTGCTGCCCAGGTTGTCGATGATGCGGCTGGCAGTAGGGCGGCTGAGCAGGGTGGCCAGGTACTGCACGCTGATCACCAAGCCGGCGACCACGGCGCTGAAACCCAGGTCGTTGTGCACGTAGCCAGGCAGCACGGCCAGGGGAATGCCGATGTTCAGGTAGCCGATGAAGGTGAACAGGACGATGGCCACCACCTGGGCGGTGGTCCTTGGTGAAGAAAGGTGAAGCTGGGGCATGTAGGGTTCCAATCGTGGTGAAGCTGAGGCTTCGCCATGATAGCCATCTCGACCCAGGCTGGGTATGAAGCTTGGATCGAGAGGGGGATGAGGCGGCCGCGGTCGTCAAGACCGAGCCACGGTTATCACCTGAGTCTGAGCGGGGTCAGATTGGATACTGGTCCAGGTAGGTCACCCAGAAGTCGGCGTCGGCGTAGTTGAGCCTCAGTTGAGGGAGCACCACCCCCCCGCAGGATCTGCAGGTATCCATTCGAGTAAACATATGGATTGAGTAGATGCTGTTCGAGGGGTGTTTATCCTTGAGGATGGTTGCAATCAGGCGTTCCGAATCCAGATAGCGGTCATACGTTCGAACCGACACCCTACCCGAATGTCGCACAACGGGGAGGCTGACGATGTCTGGATCAGGTGCGCGGTTATGCATCAGCGCACCGGCATCGATGTAGGTGGTATCGCCTACGTTGTGGCTGTTTACGTCGGGCGTATAGGGTTTGAGATGTAATCCTTCCGCTCGTTTGCCGCCAGCTAATGCGTAATAGACGAATTTTTTTCCATCCTTGGTGACAATCGAAGCAAACGCCAAGTTGCTGTTGTTCATCTGCTGGCCAATCATTACAGCGACATCGCGCTGGGCGATATTATTGACCGTCAATGGCACCCAAAGCTGCTCCCTCCCTTGAATCGGCAGCAGCTCATTCAGGGTTTCGACGATGCTGTTTTTTTCGGCGATATTGCGTTGAGTGATGGGCTTCCAGTCTGAAATCAGACTTCTTGTTTCGTTTATAAGACCTTGTTGGGCGTGCTCCCCCGAGAGGATGTTTTCTGCATAGTGAAGCATTTCATTGCGTTCATTGTTGTCGAGGCACCATCGCGCATATGCTTGGTAGTCCTTGTTGGCGGGGGAGGCCGCAAGCCACGCCTGCAGCCCTGGCTCACGTTTCGCCACGAGGGCGCAGTACAGCAGCTTGGCAATATTGTCTCGATCGGTTGAACTGCCGGGTCGCTCGGCGACGAATCGGTACTGATTGGACAGGCGCAAGTACTCGTCGATTTCACTGGCGTCGGTCACTGGGGTAAATGTGAGTGCTCCCGGGCCTTGAGGGGTTTTATAAAACTTACCGTTGTCTACTTCCACGTAGATGCTTTTTTGCGCGTTCCATTCCATATTGAGCCCGCGTAAGCGTCGTTTATCCACGATCTGTTCTGATACTTGTTCCAGTTCTACGACTGGAACGTGGGGGTTGATTGCCTTGGCCTGCGTGCCACTGATCGCGGGTGATAGGCCGAAGTTACGCTCTCTGGACATGCGGCCGTTGATCTGGGGTAGGTAAGTCGGTGTGTTGGGTAGCCCCAGGCTGCTGCATTGCTCCGTGCTCAGTGCAAGCAGTTTCTTTTCCCTTGTGAACTGGACAGGCCGTGTTCCCTTGATGGGCGCATGGTCCCATTTGCAAAACTTTCCTTCGTGAACCAGCAGATCCAGCGAGGTGGCCGAACTCAGGTCCGTGGCCGCGATGTTTCGGCGCTCAAGATGAAACTCCCTCGCCTCGAATGCCTGGCTGATTTCCTGCCCGCGTGTCAGTGGGGGCTGATTGGGAAGCGTGCGTTCGACGGGAAGGCTGATCAACTTGGTGAATGGTGTGCAAGAGACCTCCTCCAGGTCGCGCCTGAGACGACAGGTCACCTCCGAGGCTGATATGGCCTCCAGGTCGCTGACTGGTGTATTGGATAGTTGCGTCAGGCAAGGTTCGGGCAGGTTGGCATCGAGGTGGTAGTCGTGACCATCAATCTGGATGTCGTAGTGCGCTGCACCCTTGTAACGAACCCGCAGACGACATGCTTCAGCAATAGCCAGGCTTATCTTGTCGTCTTCGGACATGACGCCTGCGATACGTGTCGGATAATGCCCTGGACTAATCGAGCCCAGGCTTTTCAAGGGTGTCAATGAAGGTGCTTGTGCCGTTCCTTCGACGATAAGCCTAGGTCCGTAGGGCAGGTTGTCGTGTGGATCAAGCAGTTTGTAACTTGTTTTTTCTGGGGTGCCTAGATCCTGCACGAGGCAGTTTTCGGTATTTCCCACCTGCATCAGGACGTTCTCTGAGTAGGGATGCGCCCTCTCACTCAAGACTTTCAGGGCAATGCTGTATGCACCCTCTTGCGTCATGTGCACCAGTGGAGGGGTTCCTCGCAGGTCGTGCAACCAACGCAGCGCAGGCTGCGCGAGCTTTTCCCAGGACTTTACGGATAGCCAGCGTGCAAGTCGGCCCATATCTCTATATACGAGAACCGGGCTTTGCTGGGCCAAATGGCTGACCAGCTCCACGATAGCGCTGCTCATTGCTTCGCAAGTGGCTCGCAAGCTGAGGCGACCGGCTGTACGTATGATTGTCGCGCTCGAGGCAATGAACTTGCCTGCCGGTATCAGGACGCCTATCGAATCCATTACGCACCCTGCGATCACACCTGCCGAGTGATCACCTTCCGCCAGATCGGAAATGCAGCCATAGAAAGGCAGGATCGCACGCGCGAGGTATTCAGCGATCTTCTTCTCCAGTGCGATCATCTCTTCCCATGGGGTGGTGTGAGTGTGATCTGCCTTGAACTGCGCCAGCGTGGATGCGTAGAGGTGCGCTGTCGCAGTAGTGGCCAATGCCTGGAAAAAGTCGGCCTCACTGGCCTGGTGCGCATAGACCCGTCTCGATGCTGCAATCAGTTTGCCCTTGCGTGGCGTCTGGAGCTGATTCGCCAGGCGCGAGGGGGTTCCGTTGAGATAGGCATCACTGTCCAGGGGGTGCAACGGGGTCGCGCGGGCCTGGAGTTCGCGGTCGTGGTTCCCCCAGTGCTTGTCCATCGTCTCGACAATATTGCCGCTAAAACCGGTGTTCGGCTCAACCCTGTAACTGAATTGCTGGTTGCAAGGACGAAGTGCACCGGCACTGGGTGTGAGTTCGAAGAAATACTCTTTACTGGCGTCGTGACTATCGAAATCTTCTCGGTGGTCGCCAGGTTGGCAACGGATGAACAGGCCTTGGATTCCTGTTTGCTCCTCGCTGTCCGACGGTGTGTTGAACGCTACCCGGCTCACTTCACAGGTGGAGGTATAAAGCTGTGTGCGCAAGGCTTGCGGCAGTTCCATGAACAGGCGCTTGATCAGGCGTGCATGAGCTTGCTGCCAGTCGGCCTTGAACGTTTCGAAGGCCTGCTCATACAGCGTTGGGACTGTGCTTTTCCCCGCCCGATAGATATCGCCGGACATGACTAACTGGGTCAGGTTTTCGATGATTGGCCGCTGGCTTGGTGCGCCGACATCGTCCGCGAACCCGGGAGTGGTGATGGTGTGGTGCCAGGTGTAGAAAGTCGCTTTGACCAAGCCTTGGGCACTCAGGTAGCGCCATGTTCCATCGGTTTCGATCGGTTTGTCCCAATATTGCCTGTCAACACCGGCCTGGCTTAATTGTTCTTCGGCCAGCGTTTTGCGGTCCGGTGGCGTCATGGCGAGCTGGCTTGCATCTTCAGCAAAGGACTTTTGTGCGTCTGCGGTGAACTCCAGCGCACGCTGAATCTGATGTGCCGTTGCTTGCCCGATGTCCTCAACCGTCAAGTCTGCAAGCGCGCCATGGGCCTTCGCATAGCGCAATGCCGGCAGGGCCAGGGCGTTGCTCCAGTGCCGCTGTACCTGTTCATCATCAGAGGCACTCAAGTCGCTGGCCAATGTGACAACTTTGTCAAATGAGGCTCTGCAACTGGCGCCGGGCATCATCGCTTCAAGCAGCCTGGCACCGTGAATCAGCGCAACGCTTTGCAGAGAACGGCCATAGTAGAGCCAGTCGGGTGTGCCGGTAACAAGCAGTTCGGGAGCGATTTCGCGAAGCAGCAGGTATTCGAGCAGCTCCAGTGCGGCCGGGGAAATGCCAGGATTGCGCTCAGTGATAGCGTTGCAGATTTTATTACGCAATTGCAGGTGGTTGTACTCGGATACCCAGTGGCCCTGAAAGTCTTCGGCCACCGAGCGATTCGACTGCGTCCGCGGCCCCAAAAAGTGATCGATGATTGCTCGGCTTGCCAGTGCTTGTGTCGCACGCGGGGATGCGGACTCTCCAACAGAGGCACCATACCAACCTGCAAGTCCGAGTAGGGGGCGGAAAACGTCTGCAAACTGCAGTGACCGCATCATCAATTGCCAGGCTTGCGGGGCAGGCATCAGCAAATGTCGCTTGTCTTGCTTGCGCTCGCAGAGCAGTTCAAAGCCTGCGTTCGTGAACAATTCGTCGATGGAGCAGTCGTCAGACCAGTCGTTGAAGGCGAGTGGCGTACTCGTCAGGGCTCGACTGTCAGGCAAAGGTTCGAGCGGGGAGGGGGCAAGCGTTGTTGGTGTAAGGGGCAACAGCAAGGAGGCTAATCGAAGGCAGCCTGTGCTACTTAGTGACGGGTGCACCTGCTTCAGTTTGTTTGCAAAGGAAAACGCCTGCATGCCCCGGGCGCGTTGAGCATTTTCAAGGGTGAGCTTCACCCAGGCTTCAGTATTTCCGTGTACTGCATGGAGTGCCACTTTCCTGAGAAGTCGGACGCCCAGATCCTGAGTATGGGCCTTGCTCCATTCAACCGGTGGGCTGTTATCGTGAGAACGATCTTCATCCACCCAGGTCGGTATCTGTGAGGCGGCAGCAAGCGCCTTGATACGAAGCTTCATCATGGGCTGGGTGAGGTGCATGTTTCGGGAAAGTATCAGTGCTTTATCTTCGTACTCTGCTGTGGTGGGCAGTAATTCTTCAAGCGTCGTGACCAGGGATGCCAAGGCTGACAGGGCCGGGCTCAATTCGTATGCCGTAAGGCCCTGCAACAGGTTTTCAGCAGGGCATTGCGCAAGCCAATCGCTAGCAAGGTCTCGGCGCTGACCACGCTTGAACTGCAGCATCCACATCTGCAATGAGCTGGGCACGCCGGCCAGCAGTTCGCCCAGTTCGAAAAATGCCTCCTTGCCCAGCCGGGCAGCCTCTGTACTCGGCATGTTTTCACCAAACAACAAGTTATCCAGCTGCTTTCTCGCGGTATCCGTTTTAATCGAGGCTTCATTAAGCCATGCGAGGCGGGCAAAAAAATGGTGGATGTGGCGGGGTGTCAGGGTTTCCGGTGCAACGCTCAATACTGCGGCAACCAGCGCGTAGGTCTTCGTGTTGCCGTACAGATCCATAAGATTGGTAAAGAAGAAGCGTGGGTCTTCAGGGAACTGCGTGTTGTTGTCCAGCAGGAATCTGAGAGTGAGGTGAACTGCCCTGATCGGATCGTGCGCCTCACGTGGCGCGCTCAGGGGAATGTCCAAGTTGTCGGCGACCAGTACAGGAGCAGATGCCTGGATGTTGTTATCCATGTCTTCATCAGTCGAGTGCCAGCTTGTTACATGTGTTCGGATTCTTTCCAGCAGTTGCGATGGGGTGATCTGCGTGGCGTCGTGACCAGGTGCTGGTTCATTGCCAGGGGGCGGTATCCGGTTCTGGGATATTGAGTGGCTGGGTGTGGCGCCAATACGCTGAGCGGTAGGAGATGCGTCACAGAGGGGGTGGGGAGTGGGTTGGGAATCAATTGACATGTGGCCTCCTGTAGGGAGGGCAACAGTCTGTGGATTCAATCAAGGACAGGGTGGTACAGGGTTATCGCATTCTGAGGGGAATCTGGACGGTGTGAAAACGTGATGACGGGGATAGCCCGCAGGTCAGCCGTTTTCACACAGTCGGAGGGGGATGCGCGGCTATTCCTGGTCGGCGCTGGATTGATCGTCACTGTCCTCGACGGCGGGCGTCGGTTCGGCGTGGGCGGCAACGGATTGCTCTTCGGGGTTCAGGCTTGGGAAGGGAAGATTCGGGATTTCATGCATCTCGTCGTTCCTCGCAAGTGTGAGTGAAAAGGCAGCGCTTGGCGCATGTGAGGCTTCGAAAAGCTGGGGCAGGATACAGCAGTCTGGATGACAGTTTGGGATTTTTCCCGGACGCTGGTCGGTTTTAGCGGGCGGCTATCGAACAATGGGATGCAGGAGGGGCGTGGGAGGCTTGCGCCGCGATAGTGCTATCGCGGCGCAAGCCCAGGCCACATCAGCCAGGTTTCAGCGACAGACGTCGGCGATGGCCGCTGCCAGCTGTTCCAGGCGCTTGGCGTCCGCTCCGGCGATGTTCGCCCGGCCGGTACCGACCATGTACACGCTGTGTCGCTCGCGCAGCAGGCGTACCTGCTCGGGGTTCAGGCCGGTGTAGGAGAACATCCCGCGTTGCGCGGCGATATGCGCGAAGCGCTCGGCCAGGCCATGGGGCTCCAGCGCTTTCACCAGGCCGACGCGAAGCTCGGCGATGCGCTGGCGCATGGCGTTCACTTCCTCGATCCACAACGCCTTGAGTGCCGGTTCCCCGAGAATCTCGGCGACCACCGCCGCGCCATGGTCTGGCGGTGTCGACCACAGGTTGCGCGCAATGAAGGCCAGCTGGCTGCGCACATCCTGCAGTTTCTCGGCGTCGTGGCTGCACACCAGCAGGGCACCGGTGCGCTCACGGTACAGACCAAAGTTTTTCGAGCAGGAGTTGGTGATCAGCAGTTCCGGCAGTTCGGCGGCGAACAGGCGCACTGCCCAGGCGTCCTCCTCCAGGCCGTCACCGAAGCCTTGGTAGGCAAAGTCGATCAATGGCAGCAGGTTGCGCCGCTTGACGATGTCGAGCACCGCGCGCCAGTCGTCCTGGCCCAGGTCGAAGCCGGTGGGGTTGTGGCAGCAGGCGTGTAGTAACACCACGTCGCCTTGCGGTGCCCGCTCCAGTGCGGCGAGCATGCCGTCGACGTTCAGCTGGTTGTCCGCGCCCACGTAGGGGTAGTGCGACACCTTGAGCCCGGCGCCGGCGAAGATCGTCTCGTGGATCGGCCAGGTCGGGTCGCTCAGCCAGATACTGCGGCCAGGCAGACAATGGGCGATGAACTCCGCCGCCAGGCGCAGGGCACCCGTGCCGCCAGGGGTCTGGGTGGCACCAGCGCGTTGGCTTTTGAGCAGCGTGCAATTGCTGCCCAGCACCAGTTCGCTGACCAGGTGCGTGAACGCTGCATCACCATGGCCGCCGACATAGCTCTTGGTGGCCTGCCGCTCGACCAGGCGCTGCTCGGCCTGCTTGACCGCAGCCGGAATCGGCGTGAGCCCTTGGGCGTCCTTGAATACGCCGACCCCCAGGTCGAACTTGGCCGGATTGCTGTCGCGGGCGTAGGCCTCCATCAGCCCCAGGATCGGGTCGCCAGGGACCCGACCGATGGCCGAGAAGTGCATCACTTGCGCCCTTCAGCAGTTTTGGCGACCTCGTCGGTGCGCGCGCACATGATGAAGTCGTTGCGGTGCAGGCCTTTGATCGAGTGGCTCCACCAGGTCACGGTGACCTTGCCCCACTCGGTCAGCAGGCCTGGGTGGTGGCCTTCGGCTTCGGCGATTTCGCCGATGGCGTTGGTGAAGGCCAGGGCGTGCTTGAAGTTCTTGAACAGGAATACGCGCTCGAGCTCCATGTGGCCGTCGCGGGTTTCGATGTTCCAGTCCGGGATCAGTCGGATCAGTTCCGCCAGTTCCTCGTCGGTGACTTTCGGCGCATCGGCGCGGCAGGCTTCGCAGTGGGCTTGGTTCAAGGCATTCATGGGTGCTTTCCGGTTTGAGTTGTTATCGACAAGGGCGCTCAGGCAGCGACCTTGGGTGGAAACTTCGGTGCGTGCAGGCCCAGCTGCATGGCCTGGTGGACCATGGCCATGATGTCTTCGTGGGCCAGGTCGAACAGACGCTTCATGTTCGGCAGGACGAAGTACAGGGGCTGCAGGATATCGATGCGATAGGGCGTGCGCATGGCTTCGATCGGGTCGAAGGCCTGGTGCTCCGGTTCGCTGGACAGGCTATAGACTGTTTCTTTCGGCGAGGAGAGGATGCCGCCGCCGTAGATCTTGCGACCTTGCGCGGTCTCCATCAGGCCGAATTCGATGGTCATCCAGTACAGGCGTGCCAGGTAGACGCGCTGTTCCTTGGTCGCCGCCAGGCCGAGCTTGCCATAGGTGTGGGTGAATTCGGCGAAGAACGGGTTGGTCAGCAGCGGGCAGTGGCCGAAGATCTCGTGGAAGATGTCGGGCTCCTGCAGGTAGTCCAGCTCTTCCGGGGTGCGGATGAAGGTGGCGACCGGGAAGCGTTTGCTGGCCAGCAGTTCGAAGAAGGTCTGGAAGGGGATCAGCGCGGGGACGCGGGCGACCTGCCAGCCGGTGGTGGCGCCAAGCACCTTGTTGACCTCGCCCAGCTGCGGGATGCGGTCATGGGGCAGCTTGAGCTGGTCGATGCCGTCCAGGTATTCCTGGCATGCCCGGCCTTCGATCACTTTCAACTGACGGGTGATCAGGGTGTTCCACACCGCATGCTCTTGCTGCGGGTAGTCGATAAAGCCATGCGCATCGGGCTCGCGTGCCACGTATTGCGTCTGTTTCATGTGGCTCTCCTGGTGAGGGCGTTCTTGTTATATGTACAGGACATACCTTAGGAATATCCCTACAAACGAGGTTTTGCACCGGGGTGAGGGCCGATCCTGCGTATCCGTTTATCTTCTGTTCGTAACGATAATTTTACAAAATCAGCGTCATCCCGGAAAATCACGGACATCGAGCTGGGCGGACGGCTATTTTTGTCAGCTTATCTTTACGACTTTTCCGTGGTGCGAGCAAAAACTCGGCCGCTTAGAGAACCTTTATGCGCATCAAAGTGCATTGCCAGAACCGCATCGGCATATTGCGGGACATCCTCAACCTGCTGGTGGAGTACGGGATCAACGTGTTGCGCGGCGAAGTGGGAGGTGACCATGGCAACGCCATCTACCTGCACTGCCCGAACCTGATCAACCTGCAATTCCAGGCCCTGCGGCCCAAGTTCGAGTCGATCGCCGGGGTGTTCGGGGTCAAGCGTGTCGGCCTGATGCCCAGCGAGCGCCGGCACATGGAGCTCAATGCGCTGCTGGGGGCGCTGGACTTCCCGGTGCTGTCGATCGACATGGGCGGCAGCATCGTCGCCGCCAATCGCGGCGCGGCGCAGCTGCTCGGCGTACGGGTGGACGAAGTACCGGGCATTCCGCTGTCGCGCTATGTCGAGGACTTCGACCTGCCGGAGCTGATACGGGCCAACAAATCGCGGATCAACGGCCTGCGGATCAAGGTCAAGGGCGATGTGTTCCTGGCCGATATCGCACCGCTGCAGTCCGAGCATGACGACAGTGAAGCCCTGGCCGGCGCGGTAATCACCCTGCACCGCGCGGACCGTATCGGTGAGCGCATCTACAACGTGCGCAAGCAGGAGTTACGTGGGTTCGACAGCATCTTCCAGAGCTCACGGGTAATGGCCGCCGTGGTACGCGAGGCGCGGCGCATGGCACCGTTGGATGCACCGCTGCTGATCGAGGGCGAGACCGGTACCGGCAAGGAGCTGCTGGCGCGGGCCTGTCACCTGGCCAGTCCGCGTGGCCAGGCGCCGCTGATGGCGCTCAACTGCGCCGGCCTGCCCGAGTCGATGGCCGAGACCGAGCTGTTCGGCTATGGGCCAGGGGCGTTCGAAGGCGCGCGGGCCGAGGGCAAGCTGGGGCTGCTGGAGCTGACGGCCGGCGGCACCTTGTTCCTCGATGGGGTGGGGGAGATGAGCCCGCGCTTGCAGGTCAAATTGCTGCGCTTTCTGCAGGATGGCTGTTTCCGTCGGGTCGGCAGCGACGAAGAGGTGTACCTGGATGTACGGGTGATCTGCGCGACCCAGGTCGACCTTTCCGAACTGTGCGCCCGGGGCGAGTTCCGCCAGGACCTCTACCACCGTCTCAACGTGCTGTCGTTGCACATCCCGCCGCTGCGCGAATGCATGGACGGCCTGGAAGGGCTGGTGCAGCACTTCCTCGACCAGGCCAGCCGGCAGATCGGCTGCCCGCTGCCGCGCCTGGCGCCGACGGCAATGGAGAAGCTCGGCCAGTATCATTGGCCGGGCAATGTGCGCCAGTTGGAGAACGTGTTGTTCCAGGCGGTGTCGCTGTGCGAAGGCGGGGTGGTGAAGAGCGAACATATCCGCTTGCCGGATTATGGCGCGCGCCAACCGTTGGGCGAGTTTTCCCTGGATGGCGATCTTTCGCAGATTGTCGGGCGGTTTGAAAGGGCGGTATTGGAAAGTTTGATGAGTGAATTTCCAAGTAGCCGGGCGCTGGGGAAAAGATTGGGCGTTTCCCATACGACCATTGCCAACAAGTTGCGGGATTATTCGTTGAACAAGTCGGTGGAGTAATCTAGAAGTTTATCGAGGTTGAAATTGATCGCAGGGCAAGCCCGCTCCCACGAATGCAAAAGTGGTGGGAGGGGCTTGCCTCGCGATAAGCCTATGGCCTCAGCCGTTGGAGCAACCGTTGCCCATCACGCGGTATTCGAGAATGTGCTTCTGGCCCTGGGAGTCCTCATAGGTCATGCGCGCAGGCACCACTTCGCAGACGTTCGGCACTTCGCTCATGGAGATGACGCGGGCGATGTCCAGGTGCTGCGAATAACTGTACTGTTCAACCGGAATCTGCTCGACATCTTTTGCTTCGCCGGCCAGTGCCGCGCCGCAAAAACCGCCAAGTACCAATACCAGTAAAGCTTTCATTTTCAATTTACCTGTCTAAGGTCGTGAGGGGGCGCGCGGCGCTTGTGGCGCCGCGAGTGCAACTAAGTTTCAACTATCAGGATGAGGTGCGGATTAACGTTGCCTTCGTGGGGGCTGTTTCCAAGTTAATCGCTTTGCCGTTGCTGGCGAGGTGAATTCTAGGAGGGTGGCCAGGGCTGAAACAGAGCGGGTTTTGATAAAGTCTTTTGACAGAATCTGTAACAATCCCTGGCAAAGCGCTGCCGCTTCCCGTCTGCGATGGCTGGATGCCATGTACTAGAGCGGTCGCTGCGCATTCGTGGATTGACGGTCCGTCGCGTTACTACCAACGTCGAATGGTCTTTGTCGCTCTGGTACAGTTACAAACGCTTCCATACAAAAACAACTATTACACCGAGGTAACACAGATGAGTGCGGCTCCACTGTATCCCGTTCGTCCCGAGGTTGCGGCCAGTACCCTGACCGACGAGGCCACCTACAAGGCCATGTACCAGCAATCGGTGATCAACCCGGACGGCTTCTGGCGTGAGCAGGCCCAGCGTCTGGACTGGATCAAGCCCTTCACCAAGGTCAAGCAGACCTCGTTCGACGACCACCATGTCGATATCAAATGGTTTGCCGACGGCACTCTGAACGTCTCCTACAACTGCCTGGACCGCCACCTAGAAGAGCGCGGCGACCAACTGGCGATCATCTGGGAAGGCGACGACCCTTCCGAGCATCGCAACATCACCTACCGTGAGCTCCACGAGCAGGTCTGCAAATTCGCCAACGCCCTGCGTGGCCAGGACGTGCACCGCGGTGACGTGGTCACCATCTACATGCCGATGATCCCCGAGGCCGTGGTCGCCATGCTGGCCTGTGCGCGCATTGGCGCGATCCATTCGGTGGTGTTCGGCGGCTTCTCGCCCGAGGCACTGGCCGGTCGGATCATCGACTGCAAGTCCAAGGTGGTGATCACCGCCGACGAAGGCCTGCGTGGTGGCCGTCGTACCCCGCTCAAGGCCAACGTCGACCTGGCCTTGACCAACCCTGAAACCAGCAGCGTGCAAAAGATCATCGTGTGCAAGCGCACCGGTGGCGACATCGCCTGGCACCAGCACCGCGACATCTGGTACGAAGACCTGATGAAGGTCGCCTCCAGCCACTGTGCGCCGAAAGAAATGGGTGCCGAGGAGGCGTTGTTCATCCTCTATACCTCTGGATCCACCGGCAAGCCCAAGGGTGTGCTGCACACTACCGGTGGCTACCTGGTGTATGCCGCGCTGACCCACGAGCGCGTGTTCGACTACCGTCCGGGCGAAGTGTACTGGTGCACCGCCGACGTGGGCTGGGTCACCGGCCACAGCTACATCGTCTATGGCCCGCTGGCCAATGGTGCGACCACGCTGCTGTTCGAAGGCGTGCCGAACTACCCGGACATCACCCGCGTGTCGAAGATCGTCGACAAGCACAAGGTCAACATCCTCTACACCGCGCCGACCGCCATCCGCGCCATGATGGCCGAGGGCGAGGCGGCGGTCGCCGGCGCCGATGGCTCCAGCCTGCGCCTGCTGGGTTCGGTGGGCGAGCCGATCAACCCTGAAGCCTGGAACTGGTACTACAAGACTGTCGGCAAGGAGCGTTGCCCGATCGTCGACACCTGGTGGCAGACCGAGACCGGCGGTATCCTCATCAGCCCGCTGCCGGGCGCCACGGGGCTCAAACCGGGTTCGGCAACCCGTCCGTTCTTCGGCGTGGTACCGGCGCTGGTGGACAACCTGGGCAACCTGATCGACGGCGCCGCCGAGGGCAACCTGGTGATCCTCGATTCCTGGCCGGGCCAGTCGCGTTCGCTGTACGGTGACCACGACCGCTTCGTCGACACCTACTTCAAGACCTTCCGTGGCATGTACTTCACCGGTGACGGTGCCCGTCGCGACGAAGATGGCTACTACTGGATCACCGGTCGCGTGGACGACGTGCTCAACGTTTCTGGCCACCGCATGGGCACCGCCGAGATCGAAAGCGCGATGGTGGCGCATCCGAAGGTCGCCGAGGCTGCAGTGGTGGGCGTGCCGCACGACATCAAGGGGCAGGGCATCTATGTCTATGTCACCCTCAATGCCGGCGAGGAGTCGAGCGAGCAGCTGCGCCTCGAGCTGAAGAACTGGGTGCGCAAGGAGATCGGCCCGATCGCTTCGCCGGATGTGATCCAGTGGGCGCCGGGGCTGCCCAAGACTCGCTCGGGCAAGATCATGCGCCGCATCCTGCGCAAGATTGCCACTGGCGAGTACGGCGCGCTGGGTGATATCTCCACCCTGGCTGATCCAGGGGTGGTGCAGCACCTGATAGACACCCACAAGGCGATGAGCCTGGCCACCGCCTGAGTAGAGCCATCGCGGCAAGCTCGCCCCTGAATGTCGTGGGAGCGGGCCCCGCAATGAGGCCGCCAGCAAAACCCCGCCCGACACCCGGCGGGGTTTTTGCTTTACTGATGCAAACTGTTACTCCGACATTCATCGGTAACCGTCGCTGTCACCGATTTCGCCCAAATGCGGGGCTTGTGGAAACATCTGTGTGCCAAATGAGTGCATTCTGCGAGCATTTCATGCGGGGGCGCACGCTGCACTTGCCGGAATACAAGGCTTTGCCAATAATGGGCCCGCTTATTGCTTTGGGTATAGGTTATTTCTCTTTTGCTCTTGCATATCTCGCAGGAGCTGTCAATATCGCCCGCCGCGGTTCCTGGCGCTTCTGTAATTAGTTGTCGCTTTGAAGAAATATCGACCTCCGGGCTGTCGCTAGAATGCCACTCACTCGCTCGTGGTCTGCGACCTTGGTCGAAACCTGCGCGGCTCGCGCTGTACCCATTCGCATATCGGGCAGCTGTTACAACTGCCTTGTATTGCCCCGTACCGATGGAGTTACCTGATGAAGAAGCTCGCACTGCTTGGCGCCTTGGCGCTTTCCGTGTTTTCCCTGGTATCGCAGGCCGATGAGAAGCCGTTGAAGATCGGTATCGAGGCGGCCTACCCACCCTTCGCCTTCAAGCAGCCCGATGGCAATCTCGCCGGTTTCGACTACGACATCGGCAACGCCCTGTGCGAACAGATGAAAGCCAAGTGCACCTGGGTCGAGCAGGAATTCGACGGCCTGATCCCGGCACTGAAGGTGCGCAAGATCGACGCCATCCTGTCATCCATGTCGATCACCGACGACCGCAAGAAATCGGTCGACTTCACCAAGCGCTACTACCTGACCCCGGCTCGCCTGGTGATGAAGCAAGGCACTACTGTCAGCGACAGCCTGGCTGAGCTGAAGGGCAAGAAGATCGGTGTGCAGCGTGGCTCGATCCACGACCGTTTCGCCAAGGAAGTCCTGGCCCCGCAAGGCGCCACCGTGGTGCCCTACGGCACCCAGAACGAAATCTACCTGGACGTCGCCGCCGGTCGCCTGGACGGCACCGTGGCCGACGCCACCCTGCTCGAGGACGGCTTCCTGAAGACCGACGCTGGCAAGGGCTTCGCCTTCGTGGGGCCGGCTTTCACCGACACCAAGTACTTCGGTGATGGCGTAGGTATTGCCGTGCGCAAGGGCGACACCGCCAACGCCGAGCGCATCAATGCCGCCATCGATGCGATTCGCGCCAACGGCAAATACAAAGAGATCGAGAAGAAGTACTTCAACTTCGACATCTACGGTCCAGACTCGAAGTAAGCCATCGAGTTTCACCTGTGCAATGGTGCAAACAGCAGAATCTCTGAGGTTTGCACCATTTTTCATTCCCAAGCCCTGAGGAATACGAATCATGTTGAAAGGCTATGGGGCAGTCATCCTCGACGGGGCGTGGCTGACGCTGCAGCTCGCCTTGTCGTCGATGGCCCTGGCCATTGTCCTCGGCCTGATCGGCGTGGCGCTGCGTTTGTCGCCGGTACGCTGGTTGGCCTGGCTGGGGGATCTGTACTCCACGGTGATCCGTGGCATCCCTGACCTGGTCCTGATCCTGCTGATCTTCTATGGCGGCCAGGACATCCTCAACCGGGTGGCGCCGCTGCTCGGCTATGACGACTATATTGACCTCAATCCCCTGGTCGCCGGCATCGGCACGCTGGGCTTCATCTTTGGCGCGTACTTGTCGGAAACCTTCCGCGGTGCCTTCCTCGGCATCCCCAAGGGCCAGGCAGAAGCGGGCGCGGCCTATGGCATGAGCGGGGTCCAGGTGTTCTTCCGCATCATGGTGCCGCAGATGATCCGCCTGGCGATCCCGGGCTTCACCAACAACTGGCTGGTGCTGACCAAGGCGACCGCGCTGATTTCGGTGGTCGGCCTGCAGGACATGATGTTCAAGGCCAAGCAGGCGGCGGACGCCACCCGCGAACCCTTCACCTTCTTCCTTGCGGTGGCGGCGTTGTACCTGGTGCTGACCAGTGTCTCGCTGCTGGCGCTGAAGTATCTCGAGAAGCGCTACTCGGTGGGCGTCAAGGCGGTTGAGCTATGATCTTCGACTACAACGTCATCTGGGAAGCCATGCCGCTGTACCTGGGCGGTCTGCTGACCACCCTCAAGCTGCTGGCGTTGTCGCTGCTGTTCGGCTTGCTGGCGGCCATCCCACTGGGCTTGATGCGCGTCTCGAAACAGCCGCTGGTGAACATGAGCGCCTGGCTTTACACCTACGTGATCCGCGGCACGCCGATGCTGGTGCAGCTGTTCCTGATCTACTACGGCCTGGCCCAGTTCGAGGCGGTGCGCGAGAGCTTCCTGTGGCCGTGGCTGTCCAGCGCGACCTTCTGCGCCTGTCTGGCCTTCGCCGTCAATACCAGCGCCTACACCGCCGAGATCATTGCCGGTAGCCTCAAGGCCACGCCCCACGGCGAGATCGAGGCGGCCAAGGCCATCGGCATGTCGCGCATGAAGATGTACCGCCGCATCCTGCTGCCGTCCGCGCTGCGCCGGGCGCTGCCGCAGTACAGCAACGAAGTGATCATGATGCTGCAGACCACCAGCCTGGCGTCGATCGTCACCCTGATCGACATCACCGGTGCCGCGCGCACGGTCAACGCCCAGTACTACCTGCCTTTCGAGGCCTACATCACGGCGGGCGTGTTCTACCTGTGCCTGACCTTCATCCTCGTGCGCCTGTTCAAGATGGCCGAACGCCGCTGGCTCGGTTACCTGGCGCCGCGCAAGCACTGACCGCTCTGTGAGATCCGACAGTATGTACAAACTCCAAATCCAAGACCTGCACAAGCGCTACGGCAGCCATGAGGTGCTCAAGGGCGTCTCCCTCGAAGCCAAGGCAGGCGACGTGATCAGCATCATCGGCTCCAGCGGTTCGGGCAAATCGACCTTCCTGCGTTGTATCAACCTGCTCGAGCAGCCGCACGCGGGCAAGATCCTGCTCAACAACGAAGAGCTCAAGCTGGTTGCCGGCAAGGACGGCGCGCTCAAGGCCGCCGATCCGAAGCAGCTGCAACGCATGCGTTCGCGCCTGTCGATGGTGTTCCAGCACTTCAACCTGTGGTCGCACATGACTGCGCTGGAAAACGTCATCGAGGCACCGGTGCACGTGCTGGGCGTCAACAAGAAGGAAGCGCTGGAGAAGGCCGAGCACTACCTGGCCAAGGTCGGTGTGTCCCACCGCAAGGACGCTTTCCCTGGGCACATGTCCGGTGGCGAGCAGCAGCGTGTGGCCATTGCCCGCGCCCTGGCCATGGAGCCGGAGGTGATGCTGTTCGACGAGCCGACTTCGGCGCTGGATCCGGAGCTGGTGGGCGATGTGCTCAAGGTCATGCAATCGCTGGCCCAGGAAGGCCGCACCATGGTCGTGGTCACCCATGAGATGGGCTTTGCCCGCGAGGTTTCCAACCAGCTGGTGTTCCTGCACAAGGGCCTGGTGGAAGAGCGGGGCTGCCCGCGTGAAGTGCTGGTCAATCCGCAGTCGGAGCGCCTCAAGCAGTTCCTTTCCGGCAGCCTGAAGTAAAGGCTGCACTTTTGCACCATGATGGGGCATGCTGCGCAACGCACGCAGCATGCCCCGGCGCCACAAGCGCGACCCTCCTTTTCAGGTTTCGGACCACGCCCTATGACCACCCAGCGAATCGGATTTCTCATCTGGCCCAGCACCAAGCCGCTGACCCTGGCGCTGGCCGAAGAGGTGTTGCAGGTTGCCCAGCGGGTGCATCCGGACGTGGTCTACACAATGTCCTACCTGCAGGCCGAGGCCGGGCAGGAGGGCGCCTGGCGCCTGCCGGGCGAAGCGTGGGCCGGCCGCCTGGAGGGCTATCACAAGCTGTTCCTGCTGGCTGATGAACCGCCGGTGGCGATCGGTTCGGCATTGTCCGCCGCGCTCAAGCAGTTGGCGCGCAGCGGTTGCATGATCGGCGGCTTGTCTGCCGGGGTGTACCCGCTGGCCGCCTTGGGCCTGCTTGACGGCTACCGCGCTGCGGTGCACTGGCGCTGGCAGGATGATTTCGCCGAACGTTTCCCCAAGGTGATCGCCACCAGTCACCTGTTCGACTGGGATCGTGATCGCCTGACTGCCTGCGGCGGCATGGCGGTGACCGACTTGCTGCTGGCGGTGCTCGCTCGGGACCACGGGGCGGAACTGGCCGGTGCGGTGTCGGAAGAACTGGTGGTCGAGCGCATTCGCGAAGGTGGCGAGCGCCAGCGTATTCCACTGCAGAACCGCCTGGGCTCCAGCCACCCCAAGCTCACCCAGGCGGTGCTGCTGATGGAGGCCAACATCGAAGAGCCGCTGACCACCGACGAAATCGCCCAGCACGTATGCGTTTCCCGCCGCCAGCTGGAGCGTATCTTCAAGCAGTACCTTAATCGCGTGCCCAGCCAGTACTACCTGGAGCTGCGCCTGAACAAGGCGCGGCAGATGCTGATGCAGACCAGCAAGTCGATCATCCAGATCGGCCTGTCCTGCGGGTTCTCCTCCGGGCCGCATTTCTCCAGCGCGTATCGCAATTTCTTTGGTGCCACGCCGCGCGAAGACCGTAACCAGCGACGTAACAGCAGCCCGTTCGAGCTGAGTTCGGCACCGGCCGAGCGCGGCTGATTAATCCAGGGTGTATGCCTTGGCTTTTGCGGGGGTGATTAGATCGAGCGCCGCCCGCGCGGCGCATCGCGGATGAATCCGCTCCTACATTTGTTGCAACGTGGCCATGCCTGATAGGCCATGGTTGTAAGCCTTGAGCGCTCGATGCGATGTTTCGGCAAGCATTGCCGCCGCCCCACCTGTCTCAAGCCTTGCGCCAAGGCAGGCAGCCATGGCCTGATAGGTTCGGTACGTTGCAAAAAATGTAGGAGCGGATTCATCCGCGATGCGCCGCGCGGGCGGCGCTCGGTTTTCGCTACTACACAAAACTGATGCCTTGCACCCTGACCCTTCTTTATCGTGTGAACATCCGTTCACCCAGCTTCCTCTCTCCCGTACACTGCGCGATTGCGACACTGTTTGTCGCATTGCCGAAAACCGCGTGAAAACTCGGTTTGGCGCTGTAACAAGTTGTCGCCTGGCAGCAAGGACAGGCGCCGATCAGTCCTTACAATCCCTTCATCGCTCGCCACTTCCAGGCCAGCGTTCCTCTTCAGGAGACTCAGATGTCCGTTGAGCAAGCCCCGGTGCAACGTGCCGATTTCGACCAGGTCATGGTCCCCAACTACTCCCCGGCGGCCTTCATTCCTGTGCGAGGCGAGGGCTCCCGAGTATGGGACCAGTCCGGGCGCGAGCTGATCGACTTTGCTGGCGGCATCGCGGTCAACGCCCTGGGTCACTGCCATCCGGCGCTGGTCAAGGCGCTGACCGAGCAGGCCAATACCCTCTGGCATGTCTCCAACGTGTTCACCAACGAGCCGGCTCTGCGCCTGGCGCACAAGCTGGTGGACGCGACCTTTGCCGAGCGCGCGTTCTTCTGCAACTCCGGCGCCGAAGCCAACGAGGCCGCCTTCAAGCTGGCCCGCCGTGTCGCCCATGACCGCTTCGGTCCCGAGAAGCACGAAATCATCGCCACTGTGAACAGCTTCCACGGTCGCACCCTGTTCACCGTCAGCGTTGGTGGCCAGCCCAAGTACTCCGACGGCTTCGGGCCGAAGATCACCGGCATCAGCCACGTGCCGTACAACGACCTGGAAGCGTTGAAGGCGCAGATCTCCGACAAGACCTGCGCCGTGGTCATCGAGCCGATCCAGGGCGAGAGCGGTGTGGTGCCGGCCGACAAGGCCTACCTGGAAGGCGCGCGCAAGCTGTGCGACGAACACAACGCGCTGCTGATCTTCGATGAAGTGCAGACCGGCGTCGGTCGCACCGGCTCGCTGTATGCCTATCAGCACTACGGCGTCACCCCGGATATTCTGACCAGTGCCAAGAGCCTGGGCGGTGGCTTCCCGATCGGAGCCATGCTGACCACCAGCGACCTGGCCAAGCACCTGGCCGTCGGCACCCACGGCACCACCTACGGCGGCAACCCGCTGGGCTGTGCCGTGGCCTGCGCCGTGCTGGATGTGATCAATACCCCGCAGACGCTGGCCGGCATCAAGGCCAAGCACGAACGCTTCAAGACCCGCCTGGAGAAGATCGGCCAGGAAACCGGCCTGTTCACCCTGGTGCGCGGTGTCGGCCTGCTGATCGGCTGTGTGCTCAGTGACGCCTGGAAGGGCAAGGCCAAGGACATCCTCAACGCCGCCGAGAAGGAAGGCGTGATGGTCCTGCAGGCAGGTCCCGATGTCGTGCGCTTCGCCCCGAGCCTGGTGGTCGAGGATCGCGATATCGATGAAGGCCTGGAGCGCTTCGAGCGCGCTGTGCGCAAACTGACCCAGGGCTGATCCTGCGGTGCTGTTGCCGGCCTCGAGCGAGGCCGGTGATACCTGATTCCAGTGCGGGCACCTGCTTGCAGGTAGTGGCGCGTGCCCGCCGTTTTTTCGTGCCGAGGTGATCGGCCCGCTTTCCCGAAAGGAGTGACACCATGCTGGTGATGCGCCCCGCGCAAATGGCTGATCTGAACGAAGTGCAGCGCATGGCTGCCGACAGCCCCATTGGTGTCACCTCGCTGCCGGACGACGCTGGGCGTCTGGGCGACAAGATCGCCGCGTCGGAAACCTCTTTCGCCGCCGAGGTCAGCTTCAACGGCGAGGAGAGCTACTTCTTCGTGCTCGAGGACAGCGCCACCGGCAAGCTGGTCGGCTGCTCGGCCATTGTCGCCTCGGCCGGCTACTCCGAGCCGTTCTACAGCTTTCGCAACGAGACCTTCGTACACGCCTCCCGCGAGCTGAAGATCCACAACAAGATCCACGTCCTGTCGCTGTGCCACGACCTTACCGGCAACAGCCTGTTGACCAGTTTCTACGTGGTGCCGGAGCTGGTGACCAGCGCCTTCGCCGAGCTCAACTCGCGTGGCCGCCTGCTGTTCATGGCCTCGCACCCGGAGCGCTTCGCCGAGTCGGTGGTGACCGAGATCGTCGGTTACAGCGACGAGCAGGGCGAGTCACCGTTCTGGGACGCCATCGGCCGCAACTTCTTCGACCTCAATTACGCCGATGCCGAGCGCCTGTGTGGCCTGAAGAGCCGCACTTTCCTCGCAGAACTGATGCCGCACTACCCGATCTATGTGCCGCTGTTGCCGGACGCCGCGCAGGAAGCCATGGGCCAGGTGCACCCGCGGGCGCAGATCACCTTCGACATCCTCATGCGCGAAGGCTTCGAGACCGAGCACTACATCGACATCTTTGACGGCGGCCCGACCCTGCATGCCCGGGCCTCGGGCATACGCTCCATCGCCCAGAGCCGGGTGGTGCCGGTCAAGCTCGACGAGTCGCCGGTCAAGGGCGGCCGTCCGTACCTGGTGTGCAACGGCCAGTTGCAGGATTACCGCGCCGTGCTGCTGGAACTGGACTGGGTTCCGGGTAAGCCGGTCAACCTCAGCGGCGAAGCCGCCGAGGCCCTGGGTGTCGGCGAAGGCGCCAGCGTGCGCCTGGTCGCGGTCTGAAACGCCGCAACAGAGAGTTTCGCGGCAGGCACAGACCGCCGCACAAGGAGATAGCATGATCGTTCGTCCTGTACGCAGCAGCGATTTACCCGCGCTGATCGAGTTGGCCCGCAGCACCGGCACCACCGGGCTGACCACCCTGCCTGCCAACGAGGATCGCCTCGGCCAGCGGGTCGGCTGGGCGGAAAAGAGCTTCCGCGGCGAAGCCGAGCGCGGCGATACCGACTACTTGTTCGTGCTGGAGAACGACGAGGGCCTGGTGGTCGGCATCAGCGCCATCGCCGGCGCCGTCGGCCTGCGCGAGCCCTGGTACAACTACCGGGTCGGCCTGACCGTCAGTGCCTCTCAGGAATTGAACATCTACCGCGAGATCCCCACGCTGTTCCTGGCCAACGACCTGACCGGCAACTCCGAGTTGTGTTCGCTGTTCCTGCGCAGTGATTACCGCAGCGGGCTCAATGGCCGTCTACTGTCCAAGGCGCGCATGCTGTTCATCGCCGAGTTCCCGCAGCTGTTCGGCAACAAGATCATCGCCGAGATGCGCGGCATGTCCGATGAAGTAGGTCGTTCGCCATTCTGGGAAAGCCTGGGCCGGCACTTCTTCAAGATGGAGTTCAGCCAGGCCGATTACCTCACCGGCGTGGGCAACAAGTCGTTCATCGCCGAGCTGATGCCCAAGTTCCCGCTGTACACGTGCTTCCTCTCGGAAGCGGCGCGCAACGTCATCGGCCGCGTGCACACCGACACCGAGCCGGCGCTGGCCATGCTCAAGCGCGAAGGCTTCAACTACCAGGGCTACGTCGACATCTTCGACGCAGGCCCCGCCATCGAGTGCGAGACCTCGAAGATCCGCGCCGTGCGTGACAGCGAGACCCTGGTGCTGGCCGTTGGTACACCAGGCGACGACGCCACCCCTTTCATCATCCACAACCGCAAGCGCGAAGACTGCCGCATCACGGCCGCGCCGGCGCGCCTGGCCGCAGGCACCCTGGTGGTCGATCCGCAGACCGCCAAACGCCTGCGCCTGGGCGCCGGTGACAACGTGCGCGCCGTGCCACTGTCCGCCGGTCGGGAGGCCCAGTAAATGAAGACGCACTACATTGCCGGCCAATGGCTGGCTGGCCAGGGCGAAGCCCTGCAGTCGCTCAACCCCGTCACCCAGGCGGTGATCTGGCAAGGGCAGGGCGCCGATGCTGCACAGGTAGACAATGCCGTGCAGGCTGCCCGTCAGGCGTTCCCCAGCTGGGCGTCGCTGAGCCTGGATGCGCGTATTGGCGTGCTGGAGGCCTTCGCCGAGAAGCTCAAGGCCAATGCCGAGGCGCTGTCGCGCTGCATTGGCGAAGAAACCGGCAAGCCGCTATGGGAATCGGCCACCGAAGTGACCAGCATGGTCAACAAAGTCGCCATTTCGGTGCAGAGCTACCGTGAGCGTACCGGCGAGAAGAGCGGCCCGCTGGCCGACGCCACTGCCGTGCTGCGCCACAAGCCCCATGGCGTGGTGGCGGTGTTTGGCCCGTACAACTTCCCCGGTCACTTGCCCAACGGCCATATCGTTCCGGCGCTGCTGGCCGGCAACTGCGTGGTGTTCAAACCCAGCGAGCTGACCCCCAAGGTTGCCGAGCTGACGGTCAAGTGCTGGATTGAGGCTGGGTTGCCGGCTGGCGTGCTCAACCTGATCCAGGGCGCCCGTGAAACTGGCGCGGCGCTGGCCGGAAATCCTGGTATCGACGGTCTGTTCTTCACCGGCTCCAGCCATACCGGCAACCTGCTGCACCAGCAGTTCGCCGGCCGCCCGGACAAGATCCTGGCCCTGGAGATGGGCGGCAACAACCCGCTGCTGGTCGACGAGGTCAAGGACTTGGACGCGGCGGTGTACACCATCATCCAGTCGGCCTTCATCTCCGCCGGCCAGCGTTGCACCTGTGCCCGCCGCCTGTTGGTGCCGCAGGGCGCCTGGGGCGACGCGCTGATCCAGCGCCTGGTCGAGGTGAGCCGCAGCATCAGTGTCGGCGCATTCGACCAGCAGCCCGCGCCGTTCATGGGTTCGGTGATTTCGCTGCAGGCGGCTCGCGCCCTGCTGGCGGCCCAGGCCGAACTGCTCGGCAAGGGCGCAGTGGCGCTGCTGGAGATGACTCAGCCGCAGGCTGACGCCGCCTTGCTTACCCCCGGCATCATCGATGTCACTGCGGTGGCCGGGCGCCCGGACGAGGAGTTCTTCGGCCCATTGCTGCAGGTGATCCGTTACACCGATTTCGATGCGGCAATCGAGGAAGCCAACAATACCCAGTACGGCCTGGCTGCTGGCCTGTTATCGGATTCCAACGCCCGCTACCAGCACTTCTGGCTGCGCAGTCGCGCCGGCATCGTCAACTGGAACAAGCAACTGACCGGCGCCGCCAGCAGCGCGCCGTTCGGTGGCGTCGGTGCCAGCGGCAACCACCGCGCCAGCGCCTACTACGCGGCGGACTACTGCGCCTACCCCGTGGCTTCGCTGGAGACCGCGAATCTCGTACTGCCGGCGACCCTGACGCCGGGCGTCACCCTATAACAACAGGTCTCGGAGCCTTGCCGATGAAATCCTTTGAAGTGAATTTTGATGGCCTGGTGGGGCCGACCCACAACTACGGTGGCCTGTCTTACGGCAACGTGGCCTCGCAGAGCAACAGCCAGCAGGGTTCCAACCCGCGCGAGGCGGCGCGCCAGGGCCTGGCGAAGATGAAGGCGCTGATGGAAATGGGCTTCAAGCAGGGCGTGCTGGCCCCGCAGGAGCGCCCGGATGTGGCCGCATTGCGCCGCCTGGGTTTCACCGGCAATGATGCCGAAGTGATCCAGCGTGCCGCCAAGGAAGCCATGCCCCTGCTGGTCGCCAGCTGCTCGGCGTCGAGCATGTGGGTGGCCAACGCCGCCACTGTCAGCCCTAGTGCCGACACTGCGGACGGTCGTGTGCACTTCACCGCCGCCAACCTGAACTGCAAGTACCATCGCAGCATCGAGCACCCGACCACCAGCCGGGTGCTGGGCGCCATGTTCAACGATGACAAGCACTTCGCTCACCACCCGGCCTTGCCGGCCGTGGCGCAGTTCGGTGACGAAGGCGCAGCGAACCATACGCGGTTCTGCCGTGCCTATGGCGAAGCGGGTGTCGAGTTCTTCGTCTACGGCCGTAGCGCCTTCGACAGCCGCTACCCAGCGCCGCAGAAGTACCCGGCGCGCCAGACCCTGGAGGCTTCCCAGGCTGTCGCCCGCCTGCATGAGCTGAGCGATGATGGCGTGGTCTACGCTCAACAGAATCCGGCAGTGATCGACCAGGGCGTGTTCCACAACGACGTGATCTCGGTAGGCAATGGCGAGGTGCTGTTCTACCACGAGGACGCCTTCCTCGAGACCGATGCGGTGCTTGGCCAGCTGCAGGCTAAACTGGCCAGCAAGGGTGGCCGCTTCCAGGGCATCTGCGTGCCGCGTGCGGCGGTGACGGTGGAGGACGCGGTGCGTTCCTACCTGTTCAACAGTCAGTTGCTCAGCCGCGAAGACGGCTCGATGCTGCTGGTGGTGCCGGAAGAGTGCCGCAACAACGAGCGGGTCTGGGCGTACCTGGGGCAATTGACCAGCCAGGGCGGCCCGGTGAAGGAGGTCAAGGTGTTCGACCTCAAGCAGAGCATGCAGAACGGCGGTGGCCCGGCTTGCCTGCGGCTGCGCGTGGCGTTGAAGGAAAACGAACTGGCGGCGGTCAACCAAGGCGTTATCATGACCGCCCCGCTGTACGACACCCTGGTGCAATGGGTCGACAAGCACTACCGCGATCGCCTCGGCGAGGCGGACCTGGCCGACCCGCAGTTGCTGGTGGAATGCCGCACGGCACTGGATGAACTGACCCAGATCCTCAAGCTGGGTTCGGTCTATCCGTTCCAACGCCAACCTTGAAGAGAGAAATTGCAATGTCCGACGCCCTGCGCCTGATCCTGGAAGATGAAGACGGCACCCAGCTGGAAACCTCGTGCACCCGTTTTGCCGTGGTCTGGCAAGGCAAGGAAGTGTGGATCCAGCAGGACGGCCGCGGCCAGCTGCTGATCGGCGTCGATGTCGAGGAAGACGACACCGAGTACGCTAACCTGCTGCTGCGCCCGATGGCCACCAACCTGGTCAGCCTGCAACTGGAAATGGAACCGGCCGATGTCGCCGGTGACGACGACCACGTCCATGGCCCGGACTGCGGCCACCACCACTAAGGAAGCGCCTATGCTCGCCCTTGGCAAACTGCTTGAGCTGACCCTGACCGATCACGAACCGGCCGAGAAGACCCAAGTGACCACCCGGGGCGTGCGTTTGCGCTGGCTGGGGGAGGGTGCGCTGGAAGTGCGCCCGCCCGAAGGTGAGGATTGCGGGCTCGACCTGCTGCTGTCGGCCGGTATCCATGGCAACGAGACAGCGCCGATCGAGTTGCTCGAAAGGCTGCTGCACGGCGTGGCCAACGGCAAGATCAAGCCGCGTGCGCGGGTGCTGTTCCTGTTCGGCAACCCGGCGGCGATCCGCAAGGGTGAGCGCTTCATCGAGCAGGACATCAACCGCCTGTTCAATGGCCGCCACGAACTCTCCAGTGGCTTCGAGGCATTGCGGGCCGCGGAGCTGGAGCAGTTTGCCCGGGTGTTCTTCAGCAAGCCCGAACGCACCCGCCTGCACTACGACCTGCATACCGCCATTCGTGGGTCCAAGATCGAGCAGTTCGCGCTGTACCCCTACAAGGAGGGGCGCCTGCACTCTCGTCGAGAGCTGGCGCGTCTGGCAGCGGCCGGCATGCAGGCGGTACTGCTGCAGAGCAAGTCGTCGATCACCTTCAGCGCCTTCACCTATGAGCAGCTCGATGCCGAAGCCTTTACCCTGGAGCTCGGCAAGGCACGGCCGTTCGGGCAGAACGAGGAGGTCAATCTCGACAGGCTCGAAGCGCGTCTGATCCAGCTCATCGAAGATACCGAACCGGTAACCGAGCAGTCCCTGGATGGCCTCAAGCTGTTCAGTGTCGCCCGCGAGATCATCAAGCACAGCGACAGTTTCCGCCTGCACCTGCCGGCGGACATCGAGAACTTCTCCGAGCTGAAAAAGGGCGATCTGCTGGCCGAGGACCTGGCCGAGACGCGTTGGGTGGTGGAGGAGGAGGGCGCACGAATCATCTTCCCCAACCCCAAGGTGAAGAACGGGCTGCGCGCCGGCATTCTGATCGTCCCGGATTCGGGGCAACGCCTGGCCTGATTCCCTTAGGCGCGGGGCAAGCCCGCGCCTGCGATTTTGGATCCCTTCGGTGATGAAATTCTTTTAATTCACCAACCTGTTAATTTTCCCTGTCCCGGGACCGTAATTGGCTTGCCAGTAGCGAAACGCTGGCGATAGCATCGCGGTCATGCCGTTTTCAATTGCTTTAGCCCTGCAAGCCGTCCAATCGACGGTTTCTATCGCATAAACACACTGCACCGAGACTGCAGGACCGATATAATGCGGCCCTTTGCCGTCGTTTCGTCGATTCGACGTGTGGCCGCCGTTTCCGTGGAAGAACCTATGAAAAGCGCAGAAATCCGTGAAGCCTTCCTCCGCTTCTTCGAAGAGCAGGGACATACTCGCGTTGCCTCCAGCTCCCTGATCCCGGGCAATGACCCGACCCTGCTGTTCACCAACGCCGGCATGAACCAGTTCAAGGACTGCTTCCTCGGCCAGGAAAAGCGCGCCTACACCCGCGCCGTGAGCAGCCAGAAGTGCGTGCGCGCCGGTGGCAAGCACAACGACCTGGAAAACGTCGGCTACACCGCCCGCCACCATACGTTCTTCGAGATGCTGGGCAACTTCAGCTTCGGCGACTATTTCAAGCGCGATGCCATCACCTTCGCCTGGACCTTCCTGACCTCGGACAAGTGGCTGAACCTGCCCAAGGAAAAGCTGTGGGTCACCGTCTACGCCAGCGACGACGAAGCCTACGACATCTGGACCAAGGAAGTCGGCGTCCCCGCCGAGCGCATGGTGCGCATCGGCGACAACAAGGGCGCCCCATACGCTTCCGACAATTTCTGGACCATGGGCGATACCGGCCCGTGCGGCCCGTGCACCGAGATCTTCTACGACCACGGCGCTGATATCTGGGGCGGCCCACCCGGCTCGCCGGAAGAAGACGGCGATCGCTACATCGAGATCTGGAACAACGTCTTCATGCAGTTCAACCGCACCGCCGATGGTGTGCTGCACCCGCTGCCCGCCCCGTCGGTAGATACTGGCATGGGCCTGGAACGCATCAGTGCGGTGATGCAGCACGTGCACTCGAACTACGAGATCGACCTGTTCCAGAGCCTGCTGGCCGCCGCCGCCGAAGCCATCGGCTGCAGCAACGACGACCAACCGTCGCTGAAGGTGGTCGCCGACCATATCCGCTCCTGCGGCTTCCTGATTGCCGACGGTGTGTTGCCGTCCAACGAAGGCCGTGGCTATGTGCTGCGCCGCATCATTCGCCGGGCCTGCCGCCACGGCAACAAGCTGGGCGCCAAGGGCAGCTTCTTCCACAAGATCGTCGCCGCTCTGGTCGCCGAGATGGGCGAAGCTTTCGCTGAGCTGAAGAGCCAGCAGGCACACATCGAGCGCGTGCTCAAGACCGAGGAAGAGCAGTTCGCCAAGACCCTCGAGCAGGGCCTGCGCATCCTCGAGCAGGACCTGGCCCAACTGCAGGGCAAGGTCGTCCCGGGCGACGTGGTGTTCAAGCTGTACGACACCTACGGCTTCCCCATGGACCTCACCGCCGACATCGCCCGCGAGCGCGAGCTGACCATCGACGAAGCCGGCTTCGAGCGTGAAATGGAAGCCCAGCGCGAGCGTGCCCGTTCCGCCAGCGCCTTCGGCATGGACTACAACAGCCTGGTCAAGGTCGACACCGCCACCGACTTCCTCGGCTACGACACCACCGAAGGGCAGGGCAAGATCGTCGCCCTGTACAAGGATGGCCAGTCGGTCGACCAGTTGGGCGAAGGCGAGGAGGGTGTGGTCGTGCTCGACCGCACGCCGTTCTATGCCGAGTCTGGCGGCCAGGTCGGCGACAGCGGCTACCTGCAGGCCGGCGCCGCGCGCTTCGACGTGCGCGATACCACCAAGACCGGTGGTGCTTTCCTGCACCACGGCGTGGTCGCCAGCGGTGCTTTGGTCATCGGCTCGCCGGTCGAGGCCAAGGTCGATGCCGAGGTGCAGCACGCCACCTCGCTGAACCACTCGGCCACTCACCTGTTGCACGAAGCGTTGCGCCAGGTGCTGGGCGATCACGTGCAGCAGAAGGGCTCGCTGGTCGACAGCCAGCGCCTGCGTTTCGACTTCAGCCACTTCGAGGCGGTCAAGCCAGAGCAGATCAAGGCCCTGGAAGACATCGTCAACCGCGAAGTGCGCAGGAACACCCCGGTCGAGACCGAGCTGACCGATATCGAAACTGCCAAGGCCAAGGGCGCCATGGCGCTGTTCGGTGAGAAATATGGCGACACCGTGCGCGTGCTGAGCATGGGCGGTGATTTCTCCGTCGAGCTGTGCGGCGGCATCCATGCCAAGCGCACTGGCGATATCAGCCTGTTCAAGATTGTCAGCGAAGGCGGCGTGGCCTCTGGCGTGCGCCGTATCGAAGCGGTCACCGGCGCCGCCGCGCTGGCCTACCTGAACGCTGCCGAAGAGCAGGTCAAGGAAGCTGCGCAGCTGGTCAAGGGCAACCGCGACAACCTGATCGACAAGCTGTCGGCTGTGCTCGAGCGCAACCGCCAGCTGGAAAAGCAGCTCGAGCAGCTGCAGGCCAAGGCCGCCAGCGCCGCCGGGGACGATCTCTCCAACGCGGCCGTTGAGGTCAAGGGTGCCAAGGTCCTCGCCGCCCGCCTGGATGGGCAGGATGGCAAGGTCCTGCTGGCGCTCGTCGATCAGCTGAAGAACAAGCTCGGCCATGCAGTGATCCTGCTGGGCAGCGAGCATGAGGGCAAGGTCGTGCTGGTGGCTGGCGTGACCAAGGACCTCTCCAGCCAACTCAAGGCTGGCGATCTGATGAAACAAGCCGCTGCGGCGGTCGGTGGCAAGGGCGGTGGTCGCCCTGACATGGCCCAGGGTGGTGGCGTCGACGTCGCCGCGCTGGACAAGGCCCTGGCCCTGGCAGTGCCGTTCGCCGAGCAGGGACTTTGAGATGAGGCGGCCGGCGGTCTATTCGCCGGCCGTTTCATGTTGGATTGTTTTTTGGGGCCCTTTAGGGCTGAGGCACCTTTGAAATGGCGTTGATCGTACAGAAATTTGGCGGTACCTCTGTCGGTTCCATCGAGCGGATCGAGCAGGTTGCCGACAAGGTCAAGAAATTCCGCGAGCAAGGCACCGACCTGGTGGTCGTGCTGTCGGCGATGAGCGGGGAAACCAATCGCCTGATCGACCTGGCGAAGCAGATCACCGACAAGCCCGAACCCCGCGAGCTGGACGTGATCGTCTCGACCGGCGAGCAGGTCACCATCGCCCTGTTGTCCATGGCCCTGATGAAGCGCGGCGTGCCGGCGGTGTCCTACACCGGCAACCAGGTGCGCATCCTCACCGACAGCGCCCACAACAAGGCGCGCATCCTGCAGATCGACGACCAGAAGATCCGCGCCGACCTCAAGGCCGGCCGTGTCGTGGTGGTCGCCGGCTTCCAGGGTGTCGATGAGCACGGCAACATCACCACCCTCGGTCGTGGCGGTTCCGACACCACCGGCGTGGCCCTGGCGGCGGCCCTGAAGGCCGACGAGTGCCAGATCTATACCGATGTCGACGGCGTCTACACCACCGACCCGCGTGTCGTGCCCCAGGCCCAGCGTCTGGAGAAGATCACCTTCGAGGAGATGCTGGAAATGGCCAGCCTCGGCTCCAAGGTGCTGCAGATCCGCTCGGTGGAGTTCGCCGGCAAGTACAACGTCCCGCTGCGCGTGCTGCACAGCTTCAAGGAGGGTCCGGGTACCCTCATTACCATCGATGAAGAGGAATCCATGGAACAGCCGATCATTTCCGGTATCGCCTTCAACCGTGATGAGGCCAAGCTGACCATTCGTGGCGTCCCGGACACCCCAGGCGTTGCCTTCAAGATCCTCGGCCCGATCAGCGCCGCGAACATCGAAGTCGATATGATCGTGCAGAACGTCTCGCACGATAACACCACCGACTTCACCTTCACCGTGCACCGCAACGAGTACGAGAAGGCGCTGAGCGTGCTGGAGAACACCGCCCGCGAAATCGGCGCGCGTGAAGTGATCGGCGACACCAAGATCGCCAAGGTGTCCATCGTCGGCGTCGGCATGCGCTCCCACGCGGGTGTCGCCAGCCGCATGTTCGAAGCCCTGGCCAAGGAGAGCATCAACATCCAGATGATCTCCACCTCCGAGATCAAGGTCTCGGTGGTGATCGAAGAGAAGTACCTGGAGCTGGCTGTACGCGCGCTGCATACCGCGTTCGAGCTTGATGCTCCCGCCCGACAGGGTGAGTAAGACGCTGCCTGGAGGGGCGCGGCTTGCCGCGCCCTTCGCGTTTCTGGCCGCTGCTGGTGTCCCTGTCCAGGCGCCTGTGGTGGTCGATTCGGGTCTGCGCCGTCGTCCCCGGCCAGGCCCTGCTTATCAAAGACTGTTGTCCCTGAAGATTCATGTGAGGAGAAAACTATGCTGATTCTGACTCGTCGGTGCGCCGAGAGCCTGATCATTGGTGACGGTGAGATCACCGTGACGGTCCTGGGTGTCAAAGGCAACCAGGTGCGTATCGGCGTGAGCGCGCCGAAAGAAGTGGCCGTTCACCGCGAGGAAATCTACCTGCGGATCAAGAAAGAGAAGGACGAGGAGCCAAGCCTTTAATTCTTTTGAAGTTTTTTTCAAAAAAAGGGTTGCAAACGAGGAAGGGTGTGTTTAATATTCGCCTCGTGTTGCGGTGAGGTGGCCGAGTGGCCGAAGGCGCTCCCCTGCTAAGGGAGTATACCTCATAAGGGTATCGGGGGTTCGAATCCCCCCTTCACCGCCATTATTTGCCTGGAGCGCTTCAAGCGATCCGAATGGCACAGCAAGACACGGACTCATAGCTCAGCTGGATAGAGTACTCGGCTACGAACCGAGCGGTCGGAGGTTCGAATCCTCCTGAGTCCGCCACTTTTGAAGTGGCTTTGCCTGCAAGGCTGCTTCAATCAACCAGTGGTAACCTGGTCTAAAACTACCCCACGGACTCATAGCTCAGCTGGATAGAGTACTCGGCTACGAACCGAGCGGTCGCAGGTTCGAATCCTGCTGAGTCCGCCACTTTTGAAGTGGTTTTGCTTGCAAAGGCACTTCAACAAGCCAGTGGTAATCTGGCCTAAAACTACCAACCACGGACTCATAGCTCAGCTGGATAGAGTACTCGGCTACGAACCGAGCGGTCGCAGGTTCGAATCCTGCTGAGTCCGCCACTTTTTGAAGTGGCTCTGCTTGCAAAGACGCTTCAACAAGCCAGTGGTAACCTGGCCTAAAACTACCACCACGGACTCATAGCTCAGCTGGATAGAGTACTCGGCTACGAACCGAGCGGTCGCAGGTTCGAATCCTGCTGAGTCCGCCATACATCAAGAAGCCCGCTCATTTGAGCGGGCTTTTTGTTTTTCCATATGCGCTGAATTGTCGCAGATGTCCATCTAAGCTACTGCTGTAGGCCTTCCTTGCAAGGGTCTGCAGCTGAAGATCGAGTCGACACAAAACGAATGTGCTTTTAACGCCAGAGCAACCGTCGCACTGATGGCTTCGAGCGTTGTCACAGCTTTAGCGCGCAAACGATTGTTCTAGCCAAAAATTTAAGCGATCCGACAGCTTGCACAGTGTATGATTGCGCCCGTCAGCCCCGCCGGGGCTTGTGGAATACCACCATGGACTTACCCAGTAGTTACTCGCTAACACGCTTCATACAGACAGATCTGACCGATTGATTCTCCCGGCGTGCTCCGCTGCTGGGAGTGGAGTTCGCCTATGACCGAAATCGAAGTAAAGAAAACCCAAGACAGCCTGCAGGATCGCCTGGCCCAGGTGATCGAACTGTTGCAGCGCCAGCGGGTGGTCGAGGACCTGACGCACCGTCAGGAAGGTCATCACCATGACCTGGTGGAAAACCTGGTCCACCGCCAGAACCTGGTCGAGCTGCAGCGCAAGCTCGACGACCTGCACCCCGCCGACATCGCCTACATCCTCGAAGCCCTGCCACTGGACGATCGCCTGACGGTCTGGCAGCTGGTGCGCTCCGACCGTGACGGCGACATCCTGCTTGAAGTCTCCGATGCCGTGCGTCAGACCCTGATCGCCGACATGGACGATCACGAGTTGCTGGCGGCCGCCAAGGAGATGGACGCTGACGAACTCGCCGACCTGGCTCCGGAATTGCCCCGCGACGTCGTCCATGAACTCATGGAGAGCCTCGATGCCCAGCAGCGCGAGCGTGTGCGCTCGGCCCTGAGCTACGACGAGGAGCAGGTCGGTGCATTGATGGACTTCGAGATGGTCACCATCCGCGAAGATGTCAGCCTCGAAGTGGTACTGCGCTACCTGCGCCGGCTCAAGGAGCTGCCAGGGCACACCGACAAGCTGTTCGTGGTCGATTACGACGGTATTCTCAAGGGCGTGCTGCCCATCAAGCGGTTGTTGGTCAACGACCCGGACAAGAAGGTCGCGGAGGTCATGGCCAATGACCCGGTGACCTTCCACCCCGAGGAAGATGCCTACGACGCGGCTCAGGCCTTTGAGCGATACGACTTGGTATCCGCTCCGGTGGTGGACAAGAAAGAGCGCTTGATCGGCCGCCTGACCATCGATGAAATGGTCGATCTGATCCGTGAGGAAAGTGAGAGCGAAGTGCTCAACATGGCCGGTCTGCGCGAAGAGGAAGACATCTTCGCCTCGGTCTGGCGCTCGCTGCGCAACCGTTGGGCGTGGCTTGCCATCAACCTGATCACCGCGTTTGTCGCGTCGCGGGTGATCGGCTTGTTCGAAGGCTCCATCGAGAAGCTGGTGGCCCTGGCGGCATTGATGCCGATCGTTGCCGGTATCGGCGGTAACTCCGGCAACCAGACCATCACCATGATCGTTCGCGCCATGGCGCTGGACCAGGTGTCACCAGGCAACACCAGCCGCCTGATGCGCAAGGAGCTGGCGGTATCGTTGATCAATGGCCTGGTCTGGGGCGGTGTGATCGGGGTGGTGGCGTTCTGGCTGTATGGCAGCTGGTCGCTGGGGCTGGTCATGACCGCCGCGATGACCTTGAACCTGCTGCTGGCAGCGCTGATGGGTGTACTGATCCCGATGACGCTGACGCGCCTGGGCCGAGATCCGGCAATGGGCTCGAGCGTGATGATCACTGCCGTGACCGACAGTGGTGGATTCTTCATCTTCCTCGGCCTGGCAACGCTGTTCCTGATGTAGGTCGACGGAGCGCCAGAAACAAGAAAGCCAGCTTACGCTGGCTTTTTTGTGTTCGCTTGGCAGGATCAGGACGCGTCGGCGGCCATTTCCACATCGTGGGCGATGAGGGCGACCAGCGCATTCTGCTGGCGGTGGGACAACTGGCGGAAGCGCTGCAGCAATTCGCGTTCGTGAAGGCTGAGCTCTGGGCTGTCCAGGCGCATGCTCAGCTCGTCACCCAGAGCACCTTCCTGGATAAGGCTCTGCTCCAGGCGGGCGATGATCTCGGAGTTCATGCTGCGGTGATGGTTGCGCGCTACCTCGGCAATGCGCTCACGCATCCCGTCTGGCAGGCGGACGACAAACTTGTCAGCGGTGCGGCTGGAGTAGATAGCCTGTTTCATTGGGCGCATATAAATTGACCGGTTGTTCTGGTTCAGGGGAGCGGTTCTCAAATTGGCCGCACGGTGGAAGTACGACCGCGGCGACGACAAAATGTTCAACCGTGATGTGATTTTGGTTCTTCATCTTGCCTCATGATCGCCGTTTCCTTGGCGTCAATTCTGTGACAAATAGTGATCTCGATAAAGGCTTTTTGCCAGTACCAATTATCAGAAATGAGCACTGGTTTGAAAAGTTTCACATTCATCGAATTGCACAGGTGTCAGACAAATGCCGTCAAAATCTGGTAAAAGACAGCAAAGGGTCAGGGAAAATCATCAAATGCGCTGGTTTCCCATACATTGAGCATAGTGGCTATGCAATATGACGCAAGCGGTGGGGTGGCCTCAAGGGGGCGCCTGATATTCCTCATGGGACCGTCTGGTTCAGGAAAAGATTCCCTGCTTGAGGCGGCCCGTGAGCGATTGTTCACCCAGGGGGTCGAAATCGCTCGGCGGGTCATCACGCGTTCGGCCGAGGCCAAGGGTGAAGCCGCGCATGGCGTGAGCGCCGAACGTTTCGAGGCAATGCGCGAAGCGGGGGCCTTTGCGTTGGACTGGCAGGCCAATGGCCTGCGCTATGGCATCCCTGCGCAACTGGATACATGGCTCGCTGCGGGGCGCTCGGTACTGGTCAACGGCTCGCGTGCGTACCTGCCGATCGCCCGGCAGCGCTACCCTGATCTCGTAGCCGTCGGGCTGGTTGTTTCCCCGCAGGTGCTGCGCCAGCGCTTGCTGGCCCGTGGAAGAGAAAGCACCGAGCAGATCGAGCAACGCCTGGCCCGCAATTTCCGACTGCAGGCCTACGATCCCGGTGTGCATGTCGTGGACAATTCCGGGCCGTTGGCCGGTGCGGTGGAAGCTTTGATCGCGCTGTTGCGCGCCGAAGGCGTGATCGCTGACACGCAGGGAAAAAGGCCGACGTGCATAATGCCCGATTGATACATGACAAATGCGCACATGCTGGTTAACATGCTCGCCGTCCCCGCCGCGCAGCGTCTGTTGTCGGCCTCTGTGTCTCAGTAGCTCAATTGGATAGAGCATCCCCCTCCTAAGGGGAAGGTTGCAGGTTCAAATCCTGCCTGGGACGCCATCTCTTTCCAATTCTCCTTCGTTTACCTTGCCTGGATGCCTTCCCGGGGCTGTCGAGCCGTTTGTCTGTGGCTCAGGGCGAGGTGTGCAGCCAGCCCGAAGATCAGCCCCCAGAATGCGGCGCCAAGGCCGAGCAAGCTCATCCCAGAGGCGGTGACCAGGAAGGTGATCAGCGCCGGTTCCCGTTGTTTTTCGTCACTCATGGCGCCCACCAGGCCGTTGGCGATCGCGCCGAATAGTGCCAGGCCGGCGAGGGCGGCTATCAGTTCCTTCGGCAGGGCGGCGAACACCGAGGCCAAGGTGGCGCCGAAGCTGCCCATCAGCAGATAGAAGGCACCGCAGGCCATGCCGGCGATATAGCGCTTGTCCGGGTTCTCGTGGGCTTCGCGACCGGTGCAGATGGCCGCTGTGATCGCCGCCAGGTTGACGCCGTGGCAGCCGAATGGCGCCAGCAGCAGCGAACCCAGGGCGGTGACCGAGACGATCGGGCGTGCCGGTACCTGGTAGCCGGAGGTGCGCAGCACGGCGATACCGGGCACCGACTGGCCGGTGAGCGACACCAGCGCCAAGGGCAGGCCGATATTGACAATGGCCTGCCAGCTCCACTGCGGGCTGGTCCAGGTGGGGACGGTCATTTCCAGCACCAGCGCCTGGGTGTCCAACTGCCCCAGGCCGGCGGCGAGGCCGCAGCCGACGATCAGCACCGAAAGAATCGCGTAGCGCGGCGACAGGCGCTTGAACAGCAGGTAACTCGCCAGCATCGACAGCACCAGCACGGGCTGCAGGCGGATCGAGCTGAACAGCTCGGCGCCGAAGCGGAACAGGATGCCGGCCAGCATCGCCGCGGCGATGGCCTTTGGCAGGCGATTCATCAACTTGTCGAAGGCGCCGCTCAGGGCGATCACCGCGATCAGCAGCGAGGCGACGATATAGGCGCCCACCGCTTGAGCCAGTGACACGCTCGGCAGCATCGATACCAGCAGCGCCGCGCCGGGCGTGGACCAGGCGGTGATCACCGGTACCCGCAGTTTCCAGCTCAGCAGCAGGCCGGTCAGGCCGCTGCCGATGGAAATGGCCCAGATCCACGATGCGGTCGCTTCGTTGCCCAGGCCGGCTTGGTCGGCGGCCTGAAACACGATGATCAAGGGGCCGGCGTAGGAGATGATCACGGCGATCAGGCCGGCGACCAGGGCGGAGAGGGAAAAATCCTTTCTGAGATTATCCATGGTGAGTCCAGATGAGTTGATTGATTCGATTGATTCGATTCAAATTGAATCTATACGGTAACGTGGCCTGAATTCAAGAGGGGCTGCTCTCACGCGGCTGCTGTTCACAACTTGAATCGCTCGGAGGATCGACTCAAGTCGGTCTGTGTGTTCAAATTTCAATCATTTAAGCCCGGTAGCCGTCTCATGTGGGTTCCACGGATCAGCGAAAGCAATCAGCCTGTCTACCTGTCCATCGCCGATGCGCTGGCGCACGATATCGCCAGTGGCGCCCTGCGACGTGGCGAGCGCTTGCCGACGCTACGCGAACTGGCGCAGGCACTGGACGTTACGCCAGGCACCATCAGCCGCGCCTACACCGAGGCGTCGCGTCGCGGCCTGACCCAGGGCGAGGTGGGCCGCGGCACCTACGTTCTTGACCGGATCGGCGACACGGGCGAGGCCCCTGCCGTTACCCGCGCGACCTCCGCCGCAGCGCCCGTTGCCCGCAGCGAAGTGCTCGACCTGTCGATCATCAAGCCCTACGGCGAAACCCTGCAGTACTGGTTGCGCAACGCGCTGACCGAACTGGCCAATACCGCGCGGCTGGAGCAGGTGCTGGACTACGCCCCCGACGGCGGCCATCCGGCGCATCGCGAGGCGGGCGCGCAATGGTTACGGCAGTGGCTGCCGGGTGCGCAGTGGCAGCAGGTGGTCATCACCAGCGGCGCCCAGCACGGGCTGATGGTGGCGATCAGCGCCTTGACCGCGGCGGGTGATCTGGTGCTGTGCGAGTCGCTGTGCTACCCGGGTATCATCTCCGTGGCTCACGGCCTGGGCCGCCGCCTGCGTGGTGTGCCGATGGACGAGCAGGGCATCATCCCCGAGGCGTTGCGCGAGATCTGCCAGCGCGAGCGGCCAGCCATGCTGGTGTGTGTGGCAACCTGTCAGAACCCGACCACGGCAATCATGTCCAACGAGCGTCGCGCCCAGATCGCGGCGCTGGCGGAGGAGTTCGACTTCCTGTTGCTGGACGACGACATCTACGGCTTCCTCGCCACCGATCCACAGGCCCGGCCGCTGGCGACTTTTGCACCGGAGCGTTCGATCTACCTCACCAGCCTGTCCAAGTCCGTCATGCCGGCGTTGCGCATCGGCTACCTGTACAGCCCGCTGAAACTGCTGTCGCGGCTGACTGCCATGGTACGCAGCACGGTGTGGATGCCTTCGCCGTTGACCGCGCAACTGGCCAGCCATGTGATCGGCGAAGGGCTGGACAGCCAGCTGATCCGCATGCACCGCGCCGAGGCTGCGGCACGCCAAGCCATCGCCCGTGAAGTCTTCACCGATGCGTCGTTGCAAAGCCAGCCGCACAGCTACCACCTTTGGCTCAACTTGCCCGAGCCATGGCGCAGCGACGAGTTCGCGATGCTGGCGAGAGCCAATGGCGTGGCGGTCATGAGCGCCAGCCAGTTCCAGGTGGAGCGCACGGGCGATCCGCGTGGCGTGCGGGTCGTACTGATGTCGCCGACCAGCCGGGAGGAGTTGCGCTTCGCCCTGACCCAGTTGGCCAGCCTGCTCGAGTCAGGGGACCCGAAACGCTTCTACTGAACCGGGGACAAAGCCCGGCTCAAAGCTTGGCGGTGTAGCGTCGCTCGGTATCATCGTCATTTGTCGAGTTCAGGACGCTTTGCGGCTGAGTGGTGGCCTGTTCTCGCTGCGCCTGCTGTTCGAGCCTGGCCTGGGTTTTGCGCTCGACCTCGTCCTGCAAGCGTTGGGCGATCAGCTGGTCGACCCTCATTTTCTGCTCGGGCGGCAACGCGTCGTACTCCTCCGGACTCAAGCCCAGCTCCTGAAACATCTTTTCCTTGATCTTCTCTGCCGGCGACTTGGCCATGTAATCGCGAAACTCCTGGAGGGCGCTGGATCCTTCCTGTTTGCCCACGCTGGCCTGTTCACGCTTGGCCGCGTCCGGATTTTGCAGCATGACCATCAGCTTGGCGAAGGCCTCCTTGCGATTGTCTTCGGCGTGCTGCTGCGAGGTGCTGCCCTGATTGTTCTGCTGCGCCGAGGTTTTCGCGCTGGCCATCAGCGGCTGGAGCGCGGGCAACTGTGCTGCAGGCTGTTCGAGAACGCTGCGTTGCTGTTGCTGCACGGTCTGCCACCCCAGGCCGTTCGCTGTGATAAGCATGTTTCCTCCGTGAACGACTGTTAAAGAGGCGACTAAAGGGGCAAAAGCTGTGCCAGCGATGGTGGAGCGGCAAAATAGGCCGTAAGGGCTATTCCGGCGACCTCTCGCTCGGAATATGCTTGCCCGGCAGAGGAACGGTATTGCCGCTAGCGGCAAAAAAATAGCAAGTGTCGGCAGCACCGGTTACGGGGCGCAGTTGCTGGGCAGCAGGGAGAGTGTCCATGAGTCAGGCAGCAAAGCCGATACCGGCCGGCTTCACCGAGCAGCAATTGCACACCTTGTTCGAGCTGATCAGCGACGGCATCTGGGACTGGGATGCCAACAGCGGCTACGTCTACCGCAACTCAGGCTGGTACGCGATGCTGGGTTACGCCAGCCACTCGCTGGACAACTCCGTGCTGACCTGGGAAAGCGTGATACACCCGCAGGACTATCCGCGGGTGATGGCGCATTTCGAGGCCTACATCACCCAGCGCAACGAGCACTACCGCATCGAGTACCGGTGCCGTTGCCACGATGGCAGTTACCTGTGGGTCGAGGACAGCGGCCATATCATCGCCCGCAACGCCGATGGCTCGGTGGCGCGCATGCTCGGGGCTCATCGCAATATCGACGCAGGCAAGCGCCTGGTGGAGGAGCTCGAACAGCGCAATCTATCGCTGGAGAGCCAGGTGGCCGAGCGAACCTGCGAGCTGTCCTGGGTCAACCAGCAGTTGCAGCGGCAACTGGATGAGAACCGCGAACTGGCCGAGCGGGATGCGTTGACCCGCACCGCCAATCGCTATCGCCTGGAGAAAACGCTTCAGCAGGAGTGCGAGCGCGCCCGGCGCTTCCGTGAGCCACTGGCATTGATCGCCATGGACCTGGACGACTTCAAGCCGATCAACGACCTGCACGGTCATGCCCGTGGCGACGCGGCGCTGATCGAGGTCACCGAGCGTATCCGTCAGTGTCTGGGCGGTCGGGGGCTGCTGGCACGTTGGGGAGGTGATGAGTTTGCCGTGGTGTTGCCGCACACGTCGCTGCAGCAAGCCTGTGCAGTGGCCTCGTCGATCCGCGTGGCGATGGCGGCGATCGAGCCTATCGGCACGTGCCGGCTGACCATGAGCTATGGCGTGGTGCAGTGGCGCGAGGGGGACGATGCCGGCGGGTTGCTGGCGCGGGCGGACCAGGCGCTGTATCGGGCAAAGGCGCAAGGCAAAAACACCGTAGCCGAGTGATGGTAAAAAAAGGACCCGCGGCGCCTGGGGCGCAGCGGGTAAAATCGGCTATTGCCGCTTCAGTGTCTTCAATCAGATGTGCAGTGCGTGCCCCAGCGCGCGCAGCGCCGCTTCCTGCACCGCCTCGCCCAGCGTCGGGTGGGCATGAATGGTCCCGGCGATGTCTTCCAGGCGCGCGCCCATCTCCAGGGACTGGGCGAAGGCGCTGGACAGTTCGGAAACCGCCACGCCCACGGCTTGCCAGCCGAGGATCAGATGGTTGTCGCGGCGAGCCACCACGCGCACGAAACCGCTCTTCGACTCCAGGCTCATGGCCCGGCCGTTGGCGGCGAAGGGGAACTGCGCGACGATGCAATCCACACCTTGCTGGCCGGCCTGCTCCGGGGTCTTGCCGACCACCACCACTTCCGGATCGGTGAAGCATACCGCGGCGATTGCGGTCGGCTCGAAGCGCCGCGTCTTGCCGGCGATGATCTCGGCGACCATTTCACCCTGTGCCATGGCCCGGTGCGCGAGCATCGGCTCGCCGGCCACGTCGCCGATGGCCCAGACGTTGCGCATGCTGGTCTGGCAGCGCTCGTCAATGGCGATGGCAGCGCCGTTCATCTTCAAGTCCAGGCTTTCCAGGCCGAAGCCTTTGGTGCGTGGGCGGCGACCCACGGCCACCAGCACCTGGTCAGCCTCCAGGCGCAGCTGGCCACCTTGGCCGTCGCTGGCCAGCAGGCAACCGTCGGCATAGCCTTCGACACTGTGGCCCAGGTACAGCGCGATGCCGAGTTTCTTGATCGAGTCAGCCACCGGCGCGGTGAGCTCCGCGTCGTAGGTCGGCAGGATGCGGTCGCGGGCTTCCACCACGCTGACCTTGGCGCCGAGCTTGCGGTAGGCGATGCCCAGCTCCAGGCCGATGTAGCCGCCGCCGACCACCACCAGGTGCTCGGGCATGGCCTTGGGCGCCAGGGCCTCGGTGGAGGAAATGATCGGCCCGCCAATCGGCAGCATCGGCAGTTCGACACTGCTGGAGCCGGTGGCCAGCAGCAGGTGTTCGCACTGGATGCGCTGGCCGTCGACTTCGATGCTCTTGCCGTCGAGGATCTTCGCCCAGCCATGGATCACCTTCACACCGTGCTTTTTCAGCAGCGCGGCGACGCCGCTGGTGAGGCGGTCGACGATACCGTCTTTCCACTCGACGCTGCGGCTGATGTCCAGGCGTGGCGAGGACACGCTGATGCCCAGCGGTGAGGGTTCGGTGTAGCGGCTGGCCTGGTGGAACTGCTCGGCCACATGGATCAGCGCCTTGGACGGAATGCAGCCGATGTTCAGGCAGGTGCCGCCCAGGGCCTGGCCTTCGACCAGCACGGTGGGGATGCCCAGTTGCCCGGCGCGGATGGCAGCCACATAGCCGCCGGGGCCGCCACCGATGATCAGCAGGGTGGTGTTGATGAGCTCTTGCATGATCACTCCACGAACAGGCAGGCGGGCTGTTCCAGCAGGCCGCGCACGGCCTGGATGAACAGTGCGGCATCCATGCCATCGACCACGCGGTGGTCGAACGAGCTGGACAGGTTCATCATCTTGCGCACGACGATCTGGCCGTCGATCACCACCGGCCGTTCGACCATGCGGTTGACGCCGACGATCGCGACTTCCGGGGTATTGACCACCGGTGTGCTGACGATGCCGCCAAGGGCGCCGAGGCTGGTCAGGGTGATGGTCGAGCCGGACAGCTCTTCACGGCTGGCCTTGTTGTTGCGCGCCGCGTGAGCGACACGGGCGATCTCGCTGGCGTTGCTCCACAGGCTGCCGGCTTCGGCGTGGCGCAGCACGGGCACCATCAGGCCGTTGTCACCCTGGGTGGCGATGCCGACGTGCACCGCGCCGTGGCGGGTGATGACCTGGGCTTCGTCGTCGTAGGTGGCATTGATCTGCGGGAAGTCGCGCAGGGCGACGACCATGGCGCGCACCAGGAACGGCAGCAGGGTCAGCTTGCCGCGGCTGTCGCCATGCTTGGCGTTGAGCTGCTGGCGCAGGGCCTCGAGTGCGGTGACGTCGATTTCCTCGACGTAGCTGAAGTGGGCGACGCGACGCTTGGCGTCCTGCATACGCTGGGCGATCTTGCGGCGCAGGCCGATCACCGGTACCTGCTCGCTGTCGGTGCGCTTGCCATAGCCCCCTGGCGCCTGGCCAGTGCTGCTCTGCGGCTTGCTGATGAAGGCGTCGAGGTCTTCATGCAGGATGCGCCCGGCCGGGCCGCTACCGTGCACGTAGCGCAGCTCGATACCGGCATCCAGGGCGCGCTTGCGCACCGCCGGGGAGGCCAGTGGCTTGTCGTGGGCCTCGCGCGGCACGATGGGCGCGGTTGCGTGGGTCGCGGCAACCTGCGGCTGGGACTCGACGCGTGGCTCGGGGCGGGCCGCGGCCTGTACCGCTGCCGGTGCCGGCTCGGCCGGCTTGGCCTGGGGCGTGTCGACATGGTTGCCGCTGCCTTCGACCTCGATGCGGATCAGCTCGCTGCCGACCGCCATCACCTCACCGGGCTGGCCGCCCAGGGCCAGCACCTTGCCGCTGACCGGCGAAGGGATTTCCACGGTGGCCTTGTCGGTCATGACATCGGCCACCACTTGATCTTCGGCGATCACATCGCCGACCTTGACGAACCATTCCACCAACTCGACTTGCGCGATGCCTTCGCCAATGTCCGGCATCTTGATGACGTGCGTGCCCATTCAGACCTCCATGACCCGTTTCAGTGCCGCGCCTACCCGCGAAGGGCCGGGGAAGTAGGCCCATTCCTGTGCGTGGGGGTAGGGGGTATCCCAGCCGGTGACGCGCTCGATCGGCGCTTCGAGGTGATGGAAGCAGTGCTCCTGGACCAGCGATACCAGCTCCGCGCCGAAGCCGCAGGTGCGGGTGGCTTCGTGCACGACCACGCAGCGGCCGGTTTTCTTCACCGACTCGACGATGGTCTCCAGGTCCAGCGGCCACAGGCTGCGCAGGTCGATGACCTCGGCGTCGACGCCGCTCTCTTCGGCGGCCACTTGCGACACATATACGGTGGTGCCATAGGTCAGCACGGTGACGTCGTTGCCTGGGCGGGTAATCACCGCCTTGTCCAGCGGCACGCTGTAGTAGCCATCCGGCACGGCGCTGTGCGGGTGTTTGGACCACGGCGTCACCGGACGGTCGTGGTGGCCGTCGAACGGGCCGTTGTACAGGCGCTTGGGCTCAAGGAAGATCACCGGATCGTCGCATTCGATCGAGGCGATCAGCAGGCCCTTGGCGTCGTAGGGGTTCGATGGCATGACGGTGCGCAGGCCGCAGACCTGGGTGAACATCGCCTCGGGGCTCTGGCTGTGGGTCTGGCCGCCGTAGATGCCGCCACCGCAAGGCATGCGCAGGGTCAGCGGGGAGATGAACTCACCGGCCGAGCGATAGCGCAGGCGGGCCATCTCCGAGACGATCTGGTCGGAGGCGGGGTAGAAGTAATCGGCGAACTGGATCTCGACCACCGGGCGCAGGCCATAGGCGCCCATGCCCACGGCGGTGCCGACGATACCGCTTTCGGAGATCGGTGCGTCGAACACGCGGGACTTGCCGTACTTGGTCTGCAGGCCCTCAGTGCAGCGGAACACGCCGCCGAAGTAGCCAACGTCCTGGCCATAGACCACCACGTTGTCATCGCGCTCGAGCATGACATCCATGGCCGAGCGCAGGGCCTGGATCATGGTCATTGTGGTGGTGGACATGGCGTTTTCCAGATGGATGCTGTTGTTGTGATCGTTCATCTCAGACCCCCAGTTCCTGGCGCTGACGGCGCAAGTGGTCGGGCATTTCCTTGTACACATCTTCGAACATCGACGCGGCACTGGGGATATGGCCGTTGCTCAGGGTGCCGAACTGCTCGGCGTCCTTCTGCGCCTTGATCACCTCGGCCTCGAGCTCGGCGGTGACCGCCTGGTGCTCTTCCTCGGACCAGTGGCCAAGCTTGATCAGGTGCTGCTTGAGGCGGGCGATCGGGTCGCCCAGCGGGAAGTGGCTCCAGTCGTCGGCCGGGCGGTACTTGGACGGGTCGTCCGAAGTCGAGTGCGGGCCGGCGCGGTAGGTGACCCACTCGATCAGCGTCGGGCCCAGCCCGCGGCGGGCGCGTTCGGCGGCCCAGCGCGAGGCGGCGTAGACGGCGATGAAGTCGTTGCCGTCCACTCGCAGCGAAGCGATGCCGCAACCCACGCCACGGCCGGCGAAAGTGGTCGACTCGCCACCGGCGATGGCCTGGAAGGTAGAGATCGCCCACTGGTTGTTGACCACGTTGAGGATCACTGGGGCGCGGTAGACGTGGGCGAAGGTCAGCGCGGTGTGGAAGTCGGACTCGGCGGTGGCGCCGTCGCCGATCCATGCCGAGGCGATCTTGGTATCGCCCTTGATCGCCGAGGCCATGGCCCAGCCGACCGCCTGGACGAACTGGGTGGCCAGGTTGCCGCTGATGGTGAAGAAGCCGGCCTCGCGCACCGAATACATGATCGGCAGCTGGCGGCCCTTGAGCGGGTCACGGGTGTTGGACAGCAGCTGGCAGATCATGTCGACCAGCGACACGTCGCGGGCCATCAGGATGCTCTGCTGGCGATAGGTGGGGAAGCACATGTCGGTGCGGTTCAGGGCCAGGGCCTGGCCGCTGCCGATGGCTTCCTCGCCCAGGCTCTGCATGTAGAAGGACATCTTCTTCTGACGCTGGGCAACCACCATGCGGCTGTCGAAGATGCGCGTCTTGAGCATGGCGTGCATGCCCTGGCGCAGCACCTGCGGCTCGATGCCCTCGGCCCACGGGCCAACGGCGTCGCCATGCTCGTTGAGCACGCGCACGAGGCTGTAGGAAAGGTCCGCAGTGTCGGCGGCTTCCACATCGATAGGGGGTTTACGGACTTGACCCGCGTCGTTCAGGCGCAGGTAGGAGAAATCGGTCTGGCAGCCTGGCCGGCCTGTAGGCTCGGGCACATGCAGACGCAGGGGGGCGTACTCGTTCATGCTTTTTACGCTCGCTCGAATGTTGTTTTTGTGAGCTTTGAAGCGGCCGCCGCTGACTGCCGGCTCGTGACTGGCAGGTCAGCGTCTTTTTACATCATAGGGGGACGGCAGGAGAATTTTTCTCTCAAGTTCGTTGCCTTTCTCCCGTGGCGCAGATAAACATTCCGTACAAACACAAAAACCAGGTCAATTTCTCTCATGCGTAAACTGGATCGAACGGATATCGGCATCCTCAACAGCCTGCAGGAAAACGCCCGCATCACCAACGCGGAGCTGGCGCGTTCGGTCAACCTGTCGCCCACGCCGTGCTTCAACCGGGTCAAGGCCATGGAGGAGCTGGGGGTGATTCGCCAGCAGGTGACGTTGTTGTCACCCGAGGCGCTGGGGCTGGATGTGAATGTGTTCATCCATGTCAGCCTGGAAAAGCAGGTGGAGCAGTCGCTGCACCGCTTCGAGGAAGAAATTGCCGAGCGCCCTGAGGTGATGGAGTGTTACCTGATGACCGGCGACCCCGACTACCTGCTGCGGGTCCTGCTGCCAAGCATCCAGGCACTGGAGCGCTTTCTCGATTACCTGACACGCTTGCCCGGGGTGGCGAACATTCGCTCCAGCTTTGCCTTGAAGCAGGTGCGCTACAAGACCGCGTTGCCGCTGCCGGCCAATGGCATGACGTTGCGCGAGCAATGATCCGGGCGCGGTGCCTGGGGTGCTTGATATTTTAAACACCCCCGGCCTATGTTGTGTGCGTCGCCATTCCCGGCATGCGAACACAACAAGAAGGACAGCGTCATGACGACCGAAGGCCCGCGCAACCAGGCAGTGCTCCTGGAGGGCATCGATGAAATCGAGTGCGTCACCCCCGACCTCAACGGCGTGCCCCGCGGCAAGGTGATGACCGCCGAGGGCTTCCTCGAGGGGCGCCGCCTGCAGATGGCCCGTGGCGTGCTGCTGCAGTGCATCATGGGCGGTTACCCGGCGGCAAAATACTATGGCAGCGACGATGGCGACCTCGCGCTGGTGGCCGAACCCTCGCAGATCCATCGCCTGCCCTGGAGCGACGAACCTCGGGCGTTGACGATCTGCGATGCGGTGGAACTCGATGGTAGCCCTTCAGGGTTGTCCAGCCGTGGCCAGCTCAAGGCGGTGATCGCCCGATATGCGCAGCGCGGGCTGGCCCCGGTGGTGGCGACGGAGCTGGAATTCTTTGTCTTTGCCGCCAACGCCGATCCGACCCAGCCGTTCCAGCCGCCGCTGGGCAAGGACGGACGCCGGGAAATGGGCCACTCGGCCTTCAGTGTCAGCTCCAACAACGGTCTGCGCCCGTTCTTCAACGAGGTATACCGCTGCATGGCGGCGCTGGGCCTGCCACGCGACACCTTCATGCATGAGATGGGTGTCAGCCAGTTCGAGATCAACCTGCTGCACGGCGATCCTTTGCTGCTGGCCGACCAGACCTTCCTGTTCAAGCACCTGCTCAAGGAGGTCGCGCTCAAGCATGGCCTGATCGTGGTGTGCATGGCCAAGCCACTGGCACACACACCCGGCAGTTCGATGCACATTCACCAGAGCCTGGTGGAGGTCGGCAGTGGGCGCAACGTGTTCAGCGACGAGCAGGGCAGGGCGACCGACACCTTCCACCATTTCATCGGTGGCCTGCAGGCCTGCCTGGCCGACTTCACCGCGCTGTTCGCGCCGAACGTCAATTCCTACCAGCGCCTGTGCCACCCTTATGCGTCACCGAACAACGCCTGCTGGTCCGAGGACAACCGTGCCGCGGGCCTGCGCATTCCGGCCAGCTCGCCTGTGGCACGGCGGGTGGAAAACCGCCTGCCGGGTGCCGATGCCAACCCCTACCTGGCCATTGCCGCGAGCCTTGCCGCTGGCCTGCACGGCATTGAGCGGCAGATCGCGCCGACGCCGGCCATCCAGGGCGAGTTCGAGGTGCCGGAATACCTCAGCCTGCCTTGCACCTTGCATGCCGCGCTTGAGCGGCTCAAGCGCAGCGACCTGGCGCGGGAACTGTTCGGCAAGGAGTTCATCGAAGGCTACATCGCCACCAAGACCCTGGAACTGAGCGATTTCTTCGATGAAATCACCCCCTGGGAGCGCCGCGTGCTGGCCGCGCAGGCCTGAGCGCGACACAACCGCTACTGGATGCGCCCCCATGGCTCTTTTTGCTGCCTGGGGGCCTGTGCCAAGATGGATTTGCTTTTATGCTTGCCTGCAACCCAACGCCACCTGGTCAAGGAGCTTGACGGGACGTATGCGAAATATCTGGAAGCCGTTTCAGTCGCTGTACTTCGCCGCCTTGATGATGCTGATCGGCTCGGGCCTGCTGAGTACCTACCTGGCCTTGCGCCTGGCCGCCGATCATGTCGACAGCCTGTGGATCGGTGCGCTGATGGCGGCCAACTACTTCGGCCTGGCGGTGGGGGGCAAGGTAGGGCACCGCTTGATCGGCCGGGTCGGGCATATCCGTGCCTATGCCACGTGTGCCGGCATTGTCGGCGCCGCGGTGCTCGGGCATGGGCTGACCAACTGGCTGCCGGCCTGGGTCGGGCTGCGTATGATCGTCGGCCTGGGCATGATGTGCCAGTACATGGTTATCGAGAGCTGGCTCAACGAACAGGCCGACGCCAAGCACCGTGGCGCGGTGTTCAGCGGCTACATGATTGCCTCCTACCTGGGGCTGGTGCTCGGCCAGTTGATCCTGGTGGTGCACCCGCAACTGGGGCCGGAACTGCTGATGCTGGTGGCGATGTGTTTTGCCTTGTGCCTGGTGCCGGTGGCGATGACCCGGCGCATTCACCCCGCACCGTTGCGCCCGGCGCCGATGGAGCCGAAGTTCTTCATCAAACGCGTGCCGCAATCGCTGTCAACTGTGCTTGGTTCGGGCCTGATCGTCGGCTCCTTCTATGGCCTGGCGCCGCTGTATGCGTCCAGCCAGGGTCTGAGCACCGAGCAGATCGGCCTGTTCATGGGCTGCTGCATCTTTGCCGGGCTGCTGGTGCAGTGGCCGCTGGGCTGGCTTTCCGATCGCTATGATCGCGCCGTGCTGATCCGCAGCGTGGCCATCGGCCTGGCCCTGGCCGCCGCGCCGCTGGCGATCCTGCCGGGGGTTCCGCTCGAGCTGCTGTTCGCCATGGGCTTTGTCATTTCGCTGTTGCAGTTCTGCCTGTATCCCTTGGCGGTGGCGTTCTCCAATGACCACGTGGAGAGTGAGCGGCGGGTCTCGCTGACCGCGATGCTGCTGGTCACTTATGGTGTGGGCGCCTGTATCGGACCGTTGGCGGCCGGGGTGCTGATGAAGCTGCTGGGCGCGCAGATGCTCTACGCCTTCTTCGTGTTCTTCGCGTTGGTGCTGGTGTGGCGCATTCGGCCCAAGGCAGTCACTGGGCTGCACCAGGTCCAGGATGCGCCGCTGGGGCACGTGGCGATGCCAGCGGCGGGCTCGCCCTTGTCGGCGGCCCTCGACCCGCGGGTGGATGAGCAGACGGTGCAGGATGTGATGCAGGCGCCGGTGGCGGCGGAAGATACCGAGGAGGATGCCGGTGCGCAGGCGCAAGGCGAGGGGGGCAAATCGATGTCCTAGGCGGCCTGCCCGGGCACCAATGAAAACGCCACCCGAGGGGTGGCGTTTTTCATGGGCTGGCGACGATCAATAGTCGTCCTTGTCGAACCGCCGCGCTTCACGCTGCAACTGATAGACGAAGCTCTCGATCTTGCGCTGGGCCTGGCCGTTGAGGTTGTGGAAGCGCACCCCGGCGAAGGTGGTGTTGATGCGCTCTTCGAAGTGCAGGTGGCGCAGTTCGACCAGGGTGTCGGTCAACCCCAGTGGGGTGCCGGCCTTGAAGCGCTCATAGACCTGGCCGAGTTGCAGGCGGTCCTCGACGTTGCCGTCGAAGCGCAGTTTGCAGCCGGTTGCCGAGATATCCAGCAGTTTGCCGCGCAACGCGCCATTGCCCTTGAGGTGGGTGCCGTCGAGGGTCACGTCGACCAGTTGCGACAGCTTCAGCGCGGCGCGGAAGGCATTGCGGCGTTGGTGATAGGTCACTTCCTCGGGCAGCGGGCCACGGTAGCAGCGGTGGCCGTCGATCTCGGTGATGGTCAGCGGTATGTTGCTTTCCCAGGCGATGCGCACGCCGTCGTGGAAGCCTTCGACGCGGAAGGGTTCGCCGCTCTCGATGTACTTCTCGCCGTCGCGAGGGATCATCTCATCCAGTGCCAGGACACCGCTTTCCCGGTCGACATGCACCACATAGCTCTGGAACCGCTGGCTGCGCTCATGGAAGCTGATGATCAGTGGGTCGTGGCTATCCAGCAGCTGGCGCAAGTTGGCCGCGATCTCCAAAGGGGTGGTCAGCACCTTTGGGGGCTGGGGAGCATCGGATTCATTGAACACGGGTTATCAATCTCCAGGCAAAACGGCACACGCAAGTTACGGCATTTTGCCAGTATGTTCCGTGCCTTGAAACAAATAATCAAACCTGGCTGATTGCCCGGGGCTTGTCCATGGGCGATGTGGCGCCACGGCTGTCATAGAGCGACGGGGAGTCGCCGCCCATGAGGATTCTGATCTGATTGGTCGTGGCGTGTTGCTGCGCCTGGATGATCCGCCCATTGGTCTCGTTGACCTGCTGGCAGTTGTCCATCAGTTGGGTCAGCACATCGAGCTGCTGCATGATGATCTCGCCATTGGGCGACAGCTCGGCGACGGCTTTCACGCCTGCACGGTCGGCGCTGAGGCCGAGCCCAGTGAGCAGGTTGTTGCGCCGCAGCCCCTGCTGCTCAAGCAGGACGATCAGGGATTGCTTGCGGGCAAGGATCTGCTCCAGCTTGGCCATGTCCCGACCGTGCAGGGCCACTGCCTCCTTTTGTAGAAGGTCGAGCAGTTCCTGCGTCGGTGCTAAATCGTCTTCGATCAGTTGCAGCAGAGTGATGTCGTGCATGGCTAACTCTTGGCGTGGTGCGTCCTTGAAGTCAGCGCGCCTGGTGGTTAGCGCTGAGCTTCGAAATCAAGCAGTTTGCTAGCGACCCGGTCGGCATCGACCTTGTAGCTGCCGTCTGCGATGGCCTGTTTCAACTCGGCCACACGGGCACTGTTGACGGTGGGCTGATCGCGCAGCTTGTCGCTGATCTTCTGCAATTGCTGGGCCTCTGGGCTCAGATGTACTGTTTCTCCGCTGGCACCGGTGTGCTTGGGCGCTTCGTTGGCCTCGCCGGCTTTAGCGGCGTTGCCGGACGCGGTGTTGCCGCGAACGCCGCCCGTGACGGACGGAGAGTTATTCAAACGACTGAAGTCGATGACCATGATCAAAACCCCTGGGAATTAGGACGCATGCCTTGTTTTCGACCAAACCGAAAAAAACTTTAGGCACGAATGCAACACGGCCTGAAGCTGGCTTGCGTATCCCGATATCTGACAGAGTTTAGGGGCCGAGGTTGCACACCGCCACCCCTCTGTCGAAATCCTGACGCAGGGTAGGTTACATGGCGACCTCGACTTGCCCGGCACCGGTTACCCGGGCCTTGATCACCCGTTTGGAATTGAGGTTGCGCACGCGGATCTGCGCTTGCATCCCGCCCTTGTCGAGGGCTTCGCCCGGCATGCGCACACTCAGGTTGCCACTGCGGGCGATGATCACTACGTGGTCGCCTTTGCGCACCACTTCGGCCTGTTCCAGGTGCTGTTGGGTCAAAACCTGGTCAAGTACCGTGGGGCGCAGCAGTTTCATGCCCACGGCCTGCTCCAGCAGGGTCAGGTAGCCGGGGCCCAGGGTGCCTACATCGCGCTCGCGCAGGGCCACATCGCTTTCATCGATGATGCTTTCGCGTTTCAGTGGCCGGGTCATTACCACGACATCGCGCAGCAGGCGCACCTGGGCGGGCACGAATACGGTCCAGGGCGCGGCACCGTCGCAACGCACCCTCACTGTTACCCGGCCCAGCGGGGTCGAGCCTTCCAGTGAGGCATCCAACTGTTGGCTGCACAGCGGCATGCGCAGGCGCGGGTCAAGCTTGTTGACTTCGATCTCGTAGCGGCCCTGAGTCTGGGTGGTTGCCAGATAATCTTCGACGGTGAATTCAAGAAAGCCTTGAGTGACACCGATAAGCTGTTCAGGCAAGGTAAAAGAGTCCGCCAGCGTACGCGCGCCGGGTGCTACCAGGCACAGCACAGCCAGGGGGCCGGTCAGCAGGCGCGTCAGTCGTCGGAAAAATGTCGTTTTCGTATGCATGACGCTCAAAAAAGCAAAGCCCGTGCCGACTTGCTGCACAGGGTAATCGTTGAAGGAGTCCGGCATGGCTGGAGTGATGGATTCGGTCAACCAGCGTACACAGCTGGTGGGGCAGAATCGCCTGGAGCTGCTGTTGTTTCGCCTCAATGGCGACCAGCTCTACGGCATCAATGTTTTCAAGGTCCGGGAAGTGCTGCAGTGCCCCGACCTGACGCTGCTGCCTAAATCCCATCCGGTGGTGCGCGGCGTGGCCAACATACGCGGGGCGACGATCCCGATCCTCGACCTGTCGATGGCGACCGGTCTGCCAGGGCTGAAGGAAGAAACACGCAAGAGTTTCGTCATCATCACCGAGTACAACACCAAGACCCAGGGCTTCCTGGTGCACTCGGTCGAGCGCATCGTCAACATGAACTGGGAAGAGATCCATCCGCCACCCAAGGGTACCGGGCGCGATCACTACCTGACTGCCGTGACCCGCGTCGACAACCGCATGGTCGAGATCATCGATGTGGAGAAGGTGCTGGCCGAGGTGGCGCCATCTTCCGAGTCGGTGTCGGAAGGTGTGATCGATGCCGAGGTACAGGACAAGGCGGTGATGCTGCGGGTATTGACCGTCGATGATTCGTCGGTGGCGCGCAAGCAGGTGAGTCGATGCCTGCAGACCGTGGGTGTCGAGGTGGTGGCGCTCAACGATGGTCGCCAGGCCCTGGATTACCTGCGCAAGCTGGTGGATGAGGGCAAGCGTCCGGAGGAGGAGTTCCTCATGATGATCTCGGATATTGAAATGCCGGAAATGGACGGCTATACCCTCACGGCGGAGATCCGCAGCGATCCGCGCATGCAAAAACTGCACATCTGCCTGCATACTTCGTTGTCCGGGGTATTCAACCAGGCGATGGTCAAGAAGGTCGGTGCCGATGACTTCCTGGCCAAGTTCAGGCCGGATGACCTCGCCCAGCGCGTGGTCGATCGGATCAAGGCGAGTCATTGAAACGGCCGGGGTTCGCCCCCGGCGCTAGCGATTTAAGAAGAGGCGGCAGCATTGTCTACGGGTAATTTGGATTTCGAACAGTTCCGGGTATTCCTGGAGAAAGCCTGTGGCATCCTGCTGGGCGAGAATAAGCAGTACCTGGTCTCCAGCCGTCTCAACAAGCTGATGGAGCAACAGGGCATCAAGTCGCTGGGCGAGCTGGTGCAGCGCATCCAGACCCAGCCACGCGGTGGCTTGCGCGAGCAGGTGGTCGATGCCATGACCACCAACGAGACGCTGTGGTTTCGCGATACCTACCCGTTCGAGGTGCTCAAGAACAAGGTGATTCCGGAGTTCATCAAGAACAACCCGGGCCAGCGCCTGCGCATCTGGTCGGCGGCCTGTTCATCGGGGCAGGAGCCATACTCGCTGTCGATGGCCATCGACGAGTTCGAGCGGACCAACCTGGGTCAGTTGAAGATGGGCGCGCAGATCGTTGCCACCGACCTGTCCGGTGCCATGCTCAACAACTGCAAGACCGGTGAGTACGACAGCCTGGCCATTGCCCGTGGCCTGTCGCAGGAGCGCCTGCAGCGCTACTTCGACACCAAGGGGCCGGGGCGCTGGGCGATCAAGCCGCCGATCCGCAGTCGCGTCGAGTTCCGTTCCTACAACCTGCTCGACAGCTATGCGCCGCTGGGCAAGTTCGACATCGTGTTCTGCCGCAACGTGCTGATCTACTTCTCGGCCCAGGTCAAGAAGGACATCCTCATGCGTATTCACGCCACGCTCAAGCCCGGGGGGTACCTGTTCCTCGGGGCGTCCGAGGCGCTCAACGGGCTGCCGGACCACTACCAGATGGTCCAGTGCAGCCCGGGGATCATCTACCAGGCCAAATGAGGCTCGACAAAAAGGCCGGTATCGCGAGATACCGGCCTTTTTTTGTGCGTTCTGGCCGAATTCGGCGATACCGCTGACTTTGAGCACAGCGGTGGACGGGGCGGTGCTGGCTGCCAGCCACATGCCCAGTGCCGAGTTGTCGGCTACCCGCAGGTTGCCGTCGAGGGTGGCGTGGAGGCTCTGCAGGCTGAATGTGGTCGGCGGCTCGCTGCGGTCGCCGACGTCGAGCCAGCCGTTGTTCGCCAGGCGGATGCTGTTGCTGCCGCGCCCGCCGTGGGCAATCCCGTAGGCGCTGTCACCTTCGACTTCGATGTTGGCCAGGCCAAGGAGGTCGCCTTGGATCATGCTGCCTTTGCGCATGATCAGCTCGACAGGGCGATTGCTGCCGGTGGCATTGATGGCGACGTTGCCCCAGATCTCGCCGCTGTTGAAGATGTTCAGGTCGCCGTTGGCCTTCTGCCAGGGCGGCACGCCAGTGCCATCATGGGTGGTGTTGCCAATGCGGATGGCAGTGTCGGCCGCTACGATCCTGCCACTGTTGTCGATGTGGCGCCCCAGGCTGTCGAAGATGCTCGCGCCATCCAGCACGATGCCTTGCGCGCCTTGGTAGCCGGCGAAGATCTGTCCCTGGTTGTCGATGCCGGCCAGCACCGCCGGTCGGTTGCTGGCGTCCGTGGTGGCGTGGATGGCGATGGCGCGCGGGACGCGGATGCTACCCGATTGGTGGCCAATTGACGTGTTTGTTTTGACGTCAATTTTTTGGTTTGCCGCTTTTGCCGCCTGCCGATTGCCGCCTGGGTAGCTCAAGGCGGAAGCACATTGCCGCTTTTCTGGCATAAGGCGCGGCCTGAAACAGGCAAAACCCCCGTACTCATGGGGTTCAAGATGGTTGGCACAGGGCTTGCTAAAGCCATAGCAAACGAACTCTGGTCACCTTCAAAGGTCCCCGACATGAGCATCAGCTTCGACAAGGCGCTTGGCATTCACGAAAAGGCACTGGGCTTTCGCGCTCAGCGTGCCGAAGTGCTGGCCAACAACATCGCCAACGCCGACACGCCCAACTACAAGGCGCGTGACATGGACTTCTCGTCCGTGCTCGCTGCCGAGTCCGACAAGCAGCAGAAGGGACGCATCGCCCTGGAGCGTACCGACAGCCGTCATATCGAGGCCGAAGGCCTGGCCATGATGGACGATACGCTGAAGTACCGCACGCCGATGCAGCCGTCGATCGACCAGAACACCGTGGACGCGCACCTGGAACAATCGAACTACGCGGAAAACGCCGTTGGCTTCCAGGCCAGCTTCACCCTGCTCAACAGTAAATTCAAAGGGCTGGTATCGGCCCTGCGTGGAGAGTGACCATGTCTCTTGCCAGTGTCTTCAATATTGCCGGTAGCGGCATGAGCGCGCAGAACACGCGTCTGAACACCGTTGCGTCGAACATCGCCAACGCCGAGACCGTGTCGTCGAGCATCGACCAGACCTACCGTGCGCGCCACCCGGTATTCGCCACCACCTTCCAGCAGGCCCAGGCCGGCGCCGGCCAATCGCTGTTCGAAGATCAGGGCCAGGCCGGGCAGGGGGTCGAGGTCAAGGGCATCATCGAGGATCAGAGTAATCTCGAAGCCCGCTACGAGCCAAGCCACCCGGCGGCGAACAAGGATGGCTATGTCTACTACCCGAACGTCAACGTAGTTGAGGAGATGGCTGACATGATCTCTGCCAGCCGCGCGTTCCAGACCAACGCCGAACTGATGAATACCGCCAAGACCATGATGCAGAAAGTACTGACCCTGGGTCAGTGATAAGGAATCCGGACCATGGCAGTGACCAACACCAACAATGGCGTGAACCTGAACGACGTACTCAACGCGTCCGGGGTCAGCACTGGTACCAAGAAAACCACCACCGAGCCCGTCGACAAGAACGCGCTGGGCAAGGATGCGTTCCTCAAGCTGCTGGTTACCCAGATGCAGCACCAGAACCCGCTGGATCCGCAGGATAACGGCGAATTCATTGCGCAGCTGGCCCAGTTCAGCAGCCTGGAAGGTATCCAGACCCTGAACGGCTCGGTCAACAATATCATTGGCGGCATAGCGTCGAGTCAGGCGCTGCAGGCCACCACGCTGGTGGGGCGCTCGGTGATCCTGGATACCGACAAGGCGATGGTCGACACCACCGCCAGCTTCACCGGTCAAGTTGTCGTGCCGCAGAACATCACCGACGGCAAGGTCGAGATCAAGGACAAGGACGGCAAGGTGGTCAAGACCATCAGCCTGGGCGAGCAGGCCAAAGGCACCGCCGACTTCATCTGGGACGGCACCAACGAGAAGGGTGAGAAGGTCGACCCTGGCCAGTACACCTTCACCGCCACCACGACGGTCGATGGCAAGGCGCAGACCATGTACACGCTTTTGCCGGCCAAGATCACCAGTGTCAGCTTCCAGGGCGGTAGCGAGATGATGCTCACCGTGGCAGGCGGCCAGAAGATCGGCGTCTCGAAAGTACAATCTATTGGAATCTAAGGCCGCTAGATCGGCAGAAGGAGTGAATGCATGTCTTTCAATATCGGCCTTAGCGGTCTTTACGCAGCCAACAAGCAACTGGACGTTACCGGCAACAACATTGCCAACGTCAACACCGTCGGCTTCAAGTCGTCGCGTGCCGAGTTCGCCGACGTTTATGCAGGCTCCAACCGCCTGGGCGTGGGCAAGAACCAGATCGGCAACGGCGTGCGCCTGGCCTCGGTTTCCCAGCAGTTCGGCCAGGGTGATGTCAACAACACCGGTAACGTGCTGGACATGGGTATCCAGGGGCAGGGTTACTTCGTGCTGTCCGACAACGGCTCGATGACCTACACCCGGGCAGGTGCGTTCCAGACCAACAAGGATGGCTATGTGGTCACCTCCGATGGCCTGAACCTGCGCGGTTACAGCACCGATGAGAACGGCAAGATCGTCAAGGGTGTGCTGACCGACCTGCGGATCGACACTTCGGCGCTGGCGCCGAAGGCCACCACGCTGATCGAGCAGGGCATCAACCTGAACTCCTCGGCCCCCGATATTCCGCTGGAAATCGATGATGGTTCCGGCACGATGATCCCGAACAAGCCGTTCAACCCGACCGATCAGAGCACCTACACCAAATCGTTCCCTACCAAGGTCTATGACAGCCAGGGTAACGAGCACGTCATGGAGCAGTTCTACCGCAAGACAGGTCAGAATGAATGGACCATGTACACCCTGGTCCAGGGCCGAAACCCGCTCGATCCGTCCAGCACCCAGCCGTTGACCGCCACCATGTCGTTCAATCCCGATGGTTCGGTGAAGTCCATGGCGGCCCAGAACGATGGGAGCACGCCTCCAGTACCTGGCGTGCCGGCGGGCGATTGGAGCGTGGTCAACAACACCTTCACCCTGAAGAACTGGATTCCTGCCGCCAAGGATGCGGCGGGCAATTGGGCGCCCAATGGTTCCCAGGGTAATGCTGACGGCATGCAGCTTTCGATGAAGAGCACCACGTCCTACAACACTGAAACTGCTCGTATGTCGCAGTCCCAGGACGGCTACGCCACCGGTATCCTGTCGAGCCTGTCGATCGACTCCTCCGGCGTGATGTTTGCCAGCTTCAGTAACCAGCAGTCCCGCGCCATTGGCCAGGTGGCAATCGCCAGCTTCGCCAACGAGCAGGGCCTGCAGCAGACGGGCGGCACCCGCTGGAAGGAAACCTTCTCCTCGGGCATTCCGGGTATCGACGCGCCGAAAACCGGTACGCTGGGCGAGATCGAGTCCAACTCGCTGGAAGCCTCCAACGTCAACCTGACCCAGGAGCTGGTGGAGCTGATCAAGGCCCAGAGCTACTACCAGGCCAACGCCAAGACCATCTCCACCGAAAGCACCATCATGCAGACCATCATCCAGATGACCTGATGGTCGCTGGCTGATCGCTTGTCAACGAACCCCTTTGCAAGAAGGGGTTCGTCGTTTTCAAGGAGAGTCCCCATGAAAAAGCTGCTGGCTGCTGCTGTCGCGGCGTTCTGCCTGCTACAGGCACAGGCCGCGATGGCCCCTTGGTGGCGTTGGGAAAGTCAGGCCGACGGGCGTCTGGTGTGTTCGCAATGGTCACCCGGTGATGGTTGGAAGCGCTTTGCCGGACCGTTCGACAATGCCGCTTGCAGATCCCTTTGATGCAGGGCAAAAAATGATGGTTTGAGGCCATCAATTGGCGGATTTCCTTCAGGTATTATCCGTGCCACCTCACTCGTTCGAGTGTCTGGCAAGCGTCTTGTTCCAAGGATCGGAGCTCGTGAAAAGCACTAAGGATACTGGTGCCAACGTGCTGCCGGCAGCGCTTGGCGTGGCCTTGAAAAAAGGTTCTTCACGGATTGCCGGGAAAGTCATACTTGATCTTCATGAAAAAGAATTCGCTGTCCCGGTAGCCGTAAGCCATCCGCTTGATCACCTTGATCCGGTTGTTTATGCCTTCCAACTGCCCGGTGTGCATGGGCCATCGCACCCTGCTCAGGATGCCGCGCCAGTATCCCTTCAGCCGTCTAGCAAACTGCTTCAGCGCCGGTATTTCGCTTTCAGCAGCCAAGCGCAGCCACTGTTTCCAGGCTGATCGCCACCCCCAAGCGGTGGTAGGCGACCACAGGGCTTTGAGCTCTGCCTTCATCAAGTAAACTGTCATCAGCGATTGGTTGGCCGCCAGCAGATCCTGCAGATGTACCTGCTGATCTTCTCGCTTGAGGTTCTCTGGATTGCGCAGCGGCAGCCACCGCGCTTGCTTGATCACCTTGCGCGCGGGTTTGTCCTGGCGCAGGCGGTTGGCCTCATCGACCCGTACCCGGTCAATCACCTCTCGCCCATACTTGGCGACCACATGAAACAGGTCATAGACAACGCGTGCCCTAGGGCAATGTTGGCGCACCTCCAAGTCAAATGCGGTGTTCATGTCCATTGCCACTGCTTCGATCCGTGCACAGCCCTCCGGCCCCAGCTCCTCGAAAAAGGGCCTGACAGCGGCTCGGCTACGCCCTTCGCCAATCCACAGCACCCGGCGAGTGTCGGCATCCAACACCACGCTGGCGTAGCGATGCCCTTTGAACAGAGCGAACTCATCCATCACCAAGCGTCTGGGCTGGGCCCTCGGCAGCTTCTCCAGTGCGGCCTGTAGCGCCCGCCGCTCCAGCAAACGCACGCTGTCCCAATGCAAACCAAACAGCTCCGCGACGTGCAAGGTGGGCAGTCTTTGGCAAGCCTGGATCACGGCTTCGGACAAACGCCTGGTCATCCGCGAATAGCGGTCAAGCCAGCGGACTGACTCCATTCGCTTGCCACATGCGCTACACCCAACGCGTCGCAGCTCGACATTCAATCGCACCGCCCGGCCAAGAATGGGCAGGTCACGGATTGAGCGCTGACAGTATTCGTGGATGGCGGTGCTGGGCTGATGACAGCCGCTGCAGGTGGGGAATCTGGTGGGCTGCGGAATCAGGTCGATCAACAGGTCGTTGCCGTCATGCCGGATCGCGGTGACAGAAAAGCCCTCCCAAAAGGGCAGAAACGTATTAATATCGTGCACAAGAACGCCGGTTTGTAGATGTGTTTGCTCGCACGAACATCATCCATCAAACCGGCGTTCTTGTTTCTGTCTTTCCTGGGATTCCGTGAAGAACCTGAAAAAAGGCCTGATCGGCGTGGCCCTGTTTTCGGGCTCAGTGTCATCGGTAGTAGCCAGGACGACACCGTCATCATGCAGGCGACAGGTTTGAGCAAGCGCTTTGCCGGTGGTGCCGGTAACGACGTCTACTACCTGTACAACACCGCTGGCGTGTTCGAGCAGGCTGGCGGTGGCATCGACGAAGTGCGCACGACCCTGGCCAACTACACGCTGACCAGCGAGGTGGAGAACCTGACCTTCATCGGTACCGGCAACTTCACCGGCTATGGCAATGCCAGTACCAATGTGATTGTCGGTGGTGCTGGCGATGACACCTTGTTTGGTGGCGCTGGTGCCGACCGATTCGTCGATGGGGTGGGTATCGACACCGTTTCGTATGGCGACAGCAGTTCAGGCATCCTCCTGAATCTCAAGACCGGCCAGCACGGTGGCATCGCCGAAGGCGATACCTTCGAGGGCATCGAGAAGTTCGTCGGATCATCCTTGGGTGATGTCTTCGTGGCCAACGACCAGGCTAATGACTTCAATGGCGCTGGCAGCGTCGATCTGTTGACGTTCGCGGGTGGGGGGTGGCATCACGCTCGATTCTGAACGCAACCGGCCATGACCTGTTCACCAGTATCGAGAGCTTCGAGGGCGCGGCCTTCAATGACACGTTCATCGGGACTGCCGCGAGCGAGAACTTCATCGGCGGCGCTGGGGCGGATGTGATCAATGGCGGTGCCGGGCGGGATTCGGCCTGGTACATCTCGAGCAATGCCGGCAACCTGGATTACGGTGTGATGCTCAGTAACTGGTACGCCGGCTCGAACACTATCGAGTCGTTCCAGGCCAACAACGGAGATACCTTCACCATCACCTGACAGCCAAGTGTCGCCCGTAGCGTCGAGGGCGGCCAGCCCTTGCCGCTGCCGGCTACCCGCCGCCGAGATTTTGTCTCGCGCGCGCCGGGCTTTTCAGCAAAGGCCCCGTAAACCGGGGTCTTTGCCGTTTCTATGGTAGTTGGCGCGAAACTTGCTCAACGCTTGCCACAGCCACGGCGACCGGCAATCGATCGCCCGTGCAGCGGAGGATGACTGTGGACAAGATGCTTTACGTGGCCATGACCGGCGCCAGCCAGAACGCACTGGCGCAGAAGGCCCATGCCAACAACCTGGCGAACGTTTCCACCAACGGTTTCCAGCGCGACCTGGAGCAGGCGCGCTCGATGCCGGTATTCGGTGACAGCTTTCCGGCGCGTGCTTTCGCCATGAGCGAGCGCCCGGCCACCGATTTCAGTGCCGGCCCGTTGGTTGAAACCGGTCGTGAACTGGATGTGGCGGTCACCGGTGATGGTTTCATCGCCGTGCAGGCACCCGACGGCAGCGAAGCGTATGTGCGTACCGGCAGCCTGAACATTGACGCGCTCGGCGTGCTGCGGGCCGGCAATGGCATGGCGGTCATCGGTAACGGCGGCCCTATCGCCATTCCACCAGAGCAGAAGGTCGAGGTCGGTGACGACGGCACCATCAGCATCCGCGCCATGGGCGAAGACCCGCGGGTAATGGCCGAAGTGGACCGTATCAAGCTGGTCAACCCGGACACCAAGGGCATGACCAAGGGGCTGGATGGTCTGATCCATACCGCCAGCGGCCAACCCGCAGACGCCGATGTGAATGTGCGTGTGGTGTCGGGTTTCCTCGAGGGCAGCAACGTCAATGCCGTCGGCGAGATGACTTCGATGCTGGCGCTGTCCCGTCAATTCGAACTGCACGTCAAGATGATGAGCGCGGCCAAGGAAGGCGACGAAGCCATGGCGCGTGTTTTGCAAATCGGCTAATCACATTTGAACGAGTGCCGTAAAACAGGCGCACGAGGAGAACACTAAATGCTTCCGGCTCTTTGGGTCGCTAAAACCGGCCTGTCCGCCCAGGACACCAACCTGACGGTCATCTCCAACAACCTGGCCAACGTTTCGACCACCGGCTTCAAGCGTGATCGCGCCGAGTTCCAGGACCTGCTGTACCAGATCAAGCGCCAGCCTGGCGCGCAGTCCACCCAGGACAGCGAGCTGCCTTCGGGCCTGCAGGTCGGTACCGGTGTGCGCGTGGTCGGCACTCAGAAGAACTTCCAGACTGGCGGGTTGCAGAACACCGAGAACCCGCTGGACATGGCAATCAATGGCCGCGGTTTCTTCCAGGTGCTCCAGCCTGATGGCACCGTGTCGTACACCCGTGACGGCACCTTCCACCTGAACTCCGATGGCCAGGTGGTCACCGCCAACGGTTTCGCGCTGGAACCTGCCATTGTCGTGCCGCCGGATGCCCAGACCTTCACCGTGGGCCAGGACGGCACCGTGTCGATCACCACCCAGGGCAACCCGGCTGCGCAGATCATCGGCAACATCCAGACCGCCGACTTCATCAACCCGGCCGGCCTGCAGGCCATGGGCAACAACCTGTTCCTCGAAACCGCCGCCAGCGGTGCGCCACAGGTCGGTACCCCGGGGCTGAACGGCTTCGGTCTCACGTTGCAGCAGACCCTGGAAAACTCCAACGTCAGCACGGTCGAGGAGATGGTGAACATGATCACCACCCAGCGCGCCTACGAGATGAACTCCAAGGTCATCTCCGCCGCAGACAAGATGCTGTCGTTCGTCACTCAGCAACTGTAAGCCCTGGCGGCCCAGCCACTTCGGGCCGCCGATAAACCGCACGCTGCTACAGCGCCTGCCAGAGGTAAGAGTCATGTATCGTCTGTTGTCCGTTTTCGCCCTGGGGGGGGCGGTGTTGCTGGCTGGTTGCGTCGCACCGACGCCCAAGCCCAACGACCCGTACTACGCGCCGGTTCTGCCGCGCACCCCGCTGCCGGCAGCGGCCAATAACGGCTCGATCTACCAGGCCGGTTTCGAACAAGGCTTGTATACCGACCGCAAGGCGTTCCGGGTGGGTGACATCATCACCATCACCCTCAACGAGCGTACCTCGGCGAGCAAGAACGCAGGTTCCCAGATCCAGAAGAACAGCAAGGCCAATATTGGCCTCACCTCGCTGTTCGGTACCGTGCCCAACACCAACAACCCGCTGGGCAGCGGGGACCTCAGCCTTGACGCAGGCTACAGCGGCGATCGCAGCACCAAGGGCGACAGCAAGGCCACCCAGGGCAACACGCTCACCGGTTCGATCACCGTTACCGTGGCCGAAGTGCTGCCCAACGGCATCATTGCCGTGCGTGGCGAAAAATGGATGACCCTGAACACCGGCGAAGAGCTGGTGCGCATTGCAGGCCTGGTACGTGCCGATGACATCGCCACCGACAACACCGTGCCGTCCACCCGTGTGGCCGATGCGCGCATCACCTATTCGGGCACCGGCTCCTTCGCCGATGCCAGCCAGCCCGGTTGGCTGGACCGTTTCTTCATCAGCCCGCTCTGGCCCTTTTGAGTACGGATGACCATGTTCAACGCTAGGCGGTTGATTGCCGCGACACTTCTTTTGTCCTGCGCGTTCGGCGCTCACGCCGAGCGCCTGAAAGACATCGCCAGCATTTCCGGCGTGCGTGCCAACCAGTTGATTGGCTACGGCCTGGTGGTCGGCTTGAATGGCACCGGTGACCAGACGACGCAAACGCCGTTCACCCTGCAGACGTTCAACAACATGCTGTCGCAGTTCGGCATCAAGGTGCCGCCTGGGTCTGGCAACGTGCAGCTGAAAAACGTGGCGGCGGTGTCGGTGCATGCCGACCTGCCGGCCTTCGCCAAACCTGGCCAGGTGGTCGACATTACCGTGTCGTCGATCGGTAACTCCAAGAGCCTGCGTGGCGGTAGCCTGTTGATGACCCCGTTGAAGGGGATTGATGGCAATGTCTACGCCATCGCCCAGGGCAACCTGGTTGTAGGTGGTTTCGATGCCGAGGGCCGTGACGGCTCGAAGATCACCGTCAATGTTCCGTCGGCGGGCCGCATCCCGGGTGGTGCGTCCGTCGAACGTGCCGTACCCAGCGGTTTCAACCAGGGCAACAGCCTTACCCTCAACCTCAACCGCCCAGACTTCACCACGGCCAAGCGGATCGTCGACAAGGTCAATGAGCTGCTCGGCCCTGGCGTGGCCCAGGCCCTTGATGGCGGTTCGGTACGGGTGACCGCACCCATGGATCCAAGCCAGCGCGTCGACTACCTGTCGATCCTGGAGAACCTCGAAATCGATCCGGGCCAGGCAGTGGCCAAGGTCATCATCAATTCGCGTACCGGTACCATCGTCATCGGCCAGAACGTCAAGGTTTCGCCGGCGGCCGTCACCCACGGCAGCCTGACCGTGACCATCACCGAAGACCCTATCGTCAGCCAGCCGGGGCCATTCTCCAATGGCCAGACTGCGGTCGTGCCGCGTTCGCGGGTCAATGCCCAGCAGGAAGCCAAGCCGATGTTCAAGTTCGGCCCCGGTACCACGCTGGATGAAATCGTCCGTGCAGTGAATCAGGTGGGTGCGGCGCCAGGCGACCTGATGGCGATCCTCGAAGCCTTGAAGCAGGCCGGCGCATTGCAAGCCGACCTGATCGTGATCTAAGGGGGCGTCTGATGAATCCAAAAACTCAGGTGTCCAGCCAGATCGACAGCGGCGCCTACACCGACCTCAATCGCCTGAGCGCGCTCAAGCATGGTGATCGGGATAGCGAGGGCAATGTTCGCAAGGTAGCCCAGGAATTCGAGTCGATGTTCATCAGCGAGCTGCTCAAGGCATCGCGCAAGGCCACCGATGTCATGGCCGATGAAGACAGCCCGATGAACAGCGACACGGTCAAGCAGTACCGAGACATGTACGACCAGCAGCTGGCTGTGAGCATGTCCCGCGAGGGTGGCGGTATTGGCCTGCAGGACGTGCTGGTGCGCCAGTTGTCCAAGAACAAGGCCGCTTCTGTGAACACCAGCCCGTTCCCACGTATCGAAGGGCGTGCCCCAGCGTTGTGGGCGTCGAAAGTCGCCGCGCCAGTGCATGCCGAGGCAGGCGCGGGTGTGCGCAATGACGTGGCGGCGCTCAACTCGCGGCGCCTGGCACTGCCGGGCAAGCTCACCGATCGCCTGCTGGCCGGTATCGTGCCGTCTGCCGGCAGCCCGGCCACAGCGACCAACACGGCGGCGTTGCCGCGCCGTGGCGACATCCCGGTCGGTGGCGTTGCAACTGGCGACTGGGAGCCGGCCAGGGCGTTCGCGGCCCCGAGCGGCAACCTGCAGATTCTCGGGCGCGCTGTGGCTCAGCCCCCGCTGGCACCGAAAAAGGCTTTCGCCGACAGCGACGCCTTCGTCGAGACCATGCTGCCGATGGCCGAACAGGCTGCCAAGCGCATTGGCATCGACCCGCGCTACCTGGTGGCGCAGGCAGCGCTGGAAACCGGCTGGGGCAAATCGGTCATGCGTAATGCCGATGGCAGCAGCAGCCACAACCTGTTTGGCATCAAGGCTACTGGCAGTTGGCAGGGTGGTGAGGCGCGTGCGATCACCAGCGAGTTCCGCAATGGTGCGTTCGTCAAGGAGACGGCTGCGTTCCGTTCCTACGACAGCTATCAGGAAAGTTTTCACGACCTGGTAACTTTGCTGCAGAGCAATTCACGCTATCAAGATGCCGTGAGCGCCGCCGATAAACCAGAACAGTTTGTGCGAGAGCTGCAAAAGGCCGGTTACGCCACCGACCCCAATTACGCCAGCAAGATCTCGCAGATCGCCAAGCAGATGAAGTCGCAGCAGAGCTACGCAATGCTCGGTACCAGTACACAACTTTAAGGGCAGGGAACCATGGCGAGTTTGATCAATATCGGTATGTCGGGGCTGGGTGCCGCCCAGTCCGGGATGTACGTCCTGGGTAACAACATCGCCAACGCCGATGTTGAAAGTTACTCTCGCCAACAAATGGTGCAAAAGACCAAGGGTGCCCAGCAGGTTGGCCAGGTATTCATGGGGACCGGCACCACCCTGGCCGATGTGCGACGGGTGTACAACGCCTTCATCGAGAACCAGTTGCGTACCACCACGTCGCTCTCCAGTGACGCCAACACTTATCTTAATCAGATCGGCCCGCTCAACACTGCCCTGTCGGGCGCCGACACCGGTATCACTGCCGCACTCAAAAGCTTCTTCAGCGCCATGCAGGATGCTTCTGCCAAGCCCACCGAAGATGCCTCGCGCCAGTTGCTGCTGACCAGCGCACAATCACTTGCCAAGCGTTTCAATACGCTGTCGGCGCAGTTCACCCAGCAGAACGCCAACATCAACGGCAGTCTGGGGTCGATGGCCGAACAGGTGAACAACATCACCAAGACCATCGCCGACCTCAACCAGCAGATCGCCAAGCTCGGTGTTGTCAATGGTCAGCCCAATGACTTGCTTGACCAGCGTGATGGCGCGGTGCGCGAGCTGAACAAGCTTGTCGGCGTGGACGTGGTGGAGCGCGAAGGCAGCTACGACATCTATCTGAAAAATGGCCAGTCCCTGGTGCTGGGCAACTCCACCCAGACGCTGGGTGTGGAACCCGCCCCGACCGACCCGACGCGCATGAACCTGGTGCTCAACCGCGGTTCGACCAAAATGGACATCACCGACAACACTACCGGTGGCGAAATCGGTGGCTTGTTGCGCTACCGCAAGGACACCCTCGACCCTGCGCTCAACGAGCTGGGCCGTGTGGCGCTGGTGGTCGCCGATGCGATCAACAGCCAGCTGGCCCAGGGTATCGACAAGAATGGCCAGTTCGGTGCGACCCTCTTTGGCGATATCAACAGCGCAGCGGCCGTTGCCGGTCGCAGCATCCCCAAGCTGGGCAACAGTGCCGGCTCCGGCAACCTCGATGTGCACATCAAGGACAGCGGCAAGCTCACCACCAACGACTATCAAGTCGTATTCACCAGCGCCACCGAGTATTCCGTGCGCCGGCTGCCCGATAATTCCGAGATGGGTACCTTCGATATCACGGCCGACCCACCTCCTGTGATCGACGGTTTCACGCTCAACCTCAATGGTGGCACCCCGGTTGCCGGCGACAGCTTCAAGATCACCCCGACCCGCAACGCGGCGGCCAGCATGGAAACCGTGCTGACCGACCCGAGCCGCCTGGCCATGGCCAGCCCGCTGAACGCCACCAGCGGTTCGGGCAACAAGGGGACCGGGCAGATCTCCCAGCCCACCTTGACGTCCAAGCTGGATATCTACGACGCCAAGCAACGCTCGGACATGCAGACGGGGCTGAAGTATTCGACCCCGGTCAAGCTGGTGTTTGGCGACGATTCCGTATCGCCTCAGGCGTACACCATGTACGACTCCAAAGGTAACCCGCTTGGCAGCGGTACGGTCATCCCTGGCCAGGAAAACAAGCTGCAGCTGTCTGTGCCAATGGTCGATGGCAACGGCAACCCGATCAATGACGCCAGTGGCGCTCAAATGAACTTCTCGTTCGAGATGAGCATATCCGGTGCGCCCAAGAATGGTGACAACTACACCGTATCGCTGACCAAGGCCGGTTCTGCAGACAACCGCAATGCACAGTCGGTGATCGACCTGCAAACCAAACCCACGGTCAATACCGGCGATGGCAGCAAGGGCATCAGCTTCACCGATGCCTACGCCAAGCTGGTATCCAATGTCGGCGGCAAGACCAACCAGGCATCGATGGACAGCGACGCCACCAACGCGCTGCATGGCTCCGCGCTGACCAGCCGCAACTCCAGCTCGGGGGTGTCGGTGGATGAAGAGGTCGGCAACCTGGTCAAGTTCCAGCAGTACTACACCGCGTCGTCGCAGATCATCAAGGCGGCACAGGAAACCTTCGCAACCTTGATCAACAGCCTTTAAGGAGCCGTAGGCCATGCGCATCTCCACTCCGCAGTTCTACTCCAGCAGCAGCGCCAACTACGAGCGTACTTTTGGCAATCTCAACAAGACCCAGCAAGAAGCCAGCGACTTCATCCGCGTGCGCACCGCCGCCGATGATCCGGTTGGCTATGCGCGTCTGTTGCAGCTCGAACAGCAGCAGAACATGCTCGACCAGTTCAAGGGCAACATCACCAACGTGCGCAACGCGCTGGGCTCCAGCGAAAGCGCGCTCAATGCCATTGGCGCGGTGCTGCAGCGGGTCAACGAGCTGGCCATGAGTTCCGGCAACGGCAAGTTCACCGACGCTGATCGCAAGGCCAACGCCGAAGAACTGGCATCGCTGGAAGACCAACTTTTCTCGCTGATGAACAGCAGAGATGAGAACGGTAAGTACCTGTTCTCGGGTTCCAAGGGCGACACCCAGCCCTATGTGCGCAACTCTGATGGCACCTACAGCTATCAAGGCGACCAGAGCAATCTCATGCTGCAAGTGGGTGACATGCTCAGCCTGGCGGCCAACGAGACTGGCTACAGCGCCTTCGAGCAAGCGCTCAATACCAGCCGCAGCGAAACCAGGCAGACTGCCCCGCTGCCCAATGACGGCCGTGTCAGCCTGTCCAACGGCCAGGTGTCCGGTAGCGCAACCTACAACGACCGTTTCCGCAGCGGCGAGCCCTACAGCATCGAGTTCACCAGCAGTACCGAGTTCAAGATCCTCGACGCTGCTGGCAACGATGTCACCCTGGAAGCCAGCCAAGGGGGCAAGTTCGACCCTAAAGGGGAGAACAGCAGCATCAGTTTCCGCGGTGTGGATCTGCGCTTGAAGATCGATTTCAAGCCGGGGGATGAAGCCAACCCGGACGCAGCCATCGCTGGCCATACCTTCAGCCTCAGCTCCAAGGCCGACTCGATCTCCGGTAGCCGGAGTCCGGGCAACACGTCGTCGTCGCAGGTCACCGATGCCAAGATCACCGACCCGACCGCCTACAAGGCCGCGTTCCCGGGTGGTGGTGCCGTGCTCAAGTTTACCAGCGCTACCGACTTTGAACTGTACGCCGCGCCAATGACTGCCGACAGTCGCCCGGTTTCCTCGGGGACCCTCAGCGGGACCACGGCCACCGCAGCCGGTGTGAGCTTCGAGCTGTCCGGCCCGCCGAGTGCAGGTGATTCGTTCGGCATCAAGGTGGATACCCACCAGAACCAGAACGTCCTCAATACCATCAGCCAGTTGCGCACTGCGCTGAACACGCCGCAGGACAATGACCCGGCTGCGCGCCAAGCCTTCCTGGCCTCGTTGGACTCTGCGATAGGTAATATCGCCAGTGCCACCAACCAGGTGTCGTCCTCCATTTCGGCGATCGGTGGTCGCGGTCAGGCCCTTGATGTACAGGCTGAAACCAACGAGGCGCTGGGTATCGAGAACACCAAGACCCAGGGCTCGATCCGCGACAGCGACATCGGTGAAGTGATGATGCGTCTGGAGATGCAGAAGAACCAGCTGACAGCTTCGATGCAGTCTTTTGCCAAGATTTCCAGCCTGTCTCTGGTCAACTACATCTGATCGCTATGCCACAAGGCGGCTTGCTTTTGCTGCCGCCTTGCTCTCTGCCTGGCGCGATGCCGGGCAACGGGCCGGTCCAGGCCCGTGCCCTGGCCTTGCGGACCTGCCTGGCAATTCGAACCATCGCTTGAGTGACTTTCTGTGAACGCACAACCCCTCGTCAGTATCGCCATCCCAGCGTTCAACCCCGACTTCTTCCGCACCACGCTGAACAGCGCGTTGACCCAAGATTATCCCAATCTGGAAATCGTGGTCTGCGATGACAGTGCTGGAGGTGAAATCGAGGCGATCTGCCAGGAGCTGGGTGAGGGTTCGAGTAAGCCCCTGCATTACGTGCGCAACCCTCGCAGGCTTGGATTTGCCTGCAACCTGATGGCGTGTCTGGAGCGCTCGTCTGGAGACTTCATCAAGTTCCTTTGCGATGACGATACGTTGCTTGGGTATTGCATCAGCTTGCAGGTCAAGGCAATGGAAGGCCGGCCGGGGGTCAGCATGGTTACGGGCCAGCGGCTGATCTGCGCCGCAGACGATGTGCTCCTGCCATCGCGCCCGCTCAACTTCATCATCTCGCCCGAAAGCGCGGTACTCAAAGGGACTGACCTGCTCGACAGCATCGCCGATAACGTCCCCAACCTGTTTGGTGGTATCAGCCATGCGTTGTTTCGCAGGGCACAGGTCGAGGAGTACCTGCCTACGCTGGTGCAGGATGGCCAAGGCTTCGTAGCGCGCCTTGATCTGGCACTTTTCAGCTGCCTGCTGCGCCGTGGCGATTTGTGCAGCCTTGAGCAGATTCTCAGCCTTGAGCGCGTTTACCCCGGGCGCCTGAGTCATCAGTCCACCATCATCGAGGCGGCCAAGGTCGAAACCGAGTGGCTGCGCCAGATGCTTGCGGCCCGTACAGGCGAGGCGGCGCCCTCTGCAGGTTGGGTGCGTTACCTTCCGCTGGCCTCTTATGCGGGAGGGGAGGGGCAGACGTGGGAAGAGGTGGACATGCGAGCCGCTTTTTCCAAGCAGATGGCCAACTACAACCAGCAAGTCGGTACTTACAGCCTTGATTTCACCGAGCTGTATGAGCAGTGGCTCGCGCACCGTGAGCTGTCGCCTGGCCAGGTGCGCTTGCTGCCCAAGCGTCTGGAGCAATGGCCTGCCATGCCGCGTATCGTTGTCGTCGTGTCGTGCAGCGAGGGCGAAGAGGACGCATTGCGTACCACTTTGGATAGCCTGGCAGTGCAGTCCTATGCGGCGAGTCGCATCCTGGTGGTCGCTGCTGCGGATGTCGAAGGGCTGGCGACAGAAGTGCAGTTCATCCGACCGCGTGGGCATGGGTTTGCCGAGCTTGAGCAATGGCTTGACGCTAACGATCAGGCAGAGTGGGTCTACCTGCTGCGTGCCGGTGATCGACTGCATCCTCACGCGCTGGTGATCATGGCTGAGCGTATGGCGCTGCGTGCCGAATGTGCCTGCTTGTACAGCGACGAAGGTAGCCATGATGGTCTGGCGCCTTCCCACCCGATCCTGAAGCCTGATTTCAACCTCGACCTGATGCGTAGCCTGCCCTATGTGGGGCGGATGTTGGCCTTCAGATGTTCGACGTTGCGTGCCTTGGGTGGTTTTGATGAGCGTTTCGCCGCACTTGCGCCACATGACCTGTTGTGGCGTGTGGTCGAGCAGCAGGGGCTGCAGGCCGTGGAGCACATTGCCGAGGTGCTGGTTCATTGCAAGCACACTTACGCCGACTGGCTGGGTGATGAACAGTGGCGAGAGCAGGCTGTCGGTGTGGTGCAGGCGCATCTGCAGCGCCTTGGGGTCGGGGCACAGGTGGACGCAATCGCGGGGGGTATGGTGTCCCGTGTCACCTACCAGCACGACCATGCTGCGAGCGTATCTATCCTGATCCATGTCGGGGCGTCGCTGCCGCTGTTGACCCGTTGCGTCGAGTCGCTGCTGGCCAATACCGCCTATGGTAGCTTCGAAGTGTTGCTGGTGGCGGACGAGCAGACGCCGGTTGATGTGCTTGCCTGGCTGTCGGCAATGGCTGGCATGGGTAGCGATCAGTTGCGTGTGGTTCAGGTGGCCGGCCACGGCCGGGCATCCGGCCTGAACCTTGCCAGCCAGCAGGCGCGCGGCGACTATCTGTTGTTGCTCGACAGCGACTGCGTGTTGTTCGACCGGCAATGGCTGCAGGAGTTGATGCAGCACGCCCAGCGTCCGGAAGTCGGCGTGGTAGGCCCCAAGCTCTTTTCCAATGATGGCAACGTTGTTTCTGCGGGCCTCGTGCTGGGACTCAACGGCCTGGTCGGCAGTGCGTTCGTTGGCTGTGGGGTGAATGCCGACAGCTACATGAACCGCTTGGGCATGGTCCAGAACTGGAGCGCCTTGAGCCTCGATTGCCTGGTTGTGCGCAGTGAACTGTTTGCCGAGTTGGGCGGCCTGGATACGGCAGCCTTGCAGGCGTCCCTGTTCGATGCAGACCTGTGCCTGAGAGCACGTGAAAAGGGGTATCTGGTTGTCTGGACACCATTTTCCAGGGTGGTCAAGTTCCCGTCGGCGGTGCCGGACGCGCAAGTGGCGCAACCCGGATCTTGCGATGGTGACGTCTTTTTTGACCGCTGGTTGCCCTGGATTGCCTGGGACCCGGCCTACAACCGGAACTTGAGCCTGAAGCTTGCGAACTTCAACTTCGAGCCTGGGTTGCGCGCAGGGTGGGACCCGTTCATGGCCCGTGCCATGCCTTCGGTGCTTGGGTTGCCGAGCAATACCTCGGCCATTGGTCACTATCGCGTGGTTCAGCCGTTCACAGAGCTGGAACAACGCGGCTGGATTCAGGGGCGTATCAACTACAGCACGCCTGGCCTGATCGAGCTGGAGCGGGAGAAGCCTGATGTGCTTATCCTGCAATGTCGCTACATGCCGCACAGTATCAGGGAGTTGAGCCAGCTCAAGCGTTACTCGAATGCCCGGCGCATCTACGAACTCGATGACTATGTGATCGAGCCATCGCAGAAGAACGACCATGTGCGCAACTTGCCGACCAACATCCGCGAGCTGGTCAGCGAGGGCGTAGGCTTGTGCGATCGGGTCGTGGTGTCCACCGAGCCGTTGGCCGATGCGCTTTCGAGCATGCACCATGACATCAGGATCGTTCCCAACATGCTCTCGGCTTCCTTGTGGACGGGCCTGGCCAGCGAGCGCCAGACCAGCGCCAGGCCGCGTGTCGGTTGGGCCGGCGGAACCAGTCATCGCGGTGACCTCGAGTTGCTGCTGGAGGTCATCAAGACCCTGGCCAATGAAGTGGACTGGGTGTTCTTTGGTATGTGTCCGGAAATGCTGCGGCCCTACATCAAGGAGTTTCACCCGGGGATTTCGTTCGCCGAATACCCGCGCAAACTGGCCAGCCTGAATCTTGATCTCGCGCTGGCGCCGCTTGAGCAGAATCTGTTCAACGACTGCAAGAGCAACCTTCGCCTGCTGGAGTACGGTGCTTGCGGTTTCCCGGTGATCTGCACCGACACCAAAGCCTATGCGGGCTACCTGCCGTGTACGCGGGTGAAAGACAACAGTACGGCGCAGTGGCTGGAGGCGATTCGCATGCACCTCGCCGATCCGCAGGCCAGCTATCGACAGGGTGATGCCCTGCGTGAGGTGGTGCTGCGAGACTACTTATTGACATCGCACCACCTGCAGCATTGGGCCAATGCCTGGTTGGCGGACTGAGTCTGGTAGCAGCCCGATACCCGGGCTGCAAAACGAAATTTTTGAAGAGGGCGCTATGGCCGAAATCACAACCGCACCATGCACCGAGGTGACTGTCATACTGCTGGGGCAGGGGCTGGCGGACTACCGGGCCCGTGCGCGCCATCATTACCAGCGGGCCGGTGTCCCGTGCCTGGCGCTCGACGCGTTGCAGCATTACCGCGAGCACCTTGTGCGGTTGCTGCAACAGGTCACTACGCCCTACGTGGTGCTCACCCATGAGGCTGACTTCGCGCTGCCGCCGGCCTTGCAGCGTGCTGCCACTTGCCTGGGCGAGCAACCCCAGGTTTGTGCAGCTCAGGGCCATGCCCTGGGTTTCGATGTGGGTAATGCCCAACTGACCTACCACAAGCTGGGTGGTGCGATGCCTGCGCGGGAAGGTGAGGGAGGGCTGACCCGCCTGCGCCAGTATGGCCTTGCCGGCCGTCAGGCGTGGCGTGCAGTCACGCGCCTGCCAGCCCTGCAGGCTGCCCTGATGCAGGCGCCGGCTGATGCCGATCTGGCTGATTTTTGCCTTGGGTTGTCTTATGCGATCCTCGCTCAGGGAGAGGTTGCTGCCCTCGAGCAGACCGATGTGCTGTGCGCAATGCAGACTGAGGGTCGCGAGCAGGTGCAGCGCGAGGAGCGCCTGAACCGGGCGCTGTTCGACCTGCGCCAGCGGGATGCCCAAGGGGAGGCGTTGTGCGTTGGCGACGCGGAGTTCGCCGTGCTCCATCGCTTTGTTCGTGAGACTTACGACCAGGGTGACGCACCTTTGCTGTTCACCTCCACCTGGACCAGCGTGATCGATGACCCGGAGCGGCTTTTCGAGCCCCGCCAGTACGTCGAGATGCCTTACTACAACAGCGCCCTGTTCACTCAGCTGGTGGCGCTGGAGTTTCTTTGCCATGCGTTGCCGGCAGGCAAGGCGCAGCATGCGGCGCTGGAAGGGAGTTGGGTGCGTCAGCGGGACCTGGTGCAAGTACATCCTAATGACACGCCTGCAAGCCTTCAGTTACGTTACATGCAGGCGTTGGCGCTCGGCTTGTTCGATCCGCAGCTCTGCCACAAGCTCGTGGAATCGATGGGGGCAGAGCACGATAGTGATCAGGTCCGCGAAATGCGCAATTGGCTGGAGCGCTTGCAGCAGGTGTCGGGTATCGACCTTCAGCCGCGGCTGCAGGCCACCGCTTCCGGGCAGTTGCTGGCAAGCCTGGCGCAGGCGACACCGGACACTGCAGCACGCGAGCAGGTGCTGAAGTACCTGTCCGCTCACCCCGCAGGGCAGATTGCGTTCGTGGTGCTGGACCTGAAGAACGACGACGCGGCGTTGCAAGCCACCTTCGACAGTCTCCTGGCCAGCGGTATCCGTGACTTCAAACTGGTAGTGCTCAAGGGGGGCAAGCCTCCGGTCATCACTACGGCGCGCGACACCTTGCACTTCGTTCAGGTCAACGACGGTAACTGGTTGGCGCACCTGAACCAGGTGGTACGCCAGTTGCCGAGCGAATGGCTGATGCTCCTGCAGGCCGGCGACGAACTGCAGGCCGGTGGGTTGCTGCACTTGCTGGTGGAGTTGGCCGAGTCGCCTGCCTGTCAGGCGATCTGTGCCAATGAGGTACAGCGAGACGAGGAGGGGCGGTTGCACGCGGTGGTGCGCCCCGGTGCGGATCTGAACCTGTTGCGCAGCCAGCCTGGCCTGATGTCCCGGCACTGGTTGCTGCGCCGCCAGGCAGTCATCGAGCTGGGAGGTTACAGTGAGGCTCACCAGCAGGCACTGGAGTTCGACCTGTTGCTGCGTCTTGTCGAGTCGCACGGCGTTGGCTGCATGGCGCACCTGGATGACTATCTGGTTGTCGCGCAGCAGGCCTCGGCGGCGTTGATGCAGGCATCCCAAGGGGCGCTCAATCGTCATCTCGCCCAGTTGGGCTATCGTGCCCAGTTGAGCGAGCAGCAAGGCGAAGGGCAGCGTATCGATTTCCGACATGCGGCAACGCCGATGGTGAGCATTCTGCTCGCCAGCACAGGTGATCATGCCCAGCTCGACGCATGCCTGACCAGCGTGCTGCAGCGTACGCGATACCCTCGTTACGAAGTGCTGGTGGTATGCGCTGAAGAGGAAGTGGGTGCCTTGCAGCACCTGGGTGGACGTGTCCAGGTGCTGGTGGGCGAGCCTGGCGTGTCGCGCAATGCCTGGCTGAACCAGGCGGCGGAGCAGGCGCGGGGCGAGTACCTGGTGCTGCTCTCGGCGCAATGCCAGGTAATCGCGCCTGCCTGGATCGAAGGGTTGCTCAATGAAGCGCAGCGCCCCGAGGTGGGGGTAACCGGGGCGGCCTTGTATGCGCCCGATGGCACCCTGGCACATGGCGGATACGCCCTTCTGGAAGGTCCGCAGGTGGTAGCGCCATGGCAGGGGCTGTCGGCAGAGGAGTGCCGCATTGCCCGTTGGCCAGAGGCCGTGCGTGGTTGTGCGGCCGTCTCGGCAGATTGCCTGATGGTGCGTCAGGATGTCTTCGCCCATTGTGGCGGCCTGCAGATGGCGGAGGGGGCGGACCTTGATCTGTGCCTTGCAGCCGCGCAAGCCGGGCAACTTGTGGTGTGGACGCCTCAGGCGCAGTTGCAGGTGAGCGCGCAGCCGGTGCTGGGCGAGCGCCTGGCGCTTGACCTGCAGACTCGTTGGCCGTCGGCGTTCAGCGGCCGCAGCCTGCAGGCCCCCGCCATGGCCTGGCTCGAGCAGGCCCGCCAAGCTCGGTAAGTCAGGCGATTTATTGACGGGTTGCGGCGCCAGTCGTCGCAACCCTGCTTTGCCCCCCCTTTCCCTTCCGCATGCGTCATGCCTTGCCGTGCGGTCCGCACTTCCCGCCCATCGCCCAAATGAGCCAAAAACACTGGCGTAACCGAGCGCTTGCGAAATTGGCAATCTTTTTGCTTTGAAAGCCCAAGTTGCTGAATTGGTCAGTATTTTGTCAGCCCGTCCGGGGCAGCGGCCTCTCAAGGTAAGTCGACAATGAAAACAGTCATCCTGGCCGGCGGCCTGGGTACACGCATCAGCGAAGAGTCCCATCTTCGTCCCAAGCCAATGATCGAGATCGGCGGCAAGCCCATCATCTGGCACATCATGAAGATCTACTCGCACTACGGGATCAACGACTTCGTGATCTGCCTCGGTTACAAGGGCTACGTGATCAAGGAATACTTCGCCAACTATTTCCTGCACATGTCCGATGTCACCTTCGACATGTCGGAAAACCGTATGCATATCCACAACCGCAACGCCGAGCCCTGGCGCGTAACCTTGGTGGATACCGGCGAGAACACCGCGACTGGCGGGCGGATCAAGCGTGTGCGCGACTATGTGGGCGACGAGACCTTCTGCCTGACTTATGGCGATGGCGTGGCCAATGTCGACATCGGCGCACTGGTCGACTTCCACAAGCATCACGGCAAGCTATCGACGGTCACGGCCGTGCAACCACCAGGGCGCTATGGCGCACTCGACGTGCGTGGCGAGCAGGTGCATGGTTTCCAGGAAAAACCATTGGGTGACGGTGGCTGGATCAATGGTGGCTTCTTTGTACTTGAGCCTGGCATTTTCGATTTCATCGAGGGCGACGACACCACCTGGGAATATGAGCCGATGCGCGCGCTGGCCCAGAGCGGCCAGCTGATGAGCCATACCCACCGTGGATTCTGGCAGGCGATGGACACCCTGCGTGATCGCAATTACCTGGAAGAGCGCTGGAAGTCGGGAGAGGCGCAATGGCGGGTATGGTCGTAAGCCGCAGCTTCTGGAGCGGGCGTCGGGTCTTCTTGACCGGGCACAGCGGCTTCAAGGGCGGTTGGCTGGGGTTGTGGCTGAGCGAGCTGGGCGCCCAGGTGTATGGCTACTCCCTGGCGCCGGGCACATCGCCGGCGTTGCATGACTGCCTGGGATTGAGCGAGCGGATGGCTGGCGAGTTTGCGGACATCCGTGACGCGGCACAGTTGGCGCGCAGCCTGGCGGCGTTCCGTCCGGATGTGGTGCTGCACCTTGCTGCACAGCCGTTGGTGCGTGAGTCCTACCGCACTCCGGCCGAAACCTATGCGACCAATGTGACCGGTACCCTGAACCTGCTTGAGGCGGTGCGTCAGTGCGACAGCGTGCAAGCGGTACTGGTGGTGACCAGTGACAAGTGCTACGAAAACCGTGAATGGCAGTGGCCCTATCGCGAGCAGGATGCCCTTGGCGGGCATGACCCCTACAGCAGCAGCAAAGCCTGTGTCGAGCTGCTGTGCGCCTCGTGGCGCGATTCATTCTTGCGCGAGCGTGGTGTTGCACTGGCAACGGTCCGTGCTGGCAACGTGATCGGCGGCGGCGACTGGTCGGCCGATCGCCTGCTGCCCGACATCCTGCGTGCCTGGGATGCCAATGAGTCGCTGGTGCTGCGCTATCCGGGCGCGGTGCGTCCCTGGCAGCACGTGCTTGACCCGTTGCAGGGCTATCTGCTGCTGGCTCAGGCGCTGGTGGAGCAAGGCCAGGCCATGGCTCGGGCGTGGAACTTCGGCCCCGACAGCGAAGGCACCGCCACCGTCGGCGAGGTGGTACAGACCATGGCCTCGTTGTGGCCAGGCGAGGCGCGCTGGTCGGTAGAGGCACTTGCGCAGCCGCACGAGGCCGGCCTGCTCACCCTTGACTCCTCCAGGGCCCGCCAGCTATTGGGCTGGCGCCCGGTCTGGGGGTTGCAGCAAGCCTTGCACCAGACCCTTGAATGGCATCGTGCCTGGCGCGATGGCCAAGACATGCAGCACTACAGCCGCGCGCAGATCGCGGCTCATGAAGGCGAAATCCAATGACTGATCAAACGGCGCAGCAGTTGCGTCAGCAAATTGCCGAGCTCGTAGGCCGTTATGCCGAGCTTGAGCTCACCGCGCCATCGTTCGTGCCAGGGCAGCATGCCGTGCCGCCATCGGGCAAGGTTATCGGAGCGCCCGAGCTTCAGGCCATGACCGAGGCGGTGCTCGATGGCTGGCTGACCACTGGGCGCTTCAACCAGGCGTTCGAAAAGCGCCTGGCGCGCTACCTTGGACGGCGCGGCGTGCTGACGGCCAACTCCGGCTCTTCCGCCAACCTGTTGGCGTTCTCGGCCCTGACCTCGCCACGATTGGGCGACCGGGCGATCATGAAGGGCGATGAGGTCATCGGCGTAGCTGCGGGCTTCCCCACCACGGTCAACCCGATCCTGCAGTTCGGTGCGGTGCCGGTGTTCGTCGATATCGAGATGGGCACCTACAACATCAACCCGGACTTGATTGAAGCCGCGATCGGCCCGCGCACCAAGGCGATCATGCTCGCTCACACCCTGGGTAACCCGTTCAACCTCAAGGTCGTGCGGGAGCTGTGTGACCGCTACGGGTTGTGGTTGATCGAGGATTGCTGCGATGCCCTGGGTGCCACCTACGATGGCCGTCAGGTCGGCAGCTTTGGTGACCTTGGCACGCTCAGTTTCTATCCCGCGCACCACATCACCATGGGGGAGGGTGGGGCGGTGTTCACCGATTCGCCGCTGCTCAAGCGTATCGTCGAGTCGTTCCGGGACTGGGGGCGCGACTGCTATTGTGGCCCAGGCGAAGACAATACCTGCCACAAGCGTTTCTGCTGGCAACTCGGCGACCTGCCCCAGGGGTATGATCACAAGTACACCTATTCGCACCTGGGCTACAACCTGAAGATCACCGACATGCAGGCTGCCTGCGCGCTGGCGCAGATGGACCGGGTGGATGACTTCATCGCCGCGCGCAAGCGTAACTTCGCCTGGCTCAGCGATCGCCTGGCCGGGTGCACCGAGCAACTGATCCTGCCCCACGCCACCCCCGACAGCGACCCCTCGTGGTTCGGTTTCCCGTTGACCCTGCGCGATGGCTGTGGCGTAGAACGCCTGGACCTGTTGCGCCACCTCGATGCGCAGAATGTCGGCACACGCTTGCTGTTTGCTGGCAACCTGACCCGCCAGCCGTACATGAAAGACCAGCAATACCGGGTAGCCAGTGACCTGAGCGTGACCGACAAGGTCATGAAGGACACGTTCTGGATCGGCCTGTGGCCGGGTTTGGGCGAGGCGCACCTGGAGCACGCGGCAAGCAGCATCGAAAGCTACGTGCGGAGACTGCGCTGATGCGCGCCTACGTGCTGTGTGGCGGCTTTGGCACGCGCCTGCAGAGTGTGACCCAGGGCGGTCAGAAAGCCCTGGTGCCGGTGCATGGCGCACCGTTTCTGCAGGCGGTCCTGTGCCAGTTGGCGCAGGCGGGCGTGACCGAGGCGGTGCTGTGCGCACATTTTCGTGCCGACCAGATGGCCGAGCACCTCAGCGTGTTGGCAACGGCCAGTGGCCTGTCGCTGCATCTGGTGGTCGAAGCCCAGCCACTGGGCACCGGTGGGGCGTTGCTCAATGCATTGCAGGAGCAGCCCGCGCAGGCCCGTTATCTGGTGCTCAACGCCGATACCTACCTGGATGCGCCGGCCTATCGCCAGGCGCTGCAGGCCGACGGCAATTGTGTGGTCGGGGTCAAGGTCGCTGACCGCAGCCGCTACGGTAGCCTGGCGCTCGACAGCGAAGGTGGCTTGCGTGCGATAGAAGAAAAAGGGCCGGCTGGCCCGGGCCTGATCAACGCGGGGGTTTACGCCTTTGTTGCCACGGCATTTGCCGGTGCCACCGTGCAGGCATGTTCACTGGAGCGCGACCTGCTGCCCTCGCTGCTGCAACGGGCAACGGTGGGCGTAGGTGAATACGAGGGGCGCTTCATCGATATCGGCACGCCGGAGTCGTTCGCCCGTTATGCCAGTGAATTCCAGGGGGGCACTGCACCATGAACTCACTCGTCCAGACCCTGAGCATCAGCGCGCGGCGCAGCATTCTCGATGCCATCGAACATATCGAGGCGGGTGCCTTGCAGATCGCCTTCGTTGTCGACGATGGCGGTTGCCTGGTGGGTGTGGTGACCAATGGTGATGTGCGTCGACACCTGCTGCAGGGGGGGCAGACCGACGCCCCCGTCACTACCTGCATGAACCGCCAGTTCAGGGCGGTAGCTGTCGGCACTTCGCGAGAAGAGCTGCTGAAACTGTTCGACCTTGGCTACATTGCCATCCCAGGGGTAGATGCTGAGCAGCGCCTGGCTGAAGTCTACACCCGCCAGTTGGCCGCAAGTGCCGAGGTGCCGGTGCTGGCGCGGGCTCGAGCGCCGGTGCGCATGAGCTTCTGTGGAGGCGGTACCGACCTTACCTATTTCTTCATCGACCACCCGGCGGCGGTGCTCAGTTGCACGGTCGGTTTGTATGCCCATGCCACGCTGGTGCCACGCAAGGACCAGCAGATCAGCATTCATGCTGAAGACCTGGGGCGCGAGGAGCACTTCCATTCGCTGGCTGACCTGTTGGCAGCCCCTGAGAAAAGCCTGCTGGCCACCATCATTGCGGTGATCAAGCCTGACTACGGGTTTGACCTGTTCCTGCGTTCGGACTTCCCGGTGGGCTCTGGCCTTGGCGGGTCTTCGGCGGCCACCACGGCGACCATTGCAGTGTTCAACGAGCTGCGCCAGGACCGCTGGAGCACCTACGAGATCGCTGAGCTTGCCTTCCAGGCCGAGCGCCTGTGCTTTGGCATCGCGGGGGGCTGGCAGGATCAGTACGCCTCCGCGTTCGGCGGTTTCAACCTGATCGAGTTCGAGAACCAGCGCAACCTGGTGCACCCGATTCGCCTGGAAGACGCGATCCGCAACGAATTCGAATCGTGCCTGCTGCTGTGCAATACCGGCATCTCCCACGATTCGGGGCGCCTGCACGAACAGCAGCGCGAAGAGATTGAAGCCCAGGACTCGCAAACCGAACTGCTGCACGCCAGCGTGGCGTTGTGCCGGCGGATGCATCGCCACCTTATCCGTGGCGAACTGCGCGGTGTTGGGGTTTGCCTTGATGAGGCCTGGCGCCTCAAGAAGCGCTTCTCAACCGCGATCAGCCACGGTCGGCTCGACGATATCTATGAAGCGGCCATTGCCGCTGGCGCGGTGGGAGGCAAGTTGCTGGGCGCAGGCGGCGGCGGCTTCTTCCTGTTCTATGTCCAGCCACAGCTGCGCCAACGGGTGATCCGCGTGTTGTCCGAGCTTGGCTGCGAAACCCAGAATTTCCGATTTGAATCCAGCGGCGTAACCTCATGGCGAGCGAAAATCCAATGACCCCCATTCTTCTTGACGGCACCCCGCTGGGCGGCGAGCACGTCTATGTCATCGCCGAGGTGGGCAACAACCACAACGGCTCCCTGGAGCTGGCCCTGCGCCTGGTCGATGCCTCCATCGAAGCCGGTGCCGACTGCGTCAAGTTCCAGTTGCGCAACCGTGAAGCCCTGTACCGACGCAAGGCTGATGGCTCGCGAGCCGAAGACCTGGGCGTCGAGTACATCCAGGACCTGCTGGACAAGGTCGAGCTGAGTTTGGACGAGCACCGCCAGGTGCGTGACTACTGCGCCCAGAAGGGCATTACCTACCTGTGCACGCCCTGGGACGAGCCCAGTGTCGATGCGCTGGCGACCTTCGATGTGGCGGCGCTGAAAATCGCATCGGCCGACCTGTGCAACCCGTATCTCATCGCCAAGGCCGCCAGCCTGGGCAAGCCGTTGATTCTGTCCACCGGCATGTCGTTCGAGCACGAAATCATCCGTGCAATCGAGCAGCTCAACGCGCTCGGCACGCCATTCGCGCTGCTGCATTGCAACAGCGCCTACCCGGCACCGGAGTCCGATATTCAGCTGGGCTATCTGCGCCGTTTGCAGGAGCTGCACGGGTTGGTTGGCTACTCCGGCCATGAGCGAGGCATTGCAATCACCCTGGGCGCTGTGGCGCTGGGTGCAAAGCTGGTGGAGCGGCACATCACCCTGGATCGCGACATGGAAGGGCCGGACCACCTGGCCAGCCTTGAGCCGACCGAGTTCCGCCAACTGGTCGACGGTGTTCGCCAACTGCAACTGGCCTTGCCGTGGCAAGGGCCTGGGCGTCATGCCAGCCAGGGTGAATTGCTCAACCGCGAGAACCTGGCTAAAAGCGTCATCGCTGCCCGCGATATCAGCCGAGGCACCCTCATCAGCGCCGATATGCTGCGGGTGGCCAGCCCCGGCCAGGGCCTGGCGCCGTATCGCCTCGAAGAGCTGCTGGGCAAACCGGCAAACCGTGATATCAGCCAAGGCGATTTCCTGTTTGACAGCGACCTGCAAGAGCAGCAGGCGAGCCAGCCTTTGACGTTCAACCTCCCCGTACGCTGGGGCGTACCAGTTCGCTACCACGACTTCGCCGATTATCATCGCCGCATTACCCCCGACCTGTTCGAGTTCCATCTCTCGTACCGTGACCTGAGCCTGGCACCGGCGCCTTTCCTGGCGCGCACCGAGTGTTCGCGGCTGGTCGTCCACGCCCCGGAGCTGTTCGAGAACAGCGAACTGCTGGACCTGGTGGCCGATGACCCGGCGTATCGTCAGCGCTCGATCGACAATCTGCAGCGGGTGGTGGATGCCACCTTGCAGATTGGTGAGTTCTTCCCCCACGCCGATGCCCGGTTGATCGTCGCCAACATCGGAGGTTTCTCTGCCGACCAGCCGCGACCGCTGGCCATGCGTGGCGAGCTTTACGAGCGCTTCCACGAGGCCTGTGCGCGGGTCGACTTTGCCGGGACCGAATTGATCCCGCAGAACATGGCGCCGTTCCCTTGGCACTTCGGTGGCCAGCGTCACCAGAACATCTTCATGATGCCCGACGAGCTGGCCGAGCAGGCACGCACCCATGGCTTGCGCCTGTGCCTGGACTTGTCCCACCTGCAGATGACCTGTTTCCACTTCGGCCTCGACTTCCAGGTTGCGCTGCGCGAGCTGCTGCCGTACTCGGCGCACTTGCATGTGGCCGATGCCAAGGGCACCAACGGTGAAGGTGTGCTGATGGGCACCGGCGACATCGATTGGCCTGCCAGTTGGGCACAGATTGCACAAAACACCCATGCCAGCTTCATCCCTGAAGTCTGGCAGGGCCACAAGGACCACGGTGCCGGCTTCTGGTCGGCGTTGCGTTTCCTCGAATCATTGTGAGGCGCCATTGATGACTGTTGAACATCTGAACGACCGCCTGGAGCGCTTGCTGAGCGAGCCCGTGGAAGCCATCCGCCAGCGCCAGCACGAAACGCTTGATCACCTGCTCGGCGGCCTGGACAAGCCCTTCATCCTGTTTGGCGCCGGCAACCTGGGGCGCAAGGCTGTCAAGGTCCTGCAAGGCATGGGGCTGCGCCCCGAGGCGTTCATCGACAACAATCCGGCTCTCTGGGGCAGCGAGGTTCAGGGCGTCCCGGTGTTCAAGCCAGCAGACTACGTGGCGCAGCACCAGGGCGAACTGCCAGGCATGATCGCCACTATCTGGTGCGGCGAAGCGACCGATCGCATGCAGGATCGCCTTGAGCCCTTGCTGGCCTTGGGCTTCCAACGCATCGCGCTGTTCGGGCACCTGGCATGGCGTTACCACGAGAGCTTCCTGCCGCACTATTCGCTGGACCTCCCGGAAAAGGTGGTTGCCCAAGCCGAGCGCATTCGCCAGGCTTATGCCTTGCTGGGCGACGACGCTTCGCGCCAGTTGTTCGTCGATCACGTGCAATGGCGTCTGTTCCTCGACTACGACCTGCTGCCGCCTGCTTCGCCACGCGCGATCTACTTCGATGCAGCGTTCAGCAACACCAGGGCTGACGAGGTGGTCTACGACATTGGCGCGTTCAATGGCGATTCTGTTGAAGGGTATCTGCATAGCGGCCGCCCGTTCAGCCAGATTCATTCGTTCGAGCCATCGTCGGCCAACCACGCGGCGTTGCGTGCCACGCTGGCGGCATTGGAAGGCAGCGAGCGCTTCCATGCCCACCAGAAGGCTGTCGGCGACAGCAGCGGTGAAATCTTCATGGAAGCCACTGGTGGCCCTGCTGCCCGTGTTGGCAGCGGCAGTGAGCGCGTGCAGGTGACGACCCTCGATGAGCTGGCCGAAACCATCGCCGCCCCGACGTTCATCAAGATCGATATCGAAGGGTTCGAACCGCAGTGCCTGGCTGGCGGCAAGCGCCTGATCAGCGAGCGCCAGCCGCTCATCGCCGTATGCGTGTACCACGAGCAAGACCACCTTTGGAGCATCTTGCTGCAACTGCACGGTTACTACCCGGGCTACCACTTCAGCCTCGGGCCGCACCTGGCAGAAGGCTGGGACCTGGTGCTGTACGCCGTGCCTGCCGACCGTCTTCCCACTTTGAATCGTGCCGAGTAAAGCCCCCATGCGCGTTGCCGACTATATCTTCCAGTTCATCGCCGACCAGGGCATCGGGCATGTGTTCTTCCTGCCTGGCGGTGGTGCCATGCACCTGAACAATGCCTTGCTGCGCCAGCCGCGTCTCAGTGCGGTCAGCATGCTTCACGAGCAAGGCGCGGCCATCGCTGCCGAAGGCTATGCCCGTACCTCGGGGCGCTTCGGCGCCTGCCTGGTCACCTCCGGCCCTGGGGCCACCAACGCTATTACCGGCCTGGCCGGTGGCTGGTTCGAATCCACGCCGATGTTCTTCGTGTCGGGCCAGGTCAAGCGTGCCGATCTCAAGGGCGAGACTGGCCTGCGCCAGTTGGGGACCCAGGAGCTGGATATCGTCAGCGTGGTCAGCCCGCTGAGCAAGTACGCTGTGTGCCTGCTCGACCCCCTGCGCGTGCGGTACGAGCTGGAAAAGGCTGCCTACCTGATGCTGAACGGGCGCAAAGGCCCGGTGTGGCTGGATGTGCCCCTGGATGTTCAGGCTACCGAGATCGACCCTGGCCAGTTGGAAGGCTTCGAGCCGCCCGAAGATGACGCCCACTTGCCCGACGCGGCTGCGTTGCAGCGTTTGGCTCAGCGTTTGAAAGAGGCACAGCGCCCGGTACTGCTGGTTGGCAATGGTGTGCACTGTGCCTCGGCTGAAACCAGCCTGCGTCAGCTGGTCGAGCAACTGGGTATTCCGACCCTGACCACCTGGATCGGTGCCGACCTGCTGGAATTCGATCACCCGCTCTACTTCGGGCGTTGTGGTACGGTTGCCGCCCGTGGGGCCAACTTCACTGTGCAGAATGCCGACCTGGTACTGGCCATCGGTTGCCGCATGGATTTCTCCATCACCGGTTTCAACCGCGCGCATTTCGCCCGTGCTGCCGACATCGTGGTGGTAGACATCGATGCGGCCGAAATCGACAAGCTCGGTGATATGCCTGACGAGCGCTTCGTCTGCGATGCCAAGGCGTTCATCGACGGCCTGAGCCAGGCCACCGCGCAGGGAGACCATGCCTATCCTGCCTGGATCGAGCGTTGCACGGCGTGGAAGCACAGCTACCCGGTGGTGCTGCCGGAGTACCGTAAGCCGAGCCCTTACGTAAATACCTATGTGTTTGCTGAAACCCTGTCGGCAGCCATGGCCGAAGGCGACCAGATCATTCCGGGTAGCTCCGGTGCGGCGCTGGACACCTTCTGGCTGGCCGTGCGCCTCAAGCGTGGCCAGCGCGCGGTGGCCACAGGCGGCCTCGGTTCGATGGGCTATGGCCTGCCAGCGTCCATTGGCGGCTGCCTGGGCAGCGGACGGCGGCGGACCATTTCGGTGGATGGTGACGGTGGTTTCGTCATGAACATTCAGGAGCTTGAAGTGGTACGCCGCCTGCGCCTGCCGATCAAGTACTTCATCCTCAACAACAACGGTTACGCTTCGATCCGCGCATCCCAGGGCGGGTACTTCAAGGAAACCATCGGCTGTGATCCGGACTCGGGGCTGACCCTGCCGGATATCAGCGCCCTGGCTGCCGCCTTTGGCCTGGCGACCGTGCGTATCACCGGTGAGGATGACTTGCGTGCCAGCCTGGACAAGGTATTGGCCCAGGAAGGCCCGGTGCTCTGCGAACTGATGGTCGAACCTGACCAGGCCATCGGTCCACGGGTGACTTCGCGCATCGGCCAGAACGGCGCGATGGTCTCAAGGCCATTGGAGGACTTGTTCCCCTTCCTTGAGCCAGAAGAGTTGCAGGCCAACATGCTGATTCCGATGGTGGAGCAATGACATGAGCGATTACCTGAGCCAGTACGCCGACGCCGGCCTGTACACCATGCAAGGCCGGTTGGGGGCGCCCGAGGGCGGGCGCTTCCAGTCCTTCCCCCGCGATGGCTGGATGCGCGAAATCGAGAATGCTCGCAAAGCCGGGCTGCGTGGTATCGAGTGGATCTACGACCTGTATGGCGAAGGGGCCAACCCGCTGGAAACCCCGGAAGGCCGCGAGCAACTGCGCCAGGCGCTGAACGCCCACGAGGTTTCGGTGGTATCGATCTGCGCCGATTACTTCATGGATCGCCCGCTGCTGCGCTGCAGCGAAGCCGAGCATCAGCAGTTGCTTGAACGCCTGCAGTGGCTGTTGGGCATCTGCCCGGAAATGGGCGTTACCCGCGTGGTATTGCCGTTTGTCGATGCTTCCAGCATGCGTACCGTGGATGAGTGCGAGCAGGTCGTCAAGGCGCTGACCAAAGTGCTGCCCGAAGCCGAGCGCTTTGGGGTGGAACTGCACCTGGAGACCGACCTGGGGCCTCAGGATTTTGCGGCATTCCTGGCACGTCTGGACCACCCGATGGTGTGGGTGAACTACGACGCGGGCAACAGTGCATCGCTGGGGTTCCGCCCGGCAGATGAGTTTGCTGCCTACGGCAAGCGCATTGGCAGTTTCCACATCAAGGACCGGCGCCAGGGCAGTACTACCGTGCCCCTGGGGCAGGGGGATGCTGATTTTGCCGAGCTGCTCGAACAACTGCGCCGTTATGACTACCGCGGCGATTTCGTGCTGCAGGTGGCACGCGGTGAGCCGGGTGATGAAGTGCGCTGGCTGGCGCAGATGGCGACGCTTGCCTGTGAGTGGCTGCGTGGCAACGCCTTGAGCGAGAAAAAGGGAGCAAACCTGTGAAAGTGCTGTTCTGTGGCCTGGGTGGGATCGGCCAGCGTCATTTGCGCAACCTGCGCCAGTTGCTGGGCGAGCGCCTTGAGGTGCACGCCTATCGAGTACGTGGCCAGAAGATCAAGCTGCGCGACAACCTGACCATCGATGAAGGCGCCGACCTGGAAACCGACTACGGAATCACCGTGCACCGGGACCTGGACGCGGCGCTGGCGGTGGCGCCGGACGCTGCGTTCATCTGCAACCCAAATGCGCTGCACGTACCGGTAGCGCTGGCCTGCGTCAAGGCCAACGTACCGGTATTCATGGAAAAGCCCCTGGCCAGCGACCTGCACGGTGTGGCCGAGTTGCTGGAGGAGGTTCGCCAGCGCCGCCTGGTGTTCCACGTGGGCTACCAGTTCCGCTTCCACCCTGGCCTGCAGCGCATGAAAGCCTTGCTCGACAGCGGCTTCTTCGGTCGCCTGATCAGTGTGCGTGCCGAAATCGGCGAGTACTTGCCCAATTGGCATCGTTATGAAGATTACCGGCAGATGTATGCGGCCCGTGCCGACCAAGGTGGCGGCGTGGTGCTTTCGCAGATCCATGAAATGGACTTGCTCTATTGGTTCTTCGGGCTGCCGCAGAGTATCACCAGCCATGGCGGCCAGTTGAGTGGCCTGGAAATCGACGTCGAAGACAGTGTGTCTTCGTTGCTGCGTTATGAGAGTTCCGCCGGGCGCTTCCCGGTGATGCTGCATCAGGACTACCTGCAGCGGCCGCCGGTGCGTGTGTTCAAGATCGCAGGCGATGCCGGTGTGGCTGAGATGGACCTGCTGGCCAACCGCCTGCGGGTGTATGACACCCAGGGTGAGTTGTGCGAGCAGGATGCCTTTGAAGGTTTTGCGCGCAACGACATGTTCCTTGCCCAGGCCGGGCATTTCCTGGAATGCGTGGCCAGTGGCGAGCGGCCGGTCGTGGACTTGCATGATGGCTTGCAGAGCCTGCGCCTGGCTCTGGCTGCCCTGCGCTCGCTGAAGGATCAGCGCGAAATCCGCCTTGATGAGGTTCAGGTCGATGAATGACGTGCAGGCACTGTTTGATCTGAGCGGCCGCGTGGCAGTGATCACCGGTGGTGCCGGCTTGCTGGGTTACCAGCATGCCGCCACCATTGCCGGTCTGGGCGGCACGCCAGTTTTGCTGGATATCGACGCTGCTGGCCTTGAGCGCAATGCCGCGAAACTTCAGGAAACCTATCCCTGCAAGCCCCTTGCCCTGGTCGCCGACATCACCGACCTGGCTGCCGTGAAAGATGCCGCCGATCAAGTGCAGGCCGCGTTCGGCAAGGTCGATATCCTGATCAACAATGCCGCTCGCAACCCAAAGGTCGAAAACACCGACGGCCAGGATTTCTCACGGCTTGAGCATTTTCCCTGGGAGCAGTGGCGCCTGGATATCGACGTGGGGTTGGGGGGCGCGTTCAATTGCGCCAAGGTATTTGGCAGCCAGATGGCGAGCCAAGGGCGTGGGGTGATCATCAACATTGCCTCTGATCTTGGCGTCATTGCGCCGGACCAGCGTCTGTACCGTGTCGATGGCCGTGAGGCGGACAACCAGCCGGTGAAGCCTGTGACCTACTCGGTGGTCAAGCATGGCCTGATTGGCCTGACCAAGTACCTGGCCACTTACTGGTGCGAGCAGGGCGTACGTTGCAACGCCTTGTCTCCAGGGGGTGTTTTCGCTGGGCAGAACGATGTGTTTCTCAGCCGCCTGACCCAGCTCATTCCGCTGGGGCGCATGGCCGAGGCTGACGAGTACCGGGGGGCGATAGCCTTCCTGTGCTCGGATGCCAGCACTTACATGAACGGTACGAACCTGGTGGTCGACGGGGGGCGCAGCACATGGTGACCTCGCCTGGGGACTTCATTGCCCGCGCCTGCATCTGTTGTGCCAGCGAGCAGTTGGACAAGTCCGGCGCGGTGCTGATGCCCTTCGTGGCCAAGCGGGTCTTTGATCACGACCCTGTCGAGATCACTACCGAATGGGGCCTGCGCGACCTGCGTGTTGGCATGGCCTACACCCTGTGCAATTCGGTGCAGTGCCAGGTGTGTGGCGCGCTGTTTCTCGACTACCGCTTCACGGATACGCAGATGGCCGCGTTGTATGCAGGTTATCGGGACGAAGCCTACACCCGTCAGCGCGACCACTACGAACCCGGCTATGCCGCCGTGGCCGAGCATTACCACGGGCGTGAGGACTATATCGCCGACGTCGAGCACTGGCTGGCAAGGCATGTCCCCAGGCAGCCTGCGGTGCTCGACTGGGGAGGTGGCAGCGGCCTGAACACGCCGTTCCGGGGGCAGCATTCGCTGCTGCACGTGCATGACATATCGGCGGTAGAGCTGGCCGATGGGGCTGAGTCGATCAGCCCGGACCAATTGGTGCGTGGCCGCTACGATCTGGTGACATGCTGCCAGGTGCTGGAACATGTCTCATCGCCAAGGTCGCTCCTCGAGCAGATCCTCCCAGCGATGGGTCGCGACACTTTGCTTTATCTCGAAGTGCCTCATGAGGCGCTGATGCGCGAGCATCCGGATAGCCTGACCCTCGCCAGGGCCAAGAAGCACTGGCACGAACACATCAACTTCTTTACCCAGCAAGCACTCCATCGGCTGGTAGAGGGTGCCGGGCTGAGGGTGGTCGATAGCCACCTGTTGCCGGTTGACCTCGGCTGGCGCAAAGCCGAGGTGATGGGCGTGCTGGCGAGGTTGGCATGATGTTCGAGGCGTTCGACCCGCGTAGCGATGGCCAGGTTGGCGAGGAGCTACGGCGCCTGCCCGTGCTGGCTGAGTTGCATGAAGCGTTGGCCGGCAAGCACTTGTTGGTGACCGGGGGAACCGGCTTCTTCGGGCGCTGGCTGCTGGCGCTGGTCAATCAGCTCAACCGCGTAGGGGCTGACATCGAGGTGACGCTGGTCTCGCGGGATCCGGCTGCTTTCCTGGCGGCAATGCCGGGCTATCGCGAATGTGCCTGGCTGCGTTGGCAGGTCACCGACATTCGCCGCTTGGGCGCGCTGCCCGGGCGGCCTGCGCAGTTGATCGTGCATGCAGCAGCAGATACTTCGGCCGCTGCTCATGCGCAGCCCTTGGCGTTGTTCGAAACAATTGTCGAAGGCGCCCGTCGGGTGTTTGACCTGGCTGTGCAAAGCGGTTGCGAGCGCGTGCTAATTACAGGCTCTGGCGCCCAGTACGGCGACTTGCCCAGTGACCGTGGGGTGCCAGAGCAGCATGCCGGTGCCTGCCCAAGCAACCAGGCCGGCAGCGCGTACGGTGAAGGCAAGCGGGCGCAGGAAACCCTGGCCGCCCTGTATGCCCAGGCCCATGGCCTGCCGGTAGTGATGACCCGCTGCTTTGCTTTTGCAGGCCCCGGCCTGCCACTGGATGCACACTTCGCTATCGGCAACTTTGTGCGCGATGCCCTGTTCGCCGACGAAATCGTACTCAATTCAAGCGGCGAGGCTGTGCGCAGCTACCTGCATGGTGCCGACCTGGCTGCTTGGCTACTGCTGTTGCTGGTGCGCGGCGAACCTGGGCAGGCCTACAACGTCGGCTCCGACCAGCCAGTGACTATCGCCGAGCTGGCTGCGCGGGTCATTGCCCGTGTCGCGCCGCACAAGCCGCTGCGCATCCTGGGGCGGCCAGAGGGCGCAGCGCGCTCTTTCTACGTGCCCGATACAAACCGTGCCAAGGCACTGGGGCTGCAAACCTGGACTTCGCTGGACGGCTGCATCGACAGCATGGCCCGTTGGGCCCGTGCACTGCCGCGTTCGGCCTGAGCTTCAGTGCCATCGATCCGGGGCTGTAGCCCCGGCGACCTTCCATTTCTTGCTCAAGGTGTGACGCTGATGCGTGAACTCTTTTCCAGGCGGCCTCAGCCCTATTACATCTATGTGTCGGAATACCGGCGCAGCTCTGCAGGCATTCGCGTTTTGCACATGCTCTGCGACGCGCTGAACCGTTCTGGCCAGGAGGCCTACATTGTCACTGTCCAAGGCCAGCCAGAATTGGTGACGCCCTTTCTCAGTGACGACATCAAGCGCCGCCATGAAGCGTTGGGGCTGGAGCCCATTGCCGTTTACCCAGAGGTCATCGACGGCAACCCCTTGAACGCCAATATCGTGGTGCGCTATCTGCTGAATCAGCCAGGGTTCATCAGAACCACCGCAGATTTCGGCGATAACGACATCTTTTATGCCTACACCCGTGACCTGGTGCAGCCAGGCATGCCGGCCGACCGCGTGATGTTCCTCCCGGCGTTCGATCTGAGCGTTTTCCGTCCCAGCGATGACCCCAGCAAGCGGGTTGCGGGCAAAGTTTGCTACTACCTGGGGCGTAGCCAGCAGGCCACGATCGATCCGTCACTGCTGCCGGCAGACGCTGTCGAGATCACGCCGCACTGGCCAGACAGCTGGGAGGCACTGAGCGATTTGTTCCAGCAGTGCGAGTACTTCTACTGCGGTGAGTCCTCGGGGCTGGCCGCCGAGGCTGTGCTGTGTGGTTGCCTGGCTGTGGTTCTGCCGAGCCGCTGGGCACCCAACAAGATTGCCCAGCACGAAAGCAAAAGCCATGGCGTAGCCTGGAGCCTTGAGCCGGATGAGCTCGAGCGGGCCAGAAGCACGATTGGCATGCTGCGTGAGCGCCTGTTGATGCAGCAGCGTGAGTTTTGGGAGGCTCTGGATCGCTTTATCGAAACGACCCAGGCAGCTGCGCGCATGCTACTGGCGACGGCCCCTGCGCGCTCGCTGCCTGCCTGGCTGCAGGGGCGCCACAGCATGGCGCAGCGACGTTTGGCATCGACCGATGCCAGCCTGCGCCCGGCAACGGCAACTCTCGACATACGGGTGCTCGCTGATGGCGCTGTTGGCTCTGCAGCATTGGCTCGTACGCTGCAAAGCCTGGAGGGCTGCCCGCTCGATACGCTTCAGGTGACGGTGCTTGCCCCCTCGCAGGTGGTGCCTGGCGTGGAGCATGTGTTCTGGGACGGCAACCAGACGGCCAGTGTAGTCAATGCCCTGGTGCAGCGGTCGACGGCGCGCTGGCAGTTGATCGTGCGGGCGGGGGTGGTCTTTAGTCATGATGCGTTGCTGGTCATCGGTCGTGAGCTGGCGGTGCTGCCCGATGAATGTGTGGCGCTGTATGCCGATGAGGTCAGTCGCGCCGCGGATGGCAGCCTTGGCGAGGTGCTGCGCCCCGATCTGAACCTTGACCTGTTGCTGGGAGACCCGGGCGGGCTCGGTGGGCACTGGTTGTTGCGCCAGGACGCGTTGCTGCAAATGGGCGGTTTCGATGGCGCTTATGGGCAAGCCTTCGAACTTGACTACCAGCTGCGCCTGATCGAGCATTTTGGCCTTGGTTGCGTTGCTCATGTGGCTACGCCCTTGCTGGTCAAGGATTTGGCGCAACGCCAGGCGTGCCCTCACGAGCAGGCCGCTATTGCTCGGCATCTCAACGCCCGTGGCTATGATCTGGGGAAGGTGACGACCCTGCCTTCAGGGCGCTACCGCATCGCCTATGGCCAGGCCTCGCAGGCCTCGGTAAGCATTCTCATACCGCTGCGAGGAACATTGACGCAGTTCCAACGTTGCATCACTTCGCTGCTGGAACGCACTCGCCATGAAGTGCTGGAGGTGCTGCTGATTGCACCTACCGACCTCGACGAAGAGGTTCACGCCTGGCTCGCGGCCGTTGAACAGATTGCAGGTGGGCTATTGCGTGTCCTGTCGTTCAAGGCGGGTCTGCCCTGGGTGTACCTGTGCAACCAGGCTGCCCAGCAGGCCAGCGGTGAGTATCTGGTCTGGCTGGAAGGCGCCACGACGGAACTTGGGCAGGACTGGTTAGGCCTGCTTCTGGAGCACGCCCGGCGCCCGGAAGTAGGGGCGGTGGGCGGCAAGCTGCTGACACCGGCAGGCGACATTTTCAGTGCGGGCATGGTGCTGGGGCTAGAGGGGGTGGCGGGGGCCGCGTTCGAGGGGCTTGGGCATCAGGACGCTGGCTACATGCATCGTCTGGAGCTTGCGCATTGCGTTTCGGCGCTGAGTCACCACTGCCTGGCGCTGCGTCGCGATCTGTTTCTTCAGGCGGGCGGTTTCGACGAGGACCCCTTGTTCGATCGTTGGGTCGCTGTCGACCTGTGCCTGAAACTTCAGCAAGCGGGCTACCTGAACATCTGCACGCCTTGGGTCCAGTTGATTGTCGACCCGCCGCAAGTCGATGCGCCAAGCGACGATGAAGAGCTGGCCATGTACCGGCGCTGGCTGCCCGCGTTGGCAAGCGACCCTGCCTACAACTGCAACTTCTCGCTCAAAGGCAAGGGCGGCTTTTCTGCACGCAAAAGGCCCTTGATCCGTGAGTTGAATGTCCAGGGCACTTCCCAGGCCAAGGTCATCGTTTACCCGGATGGGGTGCGTCCGATATCCGCACTGCGTGGTCTGCACCCGTTCGATAGCTTGCGCGCCAGCGGGGCTGTCGATGGCATGGTGGCGTTGGAGCCGTTGTCGGTTGTCGAGCTTGAACGGGTCAACCCGGATGTGATCGTCATGCAGCAGCATCTGAGCGAGGCGCGCTTGGCTGCAATGGCACGGATGCGAACCTTTTCGAATGCCTTCAAAGTGTTCGACCTGGGTGAATGGCTGGCGCCGCCCCTGCGCGACAGCCGCCTGATGCGAGCCAAGGATATGCCCGACCACTTGCGCCGCGGGCTGGCACAGGTTGATCGGTTCATTGTCGCCACGCCTGCGATGGCCGAACTGTACATGGGGCTGCATGCTGACCTGCAGGTACTGCCGACGCGCCTGCCGGCGCACCTTTGGCGCGGGCTTTCCAGCCGGCGTAAGGTTTCGCCGCGACCGAGGGTCGGGTGGATTGCAGATGCTGCTGGCGATGCCGATCTCGCGTCTGTACTGGATGTGATCAAGCAGTTGGCCGATGAAGTGGACTGGGTGTTCTACGGCCATTGCCCGGAAGAGCTGCGCGGTTGCATCCGGCAGTTCCAGCCCGTGGTGGTGGAGGCGGCGTTCCCGGCGCTGCTCGCCGGGCTCGACCTCGACTTGGCGCTGTTGCCTCGCGAAGCGTCCCTGATCAACGACTGCAGGGACGATGTGCGCCTGTTGCAGCTGGGCGCCTGCGGTGTGCCGGTGATCTGCAGCGACGTGCGCAGTTATCAGGAGTATGGCGCGTATCCGTTCAAGCGGGTGGCCAACACGGCACAGGCATGGCTGGATGCCATCAGGTTGCATCTGTCCGATCCAGACGCGTGTGCCATGCTGGGGGATGCCCTGCGTGAGGCGGTCATGGCAAACGGGCTTCTTGAGGGGCAGGCGCTGATGCAATGGCATGCTGCCTGGCAGCCTGACTGACGACTGAAAAGGGGCGCGGCGTTGCCGTGCCCGGCCGTTTGGTCGTATAACCGTGACTTGGCAGTCGAAACGCGCATCTTTAGTCTATCGAGTCAGGACAGCCACGTCTGAAGGGCTTGCAAGGCCTGTCCCGCAATATCCGCCATGTCTACCGGGAAGCCACAATGATTGGCATTAAAAGCATCGCCAGTTACGTACCTGTGGAGGGTGTCGACAACTACGCCCAAGGTGCGAAATTCGGCAAGGATCAAGAATTCATTTTCGGCAAGATCGGCTCGACCTTCTTGCCGCGCAAGGCCGATACCCAGGAAACCTCCGACCTGTGTGTCGAGGCCGCCAGAAATCTGTTCGCCGCCAACCCGGCGCTGGACCCAGCGTCCATCGACATCGTCATCGTCGTCACCCAGAACGGCGATGCCGAGGGGCTGCCGCACACCGCCGCTATTGTCCAGCACAAGCTTGGGCTGCCGACCGCCATCGCGGCGTTCGACGTTTCGCTGGGCTGCTCGGGCTATGTCTACGGGCTGTATGCAATGAAGGGGTTCATGGAAGCTGCAGGTCTGAAGAACGGCTTGCTGCTGACCGCCGACCCCTATTCGAAGATCGTCGACCCCGAGGACCGCAACACCACCATGCTGTTCGGCGACGCCGCCACGGCAACCTGGATGGCCGACGGGGCTGCCTGGCAGTTGGGCAAGTCGTTGTTTGGCAGCGACGGTGCCGGCGCCGAGCACCTGCGTACTACGGATGGCAAGTTCTTCATGAATGGCCGTCAGGTCTACAACTTCGCACTGGTCAAGGTGCCGGCGCACTTGCAGCAGTTGCTTGAGGCTAGCGCGTTGAAGGCCGGGGATATAGACCTGTACTGTCTGCACCAAGGCAGTGCCGCCATTGTCGACGCGGTTTCCGCGCGTTTCTGCGAGGGCGCGTACAAGGAAAAATTCGTCAAGGACATGGTCGAGACTGGCAATACCGTTTCTTCGAGCATTCCACTGTTGCTGGAGAAACATGTACTTGGCTCGCAGCACAAGCGCGTGGCCCTGAGCGGATTTGGTGTGGGGCTGTCCTGGGGTTCGGCCATCATCGAACGCAATGCCTGACCTTCGGCGGGGATGAACAAGAAGCGCTGGCCAGACACGGCCGGCGCTTTTTTATTTCTGATGTGCAATTCCTGGCGTCAAACCCTTGATTTCATTGGGGTGGCAGGATGCCAGTAAAAAATTTGAGAAATCGCCCTAAAGCAAACTGCCCTGACGACGATAAACATTACGAAGGTTCTCTAGGCCACCTACCCGGCGAATTGCCAAGGCCGGAAGCCGTAGTACCCAATCCAACGAGGAATTCGTCATGGCTTTGACTGTAAACACCAACACCACCTCTCTGGGCGTTCAGAAGAACCTGAACCGTGCTTCCGACGCACTCAGCACTTCGATGACCCGTCTGTCCTCCGGCCTGAAAATCAACAGCGCCAAAGACGACGCCGCCGGCCTGCAGATCGCTACCCGCATGACCTCGCAGATCCGCGGTCAGACCATGGCTATCAAGAACGCCAACGACGGTATCTCCATCGCCCAGACCGCTGAAGGCGCGATGCAAGAGCAGACCAACATGCTGCAGCGTATGCGCGAACTGGCCAACCAGGCGCGAAACGACTCCAACAGCACCCTGGACCGTGAAGCTCTGGACAAAGAGTTCCAGTCGATGCTGAAGGAAATCGACCGTATCTCCGCCAGCACCGAGCTGAACGGCAAGAAACTGCTGAACGGTACTTCCGGCGTCATGACCTTCCAGGTCGGCTCCAACACCGGTAGCGACAACCAGATCACCATCAGCCTGAGCTCGTCGATGAGCACTGGCACCGGTGGCGCTCTGAGCGGCCTGAACGGTAAAGCAATCACCGGTACCAGCGCCAACATCGAAGCCAACTTCACCGCTGCCATGAGCGCCATCGACGACGCTCTGCAGGCAATCAACACCTCGCGTGCTGACCTGGGTGCTGCCCAGAACCGTCTGACCAGCACCATCAACAACCTGCAAAACGTCAACGAGAACGCCGAAGCCGCTCGTGGCCGTGTACAGGACACCGACTTCGCTGCCGAAACTGCCCAGCTGACCAAGCAGCAGACCCTGCAGCAGGCTTCCACCTCGGTTCTGGCCCAGGCCAACCAGCTGCCATCGGCAGTACTGAAGCTGCTGGGCTAATCTGCCTGATAGCTGATGGCGGGGGAGTGCTCTCCAGGCGCTTCCCCGCCTTTTTCATTGTGAGGTGGTAGGCATGGACATGAGCGTCAAGCTGAACCTGTCTTACCCGGCCGCGCGGACGGCCGAGCAGGTTGCCGAAAAACCGGTTGCCCGGTCGGTGGATTTTTCCGCTGATGGCGAAAAAAAACAGGACCCGATCAAGGTGCATGACGCCGACAAGGTCAAGGGTGCTGTCTCGGAAATCGAGAAGTTTTTCAAGGAAACCCGACGCAACCTGGAGTTCGTCACAGACGAAGAGTCCGGTAAGATCGTGGTTAAAGTCATCGCCAGCGAAACCGGTGAGCTGATTCGACAACTACCCTCGGAAGAGGCGCTGCGAATTGCCCACAGCCTGAGCGATGTCAACAGTGTTTTGTTCGACGCCAAGGTCTGATCCGGCGGCGAATACAGTCTTGTGATTCAGTCGGCCTTGCAAGCGCAAGGCTGGCGCAATGAGCAGAGGAGCGACAGCATGGCAAGCCCGATTACTACGAGCACGGGAGCAGGCTACGGGCTCGATATCACCAATATCGTCAAGGTGTTGGTCAATGCCGACACGTCGGCCAAGGCCAACCAGATTGCCCGGCAGACCAGCAACAACTCGGCGATGATCTCGGGTATCGGCTCTCTGCGCAGTGCGTTGACTGCATTCCAGGACGCCATGAAGAAGCTCAACGACAAGGACGCTCCTTCGTTCAATGCATTCGCGGGCACGTCGGCCAATGAAAGCGTGGTCAAGATCAAGGCGGGCAACACCGCCGTGGCTGGCAGCTATGACGTGCGGGTCACCCAGTTGGCGACCGGCTCGAAGGTGGCCTCCGCGAAATTCGTGGGTGGCGCCGATACGCCCATACCTGCTGGCGAGATGACCATCAGCCAGAACGGCAAGGACTACAAGATCGACGTCCCTAATGGTGCCACGCTCAAAAGCGTGCGTGACCAGATCAACAAGGAGATCGGGGCCAAGGGTATCACCGCCAACATCATCAACGAAGCGGGTGGTTCGCGTCTGGTGTTCGGTTCCACCACGACAGGTGCAGGCAGCGATATTTCTGTAAGCGGCCTGGGGCTGGATATCGACGGCACCCAGAAGATGGTGGGTGATGGTGCGGGATACATCAATGGCCCGGCCCAGGATGCGAAGTTCTCTATTGATGGCTTGGAGCTGACAAGCTCGAAGAATACCGTTGATGACGCGGTCAGCGGCTTGAGCCTGGAACTTACCGGTGTCTCCGATCCGAAGGTCACCAGCGGCGTCAAGGTAACCGTGGCGCTGGATAATGAAGGCCTGAAAAAGTCGGTACAGTCGTTCGTCGATGCCTACAACACCCTGCAGAAAGCGGTGAGTGCGCTCACCACGCCTACCAAGGATGAAAATGGCAAGGTCACCAGTCTCGGCCCGCTGAGCAACGACCCGACGACCAAGGCGCTGCTGGGCGATCTGCGCAAGGTAATCGCAGACACTGCAGGCAACGGCAACCTGAACACGCTCAGCCAGCTGGGGATCAACACCCAGAAAGATGGCACCCTGGAGTTCAACAGCACCAAGTTCACCGCTGCCTTGAACGACAAGAAGCTTGGTGCAGAGATTCAGGGGCTGTTCACGGGTGACCAAGGCGTGTTTACACGGATGAACAAGGCTATCGATCCGTACAATGCGTCGGGCGGTACGCTGGACAGCCGCAAGAACAACCTTGACCAGGCTGCCAAGAACCTCGCCAACCAGAAGGACGCGCTGGACAACCGTATCGAGTTGTTGACTGTATCGTTGACCAAGAAGTTCTCGGCGCTTGACGCAGCCTTGGCCAAGATGCAGAAGCAGGGTGAGCAGATCACCTCCATCTTCGAAGCGATGAACGCCCAGGCCAAGAAATCCTGATCGAATCGCGTGATGCAAGCCCGGCGACACCTTTGAGGTGCTCCGGGCTTTGCTGTTTTCTGGCTAAAGTTTTTTGACGTAACGGCGATACAGCAGGTATATGCACCTTTTCGCTGCAACGAGGTAGATCCATGAACCCGATGTTGGCCCTTCGGCAATACCAGAAAGTCAATGGCGCGGCACAGACTTCCGAAGCCAGCCCCCACCGCCTTGTGCAGATGCTCATGCAGGGTGGTCTCGACCGCCTGGCTCAGGCCAAGGGCGCCATTGCCCGCAAGGATGTCGCCCAGAAGGGCATTCTGCTCGGCAAGGCCATCGATATCATTGGCGGCCTGCGCGAAGGGCTGGACCTGGAAAACCATGGGCAGGAGCTGGCGGACCTGGACAACCTGTACACTTACATGAGCAGACGCCTGGTCGAGGCGAATGCCAAGAGTGATCCGCAGATCATCGACGAGGTTGCTCGCTTGCTGATCACGGTCAAGGAAGGCTGGGATGCTATCGGCGATCAGCAGCCGACGCCCTGAATCAGGAGGTTGTCATGAGTGAGGTAATCGAGCGTATCGATCAGACCCGCAAATTTCTGTTGGACGCCCTGGCCGCTCGTGATTGGGAGGCAGTGGGGGAGCTGGATCTGGAATGCCGTCTGTGTGTCGACGATGTGCTGGCCGAGGCACTGTCGAATGAGGACGAAGTGCGAGCGAGCCTGGAGGAGCTTCTGGTGGTCTACCGCCAGCTAATCGAAATTGCAAGTGGTGAGCGTCAATCAATAGTCGATGAGATGGCGCAGATCCGTCAGGCGAAAAACGCCACGAAGGTATACCATCTGTTCAGTTGACCACGGATGTTTTATCAAAACGGCGCGCCATAAATTTGACTGTGTGCCGTTTTTTGACTTTACTAGTGGCTGTTTTCCAAATTCAGACGTCCGAACACTGACCATTCAGTCGGAATGATGTCGTGCACGCCCAGCGGGCGCCGATATGACTAGGGAAGTTGCTATTGCATGTGGCGTGAAACCAAGATTCTCCTGATCGATGACGACAGCGAACGCCGCCGCGATCTGGCGGTGGTCCTGAATTTTCTCGGTGAAGAAAACCTCTCTTGCTCCAGCCAGGACTGGCAGCAGGTGGTCGAGGGTTTGTCTTCCAGCCGTGAAGTGCTGTGTGTTCTCATCGGTACCGTAAATGCCCCGGCCAGCGTACTGGGGCTCCTTAAGACAGTGGCCGGGTGGGATGAGTTCCTTCCGGTTCTGCTTCTGGGGGAAATTTCTTCTGCGGACTTCCCCGAGGACCTGCGCCGTCGTGTGCTGTCCAATCTCGAGATGCCGCCGAGCTACAGCCAGTTGCTCGATTCCCTGCACCGTGCCCAGGTTTACCGCGAGATGTACGACCAGGCCCGCGAGCGCGGTCGTCAGCGCGAGCCCAACCTGTTCCGCAGCCTGGTGGGTACCAGTCGTGCCATCCAGCATGTGCGGCAGATGATGCAGCAGGTCGCCGACACCGATGCCAGCGTGCTGATCCTCGGCGAGTCCGGCACCGGCAAGGAAGTGGTGGCGCGCAACCTGCACTACCACTCCAAGCGCCGCGAGGCACCGTTCGTGCCGGTCAACTGCGGGGCGATCCCGGCGGAGCTGCTCGAAAGCGAATTGTTCGGTCACGAGAAGGGCGCCTTCACCGGGGCGATCACCAGCCGTGCCGGGCGCTTCGAGCTGGCCAATGGTGGCACGTTGTTCCTCGACGAGATCGGCGACATGCCGCTGCCGATGCAGGTCAAGCTGCTGCGCGTACTGCAGGAGCGCACCTTCGAGCGGGTCGGCAGCAACAAGACCCAGAGCATCGACGTGCGCATCATCGCTGCGACGCACAAGAACCTCGAGACCATGATCGAGGATGGGACCTTCCGCGAAGATTTGTATTACCGGTTGAACGTGTTCCCTATCGAGATGGCGCCGTTGCGTGAGCGGGTGGAAGATATTCCGCTGCTGATGAACGAGTTGATCTCGCGCATGGAGCACGAGAAGCGTGGGTCGATCCGGTTCAACTCAGCGTCGATCATGTCGTTGTGCCGCCACGGCTGGCCGGGCAACGTCCGCGAGTTGGCCAACCTGGTGGAGCGCATGGCAATCATGCATCCGTATGGGGTGATCGGCGTGGCGGAGCTGCCGAAGAAATTCCGCTACGTCGATGATGAAGACGAGCAGTTGGTGGACAGCCTGCGCTCCGACCTGGAAGAGCGCGTGGCGATCAACGGCCATGCGCCGAATTTCGCCAACCACGCCATGCTGCCGCCGGAAGGCTTGGACCTCAAGGACTACCTCGGCAGCCTGGAGCAGGGCCTGATCCAGCAGGCACTGGATGATGCCAATGGCATCGTTGCGCGTGCTGCCGAGCGTCTGCGTATCCGTCGGACCACGCTGGTCGAGAAGATGCGCAAGTACGGCATGAGCCGGCAAGGTGGCGAAGACCAGGCCGACGAGTGACGTTTGCTCGCCCGGGGTCGCGATGCGGCCCCGGGCGTTGACGTCGATCAGCGTGCAATGCTGCCTGGTGTCATTGTCCCCATCTTCGGCACGGCTATTGCTACACCGCAGGCAACATACCGTTTTTATGACGGTCAGCCATGCGAGAGAGCACGATGCCCCAGGCCGCCCACCGTTCCCCAGCCCCCGATTCGCGAGGGCACACCCCGCTTGAGCAGGAGAGCCGGCAGGGTCTTGAGCAGGCGTTCGCCCTGTTCGATCAGGTCTCCAGCCAGTTGAGCCACTCGTACAGCATGCTTGAGTCGCGGGTCAGCGAGCTCAAGGGCGAGTTGGCAGTGGTCAGTGCGCAGCGCATGGCCGAGCTGGACGAGAAAGAGCGCCTGGCCAACCGTCTGCAGAATTTGCTCGATCTGCTGCCTGGCGGGGTGATCGTCATCGATGGTGAGGGCTGTGTGCGCGAGGCGAATCCGGCGGCTTGCGAGCTGCTGGGTGAACCTTTGACGGGGCTGCTGTGGCGCCAGGTGATTGCGCGCAGTTTCGCGCCGCGCGAGGACGACGGTCATGAGGTTTCCTTGCGTGACGGGCGTCGTTTGTCCATTGCCACCCGCTCTCTGGATGCCGAACCTGGGCAGTTGGTGCTGCTCAATGACCTGACCGAAACGCGTCGCCTTCAGGGTCAGTTGGCGCGACACGAGCGTCTGTCTTCGTTGGGGCGCATGGTTGCCTCCCTTGCGCATCAGATTCGCACGCCCTTGTCGGCCGCGATGCTCTATGCCAGCCACCTGGCGGACCCGGAGCAGGCGTTGGCCTGCGACACGCGCCTGCGTTTTGCCGGCAATCTCAAGGAGCGCCTGCACGAACTGGAGCATCAGGTTCGCGACATGCTGGTGTTCGCCCGTGGCGAGCTGCCACTCAATGATCGAGTCAGCCCCAAGGGGTTGTTCCAGGCCTTGCAGCAAGCCGCTCACTCCCATGTGCAGGGGCATGCGGTGCGCTGGCAATGCGATACCCATCTGGGAGAACTGCTGTGCAACCGCGATACGCTGGTGGGTGCATTGCTCAACCTGATCGAAAATGCCGTGCAGGCCGGTGGCGAGTCGGCGCGTTTGAAGATTCATCTGCTGCGCCGCGAAAACGCTGTGCACCTGTGTGTCAGCGATGCAGGCAGTGGTATCGATAGCCAGTTGTTGACTCGCTTGGGGGAGCCGTTTTTGACCACCAAGTCCACGGGTACCGGGCTGGGGGTGGCTGTGGTCCAGGCAGTGGTGCGGGCGCACCGCGGTACGCTGCGCCTGCGTTCCCGGGTGGGGCGCGGTACATGCGCCACCGTGGAGCTGCCATTGATCGGTGTTCAGGAGGAGGCGGGGCAATGACGATGAAGGTGCTGCTGGTCGAGGATGACCGAGTCCTGCGTCAGGCGCTGGCCGACACCCTGGAGATCGGCGGCCTCGCTCACCGTGCAGTTGGCAGTGCTGAGGAGGCGTTGCGGGCGGTCGCAGAGGAATCCTTTGCGCTGGTGGTCAGTGATGTGAACATGCCGGGCATGGATGGCCACGAGCTGCTGGCACAATTACGCCGTCACCACCCGCACTTGCCGGTGCTGCTGATGACGGCTCACGCGGCTGTGGAGCGTGCGGTGGAGGCCATGCGCCAGGGAGCGGTCGACTATCTGGTAAAACCATTCGAACCCAAGGCCTTGCTCGACCTGGTGGCACGCCATGCCGTGGGTGGCGGTACCGTGGGTGACGAGGCGGGGCCTGTTGCCTGTGAGCCTGCCAGTCGGCAACTGCTGGAGCTGGCTGTAAGGGTTGCGCAAAGCGACTCGACGGTGTTGATTTCCGGTGAGTCCGGCACAGGCAAGGAAGTGCTGGCGCGTTTCATTCACCAACAGTCGCGCCGGGCCGGGCAGGCGTTCGTGGCGATCAACTGCGCCGCGATCCCTGACAACATGCTCGAAGCCACGCTTTTCGGCCATGAGAAGGGTGCCTTTACCGGGGCTATCGCCGCGCAGGCTGGCAAGTTCGAGCAGGCGGACGGCGGTACCTTGCTGCTCGATGAGATCTCTGAAATGCAGTTGGGGCTGCAGGCCAAGTTGCTGCGTGTGCTGCAGGAGCGTGAAGTGGAGCGGGTGGGCGGGCGCAAGCCGGTGGTGCTGGATATTCGCGTGCTCGCTACCACCAACCGCGATCTGGCGGAGGAGGTTGCTGCCGGGCGCTTCCGGGAGGACCTGTACTACCGCCTATCGGTATTCCCCATGGCTTGGCGTGCATTGCGTGATCGGCCGGCCGACATCGTGCCGCTCGCTGAGCGTTTGCTGGCACGTCATGTCAGCAAGATGCGCCACGCTCAGGTCAAGCTATCCGCTGAGGCGCGGGCCTGCCTGCAGGCTTATGCCTGGCCTGGCAACGTTCGCGAGCTGGATAATGCGCTGCAGCGGGCGTTGATCCTGCAGCAGGGCGGAGTGATCGAGGCGGCGGATTTTTGTCTGGCTGGCGCCATTCCATTGTCGGCATCCAAAGTGGCCACTATTGAGCCAGTATTTGCGGATTCTGCGGTTGAGCCTGGTGGCCTGGGTGATGACATGCGTCGCCACGAATACCAGATGATCATCGACACCTTGCGTGCCGAGCGCGGTCGTCGCAAGGAGGCGGCCGATCGTCTGGGGATCAGCCCTAGAACCTTGCGTTACAAGCTTGCGCAGATGCGTGACGCTGGGTTCGATGTCGAGGCCAGTCTGTTCGGCTGATACGTCCTTTTGAATGTTTTCTGAATGGCTGGCACTTCTCTTGCTAGCTCCATCACTATTCGCTGCATGAGTGTCAAAAAAAGTGCGGCCGCCGGAGAGAGAAGTCCATGACCCAAGGTGTTGAATTCAATCGTCTGATGTTGGACATGCGCGCCATGCAGGCCGATGCGATGTCCCTGCCCAAGGTTGGCGCCGCGCCTGAGCTCGCGCCCGGGCAGAGCAGCTTTGCCGATATGCTCGGCCAGGCCATTGGCAAGGTGAATGAGGTTCAGCAGGCATCCAGCCAATTGTCCAGCGCCTTCGAAATTGGCAAGAGCGGTGTTGACCTGACTGACGTGATGATCGCCTCGCAAAAGGCTTCCGTGTCGTTCCAGGCACTTACCCAGGTTCGTAACAAGCTGGTGCAAGCGTACCAGGACATCATGCAGATGCCGGTATAAGGGCGAGAGTGAGTCATGGCCGAAGCAGTCGTCGATAACGCCCCCGCCAAGAGTGGCCCCCCAGTAGCCAAGCCGCCGCTGTTCGGCATGTCGTTCCTGGAAAACATTTCGCAGATGCCCATGCTGCGTCAGGTCGGCCTGCTGGTCGGGCTGGCGGCAAGCGTGGCCATCGGCTTCGCCGTGGTGCTCTGGTCGCAGCAACCGGACTACCGCCCGCTCTATGGCAGCCTGGCGGGCATGGACACCAAGCAGGTGATCGATACCCTGGCCACCTCCGACATCCCGTATCGCGTGGAGCCCAACTCCGGCGCGCTGCTGGTCAAGGCCGACGATCTCTCCCGTGCGCGTCTGAAACTCGCTGCGGCCGGCGTGGCGCCGAGCGATGGCAATGTCGGCTTCGAATTGCTCGATAAAGAGCAAGGGCTGGGTACCAGCCAGTTCATGGAAGCTACCCGTTACCGTCGCAGCCTTGAAGGCGAGCTGGCGCGTACGGTATCGAGCTTGAACAACGTCAAGGCTGCCCGTGTGCACCTGGCGATCCCGAAAAGTTCGGTGTTCGTGCGCGACGAGCGCAAGCCCAGCGCCTCGGTACTGGTCGAGCTGTATCCGGGGCGCGCTCTGGAAGCTGGCCAGGTGATGGCGATTGTCAATCTGGTGGCGACCAGTGTGCCGGAGCTGGACAAGTCCCAGGTGACCGTAGTCGACCAGAAGGGCAACCTGCTCTCCGACCAGTTGCAAGACACGGCCCTGACCATGGCCGGCAAGCAATTCGACTACAGCCGTCGCATGGAAAGCATGCTCACTCAGCGTGTGCACAATATTCTGCAGCCAGTGCTGGGTAACGACCGCTACAAGGCAGAGGTGTCTACTGACGTCGACTTCAGTGCTGTCGAGTCCACCTCCGAACAGTTCAACCCCGACCAACCGGCGCTGCGCAGCGAGCAATCGGTCAATGAGCAGCGTGCCAGCAGCCAAGGGCCGCAGGGTGTGCCGGGGGCGTTGAGCAACCAGCCGCCGGCCGGCGCCTCTGCCCCCGAAAACGCTACCGCTGGCGCGACACCTGCCGGCGCGATCCAGCCGGGCCAGCCGCTGCTGGATGCCAATGGCCAACAGATCATGGACCCGGCGACTGGCCAGCCGATGCTGGCGCCATACCCGAGCGACAAGCGCCAGCAAAGCACCAAGAACTTCGAACTGGACCGTTCCATCAGCCACACCCGCCAGCAGCAAGGTCGCCTGACCCGCCTGTCGGTAGCCGTGGTGGTGGACGACCAGGTCAAGCTCGATGCCGCTACCGGCGAAGCCACCCGCACCCCGTGGGGCGCCGAGGACCTGGCGCGCTTCACCCGCCTGGTACAGGACGCGGTGGGCTTCGATGCCAGCCGTGGTGACAGTGTCACCGTGATCAACGTGCCGTTCGCCGCCGACCGTGGCGACGAGCTGGTCGATATTCCGTTCTACTCGCAGCCCTGGTTCTGGGATATCGTCAAGCAGGTGCTGGGCGTGTTGTTCATCCTGGTGCTGGTGTTCGGCGTGCTGCGTCCGGTGCTCAACAACATCACAGGTGGCGGCAAGCAGGCGGCCACGGACAGCGACATGGAGCTGGGCGGCATGATCGGTCTGGATGGCGAACTGGCCAACGACCGCGTCAGCCTGGGTGGCCCGACAAGCATTCTGTTGCCGAGCCCGAGCGAGGGTTACGAGGCACAGCTCAACGCAATCAAGGGCCTGGTGGCCGAAGACCCGGGCCGGGTGGCCCAGGTCGTGAAAGAGTGGATCAACGCCGATGAGTGACAATCGAGCCATTACCGCCAAGCTGAGCCGCGTCGACAAGGCGGCCATCCTCCTGCTCTCGCTTGGCGAGACCGATGCCGCGCAGGTCCTGCGCCACATGGGGCCCAAGGAAGTTCAGCGGGTCGGTGTGGCCATGGCGCAGATGGGCAACGTCCATCGCGAGCAGGTCGAGCAGGTGATGAGCGAGTTCGTCGAAATCGTCGGCGACCAGACCAGCCTGGGTGTCGGCTCCGACGGCTATATCCGCAAGATGCTCAACCAGGCCCTCGGCGAGGACAAGGCCAACGGCCTGATCGACCGCATCCTGCTCGGTGGCAACACCAGCGGCCTGGACAGCCTCAAGTGGATGGAGCCGCGTGCCGTGGCCGATGTCATCCGCTACGAGCACCCGCAGATCCAGGCCATTGTGGTCGCCTACCTCGACCCCGACCAGGCCGGCGAGGTGCTGAGCAACTTCGACCACAAGGTGCGCCTGGACATCGTCCTGCGCGTATCGTCGCTCAACACCGTGCAGCCGGCGGCACTCAAGGAGCTCAACCAGATCCTCGAGAAGCAGTTCTCCGGCAACTCCAATGCCGCGCGTACCACCCTGGGTGGCATCAAGCGCGCCGCCGATATCATGAACTTCCTCGACAGCTCTGTGGAAGGTGCGCTGATGGACTCGATCCGCGAGATCGACAGTGACCTGTCGGAGCAGATCGAAGACTTGATGTTCGTCTTCAACAACCTGGCCGACGTCGACGATCGCGGCATCCAGGCGCTGTTGCGCGAAGTGTCGTCGGACGTGCTGGTGGTGTCGCTCAAGGGCGCCGACGAGCGGGTCAAGGACAAGATCTTCAAGAACATGTCCAAGCGTGCGTCCGAGCTGCTGCGCGACGACCTGGAGGCCAAGGGGCCGGTACGGGTCAGCGACGTGGAAACGGCGCAGAAGGAAATCCTCACCATCGCCCGCCGCATGGCCGAGGCCGGCGAGATCGTGCTTGGCGGCAAGGGCGCCGAGGAAATGATTTAAGCGGCAGGTTTCAAGCTGCAAGCGACAAGAAACAGCGGGTCAAGCAAGGGCTGCCGTTTCTTGCTGCTTGAAGCGTGATGCTTGCAGCTAAAGAGGTTTTTGAGCATGTCCACCACCGAACACCCCAGCGATCTGATCCGTGCCCGCGACCTTGAGGGCGTGGATGTATGGTCGTTGCCTAGCTTCGATCCGGAGCCTGAACCACAGCCTGAGCCTGAGCCGACCGTCGTCGAGGAAGAAGTCGAAGAGGTGCCGCTGGAGGAAGTCCAGCCCCTTACCCTCGAAGAGCTTGAGGCCATTCGCCAGGAGGCCTACAACGAAGGTTTCGCCACGGGCGAGCGGGAAGGCTTCCACAGTACCCAGCTCAAGGTTCGTCAGGAGGCCGAAGTGGCGCTGGCCGCCAAACTTGCGAACCTGGAGCAGGTCATGAATCACCTGCTGGAGCCGATCGCCGAGCAAGATACGCAGATCGAAAAGGCGCTGGTGCTGCTGGTAGCGAACATTGCCCGCCAGGTCATCGGCCGCGAGCTGCGCGCAGATTCCAGCCAGATCACCCATGTGCTTCGCGAGGCACTGAAGCTGCTGCCAATGGGCGCTGACAACATCCGTATCCATCTCAACCCCCAGGACTTCGAGCTGGCCAAGACCCTGCGCGAGCGCCATGAGGAAGATTGGAAGCTGCTTGAGGACGAAGCCCTGCTGCCTGGCGGTTGCCGGATCGAAACCGCCCACAGCCGCATCGACGCGACCATGGAAACCCGTATCGAGAAGGCCGTGGCGCAGCTGTTCGACCAATCCCATGACCAGGCATTGCACCCCGCGGCGCCAGATATTCAGGTCGAACTCGATGAGCCTGCAGGTGAAGCCGATGCGCCTTGAACGCACCAGTTTCGGCAAGCGCCTTGAAGGCTACGCCGATGCGGTGAGGCTGCCTGAGCAGCCAATCGTCGAGGGCCGCCTGCTGCGTATGGTCGGCCTCACGCTTGAGGCCGAAGGCCTGCGGGCAGCAGTGGGTAGCCGCTGCCTGGTGATCAACGACGACAGCTATCACCCTGTGCAGGTCGAGGCCGAAGTCATGGGCTTTGCCGGTGGCAAGGTGTTCCTGATGCCGGTCGGCAGCATTGTCGGGCTGGCGCCCGGTGCCCGCGTGGTGCCGCTGGATGACAGCGGCCGCTTGCCGATGGGCATGAGCATGCTCGGGCGGGTGCTCGATGGCGCCGGCCGTGCGCTGGATGGCAAGGGCGGCATGAAGGCCGAGGATTGGGTGCCGATGGATGGCCCGGTCATCAACCCTCTGAACCGTGACCCGATCAGCCAGCCATTGGACGTGGGCATTCGCAGCATCAATGGCCTGCTTACCGTGGGTCGCGGCCAGCGTCTGGGGCTGTTCGCCGGTACTGGTGTGGGCAAGTCGGTGCTGCTGGGCATGATGACGCGCTTTACCGAGGCCGAAATCATCGTGGTGGGGCTGATCGGCGAACGGGGCCGCGAGGTGAAGGAGTTCATCGAGCACATTCTTGGTGAAGAGGGGCTCAAGCGTTCGGTGGTGGTGGCCTCGCCTGCGGATGATGCCCCGCTGATGCGCCTGCGGGCAGCCATGTATTGCACGCGAATCGCCGAATATTTCCGTGACAAGGGCAAGAACGTCCTGCTGTTGATGGACTCGTTGACCCGTTTCGCCCAGGCCCAGCGTGAGATCGCCCTGGCAATCGGCGAGCCGCCGGCCACGCGTGGGTATCCGCCGTCGGTGTTCGCCAAGTTGCCCAAGCTGGTGGAGCGTGCCGGTAATGGCGAGCCGGGCGGTGGCTCGATCACCGCGTTCTATACCGTGCTCTCCGAGGGCGACGATCAGCAGGACCCGATCGCAGACTCGGCGCGGGGCGTGCTCGACGGACACTTTGTGTTGTCCCGGCGCCTGGCCGAAGAGGGGCACTACCCGGCCATCGATATCGAAGCCTCGATCAGCCGGGTGATGCCTCAGGTGGTAGACCCTGATCACTTGCGCCAGGCGCAGAAATTCAAGCAGTTGTGGTCGCGCCTTTCGCAAAGCCGCGACCTGATCAGCGTCGGTGCGTATGTGGCTGGCGGTGATCCGGAAACCGACCTGGCCATTGCCTTGCAGCCCAAACTGGTGGACTTCCTGCGCCAGGGTCTGGATGAAAACGTGGGCATGGCCCAGGGCCGCGAGCAGTTGGGCGCAATCTTTGCGCCGCCGGGGAACTGATAGGCCATGGCCCAGCCCAGCCGTGCCGCACGCCTGGCTCCCGTGGTGACCATGGCCGAGGAGGCCGAGCGCAAGGCCGCTCAGCGGGTTGGGCACTTTCAGCGAATGTTGACCGATGCGCAGGCCAAGCAGGCCGAGCTTGAAAGTTTCCGCGAGGCCTACCAGCAGCAGTGGATCAGTCGTGGCTCCAAGGGGGTCGACGGCAACTGGCTGGTCAATTACCAGCGTTTCCTCGGTCAGTTGGAAACGGCCATGACCCAGCAGCGCCAGAGCATGGCCTGGCACCAGAACAACCTCAACAACGCACGCAACGCCTGGCAGCAGACCTACGCACGGGTGGAGGGGTTGCGCAAGCTGGTGCAGCGCTACCTCGACGAGGCACGCAGGGCTGAAGACAAGCGCGAGCAGCGCCTGCTCGACGAGTTGTCCCAGCGCTTGCCGCGGCAGGGGCATCTGTAGGAAGGAGCTTGGCCGCCCGGCGCCAGCGCCTTGCACCAGCCCATGGTGCCTGCTAAACCTTCAGGAGTTGCATTCGCCATCACCGAAGGAATCGCTCGTATGGCAGTCGAAACTGATTTTTCACAGGACGGGAAAAAGCTGACGATCAAGGTCAAGGGTCGTTTCGATTTCGGCAAGCATCAGGAATTCCGGGATGCCTACGAGCGCCAGCGCCCGCGCCCGGATTCCGTGGTGGTCGACCTGAAGGAGGCCACTTATCTCGACAGCTCGGCGCTGGGCATGCTGTTGTTGCTGCGCGACCATGTCGGCGGTGAGGAGTCGGATATCCGCGTGGTCCATGCCAGCCCGGACGTGCGCAAGATCCTCGCCATCTCCAATTTCGAAAAACTGTTCGACATCAGTTGAGTGCCGTCATGCCCGCCGAGCAGGCGTTGACCGTGCTGGTGGCCGAAGACGGCGCCGCAGATCGCCTCTTGCTGGCGCAGATTGTCCGCCGCCAAGGGCATGAGGTGTTCACCGCCGAGAACGGTGAACAGGCCGTGGCGATGTTCACCGAGCGACGGCCGCAACTGGTTCTGCTCGACGCCTTGATGCCGGTGATGGACGGTTTTGAAGCTGCGCGGCGAATCAAGGCGTTGGCTGGCGAAGCCCTTGTGCCGATCATCTTCCTGACCTCACTCAACGAAGAGGAGGGCCTGGTACGCTGCCTGGAGGCCGGGGGCGACGACTTCATGGCCAAACCTTACAGCGCCGTCATTCTTGCAGCGAAAATCCGCGCCATGGACCGTTTGCGCCGATTGCACGCCACGGTGCTTGAACAGCGTGACCAGATCACCCGTCACCATCACCACTTGCTCAACGAGCAGCGCGTGGCCAAGGCGGTGTTCGACAAGATCGCCCATTCCGGCTGCCTGAAGGCGGCAAATATCCGTTACCTGCAATCGCCCTATGCACTGTTCAATGGCGACCTGCTGTTGGCAGCATTCACGCCGTCTGGCGACATGCATGTACTGCTGGGGGATTTTACCGGCCACGGTTTGCCGGCTGCAGTGGGGGCCATGCCGCTGGCGGAGGTGTTCTATGGCATGACCGCCAAGGGCTATGGCCTGGCCGAGACGCTGCGGGAAATGAACGCCAAGCTCAAGCGTATCCTGCCGGTGGACATGTTCTGCTGCGCGCTGTTGCTCAGCCTTAGTTTTCAGCGCGGTACGGTCGAGGTCTGGAATGGCGGGATGCCGGATGGCTATCATCTTTCTGCCGAAGGTGAGGTGCTGGGCATGCTGTGTTCCCATCATCTGCCATTGGGGGTACTGGCACCGGAGCAGTTCGACGATGCCACACAGGTGTTGCCACTGGCGGTCGGCGAGCGGTTGTTCCTGCTGTCCGATGGAGTGGTGGACACGGGGGATGCCCAGGAACGCTTGTTCGGGGTCGATCGCTTGCGCGATGTGCTGGCTGGCAACCGCAACCCCGATCTATTGTTCGATGAGGTGATGCAGGCTTTGGCAGGTTTCGGCGGGCAGTCGCGTGATGACATCAGTTTGTGCGATATCCGCATGTCTGCCCCCGATGAGTTGGTGGCACAACCAGTGGTGTACTCCGACAGTGGTAGTTCGAGCCCTCTGGACTGGTCGCTGCGGTTCGAATTGCGGGGGCAGAGCCTGCGCCGCTTCAACCCCGTGCCTTACCTGGTGCAACTGTTGCAGGAAATTCACGGACTCAGGCCTAGCAGCGGGCGCCTGCACAGCGTCCTGAGCGAGTTGTATTCCAATGCGCTGGAGCACGGCGTGCTGGCGATGGACTCCCGGCTCAAGCGCGACGCCCAGGGCTTTGCGCAGTATTATCGGCAGCGTGCCGAGCGCTTGATGCACGAGGTGGACGGGTTCGTGAGCATCGGGCTGCAGGTTGAACCGCGGGGTGCTGGCGGGCGTCTGATGATCGAGGTACGAGACAGTGGCGCAGGCTTCGACGTGGCGCGTGAGCTTGCCAGGGCGCCTGAGCAGCAAGCTTTCAGTGGACGAGGCATGGGTCTGGTACAGCGCCTGGCAGGTCAGGCCCGCTGGCTGGAGGGTGGTCGCCTTGCCCAGGTGGATTTTGAATGGTGAGCCTGCGGGATGCCTGCGGGGTCTGGCTAAGCGAGGCTTGATCAGGGAGTGAGCAAGTGGACGTTCACATCAATCAACAGGTGTTGAGTGACTTGCAGGAGGTCATGGAAGATGGCTACCTGCAGTTGCTGGAGACCTTTCTGGAAGACTCCGAGCGACGCCTGAACCAGTTGCACAAGGCCAGGGATGCCGATGAGCTGGGCATGGCAGCGCACAGCTTCAAGGGCAGTAGCAGCAATATGGGGGCCGTTGGCCTGGCCGCCTTGTGCCAGCAGCTTGAAGAACGTGTGCGCCAGCAGCCTTTGTATGGTATCGAGGACCTGATCAATCGCATCGATCAGGAATACCTGGTGGTCCAGCGTTACTATCGCAGTGAACGGCAACGAGTTTCCGCGCAATAGCCGAACCTGGCGCGAGTTTTGCTTTTCCAGCCCCAGACGTATTTTTCCAGGTTCTGGAGCGGAGATTGTTCAATGCCAGTCGCACCCAATCAATTGTTGCAAGCCGGCCTCGCCAATCAGGCGCAACGCCAAGCTGCCAGTGCGGCGGAAAAGCCGCTGCAGGCCGCGAAGCAAGGCGCCGGCTTTGATCAGGTGATGGCCCGACAAGAGCGTGACAGCACCCCGGTCAAGAGTGCCCCGGCAAGGGATGAAAAGCCCGTCAGCCAAGTGCCGTCGGCGAAGAACAAGGCGCAGCCTGACCCAGCCGCGGGCGGCAAGCAGGCCGCGGGTAAGGCGCCGGCCGTTGCCGATGACGGCAAGAGCTTGCCATCGACTGCATCTTCGCAGTCCGCCGACGACACTGATGAGGCCGCCGATGGCAGTGCAGTGCCCCCGCTCGATGCCAGCCTGGTCGCCGGCCAGGTGACCGATGCCCAGGCCGGGGCGCAACTGCTCCAGGCCCAGGCGGAAGCGGTGGCGCCCGTGTTGCAGGCGGCGGTTCAAGCGCCGCTGCAGCCTGCACCAGCGCCGGTGCAGGTAGCGCAAGAGGCTGAGCAAACCACGGCGTTCGACCCCGAGGCCGATGCGCTTGCCGATATGCCGGCCTTGCGCCTGGCGCTTGAACAGGATGCGCAGTCCAAGGGCAAGACGTCGGCCCATGCCGTTGTCGATAACAACGGTCAGCAAACTGCCAGTCCTGCTGCTGCAGCCGTCAATACCTTGGCGACTTTGGCCGAGAAAGGGGAGTCGGAGCCGGGGCAGGGTGAGCGTGGTGACAAGGCCTTTGCCGGCCTGCTCGATGACGGCCTCAAGGATATCAAGGGTGCCAGCAGTGATACCCGCGTCGACGATTTCGCCAACCGCCTGGCCAGCCTTACCCAGGCGGTGACGCCCAAGACCGTCAACACCGTGCCCGTCACGCCTGGCCCGCTGCAGCAACCGTTGGCGATGAACCAGGGCGGCTGGACCGAGGGGTTGGTCAACCGGGTCATGTACCTCTCCAGCCAGAACCTCAAGTCTGCGGACATCCAGCTTGAGCCGCGGGAGTTGGGACGCCTGGATATTCGCGTCAACGTGGCGACAGACCAGTCGACCCAGATCCACTTCGTCAGCGGCCATGCCGGTGTGCGCGACGCCCTCGACAGCCAGGTGCATCGCCTGCGAGAGCTGTTCGCCCAGCAGGGCTTGGCCCAGCCCGACGTCAGCGTGGCTGATCAGTCCCGTGGCCAGCAGCAACAGCAAGAGGCGCAGCAGGGTGGGTCGGGCCTGTCCGGCGTGGCGGCGCGGCGTGGCAACGCAGCGGACGGGGACGATGCCGATCCCGCTGAAGTCGCGCGCCCTGTCGAGCAGCAGGTGGTGGTAGGCGACAGTGTGGTCGATTATTACGCTTGATTGTTCGGGCTTGCCTGGCGTTGCCTGTGTGCAGCGACGCCAGGCGAAATTTTACAGATGCCGCATCTCGTAAAGTGGTTGCACCCCCAGAAGCTCGCAAAGGCAAATCTGGCATAACACTTGCTCAGCCACGTCATCCTTCTTTGAAACCCCGATGGACGACGGATTATTGGCATGGCGAAGAGCGACGCAGTGAAAGACCCCGCCACTAAAGGCAAACTCAAGCTGATCCTGCTGTTGGTGCTGGCGCTGCTTCTCGCAGTCGGCCTGTCGGTGGGTGCGACCTGGTTCTTCATGCACAAGAGCGAGTCGGCTCCGGCGCCTGAAGCAGCTCAGAGCAACATCAAGCCAGCGGCGATCTACGAGCCCCTGGCACCGGCCTTTGTCGTCAACTTCAACCAGAATGGCCGCCAGCGCTACATGCAGGTGAGTATCACCATGCAGGGCCGCAGCCAAGCGGACCTGGAGGCGCTGAAAGTACACATGCCGGTGATCCGCAACAACCTGGTGATGATGTTCTCCGGGCAGGGTTTCGACACCCTCGCCGCGAGCCCGGTCGGCCAGGAAATGCTGCGCCAGAAGGCTACTGCGGTGGTCCAGGAAGTGGCGCAGAAGGAAGTCGGCAGGCCGGTCGTCGACCAGCTGCTGTTCACCAATTTCGTATTGCAGTAGGAGCACATAGATGGCCGTGCAGGACCTGCTGTCCCAGGATGAGATCGACGCCCTGCTGCATGGGGTGGACGATGGGCTGGTACAAACCGAGAGCACCGGCGAGCCCGGCAGCATCAAGAGCTACGACCTGACCAGTCAGGATCGTATCGTCCGGGGGCGCATGCCGACCCTGGAAATGATCAACGAGCGTTTCGCCCGTTACACCCGCATCAGCATGTTCAACCTGCTGCGCCGCTCCGCCGACGTGGCGGTGGGCGGCGTGCAGGTGATGAAATTCGGCGAGTACGTGCACTCGCTGTACGTGCCGACCAGCCTGAACCTGGTCAAGATCAAGCCGTTGCGCGGCACCGCGCTGTTCATCCTCGACGCCAAGCTGGTGTTCAAGCTGGTGGACAACTTCTTCGGTGGCGACGGCCGTCATGCCAAGATCGAGGGGCGTGAATTCACCCCGACCGAGCTGCGCGTAGTGCGCATGGTCCTGGACCAGTGCTTCGTCGACCTCAAGGAAGCCTGGCAGGCGATCATGCCGGTCAACTTCGAGTACATCAACTCCGAGGTCAACCCGGCCATGGCCAACATCGTTGGCCCCAGCGAGGCCGTGGTGGTTTCGACCTTCCACATCGAACTTGATGGCGGTGGCGGCGACCTGCACGTGACCATGCCGTACTCGATGATCGAGCCGGTGCGTGAAATGCTCGATGCCGGCTTCCAGTCCGACCTGGACGACCAGGACGAGCGCTGGGTCAAGGCGCTGCGTGAGGATGTTCTGGACGTCAATGTGCCGCTGTCGGCCACTGTTGCCCGCCGCCAGCTCAAACTGCGCGACATCCTGCACATGCAGCCAGGCGACGTGATCCCGGTGGAACTGCCGGAGCACCTGGTATTGCGCGCCAATGGCGTGCCGTCGTTCAAGGCGCGGCTGGGATCGCACAAGGGCACCCTGTCGCTGCAGATCATCGACCCGATCGAGCGCCGCTGACGGCGTGCCGGTCGCTTAAACGTATTGAATGCCTGTCGAGGAAATCATGGCTAACGAAAACGAGATCAACTCTCCAGAGGAACAGGCCCTGGCCGATGAGTGGGCTGCGGCCCTGGAAGAGACCGGCGATGCCGGCCAGTCCGACATCGATGCGCTGTTGGCTGCAGACTCCGGCGCCGGCCGCCTGCCGATGGAAGAGTTCGCAAGCTCCCCCAAGCCCAACGAGAATGTCAGCCTCGAAGGTCCCAACCTGGATGTGATCCTGGATATTCCGGTGAGCATCTCGATGGAAGTGGGCAGCACCGAAATCAACATCCGCAACCTGCTGCAACTCAACCAGGGTTCGGTGATCGAGCTTGATCGCCTCGCCGGCGAGCCGCTGGATGTGCTGGTCAACGGCACGCTGATCGCCCATGGCGAGGTCGTGGTGGTCAACGAGAAGTTCGGCATTCGCCTGACCGACGTGATCAGCCCCAGCGAACGTATCAAGAAGTTGCGCTGAGTGAAGCGCATGGTGCGGGCCATGCTGGCCCTTGGCACGTTGCTGGCCAGTGAGGTGGTGATCGCCGCTGCCGAGCCGGTAACCGTGCCGGCTGCGGCGCCTGCCCCTGGCGGCTTCGGCGCGCAGCTGGCGCAGACCGTATTCGGCCTGCTGGTGGTCGTCGGCCTGATCTTTTTCCTGGCCTGGTTGCTGCGGCGCATGCAGGGCTCGGTGCAGCGGGGCGCTCCGGTCATCGAGATCGTCGGCACTCGTGCCATTGGCCCGCGCGACCGGCTGCTGCTGATCCAGGTGGGCAAGGAGCAGATTCTCATTGGCCATACCCCTGGCAGCATCGAGGCGTTGCATGTGCTGGCCGAGCCTGTCGACGTGCCCGCCGATGCGCGCCAGGCCACGCCGGAATTCGCCCAGCGGCTGCTTGAGCTGATGGGCAAGGATCAGAAGGACAAGAAGTGATGACCGGCGCACTGCGCTTACTGTTGACGCTGGCGCTGCTGCTGGCTGCACCGCTGGCCCTGGCTGCCGACCCGTTGTCCATCCCGGCCATCACCCTGTCCAATGGGGCGGACGGGCAGCAGGAGTATTCGGTCAGCCTGCAGATTCTGCTGATCATGACTGCGCTGAGCTTCATCCCGGCGTTTGTCATCCTGATGACCAGCTTTACCCGCATCATCATCGTCTTCTCGATCCTGCGACAGGCTCTGGGCCTGCAACAGACACCCTCGAACCAGATCCTCACCGGCATGGCGCTGTTCTTGACCATGTTCATCATGGCGCCCGTGTTCGAGCGAGTGAACAAGGATGCCATCCAACCTTATCTGGCCGAGCAGATGACGGCCCAGCAGGCCATCGACAAGGCCCAGGGCCCGTTGAAGGACTTCATGCTGGCGCAAACCCGGCAGAGCGACCTGGACCTGTTCATGCGCCTGTCCAAGCGCACCGATATCGCAGGCCCGGATCAGGTGCCGCTGACGATCCTGGTGCCGGCGTTCGTGACCTCCGAGCTCAAGACGGCGTTCCAGATCGGCTTCATGATCTTCATCCCGTTCCTGATCATCGACATGGTGGTCGCCAGTGTGCTGATGGCCATGGGCATGATGATGCTGTCGCCGCTGATCATTTCGTTGCCGTTCAAGATCATGCTGTTCGTGCTGGTCGATGGATGGGCGCTGATCATGGGTACCCTGGCCGGCAGTTTCGGCGGTGTCTGATGCCACCAAGGAGAGTCTTGCATGACACCTGAAGTCGCAGTCGACCTGTTCCGTGAAGCCTTGTGGATGACCTCCATGATGGTGGCTATCCTGGTGGTGCCGAGCCTGCTGGTCGGCCTGGTGGTGGCAATGTTCCAGGCGGCCACGCAGATCAACGAACAGACCCTGAGCTTCCTGCCGCGCCTGTTGGTGATGCTGGTCACGCTGATCATCGCCGGCCCTTGGCTTGTGCAGAAGTTCATGGAGTACTTCATTGGCCTGTACACCAGCATCCCGCAGTTGATCGGTTGACGCGGCCATGCTGGAGCTGACCGATACTCAGATCGGTACCTGGGTGGCCACCTTCATCCTGCCGTTGTTTCGGGTGACGGCGCTGCTGATGACCATGCCGATCTTTGGCACCAAGATGCTGCCGGCCCGGGTGCGGCTGTATGCGGCATTGGCCATTACCGTGGTGATAGTGCCGGCCCTTCCGCCGTTGCCGCCGATTGACCCCTTGAGCCTGCGCGGCGTGCTGTTGTGCGGCGAACAGGTGATCGTTGGGGCGTTGTTCGGGTTCTCCCTGCAGCTGCTGTTTCAGGCGTTCGTGATTGCGGGGCAGATCATTGCGATCCAGATGGGCATGGCGTTCGCCTCCATGATGGACCCGACCAACGGCGTCAACGTGGCGGTGGTCAGCCAATTCATGACGATGCTGGTGAGCGTGTTGTTCCTGTTGATGAATGGTCACTTGGTGGCGTTCGAGATCCTCACCGAGAGCTTTACCACGCTACCGGTTGGCAGTGCCCTGGTGGTCAACCATTTCTGGGAGATGGCGGGGCGTTTGAGCTGGGTGCTGGGGGCTGGGTTGCTGCTTGTCTTGCCAGCCATTGCGTCGCTGCTGGTGGTCAACATTGCCTTCGGTGTAATGACCCGCGCAGCGCCACAGTTGAATATTTTCTCCATCGGCTTCCCGCTGACACTGGTGTTGGGCCTGATCATTTTCTGGATCGGCCTGGCCGATATTCTTTCCCATTACCAGGCACTGGCCAGCGAAGCGCTGCAGTGGCTGCGTGAGCTGGCACGGGCGCGCTGAGCATGGCAGAGAGCGAGAGCGGTCAGGACAAGACAGAGGAACCCACCGACAAGCGCAAGAAGGACTCGCGCGAAAAGGGGGAGATTGCCCGTTCCAAGGAGCTGAACACCGTCGCGGTAACCTTGGCCGGCGCGGGTGCGCTGATGGCGTTCGGTGGCTACCTGGCCGAGACGTTAATGGCCTTGATGCGCATGAATTTCAGCCTTACCCGGGAGGTGGTGGTCGACGAGCGCTACATGGCGGCATTCCTGTTGGCCTCGGGCAAGATGGCCATCTGGGCTGTGCAGCCGGTAATGCTGCTGCTGTTCGTGATTTCATTCGTGGCGCCCATTGCGCTGGGAGGGTTCTTGTTCTCGGGCAGCTTGCTGCAGCCGAAGTTCAGCCGCATGAACCCGCTGTCGGGGATCAAGCGCATGTTCTCGCTGAATGCGTTGACCGAGCTGGTCAAGGCCATGGCCAAGTTCTTCATGATCCTGATCGTTGCCCTGGTCGTGCTGTCGGCGGACCGTCAGGCGTTGCTGGCCATTGCCAATGAGCCGCTCGAGCAGGCGATCATCCACTCGGTGCAGGTGGTGGGGTGGAGTGCGCTGTGGATGGCGGCGGGGCTGCTGTTGATTGCGGCGGCGGATGTGCCGTTCCAGCTTTGGCAGACGCACAAGAAAATGAAGATGACCAAGCAGGAAGTGAAGGACGAGTACAAGGACAGTGAGGGCAAGCCTGAGGTCAAGCAGCGTATCCGGCAGTTGCAGCGTGAGGCGTCGCAGCGGCGGATGATGGCCGCAGTGCCTGAGGCGGATGTGATCATCACCAACCCGACTCACTATGCGGTGGCGTTGCAGTACGACCCTGAGAAGGGGGGGATGGCGCCGTTGCTGGTGGCCAAGGGCACCGATTTTGTCGCGCTGAAGATCCGTGAGATCGGTGCCGAGCACAATGTGCAGATACTGGAGTCGGCGGCCCTGGCGCGGGCCATCTACTACTCTACCGAGATCGAGCAGGAGATTCCGGCGGGGTTGTACCTGGCGGTCGCACAGGTGTTGGCCTATGTGTTCCAGATCCGCCAGTACCGCGCCGGCAGGGGCAAGCGGCCAGAGCCATTGAAAGAAGACCTGCCGATTCCGCCAGATCTTCGCCGCGATAACTGAAATCCGTGAGGCCTACGCAGGCTTTTTGACTGGCCCATGTGCTGATAGCGCAACATAATCGTGCGCACGCTTGACCGGTTGAAACGGGGCTGCGAGAACAGTCCAAAGCGTTTCAGTGTCAGTCCCCATCCCTTTGTTATTTAATGCTGGGAAATATACCTAGTATTTTTGTCAGTTGTGGAGAGCTCCGGGTAAGGCTTAAATGGCTAGGTATCATTATTTATCTTAACTTGGATGTGAGGGTCTGATGATGAACTTTAGCAGAAAGCCGCGCCAGTCAGAGCTTGATCATTTTTATGAATTGCTGCCACCAATTGCAAATTCTAGCTATAAGTATATTTTTCCTGATGCCTTTGTTCATGATTTGCCGAGTGGGGATGCACCGGTGGGTATTAATGCCAGTGCGTTGAATGCTGATGATCAACTGGTTTGGTGGCTGGAAGCGCCGACTAGTGTCGAAGGCTATCCTATCCAATTGACGCTGGAGGGCGCTGACGCTACTTCTGTTCCAGTCGTTTACGCCGGTACGATTCCTTTCGATACACACGGGTTGCTCGAGGTCAAAGTTCCCAAGGCCGATGTGGTAGAAGGGATTGTTGAGGTCTACGCGAGTATCACTAACCCCGATACTGACGTAAGTGAACTAACACCGAAATTGAAAGTGAAAATCGATCTGCAGGCGCCCGGCGGCCCGGTCGATCCCTCCGGTGTTCAGCAAAACCTGGCTCTGGTCACTGCAGCGTTGCTTATTCCCGGGGAAATCAGTGGGGTGGAGCTGCAGCAAGGCATTACCTTTACAGTCGCTCCCTACCCTGGGATGAAACAATGGGACACGGTGGAGCTGAAAATGCCGGGGGCAACGCTGAGCAAGCGTCTGGATACAGCGGCGGAGGTCAATCAGCCCGTGGTATTTACCGTCCCCCCCCAAGAGCTTCTCTGTTTTGCTGGGCGCACATCGGTAGGCATCCACTATAGAATCGTGGATGAGGTGGGCAATGTGAGTCAGCCTTCACCCAGTGCTGAGTTCATCATCGACAACATTCAAAACCCGCAAGCTGCCCCGCAGTTCTTGGATGTCAATCCTTCGTTTGGCACGGTGGCGCTCGCTGCTTTGCCTGGGCCCAATACGGCGGTACGTGTAGCGACCTCTGGGTTGTTTGTGGGGGAGGTCGTGACGTTGAAGTGGTCTTTGGTGACGACCAACGGAACGACGCTTTCTGGAACGCGGGTTGAAACGGTAGCGTCGTCGTCCACCGACCTGACGTTCGACGTCCCCGGCAATTCCGGGTTGGCCCTGGAGGCAGGGCAGCTGACTGCCTATTACGAGGTGCCCGGCAGGAGTCGCTCAAGTAAAACCGTTGCCACGCTTACCGGCGCTTTGGTCAGCCACCCTTTGACATTTGGCGCCGACATCAGCATCACGGCAAGCCTCAGGTACATCATCCTGAAGGGGCGAGCACCTCTGCATCCAACAGCCGATTCCAAGGGCTCTTATCAGCGGCAAGGCAGTGGCGGCCAGCCGCCCTACACTTACTCGTCAAGTAACGAGGCGGTTGCCAAGGTTAATGGTCAGGGCGTGGTAGTTGCGCAGGACAACGGTGTGGCGGAAATCAGCGTGACCGATGCCAATCAGCAAGTCGCAAAGTACAAAATTACATTCAGTGGCGTCAGGCTGGTTGAGGTGCGCCCGAATCAGTGGTGGACCGGGCATGTATTCCACGGAAGCCGCCCGGAGTTTCACTCACTCTCGGTCTTGCAGATGCAGTCGTTCTGGGAGCAGTACAGAAACGATGACGTTACTAAGAGCGTGGCTACTATTCTTGGGTGGACTCAACCCTTGCTGTGGTCCGGCGATAACTACTACCCCGCTGGTACAGCCTATGTTCTGGACTTTAGTGTGTTGAATCCTGATTTCCGTGGTGAAGAAAAAAGAAGTGGAGGTACTCAGCTGCCATCGTTGGCACGGGTGGGCTGGTCATGAGCGCTTATCAATAATCTGCTGTTGAATGAATGTAACAGTTTTCTGATCTTGATATGAGGTCTACACCTTCTCAGGTAGGTCGCCACCTCTCAATATGCCCGATGCAGTGCATCGGGCTTCTTTGCAGTGGCATGTGAGGGCGCGCTGTGGGCCGCTTTGCGTGGAGGCTCGTGATGAAGAGCTTTCAGTTGGGAAGCCGCACAGCTGCGGCTTGCGTGATCAGCTCCGTCATGGCCTGGCAACAGCGAGCAGCAGGGAGCCGCTGAAGAAATCTTGCCTCTTCCGCTGGGTCTGCCCGCGAAGAGGTCGGTACATGTAACAAAAGCTCCAGGCGAGCAAAGTTGGAAAGCTTCTTGCAGAGCCACGCCCGAGCGCCCCTTGGGCGTCAAAGTTTTGCTTGAAGAGGAATCGCGGTGGATCGCACTCAGTTAATCAGCAGCGCCCGTAACAACCTGGCCGGCCTCGGTCGGGGCAATCTCGGCGTGCCGCTGCTGCTGCTGGTGATGTTGGCAATGATGATGTTGCCGATACCGCCGTTCCTGCTCGATGTGTTCTTCACCTTCAACATCGCCCTGTCGATCGTGGTGCTTCTCGTCTGCGTCTATGCGCTGCGTCCCCTGGACTTCGCAGCCTTCCCGACGATCTTGCTGGTGGCGACCCTGTTGCGTCTGGCGCTGAACGTCGCGTCCACCCGTGTGGTCATGCTGCACGGCCAGGAAGGCCATGGCGCCGCGGGCAAGGTGATCCAGGCCTTCGGTGAAGTGGTGATCGGCGGCAACTATGTCGTCGGTGCCGTGGTCTTCGCCATCCTCATGATCATCAACTTCGTGGTGGTGACCAAGGGTGCTGGGCGTATCTCCGAAGTGAGCGCCCGGTTCACTCTCGACGCTATGCCCGGCAAGCAGATGGCCATCGACGCCGACCTCAACGCCGGCCTCATCGACCAGGCCCAGGCCAAGGCGCGGCGTAGCGAAGTTGCCCAGGAAGCCGAGTTCTACGGTTCCATGGACGGTGCCAGCAAGTTCGTGCGCGGTGACGCCATCGCCGGCCTGCTGATCCTCTTCATCAACCTCATCGGCGGCATGCTCATCGGCATGCTCCAGCACGGCATGAGCTTCGGCGACGCCGGCAAGGTCTATGCCTTGCTGACCATCGGTGACGGTTTGGTGGCGCAACTGCCCTCGCTGCTGCTGTCCACCGCCGCCGCGATCATGGTCACCCGCGCCTCGGGCTCCGAGGACATGGGCAAGTTGATCAACCGTCAGATGTTCGATTCGCCCAAGGCGCTGGCGGTGTCTGGCGGGTTGATGATTGTCATGGGATTGGTGCCGGGCATGCCGCACATGGCCTTCCTGGGCCTGGGCGGGGTGGCCTGCGGTGGCGCCTACCTGCTCTGGAAAAAGCAGCAAAAGACCAAGGTCGCGGCCCAGCAGGAGGCCGAGCGCCAGCAGGACCTGTTGCCTTCGCCGCAGCGTGCCATGGAAACCAAGGAACTGGGCTGGGACGATGTCACCCCAATCGACATGATCGGCCTTGAGGTTGGCTACCGCCTGATTCCGTTGGTCGACCGCAATCAAGGGGGGCAGTTGCTTGCGCGCATCAAGGGCGTGCGCAAGAAGCTCTCCCAGGACCTGGGCTTCCTCATGCCCACCGTGCATATCCGCGACAACCTCGACCTGCAGCCCAGCGCCTACCGCCTGACGCTGATGGGTGTGATTCTGGCCGAGGCCGAGATCTACCCGGATCGGGAGCTTGCGATCAATCCGGGCCAGGTGTTCGGTGCCCTCAACGGCATCGCCTCACGAGATCCGGCATTTGGCCTGGAGGCAGTATGGATCGATGTCGGTCAGCGTGCCCAGGCGCAATCGCTGGGCTATACGGTGGTGGACGCCAGCACCGTGGTCGCCACCCACCTCAACCAGATACTGCAGAAGCACTGTCACGAACTGATCGGGCACGAGGAGGTGGTGCAACTGCTGCAGGTGCTGGCCAAGGTCTCGCCGAAACTGGCGGAGGAGGTGGTGCCGGGCGTCATTTCCTTGTCGGGCCTGCTCAAGGTCCTGCAGGCACTGCTCGCCGAACAGGTGCCGGTGCGTGACATCCGCAGCATTGCCGAAGCCATCGCCAACAACGCGGCGAAGAGTCAAGATACCGCCGCGCTGGTGGCGGTGGTGCGCGTCGGGTTGTCCCGCGCCATCGTGCAAAGCATTGTCGGCGTTGAGTCCGAGCTGCCTGTGATCACCTTGGAGCCAAGGTTGGAACAGATCTTGCTCAATAGTCTGCAAAGGGCCGGGCAGGGTCAGGAAGATGGTGTTCTTCTTGAGCCGAGCATGGCCGAAAAGCTTCAGCGTTCGTTGATCGAGGCAGCCCAGCGCCAGGAAATGCAGGGCCAGCCGGCCATCCTTCTGGTAGCCGGCCCGATCCGCGCCATGCTGTCGCGCTTCGGCCGCCTGGCTGTACCGAATTTGCATGTTTTGGCGTATCAGGAAATACCTGACAACAAGCAAGTCACCATCGTTGCCACCGTGGGCCCGAACGGCTGAGGTAGTGGGTTATGCAAGTTAAGCGTTTTTTTGCCGCCGATATGCGTCAGGCCATGAAGCTGGTCCGGGATGAGCTCGGCTCCGACGCCGCCATCATCGGCAACCGGCGCATTGCCGGCGGTGTCGAGCTGACGGCTGCGCTGGACTACAAGCTGTCCGCCCTGGCCCCGCGCGTGCCCAACGCAGAGCTCGAAGACGAGCTGCGCAAGACCCAGTCGCGCATCGTTACCGCCCAGGCCGAACTGACCGGGCGTGGCGATGCCGTCGAAGGCGGCAACCGGCAATTGTTCGCCGGGCAGCCGCTGACCGCCTCGGAGCCGCTGATCGAGCCTCATGTCGACGAGCCCGCGCCGGTTGCCGCGCCAGCCTCGGCACCCGTTGATCCACGTCTGTTCGATGCCATGCGTTTCGAACTGACCGGCTTGCGCGAGCTGCTTGAAGTCCAGCTCGGTTCGCTCGCCTGGAGCCAGCTGCAAGGCAGCAAGCCGCAGCAGGCCAACCTCTGGCGCCGGCTTCAGCGCCTCGGCCTTTCCGGTGGCCTGGCCCGCGAACTGCTCGACCTCACTGCCGGGATCGAAGAACCACGCCATGCCTGGCGCATGGTCCTGGCGCACCTGGCGCGGATGATCGACGTGCCCGAGATCGAACCGATCGAGGAGGGCGGAGTGATCGCCATGGTCGGCCCGGCTGGCATGGGCAAGACCACCACGCTGGCCAAGCTGGCCGCCCGCTATGTGCTCAAGTACGGCGCGAACAACCTGGCGCTGGTGAGCATGGACAGCTTCCGCATTGGCGCCCAGGAACAGCTCAAGACGCTGGGCCGCATCCTCAATGTGCCGGTCACCTACGTCGACCCGGGCGAGTCGCTGGCCCAGGCCCTGGAGCCGCTGCTGCGCAAACGTGTGGTGCTGATCGACACCGCCGGCCTGCAGGCCAGCGACCCGGCGCTGCGCATGCAGCTCGAGACCCTGGCCGGGCGCGGCATCGCCGCAAAGAATTACCTGGTGCTGGCGACCACCAGCCAGAAGCAGGTGCTCACCGCCGCCTACCATAGCTACAAGCGCTGCGGCCTGGCCGGGTGCATCCTGACCAAACTCGACGAAACGGCCTGCCTCGGCGAAGTGCTGAGCCTGGCAATCAGTCATGAATTGCCGGTGGCCTATCTGACCGATGGGCCGCGCATTCCCGACGACCTGCAGCTACCGCGCAAGCACCAGTTGGTAAGCCGCGCAGTCAGTGTGCAATTGCAGGAAGAGCCCAGCGACGAGGCCATGGCCGACATGTTCGCTGATCTGTACCACAACCCTGGCAAGCGCGCGGGTTGAGGGTGAATACTGTGCAAAGTACCTACATCATGGGGTTGCCCGGCCGGACCGTGGCCTTGAATGTTCAGCCCCTCATGTGGCCTGGGTCCAAGCGAGACAAGGTAAAGAACAGACATGGGTAGCATGCATCCCGTACAGGTGATCGCCGTGACCGGTGGCAAAGGTGGCGTCGGCAAGACTAACGTTTCAGTGAACCTGTCCCTGGCGCTGGCCGAACTCGGCCGCCGGGTGATGTTGCTGGATGCCGACCTGGGCCTGGCCAATGTCGACGTTCTGTTGGGGCTCACGCCCAAGCGCACCCTCGCCGACGTGATCGAAGGCCGTTGCGAGCTGCGTGATGTGCTGTTGCAGGGGCCGGGTGGTGTGCGCATCGTCCCGGCGGCCTCCGGCACGCAGAGCATGGTGCACCTGGCGCCCGCGCAACACGCCGGCCTGATCCAGGCCTTCAGCGACATCGGCGACAACCTCGATGTGCTGGTGATCGACACGGCTGCGGGTATCGGTGACTCGGTGGTCAGTTTCGTTCGCGCCGCCCAGGAAGTGCTGCTGGTGGTGTGCGACGAGCCGACCTCGATCACCGACGCCTATGCGCTGATCAAGCTGCTCAACCGCGATTACGGGATGAATCGATTCCGTGTGCTGGCCAACATGGCCCAGAGCCCGCAGGAAGGCCGCAACCTTTTCGCCAAGTTGACCAAGGTCACGGACCGCTTCCTCGACGTCGCCCTACAATACGTCGGTGCCGTGCCTTACGACGAATGCGTGCGCAAGGCCGTGCAGAAGCAGCGGGCGGTCTATGAGGCCTTCCCTCGGTCCAAGTGCGCGCTGGCGTTCAAGGCCATCGCGCAGAAGGTCGACAGCTGGCCGCTGCCTGCCAACCCGCGTGGGCACCTGGAATTCTTTGTCGAGCGCCTGGTGCAGCCCACCAGTGCAGGGCCGGTGCTATGAACGCGAGCGGTTTCAAGATGTACAGCAAGGCCGCCAAGGATGCGCAGTACGAGCTGATCGAACGCTATGCGCCGTTGGTCAAGCGTATCGCCTATCACCTGCTGGCGCGCTTGCCGGCCAACGTCCAGGTCGAGGATCTGATCCAGGCCGGGATGATCGGCTTGCTGGAAGTGGCCAACAAATACGATGCCAGCAAGGGTGCCAGTTTCGAAACCTACGCCGGTATCCGTATTCGCGGCGCCATGCTCGACGAGGTGCGCAAGGGCGATTGGGCGCCACGTTCGGTACACCGCAATACGCGCATGGTCAGTGACGCGATCCGCTGTGTCGAAGCAAAGACTGGCCGCGACGCTAAAGATCACGAGGTTGCTGCCGAACTCCAATTGAGTCTCGATGATTACTACGGGATTTTGAATGACACCTTGGGCAGCCGCCTGTTCAGTTTCGACGATCTGCTGCAGGACGGCGAACATGAAGGGCTGCACGAGGACGGAGCCAGCGGCCAGCTGGAGCCGGCGCGTGACCTGGAAGACGAGCGCTTCCAGGCTGCGCTGGCCGATGCGATCGCCAACCTGCCGGAGCGCGAACGCCTGGTCCTGGCGCTGTACTACGACGAAGAGCTGAACCTCAAGGAAATCGGTGAGGTGCTGGGGGTCAGCGAATCGCGTGTCAGCCAGTTGCACAGCCAGTGCGCCGCGCGTTTGCGCAGCCGCCTTGGGGAGTGGCGGGCACGTTGAACCCGGGTTCAGTGCAGTCGTTTTTTTTGTAGTGCCGAATTGATTGAGCGCGCGCTCGGCGCCGAGCGCGTTTAAGACTGCTTGGAGGTCTAATTGAACAAAGACATGAAAATCCTCATCGTTGACGACTTTTCGACGATGCGGCGGATCATCAAGAACCTGTTGCGTGACCTGGGGTTCACCAACGTCAAGGAAGCTGATGACGGCAACACGGCACTGCCGATGCTCACCAGCGAGCATTTTGACTTTCTGGTGACCGACTGGAACATGCCGGGCATGACTGGTATCGACCTGCTGCGCGCCGTTCGCGCCGACGAGCGCCTCAAGCACCTGCCGGTGCTGATGGTCACCGCGGAAGCCAAGCGCGAGCAGATCATCGAAGCTGCCCAGGCCGGCGTGAACGGCTATGTGGTCAAGCCTTTCACCGCCCTGGCGCTGAAAGAAAAGATCGAAAAGATCTTCGAACGCGTCAACGGCTGAGTCACGTCTGGGGGGCGCAATGGAGTCAACCAACAACTCTTTGGGTGAGTTCGAATCAACCCTGAAGAAGCATGCGCAGGAGCTGGTCGAGAGCCTGGAGCGCGGCCGCTTCGGTGAGGCGGTGCAGCTGATCCACCAACTGAACCAGACCCGCGACCGCGGGCTGTACCAGGAAGTCGGCAAGCTCACCCGCGAACTGCACAGTGCAATCGTCAACTTCCAGATCGACCCGGCCATGCCGCAGGCCGAGGAAGTGTCGCAGATTACCGATGCCGCCGAGCGCCTCTCCTACGTGGTCCGTCTGACCGAAGGTGCGGCCAACCGCACCATGGACCTGGCGGAGGCGTGCACCCCGGTGCTCAACGACCTCGCCGCCGAGGCCCAGAGCCTGTCCGCCGACTGGCAGCGCTTCATGCGTCGCGAAGTGGCGGCGCCGGAGTTCCGTGAGCTGGTCAAGCGTGTGGACAGTTTCCTGACGCACAGCGCCGAAGGTAATCAGAAGGTCGCCGGCCATATCAACGATATTGTCCTGGCCCAGGATTATCAGGATCTCACCGGCCAGGTGATCAAACGGGTGACCACCCTGGTCACCGAAGTCGAAAGCAATCTGCTCAAGCTCGTGCTGATGGCAAGCCAGGTCGACCGCTTTGCCGGTATCGAACATGACCACCAGCAGCTGCGTGCTGAAAAAGATCAAGAAAAACATCCGACTCGGGGTGAAGGTCCGCAGATTCATGCCGATAAGCGTGAAGACGTCGTGTCCAGCCAGGACGATGTCGACGATCTGTTGTCCAGCCTGGGTTTTTAAGGAGCACGTTTAATGAGCTTCGGCGCCGATGAAGAAATCCTTCAGGATTTCCTGGTAGAAGCCGGCGAAATCCTCGAGCAACTGTCCGAGCAATTGGTCGAGCTGGAAAGCCGGCCCGATGATGCGGACCTGCTCAACGCGATTTTCCGCGGTTTCCACACTGTAAAAGGGGGCGCCGGCTTCCTTCAGCTCAATGAGTTGGTGGAGTGCTGCCACATTGCCGAGAACGTGTTCGACATCCTGCGCAAAGGTGAGCGCCGGGTCGACGCGGAACTGATGGACGTGGTGCTCGAAGCACTCGACACGGTCAACAGCATGTTCGGCCAGGTGCGCGAGCGCACCGACGTCACGCCGGCCACCCGTGAGCTGCTGGCGGCGCTGTCGCGCCTGGCCGAGCCCGCTGGCGCCGACGAACCGGCCCCGGTCGAGGTGGCTGTTGTCGCCGAAGCGCCGGCTGCCGAGCCCGACATCACCGACACCGAGTTCGAGCAACTGCTCGATTCGCTTGATGCAGTCAAGGCTGAAGCCCAGGTTCACGAGCAATTGCAGGGTGAGCAGGTCAGCGCGGGTGGTGACGAGATTACCGACGCCGAATTCGAGTCGTTGCTCGACCAGCTGCACGGCAAAGGCCAGTTCTCGCCCGATGCCGCTGCCAGTGAGCCAGCGGCCGTTGCCCCTGCCAGTGATGAGATCACCGACGACGAGTTCGAGTCGCTGCTCGATCAGTTGCACGGCAAGGGCACCTTCGCCGTCGATGCATTGCCTGGCGTCGCTGCGCCTGCAGCCACCGCGGCACCAGCGGCGGCTGACGAGAGCATCACCGAACACGAATTCGAGGCGTTGCTCGACCAGTTGCACGGCAAGGGCAAGTTCTCTGGCGAGGCGGTTGTGGCCGAGGCGCCAGCCGCCGCCGTCGCCGCGCCTGTCGCGGCCAAGGCCGAAGCCAAGCCGGTTGCCAAACCTGCGCCGACGCCTGCTTCCGCGCCAGCCGCCGCCAAGCCTGCCGCACCGGCCCGGGCGCCGGCGCCGGCCGCCGACAAGCATGGCGCCAGCGAGGCGGAGACTACCGTGCGGGTCGACACCGCGCGTCTGGACGAGATCATGAACATGGTCGGTGAGCTGGTGCTGGTGCGTAACCGCCTGGTGCGCCTGGGGCTCAACAGCGGTGACGAGGCCATGTCCAAGGCCGTGTCCAACCTCGATGTGGTCACCGCCGACCTGCAGACCGCAGTCATGAAGACGCGCATGCAGCCGATCAAGAAGGTTTTCGGGCGTTTCCCACGCCTGGTTCGCGACCTGGCCCGCCAACTCAAAAAAGAGATCAACCTGGAGCTGGTCGGCGAAGAAACCGACCTGGACAAGAACCTGGTCGAGGCCCTGGCCGACCCGTTGGTGCACTTGGTGCGCAACGCCGTCGACCATGGCGTCGAGATGCCCGACGAACGCGAGGCTTCCGGCAAGTCGCGCATGGGTCGGGTGGTGCTGTCCGCCGAACAGGAAGGTGACCACATCCTGCTGTCGATTTCCGATGACGGCAAGGGCATGGACCCGAGCATCCTGCGCGCCAAGGCCGTGGAAAAGGGCCTGATGGACAAGGACGCGGCCGACCGCCTGAGCGAGTCGGACTGCTACAACCTGATCTTCGCCCCGGGGTTCTCGACCAAGACCGAGATTTCCGACGTGTCCGGCCGCGGCGTCGGCATGGACGTGGTGAAGACCAAGATTTCCCAGCTCAACGGCTCGATCAACATCTTCTCGGCCAAGGGCCAGGGCTCGAAGATCGTCATCAAGGTGCCGCTGACCCTGGCGATCATGCCGACGCTGATGGTGATGCTGGCCAACCAGGCGTTCGCCTTCCCGCTGGTCAACGTCAACGAGATCTTCCACCTCGACCTGTCGCGCACCAACGTGGTCGACGGCCAGGAAGTGGTGATCGTACGCGACAAGGCGCTGCCGCTGTTCTACCTCAAGCGCTGGCTGGTCCAGGACCACGAGCACGAGGAGCAGCACGAAGGTCATGTGGTGATCCTGTCGGTTGGCACCCAGCGCATTGGCTTCGTGGTCGACCAGTTGGTCGGCCAGGAAGAAGTGGTGATCAAGCCGCTGGGCAAGATGCTGCAGGGAACCCCGGGCATGTCCGGCGCGACCATCACCGGTGACGGCCGTATCGCGCTGATCCTCGACGTCCCGAGCATGCTCAAGCGTTACGCCGCCCGGCGTATTTGATTTCGGTGGCGCGCCCAGGCGGGTGCGCCGCCTAACGGAGTGTTTATGGCAGTCAAGGTCCTGGTGGTGGATGATTCCGGTTTCTTCCGCCGCCGTGTCTCGGAAATTCTCGCGTCCGACCCGACGATCCAGGTGGTGGGTACGGCGACCAACGGCAAGGAAGCGATCGACCAGGCGCTGGCGCTCAAGCCCGATGTCATCACCATGGACTATGAAATGCCCATGATGGACGGCATCACCGCGGTGCGTCACATCATGCAGCGCTGCCCGACGCCGGTATTGATGTTCTCCTCGCTGACCCATGAAGGCGCCCGCGTCACCCTCGACGCCCTGGATGCCGGTGCGGTCGACTACCTGCCGAAGAACTTCGAAGATATCTCGCGCAATCCGGAGAAGGTCAAGCAGATGCTCTGCGAGAAGGTCCACACCATCTCGCGCAGCAACCGCCGTTTCAGCGCCTATTCCAGCCCGGCCCCGGCCGCGGCGCCGGCCAGCAGCCAGGCCCCGGCCAGCAGCTTTGCCGGCACCGCGCCTGCGCGCACTGCCGCCCCGGCCCGCGCCGCTGCGCCGGCTGCCACGCATTCGCCGGCGCCCAAGCGCAAGCCGTACAAGCTGGTTGCCATCGGCACCTCCACGGGCGGCCCGGTGGCGCTGCAGCGGGTGCTGACCCAACTGCCCGCCGGTTTCCCGGCGCCGATCGTGCTGATCCAGCACATGCCGGCTGCCTTCACCAAGGCCTTCGCCGAGCGTTTGGACAAACTGTGCAAGATCAGCGTCAAGGAGGCCGAGGACGGTGACGTGCTGCGCCCGGGCCTGGCCCTGCTGGCCCCGGGTGGCAAGCAGATGATGGTCGATGGCCGTGGCACGGTGAAGATCCTGCCGGGCGACGAGCGCCTGAACTACAAGCCTTGCGTGGATATCACCTTCGGTTCCGCCGCCAAGTCCTACGGCGACAAGGTGCTTTCGGTGGTTCTCACCGGCATGGGCGCCGATGGCCGCGAGGGCGCGCGCCTGCTCAAGCAGGGTGGCAGCACCGTGTGGGCGCAGGATGAAGCCAGCTGCGTGATCTATGGCATGCCCATGGCCATCGTCAAGGCCAACCTTGCCGACGCCGTCTACAGCCTGGACGAGATCGGCAAGCACCTGGTCGAGGCGTGCGTCTGATGGATGTGTTGAGCCTGATCGGCCTGATCCTCGCGTTTGTCGCCATTGTCGGCGGCAACTTCATGGAGGGTGGCCACGTCGGTGCGCTGATCAACGGCCCGGCGGCGCTGATCGTGCTGGGCGGTACCCTGGCGGCGGCATTGCTGCAGTCGCCACTGTCGTCGTTCAAGCGTGCCCTGCAGATCATTCGCTGGATCTTCTTCCCGCCACGGGTCGACCTGGCCGGAGGCATCGATCGGGTGGTGAACTGGAGCCTGACGGCGCGCAAGGAAGGCTTGCTGGGCCTGGAGGGCGTGGCCGACGCCGAGCCCGACCCTTATGCGCGCAAAGGCCTGCAGTTGCTGGTCGACGGTGCCGAGCCGGAAGCCATTCGCAGCATCCTCGAAGTCGACTTTCTGACCCAGGAGTCCCGTGACATCCAGGCCGCCAAGGTGTTCGAGAGCATGGGCGGCTACGCGCCAACCATCGGCATCATCGGTGCGGTAATGGGCCTGATCCATGTGATGGGCAACCTGGCCGATCCTTCGCAGCTGGGCAACGGCATTGCCGTGGCCTTCGTCGCCACCATCTATGGCGTGGCCAGTGCCAACCTGATCCTGCTGCCGGTTGCCAACAAGCTCAAGGCCATCACCCTGCGCCAGTCGCGTTACCGGGAGATGCTGCTCGAAGGCCTGCTGTCGATCGCCGAAGGCGAGAACCCACGCTCGATCGAGCTGAAGCTGCAAGGCTTCATGGAGTAAGCCATGGCCCGCCGTCGCAAAGTCGAAGAGCACGAGAACCACGAACGCTGGCTGGTCTCGTATGCCGACTTCATCACCCTGCTGTTCGCCTTCTTCGTGGTCATGTACTCGATTTCGTCGATCAACGAAGGCAAGTACAAGCAGATTTCCCAGGCGCTGATCGGGGTGTTCAACGACCCCGAACGCAGCATGAAGCCGATCCCGATCGGCGATGAGCGCCCGCTGAGCGTCAAGCCGGCCGAGCCGCTGATCAAGGACAGCGAGCAGACCGATGCGGGCCTGGCCCAGACCAGCGCCGACCCGCTCAAGACCATTACCGACGATGTGCGTGATGCCTTTGGCGACCTGATCAAGTCCGACCAGATGACCGTGCGCGGTAACGAGTTGTGGGTGGAGATCGAACTCAATTCCTCGTTGCTGTTCGCCAGTGCCGACGCCATGCCCAGCGATGTCGCCTTCGAGATCATCGAGAAGGTGGCCAGGATCCTCAAGCCGTTCGCCAACCCAGTGCATGTGGAAGGGTTCACCGACAACCTGCCGATCCGCACCGCGCAGTACCCAACCAACTGGGAGCTTTCGTCGGCGCGGGCGGCAAGCATCGTGCGCCTGCTGGCCATGGAGGGGATCAACCCGGCCCGCATGGCCTCGGTGGGGTACGGCGAGTACCAGCCGGTGACCGGCAACGACACTGCCGAAGGCCGTGCGCGCAACCGCCGCGTGGTCTTGGTGATTTCGCGCAACCTCGAGGTGCGTCGCAGCCTGACCGGCAGCGGCAGCGCCAATGCCACCCCGGATGCGGCGATGCGCCGGGCTGGCACACAAAGTGCACCAGCCTCGCCAGCACCGAGGACCGGGGGCTGATTTCGTCAAATCCCCGTCACTGAACTTCACACCGTTCCCGGCAGGGCAGGCGGCCATACCGGGAGGAAGCAACGCACGATGAGAGTCTGGGCAGTAGCCAATCAAAAAGGTGGCGTCGGCAAGACCACCACCACCATCGCCCTGGCCGGCCTGCTGGCCGAGGCGGGCAAGCGCGTGGTCGTGGTCGACCTTGACCCGCACGGCTCGATGACCAGCTATTTTGGGCACAACCCGGATGCGCTGGAGCACAGCTGCTACGACCTGTTCCTGCACAAAGGCACGGTGCCCGACGGGCTGCCGGGTCAGCTGCTGCTACCCACCAGTGACGAGCGTATCTCGCTGCTGCCGTCGAGCACCGCGTTGGCAGTGCTCGAGCGTCAGTCGCCGGGCCAGAGTGGCCTGGGCCTGGTGATCGCCAAGAGTCTGGCGCAGCTGTGGCAGGATTTCGACTTCGCCCTGATCGACAGCCCCCCCTTGCTGGGCGTGCTGATGGTCAATGCCCTGGCCGCCAGCCAGCAGTTGGTGATCCCGGTGCAGACCGAGTTTCTCGCGGTCAAGGGCCTGGAGCGCATGGTCGGCACGCTGGGCATGATCAACCGTTCGCGCAAGCAGGCGTTGCCGTACCAGATCGTGCCGACCCTGTTCGACCGCCGCACCCAAGCTTCGCTGGGTACCTTGAAAGTGCTGCGCGACACCTATGGCGATCAAGTCTGGCAGGGCTACATCCCGGTGGATACGCGCCTGCGCGATGCCAGCCGCAACGGTGTCACGCCCTCGCAGTTCGATGGCAAAAGCCGTGGCGTGGTGGCCTACCGGGCGCTGCTCAAGCACCTGCTGACTTATCGCTCCGCGCTGCAGGTGGCCTGATGAACCAGGCACCGCACATCACCAGCAAGCCGCAGATGGCCTTGCAGTCCTACCTTGATGGATTGCTGCAGGAAGCCACCGAGCCGTTCGAGTTGCCGCCCGCGCAGGATGCGCCTGTCGCGCAGCCCGTGGAGCAGGCTCCCGGCGATGAGTTCGAAGCGGCGGTCCGCGAGGAACAGGCGCGCGATGCCCAGCGCCAGGTCACGCCAGCGGCGCCTGCGCCCCGCCCATTCGCCGAGCCGCAGGCCAAGGTCCTGCCGACCGTGCTGCCGCCCGCCACGCCTGTCATGGAACCGGTGGTGGCGGTCGTAGAGCGCGAGGTGGTGGCCGAGGCCAGCATTCCGCTGTTGATCGAGCCCCCGGCCATCGAGCCGGCGGCGCCACTGGTGGAACTGCACGTGCCGGCGGCGCCTGCCGCGCCGACACCACCGGCCACGGTCGACGGGCGCCCGGAGTGGGCCGCCGAGCCATTCGAATGCCTGCTGTTCGATGTCGCCGGGCTGACCCTGGCGGTACCGCTGGTGTGCCTGGGGTCGATCTATACCCTGGCCGGTCAGGAGCTGACGCCACTGTTCGGCCAGCCGGACTGGTTCCTCGGCATCCTTACCTGCCAGGCGGGCAACCTCAAGGTACTGGATACCGCCCGCTGGGTCATGCCCGACCGCTACCGGGACGATTTTCGCCAGGGCTTGCAATACGTCATTTCGGTCCAGGGCTACGAATGGGGGCTGGCGGTACACCAGGTCAGCCGCTCGCTGCGCCTGGATCCGAGCGAGATCAAGTGGCGCAGCCAGCGCGGCCAGCGCCCCTGGTTGGCCGGCACGGTAATCGAACACATGTGCGCGCTGCTCGATGTTGCCGAGCTGGCCGAGCTGATCGCCAGTGGCGCGGTCAAGCAGATGAACACCAAACACAACTGAATCAACGCCGCTACTGCCGCGGCAACACAGAGCACACCGCCAATGGCGGATTTTGAGGGCTAGGGGAATGAAAAAGTCGTCTGCACAAGGTTCCGAAGATCCGATCCTGCAGTGGGTAACCTTCCGTCTGGACAACGAGTCCTACGGCATCAATGTCATGCAAGTGCAGGAAGTCCTGCGCTACACCGAGATCGCCCCGGTACCGGGTGCCCCCAGCTATGTGCTGGGCATCATCAACCTGCGCGGCAATGTGGTGACGGTGATCGACACCCGCCAGCGCTTCGGCCTGATGTCGAGCGAAGTCACCGACAACACCCGTATCGTCATCATCGAGGCGGACAAGCAGGTGGTCGGCATCCTCGTCGACAGCGTCGCTGAAGTGGTGTACCTGCGCCAGTCGGAGATCGAGACTGCGCCGAACGTCGGCAACGAAGAATCGGCCAAGTTCATCCAGGGCGTGTGCAACAAGAATGGCGAGCTGCTGATCCTGGTCGAGCTGGACAAGATGATGACCGAGGAAGAGTGGTCCGAGCTGGAGAACATCTGAGTTGATCTTCGAGGTTGCTGTCATCTTCCTGGCGCTGCTGTGGGCACTGAGCCTGTGGTTCTTTCTCAACTACAGCAAGCGCCAGCGCGAGCTGGCCGCCCAGCAGGCGCAGGGCGATGCGCTGCGTGACCAGCGCATCAAGGACCTCGCCAAACGCCTGGACGATTACCAGAACGGCACCGTGCGCATGGGCGAGGCGATCCATGAACTGCGTGCGGTGGTGGCGCCGCTGCCCGAGAAGCTCCAGCAACTCGAGCAGCGCGACCCCAACAGCGTCACCTTCGCCCAGGCCGCCAAGCTGGTGGGGATGGGTGCCAGCGTCGAGGAGCTGACCCAGACCTGCGGGTTGACCCAGGCCGAGGCGCAGTTGATGAGCAAGCTGCACCGCGGCGAGTGATGAACGGGGCGATGAAAGTCGCCCTGTTTTTTTGGGCTTTCAAATCACGACGACTGGCAATCATTGTTGCGCACCCTGCTCGCGATACAGGGCCATTCAATAACTGTTTGCGGTAGTCCCCCGCACTGTACGACTGATTATTTGCTCCAGGAATGATTGCCGCCGACCTGGGCGAAACGGTTCAGCGGCAGCAGCGTGCGTATGGCCTCCTTGCCACGTTGCAGGTCGATGAACTGGTAGGCGTTGATCCGCGGCATGGCGTACAGATTGATGATCTGGCGCAAGGTGCGCAGCGCCGGCAAGTGGCGGTCGACCACATCGCTGAGCAAGGCTGGGCCGGTCATGCGGCTGAGGCGGTTGGCATAGCGATAGAAGTTGGCCGGGTCATCGGCCAGGCTGGGCTTGCTGTCGTAGAAGTCCGAGTTGGTCTGGAAGCGGGCATGCATTTCTTCGGAAATCGCCTCGAGGGTGGGGTTGCCAGGGTGGCTGCCGATCAGGCTGGTGTTGTAAAGGCAGTTCATGCCCATCTTTTCGTTGGACATCGGGGGCGCCAGCAGCAAGCCATCGGGTGTAGTGCTCAATTCAACCTGGTCGATGGCTTCGTTGGGGCTCTCCGCCGGTTGCCCATTGATTAGCTGCGGACGGTCCCCTTGGCTCAGCAGGGTATCGTCCACATCCATGTACAAGCCCCCTTCGTGGTGCAGCATAGGGTAGCGCAACACGTCGGATGCCGAGGCGTAGTTGCTGGCGATACCGCCATTGCCATCCAGCGCTGCATCATATTGGGCGAAGTACTTGCTCTGGCGAAACGCTCTGAAGAAGGCTTGCTCTTCCAGCGGCAGAACCTGCAGCCCTGGTGCTTGCGCAGCGAGCAGCCACTGGTTTTCGGCGTAGACGTCGGGGTTGGCGCGCGAAAGGAACAGGCGCAGAGAATAGTCACTGTCCTTGAGCCGTGCGGCATTCTTGCCCAGGTTGGTCAGCAGTTCAGGGTTGATGACTTTGTCGCCCACCCAGAGGCAATTGATCCTCTTCGGGATGGGGTGGCTGTCCGCGGCTTGCATCGGTACTTCCACCGGCAATGGAAGATCGATCCCCAGCGCGCGCAGGCTACGGGTGCGCATGGTGTTGGTGACTGAACGGGTGGAGGGTGCCGGCACCAGGTCCTTGCTGCCTGCCTGGGCAATGTAACCGACTGGATCGATCTCGTTGAGCTCATCCTCTTGAATGAAGACATCGCGCTCGATGTCGTAGACCACACGATTGTTGTAGCCATGGATACTCACATCGAGGTTGTCGGGTTCGCCGTTGTAGAGCGGCGTTCGTACAACGGAGTCGGTGATGGCCTGATCGCCGTCCGGCAGCGGCAGGATCGAGTCGGGTGTGTGGAAATAGCGGGCACCCTCAGGCGCTGGAAAGCGGGGTGGGGTGCTCGGGCTCAATGGGTAACCGATCTGTTCGTTCAGGCGCGTTGGCGGGACGAAGCCCTCGCTTTTGAATGCGAACAGCGCCTTGGCTCCACGGGCGCCAGCGATTGCCAATGGCGCGGCATTGAACAGGCCCCAGGTGATGTTCCCGACACCGGCTTCCTTCTCTTGCAGTGTCCGACCGTTGATCGCCTGGTCGAGCCCTAGGCCCAACTGTACGACGCCGCCCAGGGCCAGCAGCGGGGCAAGGCCCGGCACCACGAGACACAACGGTGCCAGCAGGTTGAGTGTGGTGGTCAGATAGCCGATCCAGCGGGCTTTGCTGACTTGGCTGTCGCGGGTGATGAGAAAGTCGGCATCGTCGTAACTGCGTTGGCGCTGACGCTCGGCCAGTGCCTGGAAAAGGTCGCCTTCAAGCCTTGGGTTGTATTTGCCGGGCCGATAGTCGACATAGGTCCGTGGCGGCCAGGTGCCGTCATCATTGAAGTAGCCGTGTTCGGGGGGCAATGGGTGACGGGCCGGGTAGTCGGCCAGGCCATCGAGGGCGGTTTCCAGGCCGCTGAAGTCGACGCCTTGCGGGCGGTCGGCCAGTCGGAAGTACTGTTTAAAGGCGTGGCGCTTTGCCGGATCCTGGCACTGGCGGCCAACCCAGTCCTTCATAAGCGTCTTGCTGTTGAACTCCAGCAATGGCGAGCTGTTACCGGGCATGTAGAGTACGGTCAGGTCGCTGGCAGGGTCGTTCAGATATAACAGGTCGGTAGCGGCGTAGCCGTAGATGTTCAGCGTACTCCTGTGCAGCTGCCTGCTGCAGGGTAGCAACCCGGCGGCTTGCCAGATGAGCGTCCTGGCCGCCTCGCTGAGGCTGCCTTCGCCGACCTGCTTGTTACAGGCCGCTATGAAATTGAGCTTGCAGGCAAGCCTGTGGTCTTGCAGATGTTCGTTCCAGTATCGGTCTAGCTGGGTCTTGAAGGGTGTATGGAAGTCCAGGTCTTCTATGAACCTTTGGAAAGCTTCTGCGGCTATCGGCAGGTGAGTCGAGGTGTCATAGCGTTGTGGCGTGGTACGGCGGAACAAACCGTTGAACACCTCGAAGGCGGCACCGTTGTGATTGAAGGCGGGGGCTGGCAGTGTTTCCACCAGGCGTAGCGGACGATCGGGCATGGTGCCGGCCCACGGGTTGCCAAACAGGCTGCCGAACAGGTTGTTGTTGGATTCACCTTGCCAGTTGCTCAGTACCGCCTGGGGCAAACTCATGCGTTGGGTAACCGCGGCAAGGTAGCGATTCGGTCCATCGGGGCGGTAGTGCAGGGTGACGACGTCGATCTGCGCAGCGGCCAGGTCATGGCCCTGTTGTGCCAGCCATTGCTGAATTGCCCGGCTGGCTTCGAGATCCGGGCGCGGCACATGGCTCAGGTGGTCGACAACGTACTGAACGCCGGCGGCGTTGATGCGGCTTGTGGGCATTTTGTTCACCTTGCTCATTTATGGGAATGGCAAGGCTGAATGGCTTATGCACGCAGGGGGCGGTAGCTAATTATCAGTGCCGCCCGGTGGCAGTAGCGCGGCTACCGGAGTCACGTCCCGTGGTGCGCTGGGCTCATCGCTGAAGCCAGGGGGTACCTTGCCACGCAGCTGCCAGGCAAAGGCGATGATCTCGGCGATGGTCAGGTACAGCGCCTCGGGGATCTGTTCGCCCAGCTCCAGGCGCGTCAGCAGCCGTACCAGCTCGGCGTTCTCGTAGATCGGCACTTCATGCTCGCGGGCCAGGGCGAGGATGGCTTCGGCCAATTCGTCGTCGCCCTTGGCGCTCAGGGTCGGGGCCTGCTGGCCGTCGTAGCTCAGGGCGATGGCCTGGCGCGGTTGCTTGTGCTTCATGCGGTCTCATCCACCCAGCGTTGTTCGAGGCGTGTGCGTGGCCCCTGAGGCGGAATACCCGGGTGGCATTCCAGGTCGCCCACATCCAGACCGCGGGCCAGCAGGCGCTCACGCAGGGCGCCAAGCTGGCTGTCGATCAGGCGCGCGGTGCGTTCCTGTTGCGCCCAGAGCTGGCCTGACAGCCGGCCCTGGAGCAGTTGCGCCTGTACCTGCAATGGGCCCAGTGGCGCGAGGTCGAAGGCCAGCTCGACACGCCACAGGGCTTCCAGCGGTTCAGACTGTTCTCGTTCCCGCTCGGCCTGCTGTTCCGGGGTTTCCTCGCGCTGTAGCTTGACCTGCAGGGGCACGAATTCCTGGCCATGGCGTACCGGTACTTCGGTTTGCCAGGTGGTCTGCTGATTGCCGTTCTCGAGCGTGCCGCTCTGTTGCAGGCTGGACAGCGAGTGGCTTTGCAATCGGGAGATGGCGGCGGCGGCCAGGCGCAGCAATTGTTGCAGATCGCCTTCGCTTTCCAGCTTCTGCAGCAGGCGTGAGGGCAGGGGGAATGCACTGGGCAGTGGTCGCGGGCTGACCTGGCCAAGCATGCCCAGGGCGCTGCGGGCCAGGCCTGGCAAGGCCTGGGCGATGGTCGCGGTGGCCAGCGGCAGGTGTCCGGGGGTACCGGGCAGTGCCTGGGCCACCAGCTTGACCAGTTGAGCCTTGAGATCGGGCGCGATACTGCTCGCCTGCCCGCCGAGAAGCTTGGACTCGAAGAACGTTCCGCTGTTGTTGAGCGCCTGCGCCAGGCCTTTGGCGTCTCCCATCTGTCGGGCATCCGGCAGGTTGGTGAGCAGGCGCTCGGCGCTGGCGCGCAACTCGGGGGGCGCATCGGGACTGCTGGCGATTCGTTGCAGGCTGGCGAGCACGCCTGGCAGCGAAGCCTGGAGACCCTGCTGGGTCGACAGGTGCTGGGTAACGGCCAACTGGTCCTGTCGGCCACTCAGGGGCACGAAACGCAGCGCCTGCTCCCCCTGCACCAGCGCGCTCAGCAGGCTGCCCACGGGGAGCTGTCGAGGGCTGTCAATGGCCAGGGTGGCACCTGCCTGACTGCTGTTGAGCAGGCTCACCAGTGAACGGAAGGTCGCGGGCAGGCCAGGGCCCTGCGACAAGGCCTGGCTGGTCAGAACCTTGGCCTGGAGCAAGGTGCCGACCGGCATCTGCCGGGTGTCGAGCTGGGTCAGGGTGGCGATGTTGCTGGCAGTGGCTTGTTGCACCATTAGCGCCAGGCGGTTGGCCTCGGGCTGGCTGACCAGGATCTGGCTGCCGGGCGGCATGGGCTGGCTGGCAGTGGTCAGTACTTGTGTCTGGTTGCCGTTGGCCTGGGCAAGCCGCAGCAGCATCTGGAATTCCTGGCCGACCTGGCGCAGGGTGATGACCTCGGCCTTGGCGGTTTCTCCAGGCGGCAGCAGGCCGGGTTGGGCCTGCAGCAGGCGCAGCATCTCGCCGGTCATCGCAACCCGTGTCGCTTGGGCGCTTACCGCGGTTTGTGTGCTGAGACTATTGATTTCAGTCATGATTGTATACAACCTGTCGAACCAGCCCTCTTGGCAGTGCGGTGACGCGTGCAATAATGCCGCTCGCTCGCCATTGCCAGTATAACGGCAAGGGTTGATGCGACTTGAGACACAGACTGCATAAGGCGATACCGTGACCCTTCACCTCCAAGCCGCGGGCCTGGCCTGCGAGCGCGACTGGCGGCTGCTGTTCGAGCACCTGCACTTCGAACTGCACCCTGGCGACATGCTGCAGGTAGCCGGCCCCAATGGCAGCGGCAAGACCAGCCTGTTGCGCCTGCTGGCCGGGCTCATGCAACCCACCGCCGGGCAGATCCTGCTGGGGGGCCAGCCGTTGGCCGAACAACGCCATGCTCTGGCCAGCATCCTGCTGTGGATCGGCCATGCCGCCGGGATCAAGGACCTGCTCAGCGCCGAAGAGAACCTTGCCTGGCTCTGCGCGTTGCACCGCCCGGCCAACCGCGAGGCGATCTGGAAGGCGCTGGAGGCCGTCGGCCTGCGCGGTTTCGAGGACGTGCCCTGTCATACTTTGTCTGCCGGCCAGCAGCGCCGCGTGGCCCTGGCCCGGCTGTACCTGGACAGCCCGCCGCTGTGGATCCTCGACGAACCGTTCACTGCCCTCGACAAGCAGGGCGTGGCGCAACTGGAAGCCCACCTTGCAGCGCACTGCGAGCAGGGTGGTACCGTGGTGCTGACCACCCACCATACGCTCGAACGCAAGCCATCCGGCTATCGCGAGCTGAACCTGGGACAATGGGCGGCATGAGCGTATTCCTCCTTCTGTTGCGCCGCGAGGCGCGGCTGTTGTTCCGCCGCCCGGCGGAGCTGGCCAACCCGCTGGTGTTCTTCGCCATTGTCGTCGCCCTGTTCCCGCTGGCGGTGGGGCCCGAGACACAATTGTTGCAAACCTTGTCGCCAGGACTGGTCTGGGTAGCGGCCTTGCTGGCGGTATTGTTGTCGCTGGACGGGTTGTTTCGCAGTGATTTCGAGGACGGCTCGCTCGAGCAGTGGGTGCTTTCGCCGCATCCGCTGGCCATTCTGGTGCTGGCCAAGGTGCTGGCGCACTGGATCTTTTCCGGGTTGGCGCTGGTATTGTTGGCACCATTGCTGGCGCTGATGCTGGGCCTGCCGCCCAGTTGCCTGCCGGTGCTGCTCGCCTCCTTGCTGCTGGGCACCCCGGTGCTGAGCCTTCTGGGCGCGGTGGGCGCGGCGCTGACGGTCGGTCTCAAGCGCGGCGGCCTGCTGCTGGCGTTGCTGATTCTGCCGTTGTATATCCCTGTATTGATCCTGGGCAGTGGTGCGTTGCAGGCGGCATTGCAGAATATGCCCGCCACCGGCCATCTGCTCTGGCTCGCCAGCCTGACGGCCCTGGCGGTGACACTGGCACCCTTTGCGATCGCGGCCGGCCTGAAGATCAGCGTCGGCGAATAACGAGTGCCGGGCATTGCAGCCCGGCCAATACCCTGGATGTACCCTGATGAAAATAAGCTGGACGTGGTTCCACAAGCTGGGTTCCCCCAAATGGTTCTATGCCATCAGCGGCCGCATGCTGCCATGGCTGACCGTTTGCGCCATCGTGCTAATGCTGGTCGGCATCACCTGGGGCCTGGCCTTTGCCCCCCAGGACTACCAGCAGGGCAACAGCTTCCGCATCATCTATATCCATGTGCCGACCGCCATGCTGGCGCAGTCGTGCTATGTGATGCTCGCCGTGGCAGGCGTGGTGGGGCTGGTGTGGAAGATGAAACTGGCCGATGTCGCGCTGCAGTGCGCGGCGCCCATCGGTGCCTGGATGACCGCGGTGGCGCTGGTCACCGGGGCGATCTGGGGCAAGCCCACCTGGGGCAGTTGGTGGGTCTGGGATGCGCGCCTGACCTCCATGCTTATCCTGCTGTTCCTGTACTTCGGCATCATTGCCCTGGGCCAGGCCATCAGCAACCGCGACAGCGCGGCCAAGGCCTGTGCGGTACTGGCGATCGTCGGTGTGATCAACATCCCGATCATCAAGTACTCGGTGGAGTGGTGGAATACCCTGCACCAGGGCGCCACCTTCACCCTCACCGAAAAGCCGGCAATGCCGGTGGAAATGTGGGCGCCGCTGCTGATCACCGCGTTGGGCTTCTATTGCTTCTTCGGCGCCGTGCTGTTGCTGCGCATGCGTCTGGAAGTGCTCAAGCGCGAGGCGCGGGCCAGTTGGGTCAAGGATGAGGTATTGAGCCAGCTTGGCCGGGAGGCGGCACGATGAGCTTTGCCTCCTTCAGTGATTTCCTCGCCATGGGCCACCATGGCCTGTACGTCTGGTCGGCCTACGGCATCTGCTTGGCGGTGCTGGCGCTGAATGTCGCCGCGCCCCTGCTGGCCCGCCGTCGCTACCTGCAAGAAGAGGCGCGTCGTCTGCGCCGGGAGAACAAACCGTGAATCCGCAGCGCAAGAAACGCCTGTTCATCATCCTCGGCCTGCTGGCCGGTGTCGGCGTCGCCGTGGGCTTTGCCCTGAGTGCGCTGCAGCAGAACATCAACCTGTTCTACACCCCGACGCAGATCGCCAACGGCGAGGCGCCCCTGGACACCCGTATCCGCGCCGGCGGCATGGTCGAGAAGGGCTCGGTGCAGCGCTCGGCCGATTCGCTCGACGTACGTTTCGTGGTCACCGACTACAGCAAGTCGGTACCGATCACCTACCGCGGCATCCTCCCTGACCTGTTCCGCGAAGGGCAGGGCATCGTCGCCCTTGGCAAGCTCAATGCCGATGGCGTGGTGGTGGCCGATGAGGTTTTGGCCAAGCACGACGAGAAATACATGCCGCCGGAAGTCACCAAGGCCCTGAAAGAAAGCGGCCAGGCCGCCAGTGATGCGGGGGCCAAGCCATGAACGCAGCCCTGGTGATCCCCGAACTGGGCCAGCTGGCGATGATCCTGGCCATCTGCTTCGCCGCCGTGCAGGCCAGCGTGCCGCTGCTCGGCGCCTGGCGCGGCGACAGTCTATGGATGGGCCTGGCACGGCCGGCGGCCTGGGGGCAGTTCGCCTTCCTGGCTTTCGCCTTCGCCTGCCTTACCCATGCCTTCATGACCGACAACTTCTCGGTCGCCTATGTGGCCAGCAACTCCAACAGCGCCTTGCCCTGGTACTACAAGTTCAGTGCCGTGTGGGGCGCGCACGAAGGCTCGCTGCTGCTGTGGGCGCTGATCCTCGGCGGCTGGACCTTCGCCGTGTCGATCTTCTCGCGCCAGCTGCCCCAGGTGATGCTGGCCCGGGTGCTGGCGGTCATGGGCATGATCAGCGTGGGCTTCCTGAGTTTCCTGATCATCACTTCCAATCCGTTCCAGCGCCTGCTGCCGCAGGTACCGGGCGACGGTCGCGACCTCAACCCGCTGCTGCAGGACTTCGGCCTGATCGTCCACCCACCGATGCTGTACATGGGTTATGTGGGCTTTTCGGTGGCCTTCGCCTTCGCCATCGCCGCCTTGCTCGGCGGGCGCCTGGACGCGGCCTGGGCGCGCTGGTCGCGGCCCTGGACTATCGTCGCCTGGGCTTTCCTGGGCGTTGGCATCACCCTCGGCTCGTGGTGGGCCTACTACGAACTGGGCTGGGGCGGCTGGTGGTTCTGGGACCCGGTCGAAAACGCCTCGTTCATGCCTTGGCTGGTGGGCACGGCGCTGATCCACTCGCTGGCGGTCACCGAGAAGCGCGGGGTGTTCAAGAGCTGGACCGTGCTGCTGGCCATCGCCGCGTTCTCCCTGAGTCTGCTGGGTACATTCCTGGTGCGCTCCGGTGTACTGACCTCGGTGCACGCGTTCGCCGCCGACCCTTCGCGCGGCATCTTCATCCTGTTTTTCCTGTTGTTCGTGGTCGGCGGCTCGCTGACCCTGTTCGCCCTGCGCGCCCCGGTAGTCAAGAGCCAGGTGGGTTTTGCGCTGTGGTCCCGTGAAACCTTGCTGCTGGCCAACAACCTGGTGCTGGTGGTGGCGGCGTCGATGATCCTGCTCGGCACGCTGTACCCGCTGGTGCTCGATGCCCTGACCGGGGCCAAGCTGTCGGTCGGCCCGCCGTACTTCGACGCCTTGTTCCTGCCGCTGATGGCGCTGCTGATGGTGGTGCTGGGTATCGGTGTGGTGGTGCGCTGGAAGGATACCCCCGGCAAGTGGCTGGCCGGCATGTTGACCCCGGTGCTGGTTGGCAGCGCGGTGCTGGCGCCGGTCGCCGGGCTGATCGTCGATGATTTCGACTGGCCAGCCCTCAGCGTGTTCGCCCTGGCCGCCTGGGTAGTCCTGAGCGGCGTGCGCGACATTCTCGACAAGACCCGTCACAAGGGCCTGGTCAAAGGCCTTGGTGGGCTCAACCGCAGCTACTGGGGCATGCACCTGGCTCACCTGGGGCTGGTGGTCTGTGCCCTGGGCGTGGTGTTGTCGAGCAATAACAGTGCCGAGCGCGACCTGCGCATGGCGCCGGGCGAGACCGTCGAGCTGGGCGGTTACCACTTCCTGTTCGAGGGTGCCAAACACTTCGAAGGGCCGAACTTCATCTCCGACAAGGGCACTGTGCGTGTTTCGCGCGATGGCCGCGAAGTGTCCGTGCTGCACCCGGAAAAACGCCTGTACACCGTGCAGCAGTCGATGATGACCGAGGCCGGCATCGATGCCGGTTTCACCCGAGACCTGTATGTCGCCTTGGGGGAGCCGCTGGAAAACGGCGCCTGGGCGGTGCGGGTGCATATCAAACCTTATGTCCGCTGGATCTGGCTGGGCGGTCTGCTGACCGGCCTGGGCGGCTTGCTGGCGGCCCTCGACCGGCGCTACCGCGTCAAGGTCAAGACCCGGGTGCGTGAGGCCCTGGGCGTGTCTGGAGCAACGGCATGAAGCGTTGGATCATGGTCGTGCCGCTGGCGGTGTTCCTGCTGGTGGCGGTCTTTCTCTACAAGGGGTTGTTCCTCAAGCCCGACGAACTGCCTTCGGCAATGATCGGCAAGCCATTCCCGGCATTCTCCCTGGCGTCGGTGCAGGATGACCGCACCCTGACCCAGGCCGACATGCTCGGGCGCCCGGCGCTGGTCAACGTGTGGGGTACCTGGTGCCCGTCCTGCAAGGTCGAGCACCCCTACCTGAACCAGCTGGCCGAGCAGGGCGTGGTAATCCACGGGGTCAACTACAAGGACGACAACGCCGCCGCGCTGAAGTGGCTGGCCGAGTTCCACAACCCTTACCAGCTGAACATTGCCGACCAGCAAGGCACGCTGGGCCTGGACCTGGGGGTGTACGGCGCGCCGGAAACCTTCCTGATCGACGCCAAGGGCATCATCCGCTACAAGCATGTCGGTGTGGTCGATGCCACGGTATGGCGCGAGCAGTTGGCGCCGCTGTACCAAGGCCTGGTCGACGAGGGCAGGCCATGAGGCGCTGGCTTGCGGCGGCCGTGCTCGGCCTGAGCCTGGCCGGGGTGGCCAAGGCCGCCATCGACACCTATCAGTTCCGCGACGAAGCCGAGCGCGAGCGCTACCAGCAACTGACCAAGGAACTGCGCTGCCCCAAGTGCCAGAACCAGGACATCGCCGACTCCAACGCACCGATCGCCGCCGACCTGCGCCGCGAGATCTTCCGCATGCTGGGCGAAGGCAAGAACAACCAGCAGATCGTCGATTTCATGGTCGATCGCTATGGCGACTTCGTGCGCTACAAGCCGGCGCTCAGCGGGCGCACCTGGTTGCTGTGGTTCGGCCCGGGTATCCTCCTGGCCAGTGGTTTCGTGGTGTTGGCGGTGATCGTCCGCCGTCGCCGCGGGCAGGCTGTGGCCGGCAACACCGAACTGTCCGCCGACGAACGCGAGCGTCTGGCCAAACTGCTGGATAAAGAACGTACCCATGACTGAATTCTGGCTTAGCGCGGGCCTGCTGCTGCTCGCCGCCCTGGCTTTCCTGCTGTTGCCGATCCTGCGTGGCCACCGCCGCCAGCAGGCCGAACAAGACCGTACCGCACTCAATGTGGCGCTCTACGAGGAGCGGGTCGCCGAGCTGGCTGCCCAGCAGGCGGCCGGGGTGCTCGATGATCGACAGCTGGCCACGGGACGTGACGAAGCCGCCCGCGAGCTGCTGGCCGATACCGAACGCGACGAGGCCGTGCGCCTGGGCCGCCTGGGCAAGGCCATCCCGCTGCTGGCGGCGGTGCTGGTGCCGGCGATGGCCCTGGGGCTCTACCTGCACTTCGGCGCAGCCGACAAGGTCGAGCTGACCCAGGAGTTCGCCAGCGCGCCGCAGTCGATGAGCGAAATGACCACACGCCTGGAGCGCGCGGTGCAGGCCCAGCCGGATTCGGCCGAAGGTCTGTATTTCCTTGGCCGGGCCTATATGGCCGAGCAACGGCCGGCCGACGCGGCCAAGGCCTTCGAGCGTGCCGTGGCCCTTGCCGGGCGCCAACCCGAGCTGCTCGGGCAATGGGCCCAGGCGCTGTACTTCGCCGCCGACAAACAATGGTCGGCGCAACTGCAAGCGCTCACCGATGAAGCGCTGAAAGCGGACCCACGGGAAGTCACCAGCCTTGGCCTGCGTGGCATCGCTGCATTCGAGGGCGAACGCTTCCAGGAAGCCATCGACTTCTGGCAGCGCCTGTTGGCGCAACTGCCGGAGGGCGATGCCTCCCGTGCCGCGTTGCAGGGTGGCATCGATCGTGCCGCCGACAAGCTCAAGGCCGGCGGCGGCAAGGTCGCCGAGGCTGCGCGCCTGAAAGTACGGGTCGAGCTGGGCGCGGCGCTCAAGGACAAGGTGCGCCCGGATGACACCGTGTTCATCTTCGCCCGCGCCAGCAATGGCCCGCCCATGCCGCTGGCGGCCAAGCGGGTGACGGTGGCGCAGTTGCCGATCGAAGTGGAGCTGTCGGATGCCGACGCGATGATGCCGCAGATGAAACTGTCGGACTTCACCGAAGTCCAACTGGTTGCCCGAGTCTCGCGCGCAGGCGTGCCGACCCGCGGCGAGTGGAAGGGCCAGAGTGCGCCACTGGCCACCACCACCCAGGCCACCCAGCACCTGACCATCGACAGCCCCGATCCGTAAGAGAGCAACCGTCATGAACAGCACCGTCCGCCTGACCCTGATCACCCTGGCCCTGGGTCTTTCCGCGTGTACGGTGCACCAGCCGGGGGAGCGTGAACCGCTGCCGCCTATCGAGACCACGCCGCCACCGCACCAGGGGCCGGTGGTCAAGCCACTGCCAGGTGGCCAGCCGGGTACCCAGCCGAGCAAGCCGGCGGCGATTCCCAAGCCCATGCCACGCACTTCTGCCAGCTTCGCGCCGCCGCCCGGTGGCGCCAGCCATTGGGACCCGAAGCTGGGGGTCTATGTACTGGAGAAGCAACCCAACACCTTCTACCGTCAGCGCACCTATTATCGCTGGAACAATGGCTGGAGCTGGTCGCTCAGTCCTAGCGGGCCTTGGCAGGAAACCGACAGCAGTGGCGTGCCGGGCGGCCTGGGCAGGGCGTTCGCGCAATAATTGCCGTTGGCCTGATCGCGGGGCAAGCTCGCTCCCACGGGAGGCCATCGTTTCGGGCTGGCGTGGGAGCGGGCTTGCCCCGCGACAGGGCCGGCGGCGCCAACAGCTGGCATAATCCCCCTTCGCATACAACCGGAGGGTGGCATGAGCAAGACAGTCCTGGTGCTGGTGGAAACCGTCGATGACTACCTGCCGCTACTGGAACAGGCCGGCTACCGGCTGATCCGCGCACCGTCGCCGCAGATGCGCGCCGACGCCATCGCCCGCCATGCCGACGAGATCGACGCCGTGCTCACCCGCGGTCCGCTGGGCCTCACGGCCGACGAAATTGCCACGTTGACCCAACTCAAGATCATCTGCGTGATCGGTGCCGGCTACGAGCAGGTCGACCTCGAGGCCGCCGCAGCGCGCGGTATTACCGTTACCAATGGCGCTGGGGCAAACGCCGGTCCCGTCGCCGACCACGCCATGGCGCTGCTACTGGCGCTGTTGCGCGATATCCCGCGTGCCGATGCCAGTACCCGGCGCGGCGAGTGGAACCGGGTGATCAGCCCCTCGGTCAGCGGCAAGCGCCTGGGCATCATCGGCCTGGGCGCGGTCGGCCAGGCCATCGCCCGCCGTGCGAGCCAGGGCTTCGACATGAATGTCAGCTACCACAGCCGCACATCCCGCCAGGACCAACCGTACACCTGGTACGACAGCCCGTTGCACCTGGCCGATGCCGTGGACATCCTGGTGGTCGCCACGCCCGGCGGCGCTGCTACCCGGCATCTGGTCGATGCCCCGGTGCTGGCGGCCCTGGGCGCCGAGGGCTACCTGGTCAATATCGCCCGGGCCAGCGTCGTGGATACCACGGCGTTGGTCACGGCCCTTGAACAGGGCGTGATCGCGGGGGCCGCGCTGGATGTGTTCGACGACGAGCCGGCAGTGCCCGCTGCGCTGAAGGCGCTGGGCAACACGGTGCTGACCCCGCATGTGGCCGGGCAGTCGCCGGAAGCGGCGCGCGACACCGTGACCCTGGTGCTGCGCAACCTGCAGGCGTTCTTTGCCGGCGAGCCGGTGCTGACCCCGGTTCGCGGTTGAATCCTTTTCGAGTCCGCCCGGCACTGCGCCGGGCTTGAGGAGCCTTTGCATGCAACTAGAGATCTTCCAGGTCGATGCCTTTTCGTCCACGCCTTTCGGCGGCAACCCTGCGGCGGTGATTCCCCTGCAGCAGTGGTTGGCCGACGACGTTCTGCAGCGCATCGCCGAAGAGAACAACCTGTCCGAAACGGCTTACTTCGTGCGAAATGGCGAAGCGTTCGACCTGCGCTGGTTCACCCCGGCGGTGGAAGTCGATCTGTGCGGTCATGCGACATTGGCCGCGGCCTGGGTGCTGTTCGAGCAACTGGGGGAGCAGGCCGAGGTGCTGCGCTTCAATACCCGCAGCGGGGAGTTGCGGGTGAGCCGCAATGCCGATGGTCTGCTGGCGATGGATTTCCCGGCCAAGCAGCCGGTTGCCGTCGAGATTGCGCCGGGGTTGCTCGAGGCGTTGGGGTTGAGCGAGGCCCGGGCGTTGTATCGGACGGACGATTATGTGTTGGTGATTGACGATGCTTCGCTGATCGAAGGGCTCAAGCCGGATTTCGTGGCGTTGTCGTCATTCGATGTGCGGGGGATTGCAGTGACGGCGGCGGGGCGTGGGTTCGATTTCGTCACGCGGTGGTTCGGGCCGAGGGTGGGCGTCAATGAAGATCCGGTAACCGGGTCGGCCCATACTTCCCTGGCGCCTTATTGGGCTGAGCGGCTGGGCAAAAACAGCTTGCGCTGTGAGCAGGGTGGGGCGCGCAAGGGGCAGTTGCAGTGTGATGTGCCGGGCAATGGGCGAGTGATCATCAGTGGGCGGGGGGCGCTGTATCTGCGGGGTGTGATTTTTATTTGAGTGCCGCTGGCGGGCGGCCAATCGGCCTCCCGCTTTTTCCGCGAATTGGCCGTTTGCCCCTGGTGATGCCGGGCTTAACCTGCAGGCAGATCCCTACAGGAGAAGCCCCATGCGATCTGTCCATTTCCCCGCAGCCCTGCTGACGCTCGGCCTGCTCGCCCCACTGTCCCTGGCCTGGGCACATGGCGAAAAGCCCGATCAGGTCAGCATCCTCCAGGAACAGCTCCCCACCAATGCCCCCGGCAACAAAGCCGTGATGCTCACGGTGAGCTATGCCCCTGGCGAGGCATCGCCCGGCCACTGGCATCCGGGTGCGGTCATGGCCTATGTGCTGGAAGGGGCGGTGACATCCAAGCTCAATGACGAACCGGAGAAGACCTACAAGGCCGGCGAATTCTGGTACGAGGCCCCGGGGACGGTGCACAGCGTCTCACGCAATGCCAGTAAAAGCGCGCCAGCCAAGCTTCTGGTATGGAGCCTGGTGGAGGAGGGCAAGCCGGTGACCGAGCCGTTGCCAAAGCGCTGAACCGCAGGCAATAAAAAACCTCCAGTGCTTGCGCATCTGGAGGTTTTCAGTGTTTGGCTCCGCGACCTGGACTCGAACCAGGGACCCAATGATTAACAGTCATTTGCTCTACCGACTGAGCTATCGCGGAATCTGCGCGTATCTTACTGCGTGTCTCGGGGAAGTCAAGCTTCCCCAAGACAATCAAGCAGTTACAGCACTTCTACGATGGCCTTGGTGACCACGTGGATGTTGCTCTGGTTCAGCGCGGCGACTGCGATGCGGCCAGTGTCCAGCGCGTAGATGCCGAACTCGTTCTTCAGGCGTGCCACTTGTTCAACGGTCAGGCCCGAGTAGGAGAACATGCCGCACTGGCGGCCGACAAAGCTGAAGTCACGCTTGGCGCCGTACTCGGCCAGCAGCTCGACCATCTGCTTGCGCATGCCGTGGATACGCTCGCGCATCTCGGCCAGCTCGGTCTCCCACATCTGGCGCAACTCGGGGCTGTTGAGCACCGCGGCGACGATGCTGGCGCCGTGGGTCGGCGGGTTGGAGTAGGTGGTGCGGATAACCCGCTTGACCTGCGACAGCACGCGGGTGCTCTCGTCCTTCGAGGCGGTGACGATCGACAGTGCACCAACACGCTCGCCGTACAGCGAGAACGACTTGGAGAATGAGCTGGAGACAAAGAACTCCAGGCCCGATTCGGCGAACAGGCGCACGGCGAAGGCGTCTTCGTCGATGCCGGCACCGAAGCCTTGGTAGGCCATGTCGAGGAACGGGATGTGGCCTTTGGCCTTGACCACTTCCAGCACGTTCTTCCAGTCGTCCAGCGACAGGTCGACGCCGGTCGGGTTGTGGCAGCAGGCGTGCAGCACGATGACCGAGCCCGATGGCAGGCTGTTCAGGTCTTCGAGCATGCCGGCGCGGTTGACGTCCTGGCTGGCGGCATCGTAGTAGCGGTAGGTCTGTACCGGGAAGCCGGCGCTCTCGAACAGGGCGCGGTGGTTTTCCCAGCTCGGGTCGCTGATGGCGACCACGGCACCCGGCTGCAGGCGCTTGAGGAAATCGGCGCCGATCTTCAGCGCGCCGGTACCGCCGACAGCCTGCACGGTGACCACGCGGCCTGCGGCCAGCAACGGCGATTCGGCGCCGAAGATCAGCTTCTGCACGGCCTGGTCGTACTGGGCGATGCCGTCGATCGGCAGATAGCCGCGGGAGGCGTGCTGGGCGGCACGGGCGGTCTCGGCTGCGATCACCGCGCGCAGCAGCGGGATGCGGCCTTCCTCATTGCAGTAGACGCCCACGCCCAGGTTCACCTTGTCGGTGCGTGGGTCGGCGTTGAATGCTTCGTTGAGGCCCAGGATAGGGTCGCGGGGTGCCAGCTCGACAGCGGAAAACAGGCTCATTGTTACCTTGGCTCTGATAGGAGAGTGATAGGGTCGCCACGCTCCAGCCGAAGGCACTGAAGCGGTGCGCAAACGGGGAGTCAGTATAGTGATACCCACCGGTCACTGCGACAGTCTGGCGCAGCTTTTCCGGCTGTTTGCGCAAATATTTTTCGACCATTGGTCGAATTGCCCGGTCCATTGCCTTGAAGGGGCGAGGGTCGCGCTTGAATCTGGCGCCCCGGGGGCGCATTTGGGTATAGACTACTGGCTAAATTTACAGTTGCCGCGACATCCACGAGGTCCGTCATGTCCGAGTTTCAGCTCGTCACCCGCTTCCAGCCGGCCGGCGATCAGCCCGAGGCCATCCGCCAGATGGTCGAGGGCATCGACGCCGGCCTTTCGCACCAGACCCTGCTCGGGGTGACCGGCTCGGGCAAGACCTTCAGTATCGCCAACGTCATCCAGCAGGTGCAGCGCCCGACCATGGTGCTGGCGCCGAACAAGACCCTGGCCGCCCAGCTCTACGGCGAGTTCAAGGCATTCTTCCCGAACAACGCCGTCGAATACTTCGTCTCCTATTACGACTACTACCAGCCGGAAGCCTATGTGCCGTCGTCGGACACCTTCATCGAGAAGGACGCCTCGATCAACGACCATATCGAACAGATGCGCCTGTCGGCGACCAAGGCGCTGCTGGAGCGGCGCGACGCGATCATCGTCACCACCGTATCGTGCATCTACGGCCTGGGCAGCCCCGAGACGTACCTGAAGATGGTCCTGCACGTCGACCGTGGCGACAAGCTCGACCAGCGCGCTCTGCTGCGGCGCCTGGCCGATCTGCAATACACCCGCAACGAGATGGATTTCGCCCGCGCCACCTTCCGCGTGCGCGGCGACGTGATCGACATCTTCCCGGCCGAATCGGACCTGGAGGCCATCCGCATCGAGTTGTTCGATGACGAAGTGGAGAACATCGCCGCCTTCGACCCGCTCACCGGCGAGGTCATCCGCAAGCTGCCGCGGTTCACCTTCTACCCCAAGAGCCACTACGTGACCCCGCGGGAAACCCTGGTCGAGGCGGTGGACGGCATCAAGGAAGAACTCAAGCAGCGCCTTGAGTACTTGAACTCGAGCAACAAGCTGGTCGAGGCGCAGCGCCTGGAGCAGCGCACCCGCTTCGACCTGGAGATGATCCTCGAGCTGGGCTACTGCAACGGCATCGAGAACTACTCGCGCTACCTCTCCGGCCGCCCGGCCGGCGCGCCGCCGCCCACGCTCTACGACTACCTGCCGGATGACGCGCTGCTGGTGATCGACGAATCCCACGTCAGCGTTCCGCAGGTCGGCGCCATGTACAAGGGCGACCGTTCGCGCAAGGAAACCCTGGTGGAGTACGGCTTCCGCCTGCCGTCGGCACTGGACAACCGGCCCATGCGTTTCGATGAGTGGGAGGCGGTCAGCCCGCAGACCATCTTCGTCTCGGCTACCCCCGGACCCTACGAGGCCGAGCACGCCGGGCGGGTGGTGGAGCAGGTGGTGCGGCCGACCGGCCTGGTCGACCCGCAGGTCGAGGTGCGCCCGGCCCTGACCCAGGTCGACGACCTGCTGTCGGAGATCGGCAAGCGCGTCGCCCTGGGCGAGCGGGTGCTGGCCACCACGCTGACCAAGCGCATGGCCGAGGACCTCACCGACTACCTGGCCGACCACGATGTGCGGGTGCGCTACCTGCACTCGGACATCGACACCGTCGAACGGGTCGAGATCATCCGCGACCTGCGCCTGGGGACTTTCGACGTGCTGGTGGGGATCAACCTGCTGCGCGAGGGCCTGGACATGCCCGAGGTGTCGCTGGTGGCGATCCTCGACGCCGACAAGGAAGGTTTCCTGCGCTCGGAGCGCTCGCTGATCCAGACCATCGGCCGCGCTGCGCGTAACCTCAACGGCAGGGCGATTCTCTACGCCGACAACATCACCGGCTCCATGCAGCGCGCCATCGACGAGACCGAGCGACGCCGCGAGAAGCAGGTCGCCTTCAACCAGGCCAACGGCATCGTGCCCAAGGGCGTGGTCAAGGACATCACCGACATCCTTGAAGGCGCCACCGTGCCCGGAGCCCGCAGTAAGAAGCGCAAGGGCATGGCCAAGGCGGCGGAAGAGGCCGGGCGCTACGAGGTCGAGCTGCAGACCCCGGCGCAGATCACCAAACGCATCAAGCAACTGGAAGAAAAGATGTTCCAGTTCGCCCGCGACCTGGAGTTCGAGGCGGCGGCGCAATTGCGCGACGAGATCGGACAGTTGCGCGAACGCTTGCTGGCCAGTTGATGGATCAGGGTGTTATCTCTGTGGGAGACAGGGGCCGCTTCGCAGCCCATTCGCCGGCAAGCCGGCTCCCACAGGGTTTGCGCAAGTTTGGGTAAATACCTTGAAATCGACGCGGTCGGTGTGGGAGCCGGCTTGCCGGCGATGGGGCGGGTAGCGCCCCCTCAATGTGCTTCCCCGGCCTTCAACCCCTGTGGCAGCTTGCGCGTCAACAGCACCGCCAGCATGCTCACCACCAGGCCGACGCCGACAAAGTGGAAGGCATCGTTGTAGGCCATGATCAAGGCCTGCTGATGGGTGATCTCGGACAGTTTGCCCAGTGCCGCATTGTCGCTGCCCAGGCGTTCGGCCAGTTGCGCCAGGCGTTCGGCGACCTGCGGATTGTTCGGCACCACCGCCTCGCGCAAATAGTCGAAGTACACCTTGGTCCGCGCATCCAGTAGCGTCGCCAGCAGGGCGATGCCGATGGCGCCTCCCAGGTTGCGCAGGATATTGAACAGGCTCGAAGCCGACCCCGCGTCCTGCGGCTGGATGTAGGCGGTGGCGATCAGCGAGATGGTCACCATGATCATCGGCTGGCCGAGGGCGCGGATCACCTGGATCTGGTTGAACTGCGGGCCGGCAAAATCCGGGTTGAGCACGCCGGAGCCGAAACTGGCCGCGCCGAACAGGCAGAAGCCCAGGGCGCACAGCACCTTCGGCGGGATCACCTTCATCAGTTGCGGTACCAGCGGGATCAGGAACAGCTGCGGTACGCCCATCCACATGATCACCTTGCCGATCTGCAGGGCGTTATAGCCCTGCACCTGCGCCAGGTAGAGCGGCAGCAGGTAGATCGAGCCATACAGGCCGACACCCATGCCCAGGCTGGCGATGCTCGACAGGCCGAAGTTGCGGTTGCCGAGGATGCGCAGGTTGATCAACGGGTGCGGCCGGGAGAACTGCAGGATCACGAACAGGATCAGCGCGAGCAGGGCGACGGTGCCCAGGCTGACGATCAGGCCCGACTCCAGCCAGTCCTTGCGATGGCCTTCCTCGAGAAACACCTGCAGGCAACCCAGGCCCAGGCCGAGGGTGACGATGCCGGCGTAGTCGGTGCTCTTGAGCAGTTCCCAGTGGGCTTCCTTCTTCTCCAGCCCGTAGAGCAGCCCGGCGATCATCAGCAGCCCCGGCGGGATGTTGATGTAGAAGATGTATTCCCAGCCCCAGTTCTCGGTCAGCCAGCCGCCCAGGGCCGGGCCGATGGACGGGGCGAAGGTGGCGGTCATGGCGAACATGGCCATGCCCTTGGCGCGGTGGTGCTCGGGTAGTTTGATGAGCGTCAGGGTGAAGGCCAGCGGGATCAGCGCGCCGCCGGTGAAGCCCTGCAGGGCGCGGAACACGATCATGCTCTCTAGGTTCCAGGCCATCGAGCACAGCAGCGACGACAGCAGAAAGCCCAGCGACACCCACACCGCCAGGCGTCGGGCCGAGAGCAGCTGCACCAGCCAGGCGGTCAGCGGGATCATGATGATCTCGGCCACCAGGTAGGAGGTGGAGATCCACGAGCCTTCCTCCAGGGTCGCCGACAGCGCGCCCTGGATGTCCTTGAGCGAGGAGTTGGTGATCTGGATGTCCAGCACCGCCATGAAGGCGCCGAGCATCACGCTCATCACCGCGATCCAGTCGCGCCGGGTCGGCTCGGCGGTGGGGCGCAGCAGCGCGTCACCGGCCATGCTGGTCGTCGTCTTCGCCACGCAGGTCGACGGTGACGGTAACCGACATGCCTGGACGGATGCGACCGTGCAGGGGGTTGTCCGCGGCGAAGGTCAGCTTGACCGGAAGGCGCTGTACGACCTTGGTGAAGTTGCCGGTGGCGTTGTCCGGCGGCAGCAGGCTGAACTGCGCGCCGGAGGCGGCGAACAGGCTGTCGACACGGCCTTCGACCGGTGTATCGGGGTAGCTGTCGAACACCAGCTCGGCGCGTTGGCCGGGGTGCATCCTGCCGATCTGGGTTTCCTTGAAGTTGGCCTGTACCCAGATGTCTTCGTCGGGGACGATAGACAGCAGGTAGGCGCCGGCCTGCACCACCTGGCCGTTGCGTGCGTTGCGCTGGCCGATGGTGCCGCTGATCGGCGCGTGGATCGCGCAGCGGGTCAGGTTCAGCTCGGCCTGGGCCAGGTCGGCGTGGGCATTGGCGATCTGCGCGTCGAGGCGCTTGAGTTCGGCGGCCAGGGCGTCGACCTGTTGGCGCTGGCCCTTGAGGTCGGCCTGGGCCTTGTCCACCTGGGAGCGGGCGACATGGCTTTCGGCCGACAGGGTTGTCACTCGCTCTTCGGAGACGAACCCAGGTTTGCGCAGGGCCTGGGCGCGGTTGAGGTCCAGTTGCGAGCGGTCGAGGGTGGCCTGGTTGGCGGCAACCTGGGCCTGGCCCGCCGCGATCAGGCTGCCTTGCTGGGTCAGGCGGCTGCGCGCCTGGGCGAGTTCGGCTTCCCGGCTGGCCAGGGCGGCGCGAGCACGCTCGACGGCCAGCTCGAAGTCAGCGGCCTCCAGGCGCACCAGCACGTCGCCTTTGCTCACGTGCTGGTTGTCCTCGACGCGCACCTCGTCGATACGCGCCCCCAGCTGGCTGGAGATACGCGTGATCTCGCCCTGCACATAGGCGTTGTCGGTGCTCTCGTAGAAGCGTCCCTTGAAGTACCAGTGGGCCAGGAAGGCGAGGCCGACCAGCAGCACCAGGGTGATGAAGACCAGCAAGCGACGTTTGAGTGGGCTAGGCATGGGGGCATTAATTGCAAAAGTGTAAGTAAATTTAACAGCGGCCGATGGCAAGGTCACAAGTGACGATAGCGCCATTGCTGGAGCCCGATGCCCGCTCCCTGCTAACATCGCGCCTTTGTTTCTCTTCGTTCGAGACTCTCAATGACCACCGTTCGCACGCGTATTGCGCCATCGCCCACCGGCGACCCCCATGTCGGCACCGCCTACATCGCCCTGTTCAACTACTGCTTCGCCAAGCAGCATGGCGGTGAGTTCATCCTGCGTATCGAAGACACCGACCAGTTGCGCTCCACCCGTGAGTCGGAGCAGCAGATCTTCGACGCACTGCGCTGGCTCGGCATCGAATGGAACGAAGGCCCGGACGTCGGCGGCCCGCATGGCCCGTACCGGCAGAGCGAGCGCGGCGAGATCTACGCCAGATATGCCAAGGAGCTGGTCGATGCAGGCCATGCCTTCTACTGCTTCTGCACCGCCGAAGAGCTGGAGCAGATGCGTGCCGAGCAGATGGCTCGCGGCGAAACCCCGCGCTATGACGGCCGCGCGCTGCTGCTGAGCGACGAGGAAGTGCAGCGCCGCCTGGCCGCTGGCGAGCCCCACGTGATTCGCATGAAGGTGCCGAGCGAAGGCATCTGCGTGGTCCCGGACATGCTGCGTGGCGATGTCGAGATTCCATGGGATCGCATGGACATGCAGGTGCTGATGAAGAACGACGGCCTGCCGACGTACTTCCTGGCCAACGTGGTCGACGACCACCTGATGGGCATCACCCATGTGCTGCGTGGTGAAGAGTGGCTGCCATCGGCGCCCAAGCTGATCAAGCTGTACGAGTACTTCGGCTGGGAGCAGCCCAAGCTGTGCTACATGCCGCTGCTGCGCAACCCGGACAAGAGCAAGCTGTCCAAGCGCAAGAACCCGACCTCGGTGACCTTCTACGAGCGCATGGGCTTCATGCCCGAAGCCATGCTCAACTACCTGGGGCGCATGGGCTGGTCGATGCCGGACGAGCGCGAGAAGTTCTCGCTGGCCGAGATGGTCGAGCACTTCGACCTGTCGCGCATCTCCCTGGGCGGGCCGATTTTCGATATCGAGAAACTGTCGTGGCTCAACGGCCAATGGCTGCGTGAACTGCCGGTGGAAGAGTTCGCCGCGCGCGTGCAGAAGTGGGCGTTCAACAGCGACTACATGATGAAGATCGCCCCGCATGTTCAGGGCCGGGTCGAAACCTTCAGCCAGGTTGCCCCGCTGGGCGGCTTCTTCTTTGAAGGCGCGCTGAAGCTCGATGCCAAGCTGTTCGAGAGCAAGAAACTGTCGGCCGACCAGGTACGCCAGGTGATGCAGCTGATCCTGTGGAAGCTGGAAAGCCTGCGCCAGTGGGAAAAGGACCGCATCACCGCCTGCATCCAGGCCGTGGTCGAGTCGCTGGAGCTCAAGTTGCGCGACGCCATGCCGCTGATGTTCGCCGCCATCACCGGCCAGGCCAGCTCGGTGTCGGTGCTCGACGCCATGGAAATCCTCGGCCCCGACCTGACCCGCTACCGTCTGCGCCAGGCCATCGACCTGCTCGGCGGCGTGTCGAAGAAGGAAAACAAGGAGTGGGAAAAGCTGCTGGCGAACATCGCCTGATTGCTTTCCAGCCACGTGGGAGCGGCGATGCGGCGACCCGATTTGCCCCGCGATTGCGATGTCGGATTCATGACCGCCATCGCGGGTCAAGCCCGCTCCCACGGGCCGCACTCCTCGCAGAGGGGCAGGGCAGGGCGGTAAGTGATTGTTATCTGTGAAAAAATTTTTGAATATTTTCGAAAATTCGTTTGACAGCCTTGCAATCCGATCTTAATATGCGCCCCGTCCACAGCGATGAACGAAAACGAAACGCCAGGCACCCAGCCAGCGCTTCGGTTCAAAGCGACATTGTGGGGCTATAGCTCAGCTGGGAGAGCGCCTGCATGGCATGCAGGAGGTCAGCGGTTCGATCCCGCTTAGCTCCACCAAATTCCGCTTGATGGCCAAGGCCGTCAGGCAAGACCGGTTCCAGCGAACGGGTCTTGAAGGTAAGAAGGTTCGTCCCCTTCGTCTAGTGGCCTAGGACACCGCCCTTTCACGGCGGTAACAGGGGTTCGAGTCCCCTAGGGGACGCCAGTTTTGCACAAGCGATGTTGCATGATGTCGCTGGGCCGAGAGGCTAGAAATCCGGGGCTATAGCTCAGCTGGGAGAGCGCCTGCATGGCATGCAGGAGGTCAGCGGTTCGATCCCGCTTAGCTCCACCAATTTTGCCGCGATTCGCGAGAGCGGATCGGCACGAAGGTTACGTCCCCTTCGTCTAGTGGCCTAGGACACCGCCCTTTCACGGCGGTAACAGGGGTTCGAGTCCCCTAGGGGACGCCACTTTTACCCGCGTTTTGCGGGAGTTGAAAGGCTCATCATCCAGATCGATGAGTCTTTTGTTTTACTCGGGGCTATAGCTCAGCTGGGAGAGCGCCTGCATGGCATGCAGGAGGTCAGCGGTTCGATCCCGCTTAGCTCCACCAATTCGCCACGATTCGCAACAGCGCGTCGGCACGAAGGTTAAAGTCCCCTTCGTCTAGTGGCCTAGGACACCGCCCTTTCACGGCGGTAACAGGGGTTCGAGTCCCCTAGGGGACGCCAATTTTTTACCTGCGTTTTGCAGGACTTATAAGGCTCATTCGCTTATTGAATGGGCCTTTTGTTTTTTCCGCTCTCCGAAAAAGTCCAGCTGTGCCGATCAATGGCCACAGATTCCGCTTGCCACAAAATATTATGAGCATAATATGTTGATCATAATATTTAGAGGTGAGCCATGAGCGACAAGAAGAGCAAGACCCGCCAACGCATCCTCGATGCGGCGCGCAGCGCACTGGTCCAGCAGGGACCGGCCGACCCGAGCGTCAGCCAGGTCATGGGCGCCGCGGGGCTGACGGTCGGCGGCTTCTATGCCCACTTCGACAGCAAGGACGAGCTCATGCTCGAAGCCTTCAGCCAGCTGCTAGCCGAACGCCGTGCCTTGCTCGCCCAGCTTGATCCAGCCCTTGACGGTACTGAGCGGCGTGCCTTGGTCGCGGCCTTCTACCTGTCGCGCAAGCACCGCGATGCCGAGGTGCAGGCCTGCCCGATTCCCAATGCGCTGAGCGAAATGCAGCGCCTGCCGGACGCCTTCCGTGACGTGCTGGCCGAACACATCGAGCTGATGACCGCGCAAATGGTCGACCGCCCCGAGGACATCGACAAGGCTCTCGCCGATTTCGCCCTGATGGTTGGCGGCCTCGCCGTGGCCCGCGCCCTGGGCGATGGCGAGCTGTCCGACCGGATACTGCGTGCCGCCAAGTCGGCGGTGATCTGAGCAACCTGACCCTGGAGCAAGGCGATGACTACCCTGAGCTGGATTCGTGGCGTCAATGGCACCCTCGGCCACCTGGCCCCTGAACATGTTGCCGGCAAGATGCGCCGCGCCTTCATGACCCCGCGCAACCTGCCGCCCAAACCATGGGAACTGCCGCTGCTGGCCAGGGCCGAGCGCATCACCTTGCGCTTTGGGTTGTCGGCATTGCGCTGGGGGCAGGGGCCGACGGTATTGCTGATGCATGGCTGGGAAGGTCGCCCCACCCAGTTCGCGGCACTGATCGAGCGGCTGGTGGACAGCGGCCATACCGTGGTGTCGCTGGAAGGGCCGGCACACGGGCGCTCGCCGGGCGAGCAAGCGCATGTGGTGGCGTTTGCCCGCGCGTTGCTCGAGGCCGCCGCCGAACTGCCGCCACTGCGCGCGGTGATCGGACACTCGATGGGGGGCGCAAGCCTGTTGCTGGCGCTGCAGTGGGGGCTGCGCACCGATGCGGCGGTGAGTATTGCCGCCCCGGCCCGCTTGCTCGGCGTGCTGCGGGGCTTTGCCCGGCGGCTTGGGTTGCCGGCCCGTGCCCGAGCGGCGTTTATCCGCCAAGTGGAGCGCGATGTCGGCGTCCAGGTGGCGCGCCTGGATGTCAGTGCCTATCAACTGGATGTGCCGGGCCTGGTGGTGCATGCCGAGGACGATCCCGTAGTGCTCGCCAGCGAGGCACCGCTGATTCACCAGGCTTGGTTCGACAGCCGCCTGCTGCTGCTCGAGGAGGGCGGCCATCAGCGGGTGCTAGCCGATCCGCGCCTGGGCCAGGCGGTGATCGAGCTGCTCGCACGCTCCACCGAGCGGGCGCGGCAAAGCGCCTGAGCATCCGGTACACTCTGCCCGTTCACTGAAAATCAGGAGCAGGCATGAGCTGGGATCTGGCGGCACCATTCATCATCGACCTTCGCGTTGGCAACGAGGATATCGACGGCCTCGGCCACGCCAACAACGCCGTCTACGTCACCTGGCTGGAGCGCTGCGCCTGGCGCCACTCCCAGCGCCTGGGGCTGGACCTGGCCGAGTATCGCCGGCTGGACCGGGCGATGGCGGTGGTCCGCCATGAGATCGACTACCTCGCCGCCGCCTATGAGGACGACGAGCTGCAACTGGCCACCTGGATCATCGACTGGGACCAGCGCCTGCGCATGACCCGGCGCTTCCAGCTCAAGCGCCCGAGCGACGGCGTGACCTTGCTGCGGGCGCAGACCACCTTTGCCTGCATCGAGCTGTCCAGCGGCAAGCCCAGGCGCATGCCGGCGGAATTCATCGACGGCTACGGCCCGGCGCTGACCGGCAGCTGACGGCTGGCGGAAGTTTGCTAGACTGCCGCCTTTTTCATGGCGAGGCCCTGAAATGCAAATTGCCCTGGCCCCCATGGAGGGGCTGGTCGACAACATCCTGCGCGACGTCCTGACCCGTGTGGGTGGTATCGATTGGTGCGTCACCGAGTTCATTCGTGTCTGCGACCGCCTGCTGCCGGCCTCTTCGTTCGAAAAGCTGGCGCCGGAGCTGCGCCAGGGCGCCCGCACCGCCGCCGGGGTGCCGATGCGTGTGCAATTGCTCGGCTCCGACCCGGTATGCCTGGCCGAGAACGCGGCGCTGGCCTGCGAGCTTGGTGCGCCGGTGATCGACCTGAACTTCGGCTGCCCGGCCAAGACCGTCAACAAGTCGCGGGGCGGGGCGGTGTTGCTCAAGGAGCCGGAGCTGTTGCATGCCATCGTCCGCGAAGTGCGCCGAGCGGTGCCGGCGCATATCCCGGTGACCTCGAAGATGCGCCTGGGCTACGACAGCCCCGACGGCGCCCTGGACTGCGCCACGGCACTGGCCGAGGGCGGCTCGGCACACCTGGTGGTGCATGCGCGGACCAAGGTAGAGGGCTACAAGCCGCCGGCCCACTGGGAATGGGTGGCGCGGGTGCAGGATGTGGTCAAGGTGCCGGTGTTCGCCAATGGCGAGATCTGGACCGTCGATGACTGGCGGCGTTGCCGCGAGGTCAGCGGTGCGAAAGACATCATGCTGGGGCGTGGGCTGGTGTCGCGCCCGGACCTGGCCCTGCAGATCGCTGCGGCCCGCGATGGCGTCGAGTACCAGCCGATGAGCTGGGAAGAACTGCTGCCGCTGCTGCGCGAGTTCTGGCGCCAGGCCCAGGACAAGCTGTCGCCACGCTACGCCCCGGGGCGGATGAAACAGTGGCTGGCGATGCTGACCCGCGGCTACCCCGAAGCGGTGACGCTGTTTGCCGAGCTGCGTCGTGAGGATGACTGTCAGCGGATCAGCGGGTTGCTGGGGATGGAAATCCACGCTGTCGAGGCTTGTGTTGCCTGAGCCGGCTTGATCGCAAAATTTTTTCATGCCAGCCCTTGAAAGCTCTTCGCCAGGACATATCTCTTGAGTACGCGATGCCGAAGTCGGGTCGCGTAGTGACTTAACTTGCTGAATCTCAGGAGTTCATGACCATGACTACCGCTTTCTCTCTCGCACCACTTTTCCGCAACTCCGTCGGTTTCGACCGCTTCAACGACCTGTTCGAAGCCGCCGCCCGTAACGAGGCGGGTAGCAGCTACCCACCCTACAACGTGGAAAAGCATGGCGATGATCACTACCGCATCGTGGTCGCCGCCGCCGGCTTCCAGGAGCAGGACCTCGACCTGCAGGTCGAAAAAGGTGTTCTTACCGTGACCGGCGGCAAGCGCGACGGCAGCAGCGAAGGCGTCACCTTCCTGCACCAGGGCATCGCCCAGCGCGCCTTCAAGCTGTCGTTCCGCCTGGCCGACCACATCGAGGTCAAGGGCGCGGGCCTGGCCAATGGCCTGCTCAGCATCGAACTGCTGCGCATCGTGCCGGAAGAAGCCAAGGCCAAGCGTATCCCGATCAACGGCGACAAACCGGCGTTGAACTGATTTCAGCGCAGTGAAGAAAGGGCACCTTCGGGTGCCCTTTTTGCATTCTGCGGCGCCTCCAGCCGGGTTAGCGCCTCAGTAATCCGCCGGTGCCTCCAGCAGTATCTGGCGAAACTCCGGTAACGGCAGTGGTCGGCTGTGCAGATAGCCCTGGTACAGATGGCAACCCAGCCGCTCGAGGAACTCCAGCTGCTCGGTCAGTTCCACGCCCTCGGCAATCACCGCCAGCTCCAGGCTGCGGGCCATGGCGACAATGGCGCGGACGATCTCGGCGTCGTTGGGGTCGACCGGTGCGTCGCGTACGAAGGTCTGGTCGATCTTCAACGCATCCACCGGCAGACGCTTTAGGTAGGTGAGCGACGAATAGCCCGTGCCGAAGTCGTCCATGGCGAAGCTGACGCCGTGGTGCTTGAGTTCGCGCATCTTGCTGATGGTGTCCTCGAGGTTCTGGATGACGATGCCTTCGGTGATCTCCAGTGTGAGCATGCGCCGGGGCAGGCGGTAGTCGTCGAGGCTGCGCAGCACCCGCTCGACGAAGTCGTTCTGGCGGAACTGCCGTGGGCTGATGTTGACGCACAGGCTGAAGTCGTCGGCGTCGATCAGCCCGTCTGCGAGCATGCGCGCGCAGGCGTCGCAGGCTTCGTCGAGGATCCAGCTGCCGACCTCGAGGATCAGGCCACTTTCTTCCAGAACCTGGATGAACTGCGCCGGAGGCTGCTGGCCCAGTTGCGGGTGGTGCCAGCGCAGCAGGACTTCGGCGCCGACGATACGGTTGTCGCGGGCGTCGACCTGGGGTTGGAAGTGCAGGGCCAGTTCACCGCGGGCCAGGGCCAGGCGCAGGTCGCTCTCCATGCGCAGGCGCTCGCTGGCGGCCTTCTGCATGGTGGTGTGGAACAACTGCGTGGTGTTGCGCCCGGAGTCCTTGGCGCGGTACAGGGCGATGTCGGCACGCTTGAGCAGGTCGGCGGGGGTGGCGCCATGGTCGGGTATCAACGCCACGCCGATGCTCGGCGTGACCTGCAGGCGCTGGCCGTCCAGCGACATCGGTTCGGCCAGCAGCTCGCGCAGGGTGTCGGCCAGTTCGCGAACCTTGTTTTCCACCTGCTCGCGGCTGCCTTCCAGGCCGCTGAGCAGCACCACGAACTCGTCGCCGCCCAAGCGCGCCACAGTGTCCTCCAGCCGCACGCTGGCCTCGAGACGGGCAGTAATGATCTTCAGTACCGTGTCGCCCACCGGGTGCCCGAGCGAGTCGTTGATGTGCTTGAAGTGGTCCAGGTCGAGGAACAGCAGGGCGCCGCGCAGGTTGTGGCGCTTGAGCAGGGCGATCTGCTGGCTCAGGCGGTCCATCAGCAGGGCGCGGTTGGGCAGGTTGGTCAGCGGGTCGTGGTACGCCAGGTGGCGGATCTGCGCCTGGGCGTTCTTCAGCAGGCTGACATCGCGAGCGGTAAGCAGCAGGCAGTCGGTTTCGTTGAGGCTGATCGGCTCCACCGACACTTCCACGGTAAGGATGTCGCCGCGCTTGTTGCGGCCCAGCATCTCCCGGTGATGCACCCGGCCGCGCTCGCGCAGCTCGTTGAGCAGGGCGGCGCGCTGCTTCTCGTCGGCCCAGATGCCGATTTCGTAGACCGTGCGGCCGACCACCTCTTCGGGGCTGTAGCCGGTCAACCGGCTGAAACCGTCGTTGACCTCCACGTAGCGCCCGCTGTGGCGCTCGGTGATGGTGATGGCGTCGGGGCTGGAATGGAACGCCTTGGCGAATTTCTCCTCGCTGGCCTTGAGCGCTGCCTCGGCGCGCTGCTGCTGGGTGATGTCGCGCAGGGTGGTGACGCTGCATGGCTGGCTGTCGACGCTGATCAGGCGGCTGGAGATCACGCAGGTCAGCGGCGTGCCGTTGCGGTGGTTGACCACCACCGCCACATTGCTCAAGGCCTGGTCGCGGATCACCCGTTCGATGCGTTGGGCGCGTTCGGCCGACTCGGCCCACAGGCCGATTTCCTCGGCGGTGTGGCCGAGGATCTGCTCCGGGGCCCAGCCGAAGGTCTGGCTGAACGCCGGGTTGATCTCGATGAACTGGCCACTGTCCTGCCGGGTCACGCAGATCGGGTCGGGGCTGACCTGGAACAGGCTGGCGAACTTTTCCTCCGAGGCCGTCAGGCGCTGCTCGCGCTCCACCTGGTCGGTGATGTCGAGCAGGGTGCCGGCCATACGCAGCGGGTTGCCCTGGTCGTCGCGGTACAGGCGGGCGCGGCTTTCGATGTAGCGCGAGGCGCCGTTGTCGAGTTGCACCCGGTAGGTGATCTGGTAGTTGCCGGCCGGCCCTTCGCGCAGGCTGCGGTAGGCCTGGCGCATGACGCTGCGCTCATGCTCGGGCACACCTTCGAAAAAGGCCTCGAACGATTCGTGGAAGGGCACCGGGTCCAGCCCGTGCAGTTGCGCGGCGCGGGCCGAGCCGTAGAGCATGCCGCTGGGGATGTGCCAGTCCCAGGTACCCAGCTGGGCCGAGTCCAGGGCCAGGTCGAGGCGCTCCTGACTGTCCTTGAGCGCCTGTTCGGCGCGTTTGCGCTCGGTGGTGTCGACGAAGGTGCTGATCAGGTAGGTGACGCCTTCGAGCTCGATGCCCTGGGTGCAGAGAATGCCATCGTGGATCTTGCCGTTGGTAGCGCGGAACTGCACCTCGAGGGTCAACGGGCCGCTACCTGCGCGGGTGGCGTCCAGTACCTGGTGACGTTGCTCGGGGTTGACCCACAGGCCCAGTTCCACGCTGGTCTTGCCAACCACTTGAGCGCCTGGCCAGCCAAACATGTGCTCGAAGTGCTGGTTGACCTCGATGATCAGGCCGTCGTGGCGGCGGGTCAGGAGAATGGCATTGGGGCTGAGATGGAACAGGGTGGCGAAGCGCTTCTCCGAATTGATCAGTGCGGTTTCCCGCTCGCGCTGGCGGGTGATCTCGCGGATCACCCCGATCATCTGCGGGCGGCCATGGGGGTCGTGGGTCAGGCTGCCGTTGATCTCCAGCCAGTGCACGCTGCCATCGGGCCAGCGGATGCGATGGCGCATGGCCTGCTCGACCGGTTCGCCGTTGACCACGGCCTGGAACGCCTGGCGTGTGCGCGCGCGGTCCTCCTCGGGCAGCAGGTCGAGGTAGTCGACGTCGTTGGGCAGCGGGCGTTGCGGGTCGAAGCCGAACAGCGCCTGGGTACCCCGCGACCAGCTCACCCGGCCACTCTCGATGTCCCACAGCCAGGCGCCCAGGCGTGCGGCGTTGAGCGCGGCCAGCAACTGGGGAGCGTTCTGCCAGGCCTGTTCCGACTCCTGGGGGTCGGCCGCGGGAATACGGGGCAGGCGCGGAAAGCGGTTTGCTGATTTGGGCATCGATACCAGACCTTTGGCGGAAAACGCGTCCTTGTGGAGAGAAATGCCGTGCCTGCGACCGGTCAGGCAGCCCCGGCGTGGCTGTCGAGCAGCGCCATGAAGGCCCTGGCCGCATTCGATAGCGTGCGCTCCGTGTGCAATATGTAGCCTAGCTGGCGTGACAGCTGTATGCCGGGCAGGGCGATGGGCGCAACCTGCTCATCGAGCATAGTACGTGGCAGCACACTCCAGGCCAGGCCGATCGACACCATCATCTTGATGGTTTCCAGGTAGTTGGTGCTCATGGCGATGTTCGGCACCAGGCCCTGGCTTTCGAACAGGCGCTGGACGATGTGGTGGGTGAAGGTATTGCCGCCGGGAAACACCGCTGGGTGGCGCGCAACGTCGGCCAGGCTGACCCGCTGGTTGCTGGCCAGCGGGTGTTCGGGGGCGGCGACGAAATCCAGGGCGTCGTCCCACACCGCCACGGCCTTGACCAGGTGATGGGGCTCGGGCGCGAGGGTGATGACGGCAATTTCGGCGCGGCCATGGAGGATTTCATCGTAGGCCGCTTCCGAATCGAGGAACTGAATATCCAACGCCACCAAGGGGTACTGTCGAGTAAAAGCCCGTAATAGTGGGGGCAAACGGTGCAAACCGATGTGATGGCTGGTGGCCAGCGTCAGGCGACCCGCCACCTCTCCGGTCAAATTGGTCAATGCGCGACGAGTATCATCGAGGACGTTGAGGATCTGATAGGCGCGCGGCAACAGGGCCCGGCCAGCTTCGGTCAGGGTCACTTCACGGCCCAGGCGATCGAACAGGCGTACATCCAGTTGCTGCTCCAGCCCGGCGATGCGTTTGCTGATGGCGGGCTGGGTCAGGAACAGACGTTCGCCGGCTCCGGAAAAGCTCCCGGTTTCGGCGATGGCGATAAAGGCGCTGAGGTTGGCCAGGTCCACGGTTAGAATTCCTGTTGGTTATCCAAAGCATGAAAATTATGAATTTGAGTTATTCAATCTATCGCCATAGCATCGTCCGTACAAGCCAAGGGGTCTTTGGCATAGAAAGACGCTGATGAGGAACAGTCTGATGGCTGGCAAAACGCTCTACGACAAACTCTGGGAAGCTCATGAGGTCAAGCGCCGCGATGACGGCTCGTCCTTGATCTACATAGATCGCCACATCATTCACGAAGTGACTTCGCCCCAGGCTTTCGAAGGCCTGCGCCTGGCCAGCCGCAAGCCCTGGCGTATCGATGCCAACATCGCCACTCCTGATCACAACGTACCGACCACGCCGGAGCGCAAGGGCGGTATCGAGGCCATCGCCGACCAGGTGTCGCGCCTGCAGGTGCAGACCCTCGATGAGAACTGTGACGAATATGGCATCGTCGAATTCAAGATGAATGACGAGCGTCAGGGTATCGTGCACGTCATCAGCCCGGAGCAGGGCGCGACCTTGCCCGGCATGACCGTGGTCTGCGGCGACTCGCACACTTCCACCCATGGCGCGTTTGGCGCCCTGGCCCATGGCATCGGCACTTCCGAGGTCGAGCATGTGCTCGCCACCCAGTGCCTGGTGGCCAAGAAAATGAAAAACATGCTGGTGCGCGTCGAGGGTCAATTGCCCGCTGGCGTCACCGCCAAGGACATCGTCCTGGCCGTGATCGGCAAGATCGGCACCGCCGGCGGCAATGGCCATGCCATGGAGTTCGCCGGCAGCGCGATCCGCGATTTGTCGATGGAAGGCCGCATGACCATCTGCAACATGTCCATCGAGGCCGGTGCTCGTGTGGGATTGGTCGCGGTCGACGAGACGACCGTCAACTACGTCGAGGGTCGTCCCTATGCGCCGAAGGGCGAGCAGTGGACGCAGGCCATCGAGGCCTGGAAAGGATTGGTCTCCGATGGCGACGCCGTGTTCGACACCGTGGTCGAGCTCGACGCAGCACAGATCAAGCCACAAGTCAGCTGGGGCACTTCGCCGGAGATGGTCCTGGCCGTCGACCAGCGCGTGCCGGACCCGGCCGCCGAGCCCGACCTGATCAAGCGCGGCTCGATCGAGCGCGCCCTCAAGTATATGGGCCTGGCCGCCAACCAGGCGATCACCGACATCCAGCTCGACCGCGTGTTCATCGGCTCGTGCACCAACTCGCGCATCGAAGACCTGCGCGCCGCCGCTGAGATCGCCAAGGGCCGCAAGGTCGCCGCCAACGTCAAGCAGGCGCTGGTGGTGCCGGGTTCGGGTCTGGTCAAGGCCCAGGCCGAGCGCGAAGGGCTGGACAAGATTTTCCTCGAGGCCGGCTTCGAGTGGCGTGAACCGGGCTGCTCGATGTGCCTGGCGATGAACCCGGACCGCCTGGAAAGCGGCGAGCACTGCGCGTCCACCTCCAACCGCAACTTCGAAGGCCGCCAGGGCGCCGGTGGCCGTACCCACCTGGTCAGCCCGGCCATGGCCGCCGCCGCCGCGGTGACCGGCCACTTCATCGATGTCCGCGAGTTGATCCAAGGGAGCGCAGCATGAAAGCCTTTACCCAGCACACTGGCCTCGTCGCGCCTTTGGACCGTGCCAACGTCGACACCGACCAGATCATCCCCAAGCAGTTCCTCAAGTCGATCAAGCGCACCGGCTTTGGCCCCAACCTGTTCGACGAGTGGCGCTACCTGGACGTCGGCCAGCCCTACCAGGACAACAGCAAGCGCCCGCTGAACCAGGAGTTCGTGCTCAACCACGCGCGCTACCAGGGGGCCAGCGTGCTGCTGGCGCGGGAGAACTTCGGTTGCGGCTCGAGCCGCGAGCACGCCCCATGGGCGCTCGATGAGTACGGCTTCCGCAGCGTGATCGCGCCGAGCTTCGCCGATATTTTCTTCAACAACAGCTTCAAGAATGGCCTGTTGCCGATCATTCTCGACGCCGCCGAAGTCGACGAGCTGTTCAGGCAAGTCGAGGCCAACCCGGGCTACCAGTTGACCATCGACCTCGACGCCCAGGCCGTGACTCGCCCGGACGGCAAAGTGCTGAAGTTCGAAATCGACGCTTTCCGCAAGCACTGCCTGCTCAATGGCCTGGACGACATCGGCCTGACCCTGCAGGACCGCGACGCGATCAAGGCGTTCGAGGGCAAGCACCGCGCCAGCCAGCCGTGGTTGTTCCGCGATTGATGTGGCAGCGGGCTTGCTCCGCGATCAGCGCCACCGGACACTGAGTTTTATCCGGCGCGCCCGCAAGGCGCGCCGCTCGATTGGATAGAGGAAAGCATGAGCAAGCAGATTCTGATTCTCCCAGGTGATGGTATTGGTCCGGAAATCATGGCCGAAGCGGTCAAGGTGCTGGAGCTGGCCAACGACAAGTTCCAGCTCGGCTTCAGCCTCACCCACGACGTGATCGGTGGCGCGGCCATCGACAAGCACGGCGTGCCGCTGGCCGACGAGACCCTGGCGCGCGCGCGCCAGGCGGACGCCGTGCTGCTGGGCGCCGTGGGCGGCCCGAAGTGGGACAAGATCGAGCGTGACATCCGCCCGGAGCGCGGCTTGCTGAAGATCCGCTCGCAACTGGGCCTGTTCGCCAACCTGCGCCCGGCCATCCTCTATCCGCAACTGGCCGACGCCTCGTCGCTCAAGCCCGAGATCGTCGCCGGCCTGGACATCCTCATCGTCCGCGAGTTGACCGGTGGCATCTACTTCGGTGCACCACGCGGCCAGCGCGAGCTGCAGGGCGGCGAGCGCCAGGCGTACGACACCCTGCCATACAGCGAAAGCGAAGTGCGCCGTATTGCCCGCGTCGGCTTCGACATGGCCCGCGTGCGCGGCAAGAAGCTGTGCTCGGTGGACAAGGCCAACGTCCTGGCTTCCAGTCAGCTGTGGCGTGAAGTGGTCGAGGATGTGGCCAAGGACTACCCGGACGTCGAGTTGAGCCACATGTACGTCGACAACGCCGCCATGCAGTTGGTGCGCGCGCCCAAGCAGTTCGACGTGGTGGTGACCGACAACATGTTCGGCGACATCCTGTCGGATGAGGCTTCCATGCTCACCGGTTCCATCGGCATGCTGCCTTCGGCGTCGCTGGATGCCGACAACAAGGGCATGTACGAGCCGTGCCACGGCTCGGCGCCGGACATCGCCGGGCAGGGCATCGCCAACCCATTGGCAACCATTCTTTCGGTATCGATGATGCTGCGCTACAGCTTCAACCAGTCGGCCGCCGCCGAGGCGATCGAGCAGGCGGTGAGCCTGGTGCTGGGCCAGGGCCTGCGCACCGGTGACATCTTCTCCGAAGGTTGCCGCAAGGTCGGTACGCAGGAAATGGGCGACGCAGTAGTCGCAGCGCTGCGGAATCTGTAATCTCTCTGGCCCGCCACCCAAAACTCCCGGTGGCGGCCCACTTTTAGCAAAGGTGTAGTTGCGATGAAACGTGTAGGTCTGATCGGTTGGCGTGGAATGGTCGGTTCCGTGCTCATGCAGCGGATGCTCGAAGAGCAGGACTTCGACCTGATCGAGCCGGTGTTCTTCACCACCTCCAATGTGGGTGGCCAGGGCCCGGCCGTGGGCAAGGACATTGCGCCGCTCAAGGATGCCTACAACATCGAAGAGCTCAAGACCCTCGACGTCATCCTGACCTGCCAGGGCGGCGACTACACCAACGAAGTGTTCCCCAAGCTGCGTGAAGCTGGCTGGCAGGGCTACTGGATCGACGCGGCCTCGTCCCTGCGCATGCAGGATGACGCGGTGATCATCCTCGACCCGGTCAACCGCAAGGTCATCGACCAGCAGCTGGATGCGGGCACCAAGAACTACATCGGCGGCAACTGCACCGTCAGCCTGATGCTGATGGGCCTGGGCGGCCTGTTCGAAGCCGGCCTGGTCGAGTGGATGAGCGCCATGACCTATCAGGCGGCCTCCGGCGCCGGCGCGCAGAACATGCGTGAGTTGATCAAGCAGATGGGCGGTATTCACGCGGCGGTCGCCGATGACTTGGCTAACCCGGCCAGCGCCATCCTCGACATCGACCGCAAGGTGGCCGAGGCCATGCGCGGCGAGGGCTTCCCGACTGACAACTTCGGCGTGCCGCTGGCCGGCAGCCTGATCCCGTGGATCGACAAGGAGCTGCCAAACGGCCAGAGCCGCGAAGAGTGGAAGGCCCAGGCCGAGACCAACAAGATTCTCGGCCGCTTCAAGAGCCCGATTCCGGTCGATGGCATCTGCGTGCGGATTGGCGCCATGCGTTGCCACAGCCAGGCGCTGACCATCAAGCTGAACAAGGACGTGCCGCTGGCGGATATCGAAGGCATGATCAGCCAGCACAACCCTTGGGTGAAGCTGGTGCCTAACCAGCGTGAGATCAGCATGCAGGAGTTGAGCCCTACCCAGGTGACAGGGACCCTGAACGTGCCTGTCGGGCGTTTGCGCAAGCTGAACATGGGGTCGCAGTACCTCGGGGCCTTCACTGTTGGCGACCAGCTGCTGTGGGGGGCTGCGGAGCCGCTGCGGCGGATGTTGCGGATTCTGCTGGAGCGGTGATCTGGGTGGTTTGAGTTGGATTTTGAAGGACCCGTGTTGCGAGAGTGATGCGGGTTTTTTTATTGGTGCTAGATTGGTTGTTGGTTGTTGGTTGTTGGTTGTTGGTTGTTGGTTGTTTTGATTTTTTTATTCGCATTCATTTGCGATGTCGACGCATAGTCACCTTTCCGCCCTTACGGCGGCTTACTTTGGTCGTGGCCAAAGTAAGCAAAGCCGTGGCGCTCCATTCATCCGGCCCTCCGCTTCGCTCCGGGTTCCCTCACTCCGGCCTTGCTCCCGGGAGGACCGCGCTGAACGCCCCATCCTGGGGCGCAGCGCTTGACGGGCATCCATGCCCGTCACCTCCCTCCGCAAGACCTGCGTTCGGCCTCCTGAAGTCGCGAAGTTACGGGCGGCGCCTGCACTAACGCAGCTAGTCGCTAGTTGCCATTGTGGGAACTCTAGATCAACATCGCGGGGCAAGCCCGCTCCCACCATAGTTTGACTACGTGATTCAACGTGAGAGCGGGCTTGCCCCGCGATAGCGTAATGAAGAACAACATAACAGCCACTAATAAAACCAACATATCTGCTCTTGATCTGCTCTTGATCTGCTCTTGATCTGCTCTTGATCTGCTCTTGATCTGCTCTTGATCTGCTCTTGATCTGCTCTTGATCTGCTCTTGATCTGCTCTTGATCTGCTCTTGATCTGCTCTTGATCTTGCTTCTAAGCGCGCGATAGTTCAGGCGCCACCAATTGCGACTTCAGGAGGCCGAGTGGAGTTCTTGCGTAGTGGGGCGACGGCCATGGATGGCCGTCGAGCGCTGCGCCCCAGGATGGGGCGTACAGCGCGGTACCCACGGGAGCAAGAACGGAGCGAGGGAACCCCGGAGCGAAGCGCAGGGGCCGTATGAACGGAGCCGAACGGTTTTGCCTACTTTTCCCACGAGAAAAGTAGGCCGCCGTAATGGCGGAAGGGTGATAATGCGTCGACATCGCCAATGAATGCGCATAAATAAATCAAAACCCACACTCTTGAACCCGAACCCGAACCCGAACCCGAACCCGAACCCGCCCCTACCTCCCACCCCACAATCCAAGTAAAGTGCCGCTCCCCGCCGTACCCCCTGGAAAAGGAACCGATCTCATGACCCCCAACGCCCTGGACATAGCCGTAATCGGCGCCACCGGCACAGTAGGTGAATCCCTCGTCCAGATCCTCGAGGAAGTGGCCTTCCCGGTCTCCACCCTGCACCTGCTGGCCAGCATGGAGTCCGCCGGCAGCAGCGTCATGTTCGCGGGCAAGAAACTGAAGGTCCGCGAAGTGGACAGCTTCGATTTCTCCCAGGTCAGGCTGGTCTTCTTCGCCGCCAGCCCTGCCGTAAGCCGCAGCTTCGTGCCCAAGGCCATCGCCGCCGGTTGCGCGGTGATCGACCTGTCCGGCGCCTTGGACGACGCCATCGCGGTGGTCCCGGAAGCCAACGCCGAGCGCATAGCCGAACTGTCGCAGCCCGCACTGATCACCAGCCCGAGCGCCGGCGCGGTAGCCTTGGCGGTGGCGCTGGCGCCGCTCAAGGGTTTGCTCGATATCGAGCGCGTTCAGGTCAATGCCTGCCTGGCAGTTTCGGAGCAGGGCAGGGAGGCCGTCAGCGAGCTCGCCCGGCAGACCGCCGAACTGCTCAACGCACGCCCTCTGGAGCCGCGCTTCTTCGATCGCCAGGTCGCCTTCAACCTGCTCCCCCAGGTCGGTACACCCGATGAACAGGGCCACACCAATGTAGAACGCCGTCTAGTCAATGAACTGCGTCAGGTATTGGACCTGCCGCAACTGAAGATTTCCGTGACCTGCATTCAAGTCCCGGTGTTTTTCGGCGATAGCTTCAGTGTCGCCGTGCAAAGCCGTAATCCGGTCGACCTGGTGGCCGTTAACGCCGCGCTGGAGGCTGCCGACGGCATCGAGCTGGTCGAGCCGGGTGATTATCCGACGCCTGTGGGTGACGCGGTGGGCCAGGACGTGGTCTATGTTGGACGTGTACGCCACGGTGTCGATGAAGACCAGCAGCTCAATCTCTGGCTGACCACCGACAATGTGCGCAAGGGCGCGGCGCTGAACGCCGTGCAGGCGGCACAATTGTTGATAAAACACATGGCGTAAAAGATACTGCGAGCTATTTTGTCCTGCACCGCCCAAGGGTTTTCGGGACGTTTCATACAAGGGAAGAGTTCATGCTTCGAATTCGCAAACTGGTTCTGGCCATCGCGGCAGCCTCGGCGCTGTCGTCCGGGGTGGCGAACGCTCTGGGGTTGGGTGAGCTGACCCTCAAGTCGGCGCAGAACCAGCCGCTGGATGCCGAGATCGAACTGCTCGACGTGCGCGACCTCTCCGCGGCGGAAATGGCGCCAAGCCTGGCGTCGCCGGAAGAGTTCGCCAAGGCCGGGGTGGCCTTCCCGCCTTACCTCGAAGACCTCACCTTCACGCCGGTGATCAACCCCAACGGCAAGAGCGTGCTGCGGGTTACCTCCAGCAAGGCGCTGCCGGAGCCGGTGGTCAAGTTCCTGGTCCAGGTCATGTGGCCCCAGGGCCGCCTGCTGCGCGACTACAGCGTGCTGCTCGACCAGGCCCAGGCCCAGGGCAGCCAACCGGCCCCGGCGGGCATCAACCCGGCTGTCAGTGCGGGCAGCTATACCACCAAGCGCCGTGACACCCTCTGGCAGATCGCCGCGCGCAACACCAACGGCGGCTCGATCCAGCAGACCATGCTGGCCATCCAGGCGCTGAACCCGGATGCCTTCATCGGCAACAACATCAACCAGCTCAAGACTGGCCAGGTGCTGCGCCTGCCCGATCAGCAGCAGGTGCAGAGCATTCCCCAGGCCCAGGCCAACCGCGAAGTCGCCGAGCAGTACGCAGCCTGGCGCGAAGGCCGCCGCCTCGGCCCGCGTGCACGGCAGCTGGATGCCACCCGCCGTGGCGAGGCTGGCGCGGCCCCCGCGCGCATCGCCCAGGGCGACAACCTGCGCCTGGTGGCGCCGGGCGGCAAGGGCGCGGCCGGCGAGGCCAAGGCGCTGGGCGACAAGCTGGCCATGGCCCAGGAAAGCCTCGACACCAGCCGCCGTGACAACGATGAACTCAAGAGCCGCATGGTCGACCTGCAGAGCCAGCTGGACAAGCTGCAGCGCCTGATCGAGCTGAAGAACGACCAGCTGGCGCGTCTGGAGGCCCAGGGCGTCGCGGCGCCACAGCCACCGGCAGCGGCGCTGCCGGGCGAGCCGGCTCCGGCGCAACCTGCGGTGAACGCGCAACTGACCCCTGCCGAACCGGTGGTCGCCCCGGCGCCTGCCGCGGCCGACACCGCACCACAGGATGCGGCAGCCGAGGCACCGGCCAGCGAAGAGCCCGGCATGCTCGACCAACTGCTGGGCAATCCGCTGTTGCTGGGCTTGATTGCCGGGTCCGCATTCCTGGTGCTGCTGTTGCTGCTGCTGCTTCTGGCCCGCAAGCGCAAGGCCCAGCAGGAAGCTGAGAAACACCTGCGCATGGCCCGTGCCCTGGCCGAGGATGGCGAGCGTGGCCCGGACCTGGACTTGCCTCCGAGCAGTTTTGAAGGCCTGGATGTGTCGGCGCCAAGCGTGACTCTGTCGCCTGCGGTAGTGGCTGCCTCGGCTGCTGCAGCCGTTGCGGCGGAAAAGCCTGCGGCGCCTGCCGACGTCGTCGCCCCGGCGGCTGATCCGCGCGCGGCGTTGCTGGCCGAGGTGGATGAAAGCCTGGCCCGTGGTCGCCTCAACCATGCCGCCGACCTGCTGGAAGCCGCGGTGGCCTCCGAGCCACAGCGCAGCGATCTGCGCCTCAAATTGATGGAAGTCTACGCACGTCAGGGCGACCAGGACGCGTTCGCTGGCCAGGAGCGCAAGCTGGTGGTCAACGACGCGAACCAGGCCGAGGTCGCCGCGCTCAAGGAGCGCTTCCCGGCCATGCTGGGTGTCGCGGCGGTTGCGGCAGGCGCTGCCGGGGCCGCGGCCCTGGCCGCCGAGCTGGATGAGCAGTATGTCCAGGACCTGCTGCAGGACAAGGAGCTGGAGCTGGGTGAAAGCGCGCCGGAAGTCGTCGTGGAGCCGGTCGTGGCGGCCGAACCAGAGCCTGAGCCAGAGCCTGTGGTCGAAGAGGCCGACCTGGACAGCGCCTTCGACCTGAGCCTGGGCGATGACCTGCCGGTGGATGACCACCTCGACCTGGCCGGTCTCGAGGACCTGGTCGTCGAGGCGCCCGAAGCCGAGGCTGCACCCGCCGTTGCCGAAACCGATGCCGACGACGATTTCGAGGCATTGCTCGCCCAGGCGCAGGCGACACCGCAAAATGTCGACGACTTGGCTGAATTCGATCTGGATGTCGCCGAAGAGCCGGCGGCTCCGACCGGCAGCGAGGAGGCCCCGGTGGACGTGGCGGCCGAGCTGGCGGCCTTCGAGGCGATTCCGGAGTTTGATCCGATCTCCGAGCTGGAGCTGCCCGAGGACTTCGACCTGTCGCTGTCGCTGGACGACGACTCGCCGGCGGCGAAGAACTTCGCCTCGGAGCTGGACGACGTCAATGCCGAGCTCGACAAGCTGTCGCAGAACCTCGAGACCCCATCGGTTGCACAACCATCGTTCACCGCCGAGGACGCGGCGCTGGAGCCCGAGCCGCTGGACGACCTGGACTTCGACTTCTTCTCCGGCGCCGACGAGGTAGCCACCAAGCTCGACCTGGCCCGCGCCTACATCGACATGGGCGACCATCAGGGCGCCCGTGACATCCTCGACGAAGTGGTCAAGGACGGCGACGACAGCCAACGCGAGGAAGCCAACGAGATGCTCTCGCGCCTGGTCTGACGCAAAGCTGTACATCGCGGGGCAAGCCTGCTTTCACGCAAGACGTGGGGCGGGCTTGCCCCGCGATCATTTCGGCCCCTGCACGGTTTGCCGGTATACTTCCGCCTTTCGTTTCATCATCAGGTTTGCCGCTCTTGGACATCATCGACACCGCCGCCGCCGAATCGGCTGCCGAAGGCTACACCCGCATCGCTTTGGGCGTGGAATACAAAGGTTCGCGCTATCGCGGCTGGCAACGCCAGGCCAGCGGCGTGCCGAGTGTCCAGCAGGCCCTGGAACAGGCGCTGTCGACGGTGGCCAACGAACCAATCTCGGTGATCTGCGCCGGGCGCACCGATGCCGGCGTCCATGGCTGCGGGCAGATCGTGCATTTCGACACCCGCGCCGTGCGCGACGAGCGCGCCTGGACCCTGGGCACCAACTTCAACCTGCCCCACGACATCAGCGTGGTCTGGTCGGCGCCCATGCCTGCACACTTCCATGCCCGCTTCAAGGCCACCGCGCGGCGCTACCGCTACGTGATCTACAACGACCCGATCCGCCCGGCGCACCTGGCCGAGGAAGTCACCTGGAACCACCGCCCGCTGGACGTCGAGCGCATAGCCGAGGCCGCGCAGTACCTGCTGGGTACCCATGACTTCAGTGCCTTTCGCGCCAGCCAGTGCCAGGCCAAGTCGCCGATCAAGCACATCCACCACCTGCGTGTGACCCGGCATGGGCGGATGATCGTGCTGGATGTGCGTGCCACCGCGTTCCTGCACCACATGGTGCGCAACATCGCCGGCGTGCTGATGACCATCGGCGCCGGTGAGCGTCCGGTGGAGTGGGCCCGCGAGGTGCTGGAGGGGCGCAACCGCCGTGACGGCGGGGTAACCGCGCACCCTTACGGTCTTTACCTGGTGCAGGTGGAGTACCCGGAAGAATACGCGCTGCCGCAGCGTTACATCGGCCCACACTTTCTTACTGGCTACGAGGCGCTGGCGGACTGACGGAGCACAGGTCATTTGTTACCATCGGCGCTTTCCCGATCACTCAAGGTTCGCTGTCCATGAGCAATGTTCGCAGCAAGATCTGCGGGATTACCCGCATCGAGGATGCCCTGGCTGCGGTCGAGGCCGGCGCCGACGCCCTCGGTTTCGTCTTCTATGCGAAAAGCCCGCGGGCGGTGGACGTGCGTCAGGCGCGGGCGATCATCGACGCGCTGCCGCCGTTCGTGACCACCGTGGGGCTGTTCGTCAACGCCTCGCGCTGCGAGCTCAACGAGATCCTCGAAGTGGTTTCCCTGGACCTGCTACAGTTCCACGGCGATGAAACCCCCGCCGATTGCGAGGGCTATCACCGCCCCTGGATCAAGGCCCTGCGGGTGCGCCCGGGGGATGACCTGGAGGCCGCCTGCCGGCACTACGCTGGCGCTCGCGGCATCCTGCTGGATGCCTATGTACCAGGCGTGCCGGGAGGAACCGGCGAGGCGTTCGACTGGTCACTGATTCCGCAACACCTGAGCAAGCCGATCATCCTTGCCGGTGGCCTGTCGGCTGACAACGTCGCCGAGGCCATTCGCCGGGTGCGCCCGTACGCGGTGGATGTCAGCGGCGGCGTGGAGCAGGCCAAGGGCATCAAGGATGTGGCAAGGATCGAAGCCTTCATGCAGGCGGTCAAACACGCGTGAACGCGGATGTGACGGCTGGCCGCGCGCCATCGTCCATAGCTTTCGCAGCCCGGTGCTGTCAGGTCGCGCCAGAGCGCGGGGCATGCCGGGGAAGAATTGGAGGTGGGGCGGCCCAAGGTCGGCCCATCGTCGCTTTACAGAAGAATTTGAGCTCAAGGGCAGGGCGGGGCCGCAAAGGTCTCCCCGGCCAATACTGGAGAAAGCAAGCATGAGCAACTGGTTGGTAGACAAACTGATCCCTTCGATCATGCGTTCCGAGGTGAAGAAGAGCTCGGTACCGGAAGGGCTGTGGCACAAGTGTCCGTCCTGCGAAGCCGTGCTGTATCGCCCGGAGCTGGAAAAGACCCTCGACGTCTGCCCTAAGTGCAACCACCACATGCGTATCGGCGCGCGCGCGCGCATCGATATCTTCCTCGATCCAGAAGGTCGTGCAGAACTGGGCGCCGACCTGGAGCCGGTCGATCGCCTGAAGTTCCGTGACGGCAAGAAGTACAAGGACCGCCTGACCGCTGCGCAGAAGCAGACCGGTGAGAAGGACGCGCTGATCTCCATGAGCGGCACCCTGATGGGCATGCCGATCGTGGTCAGCGCCTTCGAGTTCTCCTTCATGGGCGGCTCGATGGGCGCCATCGTCGGCGAGCGTTTCGTGCGTGCTGCCAACTACGCGCTGGAAAATCGCTGCCCGATGGTCTGTTTCTCCGCTTCCGGCGGTGCGCGCATGCAGGAAGCACTGATCTCGCTGATGCAGATGGCCAAGACTTCCGCCGTGCTGGCGCGCCTGCGCGAAGAAGGCATTCCGTTCATCTCGGTGCTGACCGACCCGGTCTACGGCGGCGTTTCCGCCAGCCTGGCGATGCTTGGCGACGTGATCGTCGGCGAGCCGAAGGCGCTGATCGGCTTTGCCGGCCCGCGGGTAATCGAGCAGACCGTGCGCGAGAAGCTGCCGGAAGGCTTCCAGCGCAGCGAGTTCCTGCTGGAGCACGGTGCCATCGACCTGATCATTTCCCGTGACGAGCTGCGTCCGCGCCTGGCCCGCCTGCTGGCGCAGATGACTGGCCAGCCGACCCCGGAAGCGGCCAAAGAGGTCGCCGCCGTCGCGTGATGAACCAGCGCAGCCTGGGCGACTGGCTCGCCTACCTCGAACAGTTGCACCCCTCGGCCATCGACATGGGCCTGGAGCGCTCGCAACAGGTGCTTGCGCGCCTGGGGCTGGGCGCGCTGGCGCCCCGTGTGGTCACGGTGACCGGCACCAACGGCAAGGGCTCGACCTGCGCCTTCATGGCCGCGTTGCTGCGCTCGCAGGGGCTAAGGGTCGGGGTGTACAGTTCGCCGCATCTGCTGCGTTACAACGAACGGGTGCTGATCGACGGCCAGGAGGCCAGCGATGAGCGCCTGTGCGAAGCGTTCGCCGCCGTGGAAGCGGCGCGGGGCGAGATCTCGCTGACCTATTTCGAAATGGGCACCCTGGCGGCGTTCTGGCTGTTCAGGCAAGCCGCACTGGATGCCGTGGTGCTCGAGGTCGGTTTGGGTGGCCGGCTGGATGCGGTCAACCTGGTGGATGCCGACATCGCGCTGGTCACCAGCATTGGCGTCGACCACGTCGATTACCTGGGCGATAGCCGCGAGTCGGTAGCCTACGAGAAGGCGGGAATCTTCCGCCAGGGCAAGCCTGCGCTGTGCGGTGACCTTGATCCGCCGCAGCCTTTGTTGGACAAGGTGCGCGAGCTGGATTGCCTGTTCTTCCTGCGTGGACGTGATTTCGACCTGGATAGCAGCGTTGACCACTGGCATTGGCGTGGTCGCCAGCTCGACGGTTCGCCCGTTGAACTGCATGACCTGCCGTTGCTCGACCTGCCCATGGAGAATGCCGCCCTGGCCTTGCAGGCCTTCCTGCTGATGGGGCTGCCGTGGGATGCCGACAAGGTTCGTCAGGCTTTGCTCGATACCCGTATCACCGGTCGCCTTGACCGGCGTGGTCTGTCATTCCAGGGTAAGCGTGTCGAGCTGTTGCTGGATGTCGGTCACAATCCGCACGCCGCCGAGTATCTGGCCCGCCGCCTGGCGGCACGCCCGGTGAGGGGGCGACGCCTGGCGGTCTTCGGCCTGTTGGCAGACAAGGACCTGCCCGGCGTGCTTGCGCCGCTGCGCGGTCAGGTCTCCGACTGGGCGGTGGCGCCGCTGGACACGCCGCGCAGCCGCCCGGCCGCGGAACTGGCGGATGCCTTGACGAACCTCGGTGCGACGGTGAAGTCTTACGCCAGTGTTGCGGCTGCCCTCGAAGGGCAGTGCGCCCGGGCGACGGCGGATGACCAGATCCTGCTGTTCGGTTCGTTTTTCTGCGTCGGCGAGGCCCTGGCCTGGCTTGAGCGGCAGGTTTCCGAGGATGGAGTAGATGGCAGTGCTGGATAAAGGGATGAAGCAGCGCATGGTCGGTGCGCTGGTGCTGGTGGCGCTGGCGGTGATCTTCCTGCCGATGTTGTTCACCCGCGAGGACGAGATGCGCCAGGTGCGTGTCGAGGCGCCGGAAGCGCCGGCTATGCCCAATCTGCCCCAGGTGCAGGTGGAGCCTGTGCAGGTGCCGGAGCCACAACCGCTGCCGGAGCAGAGCGAGCAGCCTGTAGTGGTGGTTGACGAGTCCACGGCGCCGGTGGCTACGCCGAGCCAGCCGATCACTCCGGCGCCGACTGCGCCGCAACCTCAGCCCAAACCGCAGACCCCGGTGCCCGCTCCGGCGGTAGCCAAGGTCGAGCCCCGTCCGGCGCCTGCACCGAGCGCGGCGCCTACCGCGCCCGCGGCCAAGCCCGCTACGCCGTCGAAGATCGACGTCAACGGCCTGCCGGTGAGCTGGTCGATCCAGTTGGCCAGCCTGTCCAATCGGGCCGGTGCCGACAATCTGCAGAAGACCCTGCGCAGCCAGGGCTACAACGCCTATATTCGTTCGGCGGACGGCATGAACCGGGTATTCGTCGGACCGTTGATCGAGCGAGCGGAAGCCGAGCGCCTGCGTGATGTGATTAATCGCCAGCAGAACCTAAAGGGCATCGTGGTACGTTTCCAGCCGGAACGTGGTTAGCATCTATCGCGGGGCAAGTCGCATCGGCGCACCGAAGCGACTTGCCCCGCGATGGTTTTCAAACCTGTAAAGCTGTCCCCGGAGTCAGCCTGCAGCCCTTCAAACTCCTGACATTCCGCTTACCCCCAGCCCCTCGCTCTGGTAAAATGCGCCGCCTCAAACGTCGGCAGGCAACACCGTGGCATTTACCTGGGTTGATTGGGCGATCATCGCGATCATCGCCATTTCCTCACTGATCAGTCTCAAGCGCGGCTTCGTCAAGGAAGCCTTGTCCCTGCTCATCTGGATTGTCGCCGGCGCGGTGGCCTGGATGTTCGGCGGCTCGCTTGCGCAGTATCTTGAAAGCTATATCCAGATGCCGTCCGCACGAGTCATTGCCGGCTGCGCCATTCTTTTCGTCGCCACGCTGCTGGTCGGGGCGATGCTCAATTTCCTCATCGGCGAGCTGATCCGCGTGACCGGGCTGTCCGGCACCGATCGCTTCCTCGGCATGGCCTTCGGCGCCGCGCGCGGGGGCCTGCTGGTGGTGGTGGCGGTCGGGCTGCTGAGCCTGGGGCCGGTGCAACAGGATCCGTGGTGGCAGGAATCGCGCCTGATACCACAATTTCTATTGGTAGCCGACTGGTCGAAGAACCTCATACTCGGGTTCAGCGGCCAGTGGATGTCCAGTGGGGTCAGCGCACCCGTTGACCTTCCGTTCAAGGAGCAGTTGCTCGGGCCGACCAAGCCCTGAGCGCGCTTCACTCAAGTTTCATCAAAGTAGGGGTTGCGTCGCATGTGTGGCATCGTCGGTATCGTCGGTAAGTCGAACGTCAATCAGGCGCTGTATGACGCGCTAACCGTGCTTCAGCACCGCGGCCAGGACGCTGCCGGTATCGTGACCAGCCACGACGGCCGGTTGTTCCTGCGCAAGGATAACGGCCTGGTGCGCGACGTCTTCCAGCAGCGCCACATGCAGCGCCTGGTGGGCAGCATCGGCATCGGTCATGTGCGCTACCCGACCGCCGGCAGCTCCACCTCGGCCGAGGCCCAGCCGTTCTACGTCAACTCGCCGTACGGCATCACCCTGGCGCACAACGGCAACCTGACCAACGTCGAGCAGTTGGCCAAGGAGATCTACGAGTCCGACCTGCGCCACGTCAACACCAACTCCGACTCCGAAGTGCTGCTGAACGTGTTCGCTCACGAGCTGGCCGTGCGCGGCAAGCTGCAGCCGACCGAAGAAGACGTGTTCGCCGCCGTGTCCCACGTGCATAGCCGCTGCGTCGGTGGCTACGCGGTGGTGGCGATGATCACCGGCTACGGCATCGTCGGCTTCCGTGACCCCAACGGCATCCGTCCGGTGGTGTTTGGCCAGCGTCACACCGACGAAGGCGTCGAGTACATGATCGCCTCGGAAAGTGTCGCCCTGGACGTGCTCGGCTTCACCCTGATTCGCGACCTGGCGCCGGGCGAGGCGGTGTACATCACTGAAGGCGGCCAGCTGTTCACCAAACAGTGCGCCAAGAGCCCGAAACTGCAGCCGTGCATCTTCGAGCACGTGTACCTTGCCCGTCCGGATTCGATCATGGACGGCGTTTCGGTATACAAGGCGCGCCTGCGCATGGGCGAAAAGCTGGCCGAGAAGATCCAGCGCGAACGCCCCGAGCACGACATCGACGTGGTCATCCCGATCCCGGACACCAGCCGCACCGCGGCGCTGGAACTGGCCAACCACCTGGGCGTCAAGTTCCGCGAAGGCTTCGTCAAGAACCGCTACATCGGCCGTACCTTCATCATGCCCGGCCAGGCCGCGCGCAAGAAGTCGGTGCGCCAGAAGCTCAACGCCATCGAGCTGGAGTTCCGCGGCAAGAACGTGATGCTGGTGGACGACTCGATCGTGCGCGGCACCACCTGCAAGCAGATCATCCAGATGGCCCGCGAAGCCGGCGCCAAGAACGTCTATTTCTGCTCTGCGGCCCCAGCGGTACGCTACCCCAACGTCTACGGCATCGACATGCCGAGCGCTCACGAACTGATCGCCCACAACCGTACCACCGAACAGGTGGCCGAGTTGATCGGCGCCGACTGGCTGATCTATCAGGACCTTCCGGACCTGATCGAATCGGTCGGTGGCGGCAAGATCAAGATCGAGCATTTCGATTGCGCGGTGTTCAACGGTGAGTATGTCACCGGCGATATCGACGAAGCCTACCTCGACCGCATCGAGCAGGCTCGTAATGACCTGGCCAAGGTGAAGAACCAGGCGGTCAGCGCGATCATCGACCTGTACAACAACTGATTTGGGAGCGACGGCATGACCGAACAATGGGATGCCGGTCGACTGGACAGTGACCTCGAGGGTGTCGGTTTCGACACCCTTGCGGTGCGCGCCGGTCAGAACCGTACACCGGAGGCCGAGCACAGCGAAGCGCTGTTCCTGACCTCCAGCTATGTCTTCCGCACGGCTGCCGACGCTGCCGCGCGCTTTGCCGGCGAAACGCCGGGCAATGTCTATTCGCGCTACACCAACCCCACCGTGCGCGCCTTCGAGGAGCGCCTGGCGGCCATGGAAAGCGCCGAGCAGGCCGTGGCCACCTCCACCGGCATGGCGGCGATCCTCGCCGTGGTCATGTCGCTGTGCAGTGCCGGCGACCATGTGCTGGTGTCGCAGAGTGTGTTCGGCTCGACCATCAGCCTGTTCGAGAAGTATTTCAAGCGGTTCGGCGTGCAGGTGGACTACGTGCCGCTGGTCGACCTGGGCGGTTGGGAAAAAGCCATCAAGGCCAATACCAAGCTGCTGGTCGTCGAGTCGCCGTCCAACCCGCTGGCTGAGCTGGTGGACATCACTGCCCTGGCCGAAATCGCCCACGCCCGCGGCGCGCTGCTGGTGGTGGATAACTGCTTCAGCACCCCGGCCTTGCAGCAACCGCTCAAGCTCGGTGCCGATATCGTGTTCCACTCGGCGACCAAGTTCATCGACGGTCAGGGACGTTGCATGGGCGGCGTGGTGGCCGGGCGCAGCGAACAGATGAAGGAGGTCGTGGGCTTCCTGCGGACCGCCGGCCCAACCCTCAGCCCGTTCAACGCCTGGGTCTTCACCAAGGGGCTGGAAACCCTCAAGCTGCGCATGCGCGCCCACTGCGAGAGCGCCCAGGCGCTGGCCGAGTGGCTCGAGCGCCAGGACGGTATCGAGAAGGTCCACTACGCCGGCCTGTCGAGCCATCCGCAGCATGAACTGGCCAAGCGCCAGATGAGCGGCTTCGGCGCGGTGGTCAGCTTCGAGGTGAAGGGTGGCAAGGAAGGTGCCTGGCGCTTCATCGACGCCACCCGGGTGATCTCCATCACCACCAACCTCGGTGACAGCAAGACCACTATCGCCCACCCGGCCACCACCTCCCACGGGCGTCTGACGCCGCAGGAGCGTGAAGCGGCGGGTATCCGTGACAGCCTGGTGCGCGTGGCGGTTGGTCTGGAAGACGTGGCCGACCTGCAAGCCGATCTGGCTCGTGGCCTGGCGGCGCTGTGATCGACTGGAAGGGTGGCGAGCCCGGCCATAATGGTCGGGTGGCTTTGGTGACCGGTGCCGCCCGCGGCATCGGCCTGGGCATCGCCGCCTGGTTGATCTGCGAGGGCTGGCAGGTGGTGCTCAGCGACCTGGACCGCCCGCGTGGCGCCAAGGTCGCCAAGGCGCTGGGCGACAACGCCTGGTTCATCACCATGGATGTGGCCGACGAGGCCCAGGTCAGTGCCGGGGTGTCCGAGGTACTCGGGCAGTTTGGCCGACTGGACGCGCTGGTGTGCAACGCGGCGATCGCCAACCCGCACAACCAGACCTTGGAGAGTCTGTCCCTGGCCCAATGGAACCGGGTGCTGGCGGTCAACCTCAATGGCCCGATGCTGCTGGCCAAGCATTGCGCACCTTACCTGCGCGCCCATGGTGGTGCGATCGTCAACCTGGCTTCCACCCGTGCCCGGCAATCCGAGCCGGACACCGAGGCCTATGCCGCCAGCAAGGGCGGGCTGGTTGCCTTGACCCACGCCCTGGCCATGAGCCTGGCGCCGGAGATTCGCGTCAATGCCGTGAGCCCGGGCTGGATCGATGCCCGTGACCCCTCGCAGCGGCGCGCCGAGCCTCTGAGCGACGCCGACCATGCCCAGCATCCGGCTGGCCGGGTGGGGACGGTAGAGGACGTCGCGGCGCTGGTGGCGTGGCTGCTGTCGCGCCAGGCGGGGTTCGTCACCGGCCAGGAGTTCGTGGTCGATGGCGGGATGACCCGCAAGATGATCTATACCTGAGCGGCAAGCTATAAGCTCCAAGCTGCAAGAGGGGACCGTAAGGTCCCCTTTGTCTTTCTCCGGGTCGAATACGGTAGTGAGGGAGAGGAGAGCTTTTTCTTGTCGCTTGCAGCTTCAAGCTTGCAGCTGTTTTTGCCCTTTTTGAAAAAAACTTCAATGGGGGTATTGACTTAGCATCGGTACCTGCGTAAATTTCGCGGCCTCAGCGAAGCAAACGCAACAAGCAACATCGCGGGGGTGATTAGCTCAGCCGGGAGAGCATCTGCCTTACAAGCAGAGGGTCGGCGGTTCGATCCCGTCATCACCCACCACTTCCTGAGGAGGTTTCTGGTCCAAGGTGCTTTGCAAGAAGCGCTCTGGCAGAGAGAAACAGGACGCAAGTCCAACACTGCGCGGCGGTAGTTCAGTCGGTTAGAATACCGGCCTGTCACGCCGGGGGTCGCGGGTTCGAGTCCCGTCCGCCGCGCCATTTTATCCCAGATGGGTGCTTGCACCGGTCTGAGGCCGCAAGGCCAGGTCCCAGTTTCAATCAGGCGCAAGCCTGAACGATACGCAGCGGTAGTTCAGTCGGTTAGAATACCGGCCTGTCACGCCGGGGGTCGCGGGTTCGAGTCCCGTCCGCTGCGCCATCTTTCGCCGAGAGCCCCATGAACGCTCAAAGCAAGCAGAAAAGGCGATGATAGGTCGCCTTTTTTGTTCCTGGCTTTCGCGCTGTAGCGCTTGAAAGCTCAGATCCCAGTTTCAATCGGGTGCAAGCCCGAACGATACGCAGCGGTAGTTCAGTCGGTTAGAATACCGGCCTGTCACGCCGGGGGTCGCGGGTTCGAGTCCCGTCCGCTGCGCCATCTTCGCCTCGAGGCCCTTTGAACACCTCGAAGCAACGGAAAAGCGACCTTAGGGTCGCTTTTTTCGTTTCAGCAGCTTGTCCGGCCATGGGCAGGGATTTCCAATAATGCTGACAGACTCTTCACCGATCAAAGGTTTCAGCCGCTGATCGATGTGATGCACAATACGCCCCATTCGTTTCTTCCCGGAATTGGCAATGTCTAGATCAACCGTCTATGGCGCGCTCGGGCTGGCCCTCGTGCTGGCGGGCGTGTCCGGCTGTTCCTCGAAAAAGGCCGCCGTCTACGAGCACGAGAACTTCGATGACTCGGGCACCTTTTCCCGCACCTTCGCCAGCAGTGAGGCCGGCTCCTGCGAGGCGGCGCGGCGTGCGCTGCTCAGCCAGGGCTACATCATCACCAGCAGCGATGCCAACCAGGTCGCCGGCAACAAGAGCTTCCAGCAGAACGCCGAGAATCACCTGCAGATCAGCTTCAACATCACCTGCGTGCCGGACATGAGCGACAAGCAGCGCTCGACCATGTTCGCCAATGCCCTGCAGGATCGCTACGCCCTGAAGAAGTCCAACACTTCCGCCAGCCTTGGCGTTGGCGTGCTGGGTTCGGTGTCGATGCCGATCGGCTCCACCGACGACTCCATGGTCAAGGTGGCCAGCGAGACGGTCACCGCCGCGCAGTTCTACGATCGTTACTTCGCCCTGGTGGAAAGCTACCTGCCGAAACCGAAGAAGCCGGAGAAGTCCGAACCCGCCGCCGAGCCGAAGGTGGAGAAACCTGCCGCCGACCTGGGCCTGCCGGAGCCTGCGCCCGCTGCCCTGGCGCCCGTAGCGCAGCCCGTCACCCCGGTAGCCGAAAGCGTGGCAGAGACACCGGCCCCGGTATCGACACCGGTTGCTGCCGCCCCTGCCGCAGCGCCTGCGCCCGTTGCCACTCCAGCGCCTCCCGTGCCGTCGAGCGAGGCCCCGGCCGCGCCGGTGGTGGATGACAGCAAGGGTTCGCAACCCATCGCGCCGCCTGTCGAGCCAGCGCCGATCCAGGTTCAGCAGGAAGCTCCGGCGGCAGAGCAGGCGCCGGCGCCACTCTGACTCGTCGATAACTTCCTGGGTGCCTGCTACGTTTATCGTTCATAGGGCTGTAATCAATCTGTCATTACGCTGGCTTAGGTTGGCGCAATGACAGAAGAACGACGAATGAGGGGCGTGAAGATGGACGATTACCAGGAAGAACTGCTCGAGTGCCAGGCCTATGAGCTGGACCTGCCGGAGCCGGCCGACGACGCCACCGAGCTCTAACCGACTTGCCGCTGATGGCGGCGAAACTCCCCCGGGGTCAGCCCCGTCCAGCGCTTGAACGCGCGCTGGAACGCCTCTGCCGAGGCGAATCCCAGCAGATAGGCGATCTCGCCGAAGGCCAGTTCCGTATCGCGAATATAGGTCTCGGCCAGGTCACGCCGTGTGTCGTTGAGCAGGTTGCGAAAGCGCGTGCCTTCCTCGGCCAGCTTGCGGCGCAACGTCCAGGTCGGCAGCTGCAGGTGCCGCGCCACTTCCTCCAGGTCCGGTTCGTGCCCGCCATTGAGCAGTGGGCCCAGCAGATGGGTGATGCGCTCGCCCAGGCTGCGCACACGGGTGCGCTGGGCTAGTTCCGCTTCGCACAGCTGCAGCAAGTGCTGCCAGGTACTGGCGCAGTGCTGCAGGTTCGGCAGGTCCAGGGTGGCCCGGCTCAGGCGCAGTTGGTTGGCGGTGCCGCCGAAATGCACGGTGCCCGTACACAGGCCTTGGTATTGCGCGGCGTAGACGGGAGTGTCGAATTCGATCTCAAGACGTTCGGCTTGCACCGGCCTGGCGGTGAGGGCGCCGAGCTGCGCCAGCCAGCCCGCGAGCATCGAGTCGACCACGAAGTGGTTGTAGCTGTTGTAGGGGCTGATGGAATAGAACCTCAGCCAGGCGCCCTGGGCGTCTTCGTGGAAACTCGAACGGCCCCGGTAGTTGGCGGCATACAACGGTTCGAAGCGCAGCAGGGTGCGGGCGGCTTCGCCGAGGGTGGGGGCCTGCGCGGCAGTCACCCCGGCCAGCCCTGCCTGGGCCAGGCGGCTCAGGCGCCCCATGTGCAGGCCCAGGGCCGGTTCGGCGGACAAGGCGATCGCCGCATGGCCCAGGTGCATGTAGCGCGGAATCGATAGGCGCGCGCCTGGCTCGGCCAGGCGCCTGGCGTCGAGGCCGTAGCGCAGCAGCAGCGGCTGCGGGTCGTGGCCGAGCATGGCCAGTGCTTCGGCCAGGGGCTGGACGAAACCTACTGACAGATCACCCAGGCGTACGCGGGGGCGGGGCATGGCGTCACAGCCACAGGTTGAGCAGGCGCGCACCGTGGCTGTCGTTGCCGACCCACAGTGTGCCGCTTTGGCTGGCAAAGCCCTGGCCGTCGCTACCCAGCTCCCAGAACTGGCCACGCATGAACACGCTCATGCTCGGGGTGCTGTCATTGGCGGCCAGCGGTAGTTGCTGCCAGGCGCGTTGCTCACTGACCTCGCCGCGTCGCAGCGGCAGGTCGGCGGCCTGCGCCTGGTGGCGATTGCCACGCCAGGGTGCTTGCCAGCTGTGCTTGCCGCTCAGGAAAACCGGGTTGGCGATCACTTGCACCGATTGCGCGGCCAGTTGCTGATGGTTGGCCGGGTACCAGCTGTCGCTGCCGATCAGCACGCCCAGACGCCCGGCGGGGGTCTCCAGCACTTGCAGGGGGTGTTGCTGGCCACCTTGGATGTAGCGTCGGCTTTCGCTGTCGGGGTACTGCTGGTGCTGAGGCTGGCCGAGCACCGAGCCGTCGCTGGCGAACACCAGGCTGCTGTTGTAAAGCGGGCCGTTGCCGGTGCGTAGTACGCCATTTTCGACGTAGGGCGCGGGCAGGACGATAGAGCCCGCCACCAGGGTGACACCGAACTCGCGGGCCAGGTTGCCGAACAGCTGCTGGTAGTCGGCGGCCATCTGCGCGGCCTTCATGCGCAGGTGGGCGTCCGAACGGCGGTCGTCGCCGCTGGCGGCGAGCATCGCCAGGCCGTAGCGCAGCGGGTTGCTCAACTCCAGCCACTGCCAGGCCTCACTGCGCTGGGTAACCTGGTACAGCTCACGCTTTTCGCCACGAGCCCACAGCCAGGTGCCGATATGCTCGGGCAGGACCACCACGGTGCGCGGGTTGACCAGCCCCTGGGCACGGGCCTGCTCCAGGTAGGCCGAGAGTTTGCGGTGCAGGCGCGTCAGGTTCTGGTAGTCGCCCGGATATAGCAACGGTTCGACCCCCAGCAGGTTGCCGTGCTCGCCTGGCACGCCCTGGTTGAGGGCCAGCTCGATGCGCAGGTCGGACAGGTAATGGCCTTCCGGACGCTGCAGGGTCCAGAAGCCATAGCCACAGAGGGCAGCGAGGGTGACCAGCGCCAGGGCGCCGGCTAGCAGTTTGCGCATGGAACGGTCCAGCGTTGTGCGGTAGAGGTGCCTTAGGGTAGACCTGCTGTGCAGCAGGATCAATAAGTTGTCAGTTTCGATCATTGAGCGTGTTCAAACGCCTGTTTAATGTCGGCCTCAGACAACCGACGGGCCCCGCGAGCTGGTGTAGACAGCGGCAGAGGCGCCCGCATTCCGTGATCCTGCCAACTGTGGAGTCCATCCATGGCGACCGACCGTTACCCGCACCTGCTGGCCCCCCTCGACCTGGGTTTCACCACCTTGCGCAACCGCACCCTGATGGGGTCGATGCACACAGGCCTCGAAGAACGCCCCGGCGGCTTCGAACGCATGGCCGCGTACTTCGCCGAGCGTGCCCGTGGTGGTGTCGGCCTGATGGTCACCGGCGGCATCGCGCCCAACGATGAAGGCGGCGTGTACTCCGGCGCGGCCAAGCTCAGCACCGAGGAAGAGGCTGCCAAGCACCGGGTCGTCACCGAGGCCGTGCATGCCGCCGGTGGCAAGATCTGCCTGCAGATCCTCCACGCCGGGCGCTATGCCTACAGTCCGAAACAGGTGGCGCCCAGCGCCATCCAGGCACCGATCAACCCGTTCAAGCCCAAGGAGCTGGACGAGGAGGGCATCGAGAAGCAGATCCGCGATTTCGTCACCTGCGCAAGCCTGGCCCAGCGCGCCGGCTACGACGGCGTCGAGATCATGGGTTCGGAAGGCTACTTCATCAACCAGTTCCTCGCCGCCCACACCAACCACCGCACCGACCGCTGGGGCGGCAGCTATGAGAACCGCATGCGCCTGGCCGTGGAAATCGTGCAGCGGGTGCGCGAGGCGGTGGGGCCGAACTTCATCATCATCTTCCGCCTGTCGATGCTCGACCTGGTCGAGGGGGGCAGCAACTGGGAGGAGATCGAGCTGCTGGCCAAGGCCATCGAGCAGGCCGGCGCCACGCTGATCAACACAGGTATCGGCTGGCACGAGGCGCGCATCCCGACCATCGCCACCAAGGTGCCACGCGCGGCGTTCAGCAAGGTCACCGCCAAGCTGCGCGGCGTGGTGAAGATCCCGTTGATCACCACCAACCGCATCAATACCCCGGAAGTGGCCGAGGCGGTGCTGGCCGAGGGCGATGCCGACATGGTCTCCATGGCCCGGCCGTTCCTGGCCGACCCCGATTTCGTCAACAAGGCCGCCGAAGGCCGTGGCGACGAGATCAACACCTGCATCGGCTGCAACCAGGCGTGCCTGGACCACACTTTCGGCGGCAAGCTGACCAGCTGCCTGGTCAACCCGCGTGCCTGCCATGAGACGGAGCTCAACTACCTGCCGGTACGGGCGGTGAAGCGCATTGCTGTGGTCGGCGCGGGTCCTGCGGGCCTGGCAGCGGCCACCGTGGCCGCCGAGCGCGGTCATGCCGTAACGCTGTTCGATGCTGCCGACGAGATCGGTGGGCAATTCAACGTGGCCAAACGCGTGCCGGGCAAGGAGGAGTTCTACGAGACCCTGCGTTACTTCCGCAACAAGGTGAAGTCCACTGGTGTCGAGCTGCGCCTGAACACTCGTGTTGATGTAGCTGCGCTGGTGGCCGGCGAGTTCGACGAGGTCATTCTGGCCACCGGCATCGCCCCGCGCACGCCGGCCATTCCCGGCATCGACAATGCCAAGGTGCTGAACTACCTGGACGTGCTGCTCGAGCGCAAGCCGGTGGGCGAGCGGGTGGCGGTGATCGGTGCTGGTGGTATCGGTTTCGATGTGTCCGAGTACCTGGTGCACAAGGGCGTGGCCACCAGCCAGGACCGTGAGGCGTTCTGGAAGGAATGGGGCATTGATACGCAGCTGGAGGCCCGTGGTGGTGTGGCCGGGGTGAAGGCAGAGCCTCATGCGCCGGCGCGCCAGGTCTATCTGCTGCAACGCAAGAAGACCAAGGTTGGCGACGGCCTGGGCAAGACCACCGGCTGGATCCACCGCACGGGGCTGAAGAACAAGCAGGTGCAGATGCTCAACAGCGTCGAGTACCTGGGCGTCGACGATGCCGGCCTGCATGTGCGCATCGGCGAGGGCGAGCCGCAGGTGCTGGCGGTGGACAACATCGTTGTCTGCGCGGGGCAGGAGCCGCTGCGCGAGTTGCATGACGGCCTTGTGGCGGCCGGGCAATCAGTGCACTTGATCGGTGGCGCTGATGTGGCGGCTGAGCTTGATGCCAAGCGGGCGATTAACCAAGGGTCGAGATTGGCGGCCGAGTTGTAATTGTTTGAACAGGTGATGAGCCAACTTTCACAGGTGAGGTGGTGATACACCTTTCCTTTGGGAGTTGGCTTGTCAGCGAGTAGTTGTAACTGAAGAAGCACTGCGAGTAGTCTTCATATACTCCATGTATCTTGCTCTTGCTCTTGCTCTTGCTCTTGCTCTTGCTCTTGCTCTTGCTCTTGCTCTTGCTCTTGCTCTTGCTCTTGCTCTTGCTCTTGCTCTTGCTCTTGCTCTTGCTCTTGCTCTTGCTCTTGCTCTTGCTCTTGCTCTGCTTTTGCTTCTAAGTGCGCGATAATTCAGGCGACACAAATTGCGACTTCAGGAGGCCGAACGTAGGTCTTGCGGAGGGAGGTGACGGGCATGGATGCCCGTCAAGCGCTGCGCCCCAGGATGGGGCGTTCAGCGCGGTCCTCCCGGGAGCAAGGCCGGAGTGAGGGGACCCCGAAGCGAAGCGTAGGGGCCGGATGAATGGAGCGAGCATTTTTTGGTTCCTTTTTGATGCTTCAAAAAGGGACCCGCCGTAAGGGCGGAAAGGTGATTATGCGTCCCCATCGTAAATGAATGCGCATATAACTTTCGAGACGCACGCTGTGTAAGTCAAAGTCAAAGTCAAAGTCAAAGTCAAAGTCAAAGTCAAAGTCAATCGGCATCGGTTTTTATAGTTGTAAGCGCATTCATTTGCGATGTCGACGCACAGTCACCTTTTCGCCTTTACGGCGAGTTCCTTTTTGTCGTGGCAAAAAGGAACCAAAAACCGTGCGCTCCATTCATCCGGCCCTCCGCTTCGCTCCGGGTTCCCTCACTCCGGCCTTGCTCCCGGGAGGACCGCGCTGAACGCCCCATCCTGGGGCGCAGCGCTTGACGGGCATCCATGCCCGTCACCTCCCTCCGCAAGACCTGCGTTCGGCCTCCTGAAGTCGCGAAGTTACGGATGGCGCCTGGGCTGACGCAGCTGTCGCTAGCGGGGTATGGCGCTAGACTCCTGAACGGCAACGGCAACGGCAACGGCAACGGCAACGGCAACGGCAACGGCAACGAGCAGCACATTTGCATCTGGGCAATCAGATAAACTGCCTGCATGTCTGATTTTTCTCTCCCCCAAGCACCCCTGCAATGCCTCGACCTATCTTGGTTACGCCACGCGGGAATCGAAGCTGCGGTCCTGCGCCTGGACCTGATCGACCCGCTGATCAGCGGCAACAAATGGTTCAAGCTGCGTCATCACCTGCTCCAGGCTCGCAAGGCCAATGCGCCGGGCCTGATCAGCCTGGGTGGTAACCATTCCAACCATCTTCATGCCCTGGCGGCGGCTGGCAAGCGCTTCGGCTTCGCCACTGCCGGGCTATTGCGTGGCCACCCCCAGGACACACCGACGGTGCGAGACCTGCGAGCCCTGGGCATGGAGCTGTTTTGGCTCGGTTTCGGCGGCTACCGCAATCGCCATGAACCCGGTTTCTGGGAGCCCTGGCAGGCCCGCTACCCGGATTGGCACTGCATCCCTGAAGGCGGTGGCGGCCAAGCTGGCGCGCAGGGCTGCGGCTTGATCGTCGCGCAATGCCGGGCGCAGTTGGCAACGCTCGGCTGGACGGACTACGACGCCTGGTGGCTGGCGGCAGGCACCGGCACGACCTTGGCCGGAATGGTGCTGGAGGAGGCGGGCAGACATGTGGTCCATGGCGCCCTGGCCGTGCCCCTTGACCACGGTGTACCGGAAACCGTCGCAGCGCTGGCGGGCGTGCACGCCTACCAATTGCACGACGCCAGCCGTGGCGGCTTTGCCCGTATCGACGACGCACTGCTGGCGTTCATCGCCGACACCGAACGGCAAACCGGCATGCCGCTGGAGGCGCTCTACACCGGCAAGGCCCTGCTGGCCCTGCGCGACCGGGTCGAGGCCGGGCATTTCGCTCCCGGCACCCGCCTGGTATTCCTGCATACCGGAGGCCTGCAGGGACGACGCGGTTACTTGTAGGGCAGCATGCGCAGCAGGGTGTTGTCACGCCGCACGTAGTGATGATAAAGCCCGGCCAGTGCGTGCAGGCCGATCAGCCAGTACCCCCAGCTGCCGATGCGTTCATGCCAGCCCTTGATGAACTTGCTCAGGTCCGGATCCGGGGCGACGATGGCCGGCAGATCCAGGCCATAGAACGGGATCGGCTTGTCGGCGGCGCTGAGGATTGCCCAGCCGGCCAGCGGCAGGCCGATCATCATCAGGTACAGCAGCAGGTGCACCAGGTGCGACAGGCCGGTCTGCCAGGCTGGTGGCTTGGGCACGATCGGCGGCGTGGGGCGCGACAGGCGCATGGCCAGGCGCAGCCAGACCAGCACGAACACCGTCAGCCCGAGCATGAAGTGCAGGTCTTTCATCAGGTCGCGTTCGGCGCTGCCCTTGGGGAACAGGCCGCGCAGCTCGATGCAGGCGTAGACGGCGGCCAGCAGCACCAGCATCAGCCAGTGCAGGGCGATCGACAGGCGCGCGTAGTGGGCCGCAGGAGTGGATGAAACCATGGTGGGTCCTCGTCATCAGGTCGGAAAGAGCGCTCTTGATGGCGCCTGCCCCTAACTCTAATCGCTGGCGTGGAAATGTGTTTGCTTCAGATCTATCAATCATGGCCGACACAACGGGCCTGGGTAATGGCTTTGGGCCTGCACCCGATCTCCATCGCACAAGGATCCTGTGTCAATGAAACGCCTCATCTCCACCCCTCGGGTAGCGCTGTTTGGCGCCCTGTCCCTGCTGCTCGCCGGCTGCGAGCAAGCCCCGGCGGTCAAGACTCCACCGATTGCCGCGCTGACCATTCCACTGTGCGTGAACGACGAGTGCGCGGTGCTGGACCAGAACGGCGCATTTCGAGTCGCCCCAGGCAGCGAGTTCACCCAGATCTACACCCAAGCCTTCACCAACGCCTTCATCTTCGGACGTGGCGACTACTGGCACCTGGCAAGTGGCGACGGCAAGCAGGTGATTCGCGCCGACCTCACCGATGAGCTCTACACCTTGACCCCTGGCCTGTTCGGCTACGTCCGCAATGGCAAGGTCGGAGTAATGGATGAGCAGGGCAAGGAAGTCCAGCCGGCCATCTTCGACACTGTCTATGTCGGAGGTGACAACGACTTCATCGTCTATGAGATCGACGAACTGCGCGGCATCCTCACGCCTCAGGGCGAGAAGGTCAGCGAAGCGGTGTTCGACTCGCTGTACGTGCGCGAGGATTTCGCAAAGCGTGGCAACTGGGTGCTGGCCGAGCGGCAAGGCGAGAGCTGGGGATACAACCTCCAGACCAAGGTGTTGCGCAAGCTGGACTTCGACACCATTGTCAGCGCGGCTGACGGATATCTGGTGGTCACCCGCGAAGGCGGCGCGGGCAAGGGGCTGGCTGATGCCTCCGGCAACCTGGTGATTGCGCTCGACAAGGGTTGGCTGGGCACGCCAGGCGGTGGTCTGGTGGCCTTCAGGGATGGTTACGACAAACCTTGTGGCTACCTGGATTATCAAGGCAAGGTCGTCATCGAGGCGCAATACCAGAACTGCGAGACGTTCGGCAAGGTTGGCGGCATGGTGCAGTTGCAGCGCACCGGCGAAGACCGCGGCAAGGCCGGGATGATCGGGCATGACGGCAAATGGCTGATCGAGCCCGAGTACGACTCGATCGGCGATGCGGGTATCGGCCTGCTCGGCATGAGTGGCCATCGCCCGGGTTTCAACCATATCGGCAAGCTGCAGAACATGTTCCTGGCAACCTACGGAACCATCGACCTGGACCAGGGGAAGGTCGTGTTCCAGCCCATATACAAGCAGATCGGCGTGGTTGCGCCCAAGCGCTATGCCTTCACCGAGCTGAAATCGCCGAAGAAGACGGTGATGCTCCTCGGTATGCCGAGTGAAACCGATACCGTGGGCCTGATGGACGAGCAGGGCAAAGTGCTGGTTCAGCCGGAACAGTTCGTGTCGTTCAAGCTGTTGGCCGATGGCCGCCACCTGCTGGCTGCCGAGGGCAGCAATTCGGATACCCTGCGCGCGCTGTACGACATCGATGGCAAGCTGCTGGTGCCCGCCAAATGGCAGGACCTGGAAGTCGACGAGGCGCGTGGCGCGATCTTCGCCTATCGAGTCGAGGGCAATGGCGATGACGCCGTGCGCACGCTGCGCGCCCTGTATCGTCTGGATGGCAGCGTGGTGTTCGACACCAATCGTTTGCCCTGTGGCGCGGAACAGGTGGTCGATGGCAAGGGCCAGGTGCTGTGGCCGAAGGATGCCCAGGCCCATTGCCCGGCGCCTGAGCCGGTGGCCGAGGCGTCCTGACGCTTGAGCACCCGTCGCCGGTGAATCGGCAGCGGGTGCTGCTTCAGCGTGGGGGGAGGTGCGGCCAGTTGTCGGCCACCAGGAACATCCGTTCGACCTCTTCCCACGTTCCGTCCGCCTGTTCCTCCACTCTGCACAGCAAGTGTGCGTGGGCATCGGGTTCCAGCCCTTGCCGCCAGGCGGTGAAGCGCGTTGCGTTCCAGCAGGCCTGTGCTTCAAAGCGCGCTGGCGCCAGCCATGCCTGGCGTGGCAGGGGCTGCCAGCATCCGTTATCGGCTTCGCTCCATTCAGATTGGCGCAGCCAGCCACCGCGCAAGTGCCGGGGGTTGGCCCCGTCAGGTGGACGGGTCTGCCCCGACCGTGGGTAGAACAGGTAGCCGCCAAGCCACAGGTGGGCTTGCACCCGGTCCAGACCCAATCCGGCCAGCACAGTGTGACTCTGCGGTCCGCTCGACATGGGCAGCTGGTGGTGCACCAGGTGTGCCAGCTTGCGTCCCAGCCGATCATGGCAACCGGGGCCGAGCCAGAGGCCTGGGTCGCCACCGTCGCCGCTAGGCGGTCCCAGGTAGAGCTTGATGGCCAGCTCCAGATGATGATCGCCTTCGCGGTCACGCAGCAGAATGTCCAGCTCGCCCAGGGTGTGCCCGCCGTCGCGGATCGCCAGGTTGGCCGCCAGCAGCTCGATACCCGGTGCCTGCTGCAGGGCGAACTGCCACAGGCTTTCGTAGTACAGGCCCAGCCGCCGGCTGTTCAGGCGTGCCAGCCAGTCCAGCAGCGGCGCAGGCTCCTGGTCGAGCGTCACGAGCCATTGGCCCAGGCGCTGGGGATCATCGGCCCAGGCGCTGCCCTGCAGCGGGTGGCGCTGGGGGCAGCCGGCCTGCGCCAGCAGCGGGGGCGACAGCAGCGCCCAGGCCAGGTCGCGCACGGCAGGGTGGCGCAGTTGGCGGGGCAGGGGCTCGAGATCGGCGAAGGGCGTCATCCTGCGAGCATAGCCGGTTTGCCGCTGGCCGGTCCTTTCGCCCATAATCTCGGCATTGTCACCCCGCCGCAGAGCCTTGCAGGAGCACCATGGAGCAATTTCGCAATATCGGTATCATCGGACGCCTTGGCAGCTCCCAGGTGCTCGACACCATTCGCCGACTGAAAAAATTCCTCCTCGAGCGCCACCTGCACGTGATTCTCGAGGACACCATTGCCGAAGTCCTGCCCGGCCACGGCCTGCAGACCTCCACGCGCAAGCTGCTGGGCGAGGTCTGCGACCTGGTCATCGTGGTTGGCGGCGACGGCAGCCTGCTCGGCGCCGCCCGTGCCCTGGCCCGTCACAACATCCCGGTGCTGGGGATTAACCGAGGTAACCTGGGTTTCCTCACCGATATCCGCCCCGACGAGCTGGAGGAGAAGGTCGCCGAGGTGCTCGACGGCCATTACCTGGTGGAGAACCGTTTCCTGCTGCAGGCCGAGGTGCGTCGTCACAACGAGGCCATCGGCCAGGGCGACGCGCTCAACGACGTGGTGCTGCACCCGGGCAAGTCGACGCGGATGATCGAGTTCGAGATCTACATCGACGGCCAGTTCGTCTGCAGCCAGAAGGCCGACGGCCTGATCGTTGCCACCCCGACCGGCTCCACCGCCTACGCGCTGTCCGCCGGCGGCCCGATCATGCACCCCAAGCTGGATGCCATCGTCATCGTGCCAATGTACCCGCATACGTTGTCCGGCCGGCCGATCGTGGTAGACGGCAACAGCGAGCTGAAGATCGTCGTGTCCAAGGACTTGCAGATTTACCCGCAAGTCTCCTGCGACGGCCAGAACCACTTCACCTGTGCCCCGGGCGACACCATCACCGTGAGCAAGAAACCGCAGAAACTGCGCCTGATCCACCCGCTGGACCACAACTACTACGAGGTCTGCCGCACTAAGCTCGGCTGGGGCAGCCGCCTGGGCGGCAGGGACGACTGATGCTCGATCCGGCGCGCAGTTTCGACATCATCGGTGACGTGCACGGTTGCGCGCTCACCCTCGAACGCTTGCTCGACGCCCTCGGCTACAAGCGCATCGGCGGGGTCTGGCGGCATCCGCGGCGCCAGGCGTTGTTTCTGGGCGACATCGTCGACCGTGGCCCACGCATCCGCGAGGCGCTGCACATCGTTCATGACATGGTCGAGGCCGGCCAGGCGTTCTGCATCATGGGCAACCATGAGTACAACGCCCTGGGCTGGGTCACTCCGGCGTTGCCGGGCAGTGGCAAGGCCTTCGTGCGCGACCATACCCCGCGCCATGCCCGGCTGATCGACGAGACCCTTACCCAGTTCGCCCAGCACCCCGGCGACTGGCACGATTTCATCCAGTGGTTCTATGAGCTGCCGTTGTTCGTCGACGCAGGTCGCTTCCGCCTTGTGCATGCCTGCTGGGACCCACGGCTGATCGAGCCGTTGCGTCAGCAGTACCCCACGGGCTGCATCGACGAGCACTTCGTGCAGGCCTCGGCAGTGTCCGGCAGCTTCGCCTCGACAGTGTGCAACCGCCTGCTGCGCGGCACCGACATGCGCCTGCCGGACGGCCTGACCCTGACCGGCGGCGACGGCCTGACCCGCGCCTTCTTCCGCACCAAGTTCTGGGAAGAGGACCCGCAGACCTACGGCGACATCGTCTTCCAGCCCGATGCGCTACCCGACGAGGTGGCCCGCACGCCGCTCAGCCACAGCCAGAAGAACGCCCTGCTGCGCTATGCCGAGGACGAACCGTTGCTGTTCGTCGGCCATTACTGGCGCAGTGGCCGGCCCGCGCCGATCCGCGACAACCTGGCCTGCCTGGACTACAGCGCCGTGCTCTACGGCAAGCTCGCGGCCTACCGTCTGGACGACGAGACCCGCATCGACCCGCACAAGTTTGTCTGGGTCGATGTCGACCGCCCGCAGGCCAGCCAATGAACGTGGTCGAAGTGCTGCGCCTGCCGCTGGCGGTCGATCTCAGCGGTTTCGTCGCCCTGCTGCGTCGTCTGCAGGTGCCGCACCGGGTGGTGGAGGAGGGCGAGGAACAGGTGCTCTGGGCGCCGCCGGCCATGGCCCACGACGTACTGGAACTCTATCGGCGCTTCCCTGAGGGCAATGCCGACCTTGAAGCCATGCCCGAACCTGTGGCCGCTGGCATGCCGACCGCCCCGGCGGCGCCTTCGTTGAAGGAACAGGCCCTGGCCTGCAAGGTCACCGCCGCGGTACTGATCCTGAGCCTGGTGGTCGCCGGGGTGACCGGCCTGGGTGACAACCTCTCGACCATCGGCTGGTTCACCTTCCTGTCGTTCAAGGTGCAGGGCGACTACCTGTACTTCACCCCCTTGCTCCAGGGCCTCGCCGAAGGCCAGTGGTGGCGACTGGTGTCGCCGATGCTGCTGCACTTCGGCGTGCTGCACCTGGCCATGAACGGCCTGTGGTACTGGGAGCTGGGCAAGCGCATTGAGCTGCGCCAGGGGCCGTGGATGTTGCTGGGGCTGACACTGTTGTTCAGTCTGGTGTCCAACCTGGCTCAGCATTTCACCAGCGGGCCGAGCCTGTTCGGCGGGCTGTCTGGCGTGCTCTACGGCTTGCTCGGGCATGTCTGGCTGTACCAGTGGCTGGCGCCGAACCCGCAGTTCAACCTGCCCAAGGGCGTGCTGGTGATGATGCTGATCTGGCTGGTGATCTGCCTGAGCGGCGTGGTCGGCCAGCTCGGCTTCGGCCAGATCGCCAACGCCGCCCATGTCGGCGGGTTGCTCATCGGATGCCTGACGGGGCTCTTGGGTGGCGCGCTGGCGAGGCGTAAACTGACCGCCTGACTGAGGAGACAGCATGTCCACGTTCGCGCAAATGATCGAAAACATCACCCCCGAGATCTACGAGAGCCTGAAGACGGCCGTGGAGATCGGCAAATGGTCCGACGGCCGCAAGCTGACCGCTGAGCAGAAGGAGCTGTCGCTGCAGGCGGTGATCGCCTGGGAAATGAAGAACCTCCCCGAAGAGCAGCGCACCGGCTACATGGGCCCGCAGGAATGCGCCTCGAAGTCGGCGCCGATCGCCAACATCCTCTTCAAGTCGGACTCGGTACATTGATCGAACTCGCTCGTGGCTCTCTGAGCAAGATGGCGGTGCGCCTGGACGCACCGGTCGTTCAATACAGTTTCCGCCTGGATGACACCGAGGTGCCGGTCAACCCGCTGATCGGCCAGTCGATCCGCCTGGAGTACCTCGGCGCGATCCACTGCAGCCATTGCGGCAAACGCACCAAGACCAGCTTCAGCCAGGGCTACTGCTATCCGTGCATGACCAAGCTGGCCCAGTGCGATGTGTGCATCATGGCCCCGGAACGCTGCCACTACGATGCCGGCACCTGCCGCGAGCCGTCGTGGGGCGAGCAATTCTGCATGACCGACCACGTGGTGTACCTGGCCAACTCGTCGGGCATCAAGGTCGGCATCACCCGAGCCACCCAGCTGCCCACCCGCTGGCTCGACCAGGGCGCCAGCCAGGCGCTGCCGATCATGCGCGTGGCCACCCGCCAGCAATCCGGGCTGGTCGAGGATGTGCTGCGCAGCCAGGTGCCGGACCGCACCAACTGGCGCGCGCTGCTCAAAGGCGACGCCGAGGTGCTCGACCTGCCGGCCATCCGCGAGCAGATCTTCGACGCCTGCGCAGACGGTATCCGTGGGCTGCAGGAGCGCTTCGGCCTGCAGGCCATCCAGCCGCTGCCCGACGCCGAGGTGGTGCAGATGCGCTACCCGGTCGAGGCCTACCCGAAAAAGATCGTCAGCTTCAACCTCGACAAGGATCCCGTCGTGGAAGGCACGCTGCTGGGCATCAAGGGCCAGTACCTGATCTTCGACACCGGCGTGATCAACATTCGCAAGTACACGGCCTACCAGCTGGCCGTGCTCCAGTAAAAGGATCGTCACCATGCGTACCGAACAACCGCAAGTGATCTACCTCAAGGACTATCAGGCCCCCGAGTACCTGATCGACGAGACCCACCTGACCTTCGAACTGTTCGAGGACCACAGCCTGGTCCATGCGCAACTGGTCATGCGCCGCAACCCCGAGCGCGGCGCCGGCCTGCCGCCGCTGGTGCTCGATGGCCAGCACCTGGAGCTGCTGAGCGTGCAGTTGGACGACCAGGCGCTGGCCGCTGGCGACTACCAGCTCGATGACGACAGCCTCACCGTGCAGCCCAAGGGCGAACGCTTCACCCTGGACACCAGCGTGAAGATCCACCCGGAGAGCAACACCGCACTGGAAGGCCTGTACAAGTCCGGCAAGATGTTCTGCACCCAGTGCGAGGCCGAGGGCTTCCGCAAGATCACCTACTACCTCGACCGCCCGGACGTGATGAGCACCTTCACCACCACGGTGATCGCCGAGCAGCATCGCTATCCGGTGCTGCTGTCGAACGGCAACCCGGTGGGCAGTGGCCCGGGTGAGGATGGCCGCCACTGGGCGACCTGGGAAGACCCGTTCAAGAAGCCGGCCTACCTGTTTGCCCTGGTAGCCGGTGACCTGTGGTGCGTCGAGAGCGAGTTCACCCGCCAGTCCGGCCGCGAGGTGACCCTGCGTATCTATGTCGAGGAAGAAAACCTCGACAAGTGCGACCACGCCATGGTCAGCCTGAAGAAGTCCATGCGCTGGGACGAGGAAGTCTATGGCCGTGAATATGACCTGGACATCTTCATGATCGTCGCGGTCAATGACTTCAACATGGGCGCCATGGAAAACAAGGGCCTGAACATCTTCAACTCGAGCTGCGTGCTGGCCCGCGCCGAGACCGCCACCGACGCCGCCCACCAACGGGTCGAGGGCGTGGTGGCCCACGAGTACTTCCACAACTGGTCGGGCAACCGCGTGACCTGCCGCGACTGGTTCCAGCTGTCGCTCAAGGAAGGCTTCACGGTGTTCCGCGATGCCGAGTTCAGCGCCGACATGAACTCGCGCACGGTCAAGCGCATCGAGGACGTCGCCTACCTGCGCACCCACCAGTTCGCCGAAGACGCCGGCCCCATGGCCCACCCGATCCGCCCGGACAGCTTCATCGAGATCTCCAACTTCTACACCCTGACGGTGTACGAGAAGGGCGCCGAGGTGGTCGGCATGGTCCACACCCTGCTGGGGGCCGAGGGCTTCCGCAAGGGTAGCGACCTGTACTTCGAGCGCCATGATGGCCAGGCGGTTACCACCGACGACTTCATCAAGGCCATGGAAGACGCCAACGGCGTCGACCTGACCCAGTTCAAGCGCTGGTATACCCAGGCCGGCACCCCGCGCCTGGAGGTCAGCGAGGCCTATGACGCTGCCGCGCAGCGCTACAGCCTGAGCTTCCGCCAGAGCTGCCCGCCGACACCGGGGCAGGTTGAGAAACTGCCGTTCGTGATCCCGGTGGCGCTGGGCCTGCTGGATGCCCAAGGTAACGACCTGCCGTTGCGCCTGGCCGGCGAAAGCGCCGCCGCTGGCACCAGCCGCGTGCTGTCGGTGACCGAAGCCGAGCAGACCTTCACCTTCGAAGGTATTGCCAGCCAGCCGCTGCCGTCGCTGCTGCGCGGCTTCAGCGCACCGGTCAAGCTGAGCTTCCCCTACGACCGCGATCAGCTGATGTTCCTCATGCAACACGACAGCGACGGCTTCAACCGCTGGGAAGCGGGGCAGCAGTTGGCCGTGCAGGTGCTACAGGAGCTGATCGGCCAGCACCAGCGTGGCGAAGCACTGTGTCTCGACCAGCGCCTGATTACTGCCTTGGGCACTGTGATTGGCAACGAGTCGCTGGACCCGGCCATGGTCGCCGAGATGCTCTCGCTGCCGGGCGAGGCCTACCTCACCGAGATCAGCCAGGTGGCCGACGTGGATGCCATCCACGCCGCCCGCGAGTTTGCCCGCCGGCAGATCGCCGAGCAGCTGTTCGATGCGCTGTGGGCGCGCTACCAGGCCAACCGCGAGGTCTCGCGCAAGACCGCCTACGTGGCCTCGGCCGAGCACTTCGCCCGCCGCAGCCTGCAGAACATCGCCCTGTCGTACCTGATGCTCAGCGGCAAGCCGCAGGTGCTCGAGGCGACCCTGGAGCAGTACGAGCACTGCGACAACATGACCGAGCGTCTCACCGCCCTGGCGGTGCTGGTCAACTCGCCGTTCGAGGCCGAGCGCGCCAAGGCCCTGGACGCCTTCGCCGAGCACTTCAAGGACAACCCGCTGGTCATGGACCAGTGGTTCAGCGTGCAGGCGGCCAGCACCCTGCCGGGCGGCCTGGCGCGGGTCAAGGCATTGATGCAGCACCCGGCCTTCACCCTGAAGAACCCGAACAAGGTGCGCGCGCTGATCGGTGGTTTCGCCGGGCAGAACCTGGTCAATTTCCATGCCGCTGACGGTTCGGGGTATCGCTTCCTGGCGGATCTGGTGATCGAGCTCAATGCGCTGAACCCGCAGATCGCCTCGCGCCAATTGGCGCCGCTGACCCGCTGGCGCAAGTATGACGACCAGCGTCAGGTGCTGATGAAGGGTGAGCTGGAGCGGATCCTCGCGTCCGGTGCGCTGTCCAGCGATGTGTACGAGGTGGTGAGCAAGAGCTTGGCGTAAGCCTGGTCCAACGCTATCGCGGGGCAAGTCGGGTCGCCGCATCGCCGCTCCGACTTGCCCCGCGATGCGTTTGACGGTTAACAAAACATAACGTCCCGCTCGTTGTTTTCTGTCGGACAAGCCCGATACGATGGCCAGAAGCTATTCCAGGCCTCTGGACCAGGGGTTTCGGCAGTGCCTGGCAATAGATTGACCCACCACAAGAACACAACAGGGGGCAGTCATGAGAGAGCGGACAACGCCACGCCGCAAGCTGGCGGCAGGCGCGATGCTGGCACTGGTACTGGGCATCGGCGCCGGCAATGCCGAGGCGGCGGTGGCCGCCGAGGAATACTCGGTGGAGTCGGCCAAGGCCAGCCAGAGCCTGTTGATCGGCGCCACCCACGCCGGCCAGCGCCTGGTGGTGGTCGGCGATCGCGGCCATATCCTGTTCTCCGACGACCAGGGCAAGACCTGGACCCAGGCCCGGGTGCCCACCCGGCAACTGCTTACCGCGGTGTTCTTCCTCGACGACAAGCGCGGCTGGGCGGTCGGCCATGACGCCCAGATCCTCGCCAGCAACGACGGCGGCGCGACCTGGAGCAAGCAGTTCGAAGACCTGTCCCGCGAAGCGCCCTTGCTCGACGTGCGCTTCATCGACGCGCAGCATGGCTTTGCCGTGGGCGCCTATGGCGCGCTGCTGGAGACCACCGATGGCGGCCAGCACTGGCAGGACGTCGCCGAGCGCCTGGACAACCCCGACCAGCTTCACCTCAACGCCATTACCCAGGTGAAGGACGCTGGCCTGTTCATCGTCGGCGAGCAGGGCAGCATGTTCCGTTCCAGCGATGCCGGCCAGAGCTGGACAACGGTGCAGGGCCCCTACGAGGGCTCGCTGTTCGGTGTGATCGGTACCACCCAGTCCAACACGCTGTTGGCCTACGGCCTGCGCGGCAACCTGTTCCGCTCCACCGATTTCGGCGACAGCTGGCAGCCAGTCGAGCTCAAGGCCGAACGCGGTCCGCTCGAATTCGGCCTGGCAAGCGCTACGCTTCTCGAGGACGGCAGCCTGGTGCTGGTTGGCAATAGCGGCAGCGTGCTGCGCAGCCATGACGACGGGCAGACCTTCAGTGTGCGCAACCGCGCCGACCGCATCGCCCTGTCGGGTGTGAGTGGCCTGGGCGGTGGCGGCCTGTTGCTGGTCGGGCAAGGGGGCGTGCACCTGGCCTCGGCCGACGGTACCCAGGAGGTGCGTCCATGACCAGCCGGGAGAGCTTCGACATGCAGCACAAGGACAAGGCCACCCTGCTGGAACGCCTGATTTTCAACAACCGCCCCGTGGTCATCGCCATCTGCCTGCTGGTGAGCGTTTTCCTGTTCTGGCAGGCCACACAGATCCGCCCGTCCACCAGTTTCGAGAAGATGATCCCGCTGCAGCATCCGTTCATCGAGCAGATGATGGAGCACCGCAACGACCTGGCCAACCTCGGCAACACCGTGCGCGTCTCGGTGGAGGCGGTCAATGGCGACATCTTCGACAAAGACTACATGGAGACACTGCGCCAGATCCATGACGAGGTGTTCTACATCCCCGGCGTCGACCGCGCCGGGCTGAAGTCGCTGTGGAGCCCGAGCGTGCGCTGGAGCGAGGTCACCGAAGAGGGCTTCTCCGGCGGCGAGGTGATCCCCAATACCTACAATGGCTCCCAGGACAGCCTCGACACCCTGCGCGACAACGTGCTCAAGTCAGGCCAGGTGGGGCGCCTGGTGGCCAACAATTTCAAATCCAGCATCATCGACATCCCGCTGCTGGAGAACCATCCCGACCCGCAGGATCCGGGGCGCCAGGTCAAGCTCGACTACCAGCAGTTCTCCCACCAGCTGGAAGAGAAGATCCGCGACAAGTTCCAGGCACAGAACCCCAACGTGAAGATTCACATCGTCGGTTTCGCGAAGAAGGTCGGTGACCTGATCGACGGGCTGGTGATGGTGGCGATGTTCTTCGGCGTGGCGCTGGTGATCACCTGGGCGCTGCTGTACTGGTTCACCTGGTGCATCCGCAGCACCATCGCCGTGCTCATCACCACCCTGGTGGCGGTGGTCTGGCAGCTGGGGCTGATGCATGCGGTGGGCTTCGGCCTGGACCCGTACTCGATGCTGGTGCCGTTCCTGATCTTCGCCATCGGTATCTCTCATGGCGTGCAGAAGATCAACGGCATCGCCCTGCAGTCCAGCGACGCCGACAACGCCCTGACCGCAGCGCGGCGCACGTTCCGCCAGTTGTTCCTGCCGGGGATGATCGCCATCCTCGCCGACGCCGTGGGCTTCATCACCCTGCTGATCATCGACATCGGGGTGATCCGCGAGCTGGCCATCGGCGCCTCGATCGGTGTGGCGGTGATCGTGTTCACCAACCTGATCCTGCTGCCGGTGGCGATCAGCTACGTCGGCATCAGCCAGAAGGCCATCGCCCGCAGCAAGAAGGATGCGACCCGCGAGCATCCGTTCTGGCGCCTGCTGTCCAACTTCGCCAGCCCCAAGGTGGCGCCGGTATCGGTGGTGCTGGCGCTGCTGGCCTTCGGCGGCGGCCTCTGGTACAGCCAGAACCTGAAGATCGGCGACCTCGACCAGGGCGCGCCGGAGCTGCGCCCGGACTCGCGCTACAACCAGGACAACAGCTTCATCATCAGCAATTACTCGACCAGTTCCGATGTGCTGGTGATCATGGTCAAGACCCCGGCCGAGAGCTGTTCGATCCACTCGACCATGGCGCCGATCGACGAGTTGATGTGGACCATGGACAACACCCCGGGGGTGCAGTCGACCATCTCCCTGGTGACCGTTTCCAAGCAGGTCATCAAGGGCATGAACGAGGGCAGCCTGAAATGGGAAACCCTGTCGCGCAACCCGGATATCCTCAACAACTCCATTGCCCGGGCCGACGGCCTGTACAACGCCGACTGCTCGCTGGCACCGGTGCTGGTATTCCTCAACGACCACAAGGCCGAGACGCTGGAGCGGGTCACCGCCGCGGCCAAGGCCTTCGCCGACAGCCACAGCAAGGACGGCCTGCAGTTCCTCCTGGCGGCGGGTAATGCTGGCATCGAGGCCGCCACCAACGAGGTGATCAAGTCGGCCGAGCTGACCATCCTGATCCTCGTGTACATCTGCGTGGCGGTAATGTGCATGATCACCTTCCGCTCGTTCGCCGCGACCTTGTGCATCGTCCTGCCGCTGGTGCTGACTTCGGTACTGGGCAACGCGCTGATGGCCTTCATGGGCATTGGCGTGAAGGTCGCCACGCTGCCGGTGGTGGCGCTGGGCGTGGGCATCGGCGTGGACTACGGCATCTACATCTACAGCCGCCTGGAGAGCTTCCTGCGCGCCGGCCTGCCTTTGCAGGAGGCCTACTACGAGACCCTGCGCTCCACCGGCAAGGCGGTGCTGTTCACCGGCCTGTGCCTGGCCATCGGCGTGTGCACCTGGATCTTCTCGGCGATCAAGTTCCAGGCCGACATGGGCTTGATGCTGACCTTCATGCTGCTGTGGAACATGTTCGGCGCCCTGTGGCTGCTGCCGGCGCTGGCGCGGTTCCTGATCAAGCCAGAGAAATTGGCGGGCAAGGAGGGCGGGTCGATCTTCGCCCATTGATCCTCAGCAAGGGGCCGCTGCGCGGCCCAATCGCCGGCAAGCCCACAGGTATGCGCTGGCCTTGAAGATGGCGCGATCTTTGTGGGAGCCGGCTTGCCGGCGATTGGGCTGCGGAGCAGCCCCATGGCTATAATGACTGCCCAATTTCCCGGATATCCCCATGACCCTCGCCACTGCCCTCGCAGCCTGCGACATGCTCCTGATCGACGGCCTGCACGCCTTCGACTTCACCCTCGACGAATCCGGTCTCACCATCGAATGCATGGACGGGCGCCAATTGCGCCGCTGGACCTTCACCCCCGAGCAGATCGCCGCCGCCACCGGCGCGGGCGACGACTGGAGCCTGGCCACTGATGAAGGCGAGCATCGTCTAGTCTGTATGAGTGCCTTTCGTGCCCCGGATGAAGAAGACGATGAACAGGAAATGGACACGCCTGCTGACCGCTAGCCTCATGGCTTTGTCAGTCAACGCCCAGGCCGCCACGTTGCTGGTGGGCAGCTACACCGACAACGGCAGCGAAGGGATCTACCGCTACGACTTCAACGCTCGCACTGGCCAGATCGACGCCAAGCCCCGGCAGGTGGTCAAGAGTGTCAGCCCCTCGTGGCTAGTGCTGTCTGCAGACCAGCGCCAGCTGTTCGCCGTCAATGAAACGCCCAAGGGCAATGTCAGCAGCTTCTCGCTGGACGGCAAGGGCGAGATCAAGCTGCTGAACCAGGTGCCCAGCCAGGGCGACGAGCCGACTCACGCCAGCCTGAGCCATGACCAGCGCTACCTGTTCGTCGCCAACTACGCCGTCGCTCCCGACCCCGGTGGCAGCCTGGTGGTGATCCCGGTGGCCAGGGACGGTAAGCTCAAGCCGGTGGTACAGCAGGCCCGGCACACGCCAAGCAAGGTCGACCCCGAGCGCCAGGCCGGTGCCCATGTGCATTCGCTGGTGCTGTCGCCCGATGGCCGCCACCTGTATGCCTGCGACCTGGGCGCGGACAAGGTGTTCATCTACCGCTACGACGGTGCCAGCCCCGAGCATCCACTGAGCCCGGCGATTCCGCCGTCGGTGGCGTTGCCACCGGGCAGTGGCCCGCGCCATCTGCTGTTCGACGCCAAGGGCCGGCATGCCTACCTGACGCTGGAGATGAGCGCCGAGGTGGTGGTATTCGATGTGCAGGACGGTGCTCTGACCGAGCGCCAGCGCGTGCCGCTGACCGACAGCAAGGATGCAGCGGCCAGGGCCGCGGGCGGGCTGCACCTGTCGGCCGATGGCCGCTTCCTCTATGTCAGCAATCGCGGCACCGCCAACGAGATCGTGGCGTATGCGGTAGGCAAGGACGACGGCCAACTGAGACTGGTGCAGCGCCGGTCGGTGGAGGGCGACCATCCCCGCGAATTCGCGCTCGACCCCAGTGGCAACTACCTGCTGGTGGCGAACCAGAAGAGCAACCAGATCGTGGTCATGCGCCGCGATCCGCGCAGCGGCAAGCTGGGGGACACCGTGCAGAAGTTGGCGCAGCAGGCGCCTTCGGACCTCAAGTTCCTCGAATAATGGCAGGGGCTGAAAACCTCCGGCGTGGGAGCGGGCTTGCCCCGCGATGAGGCCGGCCCTGCGATCGCGGGGCAAGCCCGCTCCCACGTTGTTGCCCTCACGCCTTGATTATCAATAGCCATGATAATGGCTACTGCCGTAATGAATTTTTACAGGCGGACCTATCGGCGTAAGTTTTGAACCAAGGCCCCGACGGGCCAACGTCAACCACCGAAGTCGAGGTCTGCCAGCATGAACTTCAATCTCTTCCCACTCATCGCCGCCTCCGCCATCTCCGCCTCCGTCGTTCTGCCAGCCCATGCCCAGGCGGAGCAGCACGCGAAGGCGTCGAGCACCCACAGCTACACCCAGAAGTACCTGCAACAAAGCGCGCATTTCCATGCTGCCTTGAGCAAGCACTCCAATTGAGTGTGTAAAGGCATTGGTAATAGCACAAAGCCATGTGATTTAATTTGACGCTAAATTTTTGACTCGCCAAAGGGGCAGAGCATGATGTGGCGTATCACGGCGGTTGTGCTGTTGTTGATGTCCGCGCCGATTCTGGCGCTCTGAGCGACACGCTGTCTCACTTGGCCATCACGGCCTTGAACAGCGCCGATTCCAGCCAGCCCTGCAACCAGCTCCGCAGCCGCGGATAAGCCGCCTCGGCGAACCATTGCGGTTCGACCCCGGCAAACTGGCGCATCAAGGGCAGCAAGGCGGCGTCGGCCAGGCACGGGTGGTCGGCCAACAGCCAAGGCCGGTTTTCGAGCAGGCTTTCCAGCTCGGCCAGCCAGGGTTCGGCCTGGGTGCGGTAATGGGCCCGGGAATACTCTGGATAGCGCTCGGCATATTTGTACAGGTTCACCTGCGCCTTGAACGTGCTGTCGTTGCGGGCGATCAGCGCTTCGGCCTGGCGCGCCGCCGCCGGGTCGGCCAGCAGGCGCCAGTCATCGGGGTCGTGTCGGTCGAGCGCCCAGCGCATGATGTCGAGGCTTTCCTCCAGTACGCCATTCCCGCTATCGAGCACCGGCACCGTGCCCTTGGGCGACAGTGCCAGCAGTGCGGCGGGCTTTTCCTTCATCTTTACCTCGACCACCTGCACCTCGCACCCGGCGTAGCGCAGCGCCAGGCGTGCGCGCATGGCCCAGGGGCAGCGGCGGAACGAGTAGAGGATCACCCGCACACCTCGACATCGCTCAGGCCGTTGCCCTGGCGGCGCACCTTGATCTGCACCGGGATGCGCTCGTGCATCTCCTGCACGTGGGAGATTACCGCCACCTTGCGGCCCTGGGCCTGCAGGCCATCAAGGGCGTCCATGGCCAGTTGCAGCGACTCGGGGTCGAGGCTGCCGAAACCTTCGTCGATGAACAGCGATTCGATGCGCAGGGTGCTCGAGGCCATCGACGCCAGGCCCAGAGCCAGGGCCAGTGAGACCAGGAAGGTTTCGCCACCCGACAGCGAGTGCACCGAGCGCAGCTCGTCGCCCATCTCGGTGTCCAGCACCAGCAGGCCCAGGGCGCTGCCGCCACGCTTGAGGCGGTAGCGTTTGGCCAACTGGCGCAGCTGGCTGTTGGCGTGGTGCAGCAGCAGGTCGAGGTTGTAGCCCTGGGCGATCTTGCGGAACACATCGCCGGAGGCTGAGCCGATCAGCGCATTCAGCCGCGCCCAGCGCTGCCATTGCTGGTAAGCCTGCTCGATCTGCTCGGCCAGGGCCTGGCTGGCGTGCTGGCGGCGCTGGTCGTCGGCCTGGCGCGCGCGTAGCTCGGCGCAGCTTTGTTCTTGAACAGCCAACTGCTGCTGGAGCTCGCTTAGCGCTTGCTCCAGCTCTTCCACCGGCAACTCGCCGTGGGCCTGGCTGGCATGCTGCTGCAGGCGTTGTTCACGCTCCTGAAGCAGCACGCGGCCCTGCTCGATGGACTTCTCCGCGGTTTGCAGGTGCTGACGCAGTTCACCGAGCTGGGCATCGTCGATGGCCAGCAGGCGGTCAAGGCCGGCATCGTCCAGCTCAGGGTGCGCGCTGCGCCAGTGGGCGATCTCGCCCTGCAACTGCTGATGCTCCTGTTCCAGGGCCTGTTGGCGCTGCTGGTTGGCCTTGAGGTCGGCGGCCAGCTGCACGCTTTGGGTGTGCAGCGCTTGCAGTTTCTGGGCGCAGTCGGCCTCGGCGCTGCGCGCCTGTTCCAGCTGGGTGTCCATGTACTTTTGCCAGGCTTCGGCGCTGGGCTGTTCACCGAGCAGCTCGCCCAGGGTGGCGCGGGCCTGCTGGTGTTGCTCGTCCAGCGCGGCGAGTTTCTGTTGCAGTTGCTGCTGCCCTTGCAGGCGTGCCTGTTGCTGGTCGCGCAGCTTGTCGAGCTGGACTTGACGGGCCTGTTTCTCTTCCTGCTCGTCCTTGCGCAGGTCGAGCTGCTGACGGCGCTGGGCGATCTGCTGGTCGAGGCTGATGAAAGCGTTGGACGGGTCGTCGCGCAGGGCCTGGAGAATATCCTGGGGCAGCACGCTGTCCAAGCCGTCGAGGCTTTGTTCCAATTGCTGGGCGTCGGCGGCCAGGGCCTGGTGTTGCTGGTCGAGGTGACGCTGCGCCTGTTGCTGGGCTTCGCCTGCGGTCTGCAATTGCTGGGTGAGGCGCGCGGCATCCTTTTGCAAGGTGAGCAGGGCGCCCTGGCGTTTCTCGTCGCGCTCGATTTCCTCGCCGAGTCGACGTAACTGGCCATCGAGCCACTTGCCGCGGGCAGCGTCGTCCTGCGGGGCAAGTGCCGGCCACAGGGCGTGGGCCTGGACCTGTTCGATCACAGGTTGCAACTGCTCGCCGAGCTGCTGCTGCTGTTGCTGGTAATCCTTGAGCTGGGCATTGACCACGCCCAGTTCGGTGCGCAGTTCCACCAGCTTGCCATTGAGCTGCTCGACTTGCTTGTGCGCCGCCTCTTCCTCGGCCTGGTCGTGCCGACCAAGGCTGTGCAACAGCGCTTCGGGCTGGTGGAACGGGTGTTCGGCGCTACCGCAGACCGGGCAAGGCTCGCCGTCGCGCAGTTGTGCGCGCAGCTCCTCGACGCTGGTGTTGCGCGCCAGGCGCTGGCGTTCGAGCAATTGACGGGTGAGGGTCAGCGCTTGCTCTGCGCTTTCCAGCTCGGCCTTGGCCGCGGTGCCTTCGCCGATCAGTTGCTGGCGCCGCTGCATGGCTTGCTGCTGGCGTTCACGCAGGGCGGCGAGGGCCTGGCGCAGTTCCTGCTCGCGGCCATGCAGGCGGCTCAGCTCTTCGACGGCGCGCTGTTGCTTGCGGTTGTCCTGAAGCATGGCGCCGAGCAGATCGACCTGCTCGGCCAACGCATGGGGTTCGGCACCGGCTTCGCGGAACAGCAGTTCGAAATGCTCGCGTTGCGCTTGCAGTTGGGCGTTGGCCTGGCTGGCCTGGGCCTGCAGCCCGGGCAGCTCTTCGCGGCCCTTGGCCAGGCGGCCGCCGATCAGCATGACCTGCTTGAGTTGCGGCAGATAGGCCTGCCAGGCGTCGGCGAGGCCGCCCAGGTGCTGGCTTTCGGCCAGGGCGGCATCGATCTGCGACAACTGCTGCTGGCTGCGCTGCTGATGGTCTTCCAGCTGTTGCAGTTGCTGCTGTCCTGCGCTGGCCTCCTGCTCGGCCTGGTTACAGGCTTCGCGCTGCGCGGCGAGGTCTTTGTCCAGACGTGCGATGTCACCTTGAGCGGCGAAGGCCTGGCGCAGGCGCGGTGCATTGTCGCCTTGCAGGGCTTGCTGCCGGGCCAGGTGCTGGCGGGCTGCCTCGAGGGCCTGCTGCTGTGTGTCGATATTTTGCTGCAGATCGCTTTGCTGGCGTTGTTGCTGGTCGATATCCGCCTGCACCGGGGCCAGTTGCGCGGCCAGGTGCTGTTGGCGATGGAATTGGTGGCGCTGGGGCGCCAGGCGCTCCAGGCGTTGCAGGTCGACGCGCTGCTCGGCCAGTTGCTGCCACGCCTGCTCGGCGGCTTGCAGGGCAGTGCCGGCCTCATGGTGCTGGACTTGCAGGCGCTGCTGTTCTTCGAACCAGGTGCGCTGTTGCTCGAGCAGGCGCTGGCGCGCCTGCTCGGCCTTGAACTGTTGCTGGGCCTGTTCCAGTTCCTGGTCGAGGGTGGCGCGGGCTTCGGCGTCCATCGGCAGCAGGTGCTCGGCCTGTCTCTTCAGGTCGTTGTGAACCTCGCCGGTTTCCCGAGCCTTGCTGAACGCGCGCTGGCCGAGGCGGGTGTAGATCGCCGTATTGGTGAGCTTTTCCAGCAACTCGCTGCGCTCACGGTCGTCGGCCTTGAGGAACGCGCCGAACTCGCTCTGGGCGAGCATCACTGCACGTGTGAACTGCTCGAAGTTCAGGCCCAGGCGAGCCTCGACCAGTTGCTTGTATTCGTTCTTGCCACTACCCAGCAACTGCTCGCTGTCCAGGTCGTAGAGGCTCTGGCGGCTGTTCTGCAGCTTGCCGGTGGCTTTCTCGCGGGCGCGGTTGGCTTCCCAGCGGGCACGGTAGCGGCAGCCGTCGATGCCGATGAAATCCACTTCGGCAAAGCCGCTGCCGGTACCTCGGCGTAGCAGGTTGCGTGGATCGGAGGTGGGGATCTCGCTGTCGGCATCCGGCACCTTGGCTTCCCGGGCGATATCATTCAGCCGTGGCACGTTGCCGAACAGGGCCAGGCACAAGGCGTCGAGCAGCGTGCTCTTGCCGGCTCCGGTCGGCCCGGTGATGGCGAACAAGCCGGCGCTGGCCAGGGGCTCGGCGGTGAAGTCGATGTCGAGGGGGCCGGCAAGGGAGGCCAGGTTCTTCAGGCGGATGGCGAGAATCTTCATGGTCGTTCCTCTTCTTGCAGCACGTCCTGCAGCAGCTCGGCAAAGTCGGCCAGGGCCTGCTCGTCGGCGGGGTTGCCGTACTGTTGCTGCCAGGCACGGCCGAACAGGTCCTGCGGGGTCAGCTGCGCCAGTTCGACAAAGGCTTGTTCATCCTCCTCCTGGCGCCCGACGCCGGCATACTCGGCGCTGATGCGCACCAGGCGCACAGCCTTGCCCTGCAGGGCTGTCTCGATCTGCTGGCGCAGGTCGGGCTGCGGCTCGTCCAGGCTTACCCGCACCTCCAGCCAGGGTTGGCGGTTGGGGTCCTCGAGCAGGTCGATCACCGGCAACTGCCCCAGTTGTCCGAGCAACTCGCCCAGCGGTGCCGGGCCGACCCGCTGCAGGGCCACGGCACGCGGCACCGGGCGCGGCTCGACGCTGATCAGGTCGGTGCCCTCCAGCTCCACTTCCAGCACCTGGTGCGGGTAGTTGATCTCGGCGAACGACAGCGGGATCGGCGCGCCGCTGTAGCGGATGCGATCCTCGCGGTTGACCTTCTGCGGCTTGTGCAGATGACCCAGGGCGACATAGCTGATGGCCTTGTCGAACAGCCGCGCTGGCAGCGCCTCGGCATTGCCGATGATCAGGCTGCGTTCGGAGTCTTCCGAGATGCTGCCGCCGGCCATGTGCGCATGGCTGATGGCGACCAGCGCCTGGTCCTTCTTGCGTTTCTTCTGCGCCGCCGCGATCAACTGCTCGTGGACCTGAGTGATGCCCTGCAGGTAGTCGTCACCCAGCGCCGGCCCGGTGACTTCGGCGGGACGCAGGAAGGGCAGGGCCAGGCACCAGGCGCCGACCTTGCCGCGGGCGTTGGTCAGCGGGATCAGCAGGCGCTCGGCGTCCAGCTGGCCTTCGTCGAGCCAGTGCACGCGGCCCAGGGCGTGGGTGCGCAGGCGGCGCATCAGTGGCGCCGGCAGCTCGATGCGCGAGCCGGAGTCGTGGTTGCCAGCAATCATCACGATATCCAGCTTGGGCTGTTGCTCGTGGGCCTGGACGATGAAGTCGTAGAGGCGCTCCTGGGCTTTGACCGGCGGATTGACGGTGTCGAAGATGTCGCCTGCGATCAGCAGCGCGTCGGGCTGGCGCAAGCGCAACTGGCCGAGCAGCCAGTCGAGGAAGCAGGCGTGTTCGAAGTCGCGTTCCTGGCCGTGCAGGCTCTGGCCCAGGTGCCAGTCGGAGGTGTGAAACAGACGCATGGAAGATCCGTAGGGTAAGCGGCAGGGGGCGTTTGGATTCGGGCGGTATGGTAACTCATCGGGAGGTAAGCACCGAGTGTCGTCCCACCTGTGTCTGGCGAAAGAGTCGCAGCGCCTGTGAGATCGAGCGCCGCCCGCGCGGCGCATCGCGGATGAATCCGCTCCTACATTCGTTGCAACGTACCGAACCTGTCAGGCCATGGTTGCCAGCCTTGGCGCAGGGCGCAAGACAGGTGGGGCGCCGGCAATGCCCACTGAAAAATCGCGTCGAGAGCACAAGGCTTACAACCATGGCCTATCAGGCATGGTCACGCTGCAACAAATGTAGGAGCGGATTCATCCGCGATGCGCCGCGCGGGCGGCGCTCGATCTCGAAAGCGCTTCAAGGCTCAAGGCATGCTTGGCTACTTGGGATACAGCGGTGGCAAGCTACTGGCCTCACCCGTTGGCGCCAGCACCTGCTCGGCCGGCGGTATGGCACCGATCGCCCGCCACAGCTCGTCGCCATGCCAATACTGGCCGCTCTCGCTGTACAACGCACCGTTCAACCCATCCAGCGCATCGGACAACGGCACGAAACGCGCCGCCATCTCGGCCAGGGTTTCCGGCTGCTGTCGCGCCCAGGCGTCCAGCGCCTGGCGGGTGGCCTGCGGGTCGTTGGCCTGGCAGGCGCGCTTGAGGTCGTCGAGCAGCGTGCGTGGGCTCGGGCCAGTCTGCGCCGCCCGCAGTACCGCCGGTTGCGAACGGGCGCGCCACCACAGGGTGAAACCGAGCAGGGTAGTCAGCGCCAGCACCAACGTCGCCAGTTGCCAGGGCCAGAGCAGGCCTGGGGCCATGTTACTGTCGCCGGCCGGGGTGTCGGCGCTGAGCGCCGGATTGTCCTGCACGTTCAGGGTGCGTGCCGGCAGGCTGCTGTGCTCCAGGTGGTCCTCGCGGGTGTTCCACCAGGTCACCTCCAGCGCCGCCAAGGCCAGTTCGCCGCTGTGGGTTGGCACCAGTGCCTCGCGTTCCTCGCGGTTGGCGACCATGCCGCGCTCGCCGATCTCGTTGCGCAGCAACGGCTGGTCGGGGTAGCGGCGCAGGCCGATTGCCTCGGTGGCCGGCAACGGCGGCAGTTGGGTGCTTGAAAGGCCTTCGGCGCGCACGCTGATGTTGCGGGTCAACGAGTCGCCGATCTGCGTCGGCTGGTTGTTCGGGTCGGGGTTCCAGTGTTCTTCAAGGGTCAGGCTGCGTGCCGGCAGCCAGGGGCGGTCGGCCGGGTAGCCGGCCGGGATGGGCTTGACCGTCAGGCGCAACGGCAGCGAACTGACCTGCACCTGGCGACCGACCCTTGGCGTGCCGGCGGGTTGCTCGCCATTGTCGGCTGCGGTGGCGGTGAAGCGCAGCGGCGGCACGTCAAGGTTGCCGCTTTGCTGGGGGTAGATGGCGTAGCGGGTCTCGATCACCCCATGGCGCACGCCGTTGATTTCTTTCTCGTAGGTGCGCGACTCGCCCAGCGGGTCGACCTTGGCGTTCTCCAGTTGCAGCGGGCTGAGGTTGCTGTCGTCGTACAGCGCCACCGAATGGTAGATGCGCAGGGTCAGCACGGCCTGGGCTTGGACATAGACCGCGCTGCTGTCCAGGGTGGCCTCGACGAACACTTGCGACGCTGCGTCCGGGCGCTGGCTGTCGGCCTGCTGCACCTGCAGCTCGATGGCCTGGCTGCGTGACTGGCCCAGTTGCAGCTCGGGGATGCGCAGGCTGCCGCTGCGCCGGGGCAGCAGGGTGATGATCCAGCGGGTGCTGGCGCGGGTCTCGCCGTCGAGGGTGTGCAGGCTGTTGAGCTGGCGCGTGCCACGGACCTCGAAGTCGGGCTCAAGGGTGCGCAGGTCGGGCTTGCCGAACTGGGTCACGTCCTGGCTCTCGAGGGTGAGCTCCAGGGTTTCGCCGGCCTCGAGGCGCGTGCGGTCGACACTGGCCTGCAGGGTCGGTTCGGCCTGGGCCGCGAGGCTCCACAACAGGCCTAGGAGAAAGACGCCGAAGCGACTCATCGTGGGGTTTCCTGATGCAATTGCTGTTCATACCAGAATTTGCGCCGCAGCAGTTCCGCCGGATTATCGGGGATCTCCCGCAACCATTGTTCCAGGGCCTGGCGCTGTTCGGCGTCGAGGCTGGTGGAGAGCGGCCGCTGGGGCGGCTGGGTGATGCTGTCGTCATCGCCGCCGGCAGTGCCGGACGGGGCCTGGGAGTTGCCCTGGCTGTCACCGTTCTGCTGGCCTTGTGTCGGGTTGTCGCTGTCCGGCGTGCCCTGGGCCTGGCTGCTGGTCGAGCTGCTGTTGCCTTCGGTCTCGTTGCCGGGCGTGTCCCGGGCATCGGCGTTGTTCGGCTGTTCCTCGGCCTTGGCCTGGCGCTGTTGCAACAGTTGCTGGACCAGGGCCTGGTTGTCCAGCGCCGCTTTCAGGTCGGGTTGACGCTCCAGTGCCTGTTCGTAAGCGTCCAGCGCCGCTTCCAGTTCGCCGGCGCGGGCCAGGGCGTTACCTCGATTGTAGTGGGCGGCTGCCGTGCCGGCCTGGGCGAACGCGGCGGCGGCGCCTTCGAAGTCGCCGGCCTGGTACAGGGCCATGCCGCGCCACTGGCTGTCGGCGAAGTGCCGAGCGGCCTCGGCGGGGCGTTGCCGTTCCAGCAGGCGCTGGCCTTGCTGGTCGGGGCGCAGCCACAGGTCGTTGAACTCGAAGGCCTGGCTTGGCTGCGGCAGGGCCAGCAGCAGGGGGAGGCAGAACAGCCAGCCACGCCGGCCGGCGCAGGCGGCGAGCAGCAGCAAGGGCAGCAATAGCCAGTAGCCCTGGTCGGCCCAGCTGTCCAGTTGCAGGGTCTGGCCATCGTTGTGCAGCAAGCGTGGGTTGTCGAACAGGCCCAGGCCGCGCAGGTCGAGGTCGTCGATGCGGGCATGGCGATAGCGCCCGCCGGTCGAGCCGATGAAGGACTTCAGCGAGGCGCTGTCCAGGCGCGGCAAAAGGATGCCGCCCTGGTCGTCCTTGAGGTACTCGCCATTGGCCTGGCGCACTGGCGCGCCCTCGGCGCTGCCGACGCCCAGCATCAGCAGGCTCGGGCCCTGGCGGCCAAGGGCCTGGCGTATGCCTTCGCGCTCAAGCTCGCTCAGCGACGCGCCGATCAGCAGCAGGCGGCCTTGGCCCAGGCCGCTCTGGGCCAGCAGGGCCAGGCCCTTGCGCACGGCCAGGTCGGCGCGCTGGCCGGGCTGCGGCATGATTGTCGGGTCGACGGCCTCGAGCAGGTTGCGCGTGGTGCCGAGGTCATCGGACAACGGCACCAGGGTGTGGGCGCTGCCGGCATAGACGATCAACGCGGTCTGGCTGTCGCGACGGTGATCGAGCAGGTCGAGGACCTTGCGTCTGGCCTGCTCCAGGCGGTTCGGCGCGCTGTCCTCGGCGAGCATCTGCGGCGTCAGTTCGAGCAGGATCACCAGCGGGTCGGCCGGGCGCTGGCGCGTTTCCTCGAGGCGTTGCCAGCTGGGGCCGAGCAGGGCCAGGACGATCAGCAGCCAGGCCACGCCCAGGGCGATCCACGGCAGCTTGCTGGTGCTGCCGCTGCCGCCGCCGAGCAGTACCGCGTGAAACGGCTGCGGCAGGATCAACTGCCAGCGTCCGGCGCGTTTGCGCCGGTGCCAGAGCTTGAACAGCAGCCAGCCAAGCAGTGGCAGTACCAGCAGCCAGAGCGGGCGCAGCCATTGCGGCCAGAGTTCGATCATCGCCGCCTCCTCAGGCGCAGGCGTTTGAGGCGCTGTCGCCATTCCGGGTGGGGCTGCAGGAAGCGCGGTTTGCGCAGCAGGCGTTGCAGCAGGTTGTCCGGCCACTGCACGGCCACCACCAGCAGCACGCTGAGCAGCAGCGCCAGGGCCAGTGGCCAGGCGTACAGCTCATGGGCGGTGCGGGCCTGGGTCGGCTGCTGGGCCACTGGCTCGAGCTGGTCCAGGGTGTCGCCGATGGCACCCAGTTCGGCGCCGTCGTGGGCGCGGAAGTAGCTGCCGTGCGTGATTTCGGCGATCTCCCTGAGCGCGGCTTCGTCCAGGTCCAGGCTTGGGTTCAGCCCCAGCAGCCCCGGCGTGCCGCTGGCCTCGGGGTTGGCGCCGATGCCAATGGTGTAGATGCGCACGCCTTCCTGGGCCGCCAGGCGGGCGGCAGTCAGCGGGTGGATCTGCCCGCCGTTGTTGGCGCCGTCGGTGATCAGGATCAGCACCCGGCTCTGCGCCGGGCGCTGGCGCAGGCGTTTGACGGCCAGGCCAATGGCGTCGCCGATGGCGGTGTTCTTGCCGGCGATGCCGATCTGCGCTTCGTCGAGGAAGGTGCGCACGGTGCGTCGGTCGAAGGTCAGCGGGGCCTGCAGGTAGGCCTGGCTGCCGAACAGGATCAGGCCGACGCGGTCGCCCTGGCGGTCCTGCAGGAAGTCGCCCATCAGTGCCTTGACCAGGTCCAGGCGGCTGATCTCGTCGTCCTTCCACTGCATGTCGGGGTAGTCCATCGAGCCCGACACGTCCACCGCTACCAGCAGGTCGCGGCCGCTGGCCGAGACCGGTACCGGGTCGCCCAGCCATTGCGGGCGCGCCGCGGCCAGCAACAGCAGCAACCAGATCAGGATGAACGGCGCCTGCTGGCGCCAGGTTGGCAGGTTCAGGCGGGCACGGCGCCCGGCCAGGCCCTCGAGCTCGTCAAGGAAGCCGACCTTGAGCACCGGTTCGCCGCTGTCGGCTGCCGGCAGCAGCAGGCGCGCCAGCCAGGGCAGCGTCAACAGCAGGAAGATCCACGGCCAGGCCAGTTCAAACATGCTTGCGGATCCAGGTTTCGACCGCCTGGGCGAGCCCGGCGATGGCCTTGTCGTCGAGCTTGCACTCGGGCTTGTAGGCGCCTTCGACCAGCACCATCCAGCGGGTCAGGCCGGCGGCCGGGCAGCGGTTGTCGAGAAACGCCAGCCATTGCCGGCCATTGAGGGTATGGCTGTTGGCCCCCGGGTAGTGATTACGGCACAGACGTTTGAGCAGGGCGTTGATCTGCTGCAGCCAGGCCCCGGCGGGCGCCCCGTCATAGGGACGCGGCAGGCGCGCCAGTTCGGCCAGGGCCTCGATGCGGATCGGGTCCAGCGGCAGTTCGGCGCGCACCACCTTGTGCTTGCCCGGGCGCCAGTGGCGCAGGCGCCAGGCGCCCCAGCCGAGCAGGGGCAGCATGGCCAGCAGCAGCCACCAGCCGGGCGCGGGCGGCCACAGGCCGATGGCGGGTGGCGCGATCAGCGGCTGCAGCTGGTCCAGCGGGTTCATTTCGCGCCTCCCAGGCGCTGTGCATTCAGGTACTCACGCAACTGCTCGATCATCTCGCTTTGGGTGCTCAGCGGCATCAGCACCACGCGCAGTTTCTGCGCCAGCAGCTCCCAGCGCTCGATGCGCGCCTCGGCCTGCTGGCGGTAGGCCTGGCGCAGGTTGGCGTCGAGGGTGTCGAGCTCCAGCTGCGCGCCGCGCTGGGCGAAGCGCAGCAGGCCGGCGGCGGGCAGAGCGTGGTCGAGCGGGTCACTGACCGGCATCAAAAGCACGTCGCAGTGGCGCGAGAGCATGGCCAGGTGCTGCTCGACGCTGGCGCTGAGGGCGCGTTCGTCGCAGATGACGATGGCCAGGCTGCCCGGGCGCAGTACCTCTCGCGCCCGGCGCAGGGCAAGGCCCAGGCTGTCGGCCTGGGGCTGGGCCTCGGTGTGCAGGGCCTGGTTGATCTTGGCCAGGCGGTTGAGCAGTTGCAGCAGGCTCTGCTTGCTGCGCCTGGGCTTGACCTCATGGTGCTCGTTGTCGCCGAACACCAGCCCGCCGATACGGTCGTTGTGGCCCAGCGCGGCCCAGCCGAACAGGGCAGCGGCCTGGGCGGCCAGCACCGACTTGAACATCAATCCGGAGCCGAAGAACAGCCGCTGGCTCTGCTCGACCATGATGAAGATCGGCCGTTCGCGCTCTTCATGGAACAGCTTGGTGTGCGGCTCCTGGGTGCGCGCGGTGACGCGCCAGTCGATGTTGCGCACATCGTCGCCGGCCTGGTAGACCCGCACCTGGTCGAAGTCCACCCCGCGGCCACGCAGTTTCGAGTGGTGCAGGCCCACCAGCGGGCTGCGTTGGCCGGGCCGGGAGAACAGCTGGATCTCGCGCACGCGGTGGCGCATGTCGATCAGGTCGGCCAGGCCGATGCGGATGCCGGGTTCGGCCAGCTGCGTGGTGGGCATGGGGTCAGGCGACGGCGACGACGTCGAGGATGCGCTGGACCACGCGGTCCTGGTCGACCCCCGCCGCCTCGGCCTCGAACGACAGGATGATGCGGTGGCGCAGCACGTCGAACAGAACCGCCTGGATATCCTCGGGGCTGACGAAGTCGCGCCCGGCCAGCCAGGCGTGGGCGCGGGCGCAGCGGTCGAGGGCGATCGAGCCACGGGGGCTGGCGCCGTAGGCGATCCAGTCGGCCAGTTCGCTGTCGAACTTGGCCGGTGTGCGGGTGGCCATGACCAGTTGCACCAGGTATTCCTCTACCGCGTCGGCCATGTACAGGCCGAGGATTTCCTTGCGCGCGGCGAAGATCGCCTGCTGGCTGACCCGCCGCTCGGGCTTCACCTCGCCGCCCAGGGCCTCGCCCCGCGCTTGCAGGAGGATGCGCCGCTCGACGGCGGCATCGGGGAAGCCGATCTTCACGTGCATCAGGAAACGGTCGAGCTGGGCTTCGGGCAGCGGGTAGGTGCCTTCCTGCTCGATCGGGTTCTGCGTGGCCATCACCAGGAACAGCGGCGACAGCTCGTAGGTACTGCGCCCGACGCTGACCTGGCGCTCGGCCATGGCCTCGAGCAGGGCCGACTGCACCTTGGCGGGGTGCGCGGTTGATTTCGTCGGCCAGCACCAGGTTGTGGAAGATCGGGCCTTGCTGGAACACGAAGCTGCCGGTTTCCGGGCGGTAGATCTCGGTGCCGGTGATGTCGGCCGGGAGCAGGTCGGGGGTGAACTGAATGCGATGGAACTGGGCCTCGATACCCTCGGCGAGCTCCTTGATGGCCTTGGTCTTGGCAAGGCCCGGGGCCCCCTCGACCAGCATGTGGCCGTCGGCCAGGAGCACGATCAGCAAGCGCTCGACCAGTTTTTCCTGGCCGAGGATCTGGGAAGAGAGAAAGGTGCGCAGCGCGATCAGCGCCTCACGGTGTTCCATCGTTGACGGTTCCTGGGGATGGGCCCTGGCGCGCTGGGAGCGGATGCCGGGCGAGGGGTGATACTTTAATCCATCCGGGGGGGCGGGGACCAATGGGGGTTTGCAAAAAACGTGTAAAGGATGGGTTGGGGGAGCAAGGCTGTCCCGATCCCGATCCCGATCCCGATCCCGATCTTGCCGTTGCCGTTGCTCTTGCTTCTAAGTGCGCAATAGTTCAGGCGACACAAATTGCGACTTCAGGAGGCCGAACGGAGGGCTTGCGCAGGGAGGTGACGGGCATGGATGCCCGTCAAGCGCCGATCAGGCCATGGATGGCCCGTCGGCGCGTCCTCCCGGAGCGAGCCCGGAGTGAGGGGACCCCGGAGCGAAGCGTAGGGGCCGGATGATGGAGCGAGCGGCTTTTGCCTTCTTTTGCCCGCGTGCAAAAGAAGGTCGCCGTAAAGGCGAAAAGGTGACTGTGCGTCGACATGGCTAATGAATGCGCCTATAACTTTCAAAACACACGCTGTCAAATTCAAAGTCAATCGGCACCGGTTTTTATAGTTTTAAGTGCATTCATTTGCGATGTCGACGCACAGTCACCTTCCCGCCCTTACGGCGGGTCCCTTTTTGAAGGATCAAAAAGGAACCAAAAAATCCTCGCTCCATTCATCCGGCCCTCCGCTTCGCTCCGGGTCCCCTCACTCCGGCCTTGCTCCCGGGAGGACCGCGCTGAACGCCCCATCCTGGGGCGCAGCGCTTGACGGGCATCCATGCCCGTCACCTCCCTCCGCACGACCTCCGTTCGGCCTCCTGAAGTCGCGAAGTTACGGGCGGCGCCTGAACTGACGCAGCTGTCGCTAGGGACTACGCAGTTAATCTTGCGATCAAGATCAAGATCAAGATCAAGATCAAGATCGGATCGGATCGTGGCTTTGTTTAGTTCTTCGCCTTCGAATGCCGCCACCCTTGGTCAAAGAACGCAAACACCACCACCAGCACCCCGGCCACCGCCAATATCATCGCCACGCCATCGGTGGAATGAGTCGCGGAACCTGCCACCAGCGCCAGCCCACCCAACGGCGCCAGGCCACCGGCCACCGCGGTACCGACCTCTCGCCCGGTGCCGAACCCGGACGAGCGCGTCTGCGTGGGGAATTGCCGGCTGAGGAACGACCCCTGCGGGGCGAACATCATCGGCGCCAGGATCCCGGTGCCCACGGCGATGGCCAAGTAGATCATCATCGGCTCGCCAGTCGACAGCAGTTGCAGGAACGGGAAGGCAAACAGCGCCGACAGCACGCCACCGAGCATCAGCACGGTCTTGCTGCTCCACTTGTCGCACAGCCAGCCGAAGAACGGCACGGCGAAGATCGCCACCAGGCTGGCCAGGGTCACCGACAGCGAGGTGACATGCGCCTCGACGCCCTTGAACTGGGTCAGGTAGGCCAGCGAGAAGGTCTTGAAGATGTAGCTCAGGGCGTTGTAGCCCACCGCCACGAAGAACACCACGGCCAGGCCCTTGAGGTCGTTCCTGAACAGCAGCTTCAGCGGCGACACCTGCGGTTTGTCGTCGGCCTTGTCCAGCTCCTTGAAGTCCGGAGTCTCGGGGATGCTCTTGCGCACCCACAGGCCCACCGCCACCAGCGCGATACTGGCGATGAACGGGATGCGCCAGCCGCCGGCCAGCAGGAATTCGTTGCCGTTCATGGTCAGCAGGTACACGGTCAGCGACGACAGCAGCAAGCCCAGGTTCAGCCCCAGCGCCGGCCAGGCCCCCTGGCTGCCGCGCTTGCCTTCACTGGCGTGTTCGTAGGAGGTGACTGCCGCGCCGGACAACTCGGCACCGGCGCCCAGGCCCTGGATGATGCGGATGATCACCAGCAGGATCGGCGCCCAGATGCCAATGGTTGCGTAGCCGGGGATCAGGCCGATCAGCATGGTGCACAGACCCATCATGCAGAAGGTGATCACCAGCACATGCTTGCGCCCGAAACGGTCGCCCAGGTAGCCGAACAGCACGCCGCCGAACGGGCGGGCGATGAAGCCGATGGCGAAGGTGGAGAACGCCAGCAGCGAGGCCACCGCCGGGTTGCTCGGGTCGAAGAAGATCTTCGAGAAGACGATCGCGGCCATGGTCGCGTAGAGGTAGAAGTCATACCACTCCAGCATCGAGCCGAAGATGGTCGCCGCCGCCACCTTGCGCAGGCGCTTGCGTTGTTGCTCTGGGGTTTCGGGCGCGGTCGGGGCCGTCTCGTATACCGACATCTGAGGTTTCCTTGTTGTCTTTGTAGTTGTGGATGCAGCAGGTGCTTCAGCGGGCCTCGAGGATCTTTTCGGCGATCATCTGGCCGATGGGGATGGCCGAGGTGGCGGCCGGCGACGGTGCGTTGCACACGTGCACCATGCGCGGCGTCTCGGCGAACAGGAAGTCGTGCACCAGGGTGCCGTCGCGCATCACCGCCTGGGCGCGGATGCCGGCCTCATAGGGCAGCAGATCCTCGACTTGGAGCGACGGGCAGTACTTGCGGCACTGCTCCAGGTAGCCACGCTTGAACAGTGAGTTCTTCATCTCGGCGGTGCCGGAACCGAGGTTGTTCCAGATGGTTTTCCAGAAGCCGGGGAAGCGTGCGTACTCGGCGACGTCGCGCCAGTTCACCGAGAACTTGCGGTAGTTTTCCCGGCCAAAGCCGAGCACTGCGTTGGGGCCGACGGTGACGCTGCCGTCGATCATCCGCGTCAGGTGCACGCCAAGGAACGGCAGCTCCGGATCGGGAATCGGGTAGATGAGGTGGTTGACGATCTGGTTCTTGCTCGCCGGCAAGCGGTAGTACTCGCCGCGGAAGGGGATGATCTGGTGGTCGATCTTCACCCCGGCCAGGCGCGCCAGGCGGTCGGACTGCAGGCCGGCGCAGGCCACCAGCTGGCGGGCGCGCCAGGTGTTGCCGTCGGTGCTGACCGCGACATGATCGGCATGCTCCTGGATGGCGCGCACGGCGGTGGACAGGCGCACTTCGCCCCCGGCCTGGCGAATCACCTTGGCCATGGCGTCACATACCTGCTGGTAGTCGACGATACCGGTGGCATCGAGGAACAGCGCGCCCTTGCCGACGATGTTCGGCTCGCGTTCACGCAGGGCGCCGGCGTCCAGGCGCTCGACTTTCAGGCCGTTCTGCTGCGAACGCTCGTACAGCGCCTGCATGCGCTGCACCTCCAGGTCATTGGAAGCCACCAGCAGCTTGCCGCAGACCTCGAAGGCGATGCCGTGCTCGGTGCAGAAGTCCTTGGTGGCCTGGGCACCGCGCTTGCACAGGTCGGCCTTGAGGCTGCCGGGTGCGTAGTAGATACCGGCATGGATCACGCCGCTATTGTGGCCGGTCTGGTGGCGGCCGAGGCTGGCCTCCTTTTCCAGGATCAGCAGCGAGGCGCCGGGGCGACGGGTGAGCAGGGCCATCGCGGTGGCGAGGCCGACGATGCCGCCGCCGATGATGCAATAGTCGTAAGTCATGCAGGGTACCTTGGAATTCTTGTCGGTGAATCTGCTTATCAGGTTGTCAGACTAAGTAGTGCGCGTAAAACCTCGCCAGGCTGCGATAGGAGTCTCCAGAATCAGTCGAGGTCGGGAAGATCGAGTTTCAGGCGCTTGGCCGAAGCGCGCAGATGGGCCTCGGCGCAGGCGGCGGCCGCCTGCCGATCACCGTCGGCAATGGCCTGGTACAGCGCCCGGTGCTCACGGAGCGCGTCGGCCGAACCGCCCACGGCCGGGGTGGCGGAGTTTTCCCAGGCGGTGCGGCGCGCGGCGGCCAGCTGGCCACCGAGGAAATCGTGGAAGGCGACGAAGTAGTCGTTCTTGCCGGCGTCGGCGATGGCACGGTGAAAGGCCACATCAGCGGCCGCGGCGGTGGCAAAGTCGCTGCGCGGGTCTTCCATGGTGCCCAGGGCCGCGGCCATGCGCTGCAGGTCGTCGGCGTCGCGGCGGCGAGCGGCGATGGCGGCGGCCTGGGTCTCGATCCACAGGCGCATCTCGAACATCTGCACCAGGTCCGGCTTGCGCCCGTTGCTGCCGGGGAAGCGGAACACCGTGCCGTTGGGGGTCTGCGAGATGTACGAACCGAGCCCGCGGCGAGCGATCAGCACGCCATCGGCCTTGAGCTGCGCCACGGCCTCGCGCACGACCGAGCGGCTGACATTGAGCTGTTCGGCCAACTGCTGTTCGGTGGGCAGGCGCGACTCGGCGGCCAGGCGGCCGGCATCGATCTCGGCGCGAATGGCGCTGACGACGCGTTCAACGAGGGTGTCGGGGCGCTGTAGCTCTAGCATGGACGTGCGGGTGCCTATTGGTCAGGTTGTCAGACAATGCCTGCTCGCACGTTCGGCTGTCAATGGTGTTGTGCCTTCATCGCGGAAGACTCAAGCCCCCGCGAGGAGGCCCGAATGACCGGTCTAGACCTCGGACACGAAGGTCCCGGTGCCGTCGAGGATGTTGCGCAAGGTCAGCGCGACTTCCTCCAGGTCGCTGCCCGAGGTAGTCAGGATGATCTCCAGTTCCTCGTCGCCCTTCAGCGCGTCGCGATCCCCGGCCGCCACCTCGATCAGCAGGCGGGTGGCGCTCAAGGTCACCTTCAGCCCGTCCAGCGTCGACGGCTCGTCGTCCAGGGTCAGGTCGACGGTGTCCTCGTCCGGGTAGCGGGTCAGCAGGAACATCTGGCCCTTGTCGCTGTGGCAGCACAGGGTCGCCATGTTGTCTTCCTCGTCGTCGCAGGGGGTGGCGAAGAGCAGGGCGGTTTTCAATTGCATGGCGCACTCGGATCAATGGAAATGAAAAGGAATTCTGACAGCCTTGCGCACACTGATAAACGTAAAGTTACCGCGCATTGACCGAAATTGTCGCAGCGCTGCAAGCCCAAGTGACCGTTCAGTCGTTAAGCTGCCCTGTCGATGGGTTCCCGTAAAGGCACAGCCACCTGGCAGTCGCTTTTGCAGGTACCCAACGCTTCTGTCTTGCCACGGGTTGGCTATGGTTGATCCGTACAAGGCGCATGTACGCGACGCTTCACCTATAACAAAGCCCAAGCGGAGTACCACAGATGGCGTTCTTCACCGCAGCCAGCAAAGCCGACTTCCAGCATCAACTGCAAGCGGCCCTGGCGCAGCACATCAACGAACAGTCCCTGCCACAAGTGGCACTGTTCGCTGAACAGTTCTTCGGCATCATCTCTCTGGACGAACTCACTCAGCGCAGGCTGTCGGACCTGGCCGGCTGCACGCTGTCCGCCTGGCGCATCATCGAGCGCTTCGACGCCGCGCACCCGCAGGTGCGGGTCTACAACCCCGATTACGAACGCCACGGCTGGCAGTCCACGCACACCGTGGTCGAGGTACTGCACCACGACCTGCCATTCCTGGTCGACTCGGTGCGCACCGAGCTCAACCGCCGCGGCTACAGCATCCACACCCTGCAGACCACCGTGCTCAGCGTGCGCCGCGGCGCCAAGGGCGAGCTGGTCGAGCTGCTGCCCAAGGGCACCCTGGGCGAGGGCGTCAACCATGAATCGCTGATGTACCTGGAGATCGACCGCTGCTCCAATACCGCCGAGCTCAACACCCTGACCATGGAGCTGGAGCAGGTGCTGGCCGAGGTGCGCGGCGTGGTCGCCGACTTCGAGCCGATGAAAGCCAAGATCCGCGAGCTGCTGGAACTGGTGGAGCAGAACGCCTTCGGCCCCGCGCAGAACGACAAGGCTGAGGTGAAAAGCTTCCTGTCGTGGCTGCTGGACAACCATTTCACCTTCCTCGGCTATGAGGAGTTCACCGTCGAGTCCGACGCCGACGGCGGCCACCTGGTCTACGACGACGCTTCGTTCCTGGGCCTGGCCCGCCTGCTGCGCGCCGGTCTTGGCGCCGACGACCTGCGCATCGAGGACTACGCCGTCGCCTACCTGCGCGAACCGCGCCTGCTGTCGTTCGCCAAAGCCTCGCAGCCGAGCCGCGTGCATCGTCCGGCCTACCCGGATTACGTGTCGATCCGCCAGATCGACCAGGACGGCAAGGTCGTCAAGGAATGCCGCTTCATGGGCCTGTACACCTCGTCGGTGTACGGCGAGAGCGTGCACACCATCCCCTACATCCGCGGCAAGGTCGCTGAAGTCGAGCGCCGTTCGCACTTCGATCCGAAAGCGCACCTGGGCAAGGAACTGGCCCAGGTCCTCGAAGTGCTGCCCCGCGACGACCTGTTCCAGACCCCGGTGGACGAGCTGTTCAGCACCGCCATGTCGATCGTGCAGATCCAGGAACGCAACAAGATCCGCGTGTTCCTGCGCAAGGATCCGTACGGCCGCTTCTGCTACTGCCTGGCCTACGTACCGCGCGAGATCTACTCCACCGAGGTGCGGCAGAAGATCCAGCAGGTGCTGATGGAGCGCCTGAAAGCCACCGACTGCGAGTTCTGGACCTTCTTCTCCGAGTCTGTGCTGGCCCGCGTGCAGTTGATCCTGCGGGTCGACCCGAAGAACCGCATCGAGATCGACCCGCAGCAACTGGAGAACGAAGTGATCCAGGCCTGCCGTTCGTGGCAGGACGACTTCTCGGCGCTGGTGGTGGAAAACTTTGGCGAAGCCCACGGCACCAACATCCTCGCCGACTTCCCGAAAGGCTTCCCGGCCGGCTACCGCGAGCGCTTCGCCGCGCATTCGGCGGTGGTCGACATGCAACATGTGCTGAACCTGTCCGAGGCCAAGCCGCTGGCCATGAGCTTCTACCAGCCGCTGACCCAGCTCGGTGAGCGCACGCTGCACTGCAAGCTCTACCACGCCGATACGCCGCTGGCACTGTCGGACGTGCTGCCGATTCTGGAAAACCTCGGCCTGCGCGTGCTCGGCGAATTCCCTTACCGCCTGCGCCACGCCAGCGGCCGCGAGTTCTGGATCCACGACTTTGCCTTCACCTACAGCGAAGGCCTCAACCTCGACATCCAGCAGCTCAACGACACCTTCCAGGACGCCTTCGTCCATATCGTCAAGGGCGACGCCGAGAACGACGCGTTCAACCGCCTGGTGCTGACCGCCGGCCTGCCGTGGCGCGACGTCGCGCTGCTGCGGGCCTACGCCCGTTACCTCAAGCAGATTCGCCTGGGCTTCGACCTGGGCTACATCGCCAGCACCCTGAACAACCACACCGATATCGCCCGCGAGCTGACCCGGTTGTTCAAGACCCGCTTCTACCTGGCGCGCAAGCTCACCAACGAAGACCTCGACGACAAGCAGCAGCGCCTGGAACAGGCCATCCTCACCGCCCTGGATGACGTGCAGGTGCTCAACGAGGACCGCATCCTGCGTCGCTACCTGGACCTGATCAAGGCGACCCTGCGCACCAACTTCTACCAGCCGGACGCCAACGGGCAGAACAAGTCGTACTTCAGCTTCAAGTTCAACCCCAAGCTGATCCCCGAGCTACCCAAGCCGGTGCCGAAGTTCGAGATCTTCGTCTATTCGCCACGGGTCGAGGGCGTGCACCTGCGCTTCGGCAACGTCGCCCGCGGCGGCCTGCGCTGGTCGGACCGCGAGGAAGACTTCCGCACCGAGGTGCTCGGCCTGGTCAAGGCCCAGCAGGTGAAGAACTCGGTGATCGTGCCGGTCGGCGCCAAGGGCGGCTTCCTGCCGCGTCGCCTGCCGCTGGGCGGCAGCCGTGACGAGATCGCCGCCGAAGGCGTGGCGTGCTACCGCATCTTCATCTCGGGCCTGCTCGACATCACCGACAACCTCAAGGACGGTGGCGTGGTGCCGCCGGCCAACGTGGTGCGCCACGATGACGACGATCCGTACCTGGTGGTGGCGGCGGACAAGGGCACCGCGACCTTCTCCGACATCGCCAACGGCATCGCCATCGACTACGGCTTCTGGCTGGGTGATGCGTTCGCCTCGGGCGGCTCGGCCGGCTATGACCACAAGAAGATGGGTATCACCGCCCGTGGCGCGTGGGTGGGCGTGCAGCGCCACTTCCGCGAGCGCGGCATCAACGTGCAGGAAGACCCGATCACCGTGGTCGGTGTCGGCGACATGGCCGGCGACGTGTTCGGCAACGGCCTGCTGATGTCCGACAAGCTGCAACTGGTGGCGGCGTTCAACCACCTGCACATCTTCATCGACCCGAATCCGGACCCGGCCACCAGCTTCGCCGAGCGCAAGCGCCTGTTCGACCTGCCGCGTTCGGCCTGGAGCGACTACGACACCGGCATCATGTCCGAAGGCGGCGGGATCTTCCCGCGCAGCGCCAAGAGCATCGCCATCAGCCCGCAGATGAAGGAACGCTTCGCCATCGAGGCCGACCGCCTGACCCCGACCGAACTGCTGCATGCACTGCTGCAGGCGCCGGTGGACTTGCTGTGGAACGGCGGTATCGGCACCTACGTCAAGGCCAGTACGGAAAGCCACGCCGATGTTGGCGACAAGGCCAACGACGCCCTGCGCGTCAACGGCAACGAGCTGCGCTGCAAGGTGGTGGGCGAGGGCGGCAACCTGGGCATGACCCAGCTCGGCCGTGTCGAGTTCGGTCTCAATGGCGGCGCCACCAACACCGACTTCATCGACAACGCCGGTGGCGTCGACTGCTCCGACCACGAGGTCAACATCAAGATCCTGCTCAACGAAGTGGTGCAGGGTGGCGACATGACCGAGAAGCAGCGCAACCAGCTGCTGGGCAGCATGACCGACGAAGTCGCCGGGCTGGTGCTGGGCAACAACTACAAGCAGACGCAAGCGCTGTCGCTGGCGGCCCGCCGTGCCCGCGAGCGCATCGCCGAGTACAAGCGCCTGATGGCTGACCTGGAAGCACGTGGCAAGCTGGACCGCGCCATCGAGTTCCTGCCCAGCGAGGAACAGTTGGCCGAACGCCTGGCGGCCGGGCAGGGCCTGACCCGCGCAGAGCTGTCGGTGCTGATCTCGTACAGCAAGATCGACCTCAAGGAGCAACTGCTCAAGTCGCTGGTGCCGGACGACGACTACCTGACCCGCGACATGGAGACCGCGTTCCCGCCGTCGCTGGTCAGCAAGTTCGCCGACTCCATGCGTCGCCACCGCCTGAAGCGCGAGATCGTCAGCACCCAGATCGCCAACGACCTGGTCAACAACATGGGCATCACCTTCGTGCAGCGCCTGAAGGAGTCCACCGGCATGAGCCCGGCCAACGTGGCGGGCGCCTACGTGATCGTGCGCGACATCTTCCACCTGCCGCACTGGTTCCGCCAGATCGAGGCCCTGGACTACCAAGTCCCGGCCGAGATTCAGCTGACCCTGATGGACGAACTGATGCGTCTGGGCCGTCGGGCCACCCGCTGGTTCCTGCGCAGCCGCCGCAACGAGCAGGATGCCGGGCGTGATGTGGCTCACTTCGGGCCGAAGATCGCCCAGTTGGGGCTGAAACTCGACGAACTGCTGGAGGGGCCGACCCGCGAGCGCTGGATGAACCGCTACCAGGGCTTCGTCGACGCCGGGGTACCGGAGTTGTTGGCGCGCATGGTCGCTGGCACCACGCACCTGTACACCCTGCTGCCGATCATCGAGGCCTCGGATGTCACCGGGCACGATCCGGCGCAGGTGGCCAAGGCGTTCTTCGCGGTGGGCAGCTCGCTGGACCTGACCTGGTACCTGCAGGAGATCAGCAACCTGCCGGTGGAGAACAACTGGCAGGCCCTGGCCCGCGAGGCGTTCCGCGACGACATCGACCTGCAGCAGCGGGCGATCACCATCTCCGTGCTGCAGATGGCCGACGCGCCGGAAGACATGGACGCCCGCGTGGCCCTGTGGTGCGAGCAGCACCGGGTGATGGTCGAGCGCTGGCGCGCCATGCTCGACGACCTGCGCAACGCCACCGGCACCGACTATGCGATGTACGCGGTGGCCAACCGTGAGCTGGTCGACCTGGCGCTGAGTGGTCAGGCGGCGGTGATTCCGTCCTGAGCCTTGCGCTGAAGTGAAAAAAAGCCCCGGCAGCGATGCCGGGGCTTTTTTTGTGCGGGTGTCGGCGGTGCCGGAGGGGTCAGTTGAAGAAGGCCGCCAGGCGGGCAGTCCAGACATGGGTGGCCTTGCGGCTCATCGGGAACTTGAGCAACGGCTGGTTGGGGTCGGCCACGGTCAGCTCGAGGGCGAAGTCCTTGAGCCGTACCGTGCGCTCGAAGGTCGGGGCGCTCATGCCGTTGGCATTGATCTGGCGAGTCCCGCCGCCCATTTCCATGCTTTCCGACTCGCGCCAGGTCACCTGCCAGCTGATGACCCAGGAATAATCGTGGATGCGGTAGCTGTCGTCGATCAACGAGCAGACCGCCACTTTGCGGTTCTGCGGATCGAATACCAGGAAGCCCGGCGATGGATAACCGAGCAGGTGCCCGGCATCGAGCGCGAGCCCTTCGCTGGCGTTGATCCGGGCCACCAGCGCCTTGCTTTGCACCTGCAATTTGGCCAGGAACCTGAAGGACACCGCGAAGATCGCTGCTGCGATCAGCAGTGCCAGCATGGTCCCGCTGGTCAGCAGTTGCCAGAGCGAAGCATGCGGCATTTTCGCCGGGCCAACATCGAACAGCGCCAGCAGCATTGACAGGCCAAGGCCAGCAGTTGCCAAGCCGGAAAGGCCGGCCACCGGAATGGCCAGGCCTGCCAGGGCACCGACAGCGGCACCTTTCATCACACTCGACATGCAACACCTCCTTGTGAATTTTTCGCGGGCGATTCTAAAGCTGTGCGCCCGTCTGCGCCAGCCGCAGCTATGAGCTGCGCACGGCAGATTGGTTCCCCAGGGCGGCGCAGAAAACGCTATTCGTAGGTCGTCGGGGCCGTGAGGAAGTGGCTCTGCTTCCACAGGGCGATGGCGGGCTTACTTGAACCGCCGCTCCACCCCTTTCTCCACCAGGATCTTCGCCGAAATCTCCTCCACCGAAAAATGCGTGGAATTGATGTTGGGGATGTTCTCCCGACGGAACAGGTTCTCCACTTCGCGCACCTCGAACTCGCACTGGGCGAAGCTTGCGTAGCGGCTGTTGGGCTTGCGTTCGTGGCGGATCGCGGTCAGGCGGTCGGGGTCGATGGTCAGGCCGAACAGCTTGTTGTGGTGCTTCTTGAGCACCGCCGGGAGCTGCAGGCGCTCCATGTCGTCCTCGGTCAGCGGGTAGTTGGCCGCGCGGATGCCGAACTGCATGGCCATGTACAGGCAGGTCGGGGTCTTGCCGCAACGCGACACGCCCACCAGGATCAGGTCGGCCTTGTCGTAGTAGTGGGTACGCGCGCCGTCGTCGTTGTCCAGGGCGAAGTTCACCGCCTCGATGCGCTCCATGTAGTTGGAATTGCCGCCGATCGAGTGGGACTTGCCCACGGAATACGACGAATGGGCGGTCAATTCCTGCTCGAGCGGGGATAAAAACGTCGAGAAGATGTCGATCATGAAGCCATTGGAGGTGGCCATGACCTCACGGATGTCCTGGTTGACGATGGTGTCGAAAATGATCGGACGCACCCCGTCGCGCTCGGCCGCGGCGTTGATTTGCTGGACCATGGCCCGGGCCTTTTCCAGCGTGTCGATGTAGGGGCGCGTGAATTTATTGAACGGAATGCTCTCGAATTGTGCGAGCAGGCTCTGGCCCAGCGTTTCTGCAGTGATGCCGGTACCGTCGGAGATGAAGAACGCGGTTCGTTTCATTTGCACCTGGGGGCCTTAAGCTGCCGAAGATTTCTGGATATGATAGGTTCGGTTTGCCGAACGCGGTTGCACGGCATTCTCACTTATTTTCCAGGTCCAGGCCACAAGCGTCCGGCCCAGTCATTCAGGCAGGCGGGCGCCCTTGAGCTTTTCCAATACAGTTAGTGGAGAGATCACCTTGGTAGAGTACGTAGTTTCCCTCGATAAGCTCGGCGTCCATGATGTGGAGCATGTGGGGGGCAAGAACGCATCCCTGGGCGAGATGATCAGTAACCTCGCAGGTGCCGGTGTCTCGGTGCCGGGCGGCTTTGCCACTACGGCTCAGGCGTACCGCGATTTTCTCGAGCAAAGTGGCCTCAACGACCGCATCCATGCGGCGCTCGACGCGCTGGATGTCGACGATGTCAACGCCCTGGCCAAGACCGGGGCGCAGATTCGCCAGTGGGTGATGGAGGCCGATTTCCCGGCGCGTCTCGATTCGGAAATCCGAACCGCCTTCGCCGAAATGTCCCAGGGCAACGACAACATGGCCGTGGCCGTGCGCTCCTCGGCCACCGCCGAAGACTTGCCGGACGCCTCCTTCGCCGGCCAGCAGGAGACCTTCCTCAACATCCGTGGCGTCGACAACGTGATCCGCGCGGCCAAGGAAGTGTTCGCCTCGCTGTTCAACGACCGGGCCATTTCCTACCGCGTGCACCAGGGCTTCGACCACAAGTTGGTCGCCCTGTCCGCTGGCGTGCAACGCATGGTCCGCTCCGAGACCGGTACCGCGGGCGTGATGTTCACCCTGGACACCGAGTCGGGCTTCCGCGACGTGGTGTTCATCACCGGTGCCTATGGCCTGGGTGAAACCGTGGTCCAGGGTGCGGTAAACCCGGACGAGTTCTACGTGCACAAGAACACCTTGCAGGCCGGTCGCCCGGCGATCCTGCGCCGCAACCTGGGCAGCAAGGCGATCAAGATGGTCTATGGCGACGAAGCCAAGGCCGGTCGTTCGGTCAAGACCGTCGAGGTCGACCGCGCCGAGCGTGCGCGCTTCTGCCTGAGCGACGACGAAGTCAATGAACTGGCCAAGCAGGCCATGATCATCGAACAGCACTACCAGCGCCCGATGGACATCGAGTGGGCCAAGGACGGTGACGACGGCAAGCTGTACATCGTCCAGGCCCGTCCTGAAACGGTGAAAAGCCGCGCCAGCGCCAATGTCATGGAGCGCTACCTGCTGAAAGAGAAGGGCACCGTGCTGGTCGAAGGCCGTGCCATCGGCCAGCGCATCGGCGCCGGCAAAGTCCGCGTGATCAACGACGTGTCCGAGATGGACAAGGTCCAGCCAGGCGATGTGCTGGTCTCGGACATGACCGACCCTGACTGGGAGCCGGTGATGAAGCGCGCCAGCGCCATCGTCACCAACCGAGGCGGGCGTACCTGCCACGCGGCGATCATCGCCCGTGAACTGGGCATCCCGGCGGTGGTCGGCTGCGGTAACGCCACCCAGGTCCTGAAAGATGGCCAGGGCGTCACCGTCTCCTGTGCTGAAGGCGACACCGGCTTCATCTTCGAAGGTGAGCTGGGCTTCGACATCAAGCAGAACTCGGTCGACGCCATGCCGGAGCTGCCGTTCAAGATCATGATGAACGTCGGCAACCCGGACCGCGCCTTCGACTTCGCCCAGTTGCCCAATGCCGGTGTCGGCCTGGCGCGCCTGGAGTTCATCATCAACCGTATGATCGGCGTGCACCCCAAGGCGCTGCTCAACTACGCCGGCCTGCCGCCGGAGCTGAAAGAGAGCGTCGACAAGCGCATTGCCGGCTACAACGACCCGGTCGGCTTCTATGTCGAGAAGCTGGTCGAGGGCATCAGCACCCTGGCGGCGGCCTTCTACCCGAAAAAGGTCATCGTGCGCCTTTCGGACTTCAAGTCCAACGAATACGCCAACCTGATCGGCGGCAAGCTCTACGAGCCGGAAGAAGAAAATCCGATGCTGGGCTTCCGCGGTGCGTCGCGCTACATCAGCGAGTCGTTCCGTGACTGCTTCGAGCTCGAGTGCCGTGCGCTCAAGCGCGTGCGCAACGAGATGGGCCTGACCAACGTCGAGATCATGGTGCCGTTCGTGCGCACCTTGGGCGAGGCCAGCCAGGTCGTTGACCTGCTCGCCGAAAACGGCCTGGCCCGCGGCGACAACGGCCTGCGCGTGATCATGATGTGCGAGCTGCCGTCCAACGCCATCCTGGCCGAAGAGTTCCTCGAGTACTTCGACGGCTTCTCCATCGGCTCCAATGACCTGACCCAGCTCACCCTGGGCCTGGACCGCGATTCCGGCATCATCGCCCACCTGTTCGATGAGCGAAATCCTGCCGTGAAGAAGCTGCTGGCCAACGCCATCGCCGCGTGCAACAAGGCCGGCAAGTACATCGGCATCTGCGGCCAGGGCCCGTCGGACCACCCCGACCTGGCCAAGTGGTTGATGGAGCAGGGCATCGAAAGCGTGTCGCTGAACCCGGACTCGGTGCTTGAGACCTGGTTCTTCCTGGCCGAAGGCCAGGGCGCGGCCTGATGCGGTAACAGGGCGCCTGTTGCGCCCTGGTGTTAGTGCGTGGGAGCGGCGGTGCGCCGATGCGACTTGCCCCGCGATAGCGTCAGTGAAGACACCTCTGTAGTCTGCTCTGACGCCATCGTGGGCATGTTGCATCGGCGCACCGCCGCTCCCACGTTTCATGTCCAATGAATTTGTGAAGCCATGCAAAGCAGCAGCACCCAATTTCCCGTCGCGTTGCTCAGTGCCGAGCGCCGCGGCGACCTCAGCGAAGACGTTTACCGGATCAAGGCCGGCAACAGCCCGGATGCGAGCGTAGAGCTGGCCGTCACCCGCCTGGGCCTGGCCGATCAGGACCGCGTCCAGGGCATGCCGGTCATTCTCCTGCACGGAAGCTTCTCCAACCGGCGCTTCTGGTATTCGCCCAAGGGTATCGGCCTGGGCGCCTACCTGGCACGCGCCGGTTTCGATGTGTGGATCCCGGAGATGCGCGGCCACGGCCTGTCGCCGCGCAACCGCGACTGGCGGCAGAATCGCGTGGCCGACTATGCGCGCTACGACCTGCCGGTGATCGGCGCCTTCGTACATGAAAAAGCCGGGCAGGTTCCGCGCTGGATCGGCCACTCGCTGGGCGGCACCACGCTGGCGGCGGCGCTGGGCAGCGGCTATCTCGACACCGGCCTGGTGGCCAGTGCGGCGTTGTTTGGTACCCAGGTCAGCCGGGTTTATTGGCCGTTAAAAGTGCCACCGGTGGAGTGGGGCGCGCGCATGCTGCTCAAGCGCTTTGCGCAGATTTCCGGTTCGCGCCTCAAGCGGGGCCCGGAAGACGAACCCATCGGCCTGGCCCTGGAGAGCCTGCGCTGGAATGGCTTGTTCGGCCGCTTCGGCGACAAGGAGAAGGACTGGTGGGCGGGGCTGGCCGAAGTCGAGGTGCCGCTGCTGGCGGTGGCCGGGGCCGGCGACTTCCAGGATCCGCGTGTGGGCCTGCCGCAAGCTGTTCGAGCAGTTTGGCGGTGATGCCAGGCAGTTCCTGCGCCTGGGTCGGGAGGAGGGCTTCGAGGCCTTCGGGCATGTCGACATGCTGGTCAGCAAGGCGGCGCAGACGCAGGTGTGGCCGTTGGTGGAGCGCTGGCTGCGCGACCCCCTGGTGCCGGTGCATGCCTCGACGGTGGTGATGGAGCCTGTGGCTGCCAGTTGAACATCGGCCGGCGCGGCGACGGTTCAACTGACTACTCGGTCCCGGATGACTGCCGGCCCTCCCAAGGTGTAGCCTTGGCCGACACCCGCTTTCGTTGTGACTGACAGGAGTTTCCCATGCAGCATTACGTAACGCCCGACCTGTGCGACGCCTACCCGGACCTGGTCCAGGTGCTCGAACCCATGTTCAGCAACTTCGGCGGCCACGACTCATTCGGCGGCCAAATCGTCACCATCAAGTGCTTCGAAGACAATTCCCTGGTCAAGGAACAGGTCGAGCTCGACGGCAAGGGCAAGGTCCTGGTGGTCGACGGCGGCGGTTCGCTGCGCCGTGCGCTACTGGGCGACATGCTCGCGGAGAAGGCCGCGAAGAATGGCTGGGAAGGCCTGCTGATCTACGGCTGCGTGCGTGACGTGGACGTGCTGGCGCAGACCGATGTCGGTATCCAGGCCCTGGCCAGCCACCCGATGAAGACCGACAAGCGCGGCATTGGCGACCTCAACGTCGCGGTGACCTTTGCCGGCGTGACCTTCCGCCCGGGCGAATATGTATACGCCGATAACAACGGCGTGCTGGTCTCGCCAAGCCCGCTGAAGATGCCCGAGTGATCCGCCGCACACCCATGGAGCTTTGATGTTCGAGGAAGACAACGCGCAATGGGGCCTGGTGCATGCCCTGGTGCTCGATGGCAAGGGTGGCGCGCGTTCGATCGCCCGCACCGAGCTGGACGACCTGCAGTTGCTGCCCCAGGAGAGCTTGTGGCTGCACTGGGACCGCAGCCATCCGCAGACCCGCACCTGGTTGCTGCACGACAGCGGTCTGAGCGAGTTCGCCTGCGACCTGTTGCTTGAGGAGAACACCCGCCCGCGCCTGTTGCAGATGGCCGGCGAGCAGATGCTGCTGTTCCTGCGCGGGGTCAACCTCAACCCGGGTGCCGAACCCGAGGACATGGTTTCGGTACGTATCTTCGCCGAGGCGCGGCGGGTCATCTCGCTGCGTTTGCGGCCGCTGCGCGCCAGCGACGAGGTGCTCCAGCAGCTGGACGAGGGCAGGGGGCCGAAAACGGCTTCCGAACTGTTGTTGCTGATGGGCGAACTGCTGACCGAGAAGGTCCAGGCGCTCGTCAGCGACCTGTCCGAAGCGGTCGATCTGGAAGAGGAAAAGGCAGAATCCGACGAACGGTATTCTCCAGCCCAGGGCAGCCTGCAGCAGATCCGCCGTCGTGCCGCCGGCCTGCGCCGTTTCCTCGCTCCACAGCGCGATATCTATGCCCAGCTTTCGCGCAATAAATGCAGCTGGTTCGCCGACGCCGACGGGGATTACTGGAACGAGCTGAACAACAGCCTGATCCGCTACCTCGAGGAGCTGGAACTGGCCCGCGAGCGAGCCGCCCTGGTGCTGGAAAGCGAGGATCGGCGCCGCAGCGAGCGGATGAACCGGACCATGTACCGGTTTGGCATCATCACCTGCATCTTCCTGCCCATGAGCTTTATCACCGGATTGCTGGGCATCAACGTCGGCGGTATTCCCGGGGCGGAAAACCCCTACGGCTTCGCGCTCGCCTGCACCGTGGTGCTGGGGCTGGCGGCGGGGCAGTGGTGGTTGTTCCGTCGGCTGCGCTGGGTCTGAAATGAGGTATTTTGAAACATTCGTCCCAGTGGCAGGTGTGACCCATCGCTTGGCACCCACGTCTTTGACTGACATTGCGCGAGGTGCCCATGCACGATCCGTTTGAAGAATCCCTGCGCGACCTGCTCAAGGCGTCGCCGTCCGGCCAGGACCGTGACGACGCCGCGTGCCTGGGTCGCGTGCTCAAGACCGCCAACCGCCAGGTCGGCGCGGGCGATCTGTTCAGCCTGCTTGGCCGCTGGAGCCAGGCGCTGCTGATCGCCGTGAACAATGGCTCGGCGCATGTCGCGCCGGTGCGCCGCAACTCTACCCGCAACCCTGCCGCAGGCAGCCCTGCAGATAAGGCCGATTGAATATGGAACTCGATCTCTGGACCCAGAGCCTGGTCACCGCCATGACTGCCCTTTGGACCAAGGTGGCGAACTTCATCCCCAACCTGTTCGGCGCGCTGGTCGTGGTGCTGCTCGGTTTCGTCGTGGCCAAGCTGCTCGACACCTTGCTGTCGAAGGTGCTGGCCAAGTTCGGCCTGGACCGCCTGATGAGTGGTACCGGCCTGACCAAGATGCTCGCCCGGATTGGTATCCAGGTACCGATTTCGACGCTGATCGGCAAGATCGTCTATTGGTTCGTGCTGTTGATCTTCCTGGTTTCGGCGGCTGAATCGCTGGGCCTGGAGCGGGTCTCGGCGACCCTGGACATGCTGGCGCTGTACCTGCCCAAGGTATTCGGCGCGGCGCTGGTGATGCTGGCCGGCGTGCTGTTGGCGCAACTGGCCAACGGCCTTGTGCGCGGCGCCGCCGAGGGCATCGGCCTGGAGTACGCCGCTGGCGTCGGGCGTATCGTCCAGGGCCTCGTGATCATCATCAGTATTTCGGTGGCCATCAGCCAGCTGGAGGTCAAGACCGACCTGCTCAACCACGTGATCGTCATCGGGCTGATTACCGTTGGTCTGGCAATTGCCCTGGCGATGGGCCTGGGCAGCCGTGAAATTGCCGGACAGATCCTGGCCGGCATCTATGTGCGTGAGCTCTATCAGGTCGGCCAGCACGTGCGCATTGGCGAGGTCGAAGGGCACATCGAGGAGATCGGCACGGTCAAGACGACCCTGCTGACCGATGATGGCGAACTGGTGTCGTTGTCTAATCGCGAGCTGCTCGAGCAGCGCGTGAATAGCCGCTAACCGAACAAAAGCTGTTAATGTATGCCGCCGCAAAAATCGGCCCACGGGGCCGAGCGGCGACATTGACCTGACTGTCGGCCAGATCCGTTTTGAATAAAGTTCATTCGCCGCCCATGCGCTATGACCCCCGCGAGCTCACCGACGAGGAGTTGGTGGCGCGTTCGCATGAGGAGCTGTTTCATGTCACCCGCGCCTATGAGGAACTCATGCGGCGCTACCAGCGCACGCTGTTCAACGTCTGTGCGCGCTACCTGGGGAACGATCGGGATGCCGACGATGTCTGTCAGGAGGTGATGCTCAAGGTGCTCTACGGGTTGAAGAACTTCGAGGGCAAGTCCAAGTTCAAGACCTGGCTCTACAGCATCACCTACAACGAATGCATCACCCAGTACCGCAAGGAGCGTCGCAAGCGCCGGCTGATGGATGCGCTGAGCCTGGACCCTGTCGAAGAGGCGTCCGAGGACAAGGCACCGAAGCCGGAAGAAAAAGGCGGGCTGGATAAATGGCTGGTACATGTGAACCCGATCGACCGGGAAATCCTGGTGCTGCGCTTTGTCGCGGAGCTGGAATTCCAGGAGATCGCGGACATCATGCACATGGGCCTGAGCGCCACGAAAATGCGCTACAAGCGTGCGCTCGACAAGCTTAGAGAGAAATTTGCAGGCGTGGCTGAAACTTAGTGGCCTGCAAATACCTCTAACCAACCGGCAAGTTCTGCTAGACTTGCCGTCGAGTTGTCCCCCGGATGTTGGTGGGACTGCTTAACTATCACCAGATGGGGATTTAACGGATGAAATTGAAAAACACCTTGGGCTTGGCCATTGGCTCGCTCGTGGCCGTGACTTCGCTCGGCGCTCTGGCTCAAGGCCAAGGCGCAGTCGAAATCGAAGGTAACGTTACCAAGCAGTTCTACGACAGCGAACGTAACTTCAAGAACACCGGCACCAATCCAGGTGTTCGCCTCGGTTACTTCCTGACCGACGACGTCTCCCTGGACCTGGGCTACAACGAGACCCACAACGCTCGTGGTGAAGTCTTCAACAAAGACATCAAAGGCTCCAAGACCAAGCTCGACGCTACCTACCACTTCGGTACCGTAGGCGATGCACTGCGTCCGTACGTTTCCGCCGGTTTCGCTCACGAGAGCCTGGGCCAGGCCACTCGTAGCGGCCGTGACCACTCCACCTTCGCCAACGTTGGCGCTGGCGCCAAGTGGTACATCACCGACATGTTCTTCGCCCGTGCCGGCGTCGAAGCCATGTACAACATCGACAACGGCAACACCGAGTGGGGTCCGACCGTTGGTCTGGGTCTGAACTTCGGTGGCAGCGGTGGCCAGAAAGCCGCTCCTGCGCCTGCTCCAGTTGCCGAAGTCTGCTCCGACAGCGACAACGATGGCGTCTGCGACAACGTCGACAAGTGCCCTGACACCCCGGCCAACGTTACCGTTGACGCTGATGGCTGCCCGGCTGTTGCCGAAGTCGTTCGCGTTGAGCTGGACGTCAAGTTCGACTTCGACAAGTCGGTCGTCAAGCCAAACAGCTACGGCGACATCAAGAACCTGGCTGACTTCATGAAGCAGTACCCACAGACCACCACTACCGTGGAAGGTCACACTGACTCCGTCGGCCCAGACGCTTACAACCAGAAGCTGTCCGAGCGTCGTGCCAGCGCTGTCAAGCAGGTCCTGACCCAGCAGTACGGTGTTGAATCGAGCCGTGTTGACTCGGTTGGCTACGGTGAGACCCGTCCGGTCGCCGACAACGCCACCGAAGCTGGCCGCGCCGTCAACCGTCGCGTAGAAGCTCAGGTAGAAGCCCAGGCCAAGTAATTGGTTTGACGCTTCACGAAAAACCCGGCCTCGGCCGGGTTTTTCTTTGTCCGCGATTTTTTAGGGGCGATGGGGCGTGGATGGTCGCGTGCTCAGTGCTTGAGCAGAACCAGCAACAGCACCATGTTCAACAGCAGCGACAGCAAGCCAATCGTGCGCCATACCTTCAGTGGCTCACGCTCCAGCAGTGGCCGTGGTCGCTCGTCCAGTTCCTGGCGGTCCCCCCGCTCCAGCAACAGCAACCACTGTTCGGCGGTCTCGAAGCGTTGCGCCGGATCCGCCGCCACCGCCTGCAATAGGTTGTGCTGCAGCCACTCCGGCACATCCGGGCGGTAGCGCGCCGGGTTCACTGGCGTACCGAAGCGTAGCCGTTGGAACGCCTCGACTTCGCCGTAGGGGTAGTGGCCGGTGAGCAGCTGGTAAAGCGTGACGCCCACGGCATAGAGGTCCTGGCGCGGCGCAGGGGGCAGGCCGTCGTAGGCTTCCGGAGCAAGGAACGAAGGCGTGCCTGGCAAGGCGTGGGGCGGGTCTTCGGAAAGCCCCGGGCAGTACGCCAGCCCGAAGTCGAGCAGGCGCAACTGGCCATCTTCGCCCAAGTGAAGGTTTTCCGGCTTGATGTCACGGTGCAGCAGGTTGCGCCGGTGCAGTGCGCCGACAGCCTGCAGCAGCTGGCGCGCCATTTCCAGCCATTGCGCCAGGGGCAGCGGGCCGCCCGCCACGAGCAGGCTGGCGAGGGTCGTGCCCGGGTATTCGCGCATCAGGTAGTACAGGTGCTGGCGCTGGCTGGCCGGGTGCACTTCGGGGAAGTGGCGGCCGGCGACCCGGCGCAGGAACCACTCTTCCATGAGCAAGGTCTGGGCGGCCCCGGGCTCGTTGTCGCGGGCCGGGGGCAGGGTCTTGAGCAACCAGGGCCGGCCTTGCGGATCACGGGTGCGGTAGAGCAGCGCTTGCCTGCTCTGGGCGAGCAAACCGTCGACCTGCCAGCCATCGATCATCTGGCCTTCACGCAAAGCGGCTGGCAGCGGCCACTGCTTGAGCTGCGCCAGGGTGTCGCCCAGGTTGCTCGCGCCCAGCTGGTCGACTCGTACCAGCAAGGCGCTGGCATTGTCCTGGCTGCCGCAATGGTGGGCGCTGGCCACGAGGGTATCGGCGGCTTCCTGCAGGTCGCGGTGTTCGCGCACGATCGACTGGATATGCGCATCGCCCAGGCTGGCCCACACGCCGTCGCTGAGCAGCACGAAGCACTCGCCTTCGTGAAGATCGCCCTCCAGATAGTCCACCAACAACTGCTGGTCCAGCCCCAGCGCGCGCTTGAGCACGTGCTGCATGCCGGGCTGGTCCCACACATGGTCTTCACTCAGGCATTGCAGCTGGTCGTCCTGCCAGCGGTACACCCGGCAGTCGCCGACGTGGGCGAGGGTGAAGCGTCGCCCGCGCAGCACCAGGGCGCTGAGGGTGGTGAGCAGCGGCTGGCCATTGCCTTGGGCGCGCAGCCAGCGGTTTTGCGCCACCAGCAGACGGTCCAGGGCCTGGGCCACGCTCCAGGTGGCGGGCGTGGCGTAGTAGTCCAGGGCCAGGGCCTGCAAGCTGGCGCGCGCTGCCAGGCCGCCGTCGGCGCACTGGCTGACGCCGTCGGCCAGCGCGCACAGATAGCCCTTGCTGGCCGCGAGTTCCGGTACCGGGGTGACCAGGCGCAGGGCGTCCTGGTTTTCCGTGCGCGGGCCTGTGGCGCTGGCCTGGGCGAAGCTCAGTAGCAGGCTCATGGCGGCGCCTCAGACCCGCGCTGCGGTGACTGCGGCCGAGCCCCAGGTGGTGCGCCAGCGCTGCTTGACGCCATGCAGGCCGAACCAGGCCAGCAGGCCGAGGCTGGCGAACAGCCATAGGCCGAGCTGGTAATCGCCGGTGTGCTGCTTGATGGTGCCAAGGCCCGCAGCGAGGAGGAAGCCGCCGATGCCGCCGGCCATGCCGATCAGCCCGGTCATCACGCCGATCTCCTGGCGGAAGCGCTGCGGCACCAGCTGGAACACCGCGCCATTGCCCGCACCCAGCCCGAGCATGGCGCTGACGAACAACGCCAGGGCCGCCGCCGCGCTGGGCAGGTTGAAGCCCACCGCCGCGATGCACACGGCGGCCACGCTGTACATCGCCAGCAGGGTGCGGATGCCGCCGAAGCGGTCGGCCAGGGCGCCGCCGAGCGGGCGCATGAGACTGCCGGCGAACACACAGGCGGCGGTGTAGTAGCCGGCGGTCACCGGGCTCAGGCCGTACTGGTCGCTGAAATAGCCAGGCAGGGCGCTGGCCAGGCCGATGAAGCCGCCGAAGGTGACACTGTAGAAGAACATGAACCACCAGCTGTCGCGGTCGCCGAGGGCCTTGAGGTAGTCGGCCATGGCCTTGGGCTTGGGCCGTTGCGGGGCATTGCGGGCCAGCCAGGCGAACAGCACCAGGCTCAGCAGCAGCGGCAGCAGGGCAAAGCCGAACACATTGTTCCAGCCGAAGGCGGCGGCCAGCGCTGGAGCCAGCAGCGCTGCGAACACCGTGCCGGAGTTGCCGGCCCCGGCGATGCCCATGGCCTTGCCCTGGTGCTGCGGCGGATACCACTGCGAGGCCAGTGGCAGGGACACGGCGAACGAGGCCCCGGCAAAACCCAGGAACACACCCAGCAGCAAGGCGTGTTCGTAGCTGCGCACGCCCAGCTGCCAGGCACAGGCCAGGGCGACGATCACCACCACCTGGCCGATCAGCCCGGCGGTCTTGGGCGACAGGCGATCGACCAGCACGCCCATGGCAAAGCGCAGCAGCGCCCCGGCCAGGATCGGCGTGGCCACCATCAGGCCGCGTTGCTGTGCGGTCAGTTGCAGGTCGGCGGCAATCTGCACCGCCATCGGGCCGAGCAGGTACCAGACCATGAAACTCAGGTCGAAATACAAGAAGGCGGCGAACAGGGTGGGCACATGCCCGGATTTCCAGAAGCTCGTATTCATCGGACACCTCGTGGGGCGCACAACACAGGGCGGAAAACGAAAAGACGCCGCTGCCCGGTCCACGGATGAGTGGCGGGGAGCGACGTCTTTGTCGGGGTCTGGGGGGCAACCGCCGTTGGCTACCTGGTGTTCCATGAGCAAGAGACGGGCCAAGGTCTGCGGGTCATTGCAACTAGCCCAGCATCTCCGACATGGCGATGATCTGCTCCGCCACCTGGATCAGCTTCTGCTGGCGGCTCATGGCTTGGCGGCGCATCAGGGTGTAAGCCGCTTCCTCGTTGCAGTCCTTCATTTTCATCAGCAGCCCCTTTGCTTGTTCGATGCGCTTGCGCTCGGCCAGTTGCTGGTCGCGGGCCAGCAATTGCGCCTTCAGCGCCTGGTCGCTTTCGAAACGGGCCATGGCTACGTCGAGGATCGGCTGCAGGCGCGTGGCCTGGATACCCTCGACGATGTAGGCGCTGACTCCAGCCTGGATCGCCTGGCGCATCACGTCGGGGTCGTGCTCGTCGGTGAACAGCACGATCGGACGGGGGCGATCGCGGCTGACCAGCACCACCTGCTCCATCACATCGCGGCCAGGTGACTCGGTATCGATCAGCACCACGTCCGGGTGCACCGTTTCGACACAGGCGGGCAGGTCGATGCTCAGGTTGCCGGCCTCGATCACTTCGAAGCCGGCCTCGATCAGGGCCGCCTTGAGACGACCGACTTTCTTTTCGGTGTCGTCGATCAGCAGGATACGCAGCATGTTCGCCCCCTCAGTGACTGGCGCGGGCATCAGGTGCCGCGTCCAGGGCGTGCAGGGGAAAGCTGCGCGCATAGCCATGGGGGTCGCTGCCGTCCCAGCGGCGGCCGTCGAGCAGCAGGCTGCTGCGCATGGGGAGGTCGGCGCAGGGCACGCCCAGTGCCGAGGCGGCCTCGCGGTAAAGGGCCAGCTGTTGCACCTGGCGGGCGACCCCGAGGTAGTCCGGGTCGTCACGCAGCAGGCCCCAGCGGCGGAACTGGGTCATGAACCACATGCCGTCGGACAGGTAGGGCAGGTTGGCCCGGCCCTGGTCGAACAGGCGCAGGCCATGGGGGTCGTGCCAGCGATGGCCGAGGCCATCCTGGTAGTCGCCGAGCAGGCGCGGCTCGATGCTGTCGACGGGGGTGTCAAGGTAGGCGCTGCCGCTGAGCAGTTGCGCGGTGCTGCGGCGGTTTTCCTGGCTCTGCTCGATGAAGCGCGCGGCGGCGAGTACCGACTGGATCAGTGCCCGGGCGCTGTTGGGGTACTGTTCGACGAAACCGCGGGCGCAGGCCAGGACCTTTTCCGGGTGATCGGGCCAGATCGACTGGCTGGTGGCCAGGGTGAAGCCCTGGCCCTTGGCGAGCGCGTCCGCCGACCAGGGTTCGCCGACGCAGAAGCCGTCGATGCGCCCGGCCTGCAGGTGGGCGGTCATCTGCGCCGGGGGCACCACCACACTGCTGACGTCACGCAATGGGTGAATCCCCTGGCTGGCCAGCCAGTAGTACAGCCACAGAGCATGGGTGCCGGTGGGAAAGGTCTGGGCGAAGGTCAGCCGTGCGCCTTGCTGGTGCACCAGCCGCGCCAGTGCCTCGGGGTTGGTCACGCCCTTGCGCTGCAGTGCGGCGGAGAGGTTGATGGCCTGTGCGTTCTGGTTCAGGCCCATGAGCACGGCCAGGGGGCTGGCGGGCACGCCTCCGATGCCCAGGTGCACGGCGTATACCAGCCCGTACAGGCAGTGGGCGGCGTCGAGTTCGCCGCTGACCAGCTTGTCGCGCAGCCCGGCCCAGGAGGCCTGGCGGCGCAGGTTTAAGGTCAGGCCGAATGGCTGGGCGAAGCCCTGGGTGGCGGCAACCACTACCGAGGCGCAGTCGGTCAAGGCCATGAAGCCGATGTCCAGGCTGGGTTTTTCCGGCGCGTCGCTGCCGTTGACCCAGGCCAGGGGCGTTGTCGGGAGGGGTGTGTTCACGGAGTTCCTCGAGCGTTCGCAATAGAGCGGCATGCAACAGACATAGCAACCCATGTGCCATGGCCCTGTCGCCCCGGCGGCGCGCTGGCTATAATCGCCCCCTCACACACCGCGAGTCCGCCCGCCCATGTATACCCTGGCCCGCCAGCTGCTGTTCAAGCTCTCCCCGGAAACCTCCCACGACCTCTCGCTGGACCTGATCGGCGCTGGTGGCCGCCTGGGGCTCAATGGTCTGCTGTGCAAGCAGCCAGCGGCGTTGCCGGTGACGGTGATGGGCTTGAACTTCGCCAACCCGGTCGGCCTGGCCGCAGGCCTGGACAAGAACGGCGCGGCCATCGACGGTTTCGCCCAGCTGGGTTTCGGCTTCGTCGAGATCGGCACCGTGACGCCGCGCCCGCAGCCGGGCAACCCCAAGCCGCGGCTGTTCCGCCTGCCTGAAGCCACGGCCATCATCAACCGCATGGGCTTCAACAACCTCGGTGTCGACCACTTGCTGGCACGTGTGCGCGCCTCGAAGTACACCGGGGTACTGGGCATCAACATCGGCAAGAACTTCGACACCCCGGTCGAGCGGGCCCAGGACGACTACCTGATCTGTCTGGAAAAGGTCTACAACGACGCCAGCTACATCACCGTCAACGTCAGCTCGCCGAATACCCCGGGCCTGCGTTCGCTGCAGTTCGGCGACTCGCTCAAGCAACTGCTCGATGCCCTGGCCGAGCGCCGTGAACAGCTGGCCACGGCCAACGGCAAGCGCGTGCCATTGGCGATCAAGATTGCACCGGACATGAGCGACGAAGAGACCGCGCTGGTGGCCGCGGCGCTGCGCGAGTCGGGCATGGACGCGGTGATCGCCACCAATACCACCCTGGGCCGCGAAGGTGTCGAAGGCCTGCCGTTCGGTGGCGAGGCGGGCGGCCTGTCGGGTGCGCCGGTACTGCAAAAGAGCACGCACACGGTGAAGGTGCTGGCGGGCGAGCTGGGCGGCAAGCTGCCGATCATCGCCGCTGGCGGTATTACCGAGGGGCGCCACGCGGCTGAGAAGATCGCCGCTGGGGCTAGCCTGGTGCAGATCTATTCGGGCTTCATCTACAAAGGCCCGGCGTTGATTCGTGAAGCGGTGGATGCGATTGCGGCGATGCCGAAACCATGAAATGAGCCGCTCCCACGCTGTATAGAAGATGTGGCGAGAAAATAAGGTGCATAAAAAAGGGCCCCTTCAAAGGGGCCCCTGGGCCGCAGCCCGCCGCCCGGATAGGGCGCGCATGGTGACTCGAATTCAGTGTCCTCGTTCAGCCAACGGCGTGATTTTCGTTGAGTCTATGAATGCCAGCGGTGCCGGTCATGCCATCCCAGTTATCGCCGCGACCTTCGCGCCAGCCGTTGATCCAGGCTTGGCGTACAGAGGGTAGATTGAAGGGGCAAAGTTCGCGGGATTTGCCGGTGACTCCATACTGGTAGCCACGTGAATATGCTCTTTCCAACGGATCACGCTTAAGTCTTCTCATAGGGTGTTGCCCTCACTTGTTGACTGTAATGTCCCGTCGGCCTCTCCGAGGCCGGGCAGAATCGTTCTGCCGGTTTGCGCCCGCTGCCGGCGTCGCGGGCTGAAAGTGCCGCCCCGTTGCGGTGCGGCCTGAGATCAGTTCTAACGAATGCGAGTCACAGTGTGAATGATCGATTTGTCATAAGGACGTAACCTTTCCGAGGGTGAGGGGATAAGTAAATAAATGCGACTCAACCTTGTTTGCCGTTGGGCCCGCTATGATCAGGGTTTAGTCAACGTTGACGTCAATTGGCCAGCGTTGCTCGATGATGACAGTAATAATTGGTAATGCGACGAAGGGTCACATCTGAACCCTGGGTCCACGAAATTTTCACACTGCCCGACGATCAAAGCCTCTTTCGCTTCTGCGTGAGGCATTGGTCTGCCGAGCGGCCAGGTCTTGCGATCGCTTCGCAAGGCCACCCGGGCGCCTGCTGGAAAGGGGCGCGGGCAAACAGCGGCAGCCGATGCGTCGGCTTGCCATTTACCTAGCCAAAGGCTCTGGATTACACATGTCGGACCGTTTCGAACTTTATCTCACCTGCCCCAAGGGCCTTGAAGGCCTGCTCGCCGAAGAGGCCAGCCAACTGGGCCTGACCGAGGTGCGTGAACACACCTCGGCCATTCGCGGCTCGGCCGACATGGAAACCGCCTACCGCCTGTGCCTGTGGTCGCGCCTGGCCAACCGGGTGCTACTGGTGCTCAAGCGTTTCTCGATGAAGAACGCCGACGACCTCTATGACGGCGTGCATGCGCTCGACTGGGCCGACCACCTGGCGGCCGACGGCACGCTGGCAGTGGAGTTCAGCGGCCATGGCTCGGGTATCGACAACACTCACTTCGGCGCCCTGAAAGTGAAGGACGCCATTGTCGACAAACTGCGCAACCGCGAAGGCCTGCGCCCGTCGGTGGACAAGCTCGACCCGGACCTGCGGGTGCACCTGCGCCTGGACCGTGGCGAGGCGATTCTGTCCCTCGACCTGTCCGGCCACAGCCTGCATCAGCGCGGCTATCGCCTGCAGCAGGGCGCGGCGCCATTGAAGGAAAACCTGGCAGCGGCGGTGCTGATCCGCTCGGGCTGGCCACGCATTGCGGCCGAGGGCGGCGCCCTGGCTGACCCGATGTGCGGTGTGGGCACCTTCCTGGTCGAGGCGGCGATGATCGCCGCCGACATCGCCCCCAACCTCAAGCGCGAGCGCTGGGGCTTCACGGCCTGGCTCGGGCACGTACCGGCGCTGTGGCGCAAGATGCACGACGAGGCCCAGGCCCGTGCCCAAGTGGGCCTGGCCAAGCCACCGTTGTGGATTCGTGGCTACGAGGCCGACCCGCGGCTGATCCAGCCGGGGCGCAACAACGTCGAGCGCGCAGGCCTGGGCGACTGGGTGAAGATCTATCAGGGCGAGGTTGCCAGCTTCGAGCCGCGCCCAGACCAGAACCAGAAGGGCCTGGTGATCAGCAACCCACCCTATGGCGAGCGCCTGGGCGATGAGGCCAGCCTGCTGTACCTCTACCAGAACCTCGGCGAGCGCCTGCGCCAGGCATGCATGGGCTGGGACGCGGCGGTGTTCACCGGCGCGCCGGAGCTGGGCAAGCGCATGGGTATCCGCAGCCACAAGCAATACGCTTTCTGGAACGGCGCATTGCCGTGCAAGCTGTTGCTGTTCAAGGTCCAGCCCGACCAGTTCGTCACTGGCGATCGTCGTCAGGCTCAGGCCCAGGCCGACGCGGGTGAGGGCGAGCCGCGCCGCCAGGCGCCGGTGGCCAGCGAGCCGGCGCGCCTGTCGGAAGGCGCGCAGATGTTCGCCAACCGCCTGCAGAAGAACTTCAAGCAGCTGGGCAAGTGGGCCCGCCGCGAGCAGGTCGATTGCTACCGCGTGTACGATGCCGACATGCCCGAGTACGCCTTGGCTGTCGACCTGTACCACGACTGGGTGCACGTGCAGGAGTATGCCGCGCCGCGCTCGATCGACCCGGACAAGGCCCAGGCACGCCTGCTCGACGCGTTGACCGCGATTCCGCAGGCCCTTGGCGTCGATCCGCAGCGCGTGGTGCTCAAGCGCCGGGAGCGCCAGACCGGCACCCGCCAGTACGAACGCCAGGCCACCGAAGGACGCTTCCAGGAAGTCAGCGAGGGCGGCGTCAAGCTGCTGGTCAACCTTACCGACTACCTCGACACCGGCCTGTTCCTCGACCACCGCCCGATGCGCCTGCGTATCCAGCGCGAGGCGGCGGGCAAGCGCTTCCTCAACCTGTTCTGCTACACCGCCACGGCCAGCGTGCATGCAGCCAAGGGCGGCGCGCGCAGCACCACCAGCGTCGACCTGTCGAAGACCTACCTGGACTGGGCACGGCGCAACCTGTCGCTCAACGGTTTCTCCGAGCGCAACCGCCTGGAGCAGGGCGACGTCATGGCCTGGCTGGAGAACGCCCAGGACAGCTACGACCTGATCTTCATCGACCCGCCGACCTTCTCCAACTCCAAGCGCATGGAAGGGGTGTTCGACGTGCAGCGCGACCATGTGCAACTGCTCGACCTGGCCATGGCGCGCCTGGCGCCGGGTGGTGTGCTGTACTTCTCCAACAACTTCCGCAAGTTCCAGCTCGACGAGCACCTGGCGACGCGGTATGCGGTGGAGGAAATCAGCGCCCAGACCCTGGACCCTGACTTCGCTCGCAACAACCGCATCCATCGCGCCTGGCAGCTGCGTTTGCGCTGAGCCGACGAGGTACATGGCGTGGCCACTGGCCAGCGGCTATAAAGCAGGACAGGGCGGGACAATACGCAGGACGCTGACGTTGCTGAGAGTCCTCTATGTCGAACCCAGGCGTACCTGCGAAGCCGCTTGGCCTGTTCGGTGACGAGCTGTCGGCCTGGGGCGTGGCCCTGGCGGCGCTGGTCGCCGGAGCGCTGCTCACGGCCGCGCTGGCCATTGCCACGCAGACCTTCTTCAAGCAGCAACTGCGCCAGCGTTTCGAACTGCTGGCCAGTGAACGCTACAGCCGCATCGCCGAACGTTTCGAGGAGCAGGAGCAGCGCCTGGACGGCCTGCGCCGCTTTTTCGCCTACTCCAGTGAAATCACGCCCTACGAGTTCGATGGCTATGCCCGCCCGTTGCTGCATCGCACCCAGGCCTACTCCTGGGCGCCGCGGGTAGCGTCCGGGCAGCGCGCGGCGTTCGAACAGCAGGCCAGCGCCTTGCTGGGGCAGCCTTACCAGATCCGCGACCTGGACGCCCAGGGGCGTTGGCAGGCGGCAGCGATGCGTGATCACTACTACCCGGTCCTGTACACCCAGGCGGCGAGCCGGCAGGCCCAGCCCTATGGTTTCGACCTGGGCGGGCAGGCGCTGCGCGCCGCGACCCTGGCCCGGGCCCCGGGCCCTGGCAGCATGGCGGTGTCTGCGCCGCTGGACATGATCAATGTCGAGCCGGCCTACACCCGCGGCCTGCTGATGGTCGCTCCGGTGTTCGCCGATGATGCGCCGGCGAGCGAGTTGCCCCGAGGTTATGTGATGGCGTTGCTCAGCCTGCACCAGTTGATAGCCGAGAGCCTGCCGACCGTGGCCGATGACAACCTGGTGGTGCGCATCCTCGATCTGTCCACCGAGGGTGGTCACGAGGTGCTGTTCGACTCGGGCATGCAGCCGGCGCGCATGGGCCTTGCCAGCAGTCACCTGCTGCACCTGGCCGACCATCACTACCAGCTCGATATTCGCCCCAGCCAGGGCTTTCTGTTGGCCAACCGGTCGTCTGCGGTGTCAGTCGTGGCATTGCTTGGTGGCCTGCTGAGCATATTGCTGGCGCTGCTGCTTTACAGCCTGTTCAGCCAGCGCCAGCGTGCCCTGGGCCTGGTGGCCCGGCGCACCGCCGAGTTGCGTGTCAGCGAGCAGTCGTTGCGCGAGACTCACAACCAGTTGCGCAGCGTGCTCGATGCCGCGACCCAGGTCGCGATCATCGCCACCAGCCTGCGCGGAGTGATCGGCACGTTCAATGCCGGCGCCGAACGCATGCTGGGCTACTCGGCCGGCGAAGCGCTGGGCCAGCTGCGGCTGGAGGACCTGGTGTTGCCCGAAGAGCTGCACCAGCGTGCCCATGCCTTGAGCGTGCGCTTTGGCCGCGAGGTCGGCGCCGGCCAGGCGATGTTCGCCGAAACGGTGCAGGAGGGTGGCGCGCAGCCGGCGGACTGGACGCTGGTACGCAAGGACGGTAGCCATCTGCTGGCCAACATGCTGGTGACGGCGGTGCTGGACGAGCAGGGCTTGTGGGTGGGTTACCTGGCGATCTGCATCGATGTCACCGAGAGGCGCCGGGTGCACGAAGCCCTGGCGGCCCGCGATCGGTTGCTGGAGAAACTCAGCGCCGAGGTGCCGGGCGGGATCTACCAGTACCGCCTGGATGCCGATGGCCATTCCTGTTTTCCCTACGCCAGCCAAGGTCTACACGACATCTACGAGGTTGACCTGGCGGTGCTGCGCGAGGATGCCACGGCGGTGTTCGAGCGTATTCACCCTGACGACCTGGAGCGGGTGCGACGCTCGGTGCGGTATTCCGCCGAGCATCTTGCGCCGTGGCGCGAGGAGTATCGGGTGTGCCTGCCGCAAGCGGGGCTGCGCTGGGTGCGTGGGGAGGCTACGCCGGAGATCGGCGAGCATGGCAGCACGCTGTGGCATGGCTACCTGACGGACATCTCGGATCTCAAGCGGGTCGAGGAAGAGTTACGCGCATTGTCGGTGACCGACGCCCTGACCGGCATCTACAACCGACGCTATTTCCAGGAGCGGCTGCGCAACGAACTGGATCGGGCCCAGCGCGAAGGTCTGGACCTGGCGGTGATCATGCTGGATATCGACCATTTCAAGCGTATCAACGATCAGTTCGGGCATGCGGTCGGGGATCATGTGCTGCGCAATCTGTGCCAGCGGATCGCGCATCGGCTGCGGCGCACCGATGTGTTCTGCCGCTTGGGCGGGGAGGAGTTCATGGTGCTGTGCCCCGGGAGTAATGCCGAGCAGGCGCGGATGCTGGCGCAGGAGTTGTGGCAGGGTTTGCGCAGTGTGCCGGTGGAGGGCGTTGGGCGGGTCACGGCGAGTTTCGGGGTGGCGGGGTGGCGGGCGGGGGAGGGGGCGGATGCGTTGTTGTTGCGGGCGGATGCTGGGGTATATGTGGCCAAGCAGGGGGGGAGGGATCGGGTTGAGGGGGAGTTGTTGTCTTGACTTGGGTTTGATGTTCTTGTTGATTGGTGGATAGTATTTGGTGTTGGTTTTGAAGTTGTATGCAAATTTATTTTATATTGCGTCGTGTCGGTGCATTGTCATCTTTTCTATTGCTTGATCTTCAAGTTTTGCTCTTGCTCTTGCTCTTGCTCTTGCTCTTGCTCTGCTTTTGCTTCTAAGTGCGCGATAGTTCAGGCGACACAAATTGCGACTTCAGGAGGCCGAACGTAGGTTTTGCGGAGGGAGGTGACGGGCATGGATGCCCGTCAAGCGCTGCGCCCCAGGATGGGGCGTTCAGCGCGGTCCTCCCGGGAGCAAGGCCGGAGTGAGGGGACCCCGGAGCGAAGCGTAGGGGCCGGATGAATGGAGCGAGCATTTTTTGGTTCCTTTTTGATGCTTCAAAAAGGGACCCGCCGTAAGGGCGGAAAGGTGATTATGCGTCACCATCGCAAATGAATGCGCATATAGCTTTAAAAACACACACTGTGTAAGTCAAAGTCAAAGTCAAAGTCAAAGTCAAAGTCAAAGTCAAAGTCAAAGTCAAAGTCAAATGCGATTGGCGTGGGTTTTTACAGTTGTAAACGCATTCATTGGCTATACTGACGCATATTCACCCTTTCGCCACCCGGCGAGTCACTTTTTGTCAAACGCGACAAAAAGTAACCAAAAAACGCTGCGCTCCATTCATCCGGCCCTACGCTTCGCTCCGGGTCCCCTCACTCCGGCCTTGCTCCCGGGAGGACCGCGCTGAACGCCCCATCCTGGGGCGCAGCGCTTGACGGGCATCCATGCCCGTCACCTCCCTCCGCAAGTCCTGCGTTCGGCCTCCTGAAGTCGCGAAGTTACGGGCGGCGCCTGGTCTGACGCAGCTGTCGCTAGCTGGGTAGGGCGCTAGACTCTTGATCGGCAACGGCAACGGCAACGGCAACGGCAACGGCAACGGCAACGGCAACGGCAACGGCAACGGCAACGGCAACGGCAACGGCAACGGCATCGGTATCGGTATCGGTATCGGCAGAATCAAAGGTGATTTGAGCGTTCGTCGGCGCGCCGACGTGGTCGGCTATCACTTCTCTGTCACGTAACTGTATTGTTGGCTATTCTCCGATCTGTCCCAGTACACTTCGTAACTGTTACGGTATTCTGGCCCCGCAGTGAGCCACACAAGAACAATGACCCGTCAGCGCTTCGAGAACACGCCATGACCAACCTGCTGCTGTACCAGCGCATTGCCCAGCAACTGGCCGATGACATCCGCCGGGGTGTCTACCAGCCGGGGGAGCGGGTGCCGTCGGTGCGCAAGATGAGCGCGCAGCTCAATGTCAGCCATGCCACCGTGCTGCAGGCGTACGCCAATCTCGAGGACCAGGGCCTGATCCGTGCCCGGCCGCAGTCCGGCTACTACGTCCACCAGACCCCGGCGTTGACGGCGCAGACCCCGGATATCGCGCGGGTCGAGCGCCCGGGCCTGGTCACCCGGGCAAGCATCATCCAGCAAGTGCTGGTCGAGGCGCGGCGCGATGGGGTTTTCCCATTCGGCGCCGCGGTGCCGCATGTGGACTACCTGCCCGTGCGTGCCCTGCACCAGCAATTGGCCAAGGTGACGCGCTTCCACAGCCCGCGTGCCTTCAGCTACATGTTCAGCCCGGGTTTCGAACCGCTGCGCCGGCAGATCGCCATTCGCATGCGTGATGCCGGCGTGCTGGTCGATCCGCGTGAGGTGGTGGTGACCCACGGCTGCGTCGATGCCCTGCAGATGGCGCTGCGGGTGCTGACCCGACCGGGCGACCTGATTGCGGCCGAGTCGCCCACTTACTATGGCCTGCTGCAGCTGGCCGACCTGCTGGGGCTCAAGGTCATCGAGATTCCCAGCGATCCCTCTACCGGTATCAGCCTGGAAGCCCTGCAACTGGCAGCCAACCAGTGGTCGATCAAGGCGCTGGTACTGACGGCGCGCTTGAGCAATCCCTTGGGCGGCACCATCCCCGAGGAGCGGCAGAAGCAGTTGCTGCGCCTGGCCTCGGACTTCGACATACAGATCGTCGAGGATGATATCTACGGTGAGCTGATGTTCGAGCAGGGGCGCACCAAGGCGCTCAAGGCGTTCGATCGCCTCGACCGGGTGATCTACTGCTCGAGCTTCTCCAAGACCCTGTCGCCAGGGGTGCGGGTCGGCTGGATGATCGCCGGGCGCTACCAGGACGAGATCCAGCGCCTGCAGACCTTCACTACACACTCGGCCTGCAGTGTCACGCAGATGGCGGTGGCCGCCTACCTGGAGAACGGCGGCTACGATCGCCACCTGCGCTACATTCGCCAGGAGTATCGCAAGAACCTCAGTGCCTACCAGCTGGCGGTGCAGCAGCACTTCCCCGAAGGCACGCAGATGACCCGGCCCACCGGCGGCTTCATTCTTTGGGTCAGCCTGCCAGGGCGAGTCAATACCCAGGAGCTGCATGTGCGGGCGCTGGAACAGGGGATCAGCATCGCGCCGGGGCTGATCTTCAGTAACACGGAGCAGTTCAACCACTGTATCCGGCTCAATTGCGGTATTCCCTGGAACCGCGAGGCGGAGCGCGCGGTGATGACCCTGGGGCTGCTGGCCCAGCAATTGTGCCGCGAGCCGACAGGTTCACTTTTGTAGGCTTGTCAGATGAGCGGGGAACAGGGAGCATACGCGTTTTGCAGCTTACGCTCCCGGTACCCATGAACCTGTTTCGTCCTCTTGTCATTGCCCTGTGTTGCGCGTTGCCCTGGCTGCCGGCCGGAGCGGTGCAGGCTGCCGAGCCTGCAACCAAGGCGCAGGGGGTGCACAAGTCGCCGGCCAAGGCTGCAGCCAAGCCCAAGGCCAAACCAAAGGTCAAGCCCAAGGTGAAGGCCAAGCCTGTCAGCAAGGCTGTCGCCAAATCGCTACCCAAGCAGAAGATCGACCTGAGCCTGCCGAGTGAAATGGTCAGGCACCTCGAGCCGGACCTGGGTGACGGGCCGGTGGTGCGCAAACCTCTGCTGCCGTCGATGTTCCCCACCAAGCCGGAGTCCGACAGCAGCCCGTTCCAGCTCAACGGCCGGCTGATCAGCAACGAAATGCAGCTGCAGTTGCGCAACGACAGCCGGCGCGACGTCGACGGCGCGGCGATCGATTTCGAATTCCGCAACTGACTGCCGGGTCACCGTCTTTTTCATTCGCTCGGCAATTTCAAACATATGTTTGAGCGGTTAGTATCCAGGGACGTTCGTCCCGTTTTGCTCCTGGGAGTCCTGTTGTCATGAAATGCCGCGAGGGCTGCGGTGCCTGCTGCATCGCCCCGTCCATCAGTTCACCTATCCCCGGCATGCCGCAGGGCAAGCCGGCCGGCGAACGCTGCCTGCACCTGAATGTCGAAAACCTCTGTGCGCTGTTCGGCAAGCCCGAGCGGCCCAAAGTGTGTGGCGGCTTCAAGGCGGAAGCGGACATCTGTGGCAACGATCGTGACGAGGCCATCCGCATCATCGGGTGGCTGGAGCAGATGACGGCGGCGTGACAGGTTGGATCCTCGACAACAAGGAACAAGATGATGAGATCGATCAAGCGTATTGCACTGCTGTGTGGCATGGGTGTCGTGCTGGCACCGACGGCTTGGGCCGAGAACTGGCAGGTGGCCAAGGACGAGGAGGGGATCAAGGTGTCCCTCAGCGAGGTGGCCGGTTCCAAGTACAAGGCCTACCGTGGCGTGACCGTGATCAATGCACCGCTGGCCAAGGTCAAGGCGCTGCAGGAGGACGTGGCGGGGGCCTGCGCCTGGATCCACGAGTGCAAGTCGCAGAAACTGCTCAAGAGCGAGGGCGACCAGAGCTGGACCTACACCCAGTTCAATACACCATGGCCTGTGACGCCACGCGATTCCGTCCTGCATGTGACCACTGTCCAGGAGGCTGATGGCAGCCTGACCCGCAAGCTTGAGGAGCAGCCGAAGTATCTGCCGGAGGAAAAGGGCTTCGTGCGTGTCGCCCAGGTGGAGGGCTACTGGAAGCTGGTGCCCAAGGGTGACAGCACCGAGGTGACCTACCAGGTGCACACCGAGCCAGGTGGCAGTGTGCCGTCCTGGTTGGCCAACAAGTTCGTGGTGGATGCGCCGTTCAATACCCTGAAGGGGTTGAAGGAGCGTGCCGAGAAGCAGTGATCGGCGCCGGTAACGCAGAAACAAGAAAGGCTGCCCGAGGGCAGCCTTTTTTGCGTTCGGCCGACAGGGCTTACTTGCGGTCTTTCAGCTCGACGATGTCACGCTGCTCGTAGCCGGTGTACAGCTGGCGTGGGCGGCCGATCTTGTATGGGCTGGAGAGCATTTCCTTCCAGTGCGAGATCCAGCCGACGGTACGTGCCAGGGCGAAGATCACGGTGAACATGCTGGTCGGAATACCGATGGCCTTGAGGATGATGCCCGAGTAGAAGTCGACGTTCGGGTACAGCGAGCGCTCGACGAAGTACGGATCGGTCAGGGCGATCTCTTCCAGGCGCATGGCCAGTTCCAGCTGCGGGTCGTTCTTGATGCCCAGCTCGCTGAGCACTTCGTCGCAGGTCTTCTTCATCACGGTGGCGCGCGGGTCGCGGTTCTTGTACACGCGGTGACCGAAGCCCATGAGCTTGAACGGATCGTTCTTGTCCTTGGCCTTGGCGATGAACTTGTCGATGTTCGAGACATCGCCGATTTCATCGAGCATGGTCAGTACGGCTTCGTTCGCACCGCCGTGGGCCGGGCCCCACAGTGCGGCGATGCCGGCGGCGATACAGGCGAACGGGTTGGCGCCCGAGGAGCCCGCCAGGCGCACGGTGGAGGTGGAGGCGTTCTGCTCGTGGTCGGCGTGGAGGATGAAGATCCGGTCCATCGCCTTGGCCAGCACCGGGCTGATCGGTTTGATCTCGCACGGGGTGTTGAACATCATGTGCAGGAAGTTTTCTGCGTACGACAGGTCATTGCGCGGGTACATCATGGGTTGGCCCATGGAGTACTTGTAGACCATCGCGGCCAGGGTCGGCATTTTCGCGACCAGGCGTACCGCGGAGATTTCGCGGTGCTGCGGGTTATTAATGTCCAGCGAGTCGTGATAGAACGCCGACAGGGCGCCGACCACGCCGCACATCACTGCCATGGGGTGGGCGTCGCGGCGGAAGCCGTTGAAGAACGACTTCAGCTGCTCGTGAACCATGGTGTGGTTCTTCACGGTGCTGACGAACTGGGCCTTCTGCTCGGCATTCGGCAGTTCGCCGTTGAGCAGTAGGTAGCAGGTCTCGAGGTAGTCCGACTGTTCGGCGAGCTGTTCGATCGGGTAGCCGCGGTGCAGCAGCACGCCCTTGTCGCCATCGATGTAGGTGATCTTCGACTCGCACGAGGCGGTCGCCATGAAACCAGGGTCGAAGGTGAAGTGGCCTGATGCCCCCAACCCGCGGACGTCGATAACATCGGGACCAACGGTGCCGGTTAAAATGGGCAGCTCGACGGGGGCAGCGCCCTCGATGATCAACTGCGCTTTTTTGTCAGCCATGTGGCCTCCTATTAATGCTTGAAATCATCAGACAGACCCCCCACGCAGGGCCCGCACCACTATAGAGGGATAAATTCGAATGTCAATTTGCCTAAAGGCTGGTTGAAACGCCCTCTGAGGCCTGATTTTTCACGAAATTCTCGCCCGTTTACGCCTTTTGTCCCTTAAAGGCAATGCGCTATTTGGGCTAGCCCCTCACGTTGTCATAAGCAGCCTAACTGTCTATACTCGGCAGCCGACTCCCAGGGGCTTTCAAGCCCGCCCTGCTGGGTGTCGTCGCTCTCCTGGGTGGTGGGTACCTGACCAGTACACTTACCAACAACTTTGCCCTGTTAGCTAGGGGCTCTTCAGTGTGAAAAAAGCCGTGAAAAGCCAACGACCTGTAAACCTAGACCTAAGGACCATCAAACTCCCGATCACCGCGTACACGTCCATTCTTCACCGTATTTCCGGCGTCATCCTCTTCCTCGGCCTTGCCATCATGCTGTACGCACTGGGCAAGTCGCTGGGTTCGGAGGAAGGCTTTGCCGAGGTGAAGGCGTGTCTGACCAGTCCGCTGGCCAAACTGGTGACCTGGGGCCTGCTGTCCGGCCTGCTGTACCACCTCGTGGCAGGTGTGCGCCACCTGATCATGGACATGGGTGTCGGTGAGACGCTGGAAGGCGGCAAGCTGGGCTCGAAAATCGTGATCGTCATCTCCGTGGTGCTGATCGTTCTGGCAGGAGTTTGGGTATGGTAACTAACGTCACGAACCTGTCGCGTTCGGGCCTCTACGACTGGATGGCGCAGCGCGTCTCGGCGGTCGTTCTCGCGGCTTACTTCATTTTCCTGATCGGCTACCTCGCCGCCCACCCGGGCATCGACTACGCCCAGTGGCACGCTCTGTTCACCAACAACGCGATGCGCATCTTCAGTCTGCTGGCCCTCGTTGCCCTGGGCGCCCACGCCTGGGTCGGCATGTGGACCATTGCCACCGACTACCTGACGCCGATGGCGTTCGGCAAGTCGGCGACTGCGATTCGTTTCCTGTTCCAGGCGGTATGCGGCGTTGCGATGTTCGCTTACTTCGTCTGGGGTGTGCAGATTCTCTGGGGTATCTGATTCATGGCTAACATTCCAACCATTTCCTTCGACGCCATCATCATCGGTGGCGGCGGCGCGGGCATGCGCGCAGCGCTGCAACTGGCTCAAGGCGGCCACAAGACCGCTGTAGTCACCAAGGTGTTCCCGACTCGTTCGCATACCGTTTCCGCCCAGGGCGGCATCACCTGCGCCATCGCTTCGGCCGACCCGAACGACGACTGGCGCTGGCACATGTACGATACCGTCAAGGGTTCCGACTACATCGGTGACCAGGACGCTATCGAATACATGTGTCAGGAAGGCCCGGCCGCGGTCTTCGAGCTGGACCACATGGGGCTGCCGTTCTCGCGTACCGAAACCGGTCGTATCTACCAGCGTCCGTTCGGTGGCCAGTCCAAGGACTTCGGCAAGGGCGGCCAGGCTGCCCGTACCTGCGCAGCCTCCGACCGTACCGGTCACGCGCTGCTGCACACCCTGTACCAGGGCAACCTGAAGGCAGGCACCACCTTCCTCAACGAGTACTACGCCGTTGACCTGGTGAAGAACCAGGACGGCGCGTTCGTCGGTGTGATCGCGATCTGCATCGAAACCGGCGAAACCATGTACATCAAGTCCAAGGCCACCGTGCTGGCGACTGGCGGTGCTGGCCGTATCTACGCCTCCACCACCAACGCCCTGATCAATACCGGTGACGGTATCGGCATGGCCCTGCGTGCCGGCGTGCCGGTGCAGGATATCGAGATGTGGCAGTTCCACCCGACCGGCATCGCCGGCGCCGGTGTACTGGTCACCGAAGGTTGCCGCGGTGAAGGTGGCTACCTGATCAACGCCCACGGCGAGCGCTTCATGGAGCGTTACGCGCCGAACGCGAAAGACCTGGCCGGCCGCGACGTGGTCGCCCGCTCCATGGTCAAGGAAATCATCGCCGGTAACGGCGTGGGCCCGAACAAGGACCACGTGCTGCTGAAGCTGGATCACCTGGGCGAGGAAGTGCTGCACAGCCGCCTGCCAGGTATCTGCGAGCTGTCCAAGACCTTCGCCCACGTCGACCCGGTGGTCGCCCCGGTTCCGGTCGTGCCGACCTGCCATTACATGATGGGCGGCGTTGCCACCAACATTCATGGCCAGGCCATCACCATGGACGCCGAAGGCAAGGACCACATCATTCCGGGTCTGTTCGCCGTGGGTGAAGTGGCCTGTGTGTCGGTCCATGGCGCCAACCGCCTGGGCGGCAACTCGCTGCTCGACCTGGTTGTATTCGGCCGTGCCGCCGGCCTGCACCTGGAAAAGGCGCTGACCGAAGGCGTCGAGTACCGCGATGCCAGCGACACCGACGTCGATGTTGCCCTGAACCGCCTGAACAAGCTCAACGAGCGTACCAGTGGCGAAGACGTGGCAAGCCTGAAGCGCGAGCTGCAGAGCTGCATGCAGAACTACTTCGGTGTATTCCGTACCGGCGAATACATGCAGAAGGGTATCGAGCAGCTGGCTGGCCTGCGTGACCGCATCGCCAACGTCAAGATCAACGACAAGTCCCAGGCCTTCAACACCGCGCGTATCGAAGCGCTGGAGCTGCAGAACCTGCTGGAAGTCGCCGAAGCTACCGCCATCGCGGCCGAAGCCCGTAAAGAGTCCCGCGGCGCGCACGCCCGTGAAGACTTCGAAGACCGTGACGACGAGAACTGGCTGTGCCACACCCTGTACTACCCGGGTGAGAAGCGCGTTGCCAAGCGCGGCGTCAACTTTGCGCCGAAGACAGTTCCTGCCTTCGAACCAAAAGTCCGGACTTACTAAGGGTGGCTGCTATGTTGAAAGTCGAAGTTTATCGCTACAACCCCGACACCGACTCGGCGCCCAAGATGGAGTCGTTCGACGTCGATACCGGCGGCAAGGACCTGATGGTTCTGGACGTGCTGGCACTGATCAAGGAAAAGGACGAGGGCTTCTCGTACCGTCGCTCCTGCCGTGAAGGCGTGTGCGGTTCCGATGGCATGAACATGAACGGCAAGAACGGCCTGGCCTGCATCACCCCTCTGTCGGGCGTGGTCAAGGGCAACAAGCTGGTGCTGCGCCCGCTGCCTGGCCTGCCGGTCATTCGTGACCTGGTGGTCGATATGAGCATCTTCTACAAGCAGTACGAGAAGGTGAAGCCGTTCCTGCAGAACGACACGCCGGCTCCGGCCATCGAGCGTCTGCAGTCGCCGGAAGACCGCGACAAGCTGGACGGTCTGTACGAGTGCATCCTGTGCGCTTGCTGCTCGACCTCCTGCCCATCGTTCTGGTGGAACCCGGACAAGTTCCTGGGCCCCGCCGCACTGCTGCAGGCCTATCGCTTCCTGGCCGACAGCCGTGACACCAAGACTCAGGAGCGCCTGGCGTCCCTGGATGACCCGTTCAGCGTATTCCGCTGCCGCGGGATCATGAACTGCGTGAACGTTTGCCCGAAGGGTCTGAACCCGACCAAGGCTATCGGCCACGTACGTAACATGCTGCTGCAGAGCGGCACCTGATTCAAAACGTTGTACCTGCAGTAAGCCGAGGTGCGGGTGGTGAGCCCGCACTGAGGTAAAACCCGAGCAAGGGCCCACAAAGCCCGCGCTCATTACCTATGAAGATATGAGACCAGCAGGGGCTTCCGGGCTGGTACCCGGAAAATCAGCAGGATCCAGGTGGCGTGGTTCAGTCGCTGTGTTCGGACTTTTCCAGGTTTGCTGTGGCTCTCGCCGATCAGTCCCCTAACCGAGGGTGACCAAGCATGCAAGAAAGCGTGATGCAGCGCATGTGGGAAAGCGCCCACCTTTCAGGTGGTAACGCTGCATATGTGGAAGAGCTTTATGAGCTCTACCTGCACGACCCTAACGCTGTGCCAGAAGAGTGGCGCACCTACTTCCAGAAGTTGCCCGCCGACGGCAGCACCGCTACCGATGTATCGCACTCGACGATCCGCGACCATTTCGTATTGCTGGCAAAGAACCAGCGCCGCGCCCAACCGGTTTCCGCCGGGAGCGTGAGCACAGAGCACGAGAAGAAGCAGGTTGAAGTGCTGCGACTGATCCAGGCCTATCGTATGCGCGGCCATCAGGCTGCCAAGCTCGACCCGTTGGGGTTGTGGCAGCGTCCTGCGCCCGTAGACCTGTCGATCAATCATTACGGCTTGACCAATGCCGATCTTGATACGACCTTCCGTGCCGGCGACCTGTTCATCGGCAAAGAGGAAGCGAGCCTACGCGAAATCTTCGAGGCGCTCGAGAAGACATATTGTCGCACCATTGGTGCCGAATTCACCCACATCGTCGATTCCGAGCAGCGCAGCTGGTTCCAGCAGCGCCTGGAAAGCGTGCGTGGCCGTCCGGAGTTCTCCGCCGATGTGCAGGCGCACCTGCTCGAGCGCGTCACGGCCGGTGAGGGCCTGGAGAAGTACCTGGGCACCAAGTACCCGGGCACCAAGCGCTTCGGCCTGGAAGGCGGCGAGAGCCTGATCCCGATGCTGGACGAAATGATCCAGCGCTCCGGTTCCTACGGTACCAAGGAAGTCGTGATCGGCATGGCCCACCGTGGCCGCCTGAACGTGCTCGTCAACACCTTCGGCAAGAACCCGCGCGAGCTGTTCGACGAGTTCGAAGGCAAGAAGATGAACGAGCTGGGCTCCGGTGACGTGAAGTATCACCAGGGCTTCTCCTCCAACGTGATGACCCCCGGTGGCGAAGTTCACCTGGCCATGGCGTTCAACCCCTCCCACCTGGAAATCGTCTCGCCAGTGGTTGAAGGTTCGGTTCGCGCCCGCCAGGATCGCCGCAACGACAGCGTTGGCGACAAGGTCCTGCCGATCTCGATCCACGGCGACGCGGCGTTCGCCGGCCAGGGCGTGGTCATGGAAACCTTCCAGATGTCGCAGACCCGCGGTTTCAAGACCGGCGGCACCGTGCACATCGTGATCAACAACCAGGTCGGCTTCACCATCAGCAACCCGCTGGACGCGCGCTCCACCGAGTACGCCACCGACGTTGCCAAGATGATCCAGGCACCGATCCTGCACGTGAACGGCGACGATCCGGAAGCGGTGATGTTCGTCACCCAGCTGGCCATCGATTACCGCATGCAGTTCAAGCGTGACGTGGTCATCGACCTGGTCTGCTACCGCCGCCGTGGCCACAACGAGGCCGACGAGCCGAACGGCACCCAGCCGCTGATGTACCAGCAGATCAGCAAGCAGCGCACCACACGTGAGCTGTACGCCGAGCAACTGATCAGTGCCGGCCGCATCGATGCCGAACGCGCCCAGGCCAAGATCGACGAGTACCGCAACGCCCTGGACAACGGCCTGCACGTCGTCAAGAGCCTGGTCAAGGAGCCGAACCGCGAGCTGTTCGTCGACTGGCGCCCGTACCTGGGCCATGCCTGGACCGCGCGTCACGACACCCGCTTCGACCTCAAGACCCTGCAGGAACTGTCGGCCAAGCTGCTGGAGCTGCCAGAGGGCTTCGTCGTCCAGCGTCAGGTCGCGAAGATCTACGAAGACCGCCAGAAGATGCAAGCCGGCGGCTTGCCGATCAACTGGGGTTACGCCGAGACCATGGCCTACGCCACCCTGCAGTTCGAGGGTCACCCGATCCGCATGACCGGCCAGGACATCGGCCGTGGCACCTTCTCGCACCGTCACGCGGTGCTGCACAACCAGAAGGACGCCAGCACCTACGTCCCGCTGAAGAACCTGTTCCCGGGCCAGCCGCGCTTCGACCTGTACGACTCCTTCCTTTCGGAAGAAGCGGTACTGGCTTTCGAATACGGCTACTCGACCACCACGCCGAACGCGCTGGTGATCTGGGAAGCCCAGTTCGGCGACTTCGCCAACGGCGCGCAAGTGGTGATCGACCAGTTCATCACCAGCGGCGAGCACAAGTGGGGCCGTCTGTGCGGTCTGACCATGCTGCTGCCACACGGTTATGAAGGGCAGGGCCCGGAGCACTCCTCCGCGCGTCTGGAGCGTTACCTGCAGCTGTGCGCCGAGCACAACATCCAGGTGTGCGTGCCGACCACTCCAGCACAGATCTACCACCTGCTGCGTCGCCAGGTCATCCGCCCGCTGCGCAAGCCGTTGGTCGTGCTGACGCCGAAGTCGCTGCTGCGCCACAAGCTGGCCATCTCGACCCTGGAAGACCTGGCCGAAGGCTCGTTCCAGACCGTGATCCCGGAAATCGATACCCTCGATCCGGCCAAGGTCGAACGCCTGGTCCTGTGCGGCGGCAAGGTCTACTACGACCTGCTGGAAAAACGCCGTGCCGAAGGCCGTGAAGACATCGCCATCGTGCGTATCGAACAGCTGTATCCGTTCCCTGAGGACGACCTGGTCGAAATCCTGGCGCCTTACACCAACCTCAAGCATGCAGTGTGGTGTCAGGAAGAGCCGATGAACCAGGGCGCCTGGTACAGCAGCCAGCACCACATGCGCCGTATCCTGGGCCGCCACAACAAGGCACTGGTCCTGGAATACGCCGGCCGCGACGCGTCCGCCGCGCCAGCCTGTGGTTACGCATCGAAGCACGCCGAACAGCAGGAAAAACTGCTGCAAGACGCGTTCACTGTCTAACGCCTTCGCGCACCTGAAACCGAATTTAAGGAAACACAGATAATGGCTATCGAGATCAAAGCCCCAACCTTCCCGGAATCGGTTGCCGATGGCACCGTTGCCACCTGGCACAAGCAGCCGGGCGACGCCGTCAAGCGTGACGAGCTGATCGTCGACATCGAAACCGACAAAGTCGTACTGGAAGTCCTGGCCACCGCCGACGGCGTGCTGGGCGCCATCGTCAAGGGCGAGGGCGATACCGTCCTGTCCGACGAAGTGCTGGGCTCGATCGTGGAAGGCGGCGCTGCCGCCGCTGCTCCAGCTGCCGCCCCGGCCGCTGCCGCTCCAGCCGCTGCTGCCGCCGCCGACGCTGGCGAAGACGACCCGGTTGCCGCACCTGCCGCGCGCAAGCTGGCTGAAGAGAACGGTATCGACCTGGCTACCGTTGCCGGCACCGGCAAGGGCGGTCGCATCACCAAGGAAGACGTCGTCGCCGCCGTCGCCAACAAAAAGTCGGCTCCGGCTCCAGCTGCCAAGCCGGCCGCTGCCGCCGCCGCTGCTCCGGTCGTCGTCGCCGCTGGCGACCGTACCGAGAAGCGTGTGCCGATGACCCGCCTGCGCGCCAAGATCGCCGAGCGTCTGGTCGAAGCCCAGTCGAACATGGCGATGCTGACCACCTTCAACGAAGTCGACATGACCGAAGTCATGGCCCTGCGTTCGAAGTACAAGGACCTGTTCGAGAAGACCCACAACGGCGTGCGCCTGGGCTTCATGTCGTTCTTCGTCAAGGCCGCCACCGAGGCGCTGAAGCGCTTCCCGGCGGTCAACGCCTCGATCGACGGCAACGACATCGTCTACCACGGTTATGCAGACGTTGGCGTCGCTGTTTCCAGCGACCGTGGCCTGGTGGTACCGGTACTGCGCAACGCCGAGTCGATGAGCCTGGCGGAAATCGAGAACGGCATCGCTACCTTCGGCAAGAAGGCCCGTGACGGCAAGCTGGCCATCGAAGAAATGACTGGCGGTACCTTCACCATCACCAACGGTGGTACCTTCGGCTCGATGATGTCGACCCCGATCGTCAACCCGCCGCAGGCCGCGATCCTGGGCATGCACAACATCATCCAGCGCCCGATGGCCATCAATGGCCAAGTGGTGATCCGCCCAATGATGTACCTGGCGCTGTCCTACGACCACCGCCTGATCGACGGCAAGGAAGCGGTAACCTTCCTGGTGACCATCAAGAACCTGCTGGAAGATCCGTCTCGCCTGCTGCTGGACATCTAATCAACTAGCTGCGCGCCGCCGGCCCCGTTCTTCAAGAGACGGGGCCGTGCGGTACGCGGCTTGTAGCTTGTAGCTGATAAGGAATCTTTTATGACCCAGAAATTCGACGTAGTGGTGATTGGTGCAGGTCCTGGCGGCTATGTTGCCGCCATCAAGGCTGCCCAACTCGGTCTGAAGACTGCCTGTATCGAGAAGTACACCGACGCCGAGGGCAAGCTGGCCCTGGGCGGCACCTGCCTGAACGTAGGTTGCATTCCTTCCAAGGCGCTGCTGGACAGCTCCTGGAAGTACAAGGAAGCCAAAGAGAGCTTCAACGTCCACGGTATCTCCACGGGTGAAGTGAAGATGGACGTCGCCGCGATGGTTGGCCGCAAGGCCGGCATCGTCAAGAACCTGACCGGCGGTGTTGCCACCCTGTTCAAGGCCAACGGCGTCACTTCGATCCAGGGCCATGGCAAGCTGCTGGCTGGCAAGAAAGTCGAAGTCACCAAGGCTGACGGCACCACTGAAGTCATCGAAGCCGAGAACGTGATCCTGGCTTCCGGCTCGCGTCCGATCGACATTCCACCGGCTCCGGTCGACCAGAACGTCATCGTCGATTCCACCGGCGCCCTGGAATTCCAGGCTGTACCGAAGCGCCTGGGCGTCATCGGTGCCGGCGTGATCGGCCTGGAACTGGGCTCGGTCTGGGCTCGCCTGGGTGCCGAAGTCACCGTCCTGGAAGCCCTGGACACCTTCCTGATGGCTGCCGACACTGCCGTGTCGAAAGAAGCCCAGAAGACCCTGACCAAGCAAGGCCTGGACATCAAGCTGGGCGCTCGCGTCACCGGCTCGAAAGTCAACGGCAACGAAGTCGAAGTCACCTACACCAACGCCGAAGGCGAGCAGAAGATCACCTTCGACAAGCTGATCGTCGCGGTCGGCCGTCGTCCGGTGACCACTGACCTGCTGGCTGCCGACAGCGGTGTGACCATCGACGAGCGTGGCTACATCTTCGTCGATGATCACTGCGCTACCAGCGTTCCGGGCGTATTCGCCATCGGTGACGTGGTGCGTGGCATGATGCTGGCGCACAAGGCCTCGGAAGAGGGCATCATGGTCGTCGAGCGCATCAAGGGCCACAAAGCCCAGATGAACTACGACCTGATCCCGTCGGTCATCTACACCCACCCGGAAATCGCGTGGGTCGGCAAGACCGAACAAGCCTTGAAGGCCGAGGGTGTTGAGGTTAACGTAGGCACCTTCCCGTTCGCGGCCAGCGGCCGTGCGATGGCAGCCAACGATACCGGTGGTTTCGTCAAGGTCATCGCCGACGCCAAGACCGACCGCGTCCTGGGTGTTCACGTGATTGGCCCATCGGCTGCCGAACTGGTACAGCAGGGCGCGATCGCAATGGAATTCGGCACCAGTGCCGAGGATCTGGGCATGATGGTCTTCAGCCATCCGACCCTGTCCGAAGCGTTGCATGAAGCAGCGCTGGCGGTGAATGGCGGTGCCATTCACGTCGCCAACCGTAAGAAGCGTTAATTATAAGAAACCACGGCGGTCTGCCCGTCGTGGGTCTTGCGTGCAAGACTCACCGCGGAACGTCCGCCGGACCGGATCACATGGGAAAACCCGGGGTCAACGGTCACAGGTGGTGCGGCGCCAGTAATGGCGCAGCGCCGAAGCGCAGTACCTAACGAAGACGGTAAAAAGCATGAATCTTCACGAGTATCAGGGTAAGCAGCTGTTCGCTGAATACGGCCTGCCAGTTTCCAAGGGTTTCGCAGTCGACACCCCTGAAGCTGCAGCAGAAGCCTGCGACAAGATCGGCGGTTCCGAGTGGGTTGTAAAAGCCCAGGTTCACGCTGGTGGTCGCGGTAAAGCGGGCGGCGTCAAGCTGGTTCGCAGCAAGGAAGACGCCAAGGCGTTCGCTGCCCAGTGGCTTGGCAAGAACCTGGTTACCTACCAGACCGACGCCAATGGTCAGCCAGTTTCCAAGATCCTGGTCGAATCCTGCACTGACATCGCCAAAGAGCTGTACCTGGGCGCTGTAGTCGATCGTTCGAGCCGCCGCATCGTGTTCATGGCTTCCACCGAAGGTGGCGTGGACATCGAGAAAGTCGCTCACGACACTCCTGAGAAGATCCTCAAGGCCACCATCGATCCGCTGGTCGGCGCTCAGCCGTTCCAGGGTCGCGAGCTGGCGTTCCAGCTGGGCCTGGAAGGCAAGCAAGTTCAGCAGTTCGCCAAGATCTTCGTAGGCCTGGCCAAGCTGTTCAAGGATCACGATCTGGCCCTGCTGGAAGTGAACCCGCTGGTGATCAAGGCCGATGGCGACCTGCACTGCCTCGATGCCAAGATCAACATCGACGCCAACGCCATGTACCGTCAGCCTAAGCTGAAGACCTTCCACGACCCGTCGCAGGACGACGCCCGTGAAGCCCACGCCGCCAAGTTCGAACTGAACTACGTTGCCCTCGAAGGCAACATCGGCTGCATGGTCAACGGTGCCGGCCTGGCCATGGGTACCATGGACATCGTCAACCTGCATGGCGGCAAGCCTGCCAACTTCCTCGACGTTGGCGGCGGTGCCACCAAAGAGCGCGTTACCGAAGCGTTCAAGATCATCCTGTCCGACAGCAATGTCGCGGCCGTACTGGTCAACATCTTCGGCGGCATCGTTCGCTGCGACATGATTGCCGAAGGCATCATCGGTGCAGTGAAAGAAGTCGGCGTCAAGGTTCCGGTCGTCGTTCGCCTCGAAGGCAACAACGCCGAACTGGGCGCTAAAGTACTGGCAGAAAGCGGTTTGAACATCATTGCGGCAACCAGCCTGACCGACGCTGCTCAACAAGTTGTCAAAGCTGCGGAGGGCAAGTAATGAGCGTCCTGATCAATAAAGACACCAAAGTCATCTGCCAGGGCTTCACCGGCTCGCAGGGTACTTTCCACTCCGAACAAGCCATCGCCTACGGCACCAAGATGGTCGGCGGCGTCACCCCGGGCAAGGGTGGCACCACCCACCTGGGCCTGCCGGTGTTCAACACCGTGAAAGAAGCCGTAGAAGCTACCGGCGCTGACGCGTCGGTGATCTACGTACCGGCTCCTTTCTGCAAGGACTCGATCCTGGAAGCCGCCTTCGGTGGCATCAAGCTGATCGTCTGCATCACCGAGGGTATCCCTACCCTCGACATGCTGGACGCCAAGGTCAAGTGCGACGAGCTGGGTGTGACCCTGATCGGCCCGAACTGCCCAGGCGTGATCACTCCGGGCGAGTGCAAGATCGGCATCATGCCGGGTCACATCCACCTGCCAGGCAAGGTCGGTATCGTTTCGCGTTCCGGCACCCTGACCTACGAAGCTGTCAAGCAGACCACCGACGCCGGTTTCGGCCAGTCGACCTGCGTCGGCATCGGCGGTGACCCGATCCCGGGCTCCAACTTCATCGACATCCTGAAGCTGTTCCAGGAAGATCCGAAGACCGAAGCGATCGTCATGATCGGTGAGATCGGCGGTTCCGCTGAAGAAGAAGCCGCGGCCTACATCAAGGCCAACGTGACCAAGCCTGTCGTTTCCTACATCGCCGGTGTTACCGCACCTGCGGGCAAGCGCATGGGCCACGCTGGCGCCATCATTTCCGGTGGCAAGGGTACCGCGGACGAGAAGTTCGCCGCCCTGCAGGACGCTGGTGTGAAAACCGTGCGTTCCCTGGCTGACATCGGCAAGGCCCTGGCCGAGCTGACTGGCTGGGAAGTCAAGAAGTAAGTAACACGCAATGCCCCCCACGCGCACAAAGGCCACCTTCGGGTGGCCTTTGTCGTTTTGCGTCTCTTGGGTGGCGAGCGCGGCTGAAGCAGGAGGTCGGTAGGCATTAGGAAAATCCGTTGGGCACAATCAGGATTTTCAACCAGACATTCGTTTGAATACGCAATAAATGGTCGCCTAACATGTTCAACAAGACGACAAACACATACGCACATCGGACAAGCAGCACTGTGCCAGTGCGTTTGCCGGGCAAAACAGGTAGGCTACGCGTTCACTCTGTGCCCGTACCCCAAAAGGGAACGACACGCTAAACGGGTCTGGCTCACCAAGCCGGGCAGCATTTCCCTTCATCCTATGGGAAATCCCCTCCGACTCCCGATTTCAGCAGTGTGGTATTTCCTTAAATGAAAGTGTTAAAAGGCCAGGATATCCTGGCGCTTGGCTTTATGACGTTTGCGCTTTTCGTAGGCGCTGGCAACATCATCTTCCCGCCTATCGTCGGCCTGCAGTCTGGCCCGAACGTATGGATGGCCGCACTCGGCTTCCTGGTCACCGCCGTGGGCCTGCCGGTCATCACCGTGATCGCCCTGGCCAAGGTCGGTGGCGGCATGGACGCCCTGAGCAGCCCGATCGGCAAGTTCTTCGGCGGCCTGCTGGCGGCGGTGTGCTACCTCTCGGTCGGCCCGCTGTTCGCAACCCCACGCACCGCGACCGTGTCGTTCGAAGTAGGCGTGGCGCCGCTGACCGGTGAAAGCCCGCTGGCACTGCTCATCTACAGCGTGGTGTACTTCGCCGTGGTCCTGGCCGTGTCGATGTACCCGGGTAAGTTGCTCGACACCGTGGGGCGTTTCCTCGCGCCCTTGAAGATCATCGCCCTGGCTGTGCTGGGCATCGCGGCGTTCGCATTGCCGGCCGGCACGATCGGTGAGGCCCAGCCTGCCTACGCCGCCGCCGCGTTCTCCAAAGGTTTCTCCGATGGCTACCTGACCATGGACACGCTGGGGGCACTGGTCTTCGGTATCGTCATCGTCAATGCCATCCGTTCGCGTGGCGTCGAGTCGCCGAAGCTGATCACTCGCTATGCCATCATTGCGGGCCTGATTGCCGGCCTGGGTCTGGTCCTGGTGTATGTCAGCCTGTTCCGCCTCGGTGCGGGCAGCCATGACATCGCAGCCGATGCCACCAACGGTGCGATGGTATTGCATGCCTATGTGCAGCACACCTTCGGTTCGCTGGGCAGTGGTTTCCTGGCCGTACTGATCGCACTGGCCTGCCTGGTCACCGCCGTTGGTCTGACCTGCGCCTGCGCCGAATACTTCAGCCAGATCCTGCCGCTGTCGTACCGTGCCCTGGTGGTGATCCTGGCTGGTTTCTCGCTGGTGATCTCCAACCTGGGCCTGACCAAGCTGATCATGTTCTCGATCCCGGTGCTGACGGCGATCTACCCGCCGTGCATCGTGGTCGTGGGCCTGAGCTTCGTGAAGGACCTGTGGAACTCCCCAACCCGCATCCTGGCCCCGGTCATGCTGGTGTCGCTGGTGTTCGGCGTTGTCGACGCCATCAAGGGCAGCAGCTTCGCCCACGTACTGCCTGACGCCCTGGCTCACCTGCCGTTCAGCAACGAAGGCATGGCCTGGCTGGTGCCATCGGTGGTCACCCTGGCTGTCGCCGTGGTCTGCGACCGCATGCTGGGCAAGCCGCGCGAGGCGCTGGCCTAACGTAACGGATTGAACCCGGTGTTGGTGCCGGCCACAAGCCGAAGGGCGCCAGTCAAGGGTGGCAAACCGAACCCCGCATCTGAACAGGTGCGGGGTTTTTTATTACCGTCTTTCTGTCCTGGCCTCATCGCCGGCAAGCCGGCTCCCACAGAGGGGGTAGTGATCCCTTGTGGGAGCCGGCTTGCCGACGATGAGGTCAGTGCAGGCAAAAACTGAACGCCAGACACGTGTCTTTTAACGAATCCGGGCGTCGAAAACCGGTCTGTTTCTCTTTAAAGGGATTCCTGCATGACCTTCATCCAAAGCAACCTGGGCAACCTCCTGGCCGTCTGCTGGTTCGCCATCTGCTGGGGCGGCTACACCCGCTATGCCACCTGGAAGGGGCGCGATACTGCGTGCCTGGCCAGCGTGTTGCACCTTTACCGCGAGGATTGGATGCGCCGCATGCTGCTGCGCGACAACCGCATCGCTGATGCCAGCGTGATAGGCAACCTGGAGCGCAACGCATCGTTCTTCGCCTCCAGCACCCTGATCATTCTTGCCGGCATCCTCACCGTGCTCGGTGCGTCCGACCGCGCATTGTCGCTGTTGGCCGACCTGCCGCTGGTGCAGCAGGCGTCCCAAGGCATGTCGGAAATCAAGCTGCTGTGCCTGGCGACGGTGTTCGTCTATGCGTTCTTCACTTTCAGCTGGTGCATGCGTCAATACAACTTCGCCGCAGTGTTGGTGGGCTCGGCGCCGATGATAGGCGAGCGTCAGGTCAACGAACTCGAGCGCAAGGCTTTCGCCTCCCGGGCGGCGCGGGTACTGTCGCTGGCCGCCAACCAGTTCAACCTGGGGTTGCGCTCGTATTACTTCGGCATGGCCATGTTGAGCTGGTTCATCAGCCCCTGGCTGTTCATGGCCATGAGCGTGGGCGTGGTGTTCATCCTGTATCGCCGTGAGTTCCACTCCCATGTACTGGAAGTGATGGTGTTCACGCCCACCGAAAGTGCACCGGTAGAGGCGAGTAGAGACTCTTCCGACAGTGCAGGCTGAAGCCTTTCAGCTTTAAATGACAGACATAAAAAAACCCGACAGTGTCGGGTTTTTTTATGTCGCGAGATTACTGCTTGGCAGGCTCGGCAGGTGCAGTGGCCGGCGCTGGAGTGGAAGGCGCGGCTTCCTCGGCGGCCTTCTGCTGCGCTTCGGCCTGATCTTTGGCGGCTTCGGCGTTTTCCTTGGCGGCGTCGTTCATCTTATCCTGAGCTTCGCCCATCTTCTCTTGGGCTTGCTCGGCATGTTGCTGTGCGTCCTGGGCTTTGTCTTCGCTCGCTTTATCGCAAGCAGCCAGGCCCATGGCAGCGGCCAGCATCAGAGCAAAAGCAAAAGGTTTACGCATGGGGTGTTTCTCCTGGGTGGAATAACTTTGTATGTTCCTTCGAGTACGCCCCTGGCGAATAAGTTCAACGCAGGTTACAGATATATAACTGCCCAGCCTATATAGACTTTTTACCCATTTTATGCGGCGGCGGACAATGAACGAGACTCCATTGATGGCGATGGCCGAGCGCTTTCTGTCGGCATTGAAACATTGCCAGGTATTACAGATGCGGGTGCAGCATGCCGACGCCGATGGCATGACCCTGGTGCTGCCCTGGTCGCCGGCCATTGTCGGCAATCCGCAGAATGGCGCGGTGCATGGGGGTGTGCTGACCACGCTGATGGACACCACCTGCGGCATGGCCACGCTCTGCGCGCTGCCCAGCTTCGAAGTGTGCCCGACTCTGGACCTGCGCATCGACTACATGCACCCGGCCGAGGCGGGCAAGGACATCTATGGCCATGCCCAGTGCTACCGGGTGACCCGCGATGTCATCTTCACCCGGGGGACGGCCTACCAGGATGACCCTTCGCAACCGATCTGCCAGGTGGTCGGCACCTTCATGCGCCTGGGGCAGGACGTCAAGGGCGGCATCCGCTTCGGTAACAGCCTCAAGGAGCGCCGCACGTGATCCCCACCGATATCCGCCAACAGCTGAACCAAGCCCACGCCCGGGGTGATTACCAGCCCTTGCTGGCGTTGATCCCCTATGCCGGATTGATCGGTATCGAATGCGAGCGCCAGGGCGAAGACCTGCTGTTCCGTCTGCCGGCCAATCCGGACAATATCGGCAACCCGTTGCTGCCGGCGATCCATGGCGGCGTGATCGCCGGGTTCATGGAGCTGTCTGCGGCGCTCTACCTGCTGATCTACAGCGAAAGCGCGAGCATTCCGAAGATCATCGATTTCTCCATCGATTATCTGCGTGCCGGCCTTTACCGCGATACCTACGCCCAGTGCCAGCTGTGGCGCCAGGGGCGGCGGGTGACCAACGTCGCCATTACCGCCTGGCAGGGCGATCGCGACACCCCGATCGCCACGGCGCGCGCGCATTTCAAGATTGAACCCGAAAAGCCCTTGAAATAGTCAGGGCTGCCCCCATCTGCTGGACATCCGCCATCAAAAACGGCCCGCTGGCCGCCAGGCGTCACCAACCAACAGATTGGAGTTTTGAAGACCATGAGTGTGGAGACTCAAAAAGAAACCCTGGGCTTTCAGACCGAGGTAAAGCAACTGCTGCACCTCATGATCCATTCCCTGTATTCGAACAAGGAGATCTTCCTGCGCGAGCTGATCTCCAACGCCTCCGACGCCGCCGACAAGCTGCGCTTCGAGGCCCTGGCCAAGCCTGAGCTGCTCGAAGGCGACGCCGACCTGAAGATTCGCGTCAGCTTCGACAAGGCCGCCAACACCGTGACCCTCGAGGACAACGGCATCGGCATGAGCCGCGAAGACGTGATCGCGCACCTGGGTACCATCGCCAAGTCCGGCACCGCCGACTTCATGAAGAACCTCACTGGCGACCAGAAAAAGGACTCGCACCTGATCGGTCAGTTCGGCGTGGGCTTCTACTCCGCGTTCATCGTCGCCGACAAGGTCGACGTGTTCAGCCGTCGCGCCGGGCTGCCGGCCGCCGAGGGCGTGCACTGGTCGTCGAAAGGCGAGGGCGAGTTCGAAGTCGCCACCGTCGACAAGCCGCAGCGCGGTACCCGCATCGTCCTGCACCTGAAGAAGGGCGAGGATGAATTCGCCGATGGCTGGCGCCTGCGCAACGTGGTCAAGAAGTACTCCGACCACATCGCCCTGCCGATCGAGCTGCCCAAGGAGCAGGCCGAGGCCGCCGAAGGCGAGGAAAAACCGGCGCAGGAATGGGAAACCGTCAACCGCGCCAGCGCCCTGTGGACCCGTTCGCGCACCGAGGTGAAGGACGAGGAGTACCAGGAGTTCTACAAGCACATCGGCCATGACTTCGAGAACCCGCTGGCCTGGAGCCACAACAAGGTCGAAGGCAAGCTGGAGTACAACTCGCTGCTGTACGTGCCGGCCCGCGCGCCGTTCGACCTGTACCAGCGCGAAGCGCCACGCGGTCTGAAGCTGTACGTGCAGCGCGTGTTCATCATGGATCAGGCAGAGTCGTTCCTGCCGCTGTACCTGCGCTTCATCAAGGGCGTGGTCGACTCCAACGACCTGTCGCTGAACGTTTCCCGCGAGATCCTGCAGAAAGACCCGATCATCGACTCGATGAAGACCGCGCTGACCAAGCGCGTGCTGGACATGCTGGAGAAACTGGCGAAGAACGAGCCCGAGCAGTACAAGGGCTTCTGGAAGAACTTCGGCCAGGTGTTGAAGGAAGGCCCGGCCGAAGACTTCGCCAACAAGGAGAAGATCGCCAGCCTGCTGCGCTTCGCCTCCACCCATGACGACAGCGGCGAGCAGAGCGTCGCCCTGGCCGACTACCTGGCCCGCGCCAAGGAAGGCCAGGACAAGATCTACTTCCTGACCGGCGAATCCTACGCCCAGGTCAAGAACAGCCCGCACCTGGAAGTCTTCCGCAAGAAAGGCATCGAAGTGCTGCTGCTGACCGACCGCATCGACGAGTGGCTGATGAGCTACCTCAACGAGTTCGACGGCAAGGCCTTCGTCGACGTCGCCCGCGGCGACCTGGACCTGGGCAAGCTGGACTCTGAAGAGGACAAGAAGGCCCAGGAAGAAGTCGCCAAGGACAAGGAAGGCCTGGTTGAGCGTCTCAAGGGCGCGCTGGGTGACAGCGTTGCCGAGGTGCGTGTCTCGCACCGCCTGACCGACTCGCCGGCGATCCTCGCCATCGGCGAACAGGACCTGGGCCTGCAGATGCGCCAGATCCTCGAGGCCAGCGGGCAGAAGGTGCCGGAGTCCAAGCCGATCTTCGAGTTCAACCCGAGCCACCCGCTGATCGAGAAGCTCGATGGCGAGCAGAGCGAAGACCGCTTCGCCGAGCTTTCGCACATCCTGTTCGACCAGGCGGCCCTGGCGGCTGGTGACAGCTTGAAGGATCCGGCGGCCTACGTGCGTCGCCTGAACAAGCTGCTGGTCGAGCTGTCGGCTTGACCTGAGGCAAGAAAAGCCCGCTTCGGCGGGCTTTTTCATGTCTGCTGCTCCCACGAATACATCTATCCTGTCCTGACCCGTGAACGCCCAAGGAGAGCTGAATGAGCAAGGTCATCGTCGAGTCGTTGGTCTATCACCTGTCAGGTAAGGCTTACGAAAGCCGCCTGGTCTACGCCCCGGGCGCGCTGCCGCAGCCGGGCCTGGTGATGGCGCCGAACTGGATGGGTATCGGCGAGGGCGCCGAACGTATCGCCAAGGAAGTGGCCGAACAAGGTTATGTGGTGCTGATTGCCGACTTGTATGGCCAGTCGGTGCGGCCGTCCAATGCTGACGAAGCCGGTACGGCGATGATGCCGTTGAAGAACGACCGCGCCGAACTGCGCAAGCGCATGCAGGAAGCGCTGGCGCAGTTGGTGGGGCAATCGAAGGCCTTGTTGGAGCCTGGCAAGGTGGCCACCTTCGGCTTCTGCTTCGGCGGCTGCTGTGCCCTGGAGCTTGCCCGCACCGGCGCCGATCTGAGGGCGGCGGTGTCGTTCCACGGCACGCTGGATACTCCGAACCCCGAGGATGCCAAGCGCATCAAGGGTTCGGTGCTGGTGCTGCATGGTGCCTCCGACCCATTGGTGCCACGGGAACAGCTGCCAGCCTTCGAAGAAGAGATGAATGCTGCCAAGGTTGACTGGCAGTTGCTCAGCTATGGCGGGGCAGTGCACTCGTTCACCGATCCGAACGCCAATGTGCCGGGCAAGATGCAGTATGACCGGCGCACCTCGGAGCGGGCATTCCGTTCGATGCATAACTTGCTCAAGGAAGTGTTCGCAGGCTGAGCGCTCAAGGGCCTGCTGCGCAGGCCCATCGCCGGCAAGCCGGCTCCCACAGAAGCAATGCAAATCCCTGTGGGAGCCGGCTTGCCGGCGATGGGGCGCGAAGCGCCCCCCGTTAACGCGGCAATTCGATCCGTTCGCTTTCTCCCGGCACCACTGGCCAATCCCCGGCCGCCCAGCGCGCCCGGGCTTGTTCTATCAATCCCGGGTCACTGGCCACGAAGTTCCAGTTCATCCGCCGCGGCCCATCCAGCGGCGCGCCGCCGATCAGCACCAGCTGGCTCGTTTCTTCGGCATGCAACACCACCTCTTCGCCCTCGGGCAGCACGATCAGGCTGCATGGCTCGACTTCCTCGTCATCTAGCATCAACTCGCCTTCGAGCAGATACAGTGCGCGCTGTGCGTGTTCCGTCGGCACGATCAGGGTGGTGGCCGCCTGCATGTGCACATGAGCGTAGAGCGTGGGGGAGAGCACCGGTACCGGTGAGGCCAGGCAGAAACCTGTGCCGGCGATCATGCGGATCCGCACGCCGAGGCTGTCACTGGCCGGCAGGCTGTCGGCCGGGTGATGGCTGTAGCTTGCCGGGCCCTGCTCATCGGACTTCGGCGAGGCCAGCCAGACCTGCAGCCCATGCAGTCGCGAGCCGCGCTCGAACACCTCGGCCGGCGTGCGCTCGACATGCGCCACGCCCGCTCCGGCGGTCATCCAGCTGACGTCTCCCGGGCGCACGCGCTGGTCCGAGCCGAGGCTGTCCTTGTGCTGGATTTCACCCTCGAACAGGTAGGTGAGGGTGGAAAGGCCAATATGCGGGTGCTGGCGAATGTCCATGCCATGACCCGGTGCATAGTCGGTTTCCAACATATGGTCGAAGAACACGAAAGGCCCTACGCTGCGGCACTGCGCCGAGGGCAGCGGACGCAGGATCGGCTGGCCCTCGACCGATTCGGCGCGTGGGCGGATGACCAGGGGGCTGCTCATGGCGACACTCCTTGAGGGATGCCTGCAAGCATAGCGTTTTGCCGTCCGTGGCTGAACCGTCGCGCGCGCTGCCCGGTCTACTCTTGCGGTACCGGCAAAGGAGCCTGAGATGATTGCCCGCACATTGGCCTGCCTGCTGTTGAGCGCAAGCCTGTTCGACACTGCGCAAGCCCGCGACTACCGCTACAGCGACGCCCATCTGCACTACGTGGATTTCTTCCAGGAAACCGAGGGCATGCCGGCTTTGCTCAAGGCCATGGACGAGGCCGGGGTGGAACAGTCGATGATCTCCGGCATTCCGGTGGCGAAGAAATGGCACGAGGACGAGCCCAAGCGTCCGCGCTACTACGCAGGCGACGATGCCGATGCCTACTGGTACAGCGCCACCGACCTGTACGTCGCCGCCGCGCTGGAGAAACTGCCTGCCGAGCAGCGCAGGCGCTTTCATCCGTTCCTTACCGGCTTCAACCCGGTGGACAAGAATGCGGTCAACCATATCGAGCGCATGCTCGAGCTTTATCCGGGGCTGTGGCAGGGCATCGGCGAGGTGTTCACCCGTCATGACGATCTCACCGCCCTGACCAGCGGCGATACGCCGCGGGCCAACAACGAGGCCATGACCCGTATCTACCACCTCGCGGCCGAGCGCGACCTGCCTGTGTTGCTGCATTCGAACATCACCTCCAAGCGCGAGCGCAACCCGCTGTACCTGGCGGAAATCGAAGAACCGTTGCGCAACCATCCGCATACCCGCTTCATCTGGGCTCATGCTGGCAGCAGCATGGAGATCCACCGACACCAGGAACGCATGGACTTTCTCCTGCCGGTGCTCACACGATTGCTAGAGGATTATCCCAACCTATACGTGGACCTGTCCTGGAGCGTGCTCGAGCCCTACCTGCTGGATGAGAAGGGCGTGCCACGCAAGGCCTGGGTCGAGTTGGTCCAACGCTTTCCCGAGCGCTTCATGCTCGGTTCCGATGTGGTGGGGCGCTTCGGCAGCATCGGCGAACAGATGCACGCTTTCGATCCATTCCTCGATGCGTTGCCAGAAGCGGTGGCAGAGCGGGTGAGCCGCAGGAATTTTGTCGATTTGCTGCCAAAAAGCGCGAAATAACGAGTTTCATGCGCAGATAGCGATTTGATATCGCCTTTTCGTCTTACGCAATTTCCAGGCGGCCCGATACCTTTTTTAAGCAACGGAATATCACGCTTGGGAGGGATCCTGGAAATGAGCCTGAGACGCTTGAATATCGCGCCGCGCGCCGGCCTTGGCTTTGGCATCATGGCGCTGCTGGTAGTGGCGCTGGGCGGCTTCGCGCTGCAACAGATGACCAACATGCGCCAGCAGTCCGAGCAGGTGGACAACAACTGGTTGCCGAGCGTGATCTCGGTGGGCCGCATGACTCAGGACATGCTACGCATCCGCGCCTTGACCTTGCGCCTGCTGGTCAACACTGACCCGGTCGCCCAGCAGCAGAACCGTGCCCGCATCGACGAGGTCAAAGGTGGCCTGAGCAAGGCTCAGAGTCACTACGATGCCTTGATCGTGCTTCCTGAGGAGCGCACGTTGTTCGACCGCTACCAGGGCCTTGAGCGTCAATACATGACCTTGCAGGGGCAGGTGGTGCAACTGGCCACCGATGGGCATGTCCAGGCAGCGGCGGCGCTGGTCAACGGCGAGATGAACCAGTTGGCCGACCAGATGACGACGACCCTCAACGAGCTGATCGAGCTGAACAACCATCAGGCCAACTCAGCCACCGACCTGGCCGAGGCCGTGTACAACGGTGCGAAGGTATGGGTCGGCGTGTTGTTGGTGATCGCCCTGAGCCTCACCGTGGTGCTCGCCCTGGCGTTGACCCGTAGCATCGTGCGACCGCTCGGCCAGTCGCTGAAGGTCGCCGAGACGGTCGCTACGGGCGACCTGACCCCGCAGATCACCGTGCAGGGTGATGATGAGCCAGCGCGCCTGCTGGCGGCCCTCAAGAGCATGCAGCTGAGTTTGCGCGAGACCATCGGCCGGATCTCCGACTCGGCCAGCCAGCTGGCGTCGGCCTCCGAGGAGCTGAGCGCGGTCACTGAGGATGCCACCCGTGGTTTGCAGCAGCAGAGCATGGAAATCGAGCAGGCCGCCACGGCGGTCAATCAGATGACGGCGGCGGTGGAGGAGGTGGCGAGCAACGCGGTGGCTACCTCCGAGGCTTCGCGTGAGTCAGACCAGATCGCCCGCCGTGGGCGCGAGCAGGTGCAGGCCACGGTCACCGCCATCGAGGCATTGGCCAGTGGCGTGGCGGGCAACGCCGAGGAGGTCGGGCAACTGGCCCAGCAGGTGCACGACATCAGCAAGGTGCTGGATGTGATCGGTTCGATCGCCGAGCAAACCAACCTGCTGGCGCTCAACGCGGCCATCGAGGCGGCGCGGGCCGGCGAAGCCGGACGCGGGTTCGCCGTGGTCGCCGACGAGGTGCGGGCGCTGGCTCACCGTACGCAGAGTTCGACCCAGGAGATCGAACAGATGATCGTGGCCATCCGCAGCGGCGCCGAACGGGCCGTGCAGGGCATGCAGCACAGCGACGCCCAGGCCCGTTCGACCCTGGACGGCGCCCATGCTGCCGGTCAGGCGTTGGAGGCGATCGCCGCAGCCATCGGTCAGATCAACGAACGCAACCTGGTGATCGCCAGTGCGTCGGAGCAGCAGGCCCAGGTGGCGCGCGAGGTGGACCGCAACCTCACCACCATCCGCGACTTGGCGCACCAGTCCTCGGCCGGGGCCGAGGAGACGTCGGCCGCGAGCCAGGCGCTGTCGCGGCTGGCGGTGGACCTCAATACCCTGGTGCAGCGGTTTTCGGTGTAAGGACCATCACGGGGGCACAAACAAAAACGCCCGGACCAAGGTCCGGGCGTTCTCGTTCGGCGTGTCAGCCGATCACTTGCCAGTCCAGCGCTTGAGCACCAGGGTAGCGTTGGTGCCACCGAAGCCGAAGCTGTTGCTCATGACCGTGTCGATCTTGGCGTTCTCTTCGGTCTTGCGCAGTACCGGCAGGTCGGCGACCTCCGGGTCCAACTCGTCGATGTTGGCCGAGCCGGCGATGAAGTTGTTCTCCATCATCAGCAGGCAGTAGATCGCCTCGTGCACGCCCGCGGCGCCCAGCGAGTGACCCGACAGGCTCTTGGTCGAGCTGATTTTTGGTGCCTTGTCGCCGAACACTTCACGCACGCCTTTCATCTCGGCGACGTCGCCGACCGGGGTGGAGGTGCCGTGGGTGTTCAGGTAGTCGATCGGGGTGTCGACGGTGGACAGCGCCTGCTGCATGCAGCGGATCGCGCCTTCGCCGCTTGGGGCGACCATGTCGTAGCCGTCCGAAGTTGCGCCGTAGCCGACGATTTCGGCGTAGATCTTGGCGCCACGGGCCAGGGCATGTTCCAGCTCCTCGACCACGACCATGCCGCCGCCGCCGGCGATGACGAAACCGTCACGGTCAGCGTCGTAGGCGCGCGAGGCCAGCTCGGGGGTTTCGTTACGCTTGGTCGACAGGGCGCCCATGGCGTCGAACAGGAACGACTGGCTCCAGTGCTCTTCTTCACCGCCGCCGGCGAAGACGATGTCCTGCTTGCCCCACTGGATCTGCTCCATGGCGGTGCCGATGCAGTGTGCGGAGGTGGCGCAGGCCGACGAGATCGAGTAGTTGATGCCCTTGATCTTGAACGGGGTGGCCAGGCACGCCGACACGGTGCTGCCCATGGTGCGGGTGACACGGTAGGGACCGACGCGCTTGACGCCTTTTTCGCGCAGGGTGTCCAGGGCTTCCATCTGGTTCAGGGTGGAAGCGCCGCCGGAGCCGGCAACCAGGCCGGTGCGCGGGCTGGAAACCTGCTCTTCGGTCAGGCCGGCGTCCTTGATCGCGTCCTGCATGGCGAGGTACGCATAGGCGGCGGCGTGGCCGACGAAGCGATAGACCTTGCGGTCGATCAGCTCTTCGAGGTTCAGGTCGATGGAGCCGGAAACCTGGCTACGCAGCCCCATTTCCTTGTATTCCGGGTTGTAACGGATACCCGGACGGCTGTTGCGCAGGTTTTCGGTGACGGTCTCTTTGTCATTGCCCAGGCACGATACGATGCCCAGACCAGTGATAACGACGCGGCGCATGCGAATAACCCTTAGAAATTGTCAGTGGAGGTGAACACGCCGACCCGCAGGCCTTCGGCGGTGTAGATCTCGCGCCCGTCGACGCTGACCGAGCCATCGGCGATGGCCATGTTCAGCTTGCCCTTGAGGACGCGCTTGATGTGAATGTTGTAGGTGACTTTCTTGGCGGTGGGTAGTACCTGGCCGAAGAATTTCACTTCGCCCGAACCCAGCGCACGGCCACGGCCTGGCAGGCCCTGCCAACCGAGGAAGAAGCCGACCAGTTGCCACATGGCATCGAGGCCCAGGCAGCCTGGCATCACCGGGTCGCCTTCGAAGTGGCAGGCGAAGAACCACAGGTCCGGATTGATATCCAGCTCGGCGACCAATTCACCTTTGCCGAACTTGCCGCCTTCCTCGCTGATATGGGTGATGCGATCGACCATCAGCATGTTCGGGGCGGGCAGTTGCGCATTACCGGGGCCGAACAGCTCACCGCGACTGCAGCGCAGCAGGTCTTCCCGAGTAAAGGCGTGTTGTTTGGTCATGCGAGCTCCTCAATAACCCCCTGCGGCAGGGGACGAATCTTCCCGGCCGGCCCGAAGCGCGTTGCATTCGAGGCGGCAGCCTACAGGTAGACTATTGCGTTGTGGTGAAAGTCACAGCGCACCTGGCAAAAGAAGTACAGGTGTGCACTGAAATGTTATTTTCCGGCCCTGGGGCGGTCCTGTCCAGTCTTTAAGACTGCCGCACTTTAGCATTTATCGCCAGTCGCAACTGCCTGACCGGGCAACCAGCGGCGCAGGATGCGCTGTAGATCGGTACGTTTGAACGGCTTGCTCAGGTAATCGTTCATTCCGGCGGCCAGGCAGCGTTCGCGGTCGCCCTGCAGCGCGCTGGCGGTCAGGGCGATGATTGGCAGTCCTTCGCCGTGGGGCAGCAGGCGGATGCGACGGGTAGCCTCGTATCCGTCCACCTGGGGCAGGCGGCAATCCATCAGCACCGCGGCGAAGCGTTGCTGGTCGACCAGATCGATCGCCTGGGCGCCGTCCATGGCCAGGCTGACCTCGAAGCCCAGGCTGCGCAGCATGGCCTCGATGACGCTCTGGTTGACCGGATTGTCCTCCACCAGCAGGATCCGCCCGCCGCCCTCAGCCGTCGCCTGGTCTTGTGTGGCGGCACCGGGCAGGACGCTGGGTGTGCTGGCCAGTGCCAGTGGCATTTCCAGGGTGAAGGTCGAGCCCAGGCCTTCGCGGCTCTCGCCGCGCAGCTGGCCACCCATGCGTTCCGCCAGGGTGCGGGCGATCGACAGGCCCAGGCCGGTACCGCCGTAGCGGCGGGAGATGGTGTTGTCGGCTTGCTGGAAGGCCACGAACATCATCTCCAGGCGGTTGCTGTCGATGCCGATGCCGGTGTCGCGCACGGTGCAGGTCAGCCAGATCAGCTGGCGGTCGAGCACTTGCCAGCGCGCCTCGATCGCCACTTCGCCACGCTCGGTGAATTTCAGGGCGTTGCCCACCAGGTTGAGCAGGATCTGGCGGATCCGCGTCGGGTCGCCCACCACCTGCAGTTGGTGCATGCCGGGGGGCAGTTGCAGGCGCAGGTCGAGGTTGCGCTGCTGGGCGGTGTGCTGGAACGACTGCACGCTGCTGGTGATGAGCTCGCCGAGGTTGAAATCGATGAGCTCCAGTTCGAGGGTGGTGCGCTCGATCCGCGAGAAATCGAGGATGTCGTTGATCACCTTGAGCAGGTGCCCGGTGGATTCGCTGGCCACCGCGGTGTATTCGGCCTGCTCGCCGGTCAGTTCGGTGGTCTCGAGCAACTGCAGCATGCCCAGCACACCGTTCATGGGTGTGCGCAGCTCGTGGCTCATCATCGCCAGGAAGTCCGACTTGGCGCGGTTGGCCTGCTCGGCCTCTTCGCGAGCCTGGATCAGTTGGCCCATGGCCTGTTGTTGTTCATGAGCGGCCTGGTCCAGGGCGCTGGCCAGGTTGTTGATGTGCCGGGCCAGGTGGCCCAGTTCGCTGTCGTCGACTACCGGCAGGGGCGCGTTGAAGTCGCCTTGCTGGATGGCGCGGACCGCATGGCCCATTTCGCTGATCGGCCTGGACAGGCTGGTGGCCAGGCGCCGGGCGAGCAGGAAAGTGAACAGCAGGGCGAACAGTGCGAGGATTGCGGCCTTGATCACGATCTCCTGTTGGCGCTGGCTGAAGGCATCGTCGGACATGCCGACGATCACCCGCCCCAGGTAGTCGTCGCCGATGTTTGGCGGCGGGCTCTTGCCTTGCAGGAAGTCGTTGTCCAGGCGGATCTGCTGCAGGCGGATCGGCGCCTGGAACACCTCGACCCGCTGGGCGCGGCTGAGGCTTTCATCGGGCTGCTCGACGTACACCAGGATATGGTTGCGGCTGTCCTGCACCTCGAGGAAACGCACGTGGGGAATGCTCAAGGTGGCGCGCATCAGGCTTTCGAGCACTTCGTTGTTGCCCGAGATCACCCCGTACTCGGACGCCGGCGCCAGCTGGTTGGCGATCAGCTGCCCGGTGTGGTTGAGCTCCTGGCGCAAGTCCTGGATGCGTACGAAGGTGAAGAAACTGATCAGCAGCAGGGTCAGCAACAGCGCGGGGCCCAGGCTGATGATCTGAGTGCGGGTGTGGATGTCCCAGCTCAGGCGCTTGCTCATGGGGTGGGGGTTCCTTCGGCAAGGGCCAGGGCGGCGGCTTCCGGGTCGATCGCTTCCAGGCCCAGGGCGCGGGCCACTTGCTGGTTGCCGCTGACACCAAAGTGCGTGGGGTAGAGGCTGCGCGGCCAGCGGGCCGGTGGCTGGTCGAGCAACTGCTCGAGCACCGCCAGCCAATCGTCCTGGTCGCTGTAGGTGCTGGCCAGGGCGCCGGCGCGGACGAAGCCGACGTTCGGGCCGATCAGCGCCATCTGCCGGCCATAGCTGCTGAGCAGCACGTTCTTGGCCGACTTGGAGTTGTACAGCTCGGGGTCGTCCAGCCCCAGCAGCACATCACTGTTGTTCAGCAACTGCTGCAAGGGGCGGCTGTCGCGCACGTCGGGCCAGTCCTGGGCGACGATCTCCAGGCCCAGCGGGCGGGCTGCCTGGCGCAGCTCGTCGAGCAGGAAGCGGCTGTGTTCGCCATACAGCACGCCGATGCGCCGCGCCTGCGGCAGCAGGTAGCGGGCCAGGCGCAGTTGCCGGGCCAGGGGCGGGTCGCTCCACAGTAGGGTGAGGTAGGCGGGGCGCGACACCCCCAGGCGTTGCTCGGCCTGGACCCGGCTGATGCGCAGCGCCAGTGCCAATGGCCCGGTTGCCTCCGTCAGTCGCCACTCCAAGGCCGGGATGTCGAGCAGCACCAGGCGGGTGTCGGCCTTGAGCTTGCCCGGGGCAGGCAGCTGCTCGACGGTCTGGAACCGCACCTGGTCATGGGGCCTGCGCTTTTCCAGGGCTGCGACGAAGCCGCGGATGCCGGGCTGGTCTTCGCCGCCCACCAGCAGGATCTCGCTGGCCGACAGTGATCCCAAGGGCCACAGGCACAGCAGCAGCAGGCGCAGCACGCGCAGCATCAGAATTCCAGCTCCGCGCTGACACTCAGGCGGTGGCGGCTGTCATAACGGTTCTGTTCGAGAGTGACCGGTTCGTCATCCAGGCGCTGCTGCCACAGCGCGGCCAGTTCCAGATTGCTGCCCTGGATCTTGAAGCGCTTGGCCACGCGCAGGTCGACCCGCTCGTAGCGGTACCGGTTGAGGGCATCGTCGCCGTAATAGAAGAGGGCGCTGGACCAGCCCTCGCCCCAATCGCGCAGCCAGCCGGCCGAGCCGCTGTTGCGGGCACTCAGGCGGCGATCGGCCGAGTTGCTGGCCCAGGCGTCGACATAGGCATAGGTCAGGCGCAGGCGGTCGCGCTGGGTGGCGCGCCAGTCGAACTGCGCCTCGCTGCCGCTGAAACGGGCTTTGTTGGCATTGCTGGCGATGAACTGGTTGTTCTTCAACGGCTCGCTGATCATGCCGGTGATTTCGTCGTAGAACAGTTTCACGTCGACATTCAGGTCGATGTCGCTGAAGGCGCCGTTGTAGCCGAGCTCTCGTGAACGCATGCGCTCCTGGTCGAGGTTGCCGGGGCCGCTGGTCTTGACGAAATACTCGCCGTTCTGCAAGCCGTACAGGTTGGGCGAGAGGCCCTTGACTGTGTAGCTCCAGTTGACGTTGTTCTCGAACATGTCCGGCGAGCGAATGGCCTCGGAATACACCGCGCGCAGGCCGTGGCGAGGGGTGATCAGGTAGTTCACCGCCACGCGCGGGGTGAGCGAATTGCCCGACAATTGCGAATGTTCGTACATCGCGCCGCCCTGGACGATCCAGTGCTCGTCGGCGCGCCATTCGAGCTGGCCGAACAGGCGCCAGGTCTGGTCGTCGATGCTGCCGTTGAAGTAGGTCTGCGAATCGGCGCGGTCGTAGCGGTAGTTCATGCCGCTGACCAGGCGCAGGCTGTCGGTGAGGCTCAGGGTGTCCTGGATTTCCAGGTCATAGCGGGTTTCACGGGTGCTCTGGTCGACGTCGCCGCAGATCGTGTTGCTGCCACCGCTGGCCCATTGGTTCTGCACCTGGCCCGTCAGCGAACCGAGCACGGGGTCGCTGGTGCTGGGCAGGTTGCCGGTGTACAGGTTGCGCGCGACCTTCTCGGCGAAGTTCGGGTCGAGCTGCCACAGGCGTGTCAGCTCGGGGCTGAAGGCAATTGCCGCATCGCAGGCGCGCCATACCTGCTGGCGGTCGAAGCGCTGCGCCGAACCCTGCACGTACAGGCTGTGCTCGGGGTTGAGGTCGAGGTTCCAGCGCACCGAGCCTGCGTAGTCCTTGGCGTTGACGTCGGCGTTGTCGCCGGCCCGGTAATTGCCGAACACTGGCTGGTAGGTATAAGGCCGCTGGTTGCTGCCTTCCTTGGCCGCCAGTTGCCATTCCAGCGTCTGGTTCGGCGCCAGGGTGTGGCTGGCACTGATGTTGATGCGGTTTAGCCGGCGGCTGTCGCGGTAGTCGCGGCCGAACTGGTCCTGGTCGAAGCCGTCGTCCTGCTGGCCGGAGAGCGACAGGCGCAGGTCACCGGTGTCCCAGCCGAAGCCTTGGCTGGCGTAGTAGTCGTTGATGCCATCCTGGCCGCGGGTCAGCTTGACCCGCGTGCCATGGCTGTCGGCCGGGTTGCGGGTGAGGATGTTGACCACCGCCATCAGTGCGTTGGCGCCGTAGCTGACGGTGTTCGGGCCGCGGAACACCTCGATGCGCTCGATATCCTCGATGGCCACGGGGATGTCGCTCCAGTCCACCGTGGCCAGGCCGGCGCGGTACACCGAGCGGCCATCGATCAGCACCTGCATGCGCCGGGCGTCGCTGACGTTGCTGCCATGGTAGTTGACCGTCGGCTGGTTGCCGGCGCCGTAGCCGATCATCATGCCCGGCACCAGGCGCAGCAGCTCGGGGATGTCGCGGGCACCGCTGGCACGGATCAGCTCGTTGTCGAGCACGGTCATGCTGCCCGGAACCGCCGCCGGGGATTGTTTCAGGCGCGTGGCGGTCAGAACCTGCGGCAGGTCCTGGTTGTCGATGAACAGGTCATCGGCCACGGCCGGGCCGCCCAGCAGGGCAGTCAGCAACAGCAGGCGAGGGTACGGGGGCGTGCCAGGGAACACGAAACGGCCTTGTTTCAGAGATCAATCAGGCATGTTAACCGACCGTGCGGCTTTTGCCAGTGACCGCGACACCATGACAGGCCCGCCCTGCGAATGGGCGGGTACTGCCACTGGCTCTGGCGCATGCGCGCCGTATAATGCGCACGTCGCCACTTACTTTATTGGTTAACGGATTGGATATGACTGAACAGCAACCTGTTGCAGTTCTTGGAGGCGGCAGCTTCGGCACCGCCGTGGCGAACCTCTTGGCACAGAACGGCCATCCGGTACGGCAGTGGATGCGCGACCCGGCGCAAGCCGAGGCAATGCGTGTCGACCGCGAGAATCCGCGTTACCTCAAGGGCATCCGCCTGCATGATGGCGTCGAACCGGTCAACGACCTGCTCGCCACCCTGCTGGGCAGCGCGCTGATCTTCGTCGCCTTGCCCTCCAGCGCCTTGCGCAGCGTGCTGGCACCCCACGCCGAGCTGCTGCGCGGCAAGGGCCTGGTCAGCCTGACCAAGGGCATCGAGGCGAACACCTTCAAGCTGATGAGCCAGATCCTCGAAGAGATCGCTCCCCAGGCACGCATCGGCGTGCTGTCAGGCCCCAACCTGGCCCGCGAGATCGCCGAGCATGCGTTGACCGCCACCGTGGTCGCCAGCGAGGACGAAGTGCTGTGCCAGCAGGTGCAGGCGGTGCTGCATGGCCGCACGTTCCGTGTCTACGCCAGCAGCGATCGCTTCGGCGTCGAGCTGGGCGGCGCGTTGAAGAACGTCTACGCCATCATCGCCGGCATGGCCGTGGCCCTGGGGATGGGCGAGAACACCAAGAGCATGCTGATTACCCGGGCCCTGGCCGAGATGACCCGCTTCGCCGTGAGCCAGGGCGCCAACCCCATGACCTTCCTCGGCCTGGCCGGGGTTGGCGACCTGATCGTCACCTGTTCCTCGCCCAAGAGCCGCAACTACCAGGTTGGCCATGCGCTTGGCCAGGGCCTGAGCCTCGAGCAGGCGGTCAGCCGCCTGGGCGAGGTGGCCGAAGGCGTCAACACCCTCAAGGTGCTCAAGGCCAAGGCCCAGGAAGTGGGCGTGTACATGCCGCTGGTGGCGGGGCTGCACGCGATCCTGTTCGAAGGCCGCACGCTCAACCAGGTGATCGAGCACCTGATGCGCGCCGAGCCCAAGACCGATGTCGATTTCATTTCCACCAGCGGTTTCAACTGAGGGAGAAACGTATGAACGATACCCCGGAGCGCGCCCAGCGCGAGTCGATCATCCTGCGCGTGCTGTGGATGCTGGTGTTCCTGGTGGCCTGGCAACTGGCCGAGCTGCTGCTTGGCGGCCTGGTGCTGGTGCAACTGATCTACCGCCTGATCTACGGCGCGCCCAGCGCCAGCCTGATGAACTTCGGTGACAGCCTGAGCCAGTACCTGGCACAGATCGGCCGTTTCGGCACTTTCCATAGCGACCAGAAACCCTGGCCGTTCGCCGACTGGCCGACCCCGCGCACCCCGGAAGGCGAAGCGCCCCACGCCGTCGCCCCGGCGCCACACCCGGTGCGTGACGAGGAGCCCAAGCTGTGAAGCTCTGGGTGCTGCGTCACGGCGAGGCCGAGCCAAGGGCCAACAGCGACGCCGAGCGGCGCCTGACCGCCCACGGTCGCGAGCAGGTGCTGCGCAGCGCTGCGCACCTGTTGGGCCAGCCGTTGCAGGCAATCATCGCCAGCCCCTACGTGCGTGCCCAGCAGACCGCCGCCCTGGTGCACGGCGCCCTCGGTTTTTCTGAGCCGGTGCGTACCGTGCCGTGGCTGACGCCAGAGAGCGACGTGCAGCAGGTGATCGGCGAGATCGAGCGCCTGGGGCTCGAGCATGTCCTGCTGGTCAGCCACCAACCCCTGGTGGGCAACCTGGTTGGTCAGCTTGAGCACGGCCATGGCCAGCAACCTGCACCGTTGAGCACGGCCAGCCTGGCCGAGCTGGAGGGCGACTGGCCACTGGCCGGCCTGATGACCCTGCGCAGCCTCAACCACGCCGGCTGACACCTGGCAACTGGCATTTATGCCAGTTGCCGTTCGGGTGGTGCGGGCCTTAGCGTGGCGGCGTGCATGATCGCAACGCCGCGCAAGGAATCATGGATGAGCAGGCAACGCCTGGAGCTGGTGCGCTCCGTCAATCCCCAGAGCGTGATCGACAAGCTGGACAGCCCCGCTGCGCTGGACTTCGCCGAGTACTGCCTGTTGCGCGACTGTGCCGATGCCAAGCTTGACCAGCTGCTGCGCCGCTTCGAAGGCCAGTACGAGCTCGAGCAACTGCGCCAGTCCGGCATCCGCATGGCGCACCTGCTGCAATCCAGTTGCCTGGCGCTGCGCCGGCTGGTGGAAACTCAGCAGGACCGCCAGCTGGCCCGCGAAGCCCTCGAGTGGCAACTGGCCTATATGCGTGCCTGCCTGCACCGTTCGATGGCCAGCTTCTAGTCGCGATGACCTGATCGTCACTGGCGATGACCGTTCAGGACGTTGCCGCCAGCCGATCGCTTGCCGACAATGGGCCATCCATCCCCGTGCAGAGCAGGCGGCCATGTCGCAGCAGATCTTCTTCGCCCACGCCAACGGCTTCCCTTCGGCCACCTACGGCAAGCTGTTTGCCGCGCTGGCGCCGGACTACCAGGTGCATCACCTGGAACAGCACGCCCACGATCCGCGCTTTCCGGTCAACGACAACTGGCAGAACCTGGTGGACGAGCTGCTGCATCACCTTGAGCAGCAGGATGCGCCGGTCTGGGGCGTCGGCCACTCCCTGGGCGGCGTGCTGCACCTGCATGCGGCGCTGCGTTGCCCGGAGTTCTATCGCGGGGTGGTGATGCTCGATTCTCCGGTGCTGACCCGCGCCGACGAATGGCTGATCCAGGCCGCCAAGCGCCTGGGCTTCATCGACCGCATCACTCCGGCCGGGCGTACCCTGGGCCGGCGCGAGGCCTTTCCCGACCGCGACAGTGCCCGCCGTTACTTTACCGGCAAGACCCTGTTCCGCCACTTCGACCCGGAGTGCCTGGAAGCCTACCTGGAGCATGGCCTGGCGCAGGACGAGGACGGTCTGCGCCTGCGCTTCGACCCGGCCACCGAAATCAGCATCTACCGCAGCATTCCGCATGTCAGCCCAGCCAGGCCTCGCCAGTTGCAGGTGCCCTTGGCGATGGTGCGTGGCGCCCAGAGCCGGGTGATTCGCAAGCACCACGCCCTGGCCGTGCGCGGCATGGCCATGGGCGAGTATCACAGCCTGCCGGGCGGGCACATGTTCCCGCTGGAGCGGCCCACCGACACCGCCAGCCTGATCAAGGGCCTGTTCGAGCGCTGGAGCCAGGCATGAGCGCCCAGGTCGAGGAGATCCGCCTGACGCTGGGCCATATCGAACTGGCCGCGCACCTGTTCGGCCCGGCCGACGGCCTGCCGGTGATCGCCCTGCATGGCTGGCTGGACAACGCCAACAGCTTCGCGCGCCTGGCGCCGCAGCTGCAGGGGCTGCGCATCGTCGCCCTGGACCTGGCCGGGCACGGCTATTCCGGGCATCGACCGGTCGGTGCCGGCTACGCCCTGGCCGACTATGCCCATGACGTGTTGCGGGTTGCCGAACAGCTCGGCTGGGCGCGCTTTGGCCTGCTCGGCCATTCGCTGGGCGCGATTATTTCGGTGCAACTAGCCGGGGCCTTGCCCGAACGAGTCAGCCATCTGGCATTGATCGACGGGGTGATCCCGCCGACGCTCAGCGAACAGGACGCCGCCGAGCGCCTGGGGCTGGCCTTGCAGGCGCAAATGCGCCTGGAGGGCAAGCGCAAGTCGGTGTACGCGACCCTGGAGGAGGGCGTCGAAGCGCGCATGAAGGGCATGGTCGCGGTCAGTCGCGAAGCCGCCGAGCTGCTGGCCCAGCGCGGCCTGATGCCGGTGCCAGGCGGCTACAGCTGGCGCAGCGACAGTCGCCTCACCTTGCCTTCGCCCATCCGGCTGAACCACGACCAGGCCATGGCCTTCGTCAAGCGTATCGCCTGCCCGGCCTGCCTGGTGGTGGCCGCCGACGGCATGCTGGCGCGCCACACGGAACTGCTGGAGCAGCTACCCTTCGAGCAGGTGACCTTGCCGGGCGGGCACCATCTGCACCTGAACGACGCCGAGGGCGCGGCCCTTGTCGCAGACTGTTTCAATCGCTTCTTTGGCATTCCTTGACTTGCACCGGACAAGTGTCGAGGCTTGGCGGGTTGAAAGGGAGACAACCATGTACATGCCAGACATCCACGCACCTTGCCCCGCCACCTGCGAGGGCGGTCGATGAGCGCACCTGTTTTCGTTCGCGGCGCCGTCGCCGCCTGCCTCGCCATCGCCAGCCCCTTGCTCTGGGCCGGCAGCCTGCCGGTACCACCCGACGCCAAGGTGGTCGACCAACGCCCGGCAGTGGAGCAGGAGCGTGTCTACCCCATGGGTCCGCTGCGCAAGATCAGCGGCCGGCTACGGGTCGAGGACAAAGTCGAAAGTCGCGGCCAGGTGAGTTCCGTGACCTACGAGCTGCCGGTTGAGCGCAGCGCCCGCGAAGCCTTCACCAGTGCCCGTGAGGCGTTGCAGCAGGACGGTGGCTACCCGTTGTTCTGGTGCCAGGGCCGCGATTGCGGCGAGGCCAGCCTGTGGGCCAACGACGTGTTCGCCAACGCCCGCCTCAATGGTGGTGACGAACAGCAGGCATTCATCCTGTTGCGCCGCTCCGCCGAAGAAGCCGACACCCTGGTGGCGCTGTACAGCGTGACGCGCGGCAACCGCCGCGCCTACCTGCATGTCGAGGAGTTCGTCGCCGGCAACCCGCTGGGCGAGCTGCTGCCCACCGCCGCCACGGTGCTGCGCGAACTGCGCGACACCGGCAAGCTCGACTACCCTGACCTGGCCGAGCCCCAGGCCGCCTGGGCGACGCTGCTGGCCCGCAGCCTGAACCTCGACAGCACCCTGCGCGCCAGCCTCAGTGGCAAGGGCGCCGAAGCCTGGCGCGAGCAACTGGTCAAGGCCGGCGTGCGCAGCGCCCGGCTGGAGGTGGGCGATGCTCCGACCGAAGGCCTGCACCTGGAACTGATCCGTTGAGTGAGGGCCACCATGGCCAACAATGACCGCCTGTTGATCCAGATCCTGCTGCTCACCTTGCTGGGCGCCGCGCTGTGGGTGATGGCGCCGTTCATCTCGGCGCTGCTGTGGGGCGCCATCCTGGCCTTCGCCAGCTGGCCGCTGATGCGCCTGTTGACCCGCGTGCTGGGCGGCCGGGAAACCCTTGCCGCGAGTCTGCTGACCACGGTGTGGATCCTGCTGGTGGCCATGCCGCTGGTGTGGCTGGGTTTCAACCTGGCCGACCATGTGCGTGATGCCACCGCGTTCATTCGCGATGTGCAGGTCGATGGCCTGCCGGACGCGCCCGCCTGGGTGGCCGGTATCCCATTCGTGGGCGAGCGCCTGGTTGGCTGGTGGGAGTCCTTCGACCAGCAAGGGGCGGCCTTGCTGGCCTCGGCCAAGCCGTACCTTGGCCAGGTCGGCAACTGGTTGCTGGCCCGCAGCGCGCAGATCGGCGGTGGGGTGCTCGAGCTGACCCTGAGCCTGGTGTTCGTGTTCTTCTTCTACCGCGACGGGCCACGCCTGGCGGCGTTCGTGCACCGCCTGCTGCAACGGCTGGTGGGCGAGCGCGCCGAGTACTACGTCGACCTGGTCGCCGGCACCGTGCAGCGGGTGGTCAATGGTGTGATCGGTACTGCGGCGGCTCAGGCCCTGCTGGCGCTGATCGGCTTCCTGATCGCCGGCGTGCCGGGGGCCATTGTGCTGGGCCTGGTGACTTTCATGCTCAGCCTGATTCCCATGGGCCCACCACTGGCATGGATACCGGCCACCGCCTGGCTGGTCTGGAAGGGCGACTACGGCATGGCGGTGTTCCTGGGCATCTGGGGCACCTTCATCATCAGTGGCGTGGACAACGTGCTCAAGCCATACCTGATCAGCCGCGGCGGTAACCTGCCGCTGGTCATCGTGCTGCTCGGGGTGTTCGGCGGCCTGATCGCGTTCGGCTTCATCGGGCTGTTCATCGGGCCGACCTTGCTGGCGGTGGGGTACAGCCTGCTGCTGGACTGGAGCCGCAATACCGCGCAGCACACGCCGCAGCGTTGATCTCCATCGCGGGCTTGCCCCGCGATACATCAGCGATCTTTACGCTTTCTTTATGTCCTGACCCGACCCCCCATCTCGCCCCTTTACGCCCCTCCCTCGGACAATTTCCCCAAAGCGGCCTTCACGCCGCAACTAGGGGAGATTGCACATGTACATGCTCGACGGGCTGTCACTGCTTCTGGCGGTGGCGTTGGCGGTTTACCTGCTGGTGGCGCTGCTGCGCGCCGATCGCGGCTAAGGGGCGACCATGCACAGTTACGATTACCTGCTGCTGCTGGCGTTCTTCGCCATCGTGCTGCTGCCGGCGCCCTGGCTTGGGCGCTTCTACTTCAAGGTCATGGAGGGCCAGCGTACCTGGCTGTCGCCGCTCCTTGGCCCGGTGGAGCGGGGCTGTTACCGTGTGGCCGGCGTGCGCGCCGACCAGGAGCAGAGCTGGAAGCAGTACACCCTGGCCCTGCTGGCCTTCAACCTGGCCGGTTTTTTGATGGTGTTCGGCGTACTGCAACTGCAGGGCAGCCTGCCGCTCAACCCGCAGCACTTGCCGGGCCAGGAATGGTCGCTGGCGTTCAACACCGCGGTCAGCTTCATGACCAACACCAACTGGCAGGCCTACAGCGGTGAAGCCTCGGTCAGCTATCTGAGCCAGATGATCGGCCTTACCGTGCAGAACTTCGTCAGCGCCGCCACGGGCCTTGCCGTGCTGGTTGCCCTGTGCCGGGGCATCGCCCGCCGTTCGGCCAGCACCCTGGGCAACTTCTGGGTCGACCTGACCCGCGCCACCCTCTACGGCCTGCTGCCGCTTTGCCTGGTGTTGGCGCTGCTGCTGGTCTGGCAAGGCGTGCCGCAGACCTTTGCCGACTACGTCCACGCCGTGACCCTGCAAGGCACCGACCAGACCATCCCGCTGGGCCCAGCCGCCAGCCAGATCGCCATCAAGCAGTTGGGCACCAACGGTGGTGGTTTCTTCGGCGTCAACTCGGCTCACCCGTTCGAGAACCCCACGGCCTGGAGCAACCTGTTCGAAGTGGCTTCGATCATCCTGATCCCAGTGGCTCTGGTGTTCACCTTTGGCCACTACGTGAAGGACCTGCGTCAGAGCCGCGCGATCATCGCCTGTATGCTCGCGCTGTTCCTGATCGGCGGCAGCACCGCGCTGTGGTCGGAACACCAGCCCAACCCGGCCCTGGAAAGCGCCCAGGTGCAGCAGAGCGCGCCACTCGAAGGCAAGGAGAGCCGTTTCGGCACTACCGGCTCCGTACTGTGGACGGTGACCACCACCTCGGCCTCCAACGGTTCGGTCAACGCCATGCATGATAGCCTCAACCCGCTGACCGGCATGGTGGCGATGGTCAACATGATGCTTGGCGAGGTGATCTTCGGCGGCGTCGGCGCGGGCCTCTACGGCATGCTGCTGTTCGTGCTGATCGCCGTGTTCCTGGCCGGCCTGATGATCGGCCGCACCCCGGAATACCTGGGCAAGAAGCTGCAGGCCCGTGAAGTACAGCTGTTGGTGGCGACCCTGCTGGTGATGCCGGTGGGCGTGCTGGTGCTCGGCGCCATCGCCGCCAGCCTGCCAGGGCCTGCCGGTGCGGTGACCAACCCCGGGGCCCACGGCTTCAGCCAACTGTTGTACGCCTACACCTCGGGTACCGCCAACAATGGCTCGGCCTTCGCCGGCTTCGGCGCCAACACCCCGTTCCACAACGTGATGATCGGCCTGGCCATGCTAATCGGCCGCTTCGGCTACATCCTGCCGGTGCTGGCCCTGGCCGGCAGCCTGGCCGCCAAGAAGAGCGCGCCGCAAGGCCTGAACAGCTTCCCCACCCACGGCCCGTTGTTCACCACGCTGCTGCTGGTGACCATCCTGCTGGTCGGTGGCCTGACCTTCCTGCCGACCCTGGCCCTGGGGCCGATTGCCGAACACCTGAGCCTGGGTTTCTGAGGAACACACCATGAACATGCCCATTCCCGAAGTGAAGGCGCGTCATAGCGCCAAGGACCAGACCCGTTTCGCCGCCCTGTGGCGCCCGGCGCTGGTGCAGGCCTTCGTCAAGCTCGACCCGCGCCAGCTCAAACGCGCCCCGGTGATGCTGGTGGTGGCCCTCACTGCCATGCTGACCACCGTGCTTTGCTTCGCCCCTGAAAGTGGCGTGAGCACTTCAGTGGCCGTGCAGATCACCGTATGGCTATGGTTCACCGTGCTGTTCGCCAACTTCGCCGAAGCCCTTGCCGAAGGCCGTGGCAAGGCCCGCGCCGACAGCCTCAAGGCTGGCAGCCAGGGGCTGGCCGCCAAGCGCCGCAAGAGTGACGGTACGTTCGAGACCGTCGCCGCCACCCAGTTGCGCAAGGACGACGTGGTACGCGTGGTGGCCGGTGAGCTGATCCCCGGCGACGGCGAGGTGCTCGAAGGCATCGCCGCGGTCAACGAGGCGGCCATCACCGGCGAGTCCGCGCCAGTGATCCGCGAGTCCGGCGGCGATCGTTCGGCCGTTACCGGCAACACCCGCCTGGTCTCAGACTGGCTGCTGATCCGCATCACCAGCAACCCCGGCGAGTCGACCCTGGACCGCATGATCGCCCTGGTCGAAGGCGCCAAGCGGCAGAAGACCCCCAACGAGATCGCCCTCGACATCCTGCTGATCGGCCTGACCCTGATTTTCCTGATCGTGGTGGTGACCCTGCAGCCGTTCGCCCGTTTCGCCGGTGGCGAGTTGCCGCTGATCTTCCTCGCCGCGCTGCTGGTGACGCTGATCCCCACCACCATCGGCGGCTTGTTGTCGGCCATCGGCATCGCCGGCATGGACCGCCTGGTGCGCCTGAACGTGATCGCCCGCTCCGGCCGCGCCGTTGAAGCGGCAGGCGACGTGCACACGCTGATGCTCGACAAGACCGGCACCATCACCTTCGGCAACCGTCGCTGCAGCGCACTGCACGCAGCCTCCGGCGTGACCGCCAAGGAGCTGGGGGAGGGCGCCTTGCTCGCCTCGCTGGCCGATGACACTGCCGAAGGCAAGTCGATCGTCGAGTACCTGCGCCAGTTGCACGACTTCGCGGAACCGGCGAGCAACCAGTACGAAGCCATCGCCTTCAGCGCCGAGACGCGCCTGTCGGGTATCGACTTCCAGCAGCGCCGCTACCGCAAGGGCGCCGTCGACGCGGTACTGGCCTTCTGCGGCCTGCAACGCCTGGAGCTGCCCACCGCGCTGGCCCGTGAAGTGGAGCGCATCGCCCAGAGCGGCGGCACCCCGCTGCTGGTGTGCGTCGACAAGCACCTGCTCGGCGTAATCCACCTCAAGGACGTGGTCAAGCCCGGTATCCGCGAGCGTTTCGCCGAACTGCGCAAGCTCGGTATCCGCACCGTGATGGTCACCGGCGACAACCCGCTGACCGCCGCCGCCATTGCTGCCGAGGCGGGTGTGGACGACGTGCTCGCCGAAGCCACCCCGGAGAAGAAGCTGGCGCGGATCCGCCAGGAGCAGAACGACGGCCGCCTGGTGGCCATGTGCGGTGACGGTGCCAACGACGCCCCAGCCCTGGCCCAGGCCGACGTGGGCATGGCCATGAACGATGGCACCCAGGCGGCCCGCGAGGCCGCCAACATGGTCGACCTGGACAGCGACCCGACCAAGCTGCTGGACGTGGTACAGGTGGGCAAGGAGCTGCTGGTCACCCGTGGCGCGTTGACCACCTTCTCCATTGCCAACGACGTGGCCAAGTACTTCGCCATCCTGCCGGCGCTGTTCGCCGCCATCTACCCACAGTTGGGCGTGCTCAACCTGATGCACCTGGCCAGCCCGCAAAGCGCGATCCTCTCGGCCATTGTGTTCAACGCGCTGATCATCATCGTGCTGATCCCCCTGGCCCTGCGCGGGGTGCGGGTGCAGGCCGCCAGCGCCGCCCATTTGCTGCGGCGCAACCTGCTGATCTACGGCCTGGGCGGCATTGTCGTGCCGTTCGCCGGGATCAAGCTGATCGACATGCTGCTCACTGCGTTGCACCTGGTCTGAGGAGACTGACATGACCGCTTATGTACGCCCGGCCCTGAGCCTGATCCTGCTGATGACCGTGGTCACCGGCGCGCTGTATCCCCTGGCGGTGACCGGCATCGCCCAGGTCGCCTTCCCTGAGCAGGCCAACGGTAGCCTGTTGCGCGATGATCGGGGCGAGGTGCGCGGTTCGGCGTTGATCGCCCAGGAATTCAAGGGTGACGCTTGGTTCCAGTCGCGGCCTTCGGCGGGGGCCTATGCCACCGTGGCCAGCGGCGCCAGCAACCTGGCGCCGAGCAACCCGGCGCTGGTCGAGCGGGTCAAGACCGATGCCGCTGCGCAGTACCAGGCGCAGCAGGGGCCGGTGCCCCAGGCGCTGCTGACCACCTCGGGCAGCGGGCTGGACCCGCACCTGCCGCCCGAGGCGATCGCCTACCAGCTGCCGCGCGTGGCGGCGGCGCGGCAGGTCTCTGAGGAGCGCTTGCAAGTGCTGGTGAATGACGCCACCCTGCGTCCACTGATCGGGCCACCGGTGGTGAATGTGCTGGCATTGAACCAGGCGCTTGAGCGGTTGGCGCCGCTAGCCGCGCGCTGACGGTGGGATTTGTTCGCCGGCAAGCCGGCTCCTACGGGATTTGTGCCGTCCTGGCATGTGTCTGTAGGAGCCGGCTTGCCGGCGAACAGCTGATCCTTGAACAACCAAAGGATGAAACATGAGTGACTCCGCCCGCGCCGACGCGCTGTTGGCGGGCCTGCCCCGGGAAGGCCGGGGCAGGCTCAAGGTATTTCTCGGCGCCGCGCCCGGGGTCGGCAAGACTTTCTCCATGCTGCAGGCCGCCCACGCCCAGCAACGCCAGGGCGTGCGCGTGGTGGCCGGGGTGGTCGAGACCCACGGCCGGGCCGAGACCGAGGCCTTGCTCGGCGGCCTGACCCAGCAACCCCTGCTGCGCAGCGAATACCGTGGCGTGATGCTCGAGGAAATGGATCTCGACGGCCTGCTCAAGGCCACGCCGCCGCTGGTGCTGGTCGACGAACTGGCCCACACCAACGCCCCTGGTAGCCGCCACGCCAAACGCTGGCAAGACGTGCAGGATCTGCTCGCCGCCGGCATCGACGTGTACACCACGGTCAACGTCCAGCACCTGGAAAGCCTCAACGACAAGGTCCGCGACATCACCGGCGTGCAGGTGCGCGAGACGCTGCCCGACTGGGTGTTGCAGGAAGCCTTCGAACTGGTGCTGATCGACCTGCCGCCGCGTGAACTGCTCGAGCGCCTGCGCGAGGGCAAGGTTTACGTACCCGAACAGGCACGGGCGGCCATCGAGGCCTATTTCTCCCAGACCAACCTCACCGCCCTGCGCGAACTGGCCATGCAGACCGCCGCCGCCCAGGTGGACGCGGACCTGGCCAGCGGCTATCGCCAGCGCGGTCAGGAAGCCCCGGCCCTGCGCGGCCGGCTGCTGGTGGGCATCGATGGCGACGAGCAGGCCGAACGCCTGGTGCGCCATGCCTGTCGCGTCGCCCAGCGTCGCCATCTGCCATGGAGCGTGGTCCACGTCGACAACGGCCGCCTGCGTGACGAGACGGCCCGCCATCGCTTGCAGGCTGCCCAGCAACTGGCCGAGCGCCTCGGCGGCGAAGTGGTGCTGCTGCGCGCCGGCGAAGTGGCGCGCACGTTGATCCAGCACGCCGCCGAGCGCCGCGCCAGCCTGGTGCTGGTGGGCCAGTCCCGTGATCTGTTGCGTCGGCGCCTGTTCGGCGCCGGTGTGGCGGCCCGCCTGCTGCGTGAGAGCCACGGCCTGGAGATCAACGTGCTCGACCGCGACGCCCAGCCGCCAGCGGCGCGTACGGCGGTAAAGCGCGTATGGGTGTGGCGCCACTACCTGCTCGCGCTACTCGCCACCGCGCTGGCGGCGGGCTTGTCCTGGGCGGTGTCGAGCGTGCTGGCGCTGCCCAACATTTCCCTGGTGTTCCTCGCCGCCGTGCTGCTGGTGGCAGTGCGCAGCAGCCTGGGGCCGGCCCTGGCGTGCGCGGCGCTGTCGTTCCTCACCTACGACTTCCTGTTCATCCCGCCGAACTTCTCCTTCGCCATCCAGCGCGAAGAGGACGTGCTGACCCTGGTGTTCTTCCTGCTGATGGCCGCGCTCACCGGCAACCTCGCCGCTCGCCAGCGTCGCCAACTGCAGGCCTTGCGCGAAACCCAGGCGCAGACCAACCAGCTGCTCGACCTGTCGCGCCGCCTGACCGTTGCCACCGACCGCCAAGCGGTGTTCAGCGCTGCCGGCCAGCATATGGATGGCTGGCAGGGCGTGCAGGTGTGTCTGCTCGAACGCAGCGCCGAGGGCCTGCTGCAGGTGGCCAGCGGTGGCGCTCCCGCCTTCACCGACAATGAACGCGCCGCCGCCGAATGGGCCTGGCAACATGGCCAGGCCGCGGGCTTCGGCAGTGACACATTGCCCCACGGCCGCTGGTGGTGGTGGCCGCTGGCCGTGGAGGAACAGCCCCTGGCACTGCTCGGCATACGCCCACGCGACGGCGAGCCCTTGAGCGACCAGCGCCGTCGGCTGTTGATGGCCCTGGCGCAACCCCTGGCCCAGGCCCTGGCCCGTGCCCGCCTGGGCGAGCAACTGGAAGCCGCGCGCCTGCACGGCGAAACAGAGCAACTGCGCAGCGCCTTGCTCGCCTCGGTGTCCCACGACCTGCGCACGCCGCTGACGTCGATGCGCGGCAGTATCGACAGCCTGCTGGCGCTGGGCGACGCCATCCCCCCGGATGACCGCCGCGAACTGCTCGAAGGCACCCGAAACGAAGCCGAGCGTCTGGACCGCTACATCCAGAACCTGCTGGACATGACCCGCCTGGGCCATGGCACGCTCAAGCTGGCCCGCGACTGGGTTGCCCCGGCCGATATCGTCGGCAGCGCCCTCAACCGCCTGCGCGTGGTACTGGCCCCCCTGCGCGTGCACACCGACGTCCCGCCCGAACTGCCGCTGCTGTTCGTGCACGCGGCGTTGATCGAGCAGGCGCTGATCAACGTGCTGGAAAACGCCGCGCGTTTCTCTCCAACGCAAGGCCGCCTGGAACTTCAGGTCTCGGTGCGCGATGAGCAACTGTGCTTCGCCGTGGCCGATGAAGGCCCCGGCATCCCCCAGGATGAACGCGAGAAGATCTTCGACATGTTCTACACCGCCGCCCGCGGTGATCGGGGCGGGCAGGGCACCGGCCTGGGCCTGGCGATCTGCCAGGGCATGATCGGTGCCCATGGCGGGCGGATCCTGGTCGACGACGGCATCGATGGTCACGGCACCCGCATCACTCTATGCTTGCCGCTGCCGACCCAACCCGATACTGAAAGTGAAGCCCCATGAGCCAAGCCGCCACCCTGCTGGTGATCGACGACGAGCCGCAAATCCGCAAGTTCCTGCGCATCAGCCTGGCGTCCCAGGGCTACAAGGTGATCGAGGCCGGCACCGGCAGCGACGGCCTGGCCCAGGCCGCCTTGAACAAGCCCGACCTGGTGGTACTCGACCTCGGTCTGCCGGACATGGACGGCCAGCAGGTGCTGCGCGAGCTGCGTGAATGGAGCACGGTGCCGGTGATGGTGCTGTCGGTGCGTGCCAGCGAAGTGCAGAAGGTCGATGCCCTCGACGGCGGGGCCAACGACTACGTGACCAAGCCGTTCGGTATCCAGGAATTCCTCGCCCGGGTGCGGGCATTGCTGCGCCAGGCGCCCCAGGTGGGCAACCTCGCCTCGGCGGCGAGTTTCGGGCCGCTGGTGGTGGACTTCGCCTTTCGCAAGGTTACCCTGGATGGCATAGAGATAGCCTTGACGCGCAAGGAGTACGCGCTGCTGGCGCAGTTGGCCGGGCACCCCGGACGGGTGATCACCCAGCAGCAATTGCTCAAGGACATCTGGGGGCCGACCCATGTCGACGACACCCACTACCTGCGCATCGTGGTGGGGCACCTGCGCCAGAAACTGGGCGACGACCCCACCGCGCCGCGGTTCATCGTCACCGAGGCGGGCGTGGGATACCGGCTGGTGGCGCCGTCCGACCCGTGAACAGGCCGGGCGATGGGATCATGATTGGGCAACTGCCGATAGTTCTTTTTCCGTTACTACCCGATTGCGCCCCTGCGCCTTGGCTTGATAGAGCAACCGGTCCGATCTTTCCAGCGTGTCCGACATCGATTCGCCGGCTCTCCACAGGGCAACCCCCAGCGATATCGTGATATGCCCGACGGTATCGAGTTCCGCGGCTTCGATCACGGTTCGAAGCCGCTCGGCAACCTCCGCGCCAGTAGCAATTGAACCGTTGGGCAGCAGCAGCAGGAATTCCTCGCCGCCCACCCTGCAGACCAAATCGTCTGGGCGCGAGGCCTGCCTCATCAACTGGGCCACGGTGCGCAGGGCTTCATCGCCGACGGCATGGCCGTAGGTATCGTTGACCCGTTTGAAATGGTCGATGTCCACTGCGATCGCAGCGAAGGTTTTCAGTGTTTGCTGCCACAACGCCAAGGTTTCTTCCATCGCCCGGCGATTCGCCAGTCCGGTCAACGGGTCACTGTGTGCCTGTTGATTGAGCCGCCCGATCTTTTCTTGCAGAAGGTTGGCCCCCAGCAGCAGAGCGCGGCGGATTTGCCAGCTTTCAAAATAATCCGCAGGTACCGCGAGGATGCGCTCGTAGCTTTCAGGTGCATCCAGACGCTTGGCGCTCTCCGCCAGACGGGAGAGCGGGACGGAAATTTTCACGCCCAGCCACCAGATCAACAGCAGGCCGAACACACCGAGTGGGACGATGCCTTTGGCAACTTTGATCGTCGTCGCCTCCAGCGTTGCCTCAATGTTCGACAGCGGCCGCTGTGAAATCACGCTCCAACGGCTGCTGGGGATACTGGCGAACCCGGCGAGCATCTCGTTGCCACTGCTGTTCATCGCTCGCATCGAGCCGTGACTGTGCTGGAGCGCCGCCTCGACGATAGGGTCGGTTGCCAGGATCGTACCGATGCGCTCCGGGTCAGGGTGGTACAGCACTTGCCGATGGCTGTCGACCAAATAGACATGGGCGCCATCTTCGCGGATGTTCAGGTCCATGAGCGCCTGCAACGTGTTTTTCTGCTCCAGGCGGATGCTCCCGCCCACAAGCCCAAGGTATTTTCCATCGCGGCTGAAAATGGGATGGGAAACGAACACGACCAGGTTGCCGGCAAGGGACTTGAATGCGTCGCTGATCATCGGCTCTCGCCTCGTCAGCGGCGAGCGACGTTGCAGCACCTGGCCGTCCAGTTGCAGGCTGCTGGGGGCCGAAGCAATGATTTTTCCTTCGGCGTTGGCTATCAGTACCGAGTTGAAGCTGTGGTCCTGGCTCAGGAGGCGGTGCGCCTCATCGTGCAGGGCAGATGGGTCTGTGAAGGCGCGACCGATGACGGTGGATGCAAAACCCAGGCGATCGAGCTCGGAGCTCAATACCTCCTCCACGCTGGTAGCGATTCGGGCAGCATAGGCTTCGTTGGTCTGGAGGGCGTTTTCCACCAGTTCGGCTTTCTGGGTGGTGAACATCACCACGAACGTATTGGCCAGGGTGGCGATAGCACAGATCAGCGCGAATGCCAGCAGCAGCGTGCGCAGGGTGAGCTTGGGGCGTGGCCGTGTGGGCATGTGGCGCATCCGGATGCTGAAGGCATGCGATTTGGTGAAGTAGCGTCGCCGTGGGGGTTGCAAACGCGCTCCTTGCGCCTTGTGGCGTATCCTGTGTGGCCTTCTGCATCAAAACGCGATAGTTCGGGCTGAGTATCTCACATCTGTTTTTGAGCCACCATTTTGACATTTATTCGACGGCGCATCGCCTTTCGGCGACCCGCCGCGAACAATCGCTTGCCCTTGCCGGCTAGTCCATTCGCTCTAGCTGCAACAATTCCTCTACCGTCTGCCTGCGGCGAATCATGCGCAATTCACCCTGATCGAGCAGGAATTCAGGCAACAACGGCCGGCTGTTGTAGTTCGACGACATGGACGCGCCATACGCCCCCGCATCGTGAATCACCAGCAGGTCACCGACCTTGGCCTGGGGCAGGTCCTGGGGGGTCAGCTCTTCGTCGTCCTGGGTGAACACATCTCCCGACTCGCACAGCGGCCCCGCCACCACGGTCGGTTGCAGCGGGCGGCTCACTGGTCGGCCCACGGCATCGAACAGGCTCATGCGGTGGTAGGCGCCGTACATGGCCGGGCGCATCAGGTCGTTGAAACCGGCGTCGACCAGGATGTAGTGGCGCTCGCCCATCTGCTTGACCGCGCGCACCTCGGCCACCAGGTAGCCGGACTCGGCCACCAGGAAGCGCCCCGGCTCGATCTCCATGCGTACGGAGTGGCCGAGCATCGCCTCGATTTCCGAGCGGGCCACCGCCCAGGTGTGGGCGTAGCGCTGGAGGTCCACCGGTTGGTCGCCGTCGCGGTAGGGGGTGGACAGCCCGCCACCGATGGAGAAGGCCTCGATATCCATGCCCAGGCGGCCGATCAGCCCGACCATGGCTCCGGCCACCTGTTCCAGATGTGCGTAGTCCACCCCCGAGCCGATGTGCATGTGCACGCCCACCAGGTGCAGGCCGTGCTGCTTCACGCAGGCCAGGGCCTCGGGCAATTGCTCATGCCAGATGCCGTGCTTGCTGTTCTCGCCGCCGGTGTTGGTCTTGCGGCTGTGGCCATGACCGAAGCCGGGGTTGATGCGCAGCCACACCCGGTGGCCGGGGGAGCGCTCGCCGAGCTGGCGGAGCATGTCGATGGAGCCGGCGTTGACCTCGATGCCAGTCTCCACGACCCGCGCCAGGGTTGGTTGGTCCAGCACGTCGCAGGTCAGCACCACGCCGGCCGGCTCGCCGCCCACCGATGCGCCAGCGGCGAAGGCGCGTTCCATTTCTCCCAGGGAGACCGCGTCGAGCACCAGGCCGCGTTCGCGGATCAGACGCAGCACGTGCAGGTTGGGGTTGGCCTTCTGCGCGAAGCGCACGGTGTCGAAGTGCTGCTTGAGCTGGTCGATGCGTTGATGGATGGTCTGGGCGTCGTAGGCCCACAGCGGCGAGCCGTGCTGGCGGACGGCATCGGCCAGGAGGGTGGTGGTCATGGTGGCGTTCCTTGTTTTGGATACGCCGATGGTGAGGCAGTTTTAGTGATTCAGAAAAATAGCTATTGTTCTGAAGGTAATTCATATCTGATATGTAGCAACCCCTCCAGGTTTCTGGTTACGCACAGGTCTTGTTGCAGCCATGCGACTTTCCATTCGTCATATCGAAGTTTTCCGCGCCATCATGGCCGCCGGCAGTGTCACTGGCGCCGCGCGCCTGCTGTTCACCTCGCAGCCCACGGTCAGCCGCGAGCTGGCGCGCATGGAGCAGGTCACCGGCCTGAGTTTGTTCGAGCGCGAAGGCGGGCGCCTGGTGCCCAGTGCCCAGGCCTTGCTGCTGATCGAGGAAGTCGAGCGTGCCTTCGTCGGCCTCGAGCGCATCGACCGCTTCGCCCAGGCCATCCGCAATTTCGAGCAGGGCCGGCTGGCCGTCACCTGCCTGCCGTTGTTCTCGCAAACCCTGCTGCCGAAGGCCTGCAAGGCGTTTCACCAGCATCATCCTGGGGTCAGCCTGAGCATCACCGCCCAGGAGTCGCCGTTGTTGGAGGAGTCGCTGGTCGCCCAGCAGCACGACCTCGGCCTGACCGAAACCGCGCAAGTGCCGCGGGGTGCGGTCGGCGAGCTGTTGTTCAACGCCGACATGGTCTGTGTGTTGCCCGCGCAGCACCCCTTGCTGGCCAAGCCGGTACTCCAGTTGCAGGACTTCCATGAGGTCGATTTCATCAACCTTGCCAGTCTGGACAGCTACCGCCAGCAACTCGACCGGCATTTCCGCGAGGCCGGCGTGAACCGGCGCACGATCATCGAGACCACCAGCGCCGCCTCGGTGTGCGCCATGGTCCGCCAGGGGCTGGGGGTGGCGATCATCAACCCGCTGAGCGGGCTGGAAGCGGGGCAGGCTGGGCTGGCGATCCGCCGCCTGAGCCTGTCGGTGCCGTACCAGGTGATGCTGATCCGGCCAGAGCTGCGGCCGGCGTCAGTGGTGCTGGAGCCGTTCTGCCAGGCGCTGCGGGTGCAGGCCAGGGCAATGGAGGCGGCCTTGGCGCAAGGCGCCTGAGCGGTCGGGCGACCGATTGGAACGTTCTCAGCCACGCCAAGGTCAACCCCATCAGCAGTGATCGAAAATGCTCCACAGCATGAGGAATCGCCATGAGTACGCTGACGATCGAAGGCTGGTTCAAAGCTGAGGGTGATCGCAGGTCCACCCCGGTGGGCGATATCCACTTCGACATCCAGGGTGTGAACCACCGCAAGTTGGAGCAGGCCGAGGAGCGCCTGCAACAGAGCCACGAGCCCGAGGCGATGGTGGATGTCGACATGGACAGCCTGAACCTGGTGTTGCCCGAGGGCTACGGCCCGTTGTCGGACTGCCGCCTGCGCGTCTACCTGAGCGACGACGAGCGTGGCCAGTTCCACCTGGTCGGGCATCGGGCCAGCGATGGCAGCCTGATCTACACCAATGCGGTGTTGATCGCTCAGCTGAGCTGAATACCGGCTGCGCTGTCGCCGATTTCCAGGCGTGCCGCCACTGACGTTGCCACTTCGATGAAAGCCCGCGCTGCCGCGCTCTGATAGGCGCCCCTGCGTTGCATCAAGACTGCGGTGCGCTGCAGGCGCAGAGGGTCCAGGGCAATGGCGGTCAGGTCATCATGGGCCAGGGCGAGCTTGGCGGGCAGCAAGGTCGACAGTGTCGTGCGGCGTACCACTTCGATCACCGCGCCAATCGCGTTGGCCTCCATCCGCACCCGTGGGCGTATACCGTGCTGGCGGAAATAGCGCTCGATCTGCTCGCGCGTGGCGAACTCGGCGCTGAGCAATATCAGCGACTCGTCGTTGAGCGCCTGCGGGCCAATGCTGCGGGCAGTGGCCAGCGGATGTGCGCGACCAACCACCAGCGCCAGGGTTTCCACCAGCAGCGGGCGGCTGTCGATGTCCTGGCTGTGGACCTCATCGAAGGCGATGCCGACATCCAGCTCATCGGCCTGCAACAGCTCCTCCATGCGCTCTTGGGCGATTTCGCGCAGGTTCAGGGTGATGTTGGGGTAACGCGCATGGAAGGCCTCGACCAGCGGGCCGATCAGGTAGCTGGTGAAGGTCGGCGTTACCGCCACCCGCAGCGATCCTCGGCTCAGGTCGCCCACGTCATGGATGGCGCGCCTGGCCTCCAGCAGTTCCTGTTCCGCCCGCTTGGCATAGCGCAGGTAGACATCCCCGGCATCGGTCAGCCGCGTGCTGCGCCCGGAACGGTCGAACAACTGCGCGCCAAGGCTTTCCTCCAGTTGCCTGACCTGTTGTGACAGCGCCGGCTGGGAGACATGCAGCGCCGCTGCGGCGCGGGTGAAACTGTGGTGTTGCGCCACTGCGAGAAAGTACTGGAGGTGCCGGGCAAGCATGACTGTTTCCATAAGATAATCTGATGCGCTTCATCATAAATGAGACTTTTACCTTATGTAATGCGCTGCGTAACCTTTGCCTCAACACACCGCGAAATTGAGGCAAGCAGCCATGAAAGACATCATCGACGGTTTTCTGAAGTTCCAGCGCGACGCCTTCCCCGAGCGGGTCAAGCTGTTCAAGGACCTGGCCACCCAGCAAAGCCCCCGGGCGCTGTTCATCTCCTGCTCCGACAGCCGCCTGGTGCCCGAACTGGTCACCCAGCGTGAACCCGGCGACCTGTTCGTCATCCGCAACGCCGGCAACATCGTGCCTTCCTACGGCCCTGAGCCCGGCGGCGTATCGGCCTCGGTCGAATATGCCGTCGCCGCCCTGCAAGTGGCCGACATCGTCCTCTGCGGCCACTCCGACTGCGGCGCCATGACCGCCATCGCCACCTGCAAGTGCCTGGACCATATGCCTGCCGTGGCCGGCTGGCTGCGCTACGCCGACTCCGCCCGGGTGGTCAACGAGGCGCGCCAGCACCACAGCCCGCAGGCCAAGGTCGAGGCCATGGTGCGCGAGAACGTGATCGCCCAGCTGGCCAATATCCAGACCCACCCCTCGGTGCGCCTGGCCTTGGAAGAGGGCCGCGTGCGCCTGCATGGCTGGATCTACGACATCGAAAGCGGCCGCATCGACGCCTTCGATGGGCGCACCGGCCAGTTCGTGGCCCTGGCGCAGAACCCTGACGTCAACGCCGTTTCCCACCCCTCCAGGCACGTTGCCTGAACCTCTTTCAAACCCAAGGAGATACACCATGATCCAGTCGCAAATCAGCCAGAACGCCCGCCTTGCCCTGAGCGAAGTCATCCTCCTGGCCAAGGCCCGCAAGGATCTGTCGTTCGCCCAGATCACCGACGGCACCGGCCTGTCCGAAGCCTTCGTCACTGCCGCTCTGCTGGGCCAGCACCCGCTGCCGGCCAGCGCTGCCCAGGTGGTGGGCGACAAGCTCGGCCTGGACGCCGATGGCATCGCCCTGCTGCAGACCGTGCCACTGCGCGGCAGCATCCAAGGCGGCGTGCCGACCGACCCGACCATCTACCGCTTCTACGAGATGCTGCAGGTGTACGGCACCACCCTCAAGGCACTGGTCCACGAGAAGTTCGGCGACGGCATCATCAGCGCCATCAACTTCAAGCTCGACGTGAAGAAGGTCGACGATCCGGAAGGTGGTTCCCGCGCGGTGATCACCCTGGATGGCAAGTACCTGCCGACCAAGCCGTTCTGATTCGCCCTTAGGGAAATGGCCCGGGCGCCGTACGACGCCCGGGCCATTTCCACGCAGGCTATTGATCCCAGACAGGGGCGACGGCATGGACCTGATCTTCAGAAATGTCCGCATCGACGATGCAAAACCCTTGATGGATGTGGCCGTGCACGACGGCAAGATCACCGATATCGCCCAGACGATCACGGCGACGGCAAAACAGGAAATCCAGGGCAACGGCAATGTCCTGGTCCCCGGCTTCGTCGAAGCCCACCTGCACCTGGAAAAAGCCAATGTCATGCAGCGCAAGGCCAACCGCTCCGGCACCTTGAAGGAAGCGATCGCCGTCACTGCGGCGCTCAAGCCCACCCTGACCCGTGACGATATTCGCGAGCGCTCTGTGCAGGTGTTGCGTGCCCTGGTGCAGGCCGGCACCACCCATGTGCGCGCCCACGCCGAGTTCGATCCGGCCCAGGGTTTTACCGGCCTGGACGTGGTCCTGGAACTGCGCGAAACCTTGCGTGATGTTATCGATATCCAGGTGGTGGCGTTTCCCCAGGAAGGCATCCTGAAACTGCCCGGCATGAAAGAGATGATGGTCGAGGCCATGGAGAGGGGCGCCGATGTGGTCGGCGGCATTCCCTACAACGACGTCTCGCCCCTGGAGCACATCGATTTCGTCTTCGACCTGGCCCAACGCTACGGCAAGGACATCGACCTGCACCAGGACTTCGCCGACGACGCCGAGCACATGACCATCGAATACGTCGCCCGCCGGACCCTCGCCGCGGGCTACCAAGGGCGCGTCAGCGTCGGCCACCTGACCAGCCTGGCGGCCGTGGAGCCAGCGCGCCAGGCGCGCATCATCGCGCTGCTGCGCGAAGCCGGCATCAGCGTGATGTGCCTGCCTGCCACCGACCTGCACCTGGGCGCCCGCGGCGACAGCCACAATGTACGGCGCACCTTGACCCCGGTGCGGGCGTTGCGCGATGGCGGGGTGAACGTGTGCCTGGCCACCAACAACATCCGCAATGCCTTCACCCCCTACGGTACCGGCGACCTGCTGCACATCGCGCAACTGGCCATCCCCGCCTGCCACCTGGGCGGGGCGGACGACCAGGCCACGGTGCTGCCGATGCTTACCAGCAACCCGGCCAAGGCCCTGGGGTTGCAGCACCATGGCCTGGCGGTGCGCAACGACGCGGACCTGGTGCTGATGGATACCCACCGTGTCAGCGATGTGATCCTCGACCTGCCGGCGCGGCTGATGGTGCTCAAGCGCGGCAGGGTGGTGGCGACGGCCGAGCAGCGGCGTTCGGTGGTGTTCTGAAGGCCGGGCTCAGAGCCCGCCCGTTCAAGATCTTGGGGTGCGGGGGCTATTGACCGAGTGAGGGCCTCCAGGTGTTCGCCGCAATCCTTGCAGCGCCTATGAGATCGAGCGCCGCCCGCGCGGCGCATCGCGGATGAATCCGCTCCTACATTTGTTGCAACGTACCGAACCTGTCAGGCAATGGTTGCCAGCCTTGGCGCACGTCTTGAGACAGGTGGGGCGCCGGCAATGCCCACCGAAACATCGCGGCGAGCGCGAAAGGCTTACAACCATGGCCTATCCGGCATGGCCACGTTGCAACAAATGTAGGAGCGGATTCATCCGCGATGCGCCGCGCGGGCGGCGCTCGATCCCACAGGCGCAGAAGCCTTCGCGGCGAACACCTTGAAAGGAGCTCAGACCGCCAGCAGCACCAGTGCCGCCACCAGTGCCGGGGGCATTACCAGCACGCCCAGGCGCAGGAAGCTCAGCGCGCCGACATGCTCGCCCTCGCGTCGGATCGCCACCAGCCACAGCAGCGTGGCCAGGGAACCGGTGATCGACAGGTTCGGCCCCAGGTCGACACCGATAAGCAAGGCGGCGTTGGTCTGCCGGGGCAGCTCGACCAGCTGGCCGATGGAGCCGGCGATCAGGCCGGTGGGCAGGTTGTTCATCAGGTTGCCGGCCACGGCGGCGGTCAATCCCGCAGCCCAGCTCGCCGTGCCCGGCGACTGCTGCGCCAGGGCCGCCAGCATATGCGCGAGCCGTTCGATCACGCCGGTATGGGCCACCGCCTCCACCAGCACGAACAGGCCCGCGACCAGCGGCAGCACGCCCCAGGCCACATGGCGCAGCAACGGCGCCGGGCTGCGCCGCTGGCGCAGGTGGATCAGCCCGACCGTGGCCATGCCTGCGCAAAAGGTCGGCAGCCCCAGCGGCACGTCCAGTGCCGATACCGTCAACAGCAGGGCGCCGGTGAACATCAGGCCCAGCGCGCAAAGCCGGGCGCCGGCTGACAAGGGGCGCAGCTCGATGGCCACGGCCAGCGGCTGGCGGATGCGCTTGCGCATGGTCAGGCGCAGCATCAGGTAGGTCGCGGCGATGGCCGCCAGCGACGGCAGGCTGAACTGGCGCAGCCACTCCAGCAGCGGCGGCATCTGGCTGCCGAAGACCACCAGGTTGGCCGGGTTGGAGATGGGCAGCACGAAGCTGGCGGCATTGGCGATGAAGGCGCAGATGAACAGGTAGGGCAGCGGCTCGGCCTTGGCCGCCTTGCATGCCGCGTACACGGCCGGCGTCAGCACCACGGCGGTGGCGTCGTTGGACAGGAACACCGTGACCAGGGTACCGACCAGGAACACCAGGTCGAACAGGCGCTGGCCGGAACCCTTGGCGTGCTGCACCGCGTACCTGGCCAGCCAGTCGAACAATCCCTCCTGGCGCGCCAGTTCGGCCAGCACCATCATGCCGACCAGGAACATGTAGACATCGCCACCTTTGGCCACGGCCGACAATGCCATGCGCCAAGGGATCAGCCCGCAGGTCGTCAGCAGCACCGCGGCGCCCAGCGCCCAGACGTATTCCGGCACGCGACCGGGGCGAACGATGACCAGGGCGGTGGCCAGGGCCGCGACCGACCAGATGATCAGTGCTGAATCAGCAACGGGCATGGGAACTACCAATTTCAGAATGGGGTATCGAGGGTGGCCACGACGCTGCACGCCGAGGCCGGCGGCATGGCCGCTTACGTTAGCACTCCCGTACCTTGGCAGGGATGAAGTTCGTGCAGGCCCGAGTGCACTGGCAGCCCTCCCTGGCAAAACCCATCAACCGCTATAAGCGCGATCAATGTTGGCAGACGGTCACTGCATCCGCCTCTAGATTGCACAAGGCGTGCTGGACGCCCCGAAAAACAATGATGAGGGACCCGACAATGCCCACCGCCCCCCAAGCGTCCAACGCCTGGCGCATCCTGTTCCTGCTGTTCCTGGCCAACCTGTTCAACTTCTTCGACCGCACCATCCCCGCCATCGTCATCGAGCCGATCCGCCTGGAGTGGCACCTGAGCGACTTCCAGATCGGCATCATCGGCACCGCCTTCACCCTGGTTTATGCCATCGCCGGCCTGCCGCTGGCACGTATCGCCGACACGGGTTCACGCAGCAAGCTCATGGGCTGGGGTCTGCTGGCCTGGAGCGGGCTGACGGCGGTCAACGGCATGGTCGGCAGCTTCTGGAGCTTCCTGCTGGTGCGCATGGGCGTGGGCATCGGCGAGGCCAGCTACGCGCCTGCCGCCAACTCGCTGATCGGCGACCTGTTCCCCGCCGGGCGGCGGGCAAGGGCGATGGGCATCTTCATGCTTGGCTTGCCGTTGGGCCTGTTGCTGGCGTTCTTCACAATCGGTGCAATGGTCGAGGCTTTCGGCACTTGGCGGGCGCCTTTCTTCATCGCCGCCGTGCCCGGCGTGCTGCTGGCGCTGTTCATCTTCATGATCCGCGAACCCGCGCGCGGTGCGGCGGAGACTGTGGCCATCGCCCAGACCCCGCTCGACCGCCCGCTGCGCCGGGTGCTCAGCGTGCCCACCTTCGCCTGGCTGGTGCTGGCGGGGCTGACCTTCAACTTCTCCACCTACGCCTGCAACTCGTTCATGGTGCCGATGCTGCAGCGTTACTTCGCATTGTCGTTGCACGACGCCGCAGTGGCCACCGGGCTGATCGTTGGCCTCAGCGGCCTGGTGGGCCTGACCCTCGGTGGCTGGGTGGCCGACAAGGTGCACCAACGCTTTGCCAATGGCCGCCTGGTGTTTGCCGCGCTGAGTATGTTGGCGGCCACCCTGTGCACCGCCTGGGCACTGCATGCCGGGCGCATCGAGCTGGGCGTGTTCGTGGCGGTCTTCGGCATTGGCTGGCTGTTCTCGTACAACTTCTATACCTGCGTGTACACCGCCATCCAGGACGTGGTGCAACCGCGCTTGCGGGCCACGGCCATGGCCCTGTTCTTCGCCGGGCTGTACCTGCTGGGCGGCGGGCTAGGGCCGGTGGTGGTCGGCGGGCTGTCGGACCACTTCGCCGTGGCGGCGATGACGGCGGCGGGTGAGGGGCTGATGAGCGAGGCGTTCAAGGCACAGGGGCTGCATGACGCGATGTACCTGATACCCGTGGCGCTGATGCTGACCATGGTGTTCCTGCTGGCGGCTTCGCGGTGTTTCAGCCGGGATGCGCAGCGGATGCGCGAGGGCATGGTGCTGGAGGGCGGGGCGGTGGCGGGGCAGGCGGCACAGGCTTGATTCCATGCGTATCGGCCTGGTCGCCAGCACTTGCTTGTCGAGAAGGTTGGCATTGAGGTTCATCGAGTCCTGACGCCGCGATTGTCACTCAAATCTCGGCGTTGCGGATCACCCGTTGATAGGCCGCCGTCATGACTTGCCATGTTTCGCTGTCGGTGGGCACCAGGTGCTCGATACGCAGCGACGCCACCGTGATGTCCTGCGGCATGCCGAAGGTGGTGAAGGTGGACAGGAAGCGCAGCTCACCCTCGGCAGTGCGCACCCGGGTCAGCACCACTGGAGACATCGGCGTATCGGCCGCCAGCGCGGGGGGCACGGGCAAGTCTTGCAGTAGTCTGGCCAGGTCAGGATTGCTCACAGCCTCCCTGGCCGCCCGCTGCCAGGCAATCGCCCGTATCTCGTCTGCATTGACCAGATGATCCCCCAGCCCGCCCGGGCGCAGCAGTGTGTCCAGCAGGTTGAGGCCCGAGGTGCTGGTGGTCGCTACGCTGGCCATTGCGAACAACAGTCCGGCACTGGCATTGGCCGCCGTGATGTCCCAGTTGCTGGCGATGACGATGGCCGGGGCGGGGTTGTTGGCCTGCAGGATGTGCTCCACGGCGTCGTGCACCATCTTCATGGCCGGAGCGTCCGCTGCAGAGGCCATGTAGCGCGGTGCATAGCCCGCCGCGAGGAACACTTCGTTGCAGTGCTCAAGCGGCACCTGCAGCGCGCTGAGCAGGGCATGCAGGGTGCCGGGGCTGGCCTTGGCGCGGCCGGTTTCCACGCAGCTCAGGTGGCGTTGCGAAACACCGGCGAGCAACGCCAGGTTGAGCTGGCTGAGCCCGGCCTGGCGCCGCAGGCGGCGCAGATGCGCGCCCGCATCGGTGGCGGTGGGCGGGTGCGGGGTGTGGAAGGGAAGAGGGCTCATGCTGCGACTCTGGCTGTCCTTGGCTGAAGCGTTCATGACCTGTGAGGTCATTGCTGCGCAGGCGACTGTATCACTACCGTGAGGCCAACTTCGCCCGCCAGATCGACAGGTATGGAATTCGACCATGAGAGCTGAATGGATCGCGCTGCCGCTGTTGCTGTTGTTTGCCCTTTACACCGGTTGGACCATGGTGATTGCGGAGCAATCACTGATTGCCTTTGGCCTGGAACTGATGTCCCGGCCGGACACCGCGCAGGTGGTTATCGACCTGTACATGATGGCCGGGCTGGGCTGCGTCTGGATGGTCAGCGACCACCGCAAGCGCGGCGGTTCGCTGCTTGGCGTCATGCCCTATGTGCTGCTGACGCTGGTGTTCGTCTGCATGGGGCCGCTGCTGTACATCGTGGTCAAGGGTGGCATGCCGAGGTACGGGCAATGAACGTCGCCCTGTCGGTCTATGCCTGTTGCGTGGTGGTGCTGTTCATCAAGATGCTGGCGATTTCCTGCTACCAGGGTTACTTCCGTCTGCGTTTCCTGGCCTTCACCAACAGCGAGGATGCGGCAGTGTTCAGACGCTCGGCTTCTCCCTCTGAACTACCGCAAGTCACGCGCGCCGCGCAGGCTTGGCGCAATGACCTGGAGAATATTCCGATGTTCATAGCCTTGGCCGGGCTTGCGGTTGCGCTCGACGCGCCTGCAGCCAGCACCGCTTGGCTCAGTGGCATGTTCACCGTGGCGCGGGTGCTGCATACGGTGACCTACCTGGCGCGGCTCCAGCCCTGGCGGACGCTGAGCTATGGCGTGGGCGTACTGTGCCTGATCGGGTTGGCCACGTTGCTCGTCATACCAGTGTACTCAGCCGTGGCTTTACATTGAATTATTCCAGGCCAATAATTATTGCCATGGAATAATTGCGGATAAACCCATGGCTGACATCTTCCTGCGACCTGAACTGGCGGCCGACATGGCCCGGCAACTGCTCGAGCCGTCCGCGCTGGATATCGGCCTGCGTTCCGGATTGTTCCTGTCTGGCCTGCGGCGCACCGGCAAGACCACCTTCCTCAGGAACGACCTGATCCCGGCGCTGGAGGCCAAGGGCGCGCTGGTGATCTACGTCGACCTGTGGAGCGACACCCAGACCAGCCCGGTGCAACTGGTGCTCGCCGCCGTGCGCAAGGCCCTGCGCGAGCTGCAGACGCCGGCGTCGTCGTTCATGCAGCGGCTCAGGGCCCTGCGCGGCGCCGAGGTGGAGCTGGCCGGGTTCAAGTTCGGCTTCAACCTCGACACCCTGGGCGAGGCGGGCGGCGTGACCTTGGCCCAGGCCCTGGGCGAGGTGGTAGACCAGGCTAAGGCCAATGTGGTGCTGATCGTCGACGAAGTGCAGCACGCCATCACCACCGAAGACGGGCAGCAGATGATGCTGGCGCTGAAGGCCGCGCGTGACGCCATCAACCCACGCCCAGCCCCGGCTGGGCATTTCCTGTTCATCGGCACCGGCTCGCACCGGGCGATGGTCAACGAGCTGACCGCCCGGCGTAACCAGGCCTTCGCCGGCGCCACCAACGTGGCCTATCCGGTACTGGGCGCGGACTATGTGGCGTTCTGGCTTGAACGGCTTGCAGCCGATGGCCTCGACAACCTGCCTTCGCTGGCGGTGGCGACCGAGGCGTTCCAGACGCTGGGCAGCCGCCCCGAAGAGTTCATCCGCGCCCTGCGCCAGTTGATTCATTCGCCCAGCCTGGCTTCTGGAGCGGATGTGGTGTTGCCGGTGATCGCCGCCACACTGCGTTCGGCGGCGGCGGACCTGGAGCTGATGAAAGTCGAGGAACTGGGCGTGCTGGCCCAGGCCATCTTCGCCCGCATCGCCTCGGTGGACGGCGAGACACGCGGGGTGTTCTCCGCCGAGGCGGCGGCGCAGTACTCGAAGGTCGTCGGGCGTGAAGTGCGGGTGGAAGAAGTGCAGCCCGTGGCCAACGACCTGCTGGCGGCCAATCTGATCATTCGCCGTGGGCATGGGTTGTATGGGGTGACGGATCCGTTCGTGCAGGAGATCTGGCGGGAGCGTCAGGCGATGTTGGGCAAGCGCTGAGTCGGCTGCGGTAGCCGATGCTCAAATGACAAGGATGTTGGTGTGAGTGATACCCCTTCGATATTCAAAAAACTGGCTGTACGGCTGCTGGGCTTGTGCGTGGTACTTCCCGTGTTGTTGGTTACGGGATACTGGGGCCTGTTCGCCGTGGTCTTGCTCCCTGGGATGATCTACAACGGCTTCGATGACCCTTGGGATTACCAACTGACCCGTATGGGGCTGGTCATCGTCACTGCGATGGGCTTGTGGGGCGTATACACAGGGCTACGGCTTTATCGGCACTTCCTGCAAAGCACGCGCCCACCAGCGTGGGCCCGCTCTGCCTGGGCGGGGCTGGCGTGCGGCACGGTGGCGAATCTGGCGATCCTCGCCTGGTTGCCGGAGTCGTTGCTGTTCCTGGGGTGGCCTTTGATCGGCAGCGCGGCGTTTGCCTTGCTGTTGCTGCACAGAACCAGGTTTAGCCCGCGCTACCGATGCAGCCCTTGATCAGCCGTTTGTGCTCGGTCAGTGCCTGGTTGAAATCACTGAGCGCGAAGCTCACCGGCTTGCTGTCTGGGTCCCAGTGCGTGGAAGCACCCACTTCCAGCCCGCCAGTGGCGCTGTGCCCGAACCGCCGCCAGTGCACGGTATCGTCGTCGATCACCTGTTCGGTCATCAGTGCAAGCAGTCGAAGTCCATGTCGTCGCTGCACACCAGCAGCGGTACCAGGGTAGAGGTGCCGTCCGCAGCCGGGATGATGCGCCGGTTGGCCAGGGCGTCTTCTTCCTCGTCCAATAACCACATCAAGGACAGGCCGCTGCGTTCCAAGTCAGGTTGGTCCAGGTGCTTGGCAAGCCAGATCTCGATGGGTACGTCATCGATGGCCAGCCAGGCACAGGCGCTGCGCGAACAGCTGGCTTGGTGGCAGAGGGCGGTGAGGCGATGGTGCATGGGATGTCCTTGAAACGAGGTGCTGAGCCGTTGTAATACAGGAAACGCCTGACGATGCCAATGTCAGGTCTGGCTGATCGCGTCATGCCTGTCTTTGTAGGCAATCAGGTCGGGGAACGTGATACCCCGCTCACCGTCGACGCAGGTATGAGGGATTGCCCCCTCGTCCAACTGCTTTGCCAGATACTCGCAAGAAACGTTGAGCGCGTGTGCCGCTTCCGAAATGGTCAGCGTGGGCTTTTCCATGACAATGGTGCGCTCTACACCATGGAATTCATCACGAAGCTTCCGATACCCCAGCCGCGCGTAGAAGCCTTGGGCTGTGATGGACGAAGGAACGCGCAATGCGCTGACGCCAGCCCTGATCGCCGCTGTGTGGATAGCCTTCATCAGCTGCCTGCCGATACCTTCCCCATGATGGATCGGCGCGACAAACACTGTCCTGACGACCTCCCCATCGAGACTTGCCGTCCCCAGCAGATCGTTCTGCTTGACCGCCACGAACACCAACCGGCTATCGAGCAAGGCACTGACCGCCGCAGGTGAAAAGCTCTGCTCTACCTGGGCGATCACCTCTGCCGGGTAATCCTGTGAGTTGGATTCGTGCAGCGCCGCGATCACGAGGCGGCTAATGGCTTGTGCGTCTTCGCGCTTAGCGCGACGGATATGACATTCCATGGACGTATCCCGAACTGATGTCCCCAAAGCCTAACCCGTGTCGAGCGGCCTTGTACTGCGAAGGGGCCGCAAAGCGGCCCCATGCACCTGTGAAGTCAGTGCTTCATCCCCAGCTCCGCATCATCCATCAGCGCCTTGGCCAGCGCGCTCAGGTAATACGATGCCCAGATCAGCTGAGATTTTTCCTCCATGATCCCGGTGATGGTCAGGTCGCACACGCAGCCCATCAACTCCGAAGCCTGTTCCCGTGCGTGCTGGCAAGGGATGCCGGGTTCGATGCAGAACAGCGGGTCGGTATGCCCTTCACCCTGGTAGAACCGGGTCTTGCCCACGGTGGTGTGGGGCGTGGTGTCGTCTGTGCTCATTGCTCAATCTCCCTGAAATGATCGGTGCCTGGGCGAGCTCTCACAGTTAGATCCGCTATCAGCTACACAGCATCTGCCGCGCAATCACGCCGATCCCCTGTGGGAGCCGGCTTGCCGGCGATGAGGCCAGCCCAGGCAACCCATGGCTAACGGCCTAGTGCAGTGTGCGAGGCTCCACCTGCGGCATCTGCACCTGAATCAACGCTGATTCGAGCAGCACCCGCAGCGCCTCCATTTCATGCATCGCGGCCATGACCAGAATCGACACGGGCGATTTGGGATGCAGCAGAACAGCCTGATGCGCCACGGTCTGCGCGCACAGGGCGTACTCCGTGGCCTGGATGATGGTGTCTTCGAGGGAGTGGTGGTTGTGGGGTGGATCGGGGACGATCTTTAGCATCTTCTTATTCCTTCTGGGGACTGCCACCTTTCTGCTGTCAAACAGAAGGGTGGCAGCTGTACGTGGGTTGACAGACCGGCGGAATAAGCAAAGTTCCGGCGCACGCAAGCGTGCCCGCACGTACAGCTACCATTGAGGGCTAGCCGTATGCTTAATACCGTTGCGACCTGTCAAAGTCGATCGCTGAGTTCAGCGACTTGCCGAGACTAGGATGAAGCCTGACGGGTCGCAACGGAAAAAAGGCAGCGATAGGATATTTAGGAAATGGACTACAAGGAAGGGGAAAAGTCTGGTAGTCCCTCAGGTAGGGGATTAAAGGATGGCTTGGGATGCGATGAAAATCTTCGGGGTCTTTCTTTTGTTGAGTAGTTTAGGCAGAATCTATCTATTTGGTCTGGTGAGGAGTTTGTGATGGCAGGGTTGCTTGAGTCAATCCAAGATTTTCCGGTGATTGTTCAGGGCGCTATGGGCTCTGCTCTGTTCGCGCTAGTGCTTTACATCGGGCAAAAATGTACGGGCTACTGCCTTAATAGCTTTCGTTTGGTTTCAAAGCGATCTCGGCTTAGTCAGCTGCGAGAACAGCATATTCGGCTAAAAGCATCAAAGGCAGGTGAGATTTCGGAACAAGGTAGCTTTGCGGCCTTGATGTGGATGAGAGCTTCTCGGCATGTCATAAAGGGTTTGATTTGGTTGGTGTTGGGTATGGCGTTTGATTTTGTCTTAGGCCCTTTAAGTGTGGTTGGTTATATGGGGGCTATTTATTATTTGTTTATGGCGCTCAATATTGTTAGGCCTATTTCTTATGAGCATGACGTCGATGAAAAAATTGCTAAGGTGTCGGGTGAGATGAAAGAGTTATATAAAGATGGCGTTGGGGGTAATAATTGAGAGTTCTGTGTTCTTTTGACTTGTAGGGTTTAGTTGTTTCTGATTTGCTTGCGGCATTGCTGTTCGATGCTTTGTTGAGTTTGTTTAAATTATGTTTTGGTGGTGGGTTCGGGGGCTGTTGGTGGCCCCCTGTCGAGGTAAAGCAAGGTTGTTTGATGGGTGTTACTTTATGTGTGCCGACTAGGTTTTTACTACGTCCTTTGAGGTTGCGCTTAATTTCCTAAAAAAGCAGCCTCCAACAACTGCTTCGTATACCCATGCTTCGGCCCATGAAAAATTTCCCCCGCATCCCCCTGTTCCACTACCTGCCCATGCTTTATCACCACCAACTGATGACTCAACGCCTTGACCACCGCCAGGTCATGACTGATGAACAGATAAGTCAGGTTGTACTTAACCTGCAAATTCCGCAGCAACTCAACCACCTGCCGCTGCACCGTCCGATCCAGCGCCGAGGTCGGCTCATCCAGCAGAATCAACGCCGGCTTCAACACCAACGCCCGAGCAATCGCAATCCGCTGCCGCTGCCCGCCGGAAAACTCATGGGGATACCGATGCCGCGTCCGCGGATCCAGCCCCACTTCCTCCAACGCCGCGATAATCGCCGCTTCCTGCTCGGCCGGCGTGCCGATCTTGTGAATCCGTAACCCTTCGCCAACGATATCCGCCACGCACATGCGCGGGCTCAGGCTGCCAAAGGGGTCCTGGAACACCACCTGCATCTCCCGCCGCAGCGGCCGTACTTCCTTCTGGTTCAGCCCCTCAAGATTCTGCCCATGAAAGCGAATCCCGCCCTGGCTGGAAATCAACCGCAAGATGGCCAGCCCCAAGGTGGACTTGCCCGAACCACTCTCGCCAACGATCCCCAGCGTCTGCCCCTGTGGCAGGCTGAAGTTCACCCCATCCACGGCCTTCACATGGTCCACGGTGCGGCGCAGCAGCCCCTTCTTGATCGGGAACCACACCTTCAAGTCCTTTACCTCCAGCAATGGCGCACCTTCGGCATTCGCAGCCGGTGCGCCGCTGGGCTCGGCGTTGATCAGCATCTGCGTATACGGATGCTGCGGCTTGCTGAACAGCGTGGCGCAATCGGCCTGCTCGACGATCTTGCCGCACTGCATCACGCACACGCGGTGGGCGATGCGGCGTACCAGGTTGAGGTCGTGGCTGATCAGCAGCAGGGCCATGCCCAAGCGCGCCTGCAACGACTTGAGCAGGTCGAGGATCTTCAACTGCACGGTCACGTCGAGCGCCGTGGTGGGCTCGTCGGCGATCAGCAGTTCGGGTTCGTTGGCCAGGGCCATGGCGATCATCACCCGCTGGCGCTGGCCACCGGACAGCTCGTGGGGCAGGGCTTTCAGGCGCTTGTGCGGCTCGGGAATACCGACCAGCTCCAGCAGCTCCAGGGTGCGCGCCGTGGCGGCCTTGCCGGTGAGGCCCTTGTGCAGCAAGAGGATCTCGTTGATCTGCTTCTCGATGCTGTGCAGCGGGTTCAGCGAGGTCATCGGCTCCTGGAAGATCATCGCGATGCGGTTGCCGCGAATGCGCTGCATGGGCTTCTCGCCCAGGTGCAGCAGGTCCTTGCCGTCGTACTGGATGCTGCCGCTCGGGTGCCGCGCCAGGGGGTAGGGCAGCAGGCGCAGGATCGAGTGGGCGGTCACCGACTTGCCCGAGCCGCTTTCGCCGACCAGGGCCAGGGTCTCGCCCTTGCGGATGTCGAAGCTGATGCCGTCGACCACGCGGTTGACCTGCTCGCCAGTGACGAACTCCACCGCCAGGTCGCGGACTTCGATCAGGGTGTCTTGGCTCATGTCATTTCCTCGGGTCGAAGGCGTCGCGGGCGGATTCGCCGATGAATACCAGCAGGCTCAGCATCACCGCCAGCACGGCGAAGGCGCTGATGCCCAGCCACGGGGCTTGCAGGTTGGACTTGCCCTGGGCCACCAGTTCGCCCAGCGAGGGGGAGCCGGCGGGCAGGCCGAAGCCGAGGAAGTCCAGGGCGGTGAGGGTGCCGATGGCGCCAGTGAGGATGAACGGCATGAAGGTCATGGTCGAGATCATCGCATTGGGCAGGATATGCCGGTACATGATCGCGCCGTTGCGCATGCCCAGGGCGCGGGCGGCGCGCACGTATTCCAGGTTGCGCCCGCGCAGGAACTCGGCGCGCACCACGTCCACCAGGCTCATCCACGAGAACAGCAGCATGATGCCCAGCAACCACCAGAAGTTGGGCTGCACGAAACTGGCGAGGATGATCAGCAGGTACAGCACCGGCAGGCCGGACCAGATCTCCAGGAAGCGCTGGCCGGCCAGGTCCACCCAGCCGCCGTAGAAGCCCTGCAGGGCGCCGGCGATCACGCCGATGATCGAGCTGGCGATGGTCAGCGTCAGGGCGAACAGCACCGAGATGCGGAAGCCGTAGATCACCCGGGCCAGCACGTCGCGGCCCTGGTCGTCGGTGCCCAGCAGGTTGTCGGTGGAGGGCGGCGCGGGGGCGGGCACTTTCAGGTCGTAGTTGATGCTCTGGTAGCTGTAGGGGATCGGCGCCCACAGCACGAAGGCGTCTTTCTTGGCCAGCAACTCGCGGATGTACGGGCTTTTGTAGTTGGCCTCCAGCGGGAACTCGCCGCCGAAGGTGGTCTCCGGGTAGCGCTTGAAGGCCGGGAAGTACCACTCGCCGTCGTAGCGCACGGCGATGGGCTTGTCGTTGGCGATGAACTCGGCGCCCAGGCTGAGCACGAACAGCACCAGGAAGATCCACAGCGACCACCAGCCGCGGCGGTTGGCCTTGAAGCGCTCGAAGCGCCGGCGGTTGAGGGGGGAGAGGGCCATGTCAGTGCTCCCGGCTGGCGAAGTCGATGCGCGGATCGACCAGGGTGTAGGTGAGGTCGCCAATCAGCTTCACCACCAGACCGAGCAGGGTGAAGATGAACAAGGTGCCGAACACCACCGGGTAGTCGCGGTTGATCGCCGCTTCGAAACTCATCAGGCCCAGGCCGTCGAGGCTGAAGATCACCTCGATCAGCAGGGACCCGGTGAAGAAGATGCCGATGAACGCCGAGGGGAAGCCGGCGATCACCAGCAGCATGGCGTTGCGGAACACATGGCCGTAGAGCACGCGGGTGCGGCTCAGGCCCTTGGCCTTGGCGGTGACCACGTACTGCTTGTTGATCTCGTCGAGGAAGCTGTTCTTGGTCAGCAGGGTCATGGTGGCGAAGTTGCCGATCACCAGGGCAGTGATGGGCAGCACCAGGTGCCAGAAGTAGTCGAGCACCTTGCCGGTGGTGCTCAGCTCGTCGAAGTTGTTGGAGGTGAGCCCGCGCAACGGGAACCAGTCGAAGTAGCTGCCGCCGGCGAACAGCACGATCAGCAGGATGGCGAACAGGAACGCCGGGATGGCGTAGCCGACGATGATCGCCGAGCTGGTCCACACGTCGAAGTGGCTACCGTGGCGCACGGCCTTGGCGATCCCCAGCGGGATCGACACCAGGTACATGATCAGCGTGCTCCATAGCCCGAGGGAAATGGACACGGGCATCTTCTCGGCGATCAGGTCGATGACCTTGGCGTCGCGGAAGAAGCTGTTGCCGAAGTCCAGCTGGGCATAGTTCTTGACCATGATCCACAGCCGCTCGGGCGCGGATTTGTCGAAGCCGTACATGCGCTCGATCTCGGCGATCAGGGCCGGGTCCAGGCCTTGCGCGCCACGGTAGTTGGAGCCGGCCACCGAGACTTCGGCGCCGCCGCCGGCGATGCGGCTGGTGGCGCCTTCGAAGCCTTCGAGCTTGGCGATCATCTGTTCCACCGGGCCGCCGGGGGCGGCCTGGACGATGATGAAGTTGATGATGAGGATGCCGAACAGGGTGGGGATGATCAGCAGCAGGCGCCGCAGGATATAAGCCAGCATGTCAGTTGGCCTCTTCCGGAACGGTGGCTTCGCTTACCGCGGGCGTGACGTCGGGCTTGATCCACCAGGTGTCGATGCCGATGTCGTACTTGGGTGATACGGCGGGGTGGCCGATATGGTTCCAGTAGGCCACGCGCCAGGTCTTGATATGCCAGTTGGGGATCACGTAGTAACCCCATTGCAGCACGCGGTCCAGGGCGCGGCAGTGCTCGATCAGGCTCTGCCGGGAGTCGGCGTTGATCAACTGCTCCACCAGCTGGTCGATGCCAGGGTCGCGCAGGCCGATGAAGTTGCGGCTGCCGGGGTTGTCGGCGGCGGCGCTGTTCCAGTACTCGCGTTGCTCGTTGCCGGGCGAGTTGGATTGCGCGAAGCCGCCGACGATCATGTCGTAGTCACGCGAGCGCAGGCGGGTGATGTACTGCGACACGTCCACGCGGCGGATCTCGAGGTTGATGCCAAGGTCCGCGAGGTTGCGCTTGAACGGCAGCAGCACGCGCTCGAACTGGGTCTGGGCCAGCAGGAACTCGATGGTCATCGGCTTGCCGTCTTTATCGACCATCTTGTCGTCGACGACCTTCCAGCCGGCCTCCTGCAGCAGCTTGTAGGCCTGGCGCTGCTGGTCGCGGATCATGCCGCTGCCGTCGGTGACCGGGTTGTGGAAGGCGCCGTTGAACACCTCGTCCGGCACCTTGCCGCGCAGCGGCTCGAGGATCTTCAGCTCGGCGGGGCTGGGCAGGCCGCTGGCGGCCATTTCGGAGTTCTCGAAGTAGCTGCCGGTGCGGGTGTAGGCGCCGTTGAACAGCTGCTTGTTGGTCCATTCGAAGTCCAGCAGCAGGCTGATGGCGTGGCGCACGCGGATGTCCTGGAACATCGGCTTGCGCAGGTTGAAGATGAAGCCCTGCATGCCGACGGGGTTGCCGTTGGGCAGCTCTTCCTTGATCAGCCGGCCGTCGCGCACGGCGGGCACGTCGTAGGCGGTGGCCCAGTTCTTCGCGCTCACCTCCAGGCCGTAGTCGAACTGGCCGGCCTTGAGGGCTTCGAGGGCGACGGTGTTGTCGCGGTAGGAATCGAAGGTCATCACATCGAAATTGTAGAAGCCGCGGTTGATCGGCAGGTCCTTGGCCCAGTAGTCCTTGACCCGCTCGTAGCGGATCGAGCGGCCGGCCTTCACCTCGGCGACCTTGTACGGGCCGCTGCCGAGCGGGATCTCCAGGTTGCCGCGGTCGAAGTCGCGGCCTTGGTACCAGTGCTTGGGCAGCACCGGCAGCTGGCCGAGGATCAGCGGCAGCTCGCGGTTGTTGTTGTGCTTGAACTTGAACAGCACCGTGAGCGGCGTTTCGGCGACTACTTCTGCGACGTCGGCGTAGTACTGGCGGTACAGCGGCGCGCCGTCCTTGATCAGGGCGTTGAAGGTGAATACCACGTCCTCGGCGCGCATCGGGTGGCCGTCGTGGAAGCGTGCCTCGGGGCGCAGGTAGAAGCGCACCCAGCTGTTGTCGGGGGCCTTTTCGATCTTGCCGGCCACCAGGCCGTACTCGGTGAAGGGTTCGTCCAGGCTCTGGCGCATCAGGGTGTCGTAGATGGCGCCGACGTTGTCGGCGGGCACGCCCTTGTTGATGAACGGGTTGAGGCTGTCGAAGCCGCCGAAGCTGGACTGGCGAAAGGTGCCGCCCTTCGGTGCGTCGGGGTTGACGTACTCGAAGTGCTTGAAGTTGGCCGGGTATTTCGGTGCCTCGTCGTACAGGGTCAGGGCGTGTTGCGGGGCGGCCACGGCCGGGAGCGTGAGGCAGGTCAGCAGCAGGCTCGCGGCCAGGCGGCGCAGGGTCGGCGTCATTTGGCTTTCTCCGAAGGCTTCTTGATCCACCAGCTGTTCAGCCCGAGGGTGTAGGGCGGCGTGATGACGAAGGCGAACCGGTTGCGGTAGGCCAGGCGGTGATTGTCGAGGTACCAGTTGGGGATCATGTAGTACTGCCATGAGAGCACGCGGTCCAGGGCGCGCGCGGCGGCAATCTGGTCATCGCGGCTGCGGGCGGCGAGCAAGGTGTCGAGCAGGTGGTCGACCACCGGGTCCTTCACGCCAGCATAGTTCTTGCTGCCCTTGGTGGCGGCCTGGCTTGAGTGGAAATACAGCCACTGCTCGAGGCCCGGGCTCAGGGTCTGGTTCAGGGTCATCAGGATCATGTCGAAATCGAACTGGTCGAGCCGTTGTTTGTACTGGGCGCGGTCCACGGTGCGCAAGCGCGCATCGATGCCGATGCTGGCCAGATTTTCGACATAAGGTTGCAGGATGCGTTCGAGGTTGGGGTTCACCAGCAGCAGCTCCAGCCTGAACGGTTGGCCTTTGCTGTCGACCAGGCGCTGGCCGTTGAGCTTCCAGCCGGCCTGGGCGAACAGGGCCAGGGCCTGGCGCAGGGCGGGGCGGCTGATGCCGCTGCCGTCGGTGTGGCTGACCTGGTAGGGCTCGGTGAACAGCTTGTCCGGCAACTGGTCGCGGAATGGCTTGAGCAGCAGCCATTCCTTGCCGGTGGGCAGGCCGCTGGCGGTGAAGTCGCTGTTCGGGTAATAGCTGGTCGAGCGGCGGTAGGCGCTGCTGAACAGGGCGCGGTTGGTCCACTCGAAGTCGAGCATCAGGCCTAGCGCCTGGCGCACCCGTGGGTCGCTGAACGCGGCGCGGCGACTGTTCATGAACAGGCCTTGGGTTTGCGTGGGGATCTTGTGCGGAATCTGCGCCTTGATCACCTCGCCACGGCGTACGGCGGGGAAGTTGTAGCCGTTGGCCCAGTTCTTCGCCTGGTGCTCGATGTAGATGTCGAATTCACCGGCCTTGAACGCTTCGAAGGCCACGGTGGCGTCGCGGTAGAACTCGTATTCGACACGCTTGAAGTTGTACTTGCCGCGGTTAACCGCCAGGTCCTTGCCCCAGTAGTTCTTCACCCGTTCGAACACCAGGCGTCGGCCCGGCTGCACCTCGGTGATGCGGTACGGGCCGCTACCCAGTGGTGGTTCGAAGGTGGTGGCCTTGAAGTCGCGCTTGGCCCAGTAGTGCTTGGGCAGCACCGGCATCTCGCCCAGGCGCAGGATCAGCAGCGGGTTGCCAGCGCGCTTGAACACGAAGCGGATGCGCAGCGGGCCGAGGATATCGACCCGGGCCACTTCCTGCAGGTTGGTGCGGTAGATCGGGTGGCCGTCCTTGAGCAGCGTGCGGTAGGAAAACGCCACGTCCTGCGCGGTGATCGGCACACCATCATGGAAGCGCGCCTCGGGGCGCAGGTTGAACACCACCCAGCTGCGGTCCTCGCTGTACTCGACCGAGCGGGCGATCAGGCCGTAGCTGGAGGTGGGTTCGTCGCCGGACGGGTCGTACATGCCGGTGCCGACCATCAGCGGCTCGTTCAGCTCGCTGATGCCGTACTGCAGGAAGTTGGGCGTGGTGACCGGGCTCGAGCCCTTGAAGGTGTAAGGGTTGAGCGTGTCGAAGGTGCCGAAGGCCATGGCCCGCAACGTGCCGCCTTTGGGGGCTTGCGGGTTGACCCAGTCAAAGTGGGTAAAGCTGGCCGGGTACTTGAGCGTGCCGAACTGCGCGTATCCGTGGCTTTCGCTCACCATCGCGACGGCGGGGAAGCTCAAGGCCAGGCTGAGTGACAGCAGGAGGGGACGTATCAAGTCGGCATCCGATCCAGAGGGCGTTGGGCTTGGTTCGGGGTACAGTAACAGCTTGTCTGGAATGGAAAAAGGGTAGGGCGCGGGGCTTTGCTTCAGCCTTCAAAGCATCGTGGGGCCAGCCCGCTCCCACGCTGATCGTGACTGGCGTGGGAGGGGGGCTGGCCCCGCTATCGAGGTATCAGCGCGCGAGGTAGACGGTCAGGGTCTGGCCTGGCTTGAGCGCATGCCCGGTACGTGGGTTCCAGCGCTTGAGGTGCTTCATCTCGACGTTGAAACGCTTGGCCACCAGGTAGTACGAGTCGCCCTTACGCACCTTGTACTGGGTGGAGCGTTGCTTGGAGTCGGCCACGCGGTTGGCTGCCGCGCTCGGCGCGCTGCCGCCACGCAGGGCCAGGACCTGGCCGACCTTGAGGTTGTTGCCACGGATGCGGTTCCAGCTTTGCAATTGCTTGACCGACACCCGGTTGGCCTTGGCGATGCTGCCCAGGTTGTCGCCACGCTTGACCCGGTAGCTGCGCGCCGCGGGTGCCTTGGCCTCGGCCAGGGCGGCCTGGAACACGGCCTTGTTCGGTTGCAGGCTGACCAGTTCCTCGGGCTTGAGGTTGGACATGCGGTCGCTGAGCAGTTGCGCCTTGGCGGTCGGCACCAGCAGTTGTTGGGGGCCGTCCACGGTCATGCGCTTCTTGAAGGCAGGGTTGAGCTGGATCAGTTCGTCTTCGTCGATGTCGGCGAAGGCGGCCACGCGGGACAGGTCGAGGCGGTCGTTGATGGCGACGGCTTCGAAGTACGGCTCGTTGGCAATGGGGTTCAGGTTGACCCCGTAGGCGGCTGGGGTGTTGACCACCTGCGACAGGGCCAGCAGCTTGGGCACGTAGTCGCGGGTTTCCTGCGGCAGCGGCAGGTTCCAGTAGTCGGTCGGCAGGCCCAGGCGCTCGTTGCGCTCGATGGCGCGGCTAACCGTGCCTTCACCGGCGTTGTAGGCCGCCAGGGCCAGCAGCCAGTCGCCGTTGAACATGTCATGCAGGCGGTTCAGGTAATCCAGCGCGGCGTTGGTCGAGGCGGTGACGTCGCGACGGCCATCGTAGAAGTTGGTCTGGCGCAGGTTGAAGTGGCGCCCCGTGGACGGGATGAACTGCCACATGCCGGCGGCATGCGCCCGGGAGTAGGCCATCGGGTTGTAGGCGCTCTCGATGGCCGGCAGCAGGGCCAGTTCCAGCGGCATGTCGCGTTCTTCGAGGCGCTCGACGATGTAGTGCAGGTAGAGGCTGCCGCGCTCGCCGGCGTTCTCGAGGAACGACGGGTTGCTGGCGAACCACAGGCGCTGCTGTTCGATGCGCGGGTTGACGTCCATGCCGTCCTGCAGGGCGAAGCCCTGGCGCATGCGCTCCCAGACGTCCTGGGGCGGTGCCTGCTCCTTGGGCTTGACCACCAGCGGCGCCGGTTTGTGCTTGATCCGCGCCTGATAGTTGTGCGCGCGAACGCTGTCGGCTTCGTCGAGCTGACGGGTGCTCTGGCAGCCGACCAGGGTGGCGGCCAGCGCCAGTGCACTGATCTGGGCCAGTCGCGTCAGGGCGACCGAATGAGAGGTTCTGCGGCTACGGGAAGACATCGGCTGGGACGGTTATCCGGGCGAAAAAGTTGGGCGATTCTAGAAACCGCTCCCCGCCGGGTCAACCATCGGGCCTATGATGCGATATATCTTGGGGTTATCAGAACACGTCCTTCCAAGACCTCAAGGCAGCAAAAACAGTGGCTTGGCTGGGGTTGGAATGTCCCTTCCATTCGTCTGCTTTTTGTTTAACGAATGTTTCAGCGGTGCGCAAAAACGGGTTGGTCAGGCGCTCCAGGCCAATGTTGGAGGGCAAGGTGATGCGATTGTCGGCGCGCAACCGGGTAACGTCCTCGAACCGTTGGCGAACGTGTTCATTGTCGGGTTCCACGGCACGGGCGAAGCGCAGGTTGCTCAGGGTGTATTCGTGGGCGCAGTACACTTCGGTCGCGGCGGGCAGGGCGGCCAGGCGTTGCAGCGAATGGTGCATCTGCTCGGGCGTGCCTTCGAACAAGCGGCCGCAGCCGGCGGCGAACAGGGTATCGCCACTGAACAGTAGCGGTGTGGGCGATTGCGCAGTGTAATAGGCGATGTGCCCCAGGGTGTGGCCGGGCACGGCCAGGACCTCGAATGCAAGGCCCAGCACCTCGATGCGTGTGCCGTCTTCCAGGGCGATATCGCGGCCCGGGATCGCTTCGCTGGCCGGGCCGTACACCCGGGCGCCGGTGGCCTGTTTCAAGGCTTCGACGCCGCCGACGTGGTCATGGTGGTGGTGGGTGACGAGGATTGCCTGCAATGCCCAGTCCGGGTGCTGCTCCAGCCACGCGCGCACCGGCCCGGCGTCACCGGGGTCGACCACTGCGCAGTGGCGATTGGCAGTATCCTGTAACAACCAGATGTAGTTGTCGTTGAAAGCGGGTAGGGCATCGATCTGTATCATGTGCGGATCCGTATCGCCAAGCCTGGACATTGAGGGCATCTTAGCCGCGATGGCGCGAGCGGAGAACCTTCGAGGGAGAACGCAATGACCGACCAAGCCTTCGCCCAGGCCGACCCCGACTGGGTCGAGCTGATCCGCCTGGCCCGCGACTGGTTCGATGGGCCTCTTGGGCAGTTGATGCTCAAGGAAGAGGAAAAGTTGCTCGAAGAAGAGCTGCGGCGCTTCTTCGGTGGCTACCTTGTGCACTACGGCCCCTGTGCAGAACCCCCGCCCAATGCCCCGCAGGTGCAGCGCAACGTGCGCCTGGGCGCGCCGCTGCCGGGGGTGGAGATCGTCTGCGAGGAGCAGGCCTGGCCGTTGTCGGAGCACGCCGCCGATGTGGTGGTGCTGCAGCATGGCCTGGACTTCAGCCTGTCTCCCCACGGGCTGCTGCGTGAGGCCGCCAGTTCCGTGCGCCCGGGGGGGCACCTGCTGATCATCGGGATCAACCCCTGGAGCAGTTGGGGCGTGCGTCATTTCTTCAGCCACGGGGCCTTGCGCAAGGCCCGTTGCATCTCGCCGTCGCGGGTTGGCGACTGGCTCAACCTGCTGGGCTTCGCGCTGGAGAAACGCCGCTTCGGGTGTTATCGTCCGCCGCTTGCCTCGCCGGCCTGGCAACAGCGCCTGGCTGGCTGGGAGCGCGTGGCCGGGGGCTGGCAAACTGCCGGCGGCGGTGTCTACCTGCTGGTGGCGCGCAAGATGGTGGTGGGCCTGCGGCCGTTGCGTCTGGAGCGCCGCGAGCCGATGGGCAAGCTGCTGCCGCTGCCGCTGGCCAAGGTCAACCGCAGCGCCACCCATCCCGAATCCGAAAAGCACTGAACATGAGTGGTACATGAGCGATAGCGTCGAGATCTACACCGATGGTGCCTGCAAGGGCAACCCTGGCCCGGGCGGCTGGGGTGTGCTGATTGTCTACAAGGGCGTCGAGAAGGAATTGTGGGGCGGCGAGCGCGAGACCACCAACAACCGCATGGAGCTGATGGCGGCGATCGAGGGCCTCAAGGCGCTCAAGCGCGAGTGCGAGGTGCTGCTGACCACCGACTCGCAGTACGTCATGAAGGGCATCAACGAGTGGATGGTCAACTGGAAGAAGCGCGGTTGGAAGACCGCGGCCAAGGAGCCGGTGAAGAACGCCGACCTGTGGGTGCAGCTCGATGAGCAGGTCAACCGGCACAAGGTGACCTGGAAGTGGGTCCGTGGGCATATCGGCCATCCGGGCAACGAGCGCGCCGACCAGCTGGCCAATCGTGGGGTTGATGAGGTTCGCGCTCAGCGTTGATCCGATTGGGGCTGCTGTGCAGCCCATCGCGGCTGAAGCCGCTCCTACCCCGATCCACGCGCTTTCTGTAGGAGCGGCTTCAGCCGCGATGGGCCGCAAAGCGGCCCCGATTTCGTTATACTCCCACCCCGAATTCAAGCACCGCCAGTTGGAGTCCCCGCGTGGAGCAGCAGCAAGACAAACGGTTCGTCATCCTCGACACCGAGACCACCGGCATGCCGGTGGCCGAAGGCCACCGCATCATCGAGATCGGTTGCGTCGAGGTCGTGGGCCGGCGCTTGACCGGGCGGCACTTCCATGTCTACCTGCAGCCCGACCGTGAGAGTGACGAGGGCGCGATCAACGTCCACGGCATCACCGATGCTTTCCTGGTCGGCAAACCGCGTTTCGGCGATGTGGCCGAGGAGTTCTTCGAGTTCATCCAGGGCGCCACCCTGGTCATCCACAACGCGGCGTTCGACGTCGGCTTCATCAACAACGAGTTCGCCCTGATCGGCCAGCAGGATCGTGCCGATATCTCGCAGCATTGCCCGATCCTCGACACCCTGATGATGGCGCGCTCGCGCCACCCGGGGCAGCGCAACAGCCTCGATGCCCTGTGCAAACGCTACGGCATCGACAACTCCGGCCGTGAGCTGCACGGCGCACTGCTCGACTCGGAACTGCTGGCCGACGTCTACCTGGCGATGACCGGTGGCCAGACCAGCTTGTCGCTGGCGGGCGAAGGGGCGGGCGACGAGGATGGGCAAGGGGCAACCGGTAGCGAGATTCGTCGTATCGTCGGGCGTGCGCCGGGGCGGGTGATCCTGGCCAGCGAGGAAGAGCTCGAGGCCCATGCCGAGCGTTTGGCGGCCATCGCCAAGTCGGCGGGTGGGCCGTCGATGTGGCAGGCATTGACCGAGCCAGCCGCCAGCTGACTCGAAGGCAGGCCCGGCCCATCGCTGGCAAGCCAGCTCCCACAGGGACCGCATCCAGCGCTGCACCTTGTGAGCCGGCCTGGCGATGACAGCATCACACTCGACTACCCTGAGGGAAATTACCCGCAGAGGTAGCCGCCCGATGTACAAGGACCTGCAGTTCCCGATCCTCATCGTCCACCGGGCCATCAAGGCCGACAGCGTCGCTGGCGAGCGGGTGCGCGGCATTGCCGATGAACTGGTGCGTGACGGCTTTGCCATCCTCGCCGCCGCCGACCAGGCCGAAGCGCGGCTGGTGGCTGCCACTCATCATGGCCTGGCCTGCATGCTGATCGCCGCCGAGGGCGTCGGCGACAACAGCCGGCTGCTGCACAACATGGCCGAGCTGATCCGCCTGGCGCGGCTGAGGGCGCCCAACCTGCCGATCTTCGCCCTGGGCGAGCAGGTCACCCTGGAGAATGCCCCGGCCGAGGCCATGGGTGAACTGAACCAGCTGCGCGGCATTCTCTATCTGTTCGAAGACACCGTGCCGTTTCTCGCCCGCCAGGTGGCGCGGGCCGCGCATAACTACCTCGACGGCCTGCTGCCGCCTTTCTTCAAGGCCCTAGTGCAGCACACCGCACAATCCAATTACTCCTGGCACACACCGGGCCACGGCGGTGGCGTGGCTTACCGCAAGAGCCCGGTGGGGCAGGCCTTCCATCAGTTCTTCGGTGAAAACACCCTGCGCTCGGACCTGTCGGTCTCGGTGCCGGAACTGGGCTCGCTGCTCGACCACACTGGCCCACTGGCCGCCGCCGAGGCGCGGGCGGCACGCAACTTCGGCGCCGACCATACCTTCTTCGTCATCAATGGCACCTCCACCGCCAACAAGATCGTCTGGCACGCCATGGTCGGGCGCGGTGACTTGGTGCTCGTGGACCGCAACTGCCACAAGTCGGTGGTGCACGCGATCATCATGACTGGCGCCATTCCTATCTACCTGTGCCCGGAACGCAACGAGCTGGGCATCATCGGACCCATACCTCTTGATGAGTTCAGCCAGGTGTCGATCCAGGCAAAGATTCAGGCCCACCCGCTGGCCCAGGGAAAGCCTGCGAAGATCAAGCTGGCCGTGGTCACCAACTCTACCTACGACGGCTTGTGCTACCACGCCGGGATGATCAAGCAGGCCCTGGGTGCCAGCGTCGAGGTGCTGCACTTCGACGAGGCCTGGTTCGCCTACGCTGCCTTCCATGAATTCTTCGCCGGCCGTTTCGCCATGGGCACGCCGCGTGCCGACGATGGGCCGCTGCTATTCAGCACCCATTCTACCCACAAGCTGCTGGCGGCCTTCAGCCAGGCCTCGATGATCCATGTGCAGGACGGTGCCAGCCGCCAGTTGGACCGTGACCGTTTCAACGAAGCGTTCATGATGCATATCTCCACCTCGCCGCAATACAGCATTCTCGCTTCGCTGGACGTGGCCTCGGCGATGATGGAAGGCCCGGCGGGGCGTTCGCTGCTGCAGGAGATGTTCGACGAGGCCCTGAGCTTTCGCCGGGCGCTGGCCAACCTGCGCGAGCACCTCGCCGCCGATGACTGGTGGTTCAGCATCTGGCAGCCGCCGACGGTGCAGGCCGGTGAGCTGCAGGCGGCGGATTGGCTGCTGCAACCGGGGGCGGAGTGGCATGGCTTTGGCGGGTTGGGCGACGACTATGTCTTGCTCGACCCGCTCAAGGTCACCCTGGTGATGCCGGGCGCCGCTGGCGCAGCGGAGGGCCATGGAATTCCCGCGGCAGTGGTGGGCAAGTTTCTCTGGGAGCGCGGGCTGGTGGTGGAAAAGACCGGCCTGTACAGCTTCCTGGTGCTGTTCTCGATGGGGATCACCAAGGGCAAGTGGAGCACGCTGCTCACCGAGCTGCTGGAATTCAAGCGCCACTACGACGCCAATACCGCCCTGGCCGACTGCCTGCCCAGCGTGATGGTGGAGCAGCCGTCACGCTACCAGGGGCTGGGGCTGCGCGACCTGTGCCAGCAACTGCACGGTTTCTACCGTGGCAATGCCACATCCAGGCAGCTCAAGCAGCTGTTCACCCGTTTGCCCGAGGTGGCGATGACTCCGGCCGGGGCCTATGACCGGATGGTGCGCGGGGAGGTGGAGGCGGTGCCTATCGAGCATCTGCTGGGCCGGGTCGCGGCGGTGATGCTGGTGCCCTATCCCCCGGGAATCCCGTTGATCATGCCGGGCGAGCGCTTCACCGAGGCGACCCGATCGATCCTGGTCTACCTGGACTGCGCCCGGGCCTTCGACCAGGGTTTCCCAGGCTTCGTCGCCGACGTGCACGGCCTGCAGCGGGAAGGGCAGCTGTATACGGTGGACTGCGTCAAGGAATGCGAATGATCTCGACGCCGGTCTGGGCCAGCTCGAAACGGTCGTCGCCCAGGTGATTGACGCGGTCGCCGATAGCCAGGCGATAGCTGGTAACCGGCGCGCCGAGGGTGCTGCCGTCGGCCTGGAGGGTTGACTCCTGGAACTCGTGGACCGGGTAGATACGGCCTTCGGCGTCGCGGGCGTGGAACTGGCCGACCATTACTGCTGCCATTTAGGTGGAAACCTCTGAATCGTGTAGGAAATGTCTGTAGGCATAGACCAGTGAATCGCCCGGGAAGTTTTCAGCCGAATGGAAAAAAACCGCGAAGCCGAGGAACGGTCATCTATAACTAACTGGTCCCATTCCCAGAGCAGAGGTTGCAAAACGCCATGAGCCAGGTCTATTCGGTAGCGGTCGTCGTCGGCAGCTTGCGCAAGGACTCCTACAACCGCAAGGTGGCCCACGCGCTGTCTGAGCTGGCGCCGTCCAGCCTTGCCCTGCGAATCGTCGAGATCGGCGACCTGCCGTTGTACAACGAAGATGTCGAGGCCGAGGGCGCCCCTGAGGCGTGGAAACATTTCCGCGACGAGATCCGCCGCAGCGACGCGGTGCTGTTCGTCACGCCGGAATACAACCGTTCGGTGCCGGGGGGGTTGAAAAATGCCATTGATGTAGGATCGCGTCCCTATGGGCAGAGCGTGTGGGCTGGCAAGCCGGCGGCGGTGGCCAGCGTGTCGCCGGGGGCGATCGGCGGGTTTGGTGCCAATCATGCGGTGCGCCAGTCGCTGGTGTTCCTCGATATGCCGTGCATGCAGATGCCCGAGGCTTACCTCGGTGGGGCGGCAACGTTGTTCGATGACAGTGGCAAGTTGAGCGACAAGACCCGGCCGTTCCTGCAGGGGTTCATCGACAAGTTTGCCTCGTGGGTGAAGCTTAACCGGGCGGTCTGAAGATGCCTCATCGCCGGCAAGCCGGCTCCTGTGGGAGCCGGCTTGCCGGCGATGGCCATCACGCGGACGATCAGCAAGCCTGCGGCATCTCCCCCTTGGCCAACCGCCGGTTGATATCGGCGATTACCTCAGGCAGCTCGTTGATGGTGTCGATCAGGTAGTGCGGGCGCGACCCTGCAAACATCGCGTGAATGCGCTTGCGCTCGCTCTCCAGCTTTTCCGCGCTCAGGGCCTGGTAACCTTCCCAGGTCAGCCCCAGGGCATTGCCCGAACACACCAGTGCCACGGTCCACATCCCGGCGCGGCGGCCTTCGAGAATCCCCGGTACGGTGTCGTCGACCTTCACGCAGGCGGCCACATCGTCGATGCCCAGGGCAATCACGTTGGCCAGCGCCTGGGCGGGCCACGGGCGACCGTTCGGTGTCTCGTCGGTGGCCACCACGTGATCGGCCACATAGCCGTTCTGCGCTGCCAGCTCGACCACCTTGTCCATCACCACCTTCGGGTAGCCCGAGCATGAGCCGATTTTCAGGCCGTCCTTGCGCAGCCCGGTCAGGGTATCCAGGGCGCCGGGGATCAGCGCCGAATGCACGGCGATCTTCTCAATCTGCAGCGGCATGAAGCGCTCGTAGATGGCGGTCACATCGTCATCGGTCGGCGTGCGGCCGAACACCTTGCGGTAGCGCTCAGCGATCTCCGGCACGTCGCACAGGGTGCGGATGTGGTCCCACTTGCCCATGCCCATCGGGCCACGGGCCTCTTCGATGGAGACCTGTACGTCGAACTCGGCGAAGGCTTCGACGAAGATCTGCGTCGGAGCGAACGAGCCGAAATCGACCACGGTGCCGGCCCAGTCGAGGATGGCGGCTTGCAGCTGGGTGGGGTTGCTGTAGTTCATGTGCGCGTTTTCCTTGAATTGGGTGGGCAGAGGGTCAGATGTCCAGTACTTCCATTTCCCGCAGCACTTCGGCCACGGCGTTCACGGCGGCCAGCATGCCCTCGGCACCGACCACGCCGATGCAGCCGACGCGGAAGGTCTCGACCTGGGTCAGCTTGCCGGGGTAGAGGATGAAGCCCTTGGCCTTGACGCGCTCGTAGAAATCCTTGAACTGGTAACGCGGGTCTTTCGGCGCGTGGAAGGTGACGATGATCGGTGCCTGGATTTCGGCGGGCAGGAAACTCTGCAGGCCGATTTTTGCCATGCCGTCGAGCAGGGTCTGGCAGTTGTCGGCGTAGCGCTGGTGGCGGGCGGGCAGGCCACCCTCTTCGTTGTATTGCTGCAGCGCTTCGTGCAGGGCGGCGACCACGTGGGTCGGCGGGGTAAAGCGCCACTGGCCGGTCTTGGTCATGTAGGCGTGCTGGTCTTGCAGGTCCATGGCCAGGGAGTGGGCATTGCCTTCGGCGGCGGCCAGGGCGGTTTTTTCAGCAAAGACGAAGCCCATGCCGGGTACGCCTTCCAGGCACTTGCCGGAGGCGGCGATCAGCGCTTCGAAGGGAATCTTGCGGGCGTCGATTGGCAGTGCGCCGAACGAACTCATCGCGTCGATGATCAGGCGTTTGCCATGACGCTTGATCACCTGGGCGATCTCTGGCAGCGGGTTGAGGATGCCGGTGCTGGTCTCGCAGTGGATCAGTGCCACGTGGGTCACGGCGGGGTCGGCGGCCAGCAGGCGGTCGACGTCCGCGGCGGTGGTTGGCTGGTCTTCGGCGGTCTCGAAGGTGCTGTACGCGCGGCCCAGTACCTTGCAGATCTTGGCCAGGCGTTGGCCGTAGGCGCCGTTGATCAGCACCAGTACCTTGCCGTCCCGGGGTACCAGGGTGCCGATGGCGGCCTCGACCGCGAAGGTGCCGCTGCCTTGCAGGGGCACGCAGTGATGGCTGGCGCTGCCGTCGAGGATGGCCAGCAGCTGCTCGCACACGCTGGCGGTCAGTTGGTTGAAGTCGCGGTCCCACGAGCCCCAGTCCACGAGCATGGCCTGGCGGGTGCGGATCGAGGTTGTCAGTGGACCGGGGGTCAGCAGGATCGGGGCGTTGCTCATTCCGTGGTTCCTCACTTGCGGTGGGCTGGAAGCTAGTGGGGCTAGGTTGCAATTCACCGTGTCATCAATCAAATTGTTTGTAGATATGCCAGCCATAAGTCAGGCCGATAGATATGAACCTGTTCCAGCTCCGTGCCTTCGATGCCGTCGCCCGCGAGGGCAGCTTCACCCGTGCCGCCGAGCGCCTGTTCATCAGCCAGCCGGCGGTGACCGGGCATGTAAAGGCGCTGGAGGAGCATTACCAGATCACGTTGCTGCGGCGAACCGCACGGCGGGTCGAGCTGACCGAGGAGGGCACGCGCCTGGCGGCCATCACCCGGGCCATGTTCGGCCTGGCCGAAGAGGCCCAGGCCATGCTCGAGGCCAACCGGCAGTTGCTCACCGGGCGCCTCGAGGTGGCGGCGGACGGGCCGCACCGGGTGATGCCGATGCTGGCGCAATTGCGCGAGCGCTACCCCGGTATCACCGTCAACCTGCGCCTGGGCAACGCCCAGGAAACCTTGGCCGCGCTGCTGTCGGAGCATGCCGACGTGGCCGTGCTGACGGAGATCGAGCCACGCAAGGGCCTGCACCTGCAGGGCCTGTGCGAGTCGCAACTGTGCGCGTTGCTGCCGGTGGGGCACGCCTGGGCGAGCAGCGACGGCGACTTGCCCCTGGCCGTGCTGGACAGGCAGATCATGGTGCTGCGCGAGCCAAGCTCGACCACTCGGCGCACCTTCGACAAGGCCTGTGCCGACGCAGGCGTGCAACCCCGGGTGTTGCTGGAGCTGGACAGCCGCGAGGCGGTCACCGAGGCGGTGGCGGCGGAGCTGGGCATCGGCGTGGTGTCCTCCACCGAGGTGGCTCATGACCCCCGGGTGGTGGCCCGCCCCCTGGCCGGCCAGGGGTTGGTCAACCAGCACATGGTCGGTTGCCTGGAGCGCCGCCGCGAGCTGCGCCTGATCCAGGCATTCCTGGGCCTGGCCGCCGGCCAGTGATTGGCGGCTGACGTTTTCTCCATGGCGGCTTAAGATGGCCACCACAGCGCAGACTGGATTGTCGATGAGCGAGAAGGACACCATTTCCATGCAGCTGGTGCGCGAAGCCCTGTTGCAGACCTGCCCGGCAGGGCAACCCGATGTCGGTGTACTGCGGCGTGCCGGTATCGACCCGGCGCAGCTTGAGCTGCCAGAGGCGCGGGTGAGTGCCGATGCCTACGCGCAGCTTTGGCGGCTGCTGGCGCGGCGCTGCAACGATGAATTCTTTGCCATGGACCCACGTGGCCTGCCCGTCGGTAGCCTGGCCTTCATGACCCGCGCAGCCATGGCTCAGCCGACCCTCGGTGAGGGGCTGGACGTCGCGCTGGGTTTTCTCTCGTTGATGCTCGAGGACCTGCATCCCACCCTGATACGCCAGCAGAGCCTCGCCGAAATCGTCATCAACGAACCCCGCGAAGCGTCCCGCCGAGCCTTCACCTATTTCACCTTCTGGATGATCGTGCACGGCGTCGCCTGCTGGTTGGCCGGCCGGCGCATCCCGATCCTGGCCATCGACCTGCGCTGCGGCGAGCCTTCATTCTGCGATGACTACCGGGTCATGTTCTCGGAAAGCTTGCAATTCGACCGGCCGCGTACGCGGATGATCATTGCCGCCGACAGCCTTGACCTGCCACTCAAGCGTACGCCGCAGGAACTGCAACGCTTCCTGGCCGAAGCGCCCGGCAACATTCTGGTCAAGTATCGCGATCCTGCCAGCCTGGGGCGGCGTATACGCAACGACCTGTTGCATCGACACCCCAATCAGTGGCCTGACGCCGACGCCCTGGCGCGGCAGCTGTGTCTGTCGCCTTCCACCCTGCGTCGGCGCCTGGCCGAGGAGGGGCAGACCTACCAAGGCCTCAAAGACAGCGTGCGACGTGAATTGGCGATTGCCTGGCTCAGCGAGGCTGAACCCGCCATGGCGGACATCGCCGAGCGTTTGGGGTTTGCCGACAGCAGTTCGTTTTACAAGGCCTTTCGCAAATGGTTCGGCTGCAACCCCGGCCATTACCGTGCGCTGGTCCAGGCGCGCGATGCTCACTGCTGAGCGACCGCAGCTCCCGAATCGCCGTGGCAGCTGTTTCGCTTCCCTCTGAAGCTTCGCCGCAATGAGTGAAAGATTGTGCCCTCTCATCAGCACAGAGGGCTCTTCATGCGAACATTTCCGACTGTACCCAGTACCCGCAACGGCGTCTCTGCCAAGGATATGCAAACGGCTGCTGCCGCTTTCACCCAATCGCTCCCTCGATGGATCTCAGGTACCTCTGCAGCCAACATCTACACGTTGCGGGTATTGATCGCCAGCCATAGAGCCAGCCAGATAGCCGTGGCCAGCGCGACCAACGCAGTCGTACCGCTGCATGTGTTCGCCGAGAGCAGATTCTCCGAAGCCCTGGCAGGCATGCTGCCGAATGGGCAAACACTGACCAGTTTGCAGTGGCGAAGAAAGATGCGTGAAGAGGTGGGGCATTCGGTTCCCCATTTCGAAGATTCTTTTGAAGTTCAGCCAGCGCTGTCGCGCCTGGCGCAGAATTTTGCCGATAGTGCCACCCCTCTGAGCGGCAGTGGCTTGGTTGTTCAGGTTGGCGATGATCAGGTCATTGGCAACACGGCGCAATTGATCGAAACGTGCCGCCAACTGGATGCGGGAAAGCAGTACCAGGCACTGCTTGATCAACATCTCACCCAGAACAAGGCGCTGCTGGTCGCGGACAAGCTTGCGGGCTTCAAGCTGGCCGTGCATGTCGCATTTCTCAAGGGCAAGATCGACAGCGATGTGAGCGCCGCACTGGAGCACTACGCTGAAAGCCCGAACGGCACGAGTACCGAGCCCAGGCTCACGGCGTATCCAGGGCTGATGTCCATGCTGGGGGTGCTGGTCCATGAGGCATTGATCATCCAGTTGAAAACTGTCGATGGCGATAATGCAGGTGTCGTGACCTACATGCCTGGCGATGCCGACAATCCACTGCGCTGGCACAGCTCCACGCAGGACTTGCAAGTTGAAATGGTCTCTCACCTACGGCGCCAGGGTTATCTGCGCGAACTCCTGCAATTGATCGCGCTGGATGCACGCAGCGCGTTCTTCCGGCAGTTGCAGTTGCGCTTGATGGATGCAGCGCCTGACCTGCAGCTAGATGGCATGACCGGTCATGGCACAGTCTTCACACGCTGGGTGGATGAGCAGGTCGAGCGCGTGCGCGCGGATGCCAAAGCGCTGCTTGTACCTACCGCAGACGCTGATGCCGAGGCCAGCCGTAAACGCCTGGAGGATTGGAAGTCGCTTGGCTGGGAGCTGATCGGGCTGGCCGGGTTCTTCATTCCGGTGGTAGGGGCCGTGCTGTTGGGGGCGTTGCTGAAGGATGTTTGCGCCCAGGTGTTCGAGGGCGTTACAAATTGGGCCAAAGGGCATGATCACGAAGCATTGCAGCATGCACTGAACGTGGCGCAGGTTGTTGCCGCCACGTCTGTTGGTCTGGTTGCAGGCGCCGCTGTGGGCCGTTTGGTCGACAGGGCGCTGGTCGAGGGCCTGGAAGTGGTTGCGTTGGACGATGACAGCCAAGGGCTGTGGAACGGCGACCTGAGTATCTACGCGCGCGAGTTGCCGGATGACGCGACCCTGGGCGCAGATGGCTTGTATTTCCAAGGCAGCCGCCGTTGGCTGAGGGTTGAGGAGCATTATTACGAGGTTCATCAGCCGAGTGAGAACGGGGCCTGGCGGTTGCTCCATCCGGATCGGCCACAGGCTTACGGGCCGGTGTTGCAGCACAACGCTGAGCGCCTGTGGCTGCTACCTGACGACTCGCCCATGGACTGGAAGGATGCACGGCAGATGCTTGGCCGTCTCTGGCCACAGCAACGTCCGCTCGACCCGCAACGCGCCAAGCAGGTCCTGCAGGCGGCTTGCAGCGATGTGGATGAACTGCGAGGGATTCTGGTGGAGAACCGCCCTTTGCCGGCCAACCTGCGCGATACGCTGCGCCGTTTCGAGGCCGATGAAAAGATCGAGCGTTTCTTCGAGTCGCTGGCCTGCGGTGAGTCTGTGCACGATGACCCAGCGCTGCTTGAATGGTGCGAGAAGCACCCCGGTTTAGCTGGGCTGACGGCCGCCGAACGACCTGGAGCTATCCTCGACCAACAGATCGAGCTACGTCATGGCCTGTTCGATTACCTGACAGCCGTCGAGCCAGGTTCTGATCCTGTTGTTCAAGTACTCCGACGGGATTTCCCAGGCCTGCCCACCGATTACGCCATCGAATTGGCCTGTCAGGTCAGCGGCGACGAGCGAGAAGAGGTCGAGTTGCTGCAGCGCCTGCCGTTGCCTGTCGCCACCAGAGCGCGCTCCCTGCTTCAGCTTGCCAGGCTGAATCAAGCCGTGCAGGGCGTGATGCTGCGCAACGCCTACAGTGATGTCGGTGATGAGTTGGCGCTGGGATTGTTGTCGAGGCTTGGCCATTGGTCTTTCTCGCGGCGCGTGGAGTTGCGCCTCGGTTCTGCGGAGGGGCGCCGGCTGGCAGTTATCAACGTGCAGGCTCCGGAAGCCGATCAGATAACCCTGGTGCGGCATGCGGGCGCGTTCGTGCTGTATGACGCTCAAGGCCTTGAGTTGCCAGAGCAGAGCTGCGCCCCTGATGACCTCTTCCAGGCCCTAGTCACAGTACTGACAGCAGAGCAGAAAGCCGCCCTTGGCCTAGGCAGCGAGCACCCGGCTGGCGAGCTACGGCGACAGGTCGTCAATCTGCTGCCCATAGGTCGGCAGAAGCTGGTGAAACAACTGGCCTGGCGGGAACAGCAGGGCTGGTTCAATCCGGGGCAGCGCTTGGGAGACGGCCGTGTAGGGTATTCGCTGGGCGGCAGCGTATCTCAAGTGCGGGGGCCTGGGTGGCGGGTTCGGCGGCGATTGGTCAGGCTCTATCAGGGTGATACGCCCAGGCAGATCGATGAGCATCTGTTTCGCATTCTGGACGCTGCCAACCCCTACGCCGCGCTGATTCTGGAAGAGCAGAACTACCATATGCTCGACCATTACCTGGAAACATGGATTTCTGCCGGGTCAGGAGGAGAACGGGCAGCGCGTCGCATGCTTGGCCGAAGGTTGCTACAAGCCTGGCGCCGGCAATTACCGGTCGATGTCCATGAAAATGCCGTGCGCGGCTTTGTTCTGGACCTGAGCGGCCATCGTGTGAGCAGCCTGCCTCTACTGGAGGACGCGATCGACTTCCATTACGTCACCTCCCTGGCAATGGTCAATACGCCCCTGCAGATGGTTCCAGATGCCTTCTTCAGTTGCTTCGGGCATGTTCGCCGTCTGAGCATGGCGCGCAACCGTCTGGAAGCATTGCCGGTCGGCATTCGGTACCTGCGATTTCTTGAAAGACTGGACCTTTCGTACAACGGTATTCGCAACGGCGAGCGCGTATCCGAGGCGCTGAGTTCACTGACTCGCCTGCGGGAGCTGGACCTCAGTTTCAATCCGTCGATTCGCAGTCTGTACCTGGGCGATTGGGCTTCAGGCCTGAGGCGCTTGAGCCTGAGGCTGTGCGGATTGACGCAATGGCCTGCAGGGTTGGAACGGTGTCAACTGCTGCGCTGGATCGACCTGAGTTCCAATAACCTGGTCAACGTACCCGCCACCATCCAGGCAATGCCGTATAACTATCGTACTTCGATTCTACTGGGTCGAAACGCCATTGATCAGGTGCAACTGGAGCGCCTGTATGCGCGCCCTGCACCTGTCCATCCGCCAGCCCCACAACCCGCCCCTGAGCTGCTGGCTGCCAGGGCAGTCTGGGTGGTCGGAGAGCAGGCGCAAGCGCGTGGGGCGACCTGGGATCGATTGTTCGCTGACCCAAGAAGCCGCGAACTGGAAACGATCCTGCGCCGGCTGCAGCAAAGCAGCGACTATCGCAATCAGGCCTACCACCGTGTGCTGGATGCTCGAGTGTGGACGCTGCTTGACGCCATGGATACTGACACGGCGCTGGCAGACGACGTCCACGCCCATGCGGTTGGCAACGTTACCTGTGCAGATGATGTCGCCGATCGCTTCAGCGAGCTGCATCTGCTCGCATTGGTGAACAACGCAAAGCGCTCGACAGCAGTGGCCGAGCAGCAACAGGCACTGCTCGACCTGGGGCAGGGTTTGTTCCGCCTCACGCTGCTGAAGGAACATATCGGCAGGTACATCGCTGAGAAGACGCTGAGCACCCCGCATCTTGATGCCGTCGAGGTCAGCCTTTATTTTCGCTTGGCGTTGGCCGAAGAGATGAAGCTGCCAAGCCAGCCGCACTCGATGTTGTTTGGCGCGATAGCCAACGTCAGCGAGGCGGACCTGGCGGCCGCACGGGTCTTTGTAAGGGATGCGGCCACCGTCGAAGCAAAAGCCGCTTTCTTGAGCCAGCAGAAATTCTGGAGCCAATGGCTGGAAACGCAACAGGCGGAAGCGTTCGCGCCCATCCTCGAGCAATCCCAGGACAGTCTGGACCAGCTATATGACCGGCAGTCCGAGATGACCAGCCAGCAGTATCTGGAGCAAACCGCTGAGGTGGCCGAAAAGCTTGATTACCTGAAAAACCGTCTGGTCATCTTCTTGACAACACCTTTGCTGAGGCCCGACGCGGATTCAGTCCTGCCACCTGGCGACCAAACCGGTCATCCAGATTGACAGCTTTGGCCATTGCTCGTCAGGGCCTCTAGCGACAACATCGTCAGACCAATGGTGCACTCCAACAATAACTAACAACCAGGAGTCTGACGATGCGTGATTACGCCGATGCCGCCCGTTCGTTTGACCATGCCCAGGCTGCCCGCGCAGCACTGCACGGGCAACTGACGGCCCTCAATGCCTGCGTCGAATGCTGTGACCGCCATGTCGGCAGCGGCAAGCCGGCGCTGCTGTGGGAAGGCCGTGATGGCGACAGCAAGCGGTACACCTTCGACGAGTTGGCGCCCTGGGTGGCCCGCTTTGCCAACGTGCTGAAAGCCCAGGGGGTGGGCGCGGGCGACCGTGTCGCCGGCTTGATGCCACGCATTCCCGAGTTGCTGGTGACCATCCTCGCCACCTGGCGCCTGGGTGCGGTCTACCAGCCGTTGTTCACTGCCTTCGGGCCGAAGGCCATCGAACATCGCCTGGAGCAGTCCGCAGCACGCGTGGTGGTGACCGACCAGCAGAACCGTGCCAAGCTCGATAGTGTGAGTGATTGCCCGAAGATCATCACCGTTAAGGCACGCGCTGGCGAACTGGATTTCCATGCCAGCCTCGAAAGTGTCGCGGGCGACTGTGAACCTGTCATGCGCACGGGTGACGACCCTTTCCTGCTGATGTTCACCTCGGGTACCACCGGCCCGGCCAAACCCCTGGAGGTGCCGCTGCGCGCCATCGTCGCCTTCCAGGGCTACATGCGTGATGCCATCGACCTGCGCCCGGAAGACAACTTCTGGAACCTGGCCGATCCGGGTTGGGCGTATGGCCTCTATTACGCAGTTACCGGCCCCTTGTCGCTGGGCCATGCCACGACCTTCTACGATGGCCCGTTCAGCGTCGAGAGCTGCGCGCACATCATCAACAAACTGGGCATCAACAACCTGGCCGGTTCGCCAACGGCTTATCGACTGCTGATCGCTGCGGGCCGAGCGTTTTCCGCGCCAATCCAGGGCCGCCTGCGGGTTGTCAGCAGTGCTGGCGAGCCGCTCAATCCAGAGGTCATACGCTGGTTTGCCGACGAACTGGGAGTGACCATCCACGATCACTATGGCCAGACCGAACTGGGGATGGTGCTGTGTAACCACCATGGCTTGAAGCACCCGGTACACCTGGGGTCTGCCGGTTTCGCCATTCCAGGCCACCGTATCGTCGTGCTCGATGAGCAGGGCGCGGAGCTGTCGGTCGGGCAACCTGGGATTCTGGCCGTGGACCGTGAGCAATCACCCTTGTGCTGGTTCGGCGGTTATCGCGATGTACCTACCAAATCGTTCGTCGGCAAGTATTACCTCAGCGGCGATACCGTCGAGCTCAACGCCGACGGCAGCATCAGCTTTGTCGGCCGCAGCGACGATGTGATCACCACCTCCGGTTACCGAGTCGGTCCTTTTGATGTGGAAAGCGCGCTGATCGAGCACCCCACGGTGATCGAAGCGGCAGTCATCGGCAAGCCCGACCCGGAACGCACCGAGCTGATCAAGGCCTTCGTCGTCCTGGCCCAAGGTGTGACAGGCACGGCCGAGCTGGAAGATGCCTTGCGCCAGCACGTGCGCCAGCGACTGTATGCCCACGCCTATCCGCGTGAAATCGAATTCGTCAGCGAGCTGCCCAAGACGCCGAGCGGCAAGCTGCAACGTTTCATCCTGCGCAATCAGGAAATCGCCAAACAACAAGCGCAGCTGGCCACACGCGCCAGCGCCTGAGGAACCACACATGCAGATCAACCACAAACATTTCATCGTCAGCGGCGCGGCCTCCGGGCTGGGCGCCGCCACCGCGCAGATGCTGGTCGAGGCGGGCGCCAAGGTCATGCTGGTCGACCTCAATGCCGCGGCCGTCGAAGCCAAGGCACGTGAACTGGGTGACAGCGCCGGTTTCGCGGTTGCCGATATCAGTGACGAGCAGGCCGCAAAGGCGGCGGTCGACGCTGCTGTCAGTGCATTCGGCAGTATTCATGGCCTGATCAACTGTGCCGGTATCGTCGGCGCCGAGAAGGTGCTGGGCAAGCAGGGCCCGCATGGCCTGGCCAGCTTCACCAAGGTCATCAACGTCAACCTGATCGGCAGTTTCAACTTGCTGCGCCTTGCAGCGGCAGCCATGGCCGAGGGCCAGCCTGACGAAGGAGGGGAGCGCGGCGTGATCATCAACACCGCCTCCATCGCCGCTTATGACGGGCAGATTGGCCAGGCTGCCTATGCGGCATCCAAAGGCGCGATTGCCAGCCTCACGCTCCCTGCGGCCCGTGAGCTGGCGCGTTTCGGGATCCGGGTGATGACCATCGCCCCTGGCATCTTCGAGACGCCAATGATGGCCGGCATGACCCAGGAGGTTCGCGACTCCCTGGCCGCCGGCGTACCGTTCCCGCCGCGCCTGGGCCGCCCACAGGAGTACGCAGCTCTGGCCCGCCACATCATCGAGAACAGCATGCTCAACGGCGAGGTAATCCGCCTTGACGGCGCCCTGCGCATGGCTGCCAAGTAAGGAGCATTGAACATGACCCTCGTCAACGACCCAATTGTCATCGTTAGCGCCGTGCGCACGCCCATGGGTGGCCTGCAGGGCGATCTCAAGAGCCTCACCGCACCACAACTGGGCGCAGCGGCGATCCGCGCGGCTGTCGAACGCGCCGGTATCGATGCCGGCAGCGTCCAGGAGGTGCTGTTCGGCTGCGTGCTGCCGGCCGGGCAGGGCCAGGCCCCGGCGCGCCAGGCGGCCCTCGGCGCCGGGCTGGGCAAGCACACCACCTGCACCACGCTGAACAAGATGTGCGGCTCGGGCATGCAGGCGGCGATCCTGGCCCACGACCAACTGCTGGCCGGCAGCGCCGAAGTGATCGTCGCGGGTGGTATGGAGAGCATGACCAACGCTCCATACCTGCTGGACAAGGCCCGTGGCGGCTACCGCATGGGCCACGGCAAGATCATCGACCACATGTTCATGGACGGCCTCGAGGACGCCTACGACAAAGGGCGGCTGATGGGGACGTTCGCCGAAGACTGCGCGCAGAAAGGCGATTTCAGCCGCGAAGCCCAGGATGCCTTCGCCATCGCCTCGCTGACCCGTGCGCAGGATGCGATCACGAGCGGCCGTTTCGCTGCCGAGATCGTCCCGGTGGAAGTCACCGAGGGCAAGGACAAGCGCGTCATCAAGGATGACGAGCAGCCGCCCAAGGCGCGCCTGGACAAGATCCCTCAGCTCAAGCCGGCCTTCCGCGAAGGCGGCACCGTCACCGCCGCCAACTCCAGCTCCATTTCCGACGGTGCCGCGGCGCTGGTGCTGATGCGCCGTTCCGAGGCCGAGAAGCGTGGCCTCAAGCCGTTGGCGCTGATCCATGGCCACGCGGCCTTCGCCGACACCCCGGCGCTGTTCCCCACCGCGCCCATCGGCGCCATCGAAAAGCTGCTCAAGCGCACCGGCTGGACACTGGCCGAGGTGGACCTGTTCGAGATCAACGAGGCCTTCGCCGTGGTCACCCTGGCAGCCATGAAGCATCTCGACCTGCCCCATGAGAAAGTGAACATCCACGGCGGCGCCTGTGCCCTGGGCCACCCGATCGGCGCCTCGGGCGCGCGCATTCTCGTGACCCTGCTGTCGGCGCTGCGCCAGAACAACCTGCGCCGTGGCGTGGCGGCCATCTGCATCGGCGGTGGCGAAGCGACGGCCATGGCCGTCGAATGCCTGTACTGAGGTGAATCATGCTGGTAACTGACGAGCAACAACAGATCGCCGACGCGGTACGTGACTTCGCTCAGGAGCGCCTGAGGCCGTTTGCCGAGCAATGGGACAAGGATCACCGCTTCCCCAGGGAGGCCATCGAGGAGATGGCCGGCATGGGGCTGTTTGGCATGCTGGTGCCAGAGCAGTACGGCGGCAGCGACACGGGCTACGTGGCCTACGCCATGGCCCTGGAAGAAATCGCCGCCGGTGACGGCGCCTGCTCCACCATCATGAGCGTGCACAATTCGGTGGGTTGCGTGCCGATCCTAAAGTTCGGCAACGAGGCGCAGAAGCAGCAGTTCCTGGCGCCGCTGGCCAGCGGCGCGATGCTCGGCGCGTTCGCCCTGACCGAGCCCCAGGCCGGCTCTGATGCCAGCAGCCTGAAGACCCGCGCTCGCCTGGACGGCGACCATTACGTACTCAATGGCAGCAAGCAGTTCATCACCTCCGGACAGAATGCCGGGGTGGTGATTGTCTTCGCCGTCACCGACCCGGATGCCGGCAAACGCGGTATCACGGCCTTCATCGTGCCCACCGATGCACCGGGTTACCAGGTGGCGCGGGTCGAGGACAAGCTCGGCCAGCACGCCTCCGACACCTGCCAGATCGTCTTTGACAACGTGCGGGTACCGGTGGCCAATCGCCTGGGCGAGGAAGGGCAGGGTTACAAGATCGCCCTGGCCAACCTCGAGGGCGGGCGGATCGGTATTGCCTCGCAGTCGGTGGGCATGGCCCGCGCCGCCTTCGAGGTGGCCCGCGACTACGCCAATGAGCGGCAAACTTTCGGCAAGCCATTGATCGAGCACCAGGCGGTGGCTTTCCGTCTGGCCGACATGGCGACTAGGATCGCCGTGGCCCGGCAGATGGTGCTGCACGCCGCGGCCCTGCGCGACGCCGGGCGCCCGGCGCTGGTGGAGGCCTCGATGGCCAAGCTTTTCGCCTCGGAAATGGCCGAAAAGGTCTGTTCGGATGCCTTGCAGACGCTTGGCGGTTATGGCTATCTGAGCGACTTCCCGCTGGAGCGCATCTACCGCGACGTGCGGGTCTGCCAGATCTACGAAGGCACCAGCGACATTCAGCGCATGGTCATTGCGCGCAATCTTTGAAGGAGCAGACTGCATGGCATTCGAAACCATCCTGTTGGACATCCACGGCAAGGTCGGCCTGATCACCCTCAACCGCCCGCAGGCGCTCAACGCGCTGAACGCGCAGATCGTCGGCGAGATCAACCAGGCCCTGGACCAGCTCGAGCGTGACCCGAACATCGGCTGCGTGGTGCTCACCGGCTCCGCCAAGGCCTTCGCCGCAGGCGCCGACATCAAGGAAATGGCCGAGCTGCAATACCCGCAGATCTACGTCGACGACCTGTTCAGCGACGCCGACCGCATCGCCAACCGGCGCAAACCCATCATTGCCGCGGTATCGGGCTTCGCCCTGGGTGGCGGCTGCGAGCTGGCGATGATGTGCGACTTCATCCTCGCCGCCGACAATGCCAAGTTTGGCCAGCCGGAAATCAACTTGGGCGTGTTGCCGGGCATGGGCGGTACCCAGCGCCTGACCCGCGCGGTGGGCAAGGCCAAGGCCATGGAGCTGTGCCTGACCGGGCGCCTGATGGGCGCCGAGGAAGCAGAGCGCGCCGGTCTGGTGGCGCGCATCGTGCCGCAGGCCGAGTTGGTGGAGGAGGCGTTGAAAGTGGCAGCGGCTATTGCGGCCAAGTCGATCCCGGTGAGCATGATGGTCAAGGAGAGCGTTAACCGGGCGTTCGAAGTCACCCTGAGTGAGGGCGTGCGCTTCGAGCGCCGGGTGTTCCACGCCGCCTTCGCCACTGAGGATCAGAAGGAAGGCATGGCCGCCTTTATCGCGAAGCGCGAAGCGCAGTTCAACGACCGTTGAGCGCGGGTCCTTGAGCTGCAGCGGCCTTGCCGACTCATAGCGAGAAGAAGTACTTGGCCGCTGCGGCGCTGGAGATGGACCCACGGTGGATCGCTATCGGGTTGCCGGTAGTCGGGTCGATCGCGGTACTCCCTGCCAGTTGGCGTTGCGCGGCGGTTTTCAGGTGGCCAGCGAGGAACTGGGACTTGTCGGTGTCGAGCGCCGCGTAATGGAAGTGGGCGTACCACTGCGGCTGCTGTTGGTAGCGGATCACATACTCGTCAAGATAATCGGCCGCACGCCCCTTTACTTTGGCCAGCAGCTTGCGCGTGCCAAGTGCATGGACGGTCACTTTGCCGTTGTCGATCAGATGCTGCACCCACACCATCTCGGGGTTCTGCCGTAATGCCGCCTGGGTTCGTAGTTCGTCCGCCTGGCGCTCCAGAGTCAGGCTCAAGTCGTTCAGCGCCTTGGTGATACGTGCCGCGTCCTGGTCCGCGGCGGCCTCGTCGGTCTGGTTGTCATCGGTCAAGTGCTTTTCGATGGCATTCGACTGCTCCATCAGCCGTTTCTTCTGCGATATCAGCAAGTCATATATTTCGTTGGGTAGATATCTGGAGGATTTTGCGCGTTGAACTTGCTCCAGCTCGGCGCGTGCACGGGTCATCAGTTTGCCACTTTCCTTGAGCAGGCTTTTCAGTCCTGCCTTGGAGGGGGGGGGCGGTAAATTGGCGGAAGCGATCTCGATACCGGCTTCGTTCTCCCTGCGATAGGCGACGGGAGGACTGTCCGGATCGGGGCCGGCGACATCGATAATTGTGTCATCGTCTTCGCGGGGGACGCCGAGCATCAGCCCGTGGTCTTCAGTCTCGATCAGGCCGGGTATGTGCTTGCGCAGTTGCGCAACAGTGATGGAGGGAGGGTAGTCGGGGTATTCGGCTAGCTCGACACGGACTTTTTCCTGTAGGTAGGCCACGTCCTTCTCGATTTGTTCGAGTAACGCGGGGGCGTCGTTGTCCTGCGAGCGTTCCTTGAAGTTGGCCAGCTGTCGTTTGGCATCGTTCAGCCATTCGTCGATGCCCTTGAGCAGACGCGTGGCCAGTTCGGCGTTCGGTTGGTCCAGCGCCGCCAACTGCCTGTGCTGGCTGATCGCGCGTCCCACATTGTCATTGGCCAGGCTTAGCCAGAAGGCACTGCCGGTCGGGTTGCTGTCGTCGATCGGGTGGCGAGTGAATAGCTGGTTGAAGTGGTTTTCCAGGCGCAGGTAGCGGCAGGTGAACGGGGCGTTTGGGCTGGTCCAGGTCTGCTTGAGCGTTTCAAACATCTTCTGGATGCTGTCCTGACCGCGGTTGGTCAGTTTCTTGAGCTCCATGTGGATCTCGCTCATGGCGTCTGCATTGACCACCATCTGGTCGAACAACGGGGACAGCTCGGCGAGACGTCGGCTGTAGATGGCCAGGTCAGAGGGGGTCATGCTGCCTTTGTAACTGCTGAGGAATTGGGCAAGCTGATTGCGGCGAGGCGTGCACAGGCGTTTGAGGGTCAGGTTGACCATCTGTTCGCTAAGTGCGCGCTGGGTCAGGGCGTTGGCGCGCTCCACCTTGAAGCCGTTGCGTGGTGACAGGGCGTTGCGGCTGTTCAGGCGCTCCAGGTGGGCTTCCCAGAACAAGGATGCGTCCTGGCAGGACTTGAGGTGATCCCGTAGAGCTGCGTCGGAGGTGCTGTCAGCGAACTTTGCCGCATCGGCCCGCATGAGTTTCAGCTGCGCCAGGCCTTGTGCCAGGTCGCGGTCGAGCTGCTGGTCGAGATCGGCCAGCGCCTGGCGGTTCGCCTCACGCAGGCGGGCTATGCGCGATCCTGAGCGCATGCCGCCACGCAGGCGCAGGCGCAAGTCAAGCTGCCAGCGGCCAGCTTCGTCACGCATCAGCCAAGGCCCCAGTTGCGGTTCGGCGGTATTGCTGACGATGCGTGGCTCTTCACCCGACTCGTCGAGCAGGACTTTGTACACCTTGCCTTGCAGGTGCACCCAGCATTCATCCTGCGCCAGGTACAGGCCTGCCAGATGCCCGGATGGAATCGGCGTACCAAGGGACTGTACGCTGACATCGGCGTGCAAGGCCTCCAGTTCCGAGCGCCGCTGAGCATCCAGAGTGGGGGCGGGGCTTGCCCAGTTGAAGTCCGCGGCATCGACGGATGGTGCGGTGACAATGTGTGCGGGTTTAATCAGAATCGCCGATGTGGTGTCGGGTACCTCTCGGGCCAAGGGACCTTCCTGGCCTTCTTCCAGTTTCAATTGCCAGGAGGTGTGGGACAGCAGTAGCAACGCAACGTTGAGCAGCAAGTTGACCATGGCGATGCGATGGCCTTCGGGGTCACGATTACTGACTGACTCGACGGCCTGAACCAAGGCGACTTCCATCTGCACGAGCCAACCGACCTTGCCCAGTGTGCTGCCAGCCAGGGGTAGCAGCGTATTGAACAACAGCCAGCCCAGTTCCTTCCAGCTGTTCCAGCGCGTTTCGGCGCTAGTGCTGGCGTGTGCCTGGAACCGCTGAATAGACTCCTGGACGCTCGCCAGGTAAATAGCTTTGCCAATATCGTCGACGGCGGCTTCGAGGCTCAGGGTGGCCGGTGGGGGCGTACCGAAGGGCACCGCGAAGGTGTCGTCCAGGGGGTAGAACACGTGAGGTTCGAGGAAGCCGCCGTGCGCGTAGACCTTGCGGTCTGCTTCCGGCAGGCGTTGCAGGATGTCATCCTGCAGTGCGCCAGGGGTACACATGGCGACAAACAGCGCCAGGCGGTCGTCATACTGCAGCAACGGCTGCTGGTGCAGTGGGCGATAGAGCAGACATGGACTTGCATCCGGTGTCGCCAACTCGATGATCCAGGCATTGAGAGGATGATCAGCAGAGGCGTCGACCTGCTTGAGCAGCCCCAGTGGACGCATCACCCAATGATTCTCGCCACCACTGACGGTTGCGTTGAAAATCTGTGCCACACCTTTGACGCAGACTTCGCTGATACCCATCCCGCGCAGATGCTGCTCCAGTGCCAGGGCCGGCAACTGTTTGCGTAGCTGATCGCCAAGCAGCTTCTGGCGGGTTCGCTGCTGTTCGACGTCGTCCAGCAGTTTGCCGCGCAACATTCGCGGGTATGCGCTGGCGATGTCCAGCTCGGTGACGAGGGTGCGCAGATAGTTTTCATTCATCCATTCGGGCAAGGGGGCCGTGGTCTTCGACGCCAGTTCCACACGGCCGGGTTTGAGCAGGCCGAGATTACCGATTGCCAGTTCGGCAAAGCTGAACTCCACTATTTGCGTGTCGCCCGAGGCAAACAGGGCATCTTGTCCAGCCGCCGCCGCGGTCACCTGATGGTTGATGATCCGCACATCTTCGGGCAGCAGTGCGCTACCGGGATGGTCGGTGGTAAAGCGCTGGGCCAGCTGGCGGTTCGCAAAGGCCTGTGCGGTGTCGACACCATCGAGCCAGAACTCGCCATCGGCATCATGGTAGGCCTGGGCCACATCGACCAGCATCTGCGCGTAGTGCACCTGGTCATCCACCTTGGCGTCCCTTAACCATGCCGGTAGATGTTGGCTCAGGGTCAGGCGTTGAGCGCGCTCCTTGCGATCGCACAGGTCGACCAGGGATGTCAATCGATCGAGATCCTGGCTCAATGGCAGTGCGTACGCCTCCCCATGGTACTTACGGGAAACCACGTCGGCGACGCGCAGCTGCTGTTGGAGCAGTTCCAGTGCCTGGGCCTCGAAGGGGGCCTCTGCCAGCGGCACAATGTGCACCTTGTGTGGGGCTGTCGTGTCATTGGCAGGCCAGAGTCTGTTGAATATCGCCAGCATGGTCGGGCGAGAAGGGAACACCAGCAATTTGCCGACCAGCGTATACAGCAGGGTACTTGAGCCCGTTGTGCTGGTGCGCTCGATGAGCAGGGCGCTGCCCAGGTCAACATCGATCTTGCTGATGGAGGAGAAGTCGGTGCTCAAGAGTGCGACCGAAGTCCCCGCCATAGTAGGCGCGGGACGCGCCGTTTTTGAGAGTAGCTGGTTTACGTTGGCGGCCTCCAGAGCGCTCAGTCTGTTGTCTTGGATATTGCAAGCAACAGTCTTCTCAAACTGTTTCTGCAGGTGGTCGGCATACCATTGCCACGGTGTTTGTCCGCCGCTATCGAAATTACCCCAAAACTCCACCAGCTCTTCACGGTAGCGCTCAAGCAACAGGGGGCCGCATTCGTTGATCAGCAGCTCGACGGCATGCAAGTCGATGTCCAAGGCCCACGTTGGGTTGTCCACGGCATGGCTGCTGATGAAGTCTTCGCCCTGCGTCAAGTTGAGGGTGGCGCGCCCACAGAATCGTTCGGTCAGCGCGAACGCCAGCGGGCGAATCCAGGCACCCGAACCGCCAGGGCGGCGGCTGATCAAGTGCAGCGTCAGGGGGGCGTGGGACAAGCCAATCCGACGTTGTTGCCATTGTTCACTAAGCATGGTGCTGGCGATATCACCCAGCATGGGGCGGCCTTGGAATCGCTTGGCGACGGCGCAATCCAGATCGCTGAATTCGAGAAGTTGTTGCTGCAGGTTCATTGTGTGAGACTCCGGTGTTCTGAAGCCTGATGAGACGGTAGATACACCACGCCCAGGTGATACTTGGGTATCGCCCGGATTGCTTCTGGGGGCTCGTGCCGAGTTCTCCGTGGCTGGCCATGGGCCGGCAAGGCAAAACGTCAGGCATCAAGAAGAGCGCTTGCCAGGGTTTGGCCGGCCAAATGGTGGGGCCGACATATCGTCGGCCCATGCTTTATGAGGCGCGCAACGTCAGAAATGTAAGTAGCCAGTTGGCGGATTCCTTGCTGATTCGGCCAATTCGCCGTCATTTCTGTTGCCCACCGTCGCTTGGCGCCTTAGACTGCCGCCCCCTGTAAAAGAGTGCCGGTTGGCGCTTGAAGAATTCCGCTGCCGGCGAAGCATCGCAGGCAGCACCCGAATCGCCCAAATGCACATTTTTTCATAGAGAAATCGATGACCAAGGAACAGTTGCTGGCCATGTCGGCCGATGACTACATGAATGCCGAACAGCTCGCGTTCTTCACCAAGCTGCTGCAAGCGATGAAAGTCGAAACGCACGAGCGCATCGAACTCAGCCGCACCGCCATCGAAAGCCTGGATACCCCGTCGGATCCCGCTGACGTGGCGTCGGTCGAGGAAGAACGCACCTGGTTGGTCAATGCCATCGACCGCGACCAGCGTCTGCTGCCGCAACTGGAGATGGCGCTGGACCGCATCACCGACGAAAGCTTCGGCTGGTGCGACGACAGCGGCGAGCCGATCGGCCTGAAGCGCCTGCTGATCAGCCCGACCACCAAGTACTGCATCGAAGCCCAGGAGCGTCACGAACAGCTCGACCGCCACCAGCGGCAGATCTGATCCAACGCCTTGTGCAAGGCCCCGCGGAGCGATCCCTGGGGCCTTCGTGTTTTCTTGCCTTGCATCAAGCATGGCTGTCGCCATCGAGGCGCCACGTGCCGGCGAGCACGGACGTCGCTTCGCGGTGGCCGATGAGCTGGGTACCGGGGTGAACAAACCGGTGTGCAGCTTGCACAGATTAGGGGACTGGCAGCCCGTGTCGAAGGCCAGGTCCGCGCAATTGGATTGAGCGGATTTGTTGCCGGAATTGCAATACAGCTGTACCTGGCGGCGCTTTTTCCCAGGCAGGGCAGGCCGTATCATGCGCGTATCGTTAGGTTGCTAATTAAATTCCGGAGGGAATGATGAATAGCCAAGTCGATGTCGCCGTCATGATCGGGACTGGCGTGCCGCGCTCAATGCAGGCCCTGGGCAACCGTGTGTGTTGGGTGGTACTGGTCGATGGCGAGCGTCGCGGCACAGCATTCGCCAGCCGCGCCGAAGCCTTGGAATGCCGGGATGCCTGGCTGGCCCTGCTGGACAGCTGCAACGCGGCCTGAGGCGTTCAGCGCTCGAATTGTCGGGCCAGTGCGCAAGCCTGCTCGTGGCACTGGCGAAAACCCCTGACCCGGCCCGTATCGCGTTCGGCGATGTGGTAGAAGGCGACACCGGCGGGAATGACGATATAGCGAGGCATATCATGGCCGGAAATGTTACGTGCCTCTCGACGGGTTTCAGTGTTTTCGTGCATATTCGCTCTCCTGTAATGCGCGACTGAAGGCCAGCATTCCTTTCTGGCGAAAGAACTGGTGCTGCTTGTCGCATCCTTTCCGGCATTTGTGCTGTCGGACATTACGTTTCCCTTTGCGGAATCGAGCCGAAGCTTACTTCGCATCGCCGGGCGGTGGCTGGGTGAACTGCTTCCTGGTTGCCCTTGCGCCGTTGCGCGTGGACGCTTTGTCGCTTGTTTCCACGGTCCTGCGGACCTTGACTAAAAAGTGCCTGTCACCTGACGCAACTTGTGTCCGTGGCGTGGCCGTTGCAATCGATGTGAGGAGCCCTTCATTGGCAGTCAGTACACTGGATACCCATGCGTTGTTCGCCCTGGGCGACTTGCGCGCACAGCTGGTCAAGCTGTTCCACGGGCGTTTCATCTATGTCACCGAGCAAAACCCGGAAGGCCTGTACATGGCCGAAATCGACACCGAAGAAGCCATGGTGGTCGACGACAAGCAGCGCCTCGAATTGAAGGTGGGTGACCACTTCCGCGCCGCGGTCTTGCCCAGCCGCGAAGGCGGCAAGCTGGAATTGCGCTTTCGCGAGATCAAGCTGAACGTCTATGGCCAGGGCGACTACGCCTTCGTCTCGGTACCGGAAGGCGACGGTATCGTGTTCCGCGACGGGCATGGCGTGATGCTGGTGTTCGCTGCCCAGCAACAGGTGCAGGAAGGCCTGGGCAAACTGCTCAAGGCGGTGACCGGCAAGGTCGCCAAATGGCGCAAGGGCGAGTTGACCACCTTCAAGGCCAGCGAATGATCGACGAGCCCACCGCGGGCTCGCGGGCCGACTTTCACCGCCTGCACCAGGCCCGTGCGGTGGAGGAGGCCGAGCGCCTGCTTGCGCGCCGAGAGGCGCTGCACGGCGGCTGGCTGGCCTGGGTCGCCGGCGAGCTCTATCGGATGAGCCCGCCGCCTTTTGCCGCCATGGTACGCCGCGAGTTGCAGCGCTTGAGCCAGGCATGAGGCTCAGTTGCCGCGATCGCGCCCGCTGCTGACTTCCTCAGGTACGTTTTCACCCGAGGTGCGTTTGCGAAACAGCGCGGCCCTGGCCAACAGCAGCGTGGTCACCGGCACGGTGATCGACAGCAGGATCGGGATCAGCCACGCATGCAGCACCGGGCTCTGCTTGAGCACCGAGAAGTACAGCATCGAGGCCAACGCCACGCACCATGCGCCGATGGTCGAGGCCAGCGCGGGCGGGTGCATGCGCTGGAAAAAGTCCTGCAGACGGACCAGCCCGATGGCGCCGATCAGGGCGAACAGGCTGCCCAGCAGCAGCAGCGTGGACACCAGCAGTTCCAGCCAGAACGGCAGTTCGATAGCTTCGTTCATTCGATCACCTCGCCACGCAGCAGGAACTTGGCCAGGGCGAACGAGCCGACGAAGCCGAACAGGGCGATCAGCAGCGCGCCCTCGAAGTAGGTGTCACTGGCGTAGCGAATGCCCAACACCAGCATCATCAGCATGCCCAGGATGTACAGGTAGTCCAGTGCCAGTACGCGGTCCTGGGCGGACGGGCCGCGGAACACCCGGATCAGTGCCAGGGCCATGGCAATGGCGAAGATGAACAGGCTGGTGAGGACGGCATAGGCAAGCAGGCCGCTCATTCGAAGATCTCCATCAGCGGACGTTCATAGGTGTGCTTGAAGTGCTCGATGAAGGCCGCTTCCTCTTCAAGATCGAACACGTGCAACAACAGTACGCTGCGATCCAGGGCCAGTTCCGACCAGATGGTTCCCGGCACCACGGTGGTTATCATCGACAGTGCCGCCAGACCGTGGGCGTCGCGCAGGTCCAGCGGAATATGCACGAATGCCGAGCGAGGCGGCGTGCTGCCGACGCGCAGCACGCCACGAGCCACCAACAGGTTGGAATGGATCACGTCGAGGCCCACTCGGCCAACCAGCTTGGCGATTGCCCAAGGGCGGCGCACATGGGCGTGCTGCGGGCGCAACGGCGCCATCAGGATAGGTGCGAGGATCCCCAGCGCGGCACCTAGCAGCAGGTTGCCCGGGCTGACCGAGAGGTTGAGCAGCAGCCACAGTGCCAACAGTGCGACGGACAGCAGTGGTGCGGGAAACAGTCGGCTCATGGCTGCGCCTCCACGCTAAGGGTGGTCGGGCCAGGCAGTGGCCGGGTGGCCATCACCGCCTTGACGTAGGCCTCCGGCGTGCTCAGGCTCGCGGCGGTGTCCTGGGTGTAGCGCAGCAGCGGCTCAGCCTTGAGGCTGAGGAAGATGCACAGGCCCAGGAGAATGACGATAGGCACGCATTCATAGCGACGCAGCACCGGCGAGGGGCGTTCCTCAGGCTTCCAGAAGCGCTGGATGCCCACCCGGCCGAAGGCGATCAGCGAGGCCATGCCGGACAGCACCAACAGGGTGACCAGGGTCCAGCCCGCGACGCCCAGCGGCTGCTCCGGGCTGACGCCCATGCCTTGCGGGTTGAACAGCGCGCTGATCAGGTTGAGCTTGCCGATGAAGCCCGATAGGGGAGGCATGCCGATGATCAGCAGGGCGCAGGCGATGAAGGCAAGGCCCAGGAAGGCCATGGTCCAGGGAATGATCTGGCCGATCACCACCTGCTGCTCGTCGTCCAGGTTGATGCCCTTGGGCGGGTGCAGGGACTCCAGAGGCGAGGGCATTGCGCCTTCTTCATCCTCCAGCGGCGCCTCGTTGGCCGAGCGCGAACGCTCCACCAGCTCGGCCAGCAGGAACAGCGCGCACAGGGCCAGGGTGGAGCTGGCCAGGTAGAACAGCGCGGCGCCGGTCAGGATCGGCTGGCCGAAACCGACGGCGGCCAGCAGTGTGCCGGCGGACACCAGGATGCTCAGCGCTGCCAGGCGCTCCAGGCGCTGCGCGGCGAGGATCGACACGGCCGCCACGGCAAGGGTCGCCAGGCCGCCATACACCAGCCAGTCCCCGCCGAAGAACGCCGAGGCGCCGGCCTGGCCGGAGAACAGCAGCATCCACAGGCGCAGGATGGCGTACAACCCGACCTTGGTCATGATCGCGAACAGCGCGGCTACCGGCGCACTGGCCGACGAATACGCCGGTACCAGCCAGAAGTTCAACGGCCAGACCCCGGCCTTGGCCAGGAAGGCGACCGCCAGGATCGCCGCGCCGGCATGCAGCAGGCCGCGATCGGCTTCTGGCGCCAGCGGCACTTTCAATGCCAGGTCGGCCATGTTCAGGGTGCCGGTCACGCCGTAGAGCATGGCCGCGCCCACCAGAAACAGCGACGAGGCGAACAGGTTGATGGCGATGTAGTGCAGCCCGGCCTTGACCCGTGCCCGCCCCGAGCCATGCAGCAGCAGGCCGTACGAGGCCGCCAGCAGCACCTCGAAGAACACGAACAGGTTGAACAGGTCGGCCGTGAGGAAGGCGCCGTACAGACCCATCAGCTGGATCTGGAACAGCGCGTGGAAGCTGGCACCGGCACCGTCCCAGCGGGCCCGGGCGAACAGCAGGGCGCTCAGGCCGATTATACCTGTCAGCGTCAGCAGCAGCGCCGACAGGTGGTCGAGCACCAGGGCGATGCCGAACGGCGCCGGCCAGTTACCTGGCAGGTAGACGCCGATGGACTCGGCCTGGCCTTGGGTGCGCACCCACATCAGCAGGGTCACGGCGATGCCCAGGCCGAGGGCGGTGGACAACAGGTTCAGGCGCGCCTTCAGCCAGCGGTGCTTCTCACCAATCAGCAGCATCAGCGCCGCGGTGAGCAGCGGCAGCAGGATCGGCGCAATGATCAGTTGGTTCATCCCGCTCATTCGTCACGCTCCCGGCCATCGACGTGGTCGGTGCCGGTCAGGCCGCGCGAAGCCAGCAGCACCACCAGGAACAACGCGGTCATGGCGAAGCTGATGACAATGGCCGTCAGCACCAGCGCCTGGGGCAGCGGGTCGGTGTAGTGCAGCAAATCGTGGGGCACGCCGTCCTTGATGATAGGCTCCTTGCCGATGAACAGGCTGCCCATGCTGAAGATGAACAGGTTGACGCCGTAGGACAGCAGGCACAGGCCCATGATCACCTGGTAGGTACGCGGGCGCAGGATCAGCCAGACCCCCGAGGCGGCGAGGACACCGATGGCGACTGCTATGACTTCTTCCATCAGGCGGCTCCTGCTTGGCTGGACTTGGCGGGGCGGTAGGCACGCACCGACTGGTGGGCCAGCGCGGTGAGGATCAGCAGGGTCGAGCCGACCACCACGGTATACACGCCGATGTCGAAGAACAGCGCGCTGGCCACATGCACGTCACCCAGCAGCGGCAGGTGCAGGTGGGCGGTGTGGGTGGTGAGGAACGGGTAGCCGAGCAGCATCGCGCCGGCGCCGGTAAGGGTGGCGCAGAGCAGGCCGGTGCCCATCCAGCGCAGCGGGCGCAGGCTCATCTGCGCCTCGACCCACTGGGTACCGGCGACCATGTACTGCAGGATGAATGCCACCGACATCACCAGGCCCGCGACGAAACCGCCGCCGGGCTGATTGTGGCCACGCATGAACAGGTACATCGACACCAGCAGGGCGATCGGCAGCAGCAGGCGCACCAGAGCGGCCGGCACCATCATGAAGCCCAACGCGGTGTCGGTGGCGTGGCGCGGGTTGACCAGGTCGGTGACCACGTCCGGTGCCAGCTGCCGCTGCTGAGCCGGCAACTGCATGCTCTCCTTGGGTGGGCGGAAACGGCGCAGCAGGGCGAACACGGTCAGCGCCACGGCCACCAGCACGGTGACTTCACCGAGGGTGTCGAAGCCACGGAAGTCCACCAGCATCACATTGACCACGTTGGTGCCCCCGCCCTCTGGCAGGGCGCGGCTCAGGAAGAACGAGGAAATGTCGTTGGGCGTCGGGCGGGTGAGCATGGCGTAGGACAGCAAGGCCATGCCGCCGCCGACCAGCACCGCCAGCAGCAGGTCGCGCAAGCGGCGCAGACGGGCGCGGTCCTGGCTGCCGGGCAGCGGCGAGACACCTTCGATACGCCGGGGCAGCCAGCGCAGGCCGAGGAGGATCAGCACGGTTGTCACCACTTCGACCGCCAGCTGGGTCAGGGCCAGGTCGGGCGCGGAGAACCAGACGAAGGTGATGCAGGTCATCAGGCCGCAGACGCCGACCATGATCAGCGCCGCGAGACGGTGGTATTTGGCCTGGTAGGCGGCGCCGATGGCGCAGGCGATGGCGATCAGCCAAAGCGCGACGAACACCCCGGAGCCGGGGATCTTCGGTCGGTCGCCCCAGCTCAGGCCGCTGTACAGCAGTGGTGTCAGGCCGGCGATGAAGGCCGCCAGCACCAGCATGAACAACTGCGTCTGCAGGCGGCGGGTAGTCAACAGGCGCTCGATGTGCCGGGCCAGCAGCATCAACCGCACCAGGCCATGCTCGAACAGGCGCTTGCCATTGAAGCGCTCGATCAGCGGCGGGTGGGGGAAGCGACCGCGCTGCAGCTGCTTGCGCAGCAGCAGATAGAGGATGATGCCGCCACTCATGGCGATCAGGCTCATGATCAATGGCGCGTTCCAGCCATGCCAGATGGCCAGGCTGTACTCCGGCAGGGTGCCACCCACCACCGGCAGGGCGGCGGCGGCCAGCAGCGGGCCGACCGATTGGGCCGGGAAGATACCGACCACCAGGCACGTGAGCACCAGTAGTTCGACCGGTGCGCGCATCCAGCGGGGAGGCTCGTGGGGCGTGTGTGGCAGATCGTCGGCCGCGGGCCCGAAGAACACGTCGACGGTGAAGCGCAGCGCATAGGCCACGCTGAAGGTTCCGGCGAGGGTGGCGATCACTGGCAGGGCGGCCTCGACCCAGGCGGTCGAGGTGATGAACACGGTCTCGGCGAAGAACATCTCCTTGGACAGGAAGCCGTTCATCAGCGGCACCCCGGCCATCGAGGCGCTGGCGACCATGGCCAGGGTGGCGGTGAACGGTATCAGGCGGAACAGCCCGCTGAGGCGGCGGATGTCGCGGGTGCCGCTTTCGTGGTCGATGATCCCCGCGGCCATGAACAGCGAGGCCTTGAAGGTGGCGTGGTTGAGAATATGGAACACCGCGGCGACGGCGGCCAGCGGACTGTTCAGGCCGAGCAGCAGGGTGATCAGGCCCAGGTGGCTGATGGTCGAGTAGGCCAGCAGGCCCTTGAGGTCGTTCTGGAACATCGCGGCGAAGGCGCCGAGCAGGAGGGTGGCGGCACCGGCGCCGCCGACGATCCAGAACCACTCCTCGCTGCCCGACAACACCGGCCACAGGCGGGCGAGCAGAAACACCCCGGCCTTGACCATGGTCGCCGAGTGCAGGTAAGCCGATACGGGAGTGGGCGCCGCCATGGCATGGGGCAGCCAGAACTGGAAGGGGAATTGCGCGCTCTTGGTCAGGGCGCCGATCAGGATGAGGGGCAGCAGCACCGGGTACAGCGCATGCTGGCGGATGATGTCGCCGGCAGCCAGGACCTTGTCCAGGTCATAGCTGCCGACCACATGGCCGAGCAGCAAGGCCCCGACCAGCAGGCACAAACCGCCGGCCCCCGTCACCATCAATGCCATGTAGGCGCCGCGGCGGGCGTCGGCGCGGTGGTGCCAGTAGCCGATCAGCAGGAACGAGAACAAGCTGGTCAGTTCCCAGAAGAACACCAGCTGGAGCAGGTTGCCGGAAATCACCAGGCCGAGCATGGCGCCCATGAATGCCAGGAAGAAGGCGAAGAATCGCGGCACCGGGTCCTGCGGCGACATGTAGTAGCGCGCGTACAACGCCACCAGGCTGCCGATGCCCAGCACCAGCAGGCTGAACAGCCAGGCAAAACCGTCCATGCGCAGGACCAGGTTCAGGCCCAGGCTGGGCAGCCACAGGAATTCCTCGCGAATCACCCCGCCATCGGCCACCTGTGGGTACAGCAACGCCACCTGGACGGTACCGACCAGGGCCACGAGCCCGGCGAGAATGGACTCGGCGTTGCGTGCGTTGTGCGGCAGGACAGCCGCCAGGCAACTGCCCACGAAGGGCAGAAGCAATAGCACAATCAATGACATAGCGTTCTGTTCTGAGAAGTTTGCCAAGGATCATACGTGCCGGGGGGATGATCACCAACACGCAAGCAGTTGCAGGATCGTACAAAGGTGCTGTGACAAGCTGTTTTTTTATAACAGTTTTTTACAAAGCATAGCGGGTGAGCGCGTAGCCGTGGGGCTGCTTTGCAGCCCCGAGGATGTGCAGGAGGGCTACAATCCCGTCTCGCGCTGACGCGCGTCATCGTCCGGCAACGCCTCTGCCTCATCCTGGCGACGAATCTTCAGCTCGCTTACCACCACCGCCAGCACGATCAGCACCCCGCCGATCAACGCCACGCCAGGCAAACGCTCGCCGGCAATCCGCCCGACAATACCTGCCCACACTGGCTCGCCGGCATAGATCAGCGTGGCGCGGGTCGGCGAGACCGACTTCTGCGCCCAGTTCATCGCCACCTGGATCACCGCGCTCATGGCGCCCAGGCCCACCGCGCTGGCCAGCAGCAGCCAGGAGAAGTCGGGGAGCTGCTCCTGGGTCGGCACGATCATCAGGAACGACAGCGCCGAGGCGGTGGCCAACTGCACCACGGTGACCCGACGCACATCCACCTTGCCCGCGTAGCGGCTGATCAGGATGATCTCGCCGGCGATTGCCACGGCGCTGACCAGCGTCACCAGCTCGCCTTCGCTGAAGTGCAGCGCGCCGCCCTCGGGGCCAGCCAGCAGCATCAGCCCGGCGAAGGCCAGGCCGATGCCCAGGCTCGGCATCAGGCCTGGGCGGCGGCCCAGCACCAGCCATTGCAGCAAGGGCACGAAGGGCACATAGAGCGCGGTGATGAATGCCGACTGGCTGCTGCTGATGGTCTGCAGGCCCATGGTCTGCAAGCCGTAGCCGAGCATGATCGACACGCCGATCAGCACCCCGGCCTTGAGTTCGGTGGCGGTCAGCCCCGCCAGCGAGCGGGCCGACACCAGGCCGACGAACAGCGCGGCGGCAGCGAAGCGCAGGCCGACGAAGAACATCGGGCCACTGACGCTCATGACGTTGTGCACGATAAGGAAGGTGCCGCCCCAGAGCATGGTGATGAACACCAGCACCAGTTCGGCCTTGCTCAGGCGGAAGGTGACGGCGGGCTTGCTGGAGGAGGCCTGGCTCATGGTCTTGCGCACTCGGAAGGGGCGGCGCACAATTCGCCGCAAAGTGGGCAGTATACTGCGCACCCCCTACCAGTGAGCAATATAGTGCACAAAGATTCCGAGCACCGGGCTTCGGTGCTGCAGCATGTCAGCCAGAATGTTCGCCGCCTGCGCGGTGACGCCGGCCTGAGCCAGGCCGCCCTGGCCGAACGCTCCGGGGTCAGCCGGCGCATGCTGGTGGCCATCGAGGCCGGCGAGAAGAATGTCAGCCTCACCACCCTGGACCTGATCGCCGAAGCGCTCGGGGTAGCGTTCAGCACCCTGATCCAGGCGCCCGATCGCCGCGACCCCAGCCGTATCGACGAGCTGGCCTGGGCCGGCGTGCACCCTGCCAGCCGGGCCGTGCTGCTGGGCAGCAGCCCGGCCCGGCGCGAGGTCGAGCTGTGGGAATGGACCCTCGCCCCTGGCGAATGCTACGCCAGCGAGGCAGATGCCGCCGGCTGGAGCGAGCAGATCTATGTGACCGAAGGCCGCCTGACGCTGATCATCGAAGGCGGCGAGCGGCAGTTGGGCAAGGGCGAGTTCTTCGTCTTCCCCAGCGATTGCCGCTACGCCTATCGCAATGATGGCGAGGAGGCGGTGCGTTTCGTGCGTAATGTGGTGATCTGAGGGGTAGAGCGGGTGCTGAAGACATCGGCATAGGCGAACGCCAACGCGGTCATCGGTCTTCAGCGCCTGATCCTCAATCCTGGCTCGGTGGGTGGGGGCCGGGGCCTTCATCGGCCAGGCGATCATGGTGGTTGCGCAGCGGGCACTCTTTCAGCGACATGCAGCCACAGCCGATGCAGCCATCGAGCTGGTCGCGCAACATCACCAGCTCGTCGATACGCCGGCTCAGGTCGTCGCGCCAGCGTGCCGAGAGGCGCTGCCAGTCGTCGGCGGTGGGCGTGTGGTCGCAGGGCAGGGTATCCAGGGCGTTGGCGATGTCGGCCAGGGGGATGCCCAGGCGCTGGGCCATCTTGATTACCGCCACTCGGCGCAGCACGGCCCGTGGGTAGCGCCGCTGATTGCCGGCGTTGCGGGTGCTGTGGATCAGGCCCTTGGTCTCGTAGAAGTGCAGTGCGGTCACGGCCACGCCGCTACGGGCGGCCAGCTGGCCGACGCTGAGCAGGCGTTCCTGGGAGGAAGGGGGTTTCATCGTCAACAAAATCCTTGACCTTGAGTTAGCTGGAGGTTTTACCCTCCACGACCATCTGCTGCAAGAGCCCGAAACGAGGAGAAGCAACATGACGGCCAACACCCATTCCCTGTGGTTCACCCAGATGATCGAGTACGACGTGCCACCGCTGCGCCAGGATGCGCTGGCCGAGGCGCTGGTGGTGCGCAGCGAGCACCTGGCGCAACGCTGCGACGGCTTGCTGAGCGTCAGCATCCAGGTTAGTGACGACGGCCGGCGGGTGCTTCAGCTCCTGCGCTGGCAATCGCGCCAGGCGTGGGCGGCAGCCGCGGGAAGCTTCATCGAGGAGCCGTTCCTCGACCTGCTGGGCGAGCATCAGGCGCGGGGGGTGAATTTCGCCGCCTACCAGACCCTGCGCAGCCTTGTGCGCGGCGCGAATGGTGGCCTGCACTGCCAGTTGGGCTGCGCTCAGGCATACCAGGGCGCATAGTGCGGGTAGCGGTCCAGGCGGGCACCAATGACCATCTCGCCGATCCAGGACGTGAGTATCGCGCTGTAGGCCTTCTGGCTTTCTTCGCTGGACAGGGCATGGTCGGCGCCGTCTACCAGGCGGTGGGTCATCGAATGGGCACTGACGAACGCCGAGCGGTAACTCATCAACGTGCTGTGAGGTACGTAGTCGTCCTGCTCGGACTCCACCAGCAGTACATCGCCGCCAAACTCGGCGCAGGCTGCCAGGGCGCGGTTGTCGGCCGGGCCAAGGCTACGCTGGCGGTAGGCGTTGAGGCGCTGGCGGTCGAGGGCCTGCTTGGGCGCGTCCCATTCGTCGTCCCAGTAGAGGGCGGGCACCCTGAGCGCCAGCCATTTGACCGGCCGGCGCGGGGTAAGCAAGGTGGCCAGGTAGCCACCGTAGCTACTGCCGATCACGGCAATCGCGGCGGGGTTCACCGAAGGGTGGCTGGCGAGCCGGTCGTAGGCGGCCAGCAGGTCGGCGAGGTTCTGCTCGCGGGTGACGCTCAGGCGCTGGCTTTCGGTCTTTTCATGGCCGCGCAGGTCGAAGGTCATGCAGACGCAGCCTAGCCCGGTGATCTGCCGGGCACGGGCCAGGTCGCGCTGCTGGCTGCCGCCCCAGCCATGGACGAAGAGAATCCCTGGCATGCGGCTGCCGGGGCTGACCAGGGTGCCGGCAATGCTTTCCCCTTCGACTTGCAGCTCCACGGTTTCACTCTCGATGGTCATGGTCGCGTATCCGTGCATATTTGCTGAGTTGTCCAAGTTCACTGTCATGCCCCTGATAGAACAGCGTGGCGTCGGCGGGCAGTCGCGCCTGGCCGAACACCTCATGGGTCGATGCGCATAGCCGCTGCAGGGCCGGATCCTCGGCGAAGGCCGTCAACGCCAGGACCTCGGCCGGGCTGGCGCCCCCGATGCGCCACGACTGTTCGAGCACGCCGCTGCGCAGATGGCCTTGGCGGTCGTTGCCCCGGGCGATGTCGTAGTTGCGGCGCGAAGCGATGAAGCCAGGGAAGTAGCGTTCGGCGGCCTGTTCGTAGGCCATGGCCTGATTGATGGCCAGGCGCAGATGATCGTCCAGCGGCAGTTGCAGCAGTTGCAGGTAGTCGCCCCGCACCATCACCAGGTCGGAGCCGCCGTAGACCTCGGTCCCTGCGTGGTCGCGGGTTAAGTGCTGGGTGCCGTGGTAACTGAGGGTGAGCCCGGCCACGCGCACCTGGCCGACGCTGAAGGTCTCGACCGCGTCCAGGTCCTCTTCCAGCACCAGGCCCCACAGCCCCAGGGCCTCGTCGTCCATTGCCTGCAGTAGCGGTTCCAGGGCCTGGGAATCGTTGATCACCTGCTGGCCTCTGCCTGCACAAGCCAGTACCGGCTTGACACGCACCGGGCCGTCGCGCAGCAGCAGCTCGGCGGCGCGGCGCGCGTCTGCCTTGGAGAACACCGTGTAGCCGCGCAGCAGGGCGTCGCTGGCCAGTTGGGCGAAGGCATCCGTCCAGCCGGGTGGAAAGCTGGCATCGGCTGGCAGGGGATGGGAAATCGCCTTGGTGGCCATGTGTGGATGGCTGACCGCACCGCCGAATAGGTCCTCTTCGCCATGGATGCCGAGTGCCATCTGGCGCGTCGGGTCGACCAGGGTGTCGCTCGGCACGTAGTAACAGCGGGCATCGGCGCTGGGCACGGGCGCTGACTCGACCCGATCGATGCCCAGCAGGTGTGCCAGGTACTGGGCGATTTTCAGGTGCGTCGCCTGCTCATGGTCCGGCGTGTGCGCCCGGGTGTCGAGGAGCACGACCGCGGTTTTCGGTGCGCGGGAGTGGGGCATGGCCAACCTCGCGTTCGCAGGGCGTGTAAGGGGTGTGAAGGCGCGTAGGCTGTTTAGTTCAGGAGGAAGGATCGACGGTCGGCAGGGCACTTGGGGCAATGCATGCCTTGTTACGGTCGTGGTGATTGCGGGCGCCTGCCAGCTGTTTCATTATCAACGGCTTGGACCCGTCGACACCTATCCGCAGGAGTGCGCATGAACAGTCAGTCCCCGCTTCACGAACCCGTACCGGCGCGCCTTGCCCGTGTGCGCGAGGCCATGGCCCGGGAGGGCGTGGCTGCCTTGCTGGTGCCTTCGGCCGACCCGCATTTGTCCGAGTACTTGCCTGGCTATTGGCAGGGGCGGCAATGGTTGTCCGGCTTCGAGGGGTCGGTGGGCACGTTGGTAGTCACGGCGGATTTCGCTGGGCTCTGGGCTGACAGTCGCTATTGGGAACAAGCGAACAAGGAGCTGGCCGGCAGTGGCATCGAGCTGATGAAGCTGCGGCCCGGCCAGCCAGGCGCGTTGGAGTGGTTGGGTGCGGAGGTCGACGGTACCGTTGCGGTGGACGGTGCGGTCATGGCAGTGGCCGCAGCCCGCCAGTTAAGCGAGCGTCTGCAGGCGCGGGGCGCAAAGTTGCGTACGGACATCGATCTGCTGGCCGGGGTCTGGAGCGAGCGGCCATTGTTGCCGGGCAATCCGGTCTACCAGCACCTGCCGCCCCATGCGACCGTCAATCGTGCGCAAAAGCTTGCCGAGCTGCGGGGCACTCTGCAGGAAAAAGGCGCCGACTGGCATTTCATTGCCACGCTCGACGATATCGCCTGGCTGTTCAACCTGCGTGGCAGCGACGTTTCCTACAACCCTGTGTTCGTCTCTTTCGCGTTGGTCAGCCAGGACAAGGCGTACCTGTTCGTCGGGCGTGACAAGGTCGATGGGCACCTGCGCGACGTATTGGCGGCCGATGGTATCGAGGTCCGTGACTACGCAGCGGTCGGCGACGCGTTGTCGGCGATTCCGGCCACGGCCAGCCTGCTGGTGGATCCGGCGCGGGTCACCCGTGGGTTGCTGGATCACCTGCATGGGCAGGTTCGGCTGGTCGAGGGCATCAATCCGACGACCTTGAGCAAGTCGCGCAAGGGTGAAGGGGATCTCGCCCATATCCGTCAGGCCATGGAGCAGGACGGCGCGGCGCTGTGCGAGTTCTTCGCCTGGCTTGAAACGAGCTTGGGGACGCAACGCATTACCGAACTGACTATCGACGATCAGCTCAGCGCGGCCCGTGCCCGCCGTCCGGGTTTCGTGTCGCTGAGTTTTTCCACCATTGCGGCCTACAACGGCAATGGCGCCATGCCGCACTACCGCGCCACCGAGCAGTCACATGCCGTGATCGAGGGCAATGGCCTGCTGTTGATCGACTCAGGTGGGCAGTATCTAGGGGGAACCACCGATATCACCCGAATGGTGCCGATCGGCGAGCCGAGCCGCGAACAGAAGGCGGATTGCTCGCGGGTGCTCAAGGGCATGATCGCGCTGTCCAGGGCCAGGTTCCCGCGTGGGATCCTCTCGCCTCTGCTCGATGCAATCGCCCGCGCGCCGATCTGGGCTGACCAGGTCGATTACGGGCATGGCACCGGCCACGGTGTCGGCTACTTCATGAATGTGCACGAAGGCCCGCAGGTGATCGCCTACCAGGCAGCTGCCACGCCGCAGACAGCCATGCAGCCGGGGATGATCAGCTCGATCGAGCCTGGGACCTACCGGCCGGGGCAGTGGGGGGTGCGTATCGAGAACCTGGTGGTCAATCGCGAGGTCGGTACCAGTGAGTTTGGCGAGTTCCTGGCGTTCGAAACCTTGACCCTGTGCCCGATCGACACGCGCTGCCTGTTGGTCGAGGCGCTGGGCAGGGAGGATATTGCCTGGTTGAACAGCTATCACCAGACGGTGCGCGAGCGGCTTGCCCCTTTGCTGGAAGGTGAAGCGCTGGCGTGGCTGGAGCGGCGGACCGCGCCCCTCTGAACGTGAAAAGGGCAGCCCTTGGCTGCCCTTCATGCATCTGTTACTTGCAAATCACGATCATGCTGCGGCTGGTGTAGCCGGCAGGGTTGATGCCGAAAACGTAATCGCCAGGCTCTTCGTCGGAGTCACCGGAGCGGGCGATGACCTTGTAGCCCTTGCTGCTACAGGAACTGGCGGCCTTGCTGTAGCACTTCTCCCACGATGAGGAGAGTCCCGAGCAATTGATATGCAGGCCTTTCTTCCCTCGTTTTACCTCGGTATTGGCTGTCGCGGCACATCCAGCGATGGCCAGGATGCCCAGGATGAGCAAAATACGTTTCATTCCTGTCCTTATACGGCCCGACTACATTAACGGACCTGACGTTTGCGCGTTTCCTCTTCCTTGATGATCCCCGGCGTCCATGTACCGCTCAGTAGATAGCGTCAAGATTATGATCTGGTGACAGCTTAATCAGCCACGCCGGGCGGTACAAGGCTACAGGTTGGCTAAATGAAAATATTTCTCAAATCAGTCGGCAGCCACGGGTGGCGCCACTTCCCGTTTCATGGAAAGGGTAGCGCCCACCGAGGCGGTGATGATGGCGAGAATGGCCAGCCACTGCCAGAGCGTGAGCTGCTCGCCCAGGAACAGCAATCCGGACAATGCGCCGAAGGCTGGTTCGATGCTCATCAGGGTGCCGAAGGTGCGTGCGGGCATGCGGGTCAGGGCCACCATTTCCAGGCTGTAGGGGAGCGCCGTGGACAAGATCGCCACGCCCAGGGCTACGGGCAGCAGGGCAGGGGTGAGCAGCGCGGTGCCGGCATGGGCGATACCGATGGGGGCGACGAACAAGGCAGCGATCACTACGCCCAGTGCGGCAGTCTGGATGCCGTTCTCGGCACCGGCTTTCTGCCCGTAAAGGATATACAGCGCCCAGCACACACCGGCCCCTACGGCGTAAGCGGCGCCGATCGAGTCGAGCCCACCACCGGTCTGGCCTACGGGGATCAGCAGCAACAGCCCGGCGACTGCCAGGGCGATCCACAGGAAGTCCAGCGCTCGTCGCGAGGCCCACAGCGCCACCGCGAGCGGCCCGGTGAACTCGAGTGCCACGGCGATGCCGAGAGGCACGCTGCGCAGGGACATATAGAAGAGGAAGTTCATGCCACCCAGGGCCATGCCGTAGATGATCACGCTGCGCAGGGTGCTGGCGTCCAGGCGCGCGCGCCAGGGCCTCAATATAAGCAGCATGATGATGCTGGCGAAGATGAGGCGCAGCGCTGTGGTGCCTTGGGCTCCTACAATAGGGAACATGCTCTTGGCCAGCGAGGCTCCGGACTGGATGGAAGCCATGGCGATCAGCAGCAGGCCGATGGGAAATAGCGTGGTGGCCAGGCTGCGGTGCGGGGTATTCATGTTGGGGTCCGTTGTTGTGCGCGCAAGGGTGCGCAATATAGTGCGCAGCAGGGTGTGGATTGGCAAGGTCGGGTGTGGTTTCAGTAAACGAGGCTCAGAATAATGGAGCTCCTGGCAGCCTTCCTGCGGTCCAGCATCATATTCCTGTAATAAAAGGTTGACGGGCTTTCAGATCTCCTTATAATGCGCCCCACTTCCGACGTAGTCGAAACGCAAAACCTCTTGTTAATCAATAAGTTGAGTGTTTCAGGTAGTATCGAAAGTGCTTCGGTCATCTGATCGGCAGCGGTGAAAAAGGCAGTTGACAGCAGGTTGTAACGCTGTATGATTCGCCTCCCGCTACGAGAGATCGCAGCGAGTCAAGTGTTTGAAGTTGAACGG
>NZ_JBWBQZ010000001.1:0-2182500 GCF_056279265.1 Pseudomonas sp. TE21435 | reverse complement strand
ATCTAAGTACCCTGAGGAAAAGAAATCAACCGAGATTCCCTTAGTAGTGGCGAGCGAACGGGGACCAGCCCTTAAGCTGGTTTGAGATTAGTGGAACGCTCTGGAAAGTGCGGCCATAGTGGGTGATAGCCCCGTACACGAAAATCTCTTGCCAGTGAAATCGAGTAGGACGGAGCACGAGAAACTTTGTCTGAACATGGGGGGACCATCCTCCAAGGCTAAATACTACTGACTGACCGATAGTGAACCAGTACCGTGAGGGAAAGGCGAAAAGAACCCCGGAGAGGGGAGTGAAATAGAACCTGAAACCGTATGCGTACAAGCAGTGGGAGCCTACTTGTTAGGTGACTGCGTACCTTTTGTATAATGGGTCAGCGACTTATATTCAGTGGCGAGCTTAACCGAATAGGGGAGGCGTAGCGAAAGCGAGTCTTAATAGGGCGCTTTAGTCGCTGGGTATAGACCCGAAACCGGGCGATCTATCCATGGGCAGGTTGAAGGTTAGGTAACACTGACTGGAGGACCGAACCGACTACCGTTGAAAAGTTAGCGGATGACCTGTGGATCGGAGTGAAAGGCTAATCAAGCTCGGAGATAGCTGGTTCTCCTCGAAAGCTATTTAGGTAGCGCCTCATGTATCACTGTAGGGGGTAGAGCACTGTTTCGGCTAGGGGGTCATCCCGACTTACCAAACCGATGCAAACTCCGAATACCTACAAGTGCCGAGCATGGGAGACACACGGCGGGTGCTAACGTCCGTCGTGAAAAGGGAAACAACCCAGACCGTCAGCTAAGGTCCCAAAGTCATGGTTAAGTGGGAAACGATGTGGGAAGGCTTAGACAGCTAGGAGGTTGGCTTAGAAGCAGCCACCCTTTAAAGAAAGCGTAATAGCTCACTAGTCGAGTCGGCCTGCGCGGAAGATGTAACGGGGCTCAAACCATGCACCGAAGCTACGGGTATCACCTTTTGGTGATGCGGTAGAGGAGCGTTCTGTAAGCCTGTGAAGGTGAGTTGAGAAGCTTGCTGGAGGTATCAGAAGTGCGAATGCTGACATGAGTAACGACAATGCGAGTGAAAAACTCGCACGCCGAAAGACCAAGGTTTCCTGCGCAACGTTAATCGACGCAGGGTTAGTCGGTCCCTAAGGCGAGGCTGAAAAGCGTAGTCGATGGAAAACAGGTTAATATTCCTGTACTTCCAGTTATTGCGATGGAGGGACGGAGAAGGCTAGGCCAGCTTGGCGTTGGTTGTCCAAGTTTAAGGTGGTAGGCTGAGATCTTAGGCAAATCCGGGATCTCAAGGCCGAGAGCTGATGACGAGTGCTCATTAGAGCGCGAAGTGGTTGATGCCATGCTTCCAAGAAAAGCTCCTAAGCTTCAGATAACTGGGAACCGTACCCCAAACCGACACAGGTGGTTAGGTAGAGAATACCAAGGCGCTTGAGAGAACTCGGGTGAAGGAACTAGGCAAAATGGCACCGTAACTTCGGGAGAAGGTGCGCCGGTGAGGGTGAAGCACTTGCTGCGTAAGCCCACGCCGGTCGAAGATACCAGGCCGCTGCGACTGTTTATTAAAAACACAGCACTCTGCAAACACGAAAGTGGACGTATAGGGTGTGACGCCTGCCCGGTGCCGGAAGGTTAATTGATGGGGTTAGCGCAAGCGAAGCTCTTGATCGAAGCCCCGGTAAACGGCGGCCGTAACTATAACGGTCCTAAGGTAGCGAAATTCCTTGTCGGGTAAGTTCCGACCTGCACGAATGGCGTAACGATGGCGGCGCTGTCTCCACCCGAGACTCAGTGAAATTGAAATCGCTGTGAAGATGCAGTGTATCCGCGGCTAGACGGAAAGACCCCGTGAACCTTTACTATAGCTTTGCACTGGACTTTGAGCTTGCTTGTGTAGGATAGGTGGGAGGCTTTGAAGTGGGGACGCCAGTTCTCATGGAGCCATCCTTGAAATACCACCCTGGCAACCTTGAGGTTCTAACTCAGGTCCGTTATCCGGATCGAGGACAGTGTATGGTGGGTAGTTTGACTGGGGCGGTCTCCTCCCAAAGAGTAACGGAGGAGTACGAAGGTGCGCTCAGACCGGTCGGAAATCGGTCGTAGAGTATAAAGGCAAAAGCGCGCTTGACTGCGAGACACACACGTCGAGCAGGTACGAAAGTAGGTCTTAGTGATCCGGTGGTTCTGTATGGAAGGGCCATCGCTCAACGGATAAAAGGTACTCCGGGGATAACAGGCTGATACCGCCCAAGAGTTCATATCGACGGCGGTGTTTGGCACCTCGATGTCGGCTCATCACATCCTGGGGCTGAAGCCGGTCCCAAGGGTATGGCTGTTCGCCATTTAAAGTGGTACGCGAGCTGGGTTTAGAACGTCGTGAGACAGTTCGGTCCCTATCTGCCGTGGACGTTTGAGATTTGAGAGGGGCTGCTCCTAGTACGAGAGGACCGGAGTGGACGAACCTCTGGTGTTCCGGTTGTCACGCCAGTGGCATTGCCGGGTAGCTATGTTCGGAAGAGATAACCGCTGAAAGCATCTAAGCGGGAAACTTGCCTCAAGATGAGATCTCACTGGAGCCTTGAGCTCCCTGAAGGGCCGTCGAAGACTACGACGTTGATAGGTTGGGTGTGTAAGCGCTGTGAGGCGTTGAGCTAACCAATACTAATTGCCCGTGAGGCTTGACCATATAACACCCAAGCAATTTGCGCTGAGGCCAAATTGTGGTGGTGAAGACGAAACGAACCGAAAGTTCGCGACGGACCACAAATATCGCATATCCGAATTGGCTGGCATGTCTGCAAGGACGTACTGGCAACCGAATTTCTTGACGACCATAGAGCATTGGAACCACCTGATCCCATCCCGAACTCAGTAGTGAAACGATGCATCGCCGATGGTAGTGTGGGGTTTCCCCATGTGAGAGTAGGTCATCGTCAAGATTCATTTCGCAAAACCCCTATCTGCGCGAGCAGGTAGGGGTTTTGTCTTTTCTTCCGTGGTAAAGAAATCTGGCGTGGGAGCGGGCGTATCGGAACGCCGCTCCCACGAATGTTCAGGCCAGGCTTCATCACCGCGTCAGTGGCGCTCGCCAAGCAGCGCCACCAACTCATTGAAGGCAGGACGGGCCAATACGTCGGCCTGCTGGCAGCGCTCAGCAAGTTGCTTCAGTGATGTGTCCTGCTCGTCGCAACACGCCAGCAATTCCTCGACAAGAATGCCAAACGCCCTCGTTTCCAGTCGTTCGAGTGCCGATGCCGCAAGGCTTTGCCCCTGAGGGTGGAACGAGGCGGCACCGAAGTCGCCCAGCAGGCACTGGCCATTATCGTCGAACAGGATGTTGTGGGCATACAGATCACCATGGCTCAAGCCACGCCCATGCAGGTGGGCACAGACCGAGGCAATACCGCTGACAAGGCGACGCAGAGCCGGCTTGGTCAACTGGCGGTCGGCTGGATAGCGGTCGCGGGTGCAGCTGTCGAGGCTAGGCGGGCCGCCCAGGTTCGACCAGTGCGCGTCGATCAGTTGCATCACCAGGGCGGGCAGTTGATCTGGGTGATCGTCAATGCGCCCAGCCAGGCGCACCAGCTGTGGATGGTGGCCGGCGGCGATACAGGCGCTCATCTCCGCCAGTGGCGAACCGTCGCTGGTGATCGCGCCCTTGTACAGCTTGACCGCAACCGGTGCTTCCTGGCCGCGCCAGTGGGCGCGGTGAATCACCCCTGAGGCACCACGGCCGAGCTCTTCTTCCAGTTGGATGTCGTGCCAGTGCAGGGCGGGGCAATGGCCATCGGTGGCAGGTGCAACAAAGCCATAGGGCAATGGGTTGTCCGCATAGGCCAGCCAGGCCAGGCGTGGCATGAGCAGCAACCAGTCGGGTAGGGCGCCCAGGCGGTTGCTGGCGATGCGCAGCAGTTCCAGGCGGTGGCAGCGCGCCAGGCTTGCCGGCAGATCGGTGAGGCGATTGCCGGCAAGCATGAGCTTTTGCAGGTGTGCGCAGTCCCCCAGTGCTTCGGGCAGCTGCTCCAATACGTTGTCGGTGAGCACCAGTGAGCGTAGCGAAGGTGGCAGGGCCTGGGCATCTGCCCGGCTGATGCGGTTGCTTCTGAAGCCTACGGTTTCCAGGGCCTGGCAGCTGCCAATGGCGTGGGGCAGGTGGGTGAACTGATTGTTGGAGCAGAACAGCACCTTGAGCCGGTTGAGGCGGTGCAGGTCCTCGGGCAGTTCGCTCAGCCTGTTGCCGCTCAGGTCGAGCACTTCGAGGCTGTCGCCAAGTGCGAAGATCTCCTGGGGAAAATGGGTCAGGTTCTGGCAGAGATTAAGTCGCGTGATGCCGTGCAGGCGACCGGCGCGCAGGTCTTCGAGGGTATGCATGGGACTGTTCGCTAGACGTGGCTGGCCATTGTAGGCGCTCGGGTGCGGCAAATCTGCATATGGGTTGCGACTTAAGTCCGATGGCGGGCCGCCGGCCTCGGTCCATACTCAGGGTTCGCCCTTCAATAACAACAAGTACCGGGTTGCGAACCAATGACCTATCAGCACAGTTACGCCCATTCCATCTCCGACCCCGCCAGCTTCTGGCAGGCCCAGGCCGAGCAGCTCGCCTGGCAGCGCAAGCCGACCGTAACCTTGCAGCAGAACGCCGATGGTACCCACCGTTGGTTCGCCGATGGCCGCCTCAACAGTTGCTACCTGGCCCTTGACCATCAGATCGAGCAGGGGCGCGGTGAACAACTGGCGCTGATCTACGACTCGCCAGTGACTGGCGTGCAACAGACGTTCACCTATCACCAGCTGCGTGATGAAGTGGCTTGCTTGGCGGGTCTGTTGCGTTCGTTGGGTGTGCGCAAGGGCGATGGCGTGATCATCTACATGCCGATGGTGCCCCAGGCCGCCATGGCCATGCTCGCCTGCGCCCGCATTGGTGCGGTGCATTCCGTAGTATTCGGCGGCTTCGCCGCGAACGAGCTGGCCCTGCGCATCGACGATGCCCGGCCGGCCCTGCTGCTGACGGCTTCCTGCGGCCTGGAGTTCGACCGCGTGATCGAGTACAAGCCGCTGGTCGATCGCGCCCTGCAGCTGGCTCGCCACCAACCGCGGCATGTGCTGGTGTTGCAGCGCCCGCAGGCGAGCGCCGAACTGCAGCCCGGGCGTGACCTGGACTGGCAGCAGGCCTTGCTCGGGGCGGCGCCGGTCGCCCCCGTTGAGCTGGACGCCGGCGATCCGCTGTACATCATGTACACCTCCGGCACCACCGGCAAACCCAAGGGTATCGTCCGCGAAAATGGCGGCAACGCAGTGGCGTTGTGTTATGCCATGCGTCATGTCTACGGCATGCGGGCTGGAGACGTATGGTGGGGGATCTCGGACGTCGGCTGGGTGGTGGGCCATTCGCTGATCGTGTACGGGCCACTGATGAGCGGGTGCACCACGGTGTTCTACGAGGGCAAGCCGATCCGCACGCCGGACGCCTCGGCCTACTGGCGGGTGGTGGAACAATATCAGGTCAATGGCTTGTTCTGCGCGCCCACCGCCATGCGCGCCATCCGCAAGGAAGATCCGGAAGGCGCGCTGATCCGCTGTCACAATCTCGATTCGTTGCGCCAGCTGTTCCTGGCCGGGGAGAAACTCGACTCCAGTACCCATGAATGGCTCGAGCGGGTCAGCAGCAAGCCGGTGCACGACCATTGGTGGCAGACCGAAACCGGCTGGCCGGTGACTGCGCCCTGTGTCGGGCTCGAAGGCAGCGCGGCGCGGCCGGGCTCGAGCAACCGGGCGGTGCCGGGGTACCACGTGCAGGTGCTGGATGACGAAGGCAAGCCGTTGGGGCCCAATCAACAGGGCGCTATCGTGATCGCCCTGCCATTGCCACCGGGTTGCAGCCAGACGCTCTGGGGCGATCACCAACGCTACCTGCAGGCCTACCTGCAGAGCTACCCCGGTTACTACCACACCGGCGACGGCGGCTACCTGGATGAAGACGGCTTCGTCTACATCATGGGGCGCACCGATGACGTGATCAATGTCTCGGGGCATCGCTTGTCGACCGGGGAAATGGAGGACCTGGTGGCGCGTCATCCGGCGGTGGCCGAGTGCGCGGTGATTGGTGTGCACGACGAGATCAAAGGCCAGGTGCCATTGGCGCTGGTGGTGCTCAAGGACGGGCAGGGCATTGGCGAGGCGCAACTGCAGGGCGAGTTGGTGGCGGATGTGCGCGAACAGATCGGCGCACTGGCCTGCTTCAACCGCGTGCGCCTGGTCAAGCGCCTGCCCAAGACCCGCTCTGGCAAGATCCTGCGGGCGGTGCTGCGTAAGATCGCCGATGGCCAGGCCTACACGGCGCCATCGACGCTGGATGATCCGGCGGTGCTAGGGGAGATTGAAGGGGTGCTGGCCGACTTGCCTAGGGCGGGGTGATGCCATCGCGGTGCAGCATCGCCTGTGGAGAGTCGGCTTGTCGTGGCGACGAACCGTGGCAAAAGGGCCGCCTGGCGGCCCCAACTGCTGGATGCCTTACGACTTGAAGCGCCCCACCAACCCGTTCAGCTCATCCGACAACTGTGCCAGCCTGCCAGAGTCGGCCTGCGCAGAGCTGGCCAGCCCCTCCACCAGTCGCGCCTCGTCGTAGATCTGCTGGATGTGCCGGTTGATCTCCTTGGCGACGCTGTGCTGCTCCTCGGCGGCCGCCGAGATCTGCAGGTTCTGGTCGCGGATCTCGTTCACCGACAGCTGGATACCCTCGAAACTGTCACGCGCGCTTTCGATTGACGTCACGCTGGCCCGCGACAGGTCCAGGCAGCTTTCCATCTTTTGCGAGACCTCATGGGTCTTGCCGCCGAGGGTGTTGAGCAATTGGTCGATCTCGCCGGTGGAATCGGCGGTGCGCTTGGCCAGTGCCCGTACCTCGTCGGCCACCACCGCGAAACCACGGCCCTGGTCGCCGGCCCGGGCGGCCTCGATCGCGGCGTTGAGCGCCAGCAGGTTGGTCTGCTCGGCGATGGCGCGGATGGTGCCGAGGATCTGGTTGATGCTGCGGCTGCCTTCTTCCAACTCGACCATGGCCTGGGACGACTCGCTCAGGCGCCGACCCAGACGATTGACGTTGTCGGTGGTCGCCTCGATCTGCTGCTTGCCCTCGGCCACCCGCCGGTGCCCATGTTCGGCGGCATCTGCGGCGCTGCTGCATGAACGCGCCACTTCGTTGGCGGTGGCGACCATCTCGTTGAACGCAGTGGACACCAGCTCCACCGCCTCGCGCTGACGCCCGGCGGCCTCGTTCATGTTACCGGCCATCTCGCTGTTGCTGCGCGAGGCTTCGTGCAGGTTGGTCGAGGCCGCGCCGATGCGCTGGATCAGCTGGCGGATGGCGGCGAGGAACTTGTTGAACCAGCCGGCCAGCTCGGCGGTTTCATCCTTGCCCTGGACCTGCAGGTCGCGGCGCAGGTCGCCTTCACCCTCGGCGATCGACTGCAGGCCGGTGCTCACCTGGCCGATGGGCTTGACGATCACCCGCGAGAACGCTGCCGCCACCCCGGCGAAGATCAGCGCCAGCAGCACCACGATCACCGCCGTGACATAGGTCATGCGAGTGGCCGCGGCCATGACCTCGTCGTACTCGATCAGCCCGACGAAGCGCCAGCCCAGGCCTGGGGAGGTCCACACATTGGCCATGTAGCGCACGCCATCGATCACCACCTCGGTGGCGCCTTGCTCGGTGGCGGCCAACGCCGCGTACGGTGCGCCGAGATCCTTGAGCTGCTTGAAGCTGTGCCCGGCGTTGCGCGGGTCGACCAGCACGGTGCCGTCCTCGATCAGCATCACGTAGCCGCTGTCGCCCAGCTTGATGCTCTTGACCAGCTCGGTGAGGTTCTTCAGCGACATGCTGACCACGAACACGCCCTTGGCCTTGCCGGCCGCGTCGAGCAGCGCGCGGGCGGTGCCGACCAGGGCCACGTCGTCCTTGTCGTAGTAGTACGCGGCGGTGCGCACCGTCTTGTCCGGGCTGGCCATGGCGGCCTTGTACCAGGGGCGGGTGCGCGGGTCGTACTTGGCCAGTTGTGGATCATCCGGCCATTTGGCGTAGCTGCCGTCTTCCAGGCCGATTGAAAGGATCGCCGCTGCCGGGTGAGTGGTGCCGTAGCGGGCGAAGGCGTCGATGACCCTTTGCGCAGCCTCGGGCATCGGCTGGCTGGCGGCATCGGCCCCGGTGTAGTCCTTGAGCGAGGTGACCGAGGTGTATACAGGATCCTTGGCCATCTGATCGACGTTCTGCAACGTGCCATCAAAGAACTGGCGCATGTTGCCGTCGATCTGGCGAATTTCCCGGGTACTGCCGTCGAGGAACTGATCGACCGCCTCGCTGCGGATGTTCAGCACCGAAATCCCGCCAACCAGGGCGACCGGGATAAAGGCCACCAGTACGAAGGCCAGGATCAGTTTGTTTTTTATTTTCATCGTGACGCCCATCCGTGAGTGTGAAGGGTGTACATGGCCGCTTCGCTAGGGTGGTGGCCACTTGCTACCTTTTCTGTTTCGGCGGGCGGAATATAAACCTTTAGTAGATATTTCGTGTACAGGAAATTCAGAAATTGTCCTGACTTGGCGGGAAAGTAGCAAATATGCGTAGGAGCGGGTTTGCCCCACAAAGAGCTCTGAGCTGTTGATTAAGGACGATTACTAAGACTTTCCCTATTTCATGTAGGACGTTTCCCAACCATGCTTTCACGGCCTTTCAGCTGTTGTTCTGGCCAGCCGCATTCCCTAATCTCGCCCTGTCGTTGCCAATTCAACGACCGGGTGTGCAAGCCCGAGGATGTGGTCCAAGTCGCTCAATGGCGGCTATACGTGGGAGGCCTTCGGGCCAGCCGGGTTCCTACTCCACGGTCTTGCACACCCGCGTATAGCTGCCTTCCTCGCGCTGAGCGAAAGCGGATATCGAAAGCTCCCATGGCTACCTTCAGTGATCGAGCACCTTGTGATAGGTCACGAATTCCTGTTCGGCCTCATACCCCAGCGATTCATACAGCGCCTGGGCGGCAAGGTTGCTCCTGGCGGTGTCCAGGCTCAACCGCTGCGCGCCCTCGGCTTGGAAGATCCCGATCAGTTGCTGCATCAGGTAACGGGCATGACCGCCCCTGCGGGCATGGGGGACGACGAACAGGTCATACAGCCAGTAGAAGCGCTTCATCGCCAGCGAGCAGGTGGCCGGGTACAGTTGGGCAAAGGCGATGGCCTGACCCTCGTCGTCCAGCAGCAGGTAGATCCGTGAGTTGCCGGTTTCGAGGTTGGCCTTGAGGAATGCACGGGAAGCGGGGAGGTCATCCGCCTCCTGGTAGAACATCCGGTACTGGTTGAAGAGGTCCGCGGTGGCGTCCAGGTGGTGCAGGTCACAGGCAATGACGTTCATGTCGGGGCTCGCTATCAGGTTGTCCAGCGCCTTTGCTGTGGGGGCGATCCTGCAGGATTCATGAAACACAGACGTAGGGATTCTGCTGCGTGCCGCAAAGCGGGAAAAGCAGGTCTTTGTCACGAGTGTTTGCCGACCAATGGGGCTGCGGCTTGCTGGCGTCTATTCAGGGCATTAGCATCCGCTTTCCTCACTCACGGCCATGCGCAACCTTTGGCCGACTCCAGGATCAAGGACGAATGTTGCCGCTGCTTTCCCGCTTCCTGCTGCACGCACTGGTGTGTGTGGCTTTTCCCTTTATCTTGAGCCTTGGCTTCGATCTTTACCGGCAGCATGTCGGCCCGCCGATGGCGCGAGGTGTCAGCGTCGGCTTGGCGACGATGCTGGTGTTCTACGCCTTCGTGCTCTTCAACCTGTTGATGGTGGCCATTCCAAGGGCGGCAGTTCGCTACTGGCTGGCGCTGTTGCTGGTGCTGCTGGTGCTGGCGTTCTTCAATACCTTGCACCCGTTGCGGGCACTGGGATTTGCGTTGTTGTGCGGTGGCTTGTGCGTGGTGGCCATCGGGATGACGCCACTGGTAACGTCGCTGTTGCACCAGTGCCGTCGGTGAGGGAGTTCAGCAGGCCAGCACCTGTCGTTCTTCGAGCCACTGTTCGAAGCAGATGAAGGTGTCTACAGCGGCTTCTACCGTCCGGGCCTGGGCGGTCGGCTCCGGGGTGGCGGCAGCCAGTCGCTCGAGGAAGCTGCGCCAGCGTGCGCCGGTCAGCGGGCCGTAGACGTCGAGGAACGCGCCGCCGTTGTCGGCGTCGATACCCAGGCGCTCGGCCATGGCCCGCTTGAGCACCTGGCCACCGAGCGTGGAGCCTTCCAGTACATACATCACCCCAAGCGCGCTGGCTTCGTCATCGATGCGAGGCAGGGCGTGGCACCAGGGCAGCGCTTCGATATCGATGGCCAGGGCGCCCAGGTCGCGTGACAGGGTGGGCGTCTTGTGGCGTTCGGCGCTTTGGTAGGCGCCCAGCAGTAAATCCAGCGGCGCATGAAAGCCATGGTAGGCCCCGAGCAGGTCGGCGTAGGCCGCGCGGTCGAAGCCCTCGCTGAAGAAAGGCAGCCGCGCTTCCAGCCTCTGGTGGCAGGCGCGGGTACCTTCGCGCAGGGCAAGCAGCAACGGGCTGACGGTAGCGGACATGACGGCGGCTCTGGTGTTAGGGCATTCGATACTGCCAGATCAGGTGGCGCAATCACCACTGCCGATTTTGCGCACCTGGCCCTTGAACTGTGGAATCATTGTGCCGCCTCTGGAACGAGGCTTTCACAGCCAAGACAGGAATGCAGCACGATGCGCGCAACAACATGGAACTGGCTGGCCCTGGGGCTGGCGTTGCTGTCGGGCCTGGCCGCCGCGGCGGAACCAGAGCCGGTGCCGGTATACCGGGAGATCAAGGACTGGATTGTTGGCTGCGACAACACGCGCTTCTGCACCGCGGTCCTGGCCGATCATCCGGAGCGGATGCGAGTGGGCATGCTGGTGCAGCGTGAGGCGGGCGCCTGGGGCAACCTGCACCTGACCCTGGTAGGGAGTACCGACTGGTCGGGCGAGCCCATGCTCGACGGCCAGCTGCTGGTCGCCCCCTGGCGCATGACCCGCGGTGTCGAGACCACCCTGGAACTGGAGGGCGCCGATGCCTATGCCGTGTTGCGGCAATTGCGCAATGGCCAGCGCCTGGTGGACGACACCCGGCCAGGGGAGCGGGTGAGTTCGCTGCAGGGGCTGAGCGCCGCCTTGCTGCTGATGGATGCGGTGCAGGGCCGAATCGGCCACTACAGTGCGCTGATACGCCCCGGCGACAGCGTTGCCGATGTGCAGTTGCCAACTCCGGCCAAACCCCAGGTGCCGGCCTTTGTGGCAGCTACGGCCCTTGGCGCGCAGGAGCAAGCGGGCATCACCCAAGTGGTGATGGCCAAGGCGGCCGCCGAGGACCAGTTGAAGAACGAATACGATGTCGCTCCCAAGCTTGAGCTGCATGCCCTGGACGACCAGCATGCGCTGGCATTGCTCAGCTACAACTGCAACGACTTCCATTGCCTCTACGCGCTGTACAAGGTGTCGCGTGAAGCGCCTTACACCCTTGGGCCGCTGGAGTTCGAGGCGCCATCGAGCCCGGTGGTGATCAGCCGGATGCGCGACGCCATCGAGTTCTACCCTGGCAAAGGCGAGCTTCACAGCTATGCCAAGGACGACTATCCCGGTAGTTGCGGGGTGGAGGAAAGCTGGCGCTACGATGGCATGCGCATGCGCTTGCTCAGGCTGTCACGGATGGATCGCTGTGCGGAAGTGGGCACCGACAGTTGGCCGGTACTCTGGCGCAGTGAAGGTTGAACGCGTGAAGCGCACTTCAGGGATAACGCCATGGCAATGGATGAAACACCCGCGTGCGGCATTGCTGCTGACGCTCATGACGCCATCGGTCGTGCAGGCCGAGAGCGCCCAGGCACCGCTCGAAGCGGTGCCGATGTACCGGCAGATCGAGGACTGGGCGGTTGGCTGCGACAACACCCGTGCCTGCACCGCGGTAATGGCCATCGACGACGACCTGATGGCCGGCCTGCAGACCATCATAAGGCGCGAGGCGGGGCCACAGGGTGCGCTCGAACTGACCCTGCGCGTGGGCCCGGCGTTTGCGGAACAGTTGCTGCTCGATGGGCAGGCACTGTCGGCCAACTGGCAGCGCATCCAGCTTGAATACGACTTCGACCTGCTGCTGGAAGACGATGAGGCGCTGGCGCTCATACGTCGGTTGCGCAACGGTACACGCCTGAGTTCGTTGACCGAGGATGGCGAGCTGGTTGCGTCCTTGCAGGGGCTCAGTGGCGCGCTGTTGGCCATTGATGCCGTGCAGGGCCGGGTGGGGCATGCCGATGCCCTGGTGAAAGTGGGAGATGCGCCCGCTGCCGATGTGCCTGGCGCTCCCGATACCGTGGTGCTGCCACAGTTCGTTGCCGCGCCGCGCATGAGCGACGAGCAGGCCCATGAAATCGGCAGGGTGGTAAAAGGCCAGGCGAATGTCGAAGGCGATGTGCCAGGCATGAGCAACAGCCATTACGAGGTGCACCCGCTGGACGCAGCCAATGTTCTGGTCATTCTCAACGTCGGGTGCAGTGGCGAGTTCTGCGCCAATTACCTGTATCGGGTGTCCCGCGCCGCGCCCTACCAGATCAGCGAAATGGCCTTCGAGGCGCCGACGCCGTTGCTGGCGCCGCGTCTGAGTGGCTATGTAGCGTTCGATGCGCGGAGCGGCCAATTGTTTGCCGCTGACAAAAGCCAGGTAGAACGTGGTTGCGGGCTGATCCAGCAGTGGCGTTACGACGGTGAGCGCATGCGCCCCGAGCGCGTGGCGCGGCTCGATCGCTGCGGGTATGTGAAACCGCAGTTCTGGCCGGTGCTATGGCGTGTGCAGGAATAGCTCGAAGCGCCTTCTATCGGTCAGGCACGAGGTTCAGAACGCCAGCTTGTAGCCGATCAGCAACAGCATGGTTGCCAGGCAAGGCCGCAGCACGCGGTCGGAAATACGCCCGGTCAGGTGGCTGCCCAGGTAGATCCCCGGCAACGAACCCAGCAGCAGGTAGCCCAGCAGCGACCAGTCCATGTTGCCCATGCCGGCATGACCCAGACCGGCCACCAGGGTCAGCGGCACGGCGTGGGCGATCTCGGTGCCGACCAGGCGGCGGGTGACCAGGAACGGGTAGAGCAGGAACAGCGCCACGGTACCCAGCGCGCCAGCGCCGATGGAGGTGAGGGTGACCATCACGCCCAGCACCACGCCGGTGATCACGGTGAGGATGTTCAGGGTACGGTCGCTGAGGTGGTAGTGGTCGCCGGCATGCTTGCTGGCGAAGGCCTGCAGGCGCGACTTGAACAGGATCGCCAGGGCGGTGAGGATCAGCACCACCGCCAGGCCCTGCTTGATGATGGCGTTGAGCGCCGAGGTGTCGGTGTGCAGGGTGCTGAGGAACCACAGGGTCAGCGCGGCGGCCGGGACGCTGCCCAGGCTCAGCCAGCCGGTGATCTTCCAGTCGATGTTCTTGTTGCGGCCATGCACCCAGACGCCGCTGGCTTTGGTGATGGCGGCATAGAGCAGGTCGGTGCCCACGGCGGTGGCCGGGTTGATGCCGAACCACAGCAGGATCGGGGTCATCAGCGAACCGCCGCCGACGCCGGTCATGCCGACGATGAAGCCTACGATCAGGCCCGCAAGGGTGAAACCGAAAGAACCTACATCCATACGCTACTCGACGCCCAGCTTGCCCGTGATCGGATGAGTGCCAGCATATAGATTTTTTTATAGCCAAATAGACTTGTTCGTTATTAGGTTATAACCACGCTGTGGCGGTACGCTCCTGAAAATCCACGGTTAACCAGAGTGGGTTTACCGGGAGCTGGCCCGCTCGACTGTCCCGGGCACGATTCAGCCAACCATGAAAGGAGCGTTCCATGAGCAATGACATCCAGCGTTTTCCCAGCAGCCTGCCGTTTCCTTTTTCCCGTGCAGTGAAGGCCGGGGGCTTCCTGTTCCTGTCCGGCCAGGTGCCGATGAGCGCCAGTGGCGAAGTGGTACGCGGTGATATCCAGACACAGACACGAGCGGCCTGCGAACGAATCGCCGAGAGCCTGGCAGTGAGTGGGGCGCGTTTCGACCAGGTAGTGAAATGCACGGTCTGGCTATCGGACATGAGCCATTTCGCCGGCTTCAACGAGGTCTACAAAGAGTTCTTTGGCGCAGCGCTACCGGTACGTTCGACGGTGGCATCGGCGCTGGCATTGGGGGTCGATGTGGAGATCGAGGTGCAGGCGTTCGTCGGCGAGTAAGGAGTAGCTGAAGAATGCCTGCGCATTCGCCGATGTGATCGAAGGCCGTGATCGCGGAGGGAGCCCGCTCCTGCAACACATACAGGAGCGGGCGGCAGGTCAGATGCGGAAGCTGCCCACCAGTTGCTTCAGGCGCCCGGCCTGCTGGCTCAGGGCGTCGCAGTGGCGCAGGGTGTCGTTGAGGTTCTCCACCCCTTGCTGGTTCAGCGCGTTGATCTGGGTGATGTCCAGGTTCAGGCTCTCGACCACGGCGGTCTGCTCTTCGGTGGCGGTGGCCACCGATTGGTTCATGCCGTCGATCTCGCCGATACGCTGGGTGACACTGGCCAGGCGCTCACCGGCCTCGTTGGCCACCTGAACGGTCTCTTCGCTGGAGACCTGGCTGGTGTTCATGGTGTGCACCGCCTCACGCGAGCCGACCTGCAGGCTGGTGATCATGCGGTGGATCTCTTCGGCCGATTCCTGGGTGCGGTGGGCCAGGTTGCGCACTTCGTCGGCAACCACGGCGAAACCACGCCCGGCTTCACCGGCACGGGCGGCCTCGATGGCGGCGTTGAGCGCCAGCAGGTTGGTCTGCTGGGAGATGCCCTTGATCACGTCGAGGATCTTGCCGATTTCGTCGGTGCTGGCGTTGAGGGTCTCAATCTGCTCGCAGGACTCGCTGATGCGCTCGGACAGGGCGGTCATGGCGCTGATCGCCTCTTCGACCACCTGGCGGCCACCGTTGGCCTGTTCGCTGGCGCCGCTGGCGTGCTGCGAGGCGTCGGCGGCGTTGCGGGCGATTTCCTGGGTGGCGGCGCCCAGTTCGTTGATCGCCGCGGCGACACTGTTGGTGCGCATGCTCTGCTCTTCGGAGCCGGTGAGCGAGGCATTGGAGGCGACCACGACCTTTTCCGACAGGTCATGCACCAGGCGGGTGGCCGAGGACACTTCGCTGATCGAGGCGTGGATACGCTCGACGAAACGGTTGAACGAGGTGGCCAGCTCGCCGAACTCGTCCTTCTGCTCGACGGTCAGGCGGCGGGTCAGGTCGCCTTCGCCTTCGGCGATGTCCTGCATGGCGCGGCCCATGGTGGTCAGCGGGCGCATCAGCACCGGGATCAGCAGGCCGAGCAGGCCGGCGATGACGGCCACGGCGATGAGCATGGCGATGATGGCCGAGGTACGGAACTGGCTCAGCGGGGCGTAGGCTTTTTCTTTATCGATCGACAGGCCGATGTACCACTGCGCCGATGGCAGGCCGTCCACCGGAGCGAAGGAGATGATGCGGTCCTTGCCATCGAGGCTGACTTCCTGGATGCCGGATTCGACACGCAGCGGCGAGCCTGGGTAGATGTCCTTGAGGTTCTTCATCACCCGGTCCTTGTCCGGGCTGACGATTACCTGGCCATTGCGGTCGACCAGGAAAGCGTGGCCAAGGCCGCCGAAGTCCACGGCGTTGATGATGTCGACCAGGGTGTTCAGGCTCAGGTCGCCGCCGACCACGCCGATCAGCTCGCCGCTGGACTTGGCCTTGACCGGCATGGCGATGGTCACCACCAGGCCACCCACTGCGGCCATGTAGGGCGGGGTCAGCATTGTCTGGTTGGCGGCCACGGCCTGGGTGTACCAGGGGCGCTGGCGCGGGTCGTAGCCGTCAGGCATCCTGGCGTCGGGGCGCTGGGTGAACAGGCCGGTGTTCTGGCCAAAATAGGTGAACTGGAAGTTGCTGGTGTACGACGGCTGGTCGACCAGGCCCGGCACGTTGCTGCCGGCGCCTTGCTGGGCGATGTCCTGGGCCAGGTTTTCCAGGACCAGGATGCGCCCGCTCATCCAGTTCTGCACGCTGCTGGCGGTCTGCGCGCCGGCCTGGCGCACCGACGACTCGATGTTCTGGCGGATGGTGTTGCGTTGCAGGTAGTCGTTGTAGAGGGTAAACAGGGCGAAGGCCAGTACCACGACGGCGCAGGCACTGAGCAGGATCTTGTGGCGGAATTTCAGGTTCATGTTTCGAGACCTTGAGCCAGTGAAAGGAGGGCGCCGCGTGCTTGTGGCACGAGTGGCGGAGCCTGTTGCAACGGTATCGGCCGATTCTGAAAAATGTTGAAAGACTAAATGTCGCAGTAGTTGGCCGAATCGACCTGCCAAGGTGACAAATCATTTCGAAGCCAACAGGCTCACCAACGTCCTGGCCGCCTGGCCGAGGGGTTGCTGTTTGAGCCAGAAGGCGTTCACCGGCAGTTTCAATTCGTTGCGGGTATTCTGAAATTGCAGGCGGACCAGGCGTCCGTCCGCAAGCAGCGGCGCTACCCGGGCCAGCGGCAGGTCGCCCCAGCCCAGGCCGGCCTCGACCATCTGCAGGGCCACGTCCAGGCTGTCGGTGCGCCAGTGCGAGGTGCCGATCAGCGAGCGGGGATCGCTCAACGGCAGGTCGCGGCTGCACACCAGAATCTGGCGCAGGTTGACCAGGTCTTCGAGGTTGCGGATGCGCCCCTCGCGCAGCGCGGGGTGGCGTGGCGACAGGGTGGCCACCAGCGATTCCAGGGCGATGTGCTGGAAGCTGCGTCGCGGGTCCACCTGCAGCCCGGCGAAGGCCAGGCACAGGCGCACCCGGCCACTGTCGAGCAGTTGCAGGGCCTCTTCCTGCGGGGCGGCGAGCAGTTCGATATCCAGCAGCGGGTAGCGCTCGCCCAGGCGGGTGATGGCCCCGAGCAACGGGCGCTGGTCGATATCCGGCACCACGGCGATGGCCAGGCTGCTTTCCAGCCCACGCGACAGCTCCAGCGCATGCACTTCCAACAGCCCCAGTTGTTCGGCGATCAGCCGGGCATGGGGCTCCAGGGCCTGGGCCTGGGCGGTCGGGCGTGCCTCCCGCGACCCACGCTCGAACAGCGGGTAGCCAAGCTCGGCCTCGAGGTTGCCGATGGCCATGCTCACCGCCGAGGGTACGCGCCCTAGCGCTCGCGCGGCAGCCGAGAACGAGCCGCGGTCGAGTACGGCGAGGAACAGCAGGATGGTATCGCTGGAAAAGTTCATGGCAGTCTCCTTTCAGCAAATCTGAAAGCTGCCGACTTTTTCTGTCAAGCCTGTTGATGCATTCTGCGCGCCTTCGTCATATCCGCAACAAGGTAATCCCGTGCAAGGACTCAAACGCAAACTGGTCTACGTGACCTTCTATGAACTGATTGGCCTGTGCATGTCGACCCTGGGCCTGGCCTACCTATCCGACACCCAGGCTTCGCACACCGGCCCCCTGGCAGTGATGATCACCACCATCGCCATGGCCTGGAACCTCATCTACAACAGCCTGTTCGAGTGGTGGGAGAGCCACCAGGCCACCCGCGGGCGCAGCCTCGGGCGGCGGGTGGCGCATGCCATCGGCTTCCAGCTGACCCTGGTGGTGTACCTGATCCCGCTGATCGCCTGGTGGCTTAACATGACCCTTCTGGAGGCGTTGATGGTGGATCTGGCATTCATCATCCTGGTGCCGTGCTACACCTTCGTCTACAACTGGGCGTTCGACCGCATCTTCGGGCTGCCGACTTCGGCCCTGGCGACTGCCTGAACGTGCCACCTGCGCGGGGTCATGGCGGCAGGCGAATCAGCAACGGTTCCTGTGACCGGCTCCCGAGCAAGCTGTCCTCCACCTGCCCCGACAGGTAATACACCCCGGCCATGGCGCCGCTCTGGCGATTCTCCATCAGCTCCTGCCATTCCTGGTTCAGCGCCACATTGAGGATCACCCGCAGTTGCTCGACCATCTGCGGCTGTTCACGGTCGTGGGTGATGATGCCGTAGCCGGTTGCCGCCACCGAGATCAACGCCCCTGCCGCCTTGCCCACGGCCGCCGCGATGGCACTGGCGGCACCGCGTGGCGCCAGTGTGGCGCCAAGTTTCTCGCTGGCCTGGGTGGCCACCGACGACAATCCTGCCTCGGTCTGCCCGGGGGCCTTGGCGGCCTGTTGGTGCAGGTGCTGGCGCAGGGACTGCCAGGCCAGCTGTTGGTCCAGCGACTTGGCCCGCAGCAGTTGGTAAAGCGAGGCATTGCGTGCATCCGGCGGGCCCAGGGCGATGATCGGGATGCGGTTGAGGCGCTGGCTGAACTGCTCGGGCGGGGCGTTGTAGCGCTGGATGATGGTCGGCAGTTGCTGGCCGAGCAGTTGCAGGTACAGTTCGCTGGCGCGGTCGCGAATGCCCTCGGGGTTGATCTGTTCGGCCACCGGGTCGATGACCCGTTCGCGGTACTGTTCCTGCAGATAAAGGCCCAGGCGCTTTTCAGCTGGCTCCTGGCCATTGCCGCTGTTCATCTTGTACCAGGCGACCTTGAGTGTGAGCCACTGCTGGGTCCAGTAACCGGTGAACCAGGGGATGAAGTCGTTCTCGGTGCGTTGCTGCACTTGCTCCTTCCACACGCGCATGGAACGCCGGGCGTAGTCGTTGGCCGAGCCCGCAGCGGCGACCGAGGCCTCGATGATGTCCTGGTCGATGCGCTGCCAGACGGCCGGTGGCAGGTTCTGCGGCGGGGGCGGGGCGGGTGGGCGTTTGCCGGCGCAGCCGGCGAGGGCCAGCAAGAGGCAGAGTGGAACCATCGCGAGGATCGATTTCACGCGGATTGCCCCCTTGGCGAGAGGCTGGGTGATTAACCGAAGTATAGGTTTGTCTTGAGGGTCTCATCGCGGGGCAAGCCCGCTTCCACGGCGAGCGCGTCAGCCCACCCGTTTCAGGTGCAGCAACGGGAACGGATCGCCTTGTCCATCCACCTCGCTGCGTCCGACCTGGACGAAGCCCTGCTTGAGGTAGAACCCCACGGCCTGTGGGTTCTGTTCGTTGACATCGACTTCTCGTACGCCCAGCTCATCGACCACGTGGGCCAGCAAGGCTTTGCCGATGCCTTGGCCACGGCAGGCCGGGTCGACGAAGAGCATTTCCAGCTTGCCATCATGCACCCCGGCAAACCCCTGTATATGGCCGGCGGCGTCCGCCCAGGCACGCAGCTGGACAAAACCCAGGTACTGCTCGCGCACCAGCGGGCGCAGGCGCTCGATGTAGCCCGCGGGCAGGAAGTCGTGGGTCGCCCGCACCGAGGCTTCCCACAGATCGGCCAGCCGATCGTAGTGTTGCGCGCCGACTGGCGCGATAGTGAAGTTCATAGGCCCTCCCAGGCATTTTGGTAATCGGTTTTAGGGTACGGCATTGCGCTATGCTCGGCATTGCGTCCGCGAACGGGAGAGCCGCTGATGAATGTTGCCAAGGCCGACGCCTTGCTGCTGGTGGATGTGCAGTGCGCTTTCATGGAGGGCGCCGATGCGGTGCCTGGCCACCTGGCCTTGCAGCAGAGCATCGCCCGTTTGCTTGGCCGCGCCCGCCAGGCCGGGGTGCCGGTGATCTTCCTGCAGAACGACGGTGCGCCGGGCAGCCCGGCTGCCCCGCACAGTGCCGGCTGGCAGCTGTATTTTCCGCCTGCACGGGGCGAGCACGTGCTGTTCAAGACCGAGGACGATGGCTTTCTCGAAACCGCTTTGCAAACCCTGCTCAACGACCTCGGGGCCCGGCGCCTGGCCCTGTGTGGCGTGCTCTCGGAAATGTGCCTGGCTGCCACTGCCCGTGCCGCGCTGCAAAGGGGCTTCGAAGTGTTGCTGCCCCACGATGCCCACGCCACCTACGACGTGCCCCCCGGCCCTGGCGGCTCGCCGGGTGTGCCCGCCGCCCTGGCAGCCCGGGCGGCGGAGTGGTCGCTGGGGGACGAAGTGCAGATCCTGCCCGGCGTCGAGGCCGTGGCGTTCGCTTGATTCAGCCGGCCTGATCCAGATCGAGTTTGGCCTCGAGGCGGTCCAGATGTTCATGCATCAGGCCCAGCGCTGCCTGGCCGTCGCCGTTTTCCACCGCGTCGATGATCGCCGCATGTTCCTGCCAGGCGCAGTGCTCGCAGCAGGGCGCTTCGTAGCGGGCGATGATCAGCGAAGTCATGGGTACCAGGCCATTGAGGAAACGCGCCAGCGGCGCGTTGGCGGCCATCTGCGCCAGCTTCATGTGGAACTCGCCGCCCAGGCGAATGGCCGTGCAGCGTTCGCCGCGTTCATGGTGCTGGCGTTCGCGTTCGACCAGTTGGCGTAGTTGGCGGATCTGTGCCGGGCGCGCGCGCTGGGTGGCCAGGCCGATCAGCGTGGTCTCGGCCAGGCGCCGGGCGCTGAGCACCTGGCGCGCCTGCTCAGGGTCGGGAGCGGCCAGGTGCGCGGTGTGGCTGGGGCGCTGCACTACCACCTGCTGGTCGGACAGGCGCCCGAGCACCCGGCGGATCACTGTGCGGCTGACGCCGAAAGCATTGCCCAGCGCCTGCTCGGGCAGGGCGCTGCCGGGTGGCAGGCGTTGTTCGAGGATGGCATCGAACAGGCGGGGGTAGATTTGTTCCGCCGACAGGCGGGTCTCGCCGGCACCGAGCAGGGCAGGCAGGCGGGGGGCGGCTTGGGCACAGGCGGTCATTGTCGCTCTCCTTCTTTGATCAGTTGCCTGGTTGGTCGTCCGGGATGTTCAGGGCGATGCCCATGCGCTGGCCTTCGGCGAGGATGTGCTGGCGCATCTGCTGGCTGGCCTTGGCGCTGTTGCGCTCGCGGATGGCGCGCACCACCGCCTCGTTCTCGCTCAGGCGCGCGGCCAGGTGCTCGGGCGAGTTGCGCAGCATGTCGGCGCTCTGCTTGAGGGCGTTGCCGGTCTGCTGCACGACGCTCTGGAAGATCGGGTTGGTGGTCAGCGCGAACAGCGCCTCGTGGAAGGCGATGTAGGCATTGATGCCAGCCTCGCTGTCGCCGACGTCGAGGGCTTCGCGCATGTCCATCAGGGTCAGGCGCAACTGGCCGATGTCCTGGCTGCCGGCCGATTGCGCCACCAGGCCGGCAATGAAAGGCTCAAGGGTGTAGCGCAGCTCGAGCACGTCGGCCAGGCTGGCCTCGGCGATGGTGTCCGGCTCTTGCGCCTGGCTGGCGTCGGCATCGAGCACCAGCACGCCCTTGCCCGGCATCGAGCGCACCAGGCCCAGGGTTTCCAGCACGATCACCGCCTCGCGCAGGCTGGGCCGGCTGATGCCCAGCTGTTCGGCCAGCTCGCGCTGGCCGGGCAGCATGTCACCGCTGCGCCACTGGCCACGGGCCAGGGCCTGGCGGAGTTTCTCCACCACTGAATTGACTACGGTCGAAGAGCTGATCACGGTTCGCTCCTTGGTTGACGCTGCATCTTGGCCCTTGGCGGGCCGGCGCGGGGCGCCGGCGGCCTTGGGCTTAGAATTCCTGTTGATGGGGTTGGCCCTGCTTGCGGGTGGCCGGGGCGAAGCCGGGTTTGTTGGCCAGCACATTGTTGGCGCGTTCCAGGTCGATGTCCTTCTCCCAGCGGGCGATGGCCACGGTGGCGACGCAGTTGCCGATCAGGTTGGTCAGCGCCCGGCCGATACCCATGAACCAGTCGACTGCCAGCACCAGCACCAGGCCGACCACCGGGATCGCCGGGACCGCGGTCAGGGTGGCGGCGAGGATCACCAGGGCCGAACCTGGGATGCCGTGGGCGCCTTTGGAAGTCACCAGCGACACCAGAAGAATGGTCAGCAGGTCGGTCATGGCCAGCGGCGTGCCGGTGGCGTTGGCGATGAACACGATGGCCAGGGTCAGGTAGATCGAGAAACCATCGAGGTTGAACGAGTAGCCCGTGGGGATCACCAGGCCGACGGTGGAGCTGCCGATGCCGAGGTGCTCGAGCTTGCGCATCACCTGGGGCAGCACGGCGTCAGAGGAGGCAGTGCCGAGGACGATGGACAGTTCTTCGCGCAGGTATTTGATGAACGGCAGCAGCTTGAGCCCGGACAGACGCATTACCGTGCCGAGGATGATCAGCACGAAGCCGGCGCAGGTCAGGTAGAACAGTGCCACCAGGCCACCCAGGTGCTGCAGCGAGCTCAGGCCGTATTTGCTGGTGGTGAAGGCGATGGCGCCGAACACGCCGATGGGGGCCAGGCGCACGATCATGCCCATGATGCGGAAGATTACATGGCTGAGCTCATTGATCAGCCGCGAAATGCCCGAGGCCGACTCACCGACCAGGTTCAGCGCGCTGCCGAACAATACCGAGAACAGCAGCACCTGGAGGATGTTGTTGTCGGCGAAGGCGCCCACCACCGAAGTGGGGATCAGGTCCATGAGGAAGGTGGTGGTGCTGTGGATATGCGCGCCACGGTCGGCCAGGGCGCCGGCATCCGCGCTGGACAGCTGGTCGAGGTGGATGTTGGCGCCGCTGCCGATGCCGGTGGAGAAGGCGAACACCAGGCCGATGACCAAGGCCAGGGTGGTCAGCACCTCGAAGTAGATCACCGACTTCAGGCCGATGCGCCCGACCTTCTTCAGGTCGCCAGCGCCGGAAATGCCGCTGACCACCACGCAGAACACGATCAGGCCGATGAGCATCTTGATCAGCTTGATGAAGCCGTCACCCAGGGGTTTGAGTTGCAGGGACAGGTCGGGGAAGCTCAGGCCGCAGATCACGCCGAGGGCGAGGCCGAGCACAACCTGGAGGAAAATCGAACGCGAACACCATTTGAGCATGGGAGGAGTCTCTGGTCGGTGTCCTTGCCCCCCAAGCCACACGGAGCGAAAGAGTGCAGGACTTAATTATTGTGGTCTTACCGGTTTGTTCACTGCGAGGGCTATAAAACGCCGATTTTTCCGACAATGCAAGGGTTTTTGGCCTTACCGGTCTGACCAGTTGTGGCGCACTGACGGGCAGTCTGCTCTAGCGTGGTGCGCGGGGGATTTCACAGTTTGGCGAGCACCTGATCGACGGCGGCGATCAGCTTGCCGAGGTCCTTGGGGGGGGCGTTGTGGATGACGCCGAAGAGGTAGGCGCGTTGTTCTTCGACGTCATCGGGGTCGGTGAAAAACGCTTTTGGCTTGACCCCCAGCGCCTCGGCAAAGCTCACCAACGACTCGATGCTGGGGGTGTAGGTGCCGGTTTCGAAGCGGCTGATGGTCTTGGGGTCAAAGCCGGTTCGCTCGCCCAGTTGTGCCTGAGTGAAGCCTGCCAGTTTGCGGTAGCGGCGCAGGGCAGGACCTAGACCTGGTCTCGTCATCGCTTAATTCCCATTTAGAATCAAGCACTTAACGATATATGTCGATATAGCGCAACGCCATGATCCATCACCTTTATTTGCAAAATGTGATGGAATTCGTAGAATTCGTTGCTTTGATTGATCAGTCATTCAAGTAGTCGTCCAGGGCGATCCGGTCATCCACCGGCCCGTGTGCAAGCGTTGTCGGACATTGGAACTGATCCAGGATGAACGGTTCCGGCACCCCTGGCCTCCTGTCAGGCCGCGTGTCGGGCCGTGTATGAATGGAGTCTCATCGTGCGTCAGAACCTGCCGGTCAATCCGGTCGAGCAAAGCTTTCCCGAGCACCAGCGGCTCATTTCGGCCACCGATACGGCCAGCCTGATCACCTACTGCAACGCCGAGTTCGCGGCCATCAGCGGCTTCAGCCAGGACGAGCTGATCGGCAGCCCGCACAACCTGGTACGCCATCCAGACATGCCCGAGGCGGTGTTCGAGCTGATGTGGCAGTACCTCAAGGCCGGCCGCAGCTGGATGGGTATCGTCAAGAACCGCTGCCGTAACGGCAACTTCTATTGGGTCAACGCCTACGTCACACCGATGCTCGAGAATGGCCAGGTGATCGGCTACGAGTCGGTGCGCGTGCGCCCGACCCGTGAGCAGGTGGCCCGTGCCGAAGCTGTGTATGCCCGGTTGCGCGAGAGCAAGGCGGCGCTGTCGCCGGCCCGGCGCCTGGCCTTGCTGGGCCGGGCCATGGCGCTGCCACTGCTGGCCGGAGCCGCGGCCATCGCCGGCAACCAGCTGCTGCCCGACCTGCCTGCCCAAGGCTTGACCCTGGCGCTGTTCGCTAGCGTCGGCCTGTGGGCGCAAAGCCGCATGAGGCGCCACTTGCGGCGTATCGTCCAGGTGGCGGACAGCACCTTCAGCGACCCGGTCGCGGCCTTGACCTACAGTGATCTGCCGGGCGCTGCCGGGCAGCTGGAGCTGATCCTGATCAGCGAGGAGGCGCGCCTGAAGACCGCGCTGACTCGCCTGAGCGACCTCGCCGCGCAGATGGCCGGCGCCGCCCAGGATGCCGGGCGGCTATCGCGCAGCACCGAATCGGCGTTACTCGAACAGCGCGCCGAGACCGACCTGACCGCCACCGCCATGACTCAGATGGCCGCCTCGATCGGCGAAGTCGCGGGCCACGTGCAACTCACCGCCGAGCAGGCGCAGACCGCGCACCTGCTGGCCGGGCAGGGCAGCCAGGTGGCCGACGCCACGGGGGCGGCGATCCAGAGCCTGGCCGGCACGGTCGGGCAGATCAACCAGGCGGTCAACGACCTCGCCGGTCAGACCGGTGCCATCGCCGAGGCGGCCGGGATGATCCGTGCCATCGCCGAGCAGACCAACCTGCTGGCGCTCAACGCCGCCATCGAAGCCGCCCGTGCCGGCGAGCAGGGCCGCGGCTTTGCGGTGGTCGCCGATGAAGTACGTGCCCTGGCCGACAAGACCCGCCAATCCACGCTGCATATCCAGTCGATCATCGACAGTTTGCGCGGTGGCGCCGAGCAGGCGGTGAGCATCGCCAGCCAGGGTATCGAGGGTGCGCAACAGGGTGTGACCCAGGTCGCCCTGACCCAGGAAGCTTTGCAAGGCATCCGCCACGCCGTGCAGCGCATCAGCGATATGAGCCAGCAGATGGCCGCAGCCTCGCACGAGCAATCCAGTGTCGCCGAGGATGTCTCGCGGCAGATCAACGGGGTGGCTGGCACGGTCCAGCAGAGCGCGCGCCGCGCCAATGCCGCTGCCGTGCGTGGCGCGGAGCTCGAGCAGGTGTGCGCTGGGTTGCGTGCCTTGGTGGAGCGCTTCAACCGCTAGGTTGCGATGCTTATGGACGACAATTACCGCGCGGCCGTCGATGCGGCCGCGATCTTTTCCGAAACCGACCTGCGCGGTTGCATCACCTACGTCAACCAGCAGTTCTGCAGCATTTCCGGCTACAGCCGCGAGGAACTGCTGGGGGCCAACCACCGCATCCTCAATTCCGGGCTGCACGAACCGACCTTCTTCCTCGAGATGTGGCGCGCCCTGGCCGCTGGCCGGGTGTGGAAGGGCGAGATCTGCAACCGTGCCAAGGACGGCTCGCTGTACTGGGTGGACAGCACCATGGTGCCGCTGATTGACCCGCACACCGGTAAGGTGCGCAAGTACGTGTCGATCCGCTTCGACGTCACCGAGAAGCGCCAGTTGCTGCACACCCTGCAGTGGCGTGTGGGGCACGACGTGCTGACCGGCCTGCCCAACCGTGCCTACCTGTCCGACCTGCTCAACCAGGCCCTGGCGTTCTCCCGGCGCGAAAGCATCCCCCTGGCTGTCTGCATGCTCGACCTCGATGGCTTCAAGGCGGTCAACGATGGCTATGGCCATGCCACTGGCGACCTGCTGCTGGTGGAAGTCGCCCAGCGCCTGCAGAACATCCTGCGTGGCGGTGATGCGGTGGCGCGGCTGTCGGGGGACGAGTTCGTGCTGATCCTGCGGCATATCGAAGGCCCGCAGCAGCTCGACGCCGCGTTACGGCGCATCCTCCAGGCGCTGGCTGCGCCTTACACGGTTCGCGAGCACCCGTTGAGCCTGAGCGCGAGCATCGGCGTCACCCTGTTCCCGCAGGACGACGAGGATGCCGACACCCTGGTGCGCCACGCCGACCAGGCGATGTACGTGGCCAAGCAGCGCGGGCGCAACCGCTACCACCTGTTCGACGTGTCCCAGGAGCTCGAGCTCAAGGCCACCCACCAGACGGTGGCACGGGTGCGCCAGGCCCTGCGCCAGGGCGAGCTGTGCCTGTACTACCAGCCGAAGGTGAACATGCGCAGCGGTCAGGTGATCGGTTTCGAGGCGTTGCTGCGCTGGATGCACCCCTCCAAGGGGCCGGTGCCGCCGGGGGAGTTCCTGCCCTTCGTGGAGCAGACCGACCTGATCGTCGAGCTGGGCGAATGGGTCATCGACCAGGCGTTGACCCAGCTGCAGCAGTGGCAGCTGTCCGGGCGCGATTGGTCACTGAGCGTCAACATCGCCGCCCGCCAGTTGCAGCGCGGCGACTTCGCCCAACGCCTGGAGCGGTTGCTGGCGCGCCATCCCGGAGTGTCGCCAGGGCGCCTGGACCTGGAGATCGTCGAGTCGGTGGCAATCGACAACCTGCCGCGAGTCGGCCGCTGCCTGGATGCCTGCCGAGCACTGGGCGTGCGTTTCTCCCTGGATGACTTCGGCACTGGTTACTCCTCGCTGAGCTACCTCAAGCGCTTACCGGCGCAGACCATCAAGATCGACAAGTCCTTCGTGCGCGACATCCTGCATGACCATGACGACCTGGCCCTGACCGGTGCGGTGATCGGGCTTGCGCGGGCGTTTGGTCGGGAGGTGGTGGCCGAGGGAGTGGAAAGCATCGAGCACGGCAAGGCGCTCATGGCGTTGGGCTGCGAGCTGGCCCAGGGCTATGGCATCGCCCGGCCGATGTCGGTGGAGGCGGTGGAGCAGTGGGTGCTTGACTATCGGCAGCCACAGGCGTGGCGCTGAGGGCCTGCAGGTGGGAAAACCTGTTGGAGCGGGCCTGCACCGCGATCACAGGAGAGGCCTGTGCCGGGCCTCATCGCGGGGCAAGCCCGTTCCCACGCTGGTGAGGCTTGCGTCTTTGTTCCCTGCGCGATGTCACCGGTCCCTGAACACCGGCCGATGGTTGCGCTGGAACTGGTCATTGGCATAGATCCGCAGTCGCTCCAACCATTCCTCGGTTCGGGTCCTGGATATGCCCATCGACTTGGCCGCTTCCTGGAGCAGCGCATACTCGGTGCGCAAGGTCGTCGGAATCACGCCAGGATCATCGGTGTTGATCGTGACCCGGATCGGGCCGCGTCGCAGCCCGAAACGATTGTGTATCGCGCCGCGCTCCAGCGTGCTCTCGTCCGGAGGGTTCCAGCGGAAGATCGGGTGATCGGCGTGCTTGCCGATCCGGGCGATGTATACATTCGAACTGGGATTGGTCTCGAAGATGATTCCGCGCTGGTCGCAGGATTCGATCAGGTGGTCCTGCAGCGCCTCCATGAATTCCAGCTCCTCCGGGGTCTCGTAGTCCAGCAGCAGGCCTTGCTCGCCTGGCATCGGCGGGGTTTCGACCAGGGCGTGGCGCTGGATGCGCACATGCACCATGCGCGGTGTGTAATCGGCGTGGGTCTGCAGGGTGGCGCGGCGCCAGAACAACAGCGCGGCGCCTGGGTCGTTATGCTGACCGTTGAGCCTAAGGAAGTTGACCGTGCCCAGAATATCCCGGTCGGGCAAGGCGGCGCGCATCTTGTCGTCGAGGGGTTCGTTAGGGCGATACTGCTCCAGCATGTGGAAACAGTTACGGCGCAGACGCCAGGCTTCATGCAGGGTGTGCGGGTTGATGTAGCGCCGCGACTCCTCGGGCTGGGATTGCGCCTGGCCTTTGCCGAGCTCCTGCCGAGGATAGAACGCATTGAGGTAATGAGGGCTGGTCCAGGCGACATGGGGCACGAACTGGGCGATACGGCGTTCCAGCCGCGGCAGGATCTGATTCGCCAGGGGGACGCAGGCTGCCAGTTGCGTGGCGTGGTGCCAGAGCCACACCAGGTTGTCCAGGTGCTCGTCCACCGGCAGCAGCATGTCGCCCTGGTTCTGGCACCACTGCAGCGGCGACACGCCGACCGCCAGCGCATGGCCGATGCGGTCACCGTGGCGCATCTCGCAAAAGTGCACGGTCTCGTCGATATGGCGCATGCCCGACAGTGGGTGGGCATAGTCCTCGCCGGTGTGAATGCTCAGGTGCAGGCCGCCCTGGAAGCCATCGCCATGGCCGGCCGGCTGCAGGCCGGCACGCAGCCAGCGCAGCATCGGCGCATAGAGCTCGTTACGGGTCTTGTTCTCGTCGCCTGCGACATCCAGGCCGCGTACCCAGGCGCTCGGGTCGAAACGAAAGTGCTCGCTGACCTTGCCGTGCAGAAACGCCGGCGCCGACCAGCCAGAGTGCTCGCGCAGCTTGCGGTAGAGCTTCTCGCCATCGGACCAGATCTTGCCGCGCTTGTGCAGGTGCTCTTCACGGCGCAGGAAGTGTACGCACAGGTGCCAGCGCTCCATGCGTGAGCGGAAGTGCTTGGCCTGATGGGCGCTGACGGGCTTGAGAGGGGCAATCGGCGGCTGGCCGTTGTGCTGTTCGAGGGCGCTGACCCAGCCGGCCATGAAGTCGCTGGTGAAGACGCTTTCGGTAATTTTCAGTTCCGCGCAATCCTCGGGGTTCTGGAACAACTGGCGCGCGCAGGCGCGTCCGTAGGTCAGCAGGTGTTCTTGCGGATTGTGCCTGGAGGCTTTGCTGAACCCGCCATAAACCGCCGTGAAGCGCGTCAAACCCTGGCCGTCCATCAAAAGCTTGCGCCGTTCAGCCATCAGCGCCAGAACCAGGTAGAAGATGCCCATGCGCAGCACCGGAGGCGCTTCGGCATCCTGGTATTGCGTCCACAGCCAGATCAGCAGCCACAGCCAGGCTTTGCTCAGGTCGCCCGCGTTTATGGCCTGGGCCAGCTGCAGTTTCATCCAGCTCGGGTGGCGGCGGTCATCGGTGTGCGGCTGCAGGGTGCTGAAGCCCGGCCAGCTGAGAATCAGCGGCCCGTCGGTCAGGTGCGCCTTGCCCAGGGTGCGCTGGTACAGCTTGAGGATCTTGTCCGGCGTGCCGTTACCCAGACGCCCCGGCCATTCACCGAGCAGGCCGTGGCACAGGCGGTGCAGCGGTGCGAAGGCTTCCAGGCCCGGCTGGTGGGTGATCTGGTTCATCAGGATGATGCCTTCGAAATGCGCACCGCCCAGGTGCACATGGCCTTCAGCGAAGGCTTTGTTGGCGATCGAAGGCGGACTGAACAGTGGTTGCTGGGCCAGCACGATACGCTGGGCATCGGCTGCCGACAGGTGCGGGTTCTGCCTGAAACGTTGCGCCAGGTGCCAGGCGACGATGACGGTCGGATCGACCATGGCGCACAGGTGGGCGTAGTCCGTCAGGCACTCGGGGCGGTAGTGGATATGGTCGCCGTTGCACAGGAAGAACGTCTGGAACAAGGTGTCCAGGGCTTTCTGCTGCGGGGTGCGGAAGAGGTCAAGCGGGCAGAGCTCTTCCGCTGCCCGGGCAAGGTCGTTGAGCCTGAAGCGCCCAGGGTAACGCTGATCCACGGCGTTGCGGATACAGCTTCGGTACTCTTCTATGACCGCCTTGGATTCACGGATGCGCAGGCCGAGGTCCTTGGTCAGGAGGTCGCTTTTCAGGCGTGCGGCGAAGACCGGGCATGAGAAGAATGCGCCGGTGGTGAGTTCGAGCAGGGATGGCGTGAGCATGGTGAGCTTACTTGCCTGCTTCGCCGATCAGATACTGGAAATGTGGGTTGCCTTCGATGACGTCCTTGGGGATCTTTTGGGTGATGCAGAAATCACGAATGGCCTCGATATCCTCTTGGGTGACCTCGACTGAATAGGCGTCACTGATTGAATCAACCTCGAAGTGACGCTTTATGATCTCCGTGACAGAGCGGGTAGTGGGTTGATACAGCCACTCGTCCCCGAATTCGGAGTCTTCGAATTGATCTGCATGTTTCTGAAGATTTTCGATCATCTTGAAGAGCGGATGGTTAGCTAGCGCACTGGTGAAAGCACGGGTCTCACCTCCAAATGACTGCTCGCCATGGCGACGGAGGAACGGCAGGATGTTTTGTCGATATGCCAGACCCTGCTCGAACCTGTCTTTGTCGCCCATGCTGAAGCTCGTGACGATTGAGGGCATGCCGAATACTTCACCTTTTTCCAGGCTGGCAAAGGCATTCCACAGCGTCCGGTAGGCCCGGCGAGCGGTCATGCTCAGCATTCGCAAGCTGGGGTCGGCGGGGTTCTGGTTGGGTTTCAGCGGTTTGTTGAACTCCCAAGACTTTGCAAAGTAACTGTTCATGACGTTGAAGATCAGCCAGCCAGAAACTGTCTGCTCATCGATCCTGTGCTCTGTGCGCCAGTCATTGATGTTTTTTGCCATAGAGATGATCAGGGGGTCGATGTATGTATCTGGCGCACTGTCCTCGGGGGTAAGGTCTTGAGGATCAAGGTCGTCGTCGTTCAAGGCGGGGACAGAATAGAACGGTGCTCGGTTGACCAGCTCGCTCAGGTCATTCGGCTCCAGGTTCCTTACCAGGCTGGCAATCACAAGCTCGAAGAGTCGGCCGGTGAAAATCATGTTGGTTTTTCGGCTTTCGCTGAAGAAGCTCCGGTGTAGCATGAGTTCAGCAAGGAATTGAGCCTCAAGCGGCAGATCCGATGTGTCGTAGCGCTTTATGGCATGCCCCACCTCGGCCAGTGCGTAGGGATGGCGCTCATCCAGGCTGACGATTCCCTGCAAGTCTTTTGGCGCGTGTTTTTTCCATTCATCCAGGTTGGAGCGTACGAGGGGGGCCGGGAATGACAGGGCGCTCTCCTTCGACAACTGGGTCGGTTGGAACAACGTGGCCTTGAACAAAGTCGACAACCGGGCCGTCGGCGTCGCCCGGAGGTTCAGAATGTGAGCATCCGCCTCAAGTGCCAGGCTGGCGGCAGAAGAGGCATGCTCATGATGCAGATAGTTGAGCAAGACTTTTTTTGCCTCGGTGATGCAGTGTCGCCACTCAATCACCGAGAGTGGGTCTGCCTCATGCTTGGCATTGAAGAAATTCTGGTAGGCATGATTACTAGCCGTTTCGCGCTGCGTCTTTTCCTCGAGGCGTTGTGCGCGATGGTAATCCCGGGAAAATTCGTTCAGCGCCGGGATCATGCCCATTGGCATGATCATCGCGCGGTGCAGCGTCCACTCATTGGTAATGGACGGGCCCCAGCGCTTGAGCAGGCCGCTGAGATCGGGAATGTTCTGCCTGAACGCGAAAATCAGCTGCGTGAGCTCGCGGACGGTCTCCAGCTTGATCGAAAGGCGTCGTTCAGTGGGAGTGTTCAGCCGTTCATTGAGCAGGGCGTCGATCCAGCGCCAGAACACGGGCAGGGAGAAATACTCCTCGGTGTCCTTGCAGAGCAGGATTTCCTCGTTCGCCAGGTAGTTTGCCGCCGTGGGCATGTCCCTGCGAAGCTGCAGGGGCATGATCTTGCGTTGATACTCGGTCGCCAGGCTCCTGGCGGTTTCCAGTGCATCTCGGGTCTTGATCTTGCTGTTCTGCGTCAGCTTGCTATAGAAGTCGCGCCAGGTCACTTCATGGTAGAGCGCCAGGTCACCACTGATGATGGGCTGGACGTAAGGTGAGGTCAGGTAGCGCCTTACCACCTCAAGGTTTTCGAAGGCTCGATTGAGGGAAGTGTCGACATCGTCGATCGGCAGGACCAGGAGCTTCTTGCCGATCAACTCAAGCGATTTCTTGAAAAGCTCATGAACCTGCTTGTTCAGATCATGGCTGCCCATGAAGGCCCTGACCTTGTCCAGGCCGTACTTGTTGCGCTGGGACTGCAGCTGCTCCAGGGTATTGCCGAGTACCTGCAACTGGTGGTGGAACTCCTCGGCCTTGTGGTCTGCACGGCTGAGCGCTTCGGCGACCGACTTGTCCCGGATGATCGCGGCGACGATCACGTTCAGGAACAGATCGTCGGTGTCCTCCAACAGCGTCGGGTCCACAGGCTTGAGCACATGAATGGCTTTGGCGAGGTCAGTTCTTTCGTTCTCGAGATACAGGTTGAGGTTGACCAGTACCGAGCTTTTGCCTGTGCCGCGCTTGCCATCGATCAGAATCGCATTGTGCGAACGGTGTTGGTCCAGATCGTCCCGGTCAGGTTGGCTCCTGAGGCCATCCTCGAGCAGGTCCGCCAGGTCCTTGTAAATATCCCGCGCCAGCAACGTACTGTGCTCCCGCTGCGCCGCCTGCTCCTTCTGCTCGATGGGAAAACGAATACGCGAATCGTTGGATTGAATGCTGGCCACGGCTGTACATCCCTGGAAATGTGGAAACGCCCCGCGGATTCATCCGCGAGGCGTGGTCATTGGATCCAGTAATGTTACTAAGCCACTATCTTGCGCCACAAGCGCTACCTTGGCTCAAGCCTGCGGCGCCGTGCTCTTGACCGCCGCCAGTTCCGGATGCGCCACCAGTTTGTCGATATGCAGCTCGTCGTCGTTCATCCAGGTCTCGGTCAGCACCCGGTAATGCTCCATGTCGCGGCAGCGCATGCGCAGGCTGTAGTCGAAGTGCCCGCTGATCAGCTGGCACTCGTAGACCTGCGGGCAGGCGCGCACGGTGGCTTCGAAGGCCCGCTGCGCCGAGCGCCCGCTCTGGTTGGACAAGGCCACCAGCACCAGCAGCGACAACCCCGGGGAGACCTGCTGCAGGTCGATGATTGCTCCATATCCGCGGATCACTCCGCGCCGCTCCAGCTTGCGCACACGCTCCAGGCAGGGCCTGGGGGTCAGGTGCACGAGGGTGGAGAGCTTTTCGTAGGTGATCCTTCCGTGGTGGCGCAGCACGTCGATGATCGCTTCGTCGATGCGATCCAGCGGTGCCGCGGTGGAGCTGATGGCCTTGCTATCCATATACGGCTTGACTTCACTTGAGGCGGTTGGAGAGGAACTGCCGCAGGCGCTCGCTCTGTGGCCGGTCGAGGATCTCGGCGCTGCCGCTTTCCTCGACCAGGCCCTGGTGCAGGAACAGCACCTGGCTCGATACCTGGCGGGCAAACCCCATTTCATGAGTGACCATGAGCATGGTACGTCCTTCCTCGGCGAGCGTCTGTATCACCTTGAGCACTTCGCCGACCAATTCCGGGTCGAGTGCCGAGGTGGGCTCGTCGAACAGGATGATTTCCGGCTCCATGGCCAGCGCCCGGGCGATGGCCACGCGCTGTTGCTGGCCGCCGGAGAGAAACGCCGGATACTGCTCGGCGGCGCGGGCCGGCAGGCCGACCTTGTCCAGGTACTTGCGCGCCCGCGCCTCGGCTTCACCGGCACTGATCCCCAGCACCTTGCGCGGCGCCAGGCAGATGTTCTCAAGCACGGTCAGGTGGCTCCACAGGTTGAAGTGCTGGAACACCATGGCCAGGCGTGTGCGCAGGTTCTGCAGTTGGGCCGGCGGCGGGGTGCGGGTGCCGGGGTGGATCTCCAGGGTCTGGCCGTCGAGGGTGATGCTGCCGGCGTTGGGCTGCTCGAGAAAGTTGATGCAGCGCAGGAAGGTGCTCTTGCCCGAGCCGCTGGCGCCGATCAGGCTGATCACATCGCCCTTGCGCGCCTGCAGCGAGACGCCCTTGAGCACCTGGTGCTCGCCGTAGTGCTTGTGCAGCCCCTCGACGCTGAGCTTGATCGCGCCGGCATGGGCGTGTGCCTTCGGGGCCTGGGCGAAGGTGGAAAGTGGCAGTGCGGTAGCAGTCATGTTTTCAGCCTCGGGCAGGGTCAAGGAAGCGCATCCAGCGCCGTTCGGCCACGCGGAACAGGCCGACCAGGGCGAAGGACAGCAGCATGTACAGCAAGGCGGCCACGCCGAAGGCCTGGAAGGTCAGGAAGGTTGCGGCGTTGGCGTCGCGGGCCACCTTGAGGATGTCGGCGACGGTGGCGGTGAAGGCCAGCGAGGTGGCATGCAACATCAGGATCAGTTCGTTGCTGTAAGCCGGCAGCGAGCGGCGCAGGGCGGCGGGCAGCACCAGGAACAGGTTGAGCTTCCAGCCACGCAGGCCATAGGCCTGGGCCGCCTCCAGCTCGCCAGCGGGCAGATTGCGGATGGCGCCGGCGAAGATTTCCACGGTGTAGGCGCAGGTGTTGAGCACGAACGCTAGCAAGGTGCAGTTGAGCGCGTTGCGGAAAAACTGGTCGAGCAGGGCGTGGTCGCGCACCACCTGCAGGCTGTAGAGCCCGGTGTAGCAGATCAGCAGCTGGATATAGAGCGGCGTGCCGCGGAACACGAAGGTGTACAGCTGCACCGGCAGGCGCAGCCAGGCATGATGCGAGGTGCGCGCCAAGGCCAGTGGCAGCGACAAGGCGAAGCCCAGCACCATGCTGGCCAGGAACAGCCAGAGAGTCATGGCCAGGCCCGAGAGGCCGGTGCCATCGTTGTAGAGATAGGCCAGGCCGTATTCCTGAAGGAGTTCGATCATCGCGCCAGCTCCTTGATGCCGGTGTTGTAGCGCCGCTCGAGGTGCTTGAGCAGGCGGTTGGACAAGGTGGTGATGACCAGGTAGACCAGGCCCGCCAGGCACAGGAAGAACAGCATGTCATTGGTGGTCTTGCCGGCGTTCTGCGCGGCCTTGACCAGGTCGGCCAGGCCGATGATCGACACCAGTGCGGTGGACTTGAGCAACACCAGCCAGTTGTTGCCCAGCCCCGGCAGGGCGAAGCGCATCAGCTGCGGGAACAGCACCAGCCGAAACCGCTGCGTCCTGCTCAGGCCATAGGCGGTGGCGGCCTCCAGCTGTCCGGCGGGTACGCTGAGGATGGCGCCGCGGAAGTTCTCGGTGAAGTAGGCGCCGTAGATGAAGCCCAAGGTGACTACCCCGGCGCTGAACGGGTCGATTTCGACATAGTCCCAGCCCAGCATCTCGGTCAGGTCGTTGAGCCAGATTTGCATGCTGTAGAAGATCAGCAGGATCAGCACGAGGTCGGGAACGCTGCGGATCAGCGTGGTGTAGAGGGTGGCCGGGAGGCGCAGCAGCCTTGATCGCGACAGCTTGGCGCTGGCGCCGATCAGGCCCAGTGCGAGGCTGAGCGCCAGTGACAGCAGGGCCAGCTTGAGGGTCATCCAGGTGCCCTGGGCCAGCAGCGGGCCGAAGCCTTGCAGGCCGTGGGAGAGGAAGTCGTTCATGGCAGGGATCTCGCGGGGAGGCCGTCGCGGGGCAAGCCTGCTTCCAAGCAGAGGTGAGCCCGTGGGAGCGGGCTTGCCCCGCGATCGGCGCTGTAGGTCACTCGTTGTAGATGTCCACGTCGCCGACGTATTTCTTCTGGATCTCGGCGTAGGTGCCGTCGGCATGGATCATGGCGATGCCCTTGTCGAGCAGGGCCTTGAGTTCGGGATCGCTCTTGCGCAGGCCCATGGCGATGTCCAGCGGCAAGGTCGGGTCCTTGATCGCCGGGCCGCTCCTGAAGTCGGCGCCTTCGGGCTTGGAGAGGAAGTTGAGCTGGGCTTCGAGCTTGTCGGTGACGGTGGCGTCGAGGCGGCCATTGATCAGGTCGGCGTAGTTCTGGTCCTGGCTCTGGTAGGCCTTGACCTGCGCGCCCTGCGGCGCCAGCACGGTGCGGGCGTAGGCTTCCTGCAGCGAACCCTGGAGCACGCCGACCTGCTTGCCCTTGAGCGATTCGGTGGTGTCGCCGAAGTCGGCTGACTTGCGCACGATCACCGAGGTGGGGCTGAGGAACAGGCGGCTGGTGAAGTCGATCTGCTTCAGGCGTGCCGGAGTGACGGCCATGGAGGACATGATGGCGTCGAACTTGCGGGCGCGCAGAGCCGGGATCATGCCGTCGAACTCGTTGTGCACCCAGGTGCACTTGACCTGCAGCTTGGCGCAGATGGCGTTGCCCAGGTCGATGTCGAAGCCTTGCAGGCTGCCATCGGCGGCAACGGATTCGAAAGGTGGGTATTCGGGGAAGACGCCGAAGCGGATCTCGGTCCACTCCTTGGCCTGGGCAAAGCTGGTGGCACACAACGAGAACAGCAGCACGCCGAGGCGTTTTCGCATGGAGAACATGGTCTTGGGTCCCTGGGTGTTGTTATTGGTAGTAGGGCGGTTGATGCGCGTAGGTCCGTCCGTGACTCATGGGTCGCGCTCAGGATGCGCGAGATAGACAGGTTTTTTGTGTCGTTTGCCAGCGCGTGGGAGGCCGGATTCGGTTGTTAGTGGGCTACTTGCAGCCGAAACGGCTGTTACGACAAAGATTTATGGATGTGCGACAGCCGTTTCGGTCAATGGGGCCGCCAGGCGGCCCCGCGTGTTCGGTCAGGCAGCACTGGCCTTGCGCTCACGCCCTTTTGGCTGCAGCAAGGCAAACAGGTCCTTCGGGTTCTCGAGTTCAGGCACCAGCGCAATGTCATGCCCGATGTCCAGGGTGCGGGCCACGTCGAGCACATAGCGCAGCGCCGAGTAGTCCTCCAGGGCGAAGCCGACCGAGTCGAACAACGTGACCTGCCCGGCGTTCTCGCGGCCTGCGGCGCTGCCCTCGACCACCTGCCAGAACTCGGTGGTCGGCGAGTCGGCCGGCATCTGCTGGATCTCGCCCTCGATCCGGCTCTGCGGTTCGTACTCGACGATCACTCGGGCACGCTCGACGATGTCGCGGTGCAGTTCGGTCTTGCCCGGGCAGTCGCCGCCCACGGCATTGAGGTGCATGCCCGGCTCGATCAGCTCCGGGGTGAGAATGGTGGCGTAGGCCTTGTCGGCGGTGACCGTGGTGACGATATCGGCGCCGCGTACCGCCTCGGCCACGCTGCCGGCGATGGTCAGCTTCAGTTGCGGGTAGCCGGCCAGGTTGGCTGCCAGTTTCTCCGAAGCCTTGCGGTCAATGTCGAACAGGCGGATCTCCTCGATGCCCAGCAGGGTGTGGAAGGCGATGGCCTGGAACTCGCTTTGCGAGCCGTTGCCGACCAGCGCCATGCGCTTGCTGTCCGGACGCGCCAGGTAGCGGGCGGCCAGGGCCGAGGTGGCGGCGGTACGGATGGCGGTGGTCAGGGTCATCTCGCTGAGCAGCACTGGCGCGCCGGTATCGACATCGCCCAGGGCGCCGAAGGCCATCACGGTGAGCAGGCCGTTGTGGGTGTTCTTCGGGTGGCCGTTGACGTACTTGAAGGCGTACAGGTTCGCGTCGGACACCGGCATCAGTTCGATCACCCCGTCCGGCGAGTGGTTGGCCAGGCGCGCGCATTTCTCGAAGTCGTGCCAGCGCAGGTAGTCCTGGCGGATGTACTCGGCCACCTCGGCCAGGCAGGTGGGCAGGCCCTTGCGGTTGACCAGGCGGGCGAGGTCATTTACGTCGATGTAGCGGGTCATGATGGTTCTCCTTGACGGGTCAGTGGCGCGAGGGCAGGTGGATTTCGGCGAGCATGCAGCGGGCGCTGCCGCCGCCTATACGTTCGATATGGTCGATGTTCACCACCAGCGGATGGCTGTGGCGTTCGACCTGGCGGCGCTGCTGCGCATCGAGCGAGCGCCAGGCGCTGCGCGACATCACCAGCAGCGAGCGGCCGTCGCGGTCGTGGACCTCGAGCATGTTGCCGGCGAAGTTCTCCAGCTGATCGAAGTTCAGCGCCAGCACCTGCTTGTCGGTGTCGCGCAGCGAATGTTCCAGTGCGCGGCGTTCGTCTGGGTGGGGCAGGGCATCGAGGCAGGCCACGGCGAGCTGGCGGCCGACATTCATCATCACGTTGCTGTGGTAGATCGGCGCCTGCTGGCGGTCCACCGCGTGGAACAGGCACAGGCGGTAGTCCAGGTGCTCGGCGAACTGGCGCAGGGCGCGTTCGTGGGTGCGCCCGGAGTGACAGGCGTAGCTGATGCGGTGCTCGCGGTCCAGGACCATGCTGCCGGTGCCTTCGAGGAACAGATTCTGCTGTTCCAGCGGGCTCAGGTCGACGGTGCGCTGGATGGCGAAGCGCTCGCTCAGCACGCCCAGTACGCCCTTGCTGCGTTCCAGGCGGCGGTTCTTGCCCTCCATCGGGTAGAGCACCAGGCTGCCGTCGGCATGGCTGCTCCAGCAGTTGTTGGGGAAGATCGAGTCAGGGGTATGGGGCTCTGGGGTGTCCTGCACCACCAGTACGTCGACGCCGTGCTGGCGCAGGCTGTCGACGTAGCCGTCGAACTCTTCCAGGGCCTTTGCGCTGGCGGTCTCAGGGTCCAGCGGCGCTTGCTGGAAGCGGTTGTTGGCGGCGGTGTCGGGGTTGAAGGCGAACCGCGCCGGGCGAATCATGAGGACGGTATTTGTTGTTTGCATTGGGCACGCATCCACAGGTGGGCTGTGTGACCATTGTGTGATGGTTTGCGGTGAGATCCCGGCTGAAGCGGGCGGGGCGGGCAGCGGGTCCAGCTGAAATGGATTGTTTGGCAGCGGAATCGGCTGGTGTCACGGAAAAAGGTCGCCGCTCCCACAAGGATGAACTGTACAACTGAAAACGGCGCCTCGAAGGGCGCCGTTTTCTTTATTGCCGGAACACCGTATTACTTGTGCAGCTCTTCAGCCGCATACAGGGTGTTCTCCAGCAGGCATGCCCGGGTCATCGGACCCACGCCGCCCGGCACCGGGGTGATCCAGCCGGCGCGGGGCAGGGCGGTCTCGTAGACCACGTCGCCGACCAGCTTGCCGTCTTCCTGGCGGTTGATGCCGACATCGATGACGATGGCGCCTTCCTTGACCCACTCACCCTTGACCAGCCCCGGCTTGCCGGCAGCCACCACCACCAGGTCGGCACGGCCGACATGGCCGGGCAGGTCCTTGGTGAAACGGTGGCAGACGGTGACGGTGCAGCCGGCCAGCAGCAGCTCCATGGCCATCGGTCGGCCGACGATGTTGGATGCGCCGACGATCACCGCGTTCATGCCGTACAGATCCTGTCCGGTGCTGTGCAGCAGGGTCATGATGCCTTTCGGGGTGCACGGACGCAGCAGCGGGATGCGCTGGGCCAGGCGGCCGATGTTGTAGGGGTGGAAACCGTCCACGTCCTTGTCCGGGCGGATGCGCTCGAGCAGCAGCGAGGCGTCCAGATGCTCCGGCAGCGGCAGTTGCAGGAGAATGCCGTCGACTGCCGGGTCGTCGTTGAGCCGGTCGATCAGATCGGCCAGGGCTTGCTGCGTGGTATCGCTGGGCAGGTCGAACGCCTGGGAAATGAAGCCGACCTCTTCACAGTCCTTGCGCTTGTGCGAGACATAGACTTGGGAGGCCGGGTCGCTGCCGACCAGGATCACCGCCAGGCCTGGCGTGCGCAGGCCCTGCTGGCGGCGCTCGGCGACACGTTGGGCGATCTGCTGGCGCAGGTTGGCGGCGATCGCCTTGCCATCGATAAGGTGTGCAGTCATAGACGCGTGATTAACCATCGAGAAGGGAACATATATAAGAAGGGCACATTCTCGCACGACATGGCCCAAGGGCAAAGGCGGGTGGTCGGGCAAATCCCCTAACCCCTTCAATAATTTAAATTTTTTTGCGAAAGGTGTTGACGCCCCTCAGGGTCGCCTATAAGATTCGCCGCACTTGTCGGGCACTGCCTGGCACGGGTTGGCAAAGTCGAGCAGGGCAAGTGGTTCGCTTGTTCGGTTTGGCTGGAAGCTTAAGCGCCCGTAGCTCAGCTGGATAGAGCATCCGCCTTCTAAGCGGATGGTCGCAGGTTCGAGTCCTGCCGGGTGCGCCATTTAGGCTCGGGCAAGTAAGCAGTAACGCGTTATGGTGGGCGTAGCTCAGTTGGTAGAGCGCCGGATTGTGATTCCGGTTGTCGTGGGTTCGATTCCCATCGTCCACCCCAGATTTTTCAGGGGCGCCTCGATTGAATGATCCGGCGCCCTTGTTCTAAGCGTTTCATGCGGACGTGGTGAAATTGGTAGACACACTGGATTTAGGTTCCAGCGGCGCAAGCTGTAAGAGTTCGAGTCTCTTCGTCCGCACCATGTTTCTGTAAGGCTGTACCGCAACACTGCATTATGGTGGGCGTAGCTCAGTTGGTAGAGCGCCGGATTGTGATTCCGGTTGTCGTGGGTTCGATTCCCATCGTCCACCCCATATTTTCAGAAGGCGCCCGGATCGAATGATCGGGCGCCTTTTTTGTTTCTGCCATCCGGTGCCTGTGGCTACTGGTGGTCAGGCGATAAAAGCTGTTAGATTTCAGCCGGTTGAATGCCTGGCTGAACAGACTGGCAGAGGAGTAGCGCAAATGATTGCAAAAGAGGCGCGCCAGGCCCTGGCGCTGCAGCGTTTTGCCGAGGCAAATCCGCAGTTGCTCGAAGAAATCCGTGAGCTGGATGCCCGTGAGCAGGCCCAGCAGATCGAATGGGCGTTCGAGGATGCAGCCCAGGAGCAGGGCGTCCAGCCTTGGGAGTACGCGTTGCAGTTGATCGCCGAGTCGCCGGAGCAGTTGCAGGCCATGCGCCTGGAAGTGCACCGCGAGGTGGCCGAGGCGTTGGGCCTGGCTTGGGAAGAATACTGCCAGTTCAACGAGATCGAGCCGCAATAAAACTGGCGATCGCCCAGGCTGTTGTTTGTTTGACAAGGTTTTACAACTGCGCGGCATTCGAGGTGGCGCGCGGTCGTTATATGAATAGGCTCGACGCCCCGTCGTGCGGGCCTTCCAGGGAAATCGACCGGTGTGTTTCGCCGACAATCCGGGTGGGGTGACTTCTGGTGCGCGAGTCACTAGAATGTTTGCCCTTGATTCTGGAGTCGGGTTATCGCCGGCTAACGTCTGTGCAACGAGGAATATCCATGCAAGTTTCTGTTGAAAACACTTCCGCTCTCGAGCGCCGCATGACCATCGCCGTTCCGGCCGAGCGCGTCGAGAACGAAGTCAACAAGCGTCTGCAGCAGACTGCCAAGCGCGCCAAGATCGCGGGCTTCCGCCCGGGCAAGGTGCCAATGAGCGTGATCCGCCAGCGTTTCGAGGCCGATGCCCGTCAGGAAGCCTTCGGTGACCTGGTCCAGGCTTCCTTCTACGAAGCCATCGTCGAGCAGAAGCTGAACCCGGCCGGCGCTCCTGCCGTCGAGCCAAAATCGTTCGAAAAAGGCAAGGACCTCGAGTTCGTCGCCATCTTCGAAGTCTTCCCTGAGTTCACCGTTGCCGGTTTCGACTCGATCGCTGTCGAGCGCCTGAGCGCCGAAGTGGCTGACGCCGACCTGGACAACATGCTGGAAGTCCTGCGCAAGCAGAACACCCGCTTCGAGGCTGTCGAGCGCGCCGCGCAGAACGACGACCAGGTCAACATCGACTTCGTCGGCAAGATCGACGGTGAAGCCTTCGCCGGTGGTTCGGCCAAGGGCACCCAGCTGGTACTGGGCTCCGGCCGCATGATCCCGGGCTTCGAAGAAGGTCTGGTTGGCGCCAAGGCTGGCGAAGAGCGCGTGGTCAACGTGACCTTCCCAGAGGACTACCAGAACCTGGACCTGGCAGGCAAGGCCGCCGAGTTCACCATTACCGTCAACAGCGTTTCGGCTCCTGTGCTGCCAGAACTGAACGAAGCCTTCTTCGCCCAGTTCGGCATCAAGGAATCGACCCTGGAAGGCTTCCGCGCCGAAGTTCGCAAGAACATGGAGCGTGAACTGCGCCAGGCCATCAAGACCAAGGTCAAGAACCAGGTCATGGACGGTCTGCTGGCCGCCAACCCGGTCGACGTGCCGAAAGCCCTGCTGGAAAACGAAGTCAACCGTCTGCGCGTGCAGGCCGTTCAGCAGTTCGGTGGCAACATCAAGCCTGAGCAGCTGCCAGCCGAGATGTTCGAAGAGCAGGCCAAGCGCCGCGTGGTCCTGGGCCTGATCGTTGCCGAAGTGGTCAAGCAGTTCGACCTGAAGCCGGACGAAACCAAGGTTCGCGAAGTCATCGAAGAGATGGCCTCGGCCTACCAGGAGCCTGAGCAGGTCATCGCCTGGTACTACAAGAACGACCAGCAACTGAACGAAGTGCGTTCGGTTGTACTGGAAGAACAAGTTGTAGATACTGTCCTGCAGAAAGCGACTGTGACCGACAAATCGGTCTCGTACGAAGAAGCTGTGAAGCCAGCCCAGGCAGCTGCCGACGCTGAGTAACAGGCTACTCTCGTAGGAAACCCCCACAAGCCAGCCTTCGCGCTGGCTTGTGCGTATTCAAGCCATGACTATTTGGGAGTGAGTGCAGGACATGTCCCGCAATTCTTATATTCAGCAGAGCTCTGACATCCAGGCCGCGGGCGGCCTGGTCCCGATGGTTATCGAGCAGTCCGCCCGTGGCGAACGCGCCTACGACATCTATTCGCGCCTCCTGAAGGAGCGCGTGATCTTCCTGGTCGGCCCTGTAGAGGACTACATGGCCAACCTGGTAGTGGCGCAACTGCTGTTCCTTGAGGCGGAAAACCCGGACAAGGATATCCATCTTTACATCAACTCCCCAGGCGGCTCCGTGACAGCTGGCATGTCGATCTACGACACCATGCAGTTCATCAAGCCGGACGTCTCGACCATCTGTATCGGCCAGGCCTGCAGCATGGGCGCCTTCCTGCTCGCGGCTGGTGCCGCCGGCAAGCGCCACTGCCTGCCCAACTCGCGGGTGATGATTCACCAGCCGCTGGGCGGCTTCCAGGGCCAGGCGACCGATATCGAGATCCACGCCCAGGAAATCCTCAACATCAAGGCGCGCCTGAACGAGCTGCTGGCCCATCACACCGGCCAGCCGCTGGAAACCATCAAGCGCGACACCGAGCGTGACAACTTCATGAGCGCTGCGCGCGCGGCCGAGTACGGCCTGATCGACTCGGTCTACGACAAGCGGCAACTGGCATCCTGAAGCAATGCGCCAGAGCGGGTGGGTGCAGATTGCGCCTACCCGCGGACTTGAAAAAGCCAGCGATTGCCTTCATCTTGTGTTTCAAGCCTACCGGATTGGATCGATCGAATGACTGACACCCGTAACGGCGAGGACAACGGCAAATTGCTCTATTGCTCCTTCTGCGGCAAAAGCCAGCACGAAGTGCGCAAGTTGATTGCCGGCCCCTCGGTATTTATCTGCGACGAGTGCGTCGACCTGTGCAACGACATCATCCGTGAGGAGGTGCAGGAAGCCCAGGCCGAGAGCAACGCGCACAAGCTACCCTCGCCGAAAGAAATCAGCGGTATCCTGGACCAGTACGTCATTGGTCAGGAACGCGCGAAAAAGGTGCTGGCGGTAGCGGTGTACAACCACTACAAGCGCCTGAACCAGCGTGACAAGAAGGGCGACGAAGTCGAACTGGGCAAGAGCAACATCCTGCTGATCGGGCCGACCGGCTCGGGCAAGACGCTGCTGGCCGAGACACTCGCGCGCCTGCTGAACGTACCGTTCACCATTGCCGACGCCACCACCCTGACCGAAGCCGGTTATGTCGGTGAGGACGTCGAGAACATCATTCAGAAACTGCTGCAGAAGTGCGACTACGACGTGGAAAAGGCCCAGATGGGCATTGTCTACATCGACGAGATCGACAAGATCTCGCGCAAGTCGGACAACCCGTCCATCACCCGTGACGTCTCGGGCGAGGGCGTGCAGCAGGCGCTGTTGAAGCTGATCGAGGGCACCGTTGCCTCGGTGCCGCCGCAAGGCGGTCGCAAGCACCCGCAACAGGAGTTCCTGCAGGTTGATACCCGCAACATCCTGTTCATCTGCGGTGGCGCGTTCTCTGGCCTGGAAAAGGTCATCCAGAACCGCTCCACCAAGGGCGGCATCGGCTTCAGTGCCGAAGTGCGCAGCAAGGAAGAGGGCAAGAAGGTCGGCGAGTCGCTGCGTGAGGTCGAGCCGGACGATCTGGTCAAGTTCGGCCTGATTCCGGAGTTCGTCGGCCGTCTGCCGGTTCTGGCGACGCTGGACGAGCTGGATGAGGCTGCGCTGATGCAGATCCTTACCGAGCCGAAGAACGCGCTGACCAAGCAATACGCCAAGCTGTTCGAGATGGAAAGCGTCGACCTCGAGTTCCGCAGCGATGCGCTCAAGGCCGTTGCCCGCAAGGCGCTGGAGCGCAAGACCGGCGCCCGTGGCCTGCGTTCGATCCTCGAGGGCGTGCTGCTCGACACCATGTACGAGATTCCTTCGCAGAAGGATGTCAGCAAGGTGGTGATCGACGAAAGCGTTATCGAAGGCTCTTCGCAGCCGCTGCTGATCTACGAGAACAGCGAGCCGCAAGCCAAGGCCGCTCCCGACGCCTGATCGGGAACGGGGTAGCAACAGGAAGGGGCCTTTTTGGCCCCTTTTTGCATTTCATGGCCTGGGCGCTTGTAATTTCCCAGGGCTGCCCCCACATTAGCCCCAAGCACCATTTCCAACGGTTTCCGGCCACATGGCCGCTGTAGAGGCGAAATCATGAAGACCACCCTCGACTTGCCTCTTTTGCCATTGCGCGACGTAGTCGTCTATCCGCACATGGTCATCCCACTGTTCGTGGGGCGTGAGAAGTCCATCGAGGCCCTCGAGGCCGCGATGACGGGCGAGAAGCAGATCCTCCTGCTGGCCCAGAAGAATCCTGCCGACGACGATCCGGGTGAAGACGCCCTGTATCGCGTGGGCACTGTCGCCACCGTGCTGCAACTGCTCAAGCTGCCCGATGGCACCGTCAAGGTGCTGGTCGAGGGTGAGCAGCGTGGTGCTGTCGAGCGCTTCAATGAAGTCGATGGCCATATCCGCGCCGAAGTCAGCCTGATCGACGAAGTCGAGACCGCCGAGCGCGAGTCCGAGGTCTTCGTGCGCACCCTGCTGTCTCAGTTCGAGCAATACGTGCAACTGGGCAAGAAAGTCCCGGCCGAAGTGTTGTCCTCGCTCAACAGCATCGAGGAGCCTGGGCGCCTGGTCGATACCATGGCCGCGCACATGGCGTTGAAGATCGAGCAGAAGCAGGAAATCCTCGAGATCGTCGACCTGCAGGCGCGTGTCGAACACGTGCTGGCGCTGCTCGATGCCGAGATCGACCTGCTGCAGGTCGAGAAACGCATTCGCGGTCGCGTGAAGAAGCAGATGGAGCGCAGCCAGCGCGAGTACTACCTGAATGAGCAGATGAAGGCCATTCAGAAGGAGCTTGGCGATGGCGACGAAGGCCACAACGAAGTCGAGGAGCTGAAGAAGCGCATCGACGCCGCAGGCTTGCCCAAGGACGCCCTGGCCAAGGCCCAGGCCGAGCTGAACAAGCTCAAGCAGATGTCGCCGATGTCGGCTGAAGCTACCGTGGTGCGCTCGTACCTCGACTGGCTGGTGCAGGTGCCATGGAAAGCCCAGAGCAAGGTGCGCCTGGACCTGACCAAGGCCGAGGAGATCCTCGACGCGGACCACTACGGTCTGGAAGAGGTCAAGGAACGCATCCTCGAGTACCTCGCCGTGCAGAAGCGGGTGAAGAAGATCCGTGGCCCGGTGCTGTGCCTGGTCGGGCCACCTGGCGTGGGCAAGACCTCGCTGGCCGAGTCGATCGCCGCCGCCACCAATCGCAAGTTCGTGCGCATGGCGTTGGGCGGCGTGCGTGACGAGGCCGAGATCCGTGGCCACCGTCGTACCTACATCGGCTCGATGCCCGGTCGTCTGATTCAGAAAATGACCAAGGTCGGTGTACGCAACCCGCTGTTCCTGCTCGACGAGATCGACAAGATGGGCAGCGACATGCGCGGTGACCCGGCCTCGGCGTTGCTGGAGGTGCTCGACCCCGAGCAGAACCACAACTTCAACGATCACTACCTGGAGGTCGACTACGACCTCTCGGACGTGATGTTCCTGTGCACCTCGAACTCGATGAACATCCCGCCGGCGCTGCTTGATCGCATGGAAGTCATCCGCCTGCCGGGCTACACCGAGGACGAAAAGATCAACATCGCGGTCAAGTACCTGGTGCCCAAGCAGGTCAAGGCCAACGGTTTGAAGAAGGATGAGCTGGAGGTCGACGTTTCGGCCATTCGCGACATCATTCGCTACTACACCCGCGAGGCCGGCGTGCGTGGCCTGGAGCGCCAGATCGCCAAGGTCTGCCGCAAAGTGGTCAAGGAGCACACCGGTGCCAAGCAGGTGAAGGTCAAGGTAACCGGCGAGCAGCTCGAGCAGTTGCTGGGCGTGCGCAAGTTCCGCTACGGCCTGGCCGAGCAGCAGGATCAAATCGGCCAGGTCACGGGCCTGGCCTGGACTCAGGTGGGTGGTGAGCTGCTGACCATCGAGGCGGTGGTTATTCCCGGCAAGGGGCAATTGATCAAGACCGGTTCGCTCGGCGACGTCATGGTCGAGTCGATCACCGCCGCGCAGACGGTGGTGCGCAGCCGCGCTCAAAGCCTGGGGATCGCTGCAGACTTCCACGAGAAGCGCGACGTTCACATCCACATGCCCGAAGGTGCCACGCCCAAGGATGGCCCTAGCGCCGGTATCGGCATGTGCACTGCGCTGGTGTCGGCCCTGACCCAGATCCCGGTTCGCGCCGATGTGGCGATGACCGGTGAGATCACCTTGCGTGGCCAGGTCCTGGCCATTGGCGGGCTCAAGGAAAAACTCCTGGCGGCACACCGTGGCGGGATCAAGACGGTGATCATTCCGGAAGAGAATGTTCGCGACTTGAAGGAGATTCCGGAAAACATCAAACAGGATCTTCAGATCAAACCGGTCAAATGGATTGACGAAGTCCTCCAAATTGCGCTGCAATACGCCCCGGAGCCCTTGCCAGATGTGGCTCCGGAGATTGTCGCGAAAGATGAGAAGCGCGACGGCGATGCTAAGGAAAGAATCAGCACGCACTAGTACGTATTTCGCTGGGGGGCTTTGGTTGACAGCATTTTCGGCCCCTTGCTATAAAGCGGCACGCCAGTGTCAACAGGCCACCCAGCGCTCGTTTCATAAGCTTTTCATTACATACTTAGAAACAAACTCAATAGAGAAATAAGGGGACTTAGAGTGAACAAGTCGGAACTGATTGACGCTATCGCCGCATCCGCTGACATCCCGAAAGCTGTAGCCGGCCGTGCGCTGGACGCAGTGATCGAATCCGTTCAAGGCGCCCTGAAAGCCGGTGACGATGTTGTCCTGGTTGGCTTCGGCACCTTCTCGGTCAAGGAGCGCGCTGAGCGCACCGGCCGTAACCCGCAAACCGGCAAGGCGATCAAGATCGCTGCCGCCAAGGTTCCTGGCTTCAAAGCTGGCAAGGGCCTGAAAGACGCCGTCAACTAAGTCGTCTTTCAGCCGGCCCGGGCGTCGCCAGGGCCGACCGCGTGACGGCGGGTCGCAAACGTTCCCGCTGGCACGCTCGCTTCGAAAAGGCGCATCCACTGGATGCGCCTTTCTTCTATCAGGATTCTACCCACGCTCCGCGGTTGTCGACGCAGTGGTACAGCCGTTTCTGGGGGACGCATGCTGCAGAATATCAGGGACAATTCACAAGGTTGGATTGCCAAGACCATCATCGGCCTCATCGTCGTACTGATGGCGTTGACCGGTTTCGAGGCCATTTTCCAGGCCGCCAGCCATAGCCAGGACGCCGCCAAGGTGAACGGCCAGACCATCAGCCAGAACGAGCTGAGCCAGGCCGTGGACATGCAGCGCCGCCAGCTGATGCAACAGTTGGGCAAGGATTTCGACCCTGCGCTGCTGGACGAGAAGATGCTGCGCGAAGCCGCGCTCAAGGGGCTGATCGATCGCAAGCTGCTGTTGCAGGGTGCCGAAGATGCCAAGTTCGCTTTTTCCGAGGCCGCGCTGGATCAGCTGATCCTGCAGACGCCTGAATTCCAGGTCGATGGCAAGTTCAGCGCCGAGCGCTTTGATTCGGTCATCCGCCAGATGGGCTATGGCCGCATGCAGTTCCGCGAGATGCTCGCCCAGGAAATGCTCATCGGCCAACTGCGCACCGGCCTTGCCGGCAGCAGCTTCGTCACCGACAAGCAGGTCGAGGCCTTCGCCCGCCTCGAGAAGCAGACCCGTGATTTCGCTTCGCAGACCTTCAAGGCCGATCCGGCTGCGGTCAAGGTGAGCGATGACGAGGTCAAGGCGCACTACGACCAGCACGCCAAGGAATTCATGACCCCGGATCAAGTGGTCATCGATTACCTCGAGCTGAAGAAGTCGGCCTTCTTCGATCAGGTCAAGGTCGACGAGGGCGAGCTCAAGGCCCTTGTACGAGAAGGAAATCGCCAATCTGGGCGAGCAGCGCCATGCCGCGCACATTCTGATCGAGGTCAACGACAAGACCGACGATGCCAAGGCCAAGGCCCGCATCGAAGAGATCCAGCAGCGCCTGGGCAATGGCGAGGACTTCGCCAAACTGGCCAAGGAATTCTCCCAGGATCCAGGCTCGGCCAGCACCGGTGGTGACCTCGGCTTCGCCGGCCCTGGTGTGTACGACCCGGCCTTCGAGGACGCGCTGTACAAGCTGAACAAGGACCAGGTATCGGTACCCGTGCGCACAGAGTTCGGCTACCACCTGATCAAGCTGCTGGGCGTGCAGGCGCCGGACGTACCGAGCTTCGCCAGCCTGAAGGACAAACTGACCCACGAGCTGAAGACCCAGCAGGTGGAGCAGCGCTTCGTCGAGGCCACCAAGCAGCTCGAAGACACCGCCTTCGAAGCTTCCGACCTGGCCCAGCCGGCCCAGGACCTGGGCCTGAAGGTACACACCTCTGCCGCCTTCGGTCGCGAGGGTGGTGAAGGCATCACTGCCAACCGTGCGGTGATCCAGGCCGCGTTCAGCGAGCAGGTGCTCGAAGAGGGCGCCAACAGCAACGCCATCGAACTCGACCCGGAAACCGTGGTGGTTGTGCGCGTCAAGGAGCACCGCAAGCCCGAGCAGCTGCCGTTGGAGGCCGTGGCCAAGAACATCAACGAGCACCTGGCCAAGGAGAAGGCGATTGCCGAACTCAAGGCCAAGGCCGACAAACTGATCGCCGGCCTGCGGGATGGCTCGGTCAAGGCCGAAGGTCAGGGCTGGAAGCTCCATGAAGCGGTCACCCGTGGCCAGGATGGCATCGACCCGGCCGAGCTGCAGGCGGTGTTCCGCCTCGGCAAGCCAGCGGCCAAGGACAAGCCAGTCTACGGCAGCGTGGTGCTGGGCGATGGCAGCCTGGTGGTCCTGCAACTGAAGGGCGTCAACGAAGGTGCTGCCGCCACCGATGACGAGAAGGCGCAGATCCGTCGCTATCTCGCATCGCGTGCCGGTTCGCAGGACTTCGCGGCCTATCGCAAGCTGCTTGAAGGCAGTGCCGACATCACCCGCTACTGAGTCGTGTGCTGATCGCGAAACAGGCCGCTTATGCGGCCTGTTTCGTTTCTGGCTTTGGTTCATCGCGGGGCAAGCCCGCTCCTGCATGACGACCTGCGGCAGGTGTGCACGGACTTGTTTCAGGGGCGCCGGATTCCCTCATGGTTGTCCAGCGTGTCCCGGGCGATCTCCCGCCCCAGGGCGATCAGCTCCGGCGCCTTGTAGAACTCGAAGAACCGGCACACCCGCTTGGGTACGTTGATCAGTACATCCGGCGGATACCCGGCGATCTTGTACTGCGCCAACGACGTCTGCATCACTTCGAAACTCTGGTTGATCAGGTCCAGCAAGGACGCGGGGCCGACGTTGTCGACGATGAACGAGCCAGTGGCCGACTTGGGCGCGCCTTCGCTCTGTGGCGCCGCCGCCGGCTGCTGGCCCTGCGGTTCGGCGCTCTCGCCCAGCCAGGGGTTGGATGAGGCCAGCCCTTCGGCGACGATCTCCTGCTCCAGGCGGATCAGCTGTTCGGCCGGCTTGCGCCGGAACGGCAGGCGCGACCCCAGCGAGCTGATCAAGGCGTCGAAACGCATCTTGAACGCCGCCGGGCGCTCGATCACCGGCAACTGATACTGCTTCTGGTTGGTGGCGTTGAGGTTGACGGCGATGATCAGGTCGCAGTGGCTGGACACCACCGGGACGATCGGCAACGGATTGAGAATACCGCCATCGACCAGCATGCGATTACCTTGCACCACCGGGGTGAACAGGCTGGGAATGGCCGCCGAGGCGCGCATGGCCTGGTGCAAGCAGCCCTCCTGGAACCATATTTCCTGCTGGTTGGTCAGGTCGGTGGCGACCGCTGTGTAGGGAATGCGCAATTGCTCGATGTTGATTTCACCGACGATCTTGCGGATCTGCCCGAACACCTTGTCGCCACGAATGGCGCCCAGGCGAAAGCTGACATCGACCAGGCGCAGCACGTCGAGGTAGTCCAGGCTCTCGATCCAGCTGCGGTACTCGTCGAGCTTGCCGGCGGCGTAGATGCCGCCGATCACCGCGCCCATGGAGCAACCGGCGATGCACGCGATCTCGTAGCCGCGGCGTTCGATCTCCTCGATCACACCGATGTGCGCGTACCCTCGGGCCCCGCCGGAGCCCAGCACCAACGCCACGCGTTTGCCCATGATTTTTCCCCCCGTGCCTGTGCAACCATGGTCCAACAATGCACCCATGCCGCCTGTGCTTCAATGTAGTCCGTGCTGGACTACGCTGAGCAGGGCACTTTTTGTTTGCTTTGCCGTCGAACGGCCACTTCAGTTTCCACCCTCGAGGTATTACCGATGAAAGCCTGGATCACCCTTCCTCTGATTGCCCTGGCCTTGGCCGGCTGCGCGGGCAAGACGGCCTACCGTGACAGTTGCGCGACCCAGCTCGATGCCGCCTGGAAGGAACTTGACCTGGCCAAGGCCGAAGGCTTTGCCGGCACCGTGAGCTATTCCAAGGCGTTGTCGCTGCTGACCGGTGCCAAGACCCAGCAGCAGTTCGAAGGCTTTGAAGGTTGTACCCACAAGGCCGAGAAAGCGCGTTTCTACATTCGTGAGTCCCGCGCCGGGCGTTGAGTGAGGAGCGTCACATGCCGAGCATGATCGACCATGTGGTTTCCAGGGTCCTGGCCCTGCAGGTGGGAATGCTGGCCTGTCGCGAGCGCCTCGCCGCCGATACCGACAGCGAGGCGCTGCACGACCTGCGCACCACCCTACGGCGGCTGCGCAGTTTGTTGCGGCCTTTGCGTGGCTTGCCGGGTGTCGAGCAGTTGGAGGAAGCGGCGGGGGCACTGGGCACGCTCACCACACCGTTGCGTGACCGTGAAGTGCTGGCCGCGCAACTGGTCGGGCGCGGTCATGTGCAGGCCGGCGAGCGCCGCCAGGAGGGGAGGGCACGGACCTTTGCCGGCGTCGCGTCCAGTGCCCAGCTTACTCGGGTGCTGGCAATCCTCGACGCCTTTCCGCTGTTTTTGCGTGCTGCCGACCGCGAAGGCTTGACGCAAGGCATGCGCAGGCGCATCGACAAGCGCCTCGAGAAGCAATGGCGCAAGCTGGCCAGGGCGCTGGACGACCCGGCCCATGATCGGCATCGTCTGCGCCTGCTGATCAAGCGCGTTCGCTATGGGGACGAGGCCTACCCCCAACTCGAGCATGCCGGCAAGGGGCTGCAGCGGCTGTTGAAAAAGGCGCAAGGCGATCTTGGCGACTGGCATGACCGCGTGCAGTGGTTGCTGCAGGTACATGAGCACAGCGACCTGGCGGGCTGCAAGGTGGCCTGGGAGCATGAGCTGCATGCTGCCGAGGGGCGCTCGGATCTGACCCTCGAGGCATTGCAAAAAGCCCTGGCGCGCCGTTAGTCCCGGCAAATGACCGAAATGCGGGCTGTGGCTGGCGTGATCGCTGGTTACTATCGGTTCTTTTCGCGCAGGAGCCCTGGCACATGAACTTCACAGAATTGCTGACAGCCGCACGCGCTCACCCCGAGGCGGTCAGCGTGCCGGCTGGCTGGGCCCAGGGCCGCGCGGTGTTCGGCGGCCTGATGGCGGCGATGGTGCACGAAGCGATGCGCCAGAAGCTCGGCGACAACCGCCCGGTGCGTTCGCTGGCCATCACCTTCGTCGGCCCGGCGGCGCCGGATGTGCCGATCAGCCTGGAGGTTGAGGTGCTGCGCGAGGGCAAGGCGGTCAGCACCTTGCTGGGACGCGCCGTGCAGGATGGCCAGGTGGTGACCCTGGTGCAGGGCAGTTTCGGTGCCGGTCGTCCTTCCGTGGTGGCGGTCGACGCGCCAGCCGCGATGCCGATGAAGCCGCTGCAGGAGGCGGCACCGGAGCTGCCCTTCATCAAGGGCATTACACCGGAATTCATGCAGCACGTGGCGTTTCGCTGGGCGGTGGGCGGCCTGCCGTTCAGTGGCAATGACTCACGGCATATGGGCGGTTGGGTACGCCTGCGTGATGTCGCCGAGGAGCCGGTCGGGGTGGCGCACCTGCTGGCGCTGGTCGATGCCTGGCCGCCCAGCCTGCTGCCATATCTCAAGCAGCCCGCCGCCGGTAGCACGCTGACCTGGACCATCGAGTTCGTGCAGCCAACGCCGCGGCTGTCGACCCTCGACTGGTGCCGCTATGTGGTCGAGACCGAGTATGCCCGTGATGGTTATGGGCATGCGGCCGCTGCGTTGTGGACGGCCGAAGGGGAGTTGCTGGCGTCGAGCCGGCAGACGGTGACCGTGTTCGCCTGAGCCATCTTCATCAAGTCAATCGCGGGGCAAGCCCGCTCCCACGGCGCTCAATGGCGCTTGTGGGAGCGGGCTTGCCCCGCGATGTTTTCGGTCAGTGGCGATGCTTGTGCCGCTCGCGCCAGGCCCGCCACCAGGCGCCGCTAAGCACGAAGCGCGGGAAGGTGATGAACTGCTCGGTGAGCAGCCGCTGCAGGGCATCCTGGCGATTGGCGAAAGGCTCGGGCTGCTCGGCTTCCAGGCGATGCCCATGGCGTTGCAGGCCCAACCCGGCGACCAACGCAATGACGCCCACGGCGATCTGCGACAGGTCCAGCGCGAACAGCCCCGACAGCACCAGCAGCGCGCCCAGGATGAACAGCGGCACTGCGATCAGATGCAGCACCAGGTTGGTGGGGTGGCGGTGATTGTGGTGGTAGCCGCGCCATTGCCAGGCGGGCAGGTTGGGCAGTCGTTTGCTCATGGACGGATCCTCAGGGGTCTGTCCAAAGCTTAGTGCGGCCCCCGCAGGGGGGCCAATCGAGGCTGGCTATGGTGACCATAGCCAGTGCTGGTCAAAGCTTGAGCTGGCCGATGGCCTTGTTCAGTTCGCCGGCGAGGGTCGCCAGTTCGCTGCTGGTGGTGGCCGAGCCCACGGTCTGCTGCACGGTCTCTTCGGTCACGTCGCGGATGCTGACGACGGCGCGGTTCATTTCCTCGGCCACTTGGCTCTGCTGCTCGGCGGCCACGGCGATCTGGGTGTTGCTTTCGCGCATCTGTGCCACCGCGCTGGTGATCTCGGCCAGGGCCTCGCCGGCTTCGCGCGCCTGCTTGACGCAATCGTCGGCCTTATACGAGCTTTCCTGCATGAAATCCACCGCGTCGCGGGTGCCGGCCTGCAGGTCGGCGACCATGCTGGTGATCTCGTCGGTGGAGGTCTGCACGCGCTTGGCCAGGTTGCGCACCTCGTCGGCGACCACGGCGAAGCCCCGGCCCAGGTCGCCGGCCCGGGCGGCCTCGATGGCGGCGTTGAGGGCAAGCAGGTTGGTCTGTTCGGCGATGCTGTGGATGACCCCCACCACGCCATTGATCTTCTGGCTGTCGTCGGCCAGCTGGCGGATCATTTCGGCGGTCTGCTGCACGCCACTGGACAGCCCGGCAATCGAATCCTGCACGCGGCTGACCACGGCCTGGCCGCTGCCGGCCAGGGTGTCGGCGGTCTGCGACAGGTCGCGGGTGGCGCCGGCGTGCTGGGCGATATGGTGCACCGTGGCGGTCATCTCGTTGATTGCGGTGGCCGCCTGGTCGGTCTCGCTCTGCTGGCCGATCATGCCGTGGCGCACCTCGTCCATGCTGCCGGCCAGGCGCGCGGCCCCCGAATCCAGCTGCGCGGCGGTGCGCGCGACGGTGCTGACCACGCGGTGGTAAGTGGTCTGCATGGCGTTGAAGGCACCGGCCATCTGCCCGACCTCGTCGCCGCAGGCCAGCGGCACCCGGGCCGAGAGGTCGCCAGTCTTCTCCACATGCAGCATCACATCCTTGAGGGTGTTGAGCTGGCTGAGCAGGAAGCGGATCAGCAACTGCGAGGCGCACAGCATCGCCAGCATCAGGATCAGCACGCACACGGCATAGTTGCTGAAGCGGTCGAAATAGACCTGACGCAGGCTAGGGGACTGGGCAAGCACGGCGATGTGCTGCTCGTCCCGGCGCAATACCTGGGCGCCGCGCAGCGGGTTGTCGCCGAGGATCCAGGCCCCGGGCAGATCGACCCAGCCTTGGGCATCGCGCAGGGCTTCGAGTGGTTCGCCGGCAAATTGCGGCGTCTGGCCGTTGCGCCAGGTGATCAGGTTGGCCTGCGTGGGCAGTGCCTGTCCGGCGGGCCAGGCTGCCAGCAGTTCGGCCTGGGCCTGCGCTTGCGCCCGGGCGCCGCTGGCGCGGGCTTGTTGCTCCAGGTGCACCGCGTAGAGCACCAGCATCAGCGTGGTGACGAAGGCCACTGCGTTGACGGCCCAGAACTTGTATTTGAGGGAAACGTTGCTAAGCCAGGCACCCATGGTAGGTCTTCTCTGAGTTGGCGGAAACATTATTGGCAAGGTGCCATCATTGTGCCCGCCAAGGCCAGAAGCCTCGTTGATATGCGTCAAGAAACCTCAGGCAGGCCGAAGAACGCGCGGGCGCAGGTGCTGGTATGGGCGGCGGTGTGCTCCACCGTTTCGCCGCGGTGCAGTGCCACCTCGCGCAGCACTTCGGGAAGGAACGCAGGCTCGTTGCGACCGTTCTTCGGCTTGGGCCTGAGGCTTCGGGGCAGCAGGTAGGGCGCGTCGCTTTCCAGCATCAGGCGGCCTTGCGGGATGCTGCCGACCAGTGGGTGCAGGTGGGTGCCGCGACGCTCGTCGCAGATCCAGCCGGTGATGCCGATATGCAGGTCCATGTCGAGGTAGGCGAACAGTGCCTGGCGTTCACCGGTGAAGCAGTGCACCACCGCCGCGCTCAGGTGGTCGCGGTAGCCTTTGAGGATCGCCAGCAGGCGTTCGCTGGCCTCGCGCTCGTGGAGGAACACCGGCAGGCGCAGCTCGACCGCCAGCGCCAGCTGCGCCTCCAGGGCCTTTTCCTGGGCGGGGCGTGGGGAGAAGTCGCGGTTGAAGTCCAGGCCGCATTCGCCCACGGCCACGACCCGTGGCTGAGCGAGCAGTTCGCGCAGCTGGCGTTCGCTGTCGGCGCTCCAGTGGCTGGCATCGTGGGGGTGCACGCCGGCAGTACCGAACAGACGCTGGCCGGGCTCGTCCAGGCGCTGGCACAGTTCCAGCGCCTCGGCGCTGACATCCAGGCTGGTGCCGGTGAGGACCATCTGTGCCACGCCGGCTTCCACGGCACGCTCGACGATAGCGGCCTGCTGGTCGCGGAAACTGCTGTTGGTCAGGTTGACGCCGATATCGATCAGTTGCATGGTGCTACCTCTTGCCGCGGGGCGGCCAGCATAGCAAAAACCCAGATATCGCGAAAAAGCCAAGAACTTCAAACGTTTGCCGTGGTCTGTTGCGGTCATTTATCACGGATCGATCACAGCGCATGGTGCCTGCCAACCGCCCTCGGACCCTTACCGCCATGGTGCGAACCTTTTTCACCAGCCTGTTGCTGTCCGGGTTGCTGGCCGCCGGGCCGGTCGCTGCCGGCGAGGCGGGGCCGCAGCAGCATGTGCCTGCCAGCCAGGCCCGTGACCTGACGCAGATCCGCTCGAGCAAGGTGCTGCGGGTGTTGGTCAACCAGAGCCGCAACAGCTCCGGCGAGGTAAAGGGTGAACCGGTCGGGATCGAGTACTACCGCCTGCGTGCCCTGGAGCATGCCCTCAATGCCCCGGTCGCCGACGGCCAGGAAATCACCCTGAAGATCATCCCCCGCGCCAAGGAACAGTTGCTTGGTGCGCTGCAGCGCGGCGAGGGCGATCTTGCCGCGCCCGGTGAACTGCTCGACCCCGGCGTGGTGCGCGGCGTCGATGCCAGCGCGCCAGTGCTCGACCAGGTTCCCTTGCAACTGGTCGGGCGCAAGGGCGAGCGCGGCTACAACCGTGCCGAACAGCTGTCCGGGCGCACCATCGCCCTGACCACCGCCAGTGCCGCAGGGCCGGCGATCGAGGCGATCAACCAGCAGTTGGCGCTGCGCAAGCGGGCACCGATCAAGGTGGAGTGGGTCGACCCGACGCTGGCGGTGGAGGATGTGCTGGAGATGGTCCAGGCGGGCATCTACCCGCTGACCGTGGTGGAGCGTCCCATCGCCCAGCGCTGGGCGCGGGTGATGCCGCGCCTGCGGGTCGACAGCAAGCTGCAGCTGGCTCCGCCCCAGGCCATGCGCTGGTATCTGCGCAAGGATGCGCCGATGTTGCGTGCGGCGGTGGACCGCTTCCTGGCCACCTACCGTGCGCCCGACAACCAGGACGCGGCGTTCGAGCGCATCTACCGGCGCCAGTACCGGGTGCATAACCCCTTGGCTCGCCAGGACCGCCAACGCTTGGCCGCGTTGCGCCCGGTGCTGCAGAAACATGGCGGCGACCAGCAGTTCGACTGGCTCAACCTGGCCGCCCTGGCGTTCAAGGAGTCCACCCTCGATCCCAAGGCGCGTGGCACCGGCGGTGCCCACGGGCTGATGCAGATCACGCCGTCGGCGGCCCAGCGGGTAGGCGTGAGCAACACCGCCACGGTGGATGGCAATGTCCAGGCCAGTGCCCGCTACCTGGCGCTGATCCGCCGCAAGTTCTTCGCCAGCCCCCAGCTCAACGAGCGCGAGCGCATGGCGTTCATCCTGGCCGCCTACAACCTCGGGCCGGAGCGGGTCCAGGCCATGCGCGCCGAAGCCCGGCGACGGGGACTCAATGGCAACCAGTGGTTCTTCCAGACCGAGCGTATCGCCATGGAGCAGGTGGGCATGGGGCCGGTGAGTTTCGTCAACAGCGTCAACAAGTACTACCTCGCGTTCAACCGCGAGCGTGCCTCCCTGGAGCGGGTGGCCAAGCGCTGATCAAATCAAATTATTCGATATTAATTGCGCGTTTTTTGCGATTTTATTATTCGATGACTTGATTATGATGGCACCCATCCAACACACACCCGCTCAAACAAGGAAGCGCCTCATGAACAACTCCCTGAAAGCCCTTTTCAACACCCGCGCCGGCTACGGCCTGAGCGTCGTGCGCATCCTGGTCGGTGTCATCTTCATGGCCCACGGCGCGCAGAAACTCTTCGGCCTGTTCGGTGGCTACGGCCTGGAAGGCACCGGCCAGTGGATGGAAAGCATCGGCCTGGCTCCGGGCTACCTCATGGCGCTGCTGTCCGGTAGCGCCGAGTTCTTTGGCGGCCTGGCGCTGGTGGTCGGCCTTTTGGCCCGCCCGGCTGCGCTGGCGCTAAGCGTGACCCTGGTAGTGGCGATCTTCTCGGTGCATATCGGCAACGGGTTGTTCATGTCCAACAACGGTTATGAGTTCGCCCTGGCGCTGCTGGCCGGCACCGTGGCGGTGCTGATCGAAGGCGCGGGCCGCCTGTCGCTGGACCATGTGATCGCACGCTGAAATAAAGCTGCAAGCTTCAAGCCTCAAGCTGCAAGTGGTCAAAGCGATCAACTTGCAGCTTGTAACTTGCGGCGTGTCCCTCTAGCATACCGATTGCGCCGATTTAAACAGCTACTTGCGGGGCGCAGGAGAGGCCCCGGTGGGTCATCCGAAATACCGCTAAAGCGCTGGTTCGGTGACGCCTCCCACCGCTGCCCAGCGGGATCAGCGAGGCGGAGAGAGACTCCATGAGTTGCCCACGTACCAGTGTCTGTTTGACCCCCCTGGCCAAGAACCAGGCTTCCCGTACCCCGCGCATCCTGCTCGGCGGCCAGCATCAACCCACGCTTTTGCGCAATCTCGATGGCTTCTCCCGGCGCAAGGGCCAGGCTTGTGCCTTCCTCATCCAGTTCTCCGACAGCTGTGACCAGCTCGATCAGTATGGCAACGACCGCTTCGACCTGGCCGTGATCCAGGCCCCCGCGGCGCAGGATGCCGACGAGGTCATCGGCCAGCTCACCCGCATCGCCCGCCAGGGCCTGATCACCCGCCGTTGAGCGGCGTGTCGCGGCCAGTCGTTAAGCTCGGTCTCTCGGTGGGCGCCTTGCGCCTGCTGCGGATGCGCTGGCCTCCTCATAGGGGGTGAACAAGTCCATCAGACGCGCCCAGGCATCCGATTGGCCTTTGCCATACAGGCAGGTGAGGTAGTCGATCATCAGCCGGCCTGCAGGCTCTTTTGGCAAGTCCTGCAGCTCGCTGTCATTCCTTGAAGTAATGCCCCGCCTGACAAGCTCCGCCATCAGGGCCGAGCCATAGTCGTCTACCTGACGAGGCATCAATACTGCGATTTCCCGCGGTGGAATTCCCACTTCGATCCACTGGCGAAATTTGTCAGCCCGCACCATCGCTTCTTGTGAAGTGTGCTGGAAATGAACCGCTAGGGTCTGTATGAAAAGTCTTGAGACGAAGGTCAGGCAAGGCGAAAACAGCCGAGGAACGGTCGGAGTCGCGCCCGACTTTACGGGTTGTAAATGAGCATTCCGAGGCTGTTTTCAACGCAGCATCACCGAGTATCAAGGCTTTTCATACAGAGCCTAAGACCACAAATCCCTTTCTAGCCAGGCAGTTCTTGAGCCTATAACAACTGACAGTCGCTTCCGGTAAATCAAGCGCTCGACTCACCTCTGTTTTCGACATGTCGCTGGCCTTCAGCTCCAGCACGGCGCGAACTAGATCAGAGCTGCTGGGTTTGTCCCGCGTGCGCTTGATTAGCCCTTCACCCAGCTTCCCAGTGATTTCTCAGGCCTTGAAAGCCTCCACTACCGGAAAAAGATGACAGCTGAACCAGCCTTAAACTTTTCCCATTCCTAATCGTTTATTTCAAAAGCGTCATGCGGACATAAGAGGTAGTCATGGACGATTTAGTTTACTACAAACACGGCAAGCCGGTTGCCATTATTGCGCCCTCCGTACTGTTTTCCCGGATCGTGTCCCGGGAAGTGGTGTAACTGAACCAGCCGAAGGCGCCCTGCGGGCGAAAGAGGATGGTCATCGTGGTTCTTGGCTAACGTTGAGTTTGCGGACTTAACCTTCACCAGAGAAACCACGATGACCAAGCCCACTATCGCATTGACCGAGTTGGTTGAGAAAGGGGCAGATGCTGATCTGCTCAAGCAAATGATCCAGTTCGTTGCCCAGCGCATGATGGAGTTCGATGTCGAAGGCCTGTGCGGTGCCGGCTTCGATGTCAAAAGCCCAGACCGGACAAACAGCCGCAATGGCTACCGTGACCGCCTGTGGCAAACCCGTGCCGGCGACGTCGACCTGAAGATCCCCAAGTTGCGCCAAGGCAGCTACTTTCCGGGCTTCCTCGAACCTCGACGCACCGCCGAGAAGGCCATGGCGGCGGTCATTCAGGAGGCCTACATTCAAGGCGTTTCAACGCGTTCAGTAGATGAGCTGGTGAAGGCCATGGGCATGACCGGCATTTCCAAAAGCCAGGTGTCACGGCTGGCAGGCGAGATTGATGAACGCGTTCATGCGTTTCTTGATCGGCCACTTGAAGGTGACTGGCCCTACCTCTGGATCGATGCCACCTACGTCAAGGTGCGGGAGGCCGGGCGCATCGTCTCGGTCGCCGTAATAATCGCCGTGGCCGTGAACACTGACGGTGGCCGCGAAGTCCTGGGCATGCGGGTTGGGCCATCGGAGGCCGAGCCGTTCTGGACAGACTTCCTGCGCAGCCTCATGCGACGTGGCTTACGGGGCGTGAAGCTGGTCATCTCCGACGCCCACGAAGGCCTGAAAGCAGCTGTGTCCAAGGTCTTCAATGCGACCTGGCAGCGCTGTCGCGTGCACTTCATGCGCAACGCCATGGCCCATGTCGGCAAGGGCCAGCGCACCATGGTAGCGGCGCTGCTGCGCACGGTCTTCGCCCAGGACAGCCGTGCCGAATGCCATCAGCAATGGCGTTTGGTCGCTGATCAACTGCGCGAAAAATACCCCAAGATCGCGACACTCATGGACGGCTGCGAGGATGAAGTGCTGGCTCACATGGCGTTTCCAAAAGCGCACCGACAGCAGTTACACAGCACCAACCCGCTTGAACGGCTTAACGCTGAAATCAAACGCCGCACCGATGTCGTGGGGATTTTTCCCAACGATCCGGCCATCACACGGCTGGTAGGCGCGATGCTGCTGGAGCAGAACGACGAGTGGTGCCTGCAAAGACGCTACATGCAGTTGGAGGCCTTCGAAGCGGTCAGCGATAATCCACAGGCCAAGCTGTCGGCCGTGATCAACTAAACGGCAAACTCAGTGGCCAGAGCCATGATGAGTTACACCACTTCCTGGGACACAATCTTTTCCCGGGAATCCGATGAGACCATTATAAATGGCCCTAAAGGAATTTCGAGCTTCAGAAGTGGAGACGAACAATCGCTGGAGCAGGCCCTGAAGGAATGTGGAGCTTTAATCCAGGGTGCGCACGATGAAATTGAACAAGTGAAGCAGCTTCTTCAAGATCCTGTAACCAGCAGAACGACGAGCTACTTCTTGAGTGTTGCACGCCAGTGTGCAGATGTAATAGCCGACATGGAGATACTGAAAAACTCCAAAATTATAATTGCTGGTTGTGGAGGAATCGGAAGTTCAGTGGCGATGCTGTTAGCAGGTGCGGGTATACGAAATCTAATACTAACCGATCATGACGTGGTAGAAAAGAGTAACTTGAATCGCCAGCTCTTTTGGACGCTTGCAGATGTAGGAAGCTATAAAGTGGACGTACTCAAGAAGGCGCTGACTGCAAGGTTTGAAAATCTGAGCGTAGTAACTCACGTGAAACCCTGCTCACTTGAGTTGCTGAGGGAACTTATTTCAGATGTTCAAGGCGCCGTTATAACTGCTGACGACCCTCCTACTCTCGCGAGAGATGGTGTTTTTATCGCAGAGGAGTTCGATATACCCGTTGTGTCTGGTGGATATCTTCATTGCTTCAGTACATCGCTCCTATTTAATCCAAGCGATGCGAAAAACCTTGCGCCCAGCGTCAGGCGTGACGTATCGGCACCACTCACAAGGTTGCCAAGCGGCATAATGCCGAGCTACGGCCCAGTAAATTTCAGTCTTGCGTCGATGCTAAGCAGCAATTTGATTTCTGCACTGGCAACACACACATTCAAAGGATTTGAATCCAGAATAGAGCGCTGGGATAGCTCTAGAATGATCCTGTAAGCTTGTAAGCTTGTAAGCTTGTAAGCTTGTAAGCTTGTAAGCTTGTAAGCTTGTAAGCTTGTAAGCTTGTAAGGTTGACTATCCATCCGGCGTTTAGGGAGTTGCAAGTAAGCGAAGTGAGTTAACATTTTAAGCTGTCTGTATAGGAGAGGTAGAATTATTGCGCGACTTTAAAAAGATGCTTGACAAAAGAGCTATAAGTCGCAACTATAATCAGGAACGATAATCGTTCTCACGGAAAACAAAGGAATGTAACATGGATAAGAAATTGCTCGGTATCGCTTCAGTTATCTTGGCAAGTTCGCCTGTCGTACAGGCTACTGCTTTGCCACCGGCACCGGTTGAGACTGAGGCGCAGCTTCAAGTCAATGCAGCGGGCCAACCAGTCGCACCCTTTACTAAACATGAACAACTCAAGGAGTCTCTTGCCAGCGTCTGCACACTTCCGAGTGCTCACCAGCATTCGATGTGCAATTAGAGCTCGTCTAAAGCTGTAGGTCTTTAAGCGGATCTGCACCAGCTTGACTCTAAATAGATGCGAAGCTTGTCTTCGCATCTATCTCTAATTATGCTTTCTCGGAAGGTTATCTCGTGAACACCAAACGCGTAGACTTCAGTTCTATGACCTATCCTGATCTTGTAGCATTCATGCAGCAAGAGAATACACCTCCTGGTGCAAGTCATGCGCTCGACTATTTGATCGAGGCGTCGACTGTTACCTCTGGCTCTTATCTTCTAGATTTAGCTTGCTCTACAGGATTTAGTTCAAGGTATTGTTATGAGCAGGTAGGAAGCCGGGCCGTAGGTATTGATACAAGTAGTGCTGCAGTCAGCGTTGCTAATGAAAAAACAAACGAACTAAATGCGGCCGATAAATTACAATACTTAGTGGCCGATGCTTGCGCATTGCCATTCGAAAATGAGTCATTCACTCATGTACTAGGTGGTTGTAACTTTGGTTTCATCCAAGATCGCCAGCGCGCATTGTCAGAATGCCATCGAGTTCTAAAGCATGCTGGAATCTTGTGCATCTCAAACTTTTTTTTCAGGTTGACGCCCCCGGAATTTATACTAAATGCGGTCGAGAAAGCACTAGGCTGGCGTCCAGAACCCTCTTGGACATACGATTATTGGAAGGAGTTTTTTACGGAGCATGGATTTACACTCGGCTCCGAATTTACGTACGAACTGTTTGCTGAAAGTGAGGGTGCACTGGCAATGCGTGTAAGGCGTTATTTATGTCAAGAAAATCCTGGAACTAGAGCTATGGCGACGGATCAACAAGAAGCTTTATATAGTCACTTTTTTGAAATTCGAAAAAGCTTGAACGCTCAGAAAGATTTTCAAGGAGTGGCTTTCCAGACATGGCACAAATAGCTCCCCCGGAAAAATTCATGGAGACTGTCCGGAATCATATCTTAGAGGAGGCCAGCCCTGATCGGCCTTTTTTCATTTTTGATCTTGAAAGTGCCCGAGCGAAAGCGGAAAGCTTTATGCGTTCTGCAAAAAAGCACTTTGATGGGGTCGTGCTCGCGGCTTCGTTGAAATCGTGTAATTTAGGGGCGTTTTGTCAAATGCTCAAAGATAACCATTACTGGGTGGAGGCCTGTTCAATAGAGGAAATCAATTTAGCGTTACAAGCAGGCTTTGAAAGCAGTCAAATAATTTTTGATGGCCCGCTTAAGCTCGATGACGAACTGTTGTTCGCTGTTAAGCACGAGGTGCTGGTGCAGGTTGATAGCATTAGTGAAGTCGAGAGGCTAGGGTCTATATGTTCGAGCATCAGAAAGAAATGCCAGATCATAATTCGCTTATCGCATCTTTATCGAGACACTGGATATTCCCGCTTCGGCTGTACATCAAATGAGTTTGAAGAAATTCTCTTGCCCTGCCTTCGCAGGTACGAGTGCATAGAGCATGTCGGATTTCATCTTAATGCTGGGTCAAATCTGCCGGCGACGACAGCCATAACTGACACGCTGGCGCTATGGGCTTCTTTCCTAGTCAAACATATGCCGGAGCGAGGAATACTAGACTTGGGAAGCGGTTTTCCAGCAGACTCATTCTCAAAAGATATCAACATCAAAACACCCTCTGCTGACTTTTTTTTTAAAGAAATCGCTCAAAAAGCTCAAGCATTGTTTGGGCAAGTAAATCAGCATTGGCGTTACATCTTTGAGCCGGGTAGATGCCTCAGTGAGGATTATGGCTATCTCTGCGGTAGGGTTTTTAGTACTAAGTGGCGTAATGGTATAGAGCTTCTCCAAACAAACGTAGCTTCAAACTGGGTTCCCTCAATCCATCAGTGGGCTCATTCGATCGTACCCGTATCAAATTTTCCAGAAGCACCGACGCGTCACGCTCAGTACTTAGTGGGTTTTAATTGCTTCGAAGCGGATTACATTACAGCTCTCGGGGAAACGTTTTCTCTCAAGGAAAATGATCATTTCCTTATAAAAGGGTGTGGAGCGTATGACCTTCAAACTATGACTCAGTGGGTCAGGTGTAAGCCTGTGGTTTATAAGTACGACGACAGACGTCTTGGTTTATGTCGGTCGCCATCCAAGCCTAATTGTCTGGTGCTTGACGACATTTATTGCGTATCCGAAGACATTAAAATTACAGAAACTCTGTCTTTGGTCAACGCTAAGCCTTCATACGCTAAGGACTTGTTCGAGCTCATAACAAAAAATAAAAAAAACTTTGAAAGGTATATGCACTGGCCTAGAAGCACAAGGTGTTCGAAAGACGTAGAGGAGTTTTTAATTTCATGCTCAAAGGAACATCAAGAAGATATCTCCAAAACGTATATACTTTGTGAGTCAGGTAAGCCCTGCGGTGTTCTGTCTTTTAATTCGATGGATCTCGTGAATAAAACCGCTTATTTAGGTTACTGGTTGGATGTTGATATGCAAGGGAAGGGCGTTCTATCAGCTGCGGTAAAAAAACTGATTGAAATTTATGTGGAAAAAAGCCAGATATGCCGCTTCGTTATCAAGGCTGCCGTAAAAAATGGAAAAAGCAATGCGCTGGCATTGCGCTGTGGTTTCAGTTATGAGGGCACACTTAAAAAAGCAGAGCGTATAGGGGATGAGTTTCTTGATCAAAATATATATGCGTTGGTTCTATAACCGCTTGACGCAGAGTTGTTAGCAACACTGCTGAAACACGGCCTGTCGAGCAAAGAGGCTTTGATGCCCTGATAGATCTTAAGCGATCAAGCGGTGGTCGGGCCAACAGCGTGTGACCAGAGCCTTGGGGCGCAAAGCTGGGGGCGGCTCAGTGTGGTCGATTAGCCATCGTCTCTCTGCTTCATCTATTGGAGCGAAGATTTCTCAGGCGCCATAACCATTTTCCAAGCGCCTGATCTGCTCGATGGCGTCCTGGACGGGCAGATCATTGGGGGGCGCGGGTCAGCAAGGACACCCTCTTTGAGCAGGCGGATATCGCTACCCTCCATAGGGTGCTCAGCGAGCGCTCCAGAAACATCGTGGGGCGTGCTGAGCTGCAGCGAATGAAGCCCCATGCGTGGTTGATCAATACCGCCCGCAGTGGTTGGTTGATCAGCAAGCGTTGTTGAGCGCGCTTCAGGCGGGCCAAATTGCCTTCGAGGATCGATCTTTGCTGACAACCGATCCTGTCCGACCTGTTTGTAGGCGCTGGCTCCCCCGTGGTGCAAGCAAGGCTGCCGAATCCTGGTGGAAGGGGCTACCCGTGGGCAGGCTGTTCGTAGGAAATGCTAGCGATGAACCAAGTCGCTTCGCCCGTCGGAGTCTGCACCACGACCTCGTCCCCTTCCTCTTTCTTCAGTAGGGCGCGGGCCATGGGGGAATCAATCGAGATGTAGTCCTTCCGACCGTAGATCTCATCGTACCCGACGATTCGGAATCGCTTGCTCTCACCATCTTCATTGTCGATCTCAACCCAGGCGCCAAAGAAGACTTTGCCCTCTTGCTCGGGGGCATAGTTGACAACCCGGATGTCCTCCAACCGCTTCCGGAGGTATCTGATCCGACGATCAATCTCTCGAAGAAGCTTTTTGTTGTATTGGTAATCCGCGTTCTCACTCCGATCCCCTAGAGAGGCGGCCCAGGTAACCTTCTGAGTGATTTCGGGACGGTAGGTGTGCCAGAGGTGGTCTAGTTCAGCCTTCAGAGCAGCGTGCCCTTCTCTGGTGATGATGTTGGTCGGCAACCTCTACTCCTGATACAGATACGGTGGCACCTGGATCAATGGGGACGGAGCCGCCAGGAGATGTCCTTAGGCAATCGCCGCCGAGATGATGATCCAAGTCAAATCCAAGCGAGACTACCACGCCTTGGATTGCTGTTTGAACAGCTTCCGATAGGGCAGTACTTAGGGCCTATGCCTAGGACTTTCCGGGTGGCTTCTGAGGCGCCGCTTCTTGAGTGACGCAGCGGCTTTGCTATGAGACCGGTTGTTTGGGGCGAACGGAGCTGCTGAATGGGTGTTCGTCTGTTGCTGCAAAGGTGGGCTTAACAGTTCTCCCTCCGTGATCTCTCTGGTGCACCAGAATATGCGGGCAGGGTGAAGCCGCCTCAGGCTGCTTGGATGGATTCGGCAGGTGCGGGGTACGTCCAGTGTGGAAGTGCTGCTTGGTTGGATCGCTAATGCTGTTCTGGGGTTGGGGTGATAATACCAGCACAACAAGAAGCTGCTGCGCGAGATCGACCGCCGCGTGCGTTACCTGCGCAAGCGCCTGGAAGACGTCGTGGTGGTCGAGTACTCGTTGCGCTTTCGCATCGTCGGCTATGACGAGATCCACGGGCGCAACGACTATATCTCCATCGACTCGCCCATGGCCCGGGCGTTGCTCAAGAAGGAGGAGGGCGACGAGGTGGTGGTGCACACCCCCCCGGGTGAGGCAACCTGGTACGTCAACCGCATCAGCTACCCGGGTAGCGATGCCCGATAGACCTCTACCAGCACTTGTGCCGCTGCTGCGATCTGCTCATCGGTGAGCGCTGCATAACCGATCAGCACGCCGGCGGGCCAGGTGTGTTTGCGGCAGAACAGACCGATCGGCTGCAACACCAGCCCGCATTGCCGGGCCCGCTCGCAGAACGCCTGCTCACTGACGCCGTTGGGCAACCAGAGGACGAAGTGCAGGCCGGATTGCTCGCCGCTGACGGTCATGCCTGGCTCTGCCGCGAGGCGCTTGAGCAGCAGGTCCCGGCGGCGTTGGTAGGTCTGCCTTGCGATGCGCAGGTGCCGTTCATAGTGACCGCGCAGCAGATACTGGCGCACCGTCCGCTGGGCGATGATCCCCGGCGTCTGCCCCGTTGCCGCCAGCCAGTCGATGAACCGTGCGCGCAAGGTTCGCGGTACGACCGCGAAGCCCAGCCTCAGCCCACTGAACAATGTCTTGTTGAAGCTGCCGCAGAACAGCACCCGGTCATGCTGGTCGAGCGCCTTGATCGCCGGCAGTGGCGCGCAGGCATAGTTGTATTCGCTGTCGTAATCATCCTCGACGATGTAGGCATCTCGGGTCTGTGCCCAGTCCAGCAGCGCCTGGCGTCGCTGGACGCTCATGCAGATGCCCAGCGGAGCCTGGTGCGCGGGGGTGGTGTGCACCGCGCGGACGTGGTCGTGCGTGGCCAGTTGTTCGACGTCCAGGCCTGCCTGGTCCACGGCGACGCAGATCACCCGTCTGCCGGTCTGTTCGAACATGCGTGCGGCCCAGGAGTAGCCCGGATCCTCCAGGGCGATGGCGTCGTCCTGTTCCAGCCACTGGCTGATGAAGTGCAGGGTGTGGCGAATGCCCTGGGTCACGACGATAGCCTCGACGTCGCACTCGATGCCCCGATAGAGACGGATGTGCGCCGCTATAGCCTTGCGCAGCAACATGTCACCTGCGTGCGGAACGCTCTCGGTGATTGTCGCAAGGGCATCGGCGGCCAGTTGCAGATGACGCTGTTCAAGCAGCGTCGGGTCTGCCAGCCGGGCGACGAAGGGCACGCCCGTCTGCAACCGGGCTTCTGGCAGGGCGGCAGGGCTGACGCAGGGCGCGGGCTCACGGGGGCAAGCGAGCGTGGCCAGGGGCTGTTCGTTGGCCGCGATCAGCGCGTCGGGACGCAGCGGTGCGACCACTGAGCCCGCGCCTTGTCGGCGCAGGATGCAACCTTCCAGGGCGAGTTGTTCGAAAACCAGCTCGACGGTGCCCCGCGCCACTCCCCACCGCTGGGCGAGGGTACGGGTGGAGGGCAGGCGTGTGCCGGGCGTCAGATGGCCACAGGCGAGCAGATCTTGCAGGAAGGCATAGAGCAGTTGGTGCTTGCGGGCCGAAGGTTTGGCGCACAGCTCGAACGGCAGGGCAAGGTCAAGGGCAAGCGGTTGTTTGCCTCTGGCCATAAGTGGTCCACATGCAGGAAGGCTTAATGGACCTTCATGGTAGCCAGCGCAATCCCTAAGCTCAATCCACGTAACAACTTGTTGCGGTGCGCAAAGAAGCGCACCCGATTCCATTGTGCGCCCAGGCGTAGACGGAACCGGTATTCATTCTTTGCAAGGAGTCAACGAGTCATGACGGTTCTGCAGTGGTTGCCCATGTTGCTGGCCCCGCACTACGAACAGGTGATGCGGGCATGAGTGCGCCGAGCGCGAGTCCCTGGTTGACCCTGGCGCTGTTGAGCGCCGTGGTGGTGCCGCAGGTGGGGCTGGGCGTGATGGTGCCGGCATCGGCGCGGTTGGCTCAGGACCTTCATGTGGGGATGGCGAGCGTGCAGAACACGCTTGTGGTGTATATGGTCGGCTACGCCGTATCGGTGATCATGGCCGGGCTGCTTTCCGATCGGTTCGGCCCCAGGGCCGTGCAGTTGGGCGGTCTGGCGCTGTCGGTGGTCGGCGCCTTGCTGGCGGCCAGCGCCGAGGGCTTCACTCTGTTCATCCTCGGCCGTTTGCTGCAATCGCTGGGCGGCTGCGTCAGTACCGTGACCACACGCCTGGTCGTCAGGGAGGTGTACCCCGAAGCGCAACGTCTGCCGGTTCTGAGCACCCTGGCCTCGGCCACTGCCGTCACGCCTTGCGTGGTGCCATTGCTGGCCGGTGCTGTGCTGCCTGAGCTGGGGTGGCGCGGGGTGCTGGTGTGTGCCGGCGCATTCAACCTGCTGGTGTTGCTGGTGTTCGTCGGACTTACCCGGCCCACGGCAGGCGGCGGGCAGCCGATCGGCTCGGTTGGCGCCATCTGGCGCGTGTACCGGCGCAATATGGGCAACCCTGGCTATCGGCGCAATGCGGCCTGCATCAGCCTGGTGTGGATGAGCTACTTCGCCCTGCTGTCGTCGTCGTCCCATGCCTTCCAGCAGGTGCTGGGTTTCAGTGAGCTGGAGTATGGCGCGCTGATCGGCGCCTGTGCCTGTGGCTATGTGGCGGGCAGCACCATCGCGCGGCGCCTGAGCCAGACCCACGACCTGGACGCGCTGCTGGCGCTCGCCGCGATGATCGGCTTGGGAGGTTGCATAAGCCTGTCCCTGGGGCTGCTGTTGGTGGGCCCGGGTACACTGTTGTTCCTGCTGCCGATGATCGCGCTGCTGGTCTGTACCGGTATGGTCATTCCGATCACGCAGGCAGGGTTGTTGCGTTGCGTCAGCCAGGACGTCGGCATGTCGTCGGGGCAGTTCTTCTTTCTGCAGATGATGGCCGGCGCCCTGTACTCACTGTTCCTCAGTTGCATCCCGCCGCTGGACCTGAACCATCTGGCGATCGCCGTCGCTGCCCCGATAGTACTCATGGCGGGGGTGGTGGGCCGGCTGCGCCTGCGCGGCCGCCTACAGGCCAGCCAGCCCTGAACCCTGGCCTGCGCAGGGCTCAACCCTCGCGCAGCACGGTCAGCGGGCTGCTGTTCAGTGCCCGCCGGGTGCCATAGCCACCGGCGGCGCCGATCAGCAGCGCGCCCAGCAGCGGCAGCAGGAGCAGCGCTGGGTGCGGCGCCCAGGCCAGGTCGAAGGCATGGCGGTACAGGCCGAAGGTGATCAGCTCGCAGCCGAGTGCCGCGAGCAGGCCGCTGGCGGCGCCGAGCAGGCCGAACTCGATGCGTCGTGCCTTTACCAGCAGCGGGCGTGCTGCTCCCAGGGCCCGCAGCAGGGCACCTTGGCGGATGCGTTCGTCGAGGGTCGCCTGCAGGCCGGCAAACAGTACCGCCAGCCCCGCAGCCAGCACGAACAACAGCACGTACTCCACCGCCAGGGTGACTTGGGCGAGGATGCTGCGCAGCTGGGCGAGCAGCGCATCGACCTGCAGCACGGTCACCGCCGGGAACGCCCGGGACAGCGCGACGATTTCCTGGTCGTGGCCCGGCGCCAGGTAGAAGCTGGTGAGGTAGGTGGTGGGCAGGCCTTGCAAGGTGCCCGGCTGGAAGATCATGTAGAAGTTTGGCTGGAAGCTGTCCCAATGCACGCTGCGCAGGCTGCTGACCCGGGCCTGGCGTTGCTGGCCGCCGATGTCGAAGGTCAGCAGGTCGCCCAGTTGCAGGTGCAGGCTCTGCGCCAGCTCCGCCTCCACGGAAACCCCGGGGGCTTCATCGTTGGCGGGTGTCTGCTGCCACCATTGGCCGGCGCTCAGGGCATTGCCCTGGGGCAGCTCGGCGGCCCAGGTCAGGCTGAGGTCACGCTGGATGGCGCGCTCGCCAGTGGATTCCTTGCTGACCAGCTGGCGCACCGGCTGCTCGTTGATATGGGTCAGGCGGCCGGGAATCACCGGGTACAGCGGCGCGGCGGTGGCGTTGATCTGGGCCAGGCGCTCGGCGAACGGCTGGCGCTCATCGGGCAGGATGTTCAGGGCGAAATGATTCGGCGCGTCCTTGGGCAACTGCGCCTGCCAGGTGTCGAGCAGTTCCGCCCGCAGCAGGGCGACCAGGCCCATTGCCAGGAGGATCAGGCCGAAGGCCAGGGCCTGGCCGGCGGCGGCCAGCGGGTGACGCAGCAACTGCCCGAGCCCCAACCGCCAGGCCAGCGGCGCGCCGGCCAGCAGCCGGCGCAGGCTGCGCAGGCCGAGCAACAGTAACCCCCCCAGCAGCAAGGCGGCGATCAGCCCGCCGCCGAGCAGGGCGAAGGTCAGCAGCAAGTCCAGGCTCAGGCGCCACATGATCAGGCCCAGGGCGAGCAGTGCGGCGCCGTACACCAACCAGCTGCTCGGTGGCAGTGGCAATAGGTCGCGGCGCAGGACCCGTAGCGGCGGCACGCGACCCAGGGCTGCCAGGGGCGGCAAGGCGAAGCCGGCCAGGGCTACCAATCCGGTGCCGATGCCGGCCAGCGCCGGGGTGAGGCCACCGGGCGGCACCTGGCTGGGTAGCAGCCCTTCGAGCAGGCGGAACAACCCCAGCTGGGCGATCCAGCCGAGCAGTGCGCCGATGACTGCAGCGGCGACACCGAGCATTGCCAGTTGCAGGCTGTAAAGGCCAAGGGCCTGGTGCCGGGACAGGCCCAGGCAGCGCAGCAGGGCACTGGCATCCAGGCGCCGCGCGGCGTAGCGGCTGGCCGACAAGGCCACGGCGACGCCGGCCAGCAGCACCGCCACCAGGCTCGCCATGTTCAGGTAACGCTCGGCCTTGCCCAGTGCGCCGCCGATCTGCCGGTTACCGTCGCGAGTGTCGAGCAGGCGCTGGTTGGCGGCCAGGCTTTTTTCCGCCGCCTGCCGGTACGTTTGCAAGGCGTCGATATCACCGCGCCACAGGTCGCGGTAGCTGACCCGGCTGCCCGGCTGGATGACGCCGGTGGCGTCCAGGTCGGCGAGGTTCATCAGCACCCGAGGGGTCAGGCTGTAGAAGTTGCCGGCGCGGTCGGGCTCGTAGGTCAGCACGCGGCTCATGCGCAGGGTCTTCATGCCGACGTCGATGCTGTCGCCGATGGCCAGGCCGAGCGCCGCGAGCAGGCGCGGTTCGACCCAGGCCTCTCCCGGCGCCGGGCCGCCACCGGGCGTCTCTGCGGTATAGGGCGCCGGGGCGCTGCGCAATTGGCCGCGCAGCGGGTAGGCGGAGTCGGCCGCCTTGATGCTGGAAAGCTGGATGCCGCTGTCGCCGCTAACCACGCTGGTGAACTCCACCACCCGCGCATGACGCAGGCCCAGCGCGGTGCCGCTGGCGATCTGCTGCGCGGCGGGTGGGGCACTGCCCTGCAGGACCAGGTCGGCGCCGAGGAACTCGCTGGCGCGCAACTGCATGGCGCCGTTCAGGCGAGCGCCGAAGTAGCCGATGGCGGTGCTGGCCGCCACCGCAACCAGCAGGGCGAAGAACAGCACGCGGACTTCGCTGGCGCGCGCGTCACGCAGCAACTGGCGCAGCGCAAGGGTGCACAGGCGTGGGAACGATAGGCGGGTCATCAGGGCTCCAGGGGCGTCACCAGGCGTCCGGCATCCAGGCGGATCAGGCGGCGGCAGCGCTTGGCCAGGCGTTCGTCGTGGGTTACCAGCACCAGTGTCGTGCCGCGCTCCTGGTTCAGTTCGAACAAAAGGTCGCTGATGCGCTCGCCGGTGTGGCTGTCGAGGTTGCCGGTGGGCTCGTCGGCGAACAGCACGGCCGGTTGCGCGGCGAAGGCGCGGGCGATCGCCACCCGCTGCTGCTCGCCGCCGGAGAGCTGGCGCGGCGTGTGGCTCAGGCGTTTGCCCAGGCCGACCCGCTCGAGCAGATCGCGAGCGTGCTCGCGGGCATCGCGGCGACCGTCGAGCTCCAGCGGCAGCATGACGTTCTCCAGGGCGTTGAGGCTGTCGAGCAGTTGGAACGACTGGAACACGAAGCCGACGTGCTCGGCGCGCACCCGGGCGCGCTGGTCCTCGTCGAGGGGGCCGAGGTCGTGTCCGGCCAGTATCACCTTGCCGGCACTCGGCCGGTCGAGCCCGGCGAGCAGGCCCAACAGCGTGGACTTGCCGGAACCGGAGGCACCGACGATGGCCAGGCTGTCGCCTTGGGCGAGGTCGAGGGAGAGCGCGTGGAGGATGGTCAGGTCGCCTTCCGCGCTGGGGACCACTTTGCTAAGGTTCTGCGCAACGAGAATGCTGGGGCTCATGGAGAATCCGATGCGAGTGTGGTGGTTGAGTGCCGGTCTGGCCCTGTGTTGCCTGGCCCAGGGCGCGGCAGCGGGAACATTGCTGGTCGTGGGCGATAGTATCAGCGCCGGTTTTGGCCTGGATACCCGTCAGGGTTGGGTCAACCTGCTGCAACAACACCTGCGCAAGGAGGGTTTTGACGACCAGGTGGTCAATGCCTCCATCAGCGGCGACACCAGCGCGGGCGGCCAGGCGCGGCTGTCGGCGCTGCTTGCAGCGCACAAGCCGGACCTGGTGGTGCTGGAGTTAGGTGGCAACGATGGCCTGCGCGGGCAGCCACCGCAGCAATTGCAACAGAATCTTGCGGCAATGATCGACCAGTCCCGCGATGCGGGGGCCAAGGTCGTGCTGCTGGGCATGCGCCTGCCCCCCAACTACGGTGTGCGCTACACCACGGCGTTCGCCCAGGTCTACGAGCAACTGGCCACGGAGAAAAAGGTGCCGCTGGTGCCGTTTTTCCTGGAAGGCGTGGGCGGGGTGCCGGAGCTGATGCAGGCCGATGGCATCCACCCTGCAGCCGCCGCCCAGCAGCGCTTGCTGGAAAATGCCTGGCCGGCGATAAAACCCTTGCTGTGATGCTTTTATCGGGGGCCGCTTTCGGCTAATGTTGCGCCCCCCGTTTCGAGTGCCCCCGATGCCGCGCCCTGCCTGGTCCCTGTACGCCTACCAACTGATCGAGCCCGACGAGCAGCTCGACCTGTTTGCCTGCCAGGAAGTGCGCATCCACCTCGCCGCCCGCCAGCTCGAGCTCGGCGTGCCTGTCGACCGCACCTTGTGCGGTGGCCTGCTGCCCGCGCAGCCGCGCTGGTCGAGTGTCGAGCGGGCCATCTACCGTGACGAGCGCCTGTGTGAGTTGTGCAAGGCAATCCTCGATGCCCAGCGGCGTGGCATGCGCCCGGTGTGGCCGGAACTCTGAGTGCCTTTCATCATCTGAAATGCTTGCGCCTCCCGCTTGTTTCGGCGCGGGTGTACAATCGATTCCCTTGACTGACCTTTCGAAGGATTTCCCGGATGTTGCCGCGCTTTCCCGCCGTCACCCGTAGCCTGACCCTGGCCGCCTTGCTGGCGACAGGCCCCGCTGTTGCGCTGGAACTGCCGTTGCCACCCCCCGGTGAGGACGTCGTCGGTCAGGTCCACACCATCCAGGCCAAGTACGAAGACACTTTCGCCGATATCGGCACCGCCAACGACCTTGGCTACCTGGAGATGATCGCCGCCAACCCCGGCGTCGACCCATGGCTGCCGGGCGCCGGTACCGAGATCATCCTGCCGACCCGCTACATCCTGCCGCCAGGGCCGCGCGAAGGCATTGTCATCAACCTGGCCGAGTACCGCCTCTACTACTACCCGAAAGGGCAGAACGTGGTGCATACCTTCCCGCTGGGTATTGGTCGCGAGGGTTGGGGGTCGCCGATCGCGAACACCAAGATCACCGCCAAGACAGCTAATCCGACCTGGACCCCGCCGGCCTCGATCCGTGCCGAGCACGCCGCCGATGGCGACATCCTGCCGACCGTGGTGCCGGCCGGGCCGGACAACCCGCTGGGGCCGTTCAAGTTCACCCTTGGGGTGCCGGGCTACCTGATCCATGGCTCGAACAAGAAGTTCGGTATCGGCATGCGCACCAGTCACGGTTGCTTCCGCATGCTCAACAACAATGTGCTGACGCTGTCGAAGATGGTCCCGGTGGGCACCCCGGTACGTATCATCAACGAGCCGTACAAGTTCGGTATCAGTGCTGGCAAAGTCTATCTGGAAGCCCACACGCCGCTGGACGATCAAGGCAATCCGTCGGTGGTCGACAAGCACACCGCCGTCATCAACGCGCTGCTCAAGCGTGAAGACCTGGCCAACAACTTGCGCATGAATTGGGACATGGTTCGCGATGTGGTCGCCGCCGAAGATGGCATGCCGGTCGAGATCGCCGTGCCTACCAATGGTGCAAGCGCGCCGATGGTGTCGAGCATTCCACCGGAATTGCAGTAAGCGATTACCCGCCGTTAACTAGCGGGGCACTTAGGGGGCGCCTTGCGGCCCATCGCGGGGCAAGCCCGCTCCTACAGGTAGGCGTGCGCTGCGCTGTAGGAGTGGGCCTGCCCCGCGATGGGACGCAAAGCGGCCCCTGTTGTTTGGCCTTGCAGCAACAGGCTTTCTTCGAGGCAATAAAAAAGCCGACCCACAAGTGGGTCGGCTCCATAACAATCCGTGAGGATTATTACTTGCGGCTGGCTTTGTCCAGCATACGCAGAGCGCGCTCGTTGGCTTCGTCAGCGGTCTGCTGAGCCTTCTGAGCAGCTGCCAGAGCGTCGTCAGCTTTGCGGTAGGCTTCGTCTGCACGAGCCTGGGCGCGAGCTGCTGCGTCTTCGGTAGCAGTCAGGCGAGCTTCGGTTTCTTTGGATACGCTGCTGCAACCGGTAGCCAGAACTGCGGCCAGAGCCAGAGCAGAGAATTTCAGAACGTTGTTCATCGTGTTCCCCTTCAAGGACTTTCTATTAAATAGCCATCTCTCGGAAAAGAGAAACTGGCCGGCGTACATAGTACCCATTACTTGTAGTAAGTAAACTGACTGAGCGCAAGAACTGCAAAAAAAATGCTGCCGAGGGCTCTGGCGACAGGGTTTGTAAACAAAGTGTGAAAACCATGGGCAGCGTTCGCAAGCGATTGTAGTACAGGAACTTTTTTGTTGAACTAAGGGTGACTTTAACTGTCTGTCAGCGTCTTAGCCCTACAACATCCGGATGCTGTTGCCAGGCGGTGCAGGCGTTGCTGTCAGCATTTTCATTCAGGGCAGCTTGAGCATTCTTGCTGGCGCCGCCTACTATTTGAGGGTGCCATCGACGCAGAACGATCCAAATCGTGCTGCTGTCCAAGGGGCACAGGTGGCGTGGAGGTTCCTCCGCCGGATAAACCACATCGGTAAGGTATGGGTCTGCCGACAAGACCTGCGAGGAGTAGTGATGAGCGAAACGCTGACCATCCACCATGACCAGGCCGGTCATCAGTTCGAGACCACCGTGGACGGTCACCGGGCGTACCTGACGTACATGGACCTGGGCAAGCAGACGCTGGACATCTATCGCACCTTCGTTCCCAACGCCCTGCGCGGGCGCGGGATTGCCGCCGCGCTGACCGAAAAGGCCCTGGAGTACGCCGAGCAGATGGGCTATACGGTCATCCCGTCGTGCTCTTATGTGGAGCGCTACATGGAGCGCCAGCAGCGTCATTCGAGCAAGGCCTGACCTGGCAGCACGCACACATGAAAACGCCGGGCATTGCCCGGCGTTTTCGTTTGCGCGATTTCTCAGCCGCGCTGACGCTTGGGCAGCACATCCTTGAGCTTGGCGTGCATGCTGCGCAGGGTCTTCTCGGTGGCGGCCCAGTCGATGCAGGCGTCGGTGACCGACACGCCATACTGCAGCTCGTCGAGGTTCTTCGGAATGGCCTGGCAGCCCCAGTTCAGGTGGCTCTCGACCATCAGGCCGATGATCGACTGGTTGCCTTCGAGGATCTGGTTGGCCACGTTCTCCATGACCAGTGGCTGCAGGGCCGGATCCTTGTTGGAGTTGGCGTGGCTGCAGTCGACCATGATGTTCGGCTTGATCTTCGCCTTGGCCAGGTCCTGTTCGCACAGGGCGACACTCACCGAGTCATAGTTGGGCTTGCCGTTGCCGCCGCGCAGCACCACGTGGCCGTAGGCGTTGCCCTTGGTGGTGACGATGGATACGCCACCTTCCTGGTTGATGCCCAGGAAGCGGTGCGGCTTGGACACCGACTGCAGGGCGTTGATCGCCACGGTCAGGCCGCCATCGGTACCGTTCTTGAAGCCGACCGCCGAGGACAGGCCGGAGGCCATCTCGCGGTGGGTCTGGGATTCGGTGGTGCGGGCGCCGATGGCCGACCAGCTGATCAGGTCCTGCAGGTACTGCGGGGAGATCGGGTCGAGCGCTTCGGTGGCGGTGGGCAGGCCCTTCTCGGCCAGGTCCAGCAGCAACTGGCGGCCGATGTGCAGGCCGTCCTGGATCTTGAACGAGTCATCCAGGTACGGGTCGTTGATCAGGCCTTTCCAGCCGACGGTGGTGCGTGGCTTCTCGAAGTACACGCGCATGACCAGGTACAGGGTGTCGGAAACTTCCTCGGCCAATACCTTCAGGCGCTCGGCGTACTCGTGGGCGGCCTTGATGTCGTGGATCGAGCACGGGCCGACCACCACGAACAGGCGATGGTCCTTGCCGTCGAGGATATTGCGCACCACTTCACGGCCGGCAGTCACGGTCTGCAGGGCCTTGGCGCTGAGGGGGATTTCCTTCTTGAGCTGATCAGGGGTGATCAAGGTCTCGTTGGAGGCAACGTTAAGGTCATCGATCGGTAAATCAGCCATCGTGTTACTCGTCAGGTCACGGGTGCCGGCCGCCAGCAATCCCCGTGCGGCCCAGCAGCAGATTGTTCGCAGCGGGGAGGCCGAACCTTAGCGCGTTAGCGGGGGCGCGACAATGGGCTGGGCCCCGTCGATACGGGGTTTTTGCCCGCCAAGCGGCATTTGGGCGCGAGCTTGCGGCCTGGCGGGACGATTTCACCGTGGCAGCAACACCTGCGTATAGTGCTGACCCATAACAATGACTCTTGACCAGGAGCACGGCATGGCGTCCCTCGACCCTCAGGTTGGCAATCCCCGTATCGGCATCATTGGCAGCGGCGCAATCGGTGGCTTCTATGGCCTGATGCTCGCCCGCGCCGGCTTCGACGTGCACTTTCTGTTGCGCAGTGAATACCAGGCCGTGCATGAACAGGGGCTGCAGCTCGACAGCGCCGTGCATGGTCAGGTGCGCATGCCCGTGCAGGCCTACGCCTCTGCCGCCGACATGCCGCCTTGCGACTGGCTGCTGGTGGGGGCCAAGGCCACCAGCAATGCCGAGCTGGCGCCCTTGATCGTGCAAGCCGCAGCGCCGCAGGCCAGAGTGGTCTTGCTGCAGAATGGCCTTGGGGTCGAGGAGCAACTGCGCCCGGCCTTGCGTCCGGACATGCACCTGCTGGGTGGGCTGTGCTTCATCTGTGTCAACCGCGAGCGCCCCGGGGTGATTCGTCACCAGTCGTTGGGCGCGGTGAACCTGGGCTATCACAGTGGCCCTGCACAGGGTGACGCAGCGGTAGTGGTGGAGGAGGGCGCGGCCCTGTTCCGGGCCGCGGGCATCGACTCCCAGGCCATGGCCGACCTCGACCAGGCGCGTTGGCAGAAGCTGGTGTGGAATGTGCCCTACAACGGCCTTTCGGTGCTGCTGCAGGCCAGCACCACACCCCTGATGGGCGATGCCGACAGCCGTGCGCTGATCCAGGCTCTGATGGCGGAAGTGGTGGCCGGCGCCAGGGCCTGTGGCCTTGAGTTGCCGCAAGGCTATGCCGAACACCTGTTCCGGGTTACCGAAAAGATGCCGGACTATTGGCCAAGCATGTATCACGACCATGCCTTGCAGCGGCCGCTGGAGCTGCAGGCGATCTACGCCGAGCCCTTGGCCCGCGCACGCGCGGCGGGGTGCGAGTTGCCGCGCATGGAGGCGTTGTACCAGGCACTGGCGTTTCTCGACCGGCGTAACCGGCAGGCCTGAAAGCCGCAGCGGCTGTGCGCCGGACGGCCAGGCGACGGCCCATGGCGCTGCTAAGCTCAAGCTTGCTCTGCCGAAGCGGCAGTCGAGGAGGTCGAATGATCCGTTCCATGCTGTTCGCTACAGACCTCGGTGTTTACGCGCCCTTCGTCATGCAGCACGCCTTGGCCCTGGCGCGGACCTTCAACGCGGAGCTGTATGTGATCCATGCCGTGGAGCCCATGGGCCAGTTCGCCGAATCCTTGCTGCAGAGCTACCTCGATGAGCAGACTCTCGATGCATTGCACAGTGAGGGCGTGACTACGGTCATGGCCAATATCGAGCAGCGGGTGCTGGAAAACTTTCGCGAGGAACTGGGCGAGGTCGCCGATCTGGCGCTGATCCGTGCGGTACGGGTGCGTCAAGGCGACCCGGCGCAGGTGATCCTTGAACAGGCCCAGCGCCTGGCGGTCGACTTGCTGATCTTTGGCAGCCACAGCGCAGGGGCCGGGGTGGACGTGCCGATCGGTCGCACGGCGGTGCGGTTGCTGCAGCTGTCGCCGGTGCCGGTGTACATGGTGCCGTTGGCCCAGCATCTTGGGCGTAGGAAAGTGTGAGTGTGGCGGTAGGTTTTTTCCTGCGAACGTAACAAAATAGTTCTAGATTTATTTCTCTAGCCACTAATATAGTTATAACTCGTTGCTGCCGGCGCGCCGGTGACCTACCGCCTTTGAGGGATATCTATGAAGCTTCAGCAACTGCGCTACATCTGGGAAGTGGCGCACCATGACCTCAACGTTTCCGCGACGGCGCAGAGCCTCTATACCTCCCAGCCCGGGATCAGCAAGCAGATCCGCCTGCTCGAGGATGAGCTGGGCGTCGAAGTCTTCGCCCGCAGCGGCAAGCACCTGACCCGTGTCACCCCGGCGGGCGAGCGCATCATCAATACTGCCGGCGAGATCCTGCGCAAGGTCGAGAGCATCAAGCAGATCGCCCAGGAATTCTCCAACGAGAAAAAGGGCACCCTGTCGATCGCCACCACCCACACCCAGGCGCGCTATGCGCTGCCGCCGGTGATCAGCAATTTCATCAAGCAATACCCGGAAGTCGCCCTGCACATGCACCAGGGCTCGCCCATGCAGATCGCCGAGATGGCGGCTGACGGCACCGTCGATTTTGCCATCGCCACCGAGGCGCTGGAGCTGTTCGGCGACCTGATCATGATGCCGTGCTACAAGTGGAACCGTTGCGTGGTAGTGCCTCAGGGGCACCCGCTGACCAAGCTGCCTAAGCTGACCCTGGAGGCGGTGGCTGAGTACCCGATCGTTACCTATGTATTCGGCTTCACTGGTCGCTCCAAGCTCGACGAGGCGTTCAACCACCGTGGCCTGACACCGAAGGTGGTGTTCACCGCGGCCGACGCCGACGTGATCAAGACGTATGTGCGCCTGGGCCTGGGCGTGGGTATCGTGGCCAAGATGGCGGTGGACCCGAAGCTCGACAGCGACCTGGTGTGCCTGGATGCCAGCGAACTGTTCGAAGCCAGCATCACCAAGATCGGTTTCCGTCGCGGCACCTTCCTGCGTGGTTTCATGTGCGACTTCATCGAGAAGTTCGCCCCGCACCTGACCCGTGAGGTGATGGCCAAGGCGATCCAGTGCCATAACAAGCAGGAGCTCGAAGAGCTGTTCGAGGGTGTCGAGTTGCCGGTGCACTGACCTGAAATAACTGGGGCCGCTTTGCGGCCCCAGTCGTTCATGCCTTGCTGATCAGGTTGCCGGCGTGCAGCCCGCATTCCTTCTGGGTCGACTCCTCCCACCACCAACGTCCTTCGCGCTCATGCTGGTTCGGCAGCACCGGGCGGGTGCACGGCTCGCAACCAATGCTGATGAAGCCGCGCTCATGCAGGCTGTTGTAGGGCAGCTCGAGCATGCGGATGTAGCCCCAGACTTCCTCGCTGGTCATCTGCGCCAGGGGGTTGAACTTGTACAGGGGGTGTTCGGGGGTGGAGAAAGCGCTATCGATCTCCAGGGCAGCCACTTGGCTGCGGGTGCCCGGGCTCTGGTCGCGGCGCTGGCCGGTGGCCCAGGCGCTGACGGTGGCCAGCTTGCGGCGCAGCGGCTCGATCTTGCGGATGCCGCAGCACTCGCCGTGGCCGTCCTTGTAGAAGCTGAACAGGCCCTTTTCCTTGACGAACGGGTCGAGCTTGGCGCGGTCCGGGCTGAGGATTTCGATCGGCAGGTTGTACTGCTCGCGCACCTGGTCGATGAAGCGGTAGGTTTCCGGGTGCAGGCGACCGGTATCGAGGCTGAACACCTTGACCTGCTTGTTCAGCTTCCAGGCCATGTCCACCAGCACCACATCCTCGGCACCGCTGAAGGAGATCCACAGGTCGTCGCCGAAGTGTTCGAAGGCGAGCTTGAGGATCTCCTGCGGGGACTTGCTGGCGTAGGTCGCGGCCAGGGCGGCGACGTCGAAGGGTTGGCTCATCAGGCGGTTTCCATCGGGTGAGTGGCGCTGTGCGCTCGTAGTGGTCAGATGGTAACAAAAAATGGCGGGGCAGACGCCTGGCGATCGCGGGGCAAGCCCGCTCCAACGGAGTTCTACAAGGCTTGCAGCGTTTCCATCAGCACGCGCACCTTGGCGATCGACTCTTCGTATTCGGCCTGCCAATCCGAATCGGCCACCACCGCGCCACCGCCCCAGCAACTGACCTGGCCGTCCTTGACCAGCAGGCTGCGGATGGCGATCGAGCTGTCCATCTCGCCGCGCACGTCGAGGTACAGCAGCGAGCCGCAGTACAGCGCCCGGCGCGTCGGCTCCAGCTCGTCGATGATCTGCATGGCGCGGATCTTCGGGGCGCCGGTGATCGAGCCGCCGGGGAAGCTGCCAGCGATCAGGTCCAGGGCGTCCTTGCCGGCGGCCAGCTGGCCGACCACGCTGCTGACCAGGTGATGGACGTTGGGGTAGCTCTCCAGGCTGAACAGTTCCGGGACCTTCACCGAGCCGGTCTGGCAGGTGCGACCGATATCGTTGCGCAGCAGGTCGACGATCATCAGGTTTTCCGAGCGGTCCTTGGCGCTGGCCAGCAATTCGGCGGCGTTGCGGGCGTCCTCGCGCGGGTCGGCGGAGCGCGGCCGAGTGCCCTTGATCGGGCGGGTCTCGACCTCGCCCTGGCTGACACGGATGAAGCGCTCGGGTGAGAAGCTCAGCAGCGCCGTGCCTTCATCCAGCTGCTGGTAGCCGGAGAAAGGCGTTGGGCAGGCGGCGCGCAGGGCCTGGTAGGCGTGCCACGGGTCGCCCTGGCATGGGGCGCGGAAGCGTTGGGTAAGGTTGATCTGATAGCAGTCGCCGGCCTGGATGTAGCGCTGGACCTGGTCGAACGCTGCCCGGTACTGCGCGGCGTGAAGATCGCCGGTCATCGGCGCGAGCAACTGAAAGTCAGTCGATTCGGCCGAGGGGCTGGCTTCGAAGATCGCGATCAGGCGCTGCCGTTCGGCTTGGGGCAGGCTGGGGTGGAGCACCAGTTGGCTGCTGCCCAGTCGATGGTCGGTCACCAATGCCCACGCATACAGCCCGAGCTGCGCATCAGGCAGCTTGAGGTCGTCGGCCGCCAAGGCGGGCAGATGCTCCAGGCGCCGGCCGAAATCGTAGCTCAGGTAGCCGATCAAGCCGCCGGCGAAGGGCAGTTCGATGCCGTCGGGCAGCTGGGCTTCCCCCAGGTCCACCAATGCCTGGCGCAGGCGTTGCAGATAAGCCTGGCCGTTTTCATCGGTGCGTGCCTGCAGCTGTTGCAGGGGCCAGGCGCTGAGCAGGTCGTAGCGACCCCGTTCGGCGCTTGGACGGGCGCTGTCGAGCAGGATCGCGCCGGGCGCGCGGCGCAGGCGTTCGAAGTAGAAGGCGGGGTCGGGCTGGTAGGGCAGGGGGTGCAGCGTACAGGTCGGCATCAGAGTGGACGGCGATGAAAAAGCGAGGAGGGCGATTGTAGACCTGTGGGGGGGATGCGCCTAGCGCTGGCAGCGACATTTAGATGTTGCGCAAAGACAGGGGTCGTGGGAGCGGGCTTGCCCCGCGATAGCGCAGGCTGCCTTTATGCCAATCGCGGGGCAAGCCCGCTCCTACGAGGTTTCAGCCTGGATGAACGTGCCCGAACAGGCCTTGCGAGACCTTCACGCGCTGCTCGGCATCCTCGCTGCGACCTTCCTTGGCCAGCATCTCCAGGTGCGCCTCGATGGCGTGGGTGCGTTGCGTGAGCCCGCAGTCGTTGGCGATCTGGATGTTCAGGCCGGGGCGGGCGTTGAGTTCGAGGATCAGCGGGCCCTTGTCCTGGTCCAGCACCATGTCCACGCCGATATAGCCCAGGCCGCACAGCTCGTAGCAGCTGGCCGCAAGCTTCATGAAACCGTCCCAGTTCGGCAGTTGCACGCCGTCCACTGCGTTGGTGGTGTCGGGGTGCTTGCTGATGATCTTGTTCAGCCAGGTGCCGCGCAGTGTCAGGCCGGTGGCCAGGTCCACACCGACGCCGATGGCGCCCTGGTGCAGGTTGGCCTTGCCGCCGGACTGGCGGGTCGGCAGACGCAGCATGGCCATCACCGGATAGCCCATCAGCACGATGATGCGGATGTCGGGCACCCCCTCGTAGCTGATGCTCTTGAAGATCTGGTCCGGGGTGACCCGGTACTCGATCAGCGCCCGGTCGCGGTGCCCGCCCAGCGAATACAGGCCGGTAAGGATGCTGGAGATCTGGTGCTCGATCTCCTCATGGCTGATGATCTTGCCCGAGACCGTGCGGTAGCGGTCCTCGAAGCGGTCGGCGATCACCAGGATGCCGTCACCGCCGGCGCCCTGGGCCGGCTTGATGACGAAGTCGCTGCGCCCGCCGATGATCTCGTCGAGCTTCTCGATCTGCTTCTCGGTCTCGATGATGCCGTACATCTCCGGGACATGGATCCCGGCCGCCAAGGCGCGCTCCTTGGTGATGATCTTGTCGTCGACGATCGGGTACAGGTGGCGCTTGTTGTACTTCAACACGTAGTCCGCGTTGCGCCGGTTGATACCCATGATGCCCCGGGCCTCCAGGGCTTTCCAGGTCTTGATCAGGCCGAACATCAGGCGTCAGCCTTCTTCAGGAATGCCTTGAAGCGCACGAGCTCGGTCAGGCGGTAGCCGCGGTAGCGACCCATCGCCAGCATGAAGCCCACCAGGATCAGCAGCACCGCCGGGAAGGTGAAGACGAAGTACACGGCTTCCGGCACGGTCATCAGCAGGTGCGCGATGGAGGCGGCGAACAGGGTGCCGACGGCCACTTTCATGGCATGGCCGCCGCCACGTTCTTCCCAGGTGATCGACAGGCGTTCGATGGTCATGGTCAGGATCACCATAGGGAACAGCGCTACCGACAGCCCGCGCTCCAGGCCCAGCTTGTGGCTGAACAGGCTGATGGCGGCGATCAGCACCACGACGAAGGTCAGCACCACCGACAGGCGCGGCAGCATCTGCAGCTTGAGGTGTTCCAGGTACGAGCGCAGCGACAGGCCCAGGGCGGTGATCACCGTGAACAGGATGATGCCGAAGCCCAGTTGCGTCTCGCGGAAGGCCAGGGCGATCAGTACCGGGGTGAAGGTGCCCAGGGTCTGGATGCCGATCAGGTTGCGCAGCACCAGGATCACCAGCACGCCGATCGGGATCATCACCATGATCATGAAGGTCTGCTGGGTCTGTAGCGGCAGGCCGTACAGCGAGTACTCGAGGAAGTCGGCGTCGGTGTTCTCGTCGGTCAGCTTGGCCAGGCGGATGGCGTTCATCTCGCTGTTGTTCATGCTGAAGGTGACGGTGGCCTTCTTGCCGCCATCGACGGTGATCAGGTTGTCGTCGCCGGTCCACCACAGCAGGCGGTCGCTGGGCAGGCCCTGTTCGCCGGTCTCCGGGTTGAAGTACAGCCAGTCGTTGCCGTTGAAGCTGCGCAGCCACAGCTCAGGGCTCTGCGGGGTGTCGGCCACCAGGCGGATGGTGTGGACCTTCTCCAGCGGAACGTGGGCGATGGACAGCAGCAGGTCGATGACCTGGGCTTTCTTCAGCGGCGAGTTGTCGCCGGCCAGCAGCAGCTTGGCGTTGTCGTCGTTGGCGTTGTTGACCCGCTTGATGGTCTCGCTGACGAAGGTCTCGACGTCAGCCGAATGCTGGCGAATTGGTGCCATCAGTGCCTCGGCGGCAATCTTCTCCGGGCCTTCGACGGCCAGGCTGTCGCGGAAGGTCGGGCCTTTGATCTTGGCCTTCTCGTTGCTGTAGCGCTTGGTCAGCACCAGGCGGTAGTAGAGGGTCTGGTTGCCGCTGGCGCGACGGGCCGACCAGGTCACCTTGCGGTTGCCGTCGGCGCGGTTGACGCTGACCCCGTAGTTGTTGGAGATGAAGCTCTCGTTGAGGCTCACGTAGTCACGGTTCAGCGGGGGCACGAACATCTGCACCTTGACCGGGTCCTTGGCGCTGGCAACGAACTCGACCTTGGCGTCGATGTTCCACAGGTCATCGGTCTCGTCCTCGGTCACCGGGATGCCGAGGGCGAAGATCTGGTAGGCCGTGATCGCGATGCCCAGCACCACCAGGATGGTGATCAGGACTTTCAGGTGGAGGGTAAGAGAGCGCATCGGAATTACTCTGCTTTGGTAGCTTCGGTGGCACAGGCAGGTTTGCCGGCCGCGTATTTAAGGCTTGGGTCGACCAGCGCACCGAAGTGCTTGAGGGCCTCGGAGCCGATCAGCAGCGGGAACTGGAAGGCGCTGCGGTCGGTGAGGTTGACCTCGATGGTGCGTCGCGTCTGGCCCATGCAGATGTCGAGTTCGATGACCGGGCGGGCAGTGTAGGCCTTGCCCGAATCGGCGTCATAGTCCCCGGCGCGGCGCTTGATCTTGCTGACGCGGGCCAGAGGGCGTTCGATGGGGTGCTTGTGCGCGGCGTCGATGGCCAGGTAGAAGCGCACCCAGCTCTCGCCGTTGCGCTTGAAGCGCTTGATGTCGCGGGCGCTGAGCGAGGCGGTCTTGGCGCCAGTGTCGAGCTTGGCTGCCACTTCCAGGTCAAGGTCGCCCAGGCGGGCGTATTCATTGAGACCGTACACGGTCTTTTCGGCCGCGGGCGCGAGTGCCGGCAGCAGGGTCAGGCAGAGCAGCAATGAAGCGGGTTTGAGTCTCATAATCCTGGCGCGGTGCTGTGCAAAGTTCAGGGCAAGGCGACTGGCCAAGCGTCCTCATTGATCTGTCATGGGCATGAAATGATGACAGACACACTATCCATGCTCCCGAAGGAGCGCGGCATTCTATCACGCCGGTGCCTTGACGCCAGCGCGCCCGCGATCTGACCGCGGGTGGGCTTGGTTAGTTCGTTATTAGACGATTGTCGACAATGTTCTTTTTGTCTTTGACTGTAGCTCTCTGTTTAGCTAGTTTTGCCGTCATTGATTTTAAAGGTGTCGACAATCATGCTGGATGCATCCCAGGCCGTGGCACTGCCGCAGGACGAGACCGAGACCCTCTCGGAGCATGTCTTCCGGCGTATCCAGGCCGCCATCGTCAAGGGCGAGATCGCCCCCGGCAGCAAGATTTCCGAGCCTGAGCTTGCGCGTACCTACGGCATCAGCCGTGGCCCGCTGCGCGAAGCCATCCACCGCCTCGAAGGCCAGCGCCTGCTGGTGCGCGTGCCCCATGTCGGCGCACGGGTGGTGTCGCTGAGCCACGCCGAGCTGATCGAGCTGTACGAAATCCGCGAATCGCTCGAAGGCATGGCCTGCCGCCTGGCCGCCGAGCGCATGAGCCAGGCCGCCATCGACGAGCTGCGCCATGTGCTCGATACCCATGAGCGCGATGCCGCGTTCCAGGCCGGGCAGGGCTATTACCAGCAGGAAGGCGACTACGACTTCCACTACCGGATCATCCAGGGCAGCGGCAACCAGACCTTGTACAAGATGCTCTGCGGCGAGCTGTACCAGCTGGTGCGCATGTACCGCATCCAGTTCTCCTCCACGCCCAACCGCCCGCGCCAGGCCTTCGCCGAGCACCACCGTATCCTCGATGCCATCGAAGCCCGCGACGGTGAGCTTGCAGAACTCCTGATGCGCCGCCACATCGGCGCGTCCAAACGCAATATCGAGCGCCACTACCAGGGTGCCGACAACAATAGCCCACGAGGTGAGTCATGACAGTGAAGAGCACGCCCGGCCAGCGTTTCCGTGACGCGGTCGCCGCCGAACATCCGCTGCAGGTGGTCGGGACCATCAACGCCAACCACGCCCTGCTGGCCAAGCGCGCCGGCTTCAAGGCCATCTACCTCTCCGGTGGTGGTGTCGCCGCCGGCTCCCTGGGGCTGCCGGACCTGGGCATCAGTGGCCTGGACGACGTGCTTACCGACGTGCGGCGCATCACCGATGTGTGCGACCTGCCGTTGCTGGTGGATGTCGACACCGGCTTTGGCGCTTCGGCCTTCAACGTCGCCCGCACTGTCAAGTCGATGAGCAAGTTCGGCGCCGCCGCCATCCATATCGAGGACCAGGTCGGCGCCAAGCGCTGCGGTCACCGCCCGAACAAGGAGATCGTCTCGCAGCAGGAGATGGTCGACCGCATCAAGGCGGCCGTGGATGCACGCAGCGACGATAGCTTCGTGATCATGGCCCGTACCGACGCCCTGGCGGTGGAAGGCCTGAACGCCGCGCTGGATCGCGCCGCCGCCTGCATCGAGGCCGGCGCCGACATGATCTTCCCCGAGGCGATCACCGAGTTGCACATGTACAAGACCTTCGCCGACCGGGTGAAGGCGCCGATCCTGGCAAATATCACCGAGTTCGGCGCCACGCCGCTGTACACCACCGAGGAATTGGCGTCGGTCGACGTGTCGCTGGTGCTCTACCCGCTGTCGGCCTTCCGCGCCATGAACAAGGCGGCAGAGAACGTCTACACCGCGCTGCGCCGCGACGGCACGCAGAAGAACGTGATCGACACCATGCAGACCCGCATGGAGCTCTACGATGCCATCGGCTATCACGCCTTCGAGCAGAGCCTCGATGCGTTGTTCGCCCAGAAAAAAGGTTGAGGCCGTGAGGGCCTCATCGCTGGCAAGCCAGCTCCCACAGGATTGCGCAAGCCTGCTTTTTGTGGGAGCCGGCTTGCCGGCGATAGGCCGGTACAGCCACCCGGATTAGCCAGAAAGACTTCGATAACAAATTCAAGAAAGGAGAAACACCATGGCCGAAGCAAAAGTACTCAGTGGCGCGGGCCTGCGTGGCCAGGTGGCCGGCCAGACCGCGCTGTCGACCGTCGGCCAGGCCGGTGCCGGCCTGACCTACCGCGGCTATGACGTGCGCGACCTGGCCGCAGGCGCCGAGTTCGAGGAAGTGGCCTACCTGCTGCTCTACGGCGAGCTGCCGAGCAAGGCCGAGCTGGCCGATTACAAGCACAAGCTCAAGGGCCTGCGCGACCTGCCACAAGCCTTGAAGGAAGTGCTCGAGCGCATTCCGCGCGATGCCCACCCGATGGACGTGATGCGCACCGGCTGCTCGGTGCTCGGCACTCTGGAGCCGGAGCTGACCTTCGACGCCCAGCGCGACAAGACCGACCGCCTGCTGGCGTTGTTCCCGGCGGTGATGTGCTACTGGTACCGCTACACCCACCACGGCGTGCGTATCGACTGCAGCAGCGACGAAGACACCCTCGGCGGCCACTTCCTGCACCTGCTGCACGGCAAGAAGCCGAGCGAGCTGCACGTCAAGGTGATGAACGTCTCGCTGATCCTCTACGCCGAGCACGAATTCAACGCCTCGACCTTCACCGCCCGGGTCTGTGCCTCGACCCTGTCCGACCTGTACTCCTGCGTCACCGCCGCCATCGGCTCGCTGCGCGGCCCGCTGCACGGTGGCGCCAACGAAGCCGCCATGGAGCTGATCGAGCGCTTCCAGAGCCCGCAGGAAGCCACTGCCGAGCTGCTGCGCATGCTCGAACGCAAGGACAAGATCATGGGCTTCGGTCATGCCATCTACAAAGAGTCCGACCCGCGCAACGAAGTGATCAAGGGCTGGGCGAAGCAGTTGGCCGACGAGGTGGGCGACAAGGTCCTGTACCCGGTCTCCGAAGCCATCGACAAGACCATGTGGGAGCAGAAGCGCCTGTTCCCCAATGCCGACTTCTACCATGCTTCGGCGTACCACTTCATGGGCATCCCGACCAAGCTGTTCACCCCGATCTTCGTCTGCTCGCGCCTGACCGGCTGGGCCGCGCACGTGTTCGAGCAGCGCGCCAACAACCGCATCATCCGCCCGAGTGCCGAGTACACCGGCGTCGAGCAGCGCGAGTTCGTGCCGATCGAGCAGCGCTGAGGCAACGACCGCTGGGGCTGCCATGCAGCCCTTTCGCCGGCAAGCCGGCTCCCACAATGTCCATGCGTTGCTGTGGGAGCCGGCTTGCCGGCGATGGGGTGCGCAGCGCCCCCAAGGCCTGACCTGCAAACCGAATACCGTGAGCCCGATAACGATATGAACACCGCATTCCGCAAGAACCTGCCAGGCACCGCCCTGGACTACTTCGACGCCCGTGCCGCGGTCGAGGCGATCAAGCCTGGCGCTTACGACGGCTTGCCCTATACCTCCCGCGTACTGGCCGAAAACCTGGTGCGCCGCTGCGATCCGGCCACCCTCGATGCATCGCTCGAGCAACTGATCGAGCGCAAGCGCGACCTCGACTTCCCCTGGTTCCCGGCCCGCGTGGTGTGCCACGACATCCTTGGCCAGACCGCCCTGGTCGACCTCGCCGGGCTGCGCGACGCCATCGCTGAAAAAGGCGGCGACCCGGCCGCGGTCAATCCGGTGGTGCCGGTGCAACTGATCGTCGACCATTCGCTTGCCGTGGAATGCGGGGGCTTCGACCCGCAGGCGTTCGACAAGAACCGCGCCATCGAAGACCGCCGCAATGAGGACCGTTTCCACTTCATCAACTGGACCAAGCAGGCGTTCAAGAACGTCGATGTGATCCAGCCGGGCAACGGCATCATGCACCAGATCAACCTGGAGAAGATGTCGCCAGTGATCCACAACGACCGCGGCGTGGCCTACCCCGACACCTGCGTCGGCACCGACAGCCACACCCCGCATGTCGACGCCCTGGGCGTGATCGCCATCGGTGTCGGTGGCCTGGAGGCCGAAAACGTCATGCTCGGCCGCGCCTCGTGGATGCGCCTGCCGGAGATCGTCGGCGTCGAGCTGACCGGGCGCCTGGCGCCGAACATCACCGCTACCGACCTGGTACTGGCCTTGACCGAGTTCCTGCGCAAGCAGAAGGTGGTCGGCGCCTACCTCGAATTCCACGGTGCTGGCGCCAGCGCGCTGACCCTGGGCGACCGTGCCACCATCTCCAACATGGCCCCGGAGTACGGCGCCACCGCGGCGATGTTCGCCATCGACCAGCAGACCATCGACTACCTCAGGCTGACCGGCCGCGATGACCAGCAGGTGCAGTTGGTGGAAACCTACGCCAAGGTCGCCGGCCTGTGGGCCGACAGCCTGGCCAAGGCCGAGTATGAGCGCACCCTGAGCTTCGACCTGTCGAGCGTGGTGCGTAACATGGCAGGCCCGTCCAACCCGCATGCCCGCGTGGCCACCAGCGACCTGGCAGCCAAGGGCATTGCTGGACAATGGCAAGAGGTGCCGGGGCAGATGCCGGATGGCGCGGTGATCATTGCCGCCATCACCAGCTGCACCAACACCAGCAACCCGCGCAACGTGATCGCCGCTGGCCTTATCGCACGCAACGCCAACAAGCTTGGCCTGGTGCGCAAACCGTGGGTCAAGTCGTCGCTCGCGCCGGGCTCCAAGGCGGTGCAGCTGTACCTGAAGGAAGCCGGCCTGGAGCAGGAGCTGGAGCAACTGGGCTTCGGCATCGTCGCCTTCGCCTGCACCACCTGCAACGGCATGTCCGGCGCGCTGGACCCGTTGATCCAGCAGGAGATCATCGATCGCGACCTGTACGCCACCGCCGTGCTGTCGGGCAACCGCAACTTCGACGGGCGTATCCACCCCTACGCCAAGCAGGCGTTCCTCGCGTCGCCGCCGCTGGTGGTGGCCTACGCCATCGCCGGTACCATCCGTTTCGACATCGAGAAGGACGTGCTGGGCGTGGTCGACGGCAAGGAAATCCGCCTCAAGGACATCTGGCCGAGCGACGAGGAAATCGACGCCGTGGTGCGCGCCTCGGTCAAGCCCGAGCAGTTCCGCCAGGTGTACATCCCGATGTTCGCCATCGAGGAAGACAAGGGGCCGAAGGTCGCGCCGCTGTACGACTGGCGTCCGATGAGCACCTACATCCGGCGCCCGCCATACTGGGAAGGCGCCCTGGCCGGTGAGCGTACCCTGCGCGGCATGCGCCCGCTGGCGGTGCTGCCGGACAACATCACCACCGACCACCTGTCGCCGTCCAACGCCATCCTGCTGGATAGCGCCGCCGGTGAATACCTGGCGAAGATGGGCCTGCCGGAGGAAGACTTCAACTCCTACGCCACCCACCGTGGCGACCACCTGACCGCGCAGCGCGCCACCTTCGCCAACCCCAAGCTGTACAACGAGATGGTGCGCAACGACGACGGTAGCGTGAAGCAGGGTTCGCTGGCGCGCATCGAGCCGGAAGGCAAGGTGACCCGCATGTGGGAGGCCATCGAGACCTATATGCAGCGCAAGCAGCCGCTGATTATCGTTGCTGGTGCCGACTACGGCCAGGGTTCGTCCCGTGACTGGGCGGCCAAGGGCGTGCGTCTGGCGGGCGTCGAGGCGATTGTCGCCGAGGGCTTCGAGCGCATCCACCGTACCAACCTGGTGGGCATGGGCGTGCTGCCGCTGGAGTTCAAGGCGGGTACCGACCGCAAGACCTTGGGCCTGGACGGCAGCGAAACCTACGACGTGCTGGGCGAGCGCAAGCCGCGCGCGACGCTGACCCTGGTGGTCACGCGGCGCAACGGCGAGCGCGTCGAGGTGCCGGTGACCTGCCGCCTGGATACCGCCGAAGAGGTGTCGATCTATGAGGCGGGTGGGGTGTTGCAGCGCTTTGCCCAGGACTTCCTGGAAGGCACGGCCTGAATAAGCGGGGCCGCTGAGCGGCCCTTTCGCCGGCAAGCCGGCTCCCACAGTAGGTGCGGCATGCTCATGTGGGAGCCGGCTTGTCGTGACGACGAACCGCGGCGAATGGGCTGCGCAGCAGCCCCAGTCTTTGCGTCGCAATGAAAAGATCAGGAAACACTGCAATGGCACATGCACCACAGGTAAAAATCCCCGCCACCTACATCCGTGGCGGTACCAGCAAAGGCGTGTTCTTCCGGCTGCAAGACTTGCCCGAGCGCGCGCAGGTCCCGGGCCCAGCTCGCGACGCCCTGCTGCTGCGGGTGATCGGCAGCCCCGACCCGTACGGCAAGCAGATCGACGGCATGGGTGGCGCCACCTCCAGCACCAGCAAGACGGTGATCCTGTCTAAAAGCATCAAGCCCGACCACGACGTCGACTACCTGTTCGGCCAGGTCTCGATCGACAAGGCCTTCGTCGACTGGAGCGGCAACTGCGGCAACCTGTCCGCGGCGGTCGGCTCGTTCGCCATCAGTGGCGGTCTGGTCGATGCAAGCCGCATTCCACGCAACGGCATCGCTACCGTGCGGATCTGGCAGGCCAATATCGGCAAGACCATCATCGCCCATGTACCGGTCACCGAAGGCGAGGTGCAGGAAACCGGCGATTTCGAGCTCGACGGCGTGACCTTCCCGGCCGCCGAGGTGCAGCTGGAGTTCCTCGACCCGGCCGCCGACGAGGAGGGCGGAGGCGGGGCGATGTTCCCCACCGGCAACCTGGTCGACGACCTCGAGGTGCCGGGCGTCGGTACCTTCAAGGCGACCCTGATCAATGCCGGTATCCCGACCATCTTCGTCAATGCCGCTGATATCGGCTATACCGGCAGCGAGTTGCAGGACGCCATCAACGGCGATGCCGCCGCGTTGCAGCGTTTCGAGACCATCCGTGCCCATGGCGCCGTGCGCATGGGGCTGATCGAACATATCGACCAGGCCGCCGGGCGCCAGCACACGCCGAAAGTGGCGTTCGTCGCGACGCCGAGCACCTACACTGCCTCCAGTGGCAAAGCCGTGCCTGCCGAGGAGATCGACTTGCTGGTGCGGGCGCTGTCGATGGGCAAGCTGCACCACGCGATGATGGGCACCGCGGCGGTGGCCATCGGTACCGCCGCGGCGATTCCCGGGACGCTGGTCAACCTGGCTGCCGGTGGCGGGGAACGTAGCGCGGTGCGTTTCGGCCATCCGTCCGGGACACTGCGGGTCGGGGCCGAGGCGCGTCAGGTGGACGGGCAATGGACCGTGACCAAGGCAATCATGAGCCGAAGCGCTCGGGTGCTGATGGAGGGCTGGGTGCGCGTGCCCGGTGATAGTTTCTAAGGCATCAGTAGTGCTCGGCATTCGTTGAGCGGGGCCGCTTTGCGGCCCCTGTTATCAAGGAGCCACGAATGAGCGCAAACGTAGACCTCAACACCCGTCCCGACTACGACCAGGTCCTGCAGACCCTCGCCGACTATGTGCTCGGCTACCGCGTCGAGTCCTCCGAGGCGCTGAACACCGCCCGCCACTGCCTGATGGACACCCTGGGCTGCGGCCTTTTGGCCCTGCGCTTCCCCGAATGCACCAAGCATCTTGGCCCGTTGGTCGAAGGCACGATTGTCCCCCACGGCGCCCGCGTGCCAGGCACCAGCTACCGCCTCGATCCGGTCAAGGCGGCCTGGGACATCGGCTGCATCGTCCGCTGGCTGGACTACAACGACACCTGGCTGGCGGCGGAGTGGGGCCATCCTTCGGACAACCTTGGCGGCATCCTGGCGGTCACCGATCACCTGTCGCAAAAACGCGTGGCCAATGGCGAGGCGCCCCTGGCCATGCGCGAGGTGCTCGATGCCATGGTCATGGCCCACGAGATCCAGGGCGTGCTGGCGCTGGAGAACTCCTTCAACCGGGTTGGCCTGGACCATGTGCTGTTGGTCAAGGTCGCCTCGACAGCAGTGTGTGCCAAGCTCATGGGCGCCAGCCGCGAACAATTGCTGTCGGCACTCTCTCACGCCTTCGTCGATGGCCAGGCCCTGCGCACCTACCGTCATGCGCCCAACGCCGGCTCGCGCAAGTCGTGGGCGGCGGGGGATGCCTCCAGTCGTGGCGTGCGCCTGGCCGATATCGCGCTGCGCGGCGAGATGGGTGTGCCCGGTGCGCTGACCGCCAGGCAGTGGGGGTTCTACGACGTGTCGTTCAGCCACACCAACAAGGACCTGGCGCTCAAGCCCGAGGCGCAGCGGGAACTGCGCCTGCCGCAGCCGCTGGGCAGCTATGTGATGGAAAACGTGCTGTTCAAGATCAGCTTCCCCGCCGAATTTCATGCCCAGACGGCCTGCGAAGCTGCGGTGATCCTGCACCCGCAGGTGCGCAACCGCCTGCACGAGATAGACCGCATCGTCATCACCACCCACGAATCGGCGATTCGCATCATTTCCAAGGAAGGGCCGCTGGCCAATGCCGCGGACCGCGACCACTGCCTGCAATACATGACGGCGGTGCCGTTGATATTCGGTGACCTGGTGGCCGAGCACTACGAAGATGCCTTCCATGCCGCGCACCCGAGCATCGACCGCCTGCGCGAGAAGATGGTGATCGTCGAGGAACCGCGCTTCAGCCGCGAGTACCTGGAGGCCGACAAGCGTTCCATTGCCAATGGCGTGCAGGTGTTCTTCAAGGATGGCAGTCACACGCCGCAGGTGGTGGTGGAGTACCCGATCGGGCATCGACGCCGGCGGAAGGAGGGGATGCCGTTGCTGGAGGCGAAGTTCAGGGAGAACCTGGCGACGCGCTACGTGCGCCAGCGCTGTGAGGAAATCGTGGCGTTGTGCAAGGACCAGGCGAGGCTGGAGGCCATGCCCGTGCACAGGTTTGTCGATCTGTTCGTGATGTGATGTTCGCGATGAGGGCGGCGGCACCAACGAAAAAGCCCCGGTATCGCTACCGGGGCCTCTTCTTACCACTTGTAACTTACCACTTGCAGCTGCTTACGCCTGAACCACCGGGATCTTGGCGTTGGCCGCGGCTTCGCGGAACTCGGCGATCTGGTCGAAGCTCAGGTAGCGGTAGACGTCGGCAGCCATGCTGTCGATGTCCTTGGCGTACTGCATGTACTCTTCAACGGTCGGTAGCTTGCCGATGATCGAAGCGACAGCAGCCAGCTCGGCCGAGGCCAGGTACACGTTGGTGGCGTCGCCCAGACGGTTCGGGAAGTTACGGGTCGAGGTGGAGACCACGGTCGAACCGGTCTGTACACGTGCCTGGTTACCCATGCACAGCGAGCAGCCTGGCATTTCCATGCGCGCGCCGGCCTTGCCGTAGATGCCGTAGTAGCCTTCTTCGGTCAGCTGGTGAGCGTCCATCTTGGTTGGCGGGGCCAGCCACAGACGGGTCGGGATACCGCCCTTGACCTTGTCCAGCAGCTTGCCGGCGGCGCGGAAGTGACCAATGTTGGTCATGCACGAACCGATGAACACTTCGTCGATCTTCTCGCCCTGTACCGAGGACAGCAGGCGGGCGTCGTCCGGGTCGTTCGGCGCGCAGAGCACAGGCTCCTTGACGTCGGCCAGGTCGATTTCGATGATTTCGGCGTATTCGGCATCGGCGTCGGCCGACAGCAGCTCAGGCTTGGCCAGCCAGGCTTCCATGGCCTGGGCGCGGCGCTCCAGGGTGCGGGCATCGCCGTAGCCTTCGCCGATCATCCAGCGCAGCAGGGTGATGTTGGACTGCAGGTACTCGGCGATGGCCTTCTCCGGCAGCTTGATGGTGCAACCGGCGGCGGAGCGTTCGGCCGAGGCGTCGGACAGCTCGAAGGCTTGCTCGACGGTCAGGTCGTTGAGGCCTTCGATCTCCAGGATGCGGCCGGAGAAGGCGTTCTTCTTGCCTTTCTTCTCGACGGTCAGCAGGCCTTTCTGGATGGCGTAGTAAGGGATGGCATGGACCAGGTCACGCAGGGTGATGCCAGGCTGCAGCTTGCCCTTGAAGCGCACCAGGATCGACTCCGGCATGTCCAGCGGCATGACGCCGGTGGCAGCGGCGAAGGCCACGAGGCCCGAGCCTGCCGGGAACGAGATGCCGATCGGGAAGCGGGTGTGCGAGTCGCCACCGGTGCCGACGGTGTCAGGCATCAGCATGCGGTTCAGCCAGCTGTGGATGATGCCGTCGCCCGGGCGCAGCGACACGCCGCCACGGGTGCGGATGAAGTCTGGCAGGGTGTGGTGGGTGGTGACGTCGATCGGCTTCGGATAGGCCGCGGTGTGGCAGAACGACTGCATTACCAGGTCGGCGGAGAAGCCCAGGCACGCCAGGTCTTTCAGCTCGTCGCGGGTCATCGGGCCAGTGGTGTCCTGGGAGCCGACGGTGGTCATCTTCGGCTCGCAGTAGGCACCTGGGCGCACGCCCTGGCCTTCTGGCAGACCGCAGGCGCGGCCGACCATCTTCTGCGCCAGGGTGAAGCCTTTGGTCGAAGCGGCAGGTTGCTCAGGCTTCTTGAACAGGTCGGAAGGGGCCAGGCCCAGCTCGGCACGCGCTTTCTCGGTCAGGCCACGGCCGACGATCAGCGGGATACGACCGCCAGCGCGGACTTCGTCCAGCAGCACTTCGGTTTTCAGCTCGAAGTTGGTGACCAGTTCGTCGCTGCCGTGACGGCGTACTTCACCTTTGTAAGGGTAAACGTCGATGACGTCGCCCATGCCCAGGTTGGTGCAGTCGAATTCGATCGGCAGGGCGCCGGCGTCTTCCATGGTGTTGTAGAAGATCGGAGCGATCTTGGTGCCGAAGCAGAAGCCACCGGCGCGCTTGTTCGGCACGTACGGGATGTCGTCGCCGAAGAACCACAGCACCGAGTTGGTGGCCGATTTACGCGAGGAACCGGTACCGACCACGTCACCGACGTAGGCGACCGGGAAGCCCTTGGCCTTGACCGCTTCGATCTGCGCCAGCGGGCCGACCGAACCAGGCTGCGAAGGCTCGATGCCGTCGCGGGCCATTTTCAGCATGGCCAGGGCATGCAGCGGGATGTCTGGGCGCGACCAGGCGTCCGGGGCAGGGGACAGGTCGTCGGTGTTGGTTTCGCCAGGCACCTTGAACACGGTCAGGGTGTACTTGTCGGCGATCGCCGGGCGCGAGGTGAACCACTCGCCGGCAGCCCAGGATTCCAGCACGGCCTTGGCGTGGGCATTGCCCGCCTTGGCTTTTTCGGCCACGTCGTGGAAGGCATCGAACATCAGCAGGGTGTGCTTGAGCTGTTCGGCCGCGACGGCGCCCAGTTCGGCGTCGTCCAGCAGCGCGACCAGCGTTTCGATGTTGTAGCCGCCCTGCATGGTACCCAGCAGCTCAGTGGCGTGCTTGCGGTCGATCAGTGGCGACTTGGCTTCACCCTTGGCGACAGCGGAGAGGAAAGCGGCCTTGACGTAGGCGGCTTCGTCGACTCCTGGCGGAACGCGGTTGGTGATCAGGTCTACGAGGAAGGCTTCTTCGCCGGCCGGCGGGTTTTTCAGCAGCTCGACCAGGCCTGCAGTTTGTTCGGCGTTCAGCGGCTGGGGCACGATACCCAGAGCGGCACGCTCTTCGATATGTTTGCGGTAGGCTTCAAGCACAGTTATTACCCTCATCAGTGGTCCCTAAAGGGAGTCCGGGACGCTCATCCAGCATTCTTCTGCACCCATGCGCTGAAGACGGCTTTTTGAGCCGGCAAGCCAGGGTCGCAGAGAATCCTTACAGAAGCTGTTTTCAAAGTTTTACGCCTGTAGAACGGAAGGCTGATGAGGGGTTGGCCGTGGCCATGCGCTCGCATGGACAGGGCCAACGCCGTTCTACCGGATGAACTGTGCTCGTGACGCTTTGAAAACAGCTTCCAACGGACATGGTTGCCTTGAAAAGGCGGAGTGATTCTACGGCAAAAATTAGCCGAAAGTAAGGCGGCGAAGAAGACTTTAACGGGTGACCCTGGTTAGACAAAGGGCTAACATGGGGGCGTGTTCCACCGCCAAGCCGTTGTTTTTACATGTCCAACCAATCCATCAAGACGCCTTGCGTCGGCCTCTGCTCCACCGTGTATGGAGACCTGGTGTGCCGCGGCTGCAAGCGCTTCCACCACGAAGTGATCCACTGGAACGGCTACGACGACGAGCAGAAGCGCGCCGTGTGGCTGCGCCTGGAGCAACTGCTGGTGCAGGTGATGATGGCCAAGCTGGAAGTGTTCGACAAAGCGCGCTTGCGTGAGCAGCTCGAACAGCGTTCGATCCGCTATGTGGCACAGCAGTCGGAATATTGCTGGGCCTACCAGCTGATCGCCCGCGGGGCGCGGATGATTCGTGACCTGGAGGCCTACGGGATGGCCTTGCTGCCGGAGTTCCGCGACTGGGAGCTGCCACAGCTGCGCGACGCCATCGACCGGGAATTCTTTTTGCTTTCCGAGGCGCATTACCAGCGCTATATCGCCCCGAGCTTCTTGCGTGATGCTTTGGCGGCAGATCAGAAATAAGCGTTGCCCTCATCGCTGGCAAGCCAGCTCCCACAGGTTCCGCGCTGTCTTAAGAACGTGCGCAAGACCTGTGGGAGCTGGCTTGCCAGCGATAGGGCCCATGCAGATGCTCGATCAGTCGCCGGTGTACTCGCACCCGCTGGTGCAGGTCTCGTGGATGCGCACCTTCGACAGTTCCGGCAGCAGCGGCTTGACCTGATCCCAGATCCACTTGGCGATCACTTCGCTGGTGGGGTTTTCCAGCCCGGGAATATCGTTCAGGTAGTTATGGTCCAGTTGCTCGTAGATCGGCTTGAAGATCGCCTTGATCTCGGAGAAGTCGCGGATCCAGCCGGTGTGCGGATCGAGCGGGCCGGTCAGGTGCAGGGCGACCTTGAACGAATGGCCATGCAGGCGGCCGCACTTGTGCCCGGCCGGGACGTTGGGCAGGCGGTGAGCCGATTCGAAGGTAAATTCCTTAAAGATTTCCACGCTGGCATAACTCTGTGTGAATCAACGATGCGCGCAGTCTACCAGCATGCCCGCTACAAGGCTTGCAACTGATCCTGCAACCGCCCGGTGGCGATCAGCTCCAGCAGTTCGTCGCCCAGGCGCCGGCTTTCGGCGATGGCCTTGTACCAGTAGCGCTTGCGGCTCGGCGCATCGCCCATGAAACGCTTGAAGTCGTTGCGATCCGGCAGCTTGCCGTAGGGCAGGGCGGCGAGGTACTGCGGCGACGGGGTCATCAGCAACACATTCTGCAGGCGTGTGGCATTGCCCTTGCGCCAGGGCAGGGCCTTGTCGAACCAGCCGGGCACCACCTTGTCGGTGAAGTGCGGGTAGAGCACCAGGTCGTCGCCCCGGTAGGGCAGGTCCAGATGGTAGTCGAGCAAGCCGCCGTCGCGGTAGGTGCCGGCACCCGCGCCGGGGATGTCGCGCACACCCTCCATGACCATCGGGATCGAACCCGAGGCGAGCAGGGCGTGGCGCAGGTTGGCCAGGTCCAGCGGCAGGCTGCGCGAGGGGAAGTCGGTGAGCGCCTCCAGCGGCGGCGCGGCACGTTCATCGTGCAGGATCACCCGCTCGAAGTGCCGCGCCAGGCGCGAGCGGCCCAGCAGGTTGCTGGCGATCACCGAGCCCAGCCCCACCCCCAGGCGTGCGCGGTGGTCGTGGGCGAGTTGGCCGTGGCTCTTCACCACCAGGATGTTCAGGCGATAGTGCGGGTTGGCGAGGATCTGCCCATCGCGGCCCTGCAGCAGGTCGTCGAGCATGCGTTGGCAGCTCTGGCTGATTTCCCTGGGGGTCACGCCCTTGGCGAAATCCTGCTCGGTATACAGCTCGCCCAGGCGGCGGATGCCGGCCACCGGGTCGTCGAGGCAGGCACTGGCGAAACGCCAGGAGCCGATCGAGGCGCCGATCAATGCCCGTTGCCGTGGTGCCGTCGGCAGCCATTCACCGAACAGCGCCAGGTCCAGGCCCTGGATTCCCAAGGGCTTGGGGCCACCGGCGGCGCCCGGCAGCACGCCGACATCGGCGGCCAGCAGGCCGCGCTCGCGAATCTGCCGCAAGGCGCGCTGGCCGGCCTTGAAGGTCAGGGCGGGGTACTTGATGTGGATGGCGCTCATGGCGGGGTCTCGGGCAGGGCAGGCGGGCAGTATAGGGCTTTATCGCGAGGCGGCGATGCCATCACCGCCCCACGTGGCCGCGACAAGGCCGCAAGCTGCGCTATCATGCGGCCAGCTGTTTTCAGGTTGAGTTAAGGACCGGTGGTTAATCTTAACCCCGTAGACAAATTGCACATCTCGCAGGAGAGAACCTCATGAAAACTTTGACTGCCCTGTTCACCGCCGCCGCCCTCGCTTTCGGTGCCAATGCCGCCTTCGCCAAGGATGTGCAGCCCGATGAAGTGGTCAAGCTGGTGAACGCCAAGACCATCAAGTCGCTGGACGAACTGAAGGCCGCCGCCGTGGCCAAGCACCCCGGCGCCACCGTGACCGACTCGGAGCTCGAGGATGAGTACGGCCGCTACATCTACAAGGTCGACCTGCGTGATGCCCAGAACGTCGAATGGGACGTGGCCCTGGACGCCAAGACCGGTGAAGTCCTGAAGGACGAGCGAGACAACTGATGCCTGCACTACCGCGAACGGCACGCTACCTGGCCTTGGCCCTGTTGACCGTCTGTTCGCTGGCCGCCGCGCGCGACCTGGACCAGGATGAAGCCCTGGAGCTTCGGCAAAAGGGCATCATCCTGCCACTGGAGCAATTGCTCGAAGCCGCCCTGGGGCGTTACCCCGGGGCACGGCTGCTGGAGGCGGAACTGGAAGAGAAGCACGAGCGCTACGAGTACGAGGTCGAACTGCTGACCCCGGCAGGCGTGGTGCGCGAGATCAAGCTCGACGCCCGCACTGGCGCGCTGCTCAAAGACGAGGAAGACGACTGAATGCGCCTGCTGCTTGTCGAGGACAATGTCCCCCTGGCCGATGAACTGACCGCCACCCTGCAGCGCCAGGGTTATGCCGTGGACTGGCTGGCCGATGGCCGCGATGCGGTGTACCAGGGCCAAAGCGAACCCTACGACCTGATCATCCTCGATCTGGGCCTGCCTGGGCTGCCGGGGCTCGAAGTACTGGGGCAATGGCGCGCAAGCGGTCTGGCCACTCCGGTGCTGATCCTCACCGCCCGTGGCTCCTGGGCCGAGCGTATCGAGGGACTCAAGGCCGGGGCCGACGACTACCTGAGCAAGCCTTTCCACCCCGAGGAGCTGCAACTGCGCATCCAGGCCCTGTTGCGCCGGGCCAAGGGGCTGGCCAACCAGCCGAAACTGGAAGCGGCCGGCCTGCATCTGGACGAGTCGCGCCAGTGCGTGAGCCGTGAGGGTGTCGATGTCCAGCTCACCGCCGCCGAGTTTCGCCTGTTGCGCTATTTCATGCTGCATCCGGGACAGGTGCTGTCCAAGAGCCACCTGGCCGAGCACCTTTACGACGGGGAAACCGAGCGTGATTCCAATGTGCTGGAAGTGCACGTCAACCACCTGCGGCGCAAACTGGGGCGCAGCGTGATCGAGACCCGCCGCGGCCAGGGCTACGTGTATGCCGGGAGCGCCGCGTGAAGTCGATCCAGGCGCGCCTGAGCCTGGGCCTGGTGGCGGTACTGGTAGTGGTTGGGCTGGCCCTGGCGCAGTTGACCCTGTGGCTGTTCGAGGCGGGCCTGCAGCGTTACCTGGAAGCTGGCCTGCGCAAGGAAAGCGAAAACCTGCTGGTGGCGCTGGTGCGTGGCCCGTCCGGCCTGCAGTTGGACGAGCGACGGCTGTCGGCAGCCTACCAGCAGCCGTTCTCGGGCTACTACTTCCGCATTGATTTCGACCAGGGTACCTGGCGCTCCCGATCGTTATGGGACATGGACATGCCCAAGCCTGGCAAGCCCGGCCTGGACGATGGCCACGAACTCGGTCCCGACGGCCAGCAACTGCTGGCCTATCGCGGGGACTACCGGCGGCTCGGCCAGGACATCTCAATCAGCGTGGCCCAGGACTACTCACCGGTGCGTGAGGGCTTTCGACGCATGCAACAGATCGGCCTGGGCCTGGGGCTGGTAGCGTTGATATTGGTACTGGTGCTGCAACGCCTCACCGTGACCCGCTCGTTGCGCCCGCTGGAGCGGGCGCGCCAGCAGATCGCCCAGTTGCAGCAGGGCCAGCGCTCGCAACTGGACGCCGAAGTGCCCAGCGAACTGCAACCGCTGGTGGACCAGATCAACCACCTGTTGACCCATACCGAAGACAGCCTGCGCCGTTCGCGCAATGCCCTGGGCAACCTCGGCCATGCCTTGAAGACGCCGCTGGCGGTACTTGTCAGCCTGGCTACCAGTGAACGCCTGCAGGCGTTGCCCGAGGTGCGCGCGCAAATGCGCGAGCAACTGGAGCAGATCCAGCAACGCCTGGCCCGCGAACTCAACCGCGCGCGCCTGGCCGGCGATGCCTTGCCTGGCGCGCAGTTCGATTGCGACGCTGAACTGCCCGGGCTGCTGGCGACGCTGGGGATGATCCATGGTGAAGGCTTGCTGCTCGAACGCGACGCGCCGCCCGGCCTGTTGCTGCCCTGGGACCGCGAGGATTTACTGGAGCTGCTCGGCAACCTGCTGGACAACGCCTGCAAATGGGCCGACAGCGAGGTGCGCCTGGGCATCGCGCCCACCACCGAGGGCTACCAGTTGATGGTCGATGACGATGGCCCGGGCATCCCTGAGGCGCAACGCCTGCAAGTGCTCGAGCGCGGCTCGCGGCTGGACGAGCAGGTCGATGGCCATGGCCTGGGGCTAGGCATCGTGCGCGACATCGTCGAGGCCTGGGGTGGGCGCATTGCGCTGCTGGAAAGCCCACTGGGCGGGTTGCGAGTGAGTATCGAGCTGCCCCGCAAGGTCCGCTGAATCAATCCGTTCCTGCCGAGGGACCGGATCAAGCCTGCAAAAAAATTGCAGTACAGCCGCAGTTTTTTGAATTGGCCCAGCGCCACCCGCGCCCGGCACAATGCCGGCCACGAAACCTTGCGGTTTCCATCTCTCCAAGGAAGGAGCCCCTTGCGCCACTGCATTGCGCAACACAGGGCCCAGGCCGGTCGCGCTGGGCTTTCTTTTTACAATCAGAAGAACACGATCAAAATCACCTCGATGTCTGCCTCGCGTCCCGAATCCCGCCTGCAGCGCCTGCTGCCGGCGCCCCTGAACATCCCTCCCCGAGAATGGTTGCGAGCAGGCCTAGGCGCGCTGCTTGGACTGTTTCTTGCGGGTTACCTGTGCAGCCTGGCCTATGGGCCATCGATCGCCCTGCATTTGCTGGGGCCGCTGGCAGCCTCGGCGGTGCTGGTGTTCGCCGTGCACTCGGGCCCGTTGGCCCAGCCCTGGCCCGTACTGGGCAGTTATGCGTTGGCGGCTGCCGTGGGCCTGGCCATGCGTCACGCATACGGCGATGGGTTGTGGGTCGCGGCCGCGGCGTTGGGCATCGCCATCCTGGCGATGTGCCTGCTGCGCTGCCTGCACCCGCCCGGTGGCGGCGTGGCGGCCAGCGCCGTGCTGGCCGACCCGGGGCTGGTGGCCATGGGTGACCACCTGCTCGAGCCGGTATTGCTCAATGCGCTGATCCTGGTCGGCGTGGCCGTGCTCTACAACCGCCTGACCGGCGTGCGCTACCCCAAGGGCGCGACCCCGCGCCGCGACCTGCACCACACCCACGACGCGCTGCCGGGCGATCGAGTCGGCATCTGCGCCGCAGACCTGGACCAGGCCCTGGAGGAGATCGGCGAGTTCGTCGATGTCACCCGTGACGAGCTGGAGCGGATCATCCTGGCCACCGAGCAACACGCCCTGCACCGTAGCCTGGGCGGCATCACCGCCAGTTCGGTGATGTCCCGCGACGTGCAGTGGGCAACGCCGCGCACCACCCTCGAACAGGCCTGGAAGCTGCTGTCCGGCCATCACCTCAAGACCCTGCCGGTACTGGAAGAGGGGCGCTTGGTGGGGATCGTCAGCCTCAGCGACCTGGTCGGCCCGGCCATGGCGCGTGGGCGTTTCAGCTGGCGTGGCCTGTTCCGGCGCAAGGTGGTGCGCTTGGAACAGGTGATGAGCCGTCGGGTGGTCAGCGTCGGCAGCCAGCATCCGCTGGAGCGCCTGTTGCCGTTACTCAGTGAGCAGGGGCTGCACTGCCTGCCGGTGCTCGACGATGAAAAGCTGGTGGGGGTGATCACCCAGACCGACCTGATCGCCGGCCTCAAGCGGCACCTGCTCACTGCCGCGGCGCAGGGCTCAGATCACCGGGTCCCAGCGCTGTGACCAGTCGCTTTCGCCAGCGGCCACCAGCCGGCGCAACACGCTGAAGGCCTGCTGCAACGCCTCGCTGTCGCGCTCGCGGGCATGCACCAGGAAGGTCGGGTAGGTGAACTCCGGCGCCTGGGGCACGCGCTCGAACACCCCGCTTTGCAGGTAGGCCTGGACCACCCGGGTGCGGAAATAGCCGCTGCCGCCGTGCTCGAGAATGAACTGCAGGGCCAGGGGCCCGAGGTTGAAGCTCAGGGCCGGGCGCGACAGCTCGGGCAGGGCGGCGTCGTGCTGGCGGCGGAAAGCTTCGCCCCAGTCGATGTAGATGTACGGATCGGGCGCATCGACCCGGCGCACACGGATCAGCTTCTCTTCCATCAATTGCTCGACTTGCAGGCCAGGACCATAGGTCGGTTGGTAGACCAGCGCGGCGTCGAGCAAGCCCATCTCCACCTTGCGCAGCAGTGCTTCGCCATCGCTGACCTCGCTGCGGATGGCATGGCTGGGCAGGCCCTGGTGCAAGGCGCTGACCCAGTCGAGCAGCATCGGATTGCCCAGGCTCACTTCGGCGCCCACATGCAGCACCAGCTGGCAGCCCTGGGGCAGCGGCAGGTCACGGCGCGCCGCCTCCCAGGTCTGCACCAGCTGGTTGGCATAGCTGACGAAGGCCTCGCCGTCAGCGGTCAGGCTGGCGCCGTTGCGGCTGCGCACCAACAGCTGGCAGCCCAGTTGCTGCTCCAGGCGCTGCACACGGGCGCTGATTGCCGTCTGCGAGACGAACAGCCGTTCAGCCGCGGCGACCAGGCTGCCGCAGCGGACGATTTCCAGGAAGGTACGGGCCTGATCGATGTCCATGGTGCTGCTTCTGTGGCTGGAGAGGCGGCCTATTCTAGTGTGATGTTTTGCAAATACGACCAATAAATCGCGAGCGACTTTTGCGCTCAGGCAAGGCGTCGCGACGAGTCGTAGCCCAGCTACGGCGAGGAGCGACAACGCTGCATGAGCGCAAAAAGCGCCGCGAGTTATGGTCGTTATTTGTGAAACACCACACTAGATCTATTGCACCTGTTTGGGGCGCTGGTTCAGCCACGTGCCAGCTCAGCCAGGTGTGCCGTGGCCTCTTCGCTCTTGAGTACCAGCACATCGCCTTCCAGCGCATCCAGGACCACTTCCGCCGTGTTGCCGATCAGCGCCCCGGAGATGCCGGTGCGGGCCACGGTGCCGAGGATGGTCACCACAGCGTCAAGTTTCTTCTCGGTATAGGGAATCAGTACGTCGGCCGGTCCTTCGGCGATATGCAGCCTGTCATCGGTAATATCGAATTCCGCCTGGAACGCCGTGCACGCCTCGCGATAGCGTTTCTCGATGGTCTCCGTGAGCTGATAGACCGGGTCGGAAGCCGACAGCATCGGCGATGGATGGGCGCTGATCACGTGCAGTTGGCCTTTGGCCAGGCTGGCGATGTCATAGCCGTGATCAATGATGCTGGCGTGCAACAGACGATGGGCCTCGTCCTGGTTGCCCACATCCACCGCCGCCAGGATCACGCCGCCGGTCCAGGGGCGTTCGCTCTTGACCATCAGCACCGCGCAGGGGCACGCGCGCAGCAGCTTCCAGTCACTGGGGGTCAGCAATGCCTTGCGCAAGGGGTTTTCCGGGCGGTGCTCCTTGATCACCAGTTCACAGCCTTCCGCTTGCTGCACATGGATGATCGACTGGTGCAGGCTGTCCTTCCACTTCTGTTCATGGGTGACATTGTCGTAGCCATCATCATGCAACTGGCTGCTTAGCAGGCTCAACAGCGCGCTGTGGTCCTGCTTCTTGTCGCACATCAGCAGGTGCAGGCGCGCACCGGTCACCCCGGCAATCAGTTTGGCCCGGGTCAGGGCCCGGCTATGGGCGTGCTCGGGGTCGAGGACGACGAGGATGCTGCGCACGGCTTGCATGGACGTGAACTCCTTTCGCGGATGGCGACCAATGCTTGACTATAGACGGCGCGGCGGCTGTTGCCGGTTGATCTGCATCAAGCATAGTCACTGGCGCTCGCCACCGCCGCCGGTATAATCGCCGGTCCCGCCGATGTCCCGTGTGATTGTGAGTACCATGTCCCTGATTCCTGAAATCGATGCCTTCCTGGGTTGCCGCACCCCTGACGCCTGGATCGAGGCGGCACTGGCCGACCAGGAAACCCTGCTGATCGATCACAAGAATTGCGAGTTCAAGGCCGCCAGCACGGCGCTGAGCCTGATCGCCAAGTACAACACCCATCTCGACCTGATCAACATGATGTCGCGCCTGGCCCGCGAGGAACTGGTGCACCACGAGCAAGTGCTGCGTCTGATGAAGCGCCGCGGCGTGCCGCTACGGCCGGTGTCGGCAGGGCGCTATGCCTCTGGGCTGCGGCGGCTGGTGCGGGCGCATGAACCGGTGAAGCTGGTGGACACCCTGGTAGTGGGGGCTTTCATCGAGGCGCGCAGCTGCGAACGCTTCGCCGCCCTGGTGCCGCACCTGGACGAGGAGTTGGGCACCTTCTATCACGGCCTGCTCAAGAGCGAGGCGCGACACTATCAAGGTTATCTGAAGCTGGCTCACCAGTATGGCGACGAAGCGGACATTGCCAGGGTTGTGGAGCAGGTGCGCGAAGCGGAGGTCGGGCTGATCACCTCGCCCGACCAGGAACTGCGTTTCCACAGCGGTATTCCCCAGGCGCAAGCCGCCTGAGTTATTGCCGGCGACCGAGCAGCAACCCGACCACCAGGCCGAAGCCTGCGGAAATCGCCACGGTCTGCCAGGGGTGACCTCCGATATACTCCTGTGTCGCCTCGACCACCGGCTGCGCCTTCTGGCCCAGGCGGCTGGTGGCATCGCGCGCCTGGCGCAACTTGAGCCCCAGTTGCGCGCGCATGCCTTCGGCTTCCTCGCCGACCAGCGACGCGCTGTCGCTGAGCAGCTTCTCGGATTCCTCGATCAATGCCTGCAGTTCGCTGAACACCTGATCCTTGATCTGGTCGTTGTTGCCTTGCGCAGCGGTTTTCCTGGCCATGTACACATCCTCGTGAAGGGTTGGGCGTTGAACAGTGGATGCCACGGTGACGGGAAAGTTGCAGTGGCGTACCGGTGGCGCGTCGACGCAGTGTAAGATAGCGCCCATTTTCCAGCGGCAGGTAATACCCGATGAGTTTCAATCTGGCCAACATGAGCTTCCAGGAACGGGCGCAGATCGAGGCAGAAAAGGCCCGCTTGTTCGACTACTGGCAGAACAACCTGGGCAAGGCCAAGGGCGAGGCGGCGCGACTGATCGCAGAGAAGCCGCGGCGCAAGGGCAAATGGGCGGAATGGGTACGTGCCGAACTCGACGTCATGTCGCCGCCGGAGTTCAACCAACTGGTGCGCAGCGAAGTGAACAAGATGATGGCCGCCGCCAGCGCCAACCGCTGAGCCAGGCGAACACCCCGAACGCCTGCGCTGGAGAATCCAACAGACCTTCCTGACTGGAGTTCCCTCGATGCCCAAGTCCATCGTCGCCGCCCTGCAGATCGGTTCGCTGCCTGGCGGCAAGGCCGCCACCCTGGCGCAGATCCTCGACTACGAGCAGGCCATCTGCGACGCCGGTGCCAACCTGGTGGTGATGCCCGAGGCCTTGCTCGGTGGCTATCCGAAAGGCGAAGGGTTCGGCACCCAGCTCGGCTATCGCCTGCCTGAGGGGCGTGAAGCCTTCGCCCGCTATTTTTCCAATGCCATTGATGTACCGGGGCCCGAGACCGACACCTTGGCCGGCTTGTCGGCGCGTACCGGAGCGAGCCTGGTGATCGGCGTGATCGAGCGCAGCGGCAATACCCTGTATTGCACGGTGCTGTTCTTCGAACCGCACGCCGGCCTGGTGGCCAAGCACCGCAAGCTGATGCCCACCGGCACCGAGCGGCTGATCTGGGGCAAGGGCGACGGCTCCACACTGCCGGTAATCGAAAGCCGTGCCGGGCGCATCGGCGCGGCAGTGTGCTGGGAGAACTACATGCCGCTGCTGCGCACTGCGATGTACGCCAAGGGTGTGCAACTGTGGTGCGCGCCGACAGTGGACGAGCGCGAGCTTTGGCAGGTGAGCATGCGCCATATCGCCGCCGAGGGGCGCTGTTTTGTCATCAGCGCCTGCCAGGTGCAGGATTCGCCCGCCGCACTGGGCCTGGAGGTGGCCAACTGGCCGGCCGAACGGCCATTGATCAACGGCGGCAGCGTGATCATCGGCCCACTTGGGGAGGTGCTGGCCGGGCCGCTGGTGGGCGAGCGTGGCCTGCTTTGCGCCGAGGTCGATACCGATGAACTGGTGCGTGCGCGCTACGACTTCGACGTGGTCGGCCACTATGCGCGGCCGGATGTGTTCGAGCTCAGCGTGGACGAGCGTCCGCGGCCCGGAGTACGTTTCGTCGGTTCATCCGGCGCAGGTGAGTGATCTGCCAGCCTGCCGGTAAAGCTGATTACCAGGCAGGGCCTGCGGTCGTTGGCAGGTCGAGCTTGCCTTTGTCGGTAAAGCGCACGGTACCGAGCGGCCCTCCCGCCAGCTTGCCGCGCAATACATAGGGCAGGCCCTGCAGCGAGTCCACCCGGCTCAGGCCGTAGGCCTGGCGCAGGAAGGCGAAGGCGGTGACGCTCACCGGCACCACCAGCACCGCTTCGTCGTAGCGGCCGATATGCCCGCGCTGGTCGCTCACCCCGGCCGCCAGGGGCTGGTCGTTGACCTCCAGGTTGAGGGCGATGCCGTTGAAATCCACCGGGGTTTCGTTGGGGTTCTGCACGCGGATCTTCACGGCCATGCGCAGCTCCAGGTCCTGGCCGGGCAGGGGGTCGATGCCGATCACGCTGATGTTCAGCGGGTCGCGACCCTGGAACAGGGCGCAGGCATTCAGGCCAAGGGTCAGCAGCAGGATCAGGCAGACGCGGGCATACATGGTGATCAAGGCCTCGTGGCGCGGGCGAGTCGGCAGTGTCGCAAATGCGCGGTGGTGATGAAAGCGGGGCCTGCCGACGTTCCGGGCCTAGCGCGAGCTGAATGTCATGCGCAGGTCTTCCATGAAGGCTTGCTGCGCCTCGCCGGGTGTTTGCCCGCGATGCCTGGCCAGGGTGAACGGCACCACGAAATCCAGCGCGGTATCCAACGCTCGCAACAGGCCTTGGGCTTCCCAGGGCGCGGCACAGTGGCACGGCAGAAAGCCGATGTGTCGTCCTGAAAGGATGAACGTCAAGGCGCTGTCGATCTGCTCTGCCACCGCCATGCTGTGGCGGCTCTGGAAGGGCTCGCCCTGTTTGAGAAAACGATAGGGGTGGCTCACTTGGTCGGCCTCGAGCAACTGCTCGCGGGTTACCTGGGCCTGGGTGAACAAGACGTGCCCCTTGCCGCAGTAAAGCCTCTGGCGCTCCTCGAACAGCGGCAGGTAGTCGAACGCCGCCTGGTTGCCGGAGAAGTAGCTGATGGCGCAGTCCAGGCGCTGCTCCAGCAGCAAGCGTTCGAGTTCGGCCGGTGGCGCGCTGGTCAGTTCCAGGCGCACGCTCTCGTCACGCTGGCGAAACCGCGCGATGGCCTGGGCCAGGCGCAGGCTGACGTCACGGTCCTGGTTCTCGGCCAGGCCGATGCGCACGCTGCCCAGCAAGCGCCCGGCAACACCGTTGGCCTGCTGGCGGAACTGCTCGATCTGCAGCAGCAGGCCGCGGGTGGCCTGCAACAGCAACTCGCCTTTCTCGGTCAGCCGGAAGCCGCCCTTGCCCCGGCTGCATAGGCGATAACCCAGGCGGGTCTCCAGTTTCGCCATTTGTTGGCTGATGCTGGGCTGGCTGAGCCCCAGCACACCTTGGGCGGCGCTGAAACCGCCGGCCTCGACTACAGTGACGAACAGCCGCAGCAGGTGCAGGTCCGGGTCGTGCAATTGTCCGAGCATCACATTGCTCCTGGTGAATGTCAGCTTCGCAAAGTTGCCATTTTTGCAATGTAACCCGACAGGCATGCTGGCGGCATCCACCCCTATGCCGAGGTGTCCGCCATGCGTTCGACGTTGTGCCTGCTTTCATTGCTGATCGCTCTGCCGCTGCAGGCCGAGGAGAAGGTCGTCAACTTGTACAGCTGGGCCGACTATGTCGCCCCGCAGACCCTGGAACGTTTCGAGAAGGAGACCGGCTACAAGGTCCGCTACGACACCTTCGACACCACCGAGGTGCTGGAGACCAAGCTGCTCACCGGTGGCAGCGGCTACGACGTGGTGGTGCCGTCGGCCACGGTGCTGGCCCGAGCCCTCAAGGCCGGCGCCCTGCAGCCGCTGGAGGCGCAGGCGATGCCCGGCTATGCCAACCTCGACCCGGACCTGCTGGCCAAGCTGGCCGAGGCCGACCCCGGCAACCGCCATGCCGTGCCTTACACCTGGGGCACGCTGGGGCTGGGGGTGAATGTCGAGGCCGTGCGCCAGCGCCTGGGCGATGTGCCCCTGGACAGCCTCGACCTGCTGTTCAAGCCTGAGTACGCCAGCCGCCTGAAGGACTGCGGCATCGCCATGCCGGACTCGCCACAGGAAGTGATCGGCGTGACCCTCAACTACCTGGGCAAGGACCCTTACAGCCAGGACAAGGCCGACCTGGACGCAGCCCAGGCGCTGTTGCAGCAACTGCAGCCGTCGATCAGCTACGTGGCCAACGGCCGCCAGATCAATGACCTCGCCAATGGCAGTGTGTGCCTGGCGCTCACCTACAACGGCGACGCCGCCATGGCCGCCGACCAGGCGCGCCGCGCCGGCAAGCCATTCGAGCTGATCTACCGCATCCCCCGTGAGGGCACACTGGTGTGGCAGGACAACCTGGTAATCCCCAAGGACGCACCGCATCCCGAGGCTGCACGCGCCTTCATCACCTTCATGCTGCGCCCCGACTCAGTGGCGGCGCTGACCAACACGCTGTTCTTCGCCAACGCCAACCAGGCCGCCACGCCGCTGGTGGACGAGGCGATCCGCGACGACCCGGACATCTATCCCCCGGCCGCGGTGCGCCAGCGCCTGTTCGCCGACCGCAGCATGGCGCTGGCCGACCTGCGCCAGCGCAACCGCCTGTGGACCGCCTTCCGCAGCCGGCAGTGAATGACAACGACAGGAGATATACCGTGGACCTCGCCCAAGACAACGACCAGGCCATCACCCGTGACAGCCTCTACGGCACTGCCGCCGAGAGCACCTACGCCGGCATCACCAGTTTCTCCCGGCGTCGCTACAGCCGCGATTTGCGGGGTGTCGACGTGGTGGTCAGCGGCGTGCCGTTCGACACCGCGACCAGCAATCGGCCCGGCGCGCGCTTCGGTCCGCGTGCGATCCGCGCCGCCTCGGTGCAACAGGCCTGGGCCAGGCACTGGCCCTGGGCGTTCGATCCGTTCGACCACCTGGCGGTGATCGACTACGGCGACTGTGCGTTCGATAGCGGTACGCCGCGGTCGGTGCCGCAGAGCATCGAGGCGCATGCCGAGCACATTCTCGAGGCCGGCTGCGCCATGCTCACCTTGGGCGGAGACCATTTCATCAGCTATCCGCTGCTCAAGGCCCATGCCCGTCGGCATGGCCCGCTGGCGCTGGTGCACTTCGACGCGCACAGCGACACCTGGCCGGACGAGGAGGGCCAGCGCATCGACCATGGCACGATGTTCTGGCACGCGGCGCGGGAAGGGCTGGTGGACCCGTCGCGCTCGGTGCAGATCGGCCTGCGCACCACCAACGACGATAGCCAGGGCTTTGCCATTCTCGACGCCCGCCAGGTGCATCGCCAGGGCACCGAGGCGATCGTCGCTGCCATCCGCCAGCGGGTGGGCGACCGGCCGGTGTACCTGACCTTCGATATCGACTGCCTGGACCCGGCCTTCGCACCCGGCACCGGCACGCCGGTATGTGGCGGCCTGAGCACGGTACAGGCGCTGGAGATACTCGGCGGGTTGCGTGGGATCAACCTGGTGGGCATGGACCTGGTGGAGGTGGCGCCGGCCTATGACCATGCCGATATCACTGCGCTGGCAGGCGCGACCCTGGCGATGGAGATGCTGTGCCTGTATGCGGCGCGGCACAAGGTTGATAGAGCCGGGTAACGCCAGGGCCGCGCTGCGGCAATCGCCGGCACGCCGACTACCACAGGAAGGCGCATGGCTCAAGGCTGGTACGCACGGTGTGGGAGCCGGCTTGCCGGCGATTGGGCTGCATGGCAGCCCCAGGGGGCGCATACTGAAACATCAGGACCCAAATTCATCCTTTTGCGTCGAACCCTGAGCGCCGTAGGCTATCCAACCTTCGAGCGCGCCTTTTCGTACCGGAGGTGAAGCATGAATCCCACACTGCCAATCCTGGGCCTCGGCCTGTTGCTGGCCTTGCCACTCCAGGCCGCTCCCTTGGCGCCGCCGCTGATTGCCGCCAACGACAGCAACAACCCGTACAACAGCCCGATCATGCGCGCCAATCCCAACAGCCGTCAGGGCAGCGTGCCGGCAATGCCGCCTGTGCGCGGCCCGTCCACGCAACCCAACCCGCGACCTCCCACACTCGATAATCGCGGCATCGGCAACGGCGAAAACCTGCGCCGCGAACAGCAGACCCCGAACCTGGAACCCACCCGCCCACCACGCGATTCACCGCGCGTGCCGTGAGCCCTTGCGAAGGAAGCGAGCATGACGCCACGCATCTGGTTGACCACCCTGGCCGCCGCCAGCCTGTTCCCCCTGCTGGCGCAGGCCGCCGCAGAACAGCAGTACCCCAGCGAGGAGGGCCGACTGACCGTCAGTACTGTCGCTGACGGCCTGCGCAATCCCTGGGCGCTGGCCTTCCTGCCCGGCGGCAAGGACATGCTGGTCACCGAACGCCCCGGCAACCTGCGCATCGTCAACGCTGAAGGCAAGGTCGGGCCGCCACTGTCCGGCGTGCCCAAGGTCTGGGCCGAGGGCCAGGGTGGCCTGCTCGATGTGGTGCTCTCGCCTGAGTTCGCCAAGGATCGAACCGTTTACCTGTCCTATGCCGAGGAGGGCAACGATGGCAAGGCTGGTACCGCCGTCGGCCGTGGCCAGCTGACCCAGGACCGGTCGCGCCTGGAGAACTTCACGGTGATCTTCCGCCAGCAGCCCAAGCTGTCCGAAGGCAACCATTTCGGCTCGCGGCTGGTGTTCGACCGTGACGGCTACCTGTTCATCGCCCTGGGCGAGAACAACCAGCGCGCCACGTCGCAGGACCTGGACAAGCTACAGGGCAAGATCGTGCGCATCCTGCCCGACGGCGAGGTGCCCAAGGACAACCCTTTCGTCGGGCGCGACAACGTACGCCCGGAGATCTGGTCGTTCGGCCACCGCAACCAGCAGGGCGCGGCGCTGAATCCCTGGACCGGCAAGCTCTGGACCCACGAGCATGGCCCGCGTGGCGGCGACGAGATCAACATCCCCAAGGCGGGCACGAACTATGGCTGGCCGATCGCTACCCACGGCATCAATTATTCGTTGCTGCCGATTCCCGAAGCCAAGGGCAAGCATGTCGCTGGCATGGCCGACCCGCATCATGTGTGGGAAAAGTCGCCGGGCATCAGCGGCATGGCGTTCTACGACAGCCCTACGTTCAAGGCCTGGGACCACAGCCTGTTCATCGGAGCGCTGGCGACACAGGAGTTGATCCGGCTGAAGCTCGATGGCGACAAGGTCGTGCATGAAGAAAGACTGTTGGGTGACCTGAAGGCGAGGATTCGCGATGTTCGGGTAGGGCCGGATGGCTATCTGTACGTGCTGACCGATGCCAAGGATGGCGCCTTGCTGAGGGTGGGGCTGACAGAGGGCTGATCGTCCTCGCCTGGAGCAAGGTTGTGGCAGCGGGCTTGCCCCTCGATGGCGTACCATGCGCGGCATGACCCCTGAATCCCTTTATCACAAGGCGCTGGCCGAGCGTGGCTACGTCGCCGATCCCGCCCAGGCAGCGGCTGTGGCTGCGTTGCAGGACTGCTTCGACGCCCTGCGTCAGGGCCAGCCGACGCAAGGCCTGTACCTTTGGGGCCCGGTCGGCCGTGGCAAGACCTGGTTGATGGACCTGTTCCATCGCAGCCTGCAATTGCCGGCCCGGCGTCAGCATTTCCACCATTTCATGGCATGGGTTCATCAGCGCCTGTTCCAGCTCAATGGCACCGCCGACCCGCTCGCGGCCCTGGCCCGGGCGTTGGCCGAGGAGATACGGGTGTTGTGTTTCGACGAACTGTTCGTCAGCGATATCGGCGATGCGATTATCCTTGGCCGTCTGTTCCAGGTGTTGTTCGATCACGGTGTGGTGATCGTCGCCACCTCCAACCAGCCGCCCGGCCAGTTGTACCGCGATGGCTTCAACCGCGAGCGGTTCCTGCCGGCCATCGCCGCCATCGAGCGGCACATGCGGGTGCTGGCGGTGGCGGGGGAGCAGGATCACCGCTTGCACCCCGGCCTGCAACAGCAGCGCTACTGGGTCGGCCAGCCGGGGCGGTCGAGCGCGCTCGAGGCGGTGTTCGGCCAGTTGAGCCCGGACGACCCAGGCAACGACAAGCCGCTGCAGCTTGGCTCCCGGCAGATCGGCGTGCTGCGCCGAAGCACGCAGGCCCTCTGGTGCCACTTCAGCGCTTTGTGCGAGCAGCCTCTGGCAGCCATGGACTTCATGGCCTTGTGCGACCGCTTTCCGGCGATCCTGGTCAGTGGCATTCCGGCCCTGGGCGGGGTCCAGCAGGCCGGGCGAATTGCCCGCGGTACCGAGGATGGGGCCACCCGCGTCGAGGCCGGGGACCGCCAGTTGCCGACACTGGCGCCGAAGGATGACAGCGTTCGGCGCTTCATCGCCCTGGTGGACGAATGCTACGACCGTCGGGTGTTGTTGTACCTGGAGGCCGAGGTCCCGCTGGAAGCGCTCTACACTCAAGGGTATCTGGCGTTCCCGTACCAACGGACCCTGAGCCGGCTACGGGAGATGCAACTGCAACGCTTCGCCTGAAGGAGCCGACCATGGAGCCGCTGTCGCATCATCTGCTGACCCAGGCCTACAACAATGGCTGGGCCAACCACCGCCTGTACAAGGCTTGTCTGCAATTGACCCAGGACGAGTTCGTCGCCCCGCGCTGCAGTTTCTTCCCGTCGATCAAGGCCACCCTCAACCACCTGTTGACGGTGGACTGGTTCTATCTGGATGCACTGGAGTGCGAGCAACGCGGCCAAATGCCGGATCCGGACGGCGAGCGCTTCTTCCAACCCGAGCAGCCCTTTGCCACCTGCACCGACCTGCAGGCCCAGCAGGCCCAGGCCGACCAGCGCCTGATCACCTATTGCCGGCAATTGCGCGACGACCAGTTGCGGCGCTATGTGAGCATCGTGCGACCGGACCGGGTGCAACAGGAGCAACGTTTGCGCTTGCTGTCACACCTGTTCGAGCACCAGATCCACCATCGCGGCCAGGTGCACGCAATGCTCAGCGATACGGCGATCAGGCCACCGCAGTTGGACGAATTCTTCTGTGAAGAGGAGGCCTCACTGCGATCCGAGGATTTTGCCGCGCTGGGTTGGAGCGAGGCGCAGGTCTGGGGGCAGCACTGAGCGGCGTTCAGGCTGTTTCGTCACCCACCAGATCGTGGGCGGCCTGCACCAGTTGCTCCAGCTGGTGATGCACCATGGCGCGGTCCAGCTGCGCCAGGGGCTGGCGATTCCACAGTATTTGCATGTCGGTGAGCGGATCGACACCGATCACAGGCTTGCAGGTGTCCTGGCAGAACAGGTTTTGTTCGCCCCAGCGTATGTTGTCGATTGCGGGAAGTTCGATGAACATCAGCAAGTGGTCCGCCGGGTGCTCGGTGACGTTGCACACATAAGGCCCTGCCCGCAGGCTGATCACCGGCTCGAAGGTCGTTGGGGGCTCCAGCTTCAGGGCAGCGTACAGCTGGGTCAATGCATAGTCATAGTTCGTGCCTGACATGGCGAGCTCTCGATCAAAGGGCTTGCCACGGTAGTCAGTGCATACCCTGCAAGATACTGGGTGTAGTCGCCATTTTTTAACTGCTGGGCTTCCTGCGGTTCGGCGAAGGCTTGCTTCGCATTGCCTTACAGAGTCGATAAATTTCCTACAAGTGATGGCGAATAGCCTCCCTCTCGGCAAGGACAATCCCTGCGTTTATTCGTGGGAAGGCGCCGTAGTCTGTGGTCCTGGCTGCATCGCGGGGGGCAAGGGCTGCAAGGTCATTCGAATCTTGCACGATCTGCTGCTCGATGGTGCGTAAAGGGTCCTACGGGAAGTATGGCCTCGCGTGGAAGGGATTTCTCCAGTTGAGGGCTGGTGTGTGCAAGGTCGGCAGTTGGATGTTGTCGGGGCGGGGTTCGCGTCCCAGGGGCAGGAAGGCTTCTACGCGGTGATGGTGGGGGAGCTGACGCTTCGCGAAAAGGACGACATCATTCACCTACAGGCAGGCGAGCTGCTGTTCGTCAAGCGCGGCACCTATCTGGTGGCGAGCCAATGGCAGGCATGCGAAGTGCTCTGGCTGCCGCTGGATGTGAATTTCGTGCAGGCGTTCGTGAAACGTCATGGCAATGACCTTGCCCACCTCGAACGCCGTGACGAGCCAGGTGTGGGTACCCTCCGGCTGCGACCCTGCACGATGGCGCAGGAATGCGTGACCCGCCTGGCGGCGCTCGGGGGCGAAGGTACCTCGTCGATGCTGGCGATGCTGCGCCTGGAGGAGCTGTTGCTGCTGCTCATTTTCGGAGCGCAGGGGCGGACCTTGCTGGCGGCACTGCGGCAACAGGGCAATCGCCATGTCGATCGCCTGCACGCATTCATGGAACAGCACTATCTGCGCGATTGGCGCCTGGACCAGTACGCCCAGGCCTTCGGCTTGGGCCTGACGGCGTTCAAGAGTTTGTTCAACACCTTCTACAACTGCTCGCCCCGGGCCTGGATCACCGAGCGCAGGATCGTCCATGCGCACCATCTGCTGCTTAACACGCGCATGAGCATTGTCGACATCGCCATGGAAAGCGGCTTTTCCAGCCAGTCGTATTTCAGCCAGAGCTACCGCCGACGGTTCGGCCGCACCCCCAGCGATGCTCGCCGTGGCTGACAAACTCTTCTGTTCCCTCCGTTGCACGGACGATGCCCGTATGAACACACTTTTGCAGCAAATGGCCCGACGGTTGGGCATGCCTCCCTGGTTGGCCAATGAGCGCGGTGGCTACCAGTTGTGCATCGAGGGACGTGCCCTTTCGCTCGAGCCGCAAGGCACGCAACTGGTTGTTCGCAGCTCGCTGTCGTCACTGGCGGGCCATGGCGCCAGCCTCGACCCGCAAGCCTTGCGCCGCTTGATGAGCATGCTGACAGTGTGGGCGCAGCACTGTCCGCAGCGACTGGCGCTGACACCCGCGGGAGAGCCGCTGCTTGAAGCGCAGGTAGACCTGGCCCAGGGCGATCTCGACATCGTGGATCACGTGCTGGGTGCTCAGGTCGACCTGCTCGCTCTCCTGTGCGAGCAACATGCCGATCCAGTGCCTGCGACCCACCGGGGAGCTCGCGTATGGCTGCCTTGAGGTCGCTTGCCGTCGGTGTGACGGCGCTGTTGGCCAGCCTTGCGGCCCAGGGCGAGTCACTGGATTGGCCCCAGGAGCCTTTCCACTACGTTGCCCAGGGCGAGAGCCTGCGTGACCTGCTGGGCAACTTCGCCGCCAACTACCAGGGGGCGGTGGTGGTCAGCGACAAGGTCAGGGACCAGGTGAGCGCCACGTTCGAGCAGCCGGACCCGGAGGCGTTTCTGGAGCAGGTCGCCGTACTGTTCAACCTGGCCTGGTACTACGACGGCGCAGTGCTGCATGTCGGCAAGTCCAGCGAACTACAGACCCGCCTTGTTCACCTGGACAAAGTGCGCGAGCCACAATTGCGCGCCGCCCTGCAGGAGGCTGGCGGCTGGACGTCGCGCTTCGCCTGGCGCGCCGCGGCGGGTGGGCAGCTGGTGTATGTCTCGGGCCCGCCGCGTTACCTTGATCGCGTCGAGCAGACCGCCAAGGCCCTGGAGCAGCAGGCGGTGTTGCAGGACGAACGCGGTGGCAGCCTGAGCGTCGAGGTGATCGCGCTCAGGCATGCGGTAGCCGAAGACCGTGAAATCGATTATCGCGACCAGAAGGTGGCGGTACCCGGGGTGGCCACGCTCCTCTCTCGGGTACTGACGAACGCCGATGTACGCGCGGTCGAAGGTCAGGCTGTGGCACAGGGGGCGCCCGTTCGCTCCAGTCAAGCCGTTGTCCAGGCCGAAGCGTCGCTCAATGCCATCATCGTGCGTGACCACCCAGAGCGCATGCCCATGTACCGGCGTTTGGTGGCGGCGCTGGACCGTCCGGCGGCGCGCATCGAGGTGGGGCTGACGATCCTCGACATCAATGCCGAGCACCTGGCGGAGCTGGGGGTGGAGTGGCAGGTTGGCATAGGTACCGGCAAGCACCAGTTGATCGACATTCGCACCAGCGCAGGCCAGGCGCAGGGCACGCTTGCCGGCAGCCTGGTCGACAGCCGGGGCGTGGACCGGCTGCTGGCCAAGGTCACGTTGATGCAGGGCGAGGGGCGCGCCCAGGTGGTGTCGCGGCCGACCTTGCTGACCCAGGAGAACACCCTGGCGGTGATAGACCACAGCGAAACCTATTATGTGCGGGTGCTGGGAGAACGCGTCGCCGAGCTCAAGGCGATCACCTACGGCACCCTGTTGAAGATGACCCCACGTCTGATCCGCAGTGCGGACCGGCCGGAAATCAGCCTGAGCCTGCATATCGAGGACGGCAGCCAGAAACCCAACAGTACAGGGCCCGATGGTATACCCACCATCAGTCGCACGGTCATCGACACGCTGGCCCGGGTCGACCTGGGGCAGAGCCTGATGATTGGTGGCATCCACCGCGACGAGTCGAGCGAGAGCCTGCGCAAGGTCCCGCTGTTGGGGGACATTCCGTTCCTGGGCGCCTTGTTTCGTTATCAGTCCAGCAGCACGCGCCGCTCGGTTCGGCTGTTCCTGATCGAGCCGAAGCTGATTGACCCGGGGCTCGCAAGTGTCGGCAATGGCTTGAAGTCAGGTCCTGTCCGTGATGAGCGCTCTTGAAATGACTTGGAAACTGCGGGTCTACAGTGGCCTGAATGCGGGGGCCGAGGTGTCCCTGGCACCTGGCCGGGTAGTCATCGGCGCCGACCCGGTGCAAGCCGATCTGGTGCTGGTGGACGCAGGGATCGCCGCTATCCACCTGGTGCTGATGGTCGGGCCTGGCGGGGTACGCCTGCTGGAGTGGGGCGCCAGCGAACCACCGACACAGGCCGGGGTGACGTTAGCGGCAGACGTCGAGTTGCAGGCACTTGCCATCCAGCGTTGTGGTCCGTTGTGCTGGGCATTCTGTACAGAGGGCGAAGTCTTTGCCGAGCGGCTTCCCGAGTCGATCCCCCGGCCCGGATTGCGGGCCGGCTGGTTCATGGTCCCCGGCGCCGGGGTGCTGCTGTTGCTGGCGTTGCTCACTCGATTGCTGAGTCCAGAGGCCGAAGCACAGGGTAAAGCGGACACAGCCGATCCCCAGGTCGTGCCACACAGCCTGCCCGTTCCACAGGCCCGGACGCGCCTGGCCCAACTGCTGCGCGAATGGCGCCTGGAAGATGCCCTGACCCTGGAGGACCGCGGTGACACCCTGGTGCTGCGTGGGGCACTGCATGACCGCCAGCATCAGGACTTTCTCAACCTGCAACGCCAGTTCCGCAAGGCATTCGCCGAGCATCCGCTGTTGAAGCTGGTCGATGAGGGCAGGGCCGCTGTGCCCGGGAAACTCGATTTCCCGGTGCGCGCGGTGTCGCTGGGGCGCGTGCCCTATGTGACGCTGACGGACAACCGCCGTTATCCGGTAGGTGCGCTGATGCCTTCCGGTATCCGCATCCTGGCGATCGATGGTCAGGCGATCACTTTGCGCAAGGGTGGGCAGGACTACTCGATCAATCTCAAGGAGCGCTCCATTAATGATGGATGAACTGTTGCAGGAAACACGTGACCCACAAACACGCGCCTGGATGTACGGGGTGCTGGAGCAAGCGCGGCAAGCCCGCGCCGAGCAGATGTCGCGCCCTTTGCCGCCCACGGCATTCCAGGCAGCGCACGACGAGCGAACGGCCCTTGAAGCGGCCTTGAACATCCTGAAAAAACTGAAGGAACATTGAAATGACAGGCATCAGCAGCGGATTCCACGATGGTACCAACAACACCATGGACATGGTCCACGAAGGCATGGTCAAGCAGGCGCGAGAGGCCAACAAGGCCGTCCTCGAGTCGCTCAGTAAACTCAACGAGAAAAGCGACGACCCCGCGTTGCTGGCCGACATGCGCCACCGTTCGAACATCTGGTCCAACGTGTTCCAGGTCGATGCGACCTTGGGCCAGACCTTCAAGAACACCATCAGCAGCATCCTGCAGAAGTTCTGAGCATGGAGTACTCGGTGAACAATCTGATGGCGCGCCTGGGCTTGCTGGGTGTCGAGCACCATCACCATGACGAAGCGATGGCGATTGCGCGTTGGCTGGCCCGGCAGCCGGAAACCAGGGAAGCCGCCTGTGCGATACGTATCGCCGGCCTGATGGGGGCGGGACGCTGCGAGGAGGCCCTGGCAGAAGGCAATCAGGCCTCCTGGCCATCCCTCGGCCCGTGGCTGGCGCTGTGCGAGCGCCAGCTGGGCTACATGGCGGCGCTGGAAAGGCGCCTTGAGCGTATGGCGCAGAGCGAGGATTGCGATCTGATCCGGTTTGCCGAGGGTATGCGCGCCCAGGTGGTGGCATGAACGGGTTGACCACCTCATTGTTGACGAGTGAGCCAATAGCGCCGATCCCGCAGCCCGTCCATGTCGCTCGGGACGCTGCTGTATTCCAGGCATGCCTGGTCGAGCAGGGCGCAGGTGCTCTGGAGTTCGTGCAGGTGCCGGCACTGGCACAGCAACAGCGCTTGCAAGTGCTCGCCATGGCAATGGACCTGCTCAACGATTCCTTCAAGGTGGAGGGCGACTCATGAATGGCATTGCTGAAGTGACCCGAGTGGTCACCGATCTGCAGTCCCTGGCGGCACCGTCCGTCGATTCCCGCCAAGTGGCCGAGTTCGAGCAGGCGCTATCCAGCAGTGCCGGCAGCCCTGAGGAGGGGGTGTTGCACAAAGTCGCACAGCTCGGCCAGCAGCATGCCGAAGCCAGGCAGGGCGCGCATGCCAGCCTGGTCTCGGGGGTGGGTGATCCGGTGGCATTGATGGATGCCCATTGGGCACTGATACGCACCAACCTGCAGGTCGAGCTGATTGCCAAGGGCGTGGGACGCACCACGCAGAACATCGAAACCCTGATGAAAGCCCAGTAGGTGCACTGTGAAGAATCCATGGCAGTGCTTGCTGCTTGTGACGGTACTGCTGCTGGGCGGATGCAAGGTCGAGCTGTACCTGGGCCTCGGCCAGCGCGAAGCCAATGAAATGCTCGCGGTGCTGGATGCCGAGGGCATCGATGCGGTGAAGGCGCAGGACAAGGACGGCAAGGTGAAGATCCTGATCGATGAGGCTGACATCGGCCATGCGGTAGCCGCGCTCAAGCGCCAGGGCTACCCACGGGAGATGTTCTCCACGGTCAGTGATGTGTTCCCCCGGGATAGCCTGATTTCGTCGCCGCTGGAGGAGCACGCGCGGTTGGCCTATGTGAAGTCCCAGGAGTTGTCACGCACCCTGTCGGAAATCGATGGCGTGCTGGTGGCGCGGGTGCATGTGGTGTTGCCGGAGCCCCGCGACAGCCTGCGTGCAACGGCCCGTGCGGCTTCGGCGTCGATCTTCATCAAGCATGCGGCGGACGCGGCGCTGGACCTGTACATCGGGCAGATGAAGCAGCTGCTGAGCAACAGCATCGAAGGCCTCGACTACGACCGCATCAGTGTGGTGCTGGTGCCTTCCACGCAGGCTCGCCAGCTGTGGCCGGGGGAGCGTCATGCGACGCTGTTGTCGATTCATGTGATGGAGGGTTCGCGCCTGCGTCTTCTTGCGCTGATTGGGACATTGCTGGGGGTGCTGGTACTGAGCAATCTCGCGCAGTATCTGTGGTGGCGCCAGCGGGCATGAGCATGACCCCGTTTCAGCTTCGCTACTGCCCGGCGCGTTACCTGCACCAGGCTCATTGCCCGGAACCGTTGCGGCAGGTGGCCCAGGTCTTGCCACATTGGCGCCGGGACAGCTCGATCAATGGTTGGTTGCTGTCGGCGCTGGACCTGGCCGAACCCTTTGAAATACCGGAACGGCTGGGTGGGCTGGCCCTCTATCCGCAGCCAGCATTCGAACGTGTTCTGGCCACTGTTGGCGGCTTGTTGCATGGCCAGGCCATTGTGCGACTTCTCGACCGAGCCGGCCAGATGCGCTTGCGCCAGGTGCTCGACGATCAAGGCCAGCGCTATTGCCTGGAGAAATGGCGGCTGATCATCGGCCCATGGCCGCCAGGCTGGCAGCAGGCGCTGCCAAGCGGCGCCCTGGACGTGGAGCTGCCCGTGCAGGGTCTGGCGTTCTGGCTACAGGCCAGCGGGTGTACCGATCCCGGTTTTGCCCGGCGCCTGGCCCTGCGACTGCCTGGCACCGGGGCATTGCCGACCTGGCCGATGAGCGACGATCAGCGCGTCCTGGCGCGCACCCTTTGCCTGAAAGTGGCCCGAGACAGGAGCCCGGAATGTTGCCATTTATTGAACTGAATGATTGCCGGCCGATGGTCGAACCAGGCTGTACCGTGTTGCGCGGCGCCGACTACCAGCGCTTTCTCGACGCCGGCGCATTGACCGAAAGCGCCCACCAGCGGGCCAGCGACATCGATGCCCAGGCCGATGCAGTGCTTGAGGCACAGCAACGGCTTGGGCGGGAGGTCGGGCTGGAAATGGCCGCGGTCGAGCAGGCGGCGTTGATGCACACTGTGCGATTGCGCTGTGCCGAGTTCTATCGCCGGGCCGATCGACAGATGAGCGAGGTGGTGTACCAGGCGGTGGCCAAGGTGCTGGGGGCATACCCGGACATCGAGCTGACGCTCGCGGCCACACGTCAGGCGATGGCGCAGGTTCGCCCACGGGAGGAGTTGATCCTGCACGTGCGCCCTGACCAGGTGTCCGAGGTTCGCCTGCGTATCGATGAAATACTCGCGCAGTTTCCCGACACGGGCCCCCTGGAAATCTGCGGTGATGCTCGGCTTGCACGCGGTGGTTGCCGACTGGAAACCGAAGGTTGCGTCATCGACGCCAGCATCGAGGGGCAACTGAGCGCTTTGCAGCGGGCGTTGTTGCAAGGAGTTCCTGAAAATGAGGCTGCATACGCATGAACCCGCTCGAACATGGCAATGGGGCGGTGCTGGCCGCCGCTGCGCGGGCTATCCGCGATGACCAGGAGCGTGATGCGCTGCTCCAGGTATTCTGGGCGCAGCTTCGTCAGCCTGCTCGACCGTCTGTGCGGGAGGACATCTTGCCCGTGCGCCGGCCATTGCCGCAGCGTGGGATCTTGGTATAGCACCTGCCCCCAAAGCCTGCAGGAACGGGCAAATCCTGCTCAGACCGGCGGCGCCTGCTCTTGCGCCTGCAACCAGCGGATCACCTCGGCGACCGGCTGGATCAGCTCGCCGGGGATGTATTGCTCCTCCAGGCTGTCCGCGAACAGCGCCCGCGCCAGGGGGATGCGTTCCAGCACCGGCACGCCTTCTTCCTCGGCGATCCGGCGCACCCGCAGGGCCTGCTCGTCGGTGTACTTCAGGGTGACCAGCGGCAACGGGGTTTCCCCGGCCTTGTAGCGCAGGCCCACGGCGATGTGGGTCGGGTTGGTGACGATGACCGATGAACGCCTGACGTCCGCACGCAACGTCCCCTGCTGCAGTTCACGGTGGCGTTTGCGGCGCTCGCGCTTGAGCTCCGGCGCGCCTTCCATCTCCTTGTGCTCACGCTTGACCTCATCCTTGCTCATGCGCAACTGCCGGTGATGCTGCCTGCGCTCCAGGCCGTAGTCGGCCGCTGAAATCGCCATGAGGCCAATGGCACAGACGCCGATCAGTTGGCCCAGCAGGCTACCCAGCACAGGCAGGATGCAGCCGATGCCGCACAGTGGGACCCTCAGCAACGCGTGCAGGTTGTCGCTGAGCAGGCCGAGCACCAGTGCGCCGAGCAACAGCACCTTGAGCAAAGACTTGAAAAAGTCGAGCAGGTTCCTGACCGAGAAGATTCGTTTCATCCCCTCCACCGGGCTGACCTTCTTGAGGTCGGGTGAGAGCGATTGCGTGCTGAACACCCAGCCGGTCTGCAGCAGATTGCCCGCGCTGGCGGCAATCAACGTGGTCAGCAGGAACGGCAGGGTGAGCCACAGCAGTTCGTGCAGCAACTGCTGCAGCATCAGCTCCAATGCCTGGCTAAAAGGCAGGTGGAGCAGGGGATCGGGTAGCAGCATCAGCGCTTGCAGGTGGCCGAGGAAGTAGTTGGGAAAGCCCAGGGGCAGCACGGCCAGGCTCAGGATCAGCATGCTGGATACCAGTTCCTTGCTCTTGACCACCTGGCCGTTATGCCGTGCATCGCGCAATTTGGCCCGAGTGGGATGTTCGGTCTTCTCCGTGCTCATGGCTGCTCCAGCAAGGGACCGAGCAGGCGCACCGCGTGCAGCGCGCTGAACAGCTGATCCTGGGCCTGCTCCATCAGCAGGTACAGGTAAGGCACCAGCAATGCGCTGCAGACCAGGCTCTTGATTGGCATGGACAGGATGAACACATTCAGCGACGGAGCGAAGCGGCTGACCAGCGCCAGGCCGAACTCGGCGAGGAACATGGCGATCAGCAAGGGGGCGGCGAATAGCATGCACAGGGTCATCAGGTAGCCGAACTGGGCCAGGAAGAACGCGTTCCACTGTCCGCTGATCTGTGGGTAATAGCTTGCCACCGGCCAGCTGGCGTAGCTGCCCAGCAATGCGCCGAGCAGTCCCAGGAAGGCGCCGCCAGTGAAGAACAGAGTGACCAGGGTCTGCAGCAGCAGTGCTCCGGTGGGGCTGGTCTGGCTGCCCAGCAACGGGTTGAGGGTGGACGCCAGGGTCGCGCCGCGCTGGTTGTCGATGAGAAAGCCGCAGGCCTCCAGCGCCCAGAACGGGATGCACACGATGAAACCGAGCAGTAAGCCGAGCAGCACTTCCTTGCCGATGAGAAGCCCCAGTTGCAGCCCATCCAGGCCTGGCGGCAGCGTGCCCGCCACGCTGGGGTAGATGAATAGTGCCAATGAGCATGCCACGCCATTGCGTACCAATGCGCCGCCCAGTACCTGCTTGCCGAGGATCGGCAGCACGATGAAGCAGCTGAACAGCCTGGGCAGGATCAGGCTGAAGTTCAGCAGGGCCTGTTCTAGGGCCTGGGCAGTCATCGCACCCACAGGATCCGCTCGAGCACAAGGTCGGTGTAGCGGTAGAGCTCGCTGCCCATCCAGTCGGCCGTGACGAACAGGGTAACGACCACCGCGACCAGCTTGGCGACGAAGCCCAGGGTCTGTTCCTGCACCTGGGTCAGCGCCTGGACCAGCGACACCAGGGTGCCCACCAGCGCGGCCATCAGCACTGTCGGCAGGGACAGGATCAATATCAGCCACAGCGCCTGGCTGGCGAAGTGCAGGACTTCGGTACTGCTCATCTCAGCCCCCGTAGCTCAGCACCAAGCCGTGGGAGAGGCGCCCCCAGCCATCGAGCAGGACGAACAGCAGCAGTTTGAACGGCAGCGAGATGGTCACTGGCGAGACCATCATCATGCCCATGGCCAGCAGGATGTTGGAAATGATCAGGTCGATGGCGATGAACGGCAGGTAGATCAGGAAGCCGATCTCGAAGGCCCGGGTCAATTCGCTGATGGTGAACGCGGGCAGCAGGACCAGCAGGCTGTTGCCATCGACCTGTTCGGCGTAGCGGCTGGGCCACAACTGGCGGGTGCTGTCGAGAAAGAAGGCGCGTTCGCGTTCATTGACATGCTTGTCGAGAAACGCGCGAAACGGTGCCAGGCCCTCGTCGAGAAAACGTTCGATCGAGGGTGCGTCACCGAGGGCCGTCTCATGGGCATTCAGGTAGTCGTAGGTGGCCATGCCTACCGGCGCCATGACGTAGATACTGAGGATGATCGCCAGGCCATACAAGGCCATGTTGGGTGGGATCTGCTGCACACCCAGGGCGTTGCGCAGTAGCGAGAAGACCACGGTCATCTTCAGGAACGAGGTAGCCATGACTGCGATGAAAGGGGCCAGCGACAGCAGCGCCAGGCCAAGGATCAGGCTCAGTTCGTCCGGCAGCTGGATCATGTCGGGTCGTTTTCCAGCAGCCGGGTCACACGCACCCCGAGACGACCGTCGATGCGCACCAGCAGGCCGCTGCCGATACAGCGCTGATTGGCAAGAATGCGCACCTCGGCCGCCAGCGGGCTGTGCAGCTCGATCAGGGCGCCTGGCCCCAGGGTCGACAGTGTGTGCAGGTCCAGGGTCTGGCGACCGACTTCGAAACTGACCGCAATGGGCAATTGCTCCAGTTCCCCCAGTGCGGTATCGGGCAGCGGTAACGAATCGTGCATGCGGACTAGCTCCAGATGTGTGTCGTCGAGCAGCAGTTCTGCCCAGGGGTGGCCGTCGAGCACGCCGAGCAACCGGGGTGATACTGGCGCGGCGGCGGGTAGCAGCAGGATGTCGCCGGTACCGAGGCCACGCAGCTCGTGCAGCGACAGTTCGAGGGGGCGCCATTGCAACGAGAGGTTCAGCGCGATGTTCAGACGTTCGCGCATTGGGCGTCTCGGCAAGGTGGCCAGCAGGCGCTCAGAATCGCCCTGCAGCCAGCAGGTCAGCGTGCTGGCGGCATGCTTCAGCGATACTTGCAGGCAGGGCGTGCCCCGGCAGACACCTGCCGGTTCTATACCCAGGCATTGCAGGCCAGGAAGCCAAGGGCTGTCCCGTTGCAGCAACGCCAGTTGCACTGGCGCCGGCAGGCTGGCGAAGTCGGCTTCCTGCAAATGCGGCGCCAGCCATTGCGCCAGATGCTGCCGCCGGCAAAGCAGGCGCACCGGCACGCCCTGCCAATCGACCAGCACGGCCAGGTCGGGGTCGCCCTCGCAAGCGGCGATGTTCAGCAAGGCCTGGCGCTCTGCGTCGCCATAGTTGCGTTGGCGATGGCTCAGCAGTCGCTGCAGGTGCAGCTCCTGTTGGGCAGCGGATGGGAAATTCGCAGGGTTCATGGTTCGGGCCACCACTCGTCGAGCACGTGGCGCCGGTTGCGTGAGCCCTGCTCACCGCCGCCATTGGCGGCAAAACCGAGGCTGACCTGCTGCGCAGGATCCAGCCGTTGCAGACGATCAAGCAGGTCCGCGCAGGCCACCTGCAACTGTCGCAGACTCGCTGGCGCGGCCTGGACCTCTACCTGCAAGCCTGAGCCGACATGGCGCATCTGCACCTCGACAGGGCCCAACTGCGGCAGCCGAGCACGCAGCAGGGTCAGTTCGCGGTTGTCGGCTTTGCAACCGAGCACTTGCAGCTGCAGACGATCCACCAGTGCCTGCAGATCTTGGGTGGGTGATACGCCTGGGCAGGACAGTACCCTCTCAACCACTGCACGTTCACAGGTCATGGCATGAACCGGGGCCGGCATGGCGCTTTCATGGGGTTGCAGACGACCCGGCAGGCTGTCGGTGTGCTCGCGAACATCTTGATGCCTGGCCTCGGGCAAACTTGGGCCGGTCGGCTGGTGCGTCTCGGTCTCCTCGGGCTTCGTCGAGGTGAACAGATGACTGACCGAGTCCTCGGTTAGTGCGGGTGGTTCGAGCACAGGTGGGTAGTGGTCTGCCCGGGCCAGGGCGGGCACCAATGGGTAGCCAAGGCCCAGATGGTCAGGCTCCCGAGGGATGCCCTGCCTGTCTGGCGGGGGTAGCAGCAGCTGTTCGAACAACAGCCGCTGGCTGTTCCGGGGAGGCGAGCGAGGCGTGTCAGTCGAGGGGGGGAGTAAGGCAGGCACAGGCAGGGTCTTCATGGTTGCAAGCCACCGTGTAAACAGTGCTTCTCCAACTCGAACTCCTGCCTGCGCTCCGCCAATCGAGTGGCACGCAGGTGTGCCTGGTCCCGCAGTTGGACGAAACTGTCCCTTTTTTTTCGGGTCTGGGCGAGCTGCGCTTGGGCCTGCTGATGTGCCGTGTACTGGCGCGCCAGTGCAGCCTTGCAGGCAACGACTTGCCCATGCAGGCTCGCTTCGCGCTCACCGAGCAGGCCGACCTGCCGGCGCCAGTGCTCCAAGGCACGACAGTCGGTCAACTGGCCGACATGCGCGGCGAACAGGCGTTGTTGTTCTTCGCGGGACCCGCGGCAAAACGCCAGGTGCGCAGCGACGGCCTGTGCCTCGGCTTGCTCTGTCGCCTGTAGAAGGGCCAGCTGGCTTCGCGCTTCACGCTCGGCCCGCTGAAGTCTGCGTTGCTTGATTTTCGCAAGGGCGGTCAGGGGCACCGGGTGATCTCCAGTAGTTGGTCGAGGCTCTGCCGCAGCGAGACGTTTTCGTTGGGGGGCTGGCACAGCCAGGCGCGGATGGCTTCGCGTTTGCCGATGGCCTGGTCCGCGAGTGGATCCTGGCCCTGCGTGTACTCACCGATCCTGAGCAGCAGTTCGACTTCCTCATACCGGGCCATCCATTCGCGCAGTAGTCCGGCGGCGGCACGGTGTTCCGGGCTGACGACCTGGTGCATGACCCGGCTGACCGAGCGCAGCACGTCGATGGCCGGGTAGTGGTTGGCGGCTGCCAGGGCCTGTGACAGGACGATATGGCCATCGAGGATCGAGCGGGTTTCCTCGGCGATCGGTTCGTTCAGGTCATCGCCTTCCACCAGCACCGTGTAGAGTGCGGTGATCGAGCCCTTGGCCGATTGCCCGGCGCGTTCCAGCAGGCGCGGCAACTGGGCGAACACCGAAGGCGGAAAGCCGCGCCGGGTCGGCGGTTCGCCCGCGGCCAGGCCGATCTCCCGCTGGGCCCGGGCGAAGCGGGTCAGGGAATCCATCAGCAACAGGACCTTGTTGCCCTGGTCGCGGAAATATTCGGCGACGCTGGTGGCGACGAAGGCCGCCCGGGCGCGCTCCATGGCCGGGCGGTCGGAGGTCGCGACCACCAGCACCGCACGCCGCAGGCCGTGCTCGCCGAGTTCGTGGTGAATGAATTCACGTACCTCGCGACCGCGCTCGCCGATCAGGGCGAGCACGATCACGTCTGCCTCGGCGTTGCGCAGCAGCGTGGCCAGCAGGGTGCTCTTGCCGCCACCGGCGGGGGCGAAGATGCCTGTGCGTTGCCCTTCGGCACAGGTGAGCAGGCCATCGATACAGCGCACACCCAGGCTCAACGGGGTATCGACCAGCTTGCGGCTCAGTGGCGATGGCGCGTCCCTATGCACGGGGTACCAGGCTTGTGGTGAAGCCGGCGGGCTGCCGTCGAGCGGGTTGCCCAGGCCATCCAGCACCGTCCCCAGCAAATGCTCGCCTACACCCACGCGGTGCATGCCGCCGGTGGGGCATACCTCGGTGCGCGTGCACAGCCCCTGCATGTCGCCCAGCGGAGCGAGCAGCGCCTGGTCCTGCTGCAGGCCGATGACTTCGGCCAACAGTTCAGGCAGGCCGCCCGGCCTGCGCAGCCGGCACAGTTCGCCGACCTGCACGCCGGGCGCCAGTGCACGGATCAAGGTGCCGGTGACCTGGGTGACCTTGCCGTTGGCTTGCACCAGTGTGGCGTTGTTCACGGCGGCCAGCAGGGCCTGGGGAGTCTGGAGCAGCGATGGCGGCATGGGAAAGGTTGCAGCGCGAATGATGGGCGCCATTCTAGGTAGCCTGCCGCGCAGCGGATTTCACTGTGAGGCGCATGTTTTTAGTTTTCGGTCGGACGCTGTCGCGCCTGGCGAAAGGCTAAAAAGAAGCGGCCAGTGGCAACAGAGGGGCACAGGGCTTACCTCTAGCATGGCGCTCATTCTTTGATGCGACGACGAGGTGGGGATGAGCGAAGGCGTCGGCTTTTTACGCAGTGAACCGGGACTGGCCATGCTGCCCGGTTGGGAGGCGCAGGGGCAGTCGGTCCTGCAAGCGCGGCAGGTGGCGCCGATGGCGCAGCAGGCCAGCATGGCGGAGGAGGTGTCCATGGCGTTCTCGTCACTGGCCAACGCGCGGCTCAGTACCCGCAGCCGCGTCACCGATGCGCGCCAGCTGGGTTTGCGCGCGGGCCAGGAGGCCGAGGCCATGCTGGCCAAGGTGCCGGATGTGCAGCGTCGATCACTGGATGAGCTGGTGGCCTGGTTGCGCCAGCACCCTCAGCTGACTCCGGGTGAGCTGCAGGCCCGCCTGGATGGATTTTCTGCTGAGGCCTGTCATCGCTACCTGGCGTTGGCCTATGCCCGCGACGCGTTGGGCACGACGGTCGATGCGCATGGCTTGGCCGGCCAGCTGGACCAGGCCATGGCAGCCTTGACGCAGACCCATGGCCAGGCGATCGAGCTGGGCATCGAGATCGGTCCGCTGGCCCAGGCAACGCAGGCGCAGGGGGTGGCCGAAGTGGTGGCGTTGCGCGGCGTGTACTGCGATTTCCTGTGCGACTATCGCGGGCTCAGGCATGCCTGGGATGAGCTGCGTGCGCGCTTTGGCGATGCCGCCATCGACGACATCGCGCAGTTCATGCTCAACGGCCTGGCCAGCCATATCAATGGGCCGTCCTCGAGCCTGGACAGTAACCGGCTGCAACAGGTCATCAGCGACATGAAGCTGGTGCAGGCGCTCAAGAAACTGGAAGGCGACACTGTCGCGCTGTTCCGCCAGCTTGCCGGAGAGCCCAGTGGCGTACGGACCTTCTGACCTGGTCAGCGACTTGCTGGCGTTGATCGACAAACGCTGGGCAACGGTGCAGGACATCCAGCGCCTGCTCGCGGCGTTGCCGCTTGGCCCGCAGGTGCAACGTATCCAGTGCCTGCGGGAGTTACAGCGGATCTTCCGTCTGCTGCCCGTGCAAGTATTCAGTGACGAGGCGCAACGCGAGCATCTGTTGGCAGTCTGGCAGTTGGCCATGGACCAGGCCGTCGACGATGAGGAGGCGATGCTGTGCGGCGCGCGGGAGGCATGAGCATGGGCTTTTGCACGGCAGCCGTGGCCCAGTTCTGTCGCGACTTGGGTGTGGCGCCAGCGCAACCGCAGGAACCTTTGCTGCGCCTGGAGTTGCCAGGTGCAGGCGTTTTGCAGCTCGAACGGCTAGCAGGGCAGTTGACGCTGTGGCTGGATTTTTCCGTGCACGGGGCGATGTTCGAGCGCGCCATGCGGTGTGCGCTCAGGCAGGTGTACGAACACCAGGCCTGTGGTTGCCTGCTGCGCTGTGGTCTGCTTGCCAACGATCATCTGGTGCTGCTGGCAGGCCTCGACGAACACGGTTTGACCGAGCAGGCCTTGCATCGGGCCTATCGCTTGCTGACGCGGGTACGCACCGAGGTGTTGGCAGCATGAGCGTTATCGAGCTGGCCGGGCAGGCCCATGATTTCTCGCTGCCGTGGGCGCCAGCCGACGCGGCGCTTGCCCAGCCAGAATGCGACGCTCTGCCTATGCCGGGGCAGCCGTTGCAGGCGCACTTGCGTGAGCTGTACCCGCAGCATCAGGCGGCACGCCTGCGTCTGGCGTACGCCAGGCCCGAACATGAACTGCGTAGCCTTTACAACCCGCAGCATTTCACCCGAGCACTGGGCTCGCTGGTGGAACAGCTGCTTGCCTCGCAGGCCCCCGGGTGCCCAGAGGCGGCGGCACTGGTGCAAGCGCTACTGGCCGACCGCCGTACGCTGGAGTGCTGCGTTAACGTCCTGCTCAAGGTGTGAATACATGAAATTGTCGAACGAACAGCAGGATGTCTTGCAGTTGTTGGCCTGGTTGCATCTGCAATGCGGTTGGCCCGAACGGGCGCGGGTGTTGCTGGAGGTGCTGTTGCGCGCCGATCCCCAGCATCGCGCCGGGTGTCGAGCCGCAGTGGTGGTGGCGCTGGAGCTGGGCGATTGGGCGGGGGCCGAACGTCAGTGCCTGGCGCTGCGTGACGCGGGCGAGCTGCAGCCGCCCTTGTGGCTGTGCCTGAGCCAGGCACAGCAAATGGCCGGCCGATTGGAGCAGGCCCAGGCCACCTATGCCGAGTACCAGCGGCGCAAGGCATGCCCATGAATCAGCTGCCCCGAATACTTGGCCAGATCGGCGCACGCAAGGACCTGATGCTGGCCGTGATGTTGCTGGCGGTGGTGTTCATGATGATCCTGCCGCTGCCGCCCCTGCTGCTGGACTTGCTGATCGCCCTGAACATCACCATCGCCGTAGTGCTGCTGATGATGTCGGTGTACGTGGTCTCGCCGCTGCATTTCTCGGTGTTCCCCTCGGTGCTGCTGGTCACCACGCTGTTCCGCCTGGCGCTGTCGATCAGTACCACGCGGATGATCCTGCTGGAGGCCGATGCCGGGCAGATCGTGCAGACCTTCGGCGACTTCGTGGTGGGCGGCAACCTGGTGGTGGGCTGCATCCTGTTCCTGATCATCACCATCGTGCAGTTCCTGGTCATCACCAAGGGCGCCGAGCGGGTGGCGGAAGTCAGCGCGCGGTTTTCCCTCGACGCCATGCCGGGCAAGCAGATGAGCATCGACGGCGACCTGCGCGCCGGCGTCATCGACGTCAACGAAGCCCGTGAGCGCCGCGGCGAGGTGGAGAAGGCCAGCCAGATGTTCGGTGCCATGGATGGCGCGATGAAGTTCGTCAAGGGCGACGCTATCGCCGGGTTGCTGATCATCATCGTCAACCTGCTGGCAGGGCTGGCCATCGGCGTGATGCAGAAGGGCATGAGCGCGGGTGACGCGCTGCAGCTCTACGCGGTACTCACCGTCGGTGACGGTATGGTCAGCCAGGTGCCGGCGTTGTTGATCGCCATCACGGCGGGAATCATCGTCACCCGTGACGGTCAAGGCGCCCATGACCTGGGGGCGAATATCGGCAGCCAGGTCATGGCGCAGCCCAAGGCGCTGCTGATCGGTGGCGCCTTGCTGGGGTTGTTCGGTCTCATCCCGGGCTTCCCGACAGTCACGTTCTTCATTCTCGCGTTGATGGTCGGGGGCGGTGGCTGGTGGGCGCTCCGCCAGCGGCGTGTCGAAGAGGCTGACCAGCAGCACAGTGGCGGTCTGCCGGCGTTGCTGGCCAATGGTGCCGGCGCGCCAGCGCTGAAACCCGCAGGCAAGGCGAAGATGGGCGCCGACCCGCAGGCCTTTGCCCTGACGGTGCCCTTGCTCATCGATGTGGACAGCGAGTTGCAAGCCGCCCTGGAGGCCGCCTCGTTGAACGATGAACTGGCACGGGTCCGCCAGGCGCTCTACCTGGACCATGGCGTGCCGTTCCCTGGTATCCGCCTGCGTTTCAACAGCGCGCTTGGCCCTGGGGAGTACCGCATCCTGTTGCAGGAAGTGCCGGTGGCGCGAGGCGAACTGATGCCTGGGTATCTGCTGGTTCAAGAGCAGCCAGCTCAGCTGGCGCTTGTCGGCGTGCCCTACGTAGAGGGCCAAGCGCTGTTGCCTGGGCGTGCCAGCCTTTGGGTGGAGCAGGACCTGCGTGATTGCCTGGAGCGTGCCGGCTGTGCCTTCCTGGCAGTCGACCAGGTACTTGCCTGGCACCTGTCCCATGTCTTGTGCGAATACGCCGGGGATTTCATCGGCATCCAGGAGACCCGCTACCTGCTGGAGCAGATGGAGCAGGGCTATGGTGAGCTGGTCAAGGAGGTACAGCGGATCCTGCCGTTGCAGCGAATCAACGAGGTCTTTCAGCGGTTGGTGGGCGAGGGCATCTCGATCCGCAACATGCGTTCGATCCTCGAGGCCCTGGTCGAATGGGGGCAGAAGGAAAAGGACGTGGTGCAGTTGGCCGAATATGTGCGCAGCAGCCTCAAGCGCTACATCTGCTACAAGTACGCCAGTGGCCACAACCTGCTGCCGGCCTACCTGCTCGACCCGGCGGTCGAGGAGATGATCCGCAACGGCATCCGCCAGACCAGCGCCGGCAGCTACCTGGCCCTGGAACCTGCGCAGAGCGATGCCTTTCTCGCCCAGGTCAAAGCTGCGGTGGGCAACCTGCATGAAGCCCAGGCAAGGCCCGTGCTCGTGGTGTCCATGGACATCCGGCGCTATGTGCGCAAGTTGGTCGAAGGCGTTTATTCCGACTTGCCTGTGCTGTCCTTTCAGGAACTCACCACGCAGATCAACATCCAGCCACTGGGGCGCATTGGCTGACGCCATTCTGGCGTCAGAAACCGTACCCCTGAACTACAAAATCGCGGCCGGGCCTGACGGAACGACCGCCACCGCCTCATTAGACTGCATCTGTCGGTACCTCGACCTGGTCATGGCCAGGCTCGCCTCGAGACGGGGTAACCAGCCAATCGGAAGCAGATGATGAGCAGTTCTATCGATGTATTGAATCGCCCTGCGCCCTTGCCGCCTGTCGATCGCGTGGCCCCCCCGCCGATCTGGGTGGACATTCAGAGGGTGGAGCGGTTTCTCGACCAAAACACGATCACGGCAGCGGATGGTCAAGGCCTGCCTTTGAGCCGCGAGTACCGGCGCCAGGTCATAGAGACCTTGCTGGGCCCCGAGGGGCAGGCGCGATTGGCGCAGAGCCGACCCTACTTCGACAGCCTGCTGCCGCATCCGCTGCCCGACCAGCCTGTCGATGCGCTGATCCAGTTGCTGGAAGCCTATGCGGCGTGGTTGCCGGGCGCACCCGTGCAGCTGGTGAACCTGGGCGAACGGCTACGCATGGACGAGCTGGTAATGGCGGCGATGGGTTTGCGCATGCGCAAGCAGAAAGCCGAGCGTACCGAGCTCAGCGAGCAACTGAAGAGCCTCACCGCGGAGCTGAAGATCTTCAGCGTGATCCAGTCCAAGGTCAACGTGGTCATGGCAGCCAAGGGCACCTTCGATCTTCAGGACCCGGGCTTCAACCTCTTCGACCCGAAGTTGTACGACCTGGATGCGGCTGCCTGGGAAACCAGCCCTGAACGCCGATTGCTTGCGTCGTACGGCAATGCAGCCGTGACGGTGCGGCAGTTCCTGGCAGACACGCCCACTGGCATTTCGCCCAACGGCAGTGATCGTCGTCCACACAGGGTCAGCGGACCGATGGATGGCCTGGAATCGCAATATAGCTGGCACAAGGACAACAACCCGCTGGCCAACTTCTCCCAGGCCTTGAGCGATCGCACCCGCATCGTCAACGACAAGGTGACCGAGCAGACCACGCTGCTCAATGACGTGGGGTCGCGGTACACCACCTCCACCGAGGTGATGATGAAGTTCGTCGAGACGTGGTTCTCGATGCTGTCGAAGATTATGCAGAACTGAGGTGATTGATGACTGCAGCACAACAGACAGGCGCCGATGCCATCGAGGCCGAGGCGATCGAAGGTTTCTTCGCTGAGGGCGGCACGTTCGCCATGTTGCGCGGGATTGGCGCGGCACAGCTTGAAACGCTCTATGCCCAGGCATTCGGCTTCTACCAGGCGGGGCGGTTGGAGGATGCCTTGACGATGTTCAAGGGGCTGGCGGCGCTCGACCACTACGACGCCCGGGCATTTCTCGGGGTGGCAGCCTGCTACCAGGCGTTGCAGCGTTATCAGGAGGCGTTACCGGCCTACGCCTACGGCGCAATGCTTGCACCGCACGACCCACGTTTCTGCTTGCATGCCGCTGAATGCCAACAGCATCTGGGTGACCTGGTTTCGGCCCGCAGCGGCTACGAACACGCGCAGGCGCTGGCAGAGAACGGTGAACACGGTGGTTTGGCGAGCAGGGCACAGGGGCTACTTGAGGCATTGCGACAGAAGGAGGCTGCGAGCCATGCGAACTGAACACTTCGTCACTGAAGCGCGGGTGATCGCGGCTGCAAGCGAGATTGAAACGCCAATGACGGGCACGGCCGTCCGCTTGCCAGGCGATACCGGTATGGCCTCGGTAGCCACGCCATCCCGGCCTGATCGTAATGTCAGGTTGGACCCTCCGGTGATTCAGGAATCCCTGGCAACCGGACGCGACCTTCACGGCCTGCTCGATAAAAGTGTCGACCCCGGGCGCTTCATGCAGCCGGCATTGGCCACGCTACCCGATGTCGGAGCGTTGATACTCGGGCAGCTCGCCGGAGAGATTTCCGATGCCGAGCTGGATATCCGCCTCACTGAACTGCTGAGCCGGTTGGGCGCCCGCCAGACCGAACTCAACCTGCAGCAAGTTCGGCAGATGACCGAGCAGAACCGCCAGCAGATGGCGCTCAACGCGCAGAAAATGGCAGAGGTGAGGCAGCGCCATCAGGACGCCGGCACGGCGAGTGTTTTTGCCAAGGTCTTCGGCTGGGCAGCGGCCATCGTGTCCATCGTGGTCGGCACGGTGATGGTTGCGACGGGCCTGGGCGCCGTGGCGGGCGCCCTGATGATCGCCGGTGGCGTCATGGGGGTTGTGTCCATGTCGTTGAACCAGACAGCCGAGGACGGGCATATCTCCAAAGAAGTGATGAAGTACCTCGGGCCTGCGCTGATGGCGGTGGAAGTCGCCCTGGCCCTTGCCTCGGTGGTGCTCACCTGTGGCGGCAGCCTTGCAGTGGTCGCGGCCAAAGTGGCCGGCAGGGTGAGTGGCAAGGCTGCGCAGGTTGCCCTGTCGGTGGGCCAGAAAATCCAGAGTGTGGCCTCCAGCGGGGGCTCCTCGGTTGCCAGCGCGGGCACCCAGGCCAAGCTGCAGATGACCTTGACCGGTACCGGCATGGCGACCGCCACGCTGTCGGGCGCCGGTGAGGCGGCCAGTTCGGTGATGCAAGGGCTGGCGCTGCGCAGCGAGGCCCAACTGGCCGAAATGCGCCTGGTGCTGGAGCAGGGCCATGGCTATCTCGAGCAACTGGCCAAGGAACTTGAACAACTACTCGCAAAGAAGCAGCAACGCTTCGAGCAACTGCTGGAAATGTTGAGCGCACGCCACAAAGCCTGCGCGGACATCGCCTGTCGAAACGTCATCGCTTGATCAAGGAGCAATCATGAATCTGTCTATTACCAACATCGATCATATGCCCGCCCTGGATTCCCCATCACCGCTGATCGAGGGACACAATGCCGCGCAGCCGTTGTGGGCGATGCTGGCAATGCCGTGTCCGGCAGCGAGAGCGAAGATCTGCGCACGGCCAGGGCAAGTCGACCTGGATGCGCCACAGGCGATGCCTTGCAGCCAGGATCTTCAGAGCCTGCTGGCCATTCTCCGCGCTGCCATGCAGGTGCGCGACGGTAACGCGCAAGGGCGCAGGACCCAGGCTGAGGTCAGCGTGCAGGCCAGCAAGGAACAGATCGGCTGGATGAGAACCGCCAGCAACGCGCTGTTCGCCTCGGCGGCTGTCAGTGGTGCGTTGAGTGTTTTCACGTTGGCCAGTGGCACCATCGGCATGAGCCGAAACCTGGATGATGCGCGCATGATCAAAAGCCTGGAACAAGCCAACCATACCGCCAGATATGGTCAGTCTGGCGAGGTGACAATGGCCTCGAAAAAACAGATCGACTCGAATCGTATCGAGGTCAAGCATCTGCAGAACGGCATCGATACCCGCAACACCACCCTGCACACGTTCAATGGTGTGGCACAAAGCGGGGCTGCATTCGGCACCGGCATCGCCCTCGCCATCAAGTCGCTGCAGGATGTGTGGGCCAAGGAGCAGGAGCTTGAAGCAACGGTTGCCGACAACCAGAAGGAACTGTTCCAGCGCGGCACCGATGACCTGGCGAAAGTGATCGACCAGCTTCGCCAGCTCACCCAGGAGATCCTGCGTAACGACAACCAAGGATTCAGGGCCGCGGGCGTGATGGTATGAGCGCGTCGCGCAGCATGAACATCGACAGAGGCCGCGGTCTTTTCTTCCGGTATTTTGATAGAGGTTTGCAGAATGATTGAATCGGTTTCCACGGCTTGGGTATTTGGTGCCAGCCTGAATCCAGTCAATGAGCGCAGTGACTGCGCACAGGTCAAGACCAGCGAGTCCGCGCAGCGCTTGGCCCGTCACGAGGAGCCGCAGAAACATGGCATCCTGATGCGGCTGTTCATTACGATTGCCGCGTTCTTCGGCTTTCGCACCGGTGGCCTGGCGGGTGGGACGCAGGCCACGGCCTCGGCGCCGGACGTGATGCGCTCACTCAACGAACAGATGGCCAAGGGACTCCCGGATGTCATCAGGTCGCAGGCAAGCGGAATACTGGCCAAGCAGGAAAACCTGCCAACCGAGCAGTTCATGGCCAGCTATACGGAGCAGCTCACGGGCAGCAACATCATGCGTAACGCCAACTGCCTGTTGTCGAATGTCGTCAAGTTGGGCGAGCTTGTACCTGCGCTGAAGGTTGCGACGAGCATCAACGAGGTCGATATCGTCGGCGGATATTCTTTGAAGGAAGCCCAGTTCCCGGACAATATCGCACTGATGCAGAGCGACCCGAAGGCTGCCGCCAGGGTGCTCGATGCGGTAATGTTCCTGGCCTCGCGATTTGCCGAGTTTCCGGACCCCGAGCAGGTGGGACCTGAAGCGATGGTGGCGTTCGTCAAAGAGGTTGATGCCGAGTTCATTGAGTTGTTCGCCCAGAAGCCTGGGATGCAGGTACCAGCCGTCGTGGTGGATGCACGCGAAGATGACTCTTCGGTGAGGGCCGACACTTTGGGCGGAGCGAGCGATGCTCAGCGTGTGAAACCTGAAGAAGTTTACGACACGACGACTGTCAGTCAGCCTGATCCGGTAACGTCGTTGAAGGCCATCAAGCTCGGCTTTGTCAAGATTGACGACGAGGTCGCTTTGCCAACGCGCAATGACTTCTACGCGACCATGAATTCGCTGCAGCGGCCGACCAGTCCGCTCTCCGAGTCGTTTGAGCATCTGGAGCATCTTGCCGAACATGGCAGTGCTGCCGAGAAGGCAATCGCTTCAATGGTCCTGGACCACCAGGCAATAGGGCAGTCCCACTCCTACGGCGATCTCTTCGGGCAGCGCAAGCTGGAGCCCAATCTGCTGCAGGCCCACTCCGCGCACTCGTTCGTGGACACGCTGCAGAAGAAGCTGGACATGGCAGCACGCCTGCTAGGTGACCTGCAAGCCGCCCACGCGGCTTGAGTGCAACGCTGGCTGGGGGCTTCGGGCTTCAGCCAGCTCTTCGAATTCCCGCCCGCTCACCCCGTGTGAAACCAACCCAGGGTGATCATCGTCACCACGAGATAGCGCCCGCCCTTGGCCACGGTGACCAGCAGCACGAAGCGCCAGAAAGGCTCGCGCATGATCCCAGCGATCAAGGTCAGTGGGTCGCCGATCACCGGCATCCAGCTCAGCAGCAACGACCATTGCCCCCAGCGTTGGTAACGCTGCTGGGCGCGCTCCAGCTGGCGGGTGCCGAACGGGAACCAGCGCTTGTCGCGCAGGTGCTCGATGGCCCGGCCCAGCAGCCAGTTGACGATGGACCCCAGCACATTGCCGAGCGTGGCGACCAGCAGCAGGGTGGCCCAGGCTTGCGGGTCGCGCAGCAGCAGGCCGACCAGCACCGCCTCCGATTGCAGTGGCAGCAGGGTGGCGGCGCCGAAGGCGCTGAGGAACAGCGCCCAGAGGCTGAGCATCAGTAGTTGGCGACCACGGTGTCGCGGTCGTCCAAGGTCACGCCGATGACCTGGTAGGCGTCCTTGTGGTCACCCATCTCCATGCCCGGCGAGCCCATGGGCATGCCGGGCACGGCCAGGCCCTTGAGGTCGGCGCGGCTGGCCAGCAGGCGCACCTGCTCGGCCGGCACATGGCCTTCGACGAACTTGCCGTTGATCACGCCGGTGTGGCACGACGCCAGGCGTGGCGCCACGCCCAGGCGCTGCTTGACCGCGCTCATGTTCGGCTCGACATGGTCGTTGACGGTGAAGCCGCTGTCGCCCAGGTGCTTGATCCACGCCTTGCAGCAGCCGCAGTTGGGGTCGCGGTAGACGTCGATGGTCTCGGCGGCCTGGGCCAGGCCGGTGATGGCCAGCAGGCCAAGGGTGAGCAGGTGTTTGCGCAGCATGGTGAAGCTCCTGTGAAACTAAACATATCTGGTTGATCAGCGCCGCTCCTGCAGGGACACTGGCAGCTCATAAAGGACCGGCGTCAAATTTCAGAAACGCAGGCGGACCCCGGCCACCAACCGGGTCTGGCCGATGTCCTCATCATTTTCTCGGGCCTGGTCGGCGCGGTTGCCGTGCAGGCGGTTGAAGCTGACCCCGACGTAGGGCGCGAACGCGCGCGTGATCTCGTAGCGCAGGCGCAGGCCCACCTCGCTTTCGGCCAGCCCCGCACCTTGTTCGCGCCCGCCGTCGTTGCGCCCGAAGAAGTTGGCTTCGACGGTCGGTTCGAGGATCCAGCGATTGGTCAGCAGCATAGCGTAACCGGCCTCCAGGCGCAGCGCGGTCTGCTGCCGCTCGCCAGCATAGGCGGTGGCTTCCAGCTCCAGTCCGTAGAGCGGCGTGCCCTGGATGCCGAAGGCTGCCCAGCTTTGGCCGCTGGCGGGCTTGAAGTCCTGGCGCACACCGCCGACCAGTTCCCACCAGGGGCTGATGGCATGGCCCCAGAGCGCCTGCAGCTCAGCTTTGTGGGTCTTGCCCTGTTCACGCTCACCCTCGCTGCGCAGCCACAGGCGGTCGATATCGCCGCCGACCCAGGCGGTAGCGTTCCAGTTCAGGGCGCCACTGTTTTCGAAGTTCTGGTACTCCAGCTGGTCGACGATCACTGCCCAGTTGGTTGCCCGGTCGTGCACCTGATGCCCTGGCAGGAGCGGGAAGGCGGCGCGGCGGTCGGCGTCGGTGACTACCGGCAAGGGTGTGCGTGGTTGGTCGGGGGGCGTCGCCGCGTGGTTCATCAGGCTGTGGTCCATGGGCATGCTGCCATGGTTCATCTGGCCGTGGTCCATTGGCATGGCGCCGTGGTTCTTATGGTCCATGCCCGCAGCCAGGGCCCGTTCGCTCGCCAGCAAGGCCATCAGTGCGACACCGGTGACGATACGGCGGTTGCAGTTCTCATTCATCGACCCGTACCTCGCGGAACATGCCGGTCTCCATGTGGTAGAGCAGGTGGCAGTGGTAGGCCCAGCGGCCCAGGGCGTCGGCGGTCACACGGTAGCTGCGCCGGCTGCCGGGAGGGATGTCGAGGGTGTGCTTGCGTACCAGGAAGCGCCCTTGTTCATCTTCCAGGTCGCTCCACATGCCATGCAGGTGGATGGGGTGGGTCATCATGGTGTCGTTGACCAGGGTGATGCGCACCCGCTCGCCATACTTCAGACGCAGCGGCTCGGCATCGCTGAACTTGATGCCGTCGAACGACCAGGCGAAGCGTTCCATGTGTCCGGTCAGGTGCAGTTCGATGTCCCGTGACGGTTCGCGCCCGTCCGGGTCGGGATAGGGACTGCGCAGGTCGGCGTAGGTCAATACCCGGCGGCTATTGCCGCGCAGGCCGATGCCGGGGTCGGCGAGGTTGGCGCGGGGGGCCATGGTCTGCATGTCCACCAGCGGGTTGTCGGTCTCGCTGGTGGGGTGGCTTTGCATCATGGGCATGCCGGCCATGGCCGAGTGGTCCATGCCCGCCATGCTGCCGTGGTCCATCGCCGGCATGTTCGAATGGTCCATCTGGCCCATGCCGCCATGCCCCATGTCGTCCATGCTCAGCACCGGGCGTGGATCCGGCTCGGGTACTGGAGCCTGCAATCCAGCGGCGCGGGCCAGGGTGCCACGGGCGAAGCCGGTACGGTCCATGCTCTGGGCGAACAAGGTGTAGGCGGGCAGGTCGCCCACGGTGACCAGCACGTCATAGGTTTCGGCCACGGCGATGCGTAGTTCGTCCACGGTAACCGGGGTCACCGGCAGGCCGTCGGCGGCGATCACCGTGAGCTTCAGGCCGGGGATGCGAAAGTCGAAATAGGTCATCGCCGAAGCGTTGATAAGGCGCAGGCGCACGGTTTCGCCGGGCTGGAACAGGCAGGTGAAGTTGCCGTCCGGTGGCTGGCCGTTGAGCAGGTAGGTGTAGCCGGCAGCGCTGATGTCGGCGAGGTCGGTGGGGCTCATGCGCATCTTCGCCCAGGCCCAGCGGTTGTCGAGGGTGTTGCGCCAGCCGCTTTCGGCGACATCGTTTATGAAGTCACCCACCGTGCGCTTGTGGTAGTTGAAGGCGTCGGACTGTTTCTTTAGCGTAGCCATCAGCGCTTCCGGCGCCTGGTCCGACCAGTCGCTGAACAGCAGTACATGGTCGCGCTGGTACCTGTGCGGCTCAGGCTCGCGGGGTTCGATGACGATGGCGCCGTACACGCCGGCCTGCTCCTGCAAGCCGGAGTGGCTGTGGTACCAGTAGGTGCCGCTCTGGCGCAGGGTGAACTGGTAGAGGTAGTCGCCGCCCGGTTCGATGCCGGCGAAGCTCAGCCCCGGCACGCCGTCCATGTTGGCCGGCAGGATGATGCCGTGCCAGTGGATCGAGGTGGGCTGGTCCAGGCGGTTGCGCACGCGCAGGGTCACGGTGTCGCCTTCGCGCCAGCGCAGCTGCGGGCCGGGCAGGCTGGCGTTGATGGTCTGCGCGGTGCGTGGGCGGCCGGTGATATTGACCGGGGTCTGGCCGATGAACAGTTCGAACTGCTGGCCACTCAGGTCGTGCAGCGGCAAGCGCCCCTCTGCTGCCTGGGCCAGCGGGCGCCACAGGCCGAGGCCGGCCAGGGCGGTGGCGGCGCCCAGGCCCTTGACGAAGGTGCGGCGGGTTGGAGTCGGTGGCATGGCGTGCTCTCGCTACGAAACTGCCACCATCCTCGCTGCCAGTGCCTGTCAGCTGGCTGAGGCGCGGATTACAGATTTGTCAGGCAGCCGTCTCGGCGCTTTCCAGGTCGCGCATCAGCAAGCCGAACTCCAGGGATACCTGCTCGGGGATCGGCAGGTAGACCACATGGCCATCGCCCGGCGCCACTTCGATGGCCTGCTGCTGACGGTTGCGCAGGCGGTGCAGGTCGAAATGGTAGTTGCCACGCGGAGTCATCAGTTCCAAGTGATCGCCCACGGCGAAACGGTTCTTCACCTTGACCTCGGCCAGGCCATCGACCCGCGCCCCGGTCAGCTCGCCGACGAACTGCTGGCGCTCGGACACCGAGTTGCCGCGCTGGTAGTTCTGGTACTCGTCGTGCACATGGCGGCGCAGGAAGCCTTCGGTGTAACCGCGCTGGGCGAGGGATTCGAGGCTGGCCATCAAGCCGCGGTCGAACGGCCGTCCGGCCACGGCGTCATCGATGGCCTGGCGGTAGGACTGCACGGCGCGGGCGCAGTAGAAGTGCGATTTGGTACGGCCCTCGATCTTCAACGAATGCACGCCCATATGTGCCAGGCGCTCGACGTGCTGGATGGCGCGCAGGTCCTTGGCGTTCATGATGTAGGTGCCGTGCTCGTCCTCGAACGCCGGCATTTCTTCGCCCGGGCGGTTGGACTCCTGCAACAGGAACACCTGGTCAGTGGGGGCGCCTATGCCCAGCGTGGGTTCGAATTCGCGGACGATGTCGCCGGTAGCGTTCTCGGTGGCCGGGGTCGCCTCATACTTCCAGCGGCAGGCATTGGTGCAGGTGCCCTGGTTGGCATCGCGCTTGTTCAGGTAGCCTGACAGCAGGCAACGCCCGGAGTAGGCCATGCACAGCGCGCCATGCACGAACACCTCCAGTTCCATCTCTGGCACCTGCTGGCGGATCTCCTCGATCTCTTCCAGCGACAGCTCCCGCGACAGGATCACCCGGGTCAGGCCCATGCCCTGCCAGAACTTCACGCTGGCCCAGTTCACCGTGTTGGCTTGCACAGAGAGGTGGATGGGCATCTGCGGGAAATGCTGGCGCACCAGCAGGATCAGCCCAGGGTCGGACATGATCAGCGCATCCGGGCCCATCTCGATCACCGGCGCCAGGTCCTTGAGGAAGGTCTTGAGCTTGGCATTGTGCGGGGCGATGTTGACCACCACGTAGAAGCGCTTGCCCAGGGCCTGCGCCTCCTGGATGCCGAGGGCCAGGTTGGCATGGTCGAATTCGTTGTTGCGCACTCGCAGGCTGTAGCGCGGCTGGCCGGCGTAGACCGCGTCGGCGCCGTAGGCGAAGGCATAGCGCATGGTCTTGAGAGTACCGGCGGGGGCGAGCAGTTCGGGCTTGGCGGGAGAGGTCATGGTGCGCACCGGGGCAAAAGGCGCGGATGCTAAGGCGGCGGCGCCTTGCAAGTATTGATCTGGGTCAACGGCACTTTTACCGATGCGCAGCGCACTAAATGGTTGAGCCCTCGAGGAACGCCGATGAACGAAACCGTACTGCAGAACAAAGCCCTGACCGTGTTGTTGGCCCTGGTGACCATCGCCTTCATCTGGATCATGTTGCCGTATTCCGGCGCGATCTTCTGGGCGGTGATCCTCGGCATCCTCTTCGCACCGCTGCAACGCCACCTGTTGCTGCGCTGTGGCGGGCGACGCAACCTGGCGACGGCGGTGGCCCTGGCCACCTGCTTGCTGGTGGCGGTGCTGCCGGTGATCATCATCAGCGCCCTGCTGGTGCAGGAGGGGGCAGCGTTGTACCAGCGCATCGAGAGTGGCCAGCTGGATATCGCCGGCTATATCGAACGGGGCAAGGACATGTTGCCGGCCTATGCCCAGCATTTCCTCGACCGCATGGGCATGGGCAACCTCGATGGCCTGCGCGACAAGATCACCAAGTGGGCGACCCAGGGCAGCCAGTTCCTCGCCGGCCAGGCGTTCAGCTTCGGCCAGGGCACCTTCGAGTTCCTGGTGAGCTTCGGCATCATGCTCTACCTGCTGTTCTTCTTCCTGCGCGAGGGGGCGGAGCTGGCGCGCAAGGTGCGCCAGGCGGTGCCACTGCCCGAGCAGCAGAAACGCCGTCTGCAGCTGAAGTTCAAGCGCGTGGTGCGGGCCACGGTCAAGGGCAACCTGCTGGTGGCGATCACCCAGGGTGCGCTGGGCGGGCTGATCTTCTGGATACTGGGCATTCCCAGCGTGCTGGTGTGGGCGGTGCTGATGGCGTTCCTGTCGTTGCTGCCGGCGGTGGGCGCGGGGATCGTCTGGGCGCCGGTGGCGGTGTACTTCCTGCTGGTCGGGGCGCTGTGGAAGGGGATAGTGCTGACGGCGTTCGGGGTGCTGGTGATCGGCCTGGTGGACAACCTGTTGCGGCCGATCCTGGTGGGCAAGGACACGCGCATGCCGGACTACCTGGTATTGGTTTCGACCTTGGGCGGGTTGGCGGTGTTCGGGCTCAACGGGTTTGTGATCGGGCCGTTGATCGCGGCGCTGTTCATTTCCAGCTGGGCGATCTTCGCCTCGACCAAGCCGCAGGTGCAGTTGCCGTAGTGACAAGTACCGCGCAGGTACAGCTTGCCGAAGGAGCGCTTGGACTGGTCACCTCATTTGTCCGGCCCGTTACGTGGGCAGTCGCTGACGCCTGGTTCCCTGAATACGCCCTGGTTGCCACCTTCCTGCATTTGCCACAAGCGTAACCGCGCGCGTACCACTGCGGCACCGTGGTCGACCACGACCAAGCCGTAGCAAGGTTGAAGATCCTCCACTGACAATTGTTTGAGTGCCTGAGCGGGTGAAATTGACTTGTCCTTGGCAATTTTCACGAAGCCGGCATCATCGACGAGGCGCTGGAAAGCTCCCGTGTTCACTACCGTGATGTTCCTGACCTCGCCGGCGACATTGGTCACCTTCCAGGGATACTCCCACAAGTGCGTGTGACCGTACACGAAGATGTCGAAGCCCCCCAGCTCTCGTTGGCGGTTGGCCAGATGCGAACGGAAGATCGACATTTGGGGGACCAGGGCATTGGTAAGCAAAGCCCCTAGTGAATCGGTGCACGGATTAGCGTTTGACTGGCGGGCTGCCGTGCGGCACAACGTATTGAGATCATCGTCGGAAAGCTGGGTAACCAGTGTGTCGAGTTGATTGCGCATGGCTACCTGCTGTTCATCCACGCCTTCGATCAGCTCTCGCAGTGGGTCTTTAGCGGGAAGCGATAGTAAAAACAGCTGGTGCCCGGCGCGTTCTGCCGCCTTGCGGCTGAAGTTGTCCTGGCCAGGGTCTTGTTTGCCCAGCCCATCGGCTTTCTGGGTCAGCGATGTTTCGAAAATGTTGAAGGCGATGAACCTGGCTGTGTCGGCCAAGGTTCCAAGCCAGCCTCGTTCATGCATGCGGTAACGAGCACCTGCTGTCTCCGGGCTGAGATTATCGATTACCGGGTAGGCGCGTTCTTCGGTGTTGAACAGTTGCTGAACGAACCGTTCTCCCCATGGCCTTACCATGAAGCGTATTCCATCATTGCCTCTGGTGGTTACGGACGGCCATTTCGCGAACGAGTTCACATCGCTGCCGATTTGATGCCCATGTTCGGCAACCACGTGTTTGTCCGCTGATTGCCAGATGCCGCTGGTGACTAGTTGCGCCCGGCCCCGGGTATCGCCGAACGCTGGATAGACCTGCTGCCAAACCTGAGGCACAAGCAATGCGGCGTCATGGTTGCCCGGAATAACATACAGATGGTTGTCTCCCCTGCGTGCGAAATCGCCGAGCAGCGACAGCTCATGGACATGTGCCTTGCTGATCCGGGCTGCCAGGCGCGTCATCTCACCTACTGTGCAGCCTGCGTCGGCCGAACCGCTGCTGCAAGGAATGTCGGCGGGTGTTTGCCACAACTCCAGGAAGTCCCCGACGATGACCAGATCGATGTTGTCACCGTATTCGCTGGAAAGCGCTTGCAGGAAACCTTCCAGAGCATTCGGCCAGCGGAAGTCTTCATAGGGATGCCACCGACCATTGGATTCTTTGCCCAGACCGAAATGCAGGTCACTGATCAAGACGCTCACCCGTGCCGCGGCCATGGCCGAGCCGTTGGGTAGCAGAAACATCAAAACGGTGAGCAATGAAGCCCTAACTGCGCCACGCATGGCATTCCCTCTCCCTAGTGTTTTGCTACGGTGGGGCTGCAAAGTTTCACATCGTGATTGCCGATGATCTGTAATTCCAAGGCCATGTCGCTGTAGCCGGGTTGGTCGTGATAGGCCTGCATCGTGTCATCCACTGCACGGTTGAACAGGTCGATCAGTCTGGCCGGCTCACCTTTGTCCTGAGCGTTCTTGACAGTGTTGGCGAAGCTGACGGCGAAGCGAGTGCCGAATGCCGTGTCGACTTGAAACGGAGAGGTGATAACAGCTTCCATACCGTTGTCCAGCAAATGGTTCATGAAGTTGCGGCTCTCCCGGGATGCACCGCTTGTGGCGCAGGCTGCCAGCACTGCGAAGCTGCCTGTTCCGAATGCTCTGCGTACTTCCGCATTGATGACACGATCAGGTTTTTCATCCCACGCGTAGGTAATGCCGCCTTTATCGTGGTGTGCAAGCAGCAGCAAGCCGGTGCGAGGAGGGTGATCGTCACCTCGTGATCTGAGGAAGTCGAACAATTGAGGATTGTCACGGTACCAACGGTCCCCGGCAGCCGTCGGACGCCAGTCCGACTTTGCAAGCAGCTCGGCTGCTTCGGCCCGGGCACCCTCAAGGCGGTCGGGAATGGCCAGGTCCCAGTTATCGACGCAACTGTCCTTGGGCAGTGACTTGGGTTCAGCTACCGGTTGAACGATCGTCAATCTTCTCGACAGGACCCGCTCCTGGGCATCGGCTGCCAGTAATGCGAGTGGCAGATATTGAATCGATCCATCGTTATCGAAGTAGCGGGTGAGCAATGTGGCAGGGGTGGGCTGCGCGGCAAGCTGCCTCAGCGCGTTTTTCGCGTGCTCGGTCACGGCGTCTTCGCTGCGTTCACGGGCGTTGAAAATGGACGCGGAAAGCTGCCGTACGACGCTGTCGTAGGGGCGTTGCTGGTTGATTTCATCATGAGCCTTGGCAATCGAGTGTTGCAGATTATCGGGTTGTTGAAGAAAACGGGACAGTTCTTCCTTGAGCGTCCAGGCATAGACGGGAGGCGGGTGGCCACTGTCCACAGCGCTTTGCAACTCGGCGCGGCTGACGAAAACGGCTACGGTCTTGGCGTCGCCTTCACGCTTGCTGCCAGTGTCAAAGAACTGCAGGGCAGCATCGGCTTGCGATGGGGTATCGTGTGCATCCAGTGACAGCAGGCTGTCGATGCCGCCGTCAATGGTTGCTTTGCAGTCAGGTGCGGGGTTGCCGGCATCCGCCACCACCGGGACATTGACCACGATCTGGTCGAGAGGCCGCAATCCACTGAAGTTCCAGATGGAGAAGGCAATCTGTGCACAGCCCGTTCGATTGGCCACGACAATGGGCCAGGTGAGCGGCTCACTGACGGAAAGAACCTTGGAAAGCGTCTGTGGTGGTATGCCGTGACTTGCGGCTTGCTCGACCAATTGTACATCGCTGGTCTGCGCAATCAGCCTGCTCCGCTTTATCTTGAGTACCTTCGCGGTCAGTGGTTGGTCCGGGCGTGCGGTCAGGAGATCACTGGTAATGACAGGGCGAATCAACAGGGATATGTCGGCGCCTTCCGGAGTTCGTTGGATTTCTCTGAAAATCCATTTCTCTGCTGCGGTCGCAAGGGCGCCGGGATAGGAGGTGCGGCCTAAATCGAGCGTCAGATCGTACTCGCGGTCTGGATAAAGTTGCTGGCTGAACGTTTTGCTGCCCGACTGATACCAGGTGTTCCAGCGCAGATCGCTGCCTGGCTCGCCTGTATGACTCACCGGATGAAAAACCAGAGGCTCCTGCAGCGCAGCCAACAGCGCTTTATCGACTCGCGCGATCGATTCCCATTGTGTTTTTTCGACCAGGTGGCGCCATTCGTTACGGATATTAACGTCCACATCCAGTTCATTCTCGGCAAAGGATGGCCTTGGCCGGTACATGGCGTTGCGGGTTGTTCTGAATGCGGAGTCAATTCGCTCGCGCAACTCGGCGGAAAGCTGCGCATACTTGGCCTTGTTATAGATGACGGCCAAGGCAGAGAAACGATGAGCGGTCATGGCTATGTAAGGGGTATCGAATGAATGCCCCAACTCCCTCATGGGCAGTTCGGCGGCATCAATCTTTCCACGCTCCAAGGCTCTGGCAATCTGTCGATTGTCCTGCATCAGCACCAGGTGCGCACCAGCAGCCTCAAGGGGGGCGCGCATCGGGCTGTCCTGCAACAGCGCCACCTTGCTGCCGCGGTAGTCGCCGGGCGACCTGGCCGGTGTCTGACTAGCGAGTACGTACGTGTCGACATACAGCGCAACACCAATCTGGCCGAGATCCGAACTCTTCAGGCTGGAGAGCAGATAAGGAGTGGTGTCCTGACCGAAAGCACCGGAAAAGAGTTTATCTTCCGCGCCTTTGCTTACGCTGAACGGTAAGTCGAATACTGCGAAGTTCGGCGCATAGCGACTGATATCACTGGTCGGTACAAGCGCAATGTCGATTTTCCCTTGATGTACCTGTTCGACAACGTCCGAGGCCTCGGACGCCAGCCTCACTTCAACGTTGACCTGTTTGGGCAGGTTCGACTTCAATGTTCCGAGGTCGAAGCCGGTGTCCGGTGGCAACGCCACTTGAACAAGTATGCTCTGAGTTGGCGCAGTTGCAGAGGCCAGGTTGAGCTGGCCGAAGAATATGACAGTGGCAATCAAACCGGCTTTCATCATGCTCGGCTCCTGCTTTGCCCTGCATCGAACCGATGCTTGAGCAATGCACACGGGTGTGGTCCGTGTATCCAAATGCCATCATTCAATCTAGCTGACAAAAGCCATCGGTCAATGGTCGATGGTGGTGTTTTGCTATCGAGGTTGCTGCGCCGACTTCGCCGTGTGCTGCTACATTTTTCCAGGCGTGCATGTAACGGGAGAAGCCAATGGCTGGCAAAACCTCAAGTGTGTGCCGATGGGGGCTGGTCGTCCTCATTCCCTGGGCTCTGGCAGGTTTGTCCGGCTGTAAACCCGAGATGCTGGCATCCCCTATCCCCAGCTCCTTCACTGTCGCCTCGCTACCTATCGGTGCGGCGGGCATAGGTGATGATCGGCAGCTGTTTGCCAACCATTTTGCGGCGGAGTTGGCCCGATCTCCGTTAGGGCGTGCAAGCCATGTCCAGGCGTGGATCCATTGGCCAGACAGGGCAATTGCCCGTCCGACGTCCGAAGCTTCGTTACGGGGCGTTTCCGTGCTAGTGATCCCAGGAATCTTTGGTGACTGTGTAGCCGATCAGTCGCTTCCGTTCAGTGATGGCGTTACCAGAACTCCGGCGCGCAATCTCACAGAAGGTTATACCTACTTGGCATCCCTTGGGCTTCGACGAGTACGTGCCGTGGCGGTGGGGGGAAGAGTCTCGTCCATGACCAATGGCATGGCGATAGCTGATGCGATCCGTCAGGAGGCGACGGACCCGACAGTATCCCGGGTTATCGTCGTCGGGTACTCGAAAGGCGTGGCGGACACCCTGGTAGCCCTTGCGCGACTGGAGGACAGCGGATCGCCCCGAGCGCCATTGTCGTTCGTGTCGCTGTCTGGCGTTGTGATGGGTACCCCGCTGGCCGATTCCCATGACGACCTTTACCAGAAGCTTGCCTCTCGATTCGAAGCATTGCAGTGTACCCGCTCGGACGGACATGAGGTCACGAGCCTTACCCGACGTGAGCGCGTCCGTTGGCTGGCGAGCCATCCCCGGCTACCTGGGGTAAACAGCTATACGGTGCTTGCTTACACTGTTGCCGGAGATGTTTCTCCAGGTTTACGTCCTTTCTACGAACGCCTTGCCAGAATCGATCCTCGCAATGATGGCCAGATGCTTGCCGCCGATGCCGTGTTGCCGGGCTCCACTTTGTTGGCAGAAGTGAAGTCGGACCACTGGACTTATGTGTTGCCCTTACAGGATCACCCGAACTGGCTTGTGCGTGGCGCTGCTGCCAACCTTACCTTCCCCCGTGCGGCATTTTTCCGAGCTTTGTTGCGTACGGTTGTTGAGTTGGATGAGCAACGGCAGCGCAGTGAAGACCTAGCCACCAGTCAGCGAAAACTGTAGGACACCCCCGCATACACCCCGAACCCTTCCCCCGGCGTCGAGCGGGCGATGTCCTGCCCGGCATCGTTGTACCCCGGCGTCACCGTCGCCGCGTAACGCTTGTTGGTCAGGTTGCGCAAGTCCAGCCAGGTCTGCCAGTCGCGCTTGGGCGAGTCCCAGCCCAGCCGCGCGCCGAGCAGGGCGTAGGCGTCGGCGTGGTAGCTGTTGGCATAGTCCACCTGCACCTTGGAGGCCATCTGCGTGTTCACCCCCGCGTAGAAGCCCGCCGGCCAGTCGTAGCGCAGTTCGGCCTGGTAGTAGTGCATGGGGATGCCGGGCAGGCGGTTGTCGCCGAACTTGTCGTCGTCGCGGTAGTGGAAGTCACTGAAGGCGTAGGCTTGGCGCAGGCTGAGCTTGCCGGTGCCGGGTTGCTCCCAGAGGAGGCTGTCCAGGCCGGCTTCGAGGCCCTGGTGCACGGTGGGGCTGGCGTTGAACTCCTTGAACGGCAAACCTTGCACGACTTCCACGTTCAGCAGTTCGTGGCGCACTTGGGCGTAGTACCAGGCCAGGTCCCAGCGCCCCAGGGCCGAATCACCGCGGGCGCCCAGTTCCAGGGTAGTGGCGGTCTGGTTCTGCATCTTCATCGGCTGGTTGTTTACCGGCGCGCTCCAGACCAGCGACCACGGGTGCGGCGGCTCCACCGAGCGGCTGAGGTTGCCGTAGACCTGCAGGTCCGGGCGGATGTCGTAACGCAGGCCCAGGCGTGGCGCATAATCCCAGTCATGCTGGCTGACCTTGCCGCCACTGCTTGGATAGGTGACATCGCTTTCACGGCGGGTGTAGATCATCGCCAGGCCCGTGGTCAGCCACAGGTTCGGAATAAGCTCCAGATCGTTGCCTGCATGCAACACAGTGTCCGAACCTTGGTAGCTGAAGTCGCGGGTGCGGGCCCCGAAATTGTCGCCGCCGGGGCGGGCGAACTGCGAGGCGCCGCTGTTGGGCAGGTGCTTGGTGGTGCGCCAGCCTAGCGTGGTCTTGCTCTCATGGCCAAACAGGGTGTCACGACGCAAGTAGTTCAGCGTGCCGCTGACATCGGTGTAGGCGACCTTCAGGCGCATCGGGCCTTCACGCAGGTCCATCGGGTAGTCGTGATAGACCAGCCCCGCCTCCAGGCGCGAATCGTCATCCAGGAAGAAGGTCGTCTTGTTGCCGACCCAGGTGCTGCCCGGTTGCGGGCGGCTGTCATCGCGGGCCAGGTAGGCAGGGTTTGCCGCGCGTGGATCGTGCTTGATCTGGCCTTTGGTCAGGCGTCCGGCCAGATCGTTCTCGGTCTCGCGGTAGCGCAGGTAGAAGCGCGTCTCCAGGTTCGGGTTGAAGCGATAGCCGACGTTGGCGGCGATGCCCTTGGCGCTGCCACTGCTGTGCCGCTGGAAGCCGTCGTACTCGGCGTCGGTAAGCGCTACGTAATAGTCGAGGTTGCCCAGCACCTGCCCGGAGCTGATGTGCCGGCGCTGGTAGCCACGGCTGCCGACTTCGTAGCGCACCTGCAAGGGCGCGGCATCGTAGCCGGTGTGGGTCACGTAGTTGATCGCGCCGCCCAGGGCCAGCGAGCCCTGGGCGAAACCGTTGGCACCGCGCAGCACTTCGGCGCGGCTCAGCCACAGCGGTTCGAACAGCTCATAGGGCGTGCCGCCGGGACCTGTCAGCGGCAGGCCGTCGAACATCGTGTAGACGCCCGAACCGTGGGCACCCGGCGCGCGGTTGATGCCCGAACCACGGATCGACAGCTTGATGCCGTCGTTGCCCGCCGACTGGGCGAACACTCCCGGCTGGTAGGCCAGCACATCCTGATTGGTCGCCACCCGGCCCTGGCCCACCTTGTCCATGTCCACCAGGTTGCTGGCGCCGGGGATTTCACGCAGGTGATCGGCGGCGGCTTCCAGCTCGGACTGTTGATGGTCCTGGATCAGCACCTGGTCGAGTTCGACGCGGTTGGCGGCCTGGGCGGAGCCGGCGACGAACAGGGCCAGCAGGGAGTAGGGCAGGGTGGGGCGCATGGGGACGAGGTTCCAGATCGGGTGCGGGAGTCTGACGCTGCAAAGGGCAGACGAAGCACAGTGGTCGATCTGTAATAGCCATGGGGCCGCAAAGCGGCCCCAAAAAAGAACACCCCGCCGAGGCGGGGTGTCTTGTGTTGCTGGCAGCCGATCAGCCGATCAGTTGCAAACCAGCCTGCTGCACCATCTCCAGCAGCGGCTGCGGGTACACGCCCAGCACGAAGGCAAGGATCGCGATGGCCAGCAGCATCACGCCGCCGGTGCGCTGTTCCCACTTCAGCGGGGCGTCGTGGCGACGCAAGTTCGGCTCGACCAGGTACAGGGTGACCATGACACGCAGGTAGTAGTACACGCCGATGGCGCTACCGATCACCAGGGCGCCGACCAGCCACCAAAGGTGCGACTCGACGCCGGTGGCGATGATGTAGAACTTGCCGATGAAGCCTGCGGTCAGCGGGATACCGGCCAGCGACAGCATCATCACGGTCAGTACCGCGGTCAGGTACGGACGGCGCCAGAACAGGCCGCGGTACTCGTACAGGGCGTCGGCGTCACGGCCGGCGTATGGCGAGGACATCAGGGTGATCACGCCGAAGGCGCCGAGGCTGGTGATCACGTAGGTGACCAGATACACGCCCATGGCTTCCAGGGCCAGGCCCTTGCTGGCGACCAGGGCGATGACCAGGTAGCCGAAGTGGGCGATGGATGAGTAACCCAGCAGGCGCTTGAGGTTGCTCTGGGTCAGCGCCAGCAGGTTGCCGATGATGATCGACGCCACGGCGATGACTGCCAGTACGGTGCTCAGTACGCCGCTGCTGGCGGCGGGGGAGAGCATGAACAGGCGCACGACCACGGCGAATACCGCGACCTTGCTGGCGGTGGCCAGGAACGCGGCGACCGGCGCCGGGGCGCCTTCATACACGTCCGGGGTCCACAGGTGGAACGGCACCAGCGACAGCTTGAAGGCCAGGCCCACCAGCATCATGCCCAGGCCCAGTTGCGCCAGCAGGCTTGGCATGCTGGTAGCGGCCAGGGCCTTGCCCAGCTGGTCGAAGGTCAGGGCGCCGGCGTCGGCATACAGCAGCGCCATGCCGAACAGCAGGAAGGCGGAACCGGCGGCCGACAGCACCATGTACTTGATGCCGGCTTCCAGCGAGCGCTTGTTGAAGAACGCATACGCCACCAGGCCGTAGACCGGCACCGACAGCAGCTCCAGGCCGATGAACAGGCCGGCCAGGTGGTTGGCGCTGACCAGCACCAGGCCACCCAGTGCCGACATCAGCAGCAGCAGGTACAGCTCTTCACGGTTGCCTGGGAAGCCTTTGGAGCCTTCGCCGAGGTAGGCGTGGGCGAGGGTGACGCAGGCCAGGGTGGCCACCAGGATGATCGCCATGTACAGGCAGGCGAACTTGTCGATGGTCACCAGCGAGGTCACCGCCAGGGGCGCGACCTTCAGCGCCGGCAGGATCGACAGCAGGGCCAGGTTCAGGCCCACGGTGGACAGCAGGAAGGTCTGCGAGTGGTTGCGCTTCCAGGCGATCGCCAGCATCACCACCACCGTGGTGATGGTGGTGATCAGCATCGGCGCCAATGCGATGAAGTGTTGAGTGGTGAATTCCATAGCGCTCTTACCGGGCCGAAGCGAGTTGAGTGAAAGCGGAACCGAGCCACTGCTGCACACCGCTCATGGTGGCGGCAGAGGTGTCGAGGAACGGCTGCGGATACACGCCCAGCAGGATCAAGAGGCCAGCCAGGCCCAGCACCATGATCAGCTCGCGACTGTCCATGCCGGCCAGCACGGTGTCGGCCTTGGCCGGGCCGAAGTAGGCGCGGTGGATCATGATCAGCGAGTACACCGAGCCGAACACAAGGCCGGTGGTGGCGATCACGGTGATCCATGGGACGTGGGCGAAGCTGCCGATCAGGATCAGGAACTCGCCGACGAAGTTGCCGGTACCCGGCAGGCCCAGTGAGGCGGCGGCGAAGAACAGGCTGATGGCTGGCAGATAAGCGATGCGGTGCCACAGGCCACCCATCTCGCGCATGTCACGGGTGTGCAGGCGCTCGTACAGCTGGCCGGCCAGGATGAACAGCGCGGCGGCCGACAGGCCGTGGGCCAGCATCTGGATCACCGCGCCCTGCAGGGCCTGCTGGCTGCCGGAGTAGATGCCGATCAGCACGAAGCCCATGTGCGAAACGCTGGAGAAGGCCACCAGGCGCTTGATGTCGGTTTGCGCGAAGGCCAGGAAGGCCCCGTAGAAGATACCGATCAGGCCCAAGGTCATGGCGATCGGCGCGAACTCGGCCGAAGCGTTCGGGAACAGCGGCAGGGCGAAGCGCAGCAGGCCGTAGGCCGCAGTCTTCAGCAGGATACCGGCCAGGTCCACGGAACCGGCGGTCGGCGCCTGGGCGTGGGCGTCCGGCAGCCAGGAGTGGAACGGCACCACCGGCAGTTTCACCGCGAAGGCGATGAAGAAGCCCAGCATCAGGATGTACTCGACGCCGGCCGGCAGTTCGGCCTTGAGCAGGTCGCTGTAATTGAAGGTGATTACGCCGGTGCTGTTGTAGTTGACCAGCACCAGACCGAGGATCGCCACCAGCATGATCAGGCCGCTGGCCTGGGTGAAGATGAAGAACTTGGTCGCCGCGTAGATCCGCGTCTTCTTGCCGTCCGACGAGCTGTGACCCCAGAGCGCGATGAGGAAGTACATCGGCACCAGCATCATTTCCCAGAAGAAGAAGAACAGGAACAGGTCCAGGGCCAGGAACACACCGACCACGCCGCCGAGAATCCACATCAGGTTGAGGTGGAAGAAGCCGACGTGGCGCTGGATCTCTTTCCACGAACACAGCACCGACAGCACGCCGAGCAGGCCGGTGAGCAGGATCATCAGCAGCGACAGGCCGTCGAGGGCCAGGTGGATGCTGATGCCGAAGCGCTTGATCCACTCGACCTTGTATTCGAGGGCCCAGGCCGGTTCGGCACCCGGCGCCGGGGCCAGAGTGTAGTTGCCGTTCGCCCACAGCCACAGGCCGATGCCAAGCAGCAGGGACATGGTCAGCAGCGCGATCCAGCGCGGCAGGGTGGAGCCGAAGCGCTCACCCAGCCAGCACAGGAAGCCGCCGATGAAGGGGATCAGGATCAGCCAAGGCAAAATCATGACGGGTTGGTTTCCTTTGGCAAAGTCGCAAGATTCATGGTCATACCGCGGCCACTACCACGGCACCGAGTACCAGTACGGCACCGACGGCGATCGAAGCGGTGTACCAGCGCAGCTGGCCGGTCTCGGTTTTGCTCATGGCGACGTGACCGCCGCGAGCCAGGCGAGGAATGAGGCCGATGCTGCGGTCAACCGGATCCTTGCGCAGGATGTGGCTGATCAGCAGGTAAGGTTTGACGAAGAGCTTGTCGTAGATCCAGTCGAAGCCCCAGGCAGCGAACCACCAGGCCGACAGGACGCGACCGATACCACTGTTGGCGATCGCGGTGACCAGGCGACGCTTGCCCAGGAACAGCAGGGCCGACAGCAGGATACCGGCGATGGCGATGGCGCCCGAGGCGATTTCCAGCGAGTGCTTGGCTTCGCCACCGGCGTGGCCGGCGCTTTCAGGCAGCACGCCTGCCAGTGGCGGGTGGATCCAGGCGCCGACGAAGGTCGACAGCACGATCAGCACGCCCAGCGGCAGCCAGTGGCTGATGCCGTGGCCGGCGTGGGCTTCGGTCTTGGCTTCGCCGTGGAAGGCGATGAAGATCAGGCGGAAGGTGTACAGCGAGGTCATGAATGCGCCGACCAGGCCGGCGTACAGCAGGCCGCTGTTGCCGCTGGCGAAGGCTTCCCAGAGGATCTCGTCCTTGGAGTAGAAGCCCACGGTCAGGATCGGCAGGGCGGCCAGGGCGGCGCCACCGACCACGAAACTGGCATAGGCCAGCGGCAGCTTCTTCCACAGGCCGCCCATCTTGAAGATGTTCTGCTCGTGGTGGCAGGCGACGATCACCGCACCGGAGGCAAGGAACAGCAGGGCCTTGAAGAAGGCGTGGGTCATCAGGTGGAAGATCGCCGCGTCCCAGGCGCCGACGCCCAGGGCCAGGAACATGTAGCCGATCTGGCTCATGGTCGAGTAGGCGAGGATACGCTTGATGTCGGTCTGCACCAGGGCGGCGAAGCCGGCCAGGACCAGGGTCACGCCGCCCACGACGCCGACCAGGTGCAGCACATCCGGCGCCAGCAGGAACAGGCCGTTGGTACGGGCGATCAGGTACACGCCCGCGGTCACCATGGTGGCGGCGTGGATCAGTGCCGAAACCGGGGTCGGGCCGGCCATCGCGTCGGCCAGCCAGGTCTGCAGCGGCAGCTGGGCCGATTTACCGACCGCGCCACCCAGCAGCATCAGGGTCGCCAGGACCATCCAGGTGTCACCGGCCTGGAACTTCTGCGGCGCCAGTACCAGCAGTTCCTGCACGTTCAGGGTACCCAGCTGGACAAACAGGATGAACAGGCCGATGGCCATGAACACGTCGCCGATGCGGGTGACGATGAATGCCTTCAGTGCCGCGTTACCGTTGTTGCGGTTGCTGTAGTAGAAACCGATCAACAGGTACGAGCACAGGCCCACGCCTTCCCAGCCGAAGTAGATGAACAGCAGGTTGTCGCCCAGCACCAGGAACAGCATGCTGGCGATGAACAGGTTGGTGTACGAGAAGAAGCGCGAGTAGCCGGCTTCGCCACGCATATACCAGGAGGCGAACAGGTGGATCAGGAAGCCCACGCCGGTGACCACGCCCAGCATGGTGACCGACAGGCCATCCACGTACAGGGTGAAGTTCGGCGCGAAGCCGTCCACCGACATCCACTGCCACAGCAGCTGGCTGTAAGCGCCGCCTTCAGGCGGGGCAACGTTGAACTGCCAGATCACGTAGGCGGCGGTGGCCGCCGACAGACCGACCGAGCCGACGCCGATCAGCGCCGACAGGTTCTCGGACCAGCGGCCGCGCGAGAACGACAGCAGCAGGAAGCCGATCAGGGGGAATACGAACGTCAGGAAGATAAGGTTCATCCGCGCATCTCACTGGCAGCATCGATGTCGAGAGTGTGGAAGCGGCGATACAGCTGCAGCAGGATCGCCAGGCCAATGCTGGCCTCGGCGGCTGCCAGGCTGATCACCAGAATGAACATCACCTGGCCGTCGGGTTGGACCCAACGGGCACCGGCGACGATGAACGCCAGGGCAGCGGCGTTCATCATGACTTCCAGGCTCATGAGCACGAAGAGGATGTTGCGGCGGACCATCAGGCCAACCAGACCTAAGCAGAACAGGATGCCGGCGACCGCCAGACCATGCTCGAGAGGGATAGCACCCATGATTTACTCCTTCGCCTCGTTGCGGCCCAGGTGGAAGGCGGTGACGGCTGCCGCGAGCAGCAGCATCGACGCCAGTTCGACCACCAGCAGGTACGGCCCGAACAGGCTGATGCCGACCTCTTTGGCGCTGACGGTGGTACCGCTGATGGCGGCGCCCGACGGGGTGACGAACAGCACGTAGAGCAGCTCCAGCAGCAGCAGGGCGGCGAGGATCACAGGCCCCGCCCAGATACCCGGCTTGAGCCAGCCACGCTCTTGGGCGACCGAGGCCGGCCCGAGGTTGAGCATCATCACCACGAAGACGAACAGCACCATGATGGCACCGGCGTAGGCGATCACTTCCAGGGCACCGGCGAAGGGGGCGCCGAGGGAGAAGAAGATCATCGCCACGGAAATCAGCGAGATGATCAGGTAGAGCAGGGCGTGCACCGGGTTGGTGCCGGTCACCACGCGCAGCGTGGAGACAACGGCGACACCGGATGCGAAGTAGAAAGCGAATTCCATCTTTCTGTCCTTATGGGAGCAAGCTCTTCACGTTGATCGGCTCGGCTTCGTTCTGTGCTGAGCCCTTCGGCTTGCCAGCGATCGCCATACCCGCAACACGGTAGAAGTTGTAGTCAGGGTTCTTGCCGGGGCCGGAGATCAGCAGATCTTCTTTCTCGTACACCAGGTCCTGACGCTTGAACTCGGCCATTTCGAAATCCGGAGTCAGCTGGATCGCGGTGGTCGGGCACGCCTCTTCGCACAGGCCGCAGAAGATGCAGCGCGAGAAGTTGATGCGGAAGAACTCGGGGTACCAACGGCCGTCCTCGGTCTCGGCCTTCTGCAGCGAGATACAGCCGACCGGGCAGGCCACCGCGCAGAGGTTGCACGCCACGCAGCGCTCCTCGCCGTCGGGGTCGCGGGTGAGGACGATGCGGCCACGGTAGCGCGGCGGCAGGTACACGGGTTCTTCGGGGTACTGCAGGGTGTCGCGCTTGCGGAACCCGTGGGAGAACACCATTGCCAGGCTGCGCAGCTGGGTGCCGGTGCCCTTAACGATGTCGCCGATATACTTGAACATGGGTCAAATCCTCACTGGGCCGCGACGGCTGGCGTGTTGTAAAGCACGATCGCAGCGGTCACCAGCAAATTGATCAGGGTCAGCGGCAGGCAGAACTTCCAGCTGAAGTCCATCACCTGGTCATAGCGTGGGCGCGGGATCGAGGCGCGCAGCAGGATGAACAGCATGATGAAGAACGCGGTCTTCAGGGCGAACCACAGGAACGGCACCTGCGGCAGCAGGCCGAACGGGCCGTGCCAGCCACCGAAGAACAGGGTCACCAGCAGCGCCGAGATGAGGATGATGCCGATGTACTCACCGACGAAGAACATGCCCCATTTCATGCCGGCGTATTCGATGTGGTAGCCGTCGGCCAGTTCCTGTTCCGCTTCCGGCTGGTCGAACGGGTGACGGTGGGTCACGGCGACGCCAGCGATGAAGAAGGTGCAGAAGCCGAAGAACTGCGGAATGATGAACCACAGGTTCTGGGCCTGGTAGTCAACGATGTCGCGCATGTTGAACGAACCCACCTGCACCACCACGCCCATCAGCGCCAGGCCCAGGAACACTTCGTACGACACGGTCTGCGCCGAGGCCCGCAGGCTGCCGAGCAGGGCGTACTTGTTGTTCGACGACCAGCCGGCGAACAGCACGGCGTAGACCGACAGGCCGGCCATGGCGAAGAAGAACAGCAGGCCAATGTTCAGGTCGGCCACGCCCCAGCCCGGGGTGATCGGGATGATCGAGAAGGCGATCAGCAGCGCACTCATGGCCACCACAGGCGCCAGGGTGAAGATCATCTTGTCGACGAAGGGCGGGTTCCAGTCTTCCTTGAAGAACATCTTCAGCATGTCGGCGGCGATCTGGAACATGCCGAACGGGCCGACGCGGTTCGGGCCGTAGCGGTCCTGCCACCAGCCCAGCAGGCGACGCTCGACGAAGCTGAGCAGCGCGCCGCAGACCACCACGGCCAGCAGCACCACGATGGCCTTGACGACCTGAATGATCACATCGATCACTTCGGGGGTGAACCAGCTCATTGTGCTGCCTCCTGCAGGCCTTCGACGGCTGCACCGAAGATGGCGGGCGGAATGCCGGCCAGGCCTTTGGGCAACGCAACCAGGCCAGCGCCCAGTTCTTCATTGATACGCAGCGGCAGGCGCAGTGACACGCCGGCCACGTTCAGGCTCAGCATCGCACCGTCGTTGACGCCCAGGCGGTCGGCTTCGGACTTGGCCAGGCCGACGTAGGCGGCCGGAATGCGCTCCTGCACCGGGGCGGCGCGGGAAGAGGACTCTTCGCTGCCGAACAGGTGGAAGAAAGGTACCGCGGTCCAGGTGCCGCGAGCCGGGTTGAACGCGCCCGGGATGGCGCTGAACCAGCTCAGGCGATCGCCTTGCGACTCGATCAGGCGCACGCCCGGGTCACCGGCACGCAGGTGGCCACCGACTTCGTCCTGGAACTTGTTCCAGGCTTGCGGCGAGTTCCAGCCCGGCGACCAGGCGAACGGCACCTGCTGGCGCGGTTCGGCCGAGCCCGAGTAGCCTTCCATGGAGAAGGCGAACGCGGTGTCCTTGTCCTGTGGGGTACGCGGCTCGTGCACGCTGATGTTGGCGCGCATGGCGGTACGGCCAGAGTAGCGCAGCGGCTCGCGGGCCAGTTTCATGCCCTTGATGCGGAATGCGGCGCTTGGCGCTGCGTTGACAATGCCGGCCAGTTGCGGGGCGGCTTCGGCGCAGGCGCTGGTGACGTGGTCCAGTTGGGTCCAGTCCACCGGCTTGTTCAGCAGGGTCGCACGCAGGGCGTGCATCCAGCGCCAGCCTTCGTGGATCTGGATGCTGCTGTCCAGGTACTGCGGGTCGAACACCTGGAAGAAGCGCTGGGCACGGCCTTCCTGGCTGACCAGGGTGCCGTCGCCTTCGGCGAACGAGGCGGCTGGCAGCACCAGGTGGGCGCGGTCGACTGTTGGGGTTTTCGAGTGGTCGGCGACGATCACCACCTTGGCCGCGGCCATGGCTGCGTCGACCTTGGCGGCCGGTACGCGGGCGTACAGGTCGTTTTCCAGCACGACGATGGCGTCGGCCTTGCCGCTGATCACGGCGTCCAGCGCCGCGTCGACGGACTCACCGCCCATCATCGCCATGCCCAGGCTGTTGGCCTCAGGCACGACCAGGCTCAGCGAACCGTTCTTCTCGCGCAGCTTGAGGGCCTTGGCGATGTTGGCGGCGGCTTCGATCAGCGCAGGATCCGCCAGCGAGGTACCGGCGACCACCAGCGGGCGGTTGGCAGCGACCAGGGCGTCGGCGATGCGCTGGGCCAGGGCCTTGGCTTCAGTGTCCAGGCCTTCGACGGCAGGGGCGCTTGGGTCGATGGCGTGGGCCACCGCGAAACCGATGCGGGCCAGGTCCGCAGGTGCGGCGTGTACACACTCTTCGGCCACGTCGTCCAGCTTGGTTTCAGCCAGCGAAGCGATGAACAGCGGGTACAGCGCGTGCTGGCCGATGTTCTTCACCGCGGCGTCCAGCCAAGGCTGCACGCGCATGGCGTCGGCCATGGCCTCGGCCTTGCCCTTGGTGGCCTGGCGCACGGCCAGGGCAACACGGGCGGCGGTCTGGGTGAGGTCTTCGCCGAGCACGAACACGGCGTCGTGGTCTTCGATGTCGCGCAGGGTCGGCACCGGCAGCGGGCTGTCGTTCAGCACGTTCAGCGCCAGGCGCACGCGGGCCAGTTCGCCAGCTTCCATACCGGAGTAGAAGTATTCGGCACCGACCAGCTCGCGCAGGCCGTAGTTGCTCTCGAGGCTGGCGCGTGGCGAGCCGATACCGACGATGGTGCGGCCGCGCAGCAGGTCGGCGGCCTTGTCCAGGGCGGCGTCGAGGGACAGCTTGGTGCCGTCGGCCAGGTGTGGCTGGCGTGGGCGGTCCTTGCGGTTGACGTAGCCGTAGCCGAAGCGGCCGCGGTCGCACAGGAAGTACTGGTTCACCGAGCCGTTGAAGCGGTTCTCGATGCGGCGCAGTTCGCCGTAGCGCTCGCCGGGGCTGATGTTGCAACCGCTGGAGCAGCCATGGCAGATGCTCGGGGCGAATTGCATGTCCCACTTGCGGTTGTAGCGCTCGGAGTGGGTCTTGTCGGTGAACACACCGGTCGGGCAGACCTCGGTGAGGTTGCCGGAGAACTCGCTTTCCAGCACGCCGTCTTCGACGCGACCGAAGTACACGTTGTCGTGGGCGCCGTATACGCCCAGGTCGGTGCCGCCGGCGTAGTCCTTGTAGTAGCGCACGCAGCGGTAGCAGGCGATGCAGCGGTTCATCTCGTGGGCGATGAACGGGCCGAGGTCCTGGTTCTGGTGGGTACGCTTGGTGAAACGGTAGCGGCGCTCGTTGTGGCCGGTCATTACCGTCATGTCTTGCAGGTGGCAGTGACCGCCTTCCTCGCACACCGGGCAGTCGTGCGGGTGGTTGGTCATCAGCCATTCGACGACGCTGGCGCGGAACGCCTTGGACTCTTCGTCTTCGATGGAGATCCAGGTGCCGTCGGAGGCAGGGGTCATGCAGGACATGACGATACGACCACGGGTGTCGTTCTCGTCGGTGTACTGCTTGACCGCACACTGCCGGCAGGCACCGACGCTACCAAGCGCCGGGTGCCAGCAGAAATAAGGGATATCGAGGCCGAGTGACAGACACGCCTGTAACAGGTTGTCCGCACCGTTGACTTCGAGCGCTTTGCCGTCTACGTGGATAGTGGCCATTGTTCAAAGTTCTTCGTTGGCCCGCGTGAGCGGGCGTGGCTAATGGAAATCTGTACGCCTGTGGCACGCCACGCTTCATACGGGCCGGCCTGCAGGCTGGCGGGTGGCACGGACCACCCGCGTTCTATCTTTTTATGCGCCGACCACAATCGGCTTCGCCAGGTTCGGGCGCAGAGTGTCGGTAGCAGTTGCTGGCGCGACACCGGCCTCGAACTCGGACCTGAAGTATTTGATGGCACTGCCCAACGGCTCGACGGCACCTGGTGCGTGAGCACAGAAGGTACGGCCTGGGCCGAGGAAGTTGACCAGCCCCAGCAGGGTCTCGATGTCTTCGGCGCGGCCCTGGCCGTTTTCCAGTGCGCGCAGCATCTTCACGCTCCACGGCAGGCCGTCACGGCAAGGGGTGCACCAGCCGCACGATTCGCGGGCGAAGAACTCTTCCATGTTGCGCAGCAAGGACACCATGTTGACGCTGTCGTCGACCGCCATGGCCAGGCCTGTACCCATACGGGTGCCGACCTTGGCGATGCCACCGGCATACATTTGCGCATCGAGGTGCTCGGGCAACAGGAAGCCGGTACCGGCGCCACCAGGCTGCCAGCACTTGAGCTTGAAGCCGTCGCGCATTCCGCCGGCGTAGTCCTCGAACAGCTCGCGGGCGGTGACGCCGAACGGCAGCTCCCACAGGCCCGGGTTCTTCACCTTGCCGGAGAAGCCCATCAGCTTGGTGCCGTGGTCTTCGCTGCCTTCGCGGGCCAGCGACTTGTACCAGTCGTTGCCGTTGGCGACGATGGCCGGCACGTTGCACAGGGTCTCGACGTTGTTCACGCAGGTCGGCTTGCCCCACACGCCGACGGCGGCAGGGAAGGGCGGCTTGGAGCGCGGGTTGGCGCGACGGCCTTCGAGCGAGTTGATCAACGCGGTTTCTTCGCCGCAGATGTAGCGGCCGGCACCGGTGTGCACGAACAGCTCGAAGTCGAAACCGCTGCCGAGGATGTTCTTGCCCAGCAGGCCGGCGGCCTTGGCTTCATCGATGGCGCGGTTGAGGTTCTTCGCTGCGGTGGTGTATTCGCCACGCAGGAAGATGTAGCCACGGTAGGCCTTCAGCGCGCGGGCGCTGATCAGCATGCCCTCGATCAGCAGATGGGGCTGTTGCTCCATCAGCATGCGGTCTTTCCAGGTGTTGGGCTCCATTTCGTCCGCGTTGCACAGCAGGTAGCGGATGTTCATGGATTCGTCTTTGGGCATCAGGCCCCACTTCACGCCAGTGGGGAAGCCCGCGCCGCCACGGCCCTTGAGGCCGGAGTCCTTGACGCTCTGCACGATGTCGTCGGCGGACATGTCGGCCAGCGCCTTGCGCGCGGCGGCATAGCCGTTCTTCGATTCATACTCGGTCAGCCAGACCGGCTCGCCGTCGTCACGCAGGCGCCAGGTCAGCGGGTGGGTTTCGGCCGAGCGCGCGATGCGGTTGGCCGGGCCGAAGGAAGTGATGGTCATACGTAACCCTCCAGCAGCTTGGAGACGCCGGCAGGTTGCACGTCGCCAAAGGTGTCGTCGTCGATCATCAGCGCCGGGGCCTTGTCGCAGTTGCCCAGGCAGCACACCGGCAGCAGGGTGAAACGCCCGTCCGCGGTGGTCTGGCCGAGGCCGATGCCCAGCTCGCTCTGGATCTGGCTGACCACCGACTCATGGCCGCCGATGTAGCAGACCATGCTGTCGCACACGCGGATGATGTGGCGGCCGACCGGCTGGCGGAAGATCTGGCTGTAGAAGGTGGCCACGCCCTCGACGTCGCTGGCGGGGATGCCCAGCACTTCGCCGATGGCGTAGATGGCGCCATCCGGCACCCAGCCGCGCTCTTTCTGCACGATCTTCAGGGCTTCGATGGACGCCGCGCGCGGGTCCTCGTAGTGGTGCATCTCGTGCTCGATGGCCGAGCGCTCGGTTTCGCTCAGGGCGAAACGGTCGGTTTGGATAAGCGTGCTGTTCATGCTTAGCGGTCCACGTCAGCCATAACGAAGTCGATACTGCCCAGGTACGCGATCAGGTCCGCGACCATGCTGCCTTTGATCACCGAAGGGATCTGCTGCAGGTGCGGGTAGCTCGGGGTACGGATCCGGGTGCGGTAGCTCATGGTGCCGCCATCGCTCGTCAGGTAGTAACTGTTGATGCCCTTGGTCGCCTCGATCATCTGGAACGACTCGTTGGCCGGCATGACCGGGCCCCACGAGACTTGCAGGAAGTGGGTGATCAGGGTCTCGATGTGCTGCAGGGTGCGCTCTTTCGGCGGCGGCGTGGTCAGCGGGTGATCCGCCTTGTACGGGCCTTCCGGCATGTTGCGCAGGCACTGGTCGATGATGCGGATGCTCTGGCGCATTTCCTCGACACGGACCATGCAGCGATCGTAGGCATCGCCGTTGTGGGCCAGCGGTACTTCGAACTCGAAGTTCTCGTAGCCGGAGTAGGGGCGCGCCTTGCGCAGGTCGAAGTCGCAACCGGTGGAGCGCAGGCCGGCACCGGTGGTACCCCAGGCCAGGGCTTCCTTGGTGTTGTACGCGGCGACGCCGATGGTACGGCCCTTGAGGATGCTGTTCTGCAGGGCAGCCTTGGTGTATTCGTCGAGGCGCTTGGGCAGCCATTCGACGAAGTCCTTGACCAGCTTGTCCCAGCCGCGCGGCAGGTCGTGGGCGACGCCACCGATGCGGTACCAGGCCGGGTGCAGGCGGAAACCGGTGATCGCCTCGATCACGGTGTAGGCGCGCTGGCGGTCGGTGAAGGTGAAGAACACCGGGGTCATGGCGCCGACGTCCTGGATGTAGGTACCCAGGAACAGCAGGTGGCTGGTGATGCGGAAGAATTCGGCGAGCATGATGCGGATCACGTCGACCTTCTGCGGCACCTGGATGCCGGCCAGCTTTTCCACCGCCAGTACGTACGGCAGGTTGTTCATCACCCCGCCGAGGTAGTCGATACGGTCGGTGTAGGGGATGAAGCTGTGCCACGACTGACGCTCGGCCATCTTCTCGGCGCCACGGTGGTGGTAGCCGATGTCCGGGACGCAGTCGACGATCTCTTCGCCGTCCAGCTGCAGGACGATACGGAAGGCACCGTGGGCCGAAGGGTGGTTGGGGCCGAGGTTGAGGAACATGTAGTCCTCGTTGGCACCCGAACGCTTCATGCCCCAGGCTTCCGGGTTGAAGCGTGCCGATTCCTCTTCAAGCTGCTGCTTGGCCAGGGTCAGGCTGTAGGGGTCGAATTCGGTGGCGCGGGCGGGGTAGTCCTTGCGCAGCGGGTGACCTTCCCAGGTCGGCGGCATCATGATGCGGCTCAGGTGCGGGTGGCCGGCGAAGTCGATGCCGAACATGTCCCAGACTTCACGCTCGTACCAGTTGGCGTTGGGCCAGATGCCGGTCACGGTGGGCAGGTTCAGGTCGCCTTCGCTCAGCGACACCTTGATCATCACGTCGCTGTTACGCTCGACCGACAGCAGGTGGTAGAACACGCTGAAGTCGGCGGCCGGCAGGCCGCGGCGCTGAGTGCGCAGGCGCTCGTCGACGCCGTGCAGGTCGTACAGCATGCTGTACGGCTTGGCGACGTTGCGCAGGAAGGTGAGGATTTCCTTGAGCTGGGCACGCTTTACCCACAGTACCGGCATGCCGGTACGGGTTTCCTGGGCGACGAAAGCGTCGGCGCCGAATCGGTTGTGCAGTTCGACGACCACATCCTGGTCGTCAGCCTTGTAAGGCGGAATATAAATAGCGTTGTCCGCTGTCATGGTCTCGGTCGCTTTGGGTCAACGTTAAGAATGAAGCCAGGCCGCCGGCTCCTGGGGGAGCGGGCGGCAGGTCGCTGGATCAGACTTCGTCGGGGCTGCGCAGGTTGGTTACCGCGATACGCTGTTCGCGACGCAGGTCTTTCTGGGCGGGCATCTCGGCACGGTAGATGCCTTGATCGCCAACCACCCAGGAAAGCGGGCGTCGCTCCTGGCCGATCGACTCCTGCAGCAGCATCAAGCCTTGCAGGAACGCCTCGGGGCGCGGTGGGCAGCCGGGCACGTACACGTCCACGGGGAGGGAACTTGTCGACCCCCTGAACGACCGAGTAAATGTCGTACATGCCGCCGGAGTTGGCGCACGAGCCCATGGAGATGACCCACTTGGGTTCGAGCATCTGCTCGTACAGGCGCTGAATGATCGGCGCCATCTTCACGAAGCAGGTACCGGCGATGACCATGAAGTCGGCCTGACGCGGCGAGGCCCGGATGACTTCGGCGCCGAAGCGGGCGATGTCGTGGGGCGCCGTGAAGGCCGTGGTCATTTCCACGTAGCAGCAGGAAAGGCCGAAGTTGTACGGCCAGAGGGAGTTCTTGCGACCCCAGTTGACCGCGCCACGCAGCACATCTTCGAGTTTCCCCATGTAGATGTTCTTGTGGACCTGGTCTTCCAGCAGTTGATCGGTGACGGTTTCCCGTTCACCGACCGGATACTGCTCGTTAGGTGCGTCCGGATCGATTCTGGTGAGATTGTATTGCATGCCAAAGCCTCATTGTTTCAGCTTCGCTTGCCGCTTGCGGCGACCTTCGGGAGCCCAATCGAGCGCCCCGACGCGCCATAGGTAGACAAGACCTGCCAACAGAATTGCTATGAAAACGAGTGCTTCGACGAATCCGGTCCAGCCGCTTTCGCGGACGGACACAGACCATGCATACAGGAAGAGGGCTTCGATATCGAAGATCACGAACAGCATCGCGACCAGATAGAATTTGGCGGACAGGCGCAGGCGGGCGCTGCCGACGGGTAGCATGCCGGATTCGAAGGGTTCGTTCTTGGCGCGACCCCAGGCCTTGCTACCGAGCAGGCTGGACAGGCCGAGCATGAAGGCACACAGGCCGACGACACCCAGGAGGAAGATGGCAAAGCCCCAGTTGTGGGCGATGAGTCCTGCCGAATCGGACATGCTAGAAATCCTTATACAGAGACCCAGCTCTGCAGTCTGAAATAAGTAGAGCGGCGACGTGGTGTCGCAGACGCAGTGACCAAATGTCGCAGCTGAATCAATCGCGCTGATTTTATGGGTAAACCCAGTGCAAGTAAAATTTCCGTTGCAAATTTATTCGTAGGTTTAAGAACAAAAATCTTTCGTAACTGGCTGAAAGCCTTGAGTTTCGGGCATTGCACGTGGATTTGTTAATTATGTTTCTTACCTCGCGTAATGACTGGCTAGTTGCGTAATGATAATTAATATCATTTAACCTGAGCTGTATTGTTTTAGCTGTTCTGGGCCTTGCAAAGTTCATCAACCGATCTGCCCACTTGCAAATGCGAAAAACTCTCGTTCTAGCAGCTTCCGGCGCAGCGCGTACCGCTCTGGATCAATGCTTTGTCGTTTGTGCTGCGGCTGACCGACGCGGCAATGAGCCACTGGCCGAGCCAGTAGGACAGGATGATCAGGTACTCGGCAGCGGCAAACGGGCTGACGAAGCGGTCGATGCCGATCAGGCTGTCGGAGAAGACGAAGGCGCAGGCACCCAGTGCGGCGACACCGCCGCAGCCCAAGGCGCGCCAGAGCATGCAGCCGATCGCCAGGGCATACAGCGCCACCGGGATCAGCAGTGGGCCCAGGCCGTGGCTGGCGAGCAGGCCGAACAGCGAGGCGCCCACCAGCAGTGCGAGGGCCAGTGACGGGTAGGCCGGGCGCTGGGTCAGGCTGCAGTAACCGCGAAGGTACGCCAGGTGGGCGCAAAGGAATGCGGCCAGGCCGAACACGAACAGATCGCGGGGGATGGCCAGGAGGATGTCGCCCAGTACCGAGAAGGCCAAGCCGATCATGATCCAGCGACGGTAGGGCGTGGTGGGCATGGTCCTAAGCCAGGCGATCAGGGCCAGTACCGGAATGGGTTTGACCAGTAGGCCAAGCAGGGCATTGTCGCTCGCCAGTGCATATAGATAGCAGGTGGCGGCTGCGACGGCGATGGTGAGCAGGTGGCCAGGGCGGGGCATGGGCAGTCCTTGCTATGGGGTAGCCACAAGCTTAGACCTGATCTGCAACTTTGCTGGTGCGACGCGATTGCTGTAGGAGCGGCTTCAGCCGCGATCACCCGCGAAGCGGGTGCCAGATACCGCGTTGCCTGCATCGCGGCTAAAGCCGCCCTAAAAAAGCGGAAAGCCCAGGAACCTTGCGGAACCTGGGCTTTCTGTTCAGTTCACCAGACTCAGTGGAACTGCTCTTCCTCGGTCGAACCGGTCAGTGCGGTTACCGACGATGCACCACCCTGGATCACGGTGGTCATGTCGTCGAAGTAGCCGGTGCCGACTTCCTGCTGGTGCGCCACGAAGGTGTAGCCTTTACTGGCGTCGGCGAATTCCTGCTCTTGCAGCTTCACGTAGGCGGTCATGTCGTTGCGGGCGTAGTCGTGCGCCAGGTTGAACATGCCGTGCCACATGTTGTGGATGCCGGCCAGGGTAATGAACTGGTGCTTGTAGCCCATGGCCGACAGTTCGCGCTGGAACTTGGCGATGGTGGCGTCGTCCAGGTTCTTCTTCCAGTTGAAGGAAGGCGAGCAGTTGTACGACAGCAGTTGGTCCGGGTATTCCTTCTTGATCGCTTCGGCGAAGCGACGGGCTTCGTCCAGGTCCGGCTTGGCGGTTTCGCACCAGATCAGGTCGGCATACGGCGCGTAGGCCAGGCCGCGGGAGATCGCCTGGTCGAGGCCGGCGCGGACTTTGTAGAAGCCTTCACGGGTGCGCTCGCCGATCACGAACGGCTGGTCGTAGGGGTCGCAGTCGCTGGTCAGCAGGTCAGCGGCGTTGGCGTCGGTACGGGCCAGGATGATGGTCGGTACACCGGCAACGTCGGCGGCCAGACGGGCAGCCACCAGCTTCTGTACGGCTTCCTGGGTCGGTACCAGTACCTTGCCGCCCATGTGGCCGCATTTTTTCACCGAGGCCAGCTGGTCTTCGAAGTGCACGCCGGCGGCGCCCGCTTCAATCATGTTCTTCATCAGTTCGTAGGCGTTCAGTACGCCGCCGAAACCGGCTTCGGCGTCAGCCACGATTGGTGCGAAGTAGTCGATGTAGCCTTCGTCACCTGGGTTCTTGCCAGCTTTCCATTGGATCTGGTCGGCGCGGCGGAACGAGTTGTTGATGCGCTTGACCACGGTCGGTACCGAATCCACCGGGTACAGCGACTGGTCGGGGTACATCGACTCGGCCGAGTTGTTGTCGGCGGCAACCTGCCAGCCGGACAGGTAGATGGCCTGGATGCCGGCCTTGACCTGTTGCACTGCCTGGCCGCCGGTCAGGGCGCCCATGCAGTTGACGAAATCTTTTTCTGGGCGGAAGGACGGGTGGGCACCTTGGGTGACCAGCTTCCACAGTTTTTCCGCGCCCTGGCGAGCCAGGGTGTGCTCTGGTTGCAGCGAGCCACGCAGGCGAACGACATCGGCGGCGGTGTAGGTACGGGTCACGCCTTTCCAGCGCGGGTTTTCGGCCCAGTCTTTCTCGAGGGCTGCAATTTGCTGTTCGCGTGTCAGTGCCATGGAAATAAACCTCGTCGCATCGATCTTGAGTGTAATTGTGCTGATGCTCGGATACGCGGGTCAGAGGGCCAGGCTGCGCTGTCCGGGGGAGTGCGGCGGCGAACGGGGAAGTGCGAAGGGGAAGGGTGGGCAGGCCAGGCGAAGGTGTGCCCTGCAGGTTGGCTCGTGGATGCCTTGCTGCGGTGCGACGCGATTGCCAGAACTGCGGTGATGCGCTTCCGTCCCTCGGGACAACTTCTTCGTTGCAGTCGCAATCCCGTCGAACCGCCTTGTGGGCCGTATGGACACGAGGTGCCTCCACGGTGGGAGGAGCGCACCTCGAAGACCCTTGCCAGGGCCTCTGATTAGCGGGAGCGAGGCCATCATGCCCTTGGCGAAAAGAGCCTGTCAAACATTTTGTAGTGCTTTTTTCGGCTTACTACATCTTTGGTCTAATGCGACTTGGCGGTCAGTTTCAAGGCCCTTGGTCGAGGCCTTGAATTGCCTGGGTTCAGTCGAGAAGGTCGACTTTGACTCGCAAAGTCATGTTTTCACCGCGCTGGGTGCTGTAACTGAGGCTTGACGCACTGCGATCGGACTGACTCTGCTGGTTGAATCCGGCCAGGGTGATCCACTCGCCGAGCTTGCCGGTGACGGTCGTGTCGGTGCTCTGCACTTTCACTACATCGGCACGTTCCTGGCTCATTCGGTCGTTATTGGTGCTGATTTGCAGGCGAACGTTATCACCGCTCAGGCGTGGCGTGACGTAGAAGCCCTGGGTAACGTTGCGGTATTCGGTGTTGCTCTGGATGCGCCCGTAACCGTCGGTGGAAGTACTGGTGACGGGGATGCTCTGGCCCACCTGGATCAGTGCCGGCTGGCCGTCGCTGGCCTGTACCTGCTGCATGCCGCCTTCGCGGTTGGCGGTGCCGTAGCGGATCACGCGGGCATTGCCGCGGTTGTCCTGGAAGTTGCTGTCGTTGTTGTCGACGCTGATCAGCAGGCGTTTGGGCGCGGTGTCGAGCTGTTGCAGCAGGGCGCGCAGATCGTCAATGCGTTCCTGGCTGGCGTTGACGATCAGCTTGTCCTCGAAGGTGCTGACGCTGCCGTCCTTGCCCAGGAAGGACTGGGCGGCGGGCAGCAGTTCGGCGCTGCTGCGGTGTTGCAAGGGAATGACCTCGGTGGCGGCCTGGGCCGTAAGGCTGGCGGCCAGCAGCAGCGAGGCGAGGAGGGGGCGTAGCGGCATGTCCATGATCTCCGCGGGTGGAATGGACATGATGGCAAATTTGTCGGCATCTTGCTGGTTGTGGATCACAGCGGCATGCACAGGTCGGCTTTTCAGTGGTTGCAGTCAGGCAAATTCCGTAACATCCCGATCCTCGATTTCAAGCTCATTCCCTCGGCATTACGCTGCGTGGGAGCGGGCTTGCCCCGCGATTGCGTCCGGCCAGGCAACGATGAGTCGCCTGCAAGGCCTTGTCGCGGGGCAAGCCCGCTCCCACGCAGCGTAATGCCGGGGTTGTTTACAGGATCTCCATGAAACCCGCACGCCTACGCGCCGACCTGCTCGCCGGCCTCACCACTTCGTTCGCCCTGGTACCGGAGTGCATCGCTTTCGCCCTGGTGGCCCACCTCAACCCGCTGATGGGTCTGTACGGCGCCTTCATCATCTGCACCCTGACCGCGCTGTTCGGCGGCCGCCCGGGGATGATCTCCGGCGCCGCCGGTTCGATGGCGGTGGTCATCGTCGCCCTGGTGGTGCAGCACGGCGTCCAGTACCTGCTGGCCACGGTGCTGCTGGGCGGGCTGGTGATGATCCTGTTCGGCGCCCTGCGCCTGGGCAAGCTGGTGCGCCTGGTGCCGTACCCGGTGATGCTCGGCTTCGTCAACGGCCTGGCTATCGTCATCGCCCTGGCCCAGCTGGAGCACTTCAAGGAAGGCGAGCACTGGCTCAGCGGCGCGCCGCTGTACCTGATGATCGGCCTGGTGGCGTTGACCATGCTGGTGGTCTACGTGCTTCCCAGACTGACCCGCGCCGTGCCGCCAGCGCTGGTGGCGATCCTCGGCGTCGGCCTGCTGGTCTATCTGCTTGGCCTTCCAACCCGCACCCTCGGCGATATGGCGCACATCGCCGGCGGCCTGCCGAGACTGGCGCTGCCGGACATCCCCTGGAACCTTGAGACCTTGAAGATCATCGCGCCCTACGCGGTGCTGATGGCCATGGTCGGCCTGCTGGAAACCCTGCTGACCCTCAACCTCACCGACGAGGTCACCGAGAGTCGCGGTTACCCGGACCGCGAGTGCGTGGCCTTGGGCGCGGCCAACATGGTCTCGGGCCTGTGCGGCGGCATGGGCGGCTGCGCGATGATCGGCCAGACCGTGATCAACCTCAGCTCCAATGGCCGTGGCCGACTGTCGGGCGTGGTGGCGGGGGTGATGATCCTGCTGTTCGTGCTGTTCCTGTCGCCGTTGATCGAGCGTATTCCGCTGGCGGCGCTGGTCGGGGTGATGTTCGTGGTGGCCCAGCAGACCTTCGCCTGGGCATCGCTGCGGGTGCTGCACAAGGTGCCGGTGAGCGATGTGCTGGCGATCATCGCCGTGACCGTGGTCACGGTGTTCACCGACCTGGCCACGGCGGTGCTGTTCGGTATCGTCATCGCGGCCATCAATTTTGCCTGGCAGCACGCGCGCGAGCTGTATGCCGACAGTCATGAGGACGCCGAGGGGAGCAAGCATTACCAGGTGCACGGCACGTTGTTCTTCGCCTCGACCACGCCGTTCCTCAACCAGTTCGACCCGGCCAACGACCCGGCCAAGGTGACGCTGGATTGCCAGCACCTGAGCTTTGTCGATTATTCGGCGATCGCGGCGCTCAAGACCCTGCGCGAGCGCTATGCCAAGGCGGGCAAGCAGTTGCGGGTGGTGCATCTTTCCGAGCGCTGCAAGAAGCTGTTGAAGCGGGCAGGGGAGCAGCATTGAAGGCAATGGTTGCCTGCACCGGCCCTATCGCCGGCAAGCCGGCTCCCACAGGATTGTCACTGCACTCAAGAACTGTGCAGTACCTGTGGGAGCCGGCTTGCCGGCGATAGGGCCGTTATAGGAGAAAGGCTTACTCCCCGCGGTTTTTCTTGACGATGGTGTCGGCAATACTCGCCGGCGCCTCGGCGTAGCGGGTGAACTCCATCGAGAAACTCGCCCGGCCCTGGGTCATCGAGCGCATCGAGGTGGCGTAGCCGAACATCTCGCCCAAAGGCACCTCGGCACGGATCACTTTGCCGGCCGGGGTTTCGTCGCCATCCTGGATCATGCCCCGGCGCCGGCTCAGGTCGCCGAGGATATCGCCCTGGTACTCCTCGGGCGTCACCACCTCGACCTTCATCACCGGCTCCAGCAGCACCGCGCCGCCTTTCTGCGACAGCTGCTTGGTGGCCATGGAGGCGGCAATCTTGTAGGCCATCTCGTTGGAATCGACGTCGTGGTACGAGCCGTCGAACACCGCCGCCTTGAGGTTGATCAGCGGGTAGCCGGCGAGCACGCCGTTCTTCATCTGCTCCTCGATGCCTTTCTGGATCGCCGGGATGTATTCGCGCGGGACCACGCCGCCGACAATCTCGTTGACGAACTCCAGCCCTTCCTTGCCTTCGTCGCCGGGGGCGAAGCGGATCCAGCAATGGCCATACTGGCCGCGTCCGCCTGATTGGCGCACGAAACGCCCTTCGATTTCGCAGGTGTTGCGGATCTTCTCGCGGTAGGCCACCTGCGGCTTGCCGATATTGGCTTCGACGTTGAACTCGCGGCGCATGCGGTCGACGATGATGTCCAGATGCAACTCGCCCATGCCGGAAATGATGGTCTGGCCGGTTTCCTCGTCGGTCTTGACCCGGAACGACGGGTCCTCCTGGGCCAGCTTGCCCAGGGCGATGCCCATTTTCTCCTGGTCGCCCTTGGTCTTCGGCTCCACCGCCACCGAGATCACCGGGTCGGGGAAATCCATGCGCTCGAGGATGATCGGCTTGTCCATGTCGCACAGGGTGTCGCCTGTGGTCACGTCCTTCATGCCGATCAGTGCGGCGATATCGCCGGCGCACACGTCCTTGATCTCGGCGCGCTGGTTGGCGTGCATCTGCACCATGCGGCCGATGCGCTCCTTCTTGCCCTTGACCGAGTTGAGCACCGCATTGCCCGAGCTGAGCACGCCGGAATACACCCGGGCGAAGGTCAGGGTGCCGACGAACGGGTCGGTGGCGATCTTGAAGGCCAGGGCCGAGAACGGCTCCTTGTCGTCGGCGTGGCGTTCCAGGTGCTTGTCTTCATCGTCCGGGTCAGTGCCCTTGATCGCCGGGATTTCGGACGGGGCGGGCAGGTAGTCGATCACCGCGTCGAGCATCAGCGGCACGCCCTTGTTCTTGAATGACGAGCCGAGGATGGTCGGGACGATTTCGTTGGCGATGGTGCGTTGGCGCAGGGCGGCCTTGATTTCCTCGGTGGTGAATTCCTCACCTTCAAGGTACTTCAGGGTCAGTGCTTCGCTGGCATCCGCCGCCGCTTCCAGCATATGGGCACGCCACTCGTCGGCCAGGGCCTTCAGTTCAGCGGGGATCGCTTCCTCGCGGTAGCTGGTGCCCTGGTCGGCATCGTTCCAGTAGATGGCTTTCATCTTCACCAGGTCGATCTGGCCGATGAAGTTCTCCTCGCTGCCGATGGCCAGCTGGATCGGCACCGGGTGGTGGCCCAGGCGCTGGTCGATCTGTTTCACCACACGCAGGAAGTCCGCGCCCTGGCGGTCCATCTTGTTGATGTAGGCCAGGCGCGGCACATGGTACTTGTTGGCCTGGCGCCACACGGTCTCGGACTGCGGCTCGACCCCATCGGCGCCGCTGAACACCACCACCGCGCCATCGAGCACGCGCAGCGAGCGCTCCACCTCGATGGTGAAGTCGACGTGGCCTGGGGTGTCGATGATATTGAAGCGGTACTTGTGCTTGAACTGCTTGGTCGAGCCCTGCCAGAAGGCCGTGGTGGCCGCCGAGGTGATGGTGATGCCACGCTCCTGCTCCTGAGCCATCCAGTCCATGGTCGCGGCGCCGTCGTGCACCTCGCCCATCTTGTGGTTGACCCCGGTGTAGAACAGGATCCGTTCGGTGGTGGTGGTCTTGCCGGCATCCACGTGAGCGACAATGCCGATATTGCGGTACAGCTCGATGGGAGTCGTGCGGGCCATGGCGGGTCACCTGCGGGTGAGGATTCTCCCAAGGTAGCAGAGCGGGAGAATCCTGCCGGGGCGACCGTCAGTCGGCGAGCACCTGCAGCTGCCATTGGCCCTCGGCTTCACGCGCCAGGCCGCTGGCCGGCAACAGGGCCAGCAGGCGTTCGTGCAGGGCTGCGTCGGTGAAGGCCTTGAGGGTGGTCATGTCGAGCGCGCCGACGGTGATCAGTTCGGCCTTGGTGTAGGACAGCCACGCCTTTTTCAGCACCATCAACACGTCGCTGCCGGCGGTGCTGGCGAAGCGTCGGTGCAAGGTGCGGCCTTCCAGTTCGAAGCTGTGGCGGTGGCTATAGGTGCTCTCGTCACCATTGCCCTCGACGCAGCGGTGGCAGCGGCAGGGGCCGTCGCCGAAAGCGTTGCGCAGGTAGGCATTGAAGTCCACGACGGGCTTGAGGGTCAGGCGTTTGTCGACCTCGAACAGGTCGGCGATCAGGGGAAGTTCTGCGCTCACTCGGTATCCTCGCGTGGTGTGGCGTGCATCGGCGGGCACCCTAACAGATCGGGGCGGGGGAGGCCATGCCGTACCATCCATGAGGCCGCTAGAGACAACAACCACCGTCTGCCGTACCCTAGCGCCAATTTTCGCACCCTACCCCGAGGTAACCCCGCTTGAGCAGCAAGTACCCCTACATCGCCACCGTGACCGTCAGCGCCGAAGACCGTGGGGGCGACACCGAGGCTTCGGAAAACAGCAACATGCGCGTGGGCCTCGAGGCGGTAACCGAAGTGCTGAAGAAGGTGCATTTTGTCGGTACGCTCGCGGCACCGGAAAAAGGCGCCACGCACATCTGCGTCACGCTGGAGAATGGCCTTACTTACTACGGCCTGATCGTCAACGGTCATGCCGAACTCGAAGGCGGCTGGATCGCCTTCGAATGCGACATGCCCACCCCCGAAGAGCTGGGCCTGTAAGCCTTACCCCAGTTCAGCCAGGCACTGCTCGAGGATATCCAGCCCTTCCTCGAGCACCTCGGCCTCGATGGTCAGCGGCGCCAACAGGCGGATGATATGCCGCGCCTTGCCACTGGGCATCAGCAGCAACCCCTTGGCACGCGCCGCCTCCAGCACCTTGGCCAGTTGCGCCGGTGCCGGGCTGCCATCGCCGTTGACGAACTCCAGCCCGCGCATGGCGCCGACGCCGGTCAGGCGGCCGAGCGAACTGGACAATCCTGCGGCTTTCCAGCGTGCATGGCGTGCGACGATGGCCTGTTCCTGGCGTTCGCCCCAGGTGGCGAGGTTGGCGTCGGTCATCTGCGCAAGGCTCGCCAAGGCCGCCGCACAGGCGATCGGATTGCCCGAGTAGGTGCCGCCCAGGCCGCCCTTGGGCAGCGAGTCCACGATCTCCCGGCGGCCGACCACCGCGCCCAGGGGCATGCCACCGGCGATGCTCTTGGCCAGCAGCAGCAGGTCCGGCTCGATACCCAGTCGGGGGAAGGCGAAACGTTGCCCGGTGCGGCCGAAACCGGACTGGATCTCGTCGACGATGATCAGTATCCCGTGGCTGTCGCAGAAGCGGCGCAAGGCCTGGGCAAAGCTCGGATCGAGGGCGAGGAAACCACCTTCACCCTGCACCGGCTCGAAGATGAACGCCGCCACGTCCTCCACCGCCAACTCCACGCTGAACAGGCGTTCCATGGCCTTGAGCGCCTGTTCGCAGCTCACTCCGGTGTCCGGGCTGGGGTAGGGCAGGTGATAGACCGGGCCTGGCAGTTCCCCCACGCGTTGCTTGTATGGGGCTACCTTGCCATTGAGGTTGAGGGTGGCCAGGGTGCGGCCATGGAAGCCGCCGTCGAAGGCGACGACAGCGCGCTTGCCGGTGGCGCCGCGGGCGACCTTCAACGCGTTTTCCGCCGCTTCCGCGCCGCTGTTGGTGAGCATGCCGGCCAACGGGTAGCTGACCGGGACGAATTCACGCAGGCGCTCCATCAGCTCCAGGTAGGGGCCGTGGGGCGCGGCGTTGAAGGCGTAGTGGGTCAGGCGCGTGGCCTGCTGCTGGATCGCTTCGACTACCGCGGGATTGCAGTGGCCCAGGTTGAGCACGCCGATGCCGCCGACGAAGTCGATGTAGCGCTTGCCGGTGATATCCCAGACTTCGGCATTGCGACCATGGGAAAGCGTGATCGGGTGAACGATGGCAATGGACTGGCTGATGCTTGGCTGATTCATGTGCGCGGCGCCTGTGATTCGATGGCGTGAATATCGAAGTGTGCCGGGGGTATCCGCAAACGATTTATTGGATTGCTGTCATTCCTTTGAGTCATGAAATTATGCGGGGCCTGCCTACGCCGCCCGCTTGCTGGAATCGCGCCAAGATAAAAGGCGGCTGTGCCTTAAGGGGCAGCCGCCTTTTGCTGTTTCGCCTCGAGCCTTCGACCGTTGGGGTCAGTGGCGACGCTTGTGCTTGCGGTTGCTGTCGCCCATGTGGTTGCCGATGGCGCCACCGGCCGCGCCGCCCAGACCTGCGCCAATGGTCGATCCGTTGGAGCCGCCGAGCTTGCCGCCAATCAGCGAACCGCCCGCCGAGCCCAGGCCGCCACCGATGGCCGCTTCGGTACGGTTGCCCTTGCGCGCGCCGACCGCGCTGCCGGCCGCGCCACCGAGACCGGCGCCGATGGCCGCACCGGTGCTGCCGCCGATCTGTTTGCCCACGACGTTGCCCAGGGCGCCACCCAGGCCGCCGCCGATGGCCGCGGTGCCGTCACCGGCGAAAGCGCCCTGGCAGAGCAGCAGGCCGAGGGCGAGGGAAGGCAGAGTCAGACGCATGTTATGAACCTCAGGGGAGTCATCAGGGGGGATTGCCGCACGGTCGCGGCAAGTCAGGGTTGCAAGGACGCTTCAGCGGTAGTAGCGGTCACGGTACTGGCGATCGTCATCGTCACGGTCATGACGATGGTGGTGACGGTGGCCGCGGTCACGATCGCGCCAGCCATCGTCATCATCGTGGTAATGGTTGCTGTAGCAGCCGCCGAGCAGCAGCAAGGTGGCGACCATGGAAAGGCTTGCAAGGCGTGTCATCACGATATAGGTCCTTGATCCGCAACGGTTTACGCGGTACCTCCTGAGACCGAAGGCGATCGATTTGGTTCTTGGGCGCGCAAGATTTTATCGCGGCGGCGATGAACGGCAGCGGCGATTCACCTAGTGTGGTGTTTTGCAAATACGACCAATAACTCGCGAGGGATTTTTGCGCTCAGGCAAGGCGTCGCGACGAGTCGTAGCCCAGCTACGGCGAGGAGCGACAACGCCGCATGAGCGCAAAAAGCGCCGCGAGTTATGGTCGTTATTTGTGAAACACCACACTTGTGCCCCGGCAGTGCTAGAGTCACCTTCTTTTTTGTCCCGAGGATGGAACATGCGAGCAATTCTGCCGATCACCGTGGCGCTGCTGCTGGCGGGCTGTGCATCGTCGACCATGGAAGCGGCGCGCGGCGGCGCACCCACCGCGCAGCTGGATTCGCACAAGACGCCGGATCTGGTGGCACAGTGCATCCAGTTCAGCTGGCAGGAAGAGAACACCTTCGGGGTCGACGCCAGCGGCTACCTGGAGGCTCGCAAGCAAGGTGGATTCACGGTTTACACCCGCGAAGCCGAGTCGTTCGTCGACGTTTACGCCCAGGCCGGCGGGACGCGGGTGGACTACTACGCGCAGAAGAACGACGGCATGGCCCTGCGCCGGCGGGCGGCAGCCGCGACCTGCCTGTAGGCCGCGCCCGGTCAGTGGCCCGATATCACATCGGCAGCAGCCGGTCCTGAATCACCTCCTTCATCACTAGCGTCGAACTCAGGCGCTTCACATTGGGAATGCTGGTCAGCTGTTCGTCATACAGCTTCTGGAAGGCCGGCAGGTCCCTGGCCACCACGTGCAGCAGGTAGTCGGGGTCGCCGAACAGGCGCTGGGCCTCGACGATCTGCGGGATCTCCCCCAGCGCCGCCTCGAAGTCCGCCACCGGCTGGCGGGTCACCTCGCGCAGGGTCACGAACACCAGCGCGGCGAAGTTCAAACCCAAGGCCGCCGGGGCCAGCCGGGCGTGATAACCGAGGATGGCGCCTGAGTCCTCCAGCGCCTTGAGGCGCCGGTGGCAGGGCGACAGGCTCAAGCCGACGCGGTCGGCCAGTTCGGTCACGGACAGGCGCCCGTCTTTTTGTAGCTCGGCAAGGATCTTTCGATCTGTTCGATCCATGGGGAAGATTATTCCATTACTTGGCTTGGTACGGGGAATATACGAAAGAAAATCCCTGGGCGATATCCGTAGTCTTTCTTTCACCGAAACCTGTGTAAGGAAGGCTCGAAATGGCCATGAATGTACTGACGGCGTTCTGGGCCGTTTCCCTGCTGTTCGTGATCACCCCCGGCGCCGACTGGGCCTACGCCATCTCGGCCGGCATGCGCGGGCGCTGGGTAGTGCCGGCGGTGGCGGGCATGCTGTCCGGCCATCTACTCGTCACCCTGGTGGTGGCCGCCGGCGTCGGCAGCCTGATTGCCGGGCACCCGCTGGCGCTGAGCTTGCTGACCCTTGCAGGTTGCATGTACCTGTTGTGGCTGGGCGGCAACCTGCTGCTGAGCCCGGCCGTGCCCGAGGCCGGCGCCGGAGGTGGGCAGGACTCGGGGTCGCGCTGGGCATTCAAGGGCCTGTGCGTCAGCGGCCTCAACCCCAAGGTGTTCCTGCTGTTCCTGGCGTTGCTGCCGCAGTTCACCGACCCGCAGTCGAGCTGGCCGCTGCCCTTGCAGATCCTGCTGCTGGGGTTGGTGCACCTGAGCAGTTCGCTGGTGATCTACCTGATGGTCGGTTATGGTGCCAAGGCCGTGTTGCGCACCCGGCCTGCCGCGGCGCAGGCCGTGGGACGGTTGTCCGGCGGGGTGATGATCCTGATTGCCGTGGGGCTGATAGCCGGGCAGTTGCGTTGAGCCTGTCAAGGACGGCGGGTTGGGCTATGCTGACGGCCCTCACGATTCGGACCTGACCCTCATGAAATACGCCGCCGTACTTCTGCTCAGCCTGCTGGCGCTCGTGGCCCACGCCGCGCAACCCGGCGACACCCTCGCGCCCTGGACATTGCTCGATCAGTACGACCAGCCCTACAGCCTGGGGGCCGATACCCGGGTCCTGCTGGTCGCCCGCGACATGGACGGTGCCAAGCTGGTCAACGCGGCCCTGGCCGAACAGCCCAAAGGCTACCTGGAGGCGCGGCATGCGGTGTTCGTCGCGGATATCCAGCGCATGCCGGCGCTGATCAGCAAGCTGTTCGCCATCCCGGCCATGCGTGACTACAGCTACCGCGTGCTGCTCGACCGCGAAGGCCGGGTCGCCAGCCGCTATGCCGGGGACGAAGGCAAGGTGCTGTGGCTGGCGCTGGATAACGGCGTGGTGGCAGCGCGCAACAGCTACGCCGATGCCGATGCCTTGAAGGCTGCGTTGGACCAGGCTGGCCGCTGAACCGGCCTGCCCGGTAGCTCAGACGAAGGCCTGGCGCAGCAGTTGCGGCAGCACCTCACCCGCCTTGCCGGGCAACATGAACGCCCGCGGGTGCTCGCAGGGCACGGGCTGCGGATTGACATGCACCACCGTTGCCCCCGCCGCCAGTGCCATGCGAGGTATCGAGGCCGCCGGCTGTACCAGGCCTGAGGTGCCTACCGACAGCAGTACATCGCACTGCTGCGCGGCGGCGAATGCCTGCTCCAGTACAGCCTCGGGCAACATCTCGCCAAACCACACCACACCGGGGCGCAGAGGCCCGGCGCAGCAAGCGCAGCGCGGTGGTTCCATACGGCAGCCGTGAGCGGCCTCCTCGGGCAGTGCCACGGGCTCATCCGCCGGGCGCGCGCAGTCCAGGCAGCGAAAGGCATCCAGCCGCCCATGCAGGTGCAGCACGGCGCGGCTGCCGGCGCGTTCGTGCAGGTCGTCGACGTTCTGCGTTACCAGGGTCAGCTTCGGCACCTGCGCGGCCAGCGCGGCGATGGCCAGGTGACCCGCGTTGGGAGCGGCCTTGGCGATCCCGGCGCGGCGCATCTGGTACCAGCCCCAGACCAGCGCCGGGTCGGCGCGAAAGCCCTCGGCGCTGGCCAGCTGCGCCGGATCGAAGCGCGCCCACAGGCCGGTCAGCTTGTCGCGAAACGTGGCTATGCCACTTTCCGCGGACACCCCGGCACCGGTGAACACAACCACGTGGCGGGCCTGGGCAAGCAGCGTCGGATCGAATGGCATGAGGGCTCCCATGGTGCGGTGCAGGGCGGTCGGTCACTGTGCCAGTGGGTCGCGGGCCGGACAAGATCCGAGTGAACCCTCGGCGCGCGTGGCAACCCAAGCCAGTACAGCCAATAGGAGAAGACTCATGGAAATCGGAACAATCTGGTTCGTTGTCGCGCTCGTCGTCATCCTCCTGGAAATCTGGGCCATCTGGCACATCATCGGCAGTGATCGGCGCGCCGAGCGCAAGATGCTGTGGGTGGTGTTCGTCGTTTATGCACCGTTTCCGGGCTTGTTGTTCTGGGCCTGGCGTGGGCCGCGCGCGGTGAAGGGCAGGGCGGTGTTGCAGGAAAAATAGGCGCCGATCAAGGTGTGGCAGGCGGGGCTTGACCTCGACTTAACCTGAGGTTTGATACTCGGCCGCTCTTTCCATCGATGGAGCGCTAACATGACCCAGCCAGCCGCCTTTGCCCTGAGCAACCCCGAAGGCCTCTACGACCCCAGCGGCAATGCCTATTCCCACGTCGCCGAGGTACGCGCCGGCAGCCGCCTGCTGTATATCGCCGGCCAGGGCGGCGAGGACCTGCAGGGCAAGTTGTCGGCACGTTTCGACGAGCAGGCGCGCCAGGCCCTGGTGAACCTGAAGATCGCCCTGGCTTCCCGTGGGGCAACGCTTGAGCACGTGTGCAAGCTCACCCTGCTGGTGGTCGACCATTCCGAGGCGCGGCTGCGCCAGTGGGTGGCTGAGGCCGAGCGTGCCTGGGGCGGCAGGATGACCCCGACCTGCACCTTGATCCCGGTCCCGCGCCTGGCGCTGGACGGCATGCTGGTGGAAGTGGACGCGGTGGCGGCCTTGCCGCAGGGGTGACAGAACCCGTATCCATCGTCGTGGCGACGCGCCGCGAGGATGGATGCGACGCCGCCCCGCTGCAAACACCTGAGCGCCCAGGTAGACTCGCGCTCCCGCATTCATCGAGCCTGTACCATGACCCTCCCCGTCGACCTGCTCCAGACCGGCCCCGAGCATGCCGACCTGGTGCGCAACCTCTACCAGTTCTACGCCTACGAGTCTTCTGGCTGGGAGCAGGAAGATGTCGAGGCGGATGGGCGCTTCTACCTCCATGAGCCACACTTCACCCGCTACTGGCAAACCCCGGGCTGGAGCGCCAGCCTGATACTGGTGGACGGTTTCATCGCCGGCTTCCTGCTCATCGAGCGCAGTGAACTGCCCGGCATCGACGCCTGGGAGCTGGCCGACCTGTTCGTGCTCAAGAAATATCGCCGCCAGGGCGTGGGCCTGGCGGTAGCGCGGCGCACGCTGTGCGAGGGTCAAGGCGACTGGTTGGTGCGGTGCTACGGCGAGGATGCCCCGGCCCTGGCGTTCTGTCAGGCGGTACTGGCCGACCTGCCACGGCCAGTGCAGGAGATTGCCCTGGATGACGAGCCGTCGCTGCGCAATTTCCTGGTGACCCCGCGATTGCACTGAAGGACTGCGGGTCGAGCGCCAGCATGCTTTGTGCTCTCGCTGCCAGCGAAGATCGCTGGCGTTGACGGACATGTGCGAAAGTGGCCGATCAGCGAACGGAATGTACTGATTGGACCACAATGCTTTGTCCACCCTGTGGCTTCTCTTCTAGAATCCGCCCATGCCTGGGCGTCATGCCGGGGCAATCGCCCGAGAGCCCCATGAGTTCCAGTACACCGTTGTCCGGAGTCAACCAGCCACTGCGCGGTATCGCCCTGGTGGTCGTGGCCACCTTCCTGTTCGCCAGCCACGACGCTTTGTCGAAATTCCTCGGCGGGATCTATCCGATCATCATGGTGGTGTGGGTCCGTTACCTGGTGCACACCTTGCTGATGGCCGGGATCTTCCTGCCCAAGGCCGGCCTGGCGGTACTGCGCACCCGCCGACCGTTGTTGCAGACCTTGCGTGCGCTGAGCCTGCTCAGCACCAGCCTGCTGTTTACCGCCGGGCTGCAATACCTGCCGCTGGCGGAGGCGACCTCGGTCAACTTCCTCGCTCCGGTGCTGGTCACCGCATTGTCGGTGCCGCTGCTCGGGGAGCGGGTGAGCGCGGGGCAGTGGCTGGCGGTGGTCATGGGCTTCGTCGGCGTGCTGGTGGTGGTGCACCCGGGCGGGGCGATGTTCACCCCGGCAATCCTGTTCCCCTTCGGTTCGGCCCTGGGCTTTTGCTTCTACCAGTTGCTGACGCGCAAGCTGGCGGCCCATGACAGCCCGACCACCAGCAACTTCTACGCGGGCTTATGTAACACCCTGATCATGACAGCGCTGGTGCCGTTCTTCTGGCAGACGCCGCAGTGGCCGCATATACCGCTGATGCTGGCGCTGGGCGGTTGCGGGATGACCGCCCACCTGCTGCTGACCCAGGCGTTCCGCCACGCTGCGCCGGCGTTGCTGGCGCCGTTCAGCTATTGCCAGATCGTGTTCGCCGGGTTGCTGGGCCTGGTGGTGTTCGGGCAGGTGCCGGACGGTACGAGCCTGGTGGGCATCGCGGTGATCTGCCTCAGCGGGCTGGGGGCAGCCTGGATGCAGCGGCGGCGTTGAACGGCCCTTAACCCGCGCGTCCTTCGTGCTGTTTGCGGTATGCCCCCGGCTGCACCCCGATGGCCTTGGCGAACGCCCGGGTGAATGCCGCCACCGACTGATACCCCGCCTGCGCGCCTACCTGCTCGACGGTATTGCCAGCCTTGAGCAACTGGCAGGCATGGCGCATGCGCAGCGCCAGCAGCACTTGCCCGGGGGATTGCCCAGCCAGTTCGTTGAAGCGCTTGAAGAACGCCGAGCGCGACAGCCCCGCGCAGGCCGCCATGGCCTCTAGCGTCCAGGCCTGGCCTGGCGCCTCGATCAAGCGCTCCAGCAACCCGGCGAAGGCCGGCTGGCGGGCGAGGGCGACCAGCCCTCCCAGTGCCTGGCCGTCATGCACCTGCTGGCGCAGCACGTAGAGAAACAGCAGGTGGGTCAGGCGCTCCAGCAGCGCCTGCGAGGGTTGCGGGCGGCGGCACTCCTCGAGGATCAGCCCGAACAGCGCCCGCGCCGCGCTGCCGGCCGGATCGCTGGCGCGCAGCAGGATCCAGTCCGCCAGCCCGTCGACGATCAATGACGACAACCCCGACTGAAAGTGGAAGAAACCGCATACCAGCCCCACGCCGTCCCCGGCTTCCATGTCCAGCGCCCGCATGCTCCGGCGCGGCTGGGCACAGGCGTTGGCGGCATCCTCGTCGCCGGACAACCGATAGGCCAGGTCACGCAAGAGGAACACCGCGTCGCCGCTTTCCAGGCGCAGCGGCTGCGCCTGGCCGTCGATGTGCAGCCAGCAATGGCCCTGCACCACCAGGTGGAAGCTGGCCCGGCCCAGGCCTTGGGTGCTGGCGTGCCAGCCGCCGCAGTAGCGGCCCACATGGAACAGGCTGGCATCGAGCTCCAGGCTCTCTAATAACCAATCGACGAGGGGGCTGGAAGAAATCATCTAATGCAAGGACTCTGGAGCAAGGAAAGACGACTGATGAATATGGATGCTACTTCTTATAACCAACAGACTGTAGCGACCTACATCAAAGGAGACCACTCCAATGTCCGCGCGCATCACTCTACACAGCCTGCAGACCGCTCCGGAAGCCGCCCGCCCGTTCCTCGAGAACGCGCAGAAGAACTCCGGCTTCATCCCCAACCTGCTGGGCATCCTGGCCAACGCCCCGGCGGCGCTGGAAACCTACGTCACCGTTTCGGCGCTCAACGGCAAGTCCGAGCTGACCCTGGCCGAGCGCGAAGTGGTGCAGCTGATCGCCGCCACCCAGCACGGTTGCGACTTCTGTGTCGCCGGCCACACCGCGGTGGCCCTGAACAAGGCCAAGCTGCCTCAGGAAGTGGTCGATGCCCTGCGTGCCCGCGGCGAACTGCCCGACGCCCGCTACGAGACCCTGGCCGCGTTCGCCCGTGAAGTGATCGCCACCCGTGGCAACGTCAGCGACGCCACCTACCAGGTCTTCCGTGAAGCCGGTTTCAGCGAAGGCAACGCGCTGGAAGTGATTCTCGGTATCAGCCTCGCAACCCTGTGCAACTTTGCTAATGTGTTCGCCCAGACGCCGCTCAACGACGAGCTCGGCAAATACCGCTGGCAGCCTTCGGCCTGACCGAGGCCTGATGCCGGCGCGCCCGGCGTTTCAAAAGGAGTTAGGGACATGCTTGACCATGCATTTCGACAATGGCTGGATGCCAATGCCGAGGCCATTGACCAGGGCCAGTGCGATCCGCACCTGGTGCTGGCGCAGATCGCCGAGTCGCAGTTGCTGCGCGTCGGCGTCGACCCGGCCCTGGGTGGCACGGGCGGCGACGTCAGCGAGGCGGTCGAGGCCATCGCCGCCATCGCCAGCCGGTCGCTGGCCGCGGCCTTCGTCTGCTGGGGCCAGCGCGCCTTCATCGAATACCTGCTGCAAAGCCCCAACCGGGAGCTGTGCAAACGGCTGATGCCCGACCTGCTCAAGGGCGAACTTGCCGGGGCCACCGGCCTGTCCAATGCCATGAAGTTCCTCTCTGGCATCGAGGCCTTGCAGGTGCGTGGCCGCCTTGCGGCCGATGGCTGGAACCTCGAAGGCCGGCTGCATTGGGTGACCAACCTGCGCAAGCGCGGTTTCGTGGTGGCGGCGGCTATTGAGGATGACGCCGGCGGCGCGCCGTTCGTGGTCGCCATACCCTCCAACGCGCCGGGCCTGGAGCGTTCCGACGATCTGCAACTGATGGGCCTGCAGTCGAGCAACACCGCGGCGCTGGCGTTCCACCAGGTGCCACTGGCCCGCGACTGGCTGCTGCATGACAACGCCCGCGAGTTCCTGCCCAAGGTACGCCCGGCGTTCCTGGCGCTGCAGTGCGGCATGGCCATGGGCCTGGCCCGGCGCGCGCTGGATGAAGTGCAGGAACACCTGCAAGGCCGTGGCTCGTTCCTCGAAGAGGCCCGCCAGGTGCTCAAGGAACGCCTGGAGAATACTGTCGGCGAGCTCAAGCAGGGGCTGCTCGACGGGCGCTTCCAGGGCCAACCGGCCGCCTTGTTCAAGTTGCGCATCACCCTCGCCGAATGCGCCGCCGATGCCGTGCAGCTGGAGCTTCAGGCCAGCGGTGGCAAGGCCTACCTGACGGCCTATGGTGAAGGCTTCGCCCGGCGTTGGCGCGAGTCGGCGTTCGTGCCGATCGTCACCCCGAGCCTGGTGCAGCTGCGCGCCGAACTGCAACGCCAGGCGGCCAGCGCATGACCGAAGTGCTGCTCGAAGCCTGTGAGATCAGCCTGGGCTACCCGCGCGACGATGGCTGGCAGGCGGTGCTGGAGCAGTTCGACCTGGCGCTGGCGCCCGGCGAGGTGGTAACCATCCTTGGCCCAAGCGGGGTCGGCAAGTCCAGCCTGTTGCGCGTACTGGCCGGGCTGCAACAGCCCCGTGGCGGTAGCGTGCACCTGCGCGGCGAGCCACTGCAGGGCCCGCACCCGCGCCTTGCGGTGGCGTTCCAGGACCCAAGCCTGCTGCCCTGGCTGAGCCTGGAAAAGAACGTCGCCTTCGGCCTCGACTTCGCCCGCCAGCCTAAGCTGGCGGCGGCCGAGCGGCGTGCACGGATCGACCACGCCATCGACGCGGTGGGCCTGGCCCATGCCCGTGGGCAGTACCCGGCGCAACTGTCCGGCGGCATGGCCCAGCGCACCGCGCTGGCCCGCTGCCTGGCGCGCCAACCCGAGGTGCTGTTGCTGGACGAGCCGTTCGGCGCGCTGGACGAGGTGACCCGCGCCGACATGCAGCAACTGCTGCTGCAACTGATCGCCACCCACAACACCGCCGCCGTGCTGATCACCCACGACATCGACGAAGCCCTGCTGTTGTCCGACCGCGTGCTGCTACTGGGCAACCACCCGGCGCGCACCCTCGGTCAGTGGCACATCGACCTGCCGCAGCCGCGGGCGCAGCGGGTCGAGGAGCTGGGCGCACTGCGTATCGAAATCCTCAAAACCCTTCGGCGGGCAAGCCGCACAGCCGAACCCACCCCATCCCCCTTGCCCTCGGAGGCTGTCCATGTGCATGGATGACTGCTGTTCCACCACGTCCCGTCGCGATTTTCTCAAGTTGAGCGCCATGCTCACCGCCGCCGGCGCCGTGCCGTTGCTGTCGAGCCTGCAGGCCCGCGCCGCCGCCGAGCCGGACGCGCCGGTGCGCATCGGCTACCTGCCGATCACCGATGCCACGCCACTGCTGGTGGCGCACAACAACGGCCTGTTCGAGGCCGAGGGCATCAAGGCCGAGCGCCCGGTGTTGCTGCGCAGCTGGGCACAGGTGATCGAGGCGTTCATCTCCGGGCAGGTCAACGTCATCCACCTGCTGTCGCCGATGACCGTGTGGGCGCGCTACGGCAGCAAGGTGCCAGCCAAGGTCGTGGCCTGGAACCACGTCGGCGGCTCGGGCCTGACCGTGGCCCCGGACATCACCGATATGAAGCAGCTCGGCGGCAAGACCGTGGCCATTCCGTTCTGGTACTCGATCCACAACGTGGTGCTGCAGCAGATGCTCACCGACAACGGCCTGAAGCCTGTGTCCAAGCCCGCCACCGCGCAGCTGGCGGACAACGAAGTCAACCTGCTGGTGCTGCCGCCTTCGGACATGCCGCCGGCCCTGGCCAGCAAGCGCATCGCCGGCTATATCGTCGCCGAACCGTTCAACGCCCTGGCCGAGAACCTCAAGGTCGGCCGCGTGCAGCGCTTCACCGGGGACGTCTGGCGCAACCACGCCTGCTGCGTGGTGTTCATGCACGAGCATGATCTGAACAATCGCCCGGAGTGGTCGCAGAAGGTGGTCAACGCCATCGTCAAGGCCCAGCACTGGACCCGCGAGCACCGTGCCGAGGCCGCGGCGTTGCTGTCCAAGGCCGGCCCCAACAAGTACACCCCGCACGAACCGGCGGTGCTGACCAAGGTGCTGGCGCCATCGGCCGATGACCGTGCCGGCTACATCGCCAGTGGCGCGATCCAGCACCAACAGTGGGACGAGAAGCGCATCGACTTCCAGCCTTATCCGTTCCCCAGCTACACCGAGGAGTTGGTCAAGCGCCTGAAGAACACCCTGATCGTCGGCGAGAGCGATTTCCTTGCCGCTCTCGATCCGGCCCAGACTGCCCGCGACCTGGTGGACGATCGCTTCGTGCGCAACGCCATCGCCGCGGTGGGTGGCCCGGCGGCGTTCGGCATTGCCGAGAATTTCCAGCGTAGCGAGGAGTTCGCGGTCTGATGCGCAGGCATTTCGTGCATGGCGCCCTGGGCCTGGCGGGCCTGGCGGCGCTGCTGTTGCTGTGGTGGGCGGGGGTGCGCCTGTTCGGTGCCGCCGATGGCCTGTCGGCGCGCTTCGCGCCCCAGGCCACGTTGCAAAGCCTGATCGAGCTGCTGGGGCAGGGTGAGGTCTACGGGCATATCTGGGTGAGCCTCGAGCGTATCCTCATTGGCCTGCTGCTGGCGCTGCTGATTGGTGTGCCGTTGGGCCTGCTGGTGGGCAGCTATCGCCACCTGGAGGCGGCGACCACGCCGGCATTCCAGTTCCTGCGCATGATCTCGCCGCTGTCGTGGATGCCGGTGGTGGTGATGCTGATGGGCGTGGGCGACCAGCCGATCTACTTCCTGCTGGCCTTCGCCGCGCTGTGGCCGATCCTGCTCAACACCGCCGCCGGGGTGCGCCAGCTCGACCCGCGCTGGCTGCAGTTGAGCCGCAGCCTCAGCGCCACGCGCTGGGAGACGTTGTGCAAGGTGATCATCCCCGGGGTGATCGGCCATGTGCTGACCGGCGTGCGCCTGGCCATCGGCATCCTGTGGATCGTGCTGGTGCCGTGCGAAATGCTCGGGGTGAGTGCCGGGCTTGGCTATTTCATCCTCGACACCCGCGACCGCCTGGCCTATTCGGAGCTGATGGCGATGGTGCTGCTGATCGGCGCACTGGGGTTCATGCTCGATGCCTTGGCGCGGGCGCTGCATCGACGTTGGGTGCATGCCTGAACAAAGAAGGCGCGTATAGCGAATCCTGGCGCGGATCTATGGGGGCGGCGTAGCGCAGCGCCCACAAAGTTCGCGTTCAATCTTGGTATCAAGCGCATCCCTGCGCCTGAGCTGGTCAGAAGCTGTACTTGGCGGTCAGCATCAGGTTGCGCGGATCGCCAAAGGTGTCGCCCCCGTAGTTCACCGAGCTGGAAATCGACGAGTAGTACTTCCTGTCGAACACGTTGTTGGCATTGAGCTGCAGGTCCAGGTGCTGGTTGACAGCGTAGCCGGCCATCAGGTCGGTCACCGCGTAGGCACCTTGCTCAAGGCGGTAGCGGCCGCCATCGGCCACGCTGAAGTCGTTGTACATGCGGCTCTGCCAGGTGACGCCGCCACCGACGCGCAGTTTTTCCAGCGGGCCCTGGAAGCGGTAGGTGGTGAACAGCTTGAGCTGGTGCTCGGGGGTGTCGGAGGACAGCGGCTTGTTGACGTTGGCGGGGTTCTTGGCGTCCTTGATGGTGTGCACGCGGGCGTAGGTGTAGCCGGCACCGATCTGCCATTGCTCGGTCAGCGCGCCTTGCACCTCGAAGTCGATACCCTGGCTGCGCACCTCACCGGAGGCTTCGTAGCAGGTGAACTGGCCCGCTCGGCAGACGCTCTTGTCGTCCACCTCGACCGCGCGGTTCTCCTGGTCGATGCGGAACACGGCAAGGCTGGCATTGAGCGCGCCATCGAAGTATTCACCCTTGATGCCTACCTCGTAGTTCTTGCCTTCGATCGGCCGTACCGGCGTGCCGCTGCTGTCCTGGCTGTCCTGTGGCTGGAAGATATCGGTATAGCTGGCGTAGACCGAGTGGTGTTGGTCCAGCTCGTAGATCAGGCCGGCATAGCGGGTGACGTTGCGGGTCACTTTGTAGTCGCCATCGTTGCTGCCGCGCTTGTCGTAGTCGTACCAGTCCAGGCGCCCACCGAGGATCAGCTTGAGCGGGTCGGCCAGGCTCAGGCGAGTGGTGGTGTACACGCCTTCCTGGTTGATCAGGTAGCGGCTGCTGCTGGTGTGCAGGAAGTCGGGCTTGCCGCCGTCGATGGGGTAGTCCATGTCGTAGGGGCTGTAGTTGCGCTCGCTCATGTCGTAGATGCGCTTGCTGGCGCCGACCACCAGTTCGTGGGTGCGCCCGAATGCCTCGAACGGGCCGCTGGCGAAGGTGTCCAGGCCCAGTTGGTTCTCGTCGTGGGCCGACTGGTAGACCGTTCGGCTCAGCGGCTTGGCCAGGTCCCAGCGCGACTGGTAGGAGCCGCGGAACAGCGCGTTCTGCTCACTGTAGGTGGCGTTGACCTGCAGCTTCCAGTCATTGGCCAGGCGCTGGCGCACCTCGGCGAACAGGGTATTGATCTCCTGGTCCTTTACCTCCCAGTCGGTGGCCGGGTTGTAGGAGCGTGGCAGGTCCAGGTGATGACCGTCGAGGGCGGTGGGGATCGCGCCCCAGAACACGTTGGTCTTGTCCTTCTGGTGGGAGAGGCCGAGGGTGAGGGTGGTGTCTTCGCTCAGGTCGGCCTCGGTGATCGCGTAGAACAGCCCGTGGTCCTCCTGCTGGCCGTCACGGAAGCCGTTGGCGTCCTGGTACGAGGCCACCACGCGGCCGCGCAGGGTGCCGCTGTCGTTGAGCGGGCTGGAGGCGTCCAGTTCGCCGCGGTAGTTGTCCCAACTGCCGGCGGCGCCGGTGAGGGTGACTTTCTGCTCCGCCAGCGGGCGCTTGCGCACCAGGTTGATCGCCGCCGAGGGCGTGCCGGAACCGGTGACCAGGCCGGTGGCGCCGCGTACCACTTCCACCCGGTCGAACATCGCCAGGTTCGGCTGCGCACCGACCACCCAGCCGGTGTAGGCGCTGGGGATGCCGTCGTACATGATGTTGTCGACGTCGAAGCCACGGGCCTTGTAGGTCTGCCGGCCTGGGCCGTTGGACTGGTTGAGGAACAGGCCCGGGGTGTACCTGGCCACGTCGTTGATGCTGGTCATGCCCTGGTCGTCCATGCGCTGGCGGGTGATCACCGTTACCGCCTGGGGCGTTTCGCGCATGGTCAGCGGCAACTTGGTGGCGGTGGACATGGCACCGGTGGTGTACGACTTCGATCCCTCGGTGGTGCTGCCCAGGCTGCTGTCGTCAATAGCCGTGGCGCCCAGCTCGATCACGGCAGGTGCCTGTTCGGCTGCCAGTGCGGGCGTGACGGTCGCCATGCAGATGGCCATGGCCAGCAGGTTGCGGGTTGGCGCGAAACGGTGGGTCAAGGGAAGCGATGACATGCCGAGCTTTATCCTTATTACTAGTGCTTATGAGAACGATTAGCAATAAGTATGTCGGGATTGCCCGGTCAAGAACAGGGTGGATGCATTGGAAATGATGAAATTTTCACAATTTTCTATTCGAATGGATTGTTTCTCCGGCTTTCGTGGCTACCGGTCCGCGCTACCTGGGCCAATCCGTTTACCTTGTTGTCGACCTATTTCCAGCGCTTGGCCATCGCGTTGCTTGCCGTGCCGTGCCTGGCCCACCAGCTCGGGGATCAGCGGCCCCTCGGGCAGATGACGCCAGAAGCGTCCGGGCAGATGCTGGCGTAGAGCGCCGGGGTTGAGCCGGGCAGGGTTGAAGGTGTGCCGGTAGTAGGCCAGCCACAGTTCGGCCCCGGGGTCGTCGGCGTTGCGCGCCCATTGCCGCCAGTCTTCCGGGCATTGGCGACGGTAGTCCAGTTGCGCGCCGTCGTAGCGGATGCCGTCGTGGGGCGTGGCGATCAGCCAGCGCTGGCGGCCCAGGCGTTCGGCGAAATGCCCGCTGGCGCTGTCGAGGATGTCATGCGCGGGTTCGTGGTAGGCCACCAGGTCCAGTTGCAGCTGCTCGGCCAGCGTCTCGGGCAGTGGCACGAAGCGCACGAAGGCATGCAGATGGTGAGCCTCGCGTCCGACCTGGCGGATGCGCCGTTGCAACTCGCTGCCCAGGCGGTCGCCGGCCAGCATCGCGGTGCGATCGCCATGGGCGACGCGCCAGAGCACCTCGTACAACAGGTTCCAGCGCTGCTCGCCGCGGTAGCGCCCGGCCTGTTCCAGCTGGGCCAGCAGCGCCGCTGGCACGCGGGCGTGGAACGGGCCGGGACCTGCGGGCAGGGGCGTGGGCACGGCCAGCAAGTCATCCATCCAGGTCTGGCCCCAGGTCACCGTGGCCGGGTCGATGCCGTGGCCGAGCAGTTGGCGGGCCTGGTCGCGCCAGGTGGCGAAGTCATCGCCGCACTCCAGCGCGATCATCCCCACAGCCCCATCTGCACGGGCGCCTGAGGTTCACGCAGGCGGGCCCGAAGCAGGCCGCTGCGCAGCTCGGCCTGGGCCGGGCGGTAGTCACTGGTGACGATGAACGGGCGGGCCTTCTCCAGCACGCAGCGCAACTGGATCAGGTCGTCGTAGCGGATGCGCCGCTCCCGGCGCAGGGCGACCAGGCGCTGCACGCTGCGCAGGCCGATACCGGGGATGCGCGCCAGCAACGCCGGCTCGGCGCGGTTGACGTCGAGCGGGAAGACCTCGCGGTTGGCCAGCGCCCAGGCCAGCTTGGGGTCGATGTCCAGGGCCAGGTTGCCGGTCTCGCCCAGCAGTTCGCCGGCCTTGTAGCCGTAACCGCGCAGGAGGAAGTCGGCCTGGTACAGGCGGTGTTCGCGCAGCAGCGGCGGTGCGGCCAGGGGCACGCTGGAGGGGCTGTCGGGGATCGGGCTGAAGGCGGAGTAATAGACCCGTTTGAGGCCATAGCCCTGGTACAGCGACTCGGCGTTGCGCAGCAAGGTGCTGTCGTCGGTGGCGTCGGCGCCGACGATGACCTGAGTGCTCTGCCCGGCGGGGGTGAAGCGTGGTGCCCGTGGTTCGCCGGCGACGGCCTGCTGGCCGTGGTGGATCACGCCCATGGCCTGGCGGATGGTGCTGGCGCGCTTTTCCGGGGCCAGGCGCTGAAGGCTGGCGTCGGTGGGCAGTTCGATGTTCACGCTCAGCCGATCGGCCAGGCGCCCGGCCTCCTCGATCAGCAGCGGGTCGGCGTCGGGGATGGTTTTGAGGTGGATGTAGCCGCGAAAGGCATGCTCTTCGCGCAGCAGGCGCGCCACCCGGATCAGTTGCTCCATGGTGTAGTCGGCCGAGCGGATGATGCCTGAGCTGAGGAACAGGCCGCTGATGCAGTTGCGCCGGTAGAAATCCAGGGTCAGGCGCACCACCTCCTCGGGGCTGAAGCGTGCCCGGGGCACGTTGCTGGAGCGGCGGTTGACGCAGTACTGGCAGTCGTACAGGCAGAAGTTGGTCAGCAGCACCTTGAGCAGCGACACGCAGCGGCCATCGGGGGTGTAGCTGTGGCAGATGCCCATGCCATCGGTGGCGCCGAGGCCGTCGCGGCCGCGCGAGCTGCGCTTGGGCGCGCCGCTGCTGGCGCAGGACGCGTCGTACTTGGCTGCGTCGGCGAGGATGCCGAGTTTGGCGATGAGTTGCATGGGGTGGTCCACTGAATACTGAATATTCATACAGTATTTCGGGATTAGCCTGATGGCAAGCCTTTGCCAATGGCTTCTGATCCGCCAGGCGCTGCCCCGTCGCCTGTGGGACACCCAAACGTTCGATTACAGAATTGTAATCTTCACGCCACCCCCCAGATAACCAAGGCTCCCTAAAGTCCCTCGCCAAAGCATTCCGCCGCTTGTCGACGAGGACTTCCGCCGTGCCCATCCCCCGCAAGATCGCCTTGCTCTGCCTGTTGCTGGCCGGCCCTGCCGGCGCCCAGGGCCTGAGCCTGGACCAGGCGCTCGACGCCGCCTTTGCCCAGAACCCGGACTTCGCCGCCATCGGCCGTGAGATCGGCATCGCCGAAGGCGAGCGCCGCCAGGCCGGGCTGATCCCCAACCCCGAGCTGTCCTGGGAGGTCGAGGACACCCGCCGCGACACCAGTACCACCACCGTGACCCTCAGCCAGGCCCTGGAGCTGGGCGGCAAGCGCGGTGCGCGGATCGAGGTCGCCGAGGCCGGTCAGGCGGTCGCCCGCCTGGAACTCGAGCGCCAGCGCAACAGCCTGCGCGCCGATGTGATCCAGGCTTTCCATGCCGCCTTGCGGGCGCAGACCGCGCTGGAGTTGGCGCAGCAGTCACAGGCGCTGACCGAACGTGGCCTGCGGGTGGTGGAGGGGCGGGTGCGCGCGGGGCAGTCCTCGCCAGTGGAGGCCACCCGCGCCCAGGTGCAGTTGGCCCAGGCCGAGGCGGCGGTGCGCCGGGCGCGAACCGAACGCACGGTGGCCAATCAAGCCCTGGCGCGGCTGACCGGCAGCGCCGAGGCCCGCTTCGACCGACTCGACGCCAGCTCGCTCTCGCCAGGCCCGGCGCCCAAGGCCGAACGCCTGCTGGCCACGGTCGAGCAGACCGCCGAATGGCGCCTGGCCGCGGCGCAGATCGAGCGTGGCGATGCCAGCCTGGGCTCCGAGAAGGCCCAGCGCATCCCCAACCTGACCGTGAGCCTGGGCAGCCAGTACAGCCGTGAGGAGCGTGAGCGGGTCAATGTGGTGGGGTTGTCCATGCCGCTGCCGCTGTTCGACCGCAACCAGGGCAACGTACTGGCCGCCGCGCGCCGCGCTGACCAGGCCCGCGATCTGCGCAACGCCGTCGAACTGCGCCTGCGCAGCGAAACCCGCAGTGCCCTGGAGCAGTGGGGCACGGCCATGGGCGAGGTGCAGGCGTATGACCGCACCATCCTGCCCGCCGCCCAGCAGGCGGTGGACACCGCCACCCGAGGTTTCGAGATGGGCAAGTTCGCCTTCCTCGATGTGCTCGATGCCCAGCGCACGCTGATCGAGGCGCGGGGCTTGTATCTCGAAGCGCTGGCCCAGGCGACTGATGCCCGGGCACAGGTGGAGCGGATCTACGGCGAGCTTTGAGCCTCGTCCCGTCGCGGGGCAGGCCCTGAACTGCAACGACTTTTCCAGCAGGAGCAACAATGACCAACCCACGCAAGCTCGCCATCCTCGCCGCCGCCCTGGCCGTTATCGGCCTCGGTGGCGCGGCCTGGACCGGCACCCTTGGCAAGGCCGGCGGCGGCCAGGCCCAACACGACGACCACGGCGAAGCCGGCCATGGCCATGACGAAGAGAAGGACGACGGACACGGCCACGGCGAGTCCGCAGGCGAGGGGCATGGCGAGGAGGAGGGCCAACTGCACCTGACTGCCGAGCAGATCCGGGCCGCCGGTGTGCAGCTGGCCACCGCCGGCCCGCGCACCTTGGGCACTGCCATCAATTTCCCTGGCGAAATCCGTTTCGACGAAGACCGCACCGCCCATGTAGTACCACGGGTTCCTGGGGTGGTCGAGTCGGTGCAGGCCGAGCTGGGCCAGGCGGTCAAACGCGGCCAGGTGCTGGCGGTGATCGCCAGCCAGCAGATCTCTGAGCTGCGCAGCGAACAGCAGGCTGCGCAACGGCGCCTGGAGCTGGCGCGATTGACCTTCGAGCGTGAAAAACAGTTGTGGCAGGAGCGCATCAGCGCCGAGCAGGACTACCTGCTGGCCCGACAGGCGCTGCAGGAGGCCGAGATCGCCGCCGCCAACGCCGGGCAGAAGGTCGCCGCGGTGGCGCCGGCCGGCAAGGGCAACCGCTACGAGCTGCGCGCACCGTTCGACGCGATGGTAGTGGAAAAGCACCTGACCGTGGGCGAGGTGGTGGACGAGACCAGCAATGCCTTCACGCTATCCGACCTGAGCCGGGTCTGGGCCACCTTCGCCGTGGCCCCGCGCGACCTGGACAAGGTGGTCAGTGGCCGTGGCGTGACCGTCAGCGCGCCGGATCTCGGCGCCCAGGTGGAGGGCAAGGTCAACTACGTCGGCAGCCTGCTTGGCGAGCAGAACCGCGCCGCTACCGTGCGCGCCACCCTGGCAAACCCCAATGGCGCCTGGCGCCCCGGGTTGTTCGTCAACATCGCGGTTACCGTTGAGCGCTTCGACGCCGCGGTGGTGGTGCCGGAAAGCGCCCTGCAGACCTGGGAAGAGCAGACCGTGGTGTTCGCCCGCACCGATGAAGGGTTCGCGGCCCGCCCGGTCAAGCCGGGCCGACGTGATGCCGGCCAGGTGGAGATCCGCGAAGGCCTGGCCGCCGGTACCGAGGTGGCCGCCGCCGGCAGCTTCGTCCTCAAGTCCGAGCTGGGTAAAGGCTCGGTCGAACACAGCCACTGACCGGGGACGCTTTTCATGTTCGAACGCCTGATCCAATTCGCCATCGAGCAGCGCCTGGTGGTGATGCTCGCCGTAGTGCTGATGGCCGCCGTGGGCATCCACAGCTACCAGAAGCTGCCCATCGACGCCGTGCCCGACATCACCAACGTGCAGGTGCAGATCAACACCGCGGCGCCCGGCTATTCGCCCCTGGAGACCGAGCAGCGCATCACCTTCGCCATCGAGACCGCCATGGCCGGGTTGCCGGGCCTGAAGCAGACCCGCTCGCTGTCGCGCTCGGGCTTGTCGCAGGTGACGGTGATCTTCGATGGCGGCACCGATATCTTCTTCGCCCGGCAACTGGTCAACGAGCGCCTGCAGGTGGCCCGCGAACAGTTGCCCGAGGGCATCGAGGCGGCCATGGGGCCGATCTCCACCGGCCTTGGCGAGATCTTCCTGTGGACGGTCGAGGCCAAGGAGGGCGCCGTGAAGGACGACGGCACGCCCTATACCGCCACCGACCTGCGGGTGATCCAGGACTGGATCATCAAGCCGCAGCTGCGCAATGTGCCGGGCGTGGCCGAAGTCAATAGCATCGGCGGCCATGCCAAGCAGTACCTGATCGCCCCGGAACCCAAGCGCCTGGCAGCCTACAAGCTGACCCTCAACGATCTGGTCGCCGCGCTGGAGCGCAACAACGCCAACGTCGGCGCCGGCTATATCGAACGCAACGGCGAGCAATTGCTGATCCGTGCCCCGGGCCAGGTGGCTTCGGCCGAGGACATCGCCAGCATCGTCATCTCCAGCGTCGACGGCACGCCGATCCGCGTCAGCCACGTGGCCCAGGTCGGCCTGGGCCAGGAGCTGCGCTCCGGCGCCGCCACCGAGAACGGCCGGGAAGTGGTGCTGGGCACGGTATTCATGCTGATCGGCGAGAACAGCCGCACGGTGTCCCAGGCGGTGGCGGCCAAGCTCGAGGAGATCAACCGCAGCCTGCCCAAGGGGGTGGTGGCGATCACCGTGTACGATCGCACCAACCTGGTGGAAAAGGCCATCGCCACGGTGAAGAAGAACCTCATCGAAGGCGCGATCCTGGTCATCGCGGTGTTGTTCCTGTTCCTGGGCAACATCCGCGCGGCGCTGATCACCGCCATGGTCATCCCATTGTCGATGCTGTTCACCTTCACCGGCATGTTCAGCAACAAGGTCAGTGCCAACCTGATGAGCCTGGGGGCACTGGACTTCGGCATCATCGTCGACGGCGCGGTGGTGATCGTCGAGAACGCCATCCGCCGACTGGCACATGCCCAGCAGCATCATGGCCGCATGCTGACCCGTTCCGAGCGCTTCCACGAAGTGTTTGCCGCCGCCCGCGAGGCGCGCCGGCCGCTGATCTACGGGCAGTTGATCATCATGGTGGTGTACCTGCCGATCTTTGCCCTGACCGGGGTCGAGGGCAAGATGTTCCACCCCATGGCTTTCACCGTGGTGATGGCGTTGCTGGGGGCGATGATCCTCTCGGTGACCTTTGTCCCGGCGGCCCTCGCGCTGTTCGTCACCGGCAAGGTGAAGGAAGAAGAAGGCGTGGTCATGCGCGCTGCCCGCCGCCGTTACGCCCCGGTGCTGGAGTGGGTGCTGGGCCGGCGCAACCTGGCCTTTGCCGGCGCCGCGACCCTGGTGCTGCTGTCCGGCTTGCTGGCCAGCCGCATGGGCAGCGAGTTCATCCCCAGCCTCAGCGAAGGCGACTTCGCCCTGCAGGCCCTGCGCGTGCCAGGCACCAGCCTGTCGCAGTCGGTGGACATGCAGCAGCGCCTGGAGAAGACCATCATCGAGCGGGTGCCGGAGGTGGAGCGGGTGTTCGCCCGCACGGGCACCGCCGAGATCGCCTCCGACCCGATGCCGCCGAACATTTCCGACGCCTATGTGATGCTCAAGCCGCGCGAGCAGTGGCCGGACCAGGGCAAGTCGCGTGACGCGCTGATCGCCGAGGTGCAGCAGGCGGCGGCCAGCGTGCCGGGCAGCAACTACGAGCTGTCGCAGCCAATCCAGCTGCGCTTCAACGAGCTGATTTCCGGGGTGCGCAGCGACGTGGCGGTGAAGGTGTTCGGTGATGACATGGAGGTGCTCAACCGCACCGCCGCGCAGATCGCCACCAGCTTGCAGCAAGTGACGGGGGCGTCCGAGGTGAAGGTCGAGCAGACCACAGGCCTGCCGGTGCTGACCATCGATATCGACCGCGACAAGGCCGCCCGCCACGGCTTGAACGTGGGCGATGTGCAGGATGCCATTGCCATCGCGGTGGGGGGCCGTACCGCCGGTACCCTGTACGAAGGCGACCGTCGCTTCGACATGGTGGTGCGTCTGTCCGAGGCGCTGCGCACCGATGTCGACGGGCTGTCGAGCCTGCTGATCCCGGTGCCGGCCAGTGCCGCCGCGGGCGCTGCGCAGATCGGCTTCATCCCGCTGTCCCAGGTGGCCACGCTGAACCTGCAGTTGGGTCCCAACCAGGTCAGCCGAGAGGATGGCAAGCGCGTGGTGGTGGTCAGTGCCAACGTGCGCGGGCGTGACCTCGGCTCGTTCGTCGAGGAGGCGTCGCAGACCTTGATCGACCAGGTGCAGATCCCACCGGGCTACTGGACCCGCTGGGGCGGCCAGTTCGAGCAGTTGCAATCGGCGGCCGAGCGCCTGCGCGTGGTGGTACCGGTGTCGTTGTTGCTGGTCATGGCCTTGTTGCTGATGATGTTCAACAACCTCAAGGACGGTCTGCTGGTGTTCACCGGGATTCCTTTCGCCCTCACCGGTGGCGTGCTGGCGCTGTGGCTGCGCGACATTCCGCTGTCGATCTCGGCGGGCGTGGGCTTTATCGCGCTTTCCGGGGTGGCGGTGCTCAACGGTCTGGTGATGATCGCCTTTATCCGCAACCTGCGCGAGGAAGGGCGCGGCCTGCGCGCCGCAGTCGAGGAGGGCGCCCTGACCCGTTTGCGGCCAGTGCTGATGACCGCGCTGGTGGCATCGCTCGGGTTCATCCCGATGGCTCTGGCCACTGGCACCGGTGCCGAGGTGCAGCGACCGCTGGCGACGGTGGTGATCGGCGGGATCCTGTCGTCGACGGCGCTGACCTTGCTGGTGCTGCCGGCGTTGTACCAGTGGGCGCACCGGCGCGATGAGGCCGAGACTGCGTGAACCCCTGTCGCTGGGCAAGCCCTCTCCCACGAAGGCATTCACTTCGTGGGAGCGGGCTTGCCCCGCGATGCTTTAATGCCGACGCCACAGCCAGTGGTCCAGGCTCAACCTTCCAGAACCTTTCAACAGCAGTGGCAACAACGCCACCAGGTAGATCAGCGGCAGCTTGAAGTTGCCAAACCCTTGGTCGGTGATCGCATACCCCCGCCCCAGTTCCGCCAGGCTCGACCACTGGCTCGGCCAGTGCACCGCCGCGATCGCCACCACGGTCACCACCATCAGCACCGCCGAGGCCAGGCGGGTGCCGAGCCCGAGCAGCAGGAGCAGCGGGCAGAGCAGCTCGGCCCACATCGACAGTTGCCAGTTCAGGCCCGCTGGCAGCAAATCGAACGGGAACGGAAAACTGCCTTGCAGGTCGGTGAACCAGTTGGCGCCATTGAACTTCTCCAGGCCCGATTCGAAGAACTCCCAGGCCAGGAACAGGCGCAACGGCAGGTCGGCGCTCCAGCTACCGGCCCGGTCGAGGGCCATGAACGGGCGAGTCAGGGTATTTGTCAGCATGGTGATCTCCTTGTGTCAGTGCGACAGGGCAGTGGCGGCCCGGCGTGAGCGTTGGGCCTGCTTGGCGATGAGCTTGAGGGTAATGGCGGCGAACATCAGGGCGAACGCCAGCGGGTACCAACCGCCCATGGGGACGCGCTTGTAGAACGACAGGCAGAACACCGCCGCCAGCACCCAGGTGCCGGTGCTGTGCAGGCCCTTCCACAGGCGTGGACCGAGCACGCTCATCGGTGCCTTGAACGAGGTCAGGGCCAGCAACAGGATGAACAGGTAACCCACCGAGCCCGGGATGTTCGCCACGGCGCTGCGCCCGGCCCAGAACAACTCCGGGTAGCGATGCGCAAACAGGTAGATCAGCACACCATGCACGGTGTGCGAGAAGGCGAAGGCCAGGCCCAGGTATCGCCGTTCGCGCAGCAACTGGCGGCTGGCCCAGCCGGGTAGCAGGGTGACCAGCGTCGAAGCCAGGAAGGTCAGCAGGAACAGTGCGAAGGAGCTGCGTGCCGTGGCGCGGATGGCGCTGCGCAAGCCGTCGGCACCGAGCGGATGGGTGGCGATGACCAGAGTGGTCATCAGCAGGGTCAATGCCGCGAGGGCGTGGAACAGCTTCCAGCCAGTGGGCAATGGCAATACTTTCATGGGCAAGGGTCCCGGCGTGCTTGGCGACGGCGGGGGCCGTCGCGTGGTGTGGCCGGAAGTGTGCGGGGGCGGCGTATCGGCAGTGTGTCGCGGGAGGCTGGGTTATGTATCGCTGTGTAGCGGTGCTCAGCGGGTACTGGTCAGGCGCTGCTGCGCCGCCGCGCAACCGTTGATCTCCACTGCCTTTTGCAGGTAGGCCTGGCGCTGGCGCGGGTCCAGCTCGCCCAGCAGCCGGTAGATCTCGGCCTGATAGTCACGCTGGCGCCCCCACTGCAGCTGCAGGCCTTGTGGCCTGCTGCGGTTGCACGCCAGGCGGGTGGCCGGCTGCGGATAGTAGGCGGCATACAGGGTGGCCATGCTCGGGACTGCCTCCAGGGCCTCGCGGTAGGCGGGGCTGGCATTGTAGGGTGCGCACCAGTGGGCGATAGCCAGCGCCGGTGGGGCAAAACCTTGCTTGAGGCTGGCCTCGAGCAAGGGGCAGGCAGCCTCGGCGATCTGGTTGGCGGGCAGGTAGGTGGTGTAGTACAGCGCCAGTCGATACTGGGCCACCGGGTGGCCGAGGGCGACGGATTTCTTCAGCAGCGCCACGGCCGTGGGCAGTGTGTGCGCCATGGCCTGGCCCTGGCGGCTGAGCTCAGGGTCGCCAACGGCGGTGCGCAGCGGGCTGGCGCTGTCGTCCTGGCTGTCGGCCTGCTCCAGCAGGGGCAATGCCTGGCGGTAAAGCAGGTCGGCATGCGGGTCGATGTTCACTTCCAGGGCCTGGGTGCCGACGGCGGCCAGCAGCAACGGCATCGCCACGGCCAGGCTGGCGCGATGGCTGCGACCCTGAGGGCGGGCCGGGAACGAAGGAACGTCTGGGATGGTCATGGCAGTTACGCGGTTGCCTCGGGCAAATCAGGAGCGACGACAGCGTATTCTATCCATCCGCGCCCCTTCCCCGAAAGCCCGGCGTACGGCCATCAGACCAGCTTGATTGGTGCGACCTTGCGCAGGGCCTGTCTTTCCTGGGCCAGCCCCAGCTTGGCGGTGATCACCTTGGCCAGCGCGTTATTGCCCAGGTCGTTGAAGTGCAGGCGGTCGACGAACAGGTGTTCGCTGAAGACCGGCGAGCTGCTGAGCATGCTGTTCATGTCATAGCACGGCACCGGCTCAGCCTGGTTCTTGATACGGCGAAAGAAGGCCATGTGCAGTTGGCTGTCGAAGGTGTCGCCGAGCAGGCGATCGAAATTCGACGGCTGGCGCTCAAGTTCGCCGAGCATGGCCTGTTCGGCGCTGGGCACGACCTCGCGGCACCAGGGCAGCAGCGGCTGGAGGATGAAGGTGAGGGTGGTATGGCCGTCGGCCAGCAGGCGATCCCATTGGCGCAGGGTGCGGCCGACGCAATCGGCGGCGCGGATCAGACGCTTGTCGGGACTGGACAGCGGCTCGATGTCCGGCCAGCGCGGTTGTCGCGCAGGCGCCAGAACCTGGCCCAGGCGTTGCCAGAGCGATTCGCGGCGTGCCTCGCCGGTAGCTTGCACCCCTTCGTTGAAGCGATTGAGAAAGTCCTGATAGGCCTGTGCCCGATGCGGATCCTGCGCGCCGGCCAGTACCTCGGCCAGGGCCTCCTGGGCCAGTGAGTTGAGGCCACTGAGCACCACCACATGACCGATCTGGCCAAAGCGGTGCTGGTGGGTGAGGAACATCAGCAGTTCCTGCGTGGCATTGAGCCCGCAACCGGTCAGGTTCAGCCAGATCTCGCCGGTCAGCATCGACAGGTAAGAGGCCACGGTGTGCTCGTCGGAGCTGGCGCCGATGCCCATGGCGGTGGAGCCGCCTACCAGCAGGTTGACCCGCGCCGCGCCGCCGCGTTCGGCCACCGAGAAGCGCTTGCCGGCGCAATGGCTGTAGCGCATGCCCAAAGCGTCGGTGTTGATGGTGCCGGAGCGGTAGCCGCGCTCATGCACGTACAGCGTGTGCGGTGCCCGGCGGCTGCCCAGTTGCAGGAAACGCTGGTAATCCTCTGCCAGTGGGTCGGGCGTGCCCATGCTGCCGGGGGTGGCGCTGTCGGTCGGTGTCATGGGCGCTCCTTGGTGTGAGGGCAGGCTCAGGCGGCCAGTTCCCTGATGTTGTAGGCCAGGCCGACAGCGGCAATCAGCAGCAGGGCGACACCCGAGGCCAGGCTGATCAGGCGGTTGCTGCGCGGCGAGGCGATCTTGCCGATGGCGAAGATGTAAAGGCTGAGCACGGCGAAATCGATGGCGATCCACAGCAGCGACAGCACCACCATGCTCTTGCCGAACGACTCGGTGATCTGGATGAACTGCGGGAAGAAGGCGATGAAGAAGATGATGTCCTTGGGGTTGGAGATACCGACCATGAAGCCCTGCAGCAAGCCGCCACGGCCCGGTTGCACAGCGGTTGCGGCCTGCGCGGCGCTCTCGGCCGGTACCTGCAGCGCTTCGCGCAGGGTGCCCAGGGCGATGTAGCCGATGAACAGGCAACCCAGCAGGCTCATGCCGCTGAGCCAGGTCTTGTCGATGGCCGCGCTGGTCAGGATGATCCAGGCGGCCGCGCCGATCAGTACCAGTGATGCCCAGTTGGTGCCGACCGCCGTGAACAGGGCTTTGCGCGAACCCGAGGCGGCGGCGGTATTGACGATCAGCGCCACCACCGGGCCGGGCGTGGCGATCAGCAGCAGGACGGTGAGGGCATAGGTGGCGGTCAGTGCGGTATTCACGTTCAGTTCTCGGTAGGGCGTTCAGCCATTGCGTGGGTGTGGAACGGGCAGCGCGCCGGGCTCGGCGAACCGGGCTCCTGCAGTTGGTACTGCTTCCATTCGAAGTTGTCGTCCTGGCCGAAGAAGCCAAGGGTCTCGGGCATGACGCCGTCGTTGTAGTGACGTACCCGCTCGCGGATGCGCGCACGGATGCGCTGGCCGCTCTCGGTGCTGGCGCTGGCCACTTCGTCGAAGCTCTCCCGCGGATTGATGACGAAGGCAATGTGCGGGCCCAGGTTGCGGCTTTTCATCAGGCGATGGGCGGGAAAGTTCATGTTGATGAACAGCGGCATGCCGGCGAAGCAGAATGACCAGCGTGCGTCATGTGGGTCCTGCGGGATCTCCTCGGGCCATGGCAGCGAGTCGCGGGCGTGGACCTCGCGCAGCACATCCCAGGCCAGCGCCTGCTGCGCCTCGAGCGAGGAGTCAGGGGCCGTTTCGAGAAACACCAGCAGCGGGTTTCCGATGCGCTGCTTGAGCGGGATCGGCTCGATGGTGGCGATGTAGTCGGCCAGGCCCAGGGCGATATCGTCGGCCAGCCGTGCGGCGCGAGCGAAGACGATATGGCAGGTGCGCGCCGTGACCGCCTTTCGCCCGAACAGGCAGGGGAAGTCAGGGTTGGCCAGGGTTTCCTTGAAGTGTTCTATGGTCTTGTGTGTCCAGTGGTGTCGGTTCTGGACATGTTCGTCGGCGAGCTCTAGCGCATCCAGGCGATAGCAGTTTCCATAACCCGTAAACATGATTTCCCCAGGTAGATCCGAAGGTAGCGTTAATAGAACTTTTTCGTCATATCCGTGCAGGTTGGTTATATATAATTGTTATTTACCGGCATTTTCGGAGATGGCCTCTGCGTTGTAAAACGCCTGGATCTATGACCTACTATTAGCTTCACTCATGCTCGGAAGGCGCCATGTCGGAACGGATTCAAGCCTTGCACGCCCTGCGGGCCTTCGAAGTGGCCTCGCGCTATGGCTCTTTCACCCGCGCAGCCCAGGAACTGGCCCTTACCCAAGGCGCGGTCAGCCATCACATCAAGACGCTTGAGGCCCTGTTTGGCTGCGACCTGTTCGAGCGTCGCGGGCCCAAGCTGCGCCTGACCGAGCACGGCCGTCTGCTGGCCCAGGAGCTCAAGGTCGGCTTCAAGATCATCGAGAATGCCTGTGCGCTGTTGCGCCAGGACCGCTATGGCGTGCGGCTCAAGGCGCCGTCCACGCTCACCGTGCGCTGGCTGCTGAGGGCCCTGGACGGCTTCAAGAAGGTCGACAACAGCTGTTCGGTGCAATTGTCGAGCGTGTGGATGGACATCGATGCGGTGGATTTCTATTCCGAGCCCTATGACTGCGCCATCCTGTTGGGTAACGGGCGCTTTGCCGCGGATGTGGAGAGCCTCAAGCTGTTCGATGAATGGCTGATCCCGGTATGCCACCCGAACTACCTCGAGCAGGCGCGGCCGGAACTCTCGGTGCTCTCCAGTTGCGAATTCCTCCACCCGTCGCCGGACCGCCGCGATTGGCGGCGCTGGCTGGCGCGCATGGACGCGCTGGACATCAGCATCGACCAGGGCCAGGTGTTCGACACTCTCGACCAAGGTATTTCAGCCGCCCAGCAGGGGCTGGGCATCTCGGTGGTCGACCTGGTGCTGGCCAGCGCCGACCTCGCCGCCGGTAACCTGGCCACGCCGTTTCCCCAGGCTGTGGCCACCGGCGACGGCTATTACATGACCTGGCTCAAGTCCAGCCCCAAGGCCCACCAGATGCACAAGTTGCGCGACTATCTGGTGGCGCAGGTGCCGCCGCTGTCGCACAAGGACATCAGCTACCTGTACGGCTGAGGTCGGTGGCTGGCAGCACTCGCTCGAGCATGAAGTCGATGAACACCCGCAGCTTGGGCGGCATCTGCCGGCCGGATGGCCACAGCAAATAGAAGCTGCCGCGCCGCTCCATGAAGGGGTCGAGCACGCTGACCAGGCTGCCGGCCGCCAGCTCCCGGCGCACGCTGAAGTCCGGCAGGCAGGTGATGCCACGGTGGTTGAGGGCGAAGCAGATGCGCGTCTCTACATGGTTGCAGACCATCGAGATGGGAATGGCGTAGTCCTGTTCGGGGTGCTCCCGGCGCAGCGGCCAGGTTTCCAGCTTGCCGCTGCTGGGGAAGCGGTAATGCAGGCAGCTGTGCCCGCCAAGCTCGCGGGGGTGCTGCGGCGTGCCGCGTTCGCGCAGGTACTCGGGGGACGCCACCAGGCGGTGCTGGAAGTGCCCGAGGAACTTGGCGTTCAGCCGTGAATCCAGCGGCTGGCCGCCGCGCATCACCACGTCGAAGCCTTCGCCGACGATATCCACCATGCGGTCGCTGAAGTCCAGGTCCAGTTCGATCTCCGGGTAGCGCGCCATGAACTCGGCCAGCGCCGGCATCACCAGCCCGGTCACCTGCGGCAGGCTCACCCGCAGGCGTCCGCGCGGCGCGCCGCTGGCCTGGGACAGCGCCTGCTCGGTGGCCTCGATCTCGGCCAGGATGCGCCGGCTGCGTTCAAGGAACAGCGTGCCCTCGGCGGTCAACGTTATGCTGCGCGTGCTGCGATGGAACAGACGCACTCCCAGTCGCTCCTCCAGCCGGGCCACACGCTTGCCCACGGCTGACGCACTGATCCCCAGCGATTGGCCGGCGGCGACGAAGCTGCGGGCTTCGGCGACCCGGATGAAGACCATGAAGCCACTGAGGCTGTCCATGCTGCACTCCGATTGCGGACCTTGGTGTCCTTACTGCGCGGAATTGTACCCGGCTTTTTCCGCAATACCCCAGCGGCGCAAGATGCCTGCCTGTTCGACAAACCGGAGACAATCATGCATTCACCTTCCCCGGCGGCGTGCGCCAGCGCATCTCCCGTCAGCGCCACGCGTCTGCCCCTGAGCGGCTTGCTGGCCCTAGCCCTGACCGGCTTCATCGCCATCCTCAGCGAAACCCTGCCGGCCGGCCTGCTCGACCAGATCGCCGACGGCATGCAGATCAGCCAGGCCATGGCCGGGCAATGGGTCACGGCCTACGCCTTGGGGTCTTTGCTTACGGCCGTCCCGTTGGTGACCCTGACCCAAGGCTGGTGGCGTCGCCGGGCACTGCTGCTGGCCATTGGCGGATTCATCCTGTTCAACGGGTTGACCGCGGTGTCGTCGGACAACACGCTCACCTTGCTCCTGCGTTTTTGCACCGGTGCCGCCGCCGGCCTGGCCTGGGGCCTGATCGCCGGTCATGCGCGGCGCATGGTGGCGCCGGCCCAGCAGGGCAAGGCCATGGCGGTGGCGATGCTGGGGCAGCCCATTGCCTTGTCGCTGGGCTTGCCCATCGGTACCTGGCTGGGGGCATTGATGGGATGGCGGGCCACCTTCGTGATGGTGACCCTGACCGCATTGCTGCTGGCCGCTTGGGTGGTGCGGGCGGTGCCGGACTTTCCCGGCCAGGCCACCGGCAAGCGCCCCGCGGCCCTGGCGGTGCTGCGCACCCCGGGCGTGGCGCGGGTGCTGCTGGTGATCCTGGCGTGGATCCTCGGGCATAACATTCTCTACACCTATGTCGTGCCGCTGCTGGCCGCAGCGGGCATGGCTGACGCGGTGGGTCAGGTGCTGATGACCTTCGGCCTGGCCTCGCTGGCCGGCATCGTCCTGGTCGGCCTGGGGGTCGATCGGCATCTGCGTGTGCTGGTGCTGTTGTGCCTGGCCGGCTTCGCCCTGGCGACCCTGGCCCTGGGGCAGGTGCAAGGCACACCCTGGCTGGTGCATGCCAGCGTGGCACTGTGGGGGCTGACCTACGGCGGCGCGCCGACGCTGCTGCAAACGGCCTGTGCCGATGCGGCAGGCGAGGGCGGCGACGTGGCGCAGTCGATGCTGGTGACCGTGTGGAATAGCGCCATCGCCCTGGGTGGCATCATCGGCGGTCTGTTGCTGGTGGGCGCCGGGGTAGGGGCGTTTGGCGCGGTGGTGCTGACACTGGTGGTGCTGGCATGGTTGCTGGTGCTGGGCGGACGCCGAGCCGGGTTCGCCGCCGGCGCCCGCTAGCCCGACGTCTGTATCCGCGAAGCAGCATTTCTGACGACAGGACAGTTACAATCAGCAGGTGCGAACAAAGCAGCGATTCGAGGTTCTCCCGCAGTGCAATTGCAACAAGGCTTCGTCCTGACCCGCCACTGGCATGACACGCCCGAAGGCACCTGCGTGGAGTTCTGGCTGGCCACCGACCAGGGGCCCCGGCGCGTGCGCCTGGCCCCGCAGCCCTCGGTGGCTTTCCTGCCCGCCGCCCAGGCCGAACACGCCCGCTTGCTGCTGGCAGATGAGCAGGGCGTCGAACTCAAGCCGTTGCAACTGCGCGACTTCGACCTGCGCCCGGTCATGGGCCTGTACTGCCGCCAGCACCGCCAGCTGATCGCCCTGGAAAAGCGCCTGCGCGGTGCCGGCATCGAGGTGTTCGAAGCTGATATCCGCCCGCCGGAGCGCTACCTGATGGAGCGCTTCATCACCGCGTCGGTGCGTTTCAATGGCCGCGCCGACGGCCAGGGCACCCTGCTCGATGCCCAGCTCAAGCCCGACCCCGGCTATCGCCCAGCCTTGCGCCTGGTGTCGCTGGATATCGAGACCAGCGAGCGTGGCGAGCTGTACAGCATCGCCCTGGAAGGCTGTGGCCAACGCCAGGTCTACATGCTGGGCCCGGCCAACGGCGACGCCGGCGAGGTGAATTTCGACCTGCATTACTGCCGCGACGGCGCCGAAATGATCACCTGCCTCAACCAGTGGCTGGCCCGCCACGACCCCGATGCGATCATCGGCTGGAATCTGGTGCAGTTCGACCTGCGCCTGCTGCACGAGCATGCCCAGCGCCTGAACGTGCCGCTGTGCCTGGGCCGTGACGGCGCACCGATGCACCTGCGCGAGCATGGCAGCCGCAGCCATTTTTTTGCCGAGGCGCCGGGTCGGTTGTTGATCGACGGTATCGAGGCCTTGCGTTCGGCGACCTGGAGCTTCCCCTCGTTCAGCCTGGAAAGCGTCGCGCAACAGTTGCTGGGCGAGGGCAAGGCAATCGACACGCCCTACCAGCGGATGGACGAGATCAACCGCCGCTTCGCCGAGGACAAGCCGGCCCTGGCCCGCTACAACCTCAAGGATTGCGAACTGGTCACGCGGATCTTCGCCCATACCCGGCTGCTGGAGTTTCTGCTCGAACGCTCATCGATCACCGGCCTTGCCGTGGACCGTAGTGGCGGTTCGGTGGCCGCGTTCTGCCACCTGTACATCCCGCACATGCACCGCCTTGGTTATGTCGCGCCCAACCTGGGCAGTGTCGAGGGCGAGGCCAGCCCGGGTGGCTTCGTCATGGATTCGCGGCCAGGCCTGTACGATTCGGTGCTGGTGCTCGACTACAAGAGCCTTTACCCCTCGATCATCCGCACCTTCCTCATCGACCCGGTGGGCCTGGTCGAAGGCCTGCGCCAGCCGGACGACACCTGCTCGGTGGAAGGTTTTCGCGGTGGGCGTTTCTCGCGCAGCCAGCATTGTCTGCCGGCGATCGTCGAACGTGTGTGGCAGGGCCGCGAGGCGGCCAAGCGTGATGGCAACGCGCCGCTATCGCAGGCCCTGAAGATCATCATGAACGCCTTCTACGGTGTGCTCGGCTCAAGCGGCTGTCGCTTCTTCGATCCGCGTCTGGCCTCGTCGATCACCCTGCGCGGGCACCAGATCATGCGCCAGACCCGGGCGCTGGTCGAGGCCCGTGGTTTCGATGTGATCTACGGGGATACCGATTCTACCTTCGTCTGGCTCAAGCACGCCCATGACGAACAGTCCGCAGCGCGCATCGGCCGGGAGCTGGTGGCCGAGGTCAACCAGTGGTGGCGCCAGCACCTGAGCGAAACGATGGGGTTGGAAAGCGCCTTGGAACTGCAGTTCGAAACCCATTACCGGCGTTTTTTGATGCCGACCATCCGCGGCACGGAAGAAGGCAGCAAGAAGCGTTATGCCGGCTTGGTGCAGCACGCCGACGGTGGTGACGAGATGGTGTTCAAGGGCCTGGAGTCGGTGCGTACCGATTGGTCGCCCCTGGCCCGGCAATTTCAGCAGGAGCTCTATGGGCGGGTGTTTCGCGGCCAGCCCTATCGCGACTACATACGCGATTATGTGTGGCGAACCCTGGCCGGCGAGCAAGATGAGCTGTTGATCTACCGCAAGCGCCTGCGTCGCCCCCTGGCCGACTACCAGCGCAATGTGCCGCCGCATGTGCGCGCGGCACGATTGGCTGACGAGTACAACACCCGGATGGGGCGACCACGTCAGTATCAGCGCGGCGGCTGGATCAGCTACGTGATCACCACAGCGGGCCCGCAGCCACTGGAGAATCTGCAGGCGCAGATCGACTACCAGCACTACCTCAGCCGTCAACTTCAGCCGGTTGCGGATGCCATCTTGCCGTTCGTCAACGATAATTTCAGGGGCTTGACCGACCGCCAGTTGCCATTGTTCTGAGCGGGTGTCAGATATCTAGGCATCGACGGTGCCTGGCGTTGGCTAGTTTGATGCCTCCACGCATTCTGGAGGCAATCATGAAGGAAAGTCCCCGTCAGCAGCCGAACGCTATCGACTCCATTGCCGTCGCGCAGGCATACCAGGACCAGGTAATCGCAAAGCGTCTGCCATCTTGGGTAATACGCTTGAGCGAGCTGGAGTTCGCCTTGCTGGGCGATGCCCTGCGCCAGCTTCTGAAGTGCAACCGGCGCTTGTCGAGCGCGTTTGCGAGGATTCGCAACATCGATGCCTTCGCCAGGCCTTTGTTGCAGCTGGCGCTCCAGCCTTATGGCCGCCCGGATGTCGGAGCCCTGTATTTTCGCCGCTGGTATGTCTACGACGCACATACTGTCAGCGTCTTTACCGGGCGTGTACCCGTTCCCGCCAGCGACTACTACGACGTGCCATTGCTTGAGGCGGCACTGCGCAATTTCACCGAGGAGGAGCGGTATCAGCAGCCGCGACGCAATGCCGTAGTCGACGGCAAGGGTATGGTTCAGACCGGATTGTCGGCGTTGTCCTTCGCTGCGGTGTGTCGCACGCTGGACCTGGGGCGCCAGTATCAGCAACACCTGGACTCGATTCTACTTGCCGACGCAGGGGGGCAAGGCATCAGGGCGTCGCTGGCGCAGTTCCTGCGCAGCAGCATGCTGGCCGATGCTCTGCGGGCCAAGGCGCAGGGAGTGCTCAGCGAGGTCGAGCTGCAATGGGTGATCGGGCTGTGTCGCGACAACCAGCCCGGCAGGCTTCAAGGCGCCCCGGTCCATGTTCGGCAACTCAAGGTCTTTGGTTGCCCCGTGCAGCGTATCGTCGTGCTGGATGTCATCGACGAGGGATTGATCTACAACTCGAGCAAACGGGTGCTGGTGTATATGCCGGGCGACCCCCAAGGGCCGTGGAGTGCCAATGACGATCTGGAGGACTATTCCCGCCGCGTGCTGGGCAAGCGGTTGCGCAAGAATGACTACCGCCGCTTCTTCAGTCGTTTTGTGCGCCGACGCGACAGCCGTCGTGTGTTCACTGCGATCAGCGAGCGCCTTGACGATGTGCCGGACTGGGCGACCCGCGATCTCGATGAGCAGACCACGGGCTATCCGCCGGCGCTGTTCGAGCATCTTGCCGATGCCTGGATTGCGCAGATCAAGGACGATGCGGCGATGATCGCGCCTCCCGTGGCCCAGCTGGATCGCGAGGTCCAGGCCGAGCACGACAAGTGTCTACGCGCCGAGGGCTGGGGGTTGCTTGCCGTGGCCGGGTTGTTCGTGCCGGTGCTGGGCGCCTTGTTGGCCGCGGTGATGGTCTATGAACTGCTCCAGGAAGCGTTCCAGGCCATCGGCGATTGGCGTGACGACGAGCGTGATGCCGCCTTGGAACACTGGTTGAATGTCGGCAAGCGCTCGCTGGCCGTGGCTGCGACCGCGGCCACCGTCGGCGTGGTACGCCGCGCCTGGTCCGAAGTGGATGCCTTGGTCACCGCGCGGCTGGACGACGGCAGTGAAAAATTGTGGAACGGCGATCTTCAGCCTTACCGCAGCGAGGTCCCGCCGGGCAGCGAGGTGATGGATGGGCAGGGCATCCGTCGACAGGGTGGGCGTTGCTGGATCGAGATGCAAGGGCATTGGTATCGAGTCACCCAGGAACACGCCGACGAACCGTTCCGGCTGCTGCCCTACCAGGGATATGGCCCGCAGTTGCGTCACAACGACGCGGGGGCGTGGCGGCTCTGGCACGAGCAACCGGCCGAGTGGAACGATTCGCACATGATGGTTCGCCGGCTGGGCAAACCTTTCAGCGACCTCGACGGGCATCAGATCGATCAGCTCATGACTATTCATGGTCTACAAGAGGACCATCTGCGGGAATGGCATGTCTATGGGAGGCGCGCCAACGCATTGGTAACCGACACGGCCAAGCGGATCCTGTTGGCGGGTCGCATCCAGGACCTGAGCGACCAACTGCGCGGTGGACTGCCGATCACCGACATGGCGCTGTTGCAGAGGGCGCAGGCCTTGCCCGGCGCTCAGGGCAAGGCTGGCCAGGCCATTGCCGAACGGGTTTTGGCTCAGCGTCGCGACCTGTTGCAGCAGATGTACGAAGCGGCCTTTCCCGATACTGACGCCAGCTCGATCCTGCGCCGGGATTTTGCCGGCCTGCACCGCCTGGCAGCGGATGAGGTCTGGCACACGGCCAGTGACGATGATCGTGCAGCCCTGCTGGATACGCGGCGGGTACCGCTATGCATGGCCGAGGCGGCCAGGGACCAGGTTCTGAGCATTCGCACGGTGCGCGTGCACGAGGCGCTGACATTCGATACGCCGCAAACGCTGGATCTTGCGCAGGTCGTCCTGAATCTGCTGGCGCGCTTGCCGGGGGCATCCTCCGGCCCGGCTTGGCGTTTGTTCGACGGCGATGCCAGCCAGCCGTTGCTGGCCACGCAGGGTGATGGAGCAGTTCTGGACCTGGTCCATCGCGACGGTGTATTCAGCCGTCGTGCACTCGAGGCGGCGCCTGCGGGTTCGGGCGAATTGTTCGACGTACTGAGCAGGGCCTTCAACGACGAGCAGCGTGCCGCGCTCGGCCTGGACGAGCCTTTGGCCCTGACCTTGCGGGCGAGACTCGCGACGCAGGCCATCGACCAGCGGAGCATGATTCTCGACTGGCTGGGCCGGGGCCGGCAAAGCGGCGCCTTCCTGGCCCCGCATCGGCTCGCGGATGGCCGGATCGGCTATCCCTTGAGCGGTGGCAGGTTCTGGGCCACGTTGGGTGTGCGTGCGCCGCGGGCTCTCGGGGCACGGCTGCGGGACCTGTATCCTGCGTTCAGCGACGAACAGGTGGGGCGTTGGCTTGAGGCAGCGGACGCGCAGGTGCGTCTGGATGCGCTGGAAGAGCAGTACAACGTGCTGCGCAACAACATGGACCGGTGGGTGCGGGGTGCATTCCCCTCGCTGGAATTGCTGGCCCGGCGTGCCTTTCGCAAGGACCTGATCGACTGTTGGCGTTGCCTGGTACCCGAGCTGGTCGGTGGCCTGCCGCAGATGGGTCGTTATATGCTGATTTTTGCTCATAGTCGTCTTCGGCATCTGCCGCGCATCCCTCCGTCCATCAGCTTTCCCCATATCTCGGTCCTCGAGCTGCGCAACATGCGCCTGGAAACGGTTGCGGATGACTTCCTTGGGGCGTTTCCCAATTTGCGCAGCCTGGAGATCACCAATTGTCGGCTCAGGCGTCTCCCCTTGCCGGAAACGCTCAGTGCGCATCTGCAGGTGCTCGACTTGTCAGGCAACCAGATTGCCCTGGATGAAGGCCAGGCTTTGGTCCTGGCCAGTTGTCGTTCGTTGGTGTACCTCAACCTTTCAGGTAACCCATTGCGCAGGAGCTTTTCGGTCTTTGGCATGCCGAGGCTCAATGCGCTGCACCTTCGAGGCTGTCAACTGGACAGCTTCCCCTATGGCATCATGGATAGCACGGAGCTGAACACGCTGGATCTCGCAGACAATGCCCTGCACGGGGTGCCCGAGGACTTTCACAGGTCGCAGGTGTGGAGGGGAGGGCGGGTAGACCTGCGTGGCAACCTGTTAGAGGCGTCATCGCAGTCGCTGAGTAGCTGGCATTGGCTGGAGGATAGCCGGGTCCCGTATCGCCTGCGTTGGATGGATGTCGCGCCAGATGACAGGCGTGAAGAGATGTCCGCCTTTTGGACGCGATTTGTAACGGATGAGGACGCCAAGGACTTGTTCGATACCCTGTCGTTACTGACAACCTCGGGCAATTTCAAGTCTGCGCCGCTGGCCAGGGATTTCGCGATCCGCCTGCTGGACATGTTCGAGCACATGGCCAAGGACCCAGTGCTCAAGCGCGAACTGTTCGATACCGCGGCCGTCACCGATTGCCAGGACAATGCAACCATTCGGTTTTCCGACCTTGAGCTGCGTGTACTGGTGTGGCGTGCACGGCACGGCGAGCTGGCGCGTCACCCTGAACGCGCCCTGCTGCATCTGGGCGGGCAGCTATGGCGGTTGAATGTACTGGACCAGGTGGCAGCGGAGCATGCCATCAGGCTAGGGGCAGGCAATGAGTCGATCGAGTTCGCCCTGGCCTATCGCATTGCGCTGCGCGGCGAGCTCGACCTGCCCATCCAGCAGGATGACATGCTGCATTTCGGGATTCCCGACCTCAGGCCTCAGGACATCCTACGGGCTAGGCATACGGTGCTTGCCGCGCAGTCAGCGACCAGCCTGGCCCAGTACCTGGCCAGACAACCGTTCTGGCAGGACTACCTGAGGGCAAATTACGCCCACCGGCTGAAGGTACCCCGAGAGATGCATGAAGCATTGCAACAGCTCATGGATCTGGGTGGCAGGGAGTCGGAAATCGAGCATCTGCATATCACCTATCAGCAGCGCGAGCATGAGCTGATGCTGCAATTGACCCGTGAGGCCATGGGCAGGGCGCGGACGATCACGCTGGACACCCCCTGAACCCTCGCGGCTTTGGGCTATGCTCTAACTGGGCTGCGATGTATCGGAAAATTTCGCAGCTCGGCCATGGTAATCGGAGGTTACCTTTGCACCGAGCACGGCTGGGGCAACTCGTTTAGGCTCCCGCGTCGGATCTTTCTCCCTGATCCATAGTCTTTAGGTTTATCGAGAAAACAAGGAGATGCGCATGCTCGTTCGGTCACTGACCCTCGCCACCTTGCTCGCCGTAGCCGGCCCTTTGTACGCCGCCGACAGCGATGCCCCGCTGGCCAAGGAACTGGGCAAGGCCAGGCCGTTGGTGGTCATTGCCCCGAGTTCAGCCGACCCGACCCTGCGTGGCCTGGAAGAGGCGCTGAAAGAGCCTGCGACCCAGGCCGGATTCAAGGAGCGTGGCCTGGTGCTGTACAGCGTCGCCAACATGATGGGCAAGCGTGAGGACAAGAACCTCGAGCAGCAGACCACCATGGCGTTGATCCGAGAGCTCAAGCTGGGGGCCAGCAAGGGCACCAAGGTGATCCTGGTTGGCAAGGACGGTGAGCGGCATGTGCTCAAGGACGACGACAGTGGCGATAAGCTCGACCCGCAGGTGATCTTCAAGGCGGTCGATGCGCTGCCGGCCAGCGAGCAGGCGGTGACCGCGCCGGAGCCCGTGGCGGCGGCGCCAGCCGAGCCCAAGGCCAAGGACAGCAAGGCCAAGCCGAGCAAGCCCGCCAAACCTGCCGCGCCGCCCAAGCCGCTGGAAGACTGACGCCTCTGCCACGGCCTTCTGCGAGGCAGAAGGCCGTCCGTGTATCTCTGTGTATCTGCGCCTCGCCCCGACCCACTGCCATACAAAACCCCGCCCGCACCGATACATCGGCGACACACCGCTGCGGCTCAATGGCTCCACTTTCCAACCACAGTGGAGCGACACCATGAAAACGACCCGTCAAACCCTCGGCCTGCTCGGCGCCACCCTGCTCGGCGGCATGGTCCTGGGCAACAGCGCTTTCGCAGTAGAACCGTTGGCCCAGGGCTATCAGCTGGCCGCTGCCAAGACCCCTGGCGAAGGCAAGTGCGGCGAGGGCAAATGCGGTGCCAGCGGCAAGGTCACGCAAAGCGAAGGCAAATGTGGCGAGGGCAAGTGTGGCGCCAGCGCCAAGGCCGGTGCCGAGGGCAAGTGCGGTGAGGGCAAGTGCGGCGACGCCTCGTTCGCCCGCACCGACAGCAACCATGATGGCAAGGTCTCGCGCGAGGAGTTCCTGGCCGTGGCCAAGGACCGGGCGGCCGACTTCGACAAGATCGACCGCAACCACGATGGCTTCATCTCCGAGCAGGAGGCCCACGATCACCTGGCGGCGATCTACAAGGCCAATGGCAAGGCGATGCCCGACGGGCTGTTCAGCCACCTGACCGGCGAGTCCTGACGCCTGTCGCGGGGCCAGTCCGCTGCCACCGGAATCTGCCCTGTGGGGGCGGGCGGCCCCGCGATGCCGATCCCTGCAATACGGAACCCTCCGATCATGCCCCAACACACCTTGCACACCGGTCTCGGCCTGCGCCGCGGCCTGCTGCCCGACCTTTTGACCATGGAGGCGGGTGCGGTGGACTTCCTCGAATGCGCCCCGGAGAACTGGATCGGTGTCGGCGGCGCCTTCGGGCAGGGCCTGGCGCGCCTGGCCGAACGCTTTGCCATCGCCTGCCACGGTCTGTCGTTGTCACTGGGCGGCACCGCGCCGTTGGACCTCGGCTTCCTCCAGCGCACCCGGCAGTTCCTCGACCACCACCAGGTGCGGATGTACAGCGAGCACCTGAGCTATTGCTGCGATGACGGTCACCTCTACGACCTGATGCCGATTCCGTTCACCGACGAGGCCGTCCACCATGTGGCCGCCCGCATCCGCCAGGCCCAGGACATCCTTGGCCGGCGTATCGCCGTGGAGAACATCAGCTACTACGCCGCGCCGTACCAGGCGATGGCCGAGCTGGATTTCGTCCGCGCCGTGCTCGACGAGGCCGACTGCGACCTGCTGCTGGACGTCAACAACGTCTTCGTCAACGCCTGCAACCACCGTTACGACGCCCGGGCCTTCCTCGCCGGCCTTCCCCGCGAGCGGGTGGTGGGCATGCATGTGGCCGGTCACTATGACGAAGCGCCGGACCTGAAGGTCGACACCCACGGCGCGCCGGTCAAGGAGGATGTCTGGGCCTTGTTCGCCGACGCCTGCGAGCGCTTCGGCGCGCAACCCACCGTGCTCGAGCGCGACTTCAACTACCCGCCGCTGGCCGACTTGCTGGCCGAGACGGCACGCATTCGCGATGTGCAGCGCGCCCATGGAGCGTAAGACCATGACCGAAACCCTGCGCAACCAGCAGTTCACCCTGGCCCGCCACCTGCGCGACCCGGTCGGCAACCCGCCGCCGCCCGGTATCGAGGCGCGGCGCCTGAAGGTCTACCGCGAATTGTTCTATGGCGCCATCGAAGGGCTGTTGGCCGGCAGTTTTCCGGTGATGCGCCGGACCCTAGGCGATGAGCACTGGCATGCGCGGGTGCGTGACTTCTACGCCCATTACCGTAGCCAGACGCCGCTGTTTACCGAAGTAGCCGAAGCCTTCATCGACTACCTGCAGGGCGTCGCGCCGGACGCTCCCTGGCAGCTGGAGCTGGCGCACTACGAATGGATCGAAGCGCAGCTGTACCTGAGCGACGCCGAGGATCCGCCGCACGACCCGGACGGCGACCTGCTGGCCGGCGAGCCGCTGCTGTCGTGCGTGGCCCGGGTGCTGGCCTACCGCTGGCCGGTGGAGCGCATCGGTCCCGAGTATCAACCCGACGAGGCGCCGGAGCAGCCCACCTTGTTGCTGGTGTACCGCGACGCCGACCTGCAGGTACGCTTCGCCCGGTTGGCGCCTTTGGCCTGGCAGCTGCTGGTGGGCTTGCCCGGTACCGGGCGCGAGCGCTTGCGGGCGCTGGGGGATCAGCACCTGCAGCAGGGGCTGCAGATGCTGCGACAGTTGCGTGAGCAGGGCATCATCGTCGGTATTCGAGATGCCCTGTAGGCGCGCGCAGATGTACCGTCAGGCCACCGGGATCAACGGATCGGCGGCCGCCAGCGCTGCCGCGCGGTCCGCTGCCGGCGGATAGATCCATACCGAATTGATCTGCTGCTTGAGCTGCTTGGCCTCGGCCTTGTCCGTCGGCGGCGAGACGGTGCGCTCCCAGCCTTCGGTGTACACCGCGCCCCAGGCGCCGAGGTCCAGGCAGGTGACGTATTTGGGCTGGCTGTAGGTCATCGGTGCCACGCCGATCAGCTCGGCGGCGGCATTGTTGCCGGCGTAGCGACCCAGCGGAATGGCATGCTGACAGGACATCACTGCGAAGTTGCCAACCTCGTCGCAGGCGGCGTAGGCCACATCGCCCGCGGCATACACCGACGAGTTACCGATGACCTTGAGGTGGCCGTCCACATGCAGGCGACCTTGTCGGTCGCGTTCACCGCTGATCTGCTCGGTCAGCGTGTTGGCCTTGAAGCCCACGGTCCAGATCACCGTGTTGGCGGCAATGCGTTCGCCGTTGTCGAGCAGCACGCCGTCGCCATCCACCGACGCCACCGTGGCGCCACAGACCCACTCGATCCCCAGCGCCGCCGATGCCTGTTCGATGGCCGGGCGGATGCCGTCGCCCAAGGCGGCGCCGATCTTCGCGCCGCGGTCGACCACGACGATGCGCGGCTTGACCTTGTCGCCAAGGATCGCCCGCAGCCGGCTGGGCAGCTCGGTGGCGGTCTCGATGCCGGTGAAGCCGCCACCGGCCACCACCACGGTGTTGCGCGCCGGGCTGTCTGGGCGGGCGGCCAGGGACTTGAGGTGTTCCTCCAGGCGGGTGGCCGAGTCGATCTTGTCGACATCGAAGGCGTGCTGGTCGAAGCCTGCCAGCGCCGGGCGGTTGAGCAGGCTGCCGCAGGCCATGATCAGGCGGTCGTAACCCAGCTTGGCCTCGATACCACCCGCTTGACGATAGGCCACCTCCTGGCTGGCCTGGTCGATGTGGTAGGCCGTGCCTTTGACGAAGCGCACGTTGACCGCGTCGAACACCGCCTGCAAGGGGGCGGCCATGGTGTGCACGTCCGGCTCGTAGAAGCGCGGGCGGATGTGTAGTTCAGCCTGGGGGGCGAGCACGGTGATCAGCACGTCGTCGCGTTTGTGCAGGTCGAGCAGGCGGGCGGCGCCGAGGGCGCTCCACAGCCCGGCGAAGCCTGCGCCAATGATCAGGATCTGTTTCATGAGGGGCTCCTGGATGCCGCGATTATCGATGTTGTCGCTGCGGCAGTGGAAAAAGGGTACGCCTTGTGGGTGAGCCTGGATTGCGGCCCGACAAGCGTGGTGCAGATGCTAAGCGCCCCCTCGGTTTGCCCCTAGGCCAAAGAACCCTGGATTTCGGCCAGCGGCACGCTGCGGGCGAAGCGCGCCCGATAGTCCCGCGGGGTCACCGCCAGGTGACGCTGGAACGCCAGGCGCATGCGCTCCTCGCTGCCGAACCCGCACTGGCGGGCGACCTGCTCGATATGCTGGTCGGAGTTTTCCAGCAAGCGGCGCGCCGCCTCCAGGCGGAACACCTCGATGGCCTTGGCCGGGGTGCGCCCGGTCTTGTGCTTGTACACCCGAGTGAAGTTGCGCAGGCTCATGCGCGCCTGTTCGGCCAGCCGCTCGACCGTCAGGCGCGGGTCGCCCAGGTGCTCGCTGAGCCATAGGTGCAGGGTCTCGAAGGCGTCGCTGTCCTCGCCCTGGGCCTTGAGCAGTTCGCTGAACTGCGCCTGGCCGCCGGGGCGCTTGAGGAATACCACCAATTCACGGGCCACCTGCATGGCCACCTCGCGGCCGCAGTCGGCCTCGACCAGGGCCAGCGCCAGGTCGATGCCGGCGCTGACGCCAGCCGAAGTCCACACCTGATCCTGCTGCACGAAGATCGATTCGGCATCCACCTCGATGGCCGGGAAGCGTCGGTGCAGGGCATCGCACATCGCCCAGTGGGTGGCGGCCCGGCGGCCATCGAGCAGGCCGGCGGCGGCCAGCAGGAAGGTGCCGCTGCATACCGAAGCGGTACGTCGGGCGCGTTGGGCGGCCTTGGCCAGCCAAGCGACCAGTTCGGCGTGATCAGGGAGGGTGCGGACGATCTCCGGGGCTCCGGGCACGACCAGCGTGTCGAAGGGCTCGTGCAGCCAGGGCGCCAGTGGCTCGGTGGCGACGGCCAGGCCTTCAGCGGTGGGGACCAGGCCCCCTTCGAGGCTGGCGGTGACCACCCGGTAGCCGGGTAGGCCGCGCGCAGCACGGGCCTTGGTCGCGGCCCAGAACACCGTCTGCGCGCCGCTGAGGTCGAGCAGGCCCATCTGCGGGTAGGCGAGGAACAGCAAGGTGCGCGGCTGGTCAAGCGCGTGCACGGGCGCTGCGGGAATCTGCGGGATGTCGGTCATGGCGCGCTGCTTGTGGACGGGGCGTAGGCCCTAGTCGAGCAGTTGGCGCGATGATGTTCAAGCACGACGCGATGGCCGTCAGACCTGGGCTCTTGTGGGAGCGGGGCAAGCCCGCTCTCACGCTGTTACCTGGCCGATCTAGAAGCTGTAGTCCACCGTGGCGAAATACGAGCGCGGCGCGCCCAGCAGCCACTGTTCGCCGCTGTAGCTCGACTGGGCGTACTCGCGATCGAACAGGTTGTTCACCTGCAGGCCCAGGCGCACGTCGGGCAGCACCTGCCAGCCGATGTTGGCATCGACCACGGTGTAGCCCGGCACGCGTTGGTCATTGGCGGCGCTGGTATAGCGGGCGTCTACGTAGCGCAGGCCAATACCGGTGTCGACGCTTTGCCCGAAGCCTTTGCTCAGCCACAGGTTGGCGGTTCGACGTGGGACGTCCTGCGGGTGGTTGCCAGACCGGTCGTAGGAAACGCCTCGGCTGAGTTGAGTGAAATCATCGTACTTGGCGCGCACCAAGGCTGCGTTGCCCGACAGTTGCCATTGATTGCCCAGAGCCAGCTCCAGGCTTGCCTCCAGGCCATCGGAGGTCTGTTGGCCTGCCTGCTGGCTGCGCTTGGAGACCACGTCGTACACCGGCAGCTTCTTCTTGACGATGTGGTAGGCCGCCAACGTCCATTCGCCGCGTCCGTCCCAGAACCGTTGCTTGAGGCCGAATTCGGTCTGCTTGGCTTCGGTCAGTTCAAGGCGTTGCTCCGGGCGCAGGGTCAGCAGGTCACCGACACCATCCTCGCTGGTGGAGTACTGGCCGTACACCGACAGATCGTCAGTCAGCGCGTACACCAGGCCGGCGCGCCAGTTGCCGCCACGCAGGCTCTGGTCTTCGCGAGTGTCCTTCACCAGGTCGTTGCGGTCGATGTGGTTCTGGTCGCGGCGTATGCCGGTGACCAGCGACAGGCGCTCGGTCAGTTGCGTGCGGTTTTCGGCGAACAGCGAGAAGGTGCTGGTTTTCGACAGCGTCTGCGGGCGCGTCGGATCGGCACTGTGGAACCCGCCGGGTGCCGGCCGCCAAGGGTCGAGCGAGTCGGTGTAGCCATCTTCGTAGGGCGAGTTGCTGTCAATGTTGAAGCGGATCTTGTTGTACTCGGCGCCCACCACGGTCTTGCTGGCCAGGCCGAACAGCGAGTGATCGAAGGTGAAGCTCTGGCGGTCGCCGATCTGCTCCTGGTTGTGCTTGATCTCCAGGAAACTGCCGCGCTGGATCACACCGGCATCCCAGGCGTATTCCTCGGCATTGCGCCAGTGGCGACGGCTCTTGATGTAGTACAGCTGGTTGCTGGCGCTGATGCTGTCGCTGATGTTCCAGTCGCTGGTCAGCCGTGTCCACTCATCGTGGTAGCGCTGTTCGTCATTGCTGACGTTGTAGTTCTTGTTGCGCACGCTGCTGCGCAGATGGCCGTCGATCAGCGACGTGCCGTAGTAGTTGGCAGGTTGCGCGTCGCCGCGTTCGTGGGACAAGGTGAAACTCAGGTCGTCACTGGCATCGAAGCGCAGCGCGCCGGAAAACGCCAGGCTGCGCGAATCGGTGCGGTCGACCCAGCCGTTGCCCGCCTGCTGGTTCAGGGTGGCGCGGTAGCTCAGGCGCTCGCTCAGGCTGCCGCCGCTGTCCAGCCCCAGTTGCTGGCGGTCCCAGGAGCCATAGCCCAGGCGCAGGTGGTTGCGGATATCACCGCTGAAGGGCTTTTTCGGAATCACGTTGACCGTTGCCCCGGTGGCGCCTTCGCCATACAGCACCGAGGCAGGCCCACGGATCACATCGATACGCTCGACCATCCAGGGATCGACCGGGTAGGTGAGGGTGCCGGCACCGGCGTACAGGCGCGACCCGTCGAACAGGGTCATCACCGAACTCTGGCCCGTGAAACCGCGCGCCGACAAGCCGGTGCCGCCATCGCCAGGGGTACCGATGAAGGTGATGCCCGGCGAGCGGGTCACGGCATCCTGCACCGTGGTGTTGTTGCGCTGCTGAATCTGCGCGGCGGTGATGCTGCTGGTGCTCGCCGGGGTTTCCAGGGCACTGAGGTTCAGGCGTGAACCGGCCTGGGTGGGGGTGGCCAGGTCGACGGTCTGCGGGTCGCGGCTGTCGGTGATCGCCGTGGAGGGCAGGGTGAGCGCAGGGCTGGGCTGCTCGTCGGCCAGCGCCGGCAGGGACACGGCCAGGCAGGCCGCCAGGGTGTGAAGCTTGTTGATACGGGACATGTCGTTCCACTGCTGCAGGAAAGAATGGATCCCGGTGGAAAACACGCAACGGCGAAGCGCGCGCAGGCGCGCACGCGAATACCGGCCTGCGCCCGCCCACCGCGGGTTGCCAAGTGAAGCCTCAGGCCGGTCTCCGGGCTTGCGAGGGGCATGAAACCTTCACCTTCCCATGCGTGTGCACAGTGGTCTGTCGAAGGGTTCGCTCGCTTACCGTTGCGGGGGCAGCGCCGGACTTGTCGTGGTATCGACTCACCGGCTTCCCGTTTCACCTTGCGCGCGGCGGCGCAGGGCACCTGAAACTGGCGCGCATCTGACCACCGAACGGGCAGGGAGTCAATCGTCTGGATGGGTGGGCTGAGTGTGGCTGAATCGCGGTTCAGAGCGGTTACCGTCAGGCCAGCGTTGTCTGCGGGCAGGCCTCGTGCATTGGCGCAGGCCGCGCAGGGCGCTACCATCGGTAGCCAGCCTCCTTATCCAACACCAACAAGCCAAGGACGCGTATGACCGAGCAAGCCCTGTCCCTGCAACAACTCGCCGCCCCCGAAGGCATCTGCTACGGCTGCGGCTGTTCCCACCCCAGCGGCCTGCATGTGCAGAGCCACTGGGACGCCGACGGCATCCACCTGTGGTGCCGGCATACCCCCGACCCGACCTTCACCGGCTGGCCCGGCCTGGTCTACGGTGGCCTGCTGGCCATGCTGGTCGACTGCCACTCCAACTGGACCGCCATGGCCTGTCACTACCGTGCCGAAGGCCGCGAACCTGGCAGCCTGCCGCGTATCGACTGCGTCACCGGCCAGCTTGGCCTGACCTACCTCAAGCCCACGCCCATGGGCGTCGAACTGCTGCTCAAGGCCCGGGTCGAGGGTGAGCTGGGGCGCAAGACCCGGGTGATCTGCGAGGTCTGGGCCAGGGATGTACTGACGGTCACCGCCGATTCGGTATTTGTGCGGGTCGACACCGAGAAGCTCAAGCGCCAGGCGCACCAGCAAGGTTGATCAGGTATGGGCTGCGACATCGAAGTCCCAGCTTTCGATGTCGAAACCAGCATTATCCAGTTCTACGGGGAACTCGAACCGGCCGGTCAACGAACGTTTTTCATAGTCAATCGTATGAAGTTCGAATGTTCCGGCCTCGATTGCCTTGATCGTATGGCCGAAGTAGCCAAACTCGATGAGGATGTGAGGCTTTTCATCCTGATCTTCATTACTGAGAAGATAGTCGCCAGGTTGGGGGCACCAGTAGCCGGTCAGCTTCAGCCAAAGTTGCGCTTGGTCTGGTTTTACGTCGCTGACTGCTTCGATAGCAAAACCAAATCCTTCATCGAACCAATCTTGTCGATACACTTTCAGAGCGTTGGCCGAGGTGCTGTTCTGGCCATAGATTGTGATGCCGATTTCCTGAGCTGCTTCGGTGGTCATGTTCATACTCCAATAGGGTGCGAGAGTGACAACTGAAGATGGAATTCCAGCGCAGGAGTGTCTACTGGCAAAAATGCCAGTTCAGGGCCAAGCGGTTTCACTTTTGAGGCTGATGGACAGGGGAGGGTAAGGCTGGCATTGTCAAACGTGACCCGGCTGCCCGACAGGATGTTGCCATGCCCTACCAGATTCGCCCGGCCCGTGACGAAGACTGCGTGGCCCTGAGCCTTGTCGGCCAGGCGACCTTCGCCCTGGCCAGCCCGCCCGATAGCGCGGTCAGCGCCCAGCAACACTACATCGCCTACCATCTCCAGCCCGAACATTTCCAGGCGCACCTGGAGCACCCGCACAAGCGGTTGCTGGTGGTCGAACGGGATGGCCAGGTGCTGGGCTACAGCATGCTCGACCTGGCGCCCGGCAAGCTGGGTATTGCCGAGGCCGATCAACTGGCGGAAATCTCCCGTTGCTATGTACTACCCTGCGCCCATGGCACCGGCGCCGCGCAATTGTTGCTCGCCACCACCCTGGCCCAGGTCGATGGCCAGGCGCGTCTGACAGTCAATGAGCTGAACGCTCGGGCGATCGGTTTCTATCAGCGCAACGGCTTTCGCAAGGTGGGCGAGGCGATCTTCCCTTGCGGCGACGAGCGGCACCGCGACTGGGTGATGGTCAGGATGGCCGAAGATCATCTAGATTGAAGGCTCCCAACGCGAAGGCACCCCCATGACCGAACTTTCCGCATTCCCCATCACCGGCAAATGGCCGGCGCGACACCCCGAGCGTCTGCAACTGTACTCGCTGGCCACGCCCAACGGGGTCAAGGTCTCGATCATGCTCGAGGAAATCGGCCTGCCCTACGAGGTGCACAAGGTCAGCTTCGAAACCGAGGATCAGTTGAGCCCCGCGTTCATCTCCCTGAGCGCCAACAACAAGATCCCGGCGATTCTTGACCCCGATGGGCCGGGGGGCCAACCGTTGCCCTTGTTCGAGTCGGGGGCGATCCTGCAGTACCTGGCCGAGAAGAGCGGCCAGTTGCTGAGCCAGGACCCGGCCCAGCGCTACCAGACCCTGCAGTGGCTGATGTTCCAGATGGGCGGCATCGGGCCGATGTTCGGCCAGGTGGGGTTCTTCCATTTCTTCGCGGGCAAGGAGTACGAGGACAAGCGTCCGCGAGACCGCTACGTCAATGAGTCCAAGCGCCTGCTGGCGGTGCTCGACCGCCACCTGCAAGGGCGGGAGTGGATGGTCGATGCATACAGCATCGCCGATATCGCCATCTTCCCCTGGGTGCGCAACCTGGTGGAGCGCTACAACGCGCGGGAGTTGGTGGAGTTCGACAGGTTCAAGGACGTGCAGCGGGTGCTGGCGCGGTTCCTCGAGCGCCCGGCCGTGCAGCGTGGCCTGAAAATTCCCGCTTGATCGCGCCTCACCTCTGTAGGAGCGGCTTTAGCCGCGATGCAGGCAACGCGGAGTCTGGCACCCGCTTTGCGGGTGATCGCGGCTGAAGCCGCTCCTACAGGATCAGAAGAGCTGGTTGAGTAGCCAGTACAGACACCCCGCCAGCACCATCGCCGCCGGCAATGTCAGCACCCAGGCCATCAGCAGGTTGACCAGCGTCTTGCGTTGAATCCCCGAGCCGTTGGCCACCATGGTCCCGGCCACCCCCGAGCTCAGCACATGGGTGGTCGATACCGGCAGGCCGAACATATCCGCCGCGCCGATGGTGCACATCGCCACCACTTCGGCCGAGGCGCCCTGGGCATAGCTCAGGTGGGTCTTGCCGATCTTCTCGCCCACTGTCACCACGATGCGCCGCCAGCCGACCATGGTGCCCAGGCCCAGGGCGATGGCCACCGCCACCTTGACCCACAGCGGGATATAGCGGGTGGCGTCGTCCAGCTGGCGCTTGAACAGTTGCACATGGCGGGCGGTGTCGGCGTCGTAGCGGGCCAGCTGGTGCTTGTCGATCTGGCGGATGGCTTCGCTGGCCAGGTACATGTCGTTGCGCACGTTGGCCATGGCCTCGGCCGGCACGCGCTTGAGCGAGCCATAGCCCTTGACCTCCTCGCCGATCATGCCGCTCAGCGCGGCCAGCGCCGGCAGCAGCTCGGGGCTGGCCGCAGGGGTGGCGACGAACGCGGTTAGCACCTGGCGCGGATCGGCCGGGGCGGGCGCGGGGGCGGCCCGTACCAGCGCCTGGCGGGTGACCTCGGCGACGGCCGAGAACTGCAGGGCCTGCTCGTTGGGCATGGTCTTGTTCAGGGCATAGGCCATTGGCAGGGTGCCGACCAGGATCAGCATGATCAGGCCCATGCCTTTCTGCCCGTCATTGGAGCCGTGGGCGAAGGATACGCCGGTACAGGTGAGGATCAGCACGCCGCGGATCCACCAGGGAGGCGGCGTCTGGCTTTCTGGTGCCTGGTACAGCTCGCGGCGCTTGACCAGCGCACGCAGGGCGAGCAGCAACAAGGCGGCGCAGGCGAAGCCGATCAAGGGCGAGAAAAGCAGGGCGTAGCCAACCTTGCTGGCCTGGGCCCAGTCAACGCCGCTGGTGCCATCGCGCCCGTGCATCAGCGCGTTGGCCACCCCCACGCCGATGATCGAGCCGATCAGGGTATGCGAGGACGAGGCCGGCAGCCCCAGCCACCAGGTGCCGAGGTTCCAGATGATCGCCGCCAGCAGCAGGGCGAAGACCATGGCGAAACCGGCCGACGAGCCGACCTGCAGGATCAGCTCCACCGGCAGCAGGGCGATGATGCCGAAGGCCACCGCGCCGCTGGACAGCAGCACCCCGAGGAAATTGCACAACCCAGACCACACCACCGCAACCGGTGCCGGCAGCGAATGGGTGTAGATCACCGTGGCCACGGCGTTGGCGGTGTCGTGGAAGCCATTGACGAACTCGAAGCCCAGGGCGATCAGCAGGGCCAGGCCCAGCAACAGGAAAGGGGTGATGGTGGTGACGACGGTGCCGCTGGCGCTGACGTCCTGCTTGAGGCTCCAGAAGGTGTAGGCCAGGCCCGCCAGCAGCAGGCCGAAGAACAAGGTGAGGGTGGCGCGTCCGGGTTTGTGGGCAAGGGGTGGGCCTGGGGTGCGCAGGCTCAGGTCGGGCTGGCTGGCCAGTGACGGGGTTGCCATGAGGGCTCCGGTTGGCGTCGGGCGGTGGTGCCGAAGGTATACAGTATAGAAACAATTCGTTACCGGGCCGTGACCTCGATCAATGAAGGCCCTAGGCTGGTAGGGGAATGATGTCGCAGGAGTACCTGATGATCCGCTGCAAACGCGTCTATGAAAGCGTCGAGGTGCAGGATGGCCAGCGCGTGCTGGTCGATCGCCTGTGGCCCCGCAATAAGCGCAAGGAAGACCTGCATGGGCAGTGGTTGCGCGAAGTCGCGCCCTCCGATGCACTGCGCAAGGCATTTCACGCCGGTGAATTGGACTTTGCAGCCTTTGTCCAGCGCTATCAGCAGGAACTGGCCGCCCACCCCGAGCACTGGTATCCGTTGCTGGACCTGGCCGGTAAAGGCGATTTGACCTTGCTCTACGCTGGCAAGGATACCGAGCACAACAATGCCCAGGTCCTGGCCCGGTGGCTGGAGGATGAGCTGGAGCGCCGTGGCCCGGCCAGTTCACCGGTGTGCTATGCCCCTTGAACTGATTCCCGCCAGCGATGACTACCTGACGTTTGCCCGCGACCTTACCCGCCGCGCCATGCTGCCGTACTACCGCGAGTTCGACCTGCTGTGGATCGAGGAAGCCTTCGACGAGGCCTGGGGCTGGCGCGAACAGTGGTTGGTGGTCGAGGACGATCAGGTACTGGGGTTCTGCAGCCTCAGTCAGGATCGCCAGGCGTTGTTCATTCGCGAGTTGCACCTGTTGCCCGAATATCGAGGCCGCGGCGTGGGCGGCTGGGTGCTGGAGGAACTGGCCGCCTGGGCGGCGCAACGCCGGCTGCCATGGCTGCGGCTGATGGTGTTCGCCAGCAACCCGGCGCGGCGCCTGTACCAGCGCCGGGGCTTCGTTGAAGTGGGCATGGACGAGTGTTTCGTGCGGATGCAGCGCCCGGTCGCCTGAGCTACTACTGACGCAGCCGCACCATCCGCCCCTGGACCAGCGTCGCCTCCAGCACTTGTCCCTGCAGCGCCAGCAGGTCACCGGCCAGCAGGTTCTGCAGCAGCGCCTTGCCGTCGAAGGTATTGTTCCCCAACTCGACCTCCCGCAGTCCCTCGACCCGCACCACCGCCTTGCCCACCTGTCCCAGGCGATTGCCACTGAGCAGCAGCGGGCCCGGCAGGGGCGTGGCATTGCGCAGGCTGACGGCGTACTCCGGGGTGTTGCCGATGCGATTGCCGACCAGGGCCAGGGCCGCCACCTCGCTGGCGTCCAGCGCGCTGCCCTGGCTGCTGGCCAGCAGGTTGTCGTCGATCAGCAGCGGCGCCTCGGGCGTGGGCGCCAGGTTGCGCAGCTGGATGCCGTTGCCCCGGCTGTCGCCGATACGGTTGCCCGCCAGCCACACGGCGCCGCGCTGGTCGCTGATTTCGATGGCGGCCTTGGCGGCGCCAAGGATCAGATTGCCCTCGACCAGCGCCCGGGTCTGGCCGCGCAAGCGCACGCCGCTGTTGTTGTCGATGCCCCGCACCTGATTGTCATGCAGGTGCAACTGGCTGTCGCGGGCGTCGATGGCGTATTGCTGCGAGCCTTCGAAGCGGCTGCCGGCGATGGTCGCCTGGCTGTGTTGCAGCTCCACCGCGCTGGACAATTCGCTGAACTGACTGCTTTCGACCAGCAGCGTGGCGGGGCGCGTACCGGCGGGTTGCTGGGTACTCAGCGCGGTGCTCAGGCCCCGGGACAGGTTGGCGTTGTAGCCCAGGCGCCGGAGCGTCGAGCCGATCACCTGGGTGTGGCTGCCGGCCCAGGCCACCACGAAGGGGCGCCAGGCGCGATCGGTGTTGCCCGGTTTGTCGCCGGCCACGCTCTCCAGTGTCGAACGCTCCAGCCCCAACCAGCCCTGGTTGATCAGCGCGGTGCCGGAAAAACTGTACAGGTAGAGATGGGCGCCCTCGAGCAGCAGCCCGGCATCGGCGCCGATCATCAGCGGGTAGCTGAGCAGGTAGCCATCCTTGTAGGGCCTGAGCACCCGCGGATCGCGCAGCGCGTCATGCAGCTGCGCCAGGGTGATGCTGCCACCGCGCAGTATCACGGCCTGCGGGTGGTGCGCCTGGTAGCCGGCGATGGCGCGGAACAGGCCATTGTTGACGAATGGCTCGAACGGCCAGCTGCCGGCCTGGGACGAGAACATCGGTTGCAGGCTCACGCTGGCGCGGCCTGCGGGAGGCGCTCGACGGGCCTGTTCGAAGCTTACGGCCTGGCGGACCTGGCGGCGCAGTTGGTCCAGCTGTTGCTGGTGCTGCGCCTGGGGCAGGGTGTCCATTACCGGCGCGGCCTGGGCGGTCGTCGCCAGCAGCAGGGCGGCCAGGCAGGAGAGGGAAAAACGGCTGAACGGTGCCATGGAAACGTCCTTGATCAAGGCAGGGTGGGATAGGCCGGCTTGAGCAGGCCACCGATCTGGCTGTAGTTGTCCACCTCGCCGTCCTCGCTGTCGTACAGCTGGCGGGCGAGGGCGTGCCCGGGCCGGCGGGCGAGGAACGGGATCAGCCAGGCCAGCTTGTACGGCGCGACTTCGGTCTGGCGCTGCCCTTTGAGCTCGGGCAGGGTGTCCGGGGCGAGCACGCTGCTTGCGGCGAAACTGGCCAGTTGGTCGAGGGTGCGCTGGTCGTCGTCGCTCCAGGCCAGGCCATTGGCGCGCGCCGATTCGCTCAGCAGCACCAGCGGCACCAGGGCGTACTGGCTGTAGTTGGCAGCCAGCCTGCTGCGCGCCACCTCCAGCGGCAGGTAGGCCTGGTCGCCCCTGCGCACGGCCTGGGCCAGGCCCCGGCGCAGGTTGCCGTCGGCCCAGCGGATGAAGTCGTCGCGGCCCACCAGCATGCCGGCGGCGGCCACCGCCCAGGCGGCCCAGTAGTCGTGGTTGTTGAAGTACACGGTGGTGGACTGGCGGCGCGGGCTGTACTCGCGCATCACCTGTTCGCCAAGCTGGCTGAACCAACGGTGCTGCACGGGAGTGAGGCGGACCTTGCCGTCGGCCGCCGCCTGGGTCAGCAGCACCGCGCCGGCCATGGCCGCCAGCGCCCACTTGCGCGCCGCCATGCCGGTGTTGCTGGCATCCGGATCGAGCAGGGCACCGGCTTGCGCCCAATGCTCCAGCCACTGCTCCTGGCAGGCCAGGGCCATGTTGGCCTCCTGGGGCTTCTTCGCCTTCTGGAAGCGCTTGCCGGCCTGGATCACGCCTGCGATGAACTGTTTGACCTGCCGGGCAATGCGCTCGCTGTCGGCGTCGGGCGCGGCGCGCAAGGTCGACTTGCTGGCGTCGCGTTGATCGTACTTGCTCTGCAGGTGCAGGCTGCCGGTATAGGGTGGTGGCGGTTGCTTGCTGCAGGTCAGGCTGTGGTAGTCCGCGATCAGGGCCGACTGCTCGGTGGCGCGGGCGGGCCAGATGGTTTGCGCAGCATGGCCGGGGAGGGGCAGCAGGACGATTGCAAGTAGCAGGAGCAACCCTGGGGCCGCTTTGCGGCCCATCGCCGGCAAGCCGGCTCCCACAAGTGCCGCGCATTCCCCTGTGGGAGCCGGCTTGCCGGCGATGGGCTGCGCAGCAGCCCCTATTATCGATTTCACAGGCACAGGCGCGTCTCCACATCGGTGGCGGCGGTGCCGGCCTTGGTTGGCTCGAGGAATACCGAGAGCAGGTTGGCGCCGGCGAACTCGGGCGCCCGGCTCAGCTCCAGGTAGTACTGGCCGCCACCGACCGCCGCCTCGCGACGGAACCACACCTTGTCGCGGGCGCCATTGTCGTAATAGACGATGATGTAGAAGTCCTTGACGTTCCTGTCGCTCAGGCGGATGTCGAGAAAGCCCTTGGACACCGCCTGCCGGGCACTTCCGGCATTGCTCAGCAGTTCGATGCGCTCGCCGACCTGCAGTGCCGGACGCTGCAGTTTCGTGCCCAGTAGCTCTTTGGACGTCTTGCAGCCACCGTGTATCGCGGGCACCAACTGGCGATACATCAAGGGCGAGTCCAGCCGGTAGTTGGCCGGCAGTTCCCAGACGATCAACTTGGGCGGCGCCTCGGGCTTGTAGTCGGCGGACAGCAGATATTCCAGGAGCGAGCCGTCCTCGCCCACGCCGGGCAGTGCATAGTTGAGCACATCCGTCTGCAGGTACTGTTTCAGGTAGCCGTCGAAGTTGAACTGCTTGCTCTCGTCCTCACGAGCCGCGGCATTGCTGTCGCCGACCAGGATCACCTCGGGGTCGGGCGCTTCGTCGAACAGGGCATCGCTGCTATCGGCCACAGGCACGGTCTGGTAGCCGCGTACGTACTGGAACCCGTAGTTGTTGCCGCAGATGTAGCTCAGGGCCAGGTTCAGCGTGCCGTCCTTGGGTACCATTACGCCGGGCTCGGTGCTGTAGCGTTTCTTGCTCAAGCCACTGTAGAACGGCTGGCGGCGGATCTCCTCGGCCATCAACCTGGCCGTGGCCTCGGCGCCGGCCGGCGTCCAGTGGTGGTCGCGGCGGAAGAAGTATTCGCCCTGAGGCGGCTGGCGCACCAGCTGCATCATCGGCGCCACCACCGCGCCGCCCTGGCGCAGTTGCCCCAGGTAGGTGTCGAGGTTGCGGCTGGCGCGTTCGAAGTCGAAGCCATGCAACTGGTCGGCGTAGAGCTTGTCGCGGTGCATCAGGCCGCGGGTCGGCTGGACCGCCATGGCCACCTGGATACCCTGGCGGTGGAATGCGTCCATCAGCCGGGCGAACTCCGGGCGCATGGGCGCGGGAATGCCGAAGTCGTTGGTCAGGTCGACCATCGAGCGGAACAGCCAGCGCTCCTTGCCGGGGACGATCTGGCGCATCAGCTTCATGCGCCCTTCGGCATAGTGCTGCGGTTCGGCCAGGGCTGGGCAGACCATGCACTGCAGGTTCTCGCAGCCGGGCCGGGCGGGCTCGGCGGCCTGGCCGGGCAGGGCCGTCAGCGCCAGGGTGGCCGCCAGGCCAAGGGGGAGGAAGGTGTTCATGGGCCAGTCATCCTTGCGGCGGTGTGTCACTCGGTCGGGTCGATGCTGTTGGCCAGGCTCAGGCTGCGATTGCCAGGCAGCAGCACGTAGCTGTAGGAGCGGCCTTTCTTGAGAAACAACTCGTCGAAGCTGGCCACTTCCTGACCGCCGACATAGGCGGCGAAGTCGATCTTGATTTCGTTGACCATGCGCGCGCCAGTCTGGCCCTTGCTCAGGGCCTTGACCACCTCGTGCTTGCCGTCGGCGGTGCGCAGCGTGGCCTGGGCCGGGGTCAGGTTGTAGAAGGCCACCTGGGCCTTCTTCGGCTCGTTCACATACTGGTCGGCAATGAGCTGCAGTTGCTTGCCGTCGTACACCACGGTGCTGGCGGCGTTGGCCGCCAGGGTCGGCTCGATGGCCGTGGCGCCGATGCCGATCCGGTGTACCCCGGCCGGCACGAAACGGTAGCCGCTGAGCTGCCCCGGGGCGACCTTCTGCGCATTGAGCTTGCCGCTAAGGGCCACGTCGATGCTGTTATCGGACAGGTTGAGCACGCGCACGAAGGCCGAGTCGGCCGGGGCCACGGCGTCGTACAGGTCGGCATTGCCTTCGGCGGCCAGGGCGATGTGGCTGGCGGCGCTCAGGGCCAGGGCGGTGAACAGGGGCGAAAGCTTCATCAGGTTCTCCTTGGGACGTCAGAAATGCGCGGGCTGGGCGTCGCGGGCAAGCGCGCCTGGGCGATGGGCAAGCAGGGTGCGCAGGGGAAACTCCCAGATCACGGTGTCGATCTGCGGGTTGTGCAACTGGTCGCTGGTGAGGAACTGGTTCATCGCCTCGAACGGCCCACGGGCCTCTACGGCGACGGACAACAGGTCACGGTTGAGCGCTTCCTTGAGGAAGCCGACGAAGTTCCAATCGTCGATCTTGCTGTAGCTGGTGCCCACCAGCAGCAGGCTCTGCGCCTGTTCGGCGAACAGCTCGTCACTGCCCTGTGCGGCCTTGAGGGTTTCGTACAGTTCGATCGGATTGCCGCCGAACTGTGGCGCCAGGCGGGCATGGTCGAACTGCAGGTAGTTCATCAGGTCGCCCTTGACCGTCTTGTCGCCGGCCTTGTGCGAGACATACACCTGGTCACCGAGCAGGCGCGGGCGCTGGCGTGCCAGTTCATAGGCTGACAGCCGCGCGCCGTCCGGGCTCCAGTGGGTGTCGGACTTGAGGAACAGGCGCGGACCGGCCAGGTTGCGCAGGTAGGCGTCACGCAGCGGCACCACATCCAGGCGGCGCAGTTGCAGGTCGGCGACGAAGCGGTCGTAGAGGCTGGCCACCCGTGGGTCGAAGGCGCGCTCGGCATGGCTGGCATAGATATCCAGCTTCATCGGCAAGGGCAGCAGCACCAGGTGCTTGCCGTGCTCGGCCAGTTGCTGCTCGACCTTGGCGATCTGCGCCAGCTGGCTCGCCAGGTTGGCGTCCAGGTCGTTGGGCACGCGGTACTCCTGGCTGGTGTAGAGCCAACCGTCCTTGCCCAGCACCACGCCCTGGGTGCCCTCGCCGAACAGCTGGAAGCGTGCGTCGGCCCACAGCTGCACCGAGGGTTCGCGCAGGAAGAATCGCTTGTCGTAGACCTGCTCGAACTTGCGCAACAGCTTGCCGTCGACGAACAGGTTCCAGCTGTCGGTCTGGGCGCGGGCGAAGCTCAGCACTGGCGGCAGCGAGTAGACGAACATCGCCGCCAACGCCATGGCGAAGGTCACACCGTTGGCCTTGCTGGCCGTCTTCATCACCGGATACACGGCACTCTCCTAGAACTGGAAATACAGAAACGGCGAAAACGAACTGGCCGCCAGGCTGCTCAGCGCCAGCAGAAAGCCCGCCCACAGCAGCAGGCTGTGCAGCACCCCGACATGACGCATGAAGTAGCCGTCCTGGTTGCCGGCGTAGAAGCGCACGTTGTTGATCCCGGCCAGGATCAGCCAGGCGACTGCCACCAGGGCGAAGGCCATGGCCATCTTCGAGGCGCCGAGCACGTACAGCTCCAGCGAGCCGAAGCCGTTCAGGCCCAGCAGCGCCCGGTAGATGTCGAGGCTGTGGCGCAGGTCCATGGTGAAGAACAGCGGCATGCTCAGGATGATCAGCAGCGCGGTGCGCAGGTTGCGGCCCAGGCGGTACGGCGTGCTGACCTTGGTGGCCAGGCCGAACTTGCGCTCCAGCACCATGCCGATGCCGAAGAACAGCCCCCAGCAGATGAAGGCGAAGCTCGCCCCGTGCCACAGGCCCGACAGCAGCATGGTCCACACCAGCGCCGGCAGGGCGCCGGCCACGCGCTTGCGCACCAGGGGCATGTAGACGTAGTCGCGCAGGAAATGCGCCAGGGTCATGTGCCAGCGCGACCAGAACTCGGTGATGCTTTGCGACACATAAGGCTGGTTGAAGTTTTCCGGGAAGCGGAACCCCATCATCAGCGCGAGGCCCAGGGCCATATGGCTGTAGCCGGCGAAGTCGAAATACAGCTGCAGCGTCGACACCACCAGGCCGAACCAGGCATCGCTGAACTGCAGGCTGCCTTCGCCGATGAACAGCACGTTGATCGGCGCCAGGCGGTCGGCAACCAGCACCTTCATGATGAAACCGAGCATGAACCGGCACACGCCCAGCGAGAACAGCTCCAGCGAGTGGCTGCGCTGGCGCAACTGCGGGGCCAGCTGGCTGTAGCGCAGGATCGGTCCCGCCACCAGGTGTGGGAACAGCGCGACGAAGGCGGCGAAGTCAATGAAGCTGCGGGTCGGCGTGGCGTCCTTGCGGTAGATGTCGACGATGTAGCTTAGGGCATGGAACACATAGAACGAGATGCCCAGCGGCAGGAAGATGTTCTCCAGGGTCCAGGTGTCGATGCCCAGCGGCGCCAGCAGCAGGGCCAGCATCTCGGCGCCGAAGTTGGCGTACTTGAAGTAGCCCAGCGTCGCCAGGTTGCCGGCCACGCCCAACCACAGCAGGCGCAGGGCCCAAGGCTTGTCCGCGGCGTCCAGGCGTGCCTTGATGCCCAGGCCGAACGCGTAGTTCCAGGCGGTGATGGCGACGAACAGCAGCAGGAAGTCCGGGCGCCACCAGGCGTAGAACACGTAGCTGGCGGCAACGATCACCAGCGAGCGCCACCGCGGCCGGGCCAGGTAGTAGATAGCCAGGAACAGCGGCAGGTAGAGGAACAGGAATACGTTGGAGGCGAAGATCATGCTGGCCCGTCCTTAGTAGCTGATCACCACGCCGACACTCAGCTGGTAGTCGTCACCGCTGTCCAGCGCGCTGCCTGCGTTGAGGTAGCTGGCGCTGACCAGGGTGTTGACGTCCAGGTGCTTGCCGTCGAGGGCTACCGGGAACATCTTCCAGTAGTAGTTGAGGTCGATCATCTGGCCGACGTTGTCGCCCTTGCCGTGCAGCCCGGCGTTCAGTTCGTTCTGGCGCCGGGCGCGGGCATCGGCGGCCATGCGGATCGGCAGCGCGCCGCCCTCGTCGCGCAGGTTGAGCTGGGTCACCCGCAGGTCCAGGGCGCTGCGCGCGGTGGGGCGGGTCTCCAGGGCGAAGCCGTAGTAACTCAGGTTGCGCAGGTCGAGGGCGACGAACGCACTGGTCAGGCGCGTGCTGTACGAGCCCTGGCGGGTGATGCGGTCGGACTGGATCGGGTTGAGCCGGAAGCCGTCGTTGTCGTCGTCCGGCTTGTCGGTCAGGCCGCCGCGCAACGCCAGGCGCGGGGTCCAGGGCAGCGTCTCGAAGCGCTTGCCGACCTCGCCCAGCGCCGCCCAGCCTTTGCTGGTGTGGCCGGTGCGGGTGACGCCGTTGCCGGCGGTGTTGTCCATCTTGCCGTCCAGGGCCGCCAGTTCCAGGTGGTAGTCGGTGGCCAGGGGCAGGTTGTCGCCCTTGAAGAACAGTCCGTAGCGCCAGCCCTTGAAGTCGTAGCGATCGTCGACGTCGTGGTCGCTGCGGTCGTTCTCCTGCATCAGGCGCACCCCGACCTGGTTGTTCGGGCTCCAGCGATAGGCGTACTGGCCCATCAGGTACAGCGTGCGCTCTTCGCTCGCGGCCAGCGAATTGACGTCGGTGTTGTAGTTGTGGAATTTCTGCCCGAGCGCGACGAATGCGTCGGAGAAGGTGTCCTGATAGTCGAAGCGCACCGACTCCAGGCTGTCGTCCCACCAGATGCCGTAGTCGTCGGCGAAACGTTGGCGGCCGAACGACAGCGAGAAGCGCGGGTCGTCGCCGATCAGGTTGCGCTTGACGTACAGCTCGCGCAGTTCGGCGTACCAGCCCTCGGGTTGTTCGCGGGCATTGTTGTTGGTCGACTCGTTGGCCAGGTTGCTCGACTGGCTGGAGTCGTAGTTCAGCCACAAGCGGCCATAGACCATCCACCTGGCCCAGCGCTTTTCCGGCGAGTACCAGGCGAACGACGGCTCGTAGCGCAGGCTGTAGAAACTCTCGCGGTCGCGGCCGACCTGGGAGTCCTGCGGCCCGTAGCCGGTCTGCAGGGTGAGCTTGTTGAAGAACTCCGAGGTGATCACCGGCTCGCTGCCGTCAACGGTCGCGACGCGTATCGGCGCGCTGCTGTCGGCCTCGGGGCCGGTGACTTCCTCGGCTGCCAGCACCGTCAGCGGCGCCAGGGCGAGCAGGGCGCCGAGCAGGGGTGGGTGCGCTTTCACAGGGTGGGCTCCTTCAACAGATCGTTGCGCACGGCCAGGGCGCGCTCGATGTCATCCTTGGGCAAGGTCTTGTCCAGCCGTTTGATCAGGCCACGGGCGCGGGTCTCGCCGAGGTCGAGGGCGATGCGGGCGTAGGTGTAGGCCTTGACCGGGTCGTGGCAGATCGCCCGGCCGCGCAGGTGCACGGTGGCCATGCGGTACCAGGCGGCGGTCGAACCCTGCTCTGCCTGTTGCCGCCAGATGGCCAGGGCGCGCTCCTGGTCGGGCTGGTCGAGGCCGCCCTTGCTGTAAAGGTCACCCAGGAGCAGGTGGGCGTCCGGGTAGTGGGCGACGATCAGCTCGTTGATCAGTACATGGGCCTTGTACGGGTCCAGGGTCAGCCAGTTATTGACCATGTAGAACTGGGCATCCAATGCCTTGGCGCGGGTCGGGTCCTTGGCCCTTACCTGGGTGATCAGCGCCTGGGCCTGCTCGGCGTTGTGCTCGGTGGGGTTGGAGATCATGAAGTTGGCCTTGGCCACCAGCGCCGGCAGGTAGCCACGGGCGACGGCGTTGTCCAGCCAGCGCTGGGCCTCGGCGATGCCGTCGGCGCGCAGCTGGTCGTCGGCCTTGTCGCGGGCCAGTTGCTCGGCCGTCGGCTCGATCTTGGCGCCCATGGCGCGGCCCTGGCGCTGTTCGCGTTCGGCGTCCAGTTCGGCGCGGGTGGTGCCATGGATGCTGTCCAGCAGCGCGCCGATGCGCTGCACCACCTCCACCGGCAGGCTGGCCATCTCCGGCTCCAGGCTGCGGGCGAAGGCGAGGAAGGCCGGGTCCTGGCGCTCGCCGAGGAAGCGGTAGTAGCGCTCGATGCCGCGCGGGTCAATGCGTGCCGCCTGCTGGTACCAGCGCTCGGCCGCGGCGCGGTCGCCCCGGCGCTCGGCGACCACGGCGTGGTACAGCTCCGGGCGGCAGTTGAGCAGGCAGCTCTGTTCGTACAGCGCCAGCAATTCGGCGGCGCGCTCGCCGGGGAACAGCTGCGGATAGACCAGGAACACCTCCAGGCTGGTGCTGGTGCTGCGTGGGTCACGGTCGTTGGGGTAGCGGGCCAGGGCCTGGCGTACCCATCCTTCGTGACTGCGTTGCAGGCGCGGCGTGCGGTCGAGCAGGCGCGCCAGCGAGGCCAGCGCCGGGATCTGACCGTGACCGTCGGCGAAGGCCTCCTGGTACAGGCTCACGATGTCCTGGCGGTTGGCACTGTCGCTGTTGGCCAGCACATCGCCGAGCAACTGCTTGGAGGCCAGGTCGCCACGCTCGGCGAGGGCGCGCAGGTCGCTCGTGACGTCGGCGCCCGGGTCCTTGTACAGCGCGTAGCGGATCTGCTCCAGGCTCTGCCCGGCCCAGCCGCTGCCGGCGCAGACCAGGCCGAGGCCGGCCAGCAACAGGCGCGGGGCATTCTTGGCGTTCATGACCGGCCCTCAGTTGGCGCTGCCGAACGGCAGGCCCAGGTACAGGTCGACCGCCACGGCCTTCTGGTAGGCCGCCGCCGGCAGCGGGCTGTCCGGCTGGATGGTCAGCGCCAGGTTGTGGTTCAGCTCGTCGGAGCGGGCGTCCACCACCTTGCCGCTGAAGTGCTGGTCGAGGCCGAACACCTGCATGTCCACCGAGCGCACGCGGCTGACATCGGCGAGCTTGTCGAACGGCACGTTGGCGCGCACGAACATGGCCTCGCCCTTGGGCAGCAGGTGCATCATCGGCGCGGCCTTGTAGCCGTAACCATCCAGCGGTTGCGATGGGTACCAGACCTGGCAGTCGCACGGGCTGTTGATCACCGTCTCGACGCTGGCGCGGCCCAACAACGCCTGCAGGTCGCCCGGGGCGAGGTCGGCCAGGGCTTTCATGTCCGCCGGGCTGGTGAAGCTGGTGGCCAGCTGGGTGGAGATGTTCGCCAGTGGCTGGCCGGCCTGCACTTCGCTCGCACCGGCGGGCAGCAGGTACTTCACGTAGCCGTTGTCCGGCATGCTGATGACCTGGGCGTTGCTCGCCACCGTGGCCTGCAGTGCCGGGATGCGGAAGAACAGCAGGTAGCCCTTGTAGCCGACGAAGCCCAGCGCGGCCAGGCCGGCGGCGGTGTACAGCGCGGTGCCGGCGATGGCCTTGAGGCGCTCGCCCGGCGTGCGCGCGCGGGCTTGCTGGTGCTTGCGCGCCTTGATGTAGTTTTCCCGCTGCATCACGTTGAACAGGCCGTTGATGTCGGCAACCTCGCCCGACAGGTAGGCGCTGATCAGGTAGCGCAGGATGTCGCGCTTTTGTGCGTCGAGGTCGACGAATTGCGCGCCGACCTCCTTGCCGCGCTGGGAGACGATGCGCACCTTGCCTTCGATCGCCAGGTCGACCTGGTTCAGACGCAGCTGGATCGACGCGTCGTACAGCGCGCCGATGGTCAACGGCGTTTCGTGCAGCAGGCCGATGCCGCCGAGCGAGATGTCGGCAAGGTCCGCTTCGAATGGCTCGCCCACGGCGCCGCGCAGGCGTACACGGGCGTTCATGCGGGTGCGCACGTACTGACGCTCGTCGATGGCTTCGTGGACAATGTTGGCCGGGGCCGCGGGGGTATTGGAAGTACTCATGTGCAGGCGCCTTTCCTTAACGTTGCGTGAGTTCTAGAAGCACGGTGATGACCCCGAAGAAGATGGCGATCGAGGAGCACAGCATCGCCTTCGAGGACCAGCGGTTGAGGCTGGCGTCGAAGTCGACGCTGCCGGTGGCCAGGGTGGTCTTCTGCCGCGTCCAGCGTTGCTGGTCCATGTGGAACATCGCGTAGACCTTCATCAGCGAGCCGACGATCTGGTTGTAATAGAGAACGAAGGGGTACATCGGGCTGACCGGGTGCCCGGCGAAGATGAACAGCACGGTCACCAGGCTGCGCGAGAGCAGCACCCAGAACAGGTACACCAGCAGGTACTGGATACCGAACACCAGGCCCGCCACCACCGAGGCGGTCAGGCCCATCAGGCAGGTCCACATCGACACCCGCTGGTCGAGCAGCACGTACAGCGTGAACAGCCCCAGGCGCGCGCGGCCGAGCAGGGCAGTGGCGCGGAAGTTCTGCCGCAGCGAGTTGCCGTACCAGCGGAACATCAACTGGCGGGTGGCGACCCAGAAGCTGTCACTGGGTGGGTGCTCGACGGTCAGGGTGTGGCTGTCGGGTACGTAGAAGGTGTCCCAACCGGCGCGCATCAGGCTCAGCCAGCTGGACTTGTCGTCGCCGGTGAGGAACTGGAAGCGTCCCAGGCGCCAGTGCTCGAGAAAGTCCGCCTCGACGTCGCGGATGAAGGCCGGGTCGGTCATCACCCCGGCGCGGAAGAACGACAGCCGCCCGGTCAGGGTCAGCACCCGGTGCGACAGGGCCATCGAGCACATGTTGATGTGCCGCTGCACGAAACGCATCGAATGCCACTGGCGCATCCAGCGGCTGCCCTCGACTTCGCAAAACTCGTTGGTGGTCAGGCCGCCCACCTCGGGCAGCACGGCGAACAGCTTGACCGCCCGCTCGACGCAGCCGGGCAGCATCATGGTGTCGCCGTCGACCACGCCGACTACCGCATCTTCCAGCGGCATCTGCCGCGACAGGGCACGGAAGGCGTGGGCCAGGCCATCGCGCTTGCCGGTGCCGCGGGCGCGGACGATGACCAGGCGGATGTCGTCGCGGCCCTGCACCTCGTCGCGCATCATGTCCTTGATGAACTGCTCGTCACCTTTCTCGACGATCGAGGCGATCACCGTGCACGGCACCTTGAGTCGTTGCACCTCCTGGAACACCGACTGGTACACCTTGAAGGTGGTGTGGGTGGGGATGCGAAAGCTCGTTACCACCATGAACATGTGCGCTGGCAATGCCGCGTCGCCCAGGCGCTCGACCTGGCGGCGCAGGCGCGGGAAGCGCCAGTGCAGGAAATACATGCCGCGCAGGTAATGAACGATGGCGTTGCCGTAGCGCCACATGCCCAAGGTGCCGATGATGAAGATGAACTGGTGGTGGCCAGGGTCCAGGTACTGCGGCGCGACCATCTGTGCGGCCAGTGTGATCAGTCCGGCGAGCAGCGCCCAGGCGCAGAAGGCGGCGGCCGCGCGCAGGTAGCCCGGGGCCGCGTAGGGCCGCTGTTGCTGTCGTTCCATGGCGCTGTAGCTCCTTGGGGTCGGGGCCCGCCGCGACGGCGGGCGTCGGCGTGCCTTACCAGCAGATGCCGTGGTGTCGGGCGTCGCTGCCGCCGGCCATGAAGCCGACCAGGTCGATCACCGGCTTGCCGGCGTCGAGCGCCTGCACGAAGCGCTCGTCGTTGTTGCCCAGCACGATCAACTCGGCTTCGTCGATCACCTGTTGCAGGTCGCTGCGCAGCAGGGCGCTAACGTGGGGGATCTGCTGTTCGATGTACTGGCGGTTGGCGCCGAACTGCCGGGCATGGTCGACGTTGGCGTCGAAGATGCGCAGGTCATAGCCCTTTCCGATCAGTTGCTCGGCCAATGTCACCAGCGGGCTTTCGCGCAGGTCGTCGCTGTTGGCTTTGAACGCGAGCCCCAGCAGGGCGATGCGGCGCTTGCCGGCCCGGGTCACCAGGTCGAAGGCGTGTCGCACCTGGCTGCGGTTGCTGGCCATGATCGAGCCGAGTAGCGGGTGCGCCACGTCAAGCTGGCTGGCGCGGTAGGTGAGGGCGCGCACGTCCTTGGGCAGGCACGAACCGCCAAAGGCGAAGCCCGGGCGCAGGTAGTAGCGCGACAGGTTGAGCTTGTAGTCCTGGCAGACCACGTCCATCACTTCGCGGCCATCGACCCCGGAGGCCTTGGCGATGTTGCCGATCTCGTTGGCGAAGCTGACCTTGGTGGCGTGCCAGACGTTGCAGGTGTACTTGATCAGTTCGGCGACCTCGATCGGCTTGCGGATCACCGGGGCGTCCAGGCCCTGGTACAGCGAGGCGAGCAGGTCGCCGGAACGGCTGTCGAGTTCGCCGATCACGGTCATGGCCGGGAAGTCGTAGTCCTGGATCGCCGTGCTCTCGCGTAGGAACTCCGGGTTGACCGCCACGCCGAAGTCGCGGCCGGCCTGCTTGCCCGAGGCCTGCTCGAGCAGCGGGATGACCACGTTCTTCACCGTGCCCGGCAGTACCGTGCTGCGCACCACCACGGTGTGGCGGCTGGCCTTGTCGCGCAGGGCCGCGCCGATCTCGCGGCACACCGCCTCCATGTACACCAGGTCGAGGTCGCCATTGGCCTTGCTCGGGGTACCGACGCATAGCAGCGACAGCTCGGTGGCCAGGATCGCCGCCTGCACATCGGTGGTGCCGCGCAGGCGCCCCTGGCGCACACCGTCGAGCAGCAGTTGCTCCAGGCCCGGCTCGACGATGGGCGAGCGACCCTGGTTGATCATGTCGATCTTTGCCTGGGCGACGTCCACCCCCAGCACCTGGTGTCCGCGTGCCGACAGGCAACCGGCGCAAACCGCCCCCACATAGCCAAGTCCGAAGATACTGATGTTCATAGATCCCTCTCCCCAGGCGCGGCGCAAGGCCGGCCGAGATACTCAGTTCAAGAAGTTACGCAAATGCCAGACGCGCAGAATCAAGCCGCGCTAGATAGGTAGCGGTACAGGCTGTTTCGTGGTGGTCTTTTTACATCCTAAGGAGTTTTCTGAAAGTTCGGCAAGCTTTATTACTTCCTGTGTTGTTTTTAGTAATTTTTCTTTGAGTGAAAGTTAAAAATTACTTTTAAATCAATAAGTTAAAGTTTGATATAAGTTGGGCGTCAAAAAATTTACACCCCTGTTTGTGTCGATAAAATGACGCCAAAATGGTGATTTTCGTCATGTTGAACTGATCTGAAAGGTTTTCTCGCAGGTGCTTGTTCGACTCTTTGTTCATCTGCTCGATAGTTAAATATGGCTTGGTTTTCCTTTGCGCCATCGTGGGCAACCCTGCTCTACGACGTATTTACGCGTCACGTTGCGAGCCCGGGGTTGTCCCCCCTCAATCCGGCCCATGGCGCAATGATGGCTTGCAACGATTGGATCCAATTGGCATAGTGCCGGTCGATTGTGCAGACATTCACTCGGGTGCGGGATGCACCTTTCTTCCATTCATGCAAAGGAGGCAAGCAGATGAACGGATTTGGTCCGCGACTCAGAGAAGAGCGCGAACGCCTGGGGCTGACCCAGCGCATATTTGGCGATATCGGCGGTGTCGAGCCCAACGCCCAGGGCAAGTACGAAAGCGGCGAACGCACGCCGCGCATGGACTACCTCGCGGCGGTGGCCAGCCGGGGGGTGGATGCGCTGTATGTGCTGAGCGGCGTGCACACCCCTGCGCCCCTGGACAGCCTCACCTCGGATGAGAACCGCCTGCTAGGCGCCTTTCGCCGCCTGCCGTCGGCCGACCAGGCTGCGGTGTGGCACCTGCTCAACCGCCTCGCGGGTGAAGAAGGTGGCCATGAAGGGCTGCGCATGCGCCGGCCTGACCGGCAGGCATATTTCCATGACGCTTTGCGCTAGGTTCGTTGTGAAAAATTTTGTTAAGGTGGCGGGATCCAATCGCCCCACTGACGAGGTGTCTGCTTGATTAGGGTCCTGGTGGTCGACGATCACGATCTGGTGCGTACCGGCATCACACGCATGTTGGCCGACATCGACGGGCTGCAGGTGGTGGGGGAGGCGGACTCTGGTGAGTCCGCCCTCAAACTGGCCCGCGAGCTCAAGCCGGACGTGGTGCTGATGGACGTGAAGATGCCAGGGATCGGTGGCCTGGAGGCAACGCGCAAACTGCTGCGCAGTCATCCGGACACCAAAGTGGTCGCGGTGACCGTGTGCGAGGAAGATCCGTTTCCCACCCGCCTGTTGCAGGCGGGTGCCGCGGGCTACCTGACCAAGGGCGCCGGGCTCGATGAAATGGTCCAGGCCATCCGCCTGGCCTTCGCCGGCCAGCGCTACATCAGCCCGCAGATTGCCCAGCAGCTGGCACTCAAGTCATTTCAGCCCCAGGGGTCGCCGTTCGATGCGTTGTCCGAACGGGAAATACAGATTGCGCTGATGATCGTCGGTTGTCAGAAGGTGCAGATCATCTCTGACAAGTTGTGTCTGTCACCCAAGACCGTCAATACTTACCGTTATCGAATCTTCGAAAAACTCTCGGTCACCAGTGACGTCGAACTGACGTTGCTGGCCGTCCGCCACGGTATGGTCGACGCAAGTCTGTAAAGCACACCTCATGTCACAAACCTTTGATGCAAGCGCGTTCCTGGCGACCTGCAGTGGTCGCCCGGGCGTGTACCGGATGTTCGACGGCGACGCACGCCTGCTGTACGTGGGCAAGGCCAAGAACCTCAAGAAACGCCTGGCCAGCTATTTCCGCAAGACGGGGCTGGCGCCGAAGACGGCTGCCCTGGTGGGGCGCATCGCCCAGGTCGAGACCACCATCACCGCCAACGAAACCGAGGCGCTGCTGCTCGAGCAGACGCTGATCAAGGAGTGGCGGCCGCCCTACAACATTCTGCTGCGCGACGATAAGTCCTACCCCTACGTGTTCTTGTCCGACGGGGAGTTCCCACGCCTGGGTATCCACCGCGGCGCGAAGAAAGCCAAAGGCCGCTACTTCGGTCCGTACCCCAGCGCCGGCGCCATCCGCGAGAGCCTGAGCCTGCTGCAAAAGGCGTTCTCGGTTCGCCAGTGCGAGGACAGCTACTACGCCAACCGCACCCGCCCGTGCCTGCAATACCAGATCAAGCGCTGCAAGGGGCCGTGCGTGGGGCTGGTCTTGCCCGAAACGTACGCCGAGGACGTGCGCCACTCGGTGATGTTCCTCGAGGGCCGCAGCCAGCAGCTGGGCAATGAGCTCAACGCCGAGATGGAAAAGGCCGCCATGGCCCTGAATTTCGAGAAGGCCGCCGAGCTGCGCGACCAGATCGCCCTGTTGCGCCGGGTCCAGGACCAGCAGTACATGGAAGGCGGCTCCGGTGATGTCGACGTGGTGGCGGCTTTCGTAAACCCGGGCGGCGCCTGCGTGCACCTGATCAGCGTGCGTGGCGGCCGGGTGCTGGGCAGCAAGAACTTCTTCCCCCAGGTGGGCATCGAGGAGGAGGTGGCCGAGGTCATGGCCGCGTTCCTTTCCCAGTACTACCTCGGCAACGCCGAACGCGAACTGCCGGGCGAGCTGATCGTCAACGTGGTGCATGACGACTTCGCCGCCATCACCGAGGCGGTACAGACCTTGCGTGGTCGCGAACTGAACATCAGCCACCGTGTGCGCGGCACTCGGGCGCGCTGGCAGCAACTGGCGGTGACCAACGCCGAGCAGGCGCTCAACGCCCGCCTGGCCAACCGCCAGCACATGGCCGCCCGCTTCGAGGCGCTGGCCCTGGTGCTGGGCCTGGACGAAGTGCCGCAGCGCCTGGAGTGCTACGACATCAGCCACTCCAGCGGTGAGGCCACCGTGGCCAGTTGCGTGGTGTTCGGCCCGGAAGGCCCGCTCAAATCCGACTACCGCCGCTTCAACATCGAAGGCGTGACCGCCGGCGACGACTACGCCGCCATGCACCAGGCGCTGATGCGCCGTTACGGGCGGATCAAGGACGGCGAGGGCAAGCTGCCCGACGTGCTGCTGGTGGACGGCGGCAAGGGCCAGCTGAACATGGCCCGCGAAGTGATGCAGGAGCTCGGCCTTACCGATCTCACCCTGCTCGGCGTGGCCAAGGGCGTGACCCGCAAGGCCGGTTTCGAGACGCTCTACCTGAACGACGTGGCCCACGAGTTCACCCTCAAGGGTGACTCGCCAGCCCTGCACCTGATCCAGCAGATCCGCGACGAAGCCCACCGCTTCGCCATCACCGGCCACCGCGCCCGGCGCGGCAAGGCCCGGCGTACCTCGAGCCTGGAGGACGTCGCCGGGGTAGGGCCCAAGCGCCGCCGCGACCTGCTGAAACATTTCGGCGGCCTGCAGGAGCTCAACCGCGCCAGTGTCGACGAGATCGCCAAGGCCCCCGGCATCAGTAAAAAGCTTGCCGAGTCGATTTATGCCAGCCTGCATAGCGAGTAGAATGCCGGGTTCAACTCGCAGCCAGTCGTACCGATGAATATTCCAAACCTGCTCACCGTTCTACGCGTCCTGCTCATCCCGATCTTCATCCTGCTGTTCTATGTGCCCTATCACTGGAGCTACATGGCCGCCAGCACGGTGTTCGCCATCGCCGCCGCCACCGACTGGCTCGACGGCTACCTGGCGCGTCGGCTGCAGCAGAGCACCCCGTTCGGCGCCTTCCTCGACCCGGTGGCCGACAAATTGATGGTCGCCGTGGCCCTGGTGCTGCTGGTGCAGGTGCACGCCAACTTCTGGCTGACGCTGCCGGCGGCGGTGATCATTGGTCGCGAGATCGTGGTCTCGGCGCTGCGCGAGTGGATGGCCGAACTCGGCGCCCGCGCCCATGTGGCGGTGTCGAACCTGGGCAAGTGGAAGACCGCCGCGCAGATGCTGGCGCTGGTGATCCTGCTGGCCAATCCGCCGTTGCTGACCTTCTGGGTGGTGCTGGGCTACGGGTTGCTGCTGGTGGCGGCGGGGCTGACCCTGTTGTCGATGGTGCACTACCTGGTGGCCGCCTGGCCGCACCTGCGCGAAGGTTCGGAGCAGAAGTAAAAGTTTTTTTGAATCAAGGGGTTGACGCCGTTCTGTAAATCGCTAGAATGGCACCCATCACGACGCGGGAATAGCTCAGTTGGTAGAGCACGACCTTGCCAAGGTCGGGGTCGCGAGTTCGAGTCTCGTTTCCCGCTCCAATATTTAGCTCCATAGAGTTCCACTGAATTCCATGGAGAAAGAAAAAAGGACCTTAGGGTCCTTTTTTTGTTTGTGCTGTATTCCACCGACGTCTTCTGCTTTCCGGCAGCATCCAGTGATTTTCAGTCCATTTTTCTGTCTATTTTTCCGAATCCCTTAGCTCTTGTAGTGGTCAACTAATCCCGGACACTGCGTTAAGTTTTTCCTCAGCAACAGCGGGCGCCAGCCCGCTGTTGAACTGATGCGGTCGCTGCCAGTTGTAGCGTTGCATCAAAAAGCGACCGATATCCTGCTGTGCCAGCGAAGCGCTCATGTAGCCCGTGGTCGGTACCCATTCTGTTTTCAGGCTGCGAAAAAACCGCTCCGTTGGCGCATTATCGTGACAGTTTCCTCGGCGGCTCATGCTCTGCTTGAAGCGATAACGCCACAGACGCTGACGGAAGCTACGACTGCCATATTGACTGCCTGTCCGAATGAAATAGCACGTTCTGAGGGCGGCCGCGCTTCTCATAGGCCATGTCCAAAGCCTTGGTCACCAGGTCAGCATCGGGCTTCGATGAAAACGCCCAGCCTACTACTCGGCGTGCGAAAAGGTCGATCACGGCCGCCACATAATGCCAGCGACCTTGCGCCCAAACATACGTGATATCTCCGCACCAGTTGTTCGGGTTGCAAGCGCCGAGGGCAGCCACGCTCTATTCAAGCTCTAAGCCGTTACTGATATTTCTGCCAGTATCAACACTGGGTTGTTCATCGTATCGTTTCCGTGTAGTCGTTAGCAGAAGCGAATTCTGCGTGCACGGAGGCTAGCGAAATGAACTTGATCGCTCATTCGCTTGAAAACCCTGAGCACACGCTCATCGACATGACGCTGATGATGGAGAGGATCGCAGTGCAGCGGCCCTACTTTGCTTTTGAAAGGCTTTACCACACAGTTTATGACGACTGGGATATCTGCGGCGACTTCATACCTGAGCAGCCGTTGGGGCAAGAGCTTGGGCCCATTGCAATTGCTGAAGCGGGTAGGCACCTGGCTATTTTGGGCTCATGCGCCGCAGCGCTCACGCAACCGGCGGGGGAGCGTATTTATTACCTTGCAATACACGCAATTTGGTCAATGGGCGCCTGTCCAATAATCGCGCCTGAGACGACAATGCTCACGGCCCGTGCAAAAATAGTTGATCGTACGAAGAAGAGAGTTAAGGCAAAGACTGAATTGCTTTTTGACGGGCAAGTTGTGGGTGCGCTTCAGGTGGAGTACCAGATTTTGTCAGAGAAGCTCTTCTGTGCATTGTTTGGTGCGTTTTGGCAAGAAGAGCATAAAGAAGTAGTCGAATCGCCCTATAGCACCGCGCTTGACCTCAGGCTGTCTTCCATTAAACGTCATGCTGTCAAGGCGCAATGTGCGGGGGAAGCTGAGGGGCACTGTGCGGGTCACTTCCCCCACTATCCTATGTGGCCTGTGGCTGTGGTGATATACGGTTTGACTCAAGTGCTATCGTTTTTGTTGGAAAAACGACTGAAACGACCCTTCCGTTTCAAGGCGCTGGAAGCAGAAGTCCATGCTCTACAACTGGTAAGTGCCCACGAACCGCTCACCTTCTACGCGGGTGTCAAGTCGCTGTTGCGCACGAAGCGTACCTGCCGGATGAGATGCGTTGCCTCCTTGGGTGCGAAAACGGTCGCTGTACTAAAAACAACAGTTGCCATAGAAGACCCGCCGAATCGATAGCCAGGGGTGTTGATGCAGCGTCAGTGTTCTCGGAACTGAAAAGCTGCGGTGGCTGGTGTTTTCAATTTGTCCTTGCCAACACTCCCTGAGCTCCCCGAGGGGATCAGTTTCAGTCACCTCACCGAGTTGGCGTTATTCGAGCTGAGGCTGACTTTGTCGCCAGAGCGTTTTATACAGGCATTCCCAAATCTGCGAACATTAGAGCCACCCGATCATCCAGCAGCCGTTCAAAGATATCCGACTGCCACGCAGCTTGTTGCAACCAGCCATCCTCGAGGCACCCTGCCATATGAGAAAGGGCGCTACAGTCCGCAAGAAACGGAGAGCATCCCCCCGCACCGCACCCGATAGTACCCGCGCACCCTGCAAATCACCTTCAGGACGAGGTACAGATCATGCAACTGGCAGGCAAAGTGGCAATCATCACCGGTGCCAGCTCCGGCATCGGCCGTGCGGCGGCGAAATTGTTCGCCCGGCACGGCGCCAACCTGGTGCTTACAGCGCGGCGCCAGGACGAGCTCGAGCAGTTGGCGGCGGAGATCACGGCAGCCGGACACGGTCGGGTCTTTACGGTGGCCGGTGACATCACCGATGCGGCGCTGGCCAGGGAGCTGGTGGACACGGCGGTGTCGTGCTTCGGTGGCCTGGACATCGCCTTCAACAATGCAGGCACCCTTGGTGAGCTGGCTGCTGTTCCCGAGCTGACGCTGGACGCCTGGCAACATACCTTGCATACCAACCTGACCAGCGCTTTCCTCGGCGCCCAGGCGCAGATCCCGACGCTGCTGGCCCGTGGCGGTGGCTCGCTGATCTTCACCTCGACCTTCGTCGGCCACACGGTGGGCATGCCGGGCATGGCCGCTTACGCGGCCAGCAAGGCAGGCCTGGTCGGCCTGGTCCAGGTTATCGCGGCGGAGCAGGGCGCCCAGGGTATACGCGCCAACGCGTTGCTGCCGGGCGGTACCGACACGCCGATGGGCCGCAGTGTGATGAGCAGCCCCGAGGCCCAGTCCCATGTCGAAGGCTTGCACGCCCTCAAACGCCTGGCCAGGCCGGAGGAAATCGCCGAGGCGGCACTGTTCCTGGCCTCGGACGCATCAAGCTTCATGACCGGGTCGGCGATGGTGGTGGATGGCGGGGTATCGGTGGTGCGCGGCTGAGGCGGACGGTAGCGTGCCATGGCTGGATCATTACGTCACCGCGGCGATCAGGTCGATTTCCACGGGGGCATTCTTCGGCAGCCTGAGCACGCCGACCGAAGTTCGTGTATGAGCGCCGGCTTCGCCAAACACACTGTACAAGACCTGCGAAGCACCGTTGGCCACCTCGCTCTGCCGGGTGAACGCTTCGGCCGACTGCACGAACACGGTCATGCGCAGGATGGCGCGGATGTTATCCAGTGAGCCAACCCGTTCACGCACCAATGCCAGGCAGCGCAGGGCGCTGACCATGGCCGCGGTGCGTGCATCCTTCAGGCTGACTTCGCTCCCCACCCGGCCGGGGTGGATCACCTCTTCGTCAATGCGCGGGATCTGCCCGCTGACGTACACAACGCCTTCATGGCGCACGGTGGCGGCGTAGTCGCCACCGAGTTTCAACCCTGCTTCGAAGGTGTAACCCAGCTGATCAAGTATCGCGGCAAACTGTGCTTCACGGGACATAGGGCGCTTCTCGGTCTCTTCATGGCCTCGGGGCGGTATGCGCTAGGCGCAAGCCGGATGCCGATGCATAGTAGATAGGCGCTGGCCGCAGGGGCAGGGCAACTTCGGATGGAAACCTCTGAACTTTACTGCCGGGACGACCAGTACAATGCAGCGACAGCGCGCCGTGATCGCCGCGATCGAACTCCAGTCGGGGCAACCGCTGGTGCAGCAGATTGCCGAGGGTTTTACCGAAGCCATCGGAAATGGGGCTTTGGCCCCAGGGGTGCGGTTGCCGCCCATTCGTGAGTTGACCGAGCTGTTGGGCGTGAGCAAGTCCACGGTGGTCGAGGCCCTGGACCGACTGCGCGCCAGCGGGCTGGTGGTATCGCGCCAGGGCGCTGGCCACTATGTGGCACGCGATGCCCAGGCCATGGGCACGGAGGCTGTGCGCAATCTGCTGCCCCAGGACCCGGTGAGCGTGCTCCGTCACGCACTGCTGACGGACAACGGCATGCTGCGTCCCGGCTGCGGCTTCCTGCCGCCCTCATGGATGCCCGTGGATACCCTGCTCAAGGCCATGCGCGGGTGCCTGCGGGCCAGCGAATTGCGCATGGGAGAGTATGGCTCGGCGGCAGGCTACCTGCCGCTGCGTCAATGGCTGCGCCTCAAGCTCGGCACTTTGGGCATCGATGTTCCGGTCGAGCAGATCGTCACCACCGCCAACACCATGCAAGGCGTGGACATGCTGATGCGCCTGATCCTTCGCAGGGGGGACAGCGTCATGGTCGACGACCCGTGCTATTTCAACTTCCGCGCCAACCTGCATTACCACGGCGCCCGCCCGGTTTGCGTGGCGCGATCGGTGGAAGGCATCGATTTCGTGGCCTTCGAGCAACTGCTGATTGCCCATCGCCCGCGGGTCTACCTGACCAACAGTGCCTTGCACAATCCAACGGGGCATTCCTTTTCGGCAGCACAGGTCCACCGCCTGCTGGAGCTGTGCCAGCGCTATGGCGTGCACGTCATCGAAGATGATCTGTACTGCGATATCCAGCATAAACGAACGCCCCGGCTGGCGGGGGTGGGTGGGCTGGACAACGTCAGCTATGTCTGCGGCTACTCGAAGACCCTCACCGCCAATTGCCGCGTCAGTTACCTGGCCGTGGGCGCCGAATTGGCGGGGCAACTGACGCTGCTCAAGATGAAGTGCGGCGGCGTGACGTCCGAGCTGACCGAGCAGGTGATTCATCGCCTGCTGACCGAAGGGAGCTATGAGCGGCATACGCGCAGGGTCGTCGACCGGCTGCATGAGGCCAGCGGGCGGGTGGCTGGATGGTTGCGCGAGGCAGGGTGCGAGGTGGCGTCGTGCCAAGGGGAGGGGCTGTTCCTGTGGACCCGGCTACCCGCCGGTGTCGATGGCGAGGCTATTGCCATGAGCGGCTTGCAACATGGTTTGGTGCTGTCACCCGGCACCTTGCTGAGCGCCCAGGCCGATGCCCGGGCATTCATGCGTTTCAATGTCGGTCACAGTGACAATGTGAAGGTCCGCGACACCTTTCTGCGCCTGCTCGACAGCCACTGAGCTGTCGAGCAGGCGCGGGCCCCGGGGTTACTTCAATCGGCCTGCTTGGGCGCAAATCGCAGGATCAGGCAGGCAATCACTGCCGATAGCAGCGAGCCCAACAAGATGCCGATCTTGGCTGCATCGATCTTCTCGGCCTGGCCCGGGAAGGCCAGTTCGCCGATGAACAGGCTCATGGTGAAGCCGATACCACAGAGCATCGCCACGCCGTAGATCTGCAGCCAGCTGGCGCCTTGGGGTTTGCTGGCCAGGCCGGTCTTGACCGCCAGCAGTACACCACCGAACACGCCGAGCTGCTTGCCCAGCAGCAGGCCCAGGGCAATGGCCAGCGGCAGCGGGGCAAAGATGTCGCCAAGGCCCAGGTCGCCGAACGAGACGCCGGCGTTGGCAAAGCCGAAAGCAGGCACGATGAGGAAACCGACCCACGGCGCCAGGCCATGCTCCAGTCTGAGCAGCGGGCTGGCCTCGCGGGCCTCGCTGTTACCTGTGCTGTAGGGGATCAGCAGGGCACCGACCACGCCGGCGATGGTGGCGTGCACGCCCGACAGCAGGGTCACGTACCACAGCGCGGCCACGCCGATCAGGTAGGGCCACAGGCTGACCACGCGCAGGCGGTTGCAGGCCAGCAGGATGGCGATGATGCCGGCGGCAGCGGCCAGTGCCAGCAGGTTCAGCGACGAGGTGTAGAACACCGCGATGATCGCCACCGCGCCCATGTCGTCGATGATCGCCACCGACACCAGCATCACCTTGAGCGACAGCGGTGCATGCCGCCCGAGCAGGGCCAGGGCGCCGACCGCGAAGGCAATGTCGGTGGCGGCGGGGATCGCCCAGCCGTTGGACAGCCCGGGTTCACCGCCAGCCACCGCGAGGTAGATGAGCGCCGGCACGGCCATGCCCATCAGTGCCGGCAGTGCCGGCAGGCGGCGCTGTTCCCAGCTGGCAAGGCGGCCGTCGACCAGCTCGCGCTTGATCTCCAGGCCCACCAGCAGGAAGAAGATCGCCATCAAACCATCGTTGATCCACATGTGCACGGTCATCGGGCCGAGTTTGTCGGTCAGTACCGGGCCGACGGGCAGGTGCAGCAGGTGCTGGTAGGCACTGGCCCAGGGGCTGTTGGCGATGACGATGGCCAGCGCGGCGGTGAACATCAGCAATACGCCGCCGGCCGCTTCGGTGGCCAGCAGGTGACGCAGCATCGAGCGCGGCTTGACGGTTGGAAGGGATGCAGTCATGTAACGGTCCTCGTTCATGGCATCACCCTCGCAATGGCAGTGGCGCGGCGGGCAACGGGCACGGCGAGACGCTGGCTCCGGACTGTACGGGCCACTGCGGCGAAGGGCGAGAAGAAGGATGGGGAATGCGGCGCAGCAACCCACGCCGTGAAGGCACGGGGCAGGAAGGGCCATGGGGAATGGGGGCATGCGTGCAACATAGACGGATCTCACGGAAAACAAATGAATGTTCTCCGTATTCGGGAAGGCTCCCGGGCGCACGCAGCACACGCCAGGCGGCCATTCTAGCGATGTGGGCGAAGATGTGCGTCAACATTTTGCGTCCAAATGTTGCCAGGTCACGGTACGGCACCGCGGTATCGGCCATCACCAGATGACACTACTTTCTTGTACCACCGCTGTACGGATGATGCCTGTGCACCTGTCCATCGAAATCCTGTCAGCGCACCCGCTCACGGCTTTTCAGCGCGAGGTCGAGGGCCTTTCGCATGTCCAGCCGCGCCGACCGCCCGACATCCTTGTCACCGAGCTGATAGTTGCGCTCCGACGGCAGGATGGGCGCGGTGAGGTCCTCGGCATCCATCCGTTCGAAGTCGTGCTGGTCACCGATGCTCATGGCACTGCGGCGCAACAGCATGCGCACCTGTTCGGGCTGCAGGTTCGGGTTGATCGACAACATCGCCGCCACCAGGCCCGTGACCATCGGCGTGGCATAGGAGGTACCGCAATGCACTGCGCCGGGCTGCCCTGCTTCGAGGGTCGAGGCGTGGGTGCAGGCGGCTGCGGTGATGTCCACACGCATGTCCATGTTCGAGCTGCTGCGCCTGACGGCAAAGGCCGGGTCGTCCACGTCGCGCTCGACACCCTCGGCGCGCTGGTGGCCGCCGACCACCAGCAACTGCTCGGTGATGAACGAGGAGGGCAGGCGGTATTCGTCGGTGCCGGCAAAGGTCGAGCCATTGCCGGCGGAGTTCACCACCAGCACATCGGGGTGCGACTTGCGCAGCCAGAGGAAGAATTCTTCCAGCAATTCCTCATAGCCGCCCATGGCAAGGCCTGAGCGCAACAGGGAGTCGACTTCGTCACCCTCGGCGTTTCGAGTACCGACACGGTGGATGCCCCAGCTCCAGTTGAGCACGCGCACGCCGTCTTCGACGAGGTTGACCGAGGCCGCGATATTGGCGGTGATACCCGCATCGGAGTTGCGCTCGACGATGACCTCGAAACCGCCGCTGGCCGGTTCCAGGCCGCGCAGGAAACCGGTGTTGCCGCCATTGTCCCAGCCGGCGGCAAGAATGCCGGCGACCGTGCTGCCATGAGAGTCAGGTTGTTCGGCATCGCGGGCATACAGGCATGTGCGGGGAATGGCGCAGGCACCGAGGTAATCGACAAAGTCCGGGCTGTCGAAGTCGACATCGCGCTCGATCAGCCCAATGCGCAACGGCTGTGGCTGGAGGACAGTCTGCTGCCCAGGCAGGCGTCGGCGGTAGAAATCGACCGCGTCGAGGAAGCGGTTCGCCGCCCACTCGTCAGAGTCCCCGGGCGGGGCGTGCGTGCGTTCGTGTTCGGCCTGTTCCGGCGCCGACTCTTCGATCACCACCGCATCCACGCTGGCCTCGCTGCCCAGGCGCAACACCAAGGCATCGCGTTGCTCCAGATTGCGTGCCGGCAGGCGCAACTGATAGAGGTTCAGCGGCGCAATGCTGCCGACGACGCTGGCCCCGTATTTGCCCGCCAGGCGCTCGGCCTCCTGACGACCATCATGGTGCTCCTCGATCAACAGGCTCACCAGGTTCACATACGTGGTCAGACCGTCCATGTTCCTGGCCACCTCGTCTGGCCCTGCGGCCAGTATGTGACTGTTGCGCAGTGTCAGCCATACGGCGTTGCTGGTGCGCGTGCCATATTCAAGCCAGAGCGGACCGCTTTGCCGCTCGCTGCTGTCCAGCCGCAGGCGTAGCCGGTCGCCTTCGCGCGCCACCGCGCTGGAGGGGATCGCCTTGTTGCCGAGTTTCAGTGTCGGCAGCTGGGGGCTCAGCCCGTGGACGGTCAGGCACCAGTCCTGGCGCCGGGTGTCCAGCAGGTCACCGCAACGTTTCAGGCTTTCGATACGCAAGCCTTCCGACGCCTGTGCCATCGCGCCTGCGAGCAGCATGGACAGGGTGGTGAAGGCGGCGAGCGCTGCGGCCATGGGTGGTTTCCTTGTTGAGGGCCTCCAGTTCCGACTGCTGCGCAGGGCGCTTCGTTCAGCGGTCAGGGGTATGGCCCTGCCTTGAGGTCCACGCCACGGCGCACAGTGTCATGCCCGCCACGTTCAGCGAGACCGGGTTGAAGGCATCCACCAGCATCGACGGTTGCATCACCGCCACATCCACCAGCAGCCCAAGCAGAACGCCCGCGGCGACCAGCAACGGCCAGGCCAGGCTCGGCATCAACAGCAGTGCGGCGAGCACCAGTTCGGCTATGCCGGCAACTTGTGACAACCAGGCTGCATGCCCGAGTCCGTGCGCCTGCAGCAGCAGTTGCTCACCGGGGCTGAGGAGCAACAGCTTGGGCACCAGCCCGTGGTAGGCGAAGATGAACGCCAGGCTGGCGCGCGCCAGCCAGTGCACCTGGCACAGGCGGTTCATGGCTGGCCCTGGAGAAAGCGTCGCTGGTGGTCTGGGCTCGGCAGCAGGCATTGGTCATGCTTGCCGAACAGGCGATAGCGATTGAGTGCCACGCGATCGTACAGCCAGTCCCGTAGTCCCTGCGGGCAGATGCGCAGTACCCGCAACAGCGGCCAGGCGCCGGGCAGCTGCCGGACGATTTCGAAAAACGCCGCGGAGCGCACCCAGCAGTGCTGATCACGGATCACCGCCATGGTGTCGAACGCCGTTATCGGCAGGCCCGCCCAGGCGAGCAACGCCTGGCCTTGCGCTGACTGCACCGTGGCCAGGCGTATGTGTTGATGGCGATCATGGCGGATCACGAATTTCGCCCAGCCGTTGCACAGCTTGCATACGCCGTCGAACAGCAGGACGGTTTCCCCTGGCGCAAGCAGTGGCGCAGGGGTAGGGCGTTTCAGTGCAGCGGGCATGGCTTGATTCCGTTCAGGCGGTGGGCGGTATTGTATAGCGGTCAGGTAGGAGAAGGGACATACACGCGCGGTGGGTGGATCACCTGCAAAGGCCCTGGCCTACATCACGCAGGCCGAAGCCGGTATGATACGCGCCCGTCAGCGGAGTACCCCATGGCCAAAGACATCGACAATCCGTGCATCTCGCTTTGCCAGCTCAACAGCGAGCTGTGCGTCAGCTGTGGCCGGACCCGGGACGAGATCCGCAAATGGCGCGGCATGAAGCGCCCGGAGAAGATGGCGACCGTGCAGCGCGCGGCGGCGCGGATGAAGGCTATCGTCAAGAAGAACGCCAAGCGCCAGGTCATGGCGTCGTGAACGGGTAGTCCGAGGGTTCGAAGCGTTCGTGCGTGTCCATTTGGACGCCACGCAGATGCGCGGTTTCCTCAAATACGGCATACAGCGGGTCGGCGGCATAACCGATCAGCAGCGCGCGACGCGGTGCACCGCTGACGTTCAGGCTGCCAGCATGTACCAGGTCCACATCGAACACCAGGGCGTCGCCTGCTCGCCCGGCAAGCTGGACGCTGCGTGATTCATCACTGAAGTCGAAAGGTGGCGCGTGCGGGGCAGGTCGATGGCTGCCGGGGACGATACGGGTGGCACCGTTGTCCGGGCCGTAATCATCCAGGTAGACCATCACCCCCACCGTGTCGCCCGGGCGCTGCGCCGACAGGTCACGGTGCAGCCGCTGATGGCCACCCCCGGCAACGGGGGCGCGCCCCTCGACCTGGTAGAGGAAGAACCGTTCGCCGATCAACGCGCCAACCGCTGCCAGCACGTGCGGCAAGCGGCAAACGGCCTGGACCGCTGCTGCGCCATCCAGGTGCGCATGACGCCAGTCCTCGGCGCGGGGCACCGGCCAGTCCTCCGAGGGTTTCACCCCGGCCTCGAACACCCGACGCAGCTCGTCCAGCCATTGTGCCGGGATCGCTTGGCGGAGCAGGGCATAGCCCGCCTGGTGGAGCTGTTGGTGATGGGGCATGGCACTCCCGCTATCCCTGTCAGTCGTGTGTTGGCCAAGGGTAGTGAGCCTGGTCGGCTTTTGCGAGCGCCACGGTAGCGTGCACTTGGCCAATCACTTCTAGGGTCTGTACGAAATGTGTCTGCGCGAAGGCCAGACAAGGCGAAACGGGGGGAGGAACGGCCGGGGTCGCGCCCGACTGTACTGGAGTACATGAGCATTCCGAGCCCCGTTTCAACGCAGTATGGGCGAGTGCAGATACATTTCGTACAGAGCCTAGACTTGCGTACATCACCTGTATCCGTGGGAGAGGCCCATGCGCAGACTCTGGCAAAAGTACCTGGCACTGCTCGACGCCGACCTCAGTGCCAAGGTGTTCGACAACTTGAAGAACCTGCTGGTGTGCGCGCTGCTGTTCGCCGCAGGCACCGAGGCGATTCACGGTGACCAGCAGATCCTGCTGGGCTTGTGGGTGTCGAGTTTTACCGGCTGGGGGCTGATCCTGGTATCGGCACTGTTGTTGCTGCTGAACGTCAGCGATACCTTGCACCGGCTGGCCAAGCTGCCTTATCACACGGCGCTGCAGGTGATCCTGTGTTTGCTTTACCTGGTACTGGCTTCGCGGGTGGTCGAGATCGTGTGGAGCTTTCGGGCGGAGTAGGGGCTGGCGAAGCCATGAAAGAGGCCCGCGCGACCCGTTGCGGCTCGTCCGGCGGTATGCCAAGACATTCACCGGCGAATCCCGGATAATACCCGCCATTTTCCGCCCCGCTTCCTGGTACCCCCTCGCATGGAAATCAAGGTCAATTTTCTCGACAACCTCCGTCTCGAAGCCAAGTTCGACGACTTCACGGTGATCGCCGACCAGCCGATCCGCTACAAAGGCGACGGCTCGGCCCCGGGGCCGTTCGACTACTTCCTGGCCTCGTCGGCCCTGTGCGCGGCGTACTTCGTCAAGCTGTACTGCCAGACCCGCGATATTCCGACTGAGAATATCCGCCTGTCGCAGAACAACATCGTCGACCCCGAGAACCGCTACAACCAGATCTTCAAGATCCAGGTCGAGCTGCCCGAGGACATTTCCGAGAAGGACCGCCAGGGCATCCTGCGCTCCATCGACCGCTGCACCGTGAAGAAAGTGGTGCAGACCGGCCCCGATTTCATCATCGAGGAGGTCGACAACCTCGACGCCGACGCCCAGGCATTGCTGATGCCGGTGTCGGACACCACCACCTACATCCCCGGCAAGGACCTGCCGCTGGAGCAGACCATCGCCAACATGTCTGCCCTGCTGGCGGAGCTGGGGATGAAGATCGAGATTGCCTCGTGGCGCAACATCGTGCCCAACGTCTGGTCGCTGCACGTGCGCGACGCGCAGTCGCCGATGTGCTTCACCAACGGCAAGGGCGCGACCAAGGAAGCGGCGCTGGCCTCGGCTCTGGGTGAGTTCATCGAGCGCTTGAACTGCAACTTCTTCTACAACGACCAGTTCTGGGGCGAGGACATCGCCAACGCCGCGTTCGTGCACTACCCCAACGAGCAGTGGTTCAAGCCTGGGCCCAAGGACGCGCTGCCGGCCGAGATCCTCGATGATTACTGCCTTGAGATCTTCAACCCCGACGGCGAGCTGCGCGGCTCGCACCTGTACGACACCAATTCGGGCAACAAGGAGCGCGGTATCTGCTCGCTGCCGTTCGTGCGCCAGTCGGACGGCGAGACGGTGTACTTCCCGTCCAACCTGATCGAGAACCTGTACCTGAGCAATGGCATGAGCGCCGGCAACACCCTGGCCGAGGCGCAGGTGCAGTGCTTGTCGGAGATCTTCGAGCGGGCAGTCAAGCGCGAGATCCTCGAAGGCGAGCTGTGCCTGCCGGACGTGCCGCAGGAGGTACTGGCCAAGTACCCGGGCATCGTCGCCGGCATCCAGGGGCTGGAGGAGCAGGGCTTCCCGGTGCTGGTCAAGGACGCGTCGCTGGGCGGTGAGTTCCCGGTGATGTGCGTGACCCTGATGAACCCGCGCACCGGCGGCGTGTTCGCTTCGTTCGGTGCCCACCCCAGCTTCGAGGTGGCGCTGGAACGCAGCCTCACCGAACTGCTTCAGGGCCGCAGCTTCGAGGGCCTGAACGACCTGCCGCAGCCGACCTTCGACAGCCTCGCGCTGACCGAGCCGAACAACTTCGTCGAGCACTTCATCGACTCCAGCGGCGTGGTGTCGTGGCGCTTCTTCAGCGCCAAGGCCGACTTCGAGTTCGTCGAGTGGGACTTCTCGGGCCACGGCGAGGACTCCAACCAGCAGGAGGCGCAGAAGCTGTTCGGCATCCTCGAGGACCTGGGCAAGGAGGTGTACATGGCCGTGTACGACGACCTCGGCGCCACCGCCTGCCGCATCCTGGTGCCGGGCTATTCGGAGATCTACCCGGTCGAGGACCTGATCTGGGACAACACCAACCGGGCGCTGGGTTTCCGTGCCGACATCCTCAACCTGCACAAGCTGGACAACCGTTCGCTGAAGCTGCTGCTCAAGCGTCTGGACAATGCCGATGTGGACGACTACACCACCATCACCACACTGATCGGTGTCGAGTTCGACGACAACACGGTGTGGGGCCAGCTGACCATCCTCGAGCTGAAACTGCTGATTCACCTGGTGCTGCAGCGCTTCGAGGACGCCAAGGAACTGGTCGAGATGTTCCTGCAGTTCAACGACAACACCGTCGAGCGCGGGCTGTTCTACCAGGCGCTGAACGTGGTGCTGGAGGTGGTGCTGGACGATGAGCTGGAGATGGCCGACTACGAGGCCAACTTCCGTCGCATGTTCGGCAACGAGCGGATGGACGCGGTGCTGGGCTCGGTGGATGGCAGCGTGCGTTTCCATGGCTTGACCCCGACCAGCATGAAGCTCGAGGGGCTGGACCGCCACCTGCGCCTGGTCGAGAGCTACAAGAAGCTGCATGCCGCACGGGCGAGGGCGGCTGGGTTGTACAACTGATCACGTCTTGAATGTCAAGGGCCGCGTAAAGCGGCCCTTTCTTTTTCGGTCAGCGTCCTGCACGGTTCGCGTTTAATCCTTTGCGCTTTACCGACCTCCAGCTGCGACGATGCACCACAGTTGCGCACTGAACAGGGTTGGTCTTAGCTGTTGCGGGCCCGGCGAGCGGTTGTCGCCCGTCGGGGAAGGATTGTCAGGGATAGACCCAAGGAGGGTTGGATGAACAGGAAAATGCTGGCAGGCGCGATACTGCTGTGGATGTGCTCGATGACGGCGCAGGCCGATTGCGCGGTGCTGGGGCCGTGGGAGGACCCTTGTGCCGGCCCGGTGCTGGGCCCGACGACCTGCGTGTGCGAGCGCTGATCACCGCGAAGGTGCAGGGAAGAATCAATCATTGACCAGGAGTTTACCCATGAAGAAAGTCATGTTGGCTGTACTGCTGCTGTGGGGCTTTTCCGTGACGGCCCAGGCGTCGTGCCCGGTGTTCGGCCCGGGCGAAGATCCTTGCGCGGGACCTGTGTTCGGGCCTTCCACCTGCGAGTGCCCTTGATCCCATGGCCGTCTGAGACGACAGGCGCGAGCTTGCGCGACGGATAACGGGCGAAACCCAGGCCGGGCTGGTTGCGCAGCGATCACTACGTGTTCCAGGGGCTTGGAACATCTCGATGATCGTGCAGCCCGGCCAGTACCTCGGCGGCAGTGGTGACGTGGCCGAAATGGTGCTTCCACAGGTCGATGCCCAACTGCCCGGAGCGGTCCAGCGAAGAGCCCATGGTCAGGTCGGTGACCAGTGTCGGGGTAAGGCCTGCATCGAACAGGGCGAAACCTGCGGCCAGCACGCAGGTCTCGGTCTGCAGCCCGCAGACCAGCACCCGTTCGACGCCGAGGCTTTTGATGTGGTCGAGGGTCTCGGCGGTCTGGCTGTAACCATGCTTGACGAACACCTTGTCCGCCTCGACCAGGGCCACGTCCTTGCTGGCCGGGTGCCAACCGAGCTGGCGCTGGAAAGGCGTGACCTGCTCGTCGTGCAGCTCGACCGAGGCGATGGTGGGGATATGCGCCGACAGCACGCGGATGCCATCCACCAGTTTCTCGGAGGGGCTGAAGGTGGATTGCACATCGACGATGAGCAGGACTTGCTGCATGGCGGTTTTCCGGGCGAGGTTCGAAGGCTGGCGAGTATACCGCCGCACGCCGGTTTTTGCGGCAAGGGGCATTCTATGAACGTGTCGCGTTCACCGGACAAGCCGCTTCAGGGTCTCACCTGCAATTTCGCGGGTCAGTTTCTCTGCACCCAGGTGCCTTCCCAGGCGTAACGCCTGCCCGGCCCACAGGTTGCTGAAATCACTGTTGCCTTGCGGGTCGCTGATCGCGCGCAGCGGCATGAGCGCGCCGCCGGCCAACGGGAAGCGTGGGGCCAGGGCGCTCATCGGGCCTAGCTCGCGCATGAGGCGGTTGTTGATGCCGCGGGCCGGGCGGCCGGTGAACAGGTTGGTCAGCGCGGTATCGCTGGCGGAGGCGCTGTCCAGGGCGTGACGGTGGGCTGGGGACACCTTGGCCTCGGGGCAGAACAGGTAGGCGGTGCCGATCTGCACCGCCGAGGCGCCCAGGGCCAGGGCGGCAAGCAGGCCGCGGTGATCAGCCACGCCGCCTGCCGCGATCACCGGCAGGCTCACCGCGTCGACGATCTGCGGCACCAGGGCGAAGGTGCCGATCTGGCTGGTGATGTCGCTGCTGAGGAACATGCCGCGATGGCCGCCGGCTTCATAGCCCATGGCGATGATCGCGTCGCAGCCATGCTGTTCCAGCCAGATCGCTTCCTCCACCGTGGTGGCGCTGGACAGCACCTTGGCACCTGCCGCCTTGACCCGCTCCAGCAGCGCCGGCGCTGGCAGGCCGAAGTGGAAGCTGACCACTTCCGGGCGCAGTTCCTCCACCAGCTTGCAGCTTTGTTCGTCAAAGGGCGCGCGATTGGACACCGGCGTCGGCGCCTCGAAGTCCGCGCCGACTTCCTCGTAGAAGGGCTTTAGCGCCTGTTTCCAGCGAGCGTCTTGCTCGGGGTCTGGCGCCGGCGGTTGGTGGCAGAAGAAGTTCAGGTTGAGCGGACCCTGGCAGGCGCTGCGAAAGGCTTCGATCTCGCCACGCAGCTGCTCGCTGGAGAGCATGGCGCAGGGCAGGGCGCCCAGGCCTCCGGCATGACCGACGGCAATGGCCATGGCTGAGCCGGTGGCGCCGGCCATGGGCGCCTGGAGAATAGGCAGCTCGATGTTCAGCAGGTCGAGGATGCGGCGGTCTGGCCAGGTGCTCATGGGCGACTCCTTGAGTGCGGTGGGATCCAGAGTGGCTACAGGGCCTTGCTGACCTGGATGTCGCTGATCTTGTCGGCGTCGTCGCCATGGATCTTGCGCAGGGCTTCCTGCGCCTGCGCCATGGAGGCGTCGGTCATCAGGGCGAAATCCCAGCGGCGTTCGCCGTCGAGCTTGTACTTGATCACGTACTTGATGGTCTGGGTCATGCTGGTCTCATCCGAGTTTCGACGACGAGCGACGAATGATCTTGATCTTGTGGGTCAGGGTTGGCTTGCGCGTCACGGAGATCGGGCGGGTGGTCACGGTGTCGATGGTGATGTTCCAGAAACCGGTGCTGGGTACGGTGATCTTCGCCGGGAATTTCTCGAAGTGGCCGCCGTGGTAGGTATGCCGGCCGCCATTCTTGAAACTGCGGAAGTTGGCGTCGTTCATCAGGCGGATGTTGCAGCGCTGGGAACACTCGATGACGACGATGTCGTCCTCGTTCAGGTGTTCGCGCTGGTGTACGAATTTCATGGGGCGCTCCGCAAGGATTGTTTCTGCAAACGCGAAAGATATCACGATGTGAGGTTACACTTGCGCCCGGGCTGACCAAGCCAAGGAGATTTCCGCCAGACGTGGGAGCAAAAACGCCTGGACGTGGTCAGAGGATGACTTTGAAGTTGGAGAGTGTGTGCATGAAATGGGTAGTAGCGGCAGCGGTGCTGGCATTGGGAGGCTGTGTCAGCGTGACGGAACTCGAGCAGTCCCACGCCACCTTGGACGTGATCTCTGGCAAGACGCCACGTGAATACGCCGACTGCGTGAAGCGCAAGCTGGCTGAAACGCGCGATCCGTTGCAAGAGGAGGTGCGTGGTGAAAACCTGCGCCTGACCGTGCCGCAGAAGCTGACGGCTGGCGTGGGCCCGGCGGCGCTGCTCGATATCGACAAGCGCGGCAGCGGCAGCGCGATCAAGGTCTACGAGCGGTTGAACAACTTCCCGCTGCGCCTGGGCGATGTGCGCACGGCCGCCACCCAATGCATCTCTGGTTCTTGATCCAGCTCAGTTAATCGGCAATTAGCTGGCGTATTGCCATTTTCCTTCCCGGCGGCACGTTGTCGCAGGCCGGGGAATAGGCCTAGTATTTCTGGGCTTATATCGTTTGAGCCTAAGCTTATAACAAGGAAATGGAGCCTCCGTGATGAAACCCCTGAGCCATGTCGTGATCGGCAGCCTGCTGATCTTGGCCTGGCCCTCGGCGCACGCTGCCGACGGCCAGAAAATCTTCAACCAGGGCGGGCAGAATCCCGCCGCCATGGCCTGCCTTGGCTGCCATGGCGCGGACGGCAAAGGCATCGCCGCCGCCGGCTTTCCCCGCCTTGCCGGCCTGCCCGCCGGCTATCTGAGCAAGCAATTGCAGGACTTTCGCAGTGGCAGCCGCAAGCAGGCGGTGATGGAGCCGCTGGCCAAGGCCCTGGACGATACCGAAATCGAAGCGATCAGCGCCTATTTGGCCAAGCTGCCGGCCGATGCCGCACCTGACACGCGGCGTCAGCAGATCACCACCGATCCGGTGGCCCGCCTGGCCATCTACGGCGACTGGAGCCGCAAGATTCCCGGTTGCGTGCAGTGCCATGGCCCGGGTGGCAGCGGTGTCGGCGAGCACTTCCCGCCGTTGGCCGGGCAGCCGGCCAGCTACCTGGTGGCACAGCTCAACGCCTGGCGCGATGGTAGCCGCAGCAACGACCCCAACCAGCTGATGGTGGATGTCGCCAAAGCGATGACCGATGCCGAGGTCAAGGCAGTTGCCGACTACTTCGCACAGCCGGCAAGCCAGGAGGTCAAGCCATGAAGACCCTTATGCCAACCCTGTTGCTGCTGGCCATGGGCACTGCCCAGGCCGCCCCTATTGCCATGGAAGACCAGTCCCAGCTCAAGGTGCCGGGCGTGCAGGCCGCCCCGCAATTCGTGCCGCCCGCGGAAAGCGCCATCCCGGACAACGCCTTCGGCAAGATGGTCCGCGAAGGGCATGCGCTGTTCGTCGATACCCGCAGGCTGATGCCCGAAGCCGTCGGCAATGGCCTGAACTGCAGCAACTGCCACCTCGACCAGGGCCGCCTGTTCCATTCCGCGCCGCTTTGGGGCGCCTATCCGATGTACCCCGCGTACCGCAAGAAAAACGACAAGGTCAACACCTTCGCCGAACGCATCCAGGGCTGTTTCAGCTTCAGCATGAACGGCAAGCCGCCGGCGGCCGACAGCCCGCAGATGACCGCGCTGAGTGTGTATGCCTACTGGTTGTCGACCCAGGCGCCGACGGGGGTGGAGATCGCCGGTCGCGGCTATCCGGAAGTGCCGAAGCCCAAGGATGGCTACGACTTCAAGCGCGGCAAGCAGGTGTATGACGAACAATGCGCGATCTGCCACGGCGGCAACGGCGAAGGGCAGAAGGTGGCCGGGGAGTACGTGATGCCGCCGCTGTGGGGCAAGGACTCGTACAACTGGGGCGCCGGCATGCACCGGATCAACACGGCGGCGTCGTTCATCAAGTACAACATGCCGTTGGGCAAGCCCGGCAGCCTCAGTGACCAGCAGGCCTGGGACGTGGCAGCCTGGATCAATCGCCATGAGCGGCCGCAGGATCCGCGCCTGGTCGAAGGCTCGATCGAGAAGACCCGGCTGAAGTTCCATGCCAATGACGGGGTCAACCTGTATGGGCAGAAAGTCGATGGCGTGTTGATCGGGCAGGGGATCGGCGGTTGAGCTGAAACCCTCGCGGGGCAAGCCCGTTCCCACGCCCGGCAAGGGATGATCGTGGGCGCGGGCCCGTCCCGCCATGACGCCGCCAGGCGCTTAAAATTCACGGCCTTCAGGAACTATCTACACTGGAATATCTCTATGATGGCATCGGCCAGCGCGGGGGGCATTGTAAGGTGACCGCCGCCTGATTAGACTGCGCCGAATTTCGTACGCAAAGCCCTTGTTAAGGACGTATATGATCAAGAAATGCTTGTTCCCGGCAGCCGGTTACGGCACCCGCTTCCTGCCCGCTACCAAAGCCATGCCCAAGGAAATGCTGCCGGTGGTCAACAAGCCACTGATCCAGTATGGCGTTGAAGAAGCGCTGGACGCTGGCCTCAGCGAGATCTCCATCGTCACCGGCCGTGGCAAGCGCGCCCTGGAAGACCACTTCGACATCAGCTACGAGCTGGAAAACCAGATCAAGGGCACCGACAAGGAGAAGTACCTGGTCGGCATCCGTCGCCTGCTCGACGAGTGCTCGTTCTCCTACACCCGCCAGACCGAAATGAAAGGCCTGGGCCACGCGATCCTGACCGGCCGCCCGCTGATCGGCGACGAGCCATTCGCCGTGGTGCTGGCCGACGACCTGTGCGTCAACCCGGAAGGTGACGGCGTATTGACCCAGATGGTCAAGCTGTTCAAGCAGTACCGCTGCTCGATCGTTGCCATCCAGGAAGTCGACCCGCAGGAAACCAACAAGTACGGTGTGATCGCCGGCGAAATGATCCGTGACGACATCTACCGCGTGACCAACATGGTCGAGAAGCCGAAGCCGGAAGACGCACCGTCGAACCTGGCGATCATCGGTCGCTACATCCTGACTCCGGACATCTTCGACATCATCGCCAACACCGAACCTGGCAAGGGCGGCGAGATCCAGATCACCGACGCCCTGCTGCAACAGGCCAAGGATGGCTGCGTGATCGCCTACAAGTTCAAGGGCAAGCGTTTCGACTGCGGTGGCGCCGAGGGTTACATCGACGCGACCAACTTCTGCTTCGAGAACTACTACAAGACTGGCAAGGCGTACTGAGTTCGCCCGGCAGGTCCAGAAGCCACCCCTCGGGGTAATACTTGTTAGTTAGCGTCACTGGGGCTGCTTTGCAGCCCATCGCCGGCAAGCCGGCTCCCACAGGGACCGCGCAATTCTTGAGTACTGCGCAGCAATTGTGGGAGCCGGCTTGCCGGCGATGGGCCGCAAAGCGGCCCCTAACGCTTAACTGACTGGCATTGCCCCTCGGGGTGGCTTTTTTGTCTGTGGCAGGTAACGGCGCTATGCTGGGCGCCTGCCTAGGAGACTGAATGCATGGCCTACGATTTTGATCTGTTCGTGATTGGCGCCGGTTCCGGCGGTGTGCGCGCGGCGCGATTCGCCGCGGGCTTCGGTGCCAAGGTGGCGGTGGCCGAGAGCCGTTACCTGGGGGGCACCTGCGTCAATGTCGGCTGCGTGCCGAAGAAACTGCTGGTGTACGGCGCCCATGTGGCCGACGAGCTGGAACAGGCCGCCGGCTTCGGTTGGACCCTCGAGGAGGGGCATTTCGACTGGGGTACGTTGATCGCCAACAAGAACCGCGAGATCGAGCGCCTCAACGGCATCTATCGCAACTTGCTGGTCAACAGTGGCGTCACCCTGCTGCAGGGACATGCCCGGATCACCGGCGCCAATGAAGTGGAGGTCGAGGGCCAGCGCTACACGGCGGCCACCATTCTGATCGCCACCGGTGGCTGGCCACAGGTGCCCGACATCCCCGGCAAGGAGCTGGCGATCACCTCCAACGAAGCCTTCTACCTCAAGGCATTGCCACGTCGCGTGCTGGTAGTGGGTGGCGGCTATATCGCCGTTGAGTTCGCCGGTATCTTCCAGGGTCTGGGCGCTGCTACCACGCTGCTGTATCGCGGCGACCTGTTCCTGCGCGGTTTCGACGGCTCGGTGCGCACGCACCTGAAGGAAGAGCTGGAAAAGCGCGGCATGGATCTTCAGTTCAACGCCGATATCCAGCGCATCGACAAACTCGACGACGGCAGCCTCAAGGCTACCCTCAAGGATGGTCGCGAGCTGGTGGCCGATTGCATCTTCTACGCCACCGGGCGGCGGCCGATGCTGGACAACCTGGGCCTGGAAAACACCGGGGTGGAGCTGGATCCGCGTGGTTTCATCCGTGTCGATGAGCAGTTCCAGACCACCGAGCCATCGATCCTTGCCATCGGTGATGTGATCGGCCGGGTGCAGCTGACACCGGTGGCCCTGGCCGAAGGCATGGCCGTGGCCCGACGTCTGTTCAAGCCTGAGCAGTACCGCCCTGTCGATTACCAGAACATCCCGACAGCAGTGTTCAGCCAGCCGCCGATCGGTACTGTGGGCCTGACCGAGGAGCAGGCGCTGGCCGCCGGGCACAAGGTGCAGATCTTCGAGAGCCGCTTCCGGGCGATGAAGCTGACCCTCACCGACATCCAGGAGAAGACCTTGATGAAGCTGGTGGTCGATGCCGAGACCGACAAGGTGCTGGGCTGCCACATGGTCGGCCCGGATGCCGGTGAAATCATCCAGGGGCTGGGGATCGCCCTGAAGGCCGGCGCGACCAAGCAGCAGTTCGACGAGACCATCGGCGTGCACCCAACCGCCGCCGAAGAGTTCGTGACCATGCGTACCGTCACTCGCTGATACGTCTTATCGCGGGGCAAAGCCCGCTCCCACGCCAGTTATCGCCGGGCGTGGGAGCGGGCTTGCCCCGCGATGCTTTTGACCCCGCGCAATCCTTTGCTCAGCCCAATCCCTTCTATTAATAATCGCGCCTTATAGCCAAAACCAATCGCGAGCATGAGCTTTGCCAATGAGCCTTTAACGGGACCAACGGTTAGGATTCTCTCCGTCAACTGATTTCAACCCATTGAAATTCAATCCATGAAGGAGCGTCTCTCATGCCTATCATCAACAGCCAGGTCAAACCGTTCAACGCCACCGCCTACCACAACGGCGAGTTCGTCCAGGTCAGCGAAGCCGACCTGAAAGGCAAGTGGTCCGTCGTATTCTTCTACCCGGCCGACTTCACCTTCGTCTGCCCGACCGAACTGGGCGACCTGGCCGACAACTACGCCGAGTTCCAGAAACTGGGCGTGGAAATCTACGGCGTGTCCACCGACACCCACTTCACCCACAAAGCCTGGCACGACACCTCGGACACCATCGGCAAGATCAAGTACCCGCTGATCGGTGACCCGACCCACGTCATCTCGCGCAACTTCGACGTGCTGATCGAGGAAGCCGGCCTGGCCGATCGCGGTACCTTCGTGATCAACCCGGAAGGCCAGATCAAGATCGTCGAACTGAACGACGGTGGTGTAGGCCGCGATGCTGCCGAGCTGCTGCGTAAAGTCAAAGCTGCCCAGTATGTCGCCGCGCACCCAGGCGAAGTCTGCCCGGCCAAGTGGAAAGAAGGCGAAGCTACTCTGGCACCGTCCCTGGACCTGGTCGGCAAGATCTAAAGCGAAGCCTTTGATCATGCGCCAATCGCGGGCGGTAGGCAGCCGCCAAAGCTGAAGCAGTTACCGCCCCGTAAAAACGCCCGGGCGATCTCGCCTGGGCGTTTTTGTATCCGAGTTTTGAAAAAGGAATCGCCCGTATGTTGGACGCCACGCTTAAATCGCAACTGAAAACCTACCTGGAGCGGGTCACCCAGCCGATCGAGATCGTTGCTTCCCTCGACGACGGCGCGAAGTCCCGCGAATTGCACGACCTGCTGGTGGAAATCGCCGGCCTGTCGAACCTGATTACCTTCGCCGCGGACGGCACCGACGCCCGTCGGCCTTCGTTCTCGCTGAACCGCCCGGGCGCCGACATCAGCCTGCGCTTTGCCGGCATCCCCATGGGCCACGAATTCACTTCCCTGGTGCTGGCGCTGCTGCAAGTCGGTGGCCACCCCTCCAAGGCCAGTGCCGAAGTGATCGAGCAGATCCAGGCGCTTGAAGGTGAGTTCACCTTCGAAACCTACTTCTCGCTGTCGTGCCAGAACTGCCCGGACGTAGTCCAGGCGCTGAACCTGATGGCGGTGCTCAACCCCAACGTGCGCCATGTGGCCATCGATGGTGCGCTGTTCCAGGATGAAGTGGAAAGCCGCAAGATCATGGCGGTGCCGAGCGTCTACCTGAACGGCGAAGTGTTCGGCCAGGGGCGTATGGGCCTGGAAGAGATCCTCGGCAAGATCGACACCAATGCCGGTGCCCGCCAGGCCGAGAAGATCAATGCCAAGGACGCCTTCGACGTGCTGGTGGTCGGCGGTGGCCCGGCCGGTGCTGCCGCGGCCATCTACGCTGCGCGCAAGGGCATCCGTACCGGTGTTGCTGCCGAGCGTTTCGGTGGGCAGGTGCTCGACACCCTGGCCATCGAGAACTTCATCTCGGTGCAGGAGACCGAAGGGCCGAAGCTGGCCACGGCCCTGGAAGAGCACGTCAAGCAGTACGATGTCGACATCATGAACCTGCAGCGCGGCGAAGCGTTGATCCCGGCCACCGACGGCGGCCTGCACGAAGTGCGCCTGGCCGGCGGCGCCTCGCTCAAGGCCAAGACGGTGATCCTGGCTACCGGTGCCCGCTGGCGTGAGATGAACGTGCCGGGCGAGCAGCAATACCGCGCTCGCGGCGTGGCCTACTGCCCGCACTGCGATGGCCCGCTGTTCAAGGGCAAGCGCGTGGCGGTGATCGGTGGCGGCAACTCCGGCGTGGAAGCGGCCATCGACCTGGCCGGTGTCGTTGCCCAGGTGACCCTGATCGAGTTCGACAGCCAGCTGCGTGCCGATGCCGTGCTGCAGCGCAAGCTGCACAGCCTGCCGAACGTCAAGGTGATCACCAGCGCGCTGACCACCGAAGTGCTCGGCGATGGCGAGAAGGTCACCGGCCTGCGTTACAAGGACCGCGCCACCGATGCGTTGCACGACCTGGCACTGGAAGGCATCTTCGTGCAGATCGGCTTGCTGCCGAACACCGACTGGCTCAAGGGCACCGTGGAGCTGTCGCCGCGCGGCGAGATCATCGTCGACGCCAAGGGCCAGACCAGCATCCCGGGTGTGTTCGCTGCCGGTGACGTGACCACGGTGCCGTACAAGCAGATCGTCATCGCAGTGGGCGAGGGCGCCAAGGCGTCGCTGGCCGCCTTCGATCACCTGATCCGCACTTCGGCCCCGGCCTGACCGCCTGCGGGTGCAACGCAAAAACGCCGCCATCCCTCGGGGATGGCGGCGTTTTAGTGGGTGTCGCCTGTCTCAGGCCGGTTTGCCCAAGACCGCGTCGGTGGCCTTGCCACGCCCGCCCAGCCACACCAGCAGCAACCCGGCCGCCGCCAGCAGGCCGCCGGCCATCGGCACCGCCGCGTAGCCCAGATCCAGGCTGATCACCGCGCCGCCCAGGGCCGCGCCCACGGCATTGCCCAGGTTGAACGCGCCGACGTTGATCGACGACGCCAGCCCCGGCGCTTCGGCTGCGGCGATCATCACCCGCATCTGCAGCGGCGGAACCACGGCGAAGGTGAACATCCCCCAGACCAACAGCGCCAGCGCAGCGCCGACAGGGCTGCCCAGCACCAGCGGCATCAGCAACATGATAGCTGCCAGTGCACCGAGGAATATCTTGGCGGCGCCGTCCAGCGACCAGTCAGCCAGCTTGCCGCCCAGGCTGTTGCCCAGGGTAAAGCCGACGCCGATCAGCACCAGGCCGAGGGTGACGAAGCTGGCGGAGGCGCCGGTCAGTTCGGCGAGCACCGGGGCGACATAGGTGTACAGGGTGAACATGGCGCCTGCGCCGAGCACGGTGGTGGCCATGGCCAGCAGCACGTTGGGACGGGCGATCACTGCCAGCTCCTTGCGGACATGGGGCACGTTGCCGCGCTCGCCCTTGGGCAGCGCATACCACAGTGCGGCGATGGCCAGCAGGCCGAGCACCGCGGTGCCGGCAAAGGCCATGCGCCAGCCGACCTGTTGGCCGAGCCAGGTGGCGGCCGGCACGCCGCCGATGTTGGCGATGGTCAGGCCCATGAACATGGTGGCCACGGCGCTGGCCTGCTTGTCCCGGGGCACCACGCTGGCGGCCACCACCGCGCCCAGGCCGAAGAAGGCGCCATGGTTGAGGCTGGTGATCAGGCGCGAGACAAGCAGGGTGTAGTAGTCCGGCGACAGTGCCGACAGCAGGTTGCCGAGGGTGAAGATGCCCATCAGCATCATCAGCGCGGCACGCTTGCCGAAGCGGCTGAACAGCAAGGTCATGATCGGCGCGCCGACCATGACGCCGATGGCATAGGCGGTGATCAGCATGCCCGCGCTGGGAATGCTGGCGCCGACGCCATCGGCGATCACCGGCAGCAGGCCCATGGGGGTGAACTCGGTGGTGCCGATGCCGAAGGCGCCGATGGCCAGGGCGAACAGCACCCGTTTGGGGGAAAGCGTGCTCATTGGGAGCTCCGAAAAAGCGTTTGAAATCAGGGAGGTGGGCCTATATGCCCGAAGGATATCAGTCCCAGGCCGGCGCCAGGCCGTCTGGGCTGACTTCACGGCCGTCACGCTCCAGGGTGGCGATGCGCGCCATGTCGTCGGCGTCCAGGCGCAGGCTCTGGGCGAGCAGGTTGCTGGCCAGGTTCTCGCGCTTGGTTGATGAAGGGATCACCGCGTAGCCCAGTTGCAATGCCCAGGCCAAGGCCACCTGGGCCACGGTAGCCTTGTGCTTGGCGGCGATTTGCGCCAGCAGCGGATCCTTCAGGACCTTGCCATAGGCCAGGGTCATGTAGGAGGTTGTGGCGATGCCTTGTTCCGCGAGGAAGCCGGTGAGCTTACGGTTTTGCAGATACGGGCTGAGCTCGATCTGGTTGGTGGCGATCTCCCCCTGGCCGACCACGGCGATGGCCTGGCGGGTCAGCTCGATATTGAAGTTGGAGATGCCGATCTGGCGGGTCAGGCCCTGGCGCTTGGCCTCGGCCAGGGCCTGCATGTATTCGGGCAGTTCGACGCCGTTGCCGGGCGCCGGCCAGTGGATCAGCAGCAGGTCGACATGCTCGGTGCGCAGTTTGGTCAGGCTCTCGCGCAGGCTGGGGATCAGTTTGTCGGCGGCGTAGTTGTCGACCCAGATCTTGGTGGTGATGAACAGCTCGTCGCGCGGCACGCCGCTTGCGGCGATAGCCTGGCCGACCTCGGCCTCGTTCTTGTAGATCTGCGCGGTGTCGATGGCGCGGTAGCCCAGCTCCAGCGCCGCACTGACCGAGTCGATGACGGCCTGGCCGGTGAGGCGGAATGTGCCAAGGCCAAAGGATGGAATGCTCATGAATGTGCTCCTGTCGAGTGAATGAGTGCAGTGTGCAGGGTTCGGCGGAATTGATTAAGGCCTCGACAAACCAAGGTCCTTTGAGCTGGAGTCATGAATGGAGGGTTGGGTTGTGATCGGTGCGTGACAATAATGGCGCTCACCCGCGGAGGGATACGCTGGATAAGACCGGCCGGGCCGATAATCGCAGTCAGGCCAGCGTTACCGGAGGATGTTGTGATTGAGCAAGTGCGGCTAGGCGTGGCCATGGCTGGATCGACGAAGCTGTGGCCTGCCGTATTTCCAGGAGCAGCCTGATTTGTCAGTCAATGCCCTTTACCAGCAACGGTTCGAGACCGTACTGGCCTATATCGAGGACAACCTCGAAGGTGACCTCTCGGTGGAAACCTTGAGCGCCGTGGCTCATTTTTCGGCGTTTCATTTTCACCGCCAGTTCAGTGCCTATGTGGGCGTCCCGGTTGCCCGTTATGTGCAGCTGATGCGCCTGCGCCGTGCCGCGCATCGGTTGGTCGGGCAGCCCGAACACTCGGTGCTGGACGCGGCGCTGGCGGCGGGCTTCGAAAGTCCGGAAGCGTTCAGCCGGGCGTTTCGACGGGCCTTCGGGCGTGCGCCCAGCGCGTTTCGCCGGCGGCCGGACTGGCAGGTATGGAATACGGTGTTTGCCATTCCTCATTTTTCCAGGAGCATCACCATGCAGGTACGAATCGTCGATTTCGCCGCCGTGCGCCTTGCCGCGCTCGAACATCGGGGGCCGCCGAGCCAGGTCAGCGAAACCGTGCGCCGGTTCATCGACTGGCGCATGAGCAGCGGGCAGTCGCCCGTGGCCAGCAGCCGCAGCTTCGGCATTCCCTACAACAATCCGGACACTACCGCGCCGGAAGACTTCCGCTTTGCCATCTGCGGGGAAATCCATGAGGCCGTGGCGCCGAACGCTCAAGGCGTCTGTGAGTCGAGCCTGCCCGCGGGGCGCTGCGCAGTGGTGCGCCATGTCGGCTCTCCGGACCACATCGGCGAGACGATCTACCCGATCTACCGCGACTGGCTACCCGGCAGTGGCGAGGAGCTGCGCGATCATCCGCTGTTCTTCCACTACCTGAGCATCTATCCGCAGACGCCGCTGGAACAATGGCAGACGGATATCTACGTGCCATTACGCTGAGCGCCAAGGCCGCGCGCAGATGAGCCCGCTTCCGCAGTCCTTGCAGGGGGGGCTTATCTGCGCGGCGGCGCCTTGGTCAGTCGCGGATCTTCGCCGGGTCGGTTTGCAACTGCCACAGCCCGGCATGGGCCGCCAGTTGCGCGTCGAGGTCGTACTGGCTGCCGTTGCGCCGGGCCTTCTCATCGGTCTTGAACAGATCGTCGAGCAGGTTCAGCAGGTTGCGCGAGCGGCTCACCGACTCGGGCGTGCTGACATCGGACTCAAGCTTGCCGCCCTCGTAGGTCAGCACGCGCTTGGTGCTGGTGGCCTCCTGGGTGGCCTTGGCTTCCTTGAGCACATTGTCGACGAACGACAGTTCGGTGGTGCTGCTCGCCGTTTCGCTGAGTGTGTGGTAACGGTAGTTCTTTTCGTCGAACGGATCCGCTTCGGTGAGCTTGGCAGCAGACGACAGGCTCGAATGCCAGGCGGCATCCAGCTTGGCCTCCTGGCGTTGCTGACGGGCGATGGTGGTGCCTTGGCCACTGGTCGAGGTCGATTGCGACACCTGGTAGGCGAAGCGGTCTTCCTCATCCAGGCGTCGCGCGTTCGGGCGGCTGGACGGTTGCACGATCGAGGCCTTGAAGTCGGCCAGGCCGCTGAGCAACGCGCGGCTGTAGGAGTTCACCGCGTCGTTATGGCCCGCCGGGCGCGGGCTGTTGTCGTCGATGCTGTTCAGTTGGCTGAAGGCATCCTTGAGCAGCGAGGTCAGTTGAGCATCGCCCTTGCCGCGCTTCTGCGCCTCGTCGAACTGGGTCAGGTAGTTGTCCAGGGCGGCCTGGCGCTGGGCCTTGCCGCCGAGCAGCGCGCCGCCCTGGGAGTCGAGGTCCAGCTGTACCTGGCCACTCGGGCCATCGAGTTTCAGGCTGCGGGTGGAGCCGTCCAGGCGCAGGTCGAAGGTCTGTTGCCCACCACTGGGCAAGTCCAGCTTGGCATTCATTTGCAGGCCGCTGAACAGGCTCGGATCGAGCTTGACCAGCGAGCCGAGCTGCAGGCTCGGCGGTTGCCGGGTCAAGCCATTGATCGCCGACTGGAAACCGTCGGCCAGGGCAGCCAGGCCCTTGAGCTCGCCGGCGTTGAGCTCGCCGCCCTGGACTTCGGCGTCGACCGCCAGGCCCCGCTCACCGTTGAACAAAGCCAGTTTCACCGTGGCGCCGGAGGCGGTGGTGAGGCTGAGGGTGACGGTATTGCTGGCGAACTCGCGCAGGCGTGTCTGCTGCAGGCTCAGCGGGGTGGTGTCGGTCTCGTTGACCTGCAAGGCCGACTGGGAGACGCGCTGGCCACCGCTGGCCGCCAGCTGCTCCACCAGGGCGCTGCCCAGGCCCTGGAAGCGGGCGGCGGTGGAGGACGACTTGACCGCGCTGAACATGTACATGCTCAGCTTGTCCAGCCCGTCCTGTTCCCAGGTGTAGCTGGGCTGCGCGCTGTCCAGCGTGCCTCGCGAGGTGTAGGTCTCACTGTCGGGAATGCGGGTGTCCTGGCCCAGGATGACCTGGGTGCCTGGGGCGCTGGCGACGCTCGTGGGCTGGCGAACGATCAGGTTCGGCGCGGGAGCGGGTGGAGTTTGGATCGGCGTGAATCGCAGTGCCGAGGTGATTGGGCTCATCTTCGCTTTCCTTGCGGAGTGAAAAGGATATGCCCTGATATCGGCATGCCATCAGCAAACCTGAGTGAATGTTCGGATTTTCCCTCGGCCTATCCGGACTGGTCGTCTTGCCGGCGCAGAAATGAATCGGCCCGCCATAAGGCGGGCCGGGAGTGCTGCAAGCGACGATCAGCGGCGGCGGAACAGCGGCAGCGGTTCGTCGGTGGCGCCCTGGTAGGTCACCGAGAAGTCCTTCAGGCTCTGCAGGGCGTCTTCCGGGTCCTTGTCGGCGCGGATGGCGAACGCGTCGAAACCGCAGCGGGCCATGTAGAACAGCTGGTCACGCAGTACGTCGCCAATGGCGCGCAGCTCGCCCTTGAACTTGTAGCGGTCACGCAGCAGGCGCGCGTTGGAATAGCTGCGCCCGTCGGTGAAGGCCGGGAAGTTCAGGGCGATCACCTGGAAGTGCTCGACGTGCTCGCCGATTTCCTCGGCTTCTTCGTCGCTGTCCAGCCAGATGCCCAGGCCGCCGTCGCGGGCCTTGAGCAGGCTCGGATGGTCGCGCCACAGCTGCAGCGGCACGATGTAGTCGTCGCAGTTGGTCAGTTCGTCGATCGAGACGTCCTTGGGCAGCAGGTGCCAGGTTTCGTCGACGATCTGGTTGTTCTTAATGATTCGCTGCATAGACGCGTTCCTTGAAGGGGTCGATGCCGATCCGCTGGTAGGTGTCGATGAAGCGCTCGTCTTCAGTGCGCCGCTCGACGTACACATTGATCAGCTTCTCGATCACGTCGGCCATGTCGTCCTGGGCGAAGGAGGGGCCGAGGATCTTGCCCAGGCTGGCGTCGCGCGCGGCATTGCCGCCCAGCGAGACCTGGTAGAACTCCTCGCCCTTCTTGTCCACGCCAAGGATGCCGATGTGGCCGACGTGGTGGTGGCCGCAGGCGTTCATGCAGCCGGAGATGTTCAGGTCGAGCTCACCGATGTCGAACAGGTAGTCCAGGTCGTCGAAGCGGCGCTGGATGGACTCGGCGATCGGGATCGACTTGGCGTTGGCCAGCGAGCAGAAATCACCGCCCGGGCAGCAGATGATGTCGGTCAGCAGGCCGATGTTCGGGGTGGCGAAGCCTTGCTCGCGCAGCTCCAGCCACAGCGCGTGCAGCTGACGCTGCTCGACGTCGGCGAGGATGATGTTCTGCTCGTGGGAGGTGCGCAGGTAGCCGAAGCTGTAGCGCTCGGCCAGGTCGGCGACCGCGTCGAGCTGCTTGTCGGTCAGGTCGCCCGGGGCGACGCCGGTGGGCTTGAGCGACAGGGTCACGGCGACATAGCCCGGCTTCTTGTGCGCACGGGTGTTGCGCGAGCGCCAGCGGGCGAAGCCCGGGTGCTCGGCGTCCAGCGCGCTGAAGTCGGTGTTGTCCAGTGCCAGGTATTCAGGGTCGACGAAGTGGCGGGCGACGCGCTGTACTTCGGCCTCGGTCAAGGTGGTGTTGCCGCCACGCAGGTGGACCATCTCGGCCTCGACCTTCTCGGCGAACACTTCCGGGGTGAGGGCCTTGACCAGGATCTTGATCCGCGCCTTGTACTTGTTGTCACGACGACCGTAACGGTTGTACACGCGCAGGATGGCGTCCAGGTAGCTGAGCAGGTCCTGCCAGGGCAGGAACTCGTTGATGAACGCGCCGATCACCGGGGTACGGCCCAGGCCGCCTCCGACCAAGACGCGGAAGCCCAGTTCGCCTGCGGTGTTGCGCACCGGCTCCAGGCCGATGTCGTGCACTTCGATGGCGGCGCGGTCGTCGCTCGAACCGTTGACGGCGATCTTGAACTTGCGTGGCAGGTAGGCGAATTCAGGGTGGAAGGTGGTCCACTGGCGGACGATCTCGCACCACGGGCGCGGGTCGACCAGCTCGTCGGCGGCGACACCGGCGAACTGGTCGGTGGTGACGTTGCGCAGGCAGTTGCCGCTGGTCTGGATCGCGTGCATCTGCACGGTGGCCAGCTCTGCGAGAATTTCAGGGATGTCTTCCAGCGCCGGCCAGTTGTACTGCACGTTCTGGCGCGTGCTGATATGCGCATAGCCCTTGTCGTAGTCGCGGGCGATCTTCGCCAGCATGCGGGTCTGACGTGCGTTCAGCTGGCCATAGGGCACGGCGACTCGCAACATCGGCGCGAAACGTTGGATATACAGGCCGTTCTGCAGGCGCAGAGGGCGGAATTCTTCTTCGCTCAGCTCACCGGCCAGGTAGCGGCGGGTCTGATCACGGAACTGCTTGACGCGGTCCTCGATGATCCGCTGATCGTACTCGTCGTATACGTACATATAAGTCCTGTCTCAGGCTGCATGCAGCTAATCGCGCGCACGGCCGCGCACTCCGGGGCGGAGCGGAGGAACGATAGCAGAGTGGGTTTATGCGCTAAAGTGATGTTTTTGCATATGAAAAGAACCATTTGGACTAAGTGAGACTGACTGGCATTTGTCCGCTGCGGTACATCGCAGGGCTATAATCCGGGGTTTGCTTCGCAGGGAAGTAACAGCATGCTCAAGGCCTTGTGCCAGAGCCTGTGCCTGAGCCTGCCACTGGCAGCGAGCGCGCAGGCCGCTTCGGTGGTATTTATCAACCCGGGCTACTCCGATGAAACGTTCTGGGTCGACTACTCACGTTTCATGCAGGCCGCCGCCAGCGACCTGGGCATGACCTTGCGCGTGCAGTACAGCGAGCGTCGTGCCGACCTTGCGCTGAACCAGGCTCGCGAGGTACTACAAGGGCCGCAGCGCCCGGATTACCTGGTGCTGGTCAACGAGCTGTACGTCGCGCCGGAGATCATCCGCTTGTCGCGGGGCACCGGGGTCAAACTGTTCCTGGTCAACAACGGCCTCACCGACAGCCAGGCACACAGTGTCCAGGCGCAGCCGGACAAATATCCTGAAGTACTCGGCACGTTGGTCAGCAACGACGAGGAGGCGGGCTACCAGATGCTCAAGGCGCTGGTGGCGCAACTGCCTGCCGAAGCCGGGCCGGTCGACCTGCTGGCCTTTGCCGGGGTCAAGACCACGCCGGCTTCGCAGCTGCGCGTGCAGGGCATGCGCCGGGCACTGGCCGAGTTCCCCCGGGTGCGCCTGCGCCAGGTGGTATACGGCGGCTGGAGCCGCGAGCGCGCCTTCGAACAGGCGCAGATGCTGCTCGAGCGCTACCCCGACACCCGCCTGGTGTGGGCGGCCAACGACCAGATGGCGTTCGGTGCCATGCAGGCCTTCGAAGCGTTGGGCAAGGTACCGGGGCGCGACACCCTGTTCAGTGCGGTCAATAGCTCGCCCGAGGCACTGCGCGCGCGAATCGAAGGGCGTTTGAGCGTGCTCATGGGCGGGCACTTCACCCTGGGTGGCTGGGCCATGGTCATGTTGCACGACGACGCACAAGGGCTTGCAGTGGATCGCGACGGCCAGCGTGAGCACAGCGCGCCCGCCCTGCAACTGATCGACCCGGCCAAGGCGCGGCGCTGGCTCAAGCTGCTGGAGCAGGATGACCACGGCATCGACTTCCACCGTTTCAGTGCCGAAGGGCGGCCGGCGGATTTCCGCTACCCGTTTCTGACGTCACCCGTCGAGTATTGAAAGACCCTGCTTGAGCGAAGGGCATTGCTGGACTTAACTGCTGCTTGTGAAGTGCATTCCCATAACCACTACAAGAGGCAATGCAATGGGAAACTCTACCAAGGTCCGCAAAGCTGACAGCAGTGTCGATGCCTGGGCGATCCTGTGTCTGATCGTACTGGTGGTGGTCACCGCGGTGTACTGGGTCAGCCATCAATAGCGGATAACTGCTCAAGACCGTGAGATACACCTGAACCGCCCGCGGAAGGGATATCCGCGGGCGGATTGCGTTTAGCCAAGCAGTATTGCCCGGCGCGACTAGCGCGCCGTCAGGTGCATCGCCAGCTGCACCAGGCCGATCAGCGCGAAGATGAAGATCAGCGTGAACACCGTCCCCATCACGATGAAATGGCTGGCCTTGCCATAGGTGAAGTCGCGGGCGCGGTTCTTGCCGCTTTGCACGCCAAACGCCGCGGCAAGGATGCTTTGCAGCATTTGCCAGAATGTCGGTGGCTTGCCATGTTGGCTGTCGTCCATGAGTGGCTCCTGGGTTCAGAGGCAATCACCGACAGTGTAGGCGACTCAGGCCGATGCGATTGCCGGGCTTGCCTGTTCCTGCTCATCCTGGGCCACCACCCGCTCGCACAGCTCGATAATCTGCTCGCGCATCCAGCGGTTTGCTGGGTCCTGATCGGTGCTTTCGTGCCAGTACAGGTGAGTCTCCAGCGCCGGTACCTCCACCGGCAAGGGCTGGTGGCGCAACTGGTGGCGGCGGGCGAAACGCTCGGGCACGGTCATGACCATGTCGGTCTGCTGCAGTACCTGGGAGGCCATCAGGTAGTGCTGCGAACGCAGGGCGACACGGCGTTGCACGCCCATCTTGCCCAGGGCCAGGTCCACGTAGCCCAGGCCGTTACGGCGGCTGGAGATATGGATGTGGGTCATGGCCAGGTAGTTGTCCAGGCTCAGCTTGCTGTCGGCGTGTGGGTGGCCGGGGCGCATGGCGCAGACATAACGGTCTTGCATGAGCTTGACGTGACGCACCTGAGGGTCGGTGTTCAGCGGCGCGTCGACGGCGAAGTCCAGGCGCCCGGCGGCCAGTTCCTTGGTGGTCTCGCGGCGCTTGCACAGGAAACTCTCGATCACCAGCGCCGGGGCGAGCCGCCGCAGGCGCTGGAACAGCGGCGGCAGGATCACCGCCTCGGTGAGGTCGGTCATGCTGATGCGGAAGGTCTTGCTCGCCTGCAGCGGGGTGAAGATGCGGCTTTCCTGTACCGAGGTGCGCAGCAGCGACAGCGCGTTGCGCACCGGGCCGATGATGTTCTGCGCCATGGGCGTGGGCACCATGCCCTGGGCGGTGCGCACGAACAGCGGGTCGTTGAACGTCTCGCGCAGGCGTGACAGGGCGTTGGACACTGCTGGCTGGGTGATGCCGACGATTTGCCCGGCGCGTGTCAGGTTGGCTTCGGTGTAGATCGCGTCGAAAACGATGAACAGGTTGAGGTCGACCTTGCTGAGGTTCATGGGCGCCGCTCTTTGTTGGAGTTATGGATCGATCATATATTGGTTATGAATGTTTATACACGAAGAAAATAGACTAGGTGGATGAAGGGTGGCTGTTCTAGGCTCAGGTCCATGTTCTTCATTGACGGAAGGTAGCCCCCGATGGATTTCGCCTATTCGCCCAAGGTCCAGGCACTGCGCGAGCGCGTCAGCGCATTCATGGATGCATACGTCTACCCGGCCGAGCCGGTGTTCGAGCGCCAGGTCGCCGAGGGCGACCGCTGGCAGCCTACCGCGATCATGGAGGAGCTCAAGGCCAAGGCCCGCGAGGAAGGGCTGTGGAACCTGTTCCTGCCCGAATCCGAATATGGCGCAGGGCTGAGCAACCTTGAGTACGCGCCGTTGGCCGAGATCATGGGCCGCTCGCTGCTGGGGCCCGAGCCGTTCAACTGCTCGGCGCCGGACACCGGCAACATGGAAGTGCTGGTGCGCTACGGCAGTGAGGCGCAGAAGCGCCAGTGGCTCGAGCCGCTGCTGCGCGGCGAGATCCGCTCGGCGTTCGCCATGACCGAGCCGGACGTGGCCTCTTCGGATGCCACCAACATGGCCGCCACCGCCGTGCGCGACGGTGACGAGTGGGTGATCAACGGCCGCAAGTGGTGGACCTCCGGCGCCTGCGACCCGCGCTGCAAGGTGATGATCTTCATGGGCCTGTCCAACCCCGACGGCCAGCGTCATCAACAGCACTCGATGATCCTGGTGCCCACCGACGCAGCCGGCGTGAAAATCGTCCGCCCACTGCCGGTGTTCGGCTACGACGACGCGCCCCACGGCCATGCCGAAGTGTTGTTCGAGAACGTGCGAGTGCCTTACGAGAACGTGCTCCTCGGCGAGGGCCGTGGCTTCGAGATCGCCCAGGGCCGCCTCGGGCCTGGGCGCATCCACCATTGCATGCGTTCGATCGGCATGGCCGAGCGCGCCCTGGAGCTGATGTGCAAGCGCTCGGTCGAACGCACTGCCTTCGGCCGGCCGCTGGCACGGCTGGGTGGCAACGTCGACAAGATCGCCGACTCGCGGATGGAGATCGACATGGCCCGGCTGCTGACCCTGAAGGCCGCGTACATGATGGACACCGTCGGCAACAAGGTGGCGCGCAGCGAGATCGCCCAGATCAAGGTGGTGGCGCCGAACGTGGCGTTGAAGGTGATCGACCGGGCGATCCAGATCCATGGCGGGGCAGGGGTGAGCGGTGATTTCCCGCTGGCCTACATGTACGCGATGCAGCGCACCCTGCGCCTGGCCGACGGGCCGGATGAGGTGCACCGGGCGGCGATTGGCAAGTATGAGATTGGCAAGTATGTGCCGAAGGAAATGCTCCGTAGCGAGCGCTAGGGTTTGCCGCCTGAGTCGTGGTGGCTGGCATTGACGACAGAAGACCCGCCTAGGCGGGTCTTCTGATCGGCATTCGGCCTGGCAGGATCAAACCCCCGCCGCCAGCTTTGCACCCATCTGCCGACGGCGATACGCACTGTCGCGGCTGGCCAGCCACCAGTACAGCGGCGAGGTGATCGCCAGCCCCACCAGCCACGACAGGTCGGCGCCGTTGATGTGCTCGGACACCGGCCCGACGTACAGCGGCGTGTTCATGAACGGGATCTGCACCACGATACCCACCGCATAGGCGATCAGTGCCTGGGGGTTGTAGCGGCCGTAGATGCCGCCGTCGACCTTGAAGATCGAGTCGATGTCGTAGTCGCCCTTGTGGATGACATAGAAGTCGATCAGGTTGATCGCCGTCCACGGCACCAGCACCACCAACAACACCAGCACCATATCGACGAAGTGGCCGATGAAGTCCGCCGAGGCGAACACCGCCACCACGCAGCAGGCCGCCAGGACGAGCAGCGACAGCACGGCGCGGCTCTTGGCAGTGGGGATCCAGCGGTAGGCGAAGGTCTGCACCAGGGTGATGATCGACAGCACCGCGCCGTACAGGTTGAGGGCGTTGTGGCTGATCACGCTGAGCAGGAACAGCACCAGCATCAGCGGGCCGAGAGTGCCGGTGGCAAGCTTGACCGCGTCCATGGTGTCCATCCCGGCAGGGATCGCCAGCACCGCCACCGCGCCGAAGATGAACGACAGGCTCGAGCCCAGGGCCGAGCCCAGGTAGGTGGTCCAGAAGGTCGCGGAAACCTTCACGTCGGCCGGCAGGTAGCGCGAGTAGTCCGACACGTAGGGCGCGAAGGCGATCTGCCACAGCGCCGCCAGGGACACGGTGGCCAGCCAGCCGGCCAGGTTGAAGCCGCCACGGGTGAGGAAGTCGTCGCTCTGCACATGGCTGAAGATGTAGCCGAAGCCGACCACGATGCCAACACCCAGTACCCAGGTACCGATGCGGTTGAGCACGTGGATGAAGCGGTAGCCGATGATGCCGATGATGCCGGAGCCCAATGCGCCGATGACGATGCCCACGGACACCGGCACCGTCTCGACCACGCCATGCAGCGACTTGCCGGCCAGGACGATATTGGAGGCGAAGAAGCCGATGTACATCACCCCGGCGATCACCACCACCAGCAGGGCGCCGAGCGAACCGAACTGGGCGCGGCTCTGGATCATCTGCGGGATGCCCATCTGCGGGCCCTGCGCTGAATGCAGGGCCATGAGCACGCCGCCGAGCAGATGGCCGACCAGGATGGCGACGACGCCCCACACCAGGTTGAGGTGGAACAACTGCACGCCCAGCGCGCCGGTGACGATGGGCAGCGGCGCGATGTTGCCGCCGAACCACAGTGTGAACAGATCCCTTACCTTTCCATGGCGGTCTTGCGGCGGCACGTAGCCGATCGTGTGTTTCTCGATGAGGGGTGCCGAATTGGCTGCACTGGTCATGACTGACTCCAAGGCAAGGTGGGCATCGGGTGCTGCCCGGGTGCGTGCCGGCAAGGGGCGACGCGTTCTTGTTGGCGCGATGATGCGGCGCGGGCGGGGATCGAGAAATTAGTAAATTTGTGCTCATGGGCCTTAAAAAACCTAAGGCTGGCAAAAGCTTGGGCGGCGGAGGCACAAGCCCGCCGCCATGATGCGCAGGCGTGAACACGCCTGTGGTGCAGCGGCTATGCTGTCTAGTGCGCGGGTTGAGTGGGGGGAGCGCCTCATGGCGACGCTGGAGCGGGCCATCGCGATGGCCATCAAGGCACACGAAGGGCAGTTCGACAAAGGCGGGGCGGCTTACATCCTTCACCCGCTGCGGGTGATGGGGCGGGTGATCACCCCCGAGCAGCGCATCGTCGCGGTGTTGCACGATGTGCTGGAAGACACGCCGCTGACCCTGGCCGACCTCGCCCGTGAAGGCTTCCCGCTGAAAATCCTCGCCGCGCTGCTGGCGCTGAGCCGGCGCGAGGGCGAAAGCTACGAGGCGTTCGTCATTCGCCTGGGTGTGGACCCTTTGGCGCGCCAGGTGAAGCTGGCGGACCTGGCCGACAACAGCGACCTTTCGCGCATCCCCTGCCCAGGCCCGGCAGATGTGGCCCGGCTCTGCCGTTACCAGCAGGCTAGCGCCTACCTGCAGACGCTGGCCTGAAGGCCTTCAGCCGCAGGCCTTGAGGTTGACCGGGCCGACGAAGGCGTTGCCGCGCCCCATCACGCATGCCACTTGCTGGTTGCGCTGCAGTTCCCAGGCCTGCGGCGGGTAGGTCTTGTTCCAGGCCTCGAACAACTGGCGGTCCTGTTTGGACAGGCGCAGGTCGTACTGTTTGCTCATGTAGAAGTAGGTGCGCGCGATCATTCCGCGGATCGACGGGCGTGGCATGACCTTCTTGGCCTTGAAGTCGACCTGGGTCAGGCAACTGCCGTACTGGCCATGCTGCTCGGGCAACCAGCCGAAGCTGAAGTTGCTGCGGTCGCCGTTGACCTCGCCGATGCTCGGCACCAGGTTGTGCAGGTCGGCCTCGGCCCGCTGGTAGACCTTGTCGTTGCGCGAGCAGTTCTTGCGCCCACCATCCTGCCAGCACTGGCGCTGATGGCCGATCTGCCAGGCCGGGACAATGTGCTCCCACTCGATGCGCGAGGCACGGTTGAGGTTCTTGCGCGGCGCATAGCCGCAGGACGCCAGGTCGACCTTGTTGCCCTGGTACTTGCAGCCGCAATAGAACTCGGTGGACTGCGGCGCGTACAGCTTCCAGGCGACCTTCTTGGCTTCCTGGAAGGTGCGCGGGGCGTCGGCGTGGGCGAGGGGTGTAAGCAGCAGCAGGCAGGCAGCGAAAAGCGAAACTCTCATGTGCAATCAGTCTTCCTTCGGCACGGTCCAGAACACCTGCACGCCGCCATCGTCGCGGTGGGCGAGGGTGACGTTGTCGTTCTCGGCGATTTCCTCGAGCAGCGTGGCCCAGTCGTCGGGCGATTCTTGCTCCAGGCGGAAGATCAGGGCGGCGCGGCTGCGCTGGGCGGTGGGGCTGTTGATGATCTTCTGGATGCGCTGACCCAGTAGTTCATAACTGCTTGGCGACGCTGGGGCGGTTTTGGCCACGGGGCTGTTCCTTGTTTTGCTGTATGTGCATACAGTATTTCACTGTAAGTCATTTCGCAACAGCAGGTAGGATGAAAGCCGTATAAGACCGTGGTAGAGGGATTGGTTCCATCGAAGGTATTGCGGGGCCAGCCCGCTCCCACAAAGTCGCCGCAGACCTGTGGGAGCGGGCTGGCCCCGCGATGGGCCGGTATGTTCAACACACCAGCCCGAGGTGCATGCCGATCAGTATTCCCAGAAGATCCGCTGCAGCTCTTTGCTGTCCTGGGTCTTGGTCATCGCCACCATTGCCAGGATCCGCGCCTTCTGCGGGTTCAGGTCATGGGCCACGACCCAGTCGTTCTTGTCGTCAGGCTGTTCGGCATTGCGCAGCACGAAGCCGCCCTGGTTGACGTGGGACGAACGGATGATCTGCACGCCTTCCTTGCGCAGCTCCTGCAGCGCCGGCACCACGCGCGACGACACCGAGCCATTACCGGTACCGGCGTGGATGATCGCCTTCGCGCCACCCTGGGCCAGCGCCTTGTAGGCGGTGTCGGTCACGTTGCCGTAGCCGTAGGCGATATCCACGGCCGGCAGCTTGCTGATGGTCTTGATGTCGAACTCGGAGTTGACCGTGTGGCGCTTGGCCGGCAGGCGGAAGAAGTACGACTTGCCTTCGACCACCATGCCCAGCGGGCCCCACTGGCTCTTGAAGGCTTCGGTCTTGATATTGACCGCCTTGCTCACGTCACGGCCGGACTGGATCTCGTCGTTCATGGTCACCAGCACGCCCTTGCCACGGGCGTCCTTGCTGCTGGCCACGGCCACGGCGTTGTACAGGTTGAGCATGCCGTCGGCGGACATCGCGGTGCCCGGACGCATCGAGCCGACCACGATGATCGGCTTGTCGGTCTTCTCCACCAGGTTGAGGAAGTAGGCGGTTTCTTCCAGGGTGTCGGTGCCGTGGGTGATGACGATGCCATCGACGTCCTTGCTGTCGGCCAGTTCGGCGACGCGCTTGCCCAGCTTGAGCAGGTCGTCGTTGCCGATGCTTTCCGAGGCGACCTGCATCACCTGCTCGCCGCGCACGTTGGCCAGGTCCTTCAGCTCTGGCACGCCGGCGATCAGCTTGTCGATGCCTACCTTGGCGGCCTGGTAGGTGGCGCTGTTGGCGGCGCTGGCGCCAGCGCCGGCGATGGTGCCGCCGGTGGCGAGGATGACCACGTTGGCGAGTTTCTGTTGTTGCGCGGCTTCCTTGGCGGAAACGCCGGTCGGCAGTACCAACAGCAGCGCCAGGGCGCTCGGTGCGAAGGTCTTGATAGCGGATTTCATCATTACTGCTTCTCTCTTCCTGGGTGAGATGTGCGTTATGTCGCACTGGGTAAAGGCAGATTTCGTACCAGCAACTACCGTTCGTCGAATTTCATCTGGAAACCCCTGTTGCGACTGGGGGTACTCGAAGCGACCATGGGGTCAAGCCGATCCGTGGTGTTCGGCTGGCCGAACAAGCGAAGGAAATGTGTTCGGTTTTTCGGACAAATTGCGGATAATCCGACCGGCGTAGCCGTGGCTGCCTACGCAATGGATTTGACAAAAGCGGGGCCTGTTTACATAGTTAGTCACCGCAAACGTTTGCGATCCGATAAAAACCACAAGATTCGGAGTCATTTCCATGAAGCTGCCGTTTTCCGGCCGTCCGCTGGCCCTTGCCGTTCTGTCGTCGCTGATCTTTTCCCTGCCTACCGCCCACGCCGACGAGGCGCCCAAGGTCGCCCTGGTGATGAAATCCCTGGCCAACGAGTTCTTCCGCACCATGGAAGATGGCGCCAAGGATTATCAGAAGACCCACGCCAGCGAATTCCAGCTGGTCGCCAACGGCATCAAGAACGAGACCGACACCGGCGAGCAGATCCGTATCGTCGAGCAGATGGTCAACGCGGGCGCGAAGGCGCTGGTCATTGCCCCGGCCGACTCCAAGGCGCTGGTATCGGCGGTGAAGAAGGCGATGGACAAAGGCGTGATCGTGATCAACATCGATAATCGCCTCGATCCCGAAACCCTCAAGAGCAAGGGCATCAGCGTGCCGTTCGTAGGCCCGGACAACCGCAAGGGCGCGCGGCTGGTCGGCGACTACCTGGCCCAGCAAAAGCTCAAGGCCGGTGACCAGGTCGGCATCATCGAAGGCGTGCCGACCACCACCAATGCCCAGCAGCGCACCGCCGGTTTCAAGGACGCCATGGAAGCCGCGCAGATGAAGATCGTCTCGGTGCAATCCGGCAACTGGGAGATCGACAAGGGCAACGCCGTTGCCGCCTCGATGCTCAACGAGTATCCCGATTTGAAGGCGCTGCTGGCCGGCAACGACAGCATGGCCCTGGGTGCTGTCTCGGCCGTGCGCGCCGCCGGCAAGACCGGCCAGGTGCAGGTGGTCGGCTACGACAACATCAAGGCCATCGAGCCGATGCTCAAGGATGGCCGTGTGCTCGCCACCCTCGACCAGGCGGCCAGCCAGCAGGCGGTGTATGGCATCCAGGCGGCGCTGAAGATGCTCAAGGGCGAGCAGCCCGGCGTGGATGCCGACAATGTCATCCAGACCCCGGTCAAGCTGATTACCAAGTGACAAAGTGATCTCTGTAGGAGCGGCTTCAGCCGCGATGCAGGCACTGCGGTGCCTGGCACCCGCTTCGCGGGTGATCGCGGCTGAAGCCGCTCCTACAGGGGGGTATGTCTATTTAGGAGAATGGCCATGTCAGTACCGGCCAATGAAACCGTGCTAGCCGTCAGCGGCCTGGGCAAGACCTACGCCCAGCCCGTGCTCGGCGATGTCACCCTCGAGCTGCGCGGCGGCGAGGTGCTGGCCCTGACCGGCGAGAACGGCGCGGGCAAGTCGACCCTGTCCAAGCTGATCAGCGGTTTGGAGATCCCCACCACCGGGCAGATGCTCTACCGCGGCCAGCCCTACGCCCCCGGCAGCCGCGCCGAGGCCGAACGCCTCGGCGTGCGCATGGTGATGCAGGAACTCAACCTGCTGCCGACGCTGACCGTGGCCGAGAACCTGTTCCTTGACAACCTGCCCAGCCGCCTCGGCTGGATCAGCCAGAAGCGCCTGCGCCAGCTGGCCACCGCAGCCATGGCTCAGGTCGGCCTGGATGCCATCGACCCGGACACCCCTGTCGGCGAGCTGGGCATCGGCCACCAGCAGATGGTCGAGATCGCCCGCAACCTGATCGGCGACTGCCATGTGCTGATCTTCGACGAACCCACGGCCATGCTCACCGCCCGCGAGGTGGATCTGCTGTTCACCCAGATCGAACGCCTGCGCCAGCGCGGCGTGGCCATCGTGTATATCTCCCACCGCCTCGAAGAGCTGCAGCAAGTGGCCCAGCGTATCGCCGTGCTGCGCGATGGCAAGCTGGTGTGCGCCGAGCCGATCCAGCGCTACAACAGTGAGCAACTGGTCAACCTGATGGTCGGCCGCGAGCTGGGCGAGCATATCGACCTGGGCCAGCGCACGATCGGTGCGCCGCTGCTCAAGGTCGACGGGCTCAGCCGCGGCGACAAGGTACGCGAGGTGTCGTTCGAGGTCAGGGCAGGGGAGATCTTCGGTATCTCCGGCCTGATCGGTGCCGGGCGTACCGAGCTGCTGCGCCTGATCTACGGCGCCGACCGCGCCGACAGCGGCCAGGTCGCCCTCGGCCAGCCGCCAGTGCCGGTGACCATCGACTCGCCCAAGGCCGCGGTCAAGGCTGGCATTGCACTGATTACCGAGGACCGCAAGGGCGAAGGCCTGCTGCTGAGCCAGTCGATCAGTGCCAATATTGCCCTGGGCAACCTCGGCGCGGTGTCCCGTGCCGGCGTGCTCGACGCGGACGCCGAGCGTGAGCTGGCCGAGCGCCAGATCGGCGCCATGCGTATCCGCAGCGCCAGCCCCGCCCAGGCCGTGGGCGAGCTGTCCGGCGGCAACCAACAGAAGGTGGTGATTGGCCGCTGGCTGGAGCGCGATTGCCAGGTACTGCTGTTCGATGAGCCGACCCGCGGCATCGATGTCGGCGCCAAGTTCGACATCTACGGCCTGCTTGCCGAGCTCGCCCGCCAGGGCAAGGCCCTGGTGGTGGTGTCCAGCGACCTGCGCGAACTGATGCTGATCTGCGACCGCATCGCCGTGCTCTCGGCGGGCCGCCTGATCGACACCTTCGACCGTGACCACTGGACCCAGGACCAACTCCTCGCCGCCGCCTTCGCCGGCTACCAGAAACGTGACGCCCTGCTGCACGACGCAGCTCCCAGGATGGATGCATGAAAACCACAACAAACACCTCGGACGCCGCGCCAGTGCGCCGCAGCGGCACCTATTTCGGCCTGGGCACCTACCTGGGGCTGGCCGGGGCCTTGCTGGCGATGATCGTGCTGTTCTCGTTGCTGAGCAGCCATTTCCTGTCCTACGCCACCTTCAGCACCCTGGCCAACCAGATCCCCGACCTGATGGTGCTGGCGGTGGGCATGACCTTCGTGCTGATCATCGGCGGCATCGATCTGTCGGTCGGCTCGGTACTGGCCCTGGCGGCTTCGACCGTCAGCGTGGCGATCCTCGGCTGGGGCTGGAGCGTGCTGCCCGCCGCCTTGCTCGGCATGGCCGTGGCGGCCTTGGCCGGCACCGTCACCGGCAGCATCACCGTGGCCTGGCGCATCCCTTCGTTCATCGTCTCGCTGGGCGTGCTGGAGATGGCCCGTGGCCTGGCCTACCAGTTCACCGATTCGCGCACCGCGTACATCGGCGATGCCTTCGCCTGGTTCTCCAACCCGATCGCCTTCGGTATTTCCCCGGCTTTCATCATCGCCTTGCTGGTGATCGTGCTGGCCCAACTGGTGCTGACCCGTACCGTGTTCGGTCGCTACCTGATCGGTATCGGCACCAACGAAGAGGCTGTGCGCCTGGCCGGCATCGACCCACGCCCCTTCAAGATCCTGGTGTTCGCCCTGATGGGCGTGCTCGCGGGCCCTCGCCGCGCTGTTCCAGATCTCGCGCCTGGAGGCCGCCGACCCCAATGCCGGCTCGGGCATGGAGCTGCAGGTGATCGCCGCCGTGGTGATCGGCGGCACCAGCCTGATGGGTGGGCGCGGCTCGGTCATCAGCACCTTCTTCGGTGTGCTGATCATCTCGGTGCTGGCCGCCGGGCTGGCCCAGATCGGCGCCTCGGAACCGACCAAACGCATCATCACCGGGGCGGTCATCGTCATCGCCGTGGTACTCGACACTTACCGCAGCCGGCGTGCGAGCCGGCGGAACTGAAACCATGGCAACCATCAAAGATGTCGCGGCACTGGCGGGTATTTCCTACACCACCGTGTCTCATGTACTGAACAAGACCCGTCCGGTCAGCGAGCACGTGCGGCTGAAGGTCGAGGCGGCGATCGCCGAACTCGACTACGTGCCCAGCGCCGTGGCCCGTTCGCTGAAGGCGCGCAGCACCGCCACCATCGGCCTGCTGGTGCCCAATAGCGTCAACCCCTACTTTGCCGAGTTGGCCCGGGGTATCGAGGATGCCTGCGAGCGCAACGGCTATTGCGTAATCCTGTGCAACTCCGATGACAACCCGCAGAAACAGCGCAGCTACCTGCGCGTGCTGCTGGAAAAGCGCATCGACGGCCTGATCGTCGCCTCGGTGGGCGAGGATCAGGACCTGCTCGACAGCCTCAGCGGCGTGCGCACGCCGATGGTCATCGTCGACCGGGCCCTGGAAGGCGTCGAGGCCGACCTGGTGCGGATCGACCACGAGCAGGGCGCCTACCTGGCCACCCGCCATCTGCTTGAACTCGGGCACCGCGAGATCGCCACCATCGGCGGGCCGGTGGACACTGGGGTCAGCCAGCTGCGCCTGGCCGGGTTCCGCCGGGCAATGGCCGAGGGCGGCGTGCGCGTTGCCCCGGGCCATGTGCTGCACAGCGATTTCACCAGCCTCGGCGGGCATGCCGCCGCGGCGCGCCTGCTCGATGGCGAGCGGCCCACGGCGATCTTCGCCGGCAACGACATGATCGGTTTCGGCGTGCTGCGTGCCGCCGCCGAACGCAATATCGACGTGCCGGGCGAGCTGTCGGTGATCGGCTTCGACGACATCGAACTGAGCCGCTATGTGTACCCGGCGCTGACCACGGTCGGCCAGTCGATCCGCGAGCTGGGTGAGAGCGCCGCCGGGCTGTTGCTGTCGCGCATCGTCACGCCACGCCGCGACGGCGCCGCCGAACAGCGCATCGTCGCCCCGCGCATCGTGCTGCGCGAATCCACCGGGCCACGCCCGGACCTGTTCAACGATTACCGTTAAGGAATACCCATGGATGCCAAGGTGGTAGTGGTCGGCAGCCTCAACATGGACCTGGTGGCCCGCGCCCAGCGCCTGCCCCGGGGAGGCGAGACCCTGACCGGCGACAGTTTCTTCACCGCGCCTGGCGGCAAGGGCGCCAACCAGGCCGTGGCTGTGGCCCGGCTGGGCGCCAGCGTGGCGATGGTCGGCAACGTCGGCGACGACGCCTATGGTCAGCAACTGCGCCAGGCGCTGCTCACCGAGGGCATCGATTGCCGGGGGGTGAGCGTGTGCCCGGGCGTGTCCAGCGGCGTGGCGCTGATCGTGGTGGATGCCGCCAGCCAGAACGCCATCGTCGTGATCCCCGGCGGCAATGGCCTGCTCAGCCCCGAGTCGGTAAGCCGTTTCGATGCACTGCTGCAGCGCGCCGAAGTGATCATCTGTCAGTTGGAGGTGCCCACGGCCACCGTGGCCTGGACCCTGGCCCGCGGCCGCGAGCTGGGCCGCACGGTGATCCTCAACCCAGCGCCGGCCAGCGGGCCACTGCCAGCGGAGTGGTACGCCTACATCGATTACCTGATCCCCAACGAGAGCGAAGCCGAGGCCCTGGCCGGGGTGCGGGTCAATGATCAGGAAAGTGCCCGCCGCGCGGCCGAGCGGCTACGCCAGTTGGGGGCAGGGAAGGTGATCGTCACCCTTGGCGGCGATGGTGCCTTGCTGGTCGACGCCACCGGCAGCCGGCACTTCCCGGCCCCACGGGTGCAGCCGGTGGATACCACGGCGGCCGGCGATACCTTTGTTGGCGGTTTTGCCGCCGGCCTGGCGCGGGGGTTGTCGGAAGATGAGGCGATCGGCTTCGGCCAGTGCGCCGCCGCATTGTCGGTAACCCGGGTCGGCGCGCAGCCGTCCATTCCCCTGTTGAAGGAGTTGGCGCCATGAAGAAGACGCCACTGCTGAACATCGCCCTGTCGCGGACCATTGCCGGGCTCGGCCATGGCGACATCCTGGTGATCGGCGACGCCGGCCTGCCGGTGCCGCCGGGGGTGGAGCTGATCGACCTGGCGCTGACGCCGGGTATCCCGGATTTTGCCAGCGTGTTGCGCGTGGTACTGAGCGAGATGCAGGTGGAGCGGCATGTGCTGGCTGATGAAGTGTTCCAGGCCCTGCCTCCGGGGTTGGCCGAGGTCGAGCGTTTGCATGCGGGCGGTGAGCTGGGCCAGCGCCAGGTGCTGGGCCATGCCGACTTCAAGACCCTGTGTCGCCAGGCCCGGGCCGTGGTGCGCACGGGGGAGTGCAAGCCCTACAGCAATATTGCCCTGGTGGCTGGCGTGACTTTCTAGACCGAATGCGAGGGCTTGCGCCCTCGATCGCCGGCAAGCCGGCTCCCACAGGTTGGGCGCAACCTCGGGCTGCCCCTGTGAATCCATCCCCCTAGCAACAAGGAGTGCTGAATGTCCCTCAAGAACCTGCTCCAAGGAGCCGTCCTCATGTCCGCGCTGGCCGCGACTTCCCTCATGGCCGCGCCCCGCGACCTGATCATCGATACCGACCCCGGCGCCGACGACGTCGTGGCCCTGCTGCTGGCCATGGCCTCGCCCGAGGAGCTGAAGATCCGTGCCATCACCACCGTGGCCGGCAACGTGCGCCTGGAGAAGACCTCGCGCAACGCCCGCCTGGCCCGTGAGTGGGCTGGCCGCGAAGAGATCCCGGTATACGCCGGGGCAGGGCGGCCGATGGTGCGTACGCCGATCTACGCCGCCAACGTTCACGGCGAGGAAGGCCTGACCGGCGTCCAGGTGCACGAGCCGAAAAAGCCGCTGGCCCAGGGCAACGCGGTGCAGTACCTGATCGACACCCTGAGCGCCGCCGAGCCTCACAGCATCACTGTCGCCATGCTCGGTCCGCAGACCAACCTGGCCCTGGCGCTGATCCAGAAGCCGGAGATCGTCAACGGCATCAAGGAAGTGGTGGTGATGGGCGGTGCCCATTTCAACGGCGGCAACATCACGCCGGCGGCGGAATTCAACCTGTTCGCCGACCCGCACGCCGCCGAGGTGGTGCTGGCCAGTGGCGTGAAGCTCACCTACCTGCCGCTGGACGTCACCCACAAGGTGCTCACCAGCGACGCGCGCCTCAAGCAGCTCGCCGCGGTCAACAACAATGCCAGCAAGCTGGTGGTGGACATCCTTAACGCCTACATCAAGTTCGACATGGACAACTACGGCATGCCAGGCGGCCCGGTGCACGACGCCAGCGTCATCGCCTACCTGCTCAAGCCTGAGCTGTTCAAGGGCCGTCAGGTGCACATGGTGGTCGACAGTCGCGAAGGCCCGACCTTCGGCCAGACCGTCGCCGACTGGTACGGCGTGCTCAAGCAGCCGGCCAATGTGATGTGGATCGAGGAGGGCGATGCCCAGGGCTTCTTCGACCTGCTCAGCGCCCGCCTGGCCCGATTGAAATAGTGTCGTGGTGCGCGTAGCGTTCGAACACCTGGTCGATGAAGCTGCGCGCGGCCTCGCTGCCACGATCGCGTACCAGCAGGTCGATGGCGATCAGCAATAGCTCTTCGGGGGTTCCCGGGCTGTAGGCGCTCTGGCCCTCGTCCCACTTGACCTTGATATCGGCGTCGATGCTGTGGCTGCTCATGGGGCGGTTCTCGCTTGGGCCTGGGTGATAGGTCGAATACCGCGTCCTGGCGTTCGAAGGGGAGGTGTTTCATGCTCCACTTCTTGTAGTAAATCATGCCTTTGCGCAACGGGATCTGCGACTTAGGCATAAGCCTTGCGTTTGGCCGAACCTGCGGTTCGGTGCAAAATTCGGTGACGATTGCGTTTCGCATCCCCTGGCCGAGTCAGGCAGAATCTTGCGGTTTTGCAACAAACCGTTGGTGGAACTGTCGCATAAGGCAGTTCCCGGATCGATTTAGGAGGATTCATGTTCCGTACCCGCGCTTCCCTGGCGACCCTGCTGGTGGCTACCGTCCTGGCAGGTTGCAGCACCGGTGGCTCTTCGGGCGCCAGCGCCCCTGCCGCCCCGGCCGGCAATGACGGCCGCTGCGAAGCCAGTGGCGCCGATTTCACCGTCGGCAAGCCGGCCAGCGCCGAGCTGCTCGAGCAGGCGCGCAAGGCCAGCGGCTCGCAGATGGCACGCATCCTCAAGCCGCACGATGTGATCACCCTGGAATACCGCTCCGAGCGGTTGAACCTGAATGTCGATGACAAGGGTGTGGTGACCCGCGTCAACTGCGGCTGATTGCCCGCACGCGGTCACCTGGCGCGGGCTGGCCCGCGCCTTCCTGTGTTCACGCCACGGTCGCCGGTTCGCGCCGTCCTTCGCTGGCGAACATCCTCTCTCCCAATGCGCGGGCGGTTCGCAGATGCCGTGCCGGATCCTGTCCTTCGCTGTCGTCCAGCAACGTCGAACTCAACACCCGAGCGCCGCAATAATCGAAGATGCCGTGCTCGATCTGCACGCGCATGGCCTCGCCGTAGCCGTGCCGCTCGAAAGTGCCGGCATCGGCCCCGGCAACGCCAATCAGGTGCGCAGTCAAACCGTGCAGGCGCTTTGTGGTACTACCGTCCGCAGCCTGGTAGAAGGCCCAGCCATTGCTGAACACACGCTCGACCCAGCCCTTGAGCAGGGCCGGGAGCGACCACCAGTAGATGGGATAGACCAGCACCACGGTGTCGGCGCGTTCGATGCGCGCCTGCTCGGCCAGCACATCGGCCGGCGGCGGCCCCAGGCGGCGGTGCACGGCGTGGTCGGCCAGGGTGAAACGGGGGTCGAATCCTTCACGGGCCAGGTCGGCGAACTCGCTGGTGTGGCCCGCCGTGCGCAGCCCATCGGCGAGCTGCTCAGCAAGGGTATGAGTGAGGGAGGCGGGGTCGTGGTGACCGATGACGATCAGGGCATGCATGGCAGAATCTCCAGAATCAGGATGCGAGGGTCTCGAGAGCGTTATATACTCTCAGTAAGTTACGCTTAGTAAGTTACTTTTGGTAGGTAGTCGATGTCAAGCGAGGAAAAGAGCGCGCCGCGCAAACGCCTGTCCCGCGAGGAGCGTCGCCGGCAGCTGCTGGATGTGGCCTGGCAGCTGGTGCGCGAAGAAGGCACCGATGCCCTGAGCCTGGGGCGTCTGGCCGAGCAGGCCGGGGTGACCAAGCCGGTGGTGTATGACCATTTCGAAACCCGCAACGGATTGCTGTTGGCGCTGTACCAGGAGTACGACGCACGCCAGACGGCGATGCTCGACACGGCCCTGGCCGGTTGTCCGGCGGACCTGCCGGGGCGGGCCTGGGTAATCGCCGAGGCCTATGTGGATTGCGTGGCGACCCAAGGGCGCGAGATCCCCGGTGTCAGTGCGGCATTGGCCGGCTCGCCGGAGCTCGAGGCGCTCAAGCGCGGCTATGAAGGGCCCTTCATGGACAAATGCCGGGAAGCCTTGGCGCCCTTCGCGGCGGGCGGCGATATCGGCGTGGCCGGCCTGTGGGTGCTGGTGGGGGCGGCGGATGCGCTGTCCCTGGCGGCGGCGGCCGGCGAGTTGGCCGCCGAGGCCGCCAAGCGCGAGTTGCAGGCGACCATCGTGGCGATGGTCCTGCGTCAGTAGCTGGCAGTGCGAGGCGGACCAGCGATCAAGCCGGCAGGCTCTGGTACGTCTGCTCCTCGCCGGGGCTGCGGGCGAACTGGCGCTTGTACTCGCGGCTGAACTGCGAGGTGCTCTGGTAGCCTACCCGATGCGCCACCTGGGCCACGCCCAGGCCTTCGCCGATCAGCATCTGTTGCGCCTTGAGCAGGCGCAGGCGCTTGAGGTACTGCATCGGCGCCAGGTCGGTGCAGCGCTTGAAGTGCTCATGGAAGGTCGACACGCTCATGTTCGCCCGGCCGGCCAGTTCATCCACCCCCAGCGGCTCGGCGTAGTGCTCGCGCAGGTAGGCCAGGGCCGAGGCGATCCGGGCAAAATGCCCCTGTTGTTCGACAAGTGCCCGCAGCACCCCGGCCTGAGGGCCGCGCAGCGCGGTGTAGAGCACCTCGCGCACCCGCGCCGGCCCCAGCACCCTGGCGTCCAGCGGGTTCTGCAGGCACCGCAGCAGGCGCTCGACACTCTCGCGCATGGCCGTGTCCAGCGCCGCCGAGGTCATCGACTGCGGGGTCTGTACCTGAACCGCGGCATCCGGCCCCAGGTTCATGCTTTGCACCAGCTCGCCGAGCATGGCGCGATCGATGTCCACCGCCACACCCAGCAGCGGCGCCTCGGGTGTGGCGAAGGTCTCGCAGAGGAACGGCACCGACAGCGCCTGCACCAGATAATGCCCGGCGCCGTACTCCAGGGTGCGGGGGCCCAGGCGCGCAAGCTTGCTGCCCTGGGCGACGATGATCAGGCTGGGTTCGTAGATCTGCGGGCTGCTGGCCACGTAGTGGTCCCAGGTCAGGACCTGGACCTGGGGCAGGGCAGTGGGCACGAACCCCGGGCGCGTGGCGAGGGTGCGGATCAGTGAGCAGAGCGTGGCATTGGCATCCACGTGGCAAGTCAGGTGCATGGCGAAACCGGGCAGAGAATCGGACACTGTCATCTTCGCAGATTCGATGGCTTGCGCCAGAGGGTAGCAGGCAGGTCCGGAGAATCAGGCATGCATGCCGGAGAATCGGCCGTGGCCGGGGCGGGACAGGCTGCGCACAATGCGCCGCCTGAACCGTTTCACCTGAGAGAGGTCCGCATGTACACCGCCATCGGCTACGCCGCCCAGTCCCCCACCAGCGCCCTGGCGCCCATGACCTTCCAGCGTCGCAGCCCACGGGCCGACGATGTCGCCATCGAGATCCTCTACTGTGGCGTGTGTCACTCCGATATCCATCAGGCCCGCAACGAGTGGGGCATCGCCGTCTACCCGCTGATGCCGGGCCACGAGATCGTCGGTCGGGTCACCGCGGTTGGTGCGCAGGTCAGCCGCTACCAGGTGGGCGATCTGGTCGGGGTCGGCTGCATGGTCGATGCCTGCCGTCACTGCGAAGCCTGCCGCCAGGGCGTGGAGCAATACTGCCTGGAAGGCCCGACCATGACCTACGCCACCCCCGACCGGGTCGATGGCAGCAATACCATGGGTGGCTACTCCAGCAGCATCGTGGTCAGCGAGCATTTCGTCCTGCGCATTCCCCAAGGCCTCGACCTGGCCAGCGCGGCGCCGATCCTCTGCGCCGGCATCACCACCTACTCGCCGCTCAAGCACCATGGTGTTGGCCCGGGGCACAAGGTCGGCGTGCTGGGCATGGGCGGGCTGGGCCACATGGGCATCAAGCTCGCCAAGGCGCTGGGGGCGCATGTCACGCTGTTCACTCGTTCCGCGGCCAAGGCCGAGGAGGCGCGGCGCCAGGGGGCTGATGAAGTGATCGTGTCCACCGACGCCGAACAGATGCGCGCCGCGGCCGGCCGTTTCGACTTCCTGCTCGACACCATCCCGGTCCAGCACGACCTCAACCCCTACCTCGAAACCCTGAAGTTCGATGGCGTGCATATCCTGGTCGGCTTGATCGAGCCGGTCGACCCGCCGCTGCATGCGGCCAATCTGGTGATGAAGCGTCGGGTGCTGGCCGGCTCGCTGATCGGTGGTGTCGCAGAAACCCAGGAGGTGCTCGACTTCTGCGCCGAGCACGGGATCAGCTGCGATATCGAGATGCTCGACATCCGCAACATCAACCAGGCCTACGAGCGGATGATCGCGGGCGATGTGAAATACCGTTTCGTCATCGACATGGCCACGTTGAAGGCCTGAGTCGACGCGGCACGCTATCTGAGAGGCGCCGCATACGCCTGGCGCAGGTCGACGCCCCAACCATCGAGCACGGCCTTGACGTTGTCGGCCGTCATCACCTGGCGGTCGTTCTCCAGTGGCACGCCAGTGCCTGCGAGCATCGCCTCGCCCACCACTCGCCCGCTTGTGCCGGCTTCGAACGACAGTTCGGTGGCGATTTCGCTGTCCCGGTCGCGCATCCCCACGGCACTGCTTACTCCAGCCGCGACCAGGGTGATCGGCAGCCACTCGTAGTACCGCAGGCTTTGTGCGTCGGCGCTGATGCGGGTAATGGCCGGTCGGACCACCAGCGTGTTCGGGCCAGGGCTATCCACTACCTTCATCACCTTGCCTATTTCCTTGCGCAGTACCGCGTCGTAGTAGTGGCTGATCGAGGCGAGGGCAGCCTGGGGAATACGCGGGCTCGGTTCGGGAGTCGGGTAGAAGCGGCTGGGCGCCAGGTAGACCTCGATATAGCGCCCCCGTGGCCACTTCGGGTCGGCCCAGCTCAGTACGGTACCGCCAGACGGCGCCTGGTGCGGGGTGAGCAGGCCGTAATCCTTGAGAAACCCGGCCGGTGCCGGCTTGTTGCTGCTGCATGCCGAGAGGCTCAGGGTGCTGGTCAGCATGACCGTCAGCAGATGCCGCCGGCTCATGGGCGGCGCTCCTCTTGCGCGGCGGCCTGCCAGGCTTGAGTCGGGGGCGCGTCCTGCGAGGCCTGGATCTGCAACTTGCCATGCGCCATCAACCAGTGGACCAGTTCACGGATGGGCACGGTATGGCTGTATTCGACCCATTCGCCACAGCCTGGATCGTAGTGCTCGAAGTAGCGCCGCAGGGTGATGTAGCCCAGGTCGTCCGCCAGGCCCAGGCTCTCCTGCTGCACGATCAGGGAGCCCGTCTGGCCGCGGCTGGTGTGGCGCTGGCTGAGGATCAGGGGGGCGCAACCTTCTTGAACATCAGTGTTGTTGCGGCTGTCGGCTATCTTCATGGGGAGCCCTCGACGAATGGAAGGCCCGCAGGGTGCAGGGTAATGTTTGCCAGGTGATGTCCGAATCGTGTCACTCGTGACGAAATGTTGCCCGATTGAAATAAATGACCCGGGCGGCGCAATGGTTTTAGATACGCCTTTTTTCCGGACCTGTACCACCGTGAGCAGACTGCTGATCGTCGATGACGATGTGGAAATCCTCGCCCTGCTGAAGCAGTTCTTCGTCCAGCAGGGTTACGAGGTGGACCTGGCCGCCGAAGGCCAGGCAATGTGGGCGGCCATCGAGCGCCAGCGCCCGGAGGCGATCATCCTTGACCTGATGCTGCCGGGCGAGGGCGGCCTGAGCCTGTGCCAGAAGCTGCGTGCGCAGGTCGGGGTGCCGATCATCATGCTCACCGCCATGGCCGAGCTGAGCGACCGCATCATCGGCCTGGAGCTGGGCGCCGACGACTACCTGACCAAACCTTTCGACCCGCGCGAACTGCTGGCCCGCCTGCGCGCCGTGCAGCGCCGTGCCGGCGAGCAGGCTCCGCGCGGCGAGGCGGCCAGGCCGGTGATCGGCTTCGCTGGTTGGCACCTGGATGTCACTTGCCGCGAGCTGCGCTCGCCCAAGCAGGTGATGATCCCGCTGTCTGGCGCAGAGTTCGACCTGCTTGTGGTGTTCCTTGAACACCCGCAGCGCATCCTCACCCGTGAACAACTGATCGATCTGACCCGTGGCCATGGTCACGACGCCTACGACCGCAGCATCGATGTGCAGGTCAGCCGGCTGCGGCGCAAGATAGAGCCCGACAGCAAGCGCCCGGACCTCATCCGCACCGTGCGCAATGGCGGCTACCTGTTCAGCGCCAAGGTGACCCGCTCGTGATCCGTCGTCTGCTGGGCCGCGACACCCTGCGCAAGCGGATTGCCCTGACCATCTTCGTCGCGTTGCTGGCCTCGCTGGCGTTCAACGCCTTGTTCGTCCAGCTTGCCGGCAGCTGGGCGCGTCCGCCCATCGAGCGCACCGGCCTGCTCGATCAGATCGCCGTGACCGCCCACATGATCGAGACCGCGCCGCCAGCGTTGCGGGGGCAACTGGCCGAGGCGGCGAGCACGCCGACGTTGCGGGTAAGGTGGAGCACACGACGCGCAGACTTCGGCTTGCCGGGCCCGGGCGTGCCGCTCAATTCCGGGCAGGTGCCGGCGATGGCGCAACTGCTGGGCCCTTCACGCCCGATCGAGGTATACAACCCGGGCGACTGGCCTGATGGCAGCGCCGATGCGCACTATGTGGCGCTGGTCGGGCTGGATGATGACAGTTGGCTGCTGTTCGTGCCCCCGGAGCGCAGTTGGGGCATGAGCGCTCCGGCGCGGTTGGCGGTGGTCATCGGGCTGGGGCTGGTGGCGACCCTGCTGGTGGCCTGGCTTGCCACCCGTCAGCTGGCCGCGCCGCTGCAACGCTTCGCGAATGCGGCGCGGCGCTTCGGCGGCGATCTGCAGGCGCCGCCCATCGCCATCGAAGGCCCCGAGGAAATCCGCCAGGCGATCATCGCCTTCAACACCATGCAGGCGCAGATCCAGCACTTCATTCGCGAGCGTACCCATATGCTGGCGGCCATCTCCCACGACCTGCGCGCCCCGTTGACACGCATGCGCCTGCGCAGCGAGTTCATGGAAGACCTGGACCACAAGCACAAGTTGATCCGCGATGTGGAGGAGATGCAGAGCATGATCAACGAGGCCCTGGCGTTCTTTCGCGAAGGCACGCAGCTTGAGCAGCGCACGGCCTACGACCTGTCGGAGCTTTTGCAGACCCTGGTCGACGACTACCGCGACCAGCAGCTTGCCGTCGCCTTCAAGGGCCCGGCGCACCTGGTGCATGACGGCCGTCCACTGGCGACCAAACGGGTGATCGTCAACCTGTTGGAAAACGCCATGAAGTATGCCCGCGAGCCGCAGATCATCCTGAGTCACGCCGGGCACCTGATCGTCATCGAAGTAGGCGACCGCGGGCCGGGCATCCCCGAAGAGGCCTTGCAGCGGGTGTTCGACCCGTTCTACCGGCTGGAAGGCTCGCGCAACCGCGACACCGGCGGCGTGGGCCTGGGGCTTTCGGCGGCCCGTGCCAGCGTGCGCGAGCAAGGCGGTGAGCTGACCCTGCGCAACCGCAGCGGCGGCGGGCTGGTGGCCCGGGTCGAACTGCCCGATGGGCGCTGAGCGGGTCAGTACACCCAGACTTCGACGCGACGATTGCGCAGGCGCCCCTGTTGCAGATCGTTACCGGCTACCGGCAGTTCGTCGCCCATCCCCGTCACGTCCCTGGCCTGGACCCCGGTCCGGGCCAATTCGCGACGTACCGCCATGGCCCTCAGCCGCGACAGCAGGGCGGCGCGTCCTGGTGTCTCCTTGGGGTCGCCGAAACCCACCAGCACCACCTTGCCCTGCAGCTTGCCAGCCTGGCGCAGGTAGTCGCTGACCCGTTGCACATCGCGCAGGGCCTTGTTGTCGAGGCTGGCGCTGCCTTCCTGGAAGCGGAAGTTGACGCTCAGGCGTTGCGCTTCGCTGGCCAGTGCCCGGTAGCGCGGCGGCATGTCGGCCTGGGCCGGTACCGGCTGTGACTTGATCTGCTGGGAGACGAACCCCTGGTCGGCGACGATCGCCTGTCCGGCGGGGCTTTGGGCGAACTCTGCCAGGGCCCTGGCCTGGGGCGTGGCGTGGGCGGGCAGGTAAAAGAACAGGCGCCGCGACAGCGGGTAGTCTTCGCTGGCCACCAAGGCGCGGCTGGGGAGCAGGGCAGGCGCGTCACCCTCGGCCACCGCCAGCACCTTGGCCTGGTGGACCGTGCCCAGGCCGCTGAAGCCGATGGCCTGGCGGTCGGCCATGACCTGGGCGGCCAGCGCATCGGCGGATTCGAAGCGACGCGCCTGGGTGGCCAGCGCCTGGTTGTGCGGGGCAAGCACCAGGGCCTTGAAGGTCTCGAAGGTGCCGGAGTGGTCGTCGCGGGCATACAGGTGGATCGCCCCGCCGGGCACGCCCAGCTGCTCCCAGCGCTGCAACCGCCCGGAAAACACCTGCGCCAATTGCCCGGTGGTCAGTTGCGCGAGGGGGTTGTCCGGGTGGGTGATCACCGCCACGCCATCCAGGGCGATGACCTGCTCCGAGCCCGCGCCGCGCAGGTTGCCCAGGGCCTGCAACTGTTGCACCTCGCTGTCACTGATCGGTCGCGAGGCTGCGGCCAGGTCCGCTTCGCCGCGGGCCAGTGCGGCGAAGCCCGTGCTGGTGCCGTGGGCGGCGATGTCGACACGCAGGGGCAGGCCGTTGCGATCGACAGCGTGAAGCGTGGTCTCGTTGGCGGAGGCACCAGGCTGGCGCTCGATGGCGCTCGCGCCTTGCGCTTGCAACAGGCCCCGCACCAAGGCTGGGCCAAGCGTGGCGCCGATGGTGTTGGAGCCCTGGATGCGCAGTTGCGCCGGCGCGGCGCAGGCCAGGCCGGCAAGCAGGCACAGCAATAGGGGGAGCAGGCGAGGCATGCCGAAGACCTGTGGCACAGAGTTGCACCGCAGATTACGACAGTTGTTTGACCGAAAAATGACAGATCTGGCTCCCGCAGCAGCCAAGCGCGCTGCTGCGGGATCTGTACCCGCGACCAGGCTCAGCGTGCTTCAGGCACGATGATGCTCGCCGGCGCCTCGGCCGCCCGACGGCGCGCCACGCAGTAGTACAGCACGCTGGGCACCACCAGGCCGATCAGCCACGACACGTCCACGCCGCCCAGGTGCGCGACCATGGGTCCGGTGTACAGCTTGGTGTCGATGAACGGCATCTGCACCAGCACGCCGAAGGTGTACACGCCGATGCCTGGCCAGTTCCAGCGCCCGTAGCGGCCATCCGGGTCGGCCAGTGCCGGAATGTCATAGCGCTCCTTGGTGATGAAGTAGTAGTCCACCAGGTTCACCGCGCTCCAGGGCACGAAGAAGGTCAGCAGGAACAGGATGAACGACTTGAACGCGCTGAGGAACGAATGTTGCCCGAGCAGTGCCACCAGGGTCGCCGCGCCGACGATGCCGAGCACGAACACCAGGCGCTGCACGCGGCTGATCTGCAGGTGGCCACGGAACCCGCTGATGATCGTGGCGATGCACATGAAGCTGCCGTAGCTGTTGAGGGTCGAGATGGTCACCTTGCCGAAGGCGATGCTGAAGTACAGCAGCGCCGCCGTGGTGCCGGCACCACCCAGGCCGACGATATAGGCCACCTCGCGGCCGGAGAACTGGCCACCGGCGATGGCCGCGGCGAACACGCCGAGGATCATCGAGGCCTGGGCGCCGAGCACCGAGCCCAGGCCGGCGGCGAGGAAGGTCTTGAGCGGCGAAGTGTGGCTGGGCAGGTAGCGCGAATAGTCGGCCACGTAAGGGCCGAAGGCGATCTGCCAGGAGGCGGCCAGCGACACCGCGAGCAGGAAGCTGGCCCAGCTGAAGTGGCGGTTGTCGAGCAACTGGCCGATATCGGCCAGCATCAGGATGCGGCTGAACAGGTAGACGAAGGCGATGATCCCCAGCACGCTGGCCACCCGGCCGATCCAGTGGATCACCCGGTAGCCGGCCAGGGTTGCCAGCACGATCACCCCGGCGAAGATGAGGATGCCGGCGCTGTCGCTGATGCTCAGCAACTGGCCGATGGCCTGGCCGGACAGCACCGTGCCGGTGGCGGTAAAGCCCAGGTACATCAGGCACACCAGGGCCATGGGGATGGCCGCGCCGTACACGCCGAACTGCACGCGGCTGGAAATCATCTGTGGCAGCCCCAGGCGCGGACCCTGGGCGGCATGCAGGGCCATCACCGCGCCGCCGACCAGTTGCCCGAGCAAAAGGCCGATCAACGACCAGAACACGTCGCCGCCCAGCACCACGGCCAGGGCGCCGGTGACGATCGCGGTAATCTGCAGGTTGGCTCCCAGCCACAGGGTGAATTGGCTGTAGACGCGTCCATGGCGCTCAGACTCGGGGATGTAGTCGATCGAGCGGCGCTCGATCACGGGTTTGCTGGACATCGGGGAGGCTCCGCTTCGTTGTTTTTGTGAAAGGCGGCGGCTATCGGCGGGACGCAGGGCGGATGGCCGAAGCCCGATATGAGCATGTATATACAAGTCTGGTCAAGTGAAGCTTGCCAAGGTACGCCTAGGCTTTTGCCGGCCATCACAGCCGACTGTTACACAAGGCTGGTACGCAACTGTGCTGGTCCGCGGCGGCGTGATGCCCGTATGCTGTAACCAAATATGTCTACAACAAGCCTGAAGAAGGAATGCCTGCAATGCCACTCAAGGACCTGCTGATCGCCCTGGTGGTGATCATCGCCTGGGGCGTCAACTTCGTGGTCATCAAGGTGGGGCTCGACGGCCTGCCGCCGATGCTGCTCGGGGCGCTGCGTTTCCTGCTGGTGGCCTTCCCGGCGGTGTTCCTGATCAAGCGCCCGAACCTGCCGTGGCGCTGGCTGATCGCCTATGGCGCGACCATTTCCCTGGGCCAGTTCGCCTTCCTCTTCCAGGCCATGGCCAGTGGCATGCCGCCTGGGCTGGCCTCGCTGGTGCTGCAGTCCCAGGCGTTCTTCACCCTGGGCTTCGCCGCCATGTTTCTCGGCGAGCGGCTGCGCCTGGCCAGCGTGCTCGGCCTGCTGGTGGCTGCCAGCGGCCTGGCGGTGATCGGCAGCGAGGACAGCGGCCACGTGCCGCTGGTCGCGCTGCTGCTGACCCTGTGCGGCGGCGCCATGTGGGGCATGGGCAACATCATCACCCGGCGTTTCGGCCAGGTGGACCTGGTCGCCCTGGTGATCTGGGGCGGGCTGATTCCGCCGCTGCCGTTTCTGCTGCTGTCGTGGTGGCTGGAAGGCCCCGAGCGCATTGGCCATGCCCTGGCCAACATCGGCTGGAGTTCGGTGCTGGCCCTGGCGTACCTGGCGTTCGTCGCCACCATGGTCGGCTACAGCCTGTGGAGCAAACTGTTGTCGCGCCACCCGGCAGGCAAGGTGGCGCCGTTCTCGCTGCTGGTGCCGGTGGTGGGCCTGAGCTCCGCGGCGCTGCTGCTGGGCGAGCGCTTGAGCGAGGCACAAGGCTGGGGGGCGCTGCTGGTGATGCTGGGCCTGTTGATCAACGTGTTCGGGCCGCGCCTGGGAATGCGCCTGCGCACCGCCAGCCCCGGGCGCACCTGAGCGGCGCTCATACCAGCAAGGCCGACCAGGCCGACACCAGCAGCAACCCCGCCAGACCCTGGTTGAACAGGCGCAAGGCCCGCGACGAGCGCAACCAGCGTGCGCTGCCGATGCCCATCAAAGCCCAGGCGGTCATGCTGGGCAGGGCGACCAGCAGGAACACCAGGGCCAGCCAGCCCATCGGCAGTGCTGGGGTGGCGAACAGGCCGACCATCGCCACCGCCGTCACCCATACCTTGGGGTTGACCACCTGCAGGGTCGCCGCGCTCAATGGGCCAAGGCCGCCGTCGCTACCCGCCAGCAAGGGGGCGCCGGCACTGCGCAGCATCTTCCAGGCCAGCCAGCTCAGCCACAGGGCGCCGGCCCAGCTCATGGCCATCTGCGCCAGGGGGTAGCGCAGCAGCAACGCGCCCAGCCCCATTCCCACCAGCCACACCACCGCCGCCGCCGCGCAGCAGGCCGCCACGATCGGTGCCAGGCTGGCGCGTAGCCCGCGCCGGGCACCGTGGGCGAGGATCAACAGGTTGGTCGGCCCGGGGCTGATGCTGGCGGCCAGGGCAAACAGGATGAAAGGCAACAGCGAGTGCGACATGGTCAGGGCTCCGTGTGATCGAAGCACCATGGTCGCGTCCTGCGCGGCTTCAGTCTGGAAGGTTTGAGCAGCGCTTGCGGTAGTCCGCCGGGGTCAGCCGGTAGGCGCGGCGGAACCAGCGGCCCAGGTGGCTCTGGTCGGCAAAGCCCAGGGCAGTGGCGACGCTGGCTGGCGTTTCGCCCAAGGCTAGCAGCCGCCGCGCGCGGGCCAGGCGCAGCTGGATCAGGTAGGCATGCGGCGCCAGGCCGAAGGCTGCCTTGAACGCGCGGGTCAGGCGGAAGCGGTCGATGCCGCAGACCTTTGCCAGCTCGACCAGTCCGATGTCCTGGTCGAGGTGCGCGTGCAGATAATCGCGGGCGACGTGGGCGCACAGCGGCAGGCGTGGATCGGGGTCCAGGCGTTTGCGCCAGTGCAGGTGGCCGGTGAGGCCGCTCAGCAGATCGTCCAGGGCGGTCTGGCGGACAATGCGCAGGTCGTTGTAGTGCACCGTCTCGAAGGCCCGGGCGGTGGCGCCGGCAAGGCGCGGATCCTGGTGCAGCAGGGTGCCGAAGCTGGGCAGGGCGCCTGAGGGCGCGTGCTCGAACAGGGCGCGCAGCTCGGTTTCCAGCCAGTTGGCGTCCAGGTACAGGGTCGAATAGGTGAAGCCTTCCACGGTCGGTGCATGGCCGTCGTGCAGGTCGCCAGGCTCAAGCACGAACACCTGGCCGGGCGTGCTGCAATGGCGCTCGCGGCGGCAGTTGAACTGCTGCACGCCCTGTTCGGTCACCCCGACCAGGAAGCTGTCGTGCCAGTGCGGGTCGTAGGCGTGGCCGGTGAAATGGGCGCGGACCGACTCGATGCCGGTGTCGGCGTCCTGTCTGAGGTCGATCCAGTTGCTCATGGGGCGGGCCGTGTGGGTGGTCGATGGATGACCTTAACGCACAAACGACCCGGGTGTTTAGAACGATTGTGCAGCCTTCAGCGCTGCGCCAGTGCCAGGTTGAGGCCTAGCCCGGCGAATGAGGCGGCGAAGCCGCGGCGCAACCAGGCTTGCACTCTCGGCGAGTCGATCACGGCGCGGCGGAACAGGTGGGCGAGCAGGCCATAGATCACGAAGACGATGAAGGTCATGGCCATGAACACCGCGCTGAGGCTGAGCATCTGCACGGTCGCGGAGCCGGCCTGCGGGGTGATGAACTGTGGCAGGAAGGCGAGGAAGAACAGCGTCAGCTTGGGGTTGAGGATATTCAGCAGGCAGGCTTTGATCACCAGTTGGCTGGCGGCGGCGGGGGTGGCGTGCGCGTCCACGGCGAAGGCCGCACGGTCGCGCCAGGTGGCATAGGCCAGGTACAGCAGGTAGGCGACGCCGGCGAACTTGAGGCCCTGGAAGGCCAGGGCACTGGTGTGCAGCAAGGCGGAGAGGCCCAGTACCGACGCCAGCAGGTGCGGGACGATGCCCAGGGTGCAACCGGTGGCGGTCCACAGGCAGGCCCGTCGCCCGGCCACCAGGGCGCTCGACACGGTGAGGATGACCCCGCTGCCGGGGATCAGCACGATGATCAGCGCGGTGACGAGAAATTCCAGGCTCGGCATGAATGACAGCTCCTTGCGGTCGGGGGTGGATGCACTATACGCCCGGCGACAACGGCTGCAACATGTCGTCCGGGCGCAGCGCGGCGAAACGCTCGCGCAGCCAAAGGTGCAACTGGGCCACGGCGGGGGTGAGCTGCTTGCGGTGCGGGCACACCAGGGTCACCGGGGTCAGCTCGCCGGGGTACTCGGGCAGCAGCAGCTCCAGCTCGCCGGCGGCGACATCGGCGCTGACATCCAGCCACGACTTGTAGACGATACCTTCACCTTCCAGCGCCCAGCGCCGCACCACGTCGGCATCGTCACTGAACAGCGGCCCGCGCACCTGCACGGTGCGGTTGCCCAGGCGCCATTTGTCGTACACCCGGCTTTGCTGCAGGTACAGCAGGCAGTCGTGTTGCTGCAGGTCCTCGGGGGTCAGCGGGCGGCCATGGCGCGTCAGGTAGTCCGGAGAGGCCGCCAGCACCCGGCGGTTCCACGGCGCCAGGGGCAGGGCGATGTAGTTGGCGTCCTCGTTCTGGCCGTAGCGGATGGCGACATCCACCGGGTCGCGGTACAGGTCGGCCAACTGGTCGGAGAGGAAGAAGCGCAGGCCCAACCCCGGATGCTCGCGGCGAAATGCACTGAGCCAGGGCCGCAGCAGGTTGCGGCCCATGTCCGAGGGCGCCGCCACCTGCAACACGCCGCGCAGGCAGCTGTGGCTGCCATGCAGGTCCTCGCGGCCCTGGCGCAGGGCATCGATCACGCGCTGGGCGGTGGGCAGGTACAGCTCGCCTTCGGCGGTCAGGCGCAGGCTGCGGGTGGTGCGGGCGAATAGGCGCACATCGAGCTCGCGCTCCAGGCGCTTGATCGCCGCGGCCACCTGGCCGGGCAGCAGGTCGGCCTCGTGGGCTGCGGCGGTGAAGCTGCCCAGGGCGCTGGCACGGGCGAACAGTTCGAGATCATTGATGCGCAGCATTTTCACTCCAGGGATGAAAGTGTTGCTGCATTGTGCTGGTTTTTCTTTGCGGTCGGGAAGATAAGATGCCATTCATTCACGAACCCTTGAGGAATTGCCGTAGATGGACACCGTTGCCCTCGCCAAACGCCGTTACACCACCAAGGCCTACGACGCCAACCGCAAAATCCCCCAGGCCACCATCGACGCGCTGCTCGAGCAGTTGCGCCACAGCCCGTCCTCGGTCAATTCGCAGCCCTGGCACTTCGTCGTGGCCGACAGCGCCGAAGGCAAGGCGCGCCTGGCCAAGGCCACCGATGCGCGATTCGTCTACAACAGCCCGAAAATCCGTGACGCCTCGCATGTGATCGTGTTCGCCGCCCGCACCAACATGACCGAAGCCCACCTGCAGGCCGTGCTGGGGCAGGAAGCCGCCGATGGCCGCTTCCGCAACGAACAGGCCCGCGAAGTCCAGGACCAGACCCGCCGCGGTTATGTCGACCTGCACCGCCATGACTTCAAGGACCTGCAGCACTGGATGGAGAAGCAGGTCTACCTGGCCCTGGGCACCGCGCTACTGGGCGCTGCCGCCCACGGCCTGGACGCCACGCCGATCGAAGGCTTCGACGCCAAAGCTTTGGATGCCGAACTTGGCCTGCGCGAGCAGGGCTACACCAGCGTGGTGCTGCTCAGCCTGGGCTATCGCAGCGAGGAGGATTTCAATGCCGGGCTGAGCAAGTCGCGCTTGGCGGCGGGGCAGGTATTTACCTTCCTGTGAGTATCGGCAGTGGCGCTTGACTTGGGTCAGCCCTGGATCAGCGGCCCCAGGCGCTCGGCCAGGGCCTGGACCATCGCGCTGACCTTGGGCAGGTGCCCGCGGTTGCGGCGCCAGGCCAGGTTGATCGGCAATCCTTCCATGGCGTACGCCGGCAATACTTGCTGCAACGTCCCAGCATCCAGCTGACGCTGGACCAGCCAGGTTGGCAACTGGGCGATGCCGTGCCCGGCGCTGACAGCCAGCGCCTGGCCTTCGGCATCGCCGATGGCCAGGCGCCCGGGCATGCCGCGCAGCTGCGTCAGGCCCGGGCGGGCGCCGGCAAAGTGCAGGGCCGGCGTGCTGCCGTCTGCGCAGGCATAGAGCACGCAGCCCTGGGCCTGCAGTTGCTGCAGGTCGCGGGGTGTGCCGTGGCGGGCCAGGTAGGCGGGGGCGGCGCAAAACACCAGGCGCTGGCTGCCCAGGTAACGGTGCTCGATGCCTGGCTGCCAGGTCTGCGGTCCGCCGATGCGCACGACGATGTCGATGGCGTCCTCGATCAGGTCGACGAACCGATCGGAGAGGGTGATGTGCGGTTGCAGCCGTGGATGCCGCGCGGCGAAGTCCAGTACGGCGGGGAGGCCGTGCAGACGGCCGAAGGTGGCTGGCAGGTCGATGCGCAGCTTGCCGCAGGGCGTCTGGTGTTCATCGTTGAGGGCCAGCTCGGCTTCCTCGATGTCCGCCAGCACGCGCGTGCAGGCGCGGTAGTAGTCGGCGCCGCTGTCGGTCAGGGCCAGGCGCCGGGTGGTGCGTTCGAACAGGCGCACCTGCAGGCGTTTCTCCAGGCGCGCGACGCCCTTGCTCACGGCGGAACTGGTGAGGCTCATGCGTTCGGCGGCGGCGATGAAGCTGCCAGCGTTGGCCACGCTGACGAAGAAGTCGATGTCCTTGAGGCGTTCCGAGGCAGACATGGCGAGGCCTTTTATTAATGAATCTGATTCACTTGATAAAGGAATAACTACCAGTAATCGGAACATACTTCCAGATTAAGCTGGCCTGCCATTCACCAAGGATCGCAGCCGATGCCCACTTCCAGCCTGACCCACGCCACCCTCACGCGCCCAGGGCCGCGTACGGGGTTGTCCATCGGCCTGTTCGCCATCGGCGGCTTTGCGGTATTGACCACCGAATTTCTGATCCTCGGCCTCCTGCCGGCGCTGGCCCGTGACCTTGGCCTGTCGGTGGCGGGCGCGGGCCAGTTGGTCACGCTGTTCGCCGTGACCGTGATGCTGTTCGGGCCGCCGCTTACCGCCTGGCTGTCGGCAATGCCGCGCAAGGGACTGTTCATCGCCATCCTGCTGGTGTTCGCTGCGTCCAACGCGCTGTCGGCGCTGGCGCCAAACATCTGGGTGCTGGCATTGGCACGCTTCATCGCCGCGTTGGCCTTGCCGGTGTATTGGGGCACCGCCAGCGAAAGCGCCGGGCAATTGGCCGGGGCGGGGCGGGAGGGCTGGGCGGTGTCACGGGTGTACCTGGGCATCACTGCGGCATTTGTCTTCGGCATTCCATTGGGCACGCTGGCCGCCGGGCTGGTCGGCTGGCGTGGCAGTTTCGCGTTGCTCGCCGGACTGTGCCTGCTGGTGGCGCTGTTGATGTGGGCGTGGCTGCCGAGCGTGCCGGCGGCACCCGCCCGTGCGCCGGGGGAGCGGCAGACGGTGATCCTCAAGGACCGCCGCTTCATCGCCCATGTGCTGCTCTCGGCGCTGGTGTTCACCGCCATGTTCACTGCCTACACCTACCTGGCCGAGACCCTCGAACAGCTGGCCGCCGTGCCGGCCGGCGAAGTGGGCTGGTGGCTGATGGGCTTCGGCGTGGTCGGCATGCTCGGCAACGGCCTGGCCGGGCGCATCGTCGATCGCAGCCCGTTGCGGGCGACCCTGCTGCTGTTGGCGATGCTGGCGTTGGGCATGGGCGCGGTCACCCCGTTGCTCGGCACTGCATGGCTGCTGGGAGGCGCGCTGGTGCTATGGGGCATCGCCTACACGGCGCTGTTCCCGGTCTGTCAGGTGCGGGTGATGCAGGCCGGCGCCAAGGCCCAGGCCCTGGCCGGGACCTTGAACGTGTCGGCGGCCAATGCCGGTATCGCCGCCGGTGCGGCGTTGGGCGGCGCGGTGATCCAGGTCCTGGGCCTGAGCGCCCTGGGCTACGTGGCGTGTGGGTTCGCTGCACTGGCGATGATCGCCACCCTGGCCATGCTGGCGAGCGAGTGAGGCCTACACCGCCCGGGTGTTGAGCAGACGCACGCCCAGGCCGATGAACAGCGCGCCGCTGGCGCGCTTGAACCAGGCCGCCAGGGGCGAAGCCTTCAGGCGCAGGCCGAAGCGCCAGGCCGTGAAGCAGTAGAAGGAGTGCACCAGGCAGACGATCAGCGAGCCGCTCAGGTACATGGCCGCGAACTGGCCGAAGATTGGCCGCCCAGGCTCGAGGAACTGCGGCAGGAAGGCGCAGAAAAATACCAGAGTCTTGGGGTTGCTCGCCGAGACCAGGAAGGCTTCCACGGCGATCCGCCATTGCGTCTGGGGCGGCGTCGCGACCACCTGCGCCGTCGACGCGGTGGGGGCGCCTTTACCCAGCAACTGGCGCAGGCCGAGGTAGATCAGGTAAGCGGCGCCGGCCAGCTTCAGCACCAGGAACGCCGTGGGCAACGAGATCAGCAGGGCACCCACGCCCATGGCCACGGCGGTGATCGTCAGCAGTTGCGCGGTGAGGTTGCCGAACAGGGTCATGCTCATGCCGGAAGGGCCATAGCGCAAGGCATTGCGCACGGTGAGCAGGACATTCGGGCCGGGCAGCAGCGAGGTGAGCAGGTAGGCGAAGGAGAACGTCAACCAGAGGTGCAGGGCCATGGAGCGCGTCCTTTGCGCTGGTAAAGACACACAATGCCAGTAATCGGCGCGGACCGCCATTGGGCTTGCGAACACATGAACTGTCGATCTGCAGGGGACAACGTGGGAGCGGGTTGCTCCGCGAACACCCGCGTAGCGGGTGCCAGGCATTGCGCAACCTTCATCGCGGGGCAAGCCCGCTCCCACGCCTCACTCCACGCCCTGGAGCAGGTGTCAGCGCGCCAGGCGCCCGCTGACGAAGTGGGCGACATCGTTGAAACCGGGCGTCGAGGCATGGCCGGGCGTCACCAGCGAATCGATGAAGGCCTCGTCCTCCGCCGTGACCTTGACCTCCAGCGCACCGGCATAGGTGTCCCACTGCGCCTCGGTGCGCGGCCCGACGATGGCCGAGCTGACCAGGCGGTTGTTCAGCACCCAGGCGATGGCGAATTCGACGATGCCCACGCCCTTGGCCTCGGTATAGGCATGGATCTTCTGGGCGATAGCCAGCGATTCCTGGCGCCATTCCACTTCCATGATGCGCTTGTCCTGGCGGCCGGCACGGCTGCCTTCGTCGGGAGTGGAGCCTGGCGCGTACTTGCCGCTGAGCACGCCACGGGCCAGCGGGCTGAACGGCACCACACCCAGGCCATGGTAGGCGGCGGCGGTGAGTTGTTCGGGCTCGGCCTGGCGGTTGACGATGTTGTACAGCGGCTGGCTGACCACCGGCTTGGCCACGCCGAGCCTTTGCGCCACGTTGCAGATCTCGGCGATGCGCCAGCCGCGGAAGTTGGACACGCCCCAGTAGCGGATCTTGCCTTGCGCCAGCAGGTCGCCGATGGCGCGCACGGTTTCTTCCAGCGGTACCGAATGGTCCTCGCGGTGCAGGTAGTAGATGTCCAGGTAGTCGGTGCCCATGCGCGTGAGGGTGGCCTCGATGGCATTGAACAGGTGTTTGCGCGACAGGCCGCTGCGGTTCGGCAGGCCATCGACCGGGCCATAGCCGGCCTTGGAGGCGATGATCCACTCGTGACGGTTGCGCGCCACCGCCTCGCCGACGATTTCCTCGGAGCGGCCGCCATTGTAGACATCGGCGGTGTCGACGAAGTTGATGCCCTGGTCCCAGGCCTTGTCGATGATGCGCAGCGAGTCTTCGGTGCTGGTCTGTTCGCCGAACATCATGCTGCCGAGGGTGAGGGCCGAGACTTGCAGGCCAGAATGGCCGAGAGGGCGGTAGATCATTACAGATAATCCTTTTCTGATGCCACGAGAGGGGTTTCCCTCTTTTACACAGTTCCTCCCTGCATTGAAAGCGCAGGCCAGGCACCGTTTCAAGGCGCTGGCGCGAGGCTCATCCTTCCGCCCAGGCATCGATCAACTCACGCGCCTCGCGGCTCGACAGCGGCCGCTTCAGGCGCTGCGACAGCACCGCCATGGCCCGTGAATAGCCCTTGGCAATCACTGCCTCGACCTGGTCGTCCAGGCATTGCAGGGCAACGAAGTCGCCTTGCTCCGGCGTGCCGACGTACTCGATCCGGTTCCAACCCGCGGCATGCCCGAGCACCTCGTAGGTGCGCCCGTGCTGGTAGGTCCAGAAAAACGGCACGTCGTCGTAGCGGCGCCGTTCGCCGAGCATGTTGGCGGCGGCGATCACGCCATGCTGCTGGGCCAGGCGCCAGTGCTCGATGCGCACCGGGCGGCCAGCCAGGGGGAAAGTGGCGATATCGCCCGCCGCCCACAGGCCGTCGGCGGCCTGCAGGTGCGCGTCCACCGTGAGCGAATGGTCTTCGGCCAGGGGCAGGCCCTGGACGAAGCGGGTGGCCGGGGTGACGCCGGTACCCAGCAGCACCAGCGCGGTCTCCAGGCGCTCGCCATTGGCCAGCAGCACGGCCTCGACGCGCTCGCGGCCCTCGAAGCCGATCACCTCGGTCGGCCCGTGGAACTGCACACCCTTGCGCTCATGCAGCTCGCGCAGGGTCTGGCCGACGCGCTCGCCCAACTGCCGGGCCAGCGGGATGGCGTGACGCGTGACCACATGCACCTGCAGGCCGTACTTGCACAGGGCGCTGGCGGCCTCCAGGCCGATGAAACCGTCGCCGATGATCACCACCGGCTGGCCCGGCTCGGCCAGGTCGAGCAGCTGCGCGGCATCGGTGCGCGAGCGCAGTACGCAGATGCCGGGCAGTTGCACGCCGGGGAGCTGGGGGCGGTAGGGCTTGCCGCCGGTGGCCAGCAGGGCGGCGTCGTACTTCAACTGCTGGCCGTCGGCCAGGCTGATCACGCGCTTGCCGGCATCCAGCGCGCGTACCTTGCCGTGCATGCGCCGCAGCTGGCCTCGGCGCAGGTCGACTGGGGCGAGCAATGAGGCTACTTCGTCCACCGGCATCTGCCCGGCGATGACGAACTTGCTCAGCGCGGTGCGATCGTAGGCGTTCGGCTGTTCCTGGTCGATCCACAGCAGGCGCCCGGCAAAGCCATGGTCGAGCAAGGTGGCGATGGCGGCCGCCCCGGCGGCGCCGGCACCCACCACGACGAAGGTGCGCGTGTCGCGGTGGCGCGGCGCTTCGGCCTCGGGCAGTGGCTGGTCGTCCACCCATAGCTGGCCGTTCCTGACCTGCACGGCATGACGGCGCAGACCGGCCAGCGCCGGGGGCTCGCACACCGCGCCCTCATCCACGGCGAAGGCGGCCTTGTGCCATGGGCAGATCAGCAACCCCCCACAGACCGCGCCTTGTTCCAGTGGCGCGCCCTCATGCGGGCAGTTGGCCTGGTAGGCACGCACCCGCTCGCCCTGGCGCACCAGGACGATGTCTTCGGTGCCGGCCTGGACGCGCAGGGGACGGTGTTCTTCGAGCAGGTCGAGGCTGGCCACGGCATGGAAGGTCATGGGGATCTCCTCAGCAGGTAGTGTTCATTTGACGCCTGCCATGGGCCCAGGCTGCGCTCAGCCGACGATCGGAAGGGTGATTACAACATTTCACAAAAACTTCAAATGAGACTAAATTGACTCAAAATCAATGTACAAGTACCATTCGCGCCAATTTTAGCTAACGGCTCGGGTGAGTTCATGAGCAATTTGCGTGCAATAGGGATGGTCAGCTGGCTGGCAGTGGCGGTAGCGCTGGCCGGTTGCGGAGTGGCTGAAGAACAGCAGGCCGTGACTGAAACGGCATTTCCGGTGGAGACCGTGACGCTGGCCAGCGAACAGTTGGCCCTTACCTCGACCTTGCCGGGCCGGGTCGAACCGATGCGGGTGGCCGAGGTGCGTGCCCGGGTGGCCGGCATTATCCTGCACAAACGTTTCGAGGAAGGCGCCGACGTCAAGGCCGGCGATGTGCTGTTCCAGATCGACCCGGCACCGTTCAAGGCTGCCCTGGCGCGTGTCGAGGCCGACCTTGCGCGGGCCCAGGCGGTGCAGCAGGAGGCCCAGGCACGGGTCAAGCGCTATGAGCCGCTGGTCAAGATCGAGGCGGTCAGCCAGCAGGACTTCGACACCGCCAGCGCCGAGCTGCGCAGCGCCCAGGCGGCCGTGCGCTCGGCCCAGGCCGACGTGCAGACCGCGCGCCTGAACCTGGGCTATGCCACGGTCACCGCGCCGATCTCCGGCCGCGTCGGCCGCGCCCTGGCCACCGAAGGCGCCCTGGTCGGGCAGGGCGACGCCACCTTGATGGCGCGCATCCAGCAGCTCGATCCGATCTACGTCGACTTCACCCAGTCCGCCGCCGAAGCCCTGCGTCTGCGTCAGGCCCTCAAGGAAGGCACGCTCGGTGGTGGCGACGACAAGGCGCTGACCGCCCAGGTGGAAGGCACCGACTACCAGCGCCAGGGCGCGCTGATGTTCACCGACGTGGCGGTCGACCGTGGCACCGGCCAGGTCACCTTGCGCGGTCGCTTCGACAATGCTGACGGCATCCTGCTGCCGGGCATGTACGTGCGCGTGCGCACCCCGCAGGGTATCGACCAGCAGGCCATCCTGGTGCCGCAGCGCGCGGTGCAGCGCGGCAGCGATGGCGAGGCGCGGGTGCTGGTGGTCGGCAACGGCAACCTGGCCGAGGCGCGCAGCGTGCGCACCGGCGGGATGCACGGCTCGCGCTGGCAGATCACCGAGGGCCTGCGCGCTGGTGACCAGGTCATCGTCGGCGGCCCGGCCGGCCTTGCGCCTGGCATGTCGGTGCAGCCGGCCCAGGCGCAACAGGCCGCGGCACACTAAGGCGAGGGTAGCGAGATGTCCAAGTTCTTCATCAATCGGCCGAACTTCGCCTGGGTCGTGGCGCTGTTCATTTCCCTGGCCGGCCTGCTGGTGATCCCGGCGCTGCCGGTGGCCCAGTACCCCAGCGTGGCACCGCCACAGATCTCCATCACCGCCTCCTACCCGGGCGCCTCGGCCAAGGTGCTGGTGGAGTCGGTGACCAGCATCATCGAGGAGTCGTTGAACGGCGCCAAGGGCCTGCTTTACTACGAGTCCACCAACAACTCCAACGGCGTGGCCGAAGTGCTGGTGACGTTCGAGCCCGGCACCCAGCCGGACATGGCCCAGGTCGATGTGCAGAACCGCCTGAAGAAGGCCGAGGCGCGCATGCCCCAGGCGGTGCTGACCCAGGGGCTCAAGGTCGAGCAGGCCAGTTCCGGCTTCCTGCTGATCTACGCCTTGACCAGCACGGCCGGTGATCAGGGTGATACCACGGCCTTGGCCGATTATGCCGCACGCAACATCAATAACGAGCTGTTGCGCGTGCCGGGTGTGGGCAAGCTGCAGTTCTTCTCTTCGGAGGCGGCCATGCGGGTCTGGGTTGATCCGCAGAAACTGGTGGGCTATGGCCTGTCCATCGACGATATCAACAACGCCATCCGTGGCCAGAACGTCCAGGTGCCTGCCGGCAGCTTCGGCAGCACGCCGGGGGCCAGCGAGCAGGAACTGACCGCGACGCTGGCTGTGCAAGGCACCCTGGAAACGCCGGAGGCGTTCGCCGCCATCGTCCTGCGCGCCAACCCGGACGGCTCCAGCGTACGCCTGGGCGATGTGGCACGCATGGCCATCGGTAGCGAGAACTACAACCTGTCCTCACGCCTGGATGGCAAACCGGCCGTGGCCGGCGCGGTGCAGCTGGCACCTGGCGCCAATGCCATCCAGACCGCGACGCTGGTCAAGGAGCGCCTGGCCGAGCTGTCGCAGTTCTTCCCGGAAGGCGTTGAATACTCGGTGCCGTACGACACCTCGCGCTTCGTCGATGTGGCCATCGAGAAGGTCATCCACACCTTGATCGAAGCCATGGTGCTGGTGTTCCTGGTGATGTTCCTGTTCCTGCAGAACGTGCGCTACACCCTGATCCCGTCGATCGTGGTGCCGGTGTGCCTGCTGGGTACGCTGATGGTCATGAAGCTGCTCGGTTTCTCGGTGAACATGATGACCATGTTCGGCATGGTGCTGGCCATCGGTATCCTGGTGGATGACGCCATCGTGGTGGTGGAGAACGTCGAGCGGTTGATGGCCGAGGAAGGCTTGTCGCCGGTGGAGGCCACCATCAAGGCGATGGGGCAGGTATCCGGGGCGATCATCGGCATCACTTTGGTGCTGGCCGCGGTGTTCCTGCCGTTGGCGTTCATGTCCGGATCGGTCGGGGTGATCTATCAGCAGTTTTCCGTATCGCTGGCGGTGTCGATCCTGTTCTCCGGCTTCCTCGCCCTGACCTTCACCCCGGCGCTGTGCGCCACCCTGCTCAAGCCGGTGCCCCATGGCCACCATGAAAAGGGTGGTTTTTTCGGTGCCTTCAACCGCGCCTTTGCCCGCGTCACCGAGCGCTACTCGGTGATGAACAGCGCCCTGGTGGCCCGTGCCGGGCGCTGGATGCTCGCCTACGTCGGGATCCTGGTGGTGCTCGGCTACTCCTACCTGCGCCTGCCGGAGGCCTTCGTGCCAGCAGAAGACCTGGGCTACAGCATCGTCGACGTGCAACTGCCGCCCGGCGCCAGCCGGGTACGCACCGACCACACCGCTGAGGCACTGGAAAAGTACCTGATGTCGCGCGACGCGTTGGCCAGCTCGTTCATCGTCAGCGGCTTCAGTTTCTCGGGCCAGGGCGACAACGCCGCGCTGGCGTTCCCCACCTACAAGGACTGGTCCGTGCGCGGCAAGGAGCAGTCGGCGGAGGCGGAAACCGCAGCCATCAACGCCCAGTTCGCGGCCAATGGCGATGGTGCCATCACCGCGGTCATGCCTCCGCCGATCGACGGCCTGGGCAACTCCGGCGGTTTCGCCCTGCGCCTGATGGACCGTGGCGGCCTGGGGCGCGATGCGCTGCTGGCGGCCCGTGACCAGCTGTTGGCCCGCGCCAACGGCAACCCGGTGATCCTCTACGCGATGATGGAGGGCCTGGCCGAGGCGCCGCAGCTACGCGTGCAGATCGACCGCGAGAAAGCCCGCACCCTGGGCGTGAGCTTCGAGACCATCAACAGTACCCTGGCCACCGCCTTCGGTTCGGCGGTGATCAACGACTTCAGCAATGCCGGGCGCCAGCAGCGCGTGGTGGTGCAGGCCGAGCAGGGCGAGCGCATGACCCCGGAAAGCGTGCTACGCCTGTATGCACCCAATGTCAGCGGCGAGCAGGTGCCGTTCAGCGCCTTTGTCTCCACTCGCTGGGAGGAGGGGCCGGTACAACTGGTGCGCTACAACGGTTACCCGTCGATCCGCATCGCCGGTGACGCCGCGCCCGGCTACAGCACTGGCCAGGCGATGGCCGAGATGGAGCGTCTGGTCAGCGAGCTGCCACCTGGCATTGGTTATGCCTGGACCGGCCTTTCGTACCAGGAAAAGGTGTCCAGCGGCCAGGCTGCCGGCCTGTTCGCCCTGGCCATCCTGGTGGTGTTCCTGCTGCTGGTGGCGCTGTACGAGAGCTGGGCAATCCCGCTGACGGTGATGCTGATCGTGCCGATCGGCGCCTTGGGCGCGGTCTGGGCGGTACTGCTCACCGGCATGCCCAACGACGTGTACTTCAAGGTCGGCCTGATCACCATCATCGGCCTGGCGGCGAAGAACGCCATCCTGATCGTCGAGTTCGCCAAGGAGCTGTGGGAGAAGGGTTACAGCTTGAGCGACGCCGCCATCGAGGCCGCGCGCCTGCGTTTGCGCCCGATCGTGATGACCTCCATGGCCTTCATCCTCGGCGTGGTGCCCCTGGCCATCGCCACCGGCGCCGGTGCGGCCAGCCAGCGCGCCATCGGTACCGGGGTGATTGGCGGCATGCTCAGCGCCACCTTGCTGGGCGTAGTGTTCGTGCCGATCTGTTTCGTCTGGGTGCTGAAGCTGCTCAAGCGCAAGCCGGCCCCTGTGCAACACGCTGTCGAGGTGGCGAAGTGATGTTCATGGGTAAATGTGCACTACCGTTCGTGCTGGCCTTGACCCTGGTCGGCTGTTCCCTGGCGCCGACCTACCAGCGCCCGGAGGCGCCGGTGGCGGCTGCCTGGGGCGATGCCGCCGGCCATCATGGCAAGTCGGTGGAGCAGCTGGACTGGCAGGCGTTCATCGTCGATCCGGCCTTGCGCCAACTGGTCGCCACGGCACTCGACAACAACCGCTCTCTGCGTCAGACCCTGCTCGACATCGAGCAGGCCCGAGCGCAATACCGTATCCAGCGGGCCGATCGGGTACCAGGCCTGAACGCCGGTGCCTCCGGTAACCGCCAGCACCTGCCGGCGGACCTGTCGAACAGCGGCAGGGAAGGGGTCAGCAGCAGTTACCAGGTGGGGCTGTCGCTGCCAGAGTACGAAGTGGACCTGTTCGGTCGGGTCAAGAGCCTGAGCGATGCGGCGCTGGAGCAGTACCTGTCCACCGAGGAAGTCGGCCGTGCCGCGCGCATCGCGCTGATCGCTGATGTCAGCCAGGCCTACCTGACCCTGGACGGTGCCGAACGGCGCCTGACGCTGACTCGCCAGACCCTGGCCAGCCGCGAGGACTCGCTGGCCCTGGTCGGCCAGCGACGAGGCGCTGGCACGGCCACGGCGCTGGACCACCAGGAAGCGTTGGGGCTGGTCGAGCAGTCACGGGCTGAGCTGGAAGGCATCGTGCGCGAGCAGCGCCAGGCCTACAACGCCCTGGTACTGCTGCTGGGCAGCGCCGAGGCGGCCAAGTCGATTCCCGCCGAGCGGGCGCAGGCGCCGATGGTCCTGCAGGACATCGCCCCAGGCGCGCCGTCGGCGCTGATCGAGCGCCGCCCGGACATCCTCGCCGCCGAGCACCGGCTGCGGGCGCGCAATGCCGATATCGGCGCGGCGCGGGCGGCGTTCTTCCCGCGGATCAGCCTGACCGGCAGTTTCGGCACCTCCAGCGCGCAGATGTCCGGGTTGTTCGACGGTGGCTCGCGTAGCTGGACGTTCATGCCGCAACTGTCGCTGCCGCTGTTCGACGCCGGGCGCAACAAGGCCGGCCTGAACCTGGCCGAGGCGCGCAAGGATTCGGCGGTGGCCGCTTACGAAGGCACGATCCAGAGCGCCTTCCGCGAAGTGGCCGACGCCCTGGCCGCCACCGATACCTTGCGTCGCGAGGAAGCCGCGCGGCGTGCCCTGGCCGACACCAGCCGGGCGACCGTAACGCTGGCCAAGGCGCGCTATGAGGGCGGGGTGGACAACCACCTGCGCTACCTGGACGCGCAGCGCAGCGGCTATGTCAACGAAGCGGCGTTCATCGAGGCCAGCACCCAGCGCCAGCTGGCACTGGTCGATCTGTTCCGTGCCTTGGGCGGTGGCTGGTCGGCCCAAGGTTGAAATGCCTCCTTTGGTTGGGAAATCCAACCGCTTGGCCCCGGGGGGGATTTTTGCCCCGGGGCTTTTTTTGCGTGGAGTCCGGCGGGTGTTTGCTGGGGAAGTTGTGGTGCCTACAAGACCGAGCGCCGCCCGCGCGGCGCATCGCGGATGAATCCGCTCCTACATTTATTGCAACGTACCGAACCTGTCAGGCCATGGTTGCCAGCCTTGGCGCAAGGCTTGAGATAGGTGGGGCGGCGGCAAAGCCCACCGAAAAATCCCGTCGAGCACACAAGGCTAACAACCATGGTCTATCAGGCATGGCCACGTTGCAACGAATGTAGGAGCGGATTCATCCGCGATGCGCCGCGCGGGCGGCGCTCGGTCTTATAGGCGTTGCAAGGTTTGCGCCGGACACTCAAGCAATCAACATCAGTCCTGCAACAGATCCGGACTGTTGAAGTTACTCAATCGCGCATCGTCCTCGGCACACGCCAACCCCTGCACATTCACCTGCAGCAAAGCCTTCTGCAAACTCCGCTCACCCGCCTGCCAGGCTTGCTCCAGCAATGGCAACACGCGCCGGGGCAACACACTGAACATCGGCTGCCAATACCCACCCTGGCGCACCATGGCCGCACTGTCGTGCGCCACGGCCAGGCGCAGCAGGTCCTCGACCAGCGCCCGGTCGATGCGCGGCGCATCGCAGGCCAGCACTACCACCCATTCGTGCCGGGCTGCCCTGAGCCCGCTGATCACGCCGGCCAGCGGGCCGGGAAAGTCCGCTTCGGCGTCGGTGACGAGCTGGTCGGCGTAGATCGCGTAGGCTGTCTGGTTGCGGTTGCAGGAGATCACCAGGTCATCGCTCAGTGCCCGCACGGCGCGTTGCACATGCGCCACCAACGGCTCGCCGCGCCAGGGCACCAGCCCCTTGTCGCGCCCGCCCATGCGCTGGCCACGGCCGCCGGCAAGAATAAGGATGGAGCAGGGGGGGAGAACGTCGGGCATGAAAAAGGGTTCCGGGCAGTCAATGCCGGGAACCCTCCCATTTACCGCAGGGCTTGTCCAGTCAGCCCTGGTGGATGGCCACCTGCGCCGCCTTGGTCTTGCCGCGCCCGGCCAGGCGCATCACCACGACGAAGAACACCGGCACGAACACCACGGCGAAGGTGGCGCTGAGCATGCCGCCGATCACTCCGGTGCCGATGGCTTGCTGGCTGGCCGAGCTGGCGCCGCTGGCGATGGCCAGCGGCACCACGCCGAGGATGAACGCCAGCGAAGTCATCACGATCGGGCGCAGACGCAGACGCGCGGCCTGGATCGCCGCGTCCGCCGCATCGACGCCCTGGTCCACCAGGTCCTTGGCGAACTCGATGATCAGGATGGCGTTCTTCGCCGACAGGCCGATCAGAGTGATCAGGCCGACCTTGAAGAACACGTCGTTGGGCAGGCCGCGCAGGGTCACCGCGAGCACCGCGCCGAGCACGCCTAGTGGCACCACCAGCAGCACCGCGGTGGGGATCGACCAGCTTTCGTACAGCGCGGCCAGGCACAGGAACACCACCAGCAGCGACAGCGCCATCAGCAGTGGCGCCTGGCTGCCGGACAGGCGTTCCTGCAGCGACAGGCCGGTCCACTCCAGGCCTGCACCTGCCGGCAGCTGTGCCACCAGGCGCTCGATCTCGGCCATGGCCTCGCCCGAGCTGTAGCCGGCCGCCGGCTCGCCGGAAATCGACACCGCCGGGTAGCCGTTGTAACGGGTCAGCTGCACCGGGCCGGACTGCCAGCGGGCGCTGACGAAAGCGCCCAGGGGCACCATCTTGCCGCTGCTGTTGCGCACGTGGATTTTCAACAGATCTTCGACCTGGCTGCGCCGGTCGCCTTCGGCCTGCACCACCACCCGCTGCATGCGGCCCTGGTTGGGGAAGTCGTTGACGTAGTTCGACCCCACCGCGGTGTCGAGCACCGCGCCGATATCGGCAAACGACACACCCAGGGCGTTGGCCTGGCGGCGGTCCACTTCCAGTTCAACCTGAGGGCTTTCGGCCAACGACGCTTCGCGCACGTTGACCAGCACCTTGCTCTTGCGCGCCGCGTCCAGCAGTTGGTCGCGGGCTTCCATCAGCCCGGTGTGGCCCATGCCGCCGCGGTCCTGCAGGCGGAACTCGAAACCGGTCGACTCGCCCAGGCCGTCCACCGGCGGCGGCAGCACCGCGTAGGCGATGGCGTCCTTGAGCTGGGTGAAGGCCATGGTGGCGCGCTCGGCGATCGACTGCGCGCTGTCGTCGCCACCGCGCTCGGACCAGTCCTTGAGCGTGGTGAAGGCCAGCGCCGCGTTCTGCCCGCTGCCGGAGAAGCTGAAACCGAGGATCAGCGTGGTGTTGGCCACGCCGGGCTCTTCGGCGTTGTGCGCCTCGATCTGCTGCCCGACCTCGATGGTGCGTGCCTGGCTGGCGCCCGGCGGCAGCTGGATGTCGGTGATGGTGTAGCCCTGGTCCTCGGTGGGCAGGAAGGCGGTGGGCAGCTGGCTGAAGCCGTACACCAGCACGCCGACCAGCGCGGCGTACACCAGCAGGTAGCGACCGCTGCGGGCCAGGGCGTGGGTCACCCAGCGCTGGTAGCCGTTGCTCATGCCTTCGAAGCGGCGATTGAACCAGCCGAAGAAGCCCTTGCGCTCATGATGCTCGCCTTTCTCCAGCGGCTTGAGCAGGGTGGCGCACAGGGCCGGGGTCAGGCTCAGGGCGAGGAACGCCGAGAACAGGATCGACACTGCCATCGACACCGAGAACTGCTGGTAGATCACCCCCACCGAACCTTGCATGAAGGCCATCGGCAGGAACACCGCCACCAGCACCAGGGTGATGCCGACGATGGCGCCGCTGATCTGGCCCATGGCCTTGCGCGTGGCTTCCTTGGGCGGCAGGCCTTCCTCGGCCATGATCCGCTCGACGTTTTCCACCACGACAATGGCGTCGTCCACCAGGATACCGATGGCCAGCACCATGCCGAACAGGGTCAGTACGTTGACCGAGAAGCCCAGCACGTTCATCACCGCGAAGGTACCCATCAGCGCCACCGGCACCACCAGGGTCGGAATCAGCGTGTAACGGAAGTTCTGCAGGAACAGGAACATCACCGCGAACACCAGCACCATGGCCTCGAGCAGGGTGTTGATCACCTGCTTGATCGAGACCTTGACGAAGGGCGAGGTGTCGTAGGGGATGTCGTACTTCACCCCGGCCGGGAAGTAGCGCGCCAGCTCGTCGAGCTTCTGCTTGACCAGGGTCGCGGTTTCCATGGCGTTGGCGCCGGGCGACAGCTTGACGCTGAAGGCGCTGGTGGCCTTGCCGTTGAGGCGGGTGCCGTACTGGTACTCCTGGGCCCCGATCTCGACCCGCGCCACGTCACCGACAGTGACCGTGGAGCCGTCGGTGTTGGCGCGCAGGACGATGGCGGCGAACTCCTCGGGGGTGCTCAACTGGCCCTTGACCACCACGTTGGCGGTGATCTCCTGGGTCGGTCGGCTTGGCAGGTCGCCGATGCTGCCGGGGGCGACCTGGGCGTTCTGCGCGGCGATGGCCTCGGCCACGTCGTTGGGCGTGAGGTTGAAGCCAACCAGCTTGGCCGGGTCGATCCAGATGCGCATGGCCCGTTCTGAACCATACAGCTGCGCCTTGCCGACGCCCTTGAGGCGACGGATCTCGTTCATCACGTTGCGTGCGAGGATGTCCGACAGGGCGATCTCGTCGAGGCTGCCGTCCTCGGAGGTGAGGGTGGCCAGCAACAGGAAGCCGGTAGACACCTTCTCCACCTGCAGGCCTTGCTGGGTGACCGGGCGCGGCAGGCGCGACTCGATCACCTTGAGGCGGTTCTGCACGTCGACCTGGGCCATGTCCGGGTTGGTGCCGGGCTGGAAGCTGGCGGTGATGGTGGCGCTGCCCAGGCTGCTCTGGGATTCGAAATAGAGCAGGTTGTCGGCACCGTTGAGCTCCTGCTCGATGATGCTGACCACGCTCTCGTCCATGGTCGCCGCCGAGGCGCCGGGGTAGACGGCGTAGATTTCCACCTGCGGCGGTGCCACGTCGGGATACTGGGCCACCGGCAACTGCGGGATGGCCAGGGCGCCGACCAGGAGGATGAACAGGGCCACCACCCAGGCGAACACCGGGCGGTCGATGAAGAACTGCGGCATGGATCAGGCCCTCATTGGCCGTTGTGTTGGGCGACTGCGGTGGCGCCTGGTTGTTCGTCGACTTGCACCTGGTCGCCGGCCTTGACGTGTTGCAGGCCCTCGACCACCACGCGGTCACCCGGGGCCAGGCCCTCGCTGACGATCCAGCGGTCGCCCTGGGCGCTGCCCAGGGTCACCTGGCGTTCGCTGATACGGTCCTGCGGGTCGACCAGCAGCACCTTGGGCACACCGGCGCTATCGCGCAGGATGGCGCGTTGCGGCACGCTGATGCCCTGAGGCTGCACGGCCTGGTCCAGGCGCACGCGCACATAGCTGCCGGGCAGCAGGTCGAGGTCCGGGTTGGGGAACTCGCTGCGCAGGGTGATCTGGTTGGTGCTCGGGTCGACGCTGATATCGGAGAACAGCAGCTTGCCGGCCAGCGGGTAGGCGCTGCCATCGTCCTGGATCAGCGTGGCCTTGACCTGGTCGCGGCCCACCTGCTGCAGCTCGCCGGCACGCAGCGAGCGGCGCAGGGCGTTGAGTTCGCGGGTCGACTGGGTGACGTCGGCGTGGATCGGGTTCAACTGCTGGATGGTGGCCAGCGGCGTGGTCTCGCTCTGGCCGACCAGCGCGCCCTCGGTTACCAGGGCGCGGCCGATGCGCCCGGAGATCGGTGCGGTGACGGTGGCATAGCCCAGGTTCAGGCGCGCGCGTTCCAGCGCCGCCTTGGCTTCGCCGACCGCGGCGTCGGCCTGGAGGAAGGCGGCGCGGGCGTTGTCGTACTCCTGGCGGCTGACGGCCTTGTCCTCGACCAGTTCGCGGTAGCGCTGCTCCTGCAGGCGCGCCTGGTACAGCGTCGCCTCGGCCTTGGCCAGGGTGGCGCGGGCGCTGTCGAAGTCGGCCTTGAACGGCGCCGGGTCGATCAGGAACAGCACATCGCCTTGTTTCACGTCGCTGCCTTCGCGGTACACCCGCTTGAGCACCACGCCGGCCACCCGGGCGCGCACCTCGGCGGTGCGGGGGGCAAGGATGCGGCCGCTGAGTTCGGTGCTGATGGCCAGCGGCTGCACGGCAAGGGTTTCGACCCGGACCTGGGAGGGCGGGGCCTTTTCTTCCTGCTCGGCGGCGTCGTTGCAAGCGGCCAGGGAAAGGGTCATCAGCGCCAGCAGCGCCAGAGGGCGCAGGCGCAAAGCACGGAGCGTGGACATACGGATCTTCCAGGTTTGATCCAGCGTATGCTAAAGCAGCCGTTCGGGTGGCGGCTGTTAAGCTGTGTTGGGCGTGTGTGAAAAAGTGTTAACAATCGGCGGTGGCCCGCCCGGGATTCTATATCCTGCCTTACTTCAATCTTTCGTCAAATCCCCTTATGCCGAACATTCTCCTGGTCGAAGACGACAGCGCGTTGTCCGAACTGATTGCCAGCTACCTGCAACGCAACGATTTCCATGTCCGGGTGATTGCCCGCGGCGACCATGTGCTGGACGAATTCCGCCGGCAGAAACCGGACCTGGTGATTCTCGACCTGATGCTGCCGGGCCTGGACGGCCTGCAGGTATGCCGCCTGCTGCGCCAGGAGAGCCAGAGCCTGCCGATCCTCATGCTGACCGCCCGCGACGACAGCCACGACCAGGTGCTGGGGCTGGAGATGGGCGCCGACGACTACGTCACCAAGCCGTGCGAGCCCCGCGTGCTGCTGGCCAGGGTGCGCACGTTGCTGCGCCGCAGCAATGTCAACGAGCCGCGCCTGGACTGCGACCTGATCCAGATCGGCGGGCTGTGCATCGACCTGGCCGAGCGCACGGTCACCTGGCGCGGCGAAGAGGTGGAACTGTCCAGCGGCGAGTACAACCTGCTGGTGGTGCTGGCGCGCAACGCCGGCGAGGTGATGAGCCGTGACCGCATCCTCCAGCAATTGCGCGGCATCGAGTTCAACGGCACCGACCGTTCGGTGGACGTGGCCATCTCCAAGCTGCGCCGACGTTTCGACGACAGCGCAGGTGAAGCGCGCAAGATCAAGACCGTATGGGGCAAGGGCTACCTGTTCAGTCGCGTCGAGTGGGAGTACTGATACGCCATGCTGAAGATCCTGGTGCGGTTGTACCTGGTGATCATCGTCGCCTATGCCGGGGCGATCGCGCTGATTCCCGACACCATCGTCGGTTTGTTTCACGATCGCTTCATGGCCTACAACCTCGACCAGGCCAAGGGCGTGCAGACCCTGATCGTGCGCCAGTTCCAGCAGGCCCCGCGGGAGCAGTGGCCGACGGTGGAAAAGGAACTGGCCACGGCGTTCAAGCCGTTGGAGGTGCGCTTGCTGCGCATGGACGACGCCGAGCTGAGCAGCGAGGAAAAGGCCCGGCTCGAGCATGGCCTGTATGTGGTGCGCATGGCCGACTGGGGCTATTACGAAACGGCGCTGGCGCCGCTGGACCAGGACTGGCTGGTACGCCTGCACTCGCCGGACGACCCGCTGGACATCAACGTGCTGTCCTGGGGCGTGACCGTGCTGATCGGCGCGGCCATGCTCGGCTGCCTGTTGCTGTGGGTATGGCCGCACTGGCGCGACCTCGAGCGCCTGAAGGACACCGCCCGGCGCCTGGGGCGCGGCGAGATGTCCGAGCGCACGCATATCTCGCCGCGCTCGAACATCGGCGAGCTGGCCGGGGTGTTCGACACCATGGCCAGCGACCTGGAGCGCCACGTCAATCAGCAGCGTGAACTGCTCAACGCGGTGTCCCACGAGCTGCGCACGCCATTGACCCGCCTGGACTTCGGCCTGGTGCTGCTGTTCGACGAGGTGCCGCCGGCCAGCCGCAAACGCCTGCTGGGGCTGGTGGGCCATGTGCGCGAGCTGGACGAGCTGGTGCTTGAGCTACTGTCCTACAGCCGCCTGGAAAGCGCCGACCAGGCCCGCGAGCGGGTCGAGGTGTCGTTGCTCGAGCTGGTGGACAGCGTGCTCGGTGGTTTCGCCGAAGAACTCGACGATCGCGGCATCCAGTGGGAGGTGCAATGCGACACCGACCTGCCACGCTTCGTCCTCGATCCGCGACTGACTGCTCGCGCGGTACAGAACCTGGTGCGCAACGCCATGCGCTACTGCGACGAAAGCCTGCTGCTGCGTTTGCGCCTGGAAGAGGATGGCGCCTGCCTGGTGACGGTCGAGGACGACGGCATCGGCATTCCAGTCGAGGAGCGTGAGCGGATCTTCCAGCCGTTCTACCGGCTGGACCGCAGCCGCGATCGCAACACGGGTGGTTTCGGCTTGGGCTTGGCGATCAGCCGGCGGGCCATCGAAGGGCAGGGCGGCACGCTCACAGTGGCGCAATCGGCGTTGGGTGGGGCGCAGTTCAGGATTCGCTTGCCAGCCGGTTGATGCAGCGCCTGGGCCGGCCTCATCGCGGGGCAAGCCCGCTCCCACGCTGATGATGGACACTGGTGTGGGAGCGGGCTTGTCCCGCGATGGTCATTGTCCTGACAAGCTTGCCGACCAGGTCACGAAACGGTCCTTGCCCGTGTGCTTGGCTTCGTACAGGGCCTGGTCAGCCCGGATCAGCGCCGTGCTCAGGGTATCGCCGCTATCGATCCGGGCCAGGCCGATACTGATGGTCACCGGGTGTGCCCCGAGGTCCTCGCGCACCCGCTGGCACAACCTCGCAACTTGCTGCTCGGCGCATGTTTCATCCAGCCCCTGGAAGAAGATCGCGAATTCCTCGCCGCCCAGCCGGGCGATCTCGTGGCCGATCATCGCCGCCTTTATGTGCGCCGCCACGCGCTTGAGCACCTCGTCGCCGATGTCATGGCCGAAGCGGTCGTTGACCTGCTTGAAATTATCGATGTCGATCATCGCCAGATACTGTTCGCCGGCCTGTTGCAGCTGCTTTTCGGCCTTGGCCATGAACGAGCGACGGTTGGGGATGTCGGTCAGCGCATCGATATAGGCCTGCTCCAGCAGTACCTTGGTCAGGTAGAAGTTGTGCAGCTTGGCCTGGCGGATGCGCAGGTAGCTGTAGATCACCAGGCCGCTTAGGCATACCGCGTAGCTAATCAGCATCGCGCCTTCGAGCTCCAGGGCTTCGATACGCGTGTGGAGGAAAGGATTGAGCATGATCCAGGTGATGCCCATGGCGCAGAAGAACGACCAGCGTCGCACCGGTAGCACCGACACGGTGTACAGCACGGTAGAGACTCCGAGCACCAGCCATACCGGGCGCAGGGCGATGGGGATGCCCTCGATCACCAGGCGCATGGCCAGGGTGATCACCGCCACGAACAGCAGGTTGAGTACGTCGAAATGCTGGCTCCTGCGGGTGAAGCCCAGGACCACGGTGAGGCTGCACAGCAGGGCGATGAACATCCCGGACAGCCAGGTGAAGCCCTGGCCGCCGAGGTAGCTGACGATCAGGTCGAAGACCAGCCAGATGGCGATGCCGATGCAGAAGATCAGCAGGCAGAAACGGCGCATGGCCTCGAATTCGTGCTGGCGGAACTCGGCGCGCAGGGCGGCGGGGGCGACCTGCTGGCGGATGTGGGCTTCGAGGGTCTTGTACATGCTGGAGGATGCCCTCGGTTATTGTGCTGTTCTTGTCGGCCCCGCGATGAGATTCGTTCAGGCGGCTGGTTTCAATCCCAGGAAAGCGTCCCTCTGGCCCAGGGCCGATAGCGCAGGGCGAACACGGCTTGGGCGTGGCAACCTCCGCTCAGCGCCGGCTGCGCAGGTTCGGCGTGGAACGGTTGGCCAGGCTTGCTGACCTGGCGAAATGCCTCGCGCACGATGCCCACCCGGCAGGGCAGGGCCTGTTCATAGCCTTGGCGTACCAGCGGCGTCAGGCGCCCCGTGCCGGCGCCGTCCTGCCACCAGACGTTCAGGCCAAGGCTGGCCAACTGCTCCAGCCACGCGCCATTGACTCGCGGCGACAGCTGCCCGGCGCTGAACGCGCTGATATGCAGGGGCTTGTCCAGTTGTCGGTTGAAAGCCTGCAATTGCGTGTGCAGCGCATCGCGCCTGGCCGGGTCGCGAAAGTGCAGGTCGTCCAGTTCCATGGGCAGGTACCAGCCGGCCACCGGCAGCGCCCAGTTGGCCTTGAGCTGCTGATACTGGGTGAGCGAGCGTCCCAGCTGCGCCTTGAAGTAACTGTTCAGGCCTTCGCCGTCGAGCTGTTCGAGGCGCTGGTAGTAGGCCGGATCCATGTACAGGCCCAGCACCAGCTCGAGGCCTTGGGCCCGCGCTTCGCGCAGGCTCCCGGCCAGCCAGCCCTCGGAGCCTCCAAAGTCGCTGTCGCCGTAGGCACTCCACTGCACGATCAAGGTCTTGCCGCCCTGGGCCACGGTGGCTCGCCACAGGTTTTGCCACTGCGCCGGGGTGACGTTCGCGTCACGGTTGAGCGGCTGGTAGAACAGGCGCTGGTCGGCCTGGGCGGGTAGCCACAGGATCAGCAGGCAGAGAGCCAGGAAGCTACGCATCAGAAGTTCATCTCCACACCCAGCAGTACGCCGTTGCCGCGCTCGTAGAGGTTGCCGCCCAGTGCCTGCTGGTACTCGGCGCGTACTTTCAGCGAACCGCGATAGGCGTTGTAGCGGTCATCGTCGAACCACCACTGCCAGCGCACGCCGACCCCGGCGCGGGCGTCCTGGCGCCAGTCGTTGCTCGGGTCCTGGCTGGAAAATTCGAGAAAGCCGTAGGGCATGATCGTCTGCGGCGACTGGCTGGGCAGTTTCCACGCATGGCCCTGCTGGAAGCGCGACAGCCAGGCATGGTCGCCGGCACGGGTCCACCAGGCGGCGTCGAGGTAGAGGAAGCGCTCGTCCCAGTCGTCCTCGTCGATACGCCAGTCGTTGCGGTACTTGCCCTGATCCAGGAACGAAGCCGTGGCGCGCAGCAGCAGGTCGTTGCTCGATTCGGCGTTGTGACGCAGGTCGCCCCAGTTGCCACCGACCTTGGCCGGGCTGAGCAGTTCGCCCAGGCTCAGGCCACTGTAGTGCGTGCTGTCGATCTGGCGCTGGTGGTACAGCTCGGCGTACAGGTTGAGGTTGGCCTGACCGAGCGGCTTGTAGCGCAGGCCAACACCGGTGCCCATGCTCTGCGCATAGTCGGTGCGGCTCTGGCCACCGAACAGCACGCGGCCGTAGACCGACAGGGTGCTGCCATTGCGGCTGGGCTCCTCGCCCAGGGCGTGGTCCCACATCGCCAGCTGCACGTTCTGCGAGCGGGCCCGGCGCGAGGTGCCGCTGCGTTCGCCGCTGTCGAGGAACTTGTCGTTGGTCGAAGTGCCGGCGGGCGACCAGGTGCTGGCCAGGGTGATGCTGTCGCGGCGCGACAGGGCTTCATGGGCGCGGCGCTGGCGGTACTTGCGCGCCTCAAGGCTGCCGTACTCGTCGTCGCCGTCGACCAGGTTGCGCTCCACGTCCAGTACCCGGCGCAGCTCGCGGCGGGCCGAGGCACTGTCCTCGACCTCGTCGTAGCGCAGGGCCAGGGTTTCGCCCAGGCGGTAGTCCTCGGGGAAGTCGCGGCTGGCGCGCTCCAGGTAGGGTATGGACTGGCGGCGTTGCTGCTTGTCCGCCGAGCCCGCCAGGCGCATGCCGTAGTCGGCGCGGTAACGCGGCTGGTCCGGCGCCAGGCGCACGGCCTCGGCCAGCCAGGCGCTGCTCTGGGCGCTGTCGCCGGCCTGCTGGGCGGTGCCGGCGGCAGCGTAGTAGTGATCGGCGCGCGGGGCATGACGCAGCGCTTCGCGCTGGAAGACCAGGGCCTGCTGCGGGTCGCCCTGGCGCTGGGCAATGGCGGCGCCCAGCGCCCAGTCGTCGGCACTCTGGTGCGCTGCCGCATCCCAGTGGCGGCGGGCGGCGTTGGCGTCACCGGCGTTCAGCGCACCACGGGCGGCGGTCAGGCGCGCATTGTCGGTCCAGGCGCTGGCCGGCAGGCTGTTCCAGATCGGCAGCGCTGCCTCTGAGTCGCCGGAGGCTTCCAGGGCGTAGGCCAGGGGCAGGCGACTGCGGCTATCGCCCAGGCGTTCGGCGGCCTGGTAATAGACCACAGCTTCGCCGGGCTGATCAGGCATGGCGCAGCGCCCCAGGGCGCGATACTGCCCGGCTTCGACCGGGGTGGCCGGGATGGCCTTGCGCACGGCGTCGCACTGGCCGGCTTCGGCCAGGCGGCCCAGTAGCTGGCCACGGGTGACGGCATCGACCCGTGGCACCAGGGCGAGCATGCGTGGACCGTCCAGCGGGCCGTCGTTGCGCGCATAGAGATTGCCCAGGCGTTGCAGCAGCGAGGGCATCAGCCTGCCCTGGCGATGCGCGTAGGCGTTGTCGAGCAACTGCCTGGCGCGCTCGCTCTGGCCGCTCTCGAGCAGCATGAAGCTGGCTTGTTCCAGGGCGGCGAGATCGCCAGTCTGTCGGTAGCGTTGCTCCCACTGCGCCGCGGTGCGCGGTTGCGCAGGCTGCGCGGGGTCGCCATACAGGCGTTGCCTGAGGATGGCATAGCTGCGCGGATTGTCGCGGGCCTGGCATTGGCCGAGCTGCTCGCGGGCCAGCTTCAGGTCCTTGTGGGACAGCCAGTCGACGGTCTCCAGGCACGGGCGTTGCAGTTCATTGCTCAGCTGGCGCACCAGCGGCGCATCATCGCCTTCACGGGCCAGCTCCCACAGCTGCTGGCGCTGCTCGGGGTGCTGCAGTTGCTCGGCGGGCAGGCTCTGCAGCCAGCGCTCGGCCTGCTGGTTATGGCCCATGGCGATGGCGCGGTTGGCCATGGCCAGGCGGGCGCGGGTCGCCGCTTCCTGGGAAGGTGCGCTGGCCAGGAGTGAGTTCAGGCCCTTTTCATCGACCTGCTGGATATACGCATTGGCCAGGCGCTGCCAGTCCTGCGGGGGCAGTTGGCCCTGGTCGGCCAGCGGCTGCAACTGGTCGATGGTCTCTCCCCAGTTGCGCAACTGCTCGGCGAAGTTGGCCCGGGTCATGCGCAGCACCATGCCATCGTCGCGCACCGGCAGATGGTTGAGCCACTCCAGGGCCTTGGCCGCGCCGCCGAACTTGGCCAGGCTGACGCTGTAGGCCTGCCACAGGCGCACGCGCTGCTGGCCCTGGCTGTCGGCGAGCCAGGCCTCCACCTGGCTCGCGGCCGGCGGGTCCTGTTCGATCCAGGTCAGGCGCAGTTCCAGCAGGGCATCGGCGTGTTCAGGATTGTCGTCGAGGTCTTCGGCAATGGCCTGGGCTTCCTTGTACCGACGTTGATGGGCCAGGGCTTCGGCCAGCAGGGCGCGGGCCTCGTTGTTGTTCGGCACGCGCCCCAGCACATGGCGGGTCAGGCGCTCGACCTCGGCCCAGTTGTCTTTCTGCGCCTCCCGATAGCCACGCTCCATGAAGGGGTAGCTGGTGAAGCGCTGGAAGTCGGTCATCGGCTTGGTCGGTGCGGCCAGGGCGGAAGAACACAGCAACAGGCTGGCGATGGTCAGGGAAAGACGGGGCGTCATGCCACCTCCCGGCTCAGGTCGTAGGCGGCCTGCTGTTCGCTGGCCTGCTCGGCGAGGGCTTGCTGCAGCACCTCCTCGGTGATGATGCCGCGGGCGATCAGGTGCTCGCCCAGGCTCTGCTGCTCAGGGTTGAAGTCGATCAGGGCCTGGTTGAACAGGGTCACCGGCACCATGCCGCGCACTTGCAGCAGCGAACCGAGCATCACCTGGTGGGTACCGACCCTCTCCAGCAGCGCGGCATCGTCCTGGTGGCGTTCGAGTACCTCGAGCATTTCCCGGGTCTCGGGTTTCTGCCAAGGGCTCGGGTAGTGATAGCGCAGGCCCAGGGTAACGCGCCCCTGCGGCGCCAGGCGGGCACGCACCGGGCGTTTGAGCTGGCGGCTGATGACCCCCAGCGAGACCTGGCTGACCGGGCTTTCGCTGGCCAGCACCAGGGTGTCGCCGTCTTCATCCACCGGCAGCACGCCGTAGTGCGTGGCGAGCTTGCGCGGCAGCTTGGCGATCAGCGCCGGGGCGATCTTGAACGGATTGAGCGGTGCCCAGGGCAGGTCCAGTTGCTCGGCCAGGGTCTCGACCAGCTGTTCGCTGGTGAGCCAGCCGCGCAGCAGCAGCTCGCGGCCCAGGCGCCGGCGTACCGGGCTGGTGATGGCCTGCTCCAGCTGTTCTTCGCTGATCAGGCCTTTCTCCACCAGGCGATGGCCCAGCGGGGTGCGTGCCGGCGCGGCGAGGGCAGGGAACTCGTGGGTGGTCTTGTCCCAGGCCACCCGCCGCGAATCGCCCATCTCCATCACCTGGCGCAGGGCGCGCAGGTTGGCGAAGAAGTTGACGAAGTTGCTCCACATCATTCGTGGTGCCGAGAGCAAGCCTTCGAAGACGCCGTAGTAGCGGGTGACGAACCAGAACCGCTGGAACAGGCGATTGAACAGCAGCAGGCCGTTGAGCCACAGCAAGATGCTGAGCAGCGTGCTGTCGCTGAGGATCGACATGAACCGCCACGACTCCGGCGCGATCACCGTGACCAGCCACATGGCCAGCAGCACCAGCAGCAACAGGTTGACCAGGAAGCTCAGCAGGTAGGCGAACAGCCCGCGGCGGTCGCGCCAGAGGAAGTAGTTGAGCGCGCCCTTGCGGCTCCAGCCGAGGTTGCTGGTGCCCTGGAACACGATGCCGACGATCCACCGCGATTTCTGGCGGATGGCGTGCTGCCAGTCACGGGGGAAATGCTCGCGCACGCAGATCACCTGGGCGAACTCGCGGCTCATGCCGGGGCGCCACTCCTGCTTGAGGGCCAGCGCCGGGTCGGTGATGGAATAGCGGGCGAAGATGCACTTCATGCCCTTTTGCTTGAGGCGAAAACCGATGTCGTAGTCTTCGGTGAGGCTCTGCACATCGAAGGCGATGCCGTCGCCGTCCTCCAGCAGCGCGCTGATCGCCCGGCGGCTGAAGCAGGTGCCGACCCCGGCGCTGGGCACCTGGCCGGTGAGCGCCTCGCGCACGATGACGTCCTTGCCGTGGTTCTCGGCGAACTCGTCGACATAGTGGCCGGCGGTGAAGCCCTTCCATTCCGGGGCGTAGGGGTACACCGGGATCTGGATCATGTCCTTGTTCGGCAGCAGGTAGTTGAACAGGCGCAGTTCCATGGGCGAGATGACATCCTCGGCGTCATGCAGGATGAACCCGGCGAACTCGATGCGCGCGTCCTGCTGGAAACGCAGGATGGCGTCGATGATGTTGTTCAGGCAGTCGGCCTTGCTGGTGGGGCCGGGGCGGGCGCAGACCACCTTGTGCACGTTGGGGTAGTGCAGGCACACGGCGTCGACGTCGGCCTGGGTCTGCGGGTCGTTGGGGTAGGTGCCGACGAAGATCTGGTAGTTCTCGTAGTCGATGGTCGAGGCGGCCAGGCGCGCCATCTCGCCGACCACGCCGACCTCGTTCCAGGCCGGCACCATGATCGCCAGGGGCTTCTCCGGCACTTCGAACAGGCGCTTTTCGTCGGCCTTGTCGAACTTGTCGTAGATGCGGAAACGCCGGATCAGCTTGCGGCCCCAGTAGCACAGGTCGATGAACAGATCGTCCAGGCCCAGCAGGAACATCAGTGTCGCCAGGATGATGGCAAGGATCTTCAGGCCGAACAGGACATAGGTGAGGAAATCGATGAAGGCCAGGCTCATGCGTTGTCCCGTGCGGCGGATTGCTCGGCGAACCAGCGGCTCAGGCGTTCGGCGATGCGCTCGCTGGCATGGCCGTCACCGAAGGGGGTGTAGACCTGGGCCATACGCTCGTAGGCCGACGGGTCATCGAGCAACTGGCTGGTCTCCTGGACGATGCGCTCGGTGAGCGTGCCGACCAGCTTGACCGTGCCGCCCTTGAGCACGGCGGGTCGCTCGGTGACCTTGCGCAGCACCAGCACCGGCTTGCCCAACGCGGGGGCCTCTTCCTGCACGCCGCCCGAGTCGGTGAGGATGATATGGGCGCGGTTCATCAGCCAGACAAAGTGCGGGTAGTCCTGAGGCGCGACCAGATGGATGTTGTCGCGCCCCGAGAGCACGCTGTACACCGCGTGCTGCACCTGGGGGTTGAGGTGCACGGGGTAGAGGAACTGTACGTCGGGGTAGCGCAGGGCCAGTTCGGCCAGGGCCAGGCAGATGCGTTCGAAGCCGCTGCCGAAATTTTCCCGGCGGTGGCCGGTGATCAGCACCATGCGCTGGTCGTCGCGCAGCACATTGAGCGGGGAGTCGGCGGCGGGGCGCCAGTTGTCCTTGTTCAGCTTGTCGCGCATCCACAGCAGGGCGTCGATCACCGTGTTGCCGGTGACCTCGATGTGCTCGGGCGGCACGCCTTCGCGGATCAGGTTGGCGTCGGAGTCGCGGGTGGGGGTGAAGTGCAGGTCGGCGAGCACGCCGGTCAAGCGTCGGTTGGCCTCCTCGGGCCAGGGCTGCTGCAGGTTGCCGGTGCGCAAGCCGGCCTCGACATGGCCGATGGGAATGTGACGGTGGAAGGCGGCCAGCGAGGCGATGAAGCTGGTGGTGGTGTCGCCGTGGACCAGGACGATATCGGGCCTGACCTGTTCATAGGCCTGGTCGAGCTTGTCCAGCAGGTCGCGGGCCAGGCCGTTGAGGGTCTGGTTCTGGGTCATCACCTGCAGGTCCTGGTCGACCTCGAGGCCAAAGGCGGTGAGGACCTGTTCGAGCATTTCGCGGTGCTGGCCGGTGGAGCAGATCTGCAGGTCGACCTCGGGCCAGTCGCGCAGGACGCGGGCCAGCGGGGCCATCTTGATCGCTTCGGGGCGGGTACCGAATACCATCATCACGGTGTAAGCCATCGTGTAGTTCCTCGTTCGATTCCCTGGACGAAGGTGTACGACGTGTCGACGCTTGCCAGTCATAAATACAAGCAGTCGATCATGGGGTTGTCCAATGCGCGGCATGCCCCAAGACGTGCCGGGCAGGCCTTGGCCGAGAGGCTTCGAGGCATGGGTCGTGCCGGCGGAAGGTGGTGCCGGACGCCAGGGATGGGTGTTGCGGAAACGTTTATGCTAATTTTTCTTGATTGAACGGTCAGTCAATAAAGTATTTCTGACTTTTTCTTGAGGCTTACTTCTTGTAGCTTTGCGGGTCTTTTATTCAAGGAGTTGAACATGCAAGGCAAGGCGCGCAAGGTCGTCCAGGCCATCCTTTACGAGGCCATCGCCGTGGCTTGCGTGGCACCGGCGCTGGAGCTGGCGTTCGGCGCGGGCATGGCGCAGTCGACGGTATTGTCGGTCCTCATGTCGGGCATCGCGATGAGCTGGAACATGGCCTACAACTGGGCCTTCGAGCGCTGGGAGGCGCGCCAGCACAAGCGCAGCCGCACCTTGCTGCGGCGCCTGCTGCATGCCTTGGGTTTCGAGGGCGGGCTGGTGCTGATCCTGCTGCCGCTGGTGGCGTACTGGCTGGATATCGGCCTGTGGGCGGCGCTGGTCACCAACCTGGCGTTGTTCGTGTTCTTCTTTGTCTATGCGTTCGTGTTCCAGTGGGGCTTCGACAAGGTTTTCGATGTGCCAGTCTCGGCGCAGGGCTGCTGATCGGGGCTTTTCGCACAAGCCCCTGGGATTCCCCTTTGAATCGTGCATCGCCAATAATCCGTATCCACCCTTGCCAGGCTCGCATCAATGCCGCGCCCTATCATCCTGCCGCTCGCCGAGAACTACCGCCATGGCGAGCACATCGCCCCGCATTGCCATGACCGCGCCCAGCTGATCCATGCCATCAGCGGCGTGGTCACGGTCAGTGCCCGCGAGGGCAACTGGGTGGTCCCCCCTGGGCGAGGTGTGTGGGTACCGGCGGCTGTCGAACATGAGCTACGCATGGCCGGCGTGGTGCGCATGCGCACCCTGTTCGTCGACCCGGGCGCGCGCCCGGACTTGCCGCGTCAATGCCAGGTGATCGAGATCTCGCCGTTGCTGCGCGAACTGATCATCCGCGCCATGGACGTCGCCCCCGATCATCCGGCGCAAGGCCGCGAGGCGCGGATCATGCAACTTATCCTCGACGAGATCCGCGTGCTGCCGGTGTTCGCCCTGCATGTGCCGAGCCCGCATTCGGCGCACCTGCAAAGACTGTGCGAAGCGCTGCGCCAGGCCCCGTCCGAGGACTGGAGCCTGGCCCGCGCCGCGGCCTACAGCGGCTTGAATGCGCGCACCCTGACTCGCGCCTTCCAGCGCGAGACCGGGTTGAGCCTGGTGCAATGGCTGCGGCGCATGCGCCTGTTGGCCAGCCTGGATGCCCTGGCGGCCGGACAGTCGGTGCTGGAGGTGGCGCTGGACCTGGGCTATGACAGCCCCAGCGCGTTCAGCGCGATGTTCCGCCGTACCCTCGGGGTGTCGCCATCGGTCTACTTCGGCAGGACCGCCGAGCGCTGGTAGGCCAGCCCCGGTGCTTCGTCCCAGCCGCCGCCCAGCGCGGTGAACAGGTTCACCTCGGCCAGCAACTGCGCCAGGCGATCACTGATCAGGCCTTGCTGGGCGCTGAACAGCGAGCGCTGCGCATCGAGGAACGTCAGGCTGCTGTCGATGCCGTTGCGGTAGCGATTCTCGGCCAGGTCGTGGTAGCGCTGGCTGGCCTCGACCAGGTCGCGTTGGGCCTGCAGCTGCTGCTGGTAGGTGGTGCGCGCCGCCAGGCCGTCGGCCACCTCCTGAAAGGCGGTCTGGATCGATTTCTCGTAGCGCGCCACCTGCATGTCCTTTTGCAGCTTGGCGTAATCGAGGCTCGCGCGCAGGCTGCCAGCGTTGAACAGCGGCAGGTTCACTTGCGGCTGGAACAGCCAGCTGCCGGTGCCGGCATCGAACAGATCGGCCAGCTCGCGGCTGCTGCTGCCGGCGTTGGCGGTCAGGCTGATGCTTGGGAAGAACGCCGCCCGTGCCGCGCCGATGTTGGCGTTGGCGGCCTGCAACTGGTATTCGGCCTGGCGGATATCGGGCCGGCGCTGCAGCAGGTCGGCGGGCAGGCCGGCCGGCACCCGGGCGATCTGCTCGTTGGCCAGGGGCAGGGGCAGCAGGTGCTCATCGACCTGCGCGCCGACCAGGCGCTGTAACTGGTTGAGGTCCTGGGCGGCCAGGCGGGTATAGCGCGCGACGGCGGCGCGGGTGCTGTCGACCCGGGTGGTGGCCTGGATCTGGTCGAGCGCCGACAGCGTGCCGGTGCGGCGCTGGCGCTGGGTCAGGCGCAGGCTTTTCTCGTCGGCCTGCAAGGTCTGGCGCGACAGGGCCAGCAGTTCCTGGTCGGCGCGCCAGGTCAGGTAGGCGCCGGCAACGCTGCTGATCAGGCTGAGCTCGGCGCCACGCCGTGCCTCGTCGGTAGCCAGGTAACTGAGCAGGGCCTGGTCGCTGAGGCTGCGCAGGCGGCCGAACAGGTCCAGCTCATAGGCGCTGATGCCGATGGTGGCCGATTGCTGTGTGCTGATCACGCCTTCGCCACCGGTACGCCGCCGTGGCAGGTACTGGCGTGTGCCTTGGGCATTGGCGGCGATCTTCGGCAGTAACTCGGCGCGCTGGATGCGGTATTGGGCGCGGTAGGCTTCGGCGTTGAGCACGGCCACGCGCAGGTCGCGGTTGTTGGCCAGCGCGGTGTCGAGCAGTTGGCGCAGCACCGGGTCGCGGAAGACCCCCTGCCAGTCGCGGGGCAGTGCCGTGGTGGACGGCCCGCCCCGATAGGCGGGGCCGCTGGGGTATTGCTCGGCGCTGGGCGAGGGGGGGCGCTGGTAGTCGGGGGCCAGGCTGCAGCCGGTCAGCACGAGGGCAAGCAAGGGTAGTGTGATTTGCCGCATGGCAGGGTCTCTGGGTTCAGGTGCCGGCCATCCAGCGGGCCAGGCCGTGGCGTCCGCTGACGCCGAGTTTGGCGGTGGCGCGTTTGAGGTAGGTCTCGATCGAGCTGCTCTTCACGTTCAGGCGCTGGGCCATCTGCGGCACGGTGCCACCGGTGAGCAGGCCGATGCACACCTCCTGCTCGCGGCTGGACAGGCGGATTGCGTCTTGCTCCAGGCGCTCGGTGAACACCTGGCGCAGCGACCCGGCCTCATCGGGCAGCAGGCCGCCCGGGCGGCGACTGGCCGACTGCAGGAACAGCTGGGCGTGATGCTCGACCAACGGCAGCAGTGTGTCGGACAGGCGCTTGAGCAGCGACAGCTCGGCCAGCGAGAACATTCCCTCGCTGCGCAGCCGTTGGCAGCAGATGACCCAGCGCCGGTTGCCGCTGCGCGATACCAGGTTGCACTGGTGCACGGGGGCGTTTATCTGGATCAGCAGCGGGTCTTCCATGCGCATGATGCTTTGCAGCAGGGGGTGGCGCAGAGGCTCCTGAACCGGTGTTTCCTCGGGGCGGCCGGCACTGCCCAGTGCCTTGACCTGGCGGATGCTGGCCTGGTCGCTGTCGAGGGTCCATTCGCTGAGGTCGAGGCGATGGAGCGGCACCTGGTCACCGATCAACTGGAACATCTGTTCGGCGAAGGTGCCATCGCCGGTGCTGGCAACCAGTGCCCCCAGTTGCAGGTACAGGTGCGGGTCGTGGCAGTGTTCGAGGCTGTCGATCAGCTTCATGTGCTTGTCTTCCTTGATCCGGTAACGCGGCGGGGTCTCGCGGTCGAGTCCTCTCTGTGCTGGGGCTTGGCGCTATTGAATAGCAGGCTCCAAGCCTGCGTCTGTAGCGGAAAGCGGGGACAGGAAATGCCAATTAATCCGACAAGAAAAGTCGGTGTTTTTCCCCTGATGTACCTTGCGGATCGCAGGATTGTCGGACAATTGGCGCCAGTAAGCGGCGAGATCGGCGGCGTTTGCCACGCTCGCTCATAGGGGTAGGCCGCTGCCGGCTGCCCGCTAGCGTCAATGTCCTACAAAAGATTCCGCAGGTTCAGGCTGAGCAAAAAGGCCCTGCCATTGTCCGGGTTTGGGGGGCCATACAGGGGCCGGGGTGGGTGCTTGAATCCGCGAACGACCCCGTTTCAAGGAAGATCCACGCCATGTCCGCCGCCGACACCTTTCCCCTGACCTGCGCCCAGCGCGACATCTGGCTCGACCAGATCAGCCATGGCGATTCGCCGCTCTACAATGTCGGCGGTTATGTCGAGCTCGATGGCCGTGTGGACTGCGGGCTGTTGAGCCAGGCGCTTGACCATCTGGTCCGCGTGCACGACGGGTTGCGCACGGTGCTGGTGCGCCATGCCGGTGGCGATGGCCTGGCGCGCCAGCGCTTCGCCCGCGACGTGCGGGTCGCGCTGGACGAGCATGACCTGCGCGACCACAGCGCACCGTTCGAGGCGGCGCAGGGGCTGATCAAGACGTTGCTGCAACAGCGCTTCGCCCTCGAGCGCGGGCCACTGGTGCGCATGGCGCTGCTCCACCTGAGCGAGTGCCGCAGCCTGTTGGTCCTGCAAGGTCACCACCTGATCTTCGATGGTTGGGGCCTGGAGCAGTTCGTCTACCAGTTGGGCCAGTACTATGGTTGGCTTGAACAGGGCCTGGCGTTGCCGGACTCAGCGCCGTCCTACCAAGCCTTCATCGAGGACGACCTGGCGTATCAGGGCTCGGCACGCCAGCAGCGTGACCTCGCCTACTGGCTGGACAAGTACCGGACGCTGCCCGATGCGTTGCTCAGGCCACGTGACCAGGGGCTGCTCGCCACCGCCACGCCGAGCAATGCGCTGGAGTGCAGCTTCGACACCAGATTGCTGACGCGCATGCACCAGCTGGCCGCCGAGTTGCAGGGGTCGGCCCTGCATGTGTTGCTGGCGGCGCTGCATGTCTGCTGCGCCCGGGCCTGGCAGCGTGACGACTGGGTAATCGGCTTGCCAGTGCGCAACCGTGGCAATGCCCGGGCCAAGGCGACGCAAGGGATGTTCGCCCAGGTCAATGCGTTGCGCATGGACTTCGGCAGGACCTTGAGTTTTGCCGATCTGGTGCGGCGCATTGGCGACACCCTGAAGCGCGACCTGCGCCACCAGCGCTTGCCGCTGAGCGAGCTCAACCGTGCGCTGGGCCTGTCCCGCGAGGCCCGTGGGCAGCTGTTCGAGATCACCGTGTCCTACGAGGAAGAGGGTCACGACTTGCGTTACGGCAGCCTCGGCGCACACAGCGTCAAAGTGTGCAACGACCACGAGCCCACCCCGTTGTCGATTTACCTGCGCAGCAATCCGCACAATGGCAAGGCCTGGTTGCACCTGGTGTACAACCAGGCCTGGCTGGCGTCCGAGGAGGTCGAAGTGTTCAGCGCGCGCTTGCTTCATGTGCTGGCCCAAGGGCTCGAGCAACCGCAGGCGGGCATCGACAGCTACGACCTGTTGCTTGCCGAGGAACACCAGCGCCTGCGTCAGTGGAACGCCACCGCCCAAGGCCCCGAGGGCCCAGCCTTGGTTCACCGCCGTATCGAGGCCCAGGCCGCAACACGCGCCGAGGCGACGGCCGCCGTGCATCAGGGGCGCAGCCTGAGTTATGGAGAGTTGAACGACCGCGCCAACCAGCTGGCCGCGCAACTGCTGGCCATGGGCGTGCTGCCAGAGCAGCGGGTGGCGGTGCTCGCCCGGCGCGGCCTGGAGACCCTGGTCGGCTTGCTCGCGGTGCTCAAGGCTGGCGCGGCCTATGTGCCGGTGGACCCGGCGCACCCGAGCGAGCGCCTGCAGTACCTGATCGATGACTGCGCGCCGAAGGTGGTGCTGACCCTCTCGGGCCTGCGTGACCGCCTGCCGGCCACGAGCGTGCCGGTGATCGAGCTGGACCGCTTGCCATCGGCCAGGGCAGGGCTGGCCAACCCCCAGGTAGCCCAGCTGTCCGGCGCCAACCTGGTCTACGTGATCTACACCTCCGGCTCCACCGGCCAACCCAAGGGCGTGATGGTCGAGCACCGCATGCTGGCCAATCTGGTCGACTGGCACTGCGCTGCCTTTGACCTGCACGCGGGCAGCCATGCCTCCAGCCTGGCCGGCTTCGGCTTCGATGCGATGGCCTGGGAAGTCTGGCCAGCCCTGTGCGCCGGCGCGACGCTGCACCTGGCGCCGGTGGGCGAAGGGGGCGAGGATATCGATGCGCTGTTGCGCTGGTGGCGCGCCCAGCCGTTGCAGGTCAGCTTCCTGCCCACGCCAGTGGCCGAGCACGCCTTCGCCCAGGGCGAGCCACACCCGACCTTGCAGACCTTGCTGGTCGGCGGCGACCGCCTGCGGCGCCTGGCCCGGGAGCGGGGTTGCCGGATCATCAACAACTACGGCCCGACCGAGGCCACGGTGGTCGCCAGCGCTGGCGAGGTGCACCCCGGGCAGGTGCTGCATATCGGCGCGCCGGTGGCCAATGCGCGCCTGTACGTGCTGGATGCCCAGGGGCGAGAATTGCCGGTGGGCGCCGTGGGCGAGTTGTACATTGGTGGCGCGGGGGTCGCCCGTGGTTACCTGAACCGCCCCGAGCTCACCGCCGAACGCTTCCTTGACGACCCTTTCGCCCAGCAGCTTGGCGCGCGGATGTACCGCACAGGGGATCTGGTGCGCTGGTTGCCCGAGGGCACCCTGGAGTATCTGGGCCGCAGTGACGACCAGGTGAAGATCCGCGGTGTGCGGGTGGAGCTGGGCGAGATCGAGAGTGCGCTGGCGAGCCACGCGGCCGTGCGTGAGGCCGTGGTACTGCTGCGTGACGGGCAGTTGGTGGCCTGGTATGTCGCCGAGCAGGTACTGACCCCGCTGGACCTGCATGAGCACCTGCGCGACCGCTTGCCCGCGGCATTGCTGCCTTCGGCCTATGTGGCGATGGCGGCCTGGCCGCTGACCGCCAATGGCAAGCTCGACCGTCGCGCCTTGCCGGCACCGGACAGCGAGGCCTCGGTGCGGCGTACCCACGAGCCGCCGCAGGGCGAGCTCGAGCAGCGCCTGGCCGCGCTATGGGCCGAGCTGCTGGAGGTAGAGCAGATCGGGCGGCATGATCACTTCTTCGAACTGGGTGGCCATTCGCTGCTGGCGGTACGCCTGATCGAGCGCATGCGCCAGGCAGGGCTGCACGCCGATGCCCAGGTGCTGTTCGGCCAGCCGACCCTGGCCAGCCTCGCCGCGTCGCTCGGCAGCGCCCCCGCGCAAGCGGTACCGGCCAACCGCGTGGCGCCGGGTTGCCAGCGCATCACCCCCGAGATGCTGGCCTTGACCCACCTCGACCAGGCCAGCATCGACCAGATCGTCGGCACGGTTCCGGGCGGCGCGGCCAATGTGCAGGAGATCTACCCCCTGGCGCCGTTGCAGGAAGGGCTGCTGTACCATCACCTCACCGACGAGCGCGATCCCTACCTGCAGCAGGCGCTCTTCGCCTTCGACAGCAGGGCGGCGCTGGAGGCGTTCAACCAGGCCCTGGCCCGGGTCATCGAGCGCCACGACATCCTGCGCACCAGCCTGGCCTGGGAAGGCCTGGCACAGCCCCAGCAGGTGGTGTGGCGCCAGGCTTGGCTGCCATTGAGCGTGCTTGGGCCCGGCCCGGGCGATGCGGCCACGCGGCTACGCGAACAGGGGCTGCGGCTTGACCTGCGCCAGGCACCGATGATGGCCCTGGCCTGTGTCGAGGACAGCGTGCAGGCGCGATGGCTGGGCCTGCTGCATTTCCACCACCTGGTCAACGACGCGGTCTCGGTGCAGGTGCTGCTCGCCGAGCTGGCGACGCTGATGGCAGGCGAAGGCCATGACCTGCCTGTTCCGGTGGCTTACCGCAACTATGTTGCGCTGAGCCGCGATGAGCGCCGGCAGGCCAGCCATGAACGGTACCTGCGCGAGGCCCTGGCCGGGGTGCTGGCGCCGCCCCGGCTGGCCGGCATGGCTGAAGGGCCGCAAGGGGGGGCGCAGGTCGAGACCTGCGCCATCACCGTGCCCGAGGCCCTGGCCGCCACCCTGCGCCAGCGCGCGCGCCAGCACGATGTCGGCCTTGGCAGCCTGATGCACCTGGCCTGGGCGCAGGTACTAGGGGCGCTGGGCGGCCGTGACGAGGTGGTCTTCGGCACCGTGCTGCTGGGCCGGGTGATGGCCGGCGAGGGCGCCGACCGGGCGCTGGGCATGTTCATCAACAGCCTGCCGCTGCGCGTGTCGCTGGCCGGGCGCAGCGTGGCCCAGGCCCTGGCCGGTACCCATAGCCAACTGGCGGCGCTGCTCGGGCACGAGGACGCGCCATTGGTCCTGGCCCAGCGTTGCAGCGGCCTGCCAGCCGGCGTGGCACTGTTCGACAGCCTGCTCAACTATCGGCATGGCGCGGCGCAGACTGTGTCGTTGCCGGGCGTGTCGCTGCTCGAGGCCAGCGAGGTGCACAGCCATGCCCTGGTGCTGACCGTGGACGAGGAGGGCGACACCTTGCGCCTGAGTGTGCGTGCGCCCCGTGAACTGGGCGCCGAGCGCGTGCTCGGGCATGTGTCGTGCGCGCTGCGGGGCTTGGCCGAGGCGCTGGCCGGCCAAGCCCCGGTGGCGCTCGAATCGCTGTCGACCTTGCCGGAGGATGAACGCCGCTACCTGCTGGAGACCGTCAACGCCACCGAGGTGGCGCTGGACCCTGGATACCCGCATCTGCCGGCCATGTTCGCCGCTCAGGTGAGGCGCGCGCCGGATGCCGTGGCGCTGCAGACCGAGCAGACGCAACTGACCTACCGCGAGCTCGATGCCAAGGCCAATCGCCTGGCGCACCACTTGATAGGCCTCGGCGTGCGGCCCGACACGCGGGTCGCCGTATGCCTCGAGCGTGGCGTGGCGCTGATCGTCGGCCTGCTGGGCGTGCTCAAGGCCGGTGGTGCCTATGTGCCGCTGGATCCTGACTACCCCGACGAGCGCCTGCACTACCTGCTCGCCGACAGCGCACCGCTGGCGCTGCTGGTGCAGGGCGCCACCCGCGGCCTGTTCGATGGCCAGCAAACACCGTTGGTGGACCTGGACCAGGGCGCCTGGCAGGCGCACAGCGACCAGGCGCCCGCGCTGGCGGAGCTTGGCGGCGGGCACCTGGCCTATGTCATGTATACCTCAGGCACCACCGGCACGCCGAAGGGCGTGATGGTCGAGCACCGCGGGCTGTGCAACCTGATGCGCTGGGGCAGCGACCTGTGCCCGCCGCAGGCCGATGACGGGTTGCTGCAACGGGCGCCGTTCAGCTTCGATGGCTCGGTATGGGAGCTGTTCTGGCCATTGTGCGCGGGGCTGCGCCTGGTACTGGCGCGCCCTGACGGGCACCGTGACCCGGCCTACCTGGTGCAACTGATCCAGGCCCGCCAGGTGACCACCGTAAAGTTCGTGCCGGCCTTGTTGCATGCCTTCCTCGACACCCCGGGCGTAGAGCGCTGCACCAGCCTGCGCGATCTGTTCTGCGGGGGCGGCGAACTGACCCTGGCACTGGCGCAGCGCGTGCGCGAGCGACTGCCCCGGGTGCGCCTGCACAACGTCTATGGCCCCACCGAGGCCACCGTCGACAGCACCGCCTGGACCTTGGAACCGCAGCAGCCACTGCCCGTCGTCGCCCCACCGATCGGGCGGCCAATCGGCAACACCCGCCTGTATGTGCTCGACGCCCATGACCGCCCGGTGCCCATGGGGTGCGCCGGCGAGCTGCACATCGGCGGTATCGGCGTGGCCCGTGGTTACCTGGGCTTGCCGGCACTGCAGGCCGAGCGCTTCATCGCCAGCCCGTTCGTGGCCGGTGACCGGCTGTATCGCACCGGCGACCTGGTGCGTTACCGCGCCGATGGCGAACTGGAGTTCCTTGGGCGCAACGATTTCCAGGTCAAGCTCAATGGCCTGCGTATCGAGCCAGGCGAGATCGAGGCTCTACTGGCGAGCCACCCGGCCCTTGGCCAGGCCGTGGTGCTGGTGCGCGAGGATCGCCTGGTGGCCTATGCCAGCTGCCGCGATAACCACGACGCGCCAACACCTGAGGCGTTGCGTGGCTACCTGCTGGCGCGCCTGCCGGCCTACATGGTGCCGTCGGCCTACGTGCTGCTGGCCGAGCTGCCGCTGAGCGCCAATGGCAAGGTCGATCGCAACGCCTTGCCGGTGCCAGGCGCTGCGGCGGTGATCAGCCGGGCCTACCAGGCACCGCGTGATGAGCTGGAGCAGGCCTTGGCGCAGATCTGGACCGAAGTGCTGAAGATCGAGCAGGTCGGTCGCGACGACAACTTCTTCGAGCTGGGCGGGCATTCACTGCTGGCGGTCAGCCTGGTGGCACGCATGCGCCAGGCCGGCTTGCACGCCGATGCGCGGTTGCTGTTCAGCCAGCCGACCTTGGCGGGCCTCGCGGCCAATACCCGCCGCGAGCAGGTACAGGTGGAGATCGCCCAGACCACCATCCCGGCGCTCAAGGGCAGGCGGCGGATCTGATGGAGCGGCGTGACGAGCACTGCCTGGGGGCGGGCTACCGCGGCGAGATGCGATAGACGCAGCGCCGGTCCCCCGAGATCAGGTGCTCGCAGCGCTCCACCAGCCCTTGCTCACCGATTGCCGCCTGGAACACCTGCAGCTCGCTGCGGCAGAACCCTTGGCAACGGGTGGCGGCAATGCAGATCGGGCAGTGGTTCTCGACGATCAGCCAGTTGTCGCCGTCGGCCTGGATCTCGGCCATGTAGCCTGCGCGTTCACGCAATTGCACAAGGATGCGCACCTTGTCTTCCAGGCTTTCGGCTCCTGCGCAGGCTTGCTGATACTCGCGGCTGTTGCTGTCTTCCATGCGGCTGATCAGGCGGTCGACGCCATCGCTGCCGAACACCTGCTCGACGCTCTCGATCAGTTGCAGGGTTAGCACGCTGTGGGAATCGGGGAAGCGGCGCTGGGCGGTGGCGGTCAACGCCCATTTCTGCGAGGGCCGCCCGGCGCCCTTGGCCGGCACGCTGATGCCGCTGATCAGCTCGGCCGCCTGCAGTTTCTGCACCTGCTGGCGGGCGGCTTCGAAGGTGATGGCGAGCAATTGGGCAAGATCGGCGGTCTTGAGCGGCCCGCGGGTCTTGAGCAGGAACAGGATGCGGTCGGCGGTGCAGTTCGAATCTACGGTGGTCGAGGTCATGGAGCGCTGGAAACCGGGCGTGAATGAGCGGATCGGGCACTCTCCTGGGCCATCCTTTGCGCAGGCAAGTGGGCGAAGGATAGCCCGGATTCGCGGTGATTTGTGCAAGGGGGAACGATTATCGATGAGAAAATTTATATGCGATAAAAATATAAAAGGTATTAGTTGTATTTATTAGATCCGCGTCTAGGCTGATCTGCGGAGCCTGTGCTTGCCGGTCCCAGGGAGGGGTGCGTGCAAGTGCGTCAACACCTTGCTGGCAAATGCCGGGCATGGGCCCATCAAACAACAACTCGACAGGGATGTGAGTGCATGAATGCCCAGAAACCCGTGACCATCTATGAACACGCCGATGAAGTGAGCAGCCTGCAGGGCGTGGTCGACCTGGTGAAGCTCTCCGACCAGTACCGCCAGTCCGCCATCCTGCATTCGGCGCTGGCCCAGCGCGTGTTCGACCACACCCGCCAGCCAGTCGGTGCCGAGGCATTGAGCGATGCGCTGGGTTGGGTGCCGAACAAGGGCCGTATCTTCCTCAACGCGCTGGTGGCCATGGGCCTGCTCAAGCGCACCGCACAAGGCTTCGAGAACCTGCCGCTGAGCCAGCGTTTCCTGGTCAGCGACAGCGCCGAGTTCATCGGCCCGATCATCGACCATCAGCGCCTGCAGTGGCACAACTGGCCACGCCTGGACGAAGTCCTGCGCAGCCGCGATTCGCTGGACTTCCAGCAGGAAAATCGCTTCAAGCACGACCTGGCGGCCCGCGATGCCTTCAACGACGCCATGGTCCGTTTCAGCCAGCCGATGGTGGACGTGCTGCGTGACCTGCCGCTGTTCGACAAGGCCCGTCGGGTGATCGACCTCGCCGGCGGCCACGGCACCTACCTGGCCGAGATCGCCAGCCGCCATCCGCAGGTCAAAGGGGAGGTCTGGGACCTGGAGCCCACCCGCGAGGCGGCCGCGGCCACCTTCGCCAAGTACCGACTCGACGAGCGCCTGGGTTTCCATGCCCGCAACCTGCTGGACCTGGCCCAGTACCAGGGCGAGCGCGCCGATGTGGTGATGCTCAACGACTGCCTGCACTACTTCACCCGCGAGCAGGTGCGCACCCTGATCGCTGGCGCCGCTGGCATGGTCGAGGGCGACGGCGCGCTGCTGGTGCTGAGCATGGCCCTGGAAGACGATGAGATTCATCCGGCCCTGTCGGCCGACTTCTCCCTGCACATGATGCTCAACACGGTCAACGGTGAACTGCACCCCAGCCGTTACCTGATCGACAGCATGGCAGCGGCGGGGCTCACGGTGGAGCAGGAACCGATCGGCCGCTACACCCTGCTGATCGGGCGGAGGGCTGCCTGATGTTGCGTCTATTGGCATTGCACGCCGCGCCGCTCGGTGACGCCGCTGCCCAGGCCCTGGACAGCCTGGGCAGCGCCGCGGCCGCAGCGGGTTTCAGCCTGCAGGTCAGCCAGAAGCCGGTCGGCCAGGGTCCGGTGGACGCGGTCTGCCTGTTGCTCGACAGCGCCACGCCCCCCACGGCGCTGAACACCCTGCTCAGTGAGGCCGCCGGGCTGTGCCGGAATACCGCGCTGGTGCTGGTGCGGGTGCAAGGCACGCTGGCGCAGCTGCCGTCCGCCACGGGGGTGATCGCCCAGTGGCAGCAGGCCAGCCAGGGCTTCCTCTACCCGTACCCGCTGGATATCGCCAGCGGGCAGGTACCCGGGGTGGCGATCAAGGACTGGCTGGCGGGCTTCGCCAAGTTCGCCGCGGCAACCAAACTGTGGCGTTCCCTCGACGGCCTGGAGCTGGACGAGGCGGCGCGGGCCAGGCAGCGTCCGGAAATGAACCACGTGAACATCCTGACCCGCGACCTGGAGGCGTCCAAGGCCTTCTACAGCGACATACTCGGCGCCAACTACTGCTACAACCTCGGCCCGCGCAAGGCAGTCATGGAGCTTAACGGCTTCGACTTCTTCATCGAACAGAGCGAGTCGTTCAGCTACCCGGCCGGCTACCACATCGGCATACGGGCACTACCCGAGGATGTAAGGCGCATTGCCGACCAGGTCACCGCCGCCGGCACCATCAAGCTGGTCAAGGGCAACGGCCCGGCGCCGGGTTATCACCATGGGCCGGACAACGTGCGCAGCGCCGTCTACTTCGAAGACCCCGATGGGCTGGTGATCGAGGTGTACAGCGCCGAAGTGGAGATGATCGAAAGCAACCCGCGGTTGCTCCTCGACCGTCTCTGACCCCACGTCGTCACACGCCTGCCGTGCCTTTGCGCGCGCAGGTGTGTGCCCAGGCAGGTATTCGCATGAACAGCTACAAACAGTGGCATTGGCCACGGCTGCCCAGCCCGTTGCCCAAGGATGTCAGTGACCGGGCGTTGATGGGCTATTCCGAGCAGTACCAGGAGCATCCCCTGCAGGCCAAGGTCGGCGAAGCGTTCGCCGATCTGCTCCAGGCTCCGCTGGACGTCCTGCTCGCCATCCTGGAACAGCCGCGCCAGCCTTTGGCGCGTCGCATCGGCGCCGGCGAGGTGCTGGCGTTGCGCGGTGATCCACGCATCGACACCTTCGCCCCGGACATGATCGACATTCCCGCGGCGCGTGTGCACATCGGCCTGGACCCAGGCGCGGTGGCGCAGGTGATGGATCAGTTCGACGGGCTGGGCCTGGACCGCAGCTGGATCGAAAAGGAGACCCCGCGCCATGCGGTCGAGCTGGCGGCGTTCCGCATCGCCCGCTTCCCGGTGACGCACCAGGAGTATCGCCAGTTCCTGCTCGACAGCGGTCATGCCGGCATCCCCGACGGCTGGGCCTTCGGCCGTTACCCACGGCACCATGCCAACCACCCGGTGTACAGCGTTTCGGCCAGCGATGCCGATGCCTATGCCCGCTGGCTCAGCGAGCGTACCGGCCGGCGCTTCGCCCTGCCCACGGAGGCGCAGTGGGAGTATGCCGCCGCCGGTGCTGAAGGGCGCCAGTTCCCCTGGGGCGACGCCTACCAGGTCGAGCACGCCAACACTGCCGAGCTGGGCTATCTGGACAGCACGCCGGTCGGTGTGTTCATCGATGCGGCCTCGCCGTTCGGCGTGCTGGACATGGCCGGCAACGTGGAGGAGTACGTTGCCGAGGACTACCAGCCTTACCCCGGTGGCCCCCGCATCGAGGACGACCTGGTGCTCGATGTTGGCACCCACCGCGTGGCCCGTGGTGGCAGCTTCACCCGTTTCCGCGACCTGGCGCGTACCGCGCGCCGCCACGGGCGTTACCCGCGACCGATCTACGTCATGGGTTTGCGCCTGGTTGAAAACCACAACTGAGTTTTTCCGTCTTCCGTGCAAGAGGTCTGATTCCATGAACAAGGATGTTTCGCTTCACACCATCGTGCCGATTTCCATCCTCGGCGGCGATGTCGATGCTCATTTCTTCGGCTTCCACGGCTTCGAGCGTGACCAGGAGCATTTCGCCGTGGGTATCGGGCGCGATCAGTGCGACGTGCCGCTGGTGCGGGTGCATTCCGAATGCATCACCGGCGATGTGTTCGGCTCGCAGCGCTGCGATTGCGGCCCGCAGCTGCAGGAGGCCCTGCGCACCCTCAAGGAGGTCGGCGGCTACCTGATCTACCTGCGCCAGGAAGGGCGCGGTATCGGCCTGTACTCGAAGTTCGAGGCCTATCTGCTGCAGGACTCGGGCCTGGACACCTACGAAGCCAACCTGCGCCTCAACCACCTGGCCGACTCACGCTCCTTCGACCCTGCCGTGCAGATCCTGCGCGCCCTGGGCGTGGACCAGTGCCGGCTGCTGACCAACAACCCGGAGAAGGTCGCCCAGTTACGCGCCGGCGGCATCGATGTGATCGAGCAGGTACCCACCGGGGTGTTCCTGACCAACCACAACCGCAACTACCTGCAGGCGAAGGCCGTCAAGTCCGCCCATTCGATCAAGCTCTGACCCCCAGCGAAAAAGGATCTTTCGATGAAACACATTGGCCCTATCAGCGGTATCGCCGCCCATGCCGCGCACTTCGTCGCCACCGCAGGCTACGACAACCAGGTGATCCTGTGGAACGCGGCCACCGGCGAGCCGATCCACCGTGTGCACCATGACCACCTGGCCAACCAGTGCGCCTTCAGCAGCGACGGCAAGCACCTGGTCAGCGCCAGCAGCGACTACACCGCGCGTATCTGGGAAGTGCCGAGCATGCGCCTGAAGGCCGTGCTGCAAGGGCACAACGACGACGTCGAGATGGCGGTGTTCTCGCCCGACAGCCTGCGCGTGGCGACCTGTTCGCGCGACCACGTGCTGCGCATCTTCGACCTCGATGGCGTGCAGCTGCAGGCATTCCATGGCCACCAGGCCGACGTGATCTCGGTGGTCTGGTCGCCGGATGGCCAGCGCCTGATCTCCAGCAGCGATGACGGCACCGTGCGCCAGTGGGACACCCGCAGCGGCCAGCAATGCGACGAGGTGGACATCGGCGGCGTGGAAACCGATACCATCGCCATCACCCGCGAAGGCGTGGTGTTCGCCGGCGATGACGAGGGGCGCATCTCGATCATCGCCGACGGCCAGGTGCAGACCGTGGCGGCCCACGCCGCAGGGATCAAGCGCATTGTCTGGAACGACGACAAACGCCTGCTGGTGAGCCTGAGCTACGATCGCTCGGCGATACTCTGGACCTTCGACGCCGGGCGCAACCTGGTCAAGCGCCGCAGCACCGCACTGCCGAGCATCGTCTGGCCACGCAGCTGCGCCTTCGTCGGCGACGAGCAACTGGTGTTCGCCACCTTCGGCTCGCGCTACGCCACCTGGAACTACGAGCAGGACCAGTGGCAGGTGTCGGGCATCGAGCCGGCGGTGAGTATCAATGCCGTAGTGCGCAGCGAAGAGCGCCAGTACAGCATCGGCGACGCCGGTATCCTGCACCGTGACGACCAGCCGGTGACCTGTGTCGGCAGCCTGTGCAACTTCCTCCTGCCGTTCGGGCCGCTGCTGCTGACCGGTGGTCAGATGGGCCAGGTGTTCGATGGCCTGTCCGGGCGCATGCTCTACCAGCACCGTTCGCCGCTCAACTGTGGCGCCACCTTCGTCAAGCAGGGCGAGGACCTGGCGCTGATCGGCACCTACACCGGCGAAGGCCTGGTGTTCGGCCATGACGGCAAGGGCGGCCTGCGCCTGGTGGCGTCGATCCCCATGCACGACAACGCGATCAAGGGCGTGGCCGCCGACGAGCGTCACCTGTTCAGCGTCTGCGCCTCGGCCGACGCCGCGTTGCACAGCATCGCCGACTTCAGCTGCGTGCGGCACATCGAGGCGGCGCACACCCGCATTTCCAACGGCTGCTGCCCGATCACCGGCGGTTTCGCCAGCATCGGCCGCGACCTCAAGTTGCGCCTGTGGCTGGAGACCGGCGACGAGGTGTTCGATTCGCCGCACCAGCACTCGATCAAATGCATCGCTGCCTCCAGCGATGGCCGGGTGATCGCCACCGCCGCCTACAACGGTACCGTGGCGCTGTTCGACCTGGCCTCGCGGCGCTGGCTGCCGGTACAGCGACCCACCGCCAGCGGCATTTCCTGCCTGACCCATGACGCGGCCAGCGATGCGTTCCTGGCCAGTTCCTATGACGGGCGCATCTACGGCATCGACGCCCGCCTGGCATCCTGAAGGAGCAGCACGATGAGCAAGCAAGCAAGCGACTTCATGCCCCAGGGCGACTACCGCAAGGCCCTCGACACCTCGTTCGTGCACCGCTACAGCCATGGCGAGGACGAGTGGTCGTGGGATGTCGGCATGATCCAGGCGGCCCAGGCCTTCCTTGAACGGCTCGACCCACAGGGCGACCAGCATGTGCTGGATATCGGCGTGGGTCGCGGCCGCGACGCCTCCACCTTTATCCTCGCCGGGCACCGCGTCACCGGGCTGGATATCGTCGAGAACTCCAGCTGGCCGTTGCTGCGCAAGCGTTGGGGCGATCGCCTGGACCTGGTGAACAAGGCCATGCAGGACTGGCAACCGGCGCCGGGAACGGTGTTCGACGCGGCCCTGGACAACGGCTGCTTCCACCACCAGCACCCGGATGAATGGGGCCCTTACCTGGCCCATGTGCGCCGGCTGCTGCGCCCCGGCGCCTTGGTGGGGCTGAACGTGTTCGGGGTTGATGATGCCCACCCCGAGGCGGGGTGGCGGGAAATGGACAACCAGCGCCAGGGCTATTTCTTCACCGACGATGGCATCCGCCAGACACTGGAGGCCCACGGCTTCACCTGGCAGGGCCTGGAGGTGATCGAGCGTCAGCATGGCGAGGCCCGCTATCTGCTGGCGCTGGTCCGCACGTGAGTGCGCTCGACCGCCATTACCTGGACATGGCCCTGGCGCTTGCCAGCCAGGGCCTGTACAGCACCATGCCCAACCCGCGCGTCGGCTGCGTGATCGTCAACGATGGCCAGGTGGTGGGGCGCGGCTGGCACCAGCGCGCCGGCCACGCCCATGCCGAGATACACGCCTTGCAGGAGGCAGGCCCGGCGGCGCGGGGGGCCACCGCCTATGTGACGCTCGAACCTTGTGGTCACCATGGGCGCACCCCGCCGTGTGCCGATGCCCTGGTGGCCGCCGGGGTGCGCCGGGTGGTCACGGCCAGTGCCGATGCGTCGCAGAGCATCGGTGCGGTTCGGCTGCGCGAAGCGGGCATCGCGGTCGAGGCCATGCCCTGTCCCACGGCGCGAGCACTCAATCGCGGGTTTTTCTCGCGCATCGAGCGCCAGCGCCCCTGGGTGCGGGTGTTGCGGCCGGCGGCGCTGGCCATCGGCGCGATGGGTGAGGGCGCGATGCTCAGCCATTGCGACGAGCAGGCGCCGCTGGAGCACTGGCGGGGCAGGGCGTCGGCGTTGTTGACCACCTGTGACTGGGTCAAGGCCTGCGACCCGTCGTTGCTGGCGCAGGTACCGGCACAGCGAGTCGAGCCGGTGACTCCGTTGCGGGTGGTGGTCGATCAGGGGCTCGATTGCCCTGCCTCGGCCAAGGTGCTGGATGGCCTTGCACCGACGCTGGTGCTGCATGCGGCGCAGGCGATGCGTGACGGGCGCTATGCCCGGGCGCGCTGCCAGGTGATCGAGGAGGTCGATGCGCGGCGGGTGTTGCAAGCGTTGTACGAGCTCGACTGCAATGAAGTCCAGGTCGAGGCGCAGCCGGCGTGGTGCGAGGCTCTGGCGCGCCAAGGGCTGGTGGATGAGTGGCTGGTGCAGGTCTGAGCGGGGACGCCTTGTGCGTCCCATCGCTGGCAAGCCGGTTCCTACGGGATGGCGCATGGCTTGAGGTTGGCCGCGATCGGTGTGGGAGCCGGCTTGCCGGCGATGCGCCGCGTTAGCGGCGCCAGCGATCTCAGCGGCTGCAGATCAACCCGACTTGCAGGCTGTTCTGTTCGAACAGGTCCCAATACCCCGGCGGATGCGCCTTCTTGCGGATGCCGCTGATCAGCGGGGCGATCCAGCGCACATTGCGCAGGCCCACGTCATGGGCGGCCTGCTCGTAGACCGCCTTGTGCCAGCGGTAGTAGGTGAAGTCCGCCGGCGGCGTGCTCATGAACTGTCCCTGGCAGCGAAAGCCGCCTTCGACCGGCTGTTCGTCCAGTACGCGGATGCCGTACTCGGTGAAGTTGCCACGGGCCAGGTCGAAGGCCGGGTTGGCGGTGTAGGCAATCAATCGACCGGACGGCTTGAGATTGAGGGCGACGCTTTCGAACATGCGCCGCAGCTCCTCGACGCTGCCGGCGTAGTTGAACAACCATGCCGCAGTGACCTTGTCGAACTGGCCGATCTGGCCCATCTGCGCCACGTCGCGCACTTCGTAGGCGATGCCGTCGTTGGCCTGGCGCGCCTGATAGATCATGCTCGGCGAGATGTCCACCCCATGCACCCGCGCCGCGCCCCAGTCCTTCAGGCGGCGGCTGAAGAAACCATGGCCGCAGGCCAGGTCGAGGATCTCCTCGCCGATCACTTCGCCGGCCATGTAGCGAAAGGTGTCGACCTCGACCCCGCGCTGGCTGGCGTGGCTGGTGAAGTCTTCGAACTGCTCGCTGATGCGCTCGTAGACTTCCTTGGATTCCTTCATGGTCACTCCTTGCGTTCAGAGGTGAGGCGCAGCGCCAATGGCAGGGCCAGCAGCGGTGCGCAGGCGAATACGGCGAACAGCCACAATGCCGCCCGGCGCGCGCCCTCGACGCCACCGGGCTCGACCAGCCCGGCGCTGTTGGCTACCAGGCCGGCCAGGGCCGCGGCCAGCGCGGTGGCATACAGCTGCACGGTGGTGATCGAGGCCGAAGCGAGGTTTTCCTCGCCGGGGCGCGCCGCTTGCAGCACGCGGGTAAGCAAGTGCGGCCAGCCCAGGCCGATGCCCAGGCCCACGCCGGCCAGGGCCAGGGCAAACACGGCCAGGCCCGGCGTGCTGGCCACCCACGTCACGGCGGGTGTCAGCAGAGCCAGGGCCAGTAGCGCCAGGACCACCAGCAGCGGGCCGCAGCGGATCTGCCAGGCGCCGCCATCGCGGTCACGCCCGGCGCTGGCCAGGGCGCCGACCGTCCAGCCGGCGGCCATCACGGCCGTCAGGTAGCCCGCGGCCAGGGGGCCGAAGCCATGGATGCGCTGGAGGAAATAGGGCACATAGATCTCGGTGGTGATGGCCGCCACCAGCAGGCACATCATGGCGAACAGCGCGCCCATCGGTTGCCTGAGACTGTAGGCGCCGGTGGGCAGCAGGTGGTGACGGGCACGGGGATCGAGGCGGGCGATCAGCGCGGCGATGGCCAGCCCGGCGACGATCCCGGCCAGATTGACCCACAATGAGTCGGCCAGGCTGGCCGCGCAGATCGCCAACACCGAGGCCACCAGGCAGGCGATCAGGCCATAGGCCGGGCGTGCGCCATTGTCGTCCAGCGCCTGGCGCGCCGGCAGACGCAGGCAGACGATCAGCGCCAGGGCGGCGGCCACCGGCAGTAGCGACCAGAATGCCCAGCGCCAGTGCCCGCCCTCGGCGAACACGCCGCCCACGGCCGGGCCGCACAGCGTGGCCACCCCCCACATTGCCGAGACCAGGGCCATGGCGCGGGGCCACAGGCGGGTCTCGAACACCAGGTGGATCAGTGCATAGCTCAAGGCGAACAGGATGCCACCGCCCAGGCCCTGCACGCTGCGCCCGACCAGCAGCAGCGGCATGCTGGTGGCCATTGCGCACACTGCCGAACCGAGGGTGAACACCAGCAGTGCGAGCAGATAGGCGACCCGTGGCCCGCCGCGAGCGAGCAAACGGGTGGAAAGGGTCGAGCCGATGATCGAGGCCACCACGAACAAGGTGGTGTTCCAGGCATAGAAGGCCAACCCGCCGATTTCGTCGATCACCGTGGGCAGCAGCGTGGTGACGATATAGACATTGACGGCGTGCAGGGCGACCCCGCCGGCCAGGGCGATCGAGCGCAGCGCGTTGCCGCCGCTGAGCAGTTCGCTCCAGCGTGCGGGGGGCTGTTCGGGGATGGCGGTCATGAAGGCTCCTTGCGTGATCCTGCGTTGGGAGTCTAGGAGCCGGAAAATCATTATTCAAGAAGTTGCTTGTGTAATTTGGCTGCAGTGGATTTGTTAGGATCGTGCTCTTTTGTCTTGTTCCAGGAGCTTCACCCATGATCATCAGCACCACCAGCCAGCTCGAAGGCCGCCCCGTTGCCGAATACCTCGGTGTGGTCAGCGCCGAATCGGTGCAGGGGATCAACTTCGTGCGCGATTTCTTCGCACGCTTTCGCGACTTCTTCGGTGGCCGTTCGCAGACCCTGGAGAGTGCGCTGAAGCTGGCCCGCGAGCAGGCCACCGAGGAGCTTGTGGCGCGGGCACGGCAGTTGCAAGCCGATGCGGTGGTAGGCGTGGACTTCGAGATCAGCATGCCGTCGGTGCAGGGCGGCATGGTCGTGGTGTTCGCCACCGGTACGGCGGTGCGGTTGAAGTAAGGCCAGTTGCCACTGGTCGGGCAAGGAGGTTTTGTCCGGCTGGTCTGCAAATGACCGACTAGTCTCACTTCAACGGGCCGCTGCTTCACTAGGCAGGTGCATTGCCTGCCGGCACGGTCGCCATTGGAGGGAGTCAGGGCATGAGCGAATCTTTTTTTGAAGACCTGAACGATGCGTTTCCGATCAACAGCCAGGTGCGCTGCGGGCAAGCGGCCTTGCGCCTGGGCTTTGCCAACATGACCCTGGACGAATCGGAGCAACTGCAGCCGGCGCACCTGCAACGGGCCAAGAAGGGGCGGTTCACGCCGCGTGTCCCGTCGAAAAAGTGAAACAGCACATTAGCGGGGCAAGCCCGCTCCCACAGACCTTGCTAGAAATCTGTGGGGGCGGGCTTGCCCCGCGATCATGTTGGTCCGAACACTGCAAAACCGCCCAACGGCACGCATTTCCCGCCATTTCTTGATCCCGCTCATGGTATCGGCGCGTCCCCCTCGCCGCCGGCTCGAGGCTGTGCTTTTCTTGCGCGGCATGTCAGACACGGAGTATCGACTTCAATGCGAATCAGGGAAGAGACCTACTGGCAATGGGCCGATGCGCAGTTGCACAGCCGCAGCCATGACGAGGAGTTGAGCGACGGCACCAGCATCGATGTGCAGGTGCGCCTGTCCAGGGTTGGCGCCACGCAGCTGTTTCTCGGGCTGTACGCCCGCGACGGCAAGGCACTGCTGGAGGAGTACTACCCCTCGCGTCCGGGCGAAACCATGACACGGGCCCTGGTGTGGGGCGTTGACCGTGCCCGCGCCCTGGCCACGGGCGCCTTGCCGCTGCCCGAAGCGATGCCGCGCAGGCGCCAGGCATGAAAAAGCCCGGCCTTTGTCGGGCCGGGCTCAAGAAACGGTGTAAAGCCGCGGGATCAGTTCAACGCGTCGATCACCTTGATTGCCTGCCGCTCGCGGGCGGTCGGCCATTCTTGTTGCAGGGTCTCGAGTACGCGACCGACGAAGGAGGTGTCGGCGGCGGCCTTCTTGCCGACGTAGCCCTGGCCACGGCGGTAGACCTTGAAACGGGCGCGCATGCTGGGCATGTGCGATTCGAACTCGTCTTCGACCGTGTTCGGCGGCAGGCGATCCAGGCGGACCTCGCCGGATTGGCTGACCCACAGCAGGTGGTCGTCGAGGCTGTCCTTGCGCGCGGCGAACAGCTGGGCCAGTTGGTCGATGGTTGGATTGTTGTTCAAGTTCATCATAAAGCCCCCATTACTCACATTCGTTGGTGAAGTTCGTCTGAAGTTCACATTGGCGCCACACCATGTAGCGCGCTAACCAAGGCTGCTACAGCAGCTTCGCAACAGGGGCTTTCTCACGCTGCCTTCTGGGCAGTTTCCCTCTCCACGGACGGCCTGCGTTACCGCGCAGACCGTCTGGAACACCCTTGCCACCGCTCCCGATCAGGGAGACGGCCTCATCATGCCCAAGGCGCGGGAAGGGCGTCAACCGTTTTGTAGTGATTATTTTTAGTCACTACATCTTGTCGGACAATCCTCTTCGTTGTGTCTGTCGAGTCCGTTCGCCGGCGTCGGGAATCGGCCGTCATGGCTCCAGGCTTGAGAGGATGCGTTGCGCGACACGTACCCGCTCCTCGTTGGGGTAGTTGCGGTTGGCCAGCAGTACGATGCCCATCTGTTTCGACGGCACGAATGCCACGTAGGCGCCAAAACCGCTGGTTGCGCCGGTTTTGTTGTACCAGGCGGCGGGTTCGGCGGGCAGTGCCGGGGTCAGCGCGTGGGTGGCGTTGGGCTCGCGGACCAGCCTGGCGCCGTTGTAGTCCAGCAGGGTGTCGAGGGCGACCGGATAGGGATAGCGCTCCCAGCCCAGGCCCTGGGTCATGGCGCCGACCTGGAAGTAGCCGGCCTGGGTGATGGCGATGGCCTGGCGCAGGGCAGGGTCGAGCGCGGCCGGTTGCAGTTGCAACTGGACATAGCGCAACAGGTCGCTGGCGCTGGTCTTGATGCCGTAGGCCTGCTCGGCGTAAGGGCCCGGGCTGACTCGCACAGGCTTGTCCTTGGCGTCGTAGCCCTGGGCATAGAGGCCCCGGAGGTTGGCCGGTACTTCCAGGTAGGTATGCTCGAGGCCCAACCGAGGCAGCAGCCCCTGGGTCATCAGCTCGGCGAATGGCCGCTGTTGCGCACGCGCCGCCAGGTCGCCGAACAGGCCCAGGCTGGGGTTCGAGTAGCAGCGCTGGGTGCCGGGTTCGGCGCGGCGTTGCCAGTGCTGCAACCAGGCCAGGGTCTGTTCAGGCGTTTGCACCTCGTCGGGAAACTGCAGCGGCAGGCAGTCGCCGCTGTAGGCGCCCAGCTCAAGCACACTGGCGCTGCCGATCGGCGCCTTGGCCAGGGCGGGCTGGTAGCGGCTGGCGGGCGCCGCGAGGTCGAGCTTGCCCTCGGCGCTGGCCAGGGCGGCGAGGGTGGCGGTGTAGGTCTTGCTCACCGAGCCGACCTCGAACAACGTATCGCGGGTCACTGCCTGGCCGCGGGCCTTGTCGGCCAGGCCGTAGTTGAAATAATGCGATTGGCCATTGGCATACACTGCCACGGCCATGCCGGCGATGCCGTGCTCGCGCATCAGCGGCTGGATGACGCCATCGACGCTGTGCTGCAGGTCGCCTGCCAACAGTGGTGGCGCGGCCAGCGTCAGGGCAGTGGCCACCAGCAGGTGCGGGGGACGTTTCATGGTGCAAGGTTCCTTTTCGTGATTCAGCCGCCGGGTTGTCCGTTGGGCGACACTGACGGGGGTTCCGGCGTTAGCGGCTTAAAGGCCGAGACCTTATCGTCCAGGCTTGCACAAAGACAAGGCGGAATCTGTGATGAGATATTTGCGCATGCTGTTCGACAACTTCACCCTGGCCCTGCTCGGGGTGGTGTTCATCGCCACCGTGCTGCCGTGTTCCGGCGAGGGCGCGGTGCTGTTCGGCTGGCTGACCAACCTGGCCATCGGCCTGCTGTTCTTCCTGCACGGCGCCAAGCTGTCGCGCGAGGCGATCATCGCCGGTGCCGGCCACTGGCGCCTGCACCTGCTGGTGTTCTCCTGCACCTTCGTGCTGTTCCCGCTGCTGGGGCTGGCGTTCAAGCCGCTGTTCGTGCCGCTGGTGGGCAATGAGCTGTACCTGGGCGTGCTCTACCTGTGCGCCTTGCCGGCCACGGTGCAGTCGGCCATCGCCTTTACCTCGCTGGCCCGTGGCAACGTGCCTGCGGCGATCTGCAGCGCGGCGGCCTCGAGCCTGCTGGGGATCTTCCTCACGCCGCTGCTGGTGATGCTGTTGCTGGGCGCTTCGGGCGACACCGGCTCCGGGCTGGATGCGGTGCTGAAGATCACCCTGCAGTTGCTGGTGCCTTTCGTCGCCGGGCAGATCGCCCGCCGCTGGATTGGTGCCTGGGTCCAGCGCAATGCGCGCTGGCTGAAGCTGGTGGACCAGGGCTCGATCCTGCTGGTGGTGTACACCGCCTTCAGCGAGGCGGTGGTGACCGGGTTGTGGCACACGGTGTCGCCGCAGCACCTGGCGGGCCTGTTCGCCGTGTGCGGGATCCTGCTGGCGGTGGTGCTGCTCGGCACGCGGCTGCTCGGGCGGCTGCTGGGCTTCAATGTCGAGGACCGCATCACCATTCTCTTCGCAGGTTCCAAGAAGAGCCTGGCAACCGGCGTGCCCATGGCCCAGGTGCTGTTCGTCGGCGGTGGCATTGGGGCAATGATCCTGCCGTTGATGCTGTTCCACCAGATCCAGCTGATGGTCTGCGCGGTGCTGGCGCAGCGTTATGCGGCGCGGGTCGAGGAGGGCGGGCAGGCGACGGCGGCTTCCTGAGACGGATTCGTTGCCGCAGGCCCGCGCCAGCGATCTACCAGGCCAGCGGCCGGTCGAACCCTTTCCAGCACAACCAGCGGCGCACCTCGCCATGCGCCCCCGTGCCGATCTGCCACTGCGGTCGGCCACGGTCCAGGGCGATCTGCGAAATGAACCCGGCATGGCTGGCCACCACCAGGGTGCGGCCGTCGGCGCTGATGTCCATCGCGCTGATGGTCGAACCAAGATAGTGCTGCCAGTGCTCGTGGCCGTCCTCGCCGAAGGCGCGCAGGTAGCCATGGGCGTCACCGACGATGTATTCGCCATCGCGGGCCACCCCGGCGTAGACCCTTGCGCCGTCCTGCAGCAGTGGCGTGCGCGGATCATTGCTGTAGAAACCGGTATCCAGCCCCGGCAGGTCGGCCAACCGCACGCCGACGGTGCCACCCTGATAGAAGTGGCAGGCATTGAGGATCAGCTGGTCGCCCCGGCGGTTGAACAGCGCGAAGTGCGGGTACTCGCTGGCCGGGCCGACCTCTGCGATGCGCCTGAACTGCTCGTCGAGCACCAGGTGACGGCCGCATTGTTCGCCCAGGGCGACCAGCCTGCCGTCCGGTGACAGCGCGGCATGTGCCATCGTCAGGCCCAGGGCGATGTCGTCCGGGTCAGTGCCCTGGCGCAGCTCCTCGAGAATATCGTCCTCGCGTGGCAGCAGGCGCGTGGCACCAGCGGCGGCAAGCACGAAGATGCCGTCGCTGCTGACCAGCAGGACCCGCTGGCCATCGGGGAAGGGCAGCAGCGCAGTGGGCGTCGGCGGCAGGTCGAAGGGGTCGAACGGGTAACCCGCCGGTAACCCTTCCAGACCATGGGGCCAGGCCAGCCGGGCCACTTGCGGGCCACCCCAGCCATCGGTCACGCGTACCCCCTCGGCGTTGCCTAGGGCGAAGTAGCGCCGCCCTGGGCAGCGCCCGAAGTGCTCGACACCGATCACCGGGGTGACGCCCTGGTCGTCGAGGCGCAGCACCTGGCCGCGCTCGAACGGCATGCCGATGCGCACCAGCAGGCTGCCGTCGTCGAGCAGCAGCAGGTTGCCGATGCCCTGGGCCTGTTCGTCGAGCAATGGCAACAGCGGCAGATGCGCCGGGGGCCAGGCTTCGCGGAACAACTGGCGTTGCTGTTCGTCGGTGCCCGGGCGGTTTATGGCCAGCAGCGCCGCCTGCCAGGCGTCGAGCAGGTGCTCGGTGGCCGGCGCCTGTGGTTCCTCCAGATCGTCCCAGCCTTGCGCGCGGCCCTGCGCGACATAGCGGTTGATGGCCTCGGCATAGGCGATGACCGCCTCGCGCCATTGCTGCTGGGGGTGCTGCTTGTCCATGGGCGGATCGAACTCCTTGTTCCGCAGGGTAGGTGATGTGCGACAAAAGGGTGCACGCAGGCGCGCATGGTACTCCGTCCGCGCCCGCGGTTGTGAGGCTCGGCCTTGATGCGTACCATGCCGGACATCCTTTCAATAAGAAAACGTGCGTCACCGGCCTGGAACCTGGGCAGGCGATGCGCGTCCTGTTGCCTTGTCCGCGGAGAAAAACATCTTCACATGAATGGTCCCGTCCCCACCTCCATGCCTCCCACCGCCGGCAGCGGCAGTTGGCTGAGCGTCATCGCCCTGGCGCTGGCGGCGTTCATCTTCAATACCACCGAGTTCGTCCCGGTGGCGCTGCTCAGCGATATCGGCCGCAGCTTCGAGATGACTACCGCACAGGTCGGCCTGATGCTGACCATCTACGCCTGGGTGGTGGCACTGGCCTCGCTGCCGATGATGCTGGTGACCCGCAACATCGAACGCCGCCGCCTGCTGCTGCTGGTGTTCCTGGTGTTCATCGTCAGCCACCTGATGTCGTGGCTGTCGCAGAGCTTCGCCATGCTGCTGGTCAGCCGCATCGGCATCGCCCTGGCCCATGCCGTGTTCTGGGCCATCACCGCGTCGCTGGCGGTGCGCGTGGCGCCGCCCGGCCAGCAGGCCAAGGCGCTGGGCCTGCTGGCCACCGGCACCACCCTGGCGATGGTCATGGGCATCCCGCTGGGGCGTGTGGTGGGTGAGGCGCTGGGCTGGCGCATTACCTTCCTGTGTATCGCCGGGGTGGCGCTGGCGACCATGCTCTGCCTGATGAAGTCGCTGCCGCTGCTGCCGAGCCAGAACTCCGGCTCGCTGCGCAGCCTGCCGGTGCTGTTCAAGCGTCCGGCGCTGGTGATCACCTACATGCTGGTAACCCTGGTGATTACCGCGCAGTTCACTGCCTACAGCTACATCGAACCCTTCGCCCTGCACGTGGCACGGATCAGTGGCGAACACACCACGTTGCTGCTGTTGCTGTACGGCGGTGCCGGCGTGTTCGGCTCGGTGTTGTTCAGCCGCTACAGCGAGCGTTTCCCCCATGGCTTCCTGGTGGGCGCCATCGGCGCGCTTGCCGCGTGCCTGCTGCTGCTGTTGCCGCTGTCGGGCAATTTCCAGGTGTTCGCCGCCCTGAGCATGGTCTGGGGCGTGGCGATCCTGAGCTTCAGCCTGGCCTTGCAGTCCAAGACCCTCAAGCTTGCCTCGGATGCCACCGACGTGGCCATGGCGTTGTTCTCCGGTATCTACAACATCGGTATCGGTGGCGGTGCGTTGCTTGGCAGCATTGTCAGCAGCCAGGTGGGCGTGGCGCATATCGGCCTGGTGGGGGGCGGCGTGGCGGTTGTCGGCCTGGTGCTGGCGCTGGCCAGTACCCAGCGCTTTCGCGAAGCCCTGACTCGGGTGCCTGGGCAGGCGTGAACCACGCCTTCTGCAGGAGCGGTCAAAGCCGCTCTTGCAGGCATTCCATTGACCAAGAATCCCGGTTCCTGGCACCTCCAGCCCTGCAAATGTCTCCCGACTGATCCGCATCAACTTCCCTGTCAACACGCGCCCCTGTAATAGGGGCGCTTGTGTATCGGCAAGGCTGCCTCTAATATCCAAGCGTTTTCTTGTGTAATTGCCTGGCGTCCCGCCCAGGCCATCAATACGGACGTTGATATGGATTTGCACACCTCCCTGTGGCTGTTCCAGGCCATCCAGGCCGTGGGCCTGGCGTTGTGGCTGAGCATCGCGGTATTGAACAACCTGCAGGCCTTCGCCAGCTCCGTCGGCGCCATTGGCGCCACCTTGGCCATGGCGCCACTGCGCCAGCCGCCGGCCATCGAATTCCCCTTGTTGCGCAGGGCCTGTCATTCGGCAGGCTTGGCCCGCGCCGCGCTGCTGGTGATCCTGCTGCTGCAGATCGTCGCCAGCCTGGCGGCCTGGGTCGGCACCTATGGGCTGATCGTCGCCCAGGATCCGCTCCTGGCCCGGGCCTGGTTGAACCTGGCACTTGGCGCCTTCCTCGCCTTCACTTTCGCCATGCTGCTCGGGGGCCTGTGGTTCGGCTACTGGATACGCCAGGAAGGCCTGCAGCTCACCCACCTGGTGCTGGTGCTGTGGGCGACCCTGGCGTTCTTCCTGTTCAACCTGGATTGGGCCTGAGGCGAGGACGCGCAATGAATAGCAAGGCAATACTTGGCAGTGCCCTGGTGCTGGCCCTGGCCACCGCCGGTGGCCTGGCCTGGCGCCACACCGGGCAGGCCCAGGCCACGGCAGCCGCGCCGCGGCACCTGGTCAAGGTGGCCCTGGCCACGGTACAGAAAGCACCGCAGAAACGCGCCTTCGCCGGCGTCGGCGAGCTGGAGGCGGTGCACCAGGTGCTGGTGTCGGCCGAGATCGGCGGGCGGGTGACGGCGATCAACTTCAGCTCCGGCCAGCAGGTGCGCAAGGGTGATGTGCTGGTCACCCTCAACGATGCCCCGGAGCAGGCCGAGCGCCTGCGCCTGAAGGCCCAGCTGGACAATGCGCGGACCAACTACCGGCGCGTCAAGGACCTGCTGCGCGAGAACGCCGCCACCCAGGAACAGCTGGACAACGCCCTGGCGGCCCGCGACATGGCCCAGGGCGAGCTGGCCCGTACCGAGGCGGTGATCGCCCAGAAGGCGGTGCGCGCACCCTTCGACGGGCGCCTGGGTATCCGCCGGGTGAACCAGGGCCAGTACCTCAATGTCGGCGACCCGGTGGTCAGCCTGATCGACACCCGCAGCCTGTACGTCAACTTCTCCCTCGAGGAGCAGCTCAGCGCCCAGCTGCGCACCGGCCAGGCGGTCGAGGTGCGGTTGGATGCGTTCCCCGATAAGGCCTTCACCGCGCACATCACCGCCATCGACCCCTTGATCGGCCGTTCGCGCACGGTGCAGGTGCAGGCCACCCTGGCCAAGCCCGATGCGCGCCTGTCGGCCGGCATGTATGCCAGCGTGCAGGTTGCCAGCCCCGATGACGGCCAGGTGCTGACCGTCCCGGAAACCGCCGTTGCCTACACCGCTTACGGCGACACGGTGTTCATCGCCCGCCACGATGCCGCCGCCGATGCCCTGGTGGTACAGCGCGTGGCAGTGCGTACCGGTGAACGCCAGGCCGGGCGGGTGGTGATCGAGCAGGGCTTGCGCGAGGACGACCAGGTAGTGGTGTCCGGGCAGTTGCGCCTGAGCGACGGCGCCGCCGTGCAAGCCACCGAAGACACCCTGCAGGCCCCGGCCAGCGGCGCCTGACCCCAGCGAGAAAACGCCATGACATTCACCGACCTGTTCGTGCGCCGGCCTGTGCTGGCGCTGGTGGTCAGCACCTTGATCCTGCTGCTGGGGCTGCTGTCGCTGCTGCAGTTGCCGATCCGCCAGTACCCCTTGCTGGAAAGCTCGACCATCACCGTGACCACCGAGTACCCCGGCGCCCCCGCCGAGCTAATGCAGGGTTTCGTCACCCAGCCGATCGCCCAGGCGGTGTCGTCGGTGGAAGGTATCGACTACCTGTCGTCCTCGTCGGTGCAGGGCCGTAGCCTGGTGACCGTGCGCATGGAGCTGAACCGCGACTCGACCCAGGCCCTCACCGAGGTGATGGCCAAGGTCAACCAGGTGCGCTTCCGCCTGCCGGAGCGGGCCTACGATCCGGTGATCGAGCGCTCGGCGGGCGAGTCCACGGCGGTGGCCTACATCGGCTTCGCCAGCGCGAGCCTGCCGATCCCGGCCATGACCGACTACCTCACCCGGGTGGTCGAGCCGCTGCTCAGCACCATCGAGGGCGTGGCCAAGGTCCAGGTGTTCGGCGGCCAGACCCTGTCCATGCGCCTGTGGATCGACCCGGCGCGCCTGGCCGCCCGGGGCCTGACCGCGGCCGACGTGGCCGAGGCGGTGCGCCGCAACAACTACCAGGCGGCGCCGGGCAAGGTGAAGGGCCAGTACGTGATCGCCAACATCCGCGTCGACACCGACCTGACCTCGGTCGGCGATTTCCGCGAGCTGGTGATCCGCAACGACGGCAACGGCCTGGTGCGCATCCGCGATATCGGCACGGTCGAGCTGGGCGCGGCTTCGGCCGAGACCAGCGCCAGCATGGACGGCGTAGCGGCGGTGCATCTGGGGCTGTTCGCCACCCCGGGCGGCAACCCGCTGGTGATCGTCGACGGCATCCGCCAATTGCTGCCGCAGATTCGCCAGACCCTGCCGCCGGACGTCAAGGCCGAGCTTGCCTTCGAGACGGCGCGCTTCATCCAGGCCTCCATCGACGAGGTCACCAAGACCTTGCTTGAGGCCCTGGCAATCGTCGTGGTGGTGATCTACCTGTGCCTGGGCTCGCTGCGCACGGTGCTGATTCCGGTGGTGACCATCCCGCTGTCGATGCTCGGGGCCGCGGCGCTGATGCTGGCCTTCGGTTTCAGCGTCAATCTGCTCACCCTGCTGGCCATGGTGCTCGCGGTGGGGCTGGTGGTGGACGACGCCATTGTCGTGGTGGAGAACGTCCACCGCCATATCGAGGAAGGGCGCACGCCGGTGGCGGCGGCATTGATCGGCGCCCGTGAGGTGGCCGGGCCGGTGATCGCCATGACCATCACCCTGGCGGCGGTGTACGCGCCGATCGGCATGATGGGCGGCCTGACCGGCGCGCTGTTCCGCGAGTTCGCCCTGACCCTGGCCGGGGCGGTGGTGGTCTCCGGCGTGGTGGCCCTGACCCTGTCGCCAGTGATGAGCTCGTTCCTGCTCGACGCCCGCCAGTCCGAGGGGCGCATGGCCCATGCGGCCAACCGTTTCTTCGACTGGCTGGCCGAGCGCTACGCCCATGTGCTGGGCTTCTCGCTGAAACACCGCTGGATCAGCGTCGGTTTCGCCTTGCTGGTGCTGGTCAGCCTGCCGCTGCTGTACGCCTTGCCGCAGCGCGAGCTGGCGCCGACCGAGGACCAGGCCGGGCTGCTCACCGCGATCAAGGCGCCGCAGCACGCCAACCTGGCCTATGTGGAGCGCTTCGCCGACAAGCTCGATGCGGTCTACCGGACCCTGCCGGAAACCGTCAGCACCTGGATCATCAACGGCAGCGACGGCATCGCCTCGGGCATCGGCGGCATCAACCTGCAGCCATGGGGCGAGCGCGAACGCAATGCCTCGCAGATCCAGCTCGACCTGCAGGCGGCGGTGAACGATGTCGAGGGCACCAGCATCTTCGCCTTCCAGCTGCCCGCGCTGCCGGGCTCCACCGGTGGCCTGCCGGTGCAGATGGTGCTGCGCAGCTCGCAGGACTACCGGGTGCTGTTCGACACCATGGAGCAGGTCAAGGCCAAGGCGCGGCAGAGCGGCCTGTTCGCCGTGGTCGACAGCGACCTGGACTACAACAACCCGGTGGTGCAGGTGCGGGTCGACCGGGCCAAGGCCAACAGCATGGGTATCCGCATGCAGGACATCGGCGAGTCGCTGGCGGTGCTGGTGGGCGAGAACTACCTCAACCGCTTCGGCCTGGATGGCCGCTCCTATGATGTGATCGCGCAGAGCCCGCGTGACCAGCGCCTGACCCCGCAGGCCCTGACCCGGCAGTACGTGCGCAGCGAGGAGGGCCGGCTGGTGCCGCTGTCCACCGTGGTGCAGGTCAGCGAGCAGGTCGAGCCCAACCGCCTGACCCAGTTCAACCAGCAGAACGCCGCGACCTTCCAGGGTATTCCGGCGGCTGGCGTCACCCTGGGCGACACCGTGGCCTTCCTCGAGCAGGCCGCCGCCGAACTGCCGGCGGGCTTCAGCATCGACTGGCAGTCCGACGCGCGCCAGTACCAGCAGGAGGGCAACGCCCTGATGCTGGCCTTCCTCGCCGCCGTGGTGGTGATCTACCTGGTGCTGGCGGCGCAGTACGAAAGCCTGGTCGATCCGCTGATCATCCTGATCACCGTGCCGCTGTCGATCAGCGGTGCCCTGCTACCGCTGGCGCTGGGGGTGGCCACGGTGAACATCTACACGCAGATCGGCCTGGTGACGCTGATCGGTCTGATCAGCAAGCACGGCATCCTCATGGTCGAATTTGCCAACACCTTGCAGGCCGAGCAGCACCTGGACCGGCGCACGGCCATCGGCAAGGCAGCGCAGATCCGCTTGCGGCCGATCCTGATGACCACGGCGGCCATGGTGGTGGGGCTGATCCCGCTGTTGTTCGCCTCCGGTGCCGGTGCTGCCAGCCGCTTCGGGCTCGGCGTGGTGATTGTCACCGGGATGCTGGTCGGCACTTTGTTCACCCTGTTCGTGCTGCCGACCATCTACAGCCTGCTGGCCCGTGACCATGCCAGCACGGCGCGTTCGGCACGGGCCCGATCGTTGGCCGATACCCTGGAGGGGCAGCCATGAAGCCGGTATTCGTCGTATCCCTGCTGGCCCTGGCCTTGTCGGCCTGCAGCGTCGGCCCCGACTACCGCAAGCCCGAGGCACCTGCCAGTGGCCTGCACAGTCCGCAGCGCGCCGCCTTCGCCGCCCGTGGCGAGATGCCGGAGCAGTGGTGGCGGTTCTTCGACGATCCGCAGCTGGTGCGTCTGGTCGACCAGGCCCTGGTCAACAACCACGATATCCGCCAGGCCCATGCCAACCTGCTGGCGGCGCGGGCGCTGTTCGACGACCGCAGCCTCGACCGCTACCCCTGGGTCACCGCCCGCGCTGGCTACAACCAGAGCCTGGAGCAGCAGCAACCGGTCGATGGCAGCGACCCGCGGCGCATGCGCACCGAGCAGTACCGCGCCGGATTCGACGTGCAGTGGGAGATCGACCTGTTCGGCCGCCTGCAGCGCCTGACCGACGCCGCCGAGGCGCGTGCCGACGCGGCGGCGGCTGACCTGCGCCAGGTGCGCTTGAGCATCGCCGCCGAGGTGGCGCGCAATTACTACCTCAAGCTCGGGCTCAAACGCAGCCTGGTGGTGGCCGAGGATCAGGTCGAGGCCTGGCGCGAGACCCTGCAACTGACCAGCGCCCAGGTGCGCGCCGGCAGTGGCCAGTACGAAGACCAGCAGAACGCCCATGCCAACCTGCTGCTCAGCGAGGCGGCGGTACCGCCGTTGCAGGCGGCCATCGAGCAGGCCAGCTATCGCCTCGATGTGTTGACCGGGCAGGTGCCGGGCAGCCAGGAGCAGGGCGCCGCGCCGTTCCTGCCGCCGTTGGCGCGCCAGTTGCCGCTGGGTGACGTTGATGCGCTGATTGGCCAGCGACCTGATGTGGTCAGTGCCGAGCGTGAGCTGGCGGCCAGCACCGAGGATGTCGGCGCGGCCACCGCCGAGCTGTACCCACGGTTGGACCTGGGCGGTTTCATTGGTTTCTTCGCCTTGCGCAGCGGCGACCTGGGCAGCGCGGCCCGTGCTTATGAGCTGGCGCCGATGGTCACCTGGCCGGCCTTGCGCCTGGGCAATGCCCGTGCGCGCCTGCGGGTGCGCGAGGCGCTGGCCGAGGGCAGCCAGGCGCGCTACCAGCAGGCGGTGCTGTTGGCCCGCGAGGAAGTGGAGAACGCCGTCACGCAGTTGGTGCGCAACCAGGCACGGCTGCAAAGCCTGGTGGCCTCCGCCGGGCACGGCAGCGAGGCCATCGATATCGCCAACAAGCGCTATCGGCGCGGCGCCGGCACCTACCTGGCGGTGCTCGAGAACCAGCGTGCGCTGTTCTCGATCAAGCGCGAGGTGGCGGAGGCGGAGACGGCCTCGTATCTGGATGCGATTGCGCTGTACAAGGCCTTGGGGTGGGGGAGCGAGGCGATGTAGCCTGTGTTGCCAGGTACGCTGTGGCAGCCCGGCAAGACATGCGGGCTTCCCTCCTTTGGCAAGGCCACGAGCAATGGCCTAATTTTCCCCGCGCGCCTTTCGTTTTCATGGAAGCCGCCCTGCGCCCGGCGCGTTCGGCCCTCATCATTCAAGGAGACAGGCAATGACTTCCGTTTTCGACCGCGACGATATCCAGTTCCAGGTAGTGGTCAACCACGAAGAGCAGTATTCCATCTGGCCCGACTACAAGGCGATCCCCAATGGCTGGCGCGCGGTGGGCAAGAGCGGCCTGAAGAAGGACTGCCTGGCCTACATCGACGAAGTCTGGACCGACATGCGGCCCCTGAGCCTGCGCCAGAAAATGGCCGAAGTCGCGGCGCAGTAAGGCGGTGTCGACCCTGAACCTGTTGTGCCTGCCGTATTCCGGTGCCAGTGCGATGGTCTACAGCCGCTGGCGGCGCAAGCTGCCGGCCTGGCTGCAGGTGCGCCCGGTGGAGCTGCCCGGGCGCGGCGCGCGCATGGCTGACCCGCTGCATACCGACCTGCGGGCCCTGGCCCGGCAGTTGGCCCATGAGCAGCGCGCCGTCACCCATGCGCCTTACGCCGTGCTCGGCCACAGCCTGGGGGCGCTGGTCGCCTTCGAGCTGGCCCATGAGTTGCGTGCACTCGGCTGCCCGCCGCCTGTGGCCTTGTTCGCCTGCGGCACCGCAGCGCCGACCCGGCGCGAGGATTACGCCGGTGGCAAATGGACCGAGCCGCGTGGCGATGCCGAATTGATCGCCGAATTGCGCAAGTTGGGTGGTACCTCCGAGGAGGTGCTGGCCAACGAAGAGCTCATGAGCCTGGCCTTGCCGATCGTGCAGGCGGATTTCCTGCTTTGCGGCCGTTATGCGTATGAGCAGCGCCTGCCATTGCAATGTCCCTTGCATGTATTCGCCGGCGAGAACGATCGCGCCAATGATGAACAATTGCAGGCCTGGGGGCGGGAGACGGTTGGCGAGTATTCGCTGGCGAAGTTTCCGGGAGGGCATTTCTTTATACATGAGCATGAAGATCGTGTGCTTGATGTGCTGTGCAGGACGTTGGAGCCATTGCGGCTTTGTGCGTGATGGACAGGGCGGTTTATAGAATTCTCTTACAGTTTGATAATTCTGCAGTGGCCTCATGCCTGGTTATCGGCGAGAGGCCTGACTGCATATAAGAACTTTCAACTCCCAATCCAAAACTTATTTTCTTGCTCTTGCTCTTGCTCTTGCTCTGCTTTTGCTTCTAAGTGCGCGATAGTTCAGGCGACACAAATTGCGACTTCAGGAGGCCGAACGGAGGTCTTGCGGAGGGAGGTGACGGGCATGGATGCCCGTCAAGCGCTGCGCCCCAGGATGGGGCGTTCAGCGCGGTCCTCCCGGGAGCAAGGCCGGAGTGAGGGGACCCCGGAGCGAAGCGTAGGGGCCGGATGAATGGAGCGAGGATTTTTTGGTTCCTTTTTGATCCTTCAAAAAGGGACCCGCCGTAAGGGCGGAAAGGTGATTATGCGTCACCATCGCAATTGAATGCGCATATAACTTTCGAGACGCACGCTGTGTAAGTCAAAGTCAAAGTCAAAGTCAATCGGCATCGGTTTTTATAGTTGTAAGCGCATTCATTTGCGATGTCGACGCACAGTCACCTTTTCGCCTTTACGGCGAGTTCCTTTTTGTCGTGGCAAAAAGGAACCAAAAACCGTGCGCTCCATTCATCCGGCCCTCCGCTTCGCTCCGGGTTCCCTCACTCCGGCCTTGCTCCCAGGAGGACCGCGCTGAACGCCCCATCCTGGGGCGCAGCGCTTGACGGGCATCCATGCCCGTCACCTCCCTCCGCAAGACCTGCGTTCGGCCTCCTGAAGTCGCGAAGTTACGGGCGGCGTCTGGGCTGACGCAGCTGTCGCTAGCTGGGTATGGCGCTAGACTCCTGATCGGCAACGGCAACGGCAACGGCAACGGCAACGGCAACGGTAACGGCAACTTGCCCAGGTGCTGCTTTGATTGACGTCATCCCGCGCCTGGGTAAGGCTAGCCTTTTTCCCAGGCATGAGGCTGACAATGCTGATCGATCCTCGCAAGGCCACGCTGTTGGTCGTCGATATCCAGGAAAAGCTCATCGGCGCGATGAGCGATCCTGAGGGCACGGCGGCCCGCGCCCGCTGGCTGCTGGCGGCAACCGCCGAACTCGAGCTGCCCACCGTGATCTCCGAGCAGTATCCCAAGGGTCTGGGCCACACCCTGGCCACCCTCAAGGCCGCGGCGCCAGCCGCTGAGATTGTCGAGAAAATGCACTTCTCCTGCGTCGCCGCCGAGTGCCTGCCGCCCAGCCTGCTGGCGCGCGAGCAGGTGATCGTCTGTGGCATGGAGACCCATGTCTGCGTGCTGCAGACCGTGCTCGGCCTGCTGGCCCTGGGCAAGCAGGTGTTCGTGGTCGAGGATGCCTGCGACAGCCGCACCCCGGCCAGCAAGGCGGCGGGCCTGGCGCGCATGCGCGATGCCGGGGCGCAGGTGGTCACCCGCGAGATGGTGCTGTTCGAATTGCTAGGAAGCTCCAGCCATCCGCTGTTCCGCCAGATCAGCAAGACCTACCTGGTGGGGGAGCAACCCTGAACGGGCGTCTGTTGGCCTTCGGGCTGCTGGCACTGGGCCTGCTGCAGGGCTGCGCGGGGCGCCGCGAAGAGGCGCCGGAGGCCGACCCGGCCAAGGTCCGCGCCCAGCTCATGCGCCTGCTGCCGGCCCAGGTCAAGGACCGCCAGGGTTGGGCCGAGGATATCCAGGTGGCCTTTCAGGCCCAGGACATCAGCCCGAGCAAGAGCAACCTGTGCGCCGTGCTGGCGGTGACCGAGCAGGAGTCCACCTTCAATGCCGACCCTCAAGTGCCAAACCTGGGCCGCATCGCCCGGGAAGAGATCGACCGCCGGGCGGCTCGGCTGCATGTGCCCCGGCTGCTGGTCGATGGCGCCCTGAGCACGCCTTCGGCCAACGGCAAGACCTACCAGCAACGCCTGCTCGCCGTGCGCAGTGAAAAGCAGTTGAGCGCCCTGTACGACGAGGTGATCGGTGGCCTGCCGCTGGGGCGTTCGCTGCTGGGCGGGCTGAACCCGGTGCGCACCGGCGGGCCGATGCAGGTCAGCGTGGATTTTGCCGAACAACACGCCAAAGGCTATCCCTACGACCACCCGGGCAGCATTCGCCAGGAAGTGTTCAGCCGCCGTGGCGGGATGTACTTCGGTATCGCCCATCTGCTGGGCTACCCCACCCATTACCCGCGCCAGCTGTACCGCTTCGCCGACTTCAACGCGGGTTGGTACGCCAGCCGCAACGCCGCGTTCCAGGCGGCGCTGAGCCGGGCCAGTGGGGTGCCGCTGGCGCTCGACGGCGACCTGATCGCCCCCGGTGCGATCATGCCCGGCACCACCGAGCAGGCGGCGCGCAAGCTGGGGGCGAAGCTGGGGCTGCGTAATCCGCAGATCAGGGCGCAGTTGGAGAAAGAGAACGACTTGGCGCTGGAGGAGACCGAGCTGTACCGCAAGGTCTTTGCCCTGGCTGAAGCAAAGGCCGGCAAGCCCTTGCCAAGGGCGGTGCTGCCGGGGATCGAGCTGAAAAGTCCGAAGATCACTCGCAAGCTGACCACGGCGTGGTTTGCCGGAAGGGTGGATGAGCGTTATCAGCGTTGCATGAAGCGTTGACGTGGTTCATGCAGGAGCGGCACCGCCGCTCCTGCAAAAGCTTCAACTGTTGCCAAGCGCCTTGACCACCTGCTCGACACTGGCCTTGAGCCCGGCGACGGTATCGTCCGCGTCGCTCTCCACCACCAGCAGCTTCGCCCCGGCGGCGGCGATCACTTCGGCTACCTTGGCATCTGGCTGGCGATGGTGCAGCACCAGCGCGACGTCCTGCGCCTTGAGGTTGTCTTCAAGCGCCTTGAGCGCCGCTTCATCCCACTTGTCGTCGGCCGGCAGCGCCTGCTCGACCACGTCCAGGTTCAGCCCGCTGGCCAGGTAGCCCAGGCGTTCGGACAGGCTGACTACGGTCAGGTTGTCGACCTCGGCCAGGCGCGTCTGGCTGTTGGCGGTCAGCTCCAGCATCTGCCGCTTGATGCCGGCCAGGTTGGCCTGGATCTTCGCTTTGTCCGCTGGCGAGAGGCGCTCCAGGTCATTGGCCACGACATCGGCCATGCGCCCCAGGTTGGTCGGGTTGAGCCACGGGTAGGCGGCGAAGGCTTCGTCGCCCTTGACCGCGATGCCGGGCAGGGCGCCGTCCACCGGGCGCGCGGCGTCGATCTCGACGATCCGGATGTTGCTGCGCCGGGCCATGGGGTAGAGCGGGTCGTCGCGCCAGATCGAGCGCACGCCGATCACCGCGTCGGCCTGTTGCGCCACCTTGTGCAGGCTGGCGCCGCCGCGGCCGCTGAAGTACGAGGGCTGGCGGCTGGCCGGAAGGTTGGCCGGTGCGGCGCGCTTGAGCTGCACCGAGGTGCCGTCGAGCAAGGCGCTGGCCAGGCTGTGGGTCACCGGCAGGGTGGTCAGTACGTCGGTGGCGCCCGCCAGCAGCGGCATGCCGCTCAGGGCCAGGGCCAGGGTGAGTTTCTTCAGGGTCATGCCGGGTTTCCTTGCAGGCGTGGGACGAGGGCGCGGGCCAGGGCGCAGAGGGCGAAGCAGATCCCGGCGACCAGGATGATCGCCGCGCCCGAGGGCACCGGCAGGTCGAAGACGATCGGCAGCAGGATGCCGAGCAACGTGCTCAGGGTGGCGATGATTACCGAGACGAAGAAGAAGCCCTTGAGCGACTGGCTGACCAGCCGCGCCGCCGCCGCCGGAATCACCAGCAGGGCGCCGACCAGGATCGCACCGATCACCTTGACCGAGGCCACCGTGACCAGGGTCACCAGCACCACGAACAGGTAGTCGAGGGTCTTCACCGCCACCCCGCGCACCGCCGCCAACTGCGGGTTGAAACTGGCCAGCATGATGCGGTTGTACAACGGCAGGGCCAGGGCCAGCACTAGCACCGCGACGATGCCCAGCACCAGCAGGTCGTGGGCGCTGACGGTGAGCACCGAGCCGAACAGCACGTTTTCGAGGATGTGCACGTTGATCTTGCCGGCCAGCATCAGCAACAGGCTCGCGCCCAGGGCCAGCGACACCGAGAGGAACACGCCGATCAGGGTGTCCGGCGACAGGCCGGTACGGTTGCGCAGGAAGTTGAGCAGGATGCCGAACAGCAGGCAGTAGCCGAACAGGCTGCCGTACGGGCCGGTGTAGGGCTCGCCGAGCAGGATGCCGATGGCTACTCCGGTGAGCGCCGCGTGGCCGACCGCCTCGGAGAAGAAGGCAAAGCGCTTGACCACCACCAGGGTGCCCAGGCCGCCGAGTACCGGGCCGATCATCAGGCCCGCCAACAGGGCGTTGACCACGAAGCCGTAGGCCAGTGCCTCCGGCAGATAGCCAGCCGTGGCCCAGTCCTGGACCAGCTGGCGCAAGGTTTCGAAACTCATCAGGCAAGGCTCTCGCTGCGCGGGTGAACGGAGAACAGCCCGAGCAGGCGCTCGGGAGTCAAGGCCTGGGCCGGCGGGGCGTCGAACAGCACCTGGCGGCTCAGCCCGGTGACGCGGTCGGCCAGGCGCAGCACCGCTTCGAGGTCGTGCTCGATCCACAGCACGGTGGTGCCGGCCTGGCGCCAGCCGTGCAGCAGTTGCTCGAACACCTGGATACCGGCCTCGTCGAGGGCCGACATCGGCTCGTCCAGCACCAGCAACTGCGGCTCGGGGATCAGCCCCTGGGCCAGCAGCACGCGCTGGCGCTCGCCGCCGGAGAGGGCGCCCATGCGCCGCTTGCGCTTGTCGAGCATGCCCACCCGTTGCAGCGCCGCGTCGATTTCCGGGCGCACGCGCCGCGACAGGCCGAGGAACGCCGGACGGCGCTGGCACATGGCGGCCATGAAGTCGTCCACGGTCATCGGCAGGCCGCGGTCGAACTCCAGGGCCTGGGGCACGTAGCCGATCACCTCGCGCTCGCCGGGCCAGTGCAGGGTCAGCTGGCCCTGGTGCGGCATCTGCCCGAGCAAGGTCTTGATCAGCGAGCTCTTGCCGCCGCCGTTGGGGCCGACAATGGCGTGCACGCTGCCCGGGGCGACACTGAAACGCACGTTTTCGAGGATGCGCGTGCGGCCGAGGGTGAGGTCGATGCCGTCGAACTCGATGCGCGGCCCGCAGGCGCTGGTGAAGTTGGCGGCTGCGGTCACGTGCGGTTCTCCTGGATGGCCTGGACCACGGTGTCGAGGTTGCGCTTCATCTCCACCTCGTACTTTTCCTTGGTGTAGTCGCCGTAGGAAATGTGGGTGAGCGGGTAGATGCGCACGCCGGACTCGCGGTGGATGGTGTCGACATAGGCCGAGGGGAAGTCCATCTCCGAGAAGATCACCTTCACGTCCAGCGCCTTGAGCTGGTCGATGGTCTTCTTCAACTGCGCCGGGCTCGGCTCGATGCCGTGGGCAGGCTCCACCACCGCGGTGACTTCCAGGCCGAAGTCGCGCACCAGGTAGTCGTAGGCGGCGTGAATGGTGGCCACGCGGAAGGTCGCGTCCGGCGCCTGGGTGACCTTGGCCAGGGCCTCGGCACGCAAGCCACGCAGGCGCTTGGCGTAGGCACGGGCGTTCTGCGTATAGAACTTGGCGTTGTCGGGGTCTAGCTTGCCCAGTTCGCGGGCGATGTTGTTGACCTGGGCGATGGTGGCGCTGATCGACAGGAAGGTGTGCGGGTTGACCACCTTGCCGGCGCCGCGGGCGGCGATGCCGGTGGCCGCCAGCAGGGGCACGTTGGCGTTGGACTCGATGGTCCTGATGTCGGGCTTTTCGCTGGCGGCGATCATGCGGTCGGCGAAGTCGTCGTGGCCGACGCCGTTGAGCACGATCACGTCGAGGCTGCCGATGCGCTTGATGTCCTCGGCGCGCGGCTCGTAGGCATGCGGGTTGAAGCCGGCCGGGATCAGCGGCACCACTTCGGCCTTGTCGCCGACAATGTTGCTCACGTAGCTGTAGTAGGGGTGCAGGGTGATGCCGATGCGCAGGGGCTTGCCGTTGTCGGCGAGGGCCAGGGCGGGCAGGGCGCAGGCCAGGAGCAGCGCCAGGGTGTGGCGGGCGAAGCGGAGCATGGGCAGGTCCTTAGTGACGGTGTTGGCGGGTGACCCCGGCGTCGTAGTGGGTGACGATCTGCTGCCAGCCGGCGGCGATCAGCGCATCGCTGTCCAGCGCGTCCGGGGGCAGGGCGGTGCTGTCGCGGCGCAGCCAGACATCCGGCTGGGCATCGCTGGCGGCTGGCAGGATCACCAGGAAGCTGCCGGCCACCTGGGCGTCCTGGCTGCGTCCCAGGTAGGCACCGTTGGCCAGCAACGACCACTGGTGGCTGCCGCGGCTCTGGCTGCTGGCGTCGCTGACGAAGGGTGGCAGCCCCTCGTCGGCCAGGGCTTGGGCATCCGGGGCGACGCCATTGTCCTCGCGCAGTGCGCGGATCTCCTCGACGGCCACCCACAGGTCGGTGTGGATGCCCTGTTCGGCGGCATTGAGGTCGCGGCGGGCGTCAAGCTGGTGGGCGGCGATGGCCTGTTCATCCTCGCGTTCGCCGCGCACGGCCACCACGCTTGCGGCCAGCACCACGATCAGCACGGCGGCCAGCAGCACGTAGAGGGTCTCGTGCCCGGCACCGGCCGGGCGCACCACCTGGGCGCGGCTCATGGCGCACCGATGTCGGCGTGGTCGACTTCCACCACGTGGCCGGGGCCGGCGTCGAACAGCACGTAGAACTCGCCGTCGGGGCGCTTGAAGGTCAGGGTCGAGTCATCGCCGAGCTTGCTCGCCACCAGCACTTGTTCGTCGTAGCCGATCACGTCCAGGGTCACCCCCGGTGCGCCGCTGCCGTCGGAGAAACCGCCCTTGCAGGTGATCTGCTCGCCGTGCTCGGTGCACTCGCACATGGGGTTGTGCGCCAGCGCCGGGGTGGCGGCCAGGGCCAAGAGGGGCAGGGCCAGCCTGCGCATCAGCTGTTTCATTTGTTGCCTCCTTGTTTTTCAAGCCAGGCCGCGGTGGCGGGGGATGCCTTGGCCAGCGGCACCGAGGCCTGGTACATCTTGCCGTCCCAGCCTTCGATGGTGATCCAGATGTCGGCGTCGGGGCGGGTGCGTGGCGGGATCGGCAGCGAGGTGCCCATGCGCGCCGGTGCGCCGAAGAAGATCGTGCCGGCGGCGCGCAGGCTGCGCGGCTTGCCCACCCGCAGGTAGATGGCCTTGGCGCCGTCGTTGCAGTTGCCGCAGGCGGCGTTGAAAGCCTTGAAGTAGCCGGCCGGGCCTTCGGCACGCGGGGCTTCGTCGCGCAGCTCGGCCAGGTCCAGGGTCCAGCGCCCGACCTGGACGTCCTGGATGATGTTGGCGCCCAGGCCGCTGTCGCCGCGGAACAGGCTGGCGTCGGCGAAGTACTTGGGCATGAAGCCCAGCGGCACGAGGATCAGCAGGATGTTCAGGTGAAAGCGCCATTTCAGCCACAGCTGCTTCAGGCCGCTGGGCGGCAGGGTGTCGGTCTGGCTCAAGAGTGGGCCTCCAGGGTGATTGGGCGCGCCGGGCGTTCGCCGCGCTTGAGGGCGGCGCGGGTGGCCTGGGCGGTGCGTTTGGTCCAGATCAGCAGGCCGCTGAACACCATCAGGGTCAGCACCAGGCCGAAGAAGAACCAGATCAGCTTGATCGCCAGGCCACCGAAGTCACCGGTGTGCAGCGGGCGCATGGATTCGGTGACGAACTCCAGGGCCGAGCGGTCGCCGAGCAGGAACTGGGCGTCGACGTTGCGCGTGTAGGGGTTGACCTCGGCGGTCTGGAACATCAGCGGGTACCAGCCGCGGCCGCCCATGCTGTAGTGGCTGTAGGCGGTGGCGGGCAGCGAGATGAAGCTGACATCCAGGCCCGGGACCGCCTGGGTGGCGATGCGCGCCGCCTCGTCCAGGTCGATGCGTGGCGCCGGGCTGCCGTCGGGGGTTTGCGGGACCTGCTGGCGGGCGATCACCGGCGTGACGGGCTCGCTGGAAATCGTCACGTGGTTGTCGCCGAGGATCGCCTGGATCAGGAACCAGGTGCCGGTGATGGAGATCACCGCGATGAACCAGATCGACCACACGCCGGCCAGGCGGTGCAGGTCGCCCCAGAAGATCCGCCGGCCATGGCCGGTGCGCACGGGCTTGAAGAAGCCGCGCCAGAATTTCTTGTACACCACCAGCCCGGTGACCAGCGAGGCGAGCATCGGCAGCCCGAGCAGCGACACCAGGTACCAGCCCCAGCTGTAGCCGTTGGTGAAGGGCACCAGCCACCAGCCGTGCAGGGCGCGGGTGAAGGCCTCGAAGTCGAAGTCCGGGCGCTGGCCCTGGATGGCCCCGCTGTACGGGTTGACGTAGAGCAGCGCGTGGGTGCCGTCGGCGCGGGTCACCGAGGCCTGCAGGGCGAAATGCGAACCGTCCGGCTGGCTGAAGAAACGCACCGCCAGGTCCGGTTCGGCCTTGTGCATCGCGTCGAGCACTTGCTGGTAGCTCAGGCGCTGGCTGTCGTCGTCGGGCTTGCTGGCGCGCACGTCGGCGTTGGCCAGCCAGACGATTTCCTGGCTGACCACCGCGAGCATGCCGGTGAAGCAGACGATCAGGACGAAGAACCAGATCGGCAGGGCAAGCCAGCTGTGCACCAGAAACCACAGCTTGGAATTGGATTTCTTTCTCGATTGTCGGGCCATCGGTCGGTCTTCTGCATAAAAAAATACGGTCGAGTCTGTGCTCAACCTGGAGGGCTGCATAAGTAAGGACGAATGAGAATCAGAAAGCTGCCAAAGCAAATGAAAGAAAATGTTTCAAGAACTGGACGTGACCTCCGTTGCAACCGGCTGCTTGGCCGTGCGCGCCTGCTTTTGGCTGCGCTTGAGCGCGTTGGCGGTGGCCAGGGCGGTACGTTTGCTCCAGATCAGCAGGCCGCTGAGCACCATCATGCTCAGCAGCAGGCCGAAGAAGAACCAGATCAGCTTGGTGGTCAGGCCGGCGAACTCGCCGGTGTGCAACGGGCGCATGGATTCGGTGACGATTTCAACCGCCTTGCGATCGCCCAGCAGGCGGCTGGCTTCCATCTTGCCGGTATAAGGGTTGATTTCGGCTTTCTGGTACACCAGTGGATACCAGCTCATGCCACCGATGCTCAGATGGGCATAGGCGTTGCTGGGGAAGCCGACGTAGTCGACGGTGAAGCCCGGGATTTCGCGCTGGGTGATCCTGACGGCCTCGTCCGGGCTGATCATCGGCGTCGGACTGCCGTCGGCGGTCAGTGGCACCGTCTCCCGTGCCACCACCGGCACGATGGGCTGGCTGGAGATGGCGATATGGTTGTCGGCGAGCAGGGCCTTGATCAGGAACCAGGTGCCGGTGATGGAAATCACCGCGATGAACCAGATCGACCAGATGCCGCTCAGGCGGTGGAAATCGCCCCAGAAGATCCGCGCGCCCTGATTGAACCGCAAGGTTGGCTTGAAGAAACCTTTCCAGAAACGTTTGTAGATCACCAGGCCGGTGACCAGCGAAGCCAGCATCGGCAGCCCGAGCAGTGACACCAGGTACCAGCCCCAGCTGTAGCCATTGGTGTGCGGCACCAGCCACCAGCCGTGCAGGGCGCGGGTGAATTCCTCGAAGTTGAACTGCGGGGGAACGCCCTGGATATGCCCGGTGTAGGGGTTGACGTAGACCCTCAGCGTGCGGCCGTCAGGGTAAGTGACATCCGACAGCATGGCGAAGTGTGACTCGCTCAGGGTCATCAGGCTGGCCACGGCGATGCCGGGCTCGTCGCGCTGCATGGCCACCAGCAGCTCGTCGTAGGACAACCGCCGGGCGTCATCCGAAGGCGGATTGGCGCGGGTTTCCGGATTGGCCAGCCAGACGATCTCCTTGCTGATCACCGCCAGGGTGCCGGTGACGCAGACGATGAGCACGAAGAACCAGATGGGCAGCGCCAGCCAGCTGTGCACGAGGAACCAGATTTTCGAGCGTGACTTTTTCGACATGGGTACACAGTGTCAATGGCGAGTTAAGGGGCGGATTGCCCGGCCGTATCAGAAAGAGACGCATGAGCAGGGCAAAACCTGATGGGTCAATTGCAAGCAAGTGTTTCCAGGTTGCCCTGCCTGTTGCTGCAGGTTCCTGCGCCGGGACTAATTTGCCTGCTTCCCGAAACGTCCCCCTATCACCGGATGCGAGCGTGCCCCTGGGCCGTCGCTCCCTTTTCCTTAGGTGTGTACAGGAGGCCCGTCATGGGTGTTGCTGTGGGATTTACAGTGCGTCCGCTCTTGCCGGAGCAGGGACGTTTGCCATTGCTGGTGGAGGCCGGTGACGACGACACCAGCCTGCTGGACGTGTTCGATGAGCTCAAGGCGCTGGTGGACGAGCACCTGTTGCGCGATGGCGGCATCCTGTTCCGCGGTTTCCGCCTGGAGGGCGCCGAACAGTTCCGTCAGTTCGCCGCCAGTTTCGGTCATCCGCTGCTCAACTACGAGTTCGGCTCCACGCCGCGCACCAACGTCACCCAGGGGGTCTACACCTCCACCGAGTATCCGGCGCACCAGCATATTCCGTTGCACAACGAGCAGGCGTACTCGCGCGATTGGCCGATGAAAATCTGGTTCTACAGCATGATCGCGGCAAAGTCCGGCGGCCAGACGCCGATTGCCGACAGTCGCGAGGTCTATCGCAGGGTGCCGGCGCACATTCGCGAGCGCTTCGTCAGCAAGGGCCTGATGTACGTGCGCAATTTTGGCAACGGGCTGGATGTGTCCTGGGAGGATGTGTTCAATACCGAGGATCCGCAGGAGGTCGAGGCCTACTGCAAGGCCCATGGCATCACCTGTGAATGGAAGGATGACGGTGAGCTGCGCACGCGCCAGGTATGCCAGGCGGTGGCCGAGCACCCGGCCACCGGCGACAAGGTCTGGTTCAACCAGGCGCACCTGTTCCATATTTCCAACCTGCCGCCCGAGGTGCGGGAAAGCCTGCTGGACATCGTCGACGAGGAAGACCTGCCGCGTAACGTCTACTACGGTGACGGTTCGCCCATCGAGGATGAGGTGCTCGACGAGATCCGTGCGGTGCTCGAGGACTGCAAGATCAGCTTCCTCTGGCAGGAAGGCGACGTGATGATGCTCGACAACATGCTCGCCGCCCATGCCCGCGCGCCGTTCGAAGGCCCGCGCAAGGTGATCGTGGCGATGGCCGAGGGGCACTCGCTGGACCAGGGTTGAGGGGGCGGGAGAGTTGCAGCGCCTGTGAGATCGAGCGCCGCCCGCACGGCGCTCGATCTCGCAGGCGCCGCCTCGCTCAAGCTAAATCATCCCCCCGCCCATTCGTTCTTGTTGATGCGCCCGGACCTTCCGGTCGCGCCGCCGATCAGCAAGGACCCCACACATGAATGCCGCAGACGCCCAGAAACTTTCCCGCCGTTTCATCGAGTTGCCCCTGGACAAGCGTCGCTTGTTCCTCGAAGGGATGCGACGCGAGGGTATCGATTTCGCGCAGTTGCCCATGTCGTCCTGTGTCGGCCTGAGCGAGCGCGACGGCCTGTCCTACGCCCAGCAGCGCATGTGGTTCCTCTGGCAGCTGGAACCCCACAGTGCCGCCTACAACCTGCCGATGGCCGTGCGCCTGGAAGGTGAGCTGCAGGTCCAGGCGCTGGAGCGGGCCTTCACCTTGCTGGTCGGCCGCCACGAATGCCTGCGCACCACCTTCGCCCAGGACGGCGAGCGCGCCGTGCAGCGGGTAGCCGAGCCAACGCAGGTAGGCATCCAGCTGTTCGACCTGGCCGATCTGCCCGAAGCCACGCGCTGGGAGCGCGCACACCAGCAGATGGCGGCCCAGGCGACCCAGGCCTTCGACCTTGAGCGCGGGCCGCTGTTCGGCATCGCCCTGCTGCGCCTGGCGCCCCAGGAGCATGTGCTGCTGCTGACCCTGCATCACATCATCGCCGACGGCTGGTCGATGAACGTCCTGATCGACGAGTTCATGCGCAGCTACGACGCCCTGGTGGCGGGGCGCGAGCCTGCACTGGCGGAAATCAAGGTGCACTACCGTGACTACGCACTGTGGCAGCGCAGCTGGCTGGAGGCTGGTGAGCGCGAGCGCCAGCTGGACTACTGGCGCGAGCAGCTGGGCGACGAGCACCCGTTGCTGGAGCTGCCGACCGACCGGCCTTATCCGGCCCAGCCCAGCCACCTGGGCGAGCGCCTGGAGCTGGTGCTCGACGCTGGCCTGCGCGAAGATCTCAAGCAACTGGCTCAGCAGCACGGCGTGACCCTGTCCACGGTGCTGCTGGCGGTGTTCAAGACCCTGCTGTACCGCTACAGCGGGCAGGCCGACATCCGCGTCGGCGGCCTGATCGCCAACCGCAACCGCAGCGAAACCGAGGGGCTGGTCGGCTTCTTCGTCAATACCCAGGTGCTGCGCAGCCAGTTCAGCGCGCAGACGCCGTTCAGCGACCTGCTGCGCAGCCTGCACCAGGCCTCGGTCGGTGCCCAGGCGCACCAGGACCTGCCGTTCGACGCGCTGATCGAAGCCCTGCAGCCCCAGCGCAGCCAAAGCCACACGCCGCTGTTCCAGGTGATGTTCAACCACCAGCCGCTGGTCACCGACCTCAAGGATGTGCGCCTGGACTGCGGCCTGCGCGTGGGCTACCTGAGCGCCGAGCAACTGGCCGGCAGCCGCCGCCAGCATGCGGCCACCAGTGACCTGATGCTCGATACCCGCGAGGAGGGCGAGCAGGTGTTCGCCGCCTTCACCTATGCCACCGATATCTTCGATGAAACCACCATCAGTGCCCTGGCCGGGCACTGGCGCAACCTGCTGCGCGCGGTGTGCAACGATCCGCGCCAGCGCCTGGGCGAGCTGCCGATGCTGGCCGAGGTCGAGCGCCAGGCGTTGCTGTGCCCGGTGGCCGATGTGGCGCCGTGGGAGCCGGTGCAGCGCCTGTTCGAAACCCAGGCCGCGCGCAGCGGCGAGGCCCTGGCGCTGATCCTGGCCAATGGCGCCGAGGCGCCGTCGATGCGCTATGCCGAGCTCAACACCCGGAGCAATCGCCTGGCCCATTTCCTGCGTCGCCAGGGCGTTGGCCCCGACAGCCTGGTCGGCGTGGCCCTGGATCGCTCGCTGGACCTGGCCGTGGCCCTGCTGGCCGTGCTCAAGGCCGGTGGCGCCTATGTGCCGCTGGACCTGCAGGCCCCATCCGAGCGCCTGGACCACGTACTCGAGGACAGCGGCCTGCAGTGGCTGTTGAGCACTTCCGGGCAGTTGCCCGGCTTGCCGGCGCGGGAGGCAGTGCGTTGCCTGTGCCTGGACCAGCTGGCACTGGCGGACGAGCCGGCCGCTGACCTGCCGCTGACCGTCGTGCCCGATAACCTGGCCTATGTGATCTACACCTCCGGCTCCACCGGCCGGCCCAAGGGCGTGGCGATCAGCCACGGCGCCTTGAGCGAGTTCATCGCCCGCGCCATCGACTACAGCGACCTGCGCGAAGGCGACCGGGTGCTGCAGTTCGCCACCAGCAGCTTCGATGGTTTCGTCGAGCAGTTCTTCCCGCCGCTGTGCCATGGCGCCTGCGTGGTGCTGCGCGATACCCGCCTGTGGGACAGCGCCGCCCTGCACGAAGTGCTGATCGAGCACGGCGTGACTCTCGCCGACCTGCCGGCCGCCTACTGGTACTGGCTGGTGCAGGACTTCGCCGCGCGTCCGCCGGCCAGCTACGGCGCGCTGCGCCAGATCCACGTCGGCGGCGAGGCAATGGCGGTGGACGGGTTGCGCCTGTGGCAACTGGCAGGGCTGGGCCATGTGCGGCTGCTCAACACCTATGGTCCGACCGAGGCCACGGTGGTTTCGACCATTCACGACTGCACCGGGCTCGGCCACGAGGCGGTGTCCTGGCGTGGCATCCCCATTGGCCAGGGTCTGGCGCAGCGTCGCCTGTACATCCTCGATGATGACCTCGAACTGCTGCCCCAGGGCGCGGTGGGTGAGTTGTACATCGGCGGCCCGGGCCTGGCCCGTGGCTACCACGGCCAGCCGTCACTGACTGCCCAGCGCTTCGTCGCCGATCCGTTCGCCCAGGGCGAACGCCTGTACCGCACCGGCGACCGCGCGCGCCTGGGCAGCGATGGCGCCATCGAATACATCGGCCGCGTCGATCACCAGGTCAAGGTGCGCGGTTTCCGCATTGAACTCGGCGAGATCGAGGCGCGCCTGCAACAGTGCCCGGGGGTTCGCGAAGCGGTGGTGCTGGCCTTGCCGATGACCGGCGGCCTGCAACTGGTTGCCTATGTGGTGCCTGACGCCGCCGAACAGGATGCCGCCGAACAGGCGCGCTTGCGCCAGCAGGTACGCAGCCTGCTCAAGGCCCGCCTGCCCGAGTACATGGTGCCCGGCCACCTGCTGCTGTTGCCGCGCCTGCCCCTCACGCCCAGCGGCAAGCTGGACCGCAAAGCCCTGCCGGCGCCGGACCCTAGTGCGCTGCAGGCCGAGTACCGGGCGCCGCAGAGCGCCGTCGAGCAACAACTGGCGCAGATCTGGATGCAGGTGCTGAACGTGCCGAAGGTTGGCCTGGACGATCACTTCTTCGAACTCGGCGGGCACTCGTTGCTGGCCGCCCAGGTGCTGGCGCGGATCAAGGATCAGCTGGGCCTGGTGCTGCCGTTGCGCAGCCTGTTCGAACAACCGGCGCTGGGTGACCTGGCCGCCGAGCTGGCGCGGCTGCAGGGCGGCGATACGGATGATGACTGGGCGGATATGGACGCGTTCCTGGGTTCCTTGGAAGGGGTTGAGGCATGAGTGGCAACATGGCGGTACGCATTGCGAAACGGTTCGTCAGCCTGCCCCTGGAGCAGCGCCGGCAGTTCCTCGCCAAGCTGCGTGAGGACGGCAAGGACTTCAGCCTGTTGCCGGTGGTCGAGTCACGGCACGACTTCGCCAGCATCCCCTTGTCCTTCGCCCAGCAGCGCCTGCTGTTCCTCTGGCAGCTGGAGCCGCACAGCGCGGCGTACAACATGGCTGCTGGCCTGCGCCTGAGCGGCCGGCTTGATGTGTCAGCACTGCAGCGCTCATTCGACTACCTGGCGACGCGCCACGAGGCGCTGCGCACGGTGTTCCAGATCGAGGGCGAACAGCCGTGCCAGGTGATCCTCGATCATCTGGCCGTGCCCCTGGAACAGGTCGACCTCACCGCCATCGCCACTGACCAGCGTGAGGCCGAGCTGGCCACGCGGGTGCGCGAGGCCAGTCACCAGCCGTTCGACCTGCTGCACGGCCCGCTGCTGCGTGCCACCCTGTACCGGCTGGCGGCCGAGGACTATGTGCTGCTGGTGTGCATGCACCACATCGTCTCCGACGGCTGGTCGATGGATGTGATGGTCAAGGAGTTCGTGCACAGCTACCAGGCGTTCAGCCAGGGCCAGGCGCCGCAGTTGCCGGCGCTGGCGGTGCAGTACGCCGACTACGCCATCTGGCAGCGCAGCTGGCTGGAGGCCGGGGAGGGCGAGCGCCAGCTCGACTACTGGCGCCAGCAGCTGGGCGAGGAGCAACCGCTGCTGGAGGTCGCCGCGGACTACCCGCGTCCACTGACCCAGAGCTTCGATGGCCAGACCCTGGGCTTCGACTTTGGCGTCGAGCTGTCCCGACGCCTGGGCGGCTATGCCCGCGCGCAGGGCATGACCCTGTTCATGCTGGTGCTGACCGGTTTCTCGCTGTTCCTGTCGCGCCAGGCCGGGCAGCGCGATATCCGCATCGGCGTGCCCAACGCCAACCGCGGCCGTGCCGAGGTCGAGGGGTTGATCGGCTTCTTCGTCAACACCCAGGTGCTGCGCTGCCAGGTGGACGAGCGCCTGAGCTTCGATGACCTGCTGGCCCAGGTGCGCGAAGCGGTGCTCGGCGCCCAGGCGCATCAGGAACTGCCGTTCGAGCAACTGGTGGACGCATTGGTGCCGGAGCGCAACCTCGGCCACAACCCGCTGTTCCAGGTCAAGTTCAACCAGAACGTCGGCATGCAGCGCCAACGCTCGCTGGCCTTGCCGGGCCTGAGTGTCGCCGAGTACCCGCTGGACAAGGTCGGCACCCACTTCGACCTGGCGCTGGACATCACCGACGACGGTCAGTTGATCCATGGCGAAATGACCTTCGCCAGCGACCTCTACCAGCGTTCGACCGTAGAGGCCTTCATTCCGGCCTTCATCGAGTTGCTGGGCCAACTGCTCGACGCCCCGCAGTTGCCGCTGCACCGCCTGGCCGCGCCGCTGCGCAGCGAGCAGGCGCCGCAGCGTGAGGTGCCGGCGCTGGTGCTGGAACACTGGCAGCAGCAGGTGCACCGGCAGCCCGAGGCGCTTGCCGCTTGCAGCCTTGAGCACAGCCTGAGCTTCGCCGCCCTGGACCAGGCCGCCAACCGCCTGGCCCATCACCTGCAACAGCAGGGTGTGGTCAGCGGCCAACCGGTCGTGGTGCTGATGGAACGTTCGCTGGACTGGCTGACCTGCATGCTTGGCATCCTCAAGGCTGGCGCCGTGTACATGCCGCTGGACACCAAGGCGCCTGAAACGCGCCTGCGGCAGATGCTCGACGCCGCGCAAGCCAAGGTGCTGCTGTGCGCCGCCGGCGATGCGCGACTGGCCAGCCTGGCCGCCGCCGATCGCCTGACCTTGGCCTATGTCCCCGAACAATGGCAGGACCTGCCGGCCAACGCGCCGGCGCTCACACTGTGGGCCGAATCGCCGGCCTACGTGATCCACACCTCCGGCTCCACTGGTCAGCCGAAGGGCGTACTGGTCAGCCATGGCGCCCTGGCCAGCTACGTCGCCGGCCTGCTCGAACGCCTGGCGCCTGCGCCGGGGGCGAGCATGGCGCTGGTCTCGACCATCGCCGCCGACCTGGGCCACACCGTGCTGTTCGGTGCCCTGTGTTCCGGACGCCTGCTGCATGTACTGCCCGAGGCGCTGGGCTTCGACCCGGACGCCTTCGCCCGCTACATGGCCGAACACCAGGTCGGTGTGCTGAAGATCGTCCCCGGCCACCTGGCGGCGTTGCTGCAAGCCGGCAACCCCGCCGATGTGCTGCCCGAGCATGCACTGATCGTCGGTGGCGAGGCCTGCACGCCAGCCCTGGTGGAGCAGGTACGCCGGCTCAAGCCGGGCTGCCGCCTGATCAACCACTATGGCCCGAGCGAGACCACGGTCGGCGTGCTGACCCATGAAGTGGCCGCGCTCGCCGAGGGCGCCCGTGCCGTGCCGGTGGGCGAGCCCTTGCCGGGCACCCATGTGCTGCTGCTCGACGATGTGCTCAACCCGGTGGCCGACCAGGTCGCCGGTGAGCTGTACATCGGTGGCGCCAGCGTGGCACAGGGTTACCTGGGCCAGCCGGGCCTGACCGCCGAACGCTTCCTGCCGGACCCGACGCGGCCTGGCCAGCGCCTGTACCGCAGCGGCGACCGGGTACGGCGCAATCGTTCCGGCCAAGTGGAATTCATCGGTCGCGCCGACGACCAGGTCAAGGTGCGCGGTTATCGCGTCGAGCCGGCCGAGGTGGCACGGGTACTGCGAGGGCTGGACGGGGTCGCCGAAGCGGTGGTCCTGGCGCAGCCGGTGGAAGGCGACGAAAGCCGTCTGCAGCTGGTCGGCTGGTGCGTGGGCCAGGGGCTGCAGGGTGAAGCCTTGCGCCAGCAACTGCAGGATCGGCTGCCGGACTACATGGTGCCGGCGCAGGTCCTGGTCCTTGACCGCCTGCCGCTGACCGCCAACGGCAAGCTGGACAAGCGCGCCTTGCCGGCGCCGGGTGTCGCCCGGCGTCAGTACACCGCGCCGGTCGGCGAGATCGAAGAGGCCCTGGCGGCCATCTGGGCCGAGGTGCTCAAGCTCGACCAGGTCGGCAGCACCGACAACTTCTTCGAGCTCGGCGGCGACTCGATCCTCAGCCTGCAGATCATCGCCCGGGCCAAGCGCCAGGGCATCAAGCTCAGCCCCAAGCAGCTGTTCGAGAAGCAGACCATCGGCCAGCTGGCGGCGGTGGCCAAGCGCATTGAGAAAAAGGCCGTGGCGGTGGAGCAGGTCAGTGGTTCGATGCCATTGCTGCCGATCCAGGCACGCTTCTTCGAAACCGCTATCCCCGAGCGCCAGCACTGGAACCAGGCCCTGCTGCTCAAACCGACCCAGGCCCTTGGCGCTGACCACCTGCAAGGCGCATTGCAGGCGCTGGTCGCTCAGCACGACGCCTTGCGCCTGCGCTTCACCCAGGGCGAGGCCTGGCAGGCCGAATTCCAGCCCACCAAGGCCGACGATATCCTCTGGGTTCGTCAACTGAGTGACCTGGCCGAGCTGCCGGCGTTGGCCGATCAGGCCCAGCGCAGCCTCGACCTGGCCCAGGGGCCGCTGCTGCGGGCGCTGCTGGTAGAACTGCCCGAGGGCCAGCAGCGCTTGCTGCTGGTGATCCACCACCTGGTGGTCGACGGTGTGTCCTGGCGGGTACTGCTGGAAGACCTGCAACTGGCCTACACGGCCCTGGCCGCCGGCAAGGCCGTGACGCTGGCAGCCAAGAGCAGCTCGCTCAAGGCCTGGGCCGAGCGCCTTGGCGCCTATGCCCGCAGCCCGGAACTGCTGGCCGAGGCCGAACACTGGCTGCGCGGCCTTGAAGCCGCTGGCGGCGAGTTGCCCCGCGATAACCCGGCGGGCGCCCAGACCAATCGTCACGTCGCCCATGCCTCGTCACGCCTGGACGCCACGCTGACCCGCAAACTACTGCAAGTGGCGCCCGCCGCCTACCGCACCCAGGTCAACGACCTGCTGCTGGCGGCCTTGTCACGGGTACTGTGCGACTGGACCCGAGAGGATTCGGTACTGATCCAGCTCGAAGGCCATGGCCGCGAAGACCTGTTCCCGGAGCTGGACCTCAGCCGCACCCTGGGCTGGTTCAGCAGCCTGTTCCCGGTACGCCTGACGCCGGCCCAAGGGCTTGGCGAGGGGCTGTGCGCAATCAAGGAACAACTGCGTTCGGTGCCGAACAAAGGCATCGGCTATGGTGTGCTGCGCTATCTCGGCGAGCCCGATCTGCGCGAGCGTCTGGCGGCATTGCCGCAGCCACGGGTGACCTTCAACTACCTGGGCCAGTTCGACGGCAGCTTCGCAGAGGTTGAAGGTGCCCTGTTCACCCCGGCCAGCGAGGGCAGTGGCGCCACACAGGGCCTGGACAGCCCACTGGGCAACTGGCTCGGCATCAACGGCCAGGTCTACCAGGGCGAGCTGGAGCTGGACTGGAGTTTCAGCCGCGAGGTCTTCCATCCAGAGACCATCGAGGCCCTGGCGCGCCGCTACGAGCAGGTGCTTGCCGAATTGGTCGAGCATTGCGCCCAGGCGCCGCACCAGGGCGTCACGCCATCGGACTTCCCGCTGGCCGAGCTGACCCAGGCGCAACTGGACAGCCTGCCGCTGGCGGCCGGGGACATCGAAGACCTCTATCCGCTGTCGCCGATGCAGCAGGGCATGCTGTTCCATAGCCTCTACGAGCAGGACGCGGGCAACTACATCAACCAGTTGCGCGTGAACGTGCAGGGGCTGGACGTGTCGCGCTTCCGCGCGGCCTGGCAGGCGGTGCTGGATAATCACGAAGTGCTGCGCAGCTGCTTCCCGCAGGACCTGCCGTTGCCTGTGCAAGTGGTACGGCGCCAGGTGCAGGTGCCGTTCGTCGAGCTCGACCAAGCCCATGATCCGCACGCAGTGGCCCAGGCCGAGCGCCAGGCCGGCTTCGATCTGGCCAGCGGCCCGCTGCTGCGCCTGACATTGATCCGCACGGCTGACGGCGGCCATCACCTGATCTACACCAGCCACCATATCCTGATGGACGGCTGGAGCAGCTCACGCCTGCTCGGCGAGGTGCTGCAGCGTTACAGCGGCGTCGCCCCGAGCGCCAGGACCAGCCGCTACCGCGACTATATCCAGTGGCTGCAAGGCCAGGACCAGCAGGCCAGCGAAACCTTCTGGCGTGCCCAGGTGGCCGAGCTGGACGAGCCAACGCGACTGGTACAGGCGTTCAAGTCCTCGGCCCAGGGACAAGGCCATGGCAGCCTGGCGCTGCGCTTCGAGCCGCAACAGACCCAGCAGTTGGCGGACTTCGCCCGGGAACAGCGGGTTACCCTCAACACCCTGGTCCAGGCCGCGTGGCTGTTGCTGTTGCAGCGCTACACCGGCCAGGCCAGCGTGACCTTCGGCGCCACCGTGGCCGGCCGCCCGGCGGAGCTCGCGGGCGTCGAGGAGCAGCTGGGGTTGTTCATCAACACCTTGCCGGTGGTCGCCAGCCCACGCCCGGAACAGACCGTCGGCGACTGGGTGCAGCAGGTGCAGGCGCTGAACCTGGCTCTGCGCGAGCACGAACACACGCCGTTGTACGAGATCCAGCGCTGGGCCGGCTGGAGCGGCGAAGCACTGTTCGACAACATTCTGGTATTCGAGAACTACCCGGTTGCCGAGGCGCTGCAACAGGGCGCGCCGCAAGGCCTGCAGTTCGGCGAGGTGCAGAACCAGGAACAGACCAACTACCCGTTGACCCTGGTGGTACAGGTGGGTGAGCGCCTGGAGGCGAGCTTCAGTTTTGATCGCCAGTGCTTCAGCGAGCTGGCCATCGACCAGTTGGCGGGGCACTTCCAGCACCTGCTCGCGCAGTTGGCGGCTGATGGTCGGCGTGCCCTGGGTGCGCTTAGCCTGCCGGTGGAAGACCAGCAGGTGGTTGCCAGCTATCCAACTACGGCTTGCACCCAGGAGCTGATCGAAGCGCAGGCGGCACGCACACCTGAAGCGATCGCCGTGACCTTCGCCGGCCAGGCGCTGAGCTACGACCAGCTCAACCGCCGCGCCAACCGCCTGGCGCACAAGCTGCGCGCGCAGGGCGTGGGGCCGGATGTGCTGGTGGGCATCGCGGTGGAGCGCGGTTTCGAGATGATCGTCGGCCTGCTGGCGATCCTCAAGGCCGGTGGCGCCTATGTGCCGCTGGATCCGGAGTATCCGCAGGACCGCCTGGGCTACATGATGGAAGACAGCGGCATTCAGTTGCTGCTGACTCAAGGCCATTTGCTGGCCGGCCTGCCGGTGCCGGCGCACGTACGCAGCCTGTCTCTCGAAGATGATCTGGCTGGCTACAGCGACGAAAACCCCGAGCACCTGACCCAGCCGGACAACCTGGCCTATGTGATCTACACCTCGGGCTCGACCGGCAAACCGAAAGGCACGCTGCTGCCGCACCACAACCTGCTGCGCCTGTTCAAGGCCACCGATGCCTGGTTTGGTTTCGGTGCACAGGATGTGTGGACGCTGTTCCACTCGTACGCCTTCGACTTCTCGGTGTGGGAGATCTTCGGTGCGTTGCTGCACGGCGGTCGCCTGGTGATCGTGCCGCGTGAAGTGACCCGTTCGCCGGAGGACTTCCACCAGTTGCTGGTGGAGCAGGGCGTGACGGTGCTGAACCAGACCCCATCGGCGTTCAAGCCGCTGATGCGCGTGGCTTGCGACAGCACTACCGACCTTTCGCTGCGCTACGTGATTTTCGGCGGCGAAGCCCTGGATGTGGCTGCACTGCAACCGTGGTTCGAGCGTTTCGGCGAGGGTTGCGACAACCTGATCAACATGTACGGCATCACCGAGACCACGGTGCACGTGACCTACCGGCCGATCCGCTTCGCCGACACGCAACAGGCGGGCAGCCCGATCGGTGCGGCAATTCCGGACCTGTCGATGTACGTGCTGGACGCCGATTTCAACCCGGTGGCCAAGGGCTGCACCGGCGAGCTGCATGTCGGCCACGCCGGCCTGGCGCGCGGTTACCACAACCGCGCCTCGCTGACCGCCGAACGTTTCGTGCCGGACCCGTTCTCCAGTGAAGGCGGGCGCCTGTACCGCACCGGCGACCTGGCGCGTTACCGCGAACAGGGCATGATCGAGTACGTGGGCCGGATCGACCATCAGGTGAAGATCCGTGGCTTCCGTATCGAGCTGGGCGAGATCGAAGCACGCCTGCAAGAACATGCAGCAGTGCGGGAAGTGCTGGTGCTGGATATCGACGGGGCAGGAGGCAAGCAACTGGCCGCCTACCTGATCGCCCAGGATGCGAAGGCAGACCACGCAGTCCTGCGCGACACGCTGAAACAGCACCTGAAAGCCAACCTGCCGGACTACATGGTGCCGACGCATTTCCTGGTGCTGGACCAGTGGCCATTGACCGCCAACGGCAAGCTGGACCGCAAGGCCCTGCCCAAGCCGGATGCCAGCCAGCTGCAACAAGGCTACGTGGCCCCACGCACGGCGCTGGAGCAGCAACTGGCGGCGATCTGGGCCGAGGTGCTGAAAGTCGAGCAGGTGGGCTTGCACGACAACTTCTTCGAGCTCGGCGGCCACTCGTTGCTGGCCACCCAGGTCACCTCGCGAATTCGCCAGCGCCTGAATGTGGAAGTGTCGCTGCGCAGCCTGTTCGAATCCGCCGACCTGCAGGCCTTCGCCCAGGCCGCTGGCGAAGGCGCGGCCAGCCAGGCGCCGGCGTTCAGCGTCGTGGACCGCAACCAGCCGCTGGCCTTGTCCTACGCCCAGCAACGCCAGTGGTTCCTCTGGCAGCTGGAACCGGGCAGTGCCGCCTACAACATCCCGTCGGCCCTGCGCTTGAAGGGCGAACTGGATATCGAGGCACTGCGCAGCAGCTTCGCCGCGCTGGTCGCCCGCCACGAAACCCTGCGCACCACCTTCCGCCAGCAGGGCGACAGTGCCGAGCAGGTGGTGCATGCGCGTCTGCAAACGCCGCTGGACATCACCACGGCGGCCCTGGACGAAGCCGGCGTGCAGGCCTGGGTCGAGACCCAGGTGCGCCAGCCGTTCGACCTGCAACACGGCCCGTTGCTGCGCGCCCGCCTGCTGCGCCTGGGCGCCGACGAGCATGTGCTGGTACTGGTGCTGCACCATATCGTTGCTGACGGCTGGTCGATGCCGATCCTGGTCGACGAACTTGTGCGCGGCTATGAAAGCCACCTGCAAGGCCAGGCCCCGCAACTGCCGGCGCTGGCCTTCCAGTACGCCGACTACGCGGCCTGGCAGCGCCAGTGGATGGAAGCCGGCGAACAACAGCGCCAGCTCGACTACTGGCAGGCGCGCCTGGGCAGCACCCAGCCGATCCTCGAACTGGCCACCGATCGCCCGCGCCCTGTGGTGCAGCAATATGAGGGTGCGCGCCTGCCGGTGGACCTTGAGCCAAGCCTGGTTGCCCAGCTCAAGACGCTGGCCGGGCAGCATGACGTGACCCTGTTCATGCTCCTGCTGGCCTCGTTCCAGGCCTTGCTGCATCGCCACAGCGGCCAGTCGGACATCCGTGTCGGCGTGCCGGTGGCCAACCGCACCCGGGCCGAGACCGAAGGCCTGATCGGCTTCTTCGTCAACACCCAGGTGCTGGATGCGCGCTTCCAACCGCAGCTTCGTTTCGACGAATTGCTGCAACAGGTCAAGCACACCGCCCTGGGCGCCCAGGCACATCAGGAGCTGCCCTTCGAGCAATTGGTCGAAGCCCTGCAGCCCGAGCGCAGCCTGAGCCACAGCCCGCTGTTCCAGGTGATGTTCAACCACCAGACCCAGGTGCTGGGTGAATCCCGCGTACTTGCGGGCCTCAGCCTGCAGGGGCTGGTGTCGGACAAGCAGACCGCGCAGTTCGACCTGACCCTGGACACTGCCGAACACGAAGGCGGCCTGAGCGCGACCCTGACCTACGCCACCAGCCTGTTCGAGCCGGCGACCGTGGCGCGCATGGCCGAGCACTGGCGCAACCTGTTGCAGGGCATCTGCCAGGACGCCGGGCAGCGCGTCGCCGAACTGCCGTTGCTGAGCCGCGAGGAGCGCGAGCGCACCCTGTACGCCTGGAACGACAGCGCCGCCGACTACCCGCGCGGACAGACCGTCCAGCAACTGATCGAAGCGCAGGCCGCCCGCACACCGCAGGCCGTCGCCGCAGTGCTGGGCGAGCAGTCGCTGAGCTACGCGCAACTGAACCAGCGCGCCAACGCCCTGGCCCACCACCTGCGCAGCTTGGGCGTCGGCCCCGATGTGCTGGTGGGGATCGCGATGGAGCGCAGCCTGGACATGCTTGTCGGCCTGCTGGCGGTGCTCAAGGCCGGTGGCGCCTACGTGCCGCTGGACCCGCAGTTCCCCGAGGACCGCCTGGCCTACATGATGGAGGACAGCGGCATCGCGCTGCTGCTGACCCAGAGCCCCCTGCTGCAACGCCTGCCGATCCCGCCGCAGGTGCGCAGCCTGTGCCTGGACCAGGCGCTGCCGGGCGAGTACAGCCAGGACAACCCGCGCCCGCTGGCGCACCCGGAAAACCTCGCCTATGTGATCTACACCTCCGGCTCCACCGGCAAGCCCAAGGGCGTGACCATCCGCCACGACGCGCTGGTCAACTTCCTCTGCAGCATGGCGCGCCAGCCGGGTATCGATGCTCATGACAAGGTGCTGTCGCTGACCTCGCTGTCGTTCGACATCGCCGGCCTTGAGCTGTACCTGCCGTTGCTGCGCGGAGCCTGCGTGGTGCTGCTGGGCGAGCAGGTGAACAAGGACCCGCAGGCGTTGCTGGCGGTGATCCAGGCCCGGGCGGTCAGCGTCGTCCAGGCCACCCCGTCGACCTGGCGCATGCTGCTGGACGCCGCGGCGCCCGGCGCCTTTGCCGGCAAGAAGGTGCTGTGCGGCGGCGAGGCACTGAGCGCCGAGCTGGCCCAGCGCTTGATCGCCCAGGCCGGGCATGTGTGGAACGTCTACGGCCCGACCGAGACCACCATCTGGTCGGCCTGCCATTACCTGACCGACAGCGACGACGTGTGGCTGGGACGGCCGCTGGCCAACACCCGCCTGCACGTGCTCAGCGACGAGCTCGACGTGCTGCCGCAAGGGGCGCGTGGCGAGTTGCTGATCGGCGGCGACGGCTTGGCGCGGGGCTACCACAACCGCCCGGGCCTGACCGCCGAGCGTTTCGTGCCGGACCCATTCGCCAGCGAGCCGGGCGCGCGCCTGTATCGCACCGGCGACCTGACCCGCTACCGCGAGGACGGGGTGATCGAGTACGTCGGGCGCCTGGACCACCAGGTGAAGATCCGTGGCTTCCGTATCGAACTGGGCGAAATCGAGGAGCGCCTGCTGTTGCACCCGGCGATCCGCGAGGCCGCGGTGATCGATATCGATGGCCCGGCCGGCAAGCAATTGGCGGCCTACCTGGTGCTGCACGATGCGCAGCAAAGCGTGGAAGCGCTGCGCGGCGAGCTGCGTGCGCACCTGAAAGCCGGCCTGCCGGACTACATGGTGCCGAGCCATCTGGTAGGCCTGGCGCGCATGCCGCAGACCCCCAACGGCAAGCTCGACCGCAAGGCCCTGCCGCTGCCGGATGCCAGCCAGTTGCAGGCAGCCCACGTGGCACCGGTCACGGAGCTGGAGCGCAAGCTGGCGGCGATCTGGGCCGAGGTGCTGCAGGTCGAGCGGGTGGGCCTGCAGGACAACTTCTTCGACCTCGGCGGGCACTCGCTGCTGATCGTCCAGGTGATCGGCCGGGTGCGCGAGCAACTGGGCGTCGACCTGAGCCTCAACGAGCTGTTCGAGCAGGCCACGCTGGCCGACTTCAGCCAGGTGGTGGAGCGCAAGTCGGGGCAGGTCGCCAACGCCCATGACGAGCTGACTAAATCCTTGGAGGCCTTGAAACGTCTTACTGCACAGGAAATAGATAATCTGATCGCTTAGCGGGAGACATTCAAAGTGCAAGAGCTGCTCGACTCCGTAAAGTCGCTGTCCACCAGGGAGCGCAAGGCATTGGCAGCCTTGCTCAAGCGCCAGGGTGTCAACCTCTACGGGGTCACCCCGATCTTCAGAAGGGACTCGGCGGACGGGGCAGCGCTTTCCTATGCACAACAGCGCCAGTGGTTCCTCTGGCAGCTCGACCCGCACAGCGCCGCCTATAACATCCCGGCGGCGCTGCGGCTCAAGGGCGCGCTGGATGTCGAGGCGTTGCAGCGCAGCTTCGACAGCCTGGTGGCGCGCCACGAAACCCTGCGCACCACCTTCCGCCAGGAAGGTGACGGCGCGCTGCAGATCGTCCATCCGCCAATGCCCGTGGCGCTGGCGGTGGAGCCCTTCGTGCCTGCGGATTCGACGGATCTGCAGGCAGCCATCCGCGCGCGCGTGGAGGCCGAGGTGCAGCAGTCGTTCGACCTGGAGCATGGTCCGTTGCTGCGGGTCAGGCTGCTGGTGCTGGGGCCTGAAGAGCATGTGCTGATCCTGACTGTGCACCATATCGTTTCCGATGGCTGGTCCACGCCGATCCTGGTGGACGAGCTGATCCGCCTGTACGAAGGCTTGCGCCTGGGCTCGCCGGTAACCCTGGCCGAGCTGCCGATCCAGTACGCCGACTACGCCCTGTGGCAGCGCGACTGGATGGAGGCGGGCGAGCAGGAGCGTCAGCTCGGTTACTGGCGCGAGCAGCTGGCGGGCGAGCAGCCGCTGCTGGAACTGCCTGTCGACCGCCCGCGGCCGTCGGTGCAGAACTTCCAGGGCGCACGCCTGGCCATCGATATCGATGCCTCCCTGGCGCAGGGGCTCAAGGCCCTGGCGCGCCAGCAGGGGGTAACCCTGTTCATGCTGTTGCTGGCCTCCTTCCAGACCCTGCTGCATCGCTACAGCGGGCAGGCCGACATCCGTGTCGGCGTGCCGGTGGCCAACCGTACCCGTGCCGAAACCCAAGGGCTGATCGGCTTCTTTGTCAACACCCAGGTGCTCAAGGCCGAGTTCGCGCCGCAGACCACCTTCGCCGCGTTGCTGCAGCAGGTGCGTGAAACCTCGCTGCAGGCCCAGGCGCACCAGGACCTGCCGTTCGAGCAACTGGTCGAGGCGCTGCAGCCCGAACGCAGCATGAGCCACAACCCGCTGTTCCAGGTGCTGTTCAACCACCAGGCCGAAAGCCCGGGCATGGTCCGTGAGCTGGGCGGGTTGCAGGTCGAGGGATTGAGCTGGGAAGGGCAGACCACCCAGTTCGACCTGATCCTCAACACGGCCGAGCACGAGGGTGGGCTGATTGCGGCGTTCACCTACGCCACCTCGCTGTTCGATGCGGCCACGGTCGAGCGCATCGGCCGGCATTGGCGCAACCTGCTGCAGGGCATCTGCGCGGATCACGCCCAGCGCGTGGCACAGTTGCCGTTGCTCGATGCGGCTGAGCTGGGGGCATGGACGGCTGATGTGCGGTGCTACCCGAGCACCGAGTGCGCCCATGCGCTGATCGAGCAGCAGGCGGCGCGCACACCCGAGGCGATCGCCGCGACCTTCGCCGGGCAGGCGCTGAGCTACGAGCAGCTCAACCGCCGCGCCAACCGCCTTGCGCACAAGCTGCGCGCGCAGGGCGTGGGGCCGGATGTGCTGGTAGGCATCGCCGTGGAGCGCGGTTTCGAGATGATCGTCGGCCTGCTGGCGATCCTCAAGGCCGGGGGCGCCTATGTGCCGCTGGACCCGGAATACCCGCAGGACCGCCTGAGCTACATGATGGAAGACAGCGGCATTCAGTTGCTGCTGACTCAAGGCCATTTGCTGGCCGATCTGCCCGTGCCGGCGCACGTGTGCAGCCTGAAGCTGGAAGATGATCTCACCGGCTACAGTGACGAAAACCCCGAGCACCTGACCCGGCCAGACAACCTGGCCTATGTGATCTACACCTCGGGCTCGACCGGCAAGCCGAAAGGCACGCTGCTGCCGCACCACAACCTGCTGCGCCTGTTCAAAGCCACCGATGCCTGGTTCGGCTTCGGCCCGCAGGATGTGTGGACGCTGTTCCACTCGTACGCCTTCGATTTCTCGGTGTGGGAGATCTTCGGTGCGCTGCTGCATGGCGGCCGCCTGGTGATCGTCCCGCGTGAAACCACCCGTTCCCCGGAAGACTTCCACCAGTTGCTGGTGGAGCAGGGCGTGACCGTGCTGAACCAGACCCCGTCGGCATTCAAACCGCTGATGCGCGTGGCCTGTGACAGTGCATCCGACCTTTCGCTGCGCTACGTGATCTTCGGCGGCGAAGCCCTGGATGTGGCCGCGTTGCAACCGTGGTTCGAGCGCTTCGGCGAGGGCTGCGACAACCTGATCAACATGTACGGCATTACCGAGACCACGGTGCACGTGACCTACCGGCCGATCCGCTTCGCTGACACGCAACAGGCGGGCAGCCCGATCGGTGCAGCGATTCCGGACCTGTCGATGTACGTGCTGGACGCCGACTTCAACCCGGTGGCCAAGGGCTGCACCGGCGAGCTGCATGTCGGCCACGCCGGCCTGGCACGCGGTTACCACAACCGCGCCTCGCTGACTGCCGAGCGCTTCGTGCCGGACCCGTTCTCCAGCGAAGGCGGGCGCCTGTACCGCACCGGCGACCTGGCGCGTTACCGCGAGCAGGGCGTGATCGAGTACGTGGGCCGGATCGACCATCAGGTGAAGATCCGTGGCTTCCGTATCGAGCTGGGTGAGATCGAAGCACGCCTGCAAGAACATGCAGCAGTGCGGGAAGTGCTGGTGCTGGATATCGACGGGGCAGGGGGCAAGCAACTGGCCGCCTACCTGATCGCTCAAGATCCATCAGCCGACCATGCAACCCTGCGCGACACGCTGAAGCAGCACCTCAAAGCCAACCTGCCGGACTACATGGTGCCGACGCACTTCCTGGTCTTGGACCAGTGGCCACTGACCGCCAACGGCAAGCTGGACCGCAAGGCCCTGCCCAAGCCGGACGCCAGTCAGTTGCAACAAGGCTACGTGGCCCCGCGCACGGCGCTGGAGCAGCAACTGGCGGCGATCTGGGCCGAGGTGCTCAAGGTCGAGCAGGTGGGCCTGCACGACAACTTCTTCGAGCTCGGCGGCCACTCGTTGCTGGCTACCCAGGTCACCTCGCGCATCCGCCAGCGCCTGGACCTGGAAGTCCCGCTGCGCAGCTTGTTCGAATCCGCCGACCTGCAAGCCTTCGCCCAGGCCGCCGGCCAAGGCGCGGCCAGCCAGGCACCAGCTTTCAGTGTCGTTGACCGCAACCAGCCGCTGGCCTTGTCCTACGCCCAGCAACGCCAGTGGTTCCTCTGGCAGCTGGAACCGGCCAGCGCCGCCTACAACATCCCTTCGGCCCTGCGCCTGAAGGGCGAGCTGGACATTGAGGCACTGCGCAGCAGCTTCGCCGCGCTGATCGCCCGCCATGAGACCCTGCGTACTACCTTCCATCAGGAAGGTGAACAGGCCTGGCAACGCATCCATGCCGCAGGTGACTTCGACCTGCCGGTCGAGACGGTGGCAAGCGAGGCGCTGCAGGCGCGAGTTGCGCAGGAGACCGCGCAGCCGTTCGACCTGGAGCACGGCCCGTTGCTGCGCGCCCGCCTGCTGCGCCTGGCCGCCGACGAGCATGTGCTGGTACTGACCCTGCACCATATCGTCGCCGATGGTTGGTCGATGCCGATCATGGTCGATGAAGTGGTGCGTCTGTATGCCGGTTACCGTCAGGGCGCCGAGGCGCAGCTGCCGGCCCTGGCGTTCCAGTACGCCGATTATGCCGCCTGGCAGCGCCAGTGGATGGCGGCGGGCGAGCAGGCGCGCCAGCTCGACTACTGGTGCCAGCAACTGGGCGACGAGCAACCGGTGCTGGAGTTGCCTGCCGACCGCCCACGCCCGTTGCAGCTGAGTCATGCCGGGGCACGCCTGGATATCCACCTGGAGCCGGAGCTTGCCGAGGCGCTGAAAGCCACCGCACGGCAACAGGGCGTGACCCTGTTCATGCTGTTGCTGGCCTCGTTCCAGGTGCTGCTGCACCGCCTCAGTGGTCAATCGCAGGTGCGCGTCGGCGTCCCGGTCGCCAACCGCAACCGTGCCGAGACCGAAGGCCTGATCGGCTTCTTCGTCAACACCCAGGTGCTCAAGGCTGAGTTCGCGCCGCAGACCACCTTCGCCGGATTGCTGCAACAGGTCCGGCACACCGCCGTGCAGGCCCAGGCGCACCAGGACCTGCCGTTCGAGCAACTGGTCGAGGCGCTGCAGCCCGAACGCAGCCTGAGCCACAGCCCACTGTTCCAGGTGCTGTTCAACCACAAGGCGGAAAACTCCGGCATGGCCCAGGAACTGGCCGGGCTGCGGATCGAGGGGCTGGGTTGGGAAGATCGCAGCACCCAGTTCGACCTGGTCCTGAACACGGTCGAGCACGACGCGGGGTTGAACGCCATCCTGACCTACGCCACTGCATTGTTCGATCCGGCCACTGCCGAGCGTCTGGGTAGGTACTGGCGCAATTTGTTGCAGGGCATCTGCCAGGACAGCGCCCAACGCGTGGCGCAGTTGCCATTGCTCGATGCGCTCGAGTTGGAGGAGTGGCAAGCGAATGTACAGCGTTACCCAAGCACCGAGTGCGCTCACGCGCTGATCGAGCAGCAGGCGGCGCGTACGCCTGAAGCGATCGCCGTGACCTTTGCCGGGCAGGCGCTGAGCTACGACCAGCTCAACCGCCGTGCCAGCCGCCTGGCACACAAGCTGCGCGCGCAGGGCGTGGGGCCGGATGTGCTGGTAGGCATCGCCGTGGAGCGCGGTTTCGAGATGATCGTCGGCCTGCTGGCGATCCTCAAGGCCGGGGGCGCCTATGTGCCGCTGGACCCGGAATACCCGCAGGACCGCCTGAGCTACATGATGGAAGACAGCGGCATTCAGTTGCTGCTGACTCAAGGCCATTTGCTGGCCGATCTGCCCGTGCCGGCGCACGTGTGCAGCCTGTCTCTCGAAGATGATCTGGCTGGCTACAGCGACGAAAACCCCGAGCACCTGACCCAGCCGGACAACCTGGCCTATGTGATCTACACCTCGGGCTCGACCGGCAAGCCGAAAGGCACGCTGCTGCCGCACCACAACCTGCTGCGCCTGTTCAAAGCCACCGATGCCTGGTTCGGCTTCGGCCCGCAGGATGTGTGGACGCTGTTCCACTCGTACGCCTTCGATTTCTCGGTGTGGGAGATCTTCGGTGCGCTGCTGCATGGCGGCCGCCTGGTGATCGTCCCGCGTGAAACCACCCGTTCCCCGGAAGACTTCCACCAGTTGCTGGTGGAGCAGGGCGTGACCGTGCTGAACCAGACCCCGTCGGCATTCAAACCGCTGATGCGCGTGGCCTGTGACAGTGCATCCGACCTTTCGCTGCGCTACGTGATCTTCGGCGGCGAAGCCCTGGATGTGGCCGCGTTGCAACCGTGGTTCGAGCGCTTCGGCGAGGGCTGCGACAACCTGATCAACATGTACGGCATTACCGAGACCACGGTGCACGTGACCTACCGGCCGATCCGCTTCGCTGACACGCAACAGGCGGGCAGCCCGATCGGTGCAGCGATTCCGGACCTGTCGATGTACGTGCTGGACGCCGACTTCAACCCGGTGGCCAAGGGCTGCACCGGCGAGCTGCATGTCGGCCACGCCGGCCTGGCACGCGGTTACCACAACCGCGCCTCGCTGACTGCCGAGCGCTTCGTGCCGGACCCGTTCTCCAGCGAAGGCGGGCGCCTGTACCGCACCGGCGACCTGGCGCGTTACCGCGAGCAGGGCGTGATCGAGTACGTGGGCCGGATCGACCATCAGGTGAAGATCCGTGGCTTCCGTATCGAGCTGGGTGAGATCGAAGCACGCCTGCAAGAACATGCAGCAGTGCGGGAAGTGCTGGTGCTGGATATCGACGGGGCAGGGGGCAAGCAACTGGCCGCCTACCTGATCGCTCAAGATCCATCAGCCGACCATGCAACCCTGCGCGACACGCTGAAGCAGCACCTCAAAGCCAACCTGCCGGACTACATGGTGCCGACGCACTTCCTGGTCTTGGACCAGTGGCCACTGACCGCCAACGGCAAGCTGGACCGCAAGGCCCTGCCCAAGCCGGACGCCAGTCAGTTGCAACAAGGCTACGTGGCCCCGCGCACGGCGCTGGAGCAGCAACTGGCGGCGATCTGGGCCGAGGTGCTCAAGGTCGAGCAGGTGGGCCTGCACGACAACTTCTTCGAGCTCGGCGGCCACTCGTTGCTGGCTACCCAGGTCACCTCGCGCATCCGCCAGCGCCTGGACCTGGAAGTCCCGCTGCGCAGCCTGTTCGAATCCGCCGACCTGCAGGCCTTCGCCCAGGCCGCAGGCGAGGGTGCGGCCAGCCAGGCCCCCGCCATTACCGTGGCGAATCGCAACCAGCCGCTGGTGCTGTCGTACGCCCAGCAGCGTCAGTGGTTCCTCTGGCAACTGGAGCCGGATAGCGCCGCCTATCACATCCCTGCAGCCTTGCAACTGAAGGGGCGGCTGAACCCCGAAGCGTTGCGTCAGGCCTTCGAGAGCCTGATCGCTCGCCATGAGAGCCTGCGCACCACCTTCGATCAGCAAGGTGGCGAGGCGCAGCAGCGTATCCACGCGCCCGCGACGTTCACCCTGGTCATGGAATCGCTGCAGGACACCTCCACCGAGGCGGTCCGCGAGCGCGTGGCTCGTGAGATCCAGCGCCCGTTCGACCTGACCCAGGGGCCGCTGCTGCGAGTACGCCTGTTGCGCCTGGCCGAGGACGATCACGTGCTGGTGCTGACCCTGCATCACATCGTCGCCGATGGCTGGTCGATGCCGATCATGGTCGATGAAGTGGTCGACGCCTACCTGGCCTTGAGCCAGGGCCGGCAACCCGAACAGCCGGCCTTGCCGGTGCAGTACGCCGACTATGCCGTCTGGCAGCGCCAGTGGATGGAGGCCGGCGAGCAGGCCCGCCAGCTGGACTACTGGCTGGCGCAGCTGGGCGGCGAGCACTATGTGCTGCAACTGCCCACCGATCATCCACGGCCCACTGTGCAAAGCCACGCCGGTCGCAGCCTCGCCATCGAGGTACCGGCGCCGCTGGTCCAGGCTTTGAAGGCGCAGGCGCGCCAGCAAGGGGTGACGCTGTTCATGCTGCTGCTGGCTTCGTTCCAGAGCTTGCTGCACCGCCAGACCGGGCAGGCCGACATCCGTGTCGGCGTGCCGATCGCCAACCGCACCCGGGCTGAGACCGAAGGCTTGATCGGCTTCTTCGTCAACACCCAGGTGCTCAAGGCGCAGTTCGAGCTGCACACGACCTTCAGCGCGTTGCTGCAACAGGTCAAGCACGCCGCCTTGCAGGCCCAGGCGCACCAGGATCTGCCGTTCGAGCAACTGGTCGAAGCGCTGCAGCCGGAGCGCAGCCTGAGCCACAACCCGCTGTTCCAGGTGATGTTCAACCACCAGGCCCAACGCTCGGACCAGGGGCGCGAACTGCCTGGGCTGAGCATCGAAGGCCTGAGCTGGGGCAACCCCACGGCGCACCTCGACCTTGCCCTGGATACTTTCGAAAGCGAGGACGGCCTCGGCGCGACCCTGACCTACGTCAGCGACCTGTTCGAGCACGCCACCATCGAGCGCATGGCCGCGCACTGGCTCAACCTGTTGCAGGCAGTCAGCACCCAGCCTGCCCAGCGGATCGTCGAGCTGCCGCTGCTCGATGAGGCGCAGCGCCAGGTCATCCTCGGGCAGTGGAGCCGCCACGAGGCGGTCTACCCTGACCAGCGCACCGTGCAGCAGCTGATCGCCGACCAGGCCGCGCGTACCCCGCACGCCACGGCGCTGATCTGCGAAGGGCAGCAGCTCACCTACCAGGCCCTGGACCTGCGCGCCAACCAGCTGGCCCATTGCCTGCGCGAGGCGGGCATCGGCCCGGACGTACGCGTGGGCATCGCCCTGCCGCGCAGCCTGGACATGGTGGTCGGCCTGCTGGGCGTGCTCAAGGCCGGCGGCGCCTATGTGCCGCTGGACCCCGACTACCCGCACGAGCGCCTGGCCTACATGATGGAGGACAGCGGCATTGCCCTGTTGCTTGGCCACAGCGCCCAGTTGCAAGCCCTGGCGGTGGCACCGCAGGTGCGCAGCCTGTGCCTGGACAGCGAGCCGCTCGATGCCTGGCCGAGCCATGCGCTGCCGGCGCTGGGCGACCCCGACAACCTGGCGTACATCATGTACACCTCCGGCTCCACCGGGCGCCCCAAGGGCGTCGGCATCAGCGCTGCGGCGCTGAGCCGACATGCCCATGTCGCCCAGGGTTTCTGCGGCCTGTCGGCGGCCGACCGGGTGCTGCAGTTCTCCACCTTCAACTTCGACGCCTTCGTCGAGCAGCTCTACCCGGCGCTGATCTGCGGCGCCAGCGTGGTGCTGCGCGGCCCGACGCTGTGGGACAGCGAGACCTTCTACCGTGAAGTGGTGACCCAGGGCATCACCTTCGCCGACCTGCCGACCGCCTACTGGTATCTGCTGGCCAAGGACTTCGCGGCCAAGGGGCCGCGCGACTATGGTTCGCTGCGGCGCATCCACATGGGGGGCGAGGCCATGGCCGCCGATGGCGTGCTGGCCTGGCAACAGGCCGGGCTAGGCCATGTGCGGCTGCTCAACACCTACGGGCCGACCGAGGCCACCGTCAGCGTCATGAGCCACGACTGCAGCGCCTATGTCACCGGCGAGCAACCCCTGCCGGTGCAGATCCCGATCGGCAAGGCCCTGGGCGGTCGCTCGATCCACCTGGTGGACGCCGATGCCGACCTGGCCCTGCCGGGCGCCATCGGTGAACTGCTGGTCGGTGGCGAGCTGCTCGCCCGCGGCTATCACAATCGTCCGGGGCTGACCGCCGAACGCTTCATCCCCGACCCGTTCGCGACAACGCCGGGCGGGCGCCTGTACCGCACCGGCGACCTGGCACGCTATCGCGAGCACGGCGTGGTGGAGTACGCCGGGCGTATCGACCATCAGGTGAAGATTCGCGGCTTCCGTATCGAGCTGGGCGAAATCGAGGCGCGCCTGCGCGAGCACCCGGCGGTGCGCGAGGTACTGGTGGTCGATATCGATGGCCCCGGCGGCAAGCAACTGGCGGCCTACCTGGTACCCAACACCATGCCCGAGGCCGAGGACGCCCTGCGCGCCGAGCTGAAGGCGCACCTGGGCGCCAGCCTGCCGGACTACATGGTGCCGATGTACCTGGTGCTGCTCGAACGCATGCCGTTGCTGCCCAACGGCAAGCTCGACCGCAAGGCACTGCCGGCCCCCGATACCCGCCAGTCGCAGCCGGCCTACGTGGCCCCGGTCAGTGAACTGGAACAGCAGTTGGCGGCGCTCTGGGCCGAGGTGCTGCAGGTCGAGCGGGTGGGCCTGGGCGATGACTTCTTCGAGCTGGGCGGGCACTCGCTGCTGGCGGCCCAGCTGATTTCCAAGATCAACTCGGGCCTGGGCATCGACATCCCCCTGCGCCTGCTATTCGAGAAACCGCAATTGAATGATTTTGCCCAGGCCTGTGCCAGCACCGGCTTGTCGTTGAGCGAGGACGGCTTGTCCGATATCGAAAGAATGATGAATGAAATGGCGGGCGTCTGAGATGGACAAGAGCACAGCAGAACGTATCGCCAAGCGCTTTGTCGGCCTTGCCCTGGAGCAGCGTCGGCAGATCCTCGACAAGATGCGCGAGACCGGGCAGAGCTTTCGCTTGCTGCCCATCGCCGTGACCCGTCACGACAGCCCGCGCATCCCGCTGTCCTATGCCCAGCAGCGCATGCTGTTCCTCTGGCAGCTGGAGCCGCACAGCAGCTTCTACAACGTGCCGATGGCAGTGCGCCTGAGCGGTTCACTGAACCAGCAGGCTCTGGCCCAGGCTCTGGACGCGCTAGTGCAGCGTCATGAGAGCCTGCGCACGCGGTTCGTCTCCGAGCAGGGCGAGTTCCACCAGCAGGTCCTCGAACAACCGGGCGTTGGCCTGGAGGTGCGCGAGGTGCAGGCCGGGCCGGGCGAGGATATCGAGCAGTGCCTGCGTACTGCGGTGCGTGAGGCACTGGATGAACCCTTCGACCTGCTCGAAGGCCCGTTGCTGCGGGTCCGGCTGTTGCGCCTGGCACCGACCGAGCACGTGCTGACGGTGTGCATGCACCATATCGTCTCCGACGGCTGGTCGGGCGAGCTGATGGTGCGGGAGTTCGTGCACCTGTACGAAGCGCTGTCGCAAGGGCGTGACGCCAATCTGCCGCCCCTGGAGGTGCAATACGCCGACTACGCGATCTGGCAACGCGCGTGGCTTGAGGCCGGCGAGGGCGAGCGGCAGTTGCAGTACTGGAAGCAGCAGCTGGGCGATGAACACCCGGTGCTGGACCTGCCGCTGGACCACGAGCGCCCGGCGCACCCCAGCTACCGTGGCGCGACCCTGCGCAGCGATGTGCCGGCGGCGTTGTCGGCCAAGCTCAAAGCCCAGGCGCGCAGCCAGGGCCATACCGTGTTCATGCTGACCCTCGCGGCCTTGGCCGTGACCCTGTCGCGCTACAGTGGCCAGGCCGACATCCGCATCGGCGCGCCCAACGCCGGGCGCAACCGCAAGGAAGTCGAAGGCCTGATCGGCTTCTTCATCAACACCCAGGTGCTGCGGGTGCAGGTGGACGAGCGCCAGAGCGGCGCGGCGCTGCTGGAGCAGGTGAAACAGGTGGTCAGTGGCGCACAGTCGCACCAGGAACTGCCGTTCGAACACCTGGTCGACGCCCTGGCGCCGGAGCGCAACCTGGGCCACAACCCGCTGTTCCAGGTGAAGATCAACCAGAACATGGCCGATACCGAGGCCGGCGCCCAGGCCCGGCAGACGCTGGGTGAGCTGAGTGTCAGCGGTTATTCGGTCGAGGGCAGCGATGCGCGCTTCGACCTGGCCTACGACTTCACCGAGACCCCCGACGGCCTGCAAGGCTACTTCACCTACAGCACCGACCTGTTCGAAGCCGCGACCATCGAGCGCATGGCCGCTTCGTTCCAGGCCGTGTTGCGTACGCTTGTCGAGCACCACGACGCGGTGTTGCTCGATCACCCGGACGCCCAGGCTGAGCAGGTTGAAACCGCTGCCCAAGGCTGGCCGCAGCAGGATTTTCTCGCCCTGTGGCGTCAGGGCCTGCAAGCCGGGGCCGGGCAGCCGGCATTGCGCGCGGGGGATCGTACGGTCACCTATGCCGAGCTGGAGCAGCAGGCCAACCGTTTCGCCCATTACCTCAAGGCACAGGGTATCGCCCCGGGCATGACCGTGGCGCTGTGCCAGGAGCGCTCCATCGAGTGGGTGACCAGCCTGCTGGCGGTGCTCAAGCTGGGCGCGGTGTACCTGCCCCTGGACAGCCGCCAGCCGGCCGAGCGCCTGCAGCAGTTGCTGCAGGCCAGCGCCGCGCGGCTTTTGGTGCATGCCCAGGGCGACGTCCAGGCGGCGGGGCTGGGCGTGTGCCGCGCCGTGGCCTATGACGCTTTACTGTATGGCGACTGCGACGACCAGCCACCGGCGGTGCGTATCTTGCCGCAGCAGGCGGCCTATATCATCTACACCTCGGGTTCCACCGGGCAACCCAAGGGCGTGGTGGTCAGCCACGGGGCGCTGGCCAACTATCTGCAGGGCGTGTTGCAACGCCTGGACGTGCAGCCCGGTGCCAGCCTGGCGATGGTATCCACCGTGGCCGCCGACCTTGGCCACACCGTGCTGTTCGGCGCGCTGGCCTCGGGCCGGCTACTGCACCTGCTGGGCCACGACCAGGGCTTCGACCCCGATGCCTTCGCCAGCTACATGGCCGAGCACCGCGTCGATGTGCTGAAGATCGTGCCCAGCCACCTGCAAGGCCTGTTGCAGGCCGCGCAGCCGGAGCGGGTGTTGCCCGAGCAATTGCTGATCCTCGGTGGCGAGGCCAGTTCCTGGGCCTTGATCGAGCAGATCCGCCGCCTGAAGCCCGGCTGCCGGATCATCAACCACTACGGCCCGACCGAGACCACCGTGGGCATCCTTACCCACGAAGTCGGCGCGCGCCTGCCTGGCTGGCGCAGCGTGCCGGTGGGCCGGCCGCTGGACAACGGCCAGGCGCGGGTGCTGGACGCCTACCTCAATCCGCTGCCCGAGCGCGTGGCCGGCGAGCTGTACCTGGGCGGCCAGGGCCTGGCCCAGGGTTATGTCGGCCAGCCGGGCCTGACCGCCGAGCGCTTTGTCCCCGATCCGTTCGGTAACAACGGCCAGCGGCTGTACCGTGCCGGTGACCGCGTGCGCCTGGACCAGGGCGTGCTGGAATACCTGGGCCGTGGCGACGACCAGGTGAAGATCCGCGGTTACCGGGTCGAGCCGGGCGAGGTCGGCCAGGTGCTGCAAGGCCTGCCCGGCGTGGCCGAAGCCGTGGTGCTGGCGCTGCCGCTGGACAGCGACCCCACGCGCCTGCAACTGGTGGCCTGGGCCGTGCCGTCGGCGGGTGTCGAGCTGCAGGCCGAGGCCCTGCGCCAGGCCCTGCTGGCGCGCCTGCCGGAGTACCTGGTGCCGGCGCAGGTGCTGCTGCTCGAGCGCCTGCCGCTGACCGCCAACGGCAAGCTGGACAAGCGTGCCCTGCCCAGACCGGGGGGGGTGGCCAAGCAGCGCTTTGTCGCGCCGGTGGGGGAAATCGAAGAGAAACTCGCCGCGATCTGGTGCGAGGTGCTCAAGCGTGAGCAAGTGGGCAGCACCGACAACTTCTTCGAACTGGGTGGCGACTCGATCCTCAGCCTGCAGATCATTGCCCGCGCCAAGCGCCAGGGCATCAAGCTCAGCCCCAAGCAGCTGTTCGAGAAACAGACCATCGGCCAACTGGCGGCGGTGGCCAAGCTGATCGAGAAGAAGCCAGCGGCCGAGGTGGTCGAGCAGGTCAGCGGCAGCCTGCCGTTGCTGCCGATCCAGGCGCGGTTCTTCGACAGCGCGATTCCCCAGCGCCACCACTGGAACCAGGCGGTGCTGCTGACCCCGCGCCAGCCGTTGACGGTGGCCTTGCTGCAACCTGCGCTCAAGCTGCTGCTGGAACAGCACGACGCCCTGCGCCTGCGTTTCAGCGAGGACGAGGGCCAGTGGCAAGGGCAGTTCGCGCCGCTCGATATGCAGGAACTCCTGTGGGTACATCAGCTGGACGATGCCGCACGCCTGCCGGAGCTGGCCGATGAGGCCCAGCGCAGCCTGGACCTGAAGAATGGCCCGCTGCTGCGCGTGGTACTGATTGACCTGCCCGAGGGGCAACAGCGCCTGCTGCTGGTGATCCACCATCTGGTGGTCGATGGCGTGTCCTGGCGTGTTCTGCTCGAAGACCTGCAGCTGGCCTGCCAGGCACTGCTGGCCGGCAAGGCGCCGGTGCTGCCGGCCAAGAGCAGCTCGCTCAAGGCCTGGGCCGAGCATCTGCGCGCGCATGCCCGCAGCCCCGCGCTGGTGGCCGAGCTGGCCTACTGGCAGGCGCAGTTGCAGGGTGTCAGCGACGTCCTGCCTGGGGCGAACCCGCAGGGTGGCCAGCAGCGCAAGCATGAAATCTCGGTGCGCACCCACCTGAACGCCGAACTGACCCGGCAACTGCTGCAGGAGGCGCCGGCCGCCTACCGCACTCAGGTCAATGATCTGCTACTGACGGCGCTGGCGCGGGTCATCCGCCGCTGGACCGGCGAGGCGCACGCGCTGATCCGCCTGGAAGGCCATGGCCGCGAAGACCTGTTCGATGACCTCGACATCACCCGTACGGTCGGCTGGTTCAGCAGCCTGTACCCGTTGAAGCTGACCCCCGCCGATGACCTGGGCGCGTCGCTCATGGCGGTCAAGGAGCAACTGCGCGCCGTGCCGGCCAAGGGCATTGGCTACGGTGTACTGCGTTACCTGGGTGACGCGCAGGCCCGCGAAACCCTCGGCGCCCTGGCCCAGGGCAGCATCGTGTTCAACTACCTGGGGCAGTTCGACGGCAGCTTCGACAGCGAGCAAGGTTTGTTCACCCCGGCGCCGGAAGGCGCGGGGCAGGGGCAAAGCCCGGAGGCGCCGCTGGGCAGCCTGCTCAGCATCGATGGCCAGGTCTACGCCGGCGAGCTGGCGCTGGACTGGAGCTTCAGCAGCGCCGTGTTCGAACGTGCGCAGATCCAGCGCCTGGCCGACGAGTACGCCGAGGAGCTGCGCCTGTTGATCGCCCACTGCACCAGCCCGGGCGTGGCGGGTGTGACGCCTTCGGACTTCCCGCTGGCCAGCCTCGACCAGCGCCAGCTGGCGGCGCTGCCGGTGGCGGCGGGCAACATCGAAGACATCTACCCGCTGTCGCCGATGCAGCAGGGCATGCTGTTCCACAGCCTGTACCAGCAGGAGGCGGGCAACTACATCAACCAGACTCGCGTCGAAGTGCAGGGTCTGGACGTACCGCGCTTCATCGCGGCCTTGCAGGCTACCGTGGACAACCACGAAGTGCTGCGCAGCAGTTTCTTCAGTGGCTACGACCAGTCCTTGCAAGTGGTGCAGCGCCAGGTGCGGCTGCCGCTGGTCGAGCTCGACTGGCGTGACCAGGCCGATCTGCCGAGGGCGTTGCAGGAATGGGCCAAGGCCGACCTGCGTGCCGGTTTCGACCTGGCCAGCGGTCCGCTGCTGCGCCTGGCGGTGATCCGCAGCGCCGAACAGCAGTACCAGCTGGTGCTGACCAACCACCATATCCTGCTCGATGGCTGGAGCAGCTCGCGCCTGTTCGGTGAGGTGCTGCAGCGTTACGCCGGTTTCACCCCGGCAGGCAAGAACAGCCGTTACCGCGACTATATCCAGTGGCTGCAACGCCAGGACCAGGCCGCCAGCGAGCGCTTCTGGCGCGAGCGCACGGCGGAACTGGACGAGCCCACGCGGCTGGCCCAGGCCTTCAGGTCCGAAGCCCAGGGCCACGGGCAGGCCGAGCATCAGATCAGCCTGGATGCACAGCGTACCCAGCGCCTGGGCGAGTTTGCCCGGGACCAGCGGATCACCCTCAACACCCTGGTCCAGGCCGCGTGGTTGTTGCTGTTGCAGCGCTACACCGGGCAGGCCTGCGTGACCTTCGGCGCCACCGTCGCCGGCCGCCCGGCCGAACTGCCGGGCGTCGAGGAGCAGTTGGGGCTGTTCATCAACACCTTGCCGGTGGTCGCCAGCCCGCGCCCGGAGCAGACCGTGGGCGACTGGGTACAGCACGTGCAAGGGTTGAACCTGGCCCTGCGCGAGCACGAGCACACGCCGCTCTACGAGATCCAGCGCTGGGCCGGCTGGAGCGGCGAGGCGCTGTTCGACAATATCCTGGTGTTCGAGAACTACCCGGTGTCGGAGGCGCTGCAGCAAGGCGCTCCCCAGGGATTGGTGTTCGGCGAGGTAGCCAGCCAGGAGCAGACCAACTATCCGCTGACGCTGGTGGCTCAGGTGGGCGAAAAACTGTCGGCCAGCTTCAAGTTCGACCGCGCCAGCTACGCCGAATCGGCTGTCGGGCAGATTGCGGTACACTTCGTCGAATTGTTAGAAGGGTTGGCGGACTCGTCGCAACGGGCTTTGGGTGAGCTGGTGCTGAGCACAGCGCCGCTACAAGTGATCGACAGCTATCCGAGCTCGGCCTGCGCCCATGCGTTGATTGAGCAGCAGGCGGTGCGTACGCCTGAAGCGATCGCCGTGACCTTCGCTGGGCAGACGCTGAGCTACGACCAGCTCAACCGCCGCGCCAACCGCCTGGCGCACAAGCTGCGCGCGCAGGGCGTGGGGCCGGATGTGCTGGTGGGCATCGCGGTGGAGCGCGGTTTCGAGATGATCGTCGGCCTGCTGGCGATCCTCAAGGCCGGTGGCGCCTATGTGCCGCTGGACCCGGAATACCCGCAGGACCGCCTGAGCTACATGATGGAAGACAGCGGCATTCAGTTGCTGCTGACTCAAGGCCATTTGCTGGCCGGCCTGCCGGTGCCGGCGCACGTACGCAGCCTGTCTCTCGAAGATGATCTGGCTGGCTACAGCGACGAAAACCCCGAGCACCTGACCCAGCCGGACAACCTGGCCTATGTGATCTACACCTCGGGCTCGACCGGCAAACCGAAAGGCACGCTGCTGCCGCACCACAACCTGCTGCGCCTGTTCAAGGCCACCGATGCCTGGTTTGGTTTCGGTGCACAGGATGTGTGGACGCTGTTCCACTCGTACGCCTTCGACTTCTCGGTGTGGGAGATCTTCGGTGCGTTGCTGCACGGCGGTCGCCTGGTGATCGTGCCGCGTGAAGTGACCCGTTCGCCGGAGGACTTCCACCAGTTGCTGGTGGAGCAGGGCGTGACGGTGCTGAACCAGACCCCATCGGCGTTCAAGCCGCTGATGCGCGTGGCTTGCGACAGCACTACCGACCTTTCGCTGCGCTACGTGATTTTCGGCGGCGAAGCCCTGGATGTGGCTGCACTGCAACCGTGGTTCGAGCGTTTCGGCGAGGGTTGCGACAACCTGATCAACATGTACGGCATCACCGAGACCACGGTGCACGTGACCTACCGGCCGATCCGCTTCGCCGACACGCAACAGGCGGGCAGCCCGATCGGTGCGGCAATTCCGGACCTGTCGATGTACGTGCTGGACGCCGATTTCAACCCGGTGGCCAAGGGCTGCACCGGCGAGCTGCATGTCGGCCACGCCGGCCTGGCGCGCGGTTACCACAACCGCGCCTCGCTGACCGCCGAACGTTTCGTGCCGGACCCGTTCTCCAGTGAAGGCGGGCGCCTGTACCGCACCGGCGACCTGGCGCGTTACCGCGAACAGGGCATGATCGAGTACGTGGGCCGGATCGACCATCAGGTGAAGATCCGTGGCTTCCGTATCGAGCTGGGCGAGATCGAAGCACGCCTGCAAGAACATGCAGCAGTGCGGGAAGTGCTGGTGCTGGATATCGACGGGGCAGGGGGCAAGCAACTGGCCGCCTACCTGATCGCCCAGGATGCGAATGCAGACCAGGCAACCCTGCGCGACATGCTGAAACAGCACCTGAAAGCCAACCTGCCGGACTACATGGTGCCGACGCACTTCCTGGTCTTGGATCAGTGGCCGCTGACCGCCAACGGCAAGCTGGACCGCAAGGCCCTGCCCAAGCCGGATGCCAGCCAGCTGCAACAGGGCTACGTGGCCCCACGCACGGCGCTGGAGCAGCAACTGGCGGCGATCTGGGCCGAGGTGCTCAAGGTCGAGCAAGTCGGCCTGCACGACAACTTCTTCGAGCTCGGCGGCCACTCGTTGCTGGTGATCACCCTGGTGAACAAGGTGCGCGAAGCCTTCGCCATCAACATCAGCCTGCATGAGTTCATGCTGATGGCCAGCTTCGAGGAACTGGCCAACTTCATCGGTGGCGGCAAGGATCGCCTGAAATCGCCGGTGATCAACCTCAACGGCTGCCAGCGCCAGCGCCCGGCGCTGTTCTGCCTGCCGCCAGGTGGCGGCGGTGCCTACGCCTACTACCCGCTGGCCAGCCGCCTGGCCGATGAGCGCCCGGTGTATGGCCTGGTCAACCGCTGCTATGCGGAGCCGGGCTGGGTGGACGAATCCTGGGCGGCGATGGTCGGCTATTACGTCGAGCAGATCCGCCGTACCCAGGCCAGCGGCCCGTACCATCTGCTGGGTTGGTCCATGGGTGGCGCGCTGGCGCTGGAGGTGGCTCACGCCCTGGAGCAGGCCGGCCAGCAGGTCGGTTTCGTCGGCCTGGTCGACACCCTGCTGCCGCAGGAGGTATCCGGTCTCGACGCCGAGCCCGTCGAAGTGGTGCAGGTGGCGCGGGCGGACGAGAGCCTGCTGCGTGGCTTGCTGGCCTTTGCGCCGGGCGTCGGCGAGGCGCGGATCGCTGGCTTCATCGAGGAGGCCGAGCGTCTGCCGGCCGAGGTCGACAGGACCGAGTGGGTCATCGAGCAGGTGGCCGCCGCGGGGAATGTCAGCGCCGAACGCCTGCGCAGCATCCACGAGGATGTGCACTTGCAGCGGGAGATCGTCGATGGTTTCGCCGTGCTCGACCGCAACGCCGAACTGAGCCAGGCATTCCGCCTGCGCCCGCTGGCGGTCCAGGTGGACTGCTGGTGGGCGAGTGAAAGCCGCAGCGCCGAGCGGATACGCCTGGGCGAGGCGGGGCTGCTGGCCCAGGCTTCGGTCAATGGCCTGGCCAGTTCGACGGTGATCGCCGATGGGCATGAGGGTGTGATCAACGCCGTCGCGTTCACCGACGGGCTGTTGCAGCGGCTTGCCGACAAGGCGTAAGGGTTACTGTTGCGGCGTGGAGTTATTGACCAGGTGCTAGCCGCGAGCCTTGCAGCGCCTGACAGATCGAGCGCCGCCCGCGCGGCGCATCGCTGGCAAGCCAGCTCCCACATCTGTTTCGGGCCAATCAATCCTTTGAGTTCATCGCTGTCCGCCCTGGTGCCTGCCTTGAGACAGGTGGGGCGCCAGCAGTGCGCGCACTGAAACCGCGTCGAACCAACAAGGCGTAAAGCCGCGGCGGTGCAGGCATAACTGGCCCGAAATAAATGTGGGAGCCGGCTTGCCGGCGATGCGCCGCGCGGGCGGCGCTCGATCTGTCAGGCGCTGCAACGCTTGCGGTGGACACCTGCTCGCCCTGATGCGGTCAACAACCCTCGCGCCCAAAGACCCTGCCCCTTGATGTTCGCAAGTAACCAAACCCGGCAACCGTTTCAAGGCGCATTCATATGCGGATACACTCGCCGACTCACTATCACAAGGATGTGCCTGATGCCCGAACCTTCCAACCTGTTGGCCTTTGCCCTGATCAGCCTGGGCATGGTGCTGACCCCCGGCCCCAACATGATCTACCTGATCTCCCGCTCCATCTGCCAGGGGCGTGGCGCCGGCCTGGTCTCGCTGGCCGGGGTGGCCATGGGCTTTGTCTTCTACATGCTCTGCGCAGCGCTCGGGATCACCGCGCTGGTCATGGCCGTGCCGTTCGCCTACGACGCCCTGCGCATCGGCGGTGCGCTGTACCTGCTGTACCTGGCCTGGCAGGCGCTGCGCCCGAGCGGGCGCTCGCCGTTCCAGGTGCGCGAGCTGCCAGCGGACAGCCCCAGGCGGCTGTTCATGATGGGCTTTGTGACCAACCTGCTGAACCCCAAGATCGCGGTCATGTACCTGTCGCTGATGCCGCAGTTCATCGAGCCGGGCCATGGCAGCGTGTTGCTGCAGTCGCTGGTACTGGGCGGCACACAGATCGCCATCAGCGTCACGGTCAACGCGCTGATCGCGGTCATGGCGGGGTCGATCGCCGTGTTCCTGGCCGGTCGGCCGGTGTGGCAGCAGGTGCAGCGCTGGCTGATGGGCACGGTGCTGGCCGCCCTGGCCGTGCGCATGCTGGCCGAAGGGCGCCGTTGATCACGTCCGGCGATCCGATGGAACGTTTTGCCAACGGGCGGTTTCCTACCCTCATAGGAAAGATAACGTGCCCGGGACTACCGAGACATGAAAGCTCGCCAGGAGAGCAAGAAGGCCAACCTGCAACCATTGCCGGCATTCATGGGCGGCGGTGGCGAGGTCAGCTGCCTGTTGCAGGCGATGGACTGGCGGCACTCGCCGCTGGGTGCGCCGGACCAATGGTCGCCGGCATTGCAGGCGATGGTGGCCATGCTCCTGCCTGCCCAGGCGCAGATCGTGTTGTTCTGGGGCCCGCTATACATCGCGCTGTACAACGATGCGTATTGGCCGACCATCGGTGACAAGCATCCCGGCGCGCTGGGGCAACCCGCCAAGGCGCACTGGAGTGAGCTCTGGGACGACCTCGAGCCTTTGCTGCGCGGGGTGCGTGAAACCGGCGTGACATTCTCTGCCAGGGATCGGCCGTTCTACATTGTGCGCCACGGGCCGGGCGAAACGGCGTACTTCGATGTCTCCTATTCCGCGGTGCGTGAAGTTGACGGTTCCGTGGGGGGCGTGCTGTGCATCGTCACCGAAACCTCGGAGCGGGTGCATTTCCAGCAGCGCCAGGCATTTCTCCAGGAACTGCGCCAGGCCTTGCCCGGCCTGGGCCAGGCCGAGCGCATCGAAGCCCACGCGGTGCGCCGCCTGGCCAAGGAATTGGGCGCGGCACGGGTCTGCTTTGGTGAAGACTTGGGCGATGGGCGCCGTTATCGGGTCGCCCAGGAGTGCGCCGCGCAGGTGCCGCCGATCACCGGCCTCAACCAGTACGCGGCCTTGGACCCGGCACTGCGCGAGGCGCTGCTCGCCGGCCAGGTGGTGCAGCGTAACTATGCGGCGAACAACATGGCGCCAGCGGGCTTCAAGGGTCTGTGCGCCACGCTGCATGCCCCGGTGCTGCGTGCCGAGCGCCTGGAGGCGATGCTCGCGGTGCATTTCCACACGCCCCATGCATGGACCACCAGCGAATGCCTGCTGGTCGAAGAGGCCGCCGGCCAAGTGTGGGCGGCGATCACCCATGCCCGTTCCGAGCGCGCCTTGCATGTGCTCAATGAAAACCTCGAGGAGCGGGTGGCGAACATGATGACCCATCGCGAAGCCTCGTTGGTGCAGCTGCACGAGGCACGCAAGATGGAAATGATCGGCCAGCTGACCGGTGGCATCGCCCATGACCTCAACAATATGCTCACGCCGATCATTGCTTCCCTGGAATTGCTGCGCCGCCACCCCCAGCCGGAACGGGCCGAACGCCTGATCGACGGCGGCCTGCAGGCGGCGGAGCGGGCGCGCAACCTGGTCGGGCGCCTGCTCAGCTTCGCCCGGCGCCAGACTCTCAAGCCGGTTACGGTGTCACTGGCAGTGCTGGTGGAGGACATGCACGAACTGATGGCGCGCTCCTTGGGGCCGACCATCGCGCTGCAGGTCAATATCGACAAGGCTTTGCCAGGGGTTCTGGTGGACCCGCACCAGTTGGAGCTGGCCCTGCTGAACCTGGTGGTCAATGCCCGTGACGCAATGAGCGAAGGCGGCCAGCTGACCATCCGCGCTGGCGCCGAGGAAGCCGGCATGCCCAGGCCGCCTGGGTTGCAGGGCGGGCAGCAGCTATGGCTGCAGGTCAGCGACACTGGTTGTGGCATGAGTGAAGAGGTATTGGCGCATTGCGTCGAGCCATTCTACTCGACCAAAGGGGTGGGCCGGGGCACTGGCCTGGGCCTGCCGATGGTGCAGGGGCTGGCATTGCAGTCCGGTGGTGGCTTCGGTATTCATTCCCGGCCGGGCCAGGGGACCGAGGCGACCTTGTGGCTGCCGGCCAGTGAGAGCAGCGTGGCGGCGCGCATGACCGAGCCTGTCGAGGCGGTCCGGGCGCAACGGCCGACCCGGGTGTTGCTGGTGGATGACGAACCCCTGGTGCGCCAGGCAACGCTGATGCAGCTACAGGCGCTGGGGTATGAAGTAACGGAGGCTAGCGGGCCTGTCCAGGCCCTGGTGCTGCTGGAAAAGGGCCTGGTGCCCGACGTGTTGCTGACCGACCATGTGATGGCCGAGATGACCGGCGTGCGCTTCGCCCAGCAGGTGCGCGAGCAACTGACCCAGCTGCCGGTGCTGATCATCACCGGCTACACCAACCTCACACCGCGTGAACTGCATGGGTTCGGCGTGTTGCGCAAGCCGTTCCGCCAGGATGAGCTGGGGCGCAGCCTGACACGCTTGCTGGCGGCGCGGGGGTGATTCGACTGGGCAGGGCGTTTTGCCAATCGCCTGCCCAACGCGCCGCTCACTGCCTTCCCAGCACGTCCCCCAGCATCCGGCACACCTGCTCGGCCGAATAGGGCTTGGCCAGGAAGGCGAAGCCCTGGTGGCCACCTTCGGCAATCGCCTCGCTGTAGCCGGAGGTCAGGATCACCGGCAGATGGGGTTGGCTGCGCCGCAGCTCCCTGGCCAGGGCCAGGCCGCCCATGCCAGGCATCACCACGTCGGAAAACACCGCGTCGAATCCGCCTTGTGTCGAAGCGATCTGCTTCAGCGCATCCTCTGCCGAGATCGCCCAACTGATTCGGTAGCCATGATCGCGCAGGATCTGCGCGGTAAAACTGCCGACATCGGGGTTGTCCTCGACCACCAGGATATGTCGGCGCTCGCCATTGGGCGCCAGCGTCGGCAAAGCGGTGCTGACTTCGGCATCGGCCTGGGCCACCTGGGGCAGGTACAGGGTGAAGGTGGTGCCCAGGCCTTCGCGGCTGCTGACCTGGACATCGCCCCCCGACTGTTTGACGAAGCCGAACACCTGCGACAAGCCGAGCCCGGTGCCCTGGCCGGCGGCCTTCGTGGTGAAGAACGGGTCGAAGATGCGCTCCAGCAGGTGCGGGGCAATGCCCACGCCGCTGTCGACCACCGAGATGGCAGCGAATGGCCCGGCCTGGGGGGCCTGGCCACGCAGCGCCGGCAGCTGCTGGTTGGCTTCCAGGCGCAGGCGCAAGGTGCCCACGCCGGCCATGGCGTCGCGGCCGTTGATCATCAGGTTGATCACCGCGGTTTCCAGTTGGCCGAGGTCTGCGTGCACGTGGCAGGGCGTGTCGGGCAGTTCCAGGCTCACCTGGATGCGCGCGCCGGTGGCGGTATCGAGCATTTCGGCCATCGCCTCGAGCCTGGGGCCGGCGTCGAATACCTGTGGGCTGAGCGCCTGGCGGCGGGCGAAGGCGAGCAGTTGCCCGGTCAGCTTGGCGCCGCGGTCGACGGTGTCGGACACGGTCTTGAGATAGCGGCTGCGCCGGTTCTCGTCGAGGTCCGGGCGCTGCAGGAAGTGGATGGAGGAGCGGATGATGGTCAGCAGGTTGTTGAAGTCATGGGCCACGCCCCCCGTGAGCTGGCCGATGGCCTCGAGCTTCTGGGTCTGGCGCAGGACAGCCTCGGTATGCAGCAACTGGCTGGTGCGCTCTTCCACGCGTTGTTCGAGGGTGGTATTGAGGGCCTCCAGGGCGGTCAGTGCCTCGCGCACCTCGGCGTTGGCCTGGACCCGCTGGATATGCGCCCAGCAGCGTTCGGTCACTTCGCCGATCAAGGTCTGTTCGTAATCGGTCCAGGCCCTGGGCTGCTTGTCGTGGATGGCCATCAGCGCGGTCAGGCGGCCCTCCTTGATCAACGGCATGCAGATGGTCGCGGTGATGCCGATGGCCTGGAAGGTCGCCGACTCGGGTGCCGGCAACTGGCTGAGATTGTCATCGATCACCAGCGCCAGGCCTGCGCGCAGGCGGCTGACGGCCAGCGCGCCGAAGTCGGCCAGGCGGTACTGGCCGATCAGCCGTGGCGAGCCCGGTGCGACCCAGTCGCCACAAATGGTGAAGCCGTCCTCGTCGGGCGCCATCACCGCATAGGCGCAGCTGGACAACTGCAGGTGCTCGCCAAGCAGGCGAGTGGTGGTGGCCATGATCCGTTCCGGATCGGTGGCATTGGCGGCAGCCCGGCCGAGGCTGTCGAGGAAGTTCAGACGGCGGTTGGCGACCACGCTCGCGGTGGTTTCGGTGACCGTGTCGAGCATGCCCACTACCTTGCCGTCGTTGTCGCGCACCGGGCTGTAACAGAAGGTGAAATAGGCGCGCTCCGGGCTGCCATGGCGCTCGATCGTCAGCGGGAAGTCCTCGATGTACACCGCCTCGCCGGCGAGCGCGCGCTGGGCCAGGTGACGAATATTGCTCCAGGCTTCCTGCCAGACATCGCTGAAGGGCCGGCCCAGGGCGGTCGGCTTGCCGCCCAGGATCTCGCTGAAGGCGTCGTTGTGCAGGGTGATCAACGCATCGCCCCAGAGCACGGCCTGGGGAAAGCGCGAGGCCAGGCACAGGGCGACGCTGGTCTTGAGTACGTCGGGCCAGCTATCCAGCGGGCCGAGGGGCGTGGATGCCCAGTCGTGGTTGCGGATGCGCGCGGCCATCAGCCCGCCGCCGTCTAGCCATTTCGCCATGAACGTTGCTGGTCCTTTTGCGTGAGACCATCAGGGTGCACCGAGACGCGACGCTTGGCGAGGAATTTGTGTGCGCCATCGTCAGCGGATGAAGTGCACCTTGCCGGTATCGTCGTTGCCCATGTAGATGCCGTACACGCCGGCCTGGCGCTCGAGGATGTAGCGCTCGAGGATCTGCCGGATCGCCGGGTAGTAGATTTCGTCCCAGGGGATCTGGTCCGGTTCGAAGAAACGATAGTCCAGGGTCTCGGGCCCGTATTCGCCGGTTTCCTCGGTGACCACGGCGCGGAAGATGATGTACACCTCGCTGATCCGCGGCACGCTGAAGATCGAGTAGGGCGAGACGATGTCGGCGCGCACGCCGCTCTCTTCCCATACCTCGCGCAGCGCCGCCTGTTCGGTGGTCTCGCCAGCTTCCATGAACCCGGCCGGCAGGGTCCAGGTGCCGGGGCGCGGCGGGATGGCGCGCTGGCACAGCAGGTACTTGCCGTCGCGCTCGATGATGCAGCCGGCGATGATCTTCGGGTTGATGTAGTGGATGTAGCCGCAACCGGCGCAGTGAAGACGTTCGTGGGTGTCGCCGTTGGGGACGCCCCGGGCCAGTTCCGTGGTGCAGTGCGGGCAGTAGCGCGGGGCGGTGGGCATGGTCAGCGGCCTATGCGAGGGTCCTTGAGGGGCAGGGGGGCGACGATATCGCGGACCTTGGCGTTGTCGTCCTGCTTCTGGCGCAGGTAGTCGAGGGCGACCTTGGCAGCGGCGCGTACATGGTCGACCGAGGCCTGGTGGGCGGCCTGGGGATCGCCGCCCTTGATCGCATCGACGATCTTTTCCATCTCGAGGTTGCTGGCGCCCCGGCGGTTTTCCTGGGACACCGAGGTGGCGCGCAGGTAGCTGATGCGCGCCTGCAGCTGGCGCAGCTGCTGGGCGGCGACCTGGTTGCCCGAGCCTTCGAGCAGCACGTCGTAGAAGCCTTGCACCGAGTCGAGCACCTGTTGCAGCTCACCGTCCTCCAGGGCCTCGCGGTTGACCTCAAGGGCGCGCTCCAGGGCACGGATGTCCTTGGCCTTGGCGTTGAGGGTAAACAGTTGCACGATAAGGCCTTCGAGCACGCAGCGCAGCTCATAGATGTCGCGGGCGTCCTCCAGTGTGATGATGGCCACCCGTGGCCCCTTGGCGTCGGCGAACTCCACCAGGCCTTCGGACTCCAGGTGACGCAGGGCCTCGCGCACCGAGGTGCGGCTGACGCCAAGGCGCTCGCAAAGGTCGCGTTCGACCAGGCGGTCGCCCGGCAGCAGGTGGAAGTTCATGATCGCGCCGCGCAGTTTGTCGAGCACGATTTCACGCAGGGTGACGGGGTTGCGGTTGACCTTGAAGCTGTCGTCGAGGGGCTGGCGTTTCATCAGGGGCGCTCTTAATGCGGCTGTTGCGCCAACATCGCGGAATGCCTCGAACCCGGGCATTCCTTGCGGTGGTTCACACAGCCCGCTGTTAACGGGTTGCCTGCGCGTCGGCTTCGGCGAACGCCTCGCGGGCCAGGCGGAAACTGTCCACCGCCGCAGGTACGCCGCAGTAAATGCCGACTTGAAGCAGGATCTCGCGAATCTGTTCGCGGCTCAGGCCATTACGCAAGGCGCCGCGGATGTGCAGCTTGAGTTCGTGGGGCCGGTTGAGCGCGGAAATCATTGCCAAGTTTATCATGCTGCGCTCTTTGAGCGACAAGCCTTCGCGGCCCCAGACGTGGCCCCAGCAGTATTCGGTGACCAGCTCCTGGAGTGGCTGGGTGAAGGCGTCGGCGTTCTCGAGCGAGCGCTTGACGTATTCCTCGCCGAGCACCTGGGTGCGGATCTGCAGGCCTTTTTCGTACTTTTCGTTGTTCATGGCCAAGGTCCTGTGTGACTGAATGGAAAATGGGGGCTGGGGCCGCAAAGCGGCCCCAGCGGATCTCAGCCCAGCGGCGGCAGCGCGCCGAGCTTGCCCTTGTGGTACACCATGGGCGTTACCGGCTGCTCGGGCAGCACCAGGTTCTTCACCTGGCCAACGATGATCGCGTGGTCGCCGCCATCGTATTCGCGCCACAGTTCGCACTCGATGATCGCCGTGGCCTTGGTGAGCAGCGGGTTGCCCAGTTCGCTCAACTGCCAGTCGATGCCCTTGGCCTTGTCCTTGCCTTTGCCGGCGAAGGCATAGGCCTCGGCGGTCTGGTCGGCGGACAGCAGGTGGATGGCGAACCGCTTGCTGTCGCGCAGTATCGGGTAGGTGTCGGAGGCGTAGTTGGGGCAGAAAAGCACCAGTGCCGGCTCGATCGACAGCGCGCTGAACGCGCTGGCGGTGATGCCGACGATGCCGCCGTCGGCGTCCAGGGTGGTGACCACGGTGACGCCGGACGGGAACGAGCCCATCACGTCTTTGTAGATGCCGGGTTCGATCATGGTGGCGTTCTCCTAGCGCATCACGAAGGGGTCGGGCATGGGCGCGGTGGACAGGTTGATCCACACCGTCTTCAGCTCGGTATAGGCCAGCACCGAGTCGATGCCGCTCTCGCGGCCATAACCGCTGTTCTTGAAGCCGCCAATGGGGGCCATTGCCGAGACGGCGCGGTAGGTGTTGACCCAGATGATCCCCGAGCGCACGTCACGGGCCAGGCGATGGGCGCGGCCCAGGTCGCGGGTCCAGATACCGGCGGCCAGGCCGAACTGCGAGTCGTTGGCCATCGCCAGGGCCTGCTCCTCGGTCTTGAAGCGGATCACCGCGGCGACCGGGCCGAACACTTCTTCCTGCATGATGGTCATCGAGTTGCTGTCGCATTCGAACAGGGTCGGCTCGTAGAACCAGCCGTCACCTTCGACCTCTGCACGTTTGCCGCCCATGCGCAGGGTGGCGCCCTCGGCCTTGGCCGCGGCCACCAGGCCTTCGATCACCGCCAGTTGCTGGGCGGTGGCGATCGGGCCCATCTCGCTGCTGTCGTCCTGCGGGTTGCCGATGCGGATACTTTTGGCGCGGGCGATCAGGCGTTCGACGAACTCGTCGAAGATCTCGTCCTGCACCAGCAGCCGCGAGCCGGCCACGCAGCTTTGCCCGGAGGCGGCATAGATGCCGGCTACGGCGCCGTTGATGGCGCTGTCCAGGTCGGCGTCGGCGAAGATGATGTTCGGTGACTTGCCGCCCAGCTCCAGCGACAGCTTGGCGAAGTTCTCGGCGCTGCTGCGCACCACGTGGCGGGCGGTGGCAGCGCCGCCGGTGAAGGCGATCTTGCGCACCAGCGGGTGGCGGGTCAGCGCCGCGCCGGTGCTTGGGCCGTAACCTGTGACCACGTTGACCACGCCAGCCGGGAAGCCGGCTTCCAGAGCCAGGCGGGCCAGTTCGAGGAGGGTGGCGGAGGCGTGCTCCGAGGGCTTGAGCACGATGGTGTTGCCGGCGGCCAGGGCCGGGGCCAGCTTGATCGCGGTGAGGTACAGCGGGCTGTTCCACGGGATGATCCCGGCCACCACGCCGATCGGCTCGTGCACGGTGTAGGCAAACAGGTCCGGCTTGTCCAGCGGCAGGGTGCCGCCTTCGAGCTTGTCGGCCAGGCCTGCGGTGTAGTGGAAGAACTCCGGCAGGTAGCCGACCTGGCCGCGGGTTTCGCGGATCAGCTTGCCGTTGTCGCGGCTTTCCAGCTGGGCCAGGTGTTCCTTGTTCTCGGCAATCAGGTCGCCGAGGCGGCGCAGCAGCTTGCCTCGGGCGGTGGCGGTGAGGCCGCGCCAGGCCTTGCCTTCGAAGGCGCGCTGGGCGGCCTGCACGGCAAGCTCGACATCGGCTTCGCCGGCATCGGGCAGTTGCGCCCAGGCCTTGGCGGTGGCCGGGTCGAGGCTGTCGAAGGTCTTGCCGCTCTGGGCATCGCGCCATTGGCCGTCGATGCACATCTGGAAACGAACGAGGGTCATGCGACTATCCCCTTGGCGGATTCGGAGAGGGTGCGGGCCTGCCTGAGGAAGTCCAGCAGCATCTTGTTGACTTCGCGCGGTGCTTCCACCGGCATCATATGCCTTTGCTCGGCGAGGACCACGCTCTGCGCGCCGGGAATCCGTGCGGCGAGTTGGCGGGTCATGGCCGGAGTGGAACCGCTGTCGAGCTCGCCCGTGGCGATCAGCGTCGGCACCTGGATGTTGCCCAGGTCGGCTTCGCGGTACATGTCCTGGGTGGCGAACAGCGAATAGGTGGTGTGGTAGCCCTGCGGGTCGTTGCTCGCCAGGATCTGGCGGATGGCGGCGACCTGGGCCGGGTTGGCGGCCTTGTACTCGCGGCTGAACCAGCGCTCGAGCGCGGCGTCGACGTTGGCGTCGGGGCCCTGTTCAAAGGCTTGCGCGGCGCGTGCGATCACCCCGGCGCTCTGCTCGGGGGTGCGGTTGAACACGCTGTTGAGTATCACCAGCGCGGCCAGGCGTTGCGGGTAGTTGAGCGCGAAGGCGCGGGCCACCAGGCCGCCCATGGAAAAGCCGATCACGCAGGCCTGGGCGACCTGCAGGTGGTCGAGCAGTTCAGCAAGCTGCTCGGCATAGCCCTCCAGCGGCGTATCGGCGCTGGGCACGCGGCTCTGGCCATGGCCGAGCATGTCGTAGGCGATGACGCGGTAGTCGTTGGCCAGGCCGACGATCTGCCCGCCCCACATTTCCTTGTTCAGGCCCACGCCGTGGATCAGTACCACGGGCTGGCCCTGGCCCAGGTCCAGGTAACTGGTCCCGGCCGGTGTACGTTCAGCGACAGGCTGAATCATGGAGGGCGCTCCTTGAAGGTCGGGCGCGGCGGGTATGCACGCCACGCCCAGGCCCGTCTTGGTTGTTGTTATTGAGCGTTGGCCTTTTCGGCAGCCAGTTCTTCCAGGTCGATGTAGCGGTTGCCAATGCGTGGGTGCAGGCGGCCACCGTCGGCGGCGCCCAGCACCACGACGATCTCGTCGGCACGTGGAGCATCTTCGATCTGCATTTCCAGGGTGATGTAGTGCGAGCGCAGGCCTTCGTCGTCCTTCTGCATCATCGGGATCTGGATCGAGGTGCCGGGGCCGCCGCGTTTGTTGGTAAAGCTCAGGTAGCTCTTGGCCTGCACGGCTTCGCGGTAGTGGTTGCCGAAACGCAGGGTGTGGATTACGGCCGAGGCGTGCTCGATCTCGCCGTCGGCGCCGACCACGGCAGCTTTGCCGTAGGCCTCGATCTTGTCGGCTCCGCCGATGGCGGCGGTCAGGCGCTCGACCATCAGCGCGCCCAGCGCGGAGCAGTTGGCGCGGATTTCCGGCTTGAGGTCTTCGACGAAGCCGCGACCGGCCCATGGGTTCTTGATCACCACGGCCAGGCCGACCATGGTCACCGGCTTGTCGGTGGCTTTGCCGCCTTCGATGCGGGTCTCTTCGGAGTAGGTGACGATCTTGCGGATTTCGAAACTCATGGGGGCTCCTGGTTAGGGTTATCAGCTCTTGTTGTCTGATGGTATACCATAATATTTGATGTGCAAGAGGCGGTCGAAAATTTCTCTCAACGGAGGACGAAAGGCTGTGTGCCTGGCTTGGGTTTGGAGGCGATGCATCTATCGCGCGCCGCCCGCGCGGCGCATCGCGGATGAATCCGCTCCTACATTTGTTGCAACGTGCCAAACCTGTGAGGCCATGTTTGCCAGCCCTGGCGCAAGGCATGAAGCATGTGGGGCGGCAGAGACGCTCACCGAGAAACCGCGCCGTGCAAACAAAGCTGGCAACTGTGGCCTGCCAGGCATGGTCACGTTGCAGCAGATGTAGGAGCGGATTCATCCGCGATGCGCCGCGCGGGCGGCGCTCGATCTCACAGGCGCAGAACCTGCCCCGACGAACATTTCAAGGCGCCCCGCAAAAAAAACCGCCCACGTCGGCCACTGGGGCCAACGCGAGCGGGCTGGTTCCCGCAATCAATCAGGCAAAGGGAATTCAGGCGAAGGCCGGCACCACTTCCTTGATGAACAGCTCCAGCGACTTGCGTTTCTCGGCATGGGGCAGGCTGTTGTCGCACCAGAAGCTGAACTCGTCGACGCCGAGCGCCTGGTAGTACTTGATGCGCGCAATGATTTCTTCCGGCGTGCCGATCATGGTGTTCTTGCGAATGTTCTCCAGCGCGAACGCTGGCACCTCGGCGAACTTCGATTCCGGGCTTGGTTCGAGGAAGCCGTTGACCGGCACGGTCTTGTTGCCAAACCAGGCATCGAAGGTGCGGTAGAAGCGTGAGATGGCCTGGGCACCGACCTTCCAGCCGTCCGGCTCGGCCGGGCTGTGCACGTGGGTGTGGCGCAGCACCATCAGTTGTGGGCGCGGCACGTCCGGGTTGTTGTCCAGCGCGGCCTGGAACTTGTTCTTCAGGTCCAGCACTTCCTCGTCGCCCTTCATCAGCGGGGTGACCATGACGTTGCAGCCGTTGGCCACGGCGAAGTTGTGCGAGTCAGGGTCGCGGGCGGCGATCCACATCGGCGGCATGCCCGGCTGTACCGGCTTGGGCACGCTGGTGGAGGTGGGGAAGTTGTAGATCTCGCCTTCATGGGCATAGTCGCCTTGCCACAGCTGGCGCACCGCCGGGACCATCTCGCGCAGGGCCTTGCCGCCATCGGTGGCCGGCATGCCGCCGGCCATGCGGTCGAACTCGAACTGGTAGGCGCCACGGGCCAGGCCCACTTCCATGCGGCCATTGCTGATCACATCGAGCAGGGCGCATTCGCCGGCGACGCGGATCGGGTTCCAGAAGGGCGCGATGATGGTGCCGGCGCCCAGGCGGATTTTCTCGGTGCGTGCGGCCAGGTAGGCCAGCAGCGGCATCGGGCTCGGCGAGATGGTGTACTCCATGGCGTGGTGTTCGCCGATCCACACGGTGCTGAAACCGCCGTCTTCGGCCATCAGGGTCAGTTCGGTGAGGTCTTCGAACAGCTGGCGGTGGCTGACCTGCTCATCCCAACGTTCCATGTGTACGAACAGCGAAAATTTCATGGGGCTTTTCCTCGGAGCTTTGTTGTTTTCGCCCGCCGTGGCAGGCGCTCTAAGTGGAATCAGTCGTCAGAGTCTCAGGCGAAGGCCGGCAGGCTGGCCATCTTGCCGCGGCAATAGACCATCGGGCGGGGCGCCTCCTGCGGGACGATCAGGTTGTGTACCTTGCCGACCATGATGGCGTGGTCGCCGCCTTCGTATTCACGCCACAGTTCGCATTCGATCACGGCGGTGGCGCCAGCCAGGATCGGGTTGCCCAGTTCGCTCAGGGTCCACTCGATGCCGACGGCCTTGTCCTTGCCTTTTTTCGCGAACGCATACGCCTCGGCCTGCTGTTCACCGGAGAGCAGGTGAATGGCGAAGCGCTTGTTCTTCATCAGTACAGGGTAGGAGTCGGAGCTGTAGTTGGGGCAGAACAGCACCAGTGGCGGGTCCATTGACAGGGAGGAGAAGGCGCTGGCGGTGAGGCCGACGATCGAGCCGTCGTCGTCCAGGGTGGTGATGACGGTCACGCCGGAGGGGAAGGAGCCCAGGACGTGCTTGTAGACGGTTGCGTCGATCATCTCGTGTACCTCTGAAAAGGCTGCGGTGGTCCGCGGTTTTTATCGTTGATGTGTCTGATGGTATACCGTAATACCTATATTGCAAGAGGAATTTTCCGTGCGCTGGAGTTCGCGATAAACGGCGCAAGCCCCCGTAATCACGGGTCTTGGTGTAAACCTTCGGGCTGCAAGTCAGTGTATGGAGCGGATCAGTTGTGGTGAAAATGAGCGGCGCAGTGTTGTCAAACTCTTGGAATACCATAATATGGTCTTCAGCTGAGAGGCCGCCCCGAGCGGTTTCCATACAACGATAAAAACGACCTTTCGAGCTGAATCCTATGTCCCAACCGTCGTCGCAACACCATCTCGTCGAGCAACACACGGTCGATTACGTGCCACCGTCCGAGCGCCATGGGAAGGCGCGCGACCTTTTCACCCTGTGGTTCAGCACCAACATCGCGCCGCTGCCGATCGTCACCGGGGCCATGGTGGTCCAGGTGTTCCACCTGAACTTGCTGTGGGGGCTGCTGGCCATCGTGCTGGGGCACCTGCTGGGCGGGGTGGTGATCGCCCTGGCCTCGGCGCAGGGGCCACAACTGGGCATTCCGCAGATGGTGCAGAGCCGCGGCCAGTTCGGGCGCTATGGTGCGCTGCTGATCGTGTTCTTCACCGCATTGATCTACGTCGGTTTCTTCATTTCCAACATCGTCCTGGCCGGCAAGTCGATCCACGGCATCGCCCCTGGCGTGCCGATGCCCGGCGCCATCGTCATCGGCGCCCTGAGCGCCACCGCCATCGGGGTGATCGGCTACCGCTTCATCCATACGCTGAACCGCGTCGGCACCTGGGTGATGGGCTCGGCGTTGCTGGCGGGTTTCATCATGATGTTCGCCCAGGAGCTGCCGGGCGACTTCTTCAGCCGTGGCGCGTTCAACCTGTCCGGCTTCGTCGCCACGGTGTCGCTGGGCATCATCTGGCAAATCAGCTTCTCGCCCTATACCTCGGACTACTCGCGCTACCTGCCCCGTGAAGTCGGCATCGCCAAACCGTTCTGGGCCACCTACCTCGGGGCCACGCTGGGTACCATCCTGTGCTTCAGCTTCGGTGCGGTGGCGGTGCTGTGCGTGCCGGAAGGCACCGATGCCATGGTGGCGGTCAAGCAGGCCACCGGTTGGCTGGGCCCGGTGCTGATGGTGCTGTTCCTGCTCAACATCATCAGCCACAACGCCCTCAACCTCTACGGTGCGGTGTTGTCGATCGTCACTGCGATCCAGACCTTCGCCGCCCACTGGACGCCGAGCATCAAGCTGCGGGTGCTGCTGGCGGGGGTGATCCTGGTGGGCTGCGGTCTGGTGGCGTTGAACGCCTCGGTGGACTTCATCGGCCAGTTCATCGGGCTGATCCTGGCGCTGTTGCTGGTGCTGGTGCCGTGGGCGTCGATCAACCTGGTGGATTTCTACCTAATCAAGCGCGGCGCATACGACATCGCCTCGATCTTCCGCGCCGACGGCGGCATCTACGGGCGTTTCAATCACCACGCGATCATCGCCTATGCCTGCGGCATCCTGGTGCAGCTGCCGTTCGCCAATACGTCGCTGTATGTTGGGCCGTACTCGAACATCGTCGAGGGGGCCGACCTGTCGTGGCTGTTCGGGCTGTTGGTGACAGTGCCGCTGTATTACTGCCTGGCGACGCGGGCTCAGCCGGAAAAGGCGCAGCGGGTGGTCGGCGTCAAATCCTGAGGTCCGCGCCAAACTCATCGCGGGGCATGCCAGATCCTGCGCAACCCTTGCAGGAGCGGGTGTGCCCCGCGATGTTCGTCAGGCCGTTCAGAGCTTGAACTGCGCGACCAGCCCATTGAGCTCCAGCGCCAGCTGCGACAGGTCCTGGGCCGATGCGCTGGTCTGGTTGGCCCCGGTGGTCGTCTGCATTGCCAGCTCGCGGATATTCACCAGGTTGCGGTCCACTTCCCGGGCCACCTGCGCCTGCTCCTCGGTGGCGCTGGCGATCACCAGGTTACGCTGGTTGATCGAGGTGATGGTCCGCGAGATGACCTCCAGAGCCTGACCGGCCGACTGCGCCACCTCCAAGGTGCCGCTGGCGCGGCCCTGACTGCTGTGCATGGCGCTGACCGCTCGTTCGGTGCCGATCTGGATGCCGCCGATCATCTGCTCGATCTCCGCGGTGGACTGCTGGGTACGGTGGGCCAGGGCGCGCACTTCGTCGGCGACCACGGCAAAGCCACGGCCTGCCTCGCCGGCGCGGGCGGCCTCGATGGCGGCATTGAGCGCCAGCAGGTTGGTCTGGCCGGCGATGGCGCCGATCACATCCAGTACGCGGGTAATGTCGTTGGCGCTGTTGGCCAGCTGTTCGATCTCTGCGGCGGTGCCAGTGACGTCATCGACCAGGTGCTGGATCGAGGCGAGGGCCTGGTTGACTTGGTCTCTGCCGTCACGGGTGGTCTGGTCCGCGCCCTGGGAGGCTTCGGCAGTGCTCACGGCGTTGCTGGCCACCTCCTCGACGGCGCTGGTCATCTGGTTGACCGCAGTGGCGGCCTGGTCGATCTCGGTGCTCTGCTGCAGCAAGCCACGGCTGGTGTCCTCGGTGACGCTGTGCAGCTCCTCCGAGGCCGAGGCCAGGCGGTTGGAGGACGCGGCGATCTTGCCAATAGTGTCGCGCAGGCTTTGCTGCATGCGGCGCAGGGCGTGCAGCAGCAACGCCGGTTCGTCCTGGCCAATGACCACGATCTCGTGGGTAAGGTCGCCGGTGGCGACACGTTCGGCCACGATGACGGCCTCGGTCAGCGGCGCCACGATGCTGCGAGTGAACAGAGTGGCGATAGCGATCAATACCAGTACGATCAGAACCATCGAACCGATGATCACGGTGAGCGCTTGATCACTGACCGCGTCGCTACGCTGCGAGGCGGCTTGCGCTCCCTTGTAGTTGTAGGCCACCAAAGTCGCCAAGGTTTCCATCATGCGGTCGGCGCGTTGGATCAATGGGCCATTGATCAGGCGCCGGGCTTCTGTCACGTAGCCGGCGCTGATGTTGCGCAGCACTTCTTGCTGCTGCTGGGTGTATTGTTGGCGCGCAGTGATGAAAGCATTGAACAGGCTGCGGTCCTCGGCGTCGAAAATGGTCTTTTCATAGTCCTTCAGGTCCTGCTGCACCGCGTCCTCGATGCTGTTCAGCAAGTTGCCGCTGGCATTGTCGTCACCGTCCTGCTCCAGGGCGGTACGCAGCGTCGCTGCGCGTTCCTGGGCGAGGGTGCCGGTGATTTCGTTGAGGGCAATCACCGCTGGCAGCCAGTTGCCGCGGATTTCGTCGGTGGCATCGTTCATCTGCCGGGTCTCGTACAGCGCCACCAGCCCCATGGCCATGACCAGGGCCGCCAGCAGGGTGAACAGGCTGGTCGCCCGTTTGCCGATCTTCATGTTTCTCAACAGCATGGGTGTTCCTTGACGTGTGAATGCAAACGTCAAGAGCATGGGCTGGGGGAGGAGCAGGGGGTAGTCGCCAGGTCCTACGCGCTATAGCGTTTTTTCCTGTTCGTCAGGGTTGGAATGCGATCGCGGGGCAAGCCTGTCCCTACAGCAACCTTGCAGTTGATCTGTAGGGGCGCGCGTGCCTCGCGTGCAGTTCTTGCACCTCAGACCTTGAACTGCGCCACCATCCCATTCAGCTCCACCGCCAGGCGTGAAAGGTCCTGGGCCGCCGCGCTGGTCTGGTTGGCGCCAGCCGAAGTCTGCATTGCCAGGTCGCGGATGTTCACCAGGTTGCGGTCCACTTCCCGCGCCACCTGGGCCTGCTGCTCAGAGGCCGTGGCGATCACCAGGTTGCGCTGGTTGATCGTGGCGATTGCCTCTGCGATCAGCTCCAGGGCCTGGCCGGCCGACTGCGCCACTTCAAGGGTGCCGCCGGCGCGGCCCTGGCTGCTGTGCATGGCGCTGACCGCACGCTCGGTGCCGGTCTGGATGCCGTCGATCATCTGCTCGATTTCCGCCGTGGACTGCTGGGTGCGATGGGCCAGGGCGCGCACTTCGTCGGCGACCACGGCGAAGCCGCGGCCCGCCTCGCCGGCACGGGCGGCCTCGATGGCGGCGTTGAGGGCCAGCAGGTTGGTCTGCCCGGCGATCGAGCCGATCACGTCGAGCACCTGGCTGATCTGGTTGGCGTGGCTGGCCAACTGCTCGATTTCTTCGGCGGTGCCGGTCACGTCATCCACCAGGTGCTGGATCGACACGAGCGCCTGGTTGACCTGGTCGCGACCATCGCGGGTGGTGCGGTCGGCGCCCTGGGAGGCATCGGCGGTGCTCACGGCGTTGCTGGCCACTTCTTCGACGGCGGCGGTCATCTGGTTGACCGCGGTGGCGGCCTGGTCGATCTCGGCACTTTGCTGGTGCAGGCCGCGGCTGGTGTCCTCGGTGACCGTGTGCAGTTCCTCGGAGGCCGAGGCCAACTGGTCGGAGGAGGCGGCGATCCGCCGCAAGGTGTCGCGCAGGCTGTGCTGCATGCGGCTCAGGGCGCGCAGCAGCAAGGCCGGCTCGTCGCGGCCGAGCACGGTTATCTCGCGGGTCAGGTCGCCGGTGGCGACGCGCTCGGCCACGGCGACGGCGTCGGCCAGTGGGACGATGATGCTGCGGGTGAGCAGGGTGGCGATGCCGACCAGCGCGAGCAGGATCACGGCGATGGCGGTGATGATCAGGGTAAAGGCTTCGTCGGACGCCGCGCTGCTGCGCTGCGAGGCCTGCTCGGCGCCCTGGGTGTTGTAGGCGATCAGCTCGGCGAGGGCCTTCATCATGCTATCGGCGTATTCGGCCAGCGGGCCGTTGACCAGGCGGCGGGCCTCATCCAGCTGGTCGTTGCCGGCGGCGTTGCGAATGGCTTTCTGCAGGCCGTGGTAACGCTCGCTCAGGCCAATGAAGGTATCGAACAGGGCGCGATCGTCGGCTTCGATGATGGTGTGCTCGTAGGCCTTGAGATCGCTTTCGAGTTGCTGGTTGACCTGGACGATCTTGTCCAGGGTGGCGTGGCGGGCGCTGCTGCTGTCCTCCAGGACACTGCGCAAGGTGAGGGCACGGGCCCGGCCCAGGTTGCTGCTGACCTCGCCCAGGGCGAGTACCGCAGGCATCCAGGTGATGCGGATTTCGTCGGTGGCGCTGTCCATCCTGCGGGTTTCGTAGAGGGCGACCAGGCCCATGGCCAGGACCAGGATCCCGAGCAGGGTGAACATTCCTGCTGCCCGAATGCCGATCTTAACGTTCCGTAACTGCATGCGACGCTCCTTGACGGTGGCTGCAGGCGTCAAGAGCGCGGACGGACCGGGCTCGGCTGGTAGGGCTCTCGATGCACTGCGAAAGGGTTATATCCTCACGGTTCATGTTGTTTTTTCAGAATGATGACACAGTGCCACTATTTTTGACCAGTCGTTCAATCAAAGTTCGGCTCCCCCGGTATGTCGTCACTTGCTGACCATTAGTATTCATTCCGTCGCAAAAAGGGCCGCAGAGCGGCCCTTTTATGATCATGCAACGATCGGGATCAATGGGTCGGCAGCCGCCAGCGCCTGGGCGCGATCCGCTGCCGGGGGGTAGATCCACACCGTGTTGATCTGGCGCTTGAGGTTCTTGCCGTCCTGGCCCTGCAGGTGCAGTTCGCGTTCCCAGCCTTCGCTGTAGGCCGCGCCCCATTCTCCCAGGTCCAGGCAGGTGACGTACTTGGGCTGGCGATAGATCACCGGCTCTACACCGAGCAGGTCGGCCATGGCGTTGTTGCCAGAATGGCGGCCCATGGGAATGGCGTGCTGGCAGGTCATCAGCGCGTGGTTGCCCTTGTCATCGACGGCGGCGCAGGCGACATCGCCGGTGGCGTAGATGTAGTCCTGGCCAACGACTTTCAGGTGACCGTCGACTTTCAGGCGGCCCAGGCTGTCACGCTCGCCTGCGATCTGGACGGTCAGTGGGCTGGCCTTGACCCCCACGGTCCAGATCACGGTCTTGCTGGCGATGTATTCGCCGTTGTCCAGGGTCACGCCTCCCGCATCCACCGCCACCACCGAGGTGCCCGTCAGCCATTGCACCCCGGCCTGCTCGCTGGCGCTGACGATGGCCGGGGTGATCCCGGCGCCGAGTGCGGCGCCGATGCTGGGACCACGGTCGATCAGCACCACGCGGGCCTGGCCTGCGCCGAGGATGGCGCGCAGCCGGGATGGCAGCTCGGTGGCCGTTTCGATACCGGTGAAGCCACCGCCGCACACCACCACGGTGTTGCGCGCCGGGGAGGCGGGCAGGGTGGCCAAACTGTGCAGGTGCTGCTCCAGGCGAGTGGCCGACTCGATCTGGTCGACATCGAAGGTGTGCTCGGCCAGGCCTGGGACGGCAGGGCGGGCCACTTGGCTGCCGGCGGCGAGGATCAGGCGATCGTAGGCGAGCTGGTGCTGGCGGCCGTCGGTGTCGCGATAGCTGACCTGGCGGGCGTCGCTGTCGATGGTATCGGCGATGCCGTGGATGAACTCCACGCCCACCACGTCGAACAGCGCCTCCAATGGCGCCTGCAAGCTGTGCACGTCGGCTTCGTAGAAGCGTGGGCGAATCCGCAATTGCGGCTGCGGGGCCAGCACACTGATGCGCACGTCGCCGCGCTGGGCCTGGTCGAGCAGGCGGGCGGCGCTCAGGGCGCTCCAGACACCGGCAAAGCCGGCACCGATGATCAGGATACGAGAGGTCATGAAGGTGCTCCGCAAGGTAAGAAAGGGCTTCGACGAAGCATGTGCTGCTTGCCGAATAACTACGACTGTATTGGTCGCAGTTTAATCCGGCAAGTGTTTTTTACGCATCGGGTTGTTCGCCAACCGCCATGAAACGCGCAGATACCTTGTGTTTACTGGCGTAAAGCGGGGTCTTGATCGGCCAGTGCGACGACGGGCGGCTACGCCCGGCTTTGCTTGCCAGCGCTGAAGGGCGTACTATTTGCGACAAAGTCAGTCGGAGATTCATATGTCCCTCTACAGTGCAGGCGTCGAGTACGGCATCCACTGCCTGCTGTTTCTGGTGGACGAGCGTGGCGACAGCCGCGAGTCCAGCGTGCGCGACCTGGCCGAGCTGCAGGGGGTGCCCCAGGAGTACCTGGCCAAGGTCTTTACCAAGCTCGCCCGGGCCGGGCTGGTGGCCGCGACCGAAGGCGTGCGCGGCGGGTTTCACCTGGCGCGGCCTTCCGACGAAATCACCGTGCTGGATATCGTCACGGCCATCGATGGGCCGAAGAAGCTCTTCGATTGCCGGGAGATCCGCGAGCGCTGCGCGGTGTTCGAGGGTTCGGCGCCGGGCTGGGCGACCGAGGGCACCTGTGCGATCCACGCGGTGATGCTGGGGGCGCAGAAACGCATGGAGGAGGCGCTGGCCCAGCAGACCATCCTCGACCTGGCGCGGCGGTTCGGGCGCAAGGCGCCGGCCGAGTTCGGGCAGAAGGTCAATGACTGGATGAGCGAGCGACGCGACGGGAAAGTCAGTGGTGGCGATATTCCGCTACAGGCGGTTTGACCCTGCATGGTCCGGGCCGCCACGGAAAATGCTGCTCAACCCCCAGGTAAATCCTTGCCTGGGTGATCCGCCCGCGCGCCTCAAGGCGAGGTAAGCTGACAGGAAAATCCCGCGCGCCGCCCACGGCGCCAGAGAGGTCAGCGTGGCTTCCTACACCTTGCGCCAACTGAAGTACTTCGTCACCACCGTGGAGGCCGGCAGCGTCGCCGAGGCCTCGCGCCAGTTGTACATCGCCCAGCCTTCGATCTCCACGGCGATCAAGAGCCTGGAAGAGAGCTTCGGCGTGCAGTTGTTCATACGCCATCACGCCCAGGGCGTGTCACTGACGCCCAGCGGCAAGCGTTTCTACGCCAAGACCCGGTCCCTGTTGCAGATGGCCCACGAGTTCGAGCAGAACGCCCTGGCCGATAACGACACGGTGGCCGGGCAGATTGACATCGGCTGCTTCGAGACCGTGGCGCCGCTGTATTTGCCGCGGCTGATCGCAGGCTTTCGCGAGCGCTACCCAGGGGTGGACATCCGCCTGCGCGACGGCGAGCAACAGGACCTGATCCAGGGGCTGACGGCCGGTACCTTCGACCTGGCGTTTCTCTATGACCATGACCTGGACGGCACCATCGAGACCGAGCCGCTGATGCCGCCACAGAAACCCTATGTGCTGCTGCCGGAAAAGCACCGCTTCGCCGGCCAGGCCCAGGTGTCGTTGCGTGACCTGTGTCCCGAGCCGATGATCCTGCTTGACGTGGCGCCCAGCCGCACCTACTTCGTCAGCCTGTTCAACGAACTGGGGCTGACGCCGAATATCGTCTTCAGTTCGCCGTCGATCGAGATGGTCCGGGGCATGGTGGGGCAGGGCTTCGGTTTCTCGCTGCTGGTCACCCGGCCGCACTCGGAGTTCACCTACGACGGGCAGCGACTGGTGACACTCGCAATCGCCGAGCCGGTGACGCTGTCGGGGTTGGCGGCGGCGCACCTCAAGCGTGTGCAACTGACCAAGCCGGCGCAACTGTTCGTGGAATTCTGCCGTGAGGAGCTGGCACGGATGTAGGTGCTGACCGCCCGTCGCCTGTAGGACGAAGAAGACCGAACGTTGCCCGGTCAGTGGTTTCTTCCACTAAGGTGCTAGAGGCATTGAGCTGTTGTCATCGTCGGGGCGAATGGACCTGCGTCCCATCATGGGCAATTTCAATTGGCATCCTGCCCGTCGCGGGCGTACCACACCAAACAGGCCATCCAGTACAAGAGAGGGTCGTACCATGTCGTTGATTGGCGTATCGATGCTTGAGATGCGGCAGATGATCGAACAGGCCTGCCTGCCCGACTGCTGCGAGGTGAGCTGCCCGGACGGCCAGCACCTCACCATTCGTCTGGGCCAGGGCTCGAGCCTGGACGAGTGCCTTACCGTGACGGGCGTGCCGATTGCCAGCCTCAATACCTGCCATGACCTGCTGGGCCTTGTTAGTCGGGTCAAGGCACAACGTGATGCCCCGCCGGGGGCCCGCAAGGCGATTGCCTGAGGTCATTGCAGCTCGAGCAGCAGATTGATGCCGCCGTCGCCGCATTTGACGTGTTCACGGACCACGCCCCGATAATTGCGCCCCTCCCAGGCGAAGGCGACGCTGTGCGCCTTCTCCACCTTGCCGGGTAGCGGTGGTTCGATATGCAGGCGCAGCGCGGGGCGGCCCTGCAGGCTGAGGGCGGCCAACTGGACCTGACACATGGCGCGCTGGGCCACTGGGCCGAACAGGGTATCGCGGACGAAATCCAGCTCCAGGCAAGCGCAAGGGGCACGACAGGGCATCTTCATGGTGGCTTTCCGACGAAAGAGGCATACCTCGAAGATTTGAAGCCTAAAGGCGCGAGACGTTCAAATTATTTCAGTTGGCCCTGGCATTGCACGGTTCCCGTGGGCGCCGGCTTGCCGGCGATGGGCCGCAAAGCGGCCACTCTACCCCTGACACAATGGCGTCGGTGCCTGGCGGGCTAGCCTGGCCCCTTCAGCGGATTAACGGTGCGCCGAGAATCTCCAGCACTTTGTCGCGCAACTGGTCGATGCTGAACGGCTTGCCGATCAGGTGCATGCCCGGGGGCACGTTGAAGCTCTCGGCGTAGCCACTGGCAAACAGCACCGGCAATGCCGGCCGGCTTTCCCGGGCCTTGGCCGCCAGTTCCTCGCCGCGCAGGTCGGGCAACCCCACGTCGGTCATCAACAGCGCCAGCGGTTGCGTGGGATCCTCGATGATCTTCAGGGCCGCGGCAGCGCTGTCGGCCTCAATGGCGGCATAGCCCAGTTCGTCGAGCACTTCGACTATCAGCATGCGAACGATGTCGTCGTCTTCGACTACCAGAAGGTGCATTGTGTGGATCCTGTTTCGATGGATTGTCTCTACTCTGTGCGCAGGGCCATGGCAGAAGTTCCCAAGCTTAACGGCATGGACAAATAGATGGAACGATTGCCATAGACAGGCTTCAAATACTGGCTAAATGCCCTGCCAGTTCCGCGAAAGCTGGTTAGACTCGCTGTATTCGCGGTCGGTCTGGCGCAGGGCAACCCTTACACGATGTAGACGCCGGTCTGTTCAATGGATTTATTTCGCTCGGGCACTTTCACATGATTCAAGCAGCCTCGATGGACCAACGCAGTTTTCGCAAACTGCTGAGCCGCAACGTCGGCCTGCCCCTGGGAGTGGGGCTACTGGGCGCCGTGGCCTTTGTCGCGGTGATCTACTACCTGCTTTCGGCCATGCAGTGGGTCGAGCACACCGATCGGGTGATCGGCAATGCCAACGAGACGATCAAGCTGTCGATCGACATGGAAACCGGCATGCGCGGCTATCTGCTGACAGGCGAAGAGCGTTTCCTTGACCCCTATGAAGTGGCAAAGCCACGCATCTTCGGCAGCCTGGACAGCCTGCGGGCAATGGTGGCTGACAACCCTCAGCAAGTCGACCGCATCGACCGCATTGCGGCGCTGCAGCGCGAGTGGAACACCTTCGGCAACGAAGTCATCAGCCAGCGGCGCAGCCAGCAGGGTGATGTGGTGTCGTCGATTGGCCGTGGCCGCGGCAAGCGCCTCACCGACGAGATCCGCAAGGAGTTCGAGACCTTCATCAACACCGAGCAGCAACTGCGCACGACGCGCAACGAGACGGTCAGCACGGTCACCATGACCGCGATCTCGGCGTTCGTGCTGTTCATCGTGGCCCTGAGCGCGTTGCTCGCCTACCTGGGGCGGCGTGACCTGCTGGCCTTGTCATCGAGCTATGTCGAGAACCTGGAAGCCCAGCAACGCGCCGCCGAGCGCCTGGAACAACAGGCCTGGCTGCGCGCCGGGCAGACCCAGCTGGCCGAGCAGGTGCTGGGTCAACTGACGCTGCCAATGCTCGGCGACAATATCCTGCGCTTTTTCGCCGGTTACCTGGGCAGTGTGGTCGGTGCGCTGTATGTGCGCGATGAACATGGCCAACTGGTGCGGGTCGCCGCCTATGGCCTGGATGCCGAACAGCAGGGCAGCGAACCGCGCGTGGGCGATCATGCCGGCCTGCTGGGCGAGGCGGTTGCCCAGGCGCGGCTGTTGCGCCTGGACGAACTGCCGGAGGACTACTATCGCCTGAGCTCGGGTCTGGGCCGTGGCTTGCCGCGCAGCGGCGTGGTGGTGCCGTCGCAGGACGATGGGCGGGTCAACGGCGTGCTGGAGCTGGGATTCCTGCGTCCACTGCAAGAGCGCGACGTGGAATTGCTGCAGCGAGTCGCCGAAAACCTGGGCATCTCCATCGAAAGCGCCCGCTATCGCCAGCGCCTGCAGGAAGTGCTGGCCGAGACCCAGCAGCTCAACGAAGAACTGCAGGTGCAGCAGGAGGAGCTCAAGACCGCCAACGAGGAGCTCGAGGAGCAGTCGCGGGTGCTCAAGGAATCCCAGGCCCACCTGGAGACCCAGCAGGCCGAACTTGAGCAGACCAATGAGCAACTGGCCGAGCGCACCGAGGCCCTGGACCGCAAGAACAGCGAGCTGAACCAGGCCCAGGTCGAGTTGCAGGCCCGCGCCGACGACCTGCAGCGCTCGAGCAAGTACAAGTCCGAGTTCCTTGCCAACATGTCCCATGAACTGCGCACGCCGCTCAACAGCTCGCTGATCCTGGCCAAGCTGCTGGCCGAGAACGCCGAAGGCAATCTCAGCGAGGAGCAGGTGAAATTCGCCGAGTCGATCTATTCGGCTGGCAACGACTTGCTCAACCTGATCAACGATATTCTCGACATCGCCAAGGTCGAGGCCGGCAAGCTGGAAGTGCGCGCCGAAAGCACCCCGCTGGAGCGCCTGGTCGAAGGCCTGCAGGGCATGTTCCGGCCGTTGGCGCAGGACAAGGGCCTGTCCTTCGCCGTGCAGCTGGAGCAGCCGTTGCCGGCGTCCCTGTTCACCGACCGTCAGCGCCTGGAACAGATTCTCAAGAACCTGCTGTCCAACGCCATCAAGTTCACCGAGCGCGGCCAGGTCAGCCTGCGCATCAGCCACCAGACGGGCCTGGGCATCGTCTTCGCGGTGCGCGACACCGGCATCGGCATTGCCGCCGACCAACAGCAGGCGATCTTCGGCGCCTTCCACCAGGTCGATGGCACCAGCAACCGGCGCTATGGCGGCACGGGCCTGGGCTTGTCCATCTCCCGTGACCTGGCCCACCTGCTTGGCGGACAGATCAATGTCGACAGCAGCCCGGGGCAGGGCAGCGTGTTCAGCCTGATCCTGCCCGAGCACTTCGAGCCCTCCGCGCAGCAGGTCGAGGTGCACAGCCTTCGCCCGGCGGTCGACGAACTGCCGCCGCCACCGCCAGTGCCGACACCCGTGCGCAGCGAGCGTCCGACCCCGGCCTTTGCCGATGACCGCGAGCGGGCGCCGTTCGGCAACCGCTGCATCCTGGTGATCGAGGACGAGCCGAATTTCGCCCGCATTCTCTTCGACCTGGCCCACGAGCTGGGTTACAGCTGCCTGGTTGCCCATGCCGCCGACGAGGGCTTCGAGCTGGCCGCCCAATACTTGCCCGACGCTATCCTGCTGGACATGCGCCTGCCTGACCATTCCGGGCTCACCGTGCTGCAGCGCCTGAAGGAGCAGGCCAGTACCCGGCACATTCCGGTGCATATCATTTCGGTCGAGGACCGCGTCGAGGCTGCCATGCACATGGGCGCGGTGGGCTACGCGGTCAAGCCCACCAGCCGCGAGGAACTCAAGGCAGTGTTCGGTCGTCTGGAGGCCAAGCTCACGCAGAAGCTCAAGCATATCCTGCTGGTGGAGGACGACGACCTGCAGCGCGAGAGCATCGCCCGCCTGATCGGCGACGACGATATCCAGATCACTGCCGTAGCCATGGCCCAGGACGCCCTGGCGCTGCTGCGCGAGAACATCTACGACTGCATGATCATCGACCTCAAGCTGCCCGACATGCTCGGCAATGAGCTGCTCAAGCGCATGACTGCCGAGGACATCCGCAGCTTCCCGCCGGTGATCGTCTACACCGGGCGCAACCTCACCCGCGAGGAGGAGGCCGACCTGCTCAAGTATTCGCGCTCGATCATCATCAAGGGCGCGCGTTCGCCCGAGCGCTTGCTCGACGAGGTGACGCTGTTCCTGCACAAGGTCGAGTCGCAGCTGTCCAACGAACGCCAGCGCATGCTCAAGACCGCCCGCAGCCGCGACAAGGTGTTCGAGGGGCGCAAGATCCTGCTGGTGGACGATGACGTGCGCAATATCTTCGCCCTGACCAGCGCCCTGGAACACAAGGGCGCCATCGTCGAGATCGGGCGCAACGGGCGTGAGGCCATAGAATGTCTGGAAGCCAATGACGACATCGACCTGGTGCTGATGGACGTGATGATGCCGGAAATGGACGGCTACGAGGCGACCCGGCTGATCCGCCAGCAACCGCGCTGGCGCAAGCTGCCGATCATCGCCGTGACCGCCAAGGCGATGAAGGACGACCAGCAGCGTTGCCTGCAGGCTGGGGCCAACGACTACCTGGCCAAACCGATCGAGCTGGACCGCCTGTTCTCGCTGATCCGGGTCTGGCTGCCGCAATTGGAGCGAATCTGAAATCTTGACCAGTGAACGCAATACCGATATCGAGATCCGGCTGCTGATCGAGGCGATCTACCTCAAGTACAGCTACGATTTTCGCGATTACTCCGGCGCCTCGATCAAGCGCCGGATCCTCCATGCCGTGCGCCAGTTCGACTGCCGCACGGTATCGTCGTTGCAGGAGCGGGTGCTGCATGACCCGGGCATGTTCCTCGAGCTGCTGCAGTACCTGACGATCCCGGTCAGCGAGATGTTCCGCGACCCCGGGCACTTCCTGGCACTGCGCAACGAAGTGGTGCCGCTGCTGCGCACCTGGCCGTCGCTGAAGATCTGGATCGCCGGTTGCAGCACCGGCGAGGAGGTGTACTCCATGGCCATCCTGCTGCGCGAGGAAGGCCTGCTCGAGCGCACCATCCTCTATGCCACCGACATCAATCCACACTCGTTGGAGCGGGCCAAGCAGGGCATCTACTCGATGCAGAGCATGCGTGAGTACGAAGAGAACTACCGCAAGGCCGGAGGCCGGCGCGACTTTTCCGAGTACTACACCAGCGCCTATGGCAACGCCATCATGGACGCCAGCCTGCGTGACAACGTGACCTTCGCCGATCACAGCCTGGCCACTGACAGCGTGTTCTCCGAGACGCAACTGGTGTCGTGCCGCAATGTGTTGATCTACTTCAACAAGGGCCTGCAGGACCGTGCCCTGGGGCTGTTCCACGAGTCGCTGTGCCACCGCGGTTTCCTGGTGCTGGGCAGCAAGGAGTCGGTGGACTTCTCGGCCTACGGCGAGCGTTTCGAGCCGTTGGTGCGGCCCGAGCGGATCTACCGCAAGACATGAACAGCGTGCGTGCGATTGTCATTGGCGCCTCGGCGGGTGGCGTGTCGGCACTGTTCAGCGTGCTCGGCGTGCTGCCCGACGATTTTGCCATCCCGGTGTTGTGCGTGCTGCACCTGCCCGATGATCGCCACAGCCAGCTGGCCGAGGTGCTGCAACGCCGCCTGCGCCGCCCGGTTCGCGAGGCCTTCGACAAGGCGCGGATAGAGCCGGGGCTGATCTATGTGGCGGGGCCGGGCTATCACCTGTCGGTGGAGCGTGATTGCACCTTGTCGTTGAGCCAGGAGGAACCGGTGCATTTCTCGCGACCGGCCATTGATTTTCTTTTCGAGTCGGCCGCCGACGCCTATGGCTCGGAACTGCTCGGCGTATTGCTCACCGGGGCCAATGAAGACGGTGCCCGAGGGCTTTTGCGCATCAGACAAAGCGGTGGCCGGACGGTCGTCCAGGACCCCCGCGAAGCACAGGTCGCGTTGATGCCGGAGGCCGCCCTGGCCCTGCACGACCCGGACCATATTCTTTCCCTGAGTGGTATCGGGCAGTTGCTCGCTACCCTGGAACCCAGCGCATGCTAAGCCACATCACCGCGAAACTGCTGATCGTCGACGACCTGCCGGAAAACCTGCTGGCTCTGGACGCCCTGATCCACGGCGATGACCGCGAGGTGTACCAGGCCCAGTCCGCCGACGAGGCGTTGTCGCTCCTGCTCGAGCACGAGTTCGCCCTGGCCATTCTCGATGTGCAGATGCCGGGCATGAACGGTTTCGAGCTGGCCGAGCTGATGCGCGGCATGGAGAAGACCCGCAACATCCCCATCGTCTTCGTCAGCGCCGCCGGGCGCGAGATGAACTATGCCTTCAAGGGTTACGAGAGCGGGGCGGTGGATTTCTTGCACAAACCACTGGAAACCCTGGCGGTGAAGAGCAAGGTGTCGGTGTTTGTCGACCTGTTCCGTCAGCGCAAGGCGCTGGACCGCCAACTGCAGGCCCTGGAGCAGGGCCGCCAGGAGCAGGAACTGTTGCTCAACCAGTTGCAGCTGGCCCGTGGCGAGCTGGAGCGGGCGGTGCGCATGCGCGACGACTTCATGTCGATCGTCTCCCATGAGGTGCGTACGCCACTCAACGGGCTGATCCTGGAAACCCAGTTGCGCCGCATGCACCTGTCCCGCGGCAACCTCGCGGCGTTCAGCGAGGACAAGCTCAAGGCCATGGTCGAGCGCGACGAGCGTCAGATCAACAGCCTGATCCGCCTGGTCGAGGATATGCTCGATGTCTCGCGGATTCGCACTGGCAAGCTGTCGATCCGGCCGCGCACCTTCGACCTTGGCCAGCTGGTACGCGGGCTGGTGGAGAACTTCGCCGCCCAGGCCAGCGCGGTGGATACCGTCATCGAGCTGCAGCGTTGCGATGCCTTGCAGGGCGAGTGGGACGAATTCCGGATTGAACAGGTGGTGGCCAACCTGTTGTCCAATGCCTTGCGCTACGGCAATCGCAAGCCTGTGCAGGTGCGGGTGTTCGAAGAGGATGCCATGGCCTGCGTGCAGGTGCAGGACCAGGGTATCGGCATCGATGCGCAGAACCAGCAGCGGATCTTCCAGCAGTTCGAGCGTGTCGCCGCGCAGCAGGCCAGTGGCGGCCTGGGCCTGGGGCTGTACATTTCCGAGCAGATCATCCTCGCCCATGGCGGGCGGATCCAGGTCCACAGCCAGGTTGGAGCAGGGTCGACGTTCACCGTCCAGCTGCCGCTATCGGTGTTGCCGCACGCCTGTGACCAGACCCGGGCAACCTCTGCGTAAAGCTGCGGTCTGATAGCCAACCTATTGAATTCGAAGGCGTTGTCATGAGTGAAGATGCACAAGACGTGGTACTGGTGGTCGAGGACGAGCCGGCGATCCGCATGATCCTGCGCGATTACCTGGCAGGCGAGGGCTACCACGTGCTGGTGGCCGAGGATGGCGAGCAGGCGTTCGCGATCCTGGCCAGCAAGCCGCACCTGGACCTGATGGTCACCGATTTCCGCCTGCCGGGCGGGATTTCCGGGGTGGAGATCGCCGAGCCTGCCGTGAAACTGCGGCCTGACCTGAAGGTGATCTTCATCAGCGGCTACCCGGCGGAGATTCTCGAGTCCGGCAGCCCGATCGCACGCAAGGCGCCGATCCTCGCCAAACCGTTCGACCTGGATACCCTGCACGAGCAGATCCAGGCGTTGCTGCGCTAGCTGCGAGCACGTGGCCGGTTAAAGTGGGAGCGGGCTTGCCCCGCGACGGCGCGCATGCAGGATGGCACCAGCGGGGCCGGTGATCGCGGGGCAAGCCCGCTCCCACGCAGCCCTGTGGAGCCTGTGACGAGGCTTACCCGATCTGCGTACGCAGCAATGCCATGGCCCGGTCAACCTGCTGTTCGTCGTTGAGCAGGCTCGGTGCGAAGCGGATCACCGGTCCTGCGTCGCGATCCACGGCATCGACCATGACCTTGTTGGCGTTCAGGTAGGCGGCGACGGCATCGGGATCGCGATCCTTGATGCGGAAGAAGGTGAAGCCTGCGGAGAACTCGCGGCTGGCCGGAGTTACCAGCTCCACGGCGCGGTGTTCGGCGAGCCGCGCCTTGAGGTAGTCGTTGAGCTGGTAGATACGCGCCTGGACATCGGCCTTGCCCAGCTCCAGGTGCAGCTTGAAGGCCTCGCCCAGCGCCCAGCGGTGCTCAAAGGCGTGGTACCCGCCCGGGGTCATGATGGTGCCAAAGTCCTCGTTGCGCGAAAAGGTGGCGAAGGTCGGTGTCAGGTGCTGCATCTGCTCGGACGCCGCGCAGATGATCCCGGTCCCGCGTGGGCCGAACATCCACTTGTGGGTGCCGGCGATGAAGTAGTCGCAGTTGAAGTCGGCGAAGCGGGCGTTTTCCACGCCGAAGCCATGCACGCCATCGACCACGTAGACAATGCGCTCGGCCTCGTCGCGGTTGCGGTTGTGCTGGCGCACCAGCTCGCCGATGGCGCCCACCGGCAGCTTGACGCCGCTGCCCGAATGCACCCAGGTCATGCCCAGCACCCGGGTTTCAGGGCGAATGCTGCGGTCGATCACGCTCAGCACCCGGTCGGTGGACACGTCGCCCGGCTTGTCGAACAGGCGCAGCTTGCGCACCTGGGTGCCATGCTGGCGCTGACGGAAGGCCAGGCAGTTGTGGGTCGAGTAGTGCTCGTGCTCGGTGGTCAGGATCTCCTGGTGCGACGCCACGTGCAGGCCGCCGTAGATCATGCCCAGGCCTTCGGTGGTGCTGCCGGTGAGGGCGACCTGACGGGGGCGCACGTCCAGATAGCGGCCTGCCCACTCGCGGACCTCATCCTCGCGCTGCCATTCGTACTGGCTCTCCCAGTCCATGCACACCGCAGGGTTGTGGTCGAGGGTGGCGCGGTGGCGGTCGATCGCATCCTGTACCGGCCGCGGGTGGGCGGTGATCAGGAAGTTGGCGAAGTGCGCGACATCCGGCGCCAGGGGGAACAGTTGGCGCAACTGACGCCATTTGTCCGGGCCCTGCAATGACGCCGGGGTGGCGGTGGCGGCCAGGGCGCTTGGCAGCAACGGCAGGCTGGCCGCCAGGGCGGCGGCCTGCTTGAGGAAGGCGCGCCGATCAGTCATGGCGGGTTTCCTGGGCGGTATTGGCGAGCTGGGCCACGGGGTTGGCGGCTTTCTGCACCTGCCCCCAGACGCGCAGGAAGTTGCCTGCCCAGAGCTTGGCAATATCGGTTTCGGAATAGCCACGGGTCAGCAGTTCGGCGGTCACGTTGCGGATCTCGCCGACGTTCATGAAGCCAGTAACGCCGCCGCCATCGTTGAAGTCGGAGCTGATACCGACGTGGTCGATGCCCATCTTCTTCACGGCGTAGTCGATGGCGTCGACATACTCCTTGAGGCCGGCGCGAGGCTCCTCGTCGACGATGGCGTACAGGCTGCTGGCGTATTCGCCGAAGCGCGCCTCCGGCCAGATGGCGATGATCGGGTCGCCCGGCATCAGTGCGTTGGTCAAACCTTGCAACGGCTGCAGGTCGAAGCGTGCGCGCAGGGCTTCGAGTTTTTCCAGGGTCGGCTTGCTCAGGGGCTTGAGGTAAGTGGTGAAGGCCACCACCTGAAGCACGCCGCCGCTGTCCTTGATCAGTTGCATCTCTTTGTCGGACAGGTTGCGCGGAATGTCCACCAGTGCCCGTGGCGCCGAATGCGAGGCCACGAACGGCGCGCGGCTCAGGCGGGCGACGTCTTCCAGGGCCAGGGTGGACATCTGCGACACATCGATGATCACCCCCAGGTCGTTGAGCCGCTTGACCGCCTGCTCGCCCAGTGGCGAGAGGCCGCCGAAGGCGTCGGGGGTGTCGTTGAAGAATGGCAGTGGCCGCGAGGAATCGGCCCAGGCGTTGTTGCCTGTGTAGCTGAAGCCGAACATGCGCATGCCACGCTTGGTCCACAGGTCGAGCTGTGACAGGTCGCTGCCCAGTGGGTAGGCGTTGAGCATGCTGATGAAGATGGCGAATTTGCCTTCGCCGTTCAGGCGCCGGAAGTCGTCCGGTGTGTAAGCGATGCCGACCTGGTTGGGGAAGTCGCGCACAATGCCGCTGATGATCTTGTAGCGCACTTCCTGCTGGTTGCGGGCCTCGTCGATGAAGCCAGGGGTGGGGCGGTGTGGCGCGTTCGGGCCGTTCCACAGCTCCGGCCAGCCGAAGACGGTCAGCGCCGCGCCGGACAGCCGGCCTTTGGCCGCCTTGGCCAGGTCGAACTGGCCACGGCCGTCCTTGTCTGCTTCGTAACCGGTGCTGCCGTAGCCCAACGGCACGGTGACATGGCTGTCGAAGGAGAGCATGTGCTCATGCAGGTCGTTGGCCTGCTGCACGATTGCACGGGGGTAGCCGCCGTCCTGTTTCCAGAAGTAATAGCCGGCGGCTCCACCCAGGGCGGCCACCAGGGCCAGGGGCAGGCCGATGTACAAGGCTTTGCGGGAGCGGGTCTTGGTCATTGCCATCTCGTTGCAGGGCTGATCGGTTCCGGCCTGGCGGCGCGGTGGGCGCTAGGGCAGGGCTCGGGTATCAGGTGGACGAATGGCGGGCGGGTAAATTTATCGGTGGGCGAGCATCAAGTTTGCGCGCGTGGCGCCGATACTCCAGTCATTGAAAGGACCCACCGTGGAGGATTAAGGAATGGTAGGTATCAACAACGTCAGCAGCAGCATCGCCACGCAACTGGTCAAGGGGCAGGCCAAAGAAGACGAGAAGTCGCCGGCTACTGTCGCGGTAGACCTCAAAGGCACCGGCGAATCAGGCAAGCCTGCCGGCGCAAAGAAGGCCGAGGATGACGAGGGTAGCGGCGAGCCGTCGTACATTCAGCAAATGCGCGAGATGATCAGGCAATTGCAGAAGCAGATGGCCGAAGAGCAGCGTCAGCTGGCGAAGATCGCCGCGCAGGAAATGGACGACACCACGAAAGCGACGATGATTCTCGCCAAGCAGTCGAGCATTGCCACCTTGAGCGGGCAAATACAGGCAGCGACCGCGAAGTTGCTTGATGCACTGACTAAGACCGGCGGCAACAGTGCCGGTGGCATGGTATCCACCCAGGCCTGAAAACGCCCGGTTTCAGCCCACAACGCCCCGCTTGCGCGGGGCGTTGTCGTTTCAGTCCTGCGCCAGGCGCGCACGCTGTCTTTCGCTCTTGTATTGCATGGCCACCGCCGGCGCCGGCTTGGCACTGCCGGTTTCCAGCCACTGGCGCATGCGGCTGGCGTCGGCGAAGTGGGTGTACTTGCCGAAGGCGTCGAGGATCACCATGGCCACCGGCCGGTTGTCCATCTTCGTCAGCAGCACCAGGCAGTGCCCCGCCTCGTTGGTGAAGCCGGTCTTGGTCAGCTTGATGTCCCAGTTGCTCTTGTTCACCAGGTGATCGGTGTTACGGAAACCCAGGGTGTAATTGGGCTTGCGGAACGCCACGGTCTTTTCGCGGGTGACCGACAGCTCGCTGAGCATCGGGTACTTGCGCGAGGCCATCAACAGCTTGGCCAGGTCCTGGGCGGTGGAGACGTTCAAGGTCGACAGGCCGGTCGGCTCGACGTAGCGGGTGTGGCTCATGCCCAAGCTGCGGGCCTTGGCGTTCATCGCCTTGATAAACGCGCCGTAGCCACCGGGGTAGTGGTTGGCCAGTGAGTTGGCCGCACGGTTTTCCGACGACATCAGGGTGATCAGCAACGTCTCGCGACGGTTCAGCTCGCTGCCCAGCCGTACCCGGGAATACACGCCTTTCATCTCCGGGTTGTTGGCGATGGTCATGGTGAGCATCTCGTCCATGGGCAGCTTGGCGTCGAGCACGACCATCGCGGTCATCAACTTGGTGACCGAGGCGATGGGGCGCACGCGATCGGCGTGGCTGGAATACAGCTCCTTGTTGGTGTTGAGGTCGATCAACAGGGCGCTGCCGGACGCCAGATGCAGTTTGCTCGGGTCACGCTGGACCTGGGCCGGGGGTTGTGCAGCAGCGGTCGACGGTAGGGTCGCGGTTCCTGTGAGCAACAGCAGCAGGCTGAGGATGGACAGGGAAGTTTTCACGTTGAGGCTCACTAAATGTTGGTATGTCGTTGGCTGTGCAAGGGTTTCCCCCAAAAAACCGTTGCATTCTGGAGTATGGTCGAACGGCTGTCGAATGCCTTATATCCAAAGGGCGTAACGTGAACGAAATTTAATCCTGTACCAATTCTGTACCAATTACCGCCGATTCCAGCTTGGCAAGCTCGGACCAGTCACTCGCTGAATTCGTTGAAGTGGGGAAGACGCTGGCGGGCAGCGCCGATTTGAGCTATTGCTTCGATCTTGATCAACCACTCAAGGCGCGTGAGATGAAGCGATTACTGCTGTTGGCTTTGCTGGTAGCGTCAGGCGCGGCTCAGGCTGGTATTCCACTGCTGAACGCAACATGCCCTGGGAAAATTGAAGTCCACGCGGACGAGGGCGGCCCGATCTACATCAATGGCAAAGAGGGCAAACTGAAGAAGTTCAACGAGAACTACTTCGAAGCCAAAGCCAGCGGAGTGACCATTTCGCTATCGATCAACCCGGACGGCTCCCCGAGCGTCTCATACACCGGAAGGAACCGGGCCAACGGCATTTGCCAGGTGAAGGCGCAGGGCTCTTAGGCTCTGTATGAAAAGCCTTGATACTCGGTGATGCCGCGTTGAAAACAGCCTGGTGCGCCAGCCCGGTCGGAATGCTCATTTACAACCCGTAAAGTCGAGCGCGACTCCGACCGTTCCTCGGCTGTTTTCGCCTTGCCTGACCTTCGTCCAAAGGCTTTTCATACAGCGCCTAGATCGAAGTTACGATCGCAAGAGCCAGCTGCTCATCAGACATATAAGGTTGGCTGTAGGCTGAATGGTAGTACCGGACAGCTTGCTCAAATTGAGCTCCCCGTATCTCGCCACCTGAACCGATAAACGCCAGTGCGTCGGCTTTTGCCGATTTCATATTGGTATTCCAGACCGTCAGCGCCGTGGTCCCCCCAACAATCATAAAGGGGAGTAGTGTCGTGCCATACGTCGCACTTTCGAATGGATCACTCGTTTCGTGCGCCATTGTAGGAGCGCAAGCACAGGCCAATAAAATCATGCCTAGAGTTCTCAAGAGGTCCATCCCCAACTTGCTTCCTGCTGCCCGGTAGAAGGGCGCTACCATAGCAGGGAAACAGGTTTCTGGCGTTACGCTCTGTACGTAAAGCCTTGATGTAACGTCAAGCAAATTTAACCCGGCGCGCTTGGCGCCGCCCCTCCATGGTCAACCGGACGACCTGCCATGACACTCGGTATCGATTTCACCGACCAGGCGACCAGCCTGCATCACGATGCAATTCTAAAACCCTTGCGCGCATTCAACGATGGCGTGATCGGCTCGCCCGGCGCGGCCACTGTCGCCTGGACGCTACGCGATCCTGCCAACGATGAAATCGTCGGTGGCCTTTATGCCAGGCTCGGCGGGGGCTGGATGTTCGTCGAACTGCTGGTGGTGCCCGAGCGGATGCGCGGGCAGGGCTGTGGGCGTGAACTGATGGCCAGGGCCGAGGCTCTGGCGAGGGAGAAGGGCTGTGGCGGGATCTGGCTCGACACCTTCAGCTTCCAGGCGCCGGACTTTTACCGCAAGCTGGGGTTCGAAGTCTTTGGCGAGATTGCCGATTTCCCGCCTGGGCATACCCGCTATTTTTTGCACAAGCGCTTGGCCTGGCTCGCGGGGACTTAACCAACCCGCAACCAGATCGCCGAGGCGTCGTCGCTCATCTTGAAGCGCGGATAGCGCAGGCAGGCCGCATCGTCGTGCTCGATGCCACGCAACGTGCGCGCCAGGTCATCGAGGCCATGAGCCAGCAGGCGCTCGATGAAACCGGCCGGGTCGTAGGCCCGGTAGGTGTCGAACAGCGCCGCGAAACCGTCGCTCATCAACAGGATATCGTCGCCTCGGGCCACTGGAGCGCGGCTGTAGAGCGTCCCTTCCCGGGACAACTGGGCATCGATGCCTAGCACGGCGCGGGGGCGTTCACGGGCTACCCGTCGGTCAGCCAGCACAGCGGGGGTGCGCACGCCATGGGCGCCGGTGCCGGGGCCAAGTGCCGTAGCCTCGGCACGCTCGGCCTCGCGGTCGGGCTCCGGGGTGAGGAAGTGAATGCCGCGCGCGCTGCGGTGCAGCACCACGCAGTCGGCCAGGTGCGCGCAGACCAGCTCTTCGCCTTCCAGCGCCACGGCGGCAAAGGCGGCACGTGGCAACTCCCAGGTGGCCACGGGCTCACGCTGGCGGTCTTGCAGATAGGCCTGGGCGATCGAGTCGAAGACTGACGCGCAGACCTGCCGCAGCGGCCCCGACGCCATGGCGAAGGCACGCTGGGCCGTGGCCGAGAGCCAGGCCGCGCCGCCGCGCTCACCCAGCAGGCCTGGGGCGCCGAGGTCGGTGGCGCCGTCGATCACCCAGGCATGACGGTCGGCACTGCCGAGGCGGTCGTCATTGGGCACATCGGTCTTGCCGGCCAGGCTCAGGGACTGGATCAGGTCGAAATGCATGGAGAACTCCGGATCGATGGGGTGCGACAACCTTGAACGCTGGGCCACCGAGCGTCAAATATCAGGGCGTGGGTGGGCGGTCCCAGCAGTCGCTGTCCAGGGCGCAGACGCCGTACTGCCGGTCCATCTGCGCCATGCGCCGCAGGTGGGCGTCGATGATGTCGCGGTTTACTTCGCTGTCGATGATGTAGCGGCTGTAACGATCGATCAGGCGGAGCTTCCAGTCCTCGCGAGTGGCTGCGTCCAATGTGTCGGGCGCGTTGGCCAGGCGTTGCAGGGTGAGGTCGTCGACGCGCTTGAGCTGATCGGTGAAGGTGGCGATGTAAAGGGCACGCTGCGCTTCCTTGTGGCGCAGGGTGTCGGCATCGAAAGCATCGAGGTTACGTTGCCATTGCGTCCAGTAGGCGTCCGGCAGCTGAAGATCGCGCTTCTGGCGCAGCTTGGCGACGACCTGCGCATTGCTCTGGCGCGGTGCTGGTTGGCGGTTCTGGCTGGCCAGCGGATCCCGGGCGAGCGCCTGGGCGATCCAGGCATTGCGCGCCTCGCTGTCCGGCAGAACCGGGCCCAGTGGCGGGGCGTTGTCGTTGGTGGCGCGAGGCAGGCCATTGCAGCCGGTGAGTGACAGGAACAGCGACAGGATCAGCAGGGCCGGGAGGTTGTAACGCAACTTGAATCTTCCTTGAGTAACCGCACAATCAGGGCGGATGCACGAGAGGTATCGGCGCTTGCGCGGCTGACTTGAGCGCTCAGCCGAGGTGCTTGGCCATTTCCGTGGTAGGCGCCCAGCCCATGCCGGCGTAGACCGGGCGGCCCACCTCGGTGGCATGCAGGACGGCAAAGCCCAGGCCGCGCCGGGTGAACTCTGCCTCGGCCAGACGCATCAGTTTCGACGCCAGTCCCCGGCGGCGATGGGAAGGTTCCACGTAGACATTGAGCACATAGCCGCGCTGGTCGTGACAGGGATGCGCCGGGTGCGGCGGCCAGTCGATCGACATCAGGCCGATGGCCGCCACCGGCTGCTCGTCATCCAGCAGCACGAACCCGTAGTAACGACCATCGGCCAGGCGCGGTTGCAGCCAGGGCCGGAAGTGTTCGGTCATGGTTTGCAGGTTTAGAGGGTCGCCACCGGCCTCCAGGAACATGGCCTCGCGTTGGGCGCAGACCATGGCCTGGTCGCCCGGCAGCAAGCGGCGCAGGACCAGCCCGGGAAAGTCGCTGGTGGTGGGCAGTTCGTTCATGGCAGCTCCCTTGGTTACAGCCTTCGATCCTAGGCGTGGCGGACAATTGCCGTTAGACACAGATGGCGAGCAAACCCGGCATACAGCACCCTTGTTGCTGTCTGCGTTCATTTCAAAGTGTTCGCCACGAAGGCTTCTGCGCCTATGAAATCGAGCGCCGCCCGCGCGGCGCTCGATTTCATAGGCGCTGTAAGGGTTGCGGCGGGCACCTGGAGGCCTGCTCTTCACCGAGCAGGACCTGTGGCGGCAAGCGCCAGGTTGCGCTGGTACCTCCTACCTGGCGTTCAGCCAGCGCGACGCTGACGCCGTGCAAGCCGCACGGGTCGCCTCCTGAGCCAGGGGAGCTGACTGGTCAGCCGTTGATCGCGCTTGCCCAGGGCAGGTGGATCCGGGGACTAGACTCGTGGGCAGTGAGACCCGCCCAGGAGAGCGCCCATGACCGCCAAGAACACCGTTTGCCTGTGGTACGACAACGACGCCGAGGACGCGGCGAACTTCTACGCCAGCACCTTTCCCGACAGCCGCGTGACCGCGGTGCACAAGGCGCCCGCCGACTACCCTTCGGGCAAGGCGGGCGACGTGATCACCGTCGAGTTCACCGTGATGGGCGTGCCCTGCATCGGCCTGAACGGCGGCAAGGCGTTCAGCCACAGCGAGGCGTTCTCGTTCCAGGTGGCGACCGACAGCCAGGAAGAGACCGACCGCTACTGGAACGCCATCGTCGGCAATGGTGGCAGTGAAAGTGTCTGTGGCTGGTGCAAGGACAAATGGGGCCTGTCCTGGCAGATCAGTCCACGGATACTCACCGAGGCCGTTGCCAGCGCCGATCACGGCGTGGCGAAGCGGGCGTTCGAGGCAATGCTACAGATGGGCAGGATCGATATCGCCGCCATCGAGAAAGCCATCAAGGGCTGAACCGAGGGGCGCCTCAGTGCACGCGCTTGCGTTCGCTGACGCATGCCCTCGCTTGCTCGGCCAGCGTATCCAACCGTGCGTCGCGCAGCCGTTCGGCCTCGACCATCGTCGCCTCGCCCTGCTGTTTGAGCAGGTAGGCATGGATCTGCCGCACCTCGACGGTCTGGTAGATCGGCGCGATGTCCAGTCGCCCGATCAGTGCGTCGCTGGCCTTGCCGGTACTGCTCATCAATACCTGCGGCCCGGCGCTGGCGACTACCTGCAGGCCCATGTTCTCGAACCACGGCACTTGCTGGGCAAAGGCGCTCAGCTCGACACAGGGATAGCGGCCACGCACGGCATCCAGCAGGCCACGGGCGATGCCTTGGCGGCGGTGGCTGGCGTCCACGGCTAGGTAGGCGAGGGCGCAGGCTTGCGGGTTGTCCTGGGCCGGCAGTGCCAGGGCAAAGCCGAGCAACCGGTCCGGCGCGTCGGCATCCAGGGCGAGGGTCAGTTCGACCCGCAGGCCGCGGTTGCCGTCCAGGGCCATCAGGTACTGGTGCACCTCCAGGCCGACACCATATTGGTACAGCGGGTACAGCGGGTTGTCCGGGCTGATGGCGACGCTGCTGAGCTGACCGACATGGTCGATCACCAGTTGGCGGATCTGGTTCTGGAAGGATTCGGGCGGCACGCCGTCAAGGCGGCTGAGGATGAACATCGCGGGTGGAGCTCCGGCAAGGTGTGAAACACCCGCCCCGGACGAGGCGGGTGTCCATTCTACCCGCAGATGCTAGCGCAGCCCAGCCAGCATCAGGTCGAGGTTCTGCACGGCGGCGCCCGACGCGCCCTTGCCCAGGTTGTCGAACACCGCGGTCAGCAGCACCTGGCCGTGCTCGGGGTTGGCGTACAGGGCCAGGCGCAGGTCATTGCTATCGTTCAGCGCCTGCGGGTCGAGCGCCGCGGCCGCGCCATGCTGGTGCAGGGGCATGACCTGCACGTGCCGGGCACCCTGGTAGTGTTGTTCCAGGCAGGCTTGCAACTGCTCGGCGCTGACGCCGGGCAGCAGGCGCAACTGCAGGGGGATGCTCAGCACGATGCCCTGGCGGTAGTCGCCGTAGCCAGGGACGAACACCGGCCTTGCGCTGAGCCCGGCGTGTCGCTGGATCTCCGGCACATGCTTGTGGGCCAGTTCCAGGCCGTACAGCTGCAGCGTCGGCAGGTAATCATCGCTGCGCCGTTCATGGCGCTCGACGGCGGCACGGCCACCGCCGGAGTAGCCGGAAATGGCATGGATGCTCAGCGGGTAGTCGGCGGGCAGCAGGCCGGCCTTGACCAGCGGATGCAGCAGGGCGATGGCACCGGTAGGGTAGCAGCCGGGGTTGCTGACCCGGGTGGCCGTGGCGATGCGCTCGGCCTGCTCGGCGTTCAGCTCCGGCAGGCCGTAGACCCAGCCTGGTGCTGTACGGTGCGCCGAGCTTGCGTCGATCACCCGCACCGCCGGGTTGCGCAGGGTGGCCACGGCCTCGCGGGCGGCTTCGTCGGGCAGGCAGAGCAGGGCGATGTCGGCGCTGTTGATAGCCTCGCTGCGACGCGCCGGGTCCTTGCGCTCGGCCTCGGGCAGGGTTAGCAGGCGCAAGTCATCGCGGCCTTGCAGGCGGGCATGGATTTGCAGGCCGGTGGTGCCTTGGTCGCCATCGATGAAGACGAGGGGTTGGTGCATGTCGAATATCCGGTGACGAGGGTGATGGCTAATCCTCGCCGCTTACTGGACGAAAGAAAATTTGAATATCATGATGGTCACGTTCAGTAATCCTGAATTGATAGCCGCTCCTGCGAGATCCCATGCGAGAAATCAGCCTCGACCGCCTGCGCACCCTGGTGGTGATCGCCGACTGCGCGTCCTTCGCGCAGGCCGCACGCCAGCTCAACCTGGCGCCCCCGACCATCAGCCTGCATGTGGCCGAACTGGAGGCGCGCATCGGTGCCCCATTGCTCACCCGCACGCGCGGCCAGGTTCGCCCCACGACCGTCGGCGCGACGCTGCTGGCCCGCGCCCGGCGCCTGCTGGCCGATGCCGACCAGGCGCTGGACGAGGTGCGTCGCCAGGTCGAGGGCCTGACCGGCCGGGTGCGCCTCGGCGCCTCGACCGGCGCCATCGCCCAGCTGTTGCCCCAGGCCCTGGAAACCCTGCGGGTGGACCACCCCGGGATCGACGTGCAGGTCCAGGTGCTGACCTCGCAGGCCTCCCTGGCGCGTCTGCGCGAAGGCACCCTGGACATCGGCCTGGTGGCGCTGCCGCAGGTGGCGGGCAAGGGCTTGAGGATCACGCCGTGGCGGCGCGATCCGATCATGGCCTACGTGCCCGCCGACTGGCAGCCGCCGGCGCGGGTCACCCCGGCTTGGCTGGCCGGTAGGGCGCTGATTCTCAACGACAGCACCACCCAGCTGTCGCGGGTCACCTCGGAGTGGTTCGCCACGGCGGGGCTGTACCCCGAGCCGCGAATCGAGCTGAACTACAACGATGCGATCAAGAGCCTGGTGGCCGCCGGGTACGGCGCCACCTTGCTGCCGCAGGAAGGTGAGGTGCGTCAGCCGCAGGCGCGCATTGCCCAACGGCCGCTGCGGCCAGGTTTGTGGCGCCAGCTGGGCATCGCCTGCCGCGAAGGTGAGGTGGAGCGGGCGACCGGGCATGTACTGGAGGCACTTGGGCGGTTGCGCCAGTGACATTTTCAAGGGTCCTGCGGATCGTGCCCCAACGATTGCAGAAACAATGAGAACAGCTCCGGTTGCGACGAGATGTCCAGCTTGGCGTAGAGGTGCCGGCGGTGCACCTTGATGGTCTCCGGTGAAATGGCCAGCCGCTCGGCCATGGCTTTCGATGAATAACCGCGCAGGATAAGCCGGGCGATCTCCAGCTCGCGCTCCGACAGCACCTTGGCACCGAACAGGCTCATGGCGTCGCGCACCTGGTGGGCCATGCCCGCCGCTGGCGCCGGGCGCAGGCTGTGCTGCTGCCAGTGCTGGGTCATCAGCGCGACCACCCACGGACATACCAGCGCCAGCAGGCCGTGGCTGGCGCTGTCGAACCGTTCGCGCCGGCCCAGCGACAGGGACAGGGCGCCGCTGTCGCCGAGCTGGACGATGAACTGCACCTCGTCCTCCAGGACATGGTCGTGGAAGTACTTGAGGTAGTACTCGCTCTGGCGGAACTGGTCCGGCGCCACTTCTTCCAGGCGATGCAGGCCATCGCCGATGCACTCCTGGCAGGCCTGGTAGAACGGGTCGAGCTGATACAGGCCACTCAGGTACAGGGCCATGGCCTCGGGGTTGCCTTCACCCCGCGCGTCGAAAATTTCCAGTGCCCGGGGCAGCCCGGTACGGGGGTAGAACATCGCCAGGGCATTGTCGAATGCCAGCCATTGCTGCAGCAGCAGGAGCAACTGGCGCCAGAAGCGCGGCTGGCCGATCTGCTCGACGGTGCGGGCAAGGCCAGCGTGGGCGCTGGCTTCGGTGAACAGGTGGTGCATGGGCCCCCGTGGCTTACGCCAGTTGCAGGTCAGGTATATCGCAGATTTCCCGATCGCAATGGGTGCGTGGGAGCGGGCTTGCCCCGCGATGGCGTCGGATCAGGCAACCCTGAGTCATCGCGGGGCAAGCCCGCTCCCACAAGTTTCGACCTGCGATTGCGCAGTCTCGGGAGGTTTCCCGCTCCCCGTCAAGAGGCGTACCCCCTAAGGGTAATTGGCCGAAGGCTTGCCCAGGCCTACAGTCCGGCCCAGGTCCAGCGGCCGCGCGACCGGTTTTCCCCTCACAACCAATAACAATCAGAGGAAAAACGCCATGAGCTCCAGCGAAGAGCCCGCAAGCGCGCTCAAGCAGCGCCTGGGTGTGTTCGACGTGGTCGCCATCACTGTTTCCGCGGTGACCCCGGCCAGTTCCGTGTTCGTCATTGCCCCGTTCGCCATCCAACAGGCCGGCAGTGGTGCGTTTCTGTCCTTCATCATGGCCGGTGCGCTGGCGTTGATGTTCGCCTGGTGCTACGCCGAACTGGGGCGCGCGCACAGCTCTGCCGGCGGCGAGTATGTGTACGCCAAGCGCGTGTTCGGCGGGCTGGCGGGCTATGCCACCTTTCTCACCGTGCTGGCCTCGATGCTGTTCATTCCGCCAGTGCTTGCAGGTGGCGCCGCCACCTACCTGAACAATGCCCTGGGCACGCGTTTCGACACCCAGACCGTGGCGCTGGTGATCGTCGTCTCCAGCTATGCGCTGGGTATTCTCAACATCCGCCTGAATGCCTGGATCACCGGGGTGTTCCTGTTCTGCGAGGTCGCCGCGCTGCTGGTGATCGTGATTCTGGGGTTCGGCAATGCCAGCCAACCGGCGGCGAGCCTGTTGCAGCCGCAGATGCTCGAGCAAGGGGTGCTGACGGCGGCACCCTGGGCACTGGTGCTGGGCGCGGTGGGCATGGCGCTGTTCGCCTTCAATGGCTATGGTGGCGCTGTGCTGCTGGCTGAAGACATGAAGGACCGTGGCCGCACCGTGCACCGGGCGGTGCTGTGGTCACTGGCGGTGGTGGTGGCGATCGAGGTGATCCCGCTGGCCGCGCTGCTGATCGGCGCGCCGTCGCTGCAGGCGATGCTGGCCAGCGGCGATCCGATCGGCTACTTGCTGACCGCCCATGGCAACGAGACCCTGGCACGGCTGGTCAGCGCGGGGATCTTCCTCTCGGTGTTCAACGCCATCGTGGCCATTGTCATCCAGGTCGGCCGGGTGGTGTACAGCAGCGGGCGCGACGCGATCTGGACGCCCACGTTCAACCGCGCCTTCACCCTGATCCATCCGCGCTGGGAGTCGCCGTGGCTGGCCACGCTGTTCCTCGCCGTGCCGTCGGCCTTGCTGAGCCTGTCCGGCAGCCTGGAGGAACTGACCTCGTTCACCGTGCTGCTATTGCTGCTGATCTACCTGGTGGTGGCCGCATGCGCCCTGTGCAGCCGGGTACTGCGCCGCGACCGCGAGCATCCGTACCGTATGCCGCTGTGGCCGTTGCCGGCGCTGCTGGCGGTCAGCGGCGCCGGCTGGCTGCTGGTGACCCTGCTGCGCGAGGCGTCCCTGCGCGACCTGTTGATCATCCTCGGGCTGCTGGCCGTGTCGGTCACGCTGTACAGCACCCACGGCCGGCTCAGCCCGACCTTCCAGAAATTGTGAGCATCCAAGGAGTACACATGCGTGCGCGTCAACTGGGCATCACCCTCGGCCACGGCACCCCGGGCCCGTTCAATGCCATCACCGACGTACCGGGGGTGCGGGTCGGCCACAGCACCCTGATCGACGAACACCGCCCGGCGCCGATCCGCACCGGGGTGACGCTGATCGAGCCCCGCGCAGGCGCGGCTCGTCAGCAGCCCTGTTTCGCCGGCTGCCACGTGCTCAACGGCAACGGCGACGCCACGGGCCTGGAGTGGATCCGCGAGGCCGGTTTGCTGACCACGCCGATCGCCATCACCAATACCCACAGCGTCGGCGTGGTGCGCGATGCGCTGATCGCCGCAGAGCGTGAGCGCCTGCCGGACGAGGCGGTGTACTGGTGCATGCCGGTGGTGATGGAAACCTACGATGGCCTGCTCAATGACATCTGGGGCCAGCACGTGACCCCGGCGCAGGTGCGTCAGGCACAGGAAGCGGCCATCTCGGGGCCGGTGCAGGAAGGGCCGGTGGGCGGTGGCACGGGGATGATCTGCCACGAGTTCAAGGGCGGCATCGGCACCGCCTCGCGGCGCCTGGAGGACGGGCAGGGCGCCTGGACCGTAGGCGCCCTGGTCCAGGCCAACCATGGCCAGCGGCGCGAGTTGCGGGTGGATGGCTACCCGGTGGGGCGTCAGCTGGGGCATTTGCCGTCGCCTTTCGCCGAACCTGTGACCGGCACCCCGGGGATGGGCTCGATCGTGGTGGTGATCGCCACCGACGCGCCACTGCTGCCACATCAGTGCCAGCGCCTGGCCCAGCGCGCGTCGATCGGCATCGCCCGTACTGGTGGCGGCACCGAGGACTCCAGCGGCGATATCTTCCTGGCGTTCTCCACCGGCAACCAGAATCTGCCGCCGGCGGACTATGCACGCAAGGGGCTGGAACAATGCACCGAGTTGCGCATGCTCAACAACGACCATATTTCGGCGTTGTTCATGGCGGCGGCGGAAGCGGTGGAGGAGGCGATCGTCAATGCCTTGCTGGCGGGACGCACGATGCAGGGCAAGGGAGGCGTGGTGGTGCCGGCGCTGGACGGGGATACCTTGCTGACGGCATTGCATGAAGCCGGTTGGAAACCTCGCGACTAGCGTGGTGGCCATCGCGGGGCAAGCCCGCGATGGCCTCGTCGGCACCTACTGGCGAACGCCTGCCAGGGCGCTGCTGGTGCTGCGCGAAACGCGCAAGGCCACCAGGCTACCGACCACGATCAACCCGGCCAGCGCATACAGCGCCGCATCGGTCGAGCCGGTCTGGTCCTTGATGAAGCCCACCAGGTAGGGGCTGAGGAAGCCGGCCATCTGTCCCACCGAGTTGATGATCGCCAGGCCCGCCACGGCGGTGCCGGCGGTGAGAAGCGCGGTCGGCATCGGCCAGAACATCGGCAGTCCGGTCAGCGCGCCCATGGTGGCGATGGACAGGCCGAGGATGGCGATGGTCGGGTGGGCGGCGAAGTTCACCGCGATCAACAGACCCAGCGCCCCCATCAGCATCGGTACCACGAGGTGCCAGCGGCGTTCGTTGCGCAGGTCCGCCGAGCGGCCGACGACAATCATGAACACACCGGCCAGCAGGTATGGGATGGCGCTGAGCCAGCCGATCAGCAGGGGGCTGTCGAAGCCCATGTTCTTGATGATCGACGGTAGCCAGAAGTTGATGGCATAGACACCGCTCTGGATGCAGAAGTAGACGAAACCGAAGGTCCAGATCAGCGGGTTGCCCAGCACCGACATCACGCTGTCGCCGCGGGTGGCCGGCTTGCCGGCGGCGTCGGCTTTCAGGTCCGCCTCGATCAGCTGGCGTTCGGCCGGGCTCAGCCAGCGGGCGCTCTGGTAGCCGTCGCTGAGCAGCACGATGGCCAGCGCGCCCAGCACGACGGTGGGCAAGCCCTGGATCAGGAACATCCACTGCCAGCCGGCCAGGCCGTGCTGGCCCGCGGCGAAGTGGTCGAGGATCCATCCGGAGAACGGCCCGCCCAGCAGCCCGGACACCGGGATCGCCGACATGAACAGGGCCATGATGCGGCCGCGCCGGTCCGCCGGGAACCAGCGCGAGAGGTACAGCACCACGCCCGGGAAGAAGCCTGCCTCGGCGGCGCCGGTCAACAGGCGCAGGGTGTAGAACTCGGTGGGGGTGGTGACGAACAGCAGGCAGGTGGACAGGCTGCCCCAGGCGATCATCATCAGCGCGATCCAGCGCCGCGGCCCGAAGCGGTTGAGCGCCAGGTTGCTGGGCAGGCCGCAGAGCACGTAGCCGATGAAGAAGATGCCGGCGCCGAGGCCGTACACGGTTTCGCTGAATTTCAGTGCGTCGAGCATCTGCAGCTTGGCGAAGCCGACGTTGACGCGGTCGAGGTAGTTGAACAGGTAGCAGATGAAAATGAACGGGATCAGCCGCAGGGTGATGCGCCGGTAGAGCGCGTTGCGGGTGATCTCGTTGCCTTGGTCAGGGGCGGGGCTGTGTGCCATGATCGGGTTCTCTGTTGTTATGGTTGTCACCGCGTCGCCTGTGCCGGCGCTCGCCTGGAAAAGTCTCGGGCAGTGTAGCGCGGCTGTCTTTGTGCTTTTGCACAGCTTCAGGCATGGGCTGCTGTGCCCCCGACCAAAGCCCAGGCCCCGCACGAAAGGTATCTGCACTCGCCCATACTGCGTTGAAACGGGGCTCGGAATGCTCATGTACTCCAGTACACTGCGCTTCCTCCCCCCCGTTTCGCCTTGTCTGGCCTTCGCGCAGACACATTTCGTACAGAGCCTGAGGATTCTTAAATGTTCGAGCTGGACCACGACCTGGCCCAGGACATCGTCGACCGGGCGATGGCCATCCTGCCGTGCAACGTCAACGTGATGGACAGCCAGGGGCTGATCCTGGGCAGTGGCGAGGCCGAGCGCATCAACACCCGCCACGAAGGCGCGCAGCTGGTGCTGGCCAACGGGCGCATCGTCGAGCTGGACGTCGAGGCGGCCAAGTGCCTCAAGGGCGTGCAGCCCGGCGTCAACCTGCCATTGATGCTTGATGGCCGGCTGATCGGCGTGCTCGGCCTGACCGGTGACCCGCAACAGTTGCGCACCTACGGCGAGCTGGTGCGCATGACCGCCGAGATGCTCCTGGCCCAGCGCCATCTGCAGGTGGAGCAGCAGTGGCGTCGCCAGCGCTGCGACGACCTGCTGGCACTGTTGCTGGGCGGCAGCGGCGACTCGCCGCGGCTGGTCGATGAAGCCCGGCAACTGGGGCTCAAACCGAACCTGCCACGCATTGCCTGCCTGTTCGAGTTGCGTGGCGGCCCGCCCGCCGAGGCGCTCTCGGCCTGGCTGATGAGCCGCTACCCGGACAGCTGGTGTGTCAGCCCTGCGCGCCAGTCGCTGCTATGGTGCCGGCCGGCCGGCGTGCCGCTGGACGAACCGCGCCTGCTCGAACGCCTGCAGCGCCACGGCTGGGACGTCGAGCGCCTGGCCCTGGGCAGCCCGGCGCAGAGCCTGGAGCAACTGCGCCGCAGTTACCGGCGGGTGCGCGACCTGCTGGCTTACGGCCGTGAGGTGCTGCCCGACGAGCGCCTGCTGAGCCTGGCCCGCTATCGCCTGCCGGCGCTGCTGTGGCGGCATCGCAACGACGATGCGCTGGACGAGCTGCTCGAACCCTTGCAGCGCATTCGCGCCAAGGATGCCAGCGGGCAATTGCTGCTCACCTTGCGCGCCTGGTGCGCCCATGAGGGGCAGAGCCAGGCCTGCGCCGAGGCGCTGGGTATCCACCGCAACAGTTTGCGCTACCGGCTGGAGCGCATTGCCGAGGTGGGGGAGGTGGATCCGTTGCGCATGGAGGGGATGCTGAGCTTGTACCTGGGGTTGCAGCTGTTGCCGGCGGACTGACGGCTGGCAAAGGCATTCGCCCAAACAACCGCCCCTGGGTTTTGTGCATCCGACCGAGGCCAGTGCACCGCGCACCTGTCAGCATGCGCGGAACAGGACAGGAGAATCCCCATGAAAATCGTCATCGCCCCCGATTCGTTCAAGGACAGCCTCGATGCCTCCGGCGTCGCCCGCGCCATCGCCAGCGGGCTGGCCGAAGTGTGGCCGGCTTGCGAGCGCATCGAATGCCCGATGGCCGATGGCGGTGAAGGCACCATGCAGGCGATCGTCGCCGCCAGTCAGGGCGAGCTGCGCCGCCAGGTGGTGCGCGGCCCGCTGGGCGAGCCCGTCGAGGCCGGGTGGGGTTGGCTGGCCGAGAGCCGCACGGCAGTGATCGAGATGGCCCAGGCCAGTGGCATCCAGCTGGTGCCCAACGGGCAGCGCGACGCTTGCCGCAGCAGCACCTGGGGCACCGGCGAGCTGATCGCCGCGGCGCTGGCGGCCGGCGCTTCGCGGATTGTGCTGGCCATCGGCGGCAGCGCCACCAATGACGGCGGCAGCGGCATGCTGCGTGCGTTGGGCCTGCGCCTGCTGGATGCCCGGGGCGAGCCGTTGGCCGAGGGTGGCCTTGCACTGGCGCAGCTGGCGCGCATCGACGCCAGCGGCCTGGACCCACGCTTGGCGCGGGTGCAGGTGGATGTTGCCGCCGATGTCGACAATCCGCTGTGCGGCGCCAATGGCGCCTCGGCGATCTTCGGCCCGCAGAAGGGTGCCAACCCCGAGCAGGTGCAGGCCCTGGACCAGGCCCTGGCGCGGTTCGCCGATCATTGCGCGGACGTGCTCGGCAAGGATGTGCGTGATGAGCCAGGCAGTGGCGCGGCCGGAGGCATGGGCTTCGCAGCCAAGGCGTTCATGGGCGCGCAGTTCCGCCCAGGGGTCGAGGTGGTCGCCGAGCTGGCCGGGCTCGATGCCCTGGTGCAGGGCGCGGATCTGGTAATTACCGGCGAAGGGCGTTTCGATGCCCAGACCCTGCGCGGCAAGACGCCCCTCGGGGTGGCGCGGGTGGCCAAGCGCCACGGCGTGCCGGTGGTGGTGCTGGCGGGCACGCTCGGTGCGGGCTACGAGCAACTGTATGGGCAGGGCATCGATGCGGCCTTCGCCCTGGCCAGCGGGCCGATGAGCCTGGAGCAGGCTTGTGCCGAGGCGGGGGCGTTGCTCAAGGCGCGGGCCGCGGATGTGGCGCGGTTGTGGCAGGTGGCGCGCCAAGGCTGACGGCTTCGGGTGTTCCTCTCAACGCTTGCAACGCCTGTCAGATCGAGCGCCGCCCGCGCGGCGCATCGCGGATGAATCCGCTCCTACATCTTTTGCAACGTGGCCATGCCTGATAGGCCATGGTTGATAGCCTTGTTGCTCGACGCGATTTTTCGGTGGGCATTGCTGCTGCCCCACCTGTCTCAAGCCTTGCGCCAAGGCTGGCAACCATGGCCTGACAGGTTCGGTACGTTGCAACAAGTGTAGGAGCGGATTCATCCGCGATGCGCCGCGCGGGCGGCGCTCGATCTGACAGGCACTGCAACTCTAACGTCGAGCATCCCGCCTCAGGCGGCGCTCCTTTCATGAATACGCAACAGCCCGACTCCACGCAGCAAAGCGCTGACGCTTTCAGCCCCTCCCGATGAATATTTATTTAGCCTCCTAATCAAAGCTTTGACATTCACTGCCTAGGCAGTAATATTTTCACACAATTGCCCGAGCAGACCGCCGATGTCCCATTTCACCCCGGAAAACTTCCAGACCTGCGCCATCGGCATGCTGCTCGGCCGCGCCGCGCTGCTCAAGGACCGCATCCTCGACTGGCACCTCGAAGCCGACGGCGTCACGGCCGCCCAGTTCAAGGTGCTGATCATCGTCACCCAGTACCAGGTCGATACCCCGGCCGAACTGTGCCGCTACCTGGGTCTGGACAGCGGCTCGATGACCCGCATGCTCGACCGCCTCGAGCAGAAGGGCTTGATCCTGCGCAACCGCTGCCCCGACGACCGCCGCCAGGTGCGCCTGGCCCTCACCGCCGACGGTCAGCGCCTGGCCGACCGCCTGCCCCAGGTCGGCGCGGCGGCAATGAACGAACTGGTCGGTGTGCTGCAGCCCGAGGAGCTCAAGACCCTTGAGCAACTGCTCGCCAAAGTCCTGCTCAGCGCCGGCGACCCCCTGACGATCCGCCGTTTCGGCGATCGTTGATCCCAGTCACGCATTTTCCAAGGTATTGTCATGGCCACTCCCGCTGACACCTCCACCCCGGCACCCGCGCCTGACAACTCGGGCAAGCGCAAGGCCTGGCTGCTCGCCCTGTTGCTGATCCTGATCCTCGCCGGGGCCGGCACCTGGGCCTGGTACAGCCTGGTCGGGCGCTGGCACGAAAGCACCGACGATGCCTACGTCAATGGCAACGTCGTGGAAATCACCCCGCTGGTGACCGGCACCGTCACCAGCATCGGCGCCGACGATGGCGACCTGGTGCATGCCGGCCAGGTATTGCTGCGCTTCGACCCGGCCGACAGCGAGGTTGCCCTGCAGGCTGCCGAGGCCAAGCTGGCGCGTACCGTGCGCCAGGTGCGCGGGCTGTACAGCAATGTCGACTCGCTCAAGGCGCAGTTGCAGACCCGCCAGGCCGAGCTGCAGAAGGCCCAGCAGGACTACAACCGGCGCAAGGTGCTGGCCGACAGCGGTGCCATCGCCGCCGAGGAAGTCGCCCACTCCCGTGATGACCTGACCGTGGCCCAGGCCGCCGTCAACAGTGCCCGCCAGCAACTCAACACCAGCACCGCGCTGGTCGACGACACGGTGGTCTCGTCGCACCCGGAAGTGATGGCCGCCGCCGCCGACCTGCGCCAGGCCTACCTGGACCATGCCCGCACCACGCTGGTGGCGCCGGTCACCGGCTATGTCGCCAAGCGCACCGTACAACTGGGCCAGCGCCTGCAGCCGGGCACCGCGACCATGGCGGTGATCCCGCTGGACGAGGTGTGGGTCGACGCCAACTTCAAGGAAACCCAACTGCGCGACATGCGCATCGGCCAGCCGGTGGAAATCACCGCCGACCTGTACGGCAGCGAAGTGACCTACTCCGGCACCGTCGACAGCCTCGGCGCCGGCACCGGCAGCGCCTTTGCCCTGTTGCCGGCGCAAAATGCCACCGGTAACTGGATCAAGATCGTCCAGCGGGTACCGGTACGCATCCATCTGGACCCTGAACAGCTGAAGACCCATCCGCTGCGCATCGGCCTGTCCACCGTCGCCGAAGTCGACCTGCACGACCAGAGTGGCCCGGCACTGGCCCAGCAACCGCCGCAGCAGGCCAGCTACACCACCGAGGTGTACGACCGCCAGCTGGTCGAGGCCGATGACCTGATCGCCCGGCTGATCCACGAAAACAGCGCCACCGGCAAGACGGCCCAGCGATGAGCCAGGCGGCCGCCGCGCAGTTCACCCCGCCGAGCCTGCTGTTGACCACGATCGGGCTGTCCCTGGCGACGTTCATGCAGGTGCTCGACACCACCATCGCCAACGTGGCGTTGCCGACCATTTCCGGCAACCTCGGCGTGAGCTCGGAGCAGGGCACCTGGGTGATCACCTCGTTCGCGGTGAGCAACGCCATCGCGCTGCCGCTGACCGGCTGGCTGAGCCGGCGTTTCGGCGAAGTGAAGCTGTTCATCTGGGCCACGCTGCTGTTCGTGCTGGCGTCGTTCCTGTGCGGTATCGCCCAGTCGATGCCCGAGCTGGTGTTCTTCCGGGTGCTCCAGGGCGTAGTAGCTGGCCCGCTGTACCCGATGACCCAGACTCTGCTGATTGCCGTGTATCCGCCGGCGAAACGGGGGATGGCCCTGGCGTTGCTAGCGATGGTCACGGTGGTCGCGCCGATTGCCGGGCCGATCCTTGGCGGCTGGATCACCGACAGCTATAGCTGGCCGTGGATCTTCTTCATCAACGTGCCGATCGGCCTGTTCGCCGCCGCCGTGGTGCGCCAGCAGATGCGCACGCGCCCGGTGGTCACCAGCCGCCAGCCGATGGACTACATCGGCCTGCTGACCCTGATCGTCGGTGTCGGCGCCTTGCAGGTGGTGCTGGACAAGGGCAACGACCTGGACTGGTTCGAGTCGTCGTTCATTGTCATCGGCACGTTGATCTCGGTGGTGTTCCTGGCGGTGTTCGTCATCTGGGAGCTGACCGACCGCCACCCGGTGGTCAACCTGCGCCTGTTCGTGCACCGCAACTTCCGTATTGGCACCCTGGTGCTGGTGGGCGGGTACGCGGGGTTCTTCGGCATCAACCTGATCCTGCCGCAATGGCTGCAGACCCAGATGGGCTACACCGCCACCTGGGCGGGCCTGGCGGTCGCGCCGATTGGCCTGTTGCCGGTGCTGATGTCGCCGTTCGTGGGCAAGTACGCGCACCGTTTCGACCTGCGCCTGCTGGCCGGCATCGCCTTCCTGGCGATCGGCACCAGCTGCTACATGCGCGCCGGCTTCACCAACGAGGTGGACTTCCTGCACATCGCCCTGGTGCAGCTGTTCATGGGCATCGGCGTGGCGTTGTTCTTCATGCCGACCCTGAGCATCCTGCTGTCGGACCTGCCACCGCACCAGATCGCCGACGGTTCGGGGCTGGCGACGTTCCTGCGCACCCTGGGCGGCAGCTTCGCCGCGTCGCTGACCACCTGGATCTGGATACGCCGGGCCGACCAGCATCATGCCTACCTCAGCGAGCACATCAGCACCTTCGAGCCGGCCACCCGCCAGACCCTGGAACAACTGGGCGGTGCCAGCCCGCAGAACTACGCGAAGCTGGAGCAGATCCTCAACAGCCAGGCGTACATGATGTCGACGGTGGACTACTTCACCTTGCTGACCTGGGTGTTCGCCGGGTTGATCCTGCTGGTGTGGCTGGCCAAGCCACCGTTCACGGCCAAGGCCGCGCCGGCGTCGGCGGGGCATTGAGAGCAACCTGCGGGGGCGGCCCGACAAGCCCCCTTTTGCGGTGGGGCCGCAGGTTTTCAAATGATGGCATTTCCCCTAATCTTGTAGGTCTTTTCCGGACTACTTGGCAGGCTCATGGACAAGGTCATCGTCATCACCGGCGCTAGCCGGGGCATCGGCGCCGCTACCGCGTTGCTGGCGGCGCAACAGGGTTACCGCATCTGCATCAACTACCACGCCGATGACCAGGCCGCCGAGGCGATGCTGGCGCAGGTCCGCGCGCTGGGCGCAGAGGCCATTGCCGTGCGCGCCGACGCCAGCGTCGAGGATGAAGTGGTACGGCTGTTCCACTTCGTCGACCAGGAGCTCGGGCCGGTCACCGCGCTGGTCAACAACGCCGGGACCATCGGCCAGCAGAGCCGGGTCGAGGAGATGTCGGAGTTTCGCCTGCTCAAGGTGATGAAGACCAATGTGGTCGGGCCGATGCTGTGCGCCAAGCATGCCTTGCTGCGCATGGCCCGACGGCATGGCGGGCAGGGCGGGGCGATCGTCAATGTGTCGTCGGTGGCCGCGCGCCTGGGCTCGCCCAACGAATATGTCGACTACGCCGCGTCCAAGGGCGCGCTGGATACCTTCACTCTCGGCCTGGCCAAGGAGGTGGCGGGCGAGGGGGTACGGGTCAACGGCGTGCGCCCGGGGTACATTCACACCGGCTTCCATGCCCTGAGTGGCGATCCGGACCGGGTCGGCAAGCTCGAGCCCGGCCTGCCGATGGGGCGTGGCGGCAAGCCTGAGGAAGTGGCCGAGGCAATCATGTGGCTGCTGTCGGACAAGGCCTCCTATTCGACCGGCAGTTTCATTGACCTGGGCGGCGGGCGCTGACCGGGGTCATCCGGCGCTCAACAAATGGGCCACCGCGTCGGTAATGGCCGTCAGTTCGAACGGTTTGCGCAGTACCTGCGTACGTGGGGGCAGTTGCCCATCGGCGAGCGCCGCGCTTTCGTCATAACCGGTGATGAACAGCACCGGCAACGCCGGATGCAAGGCACGGCTCGCCTCAGCGACCTGGCGACCATTGAGGCTGCCAGGCAAGCCGATATCGCTGATCAACAATTGTGGAACCAGCCCCCCTTCGAGCATAGTCAGCGCCGCGGCACCGTCGCCTGCGCTATGCACTTCATGCCCGAGTTCCTCCAGCAGCTCACCGATCACCAGGCGCAGGGCAGCCTGGTCCTCAACCAGCAGGATGCGTGCCTGCCCGAGGTGCACCAGCGGTGTGGCCTGCGGCAGCGCCTGCGGTAGCGCTGGCGCCTCATGGTGGTGTGGCAGGTAGAGTTCGACCCGCGTACCTTCGCCCACGGTCGAGCGGATCCGCAACTGGCCGCCGGACTGGCGTACGAAGCCGAACGCCATCGACAGCCCCAGCCCGGTTCCCTGGCCGAGCGGCTTGGTGGTGAAGAACGGGTCGATTGCCCGTTCGATCACCTCCGGCGCCATGCCGCGACCATTGTCCTCGACATTCAGTTGCAGGTAGTCGCCTGCCGGGAGGTCGAGCGCTGCGGCACTCGCTTCGTCCAGATGCCGGTTCTCGCAGCGTATCTCGATTCTTCCTCCATTGGGCAGGGCGTCGCGGGCATTGATGCACAGATTGAGCAGGGCGCTTTCCAGTTGCGGGGGATCGATGAAGGTCGGCCAGAGCTGCGGTGCGCAAGCGACACTGAGATCAATGGCCGGTCCCACGCTACGGCGGATCAGATCCTCCATGTCGAGGACCAGCGCGCCAACTGCGGTAGCCCGTGGCAACAAGGTCTGGCGTCGCGAGAACGCCAGCAGGCGATGCACCAGTGCCGCAGCCCGTCGTGCCGAATCGCTGGCGGTATCGAGCAAGGCAGGGATCTCTTCGTGGCGTGCCTGGCCCAGGCGTTGGCGCATCAGCTCCTGGGCGCCGAGTATGCCACCGAGCAAGTTGTTGAAGTCATGGGCGATGCCGCCGGTAAGCTGGCCGACGGCTTCCATCTTCTGCGCCTGACGCAAGGCCTCCTCGGCCTCGAGCAGGCGCTTCTGCTCGTTGGCCTGACGGCTGATGTCGTAGACGAACAGGTAGGCGCCGACAACACCGCCGTCGGCGTTGCGCAGGGGGTTGAAGCGCAGTTCGAAATAGTCGCCGGTAGTTGCCGCGCCCATATTCGATCACTTCGATGAAGCTTTCGCCCGCCAGCGCCCGGTGCCAGAGCGCCACCGAGCGCTGGTACTCATCGGGGAAACCGTCCAGGCAATCGGCCAGGCGATCACCTGCCTTAAGCGTGCGCCCGAAAAGAAACTGGAAATCCTTGACCGCACGGGTATTCACAGCAAGAAAACGTAGCGAGGTGTCCACCACCTGGACGCGCGCCACGCTGTGCTCGACCAGTTCGGCGAACAGGCTGCGTTCGGCCAGGGCGTCAGCCACGCGTTGTTCGAGATGGTCGTTGAGCTGTTGCAGTGCGGTTTCCGCCCGACGTCGCTCGGTAACGTCCTGGAACAGCACCGCCACCTGATTGCGCTCGGCGGGCTCGATACGGAAGGTGGTTACCGCCAGGATCCTGCCGGTGGCCACCAGTTCCTGTTCGAACTGCAATGGTTGGCCAGTGCGCAATACCTGGCCGTAGCGGGCCACCCAGTCGTCGGCCTCGTCGGGCACCATCTCCCGCAGCTTCTGTCCGACTACATTGGGTATGCCGGCATGGCGGGCGTAGGCGGCGTTGGCGACGACATGGATGTAGTCGCTGAGCGGCCCATGGGGACCGTCGAAGAACTCGATGACGCAGAAGCCCTCGTCCATGGTGTCGAACAAGAAGCGATAAAGGCTGTTGTCGATGTCCTTGCGTTGGGCGAGCTGGCTTTCGAGTTCGGCATTGCGCTGGCGCAATGCCTGGATTTCACGTTCGGGCATGCAGGTGTCCGGAGTTCGGCGTTGGGCGTGAACCAACTGTATCCTGCATGCCCATCGGCGGCTAGAACGAACGCACGATCCGCCCGAGGGTCTCCATGGCCTGCTCCGCGCCATCGCCCCAAGGGCTGCCATAGTTCAGGCGGATGCAGTTGCCGAAGCGCCGGGTCGGCGAGAAGATCGGCCCCGGTGCGATGCTGATGCCCTGGGCCAACGCCATGTGGAACAGCTTCAGCGCGTCCATCTGTTCGGGCAGTTCCAGCCACAGGAAGTAGCCGCCGGAAGGCTGGCTGACCCGGGTCTGCGCCGGGAAATGGCGGGCGATGGCGGCGAGCATGTTGGCCTGCTGGCCCTCCAGCGCGTAGCGCAGCTTGCGCAGGTGGCGATCGTAGCCACCGTGCTGCAGGTAGTCGGCGATCGCCGCCTGGGCCGGCATCGAGGCGCACAGCGAGGTCATCAGCTTGAGCCGCTCGATCTTCTGCGCAAAGCGCCCGGCCGCGACCCAGCCGATGCGATAGCCCGGGGCCAGGCTCTTGGCGAACGAGCCGCAATGCATCACCAGCCCTTCGGTGTCGAAGGCCTTGGCCGGCTTCGGCGCCTGCTGCGAGTAGTACAGCTCGGCGTAGACGTCGTCCTCGATCAGCGGCACCTGGTGGCGGCGCAGCAGCTCGACCAGTTCCTGCTTCTTGGCCTCCGGCATGCTCGCGCCCACCGGGTTCTGGAAGTTGGTCATGCACCACACGGCCTTGACCGGGTGCTTGTCCAGGGTCTGGGCCAGCACGCCGAGGTCCATGCCCTCGCGCGGGTGCACCGGGATTTCCACCGCCTTGAGCTTGAGGCGCTCGAGCACCTGCAGGCAGGCATAGAACGCCGGTGCCTCGATGGCCACCAGGTCACCGGGCTGGGTCACGGCCTGCAGGCACAGGTTCAAGGCCTCCAGCGCGCCGTTGGTGATCAGCAGCTCTTCCATCGGCAGCATCAGCCCGCCGACCATGTAGCGCAGGGCGATCTGCCGACGCAGTTGCGGGTTGCCCGGCGACAGGTCGGTGACCACCATGCGTGGGTCCATGGCCCGGCTGGCGCTGGCCAGCGAACGGGACAGGCGCTGCAGCGGGAACAGGCTCGGGCTGGGGAAGGCCGAGCCGAACGGCACGGTGTGCGGGTCCTTGATCGAGTCGAGGATCGAGAACACCAGGCCGCTCACATCCACATCGGTGGACTCGCTGGCCGGCGCCTGGGGTTGCGGCTCGCAGAACGGCCGCGGCGCGTGGGCGTTGACGAAGTAGCCAGAGCGCGGCCGCGCGCGGATCAAGCCGCGGCGTTCCAGCAGGTAGTAGGCCTGGAACACGGTGGACGGGCTGACCCCGTGGGTCTGGCTGGCGTAGCGCACCGAGGGCACCCGCTGGCCGGGGCCGAGCACCCCGGAGCGGATCAGTTCGGCAATGTCGTCGGCGAATCGTTCGTAGCGTTTCATTGTGTTTTTGGCAGGCAAGGTGAGTGTCAGTGTAAGGGATCAGCGATTCATCGGCGCGACGAAACGGCTGTGTGCAGTGCTGCGGATCCCCGGCTGGTCGCTGTCCTGGATCTCGAAGGTCAGTTCCTGGGAGCTGCTGGTCGGGCGATCGGCAAGCATCGCCACCGACACCGGCAGTTCGCTCATCTCGCCGGAGGCCAGGGTGAATTCGGTGCGGCCGTGCAGCTCGAAGCCGTCGGCGTCAACCAGGCGCAGACGATAGTGCTGGGGTTCCTGGGTCTTGTTGATGATCTTGAGCAGGTAGATGTTCTCGATCTGGCCCAAGGCGTTCTCGCGGAACAAGCCACGGTCCTTGATCACGTCCATCGATACCATCGGGCGCATCTGCAGGGCGACCACCAGGGCGCCGATCATCACCGTCAGCGCGGCGGCGTAGCCGAGCAGGCGAGGGCGCAGCCAGTGGGTCTTGCCGCCTTGCAGGTTGTGTTCGGACTTGTAGCCGATCAGGCCGCGCGTATAGCCCATCTTGTCCATCACCCCATCGCAGGCGTCGATGCAGGCGGCGCAGCCGATGCAGGCCATTTGCAGGCCTTCGCGGATATCGATGCCGGTGGGGCACACCTGCACACACAGGGTGCAGTCGATGCAGTCGCCCAGGCCCTGGCTGCGCGCGTCGCTGCCTTTCTTGCGCGGGCCACGGGCTTCACCGCGGCTGGGGTCGTAGGCCACTGCCAGGGTGTCCTTGTCGAACATCACGCTCTGGAACCGTGCATAGGGGCACATGTGCATGCACACCGCTTCGCGCAGCCAGCCGGCATTGAGATAGGTGGCGGCGGTGAAGAACAGCACCCAGAACAAGGCTACCCCACCCAGCTCGAAGGTGAACAGTTCGGCAGCCAGCGGGCGGATCGGCGTGAAGTAGCCGACGAAGGTCAGCCCGGTGAGCACGCCGATGGCCAGCCACAGGCCATGCTTGAGGCCGCGACGGGCGATCTTCTCCGCGCCCCACGGCGCGGCGGCCAGCTTGATGCGCTGGTTGCGGTCGCCCTCGGCGATCTTCTCGCACCACATGAACAGCCAGGTCCAGGTGCTTTGCGGGCAGCTGTAGCCGCACCACACGCGCCCGGCGAACACGGTGATGGCGAACAGGCCGAAGGCGCAGATGATCAGCAGCGCCGACAGCAGGATGAAGTCCTGCGGCCAGAAGGTCGCGCCGAAGATATGGAACTTGCTGTCGGCCAGGTCCCAGAGCACGGCCTGGCGGTCGCCCCATTGCAACCAGGCGGTGCCGAAGAACAGCACGAACAGCAACCCGGCGAAGGCGATCCGCAGGTTGCGGTAGAAGCCGGTGAAACTGCGTGTATGAATGCCACCGGCCACCTGGCTTTTGCTCTTGTGGGTGGTGGGGGCAATCTCGATGACTCGGAAGGGGATTCTGTCGCTCATGGTTCGTCGCTCATCAGGCCTCGATCAGGCCAGTGCACTATGGCCCTCGATCTGTTTTCAGCACAGGCCCAGGTATCGAGATAAAAACCATATCAGATGAGAGGTGAGTTTGTTGAAGCCTTGTATTTCGGTGCTTGGCGTACTGGATTGCAGATGCCTGCGGCTATCCACCGCACCTTTGTTTAGTGGTATTGGCCGCTTTGCGCCCCATCGCCGGGCTGGCTGAAAGAGAATCGCCGGATCGTATCGCGCTTCGACAGGCTCGCGAAAAGCTATGCCGCCACGAGGTCACCACCCAGAACGCAAGCGCCCCCCGCTCTCTTAAAGCTGCATGACGGCGAGCGCCCTGCGCAGAGGCTCGTCGGATATCTGGATAGGGCCGTGAAATGGCACGTCCATGTCCAATACGAGGTACACGGAAGCCGAAATAAGCAATGAAGAAATGATGAACATCGCTATTACCATCGAATTATGGGGCGCGCGGTATCCAAAACTGGCGAAAATGAGCGTCAACCAAGCAGCAAGCATCCCGATAAGCGGGCCGGGAATTGCCCCCTCTGACTGCTCGACGATCCTCCAGCGTTGCTCGATGAGCGAATGATATTGCTGACGAATATCCTGCAGCATCGTTTCATGGTAACGGTCCGGCGGCTTAATAACGGCCAAAGATTTTCCTATGTCATCCAAGTATTTAGCTGCTTCGCTGTTACGATGTTGCAGCGCCTCGTCCCCCCGGTACGGCGTCGCGATAGCGTGCTCAAGATAGATGATCAGTCGGTTGCGAGTCTCTTGGGCCGAATCGCCATAGCCCCGCAGTGTCCGATCAAAAATGATCATGCTGGTTGCATACCCATGGAAGTTTGCATCAATGGACTCGAAGGTATTTTTGGCAGAATTGATCATCAAGCCAAAGACCAGTGATGTCATCACCACAAAAATGTTAGCTACCAGGCGAATTACTGTATTTGTGTCTTCATCCCTGTGGTGGGATGCCAGCTTTGGGTACCACAGCATCATGAGCAGCGAGGCGGCGACCAAGCACCCAAAAATGGCCAGTGCGATCCAGAGAGCGTTCATGCATCAGGGACCTGATCAATCTGAGTCAAGCCTTAAAAGATAGACCGTGACTGACCGCTATGATTGGAAAGCTGCTGGCCGTGGATGGCCGCTTCCGACCCAGGCAGCCATTCTGCATCGGCAGTAATCGGCCAGCAGGCCCGCGAGGGTGCGGGGCCACGCTGAACGGTTGAGCCGGGAACTATTGCGTTGCGGCACGCCCATGTACAGGAAGGTGAGGAATGGTCTGTCCGAGGGCAATGGCACTGGCTTCAAGCTTCACACGCTCTGCTTCCAGAAAAACATACGTGGCTTGCAAGGTGGTTATTTTCGTCTGAATTTCGGCCATCTTGCTGGCGACCAAGGCCGCGCCTTGCGCGCAATTGATCGTATTACCCCGCCTGGCAGCAAGAATGTCGCCAATCTCGGCGAGTGAAAAGCCCACGCCCTGGGCACTCTGAATGAAGGCCAGATCAACAACGGTCTGATCGCTGTAGCTGCGATAGTTGTTGGCCTGTCGATGGGCCACGATAAGCCCGAGTTGTTCGTAATAGCGCAATGCATGGCGGCCAATGCCACTGCGGCGCTCCAACTCTCCAATGTTCACAGTAAAAATTCCTTGACTGTAGAGCAGGCTCTACACCTTAGCCTGGGCCCATCATCCAAACAAGGATTCAGGCATGAGCGTGGAATGTTTCGTCACAGGCGGCAGTGGGTTTGTAGGTCAACATTTACTGGCTCGTCTTACCGCGACAGGGCACAAGACCTGGGTGCTTATGCGCACCCCTGCAAACATCGAGCGCCTCAGGGAGCAGGTAGGCCGACTGGGCGGTAACCCTGCCTGTATCCATGCCGTTGAGGGCGATATCAGCAGAGAGGGGCTTGGGCTCAGCGAGGCAGACGAGCAGCGCGTGTCTTCGGCCTCTGTGGTCTTCCACCTCGCGGCGCAATTTTCCTGGGGGCTGACAATGGAGCGCGCCCGCGAAGTCAATGTGCAAGGGGCGCTGAGAGTCGCCAGGCTTGCGGCGAGCCAGCGCATCCGCTTGCTGATGGTGGGGGGCTTCATGCTGCAAAACCTTAGCCACCTTGCCAGTATCGGGGTTGACAATGAGTGCCCTGAAAACACGAACTGGCCCGTGGTCTACGGCCGTGCAGGTGGCTACGAAGGCAGCAAGCTCGAGTCCCATTTTGCGGTCATCCGTTACATGCAGGAAGCGGGCGCGGATTACACAATCGTTCATCCTGCTACGGTGTGTGGCCACAGCGAGAGTGGGCACATTCTGGAAGGACAACCTTTGGCCGAACTCATTCGAAACCTGGCACAAGGCCGGTTCAAAGCTGTTCCCGGTTCCACCAGGCACTGGTTGCCATTAGTCAGCGTCGATTACCTGGTGACAATGATGACTTGCGCGGCGTTCGACCCCTCGATGGCCAACCAGCAGGTCCTGGCACTCTATGAGCACACACCGAACTTGCAGGGGCTGCTAGGGCAGATAGCGAAAACGCTGAAGATCAAGGCACCCCGCCGCCATGTAGCGATAGGGTTGCTGAGATGGCTTTTGACAATTCCCGGACTGGCGGCCCGATTCGCGATCAGCGCCGAGTCATTGAATTTTATTCAGACGCAACGCTTTGATATGAGCCATAGCAGGCAATTGGAACTGAAGTATCGGTTGACACATCCCGACATGGCGCGAGCTTTGGAAAAGACAGTGCGCTACGTCAAAGATTACTTGCCCCATTGAAGCAACCACCTCAGACAAGGTATGGCATGTATAAGATGGGAGGCTGGACCGTTGGACTTTGACGAGAAAATGTTCATGTCATGCGCGCTTCGTGACGTTCCATGATCTGAATGCCCTGTTCAGTCAGCGCTTGGCGTACCGCCACTTGATAGCTTTCTATTGCTTCACGCAACCAGATTTCAAACTTCTGACTTGCGGGAGAACTTGGTCTTTTGGGTTTGAAGAGGGTGTAGTTCTGAGCGCTGACCAGGCCAAGTGGGTAGGGCACGATAAGCTCGCCTGCGCGGATGGCAGGCATGGCCAGGAAGCTGTCGCCGATCGTCAGGCCACCCCCGGATGCCGCGACAGACAGGCACAGGGTGGTTTCGTTGAACGTTGTCTGCCGGCGCCGTGGGCCGCCGGGGTCGAGCCCGGTCAGGGCGCACCACTCGTCCCAGATGTCGTAATTTGCATCGATCAGGTACGGCGCATTGCAAGGCTTGCGGCCTTCGCACAAGTACGTCTGGGCGAAATCGCGGGTGCAGACCAGCAGGTCGATCCAGCGGCATAGCTCAGAGGCTTCCAGTCCGCCGCCGACCTTGGCGCCGTGCATGCCATAAAAGATACGGAAATCGAAGTCTTCGTCGAGACGGAAGGTCGCGTTCTTCTCCGCAGTGATTTCCACGGAGATGCCGGGGTTGGCGACCAGGAATTTTCCCACCTGGCCGGCCAGCCAGCTCGAGGCGAAATCGCGGCATACCAGCACCCGGAGCTGTTCGCCCTGGCGTGCACGGCGGCTTATGGTATCGGTGGTGAGCTGAATCAGCTCGAAAGCTTGCTGCAGGGCAATGAACAACTCGCGCCCGGCCGCTGTCAGGCGGATGATATTGCCTGTGCGCAGTAGCAGCGGGCAGCCCATGTCGCTCTCCAGCTGAGTGACCTGCTTGGACACAGCGGGGCGCGTGACATTCAGCTCCTGTGCGGCGCAGGAGATGCTGTTTAGCCGGGCAACGGCCTCGAAGGCACGGAGCGCGGTAAGGGACTGGTGCTTTCTCAAAAGGGGAGGCTCCGTAACCTGAGGTGACGCAGGCAGAAATCTTGTCACTTGTCTGTATGGGAGCCCGACCCTAGCCTGAATGTCAATCTCAACGCGCAAATCCGAGGCTTCATCATGCTTCTTCCGATCCGCTTTTCTTCTATTGGTCCCGCTGGCTGGCAGCGGTTGCCGAACCAAGCCCTTGAACATGCCGAACTGATCGAAGGCCGGCCGATGGGCCTTGATCATGCCTACTTCAGCCGCAGCGAGCCGCTAGTGAAATCAGGTATCTGGCGTTGCGAACCGTATACCGAACACTACGAAAGCTATCCGGCCGACGAATTCATGGTGGTGCTGGAGGGCGAGGTCACGCTTGAGGGAGAGGGCTTCTGCGAAACCTATGCTCCAGGCGATTGCTTCCTGGTACCCAAAGGCTTTCGTGGTATCTGGCGTCAGCCAGTGCCGATGCGCAAGTTCTACGTGATCGTCGGCTAGCCCGCCCAGGCAAACCGCCACGTCTTTAACTCGACCCAAACCCTGGACGTTGCGCGGGCATTCCCGCGCACTGCGGGTGGGCCTGTCTCCAGCTTCACGACGGTGGAAACTTGTACCATGTCGACTTCTGAGCAAACCTCGATTTCCAGCGCGCATGACGAAGGGCGCTATGACTACATCATCGTCGGCGCCGGTGCCGCCGGGTGTGTACTGGCTAACCGCCTTGGCGAAAACCCGGGCGTGCAGATACTGGTGATCGAAGCCGGTGGCAGCGACAACTCAGTCATCGTGTCGATGCCGGCGGCGTTGTCGATCCCGATGAACACCAAACGCTTCAATTGGGGCATGAAAACCGAGCCGGAGCCCGGCTTGGATGGCCGGCAGGTGAACCTGCCGCGTGGCAAGGGCCTAGGCGGCTCCTCGTCGATCAACGGCATGTGCTGGGTTCGAGGCAACCCCATGGACTATGAACTATGGGAAGCGTTGGGGGCCGAGGGCTGGCGCTGGTCGAACGTGCTTCCGTATTTCCAGCGCCTGGAAAATGTCGAAGGCGGTGGGCTGTTGCGCGGCACTCAGGGCCCAATGCGAATTACCCGGGGGCTTCAGACCAATCCGCTGTATCAGGCCTTCGTCAGAGCGGGCAACGAAGCGGGCTACGCCGTGACCGACAACATGAACAGCCGCCAGCATGAAGGCTTCGGACCGATGGAGATGAACGTCGGCGACGGGCGTCGGATGAGCGCTGCGGTTGCCTACCTGCGGCCGGCCATCGCCCGCGGCAATGTGCGCGTGATCAAAGGCGGCCTGGTGGACCGGGTGATGTTCATGGGCCAGCGAGCCACCGGGGTGGTGTTTTCGGTGGGCGGCAAGCTCGCCAGGGCCATGGCCTCGCGAGAGGTGATTTTGTCGGCGGGTGCCATTATGTCCCCGGTGATCCTCAAACGCTCAGGCATCGGCCCGGCGCAAGAGCTGGCGCAGCATGGCATCCCCGTGATCCACGACGCCCCCGAAGTAGGCGAGAACCTGATGGACCACATGGAACTCTACCTGCAAATGGAGTGCACCCAGCCGGTCAGTCTGTTCCCCACCCAGAGCCTGCTAGGCAAGGCGAAGATCGGCATCGAGTGGCTCGCCACCCGGCGCGGGCTTGGGGCCACCAACCATTTCGAGAGCGGCGGGCATATTCGCAGCCGGGCGGGCATCGTTTATCCGGACATCCAGTTTCACTTCCTCCCGCTGGCCATCTCCTATGATGGGCAGACGCTCGCCAAAGGACATGGGTTCCAGGTGCACGTGGGCACCAAACGCTCGAAAAGCCGGGGTTGGGTCAGGCTGCGCGACACCCTCCCACAGAGCCTGCCGCGGGTACGCTTCAATTACATGACTCACCCCGACGATTGGGCGGAATTCAGGGCCTGCGTGCGCCTGACCCGGGAGATTTTCGCCCAGCCGGCCTTTGCGCCCTATCGGGGCCGGGAATTGGCGCCGGGCGCGGCCGTGCAGGATGATGCCGCTATCGATGCATTTCTCAAGCAAAAGCTTGAAAGCGCCTACCACCCTTGCGGGACCTGTCGCATGGGCAGCGACGATGCTGCGGTGACCTTCCCGGATGGCAGGGTCCGCGGTGTCGACGGGCTGCGCGTGGTAGACGCCTCCCTTATGCCGGCGGCCACCGCAGGCGACTTGCAGGCCCCCACCCTGGTGCTGGCCGAACGGTTGTCCGACCTGATCCGCGGCCGTCACCTGCCCGAAGCGCAAGGGGCCGCATTGCTGGCCGACCCGCAATGGGCCACCCGGCAGCGTGGCCGGGAGATCTCCCGCGATTACGCCCGCGAACGCGATCGGCTGGCCGCCGCACTGCTGGCCAATGCCAAGGGGCAACCGCTGGCGATGGTCGCCGGTTGAGCCAAGGTGTGAATCCCAGTATTGCCATCGACCCATGAGGGATACCACCGAGCGATCGATAAACGCACTATCAAAGATGCACGCATGATCAATCTCAACCAGGAAAACAAGAACATGAGAATGACATCCAATGGGCAAAGTGCCTCGGTGAGGCCTGCGGTTGCGCAGGCCCGAACCGACGGTGCGGAACGGCGCTCCGTAGATTTCGTACCGGTGTCTGAGCGTCACGGCAGCGTGCGACACCTAGGGGCAGTCTGGATCGTTGCCAACATCAACCTGACCGCAATGGCGACCGGCGTTACCACGCTGGCGCTGGGAGGGCCATTATTCTGGACGTTGGTCGCGACTGTGTGCGGCTCACTGTTCGGCACGCTGTTCATGGCGCTACATTCCTCGCAGGGACCGCAATTAGGACTTCCGCAGTTGGTTCAATCCCGCGCGCAGTTCGGCTTCTTCGGCGCCGCGATCACCGTCTGGGTCTTCGCCCTCGTCAACTACTTCAACTACAACGTCGCCGATGCCATCCTGGCGGGGTCAAGCCTGCATTTTCTGCTGGGAATTCCAACCGCCTGGGGGTTCCCGATCGCGGTACTGTTCGCGGGCACGCTAGCGTTGTATGGCTACCGCTGGATCCACCGGGTCAACCGCTTCCTGGTCGTGCCGCTCGGATTGACCATCGTGGTACTGACCTTCGCCGCGGTGGCCCGAAGCGCGATTCCCGCGGGGGCGTTCGAGCCAGGCCCCATCGAATGGCATGCCTTCGCCACCACTTTTGTCATCGTGGCGGGCTTCCAGCTTGGCTGGGCGCCTTATGTGTCGGATTACTCCCGTTACCTGGCCCCCAGCATTTCCACGCGCTCCTCGTTCCTGTGGACCTACCTGCCGTCGGCGATATCGGCGCTGTGGGTGATCGGCCTGGGCTCGCTGCTCGCGGCGGCCACGCCCGGCGCCACGGTGATCATGGCGATCGCGAATGGTGGCGACAGCTTGTTCGCGGGGGGCGGGCGGCTTGCGGTCGCGCTGCTATTCGTTGGCCTGCTGGTGGTGATGGCGCTCAATGCCTATGGCGGCAGCCTGACCCTGATCTCGATCGTCGACTGCTTCCGCCGAGTGCGGCCGTCGCTGGCAATGCGAGCTGTCACGATTGTTGCGATGACGCTGTCGGTGTGGGGAATAGCGGCAATGGTCGGCGAGGATCGGTTCAACGTGTTTTACGGAAATGTCCTTGTATTCCTTGCCTACCTATTTACTCCCTGGACGGCTATCAATCTGGTGGACTTCTACCTGGTACGCAAAGGCTGCTACTCGATCCGCGAACTGTTTAATCCCGCGGGTATCTACGGGCGATGGGGGTGGCAAGGAAATGTCGCATATATCGGCGCGCTGGCGGTGATGGTGCCGTTCTTTGTCACTGCGCCTTACACCGGATGGGTCGCCCGGCAAATGGGTGAAATCGACCTCTCGATGTTCGTGGGCCTGGTGGCTGCCAGCGCACTTTATCTTCTTACTTCTCGAACCCTTGATCTGGGCAACGAACGTCGCCTGGTGGACAAGGAACAACAAGTCAGCGAGCGATGAATATGAAAACAACCGGCTGGATTTGGGACGAACGCTTTACCACGCACGATACCCGGGCCTGGAGCCTGCCTTGGCAGGAGCCGATCGACCACCCGGAGAAGGGCGATACAAAACGCCGCTTCGCAAGCTTGGTCAAACGCAGCGGCCTTGAGAAAAACCTTGTTGCGTTGCCCTTCAGCCCGGCCTCGGAGGCCGACCTGCTGCGGGTGCATACGCCGGCCTATGTTGATCGAATTCTCAACCCGGTCGGCCCTGCGTGGAGCGATGCGGGCGATGGCGAAACACCTGTGGGACCTAATTCGGCAGACGTCGCTAGGCTCGCGGCAGGGGCAGTTATCGCGGCGTTCAAGGCGGTCGTGGCGGGCACAGTGAGCAACGCCTACGCACTCATCCGGCCACCAGGGCATCACGCGCTTGCGGGCCAGGGCATGGGTTACTGCATCTTCCACAACACGGCGGTCGGCATTCGCCATCTTCAGCACACGGGCGAAGTGGAGCGGGTTGCGGTTATCGACTGGGATGTTCATCACGGCAATGGTACCGAGACCCTGTTCTACGACGACCCGTCGGTAATGACGATCTCCCTGCATCAGGACAATCTGTACCCCATCGGGCGTGGGAAGGTCGATGACATCGGCACCGGCGCAGGCCTGGGCGCTAACCTGAATATTCCGCTTCCAGCAGGGTCCGGGCGAGGTGCCTACGTGGGGGCGTTCGAGCGTGTGGTTCTCCCGGCAATCCGCCGCTTCCGGCCGGACCTCATTGTGATCGCGAGCGGCTTCGACTCGGCGGCGATGGATCCCTTCGGGCGTCAGCTGTTGCACTCCGAAGCCTATCGGGAACTGACCGCACTGGTGATGGGCCTGGCCGATGAGGTGTGTAGATCGCGGGTTGTGGCCGTGCACGAGGGTGGCTATGACCCGTTGATGGGACCGTTCTGCGGTCTAGCCGTCGTCGAAACCCTTGCCGGGCTTCGCACGGCCGTCGAGGACCCTTGGATCGGTACGGTCGTGAATCTGCCGGAGCAAGCCTTATTACCCCATCATGACGCGGCGATATGTGCGTGCGAGCCACTTCTGGCAGGTGTTCCGGTTGGCCGTGAGCTTCCCCGATGACACTGGGAGTCGGCGCTTGAAGTAGGTTCAACGAATGAGCCATTGCCCCTGCACGGCATCATGCAGGGGTGTTTCTCCATGGCGAGGTTCACCGCCCAGCGGCGATGTTGGCTCGAGTAATGGCTAAAATGCGTTTGAACGCCGTGCTGAATGCGCAGGCGCGAATCGCCGAGATCTCGCGCACCGTGTTTTCGCAACCCTGCACCAGGATGATCGTTGGCTGTGCCTGGAAGAAGCCAGCGGGGGGCGCCCAAGAAGGTAAGACACCCACTATGGGGTGACCGAGGGCTTCGGTAATACCCCAGCAGCTTTCGCTAATCTTTGCGGCCGCTGAAAGCACGAGTGCGCTTGCAGTTGACCGAACCAGCCATTGCCGTACAATCGCGCCCCCAAAAATCAGCAGGCATGGCGAGAGGGAGCTTCAATGCAACGGGTGATGATCGTTGGCCAGCCTGGGTCTGGGAAAAGTACCCTGGCGCGCAAGCTTGGCGAGCGCACGGGCTTGCCGGTCGTGCATATCGACACGATTCACTGGCAGCCAGGGTGGGTTGAGCGAAGCCCTGACGAGAAGACGCGTCTTTGCCGTGAGGTCGAGGCCCGTGAGCGCTGGATCTTCGAAGGCGGGCATTCGACCACGTGGAGCAACCGTCTGGCCCGCGCAGATATGTTGATATGGATCGATCGGTCGGCGGCGCTTCGCTTCTGGCGCGTGTTCTGCAGAACGACGCTCAACCGCGGTCGTTCACGGCCTGACTTGCCGGACGACTGCCCGGAACTGCTGGCCAACCTGCCGGAGTTCTTCAGGTTCATGTGGCGGACGAAAAACTCGGCCAGGGAGAAGATGAAGCAACTCGTGACAAGGGCACCGTCGGGTTGTCGCGTGGTCTGCCTGCGGTCCAATCGAGATACCGAAGTTTTTCTCGCGAGCCTGGGAACATTGCCTGATCAGGTGGCGCGAGGTCATTAGAGGCCCGTTCTCGTTTGCTTGGCGGCAGATGCCTTTGAGGCGTATTACAACGTTTTAACCTGCCCAAGGATGGCCCATGCATGGCGCTGACCAGCAAAATCACGATCTACAACCCTGAATGGCCGCAGCGGTACGAGGTGGGCAAAGTGGTTTTGCGGCCGTTGATTCTGGATTGAAACCGATTTGCTTTCAGCGCCGCGCAGAAAGTTGTTGCGGCGCCAGGAATGCGTCGTGGAAGTAATTGTGGAACGCGTGCATCGCCGGGCTGAATTCCCGCTCGCGATGCCAGGCCAGGCCGACGCTCATGGGGGTGACCTTGTCGGTGATGGTAACGGTTTCGATGCGTTTACCCTCCAGCGACCACGGACGGTGTACCAGGTCGGAGAGGATCGCCACGCCGCTGCCGTTGGCCACCATGCTGCGCACCGCTTCCACGGAGCTGGTGCGGATTCGCACGTTGGGCTGCTGTCGGGCATGTTCCCAGTAGCGCATGGCGCTTTGTTCGGCTTCGTCGACGGTAAGCAGGATGAAGGGCTCCTGTGTGACGTCGGCAAGGCTCACGGCCGAGTGTTCGCACAGCGGGTGATGGCTGGGCAGCCACAGCCGGCGCTCGGAATTGAACAGGGTTTTCGAGACGATGTCCGGGTGGGTCAGGTTCGAGGTCAGCACCACCGCCATGTCGAATTCGCCTTCCAGCAGGCCTTGCTCGATGGCCTGGCGCTCCCGTTCGTGCACTTCGATGGCCACGTCCGGGTGCCAGTGTTCCAGGCGTTGCAGATGGTGCGGCAGGAAGTAGCCGATCACCGTGTAACTGGCCGCTACCCGCAACAGGCCGGTGGCGCGAACGTCCGGCAGTGGGCTGTTAAGGGCATCGTCGACGCTGCGCAAGATCACGTAGGCCCGATTGAGAAAGTGCCGTCCGGCATCGGTCAGGCTCATGCCCTGGGCCGAACGCTGGAACAGTAGCGTGCCGAGCATGCCCTCCAGCTCCTTGATCGCTGTGGTCACCGCCGACTGGGAAATATTCAAATGAATCGCAGCCTGGGAGATTTGCCCGATCTCGGCCGTGGCGACGAAATAGCGAACCTGGCGCAGGGTCAGTGACATGAACACTCCGCTTGATGAGGTATCTGATTTTCAGAAGATATCCCCTCTGATAATAGATCTTCCCAAGGGGGTGGCTGGAATTTAACGTGCTCTGCATGAAGTCACAAGCGTCAGGAGCAAGTGTCATGCAGGCAGTAGATTTCAATTCGGACATGGGCGAAGGCTTCGGTCCGTGGACTATCGGCGACGGCGTCGACAACGAACTGATGGGCTTCATCAGCTCGGCCAACATCGCCACCGGTTTCCATGCCGGCGATCCCGGCACCATGCGTCGCACTGTCGAGCAGGCCAAGCGCCTGGGCGTGGCCGTCGGTGCCCATCCGGGCTTTCGCGACCTGGTCGGTTTCGGCCGCCGTCACATCAATGCACCGGCCCAGGAGCTGGTGGACGACATGCTCTATCAGCTGGGCGCCCTGCGTGAACTCGCCCGGGTTCAAGGCGTGGCCCTGCAACACATCAAACCCCACGGCGCGCTGTACATGCACCTGGCCCGGGACGAGGAAACGGCGCGTTTGCTGGTGGAAAACCTGCAGCGCCTGGAGCCCGAGCTGCTGCTGTATTGCATGCCTGACTCGGCGATCTGGCGTATCGCCACGGAGCTAGGCCAACCGGTGATCCGCGAGTTCTACGCCGACCGCGAATACGACCTCAGCGGCTCCATCGTCTTCACCCGCAATGTGCGTGCCTACGACCCCGCGCAAGTAGCTGCGCGGGTACTGCGTGCCTGCCAGGAAGGCGTGGTGCGCACGGTGGAGGGTGAAGACCTGACGATCGAATTCGACTCCATTTGCTTGCACAGCGATACACCCGGAGCCCTGGTACTGGTCGAGGCTACCCGTAATGCGCTCGATGGCGCGGGGATCCAGGTGCGCGCACCGCGATAACGCACCCGAAGACACCTGGCACGCAGACGCCAGGGCTTACTCGACACACAGATTTTTTTGCCTGCCTTTCTACAACTATTCCAAGAGGAACAGACATGGCGCAGCACACAGTCATCACCCCGTTGCCGGGGACCTTCTACCGCAAAGCTACCCCGGACTCGCCGAACTACGTCGAGGCGGGTGCCCAGGTCAGCGCCGACACGGTGATTGGCCTGATCGAGGTCATGAAGCAGTTTTCCGAACTGACCGCGGGTACAGCAGGGCGTCTGGACGCGTTTCTGGTCGAAGACGGTGATCCGGTGGAGCCGGGTCAGGTCATCGCTACACTCGAAGACGCGTGAGGGCACGACCATGACCCAAGGCATTGGTAAACTGCTGATCGCCAACCGCGGCGAGATTGCCGTGCGGATCATCCGCGCCGCGCAAGCGCTGGGGATTCCCACTGTGGCGGCGTGCAGCGAAGCAGACGTCGATTCCCAGGCCGCACGCATGGCCGACGAAGTGCACATCCTCGGCCCGGCCCGCGCCGACAAGAGCTACCTCAATGTCGAAGCGCTGCTCGGTGCCCTGAAGGCCACCGGCGCCAACGCGGTGCACCCAGGCTACGGCTTTCTCTCGGAGAACGCCGAATTTGCCGAAGCGGTGCAAGCCGCCGGGGCGATTTTCGTCGGCCCAAGCCCCGAGACCATCCGGCGCATGGGCGACAAGGCCGAAGCCCGGCGCACTGCGCAAGCCGCGGGTGTGCCGGTGGTGCCCGGCTCCCCGGATGAACTGTTCGATGTGGAGTCGGCGCTCAAAGCCGCCGAATCCGTCGGCTTCCCGCTGCTGATCAAGGCCTCGGCCGGTGGCGGCGGGCGTGGGATTCGCCTGGCGGAAAACCCGCAGCAACTGAGCGAAGAATTCCCCCGTTCCCAGCGCGAAGCCCAGGCCGCCTTTGGCAATGGCGCGGTGTATCTGGAGCGCTTCATCGGCAAGGCCCGGCATATCGAAGTGCAGGTGCTGGGCGATGGCAAGCATGCGGTGCACCTGTTCGAACGGGAATGTTCGCTGCAACGCCGTCGGCAGAAGATCTTCGAAGAAGCGCCGTCGCCGGTCCTCGACGCGCAGCAGCGCGAGGCCCTCTGCGCGAGTGCCGTGCGCCTGACCGAGGCCCTGGGCTATCAGGGCGCGGGCACCCTTGAGTATCTGTACGACGACGCCACCGGAGAGTTTTTCTTCATCGAGATGAACACGCGGATCCAGGTGGAACACCCGGTCAGCGAGCTAATCACCGGCATTGATCTGGTTCAGGCCATGTTGCGCATCGCCGGCGGCGAACCGCTGGGCCTCAAGCAAAGCGATATCCGGCTCAACGGCGCGGCCCTGCAAATGCGCCTGAACGCCGAAGACCCGGCGCGGGATTTCTTCCCAAGCCCGGGTCTTGTGCAAGCGCTGAACTGGCCGGAAGGCGAGGGCGTGCGCGTAGACAGCCATCTGTATGAAGGCTACCGAGTACCGCCATACTATGACTCGCTGCTGGCCAAGCTGATCGTCCATGGCAGCGATCGCGACGAGGCCCTGGCCCGCGCGCGACTGGCCGTGGAGCAGACCACGCTCACGGGCATGGCCAGCACCTTGTCTCTGCATGGCGAGTTGCTGGAGCAACCCTGGCTGCACACTGCCGATTTCCACACCGGCACTTTGGAAACCTGGCTGGCCGAGCGCCGCAGCGGAGGTGCAGCATGAGCAGTCCGATTCGCTACAGCTTTGGCGCCGACGAGCATCTGTTTGCCGAAGTCAGCGACAGCATGTCCCTTGAAGCCTTCTTCAAGGGCATGGCCGTCACCCGTGCGGTGGAGCGCTTGGCCCTCGATGGCGTGCTCGACGTGTGCCTGGCCAACGCCTCGTTCCAGATCCGTTTCGACCCGGACCGCATCGCCCCGGCCGATCTGCTCGAAGCGGTGAAGGGCGCCGAAGCCGAGGCCGTGGCCGAGCGCACCCTGCATACCCGGATCATCGAAATCCCGGTGCTCTACAACGATCCGTGGACCCACGAAACCCTGATGCGCTTTCGCGACCGCCACCAGGACCCGAACGCCACGGATCTGGAGTACGCCGCGCGCATCAACGGCCTGGCCGACGTCGAGGCGTTCATCGCCGCCCACAGTGGCGCGCCGTGGTTCGTTTCGATGGTGGGCTTCGTGGCGGGCCTGCCGTTCATGTTCCAGATGGTCGAGCGCGAACGCCAGTTGCAGGTGCCCAAGTACCTGCGACCGCGTACCGACACGCCGAAATTGACCCTGGGCCATGGCGGCTGCTTCGGTTGCATCTACTCGGTGCGTGGCGCCGGTGGCTACCAGATGTTTGGCGTCACTCCGGCACCGATCTATGACCCGCAGCAGAACCTGGGGTACCTGAAGGAACACATGGTGTTCTTCCGTCCCGGCGACATTGTGCAGTTCAAGTCGATGGACCGCGCTGCCTATGACCACGCCGTGGCCGAGGTCGAAGCCGGACGCTTCGACCTGCGCATCCGTCCAGTGGAGTTCTCGCTTGATGCGTTCCTCGCCGACCCGATCGGCTATCCCAAGTCGCTGCAGGAGGTGCTGGCATGATCAAGGTACTCAAACCCGGTCTGGCCACCTCAGTGCAGGACCTCGGCCGCGAGGGCTACTACCATCTGGGTATCCCGCCTTCCGGGGCACTGGACCAGTACGCCCTGAGCGCGGCCAACCAGTTGGTGGGCAACCCGGCCAATTCGGCGGCGCTGGAGTGCACCTTGCTGGGGCCGGAGCTGGAGTTTCAGCATGACGCCCTGGTGGCGGTATGTGGTGCGCAGATGACGCCGAAAGTCGATGGCGTGGACATGCACTTGGACACCGCCTTCGAAGTGAAGGCCGGACAAGTGCTGCGTTTCGATTTTCCCAAGGCTGGCGCGCGGGCTTATCTGGCGGTGGCCGGCGGTATCGATGTACCGGTGGTGCTCGGCAGTCGTTCCACCTACGCGCTGGGGGCGCTGGGTGGTTTTCAGGGGCGCAGGCTGGTGATTGGCGATGAACTGCCGATAGGCGCCGCCAGCGGCAAGGGGCGTGTCGGGGCGAGTCTGCCCATGGCGTTGCGACAGTCGCTGGGAGGGGAGATCACCCTGCGGGTGGTGCCGGGGCTGTACTACGATCGCTTGACCCTGGCGGCGGCGGACAGCTTTTTCGCCGAAGCCTGGACCGTCGGCTCGGAGGCAGATCGCATCGGCTATCGCTTCAAGGGTGGCAGCCCGCTGAGCTTCCAGCCTCGCGAGCAGCCGTTCGGCGCCGGCTCCGATCCTTCGAACATCGTCGACAGCTGCTACCCGATCGGCTCTATCCAGGTGCCGGCAGGGCTCGAGCCCATCATTCTGCACCGCGATGCAGTGTCCGGTGGCGGCTACGCGATGATCGGCACAGTGATCAGCGCCGACCTCGATCTGGTCGGCCAGATGCAACCCAACCAGAAGGCCCGCTTCGTCGCGGTGACGCTGGAAGAGGCGCTGCAAGCCCGACGCTCCTACAAGAAAAAACTCAGCTGTTTGAGCAAGCTGTTCCCTTGCTGATCTGCCGCCGCACTGCGCGGGTAAAGCCAAAAAGGCAAGCCAACGCCGCCCCTCGGTACGGGGCGGCTGCCTGAGCTTGAGCCGCTGACGTAAAGAACTAGCGACTGGCAGTCGACCTTTCTAACCAGTCAGCACGAGTCATCTCCCATACTTCGACATCCATCCGTCCAGATACGAAATCTCCTGCCCGCACGTCTACCAAGCGCATACCCTCATGTTTCGAGACCCTGCGAGATGCGTCGTTGGCAACCGCTTTGGGAACCTGCATGACCGGACGCGACAGTGTCTCGAACCAATAGGCATTGATGATCTGGCATGCCTCGCGCATGTAACCCTTTCCCCACCACTGTGGGGCGAGCCAGAAGCCTCTGTTGTTTCCAGGCTGATCATACAAACTGATGCTACCCAGGGTGCAGCTGGCATCGTCGCGCATGCGGATCATCCAGTGCCATTCACGACCTGCTGCCATGGCGGGCAGGGCGATATCTCGGACATAGACCAGCGCCCCGTCTTCTGGATACGGCCATGGGACACGACTGTCCAGGTAGCGAACTACCTCCCAGCAGGGGAACAGCTCCTGGATGATGGGCGAATCCTCTAACTGGAGGGGGGTGAGAACCAGCCGATCAGTAATAAGTGTCGGAAGACAGTCCATGACATTCGTTCCTGGGCATCCCTGTGAGATTTTGATTATCTGTACCGGGCTGGTTTGTGTCGACCGCTTCTGGCCGTGATCTGCTCTCCGCCAGGGGCAGCTATAGGGCGAGAGCAGTTATCCGCGTCTGGCTGCTTTCGACCCATAGCTGCCCTCTTCGAGCGACATCTTCACTTATGGAAGAGCAAGCTCTTACCCTAATGCGGCGGCAAATGCTTCTGGCGTGGGGCTCTCCTGCCATTGTGCGATTGCTCCCGGCAGCACCAGCCATGGCTGCTTGCGCCGAGTCCAGATATGCGCAACCGGCTCGAAGCGCTCAGCCCCTTCCAGGATGCCGGCCCGTACCACTCGCATGCCGGGTGCTGCCGTCGTCTCGTTGAACAGCCGGGTATGACATGTACCGCAGGCATGTTGGGTAGACGTTTGACCTTGGTGTTCATGCTCAAAGATCGCCGTTTCGCCAGACACCTGAACAGCCGAAGCCGCGCTCAGCATGTGCAGACCAAACGCACTGCCGCTCCAGCGCTGGCAGTTCAAACAGTGGCAGGCATACAGCGGCGGCAATTGCCGCGCCACGATCTCAAGGGTGACTTGCCCACATCGGCACTGACCGGTGATTCTCATGCGTTAGTTCCTTACAATGACGCCCGGAAAAATGTGGGCGAATGATCGCTTTTCACGGGCTCGGGCAGAAGATCAAATTAGGAGCAACTGTTGGCCAAGAATGTATGAGCGGTATTGAATGGGAAAGCCAGCGTGTATTTCTCGCCGTGTTGCGCTCTGGTAGCCTGAGCGGCGCGGGGAAGCTGCTGGGTATCGCCCAGGCCACTGCGCGCCGGCGCCTCGACTGTCTTGAACACGCTCTCGGTGTGAGTCTGTTCACCCGCACACCTCAAGGACTGACGCCTACTGCCGGAGCGCAGCGCCTGATCGAACATGTGGAGGCCATGGATCTGGCCGCGCAAACCTTCAACCGCATGGCCAGCTCTGAAGCGTCGATGGATCACGGTACAGTCCGGCTGACCTGTGGCGAGTTGCTTGGCGTCGAAGTATTGCCCGACCTGCTGCGCCCTTTCCATTACGAACACGTCGGACTCAAACTTGAGCTGAGCATAAGCGATGCCCTTGAAGACATCGCCAGGCTGCAATCGGATATTGCGGTGCGGCTGATGCGGCCCAATGAAGCGGATATCACGGTGCGGCGTGTCGGCAGTTTGCAGATTGGCATCCATGCCAGTGCCGGGTGCCTGGAGCGCTACGGTAATCCAACCTCCCTGCTGTCGCTGCGCCAGCGACCGCTGATCGGGCCAGACAGACGCTCAGCGGATTTGCGTCGGTTTATCGACTCTGGTCTGTGCGATGCCGACCAGCATTTCGCCATTGCCTCTGATTATCACCTTGCTCAGCTGGCCGCTCTGAGAGCGGGCTTAGGCTTCGGGCTCTGCCCGACGCAAATCGCAAAATCGCACGGACTGGTACATGTGCTACCACACGATTTTGGCTTTGAGGTTGAGGTGTGGATCGCAATGCACAATGACCTGCGCAAAATTAACAGGATCGCTCAGGCGTTCGAGGTTCTTGGAGAGCAGTTACATCAGTATCTATGCTTAGCCGATCAGTGAGCAGCGTAGGTCGTGGCATCCACTGCTTTGTCTAAACGGCTGCAATGGGTCGATAGCTGCCCCTCGGGGCAGGCAGTGAGCCGCCTAAACGGAGCGTATTGTGAAGAACAGCAAAAAAACCGAATACTGCACGATCTGCGGATGCCTACTCGACAATCCGGAAGATCCACTATCCGGCAATACCGGCGGAGATTGCTGGGGATGCATAGGTGCTATCGAGGCGGAAATGGGGTGCGCAGAGTCGCTCGCCTACGTACGCATAGAATTCGAGGCAGGACTTCGGCCCGGCTGGATTGATCCATTCAAGCCCTAATTCGGAAGCTGCATTACGACCGCTTTGGGTCGGAAGCGGCCAGTCACGAAATGCCGCTAACGACTCATAGTTGGCCTCCAGCGCACTGTCAGAAAACGGGCAAAAGCGGGAATTCGGAGTGCCTGGTTCTGGAGCGGCCTTGCTCCTGTTTTCAGCCTCTCACCGGCGCATGCTCGACCATCAATTCGGTTATCCACTCGATAAACACCCGCACCTTGGCGCTGACATGGCGATTCGGCGGGAAGGCCAGGTACATCGGCATCGGCGACATGTGCCAGTCTTCGAACAGTGGCAGCAGTTCGCCGCTGATCAGGTGGGGTTTGGCCATGTACTGCGGCAGCCAGAGCATCCCGAGGCCAGCCAGGCCGGCGGCAAGGTACGCATTGCCGTCATCGACCGTCAGTTGCGGGCGCGCCTGGACCTCCAAGCGTTCATCACCACGGTGCATCGCGTAGGGCAAAGTTTTGCCTGTACGAAACCAGAGAAAGCCAACGGTTTTGTGCTGGCCTTCCTCCAGCTCAAGGGGGTGCGCCGGTGTCCCGAAGCGCTGCAGATAACCGGGCGTGGCATAGATGCCGAGTTTCAGATCGCCCACATGCCTTGCCACCAAGGACTGGTCGGTGATCTCGCCGCCACGCACCACGCAGTCAATGTTTTCACCAATGATGTCGACGATGCGATCGCTCACGCCCACCGTCAGCTGGATTTCCGGATAACGTGCAAAGAACCCCGGCAAGGCAGGTATGAGCAGCATTCGCGCCAGCGGGCTGGGTACATCCACCCGCAGCCGGGCCGCGCGGCGCCATCGACGCGCTGGACAAGCTGGTCTCGGCGTCGTCCATGTCTGCCAGTAACCGGACGACACGTTCGTAGTAGGCCGCGCCGTCGGCGGTGACATTGACCTTGCGCGTGGTGCGGTTGAGCAGGCGCACGCGCAGCCTTGCTTCCAACTGCTGAATGAGCTGCGTCACGGTGGTCTTGCTCATGTGCAGGGTAGCGGCCGCCTTGGTGAAACTGCCGGTTTCCACCACCCGGGCAAACGCCTGCATTGCATCGAATCGGTCCATTCCACGCCTCGTTGGCACCTGGATTGTTTGGAGTATACAAACAGTCCTGGCCAGAACTGCCCGTTTATCCAGGGTAGAGGGCCTTTTTATAGTGGCCTGACCGTAAACACCGGGCCGCGATGGCCCAGAACGAGGTAGGCCATGTCCAGCAAACGTGATGTCGTTTTCCCGCCAGATCGCCATGCTTTGTACGAGTTGCACCGCTACTCACCGGCGATTCGCTCCAATGGTTTTCTGTTCGTATCCGGTCAGGTCGGCAGCCGCAAGGATGGTTCGGCCGAGCCGGACCTCGCGGCGCAGGTTCGCCTGGCCTTTGCCAATCTCAACGCGATCCTGGCCGAGGCCGGTGGTAGTTTCGAGGATGTGGTTGATACGACCATCTTCATGGTCGACCCCGACTCGACATTCGAAACCATCTGGGAGGTTGCAGCCGAATATTGGGGCGAGGCGCCTTATCCCACGGTGACCGCTGTCGGCGTGACCTGGCTGTCCGGCTTCGACTTCGAAATCAAGGTGATCGCGAAACTGCCGCAATAGTAATGGGGTAGGGGGCACGTTCATAACGCGTCCTACAGGCATGAATAAGATTTTCCCTATTTCGAGTAGTCCGTTTCCGAAGCATGCTTTGGCCACTGTTGCGCCCTCGAAGTGGCGGCTAGTCTCGCTGGGTCGTTGCCAAATCAACGACCAGGTCTGCAAGCCTGCGCGGTATTACGATGGTGCTCACCATGAGCCTCGGCGTTGAGTCGTGGGTCTCGCTTTATGGTGGCTACGTGCGGGTGACCTTTTGGTCAGCCGGGTTTTCGCCTCGTAATGCCCCGGTCTTGCAGACCTGCACGTAGCTGCCACCTTTCACCTGCAAGTGAAAAGGTGGCGGTCTGACTAATGCATTGCGAGGTACTTATGCTCAAGATCGTCCCGGATCCACCACCGTCCACCGAATCCCCCCATCTCCTTGAAGACACCCTGGTCCAGGCCACCGAGTACGTCATGTGCGCGCTGGCCGTCGCCCATCAATCGTTCAATCACCTGCCGAAATCACCGGCCACTTTGGTGATGTTGACGATGATGCACGAGCTTGACGCCACCCGCACATTGCTGGAGTCGGCACTTGCCCAGCTCCACATGAGTACGCGACCGCCGTCATACACTCTGCACTGACAGAGCCGCCACGGACTGGTGAGAGTGGGCGCTCGGATCAGTGAAACTGCTGATGCGATTCCCGTCATCACCTGGACTTGCCTCATCGCGGGTGTACGACCGAAGACATCCTTTACATCGGGGCAAGCCCGCTTCCACGCATTTGATGCATAACCAGTCGGCGTGCAACCCGGTCTTCGAACCCGCTACATCAAAGACACCCGAGGATTTCGCAGATGGACAACGAAACCCCTGCAGACCACGGCCAGCTCGGCTGGACCGTCGGCACCTGCACCTGCCTGGAAGGCGCAACCAAAGGTACGCGGCTGTTCCGCGTAGAGCCCGGCAACTGCGCGAACCACGCCATGGAGCAGGCTTCCGTATTGCTCGACAGCGCCCGCCGGGCTTCCTTTATCGGTGTGATGGACAACGAACCGGTGCTGGTCTGGGCCTCGCACTACCTGAGCGATATGGCCAAGGCATTGATGGATGATGCCCATATGGGGATTTTGAAGAAGGTGTGAAACAGAGCCCGATGGTCTGGGGACGGGCAGCGCATCCCCCAGGCCGTGCTCGAATGTCCTTGACACCTCCTATCGTGGCGACAAGCCCGTATAGTGCCTAGCGTGGTGTTTCACAAATACGACCATAACTCACGGCGATTTATTGGTCGTATTTGCAAAACACCACACTAGCTCTCATCAGTCAAAGGAGTGGCCATGAAACAAACAGCACATCGCATAGGGAGGGGAATCCGATGCGTATTGCAATGATCCTCGCGACAATCGGGACCACCTTGTCGTTGATGTCGCCGTCGCTATCGGCGTCACCCAGCCAACCTCCGTCTCCGTCAACAGGGCGCGCTGACCAGCAGCGTATCTCGGTCCAGGTCGAAGGCGCGGGCAGGGATGTGATCCTGATTCCGGGGCTGGCATCGTCCCGCGAGGTATGGGCTGACCTTGCTACTCGGTTACGCGAGAACCACCGCCTTCACCTCGTGCAGCTTGCAGGCTTCGCCGGTTTGCCTGCGGTGTCCGATAGCGAAGGGAAAGTGGTCGCTCCAGTGGCCGAGGCCATTGCTGATTACATCCGCACCCAGCATATCGAGGCACCCGTGATCATCGGTCACTCGCTGGGGGGAGAGGTTGCACTCATGCTGGGGGCTCGCCATCCCGATCAGGTCGGTCGCTTGATGATCGTCGATGCGTTGCCGTTCTATACGTTGCTGATCGATCCTTCCGCCACCAGCGAAACCGCTACCGTGCAGGCTGCAGCGATGCGCAGTTCGCTGTTGGCAGCATCGCCGGAGCAGAACGAAGCGATGCAGAGTGCATCCATCGCCCGACTCGCCAAAACCGAGGCGGTAAGACCAGGGCTGATTTCTGCGGGGATCAGTTCTGATCGCAAGACTGTGGCCGACGCGGTGTATGAGTTAATGGTCACTGACTTGCGTCCTGAACTTGGTCGTATCAGTGCTCCGGTTGAGGTCGTGTATGCATACGATGCTTTTTACGGCGTACCTGCATCCAGCGTCGATGCAACGTTCCGTCGGGCCTATGCTTCGACACCTGATATCCATTTCACCCGGATCGATGACAGTTTTCATTTCGTCATGCTCGACCAACCGGCGCGGTTTGCCAGCGCTGTTTCGGCTTTCCTCAAGCCGGGAGCAGAGCGCGGGCAATGACGTAAGTGGCTATGAGAACGAGCGCCGCGCGGGCGGCGCTCGAGGCACAGAAGCCTTCGCGGCGAACACCTGGAAAGGCCTGGCGCTTACGTCCCTGCACCCATCAGAAACTCCCCTTGAGCGTCAACATGAAGTTGCGCGGCTCGCCGTAGTGGTTGCCCCAGCCTGTCGCACCCACGGTGGCGTAATAGCGCTTGTCCAGCAGGTTGTTGCCGTTCAGCGCCAGGCTCCAGTGTTCGTCCAGGCGGTACTGCACGCGGCCGCTCCACAGCGTGTAGCCCGCTTGCTCGATGCTCAGGTTGCCCTGGCGGCGGAAGTTCTCGCTCTGGCTGGATACCCCGGCCCCCACGGTCCAGCGGTCAAGCGCGCCGGCGAGCTGGTAGTCGCCCCAGACCTTGAGCATGTGTCGCGGGATGAAGCTGGACGTGAAGTTGAGCTCGGTCGGGTCGGTCGGGTTGATGGTGTTCAGGTACTTGGTCTGGGTGTAGGTGTAGCCCGCCAGCAGTTGCAGGCGCTCGATGGGCGAGCCGCTGACCTCGGCCTCGAAGCCTTGGGCGCGCACCTTGCCGCTGTCGGTGTAGCAGTACTGGTCGCCCGAACCCTTGCAGGTGTCGACGAAGTCGGTTTCGGCGCGGTGCTCTTCAATGGTGCGGAACAGGTTGAAGGCGGTGTTGAGCGCACCGCCGAACAGTTCACCCTTGATGCCCAGCTCGTAGTTGGCGCCGGTCTTCGGTTGCAGGGCCTGGCCCTGGGCGTTCACCAGGTTGCTCTGCGGCTGGAAAATGTCCGCGTAGCTGGCGTAGGCAGTCCACTCATCATTGAGGTCATAGAGCACTGCGGCGAAAGGCGTGACCTGGCCGTTTTCCTGGCTGCGGTTGTGCACCCAGTAGTCCCAGGCCTGGGTGTAGGAGTCGCTTTCGTTGCGGTACCAACTCACCCGCGTGCCGAGCACCAGGGTCAGCGGCTCGGCCAGCTTCAGGCGCAGGGTGGCATAGGTGCCGTACTGGGTGGTGGTTGAGTCGGTGGGTTCGCTGCCGCCACGGCTGGGGTTGGCCAGAAACTCGTCCTTGGAGGGGTGTGGAAAGGCCGGTGACGGGTCGAAGGGGTTCTGGGTACCGTTGAGCGGCATCAGCGCGAAGTAATCGTGGGTCTTCTGGCGGCTGGCGTTGGCGCCGACGATCAACTCGTGCTCGAGACCGAATGCCTCGAACTTGCCGTCGACGTAGCTATCGAAGCCGTAGTCGTCCTGGTCGTAGTCGAAACGCCCGACATGGCGGCGGATACCGGCACTGCTGGCGCCGACCGGTACCGCGCCTTCGGAGTAGCCGTACTCGAGGTTCTGGTTGTTGTGGGTGTAGACCGAGGCGAAGTTGAGCGTCCAGTCGTCATTGAAGCGATGCTTGAGATCGGCGAAACCTGTGATGCGCTGGCTTTGCAGGTCGTTCCAGCTGGCACCCAGGCAGGTGGAGCGCGACAGCTTCAGGTCGCTGCCATCGGCATAGCGGGGCAGGCCGGTGTAGCAGGGCGAGGCATCGATGTCTTCATAGGCCAGGCCGACGCCCAGGGTGGTGTCAGGCGTCACGTCCCAGTCCAGGGCACCGTACAGCACCTGGTCCTGGCGCTTGGCATTGTCGTAGAAGTACTGGCGATCCTGCAGGGTGGCCACGGCGCGGCCGCGCACGGTACCCGATTCGTTCAGCGGGCCGCCAACGTCCACCTGGCCGCGATAGTTGTCCCAGGTGCCGGCGGACAGGGTCAGTGTGGTCTGGGCCTTGTCCTGTCCACGTTTGCGCACGAAGTTGACGCCGCCTGCCGATGAGCCGGAACCTTTCATCATGCCGGCCGCGCCCTTGAGGATCTCGACCCGGTCGTAGAAGGCCATGTCGCTGGAGAAGCTGTTGGCCTGCACATAGTTGCCGCCCACGTCCAGCGGTACGCCGTCGTACTGGTACTGGCCGTCGAGGTTGAAACCGCGCGAGTAGAAGTACTTGCCGCCCATGGGCGAGTCGTAGACGGTGATGCCGGGGGTCTTGTCGAGCACCTGTTCCAGGGTGTTGAGGTTCTGGTCGTCGAGCATCTTGCGGGTCATGACCGTGACCGACTGCGGTGTCTCCTTGAGCGTATGCACGCCTTTGCCGATGGTCACCGCCCGCGCTGCATAGGACTGGGTGCCCTCGCTGGTGGCGTCGAGGCGGTTGGCGTCGATGGTCAACGGTCCCAGCTCGATCGCGGGGCCATTGTCAGCCGGGACCAGCACATAGCCGCCATTGCCCTGCCGCTGGGCTTGCAGCCCGCTGCTGCCGAGCAGGCGCAGCAGGCCTTCCTCGACGCTGTAGCTGCCGTCGAGCCCAGGGGTGGAGAGATGGCGGGTCTGCTCGGTGTCGAACGAAATGGTCACCCCCGCCTGCACGCCGAACTGGCTGATGGCGTTGCCCAGGGGGCCGGCTGCGATGTGGTAGGCGGTCTGGCTGACGGCCAGGGCGTCGACCGGCGCGAACATCAGGCCAGGCGCGGTGGCGAGGGACAGGCCGAGGGTGAACCGGTGGATGGCGTGGCGCAGGCGGGTGCTGGGCTGGAGCAGGGGCATTGGGTGATCCTTGCGTGTCATGGCGGAAAGTCGCTGTCGTCGCGGCTTGTGTCATGGACGGACGAGAATCGAAATCAGCAAGATTGCGGAAAATTTTTTTTGCACCGGGCTCAGGCAGGTTCGACGTTGACCCAGTAACGGCTCAGGTAGCGCACCCTCACGGGCAGGGATTTCGGCAGGTTCGCCAAGGCGATATCGGTGTCATCGATGGCGAACGAGCCAGAAATGCGCATGCCTTGGACGGACGGCGCGCAACGCAGCACGCCGGGACGGTAGCGGCCCAGTTCGGCGATGAAATCGCCCAGGCGCCAGTCGTTCACGCTGAGCATGCCCTGCACCCAGGCCGCGGAATCGGCGGGCAGGGCTTGTGCGCGGCCGATCGCGTCGCGGTCAAAGCCGGCCTGTTGGCCGGCGTCCAGGCGCAACACCTGGTCGAGGTGGCGTTGCGGGCGTATCTCGACGGCGGACTGCAATACGCCGACCTGTGTCTGCTGCGCTGTTTGGCGCACGCTGAACTGCGTGCCCAGCGCACGCACGCTGCCGTTGTCGGTGTGCACGATGAACGGGCGGCGGGCGGCGTCGCTGGCGGTGCTGATCAGGATCTCGCCGCGATACAACTGGATCGCCCGCACCTGGGCGTCGAAGCGCACGTCGAGGGCGGTGTCGACGTTCAGCTCCAGCTGCGAACCGTCGTCCAGGCGCAGCGAGCGCCGTTCACTGCTGCCGGTGCGCTGCTGGGCGAGCAGGGCGCGATAGGGCACCTGCTCGCTGGCCAACCAGGTACCGCCACCGACGGCCAGTAGCAGGCCCAGCACCTTGAGCACCTCGCGGCGCTGCGCCTGGGCCGCGCCCAGGCCTGACAGCGCAGCCTGGCGCGGCACCGTTGACCACTGGTGTTGGAGTTTCTCCACCCGCGACCAGGCTTCGGCATGCGCGGGGCTTGCGGCCAGCCAATCCCGCCAGGCCTGGGCCCGTGCTATGTCGGCATCACCGTCATTGAGTTGCACGTACCAGGTCGCGGCCGCCTCGAGGGTTTTCAGGTCCACTGGCCGGCCCTCAATTGTCGACCACCAGCAGGCAGCGGGTCATGGCCCGGATCAGGTGGTTCTTGACTGTGGTGATCGATACATCGAAGCGTTCGGCGACCGCCGCGTAGGTCAGCCCTTCCAGTTGCACCGCGAGGAAGATGTCACGGGTCCTGGGGCCGAGCTCGTCGAGCAGTGCATCGACCGCTACCAGCATTTCGATGATCGACAGGCGCGTCTCCGGCGACACTTCGACCGGCTCCGGGCGCAGGGCCAGGGCCTGCAGGTAGGCCTGCTCGATGGCGCGGCGCCTGACTTTGTCGATCAGCAGCGCGCGGGCAATGGCGCTGAGGTAGCTGCGCGCCTCGCGAATGGGGCCTTGGTTGCGGGCAGTCATCACCCGCAGGAAGGTGTCGTGGGCCAGGTCGGACGCATCGGCGGCATTGCCCAGGCGTGCGCGCAGCCAGCTTTTCAGCCAGCCGTTGTTTTCGCAGTACAGCTGGTGAAGCGCCGAGCGGTCGAGCGTCGACATAGAGCGGGATCCAAGGTGTAAATGGTAATTGCTCGCATTGTCTCGGGGTGGCGGGGGGATTGCAAGGTCCGGCCGGCCTGTCGCATCCAGCTCAACTGATGAAAATTATCCTCGATACCAACTCCGCACTGTTCTTCGCCTGCAACTTCTTCATCAGCCGCGCCCGATGCACTTCCACCGTCCGATGCGATATCCCCAGTTGCCGCGCCACTTCCTTGCAGGTCAGCCCGTTCACGATATGCGACGAAATCTGCCGTTCACGCGGCGTCAGTTGCACCGCGGGTGCCGGCTGCCGGTCGAGCCGTTCGAAATGCCAGATCATCAGCTTGAACGGATCCTCTGCCGTTAGCGTAAAGCCCTGGGCCCGGGCCCAGAACACCTCGCCGTTGCGGTGCTGCATGAAACGCTCGTCCGAATAGAAGGCGCCCAGACCGTTGCGCAGCCAGTGCTCGCTGCGCTCGCCAATGCTCTGGTAGTCGGCGTGGGAAGGGTAGAGCAGCAGGGTCAGGTGCCCGCGCAGCTCCTCGCGGGTGTAGCCGAACAGCCGGGCAAAGGCCTCGTTGCAGTCGAGCATGCGCCGGTGGCCGGTGATCAGTTGCGGCGCGGGTGACACCTGGAACGCCAGGCGCTCGAGGTCCGGGGAGGCGTGGGTGGGTACGGTCATCAGGCTTCCTGCCTCGGTGCTTGGGGTCATGTCCCGTAAGCATCACTACTTACTCGTGTACGTAGTTGCCCCAACTAGCGTGGGATTCGGGTGCTGCCACATTGTATGCAATACCCGCTTCAAGGACAGAAGAAAACACCATGTTCCAAGATTCCATCGCCATCGTCGCCGCCGCGCACAGCCCTTTCGGTCGCCTGGATGGCCTGAACCTCGAGGACCTGATCGTCCAGGTCACCCGCGATGCCTTGCAGGATGCAGGTATCGACGCCGCCGAGATCGACGCGCTGTTTCTCGGCCACTTCAACTCGGGCCTGGTGGCCGACGGCTTCCCCGCCTCGCTGATGCTGCAGGCCGACCCCCAGCTGCGCTTCAAGCCCGCCACCCGCTGTGAGAACGCCTGCGCCTCGGGCTCGGCGGCGATCCAGGCCGGGATCAACGCGATCTGCAGCGGCGCCGCCGAGCTGGTGCTGGTGGTCGGCGCGGAGAAGATGACCGGCAACAGCACGGTCGAGGTCACCCGGGCGTTGGCCGGCGCCGGTTACCAGAACGCCTTGCAGGAGGCCGGCCTGAGTTTTGCCCAGCTGTTCGGCCAGGTTGCCCAGCAATACACCGAGCGTTACCACAGCCCACTGGCATCGATGGCGGCGATCGCGGTGAAGAACCACGCCAATGCCATGGCCAACCCGCTGGCGCAGATGCACCGGGTGATGGACTTCGAGCACTGCAACCAGGTGTCGCCGAGCAACCCGCTGATCGCGGCGCCCCTGCGCCTGACCGACTGCTCGCTGATCAGCGACGGTGCTGCGGCGATCATCCTGGCTTCGCCCGCCCGCGCCCGCTCGATGCGGCGCCAGGTGGCGATCCGCTCTATGGTCCAGGTCAATGACTTCCTGCCGTTGTCGCGCCGCGACATGCTGGCCTTCGAGGGGCCGCAGCGGGCCATCCACGGGGCGCTGCGCGAGGCGGGGGTGACCCTCAACGACCTGAGTTTCGCCGAGGTGCACGACTGCTTCACCATCGCCGAACTGCTGATCTACGAAGCCATGGGCCTGGCGCCGCGTGGCGAGGGGCACCGCGCCCTGGACGACGGCATCGTGCGCCAGGGTGGGCGCTTGCCGGTTAACCTGTCCGGCGGGCTCAAGGCCAAGGGGCATCCGGTGGGGGCCACCGGGGTGTCGATGCATGCCCTGGGTTTCGCCCAGCTGACCGGCAAGCCCATCGGCCTGGGCGTGCCCAACGCCGAGTTCGGCCTGCTGTTCAACATGGGCGGCATGGCGGTAGCCAACTACGCCAGCGTGCTGCAAGCCGTCAGGGTCTGAGGCATGAACATCGCCCATTGGTTGCAGGACGCGGCCCAGCGTTGGCCTGAGCGGCCGGCGTTGTTCGAGGGGACGCGGCAGATCGCCGACTACCGGATGTTTGCCACCCAGGTGCGGACACGGGCTCTGGAGCTGCGTCACGTGCACGGCATCGAACCGGGCGAGCGGGTGGCGCTGTTGATGAAGAACAGCTGCGACTACCTGCAACTGCTCTACGCGATCTGGTGGTGCGGTGCGGTGGCGGTGCCGATCAACCACAAGCTGCACGCCCTGGAAGCCGCGTGGATCGCCGGCAATGCCGGGGCGCGGCTGATCTTCACCGACGAGGGCCAGCTGTTCGCCGACCTGGCATTGCCGAACGGCTGTCGCGAGCTGGCTACGCCTTTCCAGCGCATGCCGGGGTTGCCGGCCAGCGATGAGCTGCAGGCGCCGCACCCACGCCTGGACAGCGACCTGGCCTGGCTGTTCTACACCTCCGGCACCACCGGGCGTTCCAAGGGGGTGATGCTGTCCCATGGCAACCTGATCGCCATGTCGCTGTGCTATCCGCTGGATGTCGACCCGGTAGCCGCCGATGACGCCGTGGTCTATGCCGCGCCGATGTCCCACGGCGCAGGGCTTTACAACTTCATCCACGTGCGTTGCGGCGCCCGGCACGTGGTGCCCCTGTCCCGGGGCTTTCAGGCGACGGAGCTGTTCACCCTGGCGCGATCGCTCGCGCAGGTCAGCCTGTTCGCCGCGCCGACCATGGTCAAGCGCATGGTCGAGCAGGCACGCCAGCAGGGCTACGCCGGCGAAGGCATCAAGACCATCGTCTACGGCGGCGGCCCGATGTACCTGGCGGACCTGGTGGATGCCCTGGATACCTTCGGCCCGCGCCTGGTGCAGATCTACGGCCAGGGCGAATGCCCGATGACCATCAGCGCATTGTCCCGCGAGGCCATCGCCGACCGTGGCAACCCGGGCTGGCCAGCCATCGCCGCTTCCGTTGGTCGGGCCCAGGCCTGCGTGGAGGTGCGCGTGGTCGATGGCGCGGGCCGGGAGACGGCGGCTGGCGAGGCAGGGGAGATCGTCGTGCGCGGCCCGGTGGTGATGCAGGGTTACTGGGACAATCCCCAGGCCACCGCGACGGCCCTGGTGGACGGCTGGCTGCACACCGGCGATATCGGCTTTCTCGACGGCCAGGGCTACCTGTCGCTGACCGACCGCAGCAAGGACGTGATCATTTCCGGGGGCAGCAACATCTATCCCCGCGAGGTCGAGGAAGTGCTGATCCAGCACCCCGAAGTGTTCGAGGCCTGCGTGGTGGGCGAAGCCGACGCCGAGTGGGGCGAGTCGGTGGTGGCCTTCGTTGTGCCGCGCACGGCAGGCAGCCTCGATGCGCGGACCCTCAATGAGTGGTTCCTGGCGCGTATGGCCTCGTTCAAGAAACCGAAGAAGTACCTGTTCTGCGCCGAGCTGCCGAAAAACAGCTATGGCAAGATTCTCAAGACCCAGTTGCGCCAATGGCTGCAGGACCCGGACGGGTCGCTCGGCAGCGCTTGAGCCGCGACATTTCATGGAAAGCGACACGACAGGAGTTACCCGCATGGGCATGTCACCCGCCAACACCCAGCGCCAACGGCGCCGGGCTTTCATCGGCGCCACCACCGGCCACCTGATCGAGTGGTACGACTACGGCGTCTACGGCTTCCTGGCCTTGTATATCGGCAAGGCCTTCTTTGTTTCCGACGACCCTACCAGCAGCTTGCTGGCGAGCTTCGCGGCCTTTGCCCTGAGCTTCTTCATCCGGCCCTTGGGCGGGCTGTTCTTCGGCCCGCTGGCGGACAAGATCGGCCGCCGCCGCACGCTGATCACGGTGCTGGTGATGATGGCCGGCTCCACCTTCCTGCTCGGCCTGCTGCCGACCTACGCCAGCATCGGCATCGCCGCGCCGGTGCTGCTGGTGCTGATCCGCTGTGTACAGGGCTTCTCCGCCGGGGGCGAGATTGGCACCATCACCAGCTTCATCTCCGAATACGCCGGCCCCGGCCGTCGGGGTTTCGCCACCTGCTGGCTGATGGTCACCGCGGTGCTCGGCCTGCTGCTGGGCGGTGCGGTGGCCAATGGCATGACCTGGGCCCTGGGCGCCGAGCTGATGCAGGAATGGGGCTGGCGGATTCCGTTCCTGATTGCCGGGCCCCTGGGTTTCATCTCGCTGTATATCCGCCTGAAGCTCGAGGACAGCCCGGAGTTCCTCGCCCTGGTGGAAGCCGGGCAGACCTCCAAGGCGCCGCTGCGCGAGGTGTGGCAGTGGAAGCGTTCGATTGCCCTGGTGTTCTTCATCATCACCTTGCACAGCTCGATCTTCTACCTGGTGCTGACCTTCGCCTCGACCTACATGTCCAACACGCTGAAGTTCGACAGCGGCACCACCTTGCTCTATGTGTTTGTCGCCAGCCTGTCGGCGGCGCTGGTGATGCCTTTCGGCGGCGCCTTCACCGACCGCTACGGGCGCAAGCCGTTCCTGATGGTGATCGGCACGTTGGCGACCCTGGCCATGTACTGGTTCTTCAAGACCGCGCCGGGCGCCACACCGGCCACTCTGTTCTGGCCGCTGATGGCGGTGGCGATCCTGTTCGGGCTGTATGCGTCGTCGACCTACGCGCTGATGAGCGAGCTGCTGCCGACGCGCATCCGCTCCACCGGCATCGCCATGGCCTACAACATCCCGGTGGCGGTGTTCGGCGGCAGCGCGCCGCTGATCTCCACCTGGCTGATCAAGGTGACCGGGGATATCACCGCGCCGTGGTACTTCTACGTGGGCACCGGCGTGGCGTCGCTGCTGGCGCTGGTGGTGCTGCGCCAGGAGGACTTCGTGGCCTGCAACCGTGCACCGACGCAAGAACGTCCGGTGGGGACGGTGCTGGCGGATTCTCAGGCTTGATGTAGCAGGGGGGGCTATCAGGCGCAGCGCCAATTCCGGAGCGGGGCGGCATTCTGTTACAGTCGCCGCCTCAGGTAATCGGCCCGAGGATGTACAAGGATGTCGCTGCACGATTGGTTCGGATTTGTCGTTGTCTCGATGGTGGTGACCTTGTCGCCAGGCCCGGGTGTCATCATGGCGTTGTCCAACTCGCTATCGCACGGGCCGAGGCGGGCGATGCTCGGTTCGCTGGGCAATGCGCTCGGGCTGCTGGTGGTGTCCACCGCCACCAGTGCGGGCCTCGGGGTACTGCTGCAGACCTCGGCCAGTGCCTTCCTGCTGCTCAAGGTGGTGGGCGCGAGCTACCTGATCTACCTCGGCGTCAAGCAGTGGAAAAGCCGCAGCAGTGCCTTCGACCAGCTCGAGCAACCGGTCAAGGCCCTGGTCAGCAACCGCCGGCTGATGCTCAACGGCGTGACGGTGGCGTTGACCAACCCGAAAGCCATCCTGTTCTTTGCCGCCTTCTTGCCGCAGTTCATGGGAACGGGCAACGGCGCCGATAGTCAGCTCGGGCTGCTGGTCGGCACCTTCGCCCTGTGCTCGATCCTGGCCCATGCTTTCTATGTCCTCCTGGCCCAGGCGTTGAAGCGCAAGCTGGCGGCACCGAACCGCGCCCGCCTGATGAATCGCCTGTTCGGCGTGTCGTTCATGACGCTGGGGGCCAGCCTGTTCACCGTTCAGGCCAAGACCGCCTGAGCCCAACGTTTTCCGATAGGTAGATTTCCATGGCACAAGCCACCGACCAGGCCTTCTACGACCGCGCCGATGCGCATGTGGAACTGGCCAACCAGCAGATCGAAAAGCTCGAGGACCTCGGCAAGGTCAGCGCTTCGATGACCTTCGCCGCCAGCCGCTTCAATGCCTGGATGGCGGCCCGCAGTTTCAAGTCCGCGGCGGAGATGGCTGCGGCGCGCGAGGAGTTGCTGAAGTACTTCAGCGAGCAGTACCGGATGATGCTCGAAGACAACCTTGACGAGCATATCCAGCACTTCGACCGCTATGTGCTGGGCAAGGACAGCTGAGCTCGCACGCAACCAGGACATCGACGAAAAAAACCCCACCGCTTCGGTGGGGTGGCATCAATGCAATGCGCCTTGTTCCTGCGCAGGCACGCCGAACGACACGTAGTAGGCCAGGCCGACAAAGATCGCCCCACCCACGGCGTTGCCCAGGAACACCGCCGCCAGGTTCTCCGCCAACTGCCCCCAGCTCAGGTAGCCGGCGAAGATCGCCGCCGGGATCAGGAACATGTTGGCCACCACATGCTGGAAGCCGATGGCGACGAAGGCCATGATCGGGAACCAGATGCCGAGGATCTTGCCGCTCATCTCGCGGCTGGCGTAGGACAGCCACACCGCCAGGCATACCAGCCAGTTGCAGCCGATACCGGAGACGAACGCGTGCAGGAAGTCGGCGCTGACCTTGCTGGTGGCGCCGGCCAGGGTCTTGCCCAGATACGCGCCCTCGGTCAGCCCCAGCAGATGGCCGAAGCAGTAGGCGACGAACAGCGCACCCAGCAGGTTGGCCAGGGTCACCAGGGTCCAGTTGCGCGCCACCGCCCGCAGGCGGATACGCCCGGCGAACATCGCCAGGGGCAGGCTCATCATGTTGCCGGTGAGCAGTTCGCCACCGGCCAGGATCACCAGGATCAGGCCGATGGGAAACACCGCGGCGCCGAGCAGTGTGCCGAACGAGGCCCACTGCGGGGGAATCATGGTGCTGACGTGGATCGCCAGCAGAAAGCCCAGGGAAATGAACGCGCCGGCCAGGAAGCCGAGAATCAAGGTGGCGCGGGTGGGCAGGTGGGCTTTGCGGGTGCCGGCTTCGATGACCAGCTCGGTGATCCGGGAGGGGGTATTCACAGACATTTCAACAACTCGAACGCAAGGATAACGGCGGTACCATTGGACGGATCTGGTAACGATGGGACGAGGCCAGCGCGGTTCGGCTCGTGGTGGAGGGAACAGGCAACTTCGAAGCGGGCGGCACGTTATCTGAGGCAATTTGACGCGGTCAAATCGATAGGCTGGATGAGTTGATAGAGCGCATCTATGAGGTGCGGTTGTTCAGCCGCGCTGTGCTATACCACAAGCGATCAAACCCTGCGTGAGAGGAAGCCTTGGTGAATACAGTCGAGATCGAGCCGCAGGCTGTCGACAGCCCGATCACCCGTAGTGCGATGTTTCTGGTGGCCACGCTCAATCCGGGAGAGCAACCTGTGGCCGCTGTGCGGGCGCTGTGCGCCGACCTTGGCGGCCTGGTGCGTTCCGTGGGCAAGCGGGTGCCGGCCGGTAACTTGTCTTGCGTCATCGGCTTCGGCGCGGTGGCCTGGGCGGGTTTGTTCGGTGCGCCGCAACCGGCCGGCCTGCATGTCTTTCGGGAATGCGGCAGTGGTTCGCGCAAGGCGCTTGCCACACCGGGCGACATTCTTCTGCATATCCGCGCCGAGCACATGGACCTGTGTTTCGAGCTGGCGGCATTGCTGGTCAAGCGCCTGGCGGGGGCGGTGACGGTGGTCGATGAAGTGCAGGGGTTCCGCTATTTCGACATGCGCAGCATCATCGGCTTCGTCGATGGCACCGAGAACCCCGGTCCGCGGGATGTGGCGCGCTTCACCCTGGTAGGCGACGAGGACCCGGCGTTTGCCGGCGGCAGCTATGTGCTGGTGCAGAAGTACCTGCATGACATGGCCGGCTGGGAGGCGCTGTCGACCCAGGAGCAGGAGCGCATCATCGGGCGCACCAAGCTGGCCGACATCGAGCTGGATGCCGCGAGCAAGCCCAGTTGCTCGCACAGTTCGCTGACCACCCTGGAAGAGGGTGGGCAAGAGGTCAAGATCCTGCGCGACAACATGCCCTTCGGCCGCCCCGGGGCCGGGGAGTTCGGTACCTATTTCATCGGTTACGCCCGCTCGCCCGCGCCGATTGAGCAGATGCTCGAAAACATGTTCGTCGGCAAGCCGCCGGGCAACTACGATCGTTTGCTGGACTACAGTCGTGCTGTTACAGGTGGTTTGTTCTTCGTGCCGCCGGTGGATTTCCTCGAGCAGGCCGCTGAATGACATTTCACCCGCACGCTTGAAACGAGGGGCAGGGCCGTGCAGTATTGCGCCGCATTACATGGTACATGCCATGGTACGCATAGGTGGAATGAGCAATGGCCCGCAATGGCATAGACAAGGCTTCCGTGCAGCAGGCACGGCAGGCGCTGATGGCCCGGGGTGAACACCCCAGTATCGATGCGGTACGTATCGAGTTGGGCAACACCGGCTCGAAGACCACTATCCACCGCTACCTCAAGGAACTCGACCGGCAGCCGCTGGAGTTGCTGGGTAGCCAGGGAGCCTTGAGCGAACCGTTGGCGCGATTGGTCGAACAACTGGCCGCCCAGCTGCAGGAGGAAGGGCAGGCCCGGATCGCCGCCGCCGAGCAGGCGGCGCAGGCGCGTTGTGCGGCGATGCAGGCCGAGCTGCAACTGACCCAGCGCGACCTGGCCGGCGCGCTGCGTCAGGTCGAGGCCCTGACCGCTGCGCTGCACGCCGAGACCCAACGGCTCACGGTTGCCCAGGCCAGCCTGCAGGCCGAGCAGTTGCGCAGCGCCAGCCTCAGCCAGTCACAGGGTGAGTTGCAAGCGCGCCTGGCCGACAAGGACGGGCAACTGCGCGCCAGCCTCGAGCAGCATCAGCAGGATCAACGCCGCAACGAGACCCAGGTGCGCCAGCTGCAAGGCCAGTTGCAGACCTTGCAGCAGGGCGCCTTGGCGCGTCAGGACGAGCTGACGCGCCTGCACCGCGACAATGAGCGCCTGCTCGCCGAACATCGCCAGGCCACGGCACAGGGCACGCTGCTGGATGAGCAACTGCAGCAGCGTGACGCGCAGGTGCAGGGCTTGCGCGCCATCCTGGCCCAGGCTCAGGGCGCCAACGACGAGATGCGTCGACAGCTGGCAGCCCGAGCAGCGGACACATCGACCCTGTAGAACATCGCTGCGACAGATGCGCCGTTTGTTCAAGTGTCTCGCTCAGGCACCAGGCAACACTGGCGGCTCCAACCATGACTGGAGCCCTCCATGCGCATCTTCTATGCCCCGTGTTTCTTCTTCGGTTTCATCGCCACCGCCGTGTGGCTGATCAATCTTGGCGCCGACATTCTCTGGCTGCTGCCCTTGCTCGGCGTGGCGATCCTGCTGTCGTTCACCTGCGAAGCGCTGTGCCCCTACAAATCTGCCTGGAGCGAGGCGGCAGGCGAAGGCGGGCGTGATGGACTGCACGCACTGGTCAACGAAACACTCAATATCGCCAGCATCGCAGCCATCCCGCTGTTCGCCGGCTGGCTGCCCGCCACAAGCCTGTGGCCCAGCCACTGGCCCGTGCTGGGGCAACTGTTGCTGGCGCTGCCCCTGGCCGACCTGGGGATCACCCTGGTGCACTACGCCAGTCATCGCAGCGCATTGCTCTGGCGCCTGCACGCGGTGCATCACAGTGTGACTCGGCTGTACGGTTTCAATGGCTTGATGAAGCACCCGCTGCACCAGATGGCCGAGGGGTTGGGCGGCGTACTTCCGTTGCTGCTGCTGGGTTTGCCGCAGGACGTGGCGGCGTTGCTGGCGTTCTGCATAGCGGTCCAGCTGCTGTTGCAACACAGCAATGTCGACATGCGCATCGGCGTTCTGCGCCACCTTTTCGCCTGGGCCCCCGTGCACCGGCTGCACCACCTGAAGTACGGCACCCTGGGCGACGTCAACTTCGCGCTGTTCTTCCCCGTATGGGATCGCTTGCTCGGCACTGCCCTTCACCTGCCGGAGTATGGGTTGGCCGATGACGACATGGGCATCGGCGACCGTCCGGACTACCCGCAAACGTACCTTGCGCAACTGCGTGAGCCGTTCCGCCCAGTGGCCACGGCGCAACCACCGGCACCCTTGCCGAAAAGGCTGAGCCAGGCGCTACGCCAGCACGTCTGAGCGCAGATGGCGCAGGGCTTCGCTGGCGCGGATGCCGAATTGCTGGCGCAGGCTGCGGCTCAGGTGCGCCGAGTCGGCGAAGCCGGCGGCCATGGCCGCCTCGGTCAAGCTGGCGCCGGCCAGCGCCGCGCCCAGGGCCACGCGCAGGCGTTGCCACAGCACCATGCGCCGTACCGACAGCCCCAGGCGGCCACTGAACAGGCGCTCGAGCTGGCTGACTGACAGCGCCGCTGCCTGTGCCAGCTCGGTGGCCGGCAGGCGCTGCTCGTCCACTGCGCGAATTCGTGCCAGGGCCCGCGCCAGGCGCGGATCCAACGGGCGGCGCGGTGCCTGGCGCAACGCCTGGGCCAGGCTGGTGATATCGCGGGGGGCTTGCTGGCAAACGTCGAGCAGGGTCTCCAGGGAAAACGCCAGGGGCTCGGCGAACAAGGTGATGCAGGCGGTGCCGGGCGCGAGAATGGCGTGGGGCTGCAACGAGGCGATGGCCAGCATGTCGCCGCGATGCTGTTCGCCATTGACCTGCAGGCACGCTTCGCCCTCAAGGGCAAGCAGTACCTGGTGGGCATAGTGGGCATGGACACCGGTGTGGCCCGCCGTGCCGAGCAGCAGGCCGTGGTCATCGGCCAGCCAGAGCCGACCTCGCCAGGCGCTGTGCTGTGGTTCGTTCATTGCGGGTTCCCTATCCGTTTCGGCGCTCGTTCACTCATGCGAGTGGATATCGTTCAAAGGCCGATTATGCTTGAAGTGACTTGCCGCGATTCGGGGCCGATGCCTCGTCGTGCTTCGCGCAGCCTGCAATGCCTTTTGGCCTGGGTGCGTGCTTTGGCTACCTGATGGAGCACTCCGGTCTACCACAACCAGACGGAGGCGACCCATGGCGGTCCTTGACAGCGCATCCACGGGCAGTAGCGCGCCCCAACGTGGCATCACCCGGGAGGAGCGCAAGGTCATCTTCGCCTCTTCGCTGGGCACCGTGTTCGAATGGTACGACTTCTACCTGTACGGCTCGCTGGCGGCAATCATCGCCAAGCACTTTTTCGCCGGGGTCAACGAAACCACTTCGTTCATCTTTGCCTTGCTGGCTTTCGCCGCCGGCTTTGCCGTGCGGCCGTTCGGCGCCATCGTGTTCGGTCGCCTGGGCGACATGATCGGGCGCAAGCACACCTTCCTCATCACCATCGTGATCATGGGCGTGTCCACCGCGGTGGTCGGGTTGCTGCCCAGCTATGCGACGATCGGCGTGGCCGCGCCGGTGATCCTCATCACCCTGCGGCTGTTGCAGGGGCTGGCATTGGGTGGGGAGTACGGCGGCGCTGCCACCTATGTGGCCGAGCATGCGCCCAAGGGCAAGCGCGGGTTCTTCACCGCGTGGATCCAGACCACCGCCACCCTCGGGCTGTTCCTGTCGCTGCTGGTGATCCTGGCCTGTCGTACGGCCATGGGCACCGAGGCGTTCGAGGACTGGGGCTGGCGGATACCATTCCTGCTGTCGATCCTGCTGCTGGCAATCTCGGTGTACATCCGCCTGCAACTCAACGAGTCGCCGGTGTTCATGAAGATGAAGGCCGAGGGCAAGGCGTCGAAGGCGCCGCTGACCGAATCGTTCGCCCGTTGGGACAACCTCAAGGTGGTGATCATGGCGCTACTCGGTGGCACCGCCGGCCAGGCGGTGGTGTGGTACACCGGGCAGTTCTACGCGCTGTTCTTCCTGCTGCAGACACTGAAGATCGACCCGCAGACCGCCAACCTGCTGATCGCAGGTTCCCTGCTGATCGGCACGCCGTTCTTCATCGTCTTCGGCAGCCTGTCCGACCGCATCGGGCGCAAGAAGATCATCATGGCCGGCTGCATCATTGCCGCGTTGACCTATTTCCCGATCTTCAAGGCGCTGACCGAGTACGGCAACCCGGATGTGTTCGTCGCCCAGGAGCAGAACCCGGTCGTGGTGGTGGCCGACCCCGGGCAGTGCGCCTTCCAGTTCGACCCGGTGGGCAAGGCCCGCTTCACCAGTTCCTGCGACATTGCCAAGAGCCTGCTGGCCAAGCGGGCGATCCCGTACGAGAACGAAAAGGCCGAGCCTGGCAGCGTGGCGCAGATCCGTATCGGCGAGCGGGTGATCCCGAGTTTCGAGGGGACCGGTCTGGCCGCGGCTGAACTGAAGACTCAGGCCGACGCTTTCACCGCCACGCTGACCGGCGCCCTGAAAGAGGCCGGTTATCCCGAGAAGGCGGACCCTGCGAAGATCCATTACCCGATGGTGTTGCTGCTGCTGACCATCCTGGTGATATACGTGACCATGGTCTATGGGCCGATCGCCGCCTGGCTGGTGGAGCTGTTCCCGGCGCGGATCCGCTACACCTCGATGTCGCTGCCGTATCACATCGGCAACGGCTGGTTCGGTGGTTTTCTGCCAACGGTGGCCTTCGCCATGGTGGCGGCGACCGGGGACATCTACTACGGGCTGTGGTATCCGATCGTCATTGCGGTGATGACCGCGGTGTTGGGCATCTTCTTCCTGCCTGAGACCAAGGACCGGGATATCCATCACACCTGAAGGATGAAGGTCCGCTCCTGCAGAAGTCGCCCGATTCACGCCCTCGCTGCAGGAGCGGCCCTGGTCAGTCGAAGTAACCGCGCAAGCTATACCGGTAGCCGACATCCACCTCCGAGGCCTGTGGGCGCGCATAGGCCTTTTTCATGACGAATTCGAACGCCGGTTCGTACAATCCGTCGCGCACCACGGCGCCCGCGAGCACTTCCACCGAGTACCAGCCGTTGTCCAGTTCGATGATCGGCCGCCCCGGCTCCTGGTAGCGCGCCAGCAGATCACCCAGGGTCTTGTTGGTGAAGTGCTGCAGGATGCGCCAGGTGAAGAGCATCACCGCGCCGTGTTCGACCCTTAGCACATGGCCCTGGCGACGATGCTTGAGGCGGCTGCCAGGCTCGAGCAGTGCCGGGGTGCGTTCGTCGAGGGTGAACAGGATGCGGTAGGGCAGGTTGTCGACGCCGGCCAGCGGCAGGATCACGCCTTGCTGCACCGCCAGGTCGCCACTGTCGCCGCGGGTGAAGGCGCGCGCCAGGTCGTCGGGCAGGTCTTGGTCTTCCTTGAACTGTTCGAGCAACTGGATATCGCCCAGCAGGAAATAGTCGACCAGGTCGTTGAGCACTTCGCTGAATTCGTAGCGCATGGGGTGTCCTTGGTTCTTGCTGCGCCGGGGGAAGTCAGCAATGTAGCAGCCCCAGCGAGGGGCGCCATCACTCGCGATAGCGACACTTCAGACTGGCTTCAGATTCGCCCTCGATACTGCCTCCACTGAAATGAGCGGGGGCCCGTCATGACCGAGCTGAATTGGAACACCCTGTTTCCCGTGGCCATTGGCTGCCATGCGCAACACCAGGCCCGACTTCTGCTGCATGGGCCGGGTACGCCAGGTCGACTCGAACTGGAGCGGTTCATTCACGCGCGCTTCGCCTGTGTGCATCACGCTGACGTGCATCATTACCTGCCCGAACTGCTGGGGCTGCATGATCGCCATGACCGGCTGATCGCCGCCGCCGGCTTACGCCTGGCCGGCAGTGCGCCGTTGTTCCTGGAGCGCTACCTCGATGTGCCGCTGGAAAGCGCCGTGGCGAACGTGGCGGCGGGGTCGGTCACCCGAGAGCAGCTGGTGGAAGTGGGCAACCTGGCGGCGCTCAGTGCCGGCAGCGCGCGGATCATGATCGTCGCGGTGACCTGGCTGCTGGCGGCACGCGGCCTGCAGTGGGTGGCATTCACTGGCGCGGCGACCTTGCTCAACAGTTTCCGCCGACTGGGGCTGGAGCCCACGGTCGTGGCGCAGGCGGCTGCCCACCGTCTGGGCGAGGAGTCCGGCAGTTGGGGCAGTTACTACGCACAGCAACCCCAGGTATTCGTCGGCAATATCGGGCTAGGCCACGCGGCACTGGCCCGTGCGGGCATGTTCGAACGGCTGGGCCTGCCGGTGGCGAAGCAGGAGAGCGGTCATGCCGCATGACATCGAGGCGTTCTTCGAAACGCTGCAGGTCCATGCCCGCCACCGTGGCGAGCAACCGGCGCTGCTGGGCAGTGATGAACGTTTCAGCTATGCGCAGTTGCTGGGTGAGGTTCGCCAGCGGGTGCACTGGCTGCGCGAACAACCTGCCGGCACCTTCGCCCTGGCAGTGGATAACGGCCCGCAAGCCCTGCTGTGGGACCTTGCCGCGTTACTGGCCGAGCGCCCGATCCTGCTGCTGCCGGGCTTTTTCAGCGCGGCCCAGCGGCGCCACTGCCTGACGCAGGGTGGCGTGTCACTGGTGCTGGCCGACAGCGCGCTGGCCGATGAGCTGCAAGCCTGTGGTTTCACTCGCGGCACGCGGTTCTGGCACCGTGACCCGCTTGCGTCACCGCGACTGCCGCACGGCACCGCCAAGATCACCTACACCTCCGGCAGTACCGGTGCGCCCAAGGGCGTTTGCCTGGGAGCCGCGTCGATGCTGCAGGTCGCCCGCGAGCTGGAAACGGCCAGCCGTGAGGCGGCGCCGGGCAAGTACCTGGCCGTGCTGCCGCTGGCGGTGTTGCTGGAAAACCTGGGGGTGTACGCGGCGCTTCTGGCCGGCGCCGTGGTCATGCTCTATCCGCAGGCGCAACTGGGCATCCGCGGCGCCAGCCAGGTGGACTTCGCGCGTCTGCTCGGGGCGATCGCCCTGAGCGGCGCAGAGAGCCTGATCCTGGTCCCGCAGCTTTTGCTGGGGCTGGTCACGGCCATCGAGCGCGGGGTCATGCGTGTCGGTCCGTTGCGTTTTGTCGCCGTGGGCGGTGCCCGGGTGGCCGCCAGCCTGCTGGCGCGTGCTGCTGCGGTGGGCCTGCCGGTGTACGAAGGCTACGGCTTGTCCGAGTGCGCATCGGTAGTGTGCCTGAACCGCCCCGGGGCGCTGCGTCCGGGCAGTGCCGGCCGGCCGCTGCCCCATGTGCAGGTGCGCATTGCCGAGGACGGCGAGGTGCTGGTGGCCGGCTCGACCTTGCTCGGTTACCTCGGCGAGCCTGTGTTCGACGGCCAGTGGTGGCCGACCGGCGACCTCGGCCAGCTTGATCGCGACGGCTACCTGCACCTGGCCGGGCGCAAGAAGCACCAGTTCATCACCAGCTTCGGGCGTAACGTCAACCCTGAATGGGTCGAGGCCGAGCTGACCCAGGGAGGGGTCATCGCCCAGGCCTTCGTGCACGGCGAGGGCCTGCCGGGCAACCTGGCGTTGCTCTGGCCGCTGGACTCGCAGGCCAGCGACGAACAGATCGAGCGGGCGGTTCGCCAGTGCAACGATGGCCTGCCGGACTATGCCCGGGTACATGCCTGGCGACGCTTGTCTGAGCCGTTGAATGCCGAGGCGGGGACCCTCACGCCCAATGGCCGCCCACGCCGCGAGGCGATCCTGCTGCATTACCAGTCCCTGTTGTCCGTTCTTCAACAAGCATGAGGTTCGCCATGTCCTTTTTCGAAAACCTGCAAGCACAGACCGCCCGCGAGCGCGAAGCGCTGTTCGGTGTCCCGGTGATCCGCGATGCCCTGGGTGGGGTGGTGAGCGTGGAGGGTTATGTGGCCTTCCTGGCCCAGGCCTACCACCATGTGCGCCATACCGTTCCGTTGATGATGGCCTGTGGCGCCCGTCTGCCGTCGCGTCTGGAGTGGCTGCGTGGCGCCGTGTGTGAATACATCGACGAGGAATACGGTCACGAACGCTGGATCCTCAACGACATCGCCGCCTGTGGCGGTGACCCGGACAAGGTCCGCGACGGTCGTCCTGCGTTGTCGATCGAGCTGATGGTCGCGTTCCTCTACGACCTGATCGCCCGGGGCAACCCGGTGGGGCTGTTCGGCATGGTCAATGTACTCGAGGGTACCAGTATCGCCCTGGCCACCCAGGCCGCCGGCAGGATACAGGGTAGCCTGGGGCTCCCGGACGAAGCGTTCAGCTACCTCAATTCCCATGGCGCCCTCGACCAGGACCATATGGTGACCTACCGCAGCCTGATGGATCGCCTGGACGACAGTGGCGATCAGCAGGCGGTGATCCATGCCGCCAAGGTGGTGTACCGCCTGTACAGCGAAATGTTCCAGCACCTGCCACGGGCAGGCCAGAGCGAGGTGCGGCATGCGCTTGCCTGACTGCGTGGTGGTGCTGACCGGGGCCAGTGGCGGGATCGGCCTGGAACTGGCCGAGCAGCTATGTGTCGCTGGCGCACGGGTGCTGGCCGTGAGCCGGCACCTGGGCCAGCTGGCGCAGTTGATGAACCGTTTTCCGCAACAATTGCGTTGGCAAGCGGCCGACCTGCGCTGTGCCCAGAGTCGCCAGGACGTGCTGGCAGCCGCGCGGTCCATGGGGGGCGTCAACGTGCTGATCAACGCCGCCGGGATCAATCGCTTCGCCTTGCTCGACCAGCTTGACGAGGCGGCGCTCGACGAGCTGCTGGATATCAACCTCAAGGCCGCGCTGCAACTGACCCGTGCCTGCCTGCCACTGCTACGCGATCAGCCTAGGGCTCTGGTGGTCAATGTTGGCTCCACCTATGGCTCGATCGGCTACCCCGGCTATGCCGCCTACTGCGCCAGCAAGTTCGCCCTGCGCGGCTTTTCCGAAGCGCTGCGCCGCGAACTGGCCGACACCCCGGTGAATGTGCTGTACGCCGCGCCACGGGCAACGCGCACGGCGATGAACAGCAATGCCGCCACGGCGCTCAACCAGGCGCTGAAGGTGGGCGTGGACCAGCCACGGGATGTGGCCCGCGCGGTGCTCGACGCGGTCCAGGCCGAGCGCAGCGAGCTGTACCTGGGCTGGCCGGAAAAACTCTTCGTGCGCTTGAACGGCATGCTGCCCGGGCTGGTTGATCGTGCCCTGCGCAAGCAACTGCCGCTGATTCGCCGCTTTAGCGCCCATCCGGGCAAGGAGTCAGGCAAATGAAACGTCTGCTATTGGCCAGTGTGCTGGCCTTTTCGCCCTTTGTCTGGGCCCTCGACCAGGCCGGCAACCAACGCCTGAGCGAGGTGCAACAGCGCTGGGCGCAGATTCAGTACCAACTGCCCGAAGGGCAGCGCGCCAAAGCCTTCGAGGCGCTGGCCGTGGACGCGGCGGGGTTTGTCCGTCAGTACCCGGGCTCGGCGGAGCCGTTGATCTGGGAGGGTATCGTCAACAGCAGCTGGGCCGGTGCCACCGGCGGGCTCGGCGCGCTGGGCAAAGTCAAGGCCGCCCGTGCCAGCCTGGAGAAGGCGCTGGCGCTGGACCCCAAGGCCCTGCAAGGGTCGGCCTACACCAGCCTGGGGGCGTTGTACGACCGGGTACCGGGCTGGCCCCTGGGTTTCGGCGACCAGGACAAGGCCGAAGCGATGCTGCGCCAGGCCCTGGCGATCAACCCCGATGGTATCGACAGCAACTACTTCTGGGCCGACCACCTGTACCGGCAGAACCGTTATGGTGAAGCCCGCACTGCCCTGGACAAGGCCCTGCGCGCCGCGCCGCGGCCAGGCCGTGCGCTGGCAGACCAGGGCCGGCGCGGGGAAATCGATGCTTTACTCAAGGCCATCGAAGACAAACAGGACTGAGCATGCGCCTGCTACTGGTTGAGGATGACGCCGCGTTGGGCGAGGGGATCTGCGATGGCCTGCGCCTGGAGGGCTACACCCTGGACTGGCTGCAGGATGGCCAGAGTGCGTTGCACGCGCTGAGCGTCGAGACCTTCGACGTGCTGGTGCTGGACCTGGGGTTGCCGCGCCTGGATGGGCTGGCGCTGTTGCGGTGCCTGCGCGCCGCGGAAAACGCCATGCCGGTGCTGATCCTCACCGCGCGCGATGGGCTGGAGGATCGTATCGCCGGGCTCGATGCCGGTGCCGACGATTACCTGGTAAAACCCTTCGACCTCAACGAACTCAAGGCCCGCCTGCGCGCTCTGCTACGGCGCAGCGCAGGGCGAGCCCGGGTGCTGATCGAGCATGCCGGCGTGAGCCTCGATCCGGCGACCCAGCAGGTGCGCTACAACGGTCAGCCGGTAGTACTCACGCCCAAGGAGTACCTGTTGCTGCACGAGCTGCTTGCCCAGCCGGGCAAGGTCTTCACCCGCGAGCGCCTGACCCAGTTGCTCTACGGCTGGGACGAGGAGCCTGAGAGCAACACCCTTGAAGTCAACATCTACCAGTTGCGCAAGAAGCTGTTCAACGGCTTGATCCGCACGGTCCGCGGTATCGGCTACCTGGTGGAGGGGCGCGCATGAGTTCGTTGCGCCAGCGCACGCTGTGGCGGGTCATGCTGTTGCTGCTGCTCGGCAGCGGTCTGTTGGCGCTGTACAACTACCACGACAGCCGGCATGAAATCACCGAAGTATACGATGCCCATCTGGCGCAGAACGCTCGCCTGCTGCAGGGGGTGATGAGCCTGCCGGTGCAGGAACAGAACCGTCAGGCGCTGTACCAGGCATTCGACGAGGCGCTGAGCCAGGCGGGGCGGCACCGGGTCGGCCACCCTTACGAAAGCAAACTGGCCTTCCAGGTGTGGGACGACCACGCTACCTTGCTGGTGCGTACCCCCAGCGCGCCCGCATTCGCGGTGCCACCGAGCACGCCGGGGTTTTCCGACATGCTGGTGCAGGGCCAGCGATGGCGTGGTTTTGTGCTGCCGGTGGCGGAGAAGCACTGGCTGATCTGGGTGGGGGAACGCAACGATGTGCGCTACGACCTGATTGACAGGATCGTGCGTCACACCTTGATGCCGTTTTTGCTTGGCAGCCTGGCATTGGCGCTGCTGGTCTGGGTGGCCATCGGCTGGGGGCTGCAGCCGTTGCAGAACATGGCCCAGGTGATCCGTGGCCGTCACGCCGAGTCCCTGGACCCCCTGCAGTTGGTGCCGTTGCCCAAAGAGCTCGAACCAATGCAGGCGGCGATCAATCGGCTGCTGGCGCAGATCGAGCAAATGCTGCGCCGAGAACACCGTTTCATTGCCGATGCCGCCCACGAGATGCGCACGCCGCTGGCGATCCTGCGCCTGCACGCGCAGAACGCGCAGGCCGCCACCGGCGAGGCGGAGCGCAACAAGGCCCTGGGGTATCTGATCGGCGGTGTCGACCGCCTGACCCGGGTGGTCAACCAGCTGCTGACCCTGGCCCGCCTGGAACCCCGCCTGGCGCAGCGCAACTGGACTGAAGTCGACCTCGCTGTGTTGGTCACCGAGACCCTGGCGGAGCTGACCCCGTGGATCCTCGAACGTGGTCAGGAACCCTCCCTGGAGATCGCCGAAGGGGTCGACTACCGGTTGTACAGCGATGCCGGCGCACTGGGCATTGCCCTGCAGAACCTGGTGACCAACGCGGTGGACCATTCGCCCTCTGGGGGGCGGGTTCGGGTGGGCCTGCGCCGCGAGGAACAGGCATTGGTGCTGGAAGTGCAGGACGAAGGCCCTGGTATCGATCCGGCCGACCTGGAGCGGGTATTCGAGCGTTTCTACAGCAAGGACGCGCCCAATGGCGCCGGTCTGGGGTTGTCGATCGTGAGCACCGTCATCGAGCGCCTGGACGGTAGCGTGCAATTGCACAATGCCTCGCCGCGGGGGTTGTGCGCCACCCTGCGGTTGCCGGCGGCGCAGGCCTGATCAGTGACGCTGGGCGATCTGGATCAGGTTGCCGCAGGTGTCATCGAAGACCGCCACGGTGACCGGGCCCATGTCGGTGGGTGGCTGGGTGAATTGCACGTTCGCCTTGCACAGGCGCTCGTATTCGGCATGGATATCGCGCACCCCGAACGAGGTGGCAGGGATGCCGTCCTGCTTGAGCGCCGCCTTGTAGGCCTTCGCCGCAGGATGGGCATCGGGCTCGAGCAGCAACTCGACGCCATTGGGATCATTGGGGGAGGTGAGGGTGAGCCAGCGGTACTTGCCCATGGGGATGTCGTGCCTGGGCTCGAAGCCCAGGACATGATGGTAGAAGGCATGGGCCTTGGCCTGGTCGTCGACGAGGATGCTGGTGACTACGATCTTCATCAGACTAGCTCCGTTGATTCCTCTCTCTAGCAAAGCACATCCCTGACCATCTGTTGTTCAGGATGTATTCAAACAGTGCGTTCGAAGATGGGCGGTGAAATCGAGAGTTCCTGTTCGTTTTAGACGCAGTGCAATTGTCATTAGGTGTTTGTATCGATGCGTATCCGCAAAACCGAATGACCAGCGGACAGACGGCGCAAATGCCTAATGCGAAAGTGATATCAGATCGCTTGCATGCCTTCAGCGCCGATCTATGCTCAGGACATTCCGTGAGCACAGGAGGCCCGGTCCATGTTCGAGTACCATCGCAAGTCCGACTTGATCGAGATTCAGCGCAGCCGGCAGGCCTTGGCGGGCATGGAGGCGAAGCTGGCAGCGATCAGCCGTTCCATGGCGATGATCGAGTTCGCGCCGGATGGCACGATCCTCGAGGCGAACGAGAACTTCTGCAAGACCATGGGCTACAGCGCCGACGAGATCCGCGGCAAGCACCATCGGCTGTTCTGCGACCCGGCCTACGCCAAGAGCGCCGAGTACCAGCAGCTCTGGCGCGAACTTGGCGAGGGCAAGGCCATCAGCGGTACGTTCGAGCGCCTGGACAAGGCGGGCCGCGAGGTGTGGCTGGAGGCCAGCTACATGCCGGTGATCGATGAACGCCAACAGGTGACCAGCGTGATCAAGGTGGCCTCCGACATCACCCGCCACGTGATCGAGGAGCACGAGAGCGAAAGCCTGCTCAAGGCAATCGGCCGTTCAATGGCAGTGATCGAGTTCACCCCGGCCGGGCGCGTGATCAAGGCCAACCAGAATTTCCTCGATACCATGGGCTATCGCCTTGAGGAGGTGGTGGGGCGCCATCACGGGCTGTTCTGCCTGCCGCACGAGCGCGAGTCAGCCCAGTACCGCGACTTCTGGGCCTCGCTCAACCGTGGCGAGTACCACTCCCATCGCTTTGAACGGGTCAACAAGCAAGGCCAGACCGTGTACCTCGAGGCGTCCTACAACCCCATCTTCGACAACAAGGGCCGCCTGTACAAAGTGGTGAAGTTCGCCAGCGACATTACCCGCCAGGTCAGCACCCAGCAGACTGCCGCCGACGCTGCCCATGCCAGCTCGGTGCAGACCGACGCCTGCGCGCGCAAGGGGACACAGGTGGTGCAGCAGGCGGTCGAGGTGATCGAGCAGATCTCTTGCGAACTCAACGACGCCGCCCGCACCATCGACGCGGTGAGCAAACAGTCCGAGGTGATCGGGCAGATCGTCCTGACCATCCGCGGCATCGCCGACCAGACCAACCTGCTGGCGCTCAATGCCGCCATCGAGGCGGCCCGGGCCGGCGAGCATGGCCGTGGCTTCGCCGTGGTCGCCGATGAGGTGCGCAACCTGGCGGCGCGCACCAGCAAGGCGACCCTGGAGATCGTCGAAGTGGTGCGGCAGAACCATGACCTGTCGTTGACCGCCGTGGCCAGCATGCAGTCAAGTCTGACCCGTACTGGCCTGGGTGTGGAACTGGCCAACGAGGCCGGTACGGTGATCATGGAGATCCAGCAGGGTTCGCGGCACGTGGTGGACGCCATCAGCCAGATCAATTCGACCCTTCAATTGCACTGAGGCTCTGGCGCAGTTCGAGCTCCAGGGTATGCAGGCTCGACCGTAACTGGGCGAGCCGTTGCTCAACCGGCTGCCCCAGGGCTATGGCCTGCTCCAGCGCTTCGCAATCCTGCCTCACGCCCCTGACCTTGAGCATCCGCGCACCGCCCTTGACTCGATGGACTACCGGGGCGAGGGCTTCGGCTGGCGGGTTGGCGCCCAGTGCATGCAATGCCTGGAGGTCTTCGGCACTGCTTTGTGCCAGTTGCTCCAGCAGGCGCTTGACCAGCCGATCGTCGTCCTGGGTGAGGTGACGCAGTTGCGCCAGGTCGAAGCCGCTGGCGCGGGGCGCCTCTGCGGCCCGCGGCAGGCAGGCCTTGAGTGCCTGCAGGCCGATCGGCTTGAACAGGCATTCATCCATGCCGTTGTCCAGGCAGCGCTGGCGTTCCTCGGCCTGGGCATTGGCCGTCACGCCGATGATTCGAACCGCGGGCAGGTTTTCTTCGCGCTCCCGTGCACGAATCTGGCGGGCCAACTCATGGCCGTCCATCACCGGCATGCTGCAATCGGTGATGACCACATCGAAATGGCCGTCCAGCCAGAGCGACAGCGCGGCCATGCCCTGGTCGGCGAGGGTCACCTGGTGACCCAGCGAGCGCAGTTGCTTGTCGAGCAGCAACAGGTTGGCGGGGTAGTCATCCACGACCAGGACTTGCAGCGGGCCAGCACCGGCTTCGATCAAGGCCTTGCCGGCAGGCTCGGTGGCAGGAGGCTCGGCGCCTGGCAGGCGCAGATGCACTTCGACCTGGGTGCCCAGGCCCTCGATGCTGTTCAGGTGCAGCTCGCCCCCCATCAGCTCGCACAGCTCGCGGCTGATCACCAGGCCCAGGCCCGCCCCCTGGCGTGCCTGCCGGCCATCGACCTGGGAAAAACTGGTGAACAGACGTGCCTGATCGCTACTGCTGATCCCCACGCCGCTGTCCTTGATTTGCAGCCTGACCTCAAGCAGGCCGGCATCAATCGGGGCGACAGCCAGCGACACGTCGATCCGGCCCTGGTCAGTGAACTTGATCGCGTTGCTCAGCAGGTTTGACAGCACCTGCTTGAAACGCAGCGGATCGACCAGCAGCCAAGTGGGCGAGGCGGGCAGCAGCGCACCCAGCGCAAGCCCTTTGAGGCGTGCGTTGCCTTCGAAAACCCGCAGGGTCGCACTGATCAGCTCTACCAGATCGCAAGCTACCGGTTGCAGCGTCATGTGGCCGGACTCGATGCGAGAGATGTCGAGCACATCGCCAATCAGGTCGAGCAGGCCAATCGCCGAGCCGTGGGCCGCCTCCAGCGCCTGGCTGTCGCTATGGCCGTGCTGGCTGTCCTCCAGTGCCATCTCGAGCAGGCCGATGACTGCGTTCATCGGTGTGCGGATTTCGTGGCTCATGACTGCCAGGAAGGTGCTTTTCGCCCGGCTGGCCTGCTCGGCATCGTCCTTGGCCTGGCGCAACTGTTCGAGCAATCCGCGGCTGAGTGCCAGTTGTTCCTGCAGGGCGCGTTGGGCCTCGCTACGCTGGTGGATCAGCTTGCGCAGGTAGGTGTTCCAGAACGCCACGCCGGCCAGCAGCAGGGCGGCCAGCACCAGTACTTGCAGCGCCAGGGTGCGGTAGTTGCGCCAGGGGCTGTCGCTGACTGCGGTGTTGGTTCGCCATCGATTGACCCGTTGCTCCAGCTCGTCGGGTGGGATGCTTAGCAAGGCCTTGTCGAGGATTGCCTGCAATTGCGGCTGCGCGGGGCCTGCGGCGAAGGTCGCCAGGGCCGGCTCGTCACCGTGCAGGCCGGCAATGCGCAGGCGGTGCTTGAACACCTGGTTGATGAAATAGCTGGCATTGATGTGCGAGCCAAGGGCGACATCGGCATCGCCGTTGGCCACGGCCTCCATCAGCTGCAGGGGGTTCTCCACCTCGACGGTCCGCAGGTCGCCGTACTGCCGTTCGAGGCCTTCGCGCAAGGGCGATCCCCTCAGCAAGGCCACCCGTAGTCCTCGCAGCGGTTGCTGCGGATCGAGGGGCGCTGCATCCTGGCGGACCACCAGAACCCGCGGGCTGATCATGTAGGGGCGGGTGTAGCGCAGGCGTTGGGCGCGGTGCTCGCCGTAACCGATGGCGCCGATCATGTCCGCCTTGCCCTGGGCGACCTGCTCGATCATGTCCTCGAACGACTCCGACTCGACCACCTTGAAACGCAGGCCGGTGCTCAGGCCGATACGCTCCAGCAGGTTCAGGGCGATACCCCGTGGTTGCTGCTGGGCGTCGGTGAAGCTCAGGGGCGCCAGGGTGGTGTTGATCATCACCGTGATCTGCCGGTGTTTCGCGATCCAGTCGCGCTCCTCCTGGGTCAGGGCATCGAGGCGACGGTCAAGCAGCAGGCTGGTGCCGCCGCCAGCCCAGCGGCGCAGGATGTTCAGTCGTTCGCTGTCGGCGATGCGCCCCAGGGCCAGGTCGACCAGTTGCAGCAGGCGCTGGTTGTCCTGGGTCAGGGCAAAGGCGAAGCTGCTGGCCGGGGCCTTGACGAAATGATCGACCTTGACCGTTTCCTGGAAACCTTTGGCAATGGCATAGTCGGTACTGATGGCGTCACCCAGGTAGGCGTCGGCCTGACCCAGGGCCACGGCGGCGACCCCTGCGAGGGTCGAGCGATAGAGGTTCAGCTGGACGCCGGGATAGAGGCGTCGCACCGCCTGCATGGGCAGGTAATGATCCACCATGGCCAGGCGCAGGCCGGCCAGGTCGTCACCGTCGCGCAGGGGCTGGTCCTTGCGCGATACGATAACTGGCAGGTCATCGGCATAGGGCAGGCTGAGAGCCAGTTGTGCATCGTTGGCCTCGAAAGCGTTGGAACTGCCCAGCAGATCGATTTCGCCAGCGCGCAGCGCATCCAGGGCCTGCTCGCGGCTTGGATAGCGACGCACTTTGACCGGCACGCCCAACTGCTCGCTGATCAGGCCGGCGTAGTCCGCGCTCAGGCCCTCGTAGTCGGACTGGCTGTTGTTGATGTCGAAGGGGGGATAGTCGGGGCGCGAGCTGCCCAGTACCAGGCCTCCGCGCTCAGCAAGCCACTGTCGGTCGGTTGCCGCCAGCGTCAAGGGAGGCGCCGCGCTCAGGGCGCGGGCCAGCAGATGGCGAGTTTCGCTGTGCGGCTCACCCTGTACGGGCAAAGACGTCAGCGTGGCCAGCAGCAGGCACAGCAGGGCGCCCTTGATCATGATTCAGGCCACGTTGTTGCGTTTGGCCAGGTCGACCATTTCCACCAGTGACTCGACCTTGAGCTTTTCCATGATCCGGCCGCGGTAGGTGCTGATGGTCTTGGCGCTGAGGTTCATCTGCTCGCCGATCAGTTTGTTGCTCTGGCCGGCGCTGAGCCGGCGCAGTACTTCCATTTCACGGTTGGAAAGCAGTGCCAGGCGCTCGGTCTCGCTTTCCAGGGTATTGCTGTTGACCGCCATCTGCGGAAAGGTCGAGTAACCCTTGACCAGGGCTTTGAGGGCGAAGACCAGGGCATCGAGGTCCTCGTCCTTGTTGACGAAGGCCGAGATGCCGGCGTCCATGCAGCGGCGCACGTAGAGGTCGGCGGGCTGGCCGGTCAGGGCCATGATCCGTGGGGGCGGGTCGATCAGCTTGAGGCGCTTGATCACTTCCATGCCGTCGAGGTCGGGCAGGCCGATGTCGAGGATAACCACATCGGCCCTGGTCTGCTCGGCCAGGCGGGCGGCCTCTTTGCCTTTGCCGGTTTCACCCACGACGGTGAAGCGTTCGCGTTCAAGCAGCATGCGTACGGCGAGTCGCACAATGTGGTGGTCATCGACCAACAGCACGGATGTCATTCAGGTCACTCCTGTCAAAGTGCAGCCCGCTTCCTGCGTTGCATTTCAGGCGCGGGCCGCGGACTTGCTGGGCAGCGCGCACCTTACGGACATTCAGGACCCTTGGTAATAGGCGAGTATAGGTGTGTTGAAAATCCCGCAACAAGCTGTAGAAAATTCCTACAAACAAGGTTTGGGTCCAAGCGCTCAGCCGCAGGGGGCGTGCGGCTTGAGCACTCGCTGGGTGGAGGCGGGGTTGTTGCCCAGTACCTTGCCCACACGAGTGGGGCGCATCACCAGTTGGCCGCCGCAGTTCGGGCAGCGGTCATGGAAATGCCGCTCGTTACAGGCACGACAGAAGGTGCACTCGAACGAACAGATCAGCGCATCCGGACTTTCGGGAGGGAGGTCGGTGTCACAGCATTCGCAGTTGGGGCGCAGGTCGAGCATGGGCAGGGTTTCCATCCAGTTGGAAGGCCCAGTGTGCGCCGCCCACGCTCACTCGGCAATCGCTTCACGGGCCGGGGCGGTAGAGATGGGCGTGACCGGCGCGGTACAGGGCCGAGTCGGCGAACGGGGCATCGCCCAGGACATGACCGACGAGGATCAGCGCGGTACGCCGGAAGCCCTTGGCTGCCAGGCGCTCGACGATGTCCGCCAGGGTGCCCTTGACCCAATCCTGGTCTGGCCAGGTGGCACGATGGACCACGGCAATGGGGCAGTCGGCGCCATAGTGGGGCAGCAGTTGCTCGACGATACGCGGCAGGTGGCGTACACCCAGGTGGATGGCCAGGGTGCTGCCATGGCGGGCCAGATCGGCCAGCTGTTCACCGGCGGGCATCGGCGAGTTGTCGCCGTAGCGGGTGAGGATCACCGTCTGCGCCACGTCCGGCAGTGTCAGCTCGCAACCCAGCAGCGCGGCGCTGGCGGCAGTGGCGGTGACTCCGGGGATGATCTGGTAATCGATGCCCGACTCACGCAGGTGGCGGATCTGTTCGCCGATGGCGCCGTACAGGCTAGGGTCGCCGCTGTGCACGCGGGCCACGTCCTGGCCGTTGGCATGGGCCTGGCGCATGGCCTCGATGATCTGCTCCAGGTGCAGCTCGGCGCTGTTGATGACGGTGTGCGCCTGATGCCCCTCGAGCACTGCAGCAGGTACCAGCGAGCCTGCGTAGATGATTACCGGGCACTGTCGGACAAGGCGCTGGCCCTTGACCGTGATCAGCTCGGGATCGCCGGGGCCGGCACCGATGAAATAGACCGTCATGGAGGTTCCTTGCAGGTAAAGAGGCGGATTATCCGCCGATGGCCAGGGCCAGGGTAGCGCCGCCGAGCCTTTGCCTTGGCACATGCAGGCGCGGCGCAACGCCGGTACGGCCGGCCAGGGCCAGGGCTGCGCTTTCGGCGACGCCCCAGCAGCCGGTCTGGGCGTACACCGTTGTCGAGCGCTGACTGAGCAGCGCTTCGAAGGTCGACAAGTGGCTGCTGTCGAAGCAGATGAACGGCAACCCGAGCCGCTCGGCCAGTGCCAGCAGGCCGGGCTCGCGCGCCTTGGGTTCGATGCTGGCGATTGCCTTCAGCGCCGACAGGGGCAGGGCGTGGTTGGTCAGGGTCTGGCGCAGCAGCACCGCGAGCGTCTCGACCGGACAGCCACGGCGGCAACCAAAGCCGGCATACAACGCCGGCTGGGGAGCAAGGTCGCGCATCAGTGCTGGCTGGAGCGGCGGAACAACCAGGCGCTGAGCAGGCCCAGGGCCAACCAGAACGCGGCGTTGGTCAGCCACGAAGCGATCTTGAACTGGGTCTCCAGCGCCTCGGGGGCCAGGCTTTCATGAACCGCTGGCTGTGGCGCGCCGATCAGGTGCGGGATCACCAGCAGGGCGACGCCGAGCACCTTGAACAGCCAGTGCTGGGCGAACACCAGCAACGCCAGGCCGGCGGCGGTGGCGGCGGCGGTGCCGATCCACCAGGTCTGGCGCTGGCCGAGGTCGGCGGCCGCTGTTCCTGGCAGTTCCGGTGGCAGGCCCAGGGTCGGCGCCAGGCAGAACACGGCGAAGCCCGCCAGGCCCCACAGTGCGCCGGTGGCCACGCGGCCCGGGGCGCGGAGGCTGTACAGCGCGGCGAGGATCAGGGCGAAGCCGACGGCGACCACCAGGTTGCCGCCGGTGGTGGACAGGATACGCTGCCAGCCATCTTCGGGTGCCCAGGCCTCGGCGCTGTGCTCATGAGGCGCGGCGGCCTCGCCATGTTCATGATGTTCAGCGGCGGGGGCGGCGGTTTCATAGGTTTCCGCCTGGAGAATCAACGGGGCGACCCAGAAGCTTTGCAGGAGGGTCAGCAGCAGGGCGGCGAGCAGGCCGCTGAAACCCGCGGTACGGGCGATGCGCGTGATCATGCGGGTGTACTCAGTGGCAAGGGAAGGCGGCGCTGTGGCGGGTGTCGTGGGCGGCGTTGTGCACCGCCTCGATGTGCGAGAAACCGGCGAAGTACACCAGGCACAGGCCCAGCAGGCTGGCGCCGACCGCGACGATCAGGCGCTGGCTGAGACTGACGGGGGTGGCGATACTGGGTTTGGCGTGGGTGATGGGCATGACGCGTTCCTCTGCTGCTTTTGTTGTGGCAACGGGCAGGCGCGACGCCCCCGGGCACGGCTGGCCCAGGTGATACGACAGCGCCCGCCCACCGCGGGGTGTTCTGCAAGCATGTCAGGCCGGTCTCCGGGCTGGCGAGGTGGAGCGGGGCTCCATCGATCAAGCGCCACCTTCCCATGCCGCACGATGGGCACAGTGGTCTGGACGCTTCTCTCGCTTACCGTTGCGGGGGCAGCACCGGCCTTGTCGCCCTCTTCAAGGAGGCGCGACGCACCGGTTTCCCGTTTCACCCCCGTTGGGGGCACCTGAACGCAATGCGCTAGCAAATCACGGGGCCGGGCCTGCGTCAATCGCCGCGGCGGTTGACCGCCAGGCAGGCACTGCGTAGCCTTGCCGGTTCGAGGTTCCCGGGCGCTGGCCCGGGCTAAGACGGGAACGCGGTACAAGCCGCGGCTGCCCCCGCAACTGTAGGCACTGAAGGGTTCGGCACAGCCACTGCGCACGCGCGGGAAGGCGCCATCCCACCGGCTTTGATGGCCGGCGGTGCAAGCCAGGAGACCTGCCTCGCAACGTTTTCGACTTTCAACCGGGCGGGGTGATCCGGTGGCGAAACAGCCAGGCCGACACGGGCCGTGGCTGTCGTCCTGCATGCCCGCGCCATTGCTGCCAAGGGCATCGCGACATGAAAACACTGGCCAAGCTCCCCGTCACCATCGTTACCGGCTTCCTCGGCTCGGGCAAGACCACCTTGCTGCGCCATATGCTCGACAACGCCCAGGGCCGCCGCATCGCGGTGATCGTCAACGAGTTCGGCGAGCTGGGCATCGATGGCGAGATCCTCAAGCAATGCAGCATCGGCTGCTCCGAGGAAGAGGCCAATGGCCGCGTCTACGAGTTGGCCAATGGCTGCCTGTGCTGCACCGTGCAGGAGGAGTTCTTCCCGGTGATGCGCGAGCTGGTGGCGCGCCGCGGCGACCTCGACCATATCCTTATCGAAACCAGCGGCCTGGCCTTGCCCAAGCCGCTGGTACAGGCCTTCCAGTGGCCGGAAATCCGCAACGCCTGCACGGTCGACGCGGTGATCACCGTGGTCGACAGCCCGGCCGTGGCCGCCGGTACCTTTGCCGCCTACCCGGACCAGGTCGATGCCCAGCGCAAGCTCGACCCTAATCTCGACCATGAGTCGCCGCTGCACGAACTGTTCGCCGACCAACTGGCCAGCGCCGACCTGGTGGTACTGAACAAGGCCGACCTGATCGATGCCGAGGGCCTGGCCAAGGTCCGTGCCGAAGTGGCCGAGGAACTGCCGCCGGCGGTCAAGGTGATCGAGGCCAGCAGCGGCCGCCTGCCACTGGAGGTGCTGCTGGGCGTGGGCGCCGAGTCCGAGGCGCATATCGACGGCCGCCGCACCCACCACGACAGCCATCACGACGGCGATGACCATGACGACCATGACCACGACGCCTTCGACTCGATCTCCATCGACCTGCCCGAGGCTGACGAAAGCCTGCTGCTCGATGCCTTGACGCAACTGGTTACCGAGTTCGGCATCCTGCGCGCCAAGGGCTTCGCCGCCATTCCCGGCAAGCCGATGCGCCTGCTGATCCAGGGCGTGGGCACCCGCTTCGACAAGCATTTCGACCGTGCATGGCGCAGCGAGGAGCCACGGATCACCCGCCTGGTGCTGATCGGCCAGGACCTGGACGCGACCCAGCTGGAAGCGCGCCTGCGCCAGGCCCTGGGCGCCTGACCCATGCACCTGCTGCGGACCCAGCCCGGCGGCTTTGTGCCGGACGACAGCATCGCCGACCTCGGCCAGACCCCCGCCGAACTGGTGATCCTCTGCAGCGGTGATTCACACCTGGCGCTGCTTGCCGAAACCGCCGAGCAGTTGCCGGCGGATTTCCCCAGCGTGCGCCTGGCCAACCCGATGCAGGTGCAGAACCATGCCTCGGTCGACCTGTATGTCGACCAGGTGCTGCGCCATGCCAAGGTGATCCTGGTGTCGCTGCATGGCGGTGTCGGTTACTGGCGCTATGGTGTCGAACAACTGGTCGAGTTGGCGGCCCGTGGCGTACAGCTGATCCTGGTACCCGGCGACGACCGTCCCGACCCGGAGCTGACCGGACTGGGCACGGTGGGCGGTGAACAGGCCGAGCGCCTCTGGCATTTCCTGCGCCAGGGTGGCAAGGCCAATGCACTGAACCTGTTCAACTGCCTGGCCAGCCAGTGGCTGGGGCGCGCCTACCCCTGGGACGAGCCGCAGCCTTTGCCGCGCACGGTGGTCTACCACCCGGCCAAGGCCAGCGCACGGCTCGAGGACTGGTACGCCGAATGGCATCCGGAGTATCCAGTGGCGCCGCTGCTGTTTTATCGCTCCCACCTGCAGGCAGCCAACACCGCCTTCATCGATGTGTTCTGCCAGCGCCTGCAGGCTTGCGGCTTGAATCCCTTACCGATCGCCGTGGCCAGCCTCAAGGAACGCGCGTGCCTGGACCAGGTCGAGGCCTGGCTCGACGAAGTGCAGGCCGAGGTGGTGATCAACACCACAGGTTTTGCCCTGTCCAGCCCCGAACAGCCCAATCTGCGCCCGCTGCGTCGCGACGTGCCGGTGTTGCAGGCGATCTGCGCCCAGGACAACCAGCCCGGCTGGGAGCAAAGCGAGCAGGGCCTCGGCGCCCGCGACCTGGCGATGCACATCGCCTTGCCCGAGCTGGACGGGCGCATCATCACCCGGCCGGTGAGCTTCAAGGACCTGGCCTGGCGCAGTGAGCGCAGCCAGTCCGACGTGGTCTGCTACCGCGCCCACCCCGAACGCATGGATTTCGTCGCTGAACTGGCGCGGCGCTGGGTGACACTGGCGCGCCTGGACAACCAGGAGAAGCGCGTGGCCCTGGTGCTGGCCAACTACCCGACTCGCGACGGGCGCATCGGCAATGGTGTCGGCCTCGACACCCCAGGCGCGGCGTTGAATATCCTCAAGGCCCTGCAGGCGCAGGGTTACCCGGTAGCCGGCCTGCCCGACAGCGGCACCGAGTTGATCCATCAGTTGCTTGGCGGTGTCACCAACGACCTCGATCACCTTGACCAGCGCCCTTGCGCCCAGAGCCTGGCCCTGGCCGACTACCACAGCGCCTTCGCCGCGTTGCCCGAGGCCAACCAGCGCGCCGTGCTGGAGCGCTGGGGGCCGCCCGAGCAGGACCCGATGTTCCGCAGCGGGCGCATGATGGTCGCCGGCTTGCGCTACGGCCTGACCTTCGTCGGCATCCAGCCGGCGCGGGGCTACCAGGTGGACCACAGCGCCGTGTACCACGACCCGGACCTGGTGCCGCCGCACGGCTACCTGGCGTTCCACTTCTGGTTGCGCAACGGCTACGCCGCCGATGCGCTGATCCATGTCGGCAAGCACGGCAATCTGGAATGGCTGCCAGGCAAGGGCGTGGGGCTGTCCGCCGAATGCTGGCCAGACGCGTTGCTCGGGCCGCTGCCCAACATCTATCCGTTCATTGTCAATGACCCAGGCGAGGGCGCCCAGGCCAAGCGCCGTACCCAGGCGGTGATCATCGACCACCTGATGCCGCCATTGACCCGCGCCGAGACCTACGGCCCGCTGCGCCACCTGGAACAGCTGGCCGACGAGTACTACGAAGCGCAGTTGCTCGATCCACGTCGCGCCAACGAGTTGCAGCGCGACATCCTCGCACTGGTCAAGGCCAACCACATCGACCGCGAACTGCAGCTTGAAGGGCAGTTGGAGGATGCTGCGGTGTGGTTGCCGCGCCTGGATACCTACCTGTGCGACCTCAAGGAGTCGCAGATCCGCGATGGCCTGCATGTGTTCGGCCAGTCGCCCCAGGGGCGCCTGCGCAGCGACACGCTGCTGGCCCTGGTGCGGGTGGCGCGGGGGGATGGCAAGGGCGGCAATGCCAGCCTGATTCGCGTGCTGGCCAAGGCCTTGGCGTTGGGCTTCGATCCGTTGGACTGCGACCTGGGGCAGGCCTGGGACGGGCCGCGCCCGGGCCTGCTGCTGCAACTCGACAACAGCGCATGGCGCACCTGTGGTGATACCCGTGAGCGTCTGGAGTGCCTCGCGCTGACATTGATCGAGCAGGCATTGCAAGGGGCTGCGGCGTTGCCGGATGAAGACGGCTGGGCACCGGTACGCGAGGTGTTGCAGGCGCTGGTCGAACAGATCGCGCCGGACCTGGACGCCTGTGGCGCCGCCGAGATCGACGGCCTGCTGGCCGCGCTGGCCGGGCGTTTCGTCCCGGCCGGGCCCAGTGGCGCGCCCAGCCGTGGCCGCCTGGACGTGTTGCCCACCGGGCGCAACTTCTACACCGTCGATGTGCGCAACCTGCCGACCACCACGGCCTGGCGCCTGGGGTTCGCCTCGGCCAACCTGATCCTCGAGCGCCACCTGCAGGACCACGGCGACCACTTGCGTCAGCTGGGGCTGTCGGTGTGGGGCACGGCGACCATGCGCACCGGTGGCGACGACATCGCCCAGGCCTTGGCGCTGATGGGCGTGCGTCCGGTGTGGGCCACCGGCAGCCAGCGGGTTGACGACTTCGAGATCCTGCCATTGAGCCTGCTAGACCGGCCGCGGGTGGATGTGACGCTGCGGGTGTCGGGTTTCTTCCGTGACGCCTTCGGCAACCTGATCCGCCTGTTCGACGCCGCGGTGCAGGCAGTGGCCGCGCTGGACGAGCCGGACGAGCTGAACCCCCTGGCCGCCCGGGTGCGCGCCGAGCGTGAAGCGTTGCTCGGCGCCGGCATGGCGCTGGAGCAGGCGGCGCGGCAGGCCGGCTGGCGGGTGTTCGGAGCCAAGCCGGGGGCATACGGAGCGGGCGTGCAGAACGCCATCGACGGGCGCCTGTGGCACAGCCGCGACGACCTGGCCGAGGTCTACCTCAACCATGGTGGCTACGCCTACGGCGCCAGCGACGAGGGCACGCCGGCCCGCGCCGCATTCGCCCAGCGCCTGGCGCAGGTACAGGCGGTGCTGCAGAACCAGGACAACCACGAGCATGACCTGCTCGACTCCAACGACTACTACCAGTTCCAGGGCGGCATGCTGGCGGCCGCCGAAACCCTGGCCGGCACCTCGCGGGCCAGTTACCACGGCGATCACAGCCAGGCCGACCGGCCGCGGGTGCGGACCCTGAAGGAAGAACTCAACCGAGTGATCCGTGCCCGCGCGCTCAATCCGAAATGGATCGACGGCGCCAAGCGTCATGGCTATAAAGGTGCATTCGAGCTGGCGGCGACGGTCGACAACCTGTTTGCCTTCGACGCCACCACCCACCTGATCGACGACCATCATTACCAGGGCCTGGCCGACGCCTATGTGCTCGACCCGGCCACCCGTGATTTCATGCGCGAGCACAACCCCGAAGCCCTGCGCGACCTTACCGAGCGCTTGCTGGAAGCCCAGCAGCGCGGGTTGTGGCAGGAGCCGGGCGACTATCGCGAGAGCCTCGAGCAGCAGTTGCTCGCCGGCGAGGAAGACAGCTGAACATGAGCGAACCCGTACAATTTCCCCTGGCCGCCGTGGTCGGCGCCGACGACCTCAAGCTGGCCCTGTGCCTGACCGCGATCGACCCGAAAATCGGTGGCGTACTGATCGAAGGCCCTCGGGGCATGGCCAAGAGCACCCTGGCACGGGGCCTGGCCGACCTGCTGGGCGGCGGGCCGTTCGTGACCCTGCCACTGGGGGCGACCGAAGAGCGTCTGGTCGGCACCCTCGACCTCGATGCCGCTTTGAGCCAGGGCCAGGCGCGGTTCTCGCCGGGTGTGCTGGCCCATGCCGACGGTGGCGTACTGTACGTCGATGAAGTGAATCTGCTGCCCGATCCCTTGGTGGACCTGCTGCTGGATGTAGCTGCCAGCGGGACCAATCGCATCGAGCGCGATGGCATCTCCCATCGGCACGCCGCCCGGTTCGTGCTGATCGGTACCATGAACCCGGAGGAGGGCGAGCTGCGGCCACAACTGCTCGACCGGTTTGGCCTGAACGTGGCCTTGGAGGGCCTGCCCGCGCCCGAAGCACGGCAGCAGATCATTCGCCGTCGGCTGGCCTTCGACAGCGACCCACAGGCGTTCTGTGCCCAGTGGGCACCCCAGCAGGCCGAGCTGCGCCAGCGTTGCCAGGCCGCGCGCGAGCAATTGGCGTCGATCGCCCTGGACGACCAGGCCCTGGCCTGGATCACCGAGCGCTGCTTTGCCGCCGGGGTGGACGGCATGCGCGCCGACCTGGTCTGGCTGCGCGCGGCACGGGCCCACGCCGCCTGGCGTGGCAATACAGTGATCGAGGAAGCGGATGTGGAGGCGGTGGCCGAGTTTGCCTTGCGCCATCGCCGTCGCGCCCACGCACCGCAAGCGCAGGCCGCCACGGCGGGCGAGCCACCTCGGCCGCAGCAAGCGCAAGGCGGGCAGGGCGACTGGGGCGCGTTGCCGCCCCAGCCGGTGGCGACGGGCGCACGCCGCGAGGTGCCGAACTGGGCAAAAAAGCCCTGAGCATCCGCTCGCGCCACGCCCAGGCGGCGGATGCCAGACCCCGTGCCGGCAATTTGACAGGTAGCGCCCGGGGCCGCCCGCGTGCGGCCGAGGCAGGCCGCATCGCCTGGCTGCCGACCTTGCTCAAGGGGCGGCCGCGCCTGCGCCGCGAACTGTGCTGGCAAAAACGCCAGGCACAGGCGCCGGAACTCTGGCTGGTGATCGTCGATGCCTCGGCTTCCACCCGCCGCAACCAGGCGCTGACCCAGGCCAAGGGCCTGCTGGCCGGACTGTTCGATGAGGCCTATCGGCAGCGGGCACGCCTGGCCCTGCTCACGGCCAGTGGCGACAAGCCGCAATGGCAACGGCATGGCCTGAAAGCCTCGGCGGCGTTGCAGCCCTGGCTGCAGGCGCTGGGGGCGGGCGGTGGCACGCCGTTGCCGGCGGCGCTGGAAGAGGCGCGTCGTTGGTTGTTGGCGCGGGGCAAGCGCCTGCCCCTGGAGACCCAGCGTTGCCTGGTGCTGACCGATGGTCGCCTGCAATCGGCGGCGCAGTTGCAGCCGTTACCGTGCGGCACGTTGCTGGTGGATATGGAAATGGCGGCGGTGCGTGTGGGCCGCGCACGACAACTGGCCGAACAACTGCATGCCGAATATCGGCATATCGAGCAGTTCAGCGTGATCAATTAAGCAGGCAGCTGCGACAGGATGTCGCAATTGAAAAAGTTATCCCCGTATTTGGGGAAAGTTGCCAAAGTGCGTGGCAGCCACGCACTTTGTAACAGGCAGCCTTGTTACTTTGGCATCGACCAGGGTTGCAGGTCGTAACCTTTGCCGGAAAGTTCGGCGCGCACTTCCTCGATCAGACTGGCCCATTGCGCAGGGTCGGAATAGACGCGCGAGGACACTTGTTTGCTGCCGATACGGGTGCTGGTCCGGTCGATCACTGCCAGGCTCAGCTCACCAGTACCGTTGGGTGCATCCCAGGCTACGCACTGGAAGGGTTCGAAGGCGTGGTCGGCGATCAGCAGTGCTTCGTTGACACGGAGCGGGGCATTCATGGTTCGGTCTCTCTCATGGTCCCAAACAGCGAAATATTGTTCCGCGGTGTTATTCCTGAACACTCTACAGCGCGGGGTTATTTGTACTGATGCTCCAGGTCAGGGTTCAAGTCACAAGGTTTTGAAATTTTTTATTGACGATTCATTCGCCCGTGCGTGTCGCTCCCGCCTCAGACGCGCAAGGGTTGAGATAATTCCCGAGTGTGCCGGGCACACGGCTGGCGGGCTGACCAACGGTAGTGGGGAGCGTCAAGTTCATTGCTACTGTTAATTCGGGCGTCGCAACTGTCTGTTTATAGGTAAAAAACCAATAACTGGCGCCAAGGAAAGGTCATGCTTGAACCTGCATCCCACCGCCGCCTGCTGATCGTCGACCCCTGCGACGATTGCCACCGCCTGTTGCCGGGCTTGCGCAGTGTCGGCTGGGACGTCCGAAGTTGCACGCTCGAGGCGGCGCTGGAGCAACCCTGCGATGTAGGCCTGGTGCGCTTGCAAGCCTCGCACCTGCTGCACCCCGAAGCGCTCAAGGACCTGATCAAACGCAGCAATACCGAGTGGATCGCCGTGCTCAGCGCCGAGGAACTGCGTCTGCAGAATGTCGGCGATTTCGTCTGCGAGTGGTTTTTTGACTTCCATACGTTGCCGTTCGATGTCTCCCGGGTGCAGGTCACCCTGGGCCGTGCCTTTGGCATGGCACGCCTGCGCGGCAAGGGCGCGGTGCGGGTCGATGAGCCCGAACACGAACTGCTGGGCGAAAGCCGGCCGATCCGCGAGTTGCGCAAGTTGCTCGGCAAGCTGGCGCCGACCGAGTCGCCAGTGCTGATCCGTGGCGAAAGCGGAACCGGCAAGGAACTGGTGGCGCGCACCCTGCACCGGCAATCACAACGCTGGGACAAACCGTTCATTGCCATCAATTGCGGGGCCATACCGGAACACCTGATCCAGTCCGAGCTGTTTGGCCATGAAAAGGGTGCCTTCACCGGGGCCCACCAGCGCAAGGTGGGGCGCATCGAAGCGGCCAATGGTGGCACCCTGTTTCTCGACGAGATCGGTGACCTGCCTTTGGAGCTACAGGCCAACCTGCTGCGCTTTCTTCAGGAAAAACACATCGAACGGGTGGGCAGCAATCAACCCATCGCCGTCGACGTCAGGGTTCTGGCGGCGACCCATGTGGACCTGGAAAAGGCCATCGCCTTGGCGCGGTTTCGCGAAGACCTGTACTACCGCCTGAATGTGCTGCAAGTGGTGACCGCGCCACTGCGTGACCGGCATGGCGACCTGTCGATGCTGGCCAGCCATTTCTCGCAGTTCTACAGCGCCGAGACGGGCAGGCGGCCACGTTCGTTCAGCGACGGTGCCTTGGCGGCCATGGGCCGGCACGAGTGGCCGGGCAATGTGCGCGAGTTGGCCAACCGGGTGCGGCGTGGCCTGGTGCTGGCCGAAGGGCGGCAGATCGAGGCCCAGGACCTGGGGCTGCAGGACCTGCAGGAACAGGACCAGCCGCTGGGCACGCTCGAGGATTACAAGCACCGCGCCGAGCGGCAGGCGTTGTGTGATGTGCTGAACCGGCACAGTGACAACCTGAGCATCGCGGCCAAGGTGCTGGGTGTGTCGCGGCCGACGTTTTACCGGTTGTTGCACAAGCACCAGATTCGTTGAGCAACCACGCTCCCGATTGCGGGGCCTCAGCTCGACTGGGCAAGATGCCCGTCCGCCAGTTCCTCCATCGTCTCCGGCTCGTCGGGCAGCTCGGTGATCACGCTGAAGTCGCTGACCTCCACCTCGCCGCCACCATACCCCAACAGGTGGAAGGAAAACGCCTTGCGCACGGTGGGGTTGTCGAAGTCGAACTGCATTTCCAGCGGCTCATCGGCCGTTACCCGAATCTCTTCGGGCAAGCCAAGCTGCACATCCTGCTCAAGCTCCTTGGCCTTGAGCCGGATGTAGGCGGCATGGCGTGGGTCCAGCGCCCGCACCTTGAGACGTACCCGGGTGCGGGTGCCTTCGGGCATCTCCAGGTATTGCGCGCCGATCAGGTTGTCGGCCCAGTCATCCTTGATGCGCTCAGCCAGGGCAATGGGTGAGGGACCGCCGAACTGGTAGCGCAGGTTGAGCGGAGTCTGCAGCAACGACTGGTCGAGGCTGGCGGCCAGCAGGCCTATCTGCCGCCCGAGGCTGCCGTCCCCACGGCCGACGAATTTGGCCTGGTCGGCAATGAAACCGGGGCTGGCATAGCGCCGGCAGCGTTGCTGGAAATCGCACTCGCTGAGGGTGCCCTGGCCGTCGTGGTAGCGCAGCATGCCATTGGTATAGGAGATCATCTCGCGGCCACTGTCGTAGTCGCGGTACAGCGAGCGCCCGGCCAGGGCAGCAGGGATCGGCAGGGCAAAATAGTCGAGCAGCGAGGTGCTCAGGTCGACGTGGCCGTAGGTGCCTTGCTTGAGCCTGGGCAGTTGGGCCTGCTCCGGTGCGAGCGTGAGGTTGAAGCCCCAGGCCGAGGCCAGGCGCACGCCATCGATGCCGTGGGATTCGTCGGAGGTGACGATCACCAGGGTGTCTTCCAGTACGCCCTGGCGCGCGAGACCGTCGAGGAAGCTGCCCAGGGCATCGTCGAGGTAGGCCACCGCAGCCTGCTTGGGTGTATCGAAGCGTTGCAGATAGGCCTCCGGCGCCGAATAGGGCTGGTGGGTGCCGACCGTGAGCAGGGTGAGCATCCAGGGTTTTGGTTGCTTGCGCAGCTCGCCGACGTAGTCGAGCGCACCTTCGAAGAACGCGCGATCATCCTTGCCCCAGGGGAATTCCAGGTAGTTGTCGTTGGCGAACCACTCCAGCCCATGCACCGTGTCGAAGCCGATGTGGGGCATGATCCGGTCCTTGGCCATGAAACGCAGCCCGGCGCCTTGCAGGTAATGGGTGGCGAAGCCGGCCTCGCGCAGCTGGGCCGGCAGGCAGGCCTGGTTGCGTTGCTGCTGGGTCAGCAGCTCGACCCCCTTGGGCGTGCCGTTGGCCAGCTTGTCGTAGTCACCGCAGAGCATCGCGTACAGGCCGCGAATGGTCTGGTGTGTGTGCAATACATAGTCGGGGGTGTTCATGCCGCGCTCGGCCCACTGGCTGAGACGGGGCATCAGGTCCTGCTGGTAGTGGCTGCCCAGTGCCTCGCGGTTGGGGCGCAGGTAAGCGCCGGGGATGCCCTCGACGGTGATGATCAGCAGGTTGCGTGCCTTGCCCGGTGCGTCGAGCAGCTTGACGCCATTGAGGTCGGACTGGGTAAGGCCGGCGCTGGACAGCGCCGTGACTGCCGGCACCCGGCCCATACGGCTCAAGGCCTGATGCTGCACCTTGCCCACTGCCGTCGACAGCGCCTGGTGGGTGAGGCCGTACTGGCGCCATTGGTCGGCGTCCGAGGGGGCCAGTTGCTGGCCGCCCCAGTGCAGGCCGAACAGCGCCAGGGGCACGGCCCAGAGTCGTCGTGGCAATGACGCGCTGGGGGGCGATCGCCATACGCTCGCCAGCCAGGCGCCAAGGCCGGTGACCAGCACGGCGGGGAGCCAGGCATGGGCCAGCCCGCCGCCGGTGGAGTTCTCCATGAACTGCGGGTCGATCAGGTAGCTCAGGTCGTCGACCGTGGGCAGCCTGCCGACGGCGCTGACCAGCTCGGCGGATGCCACCCACAGGCCGCCCCAGGCCAACAGCAGCGGCAGGGCCAGCCACCAGGGACGTCGCAGCAGGAGCAGGACCAACAGGCTGCCGATGGCGAGGTCGGACAGATAGCCAAAGGGGTTGGACCAGCCCAGCAGGGCGCGCGCGGTCAGGGGTATCACCAGCACCAGGATTGCCAGGGCGGCAAGGCGGGCGCGAGGGTGACCGAGCAGGTTGTTCACGAAACTTTCCTTAATGCCATTAAACCGTCACAAAATTGTGCCGGATGATAACAGGCTGGTGCCGGGAAAGTCGGATGCTACAAAACCGGTAACCAAATGCCGGGCCCGTGCGCGGGCCCGGTGCGGTCAGAAGTAGTAGGGGAATTTCAGGCTGAACGAGAAGTCCGGCGCGTCTTCGGTGAGACCGATGGACAGGTTGGGCACGATGGTCAGGTTGTCGGTGGCGGCGAAGGTCAGGCCGACGTTGAAGTTGGCGGCGTTGTAGTCGCTGTTGGTGATCGACTGCCAGTCGCCGCCGTCGGGCTTGATCTTGCTTTTGCTGGCGAACTGGTCGGTGACCGAGAACGACATGCTCATCCGCTCGTTCAGGGCGAAGGCAATGCCGCCGCCGATCTGCCAGGAGTCGCCCAGCTTGACGTCCCCCTTCACCTTGGAGTTGACCTGTGGGCTGATGTCGCTGAACGAGTCCTGCATGTTGTAGGTGTAGGACAGGCTGGCGAACAGTACGGCAGGGTCGAATGTCTTGACCAGCGAGATGCCCGGCGTGATCGCCCAGACACCGTTGCCGGTGGGGAGGCTCTCGGGTACCGAAAGGTTGTTGTTCGTCGGGTCCTCGACCAGCTTGATGCCGTACGGATCCTTGCCGGTGGGTGCTTTCACCCGCAGGGTGAGCACGGCGTCGGGAAGGTTTTCCGATTCGTCGAGGAATTTGTAGGCGATCCCGACGTTGACATCGCCGATGGCAGGGTCACGTGTAACGGTGGCGTCGGAGGTGACCGGCCCGGCACCGCCCGCACCACCGGAAGAATAGGTTGATTCGCGATAAACGATTGGCACGTTTATATCGAACTGCCAACGTTGGTCCATGTTGTAACGGGCGGTCAGGTCCAAGGTCCAGTTGTCCGCCTTGATACGGTCCAGGTTGATATTGCCGAGGAAGATCGAATCGAGCGCGAGGAAGCCGTTTAGGGTCAGCGCACGGGTATCGTAGTGCGTATACGTGAGGCCGGTTTCGACACTGAACTTGCCGCCACCAAAGAAGCCGCTGGCTTCGTCATACAGGTTGGAAACGCTTTGCGCCGGCTCCGAATCGTCCTTGAGCGACTGGCCGTAGGAGCTGCCGCTGCTGCCCGGGGCGCCGGAAGCCACGGTCTGGGCGCCCTTGGCCGGTGTCGAAGGTGACTTGGTCAGCCGTTTGGGGGGCGGCGCGGCAGGGGTTTCCTCGACTTGACGCACACGCTGCTCGAGCACCATCAAGGCGTTCTGCTGGGCTTCATAGCGTTGTTTCAGCTCCCGCAGCTCCTGCTTCAGCGCCTCGACCTGAGGGTCTGGAGCTGCATACAGCATTGTGGCCGGGGTCAAGGTACTCAGACAGACTATAGCTTTGAACGTCAACGATCGTTGCATGAGTTAGCCGTCCCTTCAGACTACATACGATGAGAGTCAGCGTAGATCAGTATCCGAGCGCGCGAAGACCTTTGAGCTGGTCAAGATTGCCGTTAAGGGCCGCAGCAGGCACGTTGTCGCGCAGCACGACGTTGAGGGAGGTCAGGTTGCTGACCTGGTTGCCGTTGCCCAGCAAGGTGGCGTTCTGCATCAGCCCGCCCTGGGCGATCTGCTGCAGGGTACTGCCCTGGTTGTTGTTGGCCATGACATTGAGTTGCACGCCCGTACCATTCGCGGAAACGCTCATGGACCCCGCGGCGTTGCTGCCGACCAGTGTCGAGCCTGTGGCGAGCGCCTGACCCTGCTGCGGTACGTCGGGCGCCTGGTTGGCCTTGGTGACGTTGATGTCGACGTTGTTGTAGGCCGTGTTGTTGTCGCCAGCGGCGCGCACGACCTGAGTTACGCCGACAGTGCTGTCCAGGCCACCACCACCGGTGACGGTGCCCGTCCCACCTTTGGCGCCGCTCGAGCCCGTGCCTTTCTCGTCGATCATGGAGACATAGAACTGCGGCTTGATGGTCGACTGCTGGACCTGCATCGACGTCTTGGCCCCGATCACATCGCCGTTGGCGTTTTGCCAGGTGCTGGTCATGACCACGCCGAAACTGATGATCCGCCCCGGCAGCACATAGCGGCCGCGCAAGTTCGCCAACTCCTGGTCCTTCAGTTCAATGGGTTTGAACGTCTCTGCCTGGGCCGGCAGTGCGGCGGCGAGGCAGATCAGGGTGAGCCAAGCTGGGGTCTTCATGGGATGCTCCCGGAGCGTCTTGCTCAATTGTCATTAGAAGAAGTCGCTGCGGATGAAACCGAAGTCCATCAGTTCGGCGTCTTTGACCGGGGTGAAATTGTTGATGCGGCCCTTGGCGCTCAGCGGCAGAGGTGGGTCGAGCAAGGCATTGTTCTTGTCGTAACCCTGGCCGATCACGGCGAAGATGATGCCGTTCCAGCCTTTGAGAAAATCTTCGACCTTGTAGCGTTTGTGGCCGAGCACTGGATCGCCGATGTACACCCAGCCCTTGTCGACGCGCTGCATGACCACGAAGTGCTTGTAGCCACGGATGTCCATCAGTACCACCACGGGAATGCGCACGCTGGTGAGGGTGTCGGCCGCGACCCGGTAGCCGCGGGCACGCATGCCCAGGCTTTCCACGTAGCGTTTCATGTCGAGCATGGAGAAGCCCTGCACCCGCACCAGGTCCTGGTCGGCGTGAGCCAGCATGCCTTCGATGATGTGTTGTTCGTCCACATCCAGCCAGTAGGCCTGGCGCAGGATGGTTGCCAGCGCCGCGGCGCCGCAACTGAAATCGGTCTTCTGTTGCACCAGGTCGGCGAACTTGCGCTCACGGATGCTCTGGATGGGCTTGTAGATCACCGCACCCCCCGGCAAAACCGAAAGCGGCATCTGCGCCGCTTCGCTGTAACTGGCCATGCACAGCAAAAACGCCAAGGCGATCATCCGCATGGTCTTGCCCCCTGGTCCTGTTGAAGAAAGGCCCCCCGAAGGGGGCCTTACGGTTACAGCGCTCAGAACGAGGTGTTGGAGATGGCCAGCGAGTTGCTCTGCTGGTTGCCCACACCGGCGGCGACGTTGACGCCGAGGTTGCCGCTGCCACCGTTCACCGAGCCACTGAGGGTTGCGGTGTTGGTCACAGGGTTAGCCCAACCGGTAGGGGTCAGCACCTGGAACGACACGGTGTTGCTCAGGTCGTACGAGCTGGACTCGCTGTAGCTCTTCGAGCCGGACTTCGACGATTCGTTGGAGGCGCTGCCCGACTTCTCATAGGAGGAGTCGTAGGCTTTCTCGAACGCAGAGTCACGTGCTTTCTCGTACGAGGAGCTGGAAGACTTCTCGTGCGATTTGTCATACGACGCGTCGATCGAGGCGGTCAGCGATGCATCGAACGAGTCGGTGCGGCTGCGCTCGTGGCGGCCGAAGTCCTGGGTGTGGGTCACGCTGCCGCTTGCCGAGGCATCCAGCGAAGCGTTCAGAGAACCGCTTGCCGAGGAGCTCGAATCATGGCTACGCGAACCACTGGCGCTGGAGCTGTTGGAGCCACTGGCGTTCCAGCTGTTGGAGCCGGCGGCGTCCCAGCTCGACGAGGCGCTGCTGTCCTTGCTGTAGCTGGAGTCCTTGTCGTACGAAGCACTGCCACTTTTCGTGGTAGTGAAGGTCAGCGTATCGACACGGAAGGTGCGGTCGGCGTTGTTGTTCACTACCAGGCCTGGGCCATTCTGGTCGGCAGAGGCGGTGGCGGTTGCATTACCCAGTGGCGCATTGGAGTTGGCAATGGCCATGGTGTTTTTCTGCTGGTTCAGGTCGCCACCGGCAATGTTGATGCCCATGTTGCCGCTGCCGTTGTTGCCCGAGCCGCTCATGATGCCGGAGTTGGTGGTGCCGTAGTTGTTGACCTTGTTGTTGTTGCTGTACTGACGTACGTCGGCGGTGGCCGAGGCGGAGCCGAACACGAAGCTGTTGTCCAGGCTCGAATCGGCGCCGGCGTTGGCGATGGCGGCGGCGTTGTCCTGTTGGTTGCCGGCGCCGGCCGCGACGTTGACACCGACGTTGCCGCTGGTGCCGGAAGCCGAGCTGCTCATTTCGGCTTCGTTCACGGTGCCTTCATTGCTGATGCGGTTGCCGGTGCTGCTTTGTTTGTCCCAGGCATTGGCGGTTGCATATACCGGGATCTTGGTAGGAGGAGGGGTGTGATGACCGTTGTTGTGGCCGTTGTTATGGCCATTGTTGTGGCCGCCACGTGGATCATTCTGCCCAGCTTGTACAGCCACAGCCATGATCGCAGCAATTGCGAAAACCAGAGGCTTGAGTGCCATCGAGGGTTTCATGGTGGTTCTCCGTACTTTGTTTTAGGTTAAGTGTTGTTGTTACCTGTTTGGGTCAGTTCGCGACCCGGATGCTCAGGGTGTTGGCCGTGCGGTTTCCCACCCCTGCACTCTGATTCAACTGAACCACGCCACGGCTACCGGTGAATGCCTGGTCGCTGGTGCTGACCTGGCGATGGCCGGGTGTCTGGGCAGTTGAATCCGAGTTGTTGACCAGCGCCACGTTCTGTTGCAGAAGGACGCTGTCGTCGATGCTTTGCGGTTGCGCACTGACACTGATGCGCAGTGCGTTGGCTTGCTGGTTGCTGGCGCCGGCGCTCTGGTTGACCCCCAGGATGCCGTTGCCGTGGCTGAAGGCTGTGCCCTGGATGTTGGCCTGGGCATCGATCGCCGGGTCGGACCCGGTGCGCAGCCGCTGGTGGATCTGGGTGCTGGCGTTGGCGTCATGGCCGATGGCGATGGCGCGGGCATTGACCTGTTGCTGTTGATCGCCGGCCGCCTGGTTGACGCCCAGGTTGCCCTGGTATTGCGCACCCGAGCTGTCAATGGTGGCGTTGTTGAACACGGGGGATTGGGCGAAGGTCGGCGCACTGCACAACGTGGCCAGGAGCAGCAGCGTATGCCTCATGTCACTGACCTCCACTGAGGATCTTCAGCGCGCCCAGACCTTGCTGGACGTTTGAGTTGACCATGTTGGCGATGCCGTTGCCGCCCGAACCCGAGCCACGGCCACCTGCGATATTGGGCAACTGTGTCTGGTTGCCGATATTGCTGCCGATGGTGTTGGTCTGCTGGGTAATCAGCGAGTTGATACCGGCGCCGCTGGTGATGTTGGCGAAGTCACCATCGCTAAGCTCACTGGTCTGCCTGAGGATGTGGGCGGACGGGTTGGTATTGACGGTGACCGGACTAGGATCAGGGATGATCGGCGCTCGTATGGCGTTGCGGGTCTGCACGTCGCGGGTGATGACGACGATGCCGTTGTCAGCCCAGGTGGGCAGGCTGAAGCTGGAACCCAGTGCGCATCCGATCAGCAGGAGACGACAGACGTTGCCTTTATCAAGTTTCCCCACGATGGCAATTCCTTCTTCGGCGTGTTGGGCCTGGGCCGCGTTGCCAGAAGGAGAGCAGAAGCTGTGCCGGTTTTTGTTATTGCTTTCGAATCAGTCAGTTGTGGGGCCGGAGCTGGTGCGTCAATGGATTGGTGTATCAGTGCTGAGACAGAGAGTCGTCCCATGAGCCGTCGGGCCCATTGAAGTCGGGCACTGACGGGTTTTCGTCGAGGGTGTTTCACGGGCGTGACACTACCCCCGGATCTGGCGCAATGCGCGCAAATCCGGGGGCCATGGCCCCACAGGGTGTATCAGCGGCTTAACATTCGGTGGGACAGGTGGGGGACTTGCCGTCCAGCAGGCGCTGTACAGCGCTCAACACCGTGGCGCTGCGTTGCGACCAGTCGCCGTCAATCACCTGCACGTTCTGCCGGTGACGTTGCAACCAGGCCAGGCTGTCGTCGAAGAACACCTGGCGCTCTTCCAGCCGTGGCTGACAGCGCAGCCCGTCCCCGACCCATTCGACGCCCTCGGGGCGCAGCAGCAGGTGCAGGTCGTAATGGCGCGCCTGAATGGCCTGTTCCAGCCACTCGGGGCAATCACCGAACAGTGCCCGGCTCCACAGGATATTGCTCAGCAGGTGGGTGTCGAGGATCAGCAATTCCGGTGCCTGCGCCCGGCCCTGGTCTTCCCAGGCGAGTTGGCCACGGGCGATGGTGGGGATATCGGCGTAGCAGGTATCGCGCAGCTCGCGCTCCATGAAATGGCGGACATACTCTCCGACCAGCACGCCACCGAAATGCGCCTGGATCTCGCCGCTCAGCCAGCTCTTGCCACTGGACTCCGGGCCGCACAGCACCAGGACCTTCATGCGCTGGCCAGCGCCGGGTCGCGGCGCCACTCCAGCCAGCCGCGCACGGCGATCAGGGTGAACAGGGCATACAGCGCGGCGGTGAGGTAGAGGCCCTTGTAGAGGAACAGGCCGACGAAGACCACATCCACCACCACCCATAGCGCCCAGCACTGCAGGCGCTTCTGTGCCATCCACAGCTGGGCCACCAGGCTGAAACCGGTGAGTGCTGCGTCCAGCCAGGGCTGGGCAGCGTCCGTCCAGTGAGCCATGGCGGCGCCCAGCAGCAGGCTGGCCAGCAGGCCGATCGCCAGGCCCTTGAACATCGTCATCGGTGCCAGGCTGGTTACCTGGCGGGCGTCCTCGACCCGGTCCGGCCGGGTCCATTGCCACCAGCCGTACAGTTGCAGCACGGCGTAGACCAGTTGCAGGAGCATGTCCGAGTACAGCTTGACCTCGTAGAAGATCCAGCTGTACAGCACCACCATCACCAGCCCGATCGGCCAGCACCAGGGGTTCTGCTTGACGGTGAGCCAGACGGCGATGACGCCGAGCGCGGCGGCGAAGAGTTCGAGGCCGGACATCGGCGATCCTTGGGCGGAGAGAGGCCGCGATGCTAACCGCTTCGTGCGCCACGCTTCAAGCGGTGGGCAGCATCCGTGCTGCCCGTTGCCAGGCCCTGCTAGACCTTGAACTGGCGCAGCAACTGCTCCAGCTCCTCGCTCAAGCGGCCAAGCGCCGCGCCAGCGTCGCTGGACTGGCGGGCGGCCTCGGCGGTCTGTTGCGACAAGTCGGCGGTTTCGGTGACGTTGCGGTTGATTTCCTCGACCACATGCGACTGCTGCAGGGTGGCGCTGGCGATCGAGGCATTCAGCGCCCCCAGGTTGCCCAGCGCATGGTTGATGGCGTCCAGGCTGCTGCCAGCCTCGCGGGCCTGCTCGACGGTCTGGCGCGAGGCTTCGCTGCTGGTATCGATGGCCCGCACCGCGGCTTCGGACTGCCCCTGCAGGTGCTCGATCATGGTCTGGATCTCGGCGGTCGACTGGGCGGAGCGCTGGGCCAGCAGGCGCACCTCGTCGGCGACCACGGCGAAGCCGCGCCCCTGCTCACCGGCGCGGGCGGCCTCGATGGCGGCGTTGAGGGCAAGCAGGTTGGTCTGCTCGGCGATCGAGCGGATGACCTCGAGCACGCCGCCGATCTTCGTGCTGTGGCTGGCCAGTTCGCGGATCACCTGTACCGCCTGGTCGATGGTCGCCGAAAGCCGGTCGATCTGCTGCAGGCTACCGTGGATCGCCTGCTGGCCGTGGCCGACCTGGGCCTGGGCATTGCGCATTTCGCTGGAGGCCTGCTCGGCGTGCTTGGCCACGTCGTGCACCGCGTAGGTGACTTCGTTGACGGCGGTGGCGACCTGGTCCATCTGCAATGATTGCTGGGCGCTACGGGCCTGGGCGGAGCCTGCGTTGTCACCCACATGGCCGGCCGACTCGGCCAGGGCATGGGCCGCCCCCTGCAATTGACCGATCACGCCCTGCAACTTGCCATTGAAGCGGTTGAAGTGCTCACCCAGCTGGGTGATCTCGTCGTGGCCATGGGTGTCCAGGCGCCGGGTCAGGTCGCTTTCGCCGCTGGCGATGTTGCCCATGGCCTGCACGGCCTCCTGCAGTGGCCGGGCGATGCTGCGGGCGATCAGCATCACCAGCAGGGCCATCAGCAGGGCGATGCCCAGGCCCAGCAGCGAGGCGTCGCGCAACTGCCTGGCGAACTCGGCCTGCACGTCGTCGATGTAGACCCCCGAACCGATGATCCAGCCCCAGGGCTTGAACAGCTGTATATACGAGGTTTTCGCCACCGGCTCACTGGCGCCGGGCTTGGGCCAGCGATAGTCGACTGGCCCCGCGCCCTGGCTGCGGGCCAGGGCGACCATCTCGTTGAAGACGGCGAAACCGTCGGGGTCACGGATGGCGGAGAGGTCCTGGCCATCGAGCTTTGGGTTGGCCGGGTGCATGACCATCTTCGGTTGCAGGTCGTTGATCCAGAAATAGTCGTTCTGGTCATAGCGCAGCCCGCGCACCACTTGCAGGGCCTGCTGCTGTGCGGCCTCGCGGGTCAGTGTACCGGCAGCCTCCAGGCCTTGGTAATGGGCCAGCACGCCGGCGGCGGTCTGTACCACGTGGCGGGTCTTCTCGGCCTTGGCCTGGTACAGGTCGCCGTGGAGCTGGCGCAGCATCAGCAGGCCCAGCACCAGCAGCATGGCCACGGCCACCAGCAGGATCAGCCACAGGCGGCGGCTGATCGACATCGACCTCAGGGTCTTCATGATGCGTTACTCCAGTCTTTTTCTTTTTATCCAGGGCATCCAAGCATGCTTTGTCGCGGGCCCCCACTCGACCAACGGCTAATGCGTCGTTCTTGACATCCTCAGTTGCAGGTAACGCAAGCCTTGAAACATAGGCTCTGCTAGGATTTCGGCCGCGCCAGATGAAACCTTTAGGCGGCTGGGCATTTCAGCTGGCTTTGGGGGCCCTGTCGCTGTAAAAAGCACGCGCCGCGTGCGGTCTCAATTGTGTCAATCAAAACAAGCGGCCTGCCACGCGCAGCGTCGCATTTGGGGGAAAGATGGATTTGTGGAGTGCCTTGCAGGCGATCATCCTGGGCGTGGTCGAGGGGCTGACGGAGTTCCTGCCCATTTCGAGCACCGGGCACCAGATCATCGTCGCCGACCTGATCAACTTCGGTGGCGAACGCGCCATGGCGTTCAACATCATCATCCAGCTGGGTGCCATCCTGGCGGTGGTGTGGGAGTTCCGGCGCAAGATCTTCGACGTGGTACTGGGCTTGCCCACGCAGGTGCCGGCGCGACGCTTCACCGCCAACCTGCTGATCGCGTTCATTCCCGCGGTGATCCTGGGCGTGTTGTTCGCCGACCTGATCCATGAGTACCTGTTCAACCCTATTACCGTTGCCGCTGCGCTGGTGGTGGGTGGGGTGATCATGCTGTGGGCCGAGCGTCGCCAGCACCGGGTGGAGGTCGACCATGTCGACGACATGCGCTGGACTCACGCGCTGAAGATCGGCCTGGTGCAGTGCCTGGCGATGATTCCGGGCACCTCGCGCTCGGGATCGACCATTATCGGTGGCTTGCTGTTCGGCCTCTCGCGCAAGGCGGCGACCGAGTTTTCGTTCTTCCTGGCCATGCCCACCATGGTCGGCGCGGCGGTGTATTCGGGGTACAAGTACCGTGATCTGTTCCAGCCGGGCGATTTTCCGGTGTTCGCCATCGGTTTCGTGGTGTCGTTCATCTTTGCCATGATCGCCGTGCGCGGGCTGCTCAAGTTCATCGCCAACCACAGCTATGCGGTGTTTGCCTGGTATCGCATCGCCTTTGGCCTGCTGATCCTGGCGACCTGGGAGTTTGGCTGGGTCGATTGGTCGACGGCGCATGGTTGAGAGGGCTCGTACGCAGCGTGCGCCCCGACACGAGGAAGGCGTGCGCAATGCGCGCCTGAAGGGGCTGGTACTTGCGGTGCTGTGCCTGTTGCCGGTGCTCGGCGGCCTGCGGATGGGGTTGAGTGGCGGGAGTTGGTTGCCGTTGGCGATGTATCCGGTGGTGAGTCTGGTCAGCCTGTTGTTGTACTGGCAGGACAAGCAGCAGGCGCGGACTCAGGCCTGGCGTACGCCGGAAAAGGTGCTGCATGCCAGCGAGCTGCTGGGGGGCTGGCCGGGGGCTTTGCTGGCGCAGCAGGTGTTTCGGCACAAGACTCGGAAGGTTTCCTATCAGGTTGTGTGCTGGGGGATTGTTCTGGTACATCAGGTGTTCTGGGTTGATTATTTGTTTTTGGCGGGGCGGTGGGGGGCTTTGATCCAGGGGTTGTAGTTTTGGTTTTGGTTTTGAAAGTTGTATGCGCATTCATTTTTGATGTCGACGCTTATTCACCTTTCCGCCCTTACGGCGGCTTACTTTGGTCGTGGCCAAAGTAAGCAAAGCCGTGGCGCTCCATTCATCCGGCCCTCCGCTTCGCTCCGGGTTCCCTCACTCCGGCCTTGCTCCCGGGAGGACCGCGCTGAACGCCCCATCCTGGGGCGCAGCGCTTGACGGGCATCCATGCCCGTCACCTCCCTCCGCAAGGCCTGCGTTCGGCCTCCTGAAGTCGCGAAGTTACGGGCGGCGCCTGCACTAACGCAGCTAGTCGCTAGTTGCCAGCGTGGGAACTCTAGATCAACATCGCGGGGCAAGCCCGCTCCCACCATAGTTTGACTACGTGATTCAGTGTGGGAGCGGGCCTGTCCCGCGATGGCGTAATGAAGAACAACATAACAGCCACTAACAAAACCAACATATCTGCTCTTGATCTGCTCTTGATCTTGCTTCTAAGCGCGCGGTAGTTCAGGCGACACAAATTGCGACTTCAGGAGGCCGAGTGGAGTTCTTGCGTAGTGGGGCGACGGCCATGGATGGCCGTCGAGCGCTGCGCCCCAGGATGGGGCGTACAGCGCGGTACCCACGGGAGCAAGAACGGAGCGAGGGAACCCCGTAGCGAAGCGTAGGGGCCGTATGAATGGAGCCGAACGGTTTTGCCTACTTTTGTCAAGACAAAAGTAGGTCGCCGTAAAGGCGAAAGGGTGACTAAATGTCGACATCTTCTACGAACGCGCCAACAAAAAACAAAACAATCGCCCCGAACCCGAACCCGAACCCGAACCCAACCCAAAGAAAAAAAGGAACCGCAGCGCCAGGGGAGATCCAACGCCACGGTCCAAGGGGAAACCCCGTCACTGCTGGGTAACAGTCGCCATATTGGCATTCCCGAACTGCGTAACAGTGGCCGTCTGACTAGCCCCACTCTGGTCGACAAACGCCTGGTTCCCATTACCCCCCTGGGTCACGTAGGCGAGGTTGACCCCATCGGTCTGCTTGATGGTCGCCTCGTTGCCATTGCCATACAGCTGATAGGTGTAGCTCTGGTTGCCACTGCCCGACTGCTCGAGGGTAATGCTGCCGCCATTGCCCGCAGCCAGGCCCTCGGCGTAGTTGGCGGTGCCGCGCTGGTCGGCGATGAGCAGGTTGTCGCTGCCGTTCTGCTCGAAGTACAGCTCGTTGTTGCTGTCGGCCTGGCGGGTCTCCATCTGGTTGCGGTTGCCATCCTGATTCAGCCGGGCGATCTGGCTGTTGCCTTCCTGGGTGAGGTTGACCCCGTTGCCATTGCCCGCCTGGTTGATCTGCGCCTGCTGACCGACACCGAATTGCCCGCCAGACTTCTCGCCCTTCCAGTTGCTGGCCATGATCTTGTTGGCGTTGCCCACCGTGCTGATGGTCAGGCTGTGGTTGTCGCCGGTCTGGTAGGTGAAGTGCAGGTTGTTGTTGCCCGTCTGGGAAATGCTGGTCATCGCCTGGTTGGTCTCGAACTGGTCCGACCAGCTGGCGTTGCCACGGCCGGTCTGGCTGAGACCTGCGCTGTTGGCCTGGCCGAAACTCTGATCGATGTAGCCTTCGTTGCTCTGGCCGTTCTGGTAGACATTGGCTTGGCTGGCGGCCTGGTTGTCCTGCCACACCTCCACCGAGTTGCCCGTGCCGTACTGGTTGATGCCGATGGTGCCGCCCAGGCCGTCGCGCTGGTCACCGTAGGCCCAGTTCTGCCGGCCTTCCTGGTAGATGGCGATATCGCCGTCCTGGTGGGTCATGTGCTCGGCGGCGGCCTGGTTGTCGCTGCCACCCTGCATGATCACGCTTTTGTTGTTGCTGCCGCCGAACAGTTGCTCGACCGTGGCGTCGTTGCCATGGCCGGACTGCAAGGTGGTGGCCTGGCTGGCGTACTGGGTGTCCTGCCAGATGACCGAACGGTTGCCGCTGCCTTGCTGGACCTGCAGGGCCTCGTTGTTCTCGCCCACCGACTGGCTGGCGAAGGCGTCGTTGAGGCTGCCGCCGGACTGCTGGGTGATCTGGCTGCCGTTCTCGAACAATTGCTCGGCGTAGCCGGCGTTGAACGAGCCGGTGGCGTTTTGCTGGATATAGCTGGTGCTGCTGTCCTGCAGCGCCATGTGATTGTGGTCGTGGCCAGCCTGGTTCTGCGTGGCCGAGGCGAACGGCGCCTGGGTCTGCTTGACCTCGGCGATGTTCTGGTTGCCCTGTTGGGACTGGGTCGAAGTGCTGTCGTCGGCCATGGCCTGGCCGGCAAGGGCCAGGACGATGGCAGCGCTCAGAGGGGCGAGCTTGTGCATGGTATTGCCTCCAGATCTGTCGATGAGGGCCTAGCGGTACTGGGTGATGTGGACCTGCTGGCCGTTGCCGGCCTGGGTCACGGCGCTGTTGAGCCCCGTGCCGCGCTGGTCGATGGTGGCGCTGTTGTGGTTGCCGATCTGCTCGATGGCGGCGCTGTTGCCGCTGCCACTCTGGCGGATCGTGGCCTCGTTGCCCTGGCCCTGCTGGCTGATCGCGGCCGTCAGGTCGCTGCCTTCCTGCAGGATGTAAGCCTCCTGCGCGCCCCCGGCCTGGACGATCCGGCCGAGCAGGGCCTGGCCGTTCTGGTCGAGGGCAGCGCGGTTGCCCGTGCCCAGTTGCTCGATCACCGCGACCTGGCCGGCGCCGGTTGGCAGCAGGCGCAGCACCAGTGGCTCGCCCAGGTCGCTGCCGGCGGCGAGGTCGGCGTTGTCCATCAGGTCGTCGGCTAGAGCCTGGCCGGCAAGGGCCAGGCACAGCAGCAGCGGGTACAGGGCGTTCATGGCATCCTCCCGGGGGTTACTGCACCACCACGTTGACCGTGCGCGTGCTGCCCTGGCTGCTGGTCACCGTGGCGGTCGGCGCGGCGGTGGGCACCAGCGTCGTGCTGTTGCTCACCGACAGGCGCCAGCGGCCGGTGACCGGCACGGTGGTGGTGCCCAGGGTCTGCACGCCGTTGGTGGTGGTCACCCGCACCGTGATGGTGTTACCGGTGGTCACCGAGGACGTTCCGCTGATGTCCCAGTTGAAGCGGTTGTTGGAGCGCGCCGTGACTGTCGCCGCGGTGACCGCAAAGGTCTCCTGGGCCGGTCGTGGCGATACTTGTACCGTGACCGTGCCGGGCGTCGAGGTGGCGCCGATCGCGTCACGGGCGACGTAGGTGAAGCTGGTGGTGAACGCCGCTGTGACCGTGGCCGGTGGCGTGTAGGTGATCACGTTGCCGTCGGTGCTCACCGTGCCGCGCCCGGCCGGGGTCGGCTGGGTGACGCTGGCGATGGTCAGTGGCAGGTTGCCTTCCGGGTCAGTGTCGTTGGCCAAGGCGTTGATGGTCAGTGGTACGCCAAGGGTAGCGGCGCTGTCGGCCACTGCGGTTGGTGGACGGTTCGGCGCGACGTTGACGGTCACGGTGGTGACCGGCGACTTCAGGCCCTTGGCGTCTTGCGCGCGGTAGCTGAAGGTCGCCACCAGCGGCGAGGTGGCCCCGGCCGGTGGGGTGTAGGTCACTGCCGTGGTGCCGTTCATCACCACGCCGCCCAGGCCGGTGCCCGGCTGGGTGAGGTCGGTGATGCTCAGCGGCACGTTGCCGTCCGGGTCGCTGTCGTTGGCCAGCAGGTTGAGGGTGATCGGTATGCCGATACTGGTGCTACCGCTGTCGGCCTGGGCCACGGGGGCTTGGTTCTCGGCCTGCACCGGGGCGCTGCCGACCACTACCACCGGTTCCACGTCGACACCGCCATGTGCCGACTTGACCGTGATGCTGGCAGGCGGCTGGGCCAGGTCGTTGACCGTGAGGCTTTGCTGGACACCGGACTTGGACATCCGTCCGAAGCCCTGGACCAGCAAATCCGGCACCACGACTTCGTCGCTGGAGCGGGCCTCGATAAGCAACCGCTTGGCACTCCAGTCATAGCGTGCCGTACCCACCTTGACCACATCGCTGAGCTTGCTCGACAGCGATGTCGGGCGCGTGGTGCCGGCCGGGCTGCTGGCGGTGACCACCACCACCGACGGTGGCACTGCCTGGCTCAGTTGCTGGTTGAAGAACAACCCGTTGTTGTCGGCGAGCATGCTGAACTGGCATGGCGAAGGCGGCGAGCCGACCAGAGCCAGGCCGTTGCGCAGGCACAGGCTGGCGCTGTTCGGCGCCTTGGCGAAGACTTCGACGCGGGTGCCCGCGGCGTTGCGCTGGTAGGTGGCGCGTTCCAGCGTCGCCGGGGTTTGCTGGCGTTGGTCGAGGACCTTGCCGGAAACGGTGAAGACGTTGGTCTGGATGGTGCCCGCCGGGCCCTGGATGCGCACGAAGTTGGTGTTGTTCGGGCTGCCGGTCACCGCCTCGGTGATGTTAGGGTCGCCGACGAAGGTCTCGGTGGCGCCGGTGTCCGGGTTGACCTCGGTGTAGGGGCCGCCGACACCGCGCAGGAACGGGCCGAGGTTGCCGTTCAGCGCACCGCTGAAGTTGCCGGGAGCACCGATGCCGATGTCGCGGGTGATGTTGATCGCCCGGCGGCCCGCCGTGGTCACGTTGACCGTCTCGACCCCATAGGGGTGGGTGATGGTGTAGGTGCCGGTGCTCGGCACCGAGGCGCGGATGCGGATGCGGGCGAAGCTCTGCTGGTCGCCATTGACCGGATTCTCGGCGGCGAAGGCTGCCTCAAGGCCGGCAACGTAGACCTCCAGCTCGTAGCCACTGTTGCCTACCTGGGGTATCTCGGTCTCGGCCAGGAACCAGAACATCTCCGGTGGCCAGTTGTCCGGGAACACCAGCGGCAGGGCATCGTCATAGACCCCGGGCTCGGGCAGCAGGGTGCACATGTAGGCCGGAGCGCCCGGGCCGCCCGGTGACCGGGTGCTGGTGGCGCGCGACTGGCACAGCTCCAGGGCGAGGTTGTTGGCGTCCTTGTACCACATGGGGTAACCCCCGGTGGCGAAGGTGTAGGGGCCGGGATCGACCTCCGACAGCGCGGCCCAGGCCGCGCTGCTGAGGGTGAGGGTGAAACCGGCGGCGCAGAGTGCGCGACGCGACCAAGTATTCATGCTGCCTCCTTGAAGGCGTGTCCTGTTCATGGCACCAGCACCACGTCTTCGCTGTCGCTGCCGCCATGGGCGCTGGTGACCTGCACCGTCGCTGGCGGGATCGGCGAGAGCCCGGTGGTCAGGGTCTTGACCGCGCCGTTGCCGCTCAGGCTGCCGATCAACGCACCGTTGCCGGTGCGGGCGGTGAGGGCCGGCGGGCTGGTCTCGTCGCTGCTGCTGGCCACCAGGGTCAGCTGGCCACTGCCCAGGCTGTATTCGGCGCGGCTGATGGTCACCAGGTCGGTCAGCGGCATCGGTGCGCTGGTCGGGGTGCTGGTGGCGATGGCCAGGCTGTTGTCGGCGGTCACCTGCAAGGTCAGCGGCAGGGTCGGGTTGAGTGGCGACTGGGCGTACCAGGCACCGGTGCCATTGGCCTCGCCGAGGGCCAGGGTGGGGGTCTGGCTGGTCAGGGTGACCGTGGCGGGCGCCGGCGGGGCCATGACGAATACATCCTGCTGGGCGCGCAGGTCGCCATTCACGGTGTGTCGCGAATAGGTGCTGCGCAGCGGGATCAGCGGCGTTGGGCGGTTGACCGTGGACAGCTTGCCGGAGATGGCGAACAGCTCGGTACGCAGGTCGATACCGTTGGGCCCTTCGATGCGCACGTAGTTGGTGTTGAACGGGCTGCCGGTGACCGGCTCCTCCAGGTTCGGGTCGCCGATGAAGCGTTCGCTGGCACCGGTGCCTGGGTTGGTTTCGGTATAGGGGCCGTTGACGCTGCGCAGGAACGGCCCGATGTCGCCCCTGAGCGCGCCGCTGTAGTCGCCTGGCGAGCCGATGCCGATGTCGCGGGTCATGTTGATCGCCCGGCGCCCGCCGGCCGCCACCTCGAACACATCGACACCGTAAGGGTGAGTGATGGTGTAGGTACCGGCCACCGGCACATCGACGCGGATGCGCACCCGGGCGAAGCTGACCTGGTCGCCATCCACCGGCTCCTCGGCGCTGAAGGCGGCCTCGATCGCCGATACATAGGTCAGATCGATGCCGCGGGCGGCATCGACGATGGCGGCGTCGGCGGTGAACCAGAACGCTTCGTCGGGGAAGTTGCTGGGGAAGACGATCGGCTGGGTGTCGTCGAACACGCCGGGTGTGGGCAGCAGCGTGCACATGTACGAGGGCGCGCCGGGAGCACCGGCGACCCTGGAGCTCACTGCCTTGGTCAGGCACAGGTCGAGCACCCGGCCATGGCTGTCCTGGTACCAGGCGGGGAACTTACCGGTGGGCAGGGTATACGGGCCGGTATCGACCGCATACAGCGCAGCCTGGGCCGGAAGCTGGAGCAGGCCGGCGAAGATCGCCACGGCCAGCGGGTGGGGTGTCGGTCGGTGCATGAGTTGCTTCCTCCTGCAAACGGGCCCATGGGTTGGGGCGTCTGGGGAGGGATCGGCAACTGTTGTGCCAGGTTTTGCAGAGGGGCGTCCAGGGCTTTTGCGACGAGGGTTTCAGCGTCCCGACAACGGTCTGGCGAGGTATCCATGGTGGGCGGGTGGCCCCAGCATTGGGGAATGGGGTGAGGCTCGGTCTCTGTCGTAGCTGATGACTGCCAACCAATTCTGACGCACACTGCCGAAAAATCCGATGCCCGTTGCCCCGCCTGAGCGGGGCACACCAGGAGCACGCAATGGCGCGACAACTTCCAACAACAACCGCCAACGACCCCTTGCAGCAGTCTCGCCTGGTCCGCCTGAAGCTTGCCAGCGAAGGCGAACTGCCCTGCGGCATGCTGCGCGACGAGATCGACGCCTCCTGGCGGCGCAGCCTCGGCCATGGCCTGGACTGTCTGCAGGGCGAGCAGGTCGGCCTGGGTATTCGCCACGGCCTGGACCTGGATACGCTGCTGGAACACAACCGCCTGCTGATCGACGCGGCCACCCCTGAGCTGGACTACCTGATCAAACGCCAGGGCAAGAGCGGCATCGTCATCCTCGGTGATTCCCAGGCCAACGTGCTGACGATTGACGGCCAGAAGCATGTGCTCGAGCGCGAGGGCCTGCGCGACCTGCACCCTGGCAGTTGCTGGAGCGAGGCCCTGCGCGGCACCAATGCCATCGGCACGGCGGTGGTCGAGGGCCAGCCGACCCTGATCAACTGCGGCGAGCATTACCTGGATCGGCTCAGCCCGTTCTCCTGCACCTCGGTGCCGCTGCGTGATCCGCGTGGCGACGTGATAGGCGTGCTCGACCTGACCCGTGAAGGCGTCATGGCCCAGCCCCAGGACAGCCTTTCCACGTTGCTGCTCGCCGCCGGCAATATCGAGAGCCGGCTGTTCGGGCTCTACCATCCCGAGCATCTGGTTCTGGCCTTCCATAGCCGCCCGCAATACCTGGCCAGCGCCTGGCAGGGCCTGCTGGCGCTGAGCCTGGAAGGCGAGGTGATGGCGGCCAACGACAATGCCTGCCAGTTGTTGCAGATGCCACGCCAGGCGCTGCTCGGGCGACGCTGCGGTGACCTGCTCGGCGAGCGTTCGCCGGCGTTTATCGCGCGCCTGTGGCAGGGCGGCGTCAGCAGCGTGCAGACGGCAGCGGGCGAGTTCTTTTTCCGGGCGCTGCAACTGCCGCGGCATGCTCGCGTCAGTGGCCCGTCCGCGATCGCCAAACCAGCACCGCCGAAGACCCAGGCACTGGAAGCGCTGGCCGGTGGCGATGCCCGTCTGGCGCGTGCCTTGCGCATGGCCCGCCAGGGCTTGGCAAACGGGTTGCCGGTCCTGCTGCTGGGTGAAACCGGCACTGGCAAGGAGGTGGTTGCCCGTGCCCTGCACCAGGCCGGTCCGCGTGCCGACAAGCCATTCGTGGCGGTCAACTGCGCGGCGATTCCCGAGGGGCTGATCGAGTCCGAGCTGTTCGGCTACCGCGACGGCGCCTTCACCGGCTCGCGCCGGGGCGGCATGGTCGGGCGGCTGATGCAGGCCCATGGCGGCACGCTGTTCCTCGACGAGATCGGCGACATGCCGCTGGCCCTGCAGGCGCGCCTGCTGCGTGTGCTGCAGGAGCGCCGCGTGGCGCCCCTTGGCGCCGGCGACGAGCAGGACATCGACGTGGCGCTGATCTGCGCCACCCATCGCGACCTCAAGCGCCGGGTTGCCGACCAGCACTTCCGCGAAGACCTCTACTACCGGGTCAACGGCGTGTCCCTGCGTCTGCCGGCACTGCGCGAGCGCGACGACCTGGCAACGATCATCCAAGGTTTGCTGGACAAGTCCGGAGCCGGCAGTGTGAGCTTCGACCCAGCGCTGACGGCGCTGCTGGAGAACTTCGACTGGCCGGGCAACATCCGCCAGCTGGAAATGGTGGTGCGCACCGCCCTGGCAATGCGCGAGGAGGGCGAGCAGGTGCTGACCCTCGATCACCTCACCGACTGCCTGCTCGATGAACTGGCCAGCGGCGCCACGCCGTCCGGCAGCCTGCGCGACAACGAACTGGAACTGATCCGCGCCGCGCTGGCCCGGCACCAGGGCAATGTCTCGGCCGCGGCCGAGGCCCTGGGTATCAGCCGGGCGACGCTGTATCGCAAGCTCAAGCAGTTGCGTGGTTGAGCCATGGGCGGACTGTTTTCCCGATTGATCGAATCCAGCGACCCGCAGTTGATGCGCCAGGCCCTGGCCTGGCTCTACGGCTTCGTGCGCCCGCAGCGTGGCGCCATCGGCGTGCTCCTGGGGCTGTCCCTGGGCGCCTCGCTGCTGGCCCTGGCGCAACCCTGGCTGGTCAAGACCTTGATCGACGAAGGCCTGCTGGCCAAGGATTACCAGACCCTCTGGCACATGGCGGCGATCATGATCGTCGCCGGCCTGCTCGGCACGCTGCTGGCAGGGGTCAACCGCTACCTGCACACGCGCCTGTCCGGGCGCATCCTGTTCGCCCTGCGCGACGACTTGTACCGACACCTGCAACAACTTTCGCCGACCTTCTACGGGCGCCGGCGCACCGGTGACATCCTGTCGCGGCTCGATGGCGATGTCGCCGAGATCCAGCGTTTTGCCGTGGACTCGTTGTTCTCGGCGGTATCGGCACTGATCGGTCTGGTCGGTGCGGTGGCCTTGATGCTGATGCTGTCCTGGCAGCTGTCGCTGCTGCTGGTGTTGCTGATCCCGCTCGAAGTGCTGTGGCTGCGCTGGATGCGACGCAAGGTCGAGCGCGAAGTGCGCAGCCTGCGCGAACGCTCGGCGGACGTGTCGTCGTTCCTGGTCGAGACACTGCCGGCGATGAAGTTCATCCAGGCCGCCGGCCAGCAGCGGCGTGAGGCCGAGCGCCTCGATCAGTTGGGGCAGGGCTACATGGGGCAGCTGCTCAGGGTGCAGGTCACCGAGTTCTTTACCCAGGCGGTGCCCGGCACGCTGACTTCCTGGTGCCGGGCCTGCGCATTCCTGGTCGGCGGCTGGTGGGTGATCCAGGGCACCTGGCAACTGGGTGCGCTGATCGCCTTTTCCACCTACATGGGCATGGCCGTCGGTCCGGTGCAGAGCCTGCTGGGCCTGTACGTGGCGGTGCAGCGGATGGCCGTGAGCCTGGGGCGGGTGATGGAGCTCAAGCGGGAGGCGCTCGCGGTGCGCGAGGCGGACGATCCCCGGCCCATGCCACAAGGGGCCGGGGAACTGCGACTGGACGGGGTATCTTTCGCCCACGACGGGCGCCAGGGTGGGGTGCTGGACCAGGTGCAAGCCTGTCTGCCCGGCGGCGCCAAGATCGCCATCAGCGGCGCTTCCGGCGTCGGCAAGTCGACCCTGATCGACCTGCTGCAGCGCTTCTACGACCCGGATGACGGGCGCATCCTGCTCGACGGCGTCGACCTGCGCGAGCTCGACCTGCAGGCCCTGCGGCGGCGCATCGCCGTGGTCAGCCAGGACATCGTGCTGTTTCGCGGCACCCTGGCGCAGAACCTGGCCTACAGCACGCCCCAGGCCAGCCGTGAGGAGCTCGAGCAGGTGGTGCGGCTGACCCGCCTGGACAGCCTGGTACAGAGCCTGCCGCTGGGGCTCGATGGTCTGCTGGGCGAACGCGGCCAGCAGCTGTCCGGTGGCCAGAAGCAACGTATCGCCATCGCCCGGGCGCTGCTGCAGCAACCGGCGATCCTGGTGCTTGACGAGGCCACCTCGGCGGTCGACGAAGCCACCGAGCGTGAAGTGATTGCCGCCATCGACCAGCTGTTCGCCGGGCGTACGCGGATCCTGATCAGCCATCGTGCCTCGACCCTCGCCGATGCCGACTTGCATCTGGAACTGCGTGACGGGCAATTGCGCAGCAAGGAGCCCGCCGACCATGGCCGTTGACCTGTGCATTGGCGTGATCGACAGTGGCTGCTCGGCGCAGCAGGCGGATAGCCTGCTCGGCGCGCGGCGCTTCTGGCTTGAGGATGGCGTGCTGTGCGAGGGCGAGCCGCTGCCGGATGCCCTGGGCCACGGCAGCGCGGTGCTGGCGCGGCTGCGGGCCGAGTCCGGCGGCCAGCCGGTGCTGCTGGCCCAGGTGTTCGCCGGGCAGGGCAGCACCAGCGCCTTGCAGGTGGCCGCTGGCCTGTTGTGGCTGGTGGAGGCGGGCGCGACCGTGGTCAACCTGAGCCTGGGCCTGCGCCAGGATCGCCCGGTGCTGCGCCTGGCCTGCGCCGAGGCCGTGGCCGCTGGCGTGCTGCTGTGCGCCTCCAGTCCGGCGCGGGGCGAGCCGGTGTATCCGGCCAGTTATCCCGGGGTCATTCGCGTCACTGGCGATGCCCGCTGCGCCGCTGGGCAATGGTCGTGGCTGGGCACTCCCCAGGCCGACTTCGGCGCGGCGGTTGGCGCCGCTGGGGTGGCCGGGGCCAGTCTGGCCTGTGCCGCGTTCACTGGGCGGGTGGCGGCCCTGCTGGGCGAGGAGCCCGGCATGACCCGGCAGGCACTGTTGCACTGGCTGGAGCGGCACGCGGCGTTCGTCGGCCCTGAGCGCAAGGAGTCGACCGATGCCTGAACCGAGCATCCTGATACTCGGTGCCGGACCTGCGGGGGCGACTACTGCCCTGGGGCTGCGGCGGATGGGCTACCCCGTCACCGTGGTGTCCGACTGGCGCCGTTTCGCTGCGGTGGAAGGTGTTTCGCAACGTGTGCTGGAGGGCTTGCGCCATGCGGGCCTGGGCGCTGCCCTGGCCGAGGCGACTACGCCGGCCACGCGGCAGGTGCACTGGAACGGTGAGCGGCTGCAACCGAACCAGGAGTGGCTGCTGGATCGCCAGCGCTTCGACCAGGCACTGCGTGATGACTTGAATCGTGCCGGTGTCGAGCTCGTCGAAGGGCGTGTGCACGAGGTGGTGCAAGGGGTGGGGCATCGGGTGTCTCTGGACGACGGGCGTACCTTGCACGGCGATTTCCTGGTCGAGGCCCGTGGTCGTCAGGCCCCGTTGAGCGAAGGTCGCCTGCGCGGGCCGGAGACGGTCAGCCTGCTCAACCTCTGGCAGGCCGAGCCCGGCACGCCGGCCTCGGCAGTAGAGAGCCTGGACGACGGCTGGGCCTGGATGGCGCGGCTGGCCGATGGCCGCTGCTACTGGCAGGTGACGCTGGACGTGACGGCGGCGCGGCTGCCGGGCAAGACGGCGTTGCCCGAGTACTGTGCCGGGCGCCGCCGTGGCTCGGCGCTGGTGGCGCAACTGTTCGGCGAGCAGGCCTTCGCCCCTGCCCAGGTGCATGCACGCAGCAGCACAGCGATTCTTGTCGGCAACTGCGCGGGCCGTGATTGGCTACGGGTTGGCGATGCGGCGATGGCGGTTGATCCGTTGTCGGGCAATGGCATCTTCCAGTCCTTGTCCTCGGCGCTGCAGGCGCCCGTGGTGATCAATACCCTGCTGCAACGGCCCGGGCAGGCAGCCTTGGCGCAGCGCTTCCATCAAACGCGGATCGAACAGCTGTTCCTGCGTTTCGCCCGGATCGGGCGCGACTTCTACGCCCAGGAAGCGCAGCGTGGCGAACAGCCGTTCTGGGCCCGGCGCCGGTGCTGGCCAGATGCGCAGCCGCTGCACGCGGCGGCAAACTGGCAGGCGGTGCGGGTGGAGCGCCGCCCGGTGCTGCGCGAGGGTTGGGTGGAGGAGGCCGAAGTAGTGGTGACGGCTGATCAGCCGCTGGGGGTGTGGCACCTGCAAGGTATCGAGCTGGCGCCGGTGGTACGCGGGGTGCAGGCTGGCATCGGCCTGGAGCGCCTGGTGACACAGACGCACCAGCCGATGATTGCGCGTTGGTTGCGCGAACAGGGTTTTTGCTGAGGACTCATCGCTGGGCAAGCCCGCTCCCACCGCTGCTGCATCAGCCAGCAAACCCTGCGTGGGAGCGGGCTTGCCCCGCGATAGGGCCGCTGGCTTAGAAGAATGTCCCCACCACCAGTTGCAGGTAGGCCCCGCTATCCCGGCCACCCAACTGCACGCCGCCATCCTGCGCGCTGCGCTGCGGGGTGTAGAACCCCACAAGCGGGCTGATCAGCCAATGCTCGTTGACCATCCACTCCACATACAGGTCCACCTCGCGCCCACCCAGGTTGCCCTGGTCGGTGCTGAGCGGGTCGAAGTCGAAGTACAGCGCGCCCACGGTCAGCCCCTCCCGTGGCGTGGCCTTGAGCGCCACATGGTGCACTTGGGTATTGCTGTTGAATGGCCCGGCGTAGTTGGCCGCCACCTCGCCCTGGAACCAGGTGCCATAGCCCCGGCTCAGGCCATAGAACAGCGGGTCGAAGTGCTCCGAGAAGCGGCTGTAGCGGTAGGTGGCGGTGGGCGACCAGGGCAGTCCGGAGAAGGTCCAGTTGCCCTCCAGGTACCAGGCGTTCTCGCGTCCGTCGGTGCGGTCCTGGGTGACATACTCGGCGGCCAGTTCGAGGTCTTTCACTCCCAGGTTGCCACGCCCGCGCAGGCTCACCGTGTCCATGCCGTCGCGGTGTTCCAGGCCAAGGATCTCGGCGTAGCGGCGGTCGACATCCAGGCCACGGATCCAGCTCAGGCCCACGGTGCCCGCGTCGGCGACATGCTCGAGGTTGGCCACCGCCATGGAGTTGTCGGCCTGGAACGGGTTGTCGGACTTGAGCCACATCAGGTCGCCACGCCAGCCCTGCTTGCCGCCCAGACGTAACACGGCGGTGCGGTCGAACGCCTTGCGCGCCGCCAGGTAGTAGGCGCCGCCTCGGTCGAAATCGGCGCCCAGGTCGACGTTGCCGGCATTGACCGGGTCGCCCTGGATCAGGAAACCGTCGCCGAGGGTGATGACCTGGCGCCCGCCGGAGAGATCGATGCCGTCTTCGCCAAGCGCCGGAAACAGGGTGCCCGAGCGCCATCCAAGGTAAGCGTCCTCGACGCCGGTGCGACGTTCGTCACCGAGGGTGAAACCCGCGGCGTCACCATCGCCCCAGGTGGCCGAACTGAGCAGGCTGAAGGCGCCGTAAAGCGTGCCGTTGCTGGCCAGCGCCTGGCTGGCGCTCAGGCCGTACTTGACGTAGCCCTCGCGCCAGTTGCTGCTGCCGGCCTGGCGGTTGCCGAACTGGTCGAAGCTTTCGTCGCTGTGGAATACGCCGAACAGCGCTTCGAGGTTGGCGTCCAGGGTGGTGCCGGCGTGGTTGTAGAGTTCGTGGGCCTGGGTGAGGGGAGAGGCCAGCAGCAGGGCCAACGTGCAGGCGAGCTTGTGCGTCATGGTGTGCTCCATGTTTTTGTTGTTTTCTGGCTTTTTGATTGCCTGGCCGGGCCTCATCGCCGGCCAGGCGATGAGGCCGGCACAGGTGAAATCAGAGCTTGATCAACACCGACTTCAGCTCGGTGTAGTGCTCGATTGCCGCCGCGCCCATCTCGCGGCCGACGCCGGAGAGCTTGTAGCCGCCGAACGGCAGCGCCGGGTCCAGCGCGCTGTGACAGTTCACCCACACCGACCCGGACTTGATCCGCGGGATCATCCGGTGCACCGCGGCCAGGTCGTTGGACCAGATGCTCGCGCCCAGCCCGTAGGGGTTGTCGTTGGCCAGGCCCACCACCTCGTCAAGGTCGTCGAACGGCATGGCCACCAGCACCGGGCCGAAGATTTCCTCCTGTACCAGGCGGTGGCGCTGGTCGACATCGACGATCACCGTCGGCTTGACGAAGTAGCCCGGGCCGAAGCCTTCGCCACCGCAGGCGATGGTCGCGCCCAACTCGCGACCCAGGTCGATGTAGCCGGTGACCCGCTCCTGCTGCCGGGCCGAGATCAGCGGGCCCATCTGTACGCTAGGGTCCAGGCCGTTGCCCAGTTTCATGGCATTGGCGATGCCGGCGATATCGGCCACCACGTTGTCGAAGTGCTTGCGGTGCACATACAGCCGGGAGCCGGCGCAGCACACCTGGCCCTGGTTGAAGAAGATCGCCGTGGCGGCTCCGACGGCGGCTTCCTGCAGGTTGGCGTCGGGCAGGACGATGGTCGGCGACTTGCCGCCCAGTTCGAGGGTGACGCGGGTCATGTTGTCCATGGCGGCCTTGCCGATCAGCTTGCCGACTTCGGTGGAGCCGGTGAAGGTCAGCTTGTCCACGCCCGGGTGGCGGCTCAGCGCGGCACCGGCGTTCAGCCCGGTGCCGGTGATCACGTTGAACACGCCGTCCGGGTAGCCGGCCTCGCTTACCAGTTCGGCGAGCTTGAGCGCGGTCAGCGGGGTTTCATCGGCAGGCTTGAGCACCACCGTGCAGCCAGTGGCCAGGGCCGGGCCGAGCTTCCAGCAGGCCAGCAGCAGCGGGAAATTCCAGGCGACGATGGCGCCGACTACGCCCACCGCCTCGCGGCGCACGAACGCGTGGAAGTCGTCATTGGGCATCAGCGGCAGCGACGGCTCGACCGTGCTGCCTTCGAGCTTGGTCGCCCAACCCGCCATGTAGCGCAGGAAGTCGATGGCCAGTTGCACGTCCATCACTTGGGCCACGGCGGCACTCTTGCCGTTGTTCAGGCATTCCAGCTCGGCCAGCTCCTGGGCATCGCGCTGCATCAGGTCGGCCAGGCGCCACAGCAGGTTCTGCCGCTCACGCGGACGCATCCGGCTCCAGGCCGAGTGTTCGAACGCCTGGCGGGCGGCCTGCACGGCGCGGTCCACATCCTGTGCCTCGGCCGCGGGCACCTCGGCGAGGACCTCGCCACTGGCCGGGTTGCGCAAGGTCATGGTGCGGCCGCTGGCGGCGTCCTGCCAGTCGGCGCCAATGCGCATCTTCAGCTGGCGTGCGAGGAAGGCACGGGTGGCGGGCAGGATCGGCAGTTCGGAATGCATGGGGCGGTGCCTCTTGTCATGGTTGTGACCAGGGCAGGGCAATGGGCGTGCCAAGCCGGGCAACGCGTTCACAGCCCTTGATACATGTGGTTTTCGCGTTACACGGCATGCAGTCAGGGAGGCTTGAGCTGTTGCACATTGAGACTGAGTGAGACGGAGATGAAACGGACCGCTGTGCGGGCCAATCGCCGGCAAGCCGGCTCCCACAGGTACGGCGTTGGACTCGAAGGTGGCTAGATCCCTGTGGGAGCGGGCCTGCGCAGCAGGCCCCGTGTCTCAAGGTGAAACACCCTGTCGCGAAATGGCACGTTCGGTCACAGCCTGCGCTGCTGGGGTTTGCCCCTGCTCTGCGCTCAAATCGTTGATGCAAAACATATTTGCCGCAATTGGCACACTTCCTGTATCGCCACTGTCAGATGCACAGCGCAGCGTGCGAATAACGATAAGAACGATACCGTGGAGGTCTGACCTTGAAGACGACTCGACTCCGGCGGCAGGCGGGCACACTGGCGCTGGTCGCCACCGCACTGCTGTCCGCCCAGGCCATGGCGGCCGAGCAGGGCCCGAGCCTGTTGCAGAACAAGTGCATGGGGTGCCATATCCCCGAAGGCAACGACAGCTACAGCCGCATCAGCCACCAGCGCAAGACCCCCGAGGGCTGGCTGATGAGCATCGCCCGCATGCAGGTGATGCATGGTTTGCAGATCAGCGACGACGACCGCCGCACCCTGGTCAAGTACCTGGCCGACAAGCAGGGCCTGGCGCCCAGCGAGACCGACGGTGTGCGCTACGCCATGGAACGCCGGCTCAATACTGTCGAACACTTCGACGACCCGCTCAGCCAGATGTGCGGCCGCTGCCACTCCGGCGCCCGGGTCGCCCTGCAACGGCGCCCGGCCAAGGAGTGGGAGCACTTGGTCAACTTCCACCTCGGCCAATGGCCGTCCCTCGAATACCAGGCCCAGGCCCGCGACCGCGACTGGCTGGACATCGCCCTCAAGCAGATGGTGCCCGACCTGGCCAAGCGCTTCCCCCTCGACAACCCGGCCTGGGCCGAGTGGCTCAAGGCCCGGCCCGAGTCCAAGGTCCTGGCCGGGCAATGGGCGTTCAGCGGCCATATGCTGGCCAAGGGTGACGTGCGTGGGGTGATGACGGTCAGCGCCGAGCAGGGCGATACCTTCAAGGTCGAGGTCAAGGGCGCCTACGCCGACGGCACGCCGTTCAACGGCAGCGGTTCGGCGATCCTCTACAACGGCTATGAATGGCGCGGTAACGTCAAGGTGGGCGAGGCCAACCTGCGCCAGGTGTTCGCCGCCATCGACGGGCAGATGAAGGGCCGCATGTTCGAGGCCGAGCACGACGAGCGCGGCCTGGACTTCAGTGCGGCGAAGGCCGGGCAGGGGCGCCTGCTGGCGGTGCAGCCGGCGTTCATCAAGGCTGGCAGCGACAGCGAGATCACCCTGGTGGGCAGCGACCTGTCCGGCAAGCCCGAGCTGGGCGCGGGCGTCGAAGTGATCGAAGTGCTGGAGTCGACGCCGACGCTGATCCGGGTCAAGGCCCGCGCCGCCAAGGATGCCGCCGCCGGCCCCCGCGAGGTGGCGGTGGGCGCGCTCAAGGGCGTGCAACTGGCGGTGTACGACAAGGTCGATGAGGTCAAGGTGGTGCCGGCATTCTCCATTGCCCGCATCGGCGAGAACGGCGCCTCGGTGCCCAAGGTGCAGGGCCGTTTCGAGGCTGAAGCCTGGGGCAAGGACGCCAGTGGCCAGTCGCTGCGCATCGGCTACCTGCCGGCGACCTGGAAAGTCGAGCCGTTCAACGAACGGGCGGTCGAGGACGAGGACGTCAGGTTCGCCGGGCAGATGCAGGCCGACGGCGTGTTCGTGCCGGGCGGGGCAGGGCCCAACCCCGAGCGCAAGATGATGACCAACAACGCCGGCAACCTGAAGGTGATCGCCACCCTCGCCGACGGTGGCCAGCAGGGCGAGGGCCACATGATCGTCACCGTGCAGCGCTGGAACAATCCGCCGCTGCCATAGGCATCAACCTGACCAATTGCTTATCGGGAGGTCGCCATGGGCGCACTACTGAACCTGGTCGAACGCAACCTGCACGAAGTGCAGGTCGATGCCGACCGCATGCTGTTCCATATCCCCAGCAGTTCGCTGTTCGCCACCGACGCGGTGACCGGCGGCATCATCGACACCCTGCGCCGCCAGGGCTGTTCCGCCGAGGAGCTGCTGCAGCAGCTCGGCCAGCAGTTCGACGGGCAGGACATCGAGGAAACCCTGCGCGAGCTGATCGCCCTGGAAGTGGTCAGCGACGGCTCGCCGCTGACCCCGGAAATCGCCCTGAAACAGGTCGAGCGCACCGCGCTGAACACCGTGGTGCTCAACGTCAACACCGGCTGCAACCTCAGCTGCACCTACTGCTACAAGGAGGACCTCGACAAGCCCTCCGCCGGCAAGAAGATGAACAGCGCCACCGCCGAAGCCTCGGTGGAGATGCTGCTCAAGGAGTCGCCGAACGAGGAGCGCTACAGCGTGGTGTTCTTCGGTGGCGAGCCGCTGTCCAACCGGGCGTTGATCGAGCACATGGTGGCGTACTGCGAGCGACGCTTCGCCGAGGCGGGCAAGCAGGTCGAGTTCATCATGACCACCAATGCCACGCTGCTCACCGAAGAGATCGTCGACTGGCTCGATGCCCACCGCTTCGGCCTGTCGATCAGCATCGACGGGCCCAAGACTGTGCACGACCGCAACCGCATCACCGTGGGCGGGCAGGGCACCTACGACGTGGTGCGGCGCAAGGCCGACATGCTGCTGTCGCGCTACCGCAGCCGGCCGGTGGGGGCGCGGGTTACGCTGACCCGTGGCATCACCGATATCGAGACCATCTGGAACCACCTGTTCAACGAGATGGGCTTCGCCGAGGTGGGGTTCGCCCCGGTGACCTCCGGTGACATGGCCGACTTCAACCTCACCGGCGACGAGCTGGTGCAGGTGTTCGCCAACATGAAGGCCCTGGGCCGGCGTTACCTGGAGGCGGCGCTGGCGCACCGCAACATCGGCTTCTCCAACCTGCACCAGCTGATCACCGACATTCACGAAGGCCACAAGAAGGCCCTGCCATGCGGTGCCGGGCTGAAGATGCTGGCGGTGGACCACGAGGGCGAGCTGAACCTGTGCCACCGCTTCACCGGCTCCAGCCTGCCGACCTTCGGCAATGTGCACCAGGGCGTGAAGCAGGCGCAGCTCAACGATTTTCTCTCGCAGCGCCTGGACCGCAGCGGCACCGGCTGCGACAGCTGCCGCATCCGCAACCTGTGTTCCGGCGGTTGCTACCACGAAAGCTACGCCCGCTACGGCGACCCGCAGCATCCGACCTACCACTATTGCGAGCTGATGCGCGACTGGGTCGACTTCGGCATTGAGGTCTACAGCCGCATCATGGCCGCCAACCCGGCTTTCATCGATCGCTACATCACACCCCGGAAGGCGCACTGACATGAAGCACCTCAAACCGCTGAACAACAAGGCGCGCATTCTCGAGCAGGCGGCCGCCGAAGACCGCGTCGAGGACGTGCTGGCGATGAGCGCCGTGGCCGGCTGCACCGCCACCACCGACCCGGGCTGGGAAGTGGACGCCTTCGGTGGCGTCAGCTCGCTGTGCCAGCCGATGGAGGCCGACCTGTACGGCTGCTCCGACCCTTGCTGGTGGCCAGCCCAGGTGCCGGACATGATGAGCACCTACCAGGACTGGAACGCTCAGGCAACCAACTCCGCCGAAGACTGGCGCAACCTCGGCACCGTATTCCCGAAAGACAAATAGAACGACAAGGGGAAACCGCATGAAACCTGGACTCTGCGCGCAACTCGCGCTCACCGTCGCCGCCACGGCCTGCGCCTGGGCGGCCCAGGCCGACGACGCAGGCAAGGCCCTGAAGGCCGGCCATGAATACCTGATCGCCACCAACTACCCGAACAACCTGCACGTGGTCGAGGTGGCCAGCGACACGCTGTACAAGACCTGCCGCATGCCCGACTCGTTCGGCCCCGGCACGGCGATGATGGCGCCGGACAACCGCACCGCCTACGTGCTCAACAATCACTTCGCCGATATCTATGGCATCGACCTGGACAGCTGCAAGACCACCTTCCACGCCAACCTGTCCAGCGTGCCGGGCGAGGTCGGCAAGGCCATGTACTCCTTCGCCATCAGCCCCGACGGCAAGGAGGTGTACGCCACGGTCAACCCCAGCCAACGCCTGAACGACCACTATGTGGTCAAGCCGCCGCGCCTGGAAGTGTTCCGCACCGGCGACGGCCTGGATGCCAAGCCTGTGCGCACCTTCCCGATGCCGCGCCAGGTGTACCTGATGCGCGCCGCCGACGACGGCAGTCTCTATGTGGCCGGGCCGGACATCTACAAGCTGGACGTCAACACCGGCAAATACACCGTCGCACTGCCACTGCGCAGCTGGAACCGCCCGGGCTACAGCGCGCCGGACGTGCTGTACTTCTGGCCGCACCAGAGTTCTTTGCACGAGTTCTCGATGCTCTACACCATCGCCAGGTTCAAGGACGCCAAGCAGGACCCGGCCAGCGCCGAGCCGCTTTACGGCTACCTGAGCATCGACCTGAAGACCGGCAAGGCCCATACCCAGGAGTTCGCCGAGCTGACCGAGCTGTACTTCACCGGCCTGCGCTCGCCGAAGGACCCGAACCAGATGTACGGCGTGCTCAATCGCCTGGCCCGCTACGACATCGCGCAGAAGAAGCTGGTCAAGGCCGCCAACCTGGACCATACCTACTACTGCGTGACCTTCGACAAGGCCGGCGACAAGCTCTACCTGGGCGGGACGTTCAACGACCTGGCGGTGTTCGACCCCAATACGCTGGAGAAGGTGGGAAACATCAAACTGCCCGGTGGCGACATGTCGACCACCACGCCGCAGGTGTTCATTCGGTAGAGCGGTGTTGGCCCTATCGCCGGCAAGCCGGCTCCCACAGGTAAGGTGCTGACCTCGGGTCTGCTGCGGTCTCTGTGGGAGCCGGCTTGCCGGCGATAGGGCCGGATCAATCCCTACAAGAACAACAAGAGACACCCCATGACCCAGCCCAGCCACACCGTAGGCAGCAACGCCATTCCCTTGCTCAACTTGTGCATCGGTGACGCCTTCGACGCCACCGTCGCCCGCTTCCCCGACCGCGAGGCCCTGATCGTCAGCCACCAGCAGTTGCGCTACACCTGGCGGCAACTGGCCGATGCGGTCAACCAGCACGCCCGCGCTCTGATGGCCCTGGGCGTGCGGGTCGGCGACCGCTTAGGGATCTGGGCGCCCAACTGCGCCGAATGGTGCATCACCCAGTTCGCCAGCGCCAAGATCGGCGCGATCCTGGTCAACATCAACCCGGCCTACCGCACCAGCGAACTGGAATACGCCCTGGGCCAGTCGGCCTGCCAGTGGGTGATCTGCGCCGACGCCTTCAAGACCTCCGACTACCACGCCATGCTGCTGGACCTGGTGCCCGAGCTCGGCGCCTGCCGAGCGGGCGAACTACAAAGCGCGCGCCTGCCCGCGTTGCGCGGGGTCATCAGCCTGGCGGCCACGCCACCTGGTGGCTTGCTGGCCTGGTCGGCGTTGCAGGCCCGTGCCGGTGAAACCGCCCCCGGGCAACTGGCCGCGCGCCAGGCCAGCCTGCACCGGCACGCGCCGATCAACATCCAGTACACCTCCGGCACTACCGGGTTTCCCAAGGGCGCGACCCTCAGCCACCACAACATCCTCAACAACGGCTACATGGTCGGCGAAAGCCTCGGATTGACCGAGCACGACCGGCTGGTGGTACCGGTGCCGCTGTACCACTGCTTTGGCATGGTCATGGCCAACCTCGGCTGCATGACCCACGGCAGCACCCTGATCTACCCCAATGACGCCTTCGATCCGCTGCTCACCCTGCAGGCCGTGGCCGAAGAACGCGCCACCGCCCTGTACGGCGTGCCGACCATGTTCATCGCCGAGCTCGATCACCCGCGTCGCCATGAGTTCGACCTGTCCAGCCTGCGCACCGGGATCATGGCTGGCGCCACCTGCCCGATCGAGGTGATGCGCCGGGTAATCGACGAGATGCACATGGGCGAGGTGCAGATCGCCTACGGCATGACCGAGACCAGCCCGGTGTCGTTGCAGACCGGCGCCGCCGACGACCTGGAGCGCCGGGTGACCAGCGTCGGCCGCACCCAGCCGTGGCTGCAGAGCAAGGTGATCGATAGCGCAGGCACTACCCTGGCACGCGGCGAGATCGGCGAGCTGTGCACCCGCGGCTACAGCGTGATGCTCGGCTACTGGGACAACCCCAAGGCCACCGCCGAGAGCATCGACGCCGAGGGCTGGATGCACACCGGCGACCTGGCGGTGATGGACGAACAGGGCTACGTGCGCATCGTCGGGCGCAGCAAGGACATGATCATCCGCGGTGGCGAGAACATCTATCCGCGGGAGTTGGAGGAGTTCTTCTTCACCCACCCGGCGGTGGCCGACGTGCAGGTGATCGGCATCCCCTGCAGCCGCTATGGCGAGGAGATCGTCGCCTGGATTCGCCTGCATCCGGGGCAGGCCCTGGGCGAGGAAGAACTGCGTGAATGGGCGCGGGCGCGCATCGCGCATTTCAAGGTGCCGCGCCATTTCCGCTTCGTCGATGAATTCCCGATGACGGTGACCGGCAAGGTGCAGAAGTTCAGGATGCGCGAGATCAGCATCGAGGCGCTGACGGGCGGGCAAGGGCGGTAGCCGCCCTCAGCTTCAGGCCTGGGCCCGCGCGCCGTTGAGGAACAACTGTTCCACGGTCTGCGCGGTGTTGGCGCTGGCGGCGCGGCCACGGCGTTCGGCATCGACCATGCCGTAGATCATGGTCATGAACATTTCGGTGAACACCGCCGCGCTGATGTCGATGCGCAGCACGCCCAGTTGCTGGGCGCGCAGGAAGAACGCGTCCATTGCCTGGGTGTAGGCCTGCCAGCGCATATCCTCGGCGTTGTTGAGCAGAGTGTCGGGGCGGTACTGGAACATCAGGAACACCAGCATTTCGCGGTGCTTGAGGTGTTCGGCGATCAGGTGGCGAATGCCGACCAAGGGTTCGGTGCGTTCCAGGTCGGCTTCCTGGATGACCTGGTTGAGCACGTGCTCGCCGTGGTCCTCGAGCAGGTTAACCAGATTTTCGCGGGTACCGCAGAAGCGGTGCAGGGTGGCCTTGCTGACCCCGGCGGTTTCCGCCAGCTCTTTCAGGGTGGCGCGGGGATGAACGACAATGGCATGGGCCAGCGCCTTGAGCAGGCGTTCTTCTTGGAGGGATCTGCGCATAAGGACCTCAGTCGGGGTTCGGCTGTCGGGCAGGCGAAAAGAGACGAAAGATCCAATATTGTATCATATGAGACGAATAAATCTCATGGTTTGAACAATTCATAGCGGGTCAAGGCTGCTCCACCGTGGGAGCAGCCTTGACCCGCGATGGGAACGTCAGATCGGATAATGCTTCAGCTCACGGGCGATCAGCATCCGCTGGATCTCGCTGGAGCCCTCGTAGATCTGGGTGATCCGAGCATCCCGATAGTACTTCTCCACCGGATAGTCTTCCAGGTAGCCGTAGCCGCCATGCACCTGGATCGCCATCGAGCAGACCCGCTCGGCCATCTCGGAGGCAAACAGCTTGGCCTGGGAGGCCTCCGACAGGCAAGGCTTGCCCGCGCTGCGCAGACGCGCGGCGTGCAGGATCAGCAGGCGGCTGGCGTTGATCTGCACCTGCATGTCGGCCAGCAGGTTGGCGATGCTCTGGTGCTCGTTGATCGGCTTGCCGAACTGGATGCGCTCGCGGGAGTAGGTCAGTGCCGCCTCGAAGGCCGCGCGGGCGATGCCCAGGGCCTGGGCGGCGATACCGATGCGCCCGCCTTCGAGGTTGGACAGGGCAATGGCCAGGCCCTTGCCGCGCTCGCCGAGCAGGTTGGCGGCCGGGATGCGGCAGTTGTCCAGGGTCACCGCGCAGGTGTCGGAGGCGCGGATGCCCATCTTGTGTTCGCTGCGGTCGACCTTGAACCCAGGGTTGTCGGTGGGCACCAGGAACGCCGAGAGGCCTTTCTTGCCCAGCTCCGGGTCGGTCACGGCGAAGACGATGGCCAGCTTGGCGCGGCGGGCATTGCTGACGAACTGCTTGGCGCCATTGATCACCCACTGGCCATCGACCAGTTCGGCGCGGGTGCGCAGGTTGTGGGCCTCGGAGCCGGCCTGGGGCTCGGTCAGGCAGAAGCAGCCGATCACCTCGCCGCTGGCAAGTGGCGGCAGCCAGGCCTGCTGTTGTTCAGGCGTGCCGTAGGCCAGCAACGGGCCACAGCCCACCGAGTTGTGGATGCTCATCAGCGCCCCGATGGCGCCGTCGCCGGCGGCGATCTCCTCGACCGCCAGGGCATAGGCGACGTAGTCGGTGTAGCTGCCGCCGAAGTCTTCCGGCACCACCATGCCGAGCAGGCCCAGCTCGCCCATCTTGCGTACCACGTCGTCATCGATCCAGGCGGCCTTCTCCCAGGCCTGGGCATGGGGGGCGATCTCGCCGCGGGCGAAGTCGCGCGCCATGTCGCGGATCATGATCTGTTCTTCGCTCAGTTCCAGGTCTTGCATCTGTGTACTCCCGGGCTCACAGGCCTTCGAAGAATTGGTCGACGCGCTGCGCGGTGAGTTCGCCCAGGGTCGGCGGGTTCCAGTGCGGCTGCTTGTCCTTGTCGATGATCAGGGCGCGCACGCCCTCGATGATGTCGCCGTACTCGAACCACTGGCGGTCGATGTGCAGTTCCATGGCGAAACAGTCTTCCAGGCTCAGGTGGCGGCCACGGCGCAGCAGCTCCAGGGTCACGGCCATGGCCAGCGGCGAGCGGGTTTCCAGCAGGGCGGCAGTCTCCAGCGCCCACGGGTGGCTGTCGCCGATGGTCACGGCGCGCAGCTGTTCGATGATGCTGGGCAGGTCGGGCAGGGCGAAGAAGTGGTCGATCACCGGGCGCAGGCGCGCCAGCGGGGCGTCCTCGAGCACCTGGGTGCCGAGCTTGGCCAGCAGGCCCTGCAGGTCCTTGAGCGGGTGCTCGCCGAACACCAGGCGGTCCAGGCCTTCATCCAGCGCGGCCAGCCTGGTGCTGTCCAGATGCCAGTCGGCGAGGCCGCAGTACAGGGCGTCGGCGGCCTTGACCTGGGTACCGCTGACGCCCAGGTAGATGCCCAGCTCGCCGGGCACGCGGGACAGGAAGTAGCTGCCGCCGACGTCCGGGAAGTAGCCGATACCCACCTCGGGCATCCCCAGGCGGCTGCGCTCGGTGACGATGCGCAGGTCGCAGCCCTGGGCCAGGCCCATGCCGCCGCCGAGGGTGAAGCCATCCATCAATACCAGCACCGGCTTGCGGTAGCGGTGCAGGCACAGGTCCAGGGCATATTCCTCGACGAAGAAATCCTCGTGCAGCTTTTCGCCGGCCTTGAAGCTGTCGTGCAGCGAGCGGATGTCGCCGCCGGCGCAGAAACCCTTGGGCCCCTCGCCACGCAGCATCACGGCCTGCACCTGCGGGTCCTGCGCCCATTGGTCGAGGTGCTGCTGCAGGCTGCGCACCATGTCCAGGGTCAGGGCGTTGAGGCCGGCTGGGCGGTTGAGGGTGAGGTGGCCAATGTGGTTGCGGACCTCGGCCAGTACCTGATCCGTTGCCGAGGGTTGAGCATGCGCGGTCATCGCGGTCTCCCTGCTTTGTTATTGATTTTCCAAGTGAAGTCCTGGAGTGCGCGAGCGGATCGGTCGATCCTGTCATGCAAAATTACCTTGCACAATTGGCAAATCTGCAGGGCTAGCCTGCATTTTTGCCCTGGCACGCTTGCGGACGTGACCTCACTTTAGCGCTATGGCGCCGAGGCGCCTGATATTTCTACCAGCTGTGAGGCAGTGAAGGGTCTGGCATATTGAATTTCGTGTCTTGCCCGGAGGGTTGGTACGTGTTGCTTAAAATCAGGCGTTTCATTTCTCTATTAGCATCCGATCGGCAGCGATCCATTTTGTTCACGTCTTCGGCCTCGTGCAGCTATGCGCCCTTTGGCAGCCGGGGACAGCAAGCCGGAGCTCACCGCCTGGGGTACACCGGAACTCTCAGTGAGGCGTTTACCGAGCATTATCTGTTGGGTAATGGCTACCGGGGATTCAACCCTTTGCTGATGCGTTTCAATTCGCCTGATAGCTGGAGTCCTTTCGGCAAAGCCGGGGTCAATGCATACGCGTATTGTTTGAATGATCCGATGAACGCCAGTGATCCATCGGGGCATATCAAGCACAGCACAGGTTGGGAGCGCGTGCGCCAGACGCTCAAGTTCTCCCTAGGGGGCCGGCAACTTCAACAGCGTCCTGACACATTGGCATCGCGAGCTGTGCGAGTACTTGAAAGGCAAGGCAGAATCTTGCCAACTGAAAGTGCGCAGATGGTCGCGGGTGACATCTCGGGTGCCGGGCCACTCTATGACCGTATCGGTAGTCGTCCTCCGAGCCCTTCTGCATCTAGTTATCAGCCGGTATTGAGACGGGGCGTATTCGATCCTCTTGATGTGAGAAACATGGTTCACTTGTACCCTGCCGAGCTTGGGCGGTATGTCAAAGCTGTCCCTGGCGCTCGTGAACGGATTTCCATCTACTCCAAGGGGCAGGCAGAGTTGTACCTGCGCACCGTTCATGCAAATCCTGATGATTTTGAGCCTGGCCTGTTGCAAGGGATGCTGCCCGAACACCTCGCGGCTGCGGATAACGCACTACTGATGGACGGTATGGCGGTTGACCTCAGTCGGGTGCTTAGCGTTTTTCGAGGAACACCCGGTTAATTCAACTTGTTGTCTTGGTGAGTCTCTTGCTCCGTCGCATAGCTTTAGCCTCAATCAATGCATGCTGGTAATCCACCGAGTTCCTCACCCCGAAGGGTGATAGCCGCCCCGTCCCCCCCATGAAACAATCCCGGCCAGCACTCACCCTGGCGGGGAAGACAATAATGAGCAATGCCCAGCTGAATTCGCCCGACTGGTATGAGCAGATGGCCCGCGTGGTCGACGCCATCGGCACCCCAGGCTTCGTCGAGGCACTGTTCGCCGCGCTCAATCAACTGGCAGCGTGCCAGGCCATCACCGTGTTCCTGTATCCGCGCAAGGGCCTGCCGTCGGCGCTGTTCGCCAAGGACGACGAGGGGCCCTGGCTGCCCGAGGGCAACGTGCAGAAGTACCTCGAAGGCTACTACCTGCTGTGCCCGTTCTACCGCGCCTGTATGGACGGCGTGCCCGCCGGTTGCTATCGCCTGAGCGATGTCGCCCCCGACCACTTCAAGCGCAGCGAGTACTACACCTCGTTCTACCAGCACGCGCACCTGGAGGACGAACTCAACTACCTGGTGCCGCTGGACGCCCAGCTGACCATCGCCGTGGCCCTGGGCAGCACCCGGCGCCTGGGCAGTCGCCAGGTGGCCGAGCTCAAGTGCGTCGCCGCCTGGGTGGCGGCGGTGGTGCGCCGGCACTGGGGGCAGCTGGATGCCGAGGCCCTGGGCGGGCGCTTCGAAAGCGCGCTGGGGCGGCAGATCAACGCCGCGCTGAACAACTTCGGCTCGTCCTTGCTCACCGAGCGTGAGTGCCATGTCGCCCAGTACCTGCTGCGCGGCCATTCCACGCGTTCGCTGGCCGAGCGCCTGGGCATCAGCGAAGACACGGTCAAGACCCACCGCAAGAACCTCTACGCCAAGCTCGATATCGCCACCCAGGCCGAGCTGTTCTCGCTGTTCATCGCCTCGCTGGCCCAGGCCCAGGAAGGCTTGAGCAAGGACCCGCTGGAAAGCTACCTGCGACGGCGCTGACCCACCGCTTCACCTCATCCAGACAACGACAATCACCGGCCCGGGTGTGGCCGGAGGGGAGACCTGCGTGCATACGAAAAGCGATTGGCTGCAGCGCGCCGCGCGGCAAAGCTTCATCACCACCGCATTGATTGACGGGCGCCCGGTGGCGGCCCGCGACGGCGCCACCTTCGCCGCCATCAACCCGGCGACCGAGCAGTGCCTGGCCCAGGTCGCCGCCTGTGCCGACAGCGAGATCGACCAGGCGGTGAGCGCCGCCCGCCGCGCCTTCGAGCACGGTCCCTGGGCACGCATGGCGCCGGCCGAGCGCAAGCGCGTACTGCTGCGCCTGGCCGAGCTGATGTTGGCCCACCGCGAGGAACTGGCGCTGCTCGACTCGCTGAACATGGGCAAGCCGGTGATGGATGCCTACAGCATCGATGTGCCCGGCGCGGCCCAGGTGTTCGCCTGGTATGGCGAAGCGCTGGACAAGCTCTATGACCAGGTCGCCCCGACCGCCGCCAGCGCCGTGGCGATGATCAGCCGCGAGGCGTTGGGCGTGGTCGGCGCGGTGGTGCCGTGGAATTTCCCGCTGGACATGGCCGCCTGGAAGGTCGCCCCGGCACTCGCCGCAGGCAACAGCGTGGTGCTCAAGCCCGCCGAGCAGTCGCCATTCTCGGCCCTGCGCCTGGCCGAGCTGGCCCTGGAGGCCGGGTTGCCGGAGGGCGTGCTCAACGTGGTACCGGGCCTGGGCGAAACCGCTGGCCGTGCCCTGGGCCTGCACCCGGACGTGGATTGCCTGGTGTTCACCGGTTCCACCCAGGTGGGCAAGTACTTCATGCAGTATTCGGCGCAGTCGAACCTCAAGCAGGTGTGGCTCGAATGCGGCGGCAAGAGCCCGAACCTGGTGTTCGACGATTGCCGCGACCTCGACCTGGCGGCGCAAAAGGCCGCGTTCGGCATCTTCTTCAACCAGGGCGAGGTGTGCTCGGCCAATTCGCGGCTGTACGTGCAGCGCTCGATCCACGACGAGTTCGTTGAGCGTCTGCTGCGCCAGGCCCGCGAATGGCTGCCCGGCGACCCGCTGGACCCGGCCAGCCGTGCCGGCGCCATCGTCGATGCCACGCAGACCGTGCGTATCGAAGCCGCCATCGGCCAGGCCCGGGAGCAGGGCGCACGACTGCGCTGCGGCGGTGAGCGCCTGAGCGTGAACGGCTCGCGCAACTTCATCACGCCAACGATCTTCACCGACGTGCGCCAGGACATGGCCCTGGCCCGTGACGAGATCTTCGGCCCGGTGCTGGCGGTCAGCACCTTCGACGACGAGGAGCAGGCCATCGCCCTGGCCAACGACAGCGTTTATGGGCTGGCCGCGTCGGTGTGGAGCGACGATCTCAACCGTGCCCACCGCGTGGCCCGACGGCTCAGGGCCGGCACGGTGTCGGTCAACACCGTCGACGCCCTGGATGTGACCGTGCCGTTCGGTGGTGGGCGCCAGTCCGGTTTCGGCCGCGACCTCTCGCTGCATTCGTTCGACAAGTACACCCAGCTCAAGACCACCTGGATCCAGCTGCGCTGATATTCACCCGAGGAGAACAACAATGAACGCACCCATCACCCCGGCGACCGGCAAACGCGATACCCGCGACTACCAGGCTGGCGACGCCGCCCACCACATTCACGCCTTCCTCGACCAGAAGGCGCTCAACGCCGAGGGACCGCGGGTCATCACCCGCGGCGAGGGCCTGTACCTGTGGGACAACGACGGCCGCCGCTACCTGGACGGCATGTCCGGCCTGTGGTGCACCCAGCTCGGCTATGGCCGCAAGGACCTGACCGCCGCTGCGGCCGCACAGATGGACCAGCTGCCGTACTACAACATGTTCTTCCACACCACCCACCCGGCGGTGATCGAGCTGTCCGAGCTGCTGTTCAGCCTGCTGCCCGGCCACTACAGCCACGCTATCTACACCAACTCCGGCTCCGAGGCCAACGAGGTGCTGATCCGCACCGTGCGCCGTTACTGGCAGGTGGTCGGCCAGCCGCGCAAGAAGATCATGATCGGCCGCTGGAACGGCTACCACGGCTCGACCCTGGCGGCCACGGCGTTGGGTGGCATGAAGTTCATGCACGAAATGGGCGGGTTGATCCCGGACGTGGCGCATATCGACGAACCGTACTGGTTCGCCGCGGGTGGCGAGCTGACCCCGGCGGAATTCGGCCGCCGTTGCGCCCAGCAACTGGAGGAGAAGATCCTCGAACTGGGCGCCGAGAATGTCGCAGGCTTCATCGCCGAGCCGTTCCAGGGCGCCGGCGGCATGATCTTCCCGCCCGAGAGCTACTGGCCCGAGATCCAGCGCATCTGCCGCCAGTACGACGTGCTGCTGTGCGCCGACGAGGTGATCGGTGGTTTCGGCCGCACCGGCGAATGGTTTGCCCACCAGCACTTCGGCTTCGAGCCGGATACGCTGTCCATCGCCAAGGGCCTGACCAGCGGCTACGTGCCCATGGGCGGCCTGGTGTTGAGCAAGCGTATTGCCGAGGCGTTGGTGGAGCGGGGCGGGGTATTCGCCCACGGCCTGACCTATTCCGGCCACCCGGTGACGGCGGCGGTAGCTATCGCCAACCTCAAGGCCTTGCGCGACGAGGGTATCGTGCGCCGGGTCAAGGACGACACCGGCCCGTACCTGCAGCGCATCCTGCGCGAGGTGTTCGCCGACCACCCGTTGATCGGTGAAGTACAGGGCACCGGCCTGGTGGCAGCCTTGCAGTTCACCGAGGACAAGGCCACGCGCAAGCGCTTCGCCAACGAGAACGACCTGGCCTGGCAGTGCCGCACCTTCGGTTTCGAGGAAGGCGTGATCATCCGCTCGACCCTGGGGCGGATGATCATGGCGCCGGCCCTGGTGGCCAGCCGTGGCGAGCTGGACGAACTGGTGGAGAAGACGCGTATCGCGGTGGACCGTGTGGCGCAATCGGTGGGTCGAGGCTGAAACCTGGGGCGCGCAGGCGCCCCTTCGACGGTGAAGCGTCAACGACCTTCGCGCTGGCGCAGCGCCGTCACCGTCTCGCCAGCGACCCCCCAGTTGTCGGTGGGCACCTCCTCGATGACCACGAAAGTACTCGCCGGTGGCTTGTTCAGCACCTGTTCCAGCAAACGCGTGGTGCCTTCGATCAGCTGGCGTTTGTGTTCGGCCGTGACGCCTTCTTCGGTGACGCGGATATGGACATAAGGCATGTGCGTGGCTCCCGTTTCAGTGCCAGGTGCCGGCGGTGCTGCCACCGTCGACGGGCAGCACGGCGCCGCTGACGAAGCGCGCGTCGGTCAGGTACAGCACGGCGTTCACCACGTCCTCGGGCTGGCCGGTGCGTCCACTCGGCGACAGTGCGCCGAGGCCTTCGGTGCTGCCGTTGTGCAGCGGGGTGTCGATGATCCCCGGGGCCACGGCGTTGACCTGCACGCCGCTGGCAGCCAGTTCCAGCGCCAGGCCCTTGACCGCCTGGTTCAGCCCGCCCTTGACCAGCACCGGCAACAGTGCCGGCACGCGGGTGTCCGGTTGCAGCGCCACCGAAGCGGTGATCGCGACGATATGCCCGTGCCCTTGCGCCTTCATCACCCGGGCGGCGGCCTGGGCGGGGTAGAAGAAGCCCTTGAGGTTGGTGCCGACCAGCGCGTCGACATCGGCCTCGGTGTAGTCGGTCACTGGTTTCGGGATGAAGATGCCGGCGTTGTTGACCAGGATATCGACCCGGCCAAAAGCTTCCTGGGCGGTGGCGAACAACCGCTCTGCGGTGGCTTTCTCGGCGATGTCGCCGGCCACGCCGATAAAGCCACGCGGGTTGCCCAGGCGGGCGGCGGCCTCGTCCAGGCGAACCTGGGTGCGGGCGTTGCCGACCACGTTGTCGCCACGCTCGAGGAAGGCCTGGGCCAGGGCGAAGCCCAGGCCGCTGGAGGCGCCGGTGATGATGACGGTTCTTGCGGTGCTCATGGGGGAAATCTCCGGTGGGTCGAGCCAGTGCTCGGGTGTGCAGCCACTCTAGGCTGTAACGCCGACTTGAAAAATGAGGCGTTTGGCATTTCAATCGATACATCATGTAATCAATCGAGCCACCCATGACCCGCCACTTCGATGATCTGCAACTGGGCAGCCTGGAGCTGTTCTGCCTTGCCGCCGATGCCGGCAGCTTTACCGAGGCCGCGACCCTCGCCAGTGTCACCCCCGCGGCGGTGAGCCGTTCGGTGGCGCGACTGGAGGAACGCCTGGGCGTGCGCCTGTTCGTGCGTACAACCCGGCAGATGCGCTTGAGCGAGGCCGGCCAGGCCTACTACCAGCATTGCCGCCAGGCGCTGGGCCAACTGGTCGAGGCCGAGCGCCAGGTCACCGGCGGCCAGCTCGAGCCCGCAGGCTGCCTGCGCATCAGTGCGCCGACGCCTTACGCTCACCACCGCCTGTTGCCACTGCTGCCGCGTTTTCGCCAACGCTATCCGCGGGTGCAGGTGGATGTGCACGTGAGCAACCGCAACGTCGATTTCGCCGAAGAGCATTTCGACCTGGCGATTCGCGGACGCGCACCGGCCGACTCGCGGCTGGTGGCCCGGCGCCTGGAGGATGCCGAGCTGGTGGTGGTCGCCACCCCGGGCTACCTGGCCCAGGCCGGTGTGCCACAGACCCTTGAGGACCTGGCCGGGCACCAGTGCATCCAGTTCGAACTGCCCAGCAATGGCCGGCGTCCTCCCTGGAGTTTTCGTCGCGAGGGGCAATGGGTCGAACTGGAAACCCAGGGCGCCTTGACCTGCCTGGGCGATTTTCTCGCCACCACCACCCTGGTGCGTCATGGCGGCGGGCTGATGCAGGCCTACCGCTTCACCGTGCAGGACGCCCTGGACAGCGGCGAGCTGGTGGAGGTGCTGGCCGGGCATGGCGGCACATCGCGGCCGTTCATGCTGGTCTATCCCCAGGCCCGCCACATGCCGCTGAAGGTCCGCGTGTTCATCGACTTCCTGGTGGCCGAGGTGGGTCTGCCGTTGGGCTGAAGCCCTGTGGCGCCGACCTTGGCGGACTATGCTCTGAGCAGCTCCGGCAATCGGCCGGTTGGGCCTCTCGCGGGCTCTGGTGTAAGCTCTCCCGGACTTCAACACGAGACCGCCGCATGACCTCGCCCAGCCCGCGCCTGGACTGCCTGCTCACCGGCAGCGCCCGGCCATTCACCCGCCCAGGTTCCCTCAGCGCCATCGACAAGCAACCCCGCCAAGGCCCCTTGCGGGTGACCTTGCTCGGTATCGCCGGTGACGAACAGGGCGATCTGCGCGTGCACGGCGGCGTCGAGAAGGCCATCCACCACTATCCCCGCGACCACTACCCCGACTGGGTCGCGGAACTCGGCGAACACCCCTTGCTGACCCGGCCCGGTGCCTTCGGCGAGAACTTCAGCAGCAGCGGCTGGCGCGAGGCCAATGTGTGCCTGGGCGACCGTATCCGCGTCGGCACGGCATTGCTGGAGATCTCCCAGGGGCGCATGCCGTGCTGGAAGCTCAACGACCGTTTCGACGTGGCGCAGATGGCGCTGCGGGTGCAGCAGAGCGGACGCACCGGCTGGTACTACCGGGTGCTGGAGGAGGGCGAGGTACAGGCGGGCGATGCCCTGCAACTGGTCGAGCGGCCCTATGGCCAGTGGTCGGTGGCGCGGCTTTCGGCGGTGCTGTTCGACAAGCAACTGGAGCCCGGCCTGTTGCGTGAATGCCTGGAACTGCCACTGGTGCCGAACTGGCGCCGGACCCTGGAAAAACGCCTGGAGCAACGCCAGGTCGAGGACTGGACTTCGCGCCTGCACGGCCGCAGCGACAGCTGAACGGCATCGCGCACAACATCTACCCACACAAGGAATGCCCCATGGCCTTCGAACTGGATGATCGCCTGGTCATCGGTGTCGCTTCCAGCGCCGTGTTCGACCTGAGCGAGTCGGACGCCGTGTTCCGCCGCGACGGCGAGGCGCAATACCGCAAGTACCAGGAGCAGCACCTGGATGAGCCGCTGGGCAAGGGCATTGCCTATCCCTTCATCAAGCGCCTGCTGGCGCTCAATGACCTGCGCGGCGACCCCGAGGACCCGTTGGTGGAGGTGGTATTGCTGTCGCAGAACGACCCGGACACCGGCATGCGGGTGATGAAGACCATTGGTCACTACGGCTTGAACATGACCCGGGCGATTTTCACCCAAGGCCGCTCGCCGTATGAGTACATCCCGGCGTTGAACATCGCGCTGTTCCTGTCCGCCGACAAGCAGCACGTGGACGCCGCGATCAAGGCTGGTTACCCGGCGGGGCAGGTGCTGGATTCGAAGTTCGACGACGATGAAAGCGACGATAACCTGCGCATCGCCTTCGACTTCGACGGTGTGCTGGCCGGCGATGAGTCGGAAGCGGTGATGCAGTCGGGCGGCCTGGGCAGCTTCCACGCCCATGAAGTGATCAATGTCACCCAGCCGCACAACCCCGGCCCGCTCAAGGAGTTCTTCGTGCGCATTGCCCGCATCCAGGCGGCCGAGGAGCAGCACAAGCTGGCCAATCCCACTTACGAGAACCGCCTGCGGGTGTCGATCGTCACGGCGCGCAACGCACCTTCACACGAGCGGGCGCTCAATACCCTGAAAAGCTGGGGGGTAATGGCCAATGATGCGTTCTTCCTGGGTGGTATCGAGAAGCGCAGGGTATTGCAGGTGCTAAAGCCGCACATCTTCTTCGATGACCAGTCCGGGCACCTTAAGAGCACCAGCACGGTGGTGCCGTCGGTGCATATCCCGTTCGGTGTGACCAACCGCCCGGGCTGACCGGCGCCGCGCAAGCGGCGCCAGGTCGCCCTGGTCCGTCAGTGATCCGCCAGCCTGTCATCCTGTGACAGCAGCGCCTGGGCCAGCTCTTCGTCACTGGCCTGCAGCCCCGGATTGGCCTGGCGCACCTCGGCCAGCGCCGCTTCCAGATAGGCCCCGCGAATGGCACCTCCACTGGCGACGAAGGCCGACAGCTCGTCGCGGGCCGGGATGATCCGTTTGTCATCCTTGAAGGTCGAGTACAGCGAGGCGGAGACCCCCGCCGAGGTGGCGACGTCCCCAGCATCGACGCGGGCCAGGGCGGCACCGGCAGGGAGCAGGAGCAGCAGCGAGGGAACGAGCAGTAAGTGGCGCATGGCGAGTCCTCCGGAAAGGTGATGCCCAAGGGTGTTACTGCATGCAGTTAAGAGCACTTGAGGTATCAGGGAGTTCCGCTATGTTTGCGAACGTAATGCGTCAGGGGCTACTCATGCGTGGCTCTGACAGTCTCCGTCGAGGTTGAAGGCTCATGCATCGTGGGAGGCCTTGGTTGCTCCTGAAAACCGGATGAGCTCAAGTCACCCCTAGGATTCATGTTGTTGCGGGCGCTGTAGTTACGGTTAGTGAGTGTGTTTGCGACTTGTTCAATGTAGCTTTGTTGAACCGGGTGGATGTTTTGTTTTTGAGTGGGGTTGTCGGGTGTTGGTGAACTGTAAAACGGCTGTGGTTCAAATTTTTTGCTGGCGAAACCGCTTTTACTCGCTTCTACGCTGGCGTTCACATGATGAGGCAGTGGCGTGGGCCGCCGGCTTGGTGCAGGAGAGTTCGGCGGCGTCGAGTCGGTGGAGGTCGTTGAAGATGATCGCCTCATCATATGCCCGGATGGATCAACATTGTTGACTGGATCATTCTGGCAGTAGGCATAGGCATTGGCGTCACCCTCACCAAATGGACTCAAGTCATCGGTCGAGAGAAACCGCATCAGCACAGGGCTGTAGGCACGGTATCCGTTGCCGAGCAGGTAACACCCAGTAAACTCTCGCAACTGTGCCGTGAAGCGCAGTAGCGATGACTTGGGATCCGAGCCGGGGTCGTGGCCGAATATGCTGTAGCTGATTGTCTCGGGGTGCTGACTGAACGGGTGCCACAGGGTCGAGCCTTGGGTGTCAGCGGCCAGTATCGCGATCCACTGCTTACCTGTTTTGAGCCGGGCCATGGTGTTTTCCTTGTCAGGGGACCATGTGACTTTGGCGTTTCCCGTGATGCTCGGCAACTGACAGATTTGCCAGGTACGCGCCAGCAATTGCCAGCCATGGCGACATTGACCCATAACCCTTGCTCATGATCTGCTCGCTGTCCTGCAGCCTGCCAATCAAAGGAACCGGATGCCATGGCCGAATACACGCTCCACTGCTTTGCCGAGTCGGGAAATGCCTACAAGGCCGCGCTGATGCTGGAACTCACCGGCCAGGACTGGGCGCCGGTGTTCGTCGACTTCTTCCATGGCCAGACCCGTGGGCAGGACTGGCGTGACGCGGTCAACGAGCAAGGGGAGGTGCCGGTGCTGGAGCATGCCGGCGAGAAGCTTACCCAATCGGCGCTGATCCTCGACTACCTGGCCGAGCGCAGCGGCCAGTTCGGCCCGCGGGACGATCACGAGAAGCGCGAGATCTGGCGCTGGATGCTGTTCGACAACCACAAGTTCACCAGCTACTACGCGGCGTTGCGCTTCATCTACTGCCTGAAGCAGATGGGCGAGTCGGATGTCACCCGCTTCCTGCGCGAGCGGGCCAGGGCGGCCTACCAGATCGTCGATGCGCACCTGGCGAAGACGCCGTTCATGGTGGGTGGACGGCTGACCATCGCCGATCTTTCGCTGGCGGGCTATGTGTACATGCCCGAGGATACCGGCCTGGCGGTTGCCGAGTTCGGGCATATCGAAGCCTGGAAGCAGCGAATCCAGGACATGCCAGGGTGGAAACACCCCTATGACCTGATGCCGAAAGCCGCTGGTTGAGGCAACGCCAGACCAGCAGATACAGGCTTGCCTTGCGATAGGGCACACGGCATGCAGGTTGGCAGGCCTGGCATTTTTGTCAGTTGCGGGCTAATGAAAGTTGCCTGCACAGTCATGCAGACAGGAACCTTGTTCAGGAGTCTGCATGTCAGTATCAACCTTTAGCTCGAAAATGGCCCTGCTGGCCACCGACCGGCACGGTTCGGTGCTGCACCTGCATGCATTGCCGGTTATTCCCCAAATGCCCTATACCGCTTTTGGTTATCGGCTGCCTGCCATTGGGCTGTCCTCGGTAATGGGTTTCAATGGTCAGTTGCAGGAGCAGACGCTACTGGGGTATTTACTCGGAAATGGCTATCGGCTGTACAGCCCAGTGTTAATGAGGTTTATGTCGCCCGATAGTTTAAGTCCTTTTCGCGCAGGTGGTTGCAATGCATATGCTTACTGTGGCAATGATCCCGTGAATACTATTGATCCGTCAGGTCACAGGCGGCTACAGGCAAAAAAGGCAATGTTGATAGATACTCGGAAATCCACCTCGCGATCTATTGAGGGCGAAGATTTTTCCCCACGTAATCAGGAAGCTTGGGATAAGCCCGGAAATACGGCGAATTTTTCTCTTGGGCCAAAACGGGATACTACCGCTATCGAAAGAAGTAAGCTGTTGGTGTATGTAGTTTCTGGCGAAGAATTTTATGTAAGAGGAGTTGATCTCAAAGAATTTGACACGATTGTACGGGAAGTCTCGGCGCGCGGTAAGGCTACATACCGGCCCGCTAGCGAAGCTGAGGTGAAGAATTATAATGAGCCGTTCGATAGGCTTGGCGATATCTTTGAGGCTGGTGAGAATCAATATCGTGATGCCTTTGATGTTGATAATGAGTTGGTCAGTCTTGTTCCGGGTAGTGCAAGAATTCGAACAGGTAAAAATTATCGTCCCCGAAAGTGAATCAAAAAGTAATGAGAATTACGCTCGTGAGAAGTGGCCTGTTTCAATAAGCCTATATTTGCAGCTTTGGTGTCGTACAATTGAGGGTGCACTTTCTGAACGCGGCGGCCTGGGCTTTACAGTCACAAGGTATGCGCAACCGTCTTGGCCAACCTCACATATTGCGCCTTCAAATGCCCCTGCTCATCCAGCAGGTAGGCATCCATCACCTCGCGCACCACCGGTCCCGCCACGCGGCCACCGGCCTCGCCGTTCTCGATCATCACCGCCACCACCAGCGCGGGGTGATCGGCCGGGGCAAAGCCGACGAACAGGGCATTGTCGCGGTGGCGCTCGAGGGTCTTGTCGCGGTTATAGCGCTCACCCTGCTTGATCGCCACCACCTGCGCGGTGCCGCTCTTGCCGGCGATGCGGTACTGGGCGCCGGCGGCGGATGCGCGGGCGATGCCGCGCGGGTCGTGCATGACCATCTGCATGCCCTGGCTGACCTGGTCCCAGGCATGCTTGTCGTGCAGCACGATATCCGCCATCGGATGCGGGTCGACCGGCGCCTGGCCACCGATGGTCAGGGCCAGGTGCGGGCGGTGCCACACGCCCTTGCTGGCCAGCAGGCTGGTGGCCTGGGCCAGTTGCAGCGGGGTCACCTGCATGTAGCCCTGGCCAATGCCGAGAATCAGCGTTTCGCCGGGGAACCAGGCCTGGCGCCGGGTGGCGCGCTTCCACGCCTGGGACGGCATCAGCCCCGGCGCTTCCTCGAACATGTCAAGCGAGACCTTCTGGCCGAGGCCGAACTCGGCCATGTAGTCGTGCAGGCGGTCGATGCCCAGCTTGTGCGCCAGGTCGTAGAAGTAGGTGTCGTTGGAGCGCATGATCGCGCTGTACAGGTCCACCCAGCCATCGCCCGTGCGGTTCCAGTTGCGGTACTTGTGCTCGTAGTTGGGCAACTCGTAGTAGCCAGGGTCGAACACCCGGCTGCCGGGGGTGATCACGCCGCTGTCGAGGCCGGCGATGGCCACCTCGGGCTTGACCGTCGAACCTGGGGCGTACAGCCCGCGCAGCACGCGGTTGAACAGCGGCCGGTCGATGGAATCGCGCAGGGCAGCGTATTGCTTGAAGCTGATGCCCTTGACGAACAGGTTGGGGTCGAACGCCGGGTTGCTGACCATCGCCAGCACGTCGCCGTTGGCCGGGTCGAGCACCACCACCGCGCCGCGCCGATCGCCCAGGGCCTTCTCGGCGGCTTGCTGCAGGTGGGCGTCGAGGCTCAGCACGATGTCCTTGCCCGGCACCGGGTCGTGATGATTGAGCACGCGCATCACCCGGCCCTGGGCGTTGGTCTCGACTTCCTCGTAGCCCACCTGGCCGTGCAACTGGTCCTCGTAGAAACGCTCGATACCGGTCTTGCCGATCGACTGGGTGCCGCGGTAGGCAGTGCTGTCGAGGCTCTTGGCTTCCTTCTCGTTGATGCGTCCGACGTAGCCGACCGAATGGGCGAAGTGTTCGGCCAAGGGGTACTCGCGAATGAATTGCGGCTCTACCTCCAGCCCCGGCAGGCGGAACTGGTTGACCGCGATCAGGGCGATCTGCTCCTCGCTCAGGCCGACCAGCAGGGTCACCGGCTCGAACGGCTTGCGGCCGCGGCGCAGGTCCTTGTCGAACTGCTGGCGGTCGTCATCGGACAGTCCCAGGACTTGCGCCAGGTTGTCGAGCACCTTCTTCGAATCGCCGGCCCGCTCGCGGGTCATGGTCAGGTTGAAGCTGGGCTTGTTGTCGGCCAGCACCACGCCGTTGCGATCATAGATCAGGCCGCGTTCGGGCGGGATCGGCAGCACGTGCACGCGGTTGTTTTCCGACACCGCCGACTGCTGGTCATGCTGCAACACCTGCAGCACGTAGAGCCGACCTACCAGCACCGCCACCAGGCCGAGCACCAGCAGGGCGCAGGCCAGCAGCCGGCGGTTGACCAGGTGCTTTTCCTTTTCGTGGTCCTTGAGGGGAATGGGTTGCGGCATGAGCACAGGAGAGCGGCGGGTGGGGCGGCGATGCTACGCGGGCAGGCGGTGGGGCTCAAGACGGGAGCGCCGCCCTGCGCAGCCCAGGCATGGGCCTGGCCCGCAGGCAAGGGTGCTGCGGCGATCATGAAGTTTCCTTCATGTGAGCTGCGGGAAACACCTGACGCCACAACTAGGCAATGAATTCAGTTTCTCCGGTGACCTCAGCACCTTCACCTTCATCCTGGCGAACGCTGAGCACCACGGCACCTGCGCACAAGCCCAGCAGCCCGACGCTGGCCACCACGATATCCCCCATTCCCATGCCGGCGAGCATTAGCACCAGGCTGATACGAAACAGAGCGGTCATGGCGATCTCCAGGGCAGGGCGAGCGAAGTCCGAAGTATCACCATACCGCTCTGAAGGCCGAGGTACAGGGCAGGAGGGAGGGTTTGGCAGTGTATGCGCCTGCTTTGGCACAAAGCCCGCCACTTGACGGCATGGGCCATCCCTGATTTCATTGAAACCGGTTTCATCAACCCTGCACAAACACCTACAAGAAGGGCTCAGGGGTGGATAAAGATGCAGTTCCCGTCCGCGGGCGGGTCACTATCAGCGAGGTCGCGAAGGCGGCCGGCGTCTCCAAGGCAACCGTCTCGCGCTATATGGGCGAGGATCGGCAACTGCTCGCCGAGGCGACCGCGCAGCGGATCGAAGCCGTCGTCGAGCGCCTGGGCTATCGCCCCAACCGCATGGCCAGTGCCCTCAAGCGCGGCCGCACCGGGCTGATCGGCATGCTCCTGGCGGATATCCGCAACCCCTATTCCGTGGCAGTGATGCACGCTGTCGAGACGGCCTGTCGGCAGCACGGCTACAGCCTGGTGGTGTGCAACACCGACTGTGACGACGCCCAGGAGCGCAGCCAGCTGCAGGCCCTGCAGTCGTATAACGTCGACGGCCTGATCGTGAACACCCTGGGCCACCGCGCCGGGGAACTGGCCAGCCTGGCCCGCGACCTGCCCATGGTGCTGGTCGACCGGCAACTGGCGGGCCTGCCGGTCGATCTGGTGGGCCTGGACAACAGCGACGCCGTCGAGCAGGCGCTCGATCACCTTGAACACAACGGTTATCGCGACATCCTCGCCGTCACCGAGCCACTCGATGGTACCAGCTCGCGACAGGAGCGCGTGGATGCCTTCCAGGCCTCCATCGCCCGGCGTCGTGGGTTGCGCGGGCAGGTGCTGGAGGTGGGGGCGGGCCTCGCCGAGCAGCTGGGCGCGTTCATCGCCGGGGCAGGGCACGGCCCGCAGGCGCTGTTCAGTTGCAACGGTGTCGCCACCCTGGAGCTGGTGCAGGTGCTGCACGCCAGGGGCGGGCCGCTGTTCCAGGACCTGGGCCTGCTGGCGCTGGACGACCTGGACTGGTACCCGCTGGTGGGCGACGGCATCAGCGCATTGGCGCAACCCACCGGGCGCATCGGCGCTGCGGCGTTCCAGTGCCTGCTGGAGCGCTTGCAAGGCAGCCCTCTGCCGGCCCGGCGCCTGGATTTGCGCGCGCAGCTCATTGCGCGGGGCTCTACCCGATCACACCACTGACGGCGTCCCGGACGCCGTTGTTGCCGGGAAAAAATGAAACCGGTTTCATCTACAAGAACAAGGACTACCACGATGCGCACGCACACTGTCTCCATCAGCTTGTCGAGTTTCGGTGCCGATGCCGTAAGGCGGTTCGGTCAGGCCAGTTACCTGCCGTTGCTCGCCGCGGCCGGGGCGCGGCGGGTGGAGTGGCGCGAGGAGCTGTTCGACGCCGCGCCTGATGCCGCTACCTTGGCCAACCTGGCCGCCGAGCATGGCCTGCAGAGTCTCTACTCCACGCCACTGGAACTGTGGCGCGAGGACGGCAGCCTGGAGCCCGCGATTGCCCAGCGCCTGCAGTTGGCGGGTGAGATCGGTGCGGTGGCGCTCAAGGTGTCGCTGGGTCATTTCCAGGCTGGCTGCGATTTGCAGGCGCTGGCGCCACTGTTGCAGCACAAGACGGCGCTGTACGTGGAAAACGACCAGACGCCCTACGGCGGGCGGCTGCAGACCTTGGTGAAGTTTTTTCGCGAGGCCCAGGTCCAGGGCGTGGCGCCGGGCATGACCTTCGACATCGGCAACTGGTACTGGCACGACGAGTCGCCGCTGCTGGCCGCGCAATTGCTGGGGCATTGGGTGCGCTACGTGCACTGCAAGGCGGTGGCGCGCCGCGCCGACGGGCGCCTGGTGGCCGTGGTGCCCGAGGACCTCGACCTGGCCCAGTGGCGCGAATTGATGACGCATTTCGCCCCGGGCCTGCCGCGTGCCATCGAGTACCCCCTGGCCGGCGAGGACCTGCTGGCACTGACGGCGCGCCAGGTCGCGCAACTGGCCGAGCTGGAAGGGCAGGTGTGCCATGGCTGAGCATGACGTGCTGTGCTTCGGTGAAACCATGGCCATGTTCGTGGCGGCGCAGCCGGGCAACCTGGCCCAGGTCGAGGGCTTCGGCAAACGCATCGCCGGTGCCGACAGCAACGTGGCCATCGGCCTGTCACGCCTGGGCCTGCGGGTGCAATGGCTGAGCCGGGTCGGCGACGACTCGCTCGGTGCCTTCGTGCTCGACAGCCTGCGCCGCGAAGGCCTGGACTGTTCCAGTGTCGAGATCGATGCCGGGCACCCCACGGGGTTCCAGCTCAAGGAACGCTGCGACGATGGCAGCGATCCGAAAGTCGAGTACTTCCGCCGTGGCTCGGCAGCCAGCCGGCTGTCGCCCGCGCTGCTGCGGCCGGCGTTGTTGCAGGCCAGGCACCTGCATGCCACGGGCATTCCGGCGGCGCTTTCAGGCAGTTGCCGCGAACTGTGCCACCAGTTGCTGGACGGCATGCGAGCCAATGGCCGCAGCATCTCCTTCGACCCCAACCTGCGTCCCTCGCTGTGGCCCGACCGCCAGACCATGGTGCGCGAGGTCAACGCCCTGGCGGCCAAGGCCGACTGGGTGCTGCCAGGGCTGGAGGAGGGGCGCCTGCTCACCGGTCGGCAGTCGCCGCAGGCCATCGCCGAGTTCTACCTAGAGCAGGGCGCGCAATACGTGGCCATCAAGCTGGGGGCCGAAGGCGCCTACTGGCGCGATGCCCAGGGTGCCCATGGCGTGGTGCCCGGCCAGCCTGTCGCCCGGGTAGTGGACACCGTGGGTGCGGGCGATGCCTTCGCCGTCGGGGTGATCAGCGCCTTGCTCGAAGGCTTGCCGCTGCGCCGCGCCGTGGCCCGCGGCAACTGGTGCGGCAGCCGCGCGGTGCAGAGCCGCGGCGACATGGAAGGCCTGCCGCAACGTCATGAACTGGACCACCACGAAAACCCTGCGCGCGAAGCACGCTGAAGCGCCGGCCTGTGCGCAACCTGATGTGACAAGAACAACAAGACCAGGAGAACACCCATGCAGATCGATCGACTCGCACCCAGACGCTGGTGGTACATCATGCCCATCGTCTTCATTACCTACAGCCTGGCCTACCTCGACCGGGCCAACTACGGCTTCGCCGCGGCCTCGGGCATGGCCGACGACCTGAAGATCACCCCGGCGCTGTCGTCGCTGCTCGGCGCGCTGTTCTTCCTCGGCTACTTCTTCTTCCAGGTGCCGGGCGCCCTGTACGCGCAGAAGCGCAGCGTGAAGAAGCTGATCTTCGCCAGCCTGATCCTCTGGGGCGGGCTGGCCACGCTGACCGGGATCGTCCACGACGTCTATTGGCTGATCGCCATCCGCTTTCTCCTGGGCGTGGTCGAGGCGGCGGTGATGCCGGCCATGCTCATCTACCTCTGCCACTGGTTCACCCGCGCCGAGCGCTCGCGGGCCAACACCTTCCTGATCCTCGGCAACCCGGTGACCATCCTGTGGATGTCGGTGGTCTCGGGCTACCTGGTGCAGCAGTTCGACTGGCGCTGGATGTTCATCATCGAGGGCGCGCCGGCCATTCTCTGGGCGTTCATCTGGTGGCGCCTGGTCGATGACCGACCGGAGCAGGCCAAGTGGCTCGATGCCCGGGAGAAGGCCGCGCTGCGCGAGGCGCTGGATGCCGAGCAGCAGGGCATCAAGCCGGTGAAGAACTATGCCGAGGCGTTTCGCTCGCCCACGGTGATCATCCTGTCGCTGCAGTATTTCTGCTGGAGCATCGGCGTGTATGGCTTCGTCCTCTGGCTACCGTCGATCCTCAAGCAGGCCGCCGCGCTGGACATCGTCACCGCCGGCTGGCTGTCGGCGGTGCCCTACCTGGGGGCGGTGCTGGCCATGCTCGGGGTGTCGTGGGCCTCGGACCGCCTGCAGAAGCGCAAGCGCTTCGTCTGGCCGCCGCTGCTGATCGCCGCGCTGGCGTTCTACGGCTCCTATGCCCTGGGCACCGAGCACTTCTGGTGGTCATACGCCTTGCTGGTGATCGCCGGGGCCTGCATGTACGCGCCCTACGGGCCGTTTTTCGCGATCGTTCCCGAACTGTTGCCGGCCAACGTCGCCGGGGGCGCCATGGCGCTGATCAACAGCATGGGCGCGCTGGGCTCGTTCTCAGGCTCGTACCTGGTCGGCTACCTCAATGGTGTCACCGGCGGCCCCGGCGTCTCGTACCTGTTCATGTGCGGTGCATTGCTGCTGGCCGTGGCCCTGACCGCCGTCCTCAACCCCTTGCAACAGGCGCGCCGGCACAGCCTGGCGCCGAGCCGATAGGAGCCTCAGCATGAAAAAGCGCATCGTCGCCTACAAACGCCTGTCCGATGAACTGATGGCGCGCCTGCACGCGCAGGCCGAGGTGACCCTGGTGGAAGCGCCGGCCGCCGATGGCCTGGCGCGCTTGCGCGCGGCGCTGCCGGGCGCCCATGGCCTGCTGGGCGCCAGCCTGCGCCTGGACCGCCCGCTGCTCGACCTGGCGCCGCAGCTGGAGGTGATCTCCAGCGTGTCGGTGGGCGTGGACAACTACGATATCGAGGCGCTGGATCAGCGCGGGGTGCTGCTGACCAACACCCCCGACGTGCTCACCGAAACCACCGCCGACACCGGTTTCGCGCTGATCCTGGCCTGTGCCCGGCGCGTGGTCGAGCTCGATGGCTGGATTCGCGCCGGCCACTGGCGGGCCGGGATCGGGCCGGCGCAGTTCGGCTGCGACGTGCAGGGCAAGACCTTGGGCATCGTCGGCATGGGCCGTATCGGCGAGGCCCTGGCCCGGCGCGCGCATGCCGGTTTCGGCATGCGCGTGCTGTACCACACCCGCAGCCCGCGGCCCGAGGTGGAGGCGCGGTACGGCGCTGGCTATCGCAGCCTTGACGCGTTGCTGGCCGAGTCCGATTTCGTCTGCCTGTGCCTGCCGCTGACCGGCGCTACGCAAAACCTGATCGGCGCGCGCGAGCTGGCCCTGATGAAACCCTCGGCGATCCTGGTGAACATTTCCCGCGGCCGCGTGCTCGACGAGGCGGCACTGTTGCAGGCGCTGGCCGAGCGGCGCATTCGTGGCGCCGGGCTGGACGTGTTCGTGCAGGAGCCGCTGGCGGCCGATTCGCCGCTGCTGCAACTGGACAACCTGGTGGTCACCCCGCATATCGGCTCGGCCACGCTGGAGACCCGCGAAGCCATGGCCCGCTGCGCGGTGGACAACCTGCTGGCCGCGCTGGCCGGCGAGCGGCCGGCGAACCTGGTCAACCCTGTGGCCTGGGAGCGGCGAAACAACTGAACCTGGTGAGCGTCGCGCTTGCCTCATGCCTACCAAAACAACAGCCTTTGTCTGGTTCGAGATCCCGGGGGCGCTCTGCGACCCCTTGGCAATTCAAGGCCGGCCGCGCAAGACAGCGCTGTCTTGCACGGCCGGCGCCGGGATCTTCATTGGCGAAAAGGGCGACGATTCCCGTATGACCTGATCAACAGAGAGACATCCTCATGTCCAAGGACCAACCCGCCTCCGTGCAACCGGCGCGCCGGGCGTTCCTGCGCCAATCCCTGACCCTGATCCCGGTGGCGACCCTCGCCAGCACGGGACTGGGCGGTGCAGTGCTCGCCGCCAGCGCCACCCCGGCAGCCGCCGAACCGGCCCGGCCGGTTACCGCGCGCGCCTACCAGCCGACCTTCTTCACCCAGGAGGAGTGGGCCTTCGTCAGCGCCGCCGTGGCCGTGCTCATCCCCACTGATGCCCTGGGCGCGGGCGCGGCCGATGCCGGCGTACCCGAGTTCATCGACCGCCAGCTCAACACCCGCTACGGCAGTGGCGGGCTGTGGTACATGCAGGGGCCATTCCACCCCGACGCCCCCAGCGAGCTGGGCTACCAGCTCAAGCTCAACCCCCAGGAGATCTACCGGCTGGGCATCGCCGAGACCGACGCCTGGTGCAAGGCGCAGTTCGGCAAGGCGTTCGCCCAGCTCGGTCTTGCGCACCAGCAGCAGGTACTGGAAGCCCTGGACGGCGGCACGGCGACGTTTGCCTCGTTGCCGGCGGCCACCTTCTTCAACATGCTCTGGCTCAACACCCGCGAAGGCTTTTTCAGCGACCCGCTGCACGGCGGCAACCAGGGGTTGGTCGGTTGGAAGCTGGTGGGCTTCCCCGGCGCCCGCGCCGATTTCATGGACTGGGTGGAGCGCGACGAGCGTTATCCGTTCCCGCCGGTCTCCATCAGCGGCGAGCGGGGTTGAAGCATGAGCCAGATGAAAAAAGTCGATGTAGTCATCGTCGGGTTCGGCTGGGCCGGGGCGATCATGGCCAAGGAGCTGACAGAGGCCGGCCTGCAGGTGCTCGCCCTGGAGCGAGGTCCGGCCCGGGACACCTACCCGGATGGCGTCTACCCGCAGACCATGGACGAGCTGACCTACAACTCGCGCAAGAAGCTGTTCATGGACATCTCCCGCGAGACCGTGACCCTGCGCCACAGCGTCAACGACGTGGCCGTGCCGTATCGCCAGTTCGGCGCCTTCCTGCCCGGCACCGGTACGGGTGGGGCGGGGCTGCACTGGTCTGGCGTGCATTTTCGCGTCGACCCGGTTGAGCTGCGCCTGCGCAGCCACTATGAGGAGCGCTACGGCAAGGCCTTCATCCCCGAAGGCATGACCATCCAGGACTTCGGCGTGAGCTACGAAGAGCTGGAGCCATACTTCGATTTCGCCGAGAAAGTGTTCGGCACCTCCGGCACGGCCTGGTCGATCAAGGGCCAGGTGGTGGGCCGCGACAAGGGCGGCAACCCGTTCGCCGCCGACCGCTCCAGCGACTTCCCGCTGGTGGCGCAGAAGAACACCGTGTCGGCACAACTGTTCGAGAAGGCCGCCCGTGAAGTCGGTTATCACCCCTACAACCTGCCGTCGGCCAACACCTCCGGGCCGTACACCAACCCCTACGGCGCGCAGATGGGGCCGTGCAACTTCTGCGGTTATTGCAGCGGCTATGCCTGCTACATGTACTCCAAGGCCTCGCCCAACGTGAACATCCTGCCGGCCCTGCGCCAGGTGCCCAACTTCGAGTTGCGCAACAACGCCCATGTGCTGCGGGTCAACCTGACCGAGGACAAACGCCTGGCCACCGGCGTGACCTATGTCGACAGCCAGGGGCGCGAGGTCGAGCAAGCGGCCGACCTGGTGATCCTCGGTGCCTTCCAGTACAACAATGTGCGCCTGATGCTGCTCTCGGGCATCGGCAAGCCTTACGATCCGGTCAGCAACCAGGGGGTGGTGGGGCGCAATTTTGCCTACCAGAACATCTCCACCGTGACCGCGTTCTTCGACCGCGACAGCCACCACACCAACCCCTTCATCGGTGCCGGCGGCAACGGTGTGGCGGTGGACGATTTCAACGCCGACAACTTCGACCATAGCCCCCACGGTTTCGTCGGCGGCTCGCCGTTCTGGGTCAACCAGGCGGGCGCCAAGCCTATCTCTGGCACCAAGGTGCCGCCGGGCACGCCGAAATGGGGCAGCGCCTGGAAGGCCGCGGTGGCCGACAGCTACCGGCACATGCTGTCGATGGACGCCCACGGCGCGCACCAGTCCTACCGCGACAACTACCTCGACCTGGACCCGGTGTACAAGGACGCCTACGGCCAGCCGTTGCTGCGCATGACCTTCGACTGGAAGGACAACGACGTGAAGATGAACCGCTTCATGGTCGAGCGCATGGGCAAGATCGCCGAGGCCATGGGGCCCAAGGCGATCAGCGCGGGGAAAAAGGCCTTCGGCCAGCACTTCGATGCCTCCACCTACCAGACCACCCACCTCAATGGCGGCGCAATCATGGGCACCGACCCGAAGACCAGCGCGCTCAATCGCTACCTGCAATGCTGGGACGTGCACAACGTGTTCGTGCCTGGCGCCTCGGCCTTCCCCCAGGGCCTGGGCTACAACCCCACCGGGCTGGTGGCGGCGTTGACCTACTGGTCGGCGCGGGCGATCCGCGAACGCTACCTGAAGAACCCCGGCCCACTGGTGCAGGCATGAGGAGGCCGGTCATGAAACTGAAGACACTGTTCATCGCCATGCTCGGCCTGGGGGCGAGCACCTTGCTGCATGCCGCCGACGGCGTCGATCCCGCCTTGGTCAAGCAGGGCGAGTACCTGGCCCGTGCCGGCGACTGCGTGGCCTGCCACACCGCCAAGGGCGGCAAGCCCTTCGCCGGCGGGCTGCCGATGGAGACGCCAATCGGCACCCTCTATTCGACCAACATCACCCCGCACGTCAGCGGCATCGGCCAGTACCGCTACGAAGACTTCGAGCGCGCCGTGCGCCAGGGCATCGGCAAGGATGGCAGTACGCTGTATCCGGCCATGCCATACCCGTCCTATGCCCGGGTCAGCGATCAGGACATGCAGGCGCTGTATGCCTACTTCATGCATGGCGTGCAGCCGGTGGCGCAGCAGAACAAGGCCAGCGACATCCCTTGGCCATTGAGCATGCGCTGGCCGCTGGCGTTCTGGCGTGGGTTGTTCGCGCCCGAGGTCAAGCCGGTCGAAGCCGCAGGGCGTGATCCGGTGGTGGCGCGGGGTGCCTACCTGGTCGAAGGGCTGGGCCATTGCGGCGCCTGTCATACGCCACGGGCGATCACCCTGCAGGAAAAGGCATTGGATACCACCGATGGCGACGCTTTCCTGGCCGGCAGCGCACCGCTCGAGGGCTGGATCGCCAAGAGCCTGCGCGGCGACCACAAGGACGGCCTGGGCAGTTGGAACGAGGCGCAGATCGTCGCCTTCCTCAAGACCGGCCGCAACGAGCGCACGGCGGTGTTCGGCGGCATGAGCGACGTGGTCGAGCACAGCATGCAGTACATGAGCGATGCCGACCTGACGGCCATTGCCCGCTACCTGAAGACCTTGCCGCCGACCAACCCGGACGACCAGCCGTTCCAGGCGGACCCCAGCGTGGCCCGGGCGCTGTGGCAAGGCAATGACGGCAAGACGGGCGCGGCGTTGTACGTGGACAACTGCGGGGCTTGCCACCGTACCGACGGCCAGGGCTATGCCCGGGTGTTCCCGGCGCTGGCGGGCAATCCGGTGGTGCAGGGGCAGGACGCCACCTCGCTGATCCACATCGTGCTGGAAGGCGCGACCCTGCCGGCCACGGCGAGCGCGCCGTCGACGTTCAGCATGCCCGGCTTCGGCTGGCGGCTGTCGGACCAGCAGGTGGCCGATGTGGTCAACTTCATTCGCAGCAGCTGGGGCAACCAGGCCGTGGCGGTGACCGCGGGGCAGGTGGCGGCGCTGCGCAAGGCGGCACCGGTGCCGCTCAAGGCGCAGACGCTGATCGGCGATACCACGGGGATTGCGGAGCCTTGATCGACAGGCTCGATTGACAGGGAGGTGTTGTGGGAGGGGGCTTGTCCCGCGATGGCCGCTTGGCCAGATCGCGGGGCGAGCCCGCTCCCACCGGTTGCCGATTACGCCGCTGAATACCTCGAAATTACTTCAACATGTGCTAATAAATTACATTTCATATAACTCATAACCATTTGAATTATATAAATTATTTTTTAGCAACTGCGTGCTGAGCACATTGCTCGTAATACGTCTGCTTGATCGCCGCCGGCTTCAGCCGCGAGCGGCTGTTGTACGTCTGCTCGGTGATCCCGAACGCCGTCATGCGCATCCATGGCTTGGCGAACTTGCGTACCTGCAGCTTCTTGCGCGTGGCATACAGGGTCACCCCGGAAAGCTTGGCCTGTTGCGCCTCGGCGGCGATCTGTGCGCCCCAGCCGCATACCTGGCGATCGTTCTGGCTCAGGGCCCGGGCCTGGGCGCCGAAGGCGGTTGTGGCCAGCAGGCAGCCAGCCACGGTTGCTAGAATTACGCGCATGTTGCTGTCCTAAGCATCTGAAGGAAAACAAAGTTTGCCCGCGCTTTCGACGCCTGGGGGCCAGCAGTTTGCCGTCAGGCGATGGCCATTTGCAGTCCATCGCGGGAACGCCAGCGCAACGATTGCAGGGCCAGGGCGGCAACCCACAACACGCTGATGCCGTAGTTAAGGCGCTGATACAGGCCGAACAGTTCACCGCCTTGCGCGGCCTTGGCCATCAGCACCACGGTGATTATCGCCAGCACCGAGCACAGCAGTGACCACCTTCCCAGCCACGGGGAGCCTGCCACGCGTTTGCCCAGCCAGATCCACAACACGCTGGCCAGGGTCAGCGAGAGGAACATCAGCAGGCCGCTGAGATTGTGCATCTGTTGCGAGAACGACGGCTCCAGCGGCGCGCAGCCCTGGTCGCAGGGGAACCAGCCGGTACCCAGGCTGCCGACAGCGTGCAACAGCACCAGCCCCGCGCTCAACCGAGCCAGCCCCGAGTACCGCCAGCGCCGCGCCAGGCCCCAGGCGAACAGGCCGAAGAGCAACGCCAGGGGGAAGTTGTTGACCCAGGGCGAGAAGCCATGGGTCGGCGCGCCGACCGCGCCGAGCTGGCTCATGGCCTGCTGCAGATGGTCGTAGCCGGGATAGGCCAGGGCGGTCAGGCCAACGCCCGACAGCAGCCAGAGCGGGATGAGCAGGCCAGTGGCGAGCAGCAGGCGATCGAACGTCTTCATGCGGTTTCCTTCCTTGGAGAGAGCAGGTCGCAGCCTACAGCGCGGGCATGACCGATGGCCAGGCTCAATCGCCAACGAGCAGCATCACCAACAGTACGCAGGCCAGCAGCGCCAGGTAGGCCCGGGCATGCACGTGGTCGGGGATGCGCCCCAGCAACGGCGCGGCCAGGTGCATGCCCAGCCAGGCACCGACCGTCATCACCAGGGCGGCGCGCAGGTCTACCAGTCCTAGCAGGCCGGCGCCCAGGTCAGTCTGGGTGCTCGGTACCAGGGCATAGACCAGCGTCGCCGCCAGGGCCATGGGCAGCGACAGCGGATTGGCCATGGCGGTGGCGGTGCGCATGCTGGCGCCGCGGCGGCGCATCAGCGGCACGGTCATCACGCTGCCACCCACGCCGAGCAGCGCCGCCAGCGCGCCGATGGGCAGGCCGGCCAGGGTCGCGCTGGCATGGCTCATCGCAGCCCGGGCCTGCCCGCCTGTGCGGACAAAGCCCGGGCGCAGCCAGGCATCGAGCAGGCTGAGCAGCAGGTAGGCGATGAACAGCCCGCGCAGCCAGGCGCTGGTCACGTACAGGGCGGCCCAGGCGCCGAGCAGGGCCCCGACGGCAATGGCCGGCGCGAGGGGGCGCACCAGGTCCCAACGCAGGCTGCCGGCGCGGTGGTGGCGCCAGGTGGCCAGGGCGCTGCTGAAGATCATCACCGTGGCCGAGGTGGCCACGGCGATCTGCATGGCATGCTCCGCCACGGCCGTGCCGGCGCCGTGGCTGGTGAGCAGCAGGGCATAGAGCAGCGGCACGGCGAAGAACCCGCCGCCGAAGCCGAACAGCAAGGTGGTGACGCCGGCACACAAGCCGAAGAAGCCAAGCAGGGGGTAGAGCATGGGAACAGCCTCAGGGCCAGGACAGGGGCTCCCAGCGTAGGCACCTGCCTCTTGGCCGGCTTGCGCCAGTTGGCCAATAATCATCGCATTACGGCCAGAGCCTGCTGTCATGCGCAATGTTCCCCTGTCCCAGATCGATGCCACCCCCCGTGCGGTACTGGCCATCGCCACTGATTATCCGCCCGACACCCTGTTGCCCAGGCATGTCCATCGCCGGGCGCAATTTCTGTATGGGATGAGCGGGCTGATGGAGGTGCTGACCGACGATGGCGCCTGGGTCATTCCACCCGGCAGCGGCGTGTGGATTCCTCCCGGCAAGCCGCATCAGGTGCGCATGCGCGGCGTGAGTACCCGCAGCCTGTACATCGAGCCGACAGCGCTGCCCCGCCCGAGCCGGCTATGCGAGGCATTGCGTGTCGAGCCGCTGCTGCACCAGCTGTTGCTGGCCAGCGCCGAGGTGCCGGCCCTGCATGATGAGGCGGGGCGCGACGGCCTGCTGCTGGGGCTGCTGCTGCACGAGCTGGGCCAGGCCGAGCGCCTGCCGCTGTTCGCGCCGATGCCGACGGAGCCACGTTTGGCGGCCCTGTGCCAGGCGTTCCTGGCGCAGCCGTTGATCCATGCCCGCGCCGAGGCCTGGGCGCGTCAACTCAACTGCAGCCCGCGCACCTTCAGCCGGCGTTTTCGCGAGCAGACCGGGCTGTCGTTCGGCCAATGGCGCCAGCAGGCCTGCCTGATGGCGGCGGTGACACGCCTGGCGGCGGGCGAGGCGGTGACGGCCATCGCCCTGGACCTGGGCTACGAGAGCCCCAGCGCATTTTCCAGCCTGTACCGCAAGGTCATGGGCCACACGCCCTCGACGGCGCGGCAGGGCGCATGAAAACCCGCCCGGACGTATGTGATCGTACAACTGCTTGCGCTATCATCCCGCCTGTCTTCCACAACCAGACAGACAGGGCATGACAGAGCAGCAGGTACAGGCACGGACCCGGCGCAAGCCACGCAGTCTGGCCCAGGAACTGGTCACGGTGCTGACCGAGCGCATTCGCAGCGGCCAGCTCAAGCGCGGCGACAAGCTGCCCACCGAATCGCAGATCATGGCCGAGGAAGGGGTCAGCCGCACCGTGGTGCGTGAGGCGATCTCGCGGCTGCAGGCCGCGGGCCAGGTCGAGACCCGCCACGGTATCGGCACCTTTGTGCTGGACGCCCCAAGCACCGGGGGTTTTCGTATCGACCCGGCGACCATCGTCACCCTGCGCGAGGTGCTGGCGGTGCTGGAGTTGCGCATTGCCCTGGAGATCGAGTCGGCGGGCCTCGCGGCCGAGCGTCGCAGCGACGAGCAACTGGCCGGCATGCGCGCCGCGCTGGACGAGCTCAACGAGGGCGCGGCCCATGCCTCCGATGCGGTGTCGGCGGACTTCCAGTTCCACCTGCGCATCGCCCAGGCCAGCGGCAATCACTACTTTGCCGACATCATCAATCACCTGGGCACCAGCATCATCCCGCGTACCCGGCTCAACTCGGCGCGCCTGGCCCATGACGACCAGGCGCATTACATGAGCCGGTTGATGCACGAGCACGAAGCGATCTACGAGGCTATCGCCCGACGCGACAGCGAAGGCGCCAAGATGGCCATGCGCATGCACTTGAGCAACAGCCGCGAACGCCTGCGCCAGGCCCATGAAGAGGCCGAGGCGCAAAGGGACTGATCACCTTGGTAGGGGCTGCGTAGCAGCCCCAAGTGACGCTTTCAGGGCGCTCAAATCGCCTGATCGGACCACTGCCCATTCACCAGGCGCCGCACGCCCAGCGGGTTGCCGTCACGCAACGCCTCCGGCAGCAAAGCCTGCGGGTAGTTCTGGTAGCACACCGGCCGCAGGAAGCGATCGATCGCCAGCGTTCCCACCGAAGTGCCACGGGCATCCGAGGTCGCCGGGTAAGGCCCGCCATGGACCATGGCGTCGCACACCTCGACCCCGGTCGGGTAGCCATTGACCAGGATGCGCCCGACCTTCTCTTCGAGCAGAGGCACCAGCCAGGCAAAGGCTTCGAGATCCTCCGGCTCGCCGATCAACGTGGCGGTGAGCTGGCCGCGCAGGCCGAGCAGGGCGGCGCGCAACTGTGCCTCGTCGGCAACCTCCACGGCCACCGTGGCCGGGCCGAACACCTCCTCCTGCAGCAGCGGGTCGGCCTCTGCCAGCAGGCGGGCATCGGCCTTGAACAGCTGGGCGCGGGCCTGATCGCCTTGCTGCGGCTGGCCCGCCAGATGCTGGATGCCGGCGTGGGCCTGCAGATGCTCCAGGCCGCCGACATAACTGCGCAGGCCGCCGGCATTGAGCAACGTCTGCCCGGCCTGCTGATCCAGGTGTCGGCCCAACTCGCCCAGCAGTTGGCTGAAGCCTGGGGACTGCAAGCCGATCACCATCCCGGGATTGGTGCAAAACTGGCCGGCGCCCAGGCACACCGAGCCTGCCAGTTCGCGGGCGATGGCCTCGCCGCGCTTGGCCAGGGCGCCGGGCAGGACGATCACCGGGTTGATGCTGGACATCTCGGCGAACACCGGAATCGGTTGCGGCCGCTCGGCGGCCATGCGGCACAGCGAGTCGCCGCCCTTCAGCGAGCCGGTGAAGCCGACGGCCTGGATGGCCGGGTGCTTGACCAGCCATTCGCCGACACCACCGCCGAACACCATGTTGAACACGCCCTTGGGCATGCCGGTGCGGTCGGCGGCGCGCAGGATGGCGCAGGCCACCAGGTCGGCGGTGGCCATATGGCCGCTGTGGGCCTTGAACACCACCGGGCAGCCGGCGGCCAGGGCCGCGGCAGTGTCGCCACCGGCGGTGGAGAAGGCCAGCGGGAAGTTGCTGGCACCGAACACCGCCACCGGGCCGACCCCGATGCGCATCTGGCGGATGTCCACCCGTGGCAGCGGCTGACGCTCGGGCAGCGCCAGGTCGATGCGCGCGCCGAGGTAGTCGCCGCGACGCAGCACCTGGGCGAACAGGCGCATCTGGCCGCTGGTGCGGCCGCGCTCGCCCTGGATGCGCGCGGCGGGCAGGGCGGTTTCACGGCAGACGATGGCGACGAAGTGGTCGTCGAGTTCGTCCAGTTCGGCGGCGATGGCTTCGAGGAACTCGGCGCGGCGGGCCGGGGGCAGTTGGCGGAACGCGCTGAAGGCGTCGGCGGCGGCGCGGGCGGCACGGTCGACTTCGCCCTCGGTGGCCTGGGCGAAGCTGTAGGGCAGGGCTTCGCCGCTGGTGGCGTCGAGGCTGTGCAGGCGTTGCGGGCCAAGGGCGCTGCGCTGGCCGGCGATGAAGTTGTGGCCGAGGATTTCGGGCATGGAATGCTCCTGTAGATGAATGGCTGGGTTCAGGGCACTGGGCGAGTGCTACGCACTCGTTTCGCCGGCAAGCCGGCTCCCATAGGGGGCGTGTTGTCGGCGAAGGGCCCAGGCACGCTTCGTCAGGTGATGGGGGCCGGATTGAACAGGGTGATGTCGTTGTGCAGCTGGTGTTGTTCGGCCCAGGTCTGCCTGCGGCCACTGGCCACGTCCAGGTAGTAATGGAACAGCTCCCAGCCCAGCTCCTCGATGCTCGCCCGGCCGCTGGCGATGCGCCCGGCGTCGATGTCGATGAGGTCCGGCCAGCGCTGGGCCAGCTCGCTGCGGGTGCACACCTTGACCACCGGCGCCATGGCCAGGCCATAGGGCGTGCCGCGACCAGTGGTGAACACATGCAGGTTCATCCCGGCCGCCAGCTGCAAGGTGCCGCAGACGAAGTCGCTGGCCGGGGTGGCGCAGAAGATCAGGCCCTTGCGCGTTACCCGCTCGCCGGGCCCGAGCACGCCCTGGATCGCGCCGCTGCCGGACTTGATGATCGAGCCCAGGGCTTTTTCGACGATGTTGGACAAGCCGCCTTTCTTGTTGCCCGGCGTGGTGTTGGCGCTGCGATCAGCGGCGCCCTGCTGCAGGTAGCGGTCGTACCAGTCCATTTCGCGCACCAATGCTTCGGCGACCTCCGGCGTTTCGGCGCGGGAGGTGAGCATGTAGATGGCGTCGCGCACCTCGGTAACTTCCGAGAACAGCACCGTCGCGCCGGCGCGCACCAGCAGGTCGGCGGCATAGCCCAGCGCCGGGTTGGCGGTGATGCCGGAGAAGGCGTCGCTGCCGCCGCACTGCATGCCGAGGATCAGTTCGCTGGCCGGCACGCTCTCGCGGCGGCGCTGGTCGAGCTTTTTCAGGCGGGTCTCGGCCAGGGCCATGATCTGCTCGATCATCTCGCCAAAGCCCAGCGTCGCATCCTGCAGGCGGTACAGCCACGGCTCGCTGAGGTCCACAGACGGATCGCCGTCGTGCATCACCTGGCCGGCCTGGAGCTTTTCGCAGCCCAGGCTGATGACCAGCGCCTCGCCGCCTAGGTTGGGGTTGCGCGCCAGGTTGCGCACGGTGCGGATCGGGATGTAGGCGTCGCGGGCGTTGATCGCCACGCCGCAGCCGTAGCTGTGGGTGAGGGCGACCACATCGTCGACATTGGGGTAGCGGGGCAGCAGTTCGGCGCGGATACGCTTGACCGCGTGGTCGAGCACGCCGGTCACGCACTGCACGGTGGTGGTGATGCCGAGGATATTGCGGGTGCCGACGCTGCCGTCGGCGTTGCGGTAGCCCTCGAAGGTGAAGCCGTCGAGTGGCGGCAGGGCGGCGGGCACGGCGTCGCAGCGTGGCAGGCTGGCAAGCTCGGGCGCGGCCGGCATCGCCAGTTGATCTTCCTTGACCCAACTGCCCTGGCGCAGGTCGGCCAGGGCATGGCCGATGACCTGGCCATAGCGGCGCACCGCCTCGCCCTTGCGGATGTCCACGGTGGCAACCTTGTGGCTCTGCGGCACGCCCTCGACCAGGGTCAGGCCATCGGCAAAGCGCGCGCCTTCGCCCAGGCCGCCGTCGTTGACCACCACCACGACGTTGTCGTCGGGGTGCAGGCGCACGTAGCGGGGCGACTCGGAATGTTCGATCAACTGCATGGTCAGGCCCTTCTTGTCTTGTCTCTCAGGCGTGGTGCTGTCGCCAGCGCCGTTGGGCGCCGACGTGTCCGGCTTACTGGCGGGCCAGTTCGGCGTCGGGCGTAGGTTCGCGCTTGGGCGGCTCCTTGAGCTCGATGCGCTTGATCGGGCCGACGATCACCAGGTAGCTGAACACTGCCACCAGGGCGTTGGCGCCCACATACACCAGGGCCCATTTGAACGAACCGGTGGCGCTGATGATGTAGCCAATGACGATCGGCGTGGTGATCGAGGCGATGTTGCCGAAGGTGTTGAACAGCCCGCCCGACAGGCCGGCGATCTGCTTGGGCGAGGTGTCGGCGACCACCGCCCAGCCCAGGGCGCCGATGCCCTTGCCGAAGAACGCCAGGGTCATGAAGCCGACCACCATCCACTCGGCCTCGACGTAGTTGCAGAACACCATGGTGGTCGACAGCAGCAGGCCGCAGACGATCGGCAGCTTGCGCGAGAAGGTCAACGAGTTGCCGCGGCGCAGCAGCCAGTCCGACAGCACCCCGCCCAGCACCCCGCCGATGAAGCCGCATACCGCTGGCAACGAAGCGATGAAGCCGGCCTTGAGGATGGTCATGCCGCGCTCCTGCACCAGGTACACCGGGAACCAGGTGAGGAAGAAGTAGGTGATGGCGTTGATGCAGTACTGGCCGAGGTAGACGCCCAGCAGCATGCGGCTGGTCAGCAGCTGCTTGATGTAGCCCCATTTCGGGCCGTCGCCGCCGCGTTTCTGGTCCATGTCCACCAGGCCGCCGTTCTGTTCGATGTGCTCGAGCTCACTGCTGCTGATGCGTGGGTGCTGGCGCGGGTTGTAGAGGGTCTTCATCCACACCGCCGAAAACACGATACCCAGTACGCCCATGACCACGAACACATGTTCCCAGCCGAAGGTGAAGACGATCCAGCCCATGATCGGGGCGAACAGCGCGGTGGCGAAGTACTGCGCCGAGTTGAAGATCGCCGAGGCGGTGCCGCGCTCCTGGGTGGGGAACCAGGCCGCGACGATCCGCGCGTTGCCGGGGAACGACGGCGCTTCGGCGAAGCCCACCAGGAAGCGCAGGGTGAACAGCGTGACCACCGCCCAGGCCACCGGCAGCCCGCCGACGAAGCCCTGCAGCAGGGTGAACAGCGACCAGGTGAAGATGCTGAAGGCGTAGACGTTCTTCGAGCCGAAGCGGTCGAGCAGCCAGCCGCCGGGGATCTGCCCGGCCACATAGGCCCAGCCGAAGGCGGAGAAGATGTAGCCGAGGGTAACCGCGTCGATGCCCAGGTCTTTCTGCAGGCTGGAACCGGCGATGGCGATGGTGGCGCGGTCGGCGTAGTTGATGGTGGTCACCAGGAACAGCATCAACAGGATCAGGTAGCGTACATGCGTCTTTTGCGTCGCTTGCATGCTGGTTACTCCCACTCGTTATTTTTATACGGGGATCGGTTGTCGGCCGGAGCGAGTCGAACCTGCTCCGGCGGCGGCATTGGCAGGCCGCGGGGCGCTCGCTTATTGCGGGCCCATCTTGTCCATCAGCGCGGCGAGCATCTCGTACTCCTGCGCGGTGAGGTCGGTCAGCGGCGTGCGCACAGGGCCCGCGTCGTAACCGGCGAGCTTCGCCCCGGCCTTGACGATGCTCACGGCGTAACCGGCCTTGCGGTTGCGGATGTCCAGGTACGGCAGGAAGAAGTCGTCGATCAGCTTGGCCACGGTGGCGTGATCGTCGCGGGCGATGGCGTGGTAGAAGTCCATCGCGGTCTTGGGCACGAAGTTGAACACCGCCGACGAGTACACCGGCACGCCGAGCGCCTTGTACGCCGCAGCATACACCTCGGCGGTGGGCAGGCCACCCAGGTAGCTGAAACGATCGCCCAGGCGGCGACGAATCGACACCATCAGCTCGATGTCGCCCAGACCGTCCTTGTAGCCGATCAGGTTCGGGCAGCGCTCGGCCAGGCGTTCCAGCAGGTCGGCGTTCAGCCGGCAGACGTTGCGGTTGTATACCACCACGCCGATGTTAACTGCCTTGCACACCGCCTCGACATGGGCGGCGACGCCGTCCTGGCTGGCTTCGGTGAGGTAGTGGGGCAGCAGCAGCAGGCCCTTGGCGCCCAGGCGTTCAGCCTCTTTGGCGTATTCGATGGCCTGGCGGGTCGAGCCGCCGACGCCAGCGAGGATCGGTACCGAGGTGGCGCAGGTGTCGACGGCAGTCTTGATCACCTGGCTGTACTCGCTGGCGGCCAGGGAGAAGAACTCGCCGGTGCCACCGGCGGCGAACAGCGCGCTGGCGCCATACGGGGCGAGCCATTCCAGGCGTTTGACATAGCCTGCGGGGTTGAAGTCGCCGGCCGCGTCGAAGTCGGTGACGGGGAACGACAGCAGGCCGTGGGAGAGGATGGATTGCAGTTCTTTTGGGGTCATTGTTGTAGGCATCCTGTGGCGCTTGGAAGGAGGAGGTACCAAGGTGAGAGGTAAGTTATCGTACAACTATTGAGATGACTAGACCCTGGACACGGAATTTTTTGGACGCACGGGACGGATGACCTCATCGCGGATGAATCCGCTCCTACAGGATCGCGCGAATCTGTAGGAGCGGATTCATCCGCGATGAGGCCAATGCAGGCGAGACGACTTTTTCAAGTCATCGTATCTCTTAAGGGAAGGAAAAAAGATCGCGGAGACAGGCACAAGCCCGCCGCCCGCTTCCACGGGAGGTGTTCTGGGACCAGCAGAGGGTGACCGTGGGAAACGGGGGCGACCTTGCGCCGCCCCGCGATCAAAGCTAACGAAGCTTCAGAGGGTCAGGCGGCCTGGTTGCGCTTGACCTGGGACTTGCGGACCTGGGCGCGGCAGGCGTCGCCGAAGGCCTGGAACATCTTGATCGAGTCGGGGTTCTTCGCCGCCTGCCACTCCGGGTGCCACTGCACCGCGAACAGGAAGGGCGAGATGCTCGGGGCGTGGATCGCCTCGACCAGGCCATCCTCGGCATGGGCGATCGGCTCGAGGCCGGCACCCAGGTTGCGCAGGCCCTGGCCGTGCAGCGAGTTGACGCGAATTTCGTCGCTACCTAGGGTGTCGCGCAGCCAGCTGCCCGGCTTGATCTTCACTCCGTGCACCTGGGCGTACTGGACCTCGACCGGATCTTCCGGGTTTTCCCGGTGGTCGTTGAAGCCTGGCTCGGCGTAGACCTTCTGGTAGATGTCGCCACCGAGGGCCACGTTGATTTCCTGCATGCCGCGGCAGATGCCGAAGATCGGCAGGCCACGCTTGATCGCCGCTTTGACCAGCGGGATATCGAACAGGTCGCGGTCCTTGTCCTGGCCCTTGCCGGGGGTCTGGTTGTCCTGGCCGTAGAGGGCCGGGTCGATGTTGCTGCCGGCACCGGTCAGGTACACGCCGTCGGCCATGTCCAGGTAGGTCTCGAGGTCTTCGACGCCGCAGCAGGTGGGCACCAGGACCGGGACACAACCGGAGAACTCGACCAGCGGGGAAATATATTTGTGGGTCATGACCTGATAGTCATGGCCTTTGCGCTCTTGGCTGCCCATGGTCATCAGGACGACGGGTTTGCGCAGGGAAGGTTGCTTGTTGCCAATGTTGCTGTTGGACATATGTCACCTTGAGACAGGTCATGCCTGTCGTTGTTGTGCAGGCGCACGGCCGGGGCCTTGAGTGCTGCCTGAAGCCCCGAGCACTGCCGGCTCGCCCTGCAGGCGATGTCGGTCGGGGCCTGACTCATAGCTTGCCAGAGCCGTTCGATATGTCAAACGAGTGACGAAGCCCCAAGCCGCCATTTTACGGGGGCTGTAGGCCGTCGGAGCCTTGAGTGACAAGGGTTTGGCGCAAGCGAGGTCAATAATATTTAACGACGCAGTCGGCTCTTTGCACCAATGCAATGTCATGCAGGCATGCTCCGCAAGATCATTACGTCCAGTCCAGCCCAAGTCCAGCCCCAACCCAGCTTTTGCCTTTGCCCTTGCTGTTGCTTCTAAGCGCGCGATAGTTCAGGCGACACAAATTGCGACTTCAGGAGGCCGAACGGAGGGCTTGCGCAGGGAGGTGACGGGCATGGATGCCCGTCAAGCGCCGATTAGGCCATGGATGGCCCGTCGGCGCGTCCACCCGGAGCGAGCCCGGAGTGAGGGGACCCCGGAGCGAAGCGTAGGGGCCGGATGAATGGAGCCGAACGGTTTTGCCTCCTTTTCCCAAGAGAAAAGGAGGTCGCCGTAAAGGCGAAAAGGTGAGTATGCGTCGACATGGCGAATGAATGCGCATATAAACTTTTAAAACACACGCTGTGTATGTCAAAGTCAAAGTCAAAGTCAAAGTCAAAGTCAAAGTCAAAGTCAAAGTCAAATGCGATCGGCGTGGGTTTTCACAGTTTTAAGCGCATTCATTTGCTATAATGACGCATAGTCACCTTTTCGCCCTTACGGCGAGTCACTTTTTGTCAAACGCGACAAAAAGTAACCAAAAAACGCTGCGCTCCATTCATCCGGCCCTCCGCTTCGCTCCGGGTCCCCTCACTCCGGCCTTGCTCCCGGGAGGACCGCGCTGAACGCCCCATCCTGGGGCGCAGCGCTTGACGGGCATCCATGCCCGTCACCTCCCTCCGCAAGACCTCCGTTCGGCCTCCTGAAGTCGCGAAGTTACGGGCGGCGCCTGGACTAACGCAGCTAGTCGCTAGTTGCCATCGTGGGAACTCTAGATCAACATCGCGGGGCAAGCCCGCTCCCACGATAGTTTGACTACGTTGTTCAACGTGGGAGCGGGCTTGCCCCGCGATGGTGTAATGAAGAACAACACTTCATCCACTAATAATCCAAAATGTCTGCTCTTGATCTTGCTTCTAAGCGCGCGGTAGTTCAGGCGACACAAATTGCGACTTCAGGAGGCCGAGTGGAGTTCTTGCGTAGTGGGGCGACGGCCATGGATGGCCGTCGAGCGCTGCGCCCCAGGATGGGGCGTACAGCGCGGTACCCACGGGAGCAAGAACGGAGCGAGGGAACCCCGTAGCGAAGCGTAGGGGCCGTATGAACGGAGCCGAACGGTTTTGCCTACTTTTGTCAAGACAAAAGTAGGTCGCCGTAAGGGCGAAAAGGTGACTAAATGTCGACATCTTCTACGAATGCGCAAACAAACATCAAAACAATCACTTCCGACCCCAACCCCCTCGAAACCACCCCCTCTGATGAACCTTTCATGACAAAACTTCGGTAGCAATCCGCCACCCCCGTCAAAGCCATGGACACCAACAAGGCACCTGGCCATCAGGCCGATGAAGCCTTGAGAACCGGCCTGGGAGCGGGGCAATGGGCACTATGGAACGCTACACGAAAGTGGGAATGCAGGAGCTCGACCAGCGTCTGGCCAAGATCGTCGAGGCCGCCCGCAAGCAGCCCGTCTCGGTCTACCGCTACGGCGCCCCCTGGGTATGGATCGTCTCCCAGGACGACTGGCAGGGCGCCCTGCGCGAGGTGGCCAGCTGCGTGCCGCCCGGCCATTCGCTGGCGCTGCTCAAGCCGCGCATAGAGGCATTGCTGGACGCGCACCAGCCCGCGCTGGCGCTGCTGGCCGAACAGCAGGGCATGATCATCGCCCCGCGCACGCTGATGCATGTGCTGCTGCTGCAGCTGCTGTATTCGGTGCCCAGCGAAAAGCAGCTCTACGAACAGCTCAACTACAACCTGCTGTTCCGCTGGTTCACCGGCCTGGAGCTGAAATCGCGGGTGTGGAACTTCAGCCTGTTCAGCCATGACCTCGGCGTGCTGCTGGGCAGCGCCATGGCCGTTTCGCTGCTGCAGCGCATGGTCGACGAAGTGCTCGGCGCGAGCCTGCAGGCCATGCCCGAGTTCAGCCTCAACCTGGCCCTGTTGCACAGCTGGCTGGCCCGCCACCAAGGTCAGGCCGCACCCAGCGACAACCACTAGCAAACCAACGAATTCCTGGCGCTCAAGGGGGCGGTGTGGAGCATTTTTTCTTCAAGCGATGCGGCATGGGCGCAGGGGCGCTGCTGTGCCTGCTGGCGGTCGAGGTGGCCGCGAACGAGGCGCAGCGCCGGGTCGAGATCAACGAATACGTGGTGCGCGGCAACACCGTGCTCGACGCCCAGGCCATCGAAGAGGCGGTCTATCCCTACCTGGGGCCGGACAAGACCCTGGCCGACCTCGAAGGCGCCCGCGAGGCGTTGCAGAAAAGCTATCAGGCCCGGGGCTACCAGTCGGTGTTCGTCGAGCTGCCCGAGCAGAAGGTCGAAGGCGGCGTGGTCTACCTGCAGGTGAGCGAAACCAAGGTCGGGCGGGTACGGGTGGTGGGTGCCAAGCATTACTCGCCGCTGGAGATCCGTGAACAGGTGCCGGCGTTGGAGGAGGGCAAGGTCCCCGATTTCGCCCAGGTACAGAACGAGCTGGCCACGCTCAATCGTGCCCCGGGGCGGCAGGTCATGCCACTGGTGCGCGAAGGCCAGCGCCCGGGCACCATGGACGTCGACCTGCAGGTCGAGGACAAGCAACCCTGGAACCTGAGCCTGGGCCTGAACAACGACCACAGCGCCGATACCGAGAAGCTGCGCAGTGTCGTCAGCCTGGGCTACAACAACCTCTGGCAGGCCGGCCACAGCGTCTCGCTGACCTGGTTCACCGCGCCCCAGGACCGTGACAACGCCGAGGTCTGGTCCGGGTCCTACGCCGCGCCGCTGAACGAGCGCTGGACCGTGCAGTTCTCCGGCTACCACTCCGACAGCAACGTCGCCACGGTGGGCGGTACCAATGTGTTGGGCAAGGGCCATTCCTACGGCGTTTCGGCGATCTATAACCTGCCGGGCGTCGGCGCCTGGGCCAACGCCCTGTCGATCGGCGTGGACTTCAAGGACTTCGACGAACAGGTCGGCCTGGGCGGCAGCAGCGACAAGGTCCCGCTCAAGTACGCCCCGATCACCCTGGGCTATACCGGCTACCGCTTCACCGAACAGGACCAGCTGAGCCTCGGCCTGAGCCTGGTGGCCGGGACGCGCAGCCTGCTGGGCTATGGCAGCGACGATTCCGAGTTCGATTACAAGCGCTACCGCGCCGACTCCAGCTTCGCCGCGCTCAAGGGCGACGGCAGCTACACCTTCGACTTCGCCGGCGCCTGGCAGAGCGCCTCCAAGCTGGCCTTCCAGCTGGCCTCGGGGCCGTTGGTGTCGAACGAACAGTTTGCCGCCGGTGGCGCCACCTCGGTGCGCGGCTATCTCGCCGCCGAACGCACCGGGGACGACGGCCTGCTGTTCTCCCAGGAACTGCGCACCCCCTCCATTGGCCGCTACGTCGGCAGCTACATCAGCGACTGGCGCTTCTACCTGTTCGCCGAGGGTGCCCAGTTGCGCCTGCAGGACGCACTGCCCGAGCAGGACGACAGCTACAGCCTGGCCAGCGTCGGCGTCGGCACCCGCGCCACGCTCAACGACTGGTTGTCCGGCAGCCTCGACTGGGCCGTGCCGCTCAAGGACGGCCCCAACACCGACAAGAACGCTTCCCGCGTGCACTTCAGCGTGCAGGCGACTTTCTGAACGATTGACCTACTGACCGGCATCGGCCTGGAGACCTCTCATGCAACGCCTGATATTGACCTTGCTGCTGTGCCTGGGCTTCGCCCTGCCGGGCAGCGCCAGTGCCTGGTGGCAGGACGACTGGATGTACCGCAAGCAGATCGCCGTGGACACCACGCCCCAGGGCGCCGGCCTGACCCAGGCGCTGGGCCGCACCGCGCTGCTGGTGCGCCTGCACACCGGCAACTTCAGCTTCGACGGCGTCAGCGAAACCGGCGCGGACATCCGCTTCGTCGCTGCCGACGACAAGACCGTGCTCAACCACCATGTCGAGCAGTTCGATCCACTGATGGGCATGGCGCTGATCTGGGTCGACGTGCCGCGTATCGAGCCTGGCCAGCGCCAGGACCTGTGGATGTACTACGGCAACCCCAAGGCCCAGGCACCCGCCGGCCAGCCGAGCTTCGACGCCGACTACACCGCGCTCTACCACTTCGACGGTGCCACCGCCCGTGACGCCAGTCCTTACGGTAACCAGCTGCAAGGACCAACGGTCAGTGTCGATGGTGTGATTGGCCGGGCCATCCAGCTCGGGGGACAAGCCTTGCAACTGCCCGCCAGCGCCTCGCTGCAACTGCCGGCGGGCGCGGCGTTCAGCTTCAGCACCTGGCTGCGCCAGGACCAGGCGGTGGGTGAGCAACTGCTGCTGGCACGCCGCGAGGCCGGCCACAGCCTGCTGCTCGGCCTGGCCGAAGGCGTGCCCTTCATCGAGGTGGACGGCCAGCGTGCCGCCGCCAATCAGGCGCTCGGCGCCGGCCAATGGCAGCATCTGGCGCTGGTGGGCGAGGGCAACCTCACGCTGCTGCTCGAAGGCCAGCCGGTCGCGCGACTGGCCGCGAGCCTGGCGGCCTTCAGCGGCGCCATCGGCATCGGTGGCGACCTGCCCGCGGCCGAGGGCGAGGCCGCCGGCCACTACGCGACCTTTGTCGGCGCCCTGGACGAGCTGCGTGTTTCCCGCGTCGCCCGCAGCCAGGCCAGCCTGCAGGCCGACGTGCTGGCCCAGGGTGCCGAGTCGCGCCTGGTGGTCTATGGCGTCGACGAGGAACAATCCGGCTTCGGCTTCGGTGGCCTGGGCTTCCTGCTCAAGGCGGTGCCGGTGGACGCCTGGGTAATCATCGCTGTCCTGGTGCTGATGATGGTGCAGTCGTGGGTGATCATGCTGCGCAAGCAGCGCACGCTCAACCGCGTCACCGCCGCCAATACGCGCTTTCGCGAGCGCTTCGCCACGGTCGGCACGCGCCTCGAGCAGTTCGCCGACGATCAGGACCTGCATAAGCAACTGACTGACTCCTCGCTGTGGCGCCTGTACCTGGTGGCGGTGCAGGAAATCCGCACCCGCCGCGCCCAGGGCGCCGACACCCGTGAAGTGTCCGCGGCCACCATCGAGGCCATCCGCTGCTCCATGGACGGCGTGCGCACCCGCGAGAACCAGGCGCTGTCGGCGAAACTGTCGACCCTGTCCAACGCCATCGCCGGCGGCCCCTATATCGGCCTGCTGGGCACGGTGCTGGGGATCATGGTGGTGTTCCTCGGCACTGCCATGGCCGGCGACGTCAACATCAACGCCATCGCCCCGGGCATGGCCGCGGCGCTGCTGGCCACCGCCATGGGCCTGTTCGTCGCCATCCCCGCGCTGTTCGGCTACAACCGCCTGACCACGCGCAACCGCGAAGTCAGCGCTGACATGCGGGTGTTCGTCGACGAGTTCATCACCCGTCTGGCCGAGCTGCACGGCGAGGGCCAGGCCGGTGAAGCGGCGCTGCGTCCGGCCGGGCGCAGCGTCAACCCGTCGATCCCGGCGTGAGGAGGCAGCCATGGCATCCGTGAACAACGCCCAAGACGACGACGCCGACGCCGCGGTCGATAGCATCAACATCACCCCGCTGGTGGATGTGCTGATGGTGGTGCTGGTGATGTTCATCCTCACCGCCACCGCGCAGGTCTCCGGGATCCAGGTGCAACTGCCCAAGGCCAGCGCCACGGTGTCGCTGGCCCAGCCCAAGACCAAGGCGATCTCGATCAACGATGCCGGCCAGGTATTCCTCGACGCCTACCCGGTGACGCTGCAGGAGCTGGAGGACCGCCTGCGCAGCGAAAAGGCGCGCAGCCCGGATTTCCCGTTGATCGTGCGCGGTGACGCGGGTGTGCAGTACCAGAAAGTGGTCGAGGTGCTCGACCTGCTGCGCCGTCTCGAACTGGCCCAGGTCGGGCTGGTCACCGGCAAGCCGAACCAGGGGTGAGGGCAGGCATGGAACCTAAAGCCAACTTCCGCCGCCTGCTGACCTGGGCCGTGCTCGCCGTCGCTGGCGCGGGCCTGGCCTGGCTGCTGTGGCAGTGGGCCAACGACATGGCCGGGGTGCGCCGCGAGGCGCCCAAGGTGCCGGCGATCATCCCGCTGCCGCCGCCTCCACCGCCGCCCCCGCCCGAGCCGCCCAAGGAGCCTGAACCGCCGGTCGAGGAAAAGATCGTCGAGCCGCAGCCGGTGCCTGAGGCCGAGGAGGTCAAGCCCGCCGAGGACGCGCCGGACCCGGCCCAGGACCTGGCCGACCCCATGCAGATGGACGGCGACGCCCAAGCGGGCGGCGACAGCTTCAACGTCGGTGCTGGCAAGGGCGGCGGCATGGCCGGTGGCGGCGGTGGCGGCCTGGGCAGCGGCACCTACAGCCAGTACCTGGCCTATGCCTTCCAGCGCCTGCTGCGCGACAACCCCGAGCTGCGCAACCTGGTGTTCAACCTGCAGGCCGAGATCTGGCTCAGCGCCGCCGGCGAGATCACCCGGGTCGAGCTGCTGCGCGGCAGCGGCGAGCCGGAGGTGGACGCCCAGGTGCTCGCCGCCCTGCGCGGCGCCCGCGCCCTCGACCAGCGCCCGCCCGCCAACCTGACTTTGCCGGTGAAGATCGCCCTGCAGGGGCGCCGGCCATGAACAACGAAGCACGACTGACCCACAGGAGCTGCAAACCCATGAAGTGCCCAGTCAACCGATTGACCCTGGCGCTCGGCCTGCTGGCCGCCGCCACCGCGGTCGGTCCGGCCGTCGCCCACGCCGCGCCGTCGGAGAACGCGACCGTCAACCTGATCCGCCTGCTGGTGGAGCAGGGCGTGCTCAAGCAGGACAAGGCCGATGCGCTGATCGCCCAGGCCGAGCGCGAGGCCCAGCAGGCGCGGGCTGTCAGCGCCGCGCCGATCGTCGCCCAGGCCCCCGCGGCCAACGGCGAAGTGCGCGTGCAGTATGTGCCGGCCATCGTCCGTCAGCAGATCCGCGACGAGATCAAGGCCGAGGTGATGAACACCGCCAAGCAGGAAAACTGGGCCGCGCCCAACACTTTCCCCGACTGGGCCTCGCGCATCAGCTTCGACGGCGACCTGCGCCTGCGCTACGAATCGCGCGGCTACGCCGATGGCAACAGCAACGAGATCGTCGACTTCGCCAAGCTCAACGACAAGGGCCCGTACGATGTCAACGCCAACAGCGGCTCGACCCTGCCGCCGCTGCTTAACACCCGCGAGGACCGCGACAGCCTCCTGCGCCTGCGCGCGCGCTTCGGCCTCAAGGCCCAGCTGGCGGACAACTGGGTGGCCGGCATCCGCGTCGCCACCGGCTCCAACAACAACCCGGTGTCGACCACCCAGAACCTCGGTGGCGGCTTCGGCAAGAAGGACATCTGGCTCGACCAGGGCTATGTCACCTGGACGCCCAGCGAGCGACTGACGTTGACCGGCGGGCGCATCGCCAATCCGTTCATGTCCACCGACATCCTCTATTCCCACGACCTCAACTTCGATGGCGTGGCGGCGATCTTCGACCAGCCGCTGAACCGCGACCTCAGCCTGTTCGGCACCGTCGGCGCGTTCCCTGTGCAGTACAGCGACGACAGCGCCAGCAGCAACGGCCTGGACAAGGAGGACAGCGACAACAAGTGGCTGTACGGCGCGCAGCTGGGCGCGAAATGGGCGCTCAACGACCATCACCGCCTCAAGGGCGCGATGGCCTACTACCGCTTCGACGACATCGCCGGCGAGCGCTCCAGCCCCTGTGCGCCCTGGGATGGCCAGCCGGCCTGCGACAGCGACGAGACCCGCCCGACCTTCATGCAGAAGGGCAACACGGTGTTCCTGCTGCGCGACATCACGCCCAATCCGGCCAACCCGGCGGCCACGCCGCAGCCGCAGTTCGTCGGCATCGCCTCGGAGTTCGAACTGCTCGACCTGAACCTGGTGTGGGATGCCGACCTGCCCCATGACTTCAAGCTGCGCAGCCAGGCCGACTACATCCACAACCTGGCCTACGACGAGGGCGACATGCGCAAGCGTTCGGCCGGCCAGCTGGCCAACAACATCGACGAGAACGGCAACATCAAGAGCGGCGGCGACGCCTGGATGTTGCAGTTCACCCTGGGCAACGCCCTGGACATGCGCAAGGCCGGCGACTGGAACCTGTTCGCCGGCTACAAGCGCATCGAGCCTGACGCACTGCCGGACGGGTTCAACGACTCGAGCTTCCACCTCGGCGGCACCAACGCCAAGGGCTATTTCCTCGGTGGCAACTACGGCCTGGCCGACAACGTCTACGCTACAGCCCGTTGGTTGAGCAGCGAGGCAGTCTACGGCGCGCCGTTTGACATCGATGTGCTACAACTTGAAGTCAACACGCGGTTCTAGGGAAGGAGCACGGGCATGAACAAGGGAGTCTATCGCCATCGTTGCGCCTGGTTGATGCTGGCGCTGGGCGCAAGCCTGGCCGCCTCGGCGTCGGCCGAAACCCTCGAAGAGCGCCTGCGCACCCAGCTGCGCAGCACCACGCAACAGCTGCAGGCCCTGCAGAGCGAGCAGGCCCAGGCCAGCGCCGCCCGCCAGGCGGCGGAACAGCAACGCGACGCGGCCCTGGGCCAGGTGCGCGAGCTGACCGCGCAACTGGCCAAGGCGCGCGGCCAGGGCGAACAGCTCGCCGGCCAGCAGCAGGCCGTGCACAGCCAGGCCCAGGCGCTGGTGGCCAGCAGCAACGAACAACTGCACAAGTACAAGCAGGCCTATGACGAACTGCTGGGCATGGCGCGCGCCAAGGAAAGCGAGCGTGCCGGCCTGCAGGCACAACTGGCCGAGCGCGATGGCCAGGTGCAGCAGTGCCAGGCGCGCAACCAGCAGATGTACGGGGTGGCCAAGGAGATGCTGGCCGCCTTTGAGAAGGTCGATATCGCCGATGTGATGAAGATGCGCCAGCCCTTTGCCGGCTCGGCCCGGGTCCGCTTCGAGGAGCTGGCCCAGGCCTATGGCGACAGACTCTACGAAAGCCAGTTCGACGCCCCTACGGGCGTGACCCAGTGACGTTTTCTCAACGCAAGGAAGTAAGCACATGACCGAAGTCACCCTGATCGAAACCGTTAGCGCCGACTCCCTGACCAAGCTGCTGCAGGATGCCGGCTGCCGGGTCAATCGCACCGAGCAGAATGCCGTGGTGCAGTTGCTCAGCGCCAGCCAGGGCGTGGGTTACGCCGTACGTTTCGGCAACCGGGCGCTGAACCAGGAAGGCGAGTTCCTCGATTTCACCTTCAGTTGCGCGCTGCGTATCCAGGGCGAGCTGCCCGCGGGCCTGGCCGAGCGCTGGAACGCCACCCGGCGTTTCGCCCGCCTGTCGGTACAGGGCGAGTTCCTGGTAATGGAGAAGGACGTGGTGGTTGCCGACGGCGTCAGCGAGAAGCACCTGCTTGGCAGCCTGTTGCTGTGGGATCGCCTGCTGCAGGAATTCATCGTCTACCTGCGTGACTACAGCCGCAATGTCGCCGAAACGGCGCCCGAGCAGGTGGCCAGCGATGCGGTGAGCGCTTCGTGACGGCGCGAACCCTGTGGGCCGGCGCTGGCGCGCTGGCCGTTGTCGCGGTGGCAGTCGCCCTGGCATTGCGCCCGGGCGACGAGCCGGTGGCAGCGGCGCGCCCGGCTTCGCCCGCTACCCTGGTGGCCACCGACAACGGCCCGGTGCTGGCGCGCCTTGGCGAGCAACAGGTGGGCAGCGGCGAGCTCAAGGCGCTGTTCGCCCAGTTGCCCGAAGAGGCCCGCGCCAGCCTGCGCGGCGACCGACCGGCACTGGAGGCCTGGATCCGCGCCCGCTTGGCGGAAAAGGCCCTGTACCAGCAGGCCGAGGCGCAAGGCTGGCTGCAGCGTCCGGAGATCCAGGTGCAGACCCGCGCGGCCACCGAGCAAATTGTCCTGCGCGACTACCTCGACTCGGTGAGCAAGGTGTCCGATGACTACCCCACCGAGGCCGAGCTCAAGCAGGCCTACGAGGCAGGCAAGGCTGGTTTGCAACTGCCGGCACGCTATCGCCTGAGCCAGATCTTCCTGCGGGTGGAAAACCCCAAGGATGACGAGGCCGTGCGCAAGCAGGCCCAGGCCCTTGCCAAGCAGGCCCAGGCCGCGGATGCGGACTTTGGCGCATTGGCCCGCGAGCATTCGCAGGATGCCGGCACCGCCGCCAACGGCGGGGATACCGGCCTGCAGGCCTTGGCGCAACTGTTGCCGGAGGTGCGCGGGGTGGTGCCGAAACTCAAGGTGGGCAGCGTCAGCGAACCGGTGCAGAGCGCGGCGGGCTATCACATCATCAAGCTGGTGGAACAGCAGCCGGCCCGGGCGGCGACCTTCGACGAGGTGGCCCCGCGCCTGCGCCAGGTGCTGCGTGCCCAGCGCCAGGATCAGGTGGCCAAGGCCTATGTCGAGGGCATGTTCGACACTGCCACCCTCAGCATCGACGGCGCGGCGCTCAACCAGGTGCTGGAAAGCAGCCGCTAGTCGCCTACAACCATGGAAGAAGCGGGCCTGCCAAGGCGGGCCTGCGGGAGGCGAGGGATGCCTATCGATCTGTCCCGGGGGCGAGCCCCGGATACCAGCGTGCCCGTCGTTCGCCCCCAGGTGCCGCTGGCCCTGGACGAACAGACCCTGAACTGTTTTCTGGTCACCGCGCGCTGCGGTTGTTTCATGCAGGCGGCGCGGCGGCTCAACCTGAAGCCTGTGGCCTTGCGAAAACGCCTGGCGGCGCTGGAGGCACGCCTGGGCTACAGCCTGTTCGTCAACCGCAACAACAACCCGGTGCTCAGCCAGCAGGGCGAGCGCCTGCAGCAGGTGCTCCAGGCCCGCGAACCGGTGGTGCCAGCGCCGCGGGAAGCCAGCGCCAGTGTGCGCCTGGCCGTGGCCGAACCACTGCTGCAGGACCTGCTGGGCCGCAACCTGATCAACTTCGTGCGCCAGCATGCCGGCATGCGCCTGGAGGTGGCCACGCTCGATGGCCGCCAGGTACCCGAGCAGGCCGCGGATGTGGCGTTATGGCTGGGCGACCTTGACCAGGGCGCCCGCAGCGGCTGTTTTGCCGACACCACCGCCGAAGCCCTGGCCACCCTCGAATACCTGCCGCATATCGCCAAGCGTTATGCCCGCGAGGCCAACCGCCCGACCAGCCTGGCGCACCTGCAGGACTACATGCTGGTGCAATGGCAAGGCGAGGTCGGCGTGCAGGCGTTGACGCCCTGGCAGACGCTGTTGAGCACCCGCTCGGCCGGCGTGACGCAGATCCAGGACTACGAGATGTACTGCCAGCTGATCAAGTGCAGCGCCAGTGTCGGTTTGCTGCCGCACTACGCGGCGCATCTGGATCGTGGCCTGCTGGCCTTGCCGGGGTTGTTCCGCGAGCCGATGCGCCGGCGCGTGTGGCTGGCGGTCGATGAGCGCACCGAAGCCGACCCGTTGGTGCAGGTGATGGTCGGGGCGATCCGCGCCGCGTTCGAGGAACGCCGGGAATGGTTTGCCGGCCGTTAGGGGCAGCCTAGGGTCAGCCGGCCTTGCGCAGCGTCAGATTGATCCGCCGTTCGCCCATGCGCGGATGCACGCCAGGCTTGATCGGCAGCACGCCATGAAAGCGCAGGCGGTCCTCGCCGCCCCACACCAGCACGTCGCCGTGGTTCAGCGGTATGCGCCGGGTACGGTCCGAGCGTTGCAGCCCGCCGAACAGGAACACTGCGGGCAGGCCCAGCGAGATCGAGACGATCGGATGGGCGTAGTCCTGCTCGTCGCGGTCCTGATGCAGGCTCAGGCGGGTACCCGGCAGGTAGTGGTTGATCAGGCAGGCATCCGCCACGAAACCCTCGAACCCGGCCTGGGCGGCAGCGCGCGAGGCCAGCTCGACCAGCACCCGGGGCAGGGCAGGCCAGGGCTTGCCACTGACCGGGTCGGTGGCGGAGTAACGATAGCCGCTTGCGTCGCTGACCCAACCCAGCGCGCCGCAATTGCTCAGCGCCACGGCCATGCGCAGGCCGCCGGGGGTCTGCATGTGGCGAAACGGCGCCGCGCGCAGCACCGGGCGCAAGGCATCGAGCAGGGGCTCGAGCTCCGCCAAGGCGAAACCTGGCAGCAGCGTGGTGTGCGCGGCCAGCTGCTGGGGGTGTGCGTCGAACAGATCGAGATCGGACTGGATCATGCCAGGGGCTGCTTGGGTGGTGTCCGCACAGTGTATCGCGATGCCCCGGTGCGTGGGGCATCGCGAGCCACTGCGCCGGCCTCAGAGGCTGAGCGTCAGGCTGACACTGACATTGCGCGGCTCGCCCGGCAGCACCCATGAACTGTTGTACGAGCGCTCGTAGTACTTGCGATCGAACAGGTTGTTGAGGTTCAGACCCACAGTGACCTGCTCGCTGGCCTTGTAGTGCGCCAGCAGGTCGACCGTGCTGTACGAGGGCAGGGTGAAGGCGCTGCCGGCCTGACCGGAGCGCTCGCCGACATAGTTGAACGCCGCGCCCAGGTCCGAACCGCGCAGGGCGCCATTCTGGAACTCATACACGCCCATCACGCTGCCGCTGTTACGGGCAATGCCCAGCAGGTCGCTGCCCTTGGGCAGGCTGGCATCGCCCTTGGTGACCTCGGCATCGATGTAGGCATAGGCGCCGATCACCCGCACCGCCTCGCTGAGCTGGCCGCTGAACTGCAGGTCCAGGCCCTGGCTGCGCGCCTTGCCGGCCGCGATGCTCTCGCCCAGGGCATCGGTGGTGATGACGTTCTCCTTGTCGATATGGAACAGCGCCACCGTGGCGCCCAGGCGGCTGTCGAACAGGTCGAGCTTCAGGCCGGTCTCGTAGCCGAGGCCTTTCTCGGGCTTGTACACCTGCCCTTGGGTGCCGATGGTGTTGGGCTTGAACGACGTCGATGCGTTGGCAAACACGCCGACCTGCGGCGTCAGCTGGTACAGCAGGCCGACGCGGGGCGTGGCGACATCCTTGGCCTGGCTGTTGCTGATACCGCTGCTGCGGTTCTGCGAGGTCTGCTCGATGCGCTCCAGGCGTACCCCGACCAGCCCGCGCAGGCGCTCGCTGAAGGCGATCTGGTCCTGCAGGTTGAGGGCATGGCTTTCGGTGCGTTCGAAGAAGTCATTGGCGCGGGTGAGGGCCGGCTTGGGCTTGCCGTACACCGGGTTGCGGATGTCCAGGCCATAGCTGGCCAGGGTCGCGCTCTGCGGGTACTTCTGGCTGTTGCGGTAGTTCTCGTATTCCAGGCCGATCAGGCTCTGGTGCTGCCAGCCGAGCAGCTCGAACTGGCCGTGCAGCTCGGCTTGGGTGATGTTGTCGTTCCACTCGAAGTCGCGCTCGCGGTAGAAGCGCGTGAGCGTGTTGCCGACCAGGGCCTGGGGCTCGGAGCTGTTGCCCTTCAGTGTGCCCTGGGTGTAGTGGTTGGCCAGGCGCAGTTTCCAGTTGTCGTCGAGGAAGTGCTCCAGGGCCAGGTCGACGGTCTGGTTGTCGTTGCGGATCTTGCCGTCGTTGGGCTCGCCCATGAACGCCGAGCGCTGCACCGAGCCCATCTGGCCATTGACCGCCGGGATGCCGCGGTCGAACACCGATTCGGTGCGGGAAAACTCGGTGTCCAGCAGCAGGCGGGTGTCGGGCGACAGTTGCCAGCTCAGCGACGGGCTGACGATCCGTCGCTCGCTGTTGACGTGATCGCGGAAGCTGCCGTTGTCCTCCACCGCCAGGTTGACCCGGCCCAGCAGGTTGCCTTGGCTGTCCAGCGGCGCGTTGGCGTCCAGCGTGCCGCGGTAACGGTCCCAGCTGCCGGCGCTCAGGTTCACGGTGCTGAACGTCTCGGCCTGGGGCCGCTTGCTGACGATGTTGACCAGCCCGCCGGGGTCGCCGCGGCCATAGAGGCTCGCGGCCGGGCCCTTGAGCACCTCGATGCGCTCGATGCCGGAGGTGTCGGGCGCGCTGTAGCTGCCGCGGTTGACGGCGAAGCCGTTCTTGTACAGCTCCCCTGTGGTGAAGCCGCGCACGCTGTAGTTGAGAAAGGTCAGGCCACCGAAGTTGTTCTGCCGCGACACGCCGCCGGCAAAGTCCAGGGCGCGGTCGATGCGGGTGGTGTTGAGGTCCTTGAGTACCTGGGCCGGCACCACTTCGATGCTCTGCGGGGTGTCGCGGATATCGGTGTCGGTGCGCGTGGCGGTGGCCGAGCGGGTGGCCCGATAACCCTGGACCGGGCCGTCGGCGCGTTCTTCGAGGTAGGCGTCGGTGATCGAGGTTTCGTCCAGCACCAGGGGTTGGGCCGCAGCGAGCGGTTGACCGAACAGGCCCAGGGTCAGGCCGGCCAGAAGGGGAGCGCGAGGGTTCAAGGGGGATCTCCGTTAAATACGTAATAACATTACATTATCGTTCCAGTCATCGCCAGAAGAAGGTGTGACAGGGCGGTTGCGCGATGAGAATGATTTGCGTTAATGTTATGTTATTACGTATCTGGAGGTTTTTATGCAAGTACTGTCCTCACTCAAGCAGGCCAAGCGCCGTCATCGTGACTGCCAGGTAGTCAAGCGCCGTGGGCGGATCTATGTGATCTGCAAGTCCAATCCGCGGTTCAAGGCCAGGCAGGGCGGGGTAAAGAAAAAGCGCGGGTAGCCGGTCAATGGCAGTCAGGCGAAAGGGGCTGCTCAGCAGCCCCAATGACGCTATCGAAGCGTCCTGCGCAGGCGTCGCCAGCCCAGTACCACACCACTGAGGGCTATTACCAGGCCGCCGCTACTCAGGCTGATGATCAACCCTTCGCGCAACAGCGGCCGCGCCAGCAGCGGTTGCCAATCCCAGCTGTGCAACAGGTTGAACAACCAGCGCCCGGCACGTTGCGCCCGGTCGTGGCTGGCCACCAGCGTGCCGCTGGCAGGGTCCAGGTAGGCCCAGGTGTCCGCCGCGTCGGCGAAGCGCAGGCGCAGCACGGGCAGTGGGCGCGCCTGGGAACCGTACATGCTCTGTGGCTCGCGGGCGAAGTAGTGGAAGTCGTAGGCGCTCTGCCAGTCATCCGCCACCGTCACCCCCGGAGCCATCGCTTGCGCGGCCGCCTGCAGCCTTTCCCGGCTGAAGGTACGCGCCGGCGGGGCGTGTGCTTCAAGGATGCGGCTGTCGCCGTCGGCGCTGCGGGCCACTGCATAGGTGACGTCGGCCAGGCGTTGCCATTGCAACTCCACTGCGGTGAACCCGGTTTCGTCGCGCAAGCGGGCCAGTGCCGTGGCAATCGGCAGTTGCAGGTCGTTGGCACGCAGCGGCGCTTGTTGCAAGGCGATCTGCGAGCGGCTGTCGGTCACGCCCCAGGGGCGCATCGACATCAACCCGCTGAACACCCACAGCACCAGCATCCCACCGAACAGCAGCCCGCCGATGTGGTGCCAGCGCAACCAGCCGCCGGGGTAGGGGCTGCACGATCCGCTGCGGTAGCGTTTGCGCAGCCGCAGGCGCAGGATGCCCACCGCGATGCCCATGAGCGCCATCAGCGTGCCGAGCAGTGAAAGGCCGATCACCAGGGTGCGCCAGCCATTGTCGAAGCCCAGGCCGCCACGCAACGGATAGAGCCAGTGCAACCAGGCACCGATCCAATTCCAGGCGCGCTCGCGGCCGCTCGCATCGCGCACCACCTCGCCGGTGCGTCCGGACAGGTACAGCCAGGTGCCGGCCGCATCGTCCACTTGCACCCGGTGCAAGGGGCGATCGCTGTCCAGGGCCCGGGAGTGGGTCCACATGTCCTCGTCCAGCGTGCCCTGGTAAGCCAATGCCGCGCTGCCGGCGTACTGCCGGGCATTGGCCAGGGCCCAGGCCGCGTCGGCGTTGGCCAGGGGCTCGCCGTTGGCTGCATCGAGGGTGACGCGGCGACCGTCCGCCAGCTCCAGCAAATAGTACGGTTGCCCGCCCAGGCTGGTAAGGCGCAACGCCTTCAACGGCTGCTCAGCCCATTGCGCCGGCAACTCGGCGCAGCATCCCGCCGGCAAGGCCAGCAGGTGGGCCAGGCGCTCGGCCGTGGTCAGCTTGGGGTAGCCGACATACAGCATGACCACCCCGGAGACGAACCACAGCGCCATGAACAGGCAGGCGACGATGCCCAGCCAGCGATGCCACAGGTACAGCTGGCGCTTCAGGCCCATCAGTAGCGCCACTGCACAGCGACTTCCAGGCTGCGCGGCTCACCCAGGTAGTACTGGGTGTTGGTCTGGTGAATGAAGCGGGCGTAGACCTCGTCGGTGAGGTTGCGCAGGCGGGCGCTGAGTTGCACGTGCTGGTCCAGGTCGTGGGTCATCGACAGCCCGTAGACGGTGTACGAAGGCACCCACTGGGTGTTGGCGGTGTTGGCGTAGACCGCCGAGACGTAGCGGGCGTCGGCGCCGATCTGCCAGCCCGGCGCCAGGTCGTACGTCAGCCAGAGGTTGGCCACCCGGTCGGGGATGTTCACCGGATTCTTGCCCTTGCGCGAGTACACCACGCCGCCGATGGTCTCGTTGAACTCGTCGTATTCGGCGTTGACCCAGCTGAAGTTGCCCGCTGCCAGCAGCTTGGGCGTGACCTTGAACGACGCCGCCAGCTCGATGCCGGTGGAGGTCTGCTGGCCGGCCTGCTCGGTGGTGTTGGGCACGGTCGAGGAGGGCACCGAGATGTTCTTGCGCACGATGCGGTAGGCCGCCGCCGTGGCCGAGCCGCGCCCGTCGAGGAAGTCCACCTTGCTGCCCACTTCCACCTGCCTGCCGGTGCTCAGGTCGAAGTCGCCGACCTGGCTGAGCGAGGCGCCAGTGAGCGAGCCCCCTGGCGGCTCGGCCGAGGTGCTGTACTGGGTGTAAAGGCTGACATTGGAGGTCAGGTCGTAGACCAGCCCCAGGCGCCCGGTGAAGGCATCCCAGCGCCGATTCAGCTTGGCCCGGGTCACGTGGTCGACCACGTCGAAGTCGATATGGTCGTAGCGCAGCGCGGTGACCAGCGACAGCTGGTCGGTCAGGCGGGTACGGTTTTCGACGAAGCCCGCAGTGGTGTCGGTGGTGGTGCTGCGCCCCTTGGCGCGTGGAGCGTCCATGCCAGGGATGTCGAGGAAGTGGTCGGGCTGGAAACCGTTGGGATCGATGCTGTCGAACGCGCCCTTGGACAACGGGTAGGCGGTCTGCTGGTTGCGGTTGTAGTCCACGCCGAACGCCCAGTCGCTGGCCAGGCTGAACAGCTGGCCCTGGTGGGTCAGCTCGACGCGGTTACCGTTGACCTCCTGGTCGTGGCGCTGGCGGTAGCCGCCGGAGCGGGCGATGGCGGTGTTGCCGGGGTTGTAGCGGTACACCTCGAGGTTGCGGTAATCGCGCTGGCCGTTGTAGTGGTAGAAGGTGTTGCGCAACTGGTTGCTGTCGTCGATGCGGTAGTCGGTGATCGAGCGCAGCCAGCGGGTGCGCTGCTCGTAGCGGCCGTCCTCGACGTTGTAGTTGTCGAAACGGTGGTGCTTGTCGATGTGTAGGGTGCCGCTGGCCGGTTGCAGCACCGGCGCGCCCCAGTAGGGGCTGTCTTCCTTCTCTTCGAGGTACTCGATGGCCAGGGTGTGCGACAGCTGGTCGTTGATGTCGCTGAGCAGCGAGAAGGCCAGGTTGCCTGCCCCGTTCTCCTGGCGGTCGATATAGCCATTGGTGTTGGTGCGGCTGTAGTCGAGCCGCGCGTAGTGGCGTGGGCCGTCACCGCTGTTGAGCGCCTTGTTGAAGCCGACCGAGGTTTCCATCGTGTCGTAGCGCCCGTAGCTGACGCGGCCCTCGAAGGTGTCCTCGTCGCGGTTGGCCAGTTTGGTGATCATGTTCAGGCTGCCGCCCACGGCGCCGCTGCCGTTGAGGAACGACGACGGCCCGCCGAGCAGTTCGACACGGTCGTAGATCCATGCCCCGACCGGGCGCCCGGCGGCGCCGTACTGCAGGTTGATGCCATTGAACAACTGGCTGACCTGGGCACCGTTGAAACCACGGTACGACACGTAGCCGCCCCAGCCGGGCGGTGCCGAGGCGTTGACCCCGGGCAGGGCGTTGGCGGCGTCCTGGAAGTTACGCGCGCCGATGCGTTCCATGGTCTTGCGGTCGGCGACGCTGACCGAGGCCGGGTTTTCGCGGGCGCTGAGGTTGAGCCGCGAGCCGCTTGCGATAGGCCGGTCGAGGTCCAGGGTGGTGGCTTCTTTGGGGGCGGCGGTGGCCGTGACGTTGCTGGCGGGCAGGGTGAGGGTGTCGTCCTGCGCCCAGGCGCAGGTTGCGCTGCCAACGAGCAGCGCCAGAGTGGTCATGCGGAACATGCAAGGCTTCCTGGCTGAAATCAATGAGCGCACGCCCGCTGCCGATCAGGCAGCACGAGAGCGTGGCGATGTCAGAACGCGAGAAGCGAAGCGGGAGAGGCGCGGGGATTGACCAGGGGCCAACGCTGCTTGGGCAGGGTCGGCGCGGGTTGTCTGGGTAAGGGTTTGCTCGACTCCCCGGCGAGCAGGGCCAGCAGGCCGAAGAACACCGCCAGCAGGGTGGCGCTGAACAGGCTGGCGATCACGCAGTCGCCGCCGGCGGGCAGCACCGGGTCGGTGACGTCCTGATCGCCCTTGAACACGCCGCTGCTGTCGGCCGCGCACCAGGCGGCGTCATCCAGGCCGGCCAGGCGCAAGCCTGCCATCTGTCCATGGCCCATGGCGCACAGCAACGAGCCGAACAGGATGCTGAAATACAGCACCCAGGCGACTTGCGATCGTGTGTGGCGGGCCAGCTTCATCGGCAAAGCTCGAAGGGAATGGGAATAGATTGGGCGTGCGGATTCTACAACTTTTGACACATCTGCCTAGAGTGATTGGCAGATAAAAAACACGCGAAACGATTCACCGGCCTTTGCTTGACGCACCTTGCCCCAAGGTGTTCAGATGCCGACCGATTTCAGGTGTCCCATGCCGCCGCGCATGGGGTGAAACGGGAAACCGGTACGCGCTTCGCGCCAGTCCGGTGCTGCCCCCGCAACGGTATGCAAGTGATGCCTTCGACAGACCACTGTGGCCCGCGCGTCATGGGAAGGTGAAGACATCTTGTCTTGCGAGCCCGGAGACCGGCCTGGAATGTTGTAGGCAAACTCCTGCGGTGGGCGGGCATGGGCCGGTATTGGCGTGTGCGCGATCCGTGCTCCTGCGTGCTTCTGCGAAAGTCACTTTCGAGAAGAGCATGATTGCTGTGATTCACTCCCGACGTCGTTTCCCCAAGGCCCGGACCTTGTTCCTGGGCTGCCTGGCCAGCCCCCTGGCACTGGCCGAAAACACCCCCCTGATCCTCGACCAGCAAATCGTCGCCGCGCCGTCGGTGGAGTCGACCACGGTCGCCGCCATGGCCCAGTACGGCAGCAAGGTCGAGATCATTAGCCGCGAGCAGATCGAGCGCGCCGGCCCCGGCGCCGACATTACCCGGGTGATGCAGATGTTCATCCCCGGCTTCTATGTCGCGCCGAAGAACGGCCCGTTCGACTACGGCACCTACTCGCTGCTCGGCGGGCGCAACGACGACACCCTGATCCTGCTCGACGGTGTACGCCTGAACAACCGCCTGTACGGCGGCCTGTACCTGGACACCCTGCCGGCCAACGCGGTGGAGCGCATCGAGGTGCTCAAGGGCGGCCAGAGCCTGTTGTTCGGCACCCAGGCCGTGGCGGGAGTGATCAACATCGTCACCCGCAGCCCGCAACGCCGTCAGGCTTCAGGTGAGGTCAACCTGGGCCTGGACAGCTTCGCCGGCAGCAGCAAGGACGCCCGCGTCGAGCAGATCTTCAGCAATGGCTTCGGCGACCTGGGCCTGCTGGCCTATGTCAGTCACAACGTCTCCGACGGTTACCAGCCGTTTCGCAACCGCGACTACAGCGGCAACGTCAGCGACAAGAAGCGCGGCTACGAGGTGACCACCTTCGGCGGCAAGGCGATCCAGGCCTTCGGCGACGATGCGCGGCTGGAGCTGTTCTACCAGTACACCGACGCCAACCTCGATTTCGCCCGACCGGTGAACAATTACAAGACCACCAATGACCGCGTGCAGCAGATCGCCACGGCCACCTTCGAACAGCGCATCAGCGAACGCCTGAGCTACTTCGTCAAGGGCCACGTCAACGACTGGGACACTCGCTACACGCGCATCAACAACCGCGCCGACGGCTCCCGCGACGTGGTCAACCACAACGACTACTGGGGCTTCACCGATTGGGGCGTGCAGGCCGAGGGCAAGGCCGAACTCGACGGCGGCCACGTGCTGGTGTTCGGTTCCGACAACCAGTGGTTCAAGGGCCAGGACGACGTGCTGGTGATCGACGACAACGAGGCCCAGGCCAATGCGTTGTACGCCCAACTGCGGCCCAGGATCGAGACCTTGCCCAACTGGCACCCGAGCCTCGGCCTGCGCCACGAGGCCATGAGCGGCGGCGACAGCGCCACCGTCGGCATGCTCACCTCGCTGTACGACCTGAACGACAACTGGCAACTGCGCGGCCAGTATGGCAGCGCCTACAAGTTGCCGAACGCCGAGCAGCTGTTCGTCAACGAGCCAGGCGACGAGATCGGCAACCGCGACCTCAAGCCCGAGAAGAGCCGCAATGCCGAGCTTGGCCTGGACTACCACGGCCTGCTGCTGGAGCGTGAATTCAGCGCCAGCGTCACCGTGTTCCGCCGCAAGATCACCGACTTGATCACCCTGGACGGTAGCCAGTGGGTCAACGGCCAGGGGCAGGTACAGATGCGTGGCTTCGAGGCCGATGCGCGTATCCAGCTTGACGATCAATGGAGCCTGCAGGCCGACATGACCCGCAACCTCACCGAGTCGCGCACCGGGGCAACGATCAACGACGTGCCGAGTTTCTTCGCCCGTTCGCGGCTCGGCTACGAATCGGCAGACCGCAGGTGGGGGGCCGGGGGCGCCATTCGCTATATCCGCGACGTGGTCAGCTCCAAAGGCGTCGACTACGGCCATTACTCGGTGGTCGACGCCGATGCTTATCGCTACCTGGACGGCGCCCGCCAGCACCGGCTGAGCCTGCTGGTGGAGAACCTGTTCGACCGCGACTATGTCACCAGTCGGGCGAGTAACGTTGACAATCTCGGGCGGCCGTTCACCAGCGAACTGCGCTACACCTACACCTTCTGAGGGGCGTGAGCATGGACTACCAGCGCGTGTTGTTCGTCGGCCCCGGCCTGGGTGGCGGCTCGGCGGCGGAAGCTTTTGGCGCCGAGATTCGTGACCTGCGTGGCCACGAGGCGGGCCGGGATATCGTCGACACCCTGGAGGGGTTCGACGGGCTCTGGGCGGTGGTCCGCGAGGCCCTCGACCAGGGCGTGGAACGCCTGCTGGTGGTGGACCTGGAACCCACCTCGGACAGCGCCTACCTTGACTGGCTGCGCGATGAGCTGGGGCGCCTGGCGCAAGGTCGGGCCGGCGTCTGGGTCACGGCCCAGGCCCTGGGGCGGCGCGGCCTGGATGCGCGAGCGGCCTGTGCCAGCATCGACGAACCTGTCCGCCACCTGGCGTGCGACCAGGTCAACGCGGTGGCCAGCGACCCGGACTGGTCGCGGGTGCCCGAGCATGCCCGCCAGGTGTTCCTCTGCACCGGCCCCCGTTGCGTGCGGCGCGGCGCCTTGCCGTTGTGGAAACGCCTGCGCCGGCGGTTGCTGGAGCGTGACCTGATCGAGACCCCGGGTGGCGTGCTGCTGACCCGCACCGGTTGCCAGTTTCCCTGCAACCTGGGGCCAGTGTTGACGGTGCATCCGGACGGCTGCTGGTATCGGGTACGTGATGATCGGGAGGTGGAGGAATTGGTGGAAACGCATCTGCAGGGTGGAAGGATCGCCGAAGGACTGTTGATCAAGGGAAGGGCGTGCGATGCGTAAAGCCTGGCTACTGTCCCTCGCCTTGTGCTGTGGCGCACCAGCCCTGGCCAGCAGCTATCGCAACTGCGGGCAGGACTGGCAACGGCCCGCTGCGGCGCCTGCGCGTATCGTCGCCCTCAATCAGCACGCGGCCGACCTGCTGCTCGCCCTCGGCGCGGGTCCGTCGATGGTCGGGGTGGCCTACCTGGACGACAACGGCGCCGCCTACAAGCAGGGCCGCTACCAGGGTGTGCCAGTGATTGCCCGGGAGTATCCGGCCAGCGAAGTGTTGTACGCGCAAAGGCCGGATCTGGTGGTCGGCGGATTCGCCACGGCATTTGGCGATGGGATCACCTCGCGCAGCAGATTGGCCGGCAACGGGATTGCCACCTACCTGCTCGAGTCGGCCTGTAACGGCCACTCGCTGGACTACTACGGCCATGTCCGGCGTGACCTGACTGTGTTCGGCGAGCTGTTGGGCAGACAGGCGAGGGCGCAGGCGTTGATCGAGGCGATGGAGAACGACCTGGCGCAGGCCAGGGCGATCGCACCCAGCGGCAAGCCACTGTCGGTGTTCTACCTCGACAGCGAGGTGCGGGGGCTGGACAGCGAAGGCGGGCGCGGGTTCGTCACGCCGTTGCTGGCCGCCGCCGGGGCGCGCAATGTGCTTGCCGGGATCGACCAGTACCGCGTGACGATCAACCGCGAGGCGCTGCTGAGCAGCGACCCCGACGTGATCCTGCTGGCCGACGCCCTGTGGTCGCCGGCCAGCCGCAAGCGTCAGCTGCTGACCCGCGACCCGGTGCTCTCGAGCCTGCGGGCGGTGCGCGAGAACCGCATGATCGATATCCCGTTCACCCAGCTGATGCCCACGCCGGCCAGCGGGCGGGTGGCCCTGGAACTGGCGCAGCGGCTCAGGGGGATGGCTGTTCCATAGCAGGCCCTTGAGCTGATCGCGAAGCCTGGCGCGGGAGCGGCTGTGCTACTCGCCGCTGACCAACTGCCGCGCCAGCTGGTTGTGACGCTCCAGTACCCGCGGCAAGTCAACGGTGGCGATGCGCCCGTCCTGAACCACCACGCGCCCGTTGATCACGCTGGTGTCAACATGGGTCGGGGTGCAGAACACCAGCGCCGCCAGCGGGTCGTGGAGGGCGCCGGCATAGGCCACATGGCCAAGGTCGAAGGCGACGAAGTCGGCGACCATGCCCGGTGCCAGGGCACCGATATCGTCACGGTTGAGTACCTTGGCGCCGCCCAGGGTGGCAATTTCCAGCGCTTCGCGGGCGGTCATCGCATCCGGGCCAAAGCCGACCCGTTGCAGCAGCAAGGCCTGGCGTACCTCGCCGATCATGCTGGCGCCGTCGTTGGATGCCGAACCATCGACCCCCAGCCCCACCGGCACGCCGTGGTCGCGCATCTTGCGGATCGGCGCTATCCCTGAGGCCAGGCGCATGTTCGAGCACGGGCAGTGGGCGACCCCGGTGCCGGTGCGGGCGAACAGCTCGATGCCGTGCTGGTCGAGCTGCACGCAGTGGGCGTGCCAGACATCGTGGCCGACCCAACCCAGGTCCTCGGCGTACTCGGCCGGGGTCATGCCGAACTTCTCGCGGCTGTAGGCGATGTCGTTGACGTTCTCGGCCAGGTGGGTATGCAGCGACACGCCGTACTCCCGGGCCAGGACCGCTGCTTCGCGCATCAGGTCGCGGCTGACAGAGAACGGCGAGCAGGGCGCCACCACCACGCGCCGCATCGAGCCATGGCTGGCGTCGTGGTAATCCTCGATCAGACGCTGGGATTCCTTGAGGATGTCGCTTTCCTTTTCCACCACCGAGTCCGGCGGCAGGCCGCCCTGGCTGCGGCCGACGCTCATGCTGCCGCGAGCGGCGTGGAAGCGCATGCCGATTTCCTCGGCGGCGTGGATGCTGTCGTCGAGCTTGCAGCCGTTGGGGTAGATGTACAGGTGGTCGCTGGAGGTGGTGCAGCCCGAGAGGATCAGTTCGGCCATGGCCGTCTGGGTCGAGACCGCGATCATCTCCGGGGTCAGTCGCGCCCAGATCGGATAGAGGTTGGTCAGCCAGTTGAACAGCTCGCCGTCCTGGGCCGCCGGCACCACGCGGGTAAGGCTCTGGTACATGTGGTGGTGGGTGTTGACCAGGCCCGGGATGACCACCTTGCCGGTCATGTCGAGGATCACGTCGGCGTTTTGCGGCAGCGTTTCGCTGGGGCCGACCTGGCGGATCACGTTGTCTTCGATGTACAGGCCACCGCGTTTGATTTCACGGCGTTCGCCGTCCATGGTCACCAGCAGTTCGGCGTTCTTGACCAGTAGGGTCTTGGGCATGTGTGTCCCCTCCCGTTTGGGATGTGTTTTCTGATTGTAGAGAGGCGCCTGGTGCATGGGCCGGGCGCACCAGGGCCGTCAGGCGCCGCGGCGTGGCCGGGCGTCGATGACAGGGGCGAACGGTTCACCGCGCACGTGCGAAGGCTGCGCCATGGCGGGCGCATCGGGCAGGTGGGCAGACGGTGACAAGGCGAATGCGGCAAGCGGCATTCGGGAAGGATGCCCGGTGAAGGCGGGCGGTAGTGGATGTCGCATGGCTTGAGCCTGTCGCAATACGCAACGGCGATGACCGTTGTCGTAGGCGCGAGGCAGTGTAAACAGAATTCGCTTGTTTTGTATACGATGGATTGTTTCATCTAACCGCGCCCTGCAATCGCTCCGGAAAAGTTCATGCAGTCTTGCATGGCATCATGCCACTATCTGGCTGTCTCGCGGCCAGCGGATATCTCGGGCCAGCACGTTCGCATGGGCTGATTACACTGTGGAAATCGCCACACGGGAGTAACTGGGATGGGCTGCGCGATGATGAGGCAGATGGCTGGACGGGTGTCCGCTCGAAGTAGACGGCCATGAACAACCGTGGCCGGAGCATTTCCCTGCAGTGGCTGGTGGCATTGGCGATCATGCTGGGCATGCTGGCACTGGGCGCGGCCCTGGCCTGGCAAGGCTACCTGGGCGTGCGCCAGGCCCTGGTGGCCGCCGCCGGCGATGCCGCCCAGCAGGTCGGCCGAACTATCGACGAGCGCGCCCGGCGCCTGGTCGACCCGGTGCAGAGCAGCATTCGCCTGCTGGCCTTCAGCCCGGCGTCGGGTACGTTGGCCGAGCGCCTCGAGCAATTGCCGCAACTGGTCGAGAGCCTGCGTGCCAACCGCATGCTCAGCGCCGCCTACGTCGGTTACCCCAATGGTGAATTCCTGCTGGTCCGCCGCTTGCGCGACCCGCAGCTGTTGCAGCGTTTCGCGGCACCGGCGGACACGGCGTTCCTGGTGCAGACCGTCACCCAGGGCGCCGATGGCGCGATGCAGGGCGAGTGGCGCTTCTATGACTCGCTACTGACCCTGTTGCAGCGCCAGAGCAAGCCCGACTACCAATACGATCCACGCCAACGGCCCTGGTTCATCGAAGCCAGCGCGCAGCCCGAGACCGTACTCACTCGTCCCTACGTATTCTTTACCACCCGCGAGATCGGCCTGACCATGGCCCAGCGCAGCGCCGAGGGCACGGCGGTGATCGGCATGGATGTCTCGGTCAATGACCTGGCCAGCGAGAGCCGCGACCTGCGCATCACCGCCGGCACCGAGATCGCCGTGGTCGACGATCAGGGCAACGTAGTGGCCTACCCGGACCTGCAACGGGTTGTCGTGCGCGAGGGTGAGAGCGTGCGCCTGTCGCGCATCGGCGAGCTGGGCATCGGCAGCCTTGCGCATATCTACGCCGACATGCCCCAGGGCGCGAGCCCGCAGCCGTACCAGGTCGAGGGGCAGACCTGGTACGGCATGCGCCTGCCGCTTACCTCCATGGCCGGGCAGGACCTGCAGGTGCTGATCGCCGTGCCGGCCCACGAACTGCTGGCCGGGGCGCGCAAGGTGCTGTTCGAGCAATTGCTCTGGGCCGTAGCCGTGGCAGCTGTGTTGTTGTTGCTTGGCGGGCTACTGGGCCGACGCATCGGCCGTCCGTTGCGCCGGCTGACCGAGCAGGTGCAGGGCCTGGCCAGTTTCGATTTCAGCCGTGAGGTGGGCGTTGTCTCGCGGGTCTGCGAAGTGCGTGAGCTGAGCCGGGTGCTGAGCCGTATGTCCGGCACCATCCGCAACTTTCAGGCGATCACCCTTACGTTGAGCCGCGAGACCCAACTCGAAAGCATGCTCGACGGCGTGCTCAATCACCTGGTGGCGGCAGCGGGCGTCAGTGCCGGTGCGGTGTATCTGTACGACGACAACAGCCGGTTGCGCCTGGCCGCCGCCAGTCGCGGCCATGACTACCCCGAGGAACTGACGCTACCTGAAGGCGAGCGGCAGGACCTGGCCAGCGCGGTGACCCAAGCCCTCGCATGGCAAGGGCGCAGCCTGGCGGTGGTGCTCAATGACCGCGGCCAGGCGCTGCTCGGCATCCTGGTGCTGCAACTCGCCGATGCGAACGCGGCCGTGGGCCAACCGTTCCAGCGCTTTGTCGAGGAACTGTCCGGTGCAGCCGCCGTGGCCATCGAGACCCGTCAGCTGGTCGAGGCCCAGCAACGCCTGCTGGACGCCATGATCAAGTTGTTGGCCGACGCCATCGACGCCAAGAGCCCCTATACCGGCGGCCATTGCGAACGGGTGCCGCAACTGGCGCAGATGCTCTTGGACCAGGCCGTGCAGGCTGACAGCGGCCCCTATGCCGACTTCAGCATGAGCGAGGCCGAGCGCTACGAATTCCGCGTGGCCGCCTGGCTGCACGACTGCGGCAAGATCACCAGCCCCGAATACGTGGTGGACAAGGCGACCAAGCTCGAGACCTTGTACAACCGCATCCACGAGGTGCGCATGCGCTTCGAGGTGCTCTGGCGCGATGCCGAAATCGCCTACTGGCAAGGCGTGGCCAACGGCGATGATGAGCCGGCGCTGCGGCGCACGCTGGAGGCATGCCGGGCAACCTTGCAGGAGGACTTCGCCTTCGTCGCCAACGCCAACATCGGTGGCGAGTTCATGCAGGAGGCCGACATCGAGCGCCTGCGCACTATTGGCCAGCGCCGCTGGCGGCGGCACTTCGACAACCGCCTGGGCATCTCCCGCGACGAGGCAGCGCGGTTCACCGACACCTCGGCGGCAACCTTGCCAGTGGACGAGCCACTGCTTGCCGACCGCGATGAGCACCGGGTGCCCTGGGGCGCTCGTACGCCGCCGGTGGCCAAGGACGACCCGCGCAACCACTGGGGTTTCGACATGCGCCTGCCGGCCCATGCCAGCAACCACGGCGAGCTGTACAACCTGTCGATCCGCCGCGGCACGCTCAACGACGAAGAGCGCTTCAAGATCAACGAGCACATCGTGCAGACCATCATCATGCTCAGCGCGCTGCCGTTCCCGCGCCAGCTCAGGCGCGTGCCGTCAATCGCCGGCAACCATCACGAGAAGCTGGACGGCAGCGGCTACCCGCGCAGGCTTGGCAAGGAGGCGCTGAGCATCCCCGAGCGGGTGATGGCGATTGCCGACATCTTTGAGGCACTGACCGCGGCGGACCGGCCCTACAAGGCGCCGAAGACCCTGTCCGAGTCGGTGAAGATCCTGGTGTTCATGGCGCGGGACAAGCATGTCGACGGGCAGTTGCTGCGCTTGTTCCTGAGTAGAGGGGTGTACCGGCAATATGCCGAGCGCTTCCTGCGCCCCGAGCAGATCGACGAACTGGACGTGGCGTACTGGCTGGAGCAGTTGCAGGGTTTCACGCCTGAGCAATCCACCTACACTCCTTGAGACCTGTTCGGCGGGATCTCTGGAGACATCCGATGGAAGCATTCTGGCAAGCCTTTTTGGCGACGTTGCACACCGAATTCGCCGATGTTGCCGACGAGCGCGAGGTCTCGCGGATCCTCATCCGCCTGCTGATGGCGGCCTTGCTGGGGGCGGTGCTGGGCTTCGAGCGCGAGAGCAAGGGCAAGTCGGCCGGCGTGCGCACGCACATGCTGGTGTCCATGGGCGCGGCCTTGTTCGTCCTGGCGCCGAGCATGGCCGGGGCGGACGAGCAGGCGTTGAGCCGGGTGATCCAGGGCATCGTCGCCGGTATCGGCTTTCTCGGCGCGGGCACGATTCTCAAGGGCAACGGCCGCGACACCAGTCACGTCAAGGGCCTGACCACCGCCGCCGGGCTATGGATGACCGCCGCCATCGGCACGGCTGCAGGGATGGGGCGCGAGGCCACGGCACTGATCAGCACGGTGCTGGCGCTGTTGGTGCTGGCAAGCATGCCGTTGCTGGTGGACAAGGTCGAAGGCGAGCATGAGGACAAGCGCGAGGAGGAGGAGGGCAGGAAGCACTGAGGGGAGCCGAAGCTCCCCTCATAAGCGTTGTTGCCTGCTCTTTTCTTATTATTGGAGACTGGCCTGTTGTTGTTTTTGTCGGCTGTCGTCTCTGCACTGCGGGGCCCCCAACCGGGGCCAAGAGCAAACGTATTTTTTTGAGCGCTGACCTGCGTTCATCCAACGTGATCCAACCTTGACTGCCGCTACCTCGGAGGTAGTTTTATTGTTCTTGCCAGGTTGCGAGGCCGGAACCCCTGGAATGCACGTCGACTCCAAAAAAATCTGCTTGCTACGCCTCTGCCGTGTTGTTCTTGTTATGTCAGAGCCGTTTACTGTTGTTTTTATTGGGTATCGCGTTTTTTGTTCTTGTTATGCCAAAAGATATAGCAGGTGGCGTGCCAACTTTTACAAACCCTTTAAAATCAATGGCTTGGTGATTTTGCAGAGTGGATTGGCACGTGAAAATTTGTCGAATTGTTTCCCTGTTACCCGATTTTCTTCTGCACAGCGTGTAGGCGGTAACACTCCACCCACACCTGTGTGACAACCGTGTGACTCAGCGAATGCCGCGGGCCTTCGCCACCCGCGATCCGGTGACGCGCCCGAGCACTTCGCTGATACGCAGGCCCGCGGCGATGAGTCGGTCCAGGTCGATGCCCGTGTCGATGCCCAGCCCTTGCAGCAGGTACACCACATCCTCGCTGGCGACGTTACCGGTGGCGCCCTTGGCGTAGGGGCAGCCGCCCAGGCCGGCCACCGAGCTGTCGAACACGCTGATGCCCTCGAGCAGGCTGGCATAGACGTTGGCCAGCGCCTGGCCATAGGTGTCGTGGAAGTGCCCGGCCAGTTGCGCGCGGGGCACCTGAGCCGAGACCACCTCGAACAGGCGGCGGGTGTCACCGGCGGTGCCGGTGCCGATGGTGTCGCCCAGCGATACTTCATAGCAGCCCATGTCGTGCAGGGCCTTGGCCACTGGTGCCACCTGCTCGGCGCTGATGCGTCCCTCGTAGGGGCAGCCGAGCACGCAGGAGACATAACCGCGCACCCGCACACCCTGGCTGCGGGCGGCCTCCATGATCGGCTCGAAACGCTTGAGGCTGTCACTGATCGAGCAATTGATGTTGCGCTGGGAGAACGCTTCGGACGCCGCCGCGAACACCGCCACTTCCTTCACCCCGGCGGCCAGGGCATCCTCGAAACCGCGCAGGTTGGGCGCCAGCGCCGCATAGGTGACCCCCTCGCGCTGACGGATACCGGCGAACACTTCGCCGGAGCCGGCCATCTGCGGGACCCATTTGGGCGAGACGAAGCTGCCCACTTCTATGTAGGCGAGCCCGGCGTCGGTGAGGTCGTCCACCAGGCGCACCTTATCGGCGACGCTGATGGGCTGGGCTTCGTTCTGCAGGCCGTCGCGCGGGCCGACTTCGACCAGGCGGACATTCTTGGGCAATGACATGGCGGGCTTCCTGTGGCGGATCAACGGTGGGTGTGCGGCGGGTTCAGGGTAGCGGCCAGGGCCTGCTCGCAACGCTCCTGGGCGGTGTCCAGCTCCAGGTGCATCTGCTGGATGTCGAGCATCTGCTGTTCGAGCTGGGCGCGGCGTTCGGCGATCTTCGCCAGCATGCTGGTGAGCTGTTTCTGGTTGCCGCCGGAGGGGTCGTAGAGTTCGATCAGTTCACGGCATTCGGCCAGCGAGAAACCGATGCGCTTGCCGCGCAGGATCAGTTTGAGCGTGACCTTGTCGCGGGCCGAGTAGATGCGTTCCAGGCCGCGTCGTTCAGGGCTGAGCAGACCCTGCTCCTCATAGAAGCGGATGGCGCGGGTGGTGATGTCCAGTTCGCGGGACAGGTCGGAAATGCTGTAGGTCTGGCTGCTCATGCTTGCGCTCGGGGGAGGGAATGCGAGTAACCTAATGCCAGGTTGACGTATACGTCAAGCAAGGGCTGCGCTCGCCGGCCCGTTCAGGCATTCACGGACTTGCGGTAGGCCTTGGGCGTCTGCCCGTCGAGCCGTTTGAAGAACCGCGCAAAGTAGGTCGGGTCGCTGAACCCCAGTCTGTCGGACAACTGGCCGATGCTCATGCGCGTGTAGGCAAGATTGCGCCGTGCTTCGAGCAGCAGGCGCTGGTGGATCACCTGCAACGCCGATTGCCCGGCCAGTGCCCGGCACAGCTGGTTCAACAGCAGGCTGGTGATGCCCAGGCGCGCGGCGAAATCGTCCACGGCAAGGTGCTCGCGGTAATGCGCCTCGACCAGGCGCAGGTAACGGCCGAGCAACTGCTGGTCCCGTTCGTCCTGGCTGCGCGCTGGCAAGGCGGCTTGCTGGCGGTTGATCCACACCATCAGCGCGGTGACCAGTGCCTGCAGCATGGGGCCGCGGGCCGGGGCGCAGCCCTGGTACTCCTGCTGCAGCGTGTCGATCAGGCCGTGCAGGCGCAGGCGGTCCTTGCCCAGCGGGTAGCACCGCGCCGCCGCCAGCACGCTCAGGGGGGCGCCGAGGCGCTTTTCCAGATCGACCACCAAGGCCGTGCCGAACGTCAGCACATGCCCCTGGATATCGGCACTGAAGCGAAAACCATGGACAGTCAGCGGCGGCACCACCTGGATCGCCGCCTCGCGAATCACCCGGCGCTCGCCCTCGATCTCCACCTGCACCTCGCCGCGCTGCACATAGAGCAGCTGGAACAGTTCTGCGTGTCGGTGCGGCTTGATCTCCCAGTGGTGCAGACGGCTGCGTGCCGGGATCGACTCGCAGTGCAGCAGGTCGGTATCCGGCCAGGCACGGTGCTCGCCATACAGCTGGAACAACGGGATGCCAGGAAGGGGGCTGTGCATGGGGTGGGACCTGTCCGTTAATCGAACGAATTTCAGGAAAGTGCAGTTTTCAAAACGGATTTCGCACGTTCTGCACGTTTTTCAGCAGTAAAAATACAGGTGCAAACCCTAACAGCAGATGCGCGGCCATTGCCAGTGCAAAGCCGGCATCGTCATCGTGAGACAACAACAATGAAGACTCAGGTTGCAATCATCGGCGCCGGCCCGTCCGGCCTGCTGCTCGGCCAGCTGCTGCACAACGCCGGCATCGATACGCTGATCGTCGAGCGCCAGACCCCGGACTATGTGCTGGGGCGCATCCGTGCCGGCGTGCTCGAACAGGGCACGGTCGAGTTGCTGCGCGAAGCCGGCGTGGCCCAGCGCATGGATCGCGAAGGGTTGGTTCATGAAGGGGTCGAGTTGCTGGTCGGTGGCCATCGCCAGCGTCTTGACCTCAAGGCACTGACCGGTGGCAAGACGGTGATGGTCTACGGCCAGACCGAGGTCACCCGCGACCTGATGCAGGCTCGCGAGCAGAGTGGGGCGCCGATCATCTATGCGGCCAACAATGTCCAGCCCCATGACATCGAGGGGCCGCGGCCTTACCTGACGTTCGACAAGGACGGTCGCCAGCACCGGGTGGAGTGCGATTACATCGCCGGCTGCGATGGCTTCCATGGCGTGGCCAGGCAGAGCATCCCGGCCAGCGTGCTGAAGGTGTACGAGCGGGTCTATCCGTTCGGCTGGCTGGGACTGCTGGCCGATACCCCGCCGGTCAACCATGAGCTGATCTACGCCCATCACGAACGCGGTTTCGTGCTGTGCAGCCAGCGCTCGCAGACGCGCAGCCGCTACTACCTGCAGGTGCCACTGCAAGAGCGGGTGGAGGACTGGTCCGATGAACGCTTCTGGACCGAGCTCAAGGCGCGGCTGCCACAGGCGGTGGCCGAGCAACTGGTGACCGGGCCTGCGCTGGAGAAAAGCATCGCGCCGCTGCGCAGCCTGGTGGTCGAGCCGATGCAGCATGGCCGTCTGTTCCTGGTCGGCGACGCCGCCCACATCGTGCCGCCCACCGGCGCCAAGGGCCTGAACCTTGCGGCCTCGGACGTCAACTACCTGTACCGGATCCTGGTCAAGGTCTACCGCGAGGGGCGCACCGACCTGCTGGCGCAGTATTCGCCCATGGCGTTGCGGCGGGTATGGAAGGGCGAGCGCTTCAGTTGGTTCATGACCCAACTGCTGCATGACTTCGGCGAACACCAGGATGATTGGGACCGTAAGATGCAGGCGGCCGATCGCGAGTACTACCTGGGGTCGGCGGCGGGGCTGGCGAATATCGCCGAGAACTATGTAGGGCTGCCGTTCGAGGCTGTGGAATAACCGGCGCGTCAGCGGCGCCTGGGGCTTTCCAGCAAGGCGACCATCTCGCGATAACCGCGTTGGCGCGCATGCTCCAGCGCGGTCACGCCGTCCTTGTCGGCAATGAGCGGGTCCGCCCCGGCCGCCAGCAACTGGCGCACGATTTCCACATGCCGCGGGCCGCCATCGCCGAGGATCACCGCCTCGAGAAGCGCGGTCCAGTGCAGGCGGTTGAGGTGGTTCACATCGACACCGGCCGCGATCAGCAACTGCACGGTGCTGACATGCCCGCGTTCGGCGGCCGGGATCAGCGCGGTACCACCGTAGCGGTTGGTGCTCTTCAGGTCGGCGCCATGGGCCAGGGTCAGGCGCAGGATGTCGTCCAGCCCCCGTGCGCCCGCGTACAGGTAGGGGCTGTCGTTGATATTGTCCTTGGCGTTGACGTCCGCGCCGGCCTCGATCAGCACCTTGGCGGCTTCCACTTCATTGGCGTGGGTGGCCACCAGCAACGCGGTCTGGCCCTGGTCGTTGCGGGTATCGGCCTGCGCGCCCCGGTCGAGCAGTTGGCGCACGGCAGGGGCATCGCCGCGGCGGGCGGCATCGAGCAACGCTGTGTTCATGGCGGGGGTCTCGGCGTGGCTGGCAAGGCTGGTGGACAGGGTCAGCAGCAAGGCGGTGAGCGGCAGGCGCATGGGGGCGGCTCCTGATAGGACGAGGGTCCATGCTAGGGGGCCTGTGTTTGTAGCAGAAGTGAATAATCTGGATGGAACCCAGTGTATTTGCGCATGTTGCCGGGTATCGGTGCCCGTGGTAGAAGTCAGGCTCGTCATTCAGAAGTCGAATATCAAGATGTCTGCCAGCGTAAAACCAAATAGGGCCTTGTTCGACCTCGACCTGTTGCGCGCCATTGTCGTGGTGGCTGACTGCGGCAGTTTCACCACCGCCGCGGCGCGCCTGCATTCCACGCAGTCGACCATCAGCCAGAAGGTCCGTCGCCTCGAGGACATGGTCGGCCACCGCTTGCTGGTGCGTGGCAACCGCGATGTGCTGCCCACCGATGCCGGGCAGACCCTGCTCGGTTATGCCCGGCACATGCTGGCCCTCAACGATCAGATGCTCGAGGCGTTGGCCGGGGCCATGGTCGGGGTAACCGTGCGCCTGGGCGTGCCGGAGGATTTCGTCGGCGGGCGCACCACCAATGCGTTGTCCGCGTTCAGCCGGCAGCATCCCCAGGTCAAGCTGGAAGTCACCAGCGGGCTGTGCCGCGATCTCAGCCAGGCCTATGACAACGGCGAGCTCGACCTGGTGCTGCTCAAGCAGCGGCGCAACAGCCGCGAGGGCGTGGCCTGCTGGCCGGAGCGCCTGCAATGGATCGACAGCGCGCGCATGCCGTCCTTCGATCTCGACCCGATTCCCTTGGTGACCTTTCCGCCACGCGGGCTGTACCGCGATGACATGATCAGCGCGATCGAAGGCATGGGCCGGCGCTGGCGCATCAGCTTCACCAGCTCGAGCCTCAGCGGTATCCAGGCGGCGGTGGCCGACGGCATGGGCATCAGCCTGCTGCCGCCGCGGGCAGCGCTGCTCGAGCACCGGGTGCTGGGCATCGAGCAGGGGCTGCCGGAGGTGGACAGCTACGAAATCGTCATCGTGCACCGGCCCACGGCGGATGTGATGGTCAAGGCACTGGCCGAGGTGTTGACGGAGTTGCTGGCGGTGCAGGCGATCTGATCCCGCCGGAACTCAATCCTTGCAGCAATGCGGCTTGTCACTGGCACTTTCATAGCGATCATGATGCCGCACCCAGTCCATCGTCCCGTCCTCGTTGCGCCCGAGGGGCGCCAGGTCGAGGAAGTTGTACGCGTTGACCAGGATGTCCAGCCCGCGGGCATAGGTGGAATAGGTGTGGTACAGGCTGCCGTCGCTATCCCGGTAGAACGCGCTGAGCCCGGGCAGCTCCGTTTCGTCGCCGGTGTAGGGTTCGTAGTTGTACTGGGCGCTGCCATCGGTGGCGACAGTGACGCCGAAATCCTGGTTGAAGCGGCTGCCGTGCGAGGAGAACCATGGGAAGTGCCAGCCCATGCGCCGGCGGAACGCCTGGAACTCGGCAAAGGGCGCCCGCGAAACCGCCACCAGGGAAACATCGTGGTGGGCCAGGTGCAGGTTGGCGCCGTCGAAGTGGTCGGCCAGGAACGAGCAGCCCGGGCAGCCTTCGTGCCAGCCGTCGGCGAACATGAAGTGATAGACCAGCAACTGGCTGCGTCCGGCGAACAGCTCGCCCAGGCTTAGATCGCCGTCCGGGCCCTGGAAACGGTAGTCCGGCTCCACCGCTACCCAGGGCAGGGCGCGGCGGGCGGCGGCAAGCTCGTCGCGTTGATGGGTGAAGGCTTTCTCGTGCAGCCAGAGCTGGTGCCGGGCGGCGAGCCACTGGCTGCGGGTTGCCACGGTGTGTTTGGGAGTGGGATGGCTCATGGCGTGACTCCACGCTTGGGGGTTCATCCCGTAGTCGGGTGGCCCTTAGGTAATTCGACAGGTTTTATCCGTTATCGACGAATGGTTGATCCACTGTTTGCTCTTGCTCTTGCTCTTGCTCTTGCTCTTGCTCTTGCTCTTGCTCTTGCTCTTGCTCTTGCTCTTGCTCTTGCTCTGCTTTTGCTTCTAAGCGCGCGATAGTTCAGGCGACACAAATTGCGACTTCAGGAGGCCGAACGGAGGTCTTGCGGAGGGAGGTGACGGGCATGGATGCCCGTCAAGCGCTGCGCCCCAGGATGGGGCGTTCAGCGCGGTCCTCCCGGGAGCAAGGCCGGAGTGAGGGGACCCGGAGCGAAGCGGAGGGCCGGATGAATGGAGCGAGGATTTTTTGGTTCCTTTTTGATCCTTCAAAAAGGGACCCGCCGTAAGGGCGGAAAGGTGATTATGCGTCACCATCGTAACTGAATGCGCATATAACTTTCAAAACGCTCACTGTGTAAGTCAAATTCAAATTCAAATTCAAATTCAAATTCAAATGCGATTGGTGTGGGTTTTCACAGTTGTAAGCGCATTCATTTACTATACTGACGCATAGTCACCTTTTCGCCCTTACGGCGAGTCACTTTTTGTCAAACGCGACAAAAAGTAACCAAAAAACGCTGCGCTCCGTTCATCCGGCCCTACGCTTCGCTCCGGGTCCCCTCACTCCGGCCTTGCTCCCGGGAGGACCGCGCTGAACGCCCCATCCTGGGGCGCAGCGCTTGACGGGCATCCATGCCCGTCACCTCCCTCCGCAAGGCCTGCGTTCGGCCTCCTGAAGTCGCGAAGTTACGGGCGGCGCTTGCACTGGCGCAGCTGTCGCTAGTGAGTTTGAAACTAATCTTGAGATCAAGATCAAGATCAAGATCAAGATCAAGATCAAGATTAAAACCTCATATATTGCAACGCTGTTTTGCCGGAGGCTGACTGGGTTGCGTATATCTGCGCAGGACCACGAACCACTAATGCAGGATCTGCTTCAAAAACGCCTGTGCCCGCGCCGTCCTGGGCTGCCCGAAGAACACTTCCGGTGAAGAGTCCTCAATGATCTGCCCACCTTCGAGAAACAACACCCGCTCTGCCACCTGTCGGGCAAAGCCCATCTCGTGGGTCACGCAGAGCATGGTCATGCCGGTGCCGGCCAGTTGCACCAGCACATCCAGCACCTCGGCCACCATCTCCGGGTCGAGCGCCGAGGTCGGCTCGTCGAACAGCATGATCCTCGGCTTCATGCACAACGCCCGGGCGATCGCCACCCGCTGCTGCTGGCCGCCGGAGAGCTGGCTGGGGTACTTGTGCGCCTGGCTTTCGATACCGACCTTGCTCAGGTACGAGCGCGCCCGTTCCTCGGCGTCCCGCCGCGACAGGCCGCGCACGCTCATCGGTGCCAGCAGACAGTTGTCGAGCACGCTCATGTGCGGGAACAGGTTGAAGTGCTGGAACACCATGCCGATTTCGCTGCGCACCTGGCTGGCTTGGCGGCCAGTGCTGGCAAGGTAGGTGCCAGCCACGCGGATGCTGCCCTGCTGGGCGATCTCCAGGCGGTTGATGCAGCGGATCAGCGTCGACTTGCCCGAGCCCGACGGGCCACAGAGCACGATTCGTTCGCCCTCGCGCACCGACAGGTCGATATCGTGCAGCACATGGAACGCGCCGTAATGCTTGTTCAGGCCCTCGATACGGATCAGCTCCGGGCGCGGGTCGGGGGCAGGGTGCAGGCTGGCAAGGCTCAAGGGTGCGGTCATCTTGTTGTTCTCCCGCTCAAGGTTCAGGCGAAGCGTGCGGCGCTGTAGGGCGCAGGGTCGGTGAAGGGGCGCTCGCCGGTCATCAGCTCCGCCAGCAGGCGGCCACTGACCGGGCCCAGCGTCAGGCCATGATGGGCATGGCCGAAGTTGAACCACAGGTGCTTGTGCAGCGGCGCCGGGCCGATCACCGGGCGCATGTCTGGCAGGCAGGGGCGACGGCCCAGCCAGGGCTTGTCGTCCAGGCGCTCGCCCAGGGCCGGGAACAGCTTGCGCGCCAGGGCCTCGCAGCGGCGCAGCTGGATCTCGTTGGCCGGGGCTTCGCTGGCGGCGAACTCGATGCCGGTGGTCAGGCGCACCCCCCGGGCCATCGGCGCCAGGACATAGCCGCCCTGGGTGTCGCAGATCGAGTGACCCAGTTCGGCGCCGTCGCGGGTCGCGTAGTGCATGTGATAGCCGCGCTTGATCCCCAGCGGAAAGTGGTAGCCCAGCCGTTCATAGAGGTCGGCCGACTGCGGGCCGAGGCAGGCCACCACCTCGTCGGCCATCACCGTGCCCCGGCGGCTGTCCACCTGCCAGCCGCCCTCGACCTGGCGCAGGCTGCGCGCATCGCCGTAGAGGAACTGCCCGCCACGCTGGACGAACAGCGCGGCGTAACCACGGGTCAAGCCGCCGGGGTTGCTCACGGTCTTCGGATCGAGCCAGTGGATGCCACCGATCACCCCACCGTCCAGTTGCTGCTCGCGGGCCTGCAGTTGCTCGCGTTCGAGGATCTCGTAGCGCAGGCCGTAGCGGGCCAGGCCTTGAAGGTCGTGCTTGGCCTGGGCGAACAGCGCGGCGTCGCGGTACACCTCGATCCAACCCTTGGCTTGCACCAGCCCTTGCAGGCCGGCGGCTTCGATCAGCACATCGTGTTCCTCGACGCTGCGCTGCACCAGCGGCAGCATGTCGGCGGCGGCCTTGGCCAGGCGCCCGGGAGCGGACTGGCGCCAGTAGCTGAGCAGCCACGGTGCGGCCTTGGGCAGGTGGGCAAGGCTGTAGCGCACGTCGGGCTGGCGGTTCAGGCCATAGCGCAGCAGGGCGCTGTACTGGCGCGGGAAGGCATAGGGGATCACGCTGGAACGCTCGATCAGCCCGGCGTTGCCATGGCTGGTGCCGCTGCCTGGCTCGTCGCGGTCGATGAGGATCACCTGGCGTCCGCGGGCCTGCAGATGCAGGGCGGTACTGACGCCGACGATGCCGGCGCCCAGGACGATGGTCTGGCAATGCATGGAAGATTTCCTTCAGTCAGTTCAGGTGGCGGCCCAGGCGGGCTTCCAGGTGTTTCAAGGTGCGCCGGACCACCTCGACGATCAGCAGGTAGAGCACTGCCGCCCACAGGTAGATCTGGAAGTCGAAGCTGCGCGAGAAGGCCAGCTTGGTCACCCCCATCAAGTCGTAGATCGTCACCAGCGAGGCAATGGCGCTGGCCTTGATCATCATGATCAGCTCGTTGCCCAGCGGGCCGATGGCCACCAGCAGCGACTGTGGCAGGACCACCTTGAAGAAGGTGGTCGAGCGCTTGAGGTTGAGTGCCTTGGCCGCCTCGTACTGGCCCGGCGCGACCGCCATCAGGCTGGCGCGGAAGATCTCGGCCTGGTAGGCCGCCGTGTTGAGGGTGAAGGCGAGCAGGGCGCAGTACCAGGCCTCGCGGAAGAACCACCAGAGGCCCAGCTCCTGCCAGAAACCCTTGAGCGAACCCAGCCCGTAGTACAGCAGGAACAGCTGGGCCAGCAGCGGTGAACCGCGGAAGAAGTACACGTAGCCAGCCGCCAGGCGCCGCAGCACGCGGCTGGGTGACATGCGCGCCAGCGCCAGGAGCATGCCCAGCAGCGCGCCGAGGGTGAACGAGATCGCCACCAGCTTGGCGGTGACCAGCAGGCCATCGACGAAACGCGCGCCGTAGCGGTCCAGCAAGTCCGGGTCGAGCACGTAGGCCAGCAGTTGCTCCAGGCTCATGGGCGGGCTCCTTGCAGGTGGCGATTGCTGCGCCGCTCGAGCAGGGCAAAGACCCTGCCCGACAGCGCCGAGAACAACAGGTAGACCAGGCAGGCCACCCCGTAGAACAGCATCGGTTCCTTGGTCACGCTGACCGCCAGGTTGGTCTGGCGCATCAGGTCGATCAGCGAGATGGTCGAGACCAGCGAGGTGTCCTTGAGCAGGCTCAGCCAGTTGTTCGACAGGCCCGGCAGGGCGATGCGCGTCAGTTGCGGCAGCACCACCTTGAAAAAACCGGTGCGCTTGCCCAGGCCCAGGGCCGCGCAAGCCTCCAGTTGACCCTTGGGCAGGGTCTTGAAGGCCATCAGCCAGATCTCGCTGGAGAACGCGGCGAACACCAGGCTGAAGGCAGCCATGGCGGCGAGGAAGGTGTTGATCAGCACCTCGCCTTCATAGCCCAGCGCGGCGAGGAGCTTCTGCGCGGCGATCTGGCAGCCGTAGTAGATGATCAACAGGGTGAGCAGTTCGGGCAGGCCGCGAAACACCGTGGAGAAGGTGGTGGCCCAGGCCCGCGGCAGGCGTTTGCGCGAGCGCGCGGCGAGCGCCACCAGCAGGCCCAGTGGCAGGCCGATGGGCAGGCAGGCCAGGGCTAGCGACACGGTCACCAGCGCGCCGGCCAGCAGCGCCTGGCCCCAGCCGCCGCTGGCGAAGGAAAGCAGGGAGAGTTGATCGAGCATGGCTAACCCCCAGGAAACAGGTGCCCCGGTGGGAGCGGGCTTGTCCCGCGATGGCGTGGTTCACTGATCCGCCATCGCGCGGCAGGCCGGCCTCCACGAGATTACTGGTAGATATCGAAGGCGAAATACTTGCTCGCGATCTTCTGGTAGGTGCCATTGGCCACGATCGCCGCCAGCGCCTCGTTCAGCCGGGTGCGCAGGGCCTGGTCGTCCTTGCGCACGGCAATCGCCGCGTCGGCCTTGGTGCCGTCGACATCGCCGAGGATCTTGCAGCAGTCCTTGCCATTCTTGTTCAGCCATTCGTGCAGCGGGAACTTGTCGGCGATCACCCCGTCCAGGCGCCCGGCGGCGAGGTCGGCGTTGGCTTCGTCAAGGGTCGGGTACAGCTTCACGTCCGCGCCGGCCTTGCCGTATACGTCCTCGGCGTAGATCGCCTGGGTCGAGGCGGATTGCGCGCCGACCGTGTAGCCCTTGAAGTCGGTCTGCGCATCGCTGATCGGGCTGTCCTTGGCGACGGCCACGGTCAGTGGGGTGCGGTAGTAGTGGTCGGTGAAGGCGATCTTCCGGCGCCGTTCCTCGGTGTCGATCATCGAGGCCACCACCGCATCGTACTTGCGCGCCATCAACGCCGGAATGATGCCTTCCCAGTCCTGGGCCACCAGGGTGCACTCGACCTTCATCTGTTCGCACAGGGCATGGGTGATGTCGATGTCGAAGCCGTGCAGCTTGTTGTCGGCATCGACGTAGTTGAAGGGAGGATATGCCCCTTCAGTGGCAAAACGCAGGGTCTCGGCACTGGCGTGGCCCGCCAGCAGCAGGGCGCACGCACCCACCACAGCCATGGTTCCTTTCATCTCGCACCTCGGTCATCGCACTCTTGCTATTGTTGTTTGCCCGCCGGCCACGAGGTGTAGCCGACGAACTCGTTATGTAGAGCGGCAGTTGCTTCCAAGCGTTTTTCAACATCCGGTCCGAGCTGCTTGCAGACCTCGTTGACCATCAGGTGCACCCACGACAGCATGGTCGCGGTGGATTCCCAGAACAGGTTGAATTCGGTGGGGATGCGGAACACCTCGTCGGCTTCGGCATCAGCCCAGTCACAGAAGGTGTCGGTGACCAGGGTCACCGGAATGCCCAGCGCACGCGCCTTGTGGCACAGCTGCTGGGCGTGGCGCGAATAGCGGCGCGCCTCGAACACCACTAGCGCGCAGTCCTGCGGGCGCCCCAGCAGTACCTCGCCGAAATGCCCGGCGCTGCCATCGACCAGTTGCACGCCGTCGCGCAGGTACTGCAGCAGGTGGCTCATGCACATGGCCACGCCACGCTCGGTCTGAAAGCCGGCGACGAATACCCGGGGTTTGTCGGCCAGGCGCCGAGCGACCTGTTGCCAGGTTTCGCCGCGGCTGTACTCGTGCACGCGCACCAGCGCGGCCATCTCCAGCTCCAGGCTGCCTGAGCGCTGGTCGTCCTCGGGTTGCTGGCGAAACGCCTGCAGGCGGTCGCCGGCCAGCCACGGGCCGTCGCCCAGGTCGTTCTGCAGGTCGTGCTTGAGGGCCTTGAGGTGGGCATAGCCCAGGGCGCGGCAGAAGCGGCCGACGCTCGATTCGCTCACGCCCAGCTTGGCGGCGATGCTGGCCGAGGTCTGGAACGGCAGCTCATGGAGGTTGGCGAGCATGTAGCTGGCGATCTGGCGGCCCGAGGCGGCAGCGGTGTGCAGGCTGCTTTCCAGGCGTTGCTTGATCGATTGGCTCATGGTCGTTTCCGGCTGATTTCTGGCGTGGAAGCCAAAATGGCTGTTTTCTGTCATCAAGTCAATATTTGACAGATAGCTGTCATTGGCGGGAAAGTCTGTGCAGTTGCGCTGTAGCGATTCCAATTCCAAGAAAGGAGCTCCAGATGTCTTCACCTTCCACCGGCCCTGTCGTGCGCGTGCCTTTTACCGAACTGCGGGCGTTATTGCAGTCGATCTTCGCGCGGCATGGCTGCAGCGCGGCGGTGGCCGCCGTGCTCGCCCACAACTGCGCCAGCGCCCAGCGTGACGGTGCCCACAGCCACGGGGTGTTCCGTATTCCCGGTTATGTCTCGACCCTCGCCAGCGGTTGGGTCGATGGCCACGCCGAGCCGCAGGTAACCGACCTGGCGCCAGCTTATGTGCAGGTCGATGCCAAGGGTGGGTTTGCCCAGCCGGCCCTGGCCGCCGCCCGCGCGCTGTTGGTGGAGAAGGCGCGCACGGCCGGCATCGCGGTGCTGGCGATCCATAATTCGCACCATTTCGCCGCGCTGTGGCCGGATGTCGAGCCATTCGCCGATGAAGGCCTGGTGGCCCTGAGCGTGGTCAACAGCATGACCTGCGTGGTGCCCCATGGTGCGCGCAAGCCGTTGTTCGGCACCAACCCCATCGCCTTCGCCGCGCCTTGCGCGGGGCACGACCCGATCGTCTTCGACATGGCCACCAGTGCCATGGCCCATGGCGACGTGCAGATTGCCGCCCGGGCCGCCGAACAGCTGCCGCCGGGCATGGGCGTGGATGCCGCCGGCCAGCCGACCAACGACCCCAAGGCGATTCTCGAAGGGGGGGCCTTGCTGCCGTTCGGCGGCCACAAAGGCTCGGCGCTGTCGATGATGGTCGAACTGCTGGCGGCAGCGCTGACGGGGGGCCATTTTTCCTGGGAGTTCGACTGGTCCGGGCATCCGGGGGCAAAGACCCCATGGACCGGGCAGTTGCTGATCGTGATCGACCCCACCAAGGCGCAAGGTGAGCGTTTTGCCCAGCGCAGCCGCGAACTGGTGGAGCAGATGCAGGAAGCGGGGCTGACGCGCATGCCGGGGGAACGGCGCTACCGTGAGCGTGAAGTGGCACTGCGCGAGGGCGTGGGTTTGACCGAAGGGGAGTTGGCCGAGTTGCAAGCGCTGGCTGGCTGAACCCGCTCTTTTGTCAATCGGGGAGTCAGGCGCCTGAGCGGCCTGGCTCCCTAGTGTGGTGTTTTGCAAATACGACCAATAAATCGCGAGTGTTTTTTGCGCTCAGGCAAGGCGTCGCGACGAGTCGTAGCCCAGCTACGGCGAGGAGCGACAACGCCGCATGAGCGCAAAAAGCGCCGCGAGTTATGGTCGTTATTTGTGAAACACCACACTAGCGTTGAACCCTTCTGCTCCTGCCGTTGTCCCCCCTTCCCATGTCAGCCCGCCCCCCCGCGATCCATTAGCGTTCCGAGCATTTCCGACTGGCAAAAGCAGGATGCTTACCAATGCTCTTCAGCGAACTCATGGCAGCGCTTTCCACCCGTGCGATCCGACTCCAGCGCGAGGAGGCCGACCTGATCGTCGAGGGCGATGACGACACCCTCGATGACGCGCTGTGGGACGCATTGGCGGCGCACAAGCCAGCGCTGCTAGAGATGCTTGCGGGCCTGGAGGATGGCTGGCTGAGCCCGGCGCTGCGCATCACCCCCGACATGCTGCCCCTGGCCGGGCTCGACCAGGCCGCCATCGACCGCATCGTCGCCACGCTGCCCGGGGGCGCGGCGAATCTGCAGGACATCTACCCGTTGGCGCCGCTGCAGGAAGGCATGCTCTACCACCACCTCACGGCCGCCGAGGGTGATCCCTATGTGCTGCAGGCGCAGCTGCGTTTTGCCAGCCCGGCGCACCTGCAGGCGTTCGCCGAGGCGCTCGACTGGGTGATCCAGCGCCATGACATCCTGCGCACGGCACTGGCCTGGGAATACCTGGACCAGCCGCTGCAGGTGGTGTGGCGCAAGGCGCCCCTGGCTTGCGAGGCAGTCGCAAGCCTGGACGATGACGAGCCGCTGGAGCAATTGCGCGCCCGTTTCGACACGCGTCATTACCGCATGGACCTGGCCCAGGCCCCCTTGCTGCGGCTGGTGCATGGCCAGGATCGCGACGGCCGGGTGCTGGGCTTGCTGCTGTTTCACCACACGGTCATGGACCACACCGGCCTGGACATCGTCCGCCGCGAGATCCAAGCCTATCTCGCAGGTGATGGCGAGCGGCTGCCAGCGCCGGTGCCGTTCCGTGACCTGTTGGCCAGAAGCCGCCAGGCCCAGGACGAACAGGCCCATGAAGCATTCTTTGGCGCCATGCTGGCCGATATCGATGCGCCGACCCTGGCCTTCGGCGTCCAGGAGGTGGCCGGCCAGCCCATGGAGGAAGCACGGATCACCCTGGCGCCCGGCCTCAGCCAACGTCTGCGTGCCCAGGCCCGGTTGCTCGGGGTCAGCCCGGCCAGCATCATGCACCTGGGGCTGGCGCGCCTGCTGGGGGCGTGGTCCGGGCGCGAGTCGGTGGTGTTCGGCAGCGTGCTGCTGGGGCGCATGGCGGCGGGCGAGGGCGGCGAACACGCCCTCGGGATGTTCATCAATACCTTGCCGCTGCGGGTCGACCTGCAGGGGCAGGGTGTGCGCGATGCACTGTTGTTGACCCACCGCCAGCTGACGGCATTGCTCGGCCACGAACAGGCGCCGCTGGCCCTGGCCCAGCGTTGCAGCGGTGTGGTGGCGCCGATGCCGTTGTTCAACAGCATGCTCAACTATCGCCATAGCGCGGCGGGCGACGCCGCCGCGGTGATCGCAGTGGCGCCGGGCATCGATGTGGTCGGCACCGAAGAGCGTACCAACTACCCCTTGAACCTGGCGGTCGACGATCTGGGTGTCGACCTGCGCCTGACGGTCCAGGCCCTCGCCGAATGGGGCGCCGAGCGGCTGTGCGGGCAACTGCGGCAGGTGTTCGAGGGGCTGGTGGAAGCGCTCGAGCGCGCCCCCGACCTGCCCGTGCTGGCGCTGCCGGTGCTGACGCCCGAGGAGCGCCATCAACTGCTGACCGGCTGCAACACCACGGTCGCCGAACACGACCTCGACCTGCCGTTGCACGCGTTGTTCGAGCGCCAGGCGCTGCTGCATCCACAGGTGGTGGCCATCGAGGCGGAAGGTGAACAGCTGACCTATCGGCAGCTCAACGAACAGGCCAACCGCCTGGCCCACCATTTGATCGCCCTGGGCGTGCGCCCCGACGACCGGGTGGCGATCTGCATCGAGCGTGGCCCGTCGATGGTGGTTGGCCTGCTGGCCATCCTCAAGGCCGGTGGCGCCTATGTGCCAGTGGACCCGAGCTACCCGGCCGAGCGCATCCGCCACATGCTCGTCGACAGCGCGCCGTTGGCGGTGCTGGTGCACGCGGCCACCCGCGAGGTGCCGGGCAAACTGGCCGTGCCGCGTGTCGACCTCGACCAGGCGGGCTGGGAAAGCCTGCCGGCGACCGACCCACGGGTGGTCGGGTTGACCTCGCGCCACCTCGCCTATGTGATCTACACCTCCGGCTCCACCGGGCTGCCCAAGGGCGTGATGGTCGAGCACCGCAGCGTGGTCAACCTGGTGCACTGGAGCGCCGGGCTGTGCCCCGCGACTGCGGACGGCGCGGTGCTGCACAAGACTCCGATCAGTTTCGACGCCTCGGTGTGGGAGCTGTTCTGGCCGCTGGGCAGCGGCCTGCGCCTGGTGCTGGCGCGGCCGGACGGCCAGCGTGACGCGGACTATGTGGCGCGGCGAATCATCGAGTCCAGGGTCAGCGTGGTGCAGTTCGTGCCGGCGCTGTTGCAGCAGTTCCTCGAACAGGCGCGCAGCGCGCAGTGCAGCAGCCTCACCGACATCGTCTGCGGCGGGGGCGAGCTGACCGAAGCCCTGGTGCGCCAGGTGCGCGAGCGTCTGCCGCAGGTGCGCCTGCACAACGTCTACGGCCCCACCGAAACCACGGTCGATTGCAGCGTCTGCACCCTGGAGCCCGATCAGCCCGTGCCGGAAGGCGCGCTGCCGATCGGCCGGCCGATCGACAACACCCGCCTGTACGTACTGGACGGCGCGGACCAGCCGCTGCCCTGGGGCGTGGCCGGGCACCTGCACATCGGTGGCGTGGGCGTGGCGCGTGGCTACCTGGGCTTGGCCGGGCAACAGGCCGAGCGCTTCATCGACAGCCCGTTTGTGCGCGGCGAGCGCCTGTACCGCAGCGGTGACCTGGTGCGCCAGCGCGCCGACGGTTCGTTGCAGTTCCTCGGCCGCAATGATCACCAGATCAAGCTGCGCGGCCTGCGTATCGAACCGGGCGAGATCGAAGCCTGCCTGAACCGCGTGGACGGCGTGCGTGAGGCGCTGGTGCTGGTTCATGAACACCCGCACAGCGGCCAGCGCCTGGTGGCTTACCACACCGGCCTGGATCACGCCGCGCAGTACCTGCGCGAGCGCTTGCTGGAGCAGTTGCCCGAATACATGGTGCCAGCCTTGTTCATCCACTTGGATGACATGCCGCTGACGCCCAACGGCAAGGCCGACCGCAAGGCCCTGCCGACCCCCGAAGCGCCAGTGCGCCAGTACCAGGCGCCCCAGGGCCCGATCGAGACCGCCCTGGCTGCGATCTGGGTGGACCTGCTGGGTGTGGGGCCCGTGGGGCGTGACGACAACTTCTTCGAACTGGGCGGCCATTCGCTGCTGGCGGTCCGCCTGGTGGAGCGCATGCGCCAGCAGGCGCTGGAGGCCGATGTGCGGGTACTGTTCAGCCAGCCCACGCTGGCCGCGCTGGCGGCCTCGGTGGGGGGGCGGGCCGCTGTCGACGTGCCGGCCAACCGTATCCCGGCAGGCTGCACAAGGATCACCCCGGACCTGCTGCCCCTGGCCGACCTCGGCCAGGACGCCATCGACACGCTGGTGCGGCAGATCCCCGGTGGCGTGGCCAACGTCCAGGACATCTACGGCCTGGCCCCGCTGCAGCAGGGCATTCTTTACCATCACCTGGCCAGCGAAGGCGCCGACCCCTATGTGGTGCAGGCGCGTTTCGCCTTTGCCGGGCAGGCCGAACTGGACGCCTTCGTCGCCGCGCTGAACCAGGTCATCGCCCGTCACGACATCCTGCGCACCAGCCTGCATTGGCAGGGCCTGGACGCGGCGGTGCAGGTGGTCTGGCGCGAGGCGCCGCTGCTGCTGAGCCCGGCGCTCGAAACACCGCGCCTCGACCTGGGCCAGGCGCCGTTGCTGCGCCTGAGCAGCCAGCGCCAGGCAGGGCGGCTGGAGGCGACCCTGCTGCTGCATCATATTCTTGTCGACCACACCGCCGTGGAGCAGCTGATGCTCGAGGTGGGGGCGTTGCTGCAAGGCTCCGCAGAGCTGCCTGCCAGCATCCCGTATCGCAACTACGTGGCCCAGGCACGTCTTGGCGCGGACCCGCAGGCCGACGAGGCCCTGTTCCGCGAGCTGCTGGGCGATATCGACGAACCGACCGAGGCGTTCGGCCTGCGCGAGGCCATGGCCGACACCCATTCGGTGGGTGAAAGCCGTTGGCCCTTGGAGCCGGCGCTGGTCGCACGTCTGCGCGGGCAGGCCAGGGCGCTGGGGGTCAGTGTCGCCAGCCTGGTGCACCAGGCCTGGGGCCAGGTGCTGGCGCAGATGTCCGGGCGCGAAGAGGTGGTGTTCGGCACCGTGCTGCTCGGTCGCCTGCTGGGCGGCGAGGGTGCCGATCGGGCGTTGGGCATGTTCATCAACACCCTGCCGCTGCGGGTCAGCGTGGGCAGCGGCGGTGTGGCCGAAGGCGTGCGCCTGACCCATCAGCGCCTGGCGCGCCTGCTGGCCCATGAACAGGCCTCCCTGGCCCTGGCCCAGCGCTGCAGCGGCGTGCCGGCCTCGCAGGCGCTGTTCAGCAGCCTGCTGAACTATCGCCACAGTGCTGGCCAGCCTGCGCAGGGGCCGGTCTGGCCGGGGATCGAACTGTTGACCGCGCAGGAGCGCAGCAACTACCCGCTGGTGGTCAGTGTCGACGACTATGGGGATGATTTCCGGTTGACGGTGCAGGCCGTGGCGTCGGTCGATGGCGAGCGCGTCTGCCGCTTGCTGCAGTGGGCCTTGACGCAGTTGGTCACGGCGCTGGAGCAGACCCCGCAGGTCGCGCTGCACAGTCTGCATGGATTGCCCAGGGTCGAGCGCGACTGCGTGCGGGGTCGCTTCAATGCCACGGCACGCGACTACCCGCGCGAGCTGGCCGCCCACCGCCTGTTCGAAGCCCACGCCGCGAGCACGCCAGAGGCGCTGGCGGTGATTCACGGTGAACGCCAGTGGAGCTATGCCCAGCTCGATGACCAGGCCAATCGCCTGGCGGTCTACCTGCTCGAGCAGGGCGTGCGCGCCGGTGATCGCGTGGCCTTGTTGCTGCCACGCTCCTTCGACCTGCTGGCGGCCCAGCTGGCGGTGAGCAAGTGCGCGGCGGTGTTCGTACCGCTGGACGGCAATGCCCCGGCTGAGCGCCAGGCGTTCATGGTCGGCGACAGCGGGGCGGCGCTGCTGCTGACCCACAACGATCAGCCCGAAGTGGCGGGAGCGCGCCGGGTCGAACTCGACCGGCTCGACCTGAGCACCTATGCGGCTGCGCCGCTGGGCCTGGCGGTGGACGCCGGCAGCGCGGCGTACATCATGTACACCTCCGGCTCCACCGGCACGCCGAAGGGCGTGCAGGTGCCGCACCGGGCCATCGTGCGCCTGGTGATCAACAACGGTTTTGCCGACTTCAATAGCCAGGACCGCGTGGCGTTCGCCTCCAACCCGGCGTTCGACGCCAGCACGCTGGAAGTCTGGGCGCCGCTGCTCAACGGCGGCGCGGTGGTGGTGATCGACCAGGACCAGGTGCTGTCGCGCCAGGGCCTGCGTGAGGTGCTGCTGGAGCAGGGCGTCACGGTGCTGTGGCTGACTGCCGGGCTGTTCCACCAGTTCGCCGACGACCTGCTGCCGGCGTTCCGTGGCCTGCGTTACCTGATGGTCGGTGGCGACGTGCTGGACCCGGCGGTGATCGCCCGGGTACTGCGTGACGGCGCGCCGCAGCACCTGCTCAATGGCTACGGCCCGACCGAGGCCACCACCTTCAGCACCACCCACGAAATCACCGCGGTGGGTGAGGGCAGCATTCCCATCGGCAAACCGATCGGCAACAGCCGCTGCTATGTGCTCGATGCCCGCCAGCAACTGCTGCCGGTGGGGGCGGTGGGCGAGCTGTATATCGCCGGCGACGGCGTGGCCCTGGGTTACCTGGGCCAGCCGGAACTCACGGCCGAACGCTTCCTGCCCGACCCGTTCAATAGCGGCACGATGTACCGCAGTGGCGACCTGGTCAGCTGGCAGGCTGACGGCACCCTGCGTTACCTGGGCCGAGCCGACCAGCAAATCAAGCTGCGTGGCTTCCGTATCGAGCTGGGCGAGATCGAGGCGCGTCTAGGCGAATGCCCGGGTGTGCGTGACGCGGCGGTGATCGTGCGCGAGGACGCGCCGGGAGACAAACGCCTGGTGGCGTACTTCACCGGCGAGACCCCGGCCATCGGCGAACTGCACGAGCGCCTGCAAGGTGTGCTGCCGGACTACATGCTGCCGTCGGCTTATGTGCGACTTGAAGCCTTGCCATTGACCGCCAACGGCAAGCTCGACCGCCGCGCCTTGCCGCAGCCAGGCAGCGAGGCCGTGGTCAGCCGCGCCTTCGAGGCGCCGCAGGGCGAGGTGGAGACGGCACTGGCCGCGATCTGGGCCGAGGTGCTCAAGGTCGAGCAGGTCGGCCGCCACGACCACTTCTTCGAACTGGGCGGCCACTCGCTGCTGGCGGTGAGCCTGGTCGAGCGCATGCGCAAGGCCGGCCTGGCTGCCGACGTGCGCGTGCTGTTCGCCCAGCCGACCCTGGCCGCGCTGGCAGCGGCGGTGGGCGCTGGACGAGAGGTGGCCGTGCCCGAGAACCGTGTCCCCCACGATGCGACCCGGATCACCCCAGAGATGCTCAGCCTGATCGAACTGGACCAGGCCCGCATCGACCGCATCGTCGCCGGCGTGCCGGGCGGCGCCGCCAACGTGCAGGAGATCTACCCGCTGGCACCGTTGCAGGCGGGCATCCTTTATCACCACCTGAGCGCCGAGCAGGGCGATCCGTACCTGCTGCAGTCGCGTCTGGCCTTTGACAGCCTCGAGCGCCTGCGTAGCTGGGCAGCGGCCTTGCAACAGGTCATCGACCGCCACGACATCCTGCGCACTTCGGTGGTCTGGGAAGGCCTGGCGGAGCCGGTGCAGGTGGTCTGGCGCCAGGCCAACCTGGCGCTCAGCGAAGTCACCGGCCTGGGTGAGGAGTCCGTGATCGAGCAGTTGCTGGCGCGTTTCGATGCCCGCCAGCAGCGTCTGGACCTGACCCGGGCACCCTTGCTGCGACTGGTCTATGCCGAGGATCCGCGCCAGGGCGAGTGGGTGGCGCTGTTGCAGTTCCACCACCTGACCCTCGACCACGCCGCGATGGCCGTGGTCGGCGAGGAGATGCAGGTGCTGCTGGACGGTCGTGGTGCCACGCTGCCTGCCGCGGTGCCGTATCGCAATTATGTCGCCCAGGTCTGCCTGGGCGACGATCAGGCCAGCCATGAGGCGTTCTTCCGCGCCCAGTTGGGGGATGTCGAAGAACCGACCCTGCCCTTTGGCCTGGCCGATGTGCAGGGCGATGGCGGACGGGTCGAGCATGCCGCCCTGATGCTGCCTGAGGCCCTGGCCCAAGGCCTGCGCGAGCAGGCCCGGCAGCGTGGCGTCAGCGCCGCGAGCCTGGTGCACCTGGCCTGGGCGCGGGTGGTGGGCGTGCTGGCAGGGCGTCGCGATGTGGTGTTCGGCACCGTATTGATGGGCCGCCTGCAAGCCGGCGAGGGCGCCGACCGCGCCCTGGGCATGTTCATCAACACCCTGCCACTGCGGGTGGACACCGCGCTGCCGGTGGAGCAGGCCGTGCGCGTCACTCATCAGCGCTTGTCGGCCCTGCTCGGTCACGAGCATGCGCCCTTGGCGCTGGCCCAGCGTTGCAGCGGCGTGGCGGCTTCGGCGCCGTTGTTCAGTGCCTTGCTCAACTACCGGCACAGCGCCGAGGCGGCCCGGGACGGTGAAGGTATTTGGCAGGGTGTGCGCCTGCTGGGCGGCGAGGAGCGCAGCAACTACCCGTTGACCCTGAGCGTCGATGACCTGGGCGAGGGTTTCTCGCTGAGCGTGCTGGCCGCCGAGGGATTGCCTGCGGCGCAGGTCGGCACGTGGATGGTCAATACGCTAGGCCAACTGTTGCAGGCGCTGGAGCGGGCGCCGGGCCAGGGACTCGATCATCTGCCGATGCTGGATGACGAGGCTTTGCGCCAGGTGGTGGAGGGCTTCAACGCCACGGCCGTCAATTATCCGCAAGGGCACACCGTGCATGCGCTGGTCGAGGCCCAGGCGCCCGAGGCGCTGGCCGTGGTGCAGGGCGAGGTGAGCCTGAGCCATGGCGAGCTGAACCAGCGCGCCAATCGTCTGGCCCATTACCTGATCAAGCGTGGCGTGGTCCTGGGGGATCGCGTGGCGCTGTGCCTGCCGCGCGGTCCGCAGCGGCTGGTGGCGATGCTGGCCGTGCTCAAGGCCGGCGCGGCCTATGTGCCGGTCGATCCGGGTTATCCGGCGGAGCGTATTGCCTATCTGCTCAGTGACAGTGCGCCGACGCTGGTGCTGGTCGAATCGAGCACTGAGTCGCTGGTGGACGCGGTGGCCAAGGTCGCACTGGATGGCGATGACTGGCTGGACCAGGCCGATGACAATCCGGTTGTCCAGGGCCTGGACGAGCATCAGCTGGCCTATGTGATCTACACCTCCGGTTCCACCGGCCAGCCCAAGGGAGTAATGGTCGAGCACCGCACCCTGGCTAACTTGGTCCACTGGCATTGCCAGGCCTTCGACCTGGGCGCCGGCAGCCACACCTCCAGCGTCGCCGGCTTCGGCTTCGACGCCATGGCCTGGGAGGCCTGGCCGGCGCTGTGCGCCGGGGCGGTGCTGCACCTGCCGCCGGCGCAGATTGGCGGCGAGCACGTGGACGAACTGCTCGACTGGTGGCTGCAGCAGCCGCTGCAGGTCAGCTTCCTGCCGACCCCGGTGGCCGAGCAGGCGCTGCGCCGCGAACGCCAGCACCCGACCCTGCACACCTTGCTGGTGGGCGGCGACCGTTTGCGCCAGTTCGACCGTGATCCGGGCTTCGTGCTGGTCAACAACTACGGCCCGACCGAGACCACGGTGGTCGCGACGTCTGGTCAACTTCAGCCGGGTGGCGCGCTGCATATCGGCAAGCCGACCGCCAATACCCGCGTCTATGTGCTGGATGCGCAGCGCCAGCCGGTGCCGGTCGGCGTGACCGGCGAGCTGTACATCGGTGGCGCGCAGGTCGCCCGTGGCTACTTCAACCGCCCCGACCTCACCGCCGAGCGTTTCCTCGACGACCCGTTCGCCGCTGGCCGGATGTACCGCAGCGGCGACCTGGTGCGCTGGAACGCCGACGGCACCCTGGAGTACCAGGGGCGCAACGACGACCAAGTGAAGATCCGCGGTGTGCGGGTCGAACTGGGCGAGATCGAGGCCGCGCTCAAGGCCCAGCCGGGCATCGCCGATGCCGTGGTGCTGGTGCGCGACGAGCGCCTGCTGGCGTGGTTCACCGAAGCGGCAACGGTCGATATCGAGCGCTTGCGCGAGGGCTTGCAGGCCAGCCTGCCGGCGCATCTGCTGCCGCAAGCCTTGGTCCGCCTGGACGCACTGCCACTGACCAGCCACGGCAAGCTGGACCGCAAGGCGTTGCCGCAACCGGCCATGCTCGCCGCCCAGGACTACGTCATGCCGCAAGGTCCCGTGGAAACCGCCATCGCCGGGCTCTGGGCCGAAGTGCTGGGTATCGAGCAGGTCGGTCGCCACGACAACTTCTTCGAGCTCGGCGGCCACTCGCTGCTGGCGGTCAACCTCACCGCGCGCCTGCGCCAGGCCGGCCTGCAGGCCGACGTGCGCACCCTGTTCGGCCAGCCGACGGTGGCGGCGCTGGCGGCGACCCTGGGCCAGGGCCGCCGGGTCGAGGTCCCGGCCAACCGGATCCCGGCCGGCTGCACCCAGATCACCCCGCACATGCTGCCACTGGTGGAACTGGAACCGGCCGCCATCGAACGCATCCTCGCCACGGTGCCGGGCGGCGCGGCCAACGTGCAGGACATCTACCCGCTGGCGCCGTTGCAGGAAGGCATCCTCTACCACCACCTCAGCTCGCCGCAGCACGACCCCTATGTGCTGCAGTCGCCCATGGCCTTCGACAGCCTGGCGCGGCTCGAAGCCTTCGCCGCTGCGTTGCGCCAGGCCATCGCACGCCACGATGTGCTGCGTACCGCCGTGCTCTGGGAGGGCCTGGCGCAACCGCTGCAGGTGGTCTGGCGCGAGGCGCCGCTACTGGTCGCACCGCTCGAAGGGCAGGACCTGCAACGCCTGGACCTGAGCCAGGCACCGCTGATTCGCCTGCTGTACAGCGCCGATGCCGGCAGCCAGCGGGTCGAGGCACTGCTGCAGTTCCACCATATCGTCCTCGACCACACCGCCCTGGAGATCATCGGCGCGGAACTGCTGGGCTACCTGCAAGGCACCACGGCACCGCTGCAGGCCCCGGTGCCTTACCGCAACTACGTGGCCCAGGCGCGTCTGGGCGTCAGCCAGGCCGAGCACGAGGCGTTCTTCCGCGAGCTGCTGGGCGATATCGACGAGCCGACGCTGCCCTACGGCCTGAGCGACGTGCAGGGCGATGGCCAGGCTATCGAGGAAGCCCAGCTGTGGCTGGACGAGACCTTGGCCGCGCGCCTGCGCCAGCAGGCCCGGCAACTGGGCAGCAGCCCCGCGAGCCTGTTCCACCTGGCCTTCGCCCGCCTGCTGGCCGCCACCAGCGGCCGCGACAGCGTGGTGTTCGGCACCGTGCTGCTGGGCCGGCTGGAGGCCGGCGAGGGCGCCGAGCGGGCGCTGGGCATGTTCATCAACACCCTGCCGCTGCGCCTGGACCTGCAGGGCGCGGCCCTGCCCGAGGCGGTGCGCCATACCCAGCAGCGCCTGAGCGCCTTGCTGGTCCACGAGCATGCGTCGCTGGCCCTGGCCCAGCGTTGCAGCGGCGTACCGGCGCCGGCGCCGCTGTTCAGCGCCATGCTCAACTACCGCCACGGCCAGGAGGCCAGCGAGGCCCGGCGCCTTGACTGGCAGGGCATCGAGTTCCTCGACGGCCAGGAGCGCAGCAACTACCCGCTGAGCCTCAGCGTGGACGACATGGGCCAAGGGTTCCGCCTGGTGGCCATGACCCCGGCGACGGTTGGCGCCCAGCGGGTCTGCGGGCAGCTGCGGCAGGTACTGCTGGCGTTGGTCGAAGGCCTGGAGGCGCAAGCCGGGCAGACGGTGCTGCAACTGCCGGTGCTGCAGGACGAGGAACGCGCCTACCTGTTGCAGGGCTGCAACGCCACGGCGCGGGCCAATGATTCCGAGCAGCCGATCCAGGCGCTGTTCGAGCGGCAAGCCGCACGCGCCCCCGAAGCGATTGCCGTGCACGCTGAAGCGGGGCAACTGAGCTACCGTGAGCTCAACGCCCAGGCCAACCGCCTGGCTCACCACCTGATCGCGCTGGGTGTGAAACCCGACGACCGGGTGGCGATCTGCGTCGAGCGCGGCCTGCCGCTGCTGGTCGGCCTGCTGGCGATCCTCAAGGCCGGTGGCGCCTACGTGCCGCTCGACCCGGACTATCCGGCCGAGCGCCTCGGCCACATGCTCGCCGACAGCCAGCCGCGAGCGTTGCTGGTGCAACAGGCCACCCGCGCCCTGGTGGGTTCGTCGGCGACGTTGGTCGACCTCGATCAGCCGACGTGGGGCGACCTGCCGGACAGCAACCCGCAAGTGCCTGGCCTGACCTCGCAGCACCTGGCCTATGTGATCTACACCTCCGGCTCTACTGGCGTGCCCAAGGGGGTGATGGTCGAGCACCGCAACGTGGTCAACCTGGTGCACTGGAGCGCCGGGCTGTTCCCGAGCGAAGGCGTGGTGCTGCACAAGACCCCGGTGAGCTTCGACGCCTCGGTGTGGGAGCTGTTCTGGCCGCTGTGCACGGGCCTGCGCCTGGTGCTGGCGCGCCCGGATGGCCAGCGCGACCCGCAGTACCTGGCGGGGCTGATCGAGCGGCAGCAGGTCAAGGTGGTGCAGTTCGTGCCGGCCTTGCTGCAGCAGTTCCTCGACGAGGACGCCAGCGCCGCCTGCGCCAGCCTCACCGACATCGTCTGCGGTGGTGGCGAGCTCACCGAAGCCCTGGCCCGCCAGGTACGCGAGCGCTTGCCGCAGGTGCGCCTGCACAACGTCTATGGCCCCACCGAGACCACGGTGGATTGCAGCGTCTGGACCCTGGAAGCGCGGGATCCGTTGCCGACGGGCGCATTGCCGATTGGCCGGCCGATCGACAACACCCGCCTGTACGTCCTCGACGCCCACGACCAGCCCGTGCCGTACGGCGTTGCCGGTCAGTTGCACATCGGCGGGGCCGGGGTGACGCGGGGCTACCTGGGCTTGCCGGAGCAACAGGCCGAGCGTTTCATCGCCAGCCCGTTCGTCGACGGTGAGCGCCTGTACCGCAGTGGCGACCTGGTACGCCAGCGCCACGACGGCGTGCTGGAGTTCCTCGGCCGCACTGACCACCAGATCAAACTGCGCGGCCTGCGCATCGAACCGGGCGAGATCGAGGCCTGCCTGAACCGGATCGCGGGTGTGCGTGAAGCGCTGGTGCTGGTGCACGCGCATCCGCACAGCGGTGCGCGCCTGGTCGCCTATCACCGGGGTGAACCACAACAGGCCGACGCGCTGCGCCGGGCCTTGCTGGCACAGCTGCCGGAGTACATGGTGCCGGCGCTGTTCATCCATCTCGACAGCTGGCCACTGACCCCGAACGGCAAGCTGCAGCGCAAGGCACTGCCGCTGCCGGATCTGCAGGCGGGCGGCTACGAAGTGCCACAGGGCGACACTGAAACCCTGCTGGCCGAAATCTGGGCGCAGTTGCTGGGTGTCGAGCGGGTAGGGCGTCACGACAACTTCTTCGAACTGGGCGGCCATTCGTTGCTGGCCGTAAGCCTGACCGCGCGGCTGCGCCAGGCCGGCCTGCAAGCCGACGTGCGCACGCTGTTCGGCCAGCCGACGGTGGCGGCGCTGGCAACCACCCTGGGGCACAGCCGCCAGGTGCCGGTTGCGGCCAACCTGATCCCGGCCGATTGCACCCGTATCACCCCGGACATGCTGCCGTTGGTTGCGCTGGAGCAGGCCGCCATCGACCGTATCATCGCCACGGTGCCGGGCGGCGCGGCCAACGTGCAGGACATCTACCCGCTGGCACCGTTGCAGGAAGGCATCCTCTACCTGCACCTGAGCAGCGCGGACGCCGATCCATATGCCTTGCGCGCGCAATTGCGCTTCGACAGCCCGGCGCGCTTGCAGGCGTTCGCGCAGGCCCTGGAGCAGGTCATCGCCCGGCATGACATCCTGCGCACCGCGGTGCTCTGGGACGGCCTGGCGCAACCGGTGCAAGTGGTCTGGCGCCAGGCGCCGCTGCAACTGGCGCCGCTCGACGCGCAGCACCTGGCACGCCTGGACCTGGGCCAGGCGCCGCTGATCAGGCTGCTGCACCGCACCGTGCCGGGCAGCCAGCGGATCGAGGCGGTGCTGCAGTTCCACCATATCGTGCTCGACCACATCGCCATGCAGGCGGTGCAGGCCGAGCTGCGCGGCTATCTGTCGGGCCACGACGAGCCGCTGCCACCGTCGGTGCCGTACCGCAACTATGTGGTGCAGGCGCGCCAGGGCGTCAGCGAGGCCGAGCATGAAGCGTTCTTCCGCGCCCGCCTGGGCGATATCGACGAGCCGAGCCTGCCGTTCGGCCTGCGCGAGGTACAAGGCGAAGGGCTGGCGCTCGATGAGGCCGAGGTCGAGTTCGAGGGGGCCCGCTATGGCCGCCTGCGTGACCAGGCTCGCCAGCTGGGGGTGAGCACCGCGAGCCTGGTGCACCTGGCCTGGGCGCGCCTGCTGGGCAGTGCCTGCGGCAAGGACCAGGTGGTATTCGGTACCGTGCTGTTGGGCCGTCTGCAGGGCGGCGAGGGCAGCGAACGGGCGTTGGGCATGTTCATCAATACCTTGCCGCTGCGGGTCGACCTGGGTGAGCTCGGCGTGCGCGAAGGCGTGCTGGCCACGCACTGCGAGCTTTCGGCGCTGTTGCTCCACGAGCACGCCTCGCTGGCCCTGGCCCAGCGCTGCAGCCAGGTGGCGGCGCCGCTGCCGCTGTTCAGCGCCTTGCTCAACTACCGCCAGAGCAGCCGGGCCGCGCCGCAGGCGCAAGCCTGGGAAGGTATCGAGGCGCTGGGCAGCGAGGGGCGCACCAACTATCCGCTGAGCCTGAACGTGGATGATTTCGGCGACGGCCTGCGCCTGGGCGTGCAGGTGTCTGCCCAGGTTGGCGCGAAAAGAGTCTGCACGCAGATGCTGCAGGTACTCGACGGTCTGCTGCTGGCGCTTGAACAGCACCCCGAGGAGCAACTGCAGCGCCTGCCCGTGCTGAGCGCCGATGAACGGCGCCAGGTGCTGGGCGCTTTCAACGACACGACCCAGGCCTACGACCTCGACCAGACCCTGCACGGAATGATCGAGGCCCAGGTGCGGCGCACCCCTGATGCCGTGGCGGTAAAGGCAGAGGAGGGCGAGTTGAGCTATCGCCAGCTGGATGAACAGGCCAACCGCCTGGCCCATCACCTGATCGCCCTGGGCGTGAAACCCGACGACCGGGTGGCGATCTGCGTCGAGCGGGGCCTGGCGATGGTGGTCGGCCTGCTGGCCACCCTCAAGGCTGGTGGCGCCTATGTGCCGGTGGACCCGGAGTACCCGGCCGAGCGCATCCGGCACATGCTCGGCGACAGCGCCCCGCTGGCGGTTCTGGTGCACGCGGCCACACGCCATGTGCCGGCGGCCGGCGCGGTGCCGGTGATCGACCTCGACCTGCCGACCTGGCTGGAGCAACCGGCACAGGCGCCACAGGTGGCCGGGTTGACCCCGCGCCACCTGGCCTACGTGATCTACACCTCCGGTTCCACCGGCCTGCCCAAGGGGGTGATGAACGAGCACGCCGCAGTGGTCAACCGCCTGCTGTGGATGCAGGACGCCTATCGCCTGGGCGCTGACGACGTGGTACTGCAGAAGACCCCGTTCAGTTTCGACGTGTCGGTGTGGGAGTTCCTCTGGCCGCTGCAGACCGGGGCACGCCTGGTGATGGCGCGCCCTGGCGGGCACCGCGACCCCGAGTACCTGCGCGAGGTGATCCGCGCCGAGCAGGTCAGCACCTTGCACTTCGTGCCGTCGATGCTCGATGTGTTCCTCGCCCATGGCGATGTCCTGCCGCACCGCCTCAAGCGCGTGTTGTGCAGCGGCGAAGCCTTGCCCGGCAGCCTGGTGCGGCGCTTCCAGGCACAGCTGCCGACGGTCGAGCTGCACAACCTGTACGGCCCGACCGAAGCGGCGGTGGACGTCAGCGCCTGGCACTGTGTGACGGCGCCGGACAACACGCCGATCGGCAAGCCGATCGCCAATACCACGCTGTACGTGCTCGATGCCCACGGCCAGCCCGTGCCGCGGGGCGTGGCCGGCGAGCTGTATATCGGCGGCGTGCAGGTGGCGCGTGGCTACCTCAACCGCGAGCAACTGACTGCCGAGCGCTTCCTCGACGATCCGTTCGCCAGCCAGGCCGGTGGTCGCCTGTACCGCACGGGCGACCTGGCCCGGCATCTGCCCGACGGCAACCTGGAGTACCTCGGGCGCAACGACGACCAGGTGAAGCTGCGCGGCCTGCGCATCGAGCTGGGCGAGATCCAGGCCTGCCTGACCCGCGTCGACGGGGTCAAGGAAGCCGTGGTGCTGGCCCGCGACCAGCGCCTGCTGGCCTACTACACCGGCGCCCGGCAGGCGCCGGAGGCCTTGCGCGCGGCACTGCTCGGCCAATTGCCGGAGTTCATGGTGCCAGCCTCGTTCACCTACCTCGAGACGCTGCCGCTGAGCCCCAACGGCAAGCTGGACCGCAAGGCGCTGCCGCAGCCAGAGGCGCCGCAGCAGGTCTACGAGGCGCCGCAAGGCGAGGTCGAAACCCTGTTGGCGCAACTCTGGCGTGAGTTGCTGGGTGTCGAACCGGTCGGTCGCCACGACAACTTCTTCGAGCTCGGCGGCCACTCGCTGCTGGCCGTTACCCTGACCGCGCGCATGCGCCAGGCGGGCCTCGCGGCGGATGTGCGGGTGCTGTTCGGCCAGCCGACCCTGGCGGCGCTGGCGGCGGCGGTGGGTGGCGAAGTGGTGGTGGAGGTGCCGGCCAACCGCATTCCGGCCGATTGTCAGCGCATCACTGTCGATATGCTGCCACTGGCGAAACTGGACCAGGCGGCGCTCGACCAGGTCGTGCGGCAGATCCCCGGCGGCGCGGCAAATGTCCAGGACCTCTATGCCCTGGCGCCGTTGCAGCAGGGCATTCTCTACCACCACCTGGCCAGCGCCGAGGTCGACCCCTATGTGCTGCAACTGGGCTTCGCCTTCGCCGGCCAGGCCGAGCTGGACGCCTTCGTTTCCGCGCTGAACCAGGTCATCGCCCGTCACGACATCCTGCGCACCAGCGTGCACTGGCAGGGGCTCGATGAGGCCGTGCAGGTGGTCTGGCGCCAAGCGCGCCTGGACATCCAGCCAGCACTGGACAGCGTGCGCCTGGACCTGGGGCGCGCACCCTTGATGCACCTGAGCAGCAGTGTGGAGCATGGTCGATTGCAGGCAACCCTGCTGCTGCACCATATCCTCCTCGACCATGCCGCCATGGAGCTGCTGGTGGCGGAGGTCGGCGATGTGCTGCTGGGCCGCGAGCCTCAGGGCGACAGCGTGCCGTACCGCAACTATGTGGCCCATGCGCGACTGCGCGATGACAATCAGGCGCAGGAGGCAATGTTCCGCGAGCTGCTGGGCGATATCGACGAACCGACCGAGGTGTTCGGCCTGCGTGACGCGCTGGGCGATGGCAGCCATGTGCTCGACCATCGCCAGTACCTGGACGACAGCCTGGCGCAACGCTTGCGCGGTCAGGCGCGGGCGCTGGGGATCAGTGTCGCCAGCCTGGTGCACCAGGCCTGGGGGCAGGTGCTGGCGCAGTTGTCCGGCCGTGAAGAGGTGGTGTTCGGCACCGTGCTGCTTGGCCGCCTGCAAGGCGGCGAAGGGTCCGAACGGGCGCTGGGCATGTTCATCAACACCCTGCCGTTGCGGGTCAGCGTGGGTGACATGGACGTGGTCGCAGGCGTGCGCCTGACCCACCAGCGCCTGGCGCGCCTGCTGGCCCATGAACAGGCCTCCCTGGCCCTGGCCCAGCGCTGCAGCGGTGTTCCGGCCTCACAGGCACTGTTCACCAGCCTGCTGAACTACCGCCACAGCGCGGCTGGCGGCACGGAGCAGGCCCAGGCCTGGCAGGGGATCGAACTGCTGGCCGCCCATGAGCGCAGCAACTACCCGCTGGTGGTCAGCGTTGACGACCTGGGGGATGGGTTCGCCCTGACCGTGCAGGCGGTGTCGGCCGTGGACGGCGGCTTGGTCTGCCAGTTGTTGCAGGAGGCCCTGGCTCGCTTGGTCGAGGCATTGGCGGATACCCCGGCAATGCCACTGAGCCGGCTGCATGGCTTGCCGGAAGCCGAGCGCGAGCGGGTGCTGCGCCAATTCAACGCCGGCGGGCGCGACTACCCACGTGATCTGCCCGTGCATGTGTTGTTCGAGGCGCAGGCCAAGGCCAGCCCGGATGCGCTGGCGGTGGCCCATGGCACAAGGCGCTGGAGTTACCAGGCCCTCGACCAGCAGGCCAACCGGCTGGCCGGGTATCTGCTGGAACTGGGCGTGCGTGCCGGTGATCGCGTGGCCTTGTTGCTGCCACGCTCCTTCGACCTGCTGGCGGCCCAGCTGGCGGTGAGCAAGTGCGCGGCGGTGTTCGTGCCGCTGGACGGCAATGCCCCGGTCGAACGCCAGGCGTTCATGGTCGGCGACAGCGGGGCGGCGCTGCTGCTGACCCACAGCGACCAGCCCGAAGTGGTGGGGGCGCGCCGGGTCGAAGTCGACCGGCTCGACCTGAACACCTATGCGGCTGCGCCGCTGGGGCTGGCGGTGGAGGCCGGCAGCGCGGCGTACATCATGTACACCTCCGGTTCCACCGGCATGCCGAAAGGCGTGCAGGTGCCGCACCGGGCCATCGTGCGCCTGGTGATCAACAACGGTTTTGCCGACTTCAATAGCCAGGACCGCGTGGCGTTCGCCTCCAACCCGGCGTTCGACGCCAGCACGCTGGAAGTCTGGGCGCCGCTGCTCAACGGTGGCGCGGTGGTGGTGATCGACCAGGACCAGGTGCTGTCGCGCCAGGGCCTGCGTGAGGTGCTGCTGGAGCAGGGCGTCACGGTGCTGTGGCTGACTGCCGGGCTGTTCCACCAGTTCGCCGACGACCTGCTGCCGGCGTTCCGTGGCCTGCGTTACCTGATGGTCGGTGGCGACGTGCTGGACCCGGCGGTGATCGCCCGGGTACTGCGTGACGGCGCGCCGCAGCACCTGCTCAATGGCTACGGCCCGACCGAGGCCACCACCTTCAGCACCACCCACGAAATCACCGCGGTGGGTGAGGGCAGCATTCCCATCGGCAAACCGATCGGCAACAGCCGCTGCTACGTGCTCGATGCCCGCCAGCAACTGCTGCCGGTGGGGGCGGTGGGCGAGCTGTATATCGCCGGCGACGGCGTGGCCCTGGGTTACCTGGGCCAGCCGGAGCTGACGGCCGAGCGCTTCCTGCCGGATCCGTTCAATAGCGGCACGATGTACCGCAGCGGTGACCTGGTCAGCTGGCAGGCCGACGGCACCCTGCGTTACCTGGGCCGCGCCGACCAGCAAATCAAGCTGCGTGGCTTCCGTATCGAGCTGGGCGAGATCGAGGCGCGTCTGGGCGAATGCCCGGGTGTGCGTGACGCGGCGGTGATCGTGCGCGAAGACGTGCCGGGAGACAAACGCCTGGTGGCGTACTTCACCGGCGAGGCCCCGGCCATCGGCGAACTGCACGAGCGCCTGCAAGGTGTGCTGCCGGACTACATGCTGCCGTCGGCTTATGTACGTCTGGACGCGTTGCCCCTGACCGCCAACGGCAAGCTCGACCGCCGTGCGCTGCCGCAGCCAGGCAGCGAGGCCGTGGTCAGCCGCGCCTTCGAGGCGCCGCAGGGCGAGGTGGAGACGGCACTGGCCGCGATCTGGGCCGAGGTGCTCAAGGTCGAGCAGGTCGGTCGCCACGACCACTTCTTCGAACTGGGCGGCCACTCGCTGCTGGCGGTGAGCCTGGTCGAGCGCATGCGCAAGGCCGGCCTGGCTGCCGACGTGCGTGTGCTGTTCGCCCAGCCGACCCTGGCCGCGCTGGCGGCGGCGGTGGGCGCTGGACGAGAGGTGGCCGTACCCGAGAACCGTGTCCCCCACGATGCGACCCGGATCACCCCAGAGATGCTCAGCCTGATCGAACTGGACCAGGCCAGCATCGACCGCATCGTCGCCAGCGTGCCGGGCGGCGCCGCCAATGTGCAGGAGATCTATCCGCTGGCGCCGTTGCAGGAAGGCATCCTCTATCACCACCTGAGTGCGGAGCAGGGTGATCCCTATCTGCTGCAGACCCGCCTGGCCTTCGACAGCCTGGAGCGGCTGCAAGCCTGTGCCGGTGCCTTGCAACAGGTCATCGACCGCCACGATATCTTGCGCACTTCGGTGGTCTGGGAAGGTTTGGCGGAGCCGGTGCAGGTGGTCTGGCGCCAAGCCCGCCTGGACGTGCACGAAGTCACTGGGCTGGGCGAGGAGGCGGTGATCGAGCGCCTGCACGATCATTTCGACGCACGTTCGCAGCGCCTGGACCTGACCCAGGCGCCACTGCTGCGCCTGACCTACGCCATGGACCCGGCCGGGCAGCGCGTGGTCGCGGTGCTGCACTTCCATCATCTGGCCCTGGACCACACGGCGATGGAGGTCATTGTCCATGAAATGCAGGCGTTGCTGTCCGGGCGCCAGCACCTGCTGAGTCCTCCTGTGCCGTACCGCACCTACGTGGCCCAGGTGCGCCTGGGCGCCGCGCAGGCGGGGCACGAAACGTTCTTCCGCGACATGCTCGGCGATGTCGAGGAGCCGACCCTGCCCATGGGCCTGGCCGATGTGCAGGGCGACGGGCGTGATATCGAGGAAGCCCGCCTGCCACTGGACCCCGCCTTGTCGCGCCGGGTGCGCGAACAGGCGCGGGCGCAGGGTGTCAGTGCCGCGAGCCTGATGCACCTGGCCTGGGCCCGCGTGGTGGGCGTGCTGGCGGGGCGTCACGACGTGGTGTTCGGCACCGTGCTGATGGGCCGCCTGCAGGGCGGCGAGGGCGCCGACCGTGCGTTGGGCGTGTTCATCAATACCTTGCCGTTGCGCATCGACACGGCCAAGGGGGCCAGTGACGCGGTGCGGCTTACCCACCAGCGGCTGTCGGCGCTGCTTGGCCATGAGCACGCGTCGCTGGCCTTGGCCCAGCGTTGCAGTGGCGTGGCGGCCTCGTCGCCGTTGTTCAGTGCGTTGCTCAACTACCGTCACAGCCCGGTTGATGTGACCGCGGCTGATAGCGACAGCTTCCAGGGCATGCATCAGCTGGGCGGCGAGGAGCGCAGCAACTATCCGTTGACCCTGAGCGTGGATGACCACGGCGAAGGCTTCACCCTCAGTGTGCTGGCCCTGTTGGGTATCGGCGCCGAGCGGGTCGCGGGCTGGATGAACTCGGCGGTGGCCGGGCTGGTCCTGGCGTTGGAGCAAGATGGCGCGGTGCAGGTCGACACATTGCCCATCCTCGATCACACAGCGCAGGTCCAAGTGCTCGAAGGCTTCAATGCCACGGCTGCGAGCTACCCGAAAGGCCACACCGTGCATGCGCTGGTCGAGGCCCAGGCGCCCGAGGCGCTGGCCGTGGTACAGGGCGAGGTGAGCCTGAGCCATGGCGAGCTGAACCAGCGCGCCAATCGTCTGGCCCATTACCTGATCAAGCGTGGCGTGGTCCTGGGGGATCGCGTGGCGCTGTGCCTGCCGCGCGGTCCGCAGCGGCTGGTGGCGATGCTGGCCGTGCTCAAGGCCGGCGCGGCCTATGTGCCGGTCGATCCGGGTTATCCGGCGGAGCGTATTGCCTATCTGCTCAGTGACAGTGCGCCGACGCTGGTGCTGGTCGAATCGAGCACTGAGTCGCTGGTGGGCGAGGTGGCCAAGGTTGCGCTGGATGGCGATGACTGGGCTTATGAAGCCGACAGCAACCCCGTCGTTACCGGCCTGGACGAGCATCAGCTGGCCTATGTGATCTACACCTCCGGCTCCACCGGCCAGCCCAAGGGCGTGATGGTCGAGCACCGCACCTTGGCCAACCTGGTCCACTGGCATTGCCAGGCCTTCGACCTGGGCGCCGGCAGCCACACCTCCAGCGTCGCCGGCTTCGGCTTCGACGCCATGGCCTGGGAGGCCTGGCCGGCGCTGTGCGCCGGGGCGGTGCTGCACCTGCCGCCGGCGCACATTGGCGGCGAGCACGTGGACGAACTGCTCGACTGGTGGCTGCAGCAACCGCTGCAGGTCAGCTTCCTGCCGACCCCGGTGGCCGAGCAGGCACTGCGCCGCGAACGCCAGCACCCGACCCTGCGCACCTTGCTGGTGGGCGGCGACCGCCTGCGCCAGTTCGACCGTGATCCGGGCTTCGTGCTGGTCAACAACTACGGCCCGACCGAAACCACGGTGGTCGCGACGTCCGGTCAACTTCAGCCGGGTGGCGCGCTGCATATCGGCAAGCCGACCGCCAATACCCGCGTCTATGTGCTGGATGCGCAGCGCCAGCCGGTACCGGTCGGCGTGACCGGCGAGCTGTACATCGGTGGCGCGCAGGTGGCCCGCGGCTACTTCAACCGCCCCGACCTTACCGCCGAGCGTTTCCTCGACGACCCGTTCGCCGCTGGCCGTATGTACCGCAGCGGCGACCTGGTGCGCTGGAACGTCGACGGCACCCTGGACTACCAGGGGCGCAACGATGACCAGGTGAAGATTCGCGGTGTGCGGGTCGAACTGGGCGAGATCGAGGCCGCGCTCAAGGCCCAGCCGGGCATCGCCGATGCCGTGGTGCTGGTGCGCGACGAGCGCCTGCTGGCGTGGTTCACCGAAGCGGCAGCGGTCGATATCGAGCGCCTGCGCGAGGGCTTGCAGGCCAGCCTGCCGGCGCATCTGCTGCCGCAAGCCTTGGTTCGCCTGGACGCCCTGCCGTTGACCAGCCATGGCAAGCTGGACCGCAAGGCGCTGCCGGATCCCGATCCCTCGGCCCTGGTTCGCCACGCCTATGTCGCGCCGACCGGTGCTTCCGAGGTGGCAATAGCCGCGATCTGGGCCGAAGTGCTGGGTATCGAGCAGGTCGGTCGCCACGACAACTTCTTCGAGCTCGGCGGCCACTCGCTGCTGGCGGTCAACCTCACCGCGCGCCTGCGCCAAGCGGGTCTGCAGGCCGACGTGCGCACCCTGTTCGGCCAGCCGACAGTGGCGGCGCTGGCGGCGACCCTGGGCCAGGGCCGCCAGGTCGAGGTCCCGGCCAACCGGATCCCGGCCGGCTGCACCCGGATCACCCCGGACATGCTGCCACTGGTGGAACTGGAGCCGGCCGCCATCGAACGCATCGTCGCCACGGTGCCGGGCGGCGCGGCCAACGTGCAGGATATCTACCCGCTGGCGCCGTTGCAGGAGGGCATCCTCTACCACCACCTCAGCTCGCCGCAGCACGACCCCTACGTGCTGGCCTCGCGCATGGCGTTCGCCAGCCAAGAACGCCTGCACGCCTTCGTCGATGCCCTGGGCAAGGTGATCGCCCGCCACGACGTGCTACGCACCTCGGTGCTGTGGGACGGCCTGCCCCAGGCGGTGCAGGTGGTGTGGCGCCAGGCCGCTCTGGCGGTGTTCGAGGTGGCGGATGAAGCCGCGGTGCCGCACGCCCTGGCCCTGGAGCAGGCCCCGCTGGTGCGCCTGTACCACTGGTCGGACCCGCAAGGTCCAGGGTTGCTGGCCGCGTTGCAATTCCACCATATCGTCCTCGACCATACCGCTCTGGATGTACTGGGCCGCGAGCTGGTCGGTTACCTGCAGGGCGCAGCGGTGCCCGCCGGGCAGGGCGCGCCGTACCGCAACTACGTGGCCCAGGCGCGCCTGGGCGTCAGCCAGGCCGAGCACGAGGCATTCTTCCGCGAGCAACTGGGTGATATCGACGAGCCGACCTTGCCCTACGGCCTGGGCGACGTGCAGGTCGATGGCCAGGGCATCGAGGAGGCCCAGCTGTGGCTGGACGAGACCCTGTGCGCAGACCTGCGGCAACAGGCCCGGCGGTTGGGTGTCAGCGTCGCCAGCCTGTTCCACCTGGCCTACGCCCGCCTGCTGGCCGCCACCAGTGGCCGCGACAGCGTGGTGTTCGGCACCGTGCTGCTGGGCCGGCTGGAGGCCGGCGAGGGCGCCGAACAGGCCTTGGGCATGTTCATCAACACCCTGCCGCTGCGCCTGGACCTGCGCGCCACGACCTTGCTGGACGGCGTGCATCAGACCCAGCAGCGCCTCAGCGCCTTGCTCGCCCACGAACATGCGTCGCTGGCCCTGGCCCAGCGCTGCAGCGGCGTACCGGCGCCGGCGCCACTGTTCAGCGCGATGCTCAACTACCGTCACGGCACCCAGGCGGACGAGGCCCAGCGCCTGGCGCTGCAGGGTATCGAGACCCTGCAGAGCAACGAGCGCAGCAACTATCCGCTGAGCCTGAGCGTGGACGACATCGGTGCAGGCTTCCGTCTGGTGGCCCTGGCCCCGGCGGCGGTCGGCGCCGCGCGGGTCTGTGAGCAACTGCGGCAGGTGCTGCAGGCCATGGTCGAAGCGCTGGCATGCGAGCCACGCCAGGCGTTGCTGAAACTGCCGGTGCTGTCGCTCGATGAGCGCCGTCAGCTGGTGCACGACTGCAACCACACGGCGCGGCCTCACGAGCTGACCCAGACCCTGCAGGCGCTGTTCGAGGCCCAGGCCCTGCGTACGCCCGAGGCCGTGGCCATCTGCGCGGAGCAGGGTGAGCTGAGTTATGCCCAGCTCAATGCCGAGGCCAACCGCCTGGCCCATCACCTGATCGCGCTGGGTGTGAAACCCGACGACCGGGTGGCGATCTGCGTCGAGCGCGGCCTGCCGTTGCTGGTCGGCCTGTTGGCGATCCTCAAGGCCGGTGGCGCCTACGTGCCGCTCGACCCGGACTATCCGGCCGAGCGCCTCGGCCACATGCTCGCCGACAGCCAGCCGCGAGCGTTGCTGGTGCAACAGGCCACCCGCGCCCTGGTGGGTTCGTCGGCGACGTTGGTCGACCTCGATCAGCCGACGTGGGGCGACCTGCCGGACAGCAACCCGCAAGTGCCTGGCCTGACCTCGCAGCACCTGGCCTATGTGATCTACACCTCCGGCTCTACTGGCGTGCCCAAGGGGGTGATGGTCGAGCACCGCAACGTGGTCAACCTGGTGCACTGGAGCGCCGGGCTGTTCCCGAGCGAAGGCGCGGTGCTGCACAAGACCCCGGTGAGCTTCGACGCCTCGGTGTGGGAGCTGTTCTGGCCGCTGTGCACGGGCCTGCGCCTGGTGCTGGCGCGTCCGGATGGCCAGCGCGACCCGCAGTACCTGGCGGAGCTGATCGAGCGGCAGCAGGTCAAGGTGGTGCAGTTCGTGCCGGCCTTGCTGCAGCAGTTCCTCGACGAGGATGCCAGCGCCGCCTGCGCCAGCCTCACCGACATCGTCTGCGGTGGTGGCGAGCTCACCGAAGCCCTGGCCCGCCAGGTACGCGAGCGCTTGCCGCAGGTGCGCCTGCACAACGTCTATGGCCCCACCGAGACCACGGTGGATTGCAGCGTCTGGACCCTGGAAGCGCGGGACCCGCTGCCGTCGGGCGCATTGCCGATTGGCCGGCCGATCGACAACACCCGCCTGTACGTCCTCGACGCCCACGACCAACCGGTGCCGTTCGGCGTTGCCGGTCAGTTGCACATCGGCGGGGCCGGGGTGACGCGGGGCTACCTGGGCTTGCCGGAGCAACAGGCCGAGCGTTTCATCGCCAGCCCGTTCGTCGACGGTGAGCGCCTGTACCGCAGTGGCGATCTGGTACGCCAGCGCCATGACGGCGTACTGGAGTTCCTCGGCCGCACCGACCACCAGATCAAACTGCGCGGCCTGCGTATCGAACCGGGCGAGATCGAGGCCTGCCTCACTCGTGTGGCCGGGGTGCGCGAAGCCGTGGTGCTGGTGCACGACACCCAGCCGGCCGGCCCGCGCCTGGTGGCCTATGTCACCGGCGACGTGCCGCCGGCCGAGGCCTTGCGCGAAGCGTTGCTCGGGCAACTGCCGGAATACATGGTGCCCGCACTGTTCATTCCGCTGCCGGCCCTGCCGCTGACCGCCAACGGCAAGCTCGACCGCAAGGCGCTGCCGGCAGCTGACCTGCCGAGCCGCGACTACGAGGCGCCGGCCGGCGATACCGAACAGCTGCTGGCGCGGATCTGGAGCGAGCTGCTGGGCGTGGAGCGGGTAGGGCGCCATGACAACTTCTTCGAACTGGGTGGCCACTCGCTGCTGGCGGTGACCCTCACCTCGCGCCTGCGCGAAGCGGGCCTGGAGGCCGACGTGCGCAGCCTGTTCGAACACCCGACGCTGGCAGGCTATGCCGCCATCACAGACAGAATGGAGATCGTCCTGTGAGCATCAACGAACTACTGGCGACACTGACCGCCAACAATGTCCAGCTGGCCCTCAAGGATGGCCAGCTGGTGGTCCAGGGCAATCGCCAGGCCCTGACCGACACGGCCCTGGTGGCACGCTTGCGCGAGCACAAGCCGGCGCTGGTCGCCCTGCTGGAGCGCGGTGAATACGTGGCGGCGCGCCAGGGCAGCGTCGAAGTGCCGGAGAACCGCATCCCCGCCGATTGCGAGCGCATCACGTCCGCCATGCTCAGCCTGGCCGACCTCGACCAGGACAGCCTCGACCAGCTGGTCGCGGCCATCCCCGGCGGGGCGGCCAACGTGCAGGACATCTACCCGCTGGTGCCGCTGCAACAGGGCATGCTGTTCCACCACGCCAGTGCCGGCGAGCATGATCCCTATGTTATGCAGGCGCGCTTCGTGTTTGCCGACAGCAGCCGGGTCGAGGCCTTCGCCCAGGCGCTGCAAGGGGTGATCGAGCGGCACGACATCCTGCGCACCTCGGTGCACTGGAAAACCCTGGAAACGCCGCTGCAGGTGGTCTGGCGCAAGGCCCGGCTGCGTGTCGTGCAACTGGCTCCCGGCGCGTTGCCCGACACTGGCTTCGACCTGACCCAGGCCCCGCTGATCCGCCTGCAGTGCCAGGCGCCGGAGCCCGGCGGGCAGGTCTACGCCACCCTGCAGTTCCACCACGTGGCCATGGACCACAGCGCCCTGGAAGTGGTGCGCCACGAAATGCTCGCCTTCCTGCTCGGCGAGAGTGCCCATCTGGGCCGGCCGGTGCCGTTTCGCAACCACGTGGCCCAGGCCCTGCTGGGCGTGAGCGAGGCCGAGCACGAGGCGTTTTTCCGCGACATGCTCGGGGGCGTCGATGGGCCGACCCTGGCCTATGGCCTGGGCGATGTGCAGGGTGACGGCGCGGCGCTGGACGAGCACGCCCTGGATCTCGACCTGGCGTTGTGCCGCGACCTGCGTAGCCAGGCGCGCAGCCAGGGGGTGAGTGTCGCCAGCCTGTTCCACCTGGCCTGGGCGCGGGTGCTGGGTGGCCTGACCGGGCGCGAGCAGGTGGTGTTCGGCACCGTGCTGATGGGGCGCCTGCAAGGTGCCGAAGCCACCGACCGGGCGCTGGGCATTTTCATCAATACCTTGCCGCTGCGGGTCGACCTGGATGCCGTCGACCTGCCCACGGCGATCAAGGCTACCCACCAGCGCCTGAGCACGCTGATGCGCCACGAGCATGCGCCTCTGGCCCTGGCCCAGCGCTGCAGCGGCGTGGCGGCACCGACGCCATTGTTCAACGCCTTGCTCAACTACCGCCACAGCGCGCCCTCGGGTTCCGAGGCGGTGCGCCGGGCAGGCTGGGCAGGTATCGAGATCGTGCATGCCGCCGAGGCCACCAACTACCCGTTGACCTTGAGCGTCGACGACTTCGGCGAAGCCTTCCGCCTGACCTTGCTGGCCAGCCCCGAAGTGCCGGCGCAACGCGTCTGCGCCTATCTGGAGCAGACCCTGCGCAGCCTGCTCGCGGCCTTGGCGCAAGCTCCCGCTGTTGCCGTCCGCGCGTTGCCGATGCTGCCGGACGAAGAGCGCGAGCACATACTGGGAACTTTCAACCAGACCCCTGGCGCCACAGACACTCATGGGCCGTTGCACCGGCGCATCGAGGCCGTGGCCCAGGCCCATCCGCAGGCCCTGGCCGCCACCTGTGACGACCAGTCGCTGAGTTACCAGCAGTTGAATCGGCTCGCCAACGCCCTGGCCCATCAGCTGATAGGCCTGGGCGTGCGCCCCGACGACCGGGTGGCGGTGTTCGCCCGGCGCGGCCTGGACACCCTGGTCGGCCTGCTCGCGGTGCTCAAGGCCGGCGCCGCCTACGTGCCGGTGGACCCGGCACACCCCGACGAGCGCGTGCGTTACCTGCTGGATGACAGTGCGCCAGTGGCCGTGCTGACCCAGCAGGCGCTGCGCGGCCGCCTGGGCACAGGCGCGGTGCCGGTGCTGGCACTCGACCAGCCGGACTGGCCGGCGCGCTGTGACGATCCCCAGGTGAGCGGCCTGAGCCCGGCGCACCTGGCCTATGTGATCTATACCTCAGGCTCCACCGGCCAGCCCAAGGGGGTGATGGTCGAACACCGCAACCTGAACAACCTGGTGGACTGGCACTGCCGCGCGTTCGACCTGTGCCAGGGGCGTCACACCTCGAGCCTGGCCGGCTTCGGCTTCGACGCCATGGCCTGGGAAGTCTGGCCGGCGCTGTGCGCGGGGGCGACCCTGCACCTGGCCCCGTCCAGCGAAGGCCACGAAGACCTTGACGCGCTGCTGGCCTGGTGGCGCGCCCAGCCGCTGGATGTCAGTTTCCTGCCCACGCCGGTGGCCGAGTATGCCTTCAGCCACCAGCTCGAACACCCGACCCTGCGCACCTTGCTGATCGGCGGCGACCGCCTGCGCCAGTTCAACCGCACCCAGACCTTCGCCGTGGTCAACAACTACGGCCCCACCGAGACCACCGTGGTGGCCAGCTCCGGCGTGGTGGAGGCGGGCGGCGCCCTGCACATCGGCGGCGCCGTGGACAACGCCCGCCTGTACGTGCTCGATGCGTACCTGCAGCCCGTGCCCCTGGGTGTGCCCGGCGAGCTCTACATCGGCGGCGCCGGGGTTGCCCGCGGCTACCTGGACCGTGCGCAACTGACCCGCGAACGCTTCCTCGACGACCCGTTCAGCACGACACCCGGTGCACGCATGTACCGCACCGGCGACCTGGTGCGGTGGCTGGCCGACGGCACCCTCGATTACCTGGGCCGCAACGACGACCAGGTGAAGATTCGCGGCGTGCGCATCGAACTGGGTGAGATCGAAAGCCGCCTGAACGGCTTGCCGGGCATCGGCGAGGCGGTGGTGGTGGCCCGCGAGGACCAGCCCGGCCAACCGCGGCTGGTGGCCTACTTCACCGCCCAGGCGGGCCTGGAACCGGCCCAGCCTGAGCAACTGCGCGGGCAGTTGCTGGCCCATCTGCCGGAATACATGGTGCCGGTTGCGTATGTGTCGCTGGACGCACTGCCCCTGACTGCCAATGGCAAGCTCGACCGCCGTGCGCTGCCGGCGCCAGAACGTTCGGCCTTGTTCGAGCGCACCTACGTGGCTCCCGAAGGCGAACTGGAAGAGGCCCTGGCCCAGGTGTGGGGCGAGCTGCTGCACGTGGAGCGGGTTGGCCGGCATGACCACTTCTTCGCGCTGGGCGGGCATTCGCTGCTGGCCATGCGCATGGTTTCCCAGGTGCGGCTGCGCCTTGGCGTGGAACTGGCCCTGGCCGATCTGTTCGCCAATCCCGAGCTGGCGGCGGTGGCCCAGGTGCTGGCCGGCGCCGGGCGCAGCGAGCTGCCAGCGCTGGTCGCGGTGCCTCGGGAGCAACCCTTGCCGCTGTCGTTTGCCCAGCAGCGCCTGTGGTTCCTCGCTCAACTGGAAGGCGGCAGCCAGGCCTACAACGTGCCGCTGGCGTTGGGCCTGCGCGGAACACTGGATGCCGACGCGCTGGAGGCCGCCTTGCTGCGCATCGTCGCGCGCCACGAGAGCCTGCGCAGCCGCTTCGTGCCCTGTGGCGACAGTGCCGAGGTGATCATCGCCGCGCCCCCGCAACCCGGCTGGCTGCAGCGCCGGACGCTGGCGCCGCAGGCACTGGCCGGGCACCTGCGCGACGAGGCCTCCGCCCCCTTCGACCTGACGACGGGGCCGTTGCTGCGGGCCAGCCTGCTGCGCCTGGGTGAGGCGCACCATGTGCTGCTCCTCACCGTGCACCATATCGTCGCCGATGGCTGGTCCCTCGGCGTGCTGACCCGCGAATTGAACGCGCTGTACCCGGCGCTGCGTGAGGGCAAGGACGACCCGCTGCCGGCGCTGGCCATCCAATATGGCGACTACGCCGTGTGGCAGCGGCGCTGGCTGGCCGGTGAGCAACTGCAACGTCAGGCCGACTATTGGCGCCAGGCCCTGGACGGCGCGCCGACGCTGCTGAACCTGCCCAGCGACCGGCCACGACCGGCGCGCCAGGATTTCAGCGGCGCCAGCCTGGCGCTGCAGCTGGATGCGCGCCTGGGGGCCGGCCTGCGGGCCTTGGCCCAGCGACACCAGGTGACGCTGTACATGGTTATGCTCAGCGCCTGGGCCGCCACCCTGGCCCGGCTTTGCGGGCAGGCCGAGGTGGTGGTGGGCTGCCCGGTGGCCGGGCGCGGCCGCGCCGAACTGGAGCCGTTGGTCGGCCTGTTCGTCAATACCCTGGCCCTGCGTATCGATACCGCGGGCGCGCCGAGCACCGAGCGCCTGCTGGCGCAGGTCAAGGCCCGCCTGCTCGACGCCCAGGCGCACCAGGACCTGCCCTTCGAGCAGGTGGTGGAGATCGTCCGGCCGGCGCGCAGCCTCGGCCATACCCCGCTGTTCCAGACCACCCTCAACTGGCTGGCCACCGAGGGCGCCGCGCCGACCCTGGCGGGGCTGCAGCTGGAAGGCGTGGAACAGGTCGGCCAGGTAGCCAAGTTCGACCTGTCGCTGAGCATGGGCGAGCAGGGCGAGGCACTGGTCGGCAGCCTCGAGTACGCCACAGCGCTGTTCGATGAAAGCACCGTGCGCCGCTTCGCCGGGTATCTGGACAGCATGCTGCGCGCCATGGTGGCCAATGACCAGGCGCCGCTGGCCGAGGTCGAACTGGTGGGCGGGGCCGAGCGCAAGCGCCTGCTGGACACCTTCAATCGCAGTGCCCTGGCGTTCCCGAACGGGCAGACCGTGCATGGCCTGATCGAGGCCCAGGCGGCCCGCGCACCGCAGGCACTGGCCGCCAGCCAAGGCGACATGCCCCTCTCCTATGGCGAGCTGAACCTGCGCGCCAACGCCCTGGCCCATTACCTGATCGGGCAAGGTGTCGGCCCCGACGAGCGGGTGGCCGTGGTGGCCCGCCGAGGCCTCGACACCCTGGTGGCGTTGCTTGCGGTGCTCAAGGCCGGTGGCGCCTACGTGCCGGTGGACCCGGCGCACCCGGACGAGCGGCTGCGCTATCTGCTCGAGGACAGCGCCCCGGTGGTGGTGCTGGCGCAGCAGGCGTTGCTGGTGCGCCTTGAAGGGCTGGGCGTGGCGGCGCAGGCACTGGACAGGCCGCACTGGCCGGAGCGTGCGGACAACCCCGAGGTCGCCGGCCTGCAGGCCAGCCACCTGGCCTACGTGATCTACACCTCCGGCTCCACCGGCCAGCCCAAGGGCGTGATGGTCGAGCACCGCACCCTGGCCAACCTGGTGCACTGGCACTGCAAGGCCTTCGAGCTGGGCGCGGGGGATCACACCGCCAGCGTCGCCGGCTTCGGTTTCGACGCCATGGCCTGGGAAGTATGGCCGGCGCTGTGCGCCGGGGCGGTGCTGCACTTGCCACCAGCGCAGTTGGGCAACGAGCAGCTCGACGGTCTGCTGGCCTGGTGGCTGGAGCAACCCCTGAAGGTGGCGTTCCTGCCGACCCCGGTGGCCGAGTACGCCTTCACCCAGGGGCTGCGTCATCCGACCCTGCGCACCTTGCTGATCGGCGGCGACCGCCTGCGCCAGTTCACTAGCGACCCCGGCTTTGTCGTGGTCAACAACTACGGCCCCACTGAGGCGACCGTGGTCGCCACCTCGGGCCTGGTGCTGCCGGGCGGCGTGCTGGACATCGGCCGGCCGATCGCCAATGCCCGCGTGTACCTGCTGGATGATGCGCGGCAGCTGGTGCCGTGCGGTGTGGCCGGCGAACTCTACGTGGGCGGAGCCGGTGTGGCGCGCGGCTACCTGAACCGCGCAGACCTGAGCGCCGAGCGTTTCCTCGAAGATCCGTTCAGCGAGGTGCCCGGCGCACGCATGTACCGCACCGGCGACCTGGCGCGCTGGAATGCCGACGGCACCCTGGACTACCTGGGCCGTAACGACGACCAGGTGAAAGTGCGCGGCCTGCGCATCGAACTGGGGGAAATCGAGGCGCAGCTGCTCGCCCTGGAGGGGGTCGCCGAAGCGCTGGTGGTGGCCCGCGAGGACCAGCCCGGGCAGCCGCGGCTGGTGGCCTACTACATTGCCGGCGCCGAGGCGCAGCCGGTCGGTACCCTGCGTGCCGCGCTGCAACAACGCCTGCCGGCCTACATGGTGCCGGCGGCGTGGGTACAACTGGATGCCTGGCCACTGACCGCCAACGGCAAGGTCGACCGCCGGGCCCTGCCGTTGCCCGAGCGCGAAGCGGACAGCCAGGCCTACGAGGCCCCGGCAGGGGCCTTGGAGGTTGCCCTGGCCGAGCTGTGGTGCGAGCTGTTGCAGCTCAAGCGGGTGGGGCGTCAGGACCGCTTCTTCGAGTTGGGCGGTCATTCGCTGCTGGCCATGCGCATGGTGGGCCAGGTGCGCACGCGGCTGGGCCTGGAACTGTCGCTGGGCGAGCTGTTCGCCGACGACCGCCTGCTGACGGTGGCGGCGACCCTGGCCAAGGATCGCCACGACGTGCTGCCGGCCATCGAGCCGGCGCCGCGCGGGCAGTCCCTGCCGCTGTCGTTCGCCCAGCAACGGCTGTGGTTCCTGGCGCAGATGGACGATGCCAGCGCCGCCTACCATATTCCCCTGGGCCTGGCCTTGCGCGGCCCGCTGGACCGCGAGGCCCTGGAGCGGGCGCTGGAGCGCATCGTCGAGCGCCACGAGAGCCTGCGCAGCCACTTCACCCAGACAGGCGCCGAGGCGCGGGTACGGGTGGCGCCCGGACGGGGCGGCTTCGCCCTGGCCTGGCATGACCTGCGCGGCGCGGCGCAGCAGTTGCCCGAGCTGATGCAGGCCGAGGCGATGCTGCCATTCGACCTGGCGCACCAGCTGCCGGTGCGCGGCCGCCTGCTGTGCCTGGCGGCGGACCACCATGTGCTGTTGCTGACCTTGCACCATATCGTTGCCGACGGCTGGTCGATGGGGGTGTTCACCCAGGAGCTGGCGACGTTGTACCAGGCCTTCAGCGAAGGCCGCGACGACCCGCTGCCGGCGCTGGCGATCCAGTACGGCGACTACGCCCTGTGGCAGCGTCGCTGGCTGAGCGGTGAGGCCTTGCAGCGCCAGGGCGACTACTGGAGCCAGGCCCTGGCCGGTGCGCCGGTGCTGCTGACCCTGCCCACCGACCGGCCACGACCGGCCCGTCAGGACTACCTTGGCGACCGCGTAGAAGTGCGCCTGGATCGGCGCTTGAGCGAAGACCTGCGGGCGCTGTGCCTGCGTCATGGGGTCACCCCGTTCATGCTCTTCGCCGGCGCCTGGGCGGTGTTGCTGGCGCGCCTGTCCGGCCAGGCCGAGGTAGTGATCGGCACCCCGGTGGCCAACCGCCGGCAGGCCGAGGTCGAGGGGCTGATCGGCTTGTTCGTCAACTCCCTGGCGCTGCGCATCGATACCGCCGGCAGCCCCGATGTCGGCGCGCTGCTGGCCCGGGTCAAGGCCTGCGTGAGCCAGGCCCAGGACCATCAGGACCTGCCGTTCGAACAGGTGGTGGAACGCTTGCACCCGCCGCGCAGCCTGGCCCACACACCGCTTTACCAGGTATCGCTGGCGTGGAACGGTGTGCCGGGCGAGGCCCTGCGCCTGGGTGGGCTGCAGCTGGAGGCGCTGGGTGGCACGCAGACCTTCGCCAAGTTCGACCTGACCCTGAGCCTGGGCGAGACCGCCGACGGCTACGGCGGCGCCCTGGAGTTCGCCACCGCGCTGTTCGACCGGGCGACCATCGAGCGGCACCTGGGTTACCTGGAGCAACTACTCTGGGCGATGGCGGGCAGCGACCAGGCCGTGCCGGCGAAGGTCGAGCTGCTCGGCGCCGCCGAACGTCGCCAGGAACTGGTGGCCTGCAACGCCAGCGAGCGGATCGGCGGCCTGCAGCAACCGCTGCACGCGCTGTTCGAGGCGCAGGTGGCGCGTACGCCGCAGGCCATCGCGGTGCAGGCCGAGGACGGGCAACTGACCTACGCCGAATTGAATGCGGCGGCCAACCGCTTGGCCCACCGCCTGATCGAACAGGGCGTGGTCGCCGACAGCCGGGTCGCCGTGTGCCTGGCGCGGGGGCCACGGTTGCTGGTCGGGCTGCTGGCGGTGCTCAAGGCCGGTGGCGCCTACGTGCCGCTGGATCCGGGCTACCCGGATGAGCGCCTGGCGTACATGCTCGAAGACAGCGCGCCGCTGGCGTTGCTGGTGGATGCCGCCAGCAACCGGCGCTTCAGCGACAGCCCGGTGGCGCGGCTGGACCTCGACCAGCCGGACTGGACCGAGCAGTCGCCGGACAATCCACAGGTGCCGGGCCTTGGCGCCCGCCACCTGGCCTACGTGATCTACACCTCCGGCTCCACCGGCACGCCGAAAGGGGTGATGGTCGAGCACCGCAGCCTGTGCAACCTGGTGCACTGGAGTTCGCGGCTGATCGCCCCGAGCGCATCAGGTGCGCTGCTGCACAAGACCCCGGTGAGCTTCGATGCGTCGGTATGGGAGCTGTTCTGGCCGCTGTGTGCCGGCCTGCGCCTGGTGCTGGCGCGCCCGGATGGCCAGCGCGACCCGGACTACCTGGCGGCGCTGATCCAGCGCCAGCGGGTCAGCGTGGTGCAGTTCGTGCCCGCACTGCTGCAGCAGTTCCTCGCCCTGGAGGCCAGCGCGGCCTGCGACAGCCTCACCGATGTGGTTTGTGGCGGTGGCGAGCTGACTTCGGCGTTGCTGCGCCAGTTGCGCGAGCGCCTGCCGCAGGTTCGGCTGCACAACGTCTACGGCCCCACCGAGGCCACCGTCGACTGCTGCGTCTGGACCCTCGAGCCCCGGCAGCCCGTGCCCGAAGAGGCGCCACCGATCGGTCGGCCGATCGCCAACACCCGCCTGTATGTGCTCGACAGCAACGGCCTGCCGGTACCGCGGGGCGTGGTGGGCGAGTTGTACATCGGTGGTGTCGGCGTGGCGCGTGGCTATTTGGGCCTGCCGGCGCTGGAGGCCGAACGTTTCGGCGCCAGCCCGTTCGTGGTCGATGAGCGCCTGTACCGCAGCGGCGACCTGGTGCGCCGCCGCGCCGATGGCGAGCTGGAATTCCTTGGTCGCAACGATTTCCAGGTGAAACTGCACGGTCTGCGCATAGAGTTGGGCGAGATCGAGGCCTGCCTGGCCAGCCATCCGGGTGTGCGCGAAGTGGCGGTGCTGCTGCGCGGCGAGCGCCTGGTCGCCTGGTTCACGGCCGACGATGCGGTGCCGGGCGTGGCGGTATTGCGCAAGCATGCCCAGGCGCGCTTGCCGGACTACATGGTGCCGTCGGCCTATGTGGCATTGCCGGCCATGCCATTGACGGCCAATGGCAAGCTCGACCGCCAGCGTCTGCCCGACCCTGGTGCCGACGCGGTGCTCAGCCGTGCCTACGAGGCGCCGCAAGGCGAGGCCGAGCGCCATCTGGCGGCGCTATGGGCCGAGTTGCTCAATGTGCCGAGGGTAGGGCGCCAGGACCATTTCTTCGAGCTCGGTGGCCACTCGCTGCTGGCCGTGACCCTGATCGCCCGCTTGCGTGCCGAGGGCCTGGACGCGGACATCCGCGTGCTGTTCGCCGAACCGACCCTGGCCGCCGTGGCCGCGAGCCTGAGCCAGCATGGCGGAAGCCGGGTGCCGGCCAACCGCATCGGCAGTGATTGCCGGCGCATCACGCCGGACTTGCTGCCGTTGGTGGCGCTGGAGCAGTCGCACATCGAGCGGATCGTCGATCAGGTGCCTGGCGGTGCCGCCAATGTACAGGACATCTATCCGCTGGGGCCGTTGCAGGCGGGGATCCTCTATCACCACCTGGCCAGCGAGGGTGACGATCCCTACCTGCTGCAGGCGCGTTTCGCGGTGGCCGACCAGGCCCGGTTGGAGGCGTTGCGCCAGGCGCTGGACCAGGTAATCGCCCGGCACGACATCTTGCGCTCTTCGTTGTACTGGGAAGGTCTGGCGCAGCCGGTGCAGGTGGTATGGCGCCAGGCGGCGTTGCCCGTGCAGGAACTGGCCGCGGATGAGCCGATCAGCCTGCGCCTGGACCTGACCCGCGCGCCGCTCCTGCGCCTGGTGCACCGCCAGGACCCGAGCAGCGGGCGGATCACCGCCACCTTGCTGTTCCACCACCTGGTCATGGATCACGTGGCCCAGGACGTGTTGCGCGCCGAACTGGAGGCCTGCCTGCTCGGCGAGCAGCTGCGCTTGCCGCCGCCGGTGCCGTACCGCAACTACATCGCCCAGGTGCTGCAGGGTGCCGGCGAGGCCGAGCATGAGGCATACTTCCGCGAGCAGTTGGGTGATATCGACGAGCCGACCCTGGCCTACGGTCCGCATCCGCTGGCCCACGCCGACGCCGTGGCCGAAGCCCAGCACTGGCTGGACGACGAGCTGGCGCGGCGGGCCCGCGAACAGGCGCGGCTGCTGGGTGTGGGCGCGGCCAGCCTGATGCACCTGGCCTGGGGCCTGGTGCTGGGGCAATTGTCGGGGCGCGACAGCGTGGTGTTCGGCACCGTGCTGCTTGGTCGCCTGCAGGGCGGTGAAGGCATGGAGCGGGCCTTGGGCGTGTTCATCAACACCTTGCCGCTGCGCCTGGACGTGGGCCGCCTGCCGGTACGTGAGGCGCTGCTCGACACCCACCGCCGGCTGACCGGGCTGTTGGTGCACGAGCATGCGCAACTGGCCCTGGCGCAGCGCTGCAGTGCCTTGCCGCCCGGTGCGCCGCTGTTCAGCGCCTTGCTCAACTACCGCCACAGTGCCGCCGCGCTGGCCCATGACACTGCCAATGGGCGTGCCTGGCAGGGCATCGAGCTGCTGCATGCGCAGGAACGCAGCAACTACCCGCTGGCCCTGAGCATCGACGACCTCGGGGAGCGCTTCAGCCTGACCGCGCAGTGCGCGGCGGGCCTGGACGCCCGGCGGCTGTGCGGTTACCTCGAGCAGGCTCTCGCACACCTGGTCGAGGCCCTGGCACATGATCCCGAGCAAGGCCTGGAGCGGCTGGACATCGTGCCGGCCGAGGAGCGTCGTCGATTACTGGATTACAACGCCACGCAACGCGCCTACCCCAGGTCGGTGCCCGTGCACCGCCTGTTCGAGCAGCAGGTGGCGCGCCATCCGTTGGCGCTGGCGGCGCTGCATGACGAGCGCCAGCTCACCTACGCCGAGCTCAATGAGCAGGCCAACCGCCTGGCGCACTGGTTGATTGGCGAGGGGGTGGCGGCCGGCGATCATGTGGCGATCCTGCTGCCTCGCTCGCTGCCGTTGCTGGTCGCGCAGTTGGCCGTGCTCAAGTGTTCGGCGATCTACGTGCCGCTGGATATCAACGCCCCGGCCGAGCGCCAGGCGTTCATGGTCCAGGACTGCCAGGCCGCGGTGTTGCTGACCCTTGGCAGCCTGGCCGCGGATTGCGAGGCGCGGCGCATCGACCTGGACTGCCTGGCGCTGGACGAGCAGCCCACGCACAACCCGGGCCTGGCCCAGGAGGCCGACGCGGTGGCGTACGTGATGTACACCTCCGGCTCCACCGGCACGCCGAAAGGGGTGCGGGTGACCCATCGCGGCATCGCCCGGCTGGTGCTGAACAACGGCTATGCCGACTTCAACGCCACGGACCGTTTCGCCTTCGTCGCCAACCCGGCGTTCGACGCCGCGACCATGGATGTCTGGGGCGGCCTGCTCAACGGAGGCCAGGTGCTGGTGATCGATCACCAGACCCTGGTCGAGCCGACGCAGTTCGCCGCCGCCCTGCGCCAGGGCGGCGCCAGCGTGATGTTCGTCACCACGGCGCTGTTCAACCAGTATGTGCAACTGATCCCCGAGGCGTTGGCCGGGCTGCGCATCCTGTTGTGCGGCGGCGAGCGCGGCGAGCCCGCCAGCTTCCGCGCCTTGTTGGCCCAGGCGCCGCAGTTGCGCCTGGTGCACTGCTATGGGCCCACCGAGACCACCACCTTCGCCACCGCCAGTGCGGTGCGGGCGGTGGTCGACGGCGCCGAGCATGTGCCGATCGGCGGCCCGATCGGCAACACCACGGCCTATGTCCTCGATTGCCACGGGCGCTTGCTGCCCGAGGGCGTCACCGGCGAACTGTACATCGGCGGCGACGGCGTCGCCCTCGGCTACCTGAATCGTCCGCAGCTGACCGCCGAACGCTTCCTCGACGATCCATTCGCCGCAGGTGCCGGGGCGAGGTTGTACCGCACCGGTGACCTGGCCCGCTGGCGCGAGGATGGCCAGTTGGAATGCCTGGGCCGCACCGACGACCAGGTGAAGATCCGCGGCTTTCGCATCGAGCTGGGCGAGGTCGAGCAACACCTCACCCAGTGCCCGGGCCTGGAAGAGGCCGTGGTCATGGCCCTGCGCCTGGAGCAGGGGCCGTTGCGCCTGGTGGCGTGGTACACCCGTACCGACATGGCCCTGGACGGTGCGGCGCTGCGTGCTTTCCTGCGCGATCGGTTGCCGGAGTACATGCTGCCGGCGGCGTTCGTCGCACTTGAGGCGCTGCCGCTGACCAACAACGGCAAGGTCGATCGTCGGGCCCTGCCACTGCCGGGCGCGCAGGACCTGGCCGTGGCGGTGTTCGAGGCGGCGGTGACGCCGGTGGAGCAGGCCTTGGCGGCGCTGTGGGCGCAGGTGCTCGAGGTCGAGCGGGTCGGGCGGCATGACAGCTTCTTCGAACTGGGCGGGCATTCGCTGTCGGCGATCCGCCTGATGGGCGAGATGCGCCAGGCTGGCCTGCACATGACCCTGGCCCAGTTGTTCCAGCACCCGACCATTGCCGCCCTGGCGCCGCTGCTCGACGAGGTGGCGGCTGAGGACGAGGCGCAAGGCCTGCTCACGGTGCGTGCCGCAGGCAGCCAGCCTGCGCTGTTCCTGATCCATGAGTTCAGTGGCCTGGACCTGTATTTCCCGGTCCTGGGGCGGCATATCGAAGGTGATTTCCCTATCTATGGGCTGGCCGGCGTCGCCGTCGGGCAGGTGCAATTGAACACCATGGAGTGCCTGGCTGCGCGCCTGGTGCGGCAGATTCGCGCCGTGCAGCCACACGGGCCGTATCGCCTGGCTGGCTGGTCGTTCGGCGGTGTGCTGGCCTACGAGGTAGCGGCGCAATTGCTGGGCGCGGACGAGCCGGTGGCCTTCGTCGGCCTGATCGACACCTACGTGCCGCGCCTGAGCGACCAGGGCAAGGCGCGCTGGCAAGGGCCGCATCTGGTGCAAGCGCAGTTGCTGCTGCATTGCCGCGTGCACTGGCAGGCGCAGGGCGAGGCGGGGGCTACGCAACTGGCCGAGATCGAGGCGTTGCAGCCGGGCGCATTGCCCTTCGAGGCACTGCTTGCCCACTGCCGTGAGCGGCAGTTGCTGGTGCCCGGCCTGGCCCAGGCCAGCGATGGACAGTTGCGTCACTTCTTCGAGCGTCACCTGGCCCATGGCCATGCCCTGGCTCACTATCGCCTGGCGCCGTTGCCGGTGCCGCTGCACTTGTTCATCGCCGAACAGCGCAGCGCCGGTATCGTCACCGACAGCCCGAGCCTGGGCTGGGCCGAGGCCTTGCCTGGGCAGGAGCTGAAGTGCCTGAGCGTGCCGGGCGATCACCAGAGCATGGTGCAGGACCCGCAAGCCGCCGTGCTCGGCCAGGCCATCGCCCAGGCGATGCAGGCCGCGTCGGCGCTCGCGCCGGCGGCGCACCAGCCGCTACTGGCAATCCAGAGTGGCGTGCCGGGCCATGTGCCGGTGTTCTGCGTGCCGGGCGCCGGCGACAGCGTGACCAGCTTCATCGGCCTGGCCGAGGCGCTGGGGCCGGACTGGCCGGTGCATGGCCTGCAGGCGCGTGGCCTGGCTGCGGGTGAAGTGCCCCATTGCTCGGTCGAGGTGGCTGCGGCGTGCCATGCCCAGGCCATCGAGGCGCTGTACCCCGAAGGACCGTTGAACCTGGTCGGGCATTCGTTCGGTGGCTGGGTGGCCCATGCCATGGCGATACGCCTGCAGGCCAAGGGGCGCGAGGTGCGCTCCCTGACCCTGATCGACAGCGAGGCGCCGGGCGCGGGGGGCAGTTGCGGCAAGCCGTACACCTTTACCCAGGCCCTGCAGCGGCTTGTCGAGTCGTTGCAACTGTCCACCGGCAAGACGTTGGGCATCGAACCTGTAGCCTTCGCTGAAATCGACGATCAGGAACAGCTGCGTCAGTTGCACGCGGCGATGGTACGGGTCGGCCTGATGCCGTCGCGCTCTTCGCCGCAGGCGCTTGAGGGCGTGGTGCGAACCTTCGCCACGGCGCTGCGCACGGTGTATCGCCCCGAGGGTGGATTCGATGGTCTGGCGCGGCTGGTGCTGGTGGCCGATCCGAGCCTGGACGCGGCCGGCAACCAGGGCGAGCAACAGGTGATGGAAGACGGCTGGCGTGAATGGCTACCGCAGTTGGAGGTGTGGCAGGGGCCAGGCAACCATTTCAGCATCCTCAAGGTGCCGGATGTGTTCAGCCTGGCCGCCTGGTGGCATGACGGGCAGGCCCTGTATCACAGCAGGGTGAAGCAGTAACACCGTCGTGAGAGCGGGCTTGCAAAGTGATGGCGTCACCTTGGAGTGGCGTTATCGCGGGGCAAGCCTGCTCCCACGGGACCTCATCAGCTTCAGGAAGAACGGTTTTATGGAAAAGACGAAGTTTCGCAAGATCACCCTCGGTGTCGCCGCGGCCCTGGTCGCCGGCATCGTGCTGTACGCGGTGCAGGCCCCGGCCAAGCCGCCGCAGTACATCACCGCCACGGTCGAGCGTGGCGATATCGAAAACGCGGTGCTGGCCACCGGCACCCTGGAAGGTATCCGCCAGGTGGACGTCGGCGCCCAGGTCTCAGGGCAACTCAAGTCGCTCAAGGTGAAGCTTGGCGACAAGGTCGCCGAAGGCCAGTGGCTGGCCGAAATCGACCCGCTGGTGCCGCGCAACTCGCTGCGCCAGGCCGAGGTCGACGCCGAGAAGCTGCAGGCCGAGCGGCGCTCGGTGCAGGCCAAGCTCAAGCAGGCCAAGCGGGTCTACGAACGCTACGACGTGCTCCAGGCCGACGAGTCGATCTCGCGCCAGGACTTCGAGAACGCCGAGTCCGAGTTCGAGGTGCAACAAGCCAACCTGCGCTCGCTGGACGCGCAGATCAAGAGCGCCCAGGTGCAGATCGACACGGCCCGGGTCAACCTCGGCTACACCCGTATCGTCGCGCCGATCGATGGCCATGTGGTGGGTATCGTCACCCAGGAAGGGCAGACGGTGATCTCCAACCAGCTGGCGCCGGTAATCCTCAAGCTCGCCGACCTCGACACCATGACCATCAAGGCCCAGGTGTCCGAAGCCGATGTGATTCATATCAGCCCCGGCCAGCAGGTGTACTTCACCATCCTCGGTGACGACAAACGTTACTACGCCAAGCTGCGCGGCACCGAGCCCGCGCCGCAGAACTACCTGGAAAGCAGCGACAAGAGCGGCGGCGCCGCCAAGCAGGCCAGCGCGGTGTTCTACAACGCGTTGTTCGAGGTGCCCAACCCCGAGCACCGCCTGCGCATCTCGATGACCGCCCAGGTGCGTATCGTCCTCGACACCGCCCTGGGCGTGCTCACCGTACCGGTGGCGGCGCTGGGGCCGCGTGACGCCGACGGCAGCTTCCCGGTGCGGGTGCTCGATGGCAAGGGCTTCGCCCAGGTGCGCAAGGTCCAGGCGGGGATCAACAACAACGTCAAGGTGCAGGTCAAGGACGGCCTGGCCGAAGGCGACCGCGTGGTGATCGGCGAGCCGGTGTCGGGCGAGGCGGGGGCGTGAGCATGAACATGAACGTGGAACTGTCGCCGGCACGGGCGGTGTCGGCACTCGAGGAGCAGCCGTTGCTGCGCCTGGACGGGGTCAGCCGCAGCTTCATGGCGGGCGACCGCGAGTTCCTGGCGCTCAAGGGTATCGACCTGGAGATCCATGCCGGCGAGCTGGTGGCGATCATCGGCGCCTCGGGTTCGGGCAAGTCGACGCTGATGAACATCCTTGGTTGCCTGGACCATGCCAGCGCCGGCAGCTACCAGGTCAGCGGCCAGGAAACCCGTGATCTCGACGACGACGCCCTGGCCGCGCTGCGGCGTGACCATTTCGGTTTCATCTTCCAGCGCTACCACCTGTTGCCGCACCTGGATGCCCTGCGCAATGTCGAGATCCCGGCGGTGTACGCCGGCGTGGCGCAGGCCGGACGCCATGCCCGGGCGCGGGAGCTGCTGGGCCGCCTGGGCCTGGGCGGACACCTGGCGCACCGGCCCAGCCAGCTGTCGGGGGGCCAGCAGCAGCGGGTCAGTATCTGCCGGGCGCTGATGAACGGCGGCGAGGTGATCCTCGCCGACGAGCCGACCGGAGCGCTCGATACCGCCAGCGGCAAGGAAGTGATGAACATCCTGCTGGAACTGCACGGCGCCGGGCACACGGTGATCCTGGTGACCCACGACCCCAAGGTCGCCGCCCACGCCGAGCGGATCATCGAGGTCAGCGACGGGCAGATCGTCAGTGACCGGCGCACCCGCGCCGAGCCCACTGCACCGGCCGCCGAGGCGGCGCCCGCTCGCGAGCAGGCGCCACGGCGGCTGGTGGCCAGCCTCGGGTTGTTCCGCGAGGCCTTCAAGATGGCCTGGATCGCCCTGGTCTCGCACCGAATGCGCACCCTGCTGACCATGCTCGGGATCATCATCGGCATCACTTCGGTGGTGTCGATCTCGGCCATCGGCGAGGGCGCCAAGGGCTACGTGCTCAAGGACATCCAGGCGATCGGCAGCAACACCATCGACATCTACTCCGGCACCAGTTTCGGCGACAGCCGGGCCAAGGCCATCGAGACCCTGGTGCCGGCTGACGTGACCGCGCTCAACGAACTCTACTACGTCGACAGCGCCACCCCGGTGATCGGTCAGAGTTCGCTGGTGCGCTACCGCAACATCGACGCCGATGTGCAGCTAAACGGTGTCAGCGAGCAGTACTTCCAGGTGCGCAACATCCCCTTGGCCGCAGGGATCGTGTTCAGCGCCGATGATGCCCGGCGCCAGGCACAGGTGGTGGTGATCGACCACAACACGCGCAAGCGCCTGTTCGGCGATGGGTTCAACCCGCTTGGGCAGGTGATCCTGGTCGGCAACTTGCCGTGCACGGTGATCGGCGTGACCGCCGAGAACAAGAACCTGTTCGTCGCCGGCAACACCCTGAACGTGTGGATGCCCTACGAGACCGCCGCCGGGCGCGTGCTTGGCCAGCGCCACCTGGACAGCATCAGTGTGCGGATCAAGGACGGCATGCCGAGCAAGCGGGTGGAGGAGGAGGTCAACAAACTGATGCTGCAGCGCCACGGCACCAAGGATTTCTTCACCAACAACCTCGACAGCATCATGCAGACCGTGCAGAAGACCAGCCGCTCGCTGACCCTGCTGTTGTCGCTGATCGCAGTGATTTCGTTGGTGGTGGGGGGGATCGGGGTGATGAACATCATGCTGGTGTCGGTTACCGAGCGCACCCGCGAGATCGGCATCCGTATGGCAGTGGGGGCGCGGCAGTCGGATATCCGCCAGCAGTTCCTGGTGGAGGCGGTGATGGTCTGCCTGATCGGCGGGGTGATCGGGATCGGGTTGTCCTATGGGATCGGGTATCTGTTCGCGCTTTTCGTCAAGCAGTGGGAGATGGTGTTCTCACTGGGATCGGTGGTCACGGCGTTCGTCTGCTCGACCTTGATCGGCATCGTGTTCGGCTTCGTGCCGGCGCGCAATGCGGCGCGGCTGGACCCTATCGAGGCGTTGGCACGGGACTAGGCCTGAGCGCTCGGGATCGAGCGCCGCCTGCGCGGTGCTCGATCTTGCGTGCCTGTGGGCATGCGGTCTGGCTAGATCTCTGCATACATCCAGCGCATCAGCGAGTGGCGTCCGCTGATGCCCAGCTTGATCGCCGCCCGGCGCAGGTAACTTTCCACCGTATTGACCTTGAGCCGCAGATGCTCGGCCTGCTGCGGCGCCGTGCGCCCGGCCAGCAAGCCTTCGCACACCTGCATTTCGCGCTCGGACAGGCGGATGCCGGTCTGACGCAGGCGTTCGAGAAAACGCTGTTCGAGGCTGTCGGGGTCTGCGGGTACCGGCGCGGCAGGCTGCAGGGCATTGATGTGTTTTTCCAGCATGGGCAGCAGCAAGGGCGAAATGTCCTCCAGCCGGCTGCGATCGGTAGCTGAGAAGCCAACGCGGGTGTCGGCCCGCAATACCGTGATTTCGTAGCGGAAACCATCCTTGCGCCGGGCCAGGTGCAGGCGCGCCGGGTCGTCGAAGCCGTCACCCGTATCGCCGGCGCTGAACACCGTCTCGCTGATCAGGGTCGCGTCTGGCTGGCTGGCGCAGGCCGGGTTGATGCGCAGTTGGCGGATATGCGTGGCGTCGATGGTCAGGTGGGTCTGGATCAGGTCGTGCAGGTGCCGGGGGAAATGGCGGCTGCCGGTACTGGCTATGACTTTACCGATCTGCGGAAAAAGCAGGTGCGAATTCATCGTGTCATCCATGATAGGCGGTGGAACGGAGGCCCTTGCGCCAGCAACCAGCATCCTTGACTGTCGGCCGGGCCATCGGGGCTGCTAGCTATCCTAGTACAACGAATCAGTGACGGTTAAATGAAGCAGCGATAATGGCATAACAATATCATGGGTGACGCCGCAGGTGTGTCCGCGCACGACTCGGGTATGATGCGCATCCCATCCCACAACGAGACCGCCCCATGTCCCTGAGCGCTGAACAGATCGGCGAATTCCGCTCTTTCTCCGAGCAACTGGCCGATGCCGCCGCGGCGGCGATCCAGCCTTACTTTCGTGCCAGCCTGGATGTCGAGGACAAGGGGGGGCGCCTGTACGACCCTGTGACCATCGCCGACAAGGCCGCCGAAGAGGCCATGCGCGCGCTGATCCAGGCTCACTATCCCACCCACGGCATACTGGGTGAAGAGCAGGGCGCGGCACTGGGCAGCAGCCCGCTGACCTGGGTACTCGACCCGATCGATGGCACCCGCGCCTTCATCACCGGCCTGCCGCTGTGGGGCACGCTGATTGCTCTCAACGACGGTACCCGCCCGGTGCTCGGGGTGATGAACCAGCCGTTCACCGGCGAACGCTTCATCGGCACCCCGCACGGCGCCTGGGGCAATGGCACGGCGCTTAAGACCCGCGCCTGCGCCGACCTGGCGTCGGCCACGCTGATGTGCACCACCCCCGACATGTTCGACACCCCGGCGCGCAAGGCGGCGTTCGAGGCGGTCGCCGGCAAGGCCCGGCTGATGCGTTATGGCGGTGATTGCTATGCCTACTGCATGCTGGCGTCCGGATTCGTCGATGTGATCGTCGAGGCCAGCCTGCAGCCGTACGACGTGCAGGCGTTGATGCCGATCATCGAAGGCGCGGGTGGGGTCATCACCTCCTGGGATGGCGGCTCGGCCCAGGACGGGGGCTGCGTGGTGGCGTGTGGCGATCCGGCGCTGCATGCGCAGGTACTGGCGATGTTGCGTCACGCCATCTGATAGACCCTGCACGAGACGTTTGCCGTGGACTCAATCACCCAAGCCGTGCTCGGCGCGGCCCTGCAAGGCGCCGTACTGGGCCGTATCCAGGGCCGCCGCTCGCTGATCTACGGCGCCGCCCTGGGGACATTGCCCGACCTGGATGTGGTGATCCGCTACGCCGACCCGGTGTCGCAGATGACCTTCCACCGTGGCTTTTCCCATTCGATCTTCGTCCTGACCGGCCTGGCCCTGTTGCTTGCCTGGCTGGTCGCCTGGCGTTGGCCAGGCCGAGGCTATACCCCAGGCAGGCTGTTCCTGGCCTTCTGGCTGGCGCTGGTCACCCACCCGGTGCTCGACGCCTTCACCGTTTATGGCACCCAGCTGTTCTGGCCCCTGCACCTGACGCCGGAAAGCTGGGCGGCGGTGTTCATCATCGATCCGGTGTATACCGTGCCGTTGCTGCTGGCGGTGGGCTATGCGGCGATCAGGGGCCTGAAAGGCAGGGCGACCGCGATGCTGTGCCTGGCACTGGGATGCAGCACGCTCTACCTGGGCTTCGGCCTGGCCGGGCGCATGGCCGCCGAGCAACGTTTCCACCTGGCCTTGCAGGCGCAGGGGGTCGAGGCCAGTGAGGTCCGCGCGGTGCCCATCGCCTTCAACAGCCTGATCTGGCGGGTGCTGGCGAAAACCCCGGATGGCGGTTACTACGAGGGCGTGAGCAGCGGGTTCGATCGCGAACCTCCGGAGATGCTGCACCAGTCGCGCAATCTGGAGGCTGCCAAGGTACTGGCGGGCTCGCCACTGTACGAGCGCCTGCGCTGGTTCACCGATGACTGGCTGCGCTACGACATCATGGGTGACTCGCTGGTGGTCACCGACCTGCGCATGGGCATGCCAGGCAACTACAGTTTCCGCTTCGAAATGGCCCGGCGTGATGCCGCAGGGCAATGGACGGTGATCCAGCCCAGGGGCTGGATTGGTGGCGGTGCCGCCTCCCTGTTCGATGGCGAGCGGTTGAGCTTGATCTGGCGCCGTATCCTCGACCAGCAACCGCCACTGCCACTTGCCGTGTGGGCGGGGCATTTGTAGGTGGCTGGCTGGCGAGCAAAAAAAGCCCGCCGGGTGGCGGGCTACAAGGGCTTAGGGAGCAACACACAACAAATTCGGGGTCAGGCGACCCAGGTCTGGTCGAGCAAGCGGCCGGCCAGGGTCTCGGCGCAGCGGCGGCTGGTCAACGGGCCGCTGATGGCTTCACCGTCGCGCAGCAGGTACCAGCAGGCCAAAAGGCCCTGTTGGCGCAGGCTGCTGGGGACTGCGCTGCCGACAACGGACATGATCTGGATCGGGGCCATGGCGGATCTCCTCTCGAACATGGCCCTACCTTACCCAGGCGTCTTCAGGGTTTGAAATCAATGTCCTCGATAGTGGTCATTGCTTTTATCAACTATGCCGCTTACCAGCGCGGCGGGCCGTAGTACACCGGCGGCGGGCCATAATAGCGGCGGTAGACCGGCGGCGGGGCGGGCACATAGCGCTCGACCACATAGGGCTGGTAATACACCGGCGGTGGCGGCGCCTGCACATAGACCGGTGGCGGTGGATAGTAGGCCGGCTGGCGTTCGACGTAGACAGTGCGGTCGTGGCCGCCCGATACGGCCGCCCCGACCACCGCGCCCACCACGGCCGCGCCGATCACCGGCCCCGGGCCGTACCAGCCGCCACCATGGGCCGAGGCTTGCCCGCTGATTGCCAGCGCGCCGACCAGCAGGGCGATTCCGGGGATGAAACGCTTCATGGCGACACCTCGCAAGACAACCCCACGTTCGGGGTCTGTCTACTATGACCGCACTCTCGGTCAACCGCGCCATGGCAAAGGGTAAAGGTTGTGTAAGGGGCGACCGGCGGCGGGGTCTGGTACGCTGGCGCAATCGATTCAGCCATGACAGAGGAACCGCGATGAGCCATTCACCGAGCAGGGACACCGTGTTGTGCATTTCCCTGGCCGGGCGCCCCGGTACGTTCGGCGTGCGCTTTCACAACCATCTGTATCAGCAGTTGGGCCTGGACTATTACTACAAGGCCATGACCACCCAGGACCTGCCGGCCGCCGTGGCCGGCATCCGCGCCCTGGGTATTCGCGGTTGCGGCGTATCGATGCCCTACAAGGAAGCCTGCCTGGCGTTGGTGGACGAGGTCGACCCCTCGGCGGCGGCCATCGACTCGGTGAACACCCTGGTCAATACCGCAGGCCATCTGAAGGCCTACAACACTGACTACCTGGCGGTACGGCAGCTACTGGCCGAGCGGCGGGTCGACCCGGCGACCGGCTTCGCCCTGCGCGGCAGCGGTGGCATGGCCAAGGCGGTGGCCAGCGCGCTGCGCGACGCTGGTTTTCGCGACGGCATCATCGTCGCCCGCAACGAGCAGGCCGGGCGGCAACTGGCGGATGTTTGCGGCTACCGTTGGCTGCCTGAACTGCAGGACCGTTGCCCGCCGATGCTGATCAACGTCACGCCGATCGGCATGGCCGGGGGTCCGGAGGCCGACCAGCTGGCCTTCAGCGAAACCGCAATCGCGGCGGCCGAGCGGGTATTCGATGTGGTTGCCCTGCCTGCACGCACACCGCTGATCCGCGCCGCCGAGGCGCTGGGCAAACCGGTGATCACCGGCCTCGACGTCATCGCGCTTCAGGCGCTGGAGCAGTTCGTGTTGTACACCGGGGTCCGGCCGACAGCCGAACAGGTGGCGGCTGCCGTGGCGTATGCCCGTGAAGGATGATTGGGTATAGAAGGGCGCCGTATCGCCGGCAAGCCGGCTCCCACACTGCTCGCTTTGCCTGTGAGCGAAGCGCAATCTCTGTGGGTGCTGGCTGCTGGCGTGGGGTTATCAGAACACCCGCTGATCCTTCTCATCCAGCTGCTGGTCAACCAGCGCCCGGCCATGGGCCAGGGACACGTGCTGGGCGTTCTCCAGGTCGGCGAAGAATTTCATCGGCATCGATAGTCGCCTGCTGCTGTGGCCGGCAGGGTCGGTGATCACGCAGCCTGCAGCATAGGGCAGGGGAGAGTCGGGGTGGGGCATCACGCTGGCGGTGATGGTGTGGTCGCGGTATTCACAGTGAAGGGTTTGCATCGTCCTTACCTCGCTGTGGCTTGGAACAGGCGTTACTTCCATATACCACAGCGAGGGGCCGGGAGTTCCCGGCCCGACGAGCGCGACCGGTGGGTATCAGCCCTTGAGTTCGGTCGGCTGGATGACCTCGACCCAGTAGCCGTCCGGGTCCTTGACGAAGGCCAGGTGGTTCATGCGGCCATCCTGCAGGCGCTTCTGGAACGGGACGTCCAGCGCCTCGAAGCGGGCGCAGGCAACACGTACGTCCGGTACCGAAATGCAGATGTGGCCGAAGCCGCGCGGGTCGGTGTTGCCATTGTGGTAGGCGAACTCGGGGTCGTTCTCGGTGCCGTGGTTGTGGGTCAGCTCGAGTACGCCGGGGATCGATTTCATCCACTGATGGCGCTCGGCGTCATCGGCAGGAATCTGCGCCGGGTCGACCAGGGCCAGGAAATACAGGCTGAAAGCCGCTTCCGGGAAGTCGCGCTTGTCCACCAGGCGAAAGCCCAGCACGCGGGTGTAGAAGTCCAGGGACTTCTCGATGTCCTTGACCCGCAGCATGGTGTGGTTGAACACGAATTGGGCGGTGGCGGTGTCTGGTTGGGCGGTCACGCCGGGGAGGGTTTGCAGATCGTGCAGGCTCATGGGTACTCCGGAATCAGGGCCTTGAATAGGTTTGCCATGATACGGAAGTCAACCAGCAGCGCAAATGAAAGCGCCCCGCACGAGTGCGGGGCGCCGGAATTAGAGGCCCGCATGTGCGGGCGCGTGATGGGGTCGCTAGTCCTTTAGCTGGTTCGATACTGAGCCTGCGGGTGTGAAAAAAGTGTGAAGCAGGTGTCGAGGTTTCATCAGCGCACCCAACTTTCCACCGTCTGCGCCCCGTACTGTTCCTTCCAGGCTTTCAGCCCGCGGTGGTTGCCGCCTTTGGTCTCGATCCGCTCGCCGGTATGGGGGTTCGCGTAGACCTTCACCACCCGCGGGCGGCGTTGCTGCTTGACCGCGGCCGGGGCGCGGGTCACGGCTTTCGGGTCGAGAATGGCGATGATATCGCGCAGGCTCTTGTCATAGCTTTTCATCAGGCCGACTAGTTTCTGCTCGAATTCGATTTCGCGTTTAAGGCCGGCATCCTTTTTCAGCGCTTCCAGTTGTGCCATCTGTTCCTTGAGCGCTTTTTCGGCAGCACGAAACTCTGCAAGTCTGGACACTGTCTTCACTCCTGTAAGTCTGCCGTGGCGGGACGTGACGAACATGAAACCAGACTGAACGCCGGCCACGTGGATGGGTAAAGCTGTTCGCTAAGCGAGAGTGTAGTAGTCGCTTGCGAGTGGGTAAACAGCAAACTTTCTATCAATTACTCGGGAACTTTGCCGATTTTTTACGCGTTATTCGAAAAGACCCGGCCAACCACCTTAGACCATGGTCCCATGGCTTAGGCTAGAGCCTTTGGCGGAAAATTATGGATGATGGTCGAAGTGTATTCGTTCATCGCGTAGTGCCGGTGCAGATGACTGCCCGGATGGTTTTTCGTCTTTCTTCTGGATGTTCCTTCGCATGTTTGCCCCTTTCCCCCTCGCCCCCGGGCGCCGAGTTGCCGGCTTGTTCTTCCTGTGTGCCGGTGTCAACGCCCAGGCCGCCGGTTTTCTTGAAGACAGCAGTGCCAAGGTCGAAGCACGCAATGTCTATTTCAACCGGGACTTCCGTGACGGCCACACCAGTTCCAAGCAAGGCGCGTCGAAGCGCGAAGAGTGGGCGCAGGGCTTTATTCTCAATGTTCAGTCCGGTTATACCCAGGGACCGGTCGGGTTCGGCGTGGATGCGCTGGGGATGATTGGTTTCAAGCTCGACTCCAGTCCCGCCGACAGCAATAGCGGCCTGTTGCCGTCGTCCGGGCACGACCCGCGCCATTCCGCCGACCAGTACGCCAAGATGGGCATCGCCGGCAAGGTGAAGGTGTCCAACACGGTATTAAAGTACGGTTCGATGATGCCGGACGTGCCGCTGCTCAAGTACAACGACGGGCGCCTGCTGCCGACCATGTTCCATGGCGCCTGGTTGACCTCCGAGGAAGTGCGCGACCTCAAGTTCACCCTGGCACGCCTGAACCAGTACACCGCGCGGGACTCCACCGACCGCCAGGACATCCGCGTGCACTGCAAGAACAAGCGCTATGCCTGCGATATCGAGGCCGATCATTTCGACCTGGCCGGCGTCGACTACCGCTTCAACGACCGCGTCAGCGCGCAGTACCAGGTGTCCAAGCTGGAAAACATCTACCGCCAGCACTTCCTCGGGCTGGTCGCCAGCCAGCCGCTGGAAGTCGGCACGCTGTCGGCGGACCTGCGGGTGATCAAGAGCGACGACATCGGCAATGCCCGTGCCGGGCGCATCGACCACCGCGCCTTCAGCGGCATGCTTGGCTACAGCCTGGGTGGGCACAAGCTCAGCGCCGGCTGGCAGCGCATGTACGGCGACAGCGCCATGCCGTACCTCGACGGCACCAACCCCTACCTGGTCAACTATGCCCAGGTCAACGACTTCGCCGCCGCCCAGGAGCGCTCCTGGCAGGTGCGCTACGACTACGATTTCAAGGCTCTGGGCGTACCCGGCCTGACCTTCTTCACCCGCTACATCAATGGCGACAATGTGAAGGTCCCTGGCAGCAACGCCGAAGGCAAGGAATGGGAACGCGACAGCGAGCTGAAGTACCAGGTGCAGAGCGGCACCTTCAAGGACGTCAGCGTGCGCCTGCGCAACTCCACCTACCGCAGCAACTACGAGAAGTGGGCGCGTGACATGGACGAAACCCGGGTCATTGTCAGCTACAACTTCTCGATCCTCTGACCCGTTTTGCCAAACGACCGGTGGTCGGTCGACAATGACCACCGGCAACCAGGCAGGGCAGGCGATGAAACAGCTTCTACTGATCGGCATCGGACCGGGCGATCCTCGCCAGGTCACCTACGAGGCGGTGGAGGCGCTGCGGCGCGCCACGGTGTTCTTCGTGCTCGACAAGGGCAGCGACAAGGACGACCTGGTGCGCCTGCGCCGGGCCATCCTCGAGCGCTACCTGCCCGAGGGCAGTTACCGCCTGGTGCAGGTCGAGGACCCGCGCCGGGACGGCCAGGCGCCGGATTATGTCGGCGCCGTGCAGGACTGGCACGCCCAGCGCGCCGCATTGTACGCCCGGCTGATCGAGGATGAGCTGGGCAGCGATGATGTCGGCGCGTTCCTGCTTTGGGGCGAGCCGGCGTTGTACGACAGCACCCTGCGTATTCTCGACCTGGTCCGCGAACGCGGCCTGACGCTGGCCTTGCAGGTGATTCCCGGCATCAGCAGCATCCAGGCGCTGGCCGCCCGTCACCAGATCCCGCTCAACCGTATCGGCGAGCCGCTGACCGTGCTGCCGGGGCGACGCCTGGGCGAACAGACGCGGATCGACAATGTGCTGGTGATGCTCGATGGCCAGTGCGCGTTCGCCGCCCTGGATGATCCGCAACTGGTGATCTACTGGGGCGCCTACCTGGGCACGCCGGACGAGCTGCTGGTGAGCGGGCCGTTGCAGGCGGTGAAGGGGCGCATCCTTCAGTTGCGCGATGAGGCGCGGCGGCGCAAGGGGTGGATCATGGATACCTATCTGTTGCGCAGGGAGGGGTAGTGGTTGGTGACTGGCGGGAGAGTTGCAGCGCCTGTGAGATCAAGCGCTGTAGATCCATCGTCAGACCCATCAAGGCCGCTGTGGCAACACCGAACTGCCAAAGCTGTTGCCCATGCGCGTCGAGGTCGCTGCCGGTGTCGCCAAGCCCATCTGGTTTGGTGCCCTGCGTTGCATCTGCCTGACCGGGTCGAGCTGATCGCGCAGGCCCTTGGCGGCGCGCGGATCGGCCCCTTGCAGCTGTCGGGTCAGACAATCGTAGGCCAGTGCCCGCGATTGCCCGACCTGCACGTCGATGCAGCCCTTGGACGGTTCGGCCAGCGCCGGCAGGGCGCAGGCCAGCAGCAGCGGCAAAGTGATCAGCGACAGTCGAATCATGGTGCTTCTCCGTGCAGTCATTCCTTGCGCCAGTCTATTCGCTGCCAGCATGGGACGGGGTGAAGCTTTGATTGCCGAGGCCTGTCACCACAGCGTCATACACAGGCCCCAGGATGACGTTTCCCCCGGCGACGGCGGCCAGCAAGGAGGCCTGATCTCCCGTGCGTGCATTGCTTGTGGCCGGCGCGCTGATACTGGCCTGGCTGGTGGCGGCGCCAGGGGCGCGTGGCCAGTCGTTACTGACCTTCGACCTACCGGCGCAGGCGCTGGACCGGGCGCTGGACAGCTTCGGCCGGCAGAGTGGCCTGGCGGTGCTGGTCGACCAGGCGTTGCTCGCCGGCCAGCGCTCCAGCCCGCTGCGCGGCCGCTACACGCCGCGCGAGGGTTTGCAGCGCTTGTTGCAAGGTACCGGTCTGCAGGCGCGCCACGGCAGCGGTGGATTCACCCTGCAACCGTTGCGCCTGCGCACAACGCCCGGGCGTGGTCGGAGTGAAGGCCCGGCGTCGGGCAGTTATGCGGTGGCATTGCAACACGCGGTCGAGCGCGCCCTGTGCGCTTGGCCGTCGACCCGCCCGGGCAGCTACCGGGCGGCCGTGCAGGTCTGGATCGATGCCAGCGGGCAGCTGGTGCAGAGCCGGCTGCTGGCCTCCACGGGCGACTTTGCCCGCGATGCCGCGCTGGTCGAGCGGCTGCGGGCGGTGCGCCTGGAGCAGGCGCCGCCGACTTCACTGGCACAGCCGCTGACCCTGTTGCTGCGCCCGGAACCTATGGATTGCCCTCTTTCGCAAGGAGCTGCGGCGGCATGAACAAACCTCGGGACAGTGCGCTGGTCAAGCTGTTTCTGACCTCCTACGACACCTTCAGGGTCCGTCTGAGGCGGCGGCTCGGCTCGGACGACCTGGCCAACGACGTGCTGCAGGAAACCTACTTGCGCGTGGATCGCATGGACGCCGCGCACGACCTGCACAAGCCTGGTGCCTACCTGTACCGCATGGCCTTGAACGTTGCCGCCGACCGCCGCGAGGCCGATGCCCGGCTGCTCACCGGCGCGGAGATCGAAACGCTGCTGCAGGTGGCCGAGGACCAGGACCCGGCACGCATCGTCGGCGGTCAGCGCGAGATCCAGAGCCTGTTGGGCGCGCTCTACGAGCTGCCGGCCCGACGTCGGCGGATCTTCATCGCCGCGCGGCTGGAGGAGGCCTCGCACCAGGAAATCTCCCAGCGCTTCGGCATTTCCACACGCACCGTGGAGAAGGAACTCAAGGCGGCACTGGGGCATTGCGCGATGCGTCTGGACAGAAAAGTGTTTCAGCGCTTCGGTCCCGGCGCGGGAAAACCGTCTTGAACGATAGTCGACCTCTTCATGTGAGCATCATGCCCCAGATTCCGCCCGATCCCGACTTGCAGCGCCAGGCCCAGGGCTGGCTGTTGCGGCTGACCTCCGGCCAGGCTACCCAGGCCGATGCCCAGGCCCTGCGCCAGTGGTGTGCACGCAGCCCGGCGCACGCCGAGGCGTTCGCCCAGGCGCGTCAGCTCTGGTGTTTGCTCGGGCCAGCGGCGCAGCAAGCCAGCCAGGCGCCATCGGCGCCGCTGCTCGGGCGCCGGGCGTTGTTGGGCGGGGCGCTGGCCGCGTCACTGGCGGTGGTTGCCTGGCGTGGCGGCTGGCTGGACGAGGCCATGGCGCCGCCTGCGGCGTTCGCCACCCAGGTGGATGAGCAGCAGCGGGTCGAACTGGCGCCTGGCATCGAACTGGAACTGAACGTGCGCACACGCGTCAGCCGCGAGGCACAGGGTATCGCCCTGCTGGCAGGCGAAATCGAAGTGCAGGCCCGCCAGCCCATGCAGGTGCGGGCGCAGGAAGGGGTGATCAGTACCGAGCAGGCCCGATTCAATGTGCGCGAGGACGACGATGGCGTGTGCGTCACCTGCCTGAGTGGCGAGCTGCGCATCTTTGCCCAGGGCCGGCTCGAGGCGCTGCCGGCCGGCCGCCAGTTGCGTTATGGCGCGCAAGGCGTCGGCGTGCCCGAGGCCTTCGACATTGGCCAGGTGACGGCCTGGCGCGAGCGCATGCTGGTGTTCCGTGATGCACCATTGACCCAGGTAATCGACGAGATCAACCGCTACCGCCCCGGGCGCCTGGTACTGCTCAACCCATCACTGGGGCGCCGCAGGGTGCAGGCGCGGTTCAGTTTCGATCAGTTGCGCCAGGCCGCCGAACTGATCCGTGTCGCCTATGGCGCGCGCTGCCTGGAACTGCCCGGCGGGGTGGTGCTGGTCAGTTGAATGGCCCCAGCACCTGGCGGTAGTGTTCCTCGCCCTGGGGACCGCGCCGGTTCAGGCGCACCTCGAGCCCGACGGGGTTGTCGTCGGCCTCGCTGGCCGGGGAGCGCCAGCCGCCCTTGGCCTGCCAGGTGCGCAGGCTGAATGCGCTGACGTTGTCCAGCACCGCCACCGCGGCTTTCGGTGCGGGCAATGGGAAGCCTTCGCGCAGTGGCGCGGCGGCGCGGTACAAGGTGCTGCCGCGCACATACCAACGCACCCGCTGCAGGCCGCTGCCAGACACGGCACCGGCGCGCACCAGCTCCAGGCGCTCGGCGCGGACACGCATGGCGGGCAGCAAGGGCTTGCCCGACGGCTCGTGGCCGGGCAAGACCGGCTCGACCAGTTCCACCGTGGCACGCAAGGCCAGGTCGCGCTCCAACTGCTGCAGCACACGCATCACCGCCTGATGGTCATCGCTGGCCTGGCGCAGGTGCTGGTCGGCGCGGCTGACGCTGTCCAGGCCACGCCAGGCGATCAGGCTGACCACCGCCATCAGCAGGATGGCGATCATCACTTCGATCAGGGTAAAACCGCGTTGGCCGGTCATGGAGGGCTCACCCGCACCTGCCCGGCGGCGTTGCGCGCCAGTTCCAGCCGCAGCGTGCCGCTGTGCAGGCGCAGGGTCAGGGGGGCGCCGATCCACTCGCCATCGAGCCATACCGCGCCACGGGGCTCGGCCTGCACCTTCACCGTCTCGGCCTGCCAGCGGCGCGGCTTGAGTGGTCCCTCCGCCAGCACCTGGCCATCGGCGCGCACGAAGCGGTAGCCGTCGCGGTCGCTCTGCCAGCGCAGCGGCTGACCGTCGGCCTGGGCTTCGCTTTGCGCCAGCTCCAGCAAGCGCGCCAGGCGCTCGCCATCTGCGCGCAACTGCTTGCCCGGATCGGGGCGGATGTTCAGGCTGATGGCGGCGCTGGCGATGCCGACAATCACCAACACCACCATCAGTTCTATCAGGGTGAAACCACGTTGTCCGTTCACGGGGCGCTCCTTGTCCTGGCAAGGCAGCTTGCCCGAGCAAGATGATCGGCGTGTGAAACAAAACCGTGAGAATCACCCGGTATGCTTGGGCGCAGGCACACAAGGAGCGCGTGACCATGCGTATCGTTCGTCCCAACTTGTCACTCGGGCTGTTGTTGCAGGCGCTGGGGCTACTGGTCGCGATGGCCGGGCTGGCGACCTGGGGGCAACTGTTGTGGCCGCCAGCGGCGAGTCAGGCCACGGCCCGGGCTGCCGACACCCCGGTAGTAGCCGAAACAGCGGCCGGGCGATGGTTTGCCGATATTCCCCAGCAGGTGCAGATCCAGGTCAGCGGGGTGATGGCCGGCAGCCAAGGCGCCGTGGCCATCGTCAGCCTCGACGGCGGCCCGGCACGCGCCGTGCGCAGTGGCGAGGAGCTGGCTCGCGGGGTGCGCCTGATGGCTATCGAGGGTCGCGGCCTGGTGATCGAGCGCGGCGGCCAGCGCAGCCGCGTCGAGGTGCCGGTATTGGCCCAGACGGCGTTTCCGGGCGAGGCGCGTCAGCCCTCGGCGAACTGACGCAGGCGCTCGCCGTCGAGACGATAGCGGATCCACTCGTCCTGTGGCTCGGCGCCCAGAGACTGGTAGAAACCGATGGCCGGCTCGTTCCAGTCCAGCACGCTCCACTCCAGGCGCCCACAGCCGTTTTCCACCGCCTCCCGGGCGATATGCCGCAGCAGCTTGCGCCCCGCGCCGTCACCGCGTTGCTGCGGGGTGACGTAGAGATCCTCGAGGTAGATACCGTTGCGCCCCAGCCAGGTGGAGTAGCTGTAGAAATACACGGCGAACCCGATGGCCTGGCCGTCGCGCTCGCAAATCAGGCTACGCACCGTGCTGCCTGCGTCGAACAGGCTGTGCTCGATGTCGGCGAGGGACGCCACCACTTCGTGGCGGGCGCGCTCGTAGTCGGCCAGCTCGGTGATGAAGGCCAGGATCTGGGCGGCGTCGGCCAGCACTGCGGGGCGGATGGTCACGGACATGATGGGGCTTCCTTGTACGGGAGAGGGTGCGAAGGCGGTCAGTAGTGTCAGGGACGGCCGCCAGTTGCCTGGTAGATGATTTGCTGTGCCTCAAGTCGCCTTCGAAAAGTATTGAAAAGACTCCTCTGTCCAGTCCGTGATCGCTAGCACTATGCTGGTTCGGTGTACGCCATTCAGGACGACCCACATGCCAACCCCAAAAGGTAGCCACCTCCGTCGCGGCAGATACTCAGAGTTCGGTAGGTTCTATCTGCTGACCACAGTAACTCATCGTCGCCGACCCTTGTTCGTCGATCTCCGCCACGCGCGTACGGTAGTCAAGTATCTGCGCCTGGCTGACCAGGAAGGTAGTTGCCAGTCACTGGCCTGGGTAGTGATGCCTGACCATCTTCATTGGTTGGTTGATTTGAAAAATGTGACGCTGGGCACGTTGATGCGTTACTTCAAGGCACGATCCAGTCATGAACTGCATAAAGTTGGGCTCAGATCAACACCCGTCTGGCAAGCCGGTTATCACGATCGTGCCTTACGAAAGGAGGAAGATGTAGTCATGGTTGCAAGGTACATCATTGCTAATCCGTTGCGAGCCGGGTTAGTGGACAGGGTGGGTAGCTACCCGCACTGGGATGCGATCTGGGTAAAGGGGTGTTCGACTTGAGATTTCAGCGCCTGTGAGATCGAGCGCCGCCCGCGCGGCGCATCGCGGATGAATCCGCTCCTACATTCGTTGCAACGTGCCGAACCTGTCAGGCCATGGTTGCCAGCTTTGGCGCATGTCATGAGATGAGTGGGGCGGCGGCAATGCCCAGCGAAACATCGCGGCGAGCGCACAAGGCTAACAACCATGGCCTATCAGGCATGGTCACGTTGCAACAAATGTAGGAGCGGATTCATCCGCGATGCGCCGCGCGGGCGGCGCTCGATCTCAAGACAAACAGAGGCTTCAAGCCATACAACCAGCTCAGAAATGTGTATCCACTGAATTTCATGCAACTGTACCGGTCATTCCCCCCAGCCCTCCGCTACCGTGGCATTTCGATAATCAGAAAAGCCGGAAACTGCCGCCATGCTTGCCTCGCTCGATCTGCTCAGCGCGTTCGTCCTGTTCGCCTTCGTCTCTTCCATTACCCCCGGTCCGAACAACACCATGCTGCTGGCCTCGGGGGTCAATTTTGGCGTGCGCCGCACGATTCCCCACGCGCTGGGCATCAGCGTCGGCTTCATGGTGATGGTGCTGGCGGTTGGTCTTGGGCTTGGCGAGGTGTTCAAGGCCTGGCCACCGTTGTACAGCATCCTGCGCTACGCGGGCGCGGGCTACCTGTTGTACCTGGCCTGGAAGATTGCCACCTCAGGGCCGATGTCCGGCGACACCAATGGCAGCCGCAAACCGCTCGGATTCTGGGGAGCCGCGGCGTTCCAGTGGGTCAACCCGAAGGCCTGGGTGATGGCGATCGGGGCGATCACCACCTACACCCCGGCCCAGGGCTACGTGTTCAACGTGATCGTCATCGCCACGGTGTTCGCCCTGGTGAACCTGCCCAGCGTCGGCATCTGGGTGATGTTCGGCAGTGCCTTGCGCAACCTGCTGCGCAATCCGCGCGCGGTGGTGCTGTTCAATGTCCTGATGGCCGTGCTGCTGGTGATTTCACTGTATCCGTTGCTGTTTGTAGAATCGGCGTTTTCCTAGAACTGATGAGTGCAGTCGATGGAGTTGATTCCCTGGTCCCATGAATGCGCCGAAGGCTTCACCCTGCGCGGATGGCGCACCCCCGCCAGTGGCAGGCCGCTGCTGCATTTCCTGCATGGCAATGGCTTCTGCAGCCTGGCCTACCAGCCCATGCTGATGCGTCTGGGCGAACATTTCGACCTGTGGCTGAGCGATGTCCAGGGCCATGGCGACAGCGACCATGGTGGCGTGTTCCTTGGCTGGAACCGCACCGCAGCACTGGCGGTGGAGGCCTTCGAGGCCGGCCGCGGCGAATACGGCGACGTGCCGCGCTTTGCCTTGGGCCACAGTTTCGGCGGCGTGCTCACCGGCTTGATCCTGGCCGCCGAGCCGCAGCTGTTCCGGCGTGCGGTGTTGCTGGATCCGGTCCTGTTCAGCCGGCGCATGATCGGGGTGATGGGGGCCGCCGCCATGGTCGGCTTGCATCGGCGTCATGCCCTGGCGCGCAAGGCGGCCACCCGCCGCAGTCATTGGCCCGACCGTGAGGCGGCCCAGGCCTCGCTGCAGGGGCGCGGTATCTTCAAGGGCTGGACCGATGCGGCCTTGCAGGCCTATGTGGAGCATGCCATCGGCGATTGCGGGGAGGGAGTGGTGCTCAAGTGCCGGCCCAGCCGTGAGGTGGAGATCTTCAGCTCGTTCCCTGAGCGCATGTGGCAGCAACTGAGCCGTATCCACACGCCGACGCGGATCCTGTACGGCGAGCACACCTATCCGTTCGTGCCGCACTCGGTGCAGCGCCTGGTGGCGCTCAATGGCCAGGTGAGCGCGCAGCAGGTAGCGGGTGGGCACTGCTTCATGCAGGAAGATCCGATAACGGCCACAGAGCAGGTGGTGGCATTCTTGCAACATTGAAAGTGGTCCGCTCGGAGGGTTGATCTGCTGTCCATTTTGCGACGATCAAAAGCCTATTCGCGAGCGAATGACAATCTCAGATTCCGTACTCTGGCGCTCCCCCCATCGGATGGAGCCCAGCATGAACCAGGCGGTCAGCCCAGATCCCCAGCACACCCTCGAGCAAATCCGCGCCAGGCGCCGCCAGCGCCTGCTGCGCTTCGGCCTGGCCGGGGGCCTGGGGTTGCTGGTGGCGGCCTATGGCGCCTACTGGTGGCTCGACGGGCGTTTCCTGGAACAGACCGACGACGCCTACGTGCGCGCCGACTGGGCGCCAATCAGTGCCCGGGTCAGTGGCTACGTGGCCGAGGTGGCGGTGGCGGACAACGCCACGGTCAAGGCCGGCGACCTGTTGGTACGCCTGGACGAGCGCGATTTTCGCGACCGCCTGCGCAAGGCCGAGGCGCACTTGGCGGTCAGCGAGGCGGCGTTGCAGGTGCAGCGTATGCGCCTGCGTGCTTTCGTCGCCGAGCAAGATGAACAGACTCACGCCATCGCCCGCGCCGATGCCGAACGCGGTGGTAGCCGTGGCGAGGCGCAGCGGGCCGAGGCCGACTGGCAGCGTTACCAGCACCTGGCGCAATGGCAGGCGGTCAGTGTGCAGCGGATGGAGCAGGCCCGCGCCACCCGCATCCAGTCTCAGGCGCTGCAGCGCGCCGCCGATGCCGAACTGGCCCGCCAGCACGCACGCAAGGCCATGCTCGAGCAGCAGGGCAAGCAGCTGGAGGCCGAGTTGCTGCAGCGCCAGGCCGACCTCGACCAGGCTGCTGCCGAGGCCGACCTGGCCCGCAGCGCCCTGGCCGACACCGAAATCCGCGCGCCCTTCGATGGCGTGGTCGGCCAGCGCAAGGTGCGCCAGCAGCAGTACATCACCCCCGGCCTGCCGCTGCTGGCGGTGGTGCCGGTGGCGCAGGCGTACGTGGTGGCCAACTTCAAGGAAACCCAGCTGGCGCAGATGCGCCCCGGCCAGCCGGTGACGCTTGAGGTTGACACCTTCGGCCAGCACTGGCGCGGCACGGTGGACAGCGTATCTCCAGGCTCCGGCGCGGTGTTCGCGCTGCTGCCACCGGACAACGCCACCGGCAATTTCACCAAGATCGTCCAGCGCTTTCCGGTGCGCATCCACCTCGATCCGCAGGGCGAGGACAGCCCACGGCTGCTGCCCGGCATGTCGGTGGTCGCCACCGTCGACACCCGGCAGGCCCGCCATGAGCGCTGAGGACAAGGTCTCCCTGCGCGCCTGGGTGGCGGTGATCGGCGGCCTGTTCGGCTGTTTCATGGCTGGCATGAACGTCCATGTCACCAGCGCCGCCCTGCCTGAGATCGAGGGGGCGCTGGGGGCGAGCTTCGAGGAAGGGTCGTGGATCTCGACCGCGTACCTGGTCGCCGAGATCAGCATGATTCCGCTGACTGCCTGGCTGGTGCAGGTGTTCTCCTTGCGCCGGGTAATGCTGGTGGGCTCAGCGGTGTTCCTGGTCAGCTCGGTGAGCTGCGCCCTGGCCGGCAGCCTGGAGGCGATGATCAGCCTGAGGGTGATCCAGGGCGCCTCGGGCGCGGTGCTGATCCCGCTGTCGATGCAACTGATCATCACCGAGCTGCCGGCCAGCCGCCTGGCGCTGGGCATGGCGCTGTTCAGCCTGTCCAACAGCGTGGCCCAGGCCGCCGGGCCGTCGATCGGCGGCTGGCTCACCGACATGTACTCCTGGCGCTGGATCTTCCTGCTGCAGTTGCCGCCGGGGGTGGCGCTGCTGGCGGCGGTGGCCTGGTCGATCAAGGGCCAGGCCGGAGACCGCGGCGCTTTGCGCCAGGCCGACTGGCTGGGCATCGTGGCCATGGCGCTGGGGTTGGGGGCATTGCAGGTGGTGCTGGAGGAGGGGGGGCGCAAGGACTGGTTCGAGTCCCGCTTCATCGTCGGCTTCAGCCTCGTCGCAGTGATCGCCCTGGCGCTGTTCATCCAGCGTCAGTTGTGGGGCGCGCGGCCGTTCATCAACCTGCGGCTGCTGGGCAGCTACAATTTCGGCGTGTCGAGCCTGGCCATGGCGGTGTTCGGCGCGGCCACCTTCGGCCTGGTGTTCCTGGTGCCCAACTACCTATCGCTGGTGCAGGGCTACAGCGCCAGCGAGATCGGCAAGAGCCTGATCGCCTACGGCATGGTCCAGCTACTGCTGGCGCCGCTGCTGCCCCGGCTGATGCGCTGGCTCAACGCCAAGCTGCTGGTGGCCAGCGGCTTTGCCATCATGGCCCTGGGCTGTTGGCTGGGATCGACGCTGACAGTGGACTCGGGCAGTAATGTGATCATCCCCTCGACCGTGGTGCGCGGCATCGGCCAGCCGCTGATCATGGTGGCGCTGTCGGTCCTGGCGGTGAAAGGCTTGGACAAGGCCCAGGCCGGCTCGGCCTCGGCGCTGATCTCGATGCTGCGCAACCTCGGCGGCGCGCTGGGCACGGCGTTGCTGACGCAACTGGTGTCGCAGCGCGAGCGCTTTCATTCGGTGCGGGTCGGCGAAGGGCTGACGCTGTTCGACGGCGCGCTGCAACAGCGCCTGCCGGGCGGCATGGTCGACCCGCAGTCGCCACAGGTCATGCAGACGCTGGCGTTGATCGACCAGAGCGTGCGCGAGCAGGCGTACCTGATGGCCTATTCGGATGCGTTCTACCTGTCGTGCGTGGCGCTGCTGGCCTGCGCTGCGGCGTCGCTGCTGCTGCGCAGCCGCTGAGCTTTACGGCTGGCGTTCGGCCACGGCGCGCAGGGTGCGCAGGGTGACCATCGGCGCATCCACCACGAAACGGTTGGCCAGCCAACCCGGCACATCACCGGCCGGGTCGGCACGCAGCTGATAGGTGACTTCGGTCTCGCGCTCGCCCAAGGGGCGCATGGTCCATTCGCCGCTGAGGCGGCGCACGCGGATCAGCCCGGGCTCGGTCGGTACCCGCCCAGGCTCGGCGCTCAGATGGCGGATCAAGGTGTCGTCGTCCAGGCGCTCGGTGCGCACCTTGAGCACCATGTCTCTGGGCTTGGCTGGCCAGGGCAGGGCGGTGGTCAGGTAGACCCAGGTGGTATCGCCGTCCACTTCCAGCAGGCGCATGTCGGCGCAGGCGTACAGCCATTTGCAGGCCACGCGCAGGTTTTCCTGCAGGTCGCTCAGGGTACGGACACTGGCCTTGATCCGGGTGACGCCGCGAAACTGCTGGTAGGCCGAACCGCTGACGCTGGCCAGGTAGACGTCGATGCCATCTTCCTGGTGCGCGAGTTGCCAATCGTCTGCCCACGGCAACGCGCCCGGCAGCAGGAGCAGCAGGACAAGAAGAAGGCGATGGAAGGTCATGGCGGGAAGCCGGAAGAGGATTGTCCGCTCAGTATGGCTCAAGACTGCAGGAGCGGCGGGCTGCCGCTCCTGCAAGGTCATCAACGCTGCGGGTTGAGCGTCAGGTGCACGTGACGGTTGACGTCCTTGTACAGCAGGTAGCTGAACGGACCCGGGCCGCCGGAGTAGCAAGCTTGCGGGCAGAAGGCGCGCAGCCACATGAAGTCACCGGCCTCGACCTCGACCCAGTCCTGGTTCAGGCGGTACACCGCCTTGCCTTCCAGGACGTACAGGCCGTGTTCCATGACATGGGTCTCGGCGAACGGGATCACGCCGCCGGGCTGGAAGGTCACGATGTTCACGTGCATGTCGTGGCGCATGTCGGCCATGTCGACGAAACGGGTGGTCTTCCAGGCGCCATCGGTGCCCGGCATCTCGATGACGGTGGCGTTGTCGCGGTGGGTGACGAACGACTCGGGAACCGGCAGACCCTCGACCTTCTGGTAGTGCTTGCGCAGCCAGTGGAAGGTGACGTTGGCCTTGCTGTTGTTGCGCAGGCTCCAGTCGGCGCCGGGGGCGAGGAAGGCATAGCCGCCCGGCACGAGGGTATGGTGCTTGCCTTCGACGGTGACGTCGATCTCGCCTTCGACCACGAACAGCACCGCTTCGGCGTTCGGGTCCAGTTCAGGGCGCTCGCTGCCGCCTTCGGGAGCGACTTCGACGATGTACTGTGAGAAGGTCTCGGCGAAACCGGTCAGCGGGCGGGCGATGACCCACATGCGCATCTTGTCCCAGAACGGCAGGTGGCTGGTGACGATGTCACGCATCACGCCCTTGGGGATTACGGCATAGGCTTCGGTGAACATGGCACGGTCAGTCAGCAGCTCGGTCTGAGCCGGGTGCCCACCGTGGGGGGCGAAGTAGGAGGATTTCGACATGAACGGTCTCGACTTTGTTGTTCTCTCCCCATGCCTTGGACCACACCGGCCGGTGCGTGCAGGGGATGCCGGGACAGCATAGGGGGCGGGCGCTGTCATCCACAAATTAAATGTTGAAATACTCGGTATCCATTTGCTGAATGATGTGTGTAGGAAAATGCCTGGAAATCGTGGCATCGACATTTTTTTCACATCACCTTGCTAGCATCGCCCGCACTTTCCAGGAGCCGATTTGATGATGCATGTGCAACGCAAGCGCGGTGTCCGCCTCGCCCTGGCGGTCACCACCGGCCTGGTGGCCTGTAGCGTGGGCTTTTTCGCCTGGCAGAGCTTCTACCCGGTGCAGGCCGCCGAGGGCTGGAACGTGCAGGTGCTGCACAACTCGGTGACCCGGGCCGCTTCGCTGCTGCCTCAGGACGACGGCAGCCTGCTGGTCAGTCGCGAGCTGAACGGCGGCAAGGGCAGCATCCTGCGCATTACTGCCGAGGGGGACCGGATGGTAGTGCTCGAAGGCCTGTCCAAGCCGGACGGCATGGTCGCTGTCGACGGTGGCTGGGCGTTCAGCCAGGAGATCGGCGGGGCACCGGTCAGCGTGTCGCGCGATGGCCAGGTCAGTCAGCTGTTTGACGGCAACAACGTGCAGGGGCTGTATAACGATGGCCTGCATCTTTACGCCATCGAGGACCGCAAGGGGGATGGGCGGTTGATGCGATATGATTGGCAGAGCGGCGAGCTCGACGTGTTGCGCTCGGGACTCACCGAAACCGAGGGCCTGACCCGTTGCGCCGACGGGCGTCTGCTGTATACCGAAAAGGCCACCGGCAAGATTCGTGCGTTGAGCGAAGGCGGGAATGACCCGGTGGTGATCGAAGGTCTGCGCAACCCGACCTTCCTGCTCTGCGACCAGCGCGGGCTGTGGATCAGCGAGGATTCGACCCATCGTGCGCGGCTGTTGCGTATCGATGGTGATGGTACGCGCCACACGGTTCTCAGCTACCTGAAGGCGCCGCAGGCCATCGTCCCGGATGGCAAGGGTGGATACCTGCTCGCCGAGGGCGGCCGCGACCGGGTGCTGCGCCTGACGCCACCGGCCAACGCCAGGACTGCGCAGGCCGAAGCCTCCCCGCGGGGGCCTGAAGCCTGAGTCAAACCCTTTACAGCTTTTGTAATAGTTTTGCGCTATCGGAAAATTCTGCTTCGATTGTAGGATCGTCGTCCCTAATTGTTATCAAGGTCCCTATGAGCACCTTCGCGGAGCCCCCCAGTCCCTGGCCATCCCGGCCCTCCTTCCCCCGTCCTCGTGACGCATCCCCTGTGAGTACCCGCTAATGGAATGGCTAGCCGACCCCACGGCCTGGCTAGGCCTGCTGACGCTTATCGTCCTCGAGCTGGTGCTTGGTATCGACAACCTGGTGTTCATCGCCATCCTTGCCGACAAGCTGCCGCCGCACCAGCGCGACCGCGCCCGGGTGATCGGCCTGTCGTTGGCGCTGATCATGCGCCTTGGCCTGCTGGCCAGCATCTCGTGGATGGTGACCCTAACCGCGCCGCTGATCGAGGTGTTCGGCAAGACCTTCTCCGGCCGTGACCTGATCATGCTGTTCGGTGGTGTGTTCCTGTTGTTCAAGGCCACCATGGAACTGCACGAACGCCTCGAGGGCCATGTTGCCCAAAGCGGCGGCGTGACCCGCCATGCCGCGTTCTGGCCGATCGTGGCGCAGATTGTCGTGCTGGATGCGGTGTTCTCGCTGGATGCGGTGATCACCGCCGTGGGCATGGTCGAGCACTTGTCGGTGATGATGATCGCGGTGATCTTCTCCATCGGCATCATGATCGTCGCCAGCAAGCCGTTGACCCGTTTCGTCAACGCCCATCCGACAGTGATCATGCTGTGCCTGGGCTTCCTGATGATGATCGGCTTCAGCCTCACCGCCGAAGGCCTGGGCTTCCATATCCCCAAAGGCTACCTGTATGCGGCCATCGGCTTCTCGTTGCTGATCGAGCTGTTCAACCAGCTGGCCCGTGCCCGCCGCAAACGCAGTGTGCAGCAGCACCGGCCGCTGCGTGAACGCACCGCCCATGCCGTGCTGCGCCTGATGGGCGGGCGCCGGGTGGAGGCTGACGAGGTGGGCGAGGAAATCGCCGACCTGGTCGAGGGTGGCGAAGAACAGGTGGTGTTCGACCGCCGTGAGCGGGTGATGATCAGCGGTGTGCTGAATCTGGCCGAGCGGCCGATCCGCACGGTGATGACGGCCCGCGCCAAGGTCGATGCCATCGACCTGTCGCAGCCGGGCGAAGCCATCACCCAGGCGCTGGTCAACTCGCCGTACTCGCGCCTGCCGCTGATCCGTGACGGCCACATCGAGGAACCGCTGGGCTTCGTGCACAAAAAGGAGCTGCTCAAGGAGCTGCTGTCCGGCAGCCAGCCCGGCCTGGAAGCCCTGGCCCGTGCGCCGCTGAACCTGCTGGAGAGCTTCAGCATCCTTAACGCCCTGGAGCAGATGCGCGGGCAGTCGACGCACATCGCCTTCGTGGTCAACGAGTTCGGTGATTTCATCGGTGTGTTGACCATGACCGATATTCTCGAGTCGATTGCCGGCGAACTGCCGGACGCAAGCGAGGTGGAGGGGCCAGGTGTGATCGAGGAGGCGGACGGTTTTGTGGTCAGCGGTGCCTTGAACCTGGCCCAGGTCCAGGCGCGCACCGGCTTTGCCGCCCGTGCCACCGAGGACTACCAGACCCTGGCGGGCCTGGTGATGAGCTTGCTGGACCGCTTGCCGGTGGTGGGTGATCACCTGGCCTGGAATGGCTGGAGCATGACCGTGGTGGCGGTGGAGGAGCGCCGGGTCCGCCAGGTACGCCTTACACCGAACGCCGACGCTGGCGCAGCAGGTGCTTGAAGCCCTCGAGCACCAGTACCAGCACGGCGGCCCAGATTGGCAGGTAGGTGAGCCACTGGTCGGGGCCGATGGTCTCGCCCAGTAGCAGGGCCACGCCTACCAGCAACACCGGCTCGACGTAGCTGAGCAGGCCGAACAGGCTGAACGGCAGCAGGCGGCTGGCCAGCACGTAGGCGATCAGGGCGCAGGCGCTGATCGCCCCGAGCAGCGGGATCAGGCCGTACAAGCCTGGATGCTCGGCCAGATCGGTTGCCGACAGCGGGCCCTGGATGACGAAGTACAGGGCCCAGGGCAGTAACAGGCACATGTCGCACCACAGGCCGCCCAGGTGGTCGGTGCGGCAACGCCGCCGCAGGACGAAGTAGATCGGGTAGCCGATCATCACCAGCAGGGTTTCCCAGGCAAAACTGCCGTGCTGGTACAGCTCGTGGCCAACCCCCAGCGCGGCAAAGCTCACCGCGACCTTCTGCAGGCGCGACAGGCGCTCGCCATAGACCACGCGCCCGGTCAGCACCATGGCCAGCGGCAACAGGAAGTAGCCCATGGATACCTCCAGGCTGCGCCCGTGCAGCGGCGCCCAGAGGAACAGCCACAATTGCACGCCCATCAACCACGAGGTGCCGACCATGCCGAGCAACAGCAGCGGCGTGCGGCGCACCCGCCCGAGCAGCTCGCCGACCCGCTTCCAATCCCTGGATGCCAGCATGAACAGCGTCAGGCAGGGCAGGGTCAGCAGGGTCCGCCAGCCGAAGATCTCCTCGCCGTCCAGGGGCTTGAGGAAGGAGGTATAGAAATACATCACGGCGAACAGACAGGACGCCATGACCGACGAAATAATGCCTTTTGACACGAATGCCTCGGAAAACGGAAAGTGAGCGGGTGGATCAGCCGCGCATGATCTCAGGGGCACTGTCTTGCGGCAACTGCGGGCTGCCCGGGCGGGCGGCCAGGGCCAGCAGCAGCTCGCTGGCGGGCATGGGGCGGGCGAACAGGTACCCTTGCTGGAAGTCCACGCCATGGCGAGCCAGGTAGTCGCGCTGCACTTCGGTTTCCACGCCTTCGGCGACGATGCCCAGGGCCAGCTTGGCCGACAGTTCGATGATGGTGTCGAGAATGTGCTGCGACAGGGCGTCACCGCCGATCATGGCGACGAAACTCTGGTCGATCTTCAGGTAGTCGACGTTGAACTGGCGCAGGTAATTGAGGCTGGATTGGCCTGTGCCGAAGTCGTCCAGGGCGATCATAACGCCCATGGCGTGCAATTTCTCGAACAGGTCAAGGGTTACCGGAGTGGGCTCGATCAGCTTGCGCTCGGTCAGTTCCAGGGTCAGTACCACCCGCCCGGGCGGGAAGTGCTGGAGGAAGGTCTGGCAGTCGTCGAGCAGGCCCAGGTCGCGGCAGTGGTCGGCGGTGATGTTGATGCCGATGTGAAAACCGTCCTCGAGCAACGCCGCATGCGGTGCCAGGGCCTGGGCCGTGTGCAGCATCAAGCCGCGGGTCATGGCGACGATCTGGCCGCTGTGCTCGGCGTAGGGGATGAACAGGTCGGGGCGCACCAGTCCTTCGCGGGGGTGCTGCCAGCGCATCAGCACTTCGACCCCGGCCCAGCGGTAGTCGCCCTTGCGCACCACTGGCTGGAAGTAGGGCAGGAACTCGTCGGCCTCCAATGCCCTGGCCAGTTCGGCGCGGGGCGAGCTGGCGCGGCGGATCTGCCAGCGACAGGCGCCTCCGGCCACCGCCCCAAGCACCAGCAGCAGGCTCAACAGCGCAGGATAGCGTGAACGCATCAGCTCGCCGGGCTTGTCGGGGCCAAAGCCGCCGTGCACGCTGAACGGGTAGTGTGTGGAAGAGAACGTCACCGGCGCGCTGGCTGCAACCGGCGGCGTGCCGGCCCGCACCCGGCCGTCGGCGCCCATCCAGTGGTTGCCGACCTGTACTTGCAACTGGCCGTCCTTACCGATCAGGCGCAGGGCCGTGAGCAGGTGGCGGCCATCGACCGTGGCGATCGCCCCCTTGTCACCCTGGCTGGCGCGGTAGGCCAGCAGCGGTTGGCCTGGTGTGACGGAGTTGCCGTCCATCAGCCACAACTGACCGTCGGTATAGTTGCTGGCGTCGACCGGCTCGTCGAAATCACCAAACAACGAGGTGCAGTACAGGGTGTCACGATCGAACAGGTTGGTGGAACGCACGAAAGCATTGCGCGTGACTTCTATGCGCAACGCCAATTGCGCCTGTTCGCAGGGCTGGCCGGCCTTGGGCAGCAGGTGCCGTGCCGTGCTGGACAAGCTGTCGAGTACCGCCTCTATATGGACCACCACTTCGCGAGCCGTGACGCGACTGTCGGCGTTCAGCTCCTGTTCGATCTGCCAGCGCGTCAACGCCAGCCCGCACAGTAGCGGCAAGACACTGATCAGCCAGGGCAGCAGCGCGCGCCAGCTCCAGCGGGCAGGGCGTTTGGTGTTCAAGGGCATGCGCGGGTGGACCTTCTGCAAGGCGGTAGGTGATGCAGAGAATAGCCGTTTGTCGGAACAACCTGCGAACTAAAGCGCGACAAACAAATTTACGCACTGTAGAATCGGGTTACGAATACAACAATAAGGTTCTCCGCCTCCCGGGGAATCAAGCCCGCCGAGAATGGGTCCATATGACATACCATGGGTTCAAGCTGATCATTGGTGACTTCCTGGCCCGCAGCGTGCGCGGGATCCCGTGCTCACCACCACGCCATCTCCACATCGAAAGCCTGTAATCAACCGTTTTTCGCTGCAGATGAGGAAAAGAACATGGCAGATATCTTCGAAAACCCGATGGGCCTGGAAGGCTTCGAATTCATCGAGCTCGCCTCGCCGACCCCTGGCGTGCTGGAGCCGGTATTCCAGATTCTCGGTTTCACCAAGGTGGCTACCCACCGCTCCAAGGATGTGCACCTGTATCGCCAGGGCGGCATCAACCTGATCCTCAACAACGAACCCAAGAGCGCCGCCTCGTACTTCGCGGCCGAGCATGGTCCTTCGGTGTGCGGCATGGCATTCCGCGTGCGCAACGCCCATGAAGCCTATGCCCGCGCCCTGGAACTGGGTGCCCAGCCGGTAGAGATCGAGACCGGCCCGATGGAGCTGCGCCTGCCGGCGATCAAGGGTATCGGCGGCGCGCCACTGTACCTGATCGACCGTTACGAAGAAGGCAGCTCGATCTACGACATCGACTTCAAGTTCATCGAAGGCGTGGACCGCAACCCGGTCGGCGCGGGCCTGAAGATCATCGACCACCTCACCCACAACGTCTATCGTGGGCGCATGGCCTACTGGGCCGGCTTCTACGAGAAGCTGTTCAACTTCCGCGAGATCCGTTACTTCGACATCAAGGGCGAGTACACCGGCCTGACCTCCAAGGCCATGACCGCGCCAGACGGCATGATCCGCATCCCGCTCAACGAGGAGTCGTCCAAAGGGGCGGGGCAGATCGAAGAGTTCCTGATGCAGTTCAACGGCGAGGGCATCCAGCACGTGGCCTTCCTCACCGACGACCTGCTCAAGACCTGGGACGCGCTCAAGGGCTTCGGCATGCGTTTCATGACCGCGCCGCCGCAGACCTACTACGAGATGCTCGAGGAGCGCCTGCCAGGGCATGGCGAGCCGGTCGATCAGTTGCAGGCCCGCGGCATCCTGCTGGACGGCGCCTCCGAGGCTGGCGACAAGCGCCTGCTGCTGCAGATATTCTCGGAGACCCTGCTGGGCCCGGTGTTCTTCGAGTTCATTCAGCGCAAGGGTGACGACGGCTTCGGTGAAGGCAACTTCAAGGCGCTGTTCGAGTCGATCGAGCGTGACCAGGTGCGTCGTGGCGTGTTGAGCACCGAGTAATCCGTCGAGCACACACTCGCGGGGCAAGCCCGCTCCCGCGCCGGAAGGTGGCGGGAGCGGGCTTGCCCCGCGCTGCGTTGTGGCGAACGTTTACTGCTGCCTGTTCAGGTAGCCGATCACCGCTTGGGCTACCTCGGCGCTGGAGGCCGGATTCTGTCCGGTGATCAAGCTGCCGTCCTCCACTACATGAGCTGCCCACGGGTCGTCTGCCTTGCTGTACTCGCCACCGCGAGCGCCCAGTTCGTTCTCGGTGAGGAACGGCACCACCTTGTCCAGCTCAGCCAGTTTTTCCTCGGTATTGGAAAAGCCGGTAACCTTGCGCCCCTTGAGCAGCAAGCTGTTGTCGCTGAGCTTGATATTGAGCAGGCCCACCACCCCATGGCACACCGCGGCGACCGCGCCGCCGTGCTCATGGATGCGCCGTGCCAGCTCCTGCAATGGCTGATTGTCGGGAAAGTCCCACATCACCCCGTGGCCACCGGTGTAGTAGATCGCGCTGTACTGGTCGGCCTTGACCTGGCCAGGGCTCAAGGTGGCGCCAAGGCGGTTCATGAACGCTTTGTCGTTGTACCATTGCCAGTCCAGGTCAGGCGCCATCTGCAGGCTGTGTGGGTCGATCGGTACATAGCCGCCCGCCGGGCTGACATAGTCGACGGTAAAACCCGCTTTTTGCACTGCGTCGACAAAGTGCACGGCCTCGCCCAGCCACAATCCTGTGGCGCGGTTGATATCGGGGTACTTGGCGGTATTGGTCAGCACGACCAGGAGCTTCTTGTTCATGTGCGCATGCCCGTCGAATCCATGGGAAAACGTTTGGCCAGCAAGATCAAAAGCCATTTGAGCATAGCCCCCACCACGCAATGCGCCATGGGCACGGGCGCTGTGCTAGGCTGCTGCAAAAGTGGACGCACTACCGGGAGACGCCATGGAACAGGACACTTCCAGATTTATGCAAGCCGCCATCGACGAGGCCCGCAAGGGGCTCGAGGAAGGCGGCATTCCGATTGGCTCGGTACTGGTGCACGAGGGCAGGATCATCGGCCGTGGCCACAATCGCCGCGTGCAGCAGGGCAGCGCCATCCTGCATGGTGAAATGGATGCACTGGAGAATGCCGGCCGACAGCCGGCCCGGGTTTACCAGCAGGCCACCCTCTATACCACCTTGTCGCCCTGTGCCATGTGCAGTGGCGCAATCCTGCTGTATGGCATCAAGCATGTGATTATCGGCGAGAACTTCACCTTCATGGGCGAAGAGCAGTTGCTCGGCGACCGGGGCGTGCGTCTGGAGGTGCATGACGATGAAACCTGCAAGGCGCTGATGCGCCAGTTCATCGACGCCAACCCAGAACTGTGGAACGAAGATATTGGCCACTGACCTGACCACCCGGGGCGCGGAGGTCCAGGTCATTCATCTGGCACCGCCATCATCCTCTCTGGTCGAGGAGGGCATGCCCATCGCCGGCTTTGACTGGAGCGCGACGCCTTTGGGGGCGTTGACCTCCTGGCCGCCCACCCTGCGGATCGCCGTCGACATGGTACTGATGTCACCGTTTCCCTGTGCGTTGGTCTGGGGGGCGGCCCTGACAGTCATACACAACGATGCCTACCAGGCCCTGCTGGGCGGTGCTGTCGACCACCAGGGGCGTGCCTTCGACGCGCTCTGGGAGCAATCCTGGGAGAGCATGGGGGCAACCGTCTTCAAGGTGTTGCAGGGGCAGGGTAGTCTAATCGAGGATGCCCCATTGCTGGTGAATCGAGAGGGTATCGCGGCGACCGCGTGGGTCACTGGCTGCTTCTCGCCCATCCGCGACGATCAGGGCGTGGTTGCCGGGTTCCTCCACGCGCTGATAGAGACCACTGCCAGTGTCGGGGCCAGCCACGAATGGCGCGAGCTGGCGCAGTCCTTCGAAGCGCGCCTGGTGCAGTACCTGGCCGATCCAGAACATACCTGGCAGTTGTCGCCCGATGTGATGCTGATGCTCGAGGCCGATCTGCGCGTGCGCACAGCCAACCCTGCCTGGGATCGGCTTCTGGGCTGGGGTGAGGCTGCGCAGTTGCAAGTCACCCTGCTCGAGTTGTTCCATCCCGCGGACCGTACCGAAGCGCAGCTGGCGCTGATGGCGCTTGTCCAGGGGCGCGGCGCGCCGCCCTTCGAGGGGCGGGTTCGCCATAGCGACGGCCATTACTGCTGGTTCCGTTGGGTCGGCAACGCTAATCAGGCATTGCCGACGCTGGTGGGGAGGGACATCACCGAGGACCGCAATGCGGTCCAGCGCCTGGCCGAGGCGGCAGTGCGCGACAGCCAGCGCATGGAGGGTGTTGTAAAGGTGGCGGGCGGGTTGGCGCACGAAATGAACAACGTACTGTCCGGCGTCGGTAGCAGCCTGGAATTGCTCGAGCGACGCCTCGCCCAAGGGCGGATGGACCGCGTGGAAGAGTATGTGCGGATGGCCCGGGAATGCGCCCAGCGAGCCATCGGCCTGACCCAGAACCTGCTGGCCTTTGCGCGTAGCCAACCCTTGGCGCCCAATCCACTGAACATCAACCACCTGCTGCAGGACGCGGAGCCGATACTGCGTCAGACCCTGGGCTGTGAGATAGACCTGAACATGCAGCTGGATGTGGCGCCCTGGCCTTTACAGGTCGACCCGGATACGTTGCGCAGCGCCCTCCTGCATCTGTGCGGCAACGCACGCGATGCCTGCCTGGGCAAGGGCAGGCTGACGATCCGCACCGCCAACGAACGGATGGCACTGCCCTGCGAGGGGGCGGCAGCCTTGCTGCCGGGGGACTATGTCATGCTGCAGGTCGAGGACGATGGCCATGGCATGAGTCGCGAGGACCTGGCAAGGGTATTTGAACCGTTCTTCACCACCAAGCCCCTGGGGCAGGGGGCAGGCCTGGGGCTGCCCATGGTGCATGGCTTCGTGCAGCAGTCGGGCGGCCAGATGTGGATTGAGTCGACGATCGACCAGGGTACCCGGGTCGTGATGATGTTCCCACGCTACCAGGGAATATTGCCGGAGAGTCCCGCTCGGGATGCACTGCCGCGACAGGTCCAGGGTGAACGATTGTTGCTGGTCGATGATGAAGAAAACCTGCGTGGCCTGATAGAGGAGGCGCTGGTCGATTGCGGCTTCGAGGTGTGTGCCGTGCCCGATGCCAACAGCGCGCTGGGGCAGTTCAGGCATGCAGGGCCGTTTGATCTGGTGATCACCGATATCGGTCTGCCGGGGGGCTTCAGCGGCCGCCAGGTGGCCAAGGCGCTGCGCATGATCGAGCCCGAACAGAAGATCCTGTTCATCACTGGCTTCACCGCTGATCCGGTGGAGCAGGCCCTGCTCGACCAGCCGGGCACGGCATTGATGTTCAAGCCGTTCTCGCTGCAGAAGCTGGTGGTGCAGATTCAGCACATGCTGCAGGCCTGAGGCCGGTGATCACAGCCCCTGCTGCAGGAAAGGGTCGTCCGGGTTCTGCCGCTCCAGCTCGGCCAGCAGGACCTGGACATTCTGCAATTGGCCGGTTTCCTTCCAGTACTCGATCAGCAGTACCCGCACCCGGCGATTGGCCGGTTGGCGGTTGAGCACGGTTTCCAGCTGCTTTTGCGCGGCATCGAGCTGTTCCAGCTGGTGCAGGGTGATGGCCAGGGTGTAGCGATAATCGTTGTTTTCCGGTTCCAGCTCGACAGCCCGCGAGAGGGCGAGCAGGGCGTATTCCTGCTGCTCATGGCGGGTCAGCCACAGGCCCAGTTCGTATTGCAGGAACGCCGAGTCCGGGCGCAGTGCCAGGGCCTTGGCGAGCACCTCGCGGGAGGCGTCGTGCTGGCCCTGTTGCTCCAGCAGGCGGACCTGGGTGGCCAGGGTGTCCAGGCCTTCAGGGGCCAAGGCCAGGCTGCGCTGCAGGGCCCGGGAGGCTGCCTCGTAGGCTTGTTCATGCATGTATAGTCGGGCCAGGTGCAACTGGGCGGCGGCGTCGTCGGGCTGTTGTTCCAGGGTCTGCTCGTACTGCTCCAGGGTATCCTGCAAGGGGCCGAAGTACAGGCCGATGGCGTCGGGGTCGAGACCCAGCAGGGCGTCCACCGCGGCGAAGCGCACGCTTTGCTCGTCATCTTCCAGCAATGGACCCAGCACCAGGCTGCGCTGGGCCGCCGGCAACAGCCGGCGGATACTGGTGATAGCGGCGCGGCGTACCAGCGGGTCGGCGTGCTCAAGGTCCTGGCTGGCCAGTTTCAACGCCTGTGGCGAGGGGTAGTTGGGCAGTTCGGCATGCAGCGCGGCGCGACGGATGGGGGGCAGGTCGTCGCGTTGCAACTGCTGGTACAACACCCGCGCAGCGCCCGGCAGGCCATCGTGTGCCTGGCGCAGGGCCTTGGCGTAGCTGTGGGGCGGCAGGCTGGGCGGTGCGGGCTGGCGGTCACGCCACAGGTAACCGATCGCCGCGGGCAGCACGAGTAACAGCAACAGGGCGATCAGGAGAGGGCGACGTCTGGGCATCTCGCGGTCCGGGGTGGCATTACGGCAGAGCTTGGGGCAGGCAGGTGGCAAATGCAACGACCAGGGTGCGATCCTGGGGCCGCGCCGCGTGGCAAAATCCGTGTGCTGCGGGTTCGGCCTTGCAAACCTGCAGGGTCTCCTTGCACATCGGTGATGTTCCTCGTGGCGCTCTGCGGTTATCCTCGCCTGAGCCTTTCCTGAACTGTCCTGATCTCCAAGGAGCTGCACGCTGTGTTCAAACATGTCGATGCCTATGCCGGCGACCCGATCCTCTCGCTGATGGAAACCTTCAAGGCCGACCCGCGCGCCGCCAAGGTCAACCTGAGTATCGGTCTGTACTACGACGAAGCCGGCGTGGTGCCGCAGCTGGCGGCGGTGGCTGAGGTGGAGAAACGCCTGGCCGGCCAGCCCCATGAAGCCTCGCTGTACCTGCCGATGGAAGGCCTGGCCGCTTACCGCCAGGCGATCCAGGCCTTGCTGTTCGGCGCCGAGCACCCGGCCGTCGCCGCTGGTCGCGTGGCCACCGTGCAGACCGTCGGCGGCTCGGGCGCGCTGAAAGTCGGTGCCGACTTCCTCAAGCGTTACTTCCCAGGCTCCGAGGTCTGGGTGAGCAACCCGACCTGGGACAACCACCGGGCAATCTTCGAAGGTGCAGGTTTCAAGGTGCACACCTACCCGTACTTCGACCCGGACACCCGTGGCGTCGACTTCGCCGGCATGCTGGCCAGCCTGCAGGCCTTGCCGCAGAACAGCGTGGTCCTGCTGCATCCGTGCTGCCACAACCCCACCGGCGTTGACCTGGACCAGCAGCAGTGGCAACAGGTGGTCGAAGTGGTCAAGGCGCGCCAGTTGATCCCCTTCCTCGATATCGCCTACCAGGGCTTCGGCGAAGGCCTGGTCGAAGACGCTTATGCGATCCGCGAAATGGCCCGTGCCGGCGTGCCTTGCCTGGTCAGCAACTCGTTCTCGAAGATCTTCTCGCTGTACGGCGAGCGGGTAGGGGGCTTGTCGGTGGTCTGCGACGATGCCGCCACCGCTTCCAGCGTGCTTGGCCAGCTCAAGGCCACCGTGCGCCGCAACTACTCCAGCCCACCCGCTTTCGGCGCCCAGCTGGTGGCCGGCGTGCTGGGTGACGCCGCGCTCAACGCCCAATGGGCCGCGGAAGTTGAAGCAATGCGCAAGCGCATCCTCGACATGCGCCAGGGGCTGGTCGACCTGCTCGGCGAGCTGCTGCCAGGCCAGGACTTCCAGTTCTTCCTGCGCCAGCGCGGCATGTTCAGCTATACCGGCTTCAGCGTGGAACAGGTGCGTCGCCTGCGTGACGAGTTCGGCGTGTACCTGATCGACAGTGGTCGGGTGTGCATGTCCGGCCTGCGCCCGGCCAACCTGCGCCAGGTGGCCGAGGCGTTTGCCGCCGTTCAGCGGTAACCTGCCTGGGGCCGCTTTGCGGCCCTTTCGCCGGCGCCGGCTCCCACCCCTATCGCCTGCATTGCCTCTTTGAGTCCCTGTGAGGTCCGGCTTGCGGTGGCGACAAACCGCGGCGAAAGGGCTGCGTAGCCCCATCCAGCACAACCTGCTTGTAAAGACAAGTGCAACCGTCCCTCGGGCGGGGCTTCCCCAAGTGCAACCTTTGCATGCACAATCGCGTCCCTCTTCCCCGGTTGAGTTGGGCGAATCGTCTATTTCGCCATTCTCAGCCTGTTGCAGTCTTGCGAGTGGAGCTTCACCCGGAATGAATGAGCAGGCCCCAAGCGTTGAACAACGCTTTGTAGAATCGACCCCCGCCACCCTCGGTAGCTGGTCGCGTCAAGACACCACCTGGATGCTGGGCCTGTTCGGCACGGCCATCGGCGCCGGAACCCTGTTCCTGCCCATCAACGCCGGCCTTGGCGGTTTCTGGCCGCTGCTGGTCCTGGCCTTGCTGGCCTTCCCCATGACCTACTTCGCCCACCGCGGGCTGACCCGTTTCGTGCTCTCGGGCAGCAAGGGCGGCGATATCACCGACGTGGTCGAGGAGCATTTCGGCATCACCGCCGGTGCGCTGATCACTGTCCTGTACTTCTTCGCCATCTTCCCGATCCTGCTGATCTACAGCGTGGCGCTGACCAACACCGTCAGCAGCTTCATGGAGCACCAACTGCATATCGCGCCGCCGCCGCGGGCGATCCTGTCGTTCGTGCTGATCCTCGGCCTGCTGGCCATCGTGCGCTGCGGCGAACAGGCCACGGTCAAGGTCATGAGCCTGCTGGTGTATCCGTTCATCGTCGCCCTGGCGCTGCTGGCCCTGTACCTGGTGCCGCACTGGACCGGTGGTATCCTCGACACTGCCACCCAGGTGCCGTCCGGCTCGGCCTTCCTGCACACCGTGTGGCTGGCCATTCCGGTGATGGTGTTCTCGTTCAACCATTCGCCGATCATCTCGGCCTTTGCCGTTGATCAGAAGCGCCGCTACGCCGAGCACGCCGACGAGCGCAGTGGTCAGATCCTGCGACGCGCCCATCTGCTGATGGTACTGATGGTGCTGTTCTTCGTGTTCAGCTGCGTGCTGACCCTGAGCAGCGCCCAGCTGGCTGAAGCCAAGGCGCAGAACCTGTCGATCCTGTCCTACCTGGCCAACCACTTCGAGCAGCCGGCCATCGCTTTCGCCGCTCCGCTGATCGCCTTCATCGCCATCGCCAAGTCGTTCCTGGGCCACTACATTGGTGCCAGCGAAGGCCTCAAGGGCATGATCGTCAAGACCGGCATGCGTCCGGGCGCCAAGGCCCTGGACCGCATCGTTGCCGCGCTGATGCTGGTGGTGTGCTGGATCGTCGCCACCCTCAACCCGAGCATCCTCGGCATGATCGAATCCCTCGGCGGCCCGATCATCGCGGTACTGCTGTTCCTGATGCCGATGTACGCCATCCGCCGCGTGCCGTCGATGCGCAAGTACAGTGGTGCGCTGTCCAACGTGTTTGTGGTGGTAGTCGGCCTGGTGGCCTTGACTTCGGTGGTGTACGGCCTGCTGGCCTGAATGCTCGCCACGTAGGAAAAGCGCCCGGGCCGACGCCAGTCACCCGGGCGTTTGTCTACAGGAATTGGCCGAACGTAGGACAATTTCATCTTTGCCCATAGGCACTTGCGCTGCTTCATGCTTAACTCTGAATCCTTTTCAAACCCCCGCATAAGGATTTCCGCCATGGCTCAAGTGACTCTCAAAGGCAACCCGGTTCAGGTCAGCGGTGAACTGCCAAAGCAAGGCGCCGCGGCACCTGCCTTCTCCCTGGTCGCTGGCGATCTGTCGAACAAGTCGCTTGCCGACTTCGCCGGCAAGCGCAAGGTGCTGAACATTTTCCCAAGCGTCGACACCCCGACCTGCGCCACCTCGGTGCGCAAGTTCAACGCCCAGGCCAATGACGTGGCCAACACCGTGGTGCTGTGCATCTCCGCCGACCTGCCGTTCGCCCAGGCGCGCTTCTGCGGTGCTGAAGGCCTGGAGAACGTGAAGAACCTGTCGACCCTGCGTGGCCGCGAGTTCCTGGAAAACTACGGCGTGGCCATCGCCGATGGCCCGCTGGCCGGCTTGGCCGCCCGCGCCGTGGTGGTGCTGGACGAAAACGACAAGGTGCTGCACAGCGAGCTGGTGGGCGAAATCGCCGACGAGCCGAACTACGAGGCGGCGCTGGCTGTCTTGAAGTAAGTGTTCGCCGGCTTGCCGGCGAACCAGGTAACACCCGGTAACGGCCTGGACCCTGTTCCAGGCCGTTTTCATTTAAAGTTCACGCCTTTGCCAACGTCAGCCGAAGGTAAAGCACTGGTAAAGCCCCTTTGCTAAAACGATGCCAGTGCTTATCGTTCACGCTCTCCACGCCGTCATTCTCTGAACAAGGTTCGTTCGACCCATGCAAGCCTCCAATTCCCGTTCCCCTCGTCGCTGGCTGTTCGGCCTGCTGATCCTGCTGCTGGTGGCCCTGCTGGCCTGGTGGCTGTGGCCCGCAACGACCGCCCATAAAGAGGGTGAAGGGCATCGCCCGGGCAAAGGCATGGGTGGGCGGCCGGGTTTCGGCGCCTCCACCGAAGCGGTGCCGGTGCGCGTCGAGCCTGCGCGGGTGGGTGACTTCCCGCTTTACTACAAGGCCCTTGGCACCGTGACCGCGACCAACACGGTCAATGTGCGCAGCCGGGTGGCTGGCGAGCTGGTGAAGATTCATTTCAAGGAGGGCCAGCAGGTCAAGGCCGGCGACCTGCTCGCCGAGATCGACCCGCGCAGCTACCGTATCGCCCTGCAGCAGGCCGAAGGCACCTTGGCGCAGAACCAGGCTCAACTGAAGAACGCCCAGGTCGACCTGGCTCGTTATAAAGGCCTGTATGCCGAAGACAGCATCGCCAAGCAGACCCTGGACACCGCCGAGGCACAGGTCGGGCAATTTCAAGGGCTGGTCAAGACCAACCAGGCGCAGGTCAACGACGCGCGCCTGAACCTGGAGTTCACCCAGATCCGTGCGCCGATCAGCGGTCGCCTGGGCCTGCGCCAGCTGGACGTGGGCAACCTGGTCGCCGCCAACGACACCACGGCGCTGGTGGTCATCACCCAGACCGAGCCGATCAGTGTCGCCTTCACGTTGCCGGAAACCCAGCTCGACACCGTGCTCGCCCGCTACCGCAGTGGCGCCAGCCTGCCGGTGGAAGCCTGGGATCGTGGCGACCAGAAGCTGCAGTCCACCGGCGTGCTGGGCAGCCTCGACAACCAGATCGACACCGCCACCGGCACCCTGAAGTTCAAGGGCACCTTCCAGAACGCCGACCATGCCCTGTTCCCCAACCAGTTCGTCAATGTGCGCCTGCTGGCCGACACCCTGAAGCAGGTGGTACTGGCCCCGGCCGCGGCCATCCAGTTCGGCAATGACGGCACCTTCGCCTATGTGGTCAACGCCGAGAGCACGATCAACATCCGCCCGCTCAAGGTCGGAGCCAGTGATGGCGAGAATAGTGTGATCGTCGAGGGCCTGGCCGCCGGTGACCGCCTGGTGCTGGAAGGCACCGACCGCCTGCGCGAAGGCTCCAAGGTCGAGGTGGTCGAAGACAGCTCGCAAGTGCCGACCACCCCCGGCCAGCACCTGCAGGGGCAGGGCGCCAAAGGCTCGGCGCAGACTGGTGAACCAGGCTCCAAGGCGGGCGCATGAACCTCTCGCGCCTGTTCATCCTGCGGCCGGTCGCCACCACGCTGAGCATGCTGGCCATCGTCCTGGCCGGCCTGATCGCCTACAAACTGCTGCCGGTGGCGGCCTTGCCCCAGGTCGATTACCCGACCATCCGCGTCATGACCCTGTACCCCGGCGCCAGCCCCCAGGTCATGACCAGCGCCGTCACCGCACCCTTGGAGCGTCAGTTCGGGCAGATGCCGGGCCTCGAGCAGATGGCCTCGACCAGCTCCGGCGGCGCCTCGGTGCTGACCCTGCGCTTCAACCTCGACATGAACATGGATGTCGCCGAACAGCAGGTACAGGCCGCGATCAACGCCGCCAGCAACCTGCTGCCCAGCGACCTGCCGGCGCCGCCGGTGTACAACAAGGTCAACCCGGCCGACACGCCGGTGCTGACCCTGGCCATTTCCTCCAAGACCATGCCACTGCCCAAGCTCAACGACCTGGTCGATACCCGCGTGGCGCAGAAGATCGCGCAGATCAGCGGCGTCGGCATGGTCAGTATCGCCGGTGGCCAGCGCCAGGCCGTGCGGATCAAGGTCAACGTCGACGCGCTGGCCGCCAACGGCCTTAACCTGGACGACGTGCGCACCCTGATCGGCGCCTCCAACGTCAACCAGCCCAAGGGCAACTTCGACGGCCCGACCCGGGTGTCGATGCTCGACGCCAACGACCAGCTGCGCTCGCCGGCCGAATACGCCAATCTCATCCTCAAGTACAACAATGGCGCGCCGCTGCGCCTGAAGGACGTCGCCGAGATCGTCGACGGCGCCGAGAACGAGCGCCTGGCCGCCTGGGCCAACCAGAACGAGGCGGTGCTGCTGAACATCCAGCGCCAGCCCGGCGCCAACGTCATCGAGGTGGTCGACCGGATCAAGGAGCTGCTGCCGTCGATCACCGACAACCTGCCGGCGGGCCTCGACGTCAGCGTGCTCACCGACCGTACCCAGACCATCCGCGCCGCCGTGCGCGACGTGCAGCACGAGTTGCTGTTCGCCATTGCCCTGGTGGTGATGGTGACCTTCCTGTTCCTGCGCCGGGTCTCGGCCACGATCATCCCGTCGATCGCCGTGCCGCTGTCGCTGATCGGCACCTTCGGGGTGATGTACCTGGCCGGCTTCTCGGTCAATAACCTCACGCTGATGGCCCTGACCATCGCCACCGGTTTCGTGGTGGACGATGCCATTGTCATGCTGGAGAACATCTCCCGGCATATAGAAGAGGGCGAGACACCGCTGCAAGCCGCGCTCAAGGGCGCGAAACAGATCGGTTTTACCTTGATATCGCTGACCTTCTCGCTGATCGCGGTATTGATCCCGCTGCTGTTCATGGCCGACGTGGTCGGGCGGCTGTTCCGCGAGTTCGCCATCACCCTGGCGGTGGCCATCCTGATTTCCCTGGTGGTGTCACTGACCTTGACGCCGATGATGTGCGCCCGGCTGCTCAAGCGCGAGCCCGAGGAGGAGGAGCAGGGCCGCTTCTACCGTGCCAGCGGCGCCTGGATCGACTGGCTGATCAAGCACTACGCCAGTGCCCTGACCTGGGTGCTCAAGCGCCAGCCGTTGACGCTGCTGGTGGCCGTGGCAACCCTGGCGCTGACCGTTGTGCTCTACCTGATGGTGCCCAAGGGCTTCTTCCCGGCCCAGGACACCGGGGTGATCCAGGGTATTTCCGAGGCACCGCAGTCGACTTCGTTCGCCGCCATGAGTCAACGCCAGCAGGCCCTGACCGAGGTAATCCTGCAGGACCCGGCAGTGCAGAGCCTGTCTTCGTACATCGGTGTGGATGGTGACAACGCCACCCTCAACAGCGGCCGCCTGCTGATCAACCTCAAGCCCCATGGCGAGCGCGACGTGACGGCAGCCGAGGTGATCAGTCGGTTGCAGCCGCAGCTCGACAAGCTGGTCGGCATCCGCCTGTTCATGCAGCCGGTGCAGGACCTGAGCATCGAGGATCGGGTCAGCCGCACCCAGTACCAGTTCAGCCTCAGCTCGCCGGATGCCGACATGCTCGCCGAGTGGAGCGGCAAGCTGGTGCAGGCACTGAAGGACCGCCCGGAGCTGCAGGACGTGGCCAGCGATCTGCAGGACAAGGGCCTGCAGGTGTACCTGGTGATCGACCGCGACATGGCCAGCCGCCTCGGCATCACCGTGGCGCAGATCACCAACGCCCTGTACGACGCCTTCGGCCAGCGGCAGATCTCGACCATCTACACCCAGGCCAGCCAGTACCGCGTGGTGCTGCAGTCCCAGACCGCGGCCAGCCTCGGCCCGCAGGCCCTGGAAGCGGTCCACGTCAAGGCCGCCGACGGCGGCCAGGTGCGCCTGTCGGCCCTGGCGCGCATCGAGCAGCGCCAGGCCCAGCTGGCCATCTCGCACATCGGCCAGTTCCCGGCGGTGATGATGTCGTTCAACCTGGCCCATGGCGCGTCCCTGGGCGAGGCGGTCAAGGTGATCGAGCAGGTGCAGCAGGACATCGGCATGCCGATCGGCGTGCAGACCCGTTTCCAGGGCGCCGCCGAGGCGTTCCAGGCCTCGCTTTCGAGTACCTTGCTGCTGATCCTTGCCGCCGTGGTGACCATGTACATCGTGCTCGGCGTGCTCTACGAGAGCTACATCCACCCGGTGACCATCCTCTCGACGTTGCCTTCGGCGGCGGTAGGGGCGTTGCTTGCGCTGCTGCTGAGCGGCAACGACCTGGGCATGATCGCCATTATCGGCATCATCCTGCTGATCGGCATCGTCAAGAAGAACGCGATCATGATGATCGACTTCGCCCTCGAGGCCGAGCGTCATCAGGGCATGAGCCCGAATGATGCGATCTACCAGGCTGCGCTGCTGCGCTTCCGGCCGATCCTGATGACCACCCTGGCTGCGCTGTTCGGCGCGGTGCCGCTGATGCTCGCCACCGGTTCCGGCGCCGAGCTGCGCCAGCCGCTAGGTCTGGTGATGGTCGGCGGCCTGTTGGTGAGTCAGGTGCTGACCCTGTTCACCACGCCGGTCATCTACCTGTACTTTGACCGCCTGGCACGTCGCTGGCGCCCGGTTGACGATGCGCGGCAGGCCGAAGCATGAACCTGTCCGGACCGTTCATTCGCCGGCCAGTGGCCACCATGCTGCTGAGCCTGGCGATCATGTTGCTGGGTGGGGTGAGTTTTGGCCTGCTGCCGGTGTCGCCGCTGCCGCAGATGGATTTCCCGGTGATCGTGGTGCAGGCCAGCCTGCCTGGGGCCAGCCCCGAGGTCATGGCGTCCACCGTGGCCACGCCGCTGGAGCGCAAGCTCGGCGCCATTGCCGGCGTCACTACCCTGACCAGCAGTTCCAACCAGGGCTCGACCCGGGTGATCATCGGCTTCGAGCTGGGCCGCGACATCGATGGCGCGGCACGCGAGGTGCAGGCAGCGATCAACGCCACTCGCAACCTGCTGCCCAGCGGCATGCGCAGCATGCCCACCTACAAGAAGATCAACCCGTCCCAGGCGCCGATCATGGTGCTGTCGCTGACCTCGCAGGTGCTGTCCAAGGGCAAGCTGTACGACCTGGCCGACACCATCCTGTCCCAGAGCCTGTCGCAGGTCAGCGGGGTTGGGGAAGTGCAGATCGGCGGCAGTTCGCTGCCGGCGGTGCGCATCGAGCTCGAGCCGCAGTTGCTCAACCAGTACGGCCTGTCCCTGGACGATGTGCGCACCGCCGTGGCCAATGCCAACCAGCGCCGGCCCATGGGCTTCGTCGAGGACAGCGAACGTAACTGGCAGGTACGCGCCAACGACCAGCTGGAGCAGGCCGAGGACTACAAACCCATCGTCATCCGCCAGCAGAATGGCTCGATCCTGCGCCTGTCGGACGTGGCCAAGGTCAGCGATGGCGTGGAGAACCGCTACAACAGCGGCTTCTTCAACGACGAGAGCGCGGTGCTGCTGGTGGTCAACCGCCAGACCAACGCCAACATCATCCAGACCGTCGAGCAGATCAAGGCCGAGCTGCCGGCGTTGCAGTCGCTGCTGCCGGCCAGCGTCAAGCTCAACGTGGCCATGGACCGCTCGCCGGTGATCAAGGCCACCCTGAAGGAGGCCGAGCACACCTTGCTGATCGCGGTGGTGCTGGTGATCCTGGTGGTGTACCTGTTCCTCGGCAACTTCCGCGCCTCGCTGATTCCGAGCCTGGCGGTGCCGGTGTCGCTGGTGGGCACCTTCGCGGTCATGTACCTGTGCGGGTTCTCGCTGAACAACCTGTCGTTGATGGCGCTGATCCTCGCCACCGGCCTGGTGGTGGACGATGCCATCGTGGTGCTGGAGAACATCTCCCGGCATATCGAGAAGGGCGAGAGCCCGATGCGGGCCGCCTACAAGGGCGCGCAGGAGGTCGGTTTCACCCTGCTGTCGATGAACGTCTCGCTGGTGGCGGTGTTCGTCTCCATCCTGTTCATGGGCGGGATCGTGCGCGGGTTGTTCAAGGAGTTCTCGATCACCCTGGCGGCGGCGATCATCGTCTCGCTGGTGGTGTCGCTGACGCTGACGCCGATGCTCTGCTCGCGCTGGCTCAAGGTACATGGCCCGCAGCAGCAGACCCGCCTGCAACGCTGGAGCGACCGTATCCACCAGCGCATGGTCGCCAGCTACGACCGGAGCCTGGGCTGGGCGCTGCGCCACAGGCGCCTGACCCTGCTCAGCCTGCTGGCCACCATTGTGCTCAACATCGCCCTTTACGTGGTGGTGCCCAAAACCCTGATGCCGCAGCAGGACACCGGCCAGCTGCAAGGCTTCATCCGCGGCGACGACGGCCTGTCGTTCACCGTGATGCAGCCGAAGATGGAAATCTACCGCCGCGCTCTGCTCGCGGACCCGGCCGTGGAGAGCGTCGCCGGCTTCATTGGCGGCAACAGCGGCACCAACAACGCCTTCGTGCTGGTGCGCCTGAAGCCGATCGGCGAGCGCAAGGAAAACGCGCAGAAGGTGATCGATCGCCTGCGCAAGGAATTGCCGAAGATCCCTGGCGGGCGTCTGTACCTGATGGCTGACCAGGACCTGCAACTCGGTGGCGGCGGTCGCGACCAGACCACCTCGCAGTACCTCTATACCCTGCAGAGCGGCGATCTGGCCGCTCTGCGCGAGTGGTTCCCCAAGGTCACCGCCGAACTGCGCAAACTGCCCGAGCTGACCGCCATCGACGCCCACGACGGCGCCGGCACCCAGCAGGTGACCCTGGTGGTCGACCGTGACCAGGCCAAGCGCCTGGGCATCGACATGGACATGGTCACCGCAGTGCTCAACAACGCCTACAGCCAGCGGCAGATCTCGACCATCTACGACAGCCTCAACCAGTACCAGGTGGTGCTGGAGATCAACCCGAAGTACGCCTGGGACCCAAGTACCCTGGAGCAGGTAAAGGTGATCACCGCCGACGGCGCCCGGGTGCCGCTGTCCACCTTCGCCCGCTACGAGAACAGCCTGGCCAACGACCGCGTCAGCCACGAAGGGCAGTTCGCCTCCGAGGACATCTCGTTCGATGTCGCCGAAGGCTACAGCCCAGACCAGGCCCTGGCCGCGCTGGAGCGGGCGGTGGCCAAGCTCGGCCTGCCCGAATCGGTGATAGCCAAGCTCGGTGGCGATGCCGACGCGTTCACCAAGACCGCCGAAGGCCAGCCGTTCATGATTCTTGGCGCCCTGGTACTGGTATACCTGGTGCTGGGCATTCTCTATGAGAGCTACATCCACCCACTGACGATCCTCTCCACACTGCCTTCGGCCGGGGTCGGCGCCTTGTTGGCGCTGTACCTGACCGGTGGCGAATTCAGCCTGATCTCGCTGCTGGGGCTATTTCTGCTGATCGGCGTGGTGAAGAAGAACGCCATCCTGATGATCGACCTGGCCCTGCAGCTGGAGCGCCATGAAGGCCTGTCACCGGAGGAGTCGATCCGCCGTGCCTGCCTGCTGCGCCTGCGGCCGATCCTGATGACCACCCTGGCCGCGATCCTCGGCGCGCTGCCGCTGCTGCTCAGCCGCGCCGAGGGCGCCGAGATGCGCCAGCCGCTGGGCCTGACCATCATCGGCGGCCTGGTCTTCAGCCAGATCCTCACCCTCTACACCACGCCTGTGGTCTACCTGTACCTCGATCGCCTGCGCCACCGGTTCAACCGCTGGCGCGGCGTGCGCACCGACGCTGCCCTGGATACCCCGCTATGAACTTTGCCCACACCCGAATCCATCGTGCCCTCAGGCTGCTGACCCAAGGGCGCGGCTCGCGCCTGGTCAGCGCCGGGTTGTGCGTGGCCATGCTCAGCGCCTGTACCTTGAGCCCGGACTATCACCGCCCGGAGATCAGCACCCCGGCGCAGTTCAAGCAGGCCCAGGGCTGGACCCAGGCCAACCCGTCCGATGCCATCGCCCGCGGGGCGTGGTGGGAGCTGTATGGCGACAAACAGCTCGATGCCCTGGTGGAAGAGCTCAACCGCAGCAACCAGACGGTGGCGCAGTACGAGGCGCAGTACCGCCAGGCCCAGGCACTGGTGCGCAGCAGCCGCGCCGCGCTGTTCCCCTCGTTGAACCTCACCGCTGGCAAGAACCGTTCGGCCCAGGGCACCGGGAGCTCCAGCTCGAGCCTGTCGAACAACAGCAGCGGCATCCGCAACACCTACAACGCGCAACTCGGCGTGAGCTGGGAGATCGACCTGTGGGGCAAGCTGCGTGAAGCCATGAACGCCAATGAAGCCAGTGCCGACGCCAGCTTGGCCGATATGGCGGCCATTCGCCTGAGCCAGCAGTCGGAACTGGTGCAGAACTACCTGCAACTGCGGGTGATCGACGCGCAGAAACGCTTGCTCGAGGCCACGGTAGCGGCCTATGAGCGGTCATTGAAGATGAACGAGAACCAGTACCGCGCCGGGGTTGCCGGGCCAGATGCCGTAGCCCAGGCGCGGACCCAGCTCAAGAGCACCCAGGCCGACCTGATCGACCTGGCCTGGCAGCGCGCGCAGTACGAGAACGCCATTGCCGTGTTGATGGGCAAGGCACCGGCCGACTTCGCCCTGGCGGCGACCCGCGACATTCCGGCGTTGCCGCAGGTGCCGGTGTCGCTACCGTCGCAGTTGCTCGAGCGCAGGCCCGACATCGCCTCGGCCGAGCGCAAGGTCATGGCGGCCAACTCCAATATCGGCGTCTCCCGGGCAGCGTACTTCCCCGACCTGTCCCTGAGCATGAATGGCGGGTACTCCAGTAGCAGTTTCAACAACTGGATCGAGCTGCCCAACCGCTACTGGTCCGTCGGCCCGCAGTTGGCGTTGACGCTGTTCGATGCCGGCAAGCGCAGCGCCGAGGTGGACCGCACCGTGGCGGTGTACGACCAGACCGTGGCGCAGTACCGGCAGACGGTGCTGGATGGCTTCAAGGAGGTGGAGAACTACCTGGTGCAGCTCAAGGTGTACGGCGACGAAGCCGTTGTCCGGCAGGAAGCGCTCGAGGCGGCGCGGGAGTCGTTGCGCTTGACCGAGAACCAGTACAAGGCCGGGTTGATTGGTTACCTGGACGTGGTGAACGTGCAGACCACGGCGCTGAGCAGTGAACGCAGCGTGTTGACGCTGTTGCAGGGGCGGCTGGTGGCGAGCGTGCAGTTGATCGCAGCGCTGGGCGGAGGCTGGGATGCCCGGACGGAGTTGGCCGAGCAGTGACCTGCTGTTGGCGACTTTGCCCGTGACGCTGCACCGCATCACAGATCGCCACATGGCACGTGGCGTTCGGCCATTTCTCGTGCAAACTGTGTAAGGCCACGTCGTCGGTGGCGTAATCCATTGCACGAGGAGCGCCATGAGCGGACGTTGTCTGGGCCTGTCTGTGTGGTTGTCGTGCCTGCTGGCCGTGGTTCCACTGCGCGGCTTTGCCGCGGACAACTGCCAGCACCTCACCGCCACCGGCAACCCGGAGTACCCACCTTATCTCTGGCGCGACCCGCATAACCCCGCGCAACTGATCGGCGCCAATGCCGACTTGCTGAAGCAGGTGGCCAAGGACCTCGGCCTGGTGGTGGATGTGATGTATGTCGGGCCGTGGTCCAGGGCGCAGGAGGAAGTGAGCAGCGGGCGCATCGACATGCTGGCCGGCTACTTTCGCACCCAGGCGCGCGAACTGCTGACCGACTTCATCAGCCCGCCATTCCTGTTCAATTCCAGCGTGGTCTGGGTGCGCAAGGGCGAAGGCTTCGCCTACAGCGACTGGTCCGACCTGAAAGGGCGACGAGGCGGGACGCTGGTCAACAACAGCCATGGCCAGGCGTTCGACGACTACGCCCGGGCGCAGCTCGACCTCGAAGCGGTGCCCAGCGTTACCCAGGCTTTCCAGAAGCTGCTGCTCAAGCGCAGCGACTACGTGATCTTCGAGCAGTACCCCGGCATGGCCCTGGCGCGCGCGCTGGGCAAGGAAAAGGAACTGGAGGTACTTGAGCCGCCGGTGTCCAGCGAAGGGCTGTACCTGGCGCTATCGCACAAGTCGGGTTGCAACCAGCCGGCGCTGCGCGAAGCGCTGGCGCGCAAGATGCGGGAGCTGGTGGCGGGGCCCTTGCCCGAGCAACTGGTGGCCGAGAACCTGGAGCGCTGGCAGCGTCAGCAGGCCGGCAAGTGAAGCGATTGCGTCATTAGTCGGCACCCTGTCCGATGCCTTTGATCTAAGGCCACGTTCTCTTGGGCCTATGCTGTTGTGGCGAAACCCCATCCTTGTTTTCTCGCGAAGGTATTCTCATGAGCCAGCCTACTGTCGTGCTTGTACACGGTTTTTGGGGCGGGGCCGCCCACTGGGGAAAGGTGATTGTCGAGCTGGCGCGCAAGGGCATTAAAGACGTGCGCGCCGTGGAGCTGCCTCTGACGTCCTTGGCCGACGATGCCGAGCGCACCCGCAAGATGGTGGCGCAGGCGCCAGGCGAGGTGCTGCTGGTAGGGCACTCTTACGGTGGGGCGGTAATCACCGAGGCCGGCAACGCCGCGAACGTGAAGGGACTGGTCTTTATCGCGGCCTTTGCCCCAGACGCGGGTGAAAGCCCTGGTGGGCTGACACAGCAGCATCCACCCATCGCGGTAGCGAACCTTGCGCCGGACAGCGATGGCTATCTGTGGATCAAGGCCGACAAGTTCCACGAAAGCTTTTGCCAGGATCTGTCGGTGGATGAGGCATGGGTCATGGCGGTGACGCAGAAGGCGCCGCTGGCGAGTACCTTCGCTGACACCATCAGCGACCCGGCCTGGAAGCACAGGCCCTCGTGGTATCAGATTTCCAGCCAGGACCACATGATCGCCCCGGTCAATCAGCAAATGATGGCCGCGCGCCTGCAGGCGCGCAAAGTCATCACCTTGGATGCCAGCCACGCGTCGCTGGCTTCGCGGGCAGGTGAGGTGGCCGCGCTGATCGAAGAAGCGTTAGGGTAGTTCAGCTCTTGCACTTGGCCACGACGACCTGGCAGGTCCGCGGCGTGCCCCCGGACCTGCCGGCATAGCGCATGCAACTGTCCAGCGACTTCCTGCTCGCCATGGCCAGTGTCGGACCGAATGCCAGGCCACCTTCGCCGCTGCTGGGCAGCGCCTTGGCATAGCAGTTGGAGCCTTGGGCGGCGTAGCGGGTGCTGGCGTGCTTGTTCGAACAACCGGTCGAAAAGGACAGGGTGATGGCGAGCAGGGCGAGCGGCACTGCATGCCTGGGCAGGGTGGCCATTGCAGGCTCCGGGAACGGCGTGGTGGTGTGTTGAGCTTAGCCGGAGTCGCTTCGCTTGGCTTGGTGTTTCTCATGGTCAGGGATCTGCAGGAGGTGCCTGATCAATGGGTTTGCCCGCGATCAACGCCATGAGCAGAAGCAAACGACAAGTGGCAATATGCCTTCAGCTACTCGCGCAAAGGCTCTAACCCCTTCACTGCGGGGCTTGCGAGCGGCTTTTGGATCCATCGAGAAGCGCGAAAACCCCGTGCGTTTCAGCAAAGCTTGAGTACAATCATCGGCTTTTCCCGGGCCTCCCCGGTTCGTTCCTGGACGTGCGAATGCTGATCGGTAGCTACTCCTCCTCGCTGGTGTTGATCTCGCTGTGCGTGGCCATCCTTGCCTCTTACACGGCCCTGGACCTGACCGGGCGCATTGCCACGGCCAAGGGCCGGGCGGTGTACCTGTGGATGGGCGGCGGGGCATTGGCCATGGGTATTGGCATCTGGTCGATGCACTTCATCGGCATGCTGGCGTTCAGCCTGCCCATCGAGCTGGGTTACGACACTGCGCTGACTGGCCTGTCGTTGTTGATCGCGGTGGCTTCGTCGGGCTTCGCCCTGTGGCTGGTGAGCCAGCCGAAACTACCGTGGTTGCAACTGGCCTTCGGTGCCTTGATCATGGGCACCGGCATCGCCTGCATGCACTACATGGGCATGGCCGCACTGCGCATGCAGCCGGGCATCGACTACGACCCGACGCTGTTCAGCGCCTCCCTGGCCATTGCGGTGGGCGCTTCGGCGGCGGCGCTATGGATAGCCTTCCGCCTGCGCCAGCACACGCCCTATGTACGGCAGATCCGTGGCGTGGCGGCGGTGGTGATGGGGGGCGCCATCGTCGGCATGCACTACACCGGCATGGCGGCGGCCAACTTCCCGGCGGGCAGCTTCTGCGGCGCACTTGCCACGGGGCTCGCGGGCGACGGCCTGGATTACCTGGTGCTGATCACCACCCTGGCAGTGCTGGCGGTGGCCTTGCTGACTTCGGTGCTTGACGCTCGGCTGGAGGCGCGCACGGCGGAATTGGCGCGCTCGCTGACCCTGGCCAACCAGGAACTGACCCAGCTGGCCCTGCATGACACCCTGACCGGGCTGCCCAACCGCTCGCTGCTGGCCGACCGTATCGACCAGGCCGTCGGCCGCGTGGCGGAGCAGGGCGGCTGCTTCGCGCTGATGTTTATCGACCTCGACGGCTTCAAGCCCGTCAACGATGCCTTCGGCCACCATGTTGGCGACCTGCTGCTCAAGGCAGTGGCGGCGCGTTTGCGCGGCCACCTGCACAGCCAGGACACCCTGGCGCGCATCGGCGGCGACGAATTCGTGCTGCTGGTGGAGCTGGACGAGCCGGACGACGCCATGAATGTCGCGGCCAAGCAGGTCAACCTGATGGCCAGGCCGTTCCGTGTGGCCGAGCACGACCTGCAGCTGTCGGCGAGCTTGGGCATCGTGCTGTATCCCGGCAATGGCCTGGACCAGCACGAACTGCTGCGCAACGCCGACGCCGCCATGTACCACGCCAAGAGCGCCGGCAAGAACGGCTACAGCTTCTTCGATGCGTCCATGAACAGTAACGCGCGCCAGCAGCTGCAACTGCTGCAGGACCTGCGCACGGCCCTGGAACACGGCCAGTTCCGCCTGCACTACCAGCCCAAGTTCGACGCCGTGCAGCGTCTGCCCATCGGTGCCGAGGCCTTGCTGCGCTGGGAGCACCCGCAACATGGGTTGATGCTGCCGGACCGTTTCATCGGCCTGGCGGAAAAGACCGGGCTGATCATCCCGATCGGCGAGTGGGTGCTGGGTGAAGCCTGCCGGCAGATGCGCCAGTGGCTGGATCAAGGTAATGAAGGGTGGCGGATCGCGGTCAACCTGTCGGCCATTCAGTTCTGCCACGCCGGGCTGGTCGACAGTGTGGCAAGGGCGCTGGATGTAAATGACCTGCCAGCCAATCGCCTGACCCTGGAAATCACCGAGACCACCGCCATGCGCGACGCCGACGCCAGCCTGCACGTACTGCAGCGCCTGTCGGACATGGGCGTGGACCTGTCCATTGATGATTTCGGCACCGGCTACTCAAGCCTGATGTACCTCAAGCGCCTGCCGGCCAACGAACTGAAGATCGACCGTGGCTTTGTGCGGGACCTGGAGCAGGACAGCGATGATGCGGCGATCGTCTCGGCCATCGTCGCCCTGGGCCAGGCACTGGGTCTGCGCATTGTCGCCGAAGGCGTGGAAACCGACCGCCAGCAGGACTTCCTCACCCGCCTGGGTTGCGATTCGCTGCAGGGTTATCTGCTCGGCCAGCCGGTGCCGCCGGAGCAGTTCATGGCAGGGCTCCAGGCGCTCAAGGCACGCCAGGCCCAGGTAGGCTAGACCACGCTGCGCAAAGGGCTGGCAAGCAGGTCGAAGGTTTCCATCTCGGCCTCCACGGCCTCGATGATGCGCTCGACATCGGCGGCGTGCATGATGGTTGCGCAGGGGATGCCGGCAATGGCCAGCAGGGTTTCGCCGGTGGCACGGTCGAACAGCCGGGCGACCATGCTGCGCGGGGCATCCATGCTGGCTTCGAAACCCAACGGATGAAAATGCCAACGCATCACCTGGCAGGCGTTGGGGAACGTCATCTTGTTCATGCCAGCCTCCTTGTTCGTGAACGTGGTGATTGCAAAGCGGTAACAGCCTGGGCCGTCCTGGCCGTCAGGACTCTAACCTTAGCACCTGCCATGGCAGTATTCGCTGGAAAATATGGCAGATGTACTAATGCATGACGGCGGTCACAGTCCTGTCACGATGAACGGTGGGCGCGTAGGGCCAGGCAAACGTTTTCCTCGTGGGCCTGCGCCTGGCAGCCAGCAGCGCTCTGCTATGTTTACCGTCAGCGCTTTTCGGACCAGCGGTGCGGGCCGGCAGACAGGGAGACAGTCATGCGGTATTCCACGCTCACCCAACGCATCGCCGGTCACGCAGCCGCGGCCTGGGATATTCACTACCAGGCCCTTGAGCAGCGCCGCCAGGGGCGCGAGATCTTCCTGCTGTCGGTGGGCGATCCAGACTTCGACACGCCAGCCCCGGTGGTCGAGGCCGCCATTGCCAGCCTGCGTCGGGGCGAAACCCATTACAGCGATGTGCGCGGCAGCCTCGCCCTGCGCCAGGCGGTGGCGCGCCACAGCCAGCAGACTATTGACGCCGAGCGGGTGGTGGTGACCGCCGGGGCTCAGTGCGGGCTGTTCGCGACCTTCCAGTGCCTGTTCGAGGCCGATGACGAGGTGATCGTCGCCGAGCCCATGTACGTCACCTATCACACGGTATTCGGTGCCTGCGCCGCGCGCGCCGTGCAGGTGCCGGTGCGGCCGGAGCAGGGGTTCCGCCTGGACCCAGCGGCCGTGGCCCGGGCGATCACGCCGCGTACTCGCGGGCTTCTGCTCAACAGCCCGCACAACCCCACGGGGGCGGCAATCGGCCTGGCCGATCTGAAGTGCCTGGCGCGGTTGTGCGAGGAACACGACCTGTGGCTGATCTGCGACGATGTCTACCAGTCACTGCTGTACGACGGCGAGGCACCGAATCCGCTGGGCCTGCCGGGCATGGCCGAGCGCTGCGTGTCGATCGGCAGCCTGTCCAAGTCCCACGCCATGAGTGGCTGGCGCGTCGGCTGGGTGATCGGGCCGCCGCAGTTCGCCCGGCACCTCGGCAACCTGGTGATGAGCATGCTGTTCGGCCTGCCGGAGTTCGTCATGCAGGCGGCCTGCGTGGCTCTGGATCAGGTTGGAGATGAGGTACGGCGGATGCGAGAGGTGTACCGGGCGCGGCGCGACCGGGTGTGTGCCTCGCTTGAGGACTGCCCCGGCATCCATGCGCATCAGCCAGCCGGGGGCATGTTCGTGATGCTCGATGTCCGTGGCACCGGGCTCAGCGCCCAGGCATTCGCCCAGCGTCTGTTGAACGAAGAGGGTGTGGCGCTGTTGCCGGGTGATGGTTTCGGGCCCAGCGCAGCGGGGCATGTGCGGCTGGGACTGGTGCTCGAGGCGCAGGTGCTGGCACAGGTATGCCAGCGCATCCGCAACTGTGCCTCACGCGCCCTGGCCGAGCAACCCGGCCGCGATATTGATGGTGAAGCCCAGGATCGCCGTATTGAACACGAAGCCTACCAGTGAATGGGCCAGCACCACCCGACGCATGGCCCGTCCGCCGACGCCGATGTCGGAGGTCTGCACGGCGACATTGATGGTGAACGAGAAGTAGTGAAAGTCCCAGTAGTCCGGGTTGCGCTCGCCATCGGCAAAGCGCAGCGGGGGCTCATGGCGGTCACCGGTGTAGAACAGCCGGGCATAGTGCAGGCTGAAGATGCAGCCGATCAACAACCAGGAACCAGCCACCGTCAGCCCGGTGTACAGGTAGTGCAAGGCCAGGGCACTGCCTTCCAGGCCGCGGCTGGACACCAGTTGCAGGGTGACCGCCGCCAGGCTGGCGATGGCCGAGACGCACACGGTGATCAGCACCAGGCCGGCGTTTTCATCTTCGATGCGGGCGACCTTGCGTACCCGCTCGGCATTGGCCCGCAGGCTCAGCCACAGGACCATGGCCAGGTAAAGCCAGACGCCGATGTTCCAGCCGACGAGGATATGCTGCACGGTATCGCCGGCGGGGATCAGCCAGCCGCCGAGCAGGCCGGCCAGGGTGGCGATACTCAGGCGTGGGTGAGTGCGGGTGAGGTGGTGGAAGGCCATGCGGTCCCTTGGCGGTTGAACGTGGCTTCAACTGTAGACCAGATGCGGCCATGGCGCGGGGCAAGCCCGCTAGCCCGGCATGCCGTCCACCCGCGCACGCAGCAGGATCGGCAAGTAGTGCCAGAGGAACAGCAGCAATGCCGCGCTGCCGAACAATACCGACAACCCCAGCCCCAGCGGCGTGAACGGCGCCACGATCACCCGGGCCAGTGCCGCCAGCTGGATCAGCGCGAATGCCCAACTCATGCTGCGGGGTACCTGAAGAGGGCGCCCGGTATGCCCCAGGCTGACCCGCGCCATCATCGCCACGATCAGCCCGGTCATGGCGCCGACCGTCAGCGCATGGGCGGCCAGGCTAGGGTTGATCGGCACCCCGGCATGCCACAGCGCCAGCCCCAGGCAGGCGGGAATCAGCCAGGCATAGCCCAGGTGCAGCGACCACAGCAACGGCACATGCCACAGACCACGGTCGTGCCACAGCACCAGACGTATGCCATGCAGCACGGCCAGGGCGGCGAACAGGACGGCCATCAGGGGGTGTGATGCATCGTTGAGCCCGAACACATAGGTCAGCGGCAGCGCCACGCTGCCCAGCAGGCAGGCGCGGTCCAGCCAGGGCCGGGCCGGTGCCGGGCTCATGTTGCCCAGGCCGCGGCGGGTGAAGAACGGGATGACCCGGCCGCCGATCACGCTCATCATCGCCGCCACCAGCCACAGCCCGGCCAGCACGCCTCGCCGTTGCCACAGCGGGTCGTCGCGCAGCCAGCCTACAAGGGTCAGCCACTGGCAAGCCGCGAGGAGCAATACCAGGCCGATGATGGGGTAGTTGTTGCGCAGCCGACGCTGGATGATCGGCCGTGCCAGGGCCAGCGCCACCAAGGGCAGGAACGCGCCCTCCATCAGCACCAGGAGCCAGGCGGGCAAGGGCAGGAACCAACTTGCCCGGCCCAGCAGCCAGAGCAGGAACAGCCCCTGCAGCGGTCGGCCACTGAGACCCGGGATGCCACTCCAGTTCTGCACCGCCGTGAGCAGGAAGCCGGCAACGATGGCCACAGCGAAGCCGAACAGCATTTCGTGGCGGTGCCAGGCGAGCATTCCGCCGGCCGGCTCGAGCGCGTAAGCGCCGACCAGCACGCCGGCCCACAGCAGCAGGGCAACCAGGGCGAACAGGCTTCCGCCGAGGAAGAAGGGTCGAAAACCCAGGGCCCAGAGGGCCTGACGGGGGCGGGCGGTGATCGGCTGGACGAGCATGGCGAGGACCTTGGTTCGATCGAAACGGTTGAATGGGGTACCATCACGAACCATGCCAGCGTTCAAAAGCCTTGAATATCAAGGTGATGGCACTTTTGCAGTCATTATGACCTCATTTCTATGTTGTCATTTTGACCTTTGTCATGGTTGAAATGACTCGCTTTGCGCCGCCTTGCCTCGATCGCCAGGGCGGCTTGCTACAGGATCCCCGTTGTGACCGACCTCCTGCGCAATCCGCTGCTGCAGTACCTCGCCCGGTTGGCCCCGTCCAGCCAGCTGACCATGCGCTACATCCTGCAGGACGCCGCCGACCGCCTGGGGTTTGCCGACTGCGATATCGCCGAGGTGCCCTGGCACCGCCTGGAACCCGGCCATGTGATCGCCCTGGTCGCGGCGCTGCGCGCCGATGGCTATGCGCCCAACACATCGTCGTTGTACGTCAATGCCGTGCGTGGAGTGATGAACGAGGCCTGGCGCCAGGGTTTGATCGAGCACGAACAGTTGTTGATGATCCGCGAGGTCAAGCCAGCGGGCGGTAGCCGCCTGCCGCCGGGACGCAACCTGCGGCGCAGCCTGATTCGCGAGCTGATGGACGTGTGCGCCGCCGACCCGCGTCCTCAGGGTGTGCGTGACGCGGCCATCCTGGCGTTGCTCTACGGCACCGGGATGCGCAAATCGGAATCGGTCGATGTGAACCTTGACCAGGTGGATTTCCAGGAGCGCAGCGTGCACGTGCTGGCCAAGGGCAACCGTCAGCTGGTCAAGTATGCCCCGGCGTGGGCCTTCGACAAGCTGCAGGCCTGGCTCGACCTGCGCCGCCAGCACCTGCCGGCCGGCGAGCGCGACGACAGCTTCCTGTTCAATCGCATCCGCCGTGGCAGCCACATCACCCGCGCGCGCATCACCAAGCACGCGATCTACTACATCGCCCGCCAGCGCGGGGCGCAGGTGGGGGCGAAGATCATGCCGCATGATTTTCGCCGGGCATTCATCACCCGGGTGATCGAGGAGCACGACCTGTCGATCGCGCAGAAGCTGGCGCACCACGCCAATATCCAGACCACGGCCGGGTATGACCGACGGGACGACAACGAGCGGCGCAGGGCGGTGGAGCGGTTCGACTACTGAACCGCTGCATTTTCTTGCGAGCATCAGTGAATGCTCGATGCCAGCTCGAAAATTGGCATGTACATCAGAATCACGATCAGCCCGATCAGCAGGCCGATAAAGGTCATCAACAACGGCTCGAACAATTTCACGAACCACTCTACCCAGCGCCCGATCTCCTGGTCGTGGAAGTCGGCACAACGCTCAAGCATCTCACCCAGGTTGCCCGACTGTTCGCCGGCACGCAGCAGGCGCAGCGAGACGGGGGTCACCAGTTGGCCGGCCTGCAGCGCATCGGATAACGGCAGGCCCTCGGCGACCCGTTGACTGGCCTGCTCCAGGCCCTCGGCCGCGGTGCTGCCCAGCAGGCCGCGGGCCATGCCTAGCGCGGTGAGGATGGGGATGCCGCCTTGCAGCAGAATCCCCAGCGAACGGTAGAAGCGCGCCAGCTCGTACATCATCAGGCGTTGGTGCAGCGCGGGCAGTCGGCGCAACAGGCGGCCGGCGCCACGGCGCACGGCCGGGTGGCGGCGCAGGGCGACCAGGGCGCCGACGCCGGCAAGCATGCCCAGTCCCAAGGGCAGTTGCTGGGCATGCAGGAACAGGCCGATCTGCATCAGCGCCCGCGACAGCCACGGCAGTTCGGTGGCCATCCCCTCGAACACCAGGCTGAAGCGGGGCACCACGTACCCCAGCAGGAACAGCACCACGCCACCGCCCACCAGCAATAACAGCAGCGGGTAGACCGAGGCACCGACCAGCTTCTGACGGACCAGATCCAGCCGCTGGCGATAGCCGATGTAGCGGGTGAGGGCGTCGCCCAGGGCACCGGTGCGTTCGCTGGACTGCACCAAGGCCACGTACAGGGTCGGGAACACCCGCGGCTGCAGGGCCAGGGCCTGGGACAGCGAGCGCCCCTCGTAGAGCTGGCGCACCAATTGCTCCAAGGTCTTGCGCGTGGCGCCGCCCGGGGCTTTCTCGGCCAGGCTCTCGAGGGCATCGATCAACGGCAGGCCGGCACCGAGCAAGGTGGCCAGCTCCTGGCTGAACAGCATCAGGTCGAACGCCGTCGTGCGCCGTCGCAGGGCCAGGCCCTGGCTGCGCACGCTGAGCACGCGCAGCCCCTGGTCCTCGGCCTGGCGCCGGGCCTGGTCGCTGTCCTCGGCCTCCACCTGCAATTGCACCACGCCCTGGCTTCCCAGGGCCTTGAGCTGATAGCGCATGGCCGGGCTCCTCATTGCCAACTGGTGATCTCGGCGTTTTCACCGTCACCACCGGGTTGGCCGTCCTTGCCCATCGACAGCAGGTCGTACTCGCCGCCGTTCTCGCCGGGCTGTTTGTAGATGTAGGGGCGGCCCCAAGGGTCCTGTGGCACGGTCTTCTGCAGGTAGGGGCCCGACCAGCGCGCTTCGCCACCAGGCGCGACCACCAGGGCTTGCAGGCCCTGCTCGCTGCTGGGGTAGTGGCCGACCTCCAGGCGGTAGAGGTCCAGGGCCTTGCCCAACCCCTCTATCTGTGCCCGGGCAACCTTGGCCTCGGAGCGTCCCAGTTGGCTGAAGTACTTGGGCGCGACGATGCCGGCCAACAGGCCCAGCACCACCAGCACCACCAACAGTTCGAGCAGGGTGAAGCCGCGTTGGGGACGGATGCTGCGTTGCATGGTGAAACCCTCCGTTGCATTTATCCCTGATATGCAACAGCCGTGCACGTCTGCGCCGGGCCCTTGCGCCATGGGCTGCGGCGGGCGGCACGCGGCTTGCGTCGCAGTCGAAAAGCCCGGGTTAACGGGGCATCTCCCCCACATCGGGGGCCACGCTTGGGTTATTTGCGGCGGGAGGCGAACGACATGCGAGGACTGATCCTGGGATTGGCGGCGGGGCTGATGGCGTTCGGCGCCCAAGCCGACATCTATGTCTCCAGCGACGGCAAGGGCGGCTTCGTGCTGTCCAACGTGCACCGGCCGGGCCGGCATTACGACCGGGTCATCAGCGAACGTCCGACAGCGGGCGGGCCGGTCAATGCGCAACTGATCACCGGGCGACCCTACGCCGACCTGGTGGCGGCCGCGGCGTTGGCCCACGGTGTGCCCCCGGCGTTGCTGCACGCGTTGATCAAGGCCGAGTCCGGCTACAACCCCAAGGCGCGCTCGGCCAAGGGCGCGGCGGGGCTGATGCAACTGATGCCGGACACGGCGAAGGAGATGGGCGTCAAGGATGTACTCGATCCACAGGCCAACGTGCAGGGAGGGGCGCGCTACCTCAAGCGCATGCTCACGCTGTTCGACAACGACATCACGTTGGCCGTGGCGGCATATAACGCGGGGCCTGAGGCGGTTCTCAGTCGTGGACGGGTGGTGCCGCCGTTCGCCGAGACCCTGCGCTACGTGCCGAATGTGTTGCGCGACTATCGCCTGCTGCGCGGGCTGGCTGGGGATGCGCCGCTTTGAGCGGCAAGGTGTTCTCCGTGATCCTTGCGGCGCCTGTAAGGGTTGCGGTGAGCACCTGGCGGCCCTCACGCGCTCAATAGCCTCACCTCACCCATGCTTTCCCCAACTCTGGGCTATAACCTGTAGAGGTGCCCAGCCGCGGAGCCCGCCATGGACCTCGCCCCCCGTCCCGACACATTGCTGCCCGCCGAAATCGGCCAGGCGCGCAAGCCGTTCGACCTGCTGCGCTGGTACGCCTGGGTCAGCCTGGCGATCATCCTGTCGGTGGGGGTTGGCCTGGGCCTGATCTCAAGCCGCTTCATCATTGACGAGAGCGTCGAGCGCGATGCCTTGCTCACCGCCCAGTTCATCACTTCCATCGCCGACGCCGAAGTGCGCCATGTCTCGATTCCCAACGTGCGGACCATGGGTGAGCTGCTTGATCCGCGCACCGACCATGCCTTGCCCGATGTCGACCCTGAGGCCCGGCGCCGGGCCCGTGGCGAGTTCCTCGACCATATCGCGCACCTGCCGGACATGCTCCTGGCCAACATCTACGCCCCTGATCGCACGGTGATCTGGTCGAGCAACCCGGCGCTGATCGGCAAACTGATCGAATCGGACGACGACCTCGACCGGGCATTCGAGTACAAGATGCGGGTGTCGGCCAGCTACCACAACTTCGAGCAGGCGCGCAGCGAGCAGAAGTTCGTCACCCCGCCCGAGCAGCTATTCATCGAGAACTACATCCCCTTGTTCGACGCCGACGGCGAAAACGTCATGGCGATGGTCGAGATCTACAAGGAACCCCATGATCTGATCGTGCGTATCGAGCACGGCCTGCTGCTGATCTGGCTGGCCATCGCCGCGGGTGCCGGCCTGGTGTATGTCGGTCTGTACGGCATCATGCGCCGCGCCGCCCGGCTGGTGGCGGTGCAGCAGAAGCGGCTGATCGGCAACGAAACCTTCGTGGCCCTGGGCGAGGTGTCGTCGGCGGTGGCCCACAGCCTGCGCAACCCGCTGGCCAGCATCCGCTCCAGCGCCGAGCTGGCCCAGGCCTTCGACGATGGCCCGGCGCAGAAGAACATCAGCGACATCATCAGCCAGGTCGACCGCATGTCGCAGTGGGTGCGTGAGCTGCTGCAATCGCTGCGCCCGCTTGGCGATGAAGCCGTGGCGGTGGATGTAGCCCAGAGCCTGCGCGACAGCTTGCAGGCGTTTGCCCACGCGCTGGAGCGCGGCGGCGTGCGGTTGCTGCTGCCTGAGCTGCCAAGCGTGCAGGTGCTGGGCCAGCCGGCGCTGCTCGGACAAATCTTCAGCAGCCTGATCGCCAACGCCCTGGAGTCGATGGAGGCCGGTGGCGAGCTGCGTGTTGAAGTGGTGCGCAATGATCGGCGTAATCTGAGCCTGCGGCTCTCGGATACCGGCAAGGGCATGAACGAGCAACAGCAGCGCATGGCCTTCCGGCCATTCTTCACTACCAAGCAAGGCGGCGTGGGCGTGGGGCTGATGCTGGTGAAAAGGATCATGGAGCGCTTCGGCGGCTCGGTGCGGTTGAGCAGTCGTGAGGGGGCAGGGACCCGGGTACAGCTGAATTTTCGGGTGGCATCAACTTAACCTTAAGCTATAGATATTGAGTCCAATACACTGATTTATAAGGATATTATAAAAAATGGGTGGCCGTTACCCAAAAGTGGGGAATTATCCAACAAGCAAGATTAATAATGATCTTCAACATAATGATTTATAAAGAAAAATCATAAATTCAAGTTGCTGGCTGGTTTTTTGCTAGACCTCTCGCAAGCCCGCGCTGACACCTTCAGCAAAGGTTCGATGGAATCACTTTGCTACCACCGGTAGCAGAGCAGCATGCCGGTGAACCTCATCGGCGTTCAGGTGGGAACGATGCGATGCAGACGCTCGAAAACGGTGCCCCCGACAAGGCCGCGCCTCCCGCCAGCGGGTTGGCAACGCCGCTGCACGAGTTCAACCTGCTGCGCTGGTTCTCGCTGGTCAGCCTGCTGATCATCGCCTCGGTCGCCGGTGGATTGGGCTATGTGTCGACACGTTTCGTGGTGCGCGACAGCGTCGAGCGCGATGCCATGCTCACCGCCCAGTTCATCCAGGCCATGGCCCAGGCCGAGGTGCGGCACTCGCAGCTGCCGCCGGGCATCACCATGGGCGAGTTGCTCGATCCGCGCCTCGACCAGCAGCACCTGCAGTTCACTCCGCAGTTGGCCGAGTCGACCCGGGTGGAGTTCCTCGACCACGTCGAGCACCTGCCCGACACCTTGCTGGCCAATGTCTATGCCCGCGACCGCACGGTGGTGTGGTCGACCAACCCGCACCTGATCGGCAAGCGCATCGATGAAGATGACGATCTGGAGCGGGCCTTCCGCTCGCGCAAGTCGGTGTCGGCCAGCTATCACAAGGCCGACGAGGACCGCGAAGAACAGAAGTTCCAGCGCGAGCCCCGGCACCTGTTCATCGAGAATTACATCCCGCTGTTCGACAGCCAGGGCGAGCAGGTGCTGGCGATGGTCGAGATCTACAAGGAGCCGCATGACCTGGTGCGGCGCATCCATCGCGGTTATGTGCTGATCTGGGCTTCCACCCTGGTCGGAGGGGCGTTGATCTACTTCGGCCTGTTCTGGATCGTGCGCCGCGCCGCCAGCCTGCTGCATCACCAGCAAGACCGCCTGGTGGCCAGCGAGACCTATGTGGCCCTGGGCGAGATGTCCTCGGCGGTGGCTCACAGTTTGCGCAACCCATTGGCCAATATCCGCTCCAGCGCAGAACTGGCCCAGGACATCGCCAGCCCGGCGGCGCAGAAGAACATCGGTGACATCATTACCCAGGTCGATCGCATGTCGCGCTGGGTCCGCGACCTGCTGGTATCGCTGCGCCCGACCAGCGACGAAGCCGAGTCGGTCGACCTGGTGGCGGCCATCGAGGATGCGCGGCAGGCCTTCGCTCCGCAGATCGAGCGCAACAACGTGCGCTTCGCCTTCGTCGGGCCTGCGACGCAATGGGTGGCCAGCCAACCGTTGCAACTGACGCAGATCCTCAACAGCCTATTTGCCAATGCCCTGGAGGCCATGCCCCAAGGCGGCGAGCTGCGCGCCGAGGTGCGCCAGCTGGAGGGGCAGCAGGCGCAACTGCAGCTCAGCGATACCGGGAAGGGCATGAGCGAGCAGCAGCGGCGCATGGTGTTCAAGCCGTTCTTCACCACCAAACAAGGCGGCCTGGGGGTTGGTCTGGCCCTGGTCAAAAGGATCATGGAACGCTTTGGCGGCGCGGTCGAACTGACCAGCCGCGAAGAGGAAGGAACCCGCGTCAGCCTGACTTTCAATATTGCAGCGGGAGGGGACCATGGAGCACAGCATCCTGGTGGTCGAGGATGATGAAATCCTTGCCGACAACATTCGCACCTACCTGAACCTCAAAGGGTTCGAGGTCACGGTGTGCCACAGCGCGGAACTGGCGCTGGAGCAGATCAAGCGCGCCCGGCCTGACGCCGTGCTGACCGACAATTCGCTGCCCGGCATGAGCGGCCACGACCTGTTGCGCTCGCTGGTAGCCCAGGCGCCGGAGCTCAAAGTGATCATGATGACCGGCTACGGCAACGTCGAAGACGCCGTGCTGGCCATGAAGGAGGGCGCGTTCCACTACCTCACCAAGCCGGTAGTGCTGGCCGAGCTCAAGCTGATGCTGGACAAGGCCCTGGCCGCCGAACGCATGGAGCGCACGCTGTCGTTCTACCAGGAACGCGAGGCGCAGAAGTCCGGTTTGCAGGCATTGATCGGCGAGTCGCCGGCCATGCTAGAGCTCAAGCACACCTTGCAGCAGCTGCTCGATGCCGAACGGCGCATGGCCAGCGGCGACCTGCCGCCGGTGTTGGTCGAGGGCGAGACCGGTACCGGCAAGGAACTGGTGGCGCGCGCCCTGCATTTCGACGGCAGCCGGGCCAAGGGGCCGTTCATCGAGTTCAACTGCGCCTCGATTCCCGCCAACCTGCTGGAGGCCGAACTGTTCGGCCACGAAAAAGGCGCGTTCACCGATGCCAAGGAGCGTCGCGTGGGCCTGGTCGAGGCGGCTGACGGCGGCACCCTGTTCCTCGACGAGATCGGCGAGATGGACCTGGTGCTGCAGGCCAAGCTGCTCAAACTGCTGGAGGACCGCACCATCCGCCGCATCGGCGCGGTCAAGGAGCGCAAGGTCGACCTGCGCGTGATCAGCGCCACCAACTGCAACCTGGAGCGGATGGTCCAGCAGGGCAAGTTCCGCCGCGACCTGTTCTTCCGCCTGCGCATCATCGCCCTCAAGGTGCCGCGCCTGTTTGCCCGTGGCCAGGACATCCTGCGCCTGGCCCGGCACTTCCTGGCCCACCACGGGCGGCGCTATGGCAAGCCCAACCTGCGCTTCTCGGCCGAGGCCGAGGCGCTGATGCTGGGTTACAGCTGGCCGGGCAATGTGCGCGAACTGCGCAACATGCTCGAACAGACGGTGTTGCTGGCGCCCAGCGAGGTGATCGGCGCCCACCAGCTGAACCTGTGCATGACCCTGGTCGACGAACCGCTGGCACAGCCGGCGCAGGTGCTGGCATTCGAGGCGCCGCGCCACGAGCCCCCGGCAGCGGCAAGCTTGCCGGACATGGAGCGCGATATGGTCTGTCGTACCCTGGATCGCACCGACTGGAACGTCACCAAGTCGGCGCGTTTGTTGGGGTTGTCGAGGGATATGCTGCGCTACAAGATCGAAAAACTTGGGCTGACACGGCCGGACAAGCGGCAGTGGTGAGCGGGCGGGTTGATTGCCTGTCAGTTTCGCGTTTGTGGGGCTGCCATGCAGCCCATCGCCGGCAAGCCGGCTCCCACAGGTACAGCGCAGAATTCAGCAATTGCGCGGTCCCTGTGGGAGCCGGCTGGATTTTCCTACTGTGCTGAGTAACGCCTGGTTTCACAAAGCTTAGGGCTTGCCGCCGTTGCCCGACCCTCCGCCATCACGCCCCATCCCCTCCGAGCCGCTGTCCCCCATCCCCGGCAGATCACGATCATCGTTCTGCTCAGCTGGCGGGCTGTCCGGGTCATTGCCTTTGATCCGCGGGTCGGTATCCCGTGGCATGGGCTTCTCGATCGGGTTGAGGGTGCTGTCCACGCCGGGCTTGGGCGCCGGGTTGTGCGGGTCGTCAGGGTAGGTGGCGCCGGTACCGGCGGCGAAGGCCAGGGGCGAGGCGAGCAGGGCGGCAAGCAGGAAGGAACGGTTCATGCGGGCAAGCTCCTTTGCGATGACAAGAAGTCGGCCCCGCCTGCGCAGGGCCTCGTTCTCATATGGGCCATGGCCCCATCAGCAAGGTGCCATCACGGCGACCAACGGTCACACCACCATCGACAGCAGCATGATGAAGATGATGCCGACCACCGAGAGGATGGTTTCCATCATGCTCCAGGTCTTGAACGTCTCGGCCACGGTCATGTTGAAGTACTGCTTGACCAGCCAGAAGCCGGCGTCGTTGACGTGGGACAGGATCAGCGAGCCGGCGCCGGTGGCCAGCACCAGCAGTTCGCGGTTGACGCCCGGCACCAGGTCGATCACCGGGGCGACGATGCCGGCGCCGGTGATGGTGGCCACCGTGGCGGAGCCGGTGGCGATGCGGATCACCGCTGCCACCAGCCAGGCCAGCATGATCGGCGAAATCTCGGCCTGCACCGCCATCTGCCCGATCACGTTGCCCACGCCGGTGTCGACCAGCATCTGCTTGAAGCCACCGCCAGCGCCGACGATCAGCACGATGGCGGCGGTGGGGGCCAGGCTCTGGTCGAGCATCTTCATGATCTGTTGGCGGTTGAAGCCACGGGCCGAACCGAAGGTGTAGAAGGCCAGCAGCAGTGCGGCGAGCAGTGCGGTGATCGGGTGGCCGATCAGGTCCATCCACTGACGCACGATGTGCTCGGCCGGCAGCACCACGTCGGCGAAGGTCTTGAGCAGCATCAGCACCACCGGCAGCAGCACGGTGATCAGGGTCACGCTGAAGCTGGGCAGGTTCTGCTGGTTCGACTCGCGGGCGATCTGGTCCATCAGCTCCTGGGACGGGTTGCCCGGGATGTAGCGCGAAATGAAATTACCGAACAGGGGGCCGGCAATCACCGCCGTGGGCAGGGCCACCAGCAGGCCATAGAAGATGGTCTTGCCGATGTCGGCGTGGAAAATGCCGATCGCCAGCAGCGGGCCCGGGTGCGGCGGTACCAGGCCGTGCACCACCGAAAGGCCCGCCAGCAGCGGGATGCCGATCTTCACCAGCGATACGCCGGAGCGGCGGGCGACGCTGAACACCAGCGGGATCAGCAACACGAAGCCGATCTCGAAGAACAGCGGGATGCCCACCAGGAAGGCGGCGAACATCATCGCCCAGTGCACCTTCTGCTTGCCGAAGGCGCGGATCAGGGTCTGGGCGATCTGGTCCGCGCCGCCGGAGTCGGCCATCAGCTTGCCGAGCATGGTGCCCAGGGCCAGGACGATGCCGACGAAGCCGAGCACGCCGCCGAAGCCGTCCTGGAACGACTTCATCACCTTGGCCACCGGCATGCCGGAGGTCAGGCCGAGAAAGCCCGCGGCTATGGTGAGGGCGACGAAGGGGTGGACCTTGAAATGGGTGATCAGCAGGATGAGCCCGACGATGGTGACCAGCGCGTCGAGTAGCAGGAAGGTATCGGTAGCCAGTCCGAACATGGTTCGTGAACCTCGGTCTTTTCGTTGTTGTTTTGGTATCGCATGTCTTGCGGTAATCAGCCTTGAGAGGCCTGGAGACAGCGCTGTCTTTGGTGAGCCGGAAAAACCGCCGGGTCAGGCAGTCCGCGCCAGCGCCTGCTCACCGCAAGGCTTTAGCCACTGGTGCACGTCCTCGGCCAGCGTGGGCAGCGGGCGGGTGGCGTCCAGGGCCAGGGTCAGGGGCTCTGCGTGCGGAGGCTCCAGCGCTGCGAACTGGCTGTCGATCAGGCTGGCCGGCATGAAGTGACCGGGGCGCGCCAGCACGCGCTTCTCGGCTTCCTGCGGGGTCAGCTCGAGAAACACGAAGCACAGTTCGGGCACGGCCAGGCGCAGGGTGTCCCGATAGCGGCGCTTGAGGGCCGAGCAGGTGAGGATCGGGCGTTCACCCGCAGCGAGGGTGGCCTGCAGCTCCTCGCCCAGGCGCACCAGCCAACCGGCACGGTCGTCGTCGTTCAGGGGAATGCCGGCGCTCATCTTGGCGATGTTGGCGGCGGGGTGGAAGGCATCGCCTTCGATCAGGCGGCCGCCGCTGCGGGTGGCAATGGCAGCGCCGACGCTGCTTTTACCGCAGCCGGCCACGCCCATGACCACGATCGCGGACAGGGAAGGGTTCATCTGTACCTCCTGCTGGGTGAGATAGCGCTGTCTCGGTCGCGACGAGCCGAACACCATGCGCCACCCTCCCGGGTGTTATTGATCTTGTCTTTGGCAGTATGGACGCTGAACGCATGCCTGCTACCAAGATTGCATTGCCTGCATCCAGAGACAGCGCTACCTTAGTGACCGTTCCCCATTCCTGCAAGCAGTAAAATTACAATACTCATGTCCCGTACTGGCTCGCGTACTACCGGTCGTCCCACCCTGGCGGAAGTCGCCAGGCTTTCCGGGGTTTCCCCGATCACCGCCTCCCGCGCCTTGCGTGGCGTCAGCACCGTCGCGCCGGAGCTGGCACAGAAGGTCATGGCCGCGGCGGCAAGCCTCGGCTATGTCGCCAACCCGGCCGCCCGTGCCTTGGCGTCGGCGCGCAGCCAGTCGGTGGTGGTGTTGATCCCCTCACTGTCCAACCAGCTGTTCATCGACACCCTCGAGGCCATTCACGAGGTGATGCGCCCCCGTGGCCTGGAGGTGCTCATTGGCAACTATCACTACGATGTCGCCGAGGAAGAGAACCTGATCCGCAATTACCTGGCCTACCAGCCGTGCGGCGTGTTGCTCACCGGCTTCGAGCGCAGCGAGGCCTCGCGGCAGATGCTGGCCGCGAGCCAAGTACCGTGCGTGCACATGATGGAGCTGGGTGGCGAGGGCGATGCCTTGTCGGTAGGGTTCTCCCAGCACGCGGCCGGGCGAGCCGCGGCGCGGCACTTGATCGAGCGTGGCCGCCGACGTCTGGGGTTCATCGCCGCGCAGCTCGACCCTCGGGTGATGCAGCGCGCCGAAGGCTTCCGTCAGGCGCTCGCCGAGGCCGGTCTGCAAGCCCCCGAGCTTGAAGTGCTCGACCCGCAACCCTCGTCCATCGGCCTGGGCGGCACGCTGTTCAGCCGCCTGCTGGCCCAGGCGCCGGATGTCGACGGTATCTTCTTCTGCAACGACGACCTGGCCCAGGGCGCGGTGCTGCAGGCCCTGCGCGAAGGCATCGAGGTGCCGCGCAGGGTGGCGATGGTGGGCTTCAACGACCTGCCGGCCTCGGCGCACATGGTCCCGCGCCTGACCTCGATCCGCACCCCGCGCGCGGCGGTCGGGCGCGGCGCGGCGCAGGCGCTGCTGGCGTTGCTCGATGGCAAGCGGGTGGCTACCGGTCAGCAGGACCTGGGGTTCGAGCTGATGGTGCGGGAGAGTTCCTGAACGGCCACAGGCGCTCTACCTGCACAAGATGCGGATATCCCCACCCATGGACCTGACCCGGCCTGAACATTAACGTTCGAGGCTCTGGTCATGTCCCTGGGATTCGACTATCTCACGATGGCTGCTCTGCCACGTTCTCCAGTGCTTGCCCGCGGCTGACCCACCAGCCGAACCCCGCCGCGGTGAAGAACATGATCAGGCTGTAGATCGCCGCCGGCACCGCCATGGTCGCGTTGTTCAGCAGCGACGGGCTCAGGGCCAGCGCGATGGCCAGGGTGCCGTTGTGGATGCCGATCTCCATGCCGATGGCGATCGCCTGGCGTTTCGGAATGTTCAACAGGCGTGGCACCCAGTAGCCCACGCCAAGGCTGAGCAGGTTGAACAGCAACGCGGCGCCACCGACGATCGGCGCGTACTCGACCACGGTCTGCCAGTCCTTGGCCAGGGCCAGGACGATGGTGAAGGCCAGGAACAGCGCCGCGACGATCTTCATCGGCTTCTGCATGCGCGCGGCGAAACGCGGCGCCCAGTGACGGATCAGCATGCCCAGCGCCACCGGCAGCAGCACGATGGCGAACACCTGCATGACCTTGGCGAATTGCAGGGGAATGGCCTGGTCCGATGCCATGAACCACATCAGCGACAGGTTCACCAGCAGTGGCATGGTGAGGATGGCGATCAGCGAGTTGACCGCGGTGAGGGTGATGTTCAGCGCCACGTCGCCGTGGGCCAGGTGGCTGAACAGGTTGGCCGTGGTACCGCCGGGCGAGGCGGCCAGCAGCATCAGGCCCACCGCCAGCGCCGACTCGAGGCCAAAGCCGTTGGCGATCAGGAAGCACACCAATGGCAGCAGCAGGATCTGGCAGGCCAGGCCGATCACCACCGGCTTGGGGTACTTCACCACCCGGGCGAAGTCGGCGAGGGTCAGCGACAAGCCCAGGCCGAGCATGATGATGCCCAGGGCCAGCGGCAGGAGGGCGGTGAGCAAGGGGGAGGCGGTCATGGGCGGTCTCTCGGGCGAAGGATCCCGAGGAGTGTAGGTGGGGGCGCAATGATAGCTAATCGTGTCTGCACGATCTTGGTAACCGTTTGTTACTGGCCTGGTGACGCCATGTCGCGTTGCGATGCCGGGCCTGTGGCAGTAGCATTCGCGCTTTTGCCGAGGATTAGCCCGTCATGCCGTTCCAGCAAGGTCTGCTTGCCACCCCGGTGCCGGCCCACGCCCGTCACCTGTTCTTTGCCCTCGATTCCCTGGAAGCACTGCCCGCGGTACTGGATCAGCTGTTGCCGCAGGTCGATGGCCACAGCCTGATCCTGGCCGTCGGCGCGCCACTGGCCAAGGCCCTGGGCCGCGAGGTGCCGGGCCTGCGCAGTTTCCCGCAACTGGACGCGGTGGTGGAGAATCCGGCGACCCAGCACGCCCTGTGGCTGTGGCTGCGCGGTGCCGAGCGCGGCGAGCTGTTCCTGCGCGCCCAGGCCTTGCAGCAGGTAATGGCGCCGGCCCTGCGCCTGGTCGACAGCGTCGAGGGTTTCCTGCACCGCGGCGGCCATGACCTGACCGGCTACGAGGACGGCACCGAGAACCCGGTGGACGCAGACGCCGTCGCTGCCGCCATCGTGCCGGGCGACATCCCAGGCCTGTCGGGCTCGAGCTTTGCCGCCTTCCAGCTGTGGAAGCACGACCTTGGCTACTTCAAGTCGCTGCCCCAGGCCGAGCAGGACAACATCATCGGTCGCCGCCTGAGCGACAACGAAGAACTCGACGACGCCCCCGAATCCGCTCACGTCAAGCGCACCGCCCAGGAGAGCTTCGCCCCCGAGGCGTTCGTGGTGCGTCGCTCGGTGGCCTGGACCGATGAACGCGGCGCGGGCCTGGCGTTCGTCGCCCTGGGCTTCTCGCTGGACGCCTTCGAGGTGCAGCTGCGGCGCATGAGCGGGCTGGAAGATGGCGTGGTCGATGGCCTGTACCGCTTCAGCCGGCCGTTGAGCGGCGGCTATTACTGGTGCCCGCCGCTGGGTGAGCAGGGCGCCGACCTGAGCCTGTTGCTGGGCTGATGGATCCTGGGGTGCGATCAGGTGTCCGCCGCAAACCCAGCAGCGCCTATGCGACCGAGCGCCGCCCACGCGGCGCATCGCGGATGAATCCGCTCCTACATCTGTTGCAACGTGGCCATGCCTGATAGGCCATGGTTGTTAGCCTTGTGCGCTCGACGCGATGTTTCGACGGGCATTGCCGCCGTCTCACCTGTCTTGAGCCCTGCGCCAGGGCTGGCAACCATGGCCTGACAGGTTCGGTACGTTGCAACGAATGTAGGAGCGGATTCATCCGCGATGCGCCGCGCGGGCGGCGCTGGATCTGATAGGCGCTGCAACACCAACGTTGTACACCTCGAAAGGGCTGCCCTTCAGAACGGCACCGCCACCGTCAGCTGGCTATAAACGTTGGTCCCGCTACCCACCTGGTTGCCACCATTGCTTTCATCCTTGCGCGGCTTGAACAGCCCCAACAGCGGGGTGACGATCAGGTGCTCGTTGACCGCCCATTCCACATACAGGTCCAGCTCCTGCGCATCGAGGTCCAAGGTGTCGCGGGTACGCACCGTGTCGAAGTCGAAGAACAGCGCGCCGAGGGTCAGATTGTCCCGTGGCGTGGCCTTCAGGCCGACATGGTGGATGCCGCTGTTGGTGTTGAACGGCCCGGCATAGTTGCCGGCGACCTCGCCCTGGATCCAGGTGCCGTAGCCGCGGGAAAGCCCTGTGAACAACAGGTCCCAGCCTGCGGAGTAGCGGGTGTAGCGGTAGGTCAGCTGCGGCGTCCAGGGGGTGTTGGCGAAGGTGTAGGCCGCTTCGGCGTACCAGGCCGTCTCATGCCCGCCGCGCTTGTCCTGCCAGGCATATTCGAAGGCCAGCCGGGTGTTTGCCAGGCCCGCGCCGCCTTCGCCGCGCAGGCTGTAGACATCCATGCCTTCGCGGGCCTTCTGGAATTCGCTGGCCCACTGGTCGGTCACGTCGATGCCGTGGATGTAGGTCAGGCCCAGAGTGCCCAGGTCATGGGTGTAGTCCAGGGTGCCGGCCGCCAGCTCGGTTTCGGCCTGGGCACGGTTGTCGGACTTGAGCCACAGCACGCTGCCATGCAGCCCCTCCTGGCCGCCCAGGCGCAGCACCGCGGTGCGGTCGAAGGCGTGGCGCGCGCCCAGGTAGAAGGCGCCGCCGCGGTTGAGCTGGCCGTCGGCCGGGCCCTTGCCCAGGTTGGGGCCGTCGTCGTTGACCAGGAAGCCGCTGCCCAGGCGGATCACCTGGCGGCCGCCGGACAGGTCCACGCCATCCTTGCCCAGCAACGGGAACAGGTCGCCCGAGCGCCAGCCCAGGTAGGCGTCCTCGATCTTGGTGGTGCGTTCGGAGCCGTCCTGGTTGCCGCCGGCGTCGCCGTCGCCCCAGGCGCCTGAGCTGACCCAGTTGAGGGCGCCATACAGGCTGCCGTTGCCGGCCAGGCCCTGGTCGCCGCTGAGGCCGTACTTGATGAAACCTTCGCGCCAGGTCGAGCCGCCCGGGGTGCCGTCGTAGTTGTGGCGGCTGTTGAACATGCCCCAAACCGCGAGCAGATCGGCGTTCAGGTGGCTGTCGTCGTCGGCGTACAGCTCGTAGGCCGGGCTGGCCTGGCCATGGACCAGCAGGGTCAGTGCCGTGACCATTGCGGTGTGACGTGGAGTGAGACGCATGGATCGATCCTCGTTTTTTGTGTGCGGTCTTGAGTGCCGCGTTGTTGTGGAGGCAGTGTCGAAAGGCGACGGGCTATTAGCGCGTGGAACGCTGGCAGTGGTCTTGCCCGTGGCTGCCAGCGCCCTTGCATGTCGCCGCCATCACAGGCGTGCGGCGGTCTCCGGCAGGGTGGCGCCGCCGTCGACCACAAGGGTCTGGCCGGTGATGTAGCGGGCGGCGTCGGAGGCCAGGAACAGCATCGCGGCAGCGATATCGGCGGGTTCCCCCAGTCGTCCCAAGGGCACGCCGGCGGCGATCCGGGCGTTTAACTTGGTATCGCCGAGGTTGCTCATGGCCGGGGTGCGCACCATTCCCGGTTCCACGCCGTTGACCCGTACATTGAATTGCGCCAGTTCCAGTGCGGCGTTGCGGATGAAGCCGTTGACCCCGGCCTTGGACGCGGCGTAATGGCTCAGGCCCGGATAGGCCACCCGTGGGCCGGTCACCGAGGAGGTAGCCAGCACGCATCCGCCACCTTGGCGGCGGAACAGCGGCAAGGCACCTTGGGTGAGCCAGAACAACGCCCCCAGGTTCACCGCCAGAGTTCGTTGCAGCAGCGCCGGGTCGATCTCGGCGAACGTGGTGAGTGGGAAGTACGCGGCGTTGTGCACCAGCACATCCAGGCGTTCGAGCTTGGCCAGCAAGGTGCCGATCGCACTGGGGTCGGCCAGGTCCAGCGTTTCCCCACGCAAGTCGTGACCCAGGGCCCGCTGTGCGTCCAACAGGCGCCTGAGTGCTGGCGAATCGAGGTCCACGGCCAGCACCTGGGCACCGCCTCGGGCGAAACCCTCGACGATGGCCTGACCGATCCCGCCCGCCGCGCCGGTGACCAGCACCGTGCGCCCCTCGAAGTCGTAGCGCGTGTTCATGCCGACGGCTCCAGGTGGGTAAAGGCCAGGGTCGGCACGTCGACCACGGTCGCGCCGCCGTCGGCGGTGATCACTGCGCCGGTGACGATGCTGGCCTCGACGCTGACCAGGAACTGGCACACGGCGGCGATCTCGGCGCTACTGGCCGGGCGGCGCAGCGGCACGTCGGCGGTGACCCGGCGGTAGGCGGCGTCGAGGTCTTCCTGGTAGTAATCCATCAGTGGCTGCATCTCCAGGTCCGCCATGGGCGTGCGCACCCAGCCTGGACAGACGCAGTTGACCCGTACGCCGAACGGTCCATAGTCGCGGGCCAGCGAGCGGGTCAGACCGACCAGGGCATGCTTGGCGGTGGTGTAGCCGCACACCTCTGGCCCGGCCGCCAGTGAGGCGATGGAACCCAGCAGCACCAGGCTGCCACGCCGTTCGCGCAGCAGCGGCAGGCAGGCCCGGGCGGTGTGGAAGGCGCTGTCGAGATTGCCGCGCAGGGCCTCGCGCCAGGCGCTGTCGCTGGTCTGCTCGGCCGCTCCCAGGCCATGACCACCTGCGCAGGCGATCACCGCGTCGAGGCCGCCGAAGCGGGCGCGTACCTGCTCGATGAACCCCACCCAGCTGGCACTCTGCGCGGCGTCGCCGGCCAGCACCAGGCCATCGCACTGCTGCGCGACACGCTGCAACGCCTCGCGGCGGCGGCCCACCAGCGCCACCTGCCAGCCCTGGCGGGCCAGGCGCAGGGCGCAGGCTTCACCGATGCCGCTGCCGGCCCCGGTGACCAGCACGCTGCGGCTCACTGCGCATGCTCCGTGCGGTTGAGCACTCGGCAATGGGATGACACCGGGAAGTTGGCCAGCGCATCGAAGCCGCCGCCCTGGTAGCCGAAGATCTTGCCGTCGCTGCGGTGCCGCGCCAGGTCGATCATCACCAGGCCCAGGGTGGGCACGATCTTCTCGCACCAGACGAACAGGTACAGCTGCTCGGCGATCTTGTAGTAGTACGCCCGGTCGGTGTCGCACAGGCCTTGCTCGACACCCTTCAGGCATTGCCAGCTGTAGTAGTCGGCATTCAGGTAGACGTGCTCGTATTCCTCGGTGGGGCTGTAGCGGTAGTGGTTGCGCAGGCCCACCAGTTCGGTGGTCGGCGCGTGGGGGCAGGCGCCGGCCTGCCAGGGGCGGTCGAGGCTGCCGTGCAGGAAGCGCGCTTCGACGCCGGTCAACGTCTCGCCGGCCAGGGCCAGTGCGTACAGGCCGCGCTGGGTGCGCGCCTGATCGGGCAAGCGGCCGAGCACGGCGGTGAAGGCCTGGTTGTGGCTGTCGAGCACCAGCGACAGCGACCAGGCCTGGCCGGCCTCGTACTTGATGAAATCGACCAGGTAGATGCCGGGGCGCACCGAAGTGGCTCGGTAGCCGGCGCTGCCGCTGCTGTGGCCGTCTGCCGCATGCCAGTGCAGGCGCTCGCTGTCGAAGCGATGCTCGATGATCCAGCCATTGGCGAAGTGCAGGGTGAGCGTGCGCCCGGCCAGGTCGGCCAGTTGCGGCAGGATGAAGGCCTCGGGCGCGAAGCCCTCGGCGAGGGCGCCCACGGTGATCCAGTCGGCTGGGTTCGGCATGCTGTTGACTCCTGTGTTGGGATGCCGACAGCGTGCCGCGCCGTTTCGCACGGGGGTATCAACCGGAAGGTTGAGTCACAGGTAGAGGGCCGCCACCAGCTCGGTGCGGTTGCGCACGCCGACCTTGCGGAACAGGTTGATCAGGTGGGTTTTCACCGTCGGCAGGCCGACGCCCAGGGCGCGCGCAAGCAGTTTGTTGCTGGTGCCCAAGCGCAGCAGTTCGGCGATCTGCCGTTCGCGTGGGGTGAGTTCGACGTGCCCGTGGCCGGCGCTCAGCGGCTGGCTGGCCACGGCTAGCTGCATCAGCCCGTGCAGGGGCAGCAGGCGTTCAAGCTCGTCGCGCTGGAACTCACCCAGGCTTGGGCTGCGCAGCAGCGAGACGCCGGCCACGGGGCGGCCATCCGCCTGGGCGATGATCTCCACCACGTCCACCACCTGGTGCTGCGCAAGGAAGCGGCGGTAGGTCCGGCCCTGTGCTTCGGGCAAGCAGGCCAGGCCCTGGCGCAACGACACCACGGGCCGGCCGATGGCCAGGCAGCGCCCGGGCTGTAACGGGTCGAACGCCCGGTAGTGCGCAAGGTAGCGGGCGTGCATTGGCGCCTGCAGGTCCTGCAGCAGGAAATCGCAGGCCTGCTGCCCGGCATCGATACGGTAGAACGCCGCCAGCGACGCCGGTACCTGCTGACTGAAGGCCTGCAGGCAGTAGCGGCCCAGGTCGTGGTTGGCGCCGGCCATGGTCAGTAGCGGATCATCACTGACTTCAGCTCGGTGAAGTCGTCGATGAAGGCCGAGCCGAATTCGCGGCCGATACCGGAAGCCTTGATGCCGCCGAACGGCACCGCCGGGTCGAGCAGGGTGTGCATGTTGACCCACAGGGTGCCGGCCTGGATCTGCGGGATCAGGCGCATGGCCTTGCCCAGGTCGTTGCTCCACAGGCTCGCGCTCAGGCCGTAGGGCGAGGCGTTGATCAGCTGCAGCAACTCGTCCTCGTCGTCATAGGGCAGGAAGGTCGCCACCGGGCCGAAGGTTTCCTGGTTGAGCAGGGTATCGCCCGCGCTGTTGGCGAGGATCACGGTAGGCTCGACGAAGCAGCCCGGGCCTTCGCCAAGGCGCCCGCCATGAACGATGCGGTTGCCTTCGGCACGGGCGGTGGCGAACAGCTCGCCGAGCCTCTGTTGATGCGGCTTGTTGGCCACAGGGCCGAACTGAGTGGTTTCGTCCAGCGGGGAGCCGATCTTCAGTTGGCCCAGGCGCTGGGACAGCGCGTCGAGCAATGGGTCAAGGCGTGAGCGATGCACGTAGAAACGCTCGCCGGCGGCGCAGATCTGCCCGGAGTGCAGGAAACCGGCCTCGATGATGCCGTCCAGCGCCTTGTCGAGGTCGACATCGGGCAGGAACGCCACGGCGTTCTTGCCGCCCAGCTCCAGGGTCGCCCGGGTCAGCCGGGCGCCCATGGCCGCCTGGCCGACGGCGATGCCGGTGGGCACTGAGCCGGTGAACGACACCTTGTCGGTGCCGGGGTGCTCGACCAGCGCCTTGCCCACCTGGCCGCCACCGGTCAGCACATTGAGGGCGCCCGGAGGCAGGCCGGCCTCGCTGGCCAGTTCGGCGATGCGCAACAGGGTCAGCGGGGTGAACTCGCTGGGCTTGAGCACGATGCTGCAGCCGGTGGTCAGTGCCGAGGCCAGCTTCCACAGGGCGATCATGGTGGCGAAGTTCCACGGCACGATGCCCACCACCACCCCCACCGGCTCGCGCAGGGTAAAGGCGCTGTAGCGCTCGCCGGCGAAGGAGGGCAGCGACGGGGTGATGGTCTGGCCGGTGATCTTGGTGGCCCAGCCGGCGTAGTAGCGCAGGAAGTGCGCGGCCTGCTCCACCTCGAAGGCGCGGGCGATGCCGATCAGCTTGCCCGATTGCAGGGTTTCCAGCTGGGCCAGCTCCTCGCGGTTGGCCTCCAGCAGGTCGGCCAGGCGCAACAGCACCGCGGCGCGGACGGCGGGGTTGGTGTGCGACCAGCTGGCAAATCCCTGGCGGGACGATGCGACGGCGCGCTCGATATCGGCCGGGTTGGCGTCGGCGACCTGGGCGATGGCTTCGCCGTTGGCCGGGTTGTACACGGTGATGCGGGCGCTGGATTGGCTGGTCACCGTTGCGCCGTGGATGTACAGGCCGTGGTCACGGGCGAGGAAGGCGCTGACGCTGGGGAGGAGGGGGATATCGCTCATGACAGGGCTCCGGATGGGCCGCAGCGGCCCGATTTGCGCAGGTTAGAGCGCGGCAAACCGGCGTTCTTGTCTGCCCATGCCAGCCACCATGACCCAGCCTGCCAGGCCCATGAAAAGTGCAATCCGAGGTGCGGAAGTTGCATTTTCCGGCCTGCCCATGGCTCCCATACTGACCCGGCATTCATCAGCGAACGCCCGCTTCCAGGCACCGTTCGCCAGGGTCCAATAACAATGAGCCAGACCATGAAAAAGCCAAACTCCCTGCTCGAAGACCTCAAGCCCCTGTTGCCGGCCATCGCCGCCCGCGCCGACCAGGCCGAGCGCGAGCGCAGCGTGCCCGCCGAAAACATCGCCGCGCTCAAGGCCATCGGCCTGCACAAGGCATTCCTGCCCAGACATTACGGCGGCCTGGAAATCAGCCTGCCGCAGTTCGCCGAATGCATCGCCGCGCTGGCCGGCGCCTGTGCCAGCACTGCCTGGGCGATGAGCCTGCTGTGCACCCACAGCCACCAGTTGGCGATGTTCCCGGCACGCCTGCAGGACGAGATCTGGGGCCACGATCCGGACGCCACCGCCAGTAGCAGCATCGCCCCGTTCGGGCGTACCGAAGAGGTCGAGGGCGGCGTGCTGTTCAGTGGCGAGATGGGCTGGAGCAGCGGCTGCGATCATGCCGAGTGGGCGATCATGGGCTTTCGCCGGACCAACCCCGAAGGCGGTCAGGACTACTGCTTCGCCGTGCTGCCGCGCAGCGACTACCAGATCCGCGACGACTGGTTCGCCGCCGGCATGCGCGCCAGTGGCAGCCGCACGCTGATCGTCGAGCGCGCCTTCGTGCCCGAACATCGCATCCAGAAGGCCCGGGACATGATGGAGGGCCACTCGGCGGGCTTCGGGCTGTATCCGGACAGCGCGATCTACTTCAACCCGTACCGGCCGTATTTTGCCAGCGGCTTCTCCACGGTCAGCCTGGGCATCGCCGAACGCATGCTCGAGGCGTTCAAGGACAAGACCCGCCACCGCGTGCGCGCCTACACCGGCGCCGCCGTCGGCGCGGCCACCCCGGCGCTTATGCGCCTGGCCGAGTCCACCCATCAGGTCGCTGCGGCGCGCGCGCTGCTGGAAAAGAGCTGGGAGCAGATCGCCGAATACAGCGCCCGCCGCCAGTACCCGACGCGCACGGAGCTGGCCTACTGGCGTACCAACCAGGGCTATGCGGTCAAGCTGTGCATCCAGGCCGTGGATCGGCTGATGGAGGCGGCCGGCGGTGGCGCCTGGTTTGACGGCAACGAACTGCAGCGGCTGTTCCGCGATGCGCACATGACCGGGGCGCACGCCTATACCGACTATGACGTCTGCGCGCAGATCCTGGGGCGCGAGCTGATGGGGCTGGAGCCGGATCCGGCGATGACCTGAGCTTCAACCGATGAACATGGCTGGAGCAATGTGAGAGCGACCCAGCCAGCCCAATAACAATGATGGAGCCTTGCATGTCCACTCCCTTCGATAGCCGCGCCTTCCGCCGCGCCCTGGGCAACTTCGCCACCGGCGTTACCGTGATCACTGCCACCGACCCTGCGGGGCGCAAGGTCGGGGTCACCGCCAACAGCTTCAACTCGGTATCCCTCGAACCGCCGCTGGTGCTCTGGAGCATCGACAAGCGCTCCAGCAGCCATGCGGTGTTCGAGGCTGCCGGGCACTTTGCCGTGAATGTGCTGGCGGCCGACCAGGTCGACCTGTCCAACACCTTCGCCCGCCCCAGCGAAGACCGCTTTGCCGGCATCGAGCACGAGACTGGCGAGGGTGGCGCGCCTTTGTTGCCAGGCTGCTCGGCGCGTTTTCGCTGCGAGAAGTTCCAGCAGATCGACGGCGGTGATCACTGGATTCTCATTGGCCGGGTACTAGCCTTCGACGACCTAGGCGGGGCGCCGCTGCTCTATCACCAAGGCGCCTATTCCAGGGTCCTGCCGTATGCCTTTCAAGGTGTTTGACGCAAGTATTGCGGCGCCTGCCGGATCGAGCGCCGCCCGCGCGGCGCATCGCGGATGAATCCGCTCCTACATTTTTTGCAACGTACCGACCCTGTCAGACCATGGTTGCCAGCCTTGCCCGCCGAAAAATCGCGTCGAGCGCACAAGGCTTACAACCATGGCCTATCAGGCATGGCCACGTTGCAACAGATGTAGGAGCGGATTCATCCGCGATGCGCCGCGCGGGCGGCGCTCGATCTCAAGAGCGCTGCAAGGCTATCGCCTGGCACCTGGCAACACGGATCAAGATCGGCGGCAGCCAGTGGCAAGACCTGCCTGGGTGAAGGCCGCAAAGTGACGGAGAAGACCCGGCGCACGCCAGCACTTGCGGCGCGCCGGGTAAGCGGTCATCTTTCTCTCGTCCACCCAGGGCCCACCCATGACATCCAATAATAAGCTCACCGAGCACTTGAACCGCGGCAGCGTCGGCTTCCCCACCGCGCTTGCCAGCACCGTCGGCCTGATCATGGCCAGCCCGGTGATCCTCACCGCGACCATGGGCTTCGGCATCGGCGGCAGCGCCTTCGCCGTGGCCATGCTGATCGCCGCAGTGATGATGCTGGCGCAATCGACCACCTTCGCCGAGGCGGCGGCGATCCTGCCCACCACCGGCTCTGTCTATGACTACATCAACTGCGGCCTGGGCCGATTTTTCGCCATCACCGGTACCCTGTCGGCGTACCTGATCGTGCATGTGTTCGCCGGCACCGCCGAGACCATCCTGTCCGGGGTCATGGCCCTGGTGAACTTCGAGCACCTCAATACCCTGGCCGAGTCGGCCGGCGGCTCCTGGCTGCTGGGGGTGGGCTTCGTGCTGGTGTTCGGCGTGCTCAACGCCTTTGGCGTGAGCGCTTTCGGCCGCGCCGAGGTGGTGCTGACCTTCGGCATGTGGACCACGCTGATGGTATTCGGCGTGCTCGGCCTGATCGCCGCGCCCGCCGTCGAGCTGGAAGGGCCATTCGGCGTGTCGCTGGTCGGCACCGACCTGATGACCATCCTGTCGCTGGTGGGCATGGCCATGTTCATGTTCGTCGGTTGCGAGTTCGTCACCCCCCTGGCCCCGGAACTGCGCCGCTCGGCCTGGGTGATGCCCAAGGCCATGGCGCTGGGGTTGTTCGGCGTGGCCAGTTGCATGTTCATCTACGGCGCGGCGATGAAGCGCCAGGTGGAGAACGTGGTGCTCGATGCGGCAAGCGGCGTGCACCTGCTGGACACCCCCATGGCCATCCCGCGTTTCGCCGAGCAGGTGATGGGCGATATCGGCCCGGTGTGGCTGGGCATCGGCTTCCTGTTCGCCGGCGCGGCCACCATCAACACGCTGATGGCCGGGGTGCCGCGGATTCTCTACGGCATGGCGGTGGATGGGGCGTTGCCCAAGGTGTTCACCTACCTGCACCCGCGCTTCAAGACCCCGCTGCTGTGCATCCTGGTGGTGGCGCTGATCCCCTGCCTGCATGCCTGGTACCTGGGTGGCAACACCGACAACATCCTGCACCTGGTGCTGGCGGCGGTATGTGCATGGAGCACCGCGTACCTGCTGGTGACCCTGTCGGTGGTGATCCTGCGCATCCGTCGCCCGGACCTGCCGCGGGCCTATCGCTCGCCGCTGTTCCCGCTGCCGCAGATCGTCTCCAGCATCGGCATCCTGCTGGGGATGTGGTTCATCACCCCGCCGGGCATGAACCCGGCCGATGTCTATGTGCCGTTCGCCGTGATGCTTGGCGCCACCGCCGTCTACGCGCTGTTCTGGACCCTGTGCGTGCAGAAGGTCAACCCGTTCCGGCCGGCCAGGGTCGAGGATGTGCTGGAGAAGGAGTTCGCCGCCGAGCCCGGTCAGCCTCATAGCGAGCAGGTGCGCCATGTCGGCAAGCTGGCTTGAGCGCCTGACCGGGCCACGTGCTCCGGCCGGGTATCGGCCCGGGGCGACCCTGGCGCGTCTGGGGTGCAACCTCGGAATGCCGGATTTGCAATCCGCAGCATCCTTTACCTACCGCGAGGATGGTCCGCGTATCGAGGTGCGTGAGCGCACCGAAAGCCACCTGCTGATGCACCTGGTCATGTGCGAGTTCATCCTGCGCGTGCCAGCCAGTGGCCAGGGCACGCTGCGCGCCGAACTGCACCACACCGGCATGCTGCGGCGCAGCGGGCTGGGCTGCCGCCTGCGCAGCGGTGACCGGCTATTGTTCGAAGCACTCAAGGCGCGTCTGGCAGCAATGCAGGCCGCCCTGATGCCCTTGGACTTCAAGCGCCTGGCCATCGACTGCAGTAACAGTCAGTGGCAGGTGACCCTGGAGCACATGGGCGCTAGCGAAGTGGTCAACCGGATGCCCGCCTTGCGTCGCTATATCCCCCTCACAACCGAACAGCGCCACCATCTCTGGCTGGCGTTCGACGGGTTGGCGTACGCCCTGCGCGACCTCTGAATCCTGTAGGAGCGGCTTTAGCCGCGATCACCCGCAAAGCGGGTGCCAGGCACCGCGACACCTGCATCGCGACTGAAGCCGCTCCTACAAGAGATGACAGTTGTACGTTCATTGATAACATGTTAACAATTACTCCATAACAACAACCGTTGCTGTGGAGGTCGCCATGCCCATGCCCCAGCCCGCTTCAGTTCACAGCGCAAGCCCGCCCCAGGACGGCCTGGAGCGCTGGACGACGGCCATGCAGAAAGTCTGCGGCCAGTTCCAGACCGAACTTGCCTTCAACCGCTCGCTGTTCATCGGCGAGATATCGACCTACAACCGCGCCGGCCTGGCCCTGGCCAATCTGCGCACCAATGCCGGCAATATCCGCCGCCTGGGCGACAACCCCGACCGCGACGACGACCAGCATTGCTTTCTGGTCAGCCAGCGCATGGGCTACTCGCAAATCACCCAGGGCGGCGCGAGTATCCAGCTTTCGCCAGGCGAGCTGCTGTTGATGGATTCGGTGGGCCCGTGCGAGATCACTCCGTTCGGCCTGATCGAGCATGTTTCGCTGTCACTGTCCCGCGAGCAGGTGCGCAAGCATCTTGCGAAGCAGGGCGCGACCTTCGGCAAGATCTCCTCGACCAACGCCTGCGGGCGCATGCTGCACCTGCTGATGGACCAGCTGTGCCGTGAAGGCGACGAGGCCGGGGCAACCCAGGGTGAGGCGCTGCAGGCGGCGTTCATCGCTCTGCTGGAGCCGGGCTTCGAGCGCGGTGATGACAACCCCGGCTCGCTGGCCAGGCTCGGCGGCGTCAGCCTGCGGGGCTATGTGCAAAAGGTCATCGACGAGTCGCTGGGCCAGCCCGGGTTGACCCCGGCAAACCTGGCCGAGCGCCTGAGCATTTCGGTGCGCCATCTGTACCGGTTGTTCGAGGAGGAGGGTGACAGCGTGTGCCGTTACATCCAGCGCTCGCGGCTCAAGCGCAGCGCCGATGATCTGTCCAACCCGTTCCTCAAGCGCGAGTCGATCACCTCGATCGCCTACAAGTGGGGGTTCACCGATTCGGCGCATTTCAGCCGAGCGTTCAAGAAGCAGTTCGAGCAGTCGCCGAAGGATTTCAGGGCGATGGCGTTGACGGCAGGGCGCTAAAAGCATCGCCGGCAAGCCGGCTTCCACAGGGCTATGCGTCCTCTGTGGAAGCCGGCTTGCCGGCGAAGCGGAATCAGGCTAGCGCAAGGTAATGCTTCACAAAGGTCTCACTCAGCACCTCCCACAGCACCGGCGTGCCCTTGGTCACGAACCAGGCATCACCCGCTTTGTAGCGCGTCACCTGCCCGGTGGATTCATCGGTCAGCTGGATCTCGCCGGTCACGATCACCGCCTGCTCGCTGAACGGATAGACCATACGGAACTTGCCCTGGGTGGTGCCGAAATAGGCGCTGCTGACCGGGTCGGTCGGGGCGCCGTGGGTCATCTTGCCGTAGCACTTGACCTCGCCTTCGAGGATGGTCGAGCCAAGGTCGGCAACGGTGCCCCAGGCGTCGAGTTCGGACAGCTGCACACCCTGGCGGACGGCGGTGAGGGTCATGGTGGTTCTCCTGGTCTTGTTCAAAAGGAATCAACGGCGGCCGTTGAAGAAGCCCGACAGCTGATGCACGGTCTTGCCGGCGGTCAGCAGCAGTGGGCGGATATGGTCCTTGCCGAGGATGCGCGCGTGCTTGACCGAACTGATCAGGTCGTAGCGGGCCGAGCCTTCGCTCATGCCTTCGGCGAGGATCTTGCAGATGATGTGGCTGGGGGTGACGCCGAAGCCCGAGTAGCCCTGCACGTAGAAGGCGTTGGGGCGGTTGCTCAGGGTGCCGATCTGCGGGAACAGGTTGGCGCTGGTGGCCATCGGCCCGCCCCAGGCCAGGTCGATGCGCACGTCCTTGAGATAGGGGAAGATCTTCAGCATCAGGTTGCGGTTCCAGGCCTTGAGGTCCTTGGGGATGTGCTCCACGAACGGCGTGGCGGCACCGAACAGCAGGCGGTTCTCGCGGGTGACGCGGTAGTAGTCGATCACCGGGCGGATATCGCTGTAGGCGCCGCGGATCGGGCTGATGCGCTGGATGAGCTCGTCCGATAGTGGCTCGGTCATCAGCTGGAAGGCATAGGTGTTGACGGTGCGCGCATGCAGTTCGGGTTCGAGCTTGTTGAGGAAGCTGTCGCAGGCCCACAGCAGCTTGCTGGCGTTGACCGAGCCGCGCCCGGTGCGCACGGTGATGCGCTCGCCGTAGTGCACCTCCAGTGCCGGGCTGTGCTCGAAGATCCGCGCACCGTGGCCGACCAGGGCCTGGGCCTCGCCAAGCAGCAGGTTCAGCGAATGCACGTGGCCGCCGCCCATGTGCAGCAGGGCGCTGCTGTAGGCGTCGGAGCCGATGATCTGCCTGACCTCCGAGCCACCGAGGAAGCGGATCTCGTCCTTGCCGTTGATGGCCTTGAAGTCCTTCTCCCAGGCGCGCAGGGTCTTTTCCTGGCGGGCGTTGAAGCCCATGTAGCCGTAGCCGTGGCAGAAGTCGGCGTCGATCTGGTAGCGGGCGATGCGCGCCTTGATGATGCCGGCGCCCAGCTCGCTGATCTCGAAGATCTCGCGCAGGCCTTGGTCGCCCACGCTGCTCTTGATCTTCTCCAGGTCGTGGCCGATGCCGGCCATGATCTGCCCGCCGTTGCGCCCGGTGCCGCCGAAGCCCAGGTAGCGGGCCTCGAGCACGACGACATTGGTGATGCCTTGCTCGGCCAGTTCCAGGGCGGTGTTGATGCCCGAGAAACCGCCGCCGATCACCACGACATCGGCTTCGATGTCGCTTTCCAGGGTGGGGAAGCTGAGGTTGTACTTCTTGGTGGCGGTGTAGTACGTCGGCGTTTCGATGTTGATCATGGCGCAGCCTGGACAGTTGGAATTGTTGGACAGCACGGCTTGCACAAGCGCTGGCGGTTACAGGTATTGAGCACCTAACGACAGGTAGGTGTCTTGCCTGGGACTGCCAGGGTTTTGCTTCAGGCTGCCACGTTGTCCATCGCGTCCAACACCGTAGGCATACGGCGGCAGCATGACCTCCACGGGAGAAGTGGTGATCATGCGCCTCATGAATATGTTAAGTAAATCAACCTCTGTGGCTAACGCGAGTCAGTTTAGCGATAGGGGCCGCTTTGCGGCCCATCGCCGGCAAGCCGGCTCCCACAGATACAGCGCAGGCCTTACTAATTGCGCGGTCCCTGTGGGAGCCGGCTTGCCGGCGATAGGCTGCGTAGCAGCCCCTGTGACGCTTATTACTTGAAATCCCACTGCATCTGCGTGGCGATGCTCACACCGCTGGACGACCTGACACAGACGTCCAGGTAGTCGGTGAAGCGTGGCGGCATGGCAATGCCTTCTTCCAGCAGCCGGCTGTTGTCGAACAGGTAGTTGAGGTCGGCAAAGCCGCTGTACAGGCGCAAGGCACGCAGCACCAGCCGTGGGTTGGCCGGGCCGATGCGGGTTTCGAAATGGCTGGCGAGCGATTTGAGGTCGTCCGCCTCGACCTTGCGATAGCGCTTGCCCACCGGCTCCGCGCCATTGGCCAAGGCGAAAGCCTGGTCGATCTCGGCGAAGGTGCAGGCCGAATGATGGCCGGCGGAGATATGGTAGAGGTCATGACCCAGGCGGGGCTTGAGCGCCAGGCCGATCAGCGCTTCGGCGCAGTAGTCCACCGGGATCACGTCGATCTGCTCGTCCAGACCGCAGGTGAAGCTTTCCAGGGCGAAGCCCATGCGGAACACCCAGAAGATGCTGCCCGAGGCCTGGCAGCCGAGGCTGCGGTGGCCGACCACGATGGATGGCCGCGCCACCACCAGCGGCAGGCTGGGCAGCTCTTCACGCATGCGCCGTTCGATCTCCGCCTTCGAGGCGGTGTAGTCCACCAGTTGCTGCGCGGCCTCGGGAAACTCCCACGATTCGCTGATCGGTGACTCGCGCTGTGGGCCGCAGCACATGGCGGTGCCGACGTGGAGGAAACGCTTGAGACGGCTGGAGCGGCTCAGCACCTGGGCAAAGGCGTAGGTGCCCTCGACGTTTACCGGCCAGATATTGGGGTTCTTCGAGAACGAGGCCACGGCGGCGCAATTGATCACTCGGTCGAGCTGCATCAGACGCGGCGTCTCGCGAGCCAGCCAGGCGGTGTCGAGGAAGTCGCCGCAGAGGATCTGCGCTTCGCTCAGGGCCTGGCCCTGGCTGTCGTCGACACCATGCTGGCGCAGGTTGTCGCGCAGGCGTTGCAGGCCCTGCGCCGGGTTATCGGCGCGAACGAGGAAGCACAGGGCCTCGGCATGCCCTTCGGCGATCATCTGGGCGGCGACGGCGCCACCGAGAAAACCTGTGGCACCGGTCAGCAGAATACGCTCCTGGGCTGGACACGGGAGGGTGGGCGTATGAATGGCGGGGGTGTTCATAGGTTTCCTCGGCAAGTAATTTGCCACTTTTCATTCTTTGGAATGGGTGTGAAAGTTGCGTGAAAAGTTTGCTCGTGCGACTAATTCAAGTCCGGAGCTATTGGTTTTTTGATAAACATGGCGCGAGCCGATATCACGTCGGAAAGCGCGTCGTATGGGAATCATGGCCTTGCACCGCGCAGGCAGATAGCGGCGAAGAGCAGGGCGGCGAGACATTGTCTGGCGGGCCGATGGTTATTTCAATTAACTGTTGGCGCAGTTATGCAGGTTTTTGGTGAAACAATTTTAATGGGCTATTAGCAGATGTAAGCAGCTGTATCAAATGTGTAAATATATTTAAATTTTCACGCGGTTAATTGTTGGTGTCACTTCAATTGTCCGGGCACTTCCCAGATCCCTCCATCACCGATGACATAGACCCGCTGACCCGTTCCCGGCTGCAGCGTCATCGCGCCGGTGAAGCTGCCGAACGACGGCAACAAGGTCAGGTGCTCGCCGACCAGGAAACAGGGCAGGCGCACCTGTTGGCGGCCACGGCCGCGCAGGCGGTACGCCGGATGCACATGGCCCGCCAGTACATGCCGCTGCGGGTGCGCGCAGGGCTCGTGGTGCAGGGCGAACGGGCCGAGCGGCAGCGGCTCGGCCACCACCTCGATGCCCAGCCCGGCCGGCGGATCACCGGCCTGTCGGTCATGGTTGCCACGCACCAGGGTGATGGGCAGCGCCGCATGGCGGGCGCGCCACTCGGCAAGCGCTGCCAGGGTTCGCGGGGTCCTGCCTTTGGCGCTGTGCAGGAAGTCGCCGAGAAATACCAGGTGCTGGCAGGCAAAGCGCTGCAGCAGGGCATCCAGGCGTTGCAGGTTGCAGGCGGTGGTGCCACTGGGCACTGGCTGGCCCAGTGCCCGGTAGCCGGCTGCCTTGCCCAGATGAAGGTCGGCGATCAGCAGGGTCCGCCGCTCTGGCCACCACAGGGCTTTTTCCGCCAGCAGGCAGAGTTCGGTGCCGGCCACCTTTACGCTGATGTGCGAAGGAAGGGTGCTGGCCATGGCCTCAGGACCGCTGCCTGGCCGGGCGTGGCCGGCCGTCCTTGCTGCGCCTGGCCTTGTGCGCGCGGCCAGGTTCACGCGTGTCATCCTCGACCATCAGCGTGGTCAACGCCGCAGGCACCTGTGCCCCGGCACCTGCGGCCTGCTCCAGGTCGCTGACCATGCGCCGGATCCGGTCGGCGAGTTTTTCCGAGCTGAGGCTCTCGCGAAAGCGCTCGACCATCAGCGGAAAGGCGAACGGTGTGGCGCGCCTGATGCTTCGCAGTTGCAGCGGCAGAGGCTGCAAGCGCTGCAGGGTCTGGCGCAGGCGTTGCACATCCAGTTCCTGGCTCAGCACCTCCTGGCGGGCCTGGGTCAGCAGCAGGTTGTCCGGGTCGTGCTGCCTGAACACATCGAAGTACAGCCCGCTGGAAGCCTGCAACTGGCGCGTGCTCTTCGGCGCACCGGGGTAGCCGGTGAACACCAGCCCGGCGATCCGGGCGATCTCGCGAAAGCGCCGGCGCGCCAGCTCGCCGGCATTGAGACTGGCTAGCACCTCGGGCAACAGGTCTTGGCTGTCGAACAGCGCCGGGGTCAGGGCACCGGCGTAGTCGATGGCGCTGGCGCACAGCAGTTCCAGGCCGTAGTCGTTGACCGCGATGGAGAAACTCAGCGGTGTATCCCGGGCCAGGCGCCAAGCCAGCAGGCTGGCCAGGCCCAGGTGCACCGAGCGTCCGGCGAAGGGGTAGAGAAACAGGTGCCAGCCTTCGCGGGACTGCAGGGTCTCGGCCAGCAGGACGTTTTTGCCGGGTAGCGCCGACCAGGCTTTCTGCACCTCCAGCAACGGGCGCAGCAGGCGCATTTCCGGGCCTTGGAAGACACCCTGGTCCGCCGCGTCCAGTTCGGCCAGCATCGCCTCGGCCAGTTCGCCCGAGAGCGGCATGCGCCCGCCGTTCCAGCGCGGGATGGCGGCCTTGCGGTCGCTGGCGCGGCGCACGTAGACAGTCATTTCGCGCACCTCTACCAGCTCCAGGGTGCGGCCGGCGAACAGGAAATGGTCGCCTGGGCGCAGGCGGGCGATGAAGCCTTCCTCGACGCTGCCCAGCGATCCGCTGCCACCGCGCGCCCAGAACTTCACGGTCAGGCTGGCATCGCTGACCAGGGTACCGATGCTCATGCGGTGACGCCGTGCCAGGCGTGCATCGGGCACCCGCCAGCGGCCTTCTGCGTCCGGCTCGGCGCGGCGGAAATCGGGGTAGGCCGTGAGCGAGAGACCGCCGTGGCGGATGAACGCCAGGGCCCATGCCCATTGCGTGTCGCTCAGGTCGCGGTACGACCAGGCGCTGCGCACTTCGGCGAGCATGTCCTGGGCCTCAAAGCCATCGCCGAGGGCCATGCTCACCAGGTGCTGGACCAGCACATCCAGTGGCCGCTCGGGGGCCTGGCGCGCCTCGACCTTGCCCTGGGCCACCGCCCTGCGTGCGGCTGCCGCCTCCAGCAGTTCCAGGCTGTGGGTCGGCACCAGCGTGGCGCGCGAGGGCCGGCCGGGGGCGTGGCCGGAGCGCCCGGCGCGCTGCATCAGGCGCGCCACTCCTTTGGCCGAGCCGACCTGTAGCACGCGCTCCACGGGCAGGAAGTCGACCCCCAGGTCCAGGCTGGACGTACAGACCACCGCCTTCAACTGGCCTTTCTTCAAGGCCAGCTCCACCCAGTCGCGCACCTCACGCGACAGCGAACCATGGTGCAGTGCCAACAGCCCAGCCCAATCGGGCCGCGCCTGCAACAGCGCCTGGTACCAGGTCTCCGCCTGCGAGCGGGTGTTGGTGAACACCAGCGTGGTGGCGCTGCCTTGCAATTGCTCGACGACCTGCCCGAGCATGCGCAGGCCCAAGTGCCCGGCCCAGGGAAAGCGTTCGATGGCGGGCGGCAGCAGGGTGTCGATACGCAGGTCCTTGGCGTCGTGCCCCTGCACCAGGCGGCCCGCCGGCATCAGCACTTGCCGCGCGTGATCCAGGTTGCCCAGCGTGGCCGAAAGCGCCCAGACCAGCAGCGACGGCTGCCAGTAGCGCAGGCGGGCGAGGGCCAGTTGCAACTGCACGCCCCGTTTGTTGCCGAGCAACTCGTGCCACTCATCCACCACCAGCATGCGCAGGCCGGCGAACGCCTCGCGCGCATTGGCCTGGGTCAGCAGCAGCGTCAGGCTTTCCGGAGTGGTGATCAGGACGCTGGGCAGGCGCCGTGCCTGGCGGGCGCGTTCGGCGCTGCCGGTGTCGCCGGTGCGCAGGCCGATGCTCCAGCCGATCCCCAGGTCGTCCAGGGGGGCCTGCAGCGCCCTGGCTGTGTCGGCAGCCAGGGCTCGCATGGGGGTGACCCACAGCAGGGTCAGCGGCGCCATGGCGGGCTTGGCGCGACGTGCCGGCATGGGCTGGGAGGCATACTGCCCGGCGAAGCGATCCAGCGCGGCGAACCACACGGCATAGGTCTTGCCGGCGCCGGTGGCGGCGTGCAGCAGCCCCGATTCGCCGTCGGCCACGGCTTGCCAGACGGCCTTCTGGAAGGTGAACGGCTTCCAGCCGCGCTCGGTGAACCAGCGGCTGGAGGGCTGGCGGCGCTTGACCATCACAGCAGCCCCTGCAAGGTGGCCAGCGTGTCAGCCTGTTCGATGGTCTTGTCGGTGCGCCAGCGCAGCATGCGTGGGAAACGCACCGCGATGCCGCTCTTGTGGCGCTTGGACAGGGCGATGCCTTCGAAACCCAGTTCGAACACCAGGGTCGGGGTGACGCTGCGTACCGGGCCGAACTTGTCCACCGTGGTCCTGCGCACGATGGCGTCGACCCGGCGCATCTCTTCGTCGGTCAGGCCAGAGTAGGCCTTGGCGAAGGGCACCAGCACCCGCTCGCCCGGGGCACTGTCGTCCCATACCGCGAAGGTGTAGTCGCTGTACAGGCTGGCACGCCGGCCATGGCCGCGCTGGGCATAGATCAGCACCGCATCGATGCTGAACGGGTCGATCTTCCATTTCCACCACAGGCCCAGGTCACGGGTACGGCCCACGCCGTACAGCGAGTCACGGCGCTTGAGCATCATGCCCTCGACACCCAGCTGGCGCGAGGCCTCGCGCTGGCGGGCGAGCGCCTGCCAGTCGTCGCCGGTCACGCGCGGCGACAGGCGCAAGCGGGCATCGCCGATGCTATCGACCAGCGCCTCGAGCTGTGCCCGACGCTGGTCCTGGCTGCAGCTGCGCCAGTCTTCGCCTTCCCATTCCAGCAGGTCGTAGGCCAGCAGCGCCGCCGGCAACTCGTCCAGCAGCTTCTTGCCCAAGGTCTTGCGCCCGATGCGTTGCTGCAGCAGGGCGAACGGCTGGATGCCAAATGCCTGTTCGCCGCTGTCGGGTGGCGGCTTCCAGATCACCAGCTCGCCATCGAGCACGGTGCCGTCGGGCAGAGCGGCGGCGAGTTGCGCAATCTCGGGAAAACGCTCGGTGATCAGATCCTCGCCCCGCGACCACAGCCAGGCACGCCCATCGCGTTTCACCAGCTGGGCGCGGATGCCGTCCCACTTCCATTCCACCAGCCACTCCTGGGGCGGGCCGAGCACCGCGTCGAAACGCTCGAGCGGCTCTTGTAGCGGGTGCGCCAGGAAGAACGGGTAGGGCTGGCCGCCGCGCTGGGCATGTTCCTCGGCGGACTCCTGGGCGACCAACGCCAGGTAGCGCTGGGGCGTCGGCTGGTGCGCAAGGTCGGTGTAGCCGACCATGCGCTGCGCCACGCGCTTGGCGTCGACCCCGGCCAACGCGGCCAGGGCGCGGGTCACCAGCAGTTTCGAGACGCCGACGCGAAAGCCACCGGTGAGCAGCTTGAGGCTGACCATCAGGCTTTGCCGGTCGAGCCGCGCCCACAGCGCCTGCAAGCGCGGCGCGAGTTCCTCGGGGGGCAGGCCGCGCAGTGGCAGCAGTTGCTCCAGCCACCACTGCAGGCTTTCATCCGCGACCTGGGTGGACTCTGGCAGCAACAGCGAAAGGGTTTCGGCGAAATCGCCGACGGCCTGGTAGCTCTCCTCGAACAACCACTCGGGCAGGCCGCACAGGCGGATCGCCAGGTCGCGCAGCACACGGGTCGGCACCACCTGCCGGGGCCGTCCGCCGGCGAGGAAGTACACCGCCCAGGCGGCATCGGCAGGTGGTGCGGCGGCCAGATACTCTTGCAGCGCGGCGAGCTTGGCATTGCTCGAGGTGGTGGCATCGAGCCGGGCGTAGAGTTCGGCGAAGGCTCTCATCAGTTGGTCGGCTCCAGGCTGTCGTCTTCCTCGCCGTACTCGGTCTGGAAGGCTCGGGCATCCAGGCCGCGTTCGGTCAGGTAGCGAACCAGCACGTTGACCTGGCCGTGAGTGACCATCACCCGCTCGGCGCCGCTCTGCTCGATGGCCCAGAGCAGGCCGGGCCAGTCGGCGTGATCGGAGAGCACGAAGCCGCGATCGACGCCGCGTCGACGCCGCGCCCCGCGCAGCAGCATCCAGCCGCTGGCGAAGGCATCGCTGTAGTCGCCGAAGCGGCGCATCCAGGTGCTGCCCCCCGCCGAGGGCGGGGCGAGGACCAGTGCCTGGCGCAGCAATGGGTCGCCCTTGCTGGTCGCCGTGGCGGGCAGGGTTTCCGGCAGGCGCACACCGGCGGCGCGGTAGACCTGGTTCAGCGGCTCCACCGCGCCATGCACCAGCACCGGGCCAATGCTGGCGTCGATGCCGTGGAGAATCCGCTGGGCCTTGCCGAAGGCGTAGGCGAACAGCACGCTCGGACGCCCGGCGGCGGCATTGGCGCGCCACCAGGCGTCGATGTCGGCGAAAACGCAGGCCTGGGCTTGCCAACGGTAGATCGGCAGGCCGAAGGTCGATTCGCTGATGAAGGTGTGGCAGCGCACCGGTTCGAAGGCTTCGCAGGTGCCGTCCGGCTCGACCTTGTAGTCGCCAGAGGCGACCCACACCTCGCCGCGGTATGCCAGGCGCACCTGGGCCGAGCCGAGCACGTGGCCGGCGGGGTGAAAGCTCAGGGTCACGCCGTGGTGCTCAAGCGGCGTGCCGTAGGGCAGGGTCTGCAGGTCGATGTCCTCGCCCAGGCGAGCGCGCAGTATCCCGGCGCCGGGCGTCGCGGCGAGGTAGTGGCGATTGCCGCGCCGGGCATGGTCACCGTGAGCGTGGGTGATCACTGCCCGATCGACCGGCCGCCAGGGGTCGATGTAGAAATCACCGGGTGGGCAGTACAGCCCTTCGGGGCGCGCGACGATCAGCTCCATGGCTCACCTTGGCCTGGGTGTTAACAGCTCAGAGCGTCGGCAGGCGCATCAGGTTCATAGTTCGTTGCAGGCAATGCACGTGCTGCCACCGTTCATCGTCTCTGTCGAACACCTCGGGCGGGCGTGGCTCAACCGGAGGCAATGCCCATTCTTGATAACCGACGAGGTCTGCCATGAATGCCATCGAATTGCTGGAGCAAGACCACAAGAACGTGAAGAAGCTGCTCGACGAGCTGGCGGCCACCACCGAGCGCGCGGTAAAGAAACGTGGCGAGTTGCTGGCGCGTATCGAGCAGGAGCTGAAGATCCACACCGAGCTCGAAGAGCGCATCCTCTATCCGGCCATCAAGCAGGCCGGGGGCCGAGAGGAGGCAAAGATGTACCACGAGGCCAAGGAGGAGCACCGCACGGTCGATTCGCTGGTCCTGCCCGACCTGCTGGGTACCGCCACCGACACCGTCGAGTTCGCAGGGCGGGTCAAGGTGATGAAGGAGTTGCTCGAGCACCATATCGAGGAGGAAGAGGGCGAACTGTTCCCGACCGCCAGGAAACTGCTCGGCAAGCAGGCGCTGGAGGACATGGGGCAGGCCATGCAAGCGCAGAAGAAACTGCTTGGCGCCGCGCAGTCTGCGGCCTGACACCGGGCAGGGCTGGCCATTGTCAACAAAGCCTGGGAGAAGGCCATGAAACAGCAGGATGATCGTCGCCAGCGCAAACCTGCGGGCGAAGCCGAGCGTGACAATGACGCCCATCGGCCGGACGGCTCCACCGGTACCCAACATGACTCGACGGCGCAGAAGGCCGCGCGCGGCAAGGGCCGGCGCCCGGGCTGACGCCGGCGCCGGCCCGGCCTGTCAGCTACGGAAGAAGGCGAGCAGGTCCTGGTTGATCACGTCCGCGTGGGTAGTGGGCATGCCATGGGGATAGCCCTTGTAGGTCTTCAATGTGCCCTTGGCCAGCAGCTTGGCCGACAATGGCCCCGAGTTCTCGTAGGGGACGATCTGGTCGTCGTCGCCATGCATGACCAGCACCGGCACCGTCACTTTTTTCAGCGATTCGGTGAAATCGGTCTGGGAGAACGCGACGATGCCGTCGTAGTGCGCCTGGGCGCCGCCCATCATGCCCTGGCGCCACCAGTTGAGGATCACGCCCTGGTTCGCCTTGGCGCCGGGGCGGTTGTAGCCGTAGAACGGCCCCGCCGGGATATCGTGGTAGAACTGCGCGCGGTTGGCCTTGAGCTGGGCCTGAAGGTCGTCGAACACTGACTTGGGCAGGCCACGGGGGTTGCTGGCGGTCTGGACCATCAGCGGCGGCACGGCGGCGATAATGGCGGCCTTGGGCACCTTGTCCTCGGGATGGCGGGCCATGTAGTGGATCACCTCGCCACCGCCGGTGGAGTGCCCGACATGAATCGCCCCCTCGACACCCAGGTGCTTGACCACCGCCGCCACGTCGTCGGCGTAGTGGTCCATGTCGTGGCCGTCCCAGACCTGGCTCGAACGGCCATGGCCACGGCGGTCATGGGCGACCACGCGGTAGCCTTCGGCGACGAAGAACAGCAGTTGCGCGTCCCAGTCGTCGGCGCTGAGCGGCCAGCCGTGATGGAAGAAGATCACCTGGGCGTCCCGCGGGCCCCAGTCCTTGTAGAAGATCTCGAGTCCTTCCGGGGTTGTGACGTATGCCATTTCGCGTCTCCTGATTCTTGGGTGAGGAGCTGGTGAAGGTGGGCAGTGAGGGGGCACTGGCCACCGGACAACTCTAGGATTAAAGTGCACTTCAAGGTCAATGCATTTGCAAAGGTGCCGCATGAGAATAGGAGAGCTGGCCAAGCTTACGGGCCTGGCCCCTTCGCGTATCCGCTTCTACGAGGCCAGTGGGCTGATCAGCTCGGTCGAGCGCAAGGCCAATGGCTACCGCGACTACGACGCCGAAGCGGTGTGGGTGCTGGAGATGATCACCAACGCCCAGGCCGCCGGGTTCTCGCTGGAGGAGATCCGCCAGTTGTTGCCGGCCAAGGCCAAGGCCAAGGGCTGGCAGCACGATGAATTGCTCGGTGGGCTCAGGCGCAAGGTCGAGGAAATCGAACGCCTGCAGGCGCGCCTGGCACGCAACAAGGCGCAGTTGTTGCTGGTGATCGAAGGGATCGAGAGCAAGCCCGAAGGCATGCAGTGCGTGGACAATTCGCAGCGGGTGCTGGAGCGGCTGCGTGAGGAAATGGCCCAGGAAAAGGCGCGGGTCGCGGACCTGTAGCAGCGCCGCTGCCACAGGGGGCCTGCATCGTTTCAGTCAAGCGCCGCCAATGGCTTGGGCGCATACAGCGCGCTCTGGAACTCGGGCACATACTCGTACTTGACCATCCGCCCCAGCTGCAGGTCACGGATATAGCGCGACAGCTCGCCATCCCCCAGCACCAGTTCCACTGAATCAGCCTTCATGCTGGAGGCATGGCTGACCTGCCGCGAGGTGGCGTAGCCGTAGGCCAACCGGCTCTGGTGATCGAGGTTGGTGAAACTGTTGGTCACAAGGCCTGGCTCGTGGGACAACCCGTCGAGCTTTCTGGCCCTGAACACCACATCCACCTTGCCGGTTCGCGCATCGACGATATCGTAGGTCACCGCCTGGGCATCCTCGCGCCGGTCGATCCCGGTCAGCCACTTGGGCAGGTTGTAGCCCACCACGCCGCGCACCCGAGCAAGCTCGGTGTTGACCGGCAGCTTGAGCACATAGCCCCAGAAATCATTGGCCATCGATTGTCGCACCAGGCTTAAAGGCCCCAGGTTCGCTGAGCCGGGCCTGTTGGTAATGATCGACACGGCCACCTCGTTGTAGCTGTCGTTGTCGCAGTAGTCGTAGGTGTAGGCGGTGAACGCCACCAGGCCGCGCCCCAGCCACACCTGCAGGGGCTGCACCTGCTCCAGCACGGCGGCGGGCATCAGCGCCCGCAGGCGTTCGAGATCGGCGGTGTAGACGGCGGTGACACGGCTGTTGCGGTAGTAGAAGTTCGGCGAGTACGACGCGAAACCCATGTCGACCCGAGTCTTCTCCAGGCCCTTGAACCAGCTCAGGTCAATGTCCGGCGCCTCGGCCTGGATCACTGGCAGCGGCGGGTTGGAGCGGTAACGGTCGTACAGCCCGCCCTTGAGCACGGGTACCGGGTGCCCGGCGATGTCGATCTGCGTTGTGGTGGCGTGCTCAGGGAGGCCATTGGCGGCGTGGGTGACGGGTATCAGCAGGGCGCCGGCCAGGGCGGTGGCGGTTCCGAGTTTCACGGTGCTGTATCTCCAGGGTAGATGATGTCGGGGCTGCGTAATCACCCTAACGTTCAACCCAACTTGAGAGTCAATGGCGAAATTTTTGCCGGTTCAGGGCTTGACCTTAAAGTTGACTTTAAAGCTAACGTCTGCGGCACCTACTTGTTGAGGTATTGCCGATGGACGTGTTCTCCCCCCTGACCCTGCCCAATGGCGCGGTCATTCCCAACCGCATTGCCAAGGCCGCCATGGAAGAAAACATGGCCGACGCCAACCATGCGCCCTCCGACCGACTGATGCGCTTGTACAAGGCTTGGGCGCAGGGTGGCGCCGGCCTGCTCATCAGCGGCAACGTCATGGTCGACAACCGCGCCATGACCGGCCCCGGCGGCGTGGTGCTGGAGGATGACCGGCACCTGGCGCGTTTTCGCCAGTGGGCCGCCATCGGCCGCTCGAAGGGTGCGCAGTTCTGGTTGCAGATCAACCACCCCGGCCGGCAGATGCCTGCGAGCCTGGGCCAGGAAACCTGGGGCCCGTCGGCCGTGGCGCTGGACCTGGGCAGCATGTCCAGGCATTTTTCCACCCCGCGGGCGATGACCCACGAAGTAATCGACGATGTGATCCGCCGTTTTGCCAACACCGCGCGGCTGGGGGAGCAGGCGGGTTTCAGTGGGGTGGAAATCCACGCGGCCCATGGCTACCTGCTCAGCCAGTTCCTTTCGCCCCTGAGCAACCAGCGTACCGACCAGTGGGGCGGCGCCTTGGAAAATCGCGCGCGACTGCTGCTGGAGGTGGTCAAGGCGGTGCGTGCAGTGGTGTCCCCCGGCTTCGCCGTGGCCGTCAAGCTCAACTCGGCGGACTTCCAGCGCGGCGGCTTCAGCGCAGACGATGCGCGGCAGGTGGTGGCCCTGCTCAATGAGCTGGCGGTCGACCTGGTGGAGCTGTCCGGTGGCAGCTACGAAGCCCCGGCGATGCAGGGCCAGGCCAGGGATGGCCGCACGCTGGCGCGCGAGGCGTACTTCCTCGACTTCGCCCGGGACATCCGCACGGTGGCGAAGATGCCGGTGATGGTCACCGGGGGCATCCGCCGCCGACCGGTCGCCGAGCAGGTGGTGCACAGCGGGGTCGAGATGGTCGGTATCGGTACCGCGCTGGCCATCGCGCCGGCCTTGCCCCGTGACTGGCAGGCGGGGGAGGAGGCGGTACCGGAACTGCGCCCGATCACCTGGAAGAACAAGGCGCTGGCCTCGCTGGGCAATATGGCGATGGTCAAGTTCCAGTTGCGCAGGCTGAGCGAAGCCAAGGCGCCCGATCCGCAGGTGGCGCCCTGGTGGGCGCTGCTGCGCCAGCAATGGAGCGACGCCGCCCGTGCCAGGCAATATCGGCGGCACATGGCGCGGCAGTGAAGCCAAGGAGATGTGATAATGGCCGGGCTATCACAAGAGGCACACCATGCTGACCATCTCCAACAACGTGCAGGTACCGGATGCCGAGATCGAGCTGAGCTATATTCGCGCGCAGGGCGCCGGCGGCCAGAACGTCAACAAGGTCTCCAGCGCCGTGCACCTGCGCTTCGACATCGCGGCCTCGTCGCTGCCCGCCTTCTACAAGGAGCGACTGCTGGCATTGCGTGACAGCCGCATCACCGCTGACGGCGTGCTGATCATCAAGGCCCAGCAGTACCGCACCCAGGAACAGAACCGCATCGACGCCCTGGAGCGTCTGGCCGAACTGATCATCGGCGCCGGCAAGGTCGAGAAGAAGCGCCGGCCGACCAAGCCGACCCTCGGTTCAAAGACCCGCCGCCTCGACTCCAAGTCCAAGCGCGGCACGATCAAGGCGGGGCGCGGCAAGGTGGACTTCTGAGCTTGGCCAGGCCACCTATGCCTGCCTGTAGCATTCATGAATAAAAAACAGGATTGAAATTACCAATTGCACTGATGAGCAGGATCAATTTAGGGATCGGTCACGGGCTACTTACCCTTTTCGAGGCGCATCAAGACGCCTGAAAGAACCTTTAGGAGTACCGCATGATCCCTTTGCTCAAGCTGTTCCAACCCGGTCGCCTGCTGGTGGCGAGCAGTCTCGCCGCCAGTCTGCTGTCACTGTCCGTGCAGGCCGCGACCCTGACCCGTGATAACGGCGCGCCGGTGGGTGACAACCAGAACTCACAGACTGCCGGCCCCAACGGCTCGGTGCTGCTACAGGACGTGCAACTGCTGCAGAAGCTGCAGCGTTTCGACCGTGAACGCATCCCCGAGCGCGTGGTGCACGCACGCGGCACCGGTGCCCATGGCCAGTTCACCGCCAGTGCCGACATCAGCGAGCTGAGCATGGCCAAGGTGTTCCGCCCCGGCGAGAAGACCCCGGTGTTCGTGCGCTTCTCCTCGGTGGTGCACGGCAATCACTCGCCGGAAACCCTGCGTGACCCGCGCGGCTTCGCCACCAAGTTCTACACCGCCGACGGCAACTGGGATCTGGTCGGCAACAACTTCCCGACCTTCTTCATCCGCGACGCGATCAAGTTCCCGGACATGGTTCACGCCTTCAAGCCCGACCCACGGAGCAACCTCGATGACGACTCGCGTCGCTTCGATTTCTTCTCCCATGTACCGGAAGCTACCCGCACCCTGACCCTGCTGTACTCCAACGAAGGCACGCCGGCCAGTTACCGCGAGATGGACGGCAACAGCGTGCACGCCTACAAGCTGGTCAACGCCAAGGGCCAGGTGCACTACGTGAAGTTCCACTGGAAGAGCCTGCAAGGGCAGAAGAACCTCGACCCGAAACAGGTCGCCCAGGTACAGGGCCGCGACTACAGCCACATGACCCACGATCTGGTCGGCGCGATCAACCAGGGCAAGCTGCCGAAATGGGACCTGTACATCCAGGTGCTCAAGCCCGAGGAGTTGGCCAAGTTCGACTTCGACCCGCTGGACGCGACCAAGATCTGGCCCGACGTGCCGGAGCGCAAGATTGGCCAGATGGTGCTCGACCGTAACGTCGACAACTTCTTCCAGGAGACCGAGCAGGTGGCCATGGCGCCGTCGAACCTGGTACCGGGTATCGAACCGTCCGAGGACCGCCTGCTCCAGGGACGGTTGTTTGCCTACGCCGATACCCAGATGTACCGGGTTGGCGCCAATGGCCTGAGCCTGCCGGTGAACCGCCCGCGTGCCGAGGTCAACACCGTCAACCAGGATGGCGCGATGAACGCCGGGCACACCGACAGCGGCGTGAACTACCAGCCGAGCCGTCGCCAGCTGCGTGACGAGCAGGCCGACGCCCGTTATGTGCAGACCCCGCTGAGCGGCAGCACCCAGCAGGCGAGGATCCAGCGCGAGCAGAACTTCAAGCAGGCGGGCGAGCTGTTCCGTTCCTACGGCAAGAAGGACCAGACCGACCTGATCAACAGCCTCGGCCAGGCCCTGGCGACCGCAGATGAGGAGAGCCGCTACATCATGCTGTCGTTCTTCTACAAGGCGGATGCGGACTACGGCACCGGCCTGGCCAAGGTGGCCAAGGCCGACCTCGAGCGGGTCCGGCAGTTGGCGGCGAAGCTGCAGGACTGAGCGGCCACTGCTGCCCAGATCCATTGACATGACATGAACCTGCGGGAACGGATTCATCGGGGCAGCCGGATCGCCGCGACCACCGGTAAATCCGTTCCCGCACGACGACCATGTTGTCCGGCGCGTCTTATTTTCTGGTGAGCTTGTCACCCGGCACATGCAGATACGACATCACGCTTTCGGTCAGCTCCGTGGCCAGTTTCACCGCCTCCTTGTTGCGCGCCATGACCCCGGCCACCAACCCTTCGATCAATGCCAGCACGGCGATGTTGGAGCTGGTCAGCACCGGATGATCGGCGGGCGCGTACAACACATGGTGGGCCATGGGCGCCAGCGGCGAGGCGGGTGAGTCGGTGATCGCCAGTACCGTTGCGTTGCGCTCATGGGCGAAACGCGACAGTTGCAGGGTGTCCTGCGAATAGCGTGGCAGGGCGATGGCCAGCAGCACGTCCTGCTCGGTGATCGCCGCCAGGCGGTAGGCGGCATTCTCGTTGCCACCTTCCATGCTGATGGCACAGGTGTCCATGCAGAACGGCACCAGGGTCGAGGCGGCCAGCCCGGCCAGGTATACGCTGTTGCCGAAGCCCAGCACGTAGACCTTGCGCGCCGCGATCAGGCTGTCGACGAACGCCTCGAAGGCATCGGCCTGGTTGTTGCTGGCGGTGGTCGCCAGGTTGCTGGTGGCGCTCTGGATCTGCTCATGCAAGCCAAAGTCGCCGCCCGGGCGTTGGGCCAGCTCGTTACGCAGCTTGTCCACCGGCGAGACCATCTGTTGCAGGGTGCTCACCAGCTCGGCCTTCATGCCGCTGTAGCCGCCCAGGTCCAGGGCCTTGGCCAGGCGATTGACCGCCGCCGGCGAGGTCGCGGTAGCCTGGGCCATGTCCTCGATGGTCAGGGTCGCGGCCTTCAGCGGGTGGCGCAGGATGTACTCGGCGACCTTGCGCAACGACGGTGGCAGTTCGGCCAGGCTCTCCGACAGCTTGCGCATGACCGGCGCGGCGTAGACCGTGGTGTTCTTGGTATGGCTCGACATCCGGCGCGAGGCTCCCTGTGAATTGCCGGGTAGTGTATCCCAAGGCGCTCTGCGGCGGGCCGCCACAGCGCGCCACGGGGGTCACTTCAGGCTGCCGGCGAGGAACTGGCGCAGGCGCTCGGACTGCGGCCGCGCCAGCACCTCGCGCGGGTCGCCGCGTTCCTCGGCCAGGCCCTGGTGGAGGAATAGCAGCTGGTTGGACACCTCGCGGGCAAAGCCCATCTCGTGAGTGACCACGACCATGGTCCGGCCCTCCTGGGCCAGGTCCTGCATGACCTTGAGCACATCACCGACCAGTTCCGGGTCGAGCGCCGAGGTCGGTTCGTCGAACAGCATCACCTCGGGCTCCATGGCCAGCGCCCGGGCAATGGCCACCCGTTGCTGCTCGCCACCGGACATGTGCGCCGGGTAGGCGTCGCGGCGATGGCTGACGCCGACCTTGGCCAGGTAGTGCTCGGCTTTCTCGCGGGCTTCCTTGCGGTTCATGCCGAGTACGTGCACCGGGGCTTCCATGACGTTGTCCAGGGCGCTCATGTGCGCCCACAGGTTGAAGTGCTGGAAGACCATGCTCAACCGCGCCCGCAGGCGCTGTAACTGGCGTGGGTCCGCCGCGCGCAGCCCGCCACGGGGGCACTCGCGCAGCTTGAGCTGTTCGCCGTTGACCAGGATCTGCCCGGCGTTGGGTTGCTCGAGCAGGTTGATGCAGCGCAGGAAAGTGCTCTTGCCCGATCCGCTGGAGCCGATGATGCTGATCACGTCGCCGGCATCGGCCTGCAACGAAACGCCCTTGAGCACCTGGTGGTTGCCGTAGCTTTTGTGCAACTCGTGGATATGCAGTTTGTTCATCAGACGGTACTCGCAGGGTTCAGTCGCTGAGCAGGCGACCTTGGCGGATGGAGGTGTTGCCGGCAACCTTGGCCAGCCACAGGCCGGGCTGGGCGAAGCGCAGGCGTTCACGGGCATAGAGGATGCCGTCGGTGGTGGCCCTGACCACGCTGTGGCGGTCGCTGAGCGGGTCGAGCACTTCGAACAGCGGATCACCCACGCGCACCAGCGCGCCTAGCGGCTGCAGGTAGCTGACCACGCCCGCGTGCTCGGCGTAGGCGTATTGCGCGCCAGCGAAGGGCGTGGCTTGGCAGCAGTGTTGCGGGGCGGCCGGCCAGGGGCCGCGGATCATGCCCTGGTCGGCGAGGTAGCCGAGGATCTGCTCGGCGCTGGCCTGGCATTGCTCACGCCCGGTGTCGGCCATGCCGCGCAACTCGATGGTGGTCGCAACGCAGGCCAGGGGGATCTCGGCATCAGGGTAGTACTCGCGCAGGTGCAGCCAGGGCGCGGCGCAGGCCTCGTCGAAGGCATCGCCACCGGCGCCCTCGGCCAGCAGCGCCGCTTGCGCGCCGAGGCGAGCCGCCAGCGGACGCAGCTGCGCCCAGTGTTGCGGCATGGCGTACAGCAGCATCACCGACTCGAAATCGCAGTGCAGGTCCAGCACCAGGTCGGCGTCGCAGGCATGGCGCAGCAGCAGGCGGCGCAGGCCATCGAGCTCCGAGTGTGGCGCGGGCAGTTCATCAAGGAGTTCGAGCATGGCCCGGCGGATAGTCGTGACGTTGGCCTGGCCATCGCCGCCCAGGCGGCCTTCGAGGTGCGCGGCCAGCGCTTCGGTCAGTGCCGGGAAATCGCGATTGAAGTTCTTGCCGCTATTGAACTCGAAGCGGCCCTGGTGGGTGGCTTGGAACATCTGGCCGATACCGATCGGGTTGGCCAGGGGCACCAGTTCGATCACCGCGTCCAGCAGGCCCTGCGCCTCGAGCTCCAGCAACCTGCGCTTGAGTTCGATGGCCACGCGCATCCCGGGCAGTTCATCGGCGTGCAGCGAAGCCTGGATATAGGCCTTGCGCGGGCCGTTGCCAAAGCGCAGCACGCGCAGCGAACGCTCGGTGCCGCAGGCGCTCCAGGGCAGGGTATGGTCAATGTGCTGCATGAAAGCTCCTTAGTGCTTGCGCGGTGCCAGGTAGGCCAGCCAATGGCGCTCGGCCAGCTTGAACAGGCGCACCAGCATGAACGTCAGGGCCAGGTAGATCAGCCCGGCGGTGATGAAGGCCTCGAAAGGCAGGTAATAGCGTGCGTTGAAGGTCTTCGCCGCCCCGGTGATGTCCACCAGGGTGACGATCGACGCCAGGCTGGTGGTCTGCAGCATCATCAGTACTTCGTTGCTGTACTGCGGCAGGGCGCGGCGCAAGGCCGAGGGCAGCAGGATGCGCCGGTACAGCGTCAACCGTGACATGCCCATGGCACGGGCAGCCTCGACCTCGCCCCGGGGCGTCGAGCGCAGGCTCCCGGCCAGCAGCTCGGCGCTGTAGGCGCTGGTGTTGAGGGCGAAGGCAAGGCAGGTGCAGAACGTCGCGCTGGAGAGGTAGGGCCACAACGGGCTCTGGCGCACGGCCTCGAACTGGGCCAGGCCGTAGTACACCAGGAACAGCTGCACCAGCATCGGCGTGCCGCGGATCACGTAGGTGTAGAGCCAGGCGGGGTAGCCCAGCAGGCACGTGCGCGAGACACGCATCAGCGCCAGGGGGATCGCCAGCGCCAGGCCGCAGGCCAGCGAAATCAGCAGCACCTTGAGGGTCAGGGCAACGCCGTTCAGGTACAGCGGCAGGTTCTGCCAGATCAGTTGATAGTCGAGCGTCATCGGGCAGCTCCCCTAGAGTTCGGCGGCTTTGAAGCCGACCGAGTAACGTTGTTCAACACCGCGCAACAGCAGCAGCGACACGCTGGTCAGCAGCAGGTACAGCGCGGCCACGGCGAGGAAGAAGGTGAACGGCTGGTGGGTGGCGTCGGCGGCGTTCTTGGCCTTGAACATCATGTCCTGCAGGCCGATCACCGAGATCAGCGCGGTGGACTTGGTCAGCACCAGCCAGTTGTTGGTGAAGCCCGGCAGCGCCAGGCGCACCATCTGCGGCAGGCTGATCCGCCAGAACACGTGCAGGCCGCTCATGCCGTAGGCGGCGCCAGCCTCGGCCTGGCCCTTGGGGATCGCCAGGAAGGCGCCGCGAAAGGTCTCCGAGAGGTAGGCGCCGAAGATGAAGCCCATGGTGCACACCCCGGCAACGAACGGGTTGATGTCGATGTACTGTTCGTAGCCCAGCGCCAGTGCCAGGCGGTTGACCAGGTCCTGGCCGCCGTAGAACACCAGCAAAATCAGCACCAGGTCGGGGATGCCGCGCACCACCGTGGCATACACCTCGCCCAGTGCCGCCAGCCATCGCAACGGTGACAGCCGGCAGGCCGCACCGAACAGGCCCAGGCCGATGGCCAAGGCCATCGCCAGCAGTGCCAGGCTGATGCTCAGCCAGGCGCCATCGAGAATGCTCGATCCATAGCCATGAAGCATGATGAAAACCCTCGTCGGCCGGCGTTACTGGCCGTAGATGTCGAACGGGAAGTACTTGCCCTGCACCTGCTGGTAGATGCCGTTGGCGCGGATCGCGGCGATGGCGGCGTTGAGCCGCGCGAGGTTGGCGGTGTCGCCCTTGCGCACGGCAATCCCGGCGCCGCGGCCAAAATAGTGAGGGTCGCCGATGTCCGGGCCGACCAGGGCGAAGCCTTGGCCCGCCGGGGTCTTGATGAAGCTTTCCTCGGTGTTGACGATATCGGCGAGGGTGGCGTCCAGGCGCCCGGAAACCAGGTCGAGGAAGGCTTCGTTCTGCGAGGCGTAGCGCACGATCTCGACGCCCGCCGGTTCCAGTTGTTCGGTGGCGAAGCGGTCATAGGTCGAGGCCCGCTGCACGCCCACTTTGCGGCCCTTCAGGTCCACCATCGGGGTGTCCAGGCGGCTGCCGGCCTTCATCGCGAACTTGCCGGGGGTGTGGTAGTACTTGTCGGTGAAATCGACCGATTTCAAGCGATCCTCGGTGATCGACATCGACGACAACACAGCGTCTATCTTGCGTACCTTCAGCGACGGGATCATGCCGTCGAACTCCTGGATCACCCACTGGCACTTGACCTGCATCTGCGCGCACAGCGCGTTGCCGATGTCGTAGTCAAAGCCGGCGAGCTCACCTTCTGGGGTGCGGTAGGAAAAGGGCGGGTAGGCGGCCTCGATGCCGATGCGCAGGCTGGCATCGTCGGCCTGGGCGAAGGCGCTGCAGGCACAGAGTGCCAGCGCGCCGAGAAGTCCGGTTTTATTCATTTTGTTGGCTCCGGTGGGGGCGTTACCAGCCATGGCCCGAAAGGAACCATGGGTTGGGTGCGGCCTGAAAATGACACGATTCATATCACAAATCAATATAGTGAAAATAAATGTGTCAGATCAGCGCTCGCCTTGAGGTCGCCGTCCTTCTTCCTGAGCTGCTCGATCTTGCGGATCACACCCAGCGTTCTGGCCTCCAGCCTGCCGGCGGTTTCCAGATACTGCTCGAGATCGATAGGACACATTGCGCTGAATTGGGGGCGGAATGCCTTCGGCTGATGCTACATGGTACGTACTGCAACTGCCTGAAAATGGCCTGAATAAGTCAATTGTTTCATGCTTGATACGTACTGTTGGTGTACTGAACGGTAGGCTCGCCTGCACCACCAGATCGAGTGTGGGAATGGACAAGCATGGCGCCGGGTCAGGCAAATGAGCAGGGTCTTCTTATAAAGCGCGGGCCCGGCAGACAGCCCCCGGTATTGGGGCCGCCTCCCCAATGTTCTCGGGTTGTTTGGCTAACCCGTTGATTTAAGGGCGTTTGTTTAATGGCATAACGCTTGCTTCCCCCTCCACAGAACCGTGATTCCTGTGGAGGTGCAGCATGACCATTCCCCTCGAAGGCGCTACCCCATGCGTGCCGGCATGAACCGCAAGCTGCGCCCTGCATACCTGGGCTTGCTGCTGGGCACCGCGCTGATCGGCCTCGGCGTGGCCTACGAAAAGCTCTGGTGCGACCCCCGCGAACTGCTGCAGGAGGCCGCCGATCCCCAGGCCCTGCACACGCTCAGCCGCGATGGCGTCACCGTTGAGTTCGAGGCGCGCCCCCTCAGCGGCGGTGAACTGCGTGAGGGCGACTTTGCCAATATCCGCTTCAAGGTCAGCGACCAGACCAGCGGCCAGCCGCTGTCGGGCATGGCCCCCGGCGCCTGGCTCGACCCCGCGCAGTCGGCACCGGTCGGCGACCGCGACAGCAGTTGCAAGGCGCGCGTGGCGTTGTTTCTCAAAAGCAGCATCGGCGCTCGTCCTTTGCTCGATCTGAACAGCTACTTCCTGCTGGTGTTGAACAAGGACGCCAGCCTGACGGTGATCGACCCGACCGTGTCGGTGGGCGGGGTCACCAGCACGCTGGCGCGCATCGACCTTCCGGGGCGGCCCATGGACTGGGTGGCCACCGGCGATGACAAGCAGGTGTTCGTGTCCATGCCCGAACGCAACCAGGTGGCGTTGATCGACACCGAGACCTTCACCCGCGTTGCCACCCTGGAGGCCGGCGAGCAGCCGCTGCGGGTGGCGCTGCAACCCGACCAGCGCCTACTGTGGGTGGGCAACAACAGCCATGACCCGGCCAAGGGCGGGGTGACGGTGATCGACGTGCCCAGCCGGGCCAAGCTCAAGTCGTTCGTCACCGGCTCCGGCCACCACGAGATAGCCTTCAGCGCCGATTCGCGCTTTGCCTTCGTCAGCAACCGCGACGGCGGCACCCTGAGCGTCATCGACACCGCCCAGATGCGCCTGGTGAAGACCCTCGAAGTCGGCCCGCATCCGTTGTCGGTGGCTTACTCGCCCTTGTCGCAGGCAGTGTACGTGGTCGATGGCCAGGAGGGCACGGTACGGGTGATCGACGCCCGCAGCCACACCCTGCGCCACACGGTCAAGGCCGAGCAGGGCCTGGGGCCGATGCGCTTCAGCCAGGATGGTCGTTATGGCGTGGTGCTCAACACCCTGGAGAACCAGGCGCTGGTGATCGATGCCAGTACCGACCAGGTGCTCCATCGGATACCGGTGGCCGCCGAGCCGTACCAACTGACCTTCACCAAGGCCTACGCCTATGTGCGTGGGCTGGCTTCTTCGAAGGTGAGCATGATCAACCTGGCAAGCCTCGGGCAGGGGCGCGAACCGATCGTCCAGGGCTTCGAGGCCGGCCCGGCTGCGCCGCGCCAGGCCGGCGACCTGCCGTTGGCCCAGGGGGTGAGCATTTCCCGCGACGACAACTCGGTGTTCGTGGTCAACCCCGTGGACAACACCACCTACTTCTACGCCGAGGGCATGAACGCGCCGATGTCGGGCTACAACAACCGCGGCCACCAGGCCCGCGCCGCGCGGGTCATCGATCGCAGCTTGCGCGAGCTGGCGCCCGGGGTGTACGGCTCGACGGTGAAGCTGCCGGCCGCCGGCACCTTCGACGTCGCGTTCCTGCTCAATCAGCCGCAGATCATCCACTGCTTCAGCACCGAAGTCGCGGCGTTGCCGCAGTCGGGCGTGCCCAAGCGTGCCCGCGCCGAGTTCATCGGCACCGACCAGCCGCTGCTGCAGCACACCCCCTACCTGGCCCGGGTGCGCATCCTCGGCGAGGACGGAAAACCACGCCCTGGGCTTGGCGACCTGAGCTTGCGCTACTTCCTGGCGCCTTCGTCGCTGCCACGCAACGTGGCACTGGTCGAAGTGGGCGAGGGGCTCTACCAGGCGCCGCTGGAGCTGGCCGAGGCCGGCGCCTGGTACCTGCACGTACAGTCGCCGAGCCTCGGGCGTGCCTTCACCGAAGAAAACTACACCAGCCTGCGCGTCCTGCCGGCCGCCGAGGCGCCCACCGCTTCCCAAGGGGAACCCAGGAGTGTGCGATGAACCGTCTGCAGGGTGGAAAACTGCTGGGCCTGAGCCTGCTGTTGGCGAGCAACCTGGCGCTGGCCCACGCCGGCCACGATCACGGCGGCACGCCCGCGCAACCACCGGCCGCTCACCAGGAGAAAGCCAGCGTGCGCTTCGCCGATGTGGCGCTGCTCGACCAGGACGGCATGCCGGTGCGCCTGGAGAAGGACCTGGTGGGCGATCACCTGGTGGTCATGGGGTTCATCTACACCAGCTGCACCACGGTGTGCCCGGTGGTGTCGTCGATCATGAGCAAGGTCCAGCAGCAGTTGGGTGGGCGGGTGGGTGAGGAGATCCGTCTGGTGTCGATCAGCGTCGATCCACAGCGTGACGATTCCAGGCGCCTGGCCGGTTACGCCCGGGCATTCCAGCACGGGCCGGGGTGGAGCTGGCTGACCGGTTCACCCTATGCCATCAGCGAAACGCTCAAGGGGCTGGGCAGCTTCAGCGCCAACCTCAGCGAGCACCCGCCGTTGATCCTGGTGGGTGATGGGCGCAGCGGGCACTGGACGCGCTACTACGGCTTCACCGACCCCAACGTACTGATCGGTGAGGTCAACCGCCTGAGCGCGCGTCGCGTGCACGCCAAGAGCACCGCCATCGCCGGCCAGGAGGTACAGCCATGAGCGCCCACACCTCCCGCCATGCCAGCATGCGCAGCCTTGACTGGCTGGTGCTCGGCGCCTGCCTGTGGATCCTCGCCTCGGTGGCGTTCGCCCACGAGGGCCACGCGCCGACGCCACAACCGGCGCCGCAGACCATGACCAGCGGCGGTGGCACCCGCGATGCGCAGACCTGGTTCACCGACACCGTGCTCAAGGACCAGGACGGCCGAGAGCTGCGTTTCTACAGCGATGTGCTCAAGGACAAGGTGGTGATACTCAACGTGATCTTCACCCACTGCAACGATGCCTGCCCACTGATCACCCGCAAATTGCGCGAGGTGCGCGAGGCCATGGGCCCGGCACTGGCGGCGCAGGTGACGTTCGTGTCGCTGAGCAGCGATCCTCTGAACGACACGCCAGAGGTACTCAAGGCGTTTGCGCAGAAGCAGGGGGTGGATGGTCCGAACTGGCTGTTCCTGACCGGCGACAAGGCCAGCGTCGACCTGGTGCTGGGGCGGTTGGGCCAGTTCCTGCCCAGCCCCGAGCAGCACTCGACGCAGTTGATTGCCGGTGACGTGGCGGGCAAGCGCTGGAGCAAGATCCGCCCCGACGCGCCACCCGCGGCGATCGCCCAGCGCATGCAACTGCTGGCACAGCCGTTGGCGGGGCGCTGACATCATGGCCGCCGCTGCCAAGTGGGTCCTGCTCCTGTTGTGGTGGTGCCTGTGCGGGGCAGTGCAACTGAGCGAGCAGGAACTCGCCGGCAAGCGCCTCTACCGCGAAGGCGTCTCCAGCAGCGACGCCCAGTTGCTGGCCCGGGTCGGCCCCGGGGACATGCGCGTGCCGGCCAGCGTGCTGCCCTGTGCTGGTTGCCATGGCAACGACGGGCGCGGCCGCAGCGAAGGCGGAGTGCGCCCGCCGAGCCTGGACTGGCAACGCCTGGCCCTTGGCTCCGGCAATCGCGAGGCCAACAACCGGCGCTACCCGGCCTACACCGATGCCAGCCTGGCGCGGGTCATCCGCAGCGGCACCGACCCCGCCGGCAATCGCCTCGACCCGGCGATGCCACGCTTCGACCTGAGCCTGGCCGACCAACGCAATCTCACCGCCTACCTCAAGCGCCTGGGTGAAGACCGTGACCCCGGCGTGGAGGAGGGCACCTTGCGCCTGGGCACCTTACTGCCCGAACAGGGCCCGCTGTCCGAGGCCGGGCGGACAGTGCGGGCAGTGCTGGAGGATGGTGTCGCGCAGTTGAACCAACAGGGAGGCATCCATGGGCGACGCCTGCAACTGGTCGCGCTGGACCCCGGGCAGGACCCGGCCAGCACCGCACAGGCACTGGACACGCTGACGCAACGAGAACGGGTGTTCGCCCTGGTCGCGCCCCTCGCACCACTGCTCGACAGCCGCCAGCTGGAGCAGGCCGGCCTGCCCCTGATCGGTGCCACGCCGCGTAGCGGTGGCAGTGCGCAGGTGTTCGATCCCTTGCCGGGCGTGCCCGCGCAATTGCTCAGTGTGGCGCTGCATGCCCGTGATGCCCTTGGCCTGGCGCCCGCTGCCTTGCGGGTGGTGTATGCCGGCGCAGAGCAGGCCGATGCGGCGCAGGTGCTGCAGCAGCGTTTGCTTCAACTGGGGGGCGCTACCGCGCCGCCCCTGGCGTTCATGGGCCAGGCCCCGGACGGCGAGGGTATCCTCTTCCTCGGCCACGCCCAGGCGTTCACCGCGCTGGCGTCGAGCCTGCAAGCAAGCGGGCGCAATCCTTACCTGTTCGCCGCGTCGGGCCAGGTGGCTGGTGCCGTGCCGGGGTTGGCGCCGTCGTGGTCGCAGCGGGTGCTGCTGGCCTATCCCTTCGTACCCGGCGACTGGACCGCGCAAGGCCGGGCGACCCTTGCCGGGGTGCAGTTGCGCCAGGGGCTGGAGCCGCGCCAGGCATCGTTGCAGGTCACTACCCTGTGCGCCTGGCAGTTGTTGGTCGAAGCCTTGAAGCTGATAGGGCGCGACGCCAGCCGTGAGCAGTTGCTGGTCGCCCTGGAGCAGTTGCATGACATCGATACTGGCCTCACGCCGTTGCTCGGTTTCGGCCCCGGACGCCGCCACGGCATGACAGGTGCGCATGTGGTGGAGGTAAGCCTGCCGGGGCCTGGTTTCATTGAAGTGGCGCCGTACCGAGCGGTGCCGGATAGCCCTTGAGATTCAGGAGAAGATCACCATGCGCACCCTGATTGCCTGCCTGTTGTCGCTGCTCGCCCTGGCCAGCCACGCCGACACCCCGGCGGCGCGGGTCAATGGCGTGGAGATCGGGGTGCTACGCCTCGAACGCTACTTCAGCGAATACCTCCAGGCCCAGGGGCGGGCGGTGGCGAGCATCCGCAACCCTAATCTTTACCAGCGCCTGCGCGCGCAGGCCCTGGATGAACTGATCGACAAGGAACTGCTTTGGCAGGAGGCCCAGCGCCAGGGCATCGACATCAATGATGCGCAGGTGACGGCGCGGGTCAGCGAGGTTGAGGCGGCCTTCGGCAGCCCCGCGGTGTTCGAGCAGCGCCTGGCGCAAGCCGGCTTCGATCGGGCAGGCTTCGCTGACTACACTCGACATGAGATGGCCGCCCAGCAGGTTTTTGCCCGGCTGAGTGCAATCAAAGAACCCAGCAGCGCCGAAGTTGCGGCCTTCCATCAGGCCAACTGGCAAAGACTGCAAGGAATGCAGAACCAAAGTGATAATACTTCTGTCCTACCAGAACACGGCCTGCGCCTGGCCAGGGACGCGCTCGTCGCGCAACTCCAGGCCCAGGCCCGGCAAGCCGTACGCCAACGTTTGCGTGATTCCGCTACAGTGGAGCGCGTCGACTGAGGGGCGTGCAGGGCTTTCCCCATAGTTGGGGAAACCCTTCAGGGCAATGTGCCATCATCTTCCCCGATTATGGGGAACGGCCAGCCGACAAGGTCTGGGGTGACCGACGAGCTTCAACGATATCAGCGACTTGAAAGCGGTAAGCAGTGAATTTTCATGCCTGGCACGAAGCATGCTCAAGCCTCTACAAGGCCGCACTTCGCAGACCGGGAGACCGGGCAGTTCATGGGAGTGGACCTTGGTGAACAGAGTATTGGTAGTCGATGACGAACAGACCCTTGCGCAGAACCTGCAAGCCTATCTGCAGGCGCAAGGCCTGGAGGTCCATCTCGCCCACGACGGTACCACGGGTATCGAAGAGGCCGAGAGACAGGTACCGGACGTGATCGTGCTGGATTACCGCTTGCCCGACATGGAGGGGTTTCAGGTCCTGGAGACCGTGCGCAGGAACAGGCAATGCCATTTCGTGCTGATCACCGCCCACCCGACCGCCGAGGTCCGTGAGCGGGCCGCCGAACTGGGCGTGACCCATGTCCTGTTCAAGCCGTTCCCGCTGATGGAACTGGCCCGCGCCGTCTTCGACCTGATGGGCATCGAGCGCCAGCGCAGGAGCACCGACCAGCCGGCCGAAGGGTACGTCGAACGACGCCAGAACAGGAACGAGTCGTTCCCCTTGCAGTTGTACGATGGCAGCTGGGTCCTGGCCGACCGCCGACGCAATGGCGACAAGCCTGGCAAACCTGACGACGAACAACTGCTCACCGGGGAATAGCGGCGCCCAAGGCCCCCAGGCCCGCGGCGCCGCCCCTGAGCGGAGTCGCAGGCCATGTCCCAGGCATTCGATAAAGACCCACTGGACCCATCGCGGGGCTACCCCCGCGAACTCCTGGCCCAGGCCCGCCAGCAAGCCGGCCAAGAGCGTCTTCTGGCCTGCCTGGAACACCTGTCCAGCGACACCCCGGCCACCTTCACCCAGCGCCTGGCCACCACCCTGCATTACCCGGTGCTCGCCACCCAGGCCCTGTTCGCCTGCGCTCCGGCCTTCGACCGGGTCAGCCTGGCGCAGTGCCTGAAACACGAATTCGCCCTGGTCGAACACGACGGCGAGCGGGTCGGTGTGTTCGCCGACCCCTTCGACAGCGCCCGCCTGGCCTGGATCGACGACCGCCTGCAGGGCGCGCCGCTGTACCTGGCCCACGCCGCCGACCTGGCCGCGTTCCTGGCCCGCCACGAGGAAAGCTTCCACGCCGTAGAGGCCCTCGGCCACGAGGCTGAACCCGGCAGTGAGGCCGACCCGCTGCAGCGCCTGTCGCTGACCAGCATCAGCGAAGACCAGAGCCGCGTGGTCAAGCTGGTCAACTCCACCCTGTACGACGCGCTCAAGCTGCACGCCAGCGACATCCACTTAGGGATGACCGGCCAGGGCCTGACCATCAAGTACCGTATCGACGGCGTGCTCAACGGTGCCGGCAAGGCCAGCGGCAGCGCCTTCGCCGAGCAGGTGATCTCGCGGATCAAGGTAATGGCCGAGCTGGACATCGGCGAGAAGCGCGTGCCCCAGGACGGTCGCTTCAAGGTGGCCATCGGCGAGCGGCAGATCGATTTCCGCGTCTCGATCATGCCCAGCATCTTCGGCGAGGACGCGGTGCTGCGGGTGCTGGACAAGCAGGACCTGTCCGACCAGGTCAGCGGCGTGCAGCTGCAGGCCCTGGGGTTCGAGGCGCAGACCTTGCAGGCCCTGCGCCGGCTGGCCGCCGAGCCCTACGGCATGATCCTGGTCACCGGCCCCACCGGCAGCGGCAAGACCACCACCCTCTACGCCATGCTCAGCGAGATCAACCATGGCATGGACAAGATCATCACCATCGAGGATCCGGTCGAGTACCAGCTGCCCGGCGTGCTGCAGATCCCGGTCAACGAGAAGAAGGGCCTGACCTTCGCCCGCGGCCTGCGCTCGATCCTGCGCCACGACCCGGACAAGATCCTCGTCGGAGAGATCCGTGACCCGGACACCGCGCAGATTGCCGTGCAGTCGGCGCTGACCGGGCACCTGGTGTTCACCACCATCCACGCCAACAACGTGTTCGACGTGATCGGCCGCTTCAGCCAGATGCAGGTCGACCCCTACAGCTTCGTCTCGGCGCTCAATGCCGTGCTGGCCCAGCGCCTGGTGCGCCTGGCCTGCCCGCACTGCGCGCAGGCCTGCGACCCGGATGACGACTTGCTGGCCGCCTCGGGCCTGACCCGTGATGCGGTGGCCGGCTGGCGCTTCGTGCGCGCCCAGGGCTGCGGCCAGTGCCGTGGCAGCGGCTACCGCGGGCGCAGCGCGATTGCCGAACTGTTGCACCTGGACGACGACCTGCGGCAGATGATCGTCGAACGTCGCCCGCTCTCGCAGATCAAGCAGCTGGCCTGCCAACGCGGCCTGCGCCTGTTGCGCGCTTCGGCCGTGGACCTGGTCCGCGATGGCCGTACCACACTCGAGGAGATCAACCGTGTCACATTTATCGCCTGATCGGTATTGCGCGGTGCTCGGCGCCGAGGGTGTCGGCCTGGGCCATTGGCACGGCCGGCAGCATCAATGGCTGGGCAGCCGCGCGTTCGCCTGCGACGCCGCCCAGCCGGCCTGGGCCTCGGCACTCCAGGCCCTGGCCGGGCTGCTGGGTGAGCATCCGGCACGCGGCGCGCAGTTGCGCGTGCTGCTCTCGGCCCGCTACAGCCGCTTCTGCCTGGTGCCCTGGAGCGATGCCATCGGTACCCCGCGCGAACTCGAGGCCTACGCGCGGGCCTGTTTCGAGAACCTCTACGGGCAGCCTCTGGATGACTGGCGCATCGTTCTATCGCCGGAGCCGGCCGGCGCCGCGCGCATCGCCACGGCGCTGCCCGAGGCGCTGCTCCAGGGCCTGCAGGCACTGGGGCGGGAAAGCCGCCTGAGCCTGCGCTCGGTGCAGCCGTACCTGATGGCCGCCTACAACCGCTGCTCGGCGCAACTGGCCCAAGGCGACTTCCTGTTCGTGCTGGCCGAGCCGCGCCGCAGCGTGCTGCTGCTGGCTTCAGGCGGTGCCTGGCAGCAGGTGCTGGCCCAGGGCTGCGCCGACAACGACCAGGCCCTGCAGGCGCTGATCGAGCGTACCTGCGAACTGTATGGCGAGCAGTTGCCTCGGGTGTACCTGCACGCACCGGGGCGCACGGCAGCCTCGCAACTGGCCGCGGTGCAGCTGTGCGCCGCCAGCGCCGAAGCCGATCCGTTGTGCGCCATGTGGCGGGCGGTGGCCTGACATGCGCCGCCTCGACCTGGAATTCCAACCCCGCCACAGCAGCCCCCTGGCCTGGTCGTTGCTGGCCCTGGGTGGCGCCGTGCTGGCCGTGCTGGTGCTGGCCCAGCAGCAACTGGTGAGCGAGCAGGTGCACCTGGAAGGCCGCGTGCACCAACTCGAACTCAAGCTTGGCCGGCGCCCGGCCACCGCCGCGGGGCAGAGCAGCGCGGTGATCCGCGAGCAGGCCGAGCGCCTGGCGCAGATGCGCAGCGTCTCGCAGCAGTTGCAGCGGCCATGGCAGCAGCTGTTCGCCATGCTCGAGGCGATGCCGCAGGAAGACGTGGCGCTGCTCAGCCTGACCCCCGACGCCCGCAAAGGCCAGGTACGCATCAGTGCCGAGGCGCGCAACCTCGAGGCCATGCTGCAGTACCACCAGCGCCTGGAGCGCAGCGCCGAGCTGTCGGACGTGTCGCTGCTCAACCACGAGGTGGTGGCCGGGCAGGTCGAGCATCCGGTGCGCTTCAACCTCACCGCCACCTGGGAGACCGGCCATGCGCGTCCGTAGCCTGATCGTCCATGAAGCGCTGCGGCGCCTGGGCCGGGCAGGGCTGGCCGCGGTGCTGGTCGGCGGCCTGGCCCTGGCAGTCGCCCTGGCCGGGGTGCTGCCCCAATGGCAAGCGGTGCGCGAACTGCGTGCCAGCGAGGCAGATGCCAGCGTCCAGGTGCAGCGCCTGGCGCGTGGCGAGCTCAAGGTGCAGGCCAAGCCCGAGCAGCAGGCGCTGGACGACCTGCGCCAGCAACTGCCCGGCCAGCCCCAGGCCAGCGAGCTGATCGAGCGCCTGTACCACCTGGCCAGCGCCGAGCGCATCAGCCTGGCCCGGGGCGAGTACGCCCTGGGCGTGGACCCGAAGACCCAGCTGGCGCGCTACCAGATCGTCCTGCCGGTGCGCGGCAGCTACCCGCAGATCCGTGGCTTTCTCAAGGCACTGCTCGGCCAACTGCCGACCTTGGTGCTGGAAGACCTCGAACTGCAACGCAAGCGGATCGGTGACCGGGAACTGACCGGCCGTGTGCGCATGACCCTTTACCTGTCGAGGTCGTGATGAACACTCAGCGTGCGGTGATGTGGGCCGGGTTCCTGGGGTTGAGCGCGGCGCTGGCCTGGGCGCCGGGGCGCTGGTTCGGCGTGGTGGAGGATGAGCTGGCAGGCCCTGTCGCGGAGCAAACCCGCCCCCAAGCGACACCCACGAACGTGGCAGCGGGCTTGCCCCGCGATGAAGCCAAAAGCCCTTCACGCGACCTGTTCCCCAGCCAGCAATGGACCCCACCCCAGGCCCTGGCCACCGTCACCGAACAACCCGTGGTCACCACCCCGGAGCCCGCCGCACCTACCGCCCCGACGCTGCCGTTTCGTTTCATCGGTCGCATGGGTGAGCGCGACGACCTGCAGATCTTCCTGCAGAGCGGCGAAAAGCTCTACGTCGTGCGCCAGGGCGATGTGATCGACGACACCTACCGTCTGGACCGCGTCTCGGCCACCGAGCTGAGCCTGGTCTACCTGCCACTGCATCAGCCACAGACCCTGTCTGTCGGGAGCGCACCATGAAACCGTCGAAGTTGTGCAAGCCTGCGCCGTTCGTGCTCCTGGCCCTGTGCGTGGCCATCGCCGGATGCGGCTCGAGCGCCGCGCGCAAGGACAGCCAGGAACTGATCAAGGAAGGCCAGTACGAGGCCGGTATCGCTCGCCTGGAAGAAGCCCTGCGCGAAGATCCGCGCGACACCGAGCTGAACATCGCCCTGGCCCACGGCCGCCAGGCCGCGGTCGAGGCGCTGCTGACCCAGGCCGACAGCGACCGCGTGCGCCACGACTTCGCCGGCGCGCGCATGGGCTACGGTCGGGTGCTGACCATCGAGGCCAACAACCGCCGCGCCCAGGAGGGCATCCGCCAGCTGGAGCTGATCCGCACCCTCGACGACCGTGTCGCCCTTGGCCAGGCGGCGTTGCGCCAGGGTGATCTGTTCGGCGCCGAGCGCTACATGCGCGAGGTGCTGCGCCTCGACCCGCAGAACCAGAAGGGCCAGATGCTGCGCAGCGACATCGAGAACGTCCAGGCCCGTACTGCCACGCCTTACCCGCAACTGCGCAGCAAGCTGGAGCGCCCGGTCACCCTGGAGTTTCGCGATGCCGACCTGAAGACCATCTTCGAGGTGCTGGCCCAGGTCGCCGGGATCAACTTCATCTTCGACAAAGACCTGCGCCCGGACATGAAGGCCACCATTTTCGTGCGCGAGGTGCGCATCGAGGATGCCGTGGCCCTGCTGCTGGAGCAGAACCAGCTGCGCCAGAAGATCGTCAACGACAACACCTTGCTGCTCTACCCGGACTCGCCGCAGAAGACCAAGGACTACCAGGAACTGGTCATGCGCACCTTCTACCTGACCAGCATCGACGCCAACACCGCGCTGAACATGGTCAAGACCATGCTCAAGACCCGCGACGTGTTCGTCGACGAGCGCCTCAACACCCTGACCATGCGCGACACCCCCGACGCCGTGCGCATGGCCGAGAAGCTGCTGCAGTCCCAGGACCAGTCCAACCCCGAGGTGGTGCTGGAAGTGGAGGTGATGGAAGTGGCCACTTCGCGCATCCTCGACCTCGGCCTGCAATGGCCCAACACCTTCGGCGTGCTGACCAGCGACGGCAAGTCGGTGAGCGTGCTCGACCAGCTGCGCGGCATCGACTCCAGCCGTATCAGCATCTCGCCGGCGCCGCAGGCCAAGATCAATGCCCAGGACAAGGACATCAACACCCTGGCAAGCCCGGTGATCCGGGTCAGCAACCGCGAACAGGCGCGCATCCACATCGGTCAGCGGGTGCCGATCATCAGCGCCACCTCGGTGCCCTCGACCCAAGGCCCGGTGATCACCGAAAGCGTCACCTACCTGGATGTCGGCCTCAAGCTCGAAGTGCAGCCCACCGTGCACCTGAACAACGAGGTGGCGATCAAGGTGGCCCTGGAAGTGAGCAACGCCACGCCCCTGGAGGCCACGCGCCAGGGCACCATTCCGGTCCAGGTCGATACCCGCAACGCCCAGACCAGCCTGCGCCTGCACGATGGCGAGACCCAAGTGCTGGCCGGCCTGGTGCGCAACGACCACAACGCCAGCGGCAACAAGATCCCGGGACTGGGAGACATTCCCGGCCTGGGCCGGCTGTTCGGCAGCAACAAGGACGACATGAGCAAGTCCGAACTGGTGCTGGCGATCACCCCGCGCATCGTGCGCAACCTGCCTTACCAGAGCCCGTCTGACATGGAGTTCGCCACCGGCACAGAATCGGCCCTGCAGGTGCGCCAACTGGCGCAACCGGCGCCGGCCAGCGCGCTGCCCGCCGACGCCCCGGCTGACGAGCCAGCCGCGGCGCCGCTGGTAGAGGGGCAGATGGCCGTGGTGCCTGCCGCCGCGAGGCCACGGCCATGACACGCCGCCAGCAGGGTTTCAGCCTGATCGAAGTGGTACTGACCCTGGCATTGCTCGGGCTGCTCGCCACCATGGCCGCGCCCTTGACCGAGACCGTGGTGCGCCGGGGCAAGGAGCAGCAGCTGCGTGAGGCCCTGTATCAGCTGCGCGACGCCATCGACGCCTACAAGCGCGCCTTCGACGCCGGCTACATCGAGAAGCGCCTGAACGCCAGCGGTTATCCGCCGAACCTGCAGGTGCTGGTGGACGGCGTGCGCGATGTGCGCAGCGCCAAGGGTGCGAAGTTCTACTTCCTGCGTCGCATCCCCCACGACCCGCTGCGCGCCGCCAAGGACGACGACCAGGGCGGCTGGGGCCTGCGCGCCTACGACAGCGCGGCCGACAGCCCGCGTGAGGGCGAGGATGTGTTCGACGTGTATTCCAAGGCCAGCGGCAAAGGCCTGAACAACGTGCCCTACGGGCAATGGTGACGGCGATGAAAGCGAGCAGAGGCTTCACCCTCATCGAGCTGCTGGTGGTGATGGCGATCATCGCCACCCTGATGACCATCGCCATGCCGCGCTACTTCAACAGCCTGGAGGCCTCCCGCGAGGCCACCTTGCGCCAGAGCCTGGCGGTGCTGCGCGAGGCCCTGGATCACTACTACGGCGACACCGGGCACTACCCCGATTCGATCGACCAGCTGGTGGAGCAGCGCTACCTGCGCAACACCCCGGTCGATCCGATCACCGAGCGGCGCGATGCCTGGCAGCTGGTGCCGCCGCCCGAGGGCGTTTCCGGCGCGGTGGCCGACATCAGGAGCGGAGCAACCGGGAGGGCGCGCGATGGCAGCCTCTATGCCGAATGGTGAAGCCGGCTTCACCTACCTGGGCGTGCTGCTGCTGATCGCCGTCAGCAGCATGGCCCTGGCGGCCACCGGCACCCTGTGGGCCACCCGCGTGCAGCGCGAGCACGAGCGCCAGCTGCTGTGGGTGGGCGGCCAGTACGCCCAGGCCCTGCGCAGCTACTACCGCGCCTCGCCGGGCCTGGCCCAGTATCCGCAGGACCTTGGGGAGCTGGTGGAAGACAACCGTTTCCCGTCGCCGCAGCGCCACCTGCGTCGGCTCTACCCGGACCCTGTCGGTGGCGGCGAAGAATGGGGCCTGTTGCGCGCGGTCGATGGCCGCATCACCGGGGTGTACAGCCGCTCTGACGCCGCGCCGCTCAAGCGCAGTGGATTCGATGCCCAGTGGAGCGCCTTCGAGGGGCTGGAGCACTACAGCGACTGGCAGTTCGTCGCCGAGCAGGCCTTTGCCGAGAGCGCCGCTGGCGCCCGTCCACACGCCGGCCTGGGAGAGGCGCCATGAAACGCCTGGCCGCGCGGGTGTGCCTGTGCCTGGCCCTGTTGCATGGCCAGGCGCAGGCCGGGGCCGAGGACGAGATGATGGGTTTCATCGTCGACAACACCATCTCGCACATCGGCCACGACTTCTATCACGCCTTCAGCGACCGGCTGCGCGCCACCAGCCGACTCGACTTCAACCTGGTGGTGCGCGAACGCCCGGATGCCCGCTGGGGCAGCCTGGTGACGGTGGAGTACGAACGCGAGGTGCTGTACCGGCGCTTCCTGCCGCCCAACACCACGCAACTGAATGACGAGGCCATCGCGGCCGCCGACCTGGTCAGGCAGCAGATCATCCAGCGCAAATTGCAACGGCTGCTGCAGGACACAACCGATCTGGAGAGGGACGAGCTATGAGCAACCACCTTGCACGACGCATCGCCGCCTGCCTGCTGGCCGCCGGCCTCGGTGGCCAGGCCTTGGCCACGGAGCTGGTGTACACCCCGGTCAACCCGTCCTTCGGCGGCAATCCGATCAATGGCGCCTGGCTGTTGAACAACGCCCAGGCGCAGAACGACTACGACGATCCCGACCTCAAGGACCGCAGCTCGGCATTCGCCGGCACCTCGGCCCTGGAGCGCTTCAGCAACCAGCTTGAGTCGCGCCTGCTCGGGCAGTTGCTGGACAACATCAGCAACGGCAACACCGGCAGCATGTCCACCGACGCCTTCCTGATCGACGTGATCGACGATTCCGGGGCGCTGAGCATCAAGGTCACCGACCGGGCCACCGGGGAAGTCTCGATCATCGAGGTCAGCGGCCTGAACCCCTGAGAGGGACGGGTCTTTACTGGGGAGAGAACGCCATGAAACGCCTGCTGAGCACACTGCTGATCCTCACCGCCCTGGCTGGCCTGCAAGGCTGCGGCCTGCGTGAGCCGATGCCCGCCGAACAAGACCCTGAGACCCCGACGCTGACACCGCGGGCCTCGACCTACTACGACCTGGTCAACATGCCCCGGCCCCGCGGCCGGCTGATGGCGGTGGTATACGGCTTCCGCGACCAGACCGGGCAGTACAAGCCGACTCCGGCCAGCTCGTTCTCCACCAGTGTCACCCAGGGGGCGGCGAGCATGCTGATGGACGCCCTCAACGCCAGTGGCTGGTTCGTGGTGCTCGAGCGCGAGGGCCTGCAGAACCTGCTGACCGAGCGCAAGATCATCCGTGCCTCGCAGAAGAAGCCTGACGTCGCCGAGAACATCCAGGGCGAACTGCCGCCGTTGCAGGCGGCCAACCTGATGCTCGAGGGCGGCATCATCGCCTACGACACCAACGTGCGCAGCGGCGGCGAGGGCGCCCGCTACCTGGGCATCGGCCTGTCCCGCGAGTACCGGGTCGACCAGGTCACGGTCAACCTGCGGGCGGTGGACGTGCGCACCGGGCAGGTACTGGCCAACGTGATGACCAGCAAGACCATCTACTCGGTCGGGCAGAACGCCGGGGTGTTCAAGTTCATCGAGTTCAAGAAGCTGCTCGAAGCCGAGGTCGGCTACACCACCAACGAGCCGGCGCAGCTGTGCGTGTTGTCGGCCATCGAAGCCGCGGTGGGCCACCTGCTGGCCCAGGGCATCGAGCGGCGGCTGTGGCAGGTGGCCGGGGACGGGGCGGGGGACAAGGCGGTGCTGGACAAGTACCTGAGTCAGTATCAGCAGCAGTAGCGGGCAACGGGGGCACGTGGTCCGTCGACGCCCCCGGCAGTCGGCATTTCAAAGCAAATCAAACTTTGCAGCCGTGGCGGTATCTCCATTGAACGCAACCAGGAGAAATCACCATGTCAGATCCACGCCAATCGCCGGCCAAGCAGGGCCCGCACTCATCCGAGCAGGCCACCGCGCCCGACGACCTCGGCTTCGACCCGGACTCGCCGGATGTCGATGACCCGCAGGTTGATCCCCAGGGGCCGGCTAAGCCACCGAGGGATGTCGAAAAGGAGGCCTGAATCATTCGGCGCATTGGTCATACAGCCGGCGTGCCAGAAGAATCGCCGGCATGTTCGACTCCGCCCACTGCGCCAGACGCTCCACCGTACCGCCCAGTGTCGCGCCCAGTTCGGTGAGGGCGTATTCGACGGTGGGCGGTACGGTCGGATGCACCTGGCGCTCCACCAGACCGTCGCGTTCGAGCCGCTTCAGGGTTTGCGACAGCACCTTCTGCGATACACCGGCGATATCTCGGCGCAGCTGGTTGAAGCGCACCCGCTCACCGGCGCTGAGGCGGTCGATGAGCAACAGCACCCATTTGTCGGCGAGGCGGTCGAGCACCAGGCGGGCCGGGCAATTCGGGGCGAACACGTCGTAGGCGGGGCATTCGCGGTAATGGGCCATGGGTTACTCCAAGGTAATCAGGTGAGTGAAAAGTGCCTTCTTGAGCGCCTGGGCGGGACTGGTTAGGCTTTTATCCATGGTTCGCGGCCGCGCCATACACACCCGTTGAACGCACTGAAGGAAACTGAGATGAACACCGAACCCAAGGCTTCGGCGCTGCGTGCTGGCCGCTGGATCACCCTGTTGCTGCTGAGCGCGGCGGCCAATCCGGGCAATGCCGGCGAGCTGGTGACTCCGGCCACCCTGGTCGTGGACCGGAGCCTGCCCAAGGCCCAGTTGGAGCAGCAGATCCTCGCCGCCCGCCGCTACGACACCTTCTGGAACACCGGCGACGAGGCCATGGCCCGCGCCGCGCTGGCCAGCGACTTTCGCGACAACACCCTGCCACCGGGACGGCCACAGGGCGTGGAAGGGCCATTGAGCGCTTCCAGGGCATTCCGCGCAGCGGTGCCGGACCTGCGCTGCGAGGTGCTGCAGATGATCGTTGCAGGTGACCGGGTCACCGCGGCGCTGCGTTTCACCGGACACTTCAGCGGCAAGCTGGGCAACCACCAGGGGCAGGGCCAGGCCATCGATTTTATTGCCATGGATATCTACCGTGTCGCCGAGGGCCGGATCGCCGAGGACTGGCATCTCGAGGACAACCTTGCGTTCATGCGGCAGGCGGGGTTGGTTGAGCGTTGAACAACTGGCCCCATCGCCGGCAAGACCGCTCCCACAGGTACAGTGCACGGCGTGACATTTGCGCGGTCGGTGTGGGAGCCGGCTTGCCGGCGAAAGGGCGCGAAGCGCCCCCGGTCAGTCAGTCGAACACACGTGGCGGATTGACCGGCGTATCGGCCTGGGCAAGGGCCCAACGGGCAATCTCGTCCTTGCGCATGAACGCCACGCCGGCATGGCCGCGGGCATAGGTGAAGAACTGGTCCAGCGCGCGCACCACGGTAGGTGTGCCGCCGATGCGGTCATGCGCCGACAGCGACATCAGCCGGCGCCGTTGGCGGCCTTCGGCATAAAGCACGTCGAACTCGTCCTTGAGCTCCTGCAACAGCGCGGCGCCGGTCATCGCCGTGGACCCGGCAATACGACCGATGTCGTTGTTGCGCAGGGTGTAGGGCACTACCGCAAAAGGCTTGCCGCGCACCGGGATGATCGAGGGTTCGTCGCGGGCCAGGTCGTCGATGTGGTAGAGAAAGCCGAGGTCCTGGAGGATGTTCAACGTTTCGCGGGAGTGACGCATCCAGAACGCGTTGAAACCTACCGGGCGTTGGCCGGTGACGCGCTCGATGATGGTGCTGGCCAGCTCGTACTGGCGACGCTCCTCTGCCGGCGTCAGGCTGTACTGCGGTGCCCAGTGCAGGCCGTGGCCGGCGGCTTCGTGGCCGCGCCTGACCACCTCGGCCGCCAGCTCCGGGTAAGCCTCCACAGCCTTGCCGACCATGTGCGAAGTGACCTTGATGCCATGCCGGTCGAACAGCGCGAGCAGGCGCGGCACGCCTTCCAGCGGGCCGTAGCGGTACCAGCTGGGGGCGATGGTGTCGGGATAGCGCGAATCCAGGGGCGGGAAGGGGCTTTCGGCGTGTTCCGGCTGGCCACCGGATTCGAATTGCAACGACACGGAAATCACCAGTTGCGCGCCATTGGGCCAGAACCCCTTGCCCTCGGCGCTATCGGGCGGCGCCCCGGTGCTGCCGCCTGGCTCTTTCGCCAGTACCGCGCCCGCCGCCACGGCGATGCCGCCGGCGAGGGTGCCTTTCATGAAATCTCTTCTGCTGGTCATCGGGTTGCTCCTGTGCGGGTGTCGATGCCGGGCAGTGTAATTAGCGAGGAAATCACCAATAATCAGGCGAAAGTCAAAATCATATTTCGGAAAAATCGAAAAGCATGCTGGATAACCTGGCGTTGTTCCTGACCATCATCGAAAAAGGCAGCCTGTCGGCGGCAGGCCGCGAGCGCGGGTTGTCACCGGCCACGGTGTCCGAGCGCCTGGCGGCGCTGGAGGCACACTACGGGGTGGCGCTGCTGACCCGCAGCACCCGTTCGCTGAGCCTCACCGACGCCGGCCGGCAACTCGCCGAGGGCGCACGGCGCCTGCTGGCCGAGGCCGACGAGCTGGAAAGCCGTCTCAGAGACGGCCAGCAGAAGATCTCCGGGTTGGTGCGCCTGAGCGCGCCGGTGGACCTTGGCCAGCACTGCATCGTGCCGCTGCTCGACCGTTTCCTGGCCGAGCATCCGCAAGTCTCGATCGACCTGGACCTGACCGATGGCTACGTCGACCTGGTGGGGCAGGGCATCGACTTCGCCATCCGCTACGGCACCCTGGCCGACAGTTCCCTGCGCGCACGGCCCCTGGGCGACAACCGCCGGGTGGTGTGCGCCGCGCCCGACTACTTGCATCGCCACGGCACGCCACTGCACCCGGACGACCTGGCCCACCACGATTGCATCGTCATGCGTTTCGGCATCCACGCCGAACGGGTCTGGCCATTTCGCCTGGACGGCGCGGCTTACCCGGTCGGCGTGCGCGGCCGGCGGGTTGCCAACAGCGGCGAGCAGGTGCGCCGCTGGGCGCTGGATGGGCACGGGCTGTGCCTGAAATCGCTTCGCGATGTGCGCGACGACCTCGACAATGGCCGATTGGTCGAAGTGCTGGAGGACTTCAGCGCCGGGCAGGTGGCGCTGCAGATCGTCTACGCGCCGACGCGGGTGCAGCCACGGCGGGTGCGGGCGTTGATGGAGGCGATCATCGAAGGCCTGCGGTAGGGTCTGTACGACATGTATCTGCACTCGCCCATACTGCGTTGAAACGGGGCTCGGAATGCTCATGTACTCCAGTACACTCCGCTTCCTCCCCCCGTTTCGCCTTGTCTGGCCTTCGCGCAGACACATTTCGTACAGACCCTGGCACGCCCTGTGGCAGTTGGCCGAACCATTGCCACAGGGCGGACCAGCATCAGCCTTCGGCTTGCCTGGCGGCCTCGACACCGGCGGACGACAGCTTGATCGGGTAGTTGACGCTGAGCGCGTGTCCGGATTCGACATTCACGCTGCCATCGTGGATCAAGCCTTGCTCCTGCAGGGTCTTGAGCATGCCGGCCACGGCTTTCTCGCCGCGGTAGTTGTCCAGCACTTCCTTGCCCAGCCCTTGTGGGTGGGCGTGCAACAGGCGGGTCAGGACTTCCGAACGCAGTGCATCATTGCTCATGGGAGCCTCGCTTTTTCAGTGGGGCGGGTTACTGGCCGTGCTTGGCCTGTAGTTCCTTGGCATGCTTCAAGTGCTCTTCGAGCTTGGGCAGGGTCTCGCCGGCGAAAGCCTTGAGTTCGGCCTTGTCGGACGAGGCAGCCTCCTTCCTGAACAGTTCCACGGCTTTCTCGTGGGCCTCGACCTGGTTGTTGACATAGGAGCGGTCGAACGACTCGTCACGCCACTCCAGGATCATCTTCTTGACCTTGTCGGTCAGCGCCGCTTCATCGGGCACGCTGATGTCGAGTTTGCGGGCGATGTCGCCGAGCTTCTGGTTGGCCTGTGTGTGATCGGTGACCATCTGCTGGGCGAAGGTCTTGATTTGCGGGTCCTTGCTCTTGTCCAGCGCCAGCTTGCCGGTCACCACCTCGGCGATGCCGGCCTCGGTGGCGGCGTCGACGAAGTCGTCCGACGAGGCGGCCATGGCCTGTAGCGACGCCATGCCCAGCACCATGGAAAACCCGACCCGCTTGAGGAACAGATTGCTCATCTGTGACTCCTTATCCGTTGGCGCGACGTCAGTGTCGCGTACGGTTGAGGGCCGGCGGCGGGCAAAGGTTTAATTTTTCTGCGCGCTTTGAACCGATGATGACAAGCAAGGCTCACACCTTCAAAGGTGCAGAGGAACCCGACCATGAGCATCGAACGCAGCATTCCCGAACTCGAGGCCTGGTACGCCCAGTACGACGATGCCAGCTATCGGCGCGAATCGCCCGACGCCTATCACCATGAATTGCTGCGCACGGCCGAGGCGCTGCGCGATGATGGCGCGATCGACTGGGACGACTGGCTCAAGCTCAAGGAGCTGGCCGACCAGGCCCACCTGGGGGCACTGCAAGACGCGGTGCAGGCCCACGTGGACGACCCCGACGCATGAAAGCGCTGAAGATAGCCACATTCAATGTCAACGGCATCCGCAGCCGGCTCGACAACCTGCTGGCCTGGCTGGCGCGTGAGCAGCCCGACATCGTCTGCCTGCAGGAACTCAAGGCCAGCGACGCGCAGTTTCCCGGTGAGGCCATCGAGGCTGCCGGCTACGGCTGCCTGCACTTCGGCCAGGCGTCATGGAACGGGGTCGGCTAGCCGGCTCGACAACCTGCTGGCCTGGCTGGCGCGTGAGCAGCCCGACATCGTCTGCCTGCAGGAACTCAAGGCCAGCGACGCGCAGTTTCCCGGTGAGGCCATCGAGGCTGCCGGCTACGGCTGCCTGCACTTCGGCCAGGCGTCATGGAACGGGGTCGCCATCCTCGCCCGCGCCAGCCAGCCCCTGGAGGTGCGCCGCGGCTTGCCGGGCATGGAGGATGACGGCCAGAGCCGTTATATCGAGGCGGCGGTGCACGGCGTGCAGGTGGCCTGCCTGTACCTGCCCAACGGCAACCCGCAACCGGGCCCGAAGTTTGCCTACAAGTTGCGCTGGTTCGAATGCCTGATCACCCATGCCGACACGCTGCGCGGCGCCGATCACCCTGTGTTGCTGGCGGGGGACTTCAACGTGGTGCCCACCGACCAGGACATCTACAACCCGAAATCGTGGCTCAAGGACGCGCTGCTGCAGCCCGAGTCACGCGCTTGCTACCAGCGTTTGCTGGCGCAGGGCTGGAGCGATGCGTTGCGGCAGTTGTACCCGCACGAGCGGGTCTACACCTTCTGGGACTATTTCCGTAACCACTGGCCGCGCAACGCCGGGCTGCGCATCGACCACCTGCTGCTCAACCCGGCCCTGGCGCCTTACCTGAAGGACGCCGGGGTCGACGCCTGGGTGCGCAACGAGGCGCACGCCAGCGACCACGCGCCGGTGTGGATCAGCCTCGGCACACGCAAGCGGCGCTGAACTATAGTCATTGGCGGCCAAGGGTCGATGACAAGGGACTTCAATGCGCGCAGTCAGGAAACAGACCGAGGACGGCCTCTTCCCGGTGACCGGCGAGGGCCGCGCCGTGTCGCTGTTCCGCCTGATGCTCAGCTTCATGGCGGTGGTGATGCTGGCTTTCGTGCTGGTCGAGGGCTGGCGGATCTGGCGCGACTACCGGCAGGTGTTCACCAATGCCGAAAACGCGGTCAGCAACCTGGCCCGGGCCACCGCCCAGCATGCCGAGGATGCCATCCGCCAGGTGGACGCGATCACCGCGGCCTTGGCCGAGCGCCTGGAGGGCGATGGCTTCGCCCATGTCGACCGACCGCGCCTGCACGCGTTGCTCAAGCAGCAGGCGCAGATCATGCCGCAACTGCATGGCCTGTTCGTCTATGGCCCCGACGGCGGCTGGATCGTCACCGACAAGGATGACGTGCCAGCGGGTGCCAACAATGCCGACCGAGATTATTTCATCTATCACCGCACCCATCCCGACCGTCAGGTGCGTATCGGCACGGTGGTGCGCAGCCGCTCCACGGGTGACCTGATCATCCCCATCTCGCGGCGCCTGGAAAATGCCGACGGCAGCTTTGCCGGGGTGTTGCTGGGGACCATCAAGGTCGACTGGTTCGTGCGCTACTACGGCGACTTCAAGATCGACGAACGTGGCGCCCTGGTGCTGGCCAAGCGCGACGGCACCATCCTCGTGCGCCGGCCGTTCGTCGAGCTGGTGATCGGCCGCAGCCTGGCGGCCAGCGACATCTTCCGCAAGTACCTGCCCCATGCCAGCGAAGGGGTGGCCGAGGCGGTGGCGGTGGTCGATGGCACGCCGCGCCTGTACGGGTTTCGCGCACTGAGCAGCTACCCGCTGGTGGTGGAGGCGGGGTTGTCGCGCGAGTCGATCATCGCGCCGTGGCGCCATGACATGATCAAGTCGGTGGCGGTGCTGGTCCTGGTACTGATCGGCCTGGCCGGCTTCGGCTGGATCGTCCTGCGCCAGTTGCGCGAGCGCATCGCCATCGAGCGTGCCCTGCACCAGGCCCACCAGACCCTCAAGGCGCTGGCCCTGACCGACAGTCTGACCGGGCTGGGCAACCGCAGGCGGCTGGATGCGGTGCTGGAACCGGAGATACGCCGGGCGCGGCGACAGGGCTATGCCCTGGCCCTGGTGATGCTCGACCTGGACTGCTTCAAGTCCTACAACGACCGCTACGGGCATCCGGCCGGCGACCAGTGCCTGCGCCGCTTCGGCGAGCTGTTGCGCCAGGCGCTGAAACGCCCGGGCGACCTGGCGGTGCGTTATGGTGGCGAAGAGTTTACCTTGCTGCTGCCCGATACCGATGCCGCGGGGGCCAGCCAGATCGTGCAGGAGATCCTGCAGTTGCTGCGCCGGCAGGCCATCGAGCACGGTGGCAGTCCGTTCGGCCATGTCACAGCCAGTGCCGGGATCGCGGTAGGCGCGCCGACCTTGGAGAAGGTGACCCCGGAAAACCTGATGGCGGCGGCCGACGCGGCGCTCTACCAGGCCAAGCGGCAGGGGCGCGATCGCTACTGCCTGGCGGCCAGTGTGGAGCAGCATCCGGCGCATTGAAGTCCAAGGCTACGGCCCAAGTATCACCAGCGTTGCGCGGTCTGTCGTGGGAGCGGGCTTGCCCCGCGATAGCGTCCGATCAGGCAATGAAGGTGCCTGGTAAGGCCTAGCCCGCTCCGACGATAGGTCCCCTTCCGGGGCCTTACTCCACCTCGACCAGCACCCCGTCACGGCCAATCCGATAGCGCGCCAGGTCCCGGGCCAAGGTCAGGTGCCCCTTGTAGTACGCCAGCGCCTCTTGGCGTACCTCTTCGATGGAACCGCCGCGCCCGCCGCCTGACTGGTAGCGGGCGCTGAAGTGCGTCAGCACCAGGTTCTTCACCGCCGCCATCTCGGCAAAGCGCGCCACCGCAGCCGCGGTGCTGTGCCCGAAGCTGGCCTGGGTGCGTTCGACCAACGGTTGGGTGAAGGTAGCTTCGTGGACCAGGACGTCAACGTTGGCGGCCAGTTCGCTCAACAATTCGGGGCGGTCGTTGTCACCACAGACGATGATGCGTTGCGCCGGGCGCGTCGGTTGCAGGTAGGCCTGCGGGTCGATCTGGCGACCTTCGTGCTCGACCGTTCGGCCACGGGCGATCTGCCCCCACAGCGGCCCGGCGGGGATGCCGTCGGCGCGCAGGCGCTCGGTGTCCAGGTGCGGTTGCGGGTCGCGCTCCTCGAACACGAAGCCGTAGGAGGGTACCCGGTGCGACAGCTCGACCACGCCGACCTGGATGTTACCGTGGCTCAAGCCACCAAAGGTCTCCAGCGCCTGCATCTGCAACTCGAAGGGCAGGTAGGTGTCGCTGACCTCCAGGCTCTGCCGGACCCAGGGGTGCAGGTCGGCCGGCAGGACCAGCACCAGTGGCTCCTTGCGCCCTGACATGCCGGCGCTGGCCAGCAGCCCCGGCAGGCCGAAGCAATGGTCGCCGTGTACATGGGTGATGAAGATGGCGCGCAGGTCGCGCACCGACAGCGGGCTGTGCAGCAGCTGATGCTGGGTGCCTTCGCCGCAATCGACCAGGAACCAACCGGTGCCGGTGGCCTCGATGACCGCGGTCGCGCTGACGTTGCGGGCCTTGGTGGGCACCCCGGAGGAGGTGCCCAGAAACTGCAGGTCCATTGCCTGACTCCTTGATTCGACGTTGTCGCGACCCCGCAGGGCGGGGCGCGCGGAGGCTAGCATGGTGCTGCCGGGCGAGCCAGCAGTGCTTCACCGGATCGCCCCAACATCGAGCTTACGCGCTACAAGGCCAGGCTAGTAGACACCGCCCTGGGCGATGGCGGCGGTCCCTGCCTTGAACGTGCCCGCCAACCCCTGCAAGCCGCGCATCAGCACCGTGGTGTCGACCCCCACCGCGACGAACGCCGCGCCCAGTTCGATGTAACGTCGGGCCAGCGTCGTGTCGGCGCTGAGAATACCCGCCGCCTTGCCGGCCCGCGCGATGCGCACGATGGCATCCTCGATGGCCGCCTGGACCTCAGGATGCCCCGGATTGCCCCGCTGGCCCATGGCGGCGCTGAGGTCGGCGGGGCCGATGAACACGCCATCGACGCCTTCGACGGCGCAGATTGCATCGAGGTTGGCCAGCCCTTCGCGGTTTTCCACCTGCACCAGCAGGCACATCTGCTCGTCGGCCTGGTCCAGGTAGCCGGGGATGCTGTTCCAGCGCGACGCCCGCGCCAGCGTGCTGCCGACACCGCGCACGCCGTGGGGCGGGTAGCGCATCGCCCGCACCAGCTGACGTGCCTGCTCGGCGCTTTCGACCATGGGCACCAGCAGGGTCTGCACGCCGATATCGAGCAACTGCTTGATCAGCGCGGTATCGCCGATCACCGGGCGCACGATGGGCTGGGCCGGGTAGGGCGCCACCGCCTGCAACTGGCCGAGCAAGCTGCGCAGGTCGTTGGGCGCATGCTCGCCATCGAGCAGCAGCCAGTCGAAGCCGGCGTTGGCCGCCAGCTCCGCGCAATATGGGTCGGCCAGGCCGAGCCACAGGCCGATCTGTGCCTGGCCGTCGCGCAGGCGTTGCTTGAAGGTGTTGATGGGCATGTCCATGGGCGCTCCTCAGACGAAACGGCAGGCGATAGAGCCAAGCTGGTCGTAGTCGACGTGAAAGGTGTCGCCGGGACGGGCGGCCACCGGGCGGGTGAACGAGCCGCCGAGAATGAGCTGGCCGGCTTCCAGGCTCACGTCATGTGCCGCCAGCTTGTTGGCCAGCCAGGCCACGCCCTTGGCGGGGTGGTTGAGCACCGCCGCCGACACGCCGGATTCCTCGATCACGCCGTTGCGGTACAGCACCGCCGGGACCTTGCGCAGGTCGATATCGCCCGGCCGCACCGCACGCCCGCCGATGACCACGCCAGCGTTGGCGGCGTTGTCGGAGATGGTGTCGAAGACCTTGCGGGTGACACCGCTGAGTGGGTCGACCTGCTGAATGCGCGCATCGATGATCTCCAGCGCCGGGATCACCCACTCGGTGGCGTCGAGCACCTCGAACAGGGTCACGTTCGGCCCCTTGAGCGGCTTGCCGAGGATGAACGCCAGTTCCACCTCGACCCGGGGCACGATGAAACGCTCGAAGGGAATGTCGCTGCCTTCCTCGAACAGCATGTCGTCGAGCAGCGCGCCGTAGTCTGGCTCGGTGATGTTCGAGGAGACCTGCATGGCCCGGGAGGTGAGGCCGATCTTGTGGCCGACCAGCTTGCGGCCATCCTTGATCTTCTGCGCCACCCAGGCACGCTGGATGGCGTAGGCGTCCTCGATGCCGATCGAGGGATGTTCCAGGGAAAACTGGCCGACCTGTTCGCGGGTGCGTTCGGCCTGGTCGAGGCGGGCGGCGGCTTGCTGGATGATGCGGGCGTCGAGCATGGAGACCTCAGGGCTGGCGGGTGAACAGAGGGTGCAGGCTGCTGTGCTTGGCGTCGTAAACCTGGGCCTGGCTTTCGTCGATCTGCAGGGTCACGCCGACCGGGCGACGTTCCAGCAGCGCGTCCAGGTGCCGGCGCAACACCGCCAGCAGCGCGTCACCGACCTGCTGGTGCACAGCGGCGCTGCGGCCAGCGCCCATGCGCAGGTTGGCGTAGACGAAACCGTAGGCACCGCGGCCATCGGCGATTGCCGCATGGGCGGCGGGGTAGGCCAGCACACGGGTGCCGCCGGTGGGGAACACCTGGCGATGGTGTTCGTCGCGCTGGGCGAGCATGCAGTCGGCCAGGGCGCGGCATAGGCCTGGCATATCGGCGTCGGCTTCGATATCCGGGCTGTAGAGCAGGACCAGATGGGGCATGGTGATGCTCCTTACAGGCGGCTTGTGGAGGTGACGCCGGCCCGGTTCGAGGCCTGGGCGGCAGGGATCGCGCTGCCATCCTGCGGGGTGACCGGGAAGATCGCGTTGATCTGGCCGGTGCCGGAGGAGCCGAAGTACGGCGTCACCACCTCGGCCTTGCCGTCGTATTTCGACCAGCCGAGCGCGCCGAGCAACATGGCGGTGTCGTGCATGAAGCCTTCGCCGTGGCCCTTGACCGCGTACTCGGGCAGCATTGCGCAGAAATCGGCCCAGTCGCCGTCCTGCCACAGGCGCACCACGCGGTGGTCGAGGGTTTCCAGGAACGGGCTCCAGACCTTGGTGGCAAAGTCCGGGGCCTGGCCGTTCTGGGCGAAACGGTGCGACAGCGAGCCGCTGGCCAGGAAGGCCACGGTGCCGTCGTAGTGTTCCTCGACCGCCTTGCGCATGGCCCAGCCCAGGCGCGCGCTGTCGTTGAGGTAGTGCGAGGTGCACAGCGCCGAGACCGAGATCACCTTGAAGTGCTGGTCGGTGTTCATGTAGCGCATCGGCACCAGGGTGCCGTACTCAGGCGCCAGCGTGGTGGCGTCGTGGGCCATGGTTTCCACGCCCAGGCGATTGCACTCGTCGGCGAGGATGCGTCCCAGCTCGGGGTTGCCGGGGAAGCCGTAGTTCATGTTGGCGATGAAGTGCGGCAGTTCGTTGCTGGTGTACAGGCCTTCGAAGTGCGCGGCGCAGTTGATGTGGTAGTTGGCGTTGACCAGCCAGTGGGTGTCGAACACGACGAGGGTGTCGACGCCCTGTTCGCGGCAGCGCCGGCCGATCTCGAGGTGGCCGTCGATGGCCGCCTGGCGAAAGCCCTGGCGCGGGCCGGGCAGTTCGGACAGGTACATCGACGGCACGTGGGTGATCTTGGCGGCGAGAGCGAGTGTGCCCATGGGAGTCTCCGGTAACGAGTTGTTGTTATGTATCCATGGCGAGGGCTTCGCCCTCGTTTCGCCGGCAAGCCGGCTCCTACAGTGTGCGGTGATCCCTGTGGGAGCCGGCTTGCCGGCGATGGGCTGCTCAGCAGCCCCGCGTTACACCCCCCAGCGCGGAATGTGGTGGCTACCCATGGATATACACACGTTCTTGATCTCGGCGAAGACCTCGAAGCTGTATTGCCCGCCTTCGCGGCCGGTGCCCGAGCCCTTGACACCGCCGAACGGCTGGCGCAGGTCGCGCACGTTCTGGCTGTTGATGAACACCATGCCTGCCTCGATGCCACGGGCCAGGCGGTGGGCCTTGCCGATGTCCTGGGTCCAGATGTACGAGGCCAGGCCGTACTCGGTGTCGTTGGCCAGTTGCAGCGCCTCGGCCTCGTCCTTGAACGGGATCAGGCACACCACCGGGCCGAAGATCTCTTCCTGGGCGATGCGCATCTTGTTGTTCACATCGGCGAACACCGTCGGCTGGATGAACTGCCCCTTGGCCAGGTGCGCCGGCAATCCGGCCGGGCGTTCCAGGCCACCGGCCAGCAGGCGCGCGCCTTCTTCCAGGCCGATGCGGATATAGCCGGTGACCTTGTCGTAGTGCTGCTGGGTGATCATCGAGCCGACCTGGGTCTTCGGGTCGGTCGGGTCACCGACGATCAGGCGCTTGGCACGGGCGGCGAACTCGGCAACGAACTGCCGGTACACGCTCTGCTGGATGAAGATGCGGCTGCCGGCGGTGCAGCGTTCTCCGTTGAGCGAGAAGATGGTGAACAAAGCAGCGTCCAGCGCACGCTCGAGGTCGGCGTCCTCGAAGATCAGTACCGGCGACTTGCCGCCCAGTTCCATCGAGTACTTCTTCAGGCCGGCCGTCTGCATGATCTTCCGGCCGGTGGCGGTGCCGCCGGTGAAGGAGATGGCGCGCACGTCCGGGTGACGCACCAGGGCATCGCCGGCGGTGGCGCCGTAGCCCTGGATGACGTTGAGTACGCCATTGGGGATGCCGGCCTCGACCGCCAGGCGCCCCAGCTCATTGGCGGTCAGCGGCGACAGCTCGCTCATCTTCAGTACCGCGGTATTGCCCAGGGCCAGGCACGGCGCGGTCTTCCAGGTGGCGGTCATGAACGGCACGTTCCAGGGCGACACCAGCGCGCACACGCCCACCGGCTGGTACAGGGTGTAATTGAGCATCTGGTCGTCCACCGGGTAGCTGTGGCCGTCCATGCGCGTGCACACCTCGGCGAAGAAGTCGAAATTGTGCGAGGCGCGGGGAATCAGCACGTTGCGCGTCTGGTGGATCGGCAGGCCGGTGTCCAGGGTTTCCAGCTCGGCCAACTGCGGCACGTTCTGCTCGATCAGCTCACCCAGGCGGCGCATCAGGCGCGCGCGCTCCTTGGCGGGTGTATTGGCCCATTTCGGGAAGGCTTGCTTGGCCGCGGCCACGGCCAGGGCGACTTCCTCGGCGCCGCCACTGGCGACTTCGCCGATGGCCTCGCCGGTGGCCGGGTTGTAGTTGACGAAGGTGTCGCGGCTTTCGACTTCGCGGCCATCGATCCAGTGCTTGATCATGCTGTTGCCTCTTGTGCGTTGCGGGCGAAGAACTCGGCTTCGCTGACGATCCGATTGACCAGGCGGCCGACGCCTTCCACTTCCACCACCACCTCGTCGCCCGGGACCACGTCGGCCAGGCCTTCCGGGGTGCCGGTGGCGATCATGTCGCCGGGTTGCAGAGTCATGAAACTGGAGAAGTATTCGATCAGGTAGGGGATGTCGAAGATCATGTCGGCCGTGGTGCCTTGCTGTTTCAGCTCGCCGTTGATCCAGGTGCGCAGGGTCAGGTTCGACGGGTCCGGCACATCGGCGGTGTCGACGATCCATGGGCCCAGTGGGGTGGTGGCGTCGCGGTTCTTCACCCGCAGGTTGGGGCGGTAGTAGTTCTCCAGGTAATCGCGGATGGCGTAGTCGTTGCACACCGTGTAGCCGGCCAGGTAGTCGAGGGCGTCCTCGCGCTTGACGTTGCGCGCCGGCTTGCCGATCACCGCCACCAGTTCGCACTCGTAGTGCATGTACTTGACGTTGTCCGGGCGCCAAGTGACCTGCTTGTGCCCGGTGTAGGTGCCGGGCGACTTGACGAAGGCCAGCGGCTCGGTGGGCGGGGTGAAGGCCAGCTCGGCGGCGTGGTCGGCGTAGTTCAGGCCCAGGGCGAACATGCTACCGCTGGCCGGCGGCAGCCAGGTGACCTGGTCGGCGTCGACCACACGGCCATCGGCCAGGCGCAGTCGCTGGTCGTTTTCGACGGTGACGGCGTGGACCTGGCCGTCGAACTGGATACGGGCGTGCTTCATGGGACGAGTCCTTGTTCGGCGACGATGGAGTTGGTCAGCTGGCCGAGGCCGTCGATCTCGACCGTCACCTGGTCGCCGGGCAGCACATCGACACGGCCTTCCGGGGTGCCGGTGATCAGCACGTCGCCGGCATGCAAGGTCATGAACTCGCTGATCTCGGCGATCAGCCGGGCCACGCCGCGCACGCAGTTGGCGGTGTTGTTCTGCTGGCGCAGCTCACCGTTGACCCACAGGCGAATGCCCAGCGCGTCGGGGTTGCCGACCTGCGCGGCCGGCACCAGTTGCGGGCCGAGCGGGCAGAAACCGTCGCGGCATTTGGCCTTGACCGCCGGGCGGTAGTAGCTGTCTTCGGGCAGGCTGAACTCGTTGACGATGGTGTAGCCCGCCACGTGGTCCAGGGCGTTGTCCAGGCTGACGCGACTGGCGTTCTTGCCGATGACCACGCCCAGTGCAGGGCCCGCTTGCAGGCGTTCGACTGCCGAGGGGTAGGTCACTGGCTGGGCGTGACCGTTGCGGGTGTTGGGCGTCTTGATGAACAGCACCGGCTTGACCGGCGGTTGCTGGTACGGCGCTTCGTGGAAGGACGCCAGATGCTTTTGCAGCAGGCCCTGGTAGTTCAGGGCGACGCCGAACAGGCTGCCGCTGGCGACCTCGTGCAAGGCACGGCTCATGCATTTCTCCTGCGGTGGGCGAAGCGACCGGGGGCGCTTCGTGGTGTTTTTGTTAATGTGTTAACGTTATATTTAATATGTTAACGATCGTCAAGGCATTCGCCGCTGGTCGGTGGTGCTAGGATGATTTCCCCCCGGCGCGTTTCACCGCTGCGAGAACAACAATGAAAGAACGACAGCCGATCCCCAACATCAACATCGGTCAGGTCTACGACCAGCGCTACAGCGACAGCGAGGTGCATTACGACCGGCTGGGCAACCTGGCCGGATTCTTCGGCCGCAACATGCCGGTGCACCGGCACGACCGTTTCTTCCAGGTGCACTACGTGAAGACCGGCAGCGTGCGGGTGTACCTGGACGAGCAGCGTTACCACGAGTCCGGTCCGATGTTCTTCCTCACCCCACCCACCATTCCCCATGCTTTCGTCACCGAGCCCGATGCCGACGGCCATGTGCTGACCGTGCGCCAGCAACTGGTCTGGCAACTGCTGCAGGCCGAACCCGGGCTTGCGCTCGGGCCGCGCCTGCAACCGGCGTGCGTTGCCCTCGGCCACCTGCAGGGGGCGGCGGCCGAGGAGGTGCAGCGCCTGGAGCAATTGTTCGACTTGCTGGGCGGCGAACTGGGTCATGGCCAGGCCGGGCAGGGCACCGCCGTGCAGGACCTGGCCCGCCTGGTGATGATCAGCCTGCTGCGCCTGTGCGCCAATTCGCTGGAGGCCACGCCCGCGCGGCACGAGGACCTGCAGTTGTTTCACCGTTTCAACGAACTGATCGAGCGCCACTACCTCGACCACTGGACCCTGCCGGCCTACGCGGCAGCCCTGGGCGTGACCGAGGCGCGCCTGAACGACGTGTGCCGGCGCATGGCCGACCTGCCGTCCAAGCGCCTGGTGTTCGAGCGGCTGATGCAGGAGGCGCGGCGCTTGCTGCTTTACACCGGCGGCTCGGCCAACGAGATCTGCTACCGCCTGGGGTTCAAGGACCCGGCGTACTTCAGCCGCTTCTTCCAGCGCCATGCGCAAATGACGCCGGGCGAGTATCGCCAGCGCCAGGCGGGGTTGCGTTGACATGCGGCGACGGGTCCGGGCGGTGGGCTGTCGGCAGATCGTGCTACGGGGAAGGCATCGCGGGAATGGGTGATTGCCAGGAGCGCTGGTACTTTTCACAGGGCTGGACAGCCCGGGTGAAAATGTATTTCACTTTATTAATATCTTAATAAAACAGCCCTTGATCCTGATGACCCAACCAAGACCCTCCCTGACCTTGACCCTGCTGCAGGCCCGCGAAGCGACCATGGCGTTCTTCCGCCCGGCCCTGAATGCCCACGACCTGACCGAGCAGCAATGGCGGGTGATCCGTATCCTGCGCCAGCAGGGCGAGCTGGAAAGCCACCAGTTGGCCGACCAGGCCTGCATCCTCAAGCCGAGCATGAGCGGCGTGCTCAAGCGCCTGGAGCGTGACGGCCTGGTGGCGCGGCGCAAGTCGCCGGAGGACCAGCGGCGCATCTTCATCAGCCTGACCGTGCGTGGGCAGCAGGCGTTCCTGGCGATGAGCGAGGAGATGGAGCGCAACTACCAGGAGATCCAGCGCCAGTTCGGCGCGGACAAGCTGGAGCAGTTGATGGGGTTGTTGAACGAGCTGAAGAAGGTCAGGCCCTGAAATCAAGGGGGCCGCTGTGCGGCCCATCGCCGGCAAGCCGGCTCCCACAGGGTTGGCAGTTGGCGCGGACATTGTGGGAGCCGGCTTGCCGGCGAGGGGTTGCACAGCAACCCCATGGTTTACTGTCCAGCCAATTGCAGCGAATCATCGAGAATTTTCAGCAATGACGCTGCCCGCCGCGCATAAACCGCCGGGGGCGCGTACAGCAGCTCTACATGCAGGCTGTCGATGATTCCCAGGTACGCATCGCCGTACAGCTCCAGCTTGTTGCCATCGCTGCGGGCCCAGGCGTGGCGCTCGCGCAGGGCCTGGCAGAAGCCCAGGCGGATCCGCTCCAGGTACGCCTCGAAGCCGGTGGTGACAGTCGAGCGGATCGGCGCCGGCGGCAGGAATGCACTGCGCAGCACGAAGCGCAGGTTGGCCGACGCCGCGTAGCGCTCGGCCAGGTGCAGCGGATGCCAGTGCCCCGGCGCCTCGCGGCCTGCCGCTTCATGGCCGAAGCCCGCCTCGACGTAGGCGGTTTCGTCGGCCAGGGCCCGTTCGAAGGCGCACACGAATAACGCGTCCTTGTTGGCGAAGTGGGCGTACAGCGAGGCTTTGCGCATGCCTGCCAGGGCGGCGATCTCGTTCAGCGACGAGCCGTCGTAGCCGTGCTCGGCGAAATGCTCCACGGCATGCTCGCAGATGCGCGCGGCGGAAGGGGTCAGGGCTTTCAAGGCGGTCACTCCGGGTTGACGCAGCAGGGCGAGGCGCTGATTGTCTTTGCCACGGCGGCGCGGGTCAAACCGACGATGACCACGGCCGCCGCCGCCAGCAACCAGGCCCAGGCCAGCGGGCCCAGGGTGGCCAGGTGCCCGGCCAGGGGCGTGGCGCTGGACGAGATCACCAGTTGCAGCGCGCCGAGCAGGGCCGCCGTCGAGCCGACATCGCGCTGCTGCGATGACATCGCCAGGGCCATCAAGGTGGCCTCGCAAACCCCCAGGCCGAACAGCGCCAGCACCACGCCCGCCAGCAGCAGCGGCAGGCCCGCGGTGGACAGGCCGGCAATTACCGCCAGGGCTGCGCCGGCACCCATGCACAGCGCCCCCCACCAGGCCACCTGGGCCACGCCGTGCCGGCTGACGCAATAGCCGGACAGCGCCGCGCCGAGCAGGATGGCAACGCCGCAGCCGCCGAACAGCAGGCCGAAGTGCGTGCTGGAGAGGCCGAAGTGCTGCTGGTACACATAGGCCGAACCGGCGATGTAGGCAAACAGGAAGAAGAACACCGCCGACAGGGCCAGGGCCGGGCGCAGGAAAGCGCCGTCGGCGGCTATGCGGCCATAAGTACGCCATACCGTTGCCGGTGCCAGGCGTACTCGATGCGTCGGCGGCAGGGTTTCACCGAGTGTCACGGCCGAATTGACCAAGGTCAGCAGACCGAGGCCGGCCAGTACCAGCATGATCGCCCGCCAGCCGTACGCAGCGTCGATCACCCCGCCCAGCGCCGGGGCGAGGATCGGCGCCAGGCCCTCGATGGTCATCAGCAGGGCGAAGATCTGTGCCGCCCGTGCGCCATCGGCGCTGTCGCGGACCATGCTCATGATCACCACCAACGTCAGCGCGCTGGCCAGGCCCTGCACCAGGCGCGCCACCAGCAGCGCGTCCAGCGACGGCGCGGCCGCCGCGGCCAGGGAGGCGATGCAGAACACCAGCAGGCCGGCGAGCAGCGGGCGACGCCGCCCCAAGGCATCCACCAGTGGCCCGAACAGCAGTTGCCCGGCGCCCATGGCCAACAGGAACACGGTCAGCGTCAGCTGAACCTGGGTATAGCCGGTGGCGAAGTCGCGGGCCATTTCCGGCAGGCTGGCCAGGTACATGTCGATGGCAGACGGGCCAAGGGCGCCGATCAGGGCGAGGGAGGCGGCGAAGCGCAAATGTGAAGCGGGCATGAGCGAGGATCCGTGAAAGCAAAATATAAGCCTACCGACCGGTAGGTTGGCGAAGTATGCCAGATATCTGCCGGGGGTCAACGCAAAGTCTGCCCACCGGGGATCCGCTTGCGCCCCAAATACACCGTCGCCGCTTGTTTAGCGCCACCGGTCCGATCCGCTCGGAATAATCCGAATCCCTCTTTATCGCCGTACTCCCAATCCATGTACGGCACCTCGCCGTGCAACCCTTAGCCACACGAGGTTTTTGCAACCATGGCCAACAAAGACAGCAACATGACCGGTCGCCAGGACACCAACAAGCAGGACGCCAACAAGACCGGCAGCCAGGGTGGAACGAAGAACCCAGGCAATTTCGCCAATGACCGCGAAAAAGCGTCCGAAGCCGGTCGCAAGGGCGGGCAGAGCTCCGGCGGCGGCAATCGCCAGAGCGAGTCCGGCCACAAGGGCGGCCGCTCGTAAGTGAGGGCACGCGGTGCCGGGTTCGCCTGGCACCGCGCACACCCCACCAGGAGGTTCCCATGCGTATCGCACCTCTGATCTGCCTGTTGGGTAGCCTGAGCCTGCTGGCTGGCTGCTTCGACCGCGACAATGACCATCCGGCGAAAGACGCCGACCCGAGCAAGCCCTCGCTGCAGATGCAGCAACCCGATTCCCCGACCAGCAACCCGTCTCCCGAAACCAAGCCCCAGAATCCATAGCGCGAGGTGACCGGCATGGTGGCGATGATCCGTGAAGGCGTGCGTTCGCAAGCCAGGCACGACATGACTGATGACGTGGCGCATCGCTACCAGGCGTTGCTGGCGGGACGCGATGCCACTGCCGAGCACTGGCTGGAAACACAACTGCGCCGTGTTCGTGACCGGGAAGACGACCTGCCGGAAGAGCCGAACCTGTTGCCCCAATGGGCCGAAAACCATGCCGCCCAGGTCGCCCACGACCATGCGCATTACCTGCGGCAGCGGCGTGAAGGAGCGCCCCGACGCTATTTCGCCACCCGCGCCCAGGCCTTGTGGTTCCTGCAGCAGGTAGCGCCGACCAAGGCGGTCGACGGTGCCTGGCTGCACGGTACCCTGCGGCACTGGCGCGACCCGCGTTACCACGGGTTGATCCGCACCTTTCTCGAAGAACTGGGCGACGGCGACCCACGCTGCAACCATGTGCTGATCTACCAGCGCCTGCTCAGCCGCCTGGGGTGCCTGCAAGGGCTGCCACTGGAGCCCTCGCGCTTCGTGCAAGGCGCCGTGCAATTGGCCCTCGGCCAGCACTGCGAGCGCTTCCTGCCCGAGGTGATCGGCTACAACCTGGGATATGAGCAGCCACCGCTGCACCTGCTGATCACCACTCATGAGCTGGCCGAACTGGGTATCGACGCCCATTACTTCCAGTTGCATGTGACCATCGACAATGCCGCCAGCGGCCATGCCCGGCGTTCGCTGGAGAGCCTGCGGATGTTGGCGCCAGCGGGCGATGAAGATTTCTATGGGCGTGTCAGGCACGGCTACCGGCTCAACGACCTGGGTCTCGACACACCTTCGCTGATCGCCAGCTTCGACCTGCAGGGCGAACTGCTCGCCGCGCTGGAGCGCAAGCGCGTGTTCGGCCAGTTCATGCACTCCGATCGCTGCCGCCTGCAAGGGCGCACCATCAACCAGTGGCTTGCCGAGCCGGGGGCGATGGCCGGGTTTCTGGAGGCCCTGCAAGCCCAGGGGTGGATCAAGCGTGACAGCGACCCGATGCAGAGCCGCTTCTGGTCACTGATCGACGGCCCCGGCGCGGCAATGTTCGGCGTGTTCAGCGCCTACGAGAAACAGCTGTGGCATGACTGGATCGCCGGTAGCTGGCAAGGGGCCGGGCGTCGTCGGGTGCCGCCAGGGCAGTGGGAACAGGCATTGGCCCTGCAGGCGGAGGCGCCCGGCCGGGCCCAGTCCTCGGAGATCGCCACGCTGATCGAGGCCATGGCCGGTAACCGGCACGCCGAACCTGCGGGCCTGCGTGCCACACGCGACTACATCGCTGCCACCGGGCTGTACCAGGGAGGGCCGCGGTGATGCAACTCGACCAGAACCAGATTCGTGCCGACGAGGCCCTGTTGCGACTGGGCTGCAGGCTGCGTGCCGACGGCTACCGTTTCACCTGCGTCACCCCGGCGACCCAGGCGCGGGTCAACGCCCGACCTCAGGCCCAACGTGCGCGTACGCTTCGAGACGTATTTGGCTGGAGCCGGCCGTTCGCGGCTTCGTTGATCAGCGCTGACGAACTGGAGCAACTGGGCACGGCCGGCGTGCTGGAGGCGCACGACGAGCTGTGGCGCAGCCGGGTGCGTTGGTCGAGCCTGGATGACCTGTTGCTGGTGCATTCGGCCTGGCCGACGGAGAGCAGCGACGCGGTGTTCTTCGGGCCGGACAGCTACCGCTTCGCCCAGTTGATCGAGGATCACCTGCGGAACAGCCCCCGGCGCGTGCAGCACGCCGTCGATATTGGCTGCGGCAGCGGCATCGGCGCGTTGCTTATTGCCCGGGCCGCACGCCATGCGCAGGTCAGCGCGCTGGACATCAATCCGCTGGCGCTGCGCTACACTGCCGTCAACGCCGCCCTGGCCGGGCTGGCCAATGTGTCGGTCGAGCCCAGCGACCTGCTCACGGGCATCACCGGCACCTTCGACCTGATCGTCGCCAACCCGCCTTATATGCTCGATGCCAGCCAGCGCGTCTACCGCCACGGCGGCGGGGCGCTCGGCGCCGATCTGTCGCTGCGTATCGTCGAGCAGGCCTGTGAGCGCCTGACACCGGGCGGCACATTGCTGCTGTACACCGGGGTGGCGATCGTCGAAGGGCGCGATGCGTTGCTCGAAGCGGTCCGCCTGCGCCTGGCCGGCCCTGACTTGAGCTGGCACTACCGGGAGCTGGACCCGGATGTGTTCGGCGAGCAGTTGCTCGAGCCCGGCTATGAACTGGTCGAGCGCATCGCCGCCGTGGCCCTTACCGTCACCCGCCGCGGCGGATGAGCCCATGGGGCGGCCCTGCACGTTCGGCATCGAGGAGGAGTACCTGCTGGTGGCGCTGGACAGTGGCCGGGTGCTGTCCTCACCGTCGGCGGCACTGACCCATCTGTGCCGTGAGGTGCTGGGGCCGTGTTTCGCCGAAGAGATGTTCCGCAGCCAGATCGAGCTGGCCTCGCCGGTGTTCGACACGCTGCACCAGGCCCGCACCTTCTTTACCGAGCATCGCCAGCGCCTGAGCCAGGCGCTGGCCGCCGAGGGGGCTGGTCTGTACTGTGCGGCAAGCCACTCCAGCGCCCACTGGCTGCGCCAGCATCCACGCGCAACGCCGCACTTTCGCCAGTTGTTCGACGACTACCGGCTGGTGGCCCGGCGCAGCTTGTTGAACGGCCTGCACGTGCATGTCGGGGTGCCACCGGGCCTGGATCGCATGCAGGTGATCAACCGGGTCCTGTACTGGCTGCCCTTGCTGTTGTCGCTCAGCACCTCATCTCCCTACTGGGGCGGCCAGGACACCGGCTACATGAGCTACCGCCGCGTGGTGTGCGGGGAATGGCCGCACATGGGCCTGCCGGAACCGCTGCCGGACTGGAGCGCCTACGAGCGTTATCGGGCGCTTTTGCAACGCACCGGCACGTTGGCCGAGGACGGCGACTTCTGGTGGGCGATCAGACCTTCGCGGCGCTTTCCGACTGTCGAACTGCGCATCTGCGACGGCTGTCCGCGGCTGGAGGATGCCTTGGCAATTGCCGGCCTGTTTCGCCATCTCGTCGAGCATGCGCTGGGGCGGCACGCTGGCGCCTCCAGCCGGGAAATGCGCTGGATCACCCAGGAGAACTACTGGCGCGCCATGCGTCATGGCCGTCTTGCCACCTTCATTGGTGTTGATGACCAGCAGCCGGTGAATGCCGAAGTCTGGCTGACGCAGTTACAGACGCAATGCCCGGCCGACACTGCCGATGCCGAGCGTTCTTTCCTGCACGCCCGGCGCATCCTGCGCGACGGCAGCAGTGCCGATCGCCAGCGCCAAGCCTATGGGTTGGCCCGCGAGCAAGGCCTGGATGAGGGTTTGGCAATGCGCAGCGTGGTCAGGCAGGTGATGGACGACCACCTGTCGGCGATGGGCCCAGCTTGAGCAAACCATCCATCAGCCGGTTGCCTCGAAACTTGTGTGGTCCTCGTGCGGTGCCAGACCGCTTCCACGTGACGAACAGGACCTGTATGCGGGCTTGCCCCGCGCCAGACCTTACCCAGCCATTACCCGAAGGAGTCCAGCCGATGCCCCGCAAGCCCCAGGACCAGTTCACCCTGCAGAACCCCCTGACCCAGTATCCGCATCCGCCATTCCCCGCCCAGCATCAACCGGCCCCAGGCCTGGATGCGCACATGCAACCCAAGCCCGACCACGGCGAAACCACCTACAAGGGCTTCGGCCGCCTGGCCGGCCGGCGCGCCCTGATCACCGGCGCCGATTCGGGTATCGGCCGGGCCGTGGCCATTGCTTTCGCCCGGGAGGGCGCCGACATCGCCCTCAATTATTTGCCGACCGAGGAGCGCGACGCCCGCGAAGTGGTGCAGCTTATCGAGGCCGAGGGGCGCAAGGCCGTGGCGTTGCCCGGCGACCTGAAGGATCCGCGCTTCTGCGGCCAGCTGGTCGACCAGGCTCACGAACGGCTCGGCGGGCTCGACATCCTGGTGAATGTCGCCGGCAAGCAGGAAGCACGCAAGGATATCGGGCAGATCACCCACGAGCAGTTCGACCATACGCTGAAGACCAACGTCTACGCGCTGTTCTGGCTGTGTCAGGCCGCCGTGCCGCTGATGCCGGCCGGGGCGACCATCATCAACACCGCGTCGATCCAGTCCTACCAGCCATCGGCCACGCTGCTCGACTATGCCACCACCAAGGCCGCCATCGTCGCCTTCACCAAGGCCCTGGCCAAGCAGGTGATCGAGCGCGGCATCCGGGTCAACGCGGTGGCCCCCGGGCCGATCTGGACCGTGCTGCAGCCCAGTGGCGGGCAGCCACCGGAGAAGATCCCCGACTTCGGCGGGCACACGCCGATGAAACGCCCGGGCCAGCCCGCCGAGTGCGCGCCGTTGTACGTGCTGCTGGCCAGCCAGGAGTCGAGCTACATCACCGGCGAGATTTTCGGCGTCACCGGGGGCAATCCGCTGCCGTAGGGCAAAGCCGAATAAACCTTCCGCGCGCCGCGCAGTCAGTCCTTGTAAGCGCCCCGTCGATGTGGGCCAAGGAGGTGGCTGATGAAACTCGTCTGCCTGCTGCGTGGCTGCCAATGGCGCAGCCTGTTGATCCATGAAGTCGCCGGGCTGCAATGCCACTGCTGCGAACGCTGCGGTGCGTTGCGTTACAGCCAGCCCGGCCTGACCCCGAACACTTAGGAGCCAACCATGGCCAGGGCGATCTGGAAAGGCGCGATCAGTTTCGGTCTGGTGCACATCCCGGTGTCCCTCAACACCGCCGTGCGCAGCGAGCGGGTGGATTTCGACTGGCTGGACAAGCGCAGCATGGAACCGGTCGGCTACAAGCGGGTGAACAAGGTCACCGGCAAGGAAATCGACAAGGAAAACATCGTCAAGGGCGTGGAGTACGAGAAGGGCCGTTACGTGGTGATCAGCGAGGAGGAAATCCGCAAGGCCCGGCCCGAGGCGACCCAGACCATCGATATCTTCTCGTTCGTCGAAGCCGGGGAAATCCCCCTGCAACAGTTCGACACGCCGTATTACCTGAGCCCGGACCGCCGGGGCGGCAAGGTCTACGCCTTGCTGCGCGAGACCCTGGCCAGCACCGGCAAGGTGGCCCTGGCCACGGTGGTGCTGCACACCCGCCAGCACTTGGCGCTGCTGCGCCCGCTCGACGAGGCGCTGGTGATGATCACCTTGCGCTGGCCGGAGGAAGTGCGGGGCCTGGAGACACTGGAGCTGGACAAGAGCGTGACCGACAGCAAGGTCGACAAGCGCGAGCTGGACATGGCCAAACGCCTGGTCGAGGACATGAGCGGGCCGTGGAAGCCCGATGACTACCACGACGCGTTCCGCCAGACCATCCTCGACCTGGTCGAGGAGAAGGCCAGCAAGGGCAAGATCGAGACAGTGGAGAAAGGCGAGGGCGTCACGGCGGAGAAGGGCGCGGACATCATCGACCTTACCGAGCTGCTCAAGCGCAGCCTGGGTGGCAAGAGCAAGGCGAAAAAGCCTGCGGCCAAGCGCCCACGCAAGGCGTCGTGATCCGAGCGCCGTTCTACAGGATCTGGCCTTCCAATCCGCTGAGGTAATCGCCGAATCCCTGCCGCGCCCGGCTGTCCCTGCGGCTGCTGGTGGCCACGCTGTGCCTGGCGGTCCAGACGATCTGCGCGCCGATGGCTTCCAGTGCCAGCACCAGTTGCACATCCTCGTGGGCCGGCAGCGGCTGGAAACCGCCGACCTTGGCATAGGCCTTGGCGCATACCCCAAGGTTGGCGCCGTGAATATGCCGGTGGCCTTCCATTGCCTGGTAGCGGCTGTGGTACAGCTGACGCAAGGCGGCACCCTGCCAGGGTTGCCAGCGCTCGATATGTACCGTGCCGCACACCGCGTCGGCATGCCATTGCAGCTGTGAAAGCAGCCAGTGGCCAGGCACGCGGCTGTCGGCGTCGGTGAACGCCAGCCACTGGGCGCCGCGCTCGATCATCCACGCCGCCCCCAGGCGCCGGGCAATGCCGACATTGCCGGCCTCCAGCACCAGCGTGTGCACGCCATGGCGCCTGGCGATGCGCGCGCTGGCATCGGTACAGCGATCGAGCACCACCAGCACCTCGACCTCCAGGCCTGCGGCTTCGGCCCGCGCAGCTGCCACCCCCACGGCCTTCAGGCAGTGTCCGAGGCGCCGGGCCTCGTTATGGGCGGGAATGATCACCGCGATCATGGGCAAGTCTCGTCCAGGTCGACCACCCGGGGCTGGCACGACCAGTACTCGAGCAGGAAGTCCGCCTCCTCATGGCGCAACTGCGGATACAGCGGCAGGTGCCTGGCCAGCAGGGCGTGCACTTGGCCGCCGTCCTGGGGGCAGCCGGCAATCGGATGGCGCCAGTGGCAGGCCAGCAATCCGCCGTCGCCGGCCAGGCAGGCCACGGACTGTTCAATCACCTGCAACCAGTCGGTGGGGTCGAGGTAGTAGCCGATCTCGCTGAGCACGATCAGGTCGAACTGCCCGCCCGGCCAATCGCCCGGCAGGTGCCCCTGTTCGACGCGGGCATGATCGACCCCTGCCAAGCGTTGCCGGGCCAGCCTGACGGCAGTGGCGTCGATGTCCTGGCACAGCAGGCTGGCGCAGCGCTCGGCCAGCAGCACGCTCAGCTCGCCGTTGGCGCAGGCCGGCTCGAACACCCGGCCGTAGCACTGGCTGGGCAGGCTGGCCATCGTCAGGTCGCGCTTGCGACGTTCGTACCAGCGGGTGCGAAAGGCCCAGGGATCGTCGTTGCCGGCATACAGGTCGGCGAAATACTGCGCGTCGAGGCTCATGGCGACTCCATTACAGGAAGACCAGTTCGAAAGGCTGCAACAGGCAGGTCTGCAGGGTGACGGGCAGCACCGGAGGATGCTCCCCGTCTGGCTGCAACTGGCTGGCGTGGGCGGCCAAGGCCTGGCGTTTGCGCGCCAGGCGGGTGTCGTCGAGCTGTACCCGATGGGCCTGTGGCCAGGGCAGGCGCGGGTCATCGGGCGTGGCCCAATGCCACGCCCACACCGGGACCTCGGCCAATTGTACCCGGCGTGCCTGGGCCGCCTGGGCAGCAGCGCGGCCGGCCGCCTCGTGGTCGCAGTGGCCGTCACCGCGCCAGGTGGTCAGCAGCAGGTCGTCCGGTTCGAGCAGTTGCTCCAGGTAGTTGGCCAGGAACGCTTCATCGCGGGGCAGGGCGCCGTCCTTGAGGTTCAGGCGCCGCCAGTCCAGGCGGTTGAGGTCCAGATCAAGCTGTTGCAGGGCGTGCCGGCTTTCCTGGGGGCGCTGGTGGCGCAGACGGTGCTCGGTCCAGTGGGCGGAATGGGGATGGCTGCCTTCGCCGTTGGTGGTGGAAATCAGCACCAGGTCCTGCTCGCGCCCGTGGAAACCGGCCAGCAGTCCGCCGGCCATGAGGATTTCATCGTCCGGGTGGGGGGCCAGCAACACCAGGCGCCGGCCGGGCGGACAGACCTGTTCGGGCTTGAGCCACTTGGCGCGGGCCAGGTGCGCGGATTGCTGCCAGTCGCGCCAAGGGGTGCCGGCAGCCGCCTGGATACGGTTCTCGCTCATAGCTGCCAGGCTCCCGCCGGCATGCCGGTCACTTGCCTGCCCAGTTCGGCCAGATCGCGTTCGGCATGGCTCTGGCGCAGGTAGACCGGCAGGTCGGCGCTGAGCCGGGCGAAATGACTGCTGCGACAGAAGGGCGTGGCACCCAGCGCCCTGCCGACATGGCGGATCACCTGCTCGACCGCCTGTTCGACCTGGGCGCGGGCGCGGCGCACTTCGAAGCTGGCGTCGGCATGGGGCTGCTGGTCGATCCAGGCGGCGCATTCGCGAAGCGCGGCGCGGGCGCCGTACAAGGCGGCATCCACCGCTCCCAGATGGGCATCGGCGTGCGGATCGGGCCGAGGCATGCGGCAATGCTCGCGCAGGTAGTCGGCCAGTGCCTCGGCCGCGCCGTACCAGCACGCGGCGATGCCGGCGCCGCCATGCCAGAAACCAGGACGTGCCAGGTACTGGCCGGGCAGGCCGACGGCCAGCCCGGGCGTGTCGTCGAATTCGATGCTGACGCTGGTGGTGGTGGCCATGCCCACCGCCTGCCACTGGTCGGCCTGGATGCGCTGGCTGGGGTGCGACAACTCGATGGCCACCAGCTGCGGCTGGTCATTCTCCCATGCAGTTATCAGTGCCCGGTCGATCTGCAGCGCGCCCGAGCACCAGGCCTTGCGCCCTTGCAGACGTACCTGCCCGTCGTGCCGCTCGACGATACGGGCACGGGCATCCGGCGGCTCTGCGGCCCACACGCCCCAGATCCCGTCCTGGGCGTGGTGGGCGGCACCGCATTCGGCCAGGATCGCCAAGGCATCGGTATGGCCTTCATAGAGCTTGGCCAGGGTCAGGTCGCAACCGGCTACCCGCGCGAGCGTCTGCCAGCGCTTGAGGGTCTGGCCCTGGCCGGGCAGGGGCAACAGGTCGAGGTGGTCGGCCTGCATGGCCTGCAGCAGCTCCGGCAGCAAGGTGTCGAGGTCGATGGCCTGCGGGCGGGCGCCGAAGCGGCGCAGCAGGCGGTCGAGGTTGGTCAGGTCGAAGTCCTGGATGATGCTCATGAATACGTTCCCCTTGGCCTCAGTCAATGCCCAGCTGTTTGCGCATGCGCACGGTGATGGACTGCCGGGTCTTGGCCATGTCCGCCCAAGGGTCGTCCACCTCGGCCAGCCGCGCCTGCAGATTGCCGATGTGCCACTGGTTGGCGCCTTTGAGCTGGGTCAGCTCTTCGCGCCAGATCGGCACCGACACCGCCAAGCCTTCGCGGGCACGCAGCGAATACGCCGCGACCGTTGTGGCGCCCTTGCCGTTGCGCAGGTAGTCGATGAAGATCCGCCCGACTCGGTTACGGGGCCCGGAGACGGCGCTGAGCCGATCCGGGAACAGGCCCGCCATATGCTCGACGAGGGCATGGCTGAAGTCCTTCACCTCGTCCCAACCGGCGCGGCGGGTCAGCGGCACCACCAGGTGCATGCCCTTGCCGCCACTGGTCTTGAGGAACACCTTCAGGCCCAGCTCATCGAGCAGGGTGAGGGTCAGTTGGGTCGCTTCGAGCATGGCTTTCCAGGGCAGTGCCGGATCGGGGTCGAGGTCGAGGACGAAGCGGTCGGGCTTGTCGAAATCCTTGTCGGTGGCATTCCAGGTGTGCAGTTCGAGCATGTTCATCTGCACCGCGCCCAGCAGGCTGTCGGCGCGGTTGAGCACCATCGCCGCCTGGCCGGCCTGCGCCTTGCTGTAGCTGCGCACCGCCGGGATGTGCAGCTGGCCGGCATTCTTCTGGAAGAACAGTTCGCCACCCAGTCCGTCCGGTGCGCGCACCAGCGCCACGGGGCGGTCCTTGAGCTGCGGCAGCAACCAGTCGGCGACCTGGGCGTAGTACTCGGCGACCTGGCGCTTGGTGGTGCCGGTGCTGGCGTCGACCACGCGGTCGGGGTGGGTCAGGCGCAGGCTGCCGTGGGGCTCGGCGGGTGGCTGCGCGGTGCGCTTGGCAGGCATGGCTCGCTCCAGGTCGATGGCGGTGGCGGGCTTGTCGTCGCGCAGGCCGTGGAACACCGAGTGGCGCACGATGCCTTCGCGGGTCATCTGGGCGTAGGCGACTTCGGCCAGCAGTTGCGGCTTGAGCCAATGCACGCCACAGGCCTCGGCGCCACGGGGCGGCTTGGGCAAGGCCGGCTTGTTTATTTCCAGGGGCTTGAAGCGCGCATGCAGGCTGTCCAGCGTGGTGGCGCTGAAACCGGTGCCGACCTTGCCGGCATAGCGCAGCTGGCCGCTGTCGGTGTCGTGCAGGGCCAGCAGCAGGGCGCCGAAGGCGTTGCGGCTGCCTTTGGGGTCGGTGTAGCCGACGATCACGAACTCCTGGCGCTGCTGGCACTTGAGCTTGACCCAATCACTGCTGCGCCGGCCCACGTAGGGGCTGTCGGCGCGCTTGCCGATCAGGCCTTCGAGCTTGAGGCGGCAGGCGCTGTCGAGCAGCGAGTCGACAGGCTCGGTGAAGTCGGCGGAGAACTTGAGGAGGTCCGACGGCGTGTTTTCCAGCAGTCGGGCCAGGGTGGCACGTCGCGCCTGCAGGGGTAGCGGGCGAAGGTCCTCGCCACCCAGGTACGGCAGGTCGAACAGGTAATAGGTGATGCGTTCGTCGTGCTCGGTGTCGAAGGCGTTCTGCAAAGCCTGGAAGTCGGCCACACCCTGTTCGTCGACCACCACCATCTCGCCATCGAGCCAGGCCGAATCAAGCCCCAGCGCTTTCAAGGCCTCGACCTGACGCGGCATCTTCGCACTCCAGTCGTGGCCATTGCGGGTGAACAGGCGCACATCCTCGCCTTCGATGCGGGCGAGGATGCGGTAGCCGTCGAACTTGACCTCGTAGAGCCAGTCACCGCTGGGCGGCGAATCGACCAGGGTGGCGAGTTGCGGCTGGAGTTTGTCCGGCAGGGCGACGGGGTTGGCCTTGGCCTTGCGTTTGTTGGCAGTGGCTGTTTTCGCCGGCCGGCGCGGCAGCAGTGTACGGTCGCTCAGCACACTGTCCGGCAAGGCTTCGACAATGCTGTAGTCGGTTTCGCTGCGGGCCTGGCCATCGTGGGACTTGACCAGCATCCACTGCTCCTTCTTGCCGGCCAGGTGGGTGCGGAACAGGTTCCAGACGCCCGACAGTTTCTCGCCCTGCAGACGAAAGCGCAGCTTGCCCTTGGCGTAGGCCTGGCGTGGATCGCCCTCGGGCTCCCAGACACCGCGATCCCAGACGATCACGTCACCGGCGCCGTAGTGGCCTTCGGGGATATTGCCTTCGAAATCGGCGTAGTCCAGCGGGTGATCCTCCACATGCACCGCCAGGCGGCGGACCTTGGGGTCGAGCGAGGGGCCCTTGGGAATGGCCCAGCTTTTCAGGGTGCCATCGAGTTCCAGGCGAAAGTCGTAGTGCAGGTGGCTGGCGTCGTGTTTCTGGATGCAGAACTGCAAGGCATGGGCCTTGCCCGTGCGGCCGCGCTTGCCGGCAGGCTCGGGCGTGGCATTGAAGTCGCGCTTGCGCTGGTACTCCAGCAGGGGCTTGGCCATGGCGGGCTCCGAAACGGTTCGCGGGGTCTCTAGGTTGGGAGGCGAGGGGGCTGGGCGGAGTTCAAAAAAAGCGTGGGCAGGTGCTGCCTGCAGAAACTCTGAATCATTGACTGGCAGGGGGAGTCGACCGAATGAGCCCACAAATCGGAGAGCGATCATGCCCATTCCCAGAGACCCTAAACCGGCCGTCGAGATCGACGACACGCAAGACCGCATGGGCAGTGTCCATGAACTGGATTTCAGCGAGCGCCGCGATGAGCGCCAGGGCCGGATTGGCGACGAACGACCGGCGCGGGAGGTGGAAGAGGAGTATCCACCCAGACGCGTTGCCGAAAGTGGCATGACCGGTGGCGAGGCGCTGAGTGACAGCCTGCACGAGGACAATGTCACCCTCGACGACCTGAGCCCTGACACGCTGCTGGACGAGACCGGTGCGCGCGATCCGCATGAGCCGGGTACGGCAGGCGGCCCGGCGGACCAGACCCTGCGTCATGTCGAGGCGCACGAGATCGGTGGCGGCATCGGCCTGGACGAGGCCGAACTGGCCCGCTCGGCGCCGTTGGACGGCGAGCCATGGACCGACGAGGTCACCCCTGAAGACGAGCGGAGAGAACGCTGATGAACGAGCAACGTTGTTCCTGCAACCACTGTTCCTGCACCGTGGATGCCAATGCCGTGGTCCAGGATGGCAAGGCGTACTGCTGCGAAGCGTGTGCGACGGGGCACCGTAATGGTGAGCCTTGTCGCATGGGGGATTGCAAATGTGGGGAGGTGAGTCAGCCGAAAGAGAGTAATGTCGATAACGCGTTGGATGAGACTTTTCCGGCGAGCGATCCTATTTCACCTTGATATTCAATATACAGCAGCCCTGTCATTAATTAATTCGACGATAGGGCTGCTGGTCACTACAATTACATACCTTCACCACACTAAAGCCTTCAACTCTTGCTCTTGCTCTTGCTCTTGCTCTTGCTCTTGCTCTTGCTCTTGCTCTTGCTCTGCTTTTGCTTCTAAGTGCGCGATAGTTCAGGCAACACAAATTGCGACTTCAGGAGGCCGAACGGAGGTCTTGCGAAGGGAGGTGACGGGCATGGATGCCCGTCAAGCGCTGCGCCCCAGGATGGGGCGTTCAGCGCGGTCCTCCCGGGAGCAAGGCCGGAGTGAGGGGACCCCGGAGCGAAGCGTAGGGGCCGGATGAATGGAGCGAGGATTTTTTGGTCCCTTTTTGATCCTTCAAAAAGGGACCCGCCGTAAGGGCGGAAAGGTGATTATGCGTCACCGTCGAAAATGAATGCGCATATAACTTTCAAAACACACATTGTTTAATCTCAAAGTCAAAGTCAAAGTCAAAGTCAAAGTCAAAGTCAGTCGGTATCGGTTTTTATAGTTGTAAGTGCATTCATTTGCGATGTCGACGCACAGTCACCTTTTCGCCTTTACGGCGAGTTCCTTTTTGTCGTGGCAAAAAGGAACCAAAAACCGTGCGCTCCATTCATCCGGCCCTCCGCTTCGCTCCGGGTCCCCTCACTCCGGCCTTGCTCCCGGGAGGACCGCGCTGAACGCCCCATCCTGGGGCGCAGCGCTTGACGGGCATCCATGCCCGTCACCTCCCTCCGCAAGACCTGCGTTCGGCCTCCTGAAGTCGCGAAGTTACGGGCGGCGCCTGCACTGGCGCAGCTGTCGCTAGTGGGCTTCGGGGTAGACTTCTGATCGGCAACGGCAACGGCAACGGCAACGGCAACGGCCCACGCGTTCGCGTCAATGGGTCTGCCAGATCCCATTGCTGCGTTCGCAATCACTGCGCGCCTGCCCCAGGCTTGGGGTGTCGTAGTAGTAGGTGATAATCCGCGCATCCTTGGGCACAGCCGGCCGGGTCGAGGGCTCGCCGCGCCCTGCGGCATCAGGATTGGCCAGGGTTTCCTGGGTCAGCGGGGCGATGCAGCTGCCCACGCTGCCATCAGCGCAACGCTCGACCTTGCGTTTCTGGCTGTTGAGCATCTCCTTGCTCTCGTTGCTGCACGACCAGGCGATCGCTTCAGCCGGCATGTTGCCGTAGCTGTAGCAGGTATGCTGCTGCACCGGCTTGACCGCCTCGCTGGACGAGCGGGTGACCACGTCGCAGCCCTCGGCCAGCACCTGCCCGCTGAGCAGGCAGCCCAGCAATGCCACACACACAATGAACCGCATGACGAACCTCCCGGGCCCGTGGGGCCCTCAGCGCTTGTCCAGGGCTGGCCCGGCCTGTCGGCGCAGGGCCTTGGCGCGCTTCTCCAGGATCAGGTAGGTAATCACCGCCAGCAATAGCGGGATCAGGTAGTACAGCGTCCGATACCCCAGCAATGCGGCCACCAGCGTGCCCTGGCCCAACTGTCCGTGCAGCAGGGCAAGGAACACCGCCTCCAGCACCCCCAGCCCGGCAGGAATATGCGCCACTACCCCTGCCACGCAACTGATCAGCAACACCCCCAGTACCGAGGGATAGAACAGCGCAGGCGGCAGCAGCAGGTGGATCAGCGCCGCCATCAACGCCCAGTTGCTCGCGCCCAGCGCCACTTGGCACAACGCCAGGCGCAGGCTCGGCAGGGTCACTTCATGCCCGCGCAGATGCCATGTGCGTCGCTTGGCAAATGCACAGGCGAGCAGGTAGCTCGCCGCGATCGCCACCATCAGCACACCGATCAGGCGCAAGCCGCCGGCCCCCACCGCCCAGCTTGCCGGCAACTTCACCAAGCCCAGGGCGAACACCGTGCCGGCCAGCAGCAAATAGCCCATCCAGTTGGTCAACAGACCCAGGGTGAGGATGCGGGTGATGGTCGCGGTGTCCAGCCCCAGCCGGCTGTACAGGCGGTAGCGCAGCGCCACGCCGCCGACCCAGGTGGTGAAATTGAGATTGAACGCGTAGCAGACAAACGCCACCGGCAGCACCTGACGGGCTGGCAACCGGTGACCGGTGTAGGCGCGGGCGAGCAGGTCGTAGCTGGCGAACACCAGGTAGCTGCACAGGGCCAGCAACAGGCCAAGGACCAGGGTGGAAGGTCGATAGGCCAGCAGCGACTGGCGCACCTCGTTCCAGTCCAGGTTGCGTGCCAGGGTGAACAGCAGCACCGGGATCAGCACCAGGAACAGCAGGGTGAGCAGGCGCATGCCCCAGGTCTGCCAGCGTGGCTTGGCCATCAGGTCTTGCCCCCGTTGAAGTCCGCCGGCGCTTCGCTGTCCGTCTGCAGCGACTGCAGGCGCTGCCGGTGCGCGGGGAACCAGCCGGCGATGCGCGGGAAGTAGCGGGTGATGTGAAAGCCCAGGAATATCAGCGGCGCGCGCCACCAGTAGCCACGCACCATGCGTTCCAGGGTCACGCGCTTGCAATGCGCGGCGGTCAGTTCGCTCAGGTGGCGGTACAGGCCATCGTTGAAGGCGCGGTCGCGGATCATCAGGTTGGCTTCGAGGTTGAACGACAGGCTCAGCGGGTCGAGGTTGCTCGAGCCCACGGTGGACCACTCGTCGTCCACCAGTGCCACCTTGCCGTGCAACGGGCGCTGGCAGTACTCATGGATCTGCACATTGTCGCGCAACAGGTAGTTGTAGAGCAGCCGCGACAGGGCGCGTACCCAACGCATGTCCGGTTGCCCCTGGAGGATCAGGGTCACCGCAACGCCGCGCCGTGCAGCATTGCGCAGCTCGCGCAGCAAGCGGTAGCCGGGAAAGAAATAGGCGTTGGCCACGACGATGCGTTGCCGAGCTTCACGGAAGACTTGCAGGTAGCACGCCTCGATGTCGGTGCGATGGCGGCGGTTGTCGCGTTCCACCAGTACGGCGCTGGCCGAACCTGCGACGTCACCGCCCGGCACGACCGCGCTTGGGTCACCCAGCGCGGGGGCGAGCATCCGGCAGCTGGAGGCGTGCACCTGGGCCACTACCGGGCCTGTGACTTCCACGGCGTAGTCCTGCTTGGCCTGCGGGCCGAAGTCGCCGAGATGATCGGCACTGTAGTTGATACCGCCAATGAACGCGTGCTGGCCGTCGATCACCAGGATCTTGCGGTGCAGACGCCGGAACAGGTTGGTGCGCATGCCGGCCAGACGCGGCTGCGGGTCGAATGCATGGAAGCGCACCCCGGCCTCGGTCATCGAGGCAATGAACCCGTCAGGCAGGTCGGCGGTGCCGTAGCCGTCAACCGCCACTTCCACCCGCACGCCGCGCCGCGCCGCGTCGATAAGCGCCAGGCGCAGCGGCTGGCCGACCTTGTCGTCGTAGATGATGAACGTTTCCAGGAGGATCTCCTCCCGCGCTTGGGCGATCGCCTCGAACACGCGCGGGTAGTACTGCTCGCCATTGATCAGCAGTTCGACGTGGTTGCCATCGCTCCAGGTCTGCTTCATAGCGTCACCTGCGCTACCAGCGGGGCATGGTCGGAAAGGTGGGACCACGGGTACCTCGACAACACCCGTGCCTCGCACGCCTGGGCATTGCGCAGGTAGATGCGGTCCAGGCGCAGCAGCGGCAGGCGCGCGGGAAAGCTGCGCGCCGGCCTGCCGAAGGCTTCGACCAGCGACACCGACAGCCGCGCATCGGCCTTCAGCCGCCAGTCGTTGAAGTCACCGGCGACAATGACCGGATCGTCCGGTGGCAGGCGCTCGAGCAAGGTCAGCAGCAGGTCGACCTGACGCTGGCGGTGGTCCTCGCGCAGGCCCAGGTGCACACAGATCGCGTGCACCTGCTCATGACCGGGCACTTCAAGCTGGCAGTGCAACAAGCCGCGTTCTTCATTGCCGTGAATCGACACGTCAAGGTTGTCATAGGCGCGGATCGGGAACTTGGACAGCAGTGCGTTACCATGGTCGCCATGGGGGTAGACCGCATTACGTCCGTAGGCGAACTGCGGCCACATGCTGTCGGCAAGAAATTCGTACTGCGGGGTCTGCGGCCAGGCCGGATGGCGCTCGGCATGCCGTTGGTGGCTGCCATGCACTTCCTGCAGGAACACCAGGTCGGCGCCGGTGGCGCGCACCGCCTCGCGCAGCTCCGGCAGGATGAAGCGGCGATTGAACAGGGTGAAACCCTTGTGCACGTTGAGGGTCAGCACCGTCAGGCGGTGCACGGCCGCGACCTTGTCGATGATGCGGTCAGGGGCGGGTAGGGTGCCGTTCATAGTGACTCCTGCGGCTCGACGCCAGGTTCGGTCACCAGTTCGCCGTCCAGGCCAAGCTTGCCCAGCAGGCGACGCGCATCGTAGGGGGCATGCACCTTCTGATCGTTGTCGAAGTAGCAATACACATCCCGCGAGGCGCGCTTGACCGGGGCACGACGGATGACGCGCTGGGCATCCTCCGGCTGGCCGCCGGCGGCCCAGGCCTGGATGCGCAGGCGCCAGCGACGCAGCGCGCTGGCGGTGTAGCCGCTGCTGTAGAGCTCGACATCGCCATGCAGGCGCAGGTAGACGAAATCGGCCGTGACTTCCTCGACACAGGGCCATTTGCCGGCGCTGTCGGCAACCACCAGCGCGACCTTGTGCTTGCGCAGCAAGTTGATGAAAGTGTCGCAGAGGAAGCTCGGATGGCGGATCTCCACGGCATGGCGCAAGTGCGCATTGCCACGGATGGCAGTACCACCATTGTCCTGCAGGCGTTCGGCAGCGTGCCGGGCACAGGCGCGCGTAGCCTTGCGATCGCGGGGCAGCAGGTCGAGGAAAGCGCTGAAGCGCTGGGCGTCGAACTTCATGCTCGGGGGAAACTGCCAGAGAAACGGCCCCAGCTTGTCGCCCAGCAGCAATGGCCCCGAGGCAAAGAAATTGGCCAGCGGTTCGTCGATGTCGCGCAGCCGTCGCACGTGGGTGATGTAGCGCGGCGCCTTGACCGAGAAGACGAATCCTTCAGGTGTTTCATCGCGCCACTGGCGGTAGCGCTCGGGTGTCTGCAACGCGTAGAACGAGCCATTGATCTCGATGCTGTTCACCGCCCGAGAGGCGAATGCCAGCTCATCGTCCTGGCGCAGACCCTTGGGGTAGAAGTCCTTGCGCCATGGGCCATAGCGCCAACCGGAAATACCAATGCGGATCTCGCTCACGAGGGCTCCCTTTCGTTCGTGCACTCTTGACTAGCGACCGGCATCGCGGCGTCAGGGTTCAGCGGGAATGACGAGTGGCCAGTGACGCAAAACCCGGAACTTTACCTGCCTTGCGGCCCTCCACCACAAAGGGAAGCAGCCAATGGAGGCAACGCCGATGAACAGCGAGACAGAACCGGGGGAAGTGCAGGCGCCGCCAGCACCGACCGAGGCATACGACGAAGAACCCGAGGTGCTCCCGGACGACCCTGACATCGAGAGCCTGCCTGGAGAAACCCGGCAGCCGGCCTGAAGGAGCGCTAGCCATGAAATTCGATCGTTTCGCCCAATGGCTGGCCAACCGCAGCGGACGTCCACTGACCTTTGCCGTGGCATTGCTGCTGATCATCCTTTGGGGCGTGAGCGGACCGCTGTTCGATTTCAACGACACTTGGCAACTGGTGATCAACACCTCGACCACCATCATCACCTTCCTCATGGTGTTCCTGATCCAGAACACCCAGAACCGCGACAACGACGAACTGCACATCAAGGTCGACGAACTGCTGCGCACCACCCAGCGGGCGCACAAGGCCCTGCTCGACCTCGAGGACATGGGGCCGGCCGAACTGCATGCGCTGCGCAAGCAGTACCAGCAACTGGGCGAGCACGACCAAGCGGCGCCGGACAACGATGCACCGGCCAAGGACACCCCTGACTGACCCTGGAGGACGGCATGGCCAGACACATCATCCACTACACCGGCCCGATCAATTCCGCGACCTGCGGCAACCTCATCAACACCTGTTCCAAGGCGTTGCAGCAGGGCGCAGAGGTGCTGCAGATCAACATCGCCACCATGGGCGGCGAATGCAGCTACGGTTTCACCCTGTACAACTTCCTGCGTTCACTGCCGGTGCCGGTGCACACCCACAACCTGGGCACGGTCGAATCGATGGGCAACATCCTGTTCCTGGCAGGCAGTCACCGCACCGCCTGCGCCTTCAGCAAGTTCCTGTTCCACCCGTTCCACTGGACCCTGCATGGCTCGGTGGACCATGCACGGATGGCCGAGTACGCCATGAGCCTGGACTATGACCTGCGCCTGTATGCGCAGATCGTCGCCGAGCGCACCGAGGGTGCGAGCGAGCGGCTCGATGTGCCGCGCTACCTGATGGCCTATCCGCGAATCCTGGGGCCCCAGGAAGCGCTCACCTGCGGGATGATCCAGGCCGTGGACGAGCTGCCGATCGAGGCCGATGCCGTACAGTGGAGCGTCCATGCCTGAGCCGTGGCGGCACTGGCCCCGCAGCCGGTCAGGGCAAGTGTCCGAGGGCCAGTTGCAGGCAAGCGTGGTGCATGGGGCGTCTCCTTCATGCTTGGCCTGGCGGATAAGTGCCGTCGGTCAGAACCCTGGCACACCAAATGAGCCGTTGGCCTGCGCCCCTGTTCGTAATTGAGTGCACGGCATCTTCGCGCGGCACGTCCAACCTAGCGTAAAGGAGAAACGTCATGGCTCGTGACCAGGATCAGACCGGACAACGCGGCGGCACCAAGCAGACCAATCCCGGCAACTTCGCCAACGATCGTGAAAGGGCCTCCCGGGCGGGCCAGAAGGGCGGCCGCAACTCAGGCGGCAACTTCGCCAATGACCGCGCCCGCGCCTCCGAGGCCGGTCGCAAAGGTGGCCGCAACAGCCACGGGAACGCCAGCGGTTCGTAACCTTGCGGGCCCTCTCTTGCTGTTGTCGGACATTTTTTGAATTTTCATGGAACAACGTGATCTGTCAGAAAGTCATCCATGGAGAAGAGGAGGGCCTGCGTCAATGCCAAGTCCCCAGTTGTTTACCATCGAATACCTGCTGCATGGTCAGCCACGGCGTTTCATCATCCGCCAGGAACACATGGACAATGCCGAGGCCTGGCATTGGGCGAGTTGCGACGCGGGTTTGGGGATCATTCCGAAGTTCGGACGCGAGCGCATCAAGAAAGTCAGCCGGCCCATGGCCGAACGGCATGGGATCACCGAAGTGCGCTGGCGGGTGTGAGCCGGCGCGGATGGTTGCAGACAATCGTCGATGTGCGCATCAGTGTGAGAGCGGGCCTGGCCCGCTCTCACACTGCCATGCACACTCAGGTGCCTGACTCCGGATCGCTGGCCGGTACCCCAGGACGGTTCTCTTCCTCGGTCAGGTCGGGGTCGGCATCCGGGTCGTCGGCCTGATCGTTGCGTCGGTCTGGCTCGAGTTCCGGCCAGTCGCTCTGCACATCGCCACCGCCCATCCAGTGTTTCGTGCTCATGTCGTCATCCTCTCCTCAGCGTGAAAAAAACGGCCCACGCTCGGGCAGGCCGAACACAGGAGTGGACATCGCCACCCTCATGGATTAGGAGGTTGCAAAGCGCTTGAAGGGTCGATTGCATGCCACTGTGCGCCGACCAGCGGTCGCTCAGTTTCCGGAATATTTCACCGCGGCGGCCGTGCGGGTCGGCACATTGAGGGTCTTGAGCAACGACGACACATGGATGCGCACAGTGAACGGCGAGATGTCCAGTGCCCGGGCGATTTCCTTGTTGGTCTTGCCCTGGGCGATCAGGCGCAGCACGTCCTGCTGGCGGTGGGTGAGCTGTTCCAGCTCGCTGGGGGCATCGAGATGCGGCAACAATCCGCTGGGGGCGTAGTCGACCACCACTTCGCCGTCGCGAATGGCAAGGATGGCGGCGCCGATCGCCTCGGGGCTGACGCTCTTGCCGATGAAGCCATCGACGCCGGCGGCCATGACTTGGCAGATCACCTGCGGGTCGTCGACCATCGATACAACGATCAGCGTGGTGCGCTGCAATTGTCGGCGCAGCTCGGCGAGGCGGCCGATGCAGGTGAGGCCGGGGAAGCGCAGGTCGAGGATCAGGGTGTCGGGCGTCTCGCCCATGGCGGCCAGCCTGAGCACGTCAGCGAGGCTGCCAGCTTCCTCCAGGCGCGCCTCGGGCAGGATGCGCCGTACGGTGTTGACCATGGCCTCCCTGAACAGCGGATGGTCATCCGCCACGATGATGCGGCAACTCACGTCGTGGAACTCCCTGTCAGCCGACACATGCTAATTTAGCAGTCACCTGCGGTTTTTTCCCACGCAGCGTGCCGCAAATGCCGACTGGCGCACAAGGACGTTACCCATGAAGTTCGAGAAGAACAACGAGCTGGACCAGGCCAACCTGCGCATCATCGTCGCCTCTTGTGCGATCACCTACGTGGCGTTGCTGGGTTTCCTGCCGGGCCGCTCGCCCGCCACCTACCTGCCGGTGCTGCTCTACTACGCGGGGTTCGTGGTGGTGTCGATCGGCATGCGCCAGGCGATCAAGCGTTGGCCGGGACACTACCCGGCGCGGCGCATCTTCGGCATGCTGGGCGATTACACCGGCACCAGTTTCGGCCTGGTGGTTGGCGGTGAAACCGCGCTGCCGCTGTATGCAGTGATGGTCTGGATCAACCTGGGCAACGGCATGCGCTTCGGCTCGCGCTACCTGGCCATCGCCACCGTGCTGGCCCTGGCCGCGCTGGTTGTGGTGTGGCAACTGACCCCCTATTGGCAGGAACAGCCGTTCCTGCTGCCGATGCTGCTGACCACCAGCACCCTGATTCCGTTCTATGCCCACCTGCTGCTGGAGCGCACGCGCAAGGCCACAGCCCTGGCCGAGGCGGCGACCCGCGAGAAATCGCGCTTCCTGGCCCAGGCCAGTCACGACCTGCGCCAGCCGATCCACTCCATCGGCCTGTTCACCGCCTGCCTGCGCGAAGCGCGGCTGGGCGAGGAGGAGCGGCGCCTGGTGGACAGCATTGATCGCTCGCTGCTCAACGTTTCGCAGTTGTTCCGTTCGATCCTCGACCTGTACACCCTGGACAACGGCCGGGTGCAGCCCAAGTGGGAAACCTTCGCCGTGGATGGTTTCCTGCGCGAGTTGTTGCGCCAGAACAGCGAGGCGGCGCGCTGGGCCGGGGTCGAGATGCGCCTGGTGCCCAGCCGCCACTGGACACGCGCCGACCCGGGGATGCTCGCGACCATGGTGCAGAACGTGCTGTCCAACAGCTTCAAGTATGCCGCCGGGCGCCCGTTGCTGATCGGCGTGCGGCCACGCGGCGAGGGCCTGGCCATCGTTGTCTGCGACCAGGGCCGGGGCATTGCCGAAGAGCACCAGGGCCGCGTGTTCGAAGAGTTCTATCGGGTGCGCGAGGCGCGTGACAAGGACGTCGAGGGCGTCGGCCTGGGGCTGGCCATCGTCAAGCGCCTGGGGCAACTGATGGGTTTGGCGGTCAGCCTGCGCTCGCGCCAGGGACATGGCACCACGCTGACCTTGCAAGGGCTGCCCAAGGTGCCGGCACAAGTGCCACGGGCCGTTGCCGACCAGGCCGTGCAGGCCGGCATGCTCACCGGTTTGCGGGTGTGCCTGGTGGAGGATGACCATAACGTCCTGCAGGCCACCAGTGCCCTGCTGCAACGCTGGGGGTGCGAGGTGCAGGCCGAGAGCTCGCCCTTTGGCCTGGCCAGTGACTGCGATGTGATCGTTGCCGACTACGACCTCGGCCCGCAGGCCACCGGCATCGACTGCATCGACCAGTTGCGCGCGCAACGCGGCGCCGAAGTGCCGGCGCTGATCATGACGGGCCATGATCTCGACAGGCTGCAGGGCGCCCTGCAGGCACGGGGTATCGCGGTACTGGCCAAGCCGGTGCGCCCGGCGGAGCTGCGTGCGGCGCTGCGGGGTTTGCGTGAGAGCGTGGCGGCGCCGGTCGCCTAGGCCGGCGCCGTCGATCCTCACTGGAAGACCGGCGCCTGGCCTTCTTTCCAGCAGGTGGGGGATGGCGTGTAGATACCCATGCCGGCCACGGCCACCAGCCCGCCGCTGGGCACCTGGCAGTCGTACTGGCCCTTGCTGGTGCTGGCGGTGAAGTAGGTGGTGTTGGAGTCGCTGCGCAGGTTGCTGACCTTGCTCACGGGCACGCCCAAGGTGACCTCGGTGCGTTGCTTGAGGGTGTCGGCACTGGGGCTGGCGGTCTGGCAGCCGGCCACGGCGGCAAGGCCGGCGAGCAGGACGAGGGACTTGAAAGGGAAGGACTTGAGGATCATCGCGTTGCTTCCTTGGCATTGTTCTCGGTACCGCGCCCGCGCCGCCAGGAAGGGGGCTGGCGGTGGGACGCTGGACCGACTATAGCGCTGAGGTGGCGTTGCGCGATGTAGGGCGGATGTGCGAGATGGCATATTGCCTTTATTATGTAAGGCTTCCTTTGTTCGGTCAGCCAACAAAATCGTCCTGGTGGCTTGTGTGCTTGGTGAAGAGCGGCAGGGGAGGACGATTGCGTGAGTTGGGAAATAATAGTCAAATCACATGCAAAGCATATCTTGAACAAAATACAAGGGTTAGGTAATGCATCATCTCGACTCCTATCTGGATAATTTTCTTAATGGGCACTCCGATGTAGTGGTGTTAAAGGGAAATTGGGGGGTAGGTAAGACCTGGTACTGGAATGATTATATAAAGAAGAAAAGGCAAGGTGGAGGTGGACAGGTTGATAAGTATAGCTATGTTTCCCTATATGGGCTTAATTCTATCGAGCAAGTGAGGAGTAAGATCTATCATGGCGCTGAAAGCTGGTCAGGCGAGCAGGACCTGGCCACTGTTCTAAGCAAGGATGAGGAGCACAGTCGCTCGCGCAAGCTTGCGAATTATCTTGAGGGACTATGGCGAGCGAAAGGAGAACAGCATGAGACTGTTCCCGGGCTAAACAAGCTCTCCGCAGCCCTGAATGCGCTCTCTCACTCTCGAATTGAAAACTACCTGATATGTTTCGATGATCTGGAGCGTAAAGGCGAAAAATTAGAGCTCAAGGAACTGATGGGGCTGATTGATGAATTAAATCAGCAGCGCGCATGCAAAATACTTGTAATTTTTAATGAGGGAGCGCTTTCGGAAAAAGATGCAAGGCAATACGAAGAGAACAAGGAAAAGGTAATAGATACCGAATTTTTATATGAGCCAGATATCAAGCATAATCTTGGCCTGGTTTTCAAGCGTGAGGATTTTTGCTTCGACGAGGTGCGTTTTGTTTGCGAAGCTTTTGAACTAAGCAATATTCGGATTCTGAAAAAAATCAAACGTATGCTGGATGCGCATCAAGGTGCGTTTATTGATTGTAAAAAGCAAGTTGTCACAGATTTCGGTCGTCATGCCTCACTGATAACGTGGGCCTATTTTTCTATGGGGGGCAGCCAAGATCTTAAGGATCTGAAGCGAAGGATTCTGAAGGTGCCCCTCACTGCGATCAAGCTGGATCAAGCGGATGAAAAAAACTCTGAAAGTTGTAGAGAACTGTATCGTGCCCTGAGTACTAGTGGGGTACGTGATACAAAATTTCGAGCACCGATTGTCCGTTATTTGGAAAGAGGTACTCCGGAGTTGTCGGAGATAATATCGATCAAAGAGAGTGCTGAGTTGGTAGTCAGTAGTCAAACGGATAGGGATGCTTGGGACAGGGTGTGGCAACTGTATGAAAATTACTTCTCCGACGATGCGGATGAAATCATCTCCTTGCTACAAGGCTTGATGCAAAGTGGCTATCTCATCAATGATAATCTTGGCGAATTTTTGAAGGCGATCCGCTTACTCACCGTGTTGGGGGTTGATATTGATGAATGGGTGGAGAAATTTATTGAACAGAATCGCAGTGAGTTTGAACGAGGCAGTTATGAGGGCTGGAGAGATATAGGTAATGAGCGACTGGTCACGGCTATCGCGACGATGCGATGTGTACCGCAAGTCAAGCGCTGGAGTTTGGATGACATTCTTGAAAATATCATTCGGCATGGAGGGTGGCGTGAGGAAGAGATGAAGGAATTGTGTAACTATACTGCAGATGAGATGTACGCTTGGCTGAAATCGAATGACAGGAATAAGGCGAGAAGGATAAGAAAGGGGCTTGCGGTGTTTGGGCGCTATAAGCAATCCCAGGCGGAGAGGCATGAGGGTGTTGAGCATGTGTTATTGATAACGAAGCAGGCGTTCACCCGATTGGCTGCGGAGAGTCCTCTCAATAATCTGCGTGTCGACGATTTTTACAGTTTTACGGTGACGCCCTTGGACCAGCTTACGTTTTTGGAACAGTAGTCTGTTCTGCACAAATGGGTGAATGCTCTGCAAGAAACCACTCCGGTCGGGAACAAAAAATGATCCCGCCGCAGCGGTCAAATGACGCCGGAAAGGGACTTCAAGTCGCTCGCTTGAGCACCAAGGTCAGAATGTCATAACTGGCCACCAGCTCACCCAACTGGTTGGTCACTTCCACATCCCAGGCCACCACGCCTTGCGCCTGCCCCTGCGGGCTGGTCTTGCCCTGGTCGATCTTGCGCTTGCAGGTCAGGCGCGCCTGGATGGTGTCGCCGATGCCCACCGGGGTGATGAAGCGCAGCGTGTCCAGCCCGTAGTTGGCCAGCACCGGCCCTTCGCCGGGGCTGACGAACAACCCGGCGGCCGCCGACAGCACGAAGTAGCCGTGGGCGATGCGCTTACCGAACTGCGACTGTTTGGCGGCGATCTCGTCGAAGTGCATGTAGAAGTGATCGCCCGACAGGCAGCCGAAGTTGACCAGGTCGGCCTCGGTCACTGTGCGCCGGTGGGTCAGCAGCGACTCGCCGATGCGCAAGTCATCGAAATGGCGGCGGAACGGGTGCACCTCGGTTTCGATCACCTCGGCCCCGCGCACGTACTCGCCGGTCACCGCCATCAGCATGCTCGGCGAGCCTTGCACCGCGGCTCGCTGCAGGTAGTGCTTGACCGCGCGCAGGCCGCCCAGCTCCTCGCCACCGCCGGCACGGCCGGGGCCGCCGTGCTTGAGCTGTGGCAACGGTGAGCCATGCCCGGTGGATTCCTTGGCCGCCTCGCTGTCGAGTACCAGCAGCCGCCCGTGCCAGGCCGCAGCAACCGGGATGGCCTTGGCCGCCACGCCGCGGTCGGCGGTGACCAGGCTCGCCACCAGGCTGCCCTTGCCGCGGGCGGCCAGGGCCAAGGCCTCGTCGAGGTCGTCGTAGGCCATCAGCGTGCTGACCGGGCCGAACGCTTCGATATCATGGGCACCGCCCTCGGCATGCGGGTCGCGGGCCAGCAGCAGGGTCGGGGCGCAGAACGCGCCCTCGGCCACGCCATCGCCGACCGGGGTGAAACCGTCACTGGCGCCCAACAACTGCTCGCAGGTGGCCAGCAACTGGCGCACGCGCTCGGCGACATCACGCTGCTGGTCATGGGAGGCCAGCGCCCCCATGCGCACGCCCTCCACCGAAGGATCGCCCACCACTACCTTGCGCAGCCGTTCGCGCAGGCGAGTGGCCACCGCGTCGATGTGCCTGGCGGGGACGATGGCGCGGCGGATCGCCGTGCATTTCTGCCCGGCCTTGGTGGTCATTTCCCGCGCCACTTCCTTGATGTACAGCTCGAACTCCTCGCTGTCAGGGCTTACGTCCGGGCCAAGGATGGCGCAGTTCAGCGAGTCGGCCTCGGCGGTGAAGGGCACCGAGTTGCGGATCAGGTTCGGGGTGACGCGCAGCTTGGCTGCGGTGTCGGCGGAGCCGGTGAAAGTCACCACGTCCTGCCCCTGCAGGCGCTCGAGCAGGTCACCGGTGCTGCCGATCACCAGTTGCAGGCTGCCGGCCGGCAGCAGGCCCGACTCGTTCATCAGGCGTACCACGGCCTCGGTCAGGTAGCTGGTGGACGTGGCAGGCTTGACGATGCACGGCATGCCGGCCAGGAAGGTCGGGGCGAATTTCTCCAGCATCCCCCAGATCGGGAAGTTGAAGGCGTTGATATGCACGGCCACGCCCGCACGCGGCACCAGGATATGGCTGCCGGCGAAATGGCCTTGCTTGCCCAGGGGGATCGCCGGGCCTTCATGTACCAGGTTGCCCGAGGGCAGCTCGCGCCGGCCCATGCTCGAATAGGCGAACAGCGTGGCGTTGCCGCCTTCGATGTCGATCCAGCTGTCGGCGCGGGTGGCGCCGCTGTGATGGGACAGGGCGTAGAGCTGCTCCTTGCGCTCGGCCAGGTACAGCGCCAGGGCCTTGAGACGGGCGGCGCGCTGCTGGAAATCCATGGCCAGTAGCTGCTTCAGGCCCTGGGCGCGGGCAAAGTCCACGGCCTCGGCGAAGTCCGGGCGTTCCTCGTGGCTGTAGGCCAGAACGTGACCGTCGAGGGCGCTGCGCAGGGCCTGGGCGCCGTGCTGGCCGATCCAGCGGCCGGCGATGAAGCTTTGCAGGGTAGGGGCGGCGGACATGCTGTTCTCCTTTGAAGGGCGCGCTTACCAGAGCGCCAGGGTGTAGCCAATGATCAGGCGGTTTTCGTCCACGGCATTGGTCAGGCCATTGCCGGAACGGAAGGTGACATTGCGCCAGCGCAGACTTACGTCCTTGAGCGGGCCGCTCTGGATCACGTAGGTGATGTCGGTGTCGCGTTCGCGCTCGCGGCCATTGCTGAGCGTGGCGGTTTCGGCGTGGCGGCCGTCGGTGTAGCGGGTCATGAAACTCAGCCCGGGGATGCCCAGCGCCACGAAGTCGTAGTCGTAGCGCAGCTGCCAGGAGTCGAGCCCGGCGCGGGTGAAGGTGTTGTAGGTGACCAGGTTGACGGTGTACGGGTCGCCGCCGTTGAGGAACGGGAAGGCGCTGTCGCCGGACATCTGCTGCCAGGTGGCGGTGAACTTGTGGGCCTTCACGCCCAGGGTGAACATGGCGTTGAAGTTGCGGTTGTCGATCTTGCCCGCGCGCTCGGCGCCGTCGCCGCGGCTGTCGAAGTAGCGCAGGTCGCTGCGCAGGCTGATGCCCTCGGCCAAGGGTTGGGTATGCACAAAACCCACATACTGCTGGCGGTAGATGTCTTCGAGCTTGGCGTAGTAGTAGCTGATGCTGGCCTGCGGGGTGATGGCGTAGCTGCCGCCGCCAAAGTCGAAGTGGTCGCTGCTGGCGGCGCCGTAGCCGATATCATCGCGCCCGGACGAGTCGCGCAGGTTGGCCTTGGTCAGGCGCCCGCCGTTGAAGGTCAGGCCGTCCAGCTCCTGGCTGGTCAGCAGCCCGCCCTGGAAGGTCGAGGCCAGCAGGCGGGTGTCGTTGTACACCACCACCGGCAGGATCGGCTGCAGCGTGCCCAGGCGCAGGGTGCTCCTGGACACGCGCAGCTTGGCGGTCAGGCCCAGCTCGCTGTAGTCATCCACCGGCTCCAGGCTGTTCGGCCCGTAGGGCAGCAGGCCGGTGTTGCGTCGGTCGCGGCTGGAGTCGAGCTTGATGCCCAGCTGGCCCATGGCGTCCACCCCGACACCAACGGCCCCTTCGGTGAAACCCGATTCGAAGCGGGCGGTGAAGCCCTGGCCCCATTCCTCGGCCTTGCTCTGCGGGGCGTTGCCCTGGCGGAAGTCACGGTTGAGGTAGTGGTTGCGCAGTTCGAGGCGGGCGTGACTGTCAGCGATAAAGTCCGCCATGGCCGGCAAGGGCAGGGCGAGGGTGGCCAGCCAGGCGGCTGACTTGAGGTGCGTGCGGTTCATTGTTGGTGTACCCGACATTGTTATTGTTCTTGAGGTCAGTGCTTGCTGGCACCGGCGGCGCCGATACCGGTCATGGAGCGGATGAACTGGGCCAGGTAGCGCCCACGCTCTTCGCGCGCTTGTTCCGAGCCGTCGGTAACCGAGAAGGCCCAGGCCGCGAGGAAGGCCAGCGACATGGAGAACAGCGCCGGGTTGCTGTAGGGGAACAGCGCCCGTTCGTTGTGCAGCACGTTGACCCACACCGCCGGCCCCAGCACCACCAGCACGATCGCCGAGACCAGCCCGGCCAGGCTGCCGCCCACGGCGCCACGGGTGGTCAGGCCCTTCCAGAACATCGAGAGCAGCAGCACCGGGAAGTTGACCGAGGCGGCCACCGCCAACACCAGGCCGGAGAGGAAGGCGATGTTCTGCGACTCGAACAGCAGCCCCAGCAGCACCGCGAACAGGCCTATCCCCAGGGTGGCCAGGCGCGATACGCGCATTTCTTCCTGCTCGCTGGCCTGGCCCTTGCGCACCACGCAGGCGTACAGGTCGTGGGACACCGCCGAGGCGCCGGACAGCGCAAGGCCCGCGACCACGGCGAGGATGGTGGCGAAGGCCACCGCCGAGATGAAACCGAGGAACAGGTTGCCGCCGACCGCCTGGGCCAGGTGCACCGCGACCATGTTGCCGCCGCCGATGATCGCCCCCGTGGCGTCGCGGTAGGACGGCTCGGTACCGACCATGACGATGGCGCCGAAGCCGATGACGATCAGCAGCAGATAGAAGTAGCCGATGAAACCGGTGGCGTAGAACACGCTCTTGCGCGCTTCCTTGGCGTCGCTGACGGTGAAGAAGCGCATGAGGATATGCGGCAGGCCGGCAGTGCCGAACATCATGCCCAGGCCCAGGGAAATGGCGTCCACCGGATTGGACAGCAGCGCGCCCGGCGCCATGATCGCCTGGCCCTTGGCGTGCACGGCCACGGCGCTGGCGAACATCGCCTCGGTGCTGAAGCCGAAATGCCTGAGCACCATGAATGCCATGAAGGTCGTGCCGCAGAGCAGCATCACCGCCTTGATGATCTGCACCCAGGTGGTGGCGAGCATGCCGCCGAAGGTGACGTACAGCACCATCAGCGCACCCACCAGCATCACCGCGTACAGGTAGCTGATGCCGAACAGCAGCTCGATCAGCTTGCCGGCGCCGACCATCTGCGCCACCAGGTACATCAGCGCCACGGCCAGGGTGCCGAAGGCCGAGGTCAGGCGCACCGGAGCCTGGGCCAGGCGGTACGAGACGACGTCGGCGAAGGTGTACTTGCCCAGGTTGCGCAGGCGTTCGGCGATCAGGAACAGGATGATCGGCCAGCCGGCCAGCACGCCCAGGGCATACAGCAGGCCGTCGTAGCCGTTCATGAACATCATCGCCGAGATGCCCAGGAAGGACGCGGCGCTGATCATGTCGCCGGCGATCGCCAGGCCGTTCTGCATGCCGGTGAGGCCGCCGCCGGCGGTGTAGAAGTCGCTGGCCGAGCGGGTGCGCAGGGCGGCCCAGCGAGTCACCAGCAAGGTGAAGCAGACGAACACCAGGAACATCGAGATGGCGGTCCAGTTCATCGCGCGCACTCCTGCTTGACCACTTCGTTGAGCGGGTCGATGACGCGGTTGGCGCGGTGCATGTAGATGCCGGTGAGGGCAAAGGACAGCAGCACCATGAGCACTCCCACCAGCATGCCGACGCTGGTCACGCCGCCGCTGAGGGACTGGCCGAGCACGCCGGGGGCGAAGGCCACCAGCAGGACGAAGCCGTAGTAAGCGGCGAGCATGGTCAGGGTCAGTGAGCCGTTGAGGCGGCGCTTGCGCTTGATCAGTTGCACGAAGGCGGGGTGGTTGCTGATGGTTTCAAGGTGTTCGGGTGTCATGGGAGCGTTCTCTCTGGCTGTTGTAATTGTTTTTTCAGGTCACGCGTGTGTTGCCGAGGGCTTCATCGCTGGCAAGCCAGCGCTTGTGGGAGCTGGCTTGCCAGCGATGAAGGCAATGCGGTCTCAAAGCTGATCGAAGTCGAGCACCACCTTGTCGCTCAACGGGTAGGTCTGGCACGACAGCACATACCCGGCGGCCACTTCGTAGTCTTCCAGGGCATGGTTGCTGTCCATCTCCACCTCGCCCTCGATCACCTTGCACTTGCAGGTCGAGCACACCCCGGCCTTGCACGAGTACGGCAGCTCGGCGCCGATGGCGTTGCCGGCGTCGAGCACGCTGCGGGTGTTGCGCGGCAGGTCGAAGGCCAGGGCGCGGCCATCGCTGATCACGGTCACCTGGCTGACCGCCGAATCCAGCTCGCGGGCCGCTTCACGGGCCTCGCGGCGAGCTTCGCTGCCGGCGGCGGCGAACAGTTCATAGTGGATGCGCGCCTTGTCCATGCCGTTGGCCTGCAGGCTGTCGCGCACGGTTTCGGTCATGGCCTGGGGGCCGCAGATGAAGGCAGCATCGAGAGAGGCCACGTCGAGCCAGCGGGAGAACAGCTGGCCGCACTTGTCGGCATCGATGCGGCCGTTGTACAGGTCGACGTCCTGTTGCTCGCGGCTGAACACGAAAATCAGGTTGAGGCGCTCGAGGTACCGGTTCTTCAGGTCCTCGAGGCGGTCGCGGAACAGCGCGCTGTTGCTGGCGCGGTTGCCGTACAGCAAGGTGAAGCGGCTGTTGGGTTCAGTGGCCAGCGTGGTGGCGACCAGCGACAGGATCGGAGTGATGCCGCTGCCGGCGGCAACGCCCAGGTAGTTGCCCCGGCGCGTCGGTTCCAGCGGCACGAAGAAGCTGCCCGAGGGCGGCATCACTTCGAGCTGCTGGCCGGCCTTGAGCATTTCGTTGGCAAACGCCGAGAAACGACCGCCCGGCACGCGCTTGACGGCGACCCGCAGCTCGTCGTCCTGCACCGCGCTGCAGATCGAGTAGGAGCGGCGCACCTCTTCGTCATCCAGGCGGGTGCGCATGACCAGGTACTGGCCCTGGGTGAAACGGAACTCATCGCGCAGGTGCGCGGGCACGTCGAAGGCGATGGACACCGCGTCCCGGGTCTCCTGGCGCACTTGCTTGATGGTCAGGCTGTGAAACTGGCTCATGGCGTTCTCCACGGCTCAAAGGCATTTGAAATAGTCGAACGGTTCCAGGCAGGCGCGGCAGCGGTACAGGGCCTTGCAGGCGGTGGAACCGAACTGGCTGAGCAGTTCGGTATCGGCGCTGCCGCACTGCGGGCAACACACGCTGGGTGCCGCCCCACGCAGGTTGGCGCGGCCCTCGGGTGGGGCGATACCGTAGGCGCGCAGCCGCTCACGGCCTTGCGCACTGATCCAGTCGGTGCTCCACGCCGGGGTGAGACGACGCTCCAGCGCAGGCTCCGCGAAGCCGGCCTGTTCCAGGGCCTGGCGAATGTCACTCTCGATCACCTCGGTGGCCGGGCAGCCGGAGTAGGTCGGGGTGACCACCAGGTGTAGGTGGCCGGCGCGCCAGTCGAGGTCGCGCACGACACCTAAGTCGACCACGCTGACCACCGGTACTTCCGGGTCCATCACCTCGGCCAGCACCGCCCAGGCCCGGCTCAGGTCGCCGTCGCGCAAGTCCCTGGCGCCCCGGTCGCCAGCGATCAGCTCACCAGGTTGCATCGGGGTAGGCTCGCGGCAGGAACTGCATTTCAGCCAGCAGCAGGCCGAGGTGTTCGGTGTGCAGGCCCTTGCGCCCGTCCAGGTAGAAGTGGCTGGCGGCCTTGGGCAGGGGCAGATCGACCGAGGCGAAGATGGCCGTGACGGTGTTCAGCCAATGCTGGGCGATCTGCGCCGGGTCGGCGCCGATACCGGCTTTGGCCAGCTGGACTTCACCGTCGTTGGCCACGCTCAGTTCGACCGTGAAGCGCCACAAGGCCGGGATGGCTTCGAGCATGCGTCGGCGGCTTTCTTCCGTGCCGCCCCCCAGGCGCTGTACCCATTCGCCGGAGCGGCGCAGGTGATAGGTGACTTCTTTCAGTGCCTTGGCGGCGATGCCGGCGATACGTTCATCGCGCGAGGCGCTGAGCGCTTCAAGCGTGGCGTGGTGCCAAGCGTCGTACAGGAACTGCTTGAGCAGGGTCACGGCGTAGTCGCCGTTGGGTTGCTCGACCAGCAGCAGGTTGCGGTAGGCGCGTTCGTCGCGACGGAACGCCAGGGCATCGGCGTCGCGGCCGTCGTCCAGCAGTTCGGCGGCGTAGTCCAGCCAGTTGCGCGACTGGCCCACCAGGTCGAGGCCGACGTTCATCAGTGCCAGTTCTTCCTCCAGCGCCGGCGCCTTGCCGCACCACTCGCACAGGCGCTGGCCCTGAACCAGGGCGCTGTCGCCGAGCAGCAGCAGGTATTGGATAAGTGCTTGCTTGTGCATGGCGGGCCTCACATGTGTCCGACTTCGGCGGGCAGCTCGTAGAAGCTGGCATGGCGGTAGACCTTGTCGTCCGCCGGGGCGAACAGTGGGTCCTTCTCGTCGGGAGAAGAGGCGGTGATCAGCGCCGAGGGCACCACCCACAGGCTCACGCCTTCGCTGCGGCGGGTGTACAGCTCGCGGGCGTTCTCGATGGCCATGGCGGCGTCGGCGGCGTGCACGCTGCCCACATGCTTGTGGTTCAGGCCGTGCTTGCTGCGCACGAAGACTTCGAACAGGGTCCAGACAGACATCAGGGGTATCTCCGCATCATTCGCCGCTTTAGGCGGCATTCTTGTTCTGTTGCTTGCGCGCATAGGCCACGGCGGCCTCGCGTACCCAGGCACCGTCTTCGATGGCCTTGCGGCGGGTGGCGACGCGCTCCTGGTTGCAGGGGCCATTGCCCTTGAGCACCTCGTAGAACTCATCCCACTGGATCTGGCCGAAGTCGTAATGGCCACGCTCGGCGTTCCACTTGAGCTCAGGGTCGGGAGCGGTGCAGCCGAGCAGTTCCAGCTGCGGCACGGTCTGGTCGATGAAGCGCTGGCGCAGTTCGTCGTTGCTCTGACGCTTGATCTTCCAGGCCATGGACTGGGCGCTGTTGGGCGAGTGTTCGTCGCTGGGGCCGAACATCATCAGCGCCGGCCACCACAGGCGGTCGATGGCGTCCTGGACCATGTCCTTCTGTGCCTGGGTGCCGTGGCGCATCATGGTCAGCAGCAGTTCATAGCCCTGGCGCTGGTGGAAGCTTTCTTCCTTGCAGATGCGCACCATGGCGCGGGAGTAGGGGCCGTAGGAGGTGCGCTGCAGCACCACCTGGTTGACGATCGCCGCGCCGTCCACCAGCCAGCCCACCGCGCCCATGTCGGCCCAGCTCAGGGTCGGGTAGTTGAAGATGCTCGAATACTTGGCCTTGCCGCTGTGCAGCTTGGCGATCTCTTCGTCGCGGTCGGCGCCAAGGGTTTCCATGGCGCTGTACAGGTACAGGCCGTGGCCGGCCTCGTCCTGGATCTTGGCCATCAACTGCAGCTTGCGCTTGAGCGAGGGGGCGCGAGTGACCCAGTTGCCTTCCGGGAGCATGCCGACGATCTCGGAATGGGCGTGCTGGGAAATCTGGCGGATGAGCGTCTGGCGGTAGGCCTCGGGCATCCAGTTCTTGGCTTCGATCTTGATCTCGGCGTCGATCTTCTCCTGGAAGGCGCGCTCTTCGGGCGACATCTCTTCCAGGGTCTTCAGGCGTTTGACGCCGGTTTCTACGAGCTGTGCGTACATGGTCGGGCTCCCGCTGATGGGCTGCTTGGGGCGTGGGTCATTTATAAGCGATACAAAACACAACATCAAACTGTATTTGATGTATCAAATAAGATTTGTGTATCGCTTTGCGGCCAATCGCTGGCAAGCCAGCTCCGGTGCAGCACAGACCTAAGGAATTGCGCGATCGCTGTGGGAGCCGGCTTGCCGGCGAAAGGGGCGCAGGCGCCCCCAGCTTTCTCAAGGCAAAAAAAGCCCCGGATCAGGCCGGGGCTGAACGGAATGCCGATGAGTCAGCTGGCCAGCCGCTTGTCATACACGTGACAGGCCTTGCCCTCTGAACGTTTCAGCGTGCCGCACGGCTGCAGCTGGATCTGCGTGCTGATGCCGATGTAGGTCTTGATCTGCTTCGCCAGTTCACCCACCACCTGCTTGCGCTGGCCCTCGTCGAGGTACTGGCTGTCGCTGCGCAGTTCAACATGCACCTCGACGCTGTCGAGATTGCCATTACGATACAGGTGAATCTCATACAGCTCGGAAAGCTGTTTTATCTTGAGTACCTGCTCCTCGATCTGCGTCGGGAACACATTGACCCCGCGAATGATCAGCATGTCGTCGCTGCGCCCGGTGATCTTGCCGATGCGCCGCATCGGCCGCGCCGTGCCGGGCAGCAGGCGGGTGAGGTCGCGGGTGCGGTAGCGCACCATCGGCAACGCCTCCTTGCTCAGCGAGGTGAATACCAGCTCGCCGAGCTGGCCATCCGGCAGCACCTGGCCTGTGACCGGGTCGATGATCTCGGGGTAGAAATGGTCTTCCCAGATGGTCGGGCCGTCCCTGGTCTCGATGCACTCCATGGCCACGCCCGGGCCCATGATTTCCGACAGCCCGTAGATGTCCAGGGCGTCGATGCCCAGGCGCTGCTCGATGGCGCGGCGCAGTTCATCGGTCCAGGGTTCGGCGCCGAAGATGCCCAGGCGCAGCTTGAGGTCGTGCGGGTCGATGCCCTGGCGCTCGATCTCGTCGGCGAGGTTGAGCATGTACGAGGGGGTAACCATGATGATGTCCGGCTGGAAGTCGCGGATCAGCTGCACCTGTTTCTCGGTCTGGCCGCCGGACATGGGGATCACCGTGCAGCCCAGGCGCTCGGCGCCGTAGTGCGCGCCCAGGCCGCCGGTGAACAGGCCGTAGCCGTAGGAGACATGCACCTTGTCGCCGCGGCGCCCGCCGGCGGCGCGAATCGAGCGCGCCACCACGTTGGCCCAGGTGTCGATGTCGTTCTGGGTGTAGCCGACCACCGTCGGCTTGCCGGTGGTGCCGCTGGAGGCGTGCAGGCGCACCACCTGGTCTTGGGGCACGGCGAACATGCCATAGGGGTAGTTGTCGCGCAGGTCGTTCTTCCCGGTAAAGGGGAAGCGGGCAAGGTCCTCCAGCGATTTCAGGTCGTCGGGATGGGCGCCGCAGGCGTCGAAGCGCTGGCGGTACAGCGGCACATTGGCGTAGGCGTGGTTCAGGCTCCAGCGCAGGCGCTCCAGCTGGTGCTGGCGCAGTGCGTCGAGGCTGGCGGTTTCCATCGGGTCGAGCAGGGCGCGGTCGGCATCGTGGTAGAGATTCATGGTTTCACTCGAGTTGTTCTTGTCGTGGGCCGGGGCCCTGAGTGTCATGGCAGGCAGCATACTGCCCGCGTCGCTTGGCGTCTCTGGCGGCTGATCAGAGGCGTTCGATCACCAGGGCGATGCCCTGGCCGACGCCGATGCACATGGTGCACAGGGCGTAACGGCCGCCGGTCAGCTCCAGCTGGTGCAGGGCGGTGGTGACCAGGCGTGCGCCGCTCATGCCCAGCGGGTGGCCCAGGGCGATGGCGCCGCCGTTGGGATTGACCCGCGGATCGTCGTCGGCCAGGCCCAGCTCGCGCAGCACGGCCAGGCCCTGGGCGGCAAAGGCTTCGTTGAGCTCGATCACGTCCATGTCGGCCAGTGCCAGGCCGGTCAGCTCCAGTACCTTGTGAGTCGCCGGCACCGGGCCGATACCCATGAGGCGTGGCTCGACGCCCGCCACCGCAAGGCCAAGCACCCGGCCACGGGCCTTGAGGCCGTGGCGTTGCGCGGCCTGTGGGCTGGCCAGAAGCAGGGCGCAGGCGCCGTCATTGACGCCCGAGGCATTGCCGGCGGTGACGCTGCCGCCCTCACGGAACGGCGTGCCCAGGCGCGCCAGTTGTTCCAGGGTGGTGTCGCCTCGTGGATGTTCATCGTGCTCGACGCGTTTGGGCGGGCCTTTGCGCTGCGCGATCTCCACCGTGACGATCTCCCGGGCCAGACGACCATTGGCCTGGGCGGCGGCGGCCTTGAGCTGGCTGCGCAGGGCGAAGGCATCCTGGTCTTCGCGGGAGATGTCGAAGCGCTCGGCGACGTTCTCAGCGGTTTCGGGCATCGAATCGATGCCGTATTGCGCCTGCATCGACGGGTTGACGAAGCGCCAGCCGATGGTGGTGTCGAACAGCTGCGCGCTGCGGCCAAAGGCCTGTTCCGACTTGCCCATGACGAAGGGTGCCCGCGACATCGACTCGACGCCGCCGGCCAGCATCAACCCGGCTTCGCCGCAGCGCAGGGCGCGGGCAGCGTTGCCGATGGCGTCCAGGCCCGAGCCGCACAGGCGGTTGATCGTGGTGCCGGGCACCTCGATCGGCAGCCCGGCCAGCAGGCCGGCCATGCGCGCGACGTTGCGGTTGTCTTCGCCGGCCTGGTTGGCGCAGCCGAGGATCACATCGTCCAGCGCCGCCCAGTCCAGCCCGGGATGGCGTGCCATCAGCGCCTTGATCGGCACCGCGGCGAGGTCGTCGGGGCGCACGCTCGACAGGGCGCCGCCGTAGCGGCCGATGGGGGTGCGCACGGCATCGATGATCAGCGCGTGGGGCAGGCTGGCGTCAGTCATTTGAAGTCTCCGGCGACAGCACGGTGCCGCGCACTTTGTAGGATTTGCCGTGGAACAGGGCGATCAGCTCGCCCTGCTGGTTCTCGATGCGCACGTCGTAGTTGCCGGTGCGGCCTTTGCGGCTTTGTTCGCTGGCGCTGGCCTGCAGGCGGTCGCCGAGCCGCGCCGGGGCCACATAGTCGATGCTGCAACCCAGGGCCACGGCTGCTTCATCGTAGCTGTTGCAGGCGAAGGCGAAGGCCGAATCGGCCAGGGCGAACAGGTAGCCGCCATGGCAGGTGCCATGGCCCTGGATCATGTCGGCGCGCACGGTCATGCCCAGGCGGGCGCTGCCGGGGCCGGCTTCGAGCAGCTCGATGCCCAGGCCCTGGCTGGCGGCGTCACGGCCGAACATGGCCTCGGCGCAGGCGCGGGCCAAAGTGTGTGCGGATTGATCAGCCATGCAGGCGACCTCCTTCGGCGTGGGTGCGGCGCAGCAACAGGGACGGGCGGTAACGTTCCTCGCCGTAGCTGCGTTGCAGGTTGTCGAGCACGTTCAGGGTGTAGCCGATGCCCAGGTCGTCGGCCCAGGCCAGCGGCCCGCGCGGGTAGTTGACCCCGGCGCGCATGGCCAGGTCGATGTCACCGGGAGTGCCTACTCCTTGCAGTACGGCGTCGGCGGCTTCGTTGGCGAGCATGGCCACGGTGCGCAGCACCACCAGGCCGGGCAGGTCGGCGACCGGGCAGGCGCTCAGGCCAGCCCGGGCAAGCAGGCCGACGGCCTGGTCCAGGGCCTCGGCGCTGCATTCGGCACCGTGGCTGATGGCCAGGCGCGTGGCGCTGGCGTAGTCCAGGGCCAGGTCCAGCAGCACCAGGTTGCGCAAGCCGTCCTCGCGCGCGCGCTGGCTGGCCAGTCGGCCATCGGACAGCGCCAGGGTGGCACCTCCCACACGGACCAGGCCGGCGCCGGCGCGCTCGGTGACGCCGACACCGTTGGCGCGCAAGCGCTCTACCAGGGGCTGCAGGGCACCCAGGTCGCCTTCAACCGTGCAGCGCTCTACAGGCGTCTGGCTGGTCAATGTCGCGGGCTGTAGCCGTTCGGCACCCTCGGCGTAGCTATAAAAGCCCTGGCCGGTCTTGCGCCCGAGGCGCCCGGCGTCGACCAGCTCTTTCTGCACCAGCGACGGCTGGAAGCGGAAATCGCCATAGAAGGCTTCGAACACCGAGCAGGTCACCGCGTAGTTGACGTCATGACCGATCAGGTCGGTCAGTTCGAAGGCGCCCATGCGAAAGCCCCCGGCATCGCGCAGAAGGGCATCGAGGGTGGCGCAGTCGGCGGCGCCTTCCTGCAGCAGGCGCAGGCTTTCGGCATAGAAGGGCCGGGCCACGCGGTTGACGATAAAGCCCGGCGTCGAACGGGCATGCACCGGTTGCTTGCCCCAGGCACGGGCGGTGTCGTAAAGCGTGGCCGCCAGGCTCGGCGCAGTGGCCAGCCCGGAGACGATCTCCACCAGCGCCATCAAGGGCGCCGGGTTGAAGAAGTGCATGCCAATGACCCGCTCCGGGTGCTTGAGCCCGGCGGCGAGGCTGGTGATCGACAGCGAAGAAGTGTTGCTGGCCAGGATGCAGTCCGTGGCGCACAGGGCTTCAAGCTGACGCAGCAGGTCCTGTTTGACTGGCAGTTGTTCGACGATGGCTTCGATCACCAGATGGGCCTTGGCCAGGGCGTCGAGGCTGTCCACCGGTTGCAGTCGGTCGCGGATCGCGCTGCGGCTGTCAGGCGCAAGCTTGCCTTTTTCCACCTGCCGGCCGAGCAGGCGATCGATGCCTTCGATCGCCTGCTCGGCGGCGCCGGGGCGCGTATCGTAGAGACGCACGGGATGACCGGCCTGGGCCGCCACCTGGGCGATGCCGGCACCCATGGCGCCTGCACCGATTACTGCCACCAGGGCGTCGTTGTCGAGTGCGGCCATGGTCAGCGCCCCTTGAACACAGGTGTGCGTTTGTTCATGAAGGCGCTGACGCCCTCGCGGTAATCCTCGCTGCGCCCGGCCAGGCGCTGGAGGTCGCGCTCCAGTTCCAGCTGTTCATCGAAGCGGTTGTCGAAACTCTGGTTGAGGGCACGCTTGATCAAGGCCAGGCCGTAGGTGGGCTGGGCTGCCAGGTGACGGGCGAGGCCGAGTGCTTCGTCGCGCAGCGCGGCATCGTCCACCACCCGGTGGATCAGCCCCCATTGCTCGGCCTGCTCGGCGCTCAGGCGCTCGCCCAGCAGGGCCAGCGCCTTGGCCCGGGCCATGCCGACCAGTCTGGGCAGCAACCAGGTGCCGCCGGAATCCGGCACCAGGCCAATCTTGCAGAACGCCTGAATGAAGCTCGCCGAGCGTGCCGCCAGCACCAGGTCGCAGGCCAGTGGCAGGTTGGCCCCGGCACCAGCGGCCACGCCGTTGACCGCGCAGATCACCGGCAGCGGTAGGTCGCGCAGGCTGCGCACCAGCGGGTTGTAGAACTGTTCGATGGATTGGCCGAGGTCAGGCAGCTCGGCGCCGGGCGCGACATTGCGGTCGGCCAGGTCCTGGCCTGCGCAGAAGCCACGGCCTTCGCCGGTCAGCAGCAGCACGCGGGCGTGGTCGCTGTGGCGTACCTGCTTCAAGGCCTCGCGCACCTCCAGGTGCATCGCGGTATTGAAGCTGTTGAGCTGCTCGGGCCGGTTGAGCGAGAGGAGGGCGACGCCGTCGTCGCCGATGGAAAACAGGATGTGCTGGAAAGACATGACTGGCTCGCTCCGTCAGTCGGTGGAAGGCTTACAGCCCTTGGAATCGGGCCGGGCGTTTTTCCTGGAAGGCGCGGATGCCTTCGTTGCGGTCGGCGGTGCCGGCCAGCAGGGTGAAGGCATGGCGCTCGAAGCGCAGGCCGCTCGCCAGGTCCATGTCCTGGGCCTTGAGCAGCGCCTCCTTGGCCAGGCGCACCGCCAGCGGCGCCTTGGCGGCGATGGCGACGGCCACCTGCAGGGCGCGCTCGACGGTGAGTTCGGGCTCGGTGACTTCACTGACCAGGCCGGCCTGCAGGGCATGGCGGGCGCCGATGGCCTCACCGCCCAGGACCATCTGCATGGCCAGCGGCTTGCCCACGGCGCGCAGCAGGCGCTGGGTGCCGCCAGCCCCGGGAAGGATGCCGAGGTTGATTTCCGGCTGGCCGAAACGGGCGTCGCTGCCAGCGATAACGATGTCGGCGCACATCACCAGTTCGCAGCCGCCGCCTAAGGCGAAGCCGTTGACGGCGGCGATCAGAGGTTTGGCGAAGCCGGTGATGCGTTGCCAGTGGGCCACCCGCGGGTCTTCGAGGATGCCGACCAGGTCGCGCTGGGCCATTTCGTTGATATCGGCGCCGGCGGCGAAGACCTTGCGGCTGCCGGTAATGACCACGGCACGGATCTGCGGGTCCTGGTCGGCGGCATGCAGTTCTGCGGCCAGCTCTTCCAGCAGCGCTGTGTTCAGGGCGTTCAGGGCCTGCGGGCGGTGCAGGGTGATCAGGCGGACACCGTCCGCTGGGGCCTGCACGATGAGGTTGCTTGGCATGGGATACCTCGGGCTGCACGTTCGGCGCCGGCTGGGGCCGGCTTTTCTTGGAATTGTTCGTGGTGCTGGGGCAAGTATATGTTCAATACGATACATATAATCAACATGGAAATTGTAATTGCGTATCTATATGTGAAGCGAGTTACGCTGTCGCGGGGCAAGCCCGCTCCCACGCAGCCTCGCTCTTACTATCACTCGGTGGAAGCGGGGTTGCCCCACGATGAAGTCTTCACAGGTCTGAAGCTTGGTGAAGAAAGCGATACACCAGCAAGGCATTGACTAAGTGATTTGATCTGATACAGGATCGATAAGTCTTCTGAATCATATCGAGAGCCAGACCCATGCCCTGCTACCGCCTCGACGGCCTCACCCCCGTGGTCCACCCCAGCGCCTACGTACACCCAAGCGCCGTGCTGATCGGCGACGTGCTGGTCGGCGCAAACTGCTACATCGGCCCCTTGGCCTCGCTGCGCGGCGATTTCGGGCGAATCATCCTGGAGGAGGGCGCCAACCTGCAGGACACCTGCGTGATGCACGGTTTTCCCGGCGGCGACACGGTGGTCGAGCGCAACGGCCATATCGGCCATGGCGCCGTGCTGCATGGCTGCCGGATCGGCGAGGATGCCCTGGTCGGCATGAACGCGGTGGTCATGGACGCCGCGCATATCGCCCCGCGCTGCATCGTTGCCGCCACGGCCTTCGTCAAGGCAGGCTTCGAATGCCCGCAGCAACACCTGGTGGTCGGCGCGCCGGCCGTGGCCAAGCGCCCGCTCAGCGACCAGGAACTGGCCTGGAAGCAGCGCGGTACCACCGAGTACCACAGCCTCGCCCGGCGTTGCCTGAGCGCGCTGGTGGAGTGCCCGCCATTGACCGCGCCGGAGCAGGACCGCCCACGCATGGGCGACTCCGGCTTCAGGCCCAAGGCCGAGGGCGGTGCATGAGCCTTGCGCGGTCGCGGCAGGCAGGTATAGTCGAGGCTTTAGCCGCGCCTCGTTCCCCCATGAGCAGCCTTGCCCCCCTGAATCACCTGATTACCCGTTTCCAGGAGCAGACGCCGATCCGCGCCAGCTCCCTGATCATCACCCTCTACGGCGATGCCATCGAACCCCATGGCGGCACGGTCTGGCTGGGCAGCCTGATCAACCTGCTGGAGCCGATGGGCATCAACGAGCGGCTGATCCGCACCTCGATATTCCGCCTGACCAAGGAAGGCTGGCTGACCGCCGAAAAGGTCGGCCGGCGTAGCTACTACAGCCTCACCGGCACCGGCCGGCGGCGCTTCGAAAAAGCCTTCAAGCGCGTCTACAGCGCCAGCCTGCCGGCCTGGAACGGCGCCTGGACCCTGGTGCTCCTGGCCCAGCTCGACGCCACCAAACGCAAGGCCGTGCGTGAAGAGCTCGAGTGGCAAGGCTTCGGCGTCATGGGCGCGAACCTGCTGGGCTGCCCGCGCACCGACCGTGCCGACCTGGCCGCCACCCTGCGCGAGCAGGATGCCGAGGACGACTGCATCGTCTTCGAGACCCACGCCCAGGAAGTGCTGGCCTCCAAGGCCCTGCGCGCCCAGGTGCGGGAAAGTTGGAACATCGAGGAACTGGGCCAGCACTACAGCGAGTTCATCCGCCTGTTCCGCCCGTTGTGGCAGGCGATGAAGGACCTGGACGCGCCAAGCCCGCAGGACTGCTTCCTGGCGCGCACGCTGCTGATCCACGAATACCGCCGCCTGCTGCTGCGTGATCCGCAGTTGCCGGACGAGCTGTTGCCGGGGGATTGGGAAGGGCGCGCGGCGCGGCAGCTGTGCCGCAACCTGTACCGGCTGGTGCAGGGCAGGGCGGAGGAGTATCTGGCCAGCGCGCTGGAAACGGCGGATGGGCCGTTGCCGGATGCCAACGAGAGTTACTACCGACGGTTCGGCGGGCTTGGCTGAGTGAAAGGAACGGGCAAGCCCTCTCGTGCGAAGAGGGCGTGCAAGTTGTCAGATGACAAAGAACCCATGGGTTCCGTCACGCCCCAACTGTTCCACCAACCCGAACTCCCAATCCAGATACCCCTGCATCGCTTCGCGCGGGCTATCGGTACCCTCGTAGGGCCGCCGATAACGATCGATGCGCGGCGCACCCAGGCGCTGCTCGCCTTGTTCGGTCGGCAGCCCGGCGGCGTTCCAGGCGCTGTTGCCGCCCTCGAGCACGAACACCGGTTTGCCGCTCAGGGCCGCCACCTCTGGTGCGGCATAGCGCGCCAGTTGGCTCGAGCCGCAGGTCAGGACGAAGTGCCGTGCTGCCGGTAATGTCGCCAGTACTTCTTCAAGTTGGCTACGCAGCGCCCAGACCGCACCGGGAATATGCTGCCGGACATGGTTGGCGCTGGTGGTGAAGTCCAGCACCTGGGTGCCCGGCTCCGAAAGCCAGTCGGCGAGGAGGGCGGGGCTGATGGTTTCAGCCTCGGGCGGTGCCGGCACGGGCGCGACCCAGACGCCGGTTTCCGTGAAGTCGTCAGACGACAACCCATCGAGCACCGCCACCGCCCAGCCCATCTGGGCCAGCCACGACGCACTCATGTTGGCGCGCACGCCGTCGTCGTCCACCAGCACCAGGCGCGCGCCGCGCACACTGGCGACATGGTCGATCTCCTGTACCAGTTGGCCACCGGGCGTGGAGCGGGCGCCGGGCAGGTGGCCCAGGACAAACTCCTCGGGCGTGCGCACATCGAACAGGTAAGTGGTGCGCTGCGCTTCGGCCTGCCATTGGCGCAGGCCTGCCAGATCGATGCGTGCCACACCGGCGCGGTCGGCCACCTGGCGGGCGCGTTGCGCGGCGCTGGCGTGGGTGGTGGCGGTCACTGCGCGGAAACGGCGCGACTGGCCATGTTCCAGTGCCTGCCCGGCAAGGGTCCAGCCGATGGTGCCGTTGCGCAGGGCCGCCACCGGGTTGGGGACGCCGGCATTGACCAGCGACTGGGTGCCGATGATGCTGCGGGTGCGCCCGGCGCAATTGACGATCACCCGGGTGGCCGGGTCGGGGGCCAGCTCTGCCACGCGCAGCACCAGTTCGGCGCCGGGCACGCTGATACCGCTGGGGATGCTCATGGTCTGGTACTCGTCGAAGCGGCGGGCATCCAGCACCACCACATCGGCGTTGGCGTCGAGCAGCGCCTTGACCTCTTCGGCCGGCAGCGACGGTGTATGGCGCTCGGCCTCCACCAGCTCGCCGAAAGCCTTGCTCGGCACGTTGACGTCTCGGAACAACTCGCCACCTGCTTCGCGCCAACCGGCCAGGCCGCCGTCGAGCAGCGCCACGTCGGTGTAGCCCAGGGCGAGCAGGCGCTGCGCGGCGGTCAACGCCAGCCCTTCGCCGTCGTCGTAGACGGTGATGGGCGTGTCGCGCCGTGGTACTCGGGCGTAGATCTCCAGTTCAAGGCGCGACAGCGGCACATTGGCGGCGAACAGCGGATGGGCCTGGGCGAACGGGTCTTCCTCGCGGACATCGAGCAAGGCCAGCTCCTGGCCGGCAAGCAGGGCGGTGCGGATAGCATGGTAGCTGCGGTGGGTAGCCTGGCTCATGCGCGGTTCTCTTTCGACAGATCCCAGAGGTTGGGCAGGTGGCTGTTGGAATAGCCGGAAATGAAGGGCTTCTCTTCGCCCTCGGCGCTGTACACCGCACGCCGCACGGCGCCGATGTTGGCGCCGTAGACATGGATGCTGATGGAAGTACGGTCGGCATGGGCATTGCGCACCTGGTGCAGGTCGCCGATGCGCGGCGACACCGCGATCACCTCGCCGGGCGCGAGCCGCTCGGCCCGGCCCTCCGGCTGCAGGGCACCGTGCGCCAGGGCATAGCCCTGGCTGATTTCGCTGCCGCGCAGCATGCCGATCAGCCCCCAGGTGCGGTGGTCGTGCACGGGGGTTTCCTGCCCTGGCCCCCAGACGAAACTGACGATGGAGAACCGCTGGCCGGAGTCGGCGTGCAGCAGGTACTGCTGGTAGCACTCCGGGCTGGGCCGGGCGTAGTCGTCCGGCAGCCAGTCATCGACACTGAGCAGATCGCGCAGCAGCCGCGCGCCGTGGTCGAGCAGGCGCGGCTCGTCCGGCGCCTGGGCGAGAAGGTCGGCCAGCTCGCCGATGAAGCTGCGTAGCCGTCCAAGGTTGGGCGTTTGAGACATGGGTTCCCTCGATGTCCGTCAGGTTAGGCAGCGCCGGGCGCTACCGTGGCGAGGAAAAAGGTATTATTCTTTTTGCGTATTTTTCCAGATATTTATTATGCGAATTAAGAATGAAGATAGATGATATCGATGCATTCGTGGCCGTCATCCGCAGCCAGTCCATCAGCCAGGCGGCTGAATCGCTGCGCCTGACCCAGCCGGCCATCACCCGTCGGGTGCAGAACTTCGAGGAAGCCCTCGGCGTCAGCCTGCTGGACCGCAACACCAAACCATTGAAACCCACGCCCATGGGCATGCGCGTCTACGAGCAGTGCCGGGCGGTGCTGCGCGAGATGGACGCGCTGCGCGAACTGGTGCTCAGCGACGCCTTGCCCAGTGGCGCGCTGCGCCTGGGGGTGCCGCAGACCATCGGCGACGTGGTGCTGCTCGACGCCCTCAGCCAGCTCAAGGCGCTGTATCCCGACCTGCAGACCCAAGTCGCCACCGGTTGGGGCAGCCACCTGCTGGGCAAGATGGAGAACGGCGAGCTGGACGCGGTGGCGGCACTGTTCCCGGCCGGCAAGGTGTTCCCAGAGGGCATCGTCGGTCGCTCGTTGGCGCGCATGGACCTGGTGGTGGTGGCTGCCCGCGGCGAGGTGGGCAAGCGCAGTTGCAAGCTTGCCGACTGCTACCAGCGTGGCTGGGTGCTCAACCCCGACGGCTGTGGCTTCCGTGCCGGTCTGCAGCGGGCGTTGAACGACGAAGGGCTGTCGCTGCGGATCAACCTGGAAACCTTCGGTACCGAGTTGCAACTGGGCTTGATCGCCAATGGCCTGGGCTTTGGCCTGGTGCCACGACCGTTGCTGGACAACAGCCGCCACCGCGAGCGCCTGGACATCGTGCAGGTGAGTGATTTCAAGCCGGTGATCGACTTGTGGCTGATCCATCCGCGTTTTCTCGGCAACCTGCAGGCGCCGGTGGCGTTGTTTGGCGAGACCGTGGCGCAGCGGGTGGCGAATCAACCGTAGGCGCGAGGCTGAAATGGGGCTGCGTTGCAGTCCCGAAGCACCCATGCAAATTTAATATTTTGCATATGTTGGTAATTGTTGAATGCATTATTTGTATATTAGGTTAGAAGCAGATCGAATTTCACGGCACTTTTTAAGATCGATAGCATAAGGATCAAGCCAGGCACCGGTGGGCTTGATCGACACTCCCGCCGCGGCCAGCAATCAGTGGATCGGCCTTGAGCGAGGAGATGGAATGTCCCGGCAAAGCAACACACCTGTCCCCGCCACGGCCCTGCTGACCCTGTTGCGCTGGCAGGGTTGGCGTAACCTTGGCCTGCGCCTGATCAGCCCGTTGCTGTTGCTGGTGGCGTGGGAACTTGCCTCGCGCAGCGGCCTGTTGCCGCCGCGAATCATCGCCGCGCCCAGCGCCATCGGCGACACCCTCTGGCAGATGATCGTCAGCGGCGAGCTGGCCGGGCATTTGTGGGTATCCCTCAAGCGTGCCCTGAGCGGCCTGGCCATCGGGGTCAGCGTGGGCACGCTGCTGGCGTTGCTCGCAGGCCTTTCGCGGCGTGGCGAACTCGCCATCGACTCGCCGGTGCAGATGCTGCGCACCTTGCCGTTCCTGGCCATCGTGCCGCTGTTCATCCTGTGGTTCGGCGTGGGCGAAACGCCCAAGATCGCCCTGATTGCACTGGGCACCACCTTCCCGGTGTACCTCACCCTGTTTTCCGGCATCCGTGGCGTCGACCCCAAGCTGGTGGAGGCCGGGCAGCTGTTCGGCCTGGGGCGCCTGGGGCTGGTCTGGCACGTGATCCTGCCCGGCGCGCTGCCGGCGTTCTTCGTCGGCCTGCGCTACGCCTTCGGCATCAGTTGGCTAGGCCTGGTGGTGGTCGAGCAGATCAACGCCAGCGCCGGGCTGGGCTATCTGGTCAACGACGCTCGCGATTTCATGCGCACCGACGTCATCGTCATCTGCCTGATCGTCTACAGCGTGCTGGGCCTGTCCATCGACGCCCTCGTGCGCTTGCTCGAACGCCTGGCCCTGGCTTGGCGCCCCACCTTCATAAGGAACTGATCATGGAAGTCGCACTGCAACGCTTGCGCCCACCGGTGCGGGTGCGCGGGCTCACGCGCAGGTTCCAGGGCCACACGGTGCTCGATGGCCTGGACCTGGACCTGGCGCCCGGCGAGTTCGTCGCCTTGCTCGGCCGCAGCGGCTCGGGCAAGACCACCTTGCTGCGGGCGCTGGCCGGCCTGGACCGGGTGGAGGCGGGCACGCTGGAGGTGCCCGGCGTGCATGCGGCGGTGTTCCAGGAACCGCGGCTGATGCCCTGGAAGCGGGCCTGGCGCAATGTCCTCCTGGGCCTGAGGGGCGCCGAGCCAAAAGCGCGTGCCCTGGCCGCGCTGCGTGAGGTGGGCCTGGCGCACCGCACCGAGGCCTGGCCGGGGACCCTGTCCGGTGGCGAGGCCCAGCGCGTGGCCCTGGCCCGGGCGCTGGTGCGCGAGCCGCAATTGCTGCTGCTCGACGAGCCGTTCGCCGCGCTGGACGCCTTGACGCGCATGCGCATGCACCAGTTGATCCTTGAACTATGGCGCACCCATCAGCCATCGGTGCTGCTGGTCACTCACGACGTCGACGAAGCCTTGCTGCTGGCCGACCGGGTCGTGGTGCTGGACGCCGGGCGCATCGCCGAGCAGATCCCGATTCGCCTGCCGCGCCACCGCGAGGTGGCCAGCCGTGGCTTCCAGGCGCTGCGCCAACACCTGCTGGCCCTGCTCGGCGTCGAAGCGCCTGCGCCCAGCCATGCCCATACCCTCGCACGGACCGCCCAACGATGAGCCTCGACCTGCATACCGCCGCCAAGGCGGCCGACCTCGATTCGCCGGCCTTCGCCGACTTGCTGGCCCACCTGAGCGACGAATTCGCCGCCAGCGCCGCCGAGCACGATCGCCAAGGCAGCTTCCCCCACGCCAACCTGCGGCGCCTGCATGAACATGGCCTGCTGGCCCTGACCGTGCCGCGCCGCCTGGGTGGCAGCGAAGCGACGCTGGCCCAGGCCCGGCGGGTGATCGCCGCCGTGGCCCGGGGCGAGCCGTCCACCGCCCTGGTGCTGGTGATGCAGTACCTGCAGCACGCGCGCCTGCAACAGAACCAGGCCTGGCCTGAACACCTGCGCCTGCGCCTGGCCCGCGAGGCGGTGGCGGACGGCGCGCTGGTCAACGCCCTGCGCGTGGAGCCGGAACTGGGCACCCCGGCCCGGGGCGGCCTGCCGGGCACCGTCGCCCGGCGGGTAGCCGAGGGCTGGCGGATCAACGGGCGCAAGATCTACTCCACCGGCATCCCCGGCCTGACTTGGCTGGCGGTGTGGGCGCGCAGCGACGAGGACGAGCCCCGGGTCGGCACCTGGCTGGTGCATCGCGACACACCGGGCATCCGCATCGAGGAAACCTGGGACCACCTGGGCATGCGTGCCACCTGCAGCCACGACGTGATCTTCGATGATGTGCTGGTGCCCGCCGAGCACGCCGTGGACATCCTCCCGGCGCGTCAGCCACGCCCGTCCGAACTCGATCACAACGGCGTGCTGTGGCTGGCCGTGCTGCTGTCGAGTATCTACGACGGCGTTGCCCGTGCCGCCCGCGACTGGCTGGTGGGCTGGCTGGCCGGGCGCACTCCGGCCAATCTCGGCGCGCCGCTGTCGAGCCTGCCGCGTTTCCAGGAACTGGTGGGGCGCATCGACGCCTTGCTGCTGTCCAACCGGGTCCTGCTCGACGCCGCTGCCGAAGGGCGCATCCCGGCGAGCGAGGCCACCCAGGTCAAGTACCTGGTCACCACCCAGGCCATCAGTGCGGTCGAATTGGCCGTCGAAGCGATCGGCAACCCGGCGCTGGCCCGGGGCAACCCGCTTGAGCGGCATTACCGCGATGTGCTGTGCAGCCGTATCCACACCCCGCAGAACGACGCGGTGCTCGGCGCCGCCGGCCGCTCGGCGTTTGCCTTGCCCAGCCGTGGCGGCCAGGCATGAGCGGCGTGCGCATCGCCAGTCAGCTGGACGCGCGGTTCAACGCGTTGCTGGCCGCCGCCGTGCCAGGCGTGGAAATCCTGGCGTTGCCCAGGGGCGTGCCCCATGGGCTGCCGGACGATGTTCGGGTCCTGCTGGCCGCGCCCGACCCTGGCCTGCGTGACGCCGTAGCGCCGCCCTCGGGCTGGCCGTTCGGGCTCGGTTTCGTGCAACTGGTTAGCTCCGGCATCGACTTCTTTCCCGGTTGGTTGCTCGAGCCGGTGCCTGTGGCCAGTGCTCGCGGGGTGACGGCGGACAGCCTGGCCGAGTTCGCCCTGGCGTCGATGTTCGCGGCCGCCAAGCAACTGCCGCAGTTGTGGATCGACGAGCCCGGGCAGTGGCAGCCACGTCCGCTGGCCTCGCTGGCCGGCAGCACCTTGGGTATCTACGGTTTCGGGCGGATCGGCCAGGCCCTGGCGCGCAAGGCCCTGGCCCTGGACATCGAGGTGATCGCCCTGCGGCGCTCGGCCAGGCCGTTCGAGGTGGCCGGCGTACGGGGCGCGGCCAGCGTCGAGGAACTGTTCGCCCGCGCCGATCACCTGGTACTGGCGGCACCGGCCGACCCGTCGACCCGGCATGTCGTCGATCGCCGTAGCCTCGCCCACGCCAAGCCCGGTCTGCACCTGATCAATATCGCCCGTGGCAGCCTGGTGGACCAGGACGCCTTGCTCGATGCCCTGGACAGCGGCCAAGTGGCCCTGGCCAGCCTCGATGTCACCGAGCCCGAGCCACTGCCGGCCGGGCACCGGCTGTACGGCCATCCCAAGGTCCGGCTGAGCCCCCATACCTCGGCCAACACGCCGCAGGTGTACCGCAACCTCGCCGCGCTGCTGGCGCGCAACCTCGAACATTTGCGCAGCGGACGACCGCTGGAGAACCTGCTGGCCCAAGGAGAGACCACATGAGCGCCAGGCTGAGCCGCCTACCCACCGCCTATTCATTGCCCCGCGACGGCCACACCGTGCATCGCTGGCAGGACCCGCCCCAGCAACCGACCCCCGAGGCCGAGCGCCTGCTGCGCAAGCAGCGCCTGGCCGGCTCGTTCCGCCTGTTTGCCCGGCACGGTTTCGACATGGGCGGCGCCGGCCATATCACCGTGCGCGACCCCCAGTACCCCGATCACTTCTGGGTCAATCCGGTGGGCGTGTACTTCGGCCATATCCGCGTCAGCGACCTGCTGTTGGTGAATCCTCGGGGCGAGATCGTCGAAGGGCAGGGCGCGTTGAACCTCGCTGCCTTCGCCATCCACGCGGCGCTGCACGAGGCGCGCCCGGACGTGGTGGCCGCCGCCCATGCCCATTCGTTGTACGGCAAGGCCTGGTCGAGCCTGGGACGCCTGCTCGACCCACTGACCCAGGACGCCTGCGCCTTTCATGGCAAGCACGCGCTGTTCGACAACTTCACCGGGGTGGTGCTGGAGGCCAGCGAGGGCGCGCGCATCGCCGCCACGCTGGGGCCGGACAAGGTCGCGCTGATCTTGCAGAACCATGGCCTGCTGACCGTCGGGCGTACGGTGGAAGCGGCGGTGTGGCGTTTCATCGCCCTGGACAACGCCGCCCACGCGCAACTATTGGCCGAGGCCGCCGGTACGCCCCGGCCGATCCCGGCGGCGGTGGCCGAGCACACGGCGCGCCAGGTCGGTACCGAGTTCGGCGGCTGGTTCAGCTTCCAGCCGTACTGGGACCGTCTGCTGCGCGACGAACCTGACTTTCTCGACTGAGTGCAAGGAGGCGCCATGAATCGCCGTCGTTTTCTGCAGTACAGCGCCCTGGGCGGGCTCGCCTGCGCGCTGCCCGGCGTCTTTGCCCGCGACTGGCAAGGGCTGACCTTGGGCGTGGCCACGTACAAGGGCGCCGCGCCGACCTTCTTCGAACAGGCAGGCATCGAGCGCCCACCGTATGGCGTGAAATACGCCGAGTTCAATGGCGGCAACCTCGGTTTCGAGGCGCTGGTCAGCGGTACCCTGGACCTGGCGCCGATGAGCGAGATCCCGCCGATCTTCGGTATCCGCAACCAGGCGCCGGTCAGGCTCATCGCCGTGCTGACCGGTGATGTCAACAACCAGGCCTTCATCGTGCCCAGGGGGTCGACGATGCAATCGCTGGCCGAGCTGCCGGGCAAACGGGTCGGTTACATCCGCTCCACGTCGTCGCACTACCTGCTGCTGCGCGCCCTCAAGGACCAGGGCCTGACCCTGGCGGACATCCAGCCCCTGGCGCTGACGCCCCAGGATGGCTTCGCCGCGTTCCAGAACGGCAACCTGGATGTCTGGGTGACCTTTGGCTACTTCATCCAGCTGGCCGAGCTGCGCAGCGGTGCGCGGGTGCTGCGCACCGGGCAGGGCTACCTGTCGGGCAACTACGTGATCGCCGCCAACCGGCGGGCGATCGAGGATCCGCTCAAGCGCGCGGCGATCGAGGACTATGTGCGCCGCGAATACCGCAGCTGGCAATGGGTGCAGCACCACCCCGAGGCGTGGGCGGCGCGATGCGAGCAGGTGCTGGGCATCCCCCGGGAAGTGTTCATTGCCCAGTACAAGGCCCAGAGCGGGCCGCGGGTGCTGCAGGCGGTGGACGATGCCGCGGTGCGGTCGCAGCAGGACGTGGCCGACACCTTCCACGCCGCCGGCGTACTGCCCCAGCGCCTGGACGTGGCGCCGTTGTGGGATCGCAGTTTCAGCTGGACCGAGTGATTCATGCGGCCCCCCGCAGGGCCGCATCTGGCAAAAAGGACTTCCATGCCTCGTTCAACTCGATACGCCTGGCTGCCGCTGGCACTGGCCTCCAGCACCGCGCTGGCCGATGTCGCGCCCTCGACCCGCGCCCTGCATGAGCGCCTGATCGTGCTCGACAGCCACCTGGACACGCCCATGCAACTGGCCCGACCCGGCTGGGACATAGGCCAGCGCCACCGCTATGCCGACGATCTGTCCCAGGTCGACCTGCCGCGCATGCGCGACGGTGGCCTGGACGGCGGATTCTTCGCCATCTTCACCCCACAGGGTCCGCTCACGCCCGAGGGACGCACCCTGGCCAGCGAACATGGCCTGGCGGTGATCACCCGCATCCGCGACATGGTCGCCGCCCGGCCGGACGCGTTCGCCCTGGCCACGCGGGCGCAGGAGGTGCCGGCGATCGTTGCCTCAGGGCGGCGGGTGGTGCTGATCAGCATGGAAAACGCCGAACCGCTGGCGGCCGACCCCGGCCGGCTGGCCACCTACCACCGTCTGGGCTTGCGCATGCTGGGCCTGGTGCATGCGCAGAACAACGATTTCGCCGATTCGGCCACTGCCTTGCCGCACTGGCATGGGCTGAGCCCGGCCGGCCGCGAGTTGGTGCAGGCAGCCAACCGCCTGGGGATCCTGATCGATGTGTCCCATGCCTCCGATGCGGTGTTCGATCAGGTGCTGGCGTTGTCCCGTGCCCCGGTGATCGCCTCGCATTCCGGCGCCCGGGCCATCGGCCCGCATCCGCGCAATCTCGATGATGAACGTTTGCGCCAGCTTGCTGCCGGGGGCGGGGTGGTGCAGGTCAACACCTACGCCAGCGACCTGGTGCCGCGTGCGCCGAATCCCGCCCGGGACAAGGCCCTGGCACCGCTGTACCGGGAGTTCCGCCTGGCGGCCAGCCTGCCGCCCGCGCAGGTGGCGGACCTGGCCCGGCGCATACGCGAGGTCGAGGCCCGGTATCCGTTGCCGGCAACCAGCCTGGACGACTTCATGGCGCATCTGCTGCACATCCTTGACGTAGTCGGGCCACGGCATGTCGGCATCGGCGCGGATTGGGATGGTGGCGGCGGGGTGACGGGACTGCGCGATGTCAGCGATTTGCCGGAGATCACTGCGCGGTTGTTGGCGGCGGGGTACCACGAACGGGACCTCGCGGATATCTGGGGAGGGAACCTGTTGCGAGTGATGGGAGAGGCGCAGACCGCTGCTGCCGCGAGCTCAGGTGTTTCAAAATAATTATGCGTTTTGTGCAGAATGCAAAGCCTGAGACATTACACATTTTAATATTTGCATATGCTCAAAATGTATTTCTCTTATCCCATCCCGCTCTCTAGGATGGCTCCACATAGAGCGTTTTCGTAGCTTGATAACGTCAAGCCATAACTGAAAGCGATAACCGTGGACCAGGGAGAGTGCCCGCGATGCCATTGACCAGACGACAGCTCATTGCCCGTATCGGTGTGGTCGGTGGCCTGCAGGCTGCCACGGCGGCACTGGGCCTGTTTGGCACGACGGGATCGGCACGGGCCAGCCAGGAGAACTACGCCGCGTTGCCAATGGCCCGTGTAGGGCAGGGCGCCACTGTCACCGTGGTCGGCGCCGGCATCGGCGGCCTGGTGGCGGCCTACGAGCTGCGCAAGGCCGGTTTCGCCGTCACCCTGCTGGAGGCCCGCGAACGGGTTGGCGGGCGCAACTGGACCGTGCGCCGGGGGGATCGGGTCGCGTTCACCGATGGCAGCGTGCAGACCGTCGCGTTCGACGAGGGTTTCTACCTCAACGCCGGCCCCGGCCGACTGCCCAGCCATCACCAGTTGATGCTCGGCTATTGCCGCGAGCTGGGAGTGGCGCTTGAGGTGCTGGTCAACACCAGCCGCAACGCCCTGGTGCGTCCCGACCTCGACCAGCCGCCAATGCAGATCCGCCAGGCAGTCAACGACAGCCGTGGGCACCTGGCCGAACTGCTGGCCAAGGCCGTCGACCGCCAGGCCCTGGACCAGGAACTGAGCCTGGACGACCGGCGCAACCTGCTTGGCTTCCTGCGCACCTGGGGCGACCTGTCGGAGAAACTCGAGTACCTGGGCTCGGCGCGCTCGGGCTACAAGGTCTGGCCCGGGGCCGGCGACCAGCAGGCCCTGCGCAACGACCCGCTGCCCCTGCGCACCTTGCTCAACCCGGCCCTGGGCACGGCACTGATGATCGACGAGTACCCGGAGTTCTCGCCGACCATGTTCCAGCCGGTGGGCGGCATGGACCGTATTCCCCTGGCCTTCCAGCGCCACCTGCAGGATGTTCTGCGCCTGGGGGCCGAGGTGGGCTCGATCCGCAATTTCGAGGATCGGGTGGAGATCGGTTACCAGCAGCAGGGTCAGCCACAGCGCATCACCAGCGATTATGCGGTGATCGCCTTGCCGCTGCCGCTGCTGGCGAAGCTCGACAGCAACTTCAGCGCCCAGGTGCGCCAAGCGATCGCCGCCGTGCAATTCGGCCATGCCAACAAGGTGGCCTGGCAGTCCCGCCGGTTCTGGGAGACCGACTACCAGATCTACGGCGGCCTGTCGTTCATCAATCAGGCGTCTTCCGGCCTGTGGTACCCCAGCGGTGGCTTCAACCAGGCCGAGGGCATTCTCGTCGCCGCCTACAACAACGGCGAGACTGCCCGCCAGTTCGCCGACAAGTCGGTCGCCGAGCAGATCGCCCTGTCGCGCCAGGCCGTGGAGCTGCTGCACCCCGGTCACGGCCACGAACTGCGCAAGCCGTTGGTGGTGGACTGGGGGCGCATACCCCACAGCCTCGGGCCGTGGGTCAGCCATCCGCTGGCCGATGCCGACTATGACCTGCTCAACCAGGCTCAGGGGCGGGTGCACCTGACCAGCGACGCGCTGGCCCACAGCGGCATCGGCATCTGGCAGGAGACCGCCGCCGGCGCCGCCCGGCGGGTGGTGCGCAACCTGTGCGAGCGTGCCCAGGGCTCCTCGCAGGCCCGGCAGACCGCCTGAACAATACACAACGAAAACCATCTGCCAGGTAGCGGACCTCCGAGGCTGGCGCCTACACATCAGTGGAGCTTCGCCATGCCTTTCAAGCACGCCCTTCTGGGGTTGGGGGTCCTGTTCGCCGCGGCCAGCCAGGCCGCCGATATCGAGCGCGTCCCCTCGACCTATCCCAACTCGCCGATCCTGCAGTCGGCGACCCTGCCGCCGGGCACGGCGCTGACCTTCGTCTCGGGGATCCTGCCCGACCCGGCCGACCCCAAGGCGGCCAAGGATGAGCTGCGCGCCAATGGCGACACCGAGGCGCAGACCGTGGCGGTGCTGCGCAAGGTCGAAGCCGCCCTGGCGCCGCGCGGCCTCGGCCTGGGCGATGTGGTGCAGTTACGGGTGTACCTGGTGGGCGATCCGCGATTGCAGGGGCGCATGGACTTCGACGGCCTGCAGCGCGGCTTCCGCCAGTTCTTCGGCAGTGAGCGCCAGCCGTTGAAACCGACCCGTACCACGGTGCAGGTGGCCGGGCTGGTATTGCCCGGCGCCCTGATCGAAGTCGAGGCGGTCGCCGCCAAGGCCCGTTGAACCCCCGAACCCGAGAGCGGCGGCCGGGCCATGGCCGCCACAAGGAATATCCGCAGATGCCCAAGACCTTCAAGCTTTCCCCCGTGGCCACCGCCCTGGCCCTGAGCCTGGCCGGCGAGGCCATCGCCGCCGAAGACCCGGCGCTGTCTACCGTGGTGGTGACCGGCGTGCGCGGCAGCCAGCAGCGCACCGTGACCGACAGCCCGGTGCCGGTGGACGTGATCTCCGGCGAGCAACTGCGCACCAGCGGCCAGAACGGCCTCAAGGACATGCTCACGCGCCTGTTGCCCTCGTTCAACGCACCCACCATCAACGGTGGCGGCACCGCCTTCCTGGTGCGCGGCATCAGCATGCGCGGCCTGGGCGGCGACCAGGTGCTGATCCTGGTCAACGGCAAGCGCCGGCACAACACGGCGATGATCAACAACAACGCGCGTGTCGGCACGGCCGCGGTGCCGGTGGACCTGGACCTTATTCCCACCGCGGCGATCGAGCGCATCGAGGTGCTGCGCGACGGCGCGGCGGCGCAGTACGGCTCCGACGCCATCGCCGGGGTGATCAACATCATCCTCAAGCAGGACGCCGAGGGCATTACCTCCGACAGCTCCGTCGGCCAGTACTATGCCGGGGACGGCACCAGCGGCCATGAGGCGGCCAACGCCGGCTTCGGCCTGGGCGACGGTGGTTTTCTCAACCTGTCGTTCGACGCCAAGGTACAGGAACCCTACGACCGCGCCGGCGCCGTGCGCGGTAATTTCACCACCCTGGCCAACGGCCAGCCCGACCCGCGCCTGAGCGAACGCCACGGCTGGGGCGAGGAATACGGCCTGGGCCGCGACCGCACCTACAGCGGCGCCTACAACCTGGAACTGCCCCTGGGCGAGGCACTGAAGCTGTACTCGTTCTCCACCCTCAGCTACCGCGACGGCAAGAAGGTCCTCGGCCACCGCGCGCCCACCGACATCACCGCCACCAACTGGCTGGCCAACCCGCCTTATCCGAAGGGCGGCCAGGCCACCCGCGAAGTGGAGGAGACCGACTACCAGTTGCTCGCCGGTCTCAAGGGCCTGGCCGCCGAGTGGGATTGGGACCTGTCGACCACCTATGGCCGCGACAAGGCCAAGCTGTACACCGACAACAACCTCAACCTGTCCAACGACCCGTTGCTGAGCCAGCGCCGCTTTCACCTGACCGACGAGATCTTCGACCAGTGGACCACCAACCTGGACTTCAGCCGGGCCCTGGACATTGGCTGGAGCAGCCCGCTGGAAACCTCGTTCGGCGTCGAGTACCGCTGGGAGAAGTACCAACTCACCGAGGGCGAACCCAATTCCTATAACTATGGCGACTACGTCATCCCCAGCGGCCCGCTGGCCGGACGGCGTCCGGACCCCGGCCTGTTCTCGGTCAACGGCACCACGCCGGAGGATGCCGGGCAGATGATCCGCCATAGCGGTGCGGCCTACGTCGACTTTGGCCTCAACCTCACCCCGCAGTGGTACAGCGCCTTCGCCCTGCGCTACGAGCGCTACAACCAGGAGGTCGGCGAGACCGTCAGCGGCAAGTTCACCACCCGCTACGAGTTCGCTCCGGGTTATGCGGTGCGCGCGGCGGTGAGCAATGGCTTCCGTGCGCCGTCTCTGGCGCAGAACGTGTTCTCTTCGACCAGCTCGGTGACGATCTTTGGCGCCGGCGGCAGCACCAGTACCGCACGCACCAAGCAGATGCGCCCCGGCTCGCCCGAGGCCATTGCCCTCGGCGCCCAGACCCTGGAACCGGAGAAGTCGCGCAACTACAGCCTGGGCTTCACCGCCGAGCCCACCGAGCGCCTGCGCCTGACTGCCGACTTCTACCTGATCGACATCGACGACCGCATCCTGCAGACCGGCGTGCTCACCGGGCCCGCGGTGTCGCAAATCCTGGTGGCCAACGGCCTGTCGCCTGACTTGTCCGGGCAGTACTTCGCCAACGCCGCGGACACCCGCACCAAAGGCGTCGACCTGGTGGCCGAGTACCGCCAGCCGCTCGCCGAGTACGGCACGGTGCGCTGGAGCCTGGCCTACAACCGCAACAAGACCACCATCCGTGACCTGGCCGACACCCCGGCGAGCCTGTCGAGCCTCGGCGCAGGGTACGTGCTGTTCGACCGCCAACAGCAGATCGACCTGACCAAGGCCACGCCCAAGGACAAGTGGATCCTCAACAGCAACTACAAGGTCGACGACTGGACGGTGAACCTGACCCTGACCCGCTACGGCGAGTACACCGAAGGCTCGAACATCCCGGCCAACGACCGCACCTACAGCGCCAAGTGGATCACCGACATCGACGTGGCCTACGACCTCACCCAGAACATCACGGTGGCGCTGGGGGCCAACAACCTGTTCGACAAGTACCCGGACAAGATCGGCATCGTGCCCTGGGCCGGGACCTACGAGTACGGGATGTTCTCGCCCTATGGACTCGGTGGGGGCTACTACTACGGCCGTGTGAGCCTGGCGTTCTGATGAGTCATTTATTCAGTGGGCGTCACATGCTGACGGGGTTGCTGTGCCTGGTGCTGGGGGGCGTTCACGCAGACGAAACCCTGCGCGTCTCCAGCCAGAAGAACTCGCTGCAGGTGCTGCTGCAGGCCGCCGGCGAGCTCGACGACGTGCCATACCCCCTGGAGTTCGCCGCCTTCGGCGCCGCCGCACCCACCGCCGAGGCCCTGGCGGCCGGCGCGGTGGATATCGGCACCCTGGGCACCGCGCCGTTCGTGTTCGCCACTGCGGCCGGTGCCGGGCTCAAGACCGTCGGGGTGGTGCGCCTGCAGGTGACGCCCACGGCGGTGGCGATCGTCGTGCCCGAAGCGTCGCCATTGAGCGACGCGGCGTCGCTGGTGGGCCGGCGCATCACCACCACCCGTGGCTCCATCGGCCATTACCTGGCGCTGGCAGCGTTGCGCGCCACTGGCCACAGCGGCCGCGACGCCACGTTCGTGTTTCTCCAACCAGGCGAGTCACGCAGCCTGCTGGCCAACGGCGGCGCAGACGCCTGGGCCACCTGGGACCCGTACACCAGCATGGTCCAGCTCGAAGGCGGCACGCGGGTGCTGGTCAGCGGCGAAGGCTTGTTCGCCGGCAACATGCTGCTGGTGGCCAACCCTGCGACGATCCGCGACAAGCCGGCGCAACTGCGGGATTTCCTGCGCCGGGTTGGCCGCGCCTGGGACTGGGCCAACGCCCATGTCGAGGAGTTTTCGGCGATTCAGGCCTGCCAGAGCGGGCTGCCGCTGGAGGTGCACCTACGCTCGAACCGCTTTTCACAGCCACGCCAAGTTGCGGTGGACGACGCGCTGGTCAGGGACTTGGCCGACACCGCCCGGCTGTACCAGGACGAGGGGGTGATCGGCCCGGGCTTCGTTGCCGAACAACAGGTGGACAAACAGTTCAATGAAGCACCGGAAGTTCAGTGAAAGTTATCCGCAGTGCGTAACTTAAGTTGTAATTTTTATAATGTTCATGCGTATTTCTGATAATAGCTTAAGTTGCTCTGTAATATTTTGAAAAAAGTTTTGATGCTAGAGAAAAACGATATTTCACAAGTGCTTGCTGCTTGTTGAAGATGGCCTGGCGACCATCGGAAGTCGCCGGTTAGCCGCCAATCACAGGTGCAGTCAAACCGTTCAGGAATACGCGAGGGAGTGTTCATGCTGACGATTACCACGGTCGAGGAATTGACCGCCGCACAGTTAGACGATGTGATTCACGCCCGCACACTGGGCATCCTGATCAAAGGCTTCGCACCCGCCGATACCGTGGCCCTGGCCCTGGAGCGCCTGAGTCATCACGAGCTGCGTGGTGCCTTCAGCGAGCAGACCGAGTTCGTGCGCCTGGGCAAGGCCTACATCGAGATCAGGGACGAGGCCAGCCGCGCCGAGTACCACGGCCAGGCCATCGCCAATATTCGCAAGATCCGCAGCGCCTTCGGCCCGCTGGCATCGCCCATCGACCATCTGCGCCTGCTGCTCGACGAGGTCTGGCCCAAAGGGGCGCGGCTGCTGGATGTGAACGGGCGCAAGTGCTTCGTCGGCATCGCCCGCTTCCAGGGCAACAACGTCGACCTCACGCCGCATACCGATGACCTGGCCCGCAATGCCCCGGCCGACCACCAGCCGCGGCTGCTCACCCAGCTGTCGACCAACATCTACCTGCAGATCCCCGAGGACGGCGGCGAGCTGGAGATCTGGAACCTGCACCCCGACGAGGCCGAGTACGAACGCCTGCGTGGCCAGCGCGCCTACGGTATCGAGCGCCACCTGCTGCCGCCACCGGACCTGGTGGTCAAGCCCGAGGCGGGTGACCTGATCTTTCTCAACCCGCGGTTGATCCACGCGGTGCGCCCCTCGGCCACCAGCACCCGGGTCACCCTCGGCGTATTCATCGGTTATTTCGGCGACGACCAGCCTTTGGCCTACTGGAGCTAAGCAACATGAGCAATGTGGAAGCGATCAACCTCAAAGCCTATTTCAACAAGGGCGGCGAAGCGCTGGACTTCACCGGCAAGCGCTGCGTGCTGGCAGTCAGCGTGGGCCAGGAATACCACGAGGAGCAGAAGCTCAGCTCCACCGTGCACCTGATCAACAAGTCTGGCTTCAGCCAGGTGAAGGTGGTGGTGGCCGACACCTTGCAGCGCCACAACAAGCACGGCAAGTCGCCGGGCGAGGCGCTGTCGGCGTCGATTCGCGATGGTGACGCGTGGCTGGCGCGCAACCGCAAGTACCTGGCCGGATTGGAGGCGCCGGTAAGCATCAGCCGCTGGAACCAGGAGCTGGCCTCGGACCGTTACGCCGAGCTGCGCCAGCAGGTGAACCAGCTTTATCGGGAAAGCGAGGACCTGCGCGGCGCCATCGAAGCCACCATTGGCGTGTTCATCGAGCGTCTGCGAGTGCGTGACCCCGAGGCGGACCTGGAGCGCGCCGCCGCCCAGTGCCGCGAGTACATCCTCGAGGAAGTGCCGATCATCCTGCCGCAGTGGGCCGAGCAGGGGTACGACTACGTGATCTACCCGCAGCAGATGACCGACGCCATGGCGACCGCCCGGCGCCTGCTGGTCGAGCCTCACGCGCCAGACCGCGTGCACTGGCTGCCGCTGAAGTTCAAGAAACGCGGCATTCCGATTCCCTTCACCCTGCCAGGGGTGGTGCATCCGGCCTGGGCCGCCAGCGCCATTGCCATCTGACCTTTAGCCACGCAGGCCCCACGCCACACGGACGATGGCCTTCACACTGAAATCCGGAACAGGAGTTTCCATGGGCGTTTTTGCGCAACAGCAACGCAAATGGTGGGCTTTGCTCGGTGTGAGCATCGCCAGTTTTCTCGGCTGCGTCGACTTCACCATCGTCAACACCGCGCTGCCGGCGTTGCAGGCCGACCTCGGCGCCTCGGTGGGCAGCCTGCAATGGGTGATCAACGGCTTCATCCTGGCGTTGTCCAGCAGCATGGTGCTGGTGGGCAGGCTGGCCGACCTGAAAGGCCGCCGGCGGGTACTCAACCTCGGGCTCACGGTCTTCGGACTGGCCTCGCTGGCGGCAGGGCTGGCCAGCACCATCGATACGCTGGTGGCCGCGCGGATCGCCCAGGGCCTGGCCTGCGCGGTGCTGTACACCGCGTCGGGGGCGATCGTCGCGGCCACCTTCGCCAGCGAGGAACAGGGCAAGGCGTTCGGCGTGCTGTTCGGTGTCAATGGCATCGGCCTGGCGGCGGGGCCGGTGTTGGGCGGGCTGATTACCAGCGCCTTCGGCTGGCAATGGATCTTTCTGGTCAACGTGCCGTTCGTGTTGCTCAGCCTGGCGATCATCGCCGTGGCGGCGGACGAGTCGCGGGCCGGCGAGGACGGCGCACGGCTCGACTGGCTGGGGGCGGCGTTGCTGCTGCTGGGTTTGCCGAGCCTGGTGCTGGCCATCGTCCAGGGCGCCGACTGGGACTGGACCTCGGCCAGTACCCTGGGCCTGCTGGGGGTGGCGCTGCTTGCCCTGCTGGCCTTCGTCGCGGTCGAGTTGCGGGTCGAGGCGCCGATCATCGACTTGCGCCTGTTCGCCAACCGCCGCTTCGTCGCGGCGGTCACCGCCAGCTTCGGCCTGGCAGTGTTCTATTGCGTGGCATTTTTCGTGATGCCGTTGTACCTGGCGTTGATCCGTGGTGAGAGCGTGCAGACCAGCGGCCTGCTGTTGCTGCCGACCACGCTCGGCGTGGCGTTGCTGTCGCCGTGGGTGGGGCGCCTGGTGGACCGCAAGGGCCCGACATTGCTGGTGCAGGCCGGGTTACTGCTGTTCGTGCTGTCCGCCGTGCTGCAGGCGGCATTCGGCGAGCAGACTTCGTTGCTGCACCTGCTCGGCGCCTTCGCGGTGATGGGGCTGGGCTGGGCGTGCATCCTCGGGCCTTCGACGGTGCTGGGGATCTCTTCGGTACCGCAGCAGGTGAGCTCGGTGGCCATGGGCTCGCTGATGACCCTGCACAATGTCGGCGGTGGGCTCGGCCTGGCGGTCGGGGTGGGGCTGTACCGGGCGGTGGCGGCCGATACCTTGTCCGGCGCCACGGGCGTACCTGCGCAGACCGCTTGGCTGGCCAGGGCGGCGGCGGCGCCGGAGCAGGGCGCGGCCCTGCTGGGCGAGCACCTGGGGCAGGGCGGCGACGTCCTGCAGGGCTGGGTGCATGCCGCGTTTCTCGACGGCTACCAGGCGTTGATGGTGTTCCTCGCCGTCAGCCTGTTGCTGGTCTGGGGCACGGTGACCCTGCTGCTGCGCACGACAAAAGCACCTGCGCCTGCCCAGGAGCCCAGCCATGGCAAGGCGTGACGGCCGCCTGCGACTGGGGGCTTTTCTCTCCGGCGCCGGCGCCCACGCCGGCAGTTGGCGACACCCGCAGGCCGACGCCGATGCCTCGATCAACTTCGAGCGCTATCGACAGTACGCCCAGACCCTTGAGCGCGGATGTTTCGACGTGCTGTTCCTCAACGACAACGTCGCCGTCGGCGAGCTGGATCCACGGGTGCTGCGCAGCAGCGCCCACAGCCTGCGCTGGGACCCGCTGACCCTGCTGCCGGCACTGGCGGTGGTGACCCGCCACCTTGGCTTGATCGCCACCGCCAACACCAGCTTCAACGAGCCGTACAACATCGCCCGCACCTTCGCGTCCCTCGATCACCTGTCCGCTGGCCGCGCCGGCTGGAACCTGGTCACGGGATTGATCGGCGGCGAGAATTTCAACCACGCGGCGCACGTGTCCCATGCCGATCGCTATGCCCGTGCCGGGGAGTTCTTCGACGTGGTCACCGGGCTCTGGGACAGCTGGGCGGACGATGCCTTCCCGCTGGACAAGGCCTCCGGCACCTGGCTGGAGCCCGCGCGGATGCGGGTGCTCGACCACCAGGGCGAGCATTTTCGCGTGCGTGGCCCGTTGAATGCGCCACGGCCGTTGCAGGGCTGGCCGGTGATCGCCCAGGCCGGCTCCTCTGAAGCCGGAAGAGCGTTGGCGGCGCGCAGCGCCGAGCTGGTGTTCACCGCCCAGCAGACCTTGACCGAAGGCCGGGCATTCTATGCGGACATCCACCAGCGCCTGGCCGTGGCCGGTCGGCCGTCGCAATCATTGCTGGTGTTGCCGGGCCTGGCGCCCGTGGTGGGGCGCACGGCCAGCGAAGCGCAGGAGAAGCACGAGCAACTGCAGGCGCTGGTGGATCCGGAGGCGGCGCTCAAGGCACTGTCGTTCCTGCTGGATATCGGCATCGACCTGGAGCGGCTGCCACCCGATGCCCCGGTTGTGCTGCCGGCCCCGTTGCCAGTGACCGAACGGCACAAGAGCCGCCAGCAGCTGGTGGTGGACCTGATCCGCCGCGAACGGCCCACCGCCAGACAACTGCTGGCCAGGCTCGGCGCAGGCGGACACCGGCTGCTGGTGGGCACGCCCGGACAGATTGTCGAGGAGATGGCCTGCTGGTTCGAGGAAGGCGCGGCGGATGGCTTCAACCTGCTGTTTACCCATCTGCCGGGCGGGCTGGATGATTTTATCGGGCAGGTGGTGCCGGAGTTGCAGCGGGTGGGCTTGTTCCGGCGCGAGTATGAGGGGCGTACGTTGCGGGAGAACCTGGGGTTGCGGTATGTGCCGAACCGGTATTTTTCGAACTGAGCGTGGCACCTGTGTGGGCTTGACCCGCGATGGCGCTAAAGCTATCGCGGGGCAAGCTGCTCGGGACTGTCAGATTTTCTGTGTGCGGGCCGGTAATGGCCTGACAATGGCCTGCGTCAGGCAGGCCCTGACTCTCACTAGGTCGGCCTGATGAACCGATCTCCGTCGGGGAGAACGCCGGGTGCGCCAGGATGCGGCGCAGGAAGATAATGTTGGTCTTCAGCCCCCCAATGGCGAACTCATCAAGCATCGCCAGCAGTCGCAGGCGCGCCTGTTCGTGGTCCTGGCCCCAGGCGATCAGCTTGCCCAGCATCGGGTCGTAGAACGGCGATACCACGACGCCCTCGCTGACTAGCAGCTGGCGCATTTTGGAATCGGATTTCCATAGTGTGAGTAGGGTCGTGTTTTAGAAGTATTGAAGGCTAGCTAAGAAAGTTTCGTAACCGATCCATGAAGTCGCTGATGAAATTTCTCAATCCCTGCCCGAAACGAGGATAAAAGGTTATCGGTTCAGGGTTCGGGTGGGGTGCCGTACGAATTGTCATAGAGACGAGATTCCCCTGTGAGTCGAACGCATGACTGACTGGTACCTGTTTTTGGTAAGTAGTTACTGGCCTGTTGGCTAGCCGGGCTAGAACCAATCCTGGGGGCTTGACAGGATTGAAGTTATGATCCTCATACCAACTACCAGCATGGCAGCGAATGAGATGTATCGGTCCATTGGATAGTTCTATGTTTTCTCTCTTCATTTCTGCTAATAGCGCTTTGGGTTCGAACCCTCCAATTGTGCTGGTTCTAGGGCGCCCATGTCCGGCGATTACTGTCATGTTGTCGGTGTTGTGAATTATAGTGATGGCCCTAGCCTTAGGCGTTTCGCCAGTCAACTCTCCAAGGTACCGCACCGAGCCATCAGTTTTCTGAAGAGGAATAATGTGCGGTTTTCGCCGATGCCCTGAAGGGTCGCTGAAATTTATTGGATCCCCGGATGCAAATGCGTAGCTGTTGATCCCCCCTAGATCGAAAGGGCTTTCACTGTCCGGGCTACAAAATCTCATCAGAGTTGGTACATAAGAGCGCTGCCCCTTGCCAAGTAAATAATGGAGAGTAGGTTCCTCGGGGCGCTCACCCTTGAAAGCGATCGGTAGCAGTTCCTCGCGTCCAGCTGTGCCATATACGCTGAACATGCTGGATTGGACCCTGGCCACATAAAATGTTCGCATGGGAGTGTGTTGCAAATCGCAGGCGGCAAGGTTGACGAAATTTTTATCGGCTGTAGTGAGTAGCCAACCAACCGGTAAGCCACCGTGGCTTAAAATTGAAGTCTGACGTTCTTCCTCAAGAATCGTGGTGCGATTGTTATCAAGGTAAAAGAATCGCTTCACATGAAGCTTCCTGTCGACCATTGGCATACCCTGACTTCTCAATTAGTTTTCTTCGATAGGACATTTTTGCCGTAACTCATAATCACGGCATGTCGTGGGGCTATCAACTGGCAAATTTATCAGTTCTCCGGTCTATCCTTAGGCGTTCACCGGCGGCTCCAGGCTCGGCGGGTCGCCCACCGTAGGCGGCACGGTCGGCTTGATCGGCAGCTCGTCCGGGTCCTCCTCGGGCACCGGCGGCGGCAAGGTCGGGTCGTCGATGTTCGGGTCGGGTGTCTCCGGTGGAATGGGAATGTTCATGGGCCTGGCCTCGCGGGATGAATGAAGAGGTGTCGCAGGATTTGACCGGGGCTTGCGCCCTGCGCTCATTCTTTTTGAACCCTCGCGCTTGCGCACGGCTCTGAACCCTTTCCGCCACCAGCCCAAGGGAGCATGGTCGATGTCTGGTAACGAGCCGTTCGAAAGCGTGCCCATGGCGGGCGATCACCCGGACCAGGCCCCCAGCCGGCGTTTGCACTGCGTGGTCATGCATTCGCCGGGCAACGACCTGTGGCTGGCCGACTTCACCCCCACCGAGCTGGGCCTGCACCTGTTCAGCATCGAGGCCTAGATCGGCCCCTGGGCCACCTATTGCCAAGAAATACAAATTGTTGCTGCACCCCGACGCCGCACGTCTGATGGGGAGGCCGAGCACCGCAGCTACCTCACCCGCAGTCGCGAATTCCCGCTGGACGTGGACCGCGAGGCGACCCAGTTTGCCAGCTGGTATGAGCTGTTCCTTCAGGTTCGCGCGCAGAGCGTGTTGGGGCTGCGAAGTGCCAGGCGGCAGCAGCGATCTTGAAATCGAGCGCCGCCCGCGCGGCGCATCGCGGGGCAAGCCCGCTCCCACGCAGCCCCGTGCTACTTCAGAGGGGGCAGCTCAACTCCGCTGATCGAAGAAATGCCCCATCAGCTGCAACAACGGCCGGCGTCGGTTCTTCACCGCGAACTCCCATTCATGCGTCTGCGACGGCGCATGGCCGAGCTCATGCTCGCCCAGCAGCTTCTGCACCTTGGCCAGGCGGTACCAGGGCACGGAGGGGAAGGCATGGTGAACGATGTGCAGGTTGAAGTTGAGGATCACGAAGCGCGACCACAGCGGCAGGCTCTTGCAGTCGTGGGACACGCCGTCCTGCTCCCAGAACTGCAGGCGATCGGCATCGCGGGCGAGCAGCGGGGCCTCGGCGTGGTGCGGCAGGTTGAGCAGCTCGACCATGAAGAACAGGAACACCCAGGTGATCAGGTAGAACAGCACCAGGTCCAGCAGGTGCCCCAGGCTCCAGGCCAGCACGGCCGCCGCCAGGTAGCCGGCCAGGTACAGGCGGGCGAAGCGGATCTCCTTGAGGATCCGCGGCGAGCTGTCGCCCTTGGCCTTGGCGATGAAGGGCGCGCGCCAGTTGAGCAGGAAGTGGTTGGCGGCGATCATCGGGATCCAGTGCTTCCAGACGAACTCCAGGGTGCGCTCCTGCTTCTTGGTCATCACCGAGAAACGCTCGATCATGCCGCGGTTCTCCGGATCGTTCAGCGGGTGCGCGGTCCAGGTGTGGTGGGCCATGTGGAAGCGCCGGCGGACCAGGAACGGCAGGGCGATCAGCCAGCCGTTGCAGTGGCCGATGAAATCGTTGAACCGGCGGTTGGCCGAGGCGGCGCCGTGGGTCGCCTCGTGCATGATCAGGTAGAGCTGCACGGTGGCCAGACCTGCCAGCGCCAGGCCCAGCAACTGCAGGGCCGTTGAGTCGGCGAGCCAGAGGTTCCAGGCCACCGCCAGCAGCAGCAGGTCGGCGACCCACAACATCACGGTCCAGGGTTCCCGGGCGCCGTCGGGGATCTGTTTTCTTACACTAAGCCATTGGTCCTTGGTCACTTGCTGAAACTCCGATCGGTTAGCTGGCGGCCCGGGAAGCCGGGGCCGCGGGAAGGCTGCAGAGGTTGTTGGCCAGGTGCGCGTAGGCCAGGTCGAAGCGGGCGATGTCATCATCGAAACCGTGGCTGCGCGGCGCCACGGCGAAGTCCTGGAACACCAGCTGGATGCAGTCGTAGCGGCTGCCGTTCTCCAGGTGCCAGGCCGGCAGGTAGGCGGTGATCGCAAAGCCCAGGCGGCGCAGGCTGGCCAGCAGCTCCAGCTTGTCGGCCAGGATCACCAGGCCGACGTACTCGGCCTGGGAATACTGACGCAGCAGCGCGCCCAGCTCGGTCAGCACGGCATGGGTCGAGGCATAGTGGCCGCATTGGCCCGACAGCATCAGCGCGGCGGCCTGCGGGTCGTGGCTGTAGCTGAGCTGGCCATGGCGTTCGGCGCCGCTCGGGCCGCTGAGGTAGGTGTCCGGGTAGCTGCCGGGGACAACGGCAAGCTGCAGGGCGGGGTAGAGCAGCCTGCGGATATAGTCGGCGGCGCGGGTGGTCACGTACCAGGGGGCGACGTGCGCAAAGCGGGCCTGGGGTACGGGGTGGATGGCGGTCAGGTGATACTCGCGCAGGCCATCGACCTTGTCCGGGCCACCGTCATGGCCCACCAGCACGGCGGGGCGGATCTTCTTCATGACGCCGTGGCTGGCGATGTTGCGGGTAATGTAGAAGCCCAGTTCCATGGGTGCTGGCCGGTGCGTCTCGAAACCGAGGCGGACCAGGCTGGAGATGGCGCCGGTCCTGCGCGCGTCAGGGTGAATCACACCGTGGCACACCTCCCACGACTGGTTCCACGGGCGGCGGGCGATGCAGCAGCAGCCGACCAGGTTACCCTCGGCCTCGGCGACGAACCACTGCTGTTGCCCGCTGCTCATCGAGTAGCGGATGTAGGACGCGCTCTGGCAGGGGTGGGTGGTCTGCCCATAGACCTGCTGGAACAGCGCGGCGAGGGCTTCGATATCGGCGGGGTTGGCTGGGCGATAGCGCAGTGTTTCGGTTTCCGGCAACGGCGCAACGGCCGTTTGCGGTGAACGGGTCGCAGTCATGACGCACCTATTGTCTTTATTGAAGGCGAACGAAGGCAGTGACCGCCCAGGGCAGGTCACGGGTACGTGTCGGTTTTGGCGCTGCGGTCAGTGGCGAGGATGTCGTCGGTTGACGGCGGGGCTGGCGGGGGCGAGCAAAAGGCAAGGCAGGGCGGGTTTGAACGGAGCGTCATCCGTGAGCGTGGCCATTACGCAACTCCTGTACATGGCGGGGTTCTTGTCCGAGGCAAACAGAAATCCTTCCCGTTGCCAGGAAACCGACTATAGAGCCATGCCATGGGCTGTCAAACGCGCACGGAGGGTCGCCTGCGCGGTGGCCTGTGTGGGGCGGGCAAGGGGCGGATCAGCCCGCCCCCGGTTTTTCGGCACGCCAGGTTCCAGGGTCATGTGTTGTAGGCATAGGCTTACATGCTTACGCCCGTAATGACGACTCGGCGTTCAGCTATCGCTGCCCTTGGGATGGGCGATGATGCGTTGCGGTTCAGGTTTCCCCAGGCTCGGTGCAGGCACGCGCAGTGGCTGGCCGGCAGTGCTGTAGACCTGGGTGCGAGTGGCCAGCCCGTCGACCAGGGCGCCTTGCAACGGTTGCCTGGCCGGCGGCTTGCCACGGGCCTTGAGATCGGCGATCACCTCGTCGACCAGGGCATCGATCTGCGTGCTGTCCCGGTGGTGGGCGGTGGTGATCAGGTGCGCGGTATCCCCCGAGGTGGCCAGGCAATGCCGCTTCCACACGCTGGCCGAGGGGCAGGGGAACACCACGGTGATCGAGTTAGGGTTGCGCCAGGCCTCGATGCCGGCTGCCCGCAGCCGGTCTACCGCATGCTGGGCCAGGTCCAGGCAGCGCTGGATGCGCTCACGCCAGTCGTCCATGGAGCGGCTGCGCAGGGCGGCCCACATCATCAGCGGCGTATGGCCGTTGCGCGAGCCGCTGATGGTCTGGTCGCGGGCGCTGATGTAGTCGACCTCCACCGAGATGCGCTCGACGTTGGCGCGCCGGGCCACGACGATGCCGCAGGGCATCGGCGAGCCGATCATCTTGTGCCCCGAGACGCAGATCGAGTCGATGCCGTCGGCGAACGAGTAAGGCTCGGGGGCGTCGACGAAGGGCAGGATCATGCCACTGAGTGCCGCGTCGGCGTGCAGGTAGTAGTCCTCCCGGCGGATGCCGGCCTGGGCCAGGCGCTGCTGGATGACGGCGATATTGTCGGTGGCGCCGCGCAAGGTGGTGCCGATGTTGGCGAAGATGATCGGGTGGCGCTCGCCGTCGGCCGCGATCCGTGCGACCAAGTCGTCATAGTCCATCTCGCCACTGGCCTGGGACGCCACCACCTGGGCCTTGATGCGCAGCAGGCGGACGATCTTGGCCACCGAGTAGTGGGTGTCCTGGGAGTAGTAGAGCGTGGCGTCGGGGAATAGCTCGCGGGCCAGGTAGCAGCCGAACATGTTGCCTTCGGTGCCGCCATTGGTGACATAGCCCCAGCTGTCCTCGAAGGGGATGTGGAACAGTTCGGCGAAGAAGCGCATGACCTCGCGCTCGAAATCGAAGGAGTTGAGCAGGTAGTTGCTGTACTCGTTCCAGTCGCCGCAGTTGTTGATGGAGAAGCGCATGAAACGGTGCAGCAGGCTGTAGTCGAAATCGGCGGATTCGGGGTAGCCGACATTGAAGTACTGGTGGGTGAGGCAGTAGCGCCAGAACCCCTCGAGACGTGCGTGGTCGGCAGGTGAGAATGTCATGTCCAGCTCCATGGAGCGCGCCCGGCCGACCTGGGCCGGGCGCGTTGCGGGTGAAAGTCCTTGTCGGTGGTCGTGTCGGGCTCAGGCGGCCAGGGTGGCGCCGCCGTCGACCACGATGTCCTGCAGGGTCACGTGGCCGGCCTGCTCGGACGCGAGGAACAGCACCACATGGGCGATGTCTTCGGGCGTGGCGATCTTGCCCAGGGGCACGCCGAGCTTGAATTGCTGTGGCAGGCCGTCGATCAACTGCCGTTCTGCCGCCGGATCGCCCAGCATGCCGGCCAGCATCGGCGTGCGCGTCGAGCCCGGCGAGACCACGTTGCAGCGCACGCCGTAGGGCGCAAGCTCCAGGCCCACGCAGTGGCTGAGGCTGACCAGCGCGGCCTTGGAGGCGCAGTAGGCGGCCATGTTCAGGCGCGGCACATGGGCGGCGTTGGAGGCGACGTTGACGATGGCGCCGCGGCGCTGGCGGCGGAACACCGGGGTCCATTGGCGCATCAGGTAGAACGGCGCGCTGGCGTTGACGTCGAGGCAACGCTGCCAGTCCTCGCAGGACACCTCGTCGCTGAGCCCGAGCCGCAGTACGCCGGCGACGTTGACCAGCACATCGAGATACTGCGCCTGTTCCTTGAGCCGGTCGCAGACCCGTTGCACGTCGGCCGGGTCGGTCAGGTCGACATGCAGCAGCGGGAACGGCACGTCGGCCTCCTCGCAATCCAGGCCGATGACCTCGGCGCCTTCATCGACAAAGCGCTGCGCCACGCAGCGGCCGATGCCGCTGGCGGCGCCGGTGACCAGCACGCGCCGTCCAGTGAAGCGGGCCATGGCCATCAGGCAGCCCCCCGCGCTTGTACCAGCGACCACCAGCCGTCCAGGGTCGGCGCGTTGGCCAGCTCCTCGAAGCTGACGGCGATGCCGCGCTGCTTGAGCTCGGCCGCCAGCTTCATCACTTGCAGCGAGTCCAGGCCGTAGAAGATCAGGCTTTCCTGGGGATCGAGCTCGCTGTCGTCCTCGATCATCTGGCGCACCCGGCCGTGCAGCCAGTCGCGGGTGGTCACGCCCGCCGGCTGGGTCAGCAGGGTGGCGGTGTCGGTGACATGGCCACAGCGGGTGGCCACGTACTTCAGGGCCAGGCGGTGCTCTTCCTCGGAGAAGTCGGCCACCGCGTCGCCCACCAGGAAGGCCTGGATATCGTTCATGAAGGCATCGGCGGCGGTGATCATGCAGCCGATATGGGCGTACACGCCGCCGATCAGCAGTTGGTCACGCTGCCAGCCACGCATGCGTTCGAGCAGGTCGGAGCGTTGGAAAGCGCTGTAGCGCCACTTGGTCAGCACGGTATCGCCCGGCTGTGGCGAAAGCGCGTCGATGATCGGTTGCTGCTCGGGGCTCGCTGCCGGCAGGCCCGGGCCCCACATGGCGTTGAGCAGGGCGCGGTCTTCCGGCGGCTGTTCATGGGGCTGGGCGGTGTAGACCACCGGGATGCCCTGCGCGCGAGCCCACTGGATCAGCCGCGACAGGTTGTCCACCAGCGCGGTGAGCAGGGCTCCGTCCGGCTGGTAGAAGCGCAGGAAATAGCGCTGCATGTCGTGGATCAGCAGCACGGCGCGGGCCGGGTCGGGTTGCCAGGTGGTCTTGTTGGCCGGGTAGCTGGCCGGTTGCGGCATGGGATAGTCGTGGATGGTTGGAATGGTCATGTCGGGTCCTTGGACGGTCAGGCGGTCGGGGCGACGGCGAGCAGCGCGCGCAGTTGCTTCTTGTCGATCTTGCCCACCGCGGTCAGCGGCATGGCATCGATCAGCCGGATGCGGTCCGGGAGCTTGTATTCGGCGATGCCCAGGCCCATCAGGTGGCGGCGCAGGGCGATCGGCTTGAGTTGCGGGTTGCGCGAGACGATGAACGCGCAGCTCTTCTCGCCAAGCAGTTCGTCGGGCAGCGCCACCAGGGCGGCATGAGTCACGTCGGGGTGCATGACGATCAGGTTCTCGATCTCCTCCGAGGCGACCTTCTCGCCGCCGCGGTTGATCTGGTCCTTGACCCGCCCGACGACCCGCAGGTTGCCGTCGGCGCTGCGCTGGACGATGTCGCCGGAGTGGTAGAAACCGTCCTGGTCGAACACCTGGGCGTTGTGCTCGGGGCTTTTGTAGTAGCCGCAGAAGGTATAGGGGCCGCGGGTGGCGAGCATGCCGGGCTCGCCGTCAGCGACCGGCCGGCCCTGTTCGTCGAGGATGCGCACCTCGTCCAGTTCGCTGATCGGCCGGCCCTGGGTGGTGAACACCTGTTCGTCGCTGTCGTCCAGGCGGGTGTAGTTGACCAGGCCTTCGGCCATGCCGAAAACCTGCTGCAGCTTGCAGCCCAGCACCTCGGGAACCTGGCGCGCCAAGGCCTCGGCGAAACTGGCGCCGCCGACCTGCAGCAGGCGCAGGCTGCGCAGCTTGGCGGCGTGCCCGGGGGCGGCCTGCAGCCATAGGGCCACGGCGCTGGGCACCAGGGCGGCCATGGTCACGGCGTGGCGTTCGATCAGGGCGAAGCAGTGCAACGGCTCCGGGTTGGCCGCCATGACGATGCAGCCGCCAGCGTGCAGCACGCCCAGGCCACCGGGGGAACTGAGGGTGTAGTTGTGCGCCGCTGGCAGCGCGCAGAGGAAGCGCGTGGCGCTGTCGAGGGCGCAGATCTGCGCGCTGGCCCGCACGCTGTAGGCGTAGTCGTTGTGGGTACGCGGGATCAGCTTGGGGGTGCCGGTGCTGCCGCCGGACAACTGGAACAGCGCCACCTCGCCGGCGGCGCTTGGGGTGTAGTGGGTGCCGCGCACATCGGCGCTGGCGCTCCAGTCGTCGAGGGCATCGAGCATCAGCGTCAGTTTCGGGCGCAGGCCTTCCTTGGCCAGGTCGTCGAGGAACGCCTCGTTGCGGAATACCTCATGCTCCGCCGAAGCGATCAGCAGGGCCGGCTGGATCTGCCGGGCGAAAGCGCCCAGCTCGTGCTGGCGGTGGCTGTACAGCGCGTTGACCGGGGCGATTCCGGCCTTGAGCAGGGCGAACAGCACAATGTAGAACTCGGCGACGTTGGGCAACTGCACCAGTGCCGTGTCGCCCTGGCCAAGGCCGTGGGCGGCCAGGCGCGACGCCAGGTTGGAGGCGCGGCGGTCCAGTTCGCCATAGCTGATGCGGCGTTCGCCGCAGAGGATCGCCGGGGCTTGCGGCTGCACGGCGGCGCGGGCGATCAGCAACTGGCTGAGTGGCTGGTCGTTCCAGAGGCCGGCGGCGCGATAGCGTTGCGCCCGGTCTGTGGGCCAGGGGGTGAATTCGATGGTCATGGGCATCTCGGAAAGCCGGTTTGAGGTCAATGGTCCAGGCCACAGGCACGCAGCATGGTGCCGAGCTTGGTCTGCACTTCGTTCCATTCGCTGTCGGGGCTGGAGGCCTCGACGATGCCGGCGCCGGCGAACAGGCGCACGCGCTGGCCGCTGAAGGTGCCGCAGCGGATGGTCACCACCCACTCACCGTTGCCCTGGGCGTCGCACCAACCGACCATGCCGGTGAACAGGCCACGCTCGAAGGGCTCGACGAAGCGGATCAGCTGGCGGGCGCGCTCGGTGGGGTAACCGCATACGGCGGGGGTCGGGTGCAGGCGGCAGGCCAGTTGCAGGGCGTCGATATCGGCCGAGGCCAGTTCACCCTCGATACGCGTGGACAGGTGCCACAGCGCCGCAGTGCTGATCAGCGAGGGCCGCTCGGGGACCTGCAGGCGGCTGCACAGCTCGCCGACGCGCTGGGCGATGTCCTCGGTGACCAGGCGGTGCTCGTAGTGGTCCTTCTCCGACGCCGCCAGCCATTGCGCATTGGCGCGGTCGGCCTCGGGGTCGGCCATGCGTCGCACGGAGCCGGCCAGCGGGTTGCTGACGAAGGCGCTGCCTTGCTTGTGCACCAGCAGTTCCGGGCTCACCCCCAGCAGGGTGGAACCGTCGGCCAGGGGCGCGCGGAAGTGGTAGCCCTCGCGGTTCAGTGCCTTGAGGTTGGCCTGCACCTGGGCTGTGTCCACGGGCGCGGCAAAGTGCAGTTCGCGCTGTACCGAGAGCACGGCCTTGCGCACATCGCTGTGCTGGAAGTTGACGATGGCGTGGCGCACGGCGCGCTTGAAACCGTGTTCGTCGGGGATGTTGGCCTGGCTGAGCAGAGCAGGCAGCGAGCCGGGCTGTACAGGAGCCGCGGTGCGCGCCTGCCAGGTATAGGCCTCGGGAACGTACAGGCTGGAAGCCTGGGTGGTGTCGAAGGGGATCGCGCCGACCACGATGGGATTTTCCTGCCCGGCCTGGCGGGCGCGTTCGAAGGCCTGGTCGATGCTGCGCCGCAGTGCGCCACCGGCCAAATGGCTGCCGTGAGCCGGGGTGTCGATGCGTTCGCGCAGGCCGCTGACGCTCAGCTCGCGCTCGCCGGATGTGAATGAAAAGCTCGAATCCTCTTGGTTGAGCGGCATGGTGTCCCTGTCTTGCAAACGCAGGGTGCCTGTCTTCATGGGTTGCCTCCTTGGCGATGGGTGAGAAAGAAAACCTTGAAATATAATCATTCTCGTTAGTAAATATGAGGACGCGAAACACATGGATTTGTCAACTACGCGGGTAAGCGATGAGAGAGTTAACTTCGATGCAGGCCGCCTGTTGGATCGGGCGGGATGCACATGCGGCACTGGGTGGCGTCAGCGCGCACCTGTACGCCGAGTTCGATGGCCGGGCCATCGATGTGGCGCGCCTTGCCGGCGCACTTGAGGAGCTGTACCGGGCGCATCCGATGCTGAGCCTGCGCATCGACGGGCAGGGGCTGCAGACCATCGACGTAGCACAGCGCGCCCAACTGGAGCTGGAGGATTTCAGCGATCTGGATGGTCCAGCCGTGGAGCGGCGCCTCCTGGAGAAACGCCAGCAGTGGAGCCACCAGCGCCTGGACCTGAGCATGGGCCAGGGTGCGCGCTTCGGCCTGAGCCTGCTGCCGGGCAATGCCAGCCGGCTGCACGTGGACACCGACATGATCGCGGTGGACCCGTCGAGCTTCCGGGTGCTGATGGAAGACCTGGCCCGCCTGTACGACACCCCCGGCACCGCGCTGCCGACCACACCGAACTACTTCGACTGGCTGGACCAGGTGCGTGCCGATGCCGACCTGCGTGCCGCCCGCAGCCGCGACCGTGCCTGGTGGCGAGCACGCCTGGCGCAGATCGCCCCGGCACCCTCGCTGCCCTTGCTCCCTGCGGGGCCAGCACGCAGCGAGCGCTTTGCCGCTCGCCTTGAACCTGCGCAGTATCGTGCCTTGCAGCACGCGGCGCACGCACTGCGGATCACCTCGTCGGCGTTGATGCTCGGGCTGTTCGCGACCGCCCTGGGTGAGCACAGCGGCGATCGGCGCTTGCGCCTGAACGTCCCAGTGTTCTGGCGCGAACCGCTGCTGGAGCCTGTGCAGCGCATCGTTGGCGAGTTCGCCAACCTGGTGCTGGTGGATGTCGACTTCAGCGGAGTCGCCAACCTTGCCGCGCTGTGCCGGGACCTGCATCGGCAACTGGTGGAGCGTCTGGCGCACAGCGCCTATCCGGGCGTGGACCTGATGCGCGACCTGTCGCGCCATCACGGTACGCCGCAACTGGCACCGGTGGTGTTCACCGCAGGGCTGGACCTGCCTGGCGGCGAGCTGTTCTCCGAGCGGGTGAGCCGGGTGTTCGGGCCGATGGACTGGGTGATCTCCCAGGGCCCGCAGGTGGCCCTGGACGCGCAGGTGGCGCGGGCCGACGGCGGCCTGCTGATCAATTGGGACGTGCGCCTGGACGCATTGCCCGCTGACTGGGTCCAGGCACTGTTCGAGCGCTTCATCGCCCTGGCTGTGGCGGTGGCTGCCGACACGGGCGCGCTGCACCAGCCATTGGCGATTGCGGCGAGCCGGGATCGACCACTGAACGCTCTGCAACAGGCTTACCTGCTGGGGCGTGGCGAGCATCTGCCGCTGGGCGGCGTGGCCATGCAGGAGTTCCGCGAGTATCGCGGGCGCATGGACCTGGCGCTGCTGCGCAGCCGCCTCACGGACATGGTGCGCCGCCACGACAGCCTGCGCACCCGCATCGATGCCCAGGCATTGACCCAGTCGATAAGCGACCAGGTGCAGGTCAACCTGGAGGTGATCGACCTGCACGGGTTGACGGCCGAGCAGGCCCAGGCGCAGCTTGAGGTCCGTCGCGAGGACTATGCCCATGCGCTGTTCGACCTGGCCGGGCCGCCCTGGAATGTGACCGCCTTCCAGTTGCCACAAGGCGAGTTGGTGGTGTTCGTGCGCTTCGATGCGCTGATTCTCGATGGACGCTCCATCGCTACCTTGATGGTCGAGTTGTTCGACGGTCACTGCCAGCCGCTGACGGCCAGCGAGCCCACGGCGGCTGTCATCGACCAGAGCGAGGTGCGCAAGGCCGATGCCGAGTATTGGAAGTCAAAGCTGGCCGAGGTCGACGGCGCGCCAAGGCTGCCGAGGCGGCAAGCCTTGGACAAGGTCGGCGTGGCCCGATACGCCCGCCAGCGTCAGGTAATCTCCGCCCAAGCGTTCAAGGCATTGAGCCGCGCCGGTGCTCGTGAGGGCCTGTTCAAGAACTCGGCGATCATGGCCGTGGTGCTGGAAGTGCTCGGCCACTGGCTCGACGAAGGCAGCCTGTGCGTGGCGGTGCCGGTGGCGCCGCCCCAGGACGGCGCATTCGCCAACCGCTCCAGCTTCATCGCCGTCGATTGGCAGCGCGGCCTGCCCAGCCTGGCCGAGCGCGCCAAGCGCCTGCAGGCCGATGTGCTGGAGGGCTTGCAGCATCTGGCGTTCTCCGGCGTGGACCTGGCCCGCCTGCTGTACGACAGCAACGGCCCAGGCCCGGCGCTACCGGTGGTGCTGACCAACGGCCTGTCCTGGCCAGTGGGCGCGGTCGATGGCCCGATGTCCCTGAGCGCGGGCCTGACCCAGACGCCGCAGGTGGCCATGGACATCCGATTCTGCAACACCGCCGAGGGCGGGCTGGCGTTCGAGATCGACTATGCCCGTGAAGCGGTCGATGGCCGCTGGGTCGGGCAGTTGCTCGCAGCCTTGAACCAGGCGGTGGCGCAATTGGCCGGGCAGGCTGCATTCGAAGTCAACGCACGGCAATTCATCGACCTTGGCCACTACCGCCTGAACAGCAGCGAGGCGCAGGCCGAGCCGGTCGATTTCCTTGGGCGCATCGCCCACAACCTGTTCGGCCCGGACAATGGACGCATCGCCTTGCTGCATGGCGAGCGGCGCATCAGCTATGCCGAACTGGGGGAGGGTGTGAAGCGCATTGCCGGGGCATTCCAGGCCCGCGGGCTGCGCCCCGGCCAGGTGGTCGCCATTTGCCTGCCACGCGGTCCTGAGCACACCATGACGGCCCTGGCCTGCGCCCTGAGCGGGCTGGTCTGGGTACCGATCGACGCGGCGGCGCCCGAGGAGCGCCTGCGCTATCTGCTGGACAACTGCCAGCCGGCACTGGTGGTCGACGCCGTCGCGCCACTGCAGGCCAGCCCTCCGGCAGCCCTGGACCTGACGGGCCTGGCGGCCTTATCGGCGAGCACCGTGCCGGCCTACTACCTGTACACCTCCGGCACCACCGGCAAGCCCAAGTGCGTCGTGCTGAACAACCGCGCCACCGCCAACGTCATCGGCAGCACCTTGGCGCAGTGGCAGGTCAGCCGCGACGATGTGTTCATCTCGGTGACCCCGCTGCACCACGACATGTCGCTGTTCGACGTGTTCGGCAGCCTGTGCGCCGGGGCGGCGCTGGTGCTGCCCGAGCCCGGCGAGGAAAAGGATGCGCTGCGCTGGAACCAGTTGGTCAGGCAGCACGGTGTGAGCCTTTGGTGCTCGGTGCCGGCCATCCTCGAAATGCTCCTGGCCTGCCGTCAGGGTGATGGTCTGCGCAGCCTGCGCCTGCTGGCCCAGGGCGGCGACTACATCAAACCGGCGGTGATCGCCGAACTACGCGAGCAACTGCCCGAGGCGCGCCTGGTGTCCCTGGGTGGCCCGACCGAGACCACCATCTGGAGCATCTGGCACGAAATCGGTGAACAGGACCGCGCCAGGGTGCCCTATGGCCGGCCACTGCCGGGCAACCGCTACTGGCTGCTGGATGAGCACGGCGCGCATTGCCCGCAGGGCGTCGCCGGTCGTATCCACACCAGTGGGGTGGGCTTGGCCTTGGGCTACCTGGAGGACGGCAAACTGGTGCAGAACGACTTCGTCAATGTGCCCGACGAGCACGGCGCGCCAGTGCGTGCCTTCCGTACCGGTGACCGGGGCCGCTACCGCGAGGACGGCGTGCTGCTGTTCGACAGCCGGGTCAATGGCTATGTGAAGGTGCGTGGCGTGCGGGTGTCGCTGCCGGACATCGAGATCGAGCTGATCCGCCATCCGGCGGTGCAGCAGGTGCTGGTAGTGGATTACGGCGACACGCTACAGGGCGAGGCCTGCATCGGCGCGCTGTATGTACGGCGCCATGGTGCGCCGCCCGGCGCCGTGGCGTTGCGCGAACATGCCCGGGCCCTGCTGCCGCAGTCCCACGTGCCCACACGGTTTGTCGAGGTCGACGCCTTGCCGTTGACCGCCAACGGCAAGCCGGACCGCAGGCTCGCCCGCGCCTTGCTTGAAGGTGACACCGAGCAGGCGCCGATACCGGCGGCTGTGCCCAGCGACCCGCAGCGTCATGCCCAGGTGCTGGCGATCTACCAGCAGGTGCTCGGCGCCACACAGCCGGCCAGGGATTTCCTCGCCATGGGCCTGCGGCCGCAGCACCTCAAGCCGCTGGCGGCACGCCTGGGCGAAGCCTTCGCGGTGCGCCTGTCGCCCGCGCAGTTGCTGCCGTGCCGCACGGTGGAAGAGGTCGAGCGCCTGCTCGTCAGCGCCCCCGTGTGAAACCACCGGCCTGAATCAATCGCCCTGGGCCTGGCCTGGGGCGCCAATCATCGTTCTTGGGAAATCATCGAGCATATGGACATCGCACACCTGGATATCGCCGGCATCGGCATCGGACCGTTCAACTTGGGCCTGGCCGCGCTGCTGTCGCGCCACCCGCACCTGAGCTGCGCGTTCCTCGAGCGCAAGGCGCAGTTCCGCTGGCACGAGGGCCTGCTGCTGCCCGGCACCACCTTGCAGGTGCCATTCCTGGCCGACCTGGTGACCCTGGCCGATCCCTGTCACCCGCTGAGCTACCTCAATTACCTGCACCAGCATGATCGCCTGTTCCAGTTCTACTACTACGACCATTTCCAGGTGCCCCGGCGCGAGTACGACCACTATTGCCGCTGGGCGGCGGGCCAACTGCCGGGCTGTCATTTTGGCGAGGAGGTCACGGGCGTGCGTTACGACAACGCCAGCGAACGCTTCGTCATCGACAGCGTGTCGGTGTCGGGCCTGGAGCGGCGCTACAGCAGCCGCGACCTGGCCATTGGCCTCGGTACCCGGCCATGGTTGCCGGCCTGGGCGCGCACCCGCACCCAGGCGCCGTTGCTGCACTCGGCAGAGTTCGGCAAGCGTCAGGGCGAGCTGGAGCAGTGCCGGCGCGTGGTGGTGGTCGGTTCCGGACAGAGCGCCGCGGAGTGCGTGCTGGCGCTGTTCAACGCGCTGACCCCGGAGCAGGTGGAGGCGGGGGCGTCGATCCACTGGATCACCCGCTCGGGAGGCTTCCACCCCATGGAGTACTCCAAGCTCGGCCAGGAGTGTTTCACGCCGGCGTACATGAACTACTTCCACACCCTGGCGCGGGACAAACGTCGGGAGATCGTCGCCCAGCAGGGCCTGTTGTACAAAGGCATCAGCTTCTCGACCATCGGCGCGATCTACGACCTGATCTACGAACGCTCCATCGGCGGGCGCGAACCTGGGCTGACGCTGTTGTCCAGCTGTGACGTGGAGACGGTCGAGGAGCTGGGCTCGGCGGGGCTGCGCATGACCTTCCGGCACAGCCAGCTGGAGCAACGGGCAACGCTGGAAGCCGACGCGGTTGTCGCGGCGACCGGCTATGCCCATGCCTGGCCGCAATGGTTCGAGCAGCTCAAGGGTTCGGTGCTGGCCACCGACGCGCACGGCGACTGCATCGTCGGCGAGGATTTCACCGCGCAGCGTTGCGATGGCGGCAGTGGCCGCGTGTTCGTGCAGAACGCCGAGATCTTCCAGCATGGTGTCGGCTCGCCGGACCTGGGGCTGGGGCCGGTGCGCAATGCGGTGATCGTCAACCAGTTGCTGGGCCGGGCGCAGTATCGGGTGCCGCAACGCTCGTCGTTCCAGCGCTATGGGTTGCCGGAGGGGTGATTGGCGTTTGGGCTGCGAGGTGTTCGCCGGGAGGGATGTTGCGCCTATGAAATCGAGCGCCGCCCGCGCGGCGCATCGCTGGCAAGCCAGCTCCCACATCTGTTTCGGGCCAGTCTGTCCTGTGAAGTTGTCGCTGTCCGCCTTGGTGCATGTCTTGAGACAAGTGGGACGCCAGTGATGCCCACGCTGAGACCGTGTCGTACCCACAAGGCGTACAGCCGCGGCGGCGCAGGCATAACTGGCCCGAAACAGATGTGGGAGCTGGCTTGCCAGCGATGCGCCGCGCGGGCGGCGCTCGATCTTGAAGGCGCTGAACCTCTTTCGCCAAACACATAGCAGGCGACGCTCAATCCCAGAAGCGCCGCCCACCTTGAACTACAAAACCACCGCAGCCAAAGCCCGCCGGCCGCCATCCACCTCGGCCAACACACCGAACGCCGCCGAAATCATCGCGCACAGGCGCTCGACCTGAGCACCGCTGTAGCGATCGCTGCGGTAGGTGACCACCAGGCGCAGCGAGCGTTGGCCATCGAACACATCTTCCATGATCTCGAACTGCAGGCCGAACATCGACTCGCTCTTGTCCGGGTCGATCTGCTTGTAGCGGATAGCCCGGCCATCGGGTGCCTGCAACGCGCCATTGAGGGCGTTGTTGGCGTGGATCTGCACATACACATCGAACATCAGGCCCTCGGCGGGGGTCATGCCCAGCGCCTGCTGGATGGTCTCCATGGGCACGTCGGCATAGGCCATCGAGTCGTTGATCATCCGCGTCACCTCGCCCAGCAACCCGGCCAGCGACTGTTCGGGGGCGAACTGCACCCGGTGGGCGACCATGGTGGTGAAGTAACCGACGGTGTCGAAATACGCAGGGTCGGTGCGCCCGGACGCCGAGGTGCCGATCACCAGGTCCGAGAGGTTGCCGAGCTTGTGCAGCGACAGGGCGATGGCGGTGTAGATCACACTGAACAGCGATGACTGATGCAGCCGGGCACTGGCGCCCAGTTGCTCCAGCATGCCGGGTTCGGGGCGCAGCTCCAGCCAGCGCGCACGCGTGGTCGCCTGGTCGGCGGGCAGCAGCGTGGCGTCATCGCAGGCGGGCAGGGCGAGACCGCGGGTGGCGTCGCGCAGCAGCTCGGTCCAGTACGCCAGGTGGCGCGGGTTCGGGCCCTGGGCACTCTGGGCCAGGGCGAATTCGTGGAAGGTGCGCGCCGCCGCGGGCCATTGCGGCGCCCGGTCCTGGGCGCGGGCCAGGTAGGCCTCGACCAGTTCGGCCATGATCACGTTCAGCGACCACTCGTCGATGGCCATGTGGTGGACCAGGAACGACAGCACCTGGTGGCCACTGTGCGGGTCACGCAGCATGCGTAGCCTGAGTGGCAGTTCGCGGGCCAGGTCGAAGCGGTGCTTAGCCTCGCTGGCCAGGCTCGCGCCAGCGCTTTCGGCGCTGTTCCAGAACCACTTGAAACGGCCCAGCTCGGCCAGCGGCACGATGCGCTGGCAGGCGTCGTCGCCCTCGCCATGGTAGGTGGTGCGCAGGCTGGCATGGCGCTCCAGCAGGTCGGTGAAGGCCTGCTGCAGCAGCGCCTCGTCCACCGGGTCGTGGAAGTCCAGGGCAAAGGGCAGGTTGAAGATAGTGCCGTAGTCGAAGGCCGCACAGGCACGCCACAACGACGCCTGGGCCAGGGCCATCGGCGCCTGCTGGATATCCACGGCCTGATCGCTGGCCTGGCTGGCTTGCCCTTGGCTCAGCTTGGCGCGTGTGGCCAGCGCCGAGGCGCTGGGCGAGGCGAAGAAGTCGCTGAAGCGCAGTTCGATGCCATGCTCGCCCTGCAAGCGCCCGATGATCCGGGTGGCCAGCAGCGAGTGGCCGCCCATGTCGAAGAAGTCATCGTCCAGGGTCATGTCAGGCTCCGCCAATGCCTGGCGGAACGCGTCGAGGATGCGTTGCGCGATGTCCGTCGAAGGCGCCTGCGACAACGGTTCGAGCACCAGTGGCTGGTCGCCGGCCTGGACGTCATAGGCGGTGCGGATACGTTCGAGCAGGGCTTGTGGCGGCTGTCGCAGCACCGCATGGCAGAGCAGACCGAGCGCAGCCTGGTGATCGCCGGCCAGCAGCAGGGCCTCGAACGGCGGCTGCGTGGTGGAATCCCAGGGCGCCGCCTGGCGCGTCCGCAGCAGGGCGTCCATGCCCTCGGCCGCGCTCCGTTCGATACGCAGGCACGGGTACCAGCCGGGTTCCTGGGTCTTGTACAGGTCGCCATCGTCGCTGAAGTGGTAGCGGCTATTCAGGCCCGGCGTGGCTTCGACCACCGCCTGCACGGCCAGGGCCAGCAGCGACAGGTCGGCCGTGGGCCCAAGGCGCCAGGCGCCCAGTTGCCGGTGCAGCTGCTCGGGTTGCTGTTGCTGGGCGAACCAGGCGAGTTCTTCGTGTTCATCCAGGGCCTGGGGCGAGGGTAGGGTGGTGTTGCGTTCCAACATGGTTAGCTTCCTGCTGTTCGATCGATCAAGGCCCGCGTCGGCCTTCACTGCCATCCGTGGATCGCGGTGAGTGGCCGCGCAGAGGGTTCGCACCACCGGGGTGCATTGCGTGAATCCCGAGGATTCGTTATGGTGAGAAAGATGCAAATAATTATCATCTAGATTGGCGCACGTCAAAGGAAGCCGTCTGGAATGCACCACGCTCAGGGAGAGGTACCGTGGACAACGGAACGTTCGCGCTTCGTCAACAGCTGCAACAGCTGTATCAGGATCATCACGGCTGGTTGTGCGAGCTGCTGCGCCGCAAGCTGGGCAACGCGGTGGACGCGGCGGACCTGGCCCACGATATCTACCTGCACCTGATGAACAAGGGCCAGGTGCCGACGGCGGAACAGTCGCGCTGCCACCTGACGCAGATCGCCAACGGCAAGGTCATCGACCTGTACCGCCGCCGCCAACGTGAAACCCGTTACCTCGAGGACCATGGCCTGCAGCCCGAGCCGCGGGTGCCGTCGGAAGAGGCGCGGGCGCTGGTGGTCGAGGCCCTGGGTGCGATCGACAGCGCCCTGCAACGGCATTCGCCCAAGGCCCGCCAGGCCCTGCTGCTGTGCCGGCTCGACGGCATGGCCCATCGCGCCATCGCCGCCGAGTTGCGGGTGTCGGTGTCCTCGGTAGAGAAGTACATCGCCGCCGGCATGCGCACCTGCAGGCGCTACCGCATCGGCAGTGGCGCCTGAGCGTGGGCATTGTTTTTTGCGGGTTTGCCCGCCTCGTACGGAATACAGGTTGAGAAGGACTGGCGGGCCAGGCGCCAAAGTGGCTGCCCGGCCTGCTCCTCGTGCTGAAAAGGAGCATTCATGAGTGTTGAACAAGGGGTGGCGGTGGAACAGCCCGCCAAGGGGCCGGTCGCCGCAGTGCTGGCGCCGATTCGCGGGCGCTTGATCATCGCCGGGTTGCTCGCCGCGTTGGGCGCCATGCTCAGCCTGGCGCCCCTGGCCGCGATCGCCGAGGTCGCCCGGCTGGCGTTCGCCGAAGGGCAGGGCGTCGCCCAGGCCTGGCCGGTGATCGTGCTGGGGCTGGGCTGCCTGTTCGTCGGCATGGCCCTGATTTCGCTGGGCGACCTGGTGGCCCACCTGGCCGACAACCACATCACCGGCACGCTGCGCCTGGCAATCATCCGCCGCCTGGCACGGGTGCCGCTGGGCTGGTTCACCAGCCGCGCCTCCGGCGAGGTGAAGCAGGCCATGCAGGACGATATCGGCATCCTGCACAGCCTCACCGCGCACTTCTACACCACCCTCGGACGCAGCGCCGGGGCGGTGCTGACGTCGATCGTCTACCTGTTCGCCATGGACTGGCGCATGGCGCTGGTGTCGATGCTGCCGTTCCCGCTGTTCTTCCTGTTCTTCGCCCGTGCCCACCAGGCCAGCGCCCGCAACATGCAGGCCTTCGGCGCCGGCATGGGGCGGATCAACCAGGCGGTGGTCGAGTTCGTCAACGGCATCCCGGTGGTCAAGGCCTTCGGTGGCCAGCGCAAGGCCCATGGCAGCTACCGCGAGGCGGTGGACGCCTTCGCCGCTGCCTTCACCGACTTCACCCGGCCGCTGGTCAGCGCCATGGCCAATGCCAACGCGATGATCGCGCCGGTATCGGTACTGGGCGTGGTGCTGGCGTTCGGCACGCTGTTCGTCGGCCTGGGCTGGATCACCCCGGTGCAGGTACTGCCGTTCGCCCTGGTGGCGCCGGGCATCTGTGCGCCGCTGCTGTTGCTGGCCTATATCACCCACGACCTGAACAACGCCACCGGTGCCGCTCAGCGCGTGCAGGCGCTGCTGAATACGCCGGTGCTGGAGACCGACGGCCAGGGCGCCGGCAAGCTGCCGGCCGATGCACGCATCGAGGTGCAGGGCCTGGGCTATCACTACGACCCGCGCAATCCGGTGCTGAGCGAGGTGTCGTTCGCCCTGGAACCGGGCACGGTCACGGCGGTGGTCGGCGCCTCGGGCGCCGGCAAGTCGACCCTGGCGCGCCTGTTGCTGCGCTTCTTCGATCCCAGTGCCGGGCGTATCACCCTGGGCGGCGTCGACCTGCGGCAGATCGACAGCGCGCAACTGTACCGACGCATCGGCTTCGTCCTGCAGGACGTGCGCCTGATCCATGCCAGCGTGCGCGAGAACATTGCCCTGGGCCGGCCTTCGGCGAGCCAGGAGCAGATCGAGGCGGCGGCGCGCATCGCCAATATCCACGAGCGCGTCCTCGCCCAGCCGCGCGGCTACGACGCGGTGATCGGCGAGGACGTGCAGTTCTCCGGCGGCGAACTGCAACGGCTGAGCATTGCCCGCGCGGTGCTGCTCGACCCGCCGGTGCTGGTGCTCGACGAAGCCACCGCGGCGGCCGACGCCGAGAACGAAGTCAAGCTGCAACAGGCGCTGTCGCGCTTCGCCCAGGGGCGCACGCTGCTGGTGATCGCTCATCGCCTGGACACGGTGATGCACGCCGACCAGATCCTGGTGCTGGACCAGGGCACGGTCGCCGAGCGCGGCAATCACGACGAACTGCTGGCCCGTCGCGGCCTGTATGCCCGCTTGTGGGCCGCCGGCGGCTATGCGAAGACGCGGGCGACCGCGCAGGTGGAGGAGCACTGATCATGTTGGGGATTTTCGTTCGACTGCTCGGCGACGACGCCGTGTTCCTGCGCCGTTACATCCGCCTGGCGCTGGTGTATGGCGTGCTGTGCGGGCTGACCATCGTCACCCTGGTGCCGATCCTGCGTCACCTGCTGGGCAACCAGCTGGAGGCCGCCGGCCAGTGGCTGGCACTGCTGGCCCTGGGCGTGGTGGTGTGCTGGTACCTGCGGCGCCGGGTGGAGAAGGCCGGCATCGCGGTGGGCATTGCCGTGCTGCGCGGTGGCCGCCAGCGCCTGGGCGAGCATGTCGGCACGCTGCCGGTGGGCTGGTTCAATGCCGCCAACACCGCGCGCCTGAGCCATGTCACCACCCAGGGCATGATGGAGATCGCGCAACTGCCGGCCCATGTGTTCACGCCGCTGTTCACCGGGGTGGTGACGCCGCTGGTGATCCTCGTTGCGCTGTTGCTGGTCGACCTGCGCCTGGGCCTGGTGGCCCTGCTCAGCCTGCCGCTGCTGGCGCTGGTGATGCTGGCGACGATGCGCCTTGGCCAACGCGCCGACCAGCGCTACCAGCGCGACACCGCGCAGACCAGCCAGTGCATGGTCGAGTTCGCCCAGGCGCAGTCGGTGCTGCGCGCGTTCAATGGCGAGCAGGGCGGCACGCGCTTCCTGGAGCAGGCCGTGGCCCAGCAACAGCAGGCGGCGCGCAAGCTGATCCAGCTGTCGGCGTTGTCATCGGTGCTCAACGTCTGGGCGGTGCAGGTCAGCTTCGCCGCCTTGCTGGTGGTAGCCACGCTGTGGCTTGGCGAGCAGGCCGGCGCAGGCTTCGACAACGCAACGGTGATCAGCACCCTGGTCGCGCTGGTGCTGGCGACCCGCTTCATCGACCCGCTGCTGGACGTGGCCGGCTACAGCGAGGTGCTGCGCGGCACCCGTGGCCAGTTGCAGGCGGTGGCCGAGCTGCTGGCCGTCAAGCCGCTGCCCGAGCCCGCCGCACCGCAGGCGCCGGTCGACGGTTCGGTGCAGCTGGAGCAGGTCGGATTCCGTTACGGCGACGACCAGCCCGAGGTGCTGCGCGAGGTCAGCCTGGACATCGCGCCCGGTAGCATGACAGCGCTGGTCGGCGCGTCGGGGTCGGGCAAGACTACCCTGGTGCGCCTGATCGCCCGTTTCTTCGACGTTACCCACGGCCGGGTCAAGGTTGGCGGGGTGGATGTGCGGCAGATGTCCGCCGAACAGCTGGCCGGGCAGATCAGCCAGATCTTCCAGGACGCCTACCTGTTCCAGGGCAGCATCGCCGACAACATCCGCCTGGGCAAACCCGACGCTAGCGAGGCCGAAGTGCTCGAAGCGGCGCGACTGGCCGGGGTGCAGGAGATCCTCGAACGCCTGCCCGAAGGTTTGCACACGCCGGTGGGCGAGGGCGGTGCACGTCTGTCCGGCGGCGAACGCCAGCGCATCTCGATTGCGCGGGCGCTGATCAAGGACGCGCCGATCCTGCTGATCGACGAGGCCACCGCGGCGCTGGACGCCGAGAACCAGGCGGCCATCGCCGAAGCGCTGGCGCGGTTGCGCGGCAAGCGCACGCTGATTGTCATTGCCCACCAGCTGTCGACGGTGGCCATGGCCGACCAGATCGTGGTGCTGGACGAAGGGCGCATCCGCGAACAGGGCGCCCATGCCCAGCTGGCTGCCGAAGGTGGCTTGTACGCGCACTTCCTCGAGCAGCGCCGGGCCGCCAAAGGCTGGCGCATCGGTGAGGCCGCAGGCGATGGAGTGACCGCTTGAGTCGGGTGCTGCTGCCAACGCTGTTGTTGCTCTTGTGTGGTGTTTCATTGATGGTCGGGGCCAGCCAGATGTCCTGGTCGGCCTTGCTGTCCGCCTCCGACGATGCCTGGCTGACCCTCACCGCCAGCCGCTTGCCACGCCTGACGGCACTGGTGCTGACGGGTGTCGGCCTGTCGATCTGCGGGGTGATCCTGCAGCAGATCGTGCGTAATCGTTTCGTCGAGCCCGCCACCTGTGGCGGGCTGGATGCGGCCAAGCTGGGCATCCTGGTGGCCCTGACCGTACTGCCGGGAGCCGGGGCTACCGGGCGCATGCTGTTCGCCCTGGTGTTCTGCCTGCTGGCGAGCCTGGTGTACGTGGCGATCATCCGCCGCATCCGCTTCACCAACCTGGTGCTGGTGCCAGTGATCGGCCTGATGTACGGCAGCGTGCTCAGCGCCATCGCCGAGTTCTATGCCTATCGCCACAACATCCTGCAGAGCATGCAGGGCTGGCTGCTAGGCGACTTCTCGCGGGTGATCGAGGGCAACTACGAGATCATCTACCTGATCCTGCCGATCGTCGTGCTCACCTATCTATATGCCCAGCGCTTCACCGTGCTGGGCATGGGCGAGGGCATGGCTACCAGCCTCGGCCTGAACTACGCGGCCACCGCGATCCTCGGTCTGGTGCTGGTAGCGGTGACCGTGTCGGCCACGGTGATCACCGTGGGCGCGATCCCCTTCGTCGGCCTGGTGGTGCCGAACCTGGTTGCGCTGCGCTACGGCGAGAACCTCAAGCGCACCTTGCCCATCGTCGCCATGTGCGGCGCGGCGTTGCTGCTGGCCTGCGACATACTTGGCCGGTTGTTGATCCACCCCTACGAAGTGCCCATCGGCCTGACCGCCGGCAGTGTCGGCGGTGTGCTGTTCCTGGTGCTGATCCTGTGGAAGTGCAAATGATGCGCCGCGCCGCCTGGTTGTTGCTGCCGGCCCTGGCGCTGGCGTTCCTGTTGCTGGGCTCGGGCCTGGACTTCAGCTACGTGATCCCCAAGCGCCTAGTGCGCCTGGGCGCGATCGTGGTGGCCGGGGTGTGCATCGCCTTGTCCTCGGTGATCTTCCAGACCCTGGCCGGCAACCGGGTGCTGACCCCAGCGATCATGGGCTACGAAGGCATCTACCTGTTGTTCCAGGCCGTGCTGGTGCTGTGGCTGGGCACCGGCAGCGTGGCGCTGCTCGGCGCGCAGGGCAACGCGTTGCTGTCGATCGCGTTGATGCTCGGTTACTCGTGGCTGCTGCAGCGCTGGCTGCTGCGCGAAGGGCGCGGGGATGTCTACCGCCTGCTACTGCTGGGGCTGGTGCTGACCATGGTGCTGGGCACCTTCACCCAGTTCATCCAGCTCAAGACCAGCCCGGGGGAATTCTCCATCCTGCAAGGCTTGGGTTATACCTCGTTCAACCGCGCCCAGCCGGCCCAGGTGCTGTACTCGGGCCTGCTGGTGGCGGCAGTGGCAGTGCTGGTGGCGCGCGGCACACGGGTGCTTGACGTGCTGGCGCTGGGTCGCGACCAAGCCATTGCCCTGGGCCTGGACCATGGGCGCTGCCTGCGCCTGCAGATGGCGCTGATCGCCGTGCTGGTAGCGGTGTCCACCAGCCTGGTGGGGCCAACCGCATTCATGGGGGTGTTCGTCGCCAACATCGCCTATGCCCTGGCGCGCAGCGCCCGGCACCAGGTGACCCTGCCACTGGCCTGCGCCGTGGCCATCGGCATGTTCCTGCTCGCCCAACTGCTGGTCGAGCATCTGTTCAACTACCGGACCAGCGTGAGCATCCTCGTCAACCTGGTGTGCGGCGCGTACTTCCTCGCGCTGATGGTCCGTACCCGAGGCACCCCATGATCACCCTCGAACACCTGCACAAGGCCTATGGCGACAAGACCGTGCTCGAAGACGTGAGCCTGACGTTCCCGGCCGGCCAGGTTACCTCGCTGATCGGCCCCAACGGCGCCGGCAAGAGCACCTTGCTGATGTGCATGGCTCGGCTGCTGCCGGCCAGCCGCGGGCGCATCCTGCTCGACGGCCTGGACATCGGCCGCATCGCCATCGCCGACTACGCCCGCCGCGTGGCCACCCTGCGCCAGGTACTGGACTTCAACCTGCGCCTGACCGTCGAGGAACTGGTCGCCTTCGGCCGCTTTCCCTACAGCCGCGGGCTGCTGACCGCCGACGACCACCAGGTAATCGACGAATCCCTGGATTTCCTGGGGCTGCAAGCGCTGCGCCGCGCCTACCTCGACGAACTCAGCGGCGGCCAGCGGCAGATGGCCTTCCTGGCCATGACCATCGCCCAGCGCACCGACCTGTTGCTGCTCGACGAGCCGCTGAACAACCTCGACATGAAGCACGCGGTGCAGATCATGCAGGCAATCCGCAGGCTCTGCGACGAGCAGGGGCGCACGGTGATCCTGGTGGTGCACGACATCAACTTTGCCGCCAACTATTCCGACCACATCGTCGCCATGAAGCAGGGCGCGGTGCACAGCCACGGGCCGGTCGCCGAGGTGGTCACCGAGGCCAACCTGCGCGCGCTGTTCGGCCTGGCGTTCGAGATCCTGCCGAGCGCGCACGGTTTCGTCTGCAACTACTTCAACCCATCACTATCGAGAGAGCTGGTATGAACGGAATCTGCAAGATACTGCTGGCCGCCGCCGTGGCGGCCACGTTGCCGGGCTGCGACCAGGCCCCGCCGGAGCAGGCGCGCGCCGCCAGCGCCGACTACGCCCCGGTGAAGGTCGAACACGCCCTGGGCACCACGCTGGTCGAACACCAGCCGCAGCGCGTGGTGGCCTTCGACATGAGCGAACTGGACACCCTCGACCAACTCGGCGCGCCGGTGGTCGGCATCGCCAAGGACTATGTCGCGGGCTTCCTGGCCAAGTACCGCGACGACCCCAAGGTGGCCGACGTCGGCACCACCATCCAGCCCAACCTTGAACGCCTGCATGCGCTCAAGCCCGACCTGATCCTGATCTCGCCGCTGCAGGCGCAGAGCTACCAGGAGCTGAGCCAGATCGCCCCGACGGTGCACTACGACATCGACATGGACAACCGCCAGGGTAATGTCATCGACACCGCCAAGCAGCACCTGCTGACTGTCGGGCACATTCTCGGCAAGGAAGACTTGGCCCGGGAAACCGCCGCGCGCATCGATGCCAAGGTGGCCCAGGTGCGCAAGGTGACCGACGGGCGCCCGGAAAAGGCGCTGGTGGTGCTGCACAACAACGGCGCGTTCACCGCCTACGGTGTGCGTTCGCGCTACGGCTTCATCTTCGACACCCTCGGGGTCAAGCCGGCCAGCGACGACATGCAGGCCGGCCTGCACGGCCAGCCGATCTCCAACGAGTTCATCCACCAGGCCGACCCGGACATCCTCTATGTGATCGACCGCACCGCGGTGATGGAGCGCCGCGCCGCGCTGGACCGCGAGACCCTGGACAACCCGCTGCTGCGCCAGACCAAGGCGTGGAAGAGTGGCCATGTGGTGTTCGTCGATCCGCAGACCTGGTACCTGTGCACCGCCAGCGTGACCTGCCTGGAGCGGGTGGCGGACGAGGTGGTGAAGGGGTATCAGGGCTGACTTCCTGAAAGGGGGGCTGCTACGCAGCCCATTCGCCGGCAAGCCGGCTCCCACAGAAACTGCAGCCAGGCGCGATTCCTGTGGGAGCCGGCTTGCCGGCGATGAGGCCGGTACAGATGTGAAACCGATAGTGGCCATTTGAGTGTAATTTCTGTTGAGGGATTCGCCGATTCGTACGGAATGACTAATGAGAAGCATTACCATTCTGTCCCGAAAGGAATCCCTCATGCCTCCACTGCAACATCCCCAGGCCCCGAAACTACCCCGCAGGGCCTTGCGCATGGCCGTGCTGCTGGGCATGGCCGCCATCGCCGGCAATGCCTTCGCGCAACCGCCACGCAGCACCACCTCGGCGCAGCAGCAGCCCCCCGATGTGAAGGAAGAGGGCCTGACCCTGCCGGAAACCCTGGTGCAGGAAACCCGTGACGCCCTCGGTGCCCCGCCACCGGAATATGCCGGGGGCCAGGTCGGCTCGGGCAGCCGGGTAGGGCTGATGGGCAACAAGGACTTCAGCGAAACCCCGTTCAACGCCATCAGCTACACTAAGGAATACATCGAGAACCGCCAGGCCCAGGACATCGGCGCGGTGATCGGTGCCACCGATCCTTCGGTCTATGTGCCGAGCAAGCGCGGCATCTTCGAGACCTTCTTCATTCGCGGCCTGTACAGTACCGGCAACGACATCACCTTCAACGGCCTGCCGAGCATGGCGCCGAACATGCGCGGCTCCACCGAGCTTGCCGAGCGCATCGAAGTGCTCAAGGGCCCGTCGGCGCTGCTCAACGGCATGCCGCCAGACGGCAGCGTTGGCGGCAGCATCAATATCGTGCCCAAGCGTGCCGGCGACGAGCCCCTGGCCCGGTTGACCGCCTCCTACGAGTCCGATGGCCTGGCTGGCATGCATGCCGATATCGGCCGCCGCTTCGGCGACCAGAAGCAGTTCGGCGTGCGCTTCAATGGCGTCTACCGCGACGGCGACACCCCGGTGGACGACCAGCAGCACCGCATGCAGCTGTCGTCCCTGGCCCTGGACTGGCGCGGCGAGCGGGCGAGGGCGTCGCTGGACTACTACCACCAGCGCGAACGCATGGACGGGGTCAACTATTTCGGTATCGCCTCGATCAGCCCCGGCGTGACCCACCTGCCCAAGGCCAAGAAGGGCGATCACTCGCTGGCCCCGGAGTGGGGCTACACCGTCAACGACACCGACACCGTGGTGCTGCGCGGCGAGTACGACCTCAACGACTCGCTCACCGCATTCGCCGGCTGGGGCCATCGGGAAGGGGGCTACAACGCGCTGATGACCAGCGGCATGCTGCTCAATGATGCCGGCGACATCTCCGCCACACCGATCCGCTCTGCCCGCGATGGCGAGCAGAAGTCCGGCGAGGTCGGCCTGCGCGGGCGCTTCGCCACTGGCCCGGTGGACCACGCCTGGTCGCTGGCGGCCACCCGCTACGACTCCGAGAACAGTTTCAAGGACAAGCGCCTGCCGACACGCATCCTCACCAACTACTACAACCTGGACTATGGCCCGCGCCCGGAGATCGGCGAGTACGGCAACGTCACCTCGCGCATGCGCGCCCGGCTGAGCAGCGAAGCCTTGCTCGACACGATGTCGTTCCTCGATGACAAGGTGCAGTGGACCGTCGGTGCACGCCACCAGAACGTGCGCGCGTCGAACTACAACGGCAACCACCAGCGTACTTCCAAGCCCTACGATGAAAGCCGGGTTTCGCCGGCCACAGCCTTGCTGGTAAAGGTCACCGACGAGCTGTCGCTGTACGGCAACTACATCGAAGGCCTGAGCCAGGGTGGCATCGCCCCGGACAACGCGCGCAACGCCGGCGCGATCATGGCGCCGTACCAGACCAAGCAGTACGAACTGGGCGCCAAGCTCGACCTGGGCACCTTCGCGCACACGGTCAGTGTCTACCAGGTGAAAAAGCCCAGCGCCTATACCGATCCGCTCACGCAGATCTACGGCGTGTACGGCGAGCAGCGCAACCGTGGCCTGGAATGGTCGTTCTTCGGCGAGCTCGAGCCGGGCCTGCGCCTGCTGGGCGGTGCGTCCTACACCAAGGCCGAGCTGACCCAATCGATACGCAAGGAAAACGAAGGCAACCAGGCCACCGGGGTGCCCAAGGTGCTGGCCAAGCTCGGCGTCGAGTATGATCTGCGCGAGATGCCCGGGTTGACCCTGACCGGCAACGCCAACTATGCCGGCCGGCGCTATGCCACCGATGCCAACAACCTGTCGCTGCCGTCCTACACGATTTTCGATCTCGGGGCCCGGTATACCCTGAAGGTCTCGGACAAGCCGGTCACGTTGCGTGCCACCGTGCAGAACGTCACCAACAAGGCCTACTGGATCGGCTCGTGGAACGGCGGCGACGGCAGCGGCCTGTCCGGAGGGCTGGGCACGCCGCGGTCGTTGTTGTTCTCCACCTCGGTGGATTTCTAGCCAACGCCGTGTGGGAGCGGAGGTGCGCCGATGCCCCGCGACCATCGGCGTAGCCGGTGCAAGGCTACGCAGCCCGTTGACGCAGAATGACCATTCACTGTTTTTGCATCAAACTGCTAGGAGACCCCGCAGCACAGAGCACTACTGAAGGCACTGATGAGCGGAGGTTAGTTTCAGTTCGAACACTGAGGAGATCCGATAATGGCGAATACCATCAAAACCAGCTCTATTTTGGCCCATGAAGAAGAAAGGGTGCGGTTGACATCGGAAGCCCTGGCGGATGTTGACGCTGGCTGCGTGATTGACCACCAAGCCGTTAAAGCTTGGGTTGATAGCCTCGGCACGGACACGCCATTACCAGCACCGCACTGTGTCGTATAACTGCTTGTACAGGGAATGTAGTTTTCAAGTATCACCCGCATGGGAGGGCTTCTGCGCGACCACCAGCGCATCCGGATACTCTTCGCGCAGGCTGCCCCCCAGCCAATCCATGAACCACAACGCATCGGCACTCGGCGGCTGAGTCGGCGTCAGCAACTGGTAGCTCTCCAGCGCCACGGCCTGTTCCACGCAACGCACCAGGCTGCCTTCGCGCAGTTCACGTCCGACCAGCACTTCGGTGGCCAGGGCGATGCCGTGGCCGCGCTGGGCCAGGTTCAGCACGATATCGTTGCTGATATGCGAGGTATCGGCCTTGACCCGCACCCTGAGGCCATTGGCCGCGAACCAGCTGTTCCACCAGGTGCCGTCATCGACATGGATCAGCCGCAAGGCGGGCAGGTCGGCAGCGCTCAGCCCTGCGGGCAACTGCGCCAGGTAGCTCGGCGCGCATACCGCGAACACCTTCGGGCGGATCAACACCTCGCGTACACCGTTCAGCTCACCCGGCAGGCCGAAGGCGATGCCCAGGTCCGCCTGGCGGGCATCCACGCTGGTGAACGTGGCATTGGGCTCGATGGCGATCCTCAGGTCCGGGCGCAGGCTGCGCAAGGTGTCGATGCGCGGTGTCAGCCAGCGTGAGGCGAACGCCGGCACGCAGAGGATCCGTAGCCAGCGCTCGTCTACCCGTTGCGCCAGGCGTGCACCGGCATCGGCAAGGATCTGCAGTGCTTCGGCTGCGGCCTTGTAGTAATGGGCGCCGGGCAGGGTGAGGGTCACGCCGCGGGGGGAGCGCTCGAGCAGGCGCACGCCCAGCCAGGCCTCGAGGTTCTTCACATGCCGACCGATCGCCGGCTGGGTCACGTGCAACGCCTGGGAGGCCGCGACATAACTCCCCAGGCGGGCGGCGGCCTCGAAAGCACGCACGGCGTTGAGCGGGGGCAGTCGGTCTTCGGCCATGGGCACGCTCCTGGCTGTTAGTTTTTTTAATAGTGAAGGCAAATTTATTGTGCTTTTCCCGCCCGCTCAAGTTGTCGACACTCGGGACGGCGTATTTCCGCGCTTTACGAGGAGCCCTCCGATGCGGCCAACAACAATAAATAAGTCGTTCACCGGTCTTTCCATCCTGGCCCTGACGCTCGCCGCCCTGGCTGGTGCGGCGCAGGCAGCCGACAACAAGGGGGCCTGCGGCGTGCCAGAGCTTGAACCCTGCCCGCAGCCCTTCGACAAGGTGCTGCCGGCTGCCAGGGATATGCTCACCTGGGACCAGGACACCCGGGTCGTGGGCTTTCGCAACACCTACCGCCTCTACGGTGGCGATGTCTTCGCCCCGAACGGCGCCACGCCATTTCCCTTGCCGCCGGCCAGCCACACGCTGACTGACGTGCAGTATCAGTTGGGCGGCAAGACGCACAACCTGGCGCAATACCTGGCCAACCAGAGCGTGACCGGCCTGCTGGTGCTCAAGGACGGCAAGATCGCCTACGAGTACTACGGCAAGGGCAACACGCCGCAGACCTTGTGGACGTCCCGCTCGGTGGCCAAGTCGGTGGTCAGCGTGCTGGTCGGCATCGCTGTCAAGGAAGGCAAGATCCAGTCGCTGGACGACAGAATCAGCCGCTATGTTCCGGAACTGGAGGGTTCCGAATGGCAGGATGTAACCTTGCACCAGCTGTTGCAACACACCTCGGGCGTAATCTGGGACGAGAACTACGCCTCCAAGGATTCGGACTTTTCGCACATGACCCAGTGCGAGGCCACCGCCGATCCCTATCACTGCGTGCTCGAACTGGTGAGGTCGGTCAAGCGCAAGTCCGGGGTCAAGCCGGGCGAGGTCTGGTCGTACAACACCGGTGGCGCCTGGCTGGTCGGTCGGGTGCTGGAGAATGCCACCGGCATGACCATTGCCAAGTACCTGCAGAGCCGCGTGTGGAGCCGCTACGGCATGCAACAGGCCGGGGTCTGGCATGCGCTGGTGCCCGGCAAGGTGGACATGGGCGGCCACGGCTTCAATGCCACGTTGCGTGACTGGGGGCGGTTCGGCCAGTTCGTGCTGAGTGGCGGACAATTGCCAACGGGCGACAAGCTGCTCCCGGACGACTGGATCGCGCGCTCCACCCACTGGACCCAGGCCAAGGGCTCAGTGACGGCCGCCGCACCCAAGGGTCAGTACGGCTATCAGTGGTGGTACAACGCGCCGGCCCCAGACAGCGATGCCGAACCCAAGCGCACCGCCACCAGCGGCCAGACGTTCTGGGCGCTGGGCATCTTCGGCCAGAGCATCGCCATCAACCCGGCGGAGCGTCTGGTAGTGGTGCAGTGGTCGACCTGGAAGAACGCCGAGAGCCCCGGCTCGCTGTATGACGAGCAGGCGGTATTCGTCAACGCGGTGGGCAAGGCGTTGAGCAAGTAGTACCCACCGAAGACAGGGTGCCTCGAGGCGTCCTGTCATTCGTAGCTGAGTGAGAAGGTGACCGTCCCTTCAAACCTGCCTGGCTGCAGGATCTGCCCAGCCAGGAGGTCGCGTTGCAGGTACGCATTGAAGCCGATCAGATTCTCGCCGTTGACCAAATCGCCCATCGGATGGGCCTTGTTCAACGCCAGGGCTTGTCCATTGCCGCGCTCCAGGCCCACCAGCAAACCTTCGGCAACCACGAGCAGGCCAGGGGGGTCGATGCTCTCGGCGCCGTGCAGGGTGATGCTGACGCCTTTTGCGCCCACCTCTGGCGTGCAGTTCTGCAAGCGCAGGACGACTGGTTCGCCGCGGGTACGCCCATTGAGGTAGAGCGCCTTGTCGACGATGTTGCCGAAGTCGAGCGTGACCGCTTCAGACTCAGTGGCCAGCACGCAGGGCTCATTGACCAACGTGCCTGAGAAAAACAGGTTGTCCTCGTTGGCCTGGGCCTGCCCGACCAGGCAGGCCGTCATACAGACTGCGATGATCTTGTACATGGACGCTCCTAGTAGAGTTCGGCGAGCAGTAAGGCCGAGGCGGTGAAGTCCTTGCTCTGCAGCACAGCGTCGCGGCGCTTGACCGGGACCGCCTCCAGCAGCGGCAGTGGCGAACCGTTGGACACCTGGAGCGGGCGGGAGATACCCACCACAAGGTCGGCACCGTCCAGCAGAACCTTGATTCCCAGGTCGGGAATCGATGTCTGCAACGCCGCCGGATCAAAGGCTGTGGGGTCACCCACCAAGGTCAGGCGCATGCGCCAGGCAATGCCCGAACCCGCCGCGCCGGGGCAGTCGAGCTGATAGGGGATCGGCTGACGATACTCATGGCCATCGATGCGGTTGATGGCGATGTTGCGCTGGAAGCGCACATCGATACGGCCGCCTTTGTCACTGAGGGTGCACAGCGGCGTGGCGATCAGGTTGCCACTGAACTGCACGTTGTCGGCAGCCTTGCCCGAGAGCGCAAGGGCGAGCAGTAAAAGCGCCAGGAGCGCACGGTAGAGTCTGTTCATCGATAGTCCACGACCAGGGTCGCACTGGCCTTGAATGCGCCGGATTCGATATCGCTACCCGGTTGCTTGACCAGCACTGCCTGAAGCAGGGGCACTTTGCCGGAGTCGAAGTCGCTCCAGGTATTGACGCCGAGCCTGGCGTTATCCTTCTTCAAGGCAATCCCGAGACCGGGACGGCCAGGCACGAGCAGCAACTGCGGATCGAAGCCCGCGATGCTGCCCTTGATCTGCAGGCGCAACTGGTTGGTGCCGGCTCGTTTGCAATCGAGGGTGTAGTCGAGGGTGATGGTCTTGTAGACGCCATCGATGAACGCTGTCTGCACGTCACCGAATGCCGCGTCGATCGGCTGGTCGGCATTGATCACGCAGGGAATCGAAGCGAGGACCGTGCCCTTGATGGTCAGTACTTTGCGTTCGTCCGCGTTCACGGTCGACAAGCCCCATAGCAGGGCAATGGAGACCGCCACCTTCAACACCCTCATCGGTCTACCCTCAGTCATATGTCAGGTTCACCCAGAGACTGGCGCGGAACGCGCCGGGTTGCAGCGCCGCCGAGGTGCGCTCTGGCCGCAGATAGAACGTCAGCTGGCTGGCGCCCGGAGAAACGAACCAGGCAGGTGCGCTGTTGCCCAGCCGGACATCCTGCCCATGCACGTTGAGCAGGCGCAGGCCGAAACCTGCAGCGCCAGCCACCTTGATCAGCTCCGGCGTATCACTGTCGGCAACGGCGCTGAATGTCACCGTGGCCACCGGCTCGATGGCACTCCAGCTCAGTGTTCCAGTCTGTTCATCACGGCGGCCACCCTCACTGCGCACGCAACCCTCGAGTTTCAGGCGCAATGGGACGGCAGCGCCCCGTTCACCCAGGCGAGCCAGTGTGCGGGTGTCCAGCGCCCCCAGCGCAATGGCCTGGTATGCCGAGTCAGGTGCCAGATAGCAGGCGCTCTCCAGCAACACCCCCGTGACCTGGAACTCGGCTGTCTGAAGATCGCGTGCGCTTGCCAGGAGGGGCAACAATGCATTGCCAGCGCAGAGCAAAACCGTCAGGCGCACGTTGAATGTCTTGCTCATCGACCAATAGTGCATGGCAAGGCTCATTGACTGCCGGCAAGCGGGCTGGCGGTGCAGGTGTCCCCAGCGCAGGTGAAGCTCAAGCGTGGGCGACCGCCATAATCGTTCACATACGTAAGCACCGGGCTATCGCCCAGTTGGGTACGGCCCAGCCCAAGGTCCTGTTGCGCGCCCGGGGCGACCATCAATGGCTTGAAAGCACTCACGGAGCCGGCTTTCGCATCACGGGCAGCGTCGATAAGCGTGACGTAGTAAGGGGTGGGGTTGTTTACCCGATAGGCATCCCCCTGGCGAATCAGCGTCAGACGTTCCTGCCAGGGTACCTGGCCCATGCTGGCCTTGGTGGCGATCGCGGCGGGGCGATAGAACAGCTTCACTCGCGTCTGCAAGGCGATCTGCAAGGTGTTCGGCTTGTCACTGCGCGGCGGAATTTCACGCAGGTTGAAATAGAACAGTGATTCGCGATCCTGCGGCAGTTCGGCAAGCGCGGGCAGGCCCTGGATCTTCACCTGACTGTTGCTGCCGGCCTCCAGACGCTGGATCGGCGGGACGACAACCAAGGGGCTGCCGATTTTCTCGGCATGTTCATTCTCGAGCCAGGCCTGCGCCAGGTAGGGCAGTTGGGCATTCTGGTTGCTGATACCGAGGCTCACCGACTTGTCCGCACCGGTGAAGATGACCCGGGTGCGGTCCAGCGATACTGCCGCGAGGGTCGTTTGAGCGGTGCACAAGGCAAGCATGATGCCCAGAGGTTGCAAGATGTTCATGGGTGCGTTCCTGTTTCGTGAAAATATCAAGCAGCGGTGCCGACAGGCTGGCAGGAGAGCTCCAGCGCTTGCTGCGGGCTGGTCAGTTGCGAGGGCAGGGTGAAGCGGCAACGTTCGGCGCCGTCCCAGTGCAAGGACATGGCTTCGCCGGGTTTCATGCCGCTCAGGTAGGTCGCACCGTCCTCGCCGACGATGCCGGTTTCCTGGCCGCGCAGGTTCTGCACCGTGGCGCCGAACGGTGGCGTGCCGTGCTCGCCCAGGCGAATGACGACCATGGCTTTATGTCCGGCAATCACATCGAAGCGCCGATAGCCGATAGCCCCCTCGGTCAATGTGGCCTGGGTCACCGAGCGAGTGGCTTCGACGTCGTCAGCCAGGCTGTCCAGCTCGATGCTGGCCTGGTTGCGGTAGTAACTGTTGACATCGGTGACCACGGCTTTGCCGAAACGGTTGGTACGGGTGACCGCGCCATTGCCACGTACCGGCACACCCGCCACACCCTGGGTATCTAGCAGCAGCCGGGTGCCACCCATCACGCTGCTGCGGTGCAACGCGGCGCCTTGGCCGGTCAGGGTCGCGCCGCCTTGCAGTGAAAGTCCCGCCGAGGTGTATTCGCCTGCCTGATGGCTGGCGCTGGCGACCAGTTGCATCTGATCGCCGTCACGGGAATAGAAGCCACCCAGGCTCTTGCCGCCAGCCGCTGTGCCGGCGCTGAGCATGTAGTGGCTGCGTTCGTCGATGCGGTCGTAGCCGCTCAGCGTGTGGGAGCTATCGCCACCACTGGTCGAGGAGTTGAGACTCAGCGAGCCCGTCCCGCCCCAGGGAACGGTGAGCGACAGGTAGGCACCGTCTTCGGCGGTACCATTGGCCGTGTTGCGGTACGCCGTCAGCGACAGGCTGAGGTTCTTCAGGTTACCTGTATCGAAATAGCGCGACAGTGACAGGCTGTAGCGATCACTGGGCCGACTGTTCCAGTAGGTCTGGTGGTTGTAGTTCAGGTAGGCGCTGAGCCCGGCGTCACGGAACTGCTTGCTCAGTGTGGCGCTGTACAGTTCCTTGCTCTGGTTGAAGGGGTTGGCGCCACGACGTGCCTCGACGAACTCGTTGATGCTCATGTAGTTGCGCTGGGAAAACCGGTACCCGGCAAAGGTCACCTGGCTGTCATAGGCATCGAAGCGCTTCGAGTAGCTAGCGCGGTAGGACTTGCCGCTCAGGGCATCTTCCCCGGGCAGGTTGGCGCGAGACTGGGTCACGTCCAGCGACAGGGCGCCGAACGCCATGAGGTCCCGGCCTGCGCCCAGTGCAAGTGCGTTGTAGCCCGCTGCGCCGAGGGCACCGCCATACAGCGACCAGCCATTGCTGACGCCCCAGGAAAACTCGCCTGTGGCGAAGCTTGGGCCATCGAGGCGATGTTCCCAGTCGGAAGGCTGACCCGCGGCCAGCTTGTAGCGCACGCTGCCTGGGCGTGCGAGGTAAGGAATGCTTGCCGTGTCCAGCTGGAATTGCTGGACATGACCATCCTGTTCCTCGACGCGTACGTCGAGTTGGCCACTCACCGCATCGTTCAGGTCCTGAATGCGAAACGGCCCTGGCGGTACCTGGGTGTCGTACAGCACACGGCCTTGCTGGCGGATTACCACGCGTGCGTTGGTATTGGCCACGCCGCGCACTTCGGGGGCATAGCCCCTGAGGTTCGGCGGCAGCATGTTGTCGTCGCTGCCGAGGTTGACACCGGTATAACGCAGGCTGCCGAACAAGCCGGAGTCCAGGTAGTCTTCCCCCACGACCAGGTTCGCACGCAGGGAGGGCAAAGGCCGCAGCGCATGGATCCGGGCCCAGGTGAATTGCTGGCTGGAGGTTCGATCGCTGCCACGCTGCGCCTGCGCCTGCCAGTCACCTCGCAGGCGCCAGGCGCCAAGGTTGACACCGGTGGTGCCGTTGCCACTCAAATTGTCACCGCGTCCTCGTTCTCGCTTGCGCCAGCGGCTCTGCAGGTTGAGGTTGTAGTCGAACAGCAAGCCGTCGATACCGTGGTCCCAGCGCGAAGGCGGGTCCCAGTTGCTCGCTGTGTATTCCAGAGAGTCCTGGGGAATGCTCAGGTTCAGGGCCGAGGTTCCCAGGTCGCCGTGCGCCTGCATGCCCGGCACGCTGGTGAGATCCAGGCAGGCGCCATCATGCCACCAGGCCAGATCGTCGAGCCGCTGCTCCTTTAGCCCGATCTGTTCCACCAGTGACGGGGCAAGACAGGCGACGCTGTCCTTCGGATCGCCGTTGCGGGCGATATAGGGCACCTGGAATTCGGCTAGTGCCTGCTGGTTCACGCGGACCATGAGCGTGTACTCCCCGGGCATGATGAAGTTGGCCGACGCAAACACACCCAGATCCAGGTGCTGGCGATCCTTGACATCCAGTACGTCAGTGTTGAACTGAAACTGCTGGGCAGCACTCGCCCATGACGCGAGGCAGGACAGTGCCGCGATTGCCGATACCTTGCGATGAGTCACGAATGCGTTCCTTGAAAGCTGTAGCGCCAATGGTGGCGTGATCAGAGGTGCTGAATGACCAGTCTGACCGTGGCGCGGAACTCGCCCGATGCCAGGGTGGCGCCGTCGCCCACCAGTGCGAGGACGTAGTCCAGGGTCAGTCGGTCGACCGCAAAGTGACTGCCTTGCAGCACCGTTCCGGGGACGATCGGCTTTCCGTTGCTGTCCCGGATTTGCAGGGCGACGCCTCTGGCATCGCCCTGGGTGCTGAAATAGCCTTCGCTGCCCTCACCGTCGAACACGACCCGCATCAACTGCCGTGGATCGGCCTGGTCTTGCGCGGACATTGCGAAGCAGCCACTGATCTCGATGCGCAGCGGTTGCTGCGAAATACCATCGCCACGTAGCAGTCCTTGCAAGGCCGTGGCTGGCAGGCTCACCGTCTGGTTATCGCTGCCAACGCGAATGGAGCAGCCACCGACCACGATGCTGCCCGTCAGTTGCACGCGCCCTTTAGGCATCAGGGCCCTCGGTTCGGCCGTCTGCGCACAGCTCAGGCCTGTCCAGAGGCACAGTGCGGCGAGCCGTACCTGGGTCCAATGACGCATCGGCGTCTCCTCATGCGCCCCGCGGCAAAGGCGATTGCCGCGCCGCGGAGCGTTCCAGTGGTGCGCCGCGTTACTGGTAGGCGAGGGTAAAGTTGGCGAAGGTCTCGAAGCTACCTGGGGTGATCTCGGCAGCTGCGTCAGGGTTGCCGTTCTTCCCGGCGACCATGTCGCCTTGCAGGTAGGCATTGAACAACAGCGAGGTATCGCCATCGGACAAGCTCTGTGCCGGCGATTCGCTGCCAAGCTTGATCAACGCGCCGGTGTGGTCGGCAATCGCCAGGCTGGCGCCGGTGGCCGAGCCTTTGATTGCCAGCAGTTCGGGGTTGGCGGCAGGCGAGCCGGTGAAGGTCGCGGTGGCGCTCTTCAAGGCGCCAAGGTCGCAGCCTCGCAGCTCGATCTTGAATGGCGTGAGCCGGGACTTGCCGCCGTTCTTCAGGTCTGCGTTGGCGATCTGGTCCATGTCGATCGTCTGGTATTGCGACTCCTGGGCGATGGAGCAGGGCGCGTCGATAATCGCACCCTTGAAGGTAATGACACCGTGCCCCTGATCCTTGGCGACACTCGCGGTCGACAACGTGGCCAAGCTGACTGCCATGATCGCGCCGGCCAAAGTACTGACTTTCATTTTCACACTCCTGTATTGACGTAGACGTCCTCGAAGGGGGTTCGATGGAACGTGCTCGAAACGCAGACCAGCAACGTTCGAGGTGGCGCCAGTCTAGGAATGGGAGGGGAGGAATGGAGTAGGACGTTGCCGACGCACCCATAGGAAACTTCCTACAGGCGAGGAGGTGGAGTCTGTCAGGGAATCAACGCATTGCGCTTGGCGAACTCGGCCAGGTCCACCAGTGACGGAACGCAGAGTTTCTGCAGAAGACGTGTCTTGTAGGTGCTGACGGTCTTGTTGCTCAGGAACAGCATTTCACCGATCTGTTTATTCGAGTACCCCTGCGCCAGGTACTGCAGCACGGTCATCTCGCGGTCGGTCAGTGCGCGGATCTGCTCCAGCTCGGTCAGGTTTTCCGCAGGGTTGACACTGTCAGAGGGCAACGACGGGTAGAAGGTGTAACCCGAGTCCACGGCCTTGATCGCGGTAATCAGGCTGCTCAGGTCCTCCTCTTTGTTGACGAACCCCCGAGCGCCCAGCTGGATGCAGCGGCGACACACGGCATCGGCGGTCTGCGAAGTCAGCACGAGGATCTCGCTACGTACTTTCAACGCCTTGATCCGGGTAATCACGCTCAGGCCGTCCAGCTTCGGAATACCGATATCGAGCACTACTACCTGCGGCGTCAACTCACGCACCATCCGCACCGCATCAAGGCCGTTGTCTGTTTCGCCGACTACACGCATGCCGTGCTTTTCCAGCAATACCCTGACGGCAAGGCGAATGACCGGATGGTCGTCAACAATCAATACACTGTGCATCTTTCTAACCTTCAATACCCAAACAGGATGGTGCGGTGGCGTTTTGCTTGCACAGGGTAGCACTATCGGCTGCGCGAGAAAGGGCCGAGGCTTGTGGAAGTACAGTGTAGGAATTTTCCTAAAAAAACTTAGGAAAACTCATATGGAGATGGTACTGAGCCGTTCTCAGACTGGCTTTCCCCCTGCAGGAATGACGGCAATGCAACCTCTAAGCATTTTGGTGCTGGAAGATGAACCCTTCCAGCGCCTGGTTACTGTGACCGCGCTACAAAAGCAGTTCTGCGGCCCGATACTGCAAGCCGCGGACGGCGAACAGGCCATGGCGATACTCCACCAGAGCAGCGGTATCGACATTGTGCTCTGCGACTTGCGAATGCCGGGCACCGACGGCCTGGCATTCCTGCGCCAGGCCAGCCTCACCGGCAAGGTGGGGGCGGTGGTGCTGTGCAGCGAGCTGGACTCAGTGCTGCGCCAGGCCACGGTGGCGATGATCCACTGCCTGGGCCTGCCGTTCCTTGGCGACCTGGGCAAACCTTTCAGTCTCGAGGGGTTCAGCGGGTTGCTCGGACGTTATCGCGCGTATCGGCAGAGCACGGCCGCCCCCCTCGAGGCCATCGAACTGGCCACGTTGCGGGATGTACAACAAGGGCTGGACAACGGCGAGTTCGAAGCCTACTACCAGCCCAAGGTGAGCTTGCCCGGGCAACGGGGCATGGGCGCAGAAGTACTCGCTCGCTGGGCCCATCCCCGCTGGGGCGTGCTGACACCCGCGCATTTTCTGCCGGTGATGGAGCAGAGCGGCCTGGTTGATCAACTTTTCTGGCAACTGCTCAGACAAGGTCTGAGCCTGTCCCGGTTGCTGGCGGCGCATGGCAAGCCGGTCAACCTCGCCTTCAACCTGCACCCCGCGCAACTGGCCTGTGACTGCCTGAGCGAACGGATATCGGCGCTGCTCAAGCAGTTGCGGGTACCGCCGGCGCAGGTAACTTTCGAAATTACCGAATCCAGCCTGATCAGCGTTCCGGCAAAGAGCCTGGAGAATCTGCTGCGCCTGCGCATCATGGGCTGCGGATTGGCCATGGATGACTTTGGCGCTGGCTACTCGTCCTTGCAGCGGCTTGGCGAGTTACCCTTCAGCCAGATAAAGCTCGATCGCAGCTTTGTGCAGCGAATGCAAAGCCTGCCTCAGGGTGAGGCAATCATCAGTTGCGCCATCGCGCTGGCTCGCGCCCTGGATCTTTCGTTGGTCATCGAAGGCGTGGAAACGTCCGAACAGTTGGCGCGCCTGGTCGAACTCGGTGCGACCTTTGCCCAAGGTTTCCTGTTCGCCCGACCTATGCCGGAGCGGCTTTTCATCGAGTACTGGGGAAGTGCGCGGCAGGCAGATGAAACCGACGACTGTGCGCTATGATTTGTTCAGTCAGGAAGACCGATCAACGGCTCACAGCCATCATTGATGAATCCCCTTCAATCCATTGCTCCCTTCGGTTTTCTATCCCCCATGCTTCCACGGTTTCCATGGCTGTACCCATGCCTGATTCTGTTCTGCGCCCAACTGACGGCAGCAACGCTACCTGTGCCGCAAGCGCTCACGGGGTTGCTTGCCGCCGAACACTATCCCGTCAACCTGGCGGCCGAAGACTGGCAATGGTTGCGTCAAAAGGCTGAACTCAGGATCGGTGTTTCGCCCAGCGAGGCGCCACCTTTTTCAGTGAGTGCCGAAGGCCATCGTTACGAAGGCATTAGCGCCGATGCGACGGCTCTGGTTGCGCAGTTACTGGGGTTGCGGGTGAAAGCGGTGACGTATGCCAGCGACCAGGATGCCCTGCAGGCACTACAGGCCGGTACCATTGACGTACTCAGCCGTCATGCCAGCCCAGCACCATCCGACACGTTGATCTTCAGCGCCCCTTACGCGAGTGATCGCCTGGCGGTGTTCAGGCCCAGCGCCGAACCTCGGCATTCGCCGCCCGACCTGGCCGGGCTGCAGGTGGCCGTGACAGACGAGCATGTCGAGGCATTACGCGAGCGCTTTCCCCGTGCGCAGTTCAAGGTGAGCGCCGACCCGGGCCAGGCAATCGCGGCAGCGGCGTTCGGGCAGGCCGATGTCTATCTGGACGATCTGTATAGCGCCTATTACCAGATCAACCGATCCTATTACGACTATGTGCGCTTCGAACGCTTTGTCGATGTGATCTCTGCTGACTACCGCTATGGGCTGCGTGCGGACAACACACGTCTGCAGCGACTGCTGGACACTGCCATCCATGCCATTGGCAATGAGCGGATGGGCGCCTTGGCCAAACGCTGGGTTGGCAACAGTTTCATTCCCGGCGAGACGCCACTGGAGCTGACCTCGGAGCAGCGGCGCTGGATCGAGCGTCATCCCGTCGCACGGTTGGTGATCAACGATGATCTGGCACCTGGTGCCTATTTTGACGCCAAAGGCGTGTTCACCGGTGGTATAGCCGATCTGCTGGAAGTCATTACCCTCAGTACCGGGCTGCACTTCCAGGTAGTCTCGCGCGGAGGTGGCTTCCCTGAGATCATCGATGCTGTCCGCCAGGGTGACGCGGACCTGGCGATCATGACCGCCAGCCCGACACGTGAGGAGCACCTGCGTTTCTCGCGCCCTTTGCTGGGTGGCCCGTTCGTGTTGCTGCGCCGTGCCCGGGAGCAGGCCTCTGCGATGAGCTTGGCCGACAAGAAGGTGGCCATTCCCACTGGGCATGTCGCTATTCCTCGTTTTCGTGCGACCTTTCCGCATGCCAGGCTGATCGAGGCAGGCGGTTCATTGGACTCGATGAACCTTTTGTACCAGGGCAGGGCGGACGCCGCAGTGGTGTCCTTGCCAGCTGCGCGGTACTACAACGAGCGCCTCTTCGATGGCCAACTAGCGATCGAGCGCGCGCTCGATATCGGCCCGGCGACCGTCAATTTCGCCATGCGCCGAAGTGATGCCGAACTGCAGTCGATCATCGACAAGGTCCTGCGCGACGTGGCGCCCGATGAACTCAATGCGATTTCCAACCGTTGGCGCTCCCCGCCCGGCATGAGCGGGGAGACCTGGGTCGATTACCAGTGGCTGATCGTCGAGATCATCACCGGTGCCGCGCTGTTGCTGGGGCTCTCCCTGGTATGGGTGGGCTACCTTCGTCGCCAGGTCAGGGCCCGGCTGGTCGCCGAACGGCAGCTCGGCGACCAGTTGCAATTCGTCCAGGCCCTGACCGACAGCATGCCGCCGCCGTTGTATGTGCGCGATGTAAAAGGGCGCATGCTGTCGTGCAACCGCAGTTACCTTCAGGCCGTTGGCCTGTCTGCTGCCCAGGTACTGGAGCGCAACGTGCGCCAATTGCCGGCAGGGCACTTCGAGCGCTCGGGTGATTTCCAGCGTAACTACCTCAAAGCCATGCGTGATGGACAAACCATCGAGACGGTCTGCACCTTCCAGTTGCAGGGCCGGGAGGTGTGGGTCAACCACTGGATCCAACCGTTCAATGACTCAAAAGGTGTCACCAAAGGGGTCATCTGTGGCTGGCTGGACATCACTGAGCACCGCCAGCTGGTGCGCCAACTCGAAGAGGCCAAAGACAGCGCTGACGCGGCCAGCCGCGCCAAGACCAGTTTTCTGGCGACAATGAGCCATGAGATCCGCACGCCGATGAATGCGGTGATCGGCATCCTGGAGCTGGCGCTCAAGCGCGCCGACAGCACGCCGATCGACCGTGCCAGCATCGAAATCGCCCATGGTTCGGCCAAGAGCCTGCTGTCCCTGATCGGCGACATCCTTGACATCGCACGCATCGAATCCGGCCATCTGAGCCTTTCGCCCAAACGCGCCAACCTGCGTGAACTGGCCGAGTCGGTGGTCCGGGTGTTTGAAGGGCTGGCGCGTCAGAAACGCCTGAACCTGTCGCTGGATGTCGACTCCAGTATCAATTGCGATGTACTGATCGATGGCCTGCGCTTCAAGCAGCTGTTGTCGAACCTGGTCAGCAATGCCATCAAGTTTACAGAGGAGGGGCGCATCAGCATCCGCATGGGTGGTGTGCTGGTCGAGGATGCTGTACTCCAGGTAGCTCTTGTGGTGGAAGATACTGGCGTGGGTATAAGCCCAGCCGAGCAGAGCCGGTTGTTCCAGCCCTTTGCTCAGGTCAAGCGCAATGTTCAGCATCTTGAGGGCTCCGGGCTTGGCCTGGTGATCTGCCGCTCGCTGTGCGAAATGATGGGTGGCCAGGTAAACCTGAGCAGTGAGCCCGGCCGTGGCACGCGAGTGGCGGTTGACCTGCGCCTGCAGGTGCTGGAGCGCATGAGTGGCGCTGTCGCGCCATCGCCCGAGCCGGCTTGTCAGGTCTGCTGTCTGCAGGTGTTGGTGGTGGATGATCACCAGGTCAATCGCCAGGTGCTGCACCAGCAACTGCAGTTCCTCGGCCATGAAGTCATCCAGGCGCAGGATGGCCAGCAGGCCCTGGCATGCTGGAGCGCGCAAGCCTTCGATATTGTCATAAGCGACTGCCACATGCCTGTCATGAGCGGTGTGGAACTGGCGCGGGAGATTCGGCGACAGGAACAGGAGAAAGGGCTTGAACGCACCGTGATCATCGGTTTGACTGCCGATGCCCAGCCTGAAGAAATTGAACAGTGCATACAGGCCGGCATGGATGATTGCCTGATCAAGCCTATAGGACTGGATGAGCTCGGCAGACGCCTCGCTGCCTTGGGCACATCTGGCGAGCCTTCAAGCATGCCTGGACCTGCGCCACTGCCGATGCGGCACGCTGAGAGCCCATTGCTGGATCTGGGGCCTCTTGAGGTGCTGGTAAGCAATCAGCCAGCCAAGTTCCGCGAGATTCTTGACAAGCTGGTTGGCAATAACCGTCGGGATAGCCAAGCGCTTGGCCGATTGCTGGAGGAGGGGGCTACCGGGGCCCTGGCCGAGCTTGCGCACCGGATCAAGGGCGCCGCACGTGTAGTCAAGGCGCAGCAGGTGGTAGAGAGTTGCCGGCAACTGGAGTGGCTGTGCCAGAGCACCGATATCAGCGTTGCGCGCCTTGCGCAGGCGGTCGAGGACGTACAGTCCGCCATCGATGCACTGGATCAGGCGCTCATGTATCTTCGGAAATTTCCTAGTGATGGCTCGGATACTGCCTAGGTAATCACAGCTAATTGCCTACGTACTCTGTACGTCCAATGTGCCAGGCAAAGATTGTGATGAGCAAGTCGACAAGGTACTCCCGCTTCGCCCTGGCCATCATCGTCGCGACGGTGATCGGCAGGGCGCAGGCGGTCACCATCGTTTCGGATGAAAGCCGCATCGAACCGGGGGGAACCCGTTACTATTTCACGGTCACCGACTGGAACAGCGGGGGCGGAGCGTACTGTACCGATCTCAGGGCGGTCAGTTGTAACCTGAGCATCCATGGTGTTCACGGAGCAGGCAACTACATGAGGATGATCTCCAGTGGAAACTACTGGAGGTTGACGCCCTCGACCTCGATGAGCAGCATCTACAGCCAGTTGAGCACGCAGGGCTTCAGGATCCCTTTCCATGGATCGGTACTCGTCCCCAAGACCACGACCATCGATGACCGGTTCTGCATCTCGTTCACCGAAGGTTATTCGTACGAAGGCTCTGGTGGCTTCGTGGTTCCTGTAGGCCCCTGTACCAAAGTCAAGAAACCTGTGGTGCAGTGCCAAATCAATGGTTCTCCGCTCATTGATCACGGCACTGTGAAAGACACAGAGGTCAATGGCCACGAAGCGGCGACACAACTGCAACTGGCTTGTACCAATGTATCCAGCGTCACTGTCACGTTGAGCAGGGATGGCTCGAAGGGTGTGCGCCTGAGGTCCGACAACAGCCTGTACTCGCAGCTCACCATGAATGGCTTGGACGCCTCGGCAGGCCTGCCTGTCGCGGTGGAAGAGGGCAGTCCTGCGCGGCTCCTGATGAAGTCAAGACTGGTTGGCAGCGGCTTGGTCACTCCGGGAGAGTTTTCCGGCTCCGCGGTAATGACCGTTTCCATGCCCTGAACCACGGTACCCTTCACACCCGAAAGCGCGACACACTGGCCTGCATGCCCTGGGCAATCTCGCCCAGCCGCTGCGCCGCCGAGGCCAACTGCCGCGTGGTGTCGGTGCTGTCCCGCGACATGCGGGCGATCAGCTCGACCTGCTGGGCGACATCCTGACTGGCCCGGGTCTGCTCGCCGATGGTCTGCGAGATTTCTTCGACCACCGACGCGGCGCGGCGGGCGCCTTCACGAATCTGCTGGATCGAGTCGCCAGCCTGGGTGGCCAGCTCCACGCCGGCGCGGACCCGGGTGACACCGGTCTGCATGCTGTCGACGGCGTTGCCCGTGCTTTGCCGGATACGTTCGATCATGCCGGTGATCTCCCGGGTCGACTGCGCCGTGCGCCCGGCCAGGCCCCGCACTTCGTCGGCGACCACGGCAAACCCGCGCCCGGCCTCGCCGGCACGGGCGGCTTCGATGGCCGCGTTCAAGGCCAGCAGGTTGGTCTGCTCGGCGATGGTGTTGATCACCTGGATGATCGAATGGATTTCTTCTGAGCTTTGCCCCAGCACAGTGATGGTTTCAGAGGACCGGTTGACCGCTTCGTCGATCCCCTGCATGCCGCCAACCACGTTGAGGATGACCTCGCCGCCGTCGCTGGCCAGGCGCTCGGACTGCCCGGAGATGGCCTGCGCATCGCGGGCGTGGTCGGCGATCCGCGCCAGGCTGGCGATCATCTGCTCGGTGGCCGAGGCCATGCTCACGGCGCTGTCGGACTGCTGGCTGGTACGCTGCACCAGGCTGCTGGAGGCCTGGCCCAGTTCATCGGCCACTTCGCGCAGCAGCAGGTTCTCTTCATGGATGGCCTTGATCATATTGCCCAGGCTGTCACGCATGTCCGCCAGCGAACGCAACAGATGCCCGGTTTCGTCACGGTCGTGGACCTCGATCGCGGTGGTGAGGTCGCCCTGGGCGATACGCTCGGCAACCGCCATGGTCTGGCTCAATGGCCGCAGGATCGAGCGCAGCAGCAGGAAGGTGCACAGCACCAACGCCAGGGTCGCCAGGATCATCCCGGCCACCAGCACGCTGATGCCCTGATGCAGGGTGGCGGTGCTCTGTTCGCGGCTCTTGTCGGCATTGCCGGCGATCAAGTCGCTGAGGGTGCTGTTGCGCTGCTCCAGCTCCTTGAAGGCGGCGACGAAGGCCGGTAGCTGCGCCTGGGCCTGTTCAGGCGACTGCAATGCCAACTGAATGATCGAGGTGGCGCTGGCGATGTAGTGGTCGAGGAGGGGGCCCAGGTCGTTGATGGCCTGGTGCAGGTCAGTGTCCAGAGGCAGTTCCAGGTTGCTTTGCACGACGCTGCGGAACCACTTGGCGTGCTCGTCGAGGTCGGCCAGCACCTGGTTGGCGGTGTCGGTATCGCCCGGCTTGACCAGCAGGGCGGCCAGCACATCGGCGCGCAGCGCATCGTGCATCATGTCGCCTTCCATATGATTGCGCAGGGCCGCCATGCTGGCCTCGCTACGTTGCAACGCCTGGTTCTGGTCATGCTCGGCGAGCAGGCCGCTACCGCCGAGCAACAGGGCGGCGAGGATGCTGACCAGACCGAACCCGATGGTTTTCTGGCGAATGTCCATTTTCGAACAGGCTCCGTGGGGTGGGTTTGGTGAGCATAGATGGTTGGAGGTATTTCGCTGGCCGGAACAGGTCTGTGGAGGAGGGTAGGCAGTAGGCTCATGCCACGGCTTCAGAATTTCCTGGCTTATATATAACTCAACTAAATGTTTATTTAGTTGAGTTATACTTTATGGTTATTAAAAGCTGAGTAGGGCGCAGGGACGTGTTGCAGGAATCTATTAAGCGTGTGAAGTTTTCGCCCAACTCGCTTACCTTGGCAAAAACATCAAAGGAATGAGACACCTTCATGCGTCGATTCGCCGTGTTACCGCTGTTGCTTGCCCCCATGATCGCCTGGGGCGATTGCACGCAGCACCTGCAAACCTGGGCCCAGGACCTGCATCCAACCTTGGAGCTCGCCACCGAGTTTGTGGTCTGCAAGGTCAATCCCGCAGACGCCAGTCAGGTGCTGGCAGTCTTGCCTTTGATGGTGAACGTCGATGAATACGGGCAAGGCGATTACGGCCTGGATGTGCTGGTGGCCGATGCCGCAAGCGGCAAGGTCATAGCCCACAGTTACCAGGAGGCTGCGATCGCTTCCGACGCGGTGCGGTTTTCAGGCCTGACGCTGGACACCGCACGTTACCAGGTCGCGCCCGGACTGCGGGCATTTGGCGTGCGCATCAGTCATACAGGCTCGTCACGGGTCAATCCGTTCGGCAGCGAAACCCTGAATCTCTACGTAACCGACGGTTCGCAGTTGCGGCAGATCATGGGGCAGTTGGTGGTAAGCGAGAGCAATGGCGAATGGGACGGTGTCTGCGCCGGTGAATTCGGCGAGACGAAGCGGACCCTGGCGATTGGCAAACCTGGCAAGGATGGATTCAGCCGATTGCGGGTTACCGAGGTTTCGACTGGCAGGCAGGCCGTTCTCAAGGGCGAGGATGACTGTGAAGAAATGGAGGTCAAGTCGAGGACGAAGACGTTCAGCCTGGATTATGACGGCGGTCGGTATGGAGTACCGAAGGAATTGACGTACCAGTGAGCTGGACTGGCAATGGGGCTTTGATGGAGGCTGAAATCTGGCCTCCCTCTGGGCATGGTGTTCAATACGAACTTACGCATAATGTATATTATGTTAAATAACGTATTATGGGAGGTGACCTCTTGAGTCGATCACCCCATGGTTTGTATCTGCCGGATTACGCTCGAGCCGCCGGCGCCATCTCGATAACTGCGCAGCGCCCCTTCGTCCGCACCTTCTGCACCAGTCGCGCTCTGTTGACGAACACATCGATCTGACAGCTGCCTGAGTGCTGCACGTCTTCCCAGTATTCCGTGTGCACAAGCTGTCCGTTCTGCGGCCCCGTGTAAGTACCCGCGGCTTCACGTGTGACATAGCTGCTGTCGCGCACATACCTGAGCACGACCAGATCCTCTTCCGGCACCACCATGACCTGCCGTGGCACGCCGAAGAAATCGATCAGCTCGCCCACCGGGCGATCTTTCCAGGCACTGCTGGCTTCCAGCGATGCGCAGCCGCTGAGCAATGTGGCCAACAGGCCCAATGCGAACAATCGGTTCATAAGGTCTTCTCCCTGGAGGCCGCTTTACTTGGCAGACATCTGTGCGAACCCTTCGTCGATCTTCTGCATGATGGCTGCCTTGGCAGCCTCGCGGTTCAATATCTGGAACAGCTGTGGCCCTGCCTTGGCTATTTGCGATGCCGGCATCACACCCAGGCGCTCCATTTTCCGGGCCTGGCGGTCAGCCGGTTTGCACAGGAAGTCGCGGCTTTGCGCCAACCAGGTGTCAGGTTTGCTCTGCCATTGACTGGAATACTTGGCGTTGTGCAATTCATTGAAAACACTGCGAAAATCCTGCGCACCCATAATGCGTACACGGTTCTTTGCACAGTCGATTTCGACATCGTACGCCGTAAAGTTGGGTTTGCCGGGCTCTTCGTAAAGCTGATAAACGCCCAATGATTTCGCGCCACCTGGGCGATTGAAGATGTTATTGGGGTCGCCGTCTGCGACGAACACCTGGTTCTTGCCCAAGCCACCTTGGTAGTGGACTACCCAAAAGTCGCCCATCAGTACATCGCTCGCCTGGGCAGCGAGGACATTGCATACAAAGGCGACAGGCAGGAGCTGCTTCTTGAACACGATCATGGGGGGCAGTCCTTTGCCTATTCTTCGAGGCGATAGTTTCTCGCCTGAACATAAGGCAAAGGGCTATCTAGTACATCCGCCCTATGCACCGCTGATAGCGCAGCGGCCACCCCATTCGGGTCTTGAGCGCCCTCCTCTGCAGCCTCGCCGAAAGTCCCGACGCCAGTTGCGCATGATCCGTGTATCAGGGGACGATCTGTCAAAACCGTGTCGTCGATTAGGAGCCGTGCAACGCCCCTGGATTCAGGACACTGGCCGTAACCACGAAGCCAGCACCTGCGGGTGCTTCTCGAACCAGGCGCACGCTGCTTCGTCAGGGCTCGCGCCGCAGCGGTTGATGGCGTGGTCGAGCTCGGCCACGATGGTGTTGTCCAGGCGGATGTTGTCGAGCACCTGCAGCTGTGCGGCACTGAAACCCGATAGCCGGTCGTCCCGTGCAAGCAATACGGCCCGGTCAACGCTGCCCAGCAAACCCTTGGGGTCCTTGAGCTCGCGGATCCGATAGCTGTGATGCAGGAACTGCGGGTGCCAGAGCGGCACTATTCCCCACTTGCCCTCACGCACCAGTTGCTCATAGGCGGCGACGCATTGCTCCTGGGTCCCGGTACGGAAACTGTACCCGGCACTCACCAGGTCATAGTCGACCATCATTTTCAGGGAGAAGCGGGTAATGCCGGCGCCCGCCCCTATACCTTGAATCTGTTTGTGCACGCGTGCGCTGACGCTGGGGTCAAGCAGGTCCTCCACCGACGCGACCATCGATTCCGGTACATAATCGGGAACCCCCCATAATGCATAGGGCGTGTAATGCAGCCCCAGCTCACGGGTTGCTACCTGTTCCTCCACCTGTGCCTTGTAAAGTCCATGGCTTGAAGGTATCCACGCCGACGCGAGCATGTCGATCGCGCCCTCGCGCAGCCGCTCGAAGTTGCGCTCGTGCGGCGCGCTGGAACGCTCCACCACGAAGCCCATGCGTTGCAACACCAGGGCCACGACCGCTGCTGTGGCATGGTGAAAAGACAAGTCGGTGACGCCGAGCCTTACCATGGTTGCCCCTCTATCTTGTGTGTGCCCACGCGCCAATGCCGCTGGCAGCAAAGCCACAGTGGCCAGGGCCTGGATGAATTGTCTGCGCTTGACCGGTCGCATTGCCCGCACCCTCAGGGATGGGGCGCAACGGCAGATGAAACCGGGTCAAGGAAAATCAGTTGCAAGGGCTCCGCCAACAGCTGGTCGGCTTGCTCGGCAAAACGCTGGAAGTGTGCGGTGGCCAGGTGCGTGTCCAGGGCCTGCTGGTGGTCGAACGCCTCGCGCATGTAGAACGTCCCGGGCTCGTCGCTGCGTTCGAACAGCATGTAGTCGCGGTTGCCGGGCTCCGCTCGGGTTGGCTCGATCAAGGCCAGCAAGGCCGCTTTCAGTGCCGGTGCCTGGCCCTGCCTGGCCTTGAGGATGGCAAGGGAAACAAGGGGGTGATCCTGTCGGTTCATATCGTGCTCCTGGTCGGTTGTCCAAGGCAGGCGCGGTAAGGCCTGCCTCGAGGTGTGTGTCAGTGTCTGCGGGCAGCTCGCCCGGAGTAACCTGGACTGCGCGTCAACACTTTCACGGCTGCAGTGAAAATACCGATCACATCTGTGTCGCCCGTGGCTTGCTGGTACAGCGGTAGAGCAAGTTGGGTTCACTGACGATCAACAAGTGCTCAATGGGTCGGTGCCGGCGCCGCATCGATCTTCAGGCGCATCAAGGCATAGGGTTTCTGCCGCAGGTCCCGCCCGCCTTGGAACAACGCCTGGCGGTGCAGTTGGTTGGCGATGAAGTACAGGTAGCCATCCGGCCCGATCGACAGGGTATCGGGCCAAAGCAGTCGCGGATCATGCACCAACGTCTGCCAGCGCCCGTCCGGCCAGCGCTTGCGGATGGCGTTATGCTCGTAATCGCCGGCATAGACAGCGCCCTCGGCGTCGGCCTCCATCCCATCGGAGGCGCCCTTTTCACCGAGGTCCTCCACGGCTGCGGCAAGCCGTTGCTCGCTGATGGCAGGGTCGCGCAACAAGGCGGTGGACACGGCATACAAGTGTCGGCTCGACAGCGGCGTGAAGTAGAGCGTCTGACCATCGGCTGACAAGGCGATACCATCGGACGCCACCGACAATGGTTTCGATGTGCCGTCCGGCTGGCTCGCCATCAGCGGTGTCCCCTCGACTACCGGAACAAAGCCTGGTGCCACGGAGGTCGAGAGGGCACCACTGAGACGGCGCTCGGCGCGACCGCTGGCGATGTCCATCACGATGATCGCCCCTGGACCGCGCAGCGAGGAGTCGGTCACATAGACCGTGCCTTCGGCGCCATGGCGAAAATCAAAGCGCATGTCATTGACGTAGGTGCTGGGCAACATCACGTTTTCCGGGAACACCAGCCGCTTGACGATTCGATTGCTCGCCAGGTCCACTGCGATCAACTTCGCGCCACCAGGGCGCGGCGCCTGAAACCCCGGTGCCGCAGTGTCCAGCAGCCAGACGCGGCCCCGGCCATCGGCAACTACGCTCTGCACGCTAATCAACCCTTTTGCGGGGTCCTTCGGGTCCTCCTGATTCAACGACAGGTCCGGAAAGGGTCGGACCTCGCCGTCACGAAGCTCGCCGACGGTGAAAGGGACCTTGTCGCCCCAGCGCGGATAGTTGACGAAGATGCGCCCGGCCTCGGTGACGGTGACGCCTGTCGGCATGGCGTCATGGAATGCATGGACCTGTTCGAGCTTGCCGAATGCCCGCTCTGCGGGCGCATGCGCAGATAGCGCATTGGCATCGATAACCTGCGCAGAGGACATACCTGCCGTCAGTGCGGCGCAGAGAAACACGGTTTGTTTAAGCATGCTTGCTCCTGGCGGACCGGATCGGCCGGTCCGCGGTTGTCTGTCAAATAGGTTTCAGAAGCCTTCCAGAACGATCTTGCCGCGCGCCTTGCCACTCTCGACCAACGCATGGGCACGGCGCATGTTGGCAGCATTGATGGCTCCGAAATGCTCGCCCAGAGTGGTGCGCAGGATGCCCTGGTCGATCAGCCCGGCCACGCGCTCAAGCAGCGCGTGCTGGCACACCATGTCGTCGGTCTCGTACAGCGAGCGGGTGAACATCAACTCCCAGTGCAATGACAGCGACTTGCGCTTGAGCGGCATGACATCGAGGGTCTGCGGGTCGTCGATCACACCCAGGCGGCCTTGCGGCCGCAGCACTTCAACCAGTTGCGCGAAGTGCTGATCGGTATGGGTGAGGCTGGCGACATGGCTGACCGACTCGATCCCCAGGGCACGCAGTTGCCCTTGCAGCGGCGCACTGTGGTCGATGACGTGATGGGCGCCCAGTTCGCGCACCCAGTCTGCGGTCTCGGCGCGGGAGGCCGTGCCGATAACCGTCAGGCGGGTCAGTTGCCGGGCCAACTGCACCAGCATCGAACCGACGCCGCCGGCGGCGCCGACGATCAGCAGGGCATCGCCCTCTCCGCCGCCCTCCACGATACCCAGGCGATCGAACAACAATTCCCAGGCGGTGATGGCTGTCAGCGGCAGCGCGGCTGCCTGCGCTGCACCCAGACTGCGTGGTTGATGCCCAACGATACGTTCGTCGACCAGGTGATATTCGCTGTAGCTGCCGGGCCTGGCGATGGAACCTGCGTAGTACACCTGGTCACCTGGCTTGAACAGGGTCACCTGCGGCCCGACTTCACGGACGATCCCGGCCGCGTCCCAGCCAAGTATTTTCGGCTCACGGGTGAAAGTGCCAGAGCGCACCTTGGTGTCGACGGGGTTGACCGACACGGCCTTGACCTCGACCAGAAGGTCCCTTGGCCCAGGGTTCGGCCTGGGCATAAAGATGTCTTGAAGAGACGCTGGGTCTTCAATAGGCAAGCCGTTGTGGATGAAACTGATCGCTTTCATAGGCACTCGCTACTGGATATGGTTTGATTCGTGAATCCAGTCTGGCGTGTCCGGTCCTTGGGAAAAACGGGCCCTGCCCGTGAACACTTTCATTGCAGGAGTGATAATGATCCGTCTCGACGACCTGGGCATCTTCGTTCGCAGCGCCGCGCTGGGCAGTTTTACCGCGGCGGCCCACGAGGCCGATTTGTTGCCCGGCCAGGCGGCCGAGGCGGTCAAGCGCCTGGAGCGTGAGCTGGATGTGCGGCTGTTCGCCCGAACTACGCGCAGCCTGCGCCTGACGGCCGAGGGCGAGCAGTACCTGCCTTCTGCCCTGGCTGCCCTGGAAGCCCTCCGACACGGGCGGGACAACCTGAATCGGGAAAGCGCCCAGTTGAGCGGAACATTGCAGGTGGCCGCGCCCTCCGATCTGGGGCGTAACGTGCTGCTGCCCTGGCTCACGGCGTTTCGTCGCGAACACCCGCAGCTGAACCTGCGCTTCTTTCTCTCCGACCAGATCGCCGATCTGTTCCGTGACCCGGTGGATATCGCCATCCGCTACGGCCTTAACGCCGACGCCAACTATATCGCCCTGCCACTGGCGCCTTGGAACCGCAAGGTGCTAGTGGCCTCGCCCGAGTACCTGGCGCGGCAAGGTGCGGTGCAGGCCCCCGAAGACCTGCGCGAACACCAGTGCCTGCTGTACATGCAGCAAGGCCGGATCTACGACAAGTGGCAACTGGGGGCGCAGACCGTCCAGGTGCGTGGCGCCCTGCTCTGCGACGATGCCGATATCGCCCGGCGCTGGGCCGTGGCCGGCGAAGGGATCACCTACAAATCCTGGCTGGATGTGAGCGACGACGTGCTGGCCGGACGACTCGTCGTACTGTTGCAGGATCACCCCGGGCCGATCATGCCGCTGAGCCTGGTGTGCCCGCACCGCAAGCAGTTGTCGCCTGCGGTGAGGCAGTTGCACGCCTGGTTGTCGTGCCGCTTCGCCGGGCTCGAGCGCGACTGATCAACGGGAACAGGCAACTGGCGAAGAACAGTTTGTTGGCCTGGATCATGATCAGGGCTCCCGTTCACTGGGCATCGATTTCAGCGAACAGGTACACCAGGCAGAAGCCGTCCATGGGCATCACGGGGTTGGACCAGATCATGCGTGTGTGACGGGCTCGCTCGTTGAAGACCTCCACCAACAGGTCCGAAGCCCCATCCAGCGCCTTGGCATGATCGTAGAAGTCCTCGGCCACATTGAGCACGCCTTCGAGCCTGTAAATCTGACGGATCCGGCTCAATTCACCCACCGCATCCTTGAGCTGTGCGATCGCGTTCAACGCCGCCAAGCGGCAGGCCGCATAGCCTTGGCCGAGGTCGAGATCGCGCCCCAGGCGGCCTCGGTACTGCAATTGCCCATCGACCCAGGGAAACTGCCCAGACGTCATCAGCGTATTGCCGACGATGCTCCAGGGTACATAGTTGCCCAGTGCCGGTGCCGGGCTGGGCAAAGTCAGACCGGCAGCTTGCAGGCGTGATTCGGGCGTGTCGAGCATGTTCATGGTGAGGTCCTTGTGCTGTTGTTATTGTCAAGCACGCGCAAGGCGCGCCTGGACGCCATGCCGAGGAAAACTCAAGCAGGAGGCAGGTCGCCGCAGATCCTTGTCGAACCAACGGCGGTCAATCTGGGCTGACGGTGTGAGGCGCTTCAATCTCAAGGTGCGGCATGCTCTGGCCAACAATTCGGCTACCCGGTACGTAGTCGAAGATCATCTCGATGGTTATGCCGTTAGGGTCCTCGAGAAACAGTTGGTGTTCGCCGATTTGTGGTATGACGCGTTCACGAAACGCAATACCCAGGGATTGCAATCGTGCCTGGACTTGCACCAGTCCCTCGCAACGCAGCGACACATGATCGAGCGAACCCGATCCATACCCGCCTGGCTTGTCGCCCAGGTACATCTGAAGTTCCTTTGGGTCGCCCTGGACACTGGCGATGTGCAACAGCGGCTGGTCACCGGCATACATCCAGTAACCCGGGAAAAGAAACCCCGGCCGGGGCCCTGGCACCAGGCCGATCACGTGCTCGAAGAACGCTGCGGTTTCTACCCAGAGCGGGGTGCGGATGGTGAAATGGTCGAGTTTAAGGATGCCCATGAAATCCTCCGGATTGGGGGTAATGCCAATAAGCGAGCCGTTGGAACACGCGGCTCATCGCACCGGTACATCGTGTTGGAGACCGGCATTGCGCGTGTCGAGTCTGGCGTGCTCAGTGCCCGGGATTAATCAGCCCTGCCCATGAACACTTTCATTGCACAAGTGACAATCATCCGGCTCGAAGCACCGGTTATCTTCGTTCGCCACGTCACTGATAGGCGGGATAGTCGCTGTAACCCACTTCGTCACCGCCGAACAGGCGGCTGCCCTCGAACTCGGCCAGCGGCCAGTCATGCTGCAGCCGCGCGGGGAAGTCAGGGTTGGCGACGAAGGGACGGCCGAAGGCAACCAGGTCCACCAGGCCGGCATCGAGCAGCGCCTGGCCGCGCGCCAGGGTATAACGCCCGGCCACGATGATCGCACCGCTGAATTCGCGGCGCAGTTGATGCCGGAAGGGTTGCGGAATCTGCGGTGCGTCGTCCCAATCCGCTTCAGCCAGGTGCAAATAGGCGATACCCAAGGTGTCGAGCGTCTGGGCAGCCTGAAGAATGGTCGGGATCACGTCCGGGCAGTTCATGCCACGGGCGGTGATAAAGGGGGCCAGGCGTACACCGGTACATTGCGCGCCGATCTCCCCGGCGACGGCCCGGGTGACGTCGATCAGGAAACGGATACGGTTCTCGCGGCTGCCGCCATACGCGTCATTGCGCAGGTTCGAGGTGGTGCGCAAAAACTGGTCGATCAGATAGCCGTTGCCGGCGTGGATCTCGACCCCATCGAACCCGGCTTCGCGCGCATGCCGGGCGGCGAGGCGATAATCTTCGATCACCGCCTGGATATCCTCCTGGTTCAAGGCGCGTGGCTCGCTGACATCGACCATCCGCCCTACCCCATCGTCACCGGCCACCCATACCTGCGCATCGGCACGCAGCGCGGAGGGTGCCACCGGCTGGCCATCGTCGTGGAAGCTGGCGTGGGACATCCGTCCTACATGCCACAACTGCAGGAACATGCGCCCACCCTTGGCATGCACGGCATCGGTGACTTGTCGCCAGCCTGCCACTTGCTCGGCGCTGTAGATACCAGGGGTGAAGCTGTAGCCCTTGCCCTGGGGGCTGATCTGCGTCGCCTCGCTGATGATCAGCCCGGCGCTGGCGCGTTGGGCGTAATAATCCGCCATCATCGCATTGGCCACGTCTCCAGGCTGGGTGCTGCGTGAGCGGGTCATCGGCGCCATGACGATGCGGTTGGGCAGCGTGAGGGCGCCGAGTTCGTATGGGGTGAAGAGTTGCTGCGGGCTGGACATGGGAGGCTCCTGGTCAGAGGGGGCTTGGCTGGGGTGCTGGTAGTCATATGTGGTCGAACTTGAAAGCGAGAGACATGGGCGACATTGTCGCGCTCTGTCGGTGTCTGCATGATCATTTATTGGAAATGTGCGATAAATATGGCTTTTGGCACATAACTTTTAAGGAATACTTACAAATGCAAGGGCTGGCTGAGTTGAAAGTGCTGGTCAGAACCGCCGAAGCCGGTAGCCTCTCGGCCGCGGCGCGTGAGCTGGACATCAGCCCTGCGGCAGCCAGCCTCACGCTCAAGCGCCTGGAGTCGCGCCTGGGGGTTCGCCTGTTCGCCCGCTCGACGCGCCAGCAGCGCCTGACTGTGGAGGGTGAGCGCTATCTGGAGGCTGCGCGGCTTGCCCTGGCAGCATTGGACGAAGGAGAACGGGCGATTCGCGGGGGGCAGCAGGGTCTGGCCGGAGTATTGCAACTGGCGGCACCTTCAGACTTCGGCCGCAGTGTGCTGCTGGGTTGGTTGGATGAGTTGCGTGTCTCGCACCCACACCTGCAGATGCATCTGTTGCTCAATGACCGCCCCAATAACCTGTTCGGCGAACCGGTGGATGTCGCCCTGCGGTTCGGCGTCCCGGTCGATTCAACCCTGGTGGCCTTGCCGGTGCTGGAGGCGCATCATCGGGTCGCCTGCGCCAGCCCCGCCTACCTTGCCCGCCAGGGGGAGCCTGCATCACCTCAGGCGCTGGCCGCCCACTCGGCGATCATCTACCAGCGTCATGGGCGCCCCTACGATGTCTGGCGTTTCAGCCGTGGTGACGAGGTCTGCGAGGTCAAGGTCCGCGGCGACTATCGCAGCGATGATGGCGAAGTTGCCAGGCGCTGGGCGCTTGCCGGGCACGGGATCGTGTACAAGGCATGGCTCGATGTCGTCACGGATGTGCGTGCCGGGAGGTTGCGCGTCTTGTTCGCCGGCTGGCAGGGAGAGCCTGCGCCGGTCTACCTGATGTGCCCGCACAGAGCTCAGGTCAGTGAACGGGTCAGGGTCCTTCAGGCCTTTCTACGCGAACGCTGCACGTCGTTGGCCGGGACGCAGGACATCCGCGCCATCTGAATGGTAGGCTGCCTGTCGCTCAAGTCCGAACATTCGAGTAAATACCGCGTTACGCCTACATCAACAAAAACGCGACCTTTCGGTCGCGTTTTTCTGTGCTTTTGCCTTCAATGGAAGGCCAGCAAGGGACTGCCTGCTCTTCACCCAGATGTCCGGTTGGTACGGGGGAATGGACAGTTGCGACGATGGATGAAGGGCTACGCATGTAGGCGGCCTTTGTCCCCAAGAACTCGAATGCATGGCTGGCAACGAACAGGACTTCGTCCACCTCCCCCGGTGTCAGGATAGTTGTCGTGACCCAGGACGTGGTGTAACTGAACAAGCCGAAAGCCCCTTGCGGACGAAAGAGGATGGTTGGTGCTGGCAGAGCTGGCCGACAGCACCAGCGCCGGTGTTAAGGCGTTCTCGCAGCAGGCACCGCAGCCAATACAGTGCGCAGCTACTGTCAGCGCTGTGTGCCCTGCGCATTGACAGCCCAAGGTCAATTTTCTCCCTCGGGCGCCCGAAATGCTTTGCTGTAGTAGCCGGACGAGTCGAAACAGCAAACCTGCTTCTTGCCGGTCGCAAGCATCTCGCAGGCATCACCAATGCGCTTTTCACGTGTCTTGAGTTGTTTCGCTGAAGTAATCCAGTGGATCCAGTCCACCCGCGCGAGGGTCGTCGTAGTGTTCCAAACCTTTTGAGCCTCAGGTGCGGTTGTCAGGGCTTTCTCGAAATCGGCTGGGATATCGGGTTCGGGCTCCTTCTTCACAGGGGCTAGTTCGAGGGTGACGATATCTCCAACAGCCACACCCGCCGCATCGAGTAACTCGCTACTGACCTTCAACCAATGGCTCAACTGCCCATCGGGTTCAAGGGTTGCCCGGAAAGAATGCCCATTGATCGTGCCGTCAACGGACGTCCTTCCCCGCCTAGGAAGCCGCTCACTCGCGTCCCTTGGAAGCACTACGAACGCCCACAACCTGCCATCACCGGGCTTTGCCGGACGAAGAAGCTTGGCTTCGAATCGCGACCTCGCATCCTCTGTTGTCATGGCAGGTTCTCCAACCGTGCGCTCAGTTAACCATCACCTCGTCCAGCGCCTGCTCAAGGGTGCTGACCGTGCGCTCGAGATTGTGCAGCTTGTCGAGCCCGAACAGCCCGATGCGGAAGGTCTGGAAGTCGGCCGGCTCGTCGCATTGCAACGGCACGCCGGCGGCTATCTGCAGGCCGTGGCTGGCAAACTTCTTGCCGCTCTTGATATCGGCATCATCGGTATAGCTCACCACCACGCCAGGGGCCTGAAAGCCTGCTGCGGCCACGCTCTTGATGCCTTTGCGGGTCATCATTGCGCGCACCCGATCACCCAGGGCCTGTTGTTCGTCGCAGACCTTGTCGAAACCGTAGGCCTGTGTCTCTTTCATCACTTCGTTGAATCGCGCCAGGGCGTCGCTGGGCATGGTCGCATGGTAGGCGTGGCCGCCCTGCTCATAGGCCTGCATGATCTGCAGCCACTTCTTCAAGTCGCAGGCGAAGCTGGTGCTTTGCGTCGATTCGATGCGCTCGAGGGCCAACGCGCTGAGCATCACCAGGGCGCAGCAAGGTGAGGCGCTCCAGCCTTTCTGCGGTGCGCTGATCAGCAGGTCGACTGCGCATTTGTCCATATCAACCCAAATCGCGCCTGAGGCGATGCAGTCCAGCACGAACAGGCCACCCACCGCATGCACGGCGTCGCCCACGGCCCGCAGGTACTCATCGGGCAGGATGATCCCTGATGAGGTTTCAACGTGGGGGGCGAAGACAATCTGCGGTTTCTGCGACTCAATGGCCGCCAACACTTCTTCCAGCGGGGCCGGGGCGTAGGCCGCCTGGCGCCCCGTTTCAACCGGCCGGGCTTTGAGCACCGTTGTGGCCGCCGGGATATTGCCCATCTCAAGGATCTGGCTCCAGCGATAACTGAACCAGCCGTTGCGTAGCACCAGGCATTGCTGGCCGGTGGCAAACTGCCGGGCTACCGCTTCCATGCCGAACGTGCCACTGCCCGGGACCACCGCAACCGCCTGGGCGTTGTAGACCTGTTTCAGGGTGGTTGAAATGTTCTTCATCACACCCTGAAACGACTGGGACATGTGGTTGAGCGAGCGGTCCGTGTAGACCACCGAATACTCGACCAGCCCCTCGGGATCGATACCGGGATAAATCTTCGACATGGTGTGGCTCCTTTGGCAGAGATGTCCTTGGCATCGACCCTGCCCTAAGCCATTGCAAATGACAAGATGCATTGAGAGCCCGGCGATAAGCCCCTCAATTACACACCAGCCTTATGACCTTGGCCGCCGCTCCTGCTGCCTGCATCGCTCATAGCAGTTCGGGGAAGGCCACGCCAAGCAGGCCGGGATCTTTCAGGATCGATGCACTGCTGGCGATATCCGGTGCCAGCCAACGGTCCTGGGCATAGGCCGGGACCCGTTCGCGCAACAACCGCCAGGCAATGCTGGTACCGGCGCCAAAGCGCTGCTCCTTGAGGAACTCGAAGGCCTGGGCCGCCAACAGGTACTCGATGGCGAGGATCTGCGTGCAGTTCTCCAGGGCGCGGTGCAGCTTCAGCCCGGCATTGGTGCCCATGCTCAGGTGATCCTCCTGCAAGCCGGAGGTGACGTAGTTGTCGATGACGGCCGGTTGAGCCAGCTGACGGTTTTCGGCACACAGTGAAGCGGCCACATACTGGACGATCATCATCCCCGAGTTCACACCCGGTTGGCTGACCAGGAAGGCCGGCAAACCGCTGACCAACGGGTTGATCAGGCGATCGAGACGACGCTCGGCAATCGCGCCGATCTCGGCCACCGCGATGGCCAGCAGGTCGGCCGCCATGGCCACGGACTGGCCGTGCGGGTTGGCTTGGGAAACCACCCGATACGACTCGGGTGTACCCAGCAACATCGGGTTGTCGGTGGTGGAGTTGAGTTCGGTCTCGATCTGCCGCGCCGCGTGTTCCAGTTGATCGCGCGCGGCGCCATGCACCTGGGGGATCGAGCGAATGCTCAAGGCGTCCTGGGTGCGGATGCCATGGCTGCTGGCAATGATTTCGCTGCCCTCGAGCAGGCGCCGCAAGTTCCTGCCCACGCGCTGCATGCCAGGGTGCGGTTTCATCGCGATGATTTCAGGGTCGAAGGCATCGAGTTGGCCGCGCAGGGCCTCGAAGCTCATGGCGCCGATAACATCCGCCCATTGGCTCAGCCGAGTGGCATCGTCCAAAGACAGGCAGCTAAGGCCGGTCATGCAAGGGGTACCGTTGACCAGGCACAGACCATCCTTGGCACCCAGTTTGATCGGCGCCAGGCCGACCTCGGCCAAGGCTTGCTGCGCCGGCACGATCTGGCCGCGATAGCTGACCTGGCCGACACCCAGCAAGCTGATGCTGATATGGGCCATGTGGGTCAGATACCCCACCGACCCCTGTTTCGGCACCTGCGGGGTGATGTGCTGGTTGAGCAAGGTCAGCAGCGCCTCGACCACCTTGCGCTGAAGGCCGGAGCGGCCCTGGCAGAAGTTGATGATCGCCGCGCACATGATCGCCCGGGTCTGCTCGTCCGACAGCGCGGTACCCACGCCGCAGGCATGGCTGAGCAAGGTGTTGTGCGACAGCTGGCTGAGTTGTTCGTCCTGCAACGAGACATTGCACAAGGCGCCAAGCCCGGTGTTGACGCCATAGGCGCGGTCACCGCTGGAAACGATGCGCTGGACGATCGCCTGGGCGTTCTCGATCCGCGCCCAGGCCGCTGGGTCCAGCTCAAGCTTCGCGCCATGCCGGGCCACAGCCACCACGTCCTGCCAGCGAACGGGCGTGTCGGTGATGATGATCTTTTCGGCAAACGACATACACGCGGTTCCTTATAGCGAAGCTACGCGACGCTGCACGAAACGATCGACGTATTCGTCCGCAGGCTGGTAGAGGATTTCTTTCGGCGTGCCTACCTGGATCAGGCGGCCGTCCTTGAGAATGGCAATGCGGTTGCCGATGCGCACCGCTTCGTCCAGGTCGTGGGTGATGAAAACGATGGTCTTGTGCAGGGTCTTTTGCAGTTCCAGCAACTGGTCCTGCATTTCGGCGCGGATCAGCGGGTCGAGCGCACTGAAGGCTTCGTCCATCAGGATGATGTCGGTGTCGGCAGCCAACGCACGCGCCAGGCCCACACGTTGGCGCATGCCGCCCGACAACTGGTGCGGGTACGATTTTTCGTAACCCTTCAGGCCCACGGTGTTGATCCAGTGCAGGGCACGCTCCGCGCACAGGGCTTTGCTCTCGCCGCGTACTTTCAGGCCGTAGGCGACGTTGTCCAGCACGGTGCGGTGCGGTAACAGGCCGAAGCTCTGGAACACCATGCTGATCTTGCGCCGGCGGAATTCGCGCAGGGCCTGCATGTCGTACTGCAGAATGTCCTCGCCATCGACCAGGATCTGGCCGCTGGTGGGGTCGATCAGGCGGTTGAAGTGACGCACCAGGGTCGACTTGCCCGAGCCCGACAACCCCATGATCACGAAGATCTCGCCGCTGCCGATGGACAACGACAGATCGTTTACCCCAACCACACAACCGGTTTCGGCCAGGACCTGCTCTTTGCTTCTGCTCTGGCGGATCAGTTTCAGGGCATCTTCGGCACGCGCACCGAAGATCTTGAAGACGTTTTTGACTTCGATCTTGTTCATCGTCTGCTTGGCGCTCATTTGCCCACCCCATGCCGTGGCCGGCCATAGGCCTGGGTAATGCGGTCGATCACAACCGCCAGAATCACAATGGCCAGGCCTGCTTCGAGGCCGCGACCCACGTTCAGGGTCTGGATGCCGACCAGGACGTCTTCACCCAGGCCACGGGCACCGATCATCGAGGCGATGACCACCATCGACAGGGCCATCATGGTGGTCTGGTTGATACCGGCCATGATGCTCGGCAACGCCAGTGGCAACTGCACGCCGAACAGTTGTTGCAGGCGATTGGCACCGAACGCATTGATCGCCTCCATGACCTCGCCATCCACCTGGCGAATGCCCAGGTCGGTCAGGCGAATCAGCGGCGGCGCGGCATAGATAACGGTGGCAAAGATCGCCGGCACCTTGCCCAGGCCGAACAGCATCAGTACCGGGATCAGGTACACGAAGCTGGGCATGGTCTGCATGATGTCGAGCAGCGGCATCAACACCGCCCGCAGGCGATCGTTGCGCGCCGACAGGATACCCAGCGGAATGCCGACCAGGACCGAGATCAGCGTGGCCACCAGCATCAGCGCCAGGGTCTGCATCAGCTTGTCCCAGAGCCCGACCGCACCGACCAGGAACAGCAAGCCGACGATTACCACGGTGGGTACGATTCTGCGGGTGGCGTGCCAGGCAATACCGCCGACGATGGCCAGCATCAGCCACCAGGGTGTAGCGCGCAGTAAACCTTCGAGATTGACGATGGCCCACAGCAGGGTGTCGGAAATGTGCCGGAACACGTCACCGTAGTTGGTGACCAGCGCATCGACCCAACCATTGACCCAGTCGGCAATGGAAAACGTGAAGTTCTTGGGAAACATGGAGTTATCTCGAGCAAGTGCGTGAAGCGGACTGCTGTGAGGCATGCCCGGCAGGCGCCGGACTGGCCCACACCCTTCAGAGTGCCGCGTCTACCTTTTTGGCTGCGTCTTCGCTGACCCAGCTGTGCCAGATTTCGGGGTGCTCCTTGAGGAACGCCTTCGCCAGTTCCGCCGACTCGATGCGGTCCCTGGTCATACGCGCCAGGTTCTGGTTCAGCAGATCGATCGGCAGGTTGACCTTTTCCAGCACCGCCACCAGTTCCGGTGCCTGCTCGTGGAAGGTCTTCGACACGCCCACCTTGATGGTCACGGATTTATCCACGCCTGGCTTTTCGTCCAGCTTGACCAGGTCGGCCTGGCCCATCAGCGGGGTTGGCGACCAGTAGTAGAAGAGGATCGGCTCGCCACGCTTGTAGCTCGAGAGCACGGCGGCATCCAGTGCCGGGCCGGTGCCCGGGCGGAAGTTGGTGTAGGTGTTTTCCAGGCCATAGCTCTTGAGCATCTGGCTGTTGTCCAGCTCGCAGGTCCAGCCGGCCGGGCAGTTGTAGAAGCGCCCCTTGTCCGGTTCTTCCGGGTCCTTGAATACCTGGGCGTATTGCCCCAGGTCGGCAATGCTCTTGAGGTTCGGTGCCTTGGCTTCGAGTTTGCGCTTGGCATCGCCTTCGATCACATAACGCGGCACATACCAGCCTTCGACCGCGCCAACCACCGGCGAGCCGACACCGACGACCTTGCCGGCGGCCTGCGCCTTGTTCCAGACCTCGCTGCGCCCTACCCACTCCTCGGCGAACACCTGGATATCGTTGCTGCTCAGGGCGTTCTCCATGGAGATGGAGTTACCCGGCAGGCTGTCGGTGTCACAGCCATAGCCATTTTTCAGCACGAACTGCATCACCTCGGTGAGCAGCATCCCGCTTTCCCAGTTCAAACCGGCGAACTTCACCGGCTTGCCAGACTCGCACCAACCGGCGGCCTGGCTGGCGCCAGCGCACGCCAGGAGCCCTAGAGAAAGTGTCGTGGACAGCAGAGCTTTTGTAATTGTCATTGTGACGCTCCCAAACAAGATGATCACTGCGCAGGAGAAATATTTCACAACGATAAAAGAGGATAAAATAATAAGTCCTGATGCATCACCACGGAAAAAGCTATGAAGTTCACACTCAGGCAGCTTCGCTACGCGCTCGCAGCGGCCAAGCACGGAAACCTGACCACTGCCGCCATGGAGCTTCATGTTTCACAGCCTTCCATCTCGGCGGCCATCACCGAACTGGAGGAAGTACTGGGGCAATCCATCTTCATACGCCAGCGTGGCCTCGGCATATCGCTGACCCCCTTCGGTCGTACCGTCATGGTGCAAGCGCGTCGCGTGCTGGCAGAGGCCCAGACCTTTGCCGAGATCAATGCCAATGCAGACGAGTGTGTCGGGGAACTGGTGGTGGGATGTTTCGAAGATCTGGCGCCCTATTGCCTGCCACAGATTGTGCGACGGATGCAGCAGTCCTGCCCAAGGGTCACGGTCGATATGCGCGATGGGAGCTTCGATTATGTGGGCAAGCGGCTCAGTGAGGGCGCGATAGAGCTGGCCATCACCTATGACCTGGGTTTACCGCCGAACACTCAATGCACCCAGCTGTGTCAGCTGACCGCCCAGGTGCTGCTGTCGGCCGATCACCCGTTGGCCAAGGCGCCGCGCGTCAGTCTCAAAGCGCTGGCCGAATACACCCTAGTCGTCACCGATCAGGTCCACAGTTGGCAGCATGTGTTGGATCTGTTCAGCTTTTACGACATTTCACCCGCTGTTGTGCACCGTGTGCGCACCTTTGAGTTGCAGCGCAGCCTCGTCGCCAATGGCTTTGGCGTGGCGCTGATTTATACCCGGCCATTTGGTGACCATAGCTACGATGGCCAAGCGCTGGTGTGTCGGCCGACTCAGGAGAAACTGCCAACCCATAGCATCGTACTGGCGCATGATCAGCGCTACCCGCTGACGCCTTCGGCCGAGGCGTTCAAGGAGCTGGCGGTGGCATGGTTCGCCGAGCGACCGTCGTTTGCATCCGAAGCCGTTAGCAAGCACGGTAATTGACCGAAAGCGGCCATGAGGCCAGCCTCATGACGTTCGACAGGTAAGCCTACGAGCCTTGTGGCGTCGAGACTGCGACAGCGTCCGATCTTCAGCGCTGTGAGTCAAAAACGTGGTCAACTCGGGATCCATAGGAAACCCATCCTCCAACCATTTGAGCGCTAACCCGGCCCAATAGTCGGAATGTGACATCAGCGCTGTAACGACCAGCGGCTGCAATGTTATGTCGGCAGGCAGTATGTATTTTTCTCCGAGGGCTTTTAACGCGCGGGGCAATTGTTGCGCTGCTTGTTCTAATGGTTTTTCCAGCAGAGGCAGTAACCATACGTAGGTGAATGCCTCTTTCATCCTCTCTCCAAGAATACTGATGGCTGTGCTTTGTATGACATAGGTTGCGTTGACCGACTTCTGCCTGCCGTCACCTGCGCTATCCGGTTACGTGGAATTGCGTGCTACTTAACCAACGCACGTACTCGTTGAGCCATCTCATTGGCATGATCAGGTACAGATATTGAAATGCCCAGATAGTGCTCAAGATGCAGGGTAAGCGCCTGCTCGCCTACCATCAGATCCCAGTAGCGCTGATCCAGGCCGTCGAATTTTTCCTTCCAGTAACCGCCCAGCCCTTGCTCAAGCTGCTGAGCCACGTTCTCGAAAAATTCCCAATCTGCGTGCTCTGATATTTCTATGATCGCCATGCGCCACCTCACCAAGCGAATGCAGATTTTCGTGGTTCTTGCGATCGGCAGCAATAGGGCGTAAGCGGACGGTCTCGAAAGGCCGCAATGGATCGAAGTCCGCCAGGTGGTGTACCTCTCCCCCTTTGGGCTGTTTTGCAGCCCTTCGCGGTTGACCCGCTCCCGCAGGTACTGCGCCAACTCCAGAAATTGCGTGGCCCAAGGAGAGCCGGCTTGGCTTGTCGAGGCGCAAGACAGCTTGCGCCCCGAGTAAACCTTCGGTGCTGTTCAAGGAACTGGATAGAAGCCTCTGCATTCACGTCCTAATGGGCCGTCTGCAAAGGTGTTGCCGCTGCAACAGTCCAAGCCGTCGCGCCCCACGTAGGTACCCGCCCTACACGCTGCAGGCAGCAGCTTCCTCCAGGTTTTAGTCCCTGCGTCGTTTCTGCCCGTGCCATTCAGCTCGTAGGTGCAGTCATGCTTGCGCTTCTCTGCATTCGGCACCTGTTGGTTATAGGCTGCTTCCCCGAGCTGGAGACATTTCTTGAACTTCGGGAGATCCAGTTCGCGTGCAGCCTTTGCCTCTGCAATGATTGCGCTGCATTTGGGGTCGCCAGGTGTAGCGAGGCAGTTGATTCGCCCACTCAATGCCTTGGCTCTCTCCCTCAAACTTACGCACTCCTTTGCCAACAGCGGCTGCGCCGGTGTGCTGGCACACGCTTGCTGATAGAACGCCGGGGTGAAGTCGAACGTATCAGGGTGCGGGCCACTCCCCCGGTACATGACGTTCAAGCACTGCTTTTCGCCGGACTCGAAGCAGATGCGACACGCTTCTCCCTTCACACACTTGCTGTACTTCGTCCCTTCCTTGTGAGCGAACGCTGTTCCATTCATGGCGTTGGAGAAGACGACATGTGCGTCGCAGTTGGCGGGACAAGAAACCCCATCGTCGTAGATCGTGATTTTCTTGACCTCTGCCTGGCTGGCCGGTACCGCCGCTGTGAGGAACAGCATTGAGAACAGGAGTCGGATAAGCATGTGACCCTCCGTGGAACGTGCATGAACCGCTGCTCTTTCGACCTTACCCTCCTCGATAGGCAGGAAGGCATTCAAAGAGCCTAGCAGCCATACTGGCACAGTGCCCTGTGCTTCACCCCGTCACCACCTCATACCTCACCCGATGCGCCTCGGTCGGCAACGGCACCTCCCACTTGAACATCATCCGCCGTATATCGTCATTGCGCAGCGATGTATCCCGGCGCTGGTTACGCCGCATGATCTCCTCCTCCGGCCGCTCCAGGTAGACGATCTCCACCTGCGCCCCGTAGCCGTACAGCAAGTCCAGCGTCCGGCTGCGCATCTGCGCCGACAAGTGCGTCGAGTTCCACACGAAGGGCCTGCGCTCGCGCAACAGCGCCTTGGCCCGGTCGATGGCGTAGTGCGCGGCGGCGCCTTCGTTCTGGCCATGGCGCAGGCCCAGGGCCTGGCGCGCGTCGTCGAACGACACCACCGGCAGGTCCGGGTGGTGTCGGGCAGTCCAGGTGTCCTTGCCGCTGGCCGGCAGGCCGGAGAGCATCACCACCGGGGAGCCCTGGGGTTCGTGCAGCGCATAGTCCGGGTGCACGCGGGCGCCACGCAGGTACTGAATACGCGTGTAGTCGTCGGCAAACGGCCTTGGGCCGTACAAACACCCCTCCTCTGCGGCCAGTTCGCGCCACAGCTCGATGGCGGTCAGCACATCGGCCTTGCCGGCATAGTGGCGGCCCTGCATGTCGGCCTCAGCCACTGCGCAGAGCATCCACACCGGCAGTTCCCAGGACAGCTTGTGCAGCAGAAACTCCGCGCTGCGTCCGCTGCGGTCGCCCTGCAAGGCGAAGAACGGCAATTGATGCACAGTGATGATCCGGCAGATCTGTTCGCGCAGCGCGAACGGCACGCCAGCGCGCCACAGCAGCAGGCGTGCATCCACCGCGCCCCGGCGCGAGTGGCCGGGTTGGCCGATACGCCCGGTCTGTGGGTCGATCATCGTGGTGTCGGGCTTGGCGATGTCATGCAGCAAGGCGGCGAAGAACAGCACGAAGCGCTGCTCGGCGCTGGCGTCGCGGTAAGCGCTCTGCGCCAGCAACGCTTCGACCACCAGCCGGGTATGGACCCACACATCGCCCTCGGCATGATAGGTCGGATCCTGCGGGGTGTCGGCCAGGCGTGCCAGGGCCGGGATGGCCGCCAGGCAGGCGGCGCAGTCCATGTCGTGCCCGGGGTCGGGCACCAGTTGTTGCAGTCGAATATCCATTTCAGAAAGCTCCACAGTCGCCGCGGCGTTCGCCGTGCCAGTCCAGGGACAGGCGCGGTGCGTAGAGATCGACGCCTGCGGCCAGTTGATTGGGTATGAACGGTTGGTTGGCATGGTGCTGGTCAGCGTCGAGGATGGCCTGGACAAAGTCCTGGCGCACCCACTTGAGCCGGCCCAGGGTCTGGCGCTCGTCTTCGAGCTTCAGGTACAGCCCCTCCATGCGGCTCGAGCGGTCGCATTGGCGCCAGGCGCGGGCCAGGTCGAGGCCTTCGCGGCGTACCACCTGCTCGAACACTTCGCGCCAACGCGCAGTCTTGGCCAGCGAGTCGCCGAGCAATGCCATCAGCTCGGCGTAGCGGCGCGGTGCCGGGCCTTCGTACAGCACCGGTACCGACAGCACCGGGCCGTCCGCGAGCAGATGTCGGCGCGCCGCGGTGGACAGGAACTGGCCTGTGGCGCGGTCCCACACGTCGAACTCGCAGAAGAAATGCGGCAGGTGGTCGTAGAACACCGAGTGCTTCTTGTGCAGCCACTCGCCATACAGCACGAAGCGGTCTTCAAGACGCTCCAGCAACCAGTGCTCGTGGGCCACGGCCCATTGCTTGAACAGGTTGAACTGGCGCTCGCGACCACCGCCGCTGAGGTAATGGCCACGCGATTGCAGGCGTAGCTCGCCGCCGTTGGTAAAGCTGATGCCGGCGTTGGCGCCGTCGAGTTTCTCTTCCACCACCAGCCATTGGCCAACCAACGAGCCATAGGCCACCTGGCCGGCATCGCTGTCGCCGTCCTGCAGACGCGAGCCTTGCAGATGCGCTGTGCGGGGGTATTTGAGCAGTTCGAGGGAATGTGCGTCGGCACGAAAATCCATGTTCATGGGTTTCTCCTTGGAAATAGGGAAAAACCGACGACAGGATCAGGCAGGTACGAGGATGAAGCGCCGCCGCGCGCAAGCACGGGCAGCCATCAGGCACGATGGACCGTCGTCGGTATCAGGCGTGTTTGATGGCGCAGGGCACTGGCTTCACCACTTTGGGGAAAGGTTGCGGGGATTCGAGGGCGCATATTCAACAGCAGGTATTAGTCGCGGGTCAAGCCCTCAATAGCAGCAATGTGATAGCATCTGCGCGCCCCTGGAGGGGCAATTTTTTGATATCCCGCAAGGAATACGCTTCGTGAAAGACTTCGTCATCAGCGTCAACAACATCGTTCTCTACATCTCCCTGGCCGTTATCTGGCTGTTCGCGCTCATCACCCTGTTCACCGGCGGATTCCTGCCAGCCCTGGGTGTCTTCGTGGCCGGCAGCCTCGGATGGTGCATAGTCTCCGGCTTCTGGTTCGTCCAGTCCGCCACTTACGAAGAGCTGCGCAAGCTCAACGCCAGCAAGGACTGAAGCATCCGGGCGGCTAGGCACCTCGCCTCGCAGCGCATGGCCGCCCTCCTCCAAGCCTGGAACCGTTATCGGCCGATCAGTACCGCCTCAGCCTTTATTGCGCAGTGCCTCGACCAGTTGCGCCTTGGTCATGCTCGAACGCCCCTTGATATCTTTGCTTCGCGCCTCTTTCATGAGGCTTTCCTTGGTTTGCGTACCCAGTGACGCACCTGACTCACGCGCATGGCCCTGACGCGTTTGCGCCGCCCGCTTGGCCGAATCGGCGCGTGCTGTCTTCTTTTCGCTCGGCGATGTCTTGCTGCCCGACCCACCGGCCTTGTCACCGCCGCCGGACTGCTTGTTGACGGTAGCCCAGGCGCGAGCCTCGGCCTCGTCCTTGGACAGGCCCTTGTGCTCGTAGCTTTGCTCGATGTGTTCGGCCTTGCGCTTCTGTTTCTCGGTGTACTTGCCTTTGTCTCCACGGGGCATGTCGTTCACTCCTGAGTGAGTTTGGCTGAACGGTTGAAATGATTGCCACGCCCGAAGTGCGATCGACAGGACGAATGGTCGGCCACCGCAGGTTCTATTCAACGTGATAGTCCGCACCTGCCACCGCCTTCACGAACGCACGATCGGCAAGCCGGCGCAGGTCGCGCCACTCGGTCCAGTCGATCAACCGCTGCCGATCCATCTCATCGGCCTGGCGCAACAGTTCGTCGTGGTAGGTGCTTGGACAATGCCGACGCAGGGCGTGGTTGTCGTAGGTGTCGAACCAGCGGTTGATTGCTGCCAGCCGGCATTGCGCCGGGGTCATGGGGTCGCTGAAGGCATTCATCGCGGGCCGCCCTGCTTTCTTTAACGGAAGATGGCTGCGCGCCGTACGAGGTTCCGTCCAGCCGCCTGGATGGTCACCACAACGCAATGCCACTGGTGATCTGCGCCTGAACTTTACCGCGCTCCCTGGCTTCCCCTGCATAGACCCGTCACCACAGTGCGCAGGAGATCCAACCCATGAGAGCTTTGATCTGTCGCGGTACCCGCGATGTCCGTATCGATAGGCTTCCGGATCCGGTCGACCTGGATAAGGACGGCCGTGTTTTTCGCGCTACAGCCACACGGAGCGTGCTGCCATGATCGATCCCGCCACCGGCATGAAGCCGGGAGGACGCTATGCCGTGGACAACCTCGAGCGGGTGCATCCGTTCACCGGCTTCTTCCTCGACGGCAAGTACTACCTGGGGCCGGAACTGCTGACCGCCGTGGGGTGGCTGGAGGGGCGGCGATTCATCTATGACAACCTCGATGCCACGGGCGAGCCGGTGTTCGCGAACCGCATCGCCGGCGAGATCAAGGACCTGGTATTGACCCTGGCGGACGGCACTCCCCTGGCAGTGTCGCGCCTCAAGCATTGGCCCCCTGACGAGGGGGCCGGTGAAGTCGAACAGCCCGGACAGCGGCCATCGACACCTGAAGCCCCAGCCTTCGCAGCGGTGCAGGGGCGGCGTCTGCTGGCGGGTGTCGAGCGCTTGCAACGCCACCCCGCAGCCATCCTGGCAACCGCCTTGGCCCTGGGATTCGTGGCGGGCTGGGTGCTGGCGGCACTTGAGCGCAAGCGCCAGTAGGCGGACCAGGCACGCGTGCGCCCTACCCTGGTCTGCGTCTGTCACTCACGGCCATGTGAGGCTTGAAGATCAGCGTAAAACTGCCGGTCAGGCGCGCACGCAATTCTTTGGGCATGGTGTATCCGAAGTGGACAAGCCATGCGCCGTCACCCAACAGGAAGGTATCGCCCCGATAGCGCTTGACCTCGGTTTCGCTGATGCCGATTTCCATTGCCACTTCCAGATCGGTCGGGGTGGTCACCATTTTACAAAGGCCTCGGGCAAAATTTTTATTGGAAGGTAAACAGCGCGTGTTCGACTTGAATAAGGGCGCTTTCCCCCCCGGGCGTTCAGGCCAAGTCGCAAGTGTCGGACGAATGGCAGCTGCTGTAACGCGGTGGAGCGCTGGCAGGGTCAAGACGTTCCATAAACCCAGCCGTGAAAATCCGATCGACCTCTTGCCGCACCTCGACGTCCCATGAAAGGACGCTGCACATCCCCGAGGGCAACCAGGAGGCGAGCCACTCATGAATGACCGCATCATTGAACTGTTCACCGATACCACGCTATTCGGTATCTCCATCCTCAACCTGCTGCTGGCGTTGGGTGTCGCCGCCCTGACCTTTGTCGCGGCGCGGGCGGCGATCAGCTTCGTGCAGCGGCGGGTGCGCCGCTGGTCCGAACACGACGGCGCGTTCAGCCAGGTGCTGGCCAAGGTGCTCGGCGGCACCAGCAATGCCCTGCTGCTGCTCGCCTCCCTGCTGGTGGGCCTGGGTATGCTCGACCTGCCTGAGCGCTGGCTGGCCCGGGTGGGCAGCCTGTGGTTCGTGGTGGCGGCGCTGCAGATCGGTCTATGGGCCAACCGCGCCATCGCCCTGGGCCTGCGCCGCTATTTCGCCCGGCACGGCAACGAGGGGCTGAACCAAGGCAGCGCGCTGGCCACCCTTTCGGCCTGGGGCGCCCGGGTACTGCTGTGGTCGGTGGTGGTGCTGGCCATGCTGTCCAACCTGGGGGTGAACATCACTGCCTTCGTCGCCAGCCTTGGCGTGGGTGGCATCGCCGTGGCGCTGGCGGTGCAGAACATCCTCGGCGACCTGTTCGCCTCGCTGTCGATCGCCGTGGACAAGCCCTTCGAGGTGGGCGACTTCATCGTCGTCGGTCCCCTGGCCGGCACGGTAGAGCATGTCGGGCTGAAGACCACGCGGATCCGCAGCCTGGGCGGCGAGCAGATTGTCATGGCCAATGCCAGCATGATCAGCAGCACCATCCAGAACTACAAGCGCTTGCAGGAGCGACGCATCGTCTTCGAGTTCGGCTTGTCCTATGACACCCCCACCGATGCCGTGAAGAAGGCACCCGGCATCATCGAGGAAGCGATCAAGGCACAGGGCCAGGCGCGCTTCGACCGCGCGCATCTGCGGGGCTTCGGCAAGGAGGCGCTGGAATTCGAGTGCGTGTATATCGTCAAGGACCCCGGCTACAACCTGTACATGGATATCCAGCAGGCCATCAATTTCCACCTGCTGGAGCGTTTCTCCAGGATCGGCGCCAAGTTTGCCGTGCCGGTGCGGGCGATCAAGGTCACCGCGTTACCCCAGGAAGACATGCTGCGCTTCAGAGAGGCCTGAATACCGTGGGCTGGAGATCAGCGCCATAGCGTCATCAGGGCGCCTTGTGCGCCGGCCACCGGATCTTGCGCTGGCCTGGACACGGCGGCAATGCGCGCCAGCGCCTGGTCGTATGCGCCGTCCTCGGGCCGTTGGATGGCGTACTTCTCCTGCCCCTGCGGATAAGCCCCCACCACCAGAAAGTCATCGCTGTGCTCGACACAGCAATGGCCGGTGCCGGCCGGCAGCACCAGGACATTGCCCGCTCTCACGGTCAACATCTGGCCGCCCGCGCCGCCCAGTGTTACCCGCGCCTGCCCGCAGGCCACCCCCAGCACCTCATGGGCATTGGGGTGGAAATGCTGGTAGTCGAAGATGCCGTCGCGCCACAGCGGCGTCCATTGGTGGGCGGCGAACAATGCCTCGAAGGCGCCCGCGTTGTCCTCGGCCGGTGCAAGGCGCAGGCGGTAGAGCAACACGGCGAAGCGGCTGTTCGGCGTCGCGCCGTCATCGGCGAAATGCAGCGTCTTCTGCGGCTGGGTGGTGCTGTCGAGGGCAAGCATGAGGGCCTCGCGATGAGGTTGGGCGATACCCTTGAGAATCCGCTGCCAGCGTCGAGGTTCCTGCCGGGCGACCAGGTGCATCCAGTGAAACTTTCCCCTTCGCGGCCCAGTCCAGGCCCTATCCATCACTGACAGGGACACGACGATGACAACGACGGTAGGTGACTTCCTGGTCGAGCGTTTGTACCAGTGGGGCGTGCGGCGTATCTACGGTTATCCGGGCGACGGCATCAACGGTGTGTTCGGCGCGTTGAACCGGGCCAACGGCAAGATCGCGTTCATTCAGGCCCGCCATGAGGAAATGGCCGCGTTCATGGCCAGCGCCCACGCCAAGTTCACCGGTGAGCTGGGCGTATGCATCGCCACCTCGGGCCCCGGCGCCTCGCACCTGCTCACCGGGCTGTACGATGCACGCATGGACCACCAGCCGGTGCTGGCCATTGTCGGCCAGCAGGCACGGGCGGCGCTGGGCGGGCACTATCAGCAGGAGCTGGACTTGCTGTCGATGTTCAAGGATGTGGCCGGTGCGTTCGTGCAGCAGGCGTCCACCCCTGCCCAAGTACGCCACCTGCTCGACCGCGCGGTGCGCACGGCCGTGGGCGAGCGCCGGGTAACCGCGATCATCCTGCCCAATGACCTGCAGGACCTGCCCTATGAAGCGCCCGCCAGGGCCCATGGCACCGTGCACTCCGGCGTCGGCTACAGCAAGCCGAGGGTGCTGCCCTACACGGCTGACCTGCAGCAGGCCGCCGACGTGCTCAATGCCGGGCGCAAGGTGGCCATCCTGGTCGGTGCCGGCGCCCTGCAGGCGAGCGAACAGGTGGAGGCGGTGGCCGAAAAGCTTGGGGCGGGCGTGGCCAAGGCGCTGCTGGGCAAGGCCGTGCTGCCGGACACGCTGCCCTGGGTCACCGGTTCCATCGGCCTGCTTGGCACCGAGCCCAGCTACAAGCTGATGACTGAATGCGACACCTTGCTGATGATCGGATCCGGCTTTCCCTATTCCGAATTCCTGCCCAAGGAAGGCCAGGCCCGCGGCGTGCAGATCGACCTGCAGCCCGACATGCTCGGCCTGCGCTACCCGATGGAGGTCAACCTGGTCGGTGACGCCGGCGAAACCCTGCAGGCGCTGCTGCCATTGCTCGAACACAAGCCCGACAGGCGCTGGCGCAAGAAGCTCGAAGGCTGGCGCGCGCGCTGGGACAAGACCCTGGAAAAACGCGCCCTGGCCAAGGCCGACCCGATCAACCCGCAGCGGGTGGTGCACGAACTTTCCCCGCGCCTGCCGGATGCGGCCATCGTCACCAGCGACTCCGGTTCCTGCGCCAACTGGTTCGCGCGTGACCTGATGATCCGCCAAGGCATGCAGTGTTCGTTGTCCGGCGGCCTGGCATGCATGGGCGCCGCCGTACCCTATGCGATCGCCGCCAAGTTCGCCTACCCGCAACGCCCGGTGATTGCCCTGGTAGGCGACGGTGCCATGCAGATGAACAACCTGGCCGAGCTGATTACCGTGGCCAAGTACTGGCAGCAATGGGAAAACCCCATGTGGATCTGCGCGGTGTTCAACAACGAGGACCTCAACCAGGTCACCTGGGAGCAACGTGTCATGGAAGGCGACCCGAAGTTCGAGGCCTCCCAGTCCATACCCGACGTGCCCTACCACCTGTTTGCCATTTCCATCGGCCTGCAGGGCATCTTCGTCGAGCGCGAGGACGAAGTCGCCAGTGCCTGGGAACGGGCCTTGGCCGCCGACCGCCCGGTGCTGATCGAGTTCAAGACCGATCCCAACGTGCCGCCGCTCCCCCCGCACATCAAGCTGGAGCAGGCAAAGAAATTCGCCAGCACCCTGCTCAAGGGCGACCCTGACGAGGTTGGGGTGATCGTGCAGACGGCCAAGCAGGTGCTGGGCGCGGTGCTGCCTGGCAAGAGGTGATGCCAGCCTTCCGGGAATCCGCTGGAACTTCACGCCAGGCCCGAGGCCTGCCCTTTCAGACCTATCAAAAAAGGAGACACGACGATATCCCCGCCTTCAACGAGCAGTTGATCGCAGCGCTGGGCCGCTGACATTGGCGCATGGCCCCCTCGTCCCACGCCTGCATCGAGCCGGGGCCATGCTTTGGGTTGTTCACGCCAGCTGGATATACACCGAATAACTACCCAGCAGCACCCAGAACACCAGGAAGATCCACGGGGTACGCAGTGAAAAGAGCAATGACTTGCGATGCCCCGCACGTGAGGTTTCGGCCTCGCAGAACAGGGGGGACTCGTCGTAGGCCAGCCCCATCAAGGGCTCGCTGCGCAGCAAGTGGCTCTGCTTGAGTTGCCAGTGATCGATGATGTTGTACGCCGCCCGAATGCCTGGCCAGGCATTGAGCGAACTCAATACCCCGAGCAAGGCAAGGAACGCAGGCACGATCAGGGTGAACATCTCGCCCCACCCCTGATTGAGGTTGCCCATGGATGAGACGAACGCGATGACCAGAAACGACTGGGCTGCCAGATAGGCGTCCGTGCGATTGGCCAGGATGCTGGTTTCGTACTGGATCTCACGCCGGTAGAAGTCCAGGCGCTCCTTGGGCGAGCCGAACATCCTGGCGTTATGTTCGGTGATTTCGTGTTCGGGGGTCGATGGGGTGATGATTCTAGGCACTCGGTTCTCCTGCGGTCAGGCTCCGGGCAAGAAGAATCGAGGAGCTCGCTGTGGTAGAACCGCTCATGCAGGGCAAAATTCAATTCTGTTTGGCGTTGACCAAATCGGCACCGCCGCCCTGCTTTCAGAGATCCAGGGCGCCCCTGAGCAAGGCGTTGAGCATCCCCGCCACATCATCCCCCTGCTCGTCCAGCACACGCAGCGGAATGCCCTGCAACACCGCTTGCGAACCCGCCACCCCGGTCAGGGCCATCGGGCAGGCAATCTCCATCTGCAATGCGCGCAGCCGCCTGGCCAGGCCGGCGTTCACCGGCCCTTGCACCGCGATCACCAGCGCTGCCGGCAGGGTTGCCGCGCACACCAGCGGAAGTTCCTCCAACGGCTGTCCGCAGCCGAGCACGTCGACGCGCTGTTGCTCGGCGCTCAGCAGCAAGCCGGTACACAGCAACGGCAGTTCGGCATGCCCCTCGGTACCGGCCAGCAGCACCCTTGGCGCATCGGCCTGGTTCATCTGCAGGCGCAGCAGCAGGCGGGCGCGCAGGAAGGTGTCGAGGAACAACCATTGGCTGCGTTCCCCGAAGGCCCTGCCTGCCGCCATTTCCTGCCACACCGGCAGCAGCACCTCACGCAGCACGGTAGCCTTGGGCAGGAGCGTGAACAGCTGGCCATGGACACCTTCCAGCGCCCGTGCATCGAATGCCATCGCCGCCCGTTTCACAGTGGCGCGCCAGTCGTGGAAGGCCGAGTCCTGCTGCACGGGCGCCTGGCGCTGGGCGGCGAGCATTTCGCCGACCTTGCTGATCGGCAGGCCGTTGGCAGTCCAGTGCAGGATGTCGCGGATGCGCTGCACGTCGCCGGGCGTGTACAGGCGATGGCCACCGTCGGTGCGCTGCGGGCGGATCAGCCCGTGGCGGCGCTCCCAGGCGCGCAAGGTCACCGGATTGATGCCGGTCAGGCTGACCACGTCGCGCATGGGCAATAAATCGGGTGAGATGGCTTCGGTCATCAGGAGGGATCGTCGGAAAGATGGCACATTCTAAACCCATACGCTCTTTCTGCGGCGAGCTCAGGTAGGCCATTATGTAGCGAATCGCGCCGGCGCTTTGTACCGTTGCGCCCGCCATACCGCTTAGGCTTTCCATGGGTGTCCCCAATGATCAACGCAAAACTCCTGCAACTGATGGTCGAGCACTCCAACGATGGCATCGTCGTCGCCGAGCAGGAGGGCCCAGAAAGCATCCTGATCTACGCCAATCCTGCCTTCGAGCGCCTCACCGGCTACTGCGCGGACGATATTCTCTACCAGGACTGCCGCTTTCTTCAGGGCCAGGATCGGCAACAGTCGGGCATCGCCGCGATCCGCGAGGCGATCCGCAAGGGCCAGCCCTGCCGCCAGGTGCTGCGCAACTATCGCCAGGACGGCAGCCTGTTCTGGAACGAATTGTCCATCACCCCGGTGCGTAACGAGGCGGACCAGCTGACTTACTACATCGGCATTCAACACGATGTCTCGGCGCAGATCGCCGCCGAGGAGCGGGTGCGCGAGCTGGAAGCCGAGGTCGCCGACCTGCGTCGCCAACTGGCGGCGGCCGGTCTCTGAGCAAAATATCTGTACAAGAACGTTGACTTGTACAGATTTAAACGTAGGCTTCGTTTATACCTGTACAAAAATACCGGGTTGTACAGGATTGCCCGGAGCCGAGCATGTCAACGTACCTGCAGAATTTCGCCGAGCGCTTCGCCCAGCTCGATGGAGAGCACCTCGAAGCGCTGGAAAACCTGTACAGCGAGAACGTCACTTTCCGCGACCCGCTGCATCAGATTGATGGGCTAAGCGACCTGCGGGCCTATTTCGCCCAGCTGTACGCCAACGCCCATGACATCCGTTATGTCTTCTCTGGTGTCGACGAGGTGAAGACCGGGCAAGGGTACCTGCGTTGGACCCTGCAGTTTCGTCATCCCCGGCTGGCCGGCGGTCGCCCGGTTTCCCTGCAAGGCTGCAGCTACCTGCAATGGCATGATCGGGTGCATTTCCACCAGGATTTCTTCGACGCAGGCGCCCTGCTCTACGAGCATATTCCGCTGATGGGCGGGGCGATTCGCTGGCTCAAGGGGCGGTTGGCATGAGCCGCTGCTGGTTGACCGGTGCCAGCAGCGGCATCGGTGCGGCGCTCGCGCAGTGCCTGCTGGAGCAAGGCCATCAGGTAGCCCTGGGCGGTCGCCGGATCGAGCAACTGGTGCCTTTTGCCGAGCGCTTTCCCGGGCAGGTGCTGCTGGCCAACGGTGATCTGGACGATCCGGAGCAGGTCACGCAGATAGCAGCCCGCATTCGCCAGGCCTGGGGCGCACTGGACCTGGCAATTTTCAACGCCGGGACCTGCGAATACCTGGAGCCCGGCCGGTTCGATCCGGCGCTGGTCGAGCGCGTGATGCGCACCAACCTGCTGAGCCTCAGCCATTGCCTGGCGGCCGCCCTGCCCCTGCTGCGGGCCGGCGCACGTCCTCACCTGGTGGTGATGGGCAGCTCGGTAACCTGGCTGGCCTTGCCCCGGGCCGGTGCCTATGGCGCGTCCAAGGCCGCCGTGCGCTACCTGGTGGAGTCGCAGCGCATCGATCTGACGCAAGCCGGCATCGACGTCACGCTGGTCAACCCGGGCTTCGTCGACACGCCACTGACCCGGCGCAACGATTTCCCGATGCCGCAGCTGTGGTCGGCCCAGCGCGCCGCCCAGCACATCGCCAGACGGCTGCCGCGTCGCCCCCTGGAAATAAACTTTCCGCGCCTGTTCACCTGGGGATTGCGCCTGCTCGGAGTGCTGCCGGCGCGGGCGCGCCTGGCATTGGGCCGGCGCCTGGCACGTCAAGAAACGGACTGAGCAACCATGCGTATAGCCATCATTGGCAGCGGCATCGCGGGCCTGACCTGCGCCTACCTGCTGTCGCGCAAACACGAAGTAACGGTATTCGAAGCCGCCGGCTGGGTCGGTGGCCACACCCACACTGTCGACGTGCTGTGGCGGGGTGAGCGCCATGCCATCGACACGGGGTTCATCGTCTTCAACGACTGGACCTATCCCCATTTCATCCGTTTGCTTGAACAGCTCGGAGTCGCTTCGCAGCCGACGCAGATGAGTTTCTCCGTGCATGATCCACTCTGCGGTCTGGAATACAACGGGCACGACCTGAACACGTTGTTTGCCCAGCGCCGCAACCTGCTGTCGCCGGGCTTCTGGGGCATGCTGCGCGATATCCTGCGCTTCAACCGGCAGGCTCTCGCCGACCTCGAGCACCAGCGTATCGACGCCACCACCACCTTGGGCGCTTATCTTCATGAACGCGGTTACGGCCCGCGTTTCATTGAGCATTACATCGTGCCCATGGGCTCGGCCATCTGGTCCATGTCCCGTGCCGATATGCTCGGCTTCCCGCTGGCGTTCTTCGTGCGCTTCTGTCGCAACCACGGTTTGCTGTCGGTGAACCAGCGCCCGCAGTGGCGTGTCGTCGCGGGCGGTTCGCGCAGTTATGTCGCCCCGCTGTGCCGACCCTTCGCCGAACGCATCCGCCTTGACTGCAAGGTGCACCGGGTCGGCCGCGACGAAGGCGGTGTCACCCTGGTCAGCGACGCCGGCACCGAGCGCTTCGACAACGTGGTATTCGCCTGCCACAGCGACCAGGCCCTGGCGCTGCTGGAGGCGCCGAGCGTGCACGAGCGTGCCGTGCTGGGTGCCATCGGCTATGCCGACAACGACGTGGTGCTGCACACCGACACCCGCCTGCTGCCGCGCCGCCGCAACGCCTGGGCCAGCTGGAACTACCGCCTGGGCGGCCCCGAGCAGGCGCCGGCCGCGGTGACTTACAACATGAACATCCTGCAGGGCATCCAGGCACCGACGACCTTCTGCGTCAGCCTGAATCAGACCGCGCTGATCGACCCCGCGCAGATCCTCGCCCGCTTCAGCTATGCCCACCCGCAGTACAGCCTGGCGGCATCTGCCGCTCAGGCCCGGCAAACACAACTGCAAGGCCAACAGCACAGCTATTTCTGCGGCGCCTACTGGGGCAACGGCTTCCACGAGGACGGCGTGGTCAGTGCGTTGCAGGTGGCCAGGCACTTCGGAGAGCAGCTGTGAACAGTGGCCTGTACCTGGGCTGGCTCAGTCATCGGCGCCTGAGTCCGCGGCCCCATGCCTTTCGTTACCGGATCGGCCTGTTCTACCTGGACCTGGACGAACAAGCCTGGCTGATGGCCCTGTCGCGCTGGCTGGGGCGTTGGCGCCTGGCCCCGCTGTGCTGGCGGGAAACCGACTACCTGCCGAGCCTCACCCGCCAAGGTCAGCCCCTGGCCCAGGCCGCACGACTGCTGGTGAGCCAAGCCACGGGGCAAATGCCCGACGGGCCAGTGTGCCTGCTGACCCAGCTGCGTTGCTGGGGGCTGTCGTTCAATCCGGTGAGCTTCTATTTCTGCCATGACCGCGACGGGCACCTGGCGGCGATCCTGCTGGAGGTGCGCAACACCCCTTGGCGTCAGCGTTTCCACTATGTGCTGCCGGTGCAAGGCGACCCGGCGAAAACCTTCGCCATGGCCAAGCGCTTTCATGTGTCGCCGTTCATGCCCTTGGACATGGACTATCGGGTGCGCTTTCACCTGGACCAGGCACAGATGCGCATCCACATGGAGAACTGGCAAGGCAGCCAGAAAGTGTTCGAGGCCGACCTGGCCCTGAAGCGCCGCCCGCTGGACCGCAAGGCTGTGCGCGACTACATCCTGGCCTTCCCCTGGATCAGCCTGCGCACCGTCTCGGCCATCTACTGGCAAGCCCTGCGCCTGTTCATCAAGCGCACGCCCATCCACGACCACACCGCCAGCCGGGGCAACCTGGCACTCGGCCACTCCTGCGAGGACCCCGATCATGTCCAATCCGACCCTGAGCGTTAGCAAGTCCGCGGGCCTGGCGCCACTGCTCGGCGGCTTGGCGCGCAAGGCCGTGCTCGCCCAGCTGGGCAAGCTGCGTCATGGCCATCTGCGCCTACTCTGCCATGGTCGCCAGTGGACGTTCGGCGACCCCGGCAGCGCGCTGCAGGCCGAGGTGGAGATACTCGACGACACCGCCTGGAGCCTGATCGCCGGCAATGGCTCGATCGGCGCGGGCGAAGCCTATATCCATGGTTACTGGCGCAGCCCGGACCTGGCGTTGGTCACCCGCCTGTTCGTGGCCAACCTCGATGTGCTCGACGCCCTCGAGGGCGGCCTGGCACGCCTCGGCCGCCCTGCCCTGCGGCTGCTGCACCGGCTCAACCGCAACAACCGCCAAGGCGCCCGTCGCAACATCCTGGCCCATTACGACTTGGGCAATACCCTGTTCGAGCAACTGCTGGACCCGACCATGATGTATTCGGCCGCGCAGTTCGAGCACCCCGAACAATCCCTGGAGCAGGCTCAGCGGCGCAAGCTGGAGCGCATCTGCCAGAAGCTCGAGCTGAGCCCGCAGGATCACCTGCTGGAAATCGGCTGCGGCTGGGGCAGCCTGGCGATCCACGCCGCCACCCGCCACGGCTGCCGGGTGACCACCACGACCCTGTCGCACGCGCAGTACACCTATACCCTGCAACGGGTGAAGGACCTTGGGCTGGAGCAGCGGGTGACCGTGTTGTGCGACGACTACCGCGACTTGACGGGGACTTTCGACAAACTGGTCTCCATCGAGATGATCGAAGCGGTAGGCCACCGCTACTTGCCGGTGTACTTCCGTCAGTGCGCGTCACTGCTCAAGCCCGACGGGCTGATGTTGCTGCAGGCCATCACCATCCGTGACCAGCGCTACGCCCAGGCGCGGCGCTCGGTGGATTTCATCCAGCGCTACATCTTCCCCGGCGGCGCCCTGCCCTCGCTGAGCGTGCTGCTGGACACCGCCAGCCGTCGCACCGCGCTCAACCTCGTGCACCTGGAGGATTTCGGCGTCGACTACGCACTCACCCTGGGGCATTGGCGCGACAACCTGCGCCAGGCGCGCGGCACATTGGCGGCACTGGGCTACGACGAGACCTTTCAGCGCCTGTGGGAGTTCTACCTGTGCTACTGCCAAGGCGGCTTCGAGGAACGGGCCATCGGCGTGGCCCAGCTGCTGTGGGCGGCGCCCCTGGCGCGGCGGGCGCCGTTGCCCGGGCAATGACGATGCCCCGCGCCTGGCTGATCGCCAATGCGCTATGGCTGCAGGTGGGCTGGTGGGCCTGCGTGCTGGGCGCCAAGGTACCCTGGCTATTGCTCCTGGTGCCGCTGGGGCTGGCCGTGCACCTTAAACTGTGCCCGGCCCGCAGCACCGAAGTCGGCGCACTGTTACGCGTGACCTTGGCCGGTTGCATGCTGGACGGTCTGCTGGGGGCAATTGGGATTTTTCGTTTCGAGGCATGGCCACTGCCATTGTGGCTGGCGCTGCTGTGGCTGGTGCTGGCCAGCGGCTTGCGCCACAGCCTGGCCTGGGCGGGTTGGCCGTTTTGGCGCGGTGCGTCAGTCGGCGCGCTGGGTGGCCCGTTGGCGTACCTGAGCGGTGCCGGGCTGGCCGATATCGCCTTGCCCCTGGGGCCCGTGGTCACGGGCTTGCTGCTGGTGCTGGTCTGGGCCCTGGCCCTGCCCTTGCTGGTGCGACTCGCCGCGCGGCGCTGAGCGGCGGCAGCGTTCAGAACAGTAGCGCACCTGCGCCCAGCACCGCGCCCAGCGCTTGCGCCAGGTGAAAGGCCGGCCGCATGCCGCGCATACCTTGCTTGGAAGATGCTGCTTCTTCTTCATAGGTCCTGGCCGGCATCGAGCCGCGCCAGCAACGCCTGGCCGCGTTGCCACACGCCCTCGCGACGAGCAGGCGCCATGCCGTCCAGGCTGCGATACACCAAGGCCAGACGAGGATTGTCTGAAAGCTGGGCGCGGTGGCGAATGAGAAAATGCCAGTACAACGCATTGAATGGGCAAGCGTCTTCACCGACCGCCTTGTCCACCCTGAAGCTGCAGGCCTTGCAGTGATCGGACATCCGCTGAATGTAGCGACCACTGGCGCAATAGGGTTTGGAACCCAGGTAACCGCCATCGGCGTGCATCACCATCCCCAGGGTGTTGGGCAGTTCTACCCAGTCGAACGCGTCGATGTACACGGCCAGGTACCATTGGCAGATCGCGGCGGGCACGATACCGGCCAGCAGGGCGAAGTTGCCGGTGACCATCAGCCGCTGGATGTGATGCGCGTAACCGAGGCGCAAGGTCTGTCCGATGGCCTGCGCCATGCAGCGCATGCGCGTCTGCCCGGTCCAGTAAAAGTCCGGCAGGTCGCGAGTGTTGCCCAGGCGGTTGAGCCTGGCGTACTCGGGCATGCGCAGCCAGTAGATACCGCGCACATACTCGCGCCAGCCAATCAACTGGCGGATGAAGCCCTCTGCGGCGTTGAGCGGCACCCGGCCCTGGCGCCAGGCGTCTTCCACGTCCTCGCACAGGCAGCGCACGTCCAGCAGCCCGATGTTCAGCGCCGCGCTGATGCGCGCATGGAACAGGTAGGGCTCGCCCTCAGCCATGGCGTCCTGATAGTCGCCAAACGCCGCCAGGCCGAAATCGAGAAAATGACGCCATAGCTGTTGAGCCTCGGCATGAGTCACGGGATAGTCGAAACCATCCAGTTCGCCGTAATGGTCGCTGAAACGCTGGCGAACCAAGGCCACCACGCCACGGGTGATGGCATCCTGTTCGAAATGCGCCGGAAACGGGCCGCGCAGACCGCGCGCCAACGGCTTGCGATTGTCGTCATCGAAATTCCATGCGCCCCCCGCCGGGCTGCCGTCGGGCTCCAGGAGCAGGCCGCAACGCTTGCGCATGCCGCGGTAGAAATGCTCCATGCGCAGCTGGGTGCGGCCCTGGGCCCAGCGTGCGAAAGCCTCTCGCGAGCACAGGAAACGGGTGTCGCGGTGCCACACCAACGGTAGCCCTGCCTCCCGTAACGTCTGTTCCAGGCGCCACTCACCGCACTCGGTCAGGTGGATCTCGCTGGCGCCCAGGGCCTGCTGCCAGCGACGCAGTTCGCCGGCAATGCTGGCACTGTTGCCGTCGGCGTCCAGTTCGACGTAGTGCACATGCCAGCCACGCGCCCTCAGCGCCTGGGCGAAATGACGCATGGCGCTGAAGATAAGCACGATCTTCTGCGGATGATGCGGCACGTAGCGTGCCTCGCCCTCCACTTCGGCCATCAGGATCGCATCGCGGGCAGGGTCCAGCGCGGCGAGACTCGCCAATTCGAACGACAGCTGGTCGCCCAGCACCAGGCCCAGGCGCATCGCCGGGGCTACCACTGCTCGTCCAGCGTCACCGGCACCCGCAGCGGCGCGACGGGGCCGTCGCCTTGCCCGCACATTTCATCGTGTACCACGTGCTGGACCAGCATGCACGGCACCGGCGGCAGCCCGGCCAGCACCTGGCGCAACTGCGTGATGGAGCGAAAGCGCAGGGCCTGCCCGTGATCGTCGCTCAGCGTGACCGGCCCTGCGTCGGCCATGGCCCGCAGCAGGTAGAAACCGCCTTCCAGCGACAGCAGCTCCAGCGCCCGGACCTTGCCGGCGCCGACCTGATCGAAAAGTGTATTGAGATTCATCGCGTGCCCTCCGGCAGGCGGCGGAAGAACAGGGTGACCTGGCCGATCTCCACGCCCAGCTTGCTCATGCGCGAGCGGTTGATCAGGGTGTCGTCGTCCATCAGGTACATCCAGTCGTCCAGGTCCACCTGCCAGTGCCGCCCGTCAACCGGCAGGTCCAGCTGGTAACGCCAGCGCAGCGCATTGCCAGCCACCTCGCCGCGGGCCTCGCCGATCACGTCGCCAGCGGTGCCACGCCAGCGACCGGGGCCATCGGGCACCAGCGTCCAGGTGCGCCGCTGTCGGATACCGTCGCTGTAGAGAAACTGCTCGTCGAGGATCAACCGGTCGCCATCGCGGCGGCTGTCGATACGCACGTGAAAACGCTTCACCACCTCGCCGGAACGCTTCTGGAACATGCCCCAGGCCTGCACCGGACGCGAAAAGAAGGCCGCCAGGTCCAGCTTGGGTTGCTCGTCGGCATAGTGCTCGACGCCGACATTGCCACAGCTGCCCAGCAGCAGGCACCCTACCAACAACAATGCTTTGTACATGTTCAGGGTCCTCGATCGTTGCCGGCCAGGCCGAGCAGGCGCTGGCGCAGTTGTGGATCCCGGGCGCGCGGATCCAGCCAGATGGCGAAGAAGGCCTTGGCAAAGGCCGCATCGGCCACTTCACGGCGCAGTCGGCCATCGACGTAGAAGCGGCAACCTGCTTGCGGGAGGTACACCCCCGTGATGCGCATACCGGGACGCACATCCACGAACGCCGCTTGCATTTCCCCGGTCCAGGCGTCGAGTTGCTGTGCCGTGACGCTGCCGGCGCCAAGGCGACGCATCTCCTCAATGCTGGCCTTGACCAGGGTGTCCCGGGACAACGACCGGTGGTAAGCAAGCTCCAGGGCGAACGGTCGACCCCAGTCCAGCAGCGGGCCCTCTGCCCACAAGCGGGCGCTGTACAGGCGCAGGCCGAACCAGGTGAACTCGCCTTCACCCAGTCGTTGAGCCGCCGGCAGCGTGGCTCGCCAATCCGCGCCGATCGAGGCGAGCGAGGTCAACAGCAGACAGAAGCAGGCTAATCGTAGAGCAAAGGCCATGATAAACCTGTACAGAAAACAAATTCTGTACAAGATTAGATTTTTGTACAGATAAATTCCAATGCTGTATAGAAATTAGGGCAGCTAGATCCATGCCAGGGGAGCACCTCGAATGAGCCTCATCACCAACCTCCACAGCCCCGCAAACGTGCTGGTCTGCGGCGCCAGCCAAGGCATCGGCCTTGCCCTGTGCGAACAACTGCTGGCACGCGAAGACGTGGGCCTGCTGATCGCCGTGTCGCGCCAGGCAAATTGCAGCACGCCGCTCGATGCTCTGGCCCTGACCCATGGCCGCAGGTTGATGCGCATCGACTGCGATGCTCGGGATGAACAGGCGTTGCAAGCACTGGCGGTGCAGGTCCAGGCCAGCTGTGCGCAGTTGAACCTGGTCATCAGTACCCTCGGCGTGCTCCACCAGCCTCCGGCACGCGCCGAAAAGTCGCTGGCGCAACTGGACATGGCAGGGTTGCAGGCCAGCTTCGTCAGCAACTGCTTTGCCCCGATCCTGCTGCTCAAGCACCTGCTGCCATGGCTGCGCCAGCAACCGGTCACCTTCGCCGCGCTGTCCGCCCGGGTCGGCTCGATCAGCGACAACCACCTTGGCGGCTGGTACAGCTATCGGGCCAGCAAGGCCGCGCTCAACCAGCTGTTGCGCACGGCCAGCATCGAACTCAAGCGGCTCAATCCCGCTTCAACAGTCCTTGCCCTGCACCCCGGGACCACCGACACCCAGCTCTCGCGACCCTTCCAGGGCAATGTGCCAATCGACAAACTGTTCTCGCCAGCGTTTGCCGCCCGTTGCATCCTCGAACTCGTCGGCCGGCATGGACCGTTACAGACCGGTACCTTCTGGGCCTGGGATGGCAGGCCAATTCCCTGGTGACTCGCAGGCTTGTCAGCGGTGGATCGGGTCAAGGAAGATCAGTTGCAACGGATCCGCCAACAACGCGTCAGCCTGCTCGGCAAAACGAAGAAAGTGTTCGGTGGCCAGGTGGGTGTCCAGAGCCTGTCGAGGGTCGAACGCTTCACGCATGTAAAACGTCCTGGGCTAATCGTTGCGCTCGAACAACATGTAGTTTCGGTTGCCGCCCTCGGCCCGGGTCGGTTCGCCAGGCCTCTTTAAAGTGCCGGCGGCTGGCCTGGCTTGGCCTTGCGTATGGCTGCGGTAGATCCGGACCGGACAATCTTTTACAAACAAGTTCTTGAGGGTAGCGGCCAGTTAACCTCCAATACTCTAATCGGGAAGTTAGCAGTATTTCAGTACCTTCAAAACCATTGAGATCCAGAGAGCCTTTGTGAAAATATCACTCGCCACAATAACAAAGCACAACTATGAAGCCGCTTGCGAATTGGAAGTCACAGACGAGCAAGAAGACTATGTAGCCAGCAATACCTGGTCACTGGTGGAGGCTGCGTACAACCCTGAATACTCCGTACGGGCCATTTACGCCAACGATGAGCCTGTTGGCTTTTTCATGTGGGTTCAGGCGTCACCCCATAAAATATCCATCTGGCGGTTTATGGTTGACAAGAAGCACCAACAAAAATCCATCGGCAGGATAGCACTAGGCCTGGCACTTCAAGAAATCAAGCGAGCCCCTGGCCTGGAAGAAATTGAAATCTGCTACAACCCTGGTAATCCCGTGGCGAAAAGATTTTATTCCAGCTTTGGCTTCGAAGAGGTCGGCATGGCCCCAGACGGCGAAGACATGCTGGCGCTCATCAGGCTTTAATCTACCGAGACGCCTTTGTTTATCGAAAAGCGGTTCACGCCTGCCCCGCTTCCTGCTGCCCTTGGAGGCGATAGCGAGAAAGCGAAACACCGGTTTGCCGCTTGAAGTAGCGGCACAGGTAGGAGGCATCGACAAAGTTCAGCTCGTCGGCGATCTGGCCGATCGCCAGATTGCTGTAGGAAAGCAGCGCCTTGATTTCCTGGGTCACCTGGCGATCTAACAGGCCTTTGGCGGTGTCGTTGAAAAACGCTTTGGTCAGCTGTGACAGGTAGAACGGCGTGATGCTCAGCGCGTCGGCATAGAACTTCACATCCCGGTGCCTGGTGCAGTGCTTGCCGATCAAGTCCCAAAATTGCCAACTGAGCATTTCCTTGCGGCTGAACGCCCTGCTGCCTTTGTATGTAGCTGGAAGCTGCTCGGCAATTTTCAGGAAAAGGTTCTGCAGTTGGTTGCGCAGCATGACGTGCCGGTAAGTCGGGCAGCACTTCACGATATCCCGCATCTGCGCCAGCCATCCTTCTATCAACGGCCTGTCGTCACTGTCCGGGACGCAATGTGGATGTTCATGCAAGAAGATGAACAGGGGGTTGGGCAGTTGGTAGGCGACCTCCGCAGCGAAACCCTTTGGCATCAGGCAAAAAAATACCTTGAATCCGCGTGAGCGACGTTTGAGCAAGGCAATGGTGTCTTCGGCCAGCAGCAGCACATCACCGCGCCGGACCACATGTTCCTTGAAGTTGAGCGTGAAGCGGGCGCTCCCGGACAGGCAGACCAGCAGCGTCAGATAGGTGTGGCCGAAGGAGAGTGGCACTCCCAGCCCTTCGGTCAGGGAGGTATCACCCATGCGCGGTGGGTCGTCAGCAGTAAAAAGTTGCGGAATATGCTGCATAGCCTCTAGATGCCAGGACCTGAAACGCGATGAATCTTATCACCCATTGGCCATCTAGTTTCGAAAAGTACCGAAATCACCGAGGTACTGATGTATACCGAACCTGTCTTCCTCCCTACCCTGTTCCCCACCTGATCAGCCAACTGAGGACATGAGATGAGCCTGGAAACAACCCGACTGCTGCTGCGCCCTTGGCGAGACACCGACGCTGCGGATCTGTACGAATTCGCCAAGGACCAGCGAGTCGGTCCCATCGCCGGTTGGCCCCGGCACACCAGTGTGGAAAACAGTGCCGAGATCATTCGCACGGTCTTCAATCACCCTGAGGTCTATGCTGTCGAGTTGAGGGAAAATCGCCGTGCGGTAGGGTGCGTCGGTATCCTTATCGGTGGCGATAGCAACTTCGAAATCAGTGCGCAGGAAGGCGAAATCGCCTACTGGATCGGAGTACCGTACTGGGGCCAGGGCCTGATTCCCGAAGCTGTGCGGGAAGTGATGCGACACGCCTTCGAAACCCTGAAGCTCAAAGCGCTGTGGTGTGGTTACTATGCCAACAACAGTCAGTCCTTTGTCGCGCAGTCGAAGTGTGGTTTCCGCCATCACCATACTGAAGAGAACAAGTACAACCCGTTCCTTGAGGACTACCGGACAGAACACATCAGCCGCATTACCTATGAGCAGTGGCTCGAGCATACGAAAGAAGGCACTTTTCGAGCAGGTTAATCAAACAGGCTACGGATCTCTGATACCAACGCCTGCGTTGCCTCTTCAAGGGTTCCTTCGTTGCGACATAAAACCCACCCTTGATCGGCAACCACTCGCTCGAACGCTTGGGTGCACGCGACATGCTCTTCCAGTGCGTGCATCACGGTACTGCTCAGGCCGCGTGACCGCGCCGCTGCTCTCCTCCACGAGACTTCAGGGTCGGTGAGAACGCCCACATGCAGGTCCGGCACCCGCACGTTGCGTTCGATGTTCAACCGCAGGATCTCGGCAAACGGCACCAGCCGGCGAAACGCCGCATCGGACGGGTACCAGCGATCGATCAGGATGATGCTGTCCGTCGGCTGCTTGGCCAGCACGTGCCGGGAAATCCAGGCACGGCTGTCCGCCAGGCGCTCACAAACCTTCATCTCCAGGTCCCGGCAGGGGTTCCTGACGAACTGGTTGACCAGAACCATGGTTTCGCCCCGGTAGGGATCGCTTTTCTTCTCGCTGATGCGGATCACCTTCCTGTTTTCCGCCCTCAGCGCTTGCGTGACGGCTTCCAGGAGCGTGGTCTTGCCGGTGCCCTTGGGGCCATCCAGGGAAATGAACAGCGAACGACTCATGCTTCACACAACGGTTGAATTCCTTCACGAACAGTCAATGAACCGGGCTCGGTCACATCAGGCAGTAGAACTCACTGACCTCTGCGACGATTTCCCGGGCGGCATTGTACAGCCTCGCCTCGGGTGTCAGGGCCATGGAGCGGGCTTCCAGGACATAGCGCTGACCAGCCTGGAAATGGGCGTATTCGAGGGTGAGGTAGCATTGGCGGACGGTGGTGCCACCCAGCATGCTCATGCCTCCTCCACCGTTCGTTTCATAGTCGAAGCGCACGATCAGTTCGTGGCTGCCGGGGCTGACCTGGAAGAAACGGCCTTCATCCAGGCGTTGCTTGTCCAGGCGTTCGGCCAGCAGGACGCGGTCATTGGGGAATGGCAGCGACAGGTCGACCCAGGCCATCTGCGGGTTGGCGGCTGGCAGCGGGGTTTGGCAGCCTGGGATGACGGTGATCAGTAACAGCAGTAGCAGCCGGCGCATGGTGAGGTTCCTTGGGGAACTGGGTTAAGGATAGCGCTGGGGCGTTGGGTTGTTAATCACCGCGTGGGAACGTGCTGGTGCTCGTCACCTGGGAGGAGATAAAACTCAGGCCCGCCAGGTTGAACCCGGACAGGCCTGAGGAAGGGAAACTGTCGGCCGGCGGCGGCCGTTGAAGCTATAGACTCTCGTCGAGGAACTTGACCACCGTGCCCATGCACGCCACCCGTTCTTCCACATGCGGCATGTGGCTGGAGTTCTCGAACAACGCCCAGCGGATACCGGGGATCAGGTCCAGGTACGGCTTGACCACCAGCGGCGTCGCCTCGTCGTAGCGCCCGGAGATCAGCAGGCTCGGCACGTTGATCCGCGGCAGGCGGTCGACGATGGTCCAGTCCTTGGTGCTGCCGATGATGTGAAATTCGTTGGGCCCGGTCATCGCGTGGTACACGGTCGGATCGGCCTCCACTTGGGCGAAGGTGCGTGCCACCTCTTCCGGCCAGGGCTTGAGCCGGCACACGTGGCGGTCGTAGAACACCTGGGTGGCGGCGATGTAGTCGGCCGCGGTGTAGTCGCCCACAGCTTCGTGGCGCAGCAGGGTTTCCTGGACGTCCTCGGGCAGTTCCTCGCGCAGGCGGTTGGCCTCGCGCACCCAGGTGCGCATGTCGGCCGGCGAGTTGGCGATCACCAGGCAGCGCAGGCCCCTGGGCTGACGCACCGCGTGTTCGCTGGCGAGCATGCCGCCCCAGGACTGGCCCAGCAGCGCGTAGCGCTCGCTGATGCCCAGGTGCTTGAGCAGGTTGTCGAGCTCATCCAGGAACAGCTTCACCGTCCAGAACGACGGCGGCATCTGCGGCAGGTGGGTCGAACGGCCGTTGCCCAGTTGGTCGTAGTGGATGACCGGGTAGCCACCAGCGGCGACATCTTTATAGGCATCGACATAGTCGTAGGTGCAGCCCGGGCCGCCGTGCAGGATGACCAGCGGGGTGCGGCCACAAGCCAGGTCGCCGGTGACGCGGTACCAGGTCTGGTAGTCGCCAAAGGGGGCAAAACCTTCACGCGATGGGGTGAGTTCCATTTCATCCGGCTCCATGTGAATCATGGAACACACGATAACCCTATGCGCAACGCGGCATAACTAGAGAGTTCGCTAGGTTTTCGGTTTTTTTTGCCCCTTTCACGGGTCGAGCAGGCGGTAATGCACCGCCCGGGCGACCGCCTGGACGCGGTTCTTGGCCCCGAGCTTGTGCATGGCCGAGGTCAGGTGCAGGGAAATTGTCGCCAGCGAGCGGTTGAGCTTGTCGGCGATCTCCCCCGCCGTCAGGCCCTCGGCGGCCCAGCGCAGGCACTCGGCCTCGCGACGGGTCAGGCGGATGGCGCGGGTGGCGGATTCCTTGGCCAACAAGGGATAGGCGGCTTCCTGCAGGGCATGGGCGATCAGGCTGAAATCGGCAAGGTGTTCCCGGGCGTCGTCCAGGTCGCGCTGGCTGGCCTGGGGGCGCAGGCCGGTCAGGGTCGCCAGGCCGCCGCGCGGCAGGTGGATGGGTACGGTTACCCCGCAGGTCAGTTGCGCATCGTGCAAGTAGCCGACCACCGGGGCATGGCGCCTGTCGATCAAGCGCTGCAGGACGGTCTCGCCCTTGGGCAGGTACGACCAGACGAAGGGGGCGATGGAGGACACGGCCACCTGCTGCACCGGGTCGATCTGGTAGAAGCCTTCGGAGCACCACAGGTCCTGCCAGTCCTTCGGGGTCTGGCGCAGCCTGACCACGGACGGGGTGATCAGCTCGCCGGTGTGGTCCAACGGTACTGGGCTGTAGTCATACACCAGGGCGTCGAAGCCCAGTTGCGCCGCCAGGTCGGCGACGCTGTCCATCTGTTCGTCCAGGCTGCTGCCTGACGCCAGACGCGAATTAAGTTCAGCCACCTTGGCCTGCATACCTGACACTCCCTGTGTTCCTTGTGGATTTCCAACTTGAAGTCCGGCACGTAGAATGCCACGGCTTGGCGCGGGACTGCCATACAAAACCTATAGGAAACACTAGCTTGTAGGCGACGAATTCTCCTGCGCTAGTTATAGCCCCAAGCCATGGCCAACAGGAGAGTAGCGATGTGGCGTGAGATGCAACCTGACCAGCGGTTCGATGTAGAGGTCGATGGCCACAACGTCGTGGTGTACAGCTTTGGCGAAGGGGACGAGGTGCTGCTGTGCCTCAATGGCGGGCCGGGGCTGCCTTGCGACTACCTGCGCGACGCCCATGCCTGGCTCAAGGACAAGGGTATCCGCGTGGTCGCCTTCGACCAGCTGGGCACCGGCGCCTCCGACCGCCCGGATGACGACAGCCTGTGGAACATCACCCGCTACGTGGCCGAAGTCGAACGCGTGCGCCAGGCCCTGGACCTGGGGCGCGTGCACATGCTTGGGCATTCCTGGGGCGGCTGGCTGGCAATCGAGTACGCCATTTATCACCCGCAGTCGCTGAAAAGTCTGATTCTCGAAAACACCGTCGGCGATATCCCGCACCTGATCACCGAGCTTGAACGCCTGCGCGGCGCGCTGGGCAGCGAGACCGTGGCGATGATGCAGCGCCACGAGGCCCTGGGCACCCTCGACCATCCCCAGTACCAGGCGGCCATCACCCTGCTCAACTACCGCCATGTCTGCCGCCTCGAGCAGTGGCCGGCGCCGATCCAGCGCTCGCTGGGCGACTGGAACATGGGCCCGTACAGCACCATGCAGGGCCCCAACGAGTTCCTTTATATCGGCAACCTCAAGGACTGGAACCGCCTCGAGCAGATGGGCGAGTTCCGCATGCCGGTGCTGATCACCACCGGCCAGCACGACGAATTGACCCCCGCCTGCGCCATGCGCATGAACCTGGCCCTGCACGGCCGCGCCGAGCTGCACGTGTTCCCTAATAGCAGCCACATGCCGTTCTACGAAGAACCCCAGGCCTATTTCCCGGTGTTGCTGGACTTCCTGCAGCGCAACCGGGGTTGATCGATGAACCTGGCACGTTACCGGTTCGTCCTTGTTCGCCCGTTGCAGTTGCTGCCGGTGCTGCTGGGCATCAGCATCATCACCTTCGTGCTGGTGCGCTCGATCCCCGGCGACCCGGCGCGGGTGCTGCTCGGCGCGCGCAGCACGCCGGACGCGATCGCGAAGATTCGCGCCCAGTTCGGCCTCGATGAGCCGATCTGGGTGCAGTACCTGTACTTCCTGAAGAACCTGCTCAACGGCGACCTGGGCAAGTCATTGCTGTACAAGGTCGATGCCCTGCCCCTGATCGCCGGGCGCATCGAGCCCACCTTGTTGCTGGTGCTGGGCAGCGTGCTGCTGGCGTTGCTGATCGCCGTGCCGCTGGCCACCCTCGCCGCCCGCCACAAGGGCGGCTGGACCGATAACCTGATCCGTCTGTTCACCACCGCCGGGCTCGGCCTGCCGGCCTTCTGGCTGGGGCTGATGCTGATCCTGCTGTTCAGCGTGCACTGGGGACTGTTCCCGGTGTCCGGCTATGGCCGCACCTGGCCAGACAAACTGCACCACCTGGTGCTGCCGTGCCTGACCATCGCCCTGGCGCTCTCGGCGGTGCTGGTGCGCAACCTGCGCGCGAGCATCCTCCTTGAGCTGCAGGCCGACCACGTCACTGCCGCACGCGCCCGCGGCCTGGGCGAAGGCGCGATTCTGCGCCGACACGTTCTGCCCAACGCCATGCTGCCCACCATCAACCTGCTGGCGGTCAACATCGGCTGGCTGATCAGCGGCACCGTGGTGATCGAGAGCCTGTTCTCGCTGCCCGGCGTCGGCCAGCTGCTGGTGCGCGGCATCTTCACCCGCGACTATATGGTGGTCCAGGGCGTGGCCATGGTACTGGCCTGCGCCACGGTGGCGGTGAACTTCATCGCCGACGTGGTGACCACCGCCCTCGACCCACGGGTGAACATCCAATGAGCCAGAGCCCCGCACTGGCGCTGCGCTGGCGCCTGGCCTGGCACTTGGGCAATGGCCGCCTGACGCTGTACTGCGGCCTGGCGATCGTCCTCGGCTGGTGCCTGCTGGCCCTGTGCGCACCGTGGATAGCACCCTTCGACCCGCTGGCACAGGATGCCGACCTGCGGCTGGCCGCGCCCAGCCTGGCCCACCCCTTCGGCACCGACAACTTTGGTCGCGACATCCTTTCGCGAGTGATCTGGGGCGCGCGCATCGACCTGCAGATGGCGCTGATCGGGGTGATCTTCCCGTTCCTGCTCGGCACCTGCATCGGCGCGGTTTCCGGCTATGTCGGCGGTTTGCTGGACAACATCTGCATGCGCCTGGTCGATATCGTCCTGGCCTTCCCGTTCCTGGTGCTGATGCTGGCGATCATGGCCATCCTCGGCCCGGGCCTGGGCAGCTTCTACATCGCCATGGCCCTGGTCGGCTGGGTGTCCTATGCGCGGTTGATCCGCTCGCAGATCCTGGTGCTCAAGCAAGGCGATTTCGCCCTGGCGGCCAGGAGCCTGGGGTTCAGCCACCGACGTGTGCTGTTCGGCCACCTGCTGCCCAACGCCCTGTTCGGTTCGGTGGTGTTCTGCATGTCGGACGCGGTGCTGGTGCTGCTCAATGGCGCGGCCGTCAGCTACCTGGGCCTTGGCGTGCAGCCGCCCACCCCGGAGTGGGGCACCATGGTGGCCGAGGGGCAGAGTTTCATCACCAGCGCCTGGTGGATCTGCACCTTCCCGGGCCTGGCGGTGGTGACCCTGGCCATGGGCTTCAGCCTGCTGGCCGACGGCGTCGCCGAGCTTCTGGGAGACCGCACATGAGCCCTGCCCTGCTTCAGGTTCGCGAACTGAGCGTCATCGCCCGCGCCGGCCAACGCGATATCACCCTGGTCGATCGCCTGTCCTTCGACCTCGGCGAGGGCGAGATCCTCGGCCTGGTGGGCGAAAGCGGTTCGGGCAAGACCCTGGCCTGTCGCGGCCTGATGCGCCTGCTGCCGTCGCCCAACCTGCGCCTCGAAGGCCAGGCCGTGCGCCTGGCCGGCAACGACCTGCTGCGCCTGGACGAGGCCGGCATGCGCCGTATGCGCGGTCGCGAGCTGGGCATGATCTTCCAGAACCCCAGCAGCCACCTCGACCCGCTGATGCGCATCGGCGCGCAGATCGCCGAGGGCATCCGCCTGCACCAGGGCGCCTCGCGGCGCGAAGCGCGGGCCGAGGCCATCGAGGTGCTGCGCCAGGTCGGCATCCCCGACCCGAAAACCCGCGTCGACAGCTATCCCCACGAGTTCTCCGGCGGCATGCGGCAACGGGCGATGATCGCCGTGGCCCTGGGCTGCAACCCCAAGGTGCTGATCGCCGACGAGCCGACCACGGCGCTGGACGTCACCGTGCAGGCGCAGATCCTGCGCCTGCTGCTGGAGCTGCGCGACCGCCGCGGCCTGTCGATGATCCTGATCAGCCACGACCTGGGTGTGGTGGCGCAGACCTGCGACAGCATCGCCGTGATGTATGCCGGGCGTCTGTGTGAACATGGCGCCAAGCAGGCCCTGCTCAGCCAGCCGCGCCATCCCTACAGCGCCGGGCTGCTGGCCTGCCACCCGGCGGCGCGGCGGCACGCGGGGCTGATGAACACCATTGCCGGGCAACCGCCACTGCTCGACGCCCTGCCCGCAGGGTGCCGTTTCGAACCACGCTGCCCCCAGGCCACGCCTGACTGCCGGGCACAATTGCCGGAACTGCGCGTGATCGGCCCCGGGCATCGTCTGGCCTGCCATACCCCGCTGCTGGCCGGAGGCCTGTCATGACCACGCTGTTGCAGGTCAACAACCTGCATGTGCAGTTCCCCGCCCCGGGCGGCGGCCTGTTGAACCTGCGTCCACGCAAGGTCAACGCCGTCAACGGCGCTTCACTGAGCCTCGCCGCCGGCCAGGCCCTGGGCCTGGTGGGCGAGTCGGGCTGCGGCAAGAGCACCCTGGCCCGGGCCATCCTGCAGCTGACCCCGGCCAGCAGCGGCCAGGTGCTGTTCGACGGCAGCGACATGCGCCAGGGCAACCGCCTGGATATCGAGCGCCTGCGCCGCGAGACCGCGATGATCTTCCAGGACCCGTACAGCGCGCTCAATCCACGCCAGCGCATCGGCCAGATCCTCGCCGAGGTGCTGCAGGTACAGCGCAAGGTGCCCGCCGCGCAGATCCCCGCCCGGGTCGCCGAACTGCTCGGCCTGGTGGGCCTGCGCGCGGAGCTCGCCGAGCGCAAGCCCGGTTCGCTCAGTGGCGGCCAGTGCCAGCGGGTCGGCATCGCCCGGGCGCTGGCCGTCGAGCCCCGGCTAATCGTCGCCGACGAGTGCGTTGCCGCCCTCGATGTGTCGATCCAGGGGCAGATCATCAACCTGCTGCTGGAACTGCGCCAGCGCATGGGCCTGGCCCTGCTGTTCATCACCCACGACCTGGGTGTGGTACGCCACCTGTGCGACCGGGTGGCGGTGATGTACCTGGGGCGGATCGTCGAGGAAGGCCCGGTGGCCGAGGTCTTCGACGACCCGCGCCATCCCTACACCGCCGCGCTGGTGCAGTCCATCGCCGACATCGACCCGGCCCGGCGCCTGCCGCAACAGCCGCTGGCAGGCGAACCGCCGAGCCCGCTGCAGCCACCGTCCGGCTGCGCCTTTCACCCTCGTTGCCGCCACGCGTTGCCCGAGTGCGGCGCAGACATTCCCCCCAGCCACGCAGACGGTGGCCGCTACCATGCCTGCGTCCACCCGCGACTGCCGTGCTGACCCACCCCACATGACCATCAAACGGAGCTTGAGCATGAAACCCACCGCATTGAAGTTACTCACCGCCGCCGTGCTGGCCGCCAGCACCCTGGCCGGCGGCATGGCCCAGGCCGCCGGCGTGCTGACCATCGGCTGCCGCGAGGAGAGCACCACGTTCGACCCGATCAAGAGCGCGCAGAACCGCGACAGCTGGGTCTTCGCCAACGTCTACGACGTGCTGGTGCGCGTCGACAACAGCGGCACCAAGCTCCTGCCGGGCCTGGCCGAAAGCTGGAAGGTCTCCGACGACGGCCTGACCTACACCTTCAAGGTCCGCGACGCCAAGTTCTCCGACGGCTCGCCGCTGACTGCCAGCGATGCGGCGTTCTCCCTGCTGCGCATCCGCGACAACCCCGGCTCGCTGTGGGCCGACTCCTACAAGATCATCGACAAGGCCGAAGCGCCCGATGACCGGACCCTGGTGGTGACCCTGAAGAACAAGTCGGTGCCGTTCCTCGCGCAACTGGCCACCGCCAACGTGTCGATCCTATCGAAAAAGGCCATGGACGCCATCGGCGAAGAAGCCTATGCCCAGGAACCGGTGACCTCCGGCGCGTTCAAGGTCAAGGAATGGCTGCGCGGCGACCGTGTGATCCTGGAAAAGAACCCCTACTTCTGGGAAGCCGACAAGGTCAGCCTGGACGGCGTGGAATGGATCTCCATCCCCGATGACAACACGCGCATGCTCAAGGTCCAGGCCGGCGAGCTGGACTCGGCGATCTTCGTGCCATTCTCCCGCGTCGACGCGCTGCAGAAAGACAAGAGCCTGACCATCCACATCGACCCGTCGACCCGCGAGGACCACCTGCTCATCAACCATGAGAAAGGCCTGCTGGGCAAGGTCGAGGTCCGCGAGGCCATCGACCTGGCGATCGACAAGAAGGCGCTGGTGGAAACCGTGACCTTCGGCCATGGCGAGGCGGCCTACTCGTACATCCCCAAGGGTGCGCTGTACCACAATGCCAACAACCCGCAACGCCCGTTCGACCCGGCCAAGGCCCGTGAACTGCTGAAGAAGGCTGGTGCCGAGGGGCTCAAGGTCAACTACGTGGTCAACGCCGGCAACGAGGCCGACGAGCAGATCGCCGTGCTGGTGCAAAAGCAGCTGGCCGATGTCGGCATTACCGCCAACCTGCAGAAAGTAGACCCGACCCAGAGCTGGCAGATGCTGGTCGACGGCGACTACGACCTGTCGGTGATGTACTGGACCAACGACGTGCTCGACCCGGATCAGAAGACCACCTTCGTGCTTGGCCACGACACCAACCAGAACTACATGACCCGCTACCACAACGACAAGGTCAAGGAGCTGGTGGCCGCGGCCCGGGTGGAAACCGACCCGGTCAAGCGCAAGCAGATGTACCAGGACCTGCAGAAGCTGGCCAAGCAGGACGTGCACTGGATCGACCTGTACTACAGCCCTTACATCAATATTTCGCGCAGCAATATCCAGAATTTCCTGCAGAACCCGTTGGGCCGTTTCACGCTTGAGGAAACGGTGAAGCAGGATGCAGGGGTGAAGACTGCACAGAAGTGAAGGTCAGGGGGCGGCTGATGGCCGCCCCCTTTTCGTTTCAAACCTTGGCCTTGCGCCGCCGCAACCACAGCCAGGCAACCCCCGCCAACACCACCAACCCCACCGGTAGCACCTGCGCCTTGTACGGCCGCAATGCCGCCCGCGCGGCATCCAGCTTCTCTGTCACGTAGCGTTTGTTGGCCTGGTCGAACCGGGGCGCTTCGCACTGGTTGCCGAAATCCTCTGCCCACTGCACAAACGGCCCCTGCTGGACGTAACGCTTGTACAGCGCGCTTTCCTGTTCGGTGCCCGGCACCCAGCCCGCCGCCGTGCACAGCACCGCGGCGAAGGCCTGGCTGCTGCGCGGCAACTGGTCCGCAGCCTGGTTGGCCAGGTCGGCGGCGACATAACGATAGTGGTAGCGTTGGTCTGGTTTGGCCTCGGTCGCCAACTGGCGCTGCACCTCGCCGGCACCGATGAACGGCCCGGGCTGCAGGGTGGCACTGCCCAGGCTGAAGCTGCCGCCCAGCCAGGCATAGTCCGGCGCCATTTCGTAGCCGAGGATCTCCATGCCGGCGCCGCGTGCCAAGGTGGCCGCGGCAAACAGCGCCTCGGCGCGGCCCGTGGGCGTCCAGCGCGAGACGGCCTCCTGGCGGTGCTGGCCGTAGGCCTTGGCGTCGGCCTGCAACTGCGCCGTGGCGAAGTAACCGGGCGCCTCATCGTAACGGCCTTCGCGCAGCAGGCGGCGGCCCAGCAACTCACGCAGCTGCGTCGCCACCGGCCGCGGTGCATAGCCGCCCTCTTCCACCTTGGGCGCTGGTGGCGCCGGCACATGGGCGTCGACATAGCCCTTGAGCTCGTCCAGGGTCAGCACGCGGTCGGCCACGTTGGCCGTATCCTGCCAATAGATGTCCTGGCTGCGGTACAGCAAGTCGAAGGCCTGCAGGTAGTCGCCGCGCTCCAGTGCCAGTATCGCGCCCTCGCCTTCGACCCGGCAGCCGGGCTTCACGCTTTCGTAGTCCCAATCGGGCGTCTGTCTCGAGCCCCACGACTCTTCGCGGGGGAACGCGGCGGCGGCCTTGGCATAGGCAGCGGCGGCCTGGGCCTTGTCACCGTCGCGCAAGGCCAGCTTGGCGCGCAGCCACCAGGCAAGGCCGGTATCGCCAGCCTGCTGCAGATAGCTCCTGGTCGCGGCATAGTTGCCTTGCTGATAGGTCAACGCAGCCAAGCGGTCGGCGTCTTCCAGCTGGTCGCCGACACTGGCCTGCAGCAACGCGGGCAGGCGCCGGGCCTGGGTTGTCGGCTGGCCGTCGTAGTCCCAACCGACATGGCTGAGCAGATAGGCGGTGAGCAGCTTGCGTGGCATCGGTTGTGCCAACTGCGTCTTCAGCTGTTCATCCGGCAGGCTCACCAGTTCGTTGGCAAGCTGCCTGAGCGAGCTGTAGCCGCTGCCCGAGCCCAGACGGCTCTGGCTGGCATACAAGCGGATGGCGCTGTTCCAGTCGCCAGCGAGCTTGGCCAGGCGGGCCTCCTCGCCAAGGCTGGCAACCCCCAGTTCCAATGGGTCGCTGAAGCCTTCGGCGCTGAGCGCGCGGGCCTGGTGGAAAGCCTCGCGCGCCTGGGCTTGCAGGGCCTGCGGGGTCTGTTGCGGATCATCACTGGCCTCGAAGCTCCGGGCCATCAAGGCCCGCCCCAGCGAGTAGGCCGCCCAGGTGCTGCGCAGCTTGCGTTGTTCAGCTGGCAGGGCCAGCACCTTGGCGAAATAATCCGCCGCCAGGGCGTGGTCGCCTGTGTCGAAAGCCACTGCGCCGGCAATGTACAGACGCAGTTCATCCGGCAGTTCGGCGCCCTGCTCCAGCACTTGTTGCGGATCTGGCAGGGCACGCAGTTGCGCGACCTTCTCGCGCAGCGATTGCGGTAGCTCGCTTGCCTCGATACGGCTGCGCTGCTCACGGTAAGGTCGGTCGTTGTCGTCACTGTCCCAGTAAGGCGTCAGGGTCGCATCGGTGGCGGGCTTGAGGCCTGCGATCTGCTCGCCGAGGCGATTCACCTCGAAGCCGAAATTGCCCTCCGGCAACTCGGCCAGGGTGTGCGCTCGGTCGCCGAGCAACTGCATCGGGAAGTCCGGGCCACAGGCCAGCGCCGGAACGGTCGGCACGCTCAGGGACAGGTACAGCAGGTGCCGGGGCCAGTTACGGGTAGACATTCCATGCTCCTTGATCGATTCCATGGCAGCGCGCCCAGCCGAGGATGCGCCGGCCGCCAGCGGCGAGACGCGCGCTGGACTGGCGGTTGAAAGTGAGGTGTCGCGGGGATTGCTGCAAGCGGTAGCCGTTGAGCCCGTCGGCGACGTCACAGGAGGCGACGTCCAGCTCTACCCGCGCAGGCATCGGCAGGTCGAGATTGCCGACGTTGACCAGCGTGATGTCGCGCAGCCCCGCCTGCCCGGACAGCTCGACCCGCCATTGGCTGGCGAGCGCATCGCCCCGCGCCACCGCGCTCAAGGTGGTCAGGCTCCAGGCGCGGCGGTCGCCGGGCAACGGCAGGCGGAACCAGATCAGCCCGGCCAGGTGCGCAGGTGGCTGGTTGCGCAATTGTCTGCCCAGGTCCGCCAATTGCTGTGGATCGGCCAGCAGTTCGCGGCGTTCGCCACCACGATTCAACGGTGTTTCGCTTTCCACAACGGGCGCGCCACCGGCATCAGACAGCAACGCGACGCCATAGGCGGGCAAGGCCAGGTAGAACGGTTTTTCGCTGACGCGACTCCAGCGTTCGGCCCATTGCCTGGCCTGTGCCGGATCGAACAGGCCGCGACGCGGGTCGCTCACTGCGTGCACCTGCAACACACTGCTATCCACCGCCTGCAACAGCGCCGGCAGCTGCGGGCTGTCGAGCCAGGCGGGCAATGCGGTAATGCTCAGCTTCAGGCCCGGAGGCAGTTGTTCGCGCAGCTGCAGGAGAAATTCGCCATAGTCTGCAAGGCGAGCGCTGCCACTGTCATGGTCGATCTCCAACCCATCCAGGGGCACACCCACGGCCTGCCAGTCCGCCAGCAGGCGCGCCACCTGTGGGCCTGCCTCCTGCAGGTCGAGCGCCGGCAGCTGGCCGTCCAGGCGTACCACCGCGATCACCGGCCGCCCATCGGCCTTGAGCCGTGGCAGGTCGACCAGCGCCCTGCTCCACCCGGCCTTGGGCTGCGCCTGCAAGGCCAGCACGCGCAAGGTCGAAAAGTCGGCGCGGCTGTCCGCCAGGGCCTGCTCGTGGGCGGGTTGCCATTGGCGTTGCCAGATATAGAGCTGCTGGTCGAGGGGCGGTGCGGGCTCAGGCCGACAGCCGGCGAGCGCAGCGAGCACGACACAGAAAAACAGCAGGGACAGGTTGGCGGGCATGCAATCCTTTGTCTGGCGCGTTGGGCTGCCGTTGGCGAGGGGGCGATATTACCTCAATCCGGCACGCTATCACGCTCCAATCCTGTCGGCAGACACCTGGCGGCCTCTCCACTTCGCGGTCAGGCCGCCAGGCCCCTTTCACTGCGCAGGCGCCACCGTCGGCGGTGGTTCGTTGGTCACCCGCAGGATCCCCCACAGCCCCGAGGCATTGCCATACGCCGCATAGTCGCGGAACAGGTAATCCCCCGGCACGGCGTTGGCGCCCCCGGCACTGGGCAGCATGAAGCTGAAGTGCGCCGCCGGCAGCACGCTTTCCTGCGCGCCCACGTACATCGCCATCGGGTTGTAGCCGTAGCGCACCGAGCCGATCCCCGGCAGGCCCATCGGGTAGCCGCTCACGTCGCTCTTCTCGGCCTGGTAGTTGTGCAGTGGCCACAGGTGCCCGTCGAGCTGGTAGGTGATGCCACGGCTACCACCGCTGGGCATCAATACGTGGCTGCGCGCCGGCTGACCGGGCTTGGCCCAGAGCACCGGGGTCTGCGGATCGCCGCCGATCAGGGCATTGCTGTAGGCCATGTGGGCATTGGGCACATCGGCGAAGCCGAAGCCATCGGCATGGCCGAACGGCGCGTCCGGCGCCAGGCCGAAGCGCAGCCACAGCGGCTCGGTCTTGTAGTTCATCGCCATGTTGCCGTTGTCCTTCGGATCGCCCGGCACGCCGTTACCCTCGGTGGCGATGCCCTCCACCGGCCGGCCATCGGCCCAGCGCATGTTCAGCGAGCGCTGCCACACGGTGACGAAGTCGCGGTAGTCGGGCTGGCCGCTGACCTTCACCGTGGCCTGGGCGCGGCTGGCGGTGTCCTCGGTCCAGGTCGCGCTTTGCGGCAGCACGCTCATGGCGCCCACCAGGCCTTTCTGCGGCTGCTTGATGACATCCGCCGGGGTCAGGTTGAGGCCGCCGAACTCGATGGCCGTGGTGTTGATGTTGTCCACGGTGCGGCCCAGTTGCAGCACCGGTTTGCCTTCACGCTCCAGGTGCCCGGCGTAGTACTGGTACACCCGGCTCGGGTAGGCGCCGCTGCTGCCAGTGCGCGGTGGCACGGTCTGCACCGGGTTGAGGCCGACGTTGACGCCATCCGACTTGGTGATGTCGTAGGCCAGCAGTTGCGCATGCAGGCCGACGTGGCTGGACGGCCGCATCAGGTTGTTGTTGAACGCCGTCGAGCCCTCGCCGCCGGCGCGGTCGCGCTTGACCACGTTCTGCATCACCGCACTGCTGGGCAGGTCCGGCATCATCAACGGCAGGCGGTTCTCCAGGGTGATGCTGATGCAGTCGCCGGCGTTGGCGCGCAGCACCAGTGGCTCAACCGGCACGCCGGCCTTGAGCTTGCCGGTGCTCGCGTCGAGGTCGGCCTTGCGCACGTAGAGCACTGCGGTCGGGTCATGCAAAGGCGAACTGTGCCCGCCGACGGTGAAGGTCGCGCCATCCTCCTCGTCGGTGACCGTGGCCATGGGGATATCGACCTTGCGGCTGTTGAACACCAGGGTGCCGCCATTGGCCTTGAGCGCGCCACCGACGTGCTGGCCGATGCCGGCCGGGTCATTGATGCTGACCCCGTGGCGGTTCTCGAGAATATCGTTGGCCAAGGCCGCGACGATCTCGTAGCTGCGCTTGACCGTCGGCCGCGTGCCGATGCCATTGGCGTTGGCCGTGGTCTTCGGGCAGATGCCGTCGAAATTGACGGTATTGCGCATGGCCACCGGCTGCGGATTGTTCGGCAGGGCGAACAGGTCGGCGCGTTGCGCGGTGTAGTTGCGCATGATGCCCCAGATGCCGTTCCAGTAGCCTTCGAGCGCTGCGTCCAGCGAGTACAGGTAGTCGCCGTTGGTGGCGGCGGAGCTGGAGATCATCGACACCGGCGCCATGAACCCGAGCTGCTCGGAGATGCCCACCATCTGCGACGACTTCCACCCCGAGTTGGAGCTGTTGCCGAAGCCTGAGCCGTTCTGCAGCCATTTCACGCCGTGCAGGGTGACGTTGTGTTCCTCCTCATGGCCACCGGCATGCATGCGCAGGCGCACGTTGTCACCGGAATAGGTGCGCAGCAGCGGTGTGAACGGGTCACCCGGCTCGCTGCCCTTGTTGACGTGCGGCGGGAACAGCGTGGTGCCGCCAGTGGGGCCGGTAGCCTGGGTGATCGCCGAGGGCGCCAGGTTCATCGCCGGGATGGCGCGGTCGGTGCGGCTCTGCATGGCGTAGGCCAGGTCGCCGCCGAGGCCGTCGGCCTGCATGCCACGCTTGCCGTCCGGGCCGACCTTGTTCGGGTCGAACACGCGCAGGGCCAGCGGTTCGTTGCGATAGTTGACGACGAACATGCCAGGGTCGTCCACCGAGATCGCCTGCGGGCACGGCCGGGTCGGGCAGCCTGGGCTCAGCCCGCCACGGGATTCGACCACCGACTCGAGCAGCGTCGAGGCCTTTTGCCGCACGGGCGGGTTGATGGCGTAGCGGAAGCTGTCGGCGGTGGCCGGATAGGCCTGCCCATCCGGTACGCCATTGGGCCCGGCGCCCACATACACGCCGGCTTCATAGGCGTGCTGGAAGTCGCTGTACTCAAGGAAGAACTCCCGGTAGCTGTCGTTCTTGCCATCGCCGTCGTGGTCGCCGGTCTGGATCACCGCCTGCCACGAGGTCGGGCCGCCATCCTGGCGGGTCGCCGGGTTGTACAGCTGTTCGCCGGTTTCGGCGTGGTACCAGGTAGAGCCTGCGGGCTCGGCCAGCACGGTCGCATACAGCCCGAGCTGTTGGTGGGTCGATGGGCCGAGATGGTCATGGGTGAAGATGGTGCCCAGGCCACGGTCGACGTTGTGCACGTTCACCAGGGGGTCGGCGAACCAGCGTTGCATCGCACTGCGCGCGCCGAGCCAGTCGGCCCGGCCAAAGCGCCCAAAGTACGGATGCTGCTTGGCTTTCGGGCAGGCGGCGGTGCCGTCGCGGGTATCGCCTTCGGTACAGTTGTTGAAGCTGCGAATGGCGTGCACGCGCTCGACCACGCTGCCGGGCGAAAGGATGCCGTCCTCGTAGTTCCAGCCGTTGGCCGAACCGTCCGCGGCGGTCAGGTCCCACTTGGGCAGGTGGATATGCTGGCCGATCACGTCGGTCGGGGTACGTACCTGGTAGTCGTCCATCTCGTAGAACGACGGGATCAGGTTGGTATGCACGTACTGGGTACAGTCGAAGGTGTTCATGCGCATCACCAAAGGCTCTGGCGGGCGCTGCTTGGTGATCACCGGCCAGGCATCCTCCCACAGGGCGAGGATGCGCGCCTGCGGGAAGTGGTAGCCGACCTTGTTGTACACCGCGTCGAACTGGATGTTGGCCGCCCTGTAGATGCGCGGGCGGTCGGCGGTGAAGGTGGACGAACCGCGGAAACTCATGCCGGTGAGGTTTTCGCCGCTGAAGAACTCGCCGACGCCCGAAGATTGGGTCAGGCGCTTGCCGCGGTCGTCCATGCACGGCTCATAGTACGGCGCGCCCGCCGTCGGCAAGGCGCCGTTGGTGCGGAAGGCCTTGGCCACCGGCGCGCTGCCGGGGATCAGGGCGAAGCTGGGATGCTCGGCCTTGGCATGGAACTGCATGGCCGCCTGTTCGACCTCGGTGCCCTCTTCGGGCAGGTAGATCGGCTTGGCCTTGTGCACCACCTTGGAGAAATCCAGCTTGGTGGTGGTGGTCACGGCGTCGCCACCGGCTGACACACCGTCGAGGGTGTGCCGGCCAAGGCCGCCATCCCAGCCATCGACCTGGTTGGGGTCGAGGTTGGCCCACAGCGCCTTGCCGCTGTCCTTGAGCTGCCGGGCCAGCGTCGGGTCAAGCATGTCCAGTGGCGGGGTTGGCGGACGCTGGCCGACGCTGCTTTCCATACCGCCGATCCAGAACGGATAGCCGGGGTTTTTCAGGCTGCCGTCGGCGTTGCGATTGGTCTCGCTGCGGTCGACCAACGCGAGGGAGCCAACCGCACGCGGCGTGGCGGGGTCGCCGGAGTGATCGCCGCCCTCCTCTTCTCCGTCATCGTCATGTTCGGCGACCAGGGTCTCGGCCAGCTTGGGCACCACCGTGACCTTGCCCGGCATCGGCGCCATGGCCTTGCCGGGTAGCGGCACGATGGCCGGGATCGGCGTGCCGGCGATGATCTCGCCGTCGGGCAGCGCCCGGGCACCCGGGGCGGGCTTGCCATTGCGCAGGGCGAACGGCGTGGTGTGGAAGCCGTTCTCGCCCTCGCCGCTGACCGCAAGGCGCGTGCCTGGCTCGAACACATCATGTACCCGCCACATGGCCCACATGCCCTGGGCGAAGTGCGGATAGAAATGGCAATGGTAGATGGCGTCGCCCGCTACCCGGTTGCGGTTGCCGGAGCCGCCGTTGGCGATTTCGTAGGTGTAGCCCACGCCCGGGCCGATGCCTTGGGCGTCGATATAGTCGGAGTTGTCATCGTTGGGGTTGAACAGCCACTGGTGCCCGTGCAAGTGGAAGATGTGCTGCTCGTGGCCATTGTGGGTGTTGCGGAACTTGGTGAAGTCACCGATGTAGCTGTGGTGCACGTTGGCCGGTTCCGCCGGGTACAGGGCCATGGTCGCCTTGACCCCGGTGGCGCTGGCCGGCGGCGTTTCGCCCGGACGGATGTTCTCCAGCCCGACATTGGCCGGGATATCCACCAGTGTGCCGATATCACCGACAGTGTGGGCACTGAGGAAGAATTCCTCGTAGGCGCACGACAGGCAGTCGTGCATCGGCCCCACGCCAAGACGGTTGGCCACCACCTCGGCGCCCATGCCGCCGGAGCCGTAGTTGATCATGAACGAGTCGCGGGTTGGCTCCAGCACGTGGCCCATGACCGGGTCGGCCCAGTAGCCGGGGAAGGCCTGGGTGGCGGCGACCTCGTCGGCGAACTGCGAGGCGAAGTCGCGGAAGGCTTCCAGGCGATTGGGCAGCGCTGGGTTGCGCTTGCCGACGCTTTCCAGCGGATAGGTGTTGGCAGGGAAGCTGCCGTCGGGGTTGGGGCCCATGACGATGGCGTCGGTCTCGCTGCTCTGGATCTCGTTGCCGTCGACCATGGCAATGATCGGCTTGCCGGCCTTGCCCTCGGCGATCCACGGCTCGACGTTGGGGTAGCGCGCCTGATAGTCGATCACCGGCTGACCGGTGGCCGTGCGACCGGTGGTGGCCAGGCGCATCTCTTCCTCGGTCAGGGTGTTGCGGTAGGTGCGCCCAGCCTTGGGTACCACCACCACCTGGCCGAACAGGCCGTTGGCGACATTACCACCGCCGCCCTGCCCGCCAAAGGTCGCCCCCTGGCTGGTGACGGCGAAAGCGCCTTCGCGCTCTGCGTACAGGGTATAGCTGCGGGTACCGCCCGGGGCGACCAGGAAGTTGCCGTTGCGCCCGGTGTTGGCGGCGATGTCGCCGATGCTGTTGACCGCCTGCAGGCCGTTGACCTGGAAGCCCACATGGCGGTCGGTGACCTGCTCGTCAGCGACGAAGTGCTCGTTGCCCTCGTTCTCGCCCTCGGCGCCCTCTTCTTCCTCGCCTTCAACTTCGTTCTCGTCGTGATCGATGCCGTGCTTGTTGGGGTTGGCCTGGTAGGCCAGCAGGTTGCTCAGGTTGACCGTCAGGCAATCACCCGCCGCCACTCGCAGCACGATCGGCCGCGGGCGCTTGTCCGGGCGCAGGGTGACCTTGCCCGGCACCGCGGCGCCGCCCTTGCTCAGGGGCACGTGGTGCTCGTCCACCACGTCCTGGCGCAGGGCGAACATCATGCCGTTGGCGTTCTGCGCGCCGAGGCGGTTGAACATCAGGGGCTGATCCAGCGCCACCACGTTGGCCACCAGCGTGCGCTGGCACTGCACGGCGGCCTCGCTGGATACCTGCCAGCCCAGCAGGGCCAGCAGAAAGGTGGACAGGACCGGGCCTTTGCGAGGGGTCGACATGGGGCACCTCCGGGGACACAGGGATACTGCGTGGAGGTGAGCAAGTGGCGTGCCATATGATTAACTGATTAATTTCAATTAGTTAAGCCATAAAAAATGGGGCCACTGGGGAAAATCCCCGATGGGTATGCCCCGAATCCGGGGCGGCTACGCAGCCCTCAAGCCAAGCGCCGACCCTGTGGGACCTGGCTTGCCAGCGATGGGGCCAGTAGAGGTACACAATTACTGCAATAGCATTTAGTGATTGAACGCCAACGCGAAGGTGCAGTAAGCTCGGTCCCAATCACTGGAGAGCAACATGTCGAAACAAACCCGCAACCACGCCAACCACACCGGTCGCTCCGCGCACCGCGTGCTGGCCGTTGCCGGTCGTAACGCCGTTGCCAGCTTTTATTTTGGGTATTGGTTTAGCCACTAGGCGCCGATTACCCATCCGGCGCCCACCTTCGAGGGGCCGCCGAACATGAGAATACTCAAACCCCCGGTCGGCTTCCCGACCGGGGGTTTTGCTTTTCCGGGCCCACGAAACCTACCGATTACCTTGAGGACAGCGTCATGAACCACACCACCTACTACCGCACCTATGCATGGCGATTTAGCCAGTTCCGTTCGGGCCAGCCTGCCGCCTCCGTTCGGTCGATTTCCGGTGGCAATGCCGCACAGACACCCCATTTGACGATCAGTCGAACACCTCGATAGGGCCGACCGCGCGGGCCAGAACCCGCCGTCCGCCCAAGGAACAAACGCCATGCAAGCCTCGAACCTCGCCCTGCCCCTGACCCAGCCACACGCTGCCAACACCACCGTCAGCCAGCGCCTGCCCAGCCCGCACCTGCTCAAACAGCAGATGCCGCTGTCCAGCGAACTCACCCAGCAAGTCCATGCCCAGCGCCAGGCGATCCGCGCCATTCTCGAAGGCCGCGACGAACGCCTGCTGGTGGTGGTCGGCCCCTGTTCGATCCATGACCCGCGCTCTGCCCTCGAGTACGCTGACCGCCTGGCCGCGCTCAGCCGCGAGGTCGACGACAAGCTGCTGCTGGTGATGCGCGCCTACGTGGAAAAACCGCGCACCACCGTGGGCTGGAAAGGCCTGGCCTACGATCCGCACCTCGACGGCAGCGATGACATGCACGCCGGTATCGCCCTGTCCCGTGGCCTGATGCTGGGCATGCTCGAACGCGGCCTGCCGATCGCCACCGAGCTGCTGCAGCCGATGGCTGCCGGCTACTTCGACGACCTGCTGGGCTGGGCCGCCATCGGCGCGCGCACCACCGAGTCGCAGATCCACCGCGAGATGGTCAGTGGCCTGGCGCTGCCGGTCGGCTTCAAGAACGGTACCGACGGCGGTATCGGCATCGCCTGCGACGCCATGCGCAGCGCCGCCCACCCGCACCGTCACTTCGGCATGGACACGCAGGGGCATCCGGCGATCATCGAGACCCTGGGCAACCCCGACACCCACCTGGTGCTGCGCGGCGGGCACAAGGGCCCGAACTACGACGCCCAGAGCGTCGCCCTGGCGCGCCAGGGCCTGGCCAAGGCCGGCCTGGCGCCACGCATCATGGTCGACTGCAGCCACGCCAACAGCGGCAAGGATCCGGCGCGCCAGCCGGCAGTGTTCGAGGACGTGCTGGCCCAGCGCCTGGGCGGTGACCGCTCGCTGGTCGGGGTGATGCTCGAGGGCCACCTGTTCGACGGCTGCCAGGCCCTGGGCAAGGGCGCGCTGAAGTACGGCGTGTCGATCACCGATGGGTGCCTGGGGTGGGACTCGACCGAGGTACTGCTGCGCGATGCCGCCGCACGCCTGTGAGTCTCTGCGGCAAGCCTGGCGAGACAGGGCACGAGCAAGTGCGCTAGGCTTGCCTTTTCGAACCCAAGGAGCAGTACCCATGGCCCGAGCCACCGCCCGCCACATCCTGGTTGCCAGCGAAGACAAGTGCAACGAACTGAAGAAGCAGATCGAAGGCGGCGCCGACTTCGCCGAAGTCGCCAAGGCCAACTCCACCTGCCCGTCCAGCCGCCAGGGCGGTGACCTGGGCTCGTTCGGCCCGGGCCAGATGGTCAAGGAATTCGATACCGTGGTCTTCAGCGCGCCGCTAAACGTCGTCCAGGGCCCGGTGAAGACCCAGTTCGGCTACCACCTGCTGGAAGTGACCAGCCGCCAGGACTGATCCGGCATTGCCGTGGTCTTCCCCGTAGGAGAAGGTCTGCAGGAAGCAAGCTGCGTGGGAGCGGGCTTGCCACGCGATGGTGTCCGCCCAGGCAGCGCTATCGCGGGGCAAGCCCGCTCCCACGATACCCGCTCCCATGTCAGACTTGGCGGTGTGCTGACAAGTTGCTTGTACCTGATGTTGTCCTTGTCAGCTCACGCCGCGCCCACCCACGCCCTCACCGTCTACGGTGAAGGCCCACGCTACCCCGCGAACTTCCATCACTTCGACTACGTCAACCCTGACGCCCCCAAGGGCGGCAGCCTGCGCCGCTCGGCCATCGAGATCGGCCAGTTCGACCATATCCTGCCCTATATCGACAAAGGCATCGGCGTCAGCCAGGTAGACGGCTGGCTGTACGCGCCGCTGGCCATGCGTTCGCTCGACGAGCCCTACACCGTCTACGGCCTGATCGCCCAACGCCTGGAGCGCGGCCCCGACGACGCCTGGTTGCGCTTCTACCTCGACCCACGCGCCACCTTCGCCGACGGCAAGCCGGTGCGCGCCGAGGACGTACGCTTCAGCTACGACCTGCTCATGAGCCACGGCAGCCTCAAGTTCCGCACCCAGTTCACTGATGTCGCCGGGGTCACCGTCGAAGGCCCACGCCAGGTGCGCTTCGACTTCAAGCAGCCCCATGGCCGCACCCTGCCGCTGGAGCTGGCCGGCCTGCCGGTGCTGCCCGAGCATGACTGGCGCCAGCGCGACTTCGCCAACGGCGCCGGCTTCGACAAGCCCGTGGGCAGCGGCCCCTATCGCATCGGCAGGATCGACAACGGCCGCAGCATCACCTTCGAGCGCGATGCGAACTGGTGGGCGCGGGACCTGCCGGTCGCCCGCGGGCTGTACAACTTCGCCCGCATCAGCGTCGAATTCTTCGGCGATACCGAAGTGGCGCGCCAGGTACTCAAGGGTGGTGGCTACGACTACAACCGCGAGTACTCCGCCACCGCCTACACCCTCGGCTATAACGGCGCGGCGCTGGATGACGGGCGCCTGCGCCGTGCCCACCTGGGCCCGGCCAAGCCGCAGATCGCCCAAGGCTTCGTGTTCAACCTGGACCAGCCGCAGTTCAAGGACCGCCGCGTGCGCCAGGCCCTGGCCATGCTCTGGGATTTCGAGTGGAGCAACCGGCAGATGATGCGCAACATGTACATCCGCCAGCAGAGCCTGTACGCCAACACGCCGCTGGCCGCCCGCGCCCTGCCCGACGCCGGGGAGCTCAAGCTGCTCGAGCCGCTGCGCGGCCAGGTGCCGGATGAAGTGTTCAGCCAGGTGTTCAGTGCGCCGGTCACCGATGGCTCCGGCATCATCCGCCAGCAGCAGTTGCAGGCGCTGGCCTTGCTGCAGGACGCCGGTTGGCATCCCCAGGGCGATCGCCTGGTCAATGCCCAGGGCCAGCCGCTGAGCTTCACCTTCCTCAATGGCCAGTCGGGCCTGGAGCGCCTGCTGCTGCCGTGGAAGCGCAACCTGGCGCAGATCGGCGTCGAGCTGAACATCCGCAACGTCGACGCCGCCCAGTACGTCAACCGCGTGATGGCCCGCGACTACGACATGATCGTCACCGGTTACCCGGTGACCCTGTCGCCGGGCAGCGAGCAGTACAACTATTTCGGCTCCGCAGCGGCCAACGACCCCGGCTCGAACAACCTGATGGTGCTCAAGGACCCGGCGGTGGACCGCCTGCTCGACGGCCTGGTGCGCGCCAACAGCCAGGCCGACATGCTGCGCCACGCCCGCGCCCTGGACCGGGTGCTGCAATGGAACTACTACTGGATCCCCAACTACTACCCGCCTGGCAGCTCGACGGTGTGGTGGAACCGCTTCGGCCTGCCCAAGGTGCAGGCGGCCTATGACGAAGGCCTGGACACCTGGTGGGAAGTCAGCCCACGGGCACTGACCACACAGCAGATGGCCGAGCGCCTGGGGAACGCGCCATGACCACCTACATCCTGCGCCGCCTGCTGCTGATCATCCCCACACTGCTGGCGATCCTGCTGGTGAACTTCGCCATCGTCCAGGCCGCGCCCGGCGGGCCGGTGGAACAGGCCGTGGCGCGCCTGCAGGGTATCGGCGGCGGCGCGCCTGGTGCACGGGTCGAGGCGGTGCAGGGCGAATCCCGCGCCACCCGTGGCCTGGACCCCAAGCTGATCGAGGAAATCAAGCGCCAGTACGGCTTCGACAAGTCCGCCCCGGAACGGCTATGGCTGATGCTTGGCCAATATGCGCGGCTGGACTTCGGCCAGAGCTTCTTCCGCGGTGCCAAGGTCACCGAGCTGATCGTTGAGAAACTGCCGGTGACCCTGTCGCTGGGTTTTTGGGCCACGCTGATCACCTACCTGGTGTCGATCCCGCTGGGCATCCGCAAGGCGGTGCGTCATGGCAGCCGCTTCGATGCCTGGAGCAGCGCGCTGATCGTGATCGGCTACGCCCTGCCCTCGTTCCTGTTCGCCCTGCTGCTGATCGTGCTGTTCGCCGGCGGCACCTCGCTCAACTGGTTCCCGGTGCGCGGCCTGGTCTCCGACGATTTCGACCAGCTCAGCTTGCTGGGCAAGGTCGCCGACTACTTCTGGCACCTGGTGCTGCCGGTCGGCGCCCTGGTGATCGGTGGCTTCGCCACCCTGACCCTGCTGACCAAGAACGCCTTCCTCGACGAGATCGCCCGCCAGTACGTGGTCACCGCCCGGGCCAAGGGCCTGAGCGAACGGCGCGTGTTGTATGGCCATGTGCTGCGCAACGCCATGTTGCTGGTGGTAGCCGGCCTGCCCCAGGCGCTGATCACGGTGTTCTTCGCAGGTTCCCTGCTGATCGAGGTGATCTTCTCCCTCGATGGCCTGGGGCGCATGAGCTACGAGGCGGCGGTGTCGCGGGACTACCCGGTGGTGTTCGGCACTCTGTTCATCTTTACCCTGGCCGGGCTGCTGATCCGCCTGCTGGGCGACCTGTGCTACACGGTGCTCGACCCGCGCATCGACTTCGACGCGAGGGGCCACTGATGTTCTCGCCCATCGCCCGGCGCCGGCTGCGACGCTTCCGTGACAACCGCCGCGGCTGGATTTCGCTGTGGCTGTTCGCCGGGCTGTTGCTGCTGAGCCTGGGCGCGGAGCTGGTGGCCAATGACAAGCCCTTGCTGCTCGGCTACCAGGGCGAGCTGTACACCCCGGCGCTCAAGCGCTACACCGAGCAGCAGTTCGGCGGGCAACTGCCGTTCCAACCCGACTACCGCAGCCAGTACGTGCGCCAGCTGATCGAGGGCCAGGGCGGCTGGATGCTCTTCGCGCCGATCCCGTTCAGCGCCGACACGCCCAACTACGACCTGCAGGTGCCCACCCCCAGCCCGCCCAGCACGAGCAACTGGCTGGGTACCGACGACCAGGGCCGCGACGTGCTGGCGCGGGTGCTGTACGGCACGCGGGTCTCGCTGTTGTTCGCCTTCGCCCTGACCTTGCTCAGCGTGCTGATCGGCGTCACGGCCGGCGCCTTGCAGGGTTACCACGGCGGCTGGGTCGACCTGCTCGGCCAGCGCCTGCTGGAGGTATGGTCAGGGCTGCCGGTACTGTACCTGCTGATCATCCTGTCGGGGTTCGTCGAGCCGGATTTTTGGTGGTTGCTGGGGATCATGGCGCTGTTCTCCTGGCTGACCCTGGTGGATGTGGTGCGCGCCGAGTTCCTTCGTGGGCGCAACCTGGAATACGTCAAGGCCGCCCGGGCACTGGGGCTTTCCGACACCCAGGTGATGCTGCGGCATATCCTGCCCAACGCCCTCAACGCGACCCTGACCTACGTACCGTACATGCTTACCGGGGCGATCACCACCCTGACCGCGCTGGACTTCCTCGGCTTCGGCATGCCCGCCGGCAGCGCCTCGCTGGGCGAGCTGGTGACCCAGGGCAAGCAGCACCTCGAGGCGCCATGGTTGGGCTTCACCGCGTTCTTTGCCCTGGCGCTGATCCTGTCGTTGCTGGTATTCATCGGCGATGCGCTGCGCGAGGCGTTCGACCCGCGCCGGTGATCGCTTGTACCGGCCTCATCGCCGGCAAGCCGGCTCCCACAGGGTTCGCGCTAGCTCTGTGGGAGCCGGCTTGCCGGCGATGAGGCCTTCACGTCCAACCCAAGGCCAATGCATGCACGACAACCTCAAGGACTACCCCCAGGTCCGCCAACTGGCCATCCGCTCGCTGTTCGAGATCATCGAGCAATCCAGCGAAGGCACGGTGATCGTCGACCGCCAGGCGCGCATCGTCTGGATGAACGAGCGCTATGCCCGCCGCTTCGGCCTGGAGGACGCCGCCAGCGCCATCGGCAAACCGTGCGAGGCGGTGATCCCCGGCAGCCTCATGCGTGAGGTGGTGAGCAACGGCAAGCCGATCCTGCTGGATATGCTCGACACACCGAACGAACCGCTGGTGGTGATGCGCCTGCCGATCCACGACAACCAGGGCGCGCTGATCGGCGCCATTGGCTTCGCCCTGTTCGACGAGCTGCGCAGCCTGTCGCCGCTGCTCAAGCGCTTCGCCAGCATGCAGCAGGAACTGGCCTCGACCCGCTCGCAACTGCGCGCGCGCCAGGCCCGCTACAGCTTTGCCCAGTTCGTCGGCAGCAGCCCCGCCTGCCTCGAGGCCAAGCGCCGCGCCCGGCGTGGGGCCGGCAGCGACTCGCCGGTGCTATTGCTGGGCGAGACCGGCACCGGCAAGGAACTGCTGGCCCACGCCATTCATGCCGCCTCGGCCCGCGCGCACAAAGCCTTCGTCAGCATCAACAGCGCGGCGATCCCCGAGGCACTGCTCGAGGCCGAGTTCTTCGGCACCGCCCCAGGCGCCTTCACCGGCGCCGACCGCAAGGGCCGCAACGGCAAGCTGCAACTGGCCGAGGGCGGCACGCTGTTTCTCGACGAGATCGGCGACATGCCGCTGACCCTGCAAAGCAAACTGCTGCGCGTATTGCAGGAGAAGGAATACGAGCCGGTGGGCAGCAACCAGATGCTGCGCAGCGACGTGCGGATCATCGCCGCCACCTCCATCGACCTGCAGGCGGCCATGGCCCGGGGTGCGTTCCGCGCCGACCTGTACTACCGGCTGAACGTGCTGCCGGTGCAGGTGCCACCGCTGCGCGAACGCCTGGAGGACCTGCCGGCGCTGTGCGAGGCGATCCTCGTCGAACTGGGCAGCCAGTACGAGCTGGAGGCCGAGGCCCAGGCGTTGTTGGGGCGCCATGCCTGGCCGGGGAATATCCGTGAGCTGCGCAACGTACTGGAGCGGGCGACCCTGCTGGCGGACCAGCCACGACTGGGCGTGCATGACCTGGCGAACGCGCTGGGGCCGTTGAGCCCGGTGGCATTGGCCGCACCAGCGCTGGATTACCGCCAGGCGTGCGCCCAGTTCGAGCGCGGATTGATTGTCGATGCCTTGGTCCGCAGCGCCGGAAATGTGCCGGAGGCGGCGCAGGCATTGGGCCTGGGACGGTCGACGCTGTACAAGAAGATGGCGGCGCTGGAAATCGAGTCTCAACACTGAGACGCGCATCTCTTTTCTGAGATGACCACCAGGGCTTTGCCCTCGATCGCCGGCAAGCCGGCTCCCACAGGGGCGTACCGCGATCAACTGTGGGAGCCGGCTTGCCGGCGATGGGCCGCGGCGCGCCCCCACTTTCTCAAATCAGAGACACTGAGCTTCAGCGAAATAAGAAAAACCCATAAATTCAATGACTTAAGAACTTGGCACGATTTCCGCTATCTGCATTCCAACCATAAAAACAACAGTTGGAGATCCCCTTAGGATGACCGTGCTCATCGCCCTGGCCGCCCTGGCCCTGCTGATGCTCGCTGCCTACCGCGGCTACAGCGTGATCCTCTTCGCCCCCATCGCCGCCCTCGGCGCGGTGCTGCTCACCGACCCCGCCGCCCTGGCCCCGGCCTTCACCGGGGTGTTCATGGAGAAAATGGTCGGCTTCATCAAGCTCTACTTCCCGGTGTTCCTGCTCGGCGCGGTGTTCGGCAAGCTGATCGAGCTGTCGGGCTTCTCGCGCTCGATCGTCGCCGCCGCCATCCGCCTGCTCGGCACTCGCCAGGCGATGCTGGTGATCGTGCTGGTCTGCGCCCTGCTCACCTACGGCGGCGTGTCGCTGTTCGTGGTGGTGTTCGCGGTGTACCCGTTCGCCGCCGAGATGTTCCGCCAGAGCGACATCCCCAAGCGGCTGATCCCGGCGACCATCGCCCTGGGCGCGTTCTCCTTCACCATGGACGCCCTGCCCGGCACCCCGCAGATCCAGAACATCATCCCCAGCACTTTCTTCAACACCACCGCGTGGGCCGCGCCCTGGCTGGGCCTGATCGGCACATTGTTCGTGTTCAGCGCCGGCATGCTCTACCTGCAACGCCAGCGCAACAAGGCCCAGCGCAAGGGCGAAGGCTATGGCAGCAACCTGCGCAACGAACCGGAGACCGCCGACGACATCGCCCTGCCCAATCCCTGGCTCGCCCTGGCGCCGCTGCTTCTGGTAGGCGTGATGAACCTGCTGTTCACCCACTGGATCCCGCAGTGGTACGGCACCAGCCATACCCTGCAACTGCCGGGCATGGCCGCGCCGGTGCAGAGCGACGTGGCTAAGCTGACGGCAATCTGGGCAGTGCAGGCGGCGTTGCTGGTGGGCATCTTGATGGTGCTGGCCTGCGCCTTCGGCACTATTCGCCAACGCCTGGCCGAAGGCACCAAAAGCGCGGTGAGCGGCGCCCTGCTGGCGGCGATGAACACGGCCTCTGAATACGGCTTCGGCGCCGTGATCGCCTCGCTGCCTGGCTTCCTGGTACTGGCCGACGCCCTGCGCGGCATCCCCAACCCGCTGGTCAACGAGGCCATCACCGTCACCCTGCTGGCCGGCATCACCGGCTCCGCCTCCGGCGGCATGAGCATCGCCCTGGCAGCCATGAGCGACAGTTTCATCGCCGCCGCCAACGCCGCCAACATCCCGCTGGAGGTGCTGCACCGGGTCGCCGCCATGGCCAGCGGCGGCATGGACACCCTGCCGCACAATGGCGCGGTGATCACCTTGCTGGCGGTCACCGGGCTGACCCACCGCGAAGCCTACAAGGACATTTTCGGTATTACCCTGATCAAGACCCTGGCCGTGTTCGTGGTCATCGCCACGTTCTACGCCACCGGCATCGTATGAAGGAGAATTCCATGACGCTCAAAGGCAAGACCGCACTGGTCACCGGTTCCACCAGCGGCATCGGCTTGGGAATAGCCCAGGTGCTGGCCGAGGCCGGCGCCGACATCCTGCTCAACGGTTTCGGCGACCCGGCCGCGGCCATCACCGAGATCAGGCGGTTCGGGGTCAAGGTCGCCCATCATCCCGCCGACCTGTCCGACGTCGCACAGATCGAGCAGATGTTCGCCCTGGCCGAGCGCGAGTTCGGCGCGATCGACATCCTCGTCAACAATGCCGGCATCCAGCATGTGGCGCCGGTCGAGCAGTTTCCGGTGGAGGCCTGGGACAAGATCATCGCCCTGAACCTCTCGGCGGTATTCCATGGCAGCCGCCTGGTGTTGCCGGGCATGCGCGCGCGCGGCTGGGGGCGGATCGTCAATATCGCCTCGGTGCACGGCCTGGTGGGCTCCACCGGCAAGGCCGCCTACGTCGCCGCCAAGCATGGCGTGGTCGGCCTGACCAAGGTGATCGGCCTGGAAACCGCCACCAGCAACGTCACCTGCAACGCCATCTGCCCGGGGTGGGTACTGACGCCGCTGGTGCAGAAGCAGATCGATGACCGCGCCGCCAGCGGTGGCGATGCACAGCAGGCGCAACACGACCTGCTGGCCGAGAAGCAGCCCTCCCTGGCCTTCGTCACCCCCCGGCACCTGGGCGAACTGGTACTGTTCCTGTGCAGCGAGGCCGGTAGCCAGGTCCGTGGCGCCGCCTGGAACGTCGATGGCGGCTGGCTCGCCCAGTAAAGACTAGAGTGGAACAAGACAAACCCGCTCCTGTACAGGAGCGGGCTCGCACCGCGATAAGACGCTCATCCCTGACCGAGACTCCCGGCATGAACGACGTACTCTGGCGCCCCACCACCACCCAGATCGAAGCCAGCCGGATGGATGCCTTCCGTCGTCGCGTCAACCGGCGCTTCAACCTTCAGCTCGACGACTACGTCGCCCTGCATCGATGGAGCATCGAGCATCGCCCGCAGTTCTGGCAGACCCTCGCCGAGTACTTCCATGTGCAGTGGCACACGCCGCCTTCAAGCATCCTCGAGGAAGGCGAACACATGGCCGACGCACGCTGGTTCCGCGGCGCCACCCTGAACTTCGCCGAACACCTGCTGCAGCGCCGCGACGACCGCCCGGCCATGGTGGCCGTGCGCGAGGACGGCAGCCGCCACAGCCTCACCCACAATCAACTGGCTGCGCAGGTCGCCGGCTTGCAACAGGCTTTTCGCCAGGCCGGGATCGCGCCGGGCGATCGTATCGCCGCAGTCATGCCCAACTCCTGGGAAACCCTGGTAGCCATGCTCGCCGCCACCAGCCTCGGCGCGGTCTGGTCCAGCTGCTCGCCGGAGTTCGGCAGCCACGGCATCATCGATCGCTTCGGCCAGATCGCCCCCCGGCTGCTGCTGGTTTGCGCCGGTTATCAATATGCCGGCAAGGTCATCGACCAGGTCGAGAAGATCAACCAGGTCGTGGCCCAGCTACCGAGCGTCGAGCAGTTGCTGGTGGTGCCGCATACCCGGCCGCAGACCCGCGCCGATGAGTTCACCGGCAAGCCGACGACCCTGTGGGCCGACTACTTCACGCCCGGCGGTACGCCGACCTTCGCCGCGCTGCCCTTCGACCATCCGCTCTATATCCTGTATTCCAGCGGCACCACCGGCGTGCCCAAGTGCATCGTCCACCGCGCTGGCGGCGTACTGTTGCAGCACCTCAAGGAGCACGGCCTGCACAACGACCTCAAGGCCGACGATGTGCTGTTCTACTACACCACCTGTGGCTGGATGATGTGGAACTGGCTGGCCAGCGGGCTGGCGGTCGGCGCCACCCTGGTGCTGTATGACGGCTCGCCGTTTCACCCCGGGCCCGAGCGTTTGCTCGACCTGATCGACGCAGAAGGCATCCGCGCCTTCGGCACCAGCCCCAAGTACCTCGCCGCCCTGGAGCAGGCCGCTGTGGAGCCTGCGAAATCCCATGGCCTGGGCAGCCTGCGCCTGATCCTTTCCACCGGCTCGCCGCTGTCGCCCCACAGCTACGACTATGTCTACGCCAAGGTAAAGGCCGACGTGTGCCTGGCCTCGATGTCCGGTGGCACCGATATCGTCGCCTGCTTCGTGGCCGGCAACCCGCTGCTGCCGGTGCGCCGTGGCGAGATTGCCGGCAAGGGCCTGGGCATGGCGGTGGAAGTCTGGGACGAAAGGCGCCAGCCGATCAGCGGCGCGAAAGGCGAGTTGGTCTGCGTGCATCCCTTCCCCTCCATGCCGCTCGGTTTCTGGGGCGACGCTGACGGTCAACGCTACCACGACGCTTACTTCAGCCAGTTCGAAGGTGTCTGGTGCCAGGGCGACTACGCCGAGCAGGTGCCTGGCGGCGGGCTGATCATTCATGGCCGCTCCGACGCCGTGCTCAATCCCGGCGGCGTGCGTATCGGCACCGCCGAGATCTACCGCCAGGTGGAAAAGGTCGGGGAGGTGCTGGAGAGCGTGGCCATCGGGCAGGACTGGCACGGCGATGTGCGCGTGGTGCTGTTCGTGCGCCTGCGCGACGGTCTGCAGCTCGACGAAGCGCTCAGCCTGCGTATCCGCCAGGTGATTCGCCAGTACACCACGCCGCGCCATGTGCCGGCGGTGATCGTCCAGGTCAGCGACATCCCGCGCACCCTCAGCGGCAAGCTGGTGGAGTTGGCGATCCGCGACGTGGTACATGGCCGGCCGGTGAAGAACACCGACGCCCTGGCCAACCCCGAGGCGCTGGAGCAGTTCCGCGACCGCCCGGAGTTACGCTGAGGGCGACATCAGGCATAATGTCGCCCTTTTGCCCCGAAGCACAGGTAACCCCATGAAAGCCCAAGCCCGCCACATCCTGGTCAAGACCGCTGACGAAGCCGAAAAGCTCAAGCAGCGCATCGCCAACGGCGAGGCTTTCGACGTGCTGGCGAAGAAGTTCTCCACCTGCCCGTCCGGCAAGCGCGGCGGCGACCTGGGTGAAATACGTCCGGGCCAGATGGTCGGCGCCATCGACCAGGTGATCTTCAAGAAGCCCCTGCGCGTGGTCCACGGACCGATCAAGAGCAAGTTCGGCTATCACCTTGTGCAGACTTTCTATCGCGACTGAGCCTCGCTCTCGCGCCGTCTCTGCAACAACGAAGGCGATTGCTCGCCACTGGCGACCACGCGCTCCAAACCCTCCTGCACGGCAAGGCTGGCACTCTCCATCTCGGCCACCGCCTTGAGCATCGCTGCGGTATCGCCGCTGGCATGGGCATCGATGGCGTCGAATGCACAGCGGTGCACGGCGGCATGGGGCGCGTCGATATCCTTGTACCCTGCAAGATGCGCATAGTGCAGGGCCCCGTCCCCCTCGCGATACCACTTGCCCAGGCGGCAGTGGGTATGGTCGGTAAAGTCCGAGCCGCGCTCCTGCGAGACCCCGAACAACACCTTGTAGACACGGAACTTGTAGATCAGGTGATCGAGCTTGGCCAGCTCGCAGAAGCTGCGCAGCGCCGACACCGATGCCGATCCTTCGGCCACCGTTGACATGTCGAGCAACTGGCGCATGGTACTGGCCGCGGACTGGCCAACACCGCTGTATGACGACGAATGCTCGGCCAGGCTGGCGATATGCCCACGGCTTTGCGCACTGTCGGCACGAATCGCCGAGACCAGCGTGCCGATCTCGGCGGTGGCGTCTGCGGTGCGCCTGGCCAGGGTCCTGACCTCGTCGGCCACCACGGCAAAGCCGCGCCCGGCATCTCCCGCCCGCGCCGCCTCGATGGCCGCGTTCAACGCGAGCAAATTGGTCTGGTCCGCTACCTCGCGGATGATCTCCAGCACACCGCCGACCTGCTGGGCCTGATGATCGAGCCTGCCGACCTTCTCCGACGCTTCGCCGGAGGCATCGGCCAGTTGCTCGAGATTGGTCGCGATCGCGTCGATACTGGCCTGGTTGCTGCTGGCGATACCCTGGATGCGGATGGCGTACTGCCGTTCCTGCTCCATGCTGTGGGCGAGGCTGGCGAACGAGGTCTGGGTCATTTCCAGGGAATGCGAGAACGCCGAGAGGTTAGCGGCCAGATGGGCGAGCACCTGGTTCTCCCGTGCCAGTTCCGCCGCCCTCGATTCCGCCTCACGGACGCGCTGCTCAGATGCCGCCAACTGTGAACGGGAATGCTCCAGGGCGACGTTCAGCTCCTTGATCTGCGGGTCTTGCCGACCTGCCTTGCTCCACCACTTCACACCACGCTCCCGGGGTAGACCCACCGCTTGTCACCCGGCGAAAAAGCTCCGGGCAGAAACATGGAAAGGTCTCAGCAAGCGCAAAGCGCGGCAATACTCAGCTGCGAGGGAAAACAGCGGATCAGCGACGGGCCGCCAGCAGGCCAAGCCCCGCGCACCCCAGCAGCGAGGCGCTGACCCGGTTGAACATGCGCCGTGGCCCGGGCCGTTCGAACCAGCGCTGCAAATACGCGCCTAGCCCCGCATAAATGGCGATGGCCGCCCACTCCAGCAACAGGAACAACACGCCCAGGCGCAGGAATTGTTCGCTGACCGGGGTAACGCTGCCCACGGTGACGAACTGCGGCAGGAACGCGGTGAAGATGAGTATTGCCTTCGGATTGCCCGCCGCCACCCAGAACTCCTGGCGCGCCAGCTTCCAGGTGCCGCGAGGCTGCTCGCCGGCCACCGCCGCCTCGCCGACCGGTGCCCGCCACAGCTGCCAGGCGATATAGAACAGGTAACCCGCGCCCAGCACCTTGATCGCCAGGAACAGGTACTCGCTGGTGTGCAGCACCACGGCCAGGCCCATCGCGGCCAGGGCGATCATGCCGCTGAAGGCGAGCAGGCGCCCGGCACCGGCCACACAGGCGGTGCGCAGGCCATAGCGGCTGGCATTGTGCAGGGACAGCAGGTTGTTGGGGCCCGGCGCCATGTTCAGGGCGAAACAGGCGGGGATGAACAGCAGCAGGCTCGACAGGTCCATTCTTGTTCTCCGGCAGGGACCGGCGCAGCGTCGCGCCTGGCGGGCAGGCCCGTCAAGCACAGTGGCGCGGCAAATGGCCGGAACAGCTGCCAGGCGCTAGACTGGCGCCCTCCGTACGTCTCAAGGCACCTCGCCATGACCCGCCCGAGCAGCGAAATCTGGTACGAACCGGCCATGCCGTACGTCGAGAGCCGGCGCGCCTGCCATAGCCGCGCCTGCTACAAGGCCCATAGCCACCCCAGCTTTTCCATCGGCGCAGTGGATGCCGGCAGCAGCCGCTTCACCGGCGCCGCCCGCGGTGAGGAGCGCTTGACGCCGGGTACCCTGGTGTTCGTGCCGGCGCAGCGGGTGCATGCCTGCAACCCGCAACCGGGACAGGCCTGGAGCTACCAGATGCTGCACCTGGATGCCGAGTGGCTGCGTAAGCTACGCCTCGAATCCGGCGTTGCCGCAGGCGAGCCCAGTGCCGTGGCCCGGGTCATTCGCTCGCAAGCGCTGTACCGGCAGTTCTGCGCGCTGAACAGGTTGCTGTTTTCACCGGCGGCAACCTTCGAGAAAGAGGCGGCGTTGGTGGCCTTCATCGGCGAACATGATTTCTCCATGCACCCAGCCTTGCTGCCGGCGCCACCATTGCCGCCGTCGACACTGCGCGAACTGTTGGAGCACGCCCAGGAGCAGGACCTGGCCGAACTGAGCCTGGAGCGCCTGGCGCGCCAGGCCGGCATGGGGCGCTACCAGTTAATACGGGCGTTCAGCGTCGCTACCGGCATGACCCCTCACGCCTGCCTGCTCAACGCGCGGGTGAACAAGGCCCGGAGTCTGTTGCGCCAGGGGCAGGCGCTGGCGGAGGTGGCCTATAACCTGGGCTTTGCCGATCAGAGCCACTTCCAGCGGGTGTTCAAGGCGCATGTCGGGGTGACACCCGGGGCCTACCGGGCGGCACTGAAGCACTGACATCACCGCACAGCGGCCCCCTGCAATAATCTTCAATACTCCACCCATCACCAGCAACAGACTGCGGCTACCTCCACCAGGAAGCCCGCCCCCATGCAACTGTTCATGCTCGTCGCCACCGCCCACTTCCTCGCCCTGCTCTCCCCCGGCCCGGACTTTTTCCTGGTCGCCCGCACCTCGGCCAGCGCCGGCTGGCGGCTCGCCAGTGGCGCCTGTGCCGGGATCGCCCTGGCCAACGGCGTGTTCATCAGTGCGGCGTTTACCGGGGTATCCTTTTTGCGCGATGGCAGCCCCCTGTTCGTCACCCTCCAGCTGGCGGGCTGTGGCTACCTGCTCTACCTCGGCCAACTGTTCCTGCGCCATGCCGGGCAAGCCACCCTGACGCACGGCGAACCTGGCGCGGCATCGTCTGCCCGTGGCTGGCTGAACAGTTTGGGCATGGGCTTCGCCTCGGGCATCCTCAACCCGAAGAACGCACTGTTCTATGCAAGCCTGGCGAGCATGATCGCCAGCAGCGGCACCTGGGCCAAGCTGGGCTATGGCATCTGGATGTTCGGCATCGTCCTGGCCTGGGATCTGGGGATTGCCGTGGCCATAGGCAACCCGCGGGTGCTGCGCCGCTTCGCTCGCGCCCTGCCCTGGCTCGAGCGTGCCTCGGGCTTGATGTTGATCCTGCTGGCCGGCGCTGTTCTCACGCACCTGGCCTGGCACTGAGCGGCTCAAGGCCGTCCAGTTCTAGCAGGCTGAAGTGACCGCGGCTCCAGCCGCCGGTGTCCAGGTGCCAGACGTTGCCCAGCACCTTGATCTCCAGCACCGGTGTATGGCCTACCAGCAAGGCGCGCAGGCCCTTGACCGGGCGGCTGTCGCCCTCCTTGAGGCGCCGGCGCGACCACTGGCACACCTCGCGCACCTGCAGGTCATCCCCGGCCAGCAGGCTCGCACACAGCTGGGGCCAGTCGTCGAATGGGCTGTCGGCATGCAGCAAGCCGACCGGTCCGCCCGCCGTGTCGACCTGCAAGGCGATCGGCAGGTGTTCGAACACCTCGACGAAACGCACCTGCTCGGCCTTTGGCAAATCGAGGAACCATCCGCCGCCGGCCGCCCGGTACATGTCCAGGTCGACCCGGCCACCGCGCAGGTGATTGACCGCCAGCGACTCGTGATTGCCCTGCACCGCATGGAACCAGGGCTCGGCCAGCCATTGCAGCGCCTGTGCGCTGCCCGGCCCGCGGTCGACCAGGTCACCGACGCTGAACAGCCGATCGACCACCGGATCGAAACCAACGGCCTCCAGACAGTCACGCAGGCGCTCGAAATGCCCATGGATATCGCCCACGGCCAGGTCACGGCCACGGCTGTTGGCGGCGATCCGCTTGAACGCACTCATTGCATCATTCCTCTGCTTCTGCCCGGCACCGGCGTAAAATAGGCGGGTAAACCGCCCGAATCCGGAGGTGCATCATGCGAACCACCCTGGCCAGTTGCCTGCTGATGGTGCTGGCACTAGACAGCATGGCACAGGGCGCCTCGACCGCGCAGGTCGAGGTGCGTTTCGACCACCCCGAGAAATTCCGCGATGCCAGCCTCGACAACCGGGCCTACACTCGCGGCGCCGACCCGCAGGTGATGAAAGCCCTCACCCAGCACCTGCAGAAACTCGGCCAGCGCTACCTGCAGCCTGGCCAGCAACTGGTCATCGACATCCGCGACATCGACCTGGCCGGCCAGTTCGAGCCCTGGCACAACCAGGCTTACGATGTGCGCTTCATGCGCGAAGTCACCTGGCCCAGCATTGACCTCGACTACATCCTGCAACAGCCCGGCCAGCCCGCGCTAAAGGCCCAGGAGCACCTGAGCGACAAGATGTACCTCAGCCGCCCCGGCCGGCTGGGCAACAACGACCGGCTGTATGCGGAGAAGGCCATGCTCGGCGACTGGTTCCGCCTGCGCTTCGCCCAGCCGCCCTCTTGAGCATTACCCTGCCAGCCGGCGCAGGGCGATGGGCGCGATCAGCCGATGGAACGGCGCTACCGGCAGCATGTACAGGCGGCCCAGCCGATTGTGCGTGCGCACCACGGTGCTCACCAGCACCTCGCAACGGCCCTCGGTAGTCGGCCGTCGCAGCAGGGCGATGTGCACGTCCAGGTGCTGGTCGCGGTCGACCAGCAGCACCTCATCCTCGGTGTTGGCCACCAGGGTGAAAATCCCCACCCGCTCTCCGGGCTGGTAGCTGCCGGGGGCGCGGGCCGGGTCGATGGCGGTCAGGCGCCCCAGGTCCTTGAGGCCGAGCAGCACGACCAGGCGGTTGCGCAGCACCATCAATGTGTCGATCCAGCCGGGCATGCTCGTCATCAGGCGCAGGAAGTGCGCCATGGCGGGCCGCCCGTCGTCCGCAAGCTCAATTGCCCGACAATGGCGAAAACCCGCCTTTGCGGCATGCGCGGCGATCAGCGAGTCGGCGGGTATGGTGGCGGCATGGGTCATTGTGCTTTCGTCCATGAAATCGACACATCGGTACTGGGAGGGAGCGGCAGTCGATTGTATCCTCGACAGCCGACGACATGCCAAGGACGGATACTCCATGAAGATCTGCGCAGTACAGCTGGCCCTGATCAAAGGCGATGTGGCCGCCAACATCGCGCACCATCTGCACGCCATCGAACAGGCCGCGGCCCTGGGCGCCGAACTGCTGGTGTTCCCCGAACTGTCCTTGACCGGCTACGAACCAACGCTGGCCCGGCAACTGGCCATGCCCGCCGACTCGCCGCAACTGGCACCGCTGCAAGCCGCGTGCGACCGCTTCGGCGTGACGGCGGCGGTCGGCCTGCCCATGCCGACCATGGCCGGCGTGCGCATCGGCATGCTGGTACTGCGCCCGAAGCTGGCGCCACTGGTGTATGCCAAGCAGCGCCTGCATGACGACGAACTGGACTACTTCGTGCCCGGCAGCACCTCGCTGGTGTTCGCCGCCGGCAGCCACCAGGTGGCGCCAGCCATCTGCTATGAATCGATGTTCCTCGAGCACGCCGCGCACGCCCAGGCCCAGTGCGCCGACCTTTACCTGGTCAGCGTGGTCAAGACCGAGGAAGGTATCCGCGCAGGGGCGGCGCACTACCCGCAGGTTGCCCGGCGGCTGCGCATGCCGGTGATCATGAGCAACTGCGTCGGCCCCGCCGACAAGTACGTGGGGGCCGGGCAGTCGGCGGCCTGGGATGCCGAAGGTAACCTGCTGGCCTGCCTCGGTGATGCAGCACCAGGCCTTCTACTGCTCGATACGGCGACAGGCACTGCCCAGGCATGGCCGCTGGAGCTGTGCGCATGAAGTATGCGCTAGTGATCCTGGCCAGCTATGCCAGTGTCTGGTACCTGGTGGGCACCCTGATTCGCGGGCGCCTGGCCGATATCGTCGAAGGCCTGCGCCATCGCCCGGACGCCCCGCCTGCGGGGCAGTATCTGCGCGAAGTTGAGGCCCACGCCCGCCGCGCCCACCGCCACTACAGCCTGTTTGCCGGCACAGTGCTGGCCCTGGTGTTGACGGTGTTTTGTGCCTGGCTCGGCTGACGCCTAGAAATCCAGCGCCAGGCTCTGGCGCCCCTCCAGCGCCAGCAGATACTGCTTGGCCGGCAAGCCACCGGCGAAACCGGTGAGGCTGCCCGAGGCCCCGATCACCCGGTGGCAGGGCGCGATGATCGAGATCGGGTTGCGGCCGTTGGCCGCGCCCACCGCCCGAACCGCATCGGGCTTGCCGATTTGCCGGGCGATCTCGCCATAGCTGCGGGTCTCACCAAAGGGAATGGTCAACAGCGCCGCCCACACCTCACGCTGGAACGCGGTCCCGGCAAAGTCCAGGTCCAGCTCAAAGCGCAGGCGTTGCCCGGCGAAGTACTCGCCCAGCTGGCGGGCGGTCTCGCGCAGCACGCCGTGCTGGTCGTCGCGATGCAGCTCGCCCAGGCGCACCCGGTTCTCCCGCTCGTGCTCCCACAGCACGGCAGCCAGCCGCTCGCCCCGCGCCACCAGGGTCAGGGTGCCGACAGGCGATTGCATGAGGGTGAAGGCACAAGACATGGCAGGCTCCGGCAGGATGACAATCGCTGCACTGTAATCATCGCGGCGCGGCCACGCATCCGCTTTCTTGCCCAGCCATCGCCACTGGCCAGCCCGAAGCGCTACCTCGTACACTGAGGCGCCACTCGTTTTTCAAAGGACGGAAACACAGTGAACGACGCCTCGCCCGACATCGTCATCGAACGCTTTGCCGAGCAGCACCTGCACGGTATCACCGCGCTCTACAACGAACCTGCGGTGTGCCGCCAGGTGCTGCAGATGCCCTACCAGGGCGTCGAAGTGTGGCGTGAGCGCCTGGCCGCCTATCATGACCGGCAGATCCGCCTGGTGGCGGTGCACCAAGGCCAGGTGATCGGCAATATCGGCCTCGACCAGAGCACGCGCATCCGCCAGGCGCACCTGGGCGAACTGCTCATGGGCGTTGCCCAGGCCTGGCAAGGCAAGGGAATCGGCTCGCGCCTGATGACGGCCATCCTCGACATTGCCGACAACTGGATGAACCTGCGCCGCGTCCAGCTCACCGTCTACGCCGACAACGAACCGGCACTGGCGCTGTATCGCAAGTTCGGTTTCGAGGTCGAAGGCCGGTTGCGCGACTACGGCGTGCGCGATGGGGTGTTTGTCGACGCGCTGTGCATGGCGCGGCTGCGTCAGTCGTAGAACACCATGCCTTTCCGGGTGTTCGACGTGAGAGTTGCAGCGTTCTTGAGACCGAGCGCCGCCCGCGCGGCGCATCGCGGATGAATCCGCTCCTACATTTGTTGCAACGTACCGAACCTGGAAGGCCATGGTTGCCAGCCTTGGCGCAGGTCTTGAGATGAGTGGGGCGGCAGCAATGCCCACAGAAAAACCGCGTCGAGCACACAAGGCTCACAACCATGGCCTATCAGGCATGGTCACGTTGCAACAAATGTAGGAGCGGATTCATCCGCGATGCGCCGCGCGGGCGGCGCTCGATCTGATAGGCGCTGCAAGATTTGCGGCGGACACCTGAAGCCCCTCCTCCGGTCTATTTGAAAGGGATGCGCATAAGGCCGGGATCAAGTAGGACAAGATCGTTTCGCGGGACGACGCAAACGGCAGCGCCCCGCGAAGCTGCGATCATACCCTCGAACACATCAGCGCGGCATCGAGCAGGCGCCCCTTGTCATACCAGGCATCGCGTTGATAGGCGGAGTATTGTTGCCGCCCTGGGGAGCCCTGGACCTTCACCAGGCCGTCGGCCTTGTACGGATCGGTGCTGGCGACAAACAGCTCGAGGGCGTCCTGGTTCTGCACGATAAATGTCGTCGCGTTTGCAGGAAGCTCGGCCCTGACGCAGTTCAGGTAATCCGGCGGAGCTTTCGCGGTCACGCCGAAGGTGTTGTCGCGCCCGGCCCGGATATCGGGATCATGTGCGCAACCGGCCAGCAGCAGGCTGGCGGCCAATGCCATCATCAAGCGGTTCATACAGACTCCAACCACCCCAGCAGGATGTCCTGGACAGAGCCACACAGCTACTACCCTTTTTAATAGTCTGCTTACGATCTACAAGCCTAGCCCCAGAGTGACGGGCCCGGTATGCCGGTTCGCTATATCGCCTGGATGGGCCGGTCGATCCGGTAGAGCACGTGCGGCCGCAACGGATTGCCTTCAGGCACCGTCACGTCGAGGAAGTCTTCCTTCGGCTCCGAACGCATCCCCAGCCTCTGCATCAATGCCCTGGAGGGTGTGTTGATGCTGGAGGTGTAGCCGATGACCTGGCGCAACCCAAGGGTCGACCACGCGTAGGCCAGGCAGGCACTGGCCGCTTCGAATGCATACCCTTGCCGCCAGTGGCTGCGCCCGAGGATCCAGCCGATTTCGACATGCGGGCCGCCTGGTATCTCGTCCCCGGTCGAGGACAGGCCAAGCCCACCGACCAGCGCGCCATCTGCCTTGCGCTCGAGCGCGACAAAGCCGAAACCGTGTGTTTGCAGGTGCCGATCGCACTCGGCAAGCATCGAGCGGGTTTCAGCGGGCGTCAGTACTGCGGGGTAGTAGTAGCGCCTGACTTCGGGGTCGGCGTTGACGAGGGCAAAGGCTTCGATGTCCCGCTCGGCCCAGGGGCGCAGGACAAGACGTGGGGTCTCGATGAACATGGGTTAGGCGCAACTCCCTTCTACCAGGCAGGACCGACATCGCCTTGCGATGCCTGCGAGGCATGGGAATCTAGCACATGCGCATGACCGCGGAACTCCGGCCCTCAATAGACCGGAGCCCGGACAGGTCAATCAATCGCGATCAAGCTTTGCCGAACACATAGAAGCTCAGGTTGGCCGAACTCTTGCCCGCGGCGAACAAACCGCGCAGGTTGTTCATCGAAACGCTGCGAATGTTGAAGGTCTCCTGGGTGGAGTAGCTGTCATTGATGCTGACGTACTGCAGGTTCTTGTCGCTGCCACCGGAATAGTCCAGGCGAACCATGAAGGTGCCCGCGCCGGCGGTGGTCCTGAGGATGAAGGATTTGTACTGCTGGATTTGCGCTTCGACGAAGTTCGCGCCGGCCCGCTCACCTTCCTTGCCCTTCACATCGCAACGACCGCTGCTCAGGTAGGTATAGCCTGGGGGTACCTGAACATCGGCGGCCAGTTCTTCTTTGAAAGCCTGTTGCTGTGTCATGACTCATGCTCCTTATGAGTTGGATTTGCGTACAGCACTGGTGAGTCTACAAGCGCCAGGCAAGTCGGCACTGCTGGCGGACAAGCGGAGCACGCGAACGAGTATGCAAACAACAAACAAACCCTCGATCGAACGCAATTCTCACAGGTGTCCGATCTCTCGCGCAGACGGATTCCCGATCACTCTGTGCCCGGCCCCGATTCAGGGGACGTATCCCCAGGCGTGGGGATCAGGCGCTGGCCTGCAGGAACATAAAGACCGCCACCACATCCACGGCCAGCACGGCGGCCACGACGAAACTCATGAAATAGAAGTCATCCTGGAACATGTCTGCACTCCCGCCTGGTGGGTTTGCTTGACTCAAGCAACTCCCGTTCCAGCCTGCCCGCTTCAAGATCATGTCCATTGGTCAGACGTGGTGAGGCTATCGCGCAAACAGGCGCTTACTGATCACTCACTCCGGCTCTACGCAGGGATGCCAATCGAGGTGTGCCCCGATGAGACGCATCCAGAAAATCATCCAGCAGCGCCGTCGGCAGCTGCATGTGCACCTGCCGCCCAGCGAACTGAAGGCGTTGAGCCGTGACGATGGGCCCGGCACGGCGAAAACCGCATGGCTGCCGGAGAGGCGCCAGACCACAACAAGTGATGCTAGGCTCCAGCGAACCTGGCCATCCAAGGTAGTGGAAATGAACTTCGACTGGCACGCAGGACCTATCACGCGCACGACCCTGCTCGACAAGAACTACCGCAATACGCAGAAAGTCCGACAATTTTTGCTCGGTGAATGCGGCGCGGCGTTCAAGTTCGATCGGCCCTTCATGGCCTGGGTCAAGAGCGGAGCGCCCTCCACCATGGGTGATGTCGCGGATGAATGGATGCGTAGGCGCAGGTGACCGCCCGGCAGCTGTGCTGCCGGCCGATCACCCTGGGATGTCTTTCAGACGAAAAAGCCCGCCAGATGGCGGGCTCTCTGCCTGAGGCGCGGGATCAGTTTGTCTGAATGCCTTTGATCAACTGAAGACGCATTGGGTAGCCCTGGCCAGGCTGGACCACAGTCTCGGTTTCAACGGTCTGCACGACCTTTCCCTGGGCATCTTTGGTGACGGAAATGGTCTTGCTGTACGAGCTCTGGACAACGCAGCCGCTCAGAGTGGCGCTAGCAGCGATAAGTGCCAGAAAAATAACGTGTTTCATATCGAGCATCAATCCTTGGAAATGGGCGGCGCGCAATGTAGCAACATGCCACCATCAAAGGAAGCCTGCGGTTTCAGTTCGGCTTTGGAAGTCCTTGTCACCCCCAACGTGCCGCCCCTTGGCTCGTGCCCCTGCACTTCCCTGTAAAGCAAGCCTTGTTCACGCTTGAGCATCAGCCCGTGCGAGTAAATAGGTCAAATTTCGGAACTGGAAAAAGCCATCGAACTACTTGCTTTAATTATTTCATGGTCTTAACTGCGTAGCACAACAACCCATACTGGAAAAAGGCATGACTTTTCTTACAGCCCCATGAGCTAACCTAACTACTAATCACAAGTAGCAGTGGCAAGTCTGCAAATTCCAAATAGGGAGCCGACTCATGGAATCTACAACCCAAAGGGACTTAAAATATGAAGCTCACGATCACCAATGGCGCAAGCACATCGATTGACATTGCAGTGAGTGCATGGCGTAACGACGGCAATGACAGTTACTACTCGATAGCTCAAGGGGAATCTGATACCTGGGACCGCAGCGACGCAAGAGGGTACTTGATGGCGGTAAAAATGAAATCCCAGGTAAAAACCTACTACATATCCCAAACCAGCAAGATAGTTGTTGAAGACAACATTGTTAAAGACCACGGCCAAACCCTTAACCCGCTATACGCAGTAAACAACATGTAATACCAGCAGTAGTTGTCAATTGCAGAATGACTGGCATGCTGCACAGTGCCAGTCATTCTGCATGCCACTTTGCCCTGCGCATCCACGGTCGTCCGAATACAAGATGACCAGCGGGCCACCGGGCCTGAAAGGCTTACCGTGGTGAAGCCGCCAGTAAGCCGACCATCACTGAGCTCGATGTATGTCGGGGGCGTGTAAGAGGTCAAACTCTACTACAGCCAGGTGATAGCCAAGCCTTGCATCATTTCCGTGATCTTTGTCGCGATACCTCGCACCTAGTCCAACGCCCCATTGAGCACCTCGTAGATTATGCCGGTGGTAATCGCAACGAGAATTAAGTCCGTTCCGACCTGTTGCCACTCATAACCATCGTAGCGCGGCAGATGACCCAGAAGTCTGCCATCGAGCTTTTTCGCGATGCCAGGAGGGAGCGGTTTTCCTCGTGCTAAATTCTTCTGGATGCCGGGCGGCAAGGCTGGCCCTGGACTCCAGTAGTTGTGGTAACTGCTCAGTACGTTTAGGACGCTGTCACGATCAATTCTTGGGCCGTCATCCCAGCCATTATGCCCTGAACTCTTTCCCTTCGCCCCGCCGCCCTCTGCCCCATGGCCTTGAATATTCTGCGAGTTACCCTTTCCGTGCCCCTGCCCTTTTCCATTGCCGGGATCAGCAGCGGCACTTATTGAGCCCGTAACAAGGGCAGCACTCGCGAGCAATGAGATCAAGGTTTTTGATTTAAGCATGACCGTTCTCTCATAAAAAGGGAAACCCCCTCCAATGTAGACGACGTTGCCCTAAAAAGTTCATTCACCACCACGCCGCCACCAGCACGGAGGGCAAAGCCGCCTGACCCTCCGGCGCTGCGCGCCAGCACCTTCCCCTATTCAACGATAACGCCGACCCGGCGAGGATCCACCATGTTTCTGCACCGCCTGTGCAGCAAGACTATCCTAAGCCGTTCAGGCGGCCGCGCCGCCCGTGATGCAAGCGACACTCCGTCGCTACGAGGCCCTGCACCGTACCAAGGGCACCGCTGAGGGCCTGGCCAAGGCAGAGGTAAACGCCGAGCTGGCATCTCGCTTCGAGCGGACCATCGCCAAGGCCTTGTGCGAGGTTGAGGAAAGGACGCAGACAGGCAGGGATAGGTTCGTTTTGCTGAACCAGAGGGCTTGGCGCGCTGCAGTACGACAGGGAGTACGCCGAGCTGCGAAAGCCAGGGAAGAGATTAGCGGCCAAAACGCCCTACGTGTTTCCCCGTCAAATGGAAGCGAGTACGTGAAACAGACGTCGGACGTGCACAAACAGTGGGTTCCGGTGCTGAATGAGCCGGGGATCAGAAGGAGGCCCCCATACAACTGTCGTCACACCTATGCGACAATATGCTTAATGTCTGGTCTCAACCCCGCATTTATCGCCCAACAGCTCGGGCACAGCGTGCAGATGCTCTTATCGACGTATGCACGCTGGATCAACTCGTCCAGCGACTGGCAGGAGCTCGAAAAGCTCCAAATTGGTCCGAAATTGGTCCGCAGCTGCGAAGACCCCACGTAAGTTATTGATAGGTAAGGCACTTGATCTCCACCGCTAACATCACCATGCAGTTCGGCTCCAAGCCCCTGTTCGAAAACGTCTCGGTCAAATTCAACAACGGCAACCGCTACGGCCTGATCGGCGCCAACGGTTGCGGCAAGTCGACCTTCATGAAGATCCTCGGTGGCGACCTGGAGCCGTCCGGCGGCCAGGTGATGCTCGAGCCCAACACCCGCCTGGGCAAGCTGCGCCAGGATCAGTTCGCCTACGAAGAGTTCGCCGTGATCGACACCGTGATCATGGGCCATGAGCAGTTGTGGAAGGTCAAGGCCGAGCGTGATCGCATCTACTCGCTGCCGGAAATGACCGAGGAAGACGGCATGGCCGTCGCCGAGCTGGAAACCGAGTTCGCCGAGATGGACGGCTACACCGCCGAATCCCGCGCCGGCGAGCTGCTGCTGGGCCTGGGCATTCCCCTGGAACAGCACTTCGGCCCGATGAGCGAAGTGGCGCCAGGCTGGAAACTGCGCGTGCTGCTGGCCCAGGCGCTGTTCTCCGACCCGGACGTGCTGCTGCTCGACGAACCGACCAACCACCTGGACATCAACACCATCCGCTGGCTGGAAACGATCCTCACGGCGCGCAACAGCACCATGATCATCATTTCCCACGACCGTCACTTCCTCAACAGCGTCTGCACCCACATGGCCGACCTGGACTACGGTGAGCTGCGCCTGTTCCCGGGCAACTACGACGAGTACATGACCGCGGCCACCCAGTCGCGCGAGCAACTGCTGTCGGACAACGCCAAGAAGAAAGCCCAGATCGCCGAGCTGCAGACCTTCGTCAGCCGCTTCTCGGCCAACGCCTCCAAGGCCAAGCAGGCCACCTCGCGCGCCAAGCAGATCGACAAGATCCAGCTGGCCGAGGTCAAGCCGTCGAGCCGCGTCAGCCCGTTCATCCGCTTCGAGCAGACGAAAAAGCTGCACCGCCAGGCGGTGATTGTCGAGAAAATGGCCAAGGCCTTCGACGACAAGGTGCTGTTCAAGGACTTCAGTTTCACCATCGAAGCCGGCGAGCGCGTGGCGATCATTGGCCCCAACGGTATCGGCAAGACCACCCTGCTGCGCACCCTGGTCGGCGAAATGAAGCCGGACGCCGGCGCGGTGAAGTGGACCGACAGCGCCGAAGTGGGCTACTACGCCCAGGACCACGCCCACGATTTCGAGGACGACGTGACGCTGTTCGACTGGATGGGCCAGTGGACCAGCGGCGAGCAGGTTATCCGCGGCACCCTGGGGCGCATGCTGTTCTCCAACGACGAAATCCTCAAGTCGGTGAAGGTGATCTCCGGTGGTGAACAGGGCCGCATGCTGTTCGGCAAGCTGATCCTGCAAAAGCCCAACGTACTGGTGATGGACGAACCGACCAACCACCTGGACATGGAATCGATCGAGGCGCTGAACCTGGCGCTGGAAAACTACCCGGGCACGCTGCTGTTCGTCAGCCACGACCGTGAATTCGTGTCGTCGCTGGCCACCCGCATCATCGAGCTGACGCCCGAAGGCGTGGTGGACTTCAGCGGCACCTATGACGACTACCTGCGCAGCCAGGGTGTAGTGGTCTGATCCAACGCTGAGTCATCCTCATCGCGGGGCAAACCCGCTCCTGCAATGCCTTCGCGGCATTCGCAGGAGCTGGCTTGCCCCGCGCTGCGTTTAATTAGTTAGCCTGCTTCCTTTTCCCTCGCGCCGCAGCCATGATGGGCACAGCCCCACCGCCCGCCCGCGAACGAGCCCATGACAGCCCCTCACGCTTCCAGTGTCACCCTGCAGATCCTCTCGATCGTCTTCTACACCTTCATCGCCTTCCTCTGCATCGGCCTGCCGATCGCGGTGCTGCCTGGCCATGTGCACGATCAGCTGGGTTTCGGCGCGGTGATCGCTGGCCTGACCATCGGCCTGCAGTACCTGGCCACCCTGCTCAGCCGGCCTTTTGCCGGGCGGGTGGCAGACACACTGGGCGGCAAGCGCGCCATCCGCTATGGCCTGCACGGCATCGCCGGCTGCGGCGTACTGACCCTACTGTCGGCCTGGGCCCTCGCCCTGCCCTGGCTGAGCCTGGCGCTGCTGTTGGGCGGCAGGCTGCTGCTAGGCATCGCCCAGGGGCTGATAGGCGTTGCGACCCTGAGCTGGGGGATCGGCCAGGTGGGGCCGGAGCATACCGCCCGGGTCATTTCCTGGAACGGCATCGCGTCCTATGGCGCCATCGCCATCGGCGCGCCGGCCGGCGTGCTGCTGGTGGACGGCCTGAGCTTCGCCGTGCTCGGGCCAGCGCTGCTGGGACTGGCGCTGCTGGCCCTGCTGGTGCTGCGCACGCGACCTGACGTGGTGGTGGTGCGGGGTGAGCGGTTGCCGTTCTGGTCGGCGTTCGGGCGGGTGGCGCCCTGCGGCCTGGGGCTGACCCTGGCGTCGATCGGCTACGGCACCCTGACTACCTTCGTCACCTTGTACTACCTGGAACGCGGCTGGGTCGGCGCAGCCTGGTGCCTGAGCGCCTTCGGCCTGTGTTTCATCCTGTCGCGGCTGCTGTTCGTCAACGCGGTCAACCGCTTCGGCGGCTACAACGTGGCCATTGTCTGCATGACCACCGAGGTCCTGGGCTTGACTATGCTATGGCTGGCGCCCTCGCCGCTGTGGGCGATGCTCGGTGCCGGGCTGACCGGCTTCGGCCTGTCGCTGGTATACCCGGCCCTGGGGGTCGAGGCGATCCGCCAGGTACCCAGCAGCAGCCGTGGCGCCGGGCTGGGCGCCTACGCGGTGTTCTTCGACCTTGCACTGGCCATCGCCGGCCCGGTGATGGGCGCGGTGGCAATACACCTGGGGTATGCCTCGATTTTCGCTGTCGCCGCCCTGCTCGCCCTGTCAGGGGTGGGCCTGACCCTGTTGCTGGCCCGCCGCGGCTGAGCGTTCGGCGGGCTCCGGTGCACCCAGTGCCTGGCTGAAGAAGGCCGTGGTCTCGCTGCGCAGCGAGCGATGGATATGTCGACGGTCGACACCCTCGGCGTCCTTGCACAGCACCGGCATGCGCTGGTGTTGCTCTTCGTCGCAGGGGGCCATGAACACGAAATGCCCGGCACCGGTCAGCAGGCGGTAGTCAGGTGTTACCGGCAGCTTGCGCGCCAGGGCATCGGCGTTGTGCTCCAGGGCCAGTAATTGGTCATTGTCGCCGCTGTAGATCAGCGCCGGCACCCGCACGCCGGCCAGGGCGTGGCGACCGAACATCAGGCTCAGCGGCGCCATCAGCATGACCGCGCCCACCCTGGCGTCGGCGCGGGGCGCCAGTTCACTGTGGTCGGCTATCAGCACGCCATGGGTCTTGCAGGCGTCGGCGTCACCGGGGCGTTGCTCGCAGTAGCGGCGCAGGCGTTCGAGGTCGGGTCGCGCGCCAGAAAGGATCAGCGCGGTTTCGCCGCCAGCGGAATAGCCAATCACCCCGACCTTGCCATCATTCAGGTACGGCGCGAGCAGCCTGTCGTTTCGCGCCGCAGTGATCGCGGCGCTGATCTGCAGCGGCCGGCCATAAAGGTTGCTGAGGGTGCCCAGGCGGCTATGGTCGCGGTTGTTGTCCCCGGGATGGACCACCGCCACCACCACGAAGCCCTGCCGGGCCAGGCCGTTGGCCAGGTCATGCAGGGCCATCGGGCTGCCAGTGTTTCCATGGGAGATCACCAGCAGCGGGAACTGGCCCATGGCTACCGGCGCCTCTTCGGCGACACGGGTCTGGTAGCCCTCGATGCGTACCGGGCGCGCCTCGCCGCTGGAGGGGTAGAACGCCAGGGCCTGCATGGGTTTGGCGTCCACCGGGTCGACCAGGGTCAGCCGGTGCAATCCGGCCACCCACGGCGCTGCATCGGCGCGGGCCAACAGGCCGCCCAGCAGTAATAGCGCCATCAACAGGCGGGTTCGCTTCATCGCAGGGCGCTCCCAGGTTCAAGGCACTGCGCAGTACACGGGTATGGATGCCAGCATAGAGCCCGGTGCGCTGGCGACACATGAAAACTGGATGAAAAAAGCCGGCTGGCGCACGAGGCGACAGCCGGCTTTCAGTCGATGGCATCGATCAGGCGGCAGCGAACAGCTCACCTGCAATCTGCGCCTGGGCGGCATCGATGGCCTTGGCGCGGTGCTCCGGGCCGTAGGCCAGGCCATGGGCGCGGACGATTTCCAGGTCGGTGATGCCGATGAAGCCAAGGAACACCTTGAGGAAGTCCTCATGGCCAACGCCGGTCGGCTGGCCCTGGTGCAGGCCACCGGCGGTGGACACCAGGATCACTTTCTTGTCACCGCACAGGCCTTGCGGGCCGGCTTCGGTGTAGCGGAAAGTCTGGCCGGCTACCGCCACGCGGTCGATCCAGGCCTTGAGCTGGGTCGGCACGGTGAAGTTGTACATCGGCGCACCAATCACCACCGCGTCGGCGGCGAGGAATTCTGCCAATGTTTCGGCGCTGAGGCTGGCTTCATGAGCCTGGGCGGCATCGCGCATTTCCTCGGGGGTACCGGCAGCCACCAGGGTAGCGGCGGAGAAGTGGCTGATGGCGTCGCTGGCCAGGTCGCGGTAAACCACTTCGATGCTCGGGTCGGCGGCCTTCCAGGCCTCGACCACTTCGCGGCTCAGCTGGCGGGAGGCGGAATTGTCGCCCAGGATGCTCGAATCGATATGCAACAGTTTCATGGGTCTCTCCTGTGAATGAAGACCGCGGCGGTGGGCGATCACGATGGAGAGAATCCTACCGGCACAGCGAATAGCTGATAAGTCGGCAAAAATGCGTTAGTTTGTTCCACTGATGGAACAATGGGACTGTCAAATGCAAGACCTTAACGACCTCTTCTACTTCGCACGGGTGGTCGAAGCCGGTGGCTTCGCTGCCGCCGGGCGCCAGCTGGGCATTCCCAAGTCGCGCCTGTCGCGGCGCATCGCCGAGCTGGAGGAGCGCCTGGGCACGCGCCTGCTGCAGCGCACCACCCGGCAACTCAAACTGACCGCCGTGGGCGAGCGCTACCTGAGCCACTGCCAGGCGATGCTGCTGGAGGCGGAGATGGCCGATGAAGTGGTGGCCAGCATGTCCAGCGAGCCCAGGGGGCGGTTGCGGGTATCGTGCCCCGTTGCCCTGGCCCATGCATTCCTGCCGGATATCATCAGCCGCTTCCTTGCCCAGTACCCCTTGGTGCAATTGGACATGGTGCTGCTCAACCGCCGGGTCGACCTGATCTCCGAAGGCATCGACGTGGCCCTGCGCGTGCGCGACCTGGGTGATGAGGACCCGGCCCTGGTCACCAGGCGCCTGCGCCAGGCGCAGATGCAACTGGTGGCCGCGCCAGGTTTTGCCGACCATATCCGCGAGCCCGCACAGCTGGCGACCCTTCCGGTGCTGGGCGCCGCCGAGGCCGACCGACTGGTGCATTTTCGCCTGCATGGCCCCAACGGCCGGCAGGAGGAAGTCGCCCTGGAGCCGCGCCTGGCCATCGACGACTTCGTCGTGCGCAATGCGGCGGTACGCGCCGGCCTGGGTTTCACCGCCCTGCCGTCAATGTTCTGCGAGGAGGAACTGGCCCGTGGCGAACTGGTGCGCCTGCTGCCAGACTGGTCGCTGCCTGGCGGCTACCTGCAGGCGGTCTACCCGCACCGGCGCGGCCTGCTGCCGGCGGTACGCGCATGGATCGATCACTTGGCGACCTCGTTCGAGGCCTGTGGAGAGCGTTATGTCTGAGAAAAGGATGACCGAGGAGCAAGTGGCCGCGCTGTGCCTGGCCCTGCCGGGCGCACAGGAAGACTACAAATGGGGAGGCATCCGCGTGTTCTCGGTGGCAGGCAACAAGATGTTCGCCGTGCAGGACCTGGGCGGCGCGGGCCTGTCGTTCAAGGTGGCCGATGAGTTGTTCCTGGGCTATTGCGACCGTCCTGGGGTGCGCCCGGCCCCCTATCTGGCACGGGCGAAGTGGATCAGCATGCTGCCACCCTACCCCATGGGCCGCGACGAGCTGAGCGACCTGCTGCGCCGCTCGCACCAGCTGGTGGTGCGACGCTTGCCAAGGCGCCAGCAAGTTGGGTTGCTGCTGGGGACGGGCGAGGCCTAGGTTTCAACCGGCATTGGCGGCCCCTTGAGCTCGACCCGGTTGCCGTCCGGGTCGAAGCAGTACAGCGACATGCCCTCACCCTCGGCCCCGTAGCGCTTCTCGGCAGCCTCCACCCTGACCCCGGCCTCGCCCAGCATTAGGCTCAGCGCCTGCTCGTCGAACGGCTCGATGCGCAGGCACACATGATCGACATTATGCCCACACTGGCCGGGCGCCGCGCCGCCCTGGCGCCCCAGCGGGCCGTCGACTGCCACCAGGTCGATCAGACCATCACCGGCGCCGAGGTGGATCATCCCCAGCGTGTCCCGGCGCTTGCGCACCGGGCAGCCGAGCAGCTCGTGATAGAAAGCCAGGCTGCGAGTCAGGTCGCTGACGCGCAGAACGACATGGTCGATGCGTAGTACGGCGAAAGCTGGCATGGCGAAGCTCCACGATCAGGCTTTGCCTAGACCATAGCAGCCGACCTGTGAAGACACCCTAGGTCGTTGGCGTCAATGACCGACGGCGGATACGCAGCAGCCACTGTGGGGCAAACGGCCGTGTACGTGTCAGCCATTGCCCTGGTGGCGGCGACAATCATGTACCGCCCCAGGCGCCACCCCCTGCCCTTGAATGGCCGCTCCCATCTTTTGGAATGTGACCATGCACCACAGCGAACCGCCCTACCACCAGCAACAGATCCTGCGCAGCCTGCCGGGCTGGACCAGACACTTGCACCCCCACCACGCCAGTCGACTGCTGCGGCGCGCCCACCGCGAGCATGTCGAGCAGGACGGGCAAATCGCCCCCTGGTTCGCCCAGGCCTCGGCCGCCCGGCAGGCCGAGCTGCGCCAGGCCATCAAGCAGCGCACGACGAGCCATCAGGCGCTGGCCAAGGCACTACAAGGTTTGCGCGGCATCACCGAGTTCTGCGAGCCGCTGCTGCAGGCACGGCTGGGCATTCAGGTGGCGCTGACGCAGGCCCAGTTCAGGCATCAGCCATTCACGTCGAGCCTGGGCGGTGAATTCCCAGACCCGGACGCTTCCCATCATGTCCCCCGCACACCGGCCTCGATCGAGGAACCTGTCGGCACAGCCAGCCTCACCAGCCTGCTCGAGGCGGCCCTGCACAATTTTGAAGGCATGACCGAGGTCGGCCCTTTCAGCACCCTGCAAGTCAGTGTCGACGACAGCAGCGCACTACCCGGCCTGAGCACCACTGCGTTTGTCACCCACTGCCGTGCACTCGACCTGGGTCGGCGCTATCAGGAGCACCTGCAGGATATCTACGGCGGCCAGCGTGAAGCGCTGCTGCGCGTCCTGTGGGGCCAGGCTCGGCGCGATGAGCTCACAGTTCAGGCGCTGATCGCGCGAATGCGCGGACTCCTGACAGACGACGGCCTCCAGTCCCTGCAACAGCTGTGTAGCACGGGCTCGATACCATGCTACCGAGGAGCACCGGCCAAAGTAGCGGTCTTGCGCATGCTGGACATCCAGCTGCACGATCTGTTGCTGTTGACATCCACCAGGCAGTCCACGCCATCGTGCATCGCCTACCTGCCTTTCGACGACGCGCAACCGGTGCAGGAGTTCAACAACCTGCTGGCCTTCGGCAGGTACCTGCGCCGCCGCTTGCTGGAACCCGCCTACCGCGAACGCTTCCTGGAGCATGTCGCCCTGAAGGACCGCCCGCAAATGGCGAGCAAGCTCAAGGCCAGACTGTTCGAAGCCACCGCGGGTGGCTTGAGCCCGCTGGAAACACCGTCCCCCGCCTTCGCCGAAACCGAGCCCGGCACACATCCCTGGCAAGGGTTGCAGGCCACCCTTTCGCGACAGGAGCAGGATACGCCCCGTCCCACCCGCTTCCCGGCACTGGCGATCCATGCGGTCGCGGTCGCCTTTCCGGTATGGCCCAAGCTGTTCAATGACCATGTCCAACGCCTGCAGGAGGACGCGCGCCGCGTCGCGGTGCCAACGGCGGACATCGATGCCAAGGCCAGGCGTGAGCGCCTGGCGTTGTGGGGCGAGCGTGGCCTCACCCTGCTCGGGGTGGCGGCCATGTTCGTCCCCGGCCTGGACGTTGCCATGCTAGCCGTGGGTGCGGGCCAGGTCATGGCGAGCATTTTCCACGGTTTCGAATCCTGGTCTGAAGGTGACAACGCCGAAGCGGTGAACCAGGTCGAGTCGCTGCTGGTCAACCTGGGCAGCGTGGCCGCCATTGCCGGTGTTACCAAGCTGGCCAAGGCCTCCGGCTTTGTCGACTGGATGCAAAGTGTCTGGCTGGATGGCGAGAAGCTGCTATGGCACCCCCAGCTCGAGCAGTACCGCAGCCCAGTCAAGTTGCCGGCGGACCTGCAGCCGGACGAGCAAGGCATCTTCCGCCATGACGACCGGCATTTCGTCGACCTGGACAATACGCTTCACGAGATTCGCCAAGACCCTGAGGGGGACTGGCATGTTGTGCACCCGGCCGACCCACGGGCCTATCAGCCACAGCTGCACGGCAATGGCAGAGGGGCCTGGCGCATGGCGCACGAGCGGCCACAGGCCTGGGGGCGGGTCAAACTGATGCGCCGGCTAGGCCCGCTTGCCAACGGCTTGACCGATGAGGAGCTGATTGCAGTACTCGACAGTACCGACCTGGAACGCGGTGTGCTCGAGCAGGTCCACGTCGATGGCCGGCGCCCTCCCGCGCTGCTTGAGGACGCCATTCGGCGCATCAAGGCCGACCGCATCCATCTCGATCCAGCCACGCCAGCTTCCGCTCCGGCGCTGATGATCGGGCGCGCGTTCCCCGGCCTGCCCAGTCAAGCACTCGAAGAGCTGGTGGGCGCGGCCAACAGCACCGAACGGCAAGCCCTGAACAGCGGACGGGTTCCTCTGCGACTGGCCGAAGAGGCGCGATTGATGCAAGCCCGGCTCCGACTGGACCGTGCGATTCTGGGCTTGTATCGCCCCGGCCTGGCCAATGACGACAGCCGGCTCATCAGCGATAGCCTATTGGCCGCACACCCACAATGGACGCCCGAACAGCGCTATCACGCCGCACTGGCCAACCGCACGGCGACCGCACGCCTGCTCGGCCAGCAACCTGTACGGCCGGGCTGGCGCTCACCCTTGCGCCTGAGCGAAGGGCGATACGGATATCCCCTTAGCCCCGGTTTATTCGCCTCACGGGCAGAGCGCGAGCTGCATGCCCTGTATCCCGGCATGAACGGTCGCGAGGTCCGCCAGTTGCTGGCCACTCTGCGTGTCCGGGGAAGTGTGACCGAACAGATACAGGCACTGCGCACCCAACTGTCCTCGCTGCGCGACCAGCTTCACGCCTGGGCTACCAGAGGCGCCCACGACTGGGGTGAGGAAGTCGGTGCTGATTACACCAGGACCGCCGACCAACTCGTTCGGGCCTGGCAACGCCTGGACGGCGACATGCTGAACCTTTCGAATGTCGCCCTCGACGCCCTGCCGACACTCACGGCACGCTTCGACCACATCACCACGCTGTCGCTGGAGAATCTCAATGTGATCGAGATGCCCGCCGACTTCCTCCAGGCCTTCCCGGCGCTCAGGCGCCTCGATGTACGAACCAGCCCCCAATTAAGCGTCAGCTCGGTCCTGCAAGCACTGCGCAACGCCCCACGGTTACAGGAGCTTCGCCTGAGCGGCACGCACCTGGGCGAGCTGCCCGCCGTGGCCCATGAAGTGCTCCCCACGCTGCGAGACCTGCGTAGCCTGGAAATGCCACATCATCGGATGACGCTCACCTTGCATGACCTGCGAATGCTCACCGGCCTGCCGTTGGAAACCCTGGACCTGCGCGCCAATCGCATTGCGCTGGACGCCGACACGGCGAATACGTTCAGTTCGATGCGAACACTGCGCAACCTGCTCCTGAGCAACAATCCCCTCGCCGTCAGCCCCAACCTGGCTGACCTGGACAACCTCGCCACCTTGCGCCTGGACAACAGCCAACTGCGCCAGTGGCCCACTGGTTTGAGCGGCCTGATGCAACGCAATCCCTGCATGTTGCGGGTGGTGGACCTGAGCATGAACAACATCGACCAGGTACCGGGGTTGCCCGCGCTCTTGTCATCCCCCTACCTGGGCGAACTGTTGGCCAGGCGTGCGCAGTACCGCTGGCGGTTCAACTACAACCCGTTGGACGAGGCCACCCGCGAAAGCCTGCAGATTGTCGGCGCGTCGGTCGAACAACGTGTCGAGGGCATCGACGCCAGCGCGCCACCAGCGCGAATCGACTGGTTGCAAAACGCCAGCCGGCAACAGCGGGCAACCTGGGAAGCGCTGTTCGACGCAGACGGCAATGCCAGCCTGCGCCAGGTCGTCGAACAGGCGGGTATGTCGGCCAGTGCCCGTCGCCAGCCCCGAGCATTTGCTCGTCAAGTATGGACGCTGCTCGAGCGTGCGAGCACCAGCACCCGCCTGCGCGCGCGTCTGGACGAAGTGGCCGGCGAGTTCCCGGTGAGCTGTGGCGATGCCGGGGCCGATGGTTTCGGCACCTTGCAAATCGAAGTGATGGCCTATGATGAAGCCGCAGGCGCAGAGGTAGCCACGCCACCGCTGTTCCAGTTCTTCCGCCGCCTGTTCCGCCGCGACCAGGTGAACAGGCTGGCCCAGGAGGTGTTCAACGCCCGCGTGGCCCGGCGCAATGCCCTGCACGCACTGGATGCCTGGACCACCCGGCCGCTGGCCGAGCGCGGCGCCAGACCCGTGCTGCCGCCCCTGCATCACGTCGACACATTGTCCGACGACGTGCTGCACAATGGTCTTGGTGAAGGGCTGGACCTGATCGAGATCCGCCTGGCCCTGCGCAGCGGCCTGGCCAGCCGGCTGGACTTCCCCGAACCCCAGCAGGCCATGCTGTACCGGCACACGGCTGAAATTTCCGCGAGGACCGAGGAAGCGGTGCACGATGAGGTCGATGCCCGGGACCAGGACGCCGAGGCGCGCCGCCAGTGGATCGCCCGGCAACCGGGCTGGCGGCGCCTGCTGCGCCGGGAACACAGTGCCCATTTCGAGGTGCTCAGAAAGCGCTGGGACGCAGGCCTGGACTACCTCGACGGCAACGACCTCGACGGCCCGCTCGAGCCGCCGGTGATCGAAGCGCTGACCCAGGCCCTGGGTCGCAGCCCGCTGGCCGAGGATGGCCAGCCCCTGCGCGAGCCCATTTCCAGCGACCGCTACGTCGCGGGCATGAACCGCATGGCGCTGGGCCTGGAACAGGACGAAGACGCCCTCTATCTGCGCCTGACCCGCCGCCGCGACCCCAACAACTGAGCCTACTGGCCGCGCAGGTCTTCGAAGAAGGCCTGCCGCCCCTGTACCTGGCTTGACGCACGCGGCTGCGCGGCAGCCTCGCCGCTGGCTCGTTCCACGTGCCAGTAACAGTGCCGAACCGCACGCGTCACCGCCACGTAGGCAAGGCGCTGCACCTCTTCCTTCTGCGCCGTATCGAACGCCTGGGCGTCCCCTGGCTTGCCCAAGCCGGCCAAGCGATACGCCTGGTTCTTGTAGGGCGAGCTGGTCAGGTAGTGGCAATCGCCGAGCATGAACACCGCATCTGCTTGCAGTCCCTTGGCGCTGTGATAGGTCAGCTGACGCAGGCGGCGCTGGCCGGGCGGCAAACTAGAATCAACTTTAACTATTGGTAATAAATACTTTTCAATCAATAACTTATCACTGGTTTTTCGAAACAGCATCATGACCGTTTCACCCCGCTGATAATGCTCGATCACGGTTTCGGCCAATGCCGCCTCGTCCCGGTCGAAAACCTTCACTGGCGACAACGGCAGCTCGGCTGCCAGCCCGCTGGCCCTGGCCTTCTTGCCGGTGATGGCCGGCGCGCCTTTGACCAGATGCTCGGCGGCCTCGATGATGTACTGCTGGCTGCGGTAGTTCTCCACCAGCATCACCCGCGTGTTGGCCGGTGACGGGAAGGCCTTGGTGAACTCCATGAAGTACTTCGGCGAGCTGCCGCGCCAACCATAGATCGACTGCCAGTCATCGCCCACGCACATCAGCGATGAATGTTGCGCCACCCGCCCGCTGTGCATGGCCGGCCCACGGCGGCGGATTTCGGCGAGGCAGGCACGCAGCCAGCTGACGATCTGCGGCGAGACGTCCTGGAACTCGTCGATCATCAGGTGCGCCATTGGGCGCAGCAAGGGGGCGGGCAGCAACCCGAGGTTCTCCGGGTTGTTCTCGCCGAACAGGGCGAACATGCGGTTGTAGGTCATCACCGGCGGCGACTGCGCCAACAGGTGTGCTTCCAGTGCCTTCCAGAACAGCGCGAGGGCCTCGAAGAATGCCGCGTCGCTATCGCCAGAAGGGAAGCTCATGGCGGCCACGGCGTTGTTGACGTCCAGGCCGAGGTTCTCGATGAAGCTCGCAGCGGTGACGAAGGCGTCGAGCAACGGCGCCGGGGCCAGCTCGCCCTTGACCTTGTACTCGAAGCCCGGGCCGGCCACGGCATCCCCCGCCAAGGACGTTGCAAGCCGTTTTGCCGAAGAGTAATTATCAAGCCATATCAATGGCTTATCACAGAAAGCTTGAAACAGGGTGCGCTTTACCGCCCATTCCGCGCGCACCGCCAGCTTGGCGCCCGGGCGCTGGTACTGGGCACTTTCGGACGGGTCGAAGCCCAGTACCACCCAGGCGTCCAGCCCTTCCAGGCGGCCATGGACATGAAAACGGCTACCGCGGATCTGCACCGTATCGCGGCAGGGTTCGATACCCTTGATCGGCCAGGCACCGGCGGCGAACCACAGGTCCTCGATCACATCGCACAGTTCCTCGTCGCGCTGGGCGGCCAGCTGGGTGACCTGCACACGCTTGTGCACATCCGGATGATCCGGGTCCATCGGCTTGAGCAGCAGTGCTTCCTGGCGCAACGCGCCGACCAGCTGGGCAAACCGCGGGCTCTGGCCCAGCAGCTCGCTGTAGCACTGGTTGAGCTGCTGACGCTGGGCATCGTTCAGGCGCAGGTCGAACGGGTTGCTGTCAGCGTTTGCCTCGCCGCCTGCGGGCATCTCGTTGCCCAGGGTCTCGAACGCCCGCACCTGGGCGAAGCCTGGCAAGCTGCGCACCAACGGCAGGATGCGTGAATGGAAAGTGCGCACCAGCTCCCGCCCCTGGGCAGGCGACAGCTCGAGCTGCCACAGGGCAAACACCTGCAGCAGGCGCTGGATGAAGTCACGGCGCGACTCGCGGGTGAAGGTCACCACGGTCAGGGCATCGAGCTCGAAGCCCAGGTAGTGACGCAGCAGCAGGATGCGCAGCACCAGCGAGGTCGACTTGCCGGCCCCGGCGCCGGCCACGACGCAGGTCGAGGGTGTGTCGCTGAAGATCAGCTTCCATTGCGCCGCGCTCGGTTGCGCCTCGGCAGGCAGACGCCTGGCGACATCAGCCTTGAAGCGCTTTTTCAGCTCGGCGGTCAGCGGCAGGCGCCAGTCGTCGAACAGGTTGTCGTCCTGCCCGGGTACACCGGCATTCTCCGGGCGGGCATCGCGGATCACCAGAACCTGGCGCCCAGCCTCGAATCCAGCGACCCGACCCTGCTCGTAGCCCTCACGCAAGCCATCGGCATGGCCGTTGCGCTGCCCCGTGGCGTGGCCGAGGAACCAGGAATCGCGGTGCTGCGCCTGCAGGCGTGACAGGCCCCGCCCCAACAGGCGGGCGGCCAGGCGGCGCAGCCAGGGCAACTGGGCGGGAGGGGTCAGGTCGGCCGGGGCCCGGGGATGCTCGTGCGGCACGGTCACTCCATTGAAAATCAGAACAGCCGGCATGTTCGCCTCATCCGCGTAAAAGTTCCAGCGAATGCTTATGGATCATGGGATTAGGCGATGAACCGCATGCGGAGTCGCATAATTAAATATCGTATTTATAGATACTTAAGAGCCGATATTTACGCTTTTTATCGATATTTAAGTCGCGCATCATGGCCTCATTCCACCGAATCAGAGGAACACCACCATGCTGCAACTACGGCCCTTCGAAAGCCTTGGCCACGCCAACCACGGCTGGCTCGACGCCCATCATCATTTCTCCTTCGCCGAGTACCATGACCCGGCACGCATGCACTGGGGCAACCTGCGCGTGTGGAACGACGACCTGATCGCCGCCGGCGCAGGCTTCCCACCGCACCCGCACCGTGACATGGAGATCATCACCTACGTTCGCGAAGGCGCCATCACCCATCAGGACAGTTTGGGCAACAAGGGCCGAACCGAGGCCGGCGATGTGCAAGTCATGAGCGCTGGCAGCGGCATTGTCCACAGCGAGTACAACCTGGAGAAGGTCGACACGCGGATCTTCCAGATCTGGATCATCCCGGAAAAGGTCGGTGACGCGCCCTCCTGGGGTACCCGCCCGTTCCCCAAGGGTGAACGTGGCGAGGGCTTCGTGACCCTGGCCAGTGGCCGCGAAGGCGATGACGACAGCCTGCGCATCCGCACCGACGCCCGCCTGGTGGCCGCGACTCTGCGCGCCGGTGAAAGCGCCGAGTACCGCCTCGATGAGGGCCGTCGCGGCTACCTGGTGCCGGCCAAGGGACGGATCGAGGTGAACGGCTTGCAAGCCAAGGCCCGTGATGGCGTGGCGATCGAGCAGGAGACGCGGCTCAAGGTGACAGCATTGGAAGACAGCGAAATCGTGCTGGTCGATGTAGCCTGATCGACCTTGGCCGGTTTGCCGGCGCAGGCCACTATCGCACTTTTTCGCGTTTGTGCGCTCTATGCATGGCCAGGCCCCACCGATCCCCGGTGGGACCGACTTTTCCAACCGGTGCCGATGGCCGTACGAAGACGCCTTCCATTTCCTCGCCGACTGCTGATGGCCGGCAGCCTGGCCTGTCTGGTCGCCTGCACCCAGCAGCAGGGCCGCGACATGCTCACCCAGTTCAGCAACGGCAAACCCGACGAGCTGTTCCAGACCAGTGTCGACCGCATGGCCACCCTGGCCATGCGCGACAACCTGCAAAGCCTGTACCTGCTGATGAACAAGCTGTACCTGCGCAACCCCAACCAGTGGCGACAATCGGGTTACCTCGACGCCACCACCGCGGCGCGGCAGATCCGCATCGCCATCGAGCAGCGCCAGCCCCTGGCGCAGTTGGGCGAGCGCCGCGACCTGGCGGCCTTGAGCTACGCCCTGAGCCCGGAGTTTCGCGGAGACCGGGTGGGTGCGTTCATTTACGCCATTGGCAGCATGCTGGTCACCGCCCACGGTGGGCGCACCGAGTTCTACATGACCGACACCCTCGACCCGTTGTTCATCCACAATGCCGCGCGCAACATCGAGAAGGCCACCTGGATGCTCGGCCAGCGCCAGGATGCCAATGGGGTGCTCCTGCTGTTTTCCAACGAAATTTCCGAACAAGGCAGCAACCTCAGCTTCGCCGTGGAGTTCGGCAAGGTCGTCGCCCGTCTCGACCTGCTGTCGCAGATGCTTGACGAGCGTTATCGGCGGATCGGCCTGAATTACGCGCAAAGCCTGCTGTTGATGAATTTCCTGCCGGTGCAATGAGCCGCGTCCGCTAATCGAACAAGCCAGCCCGAGGCGGCATCCGCTGTTCGCCCGGCGTTTGTCGGGCCGCATTGCCCCGGTCCCGGCTTATTGCATACTGTGGAAGCTGCCAGCCAACCTTCGCCTGCCTCTACGTGCGCCCGGTGGCTGGCCAGAATGACCGTGAACGACCGCTTGCGCAGCCTCCGGGCCGCAGCGAACGGCGCCCAGAACAATAACGATGGCGAGTGCCTTGCCCATGGAAAGCCGCCTGCTGAGCGAGCAAAGCTGCGTGTTCCACCACGCCGACCCCTATGCCGTGTCCGCCTATGTGAACCACCATGTGGGGCAGCACCATATCGGCCTGTCCCGCACCACCCATCCCCAGGCAAGCCTCAGCCACCGCAAGTTCGCCGAGCTGGACCTGTGCCGCCTCAGCTACGGCGGCAGCGTGCGGGTCACCTCACCCGCGCTGGAGACCCTCTACCACCTGCAGGTGCTGCTCAGCGGCAATTGCCTGTGGCGCGGTCCCCAACGCGAGCATCACCTGCTGCCGGGCGAGCTGTTGCTGATCAACCCGGACGACCCCGTGGACCTGACCTACTCCGAGGATTGCGAGAAGTTTATCCTCAAGGTCCCGGCCAGCCTGCTCGACAGCGTCTGCGACGAGCAGCGCTGGCAGCGGCCCAGCGGCGGCGTGCGCTTTTTGCGCAACCACTATCGGCTGGACGAGCTGGGCGGGTTCCTCAACCTGCTGGGCATGGTCTGCAACGAGGCCGAGGCAAGCGGCTCGCTGCCTCGGGTACAGAGGCACTACAGCCAGATCGTGGCCAGCAAGCTGCTGACCCTGATGACCACCAACGTGGGCATGGAAACACTGAGTGGCCCAGGCGCGGGGCTGGAGCGGATCCTGGACTATGTGGAGCGCAACCTGATGCTGGACATGACCGCCGAGACCCTGGCCGAACAGGCGAACATGAGCGTTCGCTCGCTGTATGCATTGTTCGATCGTCACCTGAACACCACCCCCCGGCAGCACATCCGGCAACGCAAGCTGGAGCGCGTGCACGCCTGCCTGAGCGACCCGAGCTGCACGGTGCACAGCGTGACCGAACTGGCCCTGGACCATGGCTTCATGCACCTGGGGCGGTTTTCCGAACGCTATCGCCAACAGTTCGGAGAGTTGCCGTCGCAGACCCTCAAGCGGCGCGGTTGAGCCGTATTCGGCCTAACTGGCGAATGAGGCGCAGAGCCATCAGCCCCGTCGCCGTTTCAGTTGCTGCTTCAACACCCGCAACGGTGGCGCATAGAAGAACCCGAACGACACGCTGCCCTGGCGGCCCTTCACCGCATGGTGCAGGCGATGGGCCCGGTACAGGCGCTTGAGGTAGCGGTTGACCGGTTTCGGCGCCCGCGGCCAGTGCCGGTGAAACACCCCATCATGGGCCAGCACGTAGGCCAGCCCATAGCCCGCCACGCCGCCACCGACCCATTGCAGCGGCGCGTGCCCGGCCTTGCCCAGCGTCATCAGGGCAGCGGCGATCAGCCCGAGCGCCAGCAGGTAGAGGTCGTTGGTTTCCAGCATGCCCAGTTGCGGCTCGTGGTGCGAGCGGTGCAGCCACCAGCCCCAGCCGTGCATGACGTACTTGTGGGCCAGCGTGCCGACGCCCTCCATGGCCACCAGGGTGCCGAACAGCACGGCGAGATTGAACAACATGTATCGGTCCGGGGGGTTGGCAACGAAATGCGCAAGCGTACCATTGCCGCCAGGTCATTCAGAGGGATTTTCCATGAAGGATGTACACGCCTCGGCCAGCACCGGCTACACCCGCCAGTCGGACAACTATGAGCAAGGTCGGCCGGACTACCCCGTCGCCTTGCAGGACTGGTTACGCGACACCCTGGGCATCGGCGCCGGGACCCCGGTGCTCGACCTGGGCGCCGGCACCGGCAAGTTCACCCGTCTGCTCAGCGCACTGGCACCACACCTGACCGCTGTGGAACCAGTGCCCGCCATGCGCGCACGCTTCCACGAACGGCTGCCCGACATCCCCGTGCTCGAGGGCACCGCACAGCACATCCCGCTGGCCGAGGCCAGCCAGCAGGTGCTGGTCTGCGCCCAGGCCTTCCACTGGTTCGCCGATGCCGCCGCCCTGAAGGAGATGCACCGGGTGTTGGCCCCCGGCGGCCGTCTGGGTCTGATCTGGAACGTGCGCGACGAAACAGTGGACTGGGTGGCGCGGATCACCGAAATCATCACCCCCTACGAGGGCGACACGCCACGTTTTCACACCGGGCGCTGGCGCGAAGCCCTCGCAGGCAGCCGCTTCAGCACTCCGCAACTGACCACCCTGCCCCATGTCCATGAGGGTGACCCACAGACCGTGATCCTCGAACGCCTGCGCTCGGTGAGCTTCATCGCCGCCCTGCCCCAGGCCGAACAAGACGAGGTCATGGGCCAGTTGCAAAGCCTGATCGACAACCATCCGGACCTCAGGGGCCGTGAGCGCATCACCTTCCCTTACCGCACCCAGGCCTACGTCTGCCAGCGCCTGCCGTAACAGGATTGTCATGATTCATGCCTTGACCCCGCGCGGGTCGAGGCGTATGGTCCGCCGCGCATTCAAGCATCCCTCACCCAGGAGACCCCTGCATTGGACAGTAGCCCCAGTCGATTGCGACAGGCCCACACGGCGAGCTAGTCCGGCAGCGTTCCTGCCACTGTCTCGCCGTACTCGGTAGACGGTGGTTTCCTTCGGCCCTCCCTGGCTGAACATTCCTCCTTGCTTCCCAGCCCTGCCACCCGGCATGGCGCGTGGTCCTGCGCATTCCTCGTTTGCAATCGCGCCGTCTCAAGTCGGCGCCCATGCGGGCCAGCGCCCGCAGAACGGAGTTCGCTATGGATTGGAAAATCTTCCTGCTGCGCGTCAGCGTGGCCCTGCTGCTCGGTGCCCTGATCGGCGCCGAGCGTCAACTGCGCCAGCGCCTGACGGGCCTGCGCACCAACGCCTTGGTCAGCACCGGCGCCTGCCTGTTCGTGTTGATGACCCAGGCAGTACCGGGCATGGCGCCAACCGATGCCTCGCGCATCGCCGCCTATGTGGTGTCGGGCATCGGCTTTCTCGGCGGCGGCGTGATCATGCGCGACGGCTTCAACGTGCGTGGCCTGAACACCGCCGCCACCCTCTGGTGCACCGCCGCAGTCGGCGTGCTGTGCAGCCTCGGGTTGTTGCTTGAGGCGTCGCTGGGCAGCCTGGTGGTGCTGTGCGCCAACATCCTGCTGCGCGACCTCGCCCAGCGCCTCGACCGCCAGGACGTGCTGCCGGCCAGCGAGGTCGAGCAGCGCTACGAGGTGCGCATCGTCTGCCGCGCCGAGGACGAAATCCAGGTACGCAGCCTGATGCTGCACAGCCTCAGCGACCCGGGCCTGCGCCTGCAGTCGCTGCACAGCGAGGACCTGGCCGACCCGGCACGCCTGGAAGTACGTGCCGAACTGCTCGGCACGCCCCAGGCGCCGACCCAGCTGGAGCGCCTGGTCGGCCGGGTGAGCCTGGAGAAAGGCGTCAGCTCGGTGCGCTGGCAGTTGCAGCTGCAGGCTCAGGGCCTGAACATCGATTAGGGTCTGTACGAAATGTGTCTGCGCGAAGGCCAGACAAGGCGAAACGGGGGGAGGAAGCGCAGTGTACTGGAGTACATGAGCATTCCGAGCCCCGTTTCAACGCAGTATGGGCGAGTGCAGATACATGTCGTACAGGGCCTAGTGTGGTGTTTCACAAATAACGACCATAACTCGCGGCGCTTTTTGCGCTCATGCGGCGTTGTCGCTCCTCGCCGTAGCTGGGCTACGACTCGTCGCGACGCCTTGCCTGAGCGCAAAAATCGCTCGCGATTTATTGGTCGTATTTGCAAAACACCACACTAGACGCTGTCGCGCACATGCCGCTCGCGCAGCTCCTGGCGCTCCTTGGCCTCGACGCACAAGGTCGCGGTGGGCCGCAGCAGCAGGCGGCGCAGGCCAATCGGCTCGCCGGTTTCCTCGCACCAGCCGTAGTCGCCCCGGGCCAGGCGCTCCAGCGCCTGGTCGATCTTGTCGAGCAGCTTCTTTTCCCGCTCCAGCGAGCGCAGTTGCCAGTGGCGCTCTTCTTCGGCGCTGCCGATGTCGGCGGGGTCGCTGTGCACTTCCTGCTCGCGCAGGGCGCGGAACTCCTGTTCGATGCGGCCCTGCAGCTCGCCGCGTTGGGCCAGCAGCAGGTTACGGAAGAATTGCCGCTGCGGTTCGTTCATGTAGGCGGCGGCAGGTTGTTGCAACAATTGCTCTTCAGTCATGGCAAGGTTCCGAAATGCTGGGCGCGCGTCGCGCCCCTTTCGCTGGCAAGCCAGCTCCCACAGGGGCTGCGCAGCGGCCCCTGGCTCAATCAACGGTCGAACATCAAGGGCAGTCCCTGGCACGGGTCGCGCACCTGGCCCTGGTGCCAGGCCAGTTGCCCCGACACCACCGTGGTACGTACCACATGGTGAAAAGCGCGCTGCTGGAACGGCGTCCAGCCGCAGCGCGCCAGGATCGGGTCGTCCGCCACGGCCCGTGGCCTGGCCAGGTGCTCGACGATGGCGAAGTCTGCCCAGTACCCCTCGCGCAGAAAACCGCGTTCGCGAATGGCGAACAGCTCGGCCACCGCGTGGCTGGTCTTGGTCACCACCTGGGCCATGCTCAGCACCCCTTCGCTGACCAGTTCCAGCGCCGCCGGGAGGGCATGCTGCACCAGCGGCAGGCCTGACGGTGCGCGTGCATACACCCGCCGTTTCTCCTCCAGCGTATGCGGCGCGTGGTCGGTACCGATCACATCGATACGGTCACGGGCCAGGGCCTTGCGCAAGGCGTCACGGTCGGTGCCAGTCTTGATCGCCGGGTTGCACTTGATCAGATGGCCGAGGCTGGCGTAGTCGCTGTCGTCGAACAGCAAGTGGTGCAAGCACACCTCAGCAGTGATGCGCTTGCCGCTCACCGGGCCGGGCGTGAACAACGCCAGCTCGCGTACCGTGGTCAGATGCAGCACATGCAGGCGCGTGCCAAAGCGCCGGGCTAGTTGCACGGCCAGGCTCGAGGAACGGTAGCAGGCATCGGCATCGCGGATCAGCGGGTGCGCGGCCGGGGGGATGAACTCGCCGTGGCGCGCCCGCCACCAAGCCTCGTTCTGCAGAATGCTCGGCGTGTGTTCGCAATGGGCCAGGACGATGGTCGGCGCATAGACGAAGAGTTTTTCCAGCACCCGCGGATCGTCCACCAGCATGTCGCCAGTGGACGCGCCCATGAACACCTTGATCCCGGCAACATCGCGCGGGTCGAGGGCGGCAATGGTGTCGAGGTTGTCGCGGCTAACGCCGAAATGAAAGCCATAGTTGGCCCGTGAGCCCGCCGCCGCCCGGCGCTTCTTGTCGGCCAGCGCCTCCAGGGTCAACGTGGGCGGGTTGGTGTTGGGCATGTCCATGAAACTGGTGATACCCCCGGCCACCGCTGCCCGCGACTCGCTGGCGATGCTGCCCTTGTGGGGCGCCCCCGGCTCGCGAAAGTGCACCTGGTCGTCGATCATCCCCGGCAGCAGCCAAGCTCCCTTGGCATCAATCTCCAGTGCCGCCCGGGCGTTGTCGAGGCTGCCGGCGATCCGTTCTATGCGCCCATGACGCACCAGCAGATCGGCTTCGAATTCACGCCCCTCGTTGACCAGCCGCGCATTGCGCACCAATAGCGTGTCCATGCTCAGAACTCGTTCTGCAAGGCCTTGTAGCCCTGGACCAGGTCGATATTGGTGCGCGCCACGTCCTCGGAAAACTCCGAGGCCGATACGCTGACCGGCGGGTAGCGCTCCAGGTCGGTATGCGGACCTATGTGCTCGGTGGGCGGCACGTAAAAGCGTGGCGGCAAGTCGCGGCCGTCGACCACCGAGTTGTGCCGCACCACGCTACCATCACCGACCTTGCAGTTGAACAGCACGCTGTTGAAGCCGATGAACACCCGGTCGCCGACTTCGCACGGGCCGTGGACGATGGAGCGATGGGCGATCGAGCTGTACTGGCCGATGCGCACCGCCGCGCCGGACTTGGAATGAATCACCACGCCATCCTGGATATTGGAATTGGCGCCGATGACGATCGGCTGCATGTCGCCGTCGGCGTCCACCTCGTCGGCGCGGATCACCGCGTAGGGGCCGACGAACACGTTGTCGTGGATGATCACCTTGCCGCAGATGATGGCGGTGTGGTCGATATAGGCCGATTCGGCGATTTGCGGGAGATGGCCGGAGGGGTTTCTGCGGATCACGATGAGGTCCTGCCTGTGAGGAAGACCGCAAATGTTACGTTATAACAATTACATTGCAACACCTTCCCGCGTCGATCTGGCAAACTGCGTCTTCTTGCGCAGCGACGCCACGCCCACAGGTCTTGTCTCCACCATGCTTGTCCGCCTCACCCGCATCGAGGATGTTCCCTTGCTCCCGGCCCTGGAACGCTCCGCCGCCCCAGGCATTCCGGCAATTGCCGCACCTCGCCTGGCTGGCCGACAGTGACGTGATGGATGAAACCCAGCACCTGGCATTCGTGAGCGAAGGTTGCAGCTGGGTCGCCGTGGATGATCAGGACCAGGCACTGGGTTTTCTCTGCGCCAGCGTTGCCAACGACGCCTTGCACATCCATGAGCTGTCCGTGCGGCAAGAGGCCCAGGGCCAAGGCCTGGGCCGGCGCTTGCTGGACCAGGCACGGGATGCCGCCCGCCACAAAGGCCTGGCCTGGCTGACCCTGACCACCTTCGACGATGTCCCCTGGAATGCCCCGTTCTATCAGCGCTACGGCTTCGAACGTCTGGCGGTGCGACAGCTGGATCATCGCCTGCAGACGATCATCTCCAGCGAGCTGGCCCACGGTCTGACCGATCGCTGTGCCATGCGCTTGGCCATTACCTGCGGCCCCTAGACGCTGCCGATTTGACTTCGCATTGGCATCAGAACCGCTGCGCGACCATCTTGAACGGATACGGCTGCGCCTTGTACTTGCCGATCTTGCCGCGCTTGGGCAGCGTCACCTTGTGCTCCCGGCTGAGGTCCTTGTAAGGGATCTGCTGCAACAGGTGGCTGATGATGTTCAGCCGCGCCTTGCGCTTGTCCTCGGAGCGCGCCATGTACCAGGGCGCCCAGGACGAATCGGAGGCGGCGAACATGTCGTCGCGGGCGCGGGTGTAGGCGTCCCAGCGGTTGTAGGACTTGACGTCCATCGGCGACAGCTTCCACAGCTTGCGCCCGTCGCTGATGCGGTCCTGTAGCCGACGGGCCTGCTCTTCGGCACTGACCTCGAGCCAGTACTTGATGAGGATGATCCCCGACTCGACCATCATCCGCTCGAACATCGGCACCACGGTGAGGAACTTGTGGGCCTGCTCTTCGGTGCAGAAGCCCATCACCCGCTCCACGCCGGCGCGGTTGTACCAACTGCGGTCGAAGATCACCACCTCGCCGGCCGCCGGCAGGTGGGTCAGGTAGCGCTGGGCGTACATCTGGGTCTTCTCGCGCTCGGTCGGCGCCGGCAGCGCCACCACGCGGAACACCCGCGGGCTGACGCGCTCGGTGATGGCCTTGATGGTGCCACCCTTGCCCGCGCCGTCGCGGCCTTCGAAGACGATGCACACCTTCAGGCCCTTCTCCACCACCCACTGCTGGAGTTTGACCAGCTCCACATGCAGGCGCTTGAGTTCCGCCTCGTAGGTCTTGCGTCCAAGCTTCTCGTCGACCTCACCCTTTCGCTTGCCCTTGGCCATTGCCTGCTCCTCTCTGCCCGCTTCAGGTCGCCCCGACGGCGCCGGGGCGGAACCAGCAGAGTATGGCTGAACACCCACCGTTTGCCGGTTGGCCGCCAGTCGGTGCCAGAGGCAGGCTTTGCCAAACAGCGCACAGCACGGGCGATATGTCGTCGTGCCACGATTGCGGCCGCTCTGGCGCGCGGGTTCTAATCCTGCCCTGCGCTCCACCCAGCAATTGGCAATACAAGGAAGCCTTACAATGGACAGGAAGATCATACCGCTGGCGCTGCTGGCGACCCTGGTCGGCTGCTCGGACAACCAGCAGCCCCGTGAAGCCGACCTGCGCCAGGCTGCCCAAGCCTACCTCGACAGCCAGTACCCGCACTGTTTCGTGATCAGTGCCTTCCCCACCCGCACCCGTGACTTCGACGTCGAAGGGACCAACCAGGCGTTGCATGCCCTGGCCCGGGTCGGCGTGGTCAGCGAACGGGAGGTTGCCCGTACCGAAGTCCCTGAGCGGCTGTGGCAGCCGGCACGCACCGACATCTACTACGCCTACGACCTCACCGACGAAGGCCGTCGCTACTACAAGTCCGATGCAAGGCGCAAAGCGAACGGCGCCAGCACCGGCGGGCTGTGCTTCGGCAAGGCCGAGGTCACCGCCATCAACAGCGTCGGCAAGCCTACCGAACATGATGGGCGCAAGCAGTCGCAGGTGAGCTACAGCTACCAGGTGAACGAACTGCCGAGCTGGGCCAGCGACGCGGCGGTCCAGGCCGGCATCGCAGGCCTCGGCCAGGCAGCCGCCAGTGCCGCCAAGCCGCTGGAGGAAACCCGCGCCATGGTGCTCACGGAACAAGGTTGGGTCCACGAGCAACTGCTGGCCAACTGATCGCGGTGTTAATCCTGGGGAAATCCGCGCACGCCATCCTTGCCTCAACCCGGCCGCCTGGCGGCCGTTTTTAGGTCAATCGATGGAGACCCCAGTGATGAAAACCCTAACCTGTGCACTCGCCCTGCTGGCAACGATCTCGGCCACCTCGGCCTTTGCCGAAGGCGGCGCCGACCGCCTCAAGGAACGCAGCGACCAATGGGCGCTGCAACGCCAGCAGGCCGAGCAGATCGCCAAGGGTGACGCCCAGTCACCCGCCCAGCAGCAAGCCCGGCAGACCCAGGACAACGCCAATACACCCTCCAGCTGATAGGCCCCTTGGGCATTTTTGTTCAATACCCGCGCCGCGGCCTCGGGCAGGATAGCCGCACTATCCTCGCCACAAGGAAACGCCCGATGAGCCTGACACTGTCCATGGCGGCCTTCGCCCTCGCCGCCTCCATCTCCCCCGGCCCGGTCAACATCGTCGCCCTCGGCAGCGGCGCGCGCCATGGCCTGCGGGCCAGCATCGGGCATGCGGCCGGTGCCACCCTGGGTTTCTGCCTGCTGCTGGTGCTGGTCGGGCTGGGCGTGCATGAGCTGCTGCTGCACTGGCCGTTGCTGGGGCAGCTGTTGCATTGGGGCGGGGTGTTGTTCCTGCTGTACATGGCATGGAAGCTGGCCAGCGACGACGGCGCGCTGGGCGCCGAGGATGGCCAGCGGGCGCCAAGCGCCTGGCACGGCGCGGCCATGCAGTGGCTGAGCCCCAAGGCCTGGCTGGCGGCCGTGGCTGGCATCGGCGCCTATACCGGCGGCGAGCAACAGCTGTTGTGGCTGTTCACCTGGATCTACGGGCCGATCTGTTTCGTCTCCGTGGCCAGTTGGGCCTGGGCCGGCAGCGTGATCCGCCAGTACCTGGCCGAGCCGTGGCGGATGCGTCTGCTCAATCGGGTGCTGGCGGGGTTGCTGGTAGCGAGCGCATTTTACCTGATGGTATGAGGTTGACGGTTCGTGCCCTATCGCGGGGCAAGCCCGCTCCCACGTGCTATTCAGCCATTACGATAGTGCCCCGGCGTGGTCGCCAGGTGCCGCTTGAAAGCCCGCTGCAGATGCGCCTGGTCGGCAAAGCCGGCTTCCAGCGCCACCTCGGCGATGGCCCTGCCTGCGCGCAACTGCGCCCGGGCATGCTGCACCCGCTGGTCGAGCAGGTAGGCGTGCGGCGATAGCCCGAAGCGCTTGCCGAATGCGCGGGTCAGGTAGGCCCGTGACAAACCTGCCGCAGCACAGATGTCCTCCAGGGTCAGTGGATCCAGACGGTGGGTGCGAATGAACGCGGCAGCCATTTCCAGGCGTGGATGCGCCTGTGGGTGACGCGCCGCGCCGCCCTCGAGATAACCTGGCAGCTCTGCGAAGAACGTCGCCAGCCGCTCGGCCTTGTCCAGCGCCTCGCTGTCGAGCAGCCCGGCGAACAGGTCGAGCAACCGCCCGTACAGCGCAGTCGACGTGCTCAATGTCGCTGCCGGCAGTTCGAACCCTCGGGCCTGCAACCACGGCAAATCAACGAACAGCATCAGGTAGGACCAAGGTTCGCCCAGGATGGGGTTGCAGGTGTGCACCACTCCTGGGTTCATGAGCACCGTGGTCCCCACGGCCACCTCATGCCGTGCATCACCGGTCAGGTAAGTGCTGCGCCCGCCGGTGATCACGCCGATGGAAAAGCTCGCGTGGGAATGCGCGGTGTAGCACACCTGGCGGCCATCCCCGACCAGACGGGCCTCGACGAAGGGCAATGCCGGATCACGCCAGAACCGCGAGACCTCGATCATCGCCCCGCCCTCACCCTTCGCCGCCCTGCACCACCACCAGCAACTGCGCCTGGCGCTCGCCGACCGAACGCAGGCGGTGCGGGGTCTGGGCATTGAAATGCAAGGCGTCGCCGGCCTCCAGCAGCACCCGCTCGCTCATGAAGTCGACCTCCACCTGCCCCTCGTGGACGAACAGGAACTCCTCGCCCTCATGTTCCTTGAAGGTCGGGTCGCTGAACTCGGTCGGCGGCTGGATCAGAAACGGCAACAGGCTGCGCTGGCCGACCTGTGAGGTCAGCACCGCATAGCCCGGCCCTTCGCCACCGCCCACCAGCGCCTGGCGCTCGCCGCGGCGCACCAGGCTGTAGCGCGCCTGGCCGTCATGCTCGCCGTCGAACAGTTCCTCGACATTGACGTTCAACGCCCGCGCCAGCTTCAGCGCCGCAGCGATCGACGGCGTGTTGAGGCCACGCTCGACCTTGGACATATAGCTCTTGGTCATGCCGGACTTCTCGGCCAGCTGCTCAAGGGTGATGCCCAGTTTCTTTCTCAGCAGTTTCAGTCGGATAGACATGTGAAGCAGGTTTCCCGAACAAACGCACTTGCGCATGACACTTTGTGTCATATAGGATTATTTGTGTCATCTGATGGTTCGCCCCCTCACCGTCCAAAGCTCGGGGGCGAGCCAGCCCTGACATCCGTCATCACGCCACAGAGGAAAGCTCCCCATGGCCAATACCCTTACCCTCAGCAAAGACCAGCTGGTGCAAAAGGCACTGACACAGATGCAAGGCTCGCTTGCCGATAATACGTGGACTGTGCGCGAAAAGCTGGCCCTGACCTGCCGAATTCTCTTCGATAACGGCCACGACTCGGGCCTCGCCGGGCAGATCAGCGCCCGTGGCCCGCAACCAGGCACCTTCTACACCCAGCAACTGGGCCTGGGCTTCGACGAAATCACCGCCGGCAACCTGCTGCTGGTCAACGAAGACCTCGAAGTGCTGGAAGGCGAAGGCATGCCCAACCCAGCCAACCGCTTCCACAGCTGGGTGTACCGCGCCCGCCCCGACGTCAACTGCATCATCCACACCCACCCTACCCACGTCGCCGCGCTGTCGATGCTGGAAGTGCCGCTGCAGGTCTCGCACATGGACCTGTGCCCGCTGTACGAAGACTGCGCATTCCTCGAAGCCTGGCCGGGTGTGCCGGTGGGCAACGAGGAAGGCGAGATCATCAGCGCCGCCCTGGGCGACAAGCGCGCCATCCTGCTTTCGCACCACGGCCAGCTGTCCACCGGCACCAGCATCGAGCAGGCCTGCGTCTACGCCCAACTGATCGAGCGCGCCGCGCGCCTGCAACTGCTGGCGATGGCCGCCGGCACCATCAAGCCAATCGCCCCGGAGCTGGGCCGCGACGCCCACGACTGGATCGACCGGCCCAAGCGCCACGGCGCCGCCTTCAACTACTACGCCCGGCAGGCCCTGCGCAGCCACGCCGATTGCCTGAACTGATCCCTTTACGCCTTGCTTGCGGAGCCTTGCACAATGACTAATCAATTCCACGGCATCATCGGCTACACCATCACCCCGTTCAGCGCCGACGGCGAACAGCTCGACCTGCCCGCGCTGGGCCAGTCCATCGACCGCCTGATCGCAGGCGGCGCCCACGCCATCGCCCCGCTGGGCAGCACTGGCGAAGGCGCTTATCTGAGCGACAGCGAATGGCAGCAGGTCGCCCAGTACAGCCTGGAGCGCATCGCCAAGCGCGTGCCGAGCATCGTCAGCGTCTCCGACCTGACCACCGCCGGCGCCGTGCGCCGCGCCCGCTTCGCCCAGCAGCACGGCGCCGACGCGGTAATGGTGCTGCCGGCCGCGTACTGGAAGCTCAGCGAAGCCGAGATCCTCCAGCACTACCGCGCCATCGGCGCGGCCATCGACATCCCGATCATGCTCTACAACAACCCGGCCACCAGCGGTACCGACATGCCGGTGGAGCTGATCCTGCGCATCGTGCGCGAGGTGGACAACGTGACCATGGTCAAGGAGAGCACCGGCGACATCCAGCGCATGCACAAGCTGCAACTGCTCGGCGAGGGAGAGGTGCCGTTCTACAACGGCTGCAACCCGCTGGCACTGGAAGCCTTCGTTGCGGGTGCCACGGGCTGGTGCACGGCGGCGGCCAACCTGATTCCCGAACTGAACCTGCGGCTGTACCAGGCGGTGCAGAACGGTGAGCTGGAACACGCCAAGGCGCTGTTCTACCGCCAGCTGCCGTTGCTCGATTTCATCCTCAAGGGCGGCTTGCCGGCGACCATCAAGGCTGGCCTCGAGATGACCGGGCTACCGGTAGGCGAGCCACGGCGGCCGGTGTTCGGGCTGGATGCACGGGGCCGTGACAAACTGAAGACGCTGCTCGACGCTTTGCGTCAGGGCTGATGTAACAAACGCACCTGTGGAGGTTCGCTTCCACAGGTCATTGCACACGCTTGAGAAGCCAACCCCAAACCCGGAGAATGCCCCAACCCAAACGACCAGAAGCCATGGAAAAGGACCTTTCCAGTGAACCAGAAACAACGCGACGCCCTCAGCAAGTTCCTCAGCTACGTACTGCGCCACGCCCCCGAATCCATCGAATTGTCCCTCGACCGCGACGGCTGGGCCGATGTCGATGCGCTGATCCACGGCGCCGGCAGGCAAGGTCATGTCTTCGACCTGCACGCCCTGCGTGAAGTGGTCGAGACCAATGACAAGCGCCGTTTCACCCTTTCCGACGATGGCCGCCGCATCCGCGCCGCCCAGGGTCACAGCAGCGCCCAGGTCGAAGTGCGCCACGTCGCCAAGGCGCCACCCACCCTGCTCTATCACGGCACCGCCTGCCGTTTCCTGGCCTCCATCGAAACACAGGGACTGATTCCTGGCAGCCGTCACCATGTGCACCTGAGCGAGGATCCGCAGACTGCGTTGGCGGTGGGCAAGCGCTATGGCCAGCCGGTGCTGCTCACGGTCGATACCCAGGCCATGTGTGCAGCGGGAGCAGTGTTCTATCAAGCGGACAACGGTGTCTGGCTGGTAGACCAGGTGCCGCCGGTGTATCTGTCACGCCAGGCAGAAGAATAAGCCGGCAGGAACGGCCTTGCGCCGCACCTGCAGGCGGACGCGGAGATCCGTGGGCTAATGCGCCATCCCCAGCTCCGCATCATCCATCAGCGCCTTGGCCAGGGCACTTAGGTAGTGCGCGGCCCAGACCATTCGCGGGTCTTCATCCATCACCCCGACCAAGGTCAGGTGCCGCACATAGTCCATCAGCTCCGACGCCTGTTCGCGGGCATGCAGGCAAGGGATGCCAGGTTCGATGCAGAACAGCGGTTGGGCATGCTTGCCCTCGCCCTGATAGTAACGGGTCTTGCCCGGCGTGAGCGGGGTCTTGCCATCGTCTGTGGTCATGATCGATCTCCCTGAAAACGTCGTCGGCTAGTGCAGCGTGCGGGGCTCGCCCGGCGCTTGGGCCGAGTGCTGTACCTGGGTCAGGGCGGATTCGAGCAACGTGCGCACCGCCTCCATCTCGTGGGCGGCGGCCAGCATCAGGATCGCGCCGGGTGACCGGGGCTTGAGCTGCACGGCCTGGTTGGCCACCGTGAGGGCGCAGAAGGCGTACTCGATGGCGCGTACCAAGGTGTCTTCGAGGAAGTGGGCGTGGTCTTGGGAGGAAGGTGGATCGGGGACAATCTTCAGCATGTCTTGACTCCAACGTGTGAAATGGAGCCGCCAAACTTTGCTTTTCAAAACTATTTTGCCTGGGGCAGGCGCGCCCTCTGCAGGAGCAGCCTTGCACCGCGAAGCGGCCACAGGTTTCAGCGCTGACGCATCAATCGCGGGGCTGCTACGCAAGGCCGCTCCTAAAGAGCAAGACGATCATCATCGGTTTACCGCGATGACACGTCACCACACCTCGTGCGTGTGCGCCCGATAACCTTGCTCGATGCGTTGCACCAGCAACGGTGCACTGATGATGCCCCTGACCGGATAGTACTGCTCTTGCGCGGTCAGCCCGCGGTCGAGCCGGACCTCATCTTCCCCATCCCACAGCCAGAGCGAGCCCCCCGGGCCGCCCGCGCGCGCGCGGAAAGTCGGCAGCGCCTGCAGTACCGGACTGACTGGCACATTGCCGACCACCGTCAGCAACCCCTGGTTGACCGCCGACTGAACCGGGAAAAACACAGAGAACTGCGGCTCGGCGTCGGCCAGGGCGGTGTAGTCGCTTGGCGGTTGCGCATGGAAGCCCGGTAATACCCGGATCAGGAAACCATACTCCGGGTGCTTGTGCGTGACCTGCGCATAGGCCACGCCTTCGCTGGTCAGTACTTGCAGGATGTCGCCCAGCTTTACTTTCTTTGCCATTTAAAAACCTTGGTATCCCACTTTTTTCAGTAGTTCGGCGCCGCGAACCAGAGCCCGCTCGTATTTACTCGGGTTCTTGGTCGCCGAGATTGAATTGATCTTGTTCAGTAGCGTACCGCCATCCTTGCCCAGGCCATGGTAATTGATCAACGTCTGTTCGACAGCACGGGCATCGGAACGCGACAGGTTCTTCAAGCCCGGGATCTGCTCGATGACGATGCCCTTTTCGCGCAAATGTGCCTGGCCACGCTTGGTAATGTCGCTGGTGATCCCGACATAACGGGTCACCCCATCGACCACACAGGAGTAGACGCAGTTCTTGCCACCGATGATGGTGCTCGCTCCGGCGGTTTTTGCAGTTTCCAGCGCCTCGGTCTCGGCCTTGCGGATCGCCTTGATCTCAGTTGCCCGCTCTACCGCCGCGCGCACGCCTGGCGATTTCATCGCGCCTTCCGTGACACCCAGCACCCGCTCTGTAACCAGCTTGCGACCTGGCAGTTCACCAATCAGTTGCAGGAACGGCTCCCAACTGCCGGTGACTTCCGCCAATGTCTGCATGCTAGTCACAGCACGCTCGATCAACTGGTCCTTGTAACCCTGGCACGTGGCATTGGTGCACTTGAGGCCTTCAAGCACCGTCAGGCCAGCTTCGATATCCAGCTGTTGAGAGCGTGCGAACGCCACGCCTCCGGTTTTCAGGGCCTGCTCGTAGTTCTCGTCGCTGAGTTTCTTGTGGCCATTGGCGATCCAGAACTTTTCCTGGCACGCGGTGTTGTTGCCGCAGTCGTTCATGTCGGCGACAAAGTCGCCCATGTCGCTGTGATTGAGGTTGTTGTACTGCGTCGCGGTACTGGCGATCCACGAGCCATCCTGCAAGCGCTTGCCATCACCCTCATCTCGCGCCGCCGCCGTCACCACACCCACCAGCTGAGAAGCGATCAGCATAAGCGCGTCGCGATTGACCGGGTCCATCTGCGTGGCGATCCGGCGCAACTGGTTGGCCAGCAACTCGTTGGCACCCGCCGCGATGGCCCCGGTGGCGAAGTCGCCGCCAGCGGCCTGGGCGACAAAACCACCGACCAGCGCATGCAGGGCGACCTTCTCCGGGCTGCCGGTACGCAGGTTGGCGTCCCCCACAGTGCTGAAGGCCGTCGCCGCCAGGGTGTTGAACACCGCCGACTGGAGGATCGCACGCACATCGGCGTCACGCCCGAACGCTTGCCCTACCGCGCCGGAAGCCGCACCGATGGCCAACTGCTGGGCGCCGAAACGACCGATACCTTCCAGCGACCCGAGGTCGACCACCGACTTGCCATCGACGATCTTGGTCTTGGCGATGTCGCCGAAGTAGCTTTCTGCGATGCCGGCAGTGATCGCAGCGATCGCGGCGTTGGTCAAGCTGTCCTTGCTCAGTGTGTCCTTGAGTGCCTGGCCAAGGTCGCCCTTATTGCTGATGGCACTGTTGAGCGCGGTGTTGGCCAGCGCCGCCGCGCCGGCCAACTGGGCGCCGGCAAGGCCGAGACCGGCCGGGCCGAGCACCGCTGCCAGGAGGATGGCCATGACCATCTGTGCGCCGGCGCCGAGCCCCGAGTTTTCATACTTGAAGCGGGTATGGATCTCCTGCACCTGGCGCCAGTCGACGCCGCCTTGAGCCTCGAGCTCCTTCAACCAGCCCAGGCTCGGATCGGCCTCGACCATCGCATCGATGGACTCGGACACCGATTCCTGGCTGACCTGCCTGACGTCTGCATGGATCTTGCCGGCGGCCTTGATCACCAGGTCGCCCTTGGCCGTCAGCTCACTCTGGCGGAAGGTCTCGTCGGTGCTGCCCTTGCCCTTCATGCTGAACCAGGCCAGGCTGCTCTTGCTCTTCTCGTGGCTCTCCTGGATGAGGTCCTTGACGCTCTGGAAGTAGATATCGCCGCCGCTGTCGAGGGTCAGGTCGCCGCCGCTGTCGAGCTTGGCCGCCTGATAGCGCTGGTCGCCACTGCTGACCAGGGTCAGGTGGCTGCCACTGCTGATTTCGCTGCCCACGTGGGTGACTCGGGTCGACTCGTCGCGCTTGGTCGCCTTGCTGCCCCAGCTGCCCTTGGACTTCTTGTCGTACAGCGAGTAGTCACGGTCTTCGGCCGACAGCAACGCCAGATCGTTGCCCGCCACCAGGTAGGCTTCGTCGCCCGCCTGGACGCGGCTGGCAATCAGGGTCAGGTCGTTGCTGGCCGACAGGTCGATGTTGCCGCCGGCCTTGAAGCTGGTGGCAACCTGGCGGACATGATCTTCCTGACGCGTGACTTTCTTGGTCTTGGAATAGAAATGGTCCTCGTTGGCGGCAGAGGTCAGCGTCAGGTCATGCCCGGCGTTGACGGCGATGTTGCGCTTGGCCTCGACCTCGCTGGCAATCGCGGCGAAATCGCGACCGGCAGCCAGGGTCATGTCACGGCCCGCCTCGATCGTACCGACGTGCTGGGTGATCGATTCTTTCTGGTGCCAGCGGCCCCAGTTGTCGCTGTTCTGCTGCTCGACCGAGCTGAGCACCAGGTCGCGCCCGGCATTGATGTCCAGGTCACGGCCGGTCTTGATCACGCCGCCCATGTTCATCACATCGCGCCCGGCACCGATGCTCAGGTCATTACCGGCCTCGATGCGCGCGGCGCTGTCGACGTAGTCGCGGCGGCTACCACCGACTTCGAAACTGGTGACACTGCGCTCGTTGACCACATCGCCCAGCAGCGCATTGAGGCTGACATCGCGCCCCTTGAGGATGCCACCGGCGCCATTGAGGATGCTGTCGCCGGCCAGCAGGTCCAGGCGATTGCCCGCCTCGATCAGGCCGGCGTTGACCAGGTTCTTGCCTGCGCTGGCCGACAGGTTGTTGTTGGCCTTGAGCGTACCGGCGTTGGTCAGGCTGTCACCGGCGATGAGGGTCACATCGTTGCCCGCGATCAGCGCGCCGTTGGGCGCCAGGCGATTGTTCGCCTGGGCCAGGTAGAGCACCGGCACCAGCACCTTCTCGCCGTTGACCACATGCTCTTCGAGCCAGACGATGTCGTGGGTCAGGGCTGCGACCTGCTGGGCGGTCAGGGTCACGCCTACGCTCAGGTTCAGTTGCTGCTTGCTGGCGATGGCGTTGTCCATCAGGTACTGGTACAGCGCTTCATTGCTGGTCTGGCCATCGATGAAACGTTGGCCGGTGCGCGCCAGCACCGCATCCTGGAGCAGCCGCTGCTCATAGAAACCGTCACCCAGGCGCTTCCAGCTCTTGTCCGGGTCATAGCCCAGGTTGCCGAGCAGATAGTCCGAGCTCATGAACGACTTGAGGTCGGTGAGTACCGGGTTGGTTTCGATCAGGTATTTGTGCGGCTGCGAGCGACCGCTGTTGTCCGGCAGGCCCTGGACCTGATGGATGCTGGTCGGCGGTACCACTTTGGACTGGCCCCACGGCGCCGGCCGGCTCAGTGCCAGCGGATCGAGCGCGGTCAGGCCCACGCCCTCGGTAGTGCGGCCCGGCAGCCGGCCACTGCCGTTGCCATTGTTGTCGAGGGCTACCGAGGTGGCACGGGTATCGAGATCCAGGCGTTCGCGCTGGGTGGGATCCACCGCGCGGACGCTCGCCTCCACCTGCGGCAGGTTGGCCAGTTGCGAATCCCGCCCCGGGGTAATCGGCAGTGGTCGGTCACGGTCGGCCAGGCTGATGCTCGAGCCGCCCAGGGTCCAGCCCGACGAAGACGGCACGCTGACCACGCCCTCGCTGGTGCTCAGGCGGAACAGCCCGTTCTGCCCGGTGGGCAGGCTGAAGCCCGGCAGCTCCAGCGGATTGACCTGTTGCTGGGCCAGCTCCGGCGGCAACTGTTTGTGGATGCTGATCAGCGTCGGCTGGGCGGAGGTGGCTGCCGTATTGGTCCCGCGCCCCCCAAAACCATTGGGCGCGCTGAACGGTTTTTCCACACCGTTGCCCAGCCGCTGACCGGCATTGATGGTGACATTGCCACCCGCCTGGATCACGGCAGGCACATAACTGCTGACGGTGCCGGTCTCGATCACCTTCTCTTCGAATACCCGCGCATTGGCGACGTAGGCGGGAAGCTCCATGCGTTGCCCGGAGCTGAACATCGACTCACCCATGCCCCTGGCGCCGATGATATGGTCGTCGCGGGCGAATACCTCCAGGCCATAGGCGACGAAGGTTTCACTCGGCGTGGCACAGCATCGGTAAACGACTGTCGGCGCCCGAGACACCTCCCCTGCCGGGTTGATGAACCACCAGTCCTTGGCGTAGGAAGCATCGTTGTACTGGTTATAGGTGATCAGTTCGCTGATCTGGCCGAAGCCTTTGGGCTTGACCTCCAGGTATTTGGCACTGATGTAGTCACCCAGCGCAGTGCCGGTGTTCTGGAAGTTCGCCACATTTACGGTGATGTTGCCCGTGGCCGATACCGTCGAATTGCTGTTGCTGAAGCTGGTCCCCTGAACGTCCAGGTTACCGCCTGCATTGATGCTGGCCGCAACCGAGCTTGGGTCGCCGGACACGGTGGTCTTGTATTGCTGGATCCATACCAGGTGGTAGGGCCACTTCTTCGAATTCGAAACTCCATACGGCAGGCTGGTACAGCTGTAGCAACGCTGGCCGATGGCCGACGAATACAACTCCGAGGTCACCTTGAAGTTGTTACGTTCGTTGATGAATTGCTCGGCCCTGATGTTGAAGTCGCGGGCGCTCTCCATCTTGCCGGAGATGTTCTTCAGCACCGCGGCGCGGGTGCCGGGCGAACGGCCCTCGACGGTGAGGTTGCCCAGGCTGTAGATCTCGCCGAGGGTGTTGCTCAGGCTGCCGACCGACCAGGTCATGTCGGTGCCGCTGAAGATCAGGGCATTGGCATTGTTCAGTGCCTCGGCGCTGTTGATCTTCAGGGTGGTGGCACTGGCGAGTGTGCCGTAGTTGTCCAGGCGCGACGCGCGTACATCCAGCGCCTGGGCCGAGGTCAGGCGCCCATGGTTGGTCAGGCTGGACAGGGTACCCAGGCCGCCGATGGTGGTGGTGCCACCGCCGGCAATGCTGGTGCTCGCCCCCAGGACGATGCTGTTGGCATCGAGCTTGAGATCGCCCAGGCTGCTGGCGCGACCACTGCCGCTGTAGCTGCCGCCGAGGTTCAGGCTGAAATCGCCGTCACTGGCGATCAGGCCATTGTTGACCCAGTTGCCGCCGCTGCCGACGAAGCTGCGCGAAGCCAGCAACCGCCCTCCCTGGTTCAGGGTCAGTTGGCCCACGTTGACGGTCAGGCGCCCGGCCTGGATCACGCTGTTGGTGGTCCAGTTGGCGGCATTGATGGTAAGGCCACCGAGGGTGGCCATTTCGCCACCGGCCGTGGACAGGTTTTCCAGGCTCACGCCGAAGTCGCCCTGGCCACCATGCAGCAAGCGACCACCGGTGTTGAGGAAGCTGCCGGCGCTCAGGCCCAGGTCATGGTTACTGGTTTCCAGCACACCCGAGCGGTTGTCGAGCAGGCCGGCAATACGTAGGTCGGTCTTGCCTGAGTTGCCCAGCGCGCGCAACTGACCGCCCTGGTTGTCGAAGCTGTCTGCGCCGATACTCAAGGCGGTATCGCTTTCGATGACCCCGCCACGGTTGTACAGCGCATTGCCCAGGCCGAAGTTCAGGCTCTGCCCGGCGATCTGTCCACCGGCGCTGTTGTCGAGGCGACCGCCGATCACGCTGATCAGGCCATTGGCGTAAAGGCCGCCGCCCTGGTTGATGAAATTATTGCTGCGAATGGTCGTTGCGCCGGCCTGGGAGGCCATGCGCCCGCCCTGGTTGTGCAACCCGGCCAGCGCCGTCAGGGTCAGTTGCCGGGCCTGGATGACACCACCCTGGTTGCTCAGCAGGCCGCCCTTGATCTCGGCCTGCAACGCCCCCTTGAGGCTGGCCAGCACACCGTTGCCGTTGTTCAGGTCGCCAGCGGTGAGGCCGACATCGCCTTGCCGGGCGATCAGCTGACCATTCTGGTTGACCAGACTGGCACTGGTGACGACGGTGATGTCAGTCAGGCTTTGCAGCTTGCCCTTGGTGTTGTCCAGGCTGCCAGCAACGATGTTCAGTGCTGCGGTGTCACTGTGCAGCAAGCCCTCATCGCTGTTGTTCAACAACCCTTTGCTGTCGATGTCCACGCCAGCCACGGCGGCCAAGGTGCCGCGATGACTGTTGTCGATACTCTGGGCGTGCACGGTCAGCCCCGCCTGGCTGCCCAGCTCGCCGCCCTGGTTGGTCACCTGCCCGGCTTTGGCCACGTGCAGCGAGGCGGCGCTCAGCAGCTTGCCGCGGCTGTTGTCCAGGTCACCGTCCAGCACCAAGGTCACGGGCCCCTTGGCTATCAGTCGCGCATCGCTGTTGTTCAGGCCCGCAGCCTTCAGATAAACCTCGGCGGCACTGTCCAGCAACCCACCCTGGCTGTTGTCGAAGCTACCTTGGGTTAGGATCAGGCGCTGGCCGGCACCACTGGCCAGCACACCGCCGCGGTTGTCCAGCGCCGTGGCCTGGATCGCCAGTTCCTGCCGGCTGGCCAGGGCGCCGCCCTGGCCATTGAGCAACACGCCATCAAGATCGACGACGACGCTGCCATCGCGACTGGACACTGTCCCGCTGTCGCGGTTGTCGACCTTGCCGCCGTCTAGGCGTACACCCTGCCAACCGGAGACCAGGCCCTTGGCGTTGGTCAGTTGCGTGGCATCCAGGTTCAACTGGCGATGACTGATCAGGCGGCCGCCGCTGTTGTCGAGGGTGCGCGCAAGTAGACTGAACTGCTCGCTGCTGGAGATTTCGCCGTCACGGTTGTACAGGTCGCGCAACTGCTTGATCAGCAGCAGCCCTGGGGTGTTGATCGTGCCGCCCTGGTTGTTCAGGTCGCCATTGTTCAAGTCCAGGGTGAGGCTGTCGGCGCCGAACAGCTTGCCGCCCTTCTGCTCCAGGCCCGTGACACTGGCCAACACGGACTTGCCGGCAATCTGGCCTGCGCCGTTGTTGCGTAGCTCGGCGGCATTCAGTTGCAAAAGGGTGCCGGCGATGATCCGTCCGCGCTGGCTGTTGTCCAGCTCAGCCGTTGTCAGTGTCACCTGCCCCTTGGCCGTGACCACGCCGTCTTCACGGTTGTCCAGGCCAGCGCTGGTGAGCTTCAGGTCGCCATCGCCGACCAGTTTTCCGCGCAGGTTCTCGATCTTGCCCTGGCTTTCCAGAATCAGGTCAAGGGCGCTGGAAAAACTACCGCCACTGTTGTCCAGGCTTGCGCCCGCCACGCTGAGACTGTCTTCGCTGCTGATGCGTCCGTCCACGTTGCGCACCGCGCCGGTCAAGGTCAGCTTCACCGGCCCGTCGCCGGACAGCCTGCCGCCGCTGTTGTCCAGCGAGCTGAGCGGGCCGCTGCCGATCAAGGTGATAGCCTGCTTGGCCGACAGCTCGCCCTTGTTCAGATTCAGCAGCCGATTGAAACCTAGATCCAGGGCAGCGTCGGTATGGATCCGGCCACTGTCGCTGTTGTCCAGGACCTTGCCGGTGAGCGTGAGTGCACCTTTGCTGGCGATCTCGCCATCGCGGTTGTCCAGGTCGTCGACGGTCATCTGGGCGTCAAGCCCTGCCTTGACCAGGCCTTTGTCACGGTTGTCCAGGCGCTCGCCGGTCAGCATCAAACCGCGTTCGGCAATCAATTCGCCGGCCTGGTTGTCGATCTGTGCGCCATGCACCTCCAGGTCCTGCCGGGAGGCCACATGCCCCTTGGCGTTGTCCAGGGTCTCGCCGCGCAGCAACAGCTTGCCATCGGCAAACAGCGTGCCGGCGGTGTTGCGCAACTGCCCCTGTTCACCGAGGTCGATGGTCATCAGGCCACGGCTGCTGAGCAGACCCTCCCGATTGTCGAGGCTGGCGGCTTTCACAATCAGTGACGCGGCGTGGATCTGCCCCTTGAGCGAGGTCAATGCCTGTTCGAGCGTCAGGGTCAGCGCCTGCTTGCTCAGCACCTTGCCTTCGCTGGTATCAAGCTGTCGCGCAACCATCTCGAAAGCCTGGTCGCTGGAAATCTCACCGCCTTGGTTGGCAACCTCCTTGAGCTGCTTGAGAGTCAGCTTGCCGCCGCTGTGAATCAGCCCCCCCTGGTTGTTCAGTTGGCCATGCTGCACGTCAAGGCTCAGGTCGCCGGGGCTGTACAGTTCACCGTTCTGCTGGTCCAGCCCGGTGACGTGGACCTGCAGTACCTGGCCTCCGGCAATCCGCCCCTTGGCGCTGTTGTCGACCTGCCCGGCGTCCAATTGCAGCTTCCCTGCGCTGCTCAGGCGGCCTTGCTGGTTATCGAAGCGGTCAGTGGTTACCGTCGCTGCGAGACGACTGTTGATCACCCCTTGGGTGTTGTTCAGCTTGGAGCTGGCAAGTGTCAGCCCGGCGTCGCTTTCAAGCGTGCCTGCGGCATTGTCGACATCCGTCGACGTGGTCACCGTCAGTTCTCGCGTACTGGAAACGACCCCTTTGCGGTTATCGAGCCGCACGGTCTCGAGCAGCAGCTCACCTTCGCTTTCCAGATGCCCCTGCTGGTTGTCCAGCACGCCGCCACGCCCCGGCACGCCGCGATCCTGCAGGTGGATGTCGAGCCGATCCCCCGCCGAAATCACCGCGCTGTTGTCCAGGCGTGCACCTTCAAGCTTGATCTGCCGAGCGGAAACCAGCCCGGCGCTGCCGTTGATCAGATGCTCCAGAGCAAGAGCCAGGCGGGTACCACCCAGCAGCTTGCCGCCACTGTTATCCAGTACCTGACCGGCGCTGTCGATGCCGTTCTGGGCAGAGATCTCGCCACCACGGTTGTCCACCTCGGCCACACGCAAGATGCTCGACTGGTCGCTGCCGATCAGGCCGCCAACCCGGTTGTCGGCCTTTGTGGCATGCAGCTCCAGGCTGCCCAAAGCCGCGACAGAGCCGTTGCGGTTGTCCAGGACGCCATCGAGCCGCAGCTCAAGCCGGCCGTCGGATGCCAGGCTGCCCTGTGCCCGGTTGTCCAGGCTCAATGCCTTGACGTCGAGCAGGCCGGCAGCGCCGAGCACCCCGGCCTGGTTGTTCAACGCCCCGCGCAGCTTGACGCTCAGTTGCGTGTCGGAGAGCACGTGCCCCTTCAGGTTGAACAGGCTACCCGCCTCCAGGTGGTGCGTACCCGCAGCCGAAATTTCACCCTGCTGGTTGTTCAGCACCTGCTGCACGTAAACTTGCTGCCCCGCGCGACTGGCAACGGTGCCGTCCAGATTGTTCAGCGTGCCACTGCGTAGCTCTATGCCGGCTGCTGCGATACGACCCTTGGTATTGTTCAGCGCCTGGGTAATCAGCAGTGTCACCGCCTGGTCACCCAGGACTTTGCCCTGGGTGTTGTCGAGGCTGTCCGCACTCAGCACGAATGACTGGCCGCTGGAAATCTCACCCTGGCGGTTGAAGACATCGGCCAGTCGTTCGAATACCAGCGGCCCCGTCGCCGCGACAAGACCACCGTCGTTGTTCAACCGCCCACGAGCCAGGTCAAGCGTCAGCCCCGCCTCGCTGAATACTCTCCCGCCCTGCTGGTTGAGCAGTTCTCCCGTGGCCAGTTGCATATCGCCCTTGGCTTCGAGATGCCCTTTGTTCTGATTGTCCAGCTTGCCCAGTGCCAGGGTCGCCCGCTGCCCGGCGACGATCTTGCCCGCCTGGTTGTCCAGCAAGTCCGACTGATTCAGGGTGAGGTCGGCAACGCTGTGCAGGCTGCCTTGCCGGTTGAACAGCCTGGCGGAAGTTATCGCCAGCGTGTTGCCATCGACCAGGCCGGTCTGGTTGTTCAGCAGGCCGGCGATATGCAGGGTCAACGCCTGAGCCGCCAATACCTTGCCAGCCTCGCTGTTGTCCAGGTGATCCGCCTGCAGGTTGGCAGTGCCACGGCTCGACAACTCACCGCCCCGGTTGTCCACCCGGGCCGCCGCGACCTCCAGCGCCTGCGCCGTGACCAGCCCGCCCCGATTGTCCAGCAACTGGTTGCTGTGGATCGTTTGCGCTCGCGCACCAAGTACACGCCCCTGGTTGCGGTTATCCAGGGTAGCGGCGTTGATCCGCCCGTCACGCCCGGCACTGAGGGTACCGCCCTGGTTGTTCAGGGACTCGCGAGTGGTGAGGATCAGGTCACGGCTGGCGACAAGCGTCTTGCCACGGTTGTCGAGGTTCTGCGCGTTGATCGTCAGGTCGCCCTCGGCGTTGCGACCGGTATCCGGGTTGACCCCGGCTTCGATCACGCCGTGGTTGCTCAGCAGGCCGCCAACTTCCAGGGTTACACCGGAGCGGGCGGCCATGCTGTCGTGGTTGCTCAGGTTGCCGCTGGTGACGACTTTGAGGGTCGACTCGCCGTATAGCGGGCCTTGAGCTTCAAGGCTGGCAGCCTTGATGCTCATTGCGCCGGTGGCACGCGTCTGCGCCAGGTTCAGCTGGCCATTGGCATCGAGCTGGATGTCCCCTCCGCTGGCGATCAGGTCCCCGGCCAGGCGCACACCGACACCCGCCTCGGTACCCACCAGGCGAATGGCCCCGGCGTACATGCCGCCCAGGGCGCTGGAATCGATGGCCAGGGCCGGCGCATCGGTGGTATTGCCGGCGCGCGGTGTCGCGGCCAGGGTCTGGGCGTCGACATCGTTGCGCCCGGTGATGACGTTCAGCTCACGGGCGCGCAACTGCGCGTTCAGGCGCGCCGAGCGGGTGATGATGTCGAAGCGCTCGACGTTGTCGGCATTCAGCCCGGCGCCTTCCAGCGCAACGCTGCCGCCCTCCACCTGATAGCCACTGAGCGCGCCACGGCCATCGAGCAGCGGTTTGCCGGTGCTCAGGGTCACCTGGGGCGTGTTGATGAAACCACAACCATCGCAGGTGATGCCGTGAGGGTTGGCGACGATGACCTTGGCCGCATGCCCGGCCACTTCGGTGTAGCCGCGCAGCTGGCTGGCGTTGGCGCCGTTGACCTCGTTGAGGATGGTGCTGGCCGCCTGGCCTTGCAGGTTCGGGTTGCCAAGGATGATCCCGCCCAGCTGGGTAGCCTGGGTACGCTCGGTGGCGTTGTTGAGGATCAGCCCCTGCTGGCCGACGTTGTAGTCGCTGAACTGGTTGTGTGACAGGCCGCTGCCGTTGGGCGCGGCGATGTTGATGATCGGCACGCCGTTGCCCGCCTGGTCCAGCCGGGTGCCCGGCCCGCTGACCACAACGCCCTCGGCGGCCTGTGCCCACAACGGTTGCCAGAACATGGCGTTGGCCAGCAGGAACGCCAGGCCGCGCTTGGGCAGCCCGCAGAAGCGCTCACGGGGCTGAATGGCGGCCGAGCGTTGGCGGGCCAGGAAGGCAAACAGGCGGACGTCCATGTCAGGTCTCGTGAGTCAGGGGATCAGGTGGATCAGATGAAGAAGTCCAGGCGGAAATACACCGGGCGTTCCTTCTCGGTCAGCACGTCGGGGCGTTCCAGGCTGTGGGCGAAGGTCACGCTGGCGGCCATGTGCTGGCCGCGGGCGAACAGCTCCAGCGAGTGGCTGCTGGCACGGCCATGATACTCGCCGTTGTAGCGATCGTTGCGGATCACCCCGAGGTCGTAGCCCAGGCCCAGGCCATACTCGGCCACGAACGGCTGCAGCAGCGGCCAGTTAACCGGGCGGGTCAAGCGCAGGTCGTTGCGCCAGTAGCCACCGCTGTCGCCGGACAACGACTGGTCCTTCAGGCCGCGTACCGACGACAGCCCGCCAAGGCTGATGCGCTGAGGGCTGAACAGCACGTCTTCGCTGCGCTGGCCGGTGGCCAGGCTGGTGAAGCTCAGGCGCTCGCCGAACAGTTCGAAGCCCTGCACATAGCTGACCGTGGCGCTGTACTTGCGGTAGCGCGCCACCGGTTGGCCCGGACGCGGGTGGGCATTGTCCTGGGCATCGAAGGCGCCGATGCCTTCCTGAGTGCCCAGGTCGATGTTGACGAAGGCATTGCCCAGGCGGCGGCCGTGGTTGATGCCGAACTGCGCCTCGCTCAGGCGGTTACTGCTGCCCTCCAGGCGGCTGTCCTCGATGTAGTTGTTGGTGCGCAGGTGGGCCACACCGGCATTCAGCGAGGTCTTGCTGGTGGCATCGCGATGTACCACGCGCTCGGCGCGCAGCTGGTGGTTCTGGCTGTCGCCGGTCTGCTTGAAGGCAAAGCCGTTGGCCTGGGCCAGGGAGCGGTATTCGCTCTCGCTGTAGCTGTAGGTGAAGTTCCACCAGCCCCACGGCAGGTTGTAGAACAGCACGCCGTTCTTCGAGCCCTGGGTGTGATCACTGACCACATCGTGGCCACCACGCAGCATCAGCTGGTCGGCCAGCCCCAGCGGGCTGTCCCATTCCAGGCCGAGGTTGAGCATCTGCTCGCCGGTGCTGCGCTGGCCTTCGTTGTTGCGCGACAGCGAGGCGCGCCAGGGTTTCTGCTGGGTGTTGCGCACCAGCACTTCGCTGCCGCCGACGGCCTTGCCAGGGGTCAGCTCCATCTGCGCCTTGTTCGACGGCAGACGGTTGAGCTGGTCGACCATCTGCTCGACTTCGCGCAGGTTCAGGCGCTGCTCGACTTCGCCGGGGAACACCATGGCCAGTTCGCGCTCGCTCAGGCCGCTGGCCGGGTCCGGGCGCAGCCCTTCCAGGCGCCCTTCCACCACCAGCACCTGCAGGTGGCCCGAGGACAGGTCCTGCTGCGGCAGGTAGGCGCGGCTGGTGACCAGACCGCGGCCCAAATAATGGTCGGTGATGGCCTTGAGCAAGGCATTGAGCTGGGTGACGCCCAGGCACTGGTCGATGAAGGGTTTGAGCAGGCTGTCGCGGTCAGCGGCGGACAGGCTGTCGGCGCCCTTGAGCTCGATGGTGTGGATATCGAAGCAGCGGGTGTCTTCGGGCCGTTGCTGCTGGGCAGGTTGCGCGCTTTCGCCGGGCAGGTTGCGCAGGTCCTCGAGGCGCCGTTGCTGCTCTTCGAGCAGGCGGTTCTGGCGTTCGCGGATCAGGTCCTGGTCACCGGGAGACACGGCCCAGGCAGGCATGCTGCACAATGCTGAAACAAGGACGGAAAGGGCCAACTTGCGCGTGGAAAGACGACGTACTGCCATACCTGTCCTTGGTGATTAAGGCAAAGAGGCGCGCATACTATGCGGCCATCATATTGACGTCAATTTGCCATCACTTCATTTTTTGCGGGAGCCTCCCTCCATATCGCTCAGAAGCACTGAGATAGAGCGGTCTGCCTATAAAAAACATCCTGTGTACTTTGCAGGGCCCGCCTCGCTCGCGTCCCGATTGCTCCTGCAGAAATGCGCGTTCTCCTGCAGGAGCGACCTCATGTCGGGAAAGGACTGTGCAAGCCCTACGGCATTACCGGCGGTACATACTGCAAGGTCGTGCCCAGCGCCCACAGCAACACCAGCACCAGCGGCACATGCACCAGCAACTGCACGAACGAGAAGCCGATCAGGTCACGCGCCTTGAGCCCCAGCACCCCCAGCAGCGGCAGCATGTAGAACGGGTTGATCAGGTTCGGCAGCGCCTCGGCGGCGTTGTAGATCTGCACCGCCCAGCCCAGGTGGTATTGCAGGTCGTTGGCCACCAGCATCACGTACGGCGCCTCGATGATCCACTTGCCACCGCCGGACGGGATGAAGAAGCCGAGCACCGCCGAGTACACGCCCATCAGCAAGGCGTAGGTGTCATGGGTGGCGATCTGGGTGAAGAACAGCGAGATATGGTGAGCCAGGGTCTGGGCGTCCGCGCCCTTGACCTGGGTGAGAATGGCGGCGATCGAGCCGTACAGCGGGAACTGGATCAGCACCCCGGTGGTGGTCGGCACGGCGCGGGCCACGGCATCGAGGAAGCTGCGCGGGCGCCAGTGCAGCAAGGCACCGAGCATGATGAACAGCAGGTTGTAGGTGTTCAGCCCGGAAATCGCGGTGATCGCCGGCTTGGTGGCGAACTCCTGGTACAGCCAGCCGGCGGCCAGGGCCACCAGCAGCAGGATCAGGATCGGGCTGTATTCCAGCCACTCACCCGGGCGCGTGCGCTGGGGCGAAGGTGGTGCGCTGAAGCTCGGGTCCACTCCACAGTCCTGCGCGCTGCGGGCGCTGTTCGGGCCAGGCGCGGTGGCATAGGCGACGATCAGCGAGACGATCACCAGCGCGGCGAGCATCACCCCGGACTGCCAGAGGAAGATGGTCTCGGTGAACGGGATCACCCCGGTAATCGACAGGATCGACGGCGGCAGACTGGCCGGGTTGGCCTGCAACTGCGCGGCCGACGACGACAGGCCCAGCGCCCACACCGCGCCCAGGCCCAGGTAGGCGGCGGCGCCAGCGGCGCGGTAGTCCATCTTCAGGTCGGTGCGGCGCGCCAGGGCGCGCACCAGCAGGCCGCCGAACACCAGCGACAACCCCCAGTTGAGCAAGGACGCGAGCATCGAGATCAGCGCCACCCAGCACACCGCCGAGCGGCCGTTTTTCGGTAGCCGCGCCAGGCGGTCGATCAGCCGGGCGGCAGGTGGCGAGCTGGCCACCACATAGCCGCCGATGACCACGAAGGCCATCTGCATGGTGAACGGGATAAGGCTCCAGAAGCCGTCACCGAAAGCCTTGGCGGTGTCGGTGGGCTTGCCGCCCATGGCCAGGGCGCCGAGGGCCACCAGCATCACGGCCAGGGCGGCGAACACCCAGGAATCGGGGAACCAGCGTTCGGCCCAGTTGGAGCAGCGCAGGGCAAAGCGGGCGGAGCGGCTGTCTTGGATATCAGCGGCCACGATGTTTTCCTTTTTCTGATTTTTATAGGACTGAAACGGCGTCGCCCCATCGCGGGGCAGGCCCGCTCCCACGAGGGATACGTGGTCCTTAGGCTTTGTACGAAAAGTGCCTGCGCGACGATCATGCTGCGTTGAAAACAGGCTCGGAATGCTCATTGACAACCAGTCAACTCCGCTTCCTCGCCTGTTTTCGCCTTGCCTGATCGCCGCTCGGCGACTTTTCGTACAAACCCTAGTGGGAGCGGGCCTGCCCCGCGATGGGGCGCTTGCAACGGTGCTGCTTAGAAGGTCATTTCCTGCACATCGTCCGGCACGATCAGCTTGCCGGCGGTCTTCGCGACGATCTCCTCCACGCTCACGCCCGGCGCGGTCTCGCGCAGGATGAAGGCGCCGTTGTCGATCTCCAGGTAGGCCAGGTCGGTCAGCACCTTGCGGATGCAGCCGGCGCCGGTCAGCGGCAGGCTGCACTTGGGCAGCAGCTTGGACTCGCCGTCCTTGGAGGCATGGGTCATGGTGACGATGATGTTGTCGGCGCCGGCCACCAGGTCCATGGCGCCGCCCATGCCCTTGACCAGCTTGCCGGGGATCATCCACGAGGCGATATTGCCTTCCACGTCCACCTCGAAGGCGCCGAGCACGGTGAGGTCGACATGCCCGCCACGGATCATGGCGAAGGATTGCGCCGAATCGAAGATCGACGCGCCACGGCGGGCGGTAACGGTCTGCTTGCCGGCGTTGATCATGTCGGCGTCGATGGTGGCTTCGGTGGGGAACTCGCCCATGCCCAGCAGGCCGTTCTCCGACTGCAGCATCACTTCCATGCCGTCGGGCACATAGTTGGCCACCAGGGTGGGGATGCCGATGCCGAGGTTGACGTAGTAGCCGTCCTTGAGTTCACGGGCGACGCGTTGCGCCATTTGTTCGCGGGTCAATGCCATGGTCAGGATCTCTTTGTTGTTCTTGAGGGCGGCGCTCAGGCCTTGACGGTGCGCTTTTCGATGCGCTTCTCGAAGGTGCCGACGATGACCCGGTCGACATAGATGCCCGGGGTGTGAATCTCGCTGGGCAGCAGCACGCCGGGCTCGACGATCTCTTCGACCTCGACCACGGTGATCTTGCCGGCGGTGGCGGCCAGCGGGTTGAAGTTCTGCGCGGTGTTGCGGTACACCACGTTGCCGTAGTGGTCGGCCTTCCAGCCTTTGACGATGGCGAAGTCGCCGGTGATGGACTCTTCGAGGATGTACTTGCGGCCGTTGAACTCGCGTACTTCCTTGCCTTCGGCAACCGGGGTGCCGTAGCCGGTGGCGGTGAAGAAGGCTGGGATGCCGGCGCCGCCGGCGCGCATCTTCTCGGCCAGGGTGCCTTGCGGGGTGAGCTCCACTTCCAGTTCGCCGCTGAGCAGCTGGCGCTCGAACTCGGCGTTCTCGCCGACGTAGGAGGCGATCATCTTGCGGATCTGCCGGTCCTCGAGCAGCACGCCGAGGCCGAAGCCATCGACGCCGCAGTTGTTGGAGACCACGGTCAGGCCCTTGACGCCGCGGCGCTTGATTTCGGCGATGAGGTTCTCGGGGATGCCGCACAGGCCAAAGCCGCCGGCCAGCACGGTCATGTCGTCGGTCAGGCCCGCCAGGGCCTCTTCATAAGTTGCTACACGCTTGTCCAGTCCGGCCATGCTCAGTCGCCTTTTGTAGTTGTTGGAACCGTACGGTCATCTTCACTGTAGTCGACTGATTTGTTAATTTTGTTTTCGTCATCGATTGATAACTTTTCCAAAACAAAGGGCCCGCCTCTCATGAACGTCAAGCAGCTGCGTGCCTTCGTTACCGTGGCCAAGTACCAGAGCTTCGCCCAGGCCGGCGAGCACCTGCACGTGTCGCAACCGGCCTTGAGCCTGACCATCAAGGCCCTGGAGGACAACCTCGGCGGCGCCCTGCTCACCCGCACCACCCGCAGCGTCAGCCTGACCCCCGAGGGCGAGGTACTGCTGCCCCTGGCCAGGCGCCTGCTCGCCGACTGGGACGATACCGAGGAGATGCTGCGCCAGCGCTTCACCCTGCAACTGGGTCGGGTGTCGGTGGCGGCCATGCCGGCCTTCGCCGGCAACCTGCTGCCACGGTCGCTGAAGGTGTTTCGCCAACGCTACCCCAAGGTTAATGTCACCGTGCACGACGTGATCAACGAGCAGGTGCTGGAACTGGTGCGCCATCGCCGCGTCGAACTGGGCATCGGCTTCGAGCCTGATAGCAGCGAGGCGCTGCGCTTCCACCCGCTGTACATGGACCGCTTCGTCGCCGTGGTGCCGGCCGACTCGCCCCTTGCCCAGCAGCCCCAGGTGCGTTGGCAGGAGCTGCTGGCCGAGGACTTCATCGCCTTGCAGCGGCCATCGGCGGTGCGCCTGCTGCTCGAACAGCACCTGGCCGCCAACCATGGCAAGCTGGCGGTGGCCTTCGAGAGCCATCAGCTATCGACCATCGGCCGCATGGTCGCCAGTGGCCTGGGGGTCAGCGCGGTGCCGGCCCTGTGCATCGAGCAGATGCAGGAGCTCGGCGCCCGTTGCGTGCCGCTGGTCGAACCCACCGTGGAGCGGCGCATCGGTGTGATCGCCCTGAGCGATCACAAGCTGTCCAAGGCCGCCGAGGCGCTGCTCGATGTACTGCTGACCCATACCCACCCACAGGAGGTGACATGCGTTACGTGAATCTGGCGGGCTCCCGCGTTCCGGCCATCGGCCAGGGCACCTGGTACATGGGCGAGGACCCGGGCCGCAGGGCCGCCGAGGTGGCGGCCCTGCAACAAGGCATCGACCTGGGCCTGAGCCTGATCGACACGGCGGAAATGTACGCCGAGGGCGGCGCCGAGCAGGTGGTCGGCCAGGCCATCGCCGGGCGCCGCGACCAGGTGTTCCTGGTCAGCAAGGTCTATCCGCACAATGCCAGCCGACGCGGTGTACCGGCCGCCTGCGAGCGCAGCCTCCAGCGCCTGGGCACCGACTGCATCGACCTGTACCTGCTGCACTGGCGCGGTCAGTACCCGCTGGAAGAGACTGTGGAAGCCTTCGAGCGGCTGATCGAGCAGGGCAAGATTCGCCGCTGGGGCATGTCCAATTTCGACCTCGACGACTTGCGCGAACTGGATGACAGCGCCTGCGCCACCAACCAGGTGCTGTACAACCCGGCCGAACGTGGTATCGAGTTCGACCTGCTGCCGTGGAGCCGCGAGCAGGGCTTGCCGACCATGGCCTACTGCCCGTTGGCCCAGGCCGGGCGCTTGCTGCGACACCCGGTGATGGCGCAGATCGCCGAACGCCATGGCGCCACGCCGGCACAAGTGAGCCTGGCCTGGGTCACGCGCAATGATGGGGTGATCGCGATCCCCAAGGCGGTGGATCCGCAGCATGTGCGCTTGAATGCGGCGGCGGCCGACCTGGTGCTTGCCGAAGAGGACCTGCAAGCCATCGAGCAGGCGTTCCCGGCTCCGACACGCAAGCAGCGACTGGCGATGGTCTGAGCTGCCTGCACCAGGGGCCGCGCTGCGGCCCTATCGCCGGCAAGCCGGCTCCCACACCGACCGCGCCGCCTTCAAGCCAAACGCTATTTCTAGTGAAAGTCCCGGCTGCGCACATCAAGCCCCTGCAACAGTGGGCTGATGTCTTCCAGGCGCCGGGCGATCAGGTGCCGCACCCCGCTCTCCTGCTCCAGCCGCCCGCTCACCTTGAGCAACTTCGAACCTACCAGTTCGCGCCGTTGGCGCTCGGCCAGGTCGCGCCAGACCACCACGTTGACCATGCCATGCTCGTCCTCGAGGGTGACGAAGGTCACGCCACTGGCGGTCTGTGGTCGCTGGCGACCGACCACGATGCCGGCGACGGCGATGCTGTCGCCATGCTCGACCCCTGCCAGCTCCCTTGAACTGCGACACCCCAGCGCACGCAAGCGTGTCCGCAGCAGGGTCAGGGGATGCGGCCCGAGGGTGGTGCCCAGGGTGTCGTAGTCGGCGGCCAGGTCTTCGGCAATGCTTGGTGCAGGCAAGGCCACCGCCTGTTCAAGTGTCGATTCAACCTCGGCGAACAACGGCAGTTGCGCCTGCACCGCCGCCACCTGCCAGCGCGCCTGGTGGCGGTCGCCGGCCAGCCCGCGCAATGCCCCGGCGTCGGCCAGGCGCGCCCGGGCCCGGCCATCGAGCCCGGCGCGCAGGCACAGGTCCTCGACATCCCGCCAGGGGCGTAGCGCCCTCGCCTGCTCCAGGCGCCGGGCATCGTCCTCGCTGAAGCCGCGGATCTGGCGCAGGCCCAGGCGGATGGCCAGTTCGTTCTCGCCCAGTGCCTCCAAGGTGCAATCCCACTCGCTATGGAACACATCCACCGGGCGCACTTCGATGCCCTGGCGGCGCGCCTCCTGCAGCAACTGGTCGGGGCTGTAGAAGCCCATCGGCCAACTGTTGACCAGCGCACAGGTGAAGATCGCCGGCTCATGGCACTTGAGCCAACTGCTGGCGTAGCACAAAAGTGCAAAGCTGGCGGCGTGGGATTCAGGGAAGCCGTAACTGCCAAAGCCCTTGATCTGCTCGAAGATACGCTCGGCAAAGGCCAGCTCGTAGCCATTGCGCAGCATGCCCGCGATCAGCCGCTCGCGGTGCGGTTCCAAGCCGCCATGGCGCTTCCAGGCGGCCATGCTGCGACGCAACTGGTCGGCCTCGCCGGGGCTGTAGTCGGCGGCGACCATGGCCAGTTCCATCACCTGCTCCTGGAACAGCGGCACGCCCAGGGTGCGCTCGAAGACGGCCTGCAGCTCTGCCGAAGGATAGGTGACCGGCTCCTGCTTCAACCGGCGGCGCAGGTACGGGTGAACCATGTCGCCCTGGATCGGCCCGGGGCGCACGATGGCCACCTCGATCACCAGGTCGTAGAACTTCTCCGGCTTGAGCCGGGGCAGCATGGCCATCTGCGCCCGCGACTCGATCTGGAACACGCCCATGGTCTCGGCGCGGCCGATCATGGCGTAGGTGGCCGGGTCTTCCTTGGGCAGCGTCGCCAGCGTGTACTCGCGCCCCCGATGTCGGGCGATCAGGTCGAAGCAGCGGCGCAGCGCGCTGAGCATGCCCAGCGCCAGCACGTCGACCTTGAGCAGGCCGACCATGTCCAGATCGTCCTTGTCCCACTGGATCACCGTGCGCTCGGCCATCGCCGCGTTCTCCACCGGCACCAGCTGGTCCAGCGGCTGCTCGGAGATGACGAAGCCCCCGGGGTGCTGCGACAGGTGTCGGGGAAAGCCGATCAGATCCCCCGCCAGCACCAGGATGCGCCGCAGCGACGGGCTGTGCGCATCGAACCCGGCCTCGGCCAGGCGAGCGGCATCAGGGATGCGGTCGCTCCAGCGCCCGCAGCACTTGGCCAGGGCGTCCACCTGGTCGGCCGGCAGGCCGAGCACCCGCGCCACGTCGCGCACCGCGCCGGCGGCATGGTAGCTGCTGACCACCGCGGTGAGCGCGGCACGGTGCCGGCCGTAGCGCTGGAACACGTACTGGATCACCTCTTCACGGCGCTCGTGCTCGAAATCCACGTCGATGTCCGGCGGCTCGTTGCGCTCGCGGGAAAGGAAGCGCTCGAACAGCAGGCGGTGTTCCATGGGATCGAGCTCGGTGATGCCGAGGACGAAGCACACCACCGAGTTGGCCGCCGAGCCGCGCCCCTGGCAGAGGATGCGCTGGCGGCGGGCGAAGGCGACGATGTCGTGGACGGTGAGGAAGTAACTCTCGTAGCCCAGTTCCTCGATCAGCGCCAGCTCCCGCTCCAGCACCGCGTGGACCTGGTCGCTCGGGCCCTGGGGCCAGCGCTCGGGCAACCCTCGCCGGCACAGCTCGCGCAGCCAGCTGGCCGGGGTCTGCCCCTCGGGCACCAGTTCCCGTGGGTACTGGTAGTCCAGCTGGGACAGATCAAAGGTGCAGCGCTCGGCAACCTGCAGGGTCTGCGCCAGCAGATCGTCGGGGTACAGCTCGTGCAACTGGTCGAGCGACCTCAGGTGACGCTCGCCATTGGCGAACAGAAAGCGCCCCGCCTCGGCGACCGCGCAATGTTCGCGGATGGCGGTCATGCAGTCCTGCAGCGCCCGCCGTCCGCGCACGTGCATGTGCACATCGCCGCAGGCCACCAACGGAAGATCGAGCCGCGCCCCCAGCGCGCGCAGGTGGGCCAGGCGCTGAGCGTCGTCGGCCCCGCGGTGCAGATGCACCGCCAGCCACAGGCGCCCGTCGAACAGGGGCTGCAGCCAGGCCCCGGCGCTGTCGTCCGGCTCGGCCACCCACAGCGCCAGCAAGCCCTGGTGATGGGCCTCGAGGTCCTCGACGAGCAACTGGTAGCTGCCCCTTCTGCGAACGCCGCCGGGCGCGGGTGATCAAGGCGCAGAGGCTTTGGTAGCCAGCAAGGTCCTGTGCCAGCAGGACCAGCTTCGGCCCCTGGTGCACCCGCACCTCGCTGCCGACGATCAACCGCACCTGATGCTGCTTTGCCGCCTGCCAGGCCCGGACGATGCCCGCCAGGGTGCATTCATCGGTGATCGCCAGGGCCTGGTAACCCTGCTCGCGGGCGCGGCGGAACAGCTCGTCGGCACTGGAGGCACCACGCTGGAAACTGAAGTTCGACAGGCAGTGCAGCTCGGCGTAGCCGGGGGCGCTCATGCGAACCAGCCTTGCAGCCACAACGGCCCCGGCGCCGCGAGGTCGCGGAAGGCCCAGCCGCGCAGGCCATCACGGGTTTCGATGCGGTAGTAGTCGCGCCGCACATCACCACCGTCCCACCAGCCGGACTCGATGCGCTCGGCCTGCCCGAGCAGTTGCAGGCCAGTCTCGGACAGCGCCTGAGGCACCGGCAGCAACCAGCCGGGACGCCGACCGGGGGCCATCACCAAATGGCCCTGCCCACCCTGCTCCACCCCTTGCCAGGCGCACTCGGGGCGATGATCGGCCTCGGCGCGCAAGCCCTTGACCGCGTCATCGCCCAGCCGCGCGCGCAGGCGCTCGCGCAGCTGGTCCCAGGGCTGAGCCTGTTGCGCACGCGGATCGAACAGCGCCTGGTGCTGGGGCACGAACGGTGGCAGGTCGGCGGCCAGCAGCCGCAGGTTGCGCACCGGCGCCGGGATGCGCAGCGGCTCCAGGCGGCCACGGGCAAGCTCGAACAAGAGCGAGGCGTCGCGCTCGGCAGCCAACAGGCCGACCTTGAGCACGGTGTCCGCGCCTTCGGCATGCTCCAGGTGCAGTTCGAAACGCTGCACGCCACAGTCACGCCCGGCGAGAAATGCCGCCAGGTCGTGAATGAGACGACGCAGGGGGAAAAGCAGGGCCTGGTGTGATTCGACGTCGAAGTTCAGCTCCAGCCGCGCTTCGAAACGGTCGGGCGGCTGGTAGAAACCCAGCCCCAGGCTGCGCAAACCAAGCAGTTGGTCCAGGTGCAACTGCACCTGGGCACTGAAGCGCCTGGCCAAGGCATCACGGGGCAGCGCCAGTACCTGCCCGAGGCGGCGCAGGCCCATGCGGATGAAGGCTTCGGCTGCCTCACTGGGCAGGCCGACACGCTCGACGGGCATGTCGAGCAAGGCAGCGCGGGTCGCCTGCGGGCAAGTCAGTGCCAGGCCATCGTGACCGTTGGCGAGCATTCTCGCCGCCACCGGGTTGCTGGCCACGACGATGCGCTGGCGCAAGCCGAGTGCCGCCAGTTCCTGGCGCAGGCGCGCCTCGAACGACGGCCACGGGCCGAACAGCTGCAGACTCGAGCCTACCTCCAGCAGCAGCGCACGGGGATAGTGCAGGCTGACCTGGGCGCTGAAACGGTAGGCCCAGGCCGCGAGCAGCTGCTGCAACTGCTCGAGACGCGCCGGCTCGACCTCGACGCAGGTGAAACCGTCGGCCAGGGCGCGGGCGGCGGTCAGGGCCTGCCCGGCGCGCAGGCCCAGCGCACTGGCCGCCGGGTTGACCGCCCGCAGCACGCGGCGCTGGGGCGGCCCGCCGAGCAGCACCAGCGGCGCCTCGGGGTCGTCACGTTCGCGCAGGACAGTGTCCAGCGCCAGCTGGGGTAACAGGATGCAGGCCCAGAGCATGGTGCATCACCCCTGCCCAGGGCAGGCGATGGGTGCGGCAGGTGGCAGGCCACCCCGGCACTTGAGCACGCGCCATTGTGCCGGGCGCAGGTCGAGGGCGATGCGCAGGGCGGCAGGCGATGGGTTCAGCGCGGCCTGCCGCGGACGACAGGCGAATGCCAGCGCGTTGCCGGTTTCCGCGGCCACTTGCAAACGCCGCAGCGCCCGATCATCGGCACGCTCCGGCCAGCACAACACCGCCGCGCAACTGCCCGAGCGCAGGCACTGCTCGGCTGCCCACAGGGCATCGCCGGCCTCGGCGTCGATCTGCACCAGCCAGCGCAGGTCCACCCCGGCAGCCTGCCAGGCCGGCGCATAAGGGATGAACGGCGGCGCCACCAGCACCACCCTCTGCCCTTCCCCGCTCAGCCGGGCGAGCGTGGGCCAGAGCAACTGCAACTCACCGCAGCCGGGGCTGGCCAGCAGCAGCTCGCTGAGCGACGCCGCCGGCCAACCGCCTTCCGGCAGCCGACCATCGAGGGCGGCATGCCCGGTGGGCTGCAGGCCCTGCGGACGCGCCTGGGCCTGCCGCCCACGCCATACCTGGCGCTGATCGAGCAGCCGGTCGAGTTCGACCACCGCGCCCATCAGTCACGCCTCAGCAAGCCGCAGAACACGCCTTCGATGAAGAACTCGCGCTCGGGGCTCACGTCGATGGGGGCATAGGCCGGGTTGCGCGGCAGCAGCCGATAGCCGTCGCGGGTGCGCTGCAGGCGCTTGATGGTCACCTCGCCGTCGAGCCGGGCGACCACGATCTGCCCGTCGCGGGCCTCGCCCTGCTGGCGAATGCCGACCAGGTCACCGTCGAAGATGCCGTCGTCGACCATCGAGTCGCCGCGCACCTTGAGCAGGTAGTCGGGGGTACGCCGGAACAGGCTGGGGTCGAGCAGCAACTGCTCGTGGATATCGAGGTCGGGCCCGATCGGCGCACCGGCGGCAACCTGGCCGAGCACCGGCACTTCGAGGATCTCGGGCCGACGCAGCGGCTCGGCCAGGCGGATACCCCGCGCCTGATTGGGCGTGACGTCGATGAAGCCGCCCTGGCTCAGGGCGGTGATGTGCTTGCGCGCCACGCTGCGCGAGGCGAAACCGAAACGCTCGGCGATGTCGGCCAGCGACGGCGGCTGGCCTTGATCGGTGATGCGCTCGCGGATGAATTCGAGGATGGCGCGGCGTTTGGGAGATAAATTGTCCATGGAGCACATTTGTACTCCTTTCTGCGAAAACTGAACAGTCCCCTTCGTCGTCGGCCCTCCTCGCCCAGGCTCAGTAACGAATGGACAAGGCGATCGCCTCGTTTGGCGTCTGGTGTTTCTCCAGCAGGCCGAGCACGTCCTTCTTCAGTTGCGTCTGCTTGTCGATCAACGGCAGGTCGCGGAACTTGTAGTCCAGGTCGGCATAGCTTTCCGAGACACCGGCATTGAGGTGGTTCTTGCCGAAGGTGTGCACGATGTGCTTGGACTTCCAGATGTCGTACTGGCTGAACACCTGGTCCGCTGGCAGGTGCTTGGCGACCGCGAACGGCAGCCGGGTCAGCAGGCAGTAGTTCATCTTGTACTTGTGGAACTGGTAGTGCTCCAGGGAATGCACGAACGATACGTACCAGATGTAGGTGGCGATCACTTCGATGTTGAAAGCCTTGTCATTGGCCGGGCACGGCAGGTTGACATAGCGGCACAGCTCGGCGACCCAGTTGTTGATATAGGGCTCGGAACCGTCGCGCAGCAGGTCGTCGTAACTGGTCGTGACGAACTTCAGCACCGCCGCGTAGTAGTCGCGGTATTGGGCATTGAGCGCGTGCTGGCCATTGAGGTACTGGTCGAACGGGATGGTGAACTTGATCTCGAATTTCTGGGTCAGCGCCTGGTCTTCGGTGTCGCGCTTGTTGTACATGTTCAGGGCGTTTTCATAACCGACCTTGTAGAAGGTCTGCGCCGAGTAGTAGCCGATGCAGCTGTAGAGGAACTTGTCGGCGATACCGGTGGTTTCGCGCAACGACAGCGGCGATTCCTTGAACTGGTGATTGAGCATCAGGATATAGGCGGTGTGCGGATCCATCAGCTTGTGGAAGTTGGAATCCTTGGGCACCAGGTTGAACAGGAATGCCGCGCCCATTTCGGCGAAGAACAGGTGGTGGTGCAGGTGCGCGCCGAGGATGAAGAACACCATGGTGTTCGACATGAAGTACACCTTGGCCAGGTCCCAGTGCGGCTCGCCCGGGCCGACGCTGAAGCCGTCGCGCAGGGTGATGCGCATGCTGTCGGTGGCGAAGTCCTGGGCGATGGAGATGCTGGCCACGTCGAACACCGAACTGGACAGGCGGATCTCGCGGGTGAAATCACGCATGTCGAAGGTCGATACGCCATCGACCGTCTGCAGGTAGTGGGTGATCTGCGACGACATCAGGAAGACTTTCAGGTCCTCGTCGGAAATCGCCGTCGGTTGCGGGAACTGGCCCAGCGGCACTTTGTAGTAGTCGCGGTTGGCCTTGATGATCGACTGGATATAGTTGTGGTAGACCTTGTCTTTCCTCCAGCGATAGACCAGTTCGGCGGGCAGTTTCTTGGGGATGTAGCCCATGTGGTAGTCAGTGCCCGGGATCGGCGTGCTCTCCATCGAGATGGAGTCACGATTGTAGTGGCGATAGCCAAAGTAGCGAGGCAGCAGCCACTTCAGCTGGACCCACTTCCAGGCCAGGAAACTGGCGCTGAGGTTAATCGCGTACAACGACAGCAGCAACGGCACGAACTTCACGTAATACAGGCCGATGTACACATGCTTCAATGGCTCGGCCCGGGTCTTGCTCATCAACAGGATCACGGGGCTGACGGTGATGAAAAACGCCAGCAGGATAACTTCCAACATGCTTCAGACTCCTTGTTCGATCGCTTTGTTCTTCTTGCGGCTTGCGCCGTAGCTGTACAGGCAGGCGCCTGTGAAAATCACGTTGACGACGCTCCAGGCGAGCGCGGCGTCGGGGCTGTACCAGGTCGTCAGGTCGAAGGCCGGCAGGTTCATCAGCGGGGTGTCGCCGGCGATGGTGCGCACGAACAGGTAGAAGCCGAAGGTGTAGGCGCGGGCCTGGAAATACAGGTCGGTGCGGCGCAGGAGCAAGGCGTAGGCCACTGGCGCCAGCAACAGCGGCAGTGCATAGCCGAAGGTGGTGATCCGTGCCGAGTACAGGAAGCACAGGTTCCAGGTGGTGTACAGGTAGGGCCAGTAGGCAGGGACGCGCACCACGAAATCGTGATGACGGCCAGAGATCTCCCAGTGCTGGCGCGAGTACGGCAGACACAGGATCAGGCCCACGGCGGCGACGATGTTGAGGACGTTGCCGGTTTTCCAGTCGATCACCGAGGCTTCGATGATGTTGAGCACGATCACCACGTAGATAAGCTTGTAGATGAAACCCTCGATTTTCGGCCTGTACCTGGCATACGCCAGGAAGCACATGGGCAGCAGCACGCTGATGGTCTTGATGCGCATGAACAGGTTGGCGTTCGGCACCAGCAACGCCGGCAGCGACAGCACGAAGAAGGTCAGGCCCACCAGGCGGTAGCGCCTGAACAGCTCGGCGACCAGTAGAAAGACCGCGAAAAGAACCAGCATCAACAACAAGGTGTTCGGCATGAGGTGTTTCCCTACTCATTCATGGATCGACGTGGGGCAGGCGCGAATGCCGGGCACGGCAAAGCCTGCCGCGCGCGGCGCCAGGCCACAGGCCTGGGGCCGTGGAGCAATGGACGGACGACGTGGGTGTCAGGTGTTTGCCAAGAGGGCCGCGGCGCGGCCTGGTTCAGGCCTTGCCGAGCACGTGGGCCTCAGCCTCCAGCCATTTCCTGATGGCTTCGGGCATCGGCGCGGTAGTGGGTTCGACCTTGAGCTTTTCGGCGATCACCGCGTTGGCGACCAGCCCTTTGCGACCGACCCAGGCGCCCTTGGAATAGCCAGTCACCACCACTTCACCGGCACGGTTGAAGAAGGTGTACTGGAAGTAGGTCCAGTTCTCGTCGAGGCAGCAGATGCTGAACTCGGCGGTGTACTGCTCGAACATGGAAAGTTGCTTTTTATAGACGACCAGATTACCGCCGAGCATGGGCTTCCAGCCCAACTTGAAGGCAGGAATGAGGATTTTCGCGCGCAGGCAAAGTTCCAGCATGAACAGATCGGCAATCGTCATGTAACGGCCATTGTTCATGTGTTTATTGATGTCTATGTCGTTCGGCCAGACCCGCAGCGTTCGCTGCAGTGTGTCGGTCAGGGCCATCGGCGGCTTGAAGAAACCGCGTAGAACAGCCAGCAACAAACGGATGTAGAGATTCATCCGGTTATCCCTCCCTAGGATTTTTATTATCGTTCCCTGTTCGATCGCCCGTTGTTTGTTCGGGTGACCGCAAGCGGCGCGTTGCAGGCCTGCTTGTTTAATTCCTGAGCGAGGCGAAAGCTAACAGCTTTCAGCAGGAGCAACCAGTGGCAACAGCCTCATTTAAACGGAAAACCGCAACTGAATAACCGGTCACGTTTGGACTTTATATCCAATTGATGCTGAATCGTTTGTTTGTTGATGAAATATCTATCCGTTGTGATGCGCATCAGCCTGTAGTGCTGCACAGTGCCTGGCGCAGTGCCTCGGGCAGCTCAACCGGTTGCTTGCTTTCGGGGCAGACGCACACTTGGGTCATGCTGGCCCGAAAACACACTTCGCCACCGGCCCCGAGCCCCTCTACGGCAAAACTGAACGATGTGCGGCCGAGCGGCCCACTGCTGACGTGCACGCGAATCAGGTCGTCCCAGGCCATCGGCGACAGGAACTCGATGGACAATGCCCGCGCCGGCGGCATCACGCCCATGGCGAACAGCTTGCGCAGGCCTTCGCCGCCCAGCCGGTGGGAGAGAAACTCGTGTATCGCCTCGATGACGAAGTAACCGATACGCGGCGTATAGACGATCCCAGCGGGGTCGCAATCGCCGAACAGGATCTTGCGGGTGGTGACAAAAGACATGGGGTGAGTGCTCCGTGCTGTAATGCCTGGCAGCCGATATTAACCGTTCAGGGTCTGTTGAGGCTGAGGCGTTTGCTCGGCAGCCCCACGCCTGTGAGTCTTGCGCCGAAGATGCGCAGGAACAGGCCAACTGCACTTTCCAATGCTGATGGCATAGTATGCTGCTGAATGGTTTCTCCCCTTTAAGGATGCCCGATGCTGACCGCCCTGCTGTTCGATCTCGATGGGACCCTAACCGACACCGACACCCTGCACTTGCAAGCCTTCCGCAAGCTGCTGCGCGACCACGATGGCCGCGAGCTTACTCAGGAGCAGTTCAACACCCAGGTCAGCGGCCGCTCCAACGGCCTGCTGTTCGCCGAGCTGTTCCCCCATTCTGATGCCGCCCACCGCCAGGCCCTGGCCGAGCGCAAGGAGGCGTTGTTCCGCGAACTGTCGCCAACCTTGACGCCGATGCCCGGCCTGCTGCGCCTGCTGGAACATGCCGAGCGGCACGGCATCGGCATGTGCGTGGTGACCAACGCCCCGCGCCTGAACGCCGAGCACATGCTCGGGGCCCTGGGCCTTGGCGAGCGTTTCGCTCATGTCCTGGTCGCCGATGAGCTGGCACGGCCCAAGCCCGACCCCCTGCCCTACCTCACCGGGCTGCAGTACCTGCAGGCCCAGGCCGGGCAGGCGCTGGCCTTCGAGGACTCGCTGCCTGGCGTCAAGGCAGCTGTCGATGCAGGCATCTTTACCGTGGGCCTGGCCACTACCCAGCCGGCCGAACGACTGCTGGAAGCCGGAGCGCGGTTGGTGATCGAAGACTATGCCGATCCGCGGTTGTGGGACATCATCGCGCGGATGCAAGCCACGGCCTGAACGATTGGTGCCGCTGGCATTGCGCGGTAGGTCGAGTTGAGTCCTGCGAGCGTTCGAGCTGTTGCTGTTGCTGTTGCTGTTGCTGTTGCCGTTGCCGTTGCCGTTGCCGTTGCCGTTGCCGTTGCCGTTGCCGTTGCCGTTGCCGATCAGGAGTCTAGCGCCTTACCCAGCTAGCGACAGCTGTGCTAGTCCAGGCGCCGCCCGTAACTTCGCGACTTCAGGAGGCCGAACGCAGGTCTTGCGGAGGGAGGTGACGGGCATGGATGCCCGTCAAGCGCTGCGCCCCAGGATGGGGCGTTCAGCGCGGTCCTCCCGGGAGCAAGGCCGGAGTGAGGGGACCCGGAGCGAAGCGGAGGGCCGGATGAATGGAGCGCCACGGCTTTGCTTACTTTGGCCACGACCAAAGTAAGCCGCCGTAAGGGCGGAAAGGTGACTGTGCGTCGACATCGCAAATGAATGAACTTATATCTATCAAAACCGATGCCGATTGACTTTGACTTTGACTTTGACTTTGACTTTGACTTTGACTTTGACTTTGACTTACACAGCGTGTGTTTTAAAAGTTATATGCGCATTCATTCGCCATGTCGACGCATACTCACCTTTTCGCCTTTACGGCGACCTCCTTTTCTCTTGGGAAAAGGAGGCAAAACCGTTCGGCTCCGTTCATACGGCCCCTACGCTTCGCTCCGGGGTCCCCTCACTCCGGGCTTGCTCCGGGAGGACGCGCCGACGGGCCATCCATGGCCTGATCGGCGCTTGACGGGCATCCATGCCCGTCACCTCCCTGCGCAAGCCCTCCGTTCGGCCTCCTGAAGTCGCAATTTGTGTCGCCTGAACTATCGCGCGCTTAGAAGCAAAAGCAGAAGAAGAGGAAGAGGAAGAGGAAGAGGAAGAAATACAAGTTTCTGCTTGGCGCTTTAATATTTAAAATGCTTCAGCCATCACACTAACTTAACACCACTGACACCTCACGCAATTTAACTACATGACTCACCGCTTGCGCGCACAAATACCGAAGGCGACATCACCGATATAGATATCCTGCGACCGTCGCCGCTCGGCATCCAACCGCGCCTGCAGGGTGTCGATCCCCACCTGCCGCGCCGTGGCCACGCCATGGGCAATGATCCGCGGCAGGCAAGCGCGGATGATCTCGCCCAGCGGGTAGGCGTTGCCGGGCGTCTGCACCAGGCATTCGGCACGCAAGTCCTCGACCATCAGGCCCGCTTCGCTGAACACACGGTGCAGGTTGAAGCCGATATGCAGGTCCGCCCCCTCATAGGCAAGCATGCGCCGCAACCATTGCTGGGCCTTGTGGTGCAAGGGGAATGATGCCTGGCTGGCCGGAGCCAGGCTGCCGTCGTGCTCCTGGAAGATCATCAACCCGCCAGGCAGCAGGGACCGGGTCATCGCCCGCAACGCCTTGGCCGGATCCGCCTGGTACATCAGTACCCGTCGCCCGACGATGGCGCCGAACAACCCAAGGGTCGCGGGTAACGCACACAGTTCGGCAGCCACGAACTCAGGTACAGCCGCCCCTTGGCGGCCTTCACGCTGGCGCGCAACCTCCAGGGCGCCAGCCGCCCGGTCGATACCCACCACCGCGCCGTCACCGCCTACCAGGCCGGCCAGCAGCCAGCTCACATCGCCACTGCCGCACCCGACATCGAGCACGCGCATGCCGGGGCCGATGCCGGCATCGACCAGCAGGCGCGTGGTGAAATCCGCTTTCGCAAGTGCCATGCCATGCTCCTTCCCAGGGACGCCAGTGTGCAGAGCAAAGGGGCATGCGCACAAGACTGGCCTATCCTAGTGTGGTGTTTCACAAATAACGACCATACCTCGCGGTGCTTTTTGCGCTCATGCGGCGTTGTCACTCCTCGCCGTAGCTGAGCTACGACTCGTCGCGACGCCTTGCCTGAGCGCAAAAATCACTCGCGAGTTATTGGTCGTATTTGCAAAACACCACACTAGAGCCACCCGCCACCCTCGGACCCGAGCACCCCCATGGTTACCGACCCACTGCTGGACAGCTGGCAGCACAACGCCCAGGCCTGGATCGAAGCCGTACGCTCCGGCGCCATCGAGTCCCGCCAGCAGGTCACCGACCAGGCGATACTCCTGGCCGTGCTCGGCCAGCAGCCCGGTCGGGTGCTGGATCTGGGCTGCGGCGAGGGTTGGCTGCTCCGTGCCCTGGCCGCACGGGGGATCGATGCGGTCGGGGTGGATGGCGATGCGACTCTTGTCGCCGCCGCACGCGCAGCAGGTTCGGCGCAGGTCCACCTGGCCAGCTATGAACAAGTGATCACAGGCGTGCAGGGCATCAACCACGAGCATGACCTGATCTGCGCCAACTTCGCCCTGCTCCAGCAAGACATCATTCCCCTGCTCACGGCCATGCGGAATCTGCTGCGGCCCGACGGCACGCTGCTGATCCAGACCCTGCACCCCTGGACGGCAGCCGCCGGCAACTACCAGGATGGCTGGCGCGAGGAGTCATTCGTCGGGTTCGCCGGCGACTGGCGCCCGATGCCATGGTACTTCCGCACCCTCGGCAGCTGGCTGAAGGCACTGGAGCTGGCGGGCTTCACCCTGGTCGAACTGCAGGAGCCGCAACATCCGCAGAGCCAGGTGCCGCAATCCCTGCTGCTGGTCGCGCGTAAAACGGCCTGACCCCTGCGGCCTCTCGTCGCAGCCTTTTCCCTCTTGGCAAATCCTGTACAGGCCTTAAAATCCCGCCTCCTTTTCGCCCGTCGCCCCAACCGGTGGCAAGCCCCCGCAAAGACCGCGTCCGTGCCTCACACATCGCGCATGTGCCACAGGCTCAACCGCCCCGCCCGGCCTTCACCCAACAGGCCCCGCGGTTGACTCTTGCCAAGCTCGCATCCCGCCCAGGCCGCACTGTACGTCGCTGTCCGGCACGTGCAGCCGAAAAGGTGCTTCTGAGCTCTTTCCAACCTTGAGGTAACTATGTCTGTGCGTTTGCTGGCGATGGCGCTGGCACCCCTGCTCGGCCTGTTCATCATTGCCCTGGGCAATGGCGTGCTGTCTTCCCTGACCACCCTGCGCCTTGGCGCCGCCGGCGAATCGGCGACCATGATCGGCGTGGTGTCCTCGGCCTACTTCATCGGCCTGACCCTCGGCGCAGTCTTCAACGACCGGTTGATCCTGCGCATCGGTCATATCCGCGCCTACAGCAGCTTCGCTGCCTTGATCGGCGCAACCATCCTGCTCCAGGGCTTGTTCTACGACACCACCTGGTGGTTCGTGCTGCGGCTGATCAACGGCTGGGCGGCGGTCGGCGTGTTCCTGGTGATCGAGAGCTGGTTGCTGCTGGCCGGTGACGCGAAGATCCGTGGGCGTCTGCTGGCGCTGTACATGATCGCCTTCTACGGTGCCGGGGTGATCGCCCAGGCCGCCCTGGGCGAGGTCACTGGCTGGGGCGAGACCGCGCCGTTCATGGTCGCCGGCATGCTCGCCACGCTGTCGGTGCTGCCGATCGTGATCCTGCCCCGGGTATCGCCACTGCTGGATCAGGTCGAGCCGCTCAAACCGCGGCAACTGCTGGGCGTGGCGCCGACCGGGCTGGTTGGCTGCTTCGGCTCGGGGGTCGCCATCGCCGGGATCTATGCCTTGCTGCCGCTGTACCTGCAACGCATCGGCCTGGACGTCGGCGAGACCGGCGACATGATGGCCTGGGTGATCCTCGGCGCCATGCTGCTACAGTACCCGGTCGGGCGCTGGTCCGACCGCAAGGATCGCCAGGACGTGCTGATCGCCCTGGCCGCCCTGTGTACCGTGCTGTCGGTTTTGATCGTGCTGCTGCCAGCCGACACCGTGCTGCTGCCGGCGCTGCTGTTCCTGCTCGGCGGCGGCGTGTTCGCGCTGTACCCGGTGGCCGTCAGCAGCGCCGCCGACCGCGCCCCGGCCGACGCGCTGGTGCCGATGATCCAGGGGCTGCTGCTGATCAACTCGCTGGGCTCGGCCATGGCCCCACTGGCCATTTCGCCGATGATGACTGCCTACGGCGAAGTCGGCCTGTTCTGGGCCTTCGCCGTGATCAACCTGGCCATGGTCGGGTTCTTCCTGTGGCGTCGCGGCAAACGCCCGGCACCGGAGCACCCGGCGCCGTTCGCGCCGACCGCAACCTTCTCGCCAACCGGCGCGGAACTGCGGGTGACCGAAGACCTGATGCACGCGGCGCAGGAGCATCCGACGCTGGAGGCGATGGATGCCATGCCCGGCCAACAGACGCCTCGTCCTGACGCCCACTGACGGCTGACGCCAAGGACCGCCCGTCGCTTGACGGGCACCTTGGCGTCGCCGTGATAGCCCAACCATGACAGTCATCCGACAGGAGATTCATCATGGTCAATCCACGTCCCCTCGCCTTGCTGCTGGCCTTGATACTGGGCAGCAGCACCACCCTCGCCCTCGCCGCCACCGACACGAACGGGAGCGGCACGCACAAAGAGCACACTACCGAGCAAGGCAAGACCGCCGGTGAAGGCAGCAGCGTCAACAGCCCCGGTGGCAAGGATAACGACAGCAGTGACACTGGTACCGACTCTGACGCCGCCGACGGTGCCGCTGGCGGCTCCAACAGTACCGGAGAAGCCACCGGCAGCGGCGCTGGGGCTTCTGGTGGCAGCGCCGAGGATCAGGACAGCCGGTGACCCGCGAAGCGCACGGCCTTCAACGCCAGTATCGGGGCTCGTCCACCACGCGCTGGTGCTCGGCGAACAACAACGGCAGCTGCTCCTTGAGAAAGTCCAGCCAGGTGCGCACCTTGGCGTCCAGGTAATGCCGTGACGGATAGATCGCATAGATCTCGCGCTGGCGCAGCCGATGCGGCGCCAGCAACCGGCACAAGCGCCCCTCCTGCATCGCCTGGCTCGCCGAGTAGTACGGCAACAAGCCCACCCCCATGCCCAGTTCGGTGGCCTTGAGCATGGCGTCTGCAACGTTGGTGAGGAAGGTGTCCTGGGGCACGATCACGCAATTGTCGGGGTGGCCTTCGAACGACCAGTCCTCCTCGAACAGCGGGTCGACGGTGCGCAGGCAGACGTGCCCGTGCAAGTCCTCGGGGCGCTCGGGTACGCCGTGACGGGCAAGGTAATCCGGGGATGCGCACAGGATGCTGTGGATGCTGCCCAGCGGGATGGCGATCAGTTGCGAGTCCGGCAGGCCCTGGCCGATGGTGATCACCACGTCGTGCCCTTCGGCAAGTGGGTCGGGGTTGCGCTGCGACAGGGTCAACTCCATCACCACTTCCGGGCAGGTCGCGTTGTAGCGCGCCACCAGCGGCATCATCAATAGCCCCAGGCCATGGGTGCAGTGAAAACGCAGGCGGCCACGGGGGGTGAGGTGGGCGCCGCGCGCCTCGTCCACCGCCTCCTCGGTGAGCAGCATGATCTGCCGGGTGCGCTCGAGAAAACGCTCGCCCGCCTCGCTCATGCGCAGGCGCCGGGTGGTGCGGTGCAGCAGGCGGGTCTGCAGCTGGTTCTCGAGCTCGGCGACGATCCGCGACACCTGCGCGGCGGAAATATCCAGGGCCTGGGCGGCCCCGGCGAAGCTGCCGCATTCCACTACCCGGGCGAAGGTTCGCATCGCATGCAGCATGTCCATGGGCAGGCACCCTCATTCATACATGAAAGGCAGGAATCTATCACGGGATAGCCCATTTATTGTGAAACACAAATGAATGGATCATTAGCTATCCGCAATAAATGAGGTACCTGTCATGAAACGTTCGATTGCCCTGCTCGCCCTCAGCGCCACCCTCGCCTCGTTCGGCGCCTTCGCCGACAACAGCCCCAGCACCTACGAATACGGCATGCCGCTGGACATCGCCAAGGTCATTTCGATCACTCCGGCCAGCAACGACGCCGATTGCCAGGTCGGTACGGCGCACATGGTCTACGTCGACCACCAGGGCCAGACCCGCGAAGTCGACTACCGCCAGATGGGCAACTGCTCGCAGCTGTAACCCCATGGCAAAAATACCAGCCATCTTGCTGAAAGTGCATTTGCCCGCCTGACACGGCGTCGCATGATCTGCCGGGACAACAACAAGAACGTCCCGGACCATGAATACGATCGATACCTCCACGGCGCCGTCCGTGCGCGCCTGCGACGCTACCCACACCCGCATCACCTGGCGGCTGATGCCGCTGCTGCTGGTGTGCTACCTGTTCGCCCACCTGGACCGCATCAACATCGGCTTCGCCAAGATGCAGATGAGTGCCGACCTGGGTTTTTCCGACACTGTCTACGGCCTGGGGGCCGGCCTGTTCTTCATCGCCTATGCGCTGTTCGGCGTGCCCAGCAACCTGGCCCTGGAGCGGGTCGGCCCACGGCGCTGGATCGCCACCCTGATGGTGGTCTGGGGATTGTTGTCGAGCGGCATGATGTGGGTGCAGGACGCCGCCGGGTTCTATGCCTTGCGCTTTCTGCTGGGAATGGCCGAGGCCGGTTTCTTCCCCGGCATCCTCGTGGTGCTCAATCGCTGGTATCCGGCCCGGCGCCGCGCCCAGATCACGGCACTGTTCGCCATCGCCGTGCCCTTGGCCGGAGTGGTCGGCGGGCCGCTGTCCGGCGGCATCCTGCAGGCGTTTCACGATCAGGGCGGCATGCGGGGCTGGCAGTGGATGTTCCTGATCGAGGGGCTGCCGGTGGTGTTGCTCGGGCTGGTGGTGCTCAAGGCCCTGCCGGACAGTTTCGAGCAGGTGGCTTGGCTCACCGCCGATCAGAAGCGTGCAATGCGCGAGGAAATGGCCCGCGAGGAGCGGCACAAGCCGATCGACTCGATGCGCGGGCTGCTGGGCGACGCCCATGTCTGGTTGCTGGTGGCGATCTATTTCGCGGTGATGCTGGCAGTCAACACCCTGGCCTTCTGGATGCCAAGCCTGATTCACGGCGCCGGCATCGGCAGCGATGGCCAGGTCGGCCTGCTCAGCGCCATCCCTTATCTGGCCGGTTGTCTGTTCATGCTCGGCTGCGGACGCTCGTCCGACCGTCACCGCGAACGCCGCTGGCACCTGGGCGGGCCGTTGCTGATGGCCGCCGCCGGCATCGCCCTGGCCGGATGGGCACCGGACGACCCCTGGCTGGTCATGAGTGGGTTGGTGGTCGCAGGCATGGGCGCCAGCGCCGCGCTGCCGATGTTCTGGCAACTGCCGCCGGCCTTCCTGGCGGGCGGCACCCAGGCCGCCGGCATCGCCATGATCAGTTCGTTCGGCAGTATCGCCTCGTTCGCCGCGCCTTACCTGATCGGCTGGATGCGCGACAGCACTGCCAGCCCGGGCCTGGCCTTGCAGGTACTGGCCGTGGCCATCGTACTGGGCGCCGTACTGGTGATGAAGGTGCCAGCCAACGTGGTCAACCCAAGGTGAGGCGCTTCACGCCAGCAACTCGGTAATCCACAGCGCCTGACGGGTGATATCGCGCACCTTTTCCTCGGGCACTGGCTGGCGCGCCCGGGCGAAATTGGCCAGGGTCTGGTGTTTCTGGCGCAGCATGCGTTGCCACTTGAACAGGAACGCCGGGCTGCGCGCCTGCATCAGCAGCGGGCCGAAGTACAGCTGCTCGGCGCTGTAGCTGACCGACTCGGCACGTTCGGCGACGATGATTTCGTAGTCGAAACGGTTTTCACGCAACACTTCCTCGCAGACGATCCGATAGCCGTTGTCCATCAGCCACTGGCGCAGCGCCTGTTCACCGCCGTTGGGTTGCAGTACCAACCGCTCGTGGCCGCCCAGGTGTTGCCTGCCGACCTCGAGGATGTCGCGAATGGTCTCGCCGCCCATGCCGCAGATACTGACTGCGGTGATGCCATCATTTGGCTCGATGGCCGCCAGGCCACTGGCATGGCGCACGGTGATGCGGTCTTCCAGGCCGTTTTCGCGCACTGTGCGCTGCGCGGCCTGGTAAGGCGTCAGCGCCACTTCGCCGGCCACGGCCGCGACAATCGCGCCTCGACGCGCCAGCGCCACCGGCAGGTAGCCATGGTCCGAGCCGATATCGGCCAGTCGCGCACCCGCCGGCACATGGGCTGCCACGCGCTCCAGGCGCATGGACAATGTGTGTTCGTTCAACGCAAGCCTCTTTTCACGACCAGGGCCCGGCGCCTGTGGCCGGGTGGGGCGCGATTCTGCCGGTCCCGGCCAGGTATTTCAAATGCCCGCGACCGACCGCCCTGCCTCGACCTGCCCTGCCTGCTCGCGTAGGCTTGGCGGTTTCCTTCCGTTGCAAGGCGAAACCCCATGGCACACAGCGACATCATCTACACCCCCGACCCGGACGCCGACTCGATCTCCTCGGACGTTGCCGAGTACAACGGCATCCTGGTCAGCACCCAGATCCCCGTGCACGCCGACGGCAGCCTAGAGCTGGGCGACATCACCAAACAGTGCGAATGCACCCTGCAGGCTTTGAAAGATGCCCTGGAGCGCGCCGGCAGCTCGATGGACCGGGTGTTGCACCTGACCATCTACCTGACCGACATGGCCGATCGGGCGGCGTTCAACGAGGTGTACCAGCGGTTCTTCAGCAAGCCATGGCCGGTGCGTGCGGCGGTGGGCGTGGCTTCGCTGGCGTTCGAAGGGATGCGTGTGGAAGTAACGGCGATGGCGGCCAAGGGCTGAGATCTGCTCATGGGCCGCCTATGGCGCGGCCCTATGACGACTGGTCCTTCATCAAACGCTGCTTTCTTGTGGTCCATCGCGCAATGCCGCATTAAGCGTCTCACCAACACCAATTGCCACCTGGCCCATAGGTGACGTCTGAGCTCGCACCCTTTTCTCTTGGTACATATCGTTGATATCAACCTGCAACGCCTTTGCCTTGGCGCCAAAATTGACCTCTTGGCTAGATGAGAGCATGTCAGAAATCTTGGAAATCGAAGCGGCACCGACGACCGCGCCAAGCAAGCCCAACTCCGTAGCCCAATGACCACCGCCCTCCTCCGTGGCGCCTAGATATAGGCCTGCCCCCCATCCAACAACAGCTGAAGTTGTACTAGTCAGCGCTCCAACAACATGGGTAGCCCTCTGCATGAATGTCACAGGTTGACCCGCCAGCTCTTCAAGCTGGTTGTCTATCAGTATTTGCCGATTTTCCGAGTAGACGGACATGTCCCATAACTGTTTTAAATGATGGGGTGCCTCGTTCGCACCAGCCGTGCCTACTGCAGAGGCCGCCGTGACCAGGAGTGATCTGACAAAAGTCCTCTCAGTACCCCGGGAATCATGGAAGTTGATCGGATCACCCTGACAGTACGCAAAAGCATTGATCCCCCCCGCCCCAAACGGACTCAACCGATCAGGCGAGTTGAACCGCATCAGCAATGGATTGAAGGTCCGATACCCGTTGCCCAGGTGATAATGGCCCGTCAACGAATCGCGGGGCTGGCCGCAATAGGCCAACAGAGCCCCGCGCTTATCGGAAACGGCCCCATACGGCGCATAAGCCCTGGGCAGGCTGGAGCTCCCCAGCACTGATCGCTGCTGGTCGATCACGGACAAACGGCTGGAAGTCATCGCATAACCTTTTTGCAGAACGATTTTGGACCCGACGCTATCACTATCGCGCCGCACGCATAACTGACAAAAATGCCAGGCCCTTTACCACCGTTTGGGCAAGTTCATCGGTTATGGATGCCCCCGCCCCGTTTCACCGCTACAATGCCCGTCTTACCGTGACAGCCCGAACCTATAACGACATGTCCCTTCCAAAGCACCACCTGGAACTGCTCAGCCCTGCCCGTGACGTGAGCATCGCCCGCGAGGCGATCCTGCACGGCGCCGACGCCATCTACATCGGCGGCCCGAGCTTTGGCGCGCGCCATAACGCCTGTAACGAAGTGAGCGATATCGCCGAGCTGGTCGAGTTCGCCCGGCGCTACCATGCCCGCGTGTTCACCACCATCAACACCATCCTCCACGACAACGAGCTGGAGCCAGCACGCAAGCTGATCCACCAGCTGTACGACGCCGGTGTCGACGCGCTGATCGTGCAGGACCTGGGGGTGATGGAGCTGGATATCCCGCCGATCGAGCTGCATGCCAGCACCCAGACCGATATCCGCACCCTGGAGCGGGCCAAGTTCCTCGACCAGGCCGGTTTCTCCCAGCTGGTACTGGCCCGCGAGCTGAACTTGCAGCAGATCCGCGCCATCGCCGCCGAGACCGACGCGGCCATCGAGTTCTTCATCCACGGCGCGCTGTGCGTGGCCTTCTCCGGCCAGTGCAACATCTCCCACGCCCAGACCGGGCGCAGCGCCAACCGCGGCGACTGCTCCCAGGCCTGCCGCCTGCCGTACACCCTCAAGGACGACCAGGGCCGCGTGGTCGCCTTCGAGAAGCACCTGCTGTCGATGAAGGACAACAACCAGACCGCCAACCTGCGCGACCTGGTCGATGCCGGCGTGCGCTCGTTCAAGATCGAAGGTCGTTACAAGGACATGGGCTATGTGAAGAACATCACCGCCCACTACCGCAAGGAGCTCGACGCCATCCTCGAGGACCGCCCCGAGTTGGCTCGCGCCTCCAGTGGCCGCACCGAACACTTCTTCGTGCCGGACCCGGACAAGACCTTCCACCGTGGCAGCACCGACTACTTTGTCAGCGACCGCAAGATCGACATCGGCGCCTTCGACTCCCCAACCTTCACTGGCCTGCCAGTGGGCGTGGTCGAGAAAGTCGGCAAGCGCGACCTGCTGGTGACCACCGATGTCCCGCTGACCAACGGCGACGGCCTCAATGTGCTGGTCAAGCGTGAAGTCGTGGGCTTCCGCGCCAACATCGCCGAGCTGAAAAGCGAATCCGAGGAGGACGGCCAGAAGCGCTACCGCTACCGCGTCGAGCCTAACGAGATGCCCGAGGGCCTGTACAAGCTACGCCCCAACCATCCGCTGTCGCGCAACCTCGACCACAACTGGCAACAGGCGCTGCAGCGTACGTCGTCCGAGCGCCGGGTGGCTGTCGAATGGCATGCCGTGCTGCGTGAACAGCGCCTGATGCTGACCCTCAGCAGCGAGGAAGGCGTCAGCGTGCAGGTCGCATTGGACGGCCCGTTCGGCGCCGCCAACAAGCCGGAACAGGCGCTCGAGCAACTGCACGACCTGCTCGGCCAGTTGGGTACCACGATGTACCACGCCGACGCCATCGAACTCGATGCGCCCCAGGCGTTCTTCATTCCCAACTCGCAACTCAAGGCCCTGCGTCGCGAGGCCATCGAGGCACTGACCGAAGCGCGGATCAAGGCCCACCCGCGTGGCGGGCGCAAGGCCGAGACCACGCCACCGCCGGTGTACCCCGAGTCGCACCTGTCGTTCCTGGCCAACGTCTACAACCAGAAGGCCCGCGACTTCTACCACCGCCACGGCGTGCAATTGATCGACGCGGCCTACGAGGCCCATGAAGAGCACGGCGAGGTGCCGGTGATGATCACCAAGCACTGCCTGCGCTTCTCCTTCAACCTGTGCCCCAAGCAGGCCAAGGGTGTGACCGGCGTGCGCACCAAGGTGGCGCCGATGCAGCTGATCCAGGGCGATGAAGTGCTCACCCTGAAGTTCGACTGCAAGCCCTGCGAGATGCATGTGATCGGCAAGATGAAGAGCCATATCATCGACCTGCCGACCCCAGGCAGCGCAGTGGCCCAGGTGGTCGGGCACATCAGCCCGGAAGACCTGCTCAAGACCATCCCGCGCGCGCCGCACTGAGGCATGACCCGTCGTCGCTCCAGCGGACTTCACCGGCGACGGGTCTAGACTGAACAGGGGGCTGCCACACGTGGAGGTGTGAGATGAGCCAGTTCAAGCGATTGTTGGTCATGCTCGGCCCGCAGATGCGCCATACGCCTGCCCTGCAGCGCGCTGCGGCGCTGGCCGAATCCAGCGGGGCCCTGCTGGACCTCAATGTCTTCGTCGACGATGTCGACACCTTCGGCCTGATGAGCGACAGCCGCGAACGCGAGCGACTGCTCGACGACAATCGCCAGTGGCTGGCCGACGAGGCCGAGCAACTGCGTAATGCCGGCCTGGATGTCTCTACCGAACTGCTGCTGACCCGTGATCCGCTGGGCAGCGTGCTGGAGCAGATCGAACGCCTAGGCTGCGACCTGCTGGTCAAGGACGTGCAGCACGAACCCATCCTCAAGCGCCTGCTGGTCACCCCGCTGGACTGGCAACTGCTCAAGGACAGCCCGGTGGCGGTGCACCTGGTCAGCGACATCCGCCTGCCCCTGCCCCGACAGATCGCCGCCGCGGTCGACCTCAACAGCCATGGTGCCGGCGAGCACCTGGACGACGCGGTGATTCGCAGCGCCCATGCCCTGGCCCTGCAGTGCAACGCCGAACTGCACCTGTTGCATGTGTGTGATGCGGCCAGGACCCATATCGCCGACTTCGGCGCCGGCACCGTGACCATGCCCGGTTTCGATACCAGCGTGCGTACAGCCCAGCGCACGGCATTCAACCGCCTGGGCGATCACTACCAGATCGACCTAGAACGTCGCCACTTCCTCGAAGGGCCGGCGGTCAAGGCGATCACCCAATACATCGCCGCTCACCGGGTAGATGTGATCGTCATGGGCAATCACCGACACGATGCGTTGCAGGCGTTTCTCGGCGGCACCACGGCGCATGTGCTGGAGCATCCGTTGTGTAATGTGCTGGCGATCAAGGCGGTGCGCTGAATGCCATCGAGGGGCAAGCCCACTCCCGCAGTGCGGGAGCAGACCTGCCCCTCGATCGGTAGCTTGCGTGGACTCAGAACGCCTTGCTGTAGAACAGCGAGTACGACTCGATCCCGTCGTTAGGCTGCTTCAGCCCGGCGTTGGAGTAGTGCATGGCGCGAATGCCGATCTTCTGCTCCGCCGGCAGCTTCAGGCCGAAACCGATCCGGTCCTCGAAGTTCACCGACGAGCCAAGGCGCTGGTCGCCCACGTCGGTCTTGGAAAACGCCGCCAGGCCGATACCCGCTTCGATGAACGGAGTGTAGGTAAAGCCACTGAATTCATAGACGAACACCGGGCTGATCGACAGCGAGTGAGCCCCACTGGCCTCGCCGCCTTCCCAGTAGGTGTAGGCCGCATCCCAGTATCCGGTCAGGTGCCCGGTGCTGCTTTCCAGCCATTTCTTGTCCCAATCGAAGGACAGGCCGATGCGGTAGGTCATGTCGCCCTGGCCAGTGGCGCCCACGGCACCAGACATCTGCGCGGCCTGGGCCAGGTTGGCGCCGGCGAGTGCCAGCACGGTGGCTGCCAACGTTGTGGCGAAACGGGTTCTCATCAAATGACTTCTCCTGATGGTCTTCACGGACAGGTCCGCGAGGTGCGCGTACCTGCGACAATCGGGGGCTGGGCCCCTCGTTCTGCACCCGCCACCCGGCACATCCAACCGGGTTACAAGTGGTAATACTTCTTTGATTATTGTCCGAACAGTCTGAAAGTTGAAAGTGATTTGCCACTATTGGCTAAGGACAGTGCGCTCGCTTCACAGGTTCATTCGTATTCCACTTCGTGCTTGCCTGGCAGCCTTCGCTCACGCGGCGAGGCCTGTGCCAGCACATGGGGTTGAACTGCCAGTGGAGATGCGGCGAAAACTTCTGCGCCACCCTGCGCCGGCCAAAGTGCACCTGGAGCCTGTCATGCACGTGCCCGATCTGCAGCCCCTTGTGGGAGCGGGCTTGCCCCGCGACAGGCACTTAGCGCCAGTTGAGATCAACCCGCGCAGGCGCCTTGCCGTCCACCGTCACCTGCTGCTGCACCGTCTGGCCCTCGGCATTGCCGACCACGCGGTAGTGCCCAGGGGGCAATTGCACGAAGATCAACGGACCGACGTCCTGCAATGTCAGTACCGACTGGCCCTGGGCCGATTGGATATCCACCGCGGCACCACTCTGGAACTTGCCTTCGGCACCGGTCGAGAGGGTGATGTGCAGGTCGTAGCCGGGTGTGCGGCGCAGGGCATCGGCTTCATCCTGGCCGATACCGCCCTGCAGGTAACGGATGCCGTTCTGTTCCTGGGGCTGCAATTGCACGCCCTGCGGATCGATGGGGGTATTCAGGTCGGTGGCCGCTGCAAGGTTCCAAGGCATGGCCAATGCCAGCAACAGCGCGGCGCAAAGGCCGTAATGGTGAGTGCGCATGGTGCATTCCTCCCTGGTGGGATGATCTACACAATTTGGAGGGTTTTCCGGGGCTCGGGTTCGCCCGTTGACGCACCGTTAGTCCGCGAGGCGTTGCCCTCAAGACAAGGGCAGCTCACGACGCTCCTCCAGCAACTTGATGAACATGCTCAAGCTGCGCGACACCGTCCCCCGTCGCCACACTAGCCAGGTCTTCAAGTAGCGAAAATCCTCGGCCATCGGCCAGGCGCTGACCGTGCTGCACCCCGGCATGTTTTCGAGCATGCTGCGCGGCATCATCGCCAGGCCTGCGCCTGCGCTGACACAGGCGAGCATGCCATGGTACGACTCCATCTCGTGGATCTTGCCCGGCACCGCCTGGTCATGAATGAACCAGCTTTCGAAATGGTGGCGGTACGAGCAGTTGGCGCGAAAGGCGTAGATGCTCGAGCCGTTGACGTCCCGGGCACGGGTCACGGGCGGGTGGTTGAGCGGTGCGATGACCATCATCTCTTCCTCGAACACCGGCATGCCTTCCAGCGTCGGGTGCAGCACCGGTCCATCGACGAAAGCCGCCACCAGGCGCCCGGACAACACCCCTTCGAGCATGGTCCCCGACGGCCCGGTGGACAGGTCCAGGTCGACCTTCGGGTAGCGCTGGTTGTAGGCCGCCAGCAAGGCCGGGATGCGCACCGCGGCGGTGCTTTCCAGCGAACCCAGGGCAAAAGTGCCCTGGGGGTCCTCCCCCGCCACGGTCAGGCGTGCCTCGTGTACCAGATCGAGGATGCGCCGGGTGTACTCGAGGAAGTTCCAGCCGGCCGGTGACAGGCGCAGGCGGCTCTTCTCGCGGATGAACAGCTCGACACCCAGGTCCTCCTCCAGCTGCTTGATACGGGTGGTCAGGTTCGACGGCACCCGATGGATCTGCTGGGCGGCGGCGCTGATGCTGCCGTGCTCGGCCACGGCCTTGAACATCTCGAGTTGCACCAGGTCCACAGTCATTCTCCAAACGTGAATGTTTCGCTCATTATTATTCAGTTTTCATTAAAGCGCGCCACCACTAGTCTGCGCTCACCCCATCAGAACAATGAGAGTCCTGCCATGAGCGAGATCAGCAGCCTGACCCACGCCATCTCCGTCGACCCCTACAGCGGCGAACGGATCGGCCATTACGCCTTCGACACCGAGGCCGCACTGGACGCGGCGCTGCAACGCGCCAAGGCCGGCTACAGCCAGTGGCGCAAAGTGTCGCTGGGTCAGCGCAGCGAGTACCTGGTCGCGCTCGGGCAGGCCCTGCAGGCCAACGCCGAGGCCTTCGCGCAGATGATCGCCCGCGAGATCGGCAAGCCGATCAGTCAGGCCCGCGGTGAAGTCAGCAAGTGTGTCGGCCTGTGCCAGTGGTACGCCGAACACGGCCCGGCCATGCTCGCGCCGGAGCCGACCCAGATCGAAAAGGCCCGTATCGAATACCGTCCGCTTGGCCCGATCCTCGCCGTGATGCCGTGGAACTTCCCGGTCTGGCAGGTGCTGCGCGGCGCGGTGCCGGCGCTGCTGGCGGGCAACACCTACGTGCTCAAGCACGCGCCCAACGTGATGGGTAGCGCCTACCTGCTGGCCGACCTGTTCAAACGCGCCGGCCTGCCTGAGGGCGTGTTCGAAGTGCTCAATGTCACCCCAGAGGGCGTCACCCGCGCCATCAACGACCCGCGCATCGCCGCCATCACCCTGACCGGCAGCGTGCGCGCCGGCATGGCCATCGGCGCGCAAGCCGGTGCGGCGCTGAAGAAGTGCGTGCTGGAGCTGGGCGGCTCCGATCCGTTCATCGTACTGGCCGATGCCGACCTCGATGCCGCGGTGAAGGCCGCCGTGATCGGCCGCTACCAGAACACCGGCCAGGTCTGCGCCGCGGCCAAGCGCCTGATTGTCGAAGAAAGCATTGTCGAGGCGTTCACCCACAAGTTCGTCGAGGCCACCCGTGCGCTGACCGTCGGCAATCCGCTGGACGACGCCACCTACATCGGCCCGATGGCGCGCTACGACCTGCGCGATGAACTCGACGGCCAGGTCCAGGCGACCCTCGCCGAAGGCGCCACGCTGCTGCTGGGGGGCAAAAAGGTCGAGGGCGCGGCCAACTTCTACGAGCCGACTGTATTCGCCAACGTCACCCCGGACATGACCGCGTTCAAACAGGAGCTGTTCGGGCCGGTGGCGGCGATCATCAGCGCCCGCGACGCCGACCACGCCGTGGCGCTGGCCAACGACAGCGAATTCGGCTTGGCCGCAACCATCTACACCGCCGACTATGCCTTGGCCGAGCGCATGACCGCTGCGCTGGACACCGGCGGCGTGTTCATCAACGGCTACTGCGCATCCGACCCCCGCGTGGCGTTCGGTGGCGTGAAGAAAAGTGGCTTTGGCCGTGAGCTGTCACACTTCGGCGTTCGCGAGTTCACCAATGCCCAGACGGTGTGGCTGGATCGCAACTGATCCCCGCTCCCCGTTACCACCGCTGCGGGAGCGGCTCCAGCCGCCCCGCACCTGCCGTTGCCGCCTGGCCATGCGCAACTGGGCTGCAAATCGGCCCGATCCTGTATCTTGAATCCCCTTCCCATACACGAATAATCGAGCACCTCCCCAGCGAACCGGAGGTACCCATGAGCCTGCAACCCGACACCCGTCGCCTGACCGTCCCTGAACTGGCCGCCATGAAGGGCCGGCAGAAGATCGCCGCCCTCACCGCCTACAGCACGCCGATCGCTCGCCTGATCGACCCGTTGATGGACTTCATCCTGGTGGGCGACTCGACCGCCATGGTCGCCTATGGACGGCGCTCAACCTTGGCCATGCGGCTGGAGGAAACCATCAGCCACACCCGTGCCGTGGTCGACTGCACCCAGCACGCCTGCGTGATCGCCGACATGCCTTTCGGCAGTTACCAGGAGTCCCCTGAACAGGCACTGCGCAGCTGCGCCAGGGTGCTGGCCGAAACCGGATGCGACGCGGTGAAGCTGGAAAGCAACCGGATACTGGCCGCCACGGTGGCGTTTCTGGTCGAGCGGGGTATTCCGGTGATGGCTCACGTCGGCTTGATGCCGCAGTTCGTCAATGTCCTGGGCGGCTACAAGGCACAAGGGCTGACCGAGGAAAGCGCCGCCACCATCCATGCCGATGCGCGCGCCAACCTGGCCGCCGGCGCCTTCAGCCTGCTGCTCGAGGGCGTGGCCGAGCCACTGGCCCGACGTATCAGCGAAGAAAGTCGGCAGCCTTGCATCGGTATCGGCGCCTCCCCGGCCTGCGATGGCCAGATCCTGGTCACCGAGGATCTCCTCGGGCTGAGCGGGCCGCGCAAGGCGAAGTTCGTCAAGCAGTACGCCGACGTGTCGACAGTCATCCGCTTAGCCTGCGCCCGCTATGCCAATGAAGTGCGTCAGGGTGAGTTCCCTGAACGCGAGCATTGCTACGGCAGCTGAGGTGCCTGACGGATCGCCCGGGCCAGCTTGACCAGCGCAGCTTCGATGTCCAGCTGCCAATCGACGGTAAAGCTCAGCCGCAGATGGTCGCGCCAGAACCCGGCCTGGCTGAACAACGCCCCCGGCACGATCACCACGCCCTGACCCAGCAACTGCTTGCACACGGCCTGCATGTCTACCGGGCGCACCGCCTGCAGCCAGAACGTGGCGCCCGCCACGGGCATCGCCAGGCGCAGGCAGTCGGCGGCGTGACGCTCAAGCAACTGCGCCATGCGCTGACGGCTGCGTGCCAGGTGCCGAATCAGCTGGCCCTGGTGCCGGGCCAGGCGTCCGGAGCTCAACAAACGGGCAACGGCCTGTTGCCGATAGCTCGGCAGGCGAAAACCCTGGGCAAGAAAGGCTTGGGCCAGGCTCGACGCCGCGCCACGGCACAACAGGTAACCGAACGGTGCCTCCGCGCCGATGCACTTGTCGAAACCGGCCAGCACCAGCAAACGTTCCGGGTCGGCATGGTCACGGTATCGCTGGCCCGCCGCAGCCTCGCACAGCGCGCCATAACTGTCGTTTTCGATCAGCCACGCCTGGTGCTCGGCCAGCAAGGCGCACAGATGCTGCTTATCCTGGATCGGCATCGCGCCGCCCTGGGGTATGTTGACGGTCGAGGACAGTACCGCCGCCCTGATCGGCTTTTCGCTGAATACTCGCGCCACGGCCTGCAGATCGAAACGACCGTCCGCGCCAAGGGGTGCCTCGACGATCTGAATCCCCGCCGCCTGCAGCAGCCGCAGGACCAGCCAGGAGCAAGGCGACTCGACCAGTACCCAGGCACCCCGTGGCAGCAGTGTGCGCAGCGCAAGCTCGAACACGCTGCGCCAATCGGCGCCGACAAACACCTGGTCGGCCTGCCAATGATCATCCACGCCACGGCTGTAGCGGCGGGCCAGGGCCTCGCGCAGCGCCGGTTCGCCAAAGGGCGCGAACGGTGGTGCGTCGGCACGGGGCAACTGGCGCAGCAACTCGCGTTCGACACTCAGCAATGGCCCCTCCAGGGACGCCAGCATGGTCGGGGAGTCGCTGCTCAAGGCCAGCATGCCCGGTTGCCGGGCGCTGGCATACAAACAGTCGATCAGGCTGAGCGCAGGCGGCAGCCGCGACGATGCTGCACCGGCCACGCTGAAGTAACCAATCTTGGGGCGTGCCTGGATCCGCCCCTGGGCTTCAAGCAGGGCGAAAGCCTGTTTGCTGGACGACAGCGAGACGTTCAGGTGCCGGGCGACATCGCGCAGCGAGGGCAACCGATGCGCCAGCTCCGGTGCGCGGGCATCAAGCCAGTCGCTCAGGTAGCGGTGGACTTTCTGGTAGGTGAAACGGGGCGTCTGCGCGGTGTCCATACCGGTCCTCCGAAAAACTGCGGCAGGCACACTAGCAAGCTTTGCCGCACTGTCCTAGGCTCTGCACCAAATGTATCTGCACTCGCCCATACTGCGTTGAAACGGGGCTCGGAATGCTCATGTACGCCAGTACATTCCGCTTCCTCACCCCGTTTCGCCTTGTCTGGCCTTCGCGCAGACACATTTGCTACAGACCCTAGCTTGCCCGCCGCCGCTTGAGCGTTTCGCTCGGCAGTTCGCGAAACAGCTGCCGGTAACTTTCGGAAAACCGTCCCAGGTGCCAGAACGACCAGCGCATCGCCACTTCGGCCACGGTCGCGTCACCAGCCAGCAGATCGCGCCGCGCGCCGTTCAGGCGACGCAGGCGCAACCAATGCGCCGGTGGCAGGTTGGTGAAACCCTTGAAGGCTTGCTGCAATTGACGCACGGAAACCCCGGCGACCTTGGCCAGTTGCAGCAGGTTTAGGGTTTCGTCGGGGCAGTCGGCGGCCCACTCGCTGACCCGGCGCATGATCGCCCGCTCCTCGTCGCGCCGCCCCAGCGCCTCGCCCTGCAGGCGCTGGCCGGCGTTGTCGAGGATGAACAGGCAGTCCTCCAGCAACTGCTCGCCCAGCGCCCCGCCCTCCAGCGGGCAATCGGCCTGTCCCAGCTGCGTGAGCGTGGCGCTCAGCCAGTTGCCGAACAAAGCGTTCTGCTGGCAGGTCAGCGGCACCATGAACAGACCGCGCAGGCGTTCCAGGTCGAGGCCGTGGCTGGCCAAAAACGGCTGCTCGAACACCACCGCCACTTCCTGGTAGTTCTCCGGGGTGATCCAGATATTGCGGCTGTCTTCATTGAGCAGATAGAGGCTGTTTTCACTGCGGTCGAAGCAGAACGCCAGGGCGCCGCTGGGCGCGCGAAAGAACTGCTCGACCCGGGTGTTCAGGCGCTCCTCGTAGACCTCCACGCCATCGAGGCCCAGCCAGCGCAGCTGGCCGTTGAAATGCCCGGGCGACATCTGCCGGTATTGCTGCTGCCAGCCAGGGGTGACGCGGGTCTGTTCGGTCACATCGGTGGTGCGGTAATCCTGGACCTGCAAGGCGGTTGGCGTTGTCACGCGCTGTCCTAGTTGCACTCTTTTGGTGCATTAATTGCCGAAGAAAGTGGATAGATCACCCTGGGGGGCAGCGACCAAGATAGTCCTCAGCGTCACCTGTGGGAAGTGCCCCTCGGCACTGAACGCCTTGCGTCCCACCACAACTACCCAACCAAGAGGTTTGTATGAACGCCCCCTTCGATCAGCTGTCCACCTGGCTGAAAGAACACCGGATCACCGAAGTCGAATGCGTGATCAGCGACCTGACCGGCATCGCCCGCGGCAAGATCGCCCCGACCGCCAAGTTCCTCCACGAGCGCGGCATGCGCCTGCCCGAGAGCGTGCTGCTGCAGACCGTCACCGGCGACTATGTCGACGACGACATCTACTACAGCCTGCTCGACGCCGCCGACATCGACATGGTCTGCCGCCCCGACCCCACGGCGGTGTACCAGATCCCCTGGGCCATCGAACCGACCGCGATCGTCATCCACGACACCTTCGACAAACAAGGCAACCCCATCGAGCTGTCGCCGCGCAACGTACTGAAGAAGGTGCTCAAGCTGTACGCCGACAAGGGCTGGCAGCCGATCGTCGCGCCGGAGATGGAGTTCTACCTCACCCAGCGCTGCGAGGACCCGGACCTGCCGCTGCAGGTGCCGCTGGGCCGCTCGGGCCGCGCCGAAAGTGGCCGTCAGTCGTTTTCCATCGATGCCGCCAACGAATTCGACCCGCTGTTCGAGGACGTCTACGACTGGTGCGAAATCCAGGGCCTGGACCTCGACACGCTGATCCATGAAGACGGCCCGGCGCAGATGGAGATCAACTTCCGCCACGGCGACGCCCTGGACCTGGCCGACCAGATCACCGTATTCAAGCGCACGATGCGCGAGGCGGCGCTCAAGCACAACGTCACCGCCACCTTCATGGCCAAGCCGATCACCGATGAACCGGGCAGTGCCATGCACCTGCACCAGAGCGTGGTCGACATCGCCACTGGCAAGCCGATCTTCGCCAATGACGACGGCAGCATGAGCGAGCTGTTCCTGCACCATATCGGCGGCCTGCAGAAGTACATCCCCAAGCTGTTGCCGATGTTCGCGCCGAACGTCAACTCGTTCCGCCGCTTCCTGCCTGACACCTCGGCGCCGGTGAACGTCGAATGGGGTGAGGAAAACCGTACCGCCGGCCTGCGCGTGCCAACGTCGAGCCCCGAAGCGATGCGCGTGGAGAACCGCCTGCCGGGCGCCGACGCCAACCCCTACCTGGCCATCGCCGCGAGCCTGCTGTGCGGTTACATCGGCATGGTCGAGAAACTCGAACCCAGCGCCCCGGTACAGGGCCGCGCCTATGAGCGGCGCAACCTGCGCCTGCCGATCACCATCGAGGACGCGCTGCAGCACATGGAAGACTGCGAAAAAGTGCAGCAGTACCTCGGCCAGCAGTTCGTCCAGGGCTACGTCGCGGTCAAGCGTGCCGAGCATGAAAACTTCAAGCGCGTGATCAGTTCGTGGGAGCGCGAGTTCCTGCTGTTGAGCGTCTGATCCGCTTTCTGGCAGGCCAGATCCCACGGCAGAACCAAGATGCCTGTGGGAGCCGGCTTGTCGTGGCGACGAACCGCGGCGATGGGCTGCAAAGCAGCCCCTACACCACCGAACTCGAAGAACAAGACCAACGAGGTGTCGACATGCGTCATCCGCAAGCTTTGATCCCCGCAACCTTCGCCCTGCTGTTCGGCGCGGCCGTCCAGGCCCAGCCGACGGTGAGCGTCTACAACTGGACCGACTACATCGGTGACACCACCCTGGCCGACTTCCAGGCCAGCAGCGGGATCAAGGTGGTCTATGACGTGTTCGACTCCAACGAAACCCTGGAGGGCAAGCTGCTGGCCGGGCGCACCGGCTACGACGTGGTCGTGCCCTCCAACCATTTCCTCGCGCGCCAGGCTCAGGCCGGCGCGTTCCTGCCGCTGGACCGCAGCAAGCTGCCGAACTGGCGGCACCTGGACCCGAAACTGCTCAAGCAACTGGAGCAGAACGACCCGGGCAACCAGTACGCCGTACCGTACCTCTGGGGCACCAACGGCATCGGCTACAACGTCGACAAGGTCAAGGCGGTGCTGGGCATCGACAGGATCGACTCCTGGGCCGTACTGTTCGAAGCCGAGAACCTGAAGAAGCTCAAGCAGTGCGGCGTGGCGTTCATGGACTCGCCCGACGAGCTCTACCCCGCCATGCTCAACTACCTGGGCATGAACCCGCGCAGCGAGAAGGCCGATGACTACAAGAAGGCCGAGGCCCGCCTGCTGGAGCTGCGCCCATACATCACCTACTTCCATTCCTCCAAGTACGTTTCGGACTTGGCCAATGGTGATGTCTGCATCGCCTTCGGCTACTCCGGCGACGTACTGCAGGCCGCGCACCGCGCCGAAGAGGCCGGCAACGGCGTCAAGGTCGCCTACAGCATTCCCAAGGAAGGCAGCAACCTGTGGTTCGACCTGCTGGCCATCCCCAAGGACGCCAAGAACCCCGAGCAGGCCCTGGCCTTCATCAACTACCTGCTCGACCCCAAGGTGATCGCCAAGGTCAGTGCCACGGTCGGCTATGCCAACGCCAACCCCGACGCCAAGGCCGACATGGACCCGGCGCTGGTCGACAACCCCGAAATCTACCCGCCGCAGGAGGTGCTGGACAAACTGTATGTCTCGTCCATGCAGAGCCCGCCGATCCTGCGGCAGATGACCCGCTCCTGGAGCAAGATCAAGTCCAATCGCTGAGTCGAGCCCACCCATGCCCCACATGACTGAACACACTGCCTCCTACTACGCCGCCTCGGCGCGCCAGGCGGCGACCTACCCCGCGCTAGACCAGGACCTGCAGGCCGATGTCTGCGTGGTCGGCGGTGGCCTGACCGGGGTCAACGCGGCCCTGGAGCTGGCCGAACGCGGCCTCTCGGTGATCCTGCTGGAGGCCCGCCGTATTGGCTGGGGCGCCAGCGGGCGCAACGGCGGGCAACTGATCCGCGGCATCGGCCATGACGTCTCGGGCTTTGCCCGCCATGTCGGCCAGGACGGCGTGCGCTACCTCAAGCAGGCCGGGATCGATTCGGTGGCCCTGGTCGCCCGCCGTATCGCGCAATATGGCATCGACTGCGACCTGCGCTGGGGGTTCTGCGAGCTGGCCAACACCCCCGCCCAGTTCGCCGCATTCGAGGACGAGCAACGCGACCTCGCCACACTGGGCTACCCGCATGAGACCCGCCTGGTCGGCCCCGAGCGCATGCACGAGATCGTCGCCAGCGACCTGTACGCCGGCGGCCTGGTCGACATGGGCTCGGGCCATCTGCACCCGCTCGACCTGGTCCAGGGCGAAGCCCACGCCGCCCATGGCCTGGGGGTGCGCATCTTCGAGCAAAGCCCGGTACTGCGCATCGAACATGGCAGTACGGTGACCCTGCACACCGCCCGCGGCAAGGTGCGCGCGCAGAGCCTGGTACTCGGCTGCAACGCCCACCTAGACGAACTGGAGCCACGCTTGACTGGCAAGGTGCTGCCGGCGGGCAGCTACGTGGTGGCGACCGAGCCACTGCCTGAAGACCTGGCGCGTACACTGATCCCGCAGAACATGGCGCTGTGCGACCAGAAAGTGGGCCTGGACTACTACCGCCTGACCGCCGACAACCGCCTGTTGTTCGGTGGCGCCTGCCACTATTCCGGCCGCGACCCCAAGGACATCGGCGCCTACATGCGGCCCAAGGTGCTCAAGGTGTTCCCGCAACTGGCCGAGGTGCGTCTGGACTACCAGTGGGGCGGCATGATCGGCATCACCGCCAACCGCTTCCCCCAGGTCGGCCGGCTCAGCCAGCACCCCAACGTGTTCTATGCCCAGGGCTACTCCGGGCATGGCCTGAACGTCACCCACTGGACCGCGAAACTGCTCGCCGAGGCCATCGCCACCGAGCAAAGCCATGGCTTCGATGTGTTTCGCGCGGTGCCGCACCTGACCTTCCCCGGCGGCAAGGCACTGCGCTCGCCGCTGCTGGCACTGGGGATGCTGTGGTACCGCTTGCGCGAGGCACTGGGCTGACGGCCCACCTTCAAAGGATGGCTTGAAGCCCCTTGTCGGCAATGATGTTCAGCAGCTTCAAGGCCGGCCCGGCCGGGCGTGTTTCGCCCTGCTCCCATTTGCGCACTGTCGATGCGCTGGTGTGCAGGTGCAGGGCGAACACCGGTTGGCTGAAGTTAAGGGCTTCACGCAGGTCGCGGATGTCCTGGGCAGTGAACGCTCGCACCGGAGCCGGGCAGATCGCCTCGAAGTCCCTAAGTGTAACCTTGCCGACAGCACCGGCCTGTTCCAGGGCCGACAGGTCGGCACGCAATGACTCAATGAGTTTGCTGGTCACAGTGGACCTCCATCAATACCCCGCAACCCAATGCCTTGGCCAGGGCGTGGGGTGATAATTCCAGAAATACCTTGCCGGTAAACTGCAGGGCCTTTTGCTCGGCCGGCGTGACATTGGCCAGGTCGCTTTTGGCGAATCCATGCAAGAACACATATCGATCGCCTATACGAGCCGACAGTAGCGTGCGGTAACCACCCCGCTTGCCACTGCAAAGGCCAGCAATGCGCTTCTTGAATAATAAACCGCCAAGACTCGCGTCAACCAACCCACTCTGCATTTCTGCAACTGCTCGGCAGAGCAGGTGGTCCGGCAAGCACTCCCTGGCTTGCCAGCGGGCAAACTCCCTACGCTTGTAGACATCCATGATCGGCACTCTAAACATACCCGTAAAGGGCATACTTTTCCACTTTCAGTGATGAATGGATAGTCAGCCCAATCAGGTTGATCGGTGGGAAACGGCAACTGTCGACAGCCCGAACGCTGGCCTTCGGCCCACCACCTGCTAGCGTTGTCCTGGCCCCTTCCCTCATGGACCTCGTCATCATGAAGCACCTGCCTCGCACCACCCTGCTGTGCGCTGCTCTGCTGGCCCTGGTTGCCTGCTCCAGCAACCGTGTCGACCCCAAGGACTATTCCGGGTTTCTCAAGGACTACAGCCGCCTGAAGCCGGCCGAAAGCGTCTCCGGCGCGCCAGTGATGCGCTGGATCGACCCGGACGTGAAGGCCAGCCAGTACACCAAGGTGTTCATCGAACCGAGCCAGTTCTACCCCAAGCCGCAACCGACCAACGTGATCTCGGCGCAGACCCTGCAAGAGATCACCCGCTACTTCAACGAAGCGATGCGCCGCGAACTCGGCAGTGTGCTCACCCTGGTCAAGGAGCCCGGGCCGAATACCATCGTGGTGCGCCCGGCGATCACCGCGGTCTCCACCAGCACCGAAGGCCTCAAACCCTATGAAGTGATCCCCATCGCCCTGGTCGCCGCGGCGGTCAACACCGCCGCCGGTGGCCGCGACCAGGCCGTGGACATCGCCGTGGAGGCGGCCTTCCTCGATGGCGCCAGCCAGAACGTGCTGGCCCAGGTGGTGCGCAAGGGCAGTGGCAAGGACCTGGAGAACGACACCACGCAGCTGACCCTGAACGACGTCAAGCCGGTGCTCGACGGCTGGGCCAGCGACATGCGCCGCAGCTTCGTGGCCCTGCAGCAGAAAGCGAAGTAAGTGACCATTCGGTCAATGCGCGACCACTCGTCGGACGTACTGTAAAAAGGCCATCACTGCCTGGCCGGCCTGCTTAACTCAAGCGGGCTGCCAGGCAGGCGGCACCGCGTACCAGGGATGGCTGCACAAGCCGGCTGCCAACAGCCGCTCGCACCGGGCAAGCCTGTTCTCCCCGCCCGGTCTCCCACCTCCTCCGCCTCTTCGCCCGCCTGCGCCAGTCGTGGTTATCGGTATGTCATTCATCGAATGCAATGGAGGCAATCATGTCTGAATCGCTGCTCGCACCGTCGGAAGGTCTTTTCCCGGTGTCCTACCTCATTGGTACCAACGCGCCAGGTGCCCCGCGCCTGCAAGTCGACCTGCTGGTCTACACGCCAGACCGCAGCGTCAACGGCCACGCGCTGATCACCCAGACCACCAACCCACCGCTGGAGCTGGCGCTGGATGTCTGGGGCACCTACAGCTACCTCACCGTGCAGCCGCCAAGTGAAGGCAAGATCCTGCTGACGGTACGTGGCAACCATGGCGGACCACACGCCAACTCGCCGGAGCAGTTCGAACTGCGTGCGCTGCTCGACCAGGACTGGCAGAAAGGTACGGCCAGCTACCGCTACTACAACGGCCAGCGCTGGATCGAGGTGGACAACGTACCCGTCGTGCTGGAGCTCAAGCGCATCCAGACACTGGCGAACGTCGACCTGACGACCGAACTGCACAACGCCACCCTGGAGGCAGTGATCGCCACCGGTGATGTCGCGCAACTCAAGCATCTGGCCAGCGGTGCCGTGGGCAAAGCCCTGGACCAAGCTCTTGCCTCGACCAAAAGCCCGGCCGCCAAGGCCGCCAAGAAAGCCTGAGCAGACAAGGAGAATCAGCATGTCCTTCGGACTTTTTCATACCCGCCTGAACGTCAGCAACGGGCTGCTCGGCGCACCGATCCTGACCCTCGACCTGCTGGTGAATACCGTGCAGAAGAAGGTCACCGGCAGGGCTTCCATCATCCAGACCACGCATCCGGTTCAGGTGTTCCACGCCAAGGTGTGGGGCGGCTACAGCGAGCTGCCGTTCGCGCCCGCGGGTAGCCCGTCGATCGTCCTGCATCTGGATGGCAGCCCTAGCGGCCCGCTCAGTCAGATTGCCCAGACCTTCCACCTGCAGGGTCTGCTCGACCAGGGCTGGAATGTCGGCACTGCCAGCTACCGCTACTTCATCAACGGCCATTGGGTCGACCAGCATGGCCGCGTGCGCAAGGCGCCGGACATCACCCACCAGGATCAACCGCGACCAGCGGAGCGCCTGAAGGCCGCGATCAGGCACCTGGAAAGCGTCTGACCTGAGCGGTCCGCGGGGCAAGTCCTCCCCCCACGCATTCACGTGGGAGCGGGCTTGCCCCGCGTTCATTGGTCAGGCCATGAAGCTGTAGGCGATCGCCGACAGCGTGATCAAGCCGATCAGCACCACGAACACATTCGACAGCTTGCCCGAGTACTGGCGCAACGCCGGCACCTTCTGTACCGCGTACATCGGCATCAGGAACAACAGGCAGGCGATCACCGGCCCACCAAGGCTCTCGATCAGCCCGAGGATGCTTGGGTTGAGGGTGGCCACCGCCCAGCAGGTCACCAGCATGAACAACGCGGTGGCGCGCTCCAGGCGCTTGGCCGGCCATGTCTTGCCGCGCCCGCGCAGGCTCTTGACGATCATGCCCTGGAAGCCTTCGCTGGCTCCGATGTAGTGGCCGAGGAAAGACTTGGTGATAGCCACCAGCGCGATCAGTGGCGCGACGAAGGCGATCACCGGGGTCTGGAAGTGGTTGGCCAGGTACGACAGGATCGAGATGTTCTGCGCCTTGGCCGCGGCCAGGTCCGCCGGGCTCAGGGCCAGCACGCAGCTGAAGCAGAAGAACATCACCGTCAGCACCATCATCACATGGGCCGTGGCCAGGGTCCGGCCACTCTTGCGGTCGGCATCATTGCCATAGCGGTGCTTCTGGTCGACGGCGAAGGCCGAGATGATCGGCGAATGGTTGAACGAGAACACCATCACCGGGATCGCCAGCCACAAGGTCAGCAACAGCTTCGAGGCGCTGATGCCCTCGTTGGCCTGGGCGAAGAAGGCGCCGTTCCAGTTGGGGATCAGGCTCAGCGCCAGCAGCAGCAACGAGGCGACGAAGGGATACACCAGCACGCTCATGGCCTTGACGATGATCTGCTGGCCGCAGCGCACCACGATCATCAACCCGCAGATCAGCAGCAACGCCAACAGCGCTCGGGGCGGCGCACCGATGTGCAGTTGGTGCTCGAAGAAGCTGGTCAGGGTATTGGTCAATGCCACGCTGTAGACCAGCAGGATCGGGAAGATAGCGAAGAAGTACAGCAAGGTGATGAGCTTGCCGGCGCCCACGCCGAAATGCTCCTCCACCACTTCGGTGATGTCCTCGTTGCCGCCTTTGCGCCCGGACAGCACGAAGCGCGTCAGGGCGCGGTGGGCAAAGAAGGTCATGGGGAAGGCCAGCAATGCCAGGATCAGCAACGGCCAGAAGCCCCCGACCCCGGCGTTGATCGGCAGGAACAGGGTGCCGGCGCCGATCGCCGTGCCATACAGGCCCAGGGCCCAGGTGGTGTCGTGGCGGTTCCAGGTGGTCGAGCCACTGGCCGAAGCCGGGGCAGCCGAATCCGCACGAACGCTCGTGGTGCTTTGTACATCAGTCATGGGTATCGCCTTGTAGTTGTTTTTGTCGCAGGTACAGCGGGTGTTGCAGGTTCAATCAGGTTTGCGGGGCACTTCGCGGGAGCCTGTTTCTCAGCACTCGACGAACGCGACGGCCAGGCCGCCGCGGGAGGTTTCCTTGTAGTTGGCGTGCATGTCCGCGCCGGTATCGCGCATGGTGCGGATCACCCGGTCGAGGGAGATGAAATGCTCGCCGTCGCCACGCAAGGCCATCTGCACGGCGTTGATGGCCTTCACCGCGGCAATCGCATTGCGCTCGATGCACGGGATCTGCACCAGGCCACCCACGGGGTCGCAGGTCAGCCCGAGGTTGTGCTCCAGCGCGATCTCGGCGGCGTTTTCCAGCTGCGGTGGGGTCGCGCCAAGCACCTCGGCGAGCCCTGCGGCAGCCATCGAGCAGGCCGAGCCCACCTCACCCTGGCAACCGACTTCGGCGCCGGAAATCGAAGCGTTCTTCTTGCACAGAATGCCCACTGCGGCCGCCGCCAGGAGAAACGCCACCACATCGTCGTCACAGGCGCCGGGGTTGAACTTCATGTAGTAGTGCAGCACCGCCGGGATGATGCCGGCGGCGCCGTTGGTGGGCGCGGTGACCATGCGCCCGCCGGCGGCGTTCTCTTCGTTCACCGCCAAGGCGAACAGGTTGACCCACTCCATGGCGCTGAGGGTCGAGCCGATCACGTTCGGCTTGCCGACCTCCTGCAGGCTGCGGTGCAGGCGCGCCGCCCGGCGCTTGACCTTGAGCCCACCCGGCAGGATGCCTTCGTTGCGCAGGCCGTTGTCGACGCATTCGCCCATCGCCGCCCAGATCTTCAACAGGCCTTCGCGGACCTCGCTTTCCGGACGCCAGGCGCACTCGTTGGCCAGCATCAGCTGGCTGACGCTGAGATTGTGGGCCTTGCACAGGGCCAGCAGTTCGGCACCGCTGGAAAATTCGTAAGGCAGCTCGACCAGGCCTTCGTCGCTCGAAGGCGCATCGATTTCAGCTTGTTCGACGATGAAGCCTCCGCCCACCGAATAGTAGGTCTGGCTGAACTGGCTGCCCTGCCCGTCGAAGCTTTCCAGGGTCATTGCATTAGGGTGGTAGGCCAGGCTCTCGTCCAGCAGGCGCATGTCGCGGCTGTACTGGAAGTCGATTGGATGACTGCCGTCGAGCATCAGGCAGTGCTCCTGCATCAGCTGGTCGATGCGTGGCTCGATGCTGTGCGGGTCGATCCGGTCCGGCCACTGGCCCATCAGCCCCAACAGGCAGGCACGGTCGGTGGCGTGCCCGACCCCCGTGGCCGACAGCGAGCCATAAAGGCGTACCTCGACCCGGCGAACCTGGGCCAGCAAGCCGCGCTCGCGCAGGGCCTGGGCAAAGGTCGCCGCGGCGCGCATGGGGCCGACGGTGTGGGAACTGGACGGGCCGATGCCAATCTTGAAAAGGTCGAAAACACTGATAGCCATGCTAATGCCTGACCGTGACGGCGATCTGCGACACGCCACGGCTCTCCGGAAAATTTGAGCGGTATTGCCAAGTTGCGCGATACTGCCGCGCTCAGGCCAGCTTGACCAACGAAACTTCCTACACAAGCCTTTAGCAGGACTAAACAATGAAAGGTCCACTCAATGGCCAGGTGTTCGTCTGGCTGCACGTGTTTTCCTGTGCGGCGCGACACCTGTCGTTCACCCGCTGCGCCGAAGAGCTGCACATCACTCCCGGAGCGGTCAGCCAGCAGATGCGCCAGCTCGAGGAACGCCTGGGCTTTCGCCTGTTCCTGCGCCGTGCTCGCGGCGTCGAGTTGTCCGCCGAAGGCCAGCGCCTGGCGCAGACCGTGGCCGAAGCCTACGGCAGCATCGAGGCCGAGCTGCTGCGCCTGGACGCCGGCGAGATCCGCGGTACCTTGCGCCTGCGCTCGATCCCCTCGTTCCTGGCCAAGTGGCTGACCCCGCGCCTGCCGCGTTTCCAGCAACGCTATCCGGACATTGAGCTGCGCCTGGTGGCCGAGGACAGTAACCAGGCGCTGCATCCGGAAGACTTCGACCTGGCCATCGATCTCAACGATGGCAGCTATCCGGGCATGCTCTCCACGCCTCTGCTCGACGAGCAGATCTTCCCAGTGTGCTCGCCTGCCCTGCTGCGCGGCCGGCCGCCCCTGCACGGCCCGGCCGGGCTGGCCCACTACCCGCTGCTGCATGACATCACCGCCTGGCGCGGCAGCTCGGAATACGCCGAGTGGGAGTTCTACCTCGACGGCATCGGTGCCGGCGGGCTGGACGTACGCCGCGGACATACCTTCAACCGCAACCACCTGACCATCGAGGCCGCCATCGCCGGGGTCGGCGTGGCCATCGCCCGGCGCACCCTGCTCAACGACGAACTGGAACGCGGCGCGCTGATCGTGCCGTTCGGGGTGCCGATTGCCAACCACAAGCGTTATGTGCTGCTGTATCCACCGGGCGGATTGAGCCAACCTGGGGCGCGGGCGGTACATGACTGGTTGGTGGAGGAGGCGCAGAGCTTTCGCACGCTGCATCCACTCCAGCTTTCAGTCGAATAACAGCTCGCGACGGACCCCCTCCATCCGCACTATCGGCGACTCGGACTTTTCCGGAGTTTCGAGCAGCAGCGGCCCTACGAATGGAGAGAAGACAGCATCGTCTTCAACCCAACGCTTGTAATAGAAGCTGCCCAGACCATAGGCCGTTACCGCCAGAGCGATGCCAGAGCTAAAATCTGCCAACCCTCGCCCCACATCGACAGTAACATGGGGCATTTGCAGTAATTCCCCGGCGATCATCCCCCACTTGGCGGCACGCTTGATCATTTTTGCTGGACCTTTGCCGGTCAGGGCATCCTTGCCAGTCGATGCGATCAGGAAAACCATCTTGGCGGCTTTCTTGAGACTGGCCTCACCACTTGGGTCCAGGCGGTTGACCGGATCACCCAAGCAATAGGCATAAGTATTGATCCCCCCCTTGCCAAAAGGGCTCTGCTGATCCGGACTGGTGAAGCGCATGAGGTTCGGATCGTAGGCTCGCCGACCATTCCCCAGCAAGTAGAAGTCTGTACTGCGGTCCCATAGTTGCCCGGTGAACGCCAACAACGGCCCATCGATCCACTGGCTGGCCCCAAACGGAGTAAACGCCCTGGTTTGCTCGACGCCAGACGTCGAGTTGTTCGAATCACACTTCACCAGTTCGTTGGTCATCTCTCGACTTCCCGGATAATCGTCGCAAGCGCCTTGGCCAAGTCGATAGCGGGCTCCTCGGAGGCGAGCCGAATTTTCTAGAGGCTAGCTACATCTCGATGCACATGCACCTAACAGTCTTAACAGTGACAAATTTTATTGAATATCATTTGCATTGAGGTTTTTCCCTTCTGATTCGGAATCCTAGTGAATGCCTTCACTCACTTGCGAATCGAAAGGACTCCAGCATGTCGCAACAACGTGTCAGCCCGGCGCAGCAGTCGGCTGTGCCTCACTTCGACTTCAATCGCACTTTCGTCGCTGTGCATATGACCTTGCTACTCGGCTTGGGCGGTACCGCCATGGGCGTAACTGCGGCGCAGACTGAGGAAGTGGAAAAGCCCCGCCACGGCCAGCCCACCGGCAGCCTGGAGCTGTCCGAAACCATGGTCGAAGGCAGCCGCGACGCCCCCAGTGCATCGCCGCCAGTCTACGCCGGTGGCCAGGTGGCCTCGGGTGGCCGGGTCGGGCTGCTGGGCAACAAGGACTTCATGGAGACGCCGTTCAGCACCATCAGCTACACCGAGAAATACATCGAGGACACCCAGGCCCAAACCATCACCGATGTGATCGCCGCCACCGACCCGTCGGTGTTCAGCAACGGGCTCAAGGGCACCTACAGCGAGAACTATTCCATCCGCGGCCTCAACTCCAACATCAGCGACGTGAGCATTGGCGGCCTGTATGGCATGGCGCCCTACTACCGGATCTCGCCGGAGATGTACGAGCGCGTCGAGGTGCTCAAGGGCCCGTCCGCCCTGCTCAACGGCATGCCGCCAGGCGGTTCGGTGGCCGGCAGCATCAACCTGGTGCCCAAACGCGCGGGCGCCGAACCGCTGACGCGGATCACCGGCACCTACATGTCGGACGCGCAGTTCGGCGGGCACCTCGACGTCGGCCGTCGCTTCGGCGAGGAACAACAGTTCGGCGTGCGCTTCAACAGCGTCTACCGCGACGGCGACACCGCCACCGACCACCAGCGCATGAAGGCCGAGCTCAATGCCCTGGGCCTGGACTGGCGTGGCGAGCGCGCGCGGCTGTCGGCCGACCTGTACGAAAGCGAGGACCGGGTCAGGGGCCAGAACCGCGGCATCGGCCTGGCCGCAGGTGTGCCGGTGCCCAGGCCGCCGAAGTCCGAGACCTTGCTCAACCCGGACTGGGGTTTCGTACAGACCCGCGACAAGGGCGTGATCGTGCGCGGCGAATATGACCTCAACGACAACCTCATGGCCTATGCCTCAGCCGGCACCAGCAAGACCGACTACAAGTACAGCGGCACCATGCTCGCAGAAGTGCTCAACACCGCTGGCGACTTCGAGACGCGCATGGGCCAGTTGAAGATCGACCTGGAGAAGACCTCGGGCGAAGCCGGCCTGCGTGGCCATTTCGACACCTTCGGCGTCGGCCACCAGTGGTCGCTCAATGCCACGCACTACTCGGACAAGCAGCGCGACTATGGCCGGCGCAACGTTCCGGGTGCCGAGTGGATCACCAACATCTACCACCCGGTCTGGGGCCCTGAGGCCGCCAGGAGCTACCCCGCCATCGCCCACACTGAATCACGCCTGAGCAGCTACGGCCTGGCCGACACCCTGTCGTTCTTCGACGAGCGTGTGCAGCTCACCCTAGGCGTGCGCCGCCAGCAGGTGCTGACCGACAGCTTCAACGTCGACACCGGCGCGCAAACCAGTCGCTACAACGAAAGCGCCACCACCCCGGCCGCAGCGGTGCTGATCAAGGTAACCGACGAAGTGTCGCTGTACGCCAACTACATCGAAGGCCTGAGCAAAGGCGCCGTCGCCCCGCTTACCGCACCCAACGCCGGCCAGGTGTTCGCCCCGTACAAGTCCAAGCAGAAGGAGGTCGGTATCAAGCTCGACCTCGGCGACTTCGCCCACACCCTCAGCCTGTACCAGATAGAGCGCCCCAGCAGCTTCACCAACCCGGTAACCAAAGTGTTCTCCTTCGGTGGCGAGCAACGTAACCGCGGGCTCGAGTGGAGCTTCTTCGGCACACCGGTGGCCGATGTGCGCCTGATGGGCGGCGTGGCCCGTCTCGATCCCAAGGTGACCAAGGCCGAGAACCCCGCCGAGCAAGGCAAGACCGCCACCGGTCAGCCAAAACTGCAGGGCAAGCTGGGCGTGGAATGGGATACCCCGGTGCTCGAAGGCCTGACCCTGACCGCCAACGCCACGGCCGTCTCGAAGCAGTACATCAGCGACGACAACAGCCAGTCGATTCCCGGCTACACCCTCTACGACGTCGGTGCCCGCTACCGGCTGCAGGTGGCCGACCACCCGGTGACCTTGCGCGGCACGGTGGAGAACGTGACCAACAAGGCCTACTGGGGCATGCCGCTGCTTACCAGCCTGGGGCTGGGCGCGCCGCGTACCGTGCAGCTTTCCGCCAGCATCGACTTCTGACGTCAGTCCGCCTTGCCTACCGGCATCGGTTGCCCCGCCAGGACACTGGCGGGGGTGACCACCTGGCCCAGGTCGATGTGACGGAAATCCGGCTTGGCCCCCAGCCGCGCATTGAAACGCACGTTGAAGGTGAACGGGTCGTCGGTCGGCATGTCCAGCGACTGCCCGTAGAGCGCGCTGACCGCCTTGTCGTCGTAGCCCATCAGCTTGAGCATTGTGGGGAACAGGTTGTAGTGGCTGGAGGCGTTACGGTTCACCGCCAGGTTGCCTTCCCAATCCAGTGTTCTGAGGCCCTGCCCCTGGATCACTACCAGCGGCACCAGGCCCTCCTCCGGCACCGGGTCGCTGTCGCAATGGGTGTTCAGCCCCGGGTTGCCACGCTCATGCAGGTCCTGGCCATGGTCGGAGGTGTACAACACCACGGCCTGGCTGAGGTCGGCCTCGACGAACAGGCGGCGGAAGAACTCGCCGACGCTCCACAGCACGGTGTTCTGGTAGGCATTGCGGTACAGCACCCAGTCCTGCGGGCGGCCATCGAAACCGTCGCGGGTGCCAGTGTCGGCAATATCGACGTAGTGGCCCCGGGGCAACGCGGGCTGGTATTTGAGGAAGTCGTCTGGGTATTTGTCGTGCACCGGGAAGTGGGCGCCGACCTTGTTCACCACGATCAGGTGCGGCTTGCCATCCTTGAGCAGCGCCACCAGCCGCTCCAGCGCCGCCATGTCGCGCTGCACCACGGGGGTGTCGTCGAACTGGATGAACTGGTCGATATCGCGCTTCTCGGTTTCGGTCATCAGGTTCTGCAAATTGCCGCCAGTGCGCTGCCCGTCGATGTAGACCGTCTCCAGGCCCGCGCGCTTGGCGTACTGCCAGATCGACGGCTGGGTCGAGTTGATGCGCAGGTAGTCGGCACGGGTGCCGCCATAGCGCAGGGTGACATTGGTGTCGGCGCTGCAGTTGGCAATCGACGCGGCGTAACCGAAATTGACGATCTGCACGCCGGGTTGGGCCTGGGCCAGATGGCTGGTGACCCCGGCCGGGGTGTTCAGGTCCAGGTAGTTGCCCGAGATGCTCTCGTCGATCAGCAGCACGATGTCCCGCACCATCGCCGGGCCTGATTGGGCAAGGGTTACGGGCTGACGTGGTCCGACATGGTCGTGCAGGGTCTCGTAGGTGAACAGGCTCAAGTAGGCCAGCGGCGTGTACATCACCGGCAGCCCGCGGGCGCCCTCGCCGGCCCGCACGAACAGGATGGCGACCAGCGCCAGCAACCCCAGCAGCGGTGCCAACGGTGGCAACAGGCGCGGCAACTTCGGCATCGGCCCCGGACGCAGGCCAATGCCCAGCAGCAACAGCAGCGCCCGTGCCGCAGCGAGGGTTATGGCGTAGTGATATTGCTGCAGCGCCTCCTGGACGAAACCGCCGGCGTAGACCATGGACACGAAGGCGCTATAGGTCAGGTACGAATCGGTGATGCGGTTATAAGCGTCGAGAAAGATCGCGCTGACGGTGAACATCAGGGCCAGCGCCCAGCGCAGCCACCCCGCACGCGTGAACGCCGCCAGCACAAGCGCCACCGCCAAAACCGCAAACATACCCAGGTAAAGGACCAGCGGCACGCCAATACCCAAGGCTTCTATGCGCTCACGGTAATAGCCATGAAAGCTGGCCAGGTAAACCAGCAGCAGCAAAAGCTTGACCCATCCACGCATGTTTCGGCCACTCCGGTCATGGAATTCTTCTCAAACCGTAGCACCTGTGAAACAAACCACAACGCAAAAAAGTCAAATTTCCGACGACATACCGACACCGGAATCTGGCACAGGCCGCAAGCTGTTGTTGATTATCTCTATCGTCCGCAGCCCGCTTATTTCGGTGCATTGCACCGTTCATCGGCTCGCCGAACGGCCAATTGCCACTAGCTATGTTCGCTAACACACGGATTGGAAACGGGTTGGTGGCAGAAGGCCCGTTGCGTTGGACTCTGTAAATGCGACGAAACATGCCATTGCTTTGACGCAATTCCACCGGGCTGAGCTATACCCAATTCACATCACTGTTTCATCTCCCTTACTCATCCATTCGAGGCACCGCGCATGGACGTGAGCGTTTTTGGCACCGGTTATGTCGGACTGGTACAGGCAGCAGCACTGGCGGACGTAGGTCACCGGGTACTGTGCGTGGATGTCGATACCCACAAGATCAACCAGTTACGCCAGGGTGTGCCGCCGATCAGCGAGCCGGGCCTGTCGGACTTGCTCGAGGACAACATCAAGGAAGGTCGCCTGCTGTTCAGCACCCAGGCCAGCGACGCCGTCAGCCACGCCGAGCTGATCTTCATCGCCGTGGGCACCCCGCCCGACGAGGACGGTTCGGCCGACCTGACCCATGTGCTCAACGTCACCCGGCAGATCGCCGGGCTGATGGAGACCGACCATACCCTGATCATCAAGTCCACCGTGCCGGTGGGCACCGCCGACCAGGTCATGGCGCTTGCCCGCGACGAGTTGCAGCGCCTGGGCAAGGGCCAGTTGCACGTCCGCGTGGTGTCCAACCCCGAGTTTCTCAAGGAAGGCAGCGCCCTGGCCGACTGCATGCGCCCGGACCGCATCATCGTCGGCACCCTCGACGAGGTCGCCCATGACCAGCTGGCCGAACTGTACGCGCCGTTCTGCCGCAACCACGAAAAACTGATGTTCATGGACAACCGCAGCGCCGAACTGACCAAGTACGCCGCCAACGCCATGCTCGCCACCCGCATCAGCTTCATGAACGAGCTGGCCAACCTCAGCGAACACCTGGGCGCCGATATCGAGGCGGTACGCCGCGGCATCGGTTCCGACCCGCGCATCGGCTACCACTTCATCTACCCCGGTTGCGGCTTCGGCGGCTCATGCTTCCCCAAGGACATCAAGGCCCTGCTGCACACCGCCGCGCACAGTGGCATGCCGCTGCGCCTGCTGCAAAGTGTCAGCGAGGTCAACGACCAACAGCGGCGCATCCTCTTCGCCAAGCTCAAGCAACGCCTCGGCGGCCTGGCGGGCAAATCCATCGCCCTGTGGGGCCTGGCCTTCAAGCCCAACACCGACGACATGCGCGAGGCGCCCAGCCGCTACCTGATGGAAGCGCTGTGGGCCGAGGGCGCCACGGTGCGCGCCTATGACCCCGAAGCCATGGACGAATGCCGGCGCCTGTACGGTTACCGCGACGACCTGCAGCTGTGCGCCACCCGCGACGACACCCTGCAGGACGCCGACGCCCTGGTGATCTGCACCGAGTGGAAGAATTTCCGCGTGGTGGACTTCTCGATGCTGGCCAGCAAGCTGCGCGCGCGGGTGATCGTCGATGGCCGCAACCTGTACAACCCTGAACAGGTGGCGGCCCACGGCCTGCACTACAGCGGCATCGGCCTGCGCCAGGTCAGCCCGCAGGCGGATGCGCCATGAAAGTGCTGGTCACCGGCGCGGCCGGTTTCATCGGCGCCCATACCTGCCGCCAGCTGTTGCTCGAGGGGCATCAGGTGGTGGGGCTGGACAACTTCAACGACTACTACGAGCCGTCGCTCAAGCATGCGCGCGTGCACTGGGTACGCCAGACAGCGGGGGATTTCCCGCTGCACTGCCTGGACCTGGGCGACCGCGACGGCATGGCCCGGCTGTTCGCCAGCGAACGCCCGGACGTGGTCGTGCACCTGGCCGCCCAGGCCGGTGTGCGCTACTCGCTGCAGAACCCGCAGGCTTACCTGGACAGCAACCTGGCCGGTTTCCTCAACGTGCTCGAAGGCTGCCGCCGGCACCCGGTCCAGCACCTGCTGTACGCCTCGTCCAGTTCGGTGTACGGCGCCAATCAGCAAACGCCGTATCGGGTCGAAGACGCCGTGGACCACCCGCTGTCGCTGTATGCCGCCACCAAGAAGGCCAACGAGGCCATGGCCCACAGCTACAGCCACTTGTACGGCATTCCCTGCAGCGGCCTGCGCTTCTTTACCGTGTACGGCCCCTGGGGCCGCCCGGACATGTCGCCGATGCAGTTCGCCCGGGCGATCAGCGAAGGCAGGCCGATCCAGCTGTTCAACCATGGCCGCCACCAGCGCGATTTCACCTATATCGACGACATCGTCGAGAGCCTGGTGCGGCTGATCCCCCTGCCCCCGGTCGCCGACCCGCAGTGGAATGCGCTAACCCCGGATCCGGCCAGCAGCCACGCGCCGTGGCGGCTGTACAACATCGGCGGGCAGCGTCCGGTGGAGCTGCTCGACTACCTGGCGCTCCTGGAGAAACACCTGCAGCGCAACGCGGTGATCGAACTGCTGCCGCTGCAACCAGGCGATGTCCTGGCCACCTGCGCCGATGCCAGCGCCCTGGCCAGGGTCACCGGATTCACCCCACAGATAGGCCTCGATGAGGGGCTCAGGCGCTTCGTCGCCTGGTTCAAGAGCTACTACTCGCTCGCCGCCAGCGAAGCGGCGCCCACGGGTGAGCAGCCAGATCAACGGAGGGCGGTATGACAGGACAACCCAAGAGCGCGCAACTGCAGGCGCTGTACCAGGACAAACGCATGGACCCGGCGCACCGACAGCGCATTGATGCCGCCATCCACATGCAGGGCCGCGGCTGGATCACCGGCCGCGTCGGTGGTCGCCCCTGGACCCTTTCGCGCACCAACCGCGTGCTGTCGTGCCTGGCCGCGCTGACCCTGCTGCTGCTGCTGTCGCCGCTGTTCCTGGTGCTGGCGCTGCTGATCAAGCAGTCCAGTCCAGGCCCGGTGTTCTTCGTGCAGAAGCGCACCGGCTACCGCGGCCGAGCCTTCGGCATGTTCAAGTTCCGCACGATGGTGGCGAACGCCGAGGCGTTGAAGGATTCGGTGCGCCACCTGAACAAGCATGGCGCCGATGCCATCGACTTCAAGATCGACAAGGATCCGCGCATCACCTCGGTCGGCGGCTGGTTGCGCAGAAGCAGCCTGGACGAGCTGCCCAACCTGATCAACGTGGTCACCGGCGATATGCGCCTGGTCGGCCCGCGCCCCACTTCATTCAACGCCTACCGCTACCACGACAACCACCTGGCGCGGCTGTCGATCTACCCGGGCATGACCGGCCTGTGGCAGATCTCCGGGCGCAGCAACATCGACTTCGACCAACGGGTGGAGCTGGACCTGAGTTACATCAACGAACAGAGCCTGATGCTGGACCTGAAGATCCTGCTCAAGACCCCGTTCAAAGTCTTCACTGGCCACGGAGCAAGCTGAGATGGACGGTTCATCCTCAAGAAGCCTGACGATCGCTACCCCAAGCGAGACCAACCTGACCGCCACCGTGCTCGACCTCGACCAGCGCACCCTGCTGCTGACCGCGGCCAACACCGGCAGCGGCACCAGCACCAGCGCCCTGGCCTTCGCCAGCCAGCTGGCCCTCATGAGTGCCGGCAACGTGCTGCTGATCGATGCCAGCCTCAGCCCCGGCGGCCTCAGCCAACAGCTCGGCCTGGCCAAGCTGCGCGGCTACAGCGACCTGCTGTTCAACCAGGACACCCCGCCGCTGGCCCAGGACTGCATCGTGCGCCTGTCCGACCAGCCGTTCGACGTGCTCCCGGTGGGCACCTGGAAGCGCGGCCGCGACCGCCTCGACCACGAGCAATTGCGCGCACTGTTGAACCAGTTGAGCAACCAGTACCGCTTCGTGGTGATCGACGGCGAAGCCATCTACGCCAGCGCCGACAGCCTGGTGATCGGTACCTTGGTCGACGGCGTGATCCTGGTCGTGTGCGCCGAGGAAACCCGCTGGGAAGTCGCCCAGGCCGCCAGCCAGCGCCTGACCCAGGCCGGCGCGCGATTGATCGGCAGCGTGTTCAACAAGCGCAAGTACTACATGCCCAAGTGGCTGTACGAAAATCTCTGAGAGGCCGCACAGGATGAACGCCATGAGATATCCCTCGATTGCCCTGTGCGTACTGGCCCTGGCCGGCTGCGCCAGCCAGGAAAACCGCGAGATGCCGGTGCAGATCCTCACCGCGCCTCCCGCCGAAAGCCAGGCCACTGAAGTCGCCCGCCGCGAACAGGTACTACGCCCGCAGGACGTGCTGGAAGTGATTTTCCATGTCAGCAACCGCTCGGCCGGGGCCTACCGGATCCAGTCCGGCGACACCCTGGACCTGAACTTCATGGCCGCCAGCGGCCTGAACGGCAACCAGCTGGTGCAGCCCGACGGCACCATCACCCTGCCCAGCACCAACGCCGCGGTGCGCGTCGAGGGCATGACCCCCGGCGAAGCCGAGAGCGCCATCCGCCAGGCCTACCAGGACAAGCGGGTGTTCAAGCCCAACCGTGACCAGGTCACCGTGCGGGTGGTGAGCCCGATGACCGACGAGGTCAACCTGAAGAACGCCCTCAGCCACCCCGGCACCGGCATGAGCCGCGACATCACCGTGGGCAACGACGGCCGCGCCACCTTCCCGGAAATCGGCTCGGTACCGCTGCAGGGCATGACCGTCAACCAGCTGCGCGACTACCTCAACGAGCGCTACGCCACGTTGCCAGGGCGCATGAGCGTGGATGTGCTGCTCAAGTCCACCGCCGCCAACGAGATCTACGTGCTCGGCGAAGTCGGCCAGCCCGGCGCCTTCCAGATCCGCCGTCCGATCTCCGTGCTCGAGGCGCTGACCCTGGCCCGCGGCCCGACCCTCAAGGCCAAGCTCGGTTCGGTGGTGATCATGCGTCGCGAGGGCAACACCGTGCATGCGGTCAACTACGACGTCGACCAGGCGCTCTCCGGCGGCAGCCAGAAACTCGCCTACCTGCAGCCCGAAGACATGCTCTACGTGCCCAAGACCAAGCTGGCCAGCGCCGCCGAGCTGTCCCGGCAGCTGGCCGACGTGGTGCTGTTCCAGGGCTTCGGCTTCAGCTTCAGCTACCGCGTCGACAATAAAGAAAGCGACGACTGACCGGGGGACGGACCATGACCACGCAACCGAAAGAAAACTACGTACATGAGTTCTTCCGCATCTTCTTCGCCAACCGCCAGTTGGTGAAACGGGTGTTCCTGGTGTTCGCGGTGATCGCCGTGCTGTTGCCGCTGGTGCTCAAGCAGAGCTACGACATCACCGCCGAAGTCATCGTGCAGTCCAAGAAACTCTCGCAGAGCGACACCACCTCGGCGCTCAGCCAGCAGGCCGACCAGTTCATCCCGCCGTCGCTGGCCGACATGGAGACCGAGAGCAACATCCTGCGCTCGCCAACCCTGATCCGCCAGACCATCGGCGAGCTGCGCAAGGAAGGCCACTATCCGGACGAGCCCGGCCTGCTGCGGCGCACCGTGCTGGACACGCTGCGTCACGCGGTGATCGAGCCCCTGCACCGGCTGTTCGGCAATGCCGTGGCGGACGATCGCGACACCCAGCTCGACACCCTCACCGACCAGGCCGTCAAGGACCTCAAGGTCGAGACCCTGCCCGGCTCCAACGTGATTTCCATCACCTACAGCGCCAATGACGCGAAGCTGGGCACGCTGTTCGTCAGCCGCCTGCTGGAGAACTTCCTGGCCAACCGCCAGGACCTGCAGTCCAATGAACTGCCCGAAGCCTTCTACGAGCAGAAGAAGCTGCACTACCAGGCCCGCCTGGGCGACCTGGAAAGCCAGCGCCTGGGCCTGCTGACCGCCATCGGCTCGTCGGATCCGAAGGAGGAGATCACCTTCCGCCTCAACGCCATCAACACCGAAGAGCAGGCGCTCAACCTGCAACGTGACCGCCAGCTGCAGAACCAGAAGTGGCTGGACTACCTGCAAAGCAGCCTGGCCGCGGCCAACAAGGCGAAGATGGCCGACTACGCTTTCCCCTACACCTTCACCACCACGGTCGACAACGTCGCCTTCGAAGACCGCGAGATCAAGCAGCTCGGCGAGCAGCTGACCACCCAGCTGGCCCGCTACAACGGTGACGCCACGGTGTTCCAGCCAGGCTCCGACCAGATGGTCATGGCCCGCCAGCAGATTGCCCAGTTGCGCGCGCAGTTCCTCAAGATCGTCGAGAACCGCATCCGTGAACGCCAGCAGGACCTGGCCGTGACCCAGCAGGTGATCGAGCAGAAGACCCAGCGCATCGCCGACTACAGCAAGCGCATCCTCCAGTTGCGCGAGACCCAGAGCAAGACCCGGCAGCTGGACACCGAGATCGATGCCCTGCACAAGGCCTTTTCCACCTACGCCCAGCGCTACGAGGAAAGCCGTGGCCAGGGCCTGCTCGATGGTAGCCAGTCCAACGCGCGCATTCTCAGCGCCCCGTACGAACCCACCGCGGCGAGCTTCCCGAAACCTGGCCTGATCATTCCGTTCGGCCTGGTCACCGGCCTGCTGCTGGCAATTGCCGTGGTCTACGTCAGGGAGTTCTTCGACCACCGCTTCAAGCATCCGGCGCAGATCAGCCACGAGCTGGGCCTGCCGGTACTGCTGGTGATCAACGACCAGTCCCCGGCGCTGCCCAACCCGCACAAGAGTTGGTCGCTGCCACGCCTGTGGCACTGGGTGCGCAATTGAACGCCGCGCTGCACGCCGGCCGGCCGATCCTGCACCTGCTGAGCAGCGGCGGGTTCTACGGCGCCGAGCGCATGCTCCTGGACCACTGCCAGGCCACCCCCGGCCAGCATCGGGTGCTGTTCCTCGATGCCCCGGCGGACCTGGTGACGCGCTTTCGCGAGGCGGGTGTCGAGTGCGACACCTGCCACGGCCTGGGAGCGGTGCTCAAGGTGCTCGGCGCGCAGCGCGGCGAACGTCCGCTGGTCAACAGTCATAACTTCAAGGGCCAGCTGTTCGGCTGGATCGGCGCCACGCTGTGGCGCCTGCCAATGGTCAGCACCCAGCATGGCTTTACCCCGCGCAGCCGCAAACAGCGTTTCTACACCTGGCTGAGCCTGCAGTTGTGCCGCACGCCGACAGTGGACACGGTGGTGTGCGTGGCCGAGAGCATTGCCCGTATCCATCGCGATGCCAGGGTGCCAGCGGCCAAGTTGCAGGTGATTCCAAATGGGCTGCCCGAGATTTGTGAAACGCAGGCAAAGGATGGCCCGGGGGCGGCACAGCCAGGCGGCGCCCCCTGGCTAGCCGCCTACGTTGGCCGGCTGTCCAGCGAAAAAGGCCCCGACCTGTTCCTCGACACGTTGATCCCGGTGTGTCAACGCCAACCGCGGGTCCACGCCGTGATGCTTGGCGAAGGCCCTGAACGCGATGCCTTGCAACAGCGCATCGACGCTGCCGGTCTGGGCGAGCGCATCACCCTGCCGGGCTTCCAGCGCGACATGCGCGGCTGGATGAAACGGCTGGATGCCCTGGTCATCAGCTCGCGCACCGAAGGCACGCCGATGATCCTGCTGGAAGCCATGCAGGATGGCGTGCCGGTGGTGGCCTTCGGTGTGGGCGGCATCCCCGACGTCATCGAGCACGGCCACAACGGCCTGCTCGCCCGTCCCTTGGCCACGACCGAACTGGGCGAGCATCTCGAAGCGCTGCTGCAAGACCCCGAGCAGGCCGACGAACTGGTTGCCCGGGCTCGCCAGACTCAACGTCAACGCTACCACCTGCCAACCCTGGCACAACGTTGGGCCCAGGTGTATCGAGGCACGGCCGAGGAGGTTGTCGCATGATCATTCCCCTGTCGCTGGTGGCCCTGGTGGCCTTGCTGAGCCTGGGTCTCTTGGCCAGCCCCTACCCGTTCCTGGCGCCCGGCGGCGTGATCGGCCTGGCCGGCGTGCTGGTGCTGTACCGCAAACCGGCCTGGGGCCTGCTGGCGATCGCCACCCTGGTGCCGCTGGAGGGGCTGCTCAAGGACGGCCTGGTGTCCGGCGCCAAGCTGGTGGGCATCGGCCTGGTGCTGATCCTCAGCCTGCAACTGGCAGTGCGCCAACTTCCCGGCGAGCGCCTGCGCAGCAATCAATGGCGCCTGTTGCTGCCGTTCATGGCCCTGTACCTGCTGAGCCTGTGGGCCAGCGACGACGTGGCCCTGTCGGGCGGGCACCTGCGTGAGCTGCTGGTGGGCCTGGTGATGTTCGTCATTACCTTGCTGGTCGGTCGCGACCTCAATCTGCCGCTGTTGGCGCGGCTGATCACCGTCAGCGTATGCGTTACCTGTCTGTTCGCGATCTTCTCCACCAAATACCAAGAGCAGGGCCGCGCCTCGGCCATGCTCGACCCCAACGCCTTCGCCTTGCTGATCACCATCGCCATGCCCCTGGGGCTGTGGCTGGCGATCAAGGCGCGGCAGATCCCGGTCAAACTGTTCTGGGCCGGCTGCTGCCTGTTGCTGCTGGTGGGCATGACCAAGACCGAGTCGCGCTCGGGGCTGGTGGTGCTGCTGATCAGCCTGGGCATCGTGCTGCACAACTACCGCGAACAGCTGACGCGCATCCGCCCGCGCCACCTGGGCTTCGCCATGCTCGGCCTGGCCATCGTCCTGCCCCTGGGCATCGCCTTGATGCCCGCCGGCTACGCCGACCGCATTCAGTCGCTGATGCTGCTCAAGTCCGGGGTCAACGCGCACCAGGACGAGTCGCTGGGGCGGCGCGCTTCCTACCTGGTGGTGGGCAAGGAGATGATCAGTCACAGCCCGCTGCTCGGCACCGGGCCTGGCACCTTCCCCCTGCACTACGCCGACACCGGCTTCTCCAAGGCTTTCGCCCCGGTCAACAGCAAGACCACCGACCTCTACCGCCGCGCCCACAACACCTACCTGGAGCTGTTCAGCGAAGTCGGCCTGCCGGCGGGGCTGCTGTTCGTCGGCATGATCGTGCTGGCCCTGAGCAATTTCTGGCAGGCCCGCGCCGCCTTCCGCGCAGCCGGCGACCCGGACCGCGCCGACCTGATGACCCACCTGACCATGAGCATGCTCGCCATCGGCCTGTTCCTGATGTTCCTCAGCGCCCCGAGCCACAAGTACCTGTGGCTGATGCTGGCGCTGTCCAGCGTGCTGCTTGGCCAGGCGCGTGAGCAGCAGCCCGTGGAGGTGGCCCGATGAGCCGGGTGAGTATCGTCATCCCGATGTTCAACGAAGCCCGCCATATCGGCCGCACCCTCGATGCCGCCCGGCGCTCGGCCAGCGCAGCCGGGCTGGCCTGCGAGCTGATCGTGGTGGACAACGGCTCCAGTGACGACGGCCCGGCGATCGCCCGCGCCCACGGTGCCCAGGTGCTGAGCCTGCCGGGCGTGGCCATCGGCGCCCTGCGCAATGCCGGCGTGAACGCCAGTCAAGGCGACTGGCTGGCCTTCCTCGATGCCGACATCGAGGTCCCGGAACACTGGCTGGACCTGCTGCTGGACCTGCAACGCCGAGGCGAAGGCGATGTCTTCGCCCTGGACTGCGACACCCCGCGCCACGCGCCCTGGTTCGCCCAGGCCTGGCAACGGCGCACCCTGCGCACCGGGCAGACAGTGCAGGACTGTACCTGGCTGCCCACCCCCAACTTGTTGATGCGGCGCCACTGGTTCGAGCAGGTCGGCGGTTTCGATGAGCGCCTGCGCACCGGCGAGGACAAGGACTTCACCCTGCGCCTGCATGAAGCCGGCGCGCGCCTTCGCGTGCTGCGCGAACCTGCGGTGCTGCACTGGGGTTATGAAGCCAACTGGCGCGAGTGGCTGGGCAAGGAGATGTGGCGCCAGGGCAGCCACCTGCAATTGCTGCGCAGCCATGGCGTGAGCCTGCGCCTGCTGCGTTTTCCGATGCTCTCGGTGGGCGCCTGGGTGCTGGATGCCGTTGCCCTGTCGGCGCTGCTCGACGGCTTCCCTCATGTCGCGCTGTTCTTCCTGCTGGTCAGCGCCCTGCCCGCACTGTTCCTCAGCCTGCGCCAGAGCCGCAGGCACCGCGACCCGCTGCTCACGCTGCAACTCTGGGGCCTGCACTGGCTGCGCCTGCACCTGGCCGGCGCGGCCTTCATCCTCAGCCTGCTCAACCGCACCGCAAGGAGGCCCGCCCGTGGCTGAGTTCATTTTCTGGCTATGCCTGCTGCTGCCGTTGTACGCCTGGGTCGGCTACCCGCTGCTGCTGACCCTGGCTGCGCCGTTCTTCGCCCGTCGCACCGCCATGCCGTTGCCCGCGCAACGGGTCAGTGTGGTGATCGCCGCGCACAACGAAGAGCGGCATATCGAAGCCAAGCTTGCCAGCGTGCTCGGCCAGGACTACGCAGCCGCCGAGCTGCAGGTGGTGGTGGCCAGCGACGGCTCCAGCGACCGCACCGTGGCCTTGGCCCGTGGCCTGGGCGACCTCCGGGTGCAGGTGCTGGACCTGCCACGCCTGGGCAAGGCCGGTGCGTTGAACAGTGCCGTGCAGGTGTGCACGGGCGACCTGCTGGTGTTCACCGACGCCGATAACCAGTGGTCGACCGACACCCTCGGCCTGCTGCTCGCCCCCTTCGCCGACGCGCAGGTCGGCGGCACTGCAGGGCATATGATCATTCCCGACCCGGGCAAGGGCCTGAGCATCGGCGACAGCCTGTACCGCCACTACGAAGCCTGGGTGCGCAAGGTGGAGAACCGCACCGGCTGCATGGTCTCGGCCGACGGCGCCCTGCTGGCCCTGCGCCGGGGGCTGTACCAGCCAATCCCGAAACAGGTCAACGACGACTTCTTCATCAGCACCTGCGCACCGGCCGCAGGCCTGCGCATCGTCTATGTGCCCGAGGCGGTGGTGCTCGATCAGGGCGTCGACGAGGCCGACAAGCAGTTCCGCCGCCGCCAGCGCGTCACCGTCGGTGGCCTGCTGAGCCTGGCCGCCCGCCGCGAGCTGCTCAATCCGGCGCGCCACGGCCTGTACGCCATCGCCCTGATCAGCCACAAGCTGATCCGCCGCCTGGCCCCGGTACTGCTGCTGCCGCTGTTGCTGGCCAACCTGTGGCTGGCCGCCGAGCCCGGTTTCTACCGCCTGACCCTGGCCCTGCAACTGCTCGGCTACGCCGCCGCCATCGCCGGCCTGCTCGACGCCCGCCGGCGCTTGCCCCGCCCGTTCCGCCTGGCCGCCTTCGTGCTGGTCACCCTCGCCGGCATGAGCGTGGGCCTGTGGCAGTTCCTGCGCGGGCACAGCTACAGCCAATGGAACCCCGACCAGAATCGATGAGCGACGGACATGCCGATCAAGACCCACATCAAGCAGGCCAGCGGCTGGTTCTATTTCAACTCGCCACGCGGACGCGCCGAGCTGCGTGGCGCCGGGGTGATCCTCATGCTGCACCGGGTGCTGGCCGATGACGCCAGCGCCGCGCTGCCCCACCGCAACGAGCTGTGCGTCGGCCCGCGGGCCTTCGAGGGCTTGCTGCGCTGGCTGCCCCGGCATTTCGACTGCGTCAGCCTCATGGACCTGCTGCAGAGCCACGAGGAACCCCGCGCCGACTGCCGCCCCAAGGTAGCCCTGACCTTCGACGACGGCTGGCGCGACAACGCCGTCAACGCCTTCCCGCTGCTGCAGCGTCACCAGGTGCCGGCAAGCATCTTCCTGTCCACCGACTACATCGGCAGCCGCCAGCGTTTCTGGTGGGAAAGCGTCGGCGAGACACTGTGGGGCAGCCATGGCGAAGAGGCCCGGCGGCAACTGATCGAACGCCTGCGCAAACTCGGCCGACCGTTGCCGGCGGCCTACTTCATGCACGACCACAGCAAGGCCCGCAGCCTGGTGCTGGCGCGCTACCTGCAGACCCTCAAGAGCCTGAGCCCCCAGGCCCTGCACGTGCTGACCGACGCCTGCCCGACAGAGTCGCTGCCCCAGGCCATGGACTGGCAGCAGGTGCGCGCCCTGGAGGACTCAGGCCTGGTGCGTTTCGGCCCGCATGGCGCCAGCCATGCCCTGCTGCCCTACCTGGACGACCATCGCCTCAACGAAGAACTGACCCGCAGCCATGCGGCACTCAACCAAGGCTGCCGCGCACCGCTGCCAGTGTACTGCTACCCCAACGGCGACCACGACGAGCGCGTGCGGGCCCAGGTCGCCGCGCATCGCTACCCCTACGCCCTGAGCACTCGCCCGGGCATCTGCCAGGGTCATGACGATCCGCTGGCCCTGCCGCGCATCGGCGTCAGCCAGCGCAATGCCAGCCGGCCCTCGCTGCTGGCCTGGCGCATCAGTCGTGGAGAACGCTGATGAACCGCAACAGCTACCTGCGCCACCTGGCGCTGAGCATGGGCACCAAGCTTGCGATGATCGCCCTGCGCCTGCTGCGCAACGTGCTGTTGGCGCGCATCCTCGGGCCCAGCGAGCGCGGCCTGTTCGCCCTGCTCAGTACCCTGCCCGACCTGATCAGCGCCGCCACCAGCGGCGGCCTGAACAGCGCGGTCGGCTACCAGGCGGCCAAGCAGCGCGACATGGGCCTGCTGCTGACCCAGGTGCTGGTCTACGGTTGCCTGCTGGCCGGCGTGCTGACCCTGGCCTGCGTATTCCTGGTGCGCGAGTTCGGCGCCGACCTGGAAGTCACCGTGCAACTGGGCCTGCTGGCCTGGCTGTTGCTGCTGGCGGTGCCGATGACCGTGCTCAAGAGCGGCCTGCTGACCCTGCACAACGCCAGCGGCGGCGTCGGCGCCTTCAACGCCCTGCGCCTGACCGAGTCGCTGGCGCCGCTGCTGCTGTTCCTCGGGCTGTTCTGGATGTGGCGAGACGAGGCGCTGGAAGCGGCGCTGATCAGCTGGCTGTGCGGCATCGCCCTGGTCCTGGCGCTGGGCCTGTGGTGGCTGCGCCGCCAGTACCCGCTGGCGCTGCGCTGGGACCGCAGTGGCCAGCGTGAGTTGCTCAGCTACAGCGCCAAGAGCCACCCCGACCTGTTGTTCCAGCAGTTGATCCTGCGCTCGGACTACCTGTTCATCGGCGCGCTGCTCGGCAGCACCGCCCTGGGCCACTACGCCATGGCCAGCGCCGCCGCCGAACTGCTGCTGATCGTCCCCGAGGCGGTGACCACACCGCTGATGAAGCGCCTGCTGCAGCAGGATGCCGGCATGGAGCGCATCACTCCCCTGGCCCTGCGCCTGACCGCCACGGTGATGCTCGGCGCCTGCCTGGGCATGGCGCTGATCGGCCACTGGCTGATCGTCACCTTGTTCGGCGCCGACTACGGCCCGGCCTACCCGGCCCTGCTGGCGTTGCTGCCGGGCCTGCTGGGACTGTGCTATGCCAGCATCCTGCGCCTGGACCTGCTAGGCAAGAACCGTCCCGGCACGGTGTCGTTGATGATGGGCGCTGGTGCCGCGCTGAACCTGGTGCTCAACATCGTCCTCATTCCGGTCTGGGGTATCGTCGGCGCGGCCGCGGCTTCGTCCATCGCCTACCTGGCGGTCACCGTGGCGATGCTGGTGCTGTACTGCCGCCTCAGCGGCGTGCCGCTGGGCCAGACCCTGATCATCCTGCCCGCCGACCTGGCGCCGCTGCGCCAGATGCTGCAGCGGAGGGCGGCATGAAGGCCGCCTTGCTGTGTGGCGCGCTCTTGGCGCAGGGCGTGTTCGCCGCGCCGGTGCAGTGGGCGGACATCCGCGACGGCAGCCTGTACCTGCTCCCCGACCGCGCCGACGAACTGCGTATCCAGTGGCAGCCCGCCTGGCAGGCCGATGCCAACGCCGAGCGTCTGTACCTGCTGGACGGCCAGGGCCGCCTGGCCGGCAACCGGCGGATCGAAGCCGCGCAGGTGCGCGGCGAGCAACGCTGGCCGTTGGCGGCGGGCGGCGGCGCTTATCGCCTGGAGGTGCCCGGCTACAGCTTCCGTGACTATCGCATCCAGCATGACAACAGCACCCGCGCGCTGTTCGCCCCGGCAAAGGTGCACTTCAGCGCTGAAGTCGGACCAGGCGTTACCCTGTATTTCCGGGTCAAGGCCGGCGAGCAGGCGGTATTGGCCGGCAAGCACCACGGCGGCGTGCATGGCCTGTTCGCCGAACGCCTGAGCGATGGCCGGCGCATCCAGCTACCACTCAAGCCCTACCGTGCCTACTGGCGCTTCGATCAACAGGCGCTGCCCGCCAGCGGCCGTGACGAGATCTGGCGACTGGGCCTGCAGGGCAGCGGCAAGGCGGCGTTCTGGCTCGACGGCAGCGCCAACCTGTTCGCCCAGCGCGCCGCCGACCTGGGCGAGCTGCCACAACTGCCGGGCCAGGTAACCCTTGCCTTGGGTGACAAGGTCCTCGGCCCCACCCCACGGCTGGGCGTCGCCCTGCCCTACGTGCTGCCACCAGCCTCGAGCTTCGCCGCGCTGGATGCCCTGCGCCCCCAGGCCGCCGGCTTCTACAGTTTCGTCGACGTACTGCAACGCCAGCCGGACTTCGAAAACGCCTGGCGCAAGCTCTATCAGCAGCGCTTCGGCATTCTCCAGGACATCACCCTGCTGGCCGGCAGCGCCCGGGTCGCCGACCTGCGCAGCGACCGTACCAGCACGGACGGGCTGGACGCATGGCTCGAGGCGACCAAAGCCCTGGGCGGCAAGGGCACTCACTACCTGGCCTTCGCCGACGAGCCGAATCTCAACTACCGCGACTACGCCAGCTACCGCGATTTCTTCCAGGCCCTGGCCAAACGCGTGCGCGAGTATCCCGGTGCCCACGAGGCCGGCGTGCGCATCGCCATGCCGGCCTCCTCGCGCCTGCTCGGCGGGCCTTTCACCGACGACGGCAAGCAGCGCCGCGGCATCGACTGGGCGCGGCGCCTGCTGGCCGAGCAAGGCGCGCAGATCGACGCCCTGGCCTGGCACGAATGGATGGTCCGCGACCTGCTCGCCACCCGCAGCTACCGCGACAGCGTGCGCCAGGCTGCCGCGCTGGTGGGCCTGGATGGCCAAGGGCGGCCGCGCAAGGCGCTGCTGCTGGACCAGACCAACCTGTCCAGCGGCTCGAGCCTGAGCCCCTACGAGCAGAACACCCACTACGCCGGCTTGTGGTGGGCCTCGGTGGTGATCAACGCCGCCAGTGACGGCCTGCTCGACATGCTCAACTGGTTCCATGTCGCCGACGAGCCCGAATGGCCCAAGGGCATGCTGCGCGATGCCGGCGGCCAGCGCTACGAACTCAAGCCGGTAGGCCTGGCCCAGCAGTTCATCCAGCGCCACTGGCTGGACCAGGTGCTGGCCCTGGACAACGACGCCTTCGAGGTCGATGCCCTGGCCATGGCCCGCCAGCACCAGCGCAGCCTGCTGGGGGTGAACAAGGCCGAGCGCCTGCAGCAGGTGACGCTGACCCTCGGCGGCTGCCCCAGCGGCCAGCTCGAACTGTTCGGCCCCGACAACCAGAGCCGCCGCGCCAGCTTCAGCTGCACCGATGGCCAGATCCATTTTCAACTGCCAGGGCAGACCGTATTCGCCCTGACCTGGAGCGCGTCATGAGACGCACCTCGATCAGCCATGCCCAGGAGGCACGATGACCGCATTCACCAAGATCCAGGACCGCATCAAGCGCAAGGGACTGCGAGCCACCTGCCGTAGCGCCTTCCGGCATTACGTCTTCTATCATTGGGAACTGTTGTGGATGGAGCGCGACCTGGTCAGCCCGGTGCCGCCGCACCGGCTCAAGCCCTACGGCACCTTGCGGGTCGAGCACATCACCGTGCATAACGTGCGCGCCTTCGCCCGCCACTTCGGCGACCGCGTCGAGACCATGCGCGAGCTGGCCGCCGAAGGCCATACCGGGTTGATGTTCCTCGACGACGACAACGACGCCGTGGCATTCATCTGGGGCAGCAGCCGCCATTACCACGACCGTCACTACTACGGTTGCTGGTTCCCGGTCGGGCCGGGGGAGTTCTTCGAGTTCGGCGGCGAGCTGATCCGCAAATACTGGGGTACCGAGCTGTCGGTGGACCTGCAGCTGGAACTGTGGAAGGCCATGGCCGCCCAGGGCTGCACCAAGGTGGTGGACGTGTGCGAGCAGCACAATATTCCGGCGCTCAAGCTGCACCTGCGCATGGGTTATCAGGAACAAGGACGGATCATGAACGTGTACTGCCTGTTTGGCCGCTGGAAGTTCTTCCGCGAAAGCCGCTACACCGCCTCGCGACTCGAGCCGTTGCGCAAGCCGGAGGCTCCGGCCTCCTCGGCCACGGCGGGCTGACCCCCATGGGCCTGCAACTGAAATGGTGCGCCTCGCTGCGCGCCGGCGACTTTCCCGCCGCCGACTACGAGGCGCTGCGCAGGCGCCTGCCCGACAGCACGCCGTTCAACCACCTCGGCTGGCTGCGCGCCGCCGAGTCAGCCCTGCTGCCGGGCCAGCGGCTGCAGGTCCTGCTCGGCTACCAGGACGAACGCCTGTGCCTGTGCCTGCCGCTGATCCGTGCCCGCGAACCGTTCGGCCCGCTGTTCGCCCCGGTGGTGCGCCACCTGGGATACCCGCTGAGCGACCGCATCGCCCTGCTCATCGACCTGCCGGCGCTGTATGCCGACCAGGTCCTGCAGGCCATACGCAAGCGGCTACCGCATGCCTTGCTGCAGTTGAGTGAAGTACCGGACAGCGCCGAGCACGATGGCTGGCTGCGCCAGTGGGCCGGCGCCAGCTCCACCTGGCAGCAGCGCCTGACCTGCCGGGTGCCGGTGCACCGCATCAACGAACAGGACCGCCAGGAAGTCAGCGGCGACCCACGCTACAAGCTGCGCCGCGCGCGCAAACGCATCAAGGCCTGCGGTGCCAGCGTGCGCCGGGTCGTGGCCACTCCCGAGAACATGGGTGAACTGCTCGACGCCATCAGCGCCGTCGAAGCGACCAGCTGGAAAGGCGACGACGAGGTCGGCATCTTCTCCGGCCCCCAGCGTCGCCCATGGATGTACCAGGCCTTCACCGCCCTGGCCGGCGAAGGCCTGGTGTGCCTGGTGCTGCTGGAACTGGACGGGCGCTGCATCAGTTACCGCCTGGGCCTGCTGGAGCGCGGCCGGGTGTACGACTACAACCTGGCCTTCGTTCCTGAGTACCGCGACCTGGGCAGTGGCCGCGTGCTGCTGGAGGAATGGATTCACTGGGGCCTGGACGAAGACTGGAAGTGGGTCGACGCTTCGCGGGTCAGCCTGGACAACTCCAGCCACCAGTTGCACGAGCGCATGACCGGCCAGGTCGAACAGTGGCGCCTGAGCAGCTACAGCTGGCGCCCCGACGGCGTGCTGCTGGGTCTGGCGCTACGCTGCTGGCACTGGTTCAAGCCACGCCTGCGCAGACGCTCGCCGCGCCAGGAAGCCGATGTTGTCGCCCCCACCCCGCCACAGGAGCGCCCGGATGCCATCCCAGGTCATAGTCAACGCTGACGATTTCGGCCTCAGCGCCCACACCAACGCAGTCATCCTGCATGCCTTCCAGGCCGGGCTGATCAGCTCGGCCACGGCCATGGCCAACATGCCGGCCTTCGCCACCGCCTGCATGCTGGCCCAGCAGCCGGCGCTCAAGGGACGGGTGGGGTTGCACTTCAACCTCACCTACGGCCGCCCGCTGAGCCAGGCGATCCTCGCCGAGCCGCGCTTCTGCACGCCCCATGGCGAGTTCGACCTGCGCCTGAAGCAACGCACCCTGCACCTGTCGCGCCGCGAGCGGGCCGCCGTGGAAGCGGAACTGGAGGCCCAGTGGAAACACTGCCTGGATCATGGCCTGATGCCAAGCCACCTGGACTCGCACCAGCACGTGCACAACATCTGGCCAGTGGGCGTCATCGTCGCCCGCTTCGCCCGCGTCCAAGGGGTGCCGATCCGCCTGGCACGCAATGTGGGGCACAACATCGGGCCGGCCAAGCGCATGTTCAAGAGCCTGCTCAACCGGCGCCTGCGCCAGCTCGCCGGAAGCACCGCCGACTTCGTCTGCACCCCGGCCGACCTCAAGGCCGGGTTGGCCCCCGCACACGGCGTGCTGGAGGTAGTCGCCCATCCCAGCGCGCTGGGCGGGCACGATTTCGGCGATGCCTACCTGGCCAGCGGCGAATCGCTGCTGGCGTTGGTCGAGCAGCGCCTGGGGCAGGTGCCACGGGTGGGGTATGCGAGCCTGGGCATCCAGGAGATGGGTTGAAAGCCCACCCGCTAGCGCCCCGGCGGCCGATGCCGGCGCTCGTGGTTGTCGGCCAGCCAGCCGCGCAGTGCCTCGGCCGGCATCGGCCGCCCGAGCAAAAAGCCCTGCCCCTGGTCGCAACCGGCGTGGCGCAGGAAATCGTACTGCTCCTGAGTCTCGATGCCTTCGGCGGTGATGCGAAACCCCAGGGCATGCCCGAGATCGATGATCGCCCTGGCGATGGCCACCGCGTCGTCGTCTGCGGGCAGGTCCTTGATGAAGGCCCGGTCAATCTTCAGGTGGTCGATCGGCAGCGCGCGCAGATAGGCCAGTGACGAATAACCGGTACCGAAGTCGTCCACCGCCGTGGCCACGCCCATGGCCTGCAATTGCGCCAGCACCGCGCAGGCTTGCTGCTGGCTTTCCATCAGCAGGCTCTCGGTGATCTCCACCTCCAGCAGGTTGGCCGGCAGGCCGTGGCGCTCCAGCGCCGAGGCGAGGCTGGTCACATAGTCGCTGCGCTCAATCTGCAGGGCCGCTACGTTGATCGCCAGCGGCCCGGGCAGGCCATCACTGGCGCGCCATTCGGCCAACTGGGCGCAGGCAAGTTCCAGCACCCGCTCGCCGAGCGGGATGATCAACCCGGTGCGCTCGGCCAGGGGGATGAACTCACCGGGCGAGATCAGGCCATGCTCCGGGTCGCGCCAGCGCAACAGCGCCTCGACGCCCTCCAGCTGCCCGCTGAACAGGTCAACCTTGGGCTGGTACCACAGCTCGAACTCGTTGTGCTCCAGCGCCCGGCGCAGATTGCGCTCCAGCTCCAGGCGCTGCTGCAGGCGCTCGGTCATGTCCGGGTGATAAGGCCGCCAGGCATCGCGGCCGGCCTCCTTGGCGGCGTACATGGCGGTGTCGGCATGGCGCAACAGGCTGTCGGCGTCCTCGCCATGCTGCGGGCACCAGGCCAGGCCAATGCTGCCAGTAACCAGGGCGGCGTTGCCATTAAGGTCGAATGGCCGCTGCAGGCAACGCAGCAAGGCGCGGACCTGCTGGCTCACCTGCCCCTGGGCGCCTTGCAGCATGAACACGAACTCGTCGCCGCCCAGGCGGCAGAGCCGGTCCTGACTGTCGAGCTCCTGCAGGAAGCGTGCGGTCGCCTGCTGCAGCAGCAGATCGCCCATCGGGTGCCCCAGGCTGTCATTGACCTGCTTGAAACCGTCGATGTCGAGCATCAGCACCGCCAGGCCATGGCCCTGTAAAATGGCAGTGCTCAGTTGCTGCTGGAACAGGATGCGGTTGGGCAACCCGGTGATGGTGTCGTAGTGGGCCAGGCGTTCGAGCTGGGCCTGGTAGCGCTGCAGCTCGCGATTGCGTTGCTCGAGCAGACGCTGCTTGCGATTGAGCTGCGCGACAAACAGGCTGAACACACCCGTGCAGCTCAAGGCGAACAGGAACAGCGGCGAGCCGAACAAGTCCAGCCCCGACCAGCCACCCCGTGGCGCGGCGACCAATTGCCAGAGGCCGCCCGGCACCTCCACGGTCATCTTCACCTGCGGCTCGTCGAACAGCCGTGGGTCGCCCCAGATCAGCGCGCCTTCGGCGCCCTTGCCATCGCCCCCGCGCACGGCCAGCTCGAACTCGGTGTCCGGGCGCAGCCCCGCCGTGTGCAGCAATCGGTCGATATCGGCAACGATCGAGACATTGCCCCAGTAAAAACGCACGCCGCGGTTGCCAGTGACGAACACCGGCCGCCGGTAGATCAACGCCCGCCCGCCCTGATACAGCTGCAGCGGGCCGGCCAGCACCGGCTGGGCATGCTCGCGGGCCGAGCGCAGCAAGGGAAACTGCTCCGGCAACTGGCGGTAATCCAGCCCGATCAGCCGCTCGTTGCCGGACAACGGGTAGACATCGCTGATCACATCATCCGGCGCCAGCGCGATATGGCGCATGTACGGCACCGACTGCAAGGCATCGCGGGCCATGCCATGGAAATGCGCGGGGCTGATGCCGCCGTCGGCACTGATCAGCTGGGCGATGCCTTCGGCCTCGCCGAACGCCGCGCCCAGCTGCGCCTCCAGCGCACCCCGCATCCCCGCCAGGTGGGCTGCCAGGTTGCCCAGTTGCTCACTGCGCTCGCGCTGCGCGTCGAGGTGACCCAGGGCGACCGAAAGGCCGATGCCCACCAGGGCAAGACCGACCGGCAACAGGCGGTTGAGCGTGTGCCGCACGGTGCCGGATGGCAGATGCGTAGGTTCAGGAGAATGCTGGGGAATGGTCATAGGCAGGCGATGGCAGTCGATTTAGCAGTTATCGGCGTTGCGCGGCCAATATTGAGGCCTGTTTTCCCAACCCGCGGGCCGGGATGCATCTGCACCACCGTCGGTGCCATCACGACTGCTCTGATGCGAGCTTTGCGAGGAACCAAACAGGACATCGGATACCTCCAACCCGCACCAATCTATTCTTGAGCGATGCCTGCCGGCCTGGGCGCGGGAAGCCACGCCCGAACACTGGCAGCGGCTGCCCAACCCCGCGCCGGGTCGCTGGCGACCTTGGCCCGGCGCCAGAGGTGTCGATGTACTGCGCCAACGAATGCAGCGGATCTGCCAGACTACGATCAAACCCGGCTGTGGCAATGGCGGCGCACCTGTGCAGATCCGCGAGCCATGGATTATGGCCTGGCGATCGGCGCAATGAGGCTGCTGGAGGCCAAGGCGCTCCCGCCGCCATTCGAGGAGTGATCGGCAACGACGGCGCCGGACTGGTAATTTTCCGGAGGTCGGCGCATGCTCGCAAGCTGAAGCGTTTCATCATCCGGATTTGAGAGGTGCAGTACCCATGGACCGTCTGCTCGACTCGCTGTTTCCCGCCCTCGAGGACATCCCCGAAGCCTGGCGCCTCGCCGCCCCCCTGGAGCAACGCGACTATCTGGTCAACGGTGAACTGCGGCACTGGGCCGGCCCCCTGGCTACCGTGCGCAGCCCGGTCTGGCTCAAGGAAGGCGACAGTGAGCGCCAGGTCATCCTCGGCAGTGCCCCCCTGCTCGACGCCGACACGGCGCTCACCGCGCTCGACGCGGCCGTGGCCGCCTACGACAAGGGCCGCGGCGCCTGGCCGAACATGCGCGTGGCCGAGCGTATCGGGCATGTCGAAACTTTCCTGGCGCGCATGCGCGAGCAGCGCACGGCGGTGGTCAAGCTGCTGATGTGGGAGATCGGCAAGAACCTCAAGGATTCGGAGAAGGAGTTCGACCGCACCTGCGACTACATCGTCGACACCATCGAGGCGCTCAAGGACCTCGACCGTCGCTCCAGCCGCTTCGAGCTCGAGCAGGGCACCCTTGGCCAGATCCGCCGCGCACCGCTGGGCGTTGCGCTGTGCATGGGCCCGTACAACTACCCGCTCAACGAAACCTTCACCACGCTGATCCCGGCGCTGATCATGGGCAACACCGTGGTGTTCAAGCCCGCCAAATTCGGCGTGCTGCTGATCCGCCCATTGCTCGAAGCCTTCCGCGACAGCTTCCCGCCTGGGGTGATCAACGTCATCTACGGGCGCGGCCGCGAGACCGTCAGCGCACTGATGGCCAGCGGCAAGGTCGACGTGTTCGCCTTCATCGGCACCCACAAGGCCGCCAGCGACCTGAAGAAGCTCCACCCACGCCCGCACCGCCTGCGCGCGGCGCTGGGCCTGGACGCCAAGAACCCCGGCATCGTCCTGCCCCAGGTCGACCTCGACAACGCCGTCGAAGAGGCCGTCACCGGCGCCCTGTCGTTCAACGGCCAGCGTTGCACCGCGTTGAAGATCCTGTTCGTGCACGAGGACGTGGTCGAGGCATTCCTCGACAAATTCCAGCGCAAGCTCGCCGCGCTCAAGCCCGGGATGCCCTGGGAGCCCGGCGTGGCGCTGACGCCGCTGCCGGAACCCGGCAAGCTCGACTACCTCGACGCACTGGTGGCCGACGCCACCGCCAAGGGCGCCCGGGTGCTCAACGAAGGTGGTGGGCAAAGCCGCGGCTCGTTCTTCTACCCTGCGCTGCTCTACCCGGTCAGCCAGGACATGCGCGTCTATCACGAGGAACAGTTCGGCCCGCTGGTGCCCGTGGTGCCCTACCGCGACCTGCAGAGCGTGATCGACTACGTGCTCGATTCCGACTACGGCCAGCAGCTGAGCCTGTTCGGCAACGACCCGCAGACCATTGGCGCGCTGGTCGATACCTTCGCCAACCAGGTCGGCCGGATCAACCTCAACGCCCAATGCCAGCGCGGCCCGGATACCTATCCGTTCAACGGCCGCAAGAACAGTGCCGAAGGGACCTTGTCGGTGCATGACGCATTGCGCGTGTTCTCCATCCGCACCTTGGTGGCGACCAAGTTCCAGGAAGCCAACAAAGAACTGATCAGCGAGATCATCCGCAACCGGCAGTCGAGTTTCCTGACCACCGACTACATATTCTGACGCTGCCGAGCAAATCGGGCCGCATCGCGGCCCATTCGCTTTTTTAGAGACAAACGATATAAGGCGACAGTCGATTTTCCTCCCGCGTAGACGACTCTAATCACCAAGGCGTTGCAACCCACCCCACGTGAAAGGAGATTACGCAAATGGCAGCCAAGCCCATCCCCGAAGGCCAGCACAGCCTGACCCCATACCTCGGCATCAAGGACGCCGCCAAGGCCATCGAATTCTACAAGAGCGCCTTCGGCGCCATGGAAATGTTCCGCCTCGAAGGCCCTGACGGCAGCATCGGCCATGCCGAACTGAAAATCGGCGACTCCTCGCTGATGCTCGGCTCGCCCTGCGACATGGAGGGCGGCCTCAAGCCCAGCGAGACCATCGAGACGCCGGCGGTCGGCCTGCACCTGTATGTCGAGGATTGCGACAAAGTCTATGCCCAGGCCCTGCGCGCCGGCGCTACAGCAGTACGCGAGGTGCAGGACCAGTTCTACGGCGACCGCAGCGGCACCCTGAAGGATCCGTTCAACAACCTGTGGTTCGTCTCCACCCACAAGGAAGACCTCAGCCCCGAGGAAATCCGCGCCCGCGCCGCCAAAATGTTCGGCGGCCAGTGAGCGGCGGGCCCCAGGCTGCAAGCTTCGAGTTGAAAGCCGCCGCGCTTTGCCTGAAGCTTGGGGCTTGTAGCTTGGAGCTGCCCCTCAATGCGAATCATCGAAAAATCCGGCGCCCTGGTGCGCAGCCTGACCCCGGCAGAGGACGAATTGCTGGTGGGCTTCGCCTACGGCACCCTCACCGGCCCCCGCCTGCTGCAGGCCAACCAATGGCTGATGAAAATACGCAGCGCCAACCAATGGCTGGCCTGCGACTGCCGCAAGGATGCCCTGCCGGTGCTCAACGTCTCGTTGAACGGCAGCACCGGCACCCTGTTCCTGCGCAACAACCCCGAAACTCCCGAGCACACCCCAGGCTGCCCGTTCAGCAAGGATGAGCGTGAGGCCGGCGAACGTGCCGAGGAAAGCGCCGCGCCAGCGGCCTGGCTGGCGCCGGATGCGCCACTGCGCCTGCTCTGCGACTATCGCCGCGCCAGTGACGGCGAAACACCCGCAACGTCCCGCGAGCCCGGCGAGCGCCGCGAGCAGCAGCGCCTGCTGTCGCTGCTGCTGACCTGGATCGAGGCCAGTGGCCTGAACGTCTACGCCAGCCACCTGAAAAAGGACCTCACCGCGCAGTTCGCCGACCTGCGCACTGTCGCCAGCCGCTACCCGCTGCTGGAGCGGGTACCTGCCAGCAACTACCTGGAAACCCGCCTGGACATGAAGCACATGATGATGCTCAAGGCACGCCTGCGCGAGGCCACGGTGTTCGGCAACCACCGCCGGCATGGCCTGCTGCTCGACTGCGTGGACCAGGTCAAGGGGCGCAAGCTGTTCAACAACCGCAGCGAGGACGGATTCGACTTCCAGGGCCACCACCAGTACTGGGGCGGCAACCGCGCCAGCGGCCCACTGCTAGCCCTGGCGCTGTACTCGCCGGCCACCGCCGGCAGCCATTTCTACGAACTGATCCACGTCGCCAGCGTGCCGGTGCTGTCGCGCGGGCACCTGTTCCCGGTGTACCGCGACGAAGAACGCGAACCGCTCAAGGCGCTGGTGTCGCTGATCGACTGGATGGCCGGCAAGGGCGTCAAGGTGCTGATGCGCCGTCCGGTGATTGGCGGCCAAGTGATGGATGAACTGGTGCTGACCTCGGACCAGGACCGGGTGCTGTCGGTATCGCTGCTGGAGCAACCGATCGGGCCGGAGCCGGATACCGAGAACTTCAAGCGCTACGCCGACTTCAAGAGCCTGGACACCTTCCGCAAATATGTGGCCGGGTTCTTCATGCGCGAACGCTGATTTATAGATTCTCAGGAGCTTTGCGGTGTTCAGCTGTAGGTATGGGGTGTCTGTTAGACCGAGCGCCGCCCGCGCGGCGCATCGCGGATGAATCCGCTCCTACATCTGTTGCAACGTGGCCATGCCTGATAGGCCATGGTTGTAAGCCTCGTCCGCTCGACGCGATGTTTCGGTGGGCATTGCCGCCGCCCCCACCTATCTCAAGCCCTGCGCCAAGGCTGGCAACCATGGCCTGACAGGTTCGGCACGTTGCAGCAAATGTAGGAGCGGATTCATCCGCGATGCGCCGCGCGGGCGGCGCTCGGTTCCACAGACGCACATCCCTTATCGGTGATCACCTAAAGGCTAGAACGCCGCCTTGAAGATCGCCTCGATCTCCACCTGGCTGGCCACCCGTGGATTGGTCAACCCGCAGGCATCCTTCAACGCATTGACCGCCAGCACCGGCACATCCTCGACCTTGGCCCCCAGTTCCGCCAGCCCGGCCGGGATGCCAATGGCCGCCGCCAGGTGCTCGATGGCCGAAATCGCAGCGCCGGCCCCCTGCTCGGCGTCCAGCGCGCAGACCTTCACCCCCATGGCCTTGGCCACATCACGCAGGCGCGCGGCGCTGACCTTGGCATTGAAGCGCTGCACATGGGGCAGCAGCACCGCGTTGCACACACCATGGGGCAAGTCGTAGAAGCCACCCAACTGGTGAGCCATGGCATGCACATAGCCCAGCGAGGCATTGTTGAACGCCATGCCCGCGAGGAATTGGGCGTAGGCCATGTTCTCCCGCGCTACCAGGTCACCGCCGTCGGCGACCGCCTGGCGCAGGTTGGCACTGACCAGACTGATGGCCTTGAGCGCGCAGGCATCGGTGATCGGTGTGGCCGCGGTGGACACATAGGCCTCGATGGCATGAGTCAACGCATCCATGCCCGTGGCCGCGGTGAGCCCCTTGGGCATGCCGACCATCAGCGCCGGATCGTTGACCGACAGGATCGGCGTGACGTTGCGGTCGACGATGGCCATTTTCACGTGGCGCGCCTCGTCGGTGATGATGCAGAAGCGGGTCATTTCGCTGGCGGTGCCCGCCGTGGTGTTGATCGCGATCAGCGGCAGCTGCGGCTTGCTCGAGCGGTCGACGCCCTCGTAGTCGCTGATATGCCCGCCGTTGGTGGCGCACAGCGCGATGCCCTTGGCGCAGTCGTGGGGCGAGCCACCGCCCAGGGAGATCACGCAGTCACAGCCCTCGCGGCGCAGCATCGCCAGGCCCGCTTCGACGTTGGCGATGCTCGGGTTGGGCTTGGCGCCGTCGAACACCCGCGAATCGATGTCGCGCATGGCCAGCATGCCGGCGATGCGCTCGGCCACACCGGCCTTGGCCAGTCCGACGTCGGTGACGATCAGCGCCTTGCGCAGGCCATAGCCGGCAATCGCCGCCATCGCCTCTTCAAGGCAGTCGATACCCATGATGTTTACGGCGGGGATGAAGAACGTGCTGCTCATGGCCGGGGTCCTCTCAAGCTGACGGTAGGTTTTCAGCATCCGCCGGAATGGGCAGGTGGGCATTGATCCAGCGCAACCCGGCCTACCCCATGAACAACCGATAGGCCGGATTCTCCGTCTCGTCCCAGTACTGGTAGCCCATCTCGTCCAGTGCCCGTGGCAACCCGGCCAACTCGTCCTCGGGCACCTCCAGCCCGGCGAACACCCGTGCCTGTGCCGCGCCATGGTTGCGGTAGTGGAACAGGCTGATGTTCCAGCGCTTGCCCAGGCGCTCGAGGAAGCCCAGCAATGCCCCCGGGCGCTCGGGGAATTCGAAGCGCAGCACGCGCTCACCGGCGCCGGGTGCCGCGTGACCGCCGACGGTATGGCGCACGTGCAGCTTGGCCAGTTCGTTGTCGGTCAGGTCGAGCACCTGGTAGCCCTGTTCGCCCAGGCTGGCCAGCAACTGTTGCCGCGGGTCCTGCTGCGGGTGAGTCTGCACGCCAACGAACAGGCGTGCCTCCTTGCCTGGGTAGTAGCGGTAGTTGAACTCGGTGATCTGGCGCTTGCCCAGGGCCAGGCAGAACGCGCGGAAACTGCCGGGGCGCTCGGGGATGGTCACGGCGATGATCGCCTCGCGCTGCTCGCCCAACTCGGCGCGCTCGGCCACGTGGCGCAGGCGGTCGAAGTTGACGTTGGCGCCGGAGTCGATGGCGACCATGGTCTGCCCTTGCAGCCCTTCACGGGCCACGTAGCGCTTGATGCCGGCCACCGCCAGGGCGCCGGAAGGCTCGGTGATCGAGCGGGTGTCATCGTAGATGTCCTTGATCGCGGCGCACAGTTCGTCGCTGCCGACCGTCACCACCTCGTCGACGAAGTGGCGGCACAGCTCGAAGCAGTGCGCCCCCACCTGCGCCACCGCCACACCGTCGGCGAAGGTACCGACCTGCGGCAGGATCACCCGCTCACCTGCGGCCAGGGCGGCCTGCAGGCAGTTGGAGTCCTGCGGTTCGACGCCGATCACCTTGACCTCCGGGCGCAGGTACTTGACATAGGCGGCGATCCCTGCGATCAGGCCACCGCCGCCGACGGGGACGAAGATCGCATGCAACGGGCCCGGGTGCTGGCGCAGGATCTCCATGGCCACGGTCCCCTGCCCGGCGATGACATCGGGGTCGTCGAACGGCGGTACGAAGGTGGCGCCGTCGCGATCGGCCAGTTGCAGGGCGTGGGCCAATGCGTGCGGAAAGCTCTCGCCGTGCAGCACCACATGGCCGCCCCGTGAGCGCACGCCTTCGACCTTGAGCGAGGGTGTGGTGGTCGGCATGACGATGGTGGCCTTGATGCCCAGGTGCGACGCGGCCAGGGCCACACCCTGGGCATGGTTGCCGGCCGAAGCGGTGATCACGCCGCGGGCGCGCTGTGCGGGTGTCAGGCGTGACAGACGGGTGTAGGCGCCGCGGATCTTGAAGGAGAACGTCGGTTGCAGGTCTTCGCGCTTGAGCAGGACCTGGTTGCCCAGGCTGGCCGACAGGGCCGGCGCCGCTTGCAAGGGGGTTTCGATGGCCAGGTCGTACACCGGCGCCGAGAGAATCCGACGCACTTGCTCGGACAGCAGTTGTTGGGGGGTTGCCGGGGTACGAGGGGTGGCGCTGAGGCTGGTCATCGATGACTCCTGGTTTTTTTGTCGTGCCCAGGAGTCAGAGAGAAGAAACCCGCCTCCAGGGCGGGTTCAGTGCATGTGTGCGCTAGCCCGCCAATCTGATAATGGCGGTAATAATGCTGAGGGCGCTGTACTGCGGGAATAGGTTCATGGGCTGGGAAACTAGCGTGTGGCGCAAGAAAAAGTCAAGGCTTGGCGCTACCGCCCTGGTCGACGCCCACGAAGTCCCCTGCCCTGTCGCAGATGAAACCCAACCGCAGATACGACGAAAAACTGCACAATTGATAGTCATTCGCCATTAACTCGTTCTCGGAACCCCCCGCCCGGGGGTAGAATGCCGCAAAACCGGGAGCCGCGATGAATCAGGACCGCCACATTCCAAGCGAAGACGATGCAATCACCGATGCCGCCGCGCATTGGTGCATGCGCCTGCACGCCGACGATTGCACGGCGGCCGAGCGTGAGGCGTTCGGCCAATGGTTGGCTGCCGACCCGCGGCATGCCGAGGAATACCAGGCGATGCTGGAAATCTGGGACACCGCCGATCTGCTGCCGCGCACCGCCCAGGTGATCCCGCTGCCCGTGCCGCGCCCGGCGGCGACGCGCCACTGGCGCCCGTTCGCCTCCGCCGCGGCCATCGCCCTGCTCGCCCTGCCGCTGGCAGGCTGGCTCGGCTGGGAACAGGGCTGGCTGCCCAATGGCTACCAGCATTTCGAAGCCAGCGACCACCTGCGGCAGGTACGCCTGGGCGACGGCAGCAGCGTCGAGCTGAACCTCAACAGCGAGCTGCGCTTCCTGAACTTCAAGGATGAGCGCCGGGTCACCCTGATCAAGGGCGAGGCATTCTTCAAGGTCACCCACGACAGCAGCCACCCGTTCATCGTCCACGCTGCCGACGGCCAGACCCGGGTCACCGGCACCCAGTTCAACGTGTGGAAGTACCAGGACCAGGTCAAGGTGACGCTGGTGGAAGGTTCGGTGCTGGTCAGCAGCGGCGGCGGCTCCGGCGGCTATCGCCTTGGCCCGGGCATGCAGGCCAGCTACCACAAGGGCGATTTCGAACCCGAACTGAACCAGAGCGACGACTACGCCAACAGTCTGGCCTGGCGCAGCGGCAGGCTGGTGCTGGACAACCTCAGCCTCGGCCAGGCGCTGCCGGTGATCAACCGTTACCTGGACAAACCGCTCATCCTGGCCGACGACAGCACCGCCAACATTCGCATCAGTGGCATCTACAGCACCCGCGAGGTGGAACGCCTGGTCGACACGCTGCCCAAGGTGCTGCCGGTATACCTGACCCGCAGCAAGGACGGCAGCACCGTCCTCAACCGTATCGTGCCGGCGCCGACCCGCGGCTGATCAGAGGCGGCCTGTGCTCTCCTGGGGCGCGTGGGAGCGATGCGTCATATGGCACCGGCTGCGCCGGTGATCGCGGGGCTAGCCCGCTCCCACGCTGGCCCCTCGGAATCAGAGCGTCATCGCCGCCAACCAGCCAAACGCCAGCAGCGGCAGGTTGTAGTGGAGGAACGTCGGCACCACGGTGTCCCAGATATGGTGGTGCTGGCCATCCACGTTCAGCCCGGAGGTCGGCCCCAGGGTCGAGTCCGAAGCCGGCGAACCGGCATCGCCTAGTGCACCGGCAGTACCGACGATGCACACGGTGGCCAGCGGATCGAAGCCCAACTGCACGCAAAGCGGCACGAAGATCGCCGCCAGGATCGGCACGGTGGAAAACGACGAACCGATGCCCATGGTCACCAGCAGCCCCACCAGCAGCATCAGCAACGCACCAATGCCCTTGCTGTGGTCGATCCATTGCGCCGAGGTCTCCACCAGGCTCTTCACCTCGCCGGTGGCCTTCATCACTTCGGCGAAGCCGGAGGCAGCAATCATTATGAAGCCGATCATCGCCATCATCTTCATGCCTTCGGTGAACAGGTCGTCGGTGTCCTTCCAGCGCACGATCCCCGACAGCGAGAAGATCAGGAAGCCGACCATCGCGCCGATGATCATCGAGTCCAGCCACAGCTGGATGATGAACGCCGCGGCGATCGCCACCCCGGCCACCAGCAGGGTCACCGGGTTGTACTGCACGCTGACCTGCTCGACCTGCTCGATCCGCGCCAGGTCGTAATCACGTTTCTTGCGGTAGCTGAAGCACACCGCCAGCAACAGGCCGGCGAGCATGCCCGCGGCGGGAATGGCCATGGCGTGGGTGACATTGACCCCGCTCACGTCGACGCCGGCGCGGGCGACGTTGGCCAGCAGGATCTCGTTTAGAAAGATGTTGCCGAAACCGACCGGCAGGAACATGTACGGGGTGATCAGGCCGAAGGTGATCACGCAGGCAATCAGCCGGCGGTCGATGCGCAGGCGGGTCAGCACGTACAGCAGCGGCGGCACCAGCAACGGGATGAAGGCGATGTGGATCGGCAGGATGTTCTGCGACGACACCGCCACCACCAGCATCAAGCCGATCAGCAGCCACTTGATCTTGCCACCGTCGGCATGGCCCTGGCGATCGATCATCGCCAGGGCCCGATCGGCCAGGGCATGGGCCAGGCCGGACTTGGCAATGGCCACCGCGAAGGCGCCGAGCAGCGCGTACGACAACGCCACCGTGGCACCGCCACCCAGGCCACCATTGAAGGCCTTGAGGGTGCCCTCGATACCCAGCCCACCGACCAGGCCTCCGGCCAGGGCGCCGATGATCAGGGCGATGACCACATGCACACGGGACAGGCTCAGGATCAGCATGAGCCCGACCGCGGCAATCACTGCATTCATGGTGTGCAAACCTCGTTACGACAGACAAAAAGCGGGCATTCCGGCGACAGACTGCGCGCAGGCAGTGGCCGGACCAGGGGATGTTGTTATGAAGGGCGCACACTCTGAAGCACAGACCGGCAGAAGTCAAAAGCGTCTGCGCCGCGGCCCTTTGTAGGGAATAGACGAAAGTCGCAGGGTTTAATTGAACGTTTGAATAAAGAAAAATCCGAGCAAGCCGACACAGTCGGCAGCATCAAACCTATTACAAGGGATTTTCCCCATGCCTTTGCTGCGACAACTCTCCATCCAATGGAAGATCACCCTGCTGGCGGGCCTGTGCCTGGCGGCAATCGTCACCCTGCTCGTCGGCCTTTCGCTGTACCGCATGGACCACAGTTCGGACCTGGTGAAAGCCAGCAGCATGCGCATGCTCTCCGACTCGGCCCAGTCGCGCATCGAGTCCCAGGGCGAGGTCCAGGCCCTGAACATCCGTCGTCAGTTCATGGACGCCTACCAGTACGGCGCCGGTTTCGCCCGCCAGGTGCTGTTCCTGCGTGAGCAGGCGGAAAAGCGCTTCCTCGACGCCTACGATCTGCGCCAGGACATGACTGCCCAGGTGCGTGCCGCGCTGCAGGCCAACCCCGACCTGCTCGGCCTGTCGCTGGTGTTCGAACCGGGCGCGCTGGATGGCAAGGACAAGCTGTTCGCCGGCCAGGGCGAGTTGGGCAGCAACGAGACCGGGCGCTTCGCCCTGTACTGGTCGCAGCCGCGGGTCGGCCAGCTGACCTCGATGGCGCTGCCCGAGCACGACATGGCCAACACCGAGATCGGCCCCAGCGGCCAGCCGGCCAACACCTGGTGGGTGTGCCCGCGCAGCACCGGCACAGTGTGCGTGGTCGAGCCGTACTTCTATGACATCGACGGCCAGCGGGTGCTGATGACCAGCATCGTCTTCCCGCTCAAGGCTGGCGACAAGGTCATCGCCACCCTGTCCATCGACATCAACCTCAACAGTTTGCAGGCTTTGAGCCAGACCGCCAGCCGCAGCCTTTACGAGGGCCAGACCACCGTCGGCATCCTCAGCCCCGTGGGCCTGCTGGCCGGTTACAGCGCCGATGCCGGCAAGCTGGCCCAGCGCTTCGACCAGGTCGACCGGACCCAGGGCGCGGAACTGGTGCGCAAGCTCGCCGAAGGCAAGCTGCAGATCCTCCATGACCAGCAGCGCCTGAAAGTACTGGCCGCCTTCGAGCCGATCCCCGGCGGCAAGCCCTGGGGCGTGCTGCTGGACGTACCGGAAAGCGCCCTGACCGGGCCGGCCGAGGCGCTCAAGGTAGAACTCGACGCCCTCAACACCAGCGGCACCCTGCTCGAACTGGGCCTGGGCCTGGCCGCCGCCATCGCCGGCCTGCTGCTGGTGTGGCTGATGGCCCGCGGCGTGACCCGGCCGATCCTTGGCGTGGCCGCCATGCTCAAGGACATCGCCAGCGGCGAAGGCGACCTGACCCGCCGCCTGCAATACGACAAGCAGGACGAACTGGGCGAACTGGCCGGTTGGTTCAATCGCTTCCTCGACAAGCTGCAGCCGACCATCGCCGAGGTCAAGCGCTCGGTCCAGGCCGCCCGCGGCACCGCCGACCAGTCCGCGGCCATCGCCGCCGAGACCAGCGCCGGCATGGAACAGCAGTACCGCCAGGTCGACCAGGTGGCCACCGCCTCCCACGAAATGAGCGCCACTGCCCAGGATGTCGCCCGCAGCGCGGCCCAGGCCGCCCAGGCCGCGCGTGAAGCCGACCAGGCCACCCGCGAAGGCCTGGCGGTGATCGACCGCACCACCACCAGCATCGATACCCTGGCCGCCGACATGAGCGGCGCCATGGCCCAGGTCGAGGGCCTGGCGCGCAACAGCGAGAAGATCGGTTCGGTGCTCGAGGTCATTCGCTCGATCGCCGAGCAGACCAACCTGCTGGCGCTCAACGCCGCGATTGAGGCGGCCCGTGCCGGCGAGGCTGGCCGCGGCTTCGCCGTGGTCGCCGACGAAGTGCGCAACCTGGCGCGCCGTACCCAGGAGTCGGTGGAGGAAACCCGCCAGGTGATCGAGGCCCTGCAGGCCGGCACCCAGGAAGTGGTCGGCGCCATGGACAGCAGCCATCGCCAGGCCCAGGGTGGCGTGGAACAGGTCGGCCAGGCCGTTACCGCGCTGCAGCGCATCGGCCAGGCGGTGACCGTGATCACCGACATGAACCTGCAGATCGCCAGCGCCGCCGAGGAACAGAGCGCGGTGGCCGAGGAGATCAACAGCAACGTCGCCACCATCCGTGACGTGACCGAGTCGCTGAGCGGCCAGGCCAACGAATCGGCACGGGTCAGCCAGTCGCTCAACAGCCTGGCCAACCAGCAGCAGGGGTTGATGGATCAGTTCCGCGTTTAACTGCCAAACGCCGGGGCCGCTCGCAGGTGGTCTCGGCTGCAAAGCCTCGTCGTCTACACTTTTGCCGGAACCCACGGACCGGCACCGACGAGGCCCCGATGAAGAAAGTTCCTACCCTGCTGGCCAGCCTGCTCCTTGCCTTCGGCCTGGCCAGCACCGACTCCGCCGCTGCGGCCGAGCAACCCATCCACTTCGGCGCCATCGGCTGGGAAAGCGGCGCACTGACCACCGAGATCCTGCGCCTGATCGTCGAACGTGGCTACGACTACCCCACCGACACCCTGCCCGGCAGCACCGTGAGCATGGAAGTGGCCCTGGCGCGCAACGACCTGCAAGTGATCGCCGAGGAATGGGCCGGGCGCAGCCCCGCCTGGGTCAAGGCCGAGCAGGCCGGCCAGGTGTTCGCCCTGGGCGACACGGTGAAGAACGCGGAGGAAGGCTGGTGGGTACCGGCCTACATCATAAAGGGCGACCCGGCACGCAACCTCGAACCCCTTGCGCCGGACCTGCGCAGCGTCGACGACCTCAAACGCTACCCCCAGGTATTCGACGACCCCGAGGCGCCCGGCAAGGGCCGCTTCCTCAACAGCCCCAGCGGCTGGACTTCCGAGACCGTCAACAGCCAGAAGCTCAAGGCCTATGGCCTGGACGGGCTGTACAACAACTTCCGCAGCGGCACCGGCGCGGCCCTCGACGCCGAGATCACCGCCAAGATCAAGCTCGGCAAGCCCGTGCTGTTCTACTACTGGAGCCCTACTCCGCTGATGGGCCGCTACGACCTGGTACGCCTCGAAGAGCCCCCGTTCGATGCAGCCGCCTGGGCCACCCTCACAGATCCCGCCAATCCCGCTCCCAAAGGCAGCCGTTCGCTGCCGGCCAAGCTCTCGATCGGGGTGTCGAAGGCGTTTCGTGACGCCCACCCGGAACTGGTCGCCGTATTCGAGAAAGTCGACCTGCCCATCGACACCCTGAACAAGGCCCTGGCGCGCATGAGCGAAACCCGGCAGAAACCCCGCGACGCGGCGATCGCCTTCCTGCGTGCAAACCCCGCGGTGTGGAAGGCCTGGCTGCCCGCCGAAAACGCCGCCAAGGTCGAGGCCGGCCTGTGAGCGGTGGTTTTCCCGAAGCCCTGCAATTTTCTTTCGCCGCTTGGGTCAACCGCCTTGTCGACTGGCTGGTCCTGCACTATGGCGACCATCTGCGCACCGTCTCCGACCAGTTGCTGCAACTGCTGCTAGGCCTGGAAAACCTGCTCCGCCTGCTGCCCTGGTGGCTGCTGCTGGTGCTGGTCGGCCTGCTGGCCTGGCATGCCAGCCGCAGCCTGGTCCGGGCGTTGATGCTGCCACTACTGCTGGCACTGATTGGCATGCTCGGGCTGTGGGACAAGCTGCTGCAGACCCTCGCCCTGGTGCTGGTCAGCACCGGCCTGTGCGTGCTGATCGGGGTGCCGCTGGGCATCCTGCTGGCCACCCGGCCCCTGGCCCGGCGCCTGATCCTGCCGGTGCTCGACGTGATGCAGACCCTGCCGGCCTTCGTCTACCTGATCCCGGTGCTGATGCTGTTCGGCCTGGGCAAGGTGCCGGCAGTGTTCGCCACGCTGATCTACGCCCTGCCGCCACTGGTGCGCCTGACCGAGCTGGGCCTTTCGCAGATCGACCCGTCGCTGCTGCAGGCCGCCCACGGCCTGGGTGCCAGCCGCTGGCAACGGCTGCGACGCATCGCCTTGCCGCTGGCCCTGCCAAGCATCATGGCCGGGCTCAACCAGTCGGTGATGATGGCCCTGTCGATGGTGGTGGTAGCCTCGATGATCGGCGCCCGCGGGCTGGGCGAGGACGTGCTGGCCGGTATCCAGACCCTCAACGTCGGCCAAGGCGTCGAGGCGGGCCTGGCGATCGTCGCGCTGGCGATGGTGATCGACCGCATCAGCCAGGCATACGGACGCCCCGGGCGTTGAGGCTCGCATTCGCGTATCGTACCTATTGCCCTCGACAGGGTGAGCCCGCCACGTCACGAACCGGAGCCCCGCGTGTCCCTCAAAGCCCTGCGCACCCTGGTCACCATCGCCCGCCATGGCACCTTCGCCCGCGCCGCCGACCTGCTGAGCCTGACCCCTTCGGCGGTGAGCCTGCACATCAAGACCCTGGAAGACGAGCTGCAGGTTGCCCTGTTCGACCGCAGCCGCCGCCAGGTGATGCTGACCGAGGCCGGCCAACTGGCGGTGGCCCGCGCCGAAGGCATCCTGGCTGCCTACGACGAACTGGCCGACACCCTGGCCAGTGGCACCAGCCTGCGCGGTCGCCTGCGCATCGGCGCGATCCACACCGTGCTCGCCCGGCGCCTGCCCAGGGCACTGGTGTGGATCAAGGCGCACCACCCCGAGCTGCATGTCAGCGTGGTGTCGGGCATGTCTGCGGAACTCGCCCGACGGGTGGAAGATGGCGAGCTGGACGCGGCGATCACTACCGAACCGGTCAGCCCCTACCCGCAAAGCCTGCAGTACACGCCGCTGTTCGAGGACCGCTTCTGGGCCATCGCCAGCCCGGATCTGTCGGGCCAGAGCTTGTCTGCGCTGCTCGCCAGCCAGCCGTTCCTGCGCTTCGACAAACGCGCATGGGCCGGCCGCCAGATCGAACAGGAACTGCGCCGCCAGCGCCTGCAAGTCAACGAACAGATGGAGCTGGACAGCCAGGAGGCCCTGGCGCGCATGGCGGCCATGGGGCTCGGGGTGGCGGTCATCCCCATGAGCGACGACGACCTCGACCGGCTGCCCGCCGCCACCGTGCTGCCCTTCGGTGAACCGCAGCTGATCCGGCGCATGGTGCTGCTGGAACATGAAAAGAGCCAGCGGCGGCACCTGAGCGCGGTGTTGAAGACCGCGCTCGAGGCTTGAATACTGGCGAAAGCGCTACGCAGCGGTGTAGACAGTGCATTTTTTCTCAACGGTCACTCAAGAAAACACCGTTTTTTCTGCTCACTCAACTCCGCTAGTCTGTGCCTGTACCCGGCCACGGACCACCCGCCATGCTCCACCTGCTGCTCACTACTCTCGTCCCGATCATCCTGCTCATCGCCCTGGGCACCTGGCTGCGGGTCCGTGGCTTTCTCGCCGAAACCTTCTGGCCCGGCGCCGAACGCCTGAGCTATTACGTGCTGCTGCCGTCGTTGTTCCTGCACGGCCTGGCCACCGCCAACCTTGAAGGCGTGCCGGTACTGGGCATGGTCGGCGTGCTGATGCTCTCGACCCTGCTCGGCGCCCTGCTGCTGGTGCTCTACCAGGGCGTCGCCAGCCATGACGGCGGCGACTTCACCTCGGTGTTCCAGGGTGGCGTGCGCTTCAACAACTACATTGGCGCCACCCTGGCCGCCGGCCTCTACGGCACTGCCGGCATCGCCCTGGCGGCGGTGGCCAACGCCGCCATCGTGCCGCTGGTCAACCTGCTCTGTGTGCTGGTATTCGCCCGCTTCAGCGCACGCCACAGCTCACCGACCACAGTGCTCAAGGCGATCTTCGCCAACCCGTTGATCATCGGCTGCGCGGCTGGCCTGTTGCTACGGGTAACCGGCCTCGGCCTGCCGGCCGGCCTGGAGCCCACGGTCAAGGCCCTGGGCCAGGCGGCGCTGCCGCTTGGCTTGCTGTGCGTCGGCGCGGCGCTCGGCGGGGCGCGACTGGGCCAGCAGGTCAGGCCGGTGCTGGCGGCGTCGCTATTCAAGTTCCTGGTCATGCCGGTGACTACCTGGGGCCTGTGCCGGTTGCTCGGGCTGGGTGGCCAGGCAGCGGTGGTGGCGGTGCTGTTCCAGGCACTGCCCACCGCTTCCTCGTCCTATGTGATGGCCCGGCAGATGGGCGGCAATGCACCGTTGATGGCCACCATCATCGCCCTGCAGACCATCACCGCCGCCGCGACCCTGCCCCTGGTGCTGAGCCTGACACTGAATTGAAGCCGAACGGCTAGACTGTGAGCAGCCCTCTCGCGGAGTCTCGATCATGCGCCTTGCGTGGATGCTGTTCGGTGTGTCCCTGACCCTGCTCGCAGGCCCCCTCCCCGCCGCTGACAGCCAGCAGGCCGCCGTTGCCGAAGACAAGGCGCAGGTGCTCGAGGAGAAGGTGGTCGAGGACGCCCCGCCGCCGAAAAAACAGGAAACCCTGACTCCCGGCGAAGTCCAGGCCGTCGACCCGGCGGGCCAGGCGCCGATGGACGACAGCATCACCTGCCTGGCCCGCACCATCTACTGGGAAGCCAAGGGCGCCGACGCCGAGGACATGAGCGCGGTGGCCAGCGTGGTGCTCAATCGCCTCGGCCACGAAGGCTTCCCCGACAGTATCTGCGCGGTGGTCAAGCAGGGAGTCGAGAGCAAGAGCTGCCAGTTCTCCTGGTGGTGCGACGGGCGCCCCGATCAGGTGGAAGAAGCGCAGCGCTACGCCGTGGCCAAGGAAATCGCCCGCAAGGCACTCAACCAGCAGCTCAAGGACCCCACCGGCGGCGCCCTGTATTTCCATGACCGTAGCGTCCGCCCCGACTGGGCCAAGGCCTATCGCAAGACGGCCCAGACGACGCACTTCCTGTTCTACAAGCCGAACCAGGCCTTGGCCCGCTAGGCATCAGAAACCGACCGTTGCCGATACCCGCCAGGTCAGGCCAGTAGGCGATGTCGAGCACATTTTGCACGCTGGCGCACAGGCGTGGGCAAGGGGCGAATCAGAGAGTTCAGGGACATCCGCAATGCACCTGTTGGAGGGTGATGCGCTGAGTGCGCGCGTTCACAGCGCCACCAACAGGCAATGCTCGCACGCCCTGACCATGTAGCGCTTGACCGTGCGCTCACTGACCCGCAGGCGGGCGGTGATATTGGCGTAGTCCAGGCGTCGCTGGAGCCAGTCGCGATGTGCTTGATAGAGAGCGCTTAGCGGAGGGACGGTTGCCGCGGTGGACTCGGTCATCAAGAGCACGCTGATGCGGGTGTAGATGAGACGGTTCTTTTTGACTTCAATGCATTGGCCAATCGCTGCGGCCCTGAGGGGAATGCAGTTATGTTCGCCATTTCCCTGAGCTGCCCACCCCGAGTTATATCAGTCGAACTCAATAGGAGGCTGACAGTCGCCGGCTGAACTTCGAGCCGTCCCGGCCGGGCATACGCTTGATCCAACGTCACCGATGAACGTGGCGGCAACCTGCAGCGTCTTCTGCGCAATGCTGCTTTGGAAAAACGGTGAAGCGCCCTTGGGAGAGCTCGCCGGCTCATTGCCATAGGCTATCTGGGTCAAGCTTGCAGATACCAGCAACGCGGCCGATACAACCTTTTTCATACAGTGTCCTTTCAGTAATTTCTGGTTTCATTAGCGCAGACGAAGCATTTTCTCCTGCAGCCCGACAGACTCTATCTGTCATTCATCCCAGGCAGCGTTAGGAAAAGACCACTTCGCCGCTTTAAAGCACTCCGCTAGCTTGTGGGAAATAGTACTGGAGGACATGTCGGCGCCAAGGTACCGGGCCAGCCGCCGTGAGGCCGCGCGGGCTGCGCTCGGCCTCACGGCTGCTGCCCTCTACCGCCCAACCCCCAGCATCCCGCGCTCGACGATGAAATCGATCACTGCCTGCAGCCCCTCGCCCTTCTTCAGGTTGCTGAACGTCCACGGCCGCTCCGGGCGCATGCGTCGGGTGTCGCGCTCCATCACCTCCAGCGACGCCCCCACATAGGGCGCCAGGTCGGTCTTGTTGATCACCAGGAAGTCCGACTTGGTGATGCCCGGCCCGCCCTTGCGCGGGATCTTCTCGCCCTCGGCGACATCGATCACATAGATGGTCAGGTCGGCCAGTTCCGGGCTGAAGGTGGCGCTGAGGTTGTCCCCGCCACTCTCGACGAAGATCACCTCGAGGTTGCCGAACTGGCGCGCCAGCGCCTCGACGGCGGCCAGGTTCATCGAGGCGTCCTCGCGGATCGCCGTGTGCGGGCAGCCGCCGGTCTCGACGCCAACGATACGCTCAGGCTCCAAGGCCCCGGCTTCGGTGAGGATGCGCTGGTCTTCCTTGGTGTAGATGTCATTGGTCACCACGGCGATCTGGTAGTGATCACGCATGGCCTTGCACAGGGCTTCGAGCAGCGCGGTCTTGCCGGAGCCGACCGGGCCGCCGACGCCGACACGCAGGGGTTGCTGGTAGTTTTGCATCGTGGCAGTCCTCAGGAACGGAACAAACGGGTGTATTGGGTTTCATGGCGCGACGAAGCGATGGCCAGCAGTGGCAGGCCACCGCCTAGCTGTTCGTCGTCCAGGGTCAGGGCATGATCGAGCACGGCAGGCAGTTCCTCGCCCAAGTCGCGCAGCAGGGTCTGGGCGGCCTGCTGGCCGAACGGCACCAGCTTCACCCCCGCCATCACCGCGCCTTCGAGCCAAGCGAAGCCATGGCCCAGGGCGAGCTGGCGCAGCGGGATCGACCAGTACGCCCCGAGCCAGGCCATGCCGCCCAGCTGGCTGAGCTCAAGGCTGGCGCGCCAGGCAGGCTCCTGCCCCAGTTGCCAGCCATCGAGCAGACGCGCCAGGGCGCTGCCGCGCTGCCGTTCCTCAAGGCGCAGTTCGGCGGTCTCGCGGTTGGCCAAAAGAAACTGGCTCCAGTGCGCGAAGGCGTCGGCATCGTCCGCCTGGCAGGCCTTGTACAGGCGCGCCAGCAACGGCCAGTCGAGGTAGCCGAGGGTGTCGTGCAACTGCTCGCGCTGCCAGGCGGCGAAGCCTTTGGCGTCCTTCACCCAACCGGCTTCCACGGCCCATTCCAGGCCTTGCGAGTAGGTGAAGCCGCCCACCGGCAAGCCGGGGCTGGCCAACTGCAGCAAGCGCAGCAGCGCCAGGTCGCTGTGCATCAGCCGGCCAGCACCAGCGCAGCGCCCGCCAACAGACCGCCGCCGAAGGCCTTCTGCAGGCCGGCATGGCGCCGCAGCAGGCAACCGACGCCAAAGCCCGCCGCCAGCAGCAGGCCGCTGACCGTGACGAAACCGGCACTGAACTGCCAGAACGCGCTGGGGGTGGCTTCCACGCCATGGGCCCAACCGTGGAACAGGGCGAATACCGGCATGATCAGCGACAGCAGCAGCTGACGGCTCGGCAACAGCATGGCGGCGGCGGCCACCAGCAGCGAGCCGAGGATCATCTGCTCCATGCCGACCACATCGCCGAACAGATGGCCACACACCGCGCCGCCGAACATCGCGGCCAGGGTCGCCAATGGCAAGGTCAGGTTGCGTCGAGTGAGGGCGGCGAGTACGCCGGTGCCAAGCAGCATCAGCAAGTGATCGAGGCCGGTCAGCGGGTGCAGCAGGCCATCCTGCAACGGGTTGCTGTCGTGGCCAGGATGGGCGAAGGCCGGCAAGGCCACCATCAGCAGTACCAGGGCGAACGTCTTTTTCATTGTGGGCTCCAGGGTGAGGTCAGGAATGGGCTGGCAGGCGCACGAACGGGTGGTCATGGCCGTGGGAATGGCTGTGAGGTGCGCTCTGGTAGGCGCCGGCCTCGGGCTCGAACGGTGCCTGTTCGGCCACCACCTCCAGCCCCAGGCCACGCAGCATGTCGTCGAGCACATGGTCGTGCTGGAAGCGCAACAGGCCCGGCTCGATCTGCAGCGGTACGTGGCGGTTGCCCAGGTGGTAGGCGGCGCGGGCCAGCAGGAGCGGATCGGCGCAGCGCACAGTCGAGACCGTCTCGGGAGCAGCGAGCACGCGAATGACCTGCTGGCCTTCAGCATCGGCCAGCAGTTCACCGCCTCGCAGCAGATGGCCGCGCTCGAGCATCAGCCCAGCCTCGCGACCATCGTCCAGGGTGACGCGCAGGCGGCTCTTGATGCGGCTGTCGACATCCAGGGTGACGGTGCCGGTGATGGCTTCGGACTCAGTGATCCGACGGGTGAGGACAATCATGTTCGCTCCTTCAGAACAGGAAATAACGCTGCGCCAGCGGCAACTCGTGCGCCGGCTCGCACACCAGCAGCTCGCCATCGGCGCGAACCTGGTAGGTCTGCGCGTCGACTTCGATCAGCGGTTGCAGGGTGTTGTGGACCATGTCGGCCTTGCGTACCCGCCGGCAACCGTGGGCCACACCGATCAGGCTCTGCAGCTTCAGTTGCTCGGGCAGGCCACGATCCAGTGCGGCCTGGGGCAGGAAGGTCATGCGCGTGGCATGCCGGGCCGCGCCCAGGGCGCCGAACATCGGCCGGTAGTGCACCGGTTGCGGGGTCGGGATCGAGCCGTTGATATCGCCCATCGGCGCCGTGGCAATCATCCCGCCCTTGAGCACCAGCGCTGGCTTGACCGCGAAGAACGCCGGCGCCCACAGCACCAGGTCGGCCAGCTTGCCCACCTCCACCGAGCCGACCTCGTGGGCGATGCCGTGGGTCAGCGCCGGGTTGAGGGTGTACTTGGCGATGTAGCGCTTGACCCGGAAGTTGTCGCTGTAGCTGCTGTCCGGGGCCAACGGGCCGCGGCGCAGCTTCATCTGGTGCGCTACCTGCCAGGTGCGCAGCACCACCTCGCCGACCCGCCCCATGGCCTGGGAGTCGGACGAGGTCATGGCGAAGGCGCCCAAGTCGTGGAGGATGTCCTCGGCGGCGATGGTCTCGCGGCGGATGCGCGATTCGGCGAAGGCGACGTCCTCGGCGATGCTCGGGTCCAGGTGGTGGCAGACCATGAGCATGTCCAGGTGCTCGTCCACCGTGTTCACGGTGTAGGGCAGTGTCGGATTGGTCGAGGAAGGCAGCACGTTGGCCTGGCCCGCTGCGCGGATGATGTCCGGCGCGTGGCCGCCGCCCGCCCCTTCGGTGTGGAAGGTATGGATGGTGCGATCGCCGATGGCGGCGAGGGTGTCCTCGATGCAGCCCGACTCGTTGAGGGTGTCGGTATGGATCGCCACCTGGATGTCCATTTCCTCGGCCACGCCCAGGCAACAGTCGATGGCGGCAGGCGTCGAGCCCCAATCCTCGTGCAGCTTGAGGCCCACGGCGCCAGCGGCGATCTGCTCGCGCAGGGCTTCGGGCCGCGAGGCATTACCCTTGCCCAGCAGGCCGATGTTGATCGGCAGGCAGTCGGCGGCCTGGAGCATGCGCGCCAGGTACCAGGGCCCCGGGGTGCAGGTGGTGGCGTTGGTGCCGGTGGCCGGCCCGGTGCCGCCGCCGATGAAAGTGGTCACGCCGCTGGTCAGCGCCTCCTCCACCTGCTGCGGGCAGATGAAGTGGATATGCGAGTCGATGCCGCCGGCGGTGACGATCTTGCCTTCGGCGGCAATCACCTCGGTGCCCGGCCCTACCGGTACCGTGACGCCGGGCTGAACATCAGGATTGCCGGCCTTGCCGATGGCGGCGATACGGCCATGCTTGACGCCGATATCAGCCTTGACGATGCCCCAGTGGTCGATGATCAGCGCATTGGTCAGCACCAGGTCCATGGCCTCGGCCGCGAGCATCTGGCCCTGGCCCATGCCGTCGCGGATCACCTTGCCGCCGCCGAACTTGACCTCCTCGCCGTAGATCGTGAAGTCCTTCTCCACCTCCACCCACAACGCGGTGTCGGCCAGGCGCACGCGGTCACCGACGGTAGGCCCGAACATGTCGGCGTAGGCCTGGCGGGAAATGCGGCTCATGCCCTGCCCTCCAACACGCCCATCACCTTGCCCTGAAAGCCATACACCTCGCGCTTGCCGGCGTAGGCCACCAGTTGCACGGTGCGCGCCTGCCCCGGTTCGAAGCGCACCGCGGTGCCGGCCGGGATGTCCAGGCGAAAGCCCCGGGTCGGCTCGCGCTCGAACACCAGGGCGTCGTTGACTTCGTAGAAGTGGTAGTGCGAGCCCACCTGCACCGGGCGGTCGCCATGGTTGGCCACGCTGACGCTGACGCTCTGGCGGCCGACATTGAGCTCGATGTCGCCTGCGGCGACCTGGACTTCTCCGGGAATCATGCCGGCCTCCTCAAACGATGGGTTCATGCACGGTCACCAGCTTGGTGCCGTCGGGGAAGGTCGCTTCGACCTGGACGTCGTGCAGCATTTCCGGCACGCCGGCCATCACCTGCTCGCGCACCAGCACCTCGCGGCCCAGGCTCATCAGATCGGCGACCGTGCGGCCATCGCGGGCGCCTTCGAGCACCGCGGCGCTGATCAACGCCACCGCCTCCGGGTAGTTCAGTTTCAGGCCACGGGCCAAGCGCCGCTCGGCCAGCAAGGCGGCGGTGAACAGCAGCAGTTTGTCTTTCTCTCGCGGGGTCAGCTCCATGGCGGCTCTCTCAGGTGGCCCAGATGCGCGGCGGGCACGGCGCCAGGCCAAGCACGGCCGGGCGCAGCAGGTGCCAGAGGCGCTGCAGGTTGCGTTGCAGGTGTTGGTTGTCGTGGTCGAGCAGGCGGATCACCAGCAGTGAGCCGAGCAGCGTCGCGCCAGCTGGGGTGTCGAGTTCGTCGAGAACCTGACGCACCCGCTCCAGCATCGCTGAGTCGGCGGGCGCTGCGCAGAAGGTGGCGAGCAACGGGTGCCCGGCCACCTTGCCCAGCTGCCCGCCCTCGATGCGCAGGCGCTCGTGCAGGCCGGGGTCGCCGGGCAGTTCGATGCGCAGGCGGCTGTCCAGCGCGCCCTCTTCGAAGCGCTCGTTCATCACCGGGCGACCCAGGCACAGCGTCTCCCAGGCCAGCAGGCGCGCACCGGGCTCTAGGCTGAAACAGTTGTCGAGGCAGGCGCGGGCGCCATTGAAAAAGATACTGTCCTGCGGCAGCCATTCCAGAGTGCTGCCGGCGGCGAGGTGAAAGCGCTGGGCGAGCCGTGCGGTGGGGCCGATGCTGCGGTAGAACTTGCTCGCGCCGGGCATCGTCAGCAAGGCATGGCTGCCGGGCTCGAGGTGGACATCAAGTTCGAGGCGGTCGCCGGCGACGATGCCCCCTGGCGGGTGCAGCACATAGACATGGCATGGCGCACCCTCCGGATAGAACGGCCGCTGCACCAAAAGAGGTCCGACATGACGCCGCGCACCAAGGCGGGTCACGTCATCGCGCTGGATGAAGCGCAACTGCAGGTGGGCGCTCCAGCCCGGGTCTGCCTGCGGTGGATCGATCTGCTGCGCCAACGACATCCTCAAACCCCTGAAATCCATGGCCTGACGGCCGGATGAGGGCCCTGCTCGGGGCGCTTGCGGGCGCGCCGGGCTGACCACTCGATCAATATTCGCTGGAGGGATATAGCAGGGAGCGGGCCAACTGCGCAGATGAACGATGATGAAACTTTCGAACCGTCAGTCATGCCGCAAGGCTGCGGGCCAGAGCGGCTGCGCCCGGACGCGCAATTCAAGTGCCTGCCGGCGTGGCGAAGTAGGCTAAAGTGACCACCCTGCCCTTTTTCGAGCCAAGGATGCCCCCATGCAATTCGCCCCCGCCATTCCGATTCTGCGGATCTTCTCGGTCGACAAGGCCCGGGAGTTCTACCTTGATTTCCTGGGTTTCCAGCTCGATTGGGAACACCGCTTCGCCCCGGACCTGCCGCTGTACATGCAGATCCACCGCGACGGGTTGATCCTGCACCTGTCCGAGCACCACGGCGACGCCACGCCCGGCTCGGCGGTGTTTGCCCGGGTCGAGGACCTCAAGGCGCTGGAGCGCGAACTGCTGGCCAAGCGCTACGGCTACGCCCGCCCGCAGGCCGAGGCGGTCGACTGGGGCCTGGAAATGCAGGTTGCCGACCCGTTCGGCAACCGCCTGCGCTTCTGCCAGCAGATCGACAACGTCTGATGGCCAGCGGCAAGCGTGCCCTGGCGCGCCTGGAGCGGGAGATGGTCGCCTGCCTGACCGAAGCCTGCGCCACTGCTCAGGGCGAGATCGTCGGTTTCGCCTGGCTCACCCACCAGGTGGACCTCAACGACTTCCCCGCCAGCCTGCGCATCACCTGGGTATTCACCGACGACACCGACAAGGCTCGCGCGCTGGCCGGCACGGACAAGGCACGGATGATCGCGCTGACTGGCCAGGCGCTGAGCGACGCGGGGATCGCGCTGGACCATGTGGCCTGGCATGTGCGTTTCGACAGCGAAGAAGCCTGCTGGCGCGATCATGGCGGGGACTGGAACCGGCGCTTGCGCTGAACCATGTGGCCCGCCCCTACAGATCTCCTACAGTTCCCGATCCGCGCCGGATGTATTAAGGTGGCGGGGTGCGCATATAAAAGCAGCCCGCCGTGTTCGGGCAAGAGCAATGAGGGTGTCATGAGTAACGAAAGCATTAACTGGGACAAGCTGGGTTTCGACTACATCAAGACTGACAAACGTTACCTGTCCGTATGGCGTAACGGCGAGTGGGACAAGGGCACCCTGACCGAAGACAATGTGCTGCACATCAGTGAAGGCTCCACCGCCCTGCACTATGGCCAGCAGTGCTTCGAAGGCCTGAAGGCCTACCGTTGCAAGGACGGCTCGATCAACCTGTTCCGCCCTGACCAGAATGCCGCGCGCATGCAGCGCAGCTGCGACCGCCTGCTGATGCCACGCGTCTCGACCGAACAGTTCATCGAAGCCTGCAAGCAGGTGGTCAAGGCCAACGAAAAATTCGTTCCACCGCACGGCAAAGGCGCCCTGTACCTGCGTCCGTTCGTGATCGGCACCGGTGACAACATCGGCGTGCGCACCGCCCCCGAGTTCATCTTCTCGGTCTTCGCCATCCCGGTCGGTTCGTACTTCAAGGGCGGCATGACCCCGCACAAATTCCTCATCTCCGACTTCGACCGTGCCGCCCCGCAAGGCACCGGCGCGGCCAAGGTCGGCGGCAACTATGCGGCCAGCCTGCAGCCAGGCTATGAAGCCAAGAAAGCCGGCTTCGCCGACTGTATCTACCTCGACCCGCTGACCCACAAGAAAATCGAGGAAGTCGGTTCGGCCAACTTCTTCGGCATCACCGCCAACAACGAATTCGTCACGCCGAAGTCGGTCTCGGTGCTGCCGGGCATCACCCGCCTGTCGCTGATGGAACTGGCCGAATCGCGCCTGGGCCTTAAGGTCATCGAGGGCGACGTGGAAATCGACAAGCTCGACCGTTTCGTCGAAGCCGGTGCCTGCGGTACCGCCGCGGTGATCACGCCGATCGGTGGCATCCAGTACAACGGCAAGCTCCACGTATTCCACAGCGAAACCGAAGTCGGCCCTGTGACGCAGAAGCTGTACGCCGAGCTGACCGGTATCCAGAGCGGTGACGTCGAGGCGCCAGCGGGCTGGATCGTCAAGGTCGTTTAAGCCTGTGCCGTCATGAGAAAGGGGCGTGCCAGCAATGGCACGCCCCTTTTCCTTTACTGCTGCGCCATCGCCCGGTCAGCCACGGCAGTATTGCGTAGATGAATTTTTCTTAAATCGCCGGTTGTCTATTCTTTGGCACAATCAGGTCTCCACTCGCCGCCCAGGAACCAGCATGCCACGCGTACTGACCATCGAAGACGACGCTGTCACCGCCCAGGAAATCGTCGCCGAACTGTCCAGCCACGGTCTGGAAGTCGACTGGGCCGACAATGGCCGTGAAGGCCTGGCCAAGGCCATCGCCGGCGGCTACGACCTGATCACCCTGGACCGCATGCTGCCCGAGGTCGACGGCCTGACCATCGTCACCACCCTGCGCAACCTGAAGATCGCCACGCCGATCCTGATGATCAGCGCACTGTCGGACGTCGACGAGCGTGTGCGCGGCCTGCGCGCCGGCGGTGACGACTACCTGACCAAACCGTTCGCCTCCGACGAGATGGCCGCCCGGGTCGAGGTGCTGCTGCGCCGCAATAGCGTGCCGATGACCCAGACCCGCCTGCAGGTCGCCGACCTCGAGCTGGACCTGATCAGCCACGAAGCCCGCCGCGGCGAACAGGCGCTGAACCTGCTGCCCACCGAATACAAGCTGCTCGAGTACCTGATGCGCCACTCCGGCCAGGTGATCACCCGGATGATGATCTTCGAGGAAGTCTGGGGCTATCACTTCGACCCTGGCACCAACCTGATCGACGTGCACATCGGCCGCCTGCGCAAGAAGATCGACTCGCCCGGCCAGAACCCGCTGATTCGCACCGTGCGGGGCTCCGGCTATGCCATTGCCGAACCCGTCTAAGGGCTGGAGCTCCTCCACCAGCCGCCTGCTGGCGCTGTACAGTTTCCTGTTCGTGGCCTGGAGCAGCATCCTCATGGGGGTGCTGTACTTCGAGGTCAGCAGCTACCTGAACAAGCTCACCCGCCACTCGATGCTGCAACGCCAGCACCTGTTCGCCCACATGAGCGGCAAACAGCTGGATGACGCGCTGGTGGCAAGCCAGGCCTTCGAGGAACGCAGCTTCGACGCCTATGGTTTGTTCGACGCTCAGCTCAACCCGATCGGCGGGCGCATCCGCACCCTACCCCCGGAGCTGGGCCTGGACGGCAAGGTCCATGAACTCAAGCGTTGCCTGGACGCCGACGACCCCCACCTGCCCCGCGACAGCTGCGACGCCGTGGCGATCAAGGTGCAGGACGGTCGCTGGCTGGTGCTGGTGCGCGACAACGGCTCGCTGTTCGTAGTGACGAGGATCATCCTCGACGCCCTGCTCTGGGGTATCTCGCTGACCTTGATTCCGGGCTTCGCCGGCTGGTACCTGCTGCGGCGCAGGCCGCTCAAACGCATCCGCGCAATCCAGGCCCAGGCCGAGCTGATCGTCGCCGGCGACCTCACCCACCGCCTGCCCCTGTCGGCCCGGCGCGACGAATTGGACATGCTTGCCGCCATCGTCAACGCCATGCTCGACCGCATCGAGCGGCTGATGCACGAGGTCAAGGGCGTCTGTGACAACATCGCCCACGACCTGCGCACGCCACTGACACGCCTGCGCGCCCAGCTCTACCGCATCCGCCAGCAAAGCAGCAGCGACTCCGCTGAAGGCGCGGCGCTGGATCAGGCGATTGGCGAGACCGACACGCTGATGGCACGCTTTCGCGGCCTGCTGCGCATCAGCGAACTGGAAGACCGCCAGCGCCGCGCCGGCTTCGTCCGGCTCGACCCGCAGGGGCTGCTGGTGGAGCTTCATGACTTCTACCTGCCGCTGGCCGAGGATGGCGGTATTCGCCTGCACCTGGAGCAGCCTGCGCAGTTGGCGGCGCTGCATGGCGACCGGGAGTTGTTGTTCGAAGCCCTGGCCAACCTGGTGGGCAATGCCATCAAGTTCACCCCCGAAGGCGGACAGGTGCGTATCGTCGCCAGCGAGGACGAGGCCGGCGTGCATATTGCAGTCGAGGACAGTGGGCCGGGGATCCCGGCGGATGAGCGCGAGGCGGTGTTGAAGCGCTTCTACCGCAGCGAGGAAGGCCATCGCCACGCGGGGTTCGGGCTGGGGCTGTCGATCGTCGCGGCGATTGTCGACTTGCATGGGTTCGGGCTGGAGGTGGCCAGCAGTGCACTGGGTGGGGCAAAACTGGTGCTGCATTGCCCGTTGGCGGGGCCGGCAAAGTAGCAGCCTGAAAAGCATCGCGGGGCAAGCCCGCTTCCACATTGACACCCAATTGCAGGTGCGTCGACGTGGGAGCGGGTTTGCCCCGCGACTGGGCCGCACAGCGGCCCCGGTTGCAGTATCAGTCCGCCAGGCGCCAGGTAGTGGTGCCCTTGCTGTCTTCCAGCACCACGCCCATGGCGGCCAGGTGGTCGCGGATGCGGTCGGATTCGGCCCAGTTCTTGTCGGTGCGCGCCTGCAGACGCGCCTGGATCAGCGCCTCCACTTCGGCGGCATCGACCTTGCCCTCTGCACCGGCGCGCAGGAAGTCATCGGCTTCCAGTTGCAATACACCCAGCACATCCCCCAGCTCGCGCAGACGACCGGCCAGGCCGGCGGCGGCCTCGGGGTCGCTGTCACGCAGGCGGTTGATCTCGCGCACCAGGTCGAACAGCACCGCGCAGGCCTCAGGCGTGCCGAAGTCGTCGTTCATCGCCACGGTGAAACGCTCGACGAACGCCTCGCCACCCTGGGCAGCCACGCGCGGCAGGCCACGCAGCGCATGGTAGAAACGCTCGAGCGCGCCCTTGGCGTCGCGCAGGCTGTCCTCGGAGTAGTTGATCGCGCTGCGATAGTGGCTGGCCACCAGCAGGTAACGCACCACTTCCGGGTGGTACTTGTCGAGCACGTCGCGGATGGTGAAGAAGTTGTTCAAGGACTTGGACATCTTCTCGCCATTGATGCGGATCATGCCGCAGTGCATCCAGGCGTTGGCGTATTGCTTGCCGGTGGCCGCCTCGCTCTGGGCGATCTCGTTCTCGTGGTGCGGGAACTCCAGGTCGCTGCCGCCACCGTGGATGTCGAAGCTCTCGCCCAGGCAGCAGGTGGACATCACCGAGCACTCGATGTGCCAGCCCGGACGGCCCGGGCCCCACGGTGAATCCCAGTACGGCTCGCCGGGCTTGACGCCCTTCCACAGCACGAAGTCCAGCGGGTCCTGCTTGGCCTCGTCGACTTCGATGCGCGCGCCGATGCGCAGGTCTTCGATCTTCTTGCGTGACAGTTTGCCGTAGCCGACGAACTTGCCGACCCGGTAGTACACGTCGCCATTGCCCGGCGCGTAGGCGTAACCCTTGTCGATCAGGGTCTGGATCATCGCGTGCATGCCGGGGATATGGTCGGTGGCACGCGGCTCCAGGTCCGGCTTGAGGATGCTCAGGCGGCGCTCGTCCTCGTGCATCGCGTCGATCATTCGGGCGGTCAGCGCGTCGAACGACTCGCCGTTCTCGTTGGCCCGGTTGATGATCTTGTCGTCGATGTCGGTGATGTTGCGCACATAGGTCAGTTCATAGCCGCTCTTGCGCAGCCAGCGGGTGACCAGGTCGAAGGCCACCATGCTGCGGCCGTGGCCCAGGTGGCAATAGTCGTACACGGTCATGCCGCACACGTACATGCGCACCTTGTTGCCGTCCAGCGGCTTGAAAACTTCCTTGGTCTTGCTCAGCGTGTTGTAGATGGTAAGCACGAAGGTTCCTCAGCTGCCCCACGAGTCGCGCAGGGTCACGGTGCGGTTGAACACCGGGCGACCCGGCTGGGAGTCTTTCAGGTCGGCGCAGAAGTAGCCTTCGCGCTCGAACTGGAAGCGGTCTTCCGGTTGGGCCTGGCCCAGGGAAGGTTCCGCGCGACAACCGCTGAGCACCTGCAGCGAATCGGGATTGATGTTGTCGAGGAACGTGCCGCCGTCTTCGGTCTTCTCTGGGTTGGCCGAGCGGAACAGACGGTCGTACAGACGTACTTCGCACTCGATGCTGCCTTCAGCCGGCACCCAGTGGATCACGCCCTTGACCTTGCGGCCTTCGGGGTTCTTGCCCAGGGTGTCCGGGTCGTACGAGCAGCGCAGCTCGACGATGTTGCCTTCGGCGTCCTTGATCGCCTCGTCGGCGCGGATCACGTAGCTGCCGCGCAGGCGCACTTCACCGGCCGGCTCCAGGCGCTTGTAGCCCTTGGGCGGCTCTTCCATGAAGTCGTCGCGGTCGATGTACAGCTCGCGGGCGAACGGCAGCACGCGCACGCCCATGTCTTCCTTCGGATGGCGCGGCAGTTCGAGCTGCTCGACCTGTCCCTCGGGGTAGTTGGTGATGACCACCTTCAGCGGGCGCAGCACGCACATGGCGCGCGGCGCGGTGCGGTCGAGGTCGTCACGGATGCTGAACTCGAGCATCGCCATGTCGACCACGCCGTCGGAACGGTTGGTGCCGATCATCTCGCAGAAGTTGCGGATCGAGGCCGGGGTGTAGCCGCGGCGGCGGTAACCCGACAGGGTCGACATGCGCGGATCGTCCCAGGCCTCGACGTGGCCTTCGTCCACCAGTTGCTTGAGCTTGCGCTTGGAGGTGATGGTGTAGTTCAGGTTCAGGCGGCTGAACTCGTACTGGCGGGGGTGCGCCGGCACCGGCAGCTTGTCGAGGAACCAGTCGTACAGTGGACGGTGGCTTTCGAACTCCAGGGTGCAGATCGAGTGGGTGATGCCTTCGATGGCGTCCGACTGACCATGGGTGAAGTCGTAGTTGGGGTAGATGCACCACTTGTCACCGGTTTGGTGGTGGTGGGCATGGCGGATACGGTACAGGATCGGGTCGCGCAGGTTCATGTTCGGCGAGGCCATGTCGATCTTGGCGCGCAGCACGCGCTCGCCGTCCTTGAACTCGCCGGCCTTCATGCGGGCGAACAGGTCCAGGTTGTCCTCGACGCTGCGCTCGCGGAACGGGCTGTTCTTGCCTGGCTCGGTCAGGCTGCCGCGGTATTCCTTGGCCTGCTCGGGGGTCAGGTCGCAGACGTAGGCGTTGCCCGACTTGATCAGCTCCACGGCCCAGGCGTGCAACTGGTCAAAGTAGTCGGATGCATAGCGCACCGGGCCTGCCCATTCGAAGCCCAGCCACTTGACGTCACGCTGGATGGAGTCGATGTACTCCTGGTCTTCCTTGGCCGGGTTGGTGTCGTCGAAACGCAGGTGGCAGGCGCCGCCGAATTCCTTGGCCAGGCCGAAGTTGACGCAGATCGACTTGGCGTGGCCGATGTGCAGGTAGCCGTTGGGCTCCGGCGGGAAACGGGTGACGATGCTCTGGTGCTTGCCCGCGTCCAGGTCGGCCTGGACGATCGGCCGCAGGAAGTTCACAGGGACGGCGGGGGCGCCTTTGGCAGCGGCGTTTGGCGCGTTGTCGGCAGTGGGCTTGCTCATAGTGTCCTTGAATGCAGGTAGCCGGCCGGGTAGGCCGATTGAATCAAAGGGCCTATCATAGCCGAAGCAGTCAAGCTGCTGACAGCCGGAGCACCGACAAAGTGGCGCGTTTTGTCGCCGCAGCGGTCTACAATCCGGCACAATGGCGCCCCAGTGGCGTGTGCCGCGGCTGCCTGATCCTGCGTCAGGTTATCCGAGCGCAGCGCGCACCCTATTTCCCGAATGCCTTGAAAGAGCGAATTTTCAGCATGTCCAAAGTCAAACTGAGCACCAACCACGGCGATATCGTCCTGCAACTGAACGCCGAGAAAGCCCCGCTGACCACCGAGAACTTCGTTCAGTACGTCAAGGACGGCCACTACGATGGCACCGTGTTCCACCGCGTGATCAAGGGCTTCATGATCCAGGGCGGCGGTTTCGAGGCTGGCATGAGCCAGAAGAAAACCCGCGCCAGCATCCAGAACGAAGCCGACAACGGCCTGAAGAACACCAAGTACAGCATCGCCATGGCCCGTACCATGGAGCCGCACTCGGCCTCCGCGCAGTTCTTCATCAACGCCTCCGACAACGACTTCCTCAACCACAGCGGCAAGAACGTCCAGGGCTGGGGCTACGCGGTGTTCGGTGAAGTGATCGAAGGCAAGGAAATCGTCGACGCCATCGAAAAGGTCGCCACTGGTTCCAAGGCCGGCCACCAGGACGTGCCGAAGGACGACGTGATCATCGAGAAAGCCGAGATCATTGAGTGATACTGCTGATCTCCGATCTGCACCTGCAAGAAGAACGCCCGGACATTACCCGGGCGTTTCTTGATCTGCTCGACGGCCGCGCCCGCCACGCCAAGGCGCTGTACATCCTCGGCGATTTCTTCGAGGCGTGGATCGGCGACGATGCGATGACGCCCTTCCAGCAGTCGATCTGCCAGGCCCTGCGCCGGCTGAGCGACAGCGGCACGGCGATCTACCTGATGCACGGCAACCGCGACTTCCTTATCGGCCAGGCGTTCTGCGACGCCGCCGGCTGCACCCTGCTGGCCGACCCCAGCGTGGTCGAGCTCGGTGGCGAGGCGGTGCTGCTGATGCATGGCGACACCCTGTGCACCCGTGACGTGGCCTACATGAAGCTGCGCCGCTACCTGCGCAACCCGCTGACCCTGTGGATCCTGCGGCACCTGCCGCTGGGCACGCGGCACAAGCTGGCGCGCAAGCTGCGCAGCGAAAGCAGCGCGCAGACACGCATGAAGAGCACCGAGATCGTCGATGTCACCCCCGAGGAAGTGCCCAAGGTGATGGCCGCCCACGGCGTGCGCACCCTGGTCCACGGCCACACCCATCGACCGGCGCTGCACAAGCTGGTGGTCGATGGCCAGCCGGCACGGCGTATCGTGCTGGGCGACTGGGACCGGCGTGGCTGGGCGTTGCAGGTGGATGAACAGGGTTTCCAGCTGGCCCCGTTCGACTTCTCCTGAAACATCGCGGGTCTCCCCCGCGATGTCGTCACCGGCACTATTGGGCGCTGACCACCCGCCCCTTGTCCCGCTCGCTGATCACATATTGCCGATACTGCGGATCAGCCTTGATCTGCGCTTCGCTGAACGGAATCGGCGCCAGTTGCTTGGCCGCGAAGGCTCGTGTCTGGTCGGCGGCATGCGCCGACGCCCGCTCGCTCGACAGCGAGAACGCCAGCAACCCTTGGGCCTGCGGCCCCTGCTCGGTGAAGCTGACCACTTGCAGATAGCTCGAACCACTGACCACCAGGCGCTTGCCCGGCCCTACCGGCACACTGACCATCGCGTTGTAGACGCCCAACGCCTGCGGCCCGCCGGGCACCGGCGTGCCATCGGCGGCCTGCTGGATCTGCCCCCAACGCTGGTCGGCGGCGATACCGGCCTCCTTCACCTGCGCCAGCGAGTCCAGCGCCGCTTCGTGCAGCAGCTTGCGCACCGCGGCCTGCTCCACCGCCAGGCCACGAGGCGTGTGCAACGGGTCGGCCGGGTCGAACGGCACGCGCCAGCTTTGCGGATGCTCGGTCAACGCGCCGGCGATATTGATGAAATGAACCAGGCCGATACCGCTGTCCTGGTCGGCCTTGCCGGTCCACGCCTGCAGGCTGGCGCACACCGACTGAATGTCCGCCTCCACGCCCTTGCACCATTGCAACAAGTCCGGCATCAGCAGGCTGGCCTGGTACACCTCGTCATCGAACACCATGTGCTGCAGCTCGGCGCTGCCCAGCTTGCCCTTGCCTTGCAGGCGCTGCAGGGCAAAGCGGCTACGCAGGCCCAGGGGCTGGTCGGCACGGCTGACCAAGGGCGAGAAGCCGGTCAACGGCTGGGCCGGGTTGGCCATCCACGCCGAATCGTTGGCGTGCTGTACATAATCGCGCCGCTCCAGGCTCGGCAGCAGGTTGGCCGGGAAGATCCCTGGCTGGGCCGCCTGCGCATCCACCTTCCATTGACAGGCACTGCGCGAGCCGTCGAGCACCACCAGCGGGCCCGACGCGCCCGGGTTGCTGCACTGCTCCAGCATCCCCTGGTCGACATAGGGCACCACCGACTGATTGAGGTACAAGGCCTGGCCAGCAGCGTCCACTGCCAAGGTGTTGACCCAGGGGATGCCCTGCAGCTCGCCCACCGACGCCTTCAGCGCCTGCAGGCTGTCGGCACGGTTGATCCGGTACCACTGCTGCAATACCCGGGTGTTGTCGAGGTTGGCGTCACGCAGGCTGTAGGCGGCGTGATTGTCCCAATCCAGACGGCCGGGCCATTGCACCACAGGGCCAAACTTCGACAGGTGAATCGTGCGTTCGACCTGGCTGAGCGTACCGTCCTCACCCTTCACCGTGACCGTTAGCAGCTTGCGCTCCAGCGGCAGCGACTGGCCGTCATACAGGTAGCGGGTGGCGTCCTTGGGGTCCAGTTGCAGGCGGTAGAGGGTGAAGTGCTTGGAGGTGTCGACCGTGTGGGTCCAGGCCAGGTGCCGGTTGAAACCGATATTGACCACCGGCAGGCCCGGCAAGGCCGCGCCCAGCACATCCAGTTGCCCGGGGATGGTCAACTGCATCTGGTAGAAACGCAGCCCACCGACCCACGGGAAGTGCGGGTTGGCCAGCAGCAACCCACGGCCATTGGCCGAACGTTCGGCGCCCACGGCCACGGCATTGCTGCCACGCTCGGCGGCGAACTGCGCCTGTCGCGCCAAGGCCACGCTGTAGTCGACCGCCGGGCGCTGCGCCGCCAGCTTGGGTGGCGTCGCGGCGACCACGGCCTCGACGAATTGCCCCACGCCGCCCTCGGCCAGCAAGCGCCGGGTCAGCTTGACCAGATCGCGACTGGTGATCGGTCGTAGCCACTCCCCTGCCCCGCACTCGGCCGGCAGCCCCTCGGCCCGTCGTTCACCCAAGGCACGGTTGTAGCCGTTGGCATAACCATCAAGCAGGTCGCGCACCGCCACCGGCTGCGCCTTGAGGAAACTGTCTACCGCCGCAGGCTCGTTGAGCCAGGTAAAGAACAGGTCGCTGGAGAGATTGTCACGCTGCTCGACCGTCTTGCCGTCGGCACCGAAATAGCGGGAGCGCTCGCCATTGACGGTCAGTACTTCGCCACCCAGCAGGCACAGGTTGTCCTGGGCATAGGCGTAGCCGATGCCGTAGCCCAGGCCGCGCTCGTCCTTGGCCAGGATGTGCGGCACGCCGAAACTGGTGCGCCGGATCTGCGCGGAGGCCTCGCCATCGACCTCGCGCGCCTGCAGGGTCAGGCTGGAAGCGACCAGGGCGGCGGCAAGGCCCAGGCGAAACAGGGGAAGAGGGATCACAGGCACTCCTCGTGCTTATCGGGGTCATCCCGAACAGACGAATGGCCAGATGAAAATTTTACGTTCGACGCGGTGCTGCAACGTTCTCAACAGAACGTGTCAGATTTTTTTCACCGAGGGTTGCAGTTTTGTCGAGCTCAAACGTCTTTAGATGTGAGGCACCCATGATTTCGGGACAGTCCACGAAAAGGAGCATTCACATGTACAACCCGCAACAATCGCTAGCGGCGCAGCCTGCACCCAGCCAGGCCGCCGCCTCCCAGGAGGAACGCGTGGGCAACGAACAGATCCGCGAGCTGCTGCGCGCCTACGGCCTGCGCACCAGCCTGATCCGCCTGAAGGTCATCGACGCCCTGCACACCGCCGGCCGCAATGGCCGCAGCATTGGTGTGCGTGGCGTGCATGCGCAACTCGAGCAGCTGGATATCCCGCTGTCGTTCCTGAGCGTGCGCGAGGTGCTCAAGCGCCTGTGCAGCGAAGGCGTGATCAACCTGGGCAGCGACAAATGCTACAGCCTGAACCCTCAGGCCCGGGCCGTGCTGGAGCAACCCGCCTCGCGCTGAGCGCATGGCCGGCAAGGATATGCCGGCCCGCCTGCTTCAGGGTTTCACCTTGCGCCGCAGGATCCCGTTGATCACCACCACGACCACCGCAATGGCGATGGCGACGTACTGGAATGTCTGCTCGCTGATAGTGCCCTGCTTCTGCAGGTAACTTAGGCCAAGCATGATCCCCAGGACCACCAGGATGATCAGGATCGAATATTTCAGGCGCTGCACGTGTGTCATCGGAGGTTCCTTGCGACATCGGGGACATGAGGCTCCAGCGGAGCCAACGCCATGATACCTCGGCCGCTTTCCCCTCGCTGCAGTTCCTGCCGGCTCCCAACGCAGCCATCCCCTCTTTCCTGCCCCTGCCCCACGGTAGCGTCGAGATGCGCCCGTAAGTGCATGTCTAGGTAAGCTACCCACTAAGCCATCATGGAACCCTTTCTCTAGATGGTTTGGGGCCTGTAGCGCAAGGGTGAAGGCATTTCCTACTTCAAGGAGCCCAGTTGCCCGCAAACAACAGACAAGGACGACTACAAACCCCGGTCCGCTTCGCGCCTAGCGACCCTTTCCGTCGCTGTTCGAAAATCTGGCCACGCCACGCGGACCTCCCCGTGGCAACCCACGCCGCAGCCCATCGGGACCTCGGCGCCGGCCAAACCCAATGACGGAAGGAACCATTTCGTGGAAATGCCAGACCTGAGCAACATCGACCTCACCCAACTGCCTCAGTCGCTGCAGGCACTGATCGAATGCATCGGTTTGGACAACGCCTACCGGCTGACCCATGCCTTTGGCGGACGCCCCAAGTACATCCCCAAGCATCGCCAACGCACCAAACTGGCCGATGTGCTGCCGTCCGAGGCGCTCGATGCGCTGATCCAGCGCTTCGCCGGCCTTGCCCTGGAGATCCCCAAGTCCGACCACTTCCAGCGCCAGCTGCGCAACCAGCAGATCCAGCGGGAGAGCGCCAGCGGGCTGTCACGCAGCCTGCTCGCCGACAAGTATGGGTTGAGCCTGCGACAGATCGGCAACATCCGTAGACAGGCGTAGCCACGGCAACCTCAAACTACTTTTCGCCGTCCTCGAGCGGTGTGCTCCACAGCACCAGCTCGAGCGCCGCGGCAATCTGGATACGGTGGTCGGCAAAGGGAATGGGCAGCATGTCCTGGGCGCGCTCCAGGCGCCGGAGCAAGGTATTGCGATGCGTACCCAATACTTCGGCGGTCTGGATCAGAAATCGCGCTTGTAGAAGATATCCAGCGAGCTGGCCAGGCCGCTGGCGGCTTCCAGGTAGACCTTCTTGCTGAGCTTGTAGCGCAAGGCAATGGTATTGGCCGGCTCGAACACGCCCACGCCATAGCGCAGGCTCAGGCGCTCGGTGAGGTTGCCGCTGGCCACCACGCTGGTCTTGTTGCCCGTGCCCTGGGTGTCGAGCTGGAAGTCGTCGATGCCCAGGTTCGAGGCCAGGCCGCCAGTCAGACCGGCGCTGCCCATCAACCCCAGCCCCAGCGCCGCCTCGGCGAGCATGTTGCTGTCTTCGCCGGAGCTGTTCAGCGGGCGACCCAATACCAGGTAGGACAACGCCTGCTCCTGGCTCATCGCCGGCTCCGAGAACACCTTGGTGGTCGGCTGCTCGGCGCTGCCGCTCAGGCGAATGCCGGCGATCACGTCGTCGACCTTTCGGATCGCCTCGATGTCCAGGTATGGCTGGTCGATGGGCCCGGCGAACAGCAGCCGCGCGCGGCGAATGGTCAGGCTCTGCCCATACTGCCGATAGCGTCCGTCGGCCAGGCTCAGCTCGCCACGGGTGTCGAGGTTGTCGCCGATATGCACGTGGCCCAGCAGGTTGGCGGTCAGGCCAAAGCCCTTGAACGACAGTTTTTCGCTGCCGACATCGACATCGATGTCCATCGCCACCGCCATCGGCGGCTTGCCCTGTTCGGTCTGGTGGCCCACGATCACCGTGTCGTCCGAGACCTTGACCGTCGACGGCGGCAGCTCGCGCACGGTGATCTTGCCCTTGGGCACCTGCACCTTGCCGGTCACCGCCAGTTTGTCGTCCACCAGGCGAACGTTCAGGTCGGGCGCCACTTCCAGCGCCGCGTAGGGCTCGACGCTGACCGGCAGTTGCTGGCCTTGCAGGCGCAGGTCCATGCCCAGCGCCTGGCCCCAGGTCATATGCCCGGTCAGTTGCCCACGCCCTGCCGCGCCACTGCGCCAGTTGCCGTTCAGTTGCACCTGTTCACCGGCGATCAGCGCCTGCAGCGACAGGTCCTCCAGGCTCACCGGCAACTCCGCGCCGCTGACCTCGCCACCACTCAAGGCCAGGCTGCCATTGACCTGGGGCGCAATCAGGCTGCCGGACAGACGCCCGCTGCCGTTGAGCTGGCCGGCCAGGCGCTCGACCATCGGCAGGAACGGCCGGATGACCGACAGCTCAAGCCCGGCCAGGCGGAAATCACCGGACAACGGCTTGTTGCGGCCCAGCGGATCAAGGCGGGTGTTCACATTCAGCTCACCCAGGCGCTCGCCCCGGAAGTCCAGGCGGGTGTCGACCCGGCGTGGCGCCAGGGTGCTGTCCAGGCGCAGCACCTGATAGGGGAAGTCGACCCAGCGGTCCTTGTCACGTACCCGCAAGGTACCGCCACCGGCATCGACGCGGATGCTGCCCTTGGGGCCGCTGGCCGGGATGTCGAGGTTGATGTCGGCGTTGAGCAGGCCCTGCCAGGCGAAGTCCTTGGGCAGCCACTGCGCCAGGCTGTCCAGCGGGAACTGCTTGAGGTGGTAGCGCAGGCGCGGCTCCGGCGCCAGGCGCTGGTCCTCGCCGCACAGGCTGGCTTGGCCGGAACGCCAGCAATGGGCGCCGAAATCGAGCTGACCGCTGGCCAGGCGCTGCAGGCGCGCCGGGGCCTGCAACTGCCAGTCTTGGCCGCCGGCCTGGATCCGCCCGCTGGCCAGGCGACCGCGCCAGTCACCCTTGGCCAAGGCGCCATCCAGCGCCAGGTCGAGCTTGAGTTGCGGGCCGTCGAGGGCCAGGGTGGCAGCCTGCTGGCGAAGATCGCCCTTGCCTTGCACATCAAGACTGCCCAGGGCGGTATCACCCACCCGGATACCGCCGGCCTTGAGCGTCACCTGGCCACGCTGGGCATTGTCCAGCCGGGCATCCAGGTCCAGTCGCTGCACACGGTTGTCGGCCTGGCCCAGCTGTTGCCCCTGCAGGGTCAGGGTGCCTTGCGGCGCGGCCAGAGTGCCGGCCAGGTCCAGGCGCCCCTTGGCCTGCCCTTGCAGCTGCGGCCAAAGCTGGCCCAGGCGCGGCAGGTCGAGGTCGACACGCCCGGCCAGGCGCTGCTGCACGCTGGCGCTGCCATTGATGCGGTTGTCGCCCAGCTGCACCGCCAGGCTGCCCAGGGTCCAACGCTCGCCTGCGCCTTCGGCGTCGACCTTGACCAGCGCCGGCTGGCCGCGCAGGCGCCCTTTGAGGTCCAACTGAGCCTTGAGCGTCAGTTGCTCGTGCTTCAATTCGCCCTGGCTGCGCAGCGGGCCGGCCAGGGTGCCGGGCAGCTCCGCCAGCCAGTAGGCCGGGTCCAGGGCCGACAGTTGCAGGTCGACATCCCAGGCCAGGGTGTCGGCGAAACGCACGCCGACACTGCCGGCGGCCTTGCCCTGCCCGGCGTTGAGCACCAGCTGTGGCAGGCGTACCTGGCCCAGGTCGCCGTCGAACGGGCTGGCCAGGCTGAAGGCGCCGGCCGGGCCATCCAGGTCGCCGTTGAACACCCCCTTGTAGCTGCCGTCGCGGTACTGCACCTGGGCGTTGAAGCGCTTGAGCGTGACCTGGGGCGCCGTCTCCAGCGGGTACAGGCGCAACCAGGGGAAGTCCAGCCAGTCGAGGCTGACATCGGCGCTCAGGCCCTGCTGCCAGTCGGCGCTGGCCTGCAGCTTGAGGCGCTGCTGGTCACTGGCGTTCAGGTCCAAGGCGTCGAGCCGGGCACCCTTGGCATCGACCTTGCCGGCCAGCACCAGGCCGATCGGCCCTTGCTCGGCGGGCAGCGTGGCCGAGCCGGACAGCTGATAACCCTTGAGCAAGTCACCCTGGGCATCGAGCCGCAGCTGGTCGAGTTGCAGGGTGTCGGGCAGCTCGGCGGCGGGTTTGAAGCTGTCCGCGCGAATGCTCAGGTGGGCCGGCAGGTGCTCGGCCAGGGCCTGGAGCTCACCGCTCAGCCGTGCGTCCAGGTAGCCACTGCTGGTGGCATCGACGGCAAGGGACTTCTGCAACTCGCCCTTGGCGCTCAACGCCAGTTGCCAAGGCTTGCCATCGACCGCGGGCAGTTGCAGCGTACCTTGCAACTGCAGCGGCCAGTCGCCTTGGGGCGTAAGGTCGCCCTGCACGTCCAGGCGCAGGTCGTCGCGGCGCAGTTGCAGGCTGTCCACGCGCAGGCCGCTCGCAGTCCAGTGCGCGGCCAGGCTGAGGTCACCCAGCAGATCGCTGCCATCCAGGCGCAGCTGGCCTACCTTGACCTCGCCCAGCTCGATGGCCAACGGCAGATTCAGCATCGGCAGTTGCAGCGGGCCGCTATCGGGCTTGTCCTCGCCCGGGGCGAAGGCCATGTCGATAAGCTCGGCCTGCAGACGCTCGACGCACAAGGTGGCGCGCAGCAGGCAGGCTGGCGACCAGTCCAGTTGCGGGGCCTGCACCTCGACTCGGTCTTCGCCCGCCGTCCAGCGCAGTTGGCTGGCCTGCCAACTGCCGCCGAGGCGTCCGGAAAAATCGCTGACTTGCAGCCCCGGCACCAGGCCCAGCACCCAGCGGCTGCCGCCCTGGGTACCCAGCACCAGGCCCAGCGCCAGGACGATCAGCAACAACAGGCCCAGCAGTGCCAGCAGGATGGGTTTGACTACACGCGTCACAGCTCAGGTCCCATGGAGAAGTGCAAACGAAAACCACCGTCGTCATCCAGGGCGCGGGCCAGGTCCAGGCGCAGCGGCCCCACCGGCGACACCCAGCGCACGCCGATGCCGACGCCGGTCTTGAGGCTGGGCAGTTCCAGCGAATTGAACGAATTGCCCTGATCGATGAAGGTCGCCAGGCGCCATTTCTCGGCAATCGAGTACTGGTACTCGGCGCTGCCGGCCACCAGGTAGCGCCCACCGATGCGGTCGCCCTGGTTGTTCTTCGGCGACAGCGACTGGTAGTCGTAACCGCGCACGCTCTGGTCGCCACCGGCGAAGAAGCGCAGGGACGGCGGGATGTTCTGCTGGTAGCCATTGGTGGCACTGCCGCCGAACTGCACGCGACCAAGGAAGCGATGGTTCTGGCCCAGGGTGGTCAGGCCCTTGAGCAGCACGTTGCCGTGGATCAGGTTGGTGTCCGAACCCAGGCCCTCCTTGGCCGCCTGCAGGTCGAACTGCAGGCGGTAGCCATTGTGCGGATCGATGCGGTTGTCGCTGCGCAGGTAGGAGAAGCTGACACCCGGCATCAGCAGGTTGCTCAGCCCCGAGTCATCGCCCAGGCGATACTCCTCGCGCTGGTACTTGAGCGAAATCACCCGCTGCCAGCCGCTGGGCAGCTTGCTGTGCCACTCCGGGCCGACGGTGAGCAGCTTGCTCAAGGTATCGGTGCCGGAAATCTCCTCGTTCTGGTAGCCGCCGGCGAAGCGCAGCTTGTCGGTGAGCGGCGGGTCCAGCGGAACGTCGTACCACAAGCCGACGTTCTGCCGGGGCGCCGACAGCTCGGTTTCCCAGCCGTAGCTGTGCCCTTGCGGGTTGACCCAGTGGCGGGTCCAGTTGGCCTTGCCGCGCGGGCCGACGTCGGTTGAGAAACCCAGGCCCAGGCCTAGGGTGCGTGGCTTGCGGGTGTCGAGGTGGACGTCCACCGGGATGTCCTCGCCGACTGCGGCGGTGGGCGCGGCGTCCACGCGCACGCTGTCGAAGTAGCCGCTGGACTGCAGGTCGTTGTTGAGTTCGGCGATCAGTTCCGAGTCGTACGGGGTGCCGGGCTTGAACCCCACCATGCGCTGCAGCAGGTCGTTGTCCAGCGGCGCATCGCCACCGAAGCTCACCGCGCCAAGGCGGTAGCGCGGGCCGCTCTGGTAGACCAGTTCGATGTCGGCCACACCGGCCTGCGGATCGACCGCCAGGCGCTGGCGCTCGAAGCGCCCGGCGAAGAAGCCGTAGCGCGAGGCCTGGTTCTGGATCAGCCGCTTGGCGTCCTCGTAGGTGCCATGGTTGAGCTGCTCGCCCGGACGCAGCGCCTTGCTGTCGGGAATGCGGAACACCCTGAGCTCGCTGGCCGGCCCTTCGATACGCACGGTCACGTTGCGCAGGCGAATCGGTTCGCCGGGCTCGACCTGGATGATCAGTTGCGGTGGCTTGTCTTTTTCGGCCGGCGCCTTGACCTCGGTCTCGACCCGCGCCTGGTAATAGCCCAAGGCCTGGGCCGCCTTGCGCGCCTGCTCCTCGGCGCCCCGGCTGAAGCGCAGCAAGGCCTCTTCGTCGCGGTCACCCAGGCTGCCGATATACCCTTCGATATTGGACTTGAGCGCCTTGTTGGCGGGTTTGACCCGCACCAGCAATTCGCTCTGCGCCCATGCCATGGAGCTGGCGGCCAGCAACAGCAGGCCCCAGCCAAGTCTTCCTGAATACGTCATGCGCGGCATGCTACCAGAGCGCAACGGCCAAGGGGCTTTCAGAAAACGCCTGTCACAGGTTCGCTACCCTCGACGAGCGCGGGTTGGGGTGGAAGAACACCCGCTCACGGATCGGCCCCACGGCGATCTCGCCGATCTCTTCATAACCCTGGCGCTGGTAGAACGCCAGGTAGTGCGCATTGCCGGTGTCCAGCACCACGCCCTCGGTACCGGCGTCCTCGGCGCACCAGTCATGCACGGCCTGCAGCAGTTGCTCGCCGTAGTGCTGGCCCTGGAACTGCGGGTGCACGCCCAACAGCGGCAGCACATGCACCTTGTCCCCCGGCAGGCACCCGGCCAGCGCGGCCTGGTAATCCAGGTAGCGGCGGGTGCAGCGCAGGCCGGTGCCGAGGATCATGCGCAGGCGCCAGGCCCAACTGTCGGCCACGCCGAGCCGGCGTTGCGGCGGCACGATCAGCGCCAGACCGATCAGGCGATCCTCCAGCAACAGGCCGATCGCCGGCAATTGCAGATAAAAGTGCTGGCGCACCCACTCGCGCACCATCACCCGCAGGCGGCGCTCGTACCCGGGGCGCTGGGCCTCGAACAGCCAGGCGAAGGTCGGTTCGTGGCGGTAGGCATGGTAGAGCAGCGAACGCGCCTCGCGGGCGTAGCCGGCGTCGAGCAGGCAGATCCGGGCCGGGGCGGCGATGTCGTCGGGCATTGCGGGCAGTCCTCCTGGAATGGGCGTACAGGGCCTTGGAGCCAGATTCCGGCGCTGGGTTCACCTCCTCCAGCACGTTAGCAGCGCCCGCAGCGCGGCGCCATGCTGGCCGTGGCCGGCGATGTCGGCTAGCATCCGTGGCTTTTACCAGGATCGTCTTTCCATGAAGATCGTCTCGTTCAACATCAACGGCCTGCGCGCCCGCCCGCACCAGCTGGCGGCGCTGATCGACAAACACCAGCCGGACGTGATCGGCCTGCAGGAAACCAAGGTCAGCGACGATCAGTTCCCGTTGGCCGACGTCGAGGCACTCGGCTACCACGTGCACTACCACGGCCAGAAGGGCCACTATGGCGTCGCCCTGCTCTCGCGGGAAAAACCGCTGTCACTGTCCAAGGGCTTCGCCAGTGACGAGGAGGACGCCCAGCGCCGCTTCATCTGGGGCACCTTCGCCGATGCCGACGGCACGCCGATCACCATCATGAACGGCTACTTCCCCCAAGGTGAAAGCCGCGACCACCCCACCAAGTTCCCGGCCAAGCAGCGCTTCTACAGCGACCTGCAGGCCCTGCTCGAAGGGCAGTTCAAGAATGACCAGCCTGTGGTGGTGATGGGCGACCTGAACATTTCGCCCCAGGACTGCGATATCGGCATCGGCCCGGACAACGCCAAGCGCTGGCTTAAGACCGGCAAGTGCAGCTTCCTGCCCGAAGAGCGCGAGTGGATGGAGCGTCTCAAGGGCTGGGGCCTGGTCGACAGCTTCCGCCACCTGTACCCGGACGTGGCCGACCGCTTCAGCTGGTTCGACTACCGCAGCCGCGGTTTCGAGGACGAGCCCAAGCGCGGCCTGCGCATCGACCTGATCATGGCCTCCCATGGGCTGCTGCCGCGAGTCAGGGCCGCCGGGGTCGACTATGAGCTGCGGGGGATGGAAAAGCCTTCGGACCATGCGCCGATCTGGCTTGAGTTGGGCTGATTGCGTACGGGCTGCGCGCTCACAGGCGCAGCCCTACCACACCTGGATACAAATCCCCCTTAAACATCGCCTCGTTCAGTTCGTCCAACAGCACGAACTCCCGCTGTCTGCCCAGCAACCCTGAACAAGGCTTCCCCATGACCGCACCCCTGAACCGCCTCACCCTGGCCGCCCTGCTGGTCGCCTGCAGCCTGCCGGCCCTGGCCGCGGCGCCCGCGCACAAACCCGGCAGCGTGTTCCGCGACTGCGCCAAGACCTGCCCGGAAATGGTGGTGCTGCCCGCCGGCAGCTTCATGATGGGTACCCCGGATGACGAAAAAGGCCGCCAGGACGACGAAGGCCCGCTGCACGAGGTAACGTTCAAGAAGGCCTTTGCTGTCAGCCAGTACCAGATCACCAACGGGGAGTGGAAGGCCTACCTCAAGGCCACCGGCTACAAGGTCCCCAACGGCGATACCCGCCCGGGCCGCGAGTGCATTGCCGGCGTGCCGCGCTACCAGCAAGGCGACCGCCAGCCCGCCGTGTGCCTGAACTTCCACGAAGCCGAGGCCTATGCCAGCTGGCTGTCGAAAAAGACCGGCAAGGTCTACAAGGTGCTCAGCGAATCCCAGCGCGAGTACGCCGTGCGCGGCGGCAGCACCGGGCCGTTCCCCTTCCCGCTCGATGACAACGACGAGCAGAAGTACCAGATCTCCAAGCACGCCAATACCTACGGCCCTACCGACGGTTTCTCCTTCACCTCGCCGGTCGGCAGCTTCCCGCCCAACGCCTTCGGCGTCTACGACGGCCACGGCAACGTCTACGAATGGACCCGCGACTGCTACGTCGACAGCTACGCCAGCGCCCCCACCGACGGCAGCCCGCAGACCAACAGCAGCGAATGCGAGGATCGCCGGGTGATTCGCGGCAACGATTACACCGAGGCGCCGATCTTCTCGCGCTCGGGCAACCGCAACGAGCGCAGCTCGACCTTGCGCGGCGACTGGATCGGTTTCCGCGTCGCCCGCGAGCTGTAAGCCCTGCCCCGCCCTCGGCGCCGGGCGACTAAATCCGCGCAAAACCCTCTCGTCTACCAAGATCAGGACCTGCTCCTGCCCGGCGCCAACGAATACTCACGAGATGCCCCCATGACGCTCAAGACACCCAGCCTCGCCCAGGAAACCCTGCGCATACTCAAGCCGTTCTGGATGCTGGTCGCGCTTTCGGCGGCCCTTGGCGTGGTCAGCGGCCTGAGCGTCACCGCCCTGCTGGCCACCATCAACAGCGCGATGAATGCCGCCGGCGGGCCGGACACCCATACCGCCCTGCTGTTCGGCGGCCTGTGCGTGCTGACCCTGGCCTGCTCCACCGGCTCGAACCTGCTGACCAACTACGTGGGCCAGAAGGTGGTGGCGCGGCTGCGCCGCGAATTGTCCGCCAAGGTGCTGGTGGCGCCGATTGCGCAACTGGAGCGCTACCGTGCCCACCGCCTGATCCCGGTGCTGCTCAACGATGTCAGCACCATCAGCGCCTTCGCCCTGTCCGTGGCACCCATGGTCATCGCCTTTACCGTCACCTTGGGCTGCCTCGCCTACCTGGCGCTGCTGTCCTGGCAGATCCTGCTGATCACCGCCCTGACCGTGGTGATCGGCACTGGCGCGCAGTTCCTCGCCCACCGCTTCGGCATGAAGAACATCCTCACCGCCCGCAACGGCGAGGACGAGCTGCAGAAGCACTACCAGGCCCTCTCCGGCGGCGCCAAGGAACTGCGTATCCAGCGCAAGCGCCGTCAGCACATGCATGACCAGCTGATCCACGGCGCCACCGAGCGCATCTGCAAGGCCAACATCCGCGCGGCGAACATCTTCGTCAGCGCCGAGACCTTCGGTTCGATGCTGTTCTTCGCCGTCATCGGCGTCGCCATCGCCTTCCAGGCGCTGTGGCCGAGCACCGATCGCACCGTGCTCGGCGGCTTCGTACTGGTGATGCTGTACATGAAGGGGCCGCTGGAGCAATTGATCACCAACCTGCCGAGCATCAGCCGCGCGCAGATCGCCCTGCGCCGCATCGCCGAGCTGTCGGCGCGCTTCTCGTCGCCGGAGCCGCACCTGCTGGTGAGCGACCGCGCCCCGGCCGTGTCCAGCGTCGAGTCGATCGAGCTGCGCCAACTGCGCTACGACTACCCGCAGGTCGAGGGCAGCCAGCCGTTCCACCTGGGGCCGGTGAACCTGAGCATCCGCCAGGGCGACATCGTCTTCATCGTCGGCGAGAACGGCTGCGGCAAGACCACCCTGATCAAGCTGCTGCTGGGCCTGTACAGCCCGCAACAGGGCGAAGTGCGCCTCAATGGCGAAACGGTCACCCCGCAGCGCCTGGACGACTACCGCCAGCTGTTCACCACTATCTTCGCCGACTACTACCTGTTCGACGAGCCGCTGCCCGGCCAGGCCGAGCTGCCGCCCGAGGCCGGCAGGTACCTCGAGCGCCTGGATATCGCCCACAAGGTGAGCATCCGCGACGGCAGCTTCACCACCACCGACCTGTCCACCGGCCAGCGCAAGCGCCTGGCGCTGATCAATGCCTGGCTCGACCAGCGCCCGGTGCTGGTGTTCGATGAATGGGCCGCCGACCAGGACCCGGCCTTCCGCCGCGTGTTCTACACCGAGCTGTTGCCGGAACTGAAACAGCAGGGCAAGACCATCATCGTCATCTCCCACGACGACCGCTACTTCCCGGTGGCCGACCAACTGGTGCGCATGCACGGCGGCCAGATCGTCGTCGAGCGCAACCAGGAACCCGCCCTGCCCGCCTGACCCCGCCTTACGGGCGGTGGTCCTCGCCACCGCCCGCACGTTGTAAATTCCCCGCCGCTCCGCTCGTTCCCCTATAGCCGCACGCTGAATCACCCCTGCCTACAGGGAAGTCGCAGGTCAGGCCCCTGCCAACCGAAAATATTTTTCCGGTTTTGGCATGCGCATGCGTCCTACTCGCAACGGAATAATTTTCATTTACTTTGCGTACCTTGAGCCAGAGCATAAAAATGCCACTACCAGCCAACACACTGACCCCCTTGAGCAAGGCGCTGATGCTGCGCCGGATGCTGCGTTCCTCGCCGGCCATGGCCACCCTCGGCCTCGCCCTGTCCCTGCCGCTCGCCGCCCAGGTGCAAGCCCAGGAGCAGGACTTCGACATCCCTGCACAATCGCTGAGCAGCGCGCTGCAAGAGCTGGGCCGCCAGGGCAATCTGCAGGTGCTGTTCAGCCCGGAGACCGTGCAGGGCCTGCGCAGCAGCCCGGTCAAGGGTCGTTTCTCGCCAACCCAGGCAGTTGGGGAGCTGCTGAAGAACAGCGGGATTCGCTACAGCGTGCAGGACAACACCCTGATCATCAGCGGCGCGGCTGAATCCGGTTCGGCCATGACCCTGGACGCCACCACCATCAATGGCCAGGTGCTGGGTGCCACCACCGAGGGCAGCAACTCTTACACCACCGGCGCGGTGACCATCGGCAAGACCGCGCAATCGCTGCGTGAGACCCCACAGTCGGTCACCGTTGTCACGCGCAAGCTGATGGACGACAAGAACCTGGTCTCGCTGGACCAGGTGATGGCCCAGACCACCGGTATCACCCGCGCCAACCGCGGCTATGGCAACCATCACTTCAGCTCCCGTGGCTTCGACCTCACCGACGAAAGCTACATGGTCGACGGCGTGCCCGGCCAGGCCTACGCCTACACCGGCTGGATGACCCCGGACATGGCGATCTTCGACCGCGTTGAAGTGCTGCGCGGCGCCTCCGGCCTGCTGGTGGGCGCGGGCAACCCGGGCGGCGCGGTGAACCTGGTGCGCAAGCGCCCGACCGCCGACCCGCGTTTCTCCGTCATCACCCGCGCCGGCTCCTGGGACAACTACCGCCTGGACCTGGATGCCAGCGGCCGCCTCAACCCCCAGGGCACCCTGCGCGGACGCATGGTTGCCTCCTATGAAGACCGTGGCTACTTCACCGATGTCACCAAGTCCAAGCGGCCGCTGCTGTACGGCATCGTCGAGGCCGACCTCAACGATGCCACCACCGTTGCTGTCGGCCTGCGCCGCCAGACCTCGCGCATCGACGGCTACAGCGTGCTGGGTATCCCCAACAACCCCGACGGCAGCAACCCGCACCTGAAGCGCTCGACCTACCTCGGACAGGACTGGACCAAGCTGCAGACCAACATGGACGAGGTGTTCGCCGACCTCACCCACCGATTCAACGACAACTGGACCGGCAAGCTGGCGCTGTCTCACTCCGAAGGCGGTTACAACCGCAGCGCCATCGAGTGGGGCGTGAATGACACGCTGGAGTACGGCGCCCCAGGTGGTCCAGTGGTCAAGGACGTCAGCTATCACAAGTTCGATGTCACCTCCAACGCCGTCGACGGCCACTTGGATGGCACCTTCGAAGCGTTTGGCCTGACTCACCAGCTCACCCTGGGTGCCAACTGGTCCAAGCGCAAGATGAACGACAAGGACGCTACGGAGTTCTTGCCCACCCCTATTCCTCTCGATGTGTTTGATCCCAGCCACAGCAATATTCCTGAGCTGGCGCGCCAGGGATGGGACTCCAAGAACGACACCATCGACACCCGCTACGGCACCTACCTGAGCGCCCGCCTGCACGCCACCGAAGACCTGAGCTTCGTCCTCGGTGGTCGCCTGAGCTGGTACAAGAACGAAGCCTGGAACGGCCCGAAGGTAACCACCAGCCGGCAGGACGAGGAATTCACACCCTTCGTCGGTGCGATCTACGACCTGAACGACCAGTGGTCCTGGTACGCCAGCTACGCTGACATCTTCCTGCCGCAGTCCAACTACCGCACCGTCAGCGGCAGCGTGCTCGACCCGTCGATCGGTTCGAACTACGAGACCGGGATCAAGGGCGAGCTGTTCGACAAACGCCTGAACGTGTCCTTCGCAGTCTTCTACATCGAGCAGGAAGACGTGGCCCAACAGGACGCCGCCAACCGTGACAAGTGCCCGACCGATCCGGCCGGCCGCTGCTGGGTCAACGGCGACGGCATCAACCGCAGCAAGGGCTTCGAAGCCGAGGCCACCGGCGAACTGCTGCCGGGCCTGCAAGTGGCGGCTGGCTACACCTACAACACCACCAGCTCGTCCGAAGGTGGCCCAATCTCGGCGCAGACCCCGAAACACATGGTGCGCGTGAACACCAACTACACCTTCCCGGGCGAGTGGAACCGCCTGAGCGTCGGTGGTGGCGTTTCGGCGCAGAACTCCTACGTCGATGCCTACAACGAGGCGTACAACAGCGGCCGGGCGATCTTCGACGCGCGTGCCGCCTACAAGCTCGACGAGCACTGGACCGTGGGCGTGGACGTCGAGAACCTGTTCGACCGCAAGTACTTCGACTCGATGGGCTACTGGACCCGCGGCACCACCTACGGTACTCCGCGTAGCTACATGTTCACCCTGCGCGGCGACTTCTAAACCCCGCGCGCCAAAGACCGGCGCCCCCTCCCAAGGGGGCGCTGTGTTTTCAGCGGCATCCAACGCCCTGTTGTCTTTCCCCCCGCCCCACCGCACACTCGACCCCGCCAGCCAGGAAGCGGAGTCCGCAGTGCCCACGCCACGCCAATTCAGCAAGAAGACCAGCACCAGCAACATGCTGCGGCTCAAGTCCGGAGACGCCGGCAACCAGCGCCCCTATCGCGTCGACTTCGTCCTGCTCGAACACTTCTCCATGGCCAGCTTCACCGTGGCGATGGACGTGCTGGTCACCGCCAACCTGCTGCGCGCCGACAGTTTCACCTCCACCCCGCTGTCACTGGGCGGCGATCGCGTGCTCAGCGACCTGGGCCTGGAACTGATCGCCAGCCCGCTCGATCCCCGCAGCCTGCACGACCTCGACCTGTTGGTGGTGTGCGGCGGCCTGCGCACGCCATTGAAGTACCCCGACCTCGACCGCCTGCTGGGCGACTGCGCCAGCCACGGCATGACCCTCGGCGGGCTGTGGAACGGCGCCTGGTTCCTCGGCCGCGCCGGGGTGCTCGACGACTACGGCTGCAGCGTGCACCCCGAGCAGCGCGCCAGCCTGGCCGAGATCAGTCCGCAGACGCGCATTACCCCGGCCAGCTTCACCCTGGACCGCGATCGCCTGAGCGCCGCCAGCCCCAATGGCGCCATGGAGCTGATGCTCGGCCTGGTACGGCGCCTGTACGGCGATGCCCTGGCCGAAGGCGTGGAAGAGATCCTGTCGTTCTCCGGCGCACGCTATCGCCAGGTCGGGCCCGGGGCGAAGAAGTCCATGAGCCTGCACCTGCGCACCATCGTCGAACTGATGGAGAACAACCTCGAGGAAACCCTGAGCCTCGACCAGCTGGCCGCCTACTCCGGTCGCTCGCGGCGGCAGATCGACCGTTTGTTCCAGGCCCAGCTGGGTACCTCGCCCAGGCGCTACTACATGGAACTGCGCATCACCAAGAGCCGGCGGCTATTGCAGTATTCGGACCTGTCGGTGATGGAGGTGGCGGTGGCCTGCGGCTTTGTTTCGGTATCGCATTTCAGCAAGTGCTATGCGGCGTACTTCGGCTATCCGCCGTCGCGGGAGCAGCGGCTCGGCGAATGATGCTGCCTGGGCTTGCCCCGCGATAGGGCCGGAACGGACAACGGATCAGCCCTGCTCATCGAGCAATGCCTGGATCACCCGCTCCTGCCCCGCATAATCGCCTTCGCCAAAGTGCACATGGCGCACCTGCCCCTTGCGGTCGACGAAGTAGTGCGCCGGCCAGAACTGGTTGCCCCAGGCGTTCCAGATCCGGTAGCCGTTATCCACCGCCACCGGATAGGCGATGCCCAGTTGCTGCACCTGCGCCCGAACACTGTCGATGTCATGCTCGTAGTCGTACTCCGGCGTGTGCACCCCGACCACCACCAGCCCCTGCGCGCTGTAGCGCCGCGCCCAGTCGTTGACATGCGGCAGGCTGCGTCGGCAGTTGATGCAGTCATAGGTCCAGAAATCCACCAGCACCACCTTGCCCTTGAGGGCCGGGCCGTCCAGCGGCGGCGAGTTGAGCCACTGCTCGGCCCCGGCCAGCGAAGGCATGGTGCCATAGCTGTCGCGGGCCAGCAGGTGGCCGGCCAGGCCCAGCCCGAGCAGGGCCAGGGCCACGCCGCCGGCCTTGAGCAGGCGGCGCTTGCCGCGCGCCTCAGTTGTCATGGCAGCCACTGGTGGCGTAGGAGCGGTACTCGACGCTTTGCGGCTTGCCCTGGGAGTCGAGGTAGTCCATGCGCGTGTTGACCACGCCGCAGGTGTTGCTGCGATCATCCTTCACCGACAGCACCTTCTTCACATCCAGCTTGTCGCCGTAGCGGTACTGCATCACGCTGGCCTCGTTGAGCGAGGTGCTGCTGGCCTGGGCGGTGATGGCGCCAAGGCCGAGGGCGGCGAACAGGGCGGCGCTGGCGAGGGTCTTGATAGTCATGGTGGTTCTCCTGATGCGAGGTCTTGGCATTGGGGAGGCGTCGCTCCCCGGTAGAGCCATTTCACTCCCGCCAGGTATCCCGCTTGTGTCCGCCCAGGCTGTGAAGTGCCTGCTCCTGTATCCACGGCAGTGCCAGATACACTGCAATACAAAGCGTGGCAGGCAAGCCCGGATTCGCTCGGTACACTGCGCCCAACCCTCACCTACAAGGACACCCCGATGGAGCATGTCGATCACATCCTGGTCGTCGACGACGACCGCGAAATCCGCGAGCTGGTCGGCAACTACCTGAAGAAGAACGGCCTGCGCACCAGCATCGTCGCCGATGGCCGACAGATGCGCGCCTTCCTGGAAAACAATACGGTCGACCTGATCGTCCTCGACATCATGATGCCCGGCGACGACGGCCTGCTGCTGTGCCGCGAACTGCGCGCCGGCAAGCACCGCAACACGCCGGTGCTGATGCTGACCGCGCGCAACGACGAGACCGACCGCATCATCGGCCTGGAAATGGGCGCCGACGACTACCTGACCAAGCCGTTCTCCGCCCGCGAGCTGCTGGCGCGGATCAACGCCGTGCTGCGCCGCACACGCATGCTGCCGCCCAACCTGACCATCAGCGAAAGCGGTCGCCTGATCGCCTTCGGCCCCTGGCGCCTGGACACCACCGCCCGCCACCTGCTCGACAGCGAAGGCACCCTGGTGGCGCTGTCCGGCGCCGAGTACCGCCTGCTGCGGGTATTCCTCGACCACCCGCAGCGGGTGCTCAGCCGTGAACAGCTGCTCAACCTGACCCAGGGCCGCGAGGCGGACATCTTCGACCGCTCCATCGACCTGCTGGTCAGCCGCCTGCGCCAACGCCTGGGCGACGACGCCCGCGAGCCCACCTGCATCAAGACCGTGCGCAGCGAAGGCTATGTGTTTTCGCTGCCGGTGCAGCTGCTGGAGTCACCGGCATGAAGTGGCCACGCACCCTGGCCTCGCGCCTGGCGCTGATCTTCTTCACAGGATTGGTGCTGGCCTATGGCCTGTCATTCAGCCTGCAGGCATACGAGCGCTATGTCAGCAGCCGCTCGATGATGCTCAGCAACCTGGAGCTGGACGTGTCGACCTCGGTCGCCATCCTCGACCGCCTGCCCGCCGCCGAGCGCCCGGCCTGGCTGTCGCGCCTGGAACGGCGCACCTACCGCTACCGGCTGGACGAGGGGCTGTCCGGCGAGGCCATGCCGAGCGAGAACCCGCCGATGGCCGCCGACTCGATCGTCAAGGCCATCGGCGACCGCTACCGCCTGACCTTCCAGGAAATCCCCGGCCCCAATGCGCACTTCCAGGCCCACCTGCGCCTGGCCGACGGCGCGCCGCTGACCATCGACGTCACCCCGGCACCGGTACCGGTGGCCACCTGGCTGCCGGTGGTGCTGCTGATCCAGCTGGCGGTGCTGCTGGCCTGCACCTGGCTCGCCGTGCGCCTGGCCATCGGCCCGCTGACCCGGCTGGTCCAGGCCGTGGACGACCTTGACCCGAACAGCCCCGGCCCGCTGCTCGACGAAAGCGGCCCGCGCGAGGTGCGCTACGCCGCCGTGGCCTTCAATGCGCTGCAGGCGCGCATCGCCGCCTACCTCAAGGAGCGCATGCAATTGCTGGCCGCCATCTCCCACGACCTGCAGACGCCGATCACGCGCATGAAGCTGCGGGTCGAACAGATGGACGACGGGCTGGAAAAGGACAAGCTGTGGCACGACCTCGACGCCATGGAGCACCTGGTGCGCGAGGGCGTGGCCTATGCCCGCAGCATGGACAGCGGCACCGAGGCGCCGTGCCGGGTCAACCTCGACGCCTTTCTCGACAGCCTGGTGTTCGACTACCAGGACAGCGGCGCGCAGGTGAATCGCAGCGGCAGCGCCCAGGCCACCCTGGAAACCCGTCCCCACGCCTTGCGCCGGGTGCTGGTGAACCTGGTTGACAACGCGCTGAAGTTTTCCGGCGCCGCGCAGCTGGAAGTCGGCTGCGAGAACGGCGTGACGCTGATCCGCGTGCTCGACGATGGCCCCGGTATCCCCGAAGCGGAACTCGATGACGTGCTCAAGCCGTTCTACCGGGTCGAAAGTTCGCGCAACCGCAGCACCGGCGGCACCGGGCTGGGGCTGGCGATCGCCCAGCAACTGACCCAGGCCATGGGCGGCAGCCTGACCTTGCGCAACCGCGCCGAAGGCGGACTGTGCGCGCAGGTCGAGTTGCGTTGAAGTAAAGGGCAAGCCCGCTGCTCAAGCCTGTGGCAGCGGGCTTGCCCTTTGACGCGGCCAGCAAAGGCGACAACAAAGCAAGATCGTTCAAGCCACCTCCGGCCCCCTCTGGCATGCTTGTCTGCCCTGTCGATTCGTTGCCGCTTCCATGCCCAGCCCACCCCTCGCCCGCCAAGCGTTCCTCCACGGCGCCATCGCCATCCTGCCGCTGTCCGTGGCCGTTGCCCCCTGGGGCCTGCTCGCAGGCAGCATGGCCATCGAAGCCAACCTCAGCGCCTGGCAAGGCCAGGGCCTGTCGGCCATCGTCTTCGCCGGTGCCGCGCAACTGGTGGCCATCGGCATGCTCAAGGGTGGAGCCAACCTGTTCTCGATCCTGCTCACCACCCTGCTGCTGACCTCCCAGCACCTGCTCTACGGGCTGTCGATGCGCCCGGTGCTGTCGGGGCTGCCGACCCGCTGGCGGTTGGGCCTGGGCTTCCTGCTCACCGATGAGTTCTTCGCCCTCACCAGCCACCACGACCAGCAGCAGTTCAACCGCTGGTACGCCTTGGGCGTGGGCCTGACCTTCTACGTGGCGTGGAACCTGTTCACCCTGGCCGGCATTGTCCTCGGCCAGAACATCCCGCACCTGGATCAGTTGGGCCTGGACTTCTCCATCGTCGCCACCTTCGTCGCACTGATTGCGCCGCTGGTGCGCAACCTGCCGACCGTGGTGTGCGTGGCGGTGTCGCTGTTCTGCTCGGTGCTGTTCAGTTACTGGCACTGGGAGACCGCCCTGGTCGCCGCCGGCCTGCTGGGCATGACCGCCGGTTTCGTCTGCCAGAAGTTCTCCGGAGGCCGCCCATGATCTGGCTGCTGATCTTCGCCATGGGCGCGGTGGTGTTCCTCAACCGCTACGCCTTCCTCGAACCGCGCCTACCCCTGCGCCTGAGCTCCAACGCGCGGCAGTTCCTCGGTTTTGCCGTGCCCGGCATGCTCACCGCGATCTGCGGGCCGATCATCTTCCTGCCCGGGCACCAGCTCGACCTGAGCCCGCTGAACCCCTATCTGCTCGGTTCACTGGTGGCCATCGCCCTGGTGCTGTTGACCCGCAGCGTATTGCTGAGCATGCTGGCGAGCATGCTGATCTTCTTCCTCCTACGCAGCTGGCTGGCATGACCACGCCCCTGCGTGAACAGGCCCACCTGTGGCAGGCGCCCGCCCTGGGCGATGTCGAGATGCTGCACGCCCGCTATATCCAGCAGCGCTTCGCTCCGCACGTACACGAAGGCTATGTGTTCACCGTGATCGAGTCCGGCGCCCAGCGCTTCTGGCACCGAGGCAGCGAGCACCTGGCGCCGGTGGGCAGCATGGTGCTGATCAACCCCGACGAGCTGCACACCGGCGCCACCGCCCACGAGGCCGGCTGGCGCTACCGTGGCTTCTACCCCGAGCACGAACGGGTCACCGGCGTGCTCGACGAGCTGGAGCTGGGCCGCCATGGCCTGCCCCGGTTCAAGGACAGCGTGATCCAGGACCCGGCCCTGGCCGCCACGTTCAGCCACCTGCACCGGCTTTCGGAGTCCTGTGCCAGCGCCCTTGAGCAACAGACCGCCTGGCGCCAGGCCGTGCTGGCACTGGTGCAGCGCCATGGCCATTGCGCCGAACCCGTCGCCCCCGGCAACGAACCGCTGGCCGTGGCCCGCGCCCGCGAGCTGCTGGAGAGCCAGCTGGCCGATCCGCCGTCGCTGGAGGCCTTGGCGGCCGCGGTGAACCTATCGCCGTTCCACTTCGCCCGGGTATTCCGCCAGGCCACCGGCCTGCCGCCGCATGCCTGGCTCAAGCAGCGCCGCCTGGCCCGCGCCCGGGAACTGCTCAAACGCGGTCAATCCGTCCTCGAAGTCGCCTTTACCCTGGGTTTTGCCGACCAGAGCCATCTGAGCCGGCAGTTCAAGCAGGCCTATGGCGTGCCGCCGGGCGCCTATCGCCAGGCCTGTCTCAACCTGGCGTAGCGGCACGACTCCAGGCGCCCGGCGTCAGCCCGGTCATGCCGCGGAAGAACGCGATGAAGGCGCTGTCGCTGGCGAAGCCCAGCTCATCGGCGATCTCCCCCAGCGGCACGTTCAGCGCCAGGCGCTCGACCGCCCGCAGCAACCGCCACTGCTGGCGCCATTGCTGGTAACTCATCCCGGTGTCGCGACGCAGCAGGCGGCCGATGGTCTTTTCACTGGCCCCGGCTTGCCGTGCCAGTTCGCCCAGCGCCGGCGGCAAGCGGTCGAGTCCGTCCACCAGGCGCGCCAGGCGTCGGTCGCGCGGCAGCGGCAGCAGCATTGGCTGGCGCTGCGCGCTCTGCAGTTCGGCACGACACAAGCCCAGCAAATGATGATTGGCCCCATGCCGCCAGTCGCTGTCGAAGGGTGCCTCGGCAATCCGCTCGAGCAACTCGCGCAACAATGGGTTGACGTCGAGGATCGTCACCTGCTCCGGCAGCCCCGCCGCCGCCGTCGCATCCAGGTACACCGAGCGGTAATCCACCGTTTCGCGCATCCGCGCGCGGTGTGCCAGACCGCCCGGTATCCACGCCGCGCGGCTCGGCGGCAACAGGCACAGCAGCCCCGGCGAATCGATGCGCACGCAGCCCTGGCGGGTGAACAGCACCTGACCTCGGACATGCCAGTGGTTGCCGGAATCATGGTCGCCCAGGGCCGAGCAGATGCCGATCACCGGTGCGCAGTGGGCGTCCGGGTCAAAAGCGCTATCGGGTGCGAGCCATGCCATTGCAGCTTGTCCTGTTTCATTGATTTTATGGCCTGATCACGATAATGGATCACAGCTTGCCAACCCTACCATGGGCCTCCGATAAACTGCAGAGGACAAGCCCATGCAAAATCGTTGGTGGCTGGCTTTCACCACTGCCATGCTCATGTTCCCGCAAATAGCCGAAACCCTTTACAGCCCGGCACTCGTATCGCTGGCCGAAGGCTTCGCGGTTTCCGCTGCGGATGCCTCGTTGACCCTGTCGTTGTACTTCGTCGCCTTCGCGGTCGGCGTGCTGTTCTGGGGTCGGTTGTGCGATATCAAGGGCCGGCGGCCGACCATGCTCGCGGGCCTTGCGCTGTACGCCCTGGCGGCGCTGGCGGCACTGCTGGCCAGCGATTTCAGCCAGTTGCTGGCAGCGCGGATGGTCGCCGCTTTCGCCGTCGCGGTCGGTTCGGTGGTGACCCAGACCGCATTGCGCGACCGCTACGACGGCGCGGAACTGGCCCGGGTGTTCTCCCTGATCGGCGCGTGCCTGGCCATCAGCCCCGCACTGGGCATGCTCGGTGGCGGCTGGTTGGATCAGGCGTTCGGCTATCGCGGCGTGCTGGCCGCACAGCTGAGCCTGGCATCGGCATTGCTGGCCTGGGGCTGGCAGGCGATGCCCGAGACCCAGGCCGCCGCGCCCGCACTGACACCGTTGCGCCAGGTGCTGATGCGCCTGCTGGCGGACCGCCGGGTGCTGCTGGCCAGTGCGCTGGTGGCCTTGTTCAATATCGCCGTGTTCGCCTGGTACAGCTTGGCGCCGTTCGTCTTCGAACGCCTGGGGCAGGCACAGTGGATGGGCTATTCGGGCGTGGCCCTGGCCCTCGGCTCGCTGGCTGGCGCCAGGCTCAATGCCCTGCTGCTGGGGCGCGCAGTCGCGGCCGCCACCCTGATGAAGGGTGCCGCGCTGCTGCTCGTGCTCGGCGCGCTGGGCATGACGGCGATCGGTGAATCACCGTGGATCGTCGCGCCAATGGCCCTGGTGATGGTCGCGTTCGCCATGGCCATCCCCTTGCTGCTCGGCTCGGCACTGGTGGCCTACGCCGATTGCCGGGGTACGGCGGCAGCTTTGTTCGGCCTGCTGTATTACCTGCAGATCGGCGCGGGGCTGCTGCTGGTCGGCATGCTGCAGATACTGGCGCCTGGGTTGCTGCTGATCGCGCTCGCCATCTGCGCGCTGAGCCTGGGCTATTTGCGCTATCTGCGCGGCTGACACCGTCGGGTGCAGCCGCTGCTACACTCACAAGGCTGAACGGAGGAACCCGCCATGTCCGAACGAGAAATCACCACGCTCCTGTCGCTGATGAGCCAGCGTCAGGCCTGCCTGAGCAGCGCCTGCAAGGAGATCGCCGACTGGATCGACCGCCAGGGCGACGTGCCCGCCGCCGGCAAGATCCGCGCCAGCCTCAAGGCACTCGAGGCCGAAGACGCCCAGGTGCGCAAGACGCTGACCTCGCTGAACATCGAACGGCCGCTGCCACGTTTTCGTAGCTGACCGCTGACAACCATCGCGGGGGAGCAGGCTCGTCGGAGCGCCGCATCGCCCGCGATGGGTGCTGCATCAGTGGTTCATGTGCATATGGTCGTGGCCAGCGCCGGCCTCGGCGTTGAGCGCACGCACCGGAGCCTGCACCTGCAGGGTTTCCTTCGCGCCCTTGGCATCCTCGATGGTCAGGGTCAGCGGCACCTGCTCACCCTCCTTCACCTGCTGGTTCAGGCCCATCAACATCACGTGGAAGCCGTTCGGGTCCAGCTTCACCGCCTTGCCGGCCGGCAACTCCACCGCCTTCACTTCACGCATGCCCATCACGTCGCCGTTCATGGTCATCTCGTGCACCTGCACGGTCTTGGCCACGGGCGAGGCGACGCTGACCAGCTTGCTGTCGCTGCTGGCGGTCAGGGTCATGAAGGCCCCGGTGGCATGCTGGTGCGGCACGCTGGCGCGTACCCAGGCGTCGCTTACGGTGGTCTGGGCCAGGGCCGGCAGAGCCAGGCTCATCAGTGCCAGGGCGGCCAGGCCGCGCTTGATCGGTTGCATCGACATTCAGCAGATCTCCATCAGGGTGACCAGGTCTTCGGCGCATTCCTGGGCGTTCAGGGAATGGCCCAGGCTCAGGCGCAGGGTTCCACGGGTATCGTAGACGTAGCTGGTGGACGAGTGAGAGATGGTGTAGGTATCGCCGGCCGGGACCTTCTCGTAGAACACCTTGAATTCACGGGCCACCGCGTCGATTTCCTCGGGGGTGCCGGTCAGGGCGACGATCGACGGGTCGAAGGCCTTGACGTAGGCATCGAGCACCTCGGGGGTGTCGCGCTCCGGGTCCAGGGTGATGAACACTGGCTGGAACAGGTCGCGGTCGCGGCCACGCAGGATCTTGCGGATCTGCGCCACACGCGCCATGGCGGTCGGGCAGACGGCCGGGCACTGGGTGAAGCCGAAGAAGATCATCGGCATCGAGCCGTAGAAGCTCGACAAGGTGCGCTCGTTGCCTTGTGGGTCCTTGAGCTTGAACTTGCGCCCGAGGATCTCGTTGCTCATGTTCTTGCCGTACTTGAAGTCCAGGCCCCTGGCCGGGCTGCAGCCCGCCAACAGGCCAAGCCCCAGTACGCCCATCCCGGCGACAACCGCGCGCCGGGTCAACAGATCATTCATGGAACCATCCTTTACAGGGAAGGTGCCGACCCCTGGGATGGGCCGGCCAGAAAACCGGGGCATTCTGTCACGCCACCCCCGCACCATCCACCCGACATCCGGCTGATCGGGCTGCAGCCCTTTGTTTACGGGGCGCGACCGGTTGTCGCAGGGGTTGAATCCGTAACACTTTGTTGCTAAGGATCAATGCACAAAGCCTGAAAAACATCGCGGGGCAAGCCCGCTCCCACGCCTGGATGCAGCTGCTGCCAGGCGTGGGAGCGGGCTTGCCCCGCGATGGCGTCACCACTGGCGATCAGTAGTACGCGTTTTCCTTCTGGCTATGGTCAGTCACGTCACGCACGCCCTTGAGCTCGGGAATACGCTCGAGCAGGGTGCGCTCGATGCCTTCCTTCAGCGTCACGTCGGCCTGGCCGCAGCCCTGGCAACCACCGCCGAACTGCAGCACGGCGATGCCGTCGTCGACCACGTCCACCAGGCTCACGGCGCCGCCGTGGCTAGCCAGGCCCGGGTTGATCTCGGTCTGCAGGTAGTAGTTGATGCGCTCGTTGATCGGGCTGTCCTCGTTGACCATCGGCACCTTGGCGTTCGGCGCCTTGATGGTCAGCTGGCCGCCCATGCGGTCGGTGGCGTAGTCGACCAGCGCGTCCTCCAGGAACGGCACGCTGACCGCATCGAGGTAGGCGGTGAAGCTCTTCAGGCCCACCGGCTGGTCGTCGGGCTTCTCCTCGCCCGGCTTGCAGTAGGCAATGCAGGTCTCGGCGTAGGTAGTGCCCGGCTGGGTGATGAAAATACGGATGCCGATGCCAGGCGTGTTCTGCTTGGAGAGCAGATCGGCCAGGTAATCATGGGCGGCGTCGGTAATGGTTATAGCGCTCATGGAAGTTCCTCACAGACTTGCCGGCAGTGTACGCCAACCCGGCCGGGTAACAAAGTCCTAGCATTTGACTCGGGATAGCGCCAATGCCGGTTCCCGCGCCGCACCGGCGGCCAACCAGCCCTTGAGCCGCCAATACAGGCCACGTTCCAGCCATTGGTAGCTGAGCCACGACATTAGTCCGATTGACGGCACGCACAAGGCGAACACCAGGTAAGGGTTCAGGCGCAACCACTCGCTGATGAACAGGCCGCCGTACAGCACCAGCACATGCACCAGGTACACCGAATAGGAACAGTCGCCGAGCGCCTTGAGCACCTGGTTACCCTTGAAGTACGGCTCCAGGGCAATGAACGACAGCACCACCAGGGCGCTCGGCAGGCCCCAATGCAACAGGCGCTGCGAAGCGTCGAGATGATAGAGCGCGAACCCTGCAAGGCCGAGCAGGCCCAGCGGCAACCACAGGCCTTCGCGGATCAGCCCGCGGCGGTACAGCACGCCCAGGCCGATGCCCAGCAGGAACTCGTAGACGATGTCGTTGTTGTAGAAACGGCTGAGCACACCCAGGCGCCCCAGCACTTCGCTTACCAGCAGCAATGCCGCCGTCACCAGCAACAGGTGATGACGCTGGCGCACCAGGAAGGCCAGGCCGAACAGCAGGTAGAAAAACATCTCGAAGTTCAGCGTCCAGCCGACATTGAGCGTCGGATACAACCCGTAGCCACCGGGGTTTTCCGCCGGAATGAACAGCAGCGACAGCAGCAGGTGCTGCCATTCGAACACCTGGTGCGGCATCCAGCGGCTGGCCGCCAGCATCAGCGCGGCCATCAGCAGGGTGTAGAACCAGTAGGCGGGCACGATGCGCAAGGCACGGTTGAGCAGGAACTGCCCGGGGGCGATGGCCTTGTCGCGGGTTGACAGGTAGATCACCAGGCCACTGATGACGAAGAAGATGTCCACCCCTGCCGCGCCGCGGTCGGCGAGCAGTTGGCCGACGGGGCCCGTGGCGTGGAAGTCGAAGAAGATCTGCATGAAGTGGTGGCAGACCACCACCCAGGCGGCGAATGCCCGGAGTGCCTGAAGCGAATACAGCATGAAATATCCTGTGATCGGCGGTGCATTGAGGCCCGGCGAGCGGGCTCCCACAGGGTTCGCGCACTTCTGTGGGAGCCGGCTTGCCGACGATGGGCTGCAGAGCAGCCCAGGGCCTACCTACCGATTCCGACCGCAGGATGCCGGGAAAGTCCCGGCCAACCGATCAGAGGTTCTCGTAGCGGTTCATGTCCAGCACCCCTGCCTCCACCGGCTGGGTCTGCTTGATGTAGCTGTTCAGGTCATGGAAGTAGTGCCAGAACTCAGGATGGCTGCGGCGCACGCCCCAGCGCATGACGATGCGTTCGAACTTGTCGGTGTCGTCACGCGCCGCCTCCATGTCTTCGACGAACTCCGGCACATCGGCCGCCGGGATGTTGAAGATGAAGTTGGGGTAGCTGCTTAGCACGCCCGGATACAGGGTCAGGGTGTCCAGCCCCGGCTGGTAGCGGTAGGCCTCGCCAAGCAGGAACGCCACGTTGCTGTGCGCGCGGTTGCGCAGCAGGCTGTAGACCTGGCGCTGGCCGCCCTGCCCTTCGATGCGCAGCATGCTCGCCTCGGGCAGTTGGCCGATCACCTTGAGCCCCGCCGCCGGGCGCGACACCAGGCGGCTCAGCGACTGCTCGGCGTCACGGAACTCCGCGGACAGGCCGGGCCGCGAGCAATAGGCGCCCTGGCAGCGGTTGATCGGGTCCGGGGCGGCGTTCAGGCTGCCCGTGCGTTGCAGCAGCTTGAGGCCGAAGTCACGCTTGGGATCGTGCTTGTCCAGTTTCAGCGCGCTCGGAGTGCTGGTGTCGATGTCCTCGTAGTCCATCCACATCTTCACCTTGCCGCTGTTCTGGTACCAGTCGCCGAGGATCTCGCCGCGCTTGCCCGCAGGCATCAGGCGCAGGAAGTTGACCTCGGCGCCGTTGCGGATCAGGTCGAAGTACAGCCGCGTCTGCAACTGGTGCGAGACGTTGCCGAACACGTCGAAGTTGACCGCCAGCTGATAGTAGGTGCGCTCGAACAGCGGGTAGTCGAACAGCCACATGGTCAGCGGCACGTCACCGATCAGGCCCTTGGTCACCGAGGCGCTGTCGAAGTGGCGGAAGATGCTCAGCAACGCGTTGTCGTTGCCCGCCCACAGCGTCGACCAGCTTGGCGCCGGCTGTTCGGCATAGGCTTCACGGCGCAGGGCTTCGTATTCGTTGCGCTTGTCGCGGTAGGCGTGCCACAGGCTCAGCACGCTGCCCACGTCGTCGATCTGCCCTGGCATGGCCAGCAGCGGCGTAGCTTCGCCACGGTACTGGGCGTCGGTGATGTACAGGTCGTGGGCCGGCTCCTGGAACAGCGCCCAGAAATTGTCGCGGATCACGTCGGTGGCGATCTGCCCGCGGCACACCGGGCCACGGATGAAGGTACGGACGAAGTACTCGGCGTTGTCCAGCATGAACTGGTAGCGGGCCACCGCCGGGATCGCCTCGAAGGTCTCGAACGGGTTGGACCGGTGCCGCGGCCCATAGCCCGGCAGTGCGCTGGCGTGCCAGTCGCCGCTGTAGAACAGCTGCTTGACCCGCTTGAGCTTCTGCGGCCCCATCGGGTAGGTGATGTGGGTCTTGTGCACGATAACGCCCTGCACCGGGATCAACCGATAGTAGAAATCGGTGCCCGGCGGGTCGTTGGGGCGGCGGGTGGCGATCAGGTCCACCGGCTGGCCACTCGGCGTGCGCGAGCGCACCCACTGGAAGAAATGGCCCTGCTCGCCGCCGACGAAATGGATGTGCGCGAGGAACAGGTGCTCGTACAGCCAACGGCCGACCAGCGCCTCGGTCGAGCCGGGACGATTGAGCAATTCTTCCCAGTCGGCGATCTGCTTCACCTCTGCCGCGCTGGGCTGGATCGGCGTCTTCTCCACTGGCGCGCCAGCGGCCAGCCAGCGCTGCAGGGTCTGGTACTCCTGGTCGGTCAGGCCGGTGACCGCCAGGGGCATGCCCTCCTTGGGATGGGCGCCGGCATAGGCGTCGAATTCATGCGGCAACGGGCACATGTTGTTGCGATTAAGCCCCAGCACGATCTCTTCGGGCAGCTTGGCGTTGGGCGTGAGCGGAGTCTTGTGGCCCAGTTCGAGCATGCGCGCCATCAGCGCCGCCTGGCTGCCCTGCTTGTCCAGCACCGAGTAGAAGCCCTGCTTGCGCCAGCCCGCTTCGTCGCGGGCATCGTAGAACAGCCGCGTGGTGGGTACCGCCTGGCTGCGCTCGCCCTGGTAGACCGGCACCTTCGAGGCGCCGCGCTCGGCGCCCTCGGCGCTGCCCAGGTTGAGCTGGCAGGCAGCATCGTTGCAGGCGTGGCAGGCCACGCACTTCTCGGTGAAGATCGGTTGGATATCCCGGGTGTATGAAATCGTAGGGCTCGATTGAGGGGCCTGCCCGAACGCCGCGCCACTGATGAGCAAGGCGAAGGCGCTGGCAAGTATGCGATGCAGCATGTGCCGAATGTCCTGGTTACTTGAAGCCATCACGATGTGCCTGGCGGGTCCTGAGGTGTTGGGGGCGTCGCGCTAACATGAGGGAAATTCATGCGAATGGGCGATACGCCTAAAATCCGTGCAGCTTTGTTATTATTCGGCACCTTCTGTTATTTGCCCGACCAGGTAGTCCTATGTCCGACCGCAGCGCTCGTTTACAAGCACTCCAGAACGCACTCAAAGAGCGCATCCTGATCCTCGACGGCGGCATGGGTACTATGATCCAGAGTTACCGCCTCGAGGAACACGACTATCGTGGCACGCGCTTTGCCGATTGGCCAAGCGATGTCAAAGGCAACAACGATCTTTTGCTGCTCAGCCGCCCCGATGTGATCGCCGCGATCGAGAAAGCCTACCTGGACGCCGGCGCCGATATTCTCGAGACCAACACCTTCAACGCCACGCAGATTTCCCAGGCCGACTACGGCATGGAGGCACTGGTCTACGAGCTCAACGTCGAAGGCGCGCGCATCGCTCGCCAGGTGGCCGACGCCAAGACCCTGGAGACCCCGGACAAGCCGCGCTTCGTCGCCGGCGTGCTCGGCCCGACCAGCCGCACCTGCTCGATCTCCCCCGACGTCAACGATCCCGGCTACCGCAACGTCACCTTCGACGAACTGGTGGAGAACTACATCGAGGCCACCCGTGGCCTGATCGAGGGCGGCGCCGACCTGATCCTGATCGAGACCATCTTCGACACCCTCAACGCCAAGGCGGCGATCTTCGCCGTGCAGCAGGTGTTCGAGGACGACGGCATCGAACTGCCGATCATGATCTCCGGCACCATCACCGACGCCTCCGGCCGCACCCTGTCGGGCCAGACCACCGAGGCGTTCTGGAACTCGGTACGCCACGCCAACCCGATTTCCGTGGGCCTGAACTGCGCCCTCGGCGCCAAGGACCTGCGCCCGTACCTCGAAGAGCTGTCGACCAAGGCCGGCACCCACGTCTCCGCCCACCCCAACGCCGGCCTGCCCAACGCCTTCGGCGAGTACGACGAGACCCCGGCCGAGATGGCCGCGGTGGTCGAGGAGTTCGCCGCCAGCGGGTTCCTCAACATCATCGGTGGCTGCTGCGGCACCACCCCGCCGCACATCCAGGCCATCGCCGAGGCCGTGGCCAAGTACAAACCACGGGCGATCCCGGACATCCCCAAAGCCTGCCGCCTGTCGGGCCTCGAGCCGTTCACCATCGATCGCCAGTCGCTGTTCGTCAACGTCGGCGAGCGCACCAACATCACCGGCTCCGCCAAGTTCGCCCGGCTGATCCGCGAGGAAAACTACACCGAGGCACTGGAAGTCGCCCTGCAGCAGGTCGAGGCCGGCGCCCAGGTGATCGACATCAACATGGACGAAGGGATGCTCGACTCCCAGGCCGCCATGGTCCGCTTCCTCAACCTGATCGCCGGCGAGCCGGACATCTCCCGGGTGCCGATCATGATCGACTCCTCCAAGTGGGAGGTGATCGAGGCGGGCCTGAAGTGCATCCAGGGCAAGGGCATCGTCAACTCCATCTCCATGAAGGAAGGCGTCGAGCAGTTCAAGCACCACGCACGCCTGTGCAAGCGCTACGGCGCCGCCGTGGTGGTGATGGCCTTCGACGAGGTCGGCCAGGCCGACACCGCCGCGCGCAAGCGCGAGATCTGCCAGCGCAGCTACGACATCCTGGTCAACGAAGTCGGCTTCCCGCCGGAAGACATCATCTTCGACCCGAACATCTTCGCCGTCGCCACCGGCATCGAGGAGCACAACAACTACGCCGTCGACTTCATCGAGGCCTGCGCCTACATCCGCGACCACCTGCCGTATGCCCTGAGCTCGGGCGGCGTGTCCAACGTGTCGTTCTCGTTCCGTGGCAACAACCCGGTGCGCGAGGCGATCCACTCGGTGTTCCTCTACCACGCGATCAAGAACGGCCTGACCATGGGTATCGTCAACGCCGGCCAGCTGGAGATCTACGACGAGATCCCCGCCGACCTGCGCGAAAAGGTCGAGGACGTGGTGCTCAACCGCACCGCGCATGGCACCGACGCCCTGCTGGCCATCGCCGATGACTACAAGGGCGGCGGCGCCACCAAGGAAGTCGAGAACGAAGAATGGCGCTCGATGCCGGTCGACAAGCGCCTCGAGCATGCGCTGGTCAAGGGCATCACCGCCTACATCGTCGAAGATACCGAAGAGTGCCGCCAGCAGTCGGCGCGCCCCATCGAGGTCATCGAAGGCCCACTGATGAGCGGCATGAACGTGGTCGGCGACCTGTTCGGCGCCGGCAAGATGTTCCTGCCCCAGGTGGTGAAGTCCGCCCGCGTGATGAAACAGGCCGTGGCCCACCTGATCCCGTTCATCGAAGCCGAGAAAGGCGACAAGCCCGAAGCCAAGGGCAAGATCCTCATGGCCACGGTCAAGGGTGACGTGCACGACATCGGCAAGAACATCGTCGGCGTGGTGCTCGGTTGCAACGGCTACGACATCGTCGACATGGGCGTGATGGTCCCGGCCGAGAAGATCCTGCAGACCGCCCGCGAGCAGAAGTGCGACATCATCGGCCTGTCCGGGCTGATCACCCCGTCGCTGGACGAGATGGTCCATGTCGCCCGCGAGATGCAGCGCCAGGACTTCCACCTGCCGCTGATGATCGGCGGCGCGACCACCTCCAAGGCGCACACGGCGGTGAAGATCGAACCCAAGTACTCCAACGATGCGGTGATCTACGTCACCGACGCCTCGCGCGCGGTGGGCGTGGCCACCCAACTGCTGTCCAAGGAACTCAAGAGCGGTTTCGTTGAGAAGACCCGCCAGGAATACGTCGAGGTGCGTGAGCGCACCGCCAACCGCAGCGCCCGCACCGAGCGCCTGAGCTACGCCCAGGCCATCGCCGCCAAGCCGCAGTACGACTGGGCCGCCTACCAGGCCGCGGTGCCCGCCTTCACCGGCGTCAAGGTGCTGGAGAACATCGACCTGCGCACCCTGGCCGAGTACATCGACTGGACGCCGTTCTTCATCTCCTGGGACCTGGCGGGCAAGTTCCCGCGCATCCTCACCGACGAAGTGGTCGGCGAAGCCGCCACGGCGCTGTACAAGGACGCCCGCGAGATGCTCGACAAGCTGATCGACGAGCAACTGATCAGCGCCCGCGCGGTGTTCGGCTTCTGGCCGGCCAACCAGGTGGCCGATGACGATATCGAGGTGTACGGTGACGCCGGCGAGACCCTGGCCACCCTTCACCACCTGCGCCAGCAGACCATCAAGCCCGACGGCAAGCCGAACTGGTCGCTGGCCGACTTCGTCGCGCCCAAGGCCAGCGGCGTGACCGACTATGTCGGCGGCTTCATCACCACCGCCGGCATCGGCGCCGAGGAAGTGGCCAAGGCCTATCAGGACAAGGGCGACGACTACAGCTCGATCATGGTCAAGGCCCTGGCCGACCGCCTGGCCGAGGCCTGCGCCGAGTGGCTGCACGAACAGGTGCGCAAGGAGCACTGGGGCTATGCCAAGGACGAGCACCTGGACAACGAGGCGCTGATCAAGGAGCAGTACAGCGGCATCCGCCCGGCGCCTGGCTACCCGGCCTGTCCGGACCACACCGAGAAGGAAACCCTGTTCCGCCTGCTCGACGGCACCGCGATCGGCGAGACCGGCCCCAGCGGCGTGTTCCTCACCGAGCACTTCGCCATGTTCCCGGCGGCGGCGGTCAGCGGCTGGTACTTCGCCCACCCGCAGGCGCAATACTTCGCCGTGGGCAAGGTCGACAAGGACCAGATCGAGCAGTACAGCGCACGTAAGGGCCAGGACATTGCCGTGAGCGAGCGCTGGCTGGCGCCGAACCTCGGCTACGACGCCTGACCACACCGGGGCCGCCCTGCGGCCCCGCGTTCCCCCGACACATGCACAAGGACCCCAGCATGTCTCCCCGAATCCTGGTGATCGGCGCCTACGGCAACTTCGGCCGTATCATCTGCCGCCACCTGAACCAGATGCCCGCCGTGCAACTGGTGATCGCCGGCCGCAATGCCGACAGTCTCTCGCAACTGGCCGCACGGTTGAACGGCAGCGAAAGCTGGTGCGGCGATGCGATGGCCCCCGGCTTCGCCGATGCCCTGCGCGCGCTGCGCATCGACTGGGTGATCCACACCGGCGGCCCCTTCCAGGGCCAGCCCTACCGCGTGGCCGAGGCCTGCATCGAAGCCGGCGCGCACTACTGCGACCTGTCCGACTGCCGGCTGTTCGTCAATGGCATCGCCCAACTGGACGAACGTGCCCGCCGGGCCCAGGTCACCCTGCTCAGTGGCTGCAGTTCGGTGCCGAGCCTGTCGTCGGCGATTCTCGACGAGCAGCGCCATCACTTCAGCCGTATCGACCGCATCGAGCACGGCATTTCTTCCTCGGCGAAGATGCCCGGCCTGTCCACCATCGAAGGTGTGCTGGCCTATGCCGGCAGGCCGATCCGCCAGTGGCGCGACGGCCGTCCGTACAGCGTGGACGGCTGGCTCGGCCTGCAGCTGCGCCATCTGCCCGGGCTCGGCTGGCGCCTGCTGAACAACGTCGACGTGCCGGACATGGACATCTTCGCCGCACGCTACGGCGCCCGTGACCTGGCGTTCAAGGCCGGCTCCGGGCTGATGCTTGGCGGCCTGGTCAATGCGGCACTGGCGCGGCTGGTCAAGATGGGCCTGGTGCGCGACCCGCTGCCCTGGGCGCGGCGCCTGCATCGGCTGGGCAGCCGTTTCGAACGCTGGGGCGATGGCAAGAGCGCGATGTACCTCGACGTTCGCGGCCTGGACCTGCAAGGCCAGCCACTGCGCCTGCAGGCTCAGGTCAGCGCCAGCGACGACAAGGGCCCGGAGATCCCCAGCTGCGCGGCAGTGGCGCTGATGGCCAGGGTCGTCGAAGGCTACCAGCCTGAACCGGGCGCCCGCCCCTGCGTCGGCGAGATCAGCGTTGAACAGTACCTGGCGGCCATCGGCGAGCCGGACAAGGTGCGCTACAGCGTCGGCTTGCAGCACAGGCGCGCCTGAGATGAGCTACCTGCTGCTCAAATACCTGCATATCGTCGCCGCCGTGTTTCTCTTCGGCTTTGGCATGGGCTCTTACCTGTACCTGATCGCCGCCAATCGCAGCGGCGATCCGCGGGTGATCGCCGCTGTGGCGCGGATGGTGGTGCGCTTCGACGCCTGGATCACCACGCCGGCGGGCGTACTGCAACTGCTGACCGGCTACGCCATGGTCAGCATGGGCGGCATGCCGTGGTCCGCCGACTGGCTACGCGCCGCGCTGCTGATCTTCTTCGCGGTCGGCGCCTTGTGGCTGCCGGTGTTGCTGTTGCAAAAACGCCTGCACACCCTTGCCGTCCAGGCGGTCGACAGCGGCGCGGCCCTGGGCCAGGCCTACCAGCGGCTGTATCGCCCATGGCTGTGGATGGGGGTGGTAGGGTTTGCCGGGATGTTCTTGATCGTGCTGGTGATGGTTACCAAACAGGCGCCATGGCAGTGGCTTTGATACGCCAAGAAAATATTTCTACATCCAAGCAAATAGCGAGTAGAAGTTTTTCCTGAAAGCCCCACAAGCTGGAAAAATTGGAAAACATTCATATCACCATTTCCCTAGCATGAGTCCATGGATGCCGACAGGCGGCGTCCACGCACGGACCCGCCCTTGATCATGCCCAGCACCCCGCTCTACTTCGATTACGCCGCCACCACGCCGGTCGATGACCAAGTCATCGCCGCCATGCTCACCTGCCTGGGCCGTGAGTCGAACTTCGGCAACCCCGCCTCCAGCGGCCATTCCCACGGCCAGGCGGCCCGCGAAGCCGTCGAGCATTCCCGCTATCAGGTGGCCGTGCAGGTCGGCGCGCAGCCCGACGAGCTGGTCTGGACCTCCGGCGCCACCGAATCGAACAACCTCGCGCTCAAGGGCATCGCCCAGGGCTTCGCGCAGCCGGGGCATGTGATCACCAGCCAGCTTGAGCACAAGGCCATCCTAGACACCGCCGCCGAACTGGAGCGCCTGGGCTGGGCGGTGACCCGCCTGGCCCCGGATGCCCGAGGGTTGATCCAGCCCCAAGCGGTCCAGGCCGCGCTGCGCCCGGACACCCGCCTGGTATCGCTGATGGCGGTGAACAACGAACTGGGCACGGTGACCGACTTTGCCGCTATCGGGGCAATCGTCCGCGAACACGGTGCGCTTTTGCACGTGGACGCGGCGCAGGCAGTGGGCAAGGTTCGGATCGACCTGGCGCAGCAGGCGGTCGACCTGATGTCGTTCTCGGCACACAAGGTCTATGGTCCCAAGGGCATCGGTGCCCTCTACGTCGGCCCTCGCGCCCGCCCGGCGATGCGTGCGCAGATGCACGGCGGCGGCCATGAGCGCGGCCTGCGCTCTGGCACCCTGGCCACCCACCAGATCGTCGGCATGGGCAGCGCCTTCGCCCTGGCCGGCCAGCCCGGCGCGGCGGAGTACCAGCGCCTGGAGCAACTCGCCCGGCACTTGCGCGACAGCCTGCTGGCAATGCCCGGGGTCACGCTCAACGGCTGTGCGGTGCAGCGCATTCCCCACACCCTCAACCTGTGCATCGACGCCAAGGGGTTCAACAGCCTGGCCCTGGCGGGCGAGCTGGCGCTGTCGAGCACTTCGGCGTGCAACTCGGCGAGCAATGCGGCGTCCCACGTGCTGCTGGCCCTCGGCCTCGACGAGCGCCAGGCGCGTAACAGCGTGCGCCTGAGCGTCGGGCGCTACACCAGCGAAGCGGACGTGGACACGGCGCTGGCGGTGTTTGGCCGGGTGATCGGCGCGGCGGCAGTAGCGCTCTGGTAAGGCACGCCGCCGGCACAGGCTTCAAAAATCCAGGGTCCCCGAGAACTTCACCAGTCTCGGGTCGCCTTGGGTCAAATACCCCCCATTGGCCGACGCCCAGTAGTTCTTGTCCGTCAGGTTCTCCACGTTGACCCGCAGGGTCACCGCCTTTTCCTGCACCTTGAAGCGATAGCGTGCGCCAACGTCGAAACGGTTCCAGGTCGGCAGGCTCAGGGTGTTGGCCGGGTTGGCGTACTGCCCGCCGGTGCGCAGCATACGCGCATTGAGCGCCACGCCCTCCAGCCCCGGCACATCCCAATCGACACTGGCATTGAGCTGGAAGGTCGGCACACCTATCGCGTGGTTGCCATCGGCCGTGCCGCCCTGGGTGTTTTTCAGCTCGGTGTCCATGCGCGTGCCACCGGCCATCAACCGCAGCCCCGGCAGCGGCTCGCCGAACACACTGAGCTCAAGCCCCTTGTTGACCTGCTCGCCATCCTGGACGAACACATTGCCGTCGACGAAGCCATCGGTGGGCCGCTCGATGCGAAACACCGCCAGGTTGGCGCCGAAGGTCTGGTAATCGAGCTTGACCCCCGCCTCCACCTGCTTGGTCTTGGCCGGCGGGAACACCTCGCCGACATTGATCACCTGCCCTGATGCCGTGGCGCCCTGGGCCAGGCCCTCGATACGGTTGGCATACAGCGAGACCGATGGGTTGAGCTTGTAGACGATGCCGTACACCGGCGTGGTGACCGCCTCGTCATAGAAGGCGTTGCGTCCCAGGTCCGGGCCCGGCCCGTCGTAGGCGTAGCCCTCCACCCGCAGTTGCTGGCGCCGCACGCCCACGGTGAGCAGCAGGGTGTCATCGAACAGGCCCACGGTGTCGGACAGCGCGATGCTGCGGTTGCGGGTCTTGCCGGTCACGCCGGGGTCGTCCAGCTTGCCGCCGACGAAGGTCGGCGTGGTCGGTTTTGGCAACGGGTCGGTGCGGTAGATATTGGTGGCCTGCGAGTTGTAGAAGACGAAGGCGTTCTCCTGCTGGGTCCAGATGCTCGCCGCGCCGATGTTCAGCTGATGGCTGAGCGGCCCTGTCTGGAAGCGGCCATTGATGCCGCCCATGAAGGTGGTGTTGTCCTCGTTGTGGGGGATCTTCGAGCCGCCGATGGTGGCGTCGCCGCTGGCCGCGTCGGTGAGGATCGGCGTGCCGTAGAAGCCGTTCTCGTGGGTGTGCTTGACGCCCCCCGCCAGGTAGCCGCTCCAGTTGTCGTTGAAGTCGTAGTCGCCGCGGAGCATGCCGAAGGTGTCCTCGGTCTCGGTCCAGGCCCAGTCCTGGCCGTAGTTGTGATCGGCGTCCGGCGCATGGGGGATATCGGTCAGGCCGGCGCCCAGGCGCACTGAGTTGCGCATATGGTTGACCCGCTGCTTCTGGTAGCCGAAATCGCCCGACACCCGGAAGTTGTCGCCACGGTAGTCGAGCCCGGCGACGAACAGCTTGCTGCGCTGGTCCTGGTCGTCGACCGCCGTCTCGCCCTCGCGCTGCGAGAGGTTCAGGCGCACGCCGAAGCGATTGTCCGCGCCGAAGCGCTGGCCAATGTCCAGGTGCTCGCCGATGCGCCCGTCACTGCTGATGTCCTGTGTATAGCGGCGGGTCGGCGTGTCGCCGGCGCGCTTGGGTTGCAGGTTGACGTTGCCGCCCAGGCCGGTGCCGGTCGGGCTGGCGCCGTTGAGAAAGGCATTGGGCCCCTTGAACACCTCGACCCGCTCCACCGCATCGGTGGAAATCATTTGCCGCGGCAACACGCCGTACAGGCCGTTGAACGCCACGTCGTCGCCATTGAGCGGCAGGCCACGGATGACGAAGACCTGGGACTGGTTGCCAAAACCGAACGACTGGCGCACCGAGGGGTCGTTGAGCAGCACGTCGCCGATGTCCTCGGCCTGCTGCTCCTCGATCAGCTGCGCGGTGTAGCTGGTCATGGTGAACGGCACGTCCATCATGTCCTGGTTGCCCAGCACGCCCATCTGTCCGCCACGGGCCACCTGGCCGCCGGCATAGGGTTCGGGCAGTTCGCCGGCAGGCGCCTTGAGCGCCTCGGCGTTGACGGCGGTGGCATCCAGCTCGATGGCGCCCTCTGCGCCATGGGCGCTGACGGCAACGGAACAGCACAGCGCAAGGAGGGTCGATTGATACGGGCAGGCACGTGTCATGGAGGGCTCCCGGGAAGGGTCAGGGCCGTCCTGGCGGATGAGAAACTTGAAGTGACTGAGTAGTGTTTCTAGCCGATAGTGCGAATTATTACCAAACAACCGCACTTTTTTGCCGACCAGTGGTCTACCCCCTCTTTTGCCGACTGCAATCGATTGCAAGGCTTGGTTTTCATACCGCACAGGGCCGGGCCAAAAGCCTTGCGCTTGTGTAGGATGGGCAGCGCAGATCCAGACGCTGCCAGTTACAGGGAGATCCACATGCGCGTCCCATCCGTTGCCTGCCTCGGCCTGACGCTGGGCCTGCTTGCCGCCACCGGCAGCCAGGCGTATGCCGGCGAAGAAGCGCAACTGATCGATACGATCAACGTCTACCGCAGCCAGGCCCAGCGCTGTGGCGGCGAGGCTTCGCTGGAGCTGCCGCCGCTCAACAGCGACACCCGCCTGGCGCTGTCGCCGGAGGGCACCCGCGACCTGCAGCAGGCCATGACCCGCGCCGCCTACCCGATGGTCAACGTGCAGGCCATCAGCCTGTCCGGCCCACGGGATGCCAAGGCGGCGATGAAAGCCATCGAGGAGAGCTTCTGCCAGGTGGTGCTCGACCCGCAGTTCGTCGATATCGGGGTCAGCCAGGAGGGTCGCGACTGGCGCATCGTCCTGGCCCGCCCGCTGCTCAGCGGGCGCCTGGGCGACTGGCAGGCCGAAGGGCAGAAGCTGTTGCAGGAAATCAACGCCGCGCGCAACCTGCCGCGCCAGTGCGGCGGCCAGCCCTACCCCGCCGCCCCGGCGCTGGCCTGGAGCGCGACCCTGGCCGGCGTCGCCGCCAACCACACCCGGGCCATGGCCAACCAGAACTTCTTCGACCATATCGACCGCGATGGCCGCACGCCGGGCGACCGCGCGGAACTGGCCGGCTACCTGTATCGGCAGATCGGCGAGAACATCGCCGCCGGGCGCGATACCGCGCGCAAGGTGGTCGATGGCTGGCTGGCCAGCCCTGGGCACTGCGCCACGCTGATGAACGCGGACTTCCGTGAACTGGGGGCGGCGTATGCGGTGGACCCGAAGAGCGATGCGGGGATCTACTGGACGGGGTTGTTCGGTACGCCGCAGTAAACCCACATCCCGAAGCCCACTCCCACGCCCCTGCAAGCTGCGAGTCAGACCGTGGGAGCGGGCTTGCCCCGCGATGAGTCCGGCTCGGACTTGCGCAGCGCCAGCGCCGTACAACCGAAACGCCGCCGCACCCACTTGCCCAGGTAACTGGCATCGCCCATGCCCACTTCATCGGCGATCTGCGCCAGGCTGTGGCTGGAGTTGAGCAACCGCCAGCGCGCCTGCTGCAGGCGCAGCTCCTGCCACCAGGCCTTGGCGCTCATGCCATGGCAGGCCTGGAACTGGCGGTCGAGCTGGCGCCGGCTGATCCCCAGCTCCGCCGCCAGCGCCTCCACCGGCAGCCGCGCCGCCAGGTGATGGCGCATCAGCGCCGTGGCCCGTTGCACCTGGCGCCCCTCCCCGGCGCCGGCCTCCAGCGAGCGCAAGGCGTGGCGGCTGTCGCGGCTTTCATCCACCAGCATGTCGGCCAGGCCCTTGAGCGCTCGGGCGCGGCCGCTGGCGCGGGCGATCAGCTCCACCGCCAGGTCGATGGCCGCCGTGCCGCCGGCGCAGGTGATACGGCTGCCGTCGAAGCAATACAACTGCCCGGTCAGCAGCCGCACACGGGGAAACGCCACGCGGAACTCGGCCTCATGACGCCAGTGCACCACCACCTGATGACCGTCCAGCAGGCCACAGGCCGCCAGCAGGAAGGCCGCGTTGTCGACGCAGACCAGCCTCACCCCCGCCTTGGCCGCCTGTTTCAGCAAGGCCCGGTAGCGTGGCGCCAATGCCGCCGTGGCGCTGGCATTGCGCCCGCCGAACAGCACCAGATGGTCGTAGGCGCTCCAGTCGACCTGCGCGGACGTCGCCTCCACCTGCACCATGGCCCCACTGCTGGACGGCACAGGCGCCAGGTCCAGGCCGATCACGGTCCAGCGGCAGTAGCGCTGGCGGCTGTAGTCCTCGTCGTCGGCGGAAAAGCGCAGCTTGTCGAGGAAGGCGCCGAAGGGCAGCAAGGCGAATTCCGGCAGCGGCAGGATCAGCAGACGCAGGTCGGGTGTCATGGCAATGTCCGGATATGACCATCAGTTGTCCGAATACTACCCTGCATTGCTACCACCCTGCCCTACACTGGCGCCCTCACCACCGACAAGGCACACCCATGGCACTCGACACCTGGCTCATCTACCTGCTCGCCAGCATTGGCCTGTCCCTTACTCCAGGCCCCAACAGCCTGCTGGCCCTGACCCATGGCGCGCTGTACGGCGCCCGGCGCACGCTGTTCACCATCGGCGGCGGAGTGTTCGGTTTCAGCGCCCTGATCGCCCTGACCATGTTCGGCCTGAGTGCCCTGCTGCAGGCCTCGGCCTCGGTGCTGACGGTGCTCAAGTGGGTGGGCGGGGCCTACCTGGTCTGGCTGGGGATCCAGCTGTGGCGCACCCCGGCGCTGCATCTCGAGTTGCCCCGCGGCAGTACCGCGCTGAGCAATGCCGGGCTGTTCCGCCAGGGCTGCCTGTCGGCGCTGGCCAACCCCAAGGTGCTGTTGTTCTATGGCGCGTTCCTGCCGCAATTCATCGACCCGCAGCGCGGCCTGCTGCTGCAGTTCGTGGTGATGGCGGCGACCTTCGCCAGTGTCGAGTGCCTGGTGGAGTACCTGCTGGCGCGCCTGGCATTTCGCATCCGGCCATGGCTGGCCAAGGGTGGCCGGGGGTTCAACCGTGCCTGTGGCGGCCTGTTTGCGCTGATCGGCGTGGCCCTGCCGCTGGGACGATAAACACCCGGGATCAGCGCCAGGAAAAGATCAGGAACACCACCAGCGCCACCGCCGGCAATCCCGCCCCCAACAGTGCCACCCCATGCCAGCCGAACTGCGCATACACCCCGCTGGCCAGCGCCGAGCCCACGGCGCCGCCGAGGAAGATGCTGGTCATGTACAGGGCATTCAAGCGGCCACGGCTGGCCGGATCCAGCGCGTACAGCTCGCGCTGGCCGATGACCAGGTTCATCTGCACGGCAAAATCCAGCAGCACCCCGGTCAGCCCCAGGCCGATCACGCTCATGCCCGCGGTACTCAGGCCGCCGAGCAACGCCAGCGGCGCCAGGCTCATCGCCAGCAACGAAGCGCGCTGTCCATGCCCGGCATCGGCCAACCGCCCGGCCAACGGCGCCGCCACCGCGCCCACCGCCCCGACCAGGGCGAACAGCGCGATCTGGCTCTGCGACAGGCCATGTTCAGCGGCCAGCGCCAGCGGCACCGCCGTCCAGTACAGGCTGAACGCCGCGAACATCAGCGCCTGGTACAACGCCCGCTGGCGCAACACCGGATAACGGCGCAACAGCACCCGCAACGAGGCCATCAGCCCGGCATAGCTCGCCTTGTGCTCGGGGACTCGGCGCGGCAGGGTCGACGCCAGCAGCAGGATGATCGCCAGCATCAACCCGGCGGCACCGACGAACACCGCACGCCAGCCGAAATGATCCGCCACCAGGCTTGCCAGTGGACGCGCCAGGAGGATCCCCAGCAGCAACCCACCCATGATGTTGCCGACCACCCTGCCACGCTCGCGCTCCGGCGCCAGATGCGCCGCCAGCGGTATCAGCATCTGCACCGCCACCGAACTGAAGCCGATCAGCAACGCGTACAGCAGGAACACCTCGCCCTGCCCATGGCCGCTGGTGCCAGCCAGCAACAGGCTGCCGGCGGCCAGCACCGCCGTGGCGACCATCAGCCGGCGGTTCTCCAGCAGGTCGGCCAGCGGCACCAGAAACAACAGGCCCAGGGCGTAGCCGATCTGGGTCAGGGACACAATCAGGCCGGCCTGCTCGGTGGACAGGCCAACGTCCGGGGCGATCAGGCCGACGATGGGTTGGGCATAGTAGATGTTGGCGACGATGGCGCCGCAGCAGAACGCCAGCAGCATCACCAGGGCGCGACTCAGGCCTGGGGCCGCTGGCTGGGCGACGGCGAGGGAGGGATTCATTCGAGGGTACCTCGGCTTGCGAAAGGATGTGCGCGAAGGGTGACGGACATTCGCCCCGGGGAGAATCCATCGCCTGCGCAACAGGCCTTTGCGCGACACGCAACGCCTCAGCCTGCCAGCAGCCCCTCACAGAAGGCGACGAACGCCATCACCCGTCGCGAACCACGGTGATTGGGCAGGTACAGGGCGTTGATGCTGGCGCTGGCATTGCCCGGATTCACCGTCCAGTCGGCGAACAGCCGTTGCAGGCGCCCGGCCTCGACATCCTCGCGCACCAGCCAGTCGGCCAGCAACGCCACCCCACTGCCAGCAATCGCCGCCTCGCGCAACAGGTCGGCATTGGCGCTGCGCAGCGGGCCGCTGATATCCAGTTCCAGGCATTGCTCGCCCTGGCTCAGGCGCCAGGGCCGCGCCGACTGGCCGTAACGAAAACGCAGGCAGGCGTGATCGGCCAGTTGTCGCGGTTCGCCGAGCGGCGGGTGCTGACGCAGGTACGCGGGACTTGCCACCAGCCAACGCTCGAAGCGGCCCAGCGGCCGGCACACCAGTTCATCGCCGGGCGCCGGTTGGCCCAGGCGGATGGCCAAGTCGTAGCGCCCGTCGAGCAGGTCGTCGAAACGGTCGCTGAGGTCGATGTCCAGCTCCAGGGCCGGGTGACGGGCGAGAAACGCCCCCAGGTGCGGGGCAATCACCCGCCGGCCGAACTCCACCGGCAGACACAGGCGCAGCACCCCCACCGGCTCCTCGCCACGGTCGGCGACGCTGGCGTCGGCTTCAGCCAGCGCCTCGAGGATCTCGCGGGCGCGCTGGTAGTAGCTGATGCCGGCCTCGGTCAGGCTGACCTGGCGGGTGGAGCGGTTGAGCAGGCTGGCCCCGAGCGCTTGTTCGAGGGCATCGACCTGGCGGGTCACCGAAGACGTCGCCACCCCTAGCCTGCGCGCGGCGGCGGAAAAACCCCCGGTCTCGGCGGTGGCCATGAACACCTTGATCGCCAGCAGCTTGTCCATCGTGGTTTTCCGTGGGGCAAAAGCCGAAACCTTCCTACAATTGCCCCTCTGCAATCAACCACCCGCGAGCCGTCCCATGCCAGACAACCTGTTCACCGCCCTGCCACCGCTGGCCCCCGAGGCCGATGAGCAATTCACCGAACTGCTGCGGCGGCCGGGCTTGCGCATCGAACGCATCGTCTCCAGCGGCCAGGCCAGCCCTGAGGGGTTCTGGTACGACCAGGCCGAGGGCGAATGGGTGGTCGTGCTCAGCGGCAGCGCCGGGCTGCGCCTGGAGCACGAGACGCACACCCGCGTGCTGCGCGCAGGCGACCACCTGGACATCCCGCCCCGCTGCCGCCACCGCGTGGAGTGGACCGAGCCCGGCGTGGCCACGGTGTGGCTGGCGGTTTTCTATCAGGGCTGAACCAGCGCCGCGGTGAGCGGCCTTGCCTGCAGCCGATAGAAACGCCACGGCAGCAGCACCGCCGACACCGCCAGGCCACAGGCGAAGCCCACCCACACACCCACCGGGCCCAGCGCGGAATGGAAGGCCAGCCAGTAGCTCATCGGCAGCGCCAGCAACCAGTAGCTGACCAAGGTCACCCCCACCGGCCAGCGGTAGTCCTGCAGGCCACGCAAGGCGCCCAGCGCGGTGGATTGCAGGCCGTCGGCCACCTGCATCGCCGCGACCACCACGAACATCGGCACGGCGATGGCGATGACCTGCGGGTCGTCGCTCATGGCTTCGGCGATGCGCCGCCCGAACAGCGCCAGCAGCACGGTGGCCACCAGCATCCAGGCGGTGACGCTGGCGAAGGTGGCGCTGCCGATGGCGCGGATGCGCGCCGTCTCGCCGCGGCCCTGGGCCTGGCTGATGCGAATGCTCACCGCCGCGGCCATGCCCAGCGGCAGCATGTACAGCAGCGCGCCGATCGACTGCACCACCTGGTTGGCGGCCAGCGCGGCATTGCCCAGCCAGCCAAGCATCCATGCCGCGATCACCACCGCGCCGGCCTCGGCCAGGTAGCCCAGCCCCAGTGGCCAGCCCTCGCCAAGCAGCGTGCGCCAGGACAAGTGCCGCCCCTGTGGCGCCTGGCGATAGCGCGCCAACGACGGCGCCATCCGCCAATAGGCCAGGGCCAGCACCACCGCCAGCGACTCGGCGATCACCCCGGCGATGCCCGCACCCAGCAACCCCAGCGCCGGCAAGCCGAAATGCCCATGGATCAGGCCATAGCTCAGCGGCAGGTTGAACAGCACCGCGCTCATCACCAGCAGCACGGCCACCCAAGGCCGGCCGATGGCCTCCAGCACGTCCTTGAACAGCACCGCCAGGCAGTACGGAATCAGGAACACGGCCATGGCCTGCCAGTATGGCGTCAGCAGGGCCACGTCCGGCAGCGGCACGCCCAGCCATTGCACCAGCGGCAGCGTGGCCAGCATGGCCAGGCAGCCGAGGATGCCGACCAGCAACCCATAGCCGAGGCCGCCACGCAGCGTGCGCGCCACCTCGCCCGGATCATCGGCGCCGAAGGCGTGGCCGACGCGCACACTGAGGGTGGCGAGCATGCCGTACAGCCCGGCATGGAAAATCAGCCCGGCACTGCTGGTCAGCGCGACACAGGCCAGCACCAATGTGCCCAGCGAAGCCAGCAGCACGGTGTCGGTCAGGCTGATCAGCTCGGCCGCCGACAGGCCCAGCACCAGCGGCAGTGCCAGGCGCAGCAGGCCCGGCAGCTCGCCCAGCCAGGCAGTGGGTTTACGCGAAACGAGGGCAGACACGGTGACAACCTCCAATTGACATACGCCGCGTATGCTAATGCCATTTATTGACATACGCAACGTATGCTAATTTTCATCCATCGTTTTTTTTCATCGGAGCCTCAATGCCCACCCCACGCCGCAGCCGCGCCGCCATGAGCGCCGACACCACCGAACGGCTGATCGCCGTTGCCCGTCGCCAGTTCGCCGAAAAAGGCTTTGCCGCCGTGGTGATGGACGAACTGTGCGCTGAAGCCGACCTCACCCGCGGCGCCCTGCACCACCACTTCGGCGGCAAGGCCGGGCTGTTCACCGCCGTGGTGCAACACCTGCTCGACGAGATCAACCAGGCCATCGATGCCCGCTACGCCACCCACGCCGATCCGTGGGAGGGCTATATCGACACCTGCCTGTACTACTACGACCTGCTGCATGAACCAGCACTGCGGCGCATCCTGTTGCAGGATGCCCCCGGCGTGCTCGGCCCGCGCCTGCGCGAGATGGAAGAGGCCAGCTACATCGGTCCCATGGCCCAGGGCCTGGTCGAGTTGCAGCAGGCCGGCAGGCTGCGCGCGTTCGATGCCGTGGCCATGGCCCACCTGCTCAACGGCGCCATGGGCGACAGCGGTATCTGGGTGATTGCCCAGGACGATCCGCAGGCGGCCGCCGAACGCGTGAAAGGGGCGTTGCGCTGCGTGCTGGAGGGGTTGCAGGCCTGACGCCATTGGCATGTTGCAGCGCAGGGGCTCCAGCAGGTCTGCACGCCCCTGCGACAATCGGTCCCGATTTAAAATGTACTAACTTGTTAATTAGCTTGCTAAGGGATTAAACTGCCGGCATTCCACCTGCGAGATCCCTGGCATGAAAGACTCCCCCCGCGCCCGTGGCGCCTCAACCTTCATCCTGGTCGGCCTGGGCGTTGTCATCGCCCTGCTCGGCCTGCTCCTGGCCGCCGGCGGCCTCAAGCTGGCCGGCCTGGGCGGCTCCTGGTACTTCCTGACCGGCGGCCTGGCCATGGCCCTCGCCGGCCTGCTCATCGCCCGAGGCAAACCCGCCGGCGCCTGGCTGTACGCCCTGTTCCTCGCCGGCACCGCGATCTGGGCCGTGGCCGACAGCGGCCTGGTGTTCTGGCCGCTGTTCTCGCGCCTGTTCATGTTCGCCGCCATCGGCCTCGTAGTGGCGCTGGTTTACCCGCTACTGGTGCGCCGCGAGGCGCGCGGTGCCTATGGCATCGCCGGCTTGCTGACCGTGGCCCTGGCCATCGCCGTCGGCAACATGTTCGTCGCCCACCCCAGCATCGCCCCCACCGGCAACGGCCCGGGCCTGACGCCAGTGGAGCCCGGCCAGCAACAGAAGGACTGGGCCCACTACGGCAACACCGAAGGCGGCAGCCGTTTCGCCGCCCTGGACCAGATCAACCGCAGCAACGTCGACAAGCTCAAGGTCGCCTGGACCTACCACACCGACGACGTCGCCCTCAGCGACGGCAATGGCGCCGAAGACCAGCTCACCCCGCTGCAGGTCGGCGACAAGGTGTTCATCTGCACCCCGCACAACAACCTGATCGCGCTGGACGCCGACACCGGCAAGCAGCTGTGGAAGAACGCCATCAACGCCCAGTCCAAGGTCTGGCAGCGTTGCCGTGGCATGGCCTACTTCGACGCCACCACGCCGATCGCCCAACCGAGCCGGCCGAACAGTTCACCGATCACTCTGGCCAGCGTGCCGGCCGGCGCCAACTGCCAGCGCCGCCTGCTGACCAACACCATCGATGGCCGCCTGATCGCCGTCGACGCCGACACCGGCGCGTTCTGCCAGGGCTTCGGCGAAAACGGCCAGGTCGACCTCAAGGCCGGCCTGGGCGATGTCCCGGATTCCTACTACCAGCTGTCCTCGGCACCGCTGATGGCCGGTACTACCGTGGTGGTCGGCGGGCGCGTGGCCGACAACGTGCAGACCGACATGCCCGGCGGCGTCATCCGTGGCTTCGACGTGATCAGCGGGGCCCAGCGCTGGGCCTTCGACCCCGGCAACCCGCAAGACCGCGCTGCCCCGCAAGGCGACGGCACCTACGTGCGCAGCACTCCCAACAGCTGGGCGCCGATGTCGTACGATCCGGCGATGAACACCGTGTTCTTGCCGATGGGCTCCTCGTCCACCGATATCTACGGCGTGGAGCGCAGCAGGCTTGACCACACCTACGGCGCCTCGGTGCTGGCCCTGGACGCCACCACCGGCAACCAGAAGTGGGTCTACCAGACCGTGCACAACGACCTCTGGGACTTCGACCTGCCGATGCAGCCAAGCCTGATCGACTTCACCAAGGATGACGGCAGCAGCGTGCCGGCCGTGGTGATCGGCACCAAGGCCGGGCAGATCTACGTGCTCGATCGCGCCACCGGCAAGCCGCTCACGCAAGTCGATGAAGTGCCGGTCAAGCCAAGCAACATCCCCAACGAGCCATACTCGCCAACCCAGCCGAAATCGGTAGGCATGCCGCAGATCGGCGCGCAGACCCTGACCGAGTCGGACATGTGGGGCGCCACGCCCTATGACCAGCTGCTGTGCCGCATCGACTTCAAGAAGATGCGCTACGACGGCCTCTACACCGCGCCCGGCACCGACCTGTCGCTGAGCTTCCCGGGCTCGCTGGGCGGGATGAACTGGGGCAGCATTTCCACCGACCCGGTGCATGGTTTCATCTTCGTCAACGACATGCGCCTGGGCCTGTGGATCCAGATGATCCCGTCGCAGAACAAGGGTGATGCCGCCGCCGGTGGCGAGGCGTTGAATACCGGCATGGGCGCGGTGCCGCTCAAGGGCACCCCGTATGCGGTGAACAAGAACCGCTTCCTGTCGGTGGCTGGCATCCCGTGCCAGGCACCGCCGTTCGGTACCCTGACCGCCATCGACATGAAGACCCGCCAGGTCGCCTGGCAGGTGCCGGTGGGCACCGTCGAGGACACCGGCCCCCTGGGCATCCGCATGCACCTGCCGATCAAGATCGGCCTGCCGACGCTCGGCGGCACCCTGTCCACCCAGGGAGGCCTGGTGTTCATCGCCGGCACCCAGGATTTCTACCTGCGCGCCTACGACAGCAGCAACGGCAGCGAGATCTGGAAAGCCCGCCTGCCGGTCGGCAGCCAGGGCGGCCCGATGACCTATGTGTCGCCCAGGACCGGCAAGCAGTACGTGGTGGTCACTGCCGGCGGTGCGCGCCAGTCGACCGACCGCGGCGACTATGTGATGGCGTACGCATTGCCATAAATCGCGTCGCCTGTATCGCCGGCAAGCCGGCTCCCACAGGGTGCGCGCACTCACTGTGGGAGCCGGCTTGCCGGCGATGAGGCCCTTTCAGACCACCCGAGACTTCGCAATGTCATCCGTTTCACGCCTCACCCCCACCCTGCTCCTTGCCCTCGCCAGCACCACTGCATTCGCCGCCGACAACACCCTGACCGGCGACTGGGGCGGCCTGCGCCACCAGCTCGCGGCAGACGGCATCACCTTCACCGGCGACTACAGCGGCGAGACCGCCTACAACGCCCACGGCGGCCTGCACCGTTCGGCCCGCTACTCGCAGAACCTCAAGCTGGGCGCGCAGTTCGACCTGTCGAAACTGTACGGCCTCGACAACGGCGGCAAGGTCCAGCTGACCATCAACGACCGCCGCGGCAACAGCGCCTCGGAGGACCTGGTGGGCAACCGCCTGCCGATCCAGGAAAACTACGGTGGCCTCTACACCCGCCTCACCGAACTGAGCTACGAGCGCAACCTGTCGCCTTCGCTCAACCTCAAGCTCGGCTACATGGCCATGGGCAACGACCTCGGCGGGCTGGACAGCGGCATCCTGTGCAACTTCATGAACGCCGGCTTCTGCGGCCACCCGCTGAACATGTCCGGCGGCAGCGGCTGGACCAACTACCCCAACGCTCACCTCGGCGCGCGGCTCAAGTACGACCTGGCGCCGGACTGGCAACTGCGCGTTGCGGCGTTCAACGTCGACCCCGAGAGCAACGGCAATTCCAGCCGTGCCTGGCACCTGGGGCCCAAGCACAGCACCGGCACCGTGCTCCCGCTGGAACTGGTGTACAAGCTGCGTGGCGAGCTGCCGGGCGAATACAAGGTCGGCTACTACTACGACAGCTCGAACGTGAAACGCATCGGCAGCAGCGAGGAAGTCGCCGGTCGCGGTGGCCATTACCTGCTGGTCGACCAGGCCGTGTGGAACGACCCGGCATTACCAGGGCGCAGCCTGCACGCCTTCGGCCAGTACTCGGCGTCGAGCAAGGCCGCCTCGCCATTCACCAAGTGGTACGGTGCCGGCGTGGTGCTGTACCAGCCGTTCGTGGGCCGGCCTCGGGATACCGTGGCGCTGGGTTACGGGCGCGCAGTGCCGAACCCGCGCAGCCGCGACGTGCTCGAGGATGCCGCATTCAATGCCGGCCAGCCATTCCCCGACATCGACAGCGCCGAGCAACTGATTGAGCTGAGCTACGGCTACCAGGCCACGCCGTGGCTGAACCTGCGCCCGGACGTGCAGTACATCGTCGAGCCGGGGGCGTTTTCCGGGAAGGACATCGACAACGCGCTGGTGCTCGGCTTGCAGGTCAAGGCGACATTCTGAGCACCAGGGCCGCCCTGCGGCCCTTTCGCCGGCAAGCCGGCTCCCACACCGACCGCGCAAACCTCAAGCCTTGCGCTGTCCCTGCGGGAGCCAGCTTGTCGTGGCGACGAACCACGGCGAAAGGAATGCGCAACAACCCCCGGCCAACCCAGCTTTTTCCTCTGCACCAACCACATATTTACTAATTTCCCCGCCTGCCACCCTGTCCCAGTATCTGCGCACTAAAACAACAAAGAGCGGGGAACTGTCATGAGTGCAAGTGCGTCCGTGCCTGCCAGCGTGCAGCACGATCAAGCCGGCTTTCGCCGGGTCCTGGGGCTGGGCTCGCTGCTGGCGGTAGCCGTCGGCCTGGTGGTGTCGCAAGGGGTGATGGTGATGATGCTGCAGGGGGTCGGCGCCGCCGGCCTGGGCTTCATCGTGCCGTTGGGGCTGGCCTACCTGCTGGCCCTGAGCTATGCGTTCTCCTTCTCCGAGTTGGCCCTGCTGGTGCCGCGCGCCGGCAGCCTGTCGAGCTACACCGAGGTGGCGCTGGGGCACTTCCCGGCAATCCTCGCGACCTTCTCCGGCTACGTGGTGGTGGCCATGTTCGCCCTGTCGGCCGAGTTGCTGCTGCTCGACCTGATCGTCGGCAAGGTCTACCCCGGGGTGTTCCCGCAGTATTCGGTGGCCTTCGGCGTACTTGCCCTGTTCACCGCCCTCAACCTCATGGGCATCGACATCTTCGCCAAGCTGCAGAGCGCCATGGCCGTGGTCATGGTGATCGTGCTGCTGATCCTCGGCGTTGCCGCGATCAGCGAAGGGCATGCCGACGGTGTCACCACCACCCTGCTGCAGGGCGACTGGAACCCCATGGGCGCCGGGGTGCTGGCCCTGACCGCCATGGCCGTGTGGGGCTTCGTCGGCGCCGAGTTCGTCTGCTCGCTGGTGGAGGAAACCCGCAAGCCCGAGCGCAACATCCCGCGCGCGATGATCATCGGCCTGACCGTGATCTTCGCCACCATCGGTCTGTACGGCCTCGGCGCGCTGTTCCTGGTGCCACGCGAGGCGCTGGGCAGCGATGCCCTGCCCCACTACCTGTTCGCCACCACGGTGTTCGGCAAGACCGGCGAAGTGTTCCTGGTGATCGCCGCAGTCACCGCCACCTGCAGCACCCTCAACACCTCGCTGGCGGCCATCCCGCGCATGCTCTACGGCATGGCCTGCAATGGCCAGGCGTTCCCCCAGTTCAAGCAGCTCAGCCCGCGCGCCCGTACACCTTGGGTCGCCGTGCTGTTCGTGGCGGCGATCACCGGGCTGCCGATCCTGCTGATGGGCCAGGACGCTGCGGCGATCAACCTGTTGCTGCTGGCCGCCGCGCTGGCCTGGCTGCTGGCCTACATCATCGTGCACCTGGACGTGATCGCCCTGCGCCATCGTTACCCGCACCTGGCGCGGCCGTTCCGCACGCCGTTCTATCCGCTGCCGCAACTGTTCGGCATCGGCGGCATGCTGTATGCGATCTGGAACGCATCGCCCAGCCCCGAGATGAGCCTGAAGATCTACGGCACCGCCGGGCTGGTGCTGGCGGTGGTTTCACTGATCGCGGTGGTGTGGATCAAAGCGGTGATGAAGAAACCGTTGTTCAAGCCCGAGCCCTTGCGGCACTGACTGCCATCAAGCCGATGCGGCGCGCCTGGCCCGGTAGCTGCCCGGGCTTTGCCCGGTCCACTTCTTGAACGCCCGGTGAAACGCGCTGGGCTCCTGGAAGCCGGTGTGCTCGGCGATCTCGGCGATGCTCAGATGGCCTTCGCGCAGCAGCTCGAAGGCCATTGCCCGGCGCACCTCGTCCTTGATCTGCTGGTAGGAGCGCCCCTCGCGCTCCAGCTGGCGGCGAAAGCTGCTGGCGCTGAGCTTCTGCCGTGCGGCCATGGCGTCGAGCGTCGGCCACTGTCCGTAATGCAGGGCGCGCAAATGCCGATAGACCTCCGCCACCCGGCCATTCTGGTTGCGAAAGCGGATCACCAGCCCCTGCGGCGCGCTGCGCAGAAAGCCCTTCAACCCCGCCAGATCCTGCACCACCGGCAGGCGCAGCCAAGCGCTGTCGAACTCCACCTCGGTGCGCCCGCTGCCCAGGCGCAGGTCCGGCCCCCAGAGCAATGCGTCATCCTCCTGCGCCGGGCGCGCCAGGGCCAGCTCGGTACGGTCTATGGCGATGCGTCGGCCGGCCAGCCAGCACAGCAGGCCGATCACCAGCACCAGGTAGGTTTCCTCGGCGTAGACCCGGGTCAGCGGATCGGCGATGCTCGACTGCACACTGATCACGGTGCGCGCGCCACGCACTGTGACATTGCCGTTCAGGTCACGCAGGAACAGGGCGAAACTGCCCAGGCACTGGCGCAGCGCCTTGCCCAGGGTCGGTTCCTGGATCAACCCGCGGCAGATCAGGGCGAAGCTGCCCAGGGGCATGCCGTGGCTGTCGAGCTGGAAGAACTCATCGTGCAGCTCGTCGATCAGCGCCAGCCACAGCTGGGCGAAGGCCTTGGCCGGCACCCGCGCCAGCGGCTGGGCCAGTACCTGCGGGTCGATGCCCACCGCCCGCAGATGGGCGTCCCGCGCCTGGGGCCGGTCGCGCAGGGCGTGGACCATGGCATTGAGGAAGTACACCGCGACCGTGTCGCTATCGCGCATGGCAAATGTCCGCTGTCTATGCTGAGTGGCAAAAAATGCCAGGTTGTCTGAACAGATCCGGCATAGGCCGCCCGCGGGCCTTTGCCTAGACTCGATCCACCCCGCAGGGTGTGGGCGCCATTCTCGCAGAGCCTCCCGCGCCCCGCCACGCCTTCGAATACGGAGCCCTCATGAGCAGCACAGAAATCTTCGTCGTCAGCGCGGTACGTTCGGCCATCGGCAGCTTCGGCGGTTCGCTCAAGGACCTGCCCCTGGCCGACCTCGCCACCCAGGTCACCCGCGCCGCCATCGAGCGTTCGGGCGTGTCCGCCGAGCAGATCGGCCACGTGGTGATGGGCAACGTGATCCCCACCGAACCACGCGATGCCTACCTGGGCCGGGTCGCGGCAATGAACGCCGGCATCCCCAAGGAAACCCCGGCCTTCAGCGTCAACCGCCTGTGTGGCTCGGGCCTGCAGGCCATCGTCTCGGCTGCCCAGGGCCTGCTGCTGGGTGACAGCGACATCGCCCTGGCCGCCGGCGCCGAAGCCATGAGCCGCGGCCCCTACCTGCTGCCGCAGGCGCGCTGGGGCGCACGCATGGGCGACCTGCAGGGCATCGACTACATGGTCGGCATTCTTCAGGACCCGTTCGAGCACTTCCACATGGGCATCACCGCCGAGAACGTCGCGGCGGCCCATGGCATCAGCCGCCAGATGCAGGATGAAGTCGCCCTGACCAGCCAGCACCGCGCCGCCCGCGCCATCGCCGAAGGCCGCTTCGACGGCCAGATCGTGCCGATCGAGATCAAGACCCGCAAAGGCAGCGTGCAGTTCGCCGTGGACGAGAACGTGCGCACCGATGCCAGCGCCGAACAACTGGCCGGCATGAAGCCGGTGTTCAAGAAGGACGGCACCGTCACCGCCGGCAACGCCAGCAGCATCAACGACGGCGCCGCCGGCCTGGTCCTGGCCAGCGGCGACGCCGTGCGCCGCCAGGGCCTCAAGCCGCTGGCGCGGATCGTCGCCTACGCCCACGCCGGCGTGGAGCCGGCGCTGATGGGCCTGGGCCCGATCCCGGCGACGCAGAAGGTGCTGGAGAAAGCCGGCCTGAAGGTCAGCGACCTGGACGTGATCGAGTCCAACGAAGCTTTCGCCTCACAGGCCTGCGCCGTGGCTCGCGCCCTGGGCTTCGACCCGGAAAAGGTCAACCCCAACGGCTCCGGCATTTCCCTCGGCCACCCGGTCGGCGCCACCGGCGCGATCATCGCCACCAAGGCCATCCATGAACTGCACCGCGTGCAGGGCCGCTACGCCCTGGCCACCATGTGCATCGGTGGCGGTCAAGGCATCGCCATCGTCTTCGAACGCGTTTGACAGGAGTCAGCAGCATGAACATCGAACACATCGCCGTGATCGGCGCAGGCACCATGGGCAACGGCATCGCCCAGGTGTGCGCGCTGGCCGGCTACCAGGTCCTGCTGGTGGACGTTTCCGACGCCGCGCTGGAGCGTGGCGTGGCGACCCTGGGCAAGAACCTCGAGCGCCAGGTCGGCAAGGGTACCATCGACGCCGACAAGGCCAGCGCGGCCAAGGCGCGCATCCGCACCAGCACCGACTACGCCCAGCTGGCCAACGCGCAACTGGTGATTGAGGCGGCCACCGAGAACCTCGCCCTCAAACAGCGCATCCTGCAGCAGGTGGCGGCCAATGTCGGCGCCGAGTGCCTGATCGCCACCAACACCTCGTCGCTGTCGGTGACCCAGCTGGCGGCCAGCATCGAGCAGCCGCAACGCTTCATCGGCGTGCACTTCTTCAACCCGGTGCCGATGATGGCGCTGGTCGAGATCATCCGTGGCCTGCAGACCAGCGACGCGACCTATGCCCAGGCATTGCTGGTCACCGAGCGGCTCGGCAAGACCCCGATCACCGCCGGCAACCGCCCGGGCTTCGTGGTCAACCGCATCCTGGTGCCGATGATCAACGAAGCGATCTTCGTGTTCCAGGAAGGCCTGGCCAGCGCCGAGGACATCGACATCGGCATGCGCCTGGGCTGCAACCAGCCGATCGGCCCGCTGGCGCTGGCCGACCTGGTGGGCCTGGACACGCTGCTGGCGATCATGGAGGCCTTCCACGACGGTTTCAACGACAGCAAGTACCGCCCCGCGCCGCTGCTCAAGGAGATGGTTGCGGCCGGCTACCTGGGGCGCAAGAGCGGCCGTGGCTTCTTCACCTACTAGAGGAACCGCGCCATGGCCCCGGTCACTGCGGCGCTGCGCTGCGCCAACTTCGAGGAGCGGCGTGACCGGGCCATGGCCCTGTTCGCCGAGAAAGGCTTCGGCCAGGTCAGCATGCGTGAGCTGGCGGCACACGTGGGCTTGACTGCGGGCTCGCTGTACCACCATTTCCCCAGCAAGCAGGACCTTTTGTACGACCTTATCGAGGAGTTGTACGAGGAGCTGCAGGCCACCCTCGACCAGGGGCGCCGGGCGCGGGCCCAGGGCAAGCCGGTGCTGGCCTGCCTGATCGCCGCGCATTGGCAGTTGCATGGCGAGCGGCCCTTGCAGTTCCGCCTGGCCGAGCGGGATTTCTGCTGCCTGAGCGAGGATCAACAGGCGCGCCTTGCGGGGTTGCGCGAACGCTACGAAACCGGGCTGCTGCGCCTGATTGCGCCACAGGCGCGGTTGGCCGGGGAAACCCTGGCGGCCACCGGGCATGTGCTGGCGACGCTGTTGAACCAGTTGCCCGGGATGTTGCGCGGCAAGGGCCTGGGTGAAGCCGAGGGCATGAGCTTGATGGAGGGTCTGGTGGTGGGCGCCATGGAAAGGACACTCGGTTAGCGCCTTGATCACGCCCTACAGACTGACCCCCAACGCCCGCCGCAGCTGCTCGCCACGGGCATCGTCCACCGCGCTGACCAGGGCAAAGTTGTAATCGCCATGGGACCAATAACGAGCCTCCAGCTGGCCATCGGTGCGCTGGCCGGTAGGCATGCGCTCGAAATGCTCGCCGGGAGAGCGCAGGAACAGGCTGATGCGCTGCCCCTGGCGATCCTCGAATACCAGCAAGGCCGCCGGCCCCGCCTCGTTGCTCAGCAGGCGCGCGCCCACGGGCTGGAAGCCATAGCCGGCCAGGTCCGGTAAGCGGCCGACACGGTTGAAGTGGGTTCTTAGCCAAGCCTGCAGGCGTGCCGGCTCGCGGGCCTCGATGTCCAGTGTGCTGGCCTCGGCGAACAACCTGTGGGCCTGCACCGCGTCGGCCATGGGCAGCATGCCAGCGAACAGCGTCGCCTCACGCGCCTGCCAGCCGCCCAGCCCGCCCAGGCCTACCGCCAGCATCAGCACCGCCGCTGCTGCCAGGCGGCGCTGCCGGCGTTGACGCAGGCGGCGACGCAGCGGCGCCAGGTCAAGCTCCGGATCGCTCGGCCGCTCGCCAAAGCCGGCCAAGGCCGCACGCAGGCGCCGGGCATCGGCACGCCAGGCCTCGATGCGCACGGCCTCCTGCGGATTGGCGGCCAGCCAGGCCTCCACCACGGCCCGGCGCGCCGGCTCCAGGCGCTCGTCGACATAGGCGTGCAGTTCGTGCTCGGTGGGGATCAGGCGTGTCATTTGAGTCTCCGCAAGGCCGGGGGCTTAGGGCTGCCCTCGGTCAGTTCACGCAGGGCGGCACGGGCACGCGACAGGCGCGACATCACCGTGCCGATGGGGATGCCAAGCGTCTCGGCCGCCTCCTTGTAGCTCAAGCCTTCGACACTGACCAGCAACAGCAATGCCCGCTGCTCGGGCGACAAGCGGGCGAAAGCCTGCAAGTCGGCCTGGGCCAGCACGATGCTCTCGATCTCGCCGCCCGCCGCTTCCTCGGCCTGGCCCCGGCCGAACCAGGCCAGCCAGCGCGCATGCAGGCGCTCGCGGCGCTTGCCGTCGAGGAACAACCGGTAAAGGATGGTGAACAGCCAGGGGCGCAGGCTGTCGGCATCACGCTGCTGGCCGCGACGGCTCAAGGCGCGCTCGACCGTGGCCTGGACCAGGTCGTCGGCGGTACCGGGCTCGCGGGTCAGCCACAGGGCAAAGCGGCGCAGGCGCTGCAGCAGCTCGCGCCATTGTTGGTCGTCCAGATCGTGCATGGTCGGGTTCCGGGGCCCTGCGGGCTGTCAGTGTACAAGGCAGACGCGCGGGCACGGAATCTATTCCCCAGCCGGGAATAAATCGTTTGCCCCTGCGTCGTACCGGTTCATTCCACATGACCGGACCGTTCCCATGACTACTCCCCTGCACGGCCCCGCCAAGGCCCTGCGCCTGGCCGCCATCGCTGCCACGCTGGCCGCCGTGGGCGCAGGCTTCGCCTACGCCGCCGGCTGGATCGACGCGCCAAGGCTGACCCCGCAGCGCATCATCGACACCTTCGAAGCCCAGGCCGGCCACCACCCCGGCTACCGGAAGAACCATGCCAAGGGCCTGTGTGTCAGCGGTTACTTCCAGGCCAGCGGCCAGGCCGCCTCGCTGTCCAGCGCCCGGGTGTTCAGCCAGCAGAAAGTGCCGGTGATCGGCCGCTTCGCCATCGGCGGCGCCAATCCGTTCGCGCCGGACACCGCCATACCGGTGCGCAGCCTGGCGGTGCAGTTGACCAGCGACGACGGCCAGGTCTGGCGCACCGGCATGAACAACCCGCCGGTACTGGCTGTGAGCACGGTCGAAGGTTTCTATGAACAGGTCCTGGCCGGCGCCCCGGACCCGGCCACAGGCAAACCCGACCCGGCCAGGCTGCAAGCCTTCTTCGCCGCCCACCCGGAGAGCGCGGCGTTTCGCCAGTGGGCGGCCAGCTACAAGCCCAGCGACAGCTTCGCCAGCACCGCCTACAACAGCATCAACGCCTTCCGCCTGATCGATGCCAACGGCCAGGCGCACCCGGTGCGCTGGGCACTGGAGCCGCAGGCGCCTTACGCCGCCTTGCCCGCGCAGGTCGACGACAAGCAGTTCCTGCAGCACGACCTGCAGCAACGCCTGGCCCAGGGCCCGCTGCGCTGGACCCTGCGCCTGACCCTGGCCGAGCCCGGCGATCCGGTGGACGACCCTACCCGTCCGTGGCCCGCCGAACGCCGCAGCCTCGATGCTGGCACCCTGGTCCTGGAGCAGGTCGACGGCCCCGAGCAAGGCGCCTGCCGCGACCTGAACTTCGACCCGCTGATCCTGCCCCACGGCATCGAACCTTCCGCCGACCCGATCCTCGCCGCCCGCTCGGCCGCCTATTCGGTGTCGTTCAACCGCCGCAGCCACGAGTCGCTGACCGAAGGAGCCCGCCCATGAGCGCCACTGCCTTTCACCCCCTGGCCCGGCTGCTGCATTGGCTGATGGCCGTGCTGATCCTGGCCATGCTGTTCATCGGCGTGAGCATGGTCGCCGACCTGTCGCCCCGCCACCCTTGGCTGGTCGAGCTGCACAAGGCCACGGGCCTGGCCTTGCTGGTGCTGGTGATCCTGCGCATCGTCCTGCGCCTGAGCCTGGCGCACCCGCCACTGCCTCGCGACCTGCCCGCCCTGCAGCGCCTGGCCGCCGGCGCCTCGCACCTGCTGCTGTATGGGCTGATGCTGGCCATGCCGCTGCTCGGCTGGGCGATGCTCTCCGCAGGCGGTTACCCCCGCCCGCTGCAACTGCCCGCCATCGCCCCCCACGACCTGCAGCTCTACGCCCTGCTACGCCAGGCCCACGGCTGGGCCGGCTACCTGCTGTTCGCCACGGTGCTGGCGCACCTGGGCGCGGCCCTGGTGCATGGCCTGGTGCGTCGCGACGGCGTCTTGCGTAGCATGTGGCCAGGCCCATTGCGTCGCGGTGAGTGAGCACCGCCGGGGCTCGACAAACATAAATAATAATCACTAACATCGGCGCTCATTTCGTCGAACTGCCCTGGACTGCCTTATGAACGCCGCAAAGGACCCTGCCACGCTTGCCCCAGTGAGCAGCCCGCCCAGTACGTTGGACCTGCGCCCGCTGATGCTGGCCAACATGGCCTGCACCATGTCGATGATGGCCTTCGTCGCCCTGATCGGCCCGATCGCCCGCTTGCTGGGCATGGCCACCTGGCAGGCCGGCGCGGCGGTGACCGTGGCCGGCGTGGTCTGGGTGCTGCTGGCCCGGCCCTGGGGCCGCTTGGCCGATCGGCTTGGCCGGCGCCGGGTGCTGCTGCTGGGCAGCGGCGGCTTCACCCTGGCCTACTGGGTGCTGTGCCTGTTTATCGACGGCGCGCTACGCTGGCTGCCGGGCGCGACCCTGGCCTTCTTCGGCCTGATGCTGGCGCGGGGCATGATCGGCGCTTTCTATGCCGCGCTGCCGGTGGGCGGCAACGCGCTGATCGCCGATCACGTCGAGCCGCAACGCCGGGCCCGGGCCATGGCCTCGCTGGGTGCGGCCAATGCGGTCGGCCTGGTGCTGGGCCCGGCCCTGGCCGCGCTGCTGTCACGCTACAGCCTGAGCATGCCGTTCTATGTGCTGTCGCTGCTGCCGGCCACGGCGTTCGTCGTGCTGCTGTTCAAGCTCAAGCCGCAGCCCTTGGCCCAGGCCCATGCGCCCAACCCGGTGCGACTGTCCGACCCACGCCTGCGCAGGCCTTTGCTGGTGGCCTTCAGCGCCATGCTGAGCATCACCGTGTCGCAGATCGCCGTCGGTTTCTTCGCCCTTGACCGCCTGCAGCTCGAGGCCGGCGCCGCCGCCCAGGCCGCGGGCATCGCCTTGACCAGCGTGGGCGTGGCGCTGATGCTGGCCCAGGTGTTCCTGCGCCAGTTGGAATGGCCACCTCTGAAGATGATCAAGGTCGGCGCCTGCGTATCCGGGCTCGGTTTCGCCGCCGCAGCCCTGGCCACCAGCGCGCCGTGGCTTTGGGGTGCGTTCTTCGTCGCCGCGTTCGGCATGGGCTTCGTGTTCCCGGCCTTCTCGGCCCTGGCGGCCAATGCCATGCACGCCAGCGAACAGGGTGCGACGGCCGGCTCGATCGGCGCCGCCCAAGGCATGGGCGCGGTGATCGGGCCACTGGCCGGCGCCCTGGTCTACGCCCTCGATCCACGCCTGCCGTTCCTGGCCGTGGGCGCCCTGCTGTTGCTGGTCGGCCTGTGGCCGGCAGCGTCCGACCAGCGCCACTGACGCGCACAGCGCGCAAGCGTGCAGAGTGTGTTTTAATGCCTCGCCCATTATTTTTGACACCTCTGCAAACAAGGCGGCTATGGACACGGGGACACGACTCAAACTGGTGCGTGAACGCAACAACCTCTCCCAACGGGAGCTGGCCCGCCGCAGCGGCCTGACCAACTCGACCATCTCGCAGATCGAGCAGAACCGGGTCAGCCCTTCGGTCAGCTCCCTGAAGAAACTGCTCGAAGGGATCCCCATGTCCCTGGCCGAGTTCTTCAGTTTCGACGAGCCAGTGCGCGAGGAGCGCTATGTGTTCCGTGGCGGCGAACAGCCCGACCTGGGCCGCAACGGCCTGCGCATGCTGCTGGTCGGCGCCAGCGTCGAAGGTCGGCAGATGCGCATGCTGCGTGAGCTGTACGCACCGGGCGCCGACTCCGGCGAGCCGATCGTGCATGCCGAAGGCGAGGAATGCGGCCTGGTCACCCGTGGCACCCTGGAACTGTGGGTCGATGGCCAGGTGAGCATTCTCAATGCCGGCGACGGCTACTACATCCCCACCACCCTGCCCCACAGCTTCAAGAACATCGGCCCCGACGAGGCCGAGATCATCAGCGCCAACACCCCGGCGAACTTCTGATTCGCCAAAAGGGTTTCAGCGCTTGTGATATCGAGCGCCGCCCGCGCGGCGCATCGCTGGCAAGCCAGCTCCCACATCTGTTTCGGGCCAATCTGTCCTGTGAAGTCGTCGCTGTCCGCCTTGGTGCAGGTCTTGAGACAGGTAGAGCGGCAGTCATGCCCACGCTGAAACCACGTCGTACCGACAAGGCGTACAGCCGCGGCGGCGCAGACATAACTGGCCCGAAATAAATGTGGGAGCTGGCTTGCCAGCGATGCGCCGCGCGGGCGGCGCTCGATCTCACAAGCGCTACAACCCTGACGACATACACCTGACAGCCATGAATCAATAGCACCCAAGGCCTTTAAAAGCGCTGCCTGCAAGAACGTGGTTGTACTTCATACCTGCCTGACCAAGGCCTGCTCGACGAAATCCAGGCGGTCCTGGCCGAAGAACATCTGCCCGTCGACAAAGAACGTCGGCGCCCCGAACAAACCGCGCTCGACCGCCTCCTCGGTGGCTTTGCGCAACGCGTCCTTGACCTCGGGCCGGGCGGCCAGTTCATGGAACATCTCGGCCTCGAAGCCACCGGCGGCCAGGGTTTCATCCAGTACCGCGGGATCTGCCAGATTGCGCCCGTGCACGAACAGCCCTTCGAACAATACCTTCAACAGCGCCTCGAAACGCTCTTCGGCAAACAGCTGGATGCCGATCAGCCCGCGCATCAGGTTCAGGGTGTTGACCGGGAACCCCGGCGGCAGGGTCAGCGGCACGCCATAGCGATCGGCATAGCGCTTGAGGTCGATGCGCATATAGCGCCCCTTGGCCGGCACCATTACCGGCGAGGCATTGCCGGTGGCCTGGAACACCCCACCCAATAGAATCGGCTTGTACACCAACCGCGCCCCATGACGCGCGCACAGGGCGGGTAGCTGGGTGGAAGCCAGGTAGGTGGCCGGGCTGCCCAGGTCCAGGAAGAACTCGACGGTCTTGCTCATGATTCAATCCTTGTATGAGGGTGGGATTTACCAGCGCTCCATCCACGGGCGCAGGTCCAGCTCGAAGGTCCAGGCATCACGCGGTTGCGCATGCAGGAACCAGTAACTGTCAGCGATATGCGCAGGATCGAGGATGCCGTCCTGGTCCTTGAGCGCATAGCGTTCAGGGAAACTGTCGCGGATGAAGGCGGTGTCGATGGCACCATCGACCACCACGTGGCCGACATGGATGTTCCGCGGCCCCAGTTCCCGCGCCATGCTCTGGGCCAGGGCGCGCAGGCCATGCTTGGCGCCGGCGAAGGCGGCGAAACCGGCCGCGCCGCGGGTGCCGGCGGTAGCACCGGTGAAGAGGATGGTGCCTCGCTCTCGGGTGACCATGCGCCGGGCGACCGCCTGGGCGGTGAGAAAGCCGGCGAAGCAGGCCATTTCCCAGATTTTGAAGTACTTGCGCGGGGTCTCCTCGAGGATGCTGCACGGCACATTGGCGCCGATGTTGAAGACGAACGCCTCGATCGGGCCGATATCGCGCTCAATGGTCTCCACCAGCTCGGCGACCTCCTCTTCCTTGCGCGCATCCGAGCCAAAGCCATGGGCCTGGCCGCCCTCGGCGCGAATCTCGGCGAGCAGCGGCTGCAGCTTCTGCGCCTCGCGCCGGGTCACGCAGGCGATGTAGCCCTCGCGGGCGAAACGCTTGGCAATCTCGCCGCCGGTGGCATCACCCGCCCCGATCACCAGCACGACTTTTTGTTGTTCTGCCATGGACCGCTCCATTGATGAATGATCGTTTAGTAAACGAACGCTATGCTACGATCAGCTCATCGTCAAGCTCACACCACGAGGTTGCGCGCATGCGCTATGCCACCGACCACAAGCAACAGACCCGCGAAAAACTGCTGTCCAGCAGCGGCGCCCTGGCCAAGCGCGGCGGTTTCGCCGCCACTGGCGTGGCCGGGCTGATGAAGGCCATCGGCCTGACCGGCGGCGCCTTTTACAACCACTTCCCGTCCAAGGATGACCTGTTCAGCGAGATCGTCCGCCGCGAGCTGGCCAACAGCCCGCTGGCGCGCCTGGTCGAACGTGGCACCGACCGTGCGCGGCTCAAGCGCCTGCTCGACCAGTACCTGAGCCTGGCGCACCTGCACAATGCCGAAGGCGGCTGCCCGTTGCCGCCACTGGGGGTGGAGATCGCCCGCGCCGAACGGCCGGTGCGCGAACAGGCTGAACACTGGCTGCTGGAATTGCATGAGGCCTGGAGCGAAACCCTGGATGACCCCGACCTGGCCTGGGCCTTGCTCAGCCAGTGTGTCGGCGCGCTGGTGGTGGGTCGCATGCTGGCCAGCGAACCGGTGCAGGCACAGGTGCTGGACGCCAGCCGAAAGCTGGTCGAGCGGGTTTTCGATGAAGTTCGCTAGCACGCTACTGGGCCTGCTGCTGGCCTTGCCCGCCTTCGCCCAGGACAACTGCCCGACCGGGCAGTACCAGGTCTGCCTGGTGGTGTGCTTCTGCGCGCCCATCGACCCCAACCAAGGCGGCCAGGTGCTGCAGGATGTCGAGCGCATGGCCACCGGCAGCCTGGTGTTCGCCCTGCGCCAGGCCCGCGACGAAGCCACCGCCAATGGCACGCAGCCGATTCCCCTGCATATTCGCGCCCAGCTCGAACCCTGGTACGACTTCGCCGTGCTCGACGCGGCGCGCTACCGGGTCGGCAACGAACAGCAGATCAGCGCCGCCAACGCACTACTGCAGAACCCGGACGTCAACGCCGTGACCCTGATCGACACGGTCATCTTCCGCCGCCCCGCCGATGCCGAGGACAACGTGGCGTTGTGGGCCCATGAGCTCAAGCACGTGCAGCAGTATCAGGCGCTGGGCGTCGAAGGCTTCGCCCAGCAGTACACCCGTGACTACCAGGCGCTGGAGGGCCCCGCCTACGAGATCGAGGCCAAGGTGGCCAAGGCATTGCGTGAAAAGGCCGCTGGCGGGCCGCGCTGACTGCGCAATCTGATGGGTGCCCATGCGTCATGATTGATGATGGCACCCGACATATCATTGCCCGTGATAATAACCTTCGCTCCATTTGATTCGTGCGTCACGCGCAAGACACTCAAACTCCGCCCACTACTAATATCTCGGCGGAGTTCTCCATGGATCACTCACTCAAACCCTTGCGCTTCCCCCTCGCTGCCCTGGCAGTGGTGGTGCTCAGCGCTTGCGGTCGCACCCCCGACGCCGTGCAGGCTCCCGCCGCGCCCAAAGTCAGCGTAGCCAAGGTGATCGAACAGCCGATCAACGAATGGGACGAGTTCACCGGCCGCCTCGAAGCACCGGAAACCGTCGAGGTACGCCCACGGGTGTCCGGCCAGGTCGACCTGGTGGCCTTCACCGAAGGCGCCCAGGTGAAGAAAGGCGACCTGCTGTTCCAGATCGACCCGCGCCCGTTCCAGGCCGAAGTCCGCCGCCTCGAAGCCCAGCTGCAACAAGCCAAGGCCACCGCCATCCGCAGCGCCAACGAAGCCCGCCGTGGCGAGCGCCTGCGTGACAGCAACGCCATCTCCGCGGAACTGGCCGAGTCGCGCACCAGCGCCGCCGCCGAGGCCCGCGCCGGGGTCGACGCGATCCAGGCCCAGCTCGACCTGGCCCGCCTGAACCTGAGCTTCACCCGCGTCACCGCGCCGATCAGCGGCCGGGTCAGCCGCGCCCAGTTCACCGCCGGCAACATCGTCACGGCCGACGTCACCCCGCTGACCAGCGTGGTCTCCACCGACAAGGTCTACGCCTACTTCGACGCCGACGAGCGCGTGTACCTCAAGTACAGCCAGCTGGCCCGCGACGGCCAGCGCGGCCAGAGCACCCCGGTGTACCTGGGCCTGACCAACGAGACCGGCAACCCGCACCTGGGCCAGATGAACTTCGTCGACAACCAGGTCAACCCGCGCACCGGCACCATCCGTGGCCGCGCCGTGTTCGACAACCGCGACGGCCAGTTCACCCCGGGCCTATACGCGCGCCTGAAGCTGGTCGGCAGCGCCCAGTACGACGCCGTGCTGATCAACGACGAAGCGGTCGGCACCGACCTTGGCAAGAAATTCGTGCTGGTCATGGACAAGGACAACAAGGCCGCCTACCGCGCCGTGGAACTGGGGCCCAAGCTCGAAGGCCTGCGTATCGTGCGCAGCGGCCTGGGCAAGGACGACCGCATCGTGGTCAAAGGCCTGCAGCGCGTGCGCCCTGGCTCGCCGGTCACCCCGGAAGAAACGCCGATGGCCAGCGAGCAGACCCTCGCCGCCCTCGCCCAGCAGCGTCAGGCCCTGGAGGCCAGCAACCCGGCGCCGAAGATTGCCGGCGCCAATGTCAAAGTCGCCAGCGCCCAAGCGCCGCGCGGTTAAGGGACAACACCGATGAACTTTTCGAAATTCTTCATTACCCGGCCGATCTTCGCCGCGGTGCTGTCGCTGGTGCTGCTGATCGCAGGTTCCATCTCGCTGTTCCAGCTGCCGATCAGCGAATACCCCGAAGTGGTACCGCCCACCGTGGTGGTGCGCGCCAACTTCCCCGGCGCCAACCCCAAGGTGATCGGCGAGACCGTCGCCGCGCCGCTTGAGCAAGCCATCACCGGTGTCGAGAACATGCTGTACATGTCCTCGCAATCCACCGCCGACGGCAAGCTGACCCTGACCATCACCTTCGCCCTGGGCACCGACCTGGACAACGCCCAGGTGCAGGTGCAGAACCGCGTCACCCGTACCCAGCCCAAGCTGCCGGAAGAAGTGACCCGTATCGGCATCACCGTCGACAAGGCCTCGCCCGACCTGACCATGGTCGTGCACCTGACCTCGCCGGACAACCGCTATGACATGCTCTACCTGTCCAACTACGCCATCCTCAACATCAAGGATGAGCTGGCGCGCCTGGGCGGCGTGGGCGACGTGCAGCTGTTCGGCATGGGCGACTACTCGCTGCGCGTGTGGCTCGATCCGAACAAGACCGCCTCGCGCAACCTGACCGCCAGCGACGTGGTGGCCGCGATCCGCGAGCAGAACCGCCAGGTCGCCGCCGGCCAGCTCGGCGCCCCGCCCGCCCCCGGTTCGACCAGCTTCCAGCTGTCGATCAACACCCAGGGCCGCCTGGTCAACGAGGAAGAGTTCGAGAACATCATCATCCGTGCCGGTGCCAACGGCGAGATCACCCGCCTGAAGGACATCGCCCGGGTCGAACTCGGCTCCAGCCAGTACGCCCTACGCTCGCTGCTGAACAACCAGCCGGCGGTGGCCATCCCGATCTTCCAGCGTCCGGGCTCCAACGCCATCGAGATCTCCGACGAAGTGCGGGCGAAGATGGCCGAGCTGAAGAAGGACTTCCCCGAAGGCATGGACTACAGCATCGTCTATGACCCGACCGTGTTCGTCCGTGGCTCCATCGAGGCGGTGGTGCACACCTTGTTCGAAGCGCTGGTCCTGGTGGTGCTGGTCGTCATCCTGTTCCTGCAGACCTGGCGCGCCTCGATCATTCCGCTGCTGGCCGTGCCAGTGTCGCTGATCGGTACCTTTGCGGTCATGCACCTGTTCGGCTTCTCGCTCAACGCGCTATCGCTGTTCGGCCTGGTACTGGCCATCGGTATCGTGGTGGACGACGCCATCGTCGTGGTGGAGAACGTCGAACGCAACATCGGGCTGGGCCTGAAACCGCTGGAAGCCACGCAAAAGGCCATGAGCGAAGTGACCGGGCCGATCATCGCCACGGCGCTGGTGCTGTGCGCCGTGTTCGTGCCGGCGGCGTTCATCTCTGGCCTTACCGGGCAGTTCTACAAACAGTTCGCCCTGACCATCGCCATCTCCACCGTGATCTCGGCGTTCAACTCGCTGACCCTGTCGCCGGCCCTGGCCGCCGTGCTGCTCAAGGACCACCACGCGCCCAAGGACCGTTTCTCGCGGTTCCTGGAAAAACTCCTGGGCAGCTGGCTGTTCGCCCCGTTCAACCGCTTCTTCGATCGCGCCAGCCATGGTTATGTCGGTGGCGTGCGCCGGGTCATCCGCTCCAGCGGTATCGCCCTGTTCGTCTATGCCGGCCTGATGGGCCTGACCTACCTGGGCTTTTCGTCCACCCCGACCGGCTTCGTGCCGTCCCAGGACAAGCAGTACCTGGTGGCCTTCGCCCAGTTGCCTGACGCCGCCAGCCTCGACCGCACCGAGGCGGTGATCAAGAAGATGAGCGAGATCGCTCTCAAGCAGCCAGGCGTGGCCGACTCGGTAGCCTTCCCGGGCCTGTCGATCAACGGTTTCACCAACAGCCCGAACAGCGGCATCGTGTTCACCCCGCTCAAGCCGTTCGACGAGCGCAAGGACCCGAGCCAGTCGGCGGCAGCCATCGCGGCCGCACTGAACGCCCAGTTCGCCGATATCCAGGACGCCTACATCGCGATCTTCCCGCCTCCGCCGGTACAAGGCCTGGGCACCATCGGCGGCTTCCGCCTGCAGATTGAGGACCGCGGCAACCTGGGCTATGAAGCGCTGTACAAGGAAACCCAGAACATCATCGCCAAGAGCCACAACGTGCCGGAACTGGCGGGCCTGTTCACCAGCTACCAGGTCAACGTGCCGCAGGTCGATGCCGCCATCGACCGGGAAAAGGCCAAGACCCATGGCGTGGCGATCAACGACATCTTCGACACCCTGCAGGTCTACCTGGGCTCGCTGTACACCAACGACTTCAACCGCTTTGGCCGCACCTACCAGGTCAACGTCCAGGCCGAGCAGCAGTTCCGCCTCGACGCCGAACAGATCGGCCAGTTGAAGGTGCGCAACAACCTGGGCGAGATGATACCGCTGGCGACCTTCCTCAAGGTCAGCGACACCTCGGGGCCTGACCGCGTGATGCACTACAACGGCTTCATCACCGCCGAAATCAACGGCGCTGCGGCCCCCGGCTACAGCTCCGGCCAGGCCGAGGCTGCAATCGAGAAGCTGCTCAAGGAAGAGCTGCCCAACGGCATGACCTTCGAGTGGACCGACCTGACCTACCAGCAGATCCTCTCGGGCAATACCGCACTGTTCGTGTTCCCGTTGTGCGTGCTGCTGGCGTTCCTGGTGCTGGCCGCCCAGTACGAAAGCTGGAGCCTGCCGCTGGCGGTGATCCTGATCGTGCCAATGACCCTGCTGTCGGCCATCACCGGGGTGATCATCTCCGGTGGCGACAACAACATCTTCACCCAGATCGGCCTGATCGTACTGGTGGGCCTGGCGTGCAAGAACGCGATCCTGATCGTCGAGTTCGCCAAGGATGAACAGGCCAAGGGCCTCGACCCGCTGGCTGCGGTACTGGAAGCCTGCCGTCTGCGTCTGCGGCCGATCCTGATGACCTCGATCGCCTTCATCATGGGTGTGGTGCCGCTGGTGTTCTCCTCCGGCGCCGGTGCCGAGATGCGTCACGCCATGGGTGTGGCGGTGTTCTCGGGGATGATCGGGGTGACCGTGTTCGGCCTGTTCCTGACCCCGGTGTTCTTCTTCCTGATCCGCCGTTTCGTCGAGCGTCGCCAGGCCCGCAAGGCCGAGCACGCCGTGGCACTGGAGAACCATGCATGAAGTTGCTCAAACCCCTGACCCCGAGCCTGCTGGCACTGGCCCTGGCGGCCTGCGCGGTGGGCCCGGACTACCAGGCCCCGCTGACCGAACCGGCCAAGCTGGACGCCGGCCTTGAAGCCAAAGCCTATGACCGCAGCCGCTTCGAGAGCGTGTGGTGGAAACAGTTCGACGACCCGGTGCTGAACCAGCTGGTGCAGGCATCGCTGGACGGCAACCGCGACCTGCGCGTGGCCTTCGCCCGCCTGAAAGCGGCGCGGTCGATTCGCGAGGACGTGTCCAACGACCAGATCCCCGTGGTCACCAGCCGCGCCAGCAGCGAGCTGGGCAAGGGCCAGGTCCCTGGCCAGACCGAGCGCCGAGTCAACAGCGAACGCTATGACCTGGGCCTGGACATGGCCTGGGAGCTTGACCTGTTCGGCCGCATCCAGCGCCAGATCGAGGCCAGCGAAGCCCAGGAAGCGGCGGCCGAGGCTGACCTGCAGCAACTGCAGGTCAGCCTGATCGCCGAGCTGGTCGACGCCTACGGTCAATTGCGTGGCGCGCAACTGCGCGAGCAGATCGCCGTGGCCAACCTGAAGACCCAGCAGCAGTCGCGGGACATCACCGTGACCCTGCGCGACACCGGGGTTGGCAACGAGCTCGACGTGGTCCGCGCCGACGCCCGCCTGGCGGGTGTCGAAGCCACCGTGCCGCAATTGCAGGCCGAACAGGTACGGGCGAAGAACCGCATCGCCACCCTGCTCGGCCAGCGCCCGGACGCCATGATTGTCGACCTGTCGCCCAAGGCCCTGCCGGCCATCGCCAAGGCCTTGCCGGTGGGCGACCCCGGCGAGCTGCTGCGCCGCCGCCCGGACATCCGCAGCGCCGAGCGTCAGCTGGCTGCGGCCACGGCCAACGTCGGCGTGGCCACCGCCGACCTGTTCCCGCGGGTCAGCTTGAGTGGCTTCCTCGGCTTCACCGCCGCCCGCGGTTCGCAGATCGGCTCCTCGGCGGCCAACGCCTGGGCGCTGGGCCCGAGCATCACCTGGGCGGCGTTCGACCTGGGCAGCGTGCGCGCCCGCCTGCGCGGCGCCAAGGCCGATGCCGAAGGGGCGTTAGCCAACTACGAACAGCAAGTGCTGCTGGCCCTGGAAGAGTCCTCCAACGCCTTCAGCGACTACGGCAAGCGCCAGCAGCGCCTGCTGGCGCTGATGCGCCAGAGCGACGCCAGCCGCAAGGCGGCGGACCTGGCCTCGGTGCGCTACCGCGAAGGCACGGTGGATTACCTGGTGCTGCTCGACGCCGAGCGCGAGCGCCTGAGCGCCGAAGACGCCCAGGCCCAGGGCGAGGTCGAGCTGTACAGCGGCATCGTCGCGATCTACAAGGCGCTTGGCGGCGGCTGGCAACCCGATGTGGTGGCCAGCTCGCGCTGACCGCCCCCTGATGTGAAGACTCCTTTGGTTGGTTCCTCCCCCAACCGTTTGCCCCGAAGGCCTTGGTCTTCGGGGTTTTTTTATGCGCCGCTGGTGCCTAGGCGTATCCCCTGGATCGGCCTTTCAAGGTGTTCGGCGTTGGAGTTGCAGCGTTCTTGAGATCGAGCGCCGCGCGGGCGGCGCTCGATCTGATAGGCAGAGCAAGGCTTGCGGTGAACACCTGGAGGCCCTTACTCGGTCAATAGTCTCGGGCGCAAAGACCTAGGATCGGCCTCACGCTCTTGACCGCCAGCAACACCTCCCTGTGCCGTCATGGCTTTGCAACTGCCGCGAATAATGGCATATATCGTAATCTGCCCGCCCAACACCCCCAGGAGAATCCCCATGCTCGGCGTGACCGACTACGGCGCTTTCGTGATCGCGTTCCTCATCCTCCTGGCGATCCCCGGGCCCGGCAACTTCGCCCTGATCACCGCCACCGGCAAGGGCGGCATCAAGGGCGGGCTGGCCGCCACCTTCGGGGTGATCCTCGGCGACCAGGTGCTGATGTGGCTGGCGGTGGCCGGCGTGGCCACCTTGCTGGCCACCTACCCCACCGCCTTCCACGTGGTGCAGTGGGCCGGTGCCGCCTACCTGGCCTGGCTCGGCCTGCGCATGGTGCTGAGCAAGCCCGGCGGCGCCCCGCGCGAGAGCCGCATGGCCAGCGGCCGCTACCTGCGCCAGACCATGATGATCACCCTGCTCAACCCCAAGGCGATCATGTTCTACATGGCGTTCTTCCCGTTGTTCATCGACCCGGTGCGCCACCAGGGCGTGGTCACCTTCGCCTTCATGGCGCTGACCGTGGCCGGGCTTACCTTGCTCTACGGCCTGATCGCGGTGTTCCTTACCCACCGTCTGGCCGAGCGCATGCGCGCCAGCCCGCGCATCGCCAACCTGCTCGAACGGCTGGCCGGCGCCTGCCTGGTCGGCTTCGGCATCAAGTTGGCGGCGATGCGCTGAGGCTCAGGCGTCGCGCAGCAGGTCGTGGGCGTCGAGCAGGCGGAAGGCCACTTGCGGGTTGCGCTCGAGGCCACGGCGAATGGCGGCAGGGATCGACTGGCGGGTCTTGCGGCACAGGCCCGGCTGGGGCTCCAGTTCGATGGCGATGCCGCGCATGGTCCGCACTTCATTGAGCCCAGGGCTGATATGTACACGGATACCCAGCTGCTCGAAGAGGCGCTGTTGCAGGTGGCGCAGGTCGTCCAGGTCCTTGAGGTTCTCCAACCGGGCGAGCAGGCGCTTCTCTTCCTCGCGGGTGAGCAGCAGGATGCGCCGCTCGGGGCCGTCAGCCAGGCGTTCGCGTCCGCAGTCGCAAGCGCCAGGCGGACAGGGATGACGTGTCTGGATGGGCGAACTCATCTCGCAAGCATAGTCATGACGCACCTCGCCGGTAGCCGAGGTAGTCGACACGGCCCGCTGCGCGATAACTCAACCGGATCATCTACCAAGCACCAGACTTCTGGATTGACGAGCGCGCCGATAATCGGCCCGCATCAATAGCATCAGAAAAAGACACGCCGTCGCACTGCCGGCGATATCCATCGACAGCTGCAAGGTCTGAAAGGCTCGCCCCGCCTGGGCCTGGCCAAGCTCCCATTGGCAACTCGCAAACACATAGACGGTCGCAATCACTGCGGACCAATGCACGATGTAGATAGGGCGTGTCGCTCTGAATACTTTCGAGCGCAGGGCAACGAACCACCCAGCGCGCAGCCACGCTTTCGGCCATGCTTGCCGGGTGGACATTCTCGCGTGGAGCACCACCAGGAAAATACTCAGCAACACGACACCCAGGCCGCTGAGAAAGTGCTCCACCAGGCTCGCCTCTCCACCGCCTAGCCAGTCAAACAACGTGTTCAATTGCGCAACACTGCGCTGACGGCTGAACAACGCCAAGGCGCAACCTGCAAGGCCGATACTCGCACTGAGTATCAAGGTTTTCATGGGGTAAGCTGCTTTATTCATTCGCCTGTACCGTCAGTGTCAGTGCACTGGGTTGAGCATCGGACAGCCCATAGTGAACCGCTTGAATCGTTTTCACTTTCACATCGGCCTCCGATAGCACCACAGCAAATTCCGGCGTCCAGTCAGGGGACTTTCGGCGGCTCTCGTCACCACTATCGAAAAGCACATAATTGATCCCTTTCTTATTCTGGACCGATCGAAAGGCAACGCCATCGAAATCTACGCCCTTGTGGTACCTGATGAATTCGGTCAGGGCCTGAGTCATCACATAATCGGTATCCTCAGCACGCAGTGGCCGCCCAAGCTCTTCATGCAAGAGCCGCAGCATATGACGGTGCCGTGCTCGCTGTTGCTGCCCTCGCTCGAAAAGACTCAAGGCCTCAAGATGAAACTCGCCTTCCAATGCAGTGAAATCAAAGATCGTCATATCCCGTGTCGGCGAAAACGTTCCCACTACAACCGTGTCGCCGATGGAGGGTCGAACTTCGGCCACGCAGGTCTCCAGCGTTTGCGAGACATACAACAACGGCATGCCAGCAGCGCTCATGCGGTTGTTCGCCGCAGACAGCTTGGGTGGAGCGCTTAGCTGGGCACCTGGGTTCTCCAGAATCTCTTGCAGCTCTTTCTTAGAGCTGGCAATGCGCGCCCGGAATAGCTCACTGCCTGCCGCTAGCGTCTTTACAACCAAGGGAATTTCAGCGCCCTCATGAGGCTTGGCCCGCAAGGCCTCACATACCAGAGAACCAAAGAAATTCTGCACATCCTGATTGAAGTATCGACGCCCGTGGATGAGCTCATGAGCAAAGCCTTGCCATTCGCTTATAACCTCATCACGCAGAACGGCGAAGGTTCCTGCCGGCGTCTGCCGATAACGCTGGCCGGCCCGATAGAAGCCCTCGGTACTGGCTTCAGGATTGACCAACAAAGTGGCTATCAGCGCATTGGCCTTTTCGCTGTCACAGTGGATCGAGAGACCGACGACCTGGGCCAATTCAAAGCCAACGGCCTCTTCTGCGCTGGGCACGACTTCAAAATACTTTGGCAAATCCCCTTGGATACGATCGGCAATCATCTGGATGTCACGCGCTTTTTCCACTTCACGCTCGCACGCGCAACAGGTCCTGCGTTCACGCAACGTCATGGCCTGGGAGGCAATAATCCAATCGCCCAGGCAATCTCGACAAATCCATGCCTGAACCTTGTCCTCAGCATCAGCAAAAAGATCATTCAGTAGTCTGTAGCTCATACGAATCTCCCCCTGACACCCTTGCTCAACATCTGCCGATTACGCACCCCGGTAGCCTCCTTACCCGGCAGCCAAAAGGCTACGGTCGAACATGAACACCCCAGCCCCTTGCGGCGTATGCCGGTACAGTTGTTGTGGCCGTCCCAGCCTGGGCTGGTTCTTCTCGCCGGTATCCACCACCCAGCCCGCTGCCTTCATCCGCTCCAGGCGCTTGCGCAGCGAGGTGCCGTTGACCGCCTGCCCTAGGCACGCTTGTACCGCGGCCAAGGCATCCAGCACGGTAAAGCGCTCCGGCACCAGGTACAGCGGCAGGTTGCTGTACACAGTTTTGGCCGCCAGCCGTTCGCAAGCGCGCTCGACCAGCAGGCGATGGTCGAACGGCAGTAGCCGCTTGCGCGCCAACACCTCGTCGACGTCGACAAACATCGGTTGCGCGGCGTCGACCTCGCCATCTGGATCGAGCAGCGCCAGGTAGTAGGTGCTCAACGACCACCCTCGTGGATCACGAAAGGCATTGCCTTCGGTGCCGACCTGCTCCAGGTGGCGCGGCACTACCTGGGCCTTCTCCACCAACGCACGTTCCGCGGCGGCGTCCAGACTGTTGTCCGGAGTCCGGCCATTGACGATCACACCCGGCAAGGCCCACTGCCCGGCATGGGGTTCGCGATCACGCAGGTGCAGCAGCACTTGCAGACGCTGGGTTTGCGGCGACAGGCGCAGCGCTACGATATCCACGCTGGCCAAGACTTCAGGGCTACTCACAGGCTCACTCCATTTCTTCCGCCTATATTCCATCAGGGCAATTAAATAGATCAAGCGATAAATTCATCATAAAAGCACCCTTGACAGATTTAATTCACCAGATGGATTATATTGACCGTCCAGCCAGGGAGTGACCCCAAATGAAGACCGCCAGTTTCGACGTCGACGCGCAAAACGGCTTCACCAGCAACGCGCCCCAGGAGCTACCGGTCCCCGGTGGCGAGCAGATCGCCCCCGCGCTCAACGCCATGGCCCAACGCGCGTCCCTGCGCCTGGGCAGCAAGGACGCGCACCCGGCCAATGCCGCCTGGATGGTCGCCGACGCCGGGCAGATGCTGCAACCGCTGCCCCTGGCCAACGCCGACCTGACCTGGGTCAGCCACTGCGTCCCCGGCACGCCCGGCTTCGAACTGCTCCCCGGCCTGCCCGCCCCCATCGACTACGACTACTTCGTCTGGAAAGGCGTCGAACCCGACCTGCACCCCTACGGCGCCTGCTACCACGACCTGGCGGAACGCCGCTCCACCGGTGTCATCGAGTTCCTCAAGGTGCAACAGGTACAGGCGATCATCGTTGGTGGCCTGGCGCTGGACTACTGCGTGCGCACCACCGCCCTGCAACTGCGCCGCGCCGGTTTCGAGGTGTTGTTGTACCTGCCGGCCTGCCGCGCACTGAGCGCCGAGGGCGCGCAGCAGGCGTGCACAGAGATGGCCACCGCCGGCATCCACCTGTGCCCCGATGAACAGGACCTCGACCGCCAACTGGCGCAACTCAAGGAGGATCGCCCATGAGCGACAGCGTTTTCGGCCCACGGATCATCCAGAACCTGCTGGACACCGACTTCTACAAGATCACCATGATGCAGGCGGTGCTGCACAACTACCCCAACGCCGAGGTGGAATGGGAATTCCGCTGCCGCAACAACGAAGACCTGGCGCCCTACCTGGCCGAGATCCGCTACCAGATCGAACAACTGGCCGATGTCTCGGTAACCCACGACCAGCTGGCCTACCTTGAGAAGATCCCGTTCATCAAGGCGGATTTCATCCGTTTTCTCAGCCTGTTCCGCTTCAACCTGCGCTACGTGCAGGTAGGCCTGGACGCTACCGGACAGCTGGCGATCCACGTGCACGGCCCGTGGCTGCACGTGATCCTGTTCGAGATCCCGCTGCTGGCGATCATCAGCGAGGTGCGCAACCGCTACCGCTATCGCGAGGTAGTGATCGAGCAGGTCGGCGAGCGTCTGTACCAGAAGCTCGACTGGCTCAGGGCCGAGGCCAGCGACGACGAGCTTGCCGGCCTACAACTGGCCGACTTCGGCACCCGCCGGCGCTTCTCGTACCGGGTACAGGAAGAGGTGGTGCACATCCTCAAGCGCGACTTCCCGGGCAAGTTCGTCGGCACCAGCAACGTGCACCTGGCCCGCGAGTACCAGATCAAGCCGATCGGCACCATGGCCCACGAGTGGTTCATGGCCCACCAGCAGCTCGGTCCACGGCTGCTCGACAGCCAGGCCGCCGCACTGGAGTGCTGGGTGCGTGAGTATCGTGGTCAGTTGGGCATCGCCCTGACCGACTGCATCGGCATGGATGCCTTCATGCGCGACTTCGACCTGTATTTCACCAAGCTGTTCGACGGCCTGCGCCACGACTCGGGCGAGCCGCTGGCCTGGGCCGAGAAAGCCATCGCGCACTACCAGCGGCTGGGCATCGACCCCAGGAGCAAGACCCTGATCTTCTCCGATGGCCTGGACTTCCAGAAGATGCTCGAGCTGTACCGTGCGCTTAATGGCCGTATCCAGGTCAGCTTTGGCATCGGCACCAACCTCACCTGCGACATTCCCGGTGTCACGCCGATGAACATCGTGATCAAGATGACCGCGTGCAATGGCGCGCCGGTGGCAAAGATCTCCGACAGCCCAGGCAAGACCCAGTGCCGGGACGAGAACTTCGTGGCGTACCTGCGGCATGTGTTCAAGGTCGATTGACCGCGAAGCCGGCCTGCCCCTTGCGGACAAGCACGCCGCTCAGCCAGCTGATCCAGGAGCCCTGGCGCGCTTGCCACGCGCCAGGCCCGCGTCAATCGTTACCACTGGCCACTTGCGAGGCAGCCAACGATTTCCCAACCGCTGTATTCCCACCAGGAATAGCGCTCATCGGCGCAGTTTCTGGCAAGGCTTGCCACCTGGATGCTCTTGGCTGGTTGAGCGCTAGCGAAGGGCGTCCCAAGCGAGGAGGTTCCCTGGTTGACGGCTTGCGGCGCAGCGATGGAGGCCGGGTGCACGGAAGCGTTCGCAACAGTGATGCCGAAGGTGAGCGCTACGGATACGGCCAGGGCAGTCATTGGCTTTTTCATGTTGGAAATCCTTTCAGTGATCTGACAGGCGCACAGGCATTGGCCCGACCTGCCAACATCGTGACAGGCCAGGCTATCGGCAAACCTATCACCGCCGGGCCAACGGCACAGTCGCTCAACTGTGCTATTGACAGAACGCTGTGCAAAGCGCGCATTCGTGGCGCCTCTGGCCACCAAGGTTTTTCACCCTCCCCCTCGTTGCCACGCACATTTGCTTGTATGGTGTTGTCCAAGAAGGATGTTTTACCCGCACAGGAAAGACCAGATGCCCCAACGCAATGTCATCAACGCCTCCGTCAGCCCCAAGGGCAGCCTGGAGACGCTGTCGCAACGTGAAGTCCAGCAACTGAGCGAAGTCGGTACCGGCAGCCTCTACACCCTGTTCCGCCAGTGCGCCCTGGCCATCCTCAACACCGGCGCCCATGTCGACAATGCCAAGACCATCCTCGAGGCCTACAAGGACTTCGAGGTGCGCATCCACCAGCAGGACCGCGGCGTGCGCCTGGAACTGCTCAACGCCCCGGCCGACGCCTTCGTCGATGGCGAGATGATTGCCAGTACCCGCGAGATGCTGTTCAGCGCCCTGCGCGACATCGTCTACACCGAGAGCGAACTGGCCAGCCAGCGCATCGACCTGGAAAGCTCGCAAGGCATCACCGACTACGTCTTCCACCTGCTGCGCAACGCCCGCACCCTGCGCCCCGGTGTCGAGCCGAAGATGGTGGTGTGCTGGGGCGGCCACTCGATCAGCACCGAGGAATACCAGTACACCAAGAAGGTCGGCCACGAGCTGGGCCTGCGCAAGCTGGATGTCTGCACCGGCTGCGGCCCGGGCGTGATGAAAGGGCCGATGAAGGGCGCCACCATCGCCCATGCCAAGCAGCGCATGCACGGCAGCCGCTACCTGGGCCTGACCGAGCCGGGCATCATCGCCGCCGAGGCGCCCAACCCGATCGTCAACGAGCTGGTGATCCTGCCGGACATCGAGAAGCGTCTTGAAGCCTTCGTGCGTGTCGGCCACGGCATCATCATCTTCCCCGGCGGCGCCGGTACCGCCGAGGAGTTCCTCTACCTGCTCGGCATCCTCATGCACCCGGACAACCAGGGCCTGCCGTTCCCGGTGGTGCTCACCGGGCCGCGCAGCGCCGAGCCGTTCCTGCTGCAGTTGCATGCCTTCGTCGGCGCCACCCTCGGCGAGGCGGCGCAACGCCACTACCAGATCATCATCGACGACCCGGCCGAAGTGGCCCGGCAGATGGTCGAGGGGCTGAAGGCAGTCAAGCAGTTCCGCCGCGAGCGCAACGACGCCTTCCACTTCAACTGGCTGCTGAAGATCGACGAAGGCTTCCAGCGCCCGTTCGACCCGACCCACGAGAACATGGCCAACCTGGCCCTGCGCCGCGACCTGCCGCCACACGAGCTGGCGGCCAACCTGCGCCGGGCGTTCTCGGGCGTCGTTGCCGGCAACGTCAAGGACAAGGGCATCCGCCTGATCGAGGAGCACGGGCCTTACCAGATCCGCGGCGATGCGGCGATCCTCGACCCGCTCGGGCGCCTGCTGCAGGCGTTCGTCGACCAGCACCGCATGAAGTTGCCCGGTGGGGCGGCGTATGTGCCGTGCTATGAAGTAGTGGCCTGAGGGCACTGGGGGCCGCTTTGCGGCCCTTTCGCCGGCGAACTGGCGCCCACAGCAGCCAATAACTCCTGATTTTTCGCAATATTTTGCAGATATTTCCTGCGCCAGGTGGTGAACCTGCCCACAAAAAAACGGTCTTTCGCTGACGGTCAATCCACCCGACCGGATCGCCGGCCCAGTCATCGGGCCTTCATTCGTCCTGTTTCAGCGAAGACCAGCATGCCAGACATCCAGCCCGCTTCCCCTGCCCTCACCGCCCTGCGCGGTGGCCTGATCGCCGCCCTGATCGCCCTCGCCGCCCCGGCCCACGCCGAAGAGCCGGCCACTGATGCGCGTTGGGTCAGTGACAGCCTGAACACTTACGTACGCAGCGGCCCTACCGATGGCCACCGCATCGTCGGCACGCTCAAGTCCGGGCAGAAGGTCACCCTGGTCACCAGCCAAGGCAACTACAGCCAGGTACGCGGGCAAAGCGGCGACCTGGTGTGGATCCTCACCAGCGACCTGCAGGCGGTGCCCGGTCAGAGCGAGCGCCTGCCGCAGCTCGACGCCCAGGTGGCCGAACTGTCCGGCCAGCTCAAGACCATCGACGACAGCTGGAAGAACCGCGTGCAGGGCATGCAGGAGACCCTCGACTCGCGCAAGGCGCTGATCGACGAGCTGGAAACCCGCAACAAGGCACTCAACGAGCAGCTCGAGCAGAGCCAGTCGAGCCTGCGCGACACCCAGGCGCGCCTGGGTGACGAGAACAAGCAGGTGATGATGCGCTACATGGTGTATGGCGGCAGCATCGCCGGCGCCGGGCTGCTGGCGGGGCTGATCCTGCCGGCGCTGACCCGTGGGCGCAAACGCAACGATCGCTGGTTCTGACCAGCATGGCCGCTACATTTTCAAGAAAATGCTGAAACTGTTCCCGTGATTGCGATGTTTTTGCGATAAATCTTGCAGGCTAAGGTTGCCCTACCTACCACTCAGGGACCCTGATGCCATGAAAGCCATCGTCTTCACCCAACACGGCCTGCCGCTTACCGACCCGGCCTCGCTCTATGACAGCGACCTGCCCGCCCCTGCCCCCGGCCCACGCGATTTGCTGGTGGAGGTCCGCGCCATCGCGGTCAACCCGGTCGATACCAAGGTCCGCGCCGGCAGCGGCAGCACCAGCCAACCCAAGGTGCTGGGCTGGGATGCGGTCGGTGTGGTGCGCGCCATCGGTGAACAGGTGACCCTGTTCCAGCCCGGCGACGAGGTTTTCTATGCCGGTGCCATCGACCGCCCCGGCAGCTACAGCGAACTGCATCTGGTCGATGAGCGCATCGTCGGCCACAAGCCGCGTAGCCTGGACAATGCCAGCGCCGCCGCCCTGCCGTTGACCTCGATCACCGCCTGGGAGCTGCTGTTCGACCGCCTGGGCGTGCGCGAAGGCGGCGGCGAAGGGCAAAGCCTGCTGATCGTCGGCGCCGGCGGTGGCGTGGGCTCGATCCTCACCCAGCTGGCGCGCCAGCTCACCAGCCTCACCGTGATCGGCACCGCCTCGCGCCCTGAAACCCAGGCCTGGGTACGCCAACTCGGCGCCCACCAGGTGATCGATCACAACCAGCCGCTGGCACCCCAGCTGGAGGCCGTGGGCATAGGCCAGGTGGACCTGGTGATCAGCCTGACCCACACCGACCGCCACTTCGCCCAGTTGGTCGAGGTGCTGCGCCCACAAGGCCGCCTGGCACTGATCGACGACCCGACCAGCCTCGACGTGGTGCCGCTCAAGCGCAAGTCGCTGTCGTTGCACTGGGAGCTGATGTTCACCCGTTCGCTGTACCAGACCACCGACATGATCAAGCAGCACGCACTGCTGGAGCGAATCGCTGGGCTGGTCGATGAAGGCGTGATCAAGACCACGCTGGGCGAGCATTTCGGCGCGATCAACGCGGCCAACCTGCGCCGCGCCCACGAGTTGATCGAAAGCGGCAAGGCAAAGGGCAAGGTTGTACTGGAAGGTTTCTAGTCCGATAGGGGCCCTGTAGGCGCGATGACGTACCTGCAGGCGCCTTGCTAGCCAAGCTCGGCAAACTTCTCCCCCAGGTAGCTGCGCAACCGCTGGATCGCCGGCGACACCGCCTGGCGGTGCACGCACACCAGTTGCAGCGGCGCCGCCTGGCAGCATTCTGGTGGGAACAGCTCCACGAGCCGCCCGGCCCGCACGTCGGCCAGCACATCCAACCGCGACTTGTAGACGATCCCCAGCCCCGCCACCGCCCAACGGCGGACGACATCGGCGTCGTCACTGGTGCGATCGCCCGAAACACTCACCGTCCTGACCCCGTCCGGCAGGTGGAAGCCCCAGCGTTCGTGGGTCTGCTCGCCCATCACATAGCGCAGGCAGTTGTGCCCGACCAGTTCCTCCGGCGTGCGCGGCGCGCCATGGCGGGCGATGTAGGCCGGCGCGGCGCACAGCGTGCGGCGGTTGTCCGCAGCCAGGGGCAGCGCCACCAGGCCCGAATCGGCCAACTGGCCATAGCGGATACTGGCATCCAGGCGATCCCCCACCATGTCCGCCACCTGGTCGCTCAGACGCAGTTGCAGGCTGATGCCCGGGTGCTGCAACTGGAACTCGTCGAGCCAGGGCAGCAGCACATTGCGCCCCAGGTCCGAGGGCATGGACAGGCGCAACATCCCGCCGATCTCCTCACGCCCCTGCTCCAGGGCCATTTCGCCCTCCACCAGTGCCTCGAGCACCTGGCGCGCATGGGGCAGGTAGCGTTGGCCTTCATCCGACAGGCGCAGGCGCCGGGTCGAACGCACCAGCAGGCGGAACCCCAGGCTGCGTTCCAGGCGCTGCACGGCGCCGCTGGCCAGGGCCGGCGAGATGTCCAGCTGGCGCGCCGCCGCGGAGAAACTGCCGGTTGCCACGGTACTGACGAACACCTGCAGGTCGTCCATGCGCACGAGTTTCTTCATGCCGGCACCTCGCTGTCCAGGCGCCGCGCATCGCGGCGCACGGCCTGCGGCGGAATGCCGAAGCCGCGCAGGAACGCCTCGCGCAGATGCCGACGATCGCGAAAACCGGTCTCGCGAGCTACCACATCAAGGCTGTGGCGGCTCTGTTCGATCAGCAGCCGCGCCGCCTCCAGGCGCAGGCGCTCGATGGCCTTGGCCGGCGATTCACCGGTCTCGGCGCTGAACACGCGACTGAACTGACGCGGGCTCAGGTGCGCCACCTCGGCCAGTGTCTCGACGGTCAGGGGCTGCCCCAGGTGCCCGCGCACATGCTCCAGCGCCGCCTGGATACGGTCCGAGCGTGGCGCCATGGCCAACAGCTGTGAATGTTGCGATTGCCCGCCCGAACGGCGCTGGTGCATCACCAGGCGATGGGCCACGCCCCGGGCGATCTCGGCGCCCAGGTCCTGCTCGACCATGCCCAGGGCCATGTCGATGCAGGCGGTCATGCCGGCCGAGGTCCACAGGTTGCCATCGGCGATGAAGATGCGGTCTTCCTCCAGCTGGATGCGCGGAAACATCTCGCGGAACTCACGGGCAAAGGCCCAGTGGGTGGTGGCGCGGCGCCCGTCGAGCAGGCCGGCCTGCGCCAGTATGAAAGCCCCGGTGCAGATGCCCGCCGTGCGCCGGGCCTGGCCGCCGAGGCGCCGCACCAGCGCAACCGACTCGGGTGTAGGCGGTAAGTCGACCGGCGACAAGGTGCCCGCCACCAGCCAGGTATCGGCATGGCTCGGCGACCCTACCGCCTGGGTGTCGAGCACCAGGCCCAGCGACGAACGCAGCGGGCCGCCTGCGACACTGAAGTTGCCCAAGGCGTAGACCGGCCGCCCGGCCAGCAGGTTGGCGAACTCGAACACCGACTGCGAGGCCAGCGCCATCACCTGGAACCCTTCGCACAACAGATAACCGACCCGATGCATGGGTACACTCCGGAGCATGTCTCGAATACGTGCTATATGCGTCATTTGCGCCAACGGCAAAGCCTAGCATCATGGCCTCACCCCAACCCACGGAGTCACAACCATGAGCTCGAAAGGCACCGCACTCATCACTGGCGCATCCACCGGCATCGGTGCTGTGTACGCCGAACAACTGGCCCGCCGTGGCCACGACCTGATCCTGGTGGCGCGCAACCGCGAACGCCTCAACGCGCAGGCTGAGCGCCTCACCACCCTGACCGGCCGCAGCGTCGAGGTACTGCCGGCGGACCTGGCCGATGCCCGGGACCTGGCATCCATCGAAGCGCGCCTGCGCGAGGACGCCAGCATCGACCTGCTGGTCAACAATGCAGGGGTCGGCACCCACACTTCGCTGCTGGACAGCGACGTGGAGCAGATGAGCCGGATGATCGCCCTCAACGTCACTGCCCTCACCCGCCTGACCTACGCGGCGGTACCCGGTTTCGTCACCCGCGGGCGCGGCGCGGTGATCAACATCTCGTCGGTGGTGAGCCTGGCGCCCGAACTGCTGAATGGCGTGTATGGCGCGAGCAAGGCCTATGTCACCGCCTTCAGCCAGTCGCTGCACAAGGAACTGGCCGGCAGCGGCGTGCAGGTCCAGGCCGTGCTGCCCGGCGCCACCGCCACGGACTTCTGGGCCATCGGCGGGCTGCCGGTGGAAAACCTCGACCCGGCTATCGTGATGACGGCGCAGGACCTGGTCGAGGCGGCGTTGCAGGACTTCGATGCGCAGCGGTTGATCTCGATCCCGTCACTGCATGAGTTCGAGCGCTACGAAGCCTTTGAAGGTGCCCGCCTGGGCCTGGCCGGGCAGTTGTCAAACCAGCGTCTGGCGCATCGTTACGGCCTGTAGACACGACGGCTCGGGCAGCCATTCATCGGGTAGGGTCTACGCTGAAGGGTTCATGACAACGAGACCCTGCCCATGCATCTGCGACTTTGCACTTTGGCCCTCGCCCTCGCCTGCGCTACCGCCCAGGCCGCCGAGCCCACGCCCCAGGAGCTGTACAGCCAGGCCCAGGCAGAACAGCCTCATTACCTGGAAACCCTCAAGTCCCTGGTTTCGGTGGACACCGGCACCGGTACCGAGGCGGGCCTGAAACAGGTCGGCGCCGAGCTGGTGAAACGCCTTGAGGCCCTCGGCGCCAAGGTCACCACCCAGCCGGCCACGCCGTCGGTGGGCGACAACATCGTCGGCACATTCAAGGGCACCGGCAACAAGGACTTCCTGCTGATGGTCCACTACGACACGGTGTTCGGCCCCGGTACCGTGGCCAAGCGCCCGTTCCGTATCGAAGGCGAACGCGCCTATGGCCCTGGCGTGGCCGATGCCAAGGGCGGCGTGGCGATGATCCTGCATGCGCTGAAGCTGCTGCAGGACCAGCAGTACAAGGGCTATCGCACCCTCACCGTGCTGTTCAACCCGGACGAGGAAATGGGCTCGGCAGGCTCCAGGCAGCTAATCGCCGAGCTGGCGCGCCAGCACGACGTCGTCTTTTCCTACGAGCCACCGGACAAGGACGCGGTGACCGTCGCCACCAACGGCATCAACCGCCTGAAACTCACGGTGAACGGCCGTGCCTCCCACGCCGGCTCCGCGCCCGAGGCCGGGCGCAACGCGCTGATCGAACTGGCGCACCAGTTGCTGCAATTGAACGCTCTCGGCGACAAGGACAAGGGCACCACTGTCAACTGGACCCTGGCCAAGGCCGGGGAAAAGGCCAACATCATCCCTGCCCAGGCCAGCGCCGAGGCCGACATGCGTTATTCCGACCTGAGCGAAACCGAGCGGGTGCAGGAGGATGCCCTGCGGATCATCAAGAAGCAGTTGGTCGCCGATACCCAGGTCGAGCTGGTCATGGAGAAAGGCCGGCCGCCGCTGGCGAAGAACGACGCCTCCACGCAGCTTGCACAAACTGCGCGGCAGCTCTACAGCAAGATCGACCGGCAACTGCAGCCCATCGCCATGCGCTTCGGCACCGACGCCGGCTACGCCTACGTGCCCGACAGCGACAAGCCCGCAGTGCTGGAGACCCTGGGCGTGGTCGGCGCCGGCCTGCATGGCGACGACGAGTACATGGAGATCGCCAGCGTGGCGCCGCGCCTGTACCTGACGGTGGCAATGATCAGGCAACTGGCGCAATAGGCCACTGCGCAGGAGCGCCGATGAACATCCTCTACGACGAACGTGTAGACGGCCCGTTGCCCAGCGTGGACAAGCCGGCGCTGCTGGCCGCACTGCGCGAGGCCCTGCCCGACCTGGACATCCTGCACCGCAGCGAAGACCTCAAGCCCTATGAGTGCGACGGCCTCTCGGCCTACCGCACGCTGCCCCTGCTGGTGGCACTGCCCGAGCGCCTGGAACAGGTGCAGGCGCTACTGCGGCTCTGCCACCAGCGCGGCGTGCCGGTGGTCGCGCGCGGTGCCGGCACCGGTCTGTCGGGCGGCGCGTTGCCGCTGAGCCAGGGCATCCTGCTGGTGATGGCACGGTTCAACCGCATCCTCGAAGTCAACCCGCAAGGCCGCTTCGCCAGGGTCCAGCCCGGCGTGCGCAACCTGGCGATTTCCCAGGCGGCGGCACCCTACGGCTTGTACTACGCGCCGGATCCCTCCTCGCAGATCGCCTGCTCGATCGGCGGCAATGTCGCCGAGAACGCCGGCGGCGTGCACTGCCTGAAGTACGGTCTGACCGTGCACAACCTGCTCAAGGTGGACATTCTCACCGTCGAGGGCGAGCGCCTGACCCTCGGCAGCGACGCCCTGGACAGCCCCGGCTTCGACCTGCTGGCGCTGTTCACCGGCTCCGAGGGCCTGCTCGGCATCGTCACCGAGGTCACCGTCAAGCTGCTGCCCAGGCAACAAGTGGCGCGGGTGCTGCTGGCCAGCTTCGCCAGCGTCGAGGACGCCGGGCGCGCGGTGGCCGATATCATCGCCGCCGGGATCATCCCGGCAGGCCTTGAGATGATGGACAACCTGGCGATCCGCGCTGCCGAGGCCTTCATCCACGCCGGCTACCCGGTGGACGCGGCGGCGATCCTGCTGTGCGAGCTGGACGGGGTCGAGGCCGATGTGCACGACGACTGCGCCCGCGTCGATGCCGTGCTGCGCCAGGCCGGTGCCCGCGAGGTGCGCCTGGCCTGCGACGAAGCCGAGCGCGAGCGCTTCTGGGCCGGGCGCAAGAACGCCTTCCCGGCAGTGGGGCGCATTTCGCCGGACTACTACTGCATGGACGGCACCATCCCGCGGCGCGAGCTGCCGCGAGTGCTCGCTGGCATCAGCCAACTGTCCGAGACATACGGCCTGCGGGTCGCCAACGTGTTCCATGCCGGCGACGGCAACATGCACCCGCTGATCCTGTTCGACGCCAACCTGCCCGGCGAGCTGGAACGCGCCGAAGCCCTCGGTGGCCGGATCCTCGAGCTGTGTGTGGCGGTGGGCGGCAGCATCACCGGCGAGCACGGCGTGGGCCGGGAGAAGATCAACCAGATGTGCGCCCAGTTCAACAGCGACGAGATCACCCTGTTCCATGCGGTCAAGGCCGCCTTCGACCCACGGGGCCTGCTCAACCCGGGCAAGAACATCCCCACCCTGCAGCGCTGCGCCGAGTTCGGCGCGCTGCATGTGCACCATGGGCAGTTGCCCTTCCCCGACCTGGAGCGCTTCTGATGGGCACGGATCTCAGCCAGCAGTGGCTGGAGCAGGTCAACCAGGCGTTGCGCCAGGGTACCGCGCTGCGCATCCAGGGCGGCAACAGCAAGGCCATGCTTGGCCGCCCGGTGACCGGCGAGCTGGTCGATACCCGTGGGCACAGCGGTATCGTCAGCTATGACCCTACCGAACTGGTGCTCACCGCCCGCGCCGGCACGCCGCTGCGCGAGATCGAGGCGACGCTCCGCGAGGCCGGGCAGATGCTGCCTTGCGAGCCGCCGCACCTGGGGCCCGAGGCGACGCTGGGCGGCATGGTCGCCGCCGGGCTTTCGGGACCGCGCCGGCCCTGGGCAGGCGCGGTGCGCGACTATGTGCTGGGCACCCGGCTGATCACCGGCCACGGCAAGCACCTGCGCTTTGGCGGCGAGGTGATGAAGAATGTCGCCGGCTACGACGTATCGCGGCTGATGGCGGGCAGCTTCGGTTGCCTGGGGCTGCTTACCGAGGTTTCGTTGAAGGTGCTGCCCAGGCCGCGCCAGTGCCTGGGCCTGCGCCTGGAAATGGATGCCCGCCAGGCGCTGGCCAGGTTGGCCGAATGGGGCCAGCAGCCATTGCCGATCAGCGCCGCCAGCCACGACGGCGAGGCGCTGCACCTGCGCCTGGAGGGCGGCGAAGGCTCGGTGCGCTCGGCACGCGAGCGCCTGGGCGGCGAGGTACTCGACCCGCAGTACTGGGGCGACCTGCGCGAGCAACGCCTGGCGTTCTTCACCGCGCCGGCCGCGTTGTGGCGGCTGTCCCTGCCCATCACCTGCGGCGTGCTAGATCTGCCCGGGCAGCAGTTGATCGACTGGGGCGGCGCCCAGCGCTGGCTCAAGTCCGAGGCGCCGGCGGCCACCCTGCGTGCCCTGCTGGCCGAGGTCGGCGGCCATGCCACCGCCTACGCGCCCGGCGACGACAGCAGCGCGCCTCTGGACCCGATGACGCTGCGCTACCACCAGGCGCTGAAGCGCCAACTCGACCCCCAGGGCATCTTCAACCCTGGCCGCCTGTATGCACACTTGTGAGGCCACGGCATGCAAACCCGACTGAGTGACTCCGCCCGCTGCCTGGCCCGCGCCGACGAGGCCGAGCGCATCCTGCGCTCTTGCGTGCACTGCGGCTTCTGCACCGCCACCTGCCCCACCTACCAGTTGCTCGGCGACGAGCTGGACGGCCCACGCGGGCGCATCTACCTGATCAAGCAGGTGCTCGAAGGCGAACCGGTCAGCGCCAGCACCCAGACGCACCTGGACCGTTGCCTGAGCTGTCGCAATTGCGAGACGAGCTGCCCGTCAGGGGTGCAGTACCACAACCTGCTGGATATCGGCCGTGCGGTGGTCGACCGTCAGGTGCCGCGACCACTGGGCCAGCGCCTGCTGCGCGGCGGCTTGCGTGCGGTAGTGCCGCGGCCGGCGCTGTTCAAGGCCTTGCTCCACACCGGCCTAGCCCTGCGCCCCCTGCTCCCTGCCAACCTCAAGGCCAAGCTGCCGCCACGGATCGCCGCCGCCGGCCAGCGCCCGCCAACGGGTCACGCCCGCCGCGTATTGCTGCTTGAGGGTTGCGTGCAGCAAGCGCTCTCACCCAATACCAACGCTGCCACCGCACGCCTGCTCGACCGCCTCGGTATCAGTGTCGAACCGATAGCCGAGGCCGCTTGCTGCGGCGCCGTGGACTATCACCTGGATGCCCAGGCACGCGGCCTGGAGCGTGCCCGACGCAACATCGACGCCTGGTGGCCGGCCATCGAGGCCGGCGCCGAGGCCATCGTGCAGACCGCCAGCGGCTGCGGCGCATTCGTGCGCGACTATGGTCACTTGCTCGAAGGCGACCCACGCTATGCCGACAAGGCCGCCAAGGTCAGCGCGCTGTCCCGTGACCTGGTGCAGGTGCTGCAGGCCGAGCCACTGGAGCAACTGGGGGTGTGCGCCGAGCAACGCCTGGCCTTTCACTGCCCGTGTACCTTGCAGCACGCGCTCAAGCTCGGCGGCGCGGTGGAAAGCCTGCTGACGCGCCTGGGCTTTCACCTCACCCCGGTGCCCGATGGCCACCTGTGCTGCGGCTCGGCCGGCACCTATTCGCTGACCCAGCCGACGCTGGCGCGGCAATTGCGCGATGATCGCCTGCATGCCCTGGAGAGCGGCAGCCCACAGGTCATTGCCACTGCCAACATCGGTTGCCAGGTGCACCTTGGAAGCGCTGGGCGAACACCGGTGCGGCACTGGGTCGAGATCGTCGAGGCGGCGCTCGATCCCAAGCCTTCTGACGGGGCATGAACGGACTCGGCAACAGGCGCTGGAGCTGACGCGGATCAAGGCGATGTTCAACCTCCTGCCTATATTTTCGGAACCCTCCTACCAAAAGCAAGGACGCTTCTTGATTGTTGCCACACCCTTGGCAAAACATCATCCGACCTGGAGACGTTACGGTCGCCCCGACGCGGCCAACCCCATCCAGACGAGGCCATGCCATGCCCACACACGACCGCCCCACCCGCGAACTGCGCCATACCCTGCGCCAGTTGCTGGCCCATGAAGTCAGCAACCCCGACGACAACCCGAACCTGTCGGGCGTGCGCTTCTTCTGCGCCACCGACGAGCACACCCGCCAACTGATCGAGCGCGTCGAGCTGCTCGCCAGCGAGGCCTTTTTCGACGCCAAGGGCCGCGCCATCCCCGCCCGCATGCGCGAGGCCACGGTGGATGGCGTATGCATCAGGCAGAAACGCAAGGCCTGCGACGACCAAACGGTGATCCGCATCGCGCTGCCCGAAAAAGGCTACATCACCATCAGCACCGCCCGACTTTGATCGCCTGTATGCGCCTCATCGCTGGCAAGCCAGCTCCCACAAGGAAGGCACCGGGCTCGAAGTCGGCGCGGTCGGTGTGGGAGCCGGCTTGCCGGCGATGGGCCGCAAAGCGGCCCTACTTGCAGCCACCGCAATAAACCCCGAAGCTTCTACATCCCTGCGCTTCGGACCCTTCCCACGATGGAACTGCACATCCGCCTCGAGGGCCGCAAAGGCCTTGCCGAGCAGCTCTACCGGCAACTGCGCGCCGGCATCGACAGCGGCCACCTCGCCGCCGGCACGCAACTGCCGCCCACCCGCCTGCTGGCCGAACAGCTGGGGGTCTCGCGCAAGACCGTGGCCGAAGCCTATTCACGCCTGACCTACGACAACCTGCTCAGCGGCGTGGTTGGCCGCGGCACCTTCATTACCCCACGCCGCACCTTGCGCCAGAGCGACAACGAGCACATTCCGCTGGCCGCCGCCGACACCCTCGAAGGCTGGCGCCAGCGCGCCACGGTACTGGCCCAGCGGGCGCTGGACGCGCCTTCGCGCTATGACTTCATCGGCGGCGCCTCGAGCAAGTCGCAGTTCCCCTACGATCAGTGGCGCAGTTGCATGAACTACGCCCTGCGCCGCAGCCAGCGGCACCCCGAGCGGCAGTTTTCCGCCCAGGGCCTGCCCGAACTGCGCGAGGCCATCACCCATCACATTGCCTTCACCCGCGGCATCCAGTGCGCGCCCAGTGATGTGCTGGTGTGCAACGGCGCCCAGCAGGCCCTGGACCTGATTGCCCGGGTACTGGTCGAGCCCGGCTGCAAGGTGGCCATGGAAGACCCGGGCTACCCACCGGCCCGGCAGTTGTTCCAGGCCTTGGGCGCACGCCTGCAGTCAGTGCCGGTGGACGACCAGGGATTGTGCGTGGAGCAGATCGAGGATGGCACCCGGCTGATCTACGTGACCCCCTCGCACCAGTTCCCGCTGGGCATGCCCATGGCCGTGCCACGGCGCGAGGCGCTGCTGGCGCGAGCTGCCGCGCTTGGCGCGCTGATCATCGAGGATGACTACGACTGCGAGTTCCGCTACCAGGGGCCTGCCGCCGAGGCCCTGCAACGCATGGACCGGCATGGCCTGGTGGCGTATGTCGGGACGTTCTCCAAGACCCTGCTGTCCGAGCTGCGCCTGGGCTATGCGGTGCTGCCGCCCGCCGTGCTACAGGCCGCCTGCGTGGCCAAGCACCTGAGCGACTGGCACAGCCCGACCCTGCAGCAATGGGCGCTGGCGCGGTTCCTTGGCGAAGGCCACCTGAACAAGCACATCCGCCGTTGCCACGAGGTGTACAGCGCCCGCCGCGAGCGGATCCTGGCGCGGCTTGGCGGCGACCTGGCGCCGTGGTTCGACGCGGTGCCGACCAGCGCCGGTTTTCACCTGAGCGCACTGGCCAAGCCTGGAGTGGATGTCGAGTTGCTGATCAGCCTGGCGCGCAAGGTGGAGGTGGGCCTCTACTCCCTGGCCCCGTTCTTCAGCGAAGCCCCGGTGCGGCCGGGGCTGCTGCTGGGCTTCGGCGCCATCGAGCTGCTGGATATCGACCCAGCGCTGGACCGGGTCGCCGACACCCTGCAGCGCCTCAGTTGACCAGCGCTTCACCGGGCCGCTGGCCACGGGCAATCGCCCTGGCGTAGCCCTGCGGCGCAAAGGACGCGGTCACCAGCAACATCGCCAGCACGGTGCAGGCCAGCAGGGTCCAGGAGGCCTGGAAGTCGCCGCTGACATCGCGCAGCCAGCCGGTGATGTACGGCACGATGCCGGTGACGATGAAGCCCACGCCCTGGACGAACGCCGCCAGGCTGCCGGCCTCGCCGGGGCTGCGCAGGTGCTCCAGGGTCAGCGTCAGGCTGAGGCTGAAGCAGGCTCCCAGGCCCAGGCCGATCATCGCCACCCACAGGCCCATGGCGCTGGCCGGCGCCAGCAGCAGGCCGAGGAAGCCACCGAGCTGGATCAGCAAGGCCAACCACAGGCCGGGCCGGCGATCGACCAGGCGCCGCAGCAGCAATGGCAGACCCAGGGCTCCGCAGACCTGGAAGAGGGTCATCAGGCCGACCAGCTCGCCGCCCCCCTGGGCCGTGCCGCCGTGTTCCAGGTGATAGGCCGGCAGCCACGCCACCATGCTGGTATAGCCGCCATTGATCAGCCCGAAGTACAACGCCAGCAGCCAGGCCCTGCGGTTGCCGAACCAGTGCCCGCCACTGCCGGCGGCCAGGCTTGGCGTGAGCTGGCGCGGACGCAGCAGCACCCAGGCGGCCATTGCCAGCAGCGCCGGCAGCGCCCAGAGGCCCAGGCCGAATTGCCAATGGCCAAAGTGTGCGGCAATCGCAGGGCCGAGCACCGCGGCCAAACCACCGCCGCTCATCAACGCCGCCGAATACAGCCCCATGCTCGCCGCCAGGCGGCTGGGGAACCAGCGGTTGACCAGCCCCGGCATCATGCCCTGCACCACGGCAACGCCCAAGCCGGCGACCACGGCGCTGGCGATCAACGCCCAGGCGCTGTCCAGCTGCAGGCGCCACAGGCAGGCCAGGGCAATGGCCGCAAGCCCTGCGAGCATGCCGCCATGCTCGCTCAGCCAGCGCCGCAGCCAGGGTTGCAACAACGGGATCAGGCCCATGCACAGCACCGGCAACGCAGTCAGCAACGCCGCCTGCTGGTAACCCAGGCCGGTGCCCTGGCGCATGGGTTCGAGCAAAGGGCCGATGCTGGTGAGGATCGGCCGCAGGTTCAGGGCCAGCAGCACCACCAGCAACAGGTTCAGCGCGCCCCTCATCCTTGGCTGGCCTGCTGCCATTCACGGTACAGGCCGCCCTCACCCACGGGTTTCATCGGGCGCAGGGGCAGGCTCTGCTGCTGCGGCGGGCGGGCCATCTGCGCATACACCGCGGCGGTGGACAACCCATAGGGCTCGCCCTCATCGTTGTCGTAAGCGAACCAGGCACGCTCGATGCCACACAGGTGCATGGCTGCCAGGCACATCGGGCACGGGTGGCCGCTGGCATAGATCTCGGCGCCCTCCAGGCGCGGCCGGCCGAGCACCTGGGCGGCCTGGCGGATGGCCTGCATCTCGGCGTGGCTGGTCGGGTCCTGGGTGCTGTGGATCTCGTTGACGGCGCGGGCGATCACCTGCCCCTGGTAGACCAGCACGGCGCCGAACGGGCGGCCGCCGGCCTGGATATTGGCGCGGGCCAGCTCGAGGGCCTCGCGCATGTAGCGATCTGCGGACATGAAACGGTTCTCCGGTATTGACCCGGCCATTATCCCGGCTGCGACGCGCCGACAGAAATGAAGAGATTGGATGCCTGTCAGTGGCCATCCAAATGCGCGATTGGCCTCCTGGCAAAGCGCGGGATTGGCTATTCGGCACGGCGCGACGCGGCGCTAAGGTAGTGCCACTTGCCACCTGAACACCTTTGGAGCCTCACCATGCATGACCGTATCGAATGGGCCAAGCACTCGCCGGAAGCCTACAAGGCCATGATCGGCCTCGAACAGGCGCTGGTCGCCTCCGGCCTGGAACACTCGCTGCTGGAGCTGATCCGCCTGCGCGCCTCGCAGGTCAATGGCTGCGCCTACTGCGTCAACATGCACGCCAACGATGCGCGCAAGGCCGGTGAAACCGAGGCGCGCCTGCAGACCCTGAGCGTCTGGCGCGAGACCCGCTACTTCACTCCCCGCGAACGTGCCGCCCTGGCCTGGGTCGAGAGCCTGACCCGCCTCCCAGAGCGCGGCGCGCCGCAAGACGAGTACCAGGCGTTGCTCGAGCACTTCAGCGCCAAGGAAATCGCCAACCTGACCTTGGCCATCGCCACCATCAATGCCTGGAACCGCTTCGGCGTGGGCTTTGCGATGGTGCCGGCTTAAGTCAACCGGGTCCCCGCCCCTGCCGGGGCGGGTTTGCATCGCCATCGATCATGCCTGCGTCAGGTACTCGACCAAGCGCCGCAGCATCGCATCGCAGCCACGCAACTGCTCGACGCTGACGAACTCATCGGGCTTGTGCCCCTGCTCCATGCTCCCCGGCCCGCAAACCACGGTGGGAATCCCCGCCTGGTCGAACAACCCGCCCTCGGTGCCGAACGCCACCGTGCCGAAGTCATCCGAGCCACTGAGCAACGCCACCAGTTGCGCGGCCTCGCTGGCGGCAGGCGTGGCCAGCCCCGGGTAGGCGCTCAATGGCCGCAAGCGAATCGCACTGGCCGCATTCACCGCACGCATGCGCGGCAGCAGCTCGGCCTCGGCGTAGGTTTGCAGGCGGTCGGCCACCGCCTGGGCTTCAAAGCCTGGCAAGGCGCGTACTTCGAAGTCGAATTCGCATTCCTCGGGAACGATGTTCAACGCCCGTCCACCCTTGATCACCCCGGTCTGCACTGTGGAGAACGGCGGGTCGAAACGCCCGTCGTGATGCTCGGGATGCGCCAGCTCATCACCGATCTCGCCCAGTTTGCCGATCAACCGCGCCGCGTACTCGATGGCGTTGACCCCATAGGGGGCATAGGCCGAATGGCAGGCGGCACCGTGCACCTCGCAGCGCATGGCCAGCTTGCCCTTGTGGCCGAGCACCGGCTTGAGCTCGGTGGGCTCGCCAATCAGGCACAGCCGCGGCTTGTGCGGGCGCTGCGCCACGGCCGCCAACATCGAACGCACGCCCAGGCAGCCGACTTCCTCGTCATAGGAAAACGCCAGGTGCACCGGCATCTTCAGGGGCTGGGCGAGAAACGCCGGCACCGCCGTCAGCACCGAGGCGATGAAGCCCTTCATGTCGGCCGTGCCGCGGCCATACAGGCGCCCGTCGCGCTCGCTCAGGCGAAACGGCTCGACGCTCCAGGCCTGTCCGTCGACCGGCACCACATCGGTGTGCCCGGACAGCACCACGCCGCCCCGGTCAAGCGGGCCTATCGTGGCGAACAGGTTGGCCTTGGTGCCTTCATCGTTGTGGAACAGTTCGCTGTGAACGCCAAACCCGGCCAGGTAGTCGCGAATGAAGGCGATCAGCTCCAGGTTGGAATCACGGCTGACCGTGGCGAAGCCGACCAGCCGCTCCAGCAGCGTGCGACTGCTCGCTTCACTCATCGCCGGGCACTCCGTAGCTGGGCGCGGCGGTCGGGTTCAGCGCGCGGGTCACATAGTCCTGCATCTGCGGGCGATAGGCTTGCCACAGGGAGTCCAGTTCGGCGATCGGGTCCTGCTCGGTCCAGTCCACCCGCAGGTCCACCAGCGGCCAGGTCAGCTCGCCGGCGATTTTCAAGGCCGCCGAGTGCACCGGCCCCGCCTCGCCCCCGGCCGCCATGGCCGCGTGCATGGCCGCCAGCAGACGATCAGCCAGATGGCCACCAGCCTGCTCGAACGCCGCGACCATGGCGGCGATCACCGTCTGCGACGACAGCAGGTTGCCGGCCGCCGCGCATTGCTCACCGGCTACCGCATTGTGCGTGCCCAGCGCCTCCTTGCCGGTGAACAGCGCCACCTGCCCCTGGCTGTCGATCACCGTGACCTGGCGGTATTCGCTCCAGCCATTGGCACTCAGCACCCGGTCCAGCGCCGCGGCAGGCGGCAGCTGGCCTTGTTCCAGGGCATCAAGGATCTGCGGGCCGAGGGCCGGCAAGGTGATGTTCTGCGTGGCCACGGCACCGACCCCGGCGCGCACCCACGGGCAACGGGCGCCGACGGCGATGCTCGAAGAACTGATGGCGATGCCGACCTGGCCGGTTTCCTGGCAGCGGCCGATGATGGAGAAGGTCATGGTGCAGCTCCTGTGTTGAGTTACCGGCATTCTCGGCGGGCCAAGGCAGCGGCGAAACCAACATTTTCCTCGGCACAGGGCAGGAAAAAACTATGGCGATGCGGCGCGCAGCGGTGCCCATCCACCCTTCGCCAATTTATCGGCAAGCCCCAGCTAAATACTATTTTCGCGATTGCCCCCCCATCCCTAGTCTGGCCCCAGGCAAAGGCGGTCCCCACCGACCTGAACAAGAACGCCGCTGAAGAAGGGCTGGGACATGACACTGAACAACATCGAAATCGACACCCTCGTAGTCGGCGCCGGCCAAGCCGGCGTGGCCATGAGCGAACACCTGAGCAAGCTTGGCGTGCCGCACCTGGTGCTGGAGCGCAAGCGCATCGCCGAGGCCTGGCGCACCGGGCGCTGGGATTCGCTGGTGGCCAACGGGCCGGCCTGGCACGACCGCTTCCCGGGCCTTGAATTCGACCTCGACGCCGACGCCTTCGCCGGCAAGGACCAGGTCGCCGACTACTTCGAGCAGTACGTGCGCAAATACAACCTGCCGGTGCGCACCGGCGTCGAGGTCAGGCAGGTGGTGCGCAACGCCGACCGCCCGGGCTTCACCATCGAAACCAACCAGGGCGTGATCCACGCCAACCGCGTGGTGGCCGCCACCGGCCCGTTCCAGCGCCCGGTGATCCCGGCCATCGCGCCAAAGGACGACGGCCTGCACCAGATCCACTCCGCCGCCTACTACAACCCCGAGCAACTGCCTGAAGGCGCGGTGCTGGTGGTGGGCGCCGGCTCCTCCGGCGTGCAGATCGCCGAGGAGCTGATGCGCGCCGGGCGCCAGGTGTACCTGTCGGTGGGTGCCCACGACCGCCCGCCACGCAGCTACCGCAACCGTGATTTCTGCTGGTGGCTGGGCGTGCTCGGCGAATGGGATGCCGAGATCGCCAAGCCCGGCCGCGAGCATGTGACCATCGCCGTGTCCGGCGCCCGTGGTGGCCACACCGTGGACTTCCGCGCCCTCGCCCACCAGGGCATGACCCTGGTCGGCCTGACCCAGTCGTTCGAGGGCGGCGTGGCGCGCTTCCAGGACAACCTGGCCGAGAACATCAACCGCGGCGACGAGAACTACCTGGCCCTGCTGGACGCCGCCGACGCCTATGTCGAACGCAACGGCCTGGACCTGCCGCAAGAGCCCGAAGCGCGCAAGCGCCTGCCCGACCCTGCCTGCGTCAGCAACCCGCTGCGCGAGCTGGACCTGGCCCAGGCCAACGTCAACACCATCATCTGGGCCACCGGCTACGGCGTGGACTTCAGCTGGCTGCAGGTGGACGCCTTCGACGCCAATGGCAAGCCGCAGCACCAGCGTGGCGTGTCGAAAGAACCAGGCGTGTACTTCCTCGGCCTGCCCTGGCTGTCGCGCCGTGGCTCTTCGTTCATCTGGGGCGTGTGGCACGACGCCAAGCACGTCGCCGGTCACATCGCCACCCAGCGTACCTACCTGGCTTACCGCGACCGCGAGCAGCGCGCGGCAGATGAGCAGCAACCCTTGATCAGCAACATCAGCACTTTCGGAGCCCACTGATGCCTACTCACACTCGCATCCGCATGTTCAACACCAAGGCCACCTACCCCAACCAGACCCTGGACAATGACCTGTGCCAGGCGGTGCGCGCCGGCAACACCATCTACGTGCGCGGGCAGGTCGGCACCGATTTCGAAGGCCGCCTGGTCGGCCTGGGCAACCCGCAGGCGCAGACCGAACAGGCGATGAAGAACGTCAAGCAGTTGCTTGAAGAGGCAGGCTCGGACCTGTCGCATATCGTCAAGACCACCACCTACATCACCGACCCACGCTTCCGCGAGCCGGTGTACAAGGAAGTGGGCAAGTGGCTCAAGGGCGTGTTCCCGATTTCCACCGGGTTGGTGGTGGCGGGGTTGGCGCAGGCCGAGTGGCTGATGGAGATCGATGTGATCGCGGTGGTGCCGGATCAGCTGTGATCGTCTGAAAAAGCAATCGCCGGCAAGCCGGCTCCCACAGGGACAGCATAGATCCTGTGGGAGCCGGCTTGCCGGCGATTGGAGTCAACGCCTTGTCATTGTCGGACGCCGCGCTCGGTACCTCCCATCTGCCCAAACCGCCCGGCCTGGAAATCATCGAACGATTCGGCGATCTCGGCCTGACTGTTCATCACGAACGGGCCATACCCGACGATGGGCTCATCGATCGGCTCGCCGCTGAGCAGCAGTACGCTGACGTCCGCCAGTGCCTCGAGGCGCACGCCGTCACCGTCGCGCTCCAGCAATACCAGGCTGGCCGCACCGGCTTCGCGCTCATCGTTGACCCGCAGCGTGCCGCGCAGCACCACCAGCGCGGCATTGCGCCCGGCGGCCACCGGCAGTTGCAGCGTGGCACCCGCCTTCAAGCGCAGGTCCCAGACGTCCATCTCGGTAAAGGTGCGCGCCGGCCCCTGCTGGTCAAGGTAACGCCCGGCGATCACCCGCAGGCTGCCCGCCTCGCCTTCCAGTGTCACCACGGGAATGTCGTTGGCCAACAGCGTCTGGTAGCCCGCTGCGGCGCGCTTGTCCCTGGCTGGCAGGTTGACCCACAGCTGCACCATCTCCAGCGTGCCGCCGCGCTGGGCGAATGCCGGGGAATGGAACTCCTCGTGGATGATGCCGCCCGCGGCGGTCATCCATTGCACGTCGCCCGGCCCGATCAGACCGCCCGCGCCAGTGGAGTCGCGGTGCTCCAGCTCGCCCTGGTAGACGATGGTGACGGTCTCGAAACCGCGGTGCGGGTGCTGGCCGACACCACGCCGTGCAGTGGTCGGGGCGAAGTCATGCGGCCCGGCATAATCGAGCAGCAGGAACGGGCTGATATGCCGCGCCAGGTGGTCGTAGGTGAACAGGCTGCGCACCGGGAAACCGTCGCCCACCCAGTGGGCGTTGGGGCTGCGGTGGATACCCTGGATCTTTTTCATGAGAAGCCTCCTGTTGATGGGTTACACCTTACAGATGAGGCCAATACTGCGGTAGATAGCTGAAATGGCATGGATCGTTCCATCAGTGGAACAACCAAACGACTCTCGGGGCAAGCCCGCTACCACGCCTGAACGAAGCAGACAGTGGGAGCAGGCTTGCCCCGCGATGCGTATCAGCGTCGATCAGGCGATCGCCGCGTCCACCAGCACTTGGGCTTCGGCCACCAGGCGCTTGAGGTGCGCCTCGTCGATGAAGCTTTCGGCGTAGATCTTGTAGATATCCTCGGTACCGGACGGCCGCGCGGCGAACCAGCCGTTCTCGGTCATCACCTTCAGGCCGCCAATGGCCTGGTTGTTACCCGGCGCATGGCTGAGAATCTGCTGGATCGGCTCGCCGGCAAGCTCGGTGGACTTGACCTGCTCCGGCGCCAGTTTGCTCAGCAACGCCTTCTGCCGAGCGTCGGCCTTGGCCTCGACACGGGTGGCGTACGGCTTGCCCAGCCTGGCGGTCAGGTCGGCGTAGATCTGGCTCGGGTTGCGCCCGGTGCGGGCGGTCATCTCGGCCGCCAGCAGCGCCGGAATCAGGCCGTCCTTGTCGGTGGCCCAGACAGAGCCGTCCTTGCGCAGGAACGAGGCGCCCGCGCTCTCTTCGCCACCAAAGCCCAGCGAGCCGTCGAACAGGCCCTGGGCGAAGAACTTGAAGCCCACCGGCACTTCGTAAAGCTCACGGCCCAGGCCAGCGGTGACGCGGTCGATCAGGCCGCTGGAGACCACGGTCTTGCCCACGGCGGCATCGCTGCGCCATTGCGGGCGGTTGCGGTACAGGTAGTCGATTGCCACGGCCAGGTAGTTGTTCGGCTGCAGCAGGCCATCGGCGGTGACGATGCCGTGGCGGTCGTGGTCCGGGTCACAGGCGAAGGCCACGTCGAACCGCTCGCGCAGGCCGATCAGGCCTTGCATGGCGTAAGGCGAGGACGGGTCCATGCGGATCTGCCCGTCCCAGTCGACGGTCATGAAGCGGAAGGTCGGATCGACCTCGGTGTTCACCACTTCCAGGTTCAGCTGGTAATGCTCGGCGATGGCCGACCAGTAGCGCACGCCGGCACCGCCCAATGGATCGACGCCCAGGCGCAGGTTGGCGCTGCGGATCACGTCGAAGTCGATGACGTTTTCCAGGTCGGCGACATAGCTGCTCACGTAGTCGTGGCGCTGGGTGGTCGGCGCCACCAGCGCCTGCTGGTAGTCCATGCGCTTGACGCCGGCCAGGTTCGCCGCCAGCAGCTCGTTGGCCTTGGCCTCGATCCACTTGGTCACATCGCTGTCGGCCGGGCCGCCGTTGGGCGGGTTGTACTTGAAGCCGCCGCTCTGCGGCGGATTGTGCGACGGGGTGATGACGATGCCGTCGGCCAGGCCCTGCTGGCGGCCACGGTTATAACAAAGGATGGCATGGGACACTGCCGGGGTCGGCGTGTACTCGTCGTCCTTGCTCAACATCACCTGCACGCCGTTGGCGGCCAGCACCTCCAGGGCGCTGGCGGCGGCCGGGGCGGACAACGCGTGGGTATCGGCACCGATGAACAACGGGCCGTCGATGCCTTGCGCCTGGCGATACAGGCAGATGGCCTGGGTGATCGCCAGCACATGGTATTCGTTGAAGCTCAGTTCGAACGAAGTGCCGCGGTGGCCCGAGGTGCCGAAGGCCACGCGCTGGGCCGCCACCGCGGCGTCGGGACGGCCGGTGTAGTAAGCGGTCAACAGGCGGGGGATATCGACCAGCACGCTGGCCGGAGCCGGCTTGCCTGCCAAAGGACTGAGCGTCATGCGGAACCTCGAAATCAACGGATGTTGGTGTTGGAACGCGCAGTGTACTGGGAGTTTCAGCGCCAGGCGATGGCGGCGTTCACGCCAGTTGCCACCAGCCGGGGAACATCTGCCGCACCCGTGGTTCGGCAAAGCGCTCGTCGATCAGCACCAGCACACCCCGGTCGTGGTCGCCGCGAATCACCCGGCCTGCGGCCTGGATCACCTTGCGCACCCCAGGATAGAGATACGCATAGTCGAAACCGGCGCCGAACTGGCGGCCCAGGCGCTGCTTGAACTGTTCGTTGACCGGATTGACCTGGGGCAGGCCGAGGGTGGCGACGAAAGCGCCGATCAAGCGGCTGCCCGGCAGGTCGACACCCTCGCCGAAGGCGCCACCGAGCACGGCGAAACCCACCCCCTGCCCGTGCTCCACGAAGCGCGCCAGGAAGGCCTCGCGGCTGGCCTCGTCCATGCCGGGAGACTGGCGCCAGATGGGCAGCGCCGGGTAGCGTTCGGCCAGCAGTCGCGCCACCTGTTCGAGGTACTCGAAGCTGCTGAAGAAGGCCAGGTAGTTGCCCGGCTGGCCGGCAAACTGAGCGGCGATCAGCTCGACGATCGGCGCCAGTGAGGCATGGCGCTGCTGATAGCGGGTAGACACCTCGCTGACGATGCGCACCTGCAACTGCTCGGCGCGAAACGGCGCGGCGACTTCCAGCCAGGCAGTGTCGGCCGGCATGCCCAGCAGGTCGGTGTAGAAGTGCCGGGGATTCAGGGTCGCGGAAAACAGCGTGACGCTGCGCGCCGCGCTCATGCGGGGGCCCAGCAGCCGGGCAGGCACCACGTTGCGCAGGCACAACGTGGCCAGGCGCCGCCCACGGGGGCCGTTGCGCGGACTGATATCGAACAGGAAGTGCTCATCGAACAGCTCGGCGATACGGCTGAACTGCAAGGCCTGGAAGTAGAACTCCAGCACCTTGGGCTCGACCTCGGCAGGCGCCTGGTTCATGCGCTCCTGGATCAGCCCGATGCACTGCTGCAGGGCGCGCAGGAAGGCGTCGGGCAGCTGTTCGCTCGCCTGGTAGGGCGCGACCTGCGCCTTGTACAACGCGTTCCATTGCCGATTCAGCCGGTCCAGGGCGCTGCCCAGCCCGGCCGGCTTGGCCTGGCGCAGTGCCAGCAACTGGCCCTGGTCGAGGCTGGCGCTGTACATCTGCCGCCCGCGCTCGACCAGGTTGTGCGCCTCGTCCACCAGCACCGCCGTGCGCCACTGGTTGGCCTGGGCCAGGCCGAACAGCAATGCATGGGCGTCGAAGTAGTAGTTGTAGTCGGCCACCAGCAGGTCGACCCAGCGCGCCATCTCCTGCCCCAGGTAATAGGGGCAGACCTGGTTTGCCAGGGCCACCTCGCGCAGGCTGGCGCGGTCGAGCAGCGGCACCTGCGCGGCCGCTTCACGGGCGGCGGGCAGGCGGTCGTAGAAGCCCCGCGCCAAGGGGCAGGACTCACCATGGCAGGCGTTTTGCGGATACTCGCAGGCCTTGTCGCGGGCGATCAGCTCCAGGCTGCGCAGGGCCGGCTGCGGCGACGCCTGGGTAATCTGGCGCAATGCATCGAGGGCCAGGGCCCGCCCTGGGGTCTTGGCCGTGAGGAAGTAAAGCTTGTCCAACTGCTGAGGCACCACGGCCTTGAGCAGCGGAAACAGGGTGCCGAGGGTCTTGCCGATGCCGGTGCTGGCCTGGGCCATCAAGCAACGGCCGGTGCTCACCGCCTTGTACAGGGTTTCGGCCAGTTGCCGCTGGCCTTGACGCAACGCAGCGTAAGGAAAGGTCAGGGCCAGCAGACCCCGGTCGCGTTCGGCCAGGCGTCGTTCCTGCGCCTGTGCCCAGGCCAGGAAGCGCTGGCACTGAGCTTCGAAAAAACGCCTGAGGTCGTCGGCGCCGCAATGCTCGCTGATCACGGTCTGGCCGTCGCTGTCGACGTCCAGGTACACCAGCGCCACGTCGATCGCCGGCAACTGCCGCGCCTGGCACAGCAGCCAGGCGTAGACCTTGGCCTGGGCCCAGTGCAGTTGGCGGTGATTGTCGGGCTGGCGGGCGAGGTCGCCGCGATGGGTCTTGATCTCTTCCAGCCGGTTGCGTGCCGGGTCGTAGCCATCGGCCCGGCCGCGCACCCTCAGGCCTTGGTATTCGCCCTCCAGCGCCACCTCCGACTCATAGCCGGCGCCGCGCTTGGCCACCACCCGGCGGTGCCCGGCGATACCTTCCTGGGCACTGGGCGACGGCGTGAAACGCAGGTCGAGATCGCCGACCTTGGCGCTGAATTCGCACAGGGCGCGCACGGCCACGGTGTAGCTCATGCCGGCGTACCCTGCCAGCGCACATGGCAGACCGCCACCGGCAACCCGTGGGCGTGGCAGAACTCGAGCCAGCGCAGCTGGTTGTCCTGCAGGCGGTCGCCCGGCCCCTTGACCTCGACCATGCGATAGCCGCCCTGCCCCGGCCAGAACTGGATAAGGTCGGGCATGCCGGCGCGGTTGGCGCGGATGTCCTGCAGCAAACGCAGGAAGCAGGCTTTCAAATGCTCGGGCGGCAGGTGCTCGAGTGCCTGTTCGAGCAGTGGCTCATCGAGCATCTGCCAGAACACAAACGGCGACTGCAGGCCTTGCTTGGCCGCATGGCAGGCCCGAATGGCCTCACGGTGACTGCCATCGTCGAGCCGGCCCAGGCAGGTTGCGAACAGCTCGGCGCGGCGCAGTTGGAAGTCCGTGTCATGCAGGTCCTGGGGCCCGGCCTGGAATGGGTTGAAGAAAGCGCCTGGTACCGGTGCGAAGATCGCCTCCCAGCACAGCAGGCCGAACAGGCTGTTGAACAGGGTGTTCTCGACGTAGTGGACAGCCCCGCCCTGCTGCTCCAGATACAGACGCACCGCCTCTTCCACCCCCAGTGCCGCCATCGCGGCCGGCAGTTCCAGCTCAATGAGCGTGACCGCGCTCGTGCGCCGACGCGGTTGTGGCGGGCCGCCGAGCTTGCGCGCCAACCGTGGCAACATGCGCTCCAGCGCCTGGCATTCCAACGCGTTGGCAGGCGCCTGGGCCATGGCCTGGGCCAATGCGAGTGCCGGCTGCCACTGCTCGCTGCGCTCGTATACCCGGACCTGGCGGATGCGCGCCTCGGGGTGGGCGCAGTCGGCATAGACCTGCAACGCCAGGTCCCAGTCGCCAGCACGCTCGCATTGCTGGCCGATGCTGAACAGCAGCCGCGCCCGACGACGGACCAACCAGGGGTTGCTGTGGTCAAGGCCCGCGAGTGCCGCGAGCAGTTCGGCGGGCGCGGCGCCCTGCTCGAGGCGCTCGGCGCACTGGTGCAGGGCCATGGCCAGGTCGACCTCGCTACGCTGGCGCAAGGCCCGCGAGTCGGCGCTGAATGCCACTTGTTCGTAACGGAACACGCCCAGGTCGGCCAGCACGAAATCGGACCAGCTCTGGTACAGGTTGCCAAAAAACAACAGCCGCAGCCGATCGCATAATGGCTGCCGGCTCCAGTGCAGGAGCAGCGTCGGGAAATCGGGGCACCACTGTGCCAGGGGCCTGGGCGCCAGCTCGAGTGCCTGCAACTGTTCCAGCAATTCGGCCTTGCTGGCCCGAGGCCGAGGAATTTTCCCGGTGAAAAGCCCGACCAGTTCGTCCTTGCGCAGCAAAGCCCACAATTGCTCGACGGCCAGCGGTGCGTCGGCTGCTACCCAGTCCAAAGCCAGCAACGGTACCAGGGCCGCGTCGGTATCACCGATCTCGGCGTAGTCGAGCTTGTCCCTGCGAAACCACTCGCCCTTGCGCATGACCATCCGTACCAGCAGCGCCTGCGCTGACACAGGCAACTCGCCGAACACCTGGATGAAACGGTGCTCATCGCGGTCCAGCAGGTCGGCGTAGCGTTGCCCGACCCAGCTCAGGACCTGACGGAAGTTATACAGGTAGTACAAGGGATCATCGACAGAATGGGCGATCACGGTGCAAGTCGGGCGCGGGGGAACAAGCACTGGTTATACATACAGACCGCCTACTGGGGCAAGTGCGCTGGATCAACGGTCACGCGCTGCTCCACGAACCGGCCGGCAGCGGCCGCAGCCACAGGTCGCGCCGCCCCAGCAACTGATACAGGCGCCGTGCCTGGCTGCCGAGCGTGCCGGCGTACAGCGCCCGCAACTGCGCGAGCTGCAGGCCGCTGGTATCCACCAGCCACTGGCTGACAGGCTCCGGACAAGGCTGGCCCTGCAGGGCACGGTGCAGGTATGGCAACGCCACGCGCATACCGGGATGGCAGCGCAGCACGAAGGCTTCGAGGTTGTGCCCCTGCGCGTCGAAGGGGGTGAACAACTGGCAGACCAATTGCGCTTCATTGACGCCATAGGCCGCAAGCAGTCGCGCCTGGGCCTCGTCGCGCAAGGCCCGCCCCTGCGGCCAGGCCACCGCCGGCTGGCGCAAACGCTGGTAGAACGCCTGCGCGCCCTCGCGGTAGGTACGCTGCTCGAGGTACTGCGCCTTGAGGCCATGCAGGTGGGCCAGCGGCAAAGGGTCGAACAACCCTGCCGGCCCCTGGGCATGCCAGGCCTGCGCCTCCTCCCGACCGAGCATGCGGTCAAGGTGCCCGCCGTCATCGGGATGGCGCAGCAGATCCTCCACCGTCATCAGGTGGGTATCGCCCCAAGGCTTATCGTGCATGGGCGCTGTCGGCGACTGCCAAGGGTCGGACAACATCTGGTGCAGCTGTTCGACACCGGCGGCCAGGACGCTGTGGGGTGTCACGGTGTGCGCGACCTCCCCGCTATGGCGCAGGCAACGCCGCCCCCAGGCCAGCAGGCGGTGGCGCTGGGCAAGCGGCGCGGCGCTGACCAGGAGCTGCTCGCCGTCTTGTCCACCCAGCACCTGCCCAAGGCTGGCCCCCACATCCAGATACCCCCTGGCGCCGAGCAAAGCCCCGGGCTGCCCGCCGGCGAGGTGCCCGAACAGCAGCCAGGCGTTACCCGCGGCGGCCAATTGTTCGGCCGAACAGGCCTGTCGGGCACCAAATGGGCCAAGCTGCCCGCCATCGGCGCGCAACAGCTCCACCCGTGGATCATCGTGCAGGAACAGTGCGCTGAAGCAACGGTCGTGAAGGGCCAGGGCGGTGTCGTCGAGGGTGGGCAGGCGGGCCGCCAGCACCCGCAGGCGGAAGGTGGCGGCGTGGCGAATGGCGATACTCAGTTGCGCGGCGCGCAGGCAGGCCAGCAGATGCGCGCTGCGCCGGTCCACGCCGTGCAGGGCCAGTACCCGCAGGTTGCCGATGTATTCCTGGCCGCCAGCGATGACCAGCAGGCGCTGGATCAGCAACTGCACCGAGGCGCGCTGGGCCTGGGCTCATGTGCTCCAGCAGGCGCTGCAGGACTTGCTGGTAGATATAGTGCATGGCTTGGTCGTGGGTCTCGGTCATGCTATCGCTCCATCTCCCTGACGGCTTCGAATTGAAGTCCGATTCTGGCAGATGAATAGCTGACCGGGTTTGAAGGAAACTTCCCAAAACCGGGTAAGAAAATTAGCAATGTTTGGCAGTGAGGCCGCGAACCAAGGCCCGCCCCTACAGGGCGGGCGTCATGCCACGGCGGTAGAAGCGCGCTTGCCCGGCGCTGGCGTCGGCAGCGTCAGCCCTGCCCGCCCATGTCCAGCACCACCCGGCCACCGCAAGGGCAGGCGTCCATATGCCGGTGCGCCTCGACCACCTGCTCGAACGGGTACACCTTGATGATCTGCGGTGTCAGCAGCTGGTCGGCGGTGAACTGGTTGATGTCGCGCAAGGCCCGTTGCAACGCCACCTGGTCCTGGGCGATGCCCAGCTCCGGCTTGCCGGTGAAGTTGCCGATGCAGTGCACATGGAACTGGATGTTCTTCTGGAACGCCGCGCAGGCCGGGAACGGCGTCTGGTTGCCGCCCTGCAGGCCATACAGCACCAGGTTGCCACGTGGCGCCAGGACATCGCCGAGCAGCGACATCTGCGGGCCGCCCATGCCGTCGAGGACCATGTCCACGCCACGGCCATCGGTGTACTTGCCGATCTGCATCAGCAGGTCCTGCTCCTCGGTGACGATCACCTTGTCCGCGCCCAGGCCCAGCAGGTATTCACGCTGCTCGGGTTCCTTGGTGGCAGCGAACACCTTCAACCCCAGGGCCTTGCCCAGTTGCACGAAGGCCGGCCCGGCGCAGTGGCTGGCGTCGGTGACCAGCGCGGTCTGCCCGGCCTTGGCCCGGGCCAGGTCGACATAGGCGAAGTAGGCGATCAGCAGCGGGGTGTAGTGCACGCTGGCCTCGATCGGGGTCAGCACGTCAGGGTAACGGGTGATGGCGCTGCGCGGCAGCACGATCACGTCACCGTAGACCGGATGGTCGTTGGGGCTGGTGGCCGGGAAGCTGGCGACCCGGTCGCCCACCGCGATATCGTCCACGCCCTCGCCGACCGCGGTGACCACGCCGGCCATCTCATGGCCGATACCCGCCGGCAGCCGCGCCTGGGACGGCGCCAGGTTCTGCCGCCAGAGCACGTCGTACCAGCTGATGCCGATCGCCTCGACGCGGATCTGCACCTCGCCGGTGGCCGGGGACGGTTCGGCCTGCTCCTCGCAACGGAGCACATCGGCCTGGCCGAACTTGTGGAAACGGATCATGCGGGACATCGCATACCTCGCCTTTGTGAATCTCGTATTACCACGGACTTTATCCGGGCTTTCACGGTTGGACCATCAGTGGCTGTTAATAGTCGACATGCCTGTCATTGATTGGGCCCCTGACAAATCTGTGCATTGGCACCCGGAAATCGGTGCAGGGTACCAGCCTTTGGCCTTAAGATTCACCCCTGCCCCACTTCAGGCGAGCCGCATCGAATGAATCGTAACGACTTGCGTCGCGTAGACCTCAACCTGCTGATCGTGTTCGAGACGCTGATGCACGAACGCAGCGTGACCCGCGCCGCCGAGAAACTGTTCCTCGGCCAGCCGGCGATCAGCGCCGCGCTGTCGCGCCTGCGCAACCTGTTCGACGACCCGCTGTTCGTGCGTACCGGCCGCAGCATGGAGCCGTCGGCGCGCGCCCACGAGATCTTCGCCCTGCTGTCGCCGGCGCTGGACTCGATCTCCACCGCCGTCAGCCGCGCCGCCGAGTTCGACCCGGCCACCAGCAACGCGGTGTTTCGCATCGGCCTGTCGGATGACGCCGAATTCGCCCTGCTGCCCCAGCTGCTCAAGCGCATCCGCGCCGAGGCGCCCGGCATCGTGCTGGTGGTGCGCCGGGTCAACTACCTGCTGATGCCCACCCTGCTGGCCTCCGGCGAAATCTCGGTGGGCGTGAGCTACACCAGCGACCTGCCGGCCAACGCCAAGCGCAAGGTGCTACGCCGCAGCATGCCCAAGCTGCTGCGCGCCGACAGCATGCCCGGCAACATCACCCTGGACGACTTCTGCGCCCGCCCCCATGCGTTGGTGTCGTTCGCCGGCGACCTGTCCGGGTTCATCGACGAGGCGCTGGAGGAGATCGGCCGCAAGCGCCATGTGGTGCTGGCCGTGCCGCAGTTCAACGGCTTGGGGAGCTTGCTGGCGGGGACCGATATCGTCGCCACGGTGCCGGATTACACCGCCGATGCCCTCACGGCAGCGGGCGGCCTGCGGGCCGAGGACCTGCCGCTGGAAGTGCGCAGCTTCGAGCTGCACATGGCCTGGCGCGGGGCGCAGGATAATGATCCGGCGGAGCGGTGGTTGAGATCGCGGATACAGATGTTCTTCGGCGACCCCGATAGCCTCTGATCAAGCTCCACCAAGCAAAACACAGCCTTCAAATACATCTACCAATTTGGAGATAACAACGATCTATCCAGCCATCATGCCTTAGACAGCTCGCCAATCTTCTCCAGCCGCGCCCGCACGATATTGCGGCTGATGCTCAGCAAGCGCCCGGTCTGCAGCTGATTACCGTGGCAATACCGATACGCCGCCCTGAACACAGTCTCCTCGATATGCTCATACAAGTTCGGGACATTCTGCTCGAATAGCGCCAGCAAAGCGCTTTCCAATTCAGGCGGTGTCGCGCTCGCTGCCGGCAAGTAAGCCTGTGCAACAGGCGCCGCCAGCTGTGGCCGGATATCGACCAAGTGCAGGTCCGCCGGTGCCACCACCTGATACCGGCACACCAGCAACGCATGGTGAATGGCATTTTCCAGCTCGCGGATGTTGCCCGGCCAGCTATGCGCCAGCAACTTGCGCTCGGCATCCGGGCTCAGCGCTGCCCGTTCGTAACCCAGCCGTCGGCAATGTTCTTCGATGAAGAATTCCGCCAGCGGCAGGATGTCTCCTGGCCGCTCACGCAAGGGCGGCAGGCGTATCGTTGCGACGTGCAGGCGGTAGAACAAATCCTCTCGAAAATGCCCTGCCACCACCGCATCAGCCAGGTTGACGTTGGTTGCCGCCACCAGCCGCACGTTGATCGGTATCGGCGTACGTGAGCCCAGGCGCACCACCTCACGCTCCTGCAGCACGCGCAACAACTTCACCTGCATGTTCAACGGCAGGTCGCCGATTTCGTCGAGGAACAGCGTGCCGCCATTGGCAGCCTCGAACCAGCCGGCCTTGTTGCTGGTAGCGCCCGTGAAAGCGCCTTTCTCGTGGCCGAACAACTCGCTCTCCACCAGGGTTTCGGCAAAGGCGCCGCAGTTCACCGCCACGAACGGCTCACGCCCTCGGCGGCTAAGGTGGTGGATATGCCGGGCGACGAGCTCCTTGCCGGTACCGGTTTCGCCGATGATCAGGGTATTGGCCTCGCTGGGTGCCAGGCGCTCGATGCGGCTGAGCAGCTCCTGGGAGCGCGGGTCCTTGAACACGAGCACAGTGGCGCGTACCGACTTGGTCAGCTCGCGGGCATTTGGGTGGGTGATCAGCGACATGGGGGCATTCCTGGCAGTTGACGCGCAGGCCCATAGTGCATGAAACAAATTAGATCAAAAAATTATTAATTAGCATTTGAATATTCGAATTGGAAATATTCGATTTTTCAACAATCGACTGCTGCTACAGCAGCAATCCGCCAGCACTGCCCTGCCCGCCGATCAGCAGCCCCTGCCCTTCACGCCCACTTCCCTTTGGCTGGAGGCCCTGTAGATAAAGGGCTGTAGCACCTAACAGCATGCTGGCATGCATTTCGCTCCTGGCCTGTAGAAACCTTTGCCTGGAGCTGCACATGAACAATCCCTGGCGTCACGCCCTCGCCCTGCTGGGCGGTCTGTTCCTCAGCCTGGCTGCGCTGGCAGCCGAGCCACCGGCGGCGGTGCGCATCGCCATCGTCGCCTTCACCCAGGGCGGCGCACCGGTGTTCGGTGGCATCCCTGGGCGAGTGATCGAAGAAGGCTGGCTGGAACAGCAACTGGCCGCCCGCGGCGTGAAACTGCAATGGACCGCCCTGCCCCATGCCGGCGCCGGGCCGCAGATCAACGAAGGTTTCAGCAACGACAGCCTGGACTTTGCCGTGCGCGGCGACCTGCCCTCGGTCATCGCCGGTGCCGGCCAGGTGCCGGGCAAGCTGGTGGTGCCGGGCGGCAGCGGCAACAACATCTACCTGGTGGTGCCGAGCAACTCCACGGCACGCAGCATCCAGGACCTCAAGGGCAAACGCCTGGCGCTGCACCGCGGCCGGCCATGGGAGTTCGCCTTCAGCAATTTCCTGCAGAGCCAGGGCCTGCAACTGAGCGACTTCAAGATCGCCAACCTCAACCCGCAGGTCGGTGCCGCTGCGGTGTCTGCCGGTAAAGTGGATGCCGCCGTGCTGCTCAACGAAGCCTACGCCCTGGAAGACAAAGGCGTGGCGCGCATCCTCTGGTCGACCAAACAAGGCGCCAACGACTGGCGGCTGGTCTCCGACCTCTGGGGCACTGACCGCTTCGTGCAGCAGCACGCCGACCTGACGCAATTGGTTGCCACCGCCTGGGTGCGCGCGGCCTGGTGGATCTCCCAGGAGCACAACCGCGACGCCTACTACGCGCTGTCTTCGCGCGCCGGCGTCAGCGAAAGCGTGCTGCGCCGTGACGACCAGGACGACCCGGTGGCCTGGAAGGTGCGCTGGGCACCGAAAAGCGATGCCCAGCTCAAGGCCCACTACGACGCCCTTGGCCAGTACGCCTTGGCCAACCGGCTGATCCGCACCCCCTACGACATTACCAGCGACCTGGCCACGGGCTTTACCCGCCAGGCGTTGATCGACCTGCAACTGACCCACTACTGGCCATCCTTCGACGCCCAGATCAGCCAACACCCTTGAGAGACTTTCCCATGAAACTGCCTGCTTCGCTCGTCTTCGGTCTCAGCGCCCTGGCCCTGTCCATCGGCGCCATGGCCGCCGAAACCTACGCCCCCAAACCAGACCCGCAACAGGGCGATGGTCGTGTGTCGGCCTTCTACACCTGGACCAAGGCCATCCCCGCTACCCCCGGCAAACTGCTGCGCAGCGAACCACTGGAGCAGGCGCTCAGCCTGCCCAATGCCGCCAGCGCGCAACGCCTCCTTTACACCTCGCTCGATGGTATCGACGGCAAGACCCCAATCGTGGTTTCCGGTGCGCTGTTCATCCCCAAAGGCAAGGCACCAGCGGGCGGCTGGCCGGTCGCCAGCTGGGGCCATGGCACCGTCGGCGTGGCGGATATCTGCGCGCCGTCCTGGGCAGGCCGCAGCTACCGCGACGTGCAATACCTCAATCGCTGGCTCGATGAAGGCTATGCCATTGTCGCCACTGACTATCAGGGCCTCGGTGTGCCGGGCGGCCACCCGCTGCTGAACAACCGCATGGCCGCCTACGGCATTCTCGATGCGGCCAAGGCCGTGGTCGCAGGCGTGCCGGGGCTGGCCGACAAGGTGTTGATCATTGGCCAGTCGCAAGGGGGTGCCGGGGCCTTTGCCGCCGGGGCCTATGCGGCGACTTACGCGCCCAAGCTGGGCGTCAAGGGCAGTATCGGCACGGGTGTGATCTACACCGTGGGCGCGAAGAATGTTGGCGAACAGGACCAGGACAAGGTCGACCCGGCCCTGGCCTACGGCTTCTATACCCTGCTGGCCGCACAGCAGTATGACCCGAGCATCGACCCGCGCGACTTCTACACCGACAAGGCCCTGCCGCTGTTCGAGCAAGCGCGCACCAGTTGCCTGTCAGCATTGGTCAGCGACGTGGTCGGTACCGGCCTTACCCCGGCCAACGCCAAGAAAGACTACAAGGGCGATCAGCTCAAGCCATGGCTGGCGCAGGTGTCGTACCCGACCCTGAAGCTTGCCCAGCCGATCTTCATTGGCACCGGCGCCGAGGACAAGACCCCCGCTGCCACCACTCAGGTCGCGCTGATGCAGGATGCCTGCAAAGCCGGCTCGGTGGTGCAGGGCCACCTCTACAAGGGCCTGGGCCATAGCGAAACGGTGAATGCGTCGCTCAAGGACTCCATCCCGTTCGCGCGCCAGGTCATCAGCGACCAGCCGGTCACCCCCAATTGCAGCCCAAGCGTCCAGTAAGGAGGCCAGCCCATGAGCATCGAATTCTTTACCCGCCTGCCCCTGCATGGCGAAACCCAGTTTCTCCCCGGCGACCCGCGCAACCGTGGCGACTGGCATGCGGGCGGGCCCAGCACCGGTGCGGTGTCGGGGTTTGCCGTGGGTGACCACTTCACCTATATCGACTACCTCGGCCAAATCGCCCGTGCCGCAGAAATTAATGGCTTTGGCGGCGCGCTGATGGTCAATGCCCCCACTGGCGAAGAGCCGTGGACGGTGTGCTCGCTACTGGCCCGGGAAACCCGCTCGCTGAAGTTCGTCACCGCGTTCCAACCCTATCACTACACCCCCTGGGTGGCCGTGCAGCAGGCCGCGACCTACCAGCGCGCCACCGGCAACCGCCTGGTGTGGAACATCATCAACGGCGGCTCGGATGCCATCCAGCGCCAGGTCGGCGACTTCGAAGACCATGACCAGCGCTATGCCCGCGCCACCGAGTTCATGGACGTGGTGCGCGGCTACTGGCACCACGAGCAGTTCCATTACCAAGGCACCTACTACCGCGCCGAAGGCGGTGGCCTGCGCGGCCCGCTGAAAAAGGCCGAGCTGCCGCTGATCTGCACGGCCGGCTCGTCAGTGGCAGCACGGGAGTTCGCCGCCAAGCACGCCGACTTCTATCTGATGCGCGCTGAACACCCGGACGAGATTGCTGCGCTGATCGCAGATATCCGCGCCCGCGCGCTGAAGTGGGGCCGCACCGATATTCGCTTCGGCCTGTCCATCGACGTGATCGCCCGCGAAACCGAAGACGCAGCACTGGCCGAGGCCAAGCGGTTCTTCGACGAAGGCGTGGCCAAGGGCACGGTCAAGGCGCGCGCCGCTCACGCCGGCCTGCGCACGGCGCGCAAGCTGAGCTACGAGCATGACTACAGCGACAAGGACGAGCAACAGGCCTTCGACGACTTCTTCATCCACCCCAACGTGTGGACCGGCTTCGGCTACATCGGCATCCCGCCGGGCTGCGCGCTGGTGGGCAGCTACGCCAACGTGGTGGCGCGTATCCGCGAGTACCACGGCATCGGTGTCGATCTGTTCTTCCTTGCCGGCTACCCGCACCTGGAAGAAGCCTACCGTATCGGTGAGCACATCCTGCCGCACTTTCGTGAGCAGCGTGCAGCCCTTGCCCGCCCGGTAGCCGAACCCGTGCCACTGCACGCCAGCAACGGAGCCTGACGCCATGGCCAGGGACGGTTACCCACTGAACCGGCGCAGCTTTCTCGGCCACGTCGGCGTACTGGCCGGCGGGCTGCTGGCCGGCTGCGGCCCCGCCGACAGCCCGAACCCTGCCGTGGCCGACGAGCCACGCCATGGCGGGCGCCTGCGCCTGGGTATCATCGACGGCAGCCAGAGCGGCAACCTCGACGCCCACAAGCCTGTCGGCAGCGGCATCGTGCGTGGTTTTGCCTTGTACAGCAAGCTGTGGGAGTGGGACGAGCAGATGCAGCCGCGCCTGGCCTTGGCCGAGTTCGCCGAGCCCAATGCCAACGCCAGCAGCTGGACCTTGCGCCTGAAGCCGGGGCTGGAGTTCCACCACGGCAAGACCATCGACGCCGACGATTTGATCTTCTCCATCCGCCGCCTCACCGACCCGCAGCTGGCCTCGCCCTATGCGGCGCTGCTGCACTGGGTGGACCGCGACAACCTGGTCAAGCTGGATGAGCGTACCGTGCGCCTGGGCTTTCGCGAGGGGCGCAGCTACCTGCCACTGCCGGAAACCTGGGTCAACTTCGGCGGCATCGTGCCGGTGGACTACCACCCGGTCACCAACCCGGTCGGCGCCGGGCCGTACAAACTGAAAAGCTTCACCCCAGGCCAGCGCTCGCTGTTCACCCGCTTCGACAATTACTACAAGCCTGGCAAACCGTATGCCGATGAACTGGAAATCATCGACTTCAAGGACCAGACCGGCCGCCTGGCGGCGTTGCGTGCAGGGCAGATCGACATGGCCAACGTCATGTCCACCGAACACCTGCAGGTGCTGCAGGCCGATCCACGGTTACGGTTGCTGAAATCGGTGAGCGGCAACTGGCTGTCGTTCGACATGAACACCGCCAAGGCGCCGTTCGACGATCCGCGTGTGCGCGAGGCGTTCCGCCTGCTGGCCGACCGTGAGGAGCTGGTACGCCGTGCGCTGAATGGCCAAGGCCGGGTGGCCAACGACCTGTATGCACCGTTCGACCCAACCTTCGACCACAGCATTGGCCCGCGCCCCTATGACCCGCAGCGCGCAGTGCAGTTGCTGCGCGAAGCCGGCCATGAACAGTTGCAGGTGGAACTGGTGACCACCCCTGGCCCGGGGTTGGCTTCGGCCCTGGTGCTGGCCGAACAGGCCCGGCGCGTCGGCGTGACACTCAACGTGCGCCAGGTCGACCTGGCCACCTTCCAGGGACCGCAGCGCGACGACTGGACCTTGAGTACCGGCGGCAGCATCGGTGCGCCGTTCCTGGCCAGCGCCATCCACACCGATGCGCCGTTCGCGGTGGCCAACAAGACCCACTTTCATGACCGCGAATTCAACGAGGCCTTCCTTGGCGCCATGGCCCAGCCGGACCTTGCGCAACGCAAGGCGCTGGTGCACCGGGCGCAACGTATCCAGTACGAGCGCGGCGGCATGCTGATCTGGGGCTTTGCCGACCTGCTCGATGGCGTCAGCACCCGCGTGGGTGGCGCGCAGGCCGAGCAGTCGCTGTTCAGCACCTGGCGGTTCGAGAGCTTGTGGCTCAGAAGTTGACCTGCAGGCCCTCTACCGCCTGTCCTGGCCCTATCGCCGGCAAGCCAGCTCCCACAGGGATAGCGCCAGCCTTCAAGCCCATGCAGTCCCTGTGGGAGCTGGCTTGCCGGCGATAGGGCCGGGACAGGCAACACAAAAAACAAACCAACCGCAGGCGCGGCTGCGCCCTCGTTTCTCCCACATTCTTACTATTGAACGAGGCCCAGCCAATGCCCCGCGTTACCTTGCTGCACCCCAAATTCCAGCCCAGCGCCCTGGCGCTGGCCATTCTGGCCGGCAGCCTGCCGCCAGCCCACGCCGAAGATACCCAGCTGCAAACCGTCACCGTGCAGGCCAAACAGGCCGACGACGACGCCCTGCCCACCCGCCCACCGGCCTCGATCTACGGCGGCCTGGAAGCCAAGGTGCTGGACACCCCGCGCTCGGTCACCCAGATCAATGCCGAACAATTGGCCAACGACCCGATCCGCAGTTCCGACGACCTGGTCAAGTACGCCCCCGGCATCACCCGCGGCGGTGGCCAGAACGCCGGCATCGCCCCGCAGATGCGCGGGCAGAACACCGAGGTGTTCCAGGATGGCCAGCGCGCCTACGGCGTGCGCCACCCGGCCAACTTCAATGCCTACGAAGGGGCCGACATCGTCGCCGGGCCGTCCTCTGTGACCTACGGTTCGGTCAGCGGCAGCGGTGGCTACGTCAATTACTTGAGCAAGAAACCCGACTTCAACCGTTTCCGTACCAAGCTCAGCGGCGAAATCGGCAGCTGGATCCCCGATGGCGAATCGCGCGATGCCACCAAGTTCAGCATCGACAACACCGGCCCGCTGACGGACAACCTGGCCTACCGGGTGAGCATCACCCGCCAGCGCCAGGAAGACTTCTACGACAACGTCGAGAACAACTTCGACGCCTTCTATGGCGCGCTGGCCTGGCGCAACGACAACCTGCGGGTTGACTGGAACGCCGCCTACGACGACTACTACGACTACAACATCACCCACGGCTGGAACCGCGCCACCCAGGACCTGGTCGACCACGGCAAGTACTACGCCGGTCGCGCCACGCCAATCGTCCAGAACGGCAACAACTTATGGTCGCCGGTGTTCTCCTCCGGCGCCGCCGACGCCCAGGTGCTTGGCTGGGTCCAGCGCCAGCGCAATGCTCAGGGCCAGTATCAGGTAGTCGATGGCAGCTTCCAGAATGCCTCGCCCAATACCCAGGCCAACCCCGGCAGCCTGCGTGGCTGGGTCTACGACCCGTCGCTGGCAGGCAACGGCCTGACTTCGTTGTCGTCACAGACCGGCCAGCGCGCGCAGGATGAAAACCGCTCGCGGCGCTTTACCACGCAACTGCGCGTCGAAGGCGACCTGACCCCATCGATAACCCTGGCCAACAGCACCTTCTACCAGCACTCCACCGACACCACCGATGCCGTCGGGGCGTTCCAGGTGCAGGGCAAGGACGACATTTTCGACAACCGCTTCGAATTTCGCGCCCGTGGTCAGTGGCAACTGGGCGACCTGACCCTGGTCGACGACAGCAACACCGGGCTGATCTACCGCCGCGAGCGCAACGAGTCGATCGCCGCCAACAACAGCTTCGGCAGCACCATCAACGCCTATGACCTGACCCTCGACCCGACCTTGAAGAACCCCGGCGACCTGCTCGGCCTGAGCGGCCGTAACCCCGCCGGTGGCAACGCAGCCTGGATCGGCCAACCCGGCGTGCCGCAGTTTTCCAGCTACTACGGCTGGCTCAACCTGCCCGCCATGTACCCGGCCGGGCACGGCCTGTATGCAGAATCGGTGGCGCCCTACACCGCCGACAGCACCTGGACCACCAAGACCCTGTTCAGCCAGCACAACCTGCGCCTGGGCGAACGTGTGGGCCTGAACATCGGCGCCAGCCGCAGCTGGATCGACGCCCGTATCGAAAACCCCTTCGTGCTGCCCGGCGGCAACCCGCGCAAAGACTCGGACAACTACCGGCTGTTCTCGGTGCAGGTAAGCCCCTACGTAAAACCTACCGAAAACAGCACCCTGTACTACACCTTCGACCGCTCGCTGGCGGTGAATACCGGCTTCTTCACCAACGGCCTGGGTTGGGGCAGCGGCACGGGGGCCAATCAGCTCAACCCGCTGGCCTTCGAAAGCCTGAGCGTGCTGCATGAGGTCGGGTTGAAAGTGGAAGCGGTGCCTGACCAGCTATTCCTTACCCTGGCCGCCTACAAACAGGCCCGCGACCAGTCGCCGGACAGCAACAACAACATCGCCCGGCTGATCGTCAAAGGCTGGGAAGCGACCCTGCGCTACCAGGACCAGCACCTGCGCGGCGGCCTCAACCTCAGCCGCATCAGCGCCTACAACGAGTTCACCAGCCAGGCCGGGTTCGCCTCGGCCGGATTCATGCCCGATAACGGCACCGTATTCGGCGACAACAACAGCCTGAATCAGCGCCCGTCCGGCAAGTTCGATGCGGTGCAGATCCCCGAATACAACGCCGGCGGGTATATCGACTACCGCTTCGACTCGGGGTTTGGCGTCGAGCTTTCCGGCTGGTGGACCAGCAGCTGGTACCTGAACCTGAGCAAGACGGTGAAAGTGCCGGACGAATACAACCTCGACCTTGCCGTGTACTACCGCCAGCCGCAATGGGGCGTGACGGTGCGCATGCTCAACGTCACCGACGAGCTGAATTTCGTCAGTGGCCTGGCCGGTTCGACCAACACATTCCTGCAACCGATGCCGGGCCGCACGCTGCTGGCCCAGGTCGATTACCAGTTCTGATCACCCTCAACCTGAAAGGCTAGGCGAATGCTCCACCAGCGTCCGGGTATAAGCATCAACCGGACGCCCAAGAACCTGATCAGCAGCCCCCTGCTCCACCACCCGTCCCTGGCGCAACACCAGCACCCGGTCGGCAATCGCCCGCACCACCCCAAGGTCATGGGTCACGAACAACACCGTCAGCCCCTCTCCCTGCAGTCGCTTCAGCAAGGCCAGAATCGACGCCTGCACCGACACATCCAGCGCCGAGGTAATCTCGTCACACACCAGCAACTTCGGCTCGCAGATCAACGCCCGGGCAATCGCCACCCGCTGGCGTTCACCACCGGACAAGCTATGCGGGAACATGTCCGCCACGCGCGCCGGTAGCGACACCCGCTCCAGCACGGCCTCGACCCGCTGACGCGCTTCACCGCCACGGACCCCGAAAAAGTGCGCCAAAGGGGCGCCGAGCGTTTGCCCTATCGTGTGCCTTGGGTTCAAGGCCCGGTAGGGGTTCTGGAACACATACTGGATCTGGTGACGCAACCCGGCATCCCGTTCACGCGCTGCAAACGCCAAAGGTTTGCCGGCGTAGCTGAGTTGCCCCTGAACGTTTTCGCCCAGCCCGGCAATCGCCCTGGCCAGGCTGGTCTTCCCCGAACCCGACTCACCCACCAGCGCCAGGCACTCCCCTTGCCCCACCCGCAGGGAAACATCGAACAGCACCTGGCGATCGTAGGCGACATCCAGCCCCCGGACCTCCAGCAACACTGCTGCGCCCGGCGCAGCAGCAGCCTCGACAGCCGTCTCACCGAGGGACAGCGGCTCTCTGTGCGGCACCAGGCACGCCACCCGATGCCCGCTGTCGTGCGCCAACAACGACGGCTCGATTACACAACACTCTGCACGACGCCTGCCGCAGCGCGGCGCAAACGCACAGCCATCCGGACGCTGCCCCGGTGCCGGTGCGTGCCCGGCAATCGCCTGCAACGGCTGGCGCCGGGCAATGTCGGGAATGGCCGCGAGCAAGGCGCGGGTGTAGGGATGCAGGGGTGCGCCGAACAACGCCTCGCGCCCGGCCACTTCCACCAGTCGGCCCGCGTACATCACCATCACCCGGTCGACCAGGTCACGCACCACCGCCAGGTCATGGGTGACGTAAAGGGCCGCCACACCCTGGTCACGGCACAGCCGCTTGAGGGTCTGCAGCACATGGGCCTGGGTGGTCACGTCCAGTGCGGTGGTGGGCTCGTCGAGTACGATCAGGCGGGGGCGCAAGACAAACGCCAGCGCCAGCATCACCCGCTGTTGCTGCCCGCCAGACAGTTGATGCGGGAACCGCCGCAGGAAGGCGTCGTCATCGGGGAGGCCTACATCCAGCAGGGTATCGCCGATGCGCTGGCGTGTTGCCTCACTCGACAGCGCAGGCTGGTGCGCCAACAGGGTTTCACGCAGCAAGGCCCCCAGGCGCAACGCCGGGTTCAGTGCCGTGGCCGGGTCCTGGGCCACGTAGCCGACCACCCCGCCACGGGCCAGGCGCAGGGCCTCGCCTTCGAGCTCGAGCAGCGATTGCCCGGCCACCACTACTTGCCCGCCAACAATGCATGCGCCTTGCCGGGCATGGCACAACAACGCAGTGGCCAAGGTGGTCTTGCCCGAGCCAGACTCGCCGACCAAGCCAACAATCTCCCCTGCCGCAAGGCTGAAGGACACCTCGGCCAGTACATCGACCTGCCCGGCAAGCTCTACCCGCAGGTCGCTGACCTGCAACACTTCACTCGCCACATTCAACAGCGCGCTCATGGCTGCTTCTCCCCAATCCGTGCACTGGCCCGGCCAATGCCTTCGGCAAGGATGTTGGTGCCATAGGCAAACACCCCGATCAGCAATGCAGGGGCCAGTACGGCCCAGGGCTGCACCAGCAGGCCGGCCTGGTTTTCGTTGATCATCAAGCCCCAGTCCGCAGCGGGGGGTGCCACTCCATAGCCCAGAAAACTCAAGCCGGACAGCATCCCCACTGCCCAGGTCAGCATGTTGCCGAAGTGCACCAACAGCGGCGTGAGGATGTTCGGCAGGATTTCATGAAAGAGGATGCGCCAACGCGGGTAACCCATCATCTGCGCCGCCTCGACATACTCCTGCCCGGCCACCGCCACGGCACTGCCCCGGGCCAGACGGACAACCCCAGGGATAAAGGCGATCGCCACGGTCAAAACGATCAGCCAAGGCGCCCGACCGAGCATGGACACGATCAACAGCACCAGAATCAGGTCCGGGAACGCCAGCGATACATCCGCCGCCCAGCTGATTAGCTGATCCAGGCGCCTGCGCGAGAAGCCGGCCAACAGGCCCAGGCTGCCGCCCACCAGCAATGCGAGGGTGGCTGCAGCCACCGACATCCACAGCACCGACAGGCCGCCGCTGAGCAAGCGTGAAAGCAAATCATGGCCCAGAAAATCGTGCCCCAGCGGTGCCCCGGCAGCCGGGGGGCCGTACACCGGCCCGACCATCGCCGTGGGCGCGTGGGGTGCCAGCCAGGGGCCGAAAGCGGCCAGCAGCGCCACCAGCAAGGTGATCACGGCGCCCCGGCGTATCTGCGGGTCGGCCAGCCAACGGGAATCAGTCATGGGTGGCCTCCTGGGCAGGGGTGCTGCGCGCACGCCGCCACCATGGCCGAATGCCACGGCGGATACGGCGGATCATCCGCACCCGACGTGCGGTGCGCAGTTTGGGGGTAAGCAGCACGGTCAGCAGGTCGGCCAGCAGGTTGATCAACACCACCGCCAAAGTGATGACCAGCACCACCGCCTGGATCATCGGCAGGTCGCGCATCTGGATCGCGGCGTTCAACGCCGTACCGATGCCCGGGTAGCTGAAGATCACTTCGGCCAGCAGCGCACCGCCGACCAGTGTGCGCAACGTCAGCGCCACGCCCTGGATCGCCGGGGTCAAGGCATTGGGCAAGGTATGCCGCCAAACGATTCGCCGCTCGGGGATGCCACGCAGGCGCGCGGCGATCACATACTCGGACTCCAGTGCCTCGATCATTGAAGCCCGTACCATGCGCGTGAGGTACGGCAGCGCAGACAGGCTCAGCGCCACGACCGGCAACACCAACGACGGCCACTGCCGCCACAACGACAGTTGCGGGTCGAGGATCGACACCGCCGGCAGCCAGCCCATGCCCGGCATGGAAAACAGCAGCACCAAACCGATGGCCAACAGAAAGCCCGGCGTGGCCTTGAGCAGGATCAACGCCGACAACCCCCAGCGGTCGAGCCGGCTGTCACGGCGCAGGGCCAGGCTCACCCCCAGCAGCAACGCCAGCGGCACCACCAGCGCCAGCACCCCGGCCAGCAAGGCCAGGGTGTGTCCGAGGCGGCCGAACAGCAGCTGCGCCACCGGTACCTGGGAGTCCAGCGAGATGCCCAGGTCCCCGCATAACAAGGCACCGAACCAACGCAGGTACTGCAGCAGGATCGGCTGGTCGAGGCCCAGTTGCCGCTGCAGGGTGAGGATGCTTTCCAGTGGCGCATCCGGGCCGAGAATCACCCGCGCCGGGTCCGAGGGCAGTGCCTGGGTGGCGATGAACACCACCAGGCTGATCACCCAGGCGGTCAGCAACCCATAACCGAGGCGGCCGATGAACCAGGCCAGCCAGGCCGGCGTGCGGGGGGTGTGGTGAGCGTCAGGCATTGGGGTTCAACCAGAGTTCATCGAAGCGCCAGGAGGCGAAGGTGGTCTGTTCCGGGGTAAGCCCACCGACCTTGGCCGACGCGGCATCCAGCACGTCGGCAAAGCCCCAGATCAGCAACCCGCCACGTTCGTGCTGGATGACCTGGGCTTCATGCACCAAGGCCGTGCGCCGCGCCAGGTCGGGCTGGGCCAGGGCCTGCTGGAACAGCTCGCTAAAGCGTGGGTCGTGGAAGTTGCTGCGGTTATAGATCGCCTGCGGCGCATCGTTGTGCAGCGCCGAGGCGAGAAAGCCGCGGGCTGGGGTCGAGCCCGGCGACAGTTGCCATTGCTCGCGTTGCGGGCCATTGAACACCGAGCCATCGACTTGGTTGACCTTCACCTGCACCCCAGCCTTCAGGGCCTGCTGGGCAAACACCAGCGCGGCGTTGACGCCAGGCCCAGATGTGGTGGTCAGCTCGACGCGCAGATCACTTTGCCCAGCCTGGCGCAGCAGCGAACGGGCTTGGTCCAGGTCGTAGGGGCGCTGGGCAATGGCGTGGTTGTAGGTAGGGTCGTGAGGCGAATACAGGTCGTTGGCCACCCGGCCAAAACCATTCAAGCCACGCGCCACCAGTTCCTGGCGGTCGGCCAGCAGGCGGAACGCCTGGCGCACGCGCACATCCTGGAACGGCGCCTTGGCCAGGTTCAGGTTGAAACCGGTGAACGAGGTGGTTGGCGAGGCATACAGGCGCAGCCGTGGGTCGGCCTTGAGCAACGCACTGTGCTCGGCCTGCACACCGCTGGCCACGTCGATCTGCCCGGCGCGCAGCGCTGCGGCGCGTGACACCTGGTCCTTGAATTCGATGATTTCCAACTCGTCCGCATAGGGGCGATTGGGTTTGTAGTAATTTTCAAAGCGGGTGTAGAGCGAGCGCTGGCCGGGAATGAAGCTTTTCAGGCGGTACGGCCCGGCGCCGACCGGGTTGGTCACCGGATGGTAATCGGTAGGCACAATGCCGCCGAAACTGATCAGCGTCTCGTCCAGTGGGTAGAAGCTTTGCCCCTGCTTGAAACGTATTTCGATGGTGCGCTCGTCCAGCTTGCGCAACGCCTGCCGGTCGATAGCGCCGACCAGCCCGGCGAATGGCGAGGCCAGTTGCGGGTCGGTCAGGCGCAGGATCGAGAACAGCATGTCGTCGGCAGTTATACTTTTGCCGTGGTGGAACTCCAGCCCCGGCTTCAGGCGGATGGTCCAGGCACTGGCATCGGCATTCGGCTCGGCGAACTCGGCCAGCGCCAGGCGCGTGCTTACATCGGCGTTCCATTCCCAGAACTTGGCGTACAGCGCCCAGCCACGGATGATGCCGCCGCCTACCGGCTTGTGTGCATCGAGGTTACCGGCCTGGTCACCATCGATAATGCCCACCCGCAAGCGCCCGCCACGCACCGGCGTACCCGGTAGCAGCGCCGTGGCGGCTGCCGGCGCGCCGCTGTCGCAGCCGCTGAGCAGCCCGCCGCCGAGCAGCAGGCCGCCACCGACGGCCAGGCTGTTGCCGAGAAACACCCGGCGCGAAAACAGCTCGCTCATCACCCTCTCCTCACGCCGGTTGCGTCACGTCGGGCTTGCTGGCTGCGCCCAGGCGCGGCACTTCAAAGCCATGGTCCAGGTCCAGCAGCGGGAACAGCAGGTCAGCCACCCGGTGCGCCTCGTCAATCAGCGGGAAGCCGGACAGGATGAACGCCGAGGTGCCCTGCGCTTCGTACTCGCGGATGCGTTCGGCAACCTGTTCGGCGCTGCCGACCAGGTAAGTGCCGGCTGCAGGGCCAAGGATGTTGAAACCGAACAGGCTGGGGCCCAGCCAGACGTTGGGGTAGATCTCCAGCTCACGGGCGGTGGGCAGGCGCCCGGCGCGGATGCTGTCGAGGTTGCGCTGGATACGCGGGTCGTCGCTGACGTAGTTGTCGAAGGTTTGCCCGGGAGGCAACTGCCGTTCAATGGCCGCGCGCGCGGTGGCCAGCGAGGTCCGTTGCAAAAGGCGCTCTGCATGGGCCCAGGCTTCTTCCTCGGTCTCGCGCACGATCACTTGCAGGCGGGTACCGTAGGTCAGTTCACGGCCGATCTTCGCCGCCTCGGCTGCCACCCGGCGGAACTTGTCGCCGAGCTTTTGCGGGGTGTCGGCGAAGCTCAGGTAAACATCGAGCAGTTGCACGGAGTGGGCCACACCCGGTGCCGAGGTGCCAGCCCCCCACAGCGGGATGCCGGGCTTTTGCTTCGGTGGGTGCCAACCGCCCAGCGGGTGTTGGGCAGCGCCTGGCGAACGGGGTGAAAGCTTGACGTAGCGGCCATCGTAACCGGCGGTTTCACCGGCGTAGAAGCTTTGGAAGGCGCGCCAGTATTCCAGGCTGAAGTCGTAGCGTTCATCGTGCGGGTAATGCACGCCCAGGGTGGCCAGGCCAGCGTCGTTGCCGTTGACCACGTTGAACAGAAGGCGGCCGTTGGAGAACTGGTCGAAGGTGAGCGCCCATTTGGCCAACACGGCTGGCGACAGCTCGCCCGGGTGTTGGGCAACCAGGAAGCGCAGGCGCTTGGTCGCGTCGATCAGCGCTGCCGACACGGCCAGGCTTTCATTGGGGCTGGAGCCGAGCAGCGAGCCGTAGAAACCCAGGCGGTCAGCGGCGATGGCCAGTTGCTTGAGGTGCTCGAAGTCGGTGTGCCAGCGCCCTTCTGGCTCCCAGGGGTGCGGGCCGTCCGGCGTGGTGAGGTACCAGAGTATTTTTACTGCCATGGGGTGAATCCTTTTCTGGAAGGGGGCGCGCCGCGCCCCAGCGATCACATCAGCTACGCCGGTCAATACCCGGCACCAGGCCCAGCTCGGTAGCCCGCTCATACAACCCGCTCATCTTCCACTGCTGGGTCAGCACCCCCGGTCCATACGGCCGCGACCCACCCAAGGCATCGGCCAACAGTTGAATCTGCGCGCCCTCCTCCAGCAACAGGATGAACTCCGCCGTGGCCCGCAGCCCCTGCTTGCCCCATACCGTGGCGCCGCCATTGGCTTCCAGGATCGCCAGGTAGAACGGGTTTTCGGCGATCTTGTCGAGGATGAAGTCGACCTCGGCCTGGCGCCGGTCGATGTACACCGGCAGCTCGCGGGCCAGCTGGTAGCGCTGCACCGGCACATAATGGAACGGCAAGGTACGGTGGGTTTGCGCCCAGGCCCCCAGGTACGGGCTGTGCACGTGTGACACGGTGGTGATGTCGGCGTGGGTCTGGAACAGCTTGGTGTAACGGCCCAGGCCACCTTTGCCCTTGCCGACGATGACGTTGCCGGCAAAGTCGGTCACCGTGGCCTGCAGCGGCTTGCGGTGGTGCCACGGGCCGCCGTAGTTGACCGCTACCAGCAGTTCTTCGCCGGGCACGCGTTCGATAAAACCGACCGTGCCATTGGCCGTGATGGTGTTGGTTTCGCGAAATACGCTGAAGGCCGCTTCGGCTTCGGCCACCACCTGGTCGATGAAGGCTTGTAGTTCGGCAGTGACGGGGCGTTCGTTGATCAGTACGGTCATGTTCAATCTCCAGTCAAGTCAGGCGCGGCGCTGGGCCAGCAATTCTTGGGCAGCTTGCAGGGGCCGCGGGTCGACCCAATCGGCGATGGCGAAGTCGGCCTCGAGGAAGCCGTGCAGGTACAGGAAGTCCTTTTGCGTGCCAAGGAAGGCCAGGCGCTGCTCGGACAGGTCTGGCGCCAGGGTGGTGTGGAAGTCACCCCGGTAGGCCTGCGCCACGCCTTGGCTGCCGGCGCGGGTTTCTTCTTCGAGGATGCGGTTGAGCGCGTCGCGGTTGTTGGCCGCCCAATCTGCGGCACGCAAGGTCTGGGCAAGGAAGCGCACCACCAGCTCGAAGTGGTCGTCGAGCAAGCGCTGGTGCACGGTGATCGGTCGTGGCGTGCCGTTGTTGATGCGGTGGCGGGGGTCGGCCAGCAGGTCGAGGTCGACGCCGACCACCAGGCCCAGCCGACGTGCCGCATCAGCCGCTGCAGCGCCCTTCACGTACACCGCATCGACTTCACCGCGCGCCAGGTACTCCAGCCCCGACCACAGCCGTTGCAGGCCCAGCTGCGGGGGTTGCAGCGTTGGCCTGGTCGAGCAGGGCCACTTCCACCAGTTGCACATCACCCAGCTGCAGGCCAGCCGACGCCAGGGCGCCTTTGTAGCCGTGCAGGCTCATGGCCCGGGCGATGCTGCCGGGGCGGCTGTCGCCCCAGGCCGGCAGGGCCAGGCGCTTGCCGCGCAGGTCGGCGGCGCTGCGGATGCCGGAGTCCGGGCGGACCAGAATGGTTTGCCATTCTTCGATCCAGGTCAGGCCGATCAGCCGGCTGGGCGAGCCAGCAGCGCGTGCGGCCAACGCCGGTACGTTGCCGCCTTCGCGGAACAGCCCGGGCAGCTGGTGATCGTAGTGGTGATGGCCAAGCTGGCGGGCCTCCTGCAGGGTCGAGACCGGCAGGCCGTCGAGGGCGAATTCCTGCTCCAGCCAGCCAAGCTTGTAAGCGATGCCAGAGGCGGTGGGCACCGGGCAGCGGGTGAACCAGATGCGTTCCAGGGCAGACAGGTCGTGCGCGGGGCGTATTGCGGTGGGGCTTGCGAGGGTCATGGGGTGGCTCCTTGGGCGTCGTGCAAGCACCATTGCAGTGTGCGTGCCAACCGCTGGAGGCCTTGATTTCATTGGCGTTGGATGTTTTGACAGGGCGCTTGCTGCTGGAGTGGGAGCAGGATTGCGGGTGGGGTGCTGCCAGATCAGCAGGGCGGCTGCTGCCCTGGCAACAAAAGGTTGCGCAAGCCGCGCAGCACGGGGCCTGAACAGGGGTGGCAAAGATATTGCTCGAGGGGTTCATGCCGCGCTGTGGCCAATTGCGGGTTCACCCGCGAGACAGGCCCACTGGCCCCTTCAGACATAGCCGAGACCTCTCCATGAGTGCCATAGAACCCTCCCCTGCCCGCCGCCTCACCAGCGCAGCCGAAGCCCTCGAAACCGCCCGCCAGGTCGCTGCAAAAATCGCCGAGCTGGCCGCCGACCCGAGCAACAACGGCCAGCTCCCCCGCCGCCAGGCCGAGCTGTTGTCCAGCAGCGGCCTGACCGCCATCGCCGTGCCGGCCGAATTCGGCGGCCTGGGTGCCTCGGTGCAGACCGTGGTCGAAACCGTGCGCCTGGTGTCCACCGCCGATGGCGGCGTCGGCCAGTTGCTGCAGATTCACAACGTGATGCTGCGCGGTATCTTTACCGGCTACCCGGATGAAGTACGCGACCGGCTGATCGCCGATGTACTGGCCGGCAAGCGTTTCGGCAATGCCCTGGCCGAAGTCGGCGGCAAGAACAAGTTCGCCCTCAAGACCCGCGTCGAACGCAACGCCGATGGCCAGTGGGTGCTCAACGGCAGCAAGTTCTACTCCACCGGATCCTACCTGGCCGAGTGGATCTCGCTCACCGCCGCCAGCGAAGACGGCGGTGTTGGCGTGTTGCTGCACCGTGACACCCCAGGGCTGACCCTGGTCGATGACTGGCAAGCCTTCGGCCAGCAGAACTCGGTGAGCGGTACGGTGAATTTCGACAATATCGTGCTCGACGAGCGCTACCTGACCCGTCGCAGCGGGCCGATGAAGCGCACCGGCCTGACCTTCCCGCAGATCCTTCACGCGGCCATCGACACCGGCATCGCCGCTGGCGCCTTGCAGGCTGCCATCGCGTACCTGCGCGAGCATGCCCGCGCCTGGGTGGAGAGCGGCGTCGAGCGTGCCAGTGACGAGCCCCATGTGATCCGCCAGGTTGGCGAATATGCCGTGGCCCTGCGCGGTGCCGAGTCGGTGCTGCGCGAGGCCGCGCGGGTGTTTGACGATCACGAGCGCGACCCGGAAAACAAGGCCTTGCAGGATGAGCTGATTCTTTCGGTGGCCACCGCCCGCGCGCATTCCGATGCGGCGTCACTGAAGATTTCCAGCGACCTGTTCTCGCTGCTGGGAGCCAGCGCGTCGCTGAGCAAGTGGAACCTTGATCGCTTCTGGCGCAATGCCCGGGTGCACACCACCCACGACCCGATCCGTTGGCGGCTGCACAACGTCGGCAACTACTACCTCAACGGGGCGGACCCTGGGGAGTACACCGCGGTGCTCAACGCCAAGGAAAACCAGGGCGCTACCCGCCGTTGAAACCAGGTTTGGACGGGGGGTGCCTTGCGCCCCTGTCGCGACACAAGGCCGCTCCTGCAGGGGGCGGCGTCGCATTCTGATCGAGCATTTACATGAACCACCCTCTACTTCGGGCCTTGGCCATCTATCGCGAAATGCCTTGGCGCTTCGCCCTGGTCACAGCCTTGTACATGGCCGGCAATCTCGGCCTGGCCTGGCAACAGTGGCTGATCGGCCACGCGGTCGACGATGTCAGCGCCGGTCGCGCCGTGTCGCGCCTGGCTGATGGCAGCCTGGACGCCAGTACCGCCTGGCACTGGCTGTGGCTGCTGTTGGCCATCGCCTTGGGCCGCGGCCTGCTGCAATACGCCGCCGCCGTGCTGTCGCTGGTGCTCAGCCAGGCCCTGCTCACGCGCCTGCGCGAACGCATCCTCAACCAGGTGCAGCGCCTGCACCTTGGCTACCACTGGGGCCACGGCATGGGTGAACTGGTCACCCGCACCACCCGCGATGCCGACAAGGTGCGCGACGCATTGATCACCTTCTGGCGGCAGATCATCGAAACACCGCTGGTGGTGATCGCCGCCGTCGGCCTGTTGAGCTGGTACGACCCGCTGTTGGGCCTGGTGCCCTTGCTGCTGACCGGCGCCGGGCTGTGGCTGTTCGTGGTACAGACCGATCGCCTGGTAACCCTGGACCGTGCCGTGGGCGCCGCCTATGACCAGGTCAGCCAGGACCTGGCCGAAGGCATCGGCGGCGTGCGGGTGATCAAGGCTTTCGGCCTGGAACGCCAGCGTATCGCCCGGTTCGCCAGCCAGGTCGAGGTGTTCACCCATCACGCCCGCGCTGCCCTCGCCTACGCCAGTTCGCGCATTCCGCTACCGCAGGCAGTGGTGGCGCTGGGGCATGTGTGGATCCTGGTCTACGGCGCCCATCGCGTGGCGGCTGGTGCCCTGGGCATCGGCGAACTGGTCACCTCGCTGCTGGTGGCGACCACGTTGGTGTTCCGTATCGAAGGCATCGGCCGGGTGATGCAGACCTTCGCCGATGCCCGCGCCAGCGCCGAACGCATCTGGCAGTTGCTGGACGAACGCCCGGCCATCCTCGGCGGCCATGCCACGCTGCCTGCCGGGCCGCTGGGGCTGAAGCTGAACCAGGTGCAGGCCAGTGCAGCAGAGGCTGGTCGGCCTGTCTTGCAGGACTGCTCGCTGACCCTGCTACCCGGTGAGGTGGTGGCGCTGGTCGGCGCCACCGGTACCGGCAAGAGCCTGCTGGCCAGCCTGCTGCCGCGCCTGACCGACGTAGAGCACGGCAGCGTGCAGGTCGGCAGTGATGCCGGCGGCTGGCATGACGTGCGCAACCTGGACCTGACTGACCTGCGCCGCCGCGTTCACGTACTGCCGCAGGAAAGCTTCCTGTTCTCCGACAGCCTGGCCGCCAACCTGCGCCTGGGCGCGCCGCAAGCCAGCAACGCCCAGTTGCGCGAAGCCTTGCGCCTGGCCGCCGCCGAGGATGTGCTGGCGCGCCTGCCCCACGGCCTGGATACGCCGCTGGGTGACCGTGGCGTTACCTTGTCTGGCGGCCAGCGCCAGCGCCTGTGCCTGGCCCGAGCGCTGCTTGGTGCACCCGATATCCTCTGCCTGGACGACGCCACCAGCGCCCTGGATGCCCTGGGCGAACGCCAGGTGCTGCACAACATCCGCCACCTGCACAGTGCCCACGGCCAAGGCCCGACCCTGCTCCTGATCACCAGCCGCCTCTCCACCCTGCTGCAGGCCGACCGCGTGCTGATGCTGGAAAACGGCCGTATCAGCGCCAGCGGCAGCCATGCCGAACTGAGCGCGAACAATGCCCATTACCGCGATTTGCTGGGGGTCGACCATGACTGATGTGCAACACGCGCCCGCCAGCGATATCGACATCGAGCAGCGCCTGGCCCGCCAAACACTGGACCGGGGTATGTTCCACCGCCTGCTGCCTCTGTTGCGACCCATTCGTGGGCAGATCCTGGCGGTGATCGGCATCGAGCTTCTGCTGGTGTTTACCGTGTTCCTGCGCCCGTGGTTCGTGCGCGAACTGCTGGACAAGGGCTTGGTACACAGAGCCGACCACTGGCTGCTCGACGAACGCCTGGTGCTGTGGCTGGGCCTTGGCCTGGCGGCGAGCTGGCTGGGACGCTTTCTGCTGGCCGGCGTATCGCAGTTCATTGCCGGGCGCGCGGCGATCGGCGTGCTCAACAACCTGCGGGTCAAGGTGTTCGCCCATGTGCAGGCATTGTCGGTGAACTACTTCGACCAGACCCGTGCCGGGCGGATCATTTCCCGCGTTGACCGTGATGTCGATGCACTGGAGCCACTGCTGGTGCAAGGCCCACCAGAACTGCTGGGCGCCCTGCTGCGCTGCGGGTTGGCTGCGCTGATGCTGTGGCGCATAGAGCCCAGTTTCTTCTACAGCCTGGCCGCCACTGTACCGTTGCTGGCCGTGGCCACCTGGCGCTTCAAGCGGGTGTCGCAGCGCAACTGGGCCAAGGTGGCGGAGCAACGCAGCCGCTTCACCGCGCATCTGGTGGAAAGCGTAAGCGGGGTGCGGCTGATCCAGCAATGCGGGCAAGCGCAGATCAACCAGGCGCGCTACCGGCGGCTGCTGGAAGACTTCAACCAGGCGCTGATCCGGGGCAGCCTGCGCGCTGGCTGGTTCGCCCCGTTCACCGCGTTGCTCAGCACCGCCGGCATGGCCGTGCTGTTGCTGGTCGGCGCCCATGGCCTGGCCGAGGGCAAGGTCAGCGTTGGCCAAGTGGCAGAGAGCCTGTTCTACGTGTTTCTGTTCCTCGGCCCGCTGCAGGAGTTGTCGGACCTGTTCGAGCGCTATGCCACCGGCAGTGCCTCGGCCCAGCGCATCTTCCTGTTGCTCGACACACGCCCGCAGGTACTCGACCCACCTGCGCCACAAGCGCTGGCCAGGGCACACGGCCAGGTGGACTTCGAAGAGGTCGGTTTTGCCTATCTGCCAAACAGCCCACGGCCAGTGATTGACCGGCTCGACCTGCATATTCGCGCTGGTGAAGTGATAGCCATCGTCGGCCCCTCGGGGCATGGCAAAAGCACCTTGGTACAGCTGCTGACGCGCTTCTACGAAGTGCAGGACGGCGCCGTGAAGCTGGATGGCATCGACCTGCGTGCCCTGGCCCAGCATGACGTGCGGCGCAACGTGGGCGTGGTGCTGCAGGACAACGTGCTGTTCAGCGGTAGCATCCTCGACAACCTGCGCCTGGCCTCGCCAGCTGCCAGTGATGCGCAGCTGATTGCCGCGGCCCGCGAGCTGGGCGCCGACGAAGTGCTGGAGCGCCTGCCGCAGCGCTACCATACCGAAGTCGGCCCGCTGGGCGCGCACCTGAGCCATGGCCAGCGCCAGTTGGTGTGCCTGGTGCGGGCTTACCTCGCCGACCCGGCGGTGCTGGTGCTGGACGAAGCCACCTCGGCAGTGGACGTGCACACCGAACGGCGCATCCAGCGCGCCCTGCGCCGGCTGTGCCAGGGGCGCACGGCGATCATCATTGCCCATCGGTTGGCGACTATTCGTGATGCTGACCGGATTGCCGTGGTGAAGCATGGGCGGGTGGTGGAGCAAGGGGCGCATGCCGAACTGATCGGGCGCGGGGGTGCCTATGCGGCGCTCCATGACGCGTATCTGCGCAGTGCCGGGGAGGTTGTAGCCGAGAAAATCGAGGCCTGACTTGCCGGCCTCTTCGCGGGGCAAACCCGCTCCCACAGATATGGCGCTGGACTTACTGACCGCGCCGGACCTGTGGGAGCGGGCTTGCCCTGCGAAGAGGCCGGACCTGTTCATGCTGCTGTCCCAGCATCCACTGCTGCCCGATTGCTGCCACAGCAGCACCCCTCTCCCCGTCTGCTCCACAAATCCCCGCCCCACAGGCCCTACACCACGCATGGCACAGCCGTTGCACCACCCTCCCCACTCGCACACCCTCCCCCTTCAGGAGTCCCCATGACCACCGAATTCTTCTGGCGCCTGCCCTTGGGTACCGACGGCCCGCAGCTGTCCACCGACAGCCACAACCGTGGCAACCCTGTACACCGCGCCGGCAACATCGCCCCCGGCCGCCTGCCCGATGGCCAGGCCGACAGTTTTACCTACATCGACTACATCGCCCAGGTGGCCAAGGCCGCCGAGCTGGCCGGCTTCGAGGGCGCGCTGCTACCCACCGGCCCGGAGCCTTGGATTGCCGCCGCCGCGCTCGCCCGCGAAACCCGGCGCATCCGCTTCCTGATCGCTTTCCAGGCCACCTGGACCCTGCCCGCCTATGCCGCCCAGCAGGCGGCAATCCTGCAGAACCTCAGCGGTGGCCGGCTGGACTGGAACATCATCACCGGCGGTAACCCGGCAAGCCAACGCGCCAATGGCGATTTCCTGGAACATGACCTGCGCTACAAGCGCACCGGCGAATTCCTCGACGTGATCCAGGGCCTGTGGGCGCAGGACAAGTTCTCCTACGATGGCGACATCTACCGCCTGGAAAACGGCAGCCTGCCGCCAGGCCTGCAGCACGAACGCAAACCGGGCGTTTATTTCTCCGGATTTTCCGATGCCGCGCTGGAGGTGGCCGCGCGCCATGCCGACGTATACCTGAACTGGGCCGAGCCGATCGACAAGCTCAAGCCGCATATCGAACGGGTACGCGAGCTGGCCGACAAGCAAGGGCGCACGGTGCGCTTCGGTCTGCGCGTCGACCTGTTCGCCCGCGAAACCGAGGAGCAGGCGTGGCGCGAGCTGCGCCAGCAGTTCGAACGCCTGGAAGGCAAAGCCAGCGCCAGCGCCAAGGGTTTCGTGACCGGTTCGGACTCTGTGGGCGGCGCACGGCAGGCGGCCTATCACCAAGGCTTGCAAGGCTTCGACGAGCTGGTGCTGGCGCGCAACCTGTGGGCCGGCTTTGCCAAGGCCAAGCCTGGCCCTACCGTGGGCCTGGTGGGCAGCCACCAGCACATCGCCGAACGCCTGGCCGAATACCGCGATGCCGGTTTCAGCACCTTCATCCTCGCCGCCAACCCGCACCTGGAAGAGGCCTTGCGCATCGGCCAGGAAGTGCTGCCGCTGGTGCAACAGGCGACCAATCCCCCTTTGCAGGCCAGCGCCTGATCCCGACCGGAGCCCGAACATGAGCCAACCCCTCGAAACCCTGTGGTACACCCGCTGTCCGGTGCCCACCGGCCTGGGCATTGCCGTGCAGCAAGGCTGGCTGCAAGACGACCTGGCCAGCCTGGGCACCCAGGTGCAATCGCTGCGCGAAGCCGACCAGCAGGCGGTGCGCGAATCGCACTTCGACCACAGCCTGCTCAACTCGGTGCGCCATGGCGGCAGCATCCCAGCCATCTGGGCCCGCGCCCAGGGCCGCGAAACCCGCGTGATCGGCCTGTCGTGGGCCGATGAGGCGCAGTTGATCCTGACCCGGCCAGACAGCGGCATCCACAGCGTGAAAGACCTCAAGGGCCGGCGCTTCGGGCTGCCTGACTGGGCTGCCGCGCAGATCGACTTCACCCGTGCCCAGGCCCTGCGCGGGCTGGAAAACGCCTTGAAGCTCGAAGGGCTGCAAGTGGGCGACGTGGCGCTGGTCAACTACCGATACGACGGCACCTTCAGCGACCGCCCAGTGCGCAACGTGGCCGGCACACCGGTGTCCAGTACCCAGAGCGAAGGCCGCAACCTGGAACTGGCTGGCCTGCTGCGCGGCGAAGTGGACGCCATCTTCCTCAAGGGTGCCAGCGCCGTGCAACTGGCCCACGCCTTTGCCCTGCACACGGTGATCGATACCGGCAGCCACCCCGACCCACTGATCCGCAGCAACAACGGCACACCACGCACCCTGGCGGTGGACAGCCACCTGCTGACGCAGCACCCGCACGTGGTACGCACCCTGCTCGGTTCGGTGCTGCGCGCCGAGCGCTGGGCGCACCAGCACCCGGATGAAACCCGCCGCTACCTGGCGCGAGAAACCAACAGCAGCGAGTACTGGGTGCAAGTGGCCTACGGCAATGACGCCCACCTGCGCCTGAGCACCCGCCTGGACGAGCAGGCCATCGTGGCCTTGCAGGATTTTGTCGAGTTCCTCGCACGCTGGCGCTTCATTCCGGCGCGCTTCGAGGTGCGCGACTGGATCGCCCGCCAACCCCTGGATCAGTTGCTGGCCCCCACTCCCATGGACAGGAAACCCGCTACCCCATGACCAAGCCCCTGGAAACCCTCTGGTACACCCACAGCCCGGTGCCCACCGGTCTCGGCATTGCCGTGCAGTCGGGGCGCCTGGCCAAGGCCTTTGCGCCATTCGGCACCAATATCCAGTCGCTGCGCGAGTCCAGCGAACGCGAGGTGCGCGAGGCCCACTACGACCACCACCTGCAGAACTCGGTGCGCCACGGCGGCAACATCCCGGCGATCTGGGCCTACGCCAGCGGCGTCGAGACCCGCGTGCTGGGGCTGTCGTGGAGCGATGAGGTGCAGTTGATCCTCACCACCGAAGAAAGCGGTGTTCGCAGCATCCGCGACCTGAAGAACCGCCGCTTCGGCTTGCCCAAGTGGGCCAATGTACAGATCGACTTCACCCGTGCCCAAGCCCTGCGCGGGCTGGAAAACGCCCTGAAGCTCGAAGGCCTGGCGGTGGCCGATGTGGAGCTGGTCGACTACCCCTACGGTGGTACCTACAGCGACGATGCCAAGCAGCACCTGTATGGCGCCGAAGTGAGCCTGGACACCAGCCGCTTCAGCCGCCGCAACAACGAGCTGATCGGCCTGCTGCGTGGCGACATCGACGCCATCTTCCTCAAGGGCGCCCATGCGGTACACCTGGCCCATGAGTTCGGCCTGCGCGTGGTGGTGGATACCGGCAGCCACCCCGACCCACTGATCCGCAGCAACAACGGCACGCCGCGCACGCTGACCGTCGACCGGCACTTGCTGGAGAACCACTTCGAGGCCAGCCGCACGCTGGTCGACACGGTGCTGCGCACCGAGCAATGGGCCTGGGCCAACCCCGAAGAGACTCGGCGCTTTCTGGCGCGTGAACTGAACACCAGCGAGTACTGGGTAGCGGCGGCCTATGGCGATGATGCGCACCGGCGGTTGCGTACGACGCTGGACAGCCGCTCGATCGAGGCGCTGCAGGACTTTACCGAATTCCTGTTCAGGTGGGGGTTCATACCTCGGCGCTTCGATGTGCGGGAGTGGATTGATTTTCGCGTGCTGGAGAATGTGATCGGCTCGACTTCGCGCTTGGCCGTTTAAGACGCTGGGGCTGCTGCGCAGCAGCCCCAGGCATTTCTGCCACCCCACTGCTGCCCCAGCAGCACCCGCCCAGCACCCCACTGCTGCCCAACCTGCAAGACCCTCCAAGCAAAGGCATTAAATTCATATAAATCAATCATTTAACAATGTGGCACAGTCCCTGCTCTAGCTCTCCCCAACAACGTTTTACATACGGGGAGATCCACCATGCACCAACGTCAACCACTCGCCCGCCAGGTCAGCCTTGCGCTGCTGCTGGCCGGCACCGGCACCCAGGCCATCGCCGCCAACGAAGACAAAAAGAACGAACCGGCCCTGGAAACCGTCACCGTCACCGCCCAGCACCGCGAACAGACTTTGCAGGAAGTCCCGGTCGCCGTGTCGGCCATCAAGGGCACCAGCATCACTGCCGACGGTGTGCGCGCGATGGGCGACATCACCACCTTCGTGCCCAACGCCTCGGCCAAGAACCCCGACGGCGACGGTCGCCCGCGTTGGTACATCCGCGGCCTGGGCACCGGCGACACTGGCGCGGCGACGGTCTACCCGGTGGGCATCTACGCCGATGACGTGTACCTCAACGCGCCCATCGCCGGTGGTGGGCCGCTGTTCGACCTGGAACGCATCGAAATCCTGCGTGGCCCGCAAGGCACCCTGTATGGCAAGAACACCACGGCCGGCGCGGTCAACGTGATCTCGAAAAAGCCGACCTTCGACACCGACGGCTACGGCACGGTCGGCTTCGGTACCAAGAACGAGCGCATTGTCACCGGTGCCATCGGTGGTGCGCTTGTGGATGAAAAATTGGCTGGGCGGGTAGCGCTGTACTCCGAGGAGCGCGACGGTTTCCAGAACAACGACTTCGATGGCAACACTTACGGCGATGTGAACAAGAAGGCCATCCGCCTGCAGTTCCTGGCCCAGCTCAACCCCGACCTGGACGCCCTGCTCAAGCTGCACAGCCGCCAGTTCAAGGGCGACGGCAGCAACGGCTCGCTGCCGGTGGGCCGCTACTACAACGTCGGCTACGAACGCCCGCACGGGCGCGACATCTCGTTGAACGTCAATGAAGACTATCGCCTGGACCACGACGGCGCCTCGCTGACCTTCAACTGGTACCTGGGCGACTACACCCTGACCTCGATCAGTGCCTACGACTACATCCGCAACCGCTCCACCAGCGATGCCGACTACACCCCCTACGAGGTCAACGGCGCGGCCATCACCGACAACAGCTACCGCCAGTGGTCGCAGGAGCTGCGCCTGGCCTCGCCGGAAGACCGCCCACTGCACTGGCTGGTGGGCACCCACTACTTCCATGAAGACCTGGACAGCTCTGCGCAGCGTATCGTCACCCCGGGGCCGACCCCCAACGGTACCGGCTCAAACCAGGTGGGCACCACCGCGTTCCGCGACCTGGGTTACGATCACCGCACCGACAGCTACGCCCTGTTCGGCAACCTGACCTACGACTTCACCGATGACTTCAGCGTCACCGGCGGCCTGCGCTGGACTCAGGAGAAAAAGGACATCGACCTGGACCTGGTGCAGCAGACCCGTGCCACGGCCAGTGGCCCGCTGATCCCATTGGCTGGAGCAGGCACCAACGGCAACCGCCAGGAAGACAAGACCTGGGAAGCCTGGACTTACGACCTGACGCCTGAATACCGCATCAACGACAACCTGCGGGTGTTCTTCCGCTACGCCCATGGCTTCCGCTCGGGCGGCTTCAACACCGGGCTGTCGACCAGCCTGGCACAGTTGACCACGGTCGACCCGGAAAAGCTGGACGCCTACGAACTGGGGCTGAAGTCGGAGTGGTTCGACCGCCGCCTCACGGTCAACGCGAACATCTTCTACTACGACTACTCCGACATCCAGGTGAACCTGCTGACGGTGAACAACGGCGTGCTCACCACCGCTCTGACCAACGGCGCCAAGGGCAAGGTCAAGGGCGCGGAACTTGAGATCGAGGGCCAGCCGACCGAACGCCTGCACCTGCGCGCGGCGTTATCGTTCCTGGACACCGAGTACACCGACTTCAAGAACACCAACCCCACCACCGGCGCAGTGACCGGCGACTACAGCGGCAACAGCTTCGTGCGTTCGCCGCGCAACGTGGTGTCGCTGGGGGCGGACTACACCATCCCGCTGGAAGTGGGCGGCAAGCTGGTGGCCGGCGGCGACGTGAGCTTCCGTGACAAAGAGTACTTCCTGGCCGACCGGCAGAGCAGCGCCGACGCCACCCTCAGCCAACCCCACTACACCCTGGCCAACGCCCGCCTGAGCTGGTTCAGCCATGACGACAAGCTGAGCGTGACTGGCTTCGTCAACAACCTCACCGACCGCCGCTACCAGGTGCACGGCCGGCCCAACGGCACCGCCGGGCAGTACGTGATCACCTACGGTGACCCGCGCACCGTCGGGCTCAGCGTTACCAGCCGCTTCTGATTATCAGGCCATTGGGCTGCTGTGCAGCAGCCCCAATGCATCACGCTGCATAAAAGGATTACTCCATGCCCCGTCCAACCGCCTTGGCCAGCGCCATCGCCCTGGCCATCGCCGGCCTTGCCGTGCCCGCATTCGCCGCCGAACCCTACGCCCGCCTCGACACCGTTGTCGTGGTCGGCACCCATCGCAGCGACGTCACCGCCCTGCAAAGCGCCGCCCCGGTCGATGTTCTGAGCGGCGAAAAACTCCAGCAAACCGGTGCCAGCGACCTGTCCGCCGCGCTCACCGCGCTGTCACCCTCGTTCAGCTTCCCACAGTCGCCGCAAGGTGCGTTTGCCGGCTCCATCGCCCAGGGCGCCTCGCTGCGCGGCCTGGCTTCGGACCAGGTCCTGGTGCTGGTCAACGGCAAACGCCGCCATACCAGCGCCAACGTCACCCGCCAGGGCCTGGTCAACGCCCGGGGCGCGGCAGCAGTGGACCTTAGCCTGATCCCGCTGTCAGCCATCGAACGGGTGGAAATCCTGCGCGATGGCGCCGCCGCTCAGTACGGCTCGGATGCCATCGCCGGGGTGATCAACATCGTGCTCAAGGAGCGCGACGAAGGCGGCAACGCCGGCTACCGCTTCGGCGGCTACAAGAAAGGCGACGGCCTGCAGCGCAAGCTCAGCGGCTGGAAGGGCTTTGCCCTGCCCAACGACGGCTTCCTGACCCTGGCCTTCGACGCCGGCAGCCAGGACCCCGCCAGCGATACCCGTGACGACAACCGCCTCTTCTACCCCGGCTCCACCAGCATCGACACACCGCGCGAGCAGAACAACCGCTACCGCAACTGGCGCTGGGGCTCGGGCAATGTCTCGGACCAGTACAACTTCACCGCCAATGCCGAAATGGGCTTGAGCGAGGGCCTGAGCGCCTATGGTTTCGCAACCTACGCGCACAAGAACACCGATGCCGAGAACTTCTTCGACCCACCGACCACCCTGCGCAGCAACTATGGCAGCGTAGCCCTGGCGCGCTACCCAGACGGCCGCCTGCCAGTCACCCGCTACGGCCTGGAGGACTATGCCGTCACCGGTGGCCTGCGCCTTGAAAACGACACCCTGGGCAACTTCGACCTGGCACTGAACTACGGTAACAACCGCGTCGACTCCACCGACCGCAACGCCATCAACCCCAGCTGGGGCACCACCAGCCCGTCGACCATCTACACCGGCCGCCGCGAAGCAGACCAGACCAACCTGACCCTGGACTGGACCCGCGATTTCGCCAACGACTGGCTGTTCAAGCCATTGACCGTGTCCGCCGGGCTGGCCTGGCGCCAGGAAAACTACGACCTCAGCGAGGGCGACGCTGCCGGCTGGTCCAACGGGCCGCTGTTCAACACGATCGACCCGATTACGGGCCGACGCATTCCTGGTTACTACTCGGGGATCACCCAGGTCGATGCGGTGTCGCTGGACCGCCGCGTGATCGGTGCCTACTTCGATGTCGAAGCCCAGCTGACCGAGAAATTCCAGGCCGGCGTGGCGGTGCGCAGCGAACATTACTCGGACTTTGGCGACACCACCAACGGCAAGCTGTCGCTGCGTTACGACTTCACCCCGCAAATTGCCGCGCGGGCCAGCGCCAGCACCGGTTACCGCGCGCCCTCGCTGGTGCAGAGCGGGTTGTCGTCGTTCAGCGTGCAGGTGGTGGAGCAGCCGCCGGGCAGTGGCAACTGGGTCGAGGTGCAGCAGCGCACCCTGCGCGCCGACAGCCCGGAAGCAGCCTTGCTGGGCGGCAAGGCACTGAAGCCGGAAGAGTCGACCAACTTCTCCGTGGGCCTGGTCTGGCAGCCACTGCCTAACGCCTCGCTCACACTCGATGCCTACCGCATCGACATCGACAACCGCATCACCCTGTCCGACCAGTTGCCCGCGTCGGTGGTCGGCCCGATCTTCGCCGGCACGCCCTACGCCAACATCCAGAGCGCGGCGTTCTACACCAACATCGCCGACACCCGCACCGACGGCTTCGAGCTGGCCGGGCATTACCAGCTGGACGTAGGCCGCTGGGGGCGTGTGGACTTCAATGGCGGCTATGCACGCAACAACACCCGCATCACCGGCCTGGGCGACGTGGGCAACATCCCCGGCAACCAGATCATCGGCCGCAACACCCAGGGCCTGATCGAAGACGGCACGCCCAAGGACAAGCTGACCCTCAGCGCCAACTGGCTGTATGACGGCTGGAGCGTCACCGTGGCCCAGCGCCGGTATGGCGAGTGGCAGAACCGCAACGCCGCCAACCCCGCCCTGGACCAGACCTTCAGCCCGCAGTGGGTAACCGACCTGGACGTGTCGTACCACTTCGACCTGGGCCTGACCTTGTCGGCGGGCGCGATCAACCTGTTCGACAGCCACCCGGACAAGCTTGAGGGCGCGCAGTTGTATGGCGTGCCGAAATACTCCATTACCAGCCCGGAGGGGGCGCAGGGGGCGTTCTACTACACCAGTGTGAGTTACGATTTCTGATCTGGAACCGAGTGGGCGGCTTCTCGGGCAAACCCGCGAAGCGCCGACGCCGATGCTGCTGACCGACTGCTGCTGCAGCAACACCGCGCTGCTTCCCCAGCACCATCCCCCTCCCTGCAGCCCTGTAATCCAGGGCCTGCGCCGCCTGGCACAGCTCTTGCGATAAGCCGTTACCCCCTGCTCTCCCAAGGCCAGCCATGCGCGTGCTCTCGTCCCTTACCTGGTTCATCTCACCCCTGGCCCTGCTCACCCTCTGGGCCGTGGTGGCCAATGCCGGACTGTTTCCGGCCAACCTGCTGATCTCGCCGCTGGAGGTGTGGCGCAGCCTCACCGACCTGCTGGCCAGCGGCGAGCTGCAGGAGCACCTGGCCGGCAGCCTGTCGCGGCTGGCCCTGGGCTTTACCGGTGGCGCACTGGCCGGCCTGGCCTTTGGCGCGGCACTGGCGCTGTCGAAAACCGTGGAGGCTTACTGCGCCCCTCTGTTCCATACCCTGCGCCAGGTGCCGAGCATCGCGCTGATCCCGATGTTCGTGCTGCTGTTCGGCGTCGACGAAACCTTCAAGGTGGTCATCGTCGCCAAGACCGCGTTCTTCCCGGTGGCGCTGGCCACCTGCGAAGGCATCCGCGCGATCCCGCGCAGTCATTTCGAAGTGGCAGCGGTGTACCGCCTGCGCTGGCCCACGCTGGTAGGCCGGATTGCCCTGCCCGCCGCGGTCCCGGCCATTGTCACCGGTATCCGCGTGGCCCTCACCCGTGCCTGGGTGGTGCTGGTGGCCTGCGAACTGCTGGCGGCCGACAGCGGCCTGGGGCAGATGATCGAGATGGGCCGGCAGATGCTGCGCATCGATGTAGTGATGGTCGGCGTGGTGCTGACCGGGCTGATCGGTTTCTGCCTGGATTTCACCCTGCGCCGTGTGCAGCGGCGCCTGTCTGCCTGGCAAAGCCGCTGAGGAGGATGCGATGAAACTGCAGAGTGTGCGTGGCCTGGTGTTACCGCTATTGCTGCTCGGTGCCTGGGAATATGCCTCGCGCCAGGGCGCGACTGGCGCCTATGCCTTCGTACCGCTGGCGCAGGTAGGTAGCGCACTGGCCGAACTGCTGGCCAGCGGCGAGTTGCTGGTCAACCTGTGGGCGAGCCTGTTGCGCACCTGCAGCGGCCTTGCCATCGGCATCGTCGGCGGTGTCGGCCTGGGGGCGCTGATGGCCCTGTCCGTGCCGGCCAACCGTCTGATCGCACCGCTGTTCCATGCCCTGCGCCAGGTGCCGATGCTGGGCTGGATCCCGTTGATTGCCCTGTGGCTGGGTAACGGTGAAGGCGCCAAGCTGCTGATCGTCAGCCTGGCGGCGTTGTACCCGATGGTGCTGAACACCTTTGAAAGCCTGCGCCAGGTCGCCGGCCCGCACCGTGAGGCCGCGCGAGTATTGATGCTCGGCCGTTGGCAGCAACTGTGGCTGATCCTGCTGCCGGCGGCATTGCCAGGCATTGCCGCCGGCGTCTTGCAAGCCCTGGCCTTCGCCTGGGTTACCTCGGTGGGCAGCGAGTTGTTCCTGTCCGCCGGGGCTGGCCTTGGCAGCCTGATGATGAACGCCGAGGCCGCGGCGCGCATGGAGATCATCGTGGTCTGCGTGCTGTGTATCGGCCTGTGCGGCTACCTGATGTCCTGGCTGTGTTCCCTGCTTACCCGCCGCCTGCTGCGCTGGCAGCCCACCCGTTGAAAGGCCCGATCATGAACGCTATCGCCCATGCCTTACCCACCAGCGTCAGCCCTGGCGCCCTGACCATCCGCGGCCTGAGCAAGGCCTACCCGCTCAAGGGCAAGCCAGTGCCGGTACTTGAAGACATCGACCTGGACATCCGCCCCGGCGAGTTCGTCAGCATTCTCGGCGCCAGCGGCTGCGGAAAGTCGACCTTGCTACGACTGATCGTCGGCCTTGATCAGGATTACCAGGGGCAGATCCTGCTGGACCAGCAGGCGGTGCGCGGGCCGGGCCTTGAGCGCGGCATCGTGTTCCAGGACCACCGCCTGTTCCCGTGGATGACCCTGCAGCAGAACATTGCCCTGGCCTTGAAGAACCATAGGTTACCGGCGGCTGAAAAGAGCCGGCTGGTGGCCGAGCACATCGAACTGGTGGGCCTGGGCGGTTACGAGCAGGCCTACCCGCACCAGCTGTCTGGCGGCATGGCCCAGCGCGCGGCGATTGCCCGGGCACTGGTGAACAAACCCAAGGTGCTGTTGCTGGACGAACCGCTCGGCGCACTGGATGCCTTGACCCGGGTGCGTCTGCAACAGGAGCTGCAACGCATCTGGGTGCAGGAGCGCTGCACCGTGATCATGGTGACCCATGACGTCGAAGAGGCTCTGTACCTGGGTGACCGGGTGATCGTGATGGATGCGCGGCCTGGCAGGATAAAGGAAGACATCAGCATCCCCCTGCCCCATCCACGCCGACGAGACAGCGCACGCCTGCACGATCTCAAACAGCGTCTGTTGCAAGAATTGGCCGGCGCTTGAGCTCAGCGTTACGCATCATGCCGAATAGCACCCGGTTCGAACACGTGGGCGGTGGCAAGTCACATTCAGAACAATGCAGGTTCTGGATAAACCATCCTCGGATGTGCGATGGAGATCTCATTGTGCTGCCCACGACTTACCGTTGATCAACCAACCCAACCTGCCCCGCATCGTCAACATGGGGAATCAGCGCACTGGCCTCCAGGTCGCGCATCAGTTCAGTCAGCATCTGCCGCTGGTTCTCGGTGATCGGCGGCGGCACATACCAGGCGCCCACGCTCATGCCCTCACGCTTGTAGCTGAAGGTGCGCAGCAGCTCGCCGTCCTTGTAGACCTTTCCGGTCAGGTTGTGCACGTAGCTGTAGGGCATCGGGAACGTCAGCAGCGTCAGGGCGTTGAGCGCGACCAGAAAACCAGCCCCTTCGCCTGGTGGTTGGCTGATGACCAGGGCGTAACCCTTGCGCGGCAGTCCGTGATCGACGAAAGAGAATGCGCCGGACGACCTGACTGCGCTGGTCAGCTCGTCACGCTCCTGGACGTCGAAGCGGGTGTAGCCATCCGGCAGCACCAACAGGCTCATCGGCACATAGGGCTTTTGCGCGTGATAGCCCAGCGGCTTCATCGACGGGTTGCAGCCGCCGAGCAATGCCAGCCCGGCCGCCATCAGCGCCACCTTGACCAGGTTGTTCATCGCTGCGCCTCCAGCGGCTTGCTGGCCAGGTTGGCGGCCTGCATGTCACGGGCGAAAGCACGGGCGACCCGACGGATGTTTTCCTCGCGTTCAGGAACACCGAGGTCGAGCAGCCAGGCGTACTTGGCCATGTAGTTCTCATAGTGATAACGCTTGAGCACCTTGCCATCACGCATCACGGTGAAGTCGGCCTTGGTGTCCAGGTCACTCTGCAAGGGCAAGAGGAACAGAGTGGCGGCACTGAGGAACAGCAACGGCGCAGGCGCAACCTTGCGCTGGGCATCCAGCTTGACCATCACCTGGGTCTCCCCTTCGCCGGCGGCACCGTTCTCGACCTTGCTGAACACGCCGCTCTCGCGCAGGTAATTGCGCAGCTCGGTGCCGTGCTCGAGCGAATCGACCATTACCGCGATCGGCGGCAGGTAATCCTGGCCTGCCTCGATGCGCGGATCGGGCAAGGTCTGGGTACCTGCGCAGCCGGCCAGCAGCAGGCTGGCGCTAAGCAACAGAGTCTTTTTCATTGCGGGTTATCCTGGGTACGGGTCACTTCGCCGGCTGGGCGGCTTGGGGCAGTGGCATGACGAAGGGGAATGCCGGCGCCATGTTCAAGTTCAGGGCCTGCAGGGGTGGCAATGCAGGGGTGTAGCGCCGGGCGATCACTTCATCGCGCGGCTGTTGATCACCATGGAAGAACAGGCAGGCGGAAGTCCCGAGGCAGCGCGAACGGAATTCGCCAATGTAGTAAGCCTTGCCGGCTTCCAGGTGCATGGGCACGAGGAACTGTTCCCGTGCCCTGATGGAGCTGTAGCCACCGTTGTAGCCATTCCAGAAGAACTGGAAGTCATAGAATTCGTAGTCGCCGGGCTTGAGGGGCATGACGAACACGCTTGCCTCGCCGGGCAGCGCCTGTTTGTCGGGGCCGCGCACCTCTTCGATGTCCTTCGGGGTATGGGCCACCTCGGCAAACCCCCACCATGCTGCCGCGCCGTCCTGCGCGCCACGTTTGCGCAGGAGGATGCGCTGGTTGGTGTAGGCACTATCGCGGCCAAGGGGGCCGATGCTGCCTACCAGGTACGTTACTGGACCACCAGCGGCCGGTTGCAGGGCCTCGCTGACCAGGGCGGGGGATTTGGCGGCGCAGCCGGTAAGTAGGGCAAGCGGTAACAGACGTGCGAACGCACGGAGCAATCCAGACATGAAAAATCCTTGGGGCGGGTCTCGATCCATCGGCAGCTGCAATCAGCGAGCAAGCACCTCAGCTGCGGGGGCGCAATGATATAGCGCGGCAAGGGATCAGGCGAGCAGGAATACGGCCTTTTGCCACCATCATTGGGCAGGCGGTATTGCCCTCCCTCAATCCAAGCAACGACAACGCATTGAGCCGAACGCCCCATTGGTCAGGCGGTCATGGCGGATCGCCTTCAGGGGGCTATCGTTGCTTGTCTGGGCGACCACGACCGACGAGGGCGGTGCCATGAATACCAGTGATCTACTCGAACAGCTGCTTCGGGCAGGACAAGCTTCGCAGATGCAAAAAGGGAGCGGCGGCAGCTCATCGCAAGACAGCATGGGTGGCTTGGGTGGCTTGCTCGGCGGCCTGCTTGGCGGCGGCGGTACGACGGCTGGCGGTGGCGGCCTTGGTGGATTGCTGGGCGGACTGCTGGGCGGCGGTGGCAGCAACACTGGCGGCTATACCCAGGGGCGTTCCGCGGGCGGCGTCAATTACGCGGCCCTGGCGTCGCTGGGGATGATGGCATTCAAGGCCTATCAAAGCTGGCAGCGCAGCCAGGCGGCAGCCCCGCAGCAGGCGGTTCGCACGGTGGATCAACTGTCCGGCGCCGAGGCCGAGGATCACAGCCATGCGATCCTGCGCGCGCTGATTGCGGCGGCCAAGGCCGATGGGCGCATCGACCAGCAGGAAGAACAGTTGATCTACGCCGAAATCAAACGCCAGACCAGCGACCCGCAACTGCAGCAATGGCTGGATGAAGAAGTCGGCAAGCCACTCAATGCTGCAGAGGTGGCGCAGTCGGCGCGGGACCCGGCGATGGCCGCGGAAATGTACCTGGCCAGCGTGATGCTGGTGGATGACCAGCAGGCAGCTGAGCGGGCCTACCTGGATGAGCTGGCCGGCGCACTGCAACTGGATCCGGCATTGCAGGTGCATCTGGAGCAGCAGGCCAAGGGCGCCGCCTGACTTGGCAGCGATGCCTGCGCTAACCATTGATCCCGGGCCAGGGCGGGCAAGGCTTTTGCGAACGATGGCCGTGGGTCGATAGCTGCAATCCTCGGGTGAGCGCTTACGACCCAAGCGGGCTATTTCCTATGGGACACCCTCGGCCAATAGCGGATATTCCGGGCATCGTCTCAGATCGAGCGCTGGTTGACACGGGCAGCGAGTTGCTCGGCGTTTTCCTTACGCTCCGAATAGCGATCCACCAAGAACGCCTGGCGGTCGCGCAACAGAACGGTGAACTTCACCAGTTCCTCCATGACGTCCACCACACGATCGTAGTACGGCGAGGGTTTCATCCGCCCGGCGTCATCAAACTCAAGGTAGGCTTTGGGCAGCGAAGACTGGTTGGGAATGGTGAACATGCGCATCCAGCGGCCAAGCACGCGCAACTGGTTGACCACGTTGAATGACTGCGAGCCGCCGCATACCTGCATGACCGCCAGGGTCTTGCCTTGAGTAGGGCGAACCGCACCCAGTGCCAGAGGAATCCAGTCGATCTGCGCCTTGAACACTGCTGACATTGCACCGTGGCGTTCTGGCGAACACCAGACCTGACCTTCCGACCACTGCACCAGATCACGCAGCTCCTGCACCTTGGGGTGCTCAACAGGTACATCGTCAGGTAGCGGCAAGCCCGACGGATTGAAGACCCTGGTCTCGGCACCGAAGTGCTCCAACAGGCGTGCAGCCTCCTCCACCAGCAGGCGACTGAAGGAACGTTCGCGGGTCGATCCATACAGCAACAGGATGCGCGGTTTGTGCTCGCTGGAGCGGGTTGCCGCTGGCGGTAGATCGAACAGCGAGAGATCGAGATTAGGCAGTTGCTCGGACACGTTTCCTCCTGCTCAAAGCATAGCGATGCGATCCAGCTCATTTTTGAGCTGATCACGGTCGAGATTTTCGAATGGCAGCGTAAAGAAGGCCTGGCAGCGAGACTGGATCCGGGCCAGCGTGGCGCGGAATGCAGCGTCGACCGACGCTTCGTCAGCCACGACAGCGGACGGATCCTCCAGCCCCCAGTGCGTCTTCAGCGCAGGGCCGAAATACACCGGGCAGGCTTCGCCGGCGGCGTTGTCGCAGACGGTGATGACGATGTCAGGAGGGCAATGCTCGAACGCGTCATTGCCCTTGCTGCTCAGCCCCTCGATCGGGATACCGGCATGCTGCAAGGTGGTCAGGCTGCGCGGCAACACTTGGCCCTTTGGGAAACTGCCGGAACTGACGGCTTCAAATCCATGAGGGGCCAGGTGATTGAACACGGCCTCGGAAAGGATGCTGCGGCAGCTGTTGGCCGTGCACATGAATAGGACTCGCATGAGGGCTCCTGCGCTTCGTGGCGGGTTCAGAGGCTAAGGCGCAATGCCAGAGCCGAAAGGGTGATCAATAGAACTGGCAGCGTCAGCAGGATGCCGACTTTGAAGTAATAGCCCCAGGTGATGCGCATGCCTTTGCGCTCCAGCACGTGCAGCCAGAGCAGCGTGGCGAGGCTGCCGATGGGGGTAATTTTCGGGCCGAGGTCGCAGCCGATGATGTTGGCGTAGATCATCGCCTCGCGTACCAGCCCTTGCGCCTCGCTGGCCTGGATCGACAAAGCGCCGATCAACACGCTGGGCATGTTGTTCATGACCGAGGACAGCAATGCAGCGATCAGCCCGGTGCCGATGGCGGCACTCCACAGCCCTTGCTGCGCAAGGCGGTCGAGCAGGTGGGTGAGCATGTCGGTGAGGCCGGCGTTCTTCAGCCCGTATACCACCAGGTACATACCGAGAGAAAAGATCACCACCTGCCAGGGTGCTTCGCGCAGCACACGCCGGGTCGAGATGTGATGGCCACGGGCGGCGACGGTAAACAGGATCGCTGCACAAGTTGCTGCTACCGCACTGATCGGGATACCCAGTGGTTCCAGAGCGAACAGGCCGATCAGCAACACCAGCAGCACCCAGCCACCCACCTTGAAGGTTGCGCGGTCATGAATTGCCTCGTTTGGCATCTTCAGGGCCGCGAGCGCGTACTGTCTCGGGATATCACGGCGGAAGAACAGGAACAGCACCAGCAGGGTTGCCGACACACTGGCGAGATTCACTGGCACCATCACCGAAGCGTATTCGCTGAAGCCCAGCTTGAAGTAGTCGGCCGAGACGATGTTCACCAGGTTGGAGACCACCAACGGCAGGCTCGCCGTGTCGGCGATGAAACCGGCCGCCATGACGAAGGCCAGTGTCGCGGCGGGCGAGAAACGTAGCGCGAGCAGCATCGACATGACGATAGGTGTGAGGATCAGTGCCGCACCATCGTTGGCGAACAGCGCCGACATGGCGGCGCCGAGCAGCACACAGAAGGCGAACAGGCGATAGCCGCTGCCGTTTGCCCAGCGCGCCACGTGCAGCGCGGCCCACTCGAAGAAACCGGCCTCATCCAGCAGCAGGCTGATGATGATGACGGCGATGAAGGTGACGGTGGCGTTCCAGACGATGGCCCACACAGTCGGGATGTCGTGCAGCGAAACGGCGCCTGCCGCCAGGGCGATGAGGGCACCGAGCGCTGCGCTCCAGCCAACGCCAAGCCCCTTCGGCTGCCAGATGACCAGGATGAGGGTGAAAACGAAGACTGCAATCGCTACCAGCATGATGACCTCGTACAGTAATGATCAGCAGCAGGCAGCGTCACGAACGGGGCGACCGTCCATGTTCTGCAGACGCAGGGTGTTTTCTGCCAACCATTGCCTGTTGGCCTGCAGTGTCGCCTGCAAGATCTCGTGTACCCAGGCGGGCAGGTCCGGGTTGAGGCGGTAGTACACCCATTGCCCTTGGCGGCGGTCCAGCAGCAGGCCACTGCTGCGCAGCTGCGCCAGGTGGCGACTGATCTTCGGCTGGCTGTCGTTCAGCGCGCACATCAGCTCACAGACACATAGCTCACCGAGACTGGCAATCAGCAGGCTGGCGCGAGCACGGGTTTCGTCAGACAGGCTCTTGAACACATCGGGCGGGGTTATCATGGCTGCACCAATACATATGGAAATCCAAATATACGGATCCCCATATGTATTTTGCAAGCGTCCACGGGCGTTCAGGCGTGCCAGGGGTGGTCGTATTCGCGGTACAACCATCGATCAGGCTGATGTTTACTATCGAGCGCCCCGCCTGTCGGCTCGGCAAAACCGTCTCTTATAATCGCCAACCATTTTTTCCGCTCCCCGGTCCGCCCCAGGCGGCATCCCCCCATGGAATCCAACACCATGCCCAGTGTCACTCCGCCGTCTCACGGCCGTCCCGAACACAGTCAACAAAGCGTCAGCCAACAGTGGCTGGCGATTCTCTCGGTCGCCGTGGGCGCCTTCGCCCTGGTCACCAGTGAGTTTCTACCGGTGGGCGTACTCAACGATGTCGCCAGCGACCTGGGCATCAGCGCCGGCCAGGCCGGCCTGATGGTCACCCTGCCCGGCATCATGGCCGCCCTCGCCGCGCCCTTGCTGTCGGTGGGCATCGGCGCCCTGGACCGTCGCTACCTGCTGATCGGCCTGACGCTGATCATGATCCTCGCCAACGCCGTCGTGGCCTACGCCAGCGACTTCAGCCTGCTGCTGTTCGGCCGCGTGCTGCTGGGCATCAGCATCGGTGGTTTCTGGGCCACCGCCATTGCCCTCAGTGGCCGGCTGGCACCCAAGGGCGTGGGCGTGGCCCAGGCCACCTCGATCATCATGGTCGGCGTGACCCTGGCCACCGTGCTGGGCGTGCCGGTCGGCACCTGGCTGAGTGGCCTGATGGGCTGGCGCATGACCTTCCTGGCTACCGCGCTGGTTGGCGTGCCAGTACTGCTGGCGCAGGTCTTCCTGCTGCCGCGGCTCACCCCCGACAAAGCCATTCGCATCAGCGACCTGCCGGCGCTGTTCGTCAATCCGCAGGCACGGGTCGGGTTGATCGCGGTATTGCTGATCGGCCTGGCGCATTTTGCCGCCTATACCTATGTCGCACCGTTCTTCAAGCAAAGCGCCGGCTTCGATGGGCCGACCATCGGTTCGCTGCTGTTGCTGTACGGCGTGGCCGGGGTGATCGGCAACATCTTCGCCGGTTTCGCCGCCAACCGCAGTGTGCGTCACACCCTGTTGCTGGTCGCCCTGATGATCGGCATCAGCACCGCCCTGTTCCCCTACTTCGCCACCGGCATGACCGGCGCCGCGATGCTGATCGCGCTGTGGGGCTTCGCCTTTGGCGCCTTCCCCGCCTGCGCCAGTATCTGGATGTTCGTGGTGGCGCCCAAGGATGTCGAACGCGGCATGCCGCTGTTCGTCGCCATGTTCCAGGTAATCATCGCCTTGGGCTCGTTCTTCGGCGGGCGCATTGTCGATCAGCTCGGTACCGCGGTGCTGTTGAGCCTGGCCACGGCCCTGGTGGGCTGCGGTTTTGTCGCGGTACTGGTGCTCGGGCGCAACGTCTCCAATCGGATGGCGGCGCAGCCTTGCTGACCAATCGCGGTAGATAACACTGGGCAGCGGCTGCCCTCGGGAGGACACGAGCGGCAAGGCGAACACCTCGATGTGCGGTATGGTTGCACGATCGCTACGGCGTTGCCGATCAACGCCGCGCCCTTCCGGAGACCAGCATGCTGCGTGTTTTTGAACGATGGCTCGACCCCTTCCCGCCTGATGAAATACCACCGCCACCGCTAGGCCTGCTGCGCTTTTTGTGGGCCTGCACGCGTGGCGCGCGCGGGTACATCCTGGCCCTCGCGCTGTTCAGTGCCGGCGTGTCGATCTATGAAGCCTGGCTGTTTTCCTTCCTCGGCCAGGTGGTCGACCTGCTTCCCGCCTGGCAGGCGGGCGGCGCAAGCGAACAGGAAAGCCGCGTGCTCTGGAGCATCGGTATCGTCCTGCTGACCAGTATCGTGCTGGTGACCCTGCGCACCCTGATGCAGCACCAGGTGCTGGCGATCAACCTGCCGCTGCGCCTGCGCTGGGATTTCCATCGGCTGATGCTGCGCCAGAGCCTGTCCTTTTTCTCCGATGAGTTTTCCGGCCGGGTCACCACCAAGGTGATGCAGACCGCGCTGGCCGTGCGCGAGGTGTTGTTCACCCTGATCGAGGTCCTGCCCGGCATCGGCGTGTACTTCATCGCCATCATCGCCCTGGCCGGCGGCTTCGCCCTGCAACTGATGCTGCCGTTCCTGGCCTGGGGTGCCCTGTTCGGGCTGGCCATGCTGTACTTCGTGCCGCGCCTGGGCAAGGTCGGCCAGGAGCAGGCTCATGCGCGGTCGTCGATGACCGGGCGCATCTCCGATGCCTACACCAACATCACCACGGTGAAACTGTTCTCCCATTCCAAACGCGAAGCACACTTTGCGCGGGCGGCGATGGAGGACTTCAAGCTCACCGGCTTTCGCCAGATGCGCCTGGTCAGCCAGTTCGAGATCGTCAACCAGGCGCTGGTGGTCGGCTTGATCCTGGGCGCCGGCGGCTATGCCCTGTGGCTCTGGCACCAGGGCCAGGTCGGCGCGGGCGCCGTGGCGGCGGTCACGGCCATGGCCCTGCGGATCAACGGCATGTCGCACTGGATCATGTGGCAGATGACCTCCCTGTTCGAAAACATCGGCACCGTGCAGGACGGCATGGCCACCCTGACCCGCGGCCCCAAGGTGCAGGATGCGCCCGACGCCGGCACGCTGGTGACCTGCGGTGGCGCGGTGACCTTCGACAAGGTGAGCTTTAACTACAACGGCGAACGCCAGGTGCTCGATGACCTGACCCTGCACATTCGCCCCGGCGAAAAAGTCGGCCTGGTGGGCCGCTCCGGCGCCGGCAAATCCACGCTGATCAACCTGCTGCTGCGCTTCTACGACGTCAACGACGGCGAGATCCGCATCGATGGGCAGAACATCGCCCAGGTCACCCAGGACAGCCTGCGCAGCGCCATCGGCATGGTCACCCAGGACACGTCATTGCTGCACCGCTCCATCCGCGACAACATCGCCTATGGCCGCCCCGAAGCGACCGAGGCGCAGATCCGCAGCGCCGCGGCCAACGCCCAGGCCGATGGTTTCATCAGCCAGCTGAGCGATCGGCAAGGCCACAGCGGTTACGACACCCTGGTGGGCGAGCGTGGCATCAAGCTGTCCGGTGGTCAGCGCCAGCGCATTGCCATTGCCCGGGTGATGCTCAAGAACGCGCCGATCCTGTTGCTCGACGAAGCCACCAGCGCCCTGGACTCGGAGGTTGAAGTCGCGATCCAGGAAAGCCTCGACGACATGATGCAGGGCAAGACCGTCATCGCCATCGCCCACCGTTTGTCCACGATCGCCGCCATGGACCGGCTCATCGTCATGGACGAGGGGCGCATCATCGAACAAGGCAGCCATGCCGAACTGCTCGACAGGAACGGCACCTATGCACGGCTGTGGCGGCATCAGAGCGGTGGTTTCCTGGGTGAGGACCAGGGGCTGGCGGAGGCAGTGGAGTAGCGGCGGGGAAACATCGTGAAAGTCGCGACCCGGAAAAATACTGCCCCCTACCCTCTAGCCACCGACAAGCTGCCCAGCCAGCCAGTCGATGAACGCCCGCACCGGCGGTCGTTCGAGCTTCTCCCTGCGGGCGACCACGTAATAGGCGAAACGCGACGGCCAGGGCCGGTCCAGGGCCACCACCAGTCGCCCCTCGCGCAGGTCTTCCTCGGCATGCTGCGCCTGCACCAGCGCGATGCCCTGGCCACCGACGGCCGCACGCAACAGCAGCAAGTCCTCGTCGAAGCTCGGCCCGCGCCGGCTGCGGCTGTCCGGCACCACGCCGTGGGCCTGCAACCACAGCGCCCAGTCGGCGCGCTCGGCCTCCTGCAGCAGTGGGTATTGCAGGCAGTCCTGCGGCTCGCGCAGCAGCGGCCCGCCGGCGAGCAGGGCCGGGCTGCAGACTGGCAGCAGCACCGGTGCCAGGAAGGGGATCGATTCAAGCCCCGGATAGTCGCCCAAGCCATGGCGCAATGCGATATCGACGCGCCCGCGCTGCAGGTCGACCAGTTGCGCGGTAGCCTCCACGCGCACCTCGATATGCGGATGCAGCGCATTGAAAGCGGCCAGGCGCGGCACCAGCCAGCTGGAGGCGAACGAGGGCTGGGTACTGATGGTCAAGGTACTGGCGCCCACCAACGCGTCCAGGTCCAGCAACGCGCTCTCGATCTCGCCGAAGCCACGCGAGAGGCCCGGGTACAACGCCGCTCCCGCCTCGGTGAGCTGCACGCCATGGCGGCTGCGGGTCAGCAAGCTGACGCCAAGGCGGTCCTCCAGCTGGCGGATCTGCTGGCTGATCGCCCCAGGCGTCACCCCCATGCGCTCGGCCGCAGCCTTCAGGCTGCCCAGGCGAGTGGTTTCGGTAAAAGCGCGCAAGGCGAGCAATGGCAGGACAGCGCCCATAGGGACCCCTTGATTTAGAAAATCTAATTCTGGTGACAGAAGCTATCGTTTTAAATGCGCATACAGCATGCATAGGATAGCGCTCAGGCCAAACAACTTACGTTAGTTTTCCTGAGGTTATCCAGCATGCAAGACCCCTCCCTCGTTCTTTACACCGACAGCTCCCCCAACGGTTTCAAAATCACCATCGCACTGGAAGAGATGGGCCTGCCCTATCACCTGGAACATGTCCGAATCGAGCACGGCGAGCACATGCAACCAGACTTTCTCGCGCTCAACCCGGCAGGCCGCATACCCGTGCTGGTCGACCGTGATGCGGACATCGTGCTGTTCGAGTCCGCCGCCATCCTGCTTTACCTGGCTCAGCTCAGCGGCCAGTTGCTCGATCAGGCAGCGCAGCCCCGCTGGGCCGCGATCACCTGGCTGATGTACCACAGCGCCAGCATGGGGCCCCTGCTCGGCCAGCGCGTGCACTTCGAGTGCTTCGAGGTCACGCCCAACCCGGCGGCGCTGCAGCGCTACCGCAGCCTGACCGAAAGCACCTTCGAAACGCTCGACCAGCACCTGGCCAGCCGCTCGTGGCTGGCTGGGGACGCTTATTCGATTGCCGACATCGCCACCTTCGCCTGGCTGCATATAGCAGCCCTTGTGAGCTTTGATTTCAGCGCCCACCGCCACCTGACGCGCTGGTACCGGCAGGTCGAACGGCGCCCGGCCGTGCAACGCGGTATCCGCCTCCCCGCCCCGGCCACCGGCCCGTGAACACGCTGACCCAAGGAGCAGTCATGAACACCACCCCGAGCACCTGTGGCGCCGACGCCGATGCCTTCCGCGAGCATCCCGGCTACCGGCGCATGTTCGCCCCCGACACACTGACGCTGGGCATCTTCATGCCACTGCGCTTCTATGACGGCGATATGCGCGTGCTGTCCGGCCAGGCGCGCCTGGTCGGCAAGATCGACCAGTTGGGTTTCGCGGCGGTCTGGGTGCGTGACGTGCCGTTGTTCGACCCGCACTTTGGCGATGCCGGGCAGGTCTTCGACCCATTTGCCTACCTCGCCTATCTGGCCGCCCATACCGAACGCATCGCCCTGGTGACCGGCAGCACCGTCTTCCCCTTGCGCCACCCCATCGACCTGGCCAAGGCCGCGGCCACCCTCGACAACCTGTCGGGCGGGCGCCTGGTGCTGGGTATCGCTTCGGGGGACCGGCCCGTAGAGTTCCCGGCCTACGGCCTGGACCACGATAGCCGTGGCGAGCGCTTTGCCCAGGCGTGGACTACTTCCGTCGGCTGCTGGCCCAGCAACCTGGGCCGATCGACTCACCGCTGGGGCAACTGCACGGCGCCCGCCTGCTGCCCGCGCCGATCTGCGGGCGCATCCCGCTGGTGATGACCGGTTCTTCGCGGCAAAGCCTGCAGTGGCTCGGCGAGCATGCCGATGGCTGGCTCACCTACCCGCACGCCACCCACGACAGGCACGGGCCGCTGCGCCTGGCGGCAAAAGTCCGCGCCTGGCGCGAAGCGATACCCGGTGGCGGTTTCCGCCCGCACATGACCAATGAATGGATCGACCTGGACGACGACCCGCACTTTCCCCGAACGCCCCTGCAGGGCGGTTACGTACTGCGCACAGGGCGCCATGGGCTGGTCGAGCTGCTGGAGGAATGGCGCGCGGCCGGGGTGAACCACGCCGCGCTGGGATTGCAGATGGCCAGGCGTCCGGCGCAGGACATCATCCAGGAGCTGGCCGAGGAGGTATTGCCATTGTTTCCGACGCTGCCAGGGCCGCAGCCTCATTCACAAAGCTGGTAGCGCCAGGCAGCCGCAGAGCCTGTCCATCGCGGTATGTCGGGTGGCCTCGGCTGTGGGCCCCACCCGACCTGCCCGACGTGGGTCAGAATGCGTAGACCAATGTCGCCGTGGCGCTGCGCGGGGTGCCGTACCACCCGCGCCCACCGATCGCAGAGTAGTACTTCTCATCCAGCACGTTGTTGAGGTTCAAGGCGACGCTGGTCTGCGGCGTGAACGCGTACTGCGCCATCAGGTCGACCACACTGAAGGCGCCCTGGGTGAACGTCTCCTTGTTCGGGCCGGCGTTCTTCTTGTACTCCATGCCCTGCCAGCGCACGCCGCCGCCAATCTTCAACTGTGGCAAGGACTGCAGTTGGTAACTGGTGAACAGCTTGAAGGTATCGCGCGGTACTTCGGTGAGCAGGCGCTTGCCATCGGAATCCTCGGCCTGGGCATAGGTGTAGCTGGCGGAAACCTGCCAGTCAGGCAGGATCTGCCCCGCCATTTCCATCTCGAAACCACGGGTCTTGGTGCCAGATTCGGCGCGGTAGGCCTGGTCGCCGTTTGGTGCCAGCTTGTCGCCATCGGCCACGGCCAGGTTGTCCTGCTGCACCTCGAAGACACTGAAGGCGGTGGTCAGGCGCTTGTCCCAGAACTCGCTCTTGATACCCAACTCGTAGTTCACGCCCTCCAGCGGCTCGATGTAGCCGCCACTGGCATCCTGCCTGCTCTGCGGCTTGAAGATCGCGGTATAGCTGGCGTACGCCGACCAGTTTTCGGCGAAGTCGTAGACCAGCCCCACGTAAGGCGTGACAACCCCGGTTTCGCTGCGCGAGGTGCGCGTGGTGGCGCCGCTTGACAGAGTGGTCCCGGTTTCGTCGCGTTTCCAGTCGATCACCCGTGCGCCGGTGATCAGCGACAGCTCATCGGCCAGGCTCCAGCGTACCGACGCCACCAGGCCGTCCTGGGTTTCGTCCAGCGCATCTTGCGAATACTTGTTGTGGATGGCGTCCGGAATCGCCAGCGAACCGTCCCAGGTATGAATGTTGTCGATAGGCTGGCGTCGTCCATAGCTGGTAACCGGGATTACGGTAGTAGGCCCGGTAGTGACTGGCGCCGAGGTACGCTTGATGCTCGCGGGAAAGCAGCTCGAACGGGCCGCTGGCGGACAGGTCGAACGACGTCTGCCGGGGCTCGCCCGCCCAACGCCCGGTCCAGGTGCTGATACCGCTGCCATCGGGCTTGACGCTACCGGCGGCGGCGGTGGCGAAGGTGTCGTCATAGCTGCGGCGACTGTGCTCGGCATTCAGTTTCAACTGCCAGCCGTTGTCCAGCTGGTGTTCCAGCGTGGTGAACAACGTTTTCGTGCGGCGCTTGTGGTAGCTCCAGTCCGAGGCCGAGTTGAACGAACGCGACGGATTGAAGTGGCTGCCATCGGAGTTGTACATCGGGAAGCCGTGGTTGCCTGCGCCGTCGTTGTCCATCTCCTGGTACTCGGCGCCCACGGTCAGCATCGTGCTGTCGGTGACATCCCATTCCACCACCCCGTAGGCCACCTGCCTCTCCAGCGACTGACGATCGACATGGCTCTGGCTGTCGGTGGTCGACGCCACGAAACGCCCACGCACATGGCCGCTCTCCGACAGTTTGCCGGACAGGTCCAGCTCGGTGCGGTAGCTGTCCCAGGAGCCCGCCTTGAGGGTCAGCTTGCGCTGCGTCTCGAGGGTCGGTTTCTTGCGCACCAGGTTGATGGTGGCGCCGGGGTCGCCGGTCCCCGACATCAGGCCGGTGGCGCCGCGCACCACCTCGACCCGGTCGTACGACACCATGTCGGCCAGGTCGTCGCGAAAGCCGAAGGTATCGGGGCGGTTGACGCCATCGACCTGGATGCTGCCGACCTGGAAGCCGCGCACATAGATATGGTTGGCGTCGCTGCCGGCCGGGCCCATGCTGTCAACGACCACGCCCGGCGTCTGCTCGAGCACCTGGGTGACATCTGTGAGGTTCTGGTCCTCTATCTGCTGACGGGTCACCACACTGACCGACTGCGGCGTCTCGCGTGCCGACAGGCGCAGGCCGGTCGCGGTGCTGGCCGAGCCTGTGGTATAGCTGCCGGTACCTTCGGTAGTGCTGCCCAGACCCAGAGCGTCGATGCTGGTCGCGCCGAGTTCGACCGCGCCGTCGTTGTGCACCTTGCTCAGCACATAGCGCTTGTCGCCCACCTGCTGCACGCGCAGTCCCGATCCCTGCAGCAACTCGGAGAAACCTTGCTCCAGTTCGAAGCTGCCGTGCAGCCCCGAGGAATGCAGCCCGCTGGTTTCGTCATTGCTGAAGCTGATGGTCACGCCGCTGGCGGCGGCGAACTGGCTGATCGCGGAAGCCAGGCTGCCGGCCGGGATATCGTAGCGCTGCGCGGCGGCCCAGGCGGTCGAGGTCGCCAGCGCGGCGCCGCAAAGGCTCAGTGCGAGGGTCGCCTGACGAATACTGCAGGCTAGCGAGGTACGGCGTGCGGACATGAAAAAGGGTTCCTGTTTCGGGTTGGCTTGGGCACGCTTGATGCGCGCGCCCTCAAGAGCCGAAGCAGCGAAGGAAATCTGCTACCCCAAATGCGAAAAATTCTCGAATGTTTGAGAACAGATGAAATTTCACCCACTCTTCCCAGCGCGGGCCTCCACGATTGTGGGCCCCTACCCCTTGCCGATTGGCTCCAGGCGCACCCAGTAGCGCGTCATGCGCCGTGCGCGAACCGGCAACGCGTCTTCCAGGCTGGCCAGGGCGACGTCGGTGTCGTCCAGGTTGAATGCGCCAGACAGGCGCAAGCCCGCAACCTCCCCGGCGCAGCCGAAATATCCGGGGCGGTAGCGCGCCAGCTCGTGGACCACCTCGTCCAGGCGCCAGTCGACACTGACCAGCATGCCCTCGGCCCAGGCCTGGCCACCGGGGGCCAAGGGTTGCAGGGGGCCGATGTGGTCGGCGGCAAAACTCAGGCTGTACCCGCTGTCGATACGCACCACCTGCGACGCCCGGCTGGGCCGCACCTCCACGGCATGGGCGGCCACCGCCACATGGCTCACGTCGTTGTCCTGACGCACGCTGAAGCGGGTACCCAGGGCCAGGATGTCGCCTGCCATGGTGCGCACGCTGAATGGCCGCGCATCCTTGGCGGTTTCCACCAGGATCTCGCCGCGCTGCAGCTGGATCAGGCGTTGGCCCGCGTCGTAGCGAACATCGACACGGCTGTCGGTGTTGAGGTCCAGGCGTGTGCCATCGGCCAGGGTCAGTCGGCGGCGCTCGCCGATCCGTGTCGCATAGTCGGCACTCCAGGGCGAAGCCCGGTACCCCTGCCAACCAACGGCCCCGACGCCGAGCAACAGCGCCAGTGCCTTCACGGCATGGCGCCGGTCGCGCCGGGCGTTCTCCAGGGTCTGCGCCGCGCCGCGGGGGGCGCTGCCCAGGCGGCCTTGCAGTTGCTCCAGGCGCGCCCAGGCTGCGGCGTGGCGAGGGTCGGCCATGCACCAGGCTTGCCATGCGGCGCGGGTGGCGTCATCGACACTGCTGTCATGCAGGCGCACATACCAGTCCACCGCGGCGCTGAGAATGGCCTTCATGCGTCCTCGACCAGCAGGCAATGCATCAGCGCGCGGGCCAGGTGCTTGCGCACGGTGCTCACCGAAACACTCAGGCGTTCGCTGGTCTTCTCGTAGCTCAGGCCATCGAGTTGCACGGCGAGAAACACAGCCCGCGTGCGCGGGCCAAGCCCATCGAGCATACGGTCGATGGCCATCAGGGTATCGAGGATCGCGGCGTGGGTTTCGGCCGAGGGCGCATAACGCTCCGGCTGCTGCGCCAAGGCTTCGAGATAGGCGCTTTCCAGGCTGCGGCGGCGGTAGAGGTCGATGGTCAGCCCACGCGCGATGGTCGCCAGGTAGTGCCGCGGCTCCTTGAGGGTGCCGGCGGTGCGCGCCAACAGCACCCGGATGAAGGTGTCCTGGGCCAGGTCCGCGGCATCGGCGGAGTTGTTCAGACGCTGGCGCAACCAACCGTGCAGCCAGCCGCTGTGCTCACGGTACAGTGTTTCCAGGCCGGTGTGCGCAGTGCCATCGGGAACAACGGTGGACATCACGCCTCCCTAAAAAGATTACCAGGTGCAAATAAGAACTTGTCTCAAGTGTACTCAGTGAGGGAGGAATTGGGAATGCTGGCATGTGAAAGGGGTCGCAGGGATTGAAGTCCGCCATAGGCCCTGGTGGGGTCTGGGCATAGCTGGATGTTTGGGCGAGCGCAAAGCTAGGCAACGAGGACTTTGCTAGTCTCGAAAGGCTCCCGGAGGGCGGTCGAACCAGCGCTTGAAGGCACGGTGGAAAGTGCTGGTATCCCTGAACCCCAGCCGCTCGCTGACCGTCGCCACGGGCAGCCCCTGGCGAATCAGCTCCGCGGACAACTCGCGACGTACCTCCGCCACCAGCGCGCTGAAACTGGTGCCCTCTTCCTTCAAGCGTCGGTAGAGCGTGGTGCGACTGACGTGCAACGCCTGGCAGGTTGGCTCGATGCTCATGGCATCGGGCAGGCTTGCGAGAATCAAGCGACGCACCGTGCCGACAAGCGTATCTGCGTCTTGCAGCTGCGCGAGTGTCGCCCTTGCACGAGCCTCCAGCATCTGTCGCAGGTAGTCGCTGGCGCCGAGAATGGGATGCTGCAGGAAGTCGCGCGGCAGGTGGAGGCTGTTTCTCTCGCTGTCGAAGCGCAGCTCGCTGCCGAACAGCTCGACATAGTGCGCATGGTAGGCCGGGGATGGGAAAGCGAACTCGCAGGCCAAAGGCCGCAGCTCTACGCCGGTCATCTCCCGGCTCCAGCGCAGCACTGCACTCATGCTGCGCTCGATGGCGGCCTGCGGGTAGGTTTTGCCGGGGGCGAAGGTGATCTCCAGCACCAGAGCATCTGCCGTTTCACTGTACTGCCAGCTCTCCGAAGGGTTCATCAGCGCGATATGCCGCTGGAACACTTCCAGCGCCTCGCTCACCCGGCTGCATTGGCACAACCAACTAGCCAGCACGCCATGCGTGGCGGGGTTGAAGGTCTGCCCGATCAGCAGGCCGATATGCGGCAAATGCGTGTTGTTCGCGGCGAACTGCCACAGCGCCAGTAACTGGGTCTCGTCGACACGCTGCTCCTGGATCGGCGATGCCGCAGCCCCCTGGTCGAGAAGTTTGGCACCCTCCACTCCGGCCTCCCGCAACTGGGTTGCAGTGACCACGCCGAGATTCAGCAACTGGTCGTGCAGATCCAGCACTGCGACGGCCGATACGGTGGTACTTCTGACCATCGGGCCTGCTCTTGGTAATTGCTTGGGTAACGACTCTAACGCACGGTGCAGAGTGGCGGCCAGCCGTCGGCCGTGCAAGTGCAGGTTGCAACCAAAAGCCATGCAGGTTGAACCGCAGAGCCATGGCCAGCCGTCATCGGACTGCCTAGCATCGACGACACGACCATGGCACAGGAAGACCTGCTATGCCCGAGCACAGAATCGCATCGTTAAGCGCCTTGCGCGCACTGATTCCGCCACCACCGGCGATGATGCACAAACGCCTGCAGCGCAGGTTGGATGGGCACTGCCTGCTGATGATCCGCCAAGCGACGGTTTGCGCCGTAGGCTTCGCCGACCCGCGGTTAGATATCGAGTACCTCGATTTGCGCCACCATCCAGTGTTACGGGCCGAGGGCCAGGACATCCTGCTGCCCTGGCCGGCAGACAAAGCGATCTCACAGCAGCCGATAGAGGAAATGGCCTGCAGTCTGTATTTCATCCTGCCCGGCGTGGGGTTCAGCCTGCGCGCCAATGGCCGGTGCTCTCTGCGAGCCGGAAAGCTGTTGGAGTTTCGCGCCGAGGCGCTGTTCCTGCACTGTTCGCGAGCCAAGGTACGCGCCGATTTCTGGAGGGCCAGAGCGTACACGACACCTTTTTTAGCTGACACAGGGCAGGCCTTGTCCGAGCCAGCGCAGGCCTTTATCGCCGCCTCGCCGTACCTGCTGATGCTCACGCAGCGCCAGACCGACGCCACCGAGATGTCGCCACGAGGTGACCCGGCTGGTTTCGTCCAGGTACTGGATCGCCACACTCTGCTGGTACCGGAACGCCCCGGCAACAAGGTTGCCTGCAGCCTGAGCAATATCCTCGTCGATGGCGCCTTGCGCCTGTCCTTCCTTCAGCCCGGCGCCGACACGGTTTTATCCGTGGCCGGACGCGCCTGGTTGAACAGCGACTCGAACTTGCTCGCCCCACTGGCAATCAACGGCAAGCCACCTCGGGTCGCTACCGTCGTGAACGTCGAGCGCTATCGCTTCCAGCACTGCCCAGAACTGCTGGCCGCGGGCTTGTGGGATCGCGCAACACACCTGGACGAAAGGCAGATTCCAGCCTTTTCCAAGATGCTGTCCGAGCACATGAACGGTACGGGCCTGTTAGGCAAGGCCACCAGCCTGGTGGTCGATGCGGTGGTCAAGCATGACCTGCGCCATCTCTACTGAGGTGGCGGGGTAGGCGACGGTTTAAGTGCCCTTCTGTACCTTGCCCAGCCGGATGCTTATTGCTATCCGTCAGCATCCGAATCCGCTGCGCTTTCTAGCGAGGTTCTGCTCTAGCCGGTCATGTAAGCATTCGACTGACGGGTATTGGCCGGTTCAGGTCATCCACGAACGAGCGCAAAGGGTCGAAAACAGCCGGTCGCGACTGGCTGCTATCGACCCATAGCTGCCAGTTGCGGCTTAGAACGTTCCGCGCAAGGTCAGCATGTAGTTGCGCGGAGCCCCATACCAGTTGCCGCCCGCTGTGGAGTCCACCGTCTGGTAGTAGGTCTTGTCGAAGAGGTTGTTGGCATTGACCTGCGCAGTCCAGTTCGAATCTATTCGGTATTCGACCAGTCCATTCCACACCGCATAACCAGGCTGTTCGAAGGAATACGCTTCTGCACTGCTGAGCCCCCCGTTGGGCAAACGTTGCTGGACCGTGCCGGTCTTGTAGCTGTCGCTCTGGATGGTCGCGCCTACTCCCACCTTCCAGCGCTCGAATTCACCCGGCAGCTGATAGGTAGTGAACAGCTTGAACAGGTGCTTTGGCGTCTGCGAGCTCGTGGGTTTGCCGTTGTTGCCGGTGTTGTTACCGACACGCTGTTCGTTGAAGTTCAAGGTATAGCCGACCATGGCCTGCCAGCCTGGGGCCAGTTCACCGGAAATCTCGCTGTCCAGCCCCTTGCTGATCGCTTCACCAGAGGCGTCATAGAAGCCGTTGCCCATGCTCACCGCTTCGTTCAGGCGTTTGGTGTAGTACAGCGCCGAAGAGAGGTTCAGCCGCCCGTCGAACAATTCGCCTTTGGTACCGAACTCATAGGTCTCCCCTTCGATGGGGTCCAGGGGGGAACCGCTGAGGCTCTTGTAGGCGGTCTGGGGCTGATAGATCTCGGCGTAGCTGGTATAGAGCGACCAGTGCTCGCTCACATCCAGCACGAGCGAGCCGAACGGTGTGATGACGCCGCGGTTGCTTTCCTTGACCGGGGTATCCATGTTGAAGCTCGGCACGACGGTACGCACGTAATCCCGGTAGTCGGAATAGCGCGCGCCGAGGGTCAGGTGCAGCGGTTCGGCCAGTTGTGCCTTGAAGGTAGTGTAAACCCCGGATTTACGCTGATTCCAGTCCGGGTTGTAGTAGTAGATCCCGGGCTTGGCGGGCTTGGGCATCGAGCCGGCATCATCCGCGAGGGGGTCGAAAGGCACGTTGATATCGCTGACTGCCCGTAGATCGGAGTGATCAGAGTAGGTACGTTTCACCTCGGAATAATCACCACCTACCAACCACTCGTGTTGCAGGCCGAAGGCTTCGAACTGCCCGGCCAGGTTGATATCGAACAGGTCCTGTTCGTTGGTGTAGCCACGGATGAAGCGCGAGAACGTGCCTCCATCGGCTACGCCCTGGGTGATCGAGGACTTCACCTCGCCAATGTCCTGAGTCGAATCGAACTTGGTCTTGGTGTAGCTGCTGTTGATCTTCCAGTTCTCATTCAGCGCGTGCTCGACCTTGGCGAAGTACTCGGTGCGCTTGTAGTTGTTCGACGACCAGTCGGCCGCCAGCGACGTGCTGCGCGAGGTGCCCAGCGGTGTGCCATCCTTGTAGCGCACCAGCCCCCGGTCCCAGTAGCCGTCCATGTCACGCCACTCGTAGGTGCTACCCATCGTCAGCAGTGTATCGGGCGTCAGGTCCGCTTCCAGGGTGCCGAAAACGACGTGTTTTTCGCTGTCGGCATTGTCGTAGAAATACTGCTTGTCCTCGAACGACACGGCCACTCGGCCCCGAAGGGCGCCGTTGAAGGCCAGTGGGCCGGTGAGGTCGACCTCGCTGCGGTAGTTGTCCCAGCTACCGGCAGACTGGCTGACTTTCACCTGGTTGTACGGCAGCGCGCGCTTGCGTACCAAGTTGATGCTGCCCCCCGGGTCGCCGGTACCACCGAACAGGCCGTCGGAGCCGCGCAGCACTTCGACATGGTCGAACGCCGTCATGTCCGGCAGCGTGTCGTAGGCTTCGTTGCGCAGCATCGGCGCGCCGCTGTCTACCTGGATGCTGCGAATGACGAAGCCGCGGGAATAGATTTCGTTCTTCGAGTCATTGCCACCGACCACGGTGATGCCGGTGGTCTGGTCGAGCACCTGGGTCAGGCTGGTGAGGTTCTGGTCCTGCATGCGCTGCTGGGTCATCACCGACACCGACTGCGGCGTTTCGCGCAGGGTTTTCTGGGTCTTACCGCCGATGTTGGCGGTGCCGATGGTGTAGGAACCAGTGCCCTCGGTGTTCGCGCCCAGGCCGACACCGACAACGCTGGTCGGGTCCAGCGCCACAGTACCTTGAAAAACCGGCTCTATAGGTACTAGGCGATAGCCGTTCGCGTCCTGGCTCACCGCCTGCAACCCGCTACCCGCTAGTACGCGCTGCAAGGCCTGGTCGCGATTGAAGCTGCCCTGCAGGCCCGCACTGTGCTTGCCCGACAGGTCGGCGGACGCGAAGGCAATGTTGAGCCCGGTGGCGCGACTCAGTTCAGTGAGCACGGCGTCCAGCGTACCGGCAGGGATTGCCAGGTCATAGGTGGCGTTGTGGTCGGCGGAGGGAGCGGCCAGAACCAGCGGCGGCAAGGCACCCAGCCCGAGGCTGGCACATAGCACGGCGTGGCGAACGGCAATGCGAAGGGAAGACTGTCGGGACACGTGAGTTCTCGTTGGCAATTGAGTTGTTCTGCCTTGTATGCCGGGTGAAATGAAAAAACCCTTCACGCGCCGAGAACTTTTTTCAACTCCTTGTTGATTGATGGCTCAAGCGGTCAGGCGCACCCAATAGCGGGTCATGCCATGGAGGCGAAGGCCGTGCGCCTGGGCGATGAATCGCAGGGTCGCATCCGTGTCGTCGAGGTTGAAGTTGCCACTGATGCTGCGCCGGGCAATCTCCGGGTCGCAGCCCAGATAGCCGGGGCGGTAGCGGCCCAGCTCGCCGAGCAGTTCGCTCAGTGGCATTGCCCGGGCAATCAACAGGCCATCACGCCAAGCCTGGGCATCCTGCGCACTACCCGATAGGCGCCACACGCTGTCGCGGGTGAGTTGCCAGGTTTCACCCGCCTGGGCGATGTCACCCTCCCCTGCACGTGGCTGCATCCGCACCGCGCCTTCTGTGACGCCGAGGCGACAGCCGTCGCTGTCCTCGCGCACACTGAAGCAGGTGCCCACGGCTTCGAACAGGCCGAAGGTACTGGTGACGCGCAGCGGCCGGTGGAGTGGGTTGTCGGGGTCGGTACCGCTGGCCAGGTACAACTCGCCGCGCAAGAGTTCGATGACGCGTTCGTCCTCGTCGAAGCGCAGGCGCACCGCACTGTCCGTATTGAGCTCGAGCAGGCTGCCGTCATCCAGCGTCCACTGCCGGTGCTCGCCAAGGCCGGTGCTGTAGTCAGCCATCAAGCGTTGCCAGGACAGCGTATCGCGGGTGTTCCAAGCGGTGGTTCCGACGGCGGCGAACAGCGCCAGCAAGCGCATCATCTGACGGCGCTGCAGCCGGGCCTCGGGAAGCCTGTCAAGCGCCTGCCGAGCCATGCCCGCTGGCATGCCGGCAAAGCGACCGCCAAGACTCTGCAAGCGCGACCAGGCCAGGCGATGGGATTCGTCGCTGGCCAGCCAACGGTCGAACGCCAGCTGGGTTGCCGTGTCGGGGCGGTTATGGACCATGCGGATCGACCACTCGATGGCCTGGTCGACGGTTTCGCTGGGCAGGGCAGCCAATCCGGTGTCTATCATGGCGCAGACTCGAACATCAACTGATAGCAATGACGAAGCGCCTTAGCCAGATCACGTTCGACCGTCGACAGAGACACGCCCATGTGTTCGGCGATATGGGGGCATGGCAGGCCATCAATCTGCGCAAGCAGGAAAATGCTGCGCATCCGCGAGGGCATTGCATCCAGCATCTGGTCGATGGCCTCCAGCGCCTCGATGGCCAGGGCCGTGATTTCAGGCGATGGCGCCTCGGCCCCGGGTAACTGTGCCACCACCTCCAGCCAGGCATTCTCGACATCACGACGGCGCCACATGTCGATCACCAACCCGCGGGCGATGGTGCGTAGATAGGCTCGCGGCTCCAGCAGCGGTTGGGCTTGGCGCCGCTGTAGCAAGCGGATGAACGTGTCATGGGCCAGGTCTGCCGCATCTGCAGAATTGTTCAAGCGCTGGCGTAGCCAGCCTTGCAACCAACCGTGGTGCTCGACGTAGAGGTGTTCGATGGGGTGTGGAGTGGTCATCACGGTTGCCCATGGGTATTAATGCTAATTGTTCGCATTATTACCTACTGAACAGATCAGACACCACCGCTGATTCCGTCGTGGAGGCTCAGCTGTTGAGAAAAGCTCCATCAGCACCTGCAAAGCGTTCAGGCTGGGCCAGCATAAAGAAGTGGAAACCGCCCCCAATGGGCTCGAAGCTTGCGTTGGATGTCGGGGTACGCTTGAGGTCCGAGAGGAGTTAAATTCAGTGTCAGGTATTGGGATTATCTGGTTGTCAGTTCTCCTGCGAAGGGCAGCTATGGGTCGATAGCTGCCGATCCTGGATGACCGCTATCGACCCAGAGCAGACATTGATCCAAGCCTTTGTGTTGTCCACGACCAACATTCGCTCGCGCCATGAGCCCTGTGGCAATCACAGCAGACCCTCGCGCACTACAGCCAAACTAGAGTTCAGGCGTGTATTTCACACTGAACATGACGTTGCGCGGGTCGCCGTAGTAGTTGTTGTAGTCGATGGTGTTGTAGGCCGGCTGGTAGTACTTCTTGTCCAGCAGGTTGTTGAGGTTCGCCGCCAGGGTCACCTCGTCGCTGACCTTGTACGCGACCCGAGCATCCCAGATGGCATAACCGGGCAGGTCGAAGACGTGGTCGTAGGAGGTGGTGCCGGTGACTGCCGTGGTGCCCAGCCCCACCGAGGTACGGCTCCAGTTACCGGGCAAGGTGTAGTCGGCCCACAGCTTAAACTGATGCTTGGGCGTCCAGGTGCTGTAGACCTTGTCCTTGTAGGTGGCGTCTTCCAGGTAGCGCGTGGTGTTGTAGACGTAGCCGGCCATCACTTGCAGGCCACTGAGGACTTCACCGCTGACCTGCGCCTCCAGGCCCTGGCTGCGCACCTTGCCTGAGGCCTTCGAGCAGTACCAGCCATTGCAGTCCATCGGCCCGCTGCGGTCGAGCACCGCGTGGTGCTCCTGGTCGTAGCGGAACAGCGCAACCGAGGTGTTCAGCGCCCCGTCGAACAACTCGCCCTTGAGCCCCAGTTCGTAGTTGCTGCCGATGATCGGCTCGACCACCGAACCGCTGCTGGTGCGTGCACTCTGCGGCTGGAAGACGTCGGTGTAGCTGGTGTAGACCGACCACTGTTTGTTCAGCGCATACACCAGGCCCGCATAGGGCGAAACCTTGCCGTTGCTGCTGGTTGTCGACTCGCTGTAGCCGGTGCGGGCGAAGGACTGCGAGGCGTAGCTGTAGTCGTACCAGCTGGTGCGGGCACCGACGATCAGCTTCAGCGGCTCGGTCAGGTTGATCGACCAGCGCGAATACAAGCCTTTCTGGGTGACCTGGTACTCGGTCAACTCGCCACGGCCCCGGCTTGCCAGGCCGTAGATGTCTGGCATCGGCCGGTGATGGTCGACGTTACTGGAGTCTGCGCCTAATGTGGGAGCCCTGGCCCAGCGGTCGTCGGTATTGATGCGTGAGTAGTTGGCGCCGAGCAAGAAGGTCTGCTCGAAACCGAAACCGGTGAACTGGCCGTCCAGGTACAGGTCCAGGCCCTTGCTGTGGGTGGTGAAATCGGTGCTCCAGTCGATGTAGGTGTTGCTGGTGGAGCCGTTGGCCGGGAGGGCATCCCACAACGCCTGGTAGGTCGCGCCGTTGTGTTCGCTCATGTACACGCCGGCAGCCTTCAGCCGCCAGTCGTCGTTGAGCCGGTAGCTGGCGTCGAGGAACACGCTGGTCTGGTCGTTGTTGGCACGGTTCCAGTCCGCGCCGACATAGGTCGAGCGCGACCAGTCGGGGTTGCCGCCGTCGGCATAGCGCGGCAGGCCGAGCATGGCCGGGCGGGCGTGGCCCTTCTGGTTGGCAACGCCAAGGCCCATCGTGAAGTCCGGGGTGAAGTCATAGTCCACGGCAGCGTAGACGGTCTGGTTCCAGCCACGCACGTAGTCGATGAACGAGCCGTTGTCGTTCTGGCTGACCACCGTGCGGGCCCGCAGGGTGCCCTCGGCATTCAACGGGCCGCCAGCGTCCAGTTGCAGGCCATAGCGGTCCCAGGAACCGGCCTTGCCGGTCAGGCTGACCACCGCCTTGTCCTGCCCGCGCTTGCGTACCAGGTTCATCGCCCCGCCCGGGCTGTCACCGCCTTGCAGCAGCGCGGCCGGGCCACGCAGCACTTCGACACGGTCATAGAAGCTCAGGTCTTCGGTGAGGTAGCTGCCGAGCGAGTAGGTATTGCGCGGGATCGGCACGCCATCGTACTGCAGCGTGTCGATGCTGAAACCGCGCGAATAGATGAACAGCCCCGACCCCGGCGAACGGCTGGCGGTGAGGCCGGGCGTGCGGTTGACCAGGTCGCTGATGGTCTGGGTGTTCTGGTCGTCCATCTGCTGGCGGGTCATCACCGTGACCGACTGCGGGATGTCCTTGAGGGTCTGTACGCCCTTGCCCAGGGTGACCGCGCCGGAGGTGTAGGAATGGCTGCCCTCGGTGGTGGTGACCGGCTGGCGGCCGATGACGCTGGACGCGTCCAGTTCCAGCGCACCGTTGCTGGGTTCGCTGGGCAGCGCGATCAGATACTGGCCATCGGCTGCCTGGGTGAGGCTCAGGTGGCTGCCGGCGAGCAAATGGCGCAGCGCCTGTTCGACGCTCAGTTGCTGGTGCAATGCCGGCGCTTGTACCGCGTGCGCGGCGTCAGTGTTGAATAGAATGCGGCTACCGGTCTGGCGGGCAAGGGCGTTGATCGACTGATCCAGCGGTTGGGCCGGCAGGTCGATGCGGTAGTGCGTCTGTTCGGCCTGCACAGGCCCGGCAAGCAGAAATCCGAATGTCGCCAGGCCCATGGCCTGACGCAGCGGGTGGTTAAAGAGCGTCATGGAATCCCCATCAGAGCAAGTGAGAATGCGTTTCATAGGGATTGGCGTTTGTGCTGACCCGCACATTGATGCAGCGCTGAAAAAATTTTTCAGCGCTGCACATCCACCTGCACAGCACCGCTCTTGTCGCGACTGACCGTTACCGGCGCCAGTTGGGGCAGGCTGTCGAGCAACTGTTCGACATTGCCGGTGGGGAACTCTCCGCTGAGCCGGTGTTGCCTGGCGGTCGCGCCCTGCAGCCGAATCGGCGCGTCACGGTGGCGGCGCAGTTGCGCCAGGACCGACTCGAGCGGGGTGCCGTCGAAATGGAACAGGTCATGCCGCCAGGCATCTCGTTCGCCGGGCTTGCTGGCGTGCACCGGCCCCAGGCGCTGAGGGTTGGCAAGCAGTTGCTGGTTGGCCGTCAGCCGTTGACGCGCCATACCGTTGTCCACTTCCACCTCGCCCTCCAGGACAGCCACCCGCACGCCGTCCAGGTCGCTGCGTACATCGAACACCGTGCCGATATCGCGCACAGCCACGCCCTGGCTACGCACAATGAAAGGCTTGGCTTGATGAGCCACGCTGAACAAGCCTTCGCCATCGAGCAGCTCGAACTGCCGACTGCGCAGGCGATACTCGATGCGCAGCACGCTGCCGGCGTCCAGTTCGACCACGCTGCCGTCGTCCAGGTGCAACGTTTCGCGACCGCTGCTGGCCACCTCGACCTGGCGGTAGCCCAGCGCCGGGTCGGCCAGCCAGGCCCAACCGGCCAGGGCCAGCAGCAGGGCCGTGCCGGCGGCCTTGCGCCGACGATTAGCGTTGCGTGCGCTCTGCGCCTTGGCTTCCTGCAAAAGCGCCTCACGGCTGGGCACCAGCGCACGCAAGGATTCAGCGTAAGGCTCGAGGGCATCGCGCGCGCCGGGCGCGCTACGGCGTTGCATCGATCAGGCCTCCGGCTGCCAGCGTTGTGCGAGGGTGCGCATGGCCCGCATGAAATGCTGGGCAACCATGTTCACGGAAATCTCCAGCTCCTGCGCGATGTCCTTTTGTGGCATGCCGTGGATACGGTGGAGCAGGAACACCTGGCGCTGGCGCGCCGGCAATGCGTCGATCACCGCCAGCAAGGCACGCAGGCGCTGTTCGAATTCGAGCGCCATCGCACCATCCAGCGGGTCGCAGTGCTGCTCGACCACGGCGATCTGGCTCTGCGCGTACAGCGTGCGGGTGCTTTCCGAACGGCGCCGGTCGATTGCGCGGTTGAGCGTGGCACGCCGCAAAAAGGCCATGGGCACGCTGATGGCGTTGAGCGGCGGCTTTTCCAGGATCTGCACGCAGACATCATGGACCACGTCGCGGGCAAAATGCTGGTTGGAAAAACGTCGGCGAATGTGCTCGACCAAATCGTCGTAGTGCAAGGCCAGGGCTCGCAGGAGATCGTTGTCGGTCGACGCCATGATGGCAACCAATTGATAGTGAATCTCATTTATATCATGCGCTTTTCAGGTCGGGCAACTTGACCTGCCATGACAGGCACGTCACCTATGTTCGGCGCCCAGCGCTTCGAATCCCCCCGATACTCAAGAGAAAAGCCCGAGTGTGCGTCCACCCATGCATCTGCAAGTTAGTGACTGGCCTGTCAGTGCAGGCTTTGCCAGGCGCGCAGCACTGCATAACCGCGCCAGGGTCGCCAGCCCTGCGCGGCTTGCGTTGCCGCCTGTGCGCTGCTCACCCCCAGGGCTTTTTGCAGCGCCACATCGCCCGCCGGGAAGGCATCGGGCCAGCGCAACGCACGCAAGGCGATGTATTGCGCGGTCCAGTCGCCGATCCCCGGCAGTGCGCGCAAGCGGGCACAGGTGGCCGCGACGTCCACCCCTGGGCTCAGGATCAGGCCGCCCTCCAGCACCGCTTCGGCCAGCGCCTTGAGCGCCGCCTGGCGTTGGCGCGTGATGCCCAGCCGGCCCAGTTCATCACCGCTGGCCGCAATCAACGCGGCGGGTGTGGGGAACAGACGGTCCGTGCCAGCCAGCGCTGTTGTGATGGGTTGTCCGAAGGCCGCGACCAGGCGTGCGCCCAATGTGCGCGCAGCGGCCACGGTGATCTGCTGGCCCAGCACGGCACGCACGGCCAGCTCGAAACCATCCACCGTTCCCGGAACGCGCAGGCCCGCACCCGAGGGGAACGCACTGTGCAGCACGGCGTCGATGGCGAGCGGGTCGGCATCCAGGTCGAACGCGGCGCGCACGCGGTTGATCACCGTGGGCAGGACGCCCGCCAGGGAATCGCTGATCGTGACCCGCGCCTGGGCGCGCACCTCGTCAAAGGCCACGCTCAACCAGCCGCAATGTTCCTGACTGTCCTGCATGAGGCGCAGCGTACGGGTGTATGTCCCCTCCTCCACACGCTCCAGGCCGGGTATCGCCCGCAGGCGCAGAAAGCCGAGCATTGCCGCAGTGTCATAGGGGGGACGCCAGCCCAGGAAAAAACAGCCGTCCAAGCGCGCATCGTGCGCTTTCAGTGCCAGGTCGCAGGCGTCGTTTTCGGTGGTGTCGTTGATATTGGCCATGGGTGACATGGTAGCCCCTGTGCATAGCGGTGACTCGCCATTTTCGTACCGGCGCCCTAGTGTGGTGTTTTGCAAATACGACCAATAAATCGCGAGCGATTTTTGCGCTCAGGCAAGGCGTCGCGACGAGTCGTAGCCCAGCTACGGCGAGGAGCGACAACGCTGCATGAGCGCAAAAAGCGCCGCGAGTTATGGTCGTTATTTGTGAAACACCACACTAGCGACCAGGCACAAAAAATCCGATGCCTTGCGGCATCGGATCTTCATGCGGTGATCAAGCCGACAGGCCTCGACTGTCGGGCATCAGGCACGTCTGCCGGATGCTGGCTCGATCAGGCGTCGGTGGACGCTGTGGCCTTGTTGCCACTGTTGATCAGCGGCCCGTAGCGCCGGCTGAACTCCTGGTTGTAGGGCACGTGGTTCTTGTTGACCCCGCTGTCCCAGTTGACCGACCAGGTCATCAGGCCCTTGATCGACACGCCCTTGGCGTAAAGGCGCTTGAACGCGTTGGTCACCGCCGTCGGGTTGATCACATAGCCGGTGGCGGCGGCATCGACGTTGGCCGGCAGGCCGATGACGAACTTGTCGGCCGGGATCCGGGTGAAGCCGCGGGTGCCACTGACCAGGCTCTCGGTCAGGTAGAACAGGAAGTCCTCCTTCATGGCATCGTTGTTCTGCGCGATCCAGGCGCCGTTGCCATTGTTGGCCTCCTGCACCCAGAGCCCGTCGCCCCCCTGGTTGTAGAACTGCGGGGCGATGAAATCGTAGTACCCCTCCAGTGCCTTGAGGTAGTCGACGTAGCGCCCCGCGCTGGTCAGGTAGGGGAACTCCGGTGCCATGCTGATGATGAAATGCTTGCCCTCGGCGGCGTAGTGATCCTTCACCAGTTTCAGCGCGGCAGGCAGGACCGTCTTGTTGGCGGCGAAATCGATCGCGCTCTGTTCAAGGTCGATGTCCAGCCCGTCGAAACCGTAGGTTTCCACCAGGCGAATGATTTCATTGGCCAGCGGTTGTTCATGGCCCGGGTTCAGGGCGATATGCGCATCGGCGCCGCCCAGGGACATCAGCACCGCCCTGCCCTGGCTGTTGAGCACGCCCACCTGGCGCCGGAACTCGGCATCGGACAGGTTGTACGGCTTGAAGGTCGGTATGCCGCTACCTTTCATGAAGGCCACCGCCACCACGTTGTAGTCGCGTGGCACCTCCTCCAGGCTCATGTTGGCGAACTGCCCGCGCTGGTAACCATCCGCCGGGCCGGCCGGCCAGTTGTGCCAGTAGCCCATGAGGATCTTCTTGCCCGCCAGGCTGGGCATCCGCGATGCAGCGTCATCCTGCGCTGCCTTGAGTTGGGTAAAGTCAATCATTGCCATGTTCCAATCCTTCAGAACGTGTGTAGATCCCGCGGACTTACTGGAAGTCGACGTCGAATGCCTGGTAGAAGGCGTTGCCGGTGTTGGCCACGATCCACATCAGCACGATCACGTGACGACCCTTCTTGTTGGCCGGCAGCTTCACTTCGTGATCGACCTTGGCCTTCAGCTCGCCGGCGTGGCTGTAGTACGGCACCTGCGGGTAGAAGTCCTCGGCGAACGGCTTGTCTTCCAATTGCGCACGGGTGATGCGTTGTTTCGGGTCCCAGCCGTCCTTGGTGATCAGCCAGCGATAGCCGCGGGTGGTATGCGGCGCGGTGTAGCGCCAGGTCACCTTGAACACTTGCCCGGCGTCGACATTGATCAGCGGCCAGGTGAAGGCGCGGTTGAGCTTCTTGCCCATCTCCTCGTCGGTGAAGTTGACGCAGTCACGGGCGTCGGTCTTGCCACCGCTGAGGATGTAGCCATCGGCGGGCGGTGCGACGCTCGGGTTGTCCGACTGGAACGGCGCGGGGAACGGACCGGCGGCCAGGGCCGGGAAGTTCTTGCCGCCTTCCATTTCATCGACCTGCCAGCCGCTCAGCACGCCGAGGTCGATGGCGACGGCGCCACGCGAGGCTGGGGTGGTGACACGACCGTGGCGAAGCGGGTTCTGGTTTTCTGGTTGGTTCATCGTTGTAACTCCATGTGGTTTGAGAACTCTCCCTTTCCGAAGGAGAGGCCTTCAAACTAACGGAGCTGGATTTATTGTCCACGCAGCCATTTTTGCTCCTGGTGTGCTCAGGCATTGTAATCACCAATGAGTGCTGGACAAATATACAGTATCGCTTGAATTATCCTACTCACCCTGAAGCAAAACACCTACACGCTAGCGCGACGTCTGCCAGTGCCCGAGCCTGTCAGCCAATGAAGTACTGCCGGCGTTTCGAGCGGTAGTTCGACGGGTCCAGGTGCGCGGGCAGCCACTGCCCGGCCGTCTCCTTCAGATAATTGCCCTGGCTGCCGGGCCGGTCCTGGTACCTGGCCGCCAGGTAGCGGGCGTAGTGATGGTCGAACAGGCGCATGAATTCGCCGAAGTAGATGTCCGCCACCCGGGTGTCGCCGTGGATCACCAGCATGTTCTCGTCGTTCTTCACCTGGGAGGCGCTGCTGAAGTTCGCCGAGCCCGTCACCACCGTGGGCTGCTCGCCCAAGGGATCGACCAGCATGTACTTGGTGTGGATGTAATCGTTGCTGTTGAGCGGGTTGTCGCGTTCCTTCAGCGCGTTGCTCAGCGTGTTGTCCTCGCTCAGGTAGCTACCGGCAGCGAAGATCACGTCACCGTCGGTACCGATGTTCTCCGTCGCCTTCAGCGGATCGTCCTTGATCACGTAGCGCAGCACATCGTTCTGTGCCTGGAACACCGCCTGGAATTCGGCGGCGATCTCGAAGGCAGCGGTGAAGCACACCAATTGACTGGCCGCGCTGGCCAGGTTGGCGTACCACTGCAAGGTCTTGCGCGCCTGGGGCTCCTCGTTATCTTCGCGCGGGCTGAACACGGGATAGGTACCCGGCTGCAACGGCAATGCCGGCAGCGGGCTGGCCTGGGCATTGGGCGTGCGCAACTTGCCTGGCGTCAGGTTGCGTTGCAGGCGTGTCCAGTAATCGAGGTATTGCCGGGCGATTTCGGGGTCGTGGACGACGTGCCCCACGTTCGAATGGCCGAAGATCCCACCGGCCGAGATATTGGTCGAGCCGGTCCAGACACTGACCGGCTGGCCATGCTCGAGCAGCACGATGAACTTGTTGTGGCGGATACCTTCGCTGACCGTACGCGGATGAGCGTGGGCGGCCAGGCCGGCCTGGGCGATGGTGGCCTGGTTCTCGGCCTTGTATTTGCTGGCCGCATCATAGACCACCTGCACGTCGCCTGCTTGCGCGGCATCGCTTAGCGCCTGGGCGACCGGCAGGTAGTGAAATTCATAGAACGCCGCGCGCAAACCCATGCCCGGCCTGGCACCGCGTTCGATGAAGGCAAGCAGGGCTTCGTACAAGCCTCGCGAAAGCCACCTCATCGGCTTGGATTGCGGCGCGTCAGGGTCGGGGGCAACGTTGTCGAACTCCCGGGCATAGGCCTGGGAGCCGATCACGCCACGGTTGAAGTGCACGTCGTGCCTCACGCCCGCGCCCGGCGCCGCCGTGCTTTCGCAGCGCACACGGACGGCAACACCCAGGGCCTCATCGACACGCAGGTTCTTCGGCTCGCCGAACACCGGTTGCACCGCGTACTCGTAGTCGCCTTCGGCAGTGGCGGTGTAGTCCGCCCACAGGAAACTCTGGATGGGGTGTTCGCTGGTCGGCACCCGCGTGCCCGGGGGCAGCCCCTTGTCCTTGTCTGCGAAGCGTTTCAAGCCACGCAGGTAATAGCGGGTACGCACCTGGCCGGCCGCGTCGAACTGCTTGCGCTGCACGGCAAAGCCCAGCAGGTTCTGCTCGGCGACCAGCGTCGCAAGGTTCGGTGGCGTGACGAAGTCCCAGGCCAGCACCACGACATGGGTGCCGGCGATGGCGCGTACGCGCAGGTAGTCGCCCGTGGCGGATGCTCGCATGGGAGGCACTCCTTGCAGGAAGGTTACTGGTAGGGTGTGCGGACCTTGATCTGCTGGTTGTCGGGGGTCCCGCCGGCCGGGCACGGCATTGGGCCGAGCTGTTTGTCCAGGCAGACCCAGAGCTCTTTCAGGCGGTTGCCCGAACCCACCGATACCCGCAGGCTCTGCGCAGGCAGCGCCGGGTTATGGGCCAGGAACGCCTGCTTGATGTCGCTCACCTTGGCGTCCAGCAATTGGTTGGGACCCGCTTCGCTGCCGAGCATTTCCTGCAGGGAGGGCCGCTGCAGCGAGTCGTAGACCCGCTGGATATCGGCAAAGTAGCGCTCCGGCGATGACCAGCCGCAGGTACCGTGGGCCTGCCATTCGTTCTGCATCAGGTCCGGCCCGGGCATCATGCACAGGTGCTGCCTGACCAAGGGTGCCGGTAGCGAACCGACTGTCTGGCAGTTGCGCGGATGGTCCTGGTTGGACTTGGCATAACCATTCTGCGGCCACAGGCCGTGCACCACCCATTCGAAACGATTCCCCGAGAAGCACTGGAAGGCATGCTTTTCGCGTTGCGCCTTGGGCTTGTTGCGCTGGGCTTCACAATGCTCCGGCGACCAGGACAGCACCAAGGCCAGGTAATCGGTGGGCAGGTCCTTGTTGACGTAGTCCACCGGGCGGGCCGGCGCAGGCTCGACATTGTCGGGCAACACGCAGACTTGCTCGGCGAAGGCGGGCCAAGCGGCGGCTGCCAGGCAGCCAAAGAGCAGCGCTTTCAGGCAGGTTGCAGATCGTGGTGTCCATTGCATGATGACCTCCTTGTCGGGTGCGACAGGCTCCGTGCCTGTCGCTCGGTTTAACCCGTCATGTGATGGTGTAGCGCGAATATGACGATTCGTCAGTGGCGGTTTGCTGTATCGTTCACCCCTGCGGCAGCACCCAGCGTCAATGAAGTGGAATAACATGAACCGTCGTAAAAAGATCAACCAGCTGTTGAAAGCCCACGCCAAGAAGGCCAGTGCCAAGTTGGCGCCGAAAAACAGGAACCCCTACATCTCCAAGGCCGACCGGTTGAAACTGGCGGCCGAGGCCGGCCAGCCCGAAGCAGACCTGGTGAGCGACGGCGCGCCGGCACAGCCCTGAACCTTCTGCATGAGCGAGCAATGCGATGGACCTCAAGTTCAGCCACGTGGATGTACTGGTCGCCGATCTGGATGCCGCCTGTAGCTATTACGCGCAGGTGCTGGGCGCCGACATTTCCCGGACGCTGGTCTGGGAACGCGGCGGCCTGCACGTCCACTACGCGATCGCCCGGGTCGGCCAGGAGCGTTTCATGCTGGTCCAACCGTTGGCGGGCAACCTCAAGGACCTGCTCGATACCCATGGCGAAGGGATGATCTACCGCCATTGCTATTCCACGCCGGACATCGAGCAGGCCTATGACCAGCTGACGGCCAATGGCATCCAGCCCGAGGACGAGAACGGCAGGCCACTGGCTCGCGAGCACCTGCAATCGCCTGCCGGGGCCCGCATCATCTGGTTGCCCAAGCGTTTCGGGCATTTCTCGATCGAGATCATCGAGGCCCTGGCGCTCGAGGCCTTCATCGCAGACGCGTTCAGCCCTTCGGCCGTTGCAGACTGACTGCGGCGCCTGTCACTCGCCTGGCCCGGCAAACGCCCGCACCAACTGCTCGATCACCGCGCGCACCCGCGCCGTGTGGCGCAGGTCCTGGTGGGTGACCATCCACACCTCGTAGGGCTGGCTGCGCGTACGCTGCGGCCAGACCCGCCGCAAGCCGTCACGCTGCCCCAGCTCCACCGGGATCTCCCCCAGGCCCAGGCCTTCGGCGATGCCGCGGCGCAGCATCATGCTGGCGTTGGCCGCCATCACCACCCGCCCTTCGCCCAGGGGCACGTCCACCAGGGTCGGTTCGGCGCGGTCGCGCCAGTACGGCTCATACACCACCAAGTCGTGGCCGGCAAAGCTGCCCTCCTCCGGCACGCCCCGCCGCGCCAGGTAATCCGCCGAGGCGAACAGGCCCATCTGCCAGCTGGCCAGCTTGCGCAGCACAAGGTCGGGGCTGTCCGGGCGCTGGTTGCGGATGGCGATGTCGGTTTCGCGTTGCGACAGGTTGACGATCTCCGAGCTGCCGCTGAGCACCGCGCGCACCTCGGGATGGGTCTCGTGCACCTGCCGCAGTGCCGGGATGACGAACTCCAGGGCCAGGGAGTCGGTGGTGGCGATGCGCACCTCGCCGGCCTCCTCGTTGTCCGCGCCTCGGGTTCGGCGAGCCAGTTCCAGGGCCGCCTGTTCCATCTTCTGCGCCATTTCCACGGCCACTTCACCGATGGCGGTCAACTGGTAGCCGGCCGGCGTGCGCAGGAACAGGGTCGAGCCCAGATCCGCCTCCAGTGCCGCCACCCGCCGGCCCACCGTGGCCTGGTCGACCCGCAGCACCCGGGCGGCGCGGCGCAGGGTCTGTTCGCGGCTCAAGGCCAGCAGCATGCGGGCATCATCCCAGTTCATTGGTCCACTCCTGATTGGGGGCGCGCCGCGCCCCATCGCTGGCAAGCCAACTCCCACAGGGATCACCTGCGCATTGTGGGAGCTGGCTTGCCAGCGATGAGGCCAGTACAGGCAACACAAAACCGCTTCCCACAACAATTCGCAGGGATGCGGCAGGCTGAAGAAAATCTGCAAAGGTGCGTCGCAAAATCGCCGCGCGACCCGGCAACCCGGGTTGCATACCCTGTGTCGCAACGGGCCGGCACGGCCTTTCTTCAGAATGACAGAGGTCTTCATGCGTCACATCATCCCCAGCCAAATGAGCGCTATCGATATCACCCGGCCAGGCGGCCCCGAGGTCTTGCAGGCTGCCAGCCATGCCACGCCCCAGCCAGGCCCGCGCGAGGTGCTGGTGCAGGTGCATGCCGCCGGCGTCAACGGCCCCGACCTGCTGCAGCGCAAGGGCCTGTACGATCCACCCGCCGGCGCGCCGGCCATCCCGGGCCTGGAGATCGCCGGCAAGGTGGTGGCCATCGGCGAGCAGGTCTGTCACTTTGACCTCGGCGATGCCGTGATCGCCCTGGTCCAGGGCGGTGGTTATGCCGAGTACGCCGTGGCCGACGAACGCACCACCGCGCACCTGCCGGAAAACCTGTCGATGGTCGAGGGCGCGGCGCTGCCGGAAACCTTCATGACCGTGTGGGTCAACCTGTTCCAGCGCGGCGGCTTCAAGGCCGGTGAAAGCGTGCTGATCCATGGTGGCGCGTCGGGCATCGGCACTACCGCGACGCAGCTGGCCCGGGCCTTCGGCGCGGCGAAGATCTTCACCACGGTCAATGGCGCCGGGCAACAGGCCGCCAGCCTGGAACTGGGCGCCGACGTGGCCATCGACTACACCCGCGAGGACTTCGTCGAGCAAGTCATGGCGCACACCGACGGCAAGGGCGTGGATGTGATCGTCGACATCATCGCCGGCGACTATGTGGCGCGGAACTTCAGGGCTGCCGCCATGGACGGGCGCATCGTGCAGATCGGCGTGGTCAAGGGCCCGGCCACCGAGGTCGACCTGTTCCCGCTGCTGACCAAGCGCCTGACCCATATCGGCTCGACCCTGCGCGCGCGCAGCGCCGACGACAAGGCGGCGATCCTCGGCGAGTTGCAGGCCAAGGCCTGGCCCCATGTACGCAGCGGCGCGGTCAAGCCGCTGATCCATGCCACCTTCCCGCTGGCAGCGGCCAGCCAGGCCCATGAACTGATGGAGTCGGGCCGGCATATCGGCAAGGTGGTGCTGACAGTGGCGCACGGGGGTTGAGCCGCCCAGTGCGCCAACTTGGGGCCGTCAACCGCAGTTGACTTCCTTGAGCAGCGCTGCGGCGGCCAGCTTGCCCAGCGCATTGCCCGCCAGCGGGCTGTCGCCGCTGAGCAGCTTGTGGTCCTGGTGAACGGCACCGGAGATACCGTCGTTGATGATTTCGACGCCACAGGCCTTGAGGCGCTCGCCGAACCTCCAGGTCAGGTGGCCGGGCATGTAGCCGATGTCCGGGGTCTTGGCATCCAGGTCGTCGGGGAAGGCGCACATCTTGTAGCCGTTGTAGAGGTGCCCGGCGGCCAGCAAGGCCGCCGGCCCGTGGCACAGGCTGATGACGAACCTGTCGTTATCGGCGGCCCATTGCAGCACCTGCCCGACTTCCTTGCTGTTCGGCAGGCCGATCAGCGCGCCGTGGCCACCGGGGATGAACACGCCGATGTAGTCGGACAGCGAGCCTTCGAGTACCTCGGCCAACTTGCGTGGCTGCTTGAACGCCTTGCGGTAGCGCTCGAACAGGCCCAGGACCTCGTTGTCTTCACCGGGCATGGCCCAGTACTCGAACTTGACCGGGTTGCCCGACAGGGTCGCCACGTCGAAGGCGAAGCCGGCCTTGTCCAGGTGATACATAGGCAGCAGGGTTTCCACCGGGTGGTTGCCGGTGGAGAACAACGTGCCGTTGTCAGTGAGCAGATAGCGCTCATCGGCGCCGATCAGCAGAATTTTCCAGCGCCCGCCTTTATAGGGGGCCGGGTAGTAGGCGCCGCTGAGGTCGGACTTGCTTGAAGTGAACTGGCTGAGGGAGTACGGCGAGGGGAAGAAGGCGTTGTCTTCGGCCGGGTCGGGTTGTGGGCGTTTGTCGTCAGGTGAGGTAGTCATTGCTGTGCTCCTGTGCCTGGGGTGGGTAATTGGGTCCCTGCTAGGAGGCCAACGAATCAGCCGCGATGATGGCACTCCTTTAGCAGAGGTCAGCCGCCGACATTCCTAGACATTTGAACATAGCCTAAAAGCCTGTCGGTTCTGACATCACAAGATGGATAGCTCCGCTCCCAATTTTTTCGAGCGTCTCAACGTGCTTCGGCCTGCCGCGCTGCCTGAAGCTCCCACACTCGTCGCTTGCCTCACAAGGTGACCGCAAGCTGAGATAGGTAATCACCTAGGTATTTTTTTACCAGCATGCGTGTCATGGCAACGTAAGCTTCTTTAGGAGATAGCAAATCAACCAAGTCTTGCAGGTCCGCCCCTGGATCCTCACCCGCATCCAAAGCTGCCACGGTGTGACGGATTGCAGCCATTACCACTCTTCGATGCCTGGCGCGCATCTGCAGGAGCTCCCATCGCCCCAATCCAAGTAAATGGATAGTCGTACGCCCCTTCAGGCTAGGCTCGCCGTTGATGATGGCTGGCTCGACCCCTCCGTCCTCCCTGAAAACCAGGTGCTCTGTAGGATCATCAACACAGGGATTCAAAATCAACGGCTGCTCTTGACCAAGTTGCCAATGCCCCTTGGCACGCTGACTTTCATCTGCCAAAGGAAAGAAATTTGCCTTTCCAATGACTCGTTTACGGGCATCATGGTCGAATTGAGTTCGGGGGCGATTACAATCCGCACAAGACAGCAGGAGGTTGGGCCACCTTGCCGCCAACCAGAAGTAGCCCTCAACAGATGCGCCCCCTGCAGTAGGTGGATATAAAACGACCTTACCCTTCGGCCGATAGTGCTCAACGTCTCCGGGCTGAGTACCCGCCAGCAACGACTCGCAAAACATACACTTGCGCCCAAATAATTCTGCCAGCCGCTCCTTCACAACCTCATTCGAATATGCCTTGAATTTCCGCACATTTGTTAGACGGTTTAATTTAAGCTCCCTTCGCCCTGCTGCAGACAGCCCCTTGGGAAGGCTGCCAAGCGGCCTACTCAACTTGATCATGCGCCAGACTCTTTATTTCCCGATGCAGGAGCGATCCCTTCTATCAGTAACTTTAACCTTGCTACCGTCTTCTGCGAAAGCTGCTGGGCGCTAACTTGGGGCGATGCTGTCTGATCAAATTTCCCAGCGGCATCAACTAACTGTAAAGCTATACGCTCGCGGCGACTGCCACCGAGATACCGAATATCGGTAAGCAGGTCGATCAACCTGACGAACTCTTGCTCGTCCTCTGCCGTACGATGGGGTTGTTCAAGCAGTTTTTCATAGGTCTTTATGTCAGCTTCCAACTGCGGATCAACCGTACTGCGCAAGCCGAAGTGCTCAGAAGAGAGCAGTTGCTCAACGCTGAGCCGAGCAACATTCGGAAGGTCTTCCAACACATAGACCTGACCATTCATGTCTTTACGAAGAACAGCCACTTCGCCTTCGCACAAGCCTCGCAAGCAGAGAGGGTCGTGCGTGCTGTATATGAATTGTGCTCTTGGGAATGCCAGCCTTAAGGCTGACAAACACTGCAGACGCCATGCAGGATGGAAGTGATTCCCCAGCTCATCGATGATCACAATGCCTTCAGCGGAGTCAATCGAGGAGCCCGTCCTATAGAGCACCTTCATGATGTCCACCGAAATGCCGAGCATTGATTGATAGCCATCACTGAGGTTCTGAATCTGCGTCCCTGTAAGTCCATCTACGCTCAGCGTGACTGTACCGTCATCATCGAGCAACACGCGGACCTCGCTCTCCTTCGGCATCAAATTGGACAAAACGGTATTGATCTCCCCCAGCCTGCCCTCATCCTGCACCTCCAGCCACTCTTCAGGATGATTCAATGGTAGAAAGGGATCAAACAGGTTATCTATCTTGGCATGTTCACGACCCGATTTTGGCTTATGACGCCCCCTCGGGAGCAACCGCGTGGCCCCATATGCCAATACCAATGACTGTGAGCTATCGGCACTGAACCGTATCGGGGCATTACGCCTGAAACTCATGACTACTCTTCGATTACCAACAAGGTATACGTTGACAAACCCTTCATAGGCATTAGGCGAGAGCACTTTATTACTGGTAAACCCCAACGACTTGACATAAGACTTTCCCGCCAGAGCAAGTGCTAGCGCCCTGAGCACCGTACTCTTACCTACCCCATTCTCCCCTAGCAATGCGAAACATGGGGCGCCCGCGGACTGGGATTGATCCAGATCTAGAACCAGATCATCAATCGGGCCGAAGCACTTTATCTCTATTCGTGTTACATACTGTGACTGGGCCCTATATTCATCAAACCCTTCGCCTGCTTCAGTGTTTATTCCTGCATCACGGCCCTGATCCAGCGCCCGTTCAAAAATGTGCTCATAAAATGCGTCGAAGTAAGGGTTCGGACTAGGCAATTCAGGATACACATATGAATATTCAGGAAAAGACATTGCTTTTGTCAGCTGACGCCAAACAGCCCGATGAGAACCATTAACCTGATGACTGGCGCGTTCAGACTGAGTAGAGCGCGGAATTATAGATATCTGTTCCAGCCGAGAAAGAATCAATTGCCGCCGATTCAAGTCAAGCGTATCAATTGTCACTCGGCCGCGCTCACTCAATGGCCTAACTGATCCATCCGATAAAAACTGAAGGTGATCATCTGCATTATCGAGGCACGGATCGAGCAGCAGTGGCCGCTCACTACTTATCGCGTCACTGTATTCGGCACTCGAACTAAACCCGCCACTTTCCAGAGGGAAGCGGTCCGCCTTGTAACGGCTACAAACCGGACAGGCCCAATACAGATTCTCCCAATCAAAGTAGAATTGTGGATACTGGGATTCAGGACGAAACCTCTCAATCACACCGTCCTGTGCAATCAGCGTCTCGCAATAGCAACAAACATCTACAAACATCCCACTGAGGTGAGCCTGAAGCTCACGCTTAATTTCTTTTGTTGAAGACCAAGCGATAGATGCCTGCAGCTTTCCTGAAACATCAAATTCCTCCAGGCGCAGCCTCTCAAGAAACACCTCAAGAAATTTAGGGCATCTCGCTCGCTTTACCGGGGTCATCTTGGGCTCCAATCAAAAATCATGCTTTATTTTGTGCTTATAAAGTCACGCCTATTGACGCCCGAAAATTAGCCACCTAAAGAGGTAATTCAACTCGAATCAATATCAGCAGATTAACTATTGAACCACTATCGCTTCAACCTCGCCACCCTACTGAATTGGCGAAAAGTCACTGTAAGCGGTCGCTACATCATGCTGACAGCAGCACCCAGGCGTCATAACGTTCGAAGGATACAACGTGCCAAGGCCAATGTGCCATCATGGCCTCCGATAAAAGGGCCAACCCCTAAATAGCCAGCGATACCACTAACCCAGCGCGGCGGGTGTATCGACGTCGCGCGACACCCCGCTGTCGTCCACGTCCAACACCAGCACGCGATCACGGTGCCGTTGCAGCACCGAGCGCGCCCCTTCATCACCGGAAAGCTCGGCCAGCGCAGGCCAGCAATCGCGGCCGAACAGCACCGGATGGCCGTTCTGGCCCTGGTAGCGCGGCACTACGATGGCTGCCGGGTCCGCCGCCTCGACCAGCCGACGGTAAGTGTGCGGCAAGATCCAGGGCATGTCTCCCAGCACGATGGCCACCGCCTGGGCATCGCAGTCACGCAACGAAGCAGCACCGGCCGCCAGGCTGTGTCCCATGCCCATGCCCGCATCAGGGCTAGGGACGATACGACAGGCGGCGGGTAAACCCAACGCGTCGGTGTCCTCCCCTGCGCGCAATACCACCCGCACCTCGTCGAACGTCGCCAGGGCGCGCTCCACACTGTGCTGCAACAAGCTGCGCCCATCGGCCATCAAGGCCCGGCGCTTGTCCGCGCCGAAGCGCGCGCCCTGCCCGGCCGCGAGCACCAGGGCGACGACCTTCACAAAGCCTCGCGGGCGATGCCGCTGCGGGTCCGCAGGATATCGGCGAGCACCGCCAGGGCGATTTCCGCCGGCGTCTTGCTGCCCAGGTTCAGGCCGATCGGCGCATGAATGCGCGCCATGTCGGCATCACCCAGCTCGCCGATACGGCGCAGGCGCTCACGACGCTTCGCCGACGTGGCCTGTGAACCCATCACACCGATGTAGAACGCTTCGGTACGCACTGCTTCGAGCATGGCCAGGTCGTCGATCTTGGGGTCGTGGGTGAGCGCCACCACCGCAGTGTCGCGATGGCAGCCGCCGTTGGCGATGAACAGCGAAGGCAGTTCACGACGGATTTCTATCCCGTCCAGCGCCACGTTGTCCATCACCTCGTCGCGAGGGTCGCACAGCACCACCTCGAAGCCCAGGCCCTTGCCGAATTCGGCGCAGAAATGCGCGACGCTCGAATACCCCGCCAGCAACAGGCGCTGGGCAGCGCCGATGCGCAGGCGCACGCAATGCTCGCCACGCTCCACCCGTGGCCCCTGGCCGAGGTCATCGCTCAGGCGCCGTTCACCGCTGCGCAGGTCGACCTCGCGCAACAGCCGCCGACGCCCGAGCAAGGCGCTTTCCAGCTCGGCAAGATGCGCCTGGGTGGCGCAGTCGCCGGGCAGGTTCTCCACCAGCACGTCGAGAATGCCGCCGCACGGCAGGCGAATGTTGCCGCGGGTGTCGCTGCCGTCGCCATAGCGCACCACGGCAACCGCCGTGGCGAACTCGCCGGCGGCGACCCGCTCGAGGAAGTCATCCTCGACACAGCCGCCCGACAGCGATCCCACCCAGTGCCCGCCCTCGCTCACCGCCAGCAACGAGCCCGGCGCGCGCGGCGCCGAGCCATAGGTGCACAGCACACTGCACAGCCACACGCGCAGCCCGTCGCGCGACCATTGCGCCGCCTGGCGCACCACCTGCAGGTCGAGATGCTGCACGGGTCAATCCGCCTTCAGCTGGGCCAGCTGCTGGGTGGTCAGGTCGCCCGGCAGGCCGCCCCAAGCTTCGCGCAAGTAGTTGACCATGTCGGTCAGCTGCTGGTCGTCAAGCTTGTCGGCAAAGCCCGGCATCGGCTGCATGCGCTCGAAACCGGTGAACTGCTGTTCGCGGATGCCGTCGACGATGGCCTTGACCAGGTTGCGCGAGTCGGCCTGGCGCAGCACGGTATTGCCCTGCATGGCCACGGCAATGTGCGGCTTGCCCTCGCCATCGCCGCCGTGGCAACCGGCGCAGACATTGAGGTACTGCTGGCGGCCACGCTTGGCGCTCTCGCCCAGGGTTTCGTGGGCCACCGCCTGCACCACCTTGGCCGCCGGCGGCTGGTCGCCGAGCAGGTAGGTGGCCATGGCCGACAGGTCGCTGTCTTCAAGGTGCTGGGTGCTGTGGTGCACCACCGGGTACATCTCGTTGAACATGCTGCCCTGGGCACTGATACCGTGCTTGAGGAAGGTCGCCAGGTCGGCCTGGTTCCAGCCGCGGTCGGCCAGGTCCTGGGCCAGCAGGCTCGGCGCCAGATAGCCCAGCAGCAGGCCGCCGGTCAGGCGTTTGTCCTGCTGCAGTGCGCCGATGGGGTTGCGCGGGGTGTGGCACTCGCCGCAATGGCCGAGCACCTCGACCATGTACTGGCCGCGCTTCCACGCCTCGCTGTTGCCCTTGCCCTCCTCCAGTTGCACGCTCTTGCCGTACAGCAGGTTCCAGCCCATCAGGCCGGTGCGCACGTTGAACGGGAAGCTCAGGCTGGTTTCCGGCGCCGGCCGGTTGATCGGCGCCACGCTCATCAGGTAGGCGTGAATCGCATCGGAATCCTCGCGCTTGATCAGGTGGTACGAGGTGTAGGGCATGGCCGGGTAGAGGTTGGCGCCGTCCTTGCGCTTGCCCTCGGTGAGGGCGGCGAAGAACTCGTCGCTGCTGTAGTTGCCGATGCCGTGCTGCTTGTCCGGGGTGATGTTGGTGCCGTAAATGGTGCCGAATGGCGAATGGATCGGCAGACCGCCAGCGTAGGGCGCGCCGCCCTCGGCGGTGTGGCAGGCCATGCAGTCGGCGGCGCGGGCGAGGTATTCGCCGCGCTTGATCAATGCCTCATCGGCCGCCTGGACATTGCAGGCGACCAGCGCGCCAATGGCCAGGGCGAGGCTGCTCAGAACTCGCGTCATGCTCAACCCTCCTTGACCAGGCCGAGGTCGCCCAGCACGTCGCGGGTCGCCTCGTAATAACGCACATAGCCGGTGCAGCGGCACACATGATGGCCGAGGCTGGCTTCGATGGCCTGCTCCAGCTCGCTTTTTTTCAGCGGCTTGCGCTGGGCCTTCTCCACCAGCACCGTGGCGGCGTTGACGAAGCCCGGGGCGCAGTAGCTGCACTGGAAGGCGAAGCGGTCGACGAACTTCTGCTGGATCGGGTTCAACTCAGTGGGGTTGCCCGCTTCGTCGCGTTTGGCGTGACCTTCGATGGTGCGCACTTGCTTGCCCTCGAAATAGTGCGCGCCGGTGATGCAGGTGCGCACTTCCTCGCTGGTGCCGTCGGGGTTGTCGACGATCACCACGCAGGCGTGGCAGATGCCCTGCCCGCAGCCCAGGCGCGAGCCTGTGAGGTTCTGGTATTCGTGCAGGTAGTCGATCATCGCCAGGTCATCGGGGACCACTTCGGTGACGACAGGTTGACCGTTGAGGGTCAGTTGCAGCTTGCGGTCAGCCATTGAGGGCCTCCTTGACGCGGGCGGGGGTGATGGGCAGGTCGCGGACACGCTTGCCGATGGCATGGGCCACGGCGTTGCCGATGGCGCCGACCACCGGGATCATCACCACCTCGGCGATGCCCTTGGACGGGTCGGTCGGCGACAGCGGCGGCAGGATCTCGGACGTCTGTTTCCACACCGCCACATGCCGGGCCATCGGCAGGCGGTAACGGTTGAAGTTCCAGTCGCCTTCGCCCGGGCCACCCTCGTACAGCGGCATCTCCTCCAGCAGCGCATGGCCGATGCCCATGGCGATACCGCCTTCGAGCTGGCCCTTGACCAGTTCGGGCACCAGCACCCGGCCGCACTCGACCCAGCTGTGGTGGTTGAGCACGCTCACTTCACCACTGCCCTTGTTCACCTTCACCTCGACGATGGTCGCCACCGGGCTGTAGTAGGTGACCATGGCGTTGTTCAGCTGGGTGGCCGGGTACTCGACGTTCTGCCGGTCGAGCAAATGGAAGCCAGCGCTGTTCATCTGCGCCTTCTTCGCATTCAGCGCACCGTCGCCGTACTTCACCGCCAGCGCATCGAGCGGCAGGCGCTCGCGCACGCCGTCGATGACGAAGTCGGCCTCGGCCCAGCTCCAGCGGTTGAAGCCATGCACGCTGACGCCGGTGATCAGGCCCATCTCGTGGGCCTTCTTCGCAAGCTCCGCGAACGGGATCGGCTCCAGGCCGTTGCCGGTCAGCGCGCCGTTGACCCACACCGCGTTCTCGCGACGCACCACCAACGGGTTGGCCTGGCCGCCGAACGGGCCCTGGCTCCACAAGGCCATGGCTGCCGGCCACAGGCCGTGGTTGAACAGCACGCGGGCCGCCTCGCGGGTGGCGTGGCTGAAGTAGAACGCCGAGTTGGTCGCCGACGACGGCGAAGCCAGCTTGGCGACCCAGCGCGGGTTGCGCAGCGCGGCGTCCTGCTCGGCCTGGCTGATCAGGTAGGGGTTGCCGCTGGTGCTCAGCTGCAGCTCAGGCCATTCGGTCTGGGCGGTCTGCACGTGATCGGCAACGCGGCCGAGGAAGTCGCTGACCACCAGGGCCTGGGAGGTCGACATGCCGGTGCCCAGCTCGGTGCCGATATGGCGCAAAGTAATCTGGCCATCGGCAGTGAACTCGACCGCCGCCATCGGCGCTTCGGCGCCGGTACCGAAGTCCTTCTGGGTGATGGCGAAGCCCACGCCGTACCAGTTGTCGTGGTCCTTGGCGTCTTCGGCTTGCTTGCGTGCGTGGCGGTGCTTCCACCAGTCGTGTTCGGCGGCCTTGTCGAGAATCTCGTGCAGGCGCAGGGCGCCGGCGGGCACCGCGCCCTGGGTGTTCTTCATGCCCGACTTGAGGGCGTTCTTGCGGCGCAGCTCGATGGCATCCACGCCCAGGCGATCGGCGATCTCGTCGACCATCATCTCGGTGGCGGCCATGCTCTGCAGGGTGCCATAGCCGCGCATGGAGCCGGCCTCGACGCCGCGCGAGTGGTAGGCGGTGACCGACAGGTCGTTCTGCGGCATGTAGTAGATCGACTGCGCGGCAGTAGCGCCTACTGAAGCCACCGACGGGCTGTAGTTGATGCGCCCGCCGCCGTCGACAGTCATGTCGGCGCGGAAGATCTTGAAGCTCATGTCCTTCTTGTCGACGGCCAGCTGGTAGCGGATGTCGAACGGGTGGCGCTTGATGCCGCTCTGGAACTGCTCGTAGCGGTCGTTGGCCAGGCGGATCGGCACGCCCGCGCCGTACAGGGCGGCGACGGCGGCGTAGAACACGAAGATGTTGTTGTCCTTGGAGCCATAGCCGACGGTGTAGCCCGGGTGCATGTTCAGGTGCTTCAGGCCGAAACGCGACGGCTTGATCATGTGCACGCATTCCTGCGCCACTTCGAACGGACACTGGGTGGCGACGACGAAATGCAGGGTGCCGGTGGCCGGGTCGAACCAGCCGTTGCCGTTGTCCGGCTCGAGGGCTGCGGGCTCGATCGACGGGGTCTTGTAGCGCTCGTCGAACAGCAGCCAGTCTTCCGGCGGCTGCTTGAGCTGCTCGTCGATACGCTGGGCGTAGAACATCCCCTGCTCGGTGAGGGTGCCGTGCTGCTTGGGCTCGGCGGTCCATACCGGCTTGCGCGCCAGGATGGTGGGGAACAGCATGGTGTTCTTCAGGCTGGAGTATTCATCTTCGTCGAACGGCGTCTTGCCGGCCACGCGCACGAAACGGAAGCTGCCGTAAGGATCGCGCTGGTACAGCGGGGCCTGGGCACCGTAGCGGATCGCCTGGTCGTTGAACTGCAGCTTGAGCTTGGCCTTGCGAAAGCGCTCGAAGTCGTTCCAGATCAGGATCGCCACCGGATGGCCGATGAACATCGGCACCTGGCCGGGCGGCAGCAACGGGTCTGGCGAATGGGCTTCGGGCCAGGCGATGCCGTCCTTCTTCAGGTCATCGGCGCTGACGACGCGGTCCGGCTGCAGCTCGGCGCCCAGCAGTGACAGGTCGTAGCCCGCGTAGATTCGGTCGGCCTTGGTCGCCTTGAGCAGCATGGCGTGGCCTTGCTGCTGTGGCCAGCCTGGCATGTCCTTGGCACGGATGTCGCGGGCGAACACCTTGTTGCCGCAGACCTTGGACAGCGCGTCGTTACGCAAACGCACCTTGCCGTCGTGGTTCATCCACTTCTGCGGCGAGGTGGTGACCTTGCTCTCCATCAGAGCGGCGAACGCCTGGCTGCCGAGCGGCGCCATGGTCACGCCGACACCGGCGATCAGCCCGCCTTGCAGGAACGAACGCCGGGAAATATCACGGTTGGACATGGTTGATCCTCTGGGCAGCTCTTGGGTTGCCCATGCTTTTTCTGGTGCTTGAGAAACTGAAAGGGCGCGCACGATCACAAAAACTGACTACGAAGTCAAGTTAACGATCGTAGAGTGCCCTTGCAAGTCAAGCAGACAACTTGTCGCGGGGCGGCGCGAAGGGTCAATCCGGCAAGCGATAGCGCTCGGCGAAGTACTGGCGGAAGAACTCCACCGCCACCCGCACCTTGGCCGAACCTGCCAACGGCGCGGTATACACCGCCCAGATATCCGCCGCCTGCTGGTACTCGGGCAGCACCTGCACCAGGCGCCCATCGGCGATGCTGTCATGCACGTCCCACCAGGAGCGCAGCAGGATCCCTCGCCCGTCCAGGCACCACTGGTGCGCCACCTCGCCGTGGTTGCTGGAAAGCCCGCCGGTGACGCGCACGCTTTCCTCGCCCTGGGGGCCTTCCAGGTGCCACAGGCCGAACGGGTGGTCGCGCTCCTTGATCACCAGGCAGTCATGGCTGGCCAGGTCGGCCAGCACCCGCGGCGTGCCATGCGCGGCCAGGTAGCCAGGGGCGGCGCACAGCACCCGACGGTTGCGTGCCAGGGGCTTGGCGATCAGGTGCGGGGCGATGACGTTGCCCACGCGGATGTCCAGGTCCACCCCTTCGGCGATCAGGTCCACCAGGCGGTCATGCACATCCAGGCGGATGTCCAACCCTGGGTAGCGCGCCGCCAGCTCCGACAGCGCCGGCGCCACGAAGCGCCGCCCCAGCCCCAGGCTGCTGGCGATGCGCAGTTGCCCCGCCGGCTCGCGCTGGCCGGCGTTGAGGTCGTCGTCCATGCGCCGCAGGGTCTCGAAGATCTGCTGCGCCCACTGGTACACGCGCTCGCCCTCCTCGCTCACCGTCACCCGCCGGGTGGTGCGGTGCAGCAGGCGCACGCCGAGGCTTTCCTCCAGCAGGCGAATTCGCTTGCTGATGAACGCCGCCGACATGCCGCGCTCGTCCGCCACTGCGGCGAAGCTGGCGCGGCGCGCCACCTGCAGGAAGATGTCGAGGTCATCCAGGTTCGGCAGATTATTCACGTTTCGTGCACCAAGAATTGATGGATTGCCGGATTATCTCCGAAGCACAGCCTTATAGCATGGCCTGCATCTTCCCTGGACACGAGATGCGCCCCATGACCAAGACCTTCAAGATCGCCGCCATCCCCGGTGACGGCATCGGCAACGAAGTCCTCCCCGAAGGCCTGCGCGTGGTCGAGGCCGCCGCCCGCAAGCACGGCCTGGACCTGCGGTTCGAGTTCTTCGAATGGGCCAGCTGCGATTACTACCTGGCCCACGGCAAGATGATGCCCGACGACTGGTTCGACCAGCTCAAGGGCTTCGACGCCCTGTACTTCGGTGCAGTCGGCTGGCCCGACAAGGTCCCGGACCACATCTCGCTGTGGGGCTCCCTGCTCAAGTTCCGCCGCGACTTCGACCAGTACGTGAACATCCGCCCGGTGCGCCTGTTCCCCGGCGTGCCCTGCCCGCTGGCGCACAAGCAACCCGGCGACATCGACTTCGTGGTGATCCGCGAGAACACCGAGGGCGAATACTCCTCCCTGGGCGGGCGCATGTTCGAAGGCACCGACAACGAGTTCGTGCTGCAGGAGTCGGTGTTCACCCGTCGCGGCGTCGACCGCATCCTCAAGTACGCCTTCGACGTGGCGCAGACCCGCGAGCGCAAGCACGTGACCTCGGCGACCAAGTCCAACGGCATGGCCGTGAGCATGCCCTACTGGGACGAGCGCACCGCCGCCATGGCCGCCCGCTACCCCGAGATCAGCTGGGACAAGCAGCACATCGACATCCTCTGCGCCCGTTTCGTGCTGCAGCCTGAGCGTTTCGACGTGGTGGTGGCCTCCAACCTGTTCGGCGACATCCTCTCCGACCTCGGCCCGGCGTGCGCCGGCACCATCGGCATCGCGCCGTCGGCCAACCTCAATCCCGAGCGCAAGTTCCCCTCGCTGTTCGAGCCGGTGCATGGCTCGGCGCCGGACATCTACGGCAAGAACATCGCCAACCCGATCGCGATGATCTGGTCCGGCGCGCTGATGCTCGAGTTCCTCGGCCAGGAGAACAACGATGCCCGCTACCAGGCGGCCCACGACGACATCCTCAAGGCCATCGAGACGGTGATCGCCAACGGCGACACCACCCGCGACATGGGTGGTAGCCGTTCGACCCAGGAAGTGGGCAAGGCCATCGCCGAGCTGCTCGGCGCCTGATTTGACGTCAGGTCATCGCGGGGCAAGCCCGCTCCCACAAGTAGAAACACGTCTTTGCGTGGGAGCGGGCTTGCCCCGCGATAGCGACAGCCCACCCAATCATCCGGATTGTCCGACGATCCTATTGCCACCCACTTCGATTCAATGCAGAATCTGTCAACCATAAGATACTTGTTATCTATTAGTTAACAGAAAGGAAACACAGAACCTCGATACGGACTTCCCAACGCCTGACGCCTACTACAAAAAAAATGCTCCAGGAGACAATTGATGTCCCCCAATAACAAAAAGATCGACGTGTTCCTGATCGCCGTGAGCCTGTTGGCCGTGCTGCTCACCGTGATCGGCCTTGCCGCCTTCCCTGCCCAGGCCGAAAACCTGGCCAACCAGCTGTTCGAAGTGGCCACCCGCACCTTCGGCACCAGCGTCCAGGTACTGGTGTTCGGCAGTTCCCTGGCCGTGCTGTACCTGGCCTTCAGCAAATACGGCAACATCCGCCTGGGTGCCGGCAAGCCCGAGTACTCCACCGCTACCTGGGTGTTCATGTTCATCTGCGCCGGCATGGGTTCCTCGACCCTGTACTGGGGCGTGATGGAATGGGCCTACTACTACCAGACCCCAGGCCTGAACATCGCGCCGATGTCGGCCAAGGCTCTGGAATACAGCGTCAGCTACTCGTTCTTCCACTGGGGCATCAGTGCCTGGTCGATCTACGCCCTGGCCTCGCTGGCCATGGCCTATCACTTCCATGTGCGCAAGAAGAGCGGCCTCAACCTGGCCTCGATCATCGAGGCGGTCACCGGCTTCAAGGCCACCGGCCCGGTCGGCCGCGCCGTCGACCTGATCTTCCTGCTGACCATGATGGGCGCGCTGACCGTGTCGCTGGCGCTCACCGCCTCGACCCTGACCCGCGGCCTTGCCGACCTGGCCGGTACCCCCAACACCTTCACCGTGCAGTTGCTGGTGATCGGCGCGGTGGCGCTGCTGTTCTCGCTGAGCTCGTACATCGGCATCGACGGCGGCCTGCAGCGCCTGTCGAAGATGGTCTGCATCGGCGCCCTGGTATTCGCCGCCATCGTCCTGCTGGTGGGGCCGACCCAGTTCACCCTGAACAACACCGCCAATTCCATCGGCCTGATGCTGCAACATTACGTGCAGATGAGCCTGTTCACCGACCCGGCCGGCGACGGCGCCTTCACCCGCAACTGGACGGTGTTCTACTGGCTGTGGTGGGTGTCCTACGCCCCTGGCGTGGCGATGTTCGTCGCCCGCGTATCCCGTGGCCGACTGATCAAGGAAGTGGTGTTCGCCCTGCTGCTGGGCGGCAGCTTCGGTTGCTGGTTCTTCTTCGGCGCGCTGGAAAGCTACAGCATGCACCAGTTCATCAACGGTCAGATCGACGTACCCAAGCTGCTCGGCACGCTGGGCGGCGAAGCCGCGGTGACCGACCTGTTGCTGGCCCTGCCCTGGGGCACGCTGTTCCTCGCCGCGTACCTGTTCATCATGGCGGTGTTCTGCGCCTCGCACATGGACGCCGCCGCCTACGCCGTGGCCGCCACCAGCACCCGCAACCTGCGCGAAGGTGAAGACCCAAGCCCCACCCTGCGCCTGTTCTGGTGCGTGGTGCTGACCCTGGTGCCACTGGCCATGCTGTTCGCCAAGGCCTCGCTGTCGACCATGAAGACCGCCGTGGTGCTTACCGCGATCCCGTTCATGCTGATCCTGCTGGTGAAGATCTACGGGTTCTTCAAGTGGCTGGTGGCCGATTACGGCCAGGTGCCGGCCTACCGCATCGAGGAAGAGGCCACCCGCCTGGCGGGTGAGGAACCGCAGCCGCATGCGCCGCGTAGCGCTGCCGTAGTGCACTGAAATACAACCTGGGAGCGGGCTTGCCCGCCCCCGTTCTGGCAAATTTTTTTGCCCAGATTGTTAACCATCAGATACGCGTTAACCAATAAGAACCGAGATAGAGCCATGAACGATTTCAAACGCCTGCCCGCCGACTTCTGCGCCAACCCCGAGGAGGCCTTCACCCTCCCGGCCAAGTTCTACACCCAGGCCGCCGTGTTCGAACACGAGAAGGAAGCGATCTTCGCCCGCAGCTGGATCTGCGTCGGCCACCGCAGCGAAGTCGCCGAGAAGAACGCCTACATCACCCGCCAGGTGATCGGCGAGAGCATCATCGTCGTGCGTGGCCGCGACGACGTGCTGCGGGCCTTCTACAACGTCTGCCCGCACCGTGGCCACCAACTGCTCGAAGGCAGCGGCAAGGCCAAGAATGTGATCACCTGCCCGTATCACGCCTGGACCTTCAAGCTCGACGGCGAGCTGGCCCATGCGCGCAACTGCGAGAACGTGGCCAACTTCGACAAAGGCAATTCCACCCTGGTGCAGCTGCGCGTGGAGGAATACGCCGGTTTCATCTTCATCAACATGGACAACGACGCAGGCTCCGTCGAAGACCAGCTGCCGGGCATGCAGAAGCGCATGCGCGAAGCCTGCGCGGTGATCGACGACCTGCACCTGGCCGCGCGCTTCGTCAGCGACACTCCGGCCAACTGGAAATCCATCGTCGACAACTACCTGGAGTGCTACCACTGCGCCCCGGCCCACCCTGGCTTCTCCGATTCGGTGGACGTCGGCCAGTACAGCCACAGCCTGCACGGCAACTGGACCCTGCAATATGGCCTGGCCAAACCGTCGGAGCAGTCATTCACCTTCGACGAGTCGGTGAAAGACCCGTCCTTCGCCGGCTTCTGGGCCTGGCCGTGCACCATGTTCAACGTACCGCCAGGGGCCAACTTCATGACCGTGATCTACGAGTTCCCGGTCGATGCCGAGACCACCCTGCAGCACTACGACATCTACTTCCTCAACAAGGAGCTCAGCGAAGAGCAGCACAAGCTGATCGACTGGTACCGCGAAGTGTTCCGCCCCGAGGACCTGCGCCTGGTCGAGAGCGTGCAGAAAGGCCTGAAGTCCCGCGGCTACCGTGGCCAGGGCCGGATCATGGTCGACGCCCAGCGCAGCGGCGTCAGCGAGCACGGCATCGCCCACTTCCACAACCTGATCGCGGTCGCCCACCTGGACGACTGAACACACGCCAGCTCCCCGCCCCGCGCCAGGGCCTGGCGCGGGGCTTTGTTGTCGAGGTACGCCATGGCCAAGCAATACGAGATGTTCAAGGTGCGCGTGACCGGTGTGGAACAGGCCACGCCGCAGATCAAGCGCTTCACCCTGGCCCGCGCCGACGGCGCCGCCCTGCCCGCCTTCAGCGGTGGCAGCCACGTGATCGTGCAGATGCAATCCGCCTGCGGCAGCCAGTTCAGCAATGCCTACTCGCTGATGAGCGACCCGCGCCAGTTGCACAGCTACCAGATCGGCGTGCGGCTCGAGGAGCAGTCCAAGGGCGGTTCGGCGTTCATGCACAACCAGGTAGCGGTGGGCAGCGAGCTGACCATCTCCACCCCCAACAACCTGTTCGCCCTGGACGCCGATGCCGGGCGCCATGTGCTGATCGCCGGCGGCATCGGCATTACCCCGTTCCTGGCGCAGTTGCACGAGCTGGAAGGGGGCGCCACCCCCTACGAGCTGCACTACGCCTTCCGCGCCCCGGAACACGGCGCCTTCCAGGGCGACCTGGAACAAGGCCCGCATGCCGGCAACACGCGGTTCTACATCGACAGCCTGGACCGCAAGCTCGACCTCGCCGCGCTGTGCGCGGGCCTGGCCGATGACGCCCACCTCTATGTGTGCGGGCCCAAGCCGCTGATCGACGCGGTGATCGCCACCGCCGCCGCCGCTGGCATCGCCGAATCGCGGGTGCACTGGGAACAGTTCGCCGCCGCCGCGCCGGCCACAGGTGCGGCCTTCACGGTGGTGCTGGCCCGTTCAGGCACCGAGCTGGCAGTCGAGGCAGGCATGACCATCCTGCAGGCCATCGAGAAGTCCAAGGCCGCGAAGGTCGAGTGCCTGTGCCGCGAAGGCGTGTGCGGCACCTGCGAGACGGCGATCCTCGAAGGCGAGGCCGAGCATTTCGACCAATACCTCAGCGACGAGGAAAAGGCCGCGCAGCAGAGCATGATGCTGTGCGTGTCGCGGGCGCGCTCGGCGCGGTTGGTGCTGGATCTCTGAAGCCAGATCGCGTCCCAACGGGGCGAACGATACCATCGCGGCGCAGGCCCGCTCCAGGAATAGCGCATGAGCTGGAGCGAGCGTGCCGCGATGGCGTCAGGCGCCTCGATGTAAATGCAGGCCAGTGGATTGAAAAATTGTTATGAGATAACATTTTACTTCCACTGTTTGCGACTTTTTTCAATGGCCAGCCCCCAACTCCCCCAACGCCTGCAAAGCATCGACGCCCTGCGTGGCCTGGTGATCCTGTTCATGCTGCTGGATCACGTGCGCGAAACGTTCTTCCTGCACCGCCAGGTCAGCGACCCGATGACCATCGACGCCACCGAACCCAGCCTGTTCGCCAGCCGCACCCTGGCGCACCTCTGCGCGCCGGTGTTCGTGCTGCTTACCGGGCTATCGGCCTGGTTGTATGGCGAAAAGCACCAGGGCCGTGGCGATGTCTCGGTGTTCCTGTTCAAGCGCGGTCTGTTCCTGGTGGTGCTGGAATTCACCCTGGTCAACTTCGCCTGGACCTTCCAGTTGCCTCCGAGCGTGATCTACCTGCAGGTGATCTGGGCCATCGGCCTGAGCATGCTCGCCCTGTCACTGCTGGTGTGGCTGCCGCGCCCGGCGCTGCTCGCCCTCGGCGCGCTGATCGTCGCCGGTCACAACCTGCTCGATGGCCTGCACTTCAGGCCGGAATCGGCGCTGCATGTGCCATGGGCGATCCTGCATGAGCGCAGTTGGCTGGAGGTAGGCGAACATCTGCGCCTGCGCACGTCCTACCCGCTGTTGCCGTGGATCGGCGTGATCGCCCTGGGTTATGGGCTCGGGCCGTGGTTTGCCCGGGGCAGCGACGCCGGCAAGCGCCAGCAGCGTCTGCTATGGGCCGGCGCGGGCCTGCTGCTTGGGTTCGTCGCGCTGCGCCTGCTCAATGGCTACGGCGAAGCCCCCTGGAGCCTCTACGCCCGCGTCGGGCAGACGCTGATGAGCTTCTTCAATATCACCAAATACCCACCGTCGCTGCTGTTCCTGGCCCTGACCCTTGGCGTCGGCCTGCTCCTGCTGCGCGGCTTCGAGCGTGCCGGCGACGCCCGCTGGATCGGCCCGCTTGCGGTGTTTGGCGCAGCGCCGATGTTCTTCTACCTGCTGCACCTGTATGCGCTCAAGCTGCTGTACGTGGCCTGCGTGGCACTGTTTGGCCTGAACCAGGGCCGCTATTTCGGTTTCGATGGCATCGGGGCGGTATGGCTGACCGCCGTGCTGCTGCCACTTGTCCTGTACCTGCCGGTGCGCTGGTTCGCCCGGCTGAAAGCGCGACGGCGCGATATCGCCTGGCTCAAGTACCTGTAAAAGCGTTTTCACCCGACAGCCCGATGGTCTACCATGCCGCCCGCCGGTTTCCACACGGAATCAAAAGGGAATCCCGGGCTCGCCACTGGCGATCCAAAGGGAACTGCCCCCGCAACTGTAGGTGCCGAGCCTGCGCCATCGATGCCACTGGGTCTGCCGACCCGGGAAGGCTGGCGCCGGCCTGGACGCACCAGTCAGGAGACCTGCCGGCACGCATTCACCAACCGGCGGGGTGTCCGGGATGGTCATCCGCCCTGGCCGCGTGCTTGCGCAGGCTGCCGGGCGATGCCTGTCCGTGGGCCATTCCGTGCACCACCCAGGAGATCGCCCCACCATGCCGCACCGCCTCGCCGCCCTCCTCGCCGGCCTGTCCCTGTCGGGCCTGGCCCACGCCAGCGCCACCCAGTACCCGCTGACCGTCGACAACTGCGGCATGCCGCAGACCTTCACCCAGGCCCCGCAACGGGCGGTGACCGTCGGCCAGGCCGGCACCGAGCTGCTCTATGCCCTGGGCCTCGGTGAGCGGCTGGCGGGCACCTCGCTGTGGTTCAACAACGTGCTGCCGGAATTCAAGACGCAGAACGACAAGGTCCCGCGTCTGGCCGACAACGAACCGAGCTTCGAGGCGGTGGTCGGCAAACGTCCGCAACTGGTAACGGCGCAGTTCGAGTGGATGATCGGCGCCCAGGGCGCGGTCGGCACCCGCGAGCAGTTCCAGGAGCTGGGCATCCCCACCTACCTGCTGCCCTCGGACTGCGAGGGCAAGGACAACCTGGTGGGCGCCGACGGCACCCGCCTGCAGCCGTTCAAGGTGCAGAGCATCTACAAGAGCGTCAGCCAGCTGGCCGAGATCTTCGACGTGCAGGAACGTGGCGCGCGCCTGAATGCCGAGCTCCAGGGCCAGCTGGAACAGGCCAGGCAGCGCCTGGCCGGCCAGGACCTGGCGCACACCAGCGCGCTGTTCTGGTTTTCCAGCGCCGACCTCAAGACCGACCCCTATGTCGCCGGCCGCCAGGGCGTGGCCGACTACATGCTGCAGACCCTCGGCGTGCGCAACGTGGTCGAATCCAGCGAAGAATGGCCTACCGTGGGCTGGGAGACCCTGGCCAGGGCCAACCCCACCTGGCTGATCGTCGCGCGCATGGACCGCCGTCGCTACCCGGCCGACGACTACCAGAAAAAACTCGACTTCCTGCGCAGCGACCCGGTCACGCGCAATATGGACGCGGTCAAGCACGGCCGCATCATCGTCCTCGATGCCGACGCCATGCAGGCCGGCATCCGCCTGTTCCGCGGCCTGGACGTGCTGTCCAGCGCCTTCGCCAGCGGTAAAGCACCCCAGTCATGAACCGCCTGCTGCCCATCAGCCTCTTTGCCTTGCTCGCCCTGTGCCTGGCCATGCTTGCCGGGATTGCCATCGGCGAGACCCGAGTCGGCGCCGAGGCGATCTGGCAGGTGCTGGCCAACCAGCTGTGGCAGGCCGGCCATGCCGTCGACCCGATCGACGCCGGCATCGTCTGGAACTACCGCCTGCCGCGCACCCTGGTCGCCGCCGCTTGTGGCGCGGGGCTGGCGACCTGCGGGGTGATCCTCCAGGCGCTGCTGCGCAACCCGCTGGCCGAACCGTATCTGCTGGGCCTGTCGGCCGGTGCCTCGACCGGTGCGGTGGCGGTGGGGTTGTTCGGCCTGGGCGGCGCGGTGCTGTCGCTGTCGGCAGGCGCCTTCATCGGCGCGCTGGCGGCATTCGCCCTGGTGCTGCTGCTGTCGCGCGCCAGTGGCAGCCGCCATGACAACGCCCAGGTGATCCTCGCCGGCATCGCCGGCTCGCAGCTGTTCAACGCGCTCACCGCCTTTCTCATCACCAAGTCGGCCACCGCCGAGCAGGCCCGCGGCATCCTGTTCTGGCTGTTGGGCAACCTCAGCGGCGTGCGCTGGCCGTCGGTGTGGCTGGCGGTGCCGGTCGCTCTGTTCGGCCTCGCGATATGCCTGTGGCAACGCCGGGCACTGGACGCCTTTACCTTCGGTGCCGACTCGGCGGCCTCGCTGGGCGTACCGGTGCGCCGTACACAGCTGCTGCTGATCAGTTGCGCGGCGCTGGTCACCGCGGTGATGGTGTCCATCGTCGGCGCCATCGGCTTCGTCGGCCTGGTCATCCCCCACGCCTTGCGCCTGCTGCTCGGCCCCGGGCATAGCCGCCTGCTGCCGGCCAGTGCCCTGGGCGGTGCGCTGTTCCTGATTATCGCCGACATCCTCTCGCGCACCCTGATCGCCGGCCAGGTGATCCCGGTGGGAGTGGTCACGGCCTTGATCGGCGCACCGGTGTTCGCGCTGATCCTGATCAGCCGCCGGGGGCGCCCATGAGCGTGATGACCACCATCGCCGACGCGCCGCTCACCTGCCAAGGGCTCGGCCTGCGCTTGGGCGGGCGCGATGTGCTGCAGGGGGTCGACCTGAGCGTGATGCTTGGCGAAACCCTCGGCGTGGTCGGCCCCAACGGCTCGGGCAAGTCCACCCTGCTCAAGCTGCTCGCCGGCCTGCGCACGCCCAGCAGTGGCAACGTGCGCCTGCTCGGTGAAGCGCTGGAGCGCATGCCGCGCCGGCATATCGCCCAACGCCTGGCCCTGGTCGAGCAACAGGCCGACACCCTGGACGCCATCAGCGTGTACGACGCCGTCGCCCTGGGCCGAACGCCCTGGCTCTCGGCCCTGGCACCGTTCGGCAACGATGACCGCGCCATCGTCGAACAGGCGCTGGCCGACGCCGACGCCAGCCACCTGCGCCGACGGCTATGGGGCGAACTGTCTGGCGGCGAACGCCAGCGCGTGCACATCGCCCGGGCGCTGGCGCAACGGCCGCAGGTGCTGTTGCTGGACGAGCCGACCAACCATCTCGATATCCAGCACCAGCTCGGCTTGCTACGCCAGGTGCAGGCGCTGCCGGTGACGACGCTGGTGGCGCTGCATGATCTCAACCAGGCACTGACTTGCGACCGGCTGGCCGTGCTCGATCAAGGGCGGTTGGTTGCGCTAGGCAAGCCGGAGGCGGTGTTGACGCCGGAGCGGTTGTTGGGGACGTTTGGGGTGCGGGGGCACTACCTGGTCGATCCGTATGATGGGGCGCGGGTGCTGCGGTTTCGTGCCTGAGTCGGCATGGAAAGCGCCGCTCACGCGGCGCATCGCCGGCAAGCCGGCTCCCACACCGACCGCGCCAGCCTGAGGCCATGCGCCATCCCGTGGGAGTCGACTTGGTGGCGATCAGGCCGATTGGTTTACCTGCGGCAGCTTCCAGGCCTTCATCTCCTGCGGCGTCAGGCTGGCCAGTACCTGCATGAAGGTTTCGGTCAGCTCGCTGCTGACATTACCGTGGGCGCGGTAGTTGCTCAGCAGGTAGCGCTTTACCGTATTCGGCCAGTTGTTCGCCAGGTGAGCGGCCTTGATGATGCCCTTGGCGTCCTGATAGTTGGCGGCGGGCTTGACCTGGGTCAGCCGGCGCTCGAAGTGGCCGAAGCTCCAGTCGTCCTCGCGAGCCTCGAATTCGTCCAGCAGTTTCACCTTGTACAACGCAAGCTCGGGCATGCGTGATCTCCTTGTGATGGGGTGGAAGGAGACGGTAGGTGAATACGTCGGGAATGGAAATGAACACGGTGTTGAGCATGGCGGGTGTCGGTTGGGACGGCCTGTCAGACGCCAGCTGCAGGGGCTGGTAGCAAGGGCTACCGCGCGGATAACGCAACCGGACGCTCGCCCAGTTTCTGCGCCAACCTCAACAGGTAGCCATCGGGGTCCTGGACCAGGAACTGGCGCAACCCCACTTCGACGGCATCTGCGCGATACCAGACTTCCTCGCATGCCTGGAACAACGGCCAGCGATGGCGCTCCAGCCGTTCGAGCAGCGGCGCGACAGCGGGGACATCGATCTGCAGGTTGATCCCCCGCCCAAAGGGTTTTTCCAGCGGCCCGGTGAGCCAGTGATCATCGGCATCGAGCTGCTCGAGCATCACCTGCGCGCCGTGCAGGTCGAGGTAGGCGAAACGCTGCTCCGGGCGTTGATAGGCAATCTCGAAGCCCAGCAACGACACCCAAAAATCCAGGCTGCTGTCGAGGTCGCTGACGATCAGTTCGGGCACCATCCTGTTGCGCTGTAGCATGCGGGTCGTCCTTGAGGGGTATGGGCAAGCGGACGACATGATAACGCTTACCCCAACTTCCACCAGCGTGGCCGGCAAGCACGAAACGAATGCGATGTGGGCCGCAGGGCCTGGGCGCCCTTGCCATCGAAGCAGCCCAGCAGCCCAGCAGCAAGGCGACCGTGGGGGTGCGCATGGAGCGCCGTAAAAGTGTTACGCCGTATGGCATCCTGGCCTGCGCGCCCGCGCCACTGCTAAAGTGCGCGCCGCGGCCCTCCCGGCCCCAGCAATGATGGAAACCTGCCGATGGAAAGAATGATCCAGTTCGTGGCGGTGGTGGTGGTCTGCACCAGCATCGGCATCGCCTGCGAGCACTACGAAGTGAACCGCTACCTGAAATGGCTGCTGATGGCCCTGCCGGCGATTGTCTGGGTGCGCCTGCGCAATCCGTTGCAACGCTGAATTTGCGCATGGGTTTGCAGTAAACTCGCAGGCCTTAACGTGCCCAAGGCTGCCCCATGTCCCGCCTGACCCGACTGCTGTTGCCCGTGCTCCTGCTCGGCGCCCTCGCCGCCTGCGACCAGAAGCCCAGCCGCGAGGAACAGATCCTCGCCAACCTGCCCTTGCAGGAAGCCTACGACCACAACATCGAACGCATGGCCGGGCTGCTGGCCATGAACCACGCGCAGGTGCCCCAGGACAAGATCAAGGAGGTGCTGCGCAAGCACCTCACCGTCGAGGATCAGCGCCAGGACCTTTTCAAGTTGTACAGCGAGGAGCACTTCGACGACGCCGAATTCGCCAGCATCGTCCAGGCCACCCGCGACCCGGCCAAAGCCAGGGAACTGGGCCAGAGCGACGAGGGCAAGCGCCTGAGCGAGAAGCTCACCCGGCTGATGCGCGAGAGCGCCAGCGACCCCCAGGTCCAGGCCCTGGCTCAGGCGCGCATGCAGCAGGTCGAGGATGACCTGCGAGCACTGCAACAGGACGCGCCCTGACCCTGTAGGGCACAGGAATCAATCACGGCAAAGTCCGTGATAGCTGTGAGAAGCCGGAGCGCCCTGCGTAATCCAACCCTGCAATTGCCCGCCTGCATGGTTCACCTTGCGCCTAGCGCGTAAGGTGAGGCACCTGCTGCATCCCATGAGGCCAAGGATTGCGATACATGCCCCCCCACGCTCGGCGCCCCGACCTGCGCACTCTCATCCTCGCGCTCTGCGCCATCACCGCGCTGGTGATGCTGCTGGCCAGTTACTTCGCCAGCTACCGTGTGCAACGCCAACTGCTGATCGACAGTGCCCTGGAAGCCAACCGGGCCTACGCCGCCAAAGTGGCCGCCGTGACCGAGAACACCCTGGGCAACGCCCTGCAGCAACTGGCCTACAGCGCCAGCCAATGTGCCCGGCACCCCGATGACGTTAACCTGGTACAGGCTGAAATCGACCGCCTGCAACAGCAAAGCAACCTGTTCAACTCAACCTTGCGAGTCAGCGCCCAAGGTGTGGTGCGCACGCTTGCGCCAGCGCCACTGCAACACCTGGCCGGTACCCAGGCCAGCTCGGCCGCGTCCCGGGAAGCCTTGCGCGAGCGCCGTACGCTGGTTTCCACGCCCTTCCTGTCGGCGGCCGGCAACCTGTTGGTGATCATGTCGCAGCCGATCTTCGACGCCGACGGACGCTACCAGGGCTATATCGGCGGCAGCCTGTACCTGCGCGAACGCAACTTGCTCAACAGCCTGCTGGGCACGCACTTCTACCAGAACGGCGCCTACCTCTACGTGATTGATCGCAACCGTCGACTGCTGTTCCACCCCGACAGCCAGCGGGTCGGCACGCTGGTGGGCGACAACTCGCTGGTCGACGAGCTCCCCCATCTTGACCAAGGCACCCGCCGGCTGGTGAACAGCCAGGGCGTGGAAATGCTCGCCGGTTTCGCCACGGTGCCCAGCACCGGCTGGGCCATCGTTTCCCAGCAACCGCTGCAACAGACCGTGGCACCGCTGCGCCACCTGATCCTCAATGTCATCGCCATTTCCGCGCCGCTGGCCCTGCTCGGCTGCCTGCTGCTGTGTTGGCTGACGCAAGTCATCGCCCACCCGCTCAGGCAACTGGCCACGGTCGCCCGGGGCACGGGCGAGCAACAGACCACCGAGCGCATCCACCAGGTTCGCGCCTGGTACGCCGAGGCTGCGGAGCTCAAACGCGCCCTGCTGTTCGGCCTGAACCTGTTGCAGGAGCGCATCGGCCGACTCAACCATGACGCCCAGACCGACCCGCTCACCGGACTGCTCAACCGCCGTGGCCTGCAGCAGGCACTGCGTTTGCTGCAGGCCGAGAAACGCGGCTTCGCCGTGGTGGTACTGGACATCGACCATTTCAAGCGGATCAACGACAACCACGGCCATGACATCGGCGACCTGGTCCTGCAGCGGCTGGCAGGCCTGATGCGTGGTACCTGCCGTGAGGGCGACCTGCTGTGCCGCACCGGTGGCGAGGAGTTCCTGATGCTCCTGCCGGGCGCGGGCCTGGAGGTGGCGACCGCCATCGCCGGCCACCTGCGCCTGACCGTGGAGCATACCCCTATCGAACCTATCGGCGGGATTACCCTGTCCCTGGGCGTGGCCAGCTGGCAGCCCCTGACGGGTGACGAGCCTGGCGATACCCTGCGCAAAGCTGACCAGGCGCTGTACCGGGCCAAGCAGAAGGGGCGCAACCGCGTGTGCATCGACAGCCAGGCCTGACACTTCGCCAGCACAGGCCGGAAAAAGGCCGGCCTCCTGCAGACTGCTGTAACATCCCGCGCTTTTGTTCAAGGAAGACGCGCCATGCGCCGTTTGCTGTTCCTGTTGCTGGCCCTGAGCCTGACCTCGTGCGCGCCCCGCCTGCCCTCCCCAACACCTCCCGAGCCTGCCGCCACGCCGCTGACCCTGCTCGACCATGGGCGCTTCCGGCTCTGGTACGACTGCCAGCGCGGCGAGCCGCACCGTTTCAGCTTCACCCTCGACAATGACCAGGGTCACCTGCCTCGCGTCGATAACTTCCGTATCGATCGCAGCCTGCCCGAGGGTTGCATGGGCCAGTTCTCGGCCAAGGCCTACTCGACACCCAAGGGCTATCACCGCGGCCACCTGGCAGCCAACAATCATTTCGACGACGACCGGGCGGCGATGGACGCCTCCAACCTGATGAGCAATATCGTCCCGCAGTTGGCCTCGCACAATAGCCGCACCTGGTACCAGACCGAGCTGCTGACCGAGTGCTACCGCGACCTGCGCCCGGTGACGGTAATCGGTGGCGTGGTGTTCGGCCATGCCGGCGCGGCCCTGGACAACGATGCCTTCGTCCAGTCCCACGGCATCGCCACGCCCGAGGCGTTCTGGAAGGTGCTGCTGACCGAGGATGAACACGGACAGCCCCAGGTCATCGCCTGGTGGATCCCGCACCAGGCCGGACTCGGTACCGACCTGGACCCATACTTGCGCAGCGTTCGCCAGATCGAGACTGCGCTTGGCCCGGACGAGCCGCCGATCGAGGTGCCCGAGCAGCTGAAAGATCAGCGCCCGCCCCACACCTGGCCGCTGCCTGCGCGTTGCGACCGTGAGTGAGGGGAAGCCTTCCCCCTGAAGAATGAGGCGCAGTCACATTAAGCTACCGCCCCTTCTCAAACCGGTACACGCAGGTACCGGTGTTTGCCTCCAAGGACGTTGCCGTGTCGAAGATCCAGCGTTTCACCCTCTCCCCCCTGGCAGCGCTTGGCCTGCTCACCCTCGTGGCCTGCAGCGCGAACCCCGAGGCCAGCGCGAAAGTCGACGCCGCCGCCCTGTCCGGTTTCACGGCGGCCATGCAGAGCGCCCTCATCAACCGCATCGATGCCGCCAACCAAGGCACTCTGGTTGGCGTAGTCACGCTCAAGCTCACCCTGGACCGGAACAATCGCCCCATCGCCTGCAAGGCCGTGCGCAGTTCGATTGCCCATGAACGGCTGTTGCCCTTGGGCGTCACGGCATCTTCCTTGAGCCAATTGAAGCAACTGGTCGAGCACGAATGCTGGAGAACCACCTACCCGCCAGTGCCTGAAGGCCTGTTCGAGAACGACCAGGTGGAAGTGATCGCCCCCCTTGTGCTGATCTCTCGCCTGCCGATGCCGCGGCCCTGAGTCCCACATCCGGTGCTAACAGGCATCCGGATGTCGCCCCCGACAAAGCGCCCTCGCCCTACCGCTTGTCTACTGGCCCGAGAACAACGACGGCGCGCCCCGAGCGCGTCGCATCCGTCCAGGCTGCCAAGACCACCGGAGAGCACCCCATGTCCATCGCCCACGAGGTCCCACCCGCCACCTTGCGGCGGGTGATCGCTGCCTCGGCCATTGGCAACTTCGTCGAATGGTTCGACTTCGCCGTCTACGGTTTCCTCGCCACGCTGATCGCCAGCCAGTTCTTCGCCAGCGAGGATGAAAGCGTCGCCCTGCTCAAGACCTTCGCCGTGTTTGCCGTGGCCTTCGCCCTGCGCCCGCTGGGCGGCATCGTGTTCGGCGCGCTGGGCGACCGCCTCGGGCGCAAGCGCATACTGTCGTTGACCATCCTGCTGATGGCCGGCTCCACCACGCTGATCGGCCTGCTGCCGACCTATGCCAGCATCGGCGTGCTGGCCCCGGCGCTGCTCACCCTTGCCCGTTGCCTGCAGGGGTTTTCCGCTGGGGGTGAATATGCCGGCGCTTGCGCCTACCTGATGGAGCACGCGCCACGGGGCAGACGGGCGTTCTACGGCAGCTTCGTGCCGGTCTCGACCTTCTCCGCCTTCGCCTGCGCGGCGGTCATCGCCTATGGCCTGGAGGCGAGCCTCACTGCCGAGGCGATGAATGCCTGGGGTTGGCGTATTCCGTTCCTCGTCGCCGCGCCCCTGGGCCTGGTCGGCCTGTACCTGCGCTGGCGCATGGAGGAAACCCCGGCGTTTCGCCAGGCAATCGCCGAAGGCAAGGCCCACAACCATTCGCCGTTGGGCGACACCCTGCGCCACCATGGCCGCACCATCCGCAACCTTGGCGCGTTCATCTCGCTGACAGCGCTGTCGTTCTACATGTTCACCACCTACTTCGCCACCTACCTGCAGACGGTCGGCCACCTGAGCCGCGCCCAGGCGCTCCTGGTCTCGACCGTGGCGCTGCTGTTCGCCGCCGCCGGTTGCCCGCTGGCGGGCGCCTTTTCCGATCGTGTCGGGCGACGCCGGACCATCGGCTTCACTTGCCTGTGGGTGATGGTGGCGGTATTCCCGGCCTACTGGCTGGCCAGTTCGGGGTCGCTGACCGGGGCATTGCTGGGGGTGATCCTGCTGGCCATCGGCGCGCTGATGAGTGGCGTGGTCACCGCCGCGCTGCTGTCGGAGTGCTTCCCCACCCGCAGCCGCTACACCGCCTCGGCGATCACCTACAACGTTGCCTACACCCTGTTTGGCGGCACCGCGCCGCTGGTGGCGACCTGGTTGATCGAACAAAGCGGCAGCCGCCTGGCGCCGGCGTTCTACCTGGTGGTGATTGCCTTGCTGGCGTTGGTGGGCGGGTTGGCGTTACCGGAGACATCGCAGGTTTCACTACACCGTGAAAGCGAAGGCGCGCGCCGGCATGCCGATAGCGATAAAGCGATGTCGACGGACTGATTGCACGCGCTGTCGACAGCATCAAGACATGGCGATAGGCCATGCATTAGCATGCGTGGCCTCGGTGGCCTGATGGGGGCCACCTGTCTTGTTCCTACTCACTGAGCCGTGAGTCGGTCAATGCCATGTAAAGGATGCGCTGATGGCTACAGATGTCTGCACTCTGGCGGGAATCGCTTTCGAATGTTTCCAGCTGGACAAGAATGCGCCCAAGCTCTTTGGTTTCGCCGAACTGCTCAGTGGCCTGGCCCTGACCCTGCTGGTCTGGACCATTGCCGATGTACGCTACAAGTTTCGTATAGAGACCGCCGGGTTCAGGGTACGAGACACCTCGATCGCTATCATCCTGGCGCTGGGTGTAGTGGTACTGATTACTGATCTATGGCGCTACAGCCAATGGTGGATGCCCCTGAAGGGACCGATCACTCCCGAAATCTGGCAATTCATGCTGGGCCTGGTGTTCTTCGCGGTATTCAGCACGTGGTTGATTGTCGCGTTCCTGAGACCTCCAGTCTTCAATCACTGCAATGCCAGACAGTTCGGCAAGAGTGTCGAGTCTCGTCTACAGCGTGGGTCCACGGGCGAATTGACGATTGTCGCAGCAGAACTGATCCGATCATCCAGCAGCATTATCAGCCATGCTGCCGAACGGGCGCCGAAAGGCAATCTCAAGACCACAGCACGCGCCCGTGAGCTACTCAACACCATTGCCAGCCCCAGGTTCTGCAAGGTTTTCGTGGAAAGCGCACCAAAGTTGATCATCAGCTTGTTCAACGAGATCCGCGCACAGGAGGCGTATGGTCCCGAAGCAGAAAACCTGGCACGAAATGTCCTGACCGCCGCCATCAACAATCGTGACTCATTCCTGTTCGTAGAATTGCAACATGAAGAGCTGGGCTTGAAGGACTACCCGGTTATCAGGGCACTGTGGGGCGACCTGAACATGGTCAACGGTATCAGCATGCTGCTCTCTCCCTACACTTCGCGCAGAACCCCATGGGATCTCGAACAATGGCGCGCTTATCTCCACCTGGTCCGGGAAGCGTTCGCTACGTATGTGAAGGGGCCCTGCACGATGAATCCCAATTCGCTGCATTGGGCATATCTAAATATTCGCGGGATGTATGCAGATCTGAATGCGGATCTGTCAGTTCAGGAACTACGGCCCGACGACGATCTTTTCCAGCGCCTCCAGGCCCTTGGAGAATTGATCGAGGACATGGTCGAAATGCTGGACAAGCACAAAGCGCCTGCGCCCCTGCCGCACACAACTATCGCCAAGATCATCCTTGACCTGATCAAAGCAGCCTCTTGCGTACGCAAGCCACGCCCCGTAGCGAGGAAGATCCAGGCCAAACTGGTCTGGGAGGACATCCTCAACTCCTGCGCACTCAGGAGCGATGCAGGTACAGCGATCCAGTCCATCGTACATGAGCAGCTCCTGAACACGATCAAGCGATGCCCGGATCTCGATAGCGTTCGCCTGCTGGGATATAGCCTCAACGTGCTCGGTTTCGTGGTCTCCAAGGAAGACAGTGACTATGGATCGACCTGGAGAACACTTCACATCGAGCTTCTGCAATGGGTCAGGGCGCATCTGGCAGGAATGCTCAGGCAACACCCCCGCATGGCCAGTGAATGCTTCGTCGACGGGATGTCATTCGATGCGGTACATAATCGACTGGTCATACGCTACCCCACCGATTGGGGAGACGTACCGCCTGAATACTTCGAACTGGACCCGACACCCGACGAACCGCAAGCCGCTGCGGGTTGAAGGCTATTACCCAAGGGTTAAAAGGGGGCGCACAGCGCCCCCTGACCTTCGGGAATCAAGGCAAATCGAACCTGTCCAGCTCCATCACCTTCACCCACGCCGCGACGAAGTCCTTGACGAACTTCTCCCTGGCATCGCTGCTGCCATACACCTCGCTCAAGGCACGCAGCTGCGCATGGGAGCCGAACACCAGGTCGACCCGGCTGGCGGTCCATTTCACCTGGCCGGTCTTGCGGTCACGGCCCTCGAACGCTTCGTTGTCCGCCGAAGTCGGTTTCCACTCCACGCCCATGTCCAGCAGGTTGCGGAAGAAGTCGTTGCTGAGCACGCCGACCTTGTCGGTGAACACACCCTCCTTGCTGCCGCCATGGTTGGCGCCAAGCACCCGCAGGCCGCCGATCAGCACGGTCAGCTCCGGTGCGGTGAGCGTCAGCAACTGGGCCTTGTCCAGCAGCAATTTCTCGGCCTTGACGCTGTAGCGCGCCTTGCTGAAGTTGCGGAAACCGTCGGCCAGAGGCTCAAGCACCGCGAACGACTCGACATCGGTCTGCTCCTGCGAGGCATCCACGCGCCCCGGATGGAACGGCACGCTGATGTTGTGCCCGACATCCTTGGCGGCTTTCTCCACCGCCGCGCTGCCGGCCAGCACGATCAGATCGGCCAGGGAGATCGTGTTCCCGCCCTCGTTGCGGATCTTCTCCAGCGCCGCCAGCACCTTGTCCAGCCCCTGGTTCGCCGTCCAACCGTTCTGCGGAGCCAGGCGCAGGCGACCGCCGTTGGCGCCGCCGCGCTTGTCGGAACCGCGGAAGGTCGAGGCCGAGGCCCAGGCGGCGGACACCAGTTCGCCGACACTCAGCCCAGAAGCCAGCACCTTGGCCTTGAGCGCGGCGATATCGGCGTCGCTGGGTTGAGGCCCTGCCTTGGGCAGCGGGTCCTGCCACAGCAGTTCCTCGTTGGGCATTTCCGGCCCGAGGTAGCGTGCCAGCGGGCCCATGTCGCGGTGGATCAGCTTGTACCAGGCACGGGCGAAGGCATCGGCGAGCTGGTCGGGGTTGTCCTTGAAGCGCCGGGCGATGGGCTCATAGATCGGGTCGAAGCGCAGCGCCAGGTCAGAGGTGAGCATCGACGGCGCGTGCTTCTTGCCGGGATCATGGGCATCAGGCACGGTCCCCGCGCCCTTGCCATCCTTCGGCCGCCACTGGTGGGCGCCAGCCGGGCTCTTGGTCAGTTCCCACTCGAAGTTGAACAGGTTGTTCAGGTACTCGTTGCTCCACTTCGTCGGGGTCGAGGTCCAGGTCACTTCCAGGCCGCTGGTGATGGTGTCGCCACCCTTGCCGGTACCGAACTTGTTGCTCCAGCCCAGGCCCTGCAGCTCGAGGCCCGCGGCTTCCGGCTCGGCGCCGACGTTGTCGGCGGGGCCGGCACCGTGGGTCTTGCCGAAGGCATGGCCGCCGGCGATCAGCGCCACGGTCTCTTCATCGTTCATGGCCATTCGGCCGAAGGTCTCGCGGATATCCTTGCCGGATTTCACCGGATCGGGCTCGCCTTCCGGGCCCTCCGGGTTGACGTAGATCAGGCCCATCTGCACGGCGGCCAACGGGTTTTCCAGGTTGCGCTCGGCAGACAGGTCGCGGTTCTGCTCCTCGCCATGCTTGGCGGGCTCGGCCACCAGGTCACCCTGGCCGGGCGGCTGGGCCTTGACCTGTTCCTTGCCGTAGCGGGTGTCACCACCCAGCCAGACCTTCTCCGAGCCCCAGTACACGTCCTCGTCGGGCTCCCACACATCGGCGCGGCCACCGGAGAAGCCGAAGGTCTTGAAGCCCATGGACTCCAGGGCGACGTTGCCGGTAAGCACAATCAGGTCGGCCCAGGAGATCTTGTTGCCGTACTTCTGCTTGATCGGCCATAGCAGGCGCCGGGCCTTGTCCAGGCTGACGTTGTCCGGCCAGCTGTTGAGCGGGGCGAAGCGCTGCTGGCCGGAGCCGGCGCCGCCACGGCCATCGCCGATGCGATAGGTACCGGCGCTGTGCCAGGCCATGCGGATGAACAATGGGCCATAGTGGCCGAAGTCGGCCGGCCACCAGTCCTGGGAGTCGGTCATCAAGGCGCTCAGGTCTTTTTTCAAGGCCTGGAAGTCGAGGCTCTTGAACGCCTTGGCGTAGTCGAAGTCCGGGTCCATGGGGTCGGACTTGCTGGAGTGCTGGTGGAGGATCTTCAGGTTGAGCTGGTCAGGCCACCAGTCACGGTTGCTGGTGCCGCCACCGGCGGTCTGGTGGAACGGGCATTTCGATTCGTTCGCCATCTGCTTCTACCTTTAGGGTCGGTTCAATTCAGATTTCCGGGCGTTCTTGTAATTGCGCTGCCAGGTGTTGGATCAGGCGTTCGCCAAGCGCGCCTGCCCCTCATCGGTTATGGCCGGGCACACCTGTGCACCGGCTTTTCACGGAACCAGCAGAAAGACTAGCCGAGCCTGGGCAGAGGTCTAATAGAGGCGATATTGGGGGGTGATAGCCTGGCTCTGTCAGCCTGTGGCGCCGGCAGATCAGGATCGTCACATTGATCTGTTCAACTGGGCTCGCCCCGATGCAAAAGCACATTCGGCCGTCCTTCGCGATAGCGGCCGACCCCGCGCCAAGGACGGCGCAGTCACGGGCCTGATGGCACTTGCCTGGCCAAGTGCGTGGACAACTCGGACGAAATGCGCCTCACGCCCTTTCGTACCGCGGCAAGTGAAGGCACAATGCGTGTCCTTTTTTTGGCCGGCCTGGCCGGGGGCCTTTAAATGATCAAGACGCCGTACTACCTCATCGACAAAACCAAGCTGCTGAGCAACATGGAGAAGATCGCCTACGTGCGCGAACACTCCGGTGCCAAGGCACTGCTTGCCCTCAAGTGTTTCGCTACCTGGTCGGTATTCGACCTGATGCAGCAGTACATGGACGGCACCACCTCGTCTTCGCTGTTCGAGCTCAAGCTCGGCCGCCAGAAGTTCGCAGGCGAAACCCATGCCTACAGCGTGGCCTGGGCCGACGACGAAGTCGAAGAGATGCTCGAGAACTGCGACAAGATCATCTTCAACTCCATCGGCCAGCTCGAGCGCTTTGCCGAGCAGTCCGAAGGCAAGGTGCGCGGGCTGCGCGTCAACCCGCAGGTGAGCAGCTCCGACTACCTGCTGGCCGACCCGGCGCGCCCGTTCAGCCGCCTCGGCGAGTGGGATCCAGAGAAGATCGAGAAGGTGATCGAGAAGATCTCCGGCTTCATGTTCCACAACAACTGCGAGAACGGCGACTTCGGCCTGTTCGACAAGATGCTCACGCACATCGAGGAGCGCTTCGGCCATCTGCTGCACAAGGTCGAGTGGGTCAGCCTCGGCGGCGGCATCCACTTCACCGGCGAGGACTACGCGGTGGACGCCTTCTGCGCGCGCCTGAAGCAGTTCTCGCAAACCTACGGCGTACAGGTGTACCTGGAGCCGGGCGAAGCGGCCATCACCAACAGCGCCTCGCTGGAAGTGACCGTGCTCGACACCCTGTACAACGGCAAGCACCTCGCCGTGGTCGACAGCTCCATCGAAGCGCACCTGCTCGACCTGCTGATCTACCGCCTCAACGCCAAGATGACCCCCAACGACGGCGCGCACACCTACATGGTCTGTGGCAAGTCGTGCCTGGCCGGCGACATCTTCGGCGAGTACCAATTCGACAAGCCACTGGCCATCGGTGATCGGCTGTCGTTCGTCGACACGGCGGGCTACACCATGGTCAAGAAAAACTGGTTCAACGGTCTGAAAATGCCATCCATCGCGGTCAAGCAACTCGACGGCAGCGTCGAAGTGGTGCGCGAGTTCGGTTTCGAAGACTACGTTTCGAGCCTGTCGTAAGACAGGCTTTCATGAAGGAGAGCAGCTGAATTGAAGAAGAACGTTCTTATCATTGGTGCAGGAGGTGTCGCCAAGGTGGTGGCCCACAAGTGCGCACAGCATAACGACGAACTGGGTCGTATTGCGATTGCGTCACGGAACATCTCCAAATGCCAGGCCATCATCGACAGCGTCAAGGCCAAGGGTAGCCTCAAGGTACCCGCCGACATCCAGGCCTTCTCGCTCAACGCCCTCGATGTCGAGGCGACCAAGGCACTGATCCGCGAGACCGAATCGCAGATCGTGATCAACGTTGGCTCCGCCTTCCTCAACATGTCGGTGCTGCGCGCCTGCATCGATACCGGTGTCGCTTATCTTGACACCGCCATCCACGAAGAGCCGGGCAAGATCTGCGAGACCCCGCCGTGGTACGGCAACTACGAGTGGAAACACCTCGAAGAGTGCCAACAAAAGAACATTACCGCCATTCTCGGCGTCGGCTTCGACCCGGGTGTGGTGAACAGCTACGCGAAACTCGCGCAGCAGCAGTACTTCGACCAGATCGACTCGATCGACATCCTGGACGTGAATGCCGGTTCTCACGGCAAGTACTTCGCCACCAACTTCGACCCGGAAATCAACTTCCGCGAGTTCACCGGGCAAGTCTGGAGCTGGCAGAACAGCCAGTGGACCAGCAACACCATGTTCGAGGTCAAGCGCACCGACGATCTGCCGGTAGTGGGTTCGCAGAACCTGTACCTGACCGGCCACGACGAAGTGCACTCGATCTCGAAGAACCTGAACGTGCCGAACGTGCGTTTCTGGATGAGCTTCGGCGAGCACTACATCAATGTGTTCACCGTGCTGAAGAACCTCGGCCTGCTCTCCGAGCAACCGGTGAAAACCGCCGAAGGCCTGGAAGTGGTACCGCTGAAGGTGGTCAAGGCCGTGCTGCCGGATCCGGCCTCGCTGGCCCCGGGCTACACCGGCAAGACCTGCATCGGTGACCTGGTCAAGGGCACCAAGGACGGTCAGCCGCGCGAGGTGTTCATCTACAACGTGGCCGACCACGAAGAAGCCTACGCCGAGACCGACAGCCAAGGTATTTCCTACACCGCAGGCGTGCCTCCGGTAGCCGCCGCGCTACTGGTTGCCCGTGGTCAGTGGGATGCCGGGCGCATGGTCAACGTCGAGGAGCTGCCGGCCGAGCCGTTCCTCAAGGCGCTGGACGTGATGGGCCTGCCGACCCGCGTCAAGGATGAAAAAGGCGATCGTCCGTGGGACGCTGAAGCCTAAGCTGCACGATGAAGGGGCGCCAGATGGCGCCCCTTCTGTTTGTGGGATCTAACTGAGGGAGCGGGCTTGCCCCGCGATAGCGCTAGCACCGGCAAATCGCTACTTCCTGGCCTCCAGTATCAAGTTGAACGGCGTCTGCGTCGCCCGCCGGAAGCGCCTGAACCCCGCCTCCTCGAACACCGCCCGCAACCGAGCTTCCCCAGCCTGCGCACCCAGCCCCAGCCCCACTTCCTGCGACAGCGAGTTCGGCGTGCAGATGAACGTCGAAGCCGCGTAGAACAAGCGCCCCACCGGGTTGATATTGGCATCCAGGGTATCCTCGGCGAACGGCTCCACCAGCATCACCGTGCCGTCGTCCTTGAGCGCCTGATAGGCGTGTCGTGCCGCGCCCACCGGGTCACCCATATCGTGTAAACAATCGAAGAAACACACCAGGTCCAGATCGTGGCCGGGATAGTCCTTGGCCGACGCCTGCTGGAAGCCGACCCGCTCGGCCACGCCTGCATCACGCGCGCGCTCGCTGGCGGTGAGCACCGAAGGCGCATGGTAGTCGTAGCCGATGAAGCGCGAGGCGGGAAACGCCTCGGCCATGACAATGGTCGAGGCGCCATGGCCGCAGCCGACATCGGCCACCTGGGCGCCGGCCTGCAGCTTTTCCACCACCCCGTCCAGAGCCGGCAGCCAATCAGCCACCAGGAACGTTCGGTAGCCGGGTCGAAAGAAGCGCTCGGTGCCACTGAACATGCATGGATGGTGATCGCCCCAGGCCAGGGCGCCATCGCCGCGCATGGCCGCCACCAGCTTGTCCTTGTCATGGAACAGTGCCGCCAGCACCGAGGCGCCGCCGGCCATGTAGGCGGGCGAATCTTCCAGCGCCAAGGTCATGGCCTGCTCTTCGGGCAGGGTGAACTGTCCATCGTGATGCACCAGATAACCCGCCGCGGCCTGGCCATTGAGCCACTCGCGTACCAGCCGCGGCTGGCAGCCGGTGCGTTCGGCCAGGGCCTCGGGCGTGACTGGCTGACTGTCGGCCATGGCCCGATACAGCCCCAGCTCATCCCCAAGGATGACATTGGCCAGCGTCGCCGCCGCGCCCATGTCGCCCACCAGCTTGCCCATGAACTCGTGAAGCCTTGCCTCGTCCATGACCTGCCCTCCTCTGCCAGAAGGCCACCGTCGGCGACGTCCGGTCCGGTAGGCGGTGGTCGGATGGTTGATCGGGTCGCATCTGCAACCGACCCGGGCTTTAAGTCTAGACCCGCCTGCGCTATCTTCGCCGCGCCGCAGGCTTGCCCGCCAATGGCGGACGACCGCATTCGCGCACTAAAGGAACTGTCAGCATGTTTTCCAGCCGTACCCTCGTCCTCACCCTGGGCGTTGCCTTCATCATTCTCGACCAGTGGGTAAAACTGATCGCCCTGGTCGCCCTGAACAATCACAGCTATGTCTATGGCAACCAGAGCGTCTGGCTGGACCTGGCCCTGAGCCTCAACCCCGGAGCGTTCCTCAGCCTCGGCGCCGGGCTGGCTCCGTGGCTCAAGCAACTGGTGTTCGTGGTCGCCGTCGGCGTGGTGTGCGCCTGGGCCATGGTCTGGGCCTGGCGCCACTGGCAATCGGCACCGGTCAAGGCCAGCGCGGCCTGGTTCATCGCCGTGGGCGGGCTGTCCAACTTGATCGACCGGGTGTTTCGCGACGGCCACGTGGTCGATTACCTGGTCCTCAACATCGGCACCCTGCACACCGGCGTGTTCAACCTGGCCGACATCGCCATCATGGCCGGCGCCACGGTGCTGGTGGTGGACGGCATTACCCGGCCGAGCAAAGGCTGATCCCGCCTCGCCAATGGGCCGCACTGCGGGCCGCCCCAAGCGAGGCAAAGCCTGCGCACCTGAATGAGCGAGGCCCTGCCAGCATCCGCAAGGCCTCGATCACCTGCACTCGCTCAGTTCTTGCGACTACCGACACTCTCCAACTGCTCGAGCAACGCCTTGGCCAACGCCTTGTCGGAAAACGGATTCTGCCCGGTGATCAACTCGCGATCGACCACTACATGGGGCTGCCAGGCCTGGGCATAACTCATGTCGCCTCCTGCGCCGGCCATGGCCTTGGCGGGATAGAACTGCAGACGCTGCTCCTTGAGTGAGCCCTCGAACACCTGCTCCTCAGGGTCAGAGAAAATGGTCATGCGATAGCCCCGGTACGTCCAGTCGCTGGCCGCCGGGGTTTCGCCACGAGCGAGCGCGGCGCGGTAGGCAACCGGATCCTGCTGCGCCGACAGCAACGTGATCGGGCCGTGGCAAATGGCAGCCGTGGGCTTGCCGGCCTGGTGGAAGTGACGCAACAGGGCACCGACGTCGGGGTTGTTGGCCAGGTCGATCAGCGGCGCATGGCCCCCCGGGATGAAGATCCCGACATAGCGGCCCATATCGCCCGCCAGTACCTCCTTCACCGACAGCGTGTCGTCGATATCCGGCAGGCTGTCGACCACCTGGCGGATACGCTGCATCTCGCGGGCATCGCCGCCGAAGTACATCGGATCGATCGAGCGCTCATCGACACTCGGCGCATTGCCCTTGGGAGTCACCAGCACCAGCTTGTAGCCGGCCTTGAGCAACTGGTCGGCAGGCACGCCGAATTCGTTGAGGTAGTAACCGGTGGGGTACGGTTTACCGTCCTTGAGCTGCAGCTGGTTCTCGCTGGACAACAGCACCAGTACCTCACCCTTCACAGCGGCGGCGGCCTGACCGGCGAGCAAAGTGCCAGCCAGTGCCAGCGCGACGGGAGCAATCATGTTCATGGTGTCTTCCTGATCAGTTGAATGGCGCGATATCCAGCCCGTGGGCAAGCTGCACCTGAGTCGGTGCGGCCAACCAGCCGGCGCTGGCGGCGCGATAGGCCTGGTAATGGGCACTGTTGCGATGGGCCTCGACGGCGGCGGCATCGACATACAGCTCGAACAGCTCGAACGCCATTACCTCGCCCTCGCGGACGAACAGGTCATAGCGCAGGTTGCCGGGCTCGGCGCGGGTCTGCTCCACCATCAGGCGCAAGGCCTGTTCTGTGACCTCACGGTGTTCAGGATGCGGCTGGATAGTGGCGAAGATGGCAATGGTCACGGGCGTCTCCCTCAACAAGTTGGGCCCATCCTACCCATCGCGTTATGATTCGATAATTCGAAAGCACTTATTCCTGTGATTCATTTTATGAATATCAGCAACAAGGACCTCAACCTGCTGCACCTGTTCCAGGTGCTCTATGAAGAGCGCAATGCCTCCCATGCAGCGCAACGGCTGGCCCTCAGCCAGCCCGCCCTGAGCCACAAGCTCAACAAGCTGCGCCAGCAGTTCGGCGACCCCTTGTTCGTGCGTGCGCCGCGTGGCCTCACGCCAACGCCCAGGGCCCATGAACTGGCGCCCCGGATACAGCAACTGGTTGCACAGCTACAGGACTTCTACAGGGATTGCGACGGCGATGATTTCCTCTCCCGCCCGACCCAGGTGCACCTTTACAGCACCGACTACCTGGAGCAGACCCTGCTGCCCAGGCTGCTGCCGATCCTGCGCACCCAGGCACCGAACCTGACCCTGATCACCCACAACACCCAGGGCAACCTGCCACGCGAGGCGCTGGAAAAAGGCACCTGCGACCTGGCCATCGCCGGTTTCTACAACGGCTTGCCGGACACCTTCCATCAACAGCGCCTGCTCAGTGAGGACTTCGTGGTACTGGCCGCCGCCGACAACCCACACCTGACCGAGGGCATGGGCCTGGAGGCGTTCCTGGCCTGCGAGCACCTGCTGACCACACTCACCGGCGACCTCGATGGCCGGGTCGATCACGCCCTGCGGGCTATTGGTCGGCAACGTCGGGTGGTGGCCGGCCTGTCCAGCTTCATTGCCCCTACGCGCCTGGTGCGCGGCACCGACCTGCTACTCACCTGCCTGCGCTCGCTGGCCATCGAAGCGGTCGAGCGCGACCCCGGCCTGCGCCTGCACACCCTGCCCCTGGCGCTGCCTCGGGTGGAAGTGATGCAAATCTGGCACGCGCGTACCCACGCCGACCCCTTGCGTCGCTGGTTCCGGCAACAGGTATGGGAGGTGGCGCAGCAGGTCACTGCACCAGCTGGTTGATCTCGATGATCGGCATCAGCACCACCATGACGATCAGCAGCACCACCGCCCCCATATCGCCCACCAGCTTGCCCATGAACTCGTGAAGGCTTGCCTCGTCCATGACCTGCCCTCCTCTGCCAGAAGGCCACCGTCGGCGACGTCCGGTCCGGGAGGCGGTGGTGGGATGGATGATCGGGCCTTGTCTGCAACCGGCCCGAACTCAAGTCCAGATCCGCCGGCACTGCCCCTGCGGCTGCGCATGTCCACTGAAACTCTCGGGCGGCCCGATGGGTCACACCCAGTGCATGCAACAAGGATCACACCTTCAAGGAGACTGGACATGCCCTACCCCCTGACATTCACACCCCCCTTCCGCCTGCTGGCCCTGGCTGGTGCCCTGCTGGCCTGCGCTTCTATGGCCAACGCCGACGACGTGCTGCTGGTCGGCAACAAGGCCGACGCCAGCGTGTCGGCCCTGGACACTCGCAGTGGCCAGGAAATGATCCGCCTGCCGGTAGGCACCGGCCCCCACGAGGTGGTGGTCAGTGGCAATGGCCTGCTGGCCGTGGTTGGCAATTACGGCGCGCAAGGCACGGCGAACAACAGCCTGAGCGTGATCGACTGGCCGACCCGGACGGTCGTGCGCACCATCGACCTGGGCGAAGACGCCCGCCCCCACGGCATTCGCTTCCTGCCCGACAGCCAGCGTGTGGTGGTGACCACCGAAGCCAGCGAACGCCTGCTGGTGGTCGACCTGGCCCAAGGCAAAGTGCTCGACCGGATCGACGTCGGTGGCGGCAAACCGCACATGGTCGCGCTGTCACCCGGTGCCGACCGCGCCTACGTCAGCCATGTCGAGAGCGGCACGCTGTCGGTGGTCGATCTGCTGCACAAGAAGAAAATCGCCGAGGTCCCCACGGGCGCCGGCAGCGAAGGCGTGGCGGTGACCCCCAGCGGCACCCAGGTATGGGTCAGCAACCGCGACGGCAACGAAGTGGTCATCGTCGATAGCAAGCGCCTGGAAGTCACCGACCGTATCCGGACCGGCCTGTTCCCGATCCGCGTCGCGATGACCCCGGATGGCAAGTATGCACTCGTCACCTGCGCCAAGTCGGCGGAACTGGCGGTGATCGACGTGGTGGCCAAGAAAGAGATCAAGCGCATCGGCCTGGCGCGCGAAGGCGCCGAATACCGCCGTACGATGCTCGGCGAAGAGGCGTTGCCAATTGGCGCGGTGGTCTCGCCGGATGGCAAGCGGGTCTATGTGGCGATCAGCGGCGGCGACGAAGTCGCGGTGATCAGCACCGCCAACTGGACCGAGAAGGCACGCTGGAAAGCCGGCCCCGAGCCGGATGCCCTGGCGATCGTGGTGCAGCCGAAAGAAGAGAGCTGAGCACCGAAGGCGCCTCGCGGGAGGCGCCTTTGCCGAGCGCTCGGGCCATGGCTGCCCCCCTCACTGCACCAGCTGGTTGATCTCGATGATCGGCATCAGCACCGCCATGACAATCAGCAGCACCACCGCGCCCATGATCACGATCATCAGCGGCTCGAGCAGCGCGGTCATGCCCATGGCGCGGCGCTCGATGTCCTTGGCCAGGCTGTCGGCGGCGCGATCGAGCATAGGCGGCAGGTTGCCAGTCTTCTCGCCGCTGGCGATCAGGTGGATGAGCAGCGGTGGAAAGACCTTCTCCACCGCCAGCGCCGAGGCCAGCCCGGCGCCCTCGCGCACCCGCGCGGTGGCCTCGCTGACACACTGGTCGAGGCGATCGTTGCCCAAGGTCTGGCGCGCCGCCTCCAGCGCACGCAGCAGCGGCACCCCGGCGCTGCCGAGGATCGCCAGCGTGGAGGCAAAACGCGCCGTGTTCAGGCCCAGCGCGAAACGGCCGAACAACGGCAGCCGCAGGATCCGGGCGTGCCAGGCCAGGCGCGCCGCCGGGGCGCGCAGGTAGACCCGCCAGGCCCAGAACGCCCCGACCATCAGGGCGCAGCACAGCGCGCCCCATTCACGCACGAAGTCACTGGCCGCCAGCATCGCCAGGGTCAGCCCGGGCAGGTCCTGGCGTGCCTGGGTGAAGGCGCTGACCACCTGCGGCACCACGTAGCTGAGCAGGAAGATGACGATGCCCACCGACACCAGCCCGACCACGCCGGGGTAGATGAACGCGGTGAGTATCTTGCCGCGCAAGGTGTTGCGCTCCTCGATGTAGTCGGCCAGGCGCTCCATCACCTGGGCCAGGTCGCCGGACTCCTCACCCGCCGCCACCAGTGCCCGGTAGATCTCGGGGAAGTCCCGCGGCCGCTGCGCCAGTGCGTCGGCCAGGCGCATGCCACTGCGCACATCGCCGCGCACCGCCCCCAACAACTGCGCCACATGCTTGCGCTCGGCCTGCTCCAAGGTCGCGCCCAGCGCCGCTTCCAGCGGCAGGCCGGCGGCCAGCAGGCTGGCCAGCTGACGCGTGGCCCAGGCCAGGTCGCCATCGCTCAGCCTGGCGCTGAACAGGCCCGCGCCCTGCCCGACAGCGGCCTGGGCCTCGACCTCCAGCGCGGTCAGCCCCAGGCCGCGCAGCTGCGCCATCGCGGCGCCCGGACTGTCGGCTTCGAGCAGCCCTTTGACAATATGCCCCTGGGCGTCGGCGGCTTCATAGCGATAGCGGTTCATCAGGCATCCCGTGTCACGCGCAGGATCTCTTCCAGGCAGGTGCTGCCGCTGTCGACCCAGCGCTGGCCGTCTTCACGCATGCTGCGCATGCCGTTGCCCCGGGCGGCGGCGCGCAGGGCCTGTTCATCGGCGCCCTGGTGCACCAGGGCGCGCACTGCGTCGTCCACGCAGAACAGCTCGTGGATGCCGGTGCGCCCGCTGTAGCCACAGTGATTGCAATGCGCGCAGCCCACCGCCCGGTACTGCCCGGGCGCGGTTGGGTCGGGCTCGCGGCAGTGCGGGCACAGGCGCCGCACCAGGCGCTGGGCCAGCACGCCGAGCAGCGCCGAGGCCAGCAGGAACGGCTCGACGCCCATGTCGACCAGGCGGTTGACCGCCGACACAGCATCGTTGGTGTGCAGCGTGGCCAGCACCAGATGCCCGGTCAGCGAGGCCTGCACGGCAATCTGCGCGGTCTCCAGGTCGCGGATCTCGCCGATCATGATCACGTCCGGGTCCTGGCGCAGAATGGCGCGCAGGGCCACGGCGAAGCTCATGTCGATGCGCGCGTTGACCTGGATCTGGCTGATCCCCGGCAGGTCGTATTCCACCGGGTCCTCGACGGTGAGGATGTTGCTGACACTGGCATCCAGCCGCGCCAGGGCGGCGTACAGGCTGGTGGTCTTGCCCGAGCCGGTGGGGCCGGTGACCAGCACGATGCCATGGGGCTGGCGGATCAACTGGTCCAGCCGCGCCAGCACTGCGGCGTCCATGCCCAGCGCCTCCAGGCGCAGGCGCCCGGCCTGTTTGTCCAGCAGGCGCATCACCACGCGCTCGCCATGGCCGGTGGGCACGGTTGACACGCGGATATCGATGGGCCGCCCGGCCACGCGCAGGGCGATGCGGCCGTCCTGGGGCAGGCGCTTCTCGGCGATGTCCAACTGCGCCATGATCTTGATCCGCGACACCAGCGCGCCGTGCAACGCCTTGCGCGGCGAGACCACGTCGCGCAGGGTGCCGTCGACCCGGTAGCGCACCAGGCAGTGGCTCTCGAACGGCTCGATATGGATATCGCTGGCCTGGTCGCGTGCCGCCTGGGTGAGCAAGGCGTTGATCATGCGGATCACCGGCGCGTCGTCCTGGGCCTCGAGCAGGTCGGTGACTTCCGGGATGTCCTGCAGCAGGCGGTCGAGGTCCACTTCGTTCTCTGCCGCGCCCACCACCGCCGCGGCGCTGCCGGTATCGGCGTAGGCGCTGACTAGCAACGCGTCCATGTTCGCATCGGTCACCGCTTCGACAGCCACCGGGCCAAAACGCCGACGCACCTCTGCCAACGCCCAGCCCGGGCTCGAAGGGCAACACGAGAGTACCGCCCTCGCCTCGTCATCGGCCTGCAGCACCACCCGCTGGGCCTTGGCCCAGGCATACGGCAGGCGGCTCAACGGGCCACCTCGTCCACCGGCACGGCACGGATCGAGGCCCGTGGTGCCTGCGATGACACCGGCCGCGCGCGGCCCTGGTCGGGCACGCCCTGCTCCACCGGCGGCAGCAGCGGCATGTCCATGTCCGGCAGCGCCCAGGAATGCTCGGGCTTGAGGTTGCCCTGGGTACGGCGGATGAAGTCGTAGCGGTTCAGGGTGATGCTGCGCCCGGCCGCGGCATCGCGCACGATGTACGGGCGCAGGAACACCATCAGGTTGGTCTTGGTGCTGGCCCGGCGCTCGCTGCGAAACAACGCGCCGACCCCCGGCAGCCCGGACAGCCACGGGATACCTTCGTTGCTCTGGGTGTAGCCGTCCTGGAGCAACCCGCCGAGGACCATGATCTGGCCATCGTCGAGCAGGATGCTGGTGTCGATGGCGCGCTTGTTGGTCACCGTGCCGGCGGCACTGGAGGCGCGCTGGTCGACGCTGCTGACCTCCTGGTAGACGTCGAGCTTGACCGTGCCGCCCTCGGAGATCTGCGGCCGCACGTTCAGGCGCAGGCCCACTTCCTCGCGCTGGATGGTCTGGAATGGGTTGTTGCTGTTGCCGCCGCCATCGGTGACGTACTGGCCGCTGACGAAGGGGATGGTCTGGCCGACGAAGATGCTCGCCGCCTCGTTGTCCAGGGTCAGCAGGTTGGGTGTCGACAGCACGTTGCTGCCACCCTTGCTGGTCAGCGCACGGGCCAGCACCTTGAGGTCGAGCACCTCGCCGATGCCGGGGATCTTCACCGTGCCATCGACCACGCCCACCGACAGCCCCTTCGGCAGTACGTCGATGCTGCTCGGCCCCTTGACCAGCCCGCTGCCACCGAGGTTGGCGCCGCCGAACACGCCATTCTTGCCAAGGTTGCCGGCTTGCCACTGGATGCCGAATTCATTGGCGTCGTCCTCGCCGACCTCGACGATAAGGCTTTCCACCACCACTTGGGCGCGGCGCTGGTCAAGCTGGTCGATGACCTCGCGCAGGCTACGGTACAGCGGCTCGGGGGCGGAAATCAGCAGGGTATTGGTGGTCTTGTCGGCCTGGATGGTCGCGCCGCCAGCGGAGAACGCGGTGCCTTGGTCGTTCTGCTGCGCGCTGGCGCCGTAGCCGTTCGGCGTGCTGCCGGCGCCCAGGCCGTTGCCGCGGTTCTGGCTGCCAGTTGTGCTGTTGTTCTGCATGCCGGTGTTGTTGCCGGTGCTGGCGCTATTGCTGTTGCCACTGCCGCCGGTGAGCATGCCGCCACCGCTGAGCAGCGCACGCGTGCCGTCGGCAGTGGCGCTGTCGCTCTCACCGGTCAGCAGCCCGCGCAGGCTCTGCGCCAGCTTGTCTGCCTGGGCATTGCGCAGGTACACCACGTGCAGATTGCCGGCGCTGTTCTGCGCATTGTCGAGCTTGTAGACCAGGTCGCGGGCCAGCTGGGTGCGCTCGGGGCTGCCGGAACGGATCACCACGCTGTTCGAACGCGGATCGCCCAGCACGCTGATCTTCTGCGTCGGGTCGCTGCCCTGGCTGTCGAGCAGCTCATTGACCATGCTGGCGATGTCGCTGGCGATACCGTTGTTGATCGCCACCACATCGGTGTCGATGGCGCTGGGGATGTCGACCCGATCGAGGATCTGCGCGACCCGCTCGAGGTTTTCGGCGTAATCGGTGACGACCAGGGTGTTGTTGCCCGGGTAGGCGTTGATCGGGTTGTCCGGCGAGACGATCGGGCGCAGCACCGGGATCAGGTTGACGGCATTTTCATACTGCAGACGGAAGGTCCGGGTGACCATGCCGTTGCCGGCGTCGCGGTCACCGCTCACCAGCGCGCCGCCGAGCAACTTGGCGTCGGCCTGGGGCACCACCTGGGCCACGCCGCCGACATCGACCACGCTGAAGCCCTGCATGCGCAGGGCCGACAGCAGCATGGAATAAGCCTTGGCGGCAGGCACCTCACCTTCGGAAACCAGGGTCAGCTGGCCCTTGACCCGTGGATCGACCAGGAACTGGCGACCGGTGGCGCGGGACAGGCCGCGCACCACTGCCTGGATATCGGCATCGACGAAGTTCAGCTGTACCGGCTGGTCGCCGAGTGGATTGGTCGGCACGGGTGCGGCCACGGCGCGGCTGTGGCGCTGGCCGACGCGAGGCGGTGCCTGGCGCTGCAGCGGGCGGCTCTGCGGTTCGCGGTGATCCAGGGTGCCCGCCGTGGCACCGGCTTCGGCCAGCGGGCGGCCCAGCTCGCTGCTGGCCAGGGGGCGTTGCACGCTCGGCGCGCTGGCGCAGGCGCTGAGTGCCAAGGCCAGGAGCAAGGGCGCGAACGGCAGTCGCGGTGAACGGAGGCACGTCATGAAGGGTCCTTAGCGCCATGCGCCTGAGTCATGCGAAGGGTTCCGGAAAAGGTCACCGGGCTGCCGGGCTCGCCGGGGTCCCGGCGCAATGTCAGCTGGCCAACACCGAGCCCGAGGCGCGGCGGCACAGACTGTAGCCACGCCATGGCCGCCTCTGCGGGGGCCCGCTGCCAGCCCAGGTGCCAGGTGTCGCCCTCGCCGTCGAGCTGTGACTGCGCCAGCAGGCCAGCCTGCTCCAGGCCCTGGCGCAAAGCCTGGGCGGTATCCGCTGGCCGTTGTGCCAGGCGCTCGCCGAGCAAGGCATCGAGCGCCTGCGCCTGGCTGCGCAGCTTGGGTGTTTCGGCCTGCCAGTGGTCGATCCGGGCCAGGGCGGGAAGCATCAGTACCTGCCAGCAGAACAGCGCGCCGAGCAAGCCGCCTGCCAGGGCGACCGCACGACGCTCCCGCGCGGCCAGGGCTTGCCAGCGTTGCCGGCCCTGCCCGCGCAGCAGGCCCAGGCGGGCCTTAATCGACATGGGCCAGCTCCTCACCGGATGGGTTGGCTGCCCTCAGGGTCCAGCCTTGCCCACTGGCCTGGCCCTCGATGCCGCGTGCGGCGAGGTCGGCCTGCCAGGCGCTGTCCGCCGGAGCCTTGCCACCATCGTCCAGGGGCGTGAGACGCAGCACGCCATCCTGATAGTCCAGTGCCTCGACATTACCCGCGAGGAACGGCATGACCTGTCCGGCGCCGTCGAGCAAGGCCGCCAGCCCCGAGCCGGCGCCGCCCTGCCCGCCCTGCAGTTGCTGACGCGCCTGCTGCAACGGGTTGAGAACCACCGGCAACTGCGGGAAGGCCATGCGCACCTGGGCGACCATGTAGGCGCGCAGCCGCTCGCCCTCGTCGGCCAGGTGCGCGGCATAGAGGTTCAAGCCCAGGCACCAGATCACTGCCGCCGCGCCCCAGATCGCCAAGGTGCGTCCCAACGCTGGCGATTTCACTGGCCCGGCAAGCCCGCCGGCCAAATCGACCGACGACGCTGTATCGTCCTGCCGGGCGAACAGCCCGGCCACGCGGATGCCATCGGCCTGCAGCCACGCCTGCAGAAGCGCCATCTGCGCAAGGCCCAGCCAGGCCACGGCGACCTGCCCATCAGCCCGGCGCGGCCCGTGCGCCACATGGACCTGCCCGACATCGCCAAGCACCAGCCCCTGGACCGCGCAGCCCACCGCCGCGCTCAACCGCTTGCCCGTCAGCGGTGGCAAGGCCAGGGCCAGGGCCAGGCTGTCGTGCGCATGCAGGTGCAGGCGCCAGGGCGCGCCCTTGGCCTGGCGCTGCAACTGCGCGCGGGTGGCCTGGCCGCCACGCTCGGCCTGGCGGTAATCCAGCAGCGAGGCATCCCCCAGCTCCGCCAACGGCGGCAGCTGCACGTCAACCAGCGTACTCATGCGCCCACCCGGCTCCAGATGACATCCGGCAACTGCCCCTCGCGCTGGCGCAGCAGCGCCTGCAGGGGTAGTTCACGGCTGCCCAGGCGCGCCTGGCCGCGCAGGCGGAACCAGTCGCTGTTGATCCCCACCCGCACATTGGCCATGGCCAGCTGCGGCATGCGCAAACGGTTGACGAAATCGCCCCGGTTGATGAACCAGCGCCCACTGTCGCGCTCGGCCACCAGCGCCATGGCCTGCTGCAGCGACAGCCCCGGCACCTGCGCGGCAAGCACTTCGGCGCTGGCGGTGTTGCCATTGATCCAGGTCAGCGCCGGCAGTACCGTGACGAATTGGCGCAGGCGTTGCAGGGCCTGGCCATCCATGCCCTTGAGCCGGGCCAGGGCATCGACGCTGCGCAGCATCGGGCGCCTGGCCGGCAACGGCTCGGCGGCAACGGCCGGCGAGCTCGCACGGCTGCCTTGCAGGCCTTGACCGGCACTGCTGGGGGATACCGGCGGGCGCTGTGGGTAGCTGTCGATCACCTGCCCGGCGATGGCCGTGGCCAGCCGCTCGCCGATGCCGATCAGCGCGCACAGGCGCTGGAAGGTCGCCAGTGCCTCGCTGTCCACCTGGCCATCGACCACCAGGTTGCGCAGGTTGAACTTGCCCTGCTCATCCTCCAGTTGCCCATCGAAGCGCACGCTACCGGACGGCACATCGCGCATCGGTCGCGTCCAGGGTTGGCCGCTACGTACCAGTGGGTCGCGCAGGCGTTGTTCGAACAACACCCGACGGCTCAACTGCAGGCCGCCTTCCAGCGCCCATTGTCCCTGCAGCGCCATCTGGCGGTTCTCTATCTGCCGGGTCTGCAGCCCCTGGCGTTCGATCATGCCTGCGGCGATCACCGCCACCACCGCGGCAATCAACAGCGCACTGATCACGGCCATGCCTTCCTGGCGCGCCATGGCCGGTCACAACTGCCAGGAGCCGAGGTCGGCGTTCACCCCGTCGCCCCCGGCCTGGCCGTCGGCGCCCAGGGAAAACACATCGATCTCGCCGTTGGCGCCCGGATTCAGGTACTGGTAAGGGCGGCCCCAGGGGTCGTTGGGCAGGCGGTCGAGGTAGGCACGCCATTGGCCATCCTTGGCCTGTGCCGGCTTCTCCACCAACACCTTCAGGCCCTGGTTCTGGTTCGGGTAGGCGCCGTTGTCCAGGCGGTACAGCTTCAGTGCCTGCATCAACCCGCCGATGTCCTGGCGCGCCGCCGTGGCGCGCGCCTGGTCGGGGCGGTCGAGTACCTTGGGCACCACCATCGCCGCGAGAATCCCGAGGATCACCACCACCACCATGATCTCGATCAGGGTGAAGCCCTGCTGGCGCAAGCGGCGGGCGGGAAGGTTGCGGCGGGCGATCTGCATCTCGGCATTCCTTGCGTGAGTTCGAATCGGGGGCCGATTGTGGCAAGGCGGTATGTCACGGATATTGAAAAAGCTCGGGAGTCGACGTCGTCAAAGCGTCATCGGGCCGCTCTACAGTGCTGCTTTGCCTTGCGCGAAAGGTGCCCTGTGCGTGCCACCGAGGATGGTTTCACCCTGATCGAAGTGCTGGTGGCGTTGACCATCGTGGCGGTGGCCATGGCCGCCGCAGTGCGCGCCAGCGGCTTGATGACCCAGGGGAACGGGCTGTTGCGCGACAAGGCGCTGGCCTTGCTCGCCGCCCAGGGACGCCTGGCCGAACTGCGCCTGGAAGGCAGCGCCAGGCCAGGCGTCAGGCAGTTCGAATGCGACCAGGGCCGCCTGCGCTTGCGCTGCGAGCAGCGCGTGTCGCGCTCGCGGCAAGGGCTGCTGGAGGTGTCGCTGCAGGTGTTCGACCGCCAGCATGAAGGGCCGGCGCTGGCGCGGTTGCAGACGTTGCTCGGGGGCGCCGAGGCTGCGCCCTCCACGTAAGAAGCGGGCGTGCCCGCTCCCCCGTGGCGGGTACCCTCAGAACGCGTAGCGCGTGGTCAGCATGAAGTTGCGTGGGTCACCGTAGTAACCGCCGTTGTAGAAGCCCAGGTTGTTAAAGTACTTCTTGTCGGTGAGGTTGTTGCCGTTGAGGGTCACCGACAACTGCTCGGTCACCTGGTACCGCGCCAGCGCATCCAGGGTCAGGTAGTTCGACTGGGTGTAGCGGATGGTCTCGCCCGCCGCCACCGGGCTGTCCAGGTCCTTCCAGATCTTGCTCTGCCAGTTGGCCGAGCCGCCGACGGTAAGCTTGTTCCACACCCCCGGCAGGCGGTAGGTGGTGGACAGGCGCAGCAGGTTCTCCGGCTCGATGGTGGAGATCTTGTCGCCCTCGCCATCGCGGGTGATACGGTGGGTGAAGCCACCCTGCACATGCCAGTCCGGGGTCAGCTCGCCCGCCACTTCCAGCTCGAAGCCACGGGTCTTGGCGCCCTGGATCGCCCGGTAGATGCCACGGTTGGTGGCCGGGTCGGTGCGGTCGAGTTCAGCGAGGTTGTCCTGGCGTACCTCGAACAGCGCCAGGCTGGCGTTGAGACGCCCGTCGTAGAACTCGCCCTTCAGGCCCAGCTCATAGGCGTCGCCCTCCTCCGGCTCGATCATCTTGCCGTTGGCGTCCTGCTCGGTCTCGTGCGGCTTGAAGATGCTGGTGTAGCTGCCATACACCGACCAGCTGTCGTCCAGGTCATAGACCACGCCGGCATAGGGTACGACCACGCCGTTCTCTTCCAGGTCCTGGGTCTTGCTGCGCTGGCCGCTGGTGGTGTCCAGGCGGGTGCTGTCGAGCTGCCAGTTGGACAGGCGACCACCGAGGATCACCGACAGTTTGTCGGTGGGCTTGAAGCGGCCGGTCAGGTAGGCCGCGTCTTCCTGCACACGGGTATCGACCTTCGACAGCGGACGCCCCCAGTCGGGTTCGCTGAACTCGCCGCGCCACTGGTAGATGTTGGCGCCACCGAAAAGGAACGGCCAGTTGCTTTCATGGGCGCGCACGTCGCGGTGGGAAATACCCGCTACCAATTCGTGCTCACGCCCCAGCAACTGGAACGGGCCACTGGCGTACAGGTCGTAGGCGTTCTGGTCGGTCTGGTAGCGGTAGCGGCCCAGCCACACGCCCATGCCGGCTCCCGTGGCGGCATCGGGGTAGCCACTGGCAGCCGAACCCAGGCGCATCGGCGCATCGGTCTCGCTGCGAGTGGCCGAGGCCTTGAGCGTCCAGTCGTTGGCCAGGCGCTGCTCGAGGGTGACGAACAGGTTGTCGGCGGTGTTGTCCCAGGCACTCCACTTGGCCCCGGGGTTGAACGAGCGCGACATGCCAAAGCGGTTGCCCTGGCTGTCCAGCAAAGGTGTCGACGGCCCCCAGGACGAACCTTCCGGGCGGTTGCTCTGGCGGCTCAGGCCGACGCTGAGCAAGGTGTCATCGCTGAGGTCGGCCTCGACGATGCCGTACATCACCTGTTTCTTCTCGGACAGGTTGTCCATGAACGACTGGCCGTCCTCGTAGGCCGTGACCAGGCGCCCGCGCACATTGCCGTCCGGTGTCAGCGCGCCGCCGATGTCGAACTCGCCACGGTAGGTGTCCCAACTGCCGGCGCCGAGCGATACATAGCCGGACAACTCGCGGGTCGGCCGCTTGCGCACCAGATTGACGGTCGCCGACGGGCTGCCGAAGCCACTGAGCAGGCCCGTGGCGCCACGCAGCACCTCGACCCGGTCGTAGATCACCAGGTCGGTCTGGTCGATGCCATTGCCGAAGCGGAAGGCCGCCGGGATGCCATCGACCTGGAAGTTGTCGATGTCGAAGCCACGGGCCTTGAAACTGGCGCGGTTGCTGTCGAGCTTGGTGACGGTGACGCCAGGCGTCTTGCCCAGCACATCGCTGATGCTGGTGAGGTTCTGGTCATCCATCTGCTGGCGGGTGATGACCGTGACCGACTGCGGCGTTTGCCGTGGCGACAAGGCCATGCGCGTGGCGGTGCGGCTGGCGCCGGTGGTGTAGGACCCGCTGCCTTCGGTGGTCTCGCCCAGCGCGGTATCGGTGATGGCGGTGGCGCCCAGCTCCAGGGTGCCCTTGCCGCTGGCGGCTTCGGCCCAGGCCGGGCCGGCCGGCGCGGCGAGGCTTGCCGCGAGGATGGCCAGTGCCAGCGGATGGCGCTGGCGGACGGTGGTGGCGTTCCCTGCCCTTTGAACCGTGTTCAGAGAGTGCTGTCGTTGCACGCTTGTCGACCCCTAGTTGTTGTGTCTGCTTGATGCAGGTGGGGCTAATCACTGGCGATTGTTGTGGTTGTGCGCCCGTTCAGCGACGGCTGAGGCGCATCCTAGGGTTTTTACGAATTTTTTACAATTGCGAATATTTCGCATTGATTGGATCCAGGCAAAGAAATGTAACAGCCTGCCATTCGGCAACCCCGGCGAACGCGACTAGGCTCAATGGCATGTGATGCCGGGCCCCTCTGACGGTTTGCGCCGCCATGTCGGAATCACTGTTGCCATGCAACGTCGACAATCAAGGAGGGGCTCATGACAGCTCTGCACACTTTTCTTTTCACGCCTTTTCTCGGTACCAGCGCCTGGTTGTGGCTGGTCTTCATCACCATCGTCATCGCCTTGCTGGTCCTCGACCTCGGTGTGCTGCACCGCCAGGACCGCGAGATCGAGATGCGCGAAAGCCTGCTGCTGTATTCGGGCTACTTCAGCGTCGGCGTGCTGTTCGGCGTATGGGTCTGGTATGAACTCGGGGCGCAGCCGGCGCTGGAGTTCTACACCGGTTTCCTGGTCGAGCAGTCGTTGTCGATGGACAACGTGTTCGTCATGGCGATGATCTTCAGCTTCTTCGCCATCCCCCGCCGCTATCAGCACCGCGTGCTGTTCTGGGGCATCCTCGGGGTGGTGGTGCTGCGGGCGATCATGATCGGCGTGGGCGCCGCGCTGGTACAGCACTTCGCCTGGGTGCTGTATATCTTCGGCGCCTTCCTGCTGTTCACCGGAGTGAAGATGGCGCTGTCCAAGGATGATGCCCACCCGGACCTGGCCAACAACCCGGTGCTGCGCTTCGTGCGCCGGCACATGCGGGTGACCGACCAGCTGCATGGCCGGCACTTCTTCGTCCATCTCACGCCGCCGGGAACGGACCGCGCCATCCGCTATGCCACACCGCTGTTCCTGGCCCTGGTGCTGATCGAGCTGGCCGACCTGGTGTTCGCCGTCGACAGCGTGCCGGCGATCTTCGCCATCACCCAGGACCCGTTCATCGTCTACACCTCGAACATCTTCGCCATCCTCGGCTTGCGCTCGCTGTACTTCGCCCTGGCGGCACTGATGCACCGCTTCGTCTACCTCAAGTACGCGCTGGCGTTGGTGCTGATCTTCATCGGCTGCAAGATCTTCTGGCACGGGCTGGTGGGCAAGGTGCCGGCCGGCATTTCGCTGGGGGTCACGTTCGGGCTGTTGCTCGGCGGCGTGCTGCTGTCGTTGCTGCGCACACGCAATCAGCAGCAACCGGCCGAACAACAACCAGCACAGGACGAACCACTGCCCACAGAAAACAAGCCGACCGCCATTGCCGCCGACAACATTGCCGAGAAGAAAGGCCCGCACCTGCGGGTCTGATCAGGGCACGAGCCCCTCGACGATGATCACCTGAGCCATCGCCGCCCCCTGGCGATGGCGGCAGGCCTCCTGGTACAGGTCCGAGCGATAGCAGGCCACGGCCTGCTCATAGGAATCGAACTCGACCACCACGCTGCGCTGCGGCGTCGCCCGCCCCTCCAGCGCCTCGCTGCGCCCGCCCCGGGCCAGGAAGCGCCCGCCAAAGGCGACGAACGCCGCCGGGGCGCGCTGGGTGTATTGCAGGTATTGCTCGGGGTCGGTGACGTCCACATGGGCGATCCAGTAGGCCTTCATTCGTCGCGCTCCGGTTGCATGGTCATTATCGTATTATGGTATACCATAAAACTTTCCTGACCAGTATGAGCGTGCAACATGGCCTTCAACAACATCGAAGAACTCCTCGACGACTACCGCCAGGGCCGGATGGTCCTGCTGGTGGACGACGAGGACCGGGAAAACGAAGGCGACCTGCTGATCGCCGCCGAGCGCTGCGACGCCCAGGCCATCAACTTCATGGCCCGCGAGGCGCGTGGCCTGATCTGCCTGACCCTCACCGATGAGCACTGCCAGCGCCTGGGCCTGGAGCAGATGGTGCCAAGCAACGCCAGCGTGTTCGGTACCGCTTTCACCGTCTCGATCGAAGCCGCCAGCGGTGTGACCACCGGCATTTCCGCCGCCGACCGGGCACGCACGGTGGCCGCGGCCATGGCCGCCGACGCCCGCCCCGAAGACCTGGTACAGCCCGGCCACATCTTCCCCTTGCGTGCCCGCGAAGGCGGCGTGCTGACCCGCGCCGGGCACACCGAGGCCGGTTGCGACCTGGCCCGCCTGGCAGGCTTCAGCCCGGCATCGGTGATCGTCGAGGTGCTCAATGACGACGGCAGCATGGCCCGCCGGCCCGACCTGGAAGTGTTCGCCGCCCGGCATGGCATCAAGATCGGCACCATCGCCGACCTGATCCACTATCGGCTGAGCACCGAGCAGACCATCAAGCGCATCGGTGAACGCGCATTGCCCACGGTGCACGGCAACTTCCGCCTGGTCACCTACGAAGACCGCATCGAAGGCGGCGTGCACATGGCCATGGTCATGGGCGAGATCCGCCGCGAGCAGCCCACCCTGGTGCGCGTGCATGTGATCGACCCGCTGCGCGACCTGGTTGGCGCCGAGTACGCAGGCCCGGCCAACTGGACGCTGTGGGCGGCGCTGCAGAAGGTCGCCGAGGAAGGTGCCGGGGTGGTGGTGATCCTGGCCAACCATGAATCCTCCCAGGCCCTGCTCGAACGCGTGCCGCAACTGACTCAGCCGGCCCGGCCCTACCAGCGTGGCCAGTCGAAGGTCTACTCGGAGGTCGGCACCGGCGCGCAGATTCTCCAGGACCTGGGCGTGGGCAAGCTGCGCCACCTGGGGCCGCCACTCAAGTACGCCGGGCTGGCCGGGTACGAGCTGGAGGTGGTGCAGAGCATTCCGTTCGAGGGCAATTGATTTCACGGGGCTGCAAGCACTGCCTGTCAGCGGGCTCCCCCAGGGACCTCGCAATTCCTGAGACCCGCGCCGTATCTGTCGGAGCCGGCTTGCCGGCGATGGGCCGCAAAACGGCCCTGTCGCCACGCGGAGTGATGGCCGGTCAGCGCCGACCTCTTGCGAAAAGCTTGGAATACCATAATATGACATTCCGTAGACCTTGATTCTGCCGGCCGCACCTACACTGACATGACGGCCACGCTCCACCCGTTTGACGCTGCTCCCCGAACATGATTGGCGGGCGACAGAAGCCCGCCTCGAATAACAAAAGCAACGAGGGCGTAACCATGCTGTTGAGCAAACGAGTAACCGCAGTGCTGTCCGCCAGCCTGCTGACCCTGGCCTGCCAGGCCACCCAGGCGGCCGACAGCCTGAACTTCGTCAGCTGGGGCGGGACCACCCAGGATGCGCAGAAGGCCGCATGGGCCGACCCCTTCAGCAAGGCGTCCGGCATCAAGGTGGTGCAGGACGGCCCCACCGACTACGGCAAGCTCAAGGCCATGGTCGAAAGCGGCAACGTGCAGTGGGACGTGGTCGATGTCGAAGCCGACTTCGCCCTGCGCGCCGCCAGCGAAGGCCTGCTCGAACCCCTCGATTTCAAGCAGATCCAGCGCGACAAGATCGACCCGCGCTTCGTCTCCGACCATGGCGTCGGCTCGTTCTTCTTCTCCTTCGTGCTCGGCTACAACGAGGGCAAGCTCGGCGCCAACAAACCGGTGGACTGGTCCGCCCTGTTCGACACCAAGACCTACCCCGGCAAGCGCGCCCTGTACAAGTGGCCCAGCCCCGGCGTGCTCGAACTGGCCCTGCTGGCCGACGGCGTGGCGCCAGACAAGCTCTACCCGCTGGACCTGGACCGCGCCTTCAAGAAGCTCGACACCATCAAGAAGGACATCGTCTGGTGGGGCGGCGGCGCCCAGTCGCAGCAACTGCTGGCCTCGGGTGAAGCCTCGCTCGGGCAGTTCTGGAACGGCCGCGTGTATGCCTTGCAGCAGGACGGCGCGCCGGTCGGCGTGAGCTGGAAGCAGAACCTGGTCATGGCCGATTTCCTGGTCATCCCCAAAGGCGCGAAGAACAAGGACGCGGCCATGAAGTTCCTGGCCAACGCCAGCAGCGCCGAAGGCCAGGCCGAGTTCGCCAACAAGACCGCCTACGCCCCGGTCAACGTCGACAGCGTGGCCAAGCTCGACAAAGACCTGGCGCCGAACCTGCCGACTGCCTACGCCCAGGACCAGGTGACCCTGGACTTCGCCTACTGGGCGAAGAACGGCCAGGCCATCGCCGCCCGCTGGAATGAGTGGCTGGTCAAATGAAAGTCGCCATCAATGCCCTGCACAACGCGCAAGGTGCCCCCAGCGGCACCGGCGCGCCCGGGGCGGCCGAGCGTCGCCCGCCCATCAGCCAACGCTGGCGCGGCAGCCGCAACCTGCTGCCGGCGCTGCTGTTCCTCGGCCTGTTCTTCTTCGCCCCGCTGGTCGGCCTGCTGCTGCGCGGGGTGCTGGAGCCCGAGCCGGGCCTTGGCAACTATGCGCAGCTGTTCGCCAACTCGGCCTATGCCCGGGTGCTGTTCAACACCTTCTCGGTGGCCGGCCTGGTCACCCTGATCAGCGTGCTGCTGGGCTTCCCGCTGGCCTGGGCGATCACCCTGGTGCCCAAGGGCTGGGGCCGCTGGCTGCTGAACATCGTGCTGCTGTCGATGTGGACCAGCCTGCTGGCGCGCACCTACTCATGGCTGGTGCTGCTGCAGAGCTCAGGGGTGATCAACAAGGCGTTGATGGCCATGGGCATCATCGACGCCCCGCTGGAGATGGTGCATAACCTCACCGGCGTGGTGATCGGCATGAGCTACATCATGATCCCGTTCATCGTCCTGCCGTTGCAGGCGACCATGCACGCCATCGACCCGATGGTGCTGCAGGCCGGCTCGATCTGCGGCGCCAGCCCCTGGACCAACTTCTGGAAGGTGTTCCTGCCGCTGTGCCGCTCGGGGCTGTTCTCCGGCGCGCTGATGGTGTTCGTGATGTCGCTCGGTTACTACGTTACCCCGGCCCTGCTCGGCGGCGCGCAGAACATGATGCTGCCCGAATTCATCATCCAGCAGGTTCAGTCGTTCCTCAACTGGGGCCTGGCCAGCGCCGCCGCCGCGCTGCTGGTGGTGATCACCCTGGTGCTCTTCTACCTGTACCTGAAGCTGCAGCCGGAGTCCCCGGTCGGCAACGCGAGGTAAACCGCCATGCTGCTTTCCCCCAATGCCATGGGTCGCCCACTGCGCACCGGGCTGTACCTGACCACCGGGCTGATCGCTGCCTTCCTGCTGCTGCCGGTGGTGTTCATCATCCTGCTGTCGTTCGGCTCGTCGCAGTGGCTGGTGTTCCCGCCACCGGGCTGGACCTTGAAGTGGTACGCGCAGTTCTTCGCCAACCCCGAGTGGATGGATGCGGCGCTGGCCAGCCTCAAGGTGGCGCTGCTCACCACCTTCGCCGCCGTGGCTCTCGGCCTGCCCACTGCCTTTGCCCTGGTGCGCGGTCGCTTCCCGGGCCGCGAGCTGCTGTACGGGCTGTTCACCATGCCGATGATCGTGCCCCTGGTGATCATCGCCGTGGCGGTGTACGCGCTGTTCCTCAAGCTGGGCTACACCGGCACCTTGTTCGCCTTCGTGGTCAGCCACGTGATCGTCGCCCTGCCCTTCACCATCATCTCGATCATCAACTCGCTCAAGCTGTTCGACCAATCCATCGAGGACGCCGCGGTGATCTGCGGCGCCTCGCGCCTGCAGGCGATCGTCAAGGTGACCTTCCCGGCGATCCGCCCGGGGATGATCGCCGGCGGCCTGTTCGCCTTCCTGGTGTCGTGGGACGAGGTGGTGCTGAGCGTGATGATGGCGAGCCCCGACCTGCAGACCCTGCCGGTGAAGATGTGGACCACCCTGCGCCAGGACCTGAGCCCGGTGATCGCGGTGGCCTCGACGCTACTGATCGGCCTGTCCCTGCTTGTGATGTTCATTGCCGCCGCCCTGCGCCGGCGCGCCGAAAACGCCTGACTGCCTGGAGACAATGACAATGAGTGCAGTGATCAAAGACGATACGCGCAACCAGACCCTGGTCAGCCTGCGCGGCCTGAACAAGCACTACGGCGACTTCACCGCCGTGGACAACCTGGACCTTGAGATCCAGGACGGCGAGTTCCTCACCTTCCTCGGCTCCAGCGGCTCGGGCAAGTCCACCACCCTGTCGATGCTGGCCGGCTTCGAGACGCCCAGCAGCGGCGAGATCCTGGTTGACGGCCAGTCGCTGGTCAACGTGCCGCCGCACAAGCGCGACATCGGCATGGTGTTCCAGCGCTACTCGCTGTTCCCGCACCTGAACGTGCGCGACAACATCGGCTTCCCCCTGGCCATCCGCAAACTCGGCGCCGACGAGACCCGCAAGCGCGTGGAGGCCATGCTCAAGCTGGTACGCCTGGAACCCTTCGCCCACCGCAAGCCCTCGCAGATGTCCGGCGGCCAGCAGCAGCGCGTGGCGATCGCCCGGGCGCTGGTGTACGAGCCGCGCATCCTGCTGATGGACGAGCCACTCGGCGCGCTGGACAAGAAGCTGCGCGAAGACCTGCAGGACGAACTGCGCCAGCTGCACCGGCGCCTGGGCATCACCATCGTCTACGTGACCCACGACCAGGAAGAGGCGATGCGCCTGTCCCAGCGCATCGCCATCTTCAGCCATGGCCGCATCGTCGGCCTGGGCACCGGCTACGACCTCTACCAGAACCCGCCGAATGCCTTCGTCGCCTCGTTCCTGGGCAACTCCAACTTCCTGCGTTTCACTGCCAGCGGCAACGGCGGCGGACACTTCGAGGGCCAGCCGGTGGCGGTGCGCCTGACCCCGGGCCTGGCCAACGCCCAGGAAGCGTTGATCATGGTGCGCCCGGAGAAGGCCCAGGCGCTGACCGTCGAGCAGGCCGCGCGCGAACCCTTGCCGGCAGGCTGGAACGAAGTCAGCGCCACGGTCGCCGAGTTGCTGTTCCTCGGCGAAAGCCAGACCTGCCATGTGGTCACCCAGGGCGGCACGGCGCTGACGGTCAAGGCGCTGTCCGCTGCGGGCATGCCCATGCAGCCGGGCGACCAGGTCAGGGTGCGCTGGGCCGTAGCGGATGCGTGCATCTACACCGACTGGGCCGAGAGCGACCTGAGCAAGGGCGCCGGGGCACATTGAGCCAACCAGGGGCCGCGGCGCGGCCCCTCACAGCAACAGGTTGCCCCGCTCCTCCTCGGTCAATTGCGCCTTGGCCCGCTCATCCAGCGCCCCCGCGCCCAGCACCTGCACCGGGCTCTGGCGGTTGTACTGCGGATTAAGGCTCGCCCCGTCCTGCCCCGGCACCAGCCGCTCGCCACCGAAGCCCAGCACCTGCACGGTGATCACCGATGGCTGGCGCTGACGCGACGCGGCCTGTTGCTGGCGGCCCGCCTCCTCGGCCGCCTGGCTCGCCGACGACGCCGCGGCGCTGGCCGAAGCAATCGCCCCGGTATTCACCGCGGCCACCACCGGCATGCCCTTGGCATCGCCCTGCACCTGGATGTTGGCAGCGTTGACCACCTGCAGCGCGGCGATGTTGACGTTGCCCGACACGCGGATCCCCGCCTCGCCGGCATCGATGGTGCCCAACGGTGCGATCAGGTCGATATCCCCCGGCGCCACCTCGGCAATCGGGTTGAGCGTGGCAATGCCAGCACCGGTGCTCGGCACGCTCGGCGCCAGGCCGACGTTACCCCACAGGTCGTAGGTGCGCTTGGGCGGCGTGTACACCACGGTGGTCTTCGAGCCGCGGCCGGCGTTGATGTCGCCCTGGGCCGACCAGCCGAGGATCGAGCCGCCGAAGGTGGTCATGATCCGGCTCTGGCCGAGCAGGATGCTGCCCTGGGAGTACAGCTGGATGTCACCGCTGCCCTGGGTGATCACCCCGGCGGTGGACGGCGGCGCTTCGCCCTCGATGCCGAACACCTGCTGGCCACCTGGGGTCAGCACCTGGATGCCGCCGCCGAAATCGGTGTGGATGCCCGCGCCGCCGTAGACGGTGGCGCTGCCGTCGTAGCGGATCGGATTGCCGGCCACGTCCTTGTCCGGGAACAACGCGGCGATCGCCTGGCGACCGCGCAGGTAGCTGCCGGTACGCGGGCCGTTGACGTCGTTGTACTCGCGCCCGCCTTCACGCAGCTCGCTGAAGTAGACCTGGCGGGCGAAGATGCGCTGCTGCTCGGCGGGCAAGGCGGCAAAGTAGGCGCGGCTGTCGGCGCTGTCGCCGCTGAAGCCGAAGCGTTCGCGCAGCCAGGCCTGCAGCTCCAGGTCATAGCGCTTGAACACGTTGTCCGCCTGGCCGCTGTCGACGGGCTGCTCCGCACCGAGGTAGCGCTCGAGCAGACGCTGGTAGTCCGGGCCGGCCTTGCCGGCGCCGACGACGATGGCGATAGCCGCGCCATCGTTGCCGCCACCACTGCCATCGACCCGGCCGATACTGTTGATCGCCGCCTCCTGGTAAGCCGAGCCCACGCCCTGGCCGGACTGGAACAGGTTGCGCCCGGCGACCACCTCCAGCTGGCCGGGCCCGGCAACATTGAAGGTGCTCAGGCGAATGTCGCGCCCGGCGCTGATCAGCGAGACATCCAGGGCATCGCCATGGATAACCAGGTTGCCCGAGGAATAGACGTTACCCTGGTCCCCCGCCACCATGCCCGGCGCGCCGAAGCGCTCGACGCCCAGCGCCTTGCCGGCGTTGACGATGTCGCGCCCGGCCATCACCCGCACCGGCCCCGCGCCCTGATACAGCTTGAGCCCGGTCTGCTGGTACTCGATGATCTCGCCGGTGTTCAAGCCGACGATGTCCCCGGCCAGGGCATAGAAGCGCGCGGGTGTCTGCGGCCGCGACCCGGCCTTGTAGGTGTTCAGGCCATAGGTGAACAGCGGCGACGCATCCAGGCTCGCGGCGATATCCGCGCTCAGGTTGCTGGCCTGGTACACGTACGAGAAGTCCTGGCCAAGCATTGCCGGCCGTTGCGGCGTGGCGATGGCCGAGGTGTCGGTGCCCGACTGGCTGATCACATAGCCGCCGGCGTAGATCGACTCACCGGCGATCAGTTGCAAAGCGCTGCGCGCCGAAGGTGCGGTCATCAACGAATAGGCGGAGGTGGCGATGCCACGCTCGCTGGCCGAACTGCCGTAGTACAGGCTGCCGTTGGCCGCCGTCACCCGCAGCGCCGTCGGGTAGAACAGGCGGCCACCGTAGAGCGGCAGGTTACGGCCCGGACGCAGCTCATCGAAGTTCACCGGCGTGACATTGCCGCCCAGGGCGAGCATGTCCACGGCGGTGGTCTCGCGCCACAACGAGAACCAGCTGTTGCCCTGCCCGGCATAGCGCACACCGTTGTCGCCGAGGAAGCCGGTCATGTTGAACTGCGGCACCCGGCCCGGGTCACCGACACCCTGCACGACCAGGTCGCCGCGGCTGTTCAGGCGCACCGCGGCATCACCAGGCATGAGCGTCAGCCCCCCCAGCGCCGCGGCCTTGGTCGAGGTATACGGGTCGTAGGCGCGCGACTCGCTGCTGTCATTGAAGGCGAAGCTGCTGCCATACACCTGCCTGACCACCCCGACGCTGCCCGCCTGGACATTCAGCGCACCCCGCAGGTTGACCAGCGTGCCGCCCAGGTCGGGGGTGACCCGCGCCATCTCCAGTGCCGCGGACGCCGGGTTGATGCCACCGGCCACCCGCAGGTTCAGGTCGCCGCCGCCGGTCTGCACCAGGCGACCATCCTCGGCGATCCGGCCGCTGCCGCCGACCACCAGGTTCAGGCCCTGGCTGCGCTCGGCCTCGACGCCCGCGGTATTGCTGGCCTGCAACAGGCCGGCCGAGCCACCCACGCCGACGTCCAGGTTGCCACCCCCCAGGGTGCCGATGCCGGTGAAGCCCACCAGCCAAGGTTCGGCCACCGAGGCCTGGGGCTGCTGGGCGAAGGTGCCGAAGTTGACCCACCACGCCGCCGGGGTATCGGCACTGGTCTGGCCCTGGCGCCACAGCCAGTTGCCCACCGCGGCCGATGCCACTTGCGGCCTGGAGAGGGCGCCGCCGGTCTTGCTCGCCACCAGGTTGCCGGCAAGATCGCCCCCGGCCGCGATCCGCAGGTTGCCGCCCTGCTCCGGATACCAGGCGCGGTACAGGCTTTCGGTCAGCGCCTCATAGGGCGCGCCGGCGCTGCCGAGCACGCTGCCGTCGGCCAGCCGGCCACGGGCGAGCTGGTGCGGATCGACGCCGTCGCGCCACAGCGACGGCGCCTGGGTGCCGGCGGTGTAGACACCGAACAGCGAGTCCATGCGCCAGTCGCCGGCACTGAGCAGGTCAAGGTCGCCGGTACCGGTGCGCAACACGCTGAACATCAGGGTGTGCGGCGTGACCTCGATACGCTCGGGCTCGGTCGGCGCGTCGATCTCCACGCACCAGCCGGGGATCGAGCACAACTCCATGTCGGCGTCGGCCACCGGGGTGCCGGGCTCCATGCCATAGGTGTTGTCCGGCCCCCAGACCCAGATTTTCTTGCCCCCCAGCGTCTGGTCCACGCACCAGCCGGCGATGTCGCACAACACCAGGTCCTCGGGCGCCACCGGCGTGCCCGGCTCCATGCCGTAGGTGTTGTCGGGGCCCCACACCTTGATGGTCTTCACCGCCGGCTCGCACCAACCGGCGATGTCGCACAGCGCCAGGTCCTCGGGGGCTACCGGGGTACCGGGCTCCATGCCGTAGGTGTTGTCCGGCCCCCAGACCATGCCGGTGCCGCCAGCCCCGCCACCGCTGCGCTTCTGCTGCGCGATGTAGTGCAGGTCGGCCAGGCGCAGCACGCCGGCATCGGTGTCGGCGCGGGTGATGCGGCTGTCGGCGGCGTCCAGGTCGGCGCCGGCCACCAGGCGCATCGACCACGACTGCGAGCCTGCCGGCAACATCTGCGCCAGCGCCCAGTTGCGCCCCTGCTGGCCATTGCTTGCGGGGCGCAGCTCGATCAGGTCGACGCCTGCGGCGAGCTTGACATCGGTGCCCGCCGGCAGCCGCGAGCCAACGGCCAGGGTAAGCGCGCTGCCTTGGGTAAGGCCGCCACTGGGCAGGGCGATGCCCTTGCTCCAGATACCGCCCTGCACGGCCACGCTGACCGGCAGGCGGCTGCCGGCGTCCAGGCGCGTACCCATGCCCAGGGTGACCGCCTCGCGCAGCAGCGTGCCGGCGGCGTACAACAGGTTGCCGCCAGCGTCGCGTATCGCGGCCTCGAGTACCGTGCCCGCGGGCAGGCTCAGCGGCACCGACAGGCTCATGGCGCTGGGCAGGCGCAGGTTGGCCGGCAAGGTGGTGGCGGCGAACGGCAGGTCGAAATTGAGCAGGCTGCCTTCGGGGAACTGCGTGCCCTCGGCCAGCTCGACGCCGCTGCGCGGGATCACCAGGTCGCTGTCGAACGGCTGCTTGCCGGGCAGCAGCAACCAGCCCTTGCCGTCCATGCGCGCTTCGTCGCTGGCCAGGTCCAGCGGCATGAAACCGTCGCTGATGCTGCCATACACCTCCAGGTTGCCGCCGGCGCGCAGCACCAGGTTGCCCACCTCGCCCGAACCGTGAACGGCAGTCTTCGGCGTCAGCGGGTTGAGGCTGGCGTAGCGATGGCCGGACAGGTCCAGGTCACCCTGCACCACCAGGTCGGTGCCGGTATCGACCGTGGCGATCTCCACACCCGGGCGCAGGTGCAGGGCCTGGGCGTAGCGGGCGTTGTTCAGCCCGGCCAGGCGCACGTCGAGCAGGGCGCGGTTGCGCAGCAGGTTGTCGATGAACAGCACACTCTGGTCGTGCTTGCGGGTCAAGTAGTCCTGGTCGATGACCTGGATCGGCCGGCCACTGGCCGAAGTGCCGCCCGGCGCCGCGTCGGTGTAGCGCTGGTTGCCGACCACGGCGATGGTGCGCGCGCCGAGAATGTCCACTGGGCCACGCACGTCGATGGCGATATCGCCCGCCGTATCGCTGCCCAGGCGCGGGGCGATCAGCTCCAGGGTGCCGCGCTGGCGGCCATCGCCCTGCCCGGAGGCGGTGCCGTGGCGCAGGTCGATGCGTGCGCCGCTGGCCAAGGTCAACTGGCCCTGGCCACTGCTGAGCTCGACCACGGCGCGGTTGGGCGCATCGATGATCGCGCCGTAGCTGTCGACCCGCAGCACACTGCCATGGGCGTCAAGCAAGGCCCCGGCGCCCAGGGTCAGGCCTCGATTGGCAGCCAGGCGGATGCTGCCGACCTGCTCGCCGCTGGCATCGACATGGCCGTTGACCGTGAGCTGCCCGTTGTCCAGCGACAGGTTGATCTGCTGGGCCTTGAGCTCATCGCCGATCACCAGGTCACCCTGCTTGATCTGGAAGCTGCGCGCACCGAACACCTGGTCGCGGTTCAGGCGCTGGTTGAGGCCGGCAAAGTCGTCCAGTTGCCGGGCGCGGATATCGACCACCCCGCCCGCGTACGGGACCTGCGTGCCGGCGGCGTCGTAACGGCCACTGGCCGCGCCGAGGATCTGGCCGAGCAGTTCGATGCGCCCACCCTGCTCGCCCAGAGCAATGGCCGTCAGCCGCCCGGCGCGGTTGCTGCGGGCACTGAGGTCGATCAGCGCGCCGGCGGCCTGGTGAATGTTGCCGAACTGGCTGCCGAGCACCAGCTCGCCGCCCCAGCTGTACTGGGTCACATCATTGAAGGTCAGGGTGCGCCCGGCCAGGTCCAGCCGTGCGGCGTCACCCAGGCGCAGGTCGTCCAGCGCCTGCAGGGTCAGGCGGCCGCTGGGCAGGCTGAAGGTGCCATCGACCAGCAGTTGCCGCGCCTTCAGGCTCAGCTCGGCGCCCAGGGCCTGACGACCGCTGGCCAGGGTGCCACCGCCGCCCTGCACGCGCAGGGTGTTACCGGCCTCGATACGATTGAGCGAGCCGGCGCTGCCGGTCCACAGCGGTGTGTCCACCAGCAGGTCACCGCCGCTGTAGGCGAAGCTACCGTCGGCCTGGTAGTCACCACGGCGGTGGTGGACCAGCAGGCTGCCCTTGTGGTTGGCGCTCACCTGGTGGCTGGCGTGCAGTTCCACGCGGCTGAAGCCCAGGGTCTGGCGCGCCATGTCGGCGCTGCCATCGGGCTGGCTGTTGGCGCCGTAACCGAACTCCAGGTCCTTGACGCGGATTGCCAGCAGGCCATCGCCACTGCCGGCCCCGCCCGCGATCGGCGCGCCCGCGGCGTTGCGCGCACCGCTCCAGATCAGCCGTTCGGTGCGAATGGTCGCCTGGTCGCCGGCCTGGCCATGGCCATAAATGGCCGGCACGCCGAGCACCAGCGCCTGCAGGCGGTTCTTGCCGGTGACCGGGTCGAAGGTGTCGAGCGCCGTGGTGCCGAAGAAGTTCAGCGAGTCGGACGCCGCCAGGGTCAGGGTCTCCAGTGCCGGCACAGCCTCGGCCGGGCTGCCCTGCAGCAGACGGTCGAGCACCTGCTGGTTGAGGGTCAGGCCCTGGCCCAGCACGCCGTCCGCCAGGGCGCGAGCCAGCGCGCCGTCCGCCAGGGCGCGAGCCAGCGCGTCGGCGCTGCCGACGTTGATCCGCCCGACCGCCAGGCCCAGGTGCCGGGTCCCGAAGGCTACCCCGTCATCGAGACTGAAGGTCTTGTCGGTGGCGGCGAACAACGAGCCTTCCGAGTACAGCCGGGTGGTGCCCTGGCAACCGCCGGTGCTGCAACCGCCAATGAGGATGGAGCCCGGCGACCAGCTGCTGGTGAACTGCGACGACACCACATCCAGCCGGCCGTTGGACACCGCCAGCAAGGCACGGCCGTTGCTGTTGATGAAGTAGCCGTCATCGGCATCGAAAGGCACCGCGCCTCGGCCAAGGGTGACGATCCCGGCCCCCTGCTCGACGACGATGCTGCCACGCGGGTCGTTGTTGGTCAGGAACACTTCACCGGCCTGCAGCACCGCCCCCGAACGCAGCCAGATATCGCTGGTGCCTTCGAGGAAGGTCATCTGGTTGCCGCCCTGGCCGTAGAGTACGTTGGCGCGGCCGCCCAAGGTCAGCCGGGGTGCCTGCAAGGCATTGAGCTCGCGGGCCGACAGCACCGCGATGTTCTCGCCGCTGGCCTGGCCGGCGCCACCATCGGCCACCACCTCAAGGCCGCGGGCGCCGAACACTGCCGCGCTGCCGGCATGACCGCCTTCGGCGGCGGCGAAGTTCACCCGGCCGGCGACGCGCAAGGTACTGGCGGCCTCGTTGTTGCCCTGCACCCGCAGGTTCAGCCACTTGCCATCGGCCTCGATCGCCGCGCGCGGCACGCCCTTGGCCGAGGCATCGGCACGGGCGAAGGCGGCGTAGGAGGTTTCGTTGTACTGCGAATAGCGCCGCAACACGTCGCCCGAGGTCAGGATCACCTGGCTCGACAGCGGCTGGCGGATACCGGTGTTGGCCACCGACAGGCTGCCCGTGGTAGTCCAGGAGCCGTTGCGCATCGCCAGGCTGGCAGCGCTGCCCCCGGCCATGGCCAGGCCATTGAGCTCGACCCTGAACGCCCCCGGCAGCAGCGCAAAGCTGGCCGGCAGCAAGGTGTAGGTGCCCGCCGCCAGGCCTGGAACGCTGCCATCCAGGGTGATCTGCTGGCCGATCCCCGGCGCCGTCACGCCGGCCTCGCCGGTCACCGGCGCGTAAGGGCCGGTGAAGCTCGGCACAATGGCGTAGACCGGGTTGCTGCCCAGCGTGGGCAGGACCAGGCGGCCCTCGCCATCGAGTTGCATCAGCGGATGGTAGCGGGCGTCGGTGGAGCCGCCACGCCCGGAGACGAAGCCGGCGCCGGTCAGCGTGCCGCCTCCGGACAGGTCGATCAGCGCGTCCTGGCGGATGTCGATGGACTTGCCGTTGAGCGATACCCCATACAGGCTGTCGCCCGCCGCGCCCAGCAGCTTCACCGCCAGGCCTGCGAACAGGTAGCTCAGGCCATCCACCGTCCCGCCGTAGGGCATGACCAGCCCTGCCGCGCTGACCGAGGTGATGCTGCCCGGCAGCAGGGTGACGGACTTGGTGCCGCCCGCCTCCAGCCCCAGCGACAGCCCGCCGAGGGGCGCGCGCAGCACCCCGCCCTGCTCGACCTTGCCGGCGATCAGCGCCAACCGGCCAAACACCGAGAACGGCTGGTCGGGCGTGCCTTGCCCAGCCCTGCCGATGCGCAAGGTGGCGTCGCTGGCCGTCTCGATCTGGCCGAAGGCGCCCGTGGTCGGATAGACCTGGGCAGCGAGCAGCTCCAGGTCGGCATTGCTGCGCAGCAGGGTCCTGTCGGTGCCCTCGCCAACCTTGCCCAGCACCCGCAGGTCGCCCTGGCTGCGCAGGCTGCCCAAGGCAAAACCACGGCGGTCGAAGTCCAATGAACCACCGGCGGCCAGCGCCAGGCTGCCATGGGCGCCCAAGGTCACGGCATCGCGCAGGTCCAGAAGGTGGGCGTCGACCTGCAACAGCGCCGCGCTGTCTTGCGTCGACAGCCCGCCCTTGAGGGTCGGCCGGGTCGCCTGGTCGGCGCTGCGATGGTTGCTGCCGGCAAGCCGCACATAGGGCGCCTGCAAGTGCACACGGGCATCGCCGGCACTGCTCTGGGCCAGCACCAGCGAGCCGGTGTACAGCTGCAGGCTACGGGCCATGCGCAGGTCCAGGTCACCCTCGAAGGCCACTACACCATCGCTGAGCAGCGACAAGCTGTCGAAGCCCCCCGCAGCAACCTGAGCAACGTCGAGCTGCCCCTGGCCATAGCGCAGCGGCCCTTGCTCGGCATTGGCCGCGCCTTGGCCGAGCACCAGCTCGCGTGGTGCCTTGACGGCGTCGACCAGGCTACCGTTGAGGTAGAGACCGCTATCCAGCGCCACCTCCAGGCTGCCGCCTGCGGCACCAAGACCACCGGAAGCGGCGCTGAAGCTGCCGTTCAGGCGCAGCCCGTGGCTCGACGCCAGGCTGATGCGCCCGCCGTTGCTGGCCATGGCCAGCGGCCCCTGGCCACGGATATCCAGCGTGGCCTGGGCACCATCGGCGCGCAGGCGAGCGCCCTCGGCCATGTCCAGGAACAGGTAGGCGCCGTTGCTGATGCCCTGGTCATGGTCGATCTGCCCGCCAATGACAATGCTGCCGCCATCGTCGACCCGACCATAACGGCGACCTTGCGCATCCAGCGCGGTGAACGCCCGCCCGGACACATCGATCAGGGCCTGGTCACCCAGGCGGATCGAGCGCTGATGCGCCCCTTCCGTCACGCCGGAGTCCATGGTCGGCAACCATTGCTGCAGCAGGCTGACACTGCCGCCCCAGGCATTGAGGGTACCGTTCAGGTTCAACTGCGCGGTGCTGGTCAGGCTGATCGACTGCAAGGGGTCGACGCTGATCGTCGCGCCGCGCCCGACCTCGAGCACCGCCGCTTCACGGCTCGCCTGGTCGAAGCGGCTATCACCCGCCGCCAGGGCCAGGCTCGCGCCGGCGCGCGGTTCCAGCTTGCCGGCCACCGCGTTCTGCGCCAACAGCGGCGCCAACCCGATCAGCGCCGGATCGCCGAGCGGCCGGCTGGCGTCGAGTTGCTCCACCGGCCGGGTGACGTCGATACGGCTGCCAGCGGCCACACTCAGGCCATGGTTGCCGGTGATGGCGTAATGAGCGAAACCACGGTTGAAGAAATCTTCGGCCAGGTGCACGCCGGTCTCGCCCTGCCCGCTGCCCCCCACACTCACCCGCTCGGCGGCCACGGTCAGGGTGCCTGCGCCACTGCTGCCGTAGCCGCGCAGCTCGCCATCGAGGCGCATGCGCCCGGTGCCGCTGTTGTCCAGCGCGCTACTCTGCAAGGTCAGGTTGCCGCCACTGCCACCGAGCAGGCGGTTGCCCTCGCGGCGTACCACACCGCCGGATACGTCCAGCACGCTGCCGTTGTCCAGCAGCACATCGCCGCTGCTGCGCAGGCTCAGGCTGCCACCGTTGCGCCAGGCGCGCTCACCCGTGTCGGTGCCCTCACTGCGCAGACCGCTGACATCCAGGCGCGCCCCGGCGGCCACGCCGACCTGCGCGCGCAGCCCTGCCGGGGTGGCCAGCGCCTGGTCCTGCAGGCTGGCGAGAACACGCTGACGGAGCACATCGCCCAGGACCATCTGCCCGCCCTTGGCGGTCAGGTCGGCATTAACCTGGACCTGCGGGGCATAGAGGGTCAGGCTGCCGCCATCGGCCAGACGCACGGCATCATCGACCTCGATGCGCCGCTGGGCGGCAACGCTAAGGCCTCCCAGTTCCAGGCCGTTGAGCCAGTCGCTGTCGAGTGCCAGCTGGCCACGGCGCTGCTCGTCCAACGGTGCCTGCAGGCCGACGTCGGCGCTCTGCCCCCCGGCGCCCTGGCGTATCAGCACCTGCTGCATGACCGGGGTCAGGCTGAAGCCGAGCTCCTTGGCGTCGCTGAGGTAGCCGGGCAGCTGTTGGCCGAGCACCAGTTGCGCGCCCTGGGCCCGGGCGGTGTGCACCTGGCGATAGCCGTCGCGCCCGCGTACCGGCGCCTGCACCTGGCGCTCGTCCTGCCAGGTCTGGCCGAGCAACTGGCCGTCGAGCAGCGCGCTCTGGGTCGCCACCACCAGGCTGCCGGCGTCGCGGCCCACGGTATAACCCTGCTCGTAACGCTGGCCGGGGGCAATCAGCGGGTTGTAGAAGGTGCGGGTCTGGTCCCAGCGCGCGCTGTGCGCCTCGTAGCCGTTGTACAGGCCGGTGTAGAGCAGGTCGCCCGGGGCCTTCGACAGTTCGTAAAGGCGGCCGTCCTCACCGCGCAGCCAGCTCTGGCGGATGTAGCCGTCCTGCACCGCCAGGGTGCCGCCAGACAAGTTGATCTCGGCGCCGGCGCGGGTCACCAGGTCCTGGCCGGTGAAGGTCACCGTGCCGCCCTGGGCCATCCACTCGCCGACGCTGTGGTTGCGCGTGCCCAGGTAGCCGCCCACCTCGAGCAGGCCACCGGCGGTGTACCAGCGCTCGCTGGCGTAGCCGTTGACGCCCTTTTCCACATGCACCAGCTCACGCACGTCCACCCACACATCGCGGTTGATCAGGCCGCCCTTGTCACGGTTGCCGGCCGCGTCGCGCTGTTCGTTGCCCTGCACGTTGATCTTGATGACATTGCTTTCCATGGCGACCTTGACCCCGAGGGCCCCGGCCACGTCGATGCGCGCGCCATCGTCCACCAGGCTGCGCAGCCCGGCGCTGACGGCCACCTGGCCACCGGTGGCCAGGGTCAGGGCGCCTTCCTGGAAATGCACGGTGCCACCGCTGACCACCTCCACCCGCGACTGCTCGGGGCGGTCGATGACCTTGCTCAGGTTGTCGAAGCGGCCCGTGGCATTGTTGCCGCTGACCCCATCCACCCCCTGCCGCGAGGCCTCGCGCTGGCTGTCCAGGGCCTGACTGTCGTCGAGCAGCACGGCGGTGACGCTGCCCTTGCCGAAACTGACCGTGCCGCTGGTGTCGCTGGCCGAGTTGAGCAGGTGGATGCTGCCGCGCCGGTCCACCGCGGTGCTGGCAAGGGCCACGCCATCCTGGCGCACGGCATGGCCGGTCAGGGTGATATCACCGCCCGCCGCCTGGATCAGTCCGTTGTTGACCACGTTGCCGGCGCTGCTGCCGGGCTTAAGGCTGCTGGCGACCTCATTGCCGCGGGTGGTGGAGAAGGCGTTGGCCTGGGTGCCCCTGCCCCGGCGGATGTAGAAGTCGTCACCGGCGGCAAGCGTTGCCTGGCCCTGGGGCGTGATGATCTGGCCTTCGTTGTTCACCTCGCTGCCCAGCAGCAGCACATACCCGCCGCCTTCGGTGGAGGTGGCTGGGGCGCGGGTCTGCAGTTGCGCGCCCCGTTGCACCACGACCTTGCCGCCGGCCTGGGTGAAGGTGGCCTGGCTGCCGTTGCTGTCGACATACAGCCCGCGTTCGCGGAACTGCTCGTCGCTGACCTGCGCCGCCGCCGCCACCAGGTTGCGCACGTTGACCTGGCTGCTGCCGTTGAATACCACGCCGTTGCGGTTGAGCAGCATCACCGTGCCCTGGGCCTCGATCTGGCCGTGGATCTGGCTCGGCCGGGCGTTGGGGTCGTTGACCCGGTTGAGTACCGCCCACTGCGCCTGCTGGTCGAACTTGACCGTGGTGTCGCGGCCAACGTTGAAGGTTTCCCAGTTGAGGATCGCCTTGTCGGCGGTCTGTTCGATCAGCACCTGGGTCTTGCCGCCCACCTGGCTCTGCTGCGGCGCCTTGGCGTTCTGCCAGCCCTTGGTCAGCGGGTTCTCGTCGACCTTCAGGCCGCCCTCGCCCAGGCCGTTGGGCACGGTCTGCGGCTGCACCTGCGCCAGGGTGCGGCCGGCGGCCTGCGCCGCCTGCTGCGCGGCGATGGCGGACACGGTGTTGTCGAGGTTGCCCAGGGAGCGCTGGAACCGCTGCTGCAGGCGCTGCTGCTGGGCCAGCGGAGGTGGCGCGCCGGGCAGTTGCACGTGGCCCGCTGCCGCGCCGCCACCGGCTGCGGGCGCGGCGCCCTTGGCCGCGAACCAGGCCGAGCTGAACGGCTGCGCGGCCTGGGCCGTGCCGGACAGCAACAACAGTGCGATGGCCTGGGCCAAGGGCTTGAGCAGCATCGGCGCGTGGCCTGCAGGCTGGCGACGCCGGCGGGCGACGGTGGCGGGTAGGTCTGGCTGGTGCTGGCCGCGCGACATTGCAGGGTTCCTTGTGCAGGGTCATGGAAGGCAGGTCGGTGCGGCCGTGATGCCGCTTTGCCATAAGGCAGTCGGCCCGGGCGCGGACCGAAGCTTTGTCATGCAAAGTTCATCTGCCTGGGGTACGCGCACACGCGAAAACCGACGGTGCCGTGCCGGCCACCGTCGGTTGTCCGCCCGTTGCGGGCCTGGCGCTTCGCGTGACGCTTACAGACGGCCGATACCGTTACAGACCGAAGCGTTGGCGATGTTGGTGCCTTCGTTGTAGCCGTTGTCCAGGAACACCTTCTTGATCTCGGCGGCGTAGGCGGCCGGCAGGCTGACGAAGGAGTGCTGGGCGATGGTGGCGGCCTTGGCACCGGTGTACAGATCGTTCAGGAAGCTGCGGATGGCGGTGGCATCGGCGGCGGTCTGGTAGCACTGGCCGACTAGCAGGTTGGTGTAGCCGACGATCGGATAGCCCGAAGTCGGTACCACGCCACCGGCGTTGAAGATCGGCACCCACTTGCTTGGGTCGGCGCGGTCGGCTGCGGTGCTCGGGGCGACAGCGGTACCCAGGGCGGTGCGGGCGTTGGCGGCGGTTGGCAGTGGCGCGGTACCGGCGGCCATGGCGTTCTTGCTGACGCGGGCGACCACGGCGTTGTTGCCGGTGGCGACATAGTCAGGGCTGACGTAGCCGATGGTGCCATCGGTGGCGTTGACCGCGTTGACCACATCGGCGCTGCCGGCGACGGCTTGCCAGGTGGCCGGTTCGCTGCCGACGTTGGCGGTGGTGAAGGTGCTGCTGACCACGAAGGACGATGGGCAGGCGTCAGCCAGGAAGCGCGACAGCAGCTCGGTGGTGCCGCTGCTGCCGGAGCGGTAGATGACCTTGATCGGCGTGGCGTCGGCGGTGCCCAGCAGCTGGCCCCAGGTGGTGGTGGTACCGGAGAACACGCCGCACAGCTGGGCGCCGGTCAGTTGCAGGTTGGTCACGCCCGACTTCTTGTAGGGAATGGCAACGGAGGTGCCCACCGATGGGATCTGCACCAGCTTGCCCCAGGTGGCGGCCTTGCTGCTGTTGTAGGTCGACAGCTCCGAGGCGCTCAGGACCGAGTCGCTGCCGGCGAAGTCGACGTTGGTGCCGGCCGGCTGGTTGATCGAGGCCGCTGCGTTGGTCAGGAACGCCGTCTTGCCGCCACCACTGCCGACACCGGTGTAGCTGAAGTCGGCCGGCAGCAGGCGCGGCAGGCTCGAGGTGCCGTTGTAGAGGTTTTCCGGCAGGGTGGCGCCGCCACCGACAACAGCAGCCATGGATTGGGCCGAAGCCAGGGTAGCAGCCACCAGGGAGGCGGCGATCACAGTACGCTTAAACATGAAGCAATCTCCTATCGTCGTGTTCATACGTTGAGTGGGTCGCGCATTGCTGTGGCCACAGGCCGTATACCCTGATCCAGAGGGGCTGAGGCCTGTCCACGGGGCCAACATTCGCAGCTTGTGGTGACAGGCAAAGGAAAAAACATCGGGAGTTCGGCGGGGAAAAGCTCGGGTGTCGGCGGGCGCTTTTCGGGTGTGCGGCGGGCTGGCCATGAGCCGGCGCAGGCGGTACGGGAGGGGACGCTCCGGAGGATGGCGAATCAGGCACTCGGGAGTTGGGCCAAGGGGAGAAAAAACAGTGTGCCAGCGCCGGCCACTTCACAGTGGCCGGTTGGTCATGGCCGGACTTTCAGGGCGCGGCCACCTCGCTGGGCGATGCCAGTTGCAGGAGTTCGCTGGTATAGGTCCACTCTTCCTGGACCTTGTCGGGGTGCTCGTTCAGGCGGATGCCATAGGAGGGGATGATCTGCTTGATCTTCGCCTGCCACTCAGGCGTGGCCACCTTGTCCTTGAACACCTTGTTCAACAGGTCGAGCATGATCGGCGGCGCGGTCGAGGCGCCCGGTGAGGCGCCGAGCAGACCGGCGATGCTGCCGTCCTTGGCGGTGACCACCTCGGTACCCAGCTTCAGCACCCCGCCCAGGTTGTCGTCCTTCTTGATGATCTGCACCCGCTGCCCGGCCTGCCACAGGCGCCAGTCTTCCTTCTTCGCCTCGGGGAAGTAGGTCTGCAGCGCGGCAAAGCGGTCGTCGTCGGACTGCATCAGCTGGCCGATCAGGTATTGCACCAGGTCGAACTCGCGCACCCCGACCCGCACCATCGGCCAGGTGTTGTGCAGCGACATGCTGGCGAACAGGTCGAGCAGCGAGCCCTCCTTGAGGAACTTGGTGGAGAAGGTGGCGAACGGCCCGAACAGGATCATGCGTTTGCCATCGAGTACCCGGGTGTCCAGGTGCGGCACCGACATGGGTGGCGCGCCGGTGGCGGCGATGCCGTAGGCCTTGGCCATGTGGCGCTGGGCGATGGCCGGGTTGTCGGTGACCAGGAACGAGCCGCCCACCGGGAAGCCGGCATAGTCCTTGGCCTCGTCGATGCCCGACTTCTGCAGCAGGTGCAGCGCGGCGCCGCCGGCACCGATGAACAGGAACTTGGCGTCGGTGCTCGCGGTGCCGCCGTCCTTGAGGTTCTTGTACTCGACGTGCCAGCTGCCGTCGTCGTTACGGGTGATGTCCTGCACCTCGCTGGACAGCTTGAGGTCGAAGTTCGGCCGGGTCTGCAGGTAGCCCACGTACTGGCGGGTGATCTCGCCGAAATTGACATCGGTGCCGATCGGCGTCCAGGTGACGGCGAGCTTCTGATTGGGGGCGCGCCCTTGCATCATCAGCGGCACCCATTTGGCGATCTGCGCGTGGTCCTCGGAATACTGCATCGGCTTGAACAGCGGGCTGGCCTGCAACGCCTCGTAGCGCTTCTTGAGGAAGCGGATGTTGTCGTCGCCCCAGACGAAGCTCATGTGCGGCGTGGTATTGATGAACGAGCGCGGGTTCTTCAGCACGCCCTGCTTGACCTGCCAGGCGAGGAACTGACGGGTGACCTGGAACGACTCGTTGATCTCCACCGCCTTGCTGATGTCGATCTTGCCGTCCTTCTCCGGCGTGTAGTTGAGCTCGGCCAGCGCCGAGTGACCGGTGCCGGCGTTGTTCCAGCCGTTGGAGCTTTCCTCGGCCACCTTGTCCAGGCGCTCGACCATCTGCATCGACCAGCCCGGCTCCAGCTCGTTGAGCCACACCGCCAGGGTGGAACTCATGATGCCGCCGCCCACCAGCAGCACATCGACGCGCTTGCTGTCGGCGGCCTGGGCATGCAACCCCAGGGCCAGGGTGAGGGCCGCCAATGCCCATCTGGGCGTTTTGTAGATGTTCATGTGCTCTCCCGTTTTGGTCATTCCGTGCGCCTGGAGGACAAGCTTAGCCGAGTGTTTTGCTCAGGCATGGTCGCAGTGTTTTCTGGTCCCTTGCCCGCGACAAGGCCAGTACACCCAGTTCGATAATCGCCCGTTTTCAACCCTTCGGGATTTGACGAAACTAACCAGATAGTACAAATATCGGAGTATTCAAAAACAACAAAGCGATACCCGCCATGACACCCCGAATCCTCGTGCTCAACGGCCCCAACCTCAACCTGCTGGGTACCCGCGAACCTACCCAGTACGGCCATGAAACCCTTGCCGACCTGGCCAGCCTGTGCGCCGGCAGTGCCCGCGAACTGGGCCTGGAACTGGAGTTCCGCCAGACCAACCACGAAGGCGAGCTGCTCGACTGGATTCACGCCGCCCGTGGCCGCTGCCACGGCATCGTGATCAACCCCGCCGCCTGGACCCACACCTCGGTGGCCATCCGCGACGCCCTGGTGGCCAGTGAACTGCCGGTGATCGAAGTGCACCTGTCCAACGTGCACAAGCGCGAGCCGTTCCGTCACCTGTCGTTCGTCTCCAGCATCGCCGTGGGAGTCATCTGCGGCCTTGGCAGCCAGGGCTACCGCATGGCCCTGGGCTATTTCAGCGAGCACCTGCGCGAGCACGCGGCATGAGCACCCAAGGCATCCTCGCCGGCCTCATCGGCCGTGGCATCCAGGCCTCGCGCACACCGGCGCTGCACGAGCGCGAAGGCGACGCCCAGGCGCTGCGCTACCTGTACCGGCTGATCGACGCCGACCAGCTGGGCCTGGACGACAGCGCCCTGCCCGCGTTGCTCGACGCGGCCCAACGCACCGGGTTCAGCGGGCTCAACATCACCTTTCCGTTCAAGCAGACGATCCTGCCGTTGCTCGACGAACTGTCGGACGAGGCCCGCGGCATCGGCGCGGTGAACACCGTGGTGCTGCGCGATGGCAGGCGGGTCGGCCACAACACAGACTGCCTGGGCTTCGCCGAAGGTCTGCGCCGGGGCCTGCCCGGGGTGGCCAGACGCCGCGTGGTGCAGCTGGGCGCGGGTGGCGCGGGCGCGGCGGTGGCTCACGCACTGTTGGCCGAAGGCGTCGAGCAACTGCACGTGTTCGAGGTGGATCCGGCCCGCGCCCAGGCGCTGGTGGACAATCTCACACAGCGCTTCGGCGCGGGCCGCGCCATGCTCGGCAACGATCTGGCCGAGACCCTGGCCGGCGCCGATGGCCTGGTCAACACCACGCCCGTGGGCATGGCCAAGCTGCCGGGCACCCCATTGCCGCCGGCGTTGCTGCACGCAGGGCTTTGGGTGGCGGAGATCATCTATTTTCCGCTGGAGACCGAGCTGTTGCGCCAGGCCCGGGCCCTGGGCTGTCGCACCCTCGATGGCGGCACCATGGCAGTGTTCCAGGCGGTCAAAGCGTTCGAGCTGTTCAGTGGGCGCCCGGCGGATGCCGCGCGGATGCAGGCGCATTTCGCCAGTTTCTAGTCGCCAGGCAGCTCATCGCGGGGCAAGCCCGCTCCCATGAAAGAGGGAGCGGGCTTGCCCCGCGCTTGCATTCAGGCCTTGATGTAACGCATCACCGCCTCGCAGATTACCTGCTTGTGACGCTGCTTGACCTGCTCGTCGGACAGGTCGATCTGGAAGATGTCGCCAAAGGTATGGCGGTTGGACACCCGGTAGAAGCAGAACGAGCTCATCAGCATATGCAGGTCGATCACTTCGATGCCGGGGCGGAACACGCCCTGGGCAACGCCACGGGCGAGAATCTTGCCCAGCGCGTCGAGCACCATGCTGCTCATTTCGCGGATCACCGGCGACTGCTTGACGTACTCGCCGTAGTGGATGTTCTCGGTGCAGACAATGCGCACGAAATCGACGTTGTTGGCGTGGTGGTCGAAGGTGAACTCCACCAGGCGCTGGATCGCCTGCTCAGGCGCCAGCGAGTCAAGGTCCAGGCTGTGCTCGGTCTTGCGAATGTCGCCGTAGAGCTTGACCAGGCACTCGACGTACAACTGCTCCTTGCTGCCGAAGTAGTAGTAGATCATGCGCTTGGAGGTGGCGGTGCGCTCGGCAATGGCATCGACCCGGGCGCCCGCCAGGCCCTGCTGGACGAACTCGGTGATGGCGGCCTGGAGAATGTTCTCGCGGGTCTTTTCCGGATTGTTCTTGCGCGTCTTGCGCAGGCCTTCGACTTCAGGCTTGACGACCGAATCACTCATACCGACTCACAGGCTCGTTGTAGTAATCCGGGCGATTATCCGTGAGCCGGGCGATGCTGGGAAGCGCGGTGTTGGTCGGGTGGTCAGGTTTGGCCTAGAGGCGCCGTCGCCGGCCAAGGGCCTCGCTCACAACACCACCTTGCGCCCTGCCCCGCTGCGCGCCTTGGCCATCGCTGCCAGGCGCACCGCCACGTTGGCCGCGCCATAGCCGGCATAGCCGCCCTTGCGCTGCAGGACCTCGAAGAAGAACCGCCCTTCGAACGGCTCGGTGTACACGTGGAACAGCTCGCCGCCCTGGGCATCGCGGTCGTACAGCACGTTGTAATACGCCAGCTCGCTGAGGAACTCGTCATCGAAGTCGAAGCGCGCCGCCAGGTCGTCGTAGTAGTTCAGCGGGATTTCCAGCAACGGCACGCCGGCTTCCTTGGCCCTGGCCACCTCGCGGAAGATGTCGTCACAGTCAAAGGCGACGTGGTGCACGCCCGAGCCGCGATAACTGTCCAGGGCATGGGCGATGGCGGTGTTGCGGTTTTCCGAGATGTTCAGTGGCAGCCGCAGGGTGCCGCAGTGGCTGCGCAGGGCACGGCTCTTGACCAGGCCATAGGGGTCGGGCAACACCACCTCGTCGTCGGCGGTGAAGTCGAACAGGCTCTTGTAGAACAGCACCCAGCTGTCCAGCGCTTCGGCCGGCAACGCCAGAGCCATGTGGTCGATTCGCTTGAGGCCACCACTGGCGCGGGCTGTCGGGTCCAGGCGGAAATCGGTGTCGTAGAGGGTCTGGCCGTTGCCGTCGGGCTGCACCAGGTACAACAGGCTGCCGTCCGGTGCGCGCACCGCCGGGATCTCGCGCTCGTTGGGGCCGACCAGGCCGCGGAACGGCTGGCCACGGTAGGCCATGGCGCGCTGCAGGGCGTCCTGGCCAGCGTTGACCCGCAAGGCCGTGGCGCACAGTGACGGGCCATGAGCTTCGAAGAAGTTGTGGGCGAACGAATAAGGTTCACCATTGAGGACGATGTTGATATCGCCCTGGCGCAGCAGACGCACGGCCTTGCTGCGGTGCTCGCCGGCCTCGGCGAAGCCCAGGCGCTTGAGCCAGGCGCCCAGGCGTGCGCCGACCGCCTCGTCGACGGCGAACTCGAGGAACTCCACGCCGTCGTAGCGGCTGGCGGCCGGCGGCGCGAACAGCACGCCCGGCTCGACCGCCCGCGCCTCGCGCTCGAGCTGGCGGCGGGTCTTCTCCTCCAGGTACAGCAGCGAGCGCAGGCCATCGGCGGCGTTCTGCCGGGGTGGTGCCGCGCGGAAACCGTCATTGAAGATCTCCAGCGACAACGGGCCGCGATAGCCGCTGGCCAGGATCGGCGCCAGGAAGCCCGCCAGGTCCATTTCCCCCTGGCCGGGGAAGCAGCGGAAGTGCCGGCTCCACTCCAACACATCCATGGCCAGGATCGGCGCATCGGCCATCTGCACGAAGAAGATCTTCTCGCCAGGGATATCGCGGATGCCGCTGGGGTCGCCCCTGAGCGACAGCGTATGGAAGCTGTCGAGGATCACCCCCAGTGCCGGGTGGTCGGCCTGGCGCACCAGGTTCCACACCTGTTGCCAGGTATTGACGTGGCGCCCCCAGGCCAGGGCCTCGTAGCCGATGCGCAGGCCCCGCGCGCCGGCATGTTCGGCGAGCAGGCGCAGGTCGTCCACCAGCAACTGTTCGTCGCCCAGGGCGTCGGGCTGGACATTACTGCACACCAGCACCAGGTCGGTGCCTAGCTCCTGCATCAGGTCGAACTTGCGCTCGGCGCGGTCGAGATTCTTGCGCAGGCGGTCGCGGCGGCAGCCCTCGAAATCGCGGAACGGCTGGAACAGGGTAATGGCCAGCCCCAGGTCCGCGCACAACTGGCGCACTTCGCGGGGGCTGCCGGCGTAGTACAGCAGATCGTTCTCGAAGATCTCGACGCCGTCGAAACCGGCGGCGGCGATGGCTTCGAGCTTTTCCGGCAGGGTGCCGCTCAAGGAAACGGTGGCAATCGAACGGTGCATGGCGGGTATTCCTTGTTATTGAGTGAGGCCTGGCACGATCGATTATTCGCAGGTAAAGTCGCCCCGGCAACGAACTTTGTACGGAACAGTTAGTTTTTGTTCGATTACCGAACAAAACCCGTTCCAGCGAATTGCGTCACCCACCCCCGTGAACAACCATGAACACCAGTCGCAGGCCCGCCGCCCCTTCCCGCCGCCACGCCGGTCGTTCGGCGGAACCTGCGCTGCAATACCCAACGTCACCACATAATAAGTTCAAGAAAACGGGTACCGACCTATGCACACCTTGCTCGCCCTGCGATCCGCGCCGCCTCGTTCGTCTTCTCCACACAGCCCCTGCCCGCGCCTCAAGCGCTGACCAATCCGGCCCCTGACAAGAACAACGGAGACAACATGGCCCGCTCAAGTTCCCAAGCCAAGAAAGCCACCGCCAGCGGATGGATCGGCTCTGCCCTCGAGTACTACGACTTCTTCATCTACGCCCAGGCCGCGGCGCTGATCTTCCCGCAGATCTTCTTCCCGTCCGCCGACCCGAAGATGGCCATCATCGCCTCGCTGGCCACCTACGGCGTGGGTTACCTGGCGCGCCCGGTGGGCGCCTTCGTGCTTGGCCACTGGGGCGATACCCGCGGGCGCAAGAACGTGCTGCTGCTGTGCATGTTCCTCATGGGTCTTTCGACCATGGCCGTAGGCCTGCTGCCGACCTACCACGATGTCGGCCTACTCGCCCCGGCACTGCTGGTCCTGCTGCGCCTGGTCCAGGGCTTCGCCGTGGCCGGCGAGATCTCCGGCGCCAGCTCGATGATCATGGAGCACGCGCCGTTCGGCCGGCGTGGTTACTACGCCAGCTACACCCTGCAAGGGGTGCAGGCCGGCCAGGTGATGGCCGCCGCGGTGTTCCTGCCACTGGCCTACTTCATGCCCAGCGAGGCCTTCAACGACTGGGGCTGGCGCATTCCGTTCCTGATGAGCGCGCTGGTGCTGGTGGCTGGCTTCATCATCCGCAAGGAGGTGCACGAGACCCCGGCCTTCGTTAGGGAAGAGAAACAGGACAAGGTGGCCAAGTCGCCGATCAGCGAGGCCTTCCGCCACAGCTGGAAGCACATGGTGCTGGTGATGTTCATGGCACTGATGAACGTGATCCCGGTGGTCGCCACCATCTTCGGCGCGGCCTACGCGGTGCAGCCGGCCTACGGCATCGGCTTTGACAAGAGCGTGTACCTGTGGATCCCGGTGGTGGGCAACATCGTCGCGGTGCTGGTGATCCCCTTCGTCGGCAACCTCAGCGACAGGATCGGCCGGCGCCCGACCATGATCGCCGGTTGCCTGGGCTCGGGCCTGCTGGCGTTCGTCTACCTGTATGCGATCAGCATCCAGAACGTGCCGCTGGCCTTCGCCGCCTCGATCATCATGTGGGGCATGGTCTACCAGGGCTACAACGCGGTGTTCCCAAGCTTCTACCCAGAGCTGTTCCACACCCGCTACCGGGTCTCGGCCATGGCCATCGCGCAGAACCTCGGCACCATGATCACTGCCATGCTGCCGGCGTTGTTCGCCGCAGTCGCGCCGCCGGGCTCGGACAATATCCCGCTGGTGGTCGGCGGGCTGGCGTTCCTCATTACCTGCGTGTGCGCGCTGGCCGCCTACCTGGCACCGGAAACCCACCGGCTGGCTATGGAAGACCTGGGCAACCCGCAGGCACGACCCATGGCGCGGGAAGCCTATGAAGCGAGCCGCAAGGGCAGCTTGAAAGCGTTCGGTCACTGACCGTCAACAGCCGTTCCGAACATGGTGTTAGGTTTCCCGTACGGGCCTCATCGCCGGCAAGCCGGCTCCCACAGCGATTGCGCATACCCTCTGGGAGCCGGCTTGCCGGCGATGCGCCGCGCGAGCGGTGCTCTATCTCCAGGGCCGCAACACGTCCGTCGAACAGGTGCCGATCAGAGAATCGACAACGGGTACTCGACGATCACCCGTACCTCGTCCAGGTCCGACTCGAAGGCTGTCGCCCGGGTGGTGGCCTGGCGCACGCGCAGTGCCAGGTCTTTGGCCGCGCCGGTCTGCACCACGTACTTGACCTCGATGTCGCGCTCCCAGCGCTTCTGGTCGGTGAGCGGGTCGCCGTTGCCGTCGCGGCGCATGTAGTAGGCGTTGGCATGGCTGTAGTCGGCGTCGCTGCCACGGCCATAGCGGGTCATGAACGACAGCCCCGGCACACCGTAGGCGGCCATGTTCAAGTCGTAGCGCAGCATCCATGAGCGCTCTTTCGGCGAGTTGAAGTCGCTGTACTGGATGGAATTGTCGAGGAAGATCGAATCGGACTGGCGCAGGTAGTCGAAGTCGTCGTCGCCGTTGTTGCGCTGGTGGGTCAGGGCCAGGGTATGGGCGCCGTAGCGCACGCCGAGCTTGGCGCTCCAGATGTCGTTGTCGAACTGGCCCAGGCGCTGACGCCCTTCGTCCCTGGCGTTGTAGAAATTGAACCCGCCGATCAGCGCCAGCTCATCCGACAACGGCCAGGTCACGCTGGTGCCGGCGTAGTACTGGTTCCACACATCCTTCAAGCGACTGCCGAACAGGCTGACGCTGACGTTTTCGTTGATCGCGTAGTCGCCACCGCCGTAGGCGATCCACGGCGAATCCACCGGGCCGCCGTAGAACGTCACGAAGTTGTCGCGCAAGTCGCTGGACACCGGCTGGCTCATGGCGTGCAGACGCCCGGCCTGCAGCGTCAGGCCTTGCACACTGGTGTTCTCCAGGGTCACGCCGCGAAAACTTTCCGGCAACAGCCGCGAGTCGCCGGCCGCCACCACCGGGTTGACCGGGAACACATCGCCCACCCGCAGCACGGTGTCGAACAGGCGCACCTTGGCCGCACCGCCGAGCTTGGTGTATTCGTCGCGAGCCTGGCCATCGCGGTCCACCGGCAGCACGTCGAACGAGCTGCGCCCACCGTTGCGCCCGCCACCGGTGTCGAGCTTGAGCCCGAGCATGGCGAAGGCGTCCACCCCGACGCCCACCGTGCCTTGGGTGAAGCCGGACTCGAAGCGGGTGATCACGGCATGGGCCCAGGCTTCGGAGTAGCCGTTGCCGCTGTCCTTGCCGCTGTTGTAGGTGGGGGCCGGGCCATCGCGATGGTCGCGATTGAAATAGTAATTGCGGTTGAGCACGCTCAGGCGGCTGCCCTCGATGAACCCTTCCTTCTGCTCTTCTGCGGCCCAGGCCGCCGGGCCGAAGCCGGTCAGCGCCACCAGGGCGGCCAGGGAAAGTGTCGGATTGCTCTTCATCCACTGCTCCTTCGATTGCGGCTGTTCTTGTTGTCAGGCCCTGGCGCTGGAGCCTCCCTGGTCTGGCCAGATGCGCACGCACCCAGCCCCATTGGCCGAGCCTGATGCTCGCTGCTGGCGGATAACGGGAAGGTGATGGGGGCATTACAATCGTGTCATGCGCAGCGGGGGGAGCTGCGTGCGCGCCCAGCTTTCAGATCTGTAACCCGGCCGTCATGCCCCTGTTGGCCGGGCATCGCTAGCGTGGTCTGCGAAACGAACTTTTCGGAGGCACGACCATGCTACGACCGACCCTCACCGCCGCCCTGCTGGCGCTTTCCCTCTCGACCCAGGCCAGCGGCTTTTCCAGGCTGGACAGTGAACAGCTGCTGGCGGACCACCAGCAGGCCGTGGCGGCCTATGCGGCCAAGCGGGCGAAGCCCATGCCGGAGATCGTCGACTACCGCTATGGCATGAAGCTCGACGTTGCCCGCCTCGTGCGCCAATCGGGCGACCCGCGCACCTGCGAGGTGGTGCCACGGCTGATGACCTTCGAAGACAGCCAGGGCACCTTGCGCACCGTGCGCTACGCGGTGCAGTCGCAGTGCATCAACAACAAGTAGTTCAGCCGCGCAGCCCGTCCACCAGTTGCAGGCTGTTGCGCCCGCTGCGCTTGGAGGCGTACAGCAGCACGTCGCCTTGCTCGATCAACGCCGCCAGGCTGGCCGGCGGGCGGTCGAACAGATTGGCGCCGATGCTCAGGGTCACCGCCTCGGGGGTGCGGAACGCCTGTTCGGCGGTGCCCTGGAACTGCTGACGCAGGGCCTCGGCCAGGCGCTGGATGGCTTCGCGCGAAGCCCCGGCCAGGAGGATCACGAACTCGTCGCCGCCCAGCCGTGCGGCGATCGCCCGCTCCGGCAGCATGGCCCGGATCATCTCGCTCAAGGCCACCAGCAGGCGGTCGCCGGCGGCATGCCCATGCAGGTCGTTGACCAGCTTGAAGTGGTCGATGTCGATCAGCAGCAAGGCCCCGGGGTTTGCCGGGGAAACCTCGTTGAACAGGTTCGCCGCGCGCATTTCCAGGGCACGGCGGTTGTACAGCGCGGTCAGCGGATCGCGCGCGGCCAGGCGCTCGATGCGCTCCTCGCGGCGGTAGCGCACGGTGCCGGTCATCGACAGGGCAATCAGCATGATCGCCATGGCCCCTTCCACCAGCGACACCTGGATGATCTGCCCGCGAAACGCGGTCAGGTCGATCAGTGTCCCCGGCAGCAGCGCCGGCAGCGTCTTGGCCAGGTAGAACAGCCCGTGCAGCAGCAGGATGCAGCGCAGCTGCACCGCACCGACACTGAACGACTTGCCGTGCGGGCGCAACAATGCGCTGGCGTACAGGGTGAACGCGGCGACCAGCAGCGAGTTGGTCACCAGGAAGGTCTTCGACCAGTTGGGCCACTGCGGCAGCAGCAACAGGCTCAGCCAGGCCAGCGGGGCCAGGTAGCAGAGCCGTGACAGGCGGGTTTCGGTAAAGCGTGACACCCCCAGCAGGAATAGCCAGTGGGCAGCCACCAGCATGCCGTTGGCGAACCAGATACCGATGAACAGATATCCGCTGCCACGCAGCAAGGCGAGCGAGGAACCGACGCTGATGGTGGCGAAGCTGGCGCTCCAGCAAAGCAGCGAGGACTCGCGCACGCTGCGCCACTCCACGGCCAGATAAAGCGCGGCGGCCGCGGCCAGCGCGATGGTGAGGGTCAGCATGGTGGAAGCGTCGAACGCCATGGGTGGAAGTGGCCTGTATCTGGGTTACCGTTCAGAACGGTGATTGTATGCGTTCAAGGGCCATTGCACAGGCATAAATGATATCCAAATGATGGCGCTCGGACGACCAACCAATTCATCCGAATACTCGACGACAGTCACCTGTCATTGCCCGGAGAGGAAACTCACCAGCTGTCGCCCGTGCGAGCTGAGCGCCTCCCAGCTACGGAAACAGATACGCAGTTCCAGGGTCGCCCAACGCTCCTCAAGCGCCACACGGCGCACCGCCAGCTCCTGCTCGGCGCGCAGCGCCGCCGTTTCCGGCAGCATGGCGATACCCGCGTGCTGGGCCACCAGTTGGGCGATGGCTTCGAAGCTGGGCGCGCGCACCCGCACCTTCAGCGGCATGGCCAGGTTCATCGCCAGCTCCTCGACAAAGCGCTGCATGGCACGCTCGGCGGGCAGGCAGACGAAGGGAAAGCCCAGCGCGTCCGCCAGGCGCAGCTGGCCGCCCCCGGCCAACGGGTGATCGAGCGGCACCAGCAGCACCAGGCGCTCGGTGCGAAACGGCAGCGACACCACGCCCTCGTTGACCAGGTTGCCGTCGTACACGCCGATCTCGCACTCCCCGGCCAGCACCACCCGCAGCACATCGATGCTCTTGTGCTCGACCAGTTGCAGGTCCACCTCCGGGTAGTCGGCCAGGAACGGCCCGAGCACGGCCGGCAACAGGGTGCTGTTGGTCACGGTGGACGCCGCCAGGTGCAGGGTGATGCGCCGCTGGCCGGCGAGTTCGCGCAGCGTGTCCTGCAGCTTCTGCGCCTCGCCCAGCACGCCCCGCGCCGACTCCAGCACCAGGCGCCCGGCCGGGGTCAGCTGCATACCGTCGGCCTTGCGCAGGAACAGGGTCAACCCGCTGCGCGCTTCGAACAGGCGCAGGCGGGTGCTGGCGGCCGATACCGCCACCGGGAAGGTGGCCGCCGCCTTGCTCAGGCTACCGGTGGCGGCAATGGCGGCGAGCAGCCGCAGGTCGGCCAGGTCGAAGTGCATCAGGGCTTCTCCAAATCAGAACGCCATGTTCGAGAAAAAGCGATTCTAGCGCGGGTGTGTTCTGCGCAGAATAAACCACACTTCCTCTGTGCCACGGACCCGCCATGACCCGCCTGCCCGCCCCGCTCCAGCGCGCCCTTGCCAACGGCAGCCTGTACGCCGTACTCGCAGCCCTGGGCTTCAGTTTCAAGGCCATCTTCGTCAAGCTTGCCTATGCCGCAGGCCCGGTGGACGCCATCAGCCTGCTGGCACTGCGCATGGCCCTGTCGCTGCCGCTGTTCGCCTGGCTGGTGTGGGCCAGCCGTGGCCAGGGCGGCGCGCCGCTGAGCGCTGGCGACGGCCTGCGCGTAGCCTTGCTTGGCCTGTTCGGCTACTACCTGGCCAGCCTGTTCGACTTCTACGGCCTGCAATACATCAGTGCCGGGCTCGAGCGGCTGATCCTGTTCACCTACCCGACCCTGGTGCTGGTGATCCAGGCCATTGTCCAGCGCGAACGCCCGACCCTGCGCACCCTGGCGGCCATGGGCCTGTGCTACCTGGGGCTGGGCATCGCCTTTGTCCACGACATCGGCGCCTCGGGCGGCGGCAATGCGGTGCTGGTCGGCTCGCTGTGGGTGTTCGCCAGCGCGGTCACCTATGCCCTGTACTACTCGGGCACCGGCATGATGCTCAAACGCATGAATTCGATGCGCCTGGCCGGGTTGTGCGGCACCGCCTCCTCGCTGATGGTGCTGGCCCACTACCTGCTGGTGGCCGATGTCGCGCCGCTGCTGCAGCTGCCCGGCACGGTGTGGCTCAACGCAGCATTGATGGCGCTGTTCTCCACGGTGCTGCCGATCTACTGGGTGGCGCTGGCGATCCAGCGCCTCGGGCCCACGCACACGGCGGCGGTGGGCAACCTGGGGCCGGTGCTGACGATGCTGGCCTCATGGCTGATCCTCAGCGAGGCGATCTCCTTGTACCAGGTGGCCGGGCTGGTCCTGGTGCTGTTCGGGGTATCGCGGCTGAAACCGGCGAAAAAGCCAGAGGCGCCAACCGCACCGATTCCGGCCTCGGCGCGGTCCCTGTAGGCGCCATGCATCCGCTGCGGGCACGCATGGCATTTGCCCTGCACGGCGAACCCATGGCATAGAAAGGCTGTCCACGTCCTTACCCGGCCGCATCGCGCCCTCCAGGAGATCTCCATGAGCAAGCCCCCTTATGTCCCGCCCAAGGTCTGGACCTTCGAGGCCCCTTCCGGTGGCCAGTTCGCCAGCATCAACCGCCCGGTGGCCGGCGCCACCCACGACAAGCCGCTGCCCACCGGCAAGCATCCGCTGCAGCTCTACTCCCTGGCCACGCCCAACGGGGTCAAGGTCACCATCCTCTTGGAAGAACTGTTGGCCCTCGGCCACGGCGACGCCGAGTACGACGCGTGGCTGATCCGTATCGGCGAAGGCGACCAGTTCGGCAGCGGCTTCGTGCAGGTCAACCCCAACTCGAAGATCCCCGCCCTGCTCGACCGCAGCGTCGAACCGCCGGTGCGGGTGTTCGAGTCCGGCGCGATCCTGCTGTACCTGGCGGAAAAATTCGGCGCCTTCCTGCCCCAGGACCTGGCCGCACGCACCGAAACCCTCAACTGGCTGTTCTGGCAGATGGGCGCCGCACCTTATCTGGGCGGTGGTTTCGGCCACTTCTACGTCTACGCGCCAGAAAAGTTCGAATACGCGATCAACCGCTTCACCATGGAAGCCAAGCGCCAACTCGACGTGCTCGACCGGCGCCTGGCTGAAAGCGCCTACCTGGGCGGCGACGTGTACAGCATCGCCGACATCGCCGTCTGGCCCTGGTATGGCCAACTGGTGCGCGGCAACCTGTACGGCGCGGCCGAGTTCCTCGCGGTGGACGAATACGCCAATGTGCAGCGCTGGGCAGAGGCCATCGCCCAGCGCCCGGCGGTGCAGCGTGGTACCCGCATCAACCGCACCTGGGGCGAGGAAGCCAGCCAGGTGGCGGAGCGCCACGCGGCCAGCGACCTGGAGTGACCCAGTCACCCCGCACATAGCGACGCGTACACCTCATTCGTGTTGCCTATGCCTCGAGGGGCATAGGCAACTGCGCACACCGACCTGCCGTTCGATTGCCTGGCTGCAACCAACCATTTCCCCGCTGCATGCCTGCGCCCATCGGGACCTTCTTGCTACACTCGCCGCCATGATTTTCCACCTGCACAACTGTGGTGACAGCATGATCGAGGTAACCGAGGTTTCCATTGCCGAGCTGCGCGACGCGCTCGAGTCCGGCCGCACGACGGCCGTCGAGCTGGTCAAGGCGTACCTGGCCCGCATCGACGCCTACGACGGCGCCGACACCGCCACGCGGCTCAACGCCGTGGTGGTGCGCAACCCCGAGGCCCTGAAAGAGGCCGAAGCCTCCGATGCCCGCCGTGCCCGTGGCGAAACCCTCGGCCCGCTGGATGGCATCCCCTACACCGCCAAGGACAGCTACCTGGTCAAGGGCCTGACTGCCGCCTCCGGCAGCCCGGCATTCAAGGACCTGGTCGCCCAGCGCGACGCCTTCACCGTCGAGCGCCTGCGCGCCGGCGGCGCCATCTGCCTGGGCAAGACCAACATGCCGCCGATGGCCAATGGCGGCATGCAACGTGGCGTGTATGGCCGTGCCGAGAGCCCGTACAACGCCGCCTACCTGACCGCCCCCTTCGCCTCCGGCTCCTCCAACGGTGCCGGCACCGCCACCGCCGCCAGCTTCAGCGCCTTCGGCCTGGCCGAGGAAACCTGGTCCAGTGGCCGCGGCCCGGCCTCGAACAACGGCCTGTGCGCCTACACCCCGTCGCGCGGGGTGATCTCGGTGCGCGGCAACTGGCCGCTGACGCCGACCATGGACGTGGTCGTGCCTTATGCGCGGACCATGGCCGACCTGCTGGAGATCCTCGACGTGGTGGTGGCCGACGACGCCGACAAGCGCGGCGACCTGTGGCGCCTGCAACCCTGGGTGCCGATCCCGGCCGCCTCGAGCGTGCGCCCTGCCTCGTACCTGGACCTGGCCGTGGGCGCCGAGTCGCTCAAGGGCAAGCGCTTCGCGGTGCCACGCATGTACATCAATGCCGACGCCGAAGCCGGCACCTCGGAGAAGCCCGGCATCGGCGGCCCGACCGGCCAGCGCATCAATACCCGTGCCAGCGTGATCGAGCTGTGGCAGCAAGCCCGCCAGGCCCTGGAAGCGGCCGGTGCCGAAGTGGTCGAGACCGACTTCCCGCTGGTCTCCAATTGCGAGGGCGACCGCCCCGGCGCGCCGACCGTGTTCACCCGTGGGATCGTCAGCAAGGAGTTCCTGCATGACGAACTGTGGGAACTGTCCGGCTGGGCCTTCGACGACTTCCTGCGCGCCAACGACGATCCCAAGCTCAACCGCCTGGCCGATGTCGATGGCCCGCAGATCTTCCCCCACGACCCCGGCACCCTGCCCAACCGTGAAGACGACCTCGCCGCCGGCATGGACGAGTACGTCAACATGGCCAAGCGCGGCCTGAAGAGCTGGGACAAGATCGCCACCGTGCCCGATGGCCTGCGCGGCCTGGAAGCCACCCGCAAGCTCGACCTGGAAGACTGGATGGACGCCCAGGGCCTGGACGCGGTGCTGTTCCCCACCGTGGCCGATGTCGGCCCGGCGGATGCTGACGTCAACCCGGCCTCGGCGGACATCGCCTGGAGCAACGGCATCTGGGTGGCCAACGGCAACCTGGCGATCCGCCACCTCGGTGTGCCGACCGTGACCGTGCCGATGGGCGTGATGGCCGACATCGGCATGCCGGTGGGCCTGACCTTCGCGGGCAAGGCGTACAGCGACAACAATCTGTTGAAATTCGCCGCCGCCTTCGAGTCCACCGGCTCGCGCCGCATTGTCCCGCCGCGTACGCCGAAACTGGGCTGACGCACCTGATCGCGGGGTCATCCCGCTCCTGCCTTGAGTAGGAGCGAGATGGCCCCGCGGTTGCTTTTGAGCATTCGAAACTCTCGCCAAATTCAACTTTTTGTGTAATATTCAACACAATATTGAATCTGGTGCCGACCATGCTCACCCTCGCCCACGAACGCCAGCTCACCCTGAACGTGCTCAAGACCGCCCTGCAGGCGCTGGGCAGCGTCGTCCCGCGTAATGTGGAAATCCTTCTGCACGACCTCGAACACCCGGAACGCTCGGTGGTGGCGATCGTCAATGGCGAGCTCTCCGGCCGCCAGGTCGGCAGCCCGATACTCGCCGCTCCCGAACAGGATCAAGGGTTCAAGGCCTTGATGCAGGCCGCCGCCGACCAGCAAGGCTGCGACCCTGTGGTACTGCCCGACTACCCCACCACCCTCAAGGGGCGCAGCCTGCGCAGCGCCACGGCGATCTACCGTGACAGCACCGGACAGCCCTTCGCCAGCCTGTGCGTGAACACCGACGTCACCGGCCTGGACGCCGCCATGGCGTTCCTGCGGCACTTGCAGCCGCTGGGCGCCACACCGGCGACGGTGCCAGGCGACGAGCCAGCGGACATGACCGCGTTGATGGCCGGGATCATCCAGGACGCGCTGCAGCGCAGCGGCCAGGGACGGATGACGAAGCAGGCCAAGGTCGAAGCCGTGCGCGTGATGCAGGAGCGCGGCCTGTTCATCGTCAAGGGCGGCGTCGAGAAAGCCGCCGAGGCCCTCGGCGTGACCCGCTACACCGTCTACAACTACCTGGAACAGCTGCGCGGCGAGCCCGCCGCGGCTGCCCGCGACTGAGCCACGGAGCCCACCATGCCCTTGCATATCCCTACCCCACTGATCGAATCCCGTCCGCTGTCGCTGAGCGCCGGCCGCCCGGTGTGGCTCAAGCTCGAAGCCCTGCAACCCTGTGGCTCGTTCAAACTGCGCGGCGTCGGCCACGCCTGCGAGGTGCACCATGCTCGCGGCGCCCGTCACTTCGTCTCCTCATCCGGCGGCAATGCCGGGCTGGCGGTGGCCTACGCCGGCCGCAAGCTCGGCGTGCCGGTGACCGTGGTGGTGCCCGAGACCACCACCGAACGGGCCAAGGAACTGCTGCGCCTGGAAGACGCCAGCGTGGTGGTGCGCGGCAGCTCCTGGCAGGAAGCCAACGAGCACGCGCAGACCCTGCTGGGCGCGGGTGACGCCTTCATCCACCCGTTCGACGACCCGCTGCTGTGGACCGGCCACGCCAGCATGATCGATGAAGTGGCCCAGGCCGGCTGCAAGCCGGATGCGGTGGTGCTGTCGGTCGGCGGCGGCGGCCTGCTGCGCGGCGTGGTCGAAGGGTTGCAGCGCAATGGCTGGCAGGATGTGCCGGTGCTGGCCGTGGAAACCGAAGGCGCGGCGTCGATGCACGCGGCCATGGCTGCCGGGCACACCGTGGAACTGCCGGGGATCACCTCGGTAGCCACTTCACTGGGGGCCAAGCGGGTGGCCGAACAGGCGCTGGCCTGCACCCGCCAGCACCCGGTGGTCAGCCACCTGGTGAGTGATCGCGAGGCGCTCGACGCCTGCGAACGCCTGCTGCGCGATCACCGCCTGCTGGTGGAGCCGGCCTGCGGCGCGGCGCTGGCCTTGCTCGAACACCCCGACGCAGTGGCGGCCTTTGGCAATGTCCTGGTGATCGTCTGCGGTGGCGCCACCGCAACACTGGAGCAGATCCGCGCCTGGCGCGAAGCCTGCTGATCCGACACAGGCTCGCTTGAACACGAGCCTGGGCAGCTGTCGGCGAACACGTTACCGCTATATACTTTTGAACATATCGATTCAGAAGTACGTGTTTGCCATGCCCAGTATCCGTGATCGCAACCTGCAACTGATCCTCGCCGCCGCCAGCGAGGAATTCGCCCACCATGGTTTCGCCGCCGCCCGGGTCGACGCTATCGCCGCCCGCGCCGGGCTGCCCAGGGCCAACGTGTTCTACTACTTCCGCAACAAACGCCTGCTCTACACCGCAGTGCTCGACCTGGTGATGGAACCCTTGCTGCGCGCCTCGCGCAGCCTGGTGCCGGAGGCTCACCCCGAACAGGCCCTGCCCCGCTACTTCAAGGCCAAGGCCGAGGTGGCACGCCAACACCCCGGCGCGGTGCGCGTCTGGCTCAAGGAAATGCTGCATGGCGCCCGGCAACTGCCCGGTGAACGCGCCGAGCTGCTGCGCGGCAGTGCCAGGCAGACGCTGGCCTGCCTGGCGCAGTGGATGGAGCGCGGGCTGATCGTGCGGACCACGCCCGAGCACCTGCTGCTGTACCTGTGGTCTACGTCCCTGGCGACCTTCCGCTTCGGCATGGCCCCCGGCAGCTCAGCGCAGATCAAGCCATCCCGCGCCTCGACCCAGGCCCAGGCCGAGCTGCTCTTGCGTGGCCTGCGCCCCACGCCCTTTTTTGCCCATTCGCTATAGCGTAAAGATTATAGCGATAGCTTCAGGCTTGTTCAGCTACCCCCCCCTGCAACCGCGCCCACAGCCGCTCGACATGCTCGCGCTCGGTGGGCAGCGCCCCCACCGAGACCCGTACCATCCAGCGCCCGTCCAGGGTCGCCGGGGTCACATAGGCATCACCCGAGGCGTTGAGGCGCTCGGCCCAGGCGCGGGTGTGGGCATCCAGCGCCTCGCCCTCGAGACCTGTCGGGCAATGGCGGATGCACAAGGTCTGCAACTGCACCGGCGCCAATACCTCCCACGCGGGCGCCCCCTCCACCTGCGCGGCCAGCCACTGCGCGTTTTCCAGGTCACGCCGCAGGCGTTGCTGCAGGGCCTCGACACCTTCGCTGCGCAGCATGAACCACAGTTTCAAGGCGCGGAACCGACGCCCCAGGGGAATGCCCCAGTCGCGCAGGTTCTTCACCTCGCCATCGACCGCCGACTGCAGGTAGCTGGGGTTGGTGCTCATCACCCGGATCAGGTGCTGCGGGTCACGCACATAGTAGATCGAGCAATCGAAGGCCACGCCCAGCCACTTGTGGGCATTGACCACCACCGAGTCGGCCAGCTCGATGCCGTCCCACATCCAGCGGCATTCCGGGAGGATCATCGCCGAACCGGCCATGGCCGAGTCCACGTGCAGCCACAGCTGGTTGGCCTGGGCGATCTCGCCGATCGGGCGCAGCGGGTCCAGCGCGGTGGTGGTGGTGGTGCCGGTGGTGGCAACCACGGCGCAAGGCTGGTTGCCGGCGGCGAGGTCCTGGGCGATGGCTTCGCGCAGCGCCTCCGGGCGCATGGCGTAGTGCGCGTCGGTAGGGATCAGGCGAATGTTTTCACGGCCGAATCCGGCCAGCAGCGCGGCCTTGTCCACCGAGCTGTGGGCATGGGCGCTGACGTAGACCACCAGGGGCTTGCCCTGGGCCTGCAGGCCGCCGCGCACCTGGGCATGGTCGGTGGCACGCTCGCGGGCGCAGATCAGCGCCACCAGGGTACTGGTCGAGGCGGTGTCCTGGATCACCCCGCTCCATTGCCCGCTCAGGCCCAGCAGCTGACGCAGCCAGTCGAGGGTGGTTTCCTCCAGTTCGCTGAGGGCCGGGCTGGACTGCCACGACAGGCCGAGCACGCCCAGGCCGGTGCTGAGGAAGTCGCCGAGCACCGACGACAGGGTGCCGTTGGAGGGGAAGTAGCCGTAGAAATCCGGGTGCTGCCAGTGGGACAGGCCGGGCATCACCAGCTTGTCGACGTCGGCGAGGATCGCCTCGAACGGCTCGCCTTGCTGCGGCGCGCCCTGGGGCAGCGCGGCCTTGAGGTAGCCGGGTTCGACCTGGGCCATGACCGGGCGTTCGCCGACGGTCTGGCGATAATCGGCGATCAGGTCGATCAGTTGGTGGCCGTACTGGCGGAATTGTTCGGGGGTCATGGGCGGTCTCCTGGCTGACAATGCCTCGCAGTCTAGGCCTCCATCACCCGCCGAATAACCCCGCTTCACGCATAGCTGCTATGGCAAAGGCGCATGCCCACCCTGCACGCCGAACTGCGACTGGCGCCACACCTCGAACACCCGGTTACGCAGCCAGCGATGTTCGGCCGAGGCCTGCAGACGCTGATGCCATACCACCCAGTAACGCTGGGTGTGCTCGACAAAGCCCATCGGCCGCCAGCTCAGCCCATGCAACCGCGCCAGTTGCCGGGCGATATGCTCGGGCACCGTGGCCAGCGCCTGGCCGTTGCCGACCACCTGGACCATCGCGCTGAAGAACGGCACCTCCAGGCTGACGCGCCGTTGCAGCCCCTGGGCACGCAGATGGCGGTCGATGAAACTGTCCTTGTCGCCGCCACCGGACACCCGCACGTGCTTGAAGGCCAGGTAGTCATCCTGGCTCAGTTCGGCGCGGGCGCTCAGCGGATGGTCATGGCGCATCAGGCACACCGCCCGATCCTCGCCCAGCAGCCGACCGTGCAGGTTGGGTGGCGACTCATCGAACAGCGTGGTGGCCAGGTCGATCTCGCCGCTGGCGAGCAAGGCGTACTGCCCGGCCTGCCAAGTGCGGTACTCCAGTGATACCCCTGGCGCCTCCTGCTCCAACGCTTTCACCAGCTGCGGCAGCATATGTTCAGCCACGTAGTCCGATGCCGCCAGGCAGAAGCGCCGTTCGCAGCGCGCCGGGTCGAACGCTGCGGGCTGGCGCAGTGCGTTGAGCTCGTCCAGTACCTGGCGCAATGGCTCGACCAGCGTTTCGGCGTGTTCGCTGAGCACATAGCCACGCCCCTGGCGCACCAGCAGCGGGTCGTCGAAAGCCTCGCGCAGGCTGGCCAGCTGGCGGCTCAGCGCCGATTGGCTGCAGCCCAGGCGCTCGGCGGCGTGGCTGAGGTTCTTCAGCTGCAGGAGGCAGTCGAGGGTGCGCAGGTGGGCGAGGCTGAGGGAGGCGAAGGTGGGGTTCATGCAAGCTCCCCTTGGGTGAGTCTAAAGGCCTCATCGCCGGCAAGCCGGCTCCCACAGGCATCTGCGCAACCCTGTGGGAGCCGGCTTGCCGGCGATTGGGCCGCAGAGCGGCCCCTGAAGCACAAATCAGTCAGTCAGGCCGACATAGACGTTCTGCACGTCTTCGTTCTCGTCGATAGCCTCGAGGAAGGCCTCGACCTCGGCCAGGGCTTCGGCGCTCAGGCTGGCCGCACTCACCGGGTTTTTCGGGGTGTAGCCGATCTTCGCCGAGGTGACGGTGAAGCCATGCACGGGCAGGGCCTTCTGCACGGCATCCAGGTCAGTGGTGTCGGTGATGAACAGGGTCGAACCCTCTTCCTCGCCGTCCTCGAAGTCCTGGGCACCGGCTTCGATGGCTGCCATTTCCGGGTCGGCGTCGCCTTCCGGGGTCGCCTCGATCAGGCCGACGTGGTTGAAGTCCCAGGCCACCGAGCCGCTGGCACCCAGCTGGCCCTTGCGGAACAGGACGCGGATCTGCGCCACGGTGCGGTTGACGTTGTCGGTCAGGCACTCGACGATCAGCGGCACCTGGTGCGGCGCGAAGCCTTCATAGCTGACGGCATGGTACTGCACGGCCTCGCCGTCCAGACCTGCGCCCTTCTTGATCGCGCGCTCCAGGGTCTCACGGGTCATCGAGGCTTTCTTGGCCTGGACGATGGCCAGGCGCAGGCGCGGGTTCATGTCCGGGTCAGCGCCGGACTTGGCGGCGATCTGGATCTCCTTGGCCAGCTTGCCCATGATCTTGCCCTTGGCGTTGGCCGCCGTTTCTCTATGCTTGGCTTTCCACTGTGCGCCCATATCGACTCTCTTTGTTTCAGCGGCCGGTTCAGGAAGCGACCGGCCAAAAAGTGGGGAGAGTTTATACGCCCTGCGCACCGGGTTCGACAAGAAATCGCATCAGCTTCAGCCCTTGTCGGCCTTCCCCGCCGCCGCCGCGAACTTCGCCAGGCGCACATCCAGCCCGCGTGGACGCAAGCCGCGGTCTTCGGCGCGCTCCTTGCGGCGAATGGCGTTGCGCACCATCAGCGACCCCAGGTAGCGCACCGGCTCCGGCGGGAAACGCCCCAGCGGACCCTTGACCAGCGGCGAGCGGGTCCAGGCGTTGTCCAGCCCCAAGGTCAGCGACGAGAGGATCTGCCCGCCCATGTGACACGGCCCCACCCCGCTGCCTGAATAGCCGAAGCCATAGAACACGTTGCCCTGCCCATCGAGCCGGCCAAAGAACGGCAGGCCGGTCACCGAGCGGTCCGACGGCCCGTTCCAGCTCGCCGCCAACGGCACCTCGGCCAGCGCCGGGAAGAACTCGGCCAGGCTGTCACGCAGCAACGGTTGATACGGCGACGGCTGGTCGAACACCGGCAGCATGCGCCCGCCGTAGGCAAAGGTATTGCCGCCCTTGCCGAGCATCAGCCGACCGTCGGAGGTGTTGTGGTAGTAGTGCACGAAGATCCGCGAGTCGAGCACGCTGACGCCGCTGTCCAGGCCGATCTGACGCAGCAGCTCGGGGCACGGCTCGGTGATCACCATGTCGCTGGAGACGATCGCCACGCTGCGCTCGAACTGCGGGAAAGCCCGCGCCATCCAGGCATTGAGGCCCAACACCACGCGGTCGGCGCGGATGGTGCCGGCCCGGGTGCGCACCTGTGCCGGCGCGCCATGCTCCAGGCCGGTCATCGCCGTGCCTTCGTGAATGCGCACGCCACGCTGCAAGGCTACCCGGCGCAAGCCGCGCACCAGACGCCCCGGCTGTACCGTGGCCGCGGCCGGCGAGTACCAGCCCTCCAGATGCCGCTGGGAGCCGGCCAGGCGCTGCACCTGTTCCAGCGCCAGGCGCTGGAACGAGTTGATGCCGTGGCGCTCCAGCGCGGCGATCACCGCATCGGTGCCGCCGAGCTGGGCCTGGTTGGTGGCGGTGTAGAGCGTGCCGTCCATGCGGAAGTCGCAGCGGATGCCATTGGCCGCGCAGAACTCGCCGATGGCGCCGATGCTGCGTTCGGACTCGCCCACCAGACGCACCGCCTCGGCCACCCCGAACAACCGTTCGAGGGTGAAGTACTTGGCCGACCAGGACAGCGCGCAGCCACCGTTGCGCCCGCTGGCCCCGGCGCCGCAGATGTCGGCCTCGATCAGCAGCACCTCCAGCTGCGGCGCCTGTTCCTTGATCATCAAGGCAGTCCACAACCCGGTGTAGCCACCGCCGACGATGCACACGTCGCAGCGCGCATCGCCGGCGAGCGGCGGGCACAGGGCCTCGTCTTCCTGGTCCAGGGCCTGTTGCAGCCAGAAGGGTCTCATCTGCTCGCTTTCCTCTAGGTACGCAGTGGCTTGATCGCCATGCCGGTATTGGGGGCCACGTCGGTGGCCTGGGGTGCCGTCGCCGGCCGGCTGTTCCAGTGCGGCAGCAGCACCAGGGCGGAGAACAGCGCGGTGCCGGCGAAGACGATGAATACCGTGACGCTGTCGAAGTAGCCCGGCAGCAAGCCGCCAAGCACCGCGCCCACCGAGCCGCAGCCGTTGACGAAACCAGCCGCGGTGGCGCCGGCCTTGGCCGTGCCGAAGTCGATGGCCGCGGCGCCGCTGATCATCGAGTCCGGGCCGTAGAGGGTCAGGCCCATGACGAACAGCAAGGCCACCACCAGCGCCACGCTGCCGCTGTGCATCGCCGCCATGAAGCCGGCCAGGGTCAGGGTCAGCAGCACCAGGCTGATCACGCAGGCCGGCATGCGCCGGGCACCGAACAGCTTGTCCGAGGCCAGGCCGATGAGGATCGGCCCGAGCAGCCCGGCCAGCTCGAACGCCGTGGGGATGATCGCCGCGCCGACCTTGCCAACCGAGGGCATCTGCTCGAAGACGATCACCGGCCCCCACAGCAGGATGGCGTAGCGCGCCGGCTTGAGCATGAAGTAGGCCAGGCCCAGGGTCAGCACCGTGCGGTTGCGCAGGATCTCGCGCAATGGCGCCCACACGCTGCACAGGTTCGCCCCTGGGGCCATGCTCTGTGGCTCGGGCTCCACCGCCGGCAGGCCGACGTCCTCGGGCTTGTTGCGCTGGAAGATGAAGAACAGCACCGCCACCACGGCCACCACCACGGCACTGGAGAAGAATGCCGCGTGCCAGGTGCCGACCAGGGTGTAGGCCCACCAGCCGGCGAACGGCGAGGCCACCAGGCCACCGAAGGCGTAGCACGAACTCCACAGCCCCAGTACCCGTCCGCGCTGGGACGCCGGGAAGAAACTGCCGATGTTCTTGCACAAGCCCGCCCAGCCGGTGGACTGCGCCAGCCCTTGGACCAGCATGCAGGTAGCGAAGATCGGGAAGGTTGCGTAACTGCCCATCACCACCGCGGCGGCCGACGAGATCAGCAGCCCGCCGAGCACCACCACGCGCGGCCCGAAGCGATCGGCGAGCATGCCCCAGGTGAACTGGCCCACGGCGTAAGCGGCCAGGTAGATGGCGTCGAGGTTGGCCATGGCGGCCTTGTCCAGCATGAAGGTCGGGTCTTCGCCGATGCCGAGCTTGGCCACCGAGAAGGCCTTGCGGGTGAAGTAGAAGGCGGCATAGGCCAGCCAGGTGATCGCGAAAATCTGCACGCGCCAGCGCTTGATGGCGCCCAGGGATTGGTTCATTTGACTCTGACCTCTTGTTTGAGTGTGCCGGCAGAATGTGAGGAAACGCCTGTCTTGTTGTTGTGTTGCGCACTGCGTGACGGAGGGACGTCACCTGGTCAGATGGCGGTGGTGCCGCCATGGCCGACATGCCGCTGCTCGTGGCAGAGGCGTCGGGTTGAAACACATGGAAACAGCTGCTGACTGATAAATAAAATCGATTTATCGTATTTCACACATAAGCCCAGCTTGTAAGCGGAGTGTTCGATGTCGGTTTCCCACGCTCAACTCAAGGCCTTCCACGCGGTTGCCGAGCAAGGCAGCTTTACCCGCGCGGCGCAAAAGCTGTTTCTCACCCAGCCGGCGGTGTCCGACCAGGTGCGCAAACTGGAGGAGCGCTTTGGCGTTTTGCTGTTTCACCGCAACAAACGCTCGGTGCAGTTGACCGACCTGGGCGAGCGCCTGCTCGGCGTCACCCAGCGCCTGTTCGCCTGCGAGGCCGAGGCCCAGGAGCTATTGCAAGACTCACGCGCCCTGCACACCGGTAGCCTGACCCTGGCGGTGGACGCGCCAGTGCATGTGCTGCCGCAGATTGCCCGGTTCTGCCAGCGCTATCCGGGGATCCAGGTGAAGATCGAGACCGGCAACACCGATGAGTCGCTGGCGCGGTTGTTCAGCTACCAGGCCGACCTGGCCCTGCTCGGGCGCGATGTCGATGACGAGCGGCTGTTCTGCGTGCCGATGCGGCGCGACCCGATGGTGGCGTTCGTCTCGCACCAGCATCCCTGGGCCAGCCGTGGGCAGATCAGCCTGGCAGACCTGGACGATACGCCGCTGGTGCTGCGTGAGCCGGGGTCGGTGACGCGGCAAACGCTGGAGGAGGAGATGCAGCGGGCGGGGTTGCGGATTCGGTCGGCGATCCAGGTCGAAGGGCGGGAGGCGGCGCGGGAGGCGGTGGTCGTGGGGATTGGTGTGGGGGTGGTGTCCGCGGCTGAATTCGGGGCCGATGCGAGGGTTTGTGCTTTGCCGATTGTGGATTGTCAGCGGCATTTGACGGAGACGTTGGTGTGTTTGCAGGAACAGCGGATGCGGCGGGTGGTGGCTACGTTTTTGGAGATGGTTTTGGAGGGGGGTTAGGGTCTGGGCCTGGGTGATTGTTTTGGGATTTGTATGCGCATTCGTAGACGATGCTGACATTTAGTCACCTTTCCGCCCTTACGGCGGCCTACTTTGGTCTTGGCCAAAGTAGGCAAAACCGTTCGGCTCCGTTCATACGGCCCCTGCGCTTCGCTCCGGGGTTCCCTCGCTCCGGGCTTGCTCCGGGAGGACGCGCCGACGGGCCATCCATGGCCTGATCGGCGCTTGACGGGCATCCATGCCCGTCACCTCCCTGCGCAAGCCCTGCGCTCGGCCTCCTGAAGTCGCAATTTGTGTCGCCTGAACTATCGCGCGCTTAGAAGCAAGATCAAGTGCAGATCAAGTGCAGATATCTTGGTTTATTAGTGGATGATATGTTGTTCTTCATTACGCCATCGCGGGTCAAGCCCGCTCCCACGTTGAATGACATAATCAAACTATCGTGGGAGCGGGCTTGCCCCGCGATGTTGATCTAGAGCTCCCACGATGGCAACTAGCGACTAGCCGCGTTAGTGCAGGCGCCGCCCGTAACTTCGCGACTTCAGGAGGCCGAACGCAGGACTTGCGAAGGGAGGTGACGGGCATGGATGCCCGTCAAGCGCTGCGCCCCAGGATGGGGCGTTCAGCGCGGTCCTCCCGGGAGCAAGACCGGAGTGAGGGAACCCCGGAGCGAAGCGCAGGGGCCGTATGAATGGAGCGAGCGGCTTTGGTTACTTTGGCCAAGACCAAAGTAACCCGCCGTAAGGGCGGAAAGGTGAATAAGCGTCGACATCGCATATGAATGCGCATACAACTATCAAAACAATTAACCAAACTTAGAAACGAAAAACCAAAAAACCATGACAAACTAACCCATCTCCCCCAGCAAGGCCCCACCCACCATGCTCCACCGCCTGGCCGCCGACACCCTGGTCCTGTTCCACCTCTCGTTCATCCTGCTGGTCCTGTTCGGCGGCCTGCTGGTGCTCTGGCGCCGCCGCGCCCTGCTGATCCACCTCCCCGCCCTCGCCTGGGGCCTGGCCGTGGAAGGCCTGCACCTGGAGTGCCCTCTGACCGACTGGGAAAACCACCTGCGTAAAGCCGCCGGCGACGCCGGCTACCACGGCGGTTTCGTCGAACACTACATCTGGCCCGTGATCTACCCCGCCGGCCTGACCCCACAGATCCAGCTGTGGCTGGGCACCATGGTGCTGGCGCTCAACCTCGGCATCTATGCCTGGGTGCTCTGGCGCCTAACGCGTGGCCACCACAAATAGCCGCGGGAACGGCAACAACACCCGACCGTCGCTGGCCGCCGGGTAGTCATGTTGCATGGCCTGCAGGTACAACTGCAGAAAACCCGCCTGCTCCTGCTCATCCAGCCGCGCCAGGTAAGGCCGCAACGCCGATCCCTTGAACCACTCCACCACCGCCTCGGCGCCACCGATCAAGGGGTGGTGATAGGTGGTGCGCCACACATCCACCCGCGCGCACAAAGGGCTGAGCAGGTCGTAATAGAAACCTGCGTTGTGCCGCGGCGGCAGACTGAAGTCAGCGAACTTGTCAGCCCAAGGTCCTTGGCTGGCTATCTCGCGCAAGCGGCGATGAGCCGGCTCGTCGAGGTTGTCCGGCGTCTGCACGGCCAGGCTCGCACCTTCGTTCAGCTGCCGTACCAGATGCGGATAGAGGCTGGCATGGTCCGGCACCCACTGCAGCGAAGCGTTGGCAAGAATCAGGTCCTGGGGCACCTGGGCCGCCCAGCCGGCGATCTCGCCAATCTCGCAACGCACCCGTGGAATACTCAACCGTGGCCGCTGCCGGGCCTTGTCGACCATGTCCGGATCGCTGTCCAGGGCGACGACCTGCGCATCGGGGCAACGTTGCAGCAACACTTCGGTGGAGTTGCCCGGACCGCAGCCAAGGTCGGTGGCGTGGCGCACCGGGCGCGTCGGCACGGCGGCAAGCAGGTCGCGTACGGCGCGAGTGCGTTCGTCTTCGAACAGCGAATACTGGGTGGCGGACCAGGACATGGGACACTCCTTGTAGGGCAATTGCGTGCAGCATAAGCCATGTCGGCACCCCACAGCGTAGGGATGATCCGATTGGCGCAGGCGAAAACGGAAACGGCCGGTCCCTTGACGGGTACCGGCCGTTGCGCGCGGCGCTACCGCAGTCAGTGACGCTTGGCGGTACGCATCTGGTGCACCACGCCCATGGCCACCACGATCGCCGCAGCGATACCGGTGGAGATCACCAGGATCTGGTAGTCAGGCATGAAGGCCATGGTCACCAGCGCCGCCACGATGAACACGATCACCAGGTAGGTCAGCCACGGGAACAACCACATCTTCAGGCGCACTTCCTTGCCCTCGGCCACCAGCTTGCGGCGCATGCGCAGCTGCGAGAAGGCGATCACCAGGTACACCAGCAGGGCGATCATGCCGGTTGTGTTCATCAGGGTTTCCAGCACGTCTTTCGGGCGCAGGGTGTCGCTGAAGTTGATCAGCGCGCAGAACACCGCCACCAGGCACGAGCCGATGATCGCGTTCACCGGTACGCCGGTGCCGGTACGGGTGAACTTGAACAGACGCGGCGCGTCGCCACGCTGGGCCAGGGAGAACAGCATGCGCGAAGCCGTGTAGTGGCCGGAGATCAGGCAGCTGCTCACCGAGGTCAGCACCACGAAGTTCATCAGCAGCTCGGCATAGGGCACGCCCAGCAGCTCGAGGGTGCGTCGGTAGGCGCCATAACCGGAGACGCCCAGGTGCGGGTCGTTCCACGGCACCAGGCAGACGATCAGGAAGATCGAGCCGACATAGAACAGGCACACCCGCCAGACCACCGAGTTGGTCGCCTTGACGATCTGGGTGGCCGGGTCCTTCGCTTCGGAGGCGGCGATGGTGACGATCTCGGCGCCGAGGAAGGCGAACATCACCCCCAGCAAGGCGCCGATCACCGTGGTGATGCCGTTGGGCATGAAGCCTTCGGCGGTCAGGTGGCTGATGCCGCGCACCTCGCCGAACTGCCAGACGTTCATCACCGCGGCGGTGCACACCACCAGGAAGCAGACGATCGCCACCACCTTGATCAGCGCGAACCAGAACTCGAACTCGCCGTAGTGCTTGACGTTGAAGAAGTTGACGGTGATCAGCAGCAGGGTCGTGGCCAGCACGAACACGTTGACGCTCACGTCCGGGAAGAAGCCGTGCAGGATCTTGCCCGCCACGTAGGCCTCCCAGGCCATGAGGATCACCCAGTACCACCAGTACAGCCAGCCGATGGTGAAACCGGCCCAACGGCCAATGGCGCGGTCGGCGTAGGTGGAGAACGAGCCGGTGTCCGGCGAGGAAGTCGCCATTTCACCCAGCATGCGCATGATCAGCACCACCAGGATGCCGCCGGCCAGGTAAGCCAGGACAGCGGCCGGGCCGGCGCTGTGGATCACGCTGCCGGAACCGACGAACAAGGCGCCGCCGATCACCCCGGCGATGGACATCATCGTCAGGTGGCGCGACTTGAGCGAGGCACTGAGCTTGCTCTCGTGCCCATCCTTCGCGGTGGTGGATGTGGATGTTGCGTCCATCAGTTATTTACCCCGTGCTTCTTTTTATCCAAGGAAAAACTGTGAAACCCCGATGGTTATCGGTCTCACCTGTACATCAGTGCTACTGCGGGCAGGGAGGTGTGCGCGAGCACACGCAGGCCATCCGTGGCGGCCTGCTTACGCGGCCAGAGGCGACCCTCTGGACGAACTGAACCATGCTGGGGACGGACGAGCAGCGTCCGGCCACGCGGGAAGAAGGTGCGAGGCGGACCTCGACGGTAAAGCAGCGATGTTGTGATTATTCATGGCGCTGTCATGTGCTGTGTTGGCTATATCTGACACGTAATGTAAAAATGTCGAACACATTGAGCCATGCACAGCGGCATGAAAAACGCACTGCACTGTACAGGCCGCCGATGCAATACACCCGCTGTGCCCCGCAGGCGCCTGGCGTCCCGCACACCTGAAGGCCCCCGAATGCTCCAGCTACATCCGGACTCCTCCACCCCGCTGGTCAACCAGATCATCGACGGCTTGCGCGCGCTGATCGACGACCAGACCCTCAAGCCCGGGGCGAAGGTCCCGTCGATCCGGGCGTTCGCCTCGACCTACTCGGTGAGCACCTTCACCGTGGTCGAGGCCTACGACCGCCTGGTGGCCCAGGGGTTGCTGGTGAGCAAGGGCAATGCGGGGTTCTTCGTCAATCGTGCGGCCAACGATCTGCTGGACAAGCACTCCGTCGAGGCCGATACCAGCCGCCCCACGTTCAACTCGGAATGGTACCTGCAGCAGATCTTCGAGATCCGCCAGCTGCCGTTCAAACCGGGTTGCGGCTGGCTGCCCAACGACTGGATGTACGAAGAAGGCTTGCGCCGTGGCCTGCGCCAGGTCGCCGGCAGCCCGCTGGAGCTGTCCGGCTACGGCGACCCCATGGGCCTGCCGGAATTGCGCGCATTGACTGCGCAGAACCTGCAGCAGGAACTGTCGATCGTCGCCAACCCGGCGCAACTCATGCTCACCCACGGTGCCAGCCAGGCCCTGGACCTGGCCGTGCGCACCCTGGTGCGCCCCGGCGACGTGGTGCTGGTGGACGACCCCGGCTACCCCAACCTGATGAGCATCCTGCGCACCCAGGGCGCCACCCTGGTGGGCGTGCCGCGCACCCCGGCCGGCTACGACCTCGACCAGCTCGAGCGCCTACTGGCCCACCACCGCCCCACGGCCTTCTTCACCCAGCCGCACCTGCACAGCCCGACCTGCTCGCGCACCCCGCTGGCGCAGCTGCACCGCCTGTTGCAGTTGGCCAGCCAGCATGGTTTCCGCCTGGTGGAGAACAACCTCTACGCCGACATGATCGCCGACCCGCAGCCCTGCCTGGCGAGCCTCGACCACCTGCAGCAGGTGGTGTACGTGGGCAGCTATTCGAAAAGCATCTCGCCCAACGTGCGCGTCGGCTACCTGCTGGCCAACCCCGAGCTGACCCAGCAACTGCTGCACCTCAAGATGCGCTCGGGCCTGACCACCTCGCAGGTGATGGAGCGGGTGGTGTACGCCGCGATCATCGACGGCCGCTGGCGCAAGCACCTCAAGCGCCTGCGCCAGCGCCTGGCCGAGGCGCACCAGGAAGTGGGCCGGCACCTGCATCGGCTGGGTTTCGAGCTGTTCATCGAATCGGATGAGGGGATGTACATCTGGACCCGCCATCCGGCCATCCCCGACAGCGCCGCGCTGCTCGACGATGCGCTGGAGAAAGGCATCATGCTCGGGCCCGGGCAGTTGTTCATGGTCGATGCCAAGGCCACCGGGTGGATGCGCTTCAACGTGGCGTTCAGTACCGACCCGGCGATGTGGGAGTTGCTGGAGAAGGTGTTGGTGAAGCATGTACGCCGGGGCGGGGTGTGATACCCGTACCAACGTAATCGCGGGACAAGCCCGCTCCCACCGTTGCGATACAACCTGTGGAAGCGGGCTTGCCCCTCGACAGGCTTAACGCCAATCGCGCTCTTCGCCGAAGAATGCCCGCGCATTCGCCTCCAGGCTCTCCAGGTGGTACCCGCCTTCCTGCACGATCAGGCACGGCAAACGCAACCCACGAATCTGTTCACCCAGGCAGGCGAACCCTTCGGTAGTCACCGCCACCTTGCTCTGCGGGTCCAATTCGTAGATATCGAAGCCCAGCGAAAGCACCAGCACCTCGGCGTCGAAGTCCTTCAGCGCTTGCAACGCAACCTCCAGCTGCGCCATGAAGTCCGCTTCACTCGCCCCGTGGGCCATCGGCAGGTTGAGATTGCAGCCCTCTCCTGCTCCACTACCGCGCTCGTCGGCAAAGCCCGCTACCCCAGGATAGAAATTGGTCGGGTCACCGTGCACAGAGACGTACAGCACGTCGTCCCGCTCGTAGAAAATCTCCTGGATGCCCTGCCCGTGGTGCATGTCGGTATCCAGGATCGCCACGCGCTGGTAGCGCCTACGCAATACCTGCGCTGCTACGGCGGCGTTATTGAGGTAGCAGAAGCCACCAGCAGCGTCGTACCGGGCATGGTGCCCCGGCGGACGGCACAGGGCATAGGCGGCGGGTTCGCCATCAAGGATGGCCTGGGCCCCGGCGACGGCGCTCTGTGCCGACCAGTAGGCCGAACGCCAGGTGTGCTCCCCCACCGGGCAGCTGCCATCGGCCAGGTAGCGCCCGGCCTGGGCAAGAATACCGCGCAGGGCGTTGGGTTCGCGGACGAAGATGTTGGACATCACCTCGTCGCCCCAATCCTCGGGCACCTCCTTCCAGCGCGCATGGGCTTCTTCGAGGAACGCGAGGTAGGCCTCGCCATGCACGGCCTTGAGCGGTGCCAGGCCGGCATCCTCGGGTTTGCGGATATCGAAGCCAAGGTCCTTGGCGGAATGCAGCAGGCGTTGGGCGCGCTCGGGGACTTCCTGCGGGGTGCGCATGGCGCCGCGCGAATAGTAGCTGCGCGGGTGGTGGAGCAGTTGTTCAGGGTGGAAATAGCAGCGCATCAGGCTTCTCCTTCGACAACCTGGCCGGCACGGGCCAGCACGGCGTTGAGCAATACATCGGCGCCCTGGCGGGCATCCTCGGGCAGCACATCCTCGGCTTCGTTGTGGCTCAGCCCACCAACGCAGGGGATGAACACCATCGCCGTGGGGCAGTAGCGTGCCAGCAGGATCGCATCATGGCCGGCGCCGCTGACGATGGACTGCTGGCTGTAGCCCAGGCCATCCACTGCCCGCTGCACGGCGGCCACGCAGTCGGCGTCGAACGGCGTGGCCGGGCTGACCCAGTGGCGCTCGATGCGCACCGCCAGGCCACGCTGGCCGGCGATGGCCTGCAACTGCAGGCTGATATCGCGCTCCATGGCGTCGATGGCCTCGTCGCGGTGGTGGCGCAGGTCGAGGGTGAAGCGCACCTGGCCGGGGATGGTGTTGCGCGACGACTTGGCGATGCTCAGCTCACCCACTGTGGTCAGGCCCTCGGGGGCGAAGTCGCTGGCCAGCTGTTCGATGGCCTGGATCATCCGTGCCACGCCGTACAAGGCGTCCTTGCGCAACTTCATCGGCGTGGTGCCGGCATGCGCGGCCATGCCCTCGACAGTCACGTCGAGCCAGCGGATCGCCTGGCCGCCGCTGACCACACCGATGCTCCTGGCGTTGTCCTCGAGGATCGGGCCCTGCTCGATATGCGCTTCGAAATAGGCGTCCACCTTGCCGCCCAGCGGGCGTTGGCCGGCATAACCCGTGCGCGCCAGTTCATCGGCGACGCTGATGCCGTCGGCATCGCGGATCGCCAGGGCCTGGGCCAGCGGCAAGGTGCCGGTGAACACCGCCGAACCGAACATGGCCGGGGTGAAGCGGGCGCCCTCCTCGTTGGTCCACACCGCGACTTCCAGCGGTTTGCGGGTACGGATACCCAGGTCGTTCAGGCGGCGCACCACTTCCAGCCCGGCCAGCACGCCGTAGACGCCGTCGAAACGCCCGCCTTCGGGCTGGGTGTCCAGGTGGCTGCCCATCATCACCGGCGCGGCATGCGGGTCGCTGCCTTCGCGGCGGGCGAACAGGTTGCCGATGGCGTCCACGCTCAGGCTCAGCCCGGCCTCGCGGCACCAGCGGCCGAACAGTTCACGCCCGGCCTTGTCCTCGTCGCTCAGGGCCAGGCGGCAGCTGCCGCCACGGGCGGTGGCGCCGATCTCGGCCATGGCCATCAGGCTCGCCCACAGGCGATCGCCATTGCTTTTCAACATTGCGGATACTCCAGATTCAGGCCAGCTCGAGCTGCCGGCCAAGGGCGTAGCGGCGCGCCAGCGCCAGCACGCAGACCAGGGAAGTGCAGGCGATCAAGCTGTAGAAGACCGCCATCGGCCACCATTGGCCGCTGAAGCTGTGGGCCAGCCAGGTGCCGATCAGCGGGGTCAGGCCACCGGCGATGGCGCCACACACCTGATAGGCCAGGGAGATGGCGGTGTAGCGCACGCGGGTGGCGAACATGCCGCTGACGTAGCCTGCGATCACTGCGTAGAACGACGCCATGCACGCCGCCGCCAGGGCGATGCCGAGCACGATCAGCGGGCCTTCGCCGCTGCTCACCAACACGAACATCGGGTACGGCGAGGCCATCGCCAGCAGCGCCATCAGGGCCAGGAAGCGCGTGGCGCCGAGCCGCTCCGACAGCCACGCCGCCAACGGCTGCACGCAGAACTGGATGATCGCCACGAAGAACAGGCATTCGAGGATCAGCGAACGCTCCAGGTGCAACTGCTGGGTGGTGTAGCTGATCATGAAGGTATTGGTGAAATAGACCCCGGCGATGCCCAGGGTGTTGGCGCCGATGCACAGCAGCAGCGGCCGCCAGGCGCTGCGCAGCACTTCCAGCACTGGTGCCTGCTCCTTGCGCCGGGTCTGCTCGGCCTGCTCGCGGCTGGCGAGAAACTCGGGCGACTCGTTGACCCCCAGGCGGATTGCCAGGCCCACCAGCAGCAACAGCGCGCTGGCCAGGAACGGCACGCGCCAGCCCCAGCTCATCAGGTCTTCTTCCGGCAGGCGGGTGACCGCGCTGAAAGCCAGCAGCGACAGGATCAATCCTGCCGGGCTACCCAGCTGGGCGAACGAAGCGAAGAAGTTGCGCCGGCCCTTGGGCGCATGCTCCCCGGCCATCAGCACCGCCCCACCCCACTCGCCACCCACGGCGATGCCCTGGACCACGCGCAACAGGACCAGCAGCACCGGCGCGCTGGCGCCGATCTGCGCGTAGGTCGGCAGCAGGCCAATGGCGACGGTGACCACACCCATCATCAGCAAGGTGATGATCAGCGATTTCTTGCGCCCGATACGGTCGCCGATATGGCCGAAGATGATGCCGCCCAAGGGCCGGGCGAAGAAGCCCACGGCAAAGGTGCCGAAAGCAGCCATGGTGCTGAACAGGCTGTTGTCCGAGGGGAAGAACAAGGCACCGAACACCAGCGCGGCGGCGGTGGCATAGATGTAGAAGTCGTACCACTCGATCATGGTGCCGATGAACGCGGCGGCGGCGGCACGGCGCGGTTGGGGCGAAGCGGCGGGCTTCATAGGGTGGCTCCTTTGGTTGTTTTTCTGGCAGGAGTTGTCGGGTCACGGTGGCGCTCTGGCGGCGCCTGGGTCGGGCTCCGCGAAGAGGCCCGCACTGCTGGAGATCATTCATCGCGGGCGCCTATAATTCAATTTTCTATTTATTATTCGAATTATTAACCACGCTTATCATCGAGCCCGACCATGCCCGACCGCCTGCTCAACGACCGCCTCGACTGGAACCTGCTGCGCACCTTCCGCGTCATCGGCCAGGAACTGTCGATCAGCCGCGCCGCCGCCCGCCTGCACCTTACCCAGCCCGCCGTGAGCCAGGCGCTCAAGCGCCTTGAAGAGCAACTCGGGCGCCAGCTCATCGCCCGCCGTGGACCGCGCTTCGTGCTGACCGAGGTGGGCGAGCAGCTGTTCCAGCTGGCCGGCGAGGTGTACGGGCAGATGTCGCAGATCGGCGGCCTGCTGGAGCAGCCGGCGGACGAACTGGTAGGCAAGGTGCGGCTGTTGATGATCAGCCGTATCGTCAGCGAACGCTTCGACGACTTCCTCGCCGACTTTCACCGCCAGCACCCGCGGGTAGAGCTGGAAATCGACGTGATGCGCAGCTCCGACATCGTCGCCGCCCTGCAGGAAAAAACCGCCACCGCCGGCCTCAGCCTCAACCGCCGGCCCCAGCCACGGCTGGAGCAGCGGTTGTTCCTGCGCCAGCGCTACGCGTTCTTTTGCGGCAAGCACCACGCGCTGTTCGGCCAGGCCGAAGGCGACCTGCAGCGGGAGAATTTCGTCAGTTTCACCAGCGACCAGATTGGCGGCATGCTCTCGCCGCTGACCATCTTCCGCGACCAGCAGGGCTTCGCCGGGCGCATCGTCGCCTCGTCGCCGAGCCTGGAAGAGGTGCGCCGCCTGGTGATCGCCGGCTTCGGCATCGGCTGCCTACCCGAGCATGTGGTGGCGCCGGATGTCGACGCGGGGCTGTTGTGGAAACTGCCGCCGCAGGAGGGCATCGCCGACGTCGACATCCACCTGTTGTGGAACAAGGACCAGCGTATGAGTCGAGCGGAAAGCCTGTTTATCGAGACCTTGCTGTCGGCCGCCACATCTGTGATCTAGCGGCAATCCTATAGGCGATCAGCGGCCGAGCGGTAGGCTTGCCCACGTTCGCGCTTACCTATCGCCACGACCACGACAACCACCCGATCATCCTCGACGCGGTAGACCACCCGATAGCCGCTGGCCTTGAGCTTGATCTTGAAATGGTCAGGCAAATCACGCATTGCATCCGCCCCAACCCTGGGGGAGAGCAGACGCTCCTTGAGTTTTCTCCTGGCTTGCTCGCGCACGGTGTGCCCAAGCTTCTTCCATTCTTTCAGCGCCGAAGGCAGAAACTCGAGCTTATAAGTCATCCAGTTCGACCGGGATGCCTTTCTCTCCCGCACGCGCCTTTACCAATGCCGCAAGTTCCATGTCTTCCAGTCGCTCCATCATCGCCTCGTAGAGTTCAGCGGGCACCATGTAACCCATGACGCGATTATGGTTGAGAACGGCCACCGGTTTCCCCTGCGCATCGGCCATCACCGCCGTAGGATTCTTCTTTAGTTCCGAGACGCTGACGGTCACGTCGGCAAAGATGTTCTGCATATCGATCGCCCTCATTCAAGAGCCATAGATTGGTCTGAATTCAGGTCTTTTTCAAGCCGGCGTGCCATAGGTCTATCGCCTACAGGCTATGTGATACCCCGGCAACCCGTGCCCGCCCCAACCAGACATACGCCAGCGCCAGTAACCCCAGCCCCAGCACGGCGAACACCGCCACCACCACCTGACTGTAACGCGCCAGCAGCGCCGGGAACCCCGTCACTTCACGAACCACCTGGATATCGGCACTGCCATCGGCATCGCGAATGCTGATCCCACCCTGGCGGATCTGCGAGTAGTCGGCGTCGAAGTACACCCAGACCTTGCTCTCGTTCACCCCGTCAATAGCCGGCAGGTCGATGCTGCTGGTCGGCGTCGGCACCAGCGTGTCGTTGCCGGCCGCATCGCGTACCTGCACCAACCCCTTGGCCGGCAGGCGAATGTGCACGGCCTTGAGCGGTACACGGGAGGGATTGGACAGCTCGATGAGCAGACCGGTGCGGTGGTCCACCAGGCCGGCCTCGAAGGGCCTGGCGAACAGGTGCAGATACGGCGCCTGGGCCAGGTCGACCAGCTTGTCGATCTGCGGGTGGCTGAGCGCGCCTGTGCCGATCTCGCTGATCTGGGCATGCAGCCGCTCGTACTTGAGCAGGTCGTTGGCCTGGCTGATGCGCTCGTTGAACTGGCCCGGGTAGGTGAGATGGGCGTAGGTCAGGCGCGCCTGCAGGCGGTCGTCGTCGCGCAACGTCATATAGAGCGTGGCGGCAACGGCAACCAGGGCCAGCAGGCCCACCAGGGATTTACCGACTTTCTCCCAACTCACCTTGAAGGTTCCTTGTTTGATGGGCGTGACGAGACGCAAGGCAGGCAAGGGTGCCAAGAACACCGGTTTCGGGCAAGGCCTGGCTGCCTGTGGCGACACTATCGCGGGGCAAGCCCGCGACAGGAGCCTAGCCCACCTGGTGTTCGTGAAGTGGGGAGCATTCCCCACCCAGCCCTGGGTGTCTATCCCCAGGTTTGTGGCAGTTGCCCGAGCGTGTCTCATTCGCACTCTTGCAACATCTTGAAACACGTGGCGTTTAGCCATTTGCCGATTGGCACAGCGGTTGCTGACCCCTGTTCAAGGCACATCGCCACTTATCGCAGTGGCAACAGATGCCAACCTGCACAACACGGGGCATACGGCAATGAAGAAACCAGTTGCAACATCGACCCAGGTGTTCAGGTTGTCCTCCCTCACGGCGCTGCTGCTCAGCCTGGGGATGGCCAACGTGTTCGCTGGGTCGCTTGACGACGTGAGCCAACCACCGCCCACCGACCCTTCCGCCTTCAGCGACCCGGCCGCCGACCCAGTGGCCCAGGCCGCCGCCCTGGAAGCCTTGAAATCGATGCCCGAGGCCAACGAAGGGTCGCTGGAACTGAGCAACGGTGCCTACGGCACCCGCGCCACGGTGACCAGCAACAACGTGCTGCCCCCTACCCTGCAGACTTCACGCAAGTACCCCACCAACGGCAAGCCCAGCCCGTTGTTCGGCGCCGAGCCGTTCACCCAGCAACTGCTGCTGTTCGAAGAATTCGGCCCGGAGAAACTCGACCCGGCCACCCCACCCTACAGCCTGACCTTCCCGCCCCCCGTGATCGGTGCCGCGCCCGCGCAGGACCCGGACTACGCCGCGCGCAGCAGCCCCAACGGCAATGCCCTGGAGGCGTTCCTCACCCAGCCGGGGCTGACACCGTTCCCGTCGCAGTACGCCAACGTGCTCGACCGCAACCCGTGGAAGGCGCAGATCGAGATGTTCCTCAACCGCAGCGGGGTCGGCTCGCCCGCCGAGGGCCGCCCGCCAGGAAAAGGCTGGTCGCACCAGCGCTGGAACGAGTTCTACCCACAGGCCGCCTTCAAGACCGCGCAGGCCGGCGCGCGCATCAACCAGGGCCTGCGCGACCGCAAGCAACTGCACAACTACGCCAAGGGCGAATTCGCCCCCGGCGGGCTGTACTACCAGACCTCCGACATCCCCACCACCCTGGGCACCACCAAGGGCATCGATACCCGCTTCCATCCGAAGATGCCCTTGCAGGGCCACAAGGCGCTGTGGACCTTCGACGGCACCTTCCCGGTCAAGCTGCTGATGGTGCGCTATGGCCAACCGGTGCTGATGCGCCACTACAACGCCCTGCCGATCGACCCCTCGGCCAACAACGGCTTCGGCCTGCACACCATCTCCACCCACGAGCACAACGGCCACTCGCCGGCCGAGAGCGACGGCTTCGCCAACGCCTACTTCTTCCCCGGCCAGTACTATGACTACCGCTGGCCAATCCAGCTGGCCGGCTACGACACCATCAACACCCACGCCCAGGACCCGCGCGCCGCCTTCCCCTGCGCGCCGGGCGAAACCCTGTACGTCAACGATGCCTCCCCGGGCCTCAAGACCTGCGAGAACGGCAGCATCAAGATCCGCGGCGACTGGCGCGAGACCATGAGCACCCACTGGTTCCACGACCACATGCTCGATTTCACCGCGCAGAACGTCTACAAGGGCAACGCGGTGATGATGAACTACTACTCGGCCATCGACCGTGGCAACGAGGCCCTGCAGGACGGCGTCAACCTGCGCTTCCCCAGCGGCGCGGCGATGCCGTGGGGCAACCGCGACTACGACGTCAACCTGGTGATCGCCGACAAGGCGTGGGACGCCAACGGCCAGTTGTGGTTCAACCCGTTCAACACCGACGGCTTCCTCGGCGACCAGATCCTGGTCAACTGGCAGTACCAACCCAAGCTCAAGGTGCGCGCACGCAGCTATCGGTTCCGCATTCTCAACGGCTCGGTGTCGCGCTACTTCAAGTTTGCCGTGGTGCGTGAAATCGCCGGCAACAGCGGCGAATTCAAAGGCCCGAGCGGCTCAAACGTCTCCTATGCCCGCGTGCCGTTCCACATGATCGCCAACGACGGCAATATCATGGAACACGCCGTGCCGTTCGACGGCACCCTCGACCTCAACGGCGACGGCAGCCTGCAGGACAACAACGCCATCCTGCCGCTGCAGGGCATCGCCGAGCGCTACGACATCATCATCAATTTCGCCAGGAACGGGATCAAGGTCGGCGACAAGCTTTACTTCGTCAACCTCATGGAACACGAGACCGGCAAGGGCCCGAAACAACCCATCGCCCTGGCCGACGTGCTGTCGGGCAAGTACAAGCCCGTGATCAAGCAGACCAGCAACGGCCCGGAATGGGATGGCGGCGACCCGGTGGTCGGCAAGTTCATGCAACTGATCGTGCAGCCCTACGCCGGCCAGGACCTCAGCATGGACCCAAGCCTGTATGAACCGGCCAAGCCCGGCAAGGCTGCTGGCCTGGTGATGATTCCCCTGCCGATCGACCGCAACAGCGCCAGTGACCAGGTCAAGATCAAGGCCGCCCGCCACCGCGAGTTCATCTTCGGCCGCTCCGACGGCACCGACAGCACCCCCTGGACCATCAAGACCGACGGCGGCTTCGGCTACACCATGGACCCACGGCGTATCAGCGCCGCACCGCAACTGGCCAACGAGGCCACCGACGGCGGTTTCAGCGGCGACGGCACCCTGGAAGTGTGGAAGATCAAGAACGGTGGCAATGGCTGGAGCCACCCGGTGCATGTGCACTTCGAGGAAGGGGTAATCCTCAGCCGCGACGGCAAGGCCCCGCCGGAATGGGAAAAATGGGCGCGCAAGGACGTCTACCGCATCGGCCCGGACAGCGACTCTTCGGAAGAAGTGGAAATGGCCATTCGCTTCCGCGAGTTCGCCGGCACCTACATGGAACACTGCCACAACACCCAGCACGAAGACACCTCGATGCTGCTGCGATGGGACCTCGAGCACCCCGGCCAGTTCCAGATGATGCCGACGCCATTGCCTGGCTGGGATGGCGTGGAGTATGTCAACTCCGCAGCCCTGCCGACCTTCCGCACCTCGAGCAGCGGCCCGGGCAACGACAGCAATAAGCCGCCGGTGGCGGTCAACGACAGCGCCGCGACCATGGCCGGCAGGCCGATCGTGCTCAACGTGCTGGCCAACGACACCGACCCCGACGGTAACCTGCCGCTGAGCGTCAGCAGCCTGGCCCAGCCCGACTCCGGCCAGGGCACGGTCAGCAGCAACGGCACCCAGGTCACCTACACCCCACCGGCCACCGTCGCCACGGCGTTCACCGCCAGCTTCACCTACGCCGCGCGCGACGCCAAAGGCCTCGAATCCGTGGCCCCGGCCACGGTGAGCATCGCGGTCTCGCCCGCAGTGCCAATGGACGAGATCCAGGTCAGCAGCGCTTCGGTGCAGTTGCGCAGCAACAGCCGCTGGACCTGGGAGATCTCCGGCACCACCTCGGTAGCCGCCGGCAACAGCATCCGGGTGACCACCAACACCACCAGCGGGCCGCTCGACCTGGGCCTGGCAGCGCTGAGCGCCAGCGGTTCCGGGGCGCGCTGGAAACTATCGGTAACCACTACCGGCAGCGGCCCGGCCTCGCCGCCGGCGGTAACGGTCAAGTCAGCGCTGGGGCAGAGCGTGACGGTACCGTTGAGCATACGTTGATATCGCCAAGACCCGACAGGGAATTGGCGTGGGAGCGGGCTTGCCCCGCGATGAACGCACCGCATGGCACCGGCTCTGCCGGTGTTCGCGGGGCAAGCCCGCTCCCACGCTGCCCTGGCCTGCCCCTGACCAGAGGGTAAAACCATGCCCCGCCTCTTCCGCCTGCTGCTCCTGTTGCTGCTCACCCTCAGCCTCGCCTGGTCGCTGCCCCCCAGCACCCGCGCAACGCCCTCCACCCCCTGGGGCGCCGACTACTTCCCCAACATCCCCCTGCTCACCCAGGACGGCCGCCAGGTGCATTTCTTCGACGACCTGATCAAGGACAAGGTGGTGGCCATCAATTTCATATTCACCGGTTGCGGCGACTCCTGCCCGGTGGAAACCGCCCGCCTGCGCCAGGTACAGAAGCTGCTGAGCGAGCGCGTCGGCCAGGACATCTTCATCTACTCGATCAGCATCGACCCCTACAACGACACCCCCGCCACCCTCAAGCGCTACGCGGAAAAATTCGCCATCGGCCCCGGCTGGACCCTGCTCACCGGCGAGGCCGCCGACATCGAACAGCTGCGCCGCAGCCTGGGCCTGTACATCGAAGGCCTGGAGAATGGCCGCAGCAAGGACCATAACCTCAGCCTGATAATCGGCAACCAGGCCACCGGCCGCTGGATGAAGGCCTCGCCCTTCGAAAGCCCGTACATCCTCGCCGACCGCCTGGCCAACAGCCTGCACAACTGGAAAACCGCCAGCGCCCAGCACCGCGACTACACCCAGGCCCCCGACATCCGCCCGCCGAGCAAAGGCGAGCAACTGTTCAGGACCCGCTGCTCGTCATGCCATACCCTGGGCGACGCAGAGCCAGGCGCCACCCACGGCATCGGCCCGGATCTGCTGGGGGTGACCCGGCAGCGGGACGAGGCCTGGCTCAAGCGCTGGCTGATGGAGCCCGACAGGATGCTGGCGGAGAAAGACCCGTTGGCGATGCTGCTGTTCGCGCAGTACAACCAGTTGGCGATGCCCAACATGCGATTGGGAGAAACGGAGGTGGCCGCCTTACTGGGGTATCTGGACGAAGAAACCACGCGGCTGAATGGGCAGTAAATGCCTGCTGGCAACCAGCCTGCAGCGCTTGCCAAGCGTTGTGTCCGGCATCCAGAGGGATGCGCGCTCGATGGCACTCCACACCGTCACGATTGCGACGAGAGCGGCCAGGCGAGCAGAAAACCGGCCAGGCTCAGGCACAGAATGATCCAACCGATATAAATGGGCGGCGCGGCGCCCGTACGCTGCCTGACCCCGCTGGACACCCTGATGACCGGCGCAGTGCCCAGCGTGATCAACGCCTGCAATGCCATAAGCAGGCTAGGTTGCGCGGGCTGGTAATGCCAGGCGCCCAACAAGGCAAAACCGGCGAAGGCAATGACCATCCAGCCCCAGCCAACCAAGTGGATCAATGCCAGCAGCAGTAGCCGCTGAGCGTCATCCAGATCGCGCCAACTGCGTGAAAGCGCCACGCTGTGATAGGGCATGAACTGTTTGCGCGTGCTGTAGACCACGCCCACAAACAGAACGAGCAGCAAGGCAGCGCCGTAGAAAGACGATGAAGCGACCATCAGGGTCGACATAGCATGGCTCCTGAGCGTGCACCGCCCACATGGCCAGGTGCGTGCGCCGATGATGGCGCAGGCTTCCCTCCGGCAACTACTGGCAAAACTGCCAGGTCCCCCCACCTTGACCCCTTGACCAGCGCGTCCAGCCCACTCCATGCTCGACCGCTTCCACCCCACGCTCAAGGAACGATTGCATGAAGCTGGAAACACTCGCCATCCACGCGGGCTTCAGCCCCGACCCGACCACCAAGGCGGTGGCCGTGCCGATCTACCAGACCACCTCGTTCGCCTTCGACGACACCCAGCACGGCGCCGACCTGTTCGACCTCAAGGTGGCCGGCAACATCTACTCGCGCATCATGAACCCCACCAACGATGTGCTCGAACAACGCATGGCCGCCCTCGAAGGCGGGGTTGGCGCGCTGGCAGTGGCTTCGGGCATGGCCGCCATCACCTATGCCATCCAGACCGTCGCCGAGGCCGGCGACAACATCGTCTCGGTAGCCAAGCTGTACGGCGGCACCTACAACCTGCTGGCCCATACCCTGCCGCGCCAGGGCATCACCACCCGCTTCGCCGCCCACGACGACATCGCCGCCCTCGAGGCGCTGATCGACGAACGCACCAAGGCGGTGTTCTGCGAGTCCATCGGCAACCCTGCCGGCAATATCGTCGATATCGCGGCGCTGGCCGAGGCCGCCCACCGCCACGGCGTGCCGCTGATCGTCGACAATACCGTGGCCACGCCAATCCTCTGCCGCCCGTTCGAGCACGGCGCTGATATTGTCGTGCACTCGCTGACCAAGTACATCGGCGGCCACGGCACCAGCATCGGCGGCATCGTCATAGACTCGGGCAAATTCCCCTGGGCCGATCACACGCAACGTTTCGCCCTGCTCAATACCCCCGACCCGTCCTACCACGGCGTCACCTACACCGAAGCCTTCGGCCCCGCCGCCTTCATCGGCCGCTGCCGCGTGGTGCCGCTGCGCAACACCGGCGCCGCGCTGTCGCCGTTCAACGCCTTCCTGATCCTGCAAGGCCTGGAGACCCTGGCCCTGCGCATGGAGCGCCATACCGAGAACGCGTTCAAGGTTGCCCGCTACCTGCAGGAACACGACCAGGTGGCCTGGGTGAAATACGCAGGCCTGCCCGATCACCCCGAGCACCAACTGGCCCAGCGCTATACCGGCGGCAAGCCGGCCTCGATCCTGTCGTTCGGCATCAAGGGCGGCCAGGCCGCCGGGGCGCGCTTCATCGATGCGCTGCAACTGGTGGTGCGCCTGGTGAACATCGGCGACGCCAAGTCGCTGGCTTGCCACCCCGCCTCCACCACCCACCGCCAGCTCAACGACGACGAGCTGGAAAAGGCCGGTGTGCCGCGAGACATGGTGCGCCTGTCGATTGGTATCGAGCACAGCGATGACATCATCGCCGACCTCGCCCAGGCCCTGGAGGCCAGCCGCGGCTGATCCACCCGCGCCCCACCCAATACCGACGGCGGGCGCCCCCTTGCAGAACCGGAACTGCGCGCAATGACCCTCTTCTACCTGAAACTCCTCGTCACCCCGCTGCTGATGTGGGCCATCTCACTCGCTTCGCGGCGCTGGGGCGGCCTGCTCGGCGGTTTGCTGTCTGGCCTGCCGATCACCTCGGCGCTGGTGATGACCTTCCTGTGCCTGGAGCAAGGCACGGCCTTCGCCCTGGGACGCGGTGCCGGGTGCGTTGGGCGGCCTGGCCGCGGTGCAGGCCACCTACACCTTCTACCTGTTCGCCACGCGCAAGCTCGGCATCGCTGCGGCGGTATCGCTGGCGATCCTGTTCTATGGCCTGGCGGCCTATGCCTTCACCCACTGGGGTGGGCTGTACCTGTCGATCGGCGTGGCGCTGCTGCTGATCGGCGTGCTGATTCGCGCCAGTGGCCGCGAACCCAAGCCCGATACGCTTGCCCAGCCCCGACACCGCTATTGGGAGATCCCCCTGCGCATGGTGTCCGCCACCGCGCTGCTGATGCTCACCACCAGCCTGGCCAGTTGGCTGGGGCCGGCAACCAGCGGGATGCTGGCGCCGATCCCGGTGATTGCCTGGCCGTTGGTGGTGTTCGCCCATGTACAGGGCGGCCGCGCCGGGATGGCAGCGATGGTGCGGGGCAATGCCATCGGCGCGGTAGGGGTGATTGCGTTCTATCTGGCGATGGCGGGGTTGCTCGAACACACGGGCGTCGCCATTACCATGCTGGTTGCGATGGCGACCGCCGTTGGCCTGACCATCGCCCTGGCAGCACTATTGAAAGGGCGCACCTAACTGCCGTAATCGACGGCACATCGGTATCGCCGACATTGATACCCCGTACCGCGTCTTGCGCCAGGGCCTGGGCCCCTTCGAAAATTCAATGATGGCAAACTGGCATTCCGCCAAACCTCGACAATACTGGCTCGACACATGGATTCCTTGCCCACAACAACAAAAGGGAATTTGCGATGAGCCAGCCCCAACCCTTGGACGTCGCCATCATCGGCGGCGGTGTCTCCGGTACCTACAGCGCCTGGCGCCTGCAACAGGCACACGGCGACAGCCAGCGTATCCAGCTATTCGAATATGGCGACCGCATCGGCGGGCGGCTGTTCAGCGTCAAGCTGCCCGGCCTGCCCAACGTGGTCGCCGAGGTGGGCGGCATGCGCTACATGCCCGGCGCCGACGGCCATGTGATGGTCGACACCCTGGTGCAGCACCTGGGCCTGCCGAGCAAGGACTTCCCCATGGGCAACGAACTGCCCAAAGACGCGCCCATCGGCGCCCAGGACAACCTGTTCTACCTGCGCGGCCAGCGCTTCCGTTTCCGCGACTTCGTCGAGGCGCCGCACAAGATTCCCTACGACCTGGGCTGGACCGAGCGCGGCTACAACCCCGAAGACCTCCAGGTCAACGTGATGAACAGTATCTACCCCGGCTTCGACAAGCTGAGCCTGGCCGAGCAGATGCAGGTGCAGGTGTTCGGCAAACCGATCTGGCGCTACGGCTTCTGGGACCTGCTCTACCGCGTGCTGAGCAACGAGGGCTACCAGTTCATGAAGGACGCCGGTGGCTACGAGGCCAACGTCGCCAACGCCAGCGCCGTGACCCAGCTGCCCGCCACCGAATACAGCGACGCCACCGTGTTCCGCACGCTCAAGGATGGCTTCCAAAGCCTGCCGCTGACCCTGGCCCAGCGCTTCAGCGAACAGGCCGGCGGCCTGGTGCCCGCCGACCAGCGCATCCAGATGAACCGCCGCCTGGCCGCCCTGAGCTACAGCGACGACACCGAGTACCCCTACCGCCTGCACCTGCGCCACACCGAAACCGTCAACGGCAAGACCCACGACCTCGAAGGCGAGGACATCGTCCACGCCCGCCAGGTGATCCTCGCCCTGCCGCGCCGCGCGCTGGAGCTGATCGACTCGCCGCTGTTCGACGATCCATGGCTCAAGGACAACCTCGGCTCGGTGCTGGTGCAGTCGGCGTTCAAGCTGTTCCTGGCCTACGAGCAACCCTGGTGGCGCAACCTGGGCCTGGTGGCCGGGCGCTCGGTCACCGACCTGCCGATCCGCCAGTGCTACTACATGGGCACGGAGTGCGATCAGGCCGGTGGCGAGAACACCTTCAACTCGCTGCTGATGGCCTCCTACAACGACATCGGCACCGTGCCGTTCTGGAAAGGCCTGGAAGACGGCCCCGAATTCATCGGCTACACCCCGCGCAGCCTCGAAGGGCGCATCGCCAGTGACGCGGTGGTGCCGCGCACGCAGTTCCAGATCAGCGACGAGATGGTGCGCATCGCCCAGCGCCAGGTCACTCAGCTGCACGCCCAGGTCGAGCTGCCGGCACCCTACAGCGCCGTGTACCACGCCTGGGATGCCGACCCCTACGGTGGCGGCTGGCATGAGTGGAAGGCCAACTACCGCCTGGACCTGATCATCCAAAAGATGCGCCACCCGGTTAAGGACCAGCAGGTGTTCATCGTCGGCGAGGCCTATTCCTATGGCCAGGGCTGGGTCGAAGGCGCGCTGACCACCGCCGAGTCCGCCTTGCAGGAGTTCTTCGAACTGCCGCGCCCCAACTGGCTGCCGGCCTCCTACCAACTGCTGCCGACCCCGGCACCGGAAGAGATCGACTACGCCACGCCGCCAATGCCCGGCCACGCGCCGCAGGTGCTCGAAGCAATCACCCAGGCCATCTGTGCGGGGGTCAAGCCATGAGCACCTTCACCGTAGCCGACTACCTGCTGACCCGGCTCAAGGAACTGGGCCTGGACAAGGTGTTCCAGGTGCCGGGGGATTATTGCTCCAGGTTCATGAGCGCGCTGGACGCCTTCGACGGCATCGACGCCGTGGGCGAAGTCTATGAGATGGGAGCCGCCTACAGCGCCGACGGCTACGCCCGGGTGCACGGCCTGGGCGCGGTGTCGCTGCAGTACGGCGTGGGCACCTTCAGCGCGGTGAACGCCATCGCCGGCGCCTACGTGGAGCGCAACCCGGTGGTGGTGATCTCCGCCAGTCCCTCGACCAGCGACCGGCTCAAGGCCAATGCCCAGAACGTGCTGTTCCATCACTCCACCGGCAACTTCGAGGCCGACCGCAACGTCCTGGAGCAGGTGACCGTGGCCTGCGAGATCCTCGCCGACCCGCACCGCGCGCCCTGGCAGATCGACAACGCGCTGATCGCCGCCCTCACCCACCGCCAGCCCATTTACCTGGAAGCCTACCAGGACATCTGGGGCGCCGAGGTCAGCCGCCCCCACGGCCAGCTGACCCCAGCCCCGCGTCCGTCCAACCCCCAAGCCTTGCAAAGCCTGGTCGAGGCCACCGTGCAACGTCTGGCCACGGCGCGCCAGCCGCTGGTGCTGCTGGGCGTGGAAATCATCCGCTACGGCCTGCAGGACGCCGTGCAACGCCTGATCGACAGTTGCGGCCTGCCCTTCTCCACCACCCTCGACGCCAAGACCGTGCTCGACGAAAGCCAGGCGCCGTTCATCGGCACCTACGCCGGCCCCGCCTCGCGCCCGGAAACCTCGGCCCAGGTGGATGCCTGCGACTGCATCCTGGCCATCGGCGTGATCTTCACCGACGACTACCTGGACCTGCTCAAGGCCCGCTATGGCGAAATCGTCCAGGTGAACTGCGAGCTGGCCCGCGCCGGCGCCGACTACTACCCCAACGTGCGCCTGCCCGACTATGTCGACGCCCTGCTCAAGGCCCTGAAGGTGGACACCCAGTTCCCCCGCCCAGGCACGGCCCTGGCCGCCTCGCGCCCGCTGCTGGGCAGCGGCGCGGTGCCCAGCGCGCTGAGCTATGCAAGCTTCTTCGACAGCCTGGTGAACTTCGCCCAGGAGCATCGCCTGTGGCAGACCAGCACGCTGATCCTCGGCGAAAGCTCGTCGCTGTACGTGGCCAGCAACATCAACGGCATGCCCCGCGGCAGTTTCATCTCCGATGCCATCTGGGGCTCGCTCGGCCACGAGACCGGCTGCGCCCTGGGCGTGGCGCTGGGCAGTGGCCGGCGCCCGGTGGTGGTGGCCGGTGATGGCGGGTTCATGATGGTCAGCCAGTCGCTGGCGGCGCTGGCGCGCAACAGGGTCAATGCCGTGGTGTTCGTGATGAGCAACCAGGTGTATGCGATCGAGCAGGCCTTCGTCGACCCTGATGCGTTCACGCCCGAAGGTGAATTCGCGCCGTTCGATACCCTGCCAGCGCTGGACTACACCGCGCTGGCCAGCGGGTATGGCGCGCTGGGGTATCGGGTGGAAACGGTGGACGAGCTGGAGCGCTTGCTGCCGCAGTTGCTGATGGTGGTGCAGCGGCCAGTACTGGTGGAGGTGAAGATTGCCGAGAAGGACTTCGCCGAGCAGATCAAGCGGTTGGCCGGGGTAAGTTGATTGCACGGCTGATCGCTTGCCTGCAGTAAACAAAAAGCCGCTTTCGATTGCTCGAAAGCGGCTCTTGCGTTTGCAGCGCTGCTCAACTGTCACCCTGTTCCTTGCTTGCCGGCAACTGCCCGTCGATCATCGCCTTGGCCATCCCGCTGAGGTAGTACGTTGCGCGCATCAGCGTCTGTGCCTGTTTCGGCTGGCTCAACGCCTGGTACGTGAGCGCGGTGATACAGCCCAGGATGATCGACGTTTCCTGCAGCACCTCGGCCGTCGGCAACCCCGGTATCGCCTGCACCCAGTCGCGTACCGACCGGCGTCGGGTACGGCCGACCAGGCTGACGATTTTCAGTTCGCCGCTGCCCTTTGCTTGTTCGTCCTTGTCCATGACCCACCCCCTGAAAAATGAAAGAGCCCGCCGCGTCTCACCGCCCGGGGCCAGCGGGCCAAACCGCGCGATCCTTGCGCGGCGCTCTGCCCAAAGGCCCGGCCAACCCCGGACGGCGAAACACGACGAGCAGGGCGAGACTAAAGGGCCTACCCACTCGCTACAACGGCCCGACGAGTGGAAAAGGTACCTTTAGGAAAAGGACTACACGAACAACGGAAGAATGGCTGTAGGACCTACAAAATCTGCCTGAGCAAGCGGCCGCATAAGTCCATCGCAAGGCACGCACCTACAGAACTGTGCGCTGCCCTGCTTCGCCACTTCAGGCTAGGATGACACCTCGCCCCTCCAGGCCCAGCCACCGCCATGCCCAGAACAAGTAAAGTCACCGACCCGTCCTACGAGCTGATGGACGACCACGAAGGCGCCTCGCTGATCTACCGCCAGCACGGTTTCCCCAGCCCGCTGGTGCGCTGGCACTTCCACAAGGAATACGAGCTGCACCTGATCGTGGCCAGCGCCGGCAAGGTGTTCATCGGCGACTACATCGGCAACTTCGCCCCCGACACGCTGTTCCTCACCGGCCCCAACCTGCCGCACAACTGGATCAGCCAGGTCGGCCCCGACGAGGTGGTGGGCAAGCGCGACATGCTGGTCAACTTCACCGACCAGGTACTTGAACACGGCAGCCAGGTGTTCGCCGAGCTCAACCAGCTGGCCCCGCTGCTGGCCCGGGCGCGCTATGGCATCGAGTTCCGCGACCCGGCATTGATCAACGAGAGCCGCCAACTGCTGCAACGCATCGCCGACAGCCGCGGCATGACCCGCCTGGGATACTTTTTTATCCTCATGGAACAGCTCGCCGCCTGCGAGGACTACCAACTGCTGTCCACCGTGACCTCTTCGCAGCTGGCCGACGAACACAACGTCGAGCGCATCAACCGGGCGGTGGACTACATCTTCCAGCACTACGCCCAGGACCTGACCCAGAACCAGGTCGCCGAGCACCTGGGCATGACGCCGACCTACTTCTCGCGGTTTTTCAAGCAAGCTGCCGGGCGCGGCTTCGTCGAGTTCGTCAACCGGCTGCGGGTGAGCAAGTCGTGCGAGCTGCTGGCCAAGGGCGAGCTGCCGGTGACCGAGGTGTGCTTCGAATCGGGCTTCAGCAACCTGTCGAACTTCAACCGGCGCTTCCTGCAACTCAAGGGCATGACCCCTTCCGACTACCGCAGCCTGGTGACCCAGCGGCTGACCGAGCAGAACCGCGCCTGAGCCTTGGGGCTGCGTTGCAGCCCATCGCCGGCAAGCCGGCTCCCCCCCCGACCGCAGCGCCTTCAAGCCAGCGCCATCCCTGTGGGAGCCGGCTTGCCGGCGATGGGGCGCGCATCGGCCTCTGTCCAAGCACTGCAAAAAAGTATCAGCCAAGGTGCAGGCGAGGCTTTGTCGGCATCGCCGTGCACGGGTGTAATCAGCGCCGAGCGATACAAAAACAATAAGGGAGTTCACTGATGAACGACTCGATCAAGGCCTGCCTGGCCGCCGCCTGCCTCAGCCTGCCGCTGCATGCCCAGGCCGCCGACACCCTGACCATCGCCACGGTCAACAACAACGACATGATCCGCATGCAGCGCCTGGCCAAGGTGTTCGAGCAGCAGCACCCGGACATCCAGCTCAAGTGGGTGGTGCTCGAAGAGAACGTGCTGCGCCAGCGCCTGACCACCGATATCGCCACCCAGGGCGGCCAGTTCGACGTGCTGACCATCGGCATGTACGAAGCCGCGCTGTGGGGCGCCAAGGGCTGGCTGGCACCGATGACCGACCTGCCCGCCGACTACAACCTCGACGACGTGTTCCCCTCGGTACGCAACGGCCTCTCGGCCAATGGCACGCTGTACGCCCTGCCCTTCTACGCCGAAGCCTCGATCACCTACTACCGCAAGGACCTGTTCCAGCAAGCCGGCCTGAGCATGCCCGAGCAACCGACCTGGACCCAGCTCGGTGAGTTCGCCGCCAAGCTCAACCACCCCGACCAGGGCCAGTACGGCCTGTGCCTGCGCGGCAAGGCCGGCTGGGGCGAGAACATGGCGCTGATCGGCACCGTGGCCAACGCCTTCGGCGCGCGCTGGTTCGATGAGCAATGGAAACCCGAGTTCAGCGGCAGCGAGTGGAAGAACGCGCTGAACTTCTATGTGAACACCCTCAAGCAATACGGCCCGCCCGGTGTCTCCAGCAACGGTTTCAACGAAAACCTCGCGCTGTTCAACAGCGGCAAGTGCGCGATGTGGGTCGACGCCAGCGTCGCCGGCTCGTTCGTCACCGACAAGACCCAGAGCAAGGTCGCCGACCAGGTCGGCTTCACCTTTGCGCCCAAGGAAGTCACCGACAAGGGCGCCACCTGGTTGTATTCCTGGGCACTGGCGATCCCCACCAGTTCCAAATCCAAGGACGCCGCCAGAACGTTCGCCACCTGGGCCACCTCCGAGGCCTACGGCAAGCTGGTGGCCGAGAAAGAAGGCGTGGCCAACGTGCCGCCCGGCACCCGCGCCTCGACCTACAACGACGCGTACCTGGCCGCCGCGCCATTCGCCAAGGTCACCCTCGAATCACTCAAGCGCGTCGACCCCAACCACCCCACCCTCAAGCCAGTGCCCTACGTGGGCATCCAGCTGGTGACCATCCCCGAGTTCCAGGCCATCGGCACCCAGGTCGGCAAGCTGTTCGCCGCCGCCCTCACCGGGCAGATGAAGGTGGAGCAGGTGCTGGCTGCCGCCCAGCAGTCCACCGAACGCGAGATGAAGCGCGCCGGTTACCCCAAGTAACCCCTACCGCCACCAACCGCGCCGAACCCCGGCGCGGTGACCGCCCCTTTTTGCCGCACACGGAGTCGCCATGAACACATCGGCCCTCGACACCCCGAGCCTCGCCACCGCGCGCCCCGGCAAACGCCGCGTCGGCCCCGGCTGGTTCCTGGTCAGCCCTTCGGTGGCGCTGCTGCTGTTGTGGATGATCGTGCCCCTGGGCATGACCCTGTATTTCTCGCTGATCCGCTACAACCTGCTGTACCCCGGCGAAAACCAGTTCGTGGGCCTGGAGAACTTCGCCTTCTTCGTCACCGACGCGGGCTTCGTGCCCGGCGCCCTGAATACCCTGACCCTGGTCGGCAGCGTGCTGGCGATCAGCGTGGTGCTCGGCGTGCTGATCGCCGCGCTGCTGGAGGCCGGCGAGTTCTGGGGCCGCGGCGTGGTCCGGGTGCTGCTGATCTCGCCGTTTTTCATCATGCCCACGGTCAGCGCGCTGCTGTGGAAGAACCTGATCTTCCACCCGGTGTCGGGCATCCTCGCCGCCGTGTGGCGCCTGTTCGGCGCGCAACCGGTGGACTGGCTGGCGCACTACCCGCTGCTGTCGATCATCCTGATCGTCTCGTGGCAGTGGCTGCCGTTCGCCATCCTGATCCTGATGACCGCCATGCAGTCGCTGGACCAGGAACAGAAGGAAGCCGCGCGCCTGGATGGCGCAGGCCCCTTGGCGATCTTCTGGCACCTGACCCTGCCGCACCTGGCGCGGCCCATCGCCGTGGTGGTGATGATCGAGACCATCTTCCTGCTGTCGGTGTTCGCCGAGATCTTCACCACCACCAGCGGCGGCCCCGGATACGAGTCCACCAACCTCGCCTACCTGATCTACAACCAGGCGCTGCTGCAGTTCGACGTCGGCATGGCCTCGGCCGGTGGCCTGATCGCCGTGCTGATCGCCAATATCGCCGCCATCGTGCTGGTTCGCATGATCGGCAAGAACCTCACCGCGCGCAGCTGAGGAGCCCGCCATGCTGACACTCAAGCAAACTCGCACCCTGAAGAACGCCCTGCTCGGCCTGCTGTGCTGGGCCATCGCCCTGGTGATCTTCTTCCCGATTTTCTGGATGTTGCTCACCAGCTTCAAGACCGAGCTGGACGCCTTTGCCACGCCGCCGCAGTTCATCTTCGCGCCGACGCTGGAGAACTACCTGCACATCAATGAGCGCAGCGACTACTTCGCCTACGCCTGGAACTCGGTGCTGATCTCGTTCTCGGCGACCCTGCTGTGCATGCTGATCGCCGTGCCGGCGGCGTATTCGATGGCCTTCTTCGAAACCCGCCACACCAAGCGCACGCTGCTGTGGATGCTGTCGACCAAGATGCTGCCACCGGTGGGCGTGCTGATGCCGATCTACCTGCTGGCCAAGCAGTTCGGCCTGCTCGACTCGCGCCTGGCGCTGGTCATCGTCTACACCCTGATCAACCTGCCGATCGTCGTGTGGATGGTGTACACCTACTTCAAGGACATCCCCGTGGACATCCTCGAAGCCGCGCGCCTGGATGGCGCCGGCACCTGGCAGGAGATCGTCCGCGTGCTGCTGCCGATCGCCCGCGGCGGACTGGCCTCGACCCTGCTGCTGTCGCTGATCCTGTGCTGGAACGAGGCGTTCTGGTCGCTCAACCTGACCTCGTCCGCCGCCGCCCCGCTGACCGCGCTGGTGGCCTCCTACTCCAGCCCCGAAGGGCTGTTCTGGGCCAAGCTCTCGGCCGTCTCGACCCTGGCCTGCGCACCGATCCTGATCTTTGGCTGGATCAGCCAGAAGCAGCTGGTGCGCGGGCTTTCATTCGGTGCTGTGAAATGACTTCCTGCCATGCACGCTCCCACGCCAGCCCCTTTCCACGCCTTCCTTTCCACGGCTCTGACAAGGACACCCATCATGGCTGACCTGAAAATCCGCAACCTGCACAAAGGCTTCGATGGCCACGCCATCATCAAGGGCATCGACCTGGACGTGCGCGACCGCGAGTTCGTGGTGTTCGTCGGCCCCTCCGGCTGCGGCAAGTCCACCCTGCTGCGCCTGATCGCTGGCCTCGAGGAGGTCAGCAGCGGCAGTATCACCCTCGACGGCGCCGACATCACCGACACCGCCCCGGCCAAGCGCGACCTGGCCATGGTGTTCCAGACCTACGCCCTGTACCCGCACATGACCGTGCGCAAGAACCTGTCCTTCGCCCTGGACCTGGCCGGCGTCGCCAAGCACGAGGTCACCGCCAAGGTCGACAACGCCGCACGCATACTCGAGCTGCAACCGCTGCTCGAACGCAAGCCGCGCCAGCTCTCCGGCGGTCAGCGCCAGCGGGTGGCGATCGGCCGCGCCATCGTGCGCAACCCGAAGATCTTCCTGTTCGACGAGCCGCTGTCCAACCTCGACGCCGCCCTGCGCGTGCAGATGCGCCTGGAGCTGGCGCGCCTGCACCAGGAGCTGGCCGCGACGATGATCTACGTGACCCACGACCAGGTCGAGGCCATGACCCTGGCCGACAAGGTGGTGGTACTCAACGGCGGGCGCGTCGAGCAAGTGGGCTCGCCGCTGGAGCTGTACCACCATCCGGCCAACCTGTTCGTCGCGGGGTTTCTCGGCACACCGAAGATGGGCTTCCTGCGTGGCCACCTGAGCCGTAACCAGGGCAACCAGTGCGAGGTAGCCCTCGAATGTGGTGCGCGCATCGCCCTGCCGCTGTGCGCGGGCGAGCTGCACACCGGCAGCCAGGTGACCCTGGGGATCAGGCCCGAGCACCTGAGCATCAGCCCGGTGTGCCAGGGCGCGCCGGGCTCGCTGCAGGTGACGGCCGATGTCAGCGAGCGGCTGGGCAGCGACAGCTACTGCCATGTGCGCGCCGCGTCCGGCGAGATGCTCACCGTGCGCGTGCGCGGCGACTTCGCGCCGACCTTCGGCGAGGCCCTGGAACTGACCTTCGACCCCGTCCACTGCCACCTGTTCGACAGCAACGGCCAAGCCCTCGACAAGCGCCTGCAACAGGCGGCCTAAGGACCTTCAGGATGAAACTCAACCAACACAACCTCCCCCGCCTGGCGGTAGCCCGCCCCAGCTACGACCCAAGCCAATTGCGCCAGGGCATCGTGCACATCGGCGTCGGCGGCTTCCACCGCGCCCACCAGGCCGCCTACACCGACGCCCTGATGAACCTGGGCGAAGGCCTCGACTGGGCCATCTGCGGTGCCGGCCTGCGCCGCCAAGACCGCGCCATGCGCGATGCCCTGGCCGCGCAAGACCACCTCTACACCCTGGTCGAGCTGGGCGACCAGCCCGACACCCAGGTCCGCGTGATCGCCGCGATCAACGGCATGCTGCTGGCCGAGGACGGCGCCGAAGCGCTGCTGGCCAAACTGGCCGAACCCAACATCCGCATCGTCTCGCTGACCATCACCGAAGGCGGCTACTGCATCGACGACAGCACCGGCGAATTCCGCGCCGACCTGCCGCAGATCCAGCACGACCTGGCCAACCCGCAAGCCCCGCAGAGCGTGTTCGGCTTCCTCTGCGAAGCCCTGCGCCGCCGCCGCGAGGCCGGCAGTGGGCCGTTCACGGTGATGTCCTGCGACAACCTCCCGCACAACGGCGACGTCGCCCGCAAGGCCCTGCTGGCCTTCGCCCACCTGCAGAACCACGACCTGGCCCGCTGGATCGACGGCCACGTCAGCTTCCCCAATGCCATGGTCGACCGCATCACCCCGATGACCAGCCCGGCCCACCGCCAGCAGCTGCTCGAGGGCCACGGCGTCGACGATGCCTGGCCGGTGGTGTGCGAGCCGTTTTTGCAATGGGTGGTGGAAGACAAGTTCGTCGCCGGCCGCCCGACCTGGGAGCAGGTCGGCGTGCAGTTCACCGACGACGTCACGCCCTATGAAGAAATGAAGATCAAGCTGCTCAACGGCAGCCACCTGGCCCTCACCTACCTGGGCTTTCTGCAAGGCTACCGCTTCGTCCACGAAACCCTCGCCGACCCACTGCTGCACCGCTACATGCGCACCTTCATGGACCAGGACGTCACCCCGCAACTGGCCCCGGTACCGGGCATCGACCTGACGCGCTACAAGCACAGCCTCACCGAACGCTTCGCCAACCGCGCCATCGCCGACCAGCTGGAGCGCGTGTGCTCCGACGGCTCGTCGAAGTTCCCCAAGTTCATCGTGCCCACCGCCAACCGCCTGATCGCCGACGGTAAGCCCCTGGAGCGCGTGGCCCTGGTGGTGGCCGCCTGGGCCCTGTACCTGCGCGGCGAGGACGAACAGGGCACCCGCTACAGCATCCCCGACCCCCGCGCCGCCGACTGCCAGGCCCGGGTGGCGCAGCGCGACGGCCTGGCCGCCCGGGTGCTCGGCGACGAGGCGATCTTCGGCAGTGCAGTCCCCGCATCCAAAGCCTTCGTCAGCGCATTCGAGCGCCTGTACGACAGCTTGCGCGAAGTCGGCGTGAGTGAAACCCTGCGCCAGGTCCTCGGCGACTGACACGGAGGTTTTCGAAATGGACGGACTGTTCCTCGGCATCGACTGCGGCACCCAGGGCACCAAGGCCCTGGTGCTGGACGCCGGCAGCGGCCAGGTGCTGGGCCTGGGCAGCGCCGCCCATGCGCCGCCCCGAGGTCGCGATGGCCGGCGCGAACAGGACCCGGCCGACTGGCTGCAAGCCCTGCGCACGGCGGTGTCCGCTGCCTTGCGCGATGCCGGCGTGGATGGCCAGGCCATTCGCGCATTGGCGGTGTCCGGCCAACAACACGGCCTGGTGCTGCTCGACACCCAAGGCCAGGTGCTGCGCCCGGCCAAGCTCTGGTGCGACACCGAAAGCGCGCCTGATAACGCGGAGTTGCTCGATGCCCTCGGCGGCGCCCAGGGCTCGCTCGAACGCCTCGGGCTGGTGATCGCGCCGGGCTATACCGTGTCCAAGTTGCTGTGGACCCAGCGCCAACATCCCGAGATGTTCGCCCGCCTCGCCCATATCCTGCTGCCCCACGATTACCTCAATTACTGGCTGACTGGTCGCGCCTGCACGGAGCCCGGCGACGCCTCCGGCACCGGCTACTACGATGTACGCCGACGCACCTGGGCGCCCGATATCCTTCAGCACATCGAGCCAGGCGCACGTCTTTTGGCCGCGCTACCCGAGCTGGTCGAATCCGGCGATTGCATCGGCACCCTGCGCGAACAGGCCGCCACGGCACTCGGCCTGAGCCCACAGACCTGGGTAGCCACGGGCGGCGGCGACAATATGCTCGGCGCCATCGGCACCGGCAATATCGCCCCCGGCATGATCACCCTGAGCCTCGGCACCTCCGGCACCCTGGCCGCCCATGCCGACCAGCCCCACGTCAGCGCCTTGGGCGAAGTGGCGACCTTCTGCGCCTCCAGCGGCGGCTGGCTGCCGTTGATCTGCACCATGAACCTCACCAGTGCCTGCGCCCTGGTGCGCGACCTGCTGGAACTCGACCTTGACCGTTTCACTGAGCTCGCCGCCCAAGCCCCGATCGGCTCCGACGGCCTGCTGATGCTGCCCTTCTTCGACGGCGAACGCGTGCCCGCCTTGCCCGAAGCCACGGCCAGCCTGCACGGCATGACCAGCGCCAACCTGACCCGCGCCAACCTCTGCCGCGCCGTGCTCGAAGGCACCTGCTTCAGCCTGCGTTACGGCCTCGACCTGCTGCGCGCCAGCGGCCTGCCAGGCAGCGAAATCCGCTTGGTCGGCGGCGCGGCGAAAAGTCCGTTGTGGCGACAGGTGCTGGCCGACCTGCTCGGCCTGCCGGTGGTATGCCCCCAACAGACCGAAGCCGCCGCCCTCGGCGCCGCAATCCAGGCCGCCTGGAGCCTCGGCCGCCAGCTGGGCCAGGGCGACAGCCTCGAAACTCTGTGCGAACGCTGCGTCGCCCTCGACGAAAGCACCCGCACCCTGCCCCGCCCGGCGCAACAGGCCGAGTACGAGGTCGCCTATCAACGCTACCGGGATCAACTGCCTGCGCACTGAGCGCAGGTATCCTGCCCTTATCTATCGCTCTGGAGAACTGCATGTACCTGGTGTGTGGCGAGGCCCTGTTCGATGTCTTCAGCCTGGAAAACAGCAACCGCAGCAGCGAGCTGGGGTTTACCGCGATTGCTGGCGGGTCGCCGTTCAACGTGGCCGTCGGCCTGCGACGGTTGGGCGTGGCGTCGGCGTTGTTTGGCGGGTTGTCCAGCGACTACCTCGGTGCCCGGCTACGCCGGGTGCTGGAAGAGGAACGGGTGGACTGCCGCTATGTGGTGACCAGCGATGCGCCGACCACACTGGCCATGGTCGGGCTGGATGCCAATGGCTCGGCGCAGTATCAGTTTCGTGGTGAAGGGTGTGCGGATCGGCAGGTGAAACTGGAGCATCTGCCGCTGCTGGATGAGCGTGTGCGGGGGTTGCATGTGGGCTCGTACACCCTGGTGGTGCAGCCCGTGGCCGATACACTGATGGCGTTGGTAGAGCGCGAGCGGGACCGACGACTGATCAGCCTTGATCCGAATGTACGGCTTAATCCGCAGCCGGATGTGGCGTTGTGGCGGCGGCAGGTCGAGGCGTTTGCCGGGCATGCGCATGTGATCAAGGCCAGTGAGGAAGATATCGCCTTGCTCTATCCGGGCCGGGAGACCCGTGATGTGGCGCGAGGCTGGCTGAACGATCGCTGCCGACTGGTTTTCATCACCCATGGAGCAGACGGTGCCAGCGTGCATTGCGCGCATGGGTCATGGCAGCGCCCAGCGGATACCTCATTGCCGGTATGCGATACCGTCGGCGCCGGTGACACCTTCCAAGCCGCCGTGCTCGCCTATCTGGCTCGCCTAGGAGCAGACAGCCCGGCCGGTGTGGCGAAGCTCCCCCATAAAACCATCGATTCAATCCTCGCCTACGCAATCCATGCCGCAGCAATCACCTGCTCCCGAACAGGCCCGAACCTGCCCTTCGACCATGAGCTACCAGCCAACCCATACGCCGCCCCCCTGTAGGAGCGGCCTTGCGTCGCGAAAGGACCGCAAAGCGGTCCCGGCGATTTCAGCCCCGCAAGCGTGCGGCCAAGTCACCGTCCAAACGCCCGCATTGAAGCGATGCCTGGTGCTATCCTCTTTCACCGGATTTTTCGCATTCCGAATCAAGTACTGCACCAGGTAGATACAGAGCCAAGTTGCTGCCAAGGCCGACCTCAGCGCGGGTATCACCAGGCGACTTGACCCAGGGCACCCGTGCCACAACCGCATCAAAGAGATCCAGGATGTCCCTTAGCACCCTCTCCCCCCATTCGCTGCCTGATCATTGCAAGGCTGTTCTCTATGCGCTGGTAACCTCGGTTCCTGGCAAAGGTAAGACCTCGCTGCTCAAACTGCTGCGGGCCATGGAGATCCGTGACGATGGTGGCAGGCTGCTTGACGCCACGACCTTGCCCGCCTTGCTGGAGTGGTTGCAAAGCCAGGGCTGGGTCGAAGTGGAGCAGCGCAACGAAGGGCAATATTTCTGCGTGACGGCACAGTGTCGTAACAGCGTGCTCCTCAGCCTGCTGGGCACAGCCGAGGGGAGCCTGCGCTTGCATCAGATCAACGCCAGTTTGCCTGCACTTGGGCAATGGCAAATGCCTGGCAGACCCCGAGTACTGCAAGAACTCTGGCTACGCCTGCTTAGCGGTGACCGCCAGCGACTGCCCGACTCGCTGTACCTGTCGTACAGGCTGCTCCCGGTGAGCGAGTGGCATGCCCAGCACCCTATGCGCCTGCTGCAGTGCGATCCGGCCGGGCGGGAAGTGATCGGCCAACTGGACGAGACGGTGCGGAGGCTGCTGATCGAGGATCACCTGCGCCTGAACAACGACCTGCTTGGGCCGGCAGACGAGAGCTATGCATTGGCCAAGCAGGAGATGGCACTCAAGCCCTCTCTCGCATTGCGCCTGCAACTGGTTCAACAGGCGCTTTGGCGTGGCGACTGGGCGGCGCTGCAACACTATGGCGAGCAAGAGCTGCCGCTGACGACACAGTGCCTGCAGTCGCTGCTGCGCGGCCAGCCCGACGAGACCCTGCGATTGCTGCGAGCCTGGCTCACCGACCAGCGCAAACAGACCAAGAAGCGCAAAATCGACCTGCCACCCTTGAACAATGCACTGTACTGCCTGGCGCTGATCGCTGAAAACGACAGCCAGCACTACGCTGCGCTCAAACAGGCACTGGCTCTAGGCACAAAGGAAAACTACGGCAGCGCTTATCCGGCGCTCTATCAAGTGTTCGAGCGCTTGCAAGGCAACACGCCGGACTTGTCCTACCTACGGTCAACCACCCTCAATGGCCTGGATGGGCTGATGCTCTCCCTGGCACTGTACTGGCTGGATGCCCCACTCGCGCGTGGGCCCGATTGGCGCGCGAAGCTGGAAGGTTACCGAGGCGGACTCGATCAACAGGGTTACAACTGGCTGGCGGCAGAATTCGACGCCCTGATCGCCATGCAATTCGGCGTGCCCCGGCAACTTCACGACCTGCATCACGATGCAGGTTTCAAACCACTGACTGCGCTGCTTCAGCGCCAGGAAGCCTGGCAGCATGCCCTTAGCGCATTGAGTCAGCTGAAACCGGCCAATGCACCGGTCACCGCGGCTGGCAAGAAGAGCACCCGCCTGGCGTGGTTGTTGAATCTTCATCGCTACGGCAACCAGCTTGAGCCGCGCGAGCAGAAACTGGGGGCCAAGGGACAATGGAGCAAGGGCCGCCCAGTGGCACTCAAACGCCTCATGGACGAGGGCGACAGCCTGGACTTTCTCTGCGAGCAAGACCGCCAGGTGATCAGCGCGATTCAAGTCAGCCAGTCCTACTACCACGCCGAGTACGAATTGCCGCTTGGCATGGCCCTGCCCAGGTTGGTCGGTCATCCGGCGTTGTTCTGGCAAGATGCCCCTGACACACGCATCGATCTCCAGGCAGGCGAAGCCAGCTTGCACCTTCAGGCCGAGGACGGACAGATCCATCTGCGTCTCGAGCCTCCGGGCGTCGTCACCGCCGAGACCTTCTACATCGATCAGCAGACACCGACCCGCTTGCAGCTCTATCCGGTCAACAGCGATCTGCGCCAGATCGCCAGGATCATCGGCGACGGCCTGCGCGTACCGCAATCGGGCAAGGCGCAACTGATCGAAGCCGTCAGTGCCATCGCACCGCTGCTACCCATCCACTCGGACCTGCCCGAGCTCTCGGTGAACCTTGAACAGGAACCTGCCGATACGCGCCTGTACGCGCATTTGCTGCCACTTGCCGAGGGTTTGCGCTTGCAACTGCTGGTGCGCCCTTTGGCCGAAAGCAGCTGGTTTCGCCCGGGCCAGGGCGCGCAGAACCTGCTTGGCGAGCGCGACGGCAAACCCTTGCAGGTCTGCCGCGACCTGGCAGGCGAACGCCAGGCACTGCAACAGGTATTGCATGACTGCCCCGGCCTGGCCAACGCCAATAGCGATGGCCAGGAATGGCAGCTGGACCAGCCTCAGGATGCCTTGCAGGTACTCGGCGAACTGCATGCATTGGACGGCAGTTTGCTGCACTGCGTCTGGCCAGAGGGCGAGCGCCTGCGCATAAAAGGCCGCGTGAACCTCGACGCGCTCAAGCTGGGCCTGCGCAAACAGGGTGACTGGTTCATCCTGCAAGGGGAAGTCGCACTCGATGACGGCAAGGTACTGCAACTGCGCCAGCTTCTGGAACTGCTCAAGGCCGGCCCCGGACGCTTCCTCAAACTCGACGAGCGTGACTGGCTGGCACTCGACAAGCGCTTGCGCCAACGCCTGGAGGAACTGGCGTATCTGGCTGATCGGGTCACGGACCAGGGCCTTCGCCTCAGCCCGTTGACTACCCCGTTGCTGGCCGGGCTGGCCGCCGAGGTGAGTGAGTTCAAGGCCGATAAAAGCTGGCAGGCGCACCTCGATAAACTACAGTCGATGCGCGACCACCAGCCCCAGCTCCCTCGCACCTTGCAGGCCGACCTGCGCGCCTATCAGCATGAGGGTTTCACCTGGTTGGCACGCCTGGCTCAATGGGGTGTCGGTGCCTGCCTGGCCGACGACATGGGCCTGGGCAAGACGGTACAGCTTCTGGCCGTTCTGCTGCAGCGGGCCGCCGGTGGCCCGCAACTGGTCGTGGCACCGACGTCGGTGACCCTCAACTGGCAGGCTGAGAGCCGGCGTTTCGCGCCACAACTGAAACTGCATATGTATCAGCAAGCGCGCAGTCTGGCAGATCTCGGCCCCGGCGACCTGGTGATCACCAGCTACGGGTTGCTGCAGCAGGACAGCGCAGCCTTCGCCACCTGCCACTGGCACAGCGTCGTGCTGGACGAGGCCCAGGCCATCAAGAATGCCCAGACCAAACGCTCTCAAGCGGTAATGGCCTTGCAGGCCGATTTCCGCGTGGTCGCCACTGGCACCCCGCTGGAAAACCACTTGGGCGAGTTGTGGAACCTGTTCCGCTTCATCAACCCAGGGCTGCTCGGCAGCCAGGAACACTTCAACAGCCGCTTCGCTACCCCTATCGAACAGGGCGATGCAGCAGCCCGACGGGCTCTGAAAGCGCTCATCCAGCCCTTTATCCTGCGCCGTCTGAAAAGCCAGGTGCTCGACGAATTACCCGCGCGCACAGAGATCACCTACAAAGTACCGCTGTCCGATGAAGAGGCTCACCTCTATGAGGCCCTTCGCCAGCAAGCGGTGAGCAATGTCTCTGATCTGGCGCCCGGAGCAGGCAGATCATTCCAGATCCTGACGGAGATCACCCGCCTGCGCCGGTTCTGCTGCCACCCGGCCCTGGTGACTCCCGGCTCGACCCTGCCTGGCAGCAAGTTCCAGGCGGTCACCGCAATCGTCGAAGAGCTGTTGGACAATGGCCACAAGGCCTTGGTCTTCAGCCAGTACGTCGACCACCTGAGTATCGTCCGTACCTGGCTCGATGAAAAAGGCATCGCCTACCAGTACCTCGATGGCAGCGTGCCGGCCAAGGAACGGGAAAGCCGAGTCAATGCCTTCCAGGCTGGCGCGGGTGAAGTCTTCCTCATCAGCCTGAAAGCTGGCGGCAGCGGCCTAAACCTTACCGCCGCCGACTATGTGATCCACCTCGATCCCTGGTGGAACCCGGCGGTGGAGGATCAGGCCAGTGACCGTGCCTACCGCATCGGCCAGCAGCGTCCGGTGACGATTTACCGGCTGGTAGCCGAGAACACCATCGAGGAGCAGATCGTCGCCCTGCATGCTCGCAAACGAGACCTGGCCGACAGCCTGTTGGAGGGTGGCGAAGTGAGTGCCAAGCTGGATGCTGATGCCCTGTTGGCGCTGCTTGCGGGGTCGCTGCAATGATTGGGTGGGCGTAGGAAAAGCATGGCCTGTATCGGGGTTGCCGGGAAGGCGAAGCACACCGCAGGCCTCACCCGGCAATCCAGAGCGATGTTACCTTTTGCCCAACAATTCAGAACGGCCAATCACCTCACCGCTGCGTTCAGGCTTGCCCGGCCCAGAAAAGCCTGCGCCCGCAATGGCAGCATCCAGACCTCGAAAATGTGGAGCCGCCTTCGGGCTGCGCAAGGCTTCCATGCCGACGTTCCAAGCATGCACCATGTTCTTGGCAACATCACGCCACGCAGGTTCGTTTTTCGACGCTTCGATGACTTCCTTTCCAACCGCCACGGCAGACTCGCAAAGCTGCTCGATCATCGCCGCGTACTGCCGTGGCGATATGCTCAGAACACCTTTGAAAAATGACTCCAGTGAGCGCCCAGGTGTCCAGGTCTGCCTTCCACCAACGGAGAGTCCAGGCGGGTTGTTGGCGAAGCGAGGGTAGGCTTGCGTGGTAACCAAATCAAAGACGGGCGTGAACGCCACATCAGTCAGCGAGGTGTAAAGCAGTGCAATATTCTTCGCGTGGCAATCCGCATTGCGCACCACATAGTTGGTCAATAGCTGCCAGCCAAAGTGCTCACGTTGCGCCTTGAGGTGTTCCGCGGACAAGTAGGCCCGACAGGCATTCCAGACGCGCTCTGTCGTGGGCGCATATTTTTCATGTGGAGGCAGCCCTAGCAGCCCACAGGCATCTTCGACGCCCCGGCACGCGTTACCTTGGTCGTCCACGTCAAAACGATCCACTACCAGAACCTTGCCATCCTCGGACATACGGCATGAAGCTACGGGCACCACACCAAGCCGGCCCAGCACACGCATGGTGTAGAACTCGTTGAAACCCAGGAATGGGGTCGTCTCATCAGAGCCTTTGATGATGTGAGATCCGGTGCGCAAGGTCGGCTTGCCAAGTGGTTCGACACGCCGGGCAACAGCATCTGCCGCAATGAATTTTGGCACTACCCCCGATACCGCTACCCGAGCATATTGCCGAACAAGCTCGGCGAACCGCTCAGTGGTGTTTTCCGCCTTGAGCAGATGACCGAGGTCCAAAGGCTCCATCACAATTCCAGGCTTGATACCTTCAGGCGTGACCGAGACCCTGCCAATACCCGTACCACCCACCAAGCCCAGCATCGACAGATCGGTACCATCGAGCAGCGGGCCGAACGCTTCGCGGATGACGTTCAGCAAATACCCTTCAGGAAGGTTCTGCCGGAAGAAAGGGAATAAATCACGGGGCCAGCGCCAAGGCGCTTCACGAACAGGCAGGGCCAAGCTGACAAAGTCCTCCCGGGCTGTTCCGGGAAGATAGTGCAGTACATATTCGTCACGGTCCCGATAAAGCTTGGCCACGAGCCTCGAACGGACATGGACGTCAAGGATCATGGTCAAGCAACCCCAGACCGTTGTTCCTCGAGGATGTCCTCGACCGTACGTGCGTGACCAGCCTTCACCAGCTTCAGGTCATAGCCTGCGGCTTCCAGGAGCCGGACAAGCGCCAAGACACTCATGTCCCCCTTGGCCAGGGTCTCCATCCTCGCCACTGTGGAACGGGAAACACCTGCGCGGCTGGCCAACGCATCTTGGCTTAGCTTTGCTTCACGCCGGACGGTTTTAAGCATTTCAGCGACATCATAGAGAGAGGACATTTGTAGCTCTCGAGCATCAAAATGAAGGGTTTCTCTGAATAATGTAGCCCTTGGGCCACATAGCGGCAACCTCTCACCCAGATAGTTGTGTGTCACATGGGCTACAAAATTTGTAGAAAACCTCACTTTAGTAGCTCAGGGGCCACAATATTAGAGGGACGCTCAAGATTAGCTTGCGCCCGGGCCCGAAGATGAGCCGTCCGACTCAGCAACGATGCCGGGATGGGCTGGATACATTCCGCGTGCTCGGTAATGTCAGCGTGCACAAGCTCGAGAAAGGCTTTTTTAGCCTCCTGCGCTTCGCGCTCGGCTAGAAGAGCCACTTTCAACCTTGATTTGGACATGTTTTGCTCCTTAATCCGGCCCCTGCGACAGCTGCCGCCTGTGCGGTCTGCCCAAGGGAATGTACAGCAGAATCACTTGAGGGAAATGAGGCACAAGCCCACCGTTACATGTTTCAGAACGGGACTACATACCCATTGCCGATCGATTGTGCTCTACCTATTCACGGACGCTCTGTTTACCGCACCTGAACCCCACACAGGCCTTTAGCCATTAGCACAACCGCCCTAATCGACCCTGCTCACTCAGCGCTCGTATAGTTCCTTCTTGATTACAAAAACCAGGAAAGGACTCCATGGGCCACAAACTTCCACCCCTCTGCCAATGGCTGGCCATCCTGGCCCTCACCTGCAGCACCCCGGCCCTCGCCGCCCCCGCCTCAGGCGACTACTGGATCATCTACGGCAAAGGCGAACGCCTGCACAACGAGGTCTACGTTGCCGATGCCGCCGGCATCCTGCAAAAACCCGGTGGCGTGCAATCGGCCCAAGTCATGCAGCTGTTCGAAGACCCGGCCTTCCCGACCCTTGCCGCCTACGAGGTGCAGGTCAAATGCAAACAGCGCCAGATCCGCCTGGACAGCGCCCGGGCGATACGTCGCTTCGACGGCGCCGTGCGCGATGTGAAAACCAACGCCAAAGACTGGGTCGCACCAAAGGACTACTGGCTGCAGCGCACCTTCGCCTTCGTCTGCGCCCCCGACAACCGCGCGCGCAACCAGATGCTGTCGATCGGCAAGATGCCGGCGGCGAAGATGGTCGCCACCATCCAGGCCATGTTCATCCAGTTGATTGGCGTGCAGGCCAACAGCCAGGCGGTGCAGGAGCTGGACGACATGCTGGCGAACACCCCACGATGAACACGCGCCCGCTGCTGATTCTTGGCCTGTTGCTGCCGACGTTGGCCGGCTGCATCCCGACTCTGCCGGAGCTGATGGCGGGCAACCAATGGCAAGGCCGCGACGCCAAGCAGGCCATCGACTTCTTCGGCCCACCCATGCGCATGGAGCCGTTGCCCGACGGCGCTGGGGTGCAGTTGGGCTGGTACCGCGATACCACCTACGTGCGAAAGGAGGTGATCGGCAGCACCGCCGAGATGCAAGGCAACGTGATGGTCCATACCAACTACTGGGATGACGTGGCTCATCCTGGCGGCTGCACGATCCTGATGTCGGTGAACAAGGCGCGGCAGATCAATGATTTCTCCACCAAGGGCCGCTGTAACGGCGTGAACCTGGCGCCATAACGGCTAGCCGAAACTCGGGAGCAGGCCTGTGGGACCGGGTTCGAGGAATCGGGCTCGCAGGCGCGGATTCGTGGGAGCGGGCTTGCCCCGCGATAACGCCCGCCCAGACAACCAAACCCCCAGCCAGATACCCTCCCCCTACTCAGCCCCCCGCCCAACCATCAACCCATGATTCACATCCTGGGCCAACGCCTTGGCCATGCCACTGAGGTAATGCACCGCCGTCAGCAGCGTAGGCAGATGTTCCGTCTCCACCATAGCCAGATCACTGATCCTGTGCACCGCACACATCAGCACGGTCGCCTGCTCCACCGCATGGTCCAGCGGATGCCCCGCCACCACGCGGAACAGCGGGTCTTGCACACCCACCTCCGCGCCTTCGCCGAAATGCCCGACGCCGGTGGTGGCGAGTTTCTTGATGCGCGGGATTTGCAATTCCTTCTCCATACCATTCCTCCTGCGGCACCGCGAACGGCGCGGGGCCTGATCGGTGAACATCAAGTACGAGCCCAGGCTCGCCAGGTCAGTGCCGGGATTGCACGCGGCTCAGCGCCACTTCCACCAGGGTGCGGGCGCTGTCGATTTCGTGCATGGCGGCGAGGGTCAGTACCTGGCCTGGGGGTTTGGCGTGGAGCAGGACGGTCTGCTGGCTGACGGTCAGGGCGCAGACGAGGTATTCGGAGATCTGGACCAGGAGGTCTTCGAGGGTGTGGGTGGTGTATTTGTCGTGTTGGGGTGGATCGGGGACTATTTTCAGCATGGTAGAACTCCTATTTTCAAATGGAGCTACCGTTCTCTGCTGTCAAACAGAAAGGTGGCAGCTGTACGCGGGTTGACAGACCGGGAAAATAGGAAACCGGCGCACCGAAGTGCCCCACGTACAGCCACCATAGACGGCTATGCACGCGCGTTACTATCTTCCCGGTCTGTCAAAACCGGTCGCTGAATTGGCAGCGACCTGGCGAGACTAGATGGGTGATGCAGCGGCTGCAACGGGCTGTAAGGGGGTAGAAGTATGTTTCGGAAACGGACTACAGAGAAGAGGGAAAATCTGATCCCGTAGACCCTGGGCACGTCTGCTGCCACAGCGGATATGTCCCCGGGATGCATACGAGCTCTCGCGGGGCCAACACGATCGCAGTGGCGCTTTCCCCCTCACCAATGAGCTTTTAAATTGTGGATCGTGCGATGCCAGTCGAGTCGATGATATCCTTCAGTTGGATAATCCTCATAAGTAAGAACCCAGAATCACGCGGGCCAATACAATCGTTTCAACGGCACGATGCGTTTGGTCTCAGCGTCGGTTGCGTCGTAATGCTCAATGAGCGCGCGCACCACGTGATCCAATGTCCACATCGCCAGAGGAATAGAGGCTCGATCAGCCTCGTACTGGGCGTCTTTGCTAAAGCCTCCGGTACTCACATAGAGGCCTCGATCATCCTTGTGTCGACCACCCAGGAAGCTACGAATCTCCTGGCTACCCATCTGCCCTTTACGGTGCTTAACCTCCACAACGATACGTGGATGCTCGAAACCGAAGCCGTCAGGCGAGGCAACGATGTCCTTGCCTCGATCGGAACCAGGTGGCGAGACTTGAGTCTTGTAGCCCATTGCGCGAAGAATTCCTGCTACTAGCTGCTGCATGTCATCCCAATCCAGCTCGCTTACACGATCCTTGATACGCTCCAGTGCCTGAGCCTCAACATCTGCCAGCGGGTCGGCAATGCTTTCCTCGGCCTCATCTTCCTTCGGCGCTACTGGCTTGCCTTTCAACGCCTCAAACACTTCAGCAGCTGCATCGGAAGGTACTTCGAACAAGGTCAAAGTCGAGCCCAAGCTATTTTTGGTGCTGGTACCCAAGTTATCGCGGGGCAGCTCTTGTTGCTGCCACTGAACCTTGCGCACCAGAGCCATGCCCTGCTCTGCCCATTCCGGATGATGCTCCGCCTGACCGACTACCTTACCGACAAGATACAAGCGGTTAGCTGGCGAGTAGGTCACAACCCAATCACCGACCGCGACTTCGTTGACGAAGCGCCACACTTGCGAAGCGCCTGCGACCACAGAGCCCTTCTTGAGCTGCGGCTCAAGTGCTTGATACATGGCAGTGAGCTCTTTACGCCCAACGCCGAGCTTTGCATGCGGTGCCAAATGGCTCCAGCCGACTGCCGTCACTTCACGCTCGCGAAAAGCATCGTAAAGGCTTCCAGATTCGCCACGTACCATCCACATTCGGCTCATGTCTTCTCCTGCGGAATAAAAATCAATCAACCACTTCTGATCTAGGCAGACTCAAAGATACCTCTCGAAAAGCAAGCAGTGCCGCTTCGAGATGCTCAATGATCTCCTGCTGGAGAACATCCGGTGGCGGCAGATCATCAAGGTTGTCCAGGCTGTCGTCCTTGAGCCAGAAGATGTCGAGACTGGCCTTGTCGCGCGCCATTAGTTCTTCGTAGCTGAAGAACTTGAACCGATCGGTAGCCACTCGCTCGTGACGATTTTCCGGGTTGTAGCAGGTGATGAAATCCTGCAAATCGTCCAGCTTGAGCGGGCGCGTCTTCAGAGTGAAGTGCTTATTGGTGCGCAAATCGTAGAACCAGATGCCCTTGGTGTGGGTCTGCCCATCCTTGGGCTTGGCGTCGAAAAACACCACATTGGCCTTCACGCCCTGGGCGTAGAAGATGCCGGTGGGCAGGCGCAAAATTGTGTGTACATCGCAGTTCAGGAGAAGCTTGCGACGAATTTTTTCGCCTGCCCCGCCTTCAAACAGAACGTTATCTGGCAACACCACTGCCGCTTTACCGTCCACCTTAAGCATGCTGACGATATGCTGTAGAAAGTTGAGCTGCTTATTCGACGTGGTTTCCCAGAAATCCTGGCGCTCGTAGGTCAGCGCTTCCTTATCTTCATCACCCTCTTCATTGGTGATGGTCATGCTGCTCTTCTTGCCGAAGGGCGGGTTGGCCAGCACGTAATCCACCTTGCGTTTGGGCTCGGAGATCAGGGCATCAGAACGCTCAACAGAAGGCTCCCCGTCCAGTTCGCCAATGTTGTGCAGGAACAGGTTCATCAAGCACATACGGCGCGTGTTCGGTACGATTTCATTGCCGTGGAAAGTCTGATCACGCAGGAATTCTTTCTGACGCTTGTCCAACTTGGCGCCCGGGCGTGTCAGCCAGTTGTATGCGCCCAAGAAAAAGCCGCCCGTGCCGCAGGCGGGATCGGCAATGGTCTTCATCGGCTCGGGGCGTACACAGGCAACCATAGCGTCGATCAGCACACGTGGCGTGAAATACTGGCCAGCACCGCTCTTGGTGTCTTCGGCGTTTTTCTGCAGCAACCCTTCGTACAGATCGCCCTTGGTGTCGGCGTCCAGGCTGATCCAGCTCTCGGCATCAATCAATTGCACCAGGCGCGAGAGCTTGGCCGGGTCCTGAATCTTGTTCTGGGCCTTGAAAAAGATCGCACCCAGCATGCCAGGCTCCCTACCGAGCTTGTGCAGAGTGGCGAGATAGTGAGCCTCGAGCGGCTCACCAACCTTGGAGGTCAGGCTGGCCCAGTCATAACCTTTCGGAATGTGGGTGTCGCGATTGTAGGGCTCTTGGGCGTATTCATGCGCCAGCTTCAAAAACAGCAGGTAGGTGAGCTGTTCGAGGTAATCGCCATAGCCTACGCCGTCATCGCGCAAGGTGTGGCAGAAGTTCCAGACTTTCTGGACGAGGGTGCTTGTATTCATAAAAGTGCCTCCACCCAAGCCTTGTCTCGATGCGTGCCGATGGCTGATCGGAAGAAGCTGGAGTATTCGTGATCGATAGATAAATGTTCTTGCAAGTGTGTGAGAACAGCAGGTTGATTACCGGCAAGTCGAATCAAATCATCGAGAACTCGCCAAGATTTTTTTTTGGTTTCTGGCGTGTTCCATTCATTGAACCCCAAGCGGTCAATCGTGTATCGCGCACGCGTGTATTCCCAGGTCCCATCTAGAGCGACTGGCTTAACTTCGCCATCAATACCATGGGCGAGCAACTCACAATCAACCTGCACACAAGGGTCTAATAATCTGGGCAATTCCGAATTAAGTTGTCCCGAAGGTAGTGCGCAACGTTGTGCCTCATCACGAATAGGGAATTCATTGGCTTTGCCGTGCTGTACGCCGGCATCGTCATTTTCCGGTCGATTGCAACGCTGGCATGACAGTCGGAAATTCCACCATTCATAGGCCAGCCAGTAATACCCGTCATGACCCGCCAGCTTCACGCCATCCACAGTGATACCCAGCTTGGGTCGGAAGTGGTCGACATCAAACGGTGCGCGCGTGCTTTTCGCTTCGCAATACCAGCATTTTTGGCCACTGGCATTGGCGAGCCATTTTTTTAGTAAGCCCCAGCTACCGTTATTCTTGATGTAGTCAGATCGAGGAGTTTGGGTGCCCAACAAATTCACTCTTGCGAGCCTGGCCGCATAAACCTTGGGCCAGCGTGCTGGTAAATGTGGGGGCGTCGGAATCTGAATGAATCTCAAGCCTGACCCTCCTGCAAGCTGCGCAGCAGGCTTTGCACCAGAGCGTCGAGAGCCTTTTGCTTGTTCTCCGGCGTGACGATGGCCCCGTCGATATCGCCGTCTGCAGCTAGATCAAATCGGGCACGCAGATACTCTTGCTCCAGCCTGTCCCTCGACGCAAAGTTAAAATCCAAGCCTTCAAGGCGCGTGCGGATTTCAACGAGTTTGGCCCGATCCGCATCGCTGAGAGGGGGCTGCTGAGTGGAGAGTTGATGAAGTGCTAGCAGATCCTCATTCGTGGCTTTATCCAGGCTGGTACCCAAGCCGAACATATCGCTGGTCACGATCCCGGCAAAGCCCATGCCTTTGGGATCGACGGCAGGATTCTCGGCACGCACTGTACGGCTTGCTGCTTCACGATACAGGATCTGCACCTGCTCCTTCACCAACTCTGCTATGGCCAAGGGATTGTGGGTCGTGAGCACAATGTGACTGTTGTCCTTACCCTCAGTGCTCTGGCCGACAAAGGACTTCAGGTAGTTCAGGTAGTCAACGCACCAGCGCGGATTCAAATGAGTGTCCGGCTCATCCAGCAGGAACAGGCTTTCATCCTCTGCGGTAAAGCGCAGCAGGCCCAATACGGTCAGCAATTGCTGCTCACCCTCGCTGAGTTCTCGGAACGTAACGCTGCCATCGTTCTTCTTCAGGCGCACACGGATGCGCACCTCTTCAATGAGCTCCGAAACATACGTGCTCTCAAGATCACGGAAGAACTGCGCTGGGGACTGGTTGCCAACCAAGCGACGAAGAGCCGCAATATCCTTTACGTACAAATATTTAAACTGCAGCGTTTCCTTGTTCCAGATCGAGGTGGAAACACGACGACTGATTTCCACTGGTGCCAGCGCGATGTCGTAGAGTCGTGACAGAAAATCGCGCACCACGCCCCGCGCGTTCCAAAAGCGCGGGTCGCCATCGGCAGCCTTCGACTTCCAAGGTGGCTGCCGCAGCACGAATAACACCGACTCAATACCTTCGTCCGGATCAAGGCCGAGGTGATCATCGAGGAATGCCCGCACAACGTCGGATTGCTGAATCAAAAAGGCCAGCAAAACGAACTGGCTGTGCACCGGCATGGCATAAAACAGGCGCTTCAGGCCAGGGTCTTCGCCGTTACGCAGCTTGCTGTCGTAGTTTTCGAGATAGGGACGAAACACCTCGTGCATACGCGGACTCTCGCCCGAGTAATAGCTGAACACATAGCGCGGCAGATACTCGTTATCCGCATTCAGGAACGCCGTGAGCTTGATAGCCTTACCACGCAGAGCCGAAACCTGCGCTGCGCCCTCCATGAATGGGATCAGGGTGCCAGCACCACGAGCTTCTGCATCTGTCGCAACGCGAATGGTGAAAGGCTCTTTCTCACGATCCGGATCGGCATCAATGTGGATGTGCCGAAGATTTTCGCCAGCCCCCATGCGATAGGCCAGCTGAAAGGCAAACACGGGTGTTCGTTTTTTACCGATCAGATCACGAAAGATGATGGCCAGCGCCTCCAGTACGTTGGACTTACCAGTTCCGTTCCAGCCGATCACCACCGTCACCCAGTGATCCTGATCGAAGTCGATGGTGACATTCTTCAGATTCTTGAATTGGTGTGTTGGGCTGTCCTTGGCACTGCCTATGGTGAGTTTGTCTAAGCGCATGCTCAGCCCGCCAACAGTTTCAGCTTGTCATACAGCTTGCGGCCTTGCGCATCGGTCACAGCCTCCACCGCCAGGCGGCCAGCCTTATCCAGCTTGCGCAGTTCGGCGTACAGCTCTTCGATGCGTTCCGTCAGCGCGCCATCAGCTACACCACAGCGGCGGAAGGCTTCTTGAGCCGGTACCCAGTCGCCCGCTTGGGCGAGCACGTCGATGAGTTTGCTCACCATGATGGCTATCTCTTTCGGCTTGGTTTTGCGGGTCTTGGGCTGTTTAACGCGTTCCGCCCGTTCGGCACGGATACGCTCCAGCAGAGCACTAGCGGGCTCATCGTTCGGATCTTGCGGCACCAGTAGGCCGGCGAAGGCTGCGCGCAGAATATTCTGTCGTTGGGCGTTGGATTGTTTGAGGGAAATATCAACACTCTTTAATTGCTCAACAATCTCGCTGGCTTGGGCCTGAAGCGCCGAGACTATTTCTTGTTGCTCTTGAAACGGAGGAACCGGCACGGCAAGTGCGGACAGTTTGGAACCATTCACATTAGCCTGACCGACTTGCTGAACCACAACAGATTTTATCCAGCGTTTTCCATATGCCGAATTGATAAATGCTGATGCAATCTCAGGAATGTAGCCAGCAGAAAATCGAACGCTAATCAAATACGAGGCAAATGAGCAGGGTGAGATTTGAGATCGGTAGACCGCAGTCTTTCCAACCAGCTCTGGACTGTTTGTGCGATTAAATAATAAATCACCGTCTTGAAGATGGAGGCTAGGAAATTCAGCATGACAAACAGGTAGGTACTTCAAATTTGAGAAGTCCAGACCCCCATCTTTAATATTGCCCATCCGCAAGACGGGAACACCAGTTGGCTCCTCATTCGTTTTTGACGAAGAGCCGTACTTTTGCTCGACGGTAAGCTGGTCGACGCTCGCCCAGACCCACCCCTCCGGCAACGTCGGTAAGTCGGTGATGTCCGGCCGAACCGGCTCGGGGTATTTCTTCTGCCAGTCCTTGGGCGGGATTTTGCCTTGTTCAGTAAATTTGGCAAGTTGTTTGGCTTCCCAGCGAGCGCGACGCTCCTGCAGGATGCGTTCGAGCAGTTGCGCGCCACTTTCTGCTGGAGTGTTATTTGCTCGCCACTCGACAGTAAGAGCACCGTCCATGGCGGCTTTGAGCAGTGATTGCCGGTACTGTGCAAGCTTTTTCTGCGCACCCTTGAGTTCGGCTACACCGGCATCGAGGTCGGTCAGCAGCTCTTCGAGTTTGGCTACGATGCGGGTTTGTTCGGCGGCGGGGGGTAGGTGAAATGGGATGGTTTTCGCCAGAGTCTTTGAAGAAATACTGGCTTGATTCACGTGGTTGGTACAACGATGCTTCATGTACCCCGCCATCCACAGAAAATGCAATTGCCGCGCAACAAAGACGGAGTTCACCCCATCCTCCGGGCGAATGCGGGTCATGTGATTGGAGAAGGCATAGCCGCCTTCACGAGCAGAAACTACTGCAGTCTTGCCAACTAGCTCTGCGGAGTTTGTATTATTGAATAAAACGTCACCCTGGCGAAGTTCAATGCCATTGCTCATAGCCACTGACTTAATAACTTTCAGATCGATCTGACCATCACGATCGACATTCATAGGTCGAAGGTGTGGTACCCCGGCACCATCAGAGTTATGTTTTCCGCTGGCAAAGCCAGGACTCACGTCCGCTGATACTTCCTCCAGAGCCACAAGGCTCCAATTCAGTGGTAGAGTGATATCGGCAAAGGGATAGCTCTGCATTGCCTCGTCGCTAAACTCACTCACGCCACCAAGTCCTCATTCATTTCATTCATTAGCGTGTCTAACTCCTTGCCAAACAGGCCCCAGGCTTTTTGCAAGCCGCCATTGTCGGCCAGTTCTGCGTAATCAAAATCGTCGCGGCTGATGCTGCAACTGCTGGCAATGTGGTCTTTTATCAGGCGCAGCCATTCAGTCTGCTCCGAAGTGAAGGCCGTGCCGCGCTGCGCGTTGTGACGAAAGATCCACGTTTGGAATCGCTTATCTACATCGTCGGCAAAGGGTTTGAGTTCGCCATCCAACCCCAGCGCAAAGCGCAGCAGGGACACTAGATCAGTGAGCTGGCGTTTGCGGTCAACACCTTTCACGGCCGTGGCCTGCACACGGGCATAGGCATTCCACAACCGTTCGGTGGTGAGCATCAATGGCGGCTTTCTCAGGTGCTCGTGTAGCTCTTCGAGCATGTCGAAGGTGAGTGCGCGGCGCTGGTAGGGCTGTTGGTAGAAAAAGTCCAGCGCGGCGATTTCATCCTTGTTCTGCGCGATATAATCGGCAAATGTCTGGATCACAGCCTTGGCCTGGATTTCGGCCTGTTCACTAAACCCGCTGAAGGTGACCTGATCGAGGTTGATGTGATCGATGAGCTGCTCGCGCTCACGGCGGGCGGCTTCTATCTCGTCACGCAGTTCAGGTTTGTCGAAGGGGGCACAGGCTGCAGCAACGCGCTCAGCTCGGGCGACTTCAATCTCTTCGGGCAGCAAGGTGTCCTCAGAGCGCGTGATGCCTTTGGCCTCGGCCGTGACTAGCGCGGCTTGCACGATAGCGTCCGGGTCCAGCGCGGCGATCAGACCTTTGCCGAGTTCACCTACTGAAATGCCACCGCTGACCTTCTCGATGCGCGCCTGCGCTTTGTCGTCCAGCTGCTTGGCCAGTCGCACAAGTCGGTTGGCGAGCGAGAGCACGGTGTCGTCGTCGCGACTACCCATGGCCACGCCTTGCAGCAGGTCCTTGAGAGCCACGCCGGGCTTTTTCTCCAGCGGGCGGCTTTCGGTCTTGAGGCTTTTTTCCACGCCCACAGCGTCGATTAGGACGAAGCGGGTCTTGGCACCATCAGCGCTGTTGCTGACACGCTTCAGGCTTTCGCCATCGAGGCTGCGCACACCACGACCCTTCATCTGCTCGTAGTAACCCTTGCTACGCACGTCACGCATAAATAGCAGCACTTCAAGCGGCTTCACGTCGGTGCCGGTGGCAATCATGTCCACGGTGACGGCAATGCGTGGATTGTAGTCGTTGCGAAAGCCGCTGAGGATGCTGTCGGCGTCTTCCTCAGCACGGTAGGTGACCTTCTTGCAGAAGGCGTTGCCCTGGCCATAGACCTCGCGCACGATGTTGATGATGTCGTCAGCGTGGCTGTCGGTTTTGGCGAAAATCAAGGTCTTGGGTGTTTCTTTGCGCGCCGGGAAAATCTGCGTTTCCACCGCCGTTTTCATCGCCTGAATCACCTGGCGGATCTGGCTCACGTTGACCACCGACTTATCTAGCTCCTTACCGGTGTAGGTGGTGTCTTCTTCGGTTTCACCCCAACGCTTTTTGCGGGTGGCGCGGTCGCGATGGTCTACCCACTCTTTGGCCTTCAGCTCCGCACCCTTCTGGGTGATCTCGGTTTCGATCTCAAACACGTCGTAGCCTACGTTGACACCATCCGCCACGGACTGCTCGTAGGTGTATTCAGCAACGATGTTTTCTTTGAAGAAGCCGAAGGTGCGTTTGTCAGGTGTGGCGGTGAGGCCGATCAGGCTGGCATCGAAGTAATCGAGCACCTGCTTCCACAGGTTGTAGATGCTGCGGTGGCATTCATCGATGATGATGAAGTCGAAGGTTTCTACCGGTACGGCCGGGTTGTAGCGGACGAGCTTTTCCTGCTTGCCAGTTTGTTGTACTTCGTTGAGCGAGAAATCCTCGGCAGACTCATCAATCGGCTCACCACTAAGAATCGAGTACATGCGCTGGATGGTGCTGATGCACACCTGCGAATGCGGATCGATATTGGGTGAGGCCAACCGCTGTACGTTGTACAACTCAGTGAACTTGCGACCATCGTCCGGTGGCGTGTAGGCCATGAATTCTTGATGGGCCTGCTTGCCGAGATTGCGGGTATCGACCAGAAATAGGATGCGCTTAGCACCACCGAACTTAAGAAGACGGTAAACCGCAGTGATGGCGGTGAAGGTTTTGCCCGCGCCGGTGGCCATATGCACCAAGGCGCGGGGTTTGTTCAAAGCCAGTGATTTTTCCAGCCCGGTAACGGCGCTGATCTGGCATTCGCGCAGATTTCTTTCTGGCAGCGCTGGCATTTGTTCGGCTAGACGGCGACGGAGGGTATCTGGCTTCGCCAGCCAGGCGGCCAGCGTTTCCGGCTTGAAGAAGTGGAAAATTTCGCGCGAACGAGGCACCGGATCGGCACCATCGGTAAAGCGGATGATCTTGCCGGTTGCTTCGAACAGGAAGCGCAGCGGTGCATTGCCTTGCCGATGCTTGAGTGTGGCTTTGACGTAGCGCTCCGTTTGGCTTTCTGTGACCGTAAGGTTTACACCCGCGCCGTCTTTCTTAGCCTCAATTACCCCGACGGAGACCCTGTCAACAAAAAGCACGTAATCCGCACGCCCAGAATCAGTCGGAAACTCTCGCACAGCCACCCCACGAGCCGCACCTAAATTAAGCTGCTTCATGTCCTGGATGACCCAGCCAGCGTGTTGTAGCTTCTGGTCAATCTGCTGACGTGCTTCTGATTCTGGGGTCATGATGCTTATCCCTGCGATTTTGGCTCCGTTGATCTAGAGCTTTTCGAAAACTTGCTGCGACTCACATGACAGGAGTCTGAGCAAGCCACTATCAATTGGCAACCAGAAAGCGACTTTCACTAGGGGCACAGAAAAATCAGTGAGCATAAAAAAATCCAGCCACCGTTAAGTGACTGGATTCTTTGGAGTATTTTGGTCGGGACGGAGTGATTCGAACACTCGACCCCTTGCACCCCATGCAAGTGCGCTACCGGGCTGCGCTACGCCCCGACATCATTCTCGATACCGCTGAGAACGTTGAAGAATTTAACCTAACCTTTTGAATAATGGAAGCTTTTTTTCAAAAATTTCCACTCGTCGCCAACCAGGTCACTTCTTCAGAACCACCAACACATCCTCCAACTCCGCAATCATCTGCCGAATCAGCTGCTTGTACTGGCTGGATTCATCCTTGACCTCATCACTGGAAAGCCGTAACCGCGCCCCGCCAATGGTAAAGCCCTGGTCATACAGCAAAGCGCGGATCTGGCGGATCATCAGCACGTCCTGGCGCTGATAATACCGCCGGTTGCCACGGCGCTTCACCGGGTTGAGCTGCGTGAACTCCTGCTCCCAGTAGCGCAGCACGTGCGGTTTTACCGCACAGAGCTCGCTGACTTCACCAATGGTGAAGTAGCGTTTGCCCGGGATGGGGGGCAGCTCGTCGTTATGGCTTGGTTCCAGCATAGGCCTCTACCCGGGCTTTCAGCTTCTGCCCTGGACGAAAGGTGACGACGCGGCGCGCGGTGATCGGGATCTCTTCCCCTGTTTTAGGGTTGCGGCCCGGCCGCTGGCGTTTGTCGCGAAGGTCGAAGTTGCCGAAACCGGACAACTTGACCTGCTCGTTGTCTTCAAGCGCGTGCCGAATTTCTTCGAAAAACAGCTCGACCAGCTCCTTGGCCTCACGCTTGTTAAGCCCCAGCTCCTCGTACAGCCTTTCGGCCATCTCAGCTTTCGTCAGAGCACCCATGCCGTTATTTCCTTAACGTGGTGTTCAACCTTTGTTCAAGCGAGGTGAGGATGGTTTGCAGGGTTTCATTCACCTCATCGTCGTTAAGAGTGCGCGATGGATGTTGCCAGGTCAAGCCGACCGCCAGGCTTTTTCTATCAGGATCAATGCCTTTACCCTGGTAGACGTCAAACAGCCTGAGGTCTGTGAGCCATTCGCCCGCATTGTCACGAATTACTTCAAGCACCGAGCTAGAAGCTACATCACGACCTGCGATCAAAGCCAGGTCACGACGGGTTTCCGGGAACTTGGACAGCTCGCTGAACTTTGGCAGGCGGCCTTCGACTACATCGCCGAGCACCAGCTCGAAGACGAACACCGGGCGGTCGAGGCCGAGGGTCTTGGCCAGCTCGGGGTGGATGGCGCCGAGGTAGCCGACTTCCTTGCCGTCGCGCTCGATGCGGGCGGTCTGGCCGGGGTGCAGGGCCGGGTGCTTGCCGGCGGCGAAGGTGAAGTCGCTCAGGGCACCGGAGTAACCCAGCAGGGCTTCCACGTCGGCTTTCACGTCGAAGAAGTCGATGCTGTCGCGGCCATTGGCCCAGCCTTCCGGCAGGCGGCTGCCGGTGACGACGCCGGCGATCATCGGTTGCTGCTTGAGGTCACCAAGCTGGCCGACGAAGCGCAGGCCGCTTTCGAACAGGCGCACGCGGTCTTGCTGGCGGTTGAGGTTGTGCTGCATGGCCTTGACCAGGCCCGGCCACAACGAGGCGCGCATGGCGGCCATGTCGTTGGAGATCGGGTTGGCCAGCAGCAGCGGCTCGACGCCTGGGGTGAACAACTCGAACAGTTTCGGATCGATGAAGCTGTAGGTGATGGCTTCCTGGTAGCCGCGGGCAACCAGCAGGCGGCGCAGATTCGGCAGCTCGCCACGGGTTTCCGGGCGGGCTTGCGGAGCCAGGCGGGCCTGCGGGTAACGGACCGGCAGGTTGTTGTAGCCATACAGGCGGGCCAGCTCTTCGATCAGGTCGACTTCCAGGCTGACGTCGAAGCGGTGGCTTGGGACGGTGACGGTCCATTCCCCTGCCCCATTGGCGCTGGTGTTCAGCTCCAGGGCGTTGAGCAGCTGCTCGACCTGGGCGGCTTGCATTTGCATGCCGAGCATCTGGGTGATGCGTTCGTCGCGCAGGGTGATCGGCGCGATGTTCGGCAGGTGCTGCTCGCTCACGGCTTCGACTACGGGGCCGGCTTCGCCGCCGACGATCTCCAGCACCAGGGCGGTGGCGCGCTCCATGGCTTCACGGGCCAGTTGCGAATCCACGCCTCGCTCGTAGCGGTGCGAGGCGTCGGTGTGCAGGCCGTAGGAACGGGCCTTGCCGGCGACGGAGATCGGCTCGAAGAAGGCGCTCTCGAGGAACAGGTCGCGGGTCTTCTCGGTGTTGACGCCGCTGTGCTCGCCACCCATCACGCCGGCAATGGCCAGGGCGCGGGTGTGGTCGGCGATCACCAGGGTGTCGGCGCGCAGGGCAACTTCCTGGCCGTCCAGCAGGACGAGTTTCTCGCCCTCCTCGGCCATGCGTACGCGGATGCCGCCGTTGATTTCGGCGAGGTCGAAGGCGTGCATCGGCTGGCCGAGTTCGAGCATCACGTAGTTGGTGATGTCGACGGCGGCGTCGATGCTGCGCACGTCGCTGCGGCGCAGGCGCTCGACCATCCACAGCGGGGTCGGCTTGCTCAGGTCGACGTTGCGGATCACGCGGCCCAGGTAGCGCGGGCAGGCGGCCGGGGCGCTGACTTCGACCGGGCGCACTTCGTCGTGGGCAGCCGGTACGGCTGGCACCACCGGGCGGGTGACCGGCACGTCGTACAGGGCGCTGACGTCACGGGCAAGGCCGGCGATGGACAGGCAGTCGCCGCGATTCGGGGTCAGGCCGATCTCAATGCTGGCGTCGTCCAGGTTCAGGTACTGACGGATGTCCTGGCCAACCGGGGCGTCGGCGGCCAGTTCCAGCAGGCCGTCGTTCTCGTCGCTGATCTGCAGTTCGGAAGCCGAGCAGAGCATGCCGAAGGATTCGACGCCGCGCAGCTTGGCCTTCTTGATCTTGAAGTCGCCCGGCAGTTCGGCGCCGATCATGGCGAACGGGATCTTGATGCCTGGGCGGGCATTCGGGGCGCCGCAGACCACCTGGAAGGTCTCTGCGCCGTTGCTTACCTGGCACACGCGCAGCTTGTCGGCGTCCGGGTGTTGTTCGGTGGTGAGGATCTCGCCCACCACGATGCCGCTGAACTGGCCGGCAGCAGGGGTCACGCTGTCGACTTCGAGGCCGGCCATGGACAGGCGGGCGACCAGTTCGTCACGGGAGACTTGCGGGTTTACCCAACCGCGCAGCCACTGTTCACTGAATTTCATGCTGTTCTCCTGAAAGTTGCGTCGATTGGGCCTAGCGGAATTGAGCCAAGAACCGCAGGTCGTTGTCGAAGAACAGACGCAAATCGTTGACGCCATAGCGCAGCATGGCCAGGCGCTCGGCGCCCATGCCGAAGGCGAAGCCCTGGAACTCTTCAGGGTCTATGCCGGACATGCGTAGCACGTTCGGGTGGACCATGCCGCAGCCCATCACTTCCAGCCAGCCGGTCTGCTTGCACACGCGGCAGCCCTTGCCGGAACACATCACGCACTGGATGTCGACTTCGGCGCTCGGCTCGGTGAAGGGGAAGAACGACGGGCGGAAGCGCACGGCCAGTTCTTTCTCGAAGAACACCCGCAGGAACTCTTCGATGGTGCCCTTGAGGTCGGCGAAGTTGATGCCGCGATCGACCAGCAGGCCTTCGACCTGGTGGAACATCGGCGAGTGGGTGATATCCGAGTCGCAACGGTACACACGGCCTGGGCAGACGATGCGGATCGGCGGCTGGGTGCTTTCCATGGTGCGCACCTGGACCGGCGAGGTGTGGGTGCGCAGCAGCATGTTGGCGTTGAAGTAGAAGGTGTCGTGCATCGCCCGGGCCGGGTGGTGGCCGGGGATGTTGAGCGCTTCGAAGTTGTGGTAGTCGTCTTCGACCTCAGGGCCTTCGGCGATGCCGTAGCCGATGTGGGTGAAGAACTGCTCGATGCGCTCGAGAGTACGGGTGATCGGGTGCAGCCCGCCGGTGGTCTGGCCACGGCCTGGCAGGGTCACGTCGATGCATTCGGCGGCCAGGCGAGCGTTGAGCTCGGCCTCTTCAAAGGCGGCCTTGCGTGCGTTGAGCACGTCGGTGACGCGTTCCTTGGCGTCGTTGATCAGCGCGCCGACCTTGGGGCGCTCTTCGGCTGGCAGGTTGCCCAGGGTCTTCATCACCTGGGTCAGCTCGCCTTTCTTGCCGAGATATTGGACCCGGATCTGTTCCAGGGTAGTGATGTCTTCAGCGCGTTCCACGGCCTCGAGGGCTTGGGCGACCAGCGCGTCCAGGTTTTCCATGTACAGACTCCAGATACGAAAATAGGGGAAGAGCTTTTGAAGGCTCTTCCCCTATCCGATGACGTTTTACACCCGACGGCGCAGGCGCCGCCGGATGATTGTCGTGGGTACTTAAGCCAGTACGGCTTTAGCCTTCTCGACAATCGCAGCAAACGCCGCTTTTTCGTTCACTGCCAGATCAGCCAGAACCTTACGGTCGATTTCGATCGACGCTTTTTTCAGGCCAGCAATCAGACGGCTGTACGACAGACCGTTGGTGCGGGCACCGGCGTTGATACGAGCGATCCACAGTGCGCGGAACTGACGCTTCTTCTGGCGACGGTCGCGGTAGGCGTATTGGCCTGCCTTGATGACCGCTTGCTTGGCAACGCGGAATACGCGCGAGCGTGCACCGTAGTAGCCTTTAGCCAGTTTCAGAATTTTTTTGTGACGCTTACGAGCGATAACGCCGCGCTTAACACGAGCCATGAGTAACTTCCTCTATCTTAACCAGAATTAACGAACGCGCAGCATGCGCTCGACTTTTGCCACGTCAGACGGGTGCAGCAAGCTGGCACCGCGCAGTTGACGCTTACGCTTGGTCGACATTTTGGTCAGGATGTGGCTCTTGAAAGCGTGCTTGTGCTTGAAGCCGGAAGCCGTCTTCAGGAAGCGCTTCGCAGCACCGCTCTTGGTTTTCATTTTTGGCATGTTGGAACTCCGCATTCGAATAAAAATTACACAATAATCATCAGGCCTGCCGTGCCCGGGAGATTACTTCTTCTTTTTGGGGGCGATGACCATCATAAGCTGGCGTCCTTCCATCTTCGGATGCTGCTCAACGGTGCCGTATTCCACGAGGTCAGCTTCGACCCGCTTCAACAGCTCCATGCCCAGCTCCTGGTGGGCCATCTCACGGCCGCGGAATCTCAGAGAGATCTTGGCCTTGTCCCCATCGCTAAGGAAACGTACCAGGTTGCGTAGTTTTACCTGGTAATCCCCTTCTTCCGTCCCTGGACGAAACTTGATTTCTTTGATCTGGATCTGCTTCTGGTTCTTCTTGGCTTCGTTGGCCTGCTTCTTCTTCTCGAAGAGGTGCTTGCCGTAGTCCATCACCTTGCAGACGGGCGGTACCGCGTCTGCAGAGATTTCCACCAGATCCAGCTTCGCTTCATCAGCGATACGCAGCGCTTCATCAATCGAGACGATGCCAATCTGCTCGCCGTCAGCACCAATTAACCGAACCTCGCGTGCCGAGATATTCTCGTTGATCGGGGCTTTCGGTGCAGTTCGTTTATCGTTTCTCATTTCACGCTTAATAGTCATTACTCCGATTCTTGGCGACCACGCCGGGAAACCGCTTGCGACAGCAGCTCAGCGAACTGCGCGACGGGCATCGAGCCCAGGTCTGCGCCTTCGCGGGTGCGCACAGCGACGGTTTGCGTTTCGACTTCGCGATCCCCTATAACCAAAAGATAAGGGACCCGCAGCAACGTATGCTCGCGGATTTTAAAGCCGATCTTCTCATTTCTCAAGTCCGACTTGGCACGGAATCCGCTACCGTTCAGGGCTTTTTCCACCTCGAGGGCGAAATCGGCCTGTTTGTCGGTGATGTTCATGATCACGGCTTGGGTCGGGGCGAGCCAGGCCGGGAACACGCCGGCGTAGTGCTCGATGAGCATGCCGATGAAGCGCTCGAACGAACCGAGGATGGCGCGGTGCAGCATCACCGGGCGCACGCGGCTGTTGTCTTCGGCGATGTAGCTGGCGTCCAGGCGCTCGGGCAGGTTCGGGTCGTACTGCAGGGTGCCACACTGCCAGTTACGGCCGAGGCAGTCGCGCAGGGTGAACTCGATCTTCGGCCCGTAGAAGGCGCCCTCGCCCGGCTGGTATTCCCACTCCAGACCCGACTCGTTCAGGGCGTCGGCCAGTGCGCCTTCGGCACGGTCCCACAGCTCTTCGGAGCCCACGCGCTTGGCCGGACGGGTCGACAGCTTCATGGCGACGTCGGTGAAACCGAAGTCCTTGTACACGTCCAGGGTCAGCTTGATGAAGTCGGCGGCTTCCTTCTTCACCTGTTCTTCGGTGCAGAAGATGTGCGCGTCGTCCTGCACGAAGCCACGCACGCGCATGATGCCGTGCAGCGCGCCGGACGGCTCGTTGCGGTGGCAGGCGCCGAACTCGGCCAGGCGCAGCGGCAGGTCGCGGTAGGACTTCAGGCCCTGGTTGAACACCTGCACGTGGCACGGGCAGTTCATCGGTTTTACCGCGTAGTCGCGGTTTTCCGACGAAGTGGTGAACATGTTCTCGGCGTAGTTGGACCAGTGGCCGGAACGCTCCCAGAGGATACGGTCGACAACCTGCGGGGTCTTGATTTCCTGGTAGCCGTTTTCACGCTGGACCTGGCGCATGTACTGCTCGAGCACCTGGTACACGGTCCAGCCGTTGGCGTGCCAGAACACCATGCCCGGGGCTTCTTCCTGCAGGTGGAACAGGTCGAGCTGCTTGCCGATCTTGCGGTGGTCGCGTTTTTCGGCTTCTTCGATGCGCTGGATATAGGCGGCCAGCTGCTTCTTGTCGGCCCAGGCAGTGCCGTACACGCGTTGCAGCTGCTCGTTCTTGGCATCGCCGCGCCAGTAGGCGCCGCTGAGCTTGGTCAGCTTGAACGCTTTCAGGAAGCGAGTGTTCGGCACGTGCGGGCCACGGCACATGTCGACATATTCTTCGTGGTAGTACAGGCCCATGGCCTGTTCATCCGGCATGTCCTCGACCAGGCGCAGCTTGTAGTCTTCGCCACGCTGGGTGAACACGTCGATGACTTCGGCGCGCGGGGTCATCTTCTTGACGACGTCGTAGTCCGTGTCGATCAGCTGCTGCATGCGCTTTTCGATGGCGGCGAGGTCGTCCGGGGTGAAGGGACGCTCGTAGGCGATGTCGTAATAGAAGCCTTCGTCGATCACCGGGCCGATCACCATGCGGGCGGTCGGGTACAGCTGCTTCACTGCGTGGCCGATCAGGTGGGCGCACGAGTGACGGATGATCTCCAGTCCCTCTTCATCTTTAGGGGTGATGATCTGCAGGGTGGCGTCGTGGTCGATCTTGTCGCAGGCATCGACGAGCTTGCCGTCGACCTTGCCGGCCAGGGTGGCCTTGGCCAGGCCTGCGCCGATCGAGGCGGCGACTTCGGCTACGGATACCGGCTGGTCGAACGTGCGTTGACTGCCATCGGGAAGAGTAATAACGGGCATGGCGCCTCCTCTCCTAGTGGTGACCCCTACCAAAGGTCACGTGGGTTGGGATGAGCCAGTACAAGATCCGCCCTGCCTTTCCCGCGGGAAAGCCTGCCTCACAGTGGCAGAGACCTTTCGGCCTGCCAGGGACGAACCAGAGTGACTGGAAGGTATAAAAAGAAATGCGCCCGCACAGGGCGTGGCGCAAGGGAGGCATGCTAGCACGGGGCTAGAGCGGCCGGCAGAAATATTTGGAATTTACGCCTTGGCGGTGAACTCTTGCGGAAAATTTCCTATCAGACTTTCTGAAGCAACCTACTCTTGATGAGACCATTAACCAAGGAGTGTCCGGTTATGCGACTTCAGTCCCTTCTGGCTGCCTGCGCCGCGAGCGCCCTGCTGCTGCCCCTGGCTGCCAACGCAGGCAATTTCCCCGCCGGCAAGGAAGCGTCCTATATGGCGCAGTGCCAACAAGTGGCGAGCGGTCAAGGCGTGGATGCGGCGACAGCCAAGAAGCACTGCGAGTGTGGTGCCCAAGCCATCAAGAAGAATTTCAACGACAAGGAGATCGAGGACCTCGACAGCCAGGACGGCGTAGACGCCAAGCTGATGCAGAAGGCCCAGCAGGTGGTCCAGGCCAGCTGCAAGCCGAAATAGGCCGGATTTTCCGGCGATCCGTCGCATCTTTTGCCCTGGATCAACATCCTGCGAAGGTAATAGGGGCTAGATGCGAAGAATTAGACTATAGTGTCGTCGGTGCCACTGAAGCTTAGGCGACACTGCACCCCGATAAAAAATCATGTTTCTGGAGATTCACCCCATGTCCAATCGCCAAACCGGCACCGTCAAGTGGTTCAACGATGAAAAAGGCTTCGGCTTCATCACTCCTCAAGGCGGCGGCGACGACCTGTTCGTACACTTCAAGGCCATCGAAACCGACGGTTTCAAAAGCCTGAAAGAAGGCCAAACTGTTTCCTTCGTAGCCGAAAAAGGCCAGAAGGGCATGCAGGCTGCGCAGGTTCGTCCGGAGTAATTTTCGGATAGCTGCAAAAAAACCCGCCCTCGTGGCGGGTTTTTTATTGGGCGCCTGCCAAGGCAGGCTGTACCCCTGGACCCGCAATACCCCTCCGCTCCCCCCCTCCAAGCCCTCCTCATGGCCGGCAAGCGCGACAGCGCGACCTGGGCAAACCGTGATGAATTGCACATATACGCTCCTACCCCCCGTTGGCACTCTGCATCGCAGCCCCGCCCTGGGTACCGACACTCGGTCCCGCGGCGTTTGTCCTGCCGACGAGCGATGGAGAGCGATACGTGGACATACTCGGTTGCGATGCCAACACCCTGTCAGAAGCGGTCAAGCGCGGCGCGATCCGTCCGACACAGGTGCTGGACGCCTATTTCCGTCAGGTCGACAAGGTCAACCCGCAGATCAACGCGCTGATCCAGAGCAACCGGGCAACGGCCTACGAACAGGCGGCATGGATCGAGCGCAACCTGCCCCGCCTGCAGCACAAGCGCCTGCTCGGCGTGCCCTTCAGCGTCAAGAACACCTGCCACGCCCTGGGCTACAGCCCGGACAAAGGCTGCGCCGGCCTCGCCGGCCAGCCCAGCGAGGCCGACGCCACCGTAGTGGCACGCCTGCGTGGCGAAGGCGCGCTGCTGCTGGGCCTGACCAACACCCCCGAGCTGAGCATCGGCTACGAGACCGACAACCTGCTCTACGGGCAAACCCGCAACCCCCATGACCTGAGCCGCAGCCCTGGCGGCAGCAGCGGTGGCGAAGCCGCGCTGATCGCCGCCGGCGGCTCGCTGCTGGGCATCGGCTCCGATGCCAGCGGCAGCCTGCGGGTGCCGGCACACAACAGCGGCATCTGCACCTTGCGCCTGACCCAGGGCCGCGTGCCCTTGACCGGGCATTTCCCGCTCGACTGCATGGGCATGTTCAGCCCGTTCATCAGCTTCGGGCCGATGGCCCGGAGCATCGCCGACCTGCGCCTGGCCGCGCCGCTGCTGGCCGGCCCCGATGGTCGCGACCCCCATGTGGCCCCGGTGCCCTGGCAGACCGCGCCGGTGCAAGCGCTGGCGAGCCTGCGGGTGGCCTGGTATGCCGACGACGGCATCGCCCCCGCCGAAGCGGACGTGCGCCAGGCCGTGGGCCGCGCCGCCGATGCCCTGCGCGGCGAAGTCGCGCGGCTCGACGAGCGGCGCCCCGAGGTGCTCGGGCAGATTCAGCAACTGCTGGCCGACAGCGTCCTGCTCGGCGGAGACGAGGGCCAGTGGCTCACCGACCTGATCCAGCAACTGAACCTGCGCGAGGTCTCGCCACTGCTGCGCGAGTACCACGCCCTGACCCGTCGCAGCCGCCTCACGGTCACCCAGCTGCGCGGTATCTGGATGCAGTTGGACCGCTGTCGCCAGGCAATGCTGCGGTTTCTCGACGACTACGACGTGATCATCTGCCCGGTGGCCGCGACGGTAGCCAAGGGCCACGGCCGCTCCTACGCCGAGGTCGGCGACTTCAGCTATTCGATCTGCTACAGCCTGGTCAACTGGCCGGTGGCGGTGGTGCCTGTGGGCCAGTCCCGCGACGGCCTGCCGATCGGCGTCCAGGTGATCGCCCGGCCCTGGCGCGAAGACCTCGCCCTGCAAGTGGCCGGCCACCTGGAGCAACTGGCGGGCTGGCGCCTGCCGGCCCTGGCCCGGGACGCCTGACCGCCCTTCCCCCTCCCCCACGAATCCGCAGGTATGCCATGGAAGCGCTCGACAACCGTTCACTGCACAGCCACGCCGGCCATCCCTTCACCCTGGTCGCCGCCACCCCCCTGCAAAGCCGCCTGCGGCGTGTGCTCGGTGTGCTCGCCGCGCCCTGGCTGCTGCCCCAGCGCTGGCGCAATTCGCGTGCGCTGCGCGACCGCACCCGCCCCTACCACTACATCGGTCAACTGGCGCGGCGCGCCGATGGCAGCTGGCGTCGCTACCTGCGCCTGCCGACCTTCGCCGGCGACTACCACGTGCTGATCGGCGTCGAGGAAATCCGCGGGCTGATGCAGCACCCGCGGATGGGCCAGGGCGAGCTGGTCGGCGATGGCCGGCAATTCCTGGTGATCGCCGACGCCCTGGGGCGCATGCGCCTGAGCAAGGAACGCCAGGACGCCAAGCAGAAACGCAACATCATCGCCCATCTGGTCAGCGGCCCGGAACGCTTCATCCAGACCATGCGCAGCCTCAGCGAACAACGGGTGCGGCGCTGGTGGCAAGGTGCCCCGACCCTGCTGGTGAACCCCGAGCTGAGCGAGTTCACCGCCGAGGTGTACCTGCGCTCGGTGATGGACCTGCAAGGCCCGGTGGAGGGCGTGGGGCAGATGCTCGAAGAGCAGGTCGACCTGCTCGGGCAGGCGTTCGCCTACCACAAGCCGGCGCACTTCAACCGCCGCTTCGATGAACTCAAGCGCCAGTTGGTGGCGCGCATCGGCAACGACCCGGGGTTGCTCAACAGCACCGACTACACGCACCGCCTCAGTGCCTACATCGACCAGCACTACCAGTCGCAGCAGGACGAGGCGTTTGCCACCGGCCTCAATGGCGCGGTGCTGGCCGGCTATGTCGCGCCGTTTCCGTCGTTCCTCGCCCTGGTCGACGAGCTGGGCCGCCATCGCCACTACCAACAGGCCCTGCGCGAGGAGCTGCGTACGCAAGGCCAGGACCACAGCGCCTACATCCGCCGCGACGACACGCTGCTGCATGCCTGTGTCCACGAAGTGTTGCGCCTGCATCCGGCGCAGCCGTTCCTGTTCCGCGCGGCCAGCCGCGACCTGCTGCTCAACGGCCGGTTCGTTCGCCAGGGCAGCGAGCTGGTGGCCGACATCTACCACGTGCTGCGCCTGCCCGAACTGTGGGGCGAGGATCCCGAGCGTTTCCGCCCCGAACGTTTCCAGGAGGCCCCCGAACGCTACCGCCAGCCGTTCCTGGCCTATTCCAGCGGGCCCAACAACTGCACCGGGCAGATGTTTTCGCGCTACTCGCTCAAGGTGCTGCTGGCCGAGCTGGTGCGGGCCGGCGACTGGGAGGCCAGTGACGAGCCCCTCGAACACCACTTCCACTTCGCCCTGGCCATGAACCGCCCGGTGCGGATCCGCCTGAAGGAGCAGCAACATGCTTGAGGCCCGCGCCAACCCCTACCAGCACCGGTTCTTCCTCGAATGGCAACTGGCCCCCGACAGCACCCTGTACAACACCCCGCTGGTCTACCGGATCGCCGGCGAGCTCGACCTGCCAGCGCTGCGCACGGCCCTGGGGCACTTCGTCAACCATTACTACAGCGCCTGTCTGGGGCGCTTCGAACTGCGCGGCGAGGCGCTCTGGCAACTGCCCGGGCAGCCGCTGGATGACGTGCTCGCGGTACGCGAAGTGGCCAACGACCAAGACCTGGACGCGGCCATCGACCAGGTGCTGGCCCATGCGTTCGACCTGCAGGCCGGCCCGCTGTTTCGCTTCGACCTGCTGCGCCAGGGCGGCCAGCAGCGTCTGGTGCTGAACTTCCACCACATCATCGCCGACGCCACCTCGGCCCTGCAGTTCGTCCAGGTACTGGCCGCCAGCTACCAGTGCCAGCGCGAGGGCCACCCACTGCCGCTGCCGGAGCCGCTGGCCAAGCCGCTGGCGGTCGGCGCCAGCGATGCCGCCGATGTCGGCCACTGGTGCGCGCGCCTGGCTGGCCGGGCGCTGAATGTCGAGCTGCCGCGCCAGCGCGACGCCCAGGGGGCCGCGCACGGGCTCGGTGCCTCGCACTATTTCGACCTCGACGATACGCTGGCCCGCAACGTGCGCCGTTATGCCCGCAGCCAGGGTGCCACGCCGTTCGTGGTGCTCGCCGCGGCGCTGGCCGAGGTGCTGCGCGGCTACAGCGGCGCCCGTTCGCTGGTGCTGAACTATCCGGTGGATGAACGCCCCGCCGGTACCCGCCGGGTGCTCGGCTGCCACATCAACAACTACCCGCTGCCGGTCGAGATCAACCCCGGCGACAGCCTGCAGTCGCTGGTCGCTGCGCTACGTGAAGAACGCAAGGCGGCGCGCGGGCACGCCCGCTTCACCCTCACCGAGGTGATGCGCCACCTGCGGGCGCAAGGCCTGAGCGTCGAGCGGCCGTTCAATGTCAGCCTGGTCGAGGCCTACTTCGGCGACGATCAGTTGGCCCTCGGCGCGGCAACCCTGACGCCCCACGGCCTGGGGCGGCGCCAGGTTGTCGGCGACCTGGTGGTCGCCTACCAGGTCGAGGCGCAACGTATCCGTCTGCGCCTGGACTACCCGCTCGAGCGTTTCAGCCCAGCCTTCATCGAGCGCCTGGGCGCCAGCCTGGCGCACCTGCTGGAGCATGCCTTGGCCGAGCCCGAGGCGCCACTTGACGCCCGCTGGCTGTTGCCACCGGCCATGGCCAAGCAGCTGCGGGGCTTCACCGGCGAGCCCGGCAGCCGCGCCCTCGGCCAGGACGGCGTGATGCGCCGCTTCCTCGACCAGGTACAGCGCCAGCCCGAGGCGCCGGCCCTGCAATACCGCCAGGCCACCCTCGGCTATCGCCAGCTGGCCAGCGCCGCCTCGGCACTGGCCGAACGCCTGGGCGAGTGCCCTGCTGCGGCGTGCATCGGTGTCCATCTGCGCCGCAAGGACCAGGCCGTGATCGCCATGCTCGCGGTGCTGGGCAAAGGTGCCGCCTACGTACCGATCGACCCGGACATGCCGCTGGAACGCCTACGCGACATTGTCGCCGACAGCGCCATGGACCTGCTGATCACCGACCAGGCGCTGCCCATCGACGTGCGCCAGCTGTGCCACTCGCCGCTGCCCGCCCGCGCCACGCCCCACCCGGTGACCCTGCAGGCGCCCACGGCTGGGCAACTGGCGTACCTGATCTATACCTCCGGCTCCACCGGCAAGCCCAAGGGCGTGCGCATCACCCACGGGGCCCTGGGCAACCTGGTCGCCGATTTCGTTGCCGACCTGGGCCTGAACACCCAGGACCGGGTCCTCGGCGCCACCGCGGTCGGCTTCGACATCTTCGGCCTGGAGCTCTTCGGCGCGCTGACCTGCGGCGCCTGCCTGCAACTGATCGACGAGCAACTGCGCGAACCAGCGACCCTGGCCTGCACCCTCGATGAACTGCGCCCCACGTTGCTGCAGGGCACGCCCTCGTTCTGGTCGCTGCTGGCCCTGGCCGGCTGGCGCCCGGCCGAGCCCGAACGGGTACGCCTGCTGTGCGGGGGCGAAGCGCTGTCGGCCAACCTGGCCAGCTACCTGCTGGGTTGCGCCTCCCAGGTGGTGCAGGTCTACGGCCCCACCGAGACCACCATCTGGTCGACCCGCCAGCACCTGAGCGACGCGGGCCAGCACGCGCTGATCGGCCGCCCGGTCGGCGCCACCCGCTGCTATGTGCTCGATGAGCAGGGGCAGGCGCTGCCCTGGGGCGCCAGTGGCGAACTGTACATCGGCGGCGCCGGCCTGGCCGAGGGTTACCACCGGCGCGCGGCGCTCAATGCCGAACGCTTCCCGCTGCTCGACCCGCTTGGCCTGGAAGGCCAGCCGGCGCGCCTGTACCGCACCGGCGACCGGGTGTGCTGGGACGACCACGGCCGGCTGGTCTACCACGGGCGCCTGGATTTCCAGGTCAAGGTGCGTGGCCACCGCATCGAACTGGGCGAGGTCGAGCACGCGCTGCACCAGCTGCCCGGCATCCGCCAGGCCGTGGTACTGGCCTGGGACAGCGACGGCCAGACCGAGCTGAGCGCCCATGTGGTGCCGCGCGACGCCGGCCAGGGCGACCCTGCCGCGTGGCGCGCGGCGTTGCTTGAGCGGTTGCCGGCCTACATGGTGCCGCAACGCTTCGAATGCCTGGCGCGTCTGCCGCGCTCGCTCAATGGCAAGGTCGATCGCCAGGCCCTGAAACGCCCACCCCGCAGCGACCTGGTGGCCCAGGTAGCGCCGCAGGGGCCGACCCAGCTGCGCCTGGCGGCCATCTGGCAGACGCTGCTCGAGCTGCCCCAGGTCGGCGCCGAACAGTCTTTCTTCGAGCTCGGCGGTCATTCGCTGCTGGCCGCGCAACTGCTGGTGAGCATCGACCAGCAGTTCGGCGTACGCCTGAGCCTGGCCGACCTGCTGCGCCAGCCCAGCGTGGCGGAACTGGCCGCCCACCTGGACGCCGCCGGCCAGCGCGCCGTGCCCGCCGAACCACGCAGTGTGGCCGCGCGCTTGCCGCTGTGCGCCGCGCAACGCCAGCTGTACTTCAGCGACCGCTATGACGAAGGCGGGCCGCAACGCTTCAACCTGGCGGTGGTGCAGCGCCTCGACGGGCCGCTGGATGTCGAAGCCCTGCAATGGGCCTGGCAGCAGGTCGCGGCGCGCCACCGGCAATTGCACATGCGCATCGAGGCCGACGTCGAGGGCCTGTGGCAGGTCTACGACCCCGTCGCCGAACCGGCCCTGACGCCAATCGAGGTGGCACCCGCGCAACTGCCCGAGTTGCTGCGCCGGGCCCTGCGCACGCCGCTGCCGCTCGACCGCGCGCCACTGTATCGCCTGCGCCTGCTGCGCCTGAATGCCCAGCAGCACGTGCTGTTGCTGCAACTGCCGCACCTGCTGGCCGACGGCTGGTCGTTCGAGCTGCTGCGCGAGCAACTGAGCCAGGCCTACAACGCCCGACGCCGCGGCCAGCCGCTGGCGGCCGTGGCCGTCAAGCAGCACTATGCCGATGCCCTCGCCGAGCAGCAGGCCTGGCTCGACGGCACCGATGGCCAACAGGCGGTAGCCTTCTGGCGTGAACTGCTGGCCGGCTACGAGGGCCTCGACCTGCCCCGCGACAGCGGCCTTGAGCAGGCTGGCGACGAGGATGGCGGTCACTGCCACTTCGACCTGCCGGCAACCTTGATCGAGCGCCTGGAACAGCATTGCACGGCACGCGGGACTTCACTGTTCTGCGCGCTGTACGCCGCCTATGCGGTATTGCTGGGCCGCTATTGCAACACCCGCGACCTGGTGATCAGCGTGCCATCGGCCAACCGCGGCGCCGGCAACGATCAGGTGCTCGGGTTATTCACCAGCACCCTGCCGCTGCGCCTGCACCTGGACGAACACGCCGGCTTCGGCCAACTGCTCGCCCAGGTCACCCAGCTCGCACGCCAGGCCCAGGCCTGCCAGGGCGTACCGCTGGAAGCGATGGGCGAGGTCGCCGGTGACGGTCGCGTGCACCCCTGGATGCAGGCGGTATTCACCCTGCAGAACGCCAACGAACAGCACACCTTGGCGCTGGACGACGTGCAGGCACGCTTCGTCGAAGTGCACGACGGCATCGCCCGCTATCCGCTGTTCCTGTCCTTGCGCCGCCACGATGGCGGGCTGCGCGCCACCCTGGAGTACGACCGAGGGCGCTTCGCCGCCGCACGCATGGCCCGCCTGGGCGAGCATTACCAGTACCTGCTGGAGCAACTGCTCGAGGCCGACGTGCCACTGCGCGACCTGCAGTTGCTGCGCGCCGAACAGCGCCAGGCCTTGCTGCAGCCGGTGCGAATGCTGGCCAGCACGCCAGGTATTTCGCTGGTCGAGGCGTTTGCCGAGGTCGCCGGGCGCATGCCTGGGCGGGTGGCGCTCGAGGACGGCCGCCGGCGCCTGAGCTACGCCGAGCTGGACCGCGCCAGCGACCACTTGGCCCGCCGCCTGCGCCGGCGCCATCGGCAACTGCACGGCCAGGCACTGGCGGCCGACACGCTGGTTGGCCTCTGCGCCGACCGCGGCATCGAGCTGCTGGTGGGCATGCTGGGCATCCTCAAGGCCGGCGCCGCGTATGTGCCGCTGGACCCCGACTACCCCCACGCGCGCCTGGCCGCGGTGTGCCAGGACAGCGCCCTGACCTTGCTGGTGGCACAAGGCGCCGCCCTGGAGCGCAGCGGGTTGCGGGACATGCCGGTGGTGCTGCTCGACGGCGCTGACGACGACGGCGATGCGCACGACGAGCAGCCGCTCCCGCGCATCGCGCCGACGCAACTGGCCTACGTGATCCATACCTCCGGCTCCACCGGCACGCCCAAGGGCGCGATGCTCAGCCATCACAACGTGATGCGTCTGTTCACCACCAGCCGCGCGCTGTTCGATTTCGACGAGCACGACAGCTGGTGCCTGTTCCATTCCTACGCCTTCGACTTCTCGGTCTGGGAGATCTGGGGCGCGCTGCTGCACGGCGCGCGCCTGGTGATCGTGCCACAGCCCACCAGCCGGGACCCCGAGGCACTGCGCGCGTTGCTGCTGGAGCATGGCGTGACGGTGCTCAACCAGACCCCCAGCGCGTTCGTGCGGTTGCTCGCCGAAGACCTGCGCCACCCCGGCCACCTGCCCCTGCGCCAGGTGATCTTCGGCGGCGAGGCCCTGCAGGCCGGGGCACTGGCGCCGTGGTTCGGCAAGTACGGCGAGCGTGTGCGCCTGAGCAACATGTATGGCATCACCGAGACCACCGTGCACGTCACCCATACCGTGGTGCGCGACGACGACCTCGGCGGCAACCGCATCGGCCGGCCGCTGCCCGACCTCGCCGTGCTGGTACTCGACGCCCACGGCCAGCTGTGCCCAGCAGGCGTCACCGGCGAGCTGCACGTTGCCGGCGCCGGGTTGGCGCGGGGCTACCTCAATCAGCCGGCGCTGACCGCCCACGCCTTTGTCGAACGACATGGCCTGCGCCTGTACCGCAGCGGCGACCTCGGCCGCTGGCTGGAGGATGGCACGCTGGAGTACCAGGGGCGCAACGACCATCAGGTGAAGGTGCGCGGCTTCCGTATCGAACTGGGTGATATCCAGGCCGCGCTGCTGCGCCTGGCGCAAATCGACGACGCGGTGGTGCGCCACGACGCCAGCCGCGGCGTGCTGCAGGCCTGGTTCAGCGCCAGCCGGCCAGTGCCCCTGGCCAGCGTCCAGGCGCACCTGCGCGACCACCTGCCGGCTCACATGCAGCCCCAGCAGTTGCGCCAGGTCGAACGCCTGCCGCTGACCGCCAACGGCAAGGTCGACATCGCCGCCTTGCGTGCCTTGGCGCCGCTGGCGGCGGAGCGCGCCGAAGCGGGTCGGGCGCCGGCCGGTGAGCGCGAAACGCTGCTCGCCGATATCTGGCGCAAGGTGCTGGAACTGCCGCAAGTCGCCGCCGACGACGACTTCTTCGCCTGCGGCGGCGACTCGTTGCGCATCCTCGATGTCCAGCGCCTGGTGCGCGCCGCCGGTTTTACCTTCAGCCCGCGCCAGTTGTATCGCCACCCTACCCTGGCGGCCCTCGCCGTTGAACTGGCGCCCTGGCAGGCATGCGCCAGCGCCGCCTGCGCGCCATTCGCCCTGCTCGACCCTGAACGCGCGGCGCTCGCGCGCCAGGCCGGCGACCAGGACGGGTACCCACTGACCGCGTTGCAGGAGGGCATGCTGTTCCATTCCCAGCTCGAACAGGCGGCCACCTACCTGGATATCATGTCCTGTCGCGTTCGCGGCCCGTTCGACGAAGCGGCGCTGCGCGAGGAGCTGCAGGCGCTGATGTGCGACCACGCGGTGCTGCGCACGTTGTTCGCCGCCAGCGCCCAGGGCCACTGGCAGCGCGTGCGCGCGGCGCTGCCGCTGCCGCTGCAAGTGGAAGACCTGCGCGCGCTAGAGCCGGCAGCCCAGGAACGCTGGCTGGAAGCTTTCCACCGGGACGAGCTGCAACGTCCGCTAAACGGTGATCAGGCACCGTTGTGGCGGGCGACCGCGCATGTCCTGCACGGTGGCTGGTACCTGACGCTGACCTGCCACCACGCCATCCTCGACGGTTGGAGCGTGGCGCGCCTGTTCACCACCGTGTTGGAGAACCTCGACCGTCGCCTGCAGGGCGAAGGGACGCAGGCATCGGCCGCGGCGCTGGACTTCAGCGCCTATGTGGCTCGCGAGCGCCACTGGCGTGCCCAGGCTGAGCTGGGGGCGTTCTGGCAAACCACCTGCGACAGCCTGGAGCCTACCCTGCTGGCCGAAGCCCCGCGCCACGCGGAGGGTCACCTGCGGCGTCTCGAGGTGCCGCTGGACGGCGCCCTGGACGCCGCCCTGCGCGATACTGCCCGCGGCCTGGGGGTGAGCCTCGACCTGGTGCTGCTGGCCGCTCACCTGCAGGCCCTGAGCCGCTTCACCGGGCGGCGCCAGGTCGCTTGCGGCATGCCCTCCCATGGGCGGCTGGTGGAGGACGAGGGGCAGCGCATGCTTGGCCTGTTCCTCAACACCACCCCCTGCGTGGTCACCCTCAGCGCCGACGAGCCGCCGCGCCAGCTGGTGCAACGCCTGCGCGACTACCGCGCCGGGCTCGGCGACGCCGCCCAGTACCCGCTGCGGGAAATCCTCCGCGAGCGCGGTGGCGGCGCGCTGTTCGACAGCCTGTTCAACTTCGTCCACTTCCATGTCTTCGACCGCCTGCAGCACCTGCGCCACTTGCAGGTCAGCCCTGGGCACTGCCACGAGCAGACCAACTTCACCCTGGTCAACCAGACTGGCATCGACCCCCACAGCGGCGCGCTGCGCATCGAGCTGGTGCACCGTTGCGAACAGTGGTGCGACGCTTCGGCGCAACGTTTCGCCCTGTACCTGCGCCAGGCGCTATGCGACCTCGCCGAAGTAGCCCCGGACCGCGCCCTGCGCACGGCGTTGCAGGCCCTGTACCCACCCGTGGCCTGGCAAGGCCGGGCCGACCAGGCCGCAGCTGGCGGCATGCTGCTGCGCTTTGCTGAGATCGTTGCCCGCCATGGCCAGCGCCTGGCCTTGCGCGGCACCGACCAAGCGCTCAGCTACGCCGAACTCGATCGCTGGTCGGACAACCTCGCCCTGGCGCTGCAGGCAAGCCACGGCGCGAGCCTGGCCGGGCAGCACGTCGGCGTGTTCACCGGCCCCGGCATGGCGACCATCGCCACCCTGCTGGCGGTGCTCAAGGCCGGTGCAAGCTACTTGCCGCTGGACCCTGGATACCCCACCGCACGCTTGCGCCAGTTGCTCGATGACGCCCGTCCGGCGCTGCTGGCTGGCGCGGTGATGGCGCTGGAGCGCCATGCCGAGCTCAACCTGCCGGCGCGGGTCATCGACGACGCGCCACTGCTGCAAATGCCAGCCCGAGCGTTGCCGCCAGCAGACGCCAATGCCCTTGCCTACGTGATGTACACCTCGGGCTCCAGCGGCCAGCCGAAAGGCGTGATGGTCGAGCAGGCCGGCATCCTGCGCCTGGTGGTGGAGGCCGACTATGTGCGCATCGGCCCCGGCGACGTGCTCGGCCAGCTGGCCACCCTGAGCTTCGACGCGGCCACCTTCGAGCTCTGGGGGGCGTTGCTCAACGGCGCCACCCTGGCGCTGGCGCCGGCGGGTTGCGCCCTCGACAGCCCGGCGCTGGCCCGCTACCTGCGTGAACAGGCGGTGAGCGTGCTGTTCATCACCACCCGCCTGTTCGATCGCCATGTCGCCGCCGGCCACGCCGCGATGTTCCGCGGCCTGCGCTACCTGATGATCGGCGGCGAAGTGATGGACCCAGTGACCGTCGACCAGCTGCTGGCCTGCGCCGAAGGCTGCCCGCAACAGGTGTACAACGTCTACGGTCCGACCGAGAACACCACCTTCAGCACCTTCCAGCCCTTGGACCGCGAGTACCTGGCACGCGAGGGCAGCGACATCGCCATCGGCCGACCGATCCGCGGCACCAGCGCCCATGTCCTGGACGAACGCGGCCTGCCCGCCGCCATCGGCCAGGTCGGCGAGCTGTACCTCGGCGGCCCGGGCCTGGCACGTGGCTACCTGAACGACCCGACACGCAGCGCGGCCGCCTTCGTTACCCTCGATCCGGGCGACGGCCTGGGACGGCGCCGGCTCTACCGCACCGGCGACGCGGTACGCTGGCAAACCGACGGCAGCCTCGGCTACCGCGGCCGCATCGATCGCACGGTCAAGATCAATGGTTATCGGGTCAACCTTGGCGAGCTGGAAAACACCGCCCGGCAGTGCGCGGGGGTCGACCAGTGCATCGCCGTTGGGGGCCAGGGCCTGCTGCTGTATTTCAGCGGCACCACCGACGCCCAGGCGCTGCGCCAGGCCCTGGCCAGCCAGTTGCCGGGGTACATGCTGCCGGCGCGGTTGATCGCGGTCGACACTTTCGAACTCAACCGCAACGGCAAGATCGACAGCACCCGTCTGCCGGCGCCGGACACCCTCAGCGCGCCGCCACGCAGTTTCAGCGACCCCAGCGAGCAGCGCCTGCACCAGATCTGGAGCGCGCTGCTCGGCCATGGCGAGATCGACGCCGAGGATAACTTCTTCGAGCGCGGCGGCGACTCGTTGCTGGCCATGCAACTGCAGCAGCACATCAGCCTGGCCTTCGCCCGCGAGCTGACGGTGGTGGAGGTGTTCCGCCACCCCACCCTGCGCAGCATGGCGCGTTTTCTCGACGGCGCCGCCAGCCAGGCGCAGCCCGACAACGACGAACAGCGCCGCGCCGCGGCCTTCAGCGCACGCCGTGCGCGCCTGACCACCTGAACAAGGAATGCAGCGATGAACCCGTCCATGGATAATGCCGTCGCCATCATCGGCATGGCTTGCCGCCTCCCCTTCGCCGACAACCCCGAACAGTTCTGGCAGGCCCTGGCCCAGGGCCAGGAAGCCATCGAGTCGTACAGCGACGAGCAGTTGCGCGAACGCGGCGTGCCCGCCGAGCGCCTGGCCGACCCGCACTTCGTCAGGGCCGGCGTGCCGCTGCCGGGCCGCCAGTTGTTCGACGCCGGTTTCTTCGGTTTCTCGCCGCGCGACGCCAGCTTGATGGACCCCCAGCAGCGCCTGTTGCTGGAAACCGCCTGGCACGCCTTCGAGCGCGCCGGCCTGGCCCCCGAGCGCAACGGCCGCGAGACCGGCGTGTTCGTCGGCGCCGACGCCAGCAGCTACTTCGTCAACAACCTGCTGCCCAACGCCCAGGCCATGGCCGGCACCGACCCGGTGCAACTGCTCTACGCCAATAGCGGCAACGCCACGCAGATCGCCTACAAGCTCAACCTGCGCGGCCCGGCGCTGGACATCGCCACCGCCTGCTCCACCTCGCTGGTGGCCATCCACCAGGCCTGCCGCAGCCTGCTGCTGCACGAATGCGACATGGCCCTGGCCGGTGGCGCCTCGGTGCAGGCCGCCGAGCAGCAGGGCTACCTGCATCGCCCTGACAGCATCCTGTCGCCGGACGGCCACTGCCGCCCCTTTGACCAACAGGCACGCGGCACGGTGGCCGGCCAGGGCGTCGCCCTGGTGCTGCTCAAGCGCTACGAGGACGCGGTGCGCGACAACGACCGCATCGAGGCGGTCATCCGCGGCTCGGCGATCAACAACGATGGGGCACGCAAGGTCGGCTATACCGCCCCGAGCATCGACGGGCAGGTCGCAGTGCTGCGCCGGGCGCTGGCCATGGCCGGCCTGCAGGCGCCAGAGGTCGGCTACATCGAGTGCCACGGCACCGGCACCGCGCTCGGCGACCCGATCGAGCTGACCGCCCTCGACGAGGTGTACGGTGGCCAGCCGCGCGCTACGGACGCGCCCTGCTACCTGGGTTCGCTCAAGAGCAACCTCGGCCACCTCAACGCCGCCGCCGGCGCCGCCGGGCTGATCAAGGCCGTGCTGTGCCTGCAGCAACGGCAGATTCCCGCCTCGCTGCACTTCACCCGGCTCACCGACAAGGCCAGCCTCCACGGCCTGCAGGTCAATGCCCGGTTGCGCCCGTGGCCGGCGGCCGATCGCATCGCGCGGGCGGCGGTCAGCTCGTTCGGCATCGGCGGCACCAACGCCCACGTGCTGCTGGAGGCGGCGCCGCCACGCCCCGCCAGCCAGGCCGACGCGGGCCCGCGGCTGCTGACCCTGTCGGCCAAATCGGCCGACGCCGTGGCGCGCAAACAGGCGCAGCTGGCCGACTGGCTGGAACGTAACCCCGAAGCCGCGCTGGCGGATGTCTGCCACACCGCCAACCGACGCAGCCAGCAGGTACATCGCCTGGCGCTGCTGGCGCGCAGCGGCGCCGAACTGCTCGCACGCCTGCGCGAAGGCACGCCTGCGCGCCTGGCCGCGCCGCCGCCAACCGACCTGGTACTGGTGCTGCGCGACGGCCCAGGCTTGGTCGAAGGTGTCGCGGCGCTGGCCGCGCACTGCCGCCCGGTGGCCTGCGCCCTCGCCGCCAGCGCCGACGCCTTCGGGCCCGACGCCGGCCTGGCGCAGCGTGGCTTCGCCGCCCTGCACGCCCTGGCCGGGCTGTGGCACGCGTGGGGCCTGCGCCCGCACCTGGTGCTGTGCGACGCCCTTGGCGAACTGGCCATGGCCTGCCAGGCCGGGCGCCTGACCCTGGGCGACGCGGCGCGCCTGCTCGCCGGCCAGGCCAGCGAGGTGAGCGCGCCACGCGCCGCTGGCGGCGAGCAGACCGGCACCTGGCTGTCGAGCCTGGACGGCAAGCCGGTGAGCCCCGTGCGCCCGCTCGATGCCGACTACTGGCGCCAACCGCGCGATAGCGCGCAGTTCAGCGCCAGCCTGGCGCGCCTGGCCAAGGCGCCCGGGCACTGCCTGGTGGACGCCGCGGCACTGCCCTGGCCGCAAGCCTGCGCCGCCTGCCTGGACAGCGCCCAGGCAACCCTGCACGAGCAACTGCTCGACCTGGCCGGGCAGCTCTGGGCCCGCGGCGTCGCCCTCGATCTCGACGCCATGCACGATGGCCAGGGCCAGCGCATGGTGCTGCCGGGCTACCCGTTCGAGCGCAGCCGGCACTGGGTCGACGCGCCGCGCGAGGCCCTGGCCGCACCAGCGTCGGCCAGCCCCGCCGGCGACGCTGCGGCGTTGCCTGAAGTGCTACCGCGCAACGAACTGGAACGGGAGATCGCCGGTTTCTGGTCGGAGCTGCTGGGCATCGAGCAGATCGGCGTGACCGAGGATTTCTTCGATCTCGGCGGCCATTCGCTGCTGGCGACCCAGCTCAATGCGCGCATCCACCAGCGTTTCGGCGTCGAGCTGAGCCTTGAGGACCTGTTCGACCACCCCACCGTGGAGGCCACCGTGAACCTGCTGCTGCGCAGCGAGGCCGCGGTGCCCGACACCTCCTACTGACCCTCGCAAGGACGCTTACATGGTGATTTCTTCTCCCGCCGACCTGGTGTTCGACGATGTGTTCCTGGAGCTGCGCGAAGTGCTGCCCCACACCCCGGTATTCGTCAAGCTCGAGGGTTTCTCGCTCAGCGGCTCGATCAAGGTCAAGCCGGCCCTGCGCATGGTCGAGCGGCTCGAGCTCGAAGGCCGCCTGGGGCCTGGCAAGGCCCTGGTGGAAAGCTCCTCGGGCAATCTCGGCCTGGCCCTGGCGATGGTCTGCGCCAGCAAGGGCTATCCGTTCATCTGCGTCAGCGACCCGAACATCTCGCCGCAGACCGCCAAGCTGATCCGCGCCTATGGCGCACGCCTGGTGATCGTCGAGCAGCGCGACCGCAACGGCGGCTTCCTCGGCAGCCGCATCGGCCTGATCGAACGCATGCTCGGCGAAGACCCGAACCTGGTCTGGACCAACCAGTACGGCAACATCAACAACGTCGAGGCGCACATGCTCAGTACCGGGCCGGCGATCCTGCGCCAGTTTCCGCAACCTGACCTGGTATTCGTCGGTGCCGGCACCACCGGCACCCTGGCCGGGGTTTCGCGCTACCTGCGCGAGCACTCGCCGCACACCCAGGTGGTCGCGGTGGACAGTGTCGGCTCGGTGACCTTCGGCCAACCGTCCGGCCCCCGTCACATCCCCGGCCTGGGCACCAGTCAGGCGCCGAAAATCCGCCATCACTGCCGCCATCACCAACTGCTGATGGTGCCCGAGGAAGAAGCCGTGACCCTGTGCCACGACCTGGCCCGGCGCGGCATCCTGCTCGGTGGCTCCTCCGGCACGGTGCTGGCCGGCGTACGCCGGCACGCCCGGCACATTGCCCCCGGCGCCTGCGTGGTGGCGATCGCCCCCGACCTCGGCGACCGCTACGTCGACACCCTCTACAACCCCGAGTGGGTGTACCGCCACTTTCCCCATCTGCACACCGGCCAGCCCGTCGCGGCCGCCGAATCATGCGCCTGAGCCGCCAGGAGACCCCCATGGACAACCACCCGCCCGCCTTGTCGCTGCTTGGCGCCGCCCCCATCGAAGCCTGGCTGCAGGCCAATCCCGGCCGCCTGCTGGAACTGGTCGCGCAGGCATACCTGGACGCCGCCGAAGGCCGCGCCGGCAACCCCGACAGCTACTTCCTGCGTTTCGCCGACAGCGACCGCAACCGCATCATCGCCTTGCCCGCGGTGCTCGACGACGCGCAGCCGATCGCCGGTTTGAAGTGGATCGCCAGCTTTCCGGAAAACACCCGCCACGGTCTGGACCGGGCCTCCGCGCTGATCATCCTCAACGACCGCCGCACCGGTTATCCGCTGGCCTGCCTCGAAGGCAGCCTTATCAGCGCCGCGCGCACCGCGGCCTCGGCAGTGCTCGGCGCGCGCTGCCTGCACCCCACGCCAGGGCGCAGCGCGGCCTTCGGCGTGGTCGGCTGCGGGCCGATCGCCTGGCGCACACTGCGCCTGCTGCTGCAGTCGGGCTGGGCGCTGGAGCAGGTCAACCTGTGCGATCTGGACCCTGCGCGTGCCGAGCGCCTGCGCCGGCACTGCCAGGCGCTGGGCCTGGATGCCCAGGTGCAGCCGCTGGAGCGGTGCGTGCGTGACAGCGACTTGCTGCTGTTCGCCACCTCGGCAGTGCGCCCGGGCATCGACCAGACCGCCTGGTTCGACCACGCCCCCACCGTGCTGCACCTGTCGCTGCGCGACCTGGCCCCTGGGGTGATGCTGGCGGCGCAGAACCTTGCCGACGACGTCGGCCACTGCCTCAAGGCCGCCACCTCACTGGAACTGGCCTGGCGACAGGCCGGCCACCAGCGCTTCATCGCCGGCGACATCAGCCAGGCCCTGCGCGGACAGGTCACTCCGGACCCGACCCGGCCGCGGATCTTCTCGCCCTTCGGCATGGGCGTGCTCGATCTCGCCGTGGCCAGGGCCATTCACCACGACTGCGCGGCACAACCGCACCTGCGGGTGACGGACTTCTTCCCCCGGCCCTACCAGGCCGACCAGGCATGAGCGCCACCACCAGCAAAGGGATGTGACGATGAACCCATCAGAGCAGGATCCACACCACCACGCCCAGCCAGCGCAAAGCCTGGCGCAACGGCGCCGACGCGGCCAGGGCGGGCTGCAGGCCAGCGCAGCGCCGCCGTGCCTGTCGGCCGCCCAGCAACGGCTCTGGCTGCACCAGCGCCTGGAGCAGGTCGGCGGCCTGTACAACATGCCCTGCGCCTTGCGCGTGCGCGGCGCCATCGACGTCGAGGCGCTGCGCCAGGCGATCGAGCTGCACGTGCAGCGTCACGCCGTGCTGCGCACGCTGATCGAGGACCGCGACGGTCAGCCGCAGGCACGCTGCGAACCGCTGCCGCGCCTGGAACTGCCGATCCTCGAGATGGCCGATGAGCAGCAGGCCCTGGACTGGCTGCGCGGCGAGGCCGATGCGCCGATCGAGCTGGACCGGGCGCCGCTGCTGCGCACCCACCTGTTGCGCCTGGACAGCCGCCATCACCTGCTGTCGCTGACCGTGCACCACATCGCCTGCGACGGCTGGTCGGTTGGGGTGATGCTGCGCGAGATCGGCCAGGCCTACGAGGCCCTGAGCCAGGGCCTGCCGGCATCGCTGCCGGCGCTGGCGGTGCAGTACGCCGACTACGCCCACTGGCAGCGCGAGTGGCTGGACGGCAGCCGGGTCGAGCGCCAGCTGGCGTTCTGGCGCGAGCGGCTGGCCGACGCCCCGGCGCTGCTGGCCCTGCCTCTGGACCATCCGCGCCCGGCGCAGCAGTGCTACACCGGCAAGACCCTGCGCCTGGCGCTGCCTGCCGAGCTGAGCACGCAACTGCGCCAGTTCGCCCGGGCCCAGGGGGTGACGCCCTACATGCTGTTGCTGGCAGTGTTCAACATCCTGCTGTCACGCTACAGCGCCAGCGAGGACATCCTCGTCGGCTCGCCGGTGGCCAACCGCTTCCCACAGGAGACCGAGGCGCTGGTGGGGTTCTTCGTCAACACCCTGGTGATGCGCAACCAGCCACGCGCCGAACTGGCCTTCGACGCCTTCTTGCAGCAGGTCAAGCAGCAGGCGCTGGCCGCCTATGCCCACCAGGACGTGCCGTTCGACCGTGTGGTGGAGGCCGTGCAACCGCCACGCAGCAACAGCCACGCGCCGCTGTTCCAGGTCGAGTTCGTGCTGCAGCAGGCCCTGGCCCGGCGCTTTGCCCTCGGCAGCGCCAGCGTCGAGCCGTTGCCGCGCGCCAGTGGTTTCACCAAGTTCGACCTGACCCTGGCGCTGGAAGACAGCCCCGGCGCGATCACCGGCCAGATCGAGTACAACGCGGCGCTGTTCGACGATGCCTTCGCCCAGCGCATGATCGGTCACCTGCGTACCCTGCTGGTCTCGGCCATCGCCACCCCAAAGGCGCGCCTGGCCGATCTGGAGATGCTCGACGACGACGAAAAGACCTGCCTGCGCCGCTGGGGCAGTGCCGGCCATGACCCCTTGCCCGACCGTCACCTGCTCACCTGGCTGGCCGACTGGGTGGCCGTCCAGCCCGAGGCCATCGCCATCGAGCACCACGACCTGAGCCTGAGTTACCTGGAGCTGGACCGTTTGGCCAACCGCATCGCCCACGCCGTTCGCCAGCAAGGCGTGGCCAGGGGCGAGCGAGTGGCGCTGTTCATGTCCCGCGGCTGCCACTACCTGGCGGCCATGCTCGCGCTGTTCAAGCTGGGGACGCCGTTCGTGCCCTTCGACCCGGACCAGGGCGCCGAACGCAACGGGCGCATGCTGCAACGCAGCGCACCGGCGCTGATCCTCTGCGACCCGGCCTGTGCGCCAGCGCTGGAACACCTGCAGGCGCCCTGCCCGACCCTGTGCCTGGAGCCGACCAGCCTCGAGCGCCACCCCGCCGAGTGGCCCCACGCACCGGCCAGCGAGCTGGGCGACACCGCCTACATGATCTTCACCTCCGGTTCCACCGGGGAGCCCAAGGCAGCCATGGTCAGCCACCTGGGCATGGTCAATCACCTGTTGGCCAAGGCCCACGACCTGCAGTTGCGCGGCGACGACTGCGTGGCACAGATCGCCGTGCAGACCTTCGACGTGGCAGTGTGGCAGTTTCTCGTCGCGCTCCTGCCCGGGGCGCGCACCCGCGTGCTCACCGGCCTGCAGGCGTGGGAGCCGCAGGCGCTGTGGGACCAGCTGGAGCACTGCCAGGTCAGCGTGGTCGAGACGGTGCCTTCGCACCTGGAGCTGCTGCTCGATGAACACCAGCGCCAACCCCGCGCACTGCCCCGGCTGCGCTGGATGATCAGCAACGGCGAGCCGCTGGCCACCGCCCTGGCGCGGCGCTGGTTCGAGCATTGCCCGGGCACCGCGCTGATGAACGCCTACGGCCCCAGCGAGTGCTCCGACGACGTCACCCACCTGTGCCTGTACGCCGCGCCTGCCGCCACCCAGCCGTACCAGCCGATCGGCCGCCCCATCGGCAACGCCCGCCTGTACGTGCTCGACGCCAACCTGCGGCGGGTACCGGCCGGGGTCACCGGCGAGATCCACATCGGTGGGCTGTGCGTCGGCCAGGGCTACTTCGGCGACCCAGGGCGCAGCGCCGAGCGCTTCATCGACGACCCGTTCGACAGCCAGCCAGGCGGGCACCTGTACAAGACCGGCGACCTTGGCCGCTGGGACGCCACCGGCCAGCTGCACATGCTCGGCCGTTGCGACTTCCAGCTGAAGATCCGCGGCTGCCGCATCGAGGCCGGCGAGGTGGAGGCGGTGCTGCGCCGCCATCCAGCGGTCGAGCAGAGCCTGGTCATGGGCGCCAGCGACAGCAACGCCCAGCAGCAACTGGTCGCCTACGTGATCGCCCCACAGCGCCCGGCGCCTTCGGCCCAGAGTCTGCGTGCCTTCTGCCGGCAGCACCTGCCCGACTACATGGTGCCTGCCGCGATCTGCCTGCTGGATGCCTTCGCCCTGCTGCCCAACGGCAAGATCGACCGCGCCGCGCTGCCACCGCTGGCCAGCTTCGCCCCGTCCGGCGAGGTGCCCTACCGCGCCCCGCGCGATCAGCGCGAGGCGCGCCTGGCGGCAATCTGGGCCGAGATGCTTGGCCTCGAGCGGGTCGGTATCGATGACAGCTTCTTCCTGCTCGGCGGCCATTCGCTGCTGGCTGTCGAGCTGACCAGCCGCTGCCGCGAAGTACTCGGCCAGGGGCTGGAGGTGCGCCACCTGTTCAACCACCCAAGCATCGCCGAACTGCATGACTACTGCGCCCAGGCGCTGGAGGAAACCGCATGACCCCGCAAGCCCTGGCCCCGAGCCAGATCCCCGAGTGGTTCGCCTACCAGCTGGCGCCGGAAAGCGCGGTCTACAACGTCAGCTTCAACCACTTTTTCCTCGACCGGGTCGACCGCGCAGCGTTTCTCGCCGCCTGGCAGCAGTTGCTCGACCGTCACGACGTATTCCGCCTGCGCCTGGGCTACGCCGATGGCCGACCCTGCCAGTTCCTGGGCGAGCCGCAGGTACTCGACCCGGCACAGCTGTTCATCGAACGCACCACCCTGGCCCCGGAACAGGTGCTGGCCGAACAGCAGCAACTGGCCCGGGCATACGCCCTGGCCCCGTTCGACTTCGCCAGCGAGGTGCTCTACCGCCTGCACCTGGTGGCGTACCCGGGCGATGAGTTCCAGCTGATCTTCACCGTGCACCACATCATCTGGGACGAAACCAGCACACTGAACCTGATCCGTGAGTTCGCCACGCTCTACGGCGCCGCCTGCCAGGGCCGGCAGGCACAGCTGCCGCCACTTCGCGGCAGCTTCCTCGACTACGCCAGACGCTGCAACGACGCGCTGCACAGCGGCGAACTGGAGGTGCATCGGCAGTACTGGCTGCGCCAGTTCGCCGACCTGCCAGCACCACTGGAACTGCCCACAGACAGGCCGCGGCCGGTGGTCCAGACCTACAACGGCAACACTGCCAAGACCTGGCTGCCGCGCGGCCTGGCGCGCGATCTGGGGCGTTTCTGCGCCAGCCGCAACAGCACCCCGTTCATGTTCCTGCTAAGCGTGCTGAACCTGTACCTGCACCGGGTCTGCGGCCAGGACGACCTGGTGCTCGGTTGCCCGATCGCCGGGCGCTCGCCCCAGGACCAGGACAGCCTGGGCTGCTATGCCGTGCCCATGCCGATCCGCACCCGGATCGCCCCCGACATGACCTTCGCCACCTTGCTGGAGCAGGTCGGCGGCACGGTGATGGAAGCGTTCGAGCACTACCGCTACCCCTGCGTCAACGTGATCGAGGCCCTCGACCACCACAAGGACCTGTCACGACCCAAGCTGTTCTCGGTGATGGCCGGGGTGCAGAACGACAAGTCGGATTTCGTCAGTGTCGACCTCGGCCAGGGCCAGCTCTATCCGAAGGAGGTGTTCGCCGCCGAGAACCACGGCGCCCGCTTCGACCTGGCCATCGGCCTTGATCCGGTGGGCAGCGACGTGAAGTTCTTCTGCACCTACAACAGCGACCTGTTCGACGCCGACACCATCGAGCGTTTGCTCGACAGCTTGCAGACCTTGTTCCAGGCGACGATCGACGACCCGCACCAACCCTTGGCGAGCTACCCGTTGCTGTCCGCCGAGGCCGCGCGGCAGGTGCTGCGGGGCTTCAACCCGCCGACGCGGGCCGGCACCCCTGTGCCCGGCACCGTGCTCGAGCTGATCGAGGCCCGCTGCCGCCAGGCACCCACCGCCGCGGCCCTGGCCAGCGTCCACGGCAGCCTTGACCAGGCGGCCGTGGCCGGCGAGGTCGACCGCCTGGCGCGCGCGCTGGTCGCCAGCGGCGTTGGCGCCGGCCAGGCGGTAGGCGTGCTGCTCGATGGCGGTGCCGAAGCGGTCATTGCCCTGCTGGCGGTGCTCAGGCTCGGAGCGCTGTACGTGCCGCTGCACCCGGACTGGCCACTGACCCGCCTGCGCGCGGTGGCCGACCAGGCCCGGCTGGCCATCCTGGTCAGCCGCGAGGCCCAGGACGAACAGGCCCACGCCCTGGGCGTACCGACCCTGTTCATCGAGCGCCTTGCGCAACAGCCTGCGGGCCAGCCCCGCCTGGCCAGCCAAGCCAGCGCCGGGCAACTGGCGTACTTGCTGTTCACCTCCGGCACCACCGGCCAGCCCAAGGGCATCCCCGTGCACCATGCCGGGTTGCTGGCGCTGATCGAGGCGACCCAGGCCAGGCATGCGCTGCAACCTGGCGAACGCATGCTGTTCTGGACCGCGACAACCTTCGACGCATCGCTGCTGGACATGCTCTGGCCGCTGTGCGCGGGCGCCGAGGTGGTGCCCTGGCCGCCGGGGCTGGCGCGCACCGCCGAGCACCTGCTGCAGGTATTGGAGGCGCAACGTATCGCCGTGCTGCAGACCGTGCCGGCCATGCTCGAGGCGCTGGTCGAGGCCGCGCGGCGCGGGGGGCGCCGCCTGCCGGCCCTGCGCCTGATCATCTGTGGCGCGGCGGCCCTGCACCGGTCGCTGGCCGAGCGCGCCCTGGCCACGTTCGACTGCCGCCTGGCCAACCACTACGGCCCCACAGAGGCCACGGTCGATGCCTTGTGGCACGATTGCGCGCAGCCCTGCGTCGGCGAACGGGTGCCCATCGGCCGGCCACTGCCGCATGTGCAGGCGTTCATTCTCGACCGCCACGACCAGCCCCTGCCGATCGGCGTTCCCGGCCAGTTGTGCCTGGCCTCCGCAAGCCTCAGCCCAGGCTACTGGCAGGCGCCGGAGCAGACCCGCCAGGCCTTCTTCAGCAAGGCCTTGCTGCCGGGCGAGGCGCCACTGCGGCTGTACCGCACCGGCGACCTGGCGCGCTTCGACGCCGAGGGCCAGGTGCACTACATCGGCCGCCTCGACCACCAGGTCAAGGTGCGCGGCAACCGCGTCGAGCTGGGCGATATCGAGTCGGCGCTGGCCAGCCACCCGGATGTAGCCCGCGCCGCCGTCACCTGGCAGGAAGACGACGGCGGCCGGCTGCGCGCCTTCGTCGAGCTGCGCGAGCGCCAGGTGGCGCGCATCGAAGCCCGCGGCCAGGTACTGCGCCAGTTCAGCGTGGCCCAGCGTCCGGAACTGCGGGTACACATGAACCTCATCCACCAGGGCACCTGGCCGCGCTACTTCGCTGGCAGCCAGGTGCTGACGCGGCATTGGCAATCGTTGTACAGCCTGTTCCCTCACTACCAGTTCTGCCTGGTCGACGCCGCCGACCAGGTTGCCTGCGTGGCCAACGGCGTGCCGCTGTACTGGGACGGCCAACCACAGACCGTGCCCGCCGGTTGGGACGCAGCCCTGCAGTTGGCACTGCAACAGCACCACGCGGGCATCACGCCGAACACCGTGGTCGGGCTGGCCGGCATCGTCGCCGAACATTGCCAGGGCCAGGGCCTGGCCAGCACCCTGGCCAAAGGTTTCCGGGCCCTGGCCAGACGCCATGGGCTGGAGCACTTCCTTGGCCCGGTACGCCCGGTGGGGATGCCCGTGGGCATGCCCGTGCAGCAATGGGCGGACAGCCGCGACGAGCAGGGCGAACCCCTGGACTTCTGGCTGCGCGTGCACCTGCGCCTGGGTGCCCGGGAACTGGGGGTGGCGCTGGAGTCGCAGCGTATCGAGGGCAGCCTGGCGCAGTGGCGGGAATGGACCGGCGCGCGCTTCGAGCATGCCGGCCCGTACCAGGTCGACGAGGCGTTGCAGCCGGTGCAGGTTGACCTGGCCAATGACCGCGCCTACTACCACGACCCCTCGATCTGGGTCGGCCACAGCGGCCTGCGCGAACCGACCCCGCCCGCCCCGCCATGCGACCCGGCTGCGCTGCGCCAGTACCTGGCCGAGTGCCTGCCCGCCTACATGCTGCCCGATGAACTGCTGATCATCGGCCAGATGCCCCTGACCGAGAACGGCAAGCCCGACCTGCGCCGCCTGCACAGCCAGGCAGTGCCTCACGACGCCCCGGCGAGCCAGGCGAGCACCCCGTTGCAGCAGCGGTTGCAGGCGCTGTGGCAGCGCCTGCTGGGCAGCGACGGCTTCGGTATCGACCATGACTTCTTCGCGCTCGGCGGCCAGTCGTTGAAAGTCATCGAGATGCTCGCCGCGGTCGAGCAGGTTCATGGCCACAAAGTGCGCCTGCAGGCGTTCTACCGCCAACCCACCATCCGCCATCTGGAACAGTTGCTGAAGGACCAGGAGCCGACATGTTCGAAATGACCCGACACCACCTGCGCCAGGTGCGCTACCGCTGGCTGAGCTGGCGTGCCGACCCGTTGTACCTGCTGTTCGAACGCATGTACCGCTGCGACCCTGGCGCCCTGCCCACGGTCACCCCGCACCCGAGCCAGCGCGGTTTCCTGCTGACCCAGTTCAGCTGCGCCGATTTCGCCCAGTACCGCGGCCGCGAGATCGCCTTCTTCAACCCACGCCAGGTTGCCGTGTACTGGCTGCCCGGCGCGGCGCACAGCGGTGGCGGCCATGTCGCCGACGGCGACTACGAGGTGACAGTCGCCGGGCATGCGGTTCGCCGCCCGGTGCGCCTGCAGGTGCGCAAGGAGGCCCAGCGCACCTCGATTCGCGCGGTGGCCACCGACGCCCGACGCGCCGACCGGGTCCAGGGCGGCTTCATTGCCTTCGCCATCATCGCCCGCGAGCTGCGCTGCCTGGCCTTGCAGTGGCTGGAGCAGCTGCCCCGGCGCCTGGACCAGGGCGGCGGCGGCCAAGGCTGGCGACAAGTGCTGGAGCAAGCCACGCACCTGGTGGGTGAAAGCGAAGTGCGGCGCCAGGCCGAGCGCCTGCTGCGCGACGGTGCGGCGCGATGACGCCCGCCGAGTTCAAGGCCCTGGCACGGCTTGAGCGAGCCAATGTGGTCAGCCTGCACCAGCGCCCGCTGCGCAGCGACCCGGCGGCGGTCGGCGCGCTGCTGGCCGGCTTCGACGCCGCAGACTCCCCCTTGTGGCCGCACGCCACTTGGCCGCGAGACCGCTGCGAGGGGCCCATGGGCGAAGGCTGCATCGGCGGCCACGGCGCGACCCGCTATCGCCTGGAACGCTACGTGCCGGGCCAGGAGGCGCTGTTCCGCTTCATCACCCCGCAAGGCTACCAGGGCGTGCATGGCTTTCGCATCCAGGCCCTGGAGGACGGACGCACCTGCCTGAGCCATTTCACCTGCCTGCGCCTGAGTCCGTACCACTGGCTGATGTGGCACCTGCTGGTGCGCTGGGTGCACGACGCGCTGATCGGCGACCTGCTCGATGGCGCTGAAGGCCACTTGTGCAACGGCGTGCGCCGGCACCGCCGTTGGAAGTGGCGGGTACACCTGATTCGTCATGCGCTGGGAGGCGCGCGTCTGCTGGCTGAAGCGGCCGGCCTGAAAAGGAGGAACCACCATGCAAGCCATTGAGATCCACCAGCGGTGGGCGGTCAACGACCTGTGCAAGGTCATCGTCGGGTTTCGCAACTACAGCACCCACGCCACCCGCTCGCGCTACGTGTCGTTCGCCGTGCTCGAGCAGCCGCGGATGTGCGAGTTGCTGGTGCGCCTGGCCCGCGGCCAGGTCGACGGCGACGCGGTGCGAGACTATCCGGAGCACCTGTTCGAACAACTGATCGACTACGGCTTCCTCGCCCCGCTCGACCGCCTCGGCTGGCGTGGCCAGGCCCGGCGCCTGTGGCGCGTGCTCGACAGCGGGCGCCTGCGCCGCGTGCCGTTTCGCGGGCGCGACTATCATGTCACCTCGCTGGTGTTCATGGCGTTCTACACCCAGCGCCCCGGGCAATTCCTCGAAGAGCGGGTGATCCTGCCCGCCTGGTCGCCGGGCTATGCCGAACACGCCTTGCGCATCGCCGCCAACGGCCTGGACGAGCCCGGCTACCGCGCGTTGCCAGGCCGGGTAAGGCGGCGGCTGGACAAGCACGGCCTGGTCACCGCGGTCGAGCGCCTGCCGCGGCGCGAGCGTTTCCTTGCCGAGCGCTGCCAGCTCGACCCGGCGCTGTTCGACGAACTGCCGGCCTACTATCGCCCGACGCTGCACACCGGCGGCCTCGACGGCCCTGGCCTGGCGCTGGTGCCAGGCCTCTACGAGCGCTTCGAGCAGGTACCTGAGGCCCTGCGCCGCCAGGTGGTCGACCCCGACTGGGCGCAGTCCTGCGCGCCGACCCTGTGGCTCGAGGACCCGGTCAAGGGCATCGTCGCCATGCGCTGGCTGACCGCGCAACAGCAGCAGGCCCTGGCCGCGCTGCGCGAGGGCCGCTTGACGCCGGCAACGCTCGACCCGGCCACCCGCGCGCTGTTCCTGCAAGCCGGCATCCTGCACGAGCCGGCCAGCCTGGCCACGCGCCGCGAAGCCTGGCGAAGGCACCTGCAGACCTTGAGCGCACGCATGGCAGAGGATGGCTGCGTGACCTTCGAACAGGTGCTGCCGCCCCTGGAGCTGGCGATTGCCCGCCGCTACCTGCGCTTCATGATGGAGGGGCGCTTCCTGCTGCTGGACCGGGTCAACGGCAAGACCGAGCAACGCTTCTGGTGCCACCGCGACGCGTTTACCTTCTACCTGCACGGCATGGTCTGCGCCTTGCTCAACCAGGTCCTGCCCGAGCCCGTCAAGCCAGGCCACAACGCGCTGACCATCTACCAGGATGGTGCCACCCTGCCCCGCCACCAGGACGATGTGCAGGCATTCGCCTGGGTGATGTCGCTGCCCATCGAAGCCCGGCCGGAGCATGACCGCCAGCTGGCTTGGCCGATCTGCGTGGAAACCCCGCGCCAGGTTCACCAGGCACGCTTGCTGCCCGGCGACGGTCACCTCATCGACCCGCAGATGCCCCACTGGCGCGACAAGCTCGAACAAGGCCGGCTGGGCATTCTGTTCCTGTGGTTCGTGCCGGCCGACTACCGCGGTTTTGTCAATGGCAGCTGGGTGGCGTGAATCAGCCTCTTCGCCCCGGCCTTGCCGGGGCGAAGGTTAGCCAAACTAGCTGTTTAATAACTTTGCGTTTTACAGGAAACTTCAGAAATTGACCTGTCTTGCAAACTTTGCCGATGAACCACGGTCATAATACCCCTATACTTTCCCCGTGCCAGCGTCGCATATCCGGACTAGAGTATGAGTGCCTGGCCCGGTTCCAGGGTATGGAATTACAATATCAAGGAAGACCCCTCATGATCCGCAAGCAAATTGATTCATCGTGCAACTCCCCCTCCGTCAGCACCGCGGCCATGCCCTCGTCGCGTCACGAGTCGCCCGCCCGCTGAACCTGCCCACGCGCCCAGGCATATCAATGTCTGCGCAGGTTCAGGCAGCGCAGGCCGCCATCGCCTTTGGTTCACCCCGCGCCGGTGACGAGGATTGAAACGATGCACTTTCAGACTGTAAAAAGAATATTGCTCGTCGAAGATCATCCCTTGGTGGCCGATGCCACCCGAACACTCTTGTTGAAGATGGACAGCTCACTGAATGTATTCATTTGCGACAGTGCCCCCAGCGCCATCGAAACTTTCAAAGATCAACATGACTGGCATCGGATATTACTTGATATCAATGTGCCGCATGCCTGCGGGCTCTCCTTGGTGAGAACTTTCCATCGCCTGGGCGTGGCACAACGCTGTGCGGTGGTGACGGCCACCCACAATCAGGACTGGAGCGCGCAGGCTCAGGCCATGGGGCTGCTCGGCTATGTGGTCAAGGCCGCCAACCTGGAGGACTTCACCACGGCCATGCAGCAAATCCTGCAAGGCCGCAAAACCTTTCCGATCAGCGATGACCGCGCCCCCGCCAACGCCGTGCGCCTGACCCGCCGGCAGCAGGAGATCCTGCAGTTGCTGCACCGCGGCCTGGCCTCCAAGGAGGTCGCCGCCGAGCTGGGCCTGAGCCTGGGCACGGTGAACAACCATGTCACCGGCCTGATGCGTGTGCTGGGTGTGACCAACCGCACCCACGCGGTGTCCCGTGCAATGGACCTTGGGTATCTGCATGACTACGACACACCAACCGCTTGGCACTGAGGCGCTTGCCCTGCCACTGGCCAGGGCCCGCAGCCGCTCCTGGCGCGCCGCCCTGGCGGTGACGCTGGGCCTTTCGCTGCTTTTCGCACTGTTGGGCGGTGCCGTCTTGCAGCGTTTCAAGGCCGGATTGCTGGAAAACCTGCGCGGGGCCCAGCAGATCCTTGCCTGTGAAATGGTCGCGGGCCTGCCGCAGCGCCTCGACGGCGACGCGCTCGCCCACTACCTCGACACCCACCTGGCACCGTCCCTGCGCGCCCATCGCCAGCTGTACCTGCTTGACGCCGAAGGGCACGTCGCCTACGCCGCCGCACGCAAGCCGTCAGCGGTCGCCCAGGCGTTGGCGGATAGCCCGGCGTTCGGCCGCAGCCAGCATGTGCCGGTGGCCAGCAGCATCAGCGAGGACACCCACGGCGACAGCTACCTGCTGACCTTCCGCCGGGTGCCCGACAGCGACGTGACCCTGGTGCTCGGCAGCGCCCTGGCGCCGGTGCTGGCGCCTTACCAGAGCTTGGGCCGCCAGGCCTTGCTGGCGCTTCTGCTGGCCTGCGTGGCGGTGCTGATGGCTTTGCGCAGTCGCGCCCAGGAGCTGTTTGCCGAGATCGAACGCAACCTTGCCCAGTTGCGCGGCCACAACCAGGAGCTGTCGCGTCAGCGCCGCGAGCTGGCCTGCCAGGTCGACCGCGACTGCCGGTTCTTCCAGGAAGCCTCCCACGACTTCCGCCAGCGCCTGCACGCCATGCAACTGCTGCTGCACACCGTGCAGCAGTGCGATGCGCACGAAGGCCGCGTGCTGCTGGGCAAGACCCTGTACGTGGTACTCAATCTGCAGGCCTACGTGCGCGACTTCCTCGACCTGGCGCGCCTGCGCGGCGACACGGCGCCACCCTGCTGCCAGGTGCTGCAGGCGCAGTCGCTGCTGCAGGAGCTGGAGCTGGGCTTCGAGGATGTCGCCCTGCAACGTGGCCTGGACCTGCGCGTGCGCGCCAGCGCCCTGAGCCTGCACAGCGACCATCATCGCCTGGCGCGGGTGATGGAGAACCTGCTGGCCAATGCCTGCAAGTTCGCCCGGGGCCGAGTCCTGGTGGCGGCCAGGCGCACCGGCCGCGGCGTGGCGCTGGAGGTGTGGGACGATGGCCCGGGTATCGCCAAGCAGGACCGCCAGCGGATCTTCAGCCCTTATTACCAGGCGGCGGACGGCCCTTGCCCGCCAGAAGGGGTTGGCCTGGGCCTGGCCATCGTCCTGCGCCTGTGCGCGATCCTCGGCCACGAAGTCAGTGTGCACGAACGTCACGGCCTCACCCTGGTTCGCGTGCATGTTCCCGGCGATACCGCGCAACCATGAGGAATTGCACCTGTCGCCACCGCTCCCGGCGCTCTAGCCTTCATCGCTGCGGCTCACCTGTACCACGGACCCTCCATGACTGAAACCACACTCGGCACCTGGTGCCGCGAAATCATCAAGCTGGCCACGCCGATCCTCGGCGTGCGCGTGCTGCACATCGCCGTGAACGTCATCGGCATGCTGCTGATCGCCCGCCTGGGGCCCGACGAGCTGGCCGCCGGTGCCCTGGTCACGGTGCTGTGCACCAGCATCCAGGTCATCGCCCTGTCGCCACTGCTGGCCACCGGTATCTGCATTGCCCGGCGCCTGGGCCAGGGCGATGCCGAGGGGGTGGGCATCGACCTGCGCCAGGGCTTGTTCATGAGCGTGGCCATCGGCATCCTTGCCGCCCTCGCGCTGCTGGCCCTGCCGACGCTGATGCCGCTGCTCGGCGAACCCCAGGCCCTGCAGGCGCTGACCGCCGGTTACTGGCGCGGCATGGCCTGGGGCATGCTGCCCTTCATGTGTACCGCCTGCTGCCACCAGCTGTTCTTCCCAGCCGGCAAGGGGCGCCTGGTGATGCTGTTCAGCGCCATCAACCTGGGCGGCGTGCTGCTGCTCGGCCACGGTTTGCTGCAAGGCGCCTGGGGCTTGCCCGCGCTGGGCATGGCCGGCTGGGCGCACGCGGTGTCGGCGCTGAACTGGGTGATCCTGGCGCTGACCCTGGGCTACCTGGCCCTGGCTCCGGCCATGCGCCGCTACCGGCTGTTCACCCGTGAGCGGCTGTGGGCGCCGGATCGGCTCAAGGCATTCTTCGTCCTGGGGGTGCCGATCACCGTGCAGTTCGCCAGCGAGCTGCTGGCCTTCAGCCTGGTCAACATCATGGTCGGCTGGCTGGGCGTCGGCGCGCTGAGCGTGCAGCAGATCGTCATCCAGTGCGCCACCGTGGCGCTGATGATCCCGATGGGCGCCGGCCAGGCCTGCACGTTGCTGATCAGCCGGGCCATGGGCCGTGGCGACGGCCAGGCGGTGCGCCGCATCGGCCTGGCCGCGTCGCTGCTGGTCGGCACGGTGATGGCCGCGCTCGCCTTGGTCTACCTGCTGCTGCCAGGGCAGATCATCAACGCCTACCTCGATCCGGCGCGGGCCGACTACCCGGCCCTGGCAACGCTGGCCACCGGCATGCTGGCAGTGGTCGCCTTCAGCCAGGCCCTCGACGCGCTACGCAACCTGATGCTCGCGGCGTTGCGCGGGCTGCCCGATATATGGGGCCCGATGTGGCTGAACATGGGGTTGCTGTGGGTGCTCGGCATGCCGCTGTGCTACCTGCTGGCGTTCCCCGGTGGCCTGGGCCTGTGGGGCATCAACGGCGGCCTGTTGGTGGCCTTCGGCCTGGGCGCGGTGCTGATGCTCGGCCGCTTCCACCAGCGCACCGCGCCCTTGGTCGGCGCCCACTCACGCCAACCTGTCCCAGAATAAGGAGCCCGCGACCATGTCCGATGCCCGCCAGTTGCGCCTGTGGATCTTCGGTTTCCAGATATCCCAGGCCATTCATGTGGCCGCGCGCCTGGGCGTGGCCGAGCACATCGGCCAACAACCGGTAGCCATCGAGCCACTCGCCCGCGCCTGCGGCTGCCCGGTCGACGGTTTGCAGCGCCTGCTGCGGGCGCTGTGCGGTATCGGCCTGTTCGCCGAGCACGAGGACGGGTTCGTGCATGCCGGCGCCTCGCCACTGCTGCGCCGCGACCATCCGCAATCGCAATACCTGGCGGCCAGCCTCTACGGTGCCGAGCACTACGCCAGCTGGGGCGACCTGTACCAGGCCGTGCGCCTCGGCTGGCCGGTATTCGAGCAGCGCCACGGCCTGCCCTACTACCGCTATCTGCAGCACTGCGCCGGCCGCCCGGGGTTGCATGCCGACTACCTGGCGGCCGACGCCCAGGCCCAGGACCAGGCGATCCAGGCGGCCTTCGACCTCGCCGGCTGCGCCTGCCTTGTGCGTATCGAGGATGCCGCGCAGGCACTGCCGAGCGCTGCCGACGCCTACCTGCTGACCCACCAGTTGCACCGCCTGGACGACGCCCACGCCGGCGCCCTGCTCGGCCGCTGCGCCACCGCCATGGGCGCGGACAGCCGCCTGCTGCTGGTGGAACTGATGCTTGCGCCCGACCCCGGCTTCGACTTGGCGCGCTGGCTCGACCTGCACAACCTGCTGATCGGCGCGGGCCGCGAGCGCAGCCAGGCGCACTACCTGGCCCTCGCCGCCGAGGCCGGGTTGGCCCTTGCCGAAGCCTGCCGGCTGGACAACGGCATGACCCTGCTGGACCTGCGCCTGGCGAGGTGAACCATGCCCCACCGCTATGACATCGAACTGACCGCCATCGATACCCTGCGCGCCAGCGAGGCAATCGACGAAGGCCATGCGCGGGCGCTGGCGCGTGACATTCTCAGCCAACAGCAGTGGCGTACCGCACTGCCGGTCGAGCGCGGCAGCGGCCTGGTGATGGACGGCAATCATCGCCTGTTCGCCGCGCGCCTGCTGGGCCTGCGGCAGATCCCCTGCGTGCTGCTGGACTACGCCGACGGCCGGGTCAGCGTGAGCGCCTGGGCCGATGGCCAGGCCTTCGACCTGGCTCGCCTGTACGGCACCATCGCCGCCGGCCAGGTGCTGCCCTACAAGACCACGCGCCACCGTTTCCAGCCAGCATTGCCGTCGATCAACCTGCCCCTGGCGCTGCTGCGCCAGGATCAGCCCCTGCCGCCTCGCCAAGGATGAGCCGATGCCCCCTCGCGATACCTGGTTCATACGCCGTACCGTCAGCGCGCCACGCCTGCGCCTGTTCTGCTTCAGCCACGCCGGCGGCAGCGCCGCCGACTACCTGCACTGGCACCCGCACCTGGGCCCGCACCTGGAACTGTGCGCGGTACAGCTGCCAGGACGCGGCTCGCGCATGGCCGAGACGCCGCGCGACGACCTGCCACGCCTGGTCGCCGAACTGCTGCAAATGCTGCGCGCCAGCGACGACGGGCTGCCCTTCGCCTTCTTCGGCCACAGCCTCGGCGCGCTGCTGGCCTTCGAGCTGAGCCAGGCCCTGCGCGAGCAAGGCCTGGCCCTGCCGCTGCGGCTGTTCGCCTCCGGTTGCGCCGCGCCCTCGGTATGCCGCCTCGAGCCGCCACTGCACCGGCTCGACGACATACAGTTGCTGGAGCAGTTGCGCGGCTACAACGGCACGCCCCCGGGCGTGCTGGCCAACCCGGACCTGCTCGGCCTGGTGCTGCCGACCCTGCGCGCCGACTTTCGCCTGGTGGGCGACTACCATTACCGGCAGCGCCCGGCGCTGCCGGTGCCGATCCACGTGCTGGCCGGCCACGACGATCCCCATGTTGCCCCCGCCGACCTCGTCGCCTGGGCCGACGAGACCAGCGCCGGCTGCAGCCACCACGGTTTCGCCGGCGACCACTTCTTCATCCGGCCCCAGGCCGCGGCCATCCGGCGCATCCTGCTCGATGCCCTGGCCACGACGCTGACCGGCCCGGCCAGGAGGGCCGCCATCCAATGGCAATGATCGAACTGCTCGGCGTGGGTTTGCACCATGGCCGCAAACACTGTTTCAGCGAACTCGACGCGCGCATCGAATGGGGGCAGCGCATCGCCATCATCGGCGACAACGGCAGCGGCAAGTCGTCACTGCTGCGCCTGCTGCAGGGCAGCCTGGCGCCCAGCGAGGGGCACCTCGAGCGCCACGGCGGTTTGCGTGTCGGCCATGTGGCCCAGGTACTGGACGGCGAGTCGTCACTCAGCGGCGGGCAGCGTGTCAACCAGGCATTGAGCCAGGCCCTGGCCCTGGGCCCCGACCTGCTGCTGCTGGACGAGCCGACCAACCATCTGGATGCCGCCAACCGCCGCTCGCTGGCGCGCATGCTCGAGCATTTCCACGGCACCCTGGTGCTGGTGACCCACGACGTGGCCCTGATGAACCAGACCTGTGACACGCTCTGGCACTTGCACCACGGGCGCCTGGATGTGTTCAACGGCAGCTACGCCGACTACATGGCCGAGCGCGACCTGCAGCGCGGCGTGCTCGACAAGCGCATCGCCGAGGTGCGCCGTGCCCGTGACGACGCCCACGACTCGCTGATGCAGGAACAGGCCCGCGCCGCCGGCGCCCGCAAGCGCGGGGTCAAGGCGATCCAGAACAGCAAGTGGGCGACCGTGCGCTCGCCGACCAAGCTGGGCCGCGGCAACACCACCGCCGGGCGCAAGCAGGCGCAGATCCTGCAGCAGCAGCGCGAGCTCGGCGAGCAACTGGCCGAGCTGCGCCCGGAGCCGGTGATCGTGCCACGCTTCCACCTGCCGGCGACGGGCCAGTCGTCGCGGGTGCTGATCCAGGTGCGTGGCGGCAGCGTCGGCTACGCCGATGCGCCGGTGCTCAGCGGCATCGACCTGCAGCTGGACGGCGGCGAACGCCTGGCCCTGACCGGCAACAACGGCAGCGGCAAGTCCACCCTGGCGCGGGCGATCCTCGGCGACCCGCGGGTCTGGCGCCGTGGCGACTGGCTGCTGCCGGCGCCCGAGCAGATCGGCTACATCGACCAGCACTACGACACCCTGCCCGCCGATGCCAATGTGCAGGAAGCCCTGGCGCGACTAGTGCCGGATTGGCCGCAGGAACAGTTACGCGCGCACCTGGCGGACTTCCTGTTCCGCCAGGCCGATGCGGTGCAGACTCCGGTGGCGGGGCTGTCCGGCGGCGAGAAGGCGCGCCTGTCCCTGGCCTGCATCGCCGCCCGGCCGCCGCAGCTACTGATCCTCGACGAGCCGACCAACAACCTCGACCTGCGCATGCGCACCCACCTGCTGGAAGTGCTGGTGGACTACCCCAACGCGCTGCTGGTGATTTCCCACGACCAGGACTTCCTCGACGGCCTGGGCATCGACCGTCACTTTCACTGCGCCAGGGACCACTCGGCCAAGGGCCAGTAGCGGCCCTTGCGTGACTCGTACAAGGTGAAGTGGCGGGCGATGAGGTGGAACGCCGGCGCCTCGGCCGCCTCCGGCAAGGGGCCAGGAAAATCCCGGGACAGGGTCAAGTGCGGCCGGTAATCGCGCACCTGCGGCTCGATACCCAGGGGCAGCAGCGCCTGCTGCAAGCCGTACACCAGCTGGCGCAGGGCCAGCGGCGCCTGCTCGGGCGCAAGCACCAACGCCGAAGCCCGCGGCCACACCTGCAACTGGTCGAGGACCAGGCGCAGGTTGGCCTCAGGAAGCCGCAGCGTATCCACCGCAGCGCACACCGCCGGCACCTGGGCGGCATCGACATCGCCCAGGAACAGCAAGGTGACATGGAAGTTCTCGCTTGGCACTGGCTTGCCGCTGCGCAGGCCCAGACCACGCCGCCACTGGCTGATGCCACGGCGCTGTTCGTCGCCCAGCGACAGGGCGAAGAACAGCCGCTTGAAGGGGGCCCCATTAGGGCGTGCGTCCTGAATCATCGGGAGTTCCTTGCTGGATGGACGGCCACCGGATTGTAAACGCCGGGTCGTCAGAAATACCCACTCATGCGGATGAATCGTTTGCGCAAGCTGTAGGCCATGCCACCTAAGTCGGGCCGTTTTGTCGTAACAATAAGTACAAACCCTGGCCACGATTGTTTATGCTGGCGGGCTTACGCCATGGCGCATGGCCATTTTTTCGACAAGTAAACGTCCATGAAAATTGCATTCGTACTGATCTTCGTCCTCTCGATCGCCTATGTTCACCTGCGCGGTCGGGTTCGTCACAAGCTGACCCGCCAGCTCGGTGACCACTCCAGCTTCCTGGCCCCGGTCAACGCCTTCCTGTACCTGTTCTCCAAGCACCCGGCCAAGCCTTACCTGCCGGTCAGCGCCTTCCCTGAGCTGCAAGTGCTGCAGGACCACTGGCAGGAGATCCGCAAGGAAGGCCAGCAATTGCTGCAGGCCGGCGAGATCAAGAAGTCCGACAACTATGACGATGTCGGCTTCAACTCGTTCTTCAAGACCGGCTGGAAGCGCTTCTACCTGAAGTGGTACGGCGAGAGCCACCCCTCGGCGATGACCCTGTGCCCGCGTACCACCGAACTGCTGGCCGGCATCGGCACAGTCAAGGCGGCGATGTTCGCCACCCTGCCGCCGGGCGCCAAGCTGGTACGCCACCGTGACCCGTACGCCGGCTCCTACCGCTACCACCTGGGCCTGGACACGCCCAACGACGATGGCTGCTACATCGACGTGGACGGCGAGAAGTACTCCTGGCGCGACGGTGAGGGCGTGGTGTTCGACGAAACCTACATCCACTACGCCGCCAACACCACCGAGCACAACCGCATCATCCTGTTCTGCGACGTCGAGCGTCCACTGAAGTACCGCTGGGCGGCTGCGTTCAACCGCTGGTTCAGCCGCAACGTGATGGCCGCCGCTGCCGCGCCCAACGATGCCAATGACAAAACCGGCGGCATCAACCGCCTGTTCACTCGTATCTACAAGATCCGTGAGCGCGGCAAGGCCATGAAAAAGCGCAACCGCACCCGCTACTACCTGGAGAAGTGGGCAGTGGTCGCGGCGCTGGTGCTGGTGTTCATCTACATCTGATCCGGTCGTCATCCTCGCGGGGCAACCCCGCTCCTGCCAGCAGTGGGAGCAGGCTTGCCCCGCGAGTGTTTTCCCCGCTGCACATCCCGTCTTCGACTAGCCTGAAAGCTCCTGTTGCCAACCTGACAAGGTGAAGACGATGAGCATGATGGACTGGGACGCCTACCGTAAGCAGTTGATGGCCGGCATCGGCGATCTCAAGCAACTCTCCCCCGATACCGTGGCCGGCTACATGACCGCCAGTGGCGCCGGGGCCAAGACCAACCACCTGGACGCCAAGACCCGCGAGCTGATCTCCCTGGCCGTGGCCGTCACTACCCGCTGCGACGGCTGCATCGCCGTGCATTCGCAGCAGGCGGTCAAGCATGGCGCCACCCGCGAGGAGATCGCCGAGGCCCTGGGCGTGGCGGTGGCGATGAACGCCGGCGCGGCACTGGTCTACTCGGCCCGAGCCCTGGACGCGGTGGGCAAGGCCGGCGCCTGACACACCAAGGCGTCGCCGCCCTTGCGCGACGACGCCCTGGCACCCAGACTTGGCGGCTCAGCCCGTGCAGGAACCGCCATGATCCAGATTCGCCCCATGACCCCGGAAGACTTCGAGCGCTTCTGGCCGACCTTCCAGGCCATTGTCCAGGCTCGCCAGACCTATGCCTTCGACCCCGCTCTTAATATCGACCAGGCCCGCACGCTGTGGCTGGAGAGCCCGTTGCGCACCCTGGTGGCCGAGGCAGATGGCGAACTGCTCGGTTCCTACTTCCTCAAGGCCAATGCCGCCGGGCCCGGAGCGCACGTGGGCAACTGCGGCTACATGGTGTGCGAAAACGCCCGTGGCCGTGGCGTGGCCAGGCTGATGTGCGAGCATTCGCAGAAGCTCGCCCGCCAGGAAGGCTTCCTGGCCCTGCAGTTCAATTCGGTGGTGGCGACCAACGAAGTGGCCGTGGCGCTGTGGCACAAGCTCGGCTTCGAGACCGTCGGCCGCCTGCCCAAGGCCTACCGCCATGCTGAATTCGGCCTGGTCGACTGCCTGGTGATGTACAAGTGGCTGGCCGACGAGCCGGTTGTGGAGAAACCGCCGCTGTTGATCGGGCGCAAGAACATCGAAGCGCGGGTGTCGCGGCGGCGCGGCCGCTAGCGGCTGCTCCAACGGGTCGCCGAGCGGCCCGCCCCAACCCCTGGCCGCGTCATCACCCGGCAAAACACTGCAGCACGTCAACGACGCGGTCGCGTCAAGCTGCCACACTAAGGCCATTGCCTTTCGTGCCTGTGTGAAGGAACACCCCCTCCCCATGAACCATGAGCTGCTCTGGGTCCTTGGCCTGCTGGCCGTCGTCGTCACCCTGTTCATCCTCAACCGCCCGCGCATGGACGTGGTCGCCCTGCTGGTGATCGTCGCCCTGCCGCTGTCGGGCATCCTCACCGTGGAGCAGGCCATGGCCGGCTTCAGCGACCCCAACGTGGTGCTGATCGCAGCCCTGTTCGTGATCGGCGAAGGGCTGGTGCGCACCGGCATCGCCTACCGCATCGGCGAGTGGATGAGCGAGCGCGCAGGCAACAGCGAGGCGCGCCTGCTGGTGCTGCTGATGGTGGCCGTGGCCGGCCTGGGTTCGGTGATGAGTTCCACCGGCGTGGTGGCGATCTTCATCCCGGTGGTGCTGAGCATTGCCGCGCGCCAGCAGCTTTCGCCCAGCCGGCTGATGATGCCGCTGAGCTTCGCCGGCCTGATCAGTGGCATGCTGAGCCTGGTGGCGACACCACCGAACGTGGTGGTGCACAGCGAGCTGGTGCGCCACGGCGAGAGCGGCTTCGGCTTTTTCAGCTTCACCCCCTTTGGCCTGGTGGTGCTGGTGCTCGGTATCGGCTACATGCTGCTGACCCGCCACTGGCTCAACGGCGAGGTGCGCAAGGACGGCCGGGTCGAAAGCCGCCGCACCCTGCTCGACCTGGTGCTGGACTACAAACTCAACGGCCGCGAGCGCCGCCTGCGCATCCGCCCCCATTCGCCGCTGATCGGCCATACCCTCGGCGAGCTGGAGCTGCGCACCCGCCACGGCGCCAACGTGATCGGCATCGAACGCCAGCACAAGTTCACCACCCGGGTGATCGGCGCCGACTCCGGCACCTTGCTGCAGCAGGGCGACGTGCTGTTGCTGGACCTGTTCGCCAACCGCGACGACCTGCGCAGCCTGTGCCAGACCATGCTGCTCGAGCCCCTGCACTTCAAGGCCGCCTACTTCATCGACCAGTCCCAGGAACTGGGCATGGCAGAGATATCGCTGCCGCCGGGCTCACAACTGATCGGCAAGAACATCCTCGAGCTGGCCTTTCGCACCCGCTACGACCTCAACGTGGTCGGCCTGCGCCGTGACCAGCAAGCCATCGAAGGGCAACTGGTGGAAGAAAAGTTGCGCCTGGGCGACACCCTGCTGGTGGTCGGCCCGTGGAAGGCGGTGCGCCAGCTGCAGGGCAAGCCGCGCGACTTCCTGGTACTGAGCCTGCCGGCGGAAATCGACCAGGTCGCGCCGGCACGCGCCCGGGCACCCTATGCGCTGATCAGCCTGGCGGTAATGGTCGGGCTGATGGTCAGCGGCCTGGTGCCCAACGTCATCGCCGCGCTGATCGGCTGCCTGCTGATGGGCGCCGGGCGCTGCATCGACATGAACAGCGCCTACCGCGCCATCCACTGGCAGAGCCTGGTGCTGATCGTCGGCATGCTGCCCTTTGCCCTGGCCCTGCAGAAGACCGGCGGCATCGACCTGGCCGTCGGTGCGCTGGTCGGTGCGCTCGGCGGCGCCGGGCCCAGCGTGATCCTCGCCTGCCTGTTCGCGGTGACGGCGCTGATCGGACTGTTCATCTCCAATACCGCCACCGCGGTGCTGATGGCCCCGGTGGCGGTGAGCACCGCGCAGCAGCTGGGCATGTCGCCCTACCCGTTCGCCATGACCGTGGCCCTGGCGGCGTCGGCGGCGTTCATGACGCCGGTGTCGTCTCCGGTCAACACCCTGGTGCTGGGGCCCGGCCAGTACCGCTTCGCCGACTTCGTCAAGGTCGGCGTGCCGTTCACCCTGCTGGTGATGCTGGTGACCGTGCTGATGGTGCCGTGGGTGTTCGAGCTGTAGTCGTGAGCACGATCCGGGCCGATTGCGGCGAATTGACATCAATTGACCAGTTGAAAGACACTGACACGACATCGTCCCAGGTGCCTACAGCCGTTTTCCTGGATTCTGTCTTCGCTTGTCGGTCGAGCCCATGGTGTCTCCAGTTCCGTCACGCCTGCTACCCCCGCTGATTCTGTTCGGCTTGACCCTGGCGCTGACTCTGGGCGGCATCCTCGCCCGCCCGATCGAATCTCTGTCGCTGTTCTGGCCGGTGAACGCGGTACTCGCCGGCGTGCTGCTGCGCAACCCACGCCAAGCCAGCCCCGGCGGCTTTGCCCTGGTCTATCTGGCCATGGTCGGTGCCGACCTGGCCTGCGGCAGCGCCTGGCGCCCGGCCTTGTGGTTCAACCTGTGCAACCTCGGCGCCATCGCCACCATCTGGTACCTGATGGCTCGGCTGCCGCGCGTGCATCGTCGCCTGCGCACCCCGCACGGCACTCTGTGCCTGTTCGGTGCCTGCGCCGTCGGTGCGGTGGTCGCCGCGAGCCTGGCCTGCATGATGGCCGCGCCGTGGTTCGAACAATCGCTGCGCGCCACCTGGCTGGCCTGGTTCAGCGAACAGTTCTCCACCAGCGTGCTAGTCCTGCCGGTGCTGCTCACCGCGCCATCGCCCAGGGCCCTGACCCGCCCCGGCAGCACCGGCCAGACGGTGCGCCTGGCGCCGTTGCTGGTGCTGTTCGCCTCGCTGAGCGTCAGTATCATCTTCGGCGGGCCCGGCGCCATCGCTTTCCCGATTGCCGCGCTGTTGTGGTGCGCGCTCAGCTATTCGCCCTTTCTCGTGTCGCTGCTGGCCCTCACCGCGGGCAGCACGTTGATCGTCGCCGTGGCGCAGAACCTCATGCACTTCAACATCCCGCAGAGCGAGTCGGGGGTCACTACCTTGATGTCGGCGCGCCTGGGCATCGCCATGCTGGTGCTCGGCCCGCTGGTGCTGGCCTGCGTCAGCAGCGCCAACCGCAGCCTGATGGCGCGCCTGGCGCACCAGGCGACCATCGACCACCTGACCGGGGCCCTCAGCCGCAGCGCCTTCATCCGCCGCGCCCACGCCCTGCTCGACAACCGCCAGCAAGCGCCGCTGACCTTGATGATGCTCGACATCGATCACTTCAAGACCATCAACGACCAGCATGGCCACGCAATCGGCGACCAGGTGCTGCGCCAGTTCGCCATGACCCTGCAGGACCAGCTGCACGATGGCGAGCTGTTCGCCCGCCTGGGCGGCGAGGAGTTCGTCATCGTCGTGCCGGGGCTGGCGCCGGAGCTGGCCAGGTTCACCGCCGAGCGCCTGCGCCGGGCGGTGCAGGACCAGCACATCGCGCAGCCCGGGCAGTCGCTGCGGATCACCGTGAGCATCGGTGTGAGCGGTTGCGCCGCCGGCACCCCGGCACCCAGCCTCGACGTGCTGCTGGCCAGCGCCGACCAGGCGCTCTACCGGGCCAAGGCCCAGGGCCGTAACCGTGTCGAACAAGCCGATGGGCAGCGCCAGGTGGTGTGAGTCAACCGGCCAGCAGGTCCCAGCTCAGCTTGGCGATCAGCACGCACAGCAGCACCAGGAACAGCCCCCGCACGAACCCCGCGCCCTTGCGCACCGCCAGCCAGGTGCCGGTCAGCGCGCCAAGGACATTGAAAAGCGCCATCGGCAGCGCGATGGCCCACAGCACATTGCCCGACGGGATGAAGAACACCAGCGCGGCCAGGTTGGTGGCGATGTTGACCAGCTTCGCCGAGGCCGAGGCATGCAGGAAATCCAGGGCGAAGAAGCGGATGAACAGGAAGATCAGGAAACTGCCGGTGCCCGGCCCGAACAGCCCGTCATAGAAGCCGATGGCGCCACCGATCAGCACCGCCAGGCACTGTTCCTTGCGGCCGATGGCCATGGGTTTGTGCAGGGTGCCGAAATCCTTCTTGCAGAAGGTGTAGATGGCCATCAGCACGATCAGCGCCAGCACCATCGGGCGCATCACGCTCGCCGGCACCAGGGATACGGTGGCCGCGCCGAGGAACGACATCACGAAGGCGCTCAGCGCCGCTGGCACGATCAACCCCCAGTCCAGCTTGACCTTGCGGATGAACGAACGCGCCGCGAACGTGGTACCGCACACCGAGGCCAGCTTGTTGCTGCCCAGCAGTGCCGCCGGCTGGGCGTTGGGCAGCACGTTGAACAGCGCGGGGATCTGGATCAGCCCGCCACCACCGACGGCAGCGTCGATCAGGCCAGCGGCGAAGGCAAACAGCGAAAGCAGGGCAATATCCATCATCTCGAAGGTCCAGGCGGCACAAAACAGGCTGCCAGACTAATCAAAGCGCCGTGCTTGTGTTGAAATGCCATATTGCGAAAACTGCAACAAGGAGCCCTTGCATGGCGCTGGACATGCTGCGTGAAATACAAGCGTTCGTCAGCGTTGCGCACAAGCGCAGCTTTGTCAGCGCCGCCCGTGCCCTGGGTCGTTCGCCCAGCGCAGTAACTCGTGCGGTGCAGGCGCTGGAGGACAACAGCGGCGCCAAGCTGTTCAACCGCAGCGCCAGCGCGGTGTCATTGACCGAGGCCGGCGAGCGTCTGCTGCCTCACGCCGAACGCTTGCTGGATGTGCAACGTGATGCCGCCGACGAGTTGGCCGCGTTGACCGGCAACGCCAAGGGCTGGATCCGCCTGGCCGCGCCCGAGGTTCTGGCCCAGCAGATATTGCCGGGAGTGCTGGCCGAGTTCTCTCGTCGCCACCCTCATGTCACCCTTGACGTGCAGTACAACGATCAGGCTCTGGATCCGCTGCAAGGCAAGCTGGACTTCGTGATCCGCGGAGCCTTCCCACAGTCCAGCGAACTGATCGGCTACCCGCTATGGCGTTACCGCCGCCACCTGTACGCCAGTCCTGAGTACCTGGCGCAGGCCGGCACGCCCCAAGGGCTGGAAGACCTGGAACGGCATGCGCTGATCCTGCATACCGCACCGCGCATCCTCAAGGCCTGGCATTTCAGCAAGGATGGGCGCATCTCCAGCCTGCGCCCACGGCCGCGGCTGCGCCTGGGCTCAGGGGTGGCAGTACTGCAAACCACCCTGGCGGGCGCCGGCATCGCGCGGCTGGCCGATTGGCTGGGGGAACCGGAGGTGCGAGCCGGACGGTTGGTGCGGGTCTGCCCCGATTTTCACCTGACATCCAGCACCGGGCACGACCCGCAGATGCATGCCGTGTACCCCGCCGGCGACCTGCCGGCACGGGCTCGCGAGCTGCTGCAGGCCCTGCGCGATGCCCGTCCGCGCCTATGGGAACAGCCCTGAACAGGCCTGCTCAATTTCTGCTCAATCTAACAGAGTGCTTGCCAATACTGGCCTGTAGCGTTTTATCCACAGACCTACCCACGATTTTTGTGGACAGTTTCCGCAAGCCTTGAAGGAAAAATTACAAGCGCAGCAAGGCCACGTTGGCCAGCTTGACCAACTCGATCCATTCGCTTGCGCTGATCACACCGGAACGCTCCAACTCTTCGGCACGGCGCAGTGCCTGATCGTAGTCCTCTTCGTGGAGGATGCCCTCGCCGAGAAAACGACCGCGCCACTCCAGCATCGCTGCAGTGCCTTTCTTGCATTCCATAGTGTGTATTGTCTCCAAGGCAAGTGAATGGCCCGTGTGCCCGGGCCCTTTGATTGGGGGCGGGAGATTACACGAGCGACTTGCACTTGAGAACGACTTGCAGCTACCGCTTGTCTAGACGACTGCGGTATTCGGCGGGAAAACCGGGAGGGAAGAGTCTGGCCCGCCATTGCGCCAGGCGGGCCGGGACAGGAAAAAGTTGCGGCTCAGCTTGGCGGAATGGTGCCCAGCAGGCCAATCATGATAGTCAGCAGCAGAAAACCACCCAGAAACAGCGCGAGCTTGCCCATCGGAACCTCTACAGTGTGATGACGTAACGGCGGGGCTGGCCGCTGCGGTAGTGCAGCGGGGCAGCCTGCCCAGCGCACACCGGATTGGAAGGCTGGGCCTGGGCGTATTGTCCGGCAGCGGCTGATACGGTTACAGATTCAGGTTCGTGGAAAAAAAGCGGATCAGATGGTAATCGACCATCGCGGTGCAAGCCCGCTCTCACGAGTGCACAACGTGAGGTCAACGCGGTCGGCGTGGGAGCGGGCTTGCCCCGCGATACATCCGCGCAGGCAACACACCTATGCTACGGTCCGAAGCCCAGACAAGGAGAACCACCGCAAATGACCGCGCTCGCCAGCAACGCCGCCCTGCTGATCATCGACATGCAGAACGGCATCAACCACCCTCGCCTGGGCCGTCGCAACAACCCCGAAGCCGAACAGCGCATCAGCGAACTGCTCGCCTTTTGGCGCGCGAGCACGCGCCCGGTGGTGCACGTGCGCCATATCTCCCGCGATCCGGATTCGGTGTTCCGGCCAGGTCAGCCCGGCTGCGAGTTCCAGCCCGCCTTCACCCCGCAGGCGAACGAGGCCGTGTTTGAAAAACACCTGCCCGACGCTTTCTGCAACAGCGGCCTGGAAAACTGGCTGCACCAGCGCGGCATCCAGCAACTGGTCATCACCGGCGTGATCACCAACAACTCGGTAGAGTCGAGCGCACGCTCGGCGGGCAACCTGGGGTTCGCAACGGTGGTGGTGGGCGACGCCTGCTACACCTTCGACCAGCATGATCTGCAAGGCCGGCTGTGGCCGGCGGAGGATGTCCATGCCCTGGCGCTGAGCAACCTGGCCATGGACTATGCGCGCGTTCTGCACAGTGCGGCGGTGCTGGCCGCACGCTGATCACGCCAGCGCGCGCAGCTTGGCCAGCGGCACCCAGCCGAGCTCGCCATTGCTCACCCGGCGACACCAGGCCCAGCCATTCAAGGGGCGCAGACTATCGAGCTGCTGGCCGGGGTCGACGTCCAGTTCATGGGCCGAATAGGCTTCCAGCGCCCTGCCCCGGCCCACGCCCAGCCGTTCGATGAACTGGGCTGGCACCCACCCTGCTGCCTGGCCCTGGCAACTGCACAGGTACCAGTCCTCCCACTGCTCGTCGCCCTCGTAGCGCTGGCCGATCTCCAGCAGCGTGCCACGGGCGAAGGTGATGGGCGCAGGATACTCACTGCGGTGTGTCTCGATCACGACGTACTTCACAGGCCTCTCCCTGGCTGCGAAAAGCGTCGATGCTAGTCGAAGGGCCTCTACAGCACCATGACCATTTCATGCCAGGCCATGCCGCCATGGTCGGAAGCCGACGGGCGTACATAGGCGTAGCCCATCTTCTCGTACAACCCGACATGGCGCTCCTTGCACATCAGGTGGATGGTGGCCTTGCCGCGCTCGCGCATCTGCGCGACGAAGCGCGCCATCAACCGGCTGGCATGGCCCTGGCCCTGGTACGCGGGGTCAAGCACCACCGACATGATCACCACATTGGGCGCCTGCGGGTCATGCCCGACCAGTTCCTTGAAAGCCTCGTCCGACATCACCACCTGGTCGGCGCAACCGCTGTTGATGAAGCCGATCACCTGGCCCTCGGCCTCCAGCACGAGGAAGCCCTCCGGGTACTGGGCGATGCGCGTGGCGATCTTTTCCCGGGTGGCGGCTTCGTCGCCTTCGTAGGCGCTGGTCTCGATCTGGTAGCAGCGGTCCACATCGCTGGAGGTGGCCTGGCGGAATGTCGGTGTGCTCATGGGCGGAATCCGGATAGCGGGAAACAGGGGCGACATCCTAACGGAAGTCGCCGCCCTGCCACAGGCTCGCCATGTCACCTACACCGAACGGGTAATCCCCCCATCAACCCGCAGGTTCTGCCCGGTGATGTAACCCGCGCCCTCGGAGGCAAGGAAGCCGACAGTGGCCGCGATTTCCTCGGCCTTACCGTACCGCTCCATGGGAATCCGGCTACGGAATTCCTCCTTCTCCGGCAGGCTGTCGATGAAGCCTGGCAGCACGTTGTTCATGCGGATGTTCTCGGCCGCGTAACGGTCGGCGAACAGTTTGGTGAAGGCCGCGAGCCCGGCACGGAACACGCCGGAGGTCGGGAATGCCGGATCCGGCTCGAAGGTGGCGAAGGTCGAGATATTGATGATGGTCCCGCCCTGCTGCCGCTGCATGATCGGGGTCACCAGGCGGGTCGGGCGCACCACGTTGAGGAAGTACACCTCCATGCCCCGGTGCCAGTCCTCGTCGCTGAGCTCGAGCACCGGCGCACGCGGGCCATGCCCGGCGCTGTTGACCAGCACATCGATACGCCCCCATTGCTGCATCACGGTATCGACCAGACGCTGCAGGTCCTCTGCCGACTGGTTGGAGCCCGTCACACCGATGCCGCCCAGCTCGGCCGCCAGGGCCTCGCCCTTGCCCGAGGACGACAGGATCGCCACCCTGAAACCGTCGGCAGCCAACCGCCGCGCAGCCTCCGCGCCCATGCCACTGCCACCTGCGGTGATGATTGCCACTTTCTGAGAAGACATATGCCGCTCCTTCCGGGAGTTGATCAAGTGGGCCCATGAAGCCAGAATCCGGCTCAACGCACCAATCACGAATACTGGCAGCAGCCTGCAGGAAATCTACTGGATGAGCGCGCCCAAGCGACGCAACGCCCCCGCCATCGTCAATCACCTGGTGGCCTTCGAGGCCGCCGCCCGCCTGGGCAGCTTTCGCGCTGCCGCCGACGAGCTGCATGTCACGCCGGGCGCGGTCGCCCAGCAGGTGCGCACCCTGGAAGACAAACTTGGCCGCCCCTTGTTCGAGCGCCTGCCCCGTGGCCTGCGGCCCAACCGGGACGGCGCCGACTACCTGGCCCGCGTGCGCCTGGCCCTGGAGATCATCGAGGACGCCACCGGCGAACTGCTGGAGCGCGACAACCAGCGCGATCCGCAGCAGGTCCTGCTCAGCACCACCCCCGCCTTCGCCAGCCGCTGGCTGATCCCGCGCCTGGGGCGCCTGGCCGAGGCGCATCCGCAGGTGGCCCTGATGATCGACGCCTCCGACAGTACCCGCCCCCTGAGCGGCAAGGGTGCGGTGGACCTGGCCGTGCGCTGGGGGGCGCCGCCCTTCGCCGAGGCCTACGCCCTGCCCCTGCTGCCCGGCGTGGCGGTGCCGGTGTGCGCGCCGGGGTTGCGCGGTGAGCACCCTTGGCGGCAAGCCGCGGAGCTTGCGCAACACCCGCTGATCTCCGACAGCCACAACAACTGGAAGCGCTGGTTCGACCACTACGCGTTGCCCGGCACACGGTTCAACGGCCCGGTGTTCTCGCAAACCATCCTCGCCATCGAGGCCGCCGAGCAAGGCATGGGCATCGCCTTGGTGCCGCGCCTGCTGGTGGAGAATGCCCTGAAAGCCGGGGCCTTGGTGCTGGCGCTGGAAGGCCATGAATTGCGCAGCGACGCCGGCTTCCACTTGCTGGCCAGCCATGCGCCGCTGGCAGGCTCGGCCGCCGAGCAGGTGGTGAACTGGCTGCTGGCCCAGGTGAACGCTGATGCTCAAGCACTTTCAAATCGTGACTCTTTGATTTAGCGGGCTTTAGTAATCTGCGTGGGAGCGGCCACAACCTGCCGCAGGAAGCGCCCGAGGCGTTCGTCAAGGCGTTGGTGGATGCGGACCACCTCTAGGGGCAATTGCAACATACCGTTTCAGTGGCGCGTGTTGGGTGCCGGGCAACACGGATTATCGCTACGACTCGTCTTTTACGCGGCAGGCCTTGTACTTCGGGGCCTGCCGCAAAATGAGCGGAAGCATCCCGAAACACTCACCCAAGCCATCCTGTAAGACGCCTCTTTTGTCGATGTAGGACGTTTCTACGGGATTGTGAGCCAGTGTATGAATAATCAGTATTGGCGGGAGAATTGACCTGATACCGTCGAGCCTTTCTTACAACGGCACGGATGCCCACGACCAACGAGTACAGCATGGACAACTACGACAGCTCGGCACTTGGACTGCAAAAATGCCTGTTGAACCTGCGAAGAGATCATGCCCGGATGAAGGCGTCAGGAGAACTGGAAAGAGCGGCGATACTGGCGCAGGTGATCGGGCGGATGGAACAGGGATTGAAGAAGGCTTCCCAGGGGAGGAAGCCCGAGACGTTGCAGTGAAGTGATGCCCGGCGGATGGCGATGGATATGCGGTGCTCCGCGCACCCCATCGCTCAGCCCCGAAGCAGGGTCAACAGCCAGGCGGCATTGCCGAAGGCGCCCGCAGACCAACGTTCCAGTTCCAGGGTACGCCGCCCTCCTTGAAGCGACGGCACACCACCTCATCGTTCAACTCGAACATGCCCTTGGCCAGATGTCGGCCTGCTCGCGGAACGTCTTCAAAAGCAAGGTAGTTGCGGTCTTGCCCATAGGCCAGCCATTGCGCCTGCCCCTCGGCCCGCGGCTGGCCCGTGCGGATGAACGAACCCCAGTATTGGTTCAAGGCTTCGCTGAAGCGCGCCTCGCCACGGGTCAGCGGAGGGCGCGGCCAAGCGGCCGGCGTACGGTCGAAGGTAGCGAAAATGTAGGGGATTTCCGCCGCATGGAACGCGTGAAGCTTGGCGTCGTTGGTCGCGCGGTAAGCGTGATCGAAGTAATAGAAGTAGGCAGGCTGGCCAAGTTCGGTCTGTTTGCGCACCAGCTTCTCGGCCGTCCAGCCGTACATGGCGTCCCGAACGACGGTCTGGACACTTTCTGTCATCGCGGATGACGGATGCTGACGCAGGAACGCATCGGCAAGGTCCCCATACCGTGCCCGGATGGTGGCTTCATACGCCTGCGCAGTGGCCGGAGCCGGCGGAGCCAGGAACGGCAACGAGCGGATTTCGCCGTCATTGAAGCCCGCCAGCAGCGGTACCGGTGCCTGCTCGCCGCGGTTGAAGGTCTCGACAAGCTGGCGCGGCAGAATCTTGCCATCGACAGTCCCCGATGGCATGAAATGGATTGCCTCGGCAGCCCTGACCAGCGCCATTGCCTCCATCTTGCGCAGGCCCGCGATATCCAGCTTCAGGCGCTGCGCCAATCGCCGGCCGCTCTCCTGTGCCGGTACATCGCCATGGCTGGAGCGTTGCAACTCAGGCGTGGAGATCATGTAGGCGCTCTGCGCCACAGCCTTGTGAAACAGCCCTCGCGCCTGGGGCGAAGCCATCAGGTAGAGCACGCTGAGACCACCTGCGGATTCCCCCGCGATGCTTACATTGGATGGATCACCACCAAAAGCCGCGATGTTGTCACGCACCCATTTCAGCGCCTGGATCTGATCAAGCAAGCCATAGTTGCCCGAAATACCCTCAAGGTTCTCGGCGCTCAATTCAGGGTGGGCCAAGTAGCCCAGCACGCCGAGACGGTAGTTGATCGTCACCACAACCACGCCCTGGGCGGCCAGCGCCGCACCATCATAAAGGCCATCGTTGCCGGCACCGGCCATCAGGCTGCCGCCGTGGATCCAGACCATGACCGGCGCCTTCTCGACCTTCACCGGCGCCCAGATGTTGAGGTACAGGCAGTCCTCGGACATCTTGGCCAGCGCTGGCGCGTAAAGGCTCGGGGTGGCCGGCCTTGGCTGGGGGCAAGCGGCGGCGAAATCGTCCGCGACACGCGTCTGTGTCCAGGCCGACAGCGCCACCGGCGCCCGCCAGCGCAGCGGACCGACCGGCGCCTGGGCATAGGGCAAGCCCTTGTAGGCGGTCACGTTGTCGATGACGACACCCTGGACCGGCCCTGCCGGTGCCTGGACCAGCGTCTGCGCGACGGACTCCGCCGAGACCGCCAATAGAACACTCAGTACCCCCAGGTGCAGCCTCTTGATCATGGTCGATCTCATCCTGCGTTCTCCTTGCGAGACTCAAATGATGCAACACGCCAGCGGCCCGGCCAGGGCTCGGACAGTTCGGGAAACTGCCCCACAGCCGAAACCGTGGGGCATCCTTGTCATGGATACCCTCCCTGGCGGCAAGCGAAGCCCAGCGCGGCCTCGGCCTACTCGTTTCCTCCTTGGACACACATGCCTTCCATGGGCGGCGGCCATCCTAGAACCCATTTTTTGCTGGATTATTTCAATCGAACGGGTTGTTGCGACGCAGGGCGATCAGACCCCTCCATGCGCTCATGCGCACGCGCCATGCCCGATTTCAGCGCGTTTTTCTAACCCAATGATCAGCTCAAACGCCGAATCGGCTTTTAATTCAAAGACCTCGGGTGATTTGGTACAGACTATGCAAACGTTTGCTCCGAGCCATTGAGCGAACAATCGCTGCAGCTCTCGACACATCGCAGCCCCCAGGGGCTTACCACTGCATGAACAAGGATTTTCAATGCACCGACCGCCTTTACCCGCAACGGCCCGCTCCCCCCTGGCTGCCAAACTGCTACTGGGCGCTGTTACGGGACTACTCAGCGTCACCACCCAGGCCCAGGATAATCCCCCCAGCGAGTCGGCCCAGGAAGAGACCTTGAGCCCGGCCGCCGCGCCGGCCAAATCGGGACCCTACCTGTCGGACTGGTACAACCAGAACTTCACCCTGATCGGCACCAAGGACATCAGTTTCGGCCCCCGCCCTGTCGACGATATCTACCTCGAATACGAGTACTTCGGCCGCAAGGGGCCGTTCGAGCTTTACGGCTACATCGACATCCCGAAGATCCTCGATATCGGCAACAGCCATGACAAAGGCGCGTGGGACCACGGCTCACCACTGTTCATGGAGCATGAGCCGCGGATCTCCATCGACTACCTGGCCGGACGCAGCCTGGCCGTCGGCCCGTTCAAGGAGTGGTACGTAGCTTTCGACTGGATCTACGACCACGGCAGCAACAGCGCCAACCGTGCCAATACCCTCTACAGCGGCCTGGGCACCGACATCGACACCCATTCGCGGGTCAACCTGTCGGCCAACTTCTACGGCCGCTACCAGTGGGAAAACTATGGCGCCAGCAACGAGTATTCGTGGGACGGTTACCGGGCCCAGCTCAAGTACATCGTGCCCCTCGGCAAGTTCGACAACGGCGCCTCGCTGACCTATATCGGTTTCACCAACTTCGATTTCGGCTCGGACCTGCACAAGGACAATCCCAACCGCACGGCCAATGCCACGGTATCCACCAACGTGTTGCTGTACGCCTTCACCCACCTGCGCTTCACCCTGGTGGGCCGCCATTTCCACAATGGCGGCAACTGGCAGGACGGCAGCCAGCTGAATTTCGGTGACGGCGATTTCCGCGGTCGGTCCGATGGCTGGGGGTATTACGCCGGGGTTGGTTATCAGTTCTGATTACCTGGGCCATGGAAGCTTGCATGCGCGTGATGCACCGTCTATCCCCATGCTCGCTTTCAAGGCCCGAGCCACCTGACCCGCTGGCGCTGCCCGCCACCGCCTTATGGTTTTCTGGTCGACTCGGGCTTGATGCCGCCCATCAAGAAAACGGCCGCTGGCCCTATCAGCCAACTCACCGTCGTGCCGGGGCTGACCGTCGGAATCATAAAATAAGCGGCCAACAGGGCTACTCCTGCCCATATACGTCTGCGTGGCGTGAACCACTCTCGGACCTTATCCAATCTTTTGCCCATTAGCGCTCACTCTCCCTATCGCCTGCCGTACTGCGAGGTTCCAGGGGACCAAGATGGCCGGGCGGCGACAACTCAAGCCTGAGCCACTCCAGGTACTCGAGAATCTCAGCGTCATTACGTTTGCAATATGACCATTTATGCTGCTTTGAAACCGATATGAACCCCGCCTGCTTGAGAATTTCAAGGTGCCGGCTCGCTGTGGGCTGGGCAATACCCAACGCACTTGCGATAAGGGTCATGCAGACGCCGAACTCGACGGGGTCTGCCGACCATTGATCGGCGAAGTGCTCACGCGGCGCTGCGAGCAAGCGAAGGATCGCCATGCGGACCTCACTGCTCATCGCTTTCATCTGTGTTGATCTGTCCATGCCCGCATCATATAGTCATTTAGCTAAATGACAATGTGAGGTGAGCCATGTTGGATCTACCCTACGCATCGAGCATCGAAGGCAACACCGTCAGATGGGGGAAATTGGGGACAGGCGTGCCGCTGGTCGCTATCCACGGCACCCCCTTCTCTTCGCAGGTATGGAGGCGCGTCATACCGCACCTCGCTGACCGCAGAACCGTGTATTACTTCGACCTGGTTGGCTATGGCCTGTCTGAAATGCGGGAGGGCCAGGACGTTTCATTGGCGATTCAGAACAACGTCATGGCTGCGCTTTTCGAGGAGTGGGGCATCGAACGCCCCGACGTCCTGGCCCATGATTTTGGCGGCGCGACAGCGCTGCGCGCGTACTACCTGAACGGTCTGCGCTATGCGTCCCTCACCCTTTTTGATGCGGTGGCCCTGGCCCCCTGGGGCTCGGCGTTCGTACAACATGTCCGTCAACATGAGGCCGCTTTTTCCGGGATGCCCGACTACATGCACCGCGCACTGCTGGCCGCCTATCTGCAAACCTCTGCAGCCAATCCACTCAGTGACGAAGCCCTGCAGGTTTACAGCGCACCATGGCTGGGGCCGATTGGCCAGGCGGCCTTTTACCGCCAGATCGCGCAGATGGATCAGGTCTATACCGAGGAAATTGAACCGCTTTACGGGAAGCTGGATTGCCCCGTGTCAGTACTTTGGGGCGCGGAGGACGCCTGGATTCCGTATTCCCAAGGGGAGCGTCTTGCAGAGCTTATTTCCCAGCAGCCCTGCGCGCGAGTGGAGAACTCAGGCCACCTGATGCAGGAAGACAGGCCGGAAGCGATTGTAGCTGGGGTCTTGAAGCAGATTGAGCCTTGAGAGGTTCGCTGATCTTCTTCGGGCCAGTCGCACGGACCATCACCCGCCAAGAAGTCGAAAAGCTTTCCCCTCTTGAACTGGCCGAGGGTTAAAAGCGATTGCGAGCCTTTGGGTGGACACCCGAGCAAATCGCCAAGAAGGTTTTCCGGCAATCCGTGAAGGATCATAAAAAAGGCCCAGCCCAAAGCTGACGCTATAGCAAAGAACTCCAAGATTGCTTTGGTATCGACCTCCTTCAATTACTCAAGTGGGCGCTTGTCATGGCTATAAGGCGCATTGTTGGATGCCCGCGATGAGTCCGGCGGGCCTTGCCTGTGATCGCCTCGAAAGGGCCGGTTTTTGAGGTTGTCATCATGCTCCTCTGCTCGTGCTCTTCTGCTCAGATCGTCAAAAACGTCTGGAGAACCATTACTTTCAGATGGCTTGCCCCTCAACCTGTCACTATCTATCCCATACCTATCTCTGGTCATACACACCTCTCAACGCTCAGAAATTCCGAGCTAACTTAGTATGCACCCATAGCAATTGAAGAAATTATTTATCAGACCACCGGACATGACTGAACGAAACAAGGGAATTACGTTCGCACGAACGCTACAGCCATGAATGACGTGCAATTCAAGAAGCTGCAGACCGATTTATGCAGTGCGCGATCGTCGGCGAAAAATGCGCAAGCCTATTGCAATGACCCAGTGGCCGAACAGTTCGATCATTGAAATCAACCTAATCAGGCGTATATCCGCCCCATCCCGCTGCAGTACTCTCCTCACTAGGCTGTTCGTACAGCGATATGCCGGCAAGGCACCATCGTACCCACAGCAAGCTCAAATGCGAAAAGCAGACCTACCTCCGCCCACCCATCACGAATGCTTTCGCCCGCAGCCCCAGACCAAGGCTCGACTCATAGTTCCGTTCGACCTGAAGTTGCAAGACACCTGTGCAGTTCGGTCGTTATTTTTGCAGCGCCCTCCTATAAATATTTGTGTTTCATCAGTCCGCGAAGTTTGGGCTTGCACGTCGATATTTCTGCAGCCTTCAAGAACTTCGTCGTAATGACGAAAGTGAAGCGCCGGGCTTACCCAAAAGAGGGATAGATAGTAATTTCGCTTAAATGCGACCAATGGGCGAATAACGCCCCCGAGTCACTGCACGCTAGAAAGCCGCCTTTTGAAGACGGCTCTGACCATCGTGATCACGATTTTACAGATTGCCCTTTGGCCCAGTGGGCCTTAGGTAAGCTTCGGTTAAAGCCGCTGACACCTGAGGGGACATTCTGAATTTCCCCGCCTTTGGATAAGAACTGTTCAATCTTTTGCTTCAGATGCAAATGCGCCTGATGCGTCGCGGATTCGTACATGTTCTTACCCCTTCGATGAGCCGGACGAATGCCGACTCGCTCCCCAATATACCCCCTTTACCCCGATTGCAGGCTAAAGACGCGATCTGGAACACGGTGTACGCGAAAGCGGTGGGTGAGCTGAAGGACGCCATGGACTTGGCATATTTGACGGTCCAGCGTCCGGCAGACGTACTGCAATGATCAGGGACGACATCGAGGACAAGGCCCTCGGCATAAAGCAGCAGAAGGCCAAAAGAAGCTGCGGATCATGCTTGAGGTGGACGGAGTAGAGAGCAGTTTGGGCACGCTGATCAGAAAGATCCTGGAGAGCAACGCTCCGCACCGCTTCCCATACCTCTGCTGACTGATAACGATAAACGTGGCACGCCACCGATGCTTCGCCACCGATGGGACGATGCCCAGAACGCCACGAAGGAAGCTGTAGTAGCCGGAGACCAGGTGCTAGCGGGCCGGATCAGCCAATCCAGTTCCGCGACATTCGCCCGAAGGCGGTCTCGGAAATCACCAATGTCGACCATGTCAGCCTGCTGCTTGGCCATATCAAGGGCGACATCGCAGAGCGGGTTTCGCCGAGTTGGAGCCCTGGAGAAACCCAACAAATAGGGAAAGTGTCGGAAGCGCTTCCCATTCCCAAGGGTGTTCCCATGGGTAGTTTTACCATGCCCCAAAAACGCAAAAAACCCTGAAAAATCAGGGCTTTGAATGTGGCGGAAGCGTAGAGATTCGAACTCTAGGATAGTTGCCCATCGACGGTTTTCAAGACCGTACCATAAGCGCCCATTTATCAAGGCGTCAACGTAAAAATCGATTCCAAAACGAACACAAGATGACTCGGCTACAAGCCGCATAGCATAAGGGTCACACTTTCGATTTTGGAATCGATTTTCCCCTCCACAGCGCTCTGCTGACCACGATCCGTTCTGGCTCGTTCACCTTCCACCGCCACCTTGTCCAACCAATGTAAAGGGCCTATTCCCACTCAAGTAACGCCCACACCCTGGCCGCTTCGGCTAGCTCAAGCATGTCAGAAAGTACACCGGAGTCGATCTCGTAGCGCCGGCTGGCTGCATAGGCCATTTCGGCCAGCACTGCGGCGCGCCCGTCCGGGTCGGTGACCAGGGCAGGGCCGTCGTACAGCTCGTCGAGCCACGGGCGCGGGATGCCCGCCAGGCTACTCAACACGGCACCACCAGGATTGCGAGTACAGCACGCCGTCGATCTCTTCCAAGCCGGTGATGTTCATGCCCCGCTGAGCCATGCCGTTAACGCAGGCGTCCTGCAAGCGCGGAATGATGTCGCCGCTGGGTGTCGGATTGAAGACCCAGGCCTCAATGCACGGGCGGCCGAGCACCTTGCTGTGCACGTACTCGATGTGCACGTCTGCGCGCAGCGGCTTGACCTTGGTGAGCTTTTCGTTGGGGATGGCTACGCCGAGCTCACGGCGGCGAACTAAAAGGAAGTACATACGGCACCAGCACTGTATATAAATACAGTATTTGAGCATCCAAACGGATGGTCAGGCCAGTACCGCTTGGCGGGCTATCCTTTCAGTTCGAGCGGGAGGGATGGGTAATGTGCGGAAGGCTGAGCCAGTACCGTGGTATCCATGACTTCGTGGAGGCCCTGAGCATGCCGGAGGCCTGGCGTAACAACGTCGGGGACCAAGACCTGGGGCGGTACAACGTCGCGCCGACCACGCAGGTCGCCGTGCTCCGGGTGGGTGACGCAGGCCCGAGGGCAGACCTGGTGAAATGGGGATGGCGGCCGCATTGGGCGACCGACCGCGCCGCGCCGATTAACGCCCGCGTCGAGAAGGTGGCTCACGGCCCCTTCTTCCGGGCGATCTGGCCACACCGGGCGATCACCCCCGTGGATGGCTGGTATGAGTGGGTGGATGAAGGCGGCCCGAAGAAGCAGCCCTATTACATCTGCCGGCGAGATGGGCGCCCTGCCCTGTGCGCCTCGATAGGTCAGTTCGCCGGCAATGAGCACGACGGGTTTGTGATCATCACTGCCGACGCCCAGGGCGGCCTGGTCGATGTGCACGACCGCCGACCGGTCGTGCTATCGCCTGATCTGGCGGTTGAGTGGATCGCAGCAGGGATGCCCAGCGAGCACGCGGAACAATTGGTGCTGAATCTGGGCGAACCGGCAGAGGCGTTCGAGTGGTACCGCGTTGGAACTGCCGTTGGCAACGTGCGGAACGAGGGAGCAACGCTGATAGAGCCAGCTCAGTGACGGATCAGAGGCTGGTGCCCCAGCGCGAAGAGTTGGTAGTCGGTCACAGCCTGGTAAGCGGACTCGGCGATTCTTCGAAGGCGTTCGACCTCCTCTGCCGGAGCCCCGGCGTCCTGAGCATTATGGTAGGTGCGCAAGGCCTCAATTGCCTCGCGTATCATCGGCTCACCCGCCTCAATCATTCCCTCTATGGTTCGCTTCACGACATTTCTCCTGCCGAAAGATGCTGATCGCGCCATTGTGCATCAAGTACCAGCCCCTACCCCTAAAGCGGCATCCACATGATACATCCCCCTGCCGCTTGGGCGATCAACCAGTCATGTTCACGCTTACCGAATGGCCGAGGCATACCAATAGACTCTCGATAGGCAAACTGATGGGTGACCTTCAATTCCAGCGCGGTGGGTGTTGCCTCTCCCAGCTTGCCTTTGCTCAACCCCGCCAAAGCGCCCGTTAATGCGAGCTGTTGTTTAACCCCATCATCACTATCTTCCAAAATGGATACAGCAATAAACGCAGCATTCGCACAACGATCCACTTTCAATACCTGCGGCTTTGCACTGTCCATTTCAAAATTCGAACCTTGGGCAACGGCTGACAAACACAGTGCAGCACACATCAACAAACTACGCATCGACGACGTCCTTTCGACCTGAGCAGAGCAAAAGACTCACACCTTCATACCCCCTCGAACGGCCGAAACCTATCCTGGCGGCTTAACCAAGGCATTATAGGATTTCTCACACGCAAGCCCAGCTATTCTGGCGCGGTCAAACGCTGCCGCCAGCTCTCCCGCTCGAGCATCAGCCCGTGCGAGCAAGTCGGAGAGCACCATTGCGGCGCGTCGGGCTGCCTCGCTTCGAGCGGCAACTGTGGGATCCGGGCCGGAGCAACCGACGCTGGTGGCGAGCTTGCCGGCTTCGTCGCGCAGCCGTTGGCCAACAGCATCAGACCCAGTAGCAGCACCTTCGGCAATCGTTCGTTGTTTCTGAGCATGCGCCCTCACCTCCTCTTGCGCTTCGACGCGCTGTTGTTCCTTTGCCCGCTCCCCTCGCTCACCCAGCACCTCAGCCAGGCGGTCGCCACTGTCCCGTTGTGCTGATGCTGTGGCAGCCTGGCCGCGCTCCACAGATCGGCCGTGCTGGTAGACTAGCCAGTACGAACCGACCATAGCCAGCAGCGCAATCACGCGCACGCCCCAGGTGTTCATGCCAGCGCCCTTCGTAAACCCTCAGCGAAAACCGTCGTGGGATACTCGTAGTTTGCGTTCTCGTGCTTGATGATCGCGTGCACCAGGCCGCTTAGGACCTGCTGGTTCTTGATATCCTTGATCGGCTCGCTCGAGGCAAGACCACAACGCTGCGCCACGGTGCGGATGTAGACATCGGTGTCGTTCTCTACCTCCGGTGCCCAGCGTTTGATGATCGCCGCCACAGTGCGCAGGCGGTGCTTGTTGTAGTAGGTCTGCAACAGCTTGCCGAGCGCACGAATGCCATTCTCCGGCGTGTCGAAGATGCAGAATCGGCCGCCGGGCTCTTTACCGATCTGGCCAACCCAGTTGTTGGAGGGGTTGAAATCGATGTTTCCCGGGTTGCGATTGCGCACGCCACGGGGAAGCAATTGAGTCATAGTTTTCTCCAGGCAAGAAAAAGCCCCGTCAGTGCGGGGCTTTATTGGATGAGGCTTGGCAGCCAGCTAGGTGTAGGGGGCCGATGCTCAGCGGTTGGGAAAGCGTCAGCAGCTGGCCAGTCGCGCAGCGCCCGGCGGTAGGCCTGCAACTCGGCGTACTGGTCCGGCGTGATGGAAGTCGCAGCCCCCTGCTCCACTTCGTCGCGGTGCCGGGCCACTACCCACTCATAGCGCGACAGCTCGGCGGTGCGCCAGGCTCGCTCCTGTTCGATTACAAACTCAGGGGATGGCTGTTGCCGCTCGCTCAGCGTGGGAGCGCCTTCGCCGTCGGGCGCAATCGCCTTGCCAGAGGCCTCGGCCGCCAGTAGCTCGGCATGCCGCTTGCGGGAAATCTTGGTGCCGCCGTTATCGCTGAGGTCGAACGAAAACCGGCCATCGGCCTCGACCCATTTAGCCCAAATGTCCATAACTGCCCTCAATAGCCAATGGCAATCCAGCGGATGTACGCGGTGCCGGAAAATGACGAACTGTTGATGACGTCTTCACGTCGAGATTGAAAGCCTGTCTCAGTGAGCAAGCGTGCCTGGGGGACCACCGTCGATTGGGTCATGGCACCATCATGCGTAAAGCCGCTGATGCACGCGGGAATGATGCTGAAGCTCAGGGGAAACGTAACGGTTGTCTCCGCGTCTGCCGCGTTGGCAATGTGAACGCCCCACTGGATCTTCAGTCCGCCCAACCAGGTTGGAAACACGATGGCGTTGTTTGCCCCGCCCCCACCCTTGATGAATGAAAAACCCCAGCGCAGCTTGAGCGGCGTCACCACGTTGGTATCGGTGCTGCCGTTATCGACTTCGGCCTGACTGGCAATGGCCCCGGCCAGCAGCGGCTGCCCGTTCCATTTCAACTTGCCGATGGAATCCATCACCAGCTTGCCGGCCACCTGCCCCAACCAGTGGAAGCCGATACCCGGCGCGAAAATTTCTCGGCCATCCGTAGCGCCCACCTCCAGCGCCTCGCGGATGATCAGGGCGCCAGAGCCATACTCCGACCCCGATGCAGGGGATGAAAGCACCGGCTGTTGCCGGCTGACGGCCCCCACCGTCAACCTGGCGGCCAAAGCGGTGTCGACCTCACCTTTCGTGTAGGCATCGGTGATGCCGTAGCCGCCGAGGGTAATAGCCCAGTTGGCCTTTTTGGATAAGAGCCCGTCGACCTGGGGGCGGGTGTAGTAACCCGCCGGATCAAAGTTGCCGCTGTGCCACAGGGTGCGTGTCTTGCCCCACTGCCCCGAGGTCTTGGCAGAGCGGGCCGCGATGATCGGTTCGTCGCCCGAATACATGAAGCCGATCTGGGCCGCGTAATCGTCCGTAATGTAAGGGATGTTCAACACCGAAGCGTAATTGCCGAAGGTCGTTTGCCCATCCGTGAACGAATAGAAACCGCCGTCCAGCCCGATGGTATCGATCGCTCCCGCCGGGGCGACCTTCCCGCCTAGCCCGAGGTGCCCTTTTTTCAGTCCATCGGTGATGCCATGCCCGGCCAGGGTCGTGGGGTTGCTGCCGCCGGTGACCCGCCCCCACGCGTCCACGCTCACTTGGTTGTAACTGCCGGCGGCCACACCGGTTTTACCCAGCAGCATCGCGAACGTCAGCGCCGTGGCGCCTACCTGCGGGGGCGTCGTGTTCGTCAGTTGCCACAGCGAACCGGCGTAACTCGCACCGGACTGGACGATGACCAGGTGGCCCGGTGTGCATTCGGCGTTCTCGTTCGCGTCCAGTGCACGCGACCATGCATTGGCCGAAGCCGTGTAGATCCAGTTTTGCGCGGCGTTGGCCTGATCCTTCACCAGCACCCGGTCACCGGCCAGCAGTGCCACGCCGTCAATCGTCTGCAGGCCAGACAGGGCAATCGGTCCCGTGGTGGTCACACGCACAGCGCGCTTGACGTCGCCTGCAGCGAGGCCCTGGATCGCCTGCAGCAGCTGGCTGGTGTCGTCTTCGCTCGGCGTGAAGCCGGCGGCCTCGATCACCGCCAACAGTTCATCGGTGACCGCGTTGCCCCATGCGGCCGGGATCAGCGAACCCGGCTGGCCGGTGCTGGGGTTTTCATCCGCGAACCTGCCGCCGATCAAGCCGACATTGGGGATGCGTTTCGGGTAGTCCATATCGCGTTATCCGTAGTTGATTGATTCAAGGGTGTGCGCCGGCGCGGCGCGGCTGACCAGGCATTCCAGCGCGCCGTTGGCGGCACCGCCGAAGGTCTGCCCCCAATGGCTGAAACCGAAGCGACTGCCCTGGGCCAGGCGCGGCCCCGTCTCCAGGGTCCACATGAATTGCGCGCCCCAGGTGCCGAAGCGGGCCGAGCCGAAGCGTGACCGGCCGAAGCGCGGCGCCCGGTGCTCGATCACGCGGGCATTGCGGTAGCCCAGCGAGAAAGCCAGCTCCACGAAGTAGGCCGGCGTCTGCCCGCCCACCTCCAGCAGCCGGCGGCGCACGGCCAATTGCCGGTCGGCGAACGCCGGCGACTCACCCATACAAGGGTCGGGCAGGTGCATAACCCGCTCCCAGTCGGGAACCAGCTCGCGCACCGTGGCGGGCTCACTCTCGGCCAGCAGGTCGGCGGCGCGGCGGTCCTCGGTGGCCAGCTCCTGGGCCGCCGCCTGCAGCACCTGGTCGACGCCTGGGTTGAACTCACGATCCCAGGCCGGCCCCGGCGGCAGCAGCGTGCACAAGTGGGCGTAGTAGTCCCGCTCCGTCCTCACAACCACAGCACACCCCCGTAGGTCAGCAGCTCATTGGGCGCGGCCTGCACATCGCCCACCGGGCTGACGACCTTGTGATCGCGCTCGCCCGTGGCACCGCTGATAGCTTCGGCAATGTGGGTGGCCAGCAGCGTGGCGCCCAGCTCCGATTCACGGTTGTGCAGGTCCACCAGGGCGGCTTCCACGGCGCGCCGTACCGCGCTGCTGTCCGGGGTGACTGATAGCTGGTACTGCACCGGCTTCTCTGCCGGCGGCAGCACGTACACCTCGGCCGTGACGGGCCGCTCCTGCTCGATGTAGGCGGCCACGGCGGCGATGGCCTCGGCGTTCGGAATGATGTCGATGTCGCCATCGCGCACGAAGAACACCCCCACCGTGCCCGGCCCCACCCAGCGCCGCACGACCCAGGCCCGGGTCACCCCGGCGACCTCCAGCGCCCAGGTCTCGTAATCGCTCTTGCTGCCACCGTGGGCAACAACGCGGTACGAGCGGATCACCCGCGCGCGCAGCGCCTCGATACTCTCCTGCTCGGTGCCGCCGGTCAGGCCCGGTGCCGTCACAGTGAACGTGTCATTGACGCCCAGCACCGGCGACACCAGGCGCAGCTGCGTGCCGGCGGGCGTATTGCCCAGCTCACCCGGCTCCAGGGCCTCGAGCTGGGCGACGCCGTCGGTGCCGGTCAGCTTGACCGAGGCCCGCACCCTGAACATCACCTGGTCATCGCGCTGCAGCAGCGTGCCGGCATCGAGCAGCGCCGAGACGGCGCCGGTGAAGCTGGCCGCCCCGCTCGCCTTCACGGCCTCCAGGCGCCCCCGCTTAAGCCGCGCCTGGGCCATGCGTAGCAGGGTTTCGTCGTCGGCCGTGTCGGGCAGGATCTGGTCGGCAATGTAGCGCTGATGGCCGTAGCGGCCGGACGACGCCGCGCCGAGCACGCGGGCCAGCACCTCGGCGTCAGAACGGACCAGGGAGCTCCCTCCGGCCAAGTCGGCCTGTGCCCTCGCCACCAGGGCGGGCAGTGTTGGGATTTCAAACGGCATTGATCACCTGCCACAGATTGTCTAGTTGAACATCGATCACTGGGCCGTCGCGCAGGCCCACCCGCACCTGCATGTCGAGGCGGTCGACCTTGCGCGACGCCGTTACCGTAACGGCGCTCACCCGGTCGTCATCCACCGCCCACTGCAGGGCCTCCCGGGCGAACGCCTCGGCCGTGCGCACCGTGTCGTCGGTCAGCGTGCGCCGGCGCAGCTGCCACAGGCGGGAGCCAATCCGGTCATTGGCAAGGGTCGGGAACGTGTCGCCCCACCAGCCGTAACGCTGGTCGTCGTCCAGCAGGTCGCCGGCCTCGGCACGCCGCCAGGTCAACAGGCTGATCACCACGGCGCGCTGCCAGGCGCGTTCGGACTCGGCATCAAGCAGCGTCATGCCGTCACCACCGGCTTACCGCTCTGCTGGGTACCCACTGTCACGCCGGTGTGCGGGTGGTTGACCTGGCTGACGCCGGCGGCGATCTGGTCGCCCTGCGACACGATCTGGCCCGTGGTGCGAATCACTGGCGTGTCGAACTCCACGGCCGTGTCGGCCTTGACCTTGAGCGTCAGCGTCTCGATCTCGATCACGCGGCCGCGCTTGAAGTGCAGGCGGTCGCCCTCGTCGGTGTAAATAGCCACCTCACCACTCTTGAGCGCCTGCAGGCGAAAGCGCCGGTCGGCGACGCAGACGACCACCCCATGGGAGCGATCGCCGCCCAGGAACGCCGCCAGGGCCTCGGCGCCGGGCAGCGGGTTGGACGTAAAGCCGTAGGGCTCGAAGTGCTCCATGCCGTCTTTCACTTCGTCGGCGGTCAGGCGCATCTGCAGGCCCTGCAGCTTGCGGCCAGCATCGACCAGGGCGACCACGCCTCGGGCGAGAAAATTTCTCATGGGTTTCATTGGCCAGGCTTCCAGTCGGCGGGGATCAGGTATTCGAAGTTGTCGGCCTTGCCGCCCTTCTTGAGCTTGCGCGACTTGTGCGGGTCTTTCGGCTCGGGGTCGAAGCCATCCGGCGGCCCTACCACGATGTTGGCCACGGTGCCGGCGTCATCGAGCACGTACTCGATTTCGCTGATGAGCATGTCGCGGTCGATGCCGATCAGCGGGTCGACCACGCGCACGATCATGTTCGGCACCCACAGGGCGCCGGTGGACTGCCGCCAACCCTGGATTTTGTAACGCAGGGTCAGCGCCTTACCCATCCGGCTGCCGCGCTCCCAGTTGGCCCGCGCCTGGGCCAGCTCCGGGGTCATCTGGCCGCTTTCGTGAATCAGCAGCACCCGGCGCCGTGAGGCACGCGGATCAGTGACGCCGGCCTTCACCTCGCTGGCCTTCTCGCCGTAGTCGGTGTCGGTGCCCGAGCGCTGGCCGGTGACGCGGTACTCGGAAAACACCCCCGAGAAATCCAGCTCGGCGCTACCGGTCAGCAGGTTCTGCCCCAGCTCCAGGCGGTCGACGGCGCGGCCGGCACTGCCCGGCTTGATGATCACCACCCGCCCCCGGGCGTCATCGGTCGACAGCAGCCGCGACAGCGTCAGCAGGCGGTCGATGGACTCGAAGGCGGTTTCGCCGGGCTCTATCTGGTGGTCGGCCAGCTTGGTGGTTTCCGCCACCTCGCTCAGCACCCGCACCCCGTAGGGCTCGGCCAGGGCCTGCACGATCTTCTGCACACTCTGCCCGCGCCATTGGCCGGGCTTGTTCACCGCCGAGCAGTCCACCAGGTCGGCAGTCAGCGAGCGGCCGGCGACCGACCGTTCGACGCTGCGGGCGTCGTAGCTGATCGGCGTGCCGAATACCCAGCCGGTCAGCACCAGGTCGGCGCCGATGCGCACTTCGCAGCGGTCGCCTTGGCGCACCGGGATTTCCTGCACCTGGCCCGGCCAGCTCCAGGTTACGCCCAGGCGGAAATCCCGGGCCTGGCGTTCGATGCCGGCACTGATGCTGACTTTCTTCCAGCCGCGATAATCCAGGCCGTTCACGCTCAGCGTGACAGCATTTTGGTTGTCCATGGGTTCACTCTCGAGCGATGGTCAGCGCCCCCACGGGCAGGAAGCCCGGGTGCTGCACCTTGTTACGCGTAACGATTTCCTCGGCGCGGGTCGCATCGCCGTAGCGCTGGTAAGCCAGCACCACCGCCGGCAGACTTTCCCGCGTGATTACCTCGCTCAGCCGCACGCCGGCGCGGGCCACTTCGGTCAGGTGCGCACGCACCTGGCTACGCACCGCCTCCAGCTGCTCGACGTGCTCGACGGGAGACGCCAGGGCGGCCAGCCACAGGGCGTCGCTGATGGCGTCACGCAGCGCGACCACGTCGGCCGTCACCGGCACCTCGGGGCGCTGGATCGGCGCCACTACCTGTTGTTCCAGGGTGGCGAAGCCGGTCAACGGTTCGGGCGCCTGCACCACCGGCATGGCCACCGCCTCGCGCACGGCCAGCACGATCAGCGCATCGCGCACCAGCTCGCGGGCAGCGGTGACCACGGCGGCGGTGTCGGTACCACCGGCCGGCGTCGGCGCGCTGGCCAACTGGCGGGCCTGCTCCACCTGGCCGGTGATGGCCCGGCCAGACTCCGCGAAGCTGGCAAACTCCGGCGTGGCCTCGGGCAGCGCCGCGACGGTGCGGGCAAACTCCGGGTCGGCCTCCAGGTTCGCCGACTCGCCGCCACTGGACGGCCCCCAGCGATAGCCCGACGACCGTGAACTGCCGCCGACACTGGCGAACTGCCCCCGGATCATTGCCGCGAAGTTGCCCGGGGCGTTAATCAGCATGTCGGCCAGCGCCTCCACCGAGCTGACCAAACCGGTCAGCTGGCGAAGCTCTGAGGCAATGGCCATCTGCACCCCGGCAATGCCATTTTGCAGCGCGGCCACCGCCAAGCGCGCCCGGTTGACAACCGCCATAGCGGCCTTATACCGGGCAATCGCCGACTCCAGCAGGCTTTCCGATGAGTCCTCCAGCTGCCGCGCCGTGTTCGGCACGCCGGCAGGGAAACCCTTCTCGCCGTCCTCCACGAACACCAGGTCAAAGCGGACCATGCCGCCCTCGCGGCGCTCATGGCTGACGCTACAGACCGTCGCGGTGGCCGTCAGCCGGCCATACCAGGGGTGGACCAGCTCCCCCGCCCCGGGCTTGTCCAGAGCATTGAGCAGGTTGTCACGCTGGAAATAGCAGTCCTCCCCGATCACGAAGGCGGCCAGCTTGATTTCCCGCGTGACGCGGCCCAGGTCTTCAACCAGGGGCTTGTCCCGCTGCGGGTATTCATGCGTCTGTGTACGCCGTCCCGCCGGCATGCTGTCGCTGTCGACATGGAACGGCACGCCCCGGAATGAGGCCGGGTGCAGCTGATCCCGCCAGGTACTCATGATGCCCTCCCCAAGGATCGGTAACCCACTTGTGGGCTGACCTGCAGCCCGGGTTGATTGGTGTCGGCCTGCTCCACCCGCATGCCGGGCGGGGCATTGTCGAAGCGCACGACCATTTGCCCTTCCAGCTGGGCTTTACTGGCCTGGGCCGCCTGCTGCACCAGGGAGCCCCGCGACGCAGCCAGGGCACCCGCTGCAGGTGCTGCCAGGCTGTTCTGCCCAGGCAGGCCCATTTCAGCGCGTTTCATCGCTTCACCCGGGGTCAGCCCCTTGGCCAGGCTTTCCTGCGCATGCTCGGCCATCTGCGAGGCCGACAGCGGCATCGCCGCCCATGGTCCTGGCTGGTCCGGCGCACGCATCAGGCTGGCCACGCTGGTGGCCTCGGGCATCAGTTGCACCGGCTGCGCCATCGGCTTGACCAGCGCCCCCCGCACCGGCTCGCCGGCGGCGTTGCGCGCCTTCTGCTGCTCGGCCCAGTCGTTGACCTTGGCCGTCGCCGCGCTGATCACGCCGTCACCGCTTGACTCGCTGTCGAAGCCCAGGAATTTCATCATGGGCTCGATGATGGGTCGCAGCTTGTCCCAGATCCCTTTGAAAAAGCCGGTGATGGGCTCCCAGTGCTTGATGATCAAGCCCAGCGGCGACCAGTCAAAGACCGCCTTGAGGAAGTCAAAGAACGGCACCGACAGGGCTTTGACCAGCTCCCACAGCGCGCCAAAGAACGCCGTCAGCGGCTCCCAGTTGGCGACGATCTGGCCCAGCGGCGACCAGGCGAAAGCGGTTTTCATCCACTCCCACACGGCCATCGCCGGGGCCTTGATCTTCTCCCATACCGCTTGGAAGTACGGCGCCACGGTCGACCAGTTACCGATCAGGATGCCGGCCGCGATGGCGATGCCACGGACGATCATGCCGACCGGGCTCATGCTCGCCACAGCGTTGACCAGCGTAAGCTTGGCCGCCGCACCTGCAGCAGCCAGACGCAGCACGGTGAAGCCCACCGCCGCACCCAGCAGCCCTTTGATCAGCCAGGGATGCGCCCCGGCCAAGTTGGTCACGCTGCTGATGATCGGCCCCACCGTCGCCATGAAGTCGTTGAGCGGCGGCAACAGCATGCTGCCGACCGTGATACCCAGTCGGGTCACTCGGTTCTGCAGCAGCTGCATGGCGTTCTGCGTGGTCGCGGCCCGTGCGGCATACTCGTTGTTCATCGACCCGGCATACTGACTTTCGTCGCCGACCGATTTGAAGTTCTTCTGCAGCGTGCCCAGGCTGGTCAGCAATGGCGCGATAGCCCCTACCGACTCCTTGCCAAACAGGTTGGTGAGTACCGCCGCCTGCTTGCTTTTCTCGACCTTGGCCAGCGTCTCCAGAACGCGGTTGATCGTCCCTTCACTGTCGGTCTGCATACCCTTGGCCAGCTCGTTGGCATCCAGGCGCAACGCCTTGTAGGCATCCTTCTGCGCCTTGGTAGCCGCCGTGCCAGCGGTCAGGCTCAGCATGAAGTTTTTGATGCCCGTGGCGGCCACATCCTGGGCGATGCCCACGCCGGCCAGGGTCGAGCCCATCGCGGCCAACTGCGCCGCGCTGACGCCCGCCACCTCACCCAGCGGACCGATGGCCGTCAGGATCGAGGAGATCTGCCCGGTGCTGGCCGCGCCGGTGTTGCCCAGGTAGTTGATCTGGTCGGCCAGCGTGACCACTTCGTCCTGGTTCATCTTGAAGGCCGTGCGCCACTTGGCCATCATCGAGCCCGACTCGGCGGCCGTCTGGTCGAAGGCAACTCCCATTTTCACGGCGTCTTCTGCGAAGCGGTTCAGCTCTTCCCGGGCAATACCGGACTGGCCGCCGGCGGCGACAATCTGCGCGATGCCCTCGGCCGCCATGGGCAGACGCTCGGACAAGCCCAGCACGTCGTCACTCATCGCCTTGAACTGCGCCGGCGACTCGAAGTTGACCACCTTCTTGACGTCGGCCATGGCGCTCTCAAAGCCCATAGCCGCTTTCACGCCCATGACGAACGGGGCGGCAATCGCCCCACCCTGCAGGGCCTCACCGAACGTGATCTTGCCCAGGCCCGAGCTGTTCAGCTGCTTGCGCAGCACCGCGGCGTTCTTGCGAACACCGTTAAGCACTGGCGACAGCTTGTCGACGCCGGTGATCAGCGCCTTGAGTTGGAATTTATCCGCCACCGCCTCCCCCATTTAGCGCATTGATGCGCCACGCGTTTTCCTCACTCTCGAACAGCGTGTCGAGGGTCCAGCCCAGCACCTCGCCCGGGGTGGCTTTCCACCACCAGGCAAGGTCGTAGGCCAGCTCGGTCAGGCCGCCGACTGCTTCGAATCTTGGGGCATGAAAAAACCGACGACGATCCAGGCCAGGGTGTTCAGGTCCGACAGCTCCAGCTGGTTGACCGAGCTGGCTGGAATCGCGGCGCACACGGCGATGTATTTGGCCGCCGCTTCAAGGTCGACCACCGGGTAACCGTCGCCGCCGAGGTTGTACGGCAGCACCTTGATCGCCCGGCACTCCTGCACGGTCGGGCGGCGCAAGTTCAGTTCTTTGACTTCCTCACCGTGGGCCTGGATCGGGGTTGCGAGTTCGTGGGTTGCGGTAGTCATTACTGCCAGTCTCCTTGGATGCCTTCGAATTTGAGCGAGACCTTGGCGTCATCGCCGGTCACTTTGGACTCATCCACTTGGTACGCGCCGCTCAGCACATACACCGAACCGTCGGCCAGCTCGGCGGTGATGGTCATATTGGTTCCGTTGGCCAGCTTGGCCCGGGGGAAGTTGGCGGTTTTCACCGCGTCGACCACCACATAGGGGATCAGGTCCTCTTCCTTGAAGTAGCCCCGCGTGATCGTTTCGCGTTTTGTGTCCGACAGCGGGCATTCCACGCCGCCGGTGATCACCAGCTGATCGCCGTCGACCTTCACAAAGCAGGTGCCCGCGACTTTCTGACCCATAAAGGGCACTCCCATAAAAAAGCCCGCACTGGGCGGGCTGGGGTTGAACGATGAGGGTTACGCCGCGTCCGGGTACTGCAGGCGGAACTGGTACAGCAGCGCGAACACGCGCAGCTGGTTCACCAGGTCCGGCGGGAACAGCACACTCAGGCGGTTCGGATTCTTCGGATCGCGCTCGACGATCAGGTACTGATTGAACGCCTCGGCGTTCTCGACAATGCCCTCACGCTCAAGCGCGCCATAAGCGGCGATCAGCTCGCCGCGAATCACCTTCGGCGTGACGATGGCCTGGCCGGGGCCAAAGCGCGTGCCGTCGTTGGCAAGTTTGTGGCGGCCGTACTTGCTGGTGATGATGCTGCGCAGATAGCGGATCACGTAGGCCGACTGGTGTAGCGTCTCGCTGTCCAGGTAGGAGTCATCCGGCTGGCCATAGGCGTTACGCTGGTAGGTCGTAACAGCCCGCTCGATGCGGTAGCTGCCGCCGTTGTAGACGGCGGTGGCCACGCCACTGGTCAGCAGCGATTGCCGCTCGGTCAGGGTGAAACGGTCACTCGCCTGCGCCGGGTCGATGCCAGTCAGCGCGCCGGTCTGCGTCGGTCGCGCCGGGTCGGCGCTGATGAACACGGCGGTACGTGCCGCCCAGGCCGCCGCCACTTCCCACGCCGGCTGCGGCACGCCGCGTTCGAAGCCATGCACGGAGACATGCGGGTCGTTGCGCAGGCGCCCGGCGGCGACCAGCTGGCCCAACGTGCCGCGCTGCGCGCTGTACACATGGCCGTAGAGCTGCTTCGCCCAGGACCAGCGCCCGGCACTGTCGTCCATGGCAGTTTTCCAAGCGCCCAGCGTGTCGGCATCGGTCCAGGGCTGGGCGATGAACTCGAATTCTTCGTCGCCCAGTGCAGCCAGCGCCGCCGACACGGCCGGGGTGCCGGCGCCGTTGGTCATGGCCGTGGCCACGACCGTCAGGCCGGCCGGCGTGGTTTCGCCATTGGCGCGCCCCAGGCGGTTCAGTTGCACTTGGATATCGTTGCCCAGCTCGCCCTTGAACTTGGCCTGCAGGGTGACCACGCCGGCGGCGGCGGTGGCCGTCACCGGCAGGTCAATGGCGGCATTGATGGCAGCCGCCAAGCTGGCCGTCACGGCCTCGGCCGAGGCGCCGACCACGGCATCGGCGCGCACGCGCTGGCCAGCCACGTACAGATTGACCAGGCCGGCGGTGGCGACGCTGCCCGTTACGGTAACGGTGGCCGTCGCGGCCGCGCCGGTGGCCACCTTGAGCGGCAGGCACCAGACCTCGCCGGCCACGTCGATGGCCCGCCAGCGTGCATGCATGGCGGCCAGCATCGAGCCGGTACCGCCGATGTCCATGGCGTCGCTGGTCTTCGACACCAGCACCAGGCGGCCGACTTCGTCGCTGTCGGCGTCGTCGTTGACCTGGCCGACGATCAGCCGGCGCAGGCTGGACCCGCCGCTGTTGGCCATGGAGTTGTCGACTTCGGCATAGAACAGCGGCACGCGAATGTCGCTCGGGATGTTGCTGAAACTGACGCTCATCGCGCTTTGCTCCCCCGGGTGGTGGTCTTCTGTTCCAGGGCGTCGCCGTCAAGTAGGCGGCGCTCCCAGTAGGCGTCACGAGGCACTGCGGCGCCCTCGGCGGGCAGGTACTGGCCCGGCTGGCTTGGCATCGGGCAATCGCGCCCCGGGGCCGGTTTGAGGTGAATGGTGGTCATGGGTTCAAGTCCTCGCGGGTAATGAATTCGACCTTCCCGTCTGGCCCCGAGGCCGTGACGTTGGGGTCCTTCAGGGGGTTGAGGAAATCCAAACGGGTGTCGATGCCTTCCAGGGCCGGCAGTCCGGCCAGCTGCCATTCCTGCCAGGTCTGCGGTTTGCCCTCGCCGGTTTGCTCCCAGCGGCCGAGCTGGAAATCGGCATAGAACCGATAGCGGTAGACCATGCGGTCGCGGTCGAGCAGCAGCAGCTGACCACCGTCGTACAGCAGCGGCCCCGACTCGTCGTCCGGTTCGAAGCCCACCAGGGCGCGCCACAGCTGGGCGCGCACGTCGTGCAGCACGTCGGCTACCGACTGCCCGCGTTCATCGTCGGTCGGCAGCACGACACACACGTCGATGACGTCGCGCACGGCCTGGGTGTAAACGTTCTGCGCTTGCGGCTCGTCGGCCGAGTCGCCAACCGCGATCACATAGGCCGCCGGCGGCTCCATCTTGGCGCTGTCGGCGGTCGGGTCCCAATCCAGACCGCCGGCCACGCGCCCTTCGAAGCCAGGCGCATAGGCGCGCAGCTGCTCGATCACAGGCGTGATTTTCATTTCAGGTACTCAGTTGAGCAGCGCGGCGGCAAAGGCCTGCTGCAGGATGCGTTGCACCTCGGCGCGGCTGTCGACCAGGGCGTCGGTCATGTAGTTGTCGCGGGGCTTGATCCGCCACCCGCCCCCACTCTTGCGGCGCACGCCGTAGTGCAGGTAAGCGGGATAAAAGGCCCTCATGCTCGCGGTCTTGCTGGGTGCGACACGCACCAGAAAGCCCGAGCGCGACACCTTGTAGCCGATGGAATCGGTGGTGGCCCCGCTGCGGTTGACTGGGTAGCCGTCCTGGCCACCGCCGAGCGCCAGATTCATCTGCGCCCGGCCGGTGATCAGCTGGCCAACCTTGCGCATGCCGGCGCGAATCTTTCGCTTGTTGAAGGCCTCTTGGTCGAACTTGTCGAAGCCCTCGACATGCAGGTAGCCGTCAATTGAAACGGAGTTGGCCACGGCCACCTCCCGCCGGCGCATTCGCCGCCTGCAGCTCCTCGACCTCAATCACCGACCACACCTGCCGCCCGCGCATCCCGGTAGCCCGCTTGACGCGAAACACCCGGCCGCCAGCGACCAGCTCATGCCGCGTGTCCAGGTCACGCACGAACCGGCAATAGATCCGATGCGTGATGGTCGTGCCAGTCTGCACCGACCCGGTGTAGGTGGCCGTGCCTAACGGCTCGATCTTGCACCAGCGTTTGGCTACCGGCTCGAAATTTGACTCAAGGCCTGCAGAGCCTTTTGGCGTGTCGCTGCGGATGCGCACCACCGCCCGGGTGCGCAGTTCGCCCGCTTCCGGCTCCCTCACAGCGTGAACCAGCGGTAAGGCTGCACCAGGGCGTCATAGGCCAGCGGTAGCGCCTTGGTGCCGTTGCTGGTCGACTCGGTGACCGGCTCGCGGTTGCGGTGCCAGTGGGCGACCAACAGCAGCATGGCCAGCTCTACGTCATCCGTTACGGGTAACGCGTTCTCCGGCGCATCGAGCGGCAACAGCCCACGCAGGTAGACTTCATCGCCGGTCGCGTCTGCCGGCGCGTCGGCCGGCAGCGTGACCCAGTACAACCGCCGGCCGCTGTCCTTCTCTACCTGGCGACGCGCTGCGCGGGCGTAGGCCTGCAGCAGCGTGTCTTCATCGGTTTCGTCCAGCTCCAGCTTGCAATGGCTCTTGATCTGCTCAAGCGTCAGCATGGGCAACCCTCCCGTCAGGCGGTCTTGCCCACCAGGTGCTTGATAGCGGCCGTGTCCTGCAGCACCAGGCCGAAGCGCACGAACGCCAGGAAGCCGACCTGGCCGTACTCGGCGTAACGCTCCACCAAGCGCTTGAGGGTCAGGCTACGCACCGCGCGCAGCACCAGTTCGTTGAAGTCGCCGGCATACATGAATTTCTTGCCGGCGCCGATATCGGCGATGGCCTGGTCGATCACGTACTGATGCTTGAGGATGGTGGCCGGACGGTCGCTGTCGATGCCGGGCAGCCACAGCGGGCGATTGTTGGCGTCCACCATTTCTTCCATCGCCTGCAGCGTCTTGTCGTTGAACGCCAAGCGGAACTTGGCGGCCGCACGATACGCCGGGTCAATGGAGTGAATCAGACTGTTGACCTCCTGCCAGGTGAAGGCGGTGGCCTTGGCGGTCATAGCTCCTTGCGGGGTCGAGTATTCCAGGCCTTTCGGCTGCGCCGGTGCATCGGCGGTTTCACCGGTACCGGTGCCCTGGACGATCAGGCGGTTACGGGTACGCGACACGCGCTTACCGATGCGGCCGGCCAGGTAGCCCTCCATATCAATGCCCGAGTCCTGCAGCAGCTGTTCAGAGACGCGGATGATCTTCGAGCTGATGGTGTGCGACCCCATGGTGCCCATCCCGAACTCGACATCCTTTTCGCCGGCGGCCTTGTTCTCGCCGATCAACTCGCCTTCTTCCTCGCCGCCGTTGCTGGTGGCCCAGGCGATGGGCGCGCCGTTGTCGGTCTGCAGCAGTTGGCACACCGAAGCAATACCGCCGTAGGTCACCAGCGATTCGATCACCTTGGCCTGCAGGGTGGTCGGCACGGTGAAACCGCCCGCTTCGTTCGGATTGGTACCCTGAGCACGCATTTCCAGGACCACGGAACGCTGCTCGGGAGTCAGATACTCCAGGCCGCGACGCACCCAGTTATCCCAGGCGCTGCGCTGCTCGGCCTCCGCCTCGTTCTTCGGTGCGCCGGCCGGACGCTCACGGTCCAGACCTTCGACAAAGCTTTGATCTTGGGCGCGCAGTTCTTCTTCACGCTCGATCTTCTCGCGCAGCCCCTTGAGGTCGGCTTTCATGCCTTCCCACTTGCTGCGGACTTCACCGGTCCAGCCGTCGTCCGGGGTGGTTTCGTGCAGCGAGCGCATTTCGGCCGACAGCTTGTTATAGGCTTCTTTCAGTTGTTGCAGGGTCATAGCTCCCCCTTGGGATCACAGTTCAGTTAGGTCAAGCAGGCGCTCGCGGGCCTCGCGCTCGAAATGTGCGCGGGCTTCGTCGCCTTCGGTTTGCGCCTGCTTCCAGGCAGTCAGGGAGCGCTGGGCAGCGCTGGAGTCGGGGTAAGCCGGGAACGCCACCGGCCCTACGTCGCGTAGCTCGGCGATCTTGAAGATCGTGCGCACGATCAGGCCGTCTTTCTCCTCGTGCCAGGTATCGCCGCCCTTGGCCACGCGCATGGCGAAGCTGCTGCCGCTCATGTCGCCACGGCGCAGCGGCTCGACCACCAGGTCGCGGATGGTCTGCGTGTTGGGCGTGTCGATTTCGTACGACAGGCCGCGCTCATCCACGGTCAGACGCAACGTGCCGCTGGCCGTGCGGCCCAGCAGATAGGTCGGGTCATGGTTGAACAGCGCCCGGGTGTCCTGATTCAGCACGTCATCGAACGCGCCCGGGGCGATGATCTCCACGAAGGTGCCGCCCAGCAGGTCGCTACGCTGGTTGAAGACAGCGGCATAGCCGGCGATCTTCGGCGCGCTGCCCTGCTCATCCGGCTGGACAGCACGAAGCTCGCAATGCTGCGCCTGCAGCATGCGTTGTTCGAATTCACTCATGGGTTATTCCTGCTTCGTTACGGGTAACGGCTTGCCGTCGGCGCCAAGCAACTGCGTGTTGACGTTGAGCAACATCGAGTCGAGGCCTTCCAGCTGGTTGAGGTCTTCCAGCACACGCACTTCGTTGCGGCTCATCCAGCCGTCTTGAATGGCGATGCGATAGAACTCGGCGCGCTCTTTCGGGGTACCGCGCAACAGGCCGGCCAGGTTGAACTTGACGTAGTAGCCGGCCATGCGCTCGGCGCGGGTGAAGACGCGGCGGTTAACTTCTTCCTCCCAGTTCTTCACCCACGGCATGACCGTGTGGCGCACGAACTGGATGGCCTGCTCGCTAATGTTGGAAAACGTGGCCTTTTCCAGGTCGTTGATCATGTGCGCCGGCACGTTGAAGATGCTGGCAATCTCGCTGCGGGTCAGCTTGCGAGTCTCGAGAAATTGCGCATCCTCGGGCGCGATGGTCAGCGCCTTGTAATCGAGGTCAGCGGGCAACAGCAGCGTCTTGTTGTCCGAACGCTTGAGCCGTTCCACGGCGGCGCGCCAGACCGTTTTCAAGCGCTCCCAGCTGGTGTTATCCAGCTTCCCGTCCTTGACGGTGACCAGGCCCGTAGGCCGGCCGCCGCCCTCGAAAAACTCCTTGCCGTAGCGCACCGTGGCCATGCCCAGGCCGATGGTGTCGGCGTTCTGCCGGATGGGGCTGATGCCCATGCGCCGGTGCGAGCCGATGGCGCGCAGGTGAATCATGTCCTCAGGCGACACCGCCAGCGGCGCGCCGTCTTCATCCTGGGTCGAATACACCCAGCGATTGCCGTTCTTCACCAGCTCGGTGTGTTGCGGCTCGTGCATTTCCAGCGACAGCAGTTCACCGCGCCGGCTGCGCACCGTGCGCGTGTAGCCGTTGCCCCAGCCGAGCACATGGGCTTGCTTGGTTTCCCGCCAGCGGTAGGAGGTCTGCCAGGTGTTCGGCTCATCGTGCAGCAGGTAATGGGCAGGATGGTCGGTGGCCACCTCGATCCGCCCGTTGACCTTGCGCAGCACGCTCAGCGGCAGCTGGGCCATGGAACTGGACAGCACGTAGATGCACGCATACACCGCCGTCAGACGCATGGCCGAAGCCGGGCTGACGCTGATCCCCTGTCCTTCAAACAGGTATTCGGTCAGTTCCTTGCTGTTCATCGGCGTGCTGGGCGCCTCCAGGCTGCTGCGCTGCTCGAACATCGCGCCCAGGATCATCGCCACACCGCCTTGGCGGCGCCGGCCACCAGCAGGCCGCCACCGACCATCAGGGCCATCCCCGCCCCGAACTGGACGTAGAGGCCCGCGACGAACAGGCAAAAGCCTGCCGTCCCGATAGATTCAGGAAGCCATTTCATCGTAGGGGCTCACATAGCTAATAGGTCGTCTTCGGTCAGGCTGGCCAACAGCCCTTCCGGCTCAAATTCGCTGACCATGGCGCGGTTCATCGCCATCAGCGCGGCGACAATGCCGTCGATTTTGCGCATGTCGGTCTTGCCTTCGTCGGCCTTCATCGGCGTGATGCAGCCCTTGAACGGACGCACTACGACGTTGCCGGCCTGCCAGGCCAATACCGGGTCACTGCAGTGGCGCACACGGCCAGACAGCAGCGCCGCTTCCAGCTCGCGCATGGGCAGGTTCATGCTGGCCACGCCGCCGCCCATTTCGACTACCTCGGCGCCGTCCTTCTGCAGCTGGTGGGCCAGCTGGGTGGCGCGCCATTTGTCGTAGGCCACTTCCTGCACGTCGAACATGCCAGCGAATTCGCCCACCATGTCGCGCACCAGGTCGAAGTCCATTTCCTCGCCGTCGCACACCTCCAGCAACCCAGCGTTGGCCCAGGCCTCGTATGCGGCCTTGTTCGGCCCGCCCCGCTCTATCGCGCCTTCAGGCAAGAATGACTTGCAGAAGATCGTCCAGCGGTTGACCCACTTACCGCTGCCCGAGACCAGCTCCACTTTGTCCAGGAACACCAGCGACACCGCGCAGATATCCGATTTGCTGGCCAGGTCAATGCCGATCCAACAGCGCTGGCCCAGGAACTGGTCCAGGGTCAGCGTAGGGTCGCCGCACGCCTCCCAGTCGGCCATGTTCAGCCAGGCCTCTTTGGCGCTGACCCAGATGTTGAGGTGCTTGGTCTTGAACGCGTTTTGCCGTGACGGGTAACGCGTCGCGTCGGCCTGGCGTTTCAGCAGGTACTCAGCCCCGACCGAGACGCCGTAGTTGGGGTTAGCCTTGCGCAGGACCGCCGGGTCTTTCCAGTCGTCGTCCTCGTCAATTGTGTAGATGATCCCGAACAACTCGTCGTTCGGTACCGTCCCTTCCAGCTTGTCGATCACCTGGGCGCGCTGCAGATAGCACGGCCCGGCGATGTTGTAGCCCGCCGTGGTGATGGCGAACATCATCGGCTGATCACGGGCGCCCATGCCGGTCAGCATGGTTTCGTAGAGCGCGGCCGAGGTGTGTTCGTGGAACTCGTCCACGATGGCGCAGCTCGGTGACTGGCCGTCGCCGGGGTCGCCGATCAGGGGTTCGAACTTGCTTTCGTCGCCGATCACCGACAGGTTTTTCGCCGCGACCTGGATGCCGAAGGCCTCGACCAGCTCGGGGGTGCGTCGCACCATCTGCCGCGCCGGCTTGAACACCTCCCAGGCCTGCCGCTCGGTGGTCGCACCGCAATACACCTCAGCGCCGAACTCTCCGTCCATGACCAGCATGTACAGGCCGACGCCGGCGGCCAGCACGCTCTTGCCGTTCTTGCGCGGCACCTCGATGTAAACCTCGCGGTACCGCCGGCGGCGGGTCTTCTTGTCGACCCAACCGAAGATGCTGCAGAAGATGAACAGCTGCCACGGCTCAAGCTTGATCAGCTCGCGCAGCGCCGCCCATTTGCCCTTGGCGTGCGGCAGCAGCTGGATGAACACCGCCACCTGCTCGGCCGTGTCGCGGTCGAAGGCCCAGCGAAAGCCGCGCTTCTTCGACTTGGCCAGGTCATCCAGGTGAAGCCGGCAGGCACGACGCACGTACTTGCATGCTGGGATCTTGCCGGCCACCACGTCGCGGGCGTACTTGTTCGCCGCGTTTACGTTCGGGTAGCTGGCCATGTCCTAACTCACTTCGAGGCCCGCCCTCCTTTGAGCACGATGAACGGGTTTTCTGGTTTCTCCGGCCCGCCACTGCCCATGAGACGCGCACGGCTGGCCGGGTCCAGCCCGAGGGCTGCCCCGAAGCTGGCCACCTGGCGTAGCGCCTCGTTGATCACGGTGCAGGCGGGGTTCTTCTTGAGCACACCTTTGGCGTCCACGACGGTGATGCCATTGCTGGCCACTTCTGCCTCAGCCAACCGCCACCGCTCATAGGCGGCGCAGAAGACCGCCAGGTTGTGGGTATCGGTGCGGGTCATGATCCCGGTCTGGGTCAACCAGGGCGAAATGGTGTCCCACATTTCAATGGCCCATTCCCCCAGCCACTCCGGGGCGTTTGGGGTTTCCGCCAGCGGCGCCGGCGCGGGGCCGTCCTTCTTGAGTTTTCGCTTGCCGGGGTTGCCCTGCAGCAGCTTGAGGGCGGTAGGTTTCGCGGGTCGCCCCATCGTTCAGGCCTCCCGATTTTCTGGAATGCGATTTTTTTTAATTTCGCGGGTGTGTGAAAAAGGCTGGGCGATCGGTGGAGAGAGACGAAAGCTGTAGAAATATTGCCCCACCCCCTCAATTGGCCGATTTTTGACCACTTTTCGCTAATTTTGCCCGCAGACTCTCGCCATCGATAAAGGCAGCCAGATGAGGAAACGGACGCTCTGGCACACCGTCAGCGGCATGCATGTATGCGTCAATTGCTGCCACTAACTCATGCAGAACACGCGAAATCAGCTCTGGAATTCCAAGCTTATGAATGTTTTTCCAGGAGTACAGCGCTCGATCCAGGTGCCAGTCACCATGGCGGATCAGCTCGGTACTTCGGCTGCGCTTAATCGCTTTTTCGCGCAAACGCATAGCTTCACGCGCCAGGCGAACGGCCTGACCGCGCCCGCGCCGACTCTGCCGCCGTTTTGAACTTGTGGCAGTTTTCATTGATGGCAAACAGGTTGGATGAGTCATTTCTTCCCCCTTCAAACTTGGGTGTGCGATGGTCAACCTCTGTAGCCGGCAGGCGCCGACCATTGCATTCAGGGCACTGGCACAGATAACGGTCACGTTTGAGCACTGCCTTAGCTAGCTTGCGCCATGCCCAGTCATAGCCGCGCTGCTCAGCAGTGCCACGACCCGGGTTGCTCCAACCAACTGCCAGCGAGGCATGCGCGCCGCAGTAACCATTGCTATCACTGGTTTTACCGGGACACATAGGTACACGACAAGGACGCTTGGCTTTCGGTGGCATGACATCAGCCGCCAATCTGTCGGGCGGCCACGCGATCATAGTAGCCGCGCACTTTCTCGACACCCAGGAAGCCCACAGCGCCACCGGCGAATGTGGCCATACTCTGCGGCAGGCCAAGCCATTCCAATAGCGGGACAAACGACAGCGTCACCAGTCCACACAAAGCGCCCTCCAGGTACATTTGACGGCGGCTACCACCGCCATACATAACACGCAGTACGGCGATACCAACGGACAAGCCTGCTGCATAAAGCTGTGGCTGATGTGCGATCAACCATGCGAGCACAGCGGCCCACAGGCCTGGGTCCTTTTCTGGCATGTTCGGCATCTCGATTCCTCCCGTTTCGGGGAGCTAAAATGAAAAAGGCCCGCCAATTGGCGAGCCTCTCGAAGGGTTCAATGCAAATTTCAAGCTTATGCGATCAGTACTAAGCAAGCTAATGCAATGAAAAAATACTTTATGCTACCGATCCATCTGCATTGAGGAAGTCCCACGAAACATGGCACTTATTAGTATACGAAGTCGTAAGTAGGAAATAAACTCCATTACCAGCCGGAACGAAGTAGTCGTCAAACTTAACGCAATCCGCCAAAAACCTAACGCAAGTAGTATCGTTTCGACCCAGTGGTTTGACTGGACCATAAACATAAGCGTAGTCGTAGATAGGATTATGCAAAGATCTAATCACTAGACCATGCAAATTCTGCTCCGGGGCAACGATAGTATGCACCTGATTTACGCTACCATTTACGTCTTCGTTCTTGAAATTTTTACCGAGAGTGCGAACTGTCATAGATTTACCTTAGAAAATGATTGAATAGATTCATTAGGCAGTATTAGCGCCTAACCACTATCGCTCGAGACTCAAAGGCCTTCTCTAGAAAAACCCAACATGCGCATTGCGCGCACCGCGTGGATCTGACAATGGAGCAGTCGTATTATCTCACCCGAATACTGTACATGCAACCAGTATTTTGACCTTGATTGATCCTACTCCCTGCAGTTACAGGGCACCGACTTACTTGAAATGGAGATTTGGAGGGTGGCGGGAATCGTGACCCTGTCAGGCCGCAGTTTTGGCGCCTCCCCCAGTCGCCACGCAGACTGTTACCCCTTCACGCGTCTACCGGGCTTTAAACATCTCCTGAAACGACAAAGCCCGACACACTGGCCGGGCTTTTGTTGAACAGTCCTAAACACATGCAGGAATGACAGGATGGCGATAATTTCTCTCACTCTATCACTGATGTCAACAGGCAATTACGCAGCATCCTTGATCAGCAGCCCTTCCGCCTCAAGGATGGTGCGCACCTCAACCAAAGCGTCGTCAATCATTCCGTCGAGCTTGTCCTTGATGCCGGCCCGCCAGCGGTACCGCGTCGGTTCGGGAGTAGCATCGGTATCCCAGGTGTTCATGTCGTAGAAGCTGGCCGGCAGGACGATCAGGTCCTCGGCCAGCGCCTCGGCCTTGGACCGCTCAGCCTGGCCAGCGGCGAGGGCCGCGTTGACCAGCCGCTCGCGTCTCCACTCTGGCGCATCCAGGGGGATGTCCACGACCACCGACCGCGGACCTTGGCGACGAGTGCCCTTGAGCTTCGGCACGGCCCAGGCAGTCACGGCCTTGTAGATGAACAGCTGCGGCGCTGGACTGGCGATCAGTGGCGCGATGCCTGAGATCCCGTGAAGCCGCTTGGCCTTGTTGGTGGCGTACTTGGCGTTGAGCGCGTTCCAGTGGCGCGGGATCAGCAAGTGGTGCAGCCGCGCTGACAGCCAGTAATCCACCTGAGCGCGGTCACAGCCGCCGCTGCTGCCGCCAAGTGAGGCGAGGCACCCACCCTCTTCTTCTGCCGACTTATAGAGCTTCTGCCATGCCTGGCCCTTAGCAGCACCCTTTTCTCCTGCCGCCAGAGCGGCAACTACTGCACCCGATACGCTGCTGTAGATCATTCCTTTCCCCTCAATCCCCGGTGTAGTTGGTGCCGCCGGCGCCGCGGCGATTGTTCTCGTGATACTGCCGCTCCGGCCCCTGCGAACTGCCCGCCCCAAGCAGTTCCCTGGCCTTTGCAATCTCGGCCAGAGCGTCCCTGAGACGACTGTTGAGCACCGGAACGATGTCGCTCGCCGCAAGAGGCTTGAGTGAGTGTCCGCAAAGCCATCCAGCCCCCAAGCAGTGCGGACAATCCATCTGATGGAACACACCAATGAAGAGTCCGCTTCCGCCGCAGGTGGTGCACTCGATGATGAACTTGAGCTCTCGCCGGAGAGATGGTCCATGGCGCTTCCCTGTCATTTCGAATCCTCGCTAGTAACAAATTCGGTAAGGTCGCTCGAAGCCGCGCCATTAGCGGGCTGAGCGCCGTTATGAGAAATCTCGGATAAGGCCTCTGTAAGGCCGTGAATGGCACCGAAGCCAATGCCGTCTAACCAGGTGTGCCACTTCTCCAGGGCTGCCCGGCGCTGCTGCATGGCCTGGGTGTGGATGTAGGTGCTGGCGATCTTGCCCAGCGAGTGATTCAGCAGCATCTCGCCGATGTGGCCGTCGATGCCGAGGTCGGTCCAGGTGCTGCGGGACACCTTGCGTAGGTCGTGACTGGTCCAGGCGCCCTGCCCCAACCGGGTGAACACGGCACTGGCCTGCGTCTCGCTCAGCGGCAGCCCGCGTCGACTCGGGAACAGGTAGGCGCCCTGATAACCCTGAGCCTGCTGAATCGCCCGGTACCGGGTCAGCATTGCTTGCAGTTGGGCGGTCAGAGGCAAGCGGTGCTCGGTGCGAGTCTTGGTGTTCGCCGCTGGGATGAACCACTCGGCCGCCGCCAACGAGACATCAGCCCACCGCGCCATACGGGTCTCGCCAATTCGGGTGCCGTGGGCCAGCATCATCAGGGCCAGCATCGCGTCACTGGGGGTCGAGTCGAAGGCGTGAGCCAGTTGCTGCATCAGCTCGGGTAGCTGCACGTCACGCAGGCGCGCCGCCTTCGGCAAGATCTTGGCCTTGGTGAAGTCATTGAAGCGCATCCCGGCCATGGGGTTCCCGTCGATCAGGCCCAGCTTCAGAGCCTGCCGGAAGGCGGTCAGCAACAAGGCGAACATCTGCCTCAGGTACGAGAGCGACACATCGGCCTGAGCCGGCCACATCATTTGCTTGTCGAGAGAGTCGGCACTCACTTCCGCTAGGGCCAGATCCGCCAAGCGTGGCTTTAGGTGCTGAGCGATGGCAGACCGTGCACCTGCCTTGCGCTTCGCCGACAACGAGCGGTCGCGGGTCATCCGATCGCCGTACCAGTCCAGCAGCTGGCCCACAGTACTCATGCCGGACGCCACGGGCGCGGTGGCCGGATTGCGCAACAGGCGCCGACGCAGCGCGGGCAGCTCGGCAATCACCGCTGCAACACCCAGCTCAGGCCAACGTGCGACCGGCACCCACTTCTTGCCACGCACGAGGTGCCACGTGCCGCGCTCGCGGGTAATCCAGAAGCGTAGGTACAGGCCTGGGTGACGAGGGTCGCGCAGGTCGCGTACGGCCTTGTCGGCAGCCTGCCGGCGAACTTCGGCCTCGCTGAACTTCACTTCCCGAGTCGCACTCATGCGGTCAGCACCCCCTCAAGGAGCAAGGTAGTTTGGGTGCGCATCACTCCCTCGGCGTGGTACTGCCGCGCTGTATCGCGGTCGATATCGCGACGACGGCCATCACAGACATCATGGCAGGCGCTGCACGCCCAAGCGCCCTGCATGTCGTGTGGCTTAAAGCCCACGCCGCAGGTGCCCGCCATACGGTAATGCGCAAGCACGGTAGTTTCTGGATTGCCGTTGCACACCCCGGGAATGCGCACTTGGCACTCCCGGCCGCGTGCGGCCTTGGTCAGCTTCGATTGCCGCATGGGCTGTCTTCTCCATGAAGGTCGATGACGGTGAAAGCGCTCGGCCACATGAGTTGGCCATGGGCGATGGCCACCGCCTCGTCGCGGTAGAGCGCAATGGGTGGATGCGAGGTACTGGAGAGCCCGAACAGGTCGGAGCGGCAGTACAGCGCGTATCGGTATTCAGTAAGGTCAGGTGCAGGAAGCTCGATCATCGGCCGAGCATCCTGGATCGGATCGCCGCCAGAGCTTCATTTCCAACTTTCGGCGTGCGCTGGCCTGGCACCTCTGCAGGGAGTGCCAACGGCATTTTCTGCAGCGGTTCACCTGCAACCAGGCGCCGAACGGCAATCGTGTAGTTGCGCTCGAACAGCTTGGCGCTCACGTCAGTAGCCAGCTTGTTCAGGTTCTCGAAACCACTTTCCTTGGCGGCGTGCCAGACCGCGTCGTGGGTCCACTTGCCCTTCCCTGCCATGGCGGGATGCGCGTTACGGCAAGCCTCGCGGAAGGCAGTAGCCAGCGGGGGAAGGCCCAGCATTTCCGGCGAAGGCTGGCACCACTCGATGAACGTCCCGGGGGCTGGGATGAATTCACGGCCGGACTGCCTGCAGCGCATCAAACCGAACTGCAGTTGCTCCGGAGTGTTGATACCGGCCTCGAGAAACGCAGTCAGCCATTGCTGCTTTGCGGCCTTGTACGTTGCTTCGTCGGGCCACGCTCGCTGCCAGGCGCTGCAGATCGTCCGCAGATCACGGAACAGGTCGTTGATCACCGCCGCAGTTTTGCGATTGAGCTCGGCCTTCACCTCGGCAGGCAACGAGTAATCCGAGGGCACGTATTGGCCAGCCTGGACCTTTGCCCACAAGCCATGGGCCACGGTTGCAACCTGATTCATTGGCCGCCCCCTTCCCCGATCCACGACGTGTCATCGTCATCGAAGCTGGAGCGCTGCGATCCGCCGGTCCGAACAACGGGCGAGCGGGCAGCACGGGCGAGATCGGATTTGACCCAGCTGACCAGAGCGGCCAGCCACTGCTTTTCGGTTTGGGCCAGGCCCTTGGCATCGTGGTGGAGTACAAAGCCGGATATGGCAACCGCGTTGAACTGATCCAGGGTCAGACCTGCCCGACGGGCGTAGGCTTTCAGCAGTTCCGGATTCGGTTCCCATTCGAGGGACATTGCGAACGGCTCGCGCTGAGAGAGAGTAGATTGGTTCAATGACGGATTGGGTGCAGCTCCTGCACCCCGTTCGGTCGTGAGCTGCACCCCGTTCTGCTGTGAGCTGCACCCCGTGCGGTTTCCTGCACCCCGTTCAGGACGAGGTGCAGCAGATGCACCCCGCTTAATCAGCAGGTCGTAAACGACGGGGCGACGGTCGCGGCGATCGATATGGGCAGCAGCAATTGCCTGGTTTCCCTCAGCGATCCAACCGGCCTGGGCGAGCTCATCTAGCTTCAGCCGTACTGTTCGCTCAGAAAGGCCGGTGTCGTCAGAGAGAGTCCCGGCAGAAGGGAATGCCCCTCTTCCATCGCTGCCTGCGTAGTTGGCGAGGCAGAGCAGGACATGACGGGCTGCAGGATTCTCAAGTGCAGCTTTGGGAATGGCGAGTGCCCAGGTCATAGCTTGTACGCTCACGCTTGCCACCGTTGCGATGTACATAGAGCGACAGGCGCAGCATTGCGCGCATCATTGGAGAAATGCATAATTGATCCCGATTCAGAAGTTGAGAAAGCCGGGCTGCCACCCGGTTTTTTTATGCCCGCGATTTGGGTACTGGATGAATTAGCAGGTGTTTTGGCCATCTACTCGCACAAGGCTGGCTAGATCAGAATCTGCACCACTTGGCGTCAGACCTCCGGCTGAAACAGGGAAAACATCATCCAGGGCGCAAGTCGCTCCAAGTTGATTTAGGGCCGAGACGATCCGTCTTGCCTCTTCCAGCCCTGGGGCCCTCCGCCCCGCCTCATAATTTGCGAGCCGTGATTGGTTCCAATCGAGCTTTCGCCGGAGACTGGCCTGACTGATACCCGCCCCCTTTCGGATCTGTCGAACGTGGTTCATAGGGGTTCCTCTTGACTGGGCCTCAGGATAAACACGTAACGTGTTATTTTCAATCACGAAGAGTGAAAGCGAGCTATTTCGTAACGTGATTACAATCACGGCTATGAAAGAGACCCTCGGACAACGCATCAAACGCCACCGCAAGGCTGCCGGGCTCTCCCAGGCCGCGCTGGCGACTGCCTGCGGCTGGAAATCCCAATCACGGGTGGGCAACTACGAAACTGATACGCGGGAGCCATCTCTCGCGGATCTGCGCCTAATCGCAAATGCGATTGGTGTGGATGAATCGGAAATCATCTTGGATTACAAACCGAGCGCCCCGGAAGCGGGCGCTGAGGCTGTCGAATCAAACGCGACGATGATTGGCCCATTTGATGTGTGGGATGACGAAACGCCATTGGATGGAGATGAGGTATACGTGCCCTACCTGAAAGAGGTCGAGCTTTCAGCAGGCCGAGGCCGCACGGTTGTTGAGCAATCACATACGCGCAAATTGCGGTTCGGCAAAATCACCCTTCGCCGACAGAACGTGCAACCCAGCGAAGCAGTTTGTGTGACCGTTGGCGGCAATAGCATGGAGCCCGTGCTACCCGATGGAAGTACAGTAGGCGTTGATCAGGGCGCCACTACCGTAATCGATGGCAAGATGTACGCAATCAACCATGGCGGCCAGCTGCGGGTGAAAACCCTATACCGCTTGCCTGGTGGTGGGATCAGGATGCGCAGCTTCAACCGTGATGAGCATCCTGACGAGGAATACAGCGCAGAAGAGATGGTCGCTAAAGAGATCGTCATTCTAGGGAAAGTCTTCTGGTCGTCGGTCCTCTGGTAACACTCCTTTCGCCAACCAAGCCCGGCTGAATGCCGGGCTTTTTGTTGCTCACCTGAAAAATAATCACGTTTCGTGTTGACATCAATTAACACAATACGTGATATTTGCCTTCGCCGGATCGACACCGGCCAGCAACGAAGGCAGCGATGAACAGGCCTCAACTGTTCAGAGGGGTGGCAACTGCCCTGGGCGTGCAGCGTAAAGCGCCAAATCAGTTTTCCAGCGGGCAAGCGCCGCGGCTGGAGACATCAACAGATTTCACTGACTGGCCTTCGACGTTGAGGGCCAAATAGGAAATCATCTTATGAGAGGCCCTATGAGCACCGACGACGTATTGATGAGAGATCTGCGCACTAGCTGCGCAGAAGAACAGAAAGCCGTTCAGCTAGTAGAGGATCTGGAAAATCGCCTCAAAACTGCGAGGGCGTGGCTGACGGCCAAAAGAGCTGAAGTCCACTTCGGGCTCGAAGCGTTGCGAGAGGCGGCAATGGGCGGGGCAAAGAATGAATAATCGAAAATCGTTAAGCAGGTCTTCTCTTCCTGCTCCCCTGACTATTGCAAAGCCCGTCACCTGGCATTGGTGAACAGCCGGGGCTGACCGGCTCCCTTCCCTTGACTGCCAGGAACAGACTGGCCCGATCACCTGGTCTTCCCCAGCACCAGGCTGCATCGGAGAGCCCTTCCCGACCCTACATCAACATGTTCAGGGAGACAGGCGGGATTGGCTCTCCAATGCAGCCCACCAAGGACCACTCATGGAAACGATCACCTGCGGTACATGGACAGGCCACCTTGGTAAGGGGCTGGCTCCACGCGAGCTAGAGGCCCTGCTCGGCGTCGCCCAGGGCATGACCGCCAAACAAATTGCCCAACAGATGCAGATCACTCCGGGCACAGTCGCCAACCGTATTGAAAACGCGATGTTCAAACTCGGCGTAGCGCGTCGAGCCGCCGCCGTGGCCGAAGCCATGCGACGGCAGATCATCAGCCCGTTGTGCATCGCTCTCGCCGGGCTGATCGCTATGCATGCGGTCATCGATAACAGCGATCCACTGCGCCGCGACCGGAGAGCGCCCGAGCGGCGCACTGCTCAGATTCGAATCGTTCGCAAGGCCGAGGCCTTCGAGCACTACGCCTGAATCCCCAGAGGATCATCTCATGCACCACTCCATGCAACAGCGCGTGGACGGCCTGGCCGCCCTGCGTGCACGCTCTCTCATGGCTACTGCCGAGTTCTACGAGCTGATTGGCCGCCCTGCCCCGACGCCCGAACCTCTATTCCAGGCAGTCGCCAAGGGCAAGGCTTGGCACATCATCGAGATTGCCACCGGCAAGACCAAAGGCTTCCGCTTCAGCCATCGGGCAGCCCTAAGCCACCTTGACGTCATGGAAGCAGTTGCAACGAGGTAGTGTCTGTCGACTACAGCTTCTCGAAAATTTGCACTACCAAGCCGTAGCTTGAATCTGCTTCATTTTATCAATCTCTTCCAAAGTAGGTTTTCTCTCTGCACTGGTCACATAACCAAATATATGCCTGAAATAATCCGTGATATTTATCAACTGGTCCTTTCCGTTGTCGTTACCCATCTTTCTAGACCTGACCAATATTTGCACTTCAGCTCCGGTCTTTTCATCACTAAACAAGAAATTCTTTTTTTGAGGAACAGGACTCTCTAAAACAAGAAACATCTCATCTTTTGATCTCTCAGCATAATCAAGCAACAAAAGCGCATTAGTAGTACGCCCCATCCAGCCTATATCCGCCGCCTCATACTTAAGCTGCCGACGAGTTGCAACATCATTATAAATGCACAGTATATCCGTAACAAATGACATCTCTTGCTTATCGGACGTCTGCACTATCACATAATTAACAAAGTAGTCATCCCCATGCATGCCATAATCGACAGACCAATCAAGATTCCCTTCAGCACTTTCAAGACGACTTTGATCTACATTTGAAAATTGCGCCACCGACTCAAGCAATGTATGCATGCCAGAATCGAAATCCGTTCGAAAGTCAGCGTACATCTTATCTCGCAAAAACATTGGTATCTTACAGTCTTCCAGCAAGACAGGAATTGTCACGACTCGCCGCTCTTCAAGTTCTCTCAGCAGGCCCGCAGTCAACTCTTTTTTACACCATTCCGACTCAACAGAAGCCTTAGATAGCATTATTAACAGCGCACTCGATCCTTCGACAGCTTCTTGAACTCTATTAATTATAGAATCACCCGCCCTTAGTTCCCACCTATCAATCCAAACGCTGGCCCGCTTTCTAAGCAAGTGCCCCGCTATCAGATCAATTTTATCTTTATCTGCATGAGAATAACTTACAAAAATTGGCATCACGACTCCTTTCTAGAATAGATCTGGTAGATCCGCTGCATTTATAGATAGCTGATCCATACACAAATTGCCACCATGCCGCCACCAACGCACCGGGTGGAGCATGCCCAGGAGATACGCCATGCAACTCGACATCAACATCGAAGGAATCGTAGCCGACTCGGTAGCCGCCGCACTGAGCCCGGAAAAGCTACAGCCCATCATCGACAAGAACGTTGAAAGCGCGGTCACGAGCGCGATCAAGGAGCAGTTCAGCTACAACTCGCCATTCAAGAAGCTGCTGGAAGAGAGCTTGGCGGGCGCCATGCCTACCAAGATTGCGGGCCTGGGCCGCTACGGGGATCTGGTGCTCAAGACAGTCTCCGCGATGGTCAATGACTACCAGGAACAGGCGCTACGCCAGACCATCACGGAAAAGCTCGCCAAGGTGCTTGAGCCACTGCCAGCGCGAATCAAGCTCTCGGAGCTGATCGACCAGCTGACCAGGGCCTTCGAAGACAGCCACCTCCGTGACAAGCACGGCAGCGAGGCCCCGACTTTCATTATCGAGAAAGGCACGGCCTACTCGTCCACCTCCGAATACTGGCATCTCTATGCTGATGCTAACGAGGGGGTGGACAAGTATTCCTGTCAGGTGCAGATGGCGTTCACCGGTGAGGGTGAATGCTACTCCCTACGAGTAGGTGAAACTGACATGAAGAAGTCGCTGATTCTGAGTAGCGCCTACGGCACTGAAGCGTTGGTATTGAACCTGTACGCTGGCGGCATCAAGGTCGAATACGAGCAGGTGTATGTAGGCGACATCCGCTACTGCCAATGAGACGATCCTGACCCGCCAGCGGCCTCCCCCCTCGGCTGGTGCCCTACCCTGTCGCTCGAAACTTTGCTCCAAGTATACTTCTTGAAATTAAATTCATTTCTTGCCAATTATAACAGGAAGATATTTTAATATCTCAGCAGAGCTTTTGTGCTCAAGCTTATGTTTTTCGAGCTCAATCGTAGTCTGCCCTTTATTCAGCACGTGATTCCTTTCCACAGCCAAAAGAGCTTTGCTAGCATCGCTGATCGACTCCCCTTCGCCTGAAATCACAGCAGATATCACACCAAGATATTTAGCTTCTAAATTGGTAAGCTCATTCTGAAAATATTTGATCTCTGACAACCCTGAACGATACAGGCGCAAGAAGAACAGAGAGAACACCTGGATAAAAATAGCGAGTGAAAGCTTCGGCACCAAAATCAATGCAAGCGCAAGCCCTTTTATTGAACCATCGGCAGAGACAAGCTTGTAGCTATTAAGATTTACGCTATCTAATGCCAGCGTCAGCAATATCCCCAGAGCCGCTAGGGTAGTGAGAACTCCAAAAATCAGATTGATAGTCCCCCGACGCCCAAGAGCCTCAACCTCATTCAAAAGCCTTTCTCGAGAGTTCTCATAAGCACTATTAATAGGGGAAATCGCCCTATCTCTTGAAGAAACCTCAGAAGATATCTCCTTTAGTTCTTGCCAGATTTTATCGTGGGCCTTTTGCTTAATCGCATTAGCAACTTCATCCACCACCGCCTCATTTACGGGCTTTAAGGTCTCAAGCTTGTCATCAAGGGCTAATAGGCTCTCTTCTACGCTGCCTAACCTAGCGGCTACAGCAGCCAAATCAGCATCCAGAGCATCATTTGGCTGCCGTATCTTATAACTCTCGATAAAGGGTTCGCCCTGGACGTAGAAATAGATCAATAATCCTACAACCACGAGCGCGAAAGATGCCGCTGCCAAATAGGAAAATACATCCGGAAAAAGAATTATTCCCAGGAAGCGATTAACCCCTAACTCAGCAGAAGCAAAAAACAGTCCAAATCCTAAGAGAGACAGAAAGAGCATCGCTTGGCGAGTCCGCGTGCGCTTGGCTTCTTCTCGCGATTCGCGAGACAGCTCCCCAACCACATTTTTTGAAGCGTCCGCCAGCAAATCAAAAAACCTCATGCCGCCCACTCCAGAATAGCTAATAAACGCAAAATAATGGCAAACCGCCCTAGATCTCTCACAACTAAAATTACGCACTATCCGACCAAAACAAGCCTCGCCCAAATCAAAAATTATAATTTGAGCTAACCCCGCGCAGGGTAGGCGCGTACATTTTTAGCCCAAGGCGGGCATAGCAACGGGATGTCTTTGTACAATTCAATCCTCCAAAATTTCCTCCTCCATCTTTGGTACAACATCGAATGTGCTACAGAACTCTCGACGATCTTCAGTGGATAGATAGTTCCACAGAGGCTCATCGTCGCCATCTTCGAAAACCCAGTCGTGAGGGACCCGATCATAGAACCCGCGCCAGTCTTTGATCAACATCCAATCTCTAACCAGGCCGTAAATTGTCGGTTCTTTGGACACATAAACATGATAGTCATCCGGCACGATAGCCATGAGCTGCTTCAGTGTGCGAACACCAAATAAATCCAACTCCTCAATAAGATCCTCATAACCAGCTTTTACATGCCCCAGGATAAGATCATGCGTGTCCGCCCAATCCTCTACGAAACGTACTAGACTTACCGAGTCGATTTCGACATCAAGTACCCCGGAGCTAATGTCCTTCTGCACCTTCTCGATATGAGCGTCCATCTCTCTCGAAAGCTCATCCAGTCCTTTGTCCGCAAGTTCCAGCATGCCCGCATAGAGATAAAGTTTCCTCTCGGCATCAGCAGGCAACTTTCCAGAGAATTTGTAGTTTCTATCATGCGCAAGCTCAGCCCAAGCATGCTGCAAAACCGTCCTAATTTGAAGCTCAAACCTTAAGCCAGCCAAGCTCTTATATTCGGGCAGAGAGTTTCTATCGACCCCCATATCACAAACATAATGCAAGGACCTATAGCCAGTCTGATTAACCGACATCTGCTTCATTTTATCGCTTGAGTTTTCACCATCAATCTCAAACGAGCGCTCTACAATTTCAGCGACACGGTGCAAATCGGACTCGAAAAACACTATTACCCGGATGCCGCCAAGATCAGTAATCTCAACTGCAGGGTTTTTGTATTTTTTTCGCTTAATTTTCTCAAGCACACTTGCCTCAGATTTTACTCTTGAGGTAATAGCGAGATAATCAATTTCATTCTCCCTTAGTAAATTACCAAGGATCGACTCAACCATAATGGTTAACGATTTATACTTAGGAAGTACCAAGCCCAGCCACTCTTCGGTTGTATGATGGTCCATTCATCACCCCAAAAAAATTTACACGTGAAGCCCGACAATGGCTCTGCGATCCTTTAATGCCGAACGCCCTGTTTCTTACAGACGATGATCTCTCAAGCGTAGCTATCGCGCTATCCCTTTGTGAAGTCAATCCTATTTCGAATTTTCGATATGACGCCCCTACCGAAGCTTGAGACCCGCCTGCGGGCGCATATGCGGCCAGGTCAATGATCGAACTGTCATCTATGCCGAAGTGAATGTGGTTCAGTACAACGGACCATCAGTGGCCCCTGGGCACCACTACCCGCGTGTACCGATGGGCAAGTTTCTTGAGTGGGTCGGCCATGACGTGACCGACGAGCTGCCGCCAGGGGAATACGTTCCTGGCCACCCGGCAAGCGCACCACACATGGAGAGCCGCCCAGCCAGGTTCACGTCGGTCTTGGACCCAAGACGACTGACTGAGCGACCAAACAAATCATGACGAACGCGCTGGGCGGGGTCTGTAGGAAAAGGCTGATCCCCACTAAGCCCGCTGGCGACTCGACCTATAGCCCGCACCGAGCAACAACAAGCCAGGCACCAGGAGCCCAACTGCGGTGTAGCCGAAGGCTTCCTGCCCCGACGCGCCTACAGCGGCAAAGGCGGCACCAATCGCAACGAGCGGTGCGCCCGCGAAGTAGAACAGTTTATTGGCTGTCTTGCCCATATCGATCCTCCTGATTGAGGCCCCATTTAATCACACCTGCCGCCACCAGCGGCGTGGAGACCATCCCATGCAAACCGAGATCCTTTCGGACGAAGAGCTGGCCGATCTAACCGGCTACAAAGCCAGGGGCTGGCAGCGCCGCTGGCTCAATGATCGCTCCTGGCATTTCGTCGAGAGCCGTGGCGGCCGCCCATTGGTGGGACGCCAGTACGCCCGGATGAAGTTGGGCGTAACCCTTGAAGTGGCGGCCCTCACTCCACCACCCCGACCACCGGCCGCCGCGTGGTCACCAGATTTTTCGAAAGTGAGATGACATGCGCCCGCGCAAGACTGAAAACCGCCACCTCCCGCCACGACTGTACGAACGAAAGCGCAAGCGCAAAAGTGGGAAGGTCTGGGTCAGCTACTACTACCTAGACAGATCGGGAAAAGAGATCACCCTAGGCGCCGACCTGAACATCGCCCGAATAAAATGGGCTGAGCTGGAAGCGAAAGACAAGCCTCTTGATCTGTTGCTGATGAAAGCGATCTTCGATAGGTACCAACGCGACGTAATCCCCAAGAAGGCAGAGCGAACACAAAAGGACAATCTGGCGGAGCTCCGCCAGCTTCGCCCCTTCTTCGACGAGGCGCCGATTGACGCAATAACGCCGGCTCTAGTCGCACAGTACCGGGATGCCAGATCAGCGCCCGTGAGGGCAAACCGGGAGATCGCGCTTCTGTCCCACGTATACAACCTGGCCCGAGAGTGGGGCTTCACCACGAAGGAGAACCCTTGCCAAGGTGTGCGTAAAAACAAGGAGACGCCGCGAGATTTCTACGCCAATGACGCGGTCTGGAGTGCGGTCTATGCGAAAGCGGTTGATGATTTGAGAGTCGCCATGGACTTGGCGTATTTGACAGGCCAGCGTCCTGCGGATGTGCTGGTGATGAGGAAAGATGACATCGAGGACAAAGCCCTCGGCGTCAAACAGAAGAAGACCCACAAGAAGCTGCGGATCATGCTGGAGGTGGACGGATTGGCCAGCGGTCTGGGCGTCTTGATCGAAAAGATCTTGAAACGCAATGAGGCTCACGGCTCGCCCTACTTGATACTCACCGAGGCGGGCAAACGGGTCACAGCCGCGATGCTACGACACCGCTGGGACGATGCACGAGAGCAAGCGGTGAAGGAAGCTGTAGCAGCCGGGGACCAGGTCCTAGCGGGCCGGATCAGCCAATTCCAGTTCCGCGACATTCGCCCGAAGGCAGCTTCGGAAATCACCGATGTCGACCATGCCAGCCTACTGCTTGGCCATACGAAAGGAGACATAACCGAGAGGGTTTATCGACGCGTCGGGGCACTCGCCAAGCCGACCAAATGAGCAAAGTATTAGGACGCGTCCTAATTCAAAGTACCTGGAGCCATTCCCAAGGGTGTTCCCATGGGCGGTTTTACTATGCCCCAAAAACGCAAAAAGCCCTGAAAAATCAGGGCTTTGAATGTGGCGGAAGCGTAGAGATTCGAACTCTAGGATAGTTGCCCATCGACGGTTTTCAAGACCGTTGCCTTAAACCACTCGGCCACGCTTCCAGCTGTTTTGCGGCGGCAATAATACCTTAATGTAACAAGCTGTCAAACTCTCTGTGTCGCGGCTTGCGACAGCTCTGATATGCTCTGCACCATACGTTCCATTACCGCAGGTCCCGGACCGCGGTCTCACCCCAAAGGAGTGCGCCATGCGCGAACAGGATTACGCCGTCCAACACGGCCAGCAGGTCGAGCAGCAGGAGGTCAGCAAGGTCCTGCGCAACACGTACAGCCTGCTGGCCCTCACCCTCGCCTTCAGCGGCATCATGGCCTTCGTCGCCCAGCAGATGCGTGTCGGCTACCCGAACATCTTCGTGGTGCTGATCGGCTTCTACGGCCTGTTCTTCCTCACCAACAAGCTGCGTGACTCGGCCTGGGGCCTGGTATCCACCTTCGCCCTCACCGGCTTCATGGGCTTCATCCTCGGCCCGATCCTCAACCGCTACCTGGGCATGGCCGGTGGCGCCGAGGTGGTCAGTTCGGCCTTCGCCATGACCGCCCTGGTGTTCGGCGGCCTGTCGGCCTACGTGCTGATCACCCGCAAGGACATGAGCTTCCTCAGCGGCTTCATCACCGCCGGCTTCTTCGTCCTGCTGGGTGCCGTGGTGGCTAGCTTCTTCTTCCAGATCAGCGGCCTGCAACTGGCGATCAGCGCTGGCTTCGTGCTGTTCTCGTCGGTCTGCATCCTGTTCCAGACCAGCGCCATCATCCATGGCGGCGAGCGCAACTACATCATGGCTACCATCAGCCTGTACGTGTCGATCTACAACCTGTTCGTCAGCCTGCTGCAGCTGTTCGGCATCATGGGCCGCGACGACTGATCGAATCGGTTGCCAGCGCTTAAGGAAAAGCCCGCTTCGGCGGGCTTTTTCATGCCCGTTGAACAGCGCCGGGAACCTCACAAACATTGACTTAAAAGTCAGCTTATTAGCACCTTCCTCCGCGATTGTGCACCCATCGTGCTTGCCTCTACCGCAATGGCCGTTCTGCCCGTAGAATGCGCTCCTTTTTTCTTCCGGGGCGGCATTTTCCCATGAGTTCACACGAACACGGCCCAGGCGCGGCGGCGCCTGCCAATGAACTGGTCCTTGGCCTCGAGGACAAGCCTCGCCTGCTGATCGGCCTGCTGGCGGCACTGCAGCACTTGCTGGCGATCATCGTGCCGATCGTCACGCCGGGTTTGCTGATCTGCCAGGCGCTGGGCGTGTCGGCGCGTGATACCAACCTGATCGTGTCGATGTCGCTGGTGATCTCGGGCATCGCCACCTTTGTCCAGTGCAAGCGCTTTGGGCCGTTCGGCGCCGGGCTGCTGATCGTGCAGGGCACCAGCTTCAACTTCGTTGGCCCGCTCATCGCCGGCGGCGCGCTGATGGTCAAGCAGGGCACGCCAGTTGAAGGCGTGATGGCGGCGATCTTCGGCGTGGTCATCGCCGGTTCGTTCGTGGAAATGGGCGTGTCGCGCATCCTGCCCTTCGTCAAGCGCCTGATCACCCCGCTGGTGACCGGCATCGTCGTGCTGATGATCGGCCTGACCTTGATCAAGGTCGGCCTGATCAGCATGGGCGGCGGCTTCGGCGCCATGGCCAACGGCACCTTCGCCGATGGCGAGAACCTGCTGCTGTCGGGCGTGGTGCTGGCGATCATCGTCATCCTCAACCGTGTCCCGGTGGTATGGATGCGCAGCTGCGCCATCGTCATCGCCCTGGCTGTGGGCTACGCCCTGGCCGGCTACCTGGGCCGCCTGGACTTCACTGGCATGCACCAGGCCGCACTGTTCCAGGTGCCGACGCCGTTGCACTTCGGCCTGGGCTTCTCCTGGTCGCTGTTCATCCCGATGCTGGTGATCTACCTGGTCACCTCGCTGGAGGCCATCGGTGACGTGACTGCGACCAGCAAGGTTTCACGCCAGCCGGTCGAAGGCCCGGTGTGGATGCAGCGGATCAAGGGTGGGGTGCTGGTCAACGGCGCCAACTCGCTGCTGGCCGGGCTGTTCAACACCTTCCCCAGCTCGATCTTCGCCCAGAACAACGGCGTGATTCAGCTGACCGGCATCGCCAGCCGCCATATCGGTATCTGGATCGCCGCCATGCTGGTCCTGCTGGGCCTGTTCCCGTCGGTTGCCGGGGTGATTCAGGCAGTGCCGGAGCCGGTGCTTGGCGGCGCGGCCATGGTGATGTTCGGCGCCGTCGCGGCCTCGGGTATCAATATCCTCGCCAGCACCCGCCTCGACCGCCGCGCCCTGCTGATCATCGCCGTGTCGCTGTCGCTGGGCCTGGGCGTGGCCCAGGTGCCGGAGTTCCTCGCGCATATGCCGTCGGCGCTGCGCAACGTACTGGAGTCGGGGGTTGCCACCGGCGGCATCTGTGCCCTGGTGCTCAACTGGTTCCTGCCAGAAAGCAAAGACCAGGCCTGAGCCCCGCCAGCCAGAGCAGAAGCCCGTGCCCACCCGCACGGGATTTTTGCTTTATCATGGCCGCATTCATTTGCTCGAGCCTTACATGAAATTCGCCATTGCGGTCTTTTCCCCGGCCCATGCGCCCTCCTCCCGCCGCGCCTTGCGCTTTGCCGAGGCGGTGCTGGCCGGCGGGCATGAAATTGCCCGGCTGTTCTTCTACCAGGACGGGGTACACAGCGCCTCGGCCAATATCGTCACGCCCCAGGATGAGCTGGACGTGGCCGCGCAGTGGCGCGCTTTCGTCAGCGATCACCGGCTCGACGCCGTGGTGTGCATTGCCGCCGCCCTGCGCCGGGGTGTGCTCGACGACACCGAGGCCAATCGCTACCAGCGCCCGGCGGTGAACCTGCCGATGCCGTGGGAGCTGTCCGGCCTGGGCCAGCTGCACGAAGCCGCGCAACTTGCCGACCGCCTGGTCTGCTTCGGGGGTGATTGAAATGGCCAAGTCCTTGCTGATCATCAGCCGCCAGGCGCCATGGAGCGGCCCGTCCGCTCGCGAGGCGCTGGACATCGCCCTGGCCGGTGGCGCCTTCGATTTGCCGATGGGCATGCTGTTCCTCGATGACGGTGTGTTCCAGCTCGCCGCCGCACAGCAGCCAGACGCCGTGCAACAGAAGAACCTGGCCGCCAACCTCCAGGCCCTGCCGATGTTCGGTGTCGAGGAGCTTTTCGCCTGTGGTCACAGCCTCGCCCGCCGAGGGCTGGACAACGACGCCCTGTCACTGCCGGTGGAAGTGCTCGATGACGCCGCGCTGACCGCGCTGATTGCCCGTTTCGACCAGGTAGTGACGCTCTGATGACGACCCTTCATGTAATCGCCCATTCGCCCTTCGGTGACGAGCGCCTGGCCAGTTGCCTGCGCCTGCTGGGCCCACAAGACGCATTGCTGCTGTGCGGTGACGCCACCTACGCGCTCAAGGCCGGCACCGAGCCCTTCGCTGCCCTGCAGGCCGCCAATCTCGGCGAGCGCCTGTTCGCCCTCGCCGAAGACCTGCAGGCCCGCGCCCTCGACAGCCAATTGGCCAAGGCAGTGGACTACCCTGCGTTCGTCGAGCTCACCCTGCACCACGACAAGGTCAACAGCTGGCTATGAGTACCCTGACTGTCGGCGAGCGCAGCATCGCCCTGGACAAGGACGGCTTTCTGGTCGAGCTGCAGGACTGGTCCCGCGAAGTTGCCGAAGCCCTCGCCGCCCGCGAGAGCATCATCCTGAGTGCGGACCACTGGGAAATCCTCGAATTGCTGCGTCAGTTCTACCAGGAGTACCAGCTGTCGCCGGCCACGCGCCCGCTGATCAAGTACACCGCGCTCAAGCTCGGTGCCGAGAAAGGCAACAGCCCGCACCTCAATCGCCTGTTCAACGGCACCCCCGCCAAACTCGCCGCCAAACTGGCGGGCCTGCCCAAGCCGACCAATTGCATATGACCGAGTCCCTGCTGAACGAAGCACGCCCACTAACCCTGCAAACCCCGGCCGAACACCCGTTCGCCGAGTTCGTGCGCATCCTCGGCAAGGGCAAGCGTGGCGCCCGCGGCCTGACCCGCGAGGAAGCCCGCGCCGCGATGACCCTGCTGCTCGAGGGCAAGGTCGAGGACACCCAGCTGGGCGCCTTCCTGATGCTGCTGCGGCACAAGGAAGAAAGCGCCGAGGAGCTGGCCGGCTTCACCGAGGCCCTGCGTACCCACCTGCACGCCCCCCGCATCGCCGTCGACCTCGACTGGCCCAGCTACGCCGGCAAGAAGCGCCACCTGCCGTGGTACCTGCTGGCGGCCACGTGCCTGGCGGGCAACGGCGTGCGTATCTTGATGCACGGCGGCGGTGCCCATACGGCGGGCAGGCTGTACACCGAGCAACTGCTCGACCTGCTGGGCATTCCGCTGTGTCGCAACTGGACGGCCGTGGAGCAAGCCCTGTCCAGCCATCGGCTGGCCTTCTTCCCGCTGCAGGACTGGGCGCCGCAGCTTCAACGCATGATCGACCTGCGCAACACCCTGGGCCTGCGCTCGCCCATCCACTCCCTCGCCCGGGTGCTCAACCCTCTCGGCGCCCGCTGCGGCCTGCAGAGCATCTTCCACCCTGGCTACCAGGCGGTGCACCGCGAGGCCAGCCGCCTGCTCGGCGACCACGCCGTGGTGATCAAGGGCGACGGTGGCGAGATCGAGGTCAACCCGGATGTCATCAGCCACCTGTATGGCACTTCGTCCGGCGAGGCCTGGGACGAGGAGTGGCCGGCCCTCAGCCCTCAGCGCCATGTGAAGCCAGCCAGCCTGCAGCCCGAGCACCTGCTGGCGGTATGGCGTGGCGAGGCACAGGACAGCTATGGCGAGCTGGCCGTGGTCGCCACTATGGCCCTCGCCCTGCGCGGGCTGGGCCAGGGCCGCGAGCAGGCGTTCAGCTGCGCTCGCGACTACTGGGCCAACCGTAGAAGCATCGATTAAGCCGATAGATACGACGCGGTCTTTGCGCTATTTATTCGAACGCTTTTCACTAGACTGAGCTCCAACGACAAACGACTTTGTTCCGAGGAGCTTTGCAATGGGCCTTTTGATCGATGGCCATTGGCATGACCAGTGGTACCAGACCAGCCAGGATGGCGCATTCAAGCGCGAGAACGCCCAGCGCCGCAATCAACTGCCCGCCGCCGAGGCCGACCGCTATCATCTGTATGTGTCGCTGGCCTGCCCCTGGGCGCATCGCACCCTGATCTTCCGCGCCATCAAGGGCCTGGAACCACTGATCGACGTCTCCGTGGTCAGCTGGCTGATGGGCGAGCACGGCTGGACCTTCGACCAGCAGCAGGGTTCGAGCGGCGATCATCTGGACGCATTGCAGTACCTGCACCAACGCTACACCCAGGACGATCCGCACTACACCGGGCGCGTAACCGTGCCGGTGCTGTGGGACAAGCAGGAGAAGCGCATCGTCAACAATGAGTCGGCCGAGATCATCCGCATCTTCAACAGCGCGTTCAACGAACTGACCGACAACACCCTGGACCTGTACCCCGAGCCGCTGCGCGCGACCATCGATGCGCTCAACGAACGTATCTACCCGGCCGTGAACAACGGCGTGTACCGCGCAGGCTTTGCCACCGCGCAAGAGGCTTACGAGGCCGCCTTCGACGATGTCTTCAACGAACTGGACCGCTTAGAGGCGCTACTGGGCCGCCAGCGTTACCTGGCCGGTGAGTACCTGACCGAAGCCGATGTGCGTCTGTTCACCACGCTGGTGCGTTTCGACGCGGTGTACCATGGGCACTTCAAGTGCAACCTGCGCCGCTTGAGCGACTACCCGAACCTGTCCAACTGGCTGCGTGAGCTGTATCAATGGCCGGGCGTGGCGGACACAGTGAACATGGAGCACATCCAGAAGCACTATTACATGAGCCACAAGACCATCAACCCGAACGGGATCGTGCCCAAGGGGCCGCTGCAGGATTTCGGCTTGCCGCATGATCGGGAGCGGTTAATGGGAAAAGGGATCTGGAAGGCTTGATAAAGCTGGGGCTGCTTTGCAGCCCATCGCCGCGGTTCGTCGCCACGGCAAGCCGGCTCCCACAGGGGCTTGTATGATCCTATGCGAGCCGGCTTATCGTGGCGATGGGCCGCAAGGCGGCCCCAGTCATTTCAGACGTCTTGCGAGCCTTCGAACCACGCCAGTTTCTCGCGCAACTGCACCACTTCCCCGACGATCACCAGGGTCGGCGCATGCACTTCGTGGCGTGCCACCAGCGCCGGCAGGTCGGCCAGGGTGCCGGTGAACACCCGCTGGTTGCGAGTGGTCCCCTGCTGCACCAGCGCGGCCGGCGTACTCGCCGCACGGCCATGGCGGATCAACTCGGCGCAGATGGTCGGCAAGCCGACCAGACCCATATAGAACACCAGGGTCTGGGCCGGAGCCACCAGGTCATTCCAGGGCAGGTTGCTGGTGCCATCCTTCAGGTGGCCAGTAACGAAGCGCACCGACTGGGCATAGTCCCGGTGGGTCAGCGGAATCCCGCCATAGGCCGAACAACCACTGGCTGCCGTGATGCCCGGTACCACCTGGAACGGAATACCCTCGTCGGCCAGCTCTTCGATCTCCTCGCCTCCCCGGCCAAAGATGAACGGATCGCCACCTTTGAGCCGTAGCACGCGCTTGCCCTGGCGAGCCAGGTCGACCAGCAGGCGGTTGATCTTATCCTGCGGCACGGCATGATCGGCGCGGCGCTTGCCGACATAGATGCGTTCGGCGTCACGCCGGCACATCTCGATGATGGCCGGGGCCACCAGACGGTCGTAAAGCACCACATCGGCTTGCTGCATCAGGCGCAGGGCGCGGAAGGTCAGCAGGTCCGGATCGCCCGGCCCCGCGCCCACCAGGTACACCTCGCCGCCCTGCTGCACCGGCGCGCCGTCGACCATCGCCTGCAACAGACGCTCGGCCTCGGCGCCCTGCCCGGCCAGCTGACGCTCGGCGATCGGGCCCTGGAACACGGTTTCCCAGAAGCCGCGACGCTGGTTGACGTCCGGATACAAGGCCTTGACCCGCTCACGGAAACGCGCGGCCAGGCCGGCGAGTTCGCCATAGGCGGATGGAATCCAGGCTTCCAGCTTGGCGCGGATCAGCCGCGCCAGCACCGGGGCGTCGCCACCGCTGGAAACCGCCACCACCAGTGGTGAACGGTCGACGATGGCCGGGAAGATCACCGTGCACAGGGCCGGGGCGTCCACCACGTTGACCGGCAGGCTGCGCGCCTGGGCCTCGGTCGAGACCTGGGCATTTAGCGCCGAGTCGTCGGTCGCCGCGATCACCAGCCGGCAGCCGTCCAGGTCCGAGGCCTGGTAGCCACGCACCAGGACCTCGCCCCCGCCCTCACGGGCCAGCGTGGCGAGCTGGCCGTCGACCTCAGGCGCCACCACCCGCAGCGCGGCGCCGGCGTCGGCCAGCAGGCGCGCCTTGCGCAAGGCGATCTCGCCGCCGCCGACGACCAGCACACGGCCACCCTGCAGCTTGTGGAACAGCGGCAGGTAGTCCATTCAGCGAATGACCTCGACGCCACCCATGTACGGCTTGAGCACTTCAGGCACACGGATCGAACCGTCAGCCTGCTGGTAGTTCTCCAGCACGGCGACCAAGGTACGGCCAACGGCCAGGCCCGACCCGTTGAGGGTGTGCACCAGCTCCGGCTTGCCGGTTTCCGGGTTGCGCCAGCGGGCTTGCATGCGACGTGCCTGGAAGTCACCGCAGTTGGAGCAGGAGCTGATTTCGCGGTACTTGTTCTGGCTTGGCACCCAGACTTCCAGGTCGTAGGTCTTCACCGCGCCGAAGCCCATGTCGCCGGTGCACAGCGCCAGTACGCGGTACGGCAGTTCAAGCAACTGGAGCACGCGCTCGGCGTTGGCGGTCAGGCCTTCCAGGGCTTCCATGGATTTCGCGGGTTCGACTACCTGGACCATCTCGACCTTGTCGAACTGGTGCTGGCGGATCATGCCGCGGGTATCACGGCCCGAGGCGCCGGCCTCGCTGCGGAAGCACGGGGTGTGGGCGACCAGCTTCAGCGGCAGCTGCTTGGCGTCGAGGATTTCACCCGCCACCAGGTTGGTCAGCGACACTTCGGCGGTCGGGATCAGGTAGAAATCGGCCTCGCCTTCGCGGGTGATCTTGAACAGGTCTTCCTCGAACTTCGGCAGCTGGCCGGTGCCCTGAAGGGCCGGGGCCTGCACCAGGTACGGGGTGTAGTGCTCCTCGTAGCCGTGCTCGCCGGTGTGCAGGTTGATCATGAACTGCGCCAGGGCGCGGTGCAGGCGGGCCACCGGGCCACGCAGCACGGCAAAGCGGGCGCCGGACAGCTTGGCCGCGGCCTCGAAGTCCAGGCCACCGCTGACCTCGCCCAGGGCGACGTGGTCCTTGATCTCGAAGTCGAAGGCCTTCGGCGTTCCCCAGCGGCGCACTTCGACGTTGTCGTCTTCGCTGGCGCCGACCGGCACGCTGGCGTCGGGCAGGTTGGGGATGGTTAGCAGGATGCCGTCCAGTTCCGCCTGGATGCCGTCCAGCTCGGTCTTGCCGGCGGCCAGCTCGTTGGCCATGCGCTCGACGTCGGCCATCAGCGGGGCGATGTCCTCACCCTTGGCCTTGGCCTGGCCGATGGACTTGGAGCGGGCGTTACGCTCAGCCTGCAGTTGCTCGGTGCGGGTCTGCACCGCCTTGCGGCGCTCTTCCAGCGATTCGATGCGCGCGACATCCAGGCTGAAGCCACGGGAGGCCAGGCGGTCAGCCACTTCCTGAAGTTGGCCGCGTAACAGTTTGGAATCGAGCATATCGTTCTCTCGTTATAAGTAGGTGTTGGTTCAGAATCGGGTCAGGGACAGGCCGGCCCAGGTCGCGAGCAGGCCGCCCACCACGCTGATAATGGTATAGCCCAAGGCCAGCGGGACCTGCCCGCTTTCCATCAGGCGCACGGTATCGAGCGAGAAGGAGGAAAAGGTGGTCAGGCCGCCGAGAAAGCCGACGATCAGCCCGGCGCGCAGCTCGACCGGCACCAGCGGCTTGTGCAGGAACAGCCCGTACAACAGGCCGATCAGCAGGCAGCCGACCAGATTGACCGCCAGCGTACCGGCATAGAAGTGCCGTGGCCAGTGGGCCGCGACCCAGTTGGCGGTGGCGAAGCGCAACAGCGTGCCGGCGATGCCGCCGGCGCTGACTGCGGCAATCAGTGCAATCACGGTTTTCTCCGCTGGCGCGGGCTGGCGCGATCGAGTTCGGCCAGGTGCTTGAGCTTCTCGCCGATCTTCAGTTCCAGGCCCCGGGGCACTGGCTGATAGTACTGGCGCGGTTCGAGCTGCTCGGGGAAATAGTCCTCACCGGCGGCATAGGCGTCCGGCTCGTCGTGGGCATAGCGGTACTCATCGCCATAGCCCAGTTGCTTCATCAGTTTAGTCGGCGCGTTGCGCAGGTGCAGCGGCACTTCCAGCGAGCCGTGCTCGGCCGCCTCGCGCATCGCCGCCTTGAAGCCCATGTACACCGCGTTGCTTTTTGGCGCGCAGGCGATGTAGGTGATGGCCTGGGCCACCGCCAGCTCGCCTTCTGGGCTGCCCAGGCGCTCCTGCACGTCCCAGGCTGCCAGGCACAGGCTCAGGGCGCGGGGGTCGGCGTTGCCGATGTCCTCGCTGGCCATGCGCACCACCCGCCGGGCGATGTACAACGGGTCGCAGCCACCGTCGAGCATACGTGCATACCAGTACAGCGCACCGTCCGGGTTGGAGCCGCGCACCGACTTGTGCAGCGCCGAGATCTGGTCATAGAACGCCTCGCCACCCTTGTCGAAGCGGCGGCGGCTGTCACCGAGCAGGCTCTGCAGCAGCTCGACGCCGATCTCGCCGCCATCTTCAGCCAGGTCCGAGGCGTTCTCGAGGAAGTTGAGCATGCGCCGGCCATCGCCGTCGGCGGCGGCCATGAGCATCTTGAAGGCTTCGTCACCCACCCGCAGGTTGCGCTTGCCCAGGCCGCGTTCCTCGCTCAGGGCGCGATCGACCAGTTTGCGCAGCGCGGCCTCGTCCAGGCTCTTGAGTACATAGACCCGCGCCCGCGACAGCAGCGCGTTGTTCAGTTCGAAGGACGGGTTCTCGGTAGTCGCGCCGATGAAGATCAGCGTGCCGTCTTCCACGTAGGGCAGGAAAGCGTCCTGTTGCGACTTGTTGAAACGATGCACTTCATCAACGAACAGGATGGTGCGCCGACCATACTGGCCGGCCTGCTGCTTGGCCACCTCGACGGCTTGGCGGATCTCCTTGACCCCGGCCAGCACCGCCGAGACCGTTTCGAAGTGGGCGTCGCAAAACTGCGCCAGCAGCCGCGCCAGGGTGGTCTTGCCCACCCCGGGCGGGCCCCCAGAAGATCATCGAGTGCAGCGCACCCTGCTCCAGCGCCTCGCGCAGCGGCTTGCCGCGCGCCAGCAGGTGCTCCTGGCCGACATACTCGTCCAGGTTCGACGGGCGCAGGCGGGCGGCCAGGGGCTGGGCGACGGGTTCGCTTCGAAACAGGTCCATCACAGGCTCCGCTTACTCCTTGATGACGTCCGCGCCTTTGGGGATGTCGAACTTGAACTTGCTGTCCGGCACCGCCTGGTTGGCCTTGACGCCATTGAACAGGATGTTGGTGCGCTGGCCGACGCTGTCGATCAGCTGCATGTCATTGATCAACCCCCGGCGGAACGACACGCGCAGCGAGTCGAACAGGGTGTCCTTGGTCTTGGGTTTCAAGGTGAAGTCCATGACCTCGCCCTGCTCCTTGGAGGTGATGTCGAAGCTCTGGCTGATCTTCGAGACGTCACCGGACAGCAGCAGCGCCGGCGTCTGGTTCAGGCGCACGTCGAGCTTCTTGACGGTGGCCTGCTCCAGGTCCGGGTCCCACAGGGTGACGTTCTTGCCGTCGGACACCACCACTTGCTCCTGGGGCGCGTCGGTATGCCAGTAGAACAGGCCCGGACGCTTGACGGTCATCTTGCCGCTGGTCTCCTGCAGACTGGTGCCACCAGCATCCAGGGTCAACTGGGAGAAATTGGCCTCGATGGTCTGCGACTTCTCCAGCAATTGCGTCAGGCGCTGGACGTCCTGTTCGCCGGCGTGGGCCGACAGGCTGGCCGTGGCCAGGGCAGAAACCAACAGCATGCGAATCGCGCGCATGGAAATCCTCATTGCACAGTGAAGGGGCCGGGCGCCGTCTATGGCGTCCGACAGGTTGTTCATCAATCGCGTGGGCCGCCCGGAGCAATCACTTCCCGCGAGCCGTTGCTGTTCATGGGGGTAACCACACCGGCCATCTCCATCGCCTCGATCATGCGCGCGGCGCGGTTGTAGCCGATCTTGAGCTTGCGCTGCACCGCCGAGATCGATGCCCGGCGGCTTTCCAGCACGAACTGCACCGCTTCGTCGTACAGGGCATCGCTTTCCGAGTCTTCGCCATCGCCGCCACCACCACCGCCGTCGAAGCCGCTGCCGGCCTCTTCGACACCATTGAGGATGTCGTCGTTGTAGTCCGGCGCGCCACGCAGCTTCCACGCTTCGACGGTGCGGTGCACTTCGTCGTCGGAGACGAAGGCGCCATGCACGCGGATCGGCAGGCTGGTGCCCGGCGGCATGTAGAGCATGTCACCGTGGCCCAGCAGCTGTTCGGCGCCGCCCTGATCGATGATGGTCCGCGAGTCGATCTTGCTCGACACCTGGAACGCCATGCGCGTGGGGATGTTGGCCTTGATCAGGCCGGTGATCACGTCCACCGATGGGCGCTGGGTGGCGAGGATCAGATGGATGCCGGCGGCACGGGCTTTTTGGGCGATACGGGCGATCAGCTCTTCGACCTTCTTGCCGACGATCATCATCATGTCGGCGAATTCGTCGACCACCACCACGATGGTCGGCAGGGTCTTCAGCGTCGGCGGCTCGTCGTCCATGCTCTCGCGACGGTACAGCGGGTCGTGGATGACTTCGCCAGCTTCCTGGGCATCCTTGATCTTGCGGTTGAAGCCCGCCAGGTTGCGCACGCCCATGGCCGCCATCAGCTTGTAGCGCCGCTCCATTTCGGCGACGCTCCAGCGCAGGGCGTTGGCGGCATCCTTCATGTCGGTGACCACCGGGCACAGCAGGTGCGGGATGCCTTCGTAGATCGACAGTTCGAGCATCTTCGGGTCGATCATGATCAGCCGCGCGTCTTCCGGGCCGGACTTGAACAGGATCGACAGGATCATCGCGTTCACACCCACCGACTTACCGGAGCCGGTGGTACCGGCCACCAGCAGGTGGGGCATCTTGGCCAGGTCGGTGATCACCGGCTTGCCGCCGATGTCATGGCCCAGGGCCAGGGTGACCGGCGACTTGTTCTCGTCGAACTGCGGCGACGACAACACCTCGGAGAAGCGCACCATCTGGCGGTTCTCGTTGGGGATCTCGATGCCCACGGTGGTCTTGCCGGGTATCACTTCGACCACGCGCACGCTGGTCACCGCCAGCGAACGCGCCAGGTCCTTGGCCAGGTTGGCGATGCGGCTGACCTTCACGCCTGCGGCCGGCTGGATTTCGTAACGGGTGATCACCGGCCCCGGATGGATCGAGTCCACCGCGACTTCCACGCCGAATTCCTTGAGCTTGATCTCCAGCAACTGACCGACACCGGCCAGGGACTCAGGCGAGTACTCGATCTTCTTCTGCTCGGCCGGGTCGAGGATGGAAATGGACGGCAATGTACCTTCCACCGCGCTGTCGATGAACAGCGGCGCCTGTTTTTCCTTCATGACCCGCTTGCTCGGTTCCGGCGCCTTGTCCGCGGTCGGCGGGATGATCACCGGGGCCGCGGGCTGGGTGCGAGCTACCACGGTTTCGCGCGGCACGACCGATTCGCGGGCCACGGCCACTTCGCGCGGCACCACTGGGCGGGCCGGCGGCTCGTCGCGCGTCATCACAGGCTCGGCGCGCTCGCGCAGCTGCGCCTTGGCCGGCTCGCGCCTGTCGCCTTTGCCGCCCAGGTCAAAGACCGGGTCGTCGACTTCACGCAGCTGGGCTTCCAGGCGCTTGCGCTCGTTGCGCGCCTCCCACCAGCGGCTGGCTGCGCCTTGCACCAGTTCGAACAGGTCGAGGGTGATCTTGCCCGTCAGGTCCATCACCTTGAACCAGGACAGGTCGGTGAACACCGTCAGGCCGAACAGGAACAGGGCAATGAACATCAGCGTGCTGCCCTGCACGTTCAGCAGGTTGCGCGCCAGATCGCCCAGGCTTTCGCCCAGTGCGCCGCCGGCGGAGAACGGGATGTTCGCCGAGGGATGGAAGTGGATATGCGCCAGCGCCGCGCCCGACAGCACCAGGAACACCAGGCCGATCAGACGCCAGGAGAACAGCCAGCCGCTCCACTGCCAGGGCTGATGCCGCTCGCGGAAGATCTGCCAGGTCTTGATTGCCAGCAGCAGCGGGAAGATGTAGGCGAAGTAGCCGAGCACCATGAACAGGATGTCGGCGAAATAGGCCCCGGCACGGCCAGCGGCGTTCTGTACCTGCTCGGCGTTGCTGGTGTGGCTGAAGCCCGGGTCAGCGGTGTCGTAGGTGACCAGTGCCATCCACAGGTACAGGCACAGGGCGCCAACGGCAATCAGCGCACCTTCCTTCAGGCGGTAGTGCAGCTGCTGCCGCCATAGGGGCACTGGCAAGGGGGCTGGAGTTGCGGTGGATTTCTTCAAAACGCGTCTATTCCTGCGCGTGCTGCGCGTCCAGTAGTGATTGGCCGGTCACCGGCCAATGAACCACTACTTTTAACATTACTGCCCACCCGCCGCCATGGCGGCACGCTGTATGGCGCGTGAACGGGGCGACTTTCATATGGATGCAATTTGAGCATGCATTTTCTTTTGTGACAAAGGCTTATGCCGTGTTTTTGCACAGGTGTGACAGCAAATGTGCCAGATGGTGCCGATGGCGGTGTGAATGCGTGAACTATCGGCAGTCGATTTTGCCTGGGCAGCCCCGTCGCTGGGCATGCCCCGAGATGACGGTCGTTGACCTCATCCACTAGCCACGCCATGCTGGGAGCTCTCCCCTCCCCCGCCGCCCAAGAACACCATGCTCACCTGGCTGACCCGCGACTCACTGACCTTCCCGCCTCTGGAAAAGGCCCTGCACGACCCCAACGGCCTGCTTGCCGCCGGCGGCGACCTGACCCCGGATCGCCTGGTCGCAGCCTACCGCCACGGCTGCTTCCCCTGGTATCAGGACGGCCAGCCGATCCTCTGGTGGTCGCCCGACCCGCGCACCGTTCTGCTTCCGGACGAACTGCATGTCTCGCGCTCGCTGGCCAAGCTGATCCGCCAAGGCCGCTACCAGGTGAGCTTCGACAGCGACTTCGCGGCGGTGATTGCCGCCTGCGCCGCGCCCCGGGATTACGCCGATGGCACCTGGATCACCGACACCATGCGCGCCGCCTACTGCGAGCTGCATCGGCGCGGCATCGCCCATTCGGTCGAGGTACGCCGGGAGGGTGAACTGGTCGGCGGCCTGTATGGCCTGGCCATGGGCCAGCTGTTCTTTGGCGAATCGATGTTCAGCCGCGCCGACAATGCCTCCAAGGTGGGATTCGTGACACTGGTCGAGCACCTGAAGCAGGCAGGCTTCGTGCTGATCGACTGCCAGATGCCGACCGACCATCTGCACAGCCTGGGTGCCCGCGCCATCAGCCGGGCCAGCTTCGCCGATTACCTGGCGCGCCATCTGGACCAGCCCAGTGCGGCCAGCTGGGTTGCCTAGGCGAGTTCCCGGAGCTGGCTTACACTTAGATACAACGTCTCACCTAAGGGGTTGATCATGACAGAGCTGGCGCGGTTGAAGTTCTATGCCACTCAACCCCACTCCTGCAGCTACCTGCCGGATGAGCAGGCGACCACACTGTTTCTCGACCCCAGCCAGCCGATGGATGTGCACGTCTACGCCGACCTGTCGGAAATGGGCTTTCGTCGCAGCGGTGACCACCTCTATCGCCCGCATTGCCAGCAGTGCAACGCCTGCGTGCCGGCGCGCATCCCCGCCGCGCGGTTCATTCCCAACCGCCAGCAGCGGCGCATCCTCAAGCGCAACGCCGACTTGACCGTCAGCGCCGCCCGCCCGGCGTACAAGGAAGAGTACTTCGACCTGTACCGGCGCTATATCGAACAGCGTCACGCCGACGGCGACATGTACCCGCCAAGCCGCGACCAGTTCTCCACCTTCCTGGTGCGCGACCTGCCGTTCTGCTGGTTCTACGAGTTCCGCCTGGAAGGCCGGCTGCTGGCCGTGGCGGTGTGCGACCTGCTGCCCAACGGCCTGTCGGCCGTCTACACCTTCTACGAGCCCGAGGAAGAGCGCCGCAGCCTTGGCCGCTACGCGATCCTCTGGCAGATCACCGAAGCCTTGCGCCAGAACCTCGAGGCCGTTTACCTCGGCTACTGGATCAAGAACTGCAAGAAGATGAACTACAAGACCCAGTACCGCCCCATCGAATTGCTGATCAACCAGCGCTGGGTCACCCTCAACTGAAAGGCATTGGCTTGAAACACAATTTTCGGGCATAATCCACGCCACTTTTTTGCCCGGTGCAGTTGCGCGTCGGGCCATCACTGGATACCGAGGGCTTTACTGCATGTCGAAAGAAGACAGCTTCGAAATGGAAGGCACTGTCGTCGACACCCTGCCCAACACCATGTTCCGCGTGGAGTTGGAAAACGGGCACGTCGTTACCGCGCACATCTCTGGCAAGATGCGCAAGAACTACATCCGTATTCTCACTGGCGACAAGGTCCGCGTCGAACTGACGCCGTACGACCTGAGCAAGGGCCGCATCACCTACCGTGCGCGCTAAGCTCAAGCCATGAAAAAGCCCGGCCATTGTGCCGGGCTTTTTTGTGCCTGGTGAAACGCATCGCGGCTAAAGCCGCTCCTACAGGCACCACGTATCCCTGTAGGAGCGGCTTTAGCCACGATGGGCCGCAAAGCGGCCCCAGCCTTACGCAACCTCAGCCGTGGTCTCGTAATCGAACACCAGCTCATCATCACGCAGGTCGATGTGCACCACACCGCCATGCTCGGCCAGCTCACCGAACAGGATCTCTTCGGCCAACGGCCGCTTGATCTTGTCCTGGATCAGCCGCGCCATTGGCCGCGCACCCATCTGCACGTCGTAGCCCGAGGCCGCCAGCCAGCCGCGCGCGGCGTCGGTGACCTCCAGCAGCACACGCTTGTCTTCCAGCTGCGCCTGCAGTTCGATAAGGAACTTGTCGACAATGCTCTTGATCGTCTCGTGGGACAGGCGGCCGAACTGGATGATGGTGTCCAGGCGGTTGCGGAACTCCGGCGTGAAGCTCTTGCGGATGACCTCCATGGCGTCGGAGGAGTGGTCCTGGTGGGTGAAGCCGATCGAGGCGCGCGCGGCGGTTTCTGCACCAGCGTTGGTGGTCATGATCAGGATCACGTTGCGAAAATCCGCCTTGCGCCCGTTGTTGTCGGTCAGGGTACCGTGGTCCATAACCTGCAACAGCAGGTTGAAGACTTCCGGGTGAGCCTTCTCGATTTCATCGAGCAACAACACGCAGTGCGGCTGCTTGGTGATGGCCTCGGTCAGCAGGCCACCCTGGTCGAACCCAACGTAGCCGGGCGGCGCACCGATCAACCGCGACACGGTGTGCCGCTCCATGTACTCGGACATGTCGAAGCGCACCAACTCGACACCCAAGGCCTTGGCCAGCTGGCGAGCCGCCTCGGTCTTGCCCACGCCGGTGGGGCCGGCGAACAGGAACGAGCCCACCGGCTTGTCCGGCGCCTTGAGGCCGGCACGGGACAGCTTGATGGCGGTGGCCAGCGAGTCGATCGCCGCATCCTGGCCGAACACGGTCAGCTTCAGGTCACGCTCGAGGTTGCGCAGCAGCTCCTTGTCGGAACTGGTGACGTGCTTCGGCGGGATCCGCGCGATCTTGGCGACGATATCCTCGACCTGCGGCACGTCGATACGCTTGACGCGATTGGCTTCAGGCTGCAGGCGCTGGTAGGCGCCGGCCTCGTCGATCACGTCGATGGCCTTGTCCGGCATGTGCCGGTCATTGATGTAGCGCGACGCCAGTTCGGCGGCGGCGCGCAGGGCCTCGTCGCTGTACTCGATGTTGTGGTGGCTTTCAAAGCGCCCTTTCAGGCCACGCAGGATGCCCACGGTGTCTTCCACCGACGGTTCGGTGACATCGACCTTCTGGAAGCGACGCGCCAGCGCACGATCCTTCTCGAAGATGCCGCGGAACTCCTGGAACGTGGTTGAGCCGATGCAGCGGATCTCACCAGACGACAACAGCGGCTTGAGCAGGTTGGACGCATCCATCACGCCACCCGAAGCCGCGCCGGCGCCGATGATGGTGTGAATCTCGTCGATGAACAGGATCGCCTGCGGGCGTTTGCGCAGCTCGCCGAGCAGCGCCTTGAAGCGCTTCTCGAAGTCGCCACGGTACTTGGTGCCGGCCAGCAGCGCGCCGAGGTCCAGGGAATAGACCACGCTCTGTGCCAGCAGGTCGGGCACCTGACCATCGACGATGCGCTTGGCCAGGCCTTCGGCGATGGCAGTCTTGCCCACGCCGGCCTCGCCGACCAGCAACGGGTTGTTCTTGCGCCGACGGGCAAGGATCTGTGCGACGCGCTCGACCTCCTGCTCCCGGCCAACCAGCGGATCGATACGACCGGCACGGGCCAGTTCGTTGAGGTTGCTGGCGTAGGCGTCCAGCGGGTTGCTGGAAGAGGAAGCCTCGCCGCCCTCCTCATCCTGCATGTCCTGGTCGCTGTCGGTGTTCGGACCATGGCCCGGCACCTTGCTGATGCCATGGGCGATGTAGTTGACGACGTCGATACGCGCCACGCTCTGCTGCTTGAGCAGGAACACCGCCTGGCTTTCCTGTTCGCTGAAGATCGCCACCAGCACGTTGGCGCCGGTCACTTCGCGCTTGCCGGAGCTCTGCACGTGGAACACGGCACGCTGCAGCACGCGCTGGAAGCCCAGCGTCGGTTGCGTCTCGCGGTCCTCGTCATGCACGGGGATCAGCGGGGTGGTGGAATCGATGAACTCCTGCAGGTCGTGCTTGAGCTTGTCGAGATTGGCGCCACAGGCGCGCAGAACGGTCGCGGCAGCCTCATTGTCAAGGAGTGCCAGCAGCAGGTGTTCGACGGTCATGAACTCATGACGTTTCGAACGGGCCTCCTTGAAGGCCAGATTGAGGGTGACTTCGAGCTCGCGGTTTAACATAGCTTCACCTCATACCCAAGTGGTCGGCGATTAACCGTCCTTCTCGATTTCACAGAGTAGCGGATGCTGGCTTTCCCTGGCGTATTGGTTGACCTGCATGGCCTTTGTCTCGGCGATGTCACGGGTAAACAATCCGCACACTGCCCGCCCTTCGGTATGGACGGTCAGCATGATCTTGGTCGCCAGCTCGCGGTTCAGATTGAAGAACGTCTCGAGCACTTCGACGACGAAATCCATTGGCGTGTAGTCATCGTTGAACAAAACCACCTTGTACATCGGTGGCGCCTGCAGGATCGGCTTGGCCTCCTGGACGGCAAGGCCCGCGCCATCGTCCTCATGCCCGTCCTCATGTGACTGCGGGCGATCCTGATTGAATGTTAGTCGAATCTCACTGAGTACATGCATGGAAAGAATTTCATCATGATCGACAGGTTAAGGTTGTGGGTTGACTGCGCAGGCCCCTCCCGGCGCGGGCGCCGGCTGACCTTGACTATCGGCAAAACGGTGTTACAACCAATAAGAACCCACCGTGGTCGATAAAGATCCGCGCAGTCAACCAGATTTTCTCGCAAGGTTCGTATGCGGATGAAGTGGATGATACTCCAGTGATGGAGTCCTTTGCAGAGGGACATAGGGATGGCAAGCGGTAAAGTCAAGTGGTTCAACAATGCCAAGGGCTACGGATTCATCAACGAGGACGGTAAGACCGATGATCTGTTCGCCCACTATTCAGCGATCCAGATGGACGGTTACAAGACGCTGAAAGCCGGCCAAACCGTGAACTTCGAGATCATCCAGGGCCCCAAAGGGCTGCATGCGACCGACATCAGAAGCGCCACCAGCAACGTCCAGGCCAGCGCCACGAACCCAGGCAGCACCGTCGAAGCCTGACCTCTGGCCTGTCTGCCGGTAAACGAAAAAACCGGTCGCTCCTTTAATTAAAGAGGCGACCGGTTTTTTTGCCACGCTTACATGTGCTTGATCAACGCCTCGCCAAAGCCCGAGCTGCCGACCAGGGTCGCGCCATCCATCAGGCGCTCGAAGTCGTAGGTCACGGTCTTGGCCGCAATGGCGCCATTGGTGCCCTTGATGATCAGGTCCGCCGCCTCGGTCCAGCCCATGTGCCGCAGCATCATCTCGGCCGACAGGATCACCGACCCTGGGTTGACCTGATCCTTGCCTGCGTACTTCGGCGCGGTACCGTGAGTGGCCTCGAACATGGCCACGGTGTCCGACAGGTTGGCCCCCGGCGCGATGCCGATACCGCCCACCTCCGCCGCCAGGGCGTCGGACAGGTAGTCACCATTGAGGTTGAGCGTGGCGATTACATCGTACTCAGCCGGGCGCAGCAGGATCTGCTGGAGCATGGCGTCGGCGATGGCATCCTTGACGATCACCTCGCGGCCGGTGCGCGGGTTCTTGAACTTCATCCACGGACCGCCATCGAGCAGTTCGGCGCCGAACTCGTCGCGGGCCACCTCATAGCCCCAGTCCTTGAAGGCACCTTCGGTGAACTTCATGATGTTGCCCTTGTGCACCAGGGTCAGCGACTTGCGGTCGTTATCCACGACATATTGCAGGGCCTTGCGCACCAGGCGCTTGGTGCCTTCCTTCGATACCGGCTTGACGCCGATGCCGCAGTCCTGGTCGAAGCGGATCTTGGTGACGCCCATCTCCTCCTTGAGAAACTTGATCACTTTGTTCGCCTCGGGCGAGCCGGCCTTCCACTCGATGCCGGCATAGATGTCCTCGGAGTTCTCGCGGAAGATCACCATGTCGACGTCGCCTGGCTTTTTCACCGGGCTCGGCACGCCCTGGAACCACACCACCGGACGCAGGCACACATACAGGTCGAGTTGCTGGCGCAACGCCACGTTGAGCGAACGGATGCCGCCACCGACCGGCGTGGTCAGCGGCCCCTTGATCGACACCACATAGTCTTTCACCGCATCCAGGGTTTCCTGGGGCAGCCAGGTGTCCTGGTCATAGACCTGGGTGGCCTTCTCGCCAGCGTACACCTCCATCCAGGCGATCTTGCGCTTGCCGCCATAGGCCTTCTCCACAGCGGCATCCACCACCTTGATCATCACCGGCGAGACGTCCACGCCGATGCCGTCGCCTTCGATGTAGGGAATGATGGGGTTGTCGGGAACATTGAGCGAATGGTCTGCATTGACGGTGATCTTGGCACCATCGGTCGGAACCTTGATTTTCTGGTATCCCATGCTGCACTACTCCGCTTTTCCTGGGTGATTGGAAATCGTGCGATCCACTGAGCCTAAACCACATCCGCCGACCTGCAAGGCAGGAGCCCGCCAACACCGGCAAACAGCTGGCAAATGCCTGCGGCAACACGCCACATTGCCCCTACGTCTTTGGTCTTATAAATGCGCTGATACCACTTCGCCTTGCTGATTAGCCCAAAGGGTTTGATATACTCCGGCGCGACCATAGGGTCATCGGGGCGAACCCTAGGAAAATGCGGCTCGCCCTTGGTCATGAATGGCCACAAAGCCTGGGTCGTTACCGCGGCCCAGCACTTGACGCTCGACTGATGCATCCACCATCACCGCTCGCAGCCTCTCGACTTTCCGCTCATGGCGTCGCCAGGGCGAAGCGCCTACCCTGCGCACCTCGAGACTCGAGTACGCTCAGCACATAGAGAGTTAACCCGCATGCCCACCCGTTCCAAGATCATCTACACCTTCACCGACGAAGCCCCCGCCCTCGCCACCTACTCGCTGCTGCCGATCGTCGAGGCGTTCACTGCCTCCGCCGACATCGCCGTCGAAACCCGCGACATCTCCCTGGCCGGCCGTATTCTCGCCGCCTTCCCGGAGCAACTGGGCGCCGAGAAGCAGGTAGGCGATCACCTGGCGGAACTGGGCCAGCTGGCCACCACCCCTGAAGCCAACATCATCAAGCTGCCGAATATTTCCGCTTCGGTTCCACAGCTGAAGGCCGCGATCAAGGAGCTGCAAGCCAAGGGCTTCAACATCCCCGACTACGCCGACGAGCCGGCCAGCGCCGAAGAGAAAGAATCGCGCGCCCGCTACGACCGCATCAAGGGCAGCGCCGTGAACCCGGTCCTGCGCGAAGGCAACTCTGACCGCCGCGCGCCGCTGTCGGTCAAGAACTACGCCCGTAAGCACCCACACAAGATGGGCGCCTGGGCCGCCGACTCCAAGTCGCACGTTGCCCACATGACCCAGGGCGACTTCTACGGCAGCGAGAAGGCCGCGCTGATCGAGGCTGACGACAGCCTGCGCATCGAGCTGGTCGGCAAGGACGGCAGCACCACCGTGCTGAAAGAAAAGACCGCCGTCAAAGCGGCCGAAGTGATCGACTGCGCGACCATGAGCCGCAAGGCCCTCAAAGCCTTCATCGCCGAGCAGATCGCCGATGCCAAGGCCTCCGGCGTGCTGCTGTCGGTGCACCTGAAAGCCACCATGATGAAGGTTTCCGACCCGATCATGTTCGGCGTGATCGTCGAAGAGTTCTACAACGACGTGCTCGCCAAGCACGCCGCCGCGCTGGCCGAAGTGGGCTTCAACGCCAACAACGGCATCGGCGACCTGTACGCCCGCATCAAGGACCTGCCTGCTGAAAAGCAAGCCGAGATCGAAGCCGACATCCAGGCCCTGTACGCCGTTCGCCCGGCCCTGGCCATGGTCAACTCGGACAAGGGCATCACCAACCTGCACGTACCGAGCGACGTCATCGTCGACGCCTCGATGCCGGCAATGATCCGCGACTCGGGCAAGATGTGGAACACCGCAGGTGAGCTGCAGGACGCCAAGGCCGTGATCCCGGACCGCTGCTACGCCGGCATCTACCAGGCTACCATCGAAGACTGCAAGGCCAACGGCGCCTTCGACCCGACCACCATGGGCAGCGTGCCGAACGTTGGCCTGATGGCGCAGAAAGCCGAAGAGTACGGCTCCCACGACAAGACCTTCCAGATCAAGGCCGACGGCGTCGTGCGTGTGGTTGACGGCAAGGGCAAGGTCGTCCTGGAGCAGAACGTCGAAGCCGGTGACATCTTCCGCATGTGCCAGACCAAGGACGCGCCGATCCAGGACTGGGTCAAGCTGGCCGTCAACCGTGCCCGCCTGAGCAACACCCCGGCGGTGTTCTGGCTGGACCCGGCCCGCGCCCACGACGGCGTGATGATCGAGAAGGTGCAGCAGTACCTGAAGGATCACGACACCGCCGGCCTGGATATCCGCATCCTGGCCCCGGTCGACGCCATCAAGTTCTCCCTGGCCCGCATCCGCGAAGGCAAGGACACCATCTCGGTGACCGGCAACGTGCTGCGCGACTACCTGACCGACCTGTTCCCGATCATGGAGCTGGGCACCAGCGCCAAGATGCTGTCGATCGTGCCGCTGATGAACGGCGGTGGCCTGTTCGAAACTGGCGCCGGTGGTTCGGCACCGAAGCACGTGCAGCAGCTGGTTGAAGAGAACTTCCTGCGTTGGGACTCGCTGGGTGAATTCCTGGCCCTGGCCGCTTCCCTGGAGCACCTGGGCAACACCTACGACAACCCGCGCGCCAAGGTCCTGGCCAACACCCTGGACCAGGCCACCGGCAAGTTCCTCGACACCAACAAGTCGCCTTCGCGCAAGGTTGGCGGTATCGACAACCGTGGCAGCCACTTCTACCTGACCCTGTACTGGGCAGAAGCACTGGCCGCCCAGTCCGACGACGCCGCCCTGCAGGCGCGCTTCGCCCCGCTGGCCAAGACCCTGAGCGAGAACGAAGCGACCATCGTCGCCGAGCTCAACGCTGTCCAGGGCAAGCCGGCCGACATCGGTGGCTACTACGCCCCGGATGCCGAGCTGACCGCCAAGGTGATGCGCCCAAGCCAGACCCTGAACAGCGCCATCGCCGCACTGTAAGGCTCGCTTGACGTAACAACACAAACCCCGGCCACGCACCGGGGTTTGTGCTTTCTGGGACTGGGACTGCTGCGCATCCCCCGCATGCAAAAGGACAACCCCAATGACCTGGCAACCCCACATCACTGTCGCCACCGTCGTCGAACACGAGGGCAAGTTCCTCTTCGTCGAGGAATTCAAGGCCGGCCAGCATGTCTTCAACCAGCCCGCCGGCCACCTCGAAGCCAATGAAACCATCACCCAGGCCGCCCTGCGCGAAACCCTCGAGGAAACCGCCTGGGAAGTCGAGCTCACCGGCGTGGTCGGGATCTACCTGTACACCGCCCCCAGCAACGGCGTCACCTACCAGCGCATCTGCTTCGCCGCCCGCCCCGTGCGCCACCAGCAGGACCGCGACCTGGACAGCGACATCGTCCGCGCCGTATGGCTGACCCGCGACGAACTGCTGGCCGAGCCGTCGCGCTGGCGCAGCGAGTTGGTGCCACGCTGCCTCGACGACTACCTCAAAGGCCCACTGCACAGCCTTGACCTGCTGCGCGACTGACGCCGGTTTGATAGAATCGGCGTTTTTCCCCTCTGATACACATCGGTAGCCATGACCAGCCCAGCACTCAAAGACCCCGCCAAGACCCGCGTCATCGTCGGCATGTCCGGCGGCGTGGACTCTTCCGTCTCCGCCCTTCTGCTCATGGAGCAGGGCTACCAGGTGGAAGGTCTGTTCATGAAGAACTGGGAAGAGGACGACGGCACCGAATACTGCACCGCCCGCGAAGACCTGGCCGACGCCCAGGCCGTGTGCGACCGCATCGGCATCAAGCTGCACACCGCCAACTTCGCCGCCGAGTACTGGGACAACGTGTTCGAGCACTTCCTCGAGGAGTACAAGGCCGGCCGCACGCCGAACCCGGATATCCTCTGCAACCGCGAAATCAAGTTCAAGGCCTTCCTCGACTACGCCCTGTCCCTGGGCGCCGACCTGATCGCCACCGGCCACTATGTGCGCCGCCGCGACACTGGCGAGCTGACCGAGCTGCTCAAGGGCCTGGACCCGAACAAGGACCAGAGCTACTTCCTGCACGCCGTCGGCGGCAAGGAAATCGCCCGCACCCTGTTCCCGGTAGGCGAACTGGAGAAACCCGAGGTACGCGCCATCGCCGAGAAACACGGCCTGGCCACGGCCAAGAAGAAGGACTCCACCGGTATCTGCTTCATCGGCGAGCGCCGTTTCAGCGACTTCCTCAAGCAGTACCTGCCGGCCCAGCCGGGCGAGATCCAGACCACCGAGGGTGAAGTGATCGGCCAGCACCACGGCCTGATGTACCACACCATCGGCCAGCGCCAGGGCCTGGGCATCGGCGGCCTGAAGGACGCCAGCGACGAGCCGTGGTACGTGCTGGAAAAAGACCTCACGCGCAATGTGCTGGTGGTCGGCCAGGGCAACGAGCATCCGTGGCTGTTCTCCCGCGCCCTGCTGGCCTCGGAAATTTTCTGGGTAAACCCGATCGACCTGTCCAGCCCGCGCAAGCTCACCGCCAAGGTGCGCTACCGCCAGGGCGACCAGCAGTGCACGCTGGAGCAGACCGCCAGCGGCTACCGCGCAGTGTTCGACGAGCCGCAGCGCGCTGTCACCCCGGGCCAGTCGGTGGTGTTCTACGACGGCGAGGTATGCCTGGGCGGCGGCGTGATCGAAATCGCCGAGCCATGGAGCCCGCGCCCATGAACAACCTCCAGGAGCAACTGATTGCCCTGGGCGGCGTGTTCCAGGCCGCCGTGCTGGTGGACCGCATCGCCCGCACCGGCCAGGCCAGTGAAGCCAATATCGGCTGCATGCTCGGCAGCCTGCTGGTGGTCGACCCCAAGGACACCCTGGAAGTGTTCGGCGGCGACGACCTCAACCTGCGCGACGGTTACCGGGCACTGGTCGGCGCCCTGGAGCGCGACCCCAGCAGCCTGCAACGCGAGCCGCTGCGCTACGCCCTGTCGATGCTGGGCCTTGAGCGCCAACTGAACAAGCGTGGCGACCTGCTCGACACAATCGGCAACCGCCTGCCGCAGATCCAGTCCCAGGCCGAGCATTTCGGCCTGGTTCATGAAAACGTCATCGCCTCCAGCGGCGCCTTGTACCAGGACACCCTGAGCACCCTGCGCCAACGTATCCAGGTGCATGGCGACATGCGCTTCCTGCAGCAGGCCAGCAACGCCTCGAAGATCCGCGCCCTGCTGCTGGCCGGCATCCGCGCCGCACGCCTGTGGCGCCAGCTGGGCGGACATCGCTGGCAGCTGGTGTTCAGCCGGCGCAAGCTGCTCAACGAGCTGTACGGCATGATGCGTACCGCCGATTGAAATGAACCGCGGGAGCGGCGGTGCGCCGCCGCTCCCGCGCCAGCCACCACACGCTTCGAAATGGCCCGACCTTTGGTCAGCCACCCGACCCGGGCGCGTTTTTCATGTATGATATGCGCCCTTCCAAAAGCCTGACTGTCCGAGAACACCCCATGCAGCTCTCCTCGCTCACTGCGGTTTCCCCTGTAGACGGCCGTTATGCCGGCAAAACCCAGGCCCTGCGCCCCATTTTCAGCGAATTCGGCCTGATCCGTTTTCGCGCCCTGGTCGAAGTGCGCTGGCTGCAGCGCCTGGCCGCCCACCCGCAGATCGGCGAAGTGCCGGCGTTCTCCGCCGAAGCCAACGCCGTGCTGGACAGCCTGGCCACCGACTTCAAGCTCGAGCACGCCGAACGCGTCAAGGAAATCGAGCGCACCACCAACCACGACGTCAAGGCCATCGAGTACCTGCTCAAGGAGCAGGCCGCGCAGTTGCCTGAGTTGGCCAAGGTCAGCGAGTTCATCCACTTCGCCTGCACCAGCGAGGACATCAACAACCTGTCCCACGCCCTGATGCTGCGCGCCGGCCGTGACGAAGTGCTGCTGCCACTGATGCGTCAGATCGCCGAAGCGATCCGCACCCTGGCCCACACCCACGCCGCCGTGCCGATGCTCTCGCGCACCCATGGCCAGCCAGCCTCGCCGACCACCCTGGGCAAGGAACTGGCCAACGTCGTCTACCGCCTGGAGCGCCAGATCGCGCAAGTGGCCGCCGTGCCGCTGCTGGGCAAGATCAACGGCGCCGTGGGCAACTACAACGCCCACCTGTCGGCCTACTCGCAGATCGACTGGGAAGCCAACGCCCGCGCCTTCATCGAAGACGAGCTGGGCCTGGTGTTCAACCCCTACACCACCCAGATCGAGCCGCACGACTACATTGCCGAGCTGTTCGACGCCATCGCCCGCTTCAACACCATCCTCATCGACTTCGACCGCGACGTCTGGGGCTACATCTCGCTGGGCTACTTCAAGCAGAAGACCGTTGCCGGCGAAATCGGCTCCTCGACCATGCCGCACAAGGTCAACCCGATCGACTTCGAGAACTCCGAAGGCAACCTGGGTATCGCCAATGCGCTGTTCCAGCACCTGGCCAGCAAGCTGCCGATCTCGCGCTGGCAGCGTGACCTGACCGACTCTACCGTGCTGCGCAACCTGGGCGTGGGCTTCGCCCACAGCGTCATCGCCTACGAGGCCAGCCTCAAGGGCATCGGCAAGCTGGAAGTCAACGAAGCCCGTATCGCCGCTGACCTGGACGCCTGCTGGGAAGTCCTGGCCGAGCCGATCCAGACCGTGATGCGCCGCTTCAACATCGAGAACCCCTACGAGAAGCTCAAGGAGCTGACCCGTGGCAAGGGCATCACCCCTGACGCGCTGCTGACCTTCATCGACGGCCTGGACATGCCGGCCGAAGCCAAGGCCGAGCTCAAGCAACTGACCCCGGCGACCTACATCGGCAACGCGGTGGCCCAGGCAAAACGCATCTAAGCTGACCGTCGCGTGCAACGCCCGGCCTGGCCGGGCGTTTTTATTCCCGTACGAAAATTACGTTTTTTCAATAGGTTGAACATGAATTCTGATACTCCACTGCAACTGTTGGGCGGCCTCACGGCCCGTGAATTCCTGCGCGACTACTGGCAGAAGAAGCCGCTGCTGGTACGTCAGGCCTTCCCTGACTTCGTCAGCCCCATCGACGCCGACGAGTTGGCCGGCCTGGCCCTGGAAGAAGAAGTCGAGTCGCGCCTGGTGCTCGAGCACGGCGAGCGCCCGTGGGAGCTGCGCCGCGGCCCGTTCGCCGAGGACGCTTTCAGCGACCTGCCCGAGCGTGACTGGACCCTGTTGGTGCAGGCCGTGGACCAATTCGTGCCGGAAGTGGCCGAGCTGCTGGAAGAGTTCCGCTTCCTGCCGAGCTGGCGCATCGACGACGTGATGATCAGCTATGCCGCGCCCGGCGGCAGCGTCGGCCCGCACTTCGACAACTACGATGTGTTCCTGCTGCAAGGCGACGGCACGCGCAACTGGAAAGTCGGGCAGATGTGCAACAGCGACAGTGCGCTGATCGACCACGCAGACCTGCGCATCCTCGCTGATTTCGAGCAGAGCGACGAGTGGACCCTGGAACCCGGCGACATGCTCTACCTGCCGCCGCGCCTGGCCCACTACGGCGTCGCCGAGAGCGAGTGCCTGACTTACTCGGTCGGTTTCCGCGCCCCGAGCGCCGCCGAAGTGCTGACCCACTTCACCGACTTCCTCGGCCAGTTCCTGCCGGATGAAGAGCGCTACAGCGATGCCGACGCCCAGCCGGTCAGCGACCCGCACCAGATCCAGCACGATGCCCTCGACCGCCTCAAGGCGCTGATCGACAAGCATATGTCCGACAAGGACCTGCTGCTGACCTGGTTCGGCCAGTTCATGACCGAGCCTCGCTATCCTGAGCAGGTGGTGGGCGAAGAGCTCAGCGAACAGGAGCTGCTCGACTATCTCGGCCAGGGCGCCATCCTGATTCGCAACCCGAGCGCACGCCTGGCCTGGTCGGAGTTCGGTGACGACCTGCTGCTGTTCGCCAGCGGTCGCAGCTGCCCGCTGCCAGGCAAACTGCGCGAACTGCTGAAGCTGATCTGCTCCGCCGACGCCCTGCACAGCGAAAACCTGGGGCAGTGGCTGCAGGACGAAGACGGCCTGATGCTGGTACAACAGCTGGTCATGCAAGGCAGCCTGGGATTTGCCGATGAATAAGATCAGTGTTCGACTGGCCGACTGGTACAAGGACAATGCCGACATCCACCGCATCCGCAGCGCCGTGTTCGTTGCCGAGCAGCACGTGCCGCCAGAGCTGGAGTTCGACGCCGAAGACCCAACCGCCGTGCACTTCCTGGCCATGGAGGGCGACTACCCGATCGGTACTGCCCGCCTGCTGCCTGACGGCACCATCGGCCGGGTTTCGGTGCTCAAGGACTGGCGTGGCTTGCACGTGGGCGATGCGCTGATGCGCGCGGTGATCATCGAGGCGCAGAACCGTGACCTCAGCCAGCAGATGCTCAGCGCCCAGGTGCATGCAACGCCGTTCTACGAGCGCCTGGGGTTCCGCGTGGTCAGCGAGGAATTCCTCGAGGCCGGCATCCCGCATGTGGACATGGTTCGGGATTCGCGCGAGATCGCCTGAGCAACGGGCCGGCTAGCGCCAGCCATCGCCGGCAAGCCGGCTCCCACACCGACCGCGCCGCTCTCAAGCCAAGCGCCGTCCCTGTGGGAGCTGGCTTGCCAGCGATGAGGCCCTTACAAACAGCACAAGACAATTGCTCCCACGCACAGCGCTTTGCCTGAGTGAGCCAGCTTGTCGTGCCGACGAACAGCAGCCCCAGGATCAGGCAATCACGATCTGCCCATCCCCAACGCCCTGCCCCGCAATCCCCACCAGCGTCACGCTGTCCCCGCCGAACTTCAGCACCAGGTCATCCCCCACCTGGCTGGCATGGGCACGCCAGTCCGGCGCGGCGGTGCCGCCGTCCACGCCAATGAACACCAGCCGGTCCTGGCCGGTGAAGTCCAGCACCCGGTCCTGGCCGAAATGGCCGCTGAACAGGAAGGTGTCGCGCCCCCCGCCACCCATCAGCACATCGTTGCCCGTGCCGCCGACCAGCACGTCATTGCCGGCGCCGCCCTGCAGTCGGTCGTCACCGCCCAGGCCGAACAGCCACTGCCCCTGATTACCCGCCACCAGCTGGTCGCCTGCCTGGGTGCCGTTGAGCGAGGACGCGTAGGGGGTGATCTTGCCGCTTTCGAACAACCCCTGCGCCGCCACCGCGTGACTGACTTCCTTGCTGAAGATCAGCAGGCTCGACTCTTTGCTCACCAAGCTCTCGACATTGCGCACCAGGCTGATGCCGCCCTCGGCGTCGCGCACGTACAGCGTGCCTTCGCCATCCCGGACGATGCTCAGGTTGGCCAAGGCATCCTGCAGCTTCAGGGTGTCATGGCCGGCGCCACCGTCGATCAGGTTGAAACCGCCGTCATCGCGGAAGGTATCGTTGCCGGCCCGGCCTTCGAGGTAGTCGTTGCCGCGCCCGCCATGGATCAGGTCGTCCTTGTCCGAGCCGATAATGAACGTGCTGCCCTTGTGCGGCTCCGCATTGCGGTTGAGGTCCTCGACCCAGGTCGAGCCACGGGTCACGTCCGACAGGTTGCTGACCAGGATGGTCGAGTCGCGGCTGGTCCACTGATAGAAGGACGAATCCAGCACACGCCCAAGGCCATCGGTGTAGGCCGTCGGCAGGTGCGACAGCCAGGTGGCGATGTTGCCGATGGAGAACGGCAGCAGGTTCCAGGCGTCGGACGCGTAGTGGTCATTGAAGTTGACGATATTGTTGGTGGCCGAGGCCTTGGCGCCGTCGTGCACGCCCAGGGTGCCCCAGGTCGCCGAGGTGCCATCGAGCGCGCGGAACACCGGGTCGTTCTCGTAGCCGATATTGAGCACCTTGTTGGCGTCGGCAGCCTGGGTCGGTGAGGCGAAGGCGACGTAGCGCGCATCCTGGTAGAAGCCGCCCCAGCGCGAACCGCTCAGGTCGGCCAGGCTGTTGACCGCCAGGCCACCAAGGCTGTGGCCGCTGACGGTGATATCCGCGCCGCTCAGGCCGTTGGCCTTGGCAAAGGCCGCGACATCGGCGAGCAGCTGCCCGAATGCGTTACCGGCGTAATCACGGGCATAGCCTGCCGGGCCGATCGCCGCCAGCAGGTCGTTGATGGCGTCACCGATGGTGTCGCCCAGCAGGTTCTCACGCGGACCGCTGGTGCCGCGAAAAGCGATGCCGATGCCGCTGAGCTGGCCGGCGGCATCGTAGCGGCCGAGGATCTCCACCTGCGCCGAGGTGTAGCCCTGCGCTTCGCCGTGGAAGGTGCCGCGGGCGTCGGTCTTGCCCTGGTAGCCCAATTGCGCCGCGCTGATCGGCGACCAGCCGGCGGCCTTCACCTGGGCCAGGGCCCTGGCTTCGGCGTCCGGGTTCCAGGGGATGCCGGGGATCACGCCCTGGCTGTCGGTACCGCCGATCAGTGCCTTGACCAGCGTGGCCGGCAGACCTAGACCGAAGCCGTACTTCTGGTAGCCGGCGCCGAAGCCATCGTCGATGCCATGGTAGGCGTAGGTGGCCAGCGCCATGGCGTCCTTGTAAAGCGCAGAGGAGGCAGTGCTGTCGAGCTGTCGGTAATCGAATACGGGCATTGGTTTACATCCCTGTTGTTCTTGTAGGAAGGACACCCCAGCGACATCGTCCGGTGACACGACTGACGGGCGAAAGGCAAAGCTGGCACGCATTTGCCACCTCGTCCAACCCGAAGGGATGACGTCCCTGCCAAAGATGCGGGCAAAAAACCTGTACATGCATACAGATAAAACTTGCCTGCGCGCCCTGGCTTGCGCATCCTAGGGGCCAACTTTCACGATGAAGCGTTTTCGGCCATGCGCCTCTTTCTCTGCGAAAAGCCCTCCCAGGCAAAAGACATCGCCAAGGTCCTCGGCGCCCAGCGCCGCGGCGATGGCTGCTGGCAGGGCACCGATGTCTGCGTGACCTGGTGCATCGGCCACCTGCTGGAGACCGCCCCGCCGGACAGCTACGACGAGCGCTACAAACGCTGGACCCTCGAAGACCTGCCGATCATCCCGCAAAAGTGGAAGATGACCGTCAAGCCCAAGACCGCCAGCCAGTACAAGGCGGTCAAGCGCCTGCTGGGCGAAGCCCGGGAACTGGTGATCGCCACCGATGCCGACCGCGAGGGCGAGATGATTGCCCGCGAACTGGTCGAGCACTGCCGCTACCGCGGGCCGATCCAGCGCCTGTGGCTGTCGGCGCTGGACGATGCCTCGATCCGCAAGGCGCTCGGGCGCCTGCTGCCCGGCCAGGAGACCTTCAGCCTCTACCATTCGGCCCTGGGCCGCTCGCGGGCCGACTGGCTGATCGGCATGAACATGAGCCGCCTGTTCACCCTGCTCGGCCGCCAGTCCGGCTACCAGGGCGTACTGCCAGTGGGCCGGGTGCAGACCCCGACACTGCGCCTGGTGGTGGACCGCGACCGCAGCATCGCCAACTTCGTGCCCGTACCGTTCTGGGCCATCGACGTGCAACTGGAAAGCGCGGGCGCCGTGTTCAACGCCCAGTGGCGCGCCCCCGAGGACGCCTGCGACGATCAGGGCCGCTGCCTGAAGCAGGACATGGCGCAACAAGCCGCGGCCGACATGCAGGCCGCGGGCAGCGCCCGGGTGCTGAAGATCGCCACCGAACGGGTGCGCGAGGCCGCGCCGCTGCCCTTCGACCTCGGCACCCTGCAGGAGGTGTGCTCGAAGAAGCTCGGCCTCGGCGCCCAGGAAACCCTGGATATCGCCCAAGCCCTGTACGAGACCCACAAGCTCATCACCTACCCGCGCAGCGACAGCGGTTACCTGCCCCTCAGCCAGCATGGCGAGGCCCCTGCCATCCTCGCCGCCTTGCATCGCGCCGACAGCAGCCTCGCGCCACTGCGGGACTACCTGGACCCACAGCGCCGTTCGCGGGCGTGGAACGACCAGAAGGTCAGCGCCCACCACGGCATCATCCCCACCGCCGCCGCCAGTGACCCGGCGCGCCTGCCACCCAAGCACAAGGCGGTGTATACCCTGATCCGCGCCCGCTACCTGGCGCAGTTCCTGCCCAACCACGAGTACGACCGCACCCAGGCCGAGTTCGATTGTGCCGGCCATGCGCTACGCGCGGTGGGCAAACAGATTATTGAGCCCGGCTGGCGCCGTGCGCTGCCCGAGGCATTGACTCCGGCCAAGGGTCGCGAGGCGCCACCGGCCCAGGTGCTGCCGGCGTTGCGCGAAAGCCAGGACTGCACCGTGCGGGACCTGCAACTGAAAGACCTGTGGACCCAGCCACCCAAGCCGTTCACCGAAGGCGACCTGATCAAGGCGATGAAAAACGTCGCCAAGCTGGTGGACGACCCCAGGCTCAAGCAGAAGCTCAAGGAAACCACCGGCATCGGCACCGAGGCGACTCGCGCCAGCATCATCCAGGGCTTGCTCGACCGTGGCTACCTGGTCAAGAACGGCAAGGCCCTCGCGGCCACACCCGCCGCCTTCAGCCTGATCGACGCCGTGCCCCGGGCCATCGCCGACCCCGGCACCACGGCGATCTGGGAACAGGCGCTGGACATGGTGCAGAGCGGGGAAATGAGCCTGGAGGAGTTCGTCGCCCGGCAATCGGCGTGGATGGGCAAGCTGGTGCAACGTTGCAGCGGCATGCGCCTGACCATCAGCGGGCCGGCGGCGGGCAAGGCTGCGACGCCATGGAAAAAGAAGCGTAAAAGCGCGGCCAAGGACAAAGCCGCAGCCAGCAAACCCAGGCAGACGCGCCGCAAGGCGGCGACCTAACGCCTCGCGGGGGCATCCCCGACTGGCGCCATGAAAATCCTCTGCTATTTTTTCATGAAAATAATCAGAAAAAATTTCACGAGGCCCCGACATGTTCAAGCAATCCGCCCAGCACGTCGCCAGCTACTACGCCCGCACCTACCCCGCCACTATCCCCTTGCGCCCCACCCTACAGGGCGCCCACGACACCGACGTCCTGATCGTCGGTGCCGGTTTCAGCGGCCTGCATACGGCCTTGCGCCTGGCATTGGCCGGCCAGCGCGTGACCCTGCTGGAAGCCAGCCGGGTGGCCTGGGCCGCCTCGGGCCGCAACGGTGGCCAGGCACTGCCGGGCTGGTCGTGCGACATGCCCCCGTTGGAGCGAGCCCTGGGCCTGGAGCGCAGCCGGCGCCTCTGGGACAGCATGTGCTGGGCCGCCCGCGAGCTGCACGAACTGCCCCAGCGCCATGGCTTCGACGTCGATTATCGCCTGGGAAGCCTGTGGACCGCCGTGTTGCCGCGCCGCGTAAAACTGCTGGAGGAGGCCCGGCGTGAAGCACAGGAGAAGTTCGACTACGACTGCCTGCGCCTGATCGGCCGCGAGGAACTGCCCGAGTGGATCGACAGCCCCCGCTACCAGGCCGCGCTGTACGATCCCAATGGCGCCCACCTCAACCCGCTGAAGCTGGCCCAGGGCCTGGCCGGCGTGATCGAAGCGAACGGCGGGCGGATCTACGAGCAGAGCCAGGTGATCGATTACCAGGAACACGCCGGCGGCTTCGTCGCCCGCACCGATCAGGGCGAGGTGCGCAGCCGCGTAATAGTGCTCGCCTGCAACGCCTACATCGACCGCCTCGACCGCGCGCTCTCGCGTCGCCTGCTGCCGGTGGGCTCCTACCAGGTGGCCACGGCGCCGCTGGACGCCGACTTCGCCGCCTCGCTGCTGCCGCGCAACAGCTGCGTGATCGACAACCAGTTCGTCCCCGACTATTTCCGCCTCACCCCCGACCACCGCCTGCTGTTCGGCGGTGGCTGCACGTACCTCGGTGGTATCCCCAAGGACGTCGCCGGCGCCACCCGGCCGTACCTGGAGCGGGTGTTCCCACAATTGCGAGGGGTAGCCATCGAGCATGCCTGGGGCGGCCACATCGATTGCAGCATCCAGCGCACGCCGGATATCGGTCGCCAGGGCCAACGTTACTGGCTGCAGGGTTTTTCCGGCCACGGCGTACTGCCGACCCTGGCTGGTGCACGCGCGGTCAGCGACGCAATCCTCGGTGACGACGAGCTGCTGAAGCTGTACCAGGCCATCGACAATGGCCGTTTCCCAGGCGGCGACCTGCTGGCCGCGCCGCTGGAAGCGGCTGCGAAGGCCTGGTACAGGATGCGCGATCATGTCTGACGATACCCACGCCCTCGCCCGTCAGGTGCGCGACCTGCGCAAGCACCGCGGCCTGACCCTTGACGAGCTGGCAACTCGGGTCAACCGCTCGCTGGGCTTCCTCTCCCAGGTCGAACGCGGCCTGTCGCGGCCCACGGTGGCTGACCTGACCGCCATCAGCGAAGCGCTGCACGTGCCTACCACCTATTTCTACCAGGCCGTGCCGCCCCGAGAGATCGACTGGGTGACCCGCCCCGGCGAGCGGCGCACCCTGTACTACGCCGCCGGGATCACCGACGTGCTGGTCTCGCCGACGCTAAGTGGCCGCTTCGCCATGCTCGAAAGCCACCTGGCGCCCGGCGCCAGCAGTGGCGAGGGGCATCTGGACGACAGCTCGGAACAAGGCGGTTTCGTCCTTGAGGGCGAGCTGACCTTGTGGCTCGAAGGCCAGGACGGCGCCGTCACCCTGATCCCCAACGACAGCTTCCAGCTGCCACCCCACAGCCAGTTCCGCTACGCCAACCTGACCGCCCGAACGACCCGGGTTCTCTGGGTCTTCCGTTGAGAGCATGCCAATGACAAGTACAACAGGCTTCCCCGATCTGCTCAGCGAAGTACGCGCCTTGCGCACCCGACACCCCGACGTGCGCTACGTCGACCTGATCAGCCTGGACATCCCCGGGCATTTCTACGGCAAGCGCTATCCCATCGACATGCTGGAAAAAGTCGCCGCCGGCAGCCCGCTCAAGCTGCCGCAGAACTGCGTACTGCTCGGCGTGCAGGGCGGGCTGTTCCCGATCGGCGACTACTGCTTCAACGACGGCGACCCGGACGCCCCGCGCCGCCTGGTCCCCGGTACGCTCAAGCCGGTGACCTGGGAGCGAGAGCCGCTGGGGCAGATGCTGATCACCTCGGACGGCACTGCGGCGCCCATCGAGTTCGAACCCCGCGAGGTGCTGGCCCGCGTCCTGCAACGCCTCGAACGTCGAGGCATCCGCCCGGTGGTGGCGTTCGAACTGGAGTTCTACCTGTTCGACCAAGCGTTGAAAGAGGGCTTGCCGCAGTTCCCCCGCGACCCGGTCAGTGGCGATGCCGACGACCAGCCGAACATGCATATCGAGCGCCTGTCGCGCTTTGCTGATGTGCTGCGCGAAATGGTCGAGACTGCCAACATCCAGGGGGTGGACGCCAACGTCATTACCGCCGAACTGGGTCCCGGCCAGTTCGAGATCAACTTCGGCCATTGCGACGATGGCCTGCGCGCCGCCGACTGGGCGGCACTGTTCTGCCGCAGCACCCGGGGCGTGGCGCGCAAGCACGGGCTGCGCGCCTCGTTCATGAGCAAACCCTATCTGCACGCGCCGGGTAGCGGCATGCATGTGCATGTCAGCCTGTACGACCCGGCGGGCAACAACCTGTTGTCCGCCGATAACCAGCGGCCGCTGCGCCACGCCGTGGCCGGTTGCCTGGCGCTGCTGCCGCATTGCATGCCGATCTTCGCCGCCAACCACAATGCGTTTCGCCGCTACGGGGCCATGGTCAACGCCGCAAGCCGCGCCAGCTGGGGCTTCGAGGATCGCGACGCCTGTATCCGTATCCCCGAGTCGGATGCGCGCAACCTGCGGATCGAGCACCGGCTGGCCGGGGCGGATGGCAATCCGTACCTGGTGCTGGCGGCGATCCTGTGCGGCATGGAGCACGGGCTGGATGCCGCGCAGGAACCCATTGCGCCGCTGAACGAGGACCGTGGCAGCGGGATCGATTTTCCCAAGGACATGCTCGGCGCGGTGGCAGCGATGCGTGGGCATCCGGCGGTCAACGAGGGATTGGGCGCGGAGTTCGTGATGGTCTATTGCGAGAACAAGCGCCAGGACCATCTGGCGTTTCTCCAGGAGGTCAGTGCCCGGGAGTATCGCTGGTTCCTGTAATCTTCACCGGACTCATCATTGCCAAGCCCCACAGATAGACCGCGATCCCTGTGGGAGCCGGCTTGCCGGCGATGAGGCCAAAACTGGTAACACCGACCACAGGGCATTACCATGCACCACCTCTAGCGCGGCCTTTTGCCGCACCCTCCCGTCCAGCCTGCCCGTGCCCTCATGCCTTTCGAACTCACCGTAGAACCGCTCACGCTGCTGATTCTCGCCCTGGTCGCCTTCGTCGCAGGCTTCATCGATGCCATCGCCGGCGGCGGCGGCCTGCTAACCACCCCGGCGCTGCTCACCGCAGGCATGCCACCGCACCTGGTGCTGGGCACCAACAAGCTCAGCTCGACCTTCGGCGCCGCCACGGCCAGCATCACCTACTACCGGCGCAAGCTGTTCCATCCGGCGCAGTGGCGCCTGGCGATTCTCGGCACGCTGGTGGGCGCGCTGATCGGTGCGGTGGTGGCTCACTACATGCCAGCCGAGTGGCTGAACAAGATGCTGCCGGTGATCGTGTTCGCTTGTGGCGTCTACCTGCTGTTCGGCGGTACACCGAAGGCGCCGGTGGACGCCGATGCGCCGATCAAAAGGAAGTGGCAGTTTCCGCAGGGCTTCACCCTGGGCTTCTACGACGGCGTTGCCGGGCCGGGTACCGGTGCCTTCTGGACCGTGAGCACGTTGCTGCTCTATCCCATCGACCTGGTTCGAGCCAGTGGCGTGGCGCGCAGCATGAATTTTGTCAGCAACATTGCGGCGCTGACGGTGTTTGTCATTTCCGGGCAGGTGGATTACATCGTTGGGTTGTGCATGGGGGTGTCGGTGATGGTCGGGGCGTTTTTCGGGGCTCGGACGGCGATCAGTGGGGGCAGCAAGTTCATTCGGCCGGTGTTTATTACTGTGGTGTTGGCGTTGACTGTGCGGTTGGCTTGGCAGCATTGGTTTGGGTAGGGATCTGGATTTGGCTCTGGCTCGATTGTTTTGATTTTGCATACATATTCTTGAAATATGTCGACATCTAGTCACCTTTTCGCCTTTACGGCGACCTACTTTTGCTCTTGGGCAAAAGTAGGCAAAAACCGCTGGCTCCATTCATACGGCCCCTGCGCTGCGCTCCGGGGTTCCCTCGCTCCGTTCTTGCTCCCGTGGGTACCGCGCTGTACGCCCCATCCTGGGGCGCAGCGCTCGACGGCCATCCATGGCCGTCGCCCCACTACGCAAGAACTCCACTCGGCCTCCTGAAGTCGCAATTGGCGGCGCCTGGACTATTGCGCTCTTAGAAGCAAAAGCAAGAGCAAGAGCAAGAGCAAGAGCAAGAGCAAGAGCAAGAGATGGAAATGCGAACTTAGTTAATTGACAGTTAGTTATATATTGGCTATTCCGGACTATCGCGGGGCAAGCCCGCTCCCACGTCAATTCCACGTCAAGCAGTGTTGCCTCTGTGGAAGCGGGCTTGCCCCGCGACAATCGATAGATTAACTAAGTTTTCAACTAGCGACAGCTGCGCCAGTCCAGGCGCCGCCCGTAACTTCGCGACTTCAGGAGGCCGAACGCAGGTCTTGCGGAGGGAGGTGACGGGCATGGATGCCCGTCAAGCGCTGCGCCCCAGGATGGGGCGTTCAGCGCGGCCCTCCCGGGAGCAAGGCCGGAGTGAGGGAACCCCGGAGCGAAGCGCAGGGGCCGTATGAATGGAGCGAGCGGCTTTGCCTACTTTGGCCAAGACCAAAGTAGGCCGCCGTAAGGGCGGAAAGGTGAATAAGCGTCGCCATCGCAAATGAATGCGCATACAACTTTCAAAACTAGCCACCCAACTAAAACCAGCAACCAGCAACCAGCAACCAGCAATCAGCAATCAGCAATCAGCAATCAGCAATCAGCAATCAGGCAGGCAAAACCGGTTCTGGCATCCCCAACCGCCGCGCCACATACAAATCAATCAGATACCGCGCAATCGAGCGCCCCGCCGGCAAAGGCGGCAACGCATGCACATCGAACCACCGCGCATCCTCGATCTCATCCGCCTGCATGACAATCTCCCCCCCAGCGTACTCAGCATGAAACCCCAGCATCATCGAATGCGGAAACGGCCAGCACTGGCTGCCGACGTACTGGATGTTCTTCACCTCCACCGCCACCTCCTCACGCACCTCGCGCACCAGGCAATCCTCGGCCGACTCTCCCGGCTCGGCGAAGCCCGCCAGGGTGCTGTAGACCCCACTGACGAAACGCGGCGAACGGGCCAGCAGCACCTCGTCCCCCCGAGTGATCAGCACGATCATGCTCGGTGAAATCCGCGGATAGCTGCGCAGGTCGCACGGCTGGCAATACATCGCCCGCTCCCAGCGGATCTGCGCCATCGGCTGGCCACAGCTGCCGCAAAAACGGTGCTCGCGAGCCCAGGTACCGATCTGCGCGGCGTAACCGAGCACCTTGTACGTATCGAAGTCGCCTTCGAGCATGAACCGCCGCAGCCCCTGCCAGCCGCAACCCGACACTTCGCTGGCACTGCGCAGCTCCAGCAGGAACACCGGCTCGCCGTCCAGGTGTCCGATGCCATGCTCGCACAACACGTCCAGGTCCTGGCGCTTGAGCCAGTCGCGAGGGAACAACGCGCCGTTGGCGTCCATCAGGAACCCGTCCGGGCTGCGGGCGACGGCCAGTCCGCCGGAGATCTGCGGGTCGAGTACTGCGGTTGTCCAGCGTGCTGACATGGTTTCGGGTCCCTAGATGGCGCCCGCCACTGTCAGTCAGTCGGCGAACGTCGGTTGCTGTTTGCTCATGTGGGCGGCCATGGCCACGCGCAGGTCTTCGGACTGCAGCATGGCGGCGTTCCAGGTGGCGATGTACTCCAGGCCATCGTCGATGCGATGGTCGCGCATGTAGCTGATCATCTCCTTGGTGCCGGCCACGGCGATCGGAGATTTTGCGGCGATCTCGCGGGCGATGGCAAAGACCCCGTCGAGCAGCGCCGCCTGGTCATCATAGACGCGGTTGACCAGGCCGATGCGCAACGCTTCCTGGGCGTCGACCATACGGCCGGTGTAGGCCAGCTCACGCATGATGCCGTCACCGATGATCCGCGGCAAACGTTGCAGGGTGCCGACATCGGCGGCCATGCCCATGTCGATCTCCTTGATCGAGAACTGCGCATCACCGGCGCAGTAGCGCATGTCGCAAGCCGAGACCAGGTCGATGGCGCCACCGATGCAGTAGCCCTGGATCGCCGCCAGCACCGGCTTGCGGCAGTTGTCCACGGCGTTGAACGAGCCCTGCAGGCGCAGGATGGTGCGACGCATCATCCGAGCGTTGCGGCCGACGTCCTTGCCCAGTTGCTGGGCCAGCGCGGCCAGCATCATCAGGTCGATACCGGAGGAGAAATGCTTGCCGGCGCCGCTGAGTACCACCACCCTCACCGCGTCGGTGTCGTCGATCCACTGGAAGATCTGGACCAGCTCCTCCCAGAAGGCGGCGTTCATCGCGTTGATCTTTTCCGGGCGGTTGATCTGCACGTGGGCGATGTGGTCGGTCAGTTCGACCTTGAACGCGGTGTATTCGGTCACGGACGGCACTCCTGTGGGGAAAGGATTCACAACGGCGGATCTTAGCGCACCCGCAAGGCGGTGCATGTGCCAAAAGCCGGACTGGACAACTTGCACCCTGACGCACGATCCGGCACCGTGCGCCACTGCTGAATCAAAAGGATACAAATTCATGTCCCGTTCCCTGACCGGCGCCCTCGCCCACAGCTTCCTGGGCCAGTCGCCGCGTTGGTACAAGGCCGTCATCTGCCTGTTCCTGCTGCTCAATCCCTTGCTACTGGCAACCCTCGGTCCGGTGGTCACCGGCTGGGTGCTGGTGATCCAGTTCATCTTCACCCTGGGCATGGCACTCAAATGCTACCCGTTGATGCCCGGTGGCCTGCTGCTGGTCGAGGCGCTGCTGCTGCGCTTGACCACGCCCGAAGCCCTGTACGAGGAGTTGCAGCACAACTTCCCGGTGATCCTGCTGCTGATGTTCATGGTCGCCGGCATCCATTTCATGAAGGAACTGCTGCTGTACCTGTTTTCGCGGATCCTGCTCGGCGTGCGCTCCAAGGCCGTGCTGAGCCTGCTGTTCTGCGTGTTGTCGGCGTTCCTCTCGGCGTTCCTCGATGCCCTGACCGTGACCGCGGTGATCATCAGCGCCGCTGTAGGCTTCTATGCCGTCTACCACCGGGTCGCCTCGGGTGCCAATCCTCGTGAGGAATCGGCGCTGGACAGCGACCATCAGGTCGAGCAGTTGCACCGCGAAGACCTCGAGCAGTTCCGCGCCTTCCTGCGCAGCCTGCTGATGCATGGCGCGGTGGGCACGGCGCTGGGTGGCGTGTGCACCTTGGTGGGCGAACCGCAGAACCTGCTGATCGGCCATGAAATGGGCTGGCATTTCGCCGACTTCTTCCTCAAGGTCGCGCCGGTGTCGATGCCGGTGCTGGCGGCGGGCCTGGTGACCTGCGTGCTGCTGGAGAAGCTGCGGCTGTTCGGCTACGGCACGCTGATGCCCGAGCGCGTGCGCCAGGTGCTGGCCAGCTACGCCGCCGAGGACGATGCCGCCCGCACCCAGGCGCAACGGGTGGCGCTGGTGGTCCAGGGCCTGGCCGCGCTGATCCTGATCGTCTGCCTTGGCCTGCACATCGCCGAGGTGGGCCTGATCGGCCTGCTGGTCATCGTGCTGATCACCGCCTTCACCGGCATCACCGACGAGCATCGCCTGGGCCGTGCGTTCCAGGACGCCATGCCGTTCACCTCGCTGCTGGTGGTGTTCTTCGCCGTGGTCGCGGTGATCCACCAGCAGCAACTGTTCAGCCCGCTGATCGCCTGGGTGCTGGCGCTGCCCAGCGAGCAGCAGCCGGGCATGCTGTACCTGGCCAACGGCCTGCTCTCGGCAATCAGCGACAACGTGTTCGTCGCCACCATCTACATCACCGAGGTCAAGCAGGCGTTCGTCAATGGCGCGATGAGCCGCGAGCATTTCGAGACCCTGGCGGTGGCGATCAACACCGGCACCAACCTGCCCAGCGTGGCCACGCCCAATGGCCAGGCGGCTTTCCTGTTCCTGCTGACCTCGGCAATCGCACCGCTGATTCGCCTGTCGTATGGGCGCATGGTGTGGATGGCGCTGCCCTATACCGTGGTCATGGGCGGCCTGGGCTGGTGGGCGGTGACCTACTGGCTGTAACCGGACCATCTGTAGGAGCGGCTTCAGCCGCGATCACCCGCAAAGCGGGTGCCAGATACAGCGGTGCCTGCATCGCGGCTGAAGCCGCTCCTACAGATGACCGCGTATCCCGCACCTGCTTTCTCTCCTCCCGTGCCCCCATCCGTCGAACCTGACTATCGTTCAGCACTGCTGTCGATTCTCGCCAACCCCGTTCGACTATCCAGCACACACCCGAGGAGGTTCACCCCATGCGCAAGCTCATCGTCGCCGCCTTCGTCACCCTCGACGGCGTCATGCAGGCCCCCGGCGGGCCGGAGGAAGACACCAGCGGCGGCTTCACCTTTGGTGGCTGGATCCCGCCCCTGGCCGACGAGGCCTTCGGCCAAGCCATGCAGACCTTGTTCAGCCAACCGTTCGAACTGCTGCTGGGGCGACGCACCTACGATATCTTCGCCGGGTTCTGGCCAAAGGTCGGGCCCGAGGCGCCGGACCGGCCCTTGGCCGACCTGTTCAATGGCGTGGCCAAGCATGTCGCCACGCACCATCCCGAATCCATCGACTGGCAAAACAGTCACCCGTTGGGCGCTGACGTGCCGGGCGCTGTCCGCGCCCTCAAACAAAAGGATGGCCCGACGCTGCTGACCCAAGGCAGCGGCGAACTGGTACGCCAACTGCTGGCGGCCGGCCTGGTGGATGAGCTGCGGTTGCTGATCCACCCCTTGCTGCTTGGGCGTGGCAAGCGCCTGTTCGGTGACGATGCCCAGGCCGCGGCCTTCACACTGGTGGAGTCGAGCAGCACGCCCAAGGGCGTATTGCTCGCTCACTACGTGCGCAGCGGCGAGGTGCAAACGGGATCGTTCTGACCAGTCAGTCGAGCAGGCGCTTGAAGGCGCTGGCGAGGCCTGCGTCCGTTTTCCCCGGCGCCTTGTTATCATCCAGACTCAATCGGGAGGGAACCCATGCTCGCCATACGCCGCGCCAGCCGTCACGACGCGCTGGACACGTACGCCATCCGCCGCCAGGCGATCCTGTGGCAGTGCACCGAAGCCTACGATGCCACCCTGGCCCAGGCCTGGGCCGACGTACCGTTCACAGAAGGCTACGCGGCCCTGGTCGCCGAGCATTTCCACCTTGCCTGCATCGACGACACGATCGTCGCCACTGGCATGCTCGACCGGCACAGCGGTGAACTGGGTGCCCTGTTCGTACTGCCGGCATTCATGGGCCGTGGCATCGCCCGGGCGATGGTCGAACACCTCGAAGGCATCGCCAGGGCCGAAGGTCTGGAAGATGTCCACCTGGACTCGACCTTGAACGCAGCGGCGTTCTATCGCCGCTGCGGCTACATCGGCGATGCGCTGTCGATCTACCAGTCACCATTCGGCCTCGAACTGTCCTGCATCCCCATGCGCAAGGTGCTGGCCGGGGTATAAGATCAAAGCCCCTGCGCCCCGGAGACTCGCCCCATGCTACCCACCGCCACCTCCCAGCACAGTGCCCGTCGGGTCCGCTTGCAGGCCCTGCGCGGCCGGGTCGGCCTGGGGCTGGTGGCCGGATTGTCGGTGCTGGCCGGCATGACCGACGCCATCGGCCTGCTGGCGTTGGGCGACTTCGTATCATTCATGAGCGGCAACACCACGCGCCTGGCGGTGGCCATCAGCCAGGCGGACCTGGCGCTGATGCTGCGCCTGGCCCTGGCGATCCTCAGTTTCGTGCTGGGCAACACCCTGGGTGTATTGCTGGCCCGCCGCTTGCGCCGCCGCGCCGCACCCTTGCTGCTGATTACCGCCAGCCTGCTGGCGTTTGCCGCAGCGTGGCCTGCGCCCACCACATTGCCCGCGTTGATCGCGGCCACCTTGGCCATGGGCATGCTCAACGCCGTGGTCGAACAGGTGAACGGCCTGCCGATCGGCCTGACCTACGTCACAGGCGCGCTGTCGCGCTTCGGCCGTGGCCTGGGGCGTTGGTTGCTGGGTGAGCGGCGCCATGGCTGGCGGGTACAACTGGTGCCCTGGAGCGGCATGCTGCTGGGTGCCGCGCTCGGGGCCTGGCTGCAGCAACGGCTGGGCTTGCAGGCGCTGGCGGCCAGTTGCGCCCTGGCCTGCTTGCTGGCGCTGGTGACGGTGTTCATCCCGCGTGCCTGGCAACTGGGCTACATGCCGCGCTGAGGGCCACGAGCATTACTTGAACGGCAGGCGCGCAGACGTCGATAGTCACTATCGAGCACAGCGATTTCCATCGTGCCACTGTGGCCAATAACCTGGGTTCATCGATCCGACAACCCACGGTATCATCCCGATGAACACCACCGCCCGCCTCCTCCTCGCCACCCTGGCCATCGCCGTGCTGGGCGGTTGCGCCAGCCATCCTGAGCTACGCCCCTACAGCGCCGAGGAAGCCCGTCAGCTGCAACTCGAGGCATTGCAACGCCAGGGTCTGAGCCAGGAAGAGTACGAGCGCCGCAAACTGGCCGTGTTGCGCGCCGATCACCAGCAAGCCGTGACCGACGCCGCCAGGGCCACGACCGCGATCAGCGGTTGACCTCGACCTCTTCCAGGAACGCCAGCAGGTGCTCGTTGAACGACACCGGCGCTTCCTCCATGACGAAGTGCCCGCAACCCGGCAGGATCACCCCGCGCACCGAGTCGGCATGCCCCTGCAGCGTACGCAGCGGCGCATCGCCCGTGGCGTGCTCGGCACCGATCGCCAGCACCGGCATGGGCAGCGGATGCCTGGCCCGTTCGCGGTTCTGCCTGATGGTCTCGGGAATCGCCCGGTAATAGGCGAAGCCCGCCCGCATCCCGCCCGGCGAGGCGTAGGCACGGATATAGACATCCGCCGCCACCGCATGCCGATGGATCGCCCATCGGTCGAACATGAAGTTGAGGTAGCCCTCCTCACGTCCGGCGATCAGGAACTCCGGCAGATCGCGTACCTGGTTGAACAGGAAGTGCCAAAGGAAGATGTTGTCCTGCGGCGCCACGAAGATCGACGGCGCCTCGGCAAGCCCCGGGATCACCGCCTCGGCCACCGTCAGCGAGCGCACCGCCTGTGGCCGATCACTGGCCAGGGCATAGGCCACCCACATCCCCACATCGTGACCGACCAGGTGATAGCGCTCATGCCCCAGCTGGGTCATCGCGGCATGCAGCACAGCGGCGACGCTGCCGGTGTCGTAGCCCTGCTCGGGGCGGTCCGAGTCCCCCAGGCCCGGCGGATCGATGGCGATGGCACGGAACCCGCGCGCGGCCAGGATCGGCAGCACATGGCGCCAGGCGTACCAGGTCTGTGGCCAGCCCGGCACCAGTAGCACCGGTTCGCCCGCGCCGGCCACTACACAGTGGATGCGCTGTCCCTGCACCTGCACATAGACATGCTCGAAGGCGTCAGCCAAAGACTCGATGGCCAGGTTCATACCCGAGCCCCCGTGTCGATGCCCAGCATGCGCTGGATCTGATGGGTGTCGATCGGTGCGCCGGCGAAATCGTCGAACACCTGGTCCGTGACCCGGATGATGTGGCGGTTGATGAACTCGACGCCTTCACGGGCGCCGTCCTCCTGATGCTTCAGGCAGCACTCCCACTCCAGGGTTGCCCACCCCGCGAAGTCGTATTGCGCCAGCCGCGAGAAGATGGCCTTGAAGTCCACTTGCCCGTCACCCAGCGATCGGAAGCGCCCGGCACGTTCGGTCCAGTCGCTGTAGCCGCCATACACGCCCTGTCGACCGCTCGGATTGAACTCGGCGTCCTTGACGTGAAACATGCGGATCAATGGGTGATAGAGATCCAGATAGGCCAGGTAGTCGAGTTGCTGCAGCACGAAATGGCTGGGGTCGAAGAGGATGCGGCAACGCACGTGCTCACCCACCAGGGCATGGAAACGCTCGAAGCTGGTGCCGTCATGCAGGTCCTCGGCAGGGTGGATCTCGAAGCACAGGTTGACGCCCTGTTCGTCACAGCAGTCGAGTATCGGCCGCCAGCGCCGCGCCAGCTCCTCGAAGGCAGCCTCCACCAGGCCCTGGGGACGTTGCGGGAACGGGAACAGGTAGGGCCAGGCCAGCGCGCCGGAAAAGGTCCCCATATCCTCCAGGCCCAGGTTGCGGCTGGCCCGAGCCGCCAGTGTCATCTGCTCGGTCGCCCAGGCGGTGCGTTCTGCCGGCCGCCCTGCCAGCGCGGCCGGGGCGAAGGCGTCGCACATCGAGTCGTAGGCCGGATGGACCGCGACCAATTGGCCGATCATGTGGGTGGTCAGCTCGCTGACCTGCAAGCCGTGCTCGGCCAGCCGCCCCTTGACCTCATCGCAGTAGCCGGTGCTCTGCGCGGCCAGTTCCAGGTCGAACAGCCGGGCGTCCCAGGCCGGGACCTGCAACCCCTTGAAGCCCAACTCTCCCGCCCACTCGGCGATCCTGTCGAGGCTGTCGAACGGTGGCTTGTCGGCGCTGAACTGCGCGAGGTGCAGACTGGGGCCTTTGAGTGTTCGCATGATGTCATCCTATTATTTGTTGATCGACAAACAATAGGATCGAATGGCGCTGCCCGTCAATCGCAAATTGGCTAGAATGCGCCTTTCACGTAATCAGGCAGACGAGCGATGGCAGGGCGACCTCGGGAATTCGACAAGCAACAGGCGCTGCGCAAGGCGATGCGGCTGTTCTGGGAACATGGCTACGAGGGCACCTCGATGTCGGCCCTGGTGTCTGCGCTGGGCATCGCCTCCGCGCGCATCTACGCGGCCTTCGGCAGCAAGCAGCAACTGTTCGAGGAAGCCGTGGCCCTGTACGAGTCGACCGAAGGCGGCTTCGCCGACCGCGCCCTGGCCCTGCCGGATATCCACCAGGCCCTGGCACGGATGCTCGAGGACGCCATCAGCACCTACACCCGCGCCAACGAGCCCAGGGGCTGCCTGGTGGTCAGCGCCGCCAGCGGCGTGGCACCGGACAACCTGGCCGTCCAGCAGTGGTTGTCCGGGCACCGCCGGCAGCGTACCGAGTCGATCATCGAGCGCCTGCGCCAAGCCCGTGACCAGGGGCAGTTGCCGGCCGACACGCAGGCCGAGGCCCTCGGCCACTTCTATGCCACCTTCCTCCACGGTATCTCCGTGCAGGCCCGCGACGGCGTGCCCGGAGAGGACCTGCGCAGCGCCAGCCGCCAGGCACTGACGCTGTTGCCAAGCCGGCAACCTTGACCTTATCGCCGCCCCGGCAAAGCTGTTAGCCTTGCCCTGTTCAGGTCACCACGGACAGCCCATGGCCAACCACAAGATCGAGATCCGCCGGCGCAACGTCGAAAAGATCCTGCAAGCCGCCGAGCAGGTGTTCGCCGACAAGGGCTACGCCGCCACCTCCATGGGCGATATCGCCGAACGGGCGCAACTGCCGCGCTCCAACCTGCACTACTACTTCAGCACCAAGGACGACCTGTACCGCGCCGTGTTGCAGGACCTGCTGGACGTCTGGAAACAGGATGCCCTGTGCTTCGAGCACTTCGACGACCCGCGGGTGGTGCTGACCAGCTACATCCGCGCCAAGATGGGCCATTCGCGCTCGCGGCCGCTGGGCTCGAAGATCTGGGCCGAGGAGATCCTCCACGGCGCCCCGCTGCTGGGCCCCAGCCTGGACGAAATCCTGGTGCCTTGGGCGCAGCTCAAGCAGGCGAAGATCCGCAGTTGGGTCGACGATGGGCGCATCCTGCCGGTGGAACCATCGGCGCTGCTGTACATGATCTGGGCGGCGACCCAGCACTACGCCGACTTCGGTTTCCAGGTCACCCTGCTCAATGACGGTGAGCCGCTGTCGGACATGGCGTTCGAGCAAGCGGTGCAGACCGTGACCGGCGTCATCCTGCGCGGCATCGGCCTGGAGCCGTGAGCGGCGCCCTTAGCGCCCCAGGTGCTCGCACAAAAAATCGATGAACACCCGGGTCTTGTGCGGCACATGGCTGCTGTTGGGGTACACCACGCTGATCGGCTGCCTCGGCAGGCTGTAGTCCGGCAGTACCCGCCGCAGGGTGCCGTCGGCCAGGTCTTGCTCGACCAGCCAAGCCGGCAGCACCGCTACGCCCAGGGCGGCGCAGGCCATCGCCCGGATGGCGTGGGATGCATTGGACTGGTAGGCCGCCCGGCCGACAACGCTTGCACTCCCCGCCTGCGCGCTGTGCAAGGTCCAGGCGGTCGGGCTCTGCAGGTTGCTGTTGGCAATCCAGGGTGTATCCGCCAGTTCCTCGGGCCGTTCAATGGCATGGCGAGCAAGAAAAGCCGGAGCAGCCACCAGCACAATGTCGTACTCGGCCAGCTGGCGACTGCGCAGGTTCGAGTCCGGCAACGCGCCAAGGCGCACCACCAGGTCGAGCCGCTCGGCAATCAGGTCGCTCAGCGACGAGTCGGTATCGTAGCTGAGCGACAACGCCGGGTAGCGCTCGGCGAACAGCGGGATCAGCGGCAGGATGAAGCGCTCGCCGTACTCCCCGGTGGTGCTGATGCGCAGTTTGCCCGATAGGCCGTTGTGCCGGCGCAGTACATTGGCGAAGGCGCCTTCGACATCGCTGACGATCACCTTGAAATCCTCATAGAAACTTTGGCCGGTTTCGGTCGGGGCGATAGCACGGGTGCTGCGCGCCAGCAGCGTCACCCCCAGGGCCCGCTCCAGCGCCTTGATGTGCTGGCTGGCCATGGCTTTGCTGATGCCGAGAAATTCCGCCGCCTTGGTGAAGGAGCCGAAGTCGACCACCGCCAGAAACGTCTGCACCCGGTTGAGCTGGGTGTGGAGAGCCGTGCGCGGCATTGTTCACTTCCATCAAACAGAGTTTCAAGGGTAGCGACATCGACAGGGGCAGTCCACGACACCTACTCTGCGCGTCGAAAAGGAGTGGCAATGACGTACCGGTATCGCGTGGCAACGATCTTCCTGATGGGGTTCTTCATCGACTGCATCAACCTGTTCATGCCGACCGTGGCGTTGCCACGGATCGCCGCCGAGTTCGCCATCGGCAACGCCAGCAGCGCGTGGGTTGGCAATGCCTACATGCTCGGGCTGACCCTGGCCGTGCCGGTGAGCACCTGGCTGGCCAATCGCTGGGGCGCGCGGCGGCTGTTGAGCGCCGCCATGCTGGCGTTCAGCGTGGCGGTGTGGGGCTGCGGCGAGGCGCAGAGCTTTGCCGCGTTGATTGCCTGGCGCCTGGTTCAGGGCATGGCCGGTGGCTTGCTGATCCCCGTGGGGCAGGCGCTGACCTTCGAACGCTTCCAGGGCCCGGAGCGCGCCCGTGTGTCCACCCTGGTGATGGCCGTTGCGCTGCTGGCGCCGGCGCTGTCACCCACCCTTGGCGGGTTGATCGTCGACCATGGCCGCTGGCCGTGGGTCTTCCACAGCAACATTCCGCTGGCCCTGCTGACGGCGGCGCTGGCCTGGGCTTGGCTTGACCAGGCACCGGGTCCGACAGCGCCACGCCCGGACTTCAAGGGATTGCTGCTGGTCAGCGCCGCCCTCGCCTGCCTGCTGCTGGGCCTGTCGCTGTATGGTGCCGGCCATGGCGCCCTACTGGCCATCGCCTGCCTGCTGGCGGGTGTGTCCTGCGCCTTGCTGTACCGCGCCCATTACCAACGCGCTGCGGCAGGCATCGTCGAGCTGAAGCTGCTCGCCAGCCCCCGCCTGCGAGTCTCGATGCAGGTCTACCATGCGATCCCCGGGGTGTTCACCGGGGTCAACCTGTTGAACATCTTCTATCTGCAGGATGTGCTGCAGCTGAGCGCCCAGGCCACCGGCCTGTTCATGCTGCTCTACGCCGCCGGGGCCTTCGCCGCCATGTTGCTGGCCGGCCGCCTGTACAACCGCGTCGGTGCCGCCCGCCTGTTGCTGCTCGGCATGCTCCTGCACAGCCAGGGTATCTGCCTGCTGGTCATGGTCGATACCCCGACGGACAACGCCGTACTGATGGCGGCCTACGGCCTCATGGGCATCGGCGGCGGCATCGGTGCCAACACCGCCCAGACCACCGCGCTGCTCGACTTCAGCGGCGAGCGGATGCAGCAGGCCAGCGTGCTGTGGAACCTCAATCGACAGATGGCCTTCAGCGTCGGCGCCGCCTTGCTGCTGATGATCTTCAACCTGTTGCTGGTGGGCCTGAGTACGCCGGACGCCTATCACCTGACCTTCACTCTGGCCGCGCTGCTCGGGCTGGCGCCACTGATGACACTGCACACACTACCCCCGGAGACCCCTCGCCATGCCTGACCACGCGATTGCCCGCGCCGAGCGCAGCATTCATCACGTTCATGAGCTGATCCACAGCATCTTCACCCGCCCAGCGGCCGAGACCCAGGCAGTGCTCGGCGGACTGATGGCGGTGTTCGCCGATGATTTCAGCATGGTCGGCACGGCGGGCACGGTGGTGACCCGCGCACAGGTGGAGCAACTGTTCAGCCGGGCGGCCGGCGCACGGCCAGGGCTGGAGATCGTCGTAAGCGACGTCCAGGTGGTATGGCAGGCCGGGGTGAACGTAGCAGTGCGCTACAAGGAAACCCATCGGTTGCAGGGTGTGGTGCAGGCACGCTGGTCACTGGCACTGCTGGAGTGCAGCAACCGCGGCGTGGTGTGGCGCTGCCTGCACGAGACCGCAATCAGCTAGCGCGGAGCTCGAGCAGGCATCACCGCTGCCGAGGCGTGTTTATCGACCGCCTCCTCAACCCGCCTCACGATAGGGATTGCGCGGATCCTGCGTCCAGTTCATGTACGGCTTGCCGGTGTCCTGCGCCTGCATGTCGATGCAACCTTCCACCGGGCAGGTGATCTGGCACAGGTTGCAACCCACGCACTCGGCCTCGATCACACTGTAGGCGTGAGTGCCGTCAGCCTTCAGGGTGCTGGCGATGGCCTGGTGCGAGGTGTCCTCGCAGGCGATGTGGCAGCGCCCGCAGCCGATGCAGGCGTCCGGGTCGATCTGCGCCACCGACTTGTAGTTGATGTCCAGGTACTTCCAGTCGGTGGTGTGCCCAACGGCCTGGCCACGAAACGCCTCGAGGTTGCGGTGGCCATGTTGGTCCATCCAGCGCGACAGGCCGTCCTGCATGTCGTCGACAATGCGAAAGCCGTGCAGCATCGCCGCCGTGCACACCTGTACCGCGCCGCTACCCAGGGCGATGAACTCGGCGGCGTCGCGCCAGGTGCCGATACCGCCGATGCCGCAGATCGGCAGCCCGCGGGTCTCGGGGTCACGGGCGATCTCGGCGACCATGTTCAGGGCGATCGGCTTGACCGCCGACCCGCAGTAGCCGCCATGGGTGCTCTGGTCGCCGACGATGGGGTGGGCGACCATGCGGTCCAGGTCGACACTGGTGATCGAGTTGATGGTGTTGATCAACGACACCGCGTCCGCCCCGCCCCGGTGTGCAGCGCGCGCCGACTGGCGGATGTCGGTGATATTGGGGGTGAGCTTGACGATCACCGGCAGCGTGCAATGGGTCTTGCACCAGCGGGTGACCATTTCCACATACTCGGGCACCTGGCCGACGGCGGCGCCCATGCCGCGCTCGGGCATGCCGTGGGGGCAGCCGAAGTTGAGTTCGATGCCGTCGGCGCCGGTGGCTTCCACCAGCGGCAGGATGAACTTCCAGGATTCTTCGACGCACGGCACCATCAGCGACACGATCAGCGCACGGTCGGGCCAGTCCTTCTTCACCTGGGTGATCTCGCGCAGGTTGATCTCCAGCGAGCGGTCGGTGATCAGCTCGATGTTGTTGATGCCCTGCACCTGGCGGTTGGCGCCGTAGTGCGCCGAGTAGCGCGACGACACGTTGACCGCCGCCGGGTCCTCGCCCAGGGTCTTCCACACCACCCCGCCCCAGCCGGCCTCGAAGGCGCGGATTACGTTGTAGGCCTTGTCGGTGGGGGGCGCGGAAGCCAACCAGAATGGATTGGGTGCCTTGATGCCGGCGAATACGATGGACAAGTCGGCCATTTACGCAGCCTCCACGTTGAGCATGAGTTGGGCATGGATGGCTTCGGCGGCCAGCTTGCCATGTTGCACGGCCTGGACGGTGAGGTCCTGGCCCAGCGCGGTACAGTCGCCGCCGGCATAGATGCCGGGGATGGAGGTGCGCATATGCGCGTCCACCTGGATGCGCTCGCCGTCGCGGGCCAGTTGCGCCGCCAGCGGATCGCCGAGGCTTTGCTCATCGAAGCGCTGGCCGATGGCCTTGAAGATCGCGTCGGCGGCCAGCTCGAAGGTTTCGCCGGTATCGCCCAGGCGTCCGTCGATCAATTGCGTGCGCGCGAAGCGCATGCCGCGCACGCGCCCGGCATCATCCAGCAGCACGGCATCGGGCCGGGCCCAGGTGTGCAGGCGTACCTGGTTGTGCTTGGCGATCTCCTGTTCGTGAACGGTGGCGCCCATGTCGGCCTCGCCGCGGCGGTACACCAGGTTGACGTCGCGGGCGCCCAGGCGGCTCATCTGCACGGCCATGTCGATGGCGGTGTTGCCGGCGCCGAGCACCAGGCAGCGGTCAGCCAGCGGCAGCTGGGTGAGGTCGTCAGCCTGGCGCAGTTCACGGATATAGTCGGTGGCGGCAAGCAGGCCCGGCGCGTCTTCGTCTGCCAGGCCCAGCTGGCGCACGGCCCCCAGGCCCAGGCCGAGGAACACCGCGTCGTACTGGCCATGCAGCTCGGCCAACGACAGGTTGCCGCCCAGGCGCTGGCCATGGCGGATCTCGATTCCGCCGATGCCCAGCAGGAACTCCAATTCACGCTGGGCGTAGTCGTCCACCAGCTTGTAGCGGGCGATGCCGTATTCGTTGAGACCACCGGCCTTTTCCCGCGCCTCGAAGATCACCACGTCGTGGCCGTGCATGGCCAACCGGTGCGCGCACGACAACCCGGCGGGGCCGGCGCCGACCACGGCGATGCGCTTGCCGCTGGCCGGCGAACGCTGGAACGGATGCTCGGTGAAGTCGGCATGGTCCAGGGCGTAGCGCTGCAATTGGCCGATCAGCACCGGGGCGCACTCCTGGGCGTTGTTGCGCACGCAGGCTTGCTGGCAAAGGATCTCCGTGGGGCAAACCCGGGCGCAGCTGCCGCCAAGGATGTTGGCCGAGAGAATGCGTTCGGCGGCGCCCTGCAGGTTCTCGTCACTGATGCGGTGGATGAACGAGGGGATGTCGATTTCACTGGGGCACGCATTGACGCACGGCGCGTCGTAGCAGTACAGGCAGCGCGCGCTCTCGACAGCGGCCTGGCGGGCGGTGAGCGGGGGCGCGAGGTCGCTGAAGGCCTCGGCCAGCTGGTCGGCGCCGGCGCGGGGGCGCGGCAAGTGGTTCAGGGCATCGATCACGGTTGTAGCCTCTCGCTTTTTTATGGGTTCAGGCGGCGGTCACTCGCCTGTCCGTTCTGGGGGATGGCAGTCAACAGGAGCATGTGTGTTGTAATCAGGGTGCGCTTTGCGCCCCTATCGCCGGCAAGCCGGCGATAGGGCTGCGCAGCAGCCCCAGCTGCTTCAGCGCTGAACCGGCGTCGGTTTCTGCCGTTCGGCACGCCGTTCCAGCACCTCGTACACCGAGGGATAGGCCGGTCGCTCCACATAACGCCCCGCGCCCGGCTCGGCACGCAGGTCGCCATCGGCCCAGAGCACCTTGCCCTGGCTGACGGTGTGGCTGGGGACGCCGCGCACTGTGCGGCCTTCGAAGATGTTGAAATCGACCCGCTGGTGGTGGGTCTGGGCGCTGATGGTACGGGTGCCCTGCGGGTCCCACAGCACCAGGTCGGCATCGGCGCCGACGCGGATCGCGCCCTTGCGCGGGAACAGGTTGAAGATCTTCGCGGTGTTGGTGGAGGTCAGCGCGACGAACTCGTGCATCGACAGGCGCCCGCTGTTCACCCCGGCGTCCCACAGCACCGCCATGCGGTCTTCGATGCCGGCGGTGCCGTTGGGGATCCGGCTGAAGTCGTTGCGGCCCATGGCCTTCTGCTCGGCGCAGAAGCAGCAATGATCAGTGGCCGTGGTGTGCAGGTTGCCCGACTGCAGGCCACCCCACAGCGCCTCTTGGTGCTCGCGCGGGCGGAACGGCGGGCTCATCACGTAGCCGGCGGCGGTGGCCCAGTCCGGATCACGGTAAACGCTGTCGTCGAGCAGCAGATGCCCCGGCAGCACCTCACCGTAAACCGGCTGGCCCTTGGCCCGGGCATAGGTGATCTCATCCAGCGCCTCGCGGCTGGAGACATGCACCAGATACAGCGGCGTGCCCAGGGTTTCGGCGATGCGGATGGCGCGGCTGGCGGCCTCCCCTTCGACCTGGGACGGACGCGACAGCGGGTGTGCCTCGGGGCCGGTCAGGCCCTGGGCGAGCAATTTTTGCTGCAGGTGATAGACCAGCTCGCCGTTTTCGGCGTGCACCGTGGGTACCGCGCCCAGTTGCAGGCAGCGTTCGAAGCTGGCCACCAGGGTGTCGTCGGCGGCCATGATCGCATTCTTGTAGGCCATGAAGTGCTTGAAGCTGTTCACTCCATGCTGGGCGACCAGTTCACCCATCTCCTCGGCGACCTGCTCGCTCCACCAGGTGATGGCGACGTGGAAGCCATAGTCGCTGGCACTCTTCTGCGCCCAGCCGCGCCAGGTATGGAAAGCCTCGAGCAGCGACTGCTGCGGGTTGGGGATGACGAAGTCGATGATCGAGGTGGTGCCCCCGGCCAGACCCGCGGCAGTGCCGCTGAAGAAGTCCTCGCTGGCCACCGTGCCCATGAACGGCAGCTGCATGTGGGTGTGCGGGTCGATGCCGCCGGGCATCAGGTACTGGCCACTGCCGTCGAGGATCTCACAGTCGGTGGGGGCTTCGAGGTCTTTGCCGATGGCGCGGATCAGGCCATCGGCACACAGGACATCGGCGGGGTAGCTCTCTTCATGGGTAACCACGGTGGCGCCACGGATCAACAGGGACATGCCGTTTTCCTCGCAGGCTGACCGGTCTTCTGGCCGGTTCTTGGAATTGTGTTGGCCGGGCGCTGGAGGTGATTTCATCAATCCTGTCAGGCCTGACAAGAATCGAGGCTAGTATCTGATCGGATATTCATCAAGAAAAAATATATACAACCATCAAAAACAATAACTAATTGATTTTTAAATATTTATTCACCAGCTCACCAAAAAGTGACACCCCTTCACCATTTTGACGCACTTGACAGGAAGCCAAATTGGTCAAGATTTTCTACGCAAAATCAGGTGTTTGTTTACTGGCTGGATGGCGCAGGCCGCGCCGGTGTTTTTCCAGGTTGCACCCGTTTGAACCACGCGGGTGCTGGACCGGCCAGACAGACGGCATGCCCAGGAGCTCCCGCTCTGCCTGCCGCCTTGATGAATGCCTTTGCAGGTCAGTGAGTTACCTCCGGTCGGCGGCGGCCTGCCGGGAAGGCGCGGGCTTTCCCGGCACGTTTGTTGAAAACGCAGGCCACAACCGCCTGGCCGGGCCGGAGGTGCAGTACTGGTGGTGTGTGTACTCCGGCCATCGCGTCAGCCCGATGAGCGACAACTACAAGAAAAAAGACCTGGAGAACCCCATGCAACAGAGCAGATCGCAAGTGGTCGAGCAGCATGGCCTGTACGAGCTCGACGCCGGCAGCGACGTCCTCGACAGCCCCCGCTACAACCACGACATCGCACCGACCAAGGTGCACCAGCGCACCTGGAACAAGTGGCACATCACTGCGTTATGGGTGGGCATGTCCATCTGCGTGCCTACCTACACCCTTGGCGGCGTGCTCACCGCCTACTTCGGCCTGAGCGTGGGCGAGGCGCTGCTGGCGATCCTGCTGGCCAACCTCATCGTGCTTATCCCGCTGACCCTCAACGCCTTCCCCGGGACCAAATACGGCATCCCGTTCCCGGTGCTGCTGCGCGCCTCGTTCGGTATCTTTGGTTCCAACGTGCCGTGCCTGATCCGCGCCGTGGTGGCCTGCGGCTGGTTCGGTATCCAGACGATGTTCGGCGGTCTGGCCATCCACCTGTTCCTGGGTTCGTTGTTCCCCGAGTGGAAGGCACTGGGTGGATCCGGCGAGGTGATCGGCTTCATGCTGTTCTGGTCGCTGAACCTGTGGGTGGTGCTGCGCGGCGCCGAGTCGATCAAATGGCTGGAGACGCTGTCGGCGCCGTTGCTGGTGGCGGTCGGTGTCGGCCTGTTGTTCTGGGCGCTGCCGCACATGTCGATGAGCGAGTTGCTGGCGCAGCCGCCCAAACGCCCCGAGGGCGCCAGCGTGGTCGGCTACTTTTGCGCCGGGCTCACCGCCATGGTCGGTTTCTGGGCCACGCTGTCGCTGAACATCCCCGATTTCAGCCGTTACGCGAAAAGCCAGAAGGACCAGATTCTCGGGCAGATCTTCGGCCTGCCGCTGACCATGTTCCTGTTCGCTTCGCTGGGCGTGATCATGACCGCTGCCTCCGCCTCGCTGGTGGGTCAGACGGTGTCCGACCCGGTGAGCCTGATCGGCCATATCCAGAGCCCCGGCTGGGTGGCCCTGGCCATGGCGCTGATCATCGTCGCAACGCTGTCGACCAACACCGCGGCCAACATCGTCTCGCCCACCAACGACTTCCAGAACATCGCCCCGCGCCTGATCGGGCGCAGCCGTGCCGTCTGGCTGACCGGCTTCATCGGCCTGGCGCTGATGGGCCACGAGCTGCTCAAGAAGCTCGGCTGGATCGTCTCCGACCTGAGCCTGGAGAGCCTGTACTCCAACTGGCTGCTGGGCTATTCCAGCCTGCTAGGGCCAATCGCCGGGATCATGGTGGTGGACTACTTCCTGGTCCGCCGCCAGCAGCTGGACCTCGCCGGGCTGTACCGCGACGACGTGTACCCGGCGTGGAACTGGGCCGGGTTCATTGCCTTCGGCGTGCCGGTGGCGCTGACCGTGATGGCGATTGGCAACAGCAGTTTCAGCTGGTTCTACGACTACGGCTGGTTCACCGGTTCGCTGCTCGGCGGCGGGCTCTACTACGCCCTCGGCGGCATCGCGGTGCGCGGCCCGGCGCGGCTGGCCAAGCCGATGCCCTGATGCGCCGCATCGCGGGGCAAGCCCGCTCCCACGTGATGGTAAAAATAACAGCCTGAGGAGACACCCCATGACCACCCCCGCCAAGGAAATCCTGCAATCCAGCCAACACCACATAGACAGTAACCGCCTGTGGCAATCGCTGATGGACCTGGCCCGCCTCGGCGCCACGCCAAAGGGCGGCGTATGCCGCCTGGCGCTGACCGATCTCGATCGCCAGGCTCGCGATCTGTTCGTGCAGTGGTGCGAAGCAGCCGGTTGCACGGTGAGCATCGACGCCGTAGGCAACATCTTCGCCCGCCGCCCAGGGCGCAACGCCAAGCTGCCACCCGTGATGACCGGCAGCCATATCGACACCCAGCCCACCGGCGGCAAGTTCGACGGCTGCTTCGGCGTGATGGCCGGGCTGGAGGTGATCCGCACCCTCAATGATCTCGGCGTGGAAACCGAAGCGCCGCTGGAGGTGGTGGTGTGGACCAACGAGGAAGGCTCACGCTTCGCCCCGTGCATGATGGGTTCTGGGGTGTTCGCCAACAAGTTCACCCTCGAGCACACCCTGGCCAAGCGCGATGCCCAGGGCGTGAGCGTCGGCGAGGCATTGAACGCAATCGGCTACGCCGGCAGCCGCACCGTGTCCGGCCACCCGGTCGGCGCCTACTTCGAGGCGCATATCGAACAGGGCCCGATCCTCGAGGACCAGCACAAGACCATCGGCGTGGTGCTCGGCGCCCTCGGCCAGAAGTGGTTCGACCTGACCCTGCGCGGCGTCGAGGCCCACGCAGGCCCCACGCCGATGCACCTGCGCAAGGACGCCCTGGTCGGTGCCGCCGCCGTGGTCGAGGCGGTCAACCGCACCGCCCTCGCCCACCAGCCACATGCCTGCGGCACGGTCGGTTGCCTGCAGGCCTACCCCGGCTCGCGCAACGTGATCCCCGGCGAAGTGCGCATGACCCTGGATTTTCGCCACCTGGAAGGCCAGCAACTGGAGTCGATGATCGCCGAGGTGCGCCAGGTGATCGAGGCCACCACGGCCAAGCACGGGCTGGACTACGAGCTGGTGCCCACCGCTGACTTCCCGGCCCTGTATTTCGACAAAGGTTGCGTCGAGGCGGTACGTGATTCGGCACGCAACCTGGGCCTGGCGCACATGGACATCGTCAGCGGCGCCGGGCACGACGCGATTTTCCTTGCCGAACTGGGCCCGGCGGGGATGATCTTCGTGCCGTGCGAGGGCGGGATCAGCCACAACGAAATCGAGAACGCCGCCCCCGAGGACCTCGCCGCCGGCTGCGCGGTGCTGCTGCGGGCGATGCTGGCCGCGTCGGAGGCGATTGCCAGCGGACGATTGGCGGCGTAGCGATGATCTTCTGGAGATCGCCCACCCCTTGGGCTGCGCTGTCGCGCAGGGAATAGCGTTCAAGCATCACCTGCGTGGGAGCGGCCGTGCGCCGCTGCCACGCAGCTCCACAACAAGGCCACCAACGACGGCAAATCACACCAACCTCTTCCCGACAGACGGCTTATCGCTATATATTCCGCACCATAACGATAATCCCTCAGGAGCCGTCTTCATGCGTATTCGCTTGTCCTATCTGGCCGCCAGTACCCTCGCCAGCCTGATCTTCCTCAACAGTGCCTGGGCCGATGAAGTCCAGGTCGCTGTCGCGGCCAACTTCACAGCGCCCATCCAGGCCATCGCCAAGGATTTCGAGAAGGATACCGGCCACAAGCTGGTCGCTGCCTACGGCGCCACCGGCCAGTTCTACGCACAGATCAAGAACGGCGCGCCATTCGAAGTGTTTCTCGCCGCCGACGACAGCACTCCGGCCAAGCTGGAACAGGAAAAGGAAATTGTTGCAGGCTCGCGCTTCACCTACGCCATCGGCACCCTGGCGCTGTGGTCGGCCAAGCCAGGCTATGTCGACGCCAAGGGTGATGTGCTGAAGAAGAACGAGTACAAGCACCTGTCCATCGCCAACCCCAAGGCCGCGCCCTATGGCCTGGCCGCCACCCAGGTACTGGACAAGCTGAAGCTGACCGAAGCCACCAAGGCGAAGATCGTCGAGGGCCAGAACATCACCCAAGCCTTCCAGTTCGTTTCCACCGGCAACGCCGAGCTGGGCTTCGTCGCGCTGTCGCAGATCTACAAGGATGGCAAGGTCAGCGAAGGCTCCGCCTGGATCGTGCCCGCCGAGCTGCATGACCCGATCCGCCAGGATGCGGTGATCCTCAACAAAGGCAAGGACAACCCGGCCGCCAAGGCCCTGGTCGATTACCTCAAGGGCCCGAAAGCCGCCGCGGTGATCAAGTCCTACGGCTATGAGCTCTGATGCCTCTCGACGCCAGTGACCTGGGCGCCATCTGGCTGACCATCAAGCTGGCCAGCCTGACCACCGCCATCCTCCTGGTGCTGGGCACGCCCATCGCCTGGTGGCTGGCGCGCACCCGTTCCTGGTTGCGCGGGCCGATCGGCGCGGTAGTGGCCCTGCCCCTGGTGCTGCCGCCAACGGTAATCGGCTTCTACCTGCTGCTGGCCCTCGGCCCCCATGGCTGGATCGGCCAGGCCACACAGGCTCTGGGCCTGGGCAGCGTGGTGTTCAGCTTCACCGGGCTGGTGATCGGCTCGGTGGTGTACTCGATGCCCTTCGTGGTGCAGCCATTACAGAACGCCTTCGGCGCTATCGGCCAGCGCCCGCTGGAGGTGGCAGCGACACTGCGCGCCAGCCCCTGGGACACCTTCGTCCACGTGGTGCTGCCCCTGGCTCGCCCCGGTTTCATTACCGCCAGCATCCTCGGCTTCGCCCATACCGTCGGCGAGTTCGGCGTGGTGCTGATGATCGGTGGCAACATTCCCGACAAGACCCGTGTGGTCTCGGTGCAGATCTTCGATCACGTCGAGGCCATGGAATATAGCCAGGCCCACTGGCTGGCCGGGGCCATGCTGGTGTTCTCGTTCCTGGTGCTGCTGATGCTCTATGCCGGCCGCCGTGGCAAGGCAGGCTGGAGCTGAAATGAGCGCATCGATACAGGCGCGCCTGAAACTGGCGCGTGACGATTTCACCTTGGACGTCGACCTTGACCTGCCCGGTCGCGGCATCAGCGCCCTGTTCGGTCACTCCGGCTCAGGCAAGACCTCGTGCCTGCGCTGCCTGGCCGGCCTGGAACGGGCCGCCAGCGCCTACATCGAAATCAATGGCGAGGTGTGGGAAGACAGCGCCCGCGGGCACTTCATCCCCCCGCACCGGCGCCCGGTCGGCTACGTGTTCCAGGAGGCCAGCCTGTTCCCGCACCTGTCGGTGCAAGGCAACCTTGAGTTCGGCTGGCGCCGTATCGCACCGCAGGCCCGCAAGATCAGCCAGGAACAGGCCTGCCAGCTGCTGGGCATCGGCCACCTGCTGGCGCGCAAGCCGGCGACACTGTCCGGCGGCGAGGCACAACGCGTCGGCATCGCCCGAGCCTTGCTCAGCAGCCCGCGACTGTTGCTGATGGACGAGCCACTGGCTGCCCTCGACAGCGCGCGCAAGCGTGAAATCCTCCCGTACCTGGAGCGCCTGCACGACGAACTGGATATCCCGCTGATCTATGTCAGCCATGCCCAGGACGAAGTGGCGCGCCTGGCCGACCACCTGGTGTTGCTCGAACAGGGCAAGGCAGTGGCCAGCGGGCCGATCGGCCAGACCCTGGCCCGCCTCGACCTGTCATTGGCCCAGGGCGAGGATGCCGGGGTGGTGCTCGAAGGCGTGGTGGTGGGCCACGACCCGCATTATGAGCTGTTCGACCTGCGCCTGTCCGGCACGGAGGGGCAATTGCTGCGTATCGCCCACCCCGCCTTGCAGGTGGGCAGCAGCCTGCGCCTGAAGGTCCAGGCCCGGGACGTCAGCCTGGCATTGGCCGCCGACGGCGCGTCGAGCATTCTCAACCGCCTGCCGGTGCGGGTCCGCGAATGCCGCCCGGCGGACAACCCGGCCCATGTGCTGGTCAGCCTGGATGCCGCCGGCAGTGCGCTGCTGGCACGCATCACGCGCTATTCGGCGGACCAGCTCGACGTGCGCGCGGGCCAGTTGCTGTGGGCGCAGATCAAGTCGGTGGCGCTGTTGGGCTGAGCAATGACGCGGCGGATGCTGTCCATTGCAGCATGAGTGCCCTCGATGGACTGCGCCGATGCCCGACTGCCCGTTGCCTGCCGCCCTGCATTATGTCGATGACAGCCAGCCCGGCCTGACCCGCCGGCGCTGGCGCGACCGCTTCCACTATTTCGACGCCGGCAACCAGCGGGTACGCGATAAAGAGACCCTGGCACGCATCGCCGCCCTGGTGATCCCGCCGGCCTACACCGACGTGTGGATCTGCGCCGACCCGCAAGGGCACTTGCAGGCCACCGGGCGCGACGCCCGGGGGCGCAAGCAGTACCGCTACCATACGCAATGGCGCGAGCTGCGCGACCAGCACAAGTACGCGCGCATGCTGGCCTTCGCCGAGGTGCTGCCGAAGCTGCGCAAGCAACTGGACACGCACCTGGCTTCCCCCGGACTGGGCCGGGAGAAGGTCATGGCGCTGGTGATCAGCCTGCTCGACACCACGCTGATCCGCATCGGCAACCGTCAGTACCTGCGCGACAACCGCTCCTACGGGCTGACCACCCTCGACACCCGCCATGTGCAGGTCAAGGGCAGCCGTATCCGCTTCCAGTTCCGCGGCAAACGCGGTGTCGAACACAACGTCACCCTGACCGACCGACGCCTGGCCGGCCTGGTCAAGCGCTGCATGGAACTGCCCGGCCAGGCTTTGTTCCAGTACCTGGACGAACAAGGACAGCGCCATGGCATCGGCTCGACCGAGGTCAACCAGTTCCTCCAGCAGCTGACCGGCGCCGACTTCACCGCCAAGGACTACCGCACCTGGGCCGGCAGCAGCCTGGCCCTGAGCCTGCTCAGGCCACAGGCCTGGGAGCCCGACAGCGAGGCGCGCCGGCAGGTCGCCGCCATCGTCCGCCAGGTGGCGACGCGCCTGGGCAACACTCCGGCTGTGTGCCGACGCTGCTACATCCATCCAGCCGTCCTTGAGCACTTCCACCTCGGCCGTCTTTCGGCATTGCCCCGTGTCCGTCCGCGCAAGGGATTGGAAACCGAGGAAGTGGCACTGCTACGTTTCCTGCAGATGTTGGAGCGCCAAGACGATCATTGACGGACACTATTTACTTCATCGAGTAGAGAAATTTCCCATATGGCGCCAAGCACCCTATCCTTGCCACCGAGCACCTTGCCGTGGAGTGGCCTCGCAGCCCTGCCGGCACCTGCAACTAAAGATCGACAACAGAATTTGTCTGTCGGGGAATTACTATCCGCCGAAAGCGTCTTTAATGAGAAGGAAGAGGGACAGGCTCCCACCGCAGAGCACCTGGCTCGGCGGTTTTCTACATCACCAAGGAGAACTACATGCTGATACTCACCCGCAAGGTTGGCGAAAGCATCGTCATCGACGATGACATCAAAGTCACCATTCTGGGCGTCAAGGGGATGCAAGTGAGGATCGGTATCGATGCACCGAAAGATGTCCAGGTGCACCGTGAAGAGATCTACAAGCGGATCCAGGCGGGCAGCCCGGCGCCCGAAAAAAGCAACGACGAGTAACCCGCAAGCCAACTGCATCATGCCGCACGGATGCGCCTGATCGATTGCCCGCCCATGCGGGGAGCCTCTCCTGAACCTCAGGTGCCCAGCAATTCGCGCACCGTGGCGATCATCCGGTCCATGTCGAATGGCTTGTCGAACACCGCCGCGAACCTCCCGGGGCAGGCCCGACCCTGGCTGGCCTGGGCGCCACTCATGAGAATGACCGGCAGGTCCGCCAGTTGCAGCTCTTCACGTATGGCTTGCAGCAGTTCTTCGCCATTGAGCACCGGCATCATGTAGTCGGTGATCACCAGGTCCACGCGCTTTTCCTTCAAAGCCTCCAGGGCCTTGCGCCCGTTGCTCGCCTTTTCAACCAGGTAGCCTTCGTCCTCCAGGGCAAAACCGAGGATATCGGCAATCAGGTACTCGTCGTCGACGATCAGGATGCTGTTCATCCCATCAACGATCTCCAGGCGGTGTCGCCGAGCCACTGAGCACGCCACTGGCACCGTCGAACGCCCGCGCCAGGCTGATGCCATGAGGCCCCAGATTCAGCGCCTGCAAAGCAGGGTCGTGGTCGCTGTCACGCACCTTGATCACCGACAGTGCGCGGTGCAGTTGCGCGTCGAGCTCGGCGAAGCGCATCAGTATCAGGTTGTCGACGATGCTCGACAGGTCGGGGGCCGGCGCGGTGATCTCCGCGCCGAAGATGTCACGCATCTCCCAGGTCAGCAGCACCGTCACGCCACGGGCGCGCAGCTCACCCGTCAGTGCGCGGAAGAAGGCATTCAGGCGGGCAGGCTCCAGCGCCAGGCGGCCGAAGGCTCCAAGGCTGTCGATTACCACGCGCCTGGCAGCGAGCGCCTCGACCTGTGCCAACAGCTGGGCGCCAAGTTGATCCAGCAAGCCTTCGCTGGTCGATTGCCAGCTCAGTTGCACGCTACCTTCACGCTCAAGTGCCTGCAGGTCGAAGCCCAGCGCACAGGCCTTCAACCGCAACCGCGCAGGCGTCTCGTAGAAACCGAAATGCAGACCCGGAGCAGCCTGGGTCGAAGCGGCCAGGAACGCGATGCCCAGCGCTGTCTTGCCTACGCCCGATGGCCCCATCAGCAGGGTCACCGACGCCTCGGCCAACCCGCCACCGAGCATGGCATCGAGGTCGGCAACACCCGTGGCGACCCTGCTCAGGGTTTGCGCTCCTGCCTGGCTGGGGCGACTGTACAGCGACTCCAGGCGCGGGTAGACCTGCAACCCGGCCTCCGTGATCAGGTATTCGTGGCGCCCGGACAACGCGCCACTGCCACGCGTCTTGCGCAACTGGACATGGCGCACCGCCGTGCTGCCGACCAGGTGTTCGCCGAGCTCGATCACGCCATCAACCATGGTGTGCTCGGGGCTGCCTTCATCCAATCGCGCACTGGTCAGCAACAACAGTGTGCAGCCGGCGAATGCCGCATGCCCCTGCAGCTCGGAAACGAATTTCTTGGTGTCGAGGCTGGTTTCCGCCCTGGAGCGGGCGTTGAGCAGCCCGTCGACGATCAGCAAGGTGGCCTGCTGCCGGGCAATTTCCTGTCGCAACAGCCTGACCACCGCATCCAGGCCCTCCTGCTCCAGGGTGTCGAATGCGCTGACGAACTGAATGGTGTCGCCCACCAGCGCCGGGTCGAAGAAGCTCAGGGTCGACAGGTACTGGAACAGCCGTTCATGGGACTCGCTGAGCAACGTCGCCACCAGTACCCGACCACCTTCACGCACATGGTTGCACGCCAGCTGGTTGGCCAGGATGGTCTTGCCCGAACCGGGATGCCCTTGAACGATATAGGAGGCGCCAACCACCACCCCCCCTTTGAGCAGCGCATCGAGCCCCGCGATGCCCGTGGCCAGTCGCTTTAGTTGCTCTACCATGGCTGTCTATCCGTCGGTCGAAAGCGAATCGGGGCCCGTCCGGGCTGGTAGGTACAGGCTCATGCAGGTGCCCTCGCCAAGCCGGCTGGACACCTCGATCGCACCATTGCTCTGCCGGGCGAAACCATAGGCCTGACTCAGGCCAAGGCCAGTGCCCTTGCCGAAGGCCTTGGTGGTGAAGAACGGCTCGAAGATCCGTGGCAGCACCTGCGGGTCAATGCCCTGGCCGTCATCACGTACATCGAAGCGCACGAAGTGCCCGCACAGCCCATCCACTTCGCCGGACAACTGCACGCATTCGACCACCAGACGGATCTGCCCGGTGGCGACAATGGCATCGCGGGCATTGAACACCAGGTTCAGCAAGACCATCTGCAACTGCCCGGCGTCCACCTCGATCAGCGGCAAGTCAGGCTGTACCTGGGGCAGCAATTCGATTTCCCGGGGCAATGCGTGCTCCGCCAGCCCGCAAATGATATCGATCGCCTCGGCAGGCACGATGCGCGTGATGCTCAGTTGCCGATGCCGGGCAAAGCTCAAAAGTTGCTGGGTCAGCTGGGTGCCGCGCTGGCCAGCATCGAGGATATGCTCGAGCAAGCGCCTCACACGTGCCGGATCCTGGCTGCTGCTGGCCAGCCGGGCTGAGCTGAGGATGATGGTCAGCAGGTTGTTGAAGTCATGGGCCAGGCCTCCGGTGAGTTGCCCCAGGGCCTCGAGCTTTTGCGCTTGGAACAATTGCGCACGCATGGCATCGAGCTGCTGGGCCGACTCGCGACGATCGGTGATGTCGCGGGTGACCTTGGCCAGGCCGATGACCTCGCCTTGCGCGTCGCGAATCACATCCAGCGCGGCGAGCGCCCAGAACTGCGTGCCGTCCTTGCGCACGCGCCAGCCTTCGTCCTGCGCCTTGCCTTCTTCCAGTGCCTGGCGCAGCAAGCGTTGCGGGCGGCCGTCGGCACAATCCTGGGCGTTGAAGAACAGCGAGAAATGCCGGCCGATCACCTCGTCGGCAACGTAGCCCTTGATCCGCTGCGCGCCAGCGTTCCAGGACACCACATGGCCGGTTGGGTCGAGCATATAGATGGCGTAGTCCACCACCGCCTGGACCAACTGCTCGTAGCGTGCCTCGGGCATCACCGAATGGGTGGGGCGGTCTGTCGAAACCATGTGAGCTCCACAAGCACCGCGAAAGGACATATTGAGCGTAGTCAAAAGTCCAGCATGCACTGCACCTTATGCGACGATCGTCAGCGCTCGCGCTCCACCACGGTCGGCACCAGCCTGCGCGGCATCGCCACCTTGAGCAGCCATACCCCCACCAGCAGGATCAGCGCGGCGCCTGCGAAGGCGAGCAAGCGCCTGGGCTGCGCAGCCTCCTGGTCGAAGCCGAGCATCAGCAGGTAACCACCCAGGCTGATGAAGCCTGCGTAAAGAAACGCCGCCAGCAGGCAGACCAGAAGGAACAGCAGGCGCCAGAACAACTTTGGGCGAACACGCCGCGTTGCGTCCGGGCCAGGGGGAAGCGATGACATGGCGACAGGCCTGGTTGGATCCAATGCGCGACAGTGGCGCAATGGCGGCATCCTGTCAATTGAACTATAGTGCCCGCGCCCCGGATCCCACAGGAACCATCATGACCTCCAACCTTCGCTTGCAAGGGCTGCAGGACGACCTGATGCGCAGCGCCAGCGAACTCGATGAACTGAGCCAGGCGCTGGACGGCCATGTCCGTTACCTGCGTCATTCGATTCATCAGGCAGATGCGCACACCATGGGCGGGCACGTTGATGACCTGCGCCATAGTGCCCGCGAGATGCGCGATATCGCGCGTGCCATCGCCCCCTGAACGCCTAGGCAGGTTGACGCATCTATAACGATAGGTTATAAAGCGCGCCTGATTGTCTGGTCCAGGCTGCCCTGCGGCGCGCCAGCCAATCGTGCGAGTGTGGTGGAATTGGTATACACAGCAGACTTAAAATCTGTCGGCGTGAGCCTTGCGGGTTCGAGTCCCGCCACTCGCACCATCTTCTGTCGATGAAGGCGCCCTTGCGGCGCCTTTTTCGTACCCGCCGGAAATCCGCCGCGCAGCTGCTAGAGTGGAACCTGTCCCTGTTCACTGGAGCGCCGCCATGCGCTATAGCCTGCTCGATGGTCAACGCGACTTCATTCTGCTGCTCGCCCGCATCCTGTTGATGATCCTGTTCGTGCTCTCCGGCTGGAGCAAGCTGACCGGGTTCGAAGGCACGGTCGGCTACATGACCTCCCTGGGCGCCCCCGCCCCGATGCTGGCTGCGGCCATCGCCGTGATCATGGAACTGCTGGTCGGCATCCTGTTGATCCTGGGGTTCTACACCCGCCCCCTGGCCTTGCTGTTCGCCCTGTTTGTGCTGGGTACCGCGCTGATCGGGCATCCGTTCTGGAACATGGTCGAACCCGAGCGCAGCGCCAACATGACCCAGTTCCTGAAGAACCTCAGCATCATTGGCGGCTTGCTGCTGCTGGCCGTCAGCGGTGCCGGGCGGTTCTCCCTCGACCGCCGCTGAGCAGCCGCGTCGACATCAGTCGTCGCAGTCGTCGTGCCAGGCCGGGTGGTCCTCTTCGTCATCGAAGTCGTCGAGCGACTCTTCGTCCTCCTCGACTTCGTCAAGGGCCCCGTATGCATCCGCCTCGGGGTCGTAGCCCTCGTGGAATTCAGGGTCGAGCAGATGGTCGTGCTCAGGTTCGTGCAGATCGTCTTCTTCGTGCATCACAGGCTCCGGTAACAACGGCAGGCCTATATAGGCGCATCGACGCACAGGGTCAATCCTCATGGCGCTTAACCCCGGCTTAACCGACCAGGCGCACAGTGCAGGCTCTCCCTTCAAAAACGCTCTTTGCCCGCCGCCCTGGCGGGCTTTTTTTGCCTGGACCTCCCTTGCCCGATGAACCGAGCGCCCTTTCAAGGCTCGCATGCGGTGCAGGATCTTTATCATCAAGGAGGTATCCACCATGACCGTGAACATCGACAACCTGATCATCACCACCCCAGTGGCAAAGTCGTCCAGCAACCCAGTGGCGCTGGAATTGACCGGCGCCCAGGCCCTCGCCACCCTGCCCCAGGTTGTCAGCCGCCTGGACGATGGTGCCGTGCGCATGACCGCCCCAACCAAAGGGGCGGCGAGCAAGAGCACCCACCGCACCCGCTGTGAGTGGAAGGAAGCGGTCTACTGGACGCTGGCCAGCGCCGGCCGGCATGTCAATCACCAACGCATGGTGCTGGAGCGGGTCAACTCGGCACAGAAGGTGGTGATCGCGCAGATGCATGTGAAAGATGACGACAGCCCGGTCATCAAGGTGTTCTGGAACAAAGGGAAGGTCACCCTTGGTTTTCGCCAGGACTTCAACCAGGGGATACCGACCAGTAGCACCATCCTGGCCGAGGTGCCGCTGGGCGCGCCTTTCGACATTACCATCGAGGTCACTGCGGCGGGCGCCGCCACGGTGTCGGCCGTTTGCGCCGGCCGCACCGGCAGCAGCGCAATGCTGAACATGACGTCAAGCTGGAATGGCCATACGTTCAACTTCCACGGCGGGGTTTACAACCAGTTGGATTTCAGCTCGACCACTCCGGCCTCGGATGGCTCGACATGCGTGATCAGCCAACTGGAACTCCTGCATGGCTGAGGGGCACGGCTGCACTGAAATCGCCATTTCGGACGTCTTTGAGCAAATAGGATGACAGCAATATGGCCAGCATCAGCGCAGCATGTGATCACCTCGCGTCCTACCTTGCGCGAGTAACTGCCTCGCAAGAAAGGATACACAATGCATTACCGCCCCCTACTCATTGCCGCACTCCTCATACTGACCAGCGGCTGCGCCTCCGGCCTGAACTCCATTCAGCAGGCCGAACTCGACCATTACCGTGCCAACAACCTGGCAGCCGAAGAAAAGAGCCCCACAGCCGCAATGCTATTAGGGCTGTTACCGGGTGGTGGATCGTTCTACGGACGAGCGTATGTTCCTGGTACGGTCAACCTGTTGCTCTGGCCAGTGTCTGTTCTATGGGACCCATTCAGTGGCTACAACGCAGCAGAGTCGATCAATTATCAGGTTACCCGGGCGCATGTCGCACGCCTGAAAAGAAACGAGATGGAGGAACTCGACAGCCAGTTACTGTTGAATGCCATCGATCAAAAGCACTACGCGGTCAAACGCCGCATGGTCAATGAAAAATTCAGTAACGGTTACTGAGCGCCTGCCAGAATGACATTCACGAAATTCTGACATTCTACAAGGCAGACTGGCCTGGCTTCGATACGTTCTGTTCAACCCGCCGATCTGGCGGGTTTTCTTTTTTCTGGGCTCTCCTTCCTGCGCAAGCCTCGGTCGTTGACAACATTTTCACGTCTGCTGTGGCAAGTTGACGACTCATCCGTGAAACACTTGGCCCGCCCTCCCCAGCGGGCCTTTCTTTGCCTGCAGCACAAGACCTCGCGCGATCTATGCTTCACCTGCGTACGCAGGAGAGGCTTACGATGTGCGGAAGGCTCAGCCAGTACCGTGGAATCCATGAATTCGTCAAAACGCTCAGCATGCCGGATGCCTGGCGTAACGCCGTGGGTGACCGGGCGTTGCTGCGCTACAACGTCGCCCCCGGCACGCCCGTGGCTGTACTGCGCCGGGAGGCTGCCGGCAGCAGGGCCGATCTGGTGAAATGGGGCTGGCGCCCACATTGGGCCACGGACCCTGTCACGCCGATCAATGCCAGGGCCGAGAAGGTCGCCCATGGGCCCTACTTTCGCTCGATCTGGCCCCACCGCGCCGTCGTGCCCGTGGATGGCTGGTTCGAATGGGTCGATGAGGGCGCGGCGAAGAAACAGCCGTATTTCATCCGCCGCCGCGATGGCCACCCTGCCCTCTGCGCGGCCATCGGCCAATTTTCCGACAATGAACGCGACGGCTTCGTCATCATCACCGCCGACGCTCAAGGCGGCCTGGTCGATGTCCACGACCGCAGGCCAGTGGTGCTGTCAGCGCAGCTGGCCGTGGCTTGGATGGCGCCCGACCTGCCCAGCGAAGCTGCCGAGCAGATGGCCCTAGGCCTGGGCGAGCCGGCCGAGCGCTTCGAGTGGTATCGGGTCGGCATGGCAGTGGGTAATGCACGCAACCAGGGCGCCAAGCTCATCCAGCCGCTACCATGAACGACTTACCCGCGGGCTCGGGGAGCAAGACATCCGCTCGAAAACCGCCAGCGTAGTGTGCAAAATTTCGTAACACTTACCCATCACCCATTCCATGAAACCGAACGGGATCAATGCTGTCCGATTGCCATCGGTAGCTGCAGAGGTCACCTCGAGTTGTCGCCGGACAACCCGATACATCCTCGACAAAACCGGCTTACCGGCGCGCGCACCCCACCTGCGAGGATGCCGCCCTTATTTTTCAAGGCTGAAAGAGCGAACCATGAAACAGAATATTCTCCTCGTCGCCGTCTGTGCCGCCCTGCTTCAGGCCTGCACCCCGGCTTCCACCTCCCATGAAGGATCGCCTTCCATGCCGGCCACCACCGCGTCTGCCGCAGCCCAGCCTGAGCTCTCGGCCTACTACTGGAACCTGGCATCGGCCACCGATGCAGCCGGCAAGCCCATCGCCGCCCTGACGACAGGCATCGAGCGCAAGTTGCGCCTGAATTTCGGTGACCAGCGCCTGAACATCAGCGGTGGCTGCAACAACCAGTTCGGTGGCTACAGCTTCCAGAACGGTGTCCTGCAGGTGCAGCAACTGGCTTCGACCATGATGGCCTGCGACAAGCGCCTGATGGACCTGGATGCCGAGATCGGACGCCTGTTGAAAGGTGATCTGCGCGCGGCCTTCAGCGGCGAAACCCACGCACCCATGCTGCAATTGACCACCCAGGACGGTTCGGTGCTGAAGTTTCAGGGCGAAGCCACTCCAGAAACCCGCTACGGCAGCAAGGGTGAGACCAAGTTCCTGGAAGTTGCCGCCAACACAGTCAAGTGCAGCCATCCGCTGATCCCCAACTACCAGTGCCTGCAAGTGCGCGAGCGCCGTTATGACGACGCTGGTCTGCAACTGCCGACCCAGGACAACTGGCACCCGCTGTACCAGTCCATCGAGGGCTACGAGCACCATGACGGCGTGCGTACCGTGGTGCGGGTAAAGCAGTACGAATGGAAGAACCCGCCAGCCGACGCCCCGTCGCAAGTCTATGTGCTGGACCTGGTGGTCGAGCAGGATGCTTCGGGCAAGTAATTGCCAGTCGGCGCAGGCCGCCCTGCAGCGGCCTGCGCCTGGAACCGACGCCGACCGTGAAACGGCTCAGGTAAGCGCCGCGTTGACCTGCGCACTGTCGACGTACTGCTCCATGCTGACGATCTTGCCGTTGTTCAGCCGGTACAGATGGGCAAAGGTAGCAGTCATCGCTTTCCCGGTCTTGCGATAGGTGCCCGAGTAGACGCCAAAGGCGGCAACCCGGTCGTGCTCGGCCACATAGGTATGCACCTTGGCCTGGTAGCCATCCCATTCGGTGGCCAGGCGATGGAAAACACCCTCCATGATCGCCTGGGGGCCGACATAGGTACCGGCATAAGGGAAGCCGGCCGCCTCGGTCCAGATCACGTCCGCAGCCAGCGCCGCCAGCAGATTCCGGCCATTCTGTTCGGCTGAGCCTTCGTACGAGGCTCGGATGATGTCCAGGTTGCTCCTGCTCATGGTTTTACCCCCACGTTCAGCTCGCGAATGAAAGCCTGCGGATCTGAAAAGATAGCGCTGGCAGGTAACAACTGCATGGCGTCGTCCGCTTGTTGCAGAACGAATGTCGGCACGCCTTGACCGCCCACGCGACGCAACAAGGCACGCCCCTGCCCCACACGATCATCGTTGGCCTGCAGCAAGGCCGAATCCGGACGCGTCAGCCGCTGCGCGGCGGCATCCAGCCCCAGGTCCACCAGCACTGCTCTCAACGTCTCCAGTCGAGTCACGTCCAGGCCATCGACATAGCGCGCCGCCTGAATCGCCTTGAGCGCTTCGAACTCGTGCTCTGGCGAAGTCAGGTTCACTGCGCTGAGCGCCAGGGTAGACGGACCACTATCGAACCCCTGAAGACGGTCGGCGAGTACCTGGTCACGATAGCGTTCACTGAAGACCTGCCCGGTCAGGCGCTCGATACGCTGGTCGTTGCTCCAGGCGTAGGCCGCAAAGTCATCATCCATGGCGCGAGCACCGCTGCCGGAAAACAGCCCCGTCGGTATCAGGCGCAACGCAAGGCCCGTGGATTCGAGAACCTGAGGCAGCGGTCCCCCTGCACCGTAGCACCAGCCGCACAGTGGATCGTAGAGGTAAACCAGGGTGTTGTTCATAGTGAAACGCCTTGAATGGAATGCCTCGAATCTTATAGCGCGCGAATTGACATTTAAACGCATACAAAATAAACACACTGTATGTTATTAGCATACATTAAGGACATACCAATGACCGGCGCTTCCAACCTGAACAGGCTTGCGTACTTCACCGCGGTGGTCGAAACCGGCTCCTTTACCGCCGCTGCCGAGCGCCTCGGCATCACCAAGGCCGTGGTCAGCCAGCAGGTGGCGCGACTGGAAAGCGACTGTCGCACCGCACTGCTGGTTCGCAGCACGCGGAAAGTCCGCACCACCGAGGCGGGCCAACAGTTCTATCACCGCTGTGCATTGATCCTCAAAGAGGCTGAAGAGGCTTTCGAGGAATTGTCCGAAGCCGCCAGCGAGCCGACAGGCACCCTACGCCTGACCGCCCCTTTCGATTACGGCATCGGTGTCGTGGTGCCGGCCATCACCGCATTCTCGCAGCGATATCCGCAGTGCAAGGTCGAAGCACACTTCAGCGACCAGACCCTGGATCTGGGCGCCAACGATCTGGACCTTTCCATTCGCGTTGGCTGGATAACCGAGCAACATCTGCAAGCCCGGCGAATCGGCGAGTTTGCGCAACGATTGGTGGCCGGCCCTCAGTGGCAAGCGCGAGTGGACAAACTGCAGGCCCCGGCGGATCTGGCCGAGTTGCCGATCGTGGCGAATCTGGCGCTGCGAGAACCGACCCGTTGGCTATTTGCCAAGGGTGCCTCGCAGCGCGAAACAGTGGAGATGAAAGCCAGCCTGTCGCTGAACGCCACCTTGGCAGTGCGCGAAGCCACGCTACTCGGGGCCGGGCTATCGGTCCTTCCGGACTATGTGGCTGAGCCTGACCTGCAAGCAGGCCGGCTGATCCAGGTGCTGCCGCAATGGTCGCTACCCCGAGGCGAGATCCATGCAGTCTTTCCAACGGCTCGCTTTCGACCGGTCAAAGTACGGGCGTTTGTCGAGCTTCTGGCAAGCCGCCTGGCTTAATTAGACGGCGCAGACCATCAGGTCAGGGCGCGTCCGCGCAGCCGCCGACAATACTACGCTCCTGGGATCACAGCCATCCAAGGGAATGAAGATGAGCTTCGACTGGCACGCTGGACCGATCACCCGCGCCACCCAGCTGGACAGGCACTACCGGAACACGCAGAAGGTCCGGCGGTTCTTGGTCGGTGAAAACTGTGCGGACTCCGGATCCTTCAAGTGATAGGCGGCAGCCTTACGCGCCCGATTGATATCGCTAGCCCCGCATCCCGCCAGGACGATTCCGGCCAAGGCCCCCAGTGCCATTCGCTAAGTCGTGATTAACCCCAAGCCGGGCCAAGCGCCGCTCATTCTTTAACCCACGATTTTTCGCGGGCTCGTCAATCTCAACTCGCAAGGACGCGAACAATGCCCTCACTCAAGAAGTATCTGGTCAGCAGCCTTCTGGCCTTATCCACTGCAGTCGGAGGCGCGCTACTAGAAGCCTCCACCGACCTTCTCAAGAAGAATTTCGAGCCGGCCCTGATCAGCACCAGGAACACGTTTGAAGACTGGCTCTCACCGCTACCAGCCAAAGCGCTGATAGGCATCAACCTGATGTTCTACATGCCATCTGCATATGGTGATGAGACTCGTTCAGAAGGGTTTTCAGCAACCATCCCAGCCAAGATCTGCCGCCAGACTGATAGGCACGACATCGTGCGTGTAGGACCACAATCTACCACAGCCAGGCAGCCGCCGACGCAAGCCGGAGTATGCCCAGCAAGTATCACTGGGCTTAACTGGTTCAGTCCGTTTCGGTCCAGACAGCCAACTCATACCCATCAGGATCAGTGAAGTGGAATCGCTTCCCGCCTGGGAACGAAAATACCTCTCGGCTGATTTTCCCTCCCGCAGCCAACACTCTGACCTGGGCGTCCACGAGGTCGTCCGAATACAAGATGACCAGCGGGCCACCGGGCCTGACAGGCTCATCCGTGGTGAAGCCGCCAGCAAGCCGGCTGTCGCTGAACTCGGTGTATGTGGGGCCGTAATCGACGAAGGTCCAACCGAACACAGCGCCGTAGAAAGCCTTGCTGCGGCTGATATCGCTAACGTTGAACTCGATGTTGTCGATCTGACGATCTGTTCCTCTGCTGCTCATTGGCACCTCCCTGTTGGAGGTCGGAATCTATCACAGCCAGTCATAGGTCCGCCGACAAGCGCCACCCGCCCACGTCCATTTGTTCTACCCTTACCCTCCCCAACCACTCACATGAAGGGTGCGAAGATGCCCGACGATGAGAAGCGGAGATTTGCCGAGGCGCTGGAGCACTGGACGGAGGCTGTGGATGCGATCCGCACCAGGGATCGGGCCGAGGCCATTGCCCAGGTCGAAGAGCTACGGAGCATGCGCCTTATGCGGCTTTCCACACCAGCGCGCTATGGGAGTACGATGCGTGGAAGCGCCGGGGCCTGGGGTGAGCCCAGATGCAAAAAGCCCAGCTCGGGGGCTGGGCTTCTAGCCAGTAGTGCTCGCCTTGAATCAGTGAGCCTTTAGACTTGGCAATTATTCCAGTGGGCGCTCGTGATGGCTATAGCGCTCGGCGTTGGATGCCCGCGATGGGTCCGGCGGACCTTGTCTCTGCCCGCCTCGAAAGGGCCGGTTTTCGATGTAATCGTCGCGATCCTCTGGGCGGGCCCTCTTGGCATCCTCGTCTCGACCGGCTGGCCAGCTACCATTACCGGCTGACTTGCCACCCTGTCCGTTATCCCTATCTCTGGTCATACGCACCTCTCAATGCTCAGAAGTTTCTGAGCTACATCGAGTGTGCTCCGACAACGACAAGAGAAGTTTTATATCAGACCGATGGTTGCAAGCGAAAACATCAATTACTCACAGCTGTCCACCCTGGACGGAAAGCCAGTAACCAATGATGGCGGGGCAGTAGTAGCCTCCAGATTCCAATCAGCCAAGGAGCACGGGGATTGTGTCCCAGGAAGTGGTGTAACTCATCATGGCTCTGGCCACTGAGTTTGCCGTTTAGTTGATCACGGCCGACAGCTTGGCCTGTGGATTATCGCTGACCGCTTCGAAGGCCTCCAACTGCATGTAGCGTCTTTGCAGGCACCACTCGTCGTTCTGCTCCAGCAGCATCGCGCCTACCAGCCGTGTGATGGCCGGATCGTTGGGAAAAATCCCCACGACATCGGTGCGGCGTTTGATTTCAGCGTTGAGCCGTTCAAGCGGGTTGGTGCTGTGTAACTGCTGTCGGTGGGCTTTTGGAAACGCCATGTGAGCCAGCACTTCATCCTCGCAGCCGTCCATGAGTGTCGCGATCTTGTCATCCTCGCAGCCGTCCATGAGTGTCGCGATCTTGGGGTATTTTTCGCGCAGTTGATCAGCGACCAAGCGCCATTGCTGATGGCATTCGGCACGGCTGTCCTGGGCGAAGACCGTGCGCAGCAGCGCCGCTACCATAGTGCGCTGGCCCTTGCCGACATGGGCCATGGCGTTGCGCATGAAGTGCACACGGCAGCGCTGCCAGGTCGCATTGAAGACCTTGGACACAGCTGCTTTCAGGCCTTCGTGGGCGTCAGAGATGACCAGCTTCACGCCCCGCAAGCCACGTCGCATGAGGCTGCGCAGGAAGTCTGTCCAGAACGGCTCGGCCTCAGACGGGCCGACCCGCATGCCCAGCACTTCGCGACCACCGTCAGTGTTTACGGCCACGGCAATTATTACGGCGACCGAGACGATCCGCCCGGCCTCCCGCACCTTGACGTAGGTGGCATCAATCCAGAGATAGGGCCAGTCACCTTCAAGCGGGCGATCAAGGAACGCGTGAACGCGTTCATCAATCTCGCCTGCCAGCCGTGACACCTGGCTTTTGGAAATGCCGGTCATGCCCATGGCCTTCACCAGCTCATCTACTGAACGCGTTGAAACGCCTTGAATGTAGGCCTCCTGAATGACCGCCGCCATGGCCTTCTCGGCGGTGCGTCGAGGTTCGAGGAAGCCCGGAAAGTAGCTGCCTTGGCGCAACTTGGGGATCTTCAGGTCGACGTCGCCGGCACGGGTTTGCCACAGACGGTCACGGTAGCCATTGCGGCTGTTTGTCCGGTCTGGGCTTTTGACATCGAAGCCGGCACCGCACAGGCCTTCGACATCGAACGCCATCATGCGCTGGGCAACGAACTGGATCATTTGCTTGAGCAGATCAGCATCTGCCCCTTTCTCAACCAACTCGGTCAATGCGATAGTGGGCTTGGTCATCGTGGTTTCTCTGGTGAAGGTTAAGTCCGCAAACTCAACGTTAGCCAAGAACCACGATGACCATCCTCTTTCGCCCGCAGGGCGCCTTCGGCTGGTTCAGTTACACCACTTCCCGGGACACGATCAGCACGGGAAGCGCATGAGCTGGGGGATGCTTTGCAACCGATAGGCCGAAGCCAGAGAGGCAGCCAGAAAGAAGGCTGAACTGGAGAAAAAAACCGACCTGGCCAACCGGATAGCGCACTTCCAGTTCAGGGACATCCGACCGAAGGCGGCGTCGGAGATCAATGATCTGAGTGATGCCAGCGTGCTGCTGGGCCACTCGAAAGAGGGAATTACAGAGCGCGTTTACCGGCGCGTCGGCGCCATCGCCAAGCCTTCCAAGTGATCAAGTTTTGGGACTGCGCGTAATTTGTTTTGGGACTTCGGTAGTTTCCTGCGCACAAAGAAAAACCCCGCAGACCTAGATCTGCGGGGTTTCGAATGGTGGAGGCCGAGGTCGGAATCGAACCGGCGTAGACGGATTTGCAATCCGGAGCATAACCACTTTGCTACTCGGCCTCAAAGTCGGAGTCAGCTTTCGCTATCTCCTTGAAACCGCTGGGCTTTTTCAAGCCAGCTGCGTTTCGATGGACGCCATTATGTCGGCATTCGATGCACCTTGCAACCCCCTTGAAGAAAAAAATCTTCAAGGGGTTCAAGGTGTTAGCGCAGACGCCCGAGCTTGCTCCACAAGCCTACCAGGGTATTCTCCACCGCCCCGCTGGCGGCCATGCCGATGCGCTCCTGCAGGCTCTTGCGCTCGGCGAAACGCAGATGGAACACGTTGGCCTCGCGTGCGCTGCGGCTCAGGTACTCGTCGCTGGTGCCCAGTTCGTCGACCAGTTGGCGATTGAGCGCAGCGATGCCGAGCCAGACCTCGCCGGTCGCCACTTCGTCTATATGAAGCTGCGGGCGGTAGCGGGCGACGAAATCCTTGAACAGCTGGTGGGTGATGTCCAGGTCTTCCTGAAACTTCTCCCGACCCTTCTCGGTGTTCTCGCCGAACACGGTCAGGGTGCGCTTGTATTCGCCGGCGGTGAGCACTTCGAAATCGATGTCATGCTTCTTCAACAGGCGATTGAGGTTGGGCATCTGCGCCACCACGCCAATCGAACCGAGCACGGCAAACGGTGCGCTGACGATCTTCTCGCCGATACAGGCCATCATGTAGCCGCCGCTGGCGGCGACCTTGTCGATGCAGATGGTCAGCGGGATGCCGGCCTCGCGGATGCGCGCCAGCTGCGAGGCCGCCAGGCCATAGCTGTGCACCAGGCCACCGCCGCTCTCCAGGCGCAGCACCACCTCGTCACGCGGGGTGGCCAGGGTCAGCAGCGCGGTGATCTCGTTGCGCAGGCTCTCGGTGGCCGAGGCCTTGATGTCGCCGTCGAAATCAAGGACGAACACCCGGCGCTTGTCCTCAGGCTTTTTCTTCTGCTGTTTTTCCGCCTTGGCCTGCTGCTTGCGCACGGCCTTGAGCTGGGCCTTGTCGAGCAGGCCCGACTCCAGGCGCTCGCGCAGTTCCTTGTAGAACTCGTTGAGGCGGGTGACCTGCAGTTGCCCGCCCGGCTTGCGCCGCCCTTTGCCACGCAGGCCGGCGATGGCCGACAGCACCACCAGGATGGCGATCACCAGGGTGGCGGTTTTGGCGAGAAAGCTTGCGTATTCGGCAAGAAACTCCACATTGACTCCTTGATAAACCAGCGCCGCAAGGGCGCGAACTGGATGCAAGCATACCGGGGCGCCAGAGCCGCTGCCAGCGGGTGAAAATGCTGGCAACACAGTTCAAACGACCTTTTCAAACGCTTGTATGTTTTTTCGTTGACAGCCCGCCTGGGGCAACCTAACCTCGCAGCAACCTCCAACCGGGCCGGACTTCAACGTGGGCAATCTCTACCTGATCCGACATGGCCAAGCCTCCTTTGGTGCCGCCGACTACGACGTGCTGTCGCCCGTGGGCGAACGTCAGAGCCAGGCGCTGGGTGAACACCTCGCCCAACTGGGCCTGCGCCTGGACCGCTGTGTGGCCGGTACCTTGCGTCGCCAGCAGGACACCGCCCGCCTGGCCCTGGACGCGCTGCATGCCCAGGGCAACCCGGTGCCGGCCATTGAGACCGATGCGGCCTTCAACGAGTTCGACGCCGATGGCGTGATCCGCGCCCTGCTCCCGCGCCTGCTGCCTGAAGAGCCTGAAGCCCTGCATGTACTGCGCAACGGTGCCCAGCACCGCAGCGAGTTCCAGCGCCTGTTCGCCCTGATGGTGCAGCGCTGGCACGACGGCGACCACGACCACGACGATCGCCTGGAAACCTGGCAGTCTTTCAGCGGCCGGGTCGGCGATGGCCTGGGGCGCCTGCTAGACAGCGCCGCCAGCGGAGACAACATTGCCCTGTTCACTTCCGGCGGCACCATTGCCGCCCTGCTCCACCTGGTGAGCGGAATCACGCCGGCTCAGGCATTTACCCTGAACTGGCAGATCATCAACACGTCGCTAAGCCACCTGAAATTCCGGGGCCGCGACGTCACCCTGGCTTCCTTCAACAGCCAAGCCCATGTGCGGCTGTTGCGGTTGCCGGAGCTCGTCACCTACCGATGAGCCCGGTCTGTTGTGTCCTTGCGGACGCGAATATCACTTAACAAGGAATACACCATGAGCGATGTAGCTAAAGCCGTCGAGGCGATGAAGGCAAAATTCAACCCTGCAGCTGCCGCCGGCCTGGACCTGGTGTTCGGCTTCAACATCACCGACGAAGACAAGCACTACGCCCTGCTGGTCAAGGACGGTACCTGCGAGATCCAGGAAGGCGAGAACGCCGACGCCAACTGCACCCTGGTAATGGACAGCGAAACCCTCAAGGGCATCGTCAGCGGTGACACCGACGGCATGCAGGCCTTCATGGGCGGCAAGCTGCGCGTCGAAGGCGACATGATGCTGTCGATGAAGCTCAGCGAGCTGTTCCCGGCCTGATTGGCGCGGTAGATCGCGAATGAAAAAGACCGAAGCCTGATGCGCTTCGGTTTTTTTTCGCCCGCGCAAAGCCGGTCCATCAGGGCCATTGATCGGCCGGCAACACCCAGGCCAATAAGCGTCTGGCACGCTTGTACCAGCTTCGACAGGAAATTAGATTAGCCAATAGTCCTTGCTATCGATCATAAGGAAATCGCATGACGCTCACCGACCAGTCCACCCAGGTACGCCCCGGCGAAGAACTCGACGCGGCCGTCATCGATCCGTACCTCAAGGGTCATATACCTGGCCTGCAGGGCAGCCCGACCATCAGCCAGTTTCCCGGTGGCGCCTCGAACCTGACCTACCTGGTGGCCTACCCGGGCAAGGAATTCGTCCTGCGCCGCCCACCGTTCGGCCACAAAGCCAAGTCGGCCCACGACATGGGCCGCGAGTTCCGTATCCTCAACCAGCTCAACGCCGGTTTCCCCTATTGCCCCAAGGCCTTCGTGCACTGCACCGATGAAGCCCTGATCGGCGGCGAGTTCTACGTGATGGAGCGGGTCAACGGCATCATCCTGCGCTCGGACATCCCTGCCGAACTCGACCTGGACGCCGGTCGCACCGAAGCGCTGTGCAAAAGCTTCATCGATCGCCTGGTCGAGCTGCACCAGGTGGACTACCAGGCGTGCGGCCTGGCCGACCTGGGCAAACCTGAAGGTTATGTGCAGCGCCAGATCGAAGGCTGGGCCAGCCGCTATGAAAAAGCCCTGACCCCCGACGCACCTCGCTGGGAGCAAGTGATCGCCTGGCTGCGCGAGAAGATGCCCGCCGACCACCCGCGCCCAGGCATCGTGCATAACGACTACCGCTTCGACAATGTCATCCTCGACAGCACCAACCCGATGCGCATCATCGGCGTGCTGGACTGGGAAATGGCCACCATCGGCGATCCGCTGATGGACCTGGGCAACAGCCTGGCCTACTGGATCGAGGCCGGCGACCCTGCGCCAGTACAGCTGATGCGTCGCCAGCCGAGCAATGCGCCGGGCATGCTGACCCGCAAGCAGTTTGTCGACTACTACGCCGAGCGCGCCGGCATTCGCATCGACAATTTCGACTTCTATTACTGCTATGGCCTGTTCCGCCTGGCCGGCATTGTCCAGCAGATCTACTACCGCTTCTTCCACGGCCAGACCCAGGACAAACGCTTCGCCCAGTTCATCCACATGAACAAGCTGCTGGAGCACATGAGCCTGCAACTGATCGGCAAATCCAGCCTGTAACCCGGCATACAACAAGGAATACCCGAATGTCCAAGACCCACCTGTTCGACCTCGACGGCAAGATCGCCTTCGTTTCCGGTGCCAGCCGTGGCATCGGTGAAGCCATTGCCCACCTGCTAGCCCAGCAGGGCGCCCATGTGATCGTCTCCAGCCGCAAACTCGACGGCTGCCAGCAGGTCGCCGAGGCGATCGTCGCCGCCGGCGGCAAGGCCACCGCGGTGGCCTGCCATATCGGCGAGATGGAGCAAATCCAGCAGGTGTTCGCCGGCATCCGCGAGCAGTTCGGGCGCCTCGACATCCTGGTCAATAACGCCGCCACCAACCCGCAGTTCTGCAACGTGCTGGACACCGACCTGGGCGCATTTCAGAAGACCGTCGACGTCAATATCCGCGGTTACTTCTTCATGTCGGTGGAAGCCGGCAAGCTGATGCGCGAGCACGGCGGTGGCAGCATCATCAATGTGGCCTCGATCAACGGAGTTTCACCGGGGCTGTTCCAGGGCATCTATTCGGTGACCAAGGCGGCCGTGATCAACATGACCAAGGTGTTTGCCAAGGAGTGCGCGCAGTTCGGTATCCGCTGCAACGCCCTGCTGCCCGGCCTGACCGACACCAAGTTCGCCTCGGCGCTGGTGAAGAACGACAGCATCCGCAATGCCGCGTTGCAGCAGATCCCGCTCAAGCGCGTGGCCGACCCGAGCGAAATGGCCGGGGCGGTGCTGTACCTGGCCAGCGACGCCTCCAGCTATACCACCGGCACCGCGCTCAATGTAGATGGCGGATTCCTGTCCTGAGTACACAGGTCCCTGGCTGAAATGGCGCGGATTTCGTGGGAGCGGGCTTGACCCGCGATTGCAATCGCGAACCTGTCGCGGGGCAAGCCCGCTCCCACGGCTCGCGTACATGCCAAGCCCTTGACCTACCCTTTGACCGCCTGCAACGTATAGCTCAGCGGCAGCCGCCAGGGTGCCTCGACCAGGCGCCACTCGCCGTCATCACCCAACGCCATCTGCCCAGGCAAGGCCTCCCAGGGAATGCTCTGGTGCTCCTCCAGGGCGGTGATGCGCAGGCCATTGCGCAACAGCGCGGTGATCACCTCGCCAAGGCCATGGTTCCATTCATGGGTTTCGATCTGCGTCAGGGCCTGGTCGGTATCGACGTAGGTCTGGTCGCTGATCCACACGGTCGGTGCCTCGCACTCGAAGTACGGATACTCCAGTTGCAAACGGTCCTCATGGTCTTCGTTGACCGCCATCAGCATCGGGTGGCCATCGCGCAGGAACAGGCGTCCGCCCGGCTTGAGCAATGCCGCCACCGCCTGCGCCCAGCGCTCGATGCTCGGCAGCCAGCACAACGCGCCGATACCGGTGTAGACCAGATCGAAACCAGCGGCCGGTAGTACCTGAGCAGCCTGGTAGACGTCCGCCTCGACATAGGCAATGCCAGCGCCGCAACGTTCGGCCAGGTCACGCGCCTGGGCCAGCGAGGCGGCGGAGAAGTCCAGGCCACAGATATCCGCACCCAGGCGCGCCAGCGACAAGGTGTCGGTACCGATATGGCATTGCAGGTGCACCGTGCGCAGGCCATGGATATCGCCCAGGCGTGGCAGGTCGAAACGCACCACTTCGGACAGGTGGCCGGCTTCGGCAACAAAGCGTTCGACCTCGTAGTCCTTTGAAGCGGCGTGCAGCGGCGCCCGTTCATTCCAACTGGCGCGGTTGAGTTCCAATGATCGGCTCATGCGGTGCATCCCTGTCCTTTACAAGTCAGGCGCCACGTTAACCGGCGCCGCCGGGCGCGGCAACCGAGCTGTCAACCTCAAGTTGACGGCTCAGGTATACTGGCTGCCTCGCCCACGCCCAAGGATCCAGCACCCATGACGGAAAACAGCTTCGCCTTTCGCCTCAAGGAACTGCTCGAACACCACAAGCTGACCCTGCAGGCGGTGGGCACGGCCTTGGGGATCTCGCGCACGGCGGTGCACAAGTGGACCCGCGGCGGCGAGATCGACTACGCCAATCTGCGCAAGCTGGCCGACCTGCTCAAGGTCAACTGGATCTGGCTGCGCTATGGCGAAGAGGCCCTGCACAGCATGCAGCAGGCCGAGGTGGTCGAGCTGCCGATGACCGACGTGCGCCGCCGCTATACTGCCGAGATAATGGAGAGCGAGACGCGCATGAAGCTGGCCCAGGAAGGTGCGCGCATCGTCACCTGGGAATGGAACCTGGTCACCGACGAAGTGACCTACTCGCCCAACGTCGAGGCGGTATATGGCTGGCCACTACGGCGCAATGAGGACTTCTGGGAGCACATCCATCCCGAGGACGCCAGCCACATGCAGGACATGTATGCCCAGGCCGTGGCTGACGGCACCGGTTGCGAATGCGACTTTCGCATCACCCGCCCCGACGGCGACCAACGCTGGATCGCCTCGCGCGCCACGGTGCTGAGCGACAGTGCCGGGCGCCCGGTAAAGATGGTCGGCATCAGCATGGACAACACCGAGCGCAAGGTGGCCGAAGAGGAATTGCGCCAGAGCGAGGCGCGCTTTCGCACCATCTTCGAACTGGCCTGGGGCGCGCTGGCCTACATCGACCCGGATGGCAGCTGGCAGCGGGTCAACGGCAGCCTCTGCGAACTGCTGGGTTACCGTGAGGACGAGCTGTACGGCACGACGTTCCAGCAGCTCACCCATCCCGACGATCTGCCGGACAACCTGGCACTGCTGCGGCGCATGCTGGCCGGCGAGATCGAGCGATACGAAGTGCAGAAGCGTGTGCGCCACAAGGACGGGCACTACCTCTGGGTGCGGGCACGTACCTCGCTGGAGCGCCGCGCCGACGGGCAGCCGGAGCATCTGATCAGCGTGTTCGAGGACATCGGCACCGAACGCGGGGCAAGCCCGCGTTCAATCTGATACCTGCCCAGCGTCCAAGCCTGGCAGGTACGGGTAAACGTCAGCGCTGGACGCCGTGCTGGATGACGATCGAGTCGGTGCCCAGCTTGGCCATCACTTCGGCCTTGCGCGCATCGGCCTCGACCTTGGCCGGGAACGGCCCCATCAGCACCACCGGCTTGCCGTCGCGGTATTCGACCCAGGACGGGATGCCCTTTTCGATCAGGCGTGCGGTCATGTCGGTCAGGGCGCCCATGTTCGGCCCCTGGATCACCTCCACGTCCCAGCCTTCCGGTGCCGGCTGGTCGGCCAGCGCCTCGGCGCTGCGCTGCAGGTCGGCGCCACCGCAGACTTCACGGATACGCAGGTTGTTGCCGGTCTCGTCGATGAGGATCTCGTACTGACCGTCGTGCTTGATCGCCACGTAGCTGCGATAAGGCTCGTACTGACCGGCGTCATCCTTGCCGCGCACCTGGCCACAGATGGAACCCTGGGTGTCGAAGCGCACGTTGGCGAACTTGGCCGTCTTGGGGTTGTGCAGGTGTTCGGCCACCTGCTTGTGCACGCCTTCGACCTCGTTGTTACAGCCCGCCAGGGCCAACACCGCCATTACCACCGCCAGTTTGCGCACGCCTGTACCTCCAGATTCGAAGGGGCGGATTCTAGCATGGCCCGGAACATCCCCTCATGGCACTTCTGTCGCAGGCTTTGTCTGTTGCCTTCGGTAATCGACCTGGCCGAAGATGTTGCCGCACCACAATGGACAGACAGCGATACAAGGACTCAGGTTGGAACCTTCAAACGCCACAGTCACCACCGCAAGCATGCCCGAACTGCCGCAGGAGTGGCCCTCGCACCTGCAACCCGAAGCCAGCATCACCCCCGACACGCGCATCTACCCGCGCACGACCTTCGTGCTTGATTACGCGATGCCGGCGGAATCCTTCGAACAGCTGTGCTGGTGGCTGCTGAGCAAGGAACAACCGCTTGGCGGCTGCCACCGCCTCGGGAAAAGCGGCACCCGGCAAGGCGGCATCGACCTGTTCGCCCAGGACGAGGAGAGCCCCGACCAGCTGAACGTCTTCGAATGCAAGGCCTGGAAGGACTTCACCGGCACCGAGCTGACGGGAGCAATCGATGCCTTCCTGAATGGCCCCTGGCCTTCGCTCACGCGCTCGTTCACCCTGATCCTCGCGCAGCGTGAGATCGGCACGCTGGCCAGTCGCTGGATCGGCGAGAAACAACGCCTGAAAGCGGCAGGTATCGAAGGGCAGCTGTGGACCGCCCACGACCTGACGCAGAGACTGCAGCAGCATCCCGACGTGCTGTCGAAGTTCTTCCCTGGCGCGCATATCGAGACGTTTGGCAACCTGTGGATGGAACGCGTGGGGTTCACCGAGCTGGTTGCCAAATCCATCTTCGACCCACGCCCCTACGTGGCACGCAAAGCCAGGGCATTCGTAGAACGCCCAGGCAGGCTGAGCGACCACCTGGCCGCCGCCAGGCATGCGCCCGACAGCGCCTGCAGCCCCGATGCCTTCACCCGCATCGGCCATCACGGCCGTCACTGGTACTACCGCGGGCCTTGGTTTTCGCTGAGCGTGTTCCTGCCGGACCTTACCGCGTCCCGCGCCACCGCCGCCTTCGACTTCCACCAGCACGACCTGCGCGGCGTGACGATCACCGTCAGCCACGAATGGCTGCTCGAGCGCTTTCTGTTCGCCAGCGGCGCGCCACTGGACAGCCAGTCGCGCCCGTTCATCGTCGGGCTGATGCCAGGCGACAAGGACCGTTACCTGATCGACCTGCCCAGCAGCCGGCTGATACTCGAAGAACCCGTGGTGCAGGCACTTGCAGATGTCGCCGACGCGCTCACCGTGGTGATGCGCGACACCTTGCAGGCACTGGAGCGCAGCCTGTCCGCCAGCGGATTTCCGTTTATCGCCCACGGTGGCTCGCACCGGGTGAAAATCGGCTCGCTGCGCAAGCGTGCCTGGAGCTACATCGCCCGCTTCTGCGAGGCGCACGACTACGCCGCAGGCACAAGCCCCTGGCACATGTTCGACGCCCACCCGAGCATGCTCAAGCCCTGCCACGCACAGGCAACCGACCGTCACGACAGCGGCTACCACGCGGTGATCACCACCCATGCGTCGACCGAGGCATTCTCCAGCGATTGGCTAGACCTGCTGTGGACGCCCCACGACCTCAGCGAACGCGAACCGTCAGCCAGAGGCTGGTGGCCTTGCCAGGACACACTGGACTGGCTCAACCAGGAACTGCTGCCACAGGTCAGGCGCTGGACCTGGGAGCGCGAATTCGGCTCACGCTGGCGTCGGTTGCGCTACGCCAGGGAAGCTCGGAGCTTCGCAGGCTATCTGGATTATCTGCTGACGATCGGGGATGTACGCGAACAAGCACTGGTAGCACAAGGCCGCTGGCAGGCGGACCTGCCGTACGCCATCAACCGACTCGAGCGTTACTATGCAAGCCGCTCGGCAGGGCACATCGACAAGGAAGATGTCGTCAACCTGTACCGCGCAGTCGCCATGATGGCAGGCCACAAGCGAGGGCTGCCCAGGTATCTTGCCCTGTCGCTGAGCCTCGAACCGACAGAGGATCACGACACGCTGATGGCATCGATTCACCACCACATCGAGACATCAAAAACAGTCGTCAACAATACAGTGGTCGAATATGCGCTAAGGGCCCTGGGCGCTCAGTTCGAGGGGGCAGACAGCCCTTTGCAGGCCAATGAACGCCAGCAGATGCTGGACTGGCTGCTGCCGTTGGCACATACGTGCGATGACGGTACGCTGGTGCGACGCCACAGCAGCAAGCGCTAAGGCCGTACCAGGGCGACCGAGGAAAAACACCGCAAGCGTCTTTTCTTGCGCAAACAAAAAGGGCGATCCTTGCGGATCGCCCCTTTCTGACTTGGTAGGCACAATTGGACTCGAACCAACGACCCCCACCATGTCAAGGTGGTGCTCTAACCAACTGAGCTATGTGCCTGTCGTGTGGTGCGCATATTAGTGATCGACTGCGCACCTGTAAAGCGTTTTTTTCAAAAAAATCAAAAACTTTGCGAAATTTATCCGAACCGCCCCAGTGACCTGCGGGCAAGGCTTTTACCGGCCGATCTCGCATACGGCTCGCCCGCTGGAAGCGACCAAAAGCAAAAAGGGCGATCCTTGCGGATCGCCCTCTTCTGATTTGGTAGGCACAATTGGACTCGAACCAACGACCCCCACCATGTCAAGGTGGTGCTCTAACCAACTGAGCTATGTGCCTGTCGTGTGGGGCGCATTCTACCCGATCCAGATACCCTGTCAACTGTTTTTTTCACGCTAAGCTACTGAATCTTAAACTATTTATAGAAAGGTCGAGGCTCAGGGGGGCGTAAAGGATTTTCACCGGACGACTAGCGGGTGTTTATTATTATTGATAGCATCGGTACATTCGTTAAAAATATAAAACACGAGGTCCCTCGAGCATGGCTAACACCCCCTACCCCCAGTCCTACTACGCCGCCTCGGCCAACCCGGTGCCGCCACGTCCGGCGCTGCAGGGTGAGGTGGAAACCGATGTATGCATCATCGGTGCCGGCTACACCGGCCTGTCCAGCGCCCTGTTCCTGCTGGAGAACGGCTTCAAGGTGAGCATCGTCGAGGCCGCCAAGGTCGGTTTCGGCGCCTCGGGCCGCAACGGTGGCCAGATCGTCAACAGCTATAGCCGCGACATCGATGTCATCGAGCGCACCGTCGGCCCTAAGCAGGCGCAACTGCTCGGTCAGATGGCCTTCGAGGGCGGGCGCATCATCCGTGAGCGCGTGGCCAAGTACAACATCCAGTGCGACCTGAAGGACGGCGGCGTGTTCGCCGCGCTGACCAGCAAGCAGATGGGCCACCTGGAATCGCAAAAACGCCTGTGGGAACGCTTCGGCCACAACCAGCTGGAGCTGATGGACCAGAAGCGCATCCGCGAAGTGGTGGCCTGCGACAGCTATATAGGCGGCATGCTCGACATGAGCGGCGGCCACATCCACCCGCTGAACCTGGCCCTGGGCGAAGCCGCCGCGGTCGAGTCGCTGGGTGGCATCATCTATGAGCAAACCCCGGCCGTGCGCATCGAGCGTGGCGCCAACCCGGTGGTACATACCCCGCAGGGCAAGGTGCGCGCCAAATTCATCATCGTCGCCGGCAACGCCTACCTGGGCAACCTGGTACCGGAGCTGGCTGCCAAGTCGATGCCCTGCGGCACACAGGTGATCACCACCGAGCCGCTGGGCGAAGAACTGGCCCGCACCCTGCTGCCGCAGGACTACTGCGTCGAGGACTGCAACTACCTGCTCGATTACTACCGCCTGACCAGCGACAAGCGCCTGATCTTCGGCGGTGGCGTGGTGTACGGTGCGCGTGACCCGGCAAATATCGAGGCGATCATCCGCCCGAAGATGCTCAAGGCCTTCCCGCAGCTCAAGGACGTCAAGATCGACTACGCCTGGACCGGCAACTTCCTGCTGACCCTGTCGCGCCTGCCGCAGGTCGGCCGCATCGGCGACAACATCTACTACTCGCAGGGTTGCTCGGGCCACGGAGTCACCTATACCCACCTGGCCGGCAAGGTCTTGGCCGAGGCCCTGCGCGGCCAGGCCGAGCGCTTCGACGCGTTCGCCGGCCTGCCGCACTACCCGTTCCCGGGTGGCCAGATGCTGCGTGTGCCGTTCAGCGCCATCGGTGCCTGGTACTACAGCCTGCGCGATCGCCTGGGCTTCTGATGTAAAGCCATCGCGGGGCAAGCCCGCTCCCACAAGGCCATCTTGTGGGAGCGGGCTTGCCCCGCGATCATTTCAGCCTCACCGTCCGAGGCTGATGACAGCCTGCTTCGCCGCGATCTCCTGCCCCGAACGGGCCAGTTCATCCGCTGCCTGCAGCCAGCGCTGGCGATCCACCTGGGCCGGCAACTGTCGCGGCGATTGCACCAGCACCGCCCAACGCCCCTCCTTGCCCCATGCCGACTCGAAATCGTCGAAAGCCATCAACTGGCGCCGGTGCATGCCCGAGCGCAGCAATACCCGCTGCTTGTAGCGGTCATAGCCAATCAGCACGGCATAACGCGGCTCGCTCCACCACGCCGAACCTTCCTGATAACGCAGCAGCACCGGGTAACCGGCCGCCACCTGGGCGAGCAAGGCATCCAGGTGTTTGTCCAGCGGGTAGACGACCCTGCCGTATTCACGGGCAACCCGAGGGATGCCGGCTTCCAACGAATCGGCGGCGGCAGGCAGGCCCAACGACTTGTCGAGCAGGCCCGGCGTGATCGGTGCGCCCTGCTGCGACAGCACGGCGGCCAGGGCCATCGAGCCACTGTGGTTGGCGTTGCCGCCGTAGAAGGGAACGCTGCTGATCTCGACCCGCTGCGGCAGGCCCTTGAGCGCGGCCGGTGGCGTGCCGGCGCAGCCGGACAGGGTCGCCGCCACCAGGCAGGCGGCCAGCAGGCGACGTGGGCCCTGGGCCCGAAACTTGGAGAGCTTTTGCAACGTGGACACTCGCTTGTTCCGCGGCCAGGCAGGCAGCGCCCGGCCAAGAAGCCGATCATAGGACGCCGGCGCCTGCGGGTATAGCCCGATGCGGGCTTGGAACGAAACGGCCCAAGGACTAGACCTTCGGTCAATGGAACGTCACAGCCGACAGGCTAGACTAAAGCAGTGTCTGGATGGCGAGCCTGGCTTGCCAGAGAGAAGGAGGCACGCATGAGCCTGACAATGGCGATTCTAATGCTGGTCGGCATGTGGCTGAGCGTCGCAGCCGCCATGCTCTGGGGCGTACTGCGCATCGTGCGCCGGCATGCACACCCACATCACCTGCCCCCTGAGGCCCTGGTCAAACCACAACCTGTGCGCCGTGCGCGTCGGCATGCCGGGGCCCATTGAGCTGAAGTTTTCCTGAAACGCATCGCGGGGCCAGCCCGCCACCACAAGATCCATGTCCTGTGGCGGCGGGCTGGCCCCGCGATGGTTCACGCCAGATCAGCCCTCGGTAGCCTCACGCTTCAAGCGCGCCCGGCGGGCCATGATGTTGAGGATCTCGATCGCGGTAGAGAACGCCATGGCAGCGTATACGTAGCCCTTCGGCACATGGGCACCGAAGCCTTCGGCTATCAGCGTCATGCCGATCATGATCAGGAAGCCCAGGGCCAGCATCACCACGGTCGGGTTGTCGTTGATGAACTTGGCCAGCGGGTCGGCGGCCACCAGCATCACGATCACGGCACTGATCACGGCGATGATCATGATTGGCAGGTGCTCGGTCATGCCCACGGCGGTGATGATGCTGTCGATCGAGAAGACGATGTCCAGCAGCAGGATCTGGAAGATCGCCGCAGTGAAGCCGATGGTCACGACGTGGCCGGCCTTGGACTCTTCCTTGGCGCCATGTGGGTCGACACTTTCATGGATCTCCTTGGTCGCCTTCCACAGCAGGAACAGGCCACCGGCAATGAGGATCATGTCCTTCCACGAGAACGTGTGGCCGAACACCTCGACCACAGGCTCGGTCAGCTGGACGATCCAGGCCACGGTGCTGAGCAGCGCCAGGCGCATGACCAGAGCCATGCTGATACCGATGCGCCGCGCCTTGGAACGATAGGCCTCGGGCAGCTTGTTGGTGAGGATGGAGATGAAGATCAGGTTGTCGATGCCCAGCACGACCTCCATGGCCACCAGGGTGGCGAGGGCTACCCAGGCGGTGGGGCTTGCGGCGAGTTCCAGCAAATATTCCATTGGTCAGTCCTGCTCTCAGATGTCCTGGGTGTCTTTCTTGTCGTCTTCGGCCTTGGCTTTCTCGCCATCGCCACCGATCGCGTCGCTCAAGGCCTGCTGGGCGGCGTCATTGGTCTTGTCGATGGCCTGCTTGGCCGTTTCAGCCGCCTGGTCAAGCATCTGCTGGGCGGATTTCTCGGCCTGGTCGCAACCGGACATGGCAAACAGGGCCAGTGCCAGTACCAGCGGTGTGCCAATGGATTTGAGTTGTAGCATGAGGTCCTCGCTTGTCGAATGCCGGGCGGCGCGTCATGCGCCTGATGGGGTGGCATTCTAGAGGGACTGAAACATCCGGAAAATTCGTATTTTCAGCGTGTATACTTCGATTTTTCCGAATCGAGGCAGGCATGCTCAACTATCGCCAGCTCCACTATTTCTGGGCTGTGGCCAAGACCGGCAGCATCGCCCGCGCCAGCGAACAGCTCAACCTGACGCCGCAGACCATCAGTGGCCAGATCAGCCTGTTCGAGCAGACCTGGAATCTGGAGCTGTTCCAGCGCGTCGGGCGCCAGCTGGAGCTGACCGAGACCGGGCGCCAGGCCCTGGCCTACGCCGAGCAGATGTTCCAGATCGGCGGCGAGCTGGAGGCCATGCTGCGCGCCGGGCCGCAGGAGCAGATCCTGTTTCGCGTGGGGGTGGCCGATGTGGTGCCCAAGTCCATCGTCTATCGCCTGCTGGCACCGACCATGGAGCTGGAGGAGGTATTGCGCATCAATTGCCGCGAGGACAAGCTCGAACGCCTGCTCGCGGACCTGGCGATCCAGCGTCTGGACCTGGTGATTTCCGACAGCCCCATGCCCAGCCACCTGGGCATCAAGGGCTACAGCCAGAAGCTCGGTGAGTGCGGCCTGAGCTTTTTTGCCACTCAGGCATTGGCCGAGCGCCTTGATCGCCCCTTCCCCGCCTGCCTGGACGACGCGCCGCTGTTGATCCCAGGCCAGGAAACCGTGCTGCGCAGCCGCCTGTTGCGCTGGCTGGCCGAGCAGCAGGTACAGCCGCGGATCGTCGGCGAATTCGACGACAGCGCGCTGATGCAGGCCTTCGGTCAATCGGGCAGCGGCATCTTCGTGGCCCCCAGCGTGATCGCCGAGGAGGTCTGCCGCCAGTACGGCGTGCGCCTGATCGGCCAGACCGAGGCGGTGAACGAGTCGTTCTACGCCATATCGGTGGAGCGCAAGGTCAAGCACCCGGGGATCCTGGCGATCACCGAAGGCGCGCGGCGGGAGTTGTTTCACTGGTAGGCCCGCGCCTACAGGAGCCAGCGCGGTCTGTGGTAAAGTCGCGCGCTTTCACGTAACTGGATTGCGCTGCACATGACCCCCATCCTCCGCCTCATCAACCGCACCGGCCTGGTGACGCAGATCTGCATCGGCCTGGTGGCCGGCATTGCCCTGGCCCTGCTCGCCCCCGCCGTGGCCCGCGACCTGGGGTTCCTCGGCAAGGTCTTCGTCAGCGCCCTGAAGGCCGTGGCGCCGATCCTGGTGTTCATCCTGGTGATGGCCTCGATCGCCAACCATCGCCATGGCCAGGAAACCCATATCCGCCCGATCCTCTGGCTGTACCTGCTGGGCACCTTCGCCGCTGCAGTAGTGGCCGTGGTGGCCAGCATGCTGTTCCCGTCGAACCTGGTGCTGAGCACCGGCGAGGCCACGCTGAGCGCGCCCGGCGGCATCACCGAGGTGCTGCAGAACCTGTTGCTCAGCGCCGTCGACAACCCGATAAACGCACTGCTCAATGCCAACTTCATCGGCGTGCTGACCTGGGCCATCGGCCTGGGCGTGGCCCTGCGCCATGCCGGTGACACCACCCGCACCGTGGTCGAGGACCTGTCCAACGGCGTGACCCTGATCGTGCGCGTGGTGATCCGCTTCGCCCCGCTGGGCATCTTCGGCCTGGTCAGCGCCACCCTGGCGCAGTCAGGGCTGGATGCACTACTTGGCTACCTGCACCTGCTGGCCGTGCTGATCGGCTGCATGCTGTTCGTGGCGCTGGTGATGAACCCGCTGATCGTATTCTGGAAGATCCGCCGCAACCCCTACCCGCTGACCCTGCTGTGCCTGCGCGAGAGCGGCATCACCGCGTTCTTCACCCGCAGCTCGGCAGCCAACATCCCGGTCAACCTGGCACTGTCGGAGAAACTCGGCCTGCACGAGGACACCTATTCGGTGTCGATCCCGCTGGGCGCGACCATCAACATGGCCGGTGCGGCAACCACCATCACCGTGCTCACCCTGGCCGCCGTGCACACTCTGGGCATCCCGGTCGACCTGCCGACCGCGGTGCTGCTCAGTGTGGTGGCCGCGGTCTGCGCCTGCGGCGCCTCGGGCGTGGCCGGTGGCTCGCTGCTGCTGATCCCGCTGGCCTGCAGCCTGTTCGGTATCCCCAGCGAGATTGCCATGCAGGTAGTGGCGGTCGGCTTCATCATCGGCGTGCTGCAGGATTCGGCCGAGACCGCGCTGAACTCCTCGACCGACGTGCTGTTCACCGCCGCGGCCTGCCAGGCCATGGAGCGGCCCAGCACCTGAAGCCCCAGCCGTGCCAGCTCCCATGCCACAGGGGAGCTGGCACGGCCGGCGACGCCAGCGGTGATTGCTTAAGCCCGGCGCTTTACCTAGGCTAGTGGCCTTTTCCTCGCAATGAGACAGGGCCATGTCAGAACACGAAACCACCCGCGAAGGCCGTTTCAACAGCATCGAGATCCGCGTGCTCGGCTCACTGATCGAGAAACAGGCCACCAGCCCGGAAACCTACCCCCTGACCCTCAATGCCCTGGTCCTGGCCTGCAACCAGAAGACCAGCCGTGAACCGGTGATGAACCTTTCCCCCGGCCAGGTCGGTCAGGCCCTGCGTGCCCTGGAGAACCAGGAAATGGCCCGCCTGCAGATGGGCAGCCGCGCCGACCGTTGGGAACAGCGAGTGGACAAGGGCCTGGAGCTGGTACCGGCGCAGCTGGTGCTGATGGGCTTGATGTTCCTGCGCGGCCCGCAGACCCTCAGCGAACTGCTGACGCGCAGCAACCGCCTGCATGAGTTCGAGGATGTCGATCAGGTCCAGCACCAGCTCGAGCGCCTGATCTCGCGTGGCCTGGCGTTGCACCTGCCGCGCCAGGCCGGCCAGCGCGAAGACCGCTACACCCACGCCCTGGGCGACCCGGCCGAGATCGAGGCGATTCTCGCTGCCCGCCAGCAGGAAGGCGGCACGCGCGCCAGCGCGGCGGACGAGCGCATCGAGGCGCTGGAAGCACGGGTGGCGGCGCTGGAGGCACGCCTGGCCCAGCTCGAAGGCTGACTCAGGGCTTTTCGGCGTCGGGGAAGTTACGGCAACTCTTGCGTTCGGCCAGCTCCCGCTCACTGGGTCGCTGGTCGACGAACACAGTACGGCCGTCGGCGTAGATTTCCAGGTAGCCCCAGTGCAGGTCCTGCTCGGTCTGCCCGGGCTTGGGCGGGACGAGCCACCAGGGTTCGCGGCTGATCAGGGTCATGGCGGGCTCCAGCGAATGTCTGGGGTAACTATAGACAGGCGTGCCAGGCGGGATTGTTCCTCCAAGAGCAATTATGAAGTGCCCAGGGCACCGATTCTCCCCGCCAGCCGACCGGACTACTCTCGGTTCTGCAAACCAAGCCCACCGACCTTGAGGATTGACCACGATGTCCCGCCCACCACTGCCCCCGTTCACCCGTGAAACCGCCATCGAGAAAGTCCGCCTTGCCGAAGACGGCTGGAACAGCCGCGACGCCGCCAAGGTGGCCCTGGCCTACACCACCGACACCCACTGGCGCAATCGCGCCGAATTCTGCAGCAGCCGCGAAGAGGCCCAGGCCTTCCTCACCCGCAAGTGGAACCGCGAGCTTGAATACCGCCTGATCAAGGAGCTCTGGGCCTTCACCGACAACCGCATTGCCGTGCGCTACGCCTATGAGTACCGCGACGACAGCGGCCAGTGGTACCGCGCCTACGGCAACGAGAACTGGGAGTTCGCCGAGGACGGCCTGATGCGCAATCGCCACGCCAGCATCAACGAACAACCCATCAGCGAAGCCGAGCGCAAGTTCCGCTGGCCACTGGGGCGCCGTCCGGACGATCACCCGGGCCTGAGCGACTTCGGTTTCTGAAGACCGACACCGGAGCAGCGGGGCCGCTCCACGGCCCCGTTTCAGGTTTGGGAAACGGACTACGCGGTCTGGGGAAACAGTGAGCCCCGTGCAGTGCCAGTGGACTCGTACTTCGCCTCGGTGATCGCCGACTTCATCCGCCAGCGTCTGCTGGAAGCGAAGCAGAGTTTCACCTTCGAAAGCGTCATGTCGCACCCAAGCAAGATCGAATTCATGCGCATGGCACAAGCCCAGGGCTATCGCACCTACCTCTATTTCGTCTCGACCGAAAACCCGCGGATCAATATCGAGCGGGTCGCCATTCGCGTGCGGGCTGGCGGCCATCCCGTCAGGGACGATCTGGTGCGCAGCCGTTACGAGCGCTCCCTCGACCTGCTCCCGGAGGCCATGCCGCCAGCCATCGTGCCTATGTGTTCGACAACTCCGGGCAGAGCGCGGTGTGGCTGGCGGAAATCACCGATGGCGTGCAACTGGAGTACCGCAATGAAGATATACCCGACTGGTTCTTCGAGGCCTACGTGGATGAAGTGGAGCAACCGGCGGACGTATAGTGATGTTGGCGGGCAAGGCGGATTGTTTCGTCGAGCAGTACGCTGATCTCACCGCAGCGCAGCGCTTGCCGGCCAGCGCTGCAACTCTTCCCACAGGCTGGCGTAGCGCGCCTGTACCGCAGGCGGGCAGGCCAAGGTGAACTCAGCGTTGTCCAGCACCGCCTGAGGGATATTCAGTTCGGGCGCTGTCTTCAGGTGCTCGGGCAGAAAAGCATCGGCGCCTTCGATGCCTGTGGCATAGCCGTGAAACGTCGAATTGAGCGCGGCATTGCGCGGCTCGAGCACAAAGTCCATGAACAACCGCGCATTCTCCACATTGCGCGCCTGCGCCAGCAGTACCAGGCTGTCGCTGAACACCTGTGTCCCCTCGCGCGGCAGGCCAAAATGAATGTGGGCATTGGCCAGGCGCTGGCGCAGGGCCGCGCCGTTCCAGTCGATGCTTGCCTGGAAATGCCCGCTGGCCATCATTGCCACGCTGCCGTAGTCCAGCGCCTTCCAGGCCGGCCTCGCCTTGAGCAAGGTCGTCCGCACCTTGGCCATCAGCACGGGATCGGCCTCGCACATGCGCCCGCCATGCAGGCGCACCGCGGCGTAGATCACTTCGTTGAGGTCGGCGCCGATATTGATGGTGCCGACCAAGGCCGTCGGTGGGTCCAGGACCACCGACCAGGTATCGATGTCACCGCTGTAGCGGTCGGCATGCACCGTCACACCCACCACACCCCAGGCCCATGGCAGCGAATGCTCGCGCCGTGGGTCGAATGGCGGATCGGCCCAGGCGGCCTGGACATGCCGGAAGTTGGCCAGGCTAGCCGCCTCGCTTGGCCGCAGCAGGCGCGCCTCGCGCCAGGCGGGCAGAAAGTTGCTGGCGACCACCGCCAGGTCCGCCTCTATCTTGCCCTCGCGCAACTCGGCCAGCGCCGCTTCACTGGTGCGGTACTCGATCAGCCGCACCTTGATGCCGTGGGTCTGCTCGAACCTGGCCAGCAACTCAGGGCTGGTGTAACTCTCCCAGTTGTACAGCGTCAGGCTACCGGCAGCACTGGCCAGTCCGGTCAGCAGCAGGTTGCACACACCAGCCAGCAGGCCAGTGCACAGTGTGTTGAGCATGGTGCGCTTCCTTAGCGGGGTTCATGGGTCAGGCCATGGGCAGCAGGATACGGCCCAGCGCCACCTGCTCGGCGCGCTCGTCCGTCCCGTCCAGCGTGGAGTAGGCGATCGAGGCAGAAAACAGCATCAGCATCACCGAGGCTGTGCGCAGGAAAGTGCCAGCATGCATAGACCAGGCGCTGCGCAAGGTCAGCAGGTGGCCGAGGCAGGTCCACAGGCTGCCGATCGGGACCAGCACCAGCAGGAACACCCCCATGAACCAGGCAAACTGCTGCACCGAATGGAACGCCGACAGCGGAAAGACGCTACTGGCGAACAGAAAGGCCTTGGGGTTGAGCAAGGTCGCCAGGAACACCTCGAAACGCCCCGCGCTGCGTCGCTCCGCCACCAGGCGTGCCGCGCCACAACGCCATAGCTTGATCGCCAGCCACAGCAGGTACAGCGCGCACAGCCATTTCATGCCACTCAGCAGCCAGGGCCGATCAGCCGCAACCACCAGCAGGACGCTGCCCCAGGCCAGTATCGACAGGCCATAGCCTGCCGCCTCCGCGCCGACCAGGGGCAAGGCGCGGCGCAGGCCAACCTGCAGGCCAGCCGAGAACAGCAAGGTATTGGTAGGCCCCGGCACCACCAGGATCAGCGCGGCAAGCAGCGCCATGGGTAACAGTTGTTCGAGCGTCGGCATCGCAAGTCCTCGCTGAACTGGCCTAGGGTGCGGTGAAAGGTAGTGAGGTGCGCAGCGGCTCGACGCTGTCCAGCCCCAACCCCATGCGACACAAGCGCTCGATCCCGATGCCGAAACCGGCGCTGCGTGGCGGTACGCTGCCGTCGCGCATCAAGGCGCACATGATCGCGTCCTCAGGGCCGAAACTGGCCAGGTGACGGGCTTGGGACTCGAAGCGGTCCGGGTCGTCCTCGTCGGTATAGCCGTGGACCACTTCCACGCAATCGATGAGTATCTCGAAACGCTCGACGATCGCGCCAGCGCCGTCACGCCGCCTGGCACGTACCTCCGGCAGCAGCGGGAAGTCGGTCACCACCATGCAGCAGCCACGCGACAAAGGCTCGATCTGCTCGGTGATGTAGCGGTCGATCAACCACAGCGGCGAGATATCCGGCTCGTCATACAGCTGGCGGAACGTTCGCACCAGCGCATCCCCGGCCGCCGGATCGGCGAACAAGTCGATGCCCAGGTCATCACGCAAGTGGCTGGCGAACGACAGCACCTGGATCGGCCCCGGATAGAAGGCTTGCACCAGCCGACAAGCCAGGTCCAACATTTCACCAAGGCTGGCATCCTGGCGATAGAGATCGAGCATGGTGAATTCGGGCAGGTGGGTGGCATCCAGCGCATCCGGCCGGAAGCACGCCGCCAGTTCGTAGACCGCCGGCGCGTATTGCAGGTTGCAACGCAAGGCAAAGGCCGAGGATTCCCGCAGCCAGCGACCATCGCTCAACTGCAGGCGAGGACGGTCGGCATCACCGGGATAACGCCGCAGGATGGGGGTCATGATCTCGAGGTAGCCTGCGCTGTCGAGCATCTGGCGGATACGCCGCAGCATCAGCGCCTTGTAGAGCACCGGATGGGTGTCGGGGGACATGCACACTCCTTGTGGCGGGCCGCACACGGCCCGCAGTCAGCTCAGGGTTGGGGGTCGATCTTCCACCAGCGTGGACGGGACGATGTGAACGAGTGGGAGGTCGGACGCAGCGCCTTGTCGCCCTTGGCGTCAAAGCAGCCCAGCAACAGGCCCACGGTGGGCGCGTCGTCGATGGCGCCGATGCTGCTACCGCACGTGGGGCAGAACGCCCGGCTCGAGTGCTCCGAAGAGCGGTACAGGGCCGGCATGCCACCCTCTCCCACCCACTCCACGGCGTCCTTGTCGTACTCCACCCAGCACAGCGTCAAGCTGCCCGAGTGGCGTTGGCACATGCTGCACGAACAGGTATGCGGAAAACGCGGCACGCCAGTGGCGATGAAGCGGATGCGGCCGCACAGGCAGCCGCCTTTGTAGACGGTGGTTTTCATCGGGCTACCGGCTCCTTGCCATCGCGTGCCGCGTCGACCATGGCACTGAGTTCCACCCACTGGTCGACGAAGGGGTTGAGCATCTGCAGGAAGCCGTCGATCACCTGCGGCTGAAGGAAGCCGAACAGCGGAGCCTGGCGAATGAAATGGGCAATGCCGTCCTGATGCCCCTGCTCCACCGCCACCTTGCCGTTGGCTGCGGCATGCTCTTCATCCAGGTGCATGCGGTAATAATCGTGCAACCGGGGGAGATCGGCGCCGCAGCCACGCCCCAGCACTAACCCGAGCCGGTCGGTGATGGCCTGCAGCAGGCGGGTCTCGGCGATAGCCACCGCCTCGGTGGCGTAGTACATGCCAAGGATGGTCGAGGGGCAGTGCGACCACGCCAGCACGTCGATCAACGAAACCAGGCTACGGGTGGAGGCCGCCCTGGGCATCCAGCCGTTGACACGCAGACCAAGGTCGGCGATCAACGCACCACTGAACACCACATAGTGTGCCGGCAGCTTGCCGCGCTCGCCGCCCTCCTCCAGGTAGTTGCGTGTCAGTTCCTGGGCCAGCTCCGGACAGAAGCCGCGCACTGTGTCGGCCGCCCGCAACAGCAAGGTCGAATTGTAGCGGGCGAACACCGACAGTTCGCCGATGTACAGGCGCGCCTCGTCCGCACTCAGTTGCAACGGGCCGACCCGCTGCCAGATCTGCTGGTAGACACGGGCAATCAATGGGTCGAAATGTTCGCTGATAAGGCTTTGCCCGGTGATGACTGCGTGGCCTTGGCCAATCGCTTGCTCGAACACCTGGCGGGTAGCGCTTGCCTGGTCGAGGTCATCATCCACCAGGCTGGGAAAGTCTCGGTACATGCTCAACGCTCCTTGTTCATGTTCAGAACGCTTCCAGGCAGCCGGTGCGCGAGAGCACCTGGCCGACCACACACTGCTGCTCGGTAAGCACCTGCAGGGCATCATGGTTGTTCAGTTGCTCCAGCCATGCCCCATGGCTGCCGTCAGGGTCGTCCAGCACCACGCTGCGCGCGGCAGCGAAGACCCGCCGCTGTCCAACAGCACAACCTAACGCCGCCTGCTGACTGATGCGGAACGGTTCGCGCAACCGAATATGCTGCCCTATCGTAAGCGCCAGCGGCTCGTGCAAAGGGCGTTCCTCGCGCACCTGGGCCGAGATGGCCCGCGGCAGCTCCCAACCACCATTGCTGACCAGGCGATGCCAGTGATAGCCGAGGTACTCCGGCAGCGCACCGTCGCTCCAGCGCCGCAATGTATCGTCGAGCAGTTGCCCGAGCGGTAACAGCAGCGGGTTGCGACTGCCGAATGGCAGCAGTGCCGAAATGCCTTCCTGATCGAACGGCAGGCTTTGCTCACTGAGGTCGGGGATCACCCGGCGAGCGAGAAACCGGGTCAGCGGATAGGTATAGAACGGCAGCGCCACCGACACGGAATACTGGTCCTGCCGGCCAATGTGATAGACCGAGGCAGGCAGATACAACACGTCACCAGGCTTGAGCACGAACAGCTTGCCGGTCTTGAGCAACGCCTCGTAGGCGCCGGCATCGGCAAAGGTCGGTGCACGCCCTCCGGCGAGGGCCAGGTATTCTTCACGGGTCCAGCAATAGAAGTCCTTCACCCCGGGGCCGAGGTGGCAAAGGAAGGCATGCTCGAAGCCTTCATGGATACCGAAGGCCGTGCCGGCATAGTTGCCACAGAATGCGGCCTGTTCCACGCCGCCAATCGGCATGCCGCGGAACTCGAAGAACGAGCGGATGAAGCGACCGAAGTCTGCCGCCAGTTGCGGGCTGATTTGTTCAAGGTTGTTGATCACCAGGCTGAAGCGTTGCTTGCCGGTGAGGCGCTGCATGAAGGCGACCAGCGACTCGTTGTCGAGGCGAGGCTGCTCATGGGCCTGGTCGATAAGTTCATCCCGGCGTGCTTCGCCATCATAGACCCGAATACGGCAGTCGGTACTTTCGCGCAAAGTCTGCTCGGCCAGGGCATAAAACGCTTGCTCTACTTTTTGCGGCCCGGCAAAGCCTTCACTCAATGGCAGGACCGATTCAAACAAGCAAGGCGCCCGCCCGTTTGCGGTCTTCTGGTCAAAACCATCCCACAACTTTACGTCAAACATAGACAGACATTCCCTTGCGCCAATGAATAACAACGTTACGGTTGCATAAGCCGGTCACCGGCGGTTCCCGGTGGCCGGCTCTGGCAGCAATCAGGCGTCAGGACGCACGCCTGCCTTCATCGCGTCTGGCCGAACACCAGCCTTCATGGCATCCGGCCGCTCCCCGGCCTTGAGCGCATCCGGACGAACACCGGCTTTCAGGGCATCAGGGCGTACACCAGCTTTCATCATGTCCATTTCGAAAGTCATCATGCATGTTCCTTCTTGATGATTGGCAAACTAAGGTTGCCCGCACGCACAGGTACAACACTGGCCCCGGCAAAACTTGGAAGTTGCATCCAGTTCCACCACGCCAACTTGCTCAGGCCATTTGTTTTTGTACTTGCTGGTACAGACAGTTGTTTCAAACACGCTGTCGAAGTGGGGTTCGGCGGCGTCGGAGAAAAACTACCTTTTGCGTAGGAAATTACCAGAGCGGAAAGTGTTTCGACTTGTTTTAAAGTGCTCAACACATTGATTCAGCATTGAAAAAAGTCAAAAAAAGATAAAAGTCGGCAGGGCATCGGCAGGTGTCGAAGATGAGCGTTGCAGGTCTGTTCCAGGGTTTGTACGCAAAGCCGCTCGGGCACTTTTCGTACAAACCCTGAAACGCGCCTGCTGTCACGGCATGCCTGGTCTTGCAGGAGCAGGCATGCCTGTGATGTGACACACCATCTTCAGGACGTCAGGATAAAGTCCGCCGCCGTCACGCTGGTCGCGTCCCCCACCCCAACCAGGCGGATGGAGTCAGGCCCACCGAAACTCACCAGCGTATCGGCACCCACATCGGCAATGCTGACACTGACGGCAAAGGTCGCCGCGGTAATGCTCAGTGCCGTGATATCCAGCCGGTCCTGGCCGCCTGCCGGGGCGGCGTCGAAACCGAACACCTGATCGGCGCCGAAGCCCGCCGCGAACTGGAAGATATCGTTGCCGTCGTTGGCGACCAGCGTGTCGTTGCCAGCCCCGCCACTGACGATGTCGTCACCGGCACCGCCATCGACGAAGTCATTGCCGTTGCCACCCTGCACCACATCGTTGCCGCCCCCGCCCAGCACCGTGTCGTCGCCATCGCCACCGGCCAGCACATCGATGCCGACGCCACCATCGAGGTTGTCGTTGCCGGCCCCGGCCTGCAGCGTATCGTTGCCAACGCCGCCATTGAGCGTGTCGTTGCCGTCACCGCCGTCGAGGCTGTCATCGCCACCACCACCGTTGAGGCTGTCCGCGCCAAGACCACCGATCAACTGGTCGTTGCCGGCATCGCCATTGAGCGTGTCGTTGCCCGCGTTGCCGATAAGGGTGTCGTTGCCGCCGTCGCCGGTGAGCGTGTCGTTGCCGCCACCGCCGGTGATGACGTTGTTCAGCCCGTTGCCGGTGCCGACGAAATTGCCGACGCCGGTGTAGGTCAGGTTCTCGACGTTGGCACCCAGGCTGTAGCTGGCCAGCGCGGTCAGCACGGTGTCGATGCCACCACCGCCCGCCTCGACCACCACATCCGAGGCTGAGTCGACAATGTAGGTGTCGTTGCCGGCACCGCCCACCATTCGGTCACCACCTGCCCCGCCATCGAGCCGGTCGTTGCCGGCAGCACCGGTGAGGGTGTTGGCCAGTGCGTTGCCGGTGCCGGTAAAGTTGCCGCTACCGGTGTAGGTGAGGTTTTCGACATCGGCGCCTAGCTGGTAGCTGAGCAGGCTGGTCTGCACCAGGTCGGTGCCGCCACCGGCCACCTCGATGACACTGTCGCCGGCATTGTCGACCACGAAGGTGTCGTTGCCGAGGCCGCCGTCCATGGCGTCCGCGCCAAGGCCACCGTTGAGGGTGTCGTTGCCGTCCTCGCCGAACAGGAAGTCACCATCATCGCCGCCGTTGAGGATGTCGTTGCCCGCCCCGCCGAACAGCTGGTCGACAGCGCCCAGGCCATTGAGCGTGTCGTTGCCGCCCAGGCCGCGCAGCACATCGTTGCCGGCGCCGCCGGTGAGGGTGTTCGCCGCGTTGGTGCCCACCAGCGTGACGCCGCTCAGCAGGCGCACCGCGGTGGTCGCCGCGGAGGTCACCGTCTCCTGCGCGCCAAAGCCGTCGGTGTAGCGCACGATCACCCGCAATTGCTGGTTGCCCTGAGCGAAGCCCGGGGTGTAGCTCGCTGCGGTGGCGCCGGCGATGTCAACAAAGTTGCCACCCACGCCCTGCTGCCACTGGAAGCTGAAGGCCCCCAGCCCGTCGAGGTCGGCGATGCCGGCGGTCGACGCAGTCAGCAGTTGCCCCTGGTCCGGCGTGGTGTCGCTGATCAGCACCGTGCCGGTCGGCGCGTCGTTGACGTTGGCCACCGGGCCGAGAATGTCGCTGGCGGCGCGCTCGGCCACGCCAAAGGTGTCCACGTAGCCCACCTGCACCCGCACATGCTGGCCGACCTGGGTCTGGCCAAGGGTGAAGGTGCTGGCGGTGGCACCGGCAATATCGACCCAGCCCCCACCGTTGTTCGTCTGCCACTGGAAGGTGAACGGCGCGCTGCCGATGCCGTCGGCGTCGACGATGGTCGCCGGGTTGGCGCTCAGCACCTGGTTCTGCACCAGCAGCCCGGCCACGGCGGGCCCGCTGCTGGGCGCGCTGTTGGTCGAGGAGTCGACGATTTCCAAGGTGCCCTTGGCGTCCTGGTACACCGCCCGCACACGGATGTTGAGGCCGGCGACATCGTCCGCCACTCGATAGGTGCTGCCAGTCGCCCGCGAGGCTTCGCCGGCGGCAACGAAGGTGATGTCCTCATAGACGCCCGTGCCGGGGATGGTCTCGACCTGCCAGTAATAAGTAACCGGCCCGTTCAGCGCACCGCTCGGGTTGGCCGCGCCCTGGTTGTCGGCATCGTGCACCGCCAGGTTGCTGACCCGCAGCAACTGCCCGGCCACGGGCGTGTCGTCGCGCAGACCGCTGGCATCGTCGACAATCGCCAGGTGACCGGTCGGGCCGTTGTTGACGGCGCTACCCACGCCCGAGGCCTGGGCCCCGTCGGCAAACTGCAGGCGCTCGATGCCGGTCAGGCGATCGACGCCGTCGCGTCCGACCACCGTGTCAGTGACGATCACCGTGTTGCCCTCGACGACGATGCGGTAGTCGGTGGCAATACCGGAGAACAGCGCGGTGTCATAGTTGTCGGTACCGCTGAGGATCTCCCGCACGATCACCAGCTGGCCGGGGTTGTAGGTGCCCTTGAGCATCAGCGGCACCATCGGTTCCATGCTGTCGAACGAAGCGATTTCCGCCCCGCTGCCGTCGTTGTTGGCACGCACGCTGATGCGCACGTTCAACCACTTGTCGCCATCGAGGATGTCGTCGCCGCCACGTCCTTCGATCAGGTCGCTGCCACTGCCGCCGAGGATGATGTTGCCGCCATCGTAGAAGGTCGCGCCGGCGGGCAGCAGCCCGGCAAGGCCGTTGATCAGGCTGATGTTGGTGAGCACGCTACCGGTGGCCCCGGCAGTCGGCAGCGAGGTGGAGTCCTCGTTGTCGCCGCGCAGGAAGTCGCCATGCGCCGAGCCCGACAGGCCTTCCATGATGTCGAAGCGCACCAGCGCCGAAGCCCCCGAGCCCGGAACCGGCGGCACATCGAAGAAGCGGTCGCTGTAGTCGATGCTCACGCCCTGGGCCAGGCCCTTGAAGGTTGCCCAGTCATAGCCCGAGCCGCCGATATAGCGATCGCCAAAGCCGAGGCTGCCGACCATGATGTCGTCGCCGCCCTCGCCGTTGAACTTGTCGTTCTCGTTGCCGCCGACGAACACGTCGTTGCCGATCACCGGATCGTTGCCGAGCGGGTCGAAGTTGTCGCCGGGCGCGCCGTCCGAGGTGCCCTTCTCGATCCAGTCGTCGCCTTCGTTGCCCATGTCCTGCTCGTTGGCCTTGCTGCCGAGGATAAAGTCGTTGCCCTGGCCGCCGATGGCTTCGGAGGCATCCTCGCCGGTGACGATGAAGTCGTTGCCGAAGCCGCCGATGATCAGGTTGACGCCATTGCCACCATGCAGCACATCGTTGCCGTCTCCGCCCTGGATGTTGTCGTCGCCGCCCATGTCGCTGATGATGTCGTCGCCGGCGCCACCGCGCAGCTGGTCGTTGCCGTAGCCCCCTTCGATACGGTCGTTGCCGCCATCACCCCAGACCGTGTCATCACCTTCGCTGGAAACGAGGATGTCATCGCCCTGGGTGCCGCCCAGCACGATGTGCTGGTCACCGGCATAGCGGATGTAGTTGCTGTCGGAGCCATCGGTCAGCGGGCTGTCGCGGAACACCACTTGCTGGCCGTTTTCACCCAGCGGGTCGGCGTTGCCCAGGCCATCGTTGTACTGCTTGCCGCGATCCAGTTCCAGGTAGAAACCGGGATCGGAGAACACCAGCCCCGGCAAGTGGGTGGCCGAGGTGTTGGCCATGATCAGCTTGGCGAACGAGTTGCTCTCAAGCTCCGCGTTCATCGACAGGCCGGCGGTGCGCTCCAGGTAGTAGAAACGGTCGCCGTCCTGGAGTTTCTCCAGCTGGTTCTCGAACACGAAATTGAAGGTGCTGCCGAGCATGCCGCCGAACGGCGTCTTGGCCTCGGCCAGACCGCCGATCCACAGGTCGATGGCATCGACGCCGGTCACCGTCACACCCTTGAGGTCATCGGCAGTGCCCATCACCGCATCCTTGCCGGCCAGGGTCACGTTGGCCCAGGTGCCGCTGCCGTTGAGGAAGTCCAGGCGGTCGCTCGGCGCGCCAGCGCCGCCGAATACCAGGGCCAGCGCCGCGGCACGCTTGTCGTCCAAGGTGGTGGCCGAGGTGATGCTGCCGTGGGTGCCATAGGCTGCAATGAAGTTGATCAGCGACTCCGGATGCTTCAAGTGCTGCACCAGGTCGACCCAGCTGGTATAGGGCTTGAGCTGGGTGTCTCCGGTCTGCCCGAAGATGTCGCGGCGCACGGCATTGAGCGAGGGGATGCCGACATCGCGGCCACGGGCGATGTTGATCGCCGGCAGGTCCAGTGGCAGCCCGAGCAGGTTGTTGCGCAGCGCCTCGGTGACGAACTCGTCGATCTCGTTGCCGGCCTGGCGGGTCACCCCACGCACGATGGCGCTGGTCGCCTCCTCCGGCGTCACGCCGCTGGCGGCATACGCCAACGGGTTGAGGAATGCCGCGATCAGGCCGAGCTGCTGCTCGGGGTTGGCGCTGGCCGGGTCACCGATCACTTTGAAGTCGATGTCGAAACGGTCGACGGTTTCGGTCAGCATCGAGTGACCGAAGCGGTACACGGTGTGCGCGAACTCGGCGACGATCGAGGCATCGAGGTCGACGTCGTAGACCTGGGTCGGGGCGAAGAACAAGTCCACGCGCGGCTGGATGGTACGGGCAAACTCCTCGAACACCAGGTGCTGGTACTGCATCTCGGTGCCGAACTTGGCCGCCTGGAACAACCGCTCGCCGTTCCACACCAGCGCATCGACCTCTGCCTGGCTGACAGGCAAGGCGCTGACCGGCGCGAGCAGCCATTCGTTGAGGAAGGCCAGGTCGCCCGAGTCGAGCACGGTGTCCTGGGTCTGCGCTACCAGCCGGTTGTGCTCGGCGTGGAAGATCGCATGCACCGCCGTCAGACCGATGTTCTCGTTGACCCGGCCATCGCCGGCGATGTAGTGGGCGTCCAGCAGTTCGTTGTCGTAGGCCAGGTTGGCGCCGGTGTGCGGGTTGACCGGCACGGCATTGCCGATGGCAGCGTCGGCGTCGGGAGCCAGCACTCCACCGGTGAACACTGGCACGGCATTGTGGGCGATATCGGCAAGGAACTGGTGGCCGGTGCGCACCGCGTTGGTCAGGTCGATCGGCGCCAGCGGGTTGCCTTCGACCAGCACGTCGTCAGCAGTGCCGCCCAGGCCGTCGGCGCCCTTCATCACCACCATCGGATAGCCATGCGGCCCTTTGATGAAGTTGCCATAGGCGTCAGTGGCCAGCAGCGGCACATTGTCGACGTCGGCGTCGGTCAGGCGGAGGCCGAGAATGTCGTTGGCCTGGGCCTTGACCACCTTCCAGGTGGCCATGCCACCGATCTCGCTGTCGTCGCCGGTACCGAACTTGCCGTCGCTACCCAGGTCGCGGTTGGTGATCAGCCGGCCAGTGGCGATGGGACCGCTGGCGGTGAGCTGGTAGCCACGCAGGAACACTTGGTGCGAGGGGTGCGAGCTGTAGGTCTGGTTCTGGTCCACGAACGGCGTGGTGGTGTTGCTGTGCTCATGGATGTCATCGGCGGTGCCGAGGATGCCGTCCGGCCCTGGCAGGTTGGTGGCTCGGGTCAGCACCATGAAGTTGGCGGCGCCGCCTGGCACGTACAGCGGATCGTCCGGCTGCAGGGGGATGAAGATGGTCCCCGAACCGCCCTTGGTGACCAGGTCCAGGCCATGGTCGAAGAACTGGCCGAAGAAGGTCATCCAGGCGTTGAACGGCGCCGACAGCCCGGCATCCGCCGAGGTGTTCTCGAACAGGAAGACATCATGGTCGTCGCTGGTGCCGAACTGGCCGTCCATGCCCGGGCTGGCGACCACCCGCACACCGTCCTTGAGCTGATCGTCATTGCCGGGGGTGCCGAAGTCCAGCACGCCGTTGGCGCCGGGGTCGTAGGCACTGGCGTATGCCGCCGGGTTGTTCGAGGTCTGGTCGACGATCAGGTTGCTGATGGTGCGTGGCTGCGAGTCGAACACGTAGCCGCTGGTCTGCTGGTAGGACGAGCCGGGAATGGCCGGCGAACCCGGACCGAAGAACCCGGCGGGCGCGCCCTCGGCAGCGTTGAACACAGGGTCGGTCAGACGCGGGAAGACATGGTCGGCGGCGCCGTAGCCGGTGTGGTCGTGGCCATTGAGGTTCATCAGGTTGTTGTTCGAGCCGTCGACCGCACGCAGGCCCAGGGGCGCGCGGATGTTGGGGATCAACGAGAGGATGTCGTGCCCGGCGGCGTCCGCCTCGGCGATCTTGATCTGGGCCAGGATGAAGTTGAGGTCGGAGCGGACCATGTGCAGGCCATCGCCCCCCGCACTGGCATCGACCACCGGCGTCGGCGCAGTCGGCACCACGGGGGCACCGGCCTCGACCACGCTGGTGGGCGCGCTGAACAGTACCTCGGTGGTGCCATGGCCATCCTGGTAGATCGCCTTGACCCGCAGCGACAGCCCCGCCAGGTCCGGCGACACCTTGAACGCGGTGCCATCGGCGCTCTGGAACGCCAGGTCGCCGGCCGGCAGCAGGATGATGTCCTGGAACACGCCGCTGCCGGGATCGGCCTCGAACTGCCAGTAGTAGGACACCGAGGCATTGGCCAGGGTGCCCAGCGGGTTGCCCGCCGTGACATTGTCGCCATCACGCACGCCGGCCATGCTCACGCTGAGGATATCGCCGACGGTGATCGCACCACCGTTGCCGTCGCTGAGGCTCGGGCTGCCGGTCGGCTGCGCGTTCAGCCCCGGCACCAGCACGCGCTGGGCATCGGCGAACTGCAGGCGCTCGATATGCAGCAGGGTATCGGTGCCGTCACGCCCGGCCACGGTGTCGGTGACGGTCCACACATCGTCCGCCAGGTCGGCGGTACCACGGGTGTCCTGGGTCACCGCGTACTCGGCCTGCACCCCGGAAAAGACCGCGGTGTCGAAGGCGGCGCCGCCGGTCGAGGTGCCGGGCAGGATCTCGCGGATGGCCTTGAGCTGGCCCGGGTTGTAGGTGCGATCGAGCATGAACGGGATCATCTCGACCATGCTGTCGAAGCTGGCGATCTCGGCCCCTGTGTGGTCGACGTCATCCGCGGCGTAGACCGCGATGCGCACGTTGAGCCACTTGTCACCATCGATCAGGTCGTCACCGCCACGGCCTTCGATCAAGTCGCTGCCATTGCCGCCCAGCAGGATGTTGCCGGTGGCGAAGCCGGTAGTCGGCAGCCCGGCGTCGGCAAGGAACTGCGCCAACCCGCGGATCAGCGCAACATTGCTCAGAGCACTGCCCGTCGTGCCGCCATGGTTGAGGATGGTCAGCGCATCGACGTCATCGCCCTTGAGCACGTCGGCGAAGCGCGAACCGGACAGGCCCTCGACCTCGGCGAAGCGGTCGAGGATCGACGCCGGCGAGGCGCCGACCGGGTTGAACACCCCGGCGTTCTGGTTCGGCGCGTTGCCATGGGGCTGCGCCAACGCGGCCAGGCTCAGGTCGGCGGTGACGCCGACCTGGTCGTTCTTGTAGGTGACCCAGTCGAAGCCGGACATGCCGTCCATCTTGTCCTGGGCATCGCTGCCGACGAAGATGTCGTCGCCGCCCTCACCGATCATTTCGTCGAATCCGCCGCCACCGACGAAGATATCGTTGCCCACCACTTCATCGGTGAGCAGCGGCGCAAAGTTATCGCCCGGTGCGCCGTCCTGGGTGCCCTTCTCGATCCAGTCGTCGCCCTCGTTGCCGGTGGGCGGCAGGTTGGTCTTGGCGCCAAGGATGAAGTCGTCGCCCTGGCCGCCGAAGGTGGTGCTGATGTCTTCGGTGGTGATGATGAAGTCCTGGCCATCGCCGCCAAGGATCAGGTTGCCGGCAGCAAGCATGCTGCCCGCCACGATTACATCGTTGCCGGCGTTGCCCTCCAGGCGGTTGTCGCCGAACGCATCGGTGATGATGTCGTCGCCTGCACCACCGAGGACGGCGTCGTTACCGGCGCCGCCCTCGAGATAGTCGTTGCCGCCATCGCCATACAGCGTGTCGTCGCCTTCGCCGGAGATGATGATGTCGTCGCCCGAAGTACCGCCGAGCACCACATGGTCTTCGCCGGTGTAGTGCAGGTAGTTGCCATCCGGCCCCACGGTATCTGGGTTGTCCCGAATCACCAGCGGCACGATCTCCACGCCGTTGATCTGCAGGCCGCCGGTAGGGTCGGCGCGACCGTCGCCGCCCAGCCCGGTGAACTGGTTGGCCTGGTTGACCTCGAGGGTGAAGGTCGGCGTCAGGAACACGGTGTTGGACAGGTGGGTGACATCCGAGTTGGCCATGATCAGCTTGGCGAACGAGTTGTTTTCCAGCTCCGCGCCGAAGTTCAGCCCGGCGGTGCGCGCCAGGTAGTAGAAGCGGTCGCCGTTCTGCAGGGCCTCCAGCTGGGTCTCGAAGACGAAGTTGAAGGACGAGCCGAGCATGCCGCCGAAAGGCATCTTCTGCTCGGCCAGGCCGCCGACCCAGAAGTCGATGGCGTCGACCCCCGTCACCGTCACCCCGGTCAGGTCGTCCGCGGTGCCCAGCACGCCGTCCTTGCCGGCCTTGGTGACGTTGGCCCAGGCACCGGTACCGTTGAGGAAGTCCAGGCGGTCGGAAGGCGCGGCGCTGCCGCCCAGCACCAGGGCCAGCGCTGCGGCGCGCTTGTCGACCAGGGTGGTCGCCGAGGTGATCGAGGCGTGAGTGCCATAGGCGGCGATGAAGTTGACCAGCGACGCCGGGTGCTTGAGGTGGTCGGCAAAGTCGACCCAGCTGATATAGGGCTTGAGCTGGCTGTCGCCGGTCATCGCGTAGAACTCGCGCCGCGCCTCGTTGAGCGAGGGGATACCGGTATCACGACCACGCGCCAGGTTCAGTGCCGGTAGGTCCAGGGGCAGGCCGAGCAGGTTGTTGCGCAGTGCCTCGGTGACGAACTCGTCGATCTCGTTGCCGAGCTGGCGGGTCACGCCGCGGATGATCGCCCCGGCCGCTTCATCAGCGGTGGCACCACTGCCGGCGAAGGCCAGCGGGTTGAGGAAGGCGGCGATCAGGCCCAGTTGCTGGTCCGGGTTGTCCGGGTCGCTGAGAATCGGGTTGAACGCCGGATCGAAGCGGTCGACGGTCTCGGTCAGCATCGAGTGGCCGAAGCGGTACACCACATGGGCGAACTCGGCGAGGATCGCCGGGTTGATCGAGGTGTCGTAGCCGTTGGGCGCGAGGAACTCGTCGATCTGCGGCTGGAGGGTGCGGGCGAACTCCTCGAACACCAGGTGCTGGTACTGCATCTCGGTACCGAACTTGGCGGCCTGGAACAGGCGCTCGCCGTTCCACACCAACGCGGCCACCTCGGCGGGCGTGGCGGGCAGTGCGACCACGTCGATGGCCAGCCACGCGTTGAGAAACGCCAGGTCGCCGGAGGCAAGCACAGTGTCCTTGGTCTGCTGGACCAGGCGGTTGTGCTCGGAGTGGAACACGTGGTGCACGGCGGTCAGGCCGATGTTCTCGTTGACCCGGCCGTCACCGGCGATGTAGTGGGCGTCGAGCAGTTCGTTGTCGTAGCTCAAGTTGTTGCCACCCGGGCCCATGGGCTGGGCATTGCCCACGGTAGTATCGACGTCGGCCTGCAACACTCCGCCCACCAGCACCGGCTCGGCGTTATGGGCGATGTCGTCGAGGAAGCCGTGGCCCGTGCTCACGGCATTGGCCAGGCTGATGGGCGCGGCGCGGTTGCCTTCGACCAGCTGGGTGACGTCGTCGGCGGTCCCGGCAATGCCGTCGGCACCATTGCCCACGCGGATCACCACCTGCGGCATGCCGTTGGGCCCGCGCAGGAAGTTGCCATAGGCGTCGGTGGCCAGCAGTGGCACCCGATGCACGTCGGCGTCGGTCAGGTTGATGCCGAGAATGTCGCGGGCCTGGGCCTTGACCACGGCCCAGGTAGCCATGCCGCCATTCTCGGCATTGCCGTCGTCGCTGGTGCCGAACTTGCCATCGGCGCCCAGGTCGCGATTGGTAATCAGACGCCCGGTCGCCACCGGATGGCCGCTCGCGTCGAGGGCGTACTCGCGCAGGAACACTTGGTGCGAGGGGTGCGAACTGTAGGTCTGGCTCTGGTCGACGAAGGGCGAGGTAGTGTTGGGCTGGCCATCGTCGGCGGTGCCGAGCACGCCATCGGCGCCAGCCGTGCGCACGGCACGCGACAGCACCATGAAATTGGTCGGACTGTTGGCCACGTATAGCGGATCATCAGGTTGCAACGGGATGAACACGATCTCGCTGCTGCTCTTGGTGACCAGGTCCAGGCCATGGTCGAAGAACTGGCCAAAAAAGGTCATCCAGGCGTTGAAACCGGCGGTCAGGCCAGCGTCCGGCGACTGGTTGGGGATGAAGAACACTGCTTTGTCGTCCGCGGTGCCGAACACCCCGTCGATGCCGGGGCTGAGCACCGGCGCAGCACCGCCGTTGGCCTCGACCGCGGCCGGGTTGCTGGCCGTCTGGTCGACGATCAGGTTGCTGATGATGCGTGGCTGGCTGTCGACCACCATGCCGGTGCCGGCATAGGCCGCCCGGTACTGGGCATCCATCAGGCGCAGGAAGGCGTTGTCGGCGGCGCCGAATTCGCTTTGCCCGGCCACCAGGTTGTTGTAGCTGCCATCGACGGTGCGCAGGCCAAACGGCACCTGGCTGTTGGGCAGCAGGTCGATGAGGTTGGCGCCGTTGGCATGGGCCTCGGCGATGAAGATCTGCTGGAGGATGAATTGCAGGTCGGACTTGCTGAAATTGGCCATGTTGGCTGACCTCGATCTGTCGGGCGGCGGGCAGGCGCAGGCGCTCGCCACGCCCGGTCATTGGCGTGCACGGTTATGCGGTTCGGTTGTCTAGTGGCGAACACGGGCTCAGCCCGCCGCGCGGGATGCGAACCTGGAATTCGCGGGGTTCAGGGCTCGCCGACGATCAGGCGCGGCGCTCCCGGGCGGTGGGTGGGCCATGGTTTCGCGAGTGGGAGGGGAACGTCCTGTAGAGCCCATTCACTCGGCACAAGAACAGGAAACGAGTCATGTTCTGCTCCTACAGGAATGTCGACGGAGGATTCGCGGAGGGGTCGGGGCGACAGCAGGCCTGCGGCGAAAGTTCCCACGAACTGATTAAGACTAAAGTTGCGCTGCAAAATCTTGTCAATATTTCGTCAGAAAAAAACCTTGCCAGCGATAATGGTTATCAACCCACTGTTTTTAATAGGAACTTGAAGGAATCCATAGAGCAAAAAGATATTACAAGATGTTTCTGAGGCGCCTACTCTGCTGCTTGTGGGCTGCTTGCACTGTATTCGGAAAACGCGCCAAAAGAGCGACCAACCTTTCTGCAAACCAGCAACCACAAGGCTTCTAGCCCGACCGCCGCAACGGCGGACGGCTTTTGCGCAGAGGGAGGCTCCCCCCGATGACCAGGCATCCAGGTACCCGCTCAGAGCTGGCCGAGGCAGTGTTTCATTTGCGACGCAGCTTCTATGCCCTGGCGGTGTTCAGTGGGGTGATAAACGTCATGATGTTGACACCTGCGGTGTACATGCTGCAGGTGTACGACCGCGCGTTGGTCAGCCGCAACCTCACCACCCTGGGCATGCTGACGGTGCTGGTGACGGGCCTGTTCCTGCTGATGACCGCTCTGGAGCTGCTGCGCAGCCGAGTACTGGTGCGGGTTGGCAATCGCCTGGACATGGCGCTGAACCGGCGCCTGTTCAGTGCCGCCTTCGAGCGCAACCTCAGCCGTGCCGGCGGCAGCCCCGGCCAGGCCCTGCAGGACCTGGCACAGGTGCGCCAGTTCCTCACCGGCAATGGCCTGTTCGCCTTCTTCGACGCGCCCTGGACACCGATCTACCTGCTGGTCGCCTACCTGATCCACCCATTGCTGGGGCTGGTCACGCTGGTCGGCTCGCTGATCCTCGCGGCCCTGGCCTGGCTCACCGAGAAAGCTACCAAGCAACCGCTGTCCGAGGCCAACCACGCCGCCCTCGCCTGCGCCCACTACGCCAACAACAACCTGCGCAATGCCGAAGTGATCGAGGCCATGGGCATGCTGCCGTCGATCAGCCAGCGCTGGTTCCAGAGCCACCTGCGCATCCTGCAGATGCAGACCCTGGCCTCCGACCGCGCCGCCGTCATCGGCAGCATCGGGCGCTTCGTGCGCATCACCTTGCAGTCGTTGATCCTCGGCACCGGCGCCCTGCTGGCCATCGAAGGCAAGATCACCCCCGGCATGATGATCGCCTGCTCGATCCTCACCGGCCGTGCGCTGGGCCCGGTGGAACAGGTGATCGCCGCGTGGAAACCGCTGCTCGGTTGCCGTCTGGCCTGGAGCCGCCTCAACGGCCTGCTGCAAGACTACCCGCAGCGCCCGCCGAGCATGTCGCTGCAACGGCCCGTGGGCATGCTTGCCGTGGAGAACGTCTACGCCGGGGCGCCCGGTACCAGCAACACCATCCTGCGCGGGGTCAGCCTGAGCCTGTTGCCGGGCGAAAGCCTCGGCGTCATCGGCCCCTCGGCGTCCGGCAAGTCGACCCTGGCCCGGCTGCTGGTCGGGGTATGGCCAGCCCAGGCCGGCAAGGTGCGCCTGGACGGCGCCGACATCTTCACCTGGAACAAACGCGAACTGGGCCCCTGGCTCGGCTACCTGCCCCAGGACGTGGAGCTGTTCGAAGGCAGCATCGCCGACAACATCGCCCGCTTTGGCGAGGTGGACAGCGACGCGGTCATCCGCGCCGCCAGGAGCGCCGGCGTGCACGACATGATCCTGCGCTTTGCGCAGGGCTACGACACCCGCCTGGACAGCGACGGCAGCCCGCTGTCCGGTGGCCAGAAGCAGCGCATCGCCCTGGCCCGTGCCTTGTACGGCGAACCCAACCTGATCGTGCTGGATGAACCGAACGCCAACCTCGACGACGTCGGCGAAAAAGCCCTGGTCGACGCCCTGGCCGAGCTCAAGGGCCGCGGCGCCACCGTGGTGCTGATCTCGCACCGCCCCAACGTGCTCTGCGCCGTCGACAAGGTACTGATGCTGCGCGATGGCGGCGTGCAGATGTTCGGCAGCCGCGACGAAGTGTTCGCCGCCCTGCGCACGGCCAGCGTCATCCCCGCTGGCACCGCGACCCCACTGGCCGCCGTCAAGGCAAGGGAGTGACCGATCATGTCCACCACCGCGCATACCGAACTGCTTGCCGCCAACACCGAGCTGCTCGACCTGGACGTTGGCAAACCCGTGCGCTGGGGCCTGTGGCTGGTGCTCGCCGGCTTCGGCGGCTTTCTCCTGTGGGCCTGGCTGGCGCCGCTGGACGCCGGCGTGGTCGCCACCGGCACGGTCAAGGTCACCAGCAACCGCAAGGCCGTGCAGCACCTGAGCGGCGGCACCGTGGAGGCGATTCTCGTGCACGAAGGCGAGCGGGTCGGCAAAGGCCAGCCGCTGGTACGTCTGGATGCCCTGCATGCGCAGGCCGAACAAGGCGCGGTCAGCGCCCAGTACATCGTCAGCAAGACCGTGGAAAACCGCCTGGAGGCCGAGCGGGACGGGCGCGACACGGTCATCTTCGCCCCCGAACTGCTCAGGCAATACGCAGGTGACCCGCGCCTGCTTTCAGCCATGGACCTGCAACAGCACCTGCTCGATACGCGCCGCGCGGGGCTCGCCGGAGAGATCAGCATCCTCGAAGAGAACCTCGCCGCCTCGGCGGCGCAGCTCAAGGGCCTGCAGCAGGTGTACGACGCACGCGCCTCGCAGATCGGCTTCCTCGGCCAGGAGCTGCAAGGCACTCGCATGCTCGCGGCCGAAGGTTACGTGCCGCGCAACCGCCTGCTCGAGCTCGAGCGCAGCAACGCAGAGCTCTCCGCCGGGCAAGCGGAGAACCTCAACAACATTGCCCGTGTGCGCAGCCAGGTCACCGAGCTCAAGTTGCGCGTGCTGCAACGTCGCCACGACTACCTCAAGGAAGTGCAGTCGCAGTTGACCGACACCGCCAAGGAGAGCACCACCCTGGCCGACCGCCTGCGCGCCCTGGACGACGAGGTGACTCACACAGTCATCCGCGCGCCCATCGACGGTATGGTCCAGGCCCTGGGCATCGCCACCGTTGGCGGGGTGGTGCAGCCCGGCGCGCGGATCATGGAGGTGGTCCCGCTCGACGAGCCGCTGCAGGTCGACGCGATGATCCCGGTGCAGGCTATCGACAAGATGACGCCGGGGCTGGCCGTGGACATCGCCTTCCCCGCTTTCAACCATGCCAGCACGCCGAACATCCCCGGGCGCGTGCTGACCGTCTCCGCCGACCGCCTGCTCGACGAGGAGAGCAAGCAGCCGTTCTACCTGGCCCAGGTGGAGGTCACGGCCGACGGCATGGACCTGCTCGGTAGCAACCATATCCGCCCGGGCATGCCGGCCACCGTCACCATCAAGACCGGCGAGCGCAACCTGCTCAGCTACCTGCTCAAGCCCCTGCTTGAACGCGTCGACGCTGCGTTCAAGGAGCAATGAGATGAATCGCCACTGCCTTGGCCTGTGCCTGCTGGCGCTGGCGTTGCCGGCCGCCGCCATGGACCTCAGGCAAGCTTGGGACCTGCTGCAGTACCAGGGTCCGATCTACCGCGCCGCGGTGCATGAACAGCAGGCCGGCCTGGAAAACCGCGCCCTCGGCCAGGCCGGCCTGCTGCCGCAGGTCAATGCCTCGGCCTACGCCAACCGCATCGACGGCAGCCAGCGTCAGCACGGCATCGACAATGACCTGGACTACGACGCCACCGGTGCCAACCTGCGCCTGCGCCAGCCGCTGTTCAACAAGCAGAAGATGGCCGAATACCGCCAGGGCCAGCAACGCGCCGACTACAGCGTGGCGGTGTTCGACGCCAAGAGCCAGGACGCCGCCGTGCGCCTGGCAGACAGCTACTTCGACGTGCTCCTGGCCAGCGAGACAATAACCCTGGCCCGGGCCAAGCTCGGCGCCTTCGAGGAGCAGCTCAGCTCGGCCAGGCGACGCATGCAGCTGGGTGCCGGCACCATCACCGACATCGACGAGTCCCTGGCCCGGCGCGACCTCGCCGAAGCCGAACTGATCGAGGCCCAGGACAACCTGGCCAATGCCAGCCGCAAACTGGCCGAATACATCGGCGAAACGCCCGCATCGCTGACCACCCTGCAAGCGGACTTCGCCACCCCGCCGCTGCTGCCGGACAACCTGCGCGACTGGCTGACCCGGGCCCAGGCCGACAGCCCCTTGATCCATGCGCGCCAGCACAGCTACGCGCTGGCTGAGGAAGAGGTCAAGCACGCCAAGGCTGGCCACTGGCCGACCCTGGACTTCGTTACCGGCTACACCGCCGGCAAGAGCCAGTCGATTTCCGAGCTCAACCAGCGTAACCACTACAGCTCGATCGGCCTGGAATTGAACATCCCGCTGTACAGCGGTGGCGGTGTCAGCGCACTGAGCCGCCAGGCCAGTGCCAACAGCGCCAAGGCCTTGGACGAACTGGACGCCACGCGCCAGGAGGTCATCACCGGCACCACCCGCGAGTTCCGCGGCGTACAGAGCGGCGCCCTGCGCGTGCACGCGCTGGAAAAGGCCGTGGCCTCAAACGAACGCTCGCTGCTGTCGGCACGCAAGGGTTTCAGTGCCGGCGGCACCAGCACCAATGCCGATGTGCTCAACGCCGAGGAGTTGCTGTTCGTGGCACGCCATGACCTGTTCGAGGCCAAGCTTCGCTACCTGATGTCGCGCCTGCGCCTGGCCTCGGCGGTGGGCAGCCTGGGGGACGACGACATCGACCAGATCAACCGGTACCTGGGGCCAGAGCTGTTGGTGAACAACTAGGTTGAGCTACAACCCCACGACATCCGCCCTCGGATTGGCGATACTACGCGGCCCTCATCCCTGAAAAGGACTTCGCTGATGAAGCGACTGCTTGCCCTCACCCTCCTCACCTTGGCCATCGCCGGCTGCGACAAGGCCGACCAGACCACCGCAGTGTCCGGCCAGTGCGCCAAGGACATCGACTGCAAGGGTGAGCGTATCTGTGACAGTGGCCAGTGCGTCAACCCGCAGCCTCAGGCCGCGCTACTGGCCAAGCCCGCCGTCACCGCGCCGCTGGCGCCGAGCATCGCCTATGAGCCGCTGCCGATCAGCGACGAAGGCGCCGGTCCGTTCACCGTCCAGAGCATGGAGCTGGGCACCGCGCTCAACTACCAGTCCCGGGCAGGGGTGATGAACGTCATGGAGTCCATCGTCGCCGACGCCGAAGGCACCGGCTACGTCGCCATAGAGAAGGCCTATGCCTTCGGCCCGAGCCGCTATGTGCTGGTGGTGTCCACGGGGGAAGGCGGCAATGCCTGCCCAGCGTCCACCTATGTCTTCAGCTTCGACACCAGCGGCGAGTACGTGGACGGCAAGACCGAGGTGGACGGTTGTTCGGAAATGGTCGAAAGCATGGCCGAGGGCAACAAGCTGACCATCAAGAAGGACGGCGCCGCGACCGTGGTGTACAACGGCCAGGTGAAGTGATCAAGGGCGGTCAGGTGGCCCGGCTCGCGCCAGCCGCAACGCACTGAAGTCGTTGATGATTCCGGCATGGACCCGGCAGAACTTTTTCCGTTTTGCCGGTCTATTGAGTGAGTGCGCCACGCAGTTGTCCTGGCAATCGCTGGCCACACGCTCAATTGCCCACAGAGGTTGTCTTCACTGATGAAAATCCCTGCCCCATGCATGCTGCTCGCTGGCCTGTTCGCGCTCGCGGCAGCCGGCTCGGCATCCGCCGCACCGATGAAGACGTCGACACCTCCCGCCCAGGTCCTCGACACGGCGAGCCACCACTCGCCGGAAAACCCCTGGCCAAGCCTGGCAACCGCACCAACGGCACCGCTACTAGCCCATGACGACCGCTACCGCCACGACGAGCGCTGGCATGATCACCGTGACGACTGGCGCCGGGAGCAGTGGCGCCGCGAACAATGGCGCCGGGAGCAGCACCGCCGGGCAATGGAGCGGCAACGCTACTGGGACCGCCACCATGATCGCGCCCAGCACCATCGCTATGACGACGACCGCCGCTACTATCGCCGTTGAGCAGCAGCCCTGTGTATTCAGCCCCGCGCTAAAGCTCCACTGGGGCTGGAGGCCATCGCGACGCTTCGCTAGAACATCTTGAAAAATCCTGCAGGCCCGACCGGTTGGTGGCAATCTATGGCGCGCAGCAAACCCTCTTCAGGATATTCAAGGGAGTCATGCACTCATGCCTGCAATGGATCGCATTTTTCATGACCTTCACCAGCAAGAGCTGTTGATGCTGGCCAATGTGGCGGACGCCGGCGGTGCACGCCTGGTCGGGAGCGTTCGAGTAGCCGCCTTCGATATCCACGGTTTCCTCCACGGTGCCATGCGCGGCCTGATCCAGCGCTTCCTGCAGAGCGGGCAGCTCGAGACCAGCGGGTTGAAGGCCCACAGCAATGCAGAACTCAACGCACTGATGGCACCTCCCCAACGGTAGGGAAAGCCTGTAAATGCTGAAAAGCACCTGACCCTCATGGGTTCGTGTGAGCTGGTCAAGGCCTTGCTCTACCTGGACGGTGGCGGATGTTCTAAACGGAAGAGCAAGCGCTCCACTACCGTGGGCTGTTCACCTTCGGTCCCCTGGACGAATAGCCGGAATCGCCCTAGCATCGGCGCCCCCACGGCTTCACTCACGGACGATCATGCCCCCCATCGCTCACCTGCTTGCCCTGTTCGCACTGTCCGCCCTGGTCAGCGCCTGCAGTATCAATGGCACCTACATCGACAGCACCCGCCCGGATGCCGCCAAGCTGCGTTACATCTCGGGCAATGGCAGCGCCACCCTCGACCTGTTCGACAGCGCGCGCTGTGAAGCCCGAACCACCGGCATGCTCAACAACCTGTTCGTGCCCGACTCGCGTCGGCGGGCCGACATGAGCGTGCCGCCACCGGCAAACAGCAACAGCTACTACGAGATCCGCCTCGAACCCGGCCAGCCGGTACATGTTCGCGCCAACACCCAGGGCGCCACTACGGTCTGCTCGGCCTCGTTCACCCTGACACCGCAGGCAGGCTCCGAATATGAACTGCGCTTCGACCAGTCACCTGGCTACTGCCAAGCGGCACTGGTGCGTCTGCAACGCGTCGAGGGCAAGGACCAGCGCCAGCCCTATCCGATGATCGACACCATCCCAAGCGCCTGCCGGGGTACCTCAGCGTTGTTCCCGAAACAACCCACACCGCTGCCCGATACCCCCCGGCGCACCGCGTTGATCGATAGCATCATCCACGACAGCGTCACCCCGGAGATGGAGCAACTGACCACGTTGCGCACTGCCGTCGCCATCACTCGTCAAACCTCTCCCGAAGCCCAGGTAGCGGCACGCAAGCGGGAACTGGGCCTCGATCTTCCAGAGGCCTACTGGCAGCAGTACCAGCAGAATCTGCAGAGGCTCGCCGAGGCGCTCGCCAACCTCAAGGCACGTACGCTGGAGCGCTACGACGCCGACAGCCGCGCCTACCTGCGTAGCGTGCGCGACGAGCAGTTGCAGGTCTGGGCCGGTGGCAACAACGACGTAGGCCTGCGCAGCAAGGCCCAGCGCATGCGCGACATGGCGTACTACTACAACTATGTCCTGCAGGAGACGGTCGCGCAGATCAGCCTCGAACACTTGCGCAGCATGGCTGAACTGGATCAACGCGAAGGGGTTTGCAAGCGCTTCGCCGGATGCTGGAGGCTGTAGGCAGTCACCCGAGCGCAAGTCTGTCCCATGCTAGTGATCGCCGCCCCCTTGAACCTCGGCCTCAGCTCCCTGAGGCCAGCCACCAACCCGCCGGCTCCATCAGCCTAGGCGCAGCCCGGCACTTGCCTGCGCAAAGGCCACGCCCTGCGCCCGGTCACTCTCGCCTTGGGGGACAGGGTACGCGCCGCCAGACTGCACCATGCAGGCTTTGCTTGCTCACAGGTAGTGTGCCCCGCCCCCGACCCTGTGTATGCTGCACGGGCGCGGCAAGCGGCCCACGGCGGCTTGCAGGACATCGCGCGGCCGCCCTGCGTGATCGGACCATGACCGGGCTACCCGTATCGGATACCCCCGCCCTATGCCCGTCGACCTGCAAGCGCTGTACCCCAGGCTGATCCACCTGATGCTGGACACCGTGTTCGTGGTCGACCAAGACGACACCATCGTGTTCGTGAGCGATGCCTGCGAGGCCTTGCTCGGCTACCGCGCCGACGAGCTGACCGGCACCCCGATCACCCGCTACATGCACCCGGATGATCTGGAGGCCACCCGCGCCTCGATCGTGCGGGTGATGAACGGCAACGCCCACTGTGACTTTCGCAACCGCTATGTGCGCAAGGATGGCGAGATCGTGCACATTCTCTGGGCGGCCTCCTGGTCCGATGAAGTCGGCGCGCGGATCGGCGTGGCCCGCAACATCACCGCCCTCACCCAGGCCGAGCAGGAACTGCGTTTCCTGGCCCATCACGACCCGCTGACCAAGCTGACCAACCGCTCGCTGTTCAACGACCGCCTCGCCACGGCCCTGCGCATGGCTCGCCAGCAGCAGCGGCGGCTCGCCTTGCTGTTTCTCGACGTCAATGATTTCAAGGGTATCAACGATGTGCATGGTCATGCTGCTGGCGACCGCGTGCTGTGCACCATCGCCCGCCGGCTGCAGGACAGCGTGCAGGCGGCGGACACCGTGGCGCGGATCGGCGGCGACGAGTTCATCGTGCTGCTGACTGACGTGCCCTCGGAGGATGACGTGTACGAGATGGTCGAGCAGATCGCCAGGGTCATGGAGCAACCGCTCGGCGCCGAATTCGGTGAGGTCAGGATGCCCTCCTGCAGCATTGGCGTGGCCTGCTACCCCAGCGATGGCGAGGATGCCGACACCTTGCTCAGCCATGCCGATGGCCAGATGTACCTCAAGAAACGGCGGCGCGTACGCGTGGGGTGAGCCGACCTCATCGCGGGGCAAGCCCGCTCCCACGCGTTCGGATAATGGTCCGAGCGATTGCTCAGCCCTGCCAGGCGTCCACCACCACCCGCGTGGCTGCCGCGATCGTCTCGCTGTTCCAGGGCGCATCCGCCTTGGCTCCACGGCTGAACACCACCAGGATCCACGGCGCCCGGCCTTTGGGCCAGATGACCGCGACATCGTTGGCCACACCGTAGTCACCCGACCCGGTCTTGTCGCCCACCACCCAATCCTTCGGCACGCCGGCGCGGATACGGGCATCGCCCGTGGTGTTGCCCTTGAGCCAATCCTGCAGCTGTTGACGCTCGGCAGCAGCCAGGCCGTCGCCCAGCAACAGGCGCTGCAGAGTCACGCCCATGGCCAGGGGCGTCGTAGTGTCACGCGGATCGCCTGGCAAGGCGGTATTGAGCGTCGGTTCGTTGCGGTCGAGGCGGAACGTCGGGTCACCCAGGCTGCGGGCAAACGCCGTAAGCCCCGGCGGGCCACCGACCAGCTCGAGCAACAGGTTGCCGGCGGTGTTGTCGCTGTACTGCACCGCGGCGGCGCAGAGCCCGGCGACGGTCATGCCGGCGCCCACGTGCTTTTCAGTGACCGGGGAATACACCACCAGCTGTTCGGCGCCGTAGGCGATGCGCCGCTTCAGCAAGCCCGGCTCGGCCTGGCTGCGGTGCAGGATGGCGCCGGCGAGGACGGCCTTGAAGGTGCTGCAGAACGCGAAGCGCTCCTCGGCGCGCCAGGCCAGTTGCTGGCCGCTGCCGGTGTCCAGGGCCCACAGGCCGATCGTGCTGCCGGTGGTGGCCTCCATTTGCTGCAATGGCTTGCGCAGCGGGTCATCCGCCCAGGTTGGCAGGGCCAGCAGGGCCGAGCAGCCGAGCGCGCCCTGGAGCACGCGACGGCGGCTGAGGGTGGGAGTCATGCGGGTATTCCTTACGCCAATGAGCAAAACGCGAAGGCTAGAACGTTTTAGCATGCACGCCAAGCAGAGGAAGCGGCCAGGCCTGCCTGCGCGGCGCATGGCACGCGCTTGTGCTGCGAGCGAGCCTGGCCAACTGTTTTTCGCGCCACCGCCCTGACTACCCTTGCGCTGACCGGCAAAAGGCAGGACAGTAACCGGGTATTCCCGCAAAGAAACGGAGATTCGCCTTGACTACCGATCGCCTGAGCCTGCTCCAGTTCGAGCACCTCAGCCTGAAACCCGCCGCCGCCAGCCAGTTCGCCCTCTCGTTGAAGGAGCTTGAACAGCTGACCCTCCCCGAGCGCTACGCCTTCCGCGCAGCCCACTACCTCGGCGACCTGGCCGAAGCGGAGAACAGCCAGCAGCTGGCGGTTGCCAAGGACCAGGGCATCGGCTTTACCCAGGGCCTGCTCACTGCCGCGGCAATCGAAGACGCACTGGCGAAAAGACTGATCGAGGTCTTCAATAACGCCAGCGAACGCGCCCACAAGCTGTTGCCTCAGTAATACCTTCAAGAGCCCGGCGCCATGCCGGGCTCTGCCCTGCCCCGATCTTGCACTAGTGTGGTGTTTTGCAAATACGACCAATAAATCGCGAGCGTTTTTTGCGCTCAGGCAAGGCGTCGCGACGAGTCGTAGCCCAGCTACGGCGAGGAGCGACAACGCCGCATGAGCGCAAAAAGCGCCGCGAGTTATGGTCGTTATTTGTGAAACACCACACTAGCGATCAACATCTGCCCCAGTAACTGACGTCACCGTGCAGAAAGAACGTCCTGTTTGGGCATGAGGAACCGGGCGAACAATTCCGATTGTGAACGGACATTCAACTTGGCATAGAGGTTACGCCGATGAACCTTGATGGTCTCCACCGAGAGCGCCAGCTTGCCGGCCACTTCCTTGTTGGAATAGCCACTGAGCAACAACCTGAGCACATCGCTTTCGCGCGAGGTGATCTGCGTGGCCAGCTGAGCAACCGTTTCAGGCCATGACAGTGGCTCGGCGAGGTGTTCGTTCGCGTCGACTTCAAAGGCCATGCGCTGGTGCATGAGCGCAGTTACCCAGGGCTTGATGATATCGAGCAGGGTAATTTGCTCCTGGCTGAAACGTACCTTGCTCCCGATGGACATGCACAATGTTCTATCGGGGTCGAGCTGGACATTGTATTGGACTTCATCCGCCGAAATATAATGAGCGAAATACTGCTGATAGTATTCAGTTTCGACGAAGTATTCCGGCGCTATGTCCAGCAGATGAAAGAAGCCACTCTGCGGGTTTTCCCGATTGGCGATATAAAACGGGTCCAGCAGGTAAAGCCCCTTCACATAGCGATGAATGAACGCATCGACCTCCTGCGCATCCGCCACCTCAGGAAGAGCCACCACGTCCACCTGCTGCTGGCTGAAGATCAACACCACCCAGTTGTCGATCTGCACGTACTCATTCAATACCCGCACCAACGAACTCCAGAACGCGGGGCGGTCCAGCTGCATGATCAGCTTGCCGATCGAACGGTGCCACGCCAGGCCATGAAGGTCGAACGGCATTTTCTACCCCTTTTGGGTTAGGAATCAGCAGGTCAGCGCTACGTAATCGGAGGTATTTACTATCCGGGCCTGCCCGGTATAGTCGCTGTCTGGGCTCAGGACGGGCCAGAAGATACATCGTTTCGATAAGGATGTTGCATGAGAACGTCACGTTTGCGAACCCTTTTTGCCGCCTCGCTGCTCGGTGCGGCAATCAGCACCTCGGTGGCCGCGGCCCAGCCCGGCATGCACCTGTACAACTGGTTCGGGCTGCTCGCGCCAGAGACCCCCAAGGCCTTCGAGCAGGCAACTGGCACGCGGATGCGCATGGATGCGTTCGACAGCGCCGACATCATGCAGAGCAAGGTAATGGCCGGGCGCACGGGGTATGACGTGGTCGTGGCCACCTCCAACGTATTGCCCAGCCTGATCCAGGCGGGCGTGCTGCAGCCCTTGGACCGTGAGCAACTGAGCAACCTGGCACATATCGACCCGGCGCTGCTGGCCCAGGTCGCGGTCAATGACCCTGGCAATCGTTACGCGGTGCCCTACCTGTGGGGCACCACCGGCATCGGCTATGACGTCGACAAAGTCAAAGCGGCATTGGGTGAACAGGCGCCGCGTGGACAGCTGGGACCTGATCTTCAAGGAAGAGAACATCAGCAAGCTGCAATCCTGCGGGGTGGCGATGCTGGATTCCCCGAGCGAGATCATCTCGATTGCCTTGCATTACCTGGGGCTGCCCAGCAACAGCAAGAACCCGGACGACTACCAGAAGGCCCAGGCGCTGCTGTTGAAGATACGCCCCTACGTCCTCTACTTCGATTCCTCGCGAATCGACACCGACCTGGCTGACGGTAATATCTGCGCGGTTGTCGGTTGGGCCAATGGTGCCCTTGCGGCACAGGCCCTGAACGAAAAGACCAACACCGGGCGCCGGATTTCCTACAGCCTGCCGCGCGAGGGCGCGCTGGTCTGGTCGGAGAACCTGGTACTGCTCAAAGACGCCCCTCACCCCAAGGAAGGCATGGCGTTCATCAACTACATGCTTCGGCCAGAAGTCATTGCCAAGACCTCGAACCACACGCTGTACCCCAACGCCAACAAAGACGCCACCGCGTTTGTCGAGCAGAAGCTGCGCGACAATCCCTGGATCTACCCGGACGCCACGACGATATCCACGCTGATCCCACTCGAGCCACTGCCGTTGAAACTGGAGCGGATCCGCACCCGGGTCTGGACCAAAGTGAAGAGCGGTGTTTGACCTGAGGTAATGGGGTGTCTGCTGCCCCCTGCCAGCCCTTGATCGTGTCCATTGGCGTGCAGCGCGCTGCGCGCCAATGCCTGTTGCTCAATTGAGTCCGACCTTGAAAAGAGAACAGTGGATGTTCAGCCCAGCCCAACAAACTCGATTCAGTTTGACGATCGACGGTATCGATCACGCTTTCCACGTGCTCGCATTCAATGGGGAGGAAGCGCTCGGCAGGCCGTACTACTTCAATGTGGAGCTTGTCGGCGAGCGGGCTGACATGGATCTCGAGTGCCTTTTCGACCGTGAGGCTTTCCTGTCCTTCGACAACAATGGCAACGGCATCCATGGCCGCGTCTACCACATCGCTCAAAGCGGTAATGCACAGTGCTCGAAGCACTACAGCATGACCCTGGTACCGCACCTCTCCTACTTGCGCCATCGCATCAACCAGAGAATCTATGAACAGTTCTCGGTACCGAATATCGTTGCCTTGATCCTGGAAGAGCACGGAATCGTCGGCGACGCTTATCGGTTTCATCTAGGCTCGACCTACCCCGAGCGCGACTACTGCACCCAGTACCACGAAACGGATTTGCACTTCATTCAGCGCCTGTGCGAGGAAGAAGGCATCCACTTCCATTTCCAGCACAGTGCCCAGGGCCATGTGCTGGTGTTCGGTGATGACCAGGCGGTGTTCCCCAGGTTGGGGCAACCTGCCGCCTGCAACCAGGACGGCGACAATCCGCTCGATTTTCGTGGCCTGGCAGATCATCAAGCTGAAGGGCACAGTGACCAGACCCATTTGGCCAGTGGCCATGTGCTGGACGTTTGCGGGCATCCGCGCCAGGCGTTGAACGCTCCGTGGCTCCTGACGCGGGTCATTCACCAGGGCAGGCAACCACGGATAGCCGGTGAGCGCGGCGCCACTGACCACATTGCTCGGGGATACCGCAACCACTTCATGGCTATTCCCTGGGAAGCGCCCTACCGCCTGCCTCTGACTCACCGCAAACCTGAGCTACCCGGCAACCAGACCGCTGTCGTCATCGCGGTGGAAGACGAGATGTCCCAGCGTGACCGGCGCCTGGCAAAGATACAGGTCAAGTTCCCCTGGGACCGCGAAGACTGGTTCGACGACAAGAGCAGTTGCTGGCTGAGCGCGTCCTCCAGTTGGAGCTGTGCGAGCACGCCACCGCACACGGGCATGGAAGTCATGGTCACCTTCGTGGAAAACGACCCCGATCAACCGCTGATCAGCGGTTGCCTGTGTTGCCGCTGACCGCACGCCTGCCCGAGCCAGCGACGATTGGTGTACCGTTGCCGCGCCGAACCGATGTTCAGCCCTTACCCTGATCGATGGAGCACGCTCGATGGCCAACGCGCCGTTCTTTCCCCTGCAGCCCCTGGCGGACGAACTGCTGCCCTGCCTGCCCGGCGCCTGTACCGACGGCTCCCACGACCTCGCCCATGTGCAGCGGGTGTGGAGTAACGTCCGGCGCATCCAGGCCAAGGAAGGTGGCGACCTTGAAGTGCTGCTCGCCGCCACCGTGCTGCACGACTGCGTGGCGGTGGAGAAGAACTCGCCTCTGCGTAGCCAGGCCTCGACGCTCTCGGCCAAGCGGGCCGCCGCGATCCTCACCGACAAGGGCTGGCCATCGGCACGCGTCGAGCAAGCGGCCCATGCGGTGCAGGCCCACAGTTACTCGGCGGGCATCGCGCCGCTGAGCCTGGAGGCGAGGATCCTCCAGGACAGCGACCGCCTCGATGCCCTCGGCGCGGTGGGCGTCGCCCGTTGTTTCTATGTCGCAGGGCGCATGGGCTCGTCACTGTACGACTTCGAGAATCCCACTGCCGAAGGGCGGGACCACCAGGACAACCGGTACGCCATCGAGCATTTCCACACCAAGCTGCTAAAGCTCGCCTCGGGGTTCCAGACCACCGAGGGGGCTCGCCTGGCGACGCTCCGGCATGAACGGCTGGCGTCGTTCCTGGACGACTTCATGGATGAGATCGGCGTCGCCTGAGCTCGTCTCAGGTCGCCGGCACCTGCAACCCGGTCTTCACATTGCTCATCGACACCAGCGTCTTGAAGCGCTTCACATTGTTGCTCTGGAAGAACAGCTCCCGCGTCAGCTGGGTGTACTGCGCCATGTCCCGCACCAGCAGGATCAGCACGAAGTCGCATGCCCCCGCCACGTGATAGCACTGCTGAACCTGCGGGCAGGCCATGAAGGTGCGCTGCATGGCGTCGAGCAGTGCGCGGTCGAAGGGGTCAAGGGTCATGGGAGTGGGCCCTGTCAGGCGTGTGTCAGCGCCACCGACGGCAACAATGGCCGCGCCCTGGCCGCCGCCGCGCAGAGCGTGGGTTGTCGCTGCGTCAGCGTCCTGCACGCCCACGTCAGCGTGGAGCGCGGTCACGGCAGCAGGCGTGGAATTGAGTATCCCAGGCATGCAAACGTCAGAACCATGAAGGCCGGCAGTCGTCTGGGGTTATCATGCCGACACGCTGAACCCGCCCCAGGACATGGAGTCGCCATGAACATCGAAAAACTGCAGAACCGCCTGGACTTCCTGCGCCAGGCCGAACAACTCAAGAGTGTGCTGCGCAGCGCCCATACCTCCACCGGCCGTGCCGAAAGCACCGCCGAGCACACCTGGCGGCTGTGCCTGATGGCCATCACCTTCGCCGACGAACTGGGCGACCTCGACCTGCTCAAGGTCCTGAAAATGTGCCTGGTCCACGACCTCGGCGAGGCCATCAGTGGCGACGTGCCCGCCGTCAGCAAGCAGGGCTTCCCCGACAAGAGCCAGCAGGAGCGCGACGACCTGCTGCAATTGATGGCGAGCCTGGATGCGCCCCTGCGCGAGGAGATCATGGGGCTGTGGGAAGACTACGAAGCCGCGACGTCCGCAGAGGCCCAGGCGGTCAAGGCCCTGGACAAGCTGGAGACCCTGTTGCAGCACAACCAGGGCCGCAATCCGCCGGGCTTCGACTATGCCTTCAACCTCAACTACGGCAAGCGCTACACTGCCGCCACACCGCTGTTCGAGGCCCTGCGCGACCTGATTGACGCCGACACGCGCAGGCACCTGGACAATGGCATCGCCCTGCGCGACGAGCGCCCCGAAGACATCGACGCCATCGGCCAATTGACCGAAGCCGCCTTCGCCGACGCCGAACACAGCAGCCACACCGAGCAGTTCATCGTCACGGCGCTGCGTCGGGCGGGGCAGCTGACGGTTTCGCTGGTGGCCGTGGAGGCCGGCGCTGTCGTCGGCCATGTGGCGATTTCCCCGGTCACCCTGGCGTCGGGCGCCAGCGGCTGGTTCGGCCTCGGGCCGGTTTCGGTGTCGCCGGCACGCCAGGGGCAAGGCATCGGCTCGGCGCTGATCAATGCCGCGCTGGCCCGGTTGCATGGGTTGGCCGGCCAGGGCTGCGTGGTGCTGGGCGACCCGCGCTACTATGCCCGCTTCGGCTTCAAGGCCCAGCCGGGCCTGACCTTGCCGGGCGTGCCTGCCGAGTACTTCCAGGCCCTGGCCTTCACTGGGGACGTACCGCAAGGCGACGTGCAATACCACGCCGCGTTCGAGGCAACCTCCAACGCGTAAAACGCGGTCACTGCAGGCGCGGGGCAAGCCTGCGCCTGCAGGTCACGCATCATCACAGGAATCAACGCCGGCAGATGTGCTCCGCAGCCAGCGACCATCGTCTACCTGAACGTTTTCGACCGCGTCTTTCCTCCGCACCAGGTTTTCCGATGCAAGCACTCCTGCAAGAGATCCTCGACCACGTCCGCCCCCTGCTCGTCCAGGGCCAGGTGGCGCAGTACATTCCCGCCCTCGCCCAGGTCGACCCCAACCAGCTGGGCATCGCCGTGCAGAGCCTGGACGGCCAGTTGCACTGCGCCGGGGATGCGCGCACGGCGTTCTCGATCCAGAGCATCTCCAAGGTGTTCAGCCTGGTGCAAGCGATCAACCACAGCGGCGAAGACATCTGGTCGCGGCTGGGCTACGAGCCTTCGGGGCAGGCGTTCAACTCGCTGGTGCAGCTGGAGGTGGAAAAGGGCCGGCCGCGCAACCCGTTCATCAATGCCGGGGCGCTGGTGATCTGCGACATCAACCAGTCGCGCTATGCCACCCCCACCCTGTCGATGCGCGACTTCGTCCGCCGCCTGGCGGCCAATCCGCGTATCGTCAGCGACACGGTGGTGGCCGAGTCGGAGTACCAGCACCGCGCACGCAATGCGGCCATGGCCTACCTGATGCAGGCCTTCGGCAACTTCCACAATGATGTCGACGCGGTGCTGCGCAGCTACTTCCACCACTGCGCGCTGTCGATGAGCTGCGCCGACGTCGCCCGTGGCTTCGCCTTCCTGGCCAACAGCGGCTACTGCCCGCACAGCGGCGAACAAGTGCTCAGCCCGCGCCAGGCGCAGCAAGTGAATGCGATCATGGCCACCAGCGGGCTGTATGACGAGGCCGGCAATTTCGCCTACCGCGTCGGGCTGCCGGGCAAGAGCGGCGTGGGCGGCGGCATCGTCGCGGTGGTGCCGGGGCGCTACAGCATCTGCGTGTGGTCGCCGGCGCTGAACGCCTCGGGCAACTCGCTGGCGGGGTTGCGGGTTCTGGAGCTGTTGAGCGAACGGATTACCGGGTCGGTGTTTTCGGCGGTCTGAACGTTCGCGGGGCAAGCCCGCGCCTACAGGGATAGCAATCGCCTGTAGGCGCGGGCTTGCCCCGCGATGGGCCGCAGAGCGGCCCCGTCAGCCTTTGTTGGTCAGATCATCAAGCTGCCCCTCGACCGTCACCGGCCCGACCTTCAGCTTGCCGTCATCCAGCGACACGCTGGGCAGGCCGGCTTCAGGCAGCTTGGGCAGGTCGAGGGTGGCCTTGACCTGGTAACCGAGTGGTTTCACCTCGGCCCCGACCGTGTTCCCGCCCTGCTCCACGCCCTTGACCTGCAGCCCCAGCTCGCGCTGCGCCGTGATCTGCGACGTTTCCTGGACCCCGGCCTTGCGCACGAACTCGCCCTGGGCATTGAACGACGGCGTGTAGCCGAAGGCGGGCTTGGCTTCGCCGTCCTTGGCCTCGCCTGGTTTGCCGACAAGGCCGGCGCCCAGGTCGAGACGTACCGAGGTGGTGGTGTCCTGACGCTCCTGGATACTGAGCCCGCCGTCGAGCTTGCCGCCGATGTGCTGGCCTTCGACACGGGCGCCGCTCAGTTGCGCCGCGCCCGTGCTGTTCAACGCCACCGTGTCGGCGGCGATCCGGCTGTTCTGCTGGGTGGTGCCCTGCAGATGATCCACGTGCACCTTGCCGCCGAGGTCGAAGTCTTGGGACGCAGTGGCCTGCTTGCCGGCGTCGACCGGGGATATTGCGGCTCAGGTTGCCGCCGGCCTTCAGCTCGACGCCCCAGTTGTTGCGGCTCTGGGTGGACTGCGCCGACTCCAGCGCCAGGCCACCCTCGCCTGCGCCGACGTTGACGCCCGCAGCAGCGACCTGCGTGCCCTGCAGATGCACCGACTGGCCGGCCAGGTCCACATTGGCGCGGCTGTTCAGCTGGCCGCCGCTCAGGGTCTGCGAGCGTTCGTTGGTCTGGCCCACATTGAAGTTGCCGCCCAGCTTGCCGCTCAGGTCGCGGCCCTGCTCACCGGTGGCTACCTTGCCGCCGAGGTTGAGACCGCCGCCCAGGTGGCTGCCGCTGACAGTCCGGGTGTCGCTGGCGGCCTGCAGGTCAAGAGCGCCACCGGCCTTGAGTTCGACCGGGCCCGTCGCGTCGATGCGCGTACCTTGCAAGGTCTGGTCGCCACCGCTGCCCAACCGCACCGGGCCGCTGCCGCTGATGCTCGCCACCTGGGCCTTGCTGTCGGCACTGTGTTCGCCGGCATGGTCGAGTTGCAACCCGGCGCCCAGGTCGACCTTGTCACCCACCGGCAAGGTGCCCACGGTCAGCGAAGCGCTGCCACCGAGGCTGCGGGTGTCGCGACGCTCATGGTTGCTGGCCTGCTCCAGGGCCAGCTTGCCGCCAGTGTTGACGGCCACCGCGCCCTGGCCACCGTCGAGGCGGCTGCCTTCGAAGCGGGCATCGCCGCCGACCTGGATGTTAAGGCCCTGATTGCCACTGAAGGTGCCGACCACGGCAGTGGAACGGTCTTCGGCCAGGCTCTTGCTTCCCCCCGAACCACTGGCGGTCACATTCAGGTCCTCGCCGGTCTTGGTGTAGACCCGGGCGGATACATCGGCATTCACCTGCTGCTCGCTGCGGCTGTGGGTGTTGCTGGCGGCCTCGGCCTGCAACGCGCCGGCCTTGACGTTCAGCGCGCCGCCGTTGGCGTTGTACTGGGTGCCCTGGTCCTTCAGCGCACCAGCCACATCCAGCTGGACGCCCTGGCCGTTGAACTGGCTGACCACCGCGGTGCCGGTCTGCTCACCCTGCTGCTGGCTGGCATGGCCCACGGCCAGGTCGACGCCCAGGTTCGGCGTGCCGAGCTTGCCCAGGGCGTCGGTCAGCGAGGTCTTGCCGGCAAGCACGTCCTTGACATCGCCCAGCGGCAGCTTGCCGTCGAGCGCGTCCTTCACCGACACCTTGCCGTCCACCACATCCTTGACCACCCCGGCGATCGGCCGGGCGATGTCCTTGTATTCGACATTGACGCCGACATCCGCCGTCCAGTTGCTCTGCTGGTGGCTGCTGCTGGTGGTGTCGCGAGCCGCGCGGTTGTCCACCTGGTTGGCGCTGACGCTCAGGGTGCCGGCGCTGTTGACCTGGGCGCCTTCGCTGGCCAGGGTGTCGGCCTTGATGGTCAAGCTGCCGGCGCTGTCGATGCCGGTGGTCTTGGCAGTGCTGCTGCTTGCGGTGTCCTGCTGGGTGCCATGGGCGAAGTCGACCCCGGCGCCGGCACGGTCGAGGCCGGCGGTGAGGTAGACGCCACCCCCGGTGTGGCTGCTGTCGCGGGACTCGCTGCGGCTGTCCTGCTCGGCCAGCAACGACACCTGCTTGCCGGCCAGGGTGGTGTCGCCTGCCGTGGACTTCACCGCTGCGCCCTTGACGGTCAGGTCAGCGCCGGCGGTCAGCTGAACCTCGCTGCCGCTGAGGCTGGAACCCTGCTGGCTGACCTGGCTGCCAGTGGCGCTCTGGCGATCGCTCGCATAGCCGACGCCGGCGCGATACTGCCCCGAGCCCGGCGCGGTCTCCTTGGCCGAGGCCACGAAACCACGGCTGCTGCTGGCGCTGCCGTGCTCGCGGGTGTCCTGGGCCGAGGCGACCTTCAGGTTGCCCGCCGCGTCGGCGTTCAACGCGCCGGTGGCCTTGACCGTGGAGCCGACCACCTCGATGCCTTCGGCGCTGTTCAGGCCAACGCTGCCACCGGCCCACCAGCTCGCTGCGCACGGCGGTGCTTTCCCGGCTGTTCTGCTTGGCTTCGTTGTGGCTGACGCCGAAGAACTTGCTCTGCTGGTTCTGGCTGTCGCGCTGGTCGGTGCGCGAGGCGTTGCTGATCTGCACCTGCTTGCCGGCAATGCGGATGTCCTGGCCGCTGGTCAGCTGGGCACCTTCGGCCAGCACCGAAGCCTTGGCCCGCAGTTCGATATTGCCGCCCTTGAGCTGGCTGGTGACGCTGCGCTGGGTTTCGCTGCGATTGTCCCAGTCGGCCTTCCAGAAGCCCTTGGTGTGCTTGCCCTGGTCGCTGTTGACCTGGCGTTCGGTGGCAGCGGTCAGGCGCAGGTCGCCCCCGCTGTTCAGGCTCAGTTGGCCGGGCGCCTCGATGCTGGCGGCATTGACGGTGACATCCTGGCCGGCGTTCGCCCGAGCATCACGCTGGGCCACGACCTGCACCCCATGCTCGCGGGTATCGCTGTCGGTCTGGGTGCGCTGGTAGGTTTCCCAATCGATGCCCAGTGCACCGCTGCGCCAGCTCTCGCGTTTTTCCTGGAGCTTGCGGCTTTGCACGGTGCTCAGGGTGAGGTTGCGCCCGGCGTCGAGCTTGACGTCGCGCCCGGCCACGTCGGCGGCGGCCAGGGTCAGGTCCTGGGCACCATGCAGTTGCACATCGCCCTGGCTGCTGCGCACGCCCGCACGGGTCGCTTGCAGCGAGTCGGCCACGGCGGCGCCGCTGATGTTCAGGTTACCCGCCGAGTCGATGCGCACGCCGTCGCGGCCTTCGATCTGCCCTGGCCCGACCCGCACCCCGGCACCCTGCGCGGTGCTGACGATATTGATGCGCCCGGCCTGCATTGCGCCGAACAGGCTGGCGTCGATACGCTGCTCGCCGCTGGCCGCGCCGCCGTCGAGCACCTTGACCTGGCCGCTGGCGTAATCCACCTGGTTGCGGCCCACGGTGAGGTTGAGCTGGTCCCGGGCATCCAGTCGGCCCTGGCTGTCGATGCGCGGGGCGATCAGGTTGACCGAACCGCCGTCGTTGCGCAGGCCGGCGCCCTGCACCTGCAACTGGCCGTTGGCGTCCTGGGTGCCCAGGGCCTTGAGCCGGCCCGCGTCCAGCTCGGGTCGGCCCACCACCAGGCTGGCATTGGGCGCGTTGATGAAGCTGGCACCATTGACCGAGATGCCGTTGGGGTTGGCCAGCACGTAGTCGGCGGCACGGCCGAAGATTTCCTGGGCGCCATTGATGGCGGAGGCATTGCGGCTGACCACTTCATTGAGGATCACGCTCGCCGCCTGGCCCTGGAACTGCGGGTTGGCCGCCAGCTCGCCGGCCAGCTGCGAGTGCCCGGCCTGCAGGGCGTTGTTCAGTACCAGACCCTGGCGGTCGACGTTGTAGTCGAGGAACTGGTTATGCGACAGGCCCGCGCCGTTGGGGGCGACGATATTGACGATGGGCACGCCGCCCTGGGTCTGCAGTTGCGCCGTGCCCCCGGGCCCGGGGGCGACCACCACACCGCCGGCCAGCGCCTGGGGCAGGCTGGTGGCCAGCAGCAGGCTGGCGATCGCCCAGCGCAGCTTGCCTTGCGGGGACAAATTGAAGGTAAAGGGGGTCTTGGGCATAGGTCACTCTCCATGTAGGTACTGCTAAATCGGTGCGCTCAGATCTGCACGGCGGCCCTGAACAGCCAGACTTCAGGCTCGCGCTGGTAACCGCGGGGAGTGTTGAGGCTGCGCTGGTAGTCGAGGTCCAGCTGCAGCGCCTTCCAGCCCAGGTTCACGCCCAGGCTCGCGCCGCTCAGGCGCTGGCTGGCGGCGCCGTGGTCGGCCTTGATCCAGCCGTGGTCCAGGCCCAGCCGTGGGGTGACGCTCAACGGCCCCTGCGCCCGCCACGGCAGGCGGAGGGTGTTGCGCCATACCGCCCCACTGGCCCCGGACAGGCTGCTGATGCGGTAGCCGCGCACGGCCGAATCGTCGGTGCCGAGCAACTGCTCGATGGCCGGCAGCGGGTCGGGGCTGTACTGCAGGTTGAGCTGGCTCTGCCACTGCCAGGCCTGACCCAGCAGCTGGCCATTGCGCCACTGGCTGAGCCCGGCGCGGTACCTGTGGAACTGCGCCCTGGGCAGGTCGGGCACCGGGCGATCGGCGTCATCGTCGGCACCGAACCAATGCAGCCCCTGGGCATAGTTGAGGTCCAGGTTCCACACCGCGTGGTCGAGCCAGAACAGGTTGAGCCCGGCCTCGGCCACGGTCAGCGTCGGGCTCTGCACGTCCAGGCGCACCTTGGCGAACTCGCTGTCGACATCCTTGTGCGCCAGTTGCAGGCTGGCGCTCAGTTGATGGCGCTGGTCACGCCACAGCACGCGCTCGCCGCGCAGGCTGAGCTGGTCGGTGATGCCGCGGCTATGCAAGGTCAGCGTGCTGAGCTTGACCGGCGAGCGGTACTCGGCATGGCTGGCGAACAGGCTGAAGGTCCAGTAGCCATAGGGGATCGCGTAGTACAGGCTGGCGTTGCGGCTGTAACGGTCGCCCTGGTTGAGGGTATCGCTGGCCGACAGGCTGAGCAGGTCGTTGAGTGCCAGCGGGTTGTCCAGGCCCAGGCTGAGCACGCGACGATCGCGCCCGGTGCTGGCGCTGCCGAAGTTGTCCAGGCCCAGGCCCACGGCCACCCGTGGCTGGCCGGCGCTGCGCGGGCGCAGGATGATCCGCGAGGCGCCCGGCTGGCTGCCGGGGGCGATGTCGGCGGTCAGGTCGACCGAGCGCAGGCGGTTAAGCTGGTCCAGGCCCTGCTCCAGGTCACGCAGGTTCAGCGGCTCGCCGAGCATGCCGGGGAAGGCCCCGGCCAGCGACACCGGCAGGCGCTGGTCGGCCAGTTCGATGGCCTCCAGGTAGCCCTCGTCCACCAGGATGTCCAGCGACTGCCCGGCTGTCGGGGCGCTGCTCAGGTAGGGCCGGCTGGCGATATAGCCCTTTTCCAGGTACAGCGCGGTGATACTCGCCAGCAGCTGGTTGATCTGCCCCACGCCCATGCACGCCGCCACCAGCGGATCGATGCGCGCATCGAGGGTGGCACGGTCGATCAGGGTGACGCCGCCCACCCGCACCCCGGCCAGCGGCCAGCAGTGCGTATCCGGAGCCGCGGCCTGAGGGACCTGCGCGGATGTATCGGGCCCTGTGAACGCACCGCGCTGTAGTTGGCGGCGGCGTTGCTCCAGTTGCAGTTGCTGCAGGTCCTGTTGTTGCTGTTGCTGTTGGCGCAACACTTCCTGGCCAGGCACGAACGTCTCAGCCCGCACGTTGCCCAGGGACAGGCAAGCCAATACGACACACAGCGATACGCGACGGCAATCAATAGCAGACAGGTACGACATACAACACCCATTCGCAGGCAAAGGCACAGCGAGAATCGCAGCACTTGGAACTTCCCGGCACGGTTACCGAGAGTTATCGGCACACGTGCAATAACTTTAGAAAGTTGAGCGTTATTCACTGAAACGCTCACGGAAAAGTTAATGACTGCCAATTACCACCCGAAGCCTGGCATGACCACCTGGTCACCCGACACCCCGTATTGCAGAGGCTAGAGGGACTGACGCGCGAGATCGTCCAACAATCAAACTTGCCGACTGTTTGAGCCAACGGTACTTCTAGACACGAGCGGGAGACACCGGACTTTAGTCGCATGCCGCCTACGTACAGCAACTTGGAAACACACAAGAGGATTCTACCTCGGTGAAACGCGCCGAAACTAAGCCGAATAATTGGCCCGTGCGGCGACGATTCGTGCTGAACTTTCGACTCTATTGAAGCGACTGCCCTCGAATGCACTTGCAACTCGAGTACGCGTTAGAGGCCTGGTGTATGCTCGCGACATCACAGCCCACCGCACTGAAATGCCCCTCGACAAGGACAACAGCATGCCCCGCCTGGACTGGCTTGAACACCACATGGCCCACAGCGATACCCTCGCCCAGTGGCTGCACCAACAGTTCCACTACGAGTACGCGGACGTGCCGATTAGCGACTGGCAACGCGAGTTCGCCGAAGGCCAGCGCAACGGCCAATGGCGATGCCTGGTCGCCCTCGACGGCGACCGCCTGCTGGGCAGCACCGCCCTGGCCAGCGACGACCTGCCCGGGCGCAGCGACCTTGGTCCGTGGCTGGCCTGCGTGTTCGTCACCCCGCAAGCACGAGGGCAAGGCCTGGCGGAGCAACTGATCGAAGGCATCTGCGACCATGCACGCAGCAGCGGAGTCTCCACGCTCTACCTGCACACCCACGACCAGAGCGCCTACTACGCCAAGCGTGGCTGGGCACCGCTGGAACCCTTCGAGGCCTGGGGGCAGCAGCACTGGCTGATGTCACGCACGCTCTGATCGCTTGCCCGATGGCCTCTGTAGAAGCGGGCTTGCCCCGCGCCAGGGCCATCCATGCCGCACACAAATGATCCAGCAGGGAATTATTTAGCGCGCCGTTGTATCTGACCCTAGGTACAAGGCTGGCCAAACCATGGCCATGCCCCCAAGCCTTCAAGGACAACGGCCCATGAAATCACGCAGAAAACCCGTCAAGCCCATCGGCTTGAAGGACATCACCATCGTCGACGACGCCAAGATGCGCAAGGCCATCACCGCCGCCGCCCTGGGCAACGCGATGGAATGGTTCGACTTTGGCGTCTACGGCTTCGTCGCCTATGCCCTTGGCAAGGTGTTCTTCCCCAACGCCAGCCCCGGCGTGCAGATGATCGCGGCGCTGGCCACCTTCTCCGTGCCCTTCCTGATCCGCCCGCTGGGCGGGCTGTTCTTCGGCGCCCTGGGCGACCGCTACGGGCGCCAGAAAGTGCTGGCCGCGACCATCGTGATCATGTCCCTGAGCACCTTCGCCATCGGTCTGATCCCCTCCTACGCCAGCATCGGCATCTGGGCGCCGATCCTGCTGTTGCTGGCGAAGATGGCCCAGGGCTTCTCGGTGGGCGGTGAATACACCGGCGCCTCGATCTTCGTCGCCGAGTACGCCCCGGACCGCAAGCGCGGCTTCCTCGGCAGCTGGCTGGACTTCGGCTCGATCGCCGGCTTTGTCCTCGGCGCCGGCGTGGTGGTGCTGATCTCGACGCTCCTCGGCGAGGAACAGTTCCTCGAATGGGGCTGGCGCCTGCCGTTCTTCCTGGCCCTGCCGCTGGGCCTGATCGGCCTGTACCTGCGCCACGCGCTGGAAGAAACCCCGGCCTTCCAGCAACACGTCGAAAAACTCGAGCAAGGTGACCGCGAAGGCCTGGCCAGCGGCCCGAAAGTGTCGTTCAAGGAGGTGGCGACCCAGCACTGGCGCAGCCTGCTGACCTGCATCGGCGTGGTGATCGCCACCAACGTCACCTACTACATGCTGCTCACCTACATGCCCAGCTACCTCTCGCACAACCTGCACTACAGCGAAGACCACGGCGTGCTGATCATCATCGCGATCATGGTCGGCATGCTGTTCGTGCAGCCGATCATCGGCCTGCTCAGCGACAAGTGGGGGCGCAAGCCATTCATCATCATCGGCAGCGTCGGCCTGTTCGCCCTGGCGATCCCGGCGTTCATGCTGATCACCAGCGGCAAGCTGGCGGTGATCTTCGCCGGCCTGTTGATCCTCGCCGTGCTGCTGAACTTCTTCATCGGCGTGATGGCCTCGACCCTGCCGGCGATGTTTCCCACGCATATCCGCTACAGCGCCCTGGCCAGCGCCTTCAACATTTCGGTGCTGATCGCCGGTCTGACCCCGACCCTCGCCGCCTGGCTGGTGGAAACCACCGAGAACCTGTACATGCCGGCTTATTACCTGATGGTGATCGCCGTGATCGGCCTGCTCACCGGCCTGACCATGAAGGAGACCGCCAACCGTCCGTTACGCGGCGCCGCCCCGGCGGCCTCGGATATCGACGAAGCCCGCGAACTGCTGCAGGAGCACCACGACAACATCGAACAGAAGATCGAGGACATCGACGCGCAGATCGCCGAGCTGGAGGCCAAGCGCAAGACCCTGGCCCAGCAGCACCCGCGCATCGATTGAGGAGGCTTGCGCATTCCACCGGATTGCTTGCCTGATCCTCTGAACCTGCGGGGTGCATCGATTGCGCAACGGGGCCATGTGCTAGCGTTTCTGGATTGGGGAACAGCGTATTCCCCACTTCCAGAACCGATGATCAGCAGGTGAGCCCATGGAACTAAGAATCAACCAGCAGACCTACCAGGTCGAGGCTGACGCCGACACGCCCTTGCTCTGGGTGATCCGCGATGACCTGGGCCTGACCGGCACCAAGTACGGTTGCGGCCTAGCCCAATGCGGCGCCTGCTCGGTGCTGGTGGACGGCAATGTGGTGCGCGCCTGCGTCACCCCGGTGGCCGGCGTGGTCGGTCGTGAAGTCACCACCATCGAGGCCATCGAAGCCGACGCCGTGGGCAAGCGCGTGGTCGCCGCCTGGGTCGAGCACCAGGTGGCCCAGTGCGGCTACTGCCAGTCCGGCCAGGTGATGGCGGCCACCGCGCTGCTCAAGCACACCCCCAAACCCAGCACCGAACAGATCGACGCGGCCATGGTCAACCTGTGCCGCTGCGGCACCTACAACGCCATCCATGCCGCCGTGCACGAACTGACCCAAGGGGAGCACGCCTGATGAACGCGCGTATCGACACCCCTGACGACCTGGCACGGCTGCGCAGCGGCGAAACGGTCAACCTGTCGCGTCGGCGCTTTCTTGCCGGCAGCGCCATCGGCGCACTGGTGCTGGGCTTCGGCCTGCCGCTGGGCTCGGCGCGGGTACAGGCCGCAGCCGCGACCACTGAGCGCGGCACCCAGGTGCCGGCCTTCCTGGAAATCCGCGCGGACGGCAGCGTGCACCTGCTCAGCCCGTTCATGGAGGGCGGGCAAGGGGTCAACACGGCCATGGCGCAGATCATCGGCGAGGAACTGGACGCCGACCCGGCCACCTTCGTGGTCGAAAGCGCGCCAGCGGGCGAGGCCTACGTGGTGATGGAGAACGGCCTGCGCATCACCGGCGGCAGCATGTCGGTGCGCATGAGCTACCCGACCATGCGCCGCCTCGGCGCCCTGGCCCGCGCCATGCTGCTGCAGGCCGGCGCCGAGCAGTTGGGGGTGCCAGTTGGTGAATTGAGCACCGAGCCTGGCAAGGTGGTGCACGCGGCCTCGGGCCGTGCGCTGGGCTACGGCGAACTGGCCGCCAAGGCCATGGACCTGCCGGTGCCCGACCCTGCCAGCGTCAAGCTGCGCGACCCCAGCCAGTTCCGCTGGATCGGCAAGCCGGTGCAGCGCCTCGACGCCTACGACAAGTCCACCGGCAAGGCCGTCTACAGCATCGACGTCAAGGTCGACGGCATGCTCCACGCCGCCGTGCAGCATGCCCCGCGCCTGGGCATGACCGTAGGCAACCTGCGCAACGAGGAACAGGTCAAGGCCATGAAGGGCGTGCACTCGGTGCATCAACTGCCCGGTGCGGTCGCCGTGGTCGCCGAACGCTGGTGGCACGCCAAGCGCGCGGTGGAAGCGCTGCAGGTGGACTGGAAGGAAGTGGCCGCCGACAGCCAGGTGCGGCCTATGCCTGCCGATTTTTCCAGCGATGGCTGGCGCGAACACCTGGCCGCCCAGACCGGGCCGAGCCGCGACGAGGAAAACCAGGGCGATGTCGCCAGCGCCCTGGCCGGGGCCAAGACCAAGGTCGAGGCCACCTACCACAACCAGTTCCTCAACCACGCGCAGTTGGAGCCGCCCTCCGCCACCGCCCGTTTCAACCCCGACGGCTCGCTGGAAGTGTGGCTGCCCAACCAGGCCCAGGACATGTTCCGCGACGATATCGCCAAGCGCACCGGCCTGGACCCGGCGCGGATCACCCTGCATTCGCCCCTGCTCGGCGGTTTCTTCGGCCGGCACTTCCTGTACGACTCGGCCAACCCCTACCCGCAGGCCATCGCCCTGGCCAAGGCGGTCGGCAGGCCGGTGAAACTGATCTGGAGCCGCGAGGAGGAGTTCCTGCGCGATGCCATGCGCCCCATGGCCGTGGTCAAGTTCCGCGCCGCGCTGGACGAGAAAGGCCTGCCGGTGGCCATCGAGGCGATCAGCGCCACCGAAGGCCCGACCGAGGCCATTGCTGGCAAGCAGGGCGACACGGTCGATCCCACAGCCCTGGAAGGGCTGTCGGGCAAGGCCTACGCCATCGCCAACAAACGCATCGCGCAGATCTATGTCAAAGGCCCGGCCATGCTCGGCTACTGGCGCTCGGTGGGCAATTCGCTGAACGACTTCTTCTACGAGTCGTTCCTCGACGAGCTGGCCGACAAGGGCGGCCACGATCCCTTCGAGCTGCGCCTGCAGCTACTGCGGGACAACCCACGCCTGACCGCCCTGCTGCAGGCGGTGGGCGAGCTGTCCGGCGGCTGGAAGCGCGGCCCGTTCACCGCCGAGGACGGCAGCAAGCGCGCCCGCGGCGTGGCCATGGCCTCGCCGTTCGGCTCGGAGGCGGCGGTCATCGCCGAAGTGTCGCTGGAGGGTGGCCAGGTCAAGGTGCACGACATCTGGCAGGCCATCGACCCGGGCAGCATCGTCAACCCGGCGATCATCGAGGCCCAGGTCAACGGCGCGGTATCCCTGGGCCTGTCCCAGGTGCTGCTGGAAGAATCGGTGTGGCTGAACGGCATGCCACGGGCGCGCAACTACGACCTGTACCCGATGCTGCCGCCATCGCGCATGGCCCGGGTGCATGTGCGCATCGTCGAGAGCGGGGCGAAGATGGGCGGCATCGGTGAACCGCCGCTGCCGGCGGTGGCGCCCGCGGTGGCCAACGCCGTGGCGCAGCTTACCGGCCAGCGCGTGCGCAGTATGCCCCTGAGCCGCCATACCTTCAGCTGACACGACAAGGACAGCCCATGAACAACAGCCGATTCGCAAGAACCGCAGGCTGGCTGGCCTTGCCGTGCCTGGTCGCGGCAGGCCTGCTGGCCTGGTACGTCACCCGCGAGCCTGCCTCGCCCTTCAGCGCCTCGGACAGCGCCGACGCCGCCCTGGTCAGCCGCGGCGAATACGTCGCCCGCCTCAGCGACTGCGTGGCCTGCCACAGCCTGCCGGGCAAGGCGCCCTTTGCCGGAGGCCTGGAAATGGCCACGCCGCTGGGGGCGATCCATGCCACCAACATCACCCCGGATCGCGACCACGGCATCGGCGCCTACAGCCTGGCCGACTTCGACCGTGCCGTGCGCCAGGGCGTCGCGCCGGGAGGGCGACGGCTGTACCCGGCCATGCCCTACCCGTCCTATGCCAAGCTCAGCGATGACGATGTGCGGGCGCTCTACGCGTTCTTCATGAAGGGCGTGCAACCGGCAGCCGAAGCCAATATACCCAGCAGCATTCCCTGGCCATTGAACCTGCGCTGGCCCATCGCCCTGTGGAACGGCCTCTTCGCACCGACCACCGCCTATGCGCAGAAACCCGACCAGGATCCGCTGTGGAATCGCGGCGCCTACATCGTCCAGGGCCCCGGCCACTGCGGCAGTTGCCATACGCCTCGGGGCCTGGCCTTCAACGAGAAAGCCCTGGACGAAAGCGGCGCGCCGTTCCTCGCCGGGGCCCTGCTCGATGGCTGGTACGCGCCGAGCCTGCGCCAGGACCACAACACCGGGCTCGGGCGCTGGAGCGAAGCCGAGATCGTGCAGTTCCTCAAGAGCGGGCGCAATCGCCATGCGGTGGTGTACGGCTCGATGACCGAGGCGTTCAACAATTCCACGCAGTTCATGAGCGACGACGACCTGGGCGCGATCGCCCGCTACCTCAAGGCATTGCCCGGTGACCCTCGGCGTGATGGTGCGCCCTGGCAGTACCAGGCGACGGCCACCGCACCTGATGCGCCCGGCGCGCACACCTACGCGACCCGTTGCGCCAGCTGCCATGGCGCGGATGGCAAGGGCCAGGCCGAGTGGATGCCGCCGCTGGCGGGGGCCACCTCGATGCTGGCCGCAGAGAATGCCTCGGCGATCAACATCACCCTCAACGGCTCGCAGCGCATCGTCGCCGCCGGGGTGCCGGACGCCTACCGCATGCCGGCGTTCCGCGAGCAGCTGTCGGACCGGGAGATCGCCGAGGTGCTGAGTTTCGCCCGCAGTGCCTGGGGCAATCAGGGTGGCGCGGTGCAGGCCAAGGCGGTGGGCGAACTGCGCGGGCATACCGACCCTGCCAGCAGCAGCCCGATCATCCTGCATATGCGCTGATACCGCCATCGCGGGGCAAGCCCGCTCCCACGTGTGAAGCGTGGAGCACAGACAACCGAGGACACCATGGAAAGCATCGACCTGCTGGTCCTGCGCACCACCCACGACTGGCTCCAGGCCGGGCACCGCGTGCTGCTCGCCACTGTCGCCCGCACCTGGGGCTCCTCCCCTCGCCCGGTCGGCTCGATGATGGCGCTGCGCAACGATGGCCGGGTGGTTGGCAGCGTGTCCGGCGGCTGCATCGAAGACGACCTGATTCATCGCTACACCACCGCCTATGGCGGCCCCGGCCTGCCTCAGGGCAGGCCCGAGGTGATTCGCTATGGCGTCAGCGCCGACGAGGCCCACCGCTTCGGCCTGCCCTGTGGCGGCACCCTGGAGCTGATCCTGGAATTCGAACCGGCCGCGTTGCCCCTGCTACAACTGCTGGAGCACCTCGACCAGGGCCGGCTGATGCGCCGCCGACTGGCCCTGCAAAGCGGCGCGGTGAGCCTGGCAGCCACCGCCACCCCCGAGCAGTTCAGCTTCGACGGCCAGCACATGGTCAACACCCTCGGCCCCGGCTACCGCATGCTGCTGATCGGCGCCGGGGCCCTGGCCGAGTACCTGGCGACCATGGCCTTGTTCAACGGCTTCCGGGTGGCGGTGTGCGACCCTCGCCCCGAACACATGGCCACCTGGGCGGTGGCCGGCGTCGAGCACCTCAAGGGCATGCCGGACGATGCGGTACGCGCCTTCAACGCAGACCTGCGTACCTGCATCATCGCCGTCAGCCATGACCCCAAGCTCGACGACCTGGCGCTGCTCGAGGCCCTGCACAGCCCGGCGTTCTACATTGGCGCCATCGGCTCGCGGCGCAACAGCCAGCTGCGCCGCGAGCGCTTGATTGAACATTTCGGCGAGAGCGAGGTTTCGCTGCAACGCCTGCATGGCCCCATCGGCATCTACATCGGCAGCAAGACCCCGGCGGAGATCGCGGTGAGCGTGATGGCCGAAGTGCTGGCCGCCAAGAATGCCGTGAGCTTGCCGGGGGCGGTGAGCGTATCCGGGGCCAAGCGCGAGCGTGACCATCAACCTTCGTAATGCCTGAACCGGCCTCATCGCGGGGCAAGCCCGCTCCCACGTTGGTACTGCTCGCAACTCTGCTGGCTGACGATCGTGGGAGCAACTGTCTTGAGGGGATTTTTTTAGAAAGATCCTTTCAGACATAGCTTCGCCAGCGACACCCTGCAGATGGAGTCGCTGGCGAAGCCCCGCTATCGGCAATACCCCCGAGAGATCAGGCTGCGGGCGCCTGGGTTTTATGGTCCTTCCATGGCGTACCGTCCCTCAGCATGGCATTCAGCCGCACCAGCAACACGCGCATGCAAGCCACCACGGCTACTTTGGGGCGCTTACCACGCGCTACCAGTGCGTCATACCGGGTCTTGAACTCAGGGACGTGCCTGATCATCACCCAAGCCGCCATGTAGATAACGCCACGAACTTTGTAGCGCCCGCCCTCGATCTTGCGTGGGCCGCTCTTGCTCCCACTGTCCTTGTTATAGGGCGCCAGCCCCACCAGGGCGGTGATCTTCCGTCCGCTCAGCGTGCCCAGTTCGGGCAAATAGGCCATCAGCTTGGCAGTCGTAATCAGGCCTACGCCTTTGACTGATGCCAAGTGCTTGGCTTTCTCGCTGTTCAGCGCCTTTGAGGCCTGCGCAAGGTGTTTATCCAATGCCTTGATCTGAGCGTTGAGAGACGCAATGTGCTCAGTGAAGAAGGTGATTGCTACAGGGGAAGTCGCTTGCTTGATTCGACGCCTGTCATCGTCGCGATGCTCAACGATCTGATCCCGTAGCTTGACCAGCTCGCTCAGCTCATCACGTGCCTGACTGGGCTCGATCTTTGAGGGAGATGCAAGATGCTGGGCGAACTTGGCCAGCATCAAGGCATCGATCCTGTCGGTTTTGGCCAGTTGACCAATTGCTTGGGCATAGTCATGAGAGCGTTTGGGGTTGACGCGAACGACATCCAAATCAGCGATGCGTAACGCCTTGAAAACCGCTTTCTCATAGCCCCCCGTAGCCTCGAGCACGATCCGCTCGACCTCAAGCTCGTTCAAGCAGGCAATCAGCTGGGCAATCCCCTCAGGGTCATTCCTCAGCTGGAATGGCTTGGAAAGTTCAGGCCAGAACCCCACGTCCAGGGTCGCCTTCGAAACATCGATACCAACGAAACAGGAAATCATGGCCAAGCCCTCTTACACTGGGAAGTGAGAGCGCTCTGACCTATCCCACGCTTGTGATTTCGAGCTCGCACCTCATCCAACTGTTCGGGCTTCAGGTCAGAGTGAGGGGTGGATGGCGACTATGCTCCCACACGTGCTCTAGGGCACCGCCGGCTTGCAGTCTGCCATCCACCGCTCTCACCCCTTCAGTCTAAGAGCCTTTCAAGACACAAGCGGGCTTGCCCCGCGATGAGGCCGACACGCTCCACACATCTGCCAACCTGTGTCTATGCTTCTTCTCGCATACATCCACCGGTATCGACCACAAGGCAGACAGGCCAATGACTGCCACCCTCGCACGCGCTGTTGCTTTCGCCTCGTTATTGTCCGCCGCCAGCCTCGCCGCCCACGCGGCCGAACTGCCCATCGCCAGCGAGGCGCTGGAAAGCCATATCACCACCGAAGTGACCAAGATCGACCTGCCCAACCGCCAGGTCACGGTCAAGGGTCCCCACGACAAGGACGTGACCTTCCAGCTCACCGAACAGGCCAAGGCCCTGCCCAACCTCAAGGTCGGCGACCAGGTCGACATCAAAGTCACCCGTGCCATCGCCTATGTACTGAACACCAATGTCGGCGGCGCGCCCAAGGCCTCCGAGGAATCGGGCACCATCCGCGCCACCGCGGCCAACCCCAACCCAGGTGGCGAGGCTTTCCGCCAGGTCAAGGTCACCTCGCAGATCAAGAAGATCGACCTGAACACTCATGAAGTCACCCTGCTGCCGCCCGAAGGCAAACTGCAGGTGGTCAAGGTCGAGAATCCCGAACTGCAGGCACGGATGAAAAACCTCAAGGTCGACCAGACCGTCGAAGCCATCTTTACCGAAGTACTGAGCGTGGAAACTTCCCGCCCAGCCCAGTAAAACCTTTGGCCGGCCCGCGCATCGAAAGCCATGTGAGCCTTTCCCCCCTTCAGGAGGTTTCCCATGGCGATGCGCCTGGCCGTGCCGTTTTGCTGCTGCCTTACCCTCGCGCTCACGGGCTGCACCAGCGCCCGCGACGAGCAGCCACCGCCCACCACGCAACAGGTCGAGCTCCAGCGCTATCAGGGCACCTGGTATGAACTGGCGCGCCTGCCGATGTTCTTCCAGCGCAATTGCGTGCAGTCCGAGGCCCGTTATGGCCTGCGCGAGGACGGGCGCATCGACGTCACCAACCGCTGCCTGGAAAAGGACGGCCAATGGAACCAGGCCAATGGCATCGCCGAGGCGCAGGTGCCCGGCCGCACCGACAAGCTCTGGGTGCGCTTCGACAACTGGTTCAGCCGCCTGGCACCGAACCTGACCAAAGGCGAGTATTGGGTGCTGTACCACGATGCGGATTACCGCGTGGCACTGGTCGGCCACCCGAACCGCGAATACCTGTGGCTGCTGTCGCGCACCGCGACCGTCAGCGACCAGACCCGCGACCAGCTACTGGCGCTGGCGCGCAAGCAGGGGTATCCCACCGAGCAATTGATCTGGCGCCAGGCCAGGCCCTAGCCGCCCACTCCCGTGCACGGTAAGGTGAGCCTCCCCGGCTCACCCAAAGGATTGCGTGCAATGATCACCTGCCACCTCAAGTACATCATCGACCCCTACCAGGTCCCCGCCTTCGAAGCCTATGGCAAGCTGTGGATCGGCCTGGTCAACCGCATGGGCGGCAGCCACCATGGCTACTTCCTGCCCAGCGAAGGCGCCAACAATGTCGCCTATGCCCTGTTCAGCTTCCCCAGCCTGGCGGCCTACGAGCAGTACCGCAAAGCTTCGGAAACCGACCCCGAGTGCATCGCCGCCTTTGCCCTGGCCACCGAGCAGCGTTTCATCCTCAGCTATGAGCGCAGCTTCCTGCGGCCCGTGCTCGACTGAATTTCCCAGGCAAGACCCAGGCTCCTGCAGGCGCCCGTAAAGCCAACGGCAAACGCCACTGAACTATTGCACCTCGATCACGATCCTCACCTAAGCACCCTCGACCCAGGATCGTCGATCGACAAGGAGCCTAGCCAGTGACCACTACCACCCTCCCCCGTTGCACCCCAGGGCCGCTGCACGCGACCCTGCTCGCCGGCAGCGTGCCGCTGTTTCTCGGCGCCCTGCTCAGCGACATTGCCTACTACCAGAGCTACCAGATCCAGTGGAGCAACTTCGCCGCCTGGCTGATCGCCGGGGCCCTGCTATCCAGTGGCCTGGCGCTGCTGTTTGCCCTGGCCAACCTGATCCGGGCGCCACGCAAGGCCGGTCGCCCGCTGCTGTACGTGCTGTTGCTGCTGGTCACCTGGGTACTGGGCCTGGTCAACGCCTTCGAGCACGCCAAGGACGCCTGGGCCGTGATGCCCGCAGGCCTGGTGCTGTCAGTAGTGGTCACGGTGCTGGCCATGATCGCCACCTGGGCCGGCCTGACCCGCCTGCGCACGGAGGGCGAAGCATGAAGCACGCATTGAGCGCCCTGAGCATGGCCCTGCTGCTCAGCGCCTGTGGCGGCGACGGCGAGAAGACCCAGGCCCATGGTCCGGACCCGAAATTGCCGGCCCCCGAACGCGGGCTGCTGCCAAGCATGAAGATCGCCCAGCCGGCCGCCTGGGGTGAGCAAAAACCCCAGGTGCCCCAGGGCTACCGCATCAGCGCCATCGCCACCGACCTGAAGATCCCGCGCCAGACCCTGGTGTTGCCCAATGGCGACATCCTCGTTGCCGAAGGCCGTGGCGGCAACGCCGCCAAGCTCAAGCCCAAGGACGTGATCGCCAGCCAGATCAAGGCCAAGGGCAACACCCAGGTCAAGGGCGGCAACCGCCTTACCCTGCTGCGCGACGCCGACGGTGATGGCCGCTACGAACTGCAGACGGTATTCGCCGAACACCTCAATGCCCCCTATGGCCTGGCCTATGCCGACGGCAAGCTGTACGTGGCCAACCAGGACGCGCTGGTGCGCTTCGATTACCAGGACGGCCAGACCCAGGCCGGTGGCCCGCCGACCAAGGTCACCGACCTGCCCGCCGAGATCAACCACCACTGGACCAAGTCGCTGGCCATCAGCCCCGACGGCCGCTACCTGTACGTCGGCATCGGCTCCAACAGCAATATCACCGAGCGCGGCATGGAGGCGGAGGTCGACCGCGCCATGGTCTGGCAGGTGGACGCTGCGACCGGTGCCCACCGGCCTTATGCCACCGGCCTGCGCAACCCGACCGCGCTGGCCATCCAACCACGCGACGGCAAACTGTGGGCAGTGGTCAACGAGCGCGACGAGCTGGGCCCGGACCTGGTGCCGGACTACCTGACCTCGGTGCAGGAAGGCGCGTTCTATGGCTGGCCATACAGCTACTGGGGCCAGAACGTCGATGACCGCGTGCGGCCGCAGAACCCGGACAAGGTGAAAGCCGCGATCAAGCCCGACTACAGCCTCGGCTCGCATGTGGCGGCGCTGGGCGTGGCCTTCTCCAACCCGGCCATGGGCGACACCTTCGCCGACGGTGTGTTCGTGGGTGAACACGGCAGCTGGAACCGGCCGAACCCGGTGGGCTACAAGGTGATCTTCGTGCCGTTTCGCGACGGCAAGCCGGCCGGCAAGCCGGTGGATTTCGCCACGGGCTTTCTTGGCGGGGACGGCAAGACCCGTGGCCGGCCCGTGGGGGTGACCGTCGACCCGAAGGGGGCGTTGATCATTGCCGACGACCTGGCCAACACCCTGTGGCGGGTGACTCGCGAGCCGTAGGGGCGCCAGGGCTTTTCAGGTGCTCAACACGAGCGTGCAGCGCTCGCGTTGAGCACCTGGCTAGCGCCATGCACATTTTGCAAGGCGCGTTCAGGCCTTGCCTGCAAACGACTCCAAGGCTTTGATGAAATCCTGCAACGGCAGGTGTACGGCCGGCCAGCCTTCGATGTAATAGTGCTCGATCACCACCGTGTCCTCTTCGAACGCAACATGGTAGGCATTGCCACTGTAGGGCTCCACCACTCGGTTGAGGCGCGCGGCAAGGGCCTTTTCCAGCAAATGCTCGCGTGCCACGGCCGTCACCTCATCGTCCAGGAACTGCTGCAGACTGCTGGATGGGATGTTGGACATCAGCAAACTCCTTTGTTGTGCTGACGAAAAGAGCCGGGCATCACGCCCGGCCCTGCAGAGAGTGACGCAGAATCAGTAGTCAGGATAGGCGGTGGTCACCACCGTGCCACTGGCGTTCATATAGCCGACGATGTTGAAGGACGCCGCCGGGTTGCCCGCCTGGCAACTCGCCCCCGACGGCCCGTGGAACTCGCCGTTTACCAGCCCGGTGCGGTTGTTGTACGCGTTCTGGATGGCCGCCACCACGTTGGCTTGTGAGCAAGTGTCAGGAAACATCGTGGAGACGGTCTTGGTGCCGGTCGCGCCATTTTGGGTGATGTTGAAGTTGCGCAGCACGTAGATCCCGGCCGGACCACGCGGGGTATTGGTGGTGGCAGCGGTAAAGGTCACGGTGGCAGGCGACTGGCCGTTCGGCCTGCTGTGAAAGCCCTTGGCCCGGTTGCCGGCAGCCTGCACCTGAACCTCACCACAGAACACATGCTGCTGGTTGACCGCGGGCGCGCCGCCCGAGTTGGGTTGCGGGCATTGCACGGCGGCCTGGGCAGGCGCCATCGGCACCAGGGTGAAGGCCAAGCTGCCGATAATCGCCAGACCAGCCAGCACGGCACGTGCAGGGGTTGCTACGAAAGTCTTTTTCATCTTGAAGCTCCTTTTTGCAGTGACAGGACGTTGTTGTCCTCTGGCTCCGCCGCTGCCGGCGGAAAGCGGGAGTGGGGTCAGCCGAGCAGCAGCCACTTGGCCCGGGCTAGATAAGCGGCACGATCATCGAGGCCGTTGAAGCCGCCGTTGACGCGCCGGGTGACTTCGCGCAGGTCATCCTTGTCGGCCCAGTCGTTGAGCTTGCGGTTGGCCCAGAACCAGCCGGCGACATCCACCGCCAGGGCCGGGTCGCTGCTCACCAGGGCGGGGTCGTCCTTGTTCTCGAAGTCGCGCGTGCAGTACTGGCCGTACTGGCGATAGTTGGCGCGGCCGGTGAGCTGAATCAGGCCACGACCCTTGAAGCGCGGGCCGTCGCCCGGCTGCAGGTTGCCGAGGTCCTTGCGCCCTTCGTAGGCACTCCCGCTGGCCAGCTCTTCGGTGTATCGAAGGCAGCCACTCTCATGGGCGATCTGGGCGAGGAAGTGAGCAATACGCAGTGGCGTGTCGATGCGGTAGCGGGTCAGCACCTCCAGCAACGGCTGATGGAACGCCGTGATGCGTGCGCTGCTGGCATTGATCAGCGCCAACCACAGCTTGGCCACGCCGAGCCCGCCGGGCAGCCCGACCCGCAAGGCGGCCAGGGTCGTGTCGCCCGGCGCTACCGGTTTGCCGGCCGGGCTGCCGATGATTTGCTGGAAGCTCTCAAGGGCGCTGCGCGTGCCTGCGCCCCAGAGGCCATCGGTGCCGAGCGCGCAACTGAAGCCGCGTTGCCCGCTGTTGAGGTTGAGCAGCAGTTGCAGGCTGCGCACATCGGCGGGCGCATTGCTACCGCCGGTTCCTACGGTGTTGGTGATGCACATGGTCTGCTCCTTTTTCGGGCAAGCCGCTCCCCGTGGGGCAGCGGGCAGGCCGTGCCTTGGTGTCGAAGCGAGAGGTGTCGTGGGGGTTGGCGCTACTTACCGGATGGCAAGAGCGTCAGGCTGTAAGCCAGCTTGTTGCGTTGGGTAAACAGTTGCACCTGCAAGCCACCGCCACCCTGGCTGCTCTGCAGGTAGCCCTGCGCCAGTTGCCCGCACAGGCCAGCGCCTGCGCCATCCAGGCCATAGCTGTTGACCTGCCCGTTGGCCCCGCTGTACTCCAGGTCGAAGCCGCATTTCCAATTGCCGTTGAAACGCACCTTGCCGGCGCGATCCCCCAACCCGGCGGCGGGTTCAATGTCCAGGACGACGGGGATGTCGCGGCCATCGTCCTTGAAGGTGCCGCGGTACTCGACGGCCCAGGCCGTTGCCAGGCTGGTGAGGGCCAACGCCCCCACCAGTGCAGTTGACAACTGTTTCATGGTGACTCTCCTTGTTGGTTGAATGCAGGGTTCAGAACGCCAGCACCAGCCCCGCCCACTTGGCGATGCTCAGGGCCAGGTCAGGCTGGATCGCGCCCAGAGCCACCAGCGCAGACAGCACCGCAGCACCGATGGCGCACAGCACGCGTCTGGTGGTGGACATACGCGCCGGTTGCGCGGTTTTTTTCTTCAGGATCGTGCGCATGGTTCGAGTCTCCTGGGTTGACAGCAGCAGCCGCATCGAGCGGTCAGTTCGCCTGGCCATCAGCGGGCCTCCGGTAGTGCCCGAACAGCTCGCCATCGAGGCGCACGACGATCGCCGCATGGGCATCGCCGGGCACGACAATGCTCAGTTCATGCAAGGTCTGCTTACCGCGTGGCGGGCGGCCGACCCGCAACGCCAGGCAGCCCGAGACATCGCCTGGCTCGACGGTCGCGGCCAGCGACACCTCCATCTGGGCGATGCGGATGCCCGGCCAACGCGCCCCTGTGACCTGCTGGGCGCCGGCCATGGCACCGCCGAGGGCCTGGACGAATTCTTCGAGGTGGTTCATCACGAGGCCTCCTGCTCGTCAGGCAGCCAGAACGGCCGACGGGCGAAGCCCACGTGGTAGATGAGCGACTGCAGCACCACCTGGTGCTCGCCGATGTTGAGCAGGTTGAAGCTCTTCTCGATGCCGACGATGCGCCCCTTCGGCGGCTCGCAGAGACAGCGGTTGAGCAGCGCGGTCTGCGCCTGGATCACATCCTGCGACGTCAGCTTCTCCGGATCGGTGCTGCCGACGACGATGCGTTTCACATATCCCACGTCCGTTAGATCGAACATCACGGAACTCCTTTCCGGAAAAGACTGACGGCCAACCCCCGGTCAAGGCTCAGGCGAACCCAGGGCTGACGCTGGGCCGCTCACCCTTTACTGCTGGGTGATGGCTTTTGGCGCAACCGACTGCGAGATCATGTCCAGCACCCGGGCCAGCCCTTCCGGCATTCCGTCGTCGGCGGCGTGCACCTCGACGTGGTACTTGGCCGACTGGTCGGTGGAACGGGTGTTCTCCTTGTGCGAGGACACCGAGCCTGAGATGTTGACTTTGGCGCTGAACGGCCCCCAGCCCACACTGGCCTCGGCCGACATCGCCGCCTGGGCGTCGGTGGCTTCGCGCGATTGCTCGGAGTTCTTCACCTCCATGTCGAAGGTGATGTCGACCTTGTTGATCGACAGGTTCGGCACCTTGACCACCGCCAGCAGCGGTACTTCCAACTCGACCCGTTCCATGGGGATGGTGCCGTCGTCGGGCTTGCTGGTGGAGGGACGGTCGAAGCGGAAGCTGACCGTACGCACATCACCCACCCGGTTGGGGTCGGTGTTGTTCGGGTCAGGCGCCGGTGGCAGGAAGCCGATCACCTTGATGAAGTCGGCGGTAGCGTTGGCCAGGCGGACCTGGGCGTCGCAGGCGGCGGTCAGCGGACCACCGATCAGGTCGCCCATGGGCAGGCCGCGGAACTGGTCACCCATCGAGAAGTTAGCCATTTCTGTGTCTCCTAGATCAATTTATCGAGGTTTTGCAGCAGCCGAGCCATCCCCTCCGACGGGGGCTGGGTTTCGACTTTGAGGGTGACGCGCGCCAGTGGCCCGCCTTCACCATTGCGGCGAACGCCCAGGTCGACGTTCAGAGCCTTGTGGTTCTCGCTCGGCCAGCCCGAGCCATCGGCGCCGGCATTGGCCGGCCCGACGTTCGCAGCCGAGCCGTCATCGGCGTTCAGCCCTACCTCGAACGAGATTTCCATGTCCTTGACGGCCATCAGCCGTGCCCCCACCAGCGACAGCAGCGGCACACGCACCACGCGCTCCTCGCCTTCGCGCGCTTCGGGCGAATGGGACGGCAGGCGCACATCGATGCTCACCGGTCGGTTGTCTTCGTCGAAGTACTGGCGCACGGTCGATACCTGAAAACGCTGGATCTTGTCCTGCGCCTCTGCGACCGCGCCGGCGATGCTCTGGATGAGGTGGTGGAGGGATTGATTCGCCACGTCCGACGCTCCTTGTCTGTTGCGGTGCCGATGCCGTCCGGGTGGCTTCGCAGTTCGTGCGTTGCAGGTTCAGGCCCTGACGACGGCACCGGATTGAAGGGTGGTTGGGTTACCCGTTGAATCCAGATTACGGTCAGGGCCACGCACTGTCCGGGGCTGGGCGTCCCAAAAACCTGGTCAGCCGTCCCAGGATGCGGGGGTTACTGGCCAGCCAGTTCATGCAGCCAACGGGCCAGTGAAGGCGGGGCGTGCGCGCCGCTCGCCGCGGCGTAACTGGCACTCAGCTCACCGCGCTGCAGCGCCCTCCGGGCGGCACGGGGCGACAGGCCGAAGGCCTTGCGAAACGCTTTGCTGAAATGCCCTTCGTCGGTGAACCCGTAGACATAAGCCAGGTCGCCGATACGCCGCCCGGCATTGGCGGGCTCGCCCAACGCCAGCAGGCAACGCCGCAGACGCCGTTGCAGCAGATAGCGCGCTACCCCGCCGAACGGTTCGAACGCCCGGTACAACTGGCTGCGCGAGGTACCCAGTGCCTTGGCCACAACGGCCGGGGTAAGGTCGTCACGCTGCAGGTTGCCCTCGATGTAACGACGGGCGCGCCGCCCCAAGGTCTCGGCGTCCGGTACGACAAGCGCAGGGTCGGTCACCGCGCTGGCCAGGCACGCGGCGATCACATGGAGCAAGGGCTCGGTCAGCCGTGTGCAGTCATCCTCGGTCAGGCGCGGTGCGGCCACCGCCAGCGACGCCAGCAGGCGCCCCAGAAGGCCGCCCATCGTGCTTTGCCGGCACAATCGCAGGCCATGGAGTTGCCCCTTGGCATGGGGCACCACTACGCGTGGGATGACCAGGCTCAGCCCCTCGCCTGCGGCCATGCCGAATGCCGCCGGCTGGGCCAGGTCCAGCACCACTACATCCTGCACGCGCACGCGTAGGCCATTGCCGCCGGCCAGCCCACGTTGCAGCGGCAGGTACAACACATAGTGATCCAGGTCACACCAGGCCAGACGCGCTCGATCACGCACATAGCGGGCAGCGTCCAGGCGACCGCTACACAACAGGAACCGCTTGAAATGAAAGACCGCGAGCGAGGCGTCAACCGAGGTCCCGGCACGGGCCGTGGTGCCGAACAGCACCGAGGGCCAGCCGGGATGATTTTCCTGACCGAGGTGCAGGTGGGGCAGCAGCGTGGCGCGGTCGATTGGCGTTGCGTGAATATCCATGGGATTGGCTCTTCCGTCCGTAGTAGAGCCGGAAAAGTGGTCCACAACTGACCAGTTCGTAGCCAATCGCCATCATCAATGTCAGAGGATGCCTTGCGCTGCCGTAATCACCCATGCGCAGGCTTTCACAAAAGAACAACCACCCGGCCTAAAACCGAGATTTTTTCCGTAACGAAAATGTAATATTCGCTTTCGCATACCTATAACAAGCTGGGAGCTTCACATGTTTGCCTTCTTCCGCCCTGCCGCGCACCAGGCGCCGCTGCCCGACGAGCGCGTCGACAGCACCTATCGCCGCCTGCGCTGGCAAATCTTCGCCGGGATCTTTTTCGGCTATGCCGGCTACTACCTGCTGCGCAAGAACTTCTCCCTGGCCATGCCCTACCTCATCGAGGAAGAGGGCTACACCCGCGGCCAGCTGGGCCTGGCGATCTCCGCCATCGCCATCGCCTACGGTTTGTCCAAGTTCCTCATGGGCCTGGTTTCGGACCGCTCCAACCCACGCTACTTCCTGCCCTTCGGCCTGCTGATCTCGGCCGGGGTAATGTTCATTTTCGGTTTCGCGCATTGGGCCACGTCCAGCGTGACGATCATGTTCGTGCTGCTGTTCATCAACGGCTGGGCCCAGGGCATGGGCTGGCCGCCAAGCGGCCGGACCATGGTGCACTGGTGGTCGCAGAAGGAGCGCGGCAGCGTGGTGTCGGTGTGGAACGTCGCCCATAACGTCGGCGGCGGCCTGATCGGCCCGCTGTTCCTGCTGGGCCTGGCCTGGACCAACGACTGGCACGCGGCCTTCTACGTGCCTGCCACGGTCGCCGTGCTGGTGGCCGTGTTCGCCTTCGCCACCATGCGCGACACTCCGCAGTCGGTCGGCCTGCCACCGGTCGAGCAGTACAAGAACGACTACCCCGAAGGCTACGATGAGAGCCACGAGCAGGAGTTCAGCGCCAAGCAGATCTTCGTCCAGTACGTGCTGTGCAACAAACTGCTGTGGTACATCGCCCTGGCCAACGTATTCGTCTACCTGCTGCGCTACGGCGTGCTGGACTGGGCGCCAACCTACCTGAAGGAAGCCAAGCACTTCAGCGTCGACACCACCTCGTGGGCCTACTTCTTCTACGAGTGGGCCGGCATTCCCGGCACCCTGCTGTGCGGCTGGATGTCCGACAAGATCTTCCGCGGCAACCGTGGCCTGACCGGCATCGTGTTCATGGCCCTGGTGACCGTGGCCACCCTGGTGTACTGGCTCAACCCGCCGGGCAACCCGACCATCGACATGATCGCGTTGTTTGCCATCGGCTTCCTGATCTACGGTCCGGTGATGCTGATCGGCCTGCAGGCGCTGGAACTGGCGCCGAAGAAAGCCGCCGGTACCGCGGCGGGCTTCACCGGATTGTTCGGCTACCTGGGCGGCTCGGTCGCGGCCAGCGCGGCGATGGGCTACACCGTCGACCACTTCGGCTGGGACGGCGGCTTCGTGATGCTGGTCAGCGCGTGCGTGCTGGCGATTGCGTTCCTGATTCCGACCTTGCGCCATACCAAGGTCGCCAGCAACGGGCGTGAAGCTCTGGCGTGACGCGCAAGGCAGGTGTAAATGACAAAGCCCGGGGTTTCGCCCCGGGCTTTGTGTTTTCAGGCAGTCTGCAACAGCTGTGTGATGTTGATGCCGCAAAGAATTGATCAGCCTGTGGAATCCCTCATAATCGCCTGCCATTTCATGGCCCCGAGAAGGACCTCTCTTGCGACGACTCAGCCTGAGCAACAAGAAACTGCGCAACATCCCGCGCCATCTGCGGGCCCTGGAGTATTGGGCGTCAACCTTCGAGGGCGAATTCCATCCTCGCCCGGTATGCAGCGCTACTGGAACTGGAAGATCCCGGTGATCGATTCGCTGGTTCAGGGCCCTCAGGCGCGTGTCGAAGTACAGGCCCTGTGCGTGCAGCAACTACTGGAGGCGGCGCGCCACCTGGCCGAGGCGGCCGACCACAGTCACGGCTACTACCGTGTCGCCTGCCTGCTGGTCTGGCCGTGGCTGCACCAGAGCGAGGTGACGGTCTTCTACGACCGTGATTACTACTTGTCTTTCCTCGGCCAGCACAACGCCCTGGCCCCATTACGCCTGAGCGACACCCTCGCATTGGCCCTGCCTGACGGTTTCATCGAGCATGGGCACCCGGTCATTGACGACGAAGGCGAGACACAGCACTGGTGGTGCATCGCAGAGCCGGCCTGAACGCTCATGGTTGTTGCGGGCCGACCAGCGACTTGCACATGAACACCCGAGCGAAACCATCCTCCACCGCACGGTGAGTCTCGCGGTAGCCGCGCGTACGGTAGATCTCGATGTTCTCTGTCATACGCTCGTGGGTGTACAACCTGATCGCCGCACACCCGAGCGCACGGGCGTGGGCCTCGGCGAAGTCGAGCATGTGCCGCCCTATACCCTGCCCTTTGCAGGCAGTGCGCACGGCAACGTTTTCCAATAGCAGTTCACCCGTCTCACGGCGCAGCACAAGCACACCGGCAATGCCGTTACCCAACTGAGCCACGAACACCTCGTCGTCACGCACGACTCGCGTGTAGTCAACCAGCATGGGGGCTGGCTTACGGCCTATTCTCGCGATGTAGGGGGTATACGCCTCAGCAACCAGTGCGGCAATCTCACCCGCCTCCTCGACCCTGGCCGGGCGCAGAGCGATGTCCATTCCCATGATGTCAGCTCCGGGTGGCGGCACCGTGAACGGGCCACAACACCGCTTGCGCGGCCACCACATGCCCCTTGCTGCTGTCGAAGGTCACGCTGGGCGAACCATGAAGCTGATAGCCCAAGGCCAGAATCTCGGAAATGCGCTGGCAGAAACTGGCGTCGTCCTTGCCGGTGATCAGGCGATAGACCGGCAGGTCGTTGGGTGGGGACGAGGGCATTTGAGTTCTCCTTTCAAGACCGACGTCAATCGCGTGCGGCACCGAGCATCATGCCATAGCTGATGCGCCGTTCGCCTCGACGTGTCTGACGCAGCTCCCAACGGTATAAATACCCTGCTTGCCATCTGGAGTAACGGGCTTGCGCGCAATGGCGCCAACAGTGATACAGAAATGACCTACACCAAACACAGCCATTCTGACGTTCAGATCAGCAGCTGGCTCCTCAATTTGCATCTACAGTCAGGTCCGATGCAGCAAGTGCGCAAAAAAGCACTCCGGTAAAAACACTGCCCGCTTGCAAGCCATCATCGAACGCCAAGTCATGCCACATGGACGCACCACGACCATGGACCTAGAATGCCAGACACGACAAGGATGCACCGATGACCTTTCCTGATGGGCTGCCCGACAACTGTCCGCTACCAGCGGCTGTGAGCTGTTCCGGTATGATCTATATGGTTTCACTCAACAACCCCGTGCACGAACAGGATTGCCTCTCGCAGGCGGAGCGTGGCCGGGCCGCTGACGCAACCGGCGAAAATGCCTGCATTCGCCATGGGTTGTCCGTATTTCCCGACCGTGCCAGTTGCAGCCATCAGCAATCATTGTTCCCAAGACTTGGGAAGTACATCGCTACCGCCAGGCTCGAGCCAAGCCACGGAAAGATTCTGAAGACACCGGCAAAGCGCAACCCTCTCCATATGACGTGGTGGCCATGCAAGGACGTCGAGCGCAAGCTTCTGTTCTCGATGGCGGAGGTTTGAGCATGCTGTGGCCCGTTACCTCTAACCCCATCAGCCCCCAGCCCTTTGAGACGCTGCATATCGCGGAGGTCCTTTACGAGTTCGACGGCCCCAAGATATTCACCACCTTGGGCAGCGATTCCCTCCTGCGTTTCTGGTACGAAAGCGAGGAAGACCGCGAAGAGAAGTTGATTCGCTATCTGGTTACCCCTACCAGCCCCTCGCTGATACAACAGTTAAAAACTGGGCACAAAACTGTCCATGACCTGCTCAAACAGAGTTGGCTCTGGGTGGTCGATATGCACTACGACATGTCCCCCGCCATGGCCTGGAGCCTGGAAAGCCTGGATGACGTACCCCAGCAGTTCAAGCCAGAACCCCATGCCACCCTTTGCCCAGAGCATATGCCGCTGCTTTCCTATCGCCTCATCGGGCCGGGTCTGAAGGAAGGCGCAGTACCCGCCAGCGTGATTGCACGAGCGGTCAACAGCCCGGCAAGCGCGCTCAAGAAAATCCTCGAAGTCGTCACGCAAAACGTCTCGCAAGGGAGGCCGGAAGAGAGTTTCAGGAAATCATACGATCTTCCTGCCACACGCTTTGCCTACAACAGCTTCGAAGTTTCGTTCAGCATCCCCAACTCCGACGAACTGGATCTGCAGACCTCTCCCATAGACACTTATGCCCAAAGTGCGCGCGTGCTCGAGTCGGGTTTGAGCTGGCTTGTCGAGCGGTCAGGCAACGAGCCTGAGATTTCCATACTGGAAGCACTGAGGGACCTGACACCACCGACTCACGGCCAGGTGGAGTCTGCCGAGATCCGCGGGCAGTTGATCAAGAACAATCAAGTCATCCGCCTGAACCGCCACCACCGAAAGTTCATCAGTGAAACGCTCGCCCGGCACCTTACGCAAAAGCACCAACTCGTGAAGACCAGCGGCCAGATCCGAGAACTGGACAAGGACAACCTGACCTTCATCCTCCGTGGCCGCCCCAACGGCGAGGCCGAGCTGAAATGTGCTTTCAACGACAGCCTCTACGATGACGTCGTCGAGCACTTCGCCAGCGAAGTGAACATCAGCGTCACCGGCAGGCTCCGTCAAACCAAGGCAGTGCTGGAGATCAGCGATATTGAAGCCATACCGGATGATGCTGTTTAGCACTCTTGCAGTATCTATCCGTCTCAAAGTCGCTTAGCTGAACTACCGCTCAGGGAGCACAGTGGCAGGCATCACCAACGCGGGAGCGGGCTTGCCCCGCGATAGCGCCAGCGCGGCCATCCACGCAGCCAATGTCAATCATCGCCAAACATGCCCACTTCTACTACTGCATCCCGCGCAGGATGCGCCACCTCAATGCCGTGTCTGCGGCTCACCTGGTATCTGTACCTGCGCCAACGCCGAGTCCAGCAGTGCGCGTACGGTTTCCATCTCGTGCACCGCCGTCAGCGCCAGTGTTGCTCCGAGCGAATGCGGATGCGAGACCAATACCGACTGATGGGCCACGACAAGGGCGCAGCGCACGTATTCCGCCGCCTGAATCAGGGTGTCTTCGAGGTGATGAGGGGAAGGATTGGATGGGGGTGGATCGGGGACGATCTTCAACATTTCGACTTCTCCTGCAGTTAAAGATAGGTCGCCATCCTTCCTTTGCAGTGGAGGGGTGGCGACTACGTACAGGCTGCAAAAACCGGGGCAGAAGAAGGTAACCCGGCAGGTCTGAAGACCTCCCGTACGCAGCCACCATGAAACAAACCTCACAGTGCGGTGATGCACCTGAAGCCTGGCAACGGCGTCCTTCTTCTTTGGCACGGGTTTGCAGACCCGGTCGCTGAATTGGCAACGACCAGGGGAGCCTAGGTTGCAAGGAGGACCGTAGCAATGGCTTAAAGATGGCAAAAGAATGATTCGGAAATGGACTACAAGCAATGAGGAAAAGCTGATAGCCCAGTGTCAGAAGTCGCAGGCTCAATCACCGCATTTCGCCCGATCCCGCACCGGACACTGCGCCCGGTGCAGGTTCAGCGCCGTATTGATGATGCCGATATGGCTGAACGCCTGCGGGAAATTCCCCAGCATCCGTTTGCCCACCGGGTCGTACTGCTCGGCCAGCAATCCCACGTCATTGCACAAGCCTGTCAGCCGCTCATAAAGCGCCTGCGCCTCCTCCTGCCGCCCCAGCAGCACATAGACATCCGCCAACCAGAACGAACACACCAGGAACGTCCCCTCACCTGGCGTCAGGCCGTCGCTGCAACTGTCGCTGTCGTAGCGCAGCAGCAGGCCGTTGCGCAGCAGGCGGGTTTCGATCTGTTCGAGGGTGCGCAGGAAGCGTGGATCGTCGGCGGGCAGAAAGCCGGTCAGGGCGATCTGCAGCAGGCTCGCGTCCAGCTCGGTCGAACCGTAGGCCTGGACGAAGTGGCGCCCGTCGGCATCCAGCCCGCGGCGGCAGACCTCGTCACGGATCTGGTCCGCCACCTGACGGTAATGTCGCCCCCGCTCACGCCCTTCCTCGGTGGTGTCGGCCAGGCTCGCCGAGCGGTCGAAGGCAACCCAGGCCATGACCTTGGAGTGCACGAAGTGCTGGCGACCGCCGCGCACCTCCCACAGCCCCTCGTCGGGCTCGCGCCAGATGCTTTCAAGGTACGGCAGGATCGAGCGGGCGATGGCGGCGCTGCGCGGATGCCGCGGCAGCCCGCCCTTAATGGCCTGGGTCATGGCGTCGGCCAGTTCGCCGTAGATATCCAGCTGCAACTGCTCGGAAGCGGCATTGCCGACCCGCACCGGCTGCGAATGCTCGTAACCGGCCAGCCAGGGCAGGCTGAACTCCGGCAGGTCGCGCTCCCCCGCCAGCCCATACATGATCTGCATCTGCTCGGGGTTGCCCGCCACCGAGCGCAGCAACCACTCGCGCCAGGCCTGGGCTTCGTCGAAGTAGCCGAGGTTCATCAGCGCCAGCAAGGTCATGGTGGCGTCGCGCAGCCAGCAGTAGCGATAGTCCCAGTTGCGCTCGCCGCCGACACGCTCGGGCAGCGAGGTGGTGACGGCGGCGACCATGCCCCCGGTGGGCGCGTAGGTCATGGCCTTGAGGGTCAACAGCGAGCGGCGTACCCGCTCGGTGTACGGGCCAACGTCGGGGCAGCGGGCGGCGAAGGCCTGCCATTGGTTGATGGTCTGCTCGAGGTCGTGGTCGACATCGCAACCGGGCTGCACAGGCAGGTGCGAGGGCTGGTGGCAAAGGCTGAACACCTGGCGCTCACCGGCGCGCACGCGAAACCGGGCGACGCTGTGGTGGTCCCGGCCATGGGTCTCGGTGCTGCTGCGCAGGATCAGGCGATCGGGGCCGGCAACCGCGCTAAGGGTCAGCGGGTCGAGTTTCTCCACCCAGGGCACGCTGCGGCCATAGTCGAAGCGCAGCACCAGGTCCATCTCGAACGCCGTCTCGCCGGCCAGGCCCTCGACAATGCGCAGCACAGCATTGGATTCGCCCAGGGGCATGCAGTCGAGCACACGGGCGCGACCGCTGGCGGTGGTCCAGGTGGTTTCCAGTACCAGGGTGTCGTCGAGGTAGCGGCGGGCGCTGTGTTCGACCGGGTCGCTGGGGGCGATGCGCCAACGGCCGTTTTCCTCGTTGCCCAGCAATGCGGCGAATACCGCGGGAGCATCGAAGCGTGGCAGGCACAGCCAGTCGAGGGCGCCGTCGCGGTTGATCAGGGCGGCACTGCGACAGTTGCCGATGAGGGCGTAGTCTTCGATCAGGGCGGGCATCTCGGATCCTCAGGCGGTGGGCGTGAGTTTGGATGCCGAAGCGGGATTGCCGGTTCCGTTGCGATGCACTCGGTGCAGGTTACGAGGCGTTCGAATCGATGCGCAAGAACATTGATCCACGGCACAGACCCACTGTTGCGCTGTGTTAGAAATACCGGGCCAGTGGTTGCTTTTCAGGATGAATAAGCTTCTACCCGTGCGCAACCAGTGCGCTGAGTCTCTACTATCAACAAGGACGTTATATGAAGATTGTCGGTTTATCCGGAATACTGCCCTCACGCTGCGTCAGCAACCAGGACGTGATCAACCTGGTGGAAGAACACTCCCGGGACACCTTCCAGGAAGACTTGCCGAAAACACTGAAGACCATCGGCAAGTTGCTGGAAAAAAGCGGCAGCGACACACGCCATTGGCTGGCGGCTGACGAGACGCCGATGCAATTGATGGAGGCGGCGTTCGATGCGGCGCTGGCCCAGGCCAATATCGGCAAGGGCGACCTGGACCTGCTGATCTATCCCAATGTCACCCGTGGCTTCATCGAGCCGGCCAACAGTACCTTCATCGCCAAGGCGCTGGGCCTGAACTGCCGCAACTTCGATGTGGTCGACGCCTGCAACGGCTGGGTGACGGCCATGGACGTCATCAACAGCAAGATGCAAGCGGGTGAAATCCGCTACGCCGCCATCGTCAACATGGAGTTCGGCATGTCGGCGGGCGGGCCGGTGATGCCCAAGAACTTCTCGCTGCAGTCGCCGGCCGAACTGGCCTACAAATTCCCGAGCTTTACCATCGGTGAAGCCGCCGTTGTCACCATCCTCAGTAACGAGGCAGCGGATAACTTCAAGTTCTCGTACATCAACCGACCTGACCTGAGTGACTTGTCGACGATCTCGTTGCCGGACTGGAAACTGTTCTGCAACGAGGAGGATATTGCCAGGATCGAACCTACCGGCGGCCAGTATCAGTTCAACTCCTATGCCGCCGCCTTGCACGAAGACGGTCGCAACGAAGCGATAAAAGTCTTCAACCTGCAGAAGCTTACTGCGGACGACGTGCACAAAGTGTTCATCCATACCGGTTCGCCAAAGATGTGGGAACATATTGGCCAGATGATCGGCGTCGATCACAAGTTGCATCACGTCGGGCACAAGACCGGCAACATCATTACCGCATCGATTCCCTTCGGCATCTTTGATGCGATGAGCCGGGGCGAAGCCGAGCAAGGTCAGTTCTGCATGGGCTGGGCGGGCAGTGGCGGGATGGTGTTCTCGGCCCTGTCGTTCACCTTGTAGGGCACACCTGCGCACCTACCGCCAACGGCGGTAGGTCGCTGCAGGCTCACCCCAGCTTATGCCACTCGCGCTTGTCCCGCGCCAGCAGCTCGTCGCCGGCCTCGGGGCCATCCTCTCCCGCCGCATACTCATGCACCTCGCCCCCCTCGGCCGCCCAGGCATCGAGGAACGGCTGCACGGCACGCCAACCGTTCTCGATATTGTCGGCGCGCTGGAACAGGGTCTGGTCACCGGTAAGGCAGTCGTAGATCAATGTCTCGTAACCGGTCGCCGGGGTCATCTTGAAGAAGTCCTTGTAGGCGAAACCCAGCTCGACATTCTCCATCACCAGCTCCGGCCCCGGGCGCTTGGCCTGCAGGTCGAACCACATGCCTTCGTTGGGCTGGATCTGGATCTTCAGGTAGTTGGGCTTGGGCCGCTCCAGTTCGCTTTCGCGGAACTGCGCGTAGGGCGCCGGCTTGAAGCAGATGGCGATCTCGGTGTCGCGCACGCTCATGCGCTTGCCGGTACGCAGGTAGAACGGCACCCCCGCCCAGCGCCAGTTATCGATCATCACCTTGAGGGCGACATAGGTCTCGGTCTGGCTGTGCGGGGCGACATTGGCCTCCTCGCGGTAGCCGGGGAGTTTCTTGCGGCCCTGCTTGCCGGCGCCGTACTGGCCACGCACGGAATTGCGCAGGGCCATTTTCTGCGACCAAGGGCGAATGGCGCCGATCACCTTGGCCTTTTCACCGCGTACCGCATCGGCGCCGAAGGCCGCCGGCGGCTCCATGGCGACCATCGCCAGCAGCTGGAACAGGTGGTTGGGCACCATGTCGCGCAGGGCGCCGGTATTGTCGTAGAACGCCCCGCGCGTCTCGACGCCGACGGTTTCGGCGGCGGTGATCTGCACGTGGTCGATGTAATGGTTGTTCCAGAACGATTCGAACAGGCCGTTGGAGAAACGGCTGACCAGGATGTTCTGCACGGTTTCCTTGCCCAGGTAATGGTCGATGCGGTAGATCTGCCGCTCGTTCATCACTTTGAGCAGGCAAGCGTTCAGCGCTTCGGCGCTGGCAAGGTCAGTGCCGAAGGGTTTCTCCACCACCACCCGGCGAAAGCCGCCGCCCGACTCGTCGAGCAGGCCGGCGTCGCCCAGGCGCTGGGCCACCTCGGGGAAGAAGCGTGGCGAGGTGGCCAGGTAGAAAATGGCATTGCCATGGCCGGTTTTAGCGATGCGCCGAGCCAGGGCCTGGTAAGTCTCGGGGTCGAGGAAGTCGCCGGTCTGATAGTCCAGGCGCTTGGCCAGTCGCGCCCAGCGCTTCTCGTCCAGGCACTTGGCACGCCCTTCCACGCCCTTGTCCCGCGCCTGCATGAACGCATGCAGGCGCGCGGCAAAGTCCTCGGCCGTGGCCGGGTTGTGGTCGACCCCGACGATACGCAGGTTGCGGTCGAGCAGGCCGTCACGGCTGAGGTTGTACAGCGCCGGCATCAACAGGCGCTTGACCAGGTCGCCGTTGGCGCCGAACAGGAACAAGGTGCATGGCGGCGCCGCGGGGATGGTCGTTCTAGTCATCTAGTCCTTCTTTTTCTCGACGTGGCCGCCGAAGCCCAGGCGCATGGCGGAGAGGATCTTGTCACCGTAGGTGCCCTGCTGCTGGCGCGAGCGGAAGCGGGCAAACAGCGCGCTGGACAGCACCGGCACCGGCACGGCCTGTTCGACGGCGGCGTCGATGGTCCAGCGCCCTTCGCCGCTGTCCGATACCGAGCCGCTGAATTCGGTCAGTTGCGGGTCGGCGACCAGCGCGTCGGCGGTCAGGTCCAGCAGCCAGGAGGTGACCACGCTGCCGCGGCGCCACACTTCGGCGATCTCGGCGACATTGAGGTCGAAGCGCTGTTCTTCCGGCAGTTCCGGGCCACCCTTGCTGCGCAGCAGGTCGAAACCTTCGGCGTAGGCCTGCATCAGGCCGTACTCGATGCCGTTGTGCACCATCTTCACGTAGTGACCGGCGCCGGGCGGGCCGGCGTGGATATAGCCATGCTCGGCGCGCTCGTGCTCGCCGCTGCGGCCCTGGGTGCGCGGAATGTCGCCGACGCCCGGGGCGAGGGCCTTGAACAGCGGCTCCAGGCGCTCGAACACCGCCTTCTCGCCCCCGATCATCATGCAGTAGCCACGGTCCAGGCCCCACACGCCGCCCGAGGTGCCGACGTCGAGGTAGTGCAGGCCACGCTTGCCCAGCTCGGCGGCGCGGCGCACGTCGTCCTTGTAAAAGGTGTTGCCACCATCGATGATGGCGTCGCCCGGCTCGAGCAGGTCGGCCAGTTGCGCGATGGTCTGCTCGGTGATTTCGCCCGCGGGCAGCATGACCCACACCGCGCGCGGCGCCTTGAGTTTCTGCACCAGCGCACCGAGGTCGTGGGCGCCGACGGCCCCCTCGCCTTCCAGGGTGGTGATGGCTTCGCGGTTGCGATCGTGGACCACAGTGCTGTGACCTGCGCGCATCAGGCGCCTTGCGATATTGCCGCCCATGCGGCCAAGCCCGATGATTCCCAGTTGCATGTGCCGACGCTCCCGTTGGTTTTGCTTTACAACAATTGAAGATTTCAGATTAGTCCAGCGTTCTGGCGTAGGGTTCACCGACGAACGGGGCGACAACGATAAACAAAAAAGTTCCCAAGGGCCTGCAAAGAATTCAGAATGCGCGCCGCGTGAAGCGTCTACGCTTCAAAATGTCACCAGCCATGCGAGGTGTGCCCATGGGAACCCTGATGCCTGCCACTCCCACCCAGACCCTCTATGTCACCGTGCGCCGCGATGAGCTGCGCCAGTTGAAGGATGAGCGCGATCACCTGCGCCAGCAGGTCGCCCAACTGAACCTGCTGCTCGAACAGGCCCGTTTGCAAGGCAAGGCCGCTGGCCTCTGACTCACCGCCCCTCTGCGTGGGAGCTGCCAGGCTCCCACCTCGCCTCAGCTTCCCTTCCTGATTACGTTGTGCCGCGTCTGTCGCGAATCCGCTGCGCCTACGCTGGCTAGCCTCATATTTTGCAACAACTCGCCAACGTTTGCGCGTCTAAACAGTCGCGACAAAAATGACCAACGGGTCACTTTCATGCCGCTTCGTCTCCTACACTCCAGATTCGGCCCGCGTTTTGCTCGGAAAAAGTGACGTAAAAAAGTCGAACTTTCCAAAACACGGGCAGGTCAGGACTTTAAGTAGGGCCGACGCAAAAGGACTGCCTGACGCCAGGCCCGCACACCCCAACCAGTCCATACGTCTTTTGGCGGGAATGCCGAGCGTGCCGTGCCTGCGCGCACGAATCTGGGGCAAGGAACGCACTACGAAGATGCAACAACGATCAGAGAGCAGACCCACGAGCCAACGCCAAGCAAACAGAACAAGGGACGGAGAGAAGTATGATCAGTGCCGCTGTCGAACCTCACGTAGAGTCATTCAACCCGGATAACCGCGAGCCGCTGCCATCGGCACTCGCCCCGACAGTCAAGGCACCCGGCGCGCAGCGCCAGCACAACCCGAACAAGCGCAAGATCCTGTTCGTCACCTCGGAGATCGCCGACCTGGTCAAGACCGGCGGCCTGGGCGACGTGTCCGCTGCCCTGCCCCGTGCCCTGGCGCACCTGCACGATGTGCGCGTGCTGATCCCCGGCTACCGCCAGGTGGTCGAGAGCGACAACCCCATTCACATCGTCGGCGAGCTGGGCGGCCACGCCGCGCTGCCGCCGTGCAAGATCGGCCGCATGGATCTGGCCGACGGCCTGGTGATCTATGTGCTGATCTGTCCCGAGCTGTACCAGCGCGACGGCACGCCCTACGGCGCCAATAACGGTCGCGACTGGCCCGACAACCACATCCGCTTCGCCCGCCTGGGCCTGGCCGCCGCGGAAATCGCCGCCGGCGAAGGCATGGCTCACTGGCGCCCCGACCTGGTGCACGCCCACGACTGGCCGGCCGGGCTGGCCCCGGCCTACATGCACTGGCGCGGCCTGAGCACCCCGACCTTGTTCACCATCCACAACCTGGCCTACCAGGGCGTGTACAGCCGCGGCTGCAGCCCGGAACTGGCGATCCCCGACCACGCCATGCAGCAGGAAGGCATGGAGTTCTACGGCAAGCTGTCGTTCCTCAAGGCGGGGCTTGCCTACGCCAGCCACATCACCACGGTCAGCGCCACCTATGCCCGGGAAATCACTACCCCCGAGTTCGGCTGCGGCCTGGATGGTTTCCTCGCCAGCAAGGCCCAGCAGGGACTGCTCGGCGGCATCCCCAACGGTATCGACGAAAGCTGGGACTCGGCCACCGACCAGCACCTGGACCACAACTTCAGCATCAACGACTGGGAGGGCAAGGCGCGCAATGCCGACCAGGTACGCGCGCTGTTCGGCCTGCAAGCAAGCGAGGGGCCGCTGTTCGCCGTGGTTTCGCGGTTGGTCTACCAGAAAGGCCTGGACCTGACCCTGGGGGTGGCCGACTACATCGTCGAACAAGGCGGCCAGATCGCCATCATCGGCCGTGGCGAACCGGAGGAAGAGCAGGCCATGCGCGAACTGGCCCTGCGTCACCCCGGCCGCATCGGCGTGCGCATCGGTTTCAACGAGACCGACGCCCGGCGCATGTTCGCAGGCAGCGACTTCCTGCTGATGCCGTCGCGCTACGAGCCCTGCGGCCTGAGCCAGATGTACGCCCAGCGCTTCGGCTCGCTGCCGGTGGCGCGCAACACCGGCGGGCTGGCCGACACCATCGAGAACGGCGTGACCGGTTTCCTGTTCAACGACTCCACCGAGGACAGCTATCGCGAAGCCCTGGGCCGCGCCTTCTATGTGTACGGCAAGAAGCACCTGCTCAATGCCATGCGCTGCCTGTCGATGACCCAGCCATTCAACTGGTGCCAGGCGGTGGAACCCTATGCGCGCCTGTACGAAGACCTGGTGAAGCAGACGCAGCACGCCCATTACTGAGCGGAGAGCCGACGATGCACAAGCATGGCGCACAGTTGCTGGACGCCACGTCGGCGCGCTTCGCCCTGTGGGCGCCGGATGCGCGCAGCGTGAGCGTGGCGATCGGCCAGCAGCCGCCCGTGGCACTGCTGCCCGACGACGATGGCTGGTACACAGGCGTCGCCCCCTGCCAGGCGGGCGAGCGCTATCAGTTCGTGATCGACGATGAACAGCGGGTGGCCGACCCGGCCTCGCGCTGCCAGCCCGAGGGCGTGCATGGGCCCAGCGAGCTGGTGGACATCAGCCGCTACCCGTGGCGCCACGCGTGGCAAGGCCGTCCGTGGCACGAGGCGGTGATCCAGGAGCTGCACGTGGGCCTGTTTGATGGCTACCACGGCGTGGCCCAGGTGCTGCCACGCCTGGCCGGGCTGGGCATCAGCGCCATCGAGCTGATGCCGCTGGGGCAGTTCCCCGGTGAGCGCAACTGGGGCTATGACGGCGTGCTGCCGTTTGCCCCCCAGCACAGCTATGGCCGCCCCCAGGACCTGTGCGCGCTGGTCGACGCCGCCCATGGCCAGCGCTTGATGGTACTGGTGGACGTGGTCTACAACCACTTCGGCCCGGACGGCAACTACCTGCACCGCTACGCCAGCCCGTTCTTCCGTGAAGACCGCCAGACACCGTGGGGCGCGGCCATCGACTTCCGCCGCGCCGAGGTGCGCGAGTTCTTCATCCAGAACGCCCTGATGTGGTTGTGCGACTACCGCTGCGACGGCCTGCGCCTGGACGCGGTGCACGCCATCGACCAGCCGGACTTTCTCGTCGAGCTGGCCCAGCGGGTACGCGCCACGGTCGAGCCTGGGCGGCAGGTCTGGCTGGTGCTGGAGAACGAGCACAATCAGGCCATGCTGCTCGAGCAAGGCTTCGACGCGCAGTGGAACGACGATGGCCACAACGCCCTGCACGTACTGCTGACAGGCGAAACCGAAGGCTACTACGCCGACTACAAGGACCGGCCGATCGACCAGCTGGCACGCTGCCTGGCCGAGGGTTTCGTGTTCCAGGGCCAGCCCGACCGCCACGGCAAGCCCCGCGGCGAGCCCAGCGGCCATCTGCCGCCCAGCGCCTTCGTGCTGTTCCTGCAAAACCACGACCAGGTCGGCAACCGCGCCCTGGGCGAACGGCTGTCCCGGCTCTGTCCGCCGCAGGCCCTGAAGGCCGCCACCACCCTGCTGCTGCTGGCACCGATGATCCCGCTGCTGTTCATGGGCGACGACGACGGCAGCCGCAAGCCGTTCCTGTTCTTCACCGACTTCCACGACGCGCTGGCCGACGCCGTGCGTGAAGGTCGCCGGGGTGAGTTCGCTCATTTCGAGGCCTTCGCCGACCCGCAGAAGCGCGAGCAGATACCCGACCCCAACGCCGAGGCCACCTTCGAGACCTCCAAACCTCGGCAACAGGAGGTACTGGCCGGCTGGCACGGCCTGTACCAGCAGTTGCTCGCACTGCGCAGGCGCCATGTCATCCCGCATCTGCCTGGCACCCGCGCCGAGGGCTGCGAGGTGCTCGGCGCCAAGGCGCTGACCGCCCGCTGGCGCCTGGGCGACGGCCAGCAGCTGCGCATCGACCTGAACCTCGATGCCCAACCCCAGCCGGTCACCTTGCCGGCACTGCCCCGCCGCCTGTTCGACAGCAGCGACAACGCCCACCCCGACTCTAGCCTCGCCGCGCACAGCTGCGTGGTGAGCCTGCTGCCCCCCGACCAGGAGACGCCATGAGCGCAGAGCCCCTTCACCGCCTGGCCGCCCGGGCAGGCCTGGCCCGCGACTGGATAGACGCCAATAACCGCCCGCAGCAGGTCAGCGATGACGTGCTGCGCCTGGTGCTCGCCGGCCTTGGCCACCCGGCCGGCAACGCCGCCGACATCGACGCCAGCCTGCGCGCCGTGGAGCAGGCCGAAGACAGCGAGCACCTGCCACCGCTGCTGACCGTGGACATCGACCAGCCCCTCGACCTGCAGCGTTACTTCAGCGCCGCCAGCCAGGTGCGCTGCAGCCTGGAAGACGGCAGCCAGCGCAGCCTGACCCTGGACGCCCAGGCGCGGCTGCCGGCCGGGTTGCCCCTGGGCTATCACCGCCTGGATATCGATGGCCGGACCTGCACCGTGGCCGTGGCACCGGCGCGTTGCCATGCCCTGCAAGACTGCGTGGAGCAACCCCCGCCCCGTTGCTGGGGCCTGGCCGTGCAGCTGTACAGCCTGCGGCGCCCCGGCGATGGCGGCTTTGGCGACTGCCTGGCACTGGAACAACTGGCACGCCACGCCGCCGAGCGCGGCGCCGATGCCCTGGCCATCAGCCCGATCCACACCCTGTCGGCCTTCGACCAACACCACTACAGCCCCTATTCGCCGTCCAGCCGCCTGCTGCTCAATGTGCTCTATGCCAGCCCCGGCGTGGTCTTCGGCGAACGCGAAGTGCGCATGGCCATCGAGGCCTGTGGCCTGGAGGCGACCCTCGAAGCGCTGGAGCAGCATACGCTGGTGGACTGGCCCAGGGCCGCCGAGGCCCGTCTGCGCCTGCTCGAAGCGCTCTACCGGCACTTCAGCCAGGGTGAGCACCCCTTGCGCGCGGACTTCGACAGTTTCCGCGCCAGTGCCGGCGAGCAACTGGAACACCACTGCCGCTTCGAAGTACTGCAGGCCGAAGCAGTGAGCAGCGGCCTGGGCGCGGACTGGCGCAACTGGCCCAAGGCCTGGCACAACCCCTACGACCCCGAGGTCGAGGCCTTCGCCAACGCCTACCCGGCCCGGGTCGAGTTCCATGCCTTCTGCCAGTGGCTGGCCGAGCGCAGCCTGCAACGGGCCCAGGACGCGGCGCGCGGCAACGGCATGGCCGTGGGCCTGATCGCCGACCTGGCAGTGGGCGCCGACGGTGCCGGCAGCCAGGCCTGGAGCCGCCAGGACGAACTGCTGGCCGAACTCAACGTCGGCGCCCCGCCCGATATCCTCAACCGCGCCGGGCAAGACTGGGGCATCTGCGCGTTCTCTCCCGAAGGCCTGCGGCGCAACGGCTACCGCGCCTTCATCGAAATGCTGCGGGCCAACCTGGCCCATGCCGGCGGCCTGCGCATCGATCATGTGATGGGCCTGCGCCGCCTGTGGCTGATCCCCCGTGGTGCCCGGCCCAGCGAAGGCGCCTACCTGAATTACCCGCTGGACGACCTGCTGCGCCTGCTGGCGCTGGAGTCGGCGCGACACCAGGCGATCATCCTTGGCGAGGACCTGGGCACCGTGCCCGAGGGCCTGCGCGAGCGCCTGGCCGACAAGGCCGTGCTGGGCATGCGCGTGCTGCCGTTCGAGCAGCAGCCGCCCGGGCGCTTCACGCCGATCCTCGACTGGCCGGACAACGCCCTGGCCACCACCGGCACCCATGACCTGGCCCCACTCGCCGGCTGGCTGGCCAGCCGTGACATCGACTGGAGCCATCGCCTGCAACTGATCGACGCCGCCACAGAGCTGCACTGGCGCCATACCCGGGCCCTGGAGCGCGACGGCCTGCGCCGAACCCTGGAGCAGAACTACGGGCCACTGCGCGACGATTCGGCGCTGATCGACGCGGCGATCCGCTACGTCGGCCATACCCGCGCACCGCTGGTGCTGGTGCCGCTGGAGGACCTGCTGGGCAGCGACGAGCAACCCAACCTGCCCGGCACCACCACCGGCCATCCCAACTGGCGCCGCCGCTTCAAGGCGCCAGTACGCGAACTGCTGGACGACGAGGACGCCGCCCGGCGCCTGGAACTGCTGGCCCAGGCCCGCGAACAAGCCTGGGAGCGTGACCGATGAAACCCTTGACCGCCACTCTGCGCCTGCAACTGCACAGCGACTTCACCCTCGACCACGCGGTACCGCTGGTGCCTTATTTCGCCCGGCTGGGTATCAGCCACCTTTACGCCTCGCCCATCCTCACCGCCCGCGCAGGCTCGCGCCACGGCTATGACGTGGTCGACCCGACCCGGGTCAGTCCCGAACTCGGCGGCGAGGCGGCGCTCGAACGCCTGGTGGCCGCCTTGCGCCAGCATGGCATGGGGCTGATCGTCGACACTGTGTCCAACCACATGGCCGTGGGCGGCGCCGACAACCCGTGGTGGCAGAGCCTGCTGGCCTGGGGCCGGCGCAGCCCCTACGCGGAATTCTTCGATATCCAGTGGCATTCCAGCGACCCGTTGCTGGCCGGGCAACTGTTGCTGCCGTTTCTCGGCAGCGACTATGGCGCCGCCCTGCACAACGGCGAGATCCCGCTGACCTTCGATGCGCAGCACGGGCGCTTCGAAGTCGCCCACCATGAGCACCGTTTCCCGATCTGCCCACTGGACTACCCACGCATCCTCGGCCAGGCCGAGGACCCGCGCCTGCAAACACTGGCCGCGCACTTCAGCGCCCTCGGCGAGGCGGCCGACCCTCTGGCCGCGGCCCAGCCGCTACACCGCGAACTGGCGCGCCTGGCCGCCGCCGGCGCGGATCCGCAATCGGCCCTCGCCGCCTTCGACAGCCGCGGCGAAGCAGGCTTCAAGCGCCTGCACCTGCTGCTCGAGCGCCAGACCTACCGCCTGGCCAGCTGGCGCACCGCCGCCGACGACATCAACTGGCGGCGCTTCTTCGACATCAACGAACTCGGCGGCCTGCGCGTGGAGCGTGCCGTGGTGTTCGAGGCCACCCACGCCAAGCTGTTCGAGCTGATCCAGCGCGGCCTGGTCGATGGCCTGCGCATCGACCACATCGACGGCCTCGCCGATCCGCGCCGCTACTGCCGCAACCTGCGCCGCCGGGTAGATTCACTGCTGGCGCGACGCCCCGTCGATGCCGCGCTGGCGCACTTCCCGATCTACGTGGAAAAGATCCTCGGCGCGGGCGAACACCTGCACCGCGACTGGCTCACCGACGGCACCACCGGCTACGAGTTCATGAACCAGGTGTCGCTGCTGCAGCACGACCCTGCGGGCCAGCCCGCCTTGGACGAACTATGGCGCAACACCAGCGAGCGTCCCGATTTCCCCGAGGAGGTGCGCATCGCCCGGCACCTGGTACTCAACGCCAGCCTGGCCGGCGACTGCGAGTCGGTGGCCCAGGCCCTGCTGCAGGTGGCCCGCGACGACCTGATGACCCGCGACCTCACCCTCGGCGCCATTCGCCGGGCGCTGCAGGCGCTGGTCGAGCACTACCCGGTGTACCGCACCTACATCAATGCCTGCGGCCGGCCCGCCGAGGACGAGGCGTTCTTCCAGCAGGCGCTGGCCGGGGCGCGCCAGTCGCTGGGGGAGGCCGACTGGCCGCTGCTCGGTCAGCTCGAACGCTGGCTCGGCGGCCAACCCTGGCGGCACCTGCCGCCGGGCCGGCCGCGCAAGCACCTGCGCCACGCCTGCGTGCGCTTCCAGCAACTGACCGCTCCCAGCGCCGCCAAGGCCGTGGAGGACACCGGCTTCTATCGATCCGCCCGGCTGCTGTCGCGCAACGACGTGGGCTTCGACGCCGAGCGTTTCGGTGCCGATACGGCCTGGTTCCACAACGAAGCCCAGCGCCGCCTGCGCGACTTTCCCGACAACCTGCTGGCCACCGCCACCCACGACCACAAACGCGGCGAGGACTGCCGCGCGCGGCTGGCCGTGCTCAGCGAACGCGCGCCCTGGCTGGCCAGCCGTGTCGAGCACTGGCGCGAGCTTGCCGCGCCGTTGCGTGAGGAACTGGACGATGGGCGGGCGCCAAGCCCCGGCGACGAGCTGCTGCTGTTGCAGACGCTGCTCGGCAGCTGGCCGCTGGACCTCGACCTGCATGACCCGCAAGCCCTGAAACGCTACGCCGAACGCCTTCGCCAATGGCAATGCAAGGCCCTGCGCGAAGCCAAGCTGCGCAGTAGCTGGGCGGCCCCCAACGAACGCTACGAGCGTGCTTGCGCGGCCTACGTCGACGGCCTGCTGCTGGACGGGGAAAACCAGCAGCTGCGCCAGTCCCTGCATGAGACCGCGCAGCGCCTGGCCTGCCCCGGCGCCTTGAACGGCCTGGCGCAGTGCCTGCTGCGCATGACCACCCCCGGCGTGCCGGACCTGTACCAGGGCAACGAGTACTGGGACCTCTCGCTGGTCGACCCGGACAACCGCCGCCCGGTGGACTACCCGGCCAGGCGCGCCAGCCTCGACGACGGCACGCCACTCGCCGAGCTGCTCGCCCACTGGCGCGATGGCCGCATCAAGCAGGCCCTGGTGGCCCGCGTGCTGGACGCCCGCCAGGCCCATCCCGAGCTGTTCCAGCGCGGCGCCTATCTGCCACTGACCGCGCAGGGCCGCCACGCCGACCAGGTGCTGGCCTTTGCCCGCCTGGGCCAGGGCGAACGCGCCATCATTGTCGTGCCACGGTTGGCCAGCGCCCTGCTGGGCCCGGCCGCCACCCCGTTGATCCCGGCACAGAACTGGGACGATACCCGGCTTGTACTGCCGTTTGCCTTGTCGCCTGCCAACTGTTCGGGACTTTTCGGCGGCGGTGCTGTCACCCCTTCAAGGGAGCTGATGTTGAGCACCGTGCTGGCAGAGTTTCCGGTCAATGTGTTGATTGATCATGCCTAACTGTATTCAGGAGCGTCGTGATGAGTGTCGATGAAAAGCGTATTCGCGAGTTCGCGTATCAGATCTGGGAGTCGGAGGGTAAGCCCGAGGGGCGCGAGGCGGAGCATTGGGACAAGGCGCGCAAGCTGGCCGAGGCCGAGGCGCTGGCCCCCAAGGCGCCACCACGCAAGAAGGCAGCGGCCAAGCCCAAGCCACCGGCTGACCCCAAGGTGGCGGCGTTGCCGGGCGTGAAGCCGGCTGCGGCGGCTAAAAAACCGCGTGCGGCGAAGAAACCTGCCGCTGGTTGAGCCTTTTGCAAGCCTGTACCGGCCTTATCGCGGGGCAAGTCGCATCGGCGCACCGCCGCTCCCACGCCTCAGTCACTGAGTGCACGTGGGTGTGAGCGGGCTTGCCTCGCGATAGCCCCTCCCCCCGGACCATGAGGACCGCCATGAGCCCCCGCACCCCGAAGAAAACCCGCTCCGTCGCCCCGTCGCGCATTCGCGAAGGCCTGCCCTTCCCCCTCGGCGCCACCTGGGACGGCCTTGGGGTCAACTTCGCCCTGTTCTCGGCCAACGCCACCAAGGTCGAGCTGTGCCTGTTCGACGCCACGGGCGAGACCGAAATCGAGCGCATCGAGCTGCCCGAGTACACCGACGAGATCTACCACGGCTACCTGCCCGACGCCCACCCGGGCCTGGTCTACGGCTACCGGGTACACGGCCCCTACGAGCCCGAGAACGGCCACCGCTTCAACCCCAACAAGCTGCTGATCGACCCCTACGCCAAGCAATTGGTGGGCACGCTGAAATGGTCCGAGGCACTGTTCGGCTACACCATCGGCCACCCCGACGGCGACCTGTCGTTCGACGAGCGTGACAGCGCGGCGTTCGTGCCCAAGTGCAAGGTCATCGACCCGGCCTTCACCTGGGGCCGCGACCAGCGCGTGTCGATCCCGTGGGAGCGCACCATCCTCTACGAGGCCCACACCCGCGGCATCAGCATGCGCCACCCGGCGGTGCCCGAGCACCTGCGCGGCACCTTCGCAGGCCTGGCCAACGACGAGCTGCTGGGCCATATCAAGGAGCTGGGCGTGTCGAGCATCGAGCTGCTGCCGATCCACGCCTTCGTCAACGACCAGCACCTGCTGGACAAGGGCCTGAACAACTATTGGGGCTACAACAGCATCGCCTTCTTCGCCCCCCACCCGCGCTACCTGGCCAGCGGCAAGATCGCCGAGTTCAAGGAGATGGTCGCGCACCTGCACGACGCAGGCCTGGAGGTGATCCTCGACGTGGTCTACAACCACACCGCCGAAGGCAACGAGCGCGGCCCGACGCTGTCGATGCGCGGTATCGACAACGCCTCGTACTACCGCCTGATGCCTGACGACAAGCGCTTCTACATCAACGACTCCGGCACCGGCAACACTCTCGACCTGAGCCACCCCTGCGCTGCTGCAGCTGGTCACCGACTCGTTGCGCTACTGGGCCGGCGAGATGCATGTCGACGGTTTCCGCTTCGACCTGGCGACCATTCTCGGCCGCTACCACGACGGCTACAGCGAGCGCCACGGCTTCCTCGTGGCCTGCCGCCAGGACCCGATGCTTAGCCAGGTCAAGCTGATCGCCGAGCCCTGGGACTGTGGCCCAGGCGGCTACCAGGTGGGCAATTTCGCCCCGGGCTGGGCGGAATGGAACGACCGCTTCCGCGACACCGTGCGCAGCTTCTGGAAAGGCGATGAAGGCATGCTCGCCGACTTTGCCGCGCGCATCACCGCCTCGGGCGACCTGTTCAACAACCGCGGCCGGCGCCCCTACGCCTCGGTCAACTTCGTCACCGCCCACGACGGCTTCACCCTGCGCGACCTGGTGTCGTACAACGACAAGCACAACGAGGACAACGACGAGAACAACCAGGATGGCACCGACAACAACCTGTCGTGGAACTGCGGCGTCGAAGGCCCCACCGACGACCCGGCGATCAACGCCCTGCGCATGCGCCAGATGCGCAACTACTTCGCCACCCTGCTGCTGGCCCAGGGCACGCCGATGATCGTCGCCGGCGACGAGTTCAGCCGCACCCAGCACGGCAACAACAACGCCTATTGCCAGGACAGCGAGATCGGCTGGGTGAACTGGGACCTGGACGAGGACGGCCAGGCGCTGATGGCCTTCGTCAAGCGCCTGACCCGGCTGCGCCTGGCCTATCCGATCCTGCGCCGCTCGCGCTTCCTGGTCGGCGACTACAACGAGGCAATCGGGGTCAAGGACGTCACCTGGCTGGCCCCGGACGCCAGCGAGATGACCGTCGAGCAGTGGGAAGATCCGCACGGGCGTTGCCTGGGCATGCTGATGGATGGCCGCGCCCAGGTCAGCGGCATCGCCCGGCCCGGCGCCGAGGCGACCATGCTGCTGATCGTCAACGCCTACCACGACGTGGTGCCCTTCACCCTGCCGGCGGTGCCGGAGGGCGACTACTGGAGCTGCCTGGTCGACACCGACCGGCCCGAGCTGCGCAAGGCGCAGCATCTGGCGTTCGATACGGTGTTCGAGGTCAAGGGGCGGTCGTTGCTGCTGATGGTGTTGCAGCGGGAGGAGGACTGAACCTGCAATGGGCCTTTTAGGTCCTACACTGTAGCTTTGATCGCCAACGCTGCCCCCTGTAAGAGCGGCTTTAGCCGCGATCCAGACGCCGCGATGCAGGGCACCCGCTTCGCGGGTGATCGCGGATGAATCCGCTCCTACAGGGACGTGTCAACAGGAGCCGTCGTGAGCAGTCCAGGTTTCGCCAGCGTCAGCCAGGCCCCGGCCGTGCACCGGGTCAAGGTGCTGACGGTCAACACCCACAAGGGCTTCACCGCCTTCAACCGACGCTTCATCCTGCCGGAGCTGCGCGAGGCGGTGCGCAGCACCGGGGCCGATGTCGTGTTCCTCCAGGAGGTGCTCGGCAGCCACGACCGCCACGCCGCGCGCTACCCCGGCTGGCCCCAGACCTCACAGTACGAGTTCCTCGCCGACAGCATGTGGAGCGACTTCGCCTACGGCCGCAACGCGGTCTACCCCGACGGCCACCACGGCAACGCGCTGCTGTCCAAATACCCGATCATCGAGCACCGCAACCTCGACGTGTCGATCACCGGCCCCGAGCGCCGCGGCCTGTTGCACTGCGTACTGGACGTCCCCGGCCAGCAGCAGGTGCATGCCATCTGCGTGCACCTGTCATTGCTCGAGCGGCACCGGCAGCAGCAGCTGCACCTGCTGCGCCAGTTGCTCGACGCCCTGCCCACCGACGCCCCGGTGATCATCGCCGGCGACTTCAACGACTGGCGGCTGCGCGGCAACCGCACCCTGCGCCTGCACCGCGACCTGCACGAGGCCTTCGAGCGCCACCATGGCTTGCTCGCCCGCACCTACCCCGCCCGCCTGCCCCTGTTGCGCCTGGACCGCGTGTACCTGCGCAATGCCGACAGCCACGCGCCGAGAATCCTCGGCAACAAGCCCTGGACCCACCTGTCCGATCACTTGCCGCTGGCGGTGGAGGTACGCTTGTAGCAACGATTCGGCATAGCGGCGTGGCGGCAAATCACCATTGTCGATATGCGTGAATCAATTTCCAATTGATTCAATAAGTTGTGTATCCAAACAGGCATTTCGCGATCATTTCACGCTTTCTTGACGCAAGCGCCGTCCTCTCCTTAGCTGAACAGTAATCACCAGATGGAAAATCTCGTGCCGGGCCTCTAGCTCGCGCCCTCGTGTGCGTTCCAAGAGGCTGGCGCGCTGGTTTGGGTCGCCCCTGTTCTTGTCGTACAGCTCGTGACATCAGGCCAGGTATCGGGCTGTTCACTTCACACACAACAGGAGATCCGCCATGAAAAGCACCTCGAATCCCTCGCGCTTCGACGCTTTTTTCTGTGCGGTTTCCACGTCGCTGCTCCTGGCAACCCCGGTGGAAACCTTCGCGTTCGAACTGCAGGAGGGCGAGCCCTTCGCCCCCTTCCTGGCGCAACCCGAGGTGCCGCGACTATCGCTTGATCCAGTCAGCGCCAGCGGCCTGAGCCAGGGCATGCTCAGCGCCTTTTCCGAGCGCATGGGTGGGCGCCACGGCCAGCCCGACAGCGATCATATTGCCAGCCAGTGGGCGCAGTTCTTCCCCGGCGCGCCGCGCCCGGGCGCCCAGCCACCGGCGCAGGTGGAGGCGCCGAGCCAGCAGATGATGATCGGCCCGGACCTGTTCGTGCGTGAAACCAGCGCCGGCAACGTGCACCGCGCCGGCATCTTCGTCGGCCACAACAACCTGCAGAGCAGCTTCAATGGCATGCGCCCGCTGCTCGGCGACAAGCAGCGCGACGCGGTCAACCTCAGCGGCGAGAGCCTGGGCGTGTACTGGAGCATGACCCACGAACAGGGCTGGCACGTGGACGCCGTGGCCATGGGCACGCGCATCGACGTCAACGGCCGTTCCCAGGCCGGCCAGCGCCTTGACGACAGTGGCCACGCGATGACCTTCTCGGTGGAGGGCGGCTACCCCATTGGCCTGGGCGCCGGCTGGGTGATCGAGCCCCAGGCGCAGTTGATCAACCAGCAGTTCTTCCCCGGCAGCCAGGTGCAGGAAGAGACCCTGCAGGCCTTTGACAGCCAACCCAGCTGGAGCGGCCGGGTCGGCGCCAAGCTGTCGGCGCGCTACGAGGTGCGTGGCATGCCCATCGAACCCTATGTGCGCACCAACGTCTGGTACGACTTCAGCAACGCCGACCCGGTGAAGCTGGACCAGGTGGACAAGATCTCCAGCTCGCGCAGCGCCGCCACAGTGGAACTGGGGTTGGGCCTGGTGGCCCGGGTGACGCCGAACGTGGCGCTGTTCGTCAGCGCCGACTACAGCTCCGATGTGGATGACAATGACCTCAATGGGCTGATCGGCAGCCTGGGGGTCAGGATGCGCTGGTAAGCAGGCTCGGCCTCATCGCCGGCAAGCCGGCTCCCACAGGGATGGCACTCTGTGGGAGCCGGCTTGCCGGCGATGAGGCCAGGACAGTCGACACATCAGGCCGGCTTCATCACCAATACCCCCAGCGGCGGCAGGTTCAGCGCCAGCGACAATGGCTGGCCATGGCTGGCGACCTCATCGGCCACCACCGCCCCGAGATTGCCCACGTTCGACCCGGCATACAGCTCGGCGTCGCTGTTGAGCAGTTCCACCCAGTGCTCACCAAACGGCACGCCGATGCGGTAGCCCTCCCGCGGCACCGGGGTGAAGTTGGCCACCACCAGCAGCGGCTCGCCCTGGCTGCTCCAGCGCAACCAGGCATACACGCTGTTGTGCGCATCGTCGCCGATCAGCCACTGGAAACCCTGGGGCTGGCAGTCCTGCTCGTGCAGCGCGGGCAGTTCGCGGTACAGGCGGTTGAGGTCGGCGACCAGCTTCTGCACGCCCTGGTGCTCGGAGTACTGCAGCAGGTACCAGTCCAGCTGCTGGTCGTGGTTCCACTCGCGCCACTGGCCGAACTCGCAGCCCATGAACAGCAGCTTCTTGCCCGGATGGGTCCACATGAACGCCAGGTAGGCGCGCAGGTTGGCGAACTTCTGCCAGCGATCGCCGGGCATCTTGTCGATAAGCGAATGCTTGCCGTGCACCACTTCGTCGTGGGAAATGGGCAGGATGAAATGCTCGGAATAGGCGTAGATCAGCCCGAAGCTCATCTCGTTATGGTGATAGGTGCGGTGGATCGGGTCGTTCTGGATGTAGTGCAGGGTGTCGTGCATCCAGCCCATGTTCCACTTGTAGGCAAAGCCCAGGCCGCCCTGCTGCACCGGCTGGCTGACGCCGGGCCAGGCGGTGGACTCCTCGGCGATGATCAGCGCGCCCGGCGCTTCATGTGCGGCGACGTTGTTGAGATGGCGGATGAAGTCGATGGCCTCGAGGTTCTCGCGCCCGCCGTGGCGGTTGGGCACCCATTCACCGGCCTTGCGCGAATAGTCGCGGTAGAGCATCGAGGCCACCGCGTCCACGCGCAGGCCATCGATGTGGAAGTGCTTGAGCCAGTGCAGCGCCGAGGCCAGCATGAACCCGCGTACCTCGTTGCGGCCGAGGTTGTAGATCAGCGTGTTCCAGTCCTGGTGGAAACCTTCCAGCGGGTTTTCGTATTCGTACAGGGCAGTGCCGTCGAAACGCGCCAGGCCATGCTCGTCGGTGGGGAAGTGCGCCGGCACCCAGTCCAGCAGCACGCCGATGCCGCCCTGGTGGCAGGCATCGACGAAGAAGGCGAAGTCCTCGGCGCTGCCATAGCGTGAGGTCGGCGCGAACAGCGACAGCGGCTGGTAGCCCCACGAGCCGCCGAAGGGGTGCTCCATGATCGGCATCAGCTCGATATGGGTGAAACCCAGCTCCTGCACATATGGCACCAGGCGCTCGGCCAGTTCGCGCCAGTTGTAGTAACGGGCGACTTCGCCGGCATCGTCCAGCTCGCAGCGCCAGGAGCCGACGTGCAGCTCGTAGATCGACAGCGGCGCGCTGTAGGCGTGGCGCTGGGCCCTGTGTTCCAGCCACTGGCCATCGCGCCATTCATGGGCCAGGGCGCCGGCCACCTTGGAGGCGGTGCTCGGCGGCAGTTCGGTGGCGCGGGCCAGGGGGTCGGCCTTGAGGGGCAGCACGCCATCATGGCCGAGCACTTCGAACTTGTAGGTCTCGCCCACGCCAAGGCGCGGCACGAACAGCTCCCACACCCCGGCGCCATGGCGCAGGCGCATGGGGTGGCGGCGGCCATCCCAGTTGTTGAAATCGCCCACCACCGACACCCGCCGGGCATTCGGCGCCCATACCGAAAAGCACACGCCGGCGACCCCATCCACCTCGGTCGGCTGGGCGCCGAAACGCCCGGGCAGGTCGCGGTGGTTGCCCTCGGCAAACAGGTACATGTCCATCTCGCCCAACTGCGGGCCGAAGCTGTAGGGGTCCTCGGTGACCTGCTCGCCACCGGCCCAGCCGATCTGCAGCAGGTAGGGGACCGCCTGGTCCAGGTGCGCGGTGTACAGACCGGGCACGCCGCCCTGGCGCATCTCGGCGAGTACCCTGCCGTCGTCGCGGGCCAGCACGCGCACGCTCAGGGCACTGGGCAGGAAGGCCCGGATGAACTGGCCGCCCGCACCATCGGGGTGCGGGCCGAGTACGGCGAACGGGTCGGCGTGCTCGGCGCGGGCCAGGGCATCGAGGTCCCTTTGCCGAAGGCCGCCGTTATCACGCGTGGTTGCATTCATCTATGACTCTCCCCAGGTACTGATCAGTCCATGCAGGCCATGCAAAGGCACGGCCAGCCAACTTGGCCGGTTCTCGGCTTCATAGGTAATTTCGTAGGCGGCCTTCTCCAGGCAGAACAGCTCCAGCGCGGCGCGCTCGCCCTCGGCCTGCTGCCAGGCGTGGGGCATGGCGGCGGTGGCCAACCCGTAGGCTTCGACGAAGGCATGGCGCGACTGGTGCAGGTACTGCCGGGCGACCCGCTGCCGGGCCTGGCGCGCCGCCTCGGAGAGGTCTACCGCCGAGGCGCTGCGCAGGATCATCGCAGCAGCATAGTCGAAGGATCGCAGCACACCGCTGACATCCTTGTACGGGCTGTGTTTGGCCCTGCGTTCATCCAGCGGTCGCGCCGGCTCGCCCTCGAAATCGATCAGGTAGGCGTCGCCCTGCACCACCAGCACCTGGCCCAGGTGCAGGTCGCCGTGCACCCGCATCAGCAGCCCGCCCTGGGCCTGGTGTGCGAGATTGTCGACATGCTGCTGCAGGCCTTCGCGCTGTTGCTGCAGGTCGTCGACCAGGGCCTGGCTGTCGCTGTCCAGGGTGTCACGGTGCTGGGCGAGCAAGTCGAGGGCATGGCTCAGTTCGGCACTGATCTGGCGGCTCCAACGCTCGCTGTCGCGGGCGTCGCTCGGGCGTGAACGGAACGCTTCGTCGTCGCTCGGCGCGGCCAGCAACAGGTGCATCTCGCCCAGGCGCTGGCCAAGCAAGGCGGCAAAGCCGGTCAGCTCGGCCAGGGCATCGGTGTGCGCCTCCTGCTCGACGCTGGTGGGCTCCATCTGGTCGCGGATCGCCCGTTCCAGGGTGTTCTGCGTCCAATCCCAGGCGTCGCCCTGATTGCTCAGGTAGCCCTGGGCGATCATCAGCAGATGCGGCTGCTCGCTGTCGTCCTCGCGGCTGACCCAGGCCAGCAGCGGCGAGATGTTGGCAAAGCCGGCGGCGGTCAGGTAGGCGCTCATCTCCAACTCCGGGTGAATGCCCGGATTGACCCGGCGAATCAATTTGAGCACCAGGCTGCCGCCGACCACCACCGAGCTGTTGGACTGCTCGGCGCTCAGGTAGCGCACCTCGCTGTGCTCATCGAGCTGCAACGCAGCCAACTGTTCGGTGCTGTGGAAGCGCAACTCGCCCAGGTCCTCGCCACAGGCCAGCCGCAGGCCATCCTGGCAGCCCTGGAGCACGGCGCGAATAAAGGGCTCGAGCACGAAAGCATCGGTGATCAACCCCACCTGACGGCCACGGCGCACCCGCGACAGCGCCAGCTGCTGGGGCAGCGCGGCATTGATCTGCTCCTCCGGCAACAATCCGAAGGGCAGCTGGTAGTGGGTGACCACGCCCTCGCTGTACACCTCCAGCTCGCCAAGCAGCACCGGCAACGCCGGGGTGGCCATGCGCACACCGTAGCGCAGGCGGACCTGGTCGATCGGCCCTTCCTTGCCAGCGAACCAGCGGCGCTTGGGCAGGTACTGTGGCAGGATCGCCGCCTGCAACGTCTCGCGGGCCGGTGATTCGAGCAGCTCCTCCATGCGCTTGCGCAACACCAGGGTGGTCAGCTCGGGCAGGCCCTCGCTGGGCTGGATATGCCAGCTGGGCATGCGGTCGTGGCTGGCCAGCAGGAACCAGTAGAAGCCGTAGGGTGGCAACGTCAGCAGGAACGGCAGCTGGCCGATGGGGGGGAAGGCGCTGCCGCCGAGCATCTCCACCGGCACCTTGTCGGCGTACTGCGACAATTCCAGCTCGGCGGCCTGGGCGGCCCGCGAGACGTTGGCCACGCACAGCACGATCTCGACATTGCCCTCGGCATCGGTGTACTCGCGGATGTAGGCCAGCACCCGCCGGTTGCTCGGCGTGAGCATCTTCAGGCTGCCGCGGCCGAAGGCCTTCTGCTGCTTGCGCACCGCCAGCAGCCGACGGTTCCAGTTGAGCAGCGAATGCGGGTCGTGGGCCTGGGCCTCGACGTTGATCGTCTGGTAGCCGTACAGCGGATCCATGATCGGCGGCAGCACCAGACGCTGCGGCTCGGCCCGCGAGAAGCCGCCGTTGCGATCCGGCGACCATTGCATGGGGGTGCGCACGCCATCGCGGTCGCCCAGGTAGATGTTGTCGCCCATGCCCAGTTCGTCACCGTAGTACAGCGTCGGCGTGCCGGGCATCGACAGCAGCAGGCTGGTGAGCAGCTCGATACGCCGCCGGTCGCGCTGCAGCAGCGGCGCCAGGCGCCGGCGAATCCCTAAGTTGATGCGGGCGCGGCGGTCCTCGGCGTAGTAGTTCCACAGATAGTCGCGCTCGCGGTCGGTGACCATCTCCAGGGTCAGCTCATCGTGGTTGCGCAGGAAGATCGCCCACTGGCAGTTGGCCGGGATCTCCGGGGTCTGGCGCAGGATGTCGGTGATCGGGAAGCGGTCTTCCATGGCCAGGGCCATGTACATGCGCGGCATCAACGGGAAGTGGAAGGCCATGTGGCATTCGTCGCCGTCGCCCTCGCCGAAGTACGGGCGGGTGTCCTCGGGCCACTGGTTGGCCTCGGCCAGGAGCATGCGGTCGGGGTAGTTGGCATCGATTTCGGCGCGGATCGCCTTGAGCACCACATGGGTCTCGGGGAGGTTCTCGTTGTTGGTGCCGTCGCGCTCGATGAGGTAGGGAATGGCGTCCAGGCGCAGGCCGTCGACGCCGATGTCGAGCCAGAAGCGCATCACCCCGATGACGGCCTTGAGCACCTGCGGGTTGTCGAAGTTGAGGTCCGGCTGGTGCGAGTAGAAGCGGTGCCAGAAGTACTGGCCGGCCACCGGGTCCCAGGTCCAGTTGGACTTCTCGGTATCGAGGAAGATGATCCGCGTGCCGTCGTACTTCTGGTCATCGTCCGACCACACGTAGAAGTCCCGAGCCTTGCTGCCGGGCTTGGCATGCCGGGCGCGCTGGAACCAGGGGTGCTGGTCGGAGGTGTGGTTGATGACCAGCTCGGTGATCACCCGCAGGCCGCGCTTGTGCGCCTCGGCGATGAAGCGCCTGGCGTCGGCCATGCTGCCGTAGTCCGGGTGCACGGCCTTGTACTCGGCTATGTCGTAGCCATCGTCGCGCCGTGGCGAGGGGTAGAACGGCAGCAGCCAGAGGGTGTTGACGCCAAGTTCCGCGATGTAGTCGAGCTTGCCGATCAGACCTGCGAAATCGCCGATGCCGTCGTTGTTCGCATCGAAGAACGATTTCACGTGCAGTTGGTAGATCACCGCGTCCTTGTACCACAGCGGATCGTCGATGAAGGCTGCCGGGCGGGAACGCTTGGCCATTGGGGACTCCTTTGTGTCCGAGGGTTCAGCTTGAAGCCCATCGCGGGCTAGCGCGATTTCTCGATGCGCCAGATACCGAACGGCTGGTGCCAAGGCTCGATGCGCATCCACTGGGTCTTGCCATGCCAGGTCCAGCGCTGGCCATTCATCAGGTCTTCCCCTTGGGTGTCGGCGCTGTCGTCCAGCCCCAGCTCCCACAGTGGCAACTCAAAGCTGGCCTCCTGGGCGTTGTGCGGGTCGAGGCTGATGGCCACGAGGATGAAGTTGTCGCGCTCGGGGGTGCGCTTGGCGAAGTAGAGAATGTTGTCGTTCCAGCAGTTGAGGAACACCACCCCCAGGTGGGTCTGCAGGGCGCGGTTGTGCCGGCGGATGCGGTTGAGCTGGGCGATCTCGGCGACGATGTTGCCAGGCTGGATGAAGTCCCGGGGGCGGATCTCGTATTTCTCCGAGTCCAGGTACTCCTCCTTGCCCGGCAGCGGCGTGCCCTCGCACAGCTCGAAGCCCGAGTACATGCCCCACAATCCCGAACCCATGGTCGCCAGCGCCGCACGGATCAGAAAGCCCGCCCTTCCGGAGGTCTGCAGGAAGAAGGGGTTGATGTCCGGGGTGTTGACGAAGAAATTGGGTCGGTAGCACTGGCTCCACGGCGGCTGGTTGAGCTCCTCGAAGTAGTCGCGCAGCTCCTGCTTGGTATTGCGCCAGGTGAAGTACGTGTAGCTCTGCGCGTAGCCGACCTTGCCCAGGCGCGCCATCATCGCCGGGCGGGTGAACGCTTCGGCGAGGAAGATCACCTCGGGGTGCTGGCTGCGCACATTGCCGATCAGCCATTGCCAGAACGGCAGCGGCTTGGTGTGCGGGTTATCGACGCGGAAGGTCTTCACCCCCTCCTCGACCCAGCCGACCACCACGTCGCGCAGCGCCAGCCACAGGCTCGGCACCGCCTCGGGGGCGTAGAAGTCGACGTTGACGATGTCCTGGTATTTCTTCGGCGGGTTTTCCGCGTAGCGGATACTGCCGTCGGGGCGCCAGCTGAACCAGCCGGGGTGCTCCTGCAGCCAGGGGTGGTCCTGGGAGCACTGGATGGCGAAGTCCAGGGCGATCTCCAGGCCATGCTCGGCGGCGGCGGCGACCAGTCGGCGGAAGTCCTCGCGGCTGCCCAGCTGCGGGTGGATGGCATCGTGCCCGCCCTCGGGGCTGCCGATGGCATAAGGGCTGCCGGGGTCGCCGGGCTCGGCCTGCAAGGCGTTGTTGCGGCCTTTGCGGTGCTTCATGCCGATGGGGTGGATCGGCGGGAAGTACAGCACGTCGAAGCCCATGTCGCGGATCATCGGCAGGCGCTGGTGCACGTCATCGAAGGTGCCGTGGCGTTCGGGGTCGTCGGTGACCGAGCGCGGGAACAGCTCATACCAGCTGGCAAACTGGGCCGCCTCGCGGTCCACGTCCAGCGGGAATTCGCGGCTGCGGGTGAGGTAGCTGCGGTGCTCGGCCTCCCCCATCAAACGGGCGGCCTCAGGGTGCAGCAACGTCTTCACCTGTTCTTCCACCGGCAATCCCGGCAAGCGCTGCTGCAGCTGCGCCAGTTGCTCGCGCAGCAGCCCGTCGCTGCGTTCGATGCCCTTGCCCAGCAGCAAGCGGCCCTCCTCCAGCTCCAGCTTCACCTCCACGCCGGCGGCGTACTTCTTCTCCAGGTCGTGGCAATAGGTGGCCCAGGGGTCGATCCAGGCCTCGATGCTGAACAGATGCAGGCCCAGCTCGGCAGGCGTGAATTCGGCCAGCCACAGGTCGTTGCCCGGCGAATGCATGGCCACGCAGTGCCAGCGCCGGCTGTGGGCCTGGCGCCAGTGCAGGGTCACGGCCAGGCGGTCATGACCGTCGGTGTAGACCTTGGCGCCCACTTCGACCTTGTGACCGCGCACGGCCTTGGCGGCGAAGGTGCCGCCGTCGAGCACCGGGCTTGCGTCCTCGATCACGATGCGCGGCGCCAGCAGGGCCTGGGACAGGCTGATGGCCTGGTCCGGGTGATCACCTGCCATCGGCACGCTTTCGAACGGCTCGTTACCAGACATCGACCTTGCTCCCCTGGGCTGGTGGCGGTAAGGGTTCAGAGCCGTGCGCAAGCGCGAGGGTTCAAAAAAAATGAGCGCAGGGCGCAGGCTTGGGTCAAAGCCTGCGACACCTCTTCATTCATCCCGCGAGGCCAGGCCCATGAACATTCCCATTCCACCGGAGACACCCGACCCGAACATCGACGACCCGACCTTGCCGCCGCCGGTGCCCGAGGAGGACCCGGACGAGCTGCCGATCAAGCCGACCGTGCCGCCGACCGTGGGCGACCCGCCAAGCCAGGAGCCGCCGGTGAAAGCTTGAGGATAGACAAGGCTGCGCAAATCTGAACGCCTTGGCCGGCCTCGTCGCGGGGCCGGCATTCACAGCACAAAACCTGGCTCAACCGCACCTGGCATTTCTACCAGTAGCACCTGCCCGCAAAGCCACGTACAGAGAAGCCTCACTCTCTGACGATCCTTCCGGCATGCACTCACGCCTCTACATCGCCTTCCACCTGCAATGGATCCTCGCAAGCTTCCTGGAGCAGAGCCTGCACCAGATCCGCCCCGACATCTCCCTGGACGAGCTGGGCGCCGACAGCTTCGACCTGATGGAGCTGCAGGCGATCATGGAGGAAACCTTCGGCATCTTCATCGCCGAGCCCCTGCGTACCTATACCACCTTCGCCGAACTGGTCGAGCTGGTCTACACGACCATGGCTAACCCCCCAGCTCCTCCACACTGATCTCGCGCATGCGAAACTTCTGCACCTTCCCCGTCACCGTCATCGGAAACTCTTCGACGAAGCGGAAATGCCGCGGTGTCTTGAAATGCGCCAATCGCGCCTTGCACCACTGCTGCAATTCCTCGGCCGTGGCATGGTGCCCAGGGTGCAGGCGAATCCACGCCACCACCTCCTCGCCGTACTTGCTGCACGGAATCCCCACCACCTGCGCCTCGGCCACGGCCGGATGGGTATGGAAGAACTCCTCCAGCTCGCGCGGATAGATGTTCTCGCCGCCGCGAATGATCATGTCCTTGTTGCGCCCGACAATGCGTACATAACCCTCGTCGTCCATCACCGCCAGGTCGCCGCTGTGCATCCAGCCGGCCGGGTCGATGGCGTCATGGGTGGCCTGCAGGTTGTCCCAGTAACCAAGCATCACGCTGTAACCACGAGTGCACAGCTCGCCGATCTCACCCTGTGCGACGATGCGCCCGTCGGCGTCCACCAGCTTGGTCTCCAGGTGCGGATGGGTACGGCCCACGGTGGTCACGCGCAGCTCCAGGCCATCGTCGGGACCGGTCTGCAGCGACACCGGGCTGGTCTCGGTCATGCCGTAGGCGATCTGCACCTCGGCCATGTGCAACTGGTCGATCACCTTGCGCATCACCTCGATCGGGCAGGTGGCGCCGGCCATGATGCCGCTGCGCAGGGTGGACAGGTCCAGTTGCGTGCGTGCGGGGTGGTCGAGCATGGCGATGAACATGGTCGGCACGCCATAGAGGATGCTGGCGCGCTCCTCGGCCACGGCACGCAGGGTGAGCTCCGGGTCGAAGGCATCGTTGGGGTAGATCATGGTGCTGCCGTGGGTGATGCAGCCGAGGTTGGCCATGACCATGCCGAAGCAGTGGTACAGCGGCACCGGGATCACCATGCGGTCGCGCTCGCTCAGGCCCAGGCTCTGGCCGACCATGTAGCCGTTGTTGAGGATGTTGTAGTGGCTCAGGGTCGCGCCCTTGGGCGCGCCGGTGGTGCCGGAGGTGTACTGGATGTTCACTGGCTGGTCGAACTGCAGGCCCTGTTGCCGCGCCTGGTAGGTCTCAACCTCGACCGCCCCTGCCCGCCCGGCCAGCGCGGCCCAGGGCAGGAAGCCCGAGGGCGGCTCGGCGGCCAGGCTGATCACGCCACGCAGGTCGGGCAGTCGTTCGCTGGCCAGTTCGCCCAATGCGTGGGTCGCCAGCTCCGGCACCAGTTCCTGCACCATCGCGTGGTAGTCGGAAGTCTTGAAGGCATCGGCGCACACCAGCCAGCGGCAGCCGGACTGGCGCAGCACGTACTCCAGCTCGCCCACCCGGTAGGCCGGGTTGATGTTGACCAGGATCGCGCCGACCTTGGCCGTGGCCAGTTGCAGGATGCACCACTGGGCGCAGTTGGGCGCCCAGATGCCAACCCGCTCGCCCACCTCCACCCCCAGCGCCATCAAGGCCTGGGCCTGCACATCGACCTCGGCGGCGAGCTCGCGCCAGCTGTAGCGCAGCCCCTGGTGGCGCACCACCAGCGCCTCGCGCTCGCCGTGGCGGGCGACGGTGGCATCGAAGGCCTGGCCGATGGTCAGGGTCAGCAAGGGGTGGTCTTGACGGCCGCGGGTATAGCTTGGTTGAGGCATGGTGATCCCTTCTTGTGGTTGTTCTGGGCATGACTGAAGCAGGCGGCGAATACTCTGGCGCAGATTTACGTTTACGTAAAGGTGATGATCCGATTGACAGCCCCGGAAGGCAGGTTTACGTTAACGTCAACCACGCATCACGACGACCGGACGGGAGCGCGGTTGTGGGAGCGGGCTTGCCCCGCGATGAGGCCGGACCAGGCAACACAGCTGGCCGCTCTGACGGGCATCGCGGGGCAAGCCCGCTCCCACAACTCCGTTTCCGCAAGGTCGCCGTGGTACCCAAATTTCAAGAACAAGAAGGTGCCCACATGCATTACCCCAGCCTGAACTTCGCCCTGGGCGAGACCATCGACATGCTCCGCGACCAGGTGCACACCTTCGTTGCCGCCGAGCTGGCGCCGCGCGCCGCGCAGATCGACCACGACAACCTGTTCCCCGCCGACATGTGGCGCAAGTTCGGCGACATGGGCCTGCTGGGCATCACCGTGCCCGAAGAATACGGCGGCGCCGGCCTGGGCTACCTGGCCCACGTGGTGTCGATGGAAGAGATCAGCCGGGGCTCGGCGTCAGTGGCCCTGTCCTACGGCGCCCACTCCAACCTGTGCGTCAACCAGATCAACCGCAACGGCAGCCACGAGCAGAAGCTCAAGTACCTGCCCAAGCTGATCAGCGGCGAGCACATCGGCGCCCTGGCCATGAGCGAGCCCAACGCCGGCTCCGACGTGGTGTCGATGAAACTGCGCGCCGAAAAACGCGGCGACCGCTACGTGCTCAACGGCAGCAAGACCTGGATCACCAACGGCCCCGACGCCAACACCTACGTGATCTACGCCAAGACCGACCTGGACAAGGGCCCCCACGGCATCACCGCGTTCATCGTCGAGCGCGACTGGAAAGGCTTCAGCCGCAGCAACAAGTTCGACAAGCTCGGCATGCGCGGCTCCAACACCTGCGAGCTGTTCTTCGACGGCGTCGAAGTGCCGGAAGAAAACATCCTCGGCCAGCTCAACGGCGGCGTGCGCGTGCTGATGAGCGGCCTGGACTACGAGCGCGTGGTGCTGTCCGGCGGCCCGACCGGCATCATGCAGAGCTGCATGGACCTGGTGGTGCCTTACATCCACGACCGCAAGCAGTTCGGCCAGAGCATCGGCGAGTTCCAGCTGATCCAGGGCAAGATCGCCGACATGTACACCCAGCTCAACGCCAGCCGCGCCTACCTGTACGCCGTGGCCCAGGCCTGCGACCGCGCCGAGACCACCCGCAAGGACGCCGCCGGGGTCATCCTCTACACCGCCGAACGCGCCACGCAGATGGCCCTGGAAGCGATCCAGATCCTCGGCGGCAACGGCTACATCAATGAATTCCCGGCTGGCCGCCTGTTGCGCGACGCCAAGCTGTACGAGATTGGCGCCGGCACCAGCGAAATTCGCCGGATGCTGATCGGCCGCGAACTGTTCAACGAAACCCGCTGAGCACAAGGAACGGGCGCACATGGCTACCCTGCATACCCAGATCAACCCGCGCTCGGCGGAGTTCGCCGCCAACAGCGCGGCCATGCTCGAACAGGTCCAGGCCCTGCGCGGCCTGCTCGCCCAGGTCAGTCAGGGCGGCGGGCCGAAGGCCCAGGAGCGGCATACCTCGCGGGGCAAGCTGCTGCCTCGCGAGCGCATCGACCGCCTGCTCGACCCAGGCTCGGCGTTCCTCGAGATCGGCCAGCTGGCCGCCCATGAGGTGTACGGCGAAGACGTGCCGGCTGCGGGCGTGATCGCCGGCATCGGCCGCGTCGAAGGCGTGGAGTGCATGATCGTGGCCAACGACGCCACGGTCAAAGGCGGCTCCTACTACCCGCTGACGGTGAAGAAGCACCTGCGCGCCCAGACCATCGCCCTGCAGAACCGCCTGCCATGCATCTACCTGGTGGACTCCGGCGGCGCCAACCTGCCACGCCAGGACGAGGTATTCCCCGACCGCGAGCACTTCGGGCGGATCTTCTTCAACCAGGCCAACATGAGCGCCCTGGGGATACCGCAGATCGCCGTGGTGATGGGCTCGTGCACCGCCGGTGGCGCCTACGTGCCAGCCATGGCCGACGAAGCGATCATGGTGCGCCAGCAGGCGACCATCTTCCTCGCAGGCCCCCCTTTGGTAAAAGCCGCGACCGGCGAGGTAGTCAGTGCCGAGGACCTCGGCGGCGCCGACGTGCACTGCCGCACCAGCGGCGTGGCCGACCACTATGCCGACAACGACGAGCACGCCCTGGCCATCGCCCGGCGCAGCGTCGCCAATCTCAACTGGCACAAGCAGGGCAAGCTGCAATGCCAGGCACCGATCGCGCCGCTGTACAACGCCGAAGAGCTGTACGGCGTGGTCCCGGCCGACGCCAAGCAGCCGTTTGACGTGCGCGAGGTGATTGCGCGGCTGGTCGACGGTTCGGTGTTCGATGAGTTCAAGGCGCTGTTCGGCACCACCCTGGTGTGCGGCTTCGCCCACCTGCACGGCTACCCGGTGGCGATCCTGGCCAACAACGGCATCCTCTTCGCCGAGGCCGCGCAAAAAGGCGCGCACTTCATCGAACTGGCCTGCCAGCGCGGGATCCCGCTGCTGTTCCTGCAGAACATCACCGGTTTCATGGTCGGAAAAAAATACGAGGAAGGCGGCATCGCCAAGCACGGCGCCAAGCTGGTGACGGCAGTGGCCTGCGCCCAGGTACCGAAGTTCACGGTGATCATCGGCGGCAGCTTCGGCGCCGGCAACTACGGCATGTGCGGCCGCGCCTACGACCCACGCTTCCTGTGGATGTGGCCCAACGCCCGCATCGGCGTGATGGGCGCCGAACAGGCGGCCGGCGTGCTGGCCCAGGTCAAGCGCGAGCAGAGCGAGCGCAGCGGCGAGGTGTTCAGCGCCGATGACGAGAAGAAGCTCAAGCAGCCGATCCTCGACCAGTATGAGCGCCAGGGCCACCCCTACTACTCAAGCGCCCGACTGTGGGACGACGGTGTCATCGACCCGGCGCAGACCCGCGACGTGCTCGGCCTGGCGCTGTCCGCCGCGCTGAACGCCCCGATCGAACAGAGCCGCTTCGGCATATTCCGGATGTGACCCATGAGCGAATTCGCCACCCTTGAACTGGTCAAGGACCCTCGCGGTTTCGCCACCCTGTGGCTGAGCCGGGAAGACAAGAACAACGCCTTCAACGCGCAGATGATCCGCGAACTGATCGTCGCCCTCGACCAGCTGGGCGAGGATAGCGGCCTGCGCTTCGTGGTGCTGCGCGGCCGTGGCCGGCACTTCAGCGCCGGCGCCGACCTGGCGTGGATGCAGCAGTCGGCGCAACTGGACTTCAACACCAACCTGGACGACGCCCATGAGCTGGGCGAGCTGATGTACGCCCTGCACCGGCTCAAGGCGCCGACCCTGGCCGTGGTGCAAGGCGCGGCCTTCGGCGGCGCGCTGGGGCTGATCAGTTGCTGCGACATGGCCATCGGCGCCGAGGACGCCCAACTGTGCCTGTCGGAGGTGCGCATCGGCCTGGCTCCGGCGGTGATCAGCCCGTTCGTGGTCAAGGCCATCGGCGAGCGCGCCGCCCGCCGCTACGCCCTCACCGCCGAGCGCTTCAGCGGCGTGCGCGCCCGCGACCTGGGCCTGCTGGCCGAGGTGTACCCGGCCGCCGAACTGGACGCCCAGGTCGAGGCCTGGGTCGACAACCTGCTGCAGAACAGCCCGCAGGCGCTGCGTGCCACCAAGGACCTGCTGCGCGAAGTGGATGACGGTGAGCTGAGCCCGGCCCTGCGCCGCTACTGCGAGAACACCATCGCCCGCATCCGCGTCAGCGCCGAAGGCCAGGAGGGCCTGCGCGCCTTCCTGGAAAAACGCCGCCCTGCCTGGCAAGACAACAAGGAACCGCGCCCATGAGCCGACCCACGCTGACCACCCTGCTGGTCGCCAACCGCGGCGAAATCGCCTGCCGGGTGATGCGCACCGCCAAGGCCATGGGCCTGACCACCGTGGCCGTGCACAGCGCCACCGACCGCGACACGCGGCACAGCCGCGAGGCCGACATCCGTGTCGACCTCGGTGGCAGCAAGGCCGCCGACAGCTACCTGGTGATCGACAAGCTGCTCGCCGCCGCCAAGGCCAGCGGCGCCCAAGCCATCCACCCAGGCTATGGCTTCCTCTCGGAGAACGCCGGTTTTGCCCGCGCCATCGAACAGGCCGGGCTGATCTTCCTTGGCCCACCGGCCAGCGCCATCGATGCGATGGGCAGCAAGTCGGCGGCCAAGGCGTTGATGGAGGCCGCCGGCGTGCCGCTGGTGCCGGGCTACCACGGCGAGGCCCAAGACCTGGAGACCTTCCGCGCCGCCGCCGAGCGCATCGGCTACCCGGTGCTGCTCAAGGCCAGCGCCGGGGGCGGTGGCAAGGGCATGAAGGTGGTCGAGGAGGAAAGCCAGCTGGCCGACGCCCTGGCCTCGGCGCAACGTGAAGCGCAGTCTTCGTTCGGCGATGCGCGCATGTTGGTCGAGAAGTACGTGCTCAAGCCGCGCCACGTGGAGATCCAGGTGTTCGCCGACCAGCACGGCCACTGCCTGTACCTCAACGAGCGCGACTGCTCGATCCAGCGTCGCCACCAGAAGGTGTTCGAGGAAGCCCCGGCACCGGGCCTCTCCCCCGAGCTGCGCAAGGCCATGGGCGAGGCCGCGGTGCGCGCCGCCCAGGCCATCGGCTACGTGGGGGCCGGCACTGTCGAGTTCCTGCTCGATGCCCGTGGCGAGTTCTTCTTCATGGAAATGAACACCCGCCTGCAGGTGGAGCATCCGGTCACAGAGGCCATCACCGGGCTCGACCTGGTGGCCTGGCAGATCCGCGTGGCCTGCGGCGAGCCGCTGCCTTTGACTCAAGAGCAGGTGCCGCTGATCGGCCACGCCATCGAGGTACGGCTATACGCGGAGGATCCGGCCAACGAATTCCTCCCGGCCACCGGCACCCTGGCGCTGTACCGCGAGTCGGCGCCGGGCGAAGGCCGCCGGGTGGACAGCGGCGTCAGCGAGGGCGATGTGGTATCGCCGTTCTACGACCCGATGCTGGGCAAGCTGATCGCCTGGGGCCAGGACCGCGAACAGGCGCGCCTGCGACTGCTGGCGATGCTCGATGAGTTCGCCATTGGCGGGCTGAAAACCAATATTGCCTTCCTGCGCCGCATCCTGGCGCACCCAGCGTTTGCCGAGGCGGAGCTGGACACCGGGTTCATTCCGCGTCACCAGGATGTGTTGTTGCCTGCGCCTCAGACTTTGCCGGCCCATTTCTGGGAAGCTGCCGCCGAGGCGTGGCTGCAAAGCGAGCCTGCGCTAAAGCGCCAGGACGACCGCGCTTCACCGTGGGCGGCCCGCGATGGCCTGCGCCTGGGCTTGCCGGCGCGCAGCAGCCTGCATTTGCAGTGTGAAGGGCATGAACAGGCGGTGGCACTGGAGCGCAGCGCGCCTTCGACTTATCGCCTGGAGGGGGAGCAGCTGTGTCATGACCAGGATGGTCTGCGCCATCGCCACCTGGCGGTGCGTCGGGGTGGCACGCTGTACCTGCAGTGGCAGGGTGAGCTGCATGCCGTCAGCGTTCATGACCCGATCGCTGCGGCCGAGGCCAGCCACAGCCACCAGGGCGGGCTGGGTGCGCCGATGAACGGCAGTATCGTGCGGGTGCTGGTGGAACCGGGGCAGGCTGTGGAGGCCGGTACTGCGCTGGTGGTGCTTGAGGCGATGAAGATGGAGCACAGCATCCGGGCGCCCCATGATGGGACGGTGAAGGCGCTGTTCTGTCAGGAGGGGGATATGGTCAGCGAGGGGACAGTGCTGGTCGAGCTGGAGGCGGAGTGATGGCGACAAGGTGTTCGCCGAAAGGATTGTTTCGCCTCTGAGATCGAGCGCCGCCCGCGCGGCGCATCGCTGGCAAGCCAGCTCCCACATCTGTTTCGGGCCAATCAATCCTGTAAGGTCATCACTGTCCGCCTTGGCGCTTGTCTTGAGACAGGTGGGGCGCCAGTGGCGCCCAAGCTGAAACCGCGTCGTACCCACAAGGCGTACAGCCGCGGCGGCGCAGACATAACTGGCCCGAAACAGATGTGGGAGCTGGCTTGCCAGCGATGCGCCGCGCGGGGGGCGCTCGATCTCGAGAGCGCTGCAAGGCTCCCGCCTGGCACCTCGCAGCCCCAACACGGTCTGTGCGCGCGAACCTAGAGCACCCCGTGCATCCGCACCACAACGCCAAGGAACTCGCACCCCTCCTCGCACAGCACCGTCGGATACAAGGTATTGAGCGGCCTGAGCATCCGCTGCCCGCCCTCCTCGATCAACTCACGCAGCACCGCCGACTTACCGGGCTGCCGAGCCACCACCAGCCTGCCCGGCGTCACCTCGATCCCCGCATCCACCAGCACCCGCATGCCCAGCGGCACGCTCCTACCGCTGGCGGCATTCATCGAATCGTTCTCGACCGGCAACCAGAACGCATTGCCCGCAGGCATGTAATCGGTCAGCTCATGAACTTCACAGGATTGCGGCAAAGGCCCGTCCAGGTCGGTCCAGCTCAGCACTGGAAAGCGGAAACTGGCATGGCGCAAGGCATTGACCGAAAGCGGCCGCTCCACGGCGTAGGCCCCCCTGGTCTCGCGAACCGTAACGTCACGCTCGACCACCATCACCCGCGCTTCGAGGTACACCAGCCCGAGCTTTTCCAGCTTCTCGTTGACTGTCACCAGGGTGGGCCTGCGCGTGCCACGCAGCCAATGGCCGACACCGCCTTGGGTCATGCCCAGGCGTTCGGCCAGTTGGTGCTGCTTGAGGTTGTGCTCGCGCTGATAGCGCGACAGAAATTCGATCCAGTTTTCCATGGCAGTGAACGATACGGACTGGATGAACGGCATCAATACACATTCTGAATTATCTCAGAACTCAAAAATAATACAAATTGACCTAACATCAACGCTCATTGTCCTCGAAGGGATTTCACAGGAGCAGTCATGAGCAATTCGACAAAAGAAGAAACAGATCTCGACGAAGAAGCAGCCCGCCGCGCCCTCGATTTCTACCTCAACCCCACCCCCACGCCCCGCGACCTGGAGCGTTCACTGTGGACCCTGCGCGAAGGCGTCAGCGACGCCCAGGCCAGCGAGCACGCCATGGCACTGCTGCGCTGCGCATCGGCCACGGCACAGGAAACCGGCAACCATCTGCAGGGCACGACACGGGAAGTGGTGTTTGCGCTGATGCACATGATCAACATGGCCCGCGCCCTGCTGGAGCAGTGCCACGCCACGGAAAAGGCATCGATCTGAGGGGGAGAACTGTGAGCAGGCGCCGGATTTGGCACCAACGCGATATTTGGCACTCTGATAAATCATAGAAAAATCAATATTTTGCGCTATTTTTCGGTGCCAAAGGCTGCGCTAAGGAAAATGGGGATTTTCTTCATTCTTACGCATTTTTGCAGGCTATTTGGCATTCAAAATCGTCTCTAGCCCGCATGTTTACTGGGGATGCCAAAGACAGCGCTTCACAGTGCCAAATCCACCGCCTCCTCACACCACGGCACAGGAAACCGGCAACCATCTGCAGGGCACGACGCGGGAAGTGGTGTTTGGGCTGATGCACATGATCAATATGGCCCGCGCCCTGCTGGAGCAGTGCCACGCCACGGAAAAGGCATCGAGCTGAAGGGAGAACGTGATAGCCGACGAACGGCAAAAGCCCCGATTGCCGGGGACGAGGAGTGCGTCAGGAATATTTTTTTAGCCGATCGCTGAAAAATCATTTGACTGGCAAATGATAACGATTATTATTGCACTCAGCAGGTCGCGAGACCCGCTGGATAACCTGCAACGTCCTCAGGTCGGACGCTCAGATTATCTCCTCATCAGGCTAATCACGGTTTTTGACCCGGCTTTTTGCCGGGTCATTTTTTTTGGCTCTTCAGGCTAATGAAGATCGTTTAATGGCCGCGATGATAGCAAAAGTGTGTCAGCACGTGAATGCTCATTACAAATCTTTGCGGAATCAGCACTTGAGAATCAATCTCGTTTAGCCTAAGCTGGTTCGGCATCAAGGAAGATGCCCCCACCCCTTTCCTTATGAGCAAGGAGCTGTCCATGACCCGCCTGCTGCTGCCCCTCGAGCACGACCCGCGCCCTGCCGAACTGCACGCTGAAGACGCGCTGCTGCATGCACTCAAGCGCTTGCCGCGCCGGGTCCAGCAAGTCTTCCTGCTCAACCGCCTCGACCAGCAGAGCTTCGCCGCCATCGCCGAGCGCCTGGACCTGCCACTGATCAGCATCGAGCGCCACATGAACCAGGCCCTGCAGACCGCCCGCGCGCCCGGCGACGCGCTGGCCAGCATTGCCGGCCAGTGGTACGTGCGCCTGCAGAGCCCGCAGGTGACCGCCAGCGAACGCATCGACTTCCGCCGCTGGCTGGATGCCAACCCCGACCACCTGCGCGCCTTCCACGAAACCGAACTGCGCTGGCGCAGCCTGCTCGCCCCGGCGCGGCAATTGGGCCATGACGGCTGGTACCGGCAAGGACGCGCGGCGCTTTCGCTAGGTGGCTGTTCGATTGCCGTCGGGCTTGGTGTTGCTGCGCTTGTGGCACTGGGGCTGCTGGCCTGATTCGCAGGCGCGGACTTATCCACGACTGCGTCAATTAACCTGCGCACCCGCGCCACCAGGCGGTGTAGAGTACGGTCACAACAACGCCAACAGGAGGCTGGCAATGACCGTGACGCTCTCCCCGCTGCACATCGACTGCGATTTCGACTCCGGCAACATCCTGGTCCTGGACGCCAGCAACCCTGCGCACGTCCACCTGAACATCCGCAAGGACAGCCACAGCGACCACTTCCAGTGGTTCCATTTCAAGGCCAGCGGCCTGACTCCGAGCCAGGTCCATCGCTTCAGCCTGGACAACGCCCACCAGTCCTCCTACAAGCACGCCTGGACCGGCTACCACGCCGTGGCCTCCTACGACCAGCAGACCTGGTTCCGTGTGCCCAGCCAGTTCGACGGCAAGGCCCTGAGCTTCGACTTCAAGGCCGAACAGCCACAAGCCTGGTTCGCCTACTTCGAGCCCTACCCCCGCGCCCGCCACAACCAGCTGATCGAGCGCGCCAAGCAGATCCGCGGCGTCAAGCTGCTGGCCAGCGGGCGCAGCGTGCAAGGTCGGGATATCCCGCTGCTACGCGCAGGCAACGGCGCGGCCGGCAAGCGCAAGCTGTGGCTCATCGCCCAGCAGCACCCGGGCGAGCACATGGCCGAGTGGTTCATGGAAGGTGTGATCGACGCCCTCGAAGCCAACGCCTCGGTCATCCAGCAACTGCTGGCCAAGGCCGACCTGTACCTGATCCCCAACATGAACCCGGATGGCGCCTTCCTCGGCCACCTGCGCACCAACTTCAAGGGCAAGGACCTCAACCGCGCCTGGCAGGACGCCAGCGTCGAGTTGAGCCCCGAGGTGTTCTTCGCCCAGAGCCAGATGAAGCTGCATGGCGTGGACGCGTTCATCGATGCCCATGGCGACGAGGAGATCCCCCATGTGTTCACCGCGGCCTGCGAGGGCAACCCCGGCTATACGCCACGCATCGCCAAGCTGGAAGAGCAGTTCCGCAGTACCCTGTGCAGCCTGACCCCAGACTTCCAGGTGAAGTATGGCTATACCCGCGACGAACCAGGCCAGGCCAACATGACCCTGGCATGCAATGCCGTGGGGCAGACCCATGACTGTCTGTCGCTGACCCTGGAGATGCCGTTCAAGGACCACGACGATGCGCCGAACCCGCGCACCGGCTGGTCGGGTGAGCGCTCCAAGGCGCTGGCCGGGGCGGTGCTTGAGACGTTGCTGAAGATGGTTGGCGACCTGCGCTGAGCAACGCCGTCACTCAAAACTGCACATCCAGAATCACGCTGTCGGTATAGGTCGCCGCCGGCGGCGTGGCCTGGTCGGTGTACACCTTGGCGTTGTAGTTGAACACCTGGCTGCCCGTGCCGGTCCCCGCCCCGGGGTTCACCTCGGCATCGCTGCTCGAACGCCGCGCCGCGCCCACCGAGCCCCAGCGCACCACGCCTGCGCTCTTGAAGATATCGTAGGCCAGGTAGTTGTTGGCACTGGATTTCATCCGCCGCCGTCCGCCCGAGACGTTCTGCCCGTCGTCCAACCCGACCGTGTAGTTGCTGCCCTTGGTGCACGACACGCTCAGGCTCTGGTTCACCGTGCCGAACCCGGCCACCACCGGTGCGCTGGCGAAGCTGATGTTGGGCGTGGTGATCTGGCAGTCGTTGCTTACCGTCAGGCTGACGTTCAGGGTCTTGCTGCCACTGCCGATATCGCGCCCCAGGCAGATATTGCCGATGCCAATGCCCGAGCAGTAGTTCCAGCTCCAGGCAACGGTCAGCGTCTCCTGGTACAGGCCCGCGGCGACATTGCTGCCGATCTGTGTACGCAGATAAATCGGTACCGCCTTGGGCGTCGGACCATTGAGCAGGCCCAGCAAGTCGATGATGCCATTGCGGGCAACGTCGAAGGCAACGCCCCGGGTGATCGGGTAGTTGACACTGTTGTCGGCATACAGGGTGTAGTTGATGACATCGCCGGTCGGGCCGACCAGGCCACCGGAGGCGGGCGTGATGGTTGCGTAGAAGTGGTCATTGCTGGACAGCAGGCTGAGCAGCGAGCCGGTGCACTGCAAGCCGGAATTGGTGGTCGAGGCAGTCTGCACGGTGGTACGTACCAGCGTCGAGTTGACAGTGCCGAACGCCGCTGGCGTGGTGGCCACCGACGAACACAGTGCCCAGGCCGGGCATGGCGCCAGCAACAGGCCAAACAGCAGGCCGTGCCGTCGAACATTCACTGGCACACCAGCGGACCGATCAACGGGATCGGCCCCTCCCCTTCAGGCAGGTCGAACGCCACCTGGCACTGCCCGCCATCGGCCTTGTCCACCTGCAGGCGGTTGTGCGGCGCCAGGTTCTCCAGGTAGACCAGCCCGTCCCAGCCCACCACCGCCTCGCCGCCGCTTTCCCGGTGGCGTACCCGGCTGCCCAGCTTGAGCTCCCGCTGATTGCCGTCGACCAGCACCAGGCTTGCCGCCAGGACACGCTTGAGCGGGAACTCCAACAGGTAACCGCTGCCACGGCGCACGGCCACGCGCTGCTCCACCTGCGGCGCCAGCACATCGGCGGGCAGGTCCATGGGGTCGATCTCGTATTTGCCGCGGTAATAGCCGCTGCTGTAGGGCACCAACAAATGGCCGTTGCGATCGGTGCGGCCGATCTGCTGGTTCTCGTAGCGCACCGGCACGTCGGCGTAGCCGCTGGTACTGACCACCACAAAGGCGTCGTCGATGCGGTTGGCGGCGAACAGCCCCGCATCCATCAGCACCAGCGAACCGCTGGCGTCGGCCCAGCGGGTCATCTCGCCGCTGCTGCCGTAGGCGCCCACCTGCAACTGCACCGATTGCAGGCGCCAGGTCAGGTCGGCCTGGCGGTAGTCGTCGCGGTTGCCGCCGGTGGCGTAGCCCAGGTTATAGCCCACACCACCGCCCACCGGTACCGCCTGGCTGTAGTTGACCCGCTGCAGGTCCTGACCGTCCTTGCTGCGCTCGGCGCTGAAGGCCAGGGTGCCGCGCAGGTCGAAGGGGATCACCAGTTGCGCCTGCACCGCCCACTGGCTGTCACCAACCTCGCGGTTGGCCGACAGGTACAGGCTGCTGTTGCGCCACAGCGGCTTGCTCCAGCTGAGGTTGATCAGCCGCGTGCGCGTGCCGTCACCGGCGCGCACATCGAAGTAACCGGCGCCGAGGCTGCCGTAGCTGTCCAGGTTGAGGCTCAGGGTCGCCTGCTCGCTGCGCTGGCTCAGGCGCGTGTAGGGGCTGTCGACCCGCGACAGGTCGGCGTAGTCGCCATGGCGCTGCACGCGCTGGTAGTTGAAGCCTATCCGCCGGCTGTTGTACTGGTAGCCCAGCGCCAGCTGCTGGCCTGTATCGCCTTCAAAGCGGCTCTGGGTCACTGCCGCATTGAGCACGCCGAAGGTGCCCAGGCGCAGGTTGCCGCCCAGGCCGCCGAGCATCAGCGACTCGGCGCTCTCAGCATGGGTTTCCACGGTGAAGTAGTCGGATACACCGTGGCGCAGGGTCGCCGAGGCCACACCCGGACCATAGGCGAAATCGCGCACGGCGTAGTCGCGGCGCAGGCTGCCGGCGGCCACCGAGAAGTCTGACAGGCCCTTGGCCAGCAGGCTGCTGGTGACATAGAACGGCAAGGTGGTCGACACCTGCCGGCCCAGGGCATCGGTGGTGACCACCACCGCTTCGCCGGCGCCGTTGATGAACGGCACGTTGGTCAGGGTGTAGGGGCCAGGCTGCAATTCGGTACTGCTGCTCTTGTAGCCGTTGATGAACAGGTCCAGCGAGGTCGGCACAGCGGCTTCGCCGGCAAAGGCCGGCAGCGGGTAGGTGACCAGGTCGGGACGGGCGCCGAAGTCGCGGGACAGTTGCAGCCCGCCCACGCGCACCGAGGTGGTCCAGGGCAGCGCGCCGGTCACCAGGTCGCCGGCCTCATAAGTGAGCAGGCGCTGCTCGTCGGTGTAGCGGAAGGTGGTGTCGTAGCGCAGGAAGCCCTGGCGGCCCTGGGCCTGGGCACCATTGAACGACTGGCGCCATTGCCCGGTGGTGGAAAAGGTGCCCCAGTCGTCGAACAGGCGCAGCTCGTTCCAGGCGGCCAGGTAGCTGCCGCCCTCATCGGTGTCGTTGAGGTAGGCGTCGTAGTTGAGCAAGGCGCCGAAGCTGCTGCGCGCGTCGCTGGCCGGGTACAGGTTGCGCTCACCGACCTGCTGGTCGGGTAGCCAGGCCGGCGGCACCTGCAGCAGCAGGCGCTGGTTCTGGCTGTCGTAGTCGCTGTGCAGGCCGGAGATGTCGTCCAGGGCCACCTCGCCCTGAGGCTCTCCCGGCAGCCTGACGCCCGCCTCGCGCAGCACCTCGCTGGCCAGGTACAGGCGCCCGGCGCGCTGCTGCACCGGCACCAGCTCAGCCTTGGCCACCTGGTTCACCAGCAGGTCGAGGTACAGCGTGGCGTCGGCGATGGCGGCATGCTCCGAGGGCGGCGGCGGCAGCTCGTCGGCCACGGCCAGGCCGGGCCCCAGCACCGCCAGGCCCAGCCACAACCGGTGCGTTGCCACCCGCACCCAGCTCACACACGATTTCCAACCATTGCCGGGTCCTCCCTGGCCCCTGTGATCCGTTCAAGCGCGGCTCATTGCCCCTGTTTGATGGCCTGTGCCACCTCCTGGCCGTTGACTCGCCCTTTCAGCACGCTGGCGGCGCCCGGCGTGGCCGGTGCCGGCCAGCGCATGCTGGCGCCGGGCAACACATAACCGAGCAGCCCTTCGACCAATGGCCTGTCCTGACCGGCTTGCTGCAGCACCACGTCGGTCAGCCGCGCATGCACAGGCCCCGTGTTGCGCAGCTCGACATAGGGTTTGCCCTGCACTGTCACCGCGCGCCAGCTCAACTGCGGCTTGCCCACGCCTTCGACGCTGCGCTTGCCCGCTGGGTCGGGTTTGCCCCACAGCCCCTCGCCGTAGACGAACAGCGGCACCGAGTAGCGCATCTGCAAACGGATCGCTGCCTTCGGCCCTTCACTGGCGGCATCGGTCGGCAGCGGCGACGGGATCTCATCGATGATGATGCGGTACGCCTGCTCCTGACCTGCGGGCGAACCGCCGGTGCGGGTCAGGCGGATCAGTTGTTTCTGCCCCGGCGCAATGTTGGCCACCGGCGGGCTGCCGATGATCTCGCGCTGGGCCTGGAACTGCTCCTGGTACTCGCCCTGGCGCCAGGCGAACACCCGCACCTGCAGGCTGGTCGGCGCCGAGCCACGGTTTTCCAGCCACAGCGCGCCGGCCTTCTGGTCGGCCTCCAGCACTGGGTCGATCGGCCAGATCAGCACCGAGGTGGCCGCGAAGGCCGGTGCGCTGGCCAACAGCAGCACCCCGATGATTCCTCGCGCCCATTTCGCGCCTGCCCCCATGCCCCTCTCCTTTTCTGTTATCCGCGGTGGCCTTTCACCAGGTCACCGTCACTTGCACGACATCGGTGTAGGTCCCCGCCGGCAAGGTGCCGGTCAGGGTGGTACGGCCATAGACCGGCAGCTTGATCGCGGTCGGGTCGCTGTAGCTCACCGCCACGCTGCTGCCGATGCCCAGGCTCTGGCTGAAACCGGCGTCGCGGTAAAGCTGATAGGCCAGCAATTGCGTACCGCCCGAACGCTTGAGGTTGCGCGTGCCGCTGGCGCTGTTCTGGCCACCGTCCAGGCTCATGCTCAGGACCACGCCGGGGGTGCACTGGAACGTCACCGTGCTGCCGCCGAGCGAGGTGCTCAGGGTGGCCGTGGACAGTGCCGAGCTGGTGCCGTAATCGAGCACGCCATAGGCCGTCACGCCGCCCACAACCAGACAGCCCGCGACGATCTGCGCCGTCACCTGGAAGGTGCTGGTGGTGACCGCGTGGGCACCCGGGGTCAACGTCAGGCACACGCCGACCGCGACCAGCCGCGCAGTGCCTGGCATGGCTCAGAAACTCAGCTCGACCGCCACCGTGTCGGTGTACACCCCGGCCGGCAGGCCGGCTTTACCCCGGGCCTGGCCATACAGGTTGACGGTCTGCGCCACGCCGGTACTGGTCGGCAGGGTAATGGTGCCGTCGATCGCCAGCAGTTGGGTGTGTCCGGCGTCGGTGTAGAAGTCGTAGGGCACGAAATTGCCCGCGCCATCGGCCAAGGCCCGGGTCCCCCCGGCGGACTGCGAGTCATGGGCGCCGGCACGCACCTTGATCGTCGGCACCGTGCCTGCCGAGCAGAGAATACTCATGGCCCCGCCTCCGCCGCCGAGCACCTGGCCATTGGCGGTGGTGAACAGCGAATCCTGGGTGCCAAAGTTGAGGCTGCCGAAGTTCAGCCCGGAGGTGCCGCCGCTGCCATTGACCTGGCAGGCGGCGGTCAGGGTCAGGGTCGAGCTGATGGTGCCGGTCACGGTGGCGGCCTGGGCCTGGGCCGCCAGGGCGAGGCCAAGGCCGGCGAGCATGCAGCGGGTGAGGTGCTTGGGCATCGGAATCTCCTTGCGTGTTACCAGTCCAGGGTCACCCTGAGGGTGTCGCGATACAGCCCGGCGGGCAGCGCGCGCGGTTGCGCGACCACTACGCCGTAGATGGGCACGGGCACTTGCTGGGTACTGCTGATGGTGAAGGTACGAGCCTGGCCGATGCCGTAGCGGCTGTTGCCGCCCGGGTCGATGGCCAGTTGGTAGGGAATGAGCTCGCGGCCATTGCTCAGGCGGCGCACGCCGTCGCTGCCGTTCTGGCCACCGTTGATGCGCACGCTGAAAGCGCGCACCTGGGGCGAACAGCTGATCTGCAGGCTGCCCTCGCCGCCGGCCTCGTCGACCCGGCTGGTCAAAGGCTGGTCCCAGGTCGGCCCCCGCGCACCGAAGTCCATCAACCCCGGGTTGCCCAGGGTGGCCGGTTGCGGGTCGCTGCTGATCTGACAGGCGGCGCTGATCACCAGGCGCGCCTGGATGAAGCCGGTGGTGGTGCCGTGGGCCGCGCCAGTGGGCAACAGCAGCGGGCCGAGGGTCAGCAGCAGGATCGATCCACGGTGCAACACTTCCATGAGCATGAAGCCTCCCTACCAGGTGACCGTGACTTTGAGCAGGTCGGTATACAGGCCGGCGCGGGGTACCCAGGCCAGCTTGTCGATCCGTGCGTAGAGGGGAAGCTGCGCCGAACCGCTGTCCGGCACCCGCGCCGATTGCGCAGCGTCCACCGCCAACGGCTGGCGCCAGGCGGCGTCGCGGTAGAGACGATAGGGAATCGGCCGGGCCTGGACATCGCGGCTCGCCAGGTAGCGCAGTTCGCCGATGCCGCCGTGCTGGCCGCCATCGACACGTACCTGATATGGGGTATCGGGGTTGCACTCCAACCGCGGCGGGCGCTGGGCCAGCAGCACGCCACTCAACGGCGCACCAGGGCCATCCAGGCGCGCCGCGCTGCCCAGGTCGATGCGCCCCAGCGCCTGCGGGCCGGCATCGCGCTGCTGGTTGACCAGCATGCACCCGCGCTGCACGCGCACCTGCACTTCAACGAGAAAATCCGCTGCCATGGCGTTGCCACTCAACCACAGGCCCAACAGCATGGCCACAAAGCGCTCCGTCACCTGACAATCCTTCCTGTATAGGTTGAACTTGAGCGTAGCAGCGCGATTGGATCCGGGCCGGGCAAGCCCTACCCCTCTTTGGCATTAATGAAAATGGCGGGGCTGGGGCTGTGCAGTCCATTGCGGGCCTGACAAACGTGACACGATTGAATTTTCTCGCCTGGTAACGAAACCCCAGCGCCTGGCGCCTTTCAAAACAACCAGATCCCGGCAAAGCGGCCGGCATTCTGATACCGTTCACCAACAACATCCTGTGCAACACGCATGCGCCATGCATGGACGGACCCTACAGGAGAGTCCCGTGACGACCGAACCGACCTCGCTCGAGCAGGCCATCGAGCGCTGTGCCCAGGAACCGATCCAGGTTCCGGGCAGCATTCAGCCACAGGGTTTCCTGTTGGTGCTGGACGAGACCGACCTGCGTATTCTCCAGGCCAGCGAGAATACCGAGCGTTGGCTGGGCGTACCTGCCCGCGCGCTGGCGGGCCAAGCCTTCGCCGAGCTGGTCAGCACCAGCTTCGACCTGCGCACCCGCCTGGCCAACCTGCCCGACGACGAAATCTTCCCGTTTCACATCGGCGATACACACCTGCACCATGGTGCGCCCTGGCAAGCGCCGCTGCGGGTCCTGGCACACCGTCACGACCAGGTGCTGATCCTCGAACTCGAACCCCACCGCAGTGCTGCGCAGGGTGGCGAAAAGGACAACTACTACCCGCTGGTCCGCGCCTTCGTCAGCACCCTGCACCAGGTCAGCAGCATCGACGAGTTGCTGCTGCAATCAGTACGCCAGATCAAACGCATCACCGGCTTCGGCCGGGTCAAGGCCTACCGCTTCGACAGCGAGGGCACCGGCACGGTCCTGGCCGAGGATGCCGACCCCGGCTACCCGAGCTACCTGGGGCTGTGCTTCCCCGCTTCGGACATCCCGCGCCAGGCCCGCGAGCTGTACCGGATCAACCGCATCCGGGTGATCGAAGACGCCAACTACCAACCCTCGCCCCTGGTGCCGGCCAGCAATCCGCGTACCGGCAAGCCCCTGGACATGAGCTTCGCCTCACTGCGCAGTGTGTCGCCGGTGCACCTGCAGTACATGCGCAACATGGGCACACTGGCGTCGATGTCGTTGTCCATCGTGGTCGATGACCAGCTATGGGGCCTGGTGTCCTGCCACCATGACCAGCCTAGGCCGGTGGATTTCCAGACCCGCACCGCCTGCGAACTGCTGGCCAATGTGCTGTCGTTGCAGATCGAGGCCATCGAGTCCCACGACAGCACACGCCAGCTGCTCGACTTGCGCCAGCGCATCGTGCGCATGCTCGGCTCGATGGCCGACCATGACAGTGTCAGCGATGGCCTGCTCGCCCAGCCCGAGGTGATGCTGCAGTTCGCCGGAGCCTCGGGGGCGGCGATCATCAGCGCCGAGCGCTGCGACCTGATCGGCGCCACCCCGCCAGCGTCGCTGGTCAATGCCCTGGCGCACTGGCTGGCGCGGCGTGACGGCCAGGCGGTGTTCCACACCGACAACGTACAGCGTGACATCGATGAACTGCCTGAATTGGCCCGGCATGCCGCCGGGGTGCTGGCAGTCGCGATCTCGCAGATTCATTCGCACTATCTTGTATGGTTCCGGCCCGAGCAGGCCCATACGGTGAACTGGGCGGGCCGACCGGAGAAGTCTGTCGGTCCGCAGGGCAATCTCAACCCACGGCACAGCTTCGAGCGCTGGCAGCAGGAAGTGCGCGGCATCAGCGCGCCTTGGCACCCGCTGATCATCGAAGGCGTGATGGAGTTGCGCGGCGCGGTGCTCGGCATCGTCTTGCGCAAGGCCGAGGAACTGGCACAGCTGGCCGGCGAGCTGAAGCGCTCGAACAAGGAACTCGAAGCGTTTTCCTACAGCGTGTCCCACGACCTGCGTGCTCCGCTGCGGCACATCGCCGGCTACAGTGAACTGCTCGGCGAAATAGAGGGAGAGCAGCTCTCCGAACGCGGCAAGCGCTTCCTCAGCCATATCGAGGATGCCGCGCAATTCGCCGGTACCCTGGTGGACAACCTGCTCAACTTCTCGCAGATGGGCCGTTCGGCGCTGCGCCTGTCCGACGTCGACCTCAATACCCTGGCCGACACCATCCGCTCGGAGCTGGCGCCGGACTACGCGGGGCGTGACATCGTCTGGGAAATCGCCGACCTGCCCAAGGTAATCGCCGACCCGGCCTTCATCAACATGGTCCTGCACAACCTGATCGCCAATGCCATCAAGTACACCCGCGGCCGCGCCCCCGCGCGCATCGAGATCGGCGCGGTGCGTCACCGGCACGAACTCGAGTTCTATGTGCGCGACAATGGCGTGGGCTTCGACATGGCCTATGTCGACAAGCTGTTCGGCGTGTTCCAGCGCCTGCACCGTATGGAAGAGTTCGAAGGCACCGGGATCGGCCTGGCCAGCGTGCGCCGCATTATCGAGCGCCACGATGGGCGGGTGTGGGCCGAGGGCCGCATCAACCAGGGCGCCAGCTTCCACTTCACCCTGCCACTAAACCCAAAGTCTGCCTGAGGCCGGACATCATGCTCAAACCTATCCTGCTGGTCGAAGACAACCCCAGAGACCTCGAACTGACCCTGCTCGCCCTTGAGCGCAGCCAGCTGGCCAACGAGGTGGTCGTCGTGCGCGACGGCGCCGATGCGCTGGACTACCTGCTGCGGCGCAACGCCTTTGCCGGACGCGACGGCGGCAATCCGGCGGTGATGCTGCTGGACCTGAAGCTGCCCAAGGTCGATGGCCTGGAAGTCCTCAAGGTAGTGCGCGAAACCGCCGAGTTGCGCAGCATCCCCATCGTCATGCTGACGTCCTCGCGCGAGGGGCCGGACCTGAGCCGGGCCTATGAGCTCGGGGTCAATGCCTATGTGGTCAAGCCTGTGGAGTTCAAGGAGTTCGTCACCGCCATCTCCGACCTGGGCATGTTCTGGGCGGTGCTCAACGAACCACCACCCGGTTCGCTGCGCCTGAACCGACGCGGCAGCAACTGAGGCGGACACGATGCAGCTTACTCCACTGAAACTGCTGATGGTCGAAGACAGCGCCATGGATGCCGAGCTGATCCTGGTGCGCCTTGAGCGCAGCGGGTTTCAGGTGCAATCACGGCTGGTGTTCGACCATGTCGGTGCCGAGCATGCCCTGGGCGAGGCTTCGTACGACCTGATCCTGTGCGATTGCGTGCTGCCGAGTTCCTCTGGCGCCGACGTGCTGGCCATCGCCCAACGCCTGGCGCCTCACATACCGTTCATCTTCCTCTCCGGCATCTACGGCGAAGAACACGCGGTGGAGATGATCCGCCTCGGCGCCACCGACTACGTCCTGAAGAAGAACCTGCCGCTGCTGCCCAAGGCCGTGCGCCGGGCGCTGACCGAAGTGCAGGAACGCCAGCGCCGACGCCGCGCTGAAGAGGCCCTGGCCGAGGCGGAGGCGCGCGCCCGCATCGCCATCGATGCCGCCGGCATGGGCACTTGGGACTACCGCCCGCAGGACGGGCAGTTAGTCTGGGACGACCGCTGCAAGATGCTGTTCGGCCTGCCCAGCGACACTCGGATGACGATCGAGGTCTTCTACGCCGGCATCCACCCCGACGACCAATCCCGTGTGCGCAACGCCGTCGAGCAGGCCATGCGCCCTGACAGCGATGGCCATTACCGGGCCGAGTTCCGTATCGCTCAACCCGGCGCACTGGAGCCGCGCTGGCTGCTCTCCACCGGCCAGACCCAACTCATCGACGGCCTGTGCGTGCGCTTTTCCGGGGTGCTGCAGGACATCCACCAGCAGCGCCAGGCCACCCGGGCGCTGGAGCAGCTCAACGAGATGCTCGGCGAGCGGGTCGAGCGCCGCACCCGCGAGCGCGACCGTGCCTGGGAACTGTCCCAGGACCTGCTGGCGGTACTCAACAAGGACCTGACCCCGGTAGCCCTCAACCCGGCCTGGGAAGCCGCGCTGGGCTTTCCCCGTGAGCGATTGGCGCAGATTTCGCTGCTGCAGCTGCTACCGGAAGCCGACCAGGAAACCTTCCTCACCGAGCTGGCCGCGCTCTCTCAGGGACGCACCAGCGCCCGCTTCGTCGGCCGCATCCTGCATGCCGAAGGCCAGCAGCGCTGGCTGTCGTGGGTGGTGGTGCCGGACGACAACCTGCTGCATGTGGTCGCCCGCGACATCTCCAGCGAACGCGAAGCGGTGCTGGACCTGGCCGAGGCCAACGAGCGCCTGCGCGAACAGATCGCCGAACGCGAACGCATCGAGGCCGCGCTGCAGCAGATGCAGCGCCTGGAAGCGGTCGGCCAGCTCACGGCCGGCGTGGCGCACGATTTCAACAACCTGCTGACGGTGATCCTCACCGGTGCCAGCTTCCTGCAGAACGACTTGGACAAAGGCCTGCTGGACAAGGCACACAAGCGCCTGCAGCACATTCGCGAGGCGGGCGAGCGCGGGGCCAAGCTGACCTCCCAGTTGCTGGCGTTTTCGCGCAAGCAACGGTTGGAGCCGGTGCCGCTGAACCTCAACCGCACGCTGGCAGGGCTGGAAGAACTGCTGCGCCGCACCTTGGGTGGCAGCGTCGCAGTGCGCCTGGAGCTCGATGCTGGGCTATGGCAAGCCCTGACCGACCCGACCCAGACCGAAATGATCATTCTCAACCTGGCGATCAACGCCCGCGACGCCATGCCCGAGGGCGGCCAACTTACCCTGGCCACGCGCAACACCCGAATCAATACCCGTCCACAACGCCCGGAGGACCCGGAACCCGGTGAGTACGTGGTGCTGAGTATCCGCGACAGCGGCTGCGGCATGAGCGAGGAAGTACTGGCCAAAGCCTTCGAACCGTTCTTCACCACCAAGGATATCGGCAAGGGCTCAGGTCTGGGGCTGGCGCAGGTGTTCGGCTTCGCCAAACAGATCGGCGGTGGCGTGCGCATCGATACAACGCCAGGCCGCGGCACCCTGGTCAGTGTCTACCTGCCAGCGGTAAAGGCCCGTGCCGATTCACTCACTACGGGCGAGGACGATGTGCGCCCGCCTTTCGCCCAAGGGGCCGAGCGTCACATCCTGCTGGTGGACGACGACCATCTGGTGCGCGAAATGATTGGCGACCTGCTGCAGCGCCAGGGCTACGAGGTACACCAGGCGCACAATGGTGCCCAGGCCATGGCCCTGCTCGATGAACGCATAGACCTGCTGCTTACCGACTTCGCCATGCCAGAGTTCAATGGTGCCCAACTGGCCCTGGCGGCCCGCGAGCGCTTTCCGCGCCTGCCCGTGGTGTTCCTCACCGGCTATGCCCAGCTGCAAGGGCTGGAGCTGCAGGGGTGCCAGGTGGTGCAGAAACCGGTGCACGAACACATCCTCGCCCAGGTGCTGGCCGAGTCGCTGGAAAACAGGTAGGCAGAAACGAAAAAATCGCCGAAAGGCGATTGGGAAGAGGATACAACTTTAAAATGGCAGGGGCGGCTGGATTCGAACCAACGCATGGCAGGATCAAAACCTGCTGCCTTACCGCTTGGCGACGCCCCTGTATCGGATCTGGCGAATGACTGATCACCGCCTCACTGACAACTCCCTGAGAGCTCCGTGTGTTGCTGCTCGGGAATGGCCGGCACTTTAACAACCTTTTTTCGAAGTGGGAAGCTTTTTTTTGAAAAAAACGCAGGAAAACAGCAAGTTAGTTATAGCAGCTACCTCCCGAGAGGGTTCTCGCGGCGCCTACGACAACCGCTCGTCGCAATTCCACCGCCTCGCCTCAACACAATCGCATTCCTCCATTCCAATCAGATAGAGCCCATCGGCGCATTACAAGGAGGACGCCATGCCCGTTTCCCATGACCTCTATCAGGACCTGCACTACCCACGCGAGATCGTCCAGCAGCGCCGCCAGCAGGACCCGCAGCTCGACCGCCTGCTGGACGAGTACATGGACATCGACAACCAGGTGCTGGCCGCCGAGTCGATCTCGGCAGGCAACTTTGTGGACGAAGACCTGCGCCATCTCAAGGAGCGTCGCCTGGCGGTGAAGTACATGATCGAGCGCCAGCTCGAGCACAAGACCTGAAGTATCGTATTTCACGATCATTGTCCGGCACATTCTCGATTGGTCAAAATGCCCGGCATCGCGCAAGCTGCGCCCTGCCCCAGACTCGGCCCGAGGAGCCTGCCACTTGCCCACCTGGATTCCCCCGTCCTTGCGCCAGATTGGCCAGCGCCTGCGCAGTGCCCCGGCCAAGGTTCCCACCTTGTTGGGCCACTTCCAGACAATGGCAACCGAGCGTGGCTATGCCCTGAGCGATGGGCAGCTTCAGGTGATAGAGGCGATGGCCATGCTGTTGGGCAGCCTCGACGCGGGTCCGACGCGCAGCCTGTACCTGCACGGCGCGGTCGGACGCGGCAAGAGCTGGCTGCTCGATGGCTTCTTCCAGGCCGTGCCGACGGCGGCCAAGCGCCGCCTGCATTTTCACGATTTCTTCGCCCGCCTGCACCAAGGCATGCATCACCACCGGGCGCAGGACGATGCCCTGGGGGCGACCCTCGACGCGCTGCTTGGCCACTGCCAAGTGCTGTGCTTCGACGAGTTCCACGTCCATGACATCGGCGATGCCATGCTCCTCACCCGGCTGTTCGATGCCCTGTTCGCACGAGGCGTTTCCCTGCTGGTCACGTCCAACTACGCGCCTGAGGGGTTGCTGCCCAACCCGCTGTATCACGCGCGCTTCCTGCCGGTGATCCGCCTGATCAACAGCCGCATGCAAGTGCTTGAGGTAGGGGGAGAGACCGACTTTCGCAGCCTGCCAGCCAATCGCCAACACCAGCGCTTCACCCGGGGTCGCTACGTCTGGCCAGGAGATGCAGGGCAGCGCCGGGCTCTGCAGGTGCCCGCGCCGCAGCCGGTAGGGCTGGAGGTCAACAAACGTTCCCTGAGGGCCCTGGCCAGCGAGGGGCGCCAGGTAATGTTCAGCTTCGACGATCTGTGCGAACAACCGACAGCAGTGATCGATTACCTGGCCCTGGCCGAGCGCTATGATCGCTGGATCATAGACGGCCTGGATGATCTGGCCGAGTGCTCGCTGGCGGCGCAGCAGCGCTTCGTCAACCTGGTGGATGTGCTGTACGACCAGGACCGGGAGGTGCTGGTGATCGGCAAGCAGGCCCTGGAAAAAAGCCTGGGCGGCGCCATCGCCGATCTGATGCGTACACGCAGCCGCCTGGGGCAGCTGCATCAGCAAGGGCCAGCCTGAGCGCCCCTGCTAGTGTGGTGTTTCACAAATAACGACCATAACTCGCGGCGCTTTTTGCGCTCATGCGGCGTTGAGGCCGCTATTGTCTAGAGTGAAATCGGAGCAACGCCGAGATCACCCATGAACAGTGTTCCGCACTCGCGCCGTCGCCACAGCCTCGCGCTGATCCCCCGCAGCGTCTGGGCCCTGGGTTTTGTCTCGCTACTGATGGATGTCTCTTCGGAGATGATCCACGCCCTCCTCCCGCTGTACATGGTCAGCGTGCTCGGCACCTCAGTGCTGGCCGTCGGCCTGATCGAGGGTATCGCCGAGGCAACGGCGGCGTTCACCAAGGTGTTCTCCGGGGCCCTCAGCGACCGCCTGGGCAAGCGCAAGCTGCTGACGGTGATCGGCTACGGCATGGCTGCCGTTACCAAGCCGGTGTTCCCGTTGGCCCCAGGGCTGGAATGGCTGACCGCGGCGCGTTTTCTCGACCGTGTCGGCAAGGGCATCCGCGGCGCGCCGAGGGATGCGCTGATTGCCGATGTCACGCCCGCCGAACTGCGCGGTGCAGCATTCGGCCTGCGCCAGGCGCTGGATACAGTCGGGGCCTTTTTCGGGCCATTGCTCGCGATCCTGTTGATGTGGTTGACCGCGAGCCACTTCCAGACGGTGTTCTGGGTGGCGGTAGTCCCCGCATTTATGGCGCTCTATGTGTTGATTGCCTTCGTTCGCGAACCCGACAACCCCGCAGCGACAAGTGCGCGCGCCGCTCCCCTGGCATTGCGTGAGCTGGCCCGGTTGGGCAACCGTTACTGGCGCCTGGTCATGTTGGCCACGCTGTTCACCCTGGCGCGCTTCAGCGAGGCCTTTCTGTTGCTGCGCGGTCAGGCGCTGGGCCTTGCGGCGCTGTGGGCGCCAGCCGTGCTGGTGCTGATGTCGCTGGCATATGCACTGTCGGCCTACCCCGCCGGCGCACTCTCCGACCGGATCGGGAGACAGGGTGTGTTGATGACCGGCCTGGCCCTGCTGGTAATGGCCGATCTGCTGCTGGCCTGGTTGCCGGGCCTACCCGGCCTGGTGCTGGGAGTTACCCTGTGGGGATTGCACATGGGCTTTACCCAGGGCGTGTTCAGCGCCCTGATCGCCGACAGCGCGCCCGAGGCGCTGCGCGGGACTGCGTTCGGCGTGTTCTACCTGGTGACCGGGGTGGCGTTGCTGGTAGCCAGTGTGCTGGCCGGTGGTTTGTGGGACTGGGTGGGGTACCGGGCGACGTTCATGGTGGGGGGCGGGTTCGCTCTGATCACGCTGGCCGGGCTATGGTTTACCCGACGCTAAAACTGGCAGGACCAATCTCATTGCCTGGACTGGCGCCATCGCGGGGCAAGCCCGCTCCTACGGAAATTCGCGTCAGCTTGCGCAAATCGGCCGGGCTTCACTTGATCATCGACAAACCCAGGCACCGGTCAAATATGCGTTCCAGCGCCGAGTAATCACACACAATTGCGGCAATGTTGGCCTCGATCCAGGCATCGGGTTCAACCTGCCACCAGTCGATCTGGAAACCCGCGTTGAGCAGTAAATGCTCGAACAGGATGCGCTGTGCACGCCCGTTGCCCTCTCGGAAGGGGTGGACCATATTCAGATCCCCAAAGCTCTCAGCGACTGCCTTTACCAAGGCGTCACGATCATGCCCCTCGAAAAACTGCCTCTCAGCCATCAAGGCGAAAATCTTGTCGGCTTCGGGTTTGATCCGACTCAGATTGCAAAAACGGGTCTGACCTTTAGAAATATCGAGAACACGCAGTTCGCCCGCCCAATCATAGACATCACGAAAGAGCGAACGGTGAATCTGCTTCAAGTAGGCAAGATCGTAGGGTGGAAGACTGAATTCAATCTCGCTCGCGGCCAACTCGGAGAAGTCACGCTCGGCTCTACACAGCTCATCGTCATCATGAACATCAAGCCGATTGCGCAAGACCGAGGTGCCGGCATAGCAATAAGCATCCTGCCCTACCCCGTACTTATCCAACGTCAACGCTGCTTGCGGTATTTATGCAGCAGTTCCTCCCGGGTCGGGAGTTCACGCTCGGCCGCGTCCCGAGACACGCTGAACCCCTCTAGCCTCAGGCTGGCCAGGTAGTTGGAACGACGCGTCTTGGCGCAATAAGCCTTCTTGGTTTCCAGGCTGATCCCTTTCACCTTTACACACCTTGCTGGGTGAACACACCGCGATTATAGCGGATCGCAAGCAATGCCGTGCTATGTTCCCCTACGCCCTATGCTGGCACGGCCGGCTGTTGCTCCAGGAGCGACCAGCCCCCCTGCCCGTCCACCTCCAGGCGATGGGAATGGAACGCCGCCAGGGTGCTGCGGTGCCCGACGCTGACCAGCAACGTCGCCGGCAACTGCTCACGCAGCAGCGAATACAACGCATGCTCCAGCCCTTCGTCCATCGCCGAGGTGGACTCGTCGAGGAACACCACCTGCGGCCGATTGAACAGCACCCGGGAAAACGCCAGGCGCTGCTGTTCGCCCAGCGACAAGATGCGCGACCAGTCACTCGGCTCGTCCAGTCGCTCGGCCAGGTGGGCAAGGTTGACCTGGCGCAGGGCCTGTTGCATGCGCGCATCGTCCCCAGGCTCACCCTGCGCCGGATAGGCGATGGCAGTACGCAGGTCACCCAACGGCAGGTACGGACGTTGCGAGAGGAACAGCGCCTGCGTCCCCGACGGCCGCCTGACCTCACCGTCGGCATGCGGCCACAGGCCCGCCAGGGCGCGCAGCAAGGTGGTCTTGCCGCTGCCCGATGGTCCCTTGATCAGCAGCGCCTGGCCGCTGTGCAGGTTCAGGTCGAGATCGGTGATCAGCGCGTAGCCGTCGGGCCGACGCACCTGCAAGCCATGGATACCCAGCGCATGCGCCTGGTCCACAGTGGTCACCCGTGGCAACTCACTGGCCTGCTGATTGGCATCGAGAAACCCGGTCAGACGGTCGAGGGTGGCACGATACTGGGCGAAGGTGTCGTAGGACTCACGGAAGAACGACAGTGAATCCTGCACCTGGCCGAAGGCCTGGGCGGTCTGCATCACGTCGCCGAGCTTGATCGCTCCACTGAAAAAGCGCGGCGCCTGGAGGATGAACGGGAACACCACCGCCACTTGGCTGACGCCCAGGTTGAACCCGCTGAACTTGAGGTTCCGGAATACCAGGGCCCAGGCGTTGCCGATCAAGGCGAAGAAACGCCCAAGCAAGGTGCCGCGCTCCACCTGCGCGCCCTGGTAGAAGGCGATGTTCTCGGCGTTCTCGCGCAAGCGCATGAGCGCGTAGCGGAAGTTGGCGGTAAGTTTTTCGTTGAGGAAATTCAGGCGGATCAGCGGCTGGCCGAGGCGAAAGGCGATCCAGGTGGCGATCAGCACATAGATGTAGACAGCAAACACCATCGCCCGGGGGATTTCGACGCCGGCCACGGCCAGTGGCGCCGACAGGCCCCAGAGAATGCCGGTGAACGCCACCAACGACACCACCGCGCCAACCGCCCCCAACGCCAGGGAAACGGAACCTGTGACAAAGTTGTTCACGTCCAGCTCGATACGCTGGTCGGGGTTATCCACGGGCTCTGCGAGAAACTGCCCACGGTAGTAGGCATCACCGTGCATCCAGTCGGCGGTCAGGCGCTCGGTGAGCCACACCCGCCAGCGGATGTTAAACGCCTGGGTCACATAGAAGGTGAACAGCGAACGCAGTACATGGATGGTCGCCAGCACCGCGAACACCCCGAGCATGTACCAGAACGCCGTCTGGTCCAGGGCCTGCAAGGCACTGTAGAAACCGTTGTACCAGAACGAGAACAGCACGTTCAGGCGCACCGCGAACAACGTCAGCACCAGCAGCAGGGCGAAGGTCAGCAGCGGTCGCCAGCTGCGGCGCCAACTGAAATAAGGTCCGGCCAGGTGCCAGAACTGAGCACCCCAGCGGGTGCAGCGCACCGCCAGGAAGGCGGCGACGATGAAGCAGCCAAAGGTGACCAACGAGGCGATCGCCAGCCAGCTCAGGCTCGCTTGCAGGGCCTGGTGCCAGTTCATGTCCATGGTGGGCTTCCGTCAGGGTGTTTTTGCGAGCGTAGCACCGGCTATTCGTTAACCCTGCGAACATGACGGACATTTCATCCAGGCCATGCGCTGCGCCAACATTCTAATGCTGGCGATTGGATCAGGGCGGGAGCCCGCCGGCGGTCACAGGGCACCGCTGACGCGGCGCATCGCCGGCAAGCCGGCTCCCAGAACGACCGCATCAGCCTCAAGCCATGCGCCATCCTGCGGGAGCAGGCGTGCTACGCCAGTGCCTCCCGTACCTTGGGGTCGAGCCCCTCCCCCGCGTGGGCCTCGTTCCACTCCAGTAACTGCCGGCGCATGGCCGGCGTCCAGAAGCTCTGCAGATGCTGCCTCACCCCCTGCACCGCCTTGGCATGATCCGGCTCACTGTCGAAGTAATGGGCGATCTGGTTGGCCATCTTGACCAGGTTGTCGCTGCTCATGGGCGCACCTTCGCCTTTTCCGACTGACGCCGCTCCTTGAGCAAGCGCCGCTGCTCGTCACTGAAACTCTGATAGCGCTTCTGCCATTCCGACGGCTGGAACACCTTCACCACCTCCACTGCGGTGACCTTGTATTCCGGGCAGTTGGTGGCCCAGTCGGAGTTGTCGGTGGTGATCACGTTGGCCCCGGACTCGGGGAAGTGGAACGTTGTGTACACCACCCCCGGCGCCACCCGGCTGCTGACCCTGGCGCGCAACACGCTCTGCCCGGAGCGGCTGCCCACGCCCACCCAATCGCCGTCGGCGATGCCGCGGCTCTCGGCGTCGCTGGGGTGGATCTCCAGCCGGTCCTCGTCGTGCCAGGCGACATTGCTGGTACGCCGGGTCTGCGCGCCGACGTTGTACTGGCTGAGGATGCGCCCGGTGGTCAGCAGCAGCGGGTAGCGGCTGTTGACCTTCTCGTCGGTGGGCACGTAGCCGGTGAGCATGAAGCGCCCCCTGCCGCGCACGAACTGCTCGATGTGCATGGTCGGCGTGCCGTCGGGAGCGGCGTCGTTACATGGCCACTGCAGGCTGCCGTGGCGGTCGAGTTCGGCATAGCTGACCCGGCGGAACGTCGGGGTCAGGCGGGCGATCTCGTCCATGATCTGCGATGGATGCTGGTAGTCCATGTGATAGCCCAGGGCATCGGCCAAGGCCAGGGTCGCCTCCCAGTCGGCCTTGCCGGCCAGCGGTTCCATGACCTTGCGCACCCGCGAGATACGCCGCTCGGCATTGGTGAAGGTGCCGTCCTTCTCGAGGAACGAGCTGCCGGGCAGGAACACATGGGCGAACTTGGCCGTCTCGTTGAGGAAAATGTCCTGTACCACCACGCACTCCATCGCCAACAGCGCGGCGGTGACGTGCTGGGTATTGGGGTCGCTCTGGGCGATATCCTCGCCCTGGCAGTACAGCGCCTTGAAGCTGCCATCCAGCGCGGCCTCGAACATGTTGGGTATGCGCAGGCCCGGGTCGGGCTGCAGGGTCACGCCCCAGGCCTGCTCGAACTCGGCGCGCACGCTTTCGTTGGAGATGTGCCGGTAGCCGGGCAACTCGTGGGGGAACGAACCCATGTCGCACGAGCCCTGCACGTTGTTCTGCCCGCGCAGCGGGTTCACCCCCACCCCTTCGCGGCCGATGTTGCCGGTGGCCATGGCCAGGTTGGCGATGCCCATCACCGCAGTGCTGCCCTGGCTGTGCTCGGTCACGCCCAGGCCATAGTAGATCGCAGCATTGCCGCCGGTGGCGTACAGCCGGGCGGCGGCGCGGATCTGCTCGGCGGGCACGCCGCACACCGGGCCGAGCACTTCAGGGGCATTGTCGGGCTGGGCGACGAAATCGCGCCAGCGCGCAAAATCCTCGGTTTCGCAGCGGGCATCGATGAAGCGCTGGTCGAGCAGGCCCTCGCTGACGATCACATGAGCCAGGGCGTTGAGCATGGCCACGTTGGTACCCGGACGCAGTTGCAGGTGCAGTTCGGCGCGGGCATGGGGTGAATCGACCAGATCGATGCGCCGTGGGTCGATGACGATCAGCCGCGCGCCCTGGCGCAGGCGGCGCTTGAGCTGCGAGCCGAACACCGGGTGGGCGTCGGTGGGGTTGGCGCCGATCACCAGCACCACGTCGGCCTGCATCACCGAGTCGAAGCTCTGGGTACCGGCGGACTCGCCCAGGGTCTGCTTGAGGCCATAGCCGGTAGGTGAATGGCAAACCCGCGCGCACGTGTCGACGTTATTGTTGCCGAAGGCCGTGCGCACCATTTTCTGCACCAGGTACGCCTCTTCGTTGGTGCAGCGGCTGGAGGTGATCCCACCGATGGAATCACGCCCGTACTTGAGCTGGATGCGTCGCAACTCGCTGGCGGCATAAGTGACTGCCTCATCCCAGCTGACCTCTTGCCACGGATCCTCCAGGCGTTTGCGGATCATCGGCCTGGTGATGCGGTCCGGGTGCGTGGCATAGCCCCAGGCGAAGCGTCCCTTGACACAGGCATGGCCGTGGTTGGCGCCGCCGTTCTTGTCCGGGACCATGCGCACCAGTTGGTCGCCCTTCATCTCGGCGCGGAACGAGCAGCCCACGCCGCAATAGGCACAGGTGGTGATCACCGCGCGCTCGGGCTGGCCGAGCTGGATCAGGCTTTTCTCGCTCAGGGTCGCCGTCGGGCAGGCCTGCACGCAGGCGCCGCAGGAAACGCATTCGGAGCTGAGGAAATCGTCACCGCCGGCCGCCGCCACCCGCGACTCGAAACCACGCCCGGTGATGGTCAGGGCGAAGGTGCCCTGGATGTCCTCGCAAGCGCGCACGCAGCGGCTGCAGACGATGCACTTGCTCGGCTCGTAGTCAAAGTACGGGTTGGACACGTCCTTGCCTTCGCCCAGGTGATTGGCGCCGTCGTAGCCATAGCGCACCTCGCGCAGGCCGACCTGGCCGGCGACGGTCTGCAGCTCGCAGTTACCGTTGGCCGAACAGGTCAGGCAGTCCAGCGGGTGGTCGGAGATATACAGTTCCATCACGTTGCGGCGCAGGTCGGCCAGGCGTGGCGTCTGCGTGCGCACCACCATGCCCTCGCCCACCGGGGTGGTGCAGGACGCCGGGTAACCGCGCATGCCGTCGATCTCGACCATGCACATGCGGCACGAGCCGAAGGCCTCGAGGCTGTCGGTGGCGCACAGCTTGGGGATGCTGGTGCCAAGCATGGCCGCGGCGCGCATCACCGAGGTGCCGGCGGGCACGCTGATCGAACGGCCGTCGATGACCAGGCTGACCTGCACCTCGCTGAGGCGTTGCGGGGTACCCAGGTCGAGGTCGCTGCTGGGGTCGAAGTAATTGATCATTGCGCGGCCTCCAGACCGAAATCGGCGGGGAAATGCTTGAGGGCGCTGGCCACCGGGTACGGGGTCATCCCGCCCATGGCGCACAGCGAGCCGTACTGCATCGTGTCGCACAGGTCGCGCAGCAACCCCGCCTGGCTTTCGCGGTAGGCCGGGTCGGTGCTGGCGATCAGCCGGTCGACCACTTCCACGCCGCGGGTCGAACCGATCCGGCACGGCGTGCACTTGCCGCAGGATTCTTCGGCGCAGAACTGCAGGGCGAAGCGGGCCATGCCGGCCATGTTCAGGGTGTCGTCGGCCAGTACCACGCCGCCATGGCCGAGCATCGCGCCAATGGCAGCGAAGGCCTCGTAGTCCAACGGCGTGTCGAACTGTTCAGGCGGCACCCAGGCACCCAGCGGGCCGCCGACCTGCGCTGCCTTGATCGGCCGGCCACTGGCGGTGCCGCCACCGTAGCCATCCACCAACTCGCGCAGGGTCAGGCCGAAAGCGCGCTCCACCAGCCCGCCATGGCGGATATTGCCGGCCAGCTGGAACGGCAGGGTGCCGAGCGAGCGGCCCATGCCGAAATCGCGGTAATAGGCCGCGCCCTTGGCCAGGATGATCGGTACCGAGGCCAGGGTGAGCACGTTGTGCACCAGCGTCGGTTGACCGAACAGGCCCTCCAGCGCCGGCAACGGGGGTTTTGCGCGGACGATGCCGCGCTTGCCCTCCAGGGATTCGAGCAGCGCGGTTTCCTCGCCACAGATATAGGCTCCCGCGCCGACCCGCACCTCCAGGTCGAAGGCCACGCCGCTGCCGGCGACATCCAGGTAACCGGCCTCGCGGGCCAGCATGATCGCCTCGTTGAGCGCGCGCACGGCATCGGGGTACTCCGAGCGCACATAGATGTAGCCCTTGCTCGCCCCCACGGCGAGGCCGGCGATGATCATGCCCTCGATCAGCAGGAACGGGTCGCCCTCCATCAGCATGCGGTCGGCGAAGGTACCGGAGTCACCCTCGTCGGCGTTGCACACCACGTACTTCTGCCCGGCCGGCGCCTGGCGCACGGTGCGCCACTTGATGCCCGCCGGGAAGGCCGCGCCACCTCGGCCACGCAGGCCCGAATCGAGCACTGCCGCGACCACTTCGTCGCCGTCCAGCAGGGTGGCCTGGCGCAGCCCCTCGAAGCCACCGTTGGCGTGATAGTCATCCAGCGACAGCGGCCGGGTGATGCCGGCGCGGGCGAACAACAGGCGCTGCTGGGTTTTCAGGTAGGGAATGTCCTCGACCGGCCCCAGCGCCAGCGCATGGCCGGCGTGGTCGCCCGCCAGGGCATCGAGCAAACCGGGGACATCCTCGGGCGCTACCGGCCCGAAGCCCAGCCGGCCTTGCGCGGTGTCCAGTTCCACCAGCGGCTCCAGCCAATACAGGCCACGGGAGCTGGTGCGCTTGATGCGTATCGGCAGGTTGCGCTGCCCCGCCTCGCGGGCCACCGCATCGGCTACTTGGTCGGCACCGACCGCACGGGCCAGCGAATCACAGGAGATGCACAGGTTCAACATGCCTTCACCTCCTCTCGGCAGCTCGCCACCAGCGCCCGCAGGCGCTCCGGGGTAACGCGGGCGTGGAGCTGGCCATCGAGCTCCAACGCCGGCGAGCAGGCACAGGCACCCAGGCAGTACACCGGGCGCAGGTCGAGCGCACCGTCTTCGCTGCGGCCGTGGTCATCCAGCCCGAGCTGCTCGCGCAATTGCGCGGCCAGCGCCTCGGCGCCACGGCTCTGGCAGGACTCGGCGCGGCACAGGCGCAGGGTATGGCGGGCCGGCGGCGTGGTACGGAAATCGTGGTAGAAGCTGAGCACCCCGCGCACCTCGGCCTGGCTGAGGTTGAGGGCATGGGCGATCTCGGTGACGGCGATGTCAGGGATGTAGCCGGCGCCGGTCTGGATGGCGTGGAGAATCGGCAACAAGGCGCCGGGGGTGTCCTTTTCACGGGCCAGGACACGCTGGATCAACGGCAGGTGGTTCAACTCATCAGGCATACAGCAGACCTCGGCAACCCGGCCCGACCCTGATCGCGGGCCAGTGTCCGGCGGTGTTCAGCTGTGGTGCGCCGGCCGCGTCACGGTGGCGGCAGGCCAGGCACCCTCCTTGCCTGTGGCCATGCGTCTTGCTGCGCGCGGTCCACGGGCATCCTCAGAGCATGGCAGCTATTGCGCGAAGAGGTTGTGCGCGGGCGACCCGGCGCGTCCTGAAACCGACCATTGAAGGGGCCGCTCCGCGCCCCATCGCCGGCAAGCCGGCTCCCACAGGGATAGCTGACGCGCTCAGTGTGGGAACCGGCTTGCCGGCGATGGGGCGCGGAGCGGCCCCCGCATAGACAGCCCTGACACTCAGTCCACGACCACATGCGGCAGGAACCGCGAGCTGTCCTTGGTGATCAGGGTGTCGTCTTCACGAATGCCGATCCCCGAGGCCAGATCACCGACTACCCACGAGCCGATCAGGGTGTAGCTGTCACCGAACTTCGGCAAAGGCGCAAAGCCTTGCAGGATATAGGGTGCATCGTCGTAGGGCCCGTCCTCGAACACCCGCTGGTCATCGGTGGTGCGGATATCCACGTTGGCCCCCTCGCGGGAGAAGTACGGCTTGCGCACCCAGCCCTTGGGCACCGGCCGCCGGGGGTCTTCGTCGAGGAAGGCCGGCAACAGGTTCGGGTGGCCCTCATGCCATTCCCACAACAACGGCAGGATGCCCTTGTTGGAGATCAGCGACTTCCACGCTGGCTCGACGAACTGGGTATCGCAATCGGCGATGGCCTGGCCGAAGTCCTCGTGGAAGATATGCTCCCAGGCGTGCAGCTTGAACAGGCGCGGGATCGGTCGGCCTTCGAGGTCGACGAAACGCCCCTCGTCGTTCAGACCGATATCCTCCAGGTCGATATGCCGCGTACTGATACCCACGTGCCCAGCCATCTTGCGCAGGAAATCCGTGGTGCCGCGGTCCTCGATCGAACCGCCGATGGCCGAGAAGTAGAACGGGCTTTCACGTTCGAAGGCGGCGAAAGCCCGCACCAGGTCTTCAGCCAGGGTGTTGAACTGGCTGGCATGGGTCGGCAGCACGCCGCGCTCGATCTGCTGCTCAAGCCAGATCAGCTGGAACGCCGCGGCTTCGTACAGCGAGGTCGGCGTGTCGTAGTTGGCCTCGATCAGCTTGGCCGGGCCCGTGCCGTTGTAACTGAAGTCGAAACGCCCGTAGAGGTGTGGATGCCCCTCCTTCCACGAACGACGCACCAGGTCGAAGAACGCCGGCGGGATCGCCAGGCGGGTCATCAGCGCTTCGCTGTCGACGATGCGCGCCACCGCGTCCAGGCACATCGCGTGCAGCTCCTGGGTGGGCGCCTCCAGGTCACGGCTGACCTGGGCCTCACTGAACTGGTAGTAACCGCGCTCGTCCCAGTAGCGCTCACCGTCGATGGTGTGGAAGGCGAAGCCCTCACGCTCGGCGGTGGCGCGCCAGTCCGGGCGTTCGTCGCAGTGGACCTTGCGCATGCTCAACCACCGAAACTGAAGCCGCCGCTGCTCTTGCCGCCCCAGCCGCTGCGCGCAGTGGCCTGGCTGCCGAAGCCGCCACGGGAGATCGACGAGGACACGCTGGAGCGGGTCGAGGTGCTGGACTTGTAGCTGCGGCCACTGGAGCTGCCGGAGTAGTAGCTGGAATAGCTGCCACCGCTCTGCTGGGCCTGGTCGGAGCGCTCGAAGCGCTTGCCCTGGTCGATCTGCTGGCCGAGCGTGGTGTTGCGGTATCCACCGTTGCTATCACGGTACTGGTAGACCGGCTGCGAGTAGTACTGGCGATTGCCGCCACTGAGCACCTGGCCGAGCAGCAGGCCGGTAAGCAGGCCGTTGAAGTTGCTGCCACCGCTGCTGGCCTGGCCGCTGTTCTCGACCTGGGCGCGGGCTGCGTCGACCTGCGACTGGCTCACCTCACCCGACACCGCCAGCTCGAAACCGCCGAGGCGCGGCATGTAGCGGTTATCGCTGGTAACCTGGCAGTAGTCCGGCACGAAGTCGGCCTCGCAGGCGGCCTTGTCGCCGTAGGTCGGGGCGATGCGGCGGTGGTCGGCCAACGCCTGCATGTAGGCGTCGGAACACACGTCCACCGGCATCTTGTCATCGACACAGGCCTGGACGGTGGTGTAGTTGCTGCGCTTGCTGACCGTGTAGGTCTCCTCGGGCGCGCTGCACGCGGTGAGCGCCAGCGGCAGGGAACTGGCCAGCACCAGCTTGACGGAACTGCGTCTCATGTATGGCTCCTTGCGCGCAAACGGCTCAGACCGACGGGGTCATGCAGGCCGAATTGAGGAAGCCCACGCTGATCGCCACGGCGGCGGCGTAGATCGCGGCGGCCATCTCGCCCTTGGCGATGCGGCTGGCCAAGCCCTTGAGCACCAGGCTGGTGATCCCGAAGGCGAGCAGTTGCACCACGGCGGCGATCACCACCCAGACCACAAAGTCGAGCAGGCTGACGCTGTAGGCGATGATGTTGCTGGCCGGCAGCGAGAAACCGATCAGCGCACCGCCCAGGGCGATGGCCGCAGCGCTGTTGTTGTCGCGGATCAGGGCGAATTCGCGGTGCGGGGTAAGGTGCGTATAGATGAACTGGAACAGCCAGAACAGCACCAGCGCCACGCTGATGTAGAGAATGAAGCCGATCACTGCCTGGGCGTTGAGCGACATGCGAAGTGCGTCGAGCATGGTGAATCCTTGTCAGATGACGTTGAAGTCCGTTGATTGCAGGGTGACACCCACCGAAGTGGTCAGGCTGACATTGCCTTCCTCGTCTTCCTCCACCGACAGCAGGAGGAATTCGCGGCGGTCGGTCAGGCCGGTTTCGCGGGCATACAGCATCGACAGGTGCTGGATGCGGTAGCTGGTCTCGGGGCTGGTGACCCACTCGCTGATAGGCGTGAGCTCGGTCTGTCCCTCTTCGCTGCCCCACTGGCGAACGAACTCGTAGCCTTCGTGCTCGTAGTACGGCAGGCCGATGTTCGACTCGGGGCCGACCAGGCGTTTGAGTTCGGCGTCGCTGGTGACCGGCACCACGCTGTAATAACCGAACAGGATGATGTCACGGACATCGTCAGCGGACGCGCCGTTCATCACCACCTGCAGCCAGTAGTCCTCGTCTTCCATATAGAAGCGCGCCAGGCGCACCGACTGGCCGAGGTCGACTTCACCGACCGCCCAGACCACTTCCTGCTCGGGGACCTCCAGCTCGGAATGCCCGTCGAGCAGCAGTTTGAGCGAGCGATCGAGCTTGAGCATGCGCCCGCTGCCCAGGCCGAATGGCAGATTACCTTGGGCCTGACTGCCGGCGGCAGGTCTGGGGGCTTCGAAGCCCATGAAGCGTTTCAACCAACCCACGGGGCATCTCCTGGGTGAGAAGGGGACGGAACAGGAGCCAATCGCGGAGCTGTAGCGAACAGGCTGGGCCTGTCGGGAGAAGGCGACATTGAAAATCCCTTGGGTCGCGGCAGTCCTTTGGCGGGGGCGACACGATACTGCTTTTCGTGCGCCCCGCCAACGGGTCTGCAGCAGGGTTTTGCGCCAGCCGGGCCGGCTCCATCGCGGGGCAAGCCCGCTCCCACGGGCCCACGATAGGCCGGCCCGGTCAACGAATCACTCCGCCGGCTTGGCCGCCTTGGCCTTCAAGCGTGCCAGCACATCGTCGGCACCACTGTTGCTGGCGCCGATCCCGGCCGACTTCAGGCGTGCTTCCAGATCGCTGCCGTCAGCCTTGCCTGCCAGTTCCGCCGCCGCTTCCAGCTCGGCGGCACGCTCGGTCTGGCGCTTCTTGATGCGGTCCAGCGAGCCGACCGCTGTTTCCAGGCTGCCATTGGCGCCGCCGGTGGCCGAGGCCGCACTGACCTGGGCACGCTGCACGCTCTCGCGGGCCTTGACCAGGTCCACCTGCTGCTTGAGGCCCTTGATCTGCGCCTCGGTCTTGCTCACGGTGGCGGTCAGGGTCGTCACCGAGGCACCGAACTGGTCGGCCAGCGCCTGCTCGCTGTCACGCTGGTTGGTCAGGTCAGCGATGCGCGCCGCGCATTCGTGAGCCAGGCCTTCCTCGCCCTTGTCCAGCGCGGCAATGGCCTTCTGCTCCCAGTCGCCGATGGTCTTGTCGAACTCGGTGATGCGCTGCTGCGCGGTCTTGTGCTTGGCCATGATCTTGACCAACTGGTTGCGCGCATCGATCAGGTTGTTGTCCGCGTCGCGGATCTCCTGGTCGAGGATGCGCAGGGCCTGGGAGTCGACGATCGCCTCACCGACTTCCGAAGCGCCGCCACGCAGGGCGGTGACGATCTTTCTCAACAAACTCATGGTGCAATCTCCGGAATCAGTGGGTGAAGTAGTCTTCAAAATCTTCGGCGGCGGTGATGACGTTGTCGGCCAGGGTGTGGATCTCCTGGACGATGTTGTCCAGCGACGAAGCCGCGCTCAGGGCGCCGAACATGGTGTACACCGACTCGCCCGACGGCAGTGTGTGCAGGCCGATCGACGACAGCGGGAACACGTCGCGGGTGCGCAGCACCGCATCGTTGAATGCAGCGCGGTCTTTCACCTGGCTGGCTTCCACCAGCAGCGTATCGACCAGGATCTGCTCACCGGCCACGGCGATGTACAGCGGCAGACCGTCCAGTTCGTTCATCACCAGCTTGAGGCTGGGCTCGGCGCCCTGTTGCAAGGACAGGCCGATCGACTCGTCACGCACCTCGTCCAGGCCTTGCAGGGCGCCGTGCAGCGTTTCGATCGTCCAGTGGGTGTGCTCGGTCATGAAATCCTCCGTTCTGACCTGTTTGCCCGCGTGGGGCTGACGTAAAGCCTTCTCGATGCCGCGCAGGGCGGCGGCGTGCTCGGGCAGGATCCACAGCTCACGCTTGACCAGGCCCGCGGCCTTGAGCCGGGCGCGCATGTCACGCATGTAGTCGGTGGAGCTTTTCTTGCCTGCCATCGAAGGGGGTATCCTTGTCTCACATGTGATGCACGTTACGCCTGGATCACGAGCTGCGCAAGCATCACATGTGAGGAGCAATGTCCGCACGGTGCGCCCGCTCCAACCTACCCCGCCACTCGCGTCAGCCGCTGCAGCGCCTCGATCACCTGCGGATCACGCGCCTCGAGCACATCCACCTGGATTCTTGCGATCACCGCCTTGAGCAGCTCGGTCTGACTCATCCGGGTTTGCCCCAGCAGCGTCAGGAAATCCTCGGCCATGTGCGGGTTGACCTTCATCGACAGCCGCCGCGTGGCCCCTGACGCCTGCAACCCCCTCTGACGCCGCTGCGCATCGAGTGCCTGGACGAAGGCCTCGTGGCCGGGTTGCAGACCCGCCCCCTGGCTGGCCTGCACCAGCCAATGGAAATAATGGGCGAGGAACAGCTTGCGCAGGTGTGCCCCCGCCTCGCTGCTGACCGCTTGCATCGCCGCGTCGAGCACATCGAGATACACCGCCGGCAGCCGCGCCTCGATGGACTTGAGCTGCTGCTTGCGCGCCTCGCGGATTGCCGGAGTGGACTGCGGCGGGATGGCCACCACCGTATCGCAGCCATCGCACACGCCCACCAGGATGTCCCGCGCCACGCCCAGGCCGTCACTGAAAGGCACGTCGCGCCGGGTGTAATGCATGGCGACCAATGCCTGGCAACGCTCGCACAGGGCCTGGCCGGTGTCGCCCTCGAACAGGATATTCATGCTTGGGTTACTCATTGGTGAACACTGATGAACCACGTCTGCGGCTCGATGAAATAGAACTTGATGTACCAGCCGGAGCGCCTGAGCACATGGACTTCGATGGCTGGCACGGCATGGTGTGGGCTGCAGCTGTAGTGAGTGCCATTGCAAGCACGGATGACCTCGATGACATCGCCCGCACTGACCGCGCCAAGGGCCAACAGGTTCTTTATCTCGATATCGCCCCGCGCTGCATGCAGGTACCTCCCGGATTCGAGCGCGGCAATCACCGCGCTCTTGGCTGCCTTGAAGCCTTTTGGCATGACCCCTCCCTGGGATTACGAAAATCATCGTACATTTTTCTGGCCAAATCCAGCTTGCGCTGCGACTCAGTCGACCAACGGCGCTGTCGCGCACCGATGAAGCCTGGGCATGAACTATGGCCGCGGGCGCGCAAGTGTGTGGCCTGGATGTGTAACCGGCGCTTTCGGGGAAATACAGCGTGTTTCGCGCGATCCCTGCCGACTCGATGATGCCCCGCTGATCCGTGCGCCTCGATTGCCAGGTAAATGCGCCGCGATAGCTGGGGCTGGCTATCAAACGGCGATCCCGGAAACAGCATTGACGCCTTCCAGCGTCGCGAAGGACATATCCTTTGCCGTGAGCAGGAAGTCGCTTACATAAGGCACTTCGAGCATGTCGCTGCGGACCGCCGCATACAGTTTTGCCTGCAGTCCCATCTCCCCCAGTCGCTTGGTGGTCACGTAACCGCGCGAGCTGTATTCATGCACGGCCCAGTTCGGCAGGCAGCACACACCGCGGCCGCTGGCCACCAGTTGCATCATCATGATCGTCAGCTCCGAGGTGCGTACTTGCGCCGGCTCGATGTCGGCCGGGTCAAGGAAGCGGGTGAAGATGTCCAGCCTGTTGCGCTCGATCGGGTAGGTGATCAGCGTCTGGCTGGCAATATCGGCGGGCTCGAGGTACGGCCTTGCGCACAAGGCGTGGTGATTGTCGATGGCCAGCAGTGCCTCATAGCCGAACAGTGGCACGTAGCTGATCCCCGGCAGTTTCATCGGGTCGGACGTCACCACCAGGTCCAGATCGCCCCGCTCCAACGCTGGCAGTGGCGCGAATGAAAACCCCGACGCCAGGTCCAGCTCGACCTCCGGCCAGGCACCGCGAAATTCGTCCACCGTCGGCATCAGCCATTGATAGCAGCTGTGGCACTCGATCGCGATATGCAGCCGCCCAGCCGTACCGCCCGCCAGCTTGCCCAGGTCCCGCTCGGTGGCGCGGATCTGCGGCAGCACCTGCTCGGCCAGTTCCAGCAGCTTGAGACCGGCGCTGGTAAAGCGCACCGGCTTGGACTTGCGCACGAACAGCGGCATGCCAATCCGGTCCTCCAGCTCGCGGAACTGGTGCGACAGCGCCGACTGGGTCAAGTGCAGCCGCTCGGCGGCTTCGTACAGGCTGTCGGTTTCGCGCAAGGCATGGATGGTGCGCAGGTGCCTCAGATCGATCATGAGAAAAACTACACTTGTATGCAAAAAAAATGAGTTTGTCTCATGACGAGCTGATCTTTGACAATCCCCCCATCGATTTTGCGTAAGCGAAAAAGGCAGCCTGGCATGGCGCGTCCGTCTTGGCGGCAGCCATGCATCTCAACCCTGGCCTTTCTTGCCTCGCTTCAGACATCAGGGTACACGACCACCATGAATAACGAGTTTGCATTCACCCTCAAGCGTATTTGTTTCGATGAGCACTACCAGCCTTCGGACAAGACCCGCACCACCACCAACTTTGCCAACCTGGCCAGGGGCAAGAGCCGCCAGGAGAATCTGCGCAATACCTTGAGGATGATCGACAACCGCTTCAATGCCTTGGCGCACTGGGATAACCCCAAAGGCGACCGCTACACGGTCGAGCTCGACATCATTTCAGTGGAAATGGATATCGGCTTCTCGGGCACTGCCCCTGCCCTGCCCTTGATTGAAATATTGAAAACGACGGTGGTCGATCGACAAACCAACGAGCGTATCGACGGCATGGTCGGGAATAATTTTTCCTCGTACGTGCGCGATTACGATTTCAGCGTGCTGCTGCAGGGGCACAACAAGGATCGGCAAACCTTCAGCACACCCGATGATTTCGGAGACCTGCACGGAAAACTGTTCAAGTGCTTCGTGAGTTCGAGCGCCTACAAGGAGCATTTCAGCAAGCCCCCCGTCATCTGCCTGAGCGTCTCGAGCAGCAAGGTTTATCACCGCACGGAAAACCAGCACCCGGTCCTGGGCGTTGAATACCTGCAGGCTGAATACTCGCTGACCGATGAGTACTTCAAGAAGATGGGTTTGAAGGTGCGCTACTTCATGCCGCCCAACAGTGCCGCGCCGCTGGCGTTCTATTTTGCCGGCGATTTGCTGGGCGACTACACCAACCTGGAACTGATCAGCACCATCAGCACGATGGACACCTTCCAGAAAATCTACCGGCCTGAAATCTACAACGCGAACTCCGCCGCCGGCAAAACCTACCAGCCCAGCTTGCACCACCAGGACTACTCGTTGACGCGCATCGTTTACGACCGCGAAGAGCGCAGCCGGCTGGCTGTCGAACAGGGGAAGTTTGCGCAAGAGCATTTCATCAAGCCCTACCAGGCGATCCTCGAGCAGTGGTCCGCCCGTTGCGCGCTTTGACTCAACCAGACACAAGGTTTTCCAGTATGAAAAAGCTGTTACCCACCTCCACTGCCGGCAGCCTGCCCAAACCCGCCTGGCTCGCCGAGCCCGAGAAGCTCTGGTCGCCATGGAAGTTGGAGGGTGATGAACTGGTCGAGGGCAAGCAAGACGCGCTGCGCTTGTCCTTGCAAGAGCAACAGCACGCCGGCATCGATATCGTCAGCGATGGCGAACAGACACGTCAGCATTTCGTCACGACCTTTATCGAACACCTCGACGGTGTCGATTTCGAGAAGCGCGAGACTGTCAGAATCCGCGATCGCTACGATGCCAGCGTGCCGACGGTCGTAGGCGCTGTTGCTCGCCGCAAGCCTGTGTTCGTCGATGACGCCAGGTTCTTGCGTCAACACACCTCGCAACCCATCAAGTGGGCGCTGCCAGGCCCCATGACGATGATCGACACACTGTATGACGCCCACTACAAAAGCCGCGAAAAACTGGCCTGGGAATTCGCCAAGATCCTCAACCAGGAAGCCCGCGAACTCGAAGCGGCGGGTGTCGACATCATCCAGTTCGACGAACCCGCCTTCAACGTGTTCTTCGACGAGGTCAATGACTGGGGCGTGGCCACCCTGGAGCGCGCCATCGAAGGGCTCAAGTGCGAAACCGCCGTGCACATTTGCTACGGCTACGGCATCAAGGCCAACACCGACTGGAAAAAGACCCTCGGCTCGGAATGGCGCCAATACGAAGAAGCCTTCCCCAAGCTGCAGAAATCCAGCATCGATATCGTCTCGCTGGAGTGCCACAACTCCCACGTGCCGATGGACCTGATCGAGCTTATCCGTGGCAAGAAAGTGATGGTTGGCGCCATCGATGTCGCCAACCACGCCATTGAAACCCCCGAGGAAGTTGCCAATACCCTGCGCAAGGCCCTGCAGTTCGTCGACGCCGACAAGCTCTACCCTTGCACCAACTGCGGGATGGCGCCCCTGCCGCGCCAGGTAGCAAGAGGCAAGCTCAATGCGTTGAGTGCGGGCGCGGAGATTGTTCGCAGGGAACTGGCAAACCAGCGCTGAGCCCAGGTCGGAGGTAACAGGCGAAGGCCCGGACAGATGCGGGCCTTCCCACACCTTCGAGCGGCACCCACACCCAGGACCTACTATGTCACTCCCTATCGAGCCATCGAGCTTTCGCGAAGCGCTCGGGCACTACGCCTCCGGTATCACGGTCATTACATCGCACACCGATGACGAGCCGATCGGCTTCACTTGCCAGTCGTTCTACAGCGTGTCGATGAACCCGCCACTGGTGTCATTCAGCGTGATGGCCAGTTCGGCCAGCTACCCCAGGATTCGCCAGGCCGGCCGCTTCGCGGTCAACATCCTGGCGGGTGAGCAGATCGAGATTTCCAACCAGTTCGCGCGGCGCGGCACGGACAAGTGGCACAAGGTGCAATGGCAACCGTCACCGCTGGGCAATCCGATCATTACCGGTAGCCTGCACTGGATCGATTGCGAGATTCACGCTGAACACGCCGCGGGCGATCACCTGATCGTCATCGGTGAAGTGAAGGCGTTGAACCTGCAGCAAACCACGTCCTCGCAGCCTTTGCTGTATTTCAAGGGGCAGTATTGCAACCTCGCGGCACAGGGTGCGACGAGCGCCTGACGCTATCGCCAACAAGCCATGGCCATCAGAACAGCCCACCCATGGTCAACGCCAGGCCACCGCCCGCCTGCACGCCGATGTTGAACCCGGCGGAGAAGATCACGCCCTTGGCCGAGCGCAGCAGGCGCGGCAAGGTTTCCTGCGGCAGGAACGCGCCGCCGCCACCAATCGCGGCGGTACCCAGGACCAATAGCTTGGGATCCAGGCCGAACAGCACGCCCGAGCCGCTGCCACCGCCAACCAGGCCCAGCCCGCCTTCGAGGAACACGCACCCGCCCTTGAAGTCGTCGCGCACCAGGCCCCGGGCCGCGACCGATTCGGCCACCAGCACCGTGCCGACCGCCGGGAAGTCTTCATTGGCGCCGACCGCACCCACGCTCTTGCCCGCCACCAGCAAGTTGATCTTGCCTACCCGCGGCAAGCGTGCGCCTACGCCAACACCGACCCCGAGCGAGCCATAGCGAAACTGCTGCTCGGCCTGGTTGGGATCGGTCAGGGTCAGCAAGCCACCGTTGGCGGCGGCAAACATCACCGTCAACCCACCCCCGCTGGCAGTCTTGTATTTCCAGTCGCTGACACTCAGCGGCAATGTGATCTGCATGTGCACCTCCGTGTAGTGGCAGCGCCATTCGACGCCGGCCAATCCCTGTGTCCAGACCGACAGCAGCATAGCAACCCGCGCATAGCCAGCCCCATAGCGCCAATGAGCTATTGCCAAACCGCCACAAGGCGCCAGCCCATACGGATGACGAGCCGATAGGCGTCACTCGCCAGTGGTGAAGCTTGTCTAAAGTAGTTCCCATCACGGACCCTGCCCATGGAATGGAGAAGCAAAGATGCCGGCTTGCCCGATCCCCACCGACGAAGCGCTGCGCCAACGCGCCCTCGACGAGATGAACCTGGTCGATACGCCCGCCGAGCATTACCTCGATACCCTGGTGCGGCTCACCCAGGACCTGGCGCACGTGGACACCGTGCTGATCAGCCTGATCGACCAAGACCGTCAGTGGTTCAAGGCCAGGATCGGGCTGGACGCCAGCGAGACCCCGCGCGACATGTCCTTCTGCGGGTACGCCATTCTCGATGACGACACCTTGCTGGTGCCGGATGCCACGCAAGACCCGCGATTCGTCGACAATCCTCTGGTGCTGAATCCGCCCTATATCCGCTTTTACGCCGGACATCCGCTGCGTGCCGGAAACGGCAAGGCCATCGGTACGTTGTGCATGTTCGACCCTCGACCGCGCCAGCTGAACGAGATCCAGCAGGCGAATTTCAAGGACCTGGCCACACTTGCGGAGGGCTATCTGCGACTGCGCAGCCTGATCCAGACCAATCGCGACCTGCGCCTGGAGATGGACCGCGAACAGCGCAAAGCGCTGCTCGACCCCTTGACCCAGCTGTGGAACCGCGGGGCGTTGGCCGCCTTCCATGACCGTGAGCGGCGCCTGGCCCAAGAGCGAGGCCTGCAGTTGGGGGCGATTTATGCGGACCTGGACCACTTCAAGGCCGTCAACGACCAGCATGGCCACGCGGCCGGCGACCTGGTGCTGTGCGAGTGCGCCCGCCGCCTGCGCGCCGCGCTTCGCCCCGATGACCTGCTGGTGCGCCAGGGTGGCGAGGAATTCGTTGCCTTGCTGCCGATCAAGGACAGCGCGGAACTGAACAGGATCGCGCAACGAGTGCGTCAGCTGATCGGCACCCAGCCGGTGCAGCTGGCCAGCGGCCCGCTGCGGGTAAGCCTCAGCGCAGGGTGCACCCTGTTTGCCGAGGGGGAAGCGCTCGAAGACGCGCTGAGACGCGCCGACAGCGGGCTGTACGCCGCGAAGCAAGGGGGGCGGGATCAGGTGGTCTATGTGCCGGGCGCGTTTTGAACGGGGTGGATTGTGCATTCCAATCGACTGATACTTCTCATCCAGAAGCGAACGTTTGATCAGGCAAGGAGAAAACAGGCGAGAAGCGTTAGGAGTCGCGCCTGGCCTTGCTGATTGCGCATGAAAATTCCGAACTTGTTTTCACCGCCGCATGACCGTCGTGCAGGCACTTTCGTACAAAGACCTCGCCTGGCCTTCGGATATCCTTTCCATACCTTGGACACGGCTGGCCTCATGCCTGCTAGCGGTCCGACCAGGCCAAAATGTCAAGGGCAATGTGCTAGGATCGGAAAATATGGAGAATATCGTTGTGACGAACAGATCTGAAGCCGGGCTTGCCCGTCGTGCCGCTACCAGAAAAAAATACCTCCTGCTGAAAGGCGGGAGACTGGAAGCGTTGCGCATTACTGCTGACGATCTCGTTGAAGATCTCGCAACGAAAACCCTATCTGGCGGTACCTGGGTTAACGTCAAGATTCACGGCAGGAATCGCCCCGCAAGAGCGCCGCACCTCTCCGAGGTTGAACGAGATCTGTCAGAACTGAAAAAGCTTGTCGCTGCCCTGGCTGTCCGTTCCGTTGCGCATGCGGAAGTCACTAGTGTTGATCGCTCAGGCATGACGGTTCTCGACGCTGAGGCAGCCGAGCAGATGCTCGATATTCCCCCTGAGCCCACCGAAACGCTTCGTAACTTGCTCGCACTGCGCTGAGGGGCATCAATGGACTTCATTACTGTCGACTTCGACAAGTCGATTGATCGCTCTGCGTTCAATTGTAAGATCCATCCCGCTCTCAACGCCTATATCACTCAACAAGCCGGTCAAGACCAGAAGCGCAATGTGTCACGCACATTCATGTACGTTGAGAAAAGCACTTTGCTGGGCTTTTACACGCTAGCTAATGCGTCAGTGGCGCTCGACTCGCTTAGTGAGGATCAGCAGAAAAAGATGCCTCGGTATCCGATCCCGGCGATTCTCTTGAGTCGTCTTGCAGTCGACCGAACCGCACAAAAAAAGGGCCTTGGCAAACGCCTGATGGCAGACTTCTTTCGGCGAGTGTGCGTGGTTGCCCGACATTCGGGAGTTGCGTTCATTGTCGTCGATGCAAAGGACATGGACGCTGCCAGCTACTACCACAGCAAGCTTGGTTTCGTACCATCCAGCAATAATCCTTTACGCCTCGTATTACCCACCGCCACTCTTTTAAAAACGGTTTAGACCGATCTGCCCAACGGAGGGCAATACACTGGGTGCCCGTGCGGGGCCAGTATGCGTGTAGCCAACGCCTAGGGGTTGGAAGGTTTCGTGTGCGAGCTGCACATCAGCGCAATCCCGGCGTCACCCTTGATCGCCGCCTTACATACAATGCCTCAGTCAGAACCCCGAGCGCTGCCATCGAGCGCCGAAGCCGCCAGCCTCGCCAACGCCAACCTGCCCCCCGGCTCAGCGCCGTCCTCGATCATCCAGGTTGCCGACAACCCTGCCCACGCCAGCACCCACTGCAACAACCTGTGACGCTCAATACCGGCTGCCTGCGAAATGATCGCTATACGCCGTGGGAAGCGCCCCGGTGCCTGCGCGCTGGCGTCGTCCGGGTTGCAGAGGATATTGGCAAAATCGAAGCCCCGCTCGCCGTACAACCCCTTGGGGTCGATGGCGAGCCAACCGGCCGGCCCGAAATCCAGCACATTGCCGTGATGGATGTCGCCATGCAGCACCGCAGCGTCCTGGGGAGCTGCGAAAAGCGCCCTCGCCGCCTTTGCGCTGTGCTCCAGCACCCCACCGTACGTCGCCGCCGCGCTCCACAATGCGTCGAACCATTGCTCCAGCGGCACCAGCGCAGGCCTCGGCGTCGACCGTGGCGCATGCAGGCGGGCTGCCACGGCACAGAGAATGCGCGTGGCCTCGTCATCCCTGCCATCTGCGACCATCTGCGCAAGCGACGCCGAACCTTGCGCCCGCTTCATCAGCAATGCCTCGCCGGCATGGGCCAGCACAGGGGCTGCACCTTCGCCTGCCCACCAGGCCATCAGTTGGCTGCCGGCCTGCTCCTCCGGCGCCTGCGAGATTTTCAGCATCGCCGGTGTATCGCCTTGGCGAACGGGCAATAGATTGCCATTGAGTGAAACGAAAGCCTCCCCATCGATGGTCAGCCCCCACTGCTTCAGGTATCGATCAAACATAGGCTCGCTGGTACTCACGCTTTCCATTTAATATGCCGTTTGCCCCTGTGGACCTAGGGTCTGTACGAAATGTGTCTGCGCGAAGGCCAGACAAGGCGAAACGGGGGGAGGAAGCGGAGTGTACTGGATTACATGAGCATTCCGAGCCCCGTTTCAACGCAGTATGGGCGAGTGCAGATACATTTCGTACAGAGCCTAGGGTTGCCAGGTACGGCCAGTGAAACATAGTCCCGAGTCGGTGACGGAGCACGATGAAAAATATCCCGGGACTGAATGTGGTTGTGGTGGGGGCAGGTATCGTGGGGGCCTCCGTTGCTTACCACCTTTCCTGCCAAGGCGTGCAGGTGACCATCGTGGAGGCTGGCCATGTAGCGTCTGGTGTGACCTCCACTTCCTTTGCATGGATCAATTCCGCCTGCAGTGACGCAGACCCTGTCGCCGCACTGCGGGCCGCAGCCGTATCGGACTATCGTCGCCTCGAAGCGCAGCTGCCAGACCTACACATTCAATGGACCGGTTCGCTAACCTATGGCCTCCCGGAAGTACCGGCCACCCCTGCCACGGCTACAGGGATCTCAACGGTATCCCGCGCTCAGATCCTCACCCTGGAACCTAATCTGAAACACCCTCCTGCCCAGGCCAACCATGCTCCAGAGGAAGGCGCGCTGAACGCAGTAGCGGCCACCCGGGCCTTGATCAAAGGCGCTCAAGCCCGAGGCGCCAGGTTGCTGGAGCAGACACAGGTGGAAGGGTTCACGGGTAGCGCAGATAAAGTCTCAGGTTTGAAAACCACCCACGGGGTAATCGATGCGGACCTGGTGGTACTTGCGGCGGGAACGGGTACCACGCTATTGACAGACTTGTTGGGCTACCCACTTCCACTGGAAGCCTCTCCTGCCATCTATATCCGCTACAACTCGCCGCCCCACCTTGTCCGAGGGATCCTTTCCAACGCAACCATGGAGGTACGGCATGCTGATGACGGCAGCCTGTTGGCGGCAGAGGATTATCTGGACGATGCCGCAGATAACCAACCAGGCGCGATTGCACTGAGAACCGCCGAGGCCATCAGAGCAGAGTTGCATGGCGCCGTTTCACTCGACGTGGAAAAGGCGTGCGTGGGTTTCAGGCCAATACCCAGCGATGGTGCACCGCTAGTTGGTTATCTGCCGGGTATCAGCGGCGTTTACGTTTGTGTCATGCATCCTGGTGTCACGCTGGCCGCTACCGTAGGCCGCCTCGTGAGCATGGAAATCACCAGTGACACGCCATCGCCCGATTTGGCGCCGTGCAGGCTTGGTCGATTTGCCGGTGAAATGGGGGCCTGCCCCCTGCCTATTGCAACTTGATGCCTAGGCTCACCAGTGCGGCCAACTCCAGTGGGTTCAACTGGTTGAAGCTATCGATAGTGGGTAAGCTCTTCATACCACTCTCGGGCATATCAAGCTTCGCGCGAAGCAGACTGATCAGGCTATCGCTCAGGCCCTCGGCACGGGTCATGCGGGACAGAAGCTGATCGTCATCGTCCGCCAACCCCAATAGTTCGATGGCAGTCCCCATAACCCCATATGCCCGCTGACCGAAACACCCCTCCAGCTGCTCAAGAATCTTGTTGGCCTCGTGAGCACCCAGTTTATCAATATGCGCCTGGAGCTGTTCGCTAATGAAATCATTCTGCGCTTGAGCGTCCAGCCGCATCTTAGGATTATTCATGGTTTTTTCGAACCACCGGGTTTCCTGGCCTTGCAGGAATGTCATCAGCCCATTCAGAAAGACACTTGGGTTTGGACGGTCGGTGGCCAAGTTCGCCAGCGCTGCCTTGATTGAAGGCTGATGGGAGTCAGCATCATGAGTCAAGCTCAACGCGAGGGTGCGCACACATTGCAAGTCCCCGCGGGTTTTCACCATCATCTCAATTTCTTTGAAATTTGCACGCCCCTCGACAATGGCACCTTGCAAGCTATTAATCTGCTCGGCTTTCAGCGTTACATCGAAGCGCTTGTGATCAACTTTGGAGGCAGTAGCGAGCAGGCTTACTGCATCGAGCGCGGTCTTGAAGCCATTGCCGAAACTGCGGCGAAAAGGCGCTGCGGTGCCGGTCGGTTCGGCGTGTTGCGGGCGTAGATCCTCCGCCGCGCCCTGGGCCGCTGCGCTTCGGCCGAGAAAACTGGCCAACCATTGGAGCAAGTCCTTCAGCGGCTGGGTCGTGGATATATTCAGGTAGTGGAGCAAACTCTTACCTGCACTATATTCAATTCGCTTTGCCAACCGATTGGCCTCTGGCGAGGTAGTGACCACGCTCACCTGCGCCTCACCAACGGTACCTGAATGAGTCTGCTCGCTGATTTGGCTGGGCAGGTACTGGAAGCTCTGATAACCATTGATCAGCATAGTTAACTCCTTGGTTTAACCTAGCCATCAATGTATGACCCTGGGCAACGCAGAGGCTATCAATGCTGATCGGTTTGTTTTAGGCGACGCCTGTCCCCACACCCTGTTCCCGAAAAGCGTCGATGTAGATCATCAACAATCAGATTTTACCCCTTCCTTGTAGTCCATTTCCCAAACATACTGCTGCCGCCTTTTTTCCGTTGCGGCTGCTCTGTGGGCGCTCTAGTCTCGGCCTGTCGTTGCACATCAACGACACAGCTTTGACAGGCTGTAACGGTAGAATCACGCAGGCAGTCCCCGTTCAATGGTGGCTGTACGTGTGGGCACGCTTGCGTGCGCCGGAACTTTTGCGTGATTTACCGCCGGTCTGTCAACCCACGTACAGCTGCCGCCCTTCTGTTTGACAGCAGGCTGGTGGTGGCACCGTCAACGGTAAATCACCATGCTAAAGATCGTCCCCGACCCACCCCACAACCACCACTCTCTCGAAGACACCCTTATCCAGGCCACCGAGTACGCCCTGTGCGCGCAGAGCGTGGCGCATCAGGCTGTGCTGCTGCAGCCCAAGGCACCCGCCTCGATTCTGATGCTGGCCTCCATGCATGAGATGGAGGCACTGCGCGTGCTGCTTGAGTCGGCATTGATTCAGGTGCAAATGCCGAACGCTCAACCGCGTACGTTGCACTAGATCACAAGGCATGTGGCGCCTGAGATGACGTCATCGCGGGGCAAGCCCGCTCCCACGCCATTACGTCCCGACGTGGGAGCGGGCTTGCCCCGCGATAGCGCCAGGCCAGGCAGCAGAACCCTTCAGGGAGATTCAACGATGACCACAGATACCACCCCGCCCCACACCACCGTGGGCAAGACCAAGTTCTACCAGGGCGAAGGCCAGACCGACCCGCTGTTCTGCATCGAACCCGGCATCCCTTGCCAGCATGCGCGGGACCAGGCTTCGGAATTGATGGGCTGCGTACGCGACCTGACCATCACCGGCATCATGGAGGAAAAGCCCCAACTGCTCTGGGCGTCGTATTACCTGAGCGCGTTGGCCAAGGCATTGATGGACGATGCGGAGTTGGGGATGAGTCGCTAGGAAAAACGACTATCCGGTCGGTGCCATAAGCCAGGATGTGGGGCACCACCAAGGATCGTTCGGCAAACCGGCTCCCACCCAACCGCGCCGACCTCAAGTCGGCGCCATCGCTGGCAGGCAAGCCCGGTGCGACGCACTGGGATAACTCTTGGACTACACTGCACCCGCGCTCAGCGACGTACAGCGCAAAACGCGTTAGTTCATGAACCCGCCTCCAGCGCCCTGCTTGAGGCAAGGTTATCTACCGCCTCAGGTCTGGCTGGAGCGGCAGCCAAAAGGAATTGGAAAATGCTCAAAGCACTCTCGATAACCGGGCTTACGCTCTCGCTTGCTGGCTGCATGCTCCCCGAGCCGCCAGCGCCCCCAACCCCTCCCACCGTCGAACATGCCGCTGCAAGCAAAGCTGAAATAGCCGATGCCAAACAGAAGCTGCTCAAGCATATTGCCGACCCGGATTCGGCGAAGTTCGAAACGCTGTACAAATTCAAGGCAGCCTACGCCAGCGGTAAACAGTACGAAGGCGTTTGTGGCTATGTGAACTTCCGCGGGGCGGAAGGCGGCTACGAGGGCTTTACACCGTTCATGGTTATTGGTGATGTGGTCTCCTATTACGGTGACCACTTGTCCCACAATCAAAACTTCCTCAGACAATTCTGCACGCGCCCACGTCTGGGCTGAAAGCCAGCAGATCTGCCCATACCCCGATGCAAACAGCATCGGGACGATGCGTCAGAGTTTCAGGATTGTGAACGTACGAAACGAAGGCGAGCCGCTGATTCACAGAGCGGAGCCGAAAACGCAGTAAGTGAGCCGTCTAAATACCAAAAGCCCAGCACGAAGCCGGGCTTGGCTCAACAATCCCGCTCACTCAGGCGTGCGCGCCGGGTCGTCTGGACTGCGTTGCTGCCCCATGCCCTCGCCTTCTTCTTCCTCATCCATGAGCGGATCGTCTTCTACTGGGTCAGGCGTCGTGGGATCGTCTGGGTTGGTGCCGCCCTGCTCTCTCGGATCGGTGCTCATCGCTGCATACCTCGGAAGGAATTGCTGGATACCACACCTGATTTGAGAAAGAGGCTCACGGGCTCGTTCGATTTTCCGTCGCGCCGCCGGTCGCCTTGGCGTCAGGCCCCGGAACCGCATAGGACGCCCCCATGTCGCGTGCCAGCGCAACACCCCAGAGCATCGCTGTGGTCATGGATTGGCCTGGCCTCGCCTTGTGCGCTTCCTCATGGAGGCAAGCGCCGTCCGGCCCATAGATTCCAATGAACATTTGAGTGGCACCCACACGGGAAAGTCGGACCTGAACATCAATGGTCAACCCGGCCTCGAGCACTTCGGTATGTGAACGACTGTGCAGCTGGGCGTCCGCCCAATTCCAGTAGGTCTGGCCTCTCGATCTCATCGCGTCCTCCGTCAGAATGAGATCTAAGTAAGGCACAGATAGCGAAGCGGCTCTATGCAGGCTATCCAGTTGTTTGGAAAACCTGACACATTCGACGAATTCACTCCGGAAAAACCCGCATGGCCTGCTGGAGCTCATTGATCGTGGCGCCAACGTGCGCTTCATCGATCCACTTCCATCGAGCACCGGTAAGCAGCCCTCCAATGGCATGAAGACGCAGATCATTGGGAGGGATGCCCCGGACAGCGCCGGCAGCCAGCAACGCGAAAAGCGCCTGCTCCAGCGCGATTATTCGTTGCGCCTCGTCAGTCATGATGCAATCCCCTGTTTTGCTTTGCCCTACCCATTGGTCATCATTGGCAAGAGGAAGAGCAGCCCATGCGACCGGTGGCGCGAAATACCGGTGTACGCGTTCAGCGTATGTAACCGACCAGCACCTGATTGCCGATCAAACCGGAGAATCCCGCCATGGTTGGTAAACTGGCAACCATTCATTCTTCACATTGCCTGCCAGCGCCCCTGCCGTCTGGCTTCGCTGAGTTCGTGCCCCACTCTTATGCATTCTCAAGCCGCTCCCCCCACCGCACCACGCCCCGAACCGGCCTCCCAGCCTCCCAGGCAGCAGCAGGAGCGTCCGACCAGTGGTACTGGTATGGTTTTTTACAAGTTTCGAAAAGCTCCGTTGTGGCGGAGCCTTAAAAAACACTAACAAGTTTTAACCTTTTAGACGCATTACATACCGAGTGCTTTCATCCGCAGCTTGGTCTAGAGAGTTTCCATTCATTGCAAAATGGAACCCCGCCACAATTGCATCTGCACGCTCGTTTGGCGTGCCGTGGTGGGATGGATGATCAATCATATTATCCCCGAAGTTGTGCTGTGTCTGGGCAAAGACAGCAGCCGGAAATTCAGGCCTTTCTCGCTTTCTAAGCCCAGCGAAAAACCCAGCTAAATAATCCGCCTGCAGCTCAGACCGCTTAACCGTTGCAGCTCCAGCATTCACCACATCCATCAACCCATGTTTATATTGATAGATATGGCCAAATTCATGCGCACAAACTGCAGCCACGGACAGCTCAGGATGATCATTACCCGACATTAGCCTCTGCAGCATGCCAAGACCAAACATCACTGTCCCGTCGGTTTTTTCTAACAGCTGAGCAGGGGTTGCAAATGCATTGTGCTCAGAACCGTCAGCATAATAGGCAAAGCCTGGCAAGACGCCAAAGGTATTGGCAAGCTTGGCTAGCGTATGTGCCAGAGCCCTATCAAACGCCCTATTGCCTGACTGCCGTATGGGTTCTGTTCCTAGATTAAACGAGCGCACCTCGCTACTCCCCAAAAGCTGCCGAGCTTGTGGCGCAGTTATAAAACATCCGTGATAATGATCTCCCCCATGTTCTGCAAGGCAACGAGAGGAATTAACATAACTAAAGACGATAGTAAGCAACCCTCCCAGGACAGTCCGGCGTCTTGTTAGCATGATTCTACCCTCTACTAACACAAGTCGGGATACATTGAGCAGGCTCCTCCGTCATTAGAGGGGCTAGTCGGTGTAGAGGGCGTAGCGGTGGGCGTTGGGGTGGGGTTTGGAATTGGTTGCGATGGTAAGTTCGCGCCGATGTTGAAATTTGCATACTCTATTCTGTTACTCAGCGCGCCAATGCCCATAAACCACGTTGACTGACCGCCTTGATGCGTAGCAACAAGATTGAAAATTGCTCCACCCGGCAGCCCCTGAGAACCGATAACTGTAATATTGGTAACTGGCCCCAGCGCAGCCAGGGCTGGATAGTATCCACTATTGCCGGTCTGCATCGCAATTGTTTGCCAGAGCTGTGGCCCATACCACATCTGGTTGGGTGTACCGGTCTGCAACTGCTGAATCATTCCCGCTAACACGGGCCTAGGGTCCGCTTTGGCGGCATTAAAAAACAATGAAGTCACAATAACCAACCAGCCGACCATTAAACCAATGCGTCTCTTGTTCATTATTATTGCTCCCTAGCTTAACTATAGGTCTCAGCCTACTGCCGTTTCGCTGGCTACCCTGAAAGCTAGACCAATGCAGGCAACTCGCCACCCTCCAACTCGAAATGAGCTCTGGCTGCGCTGCGACAACGCTCGTGAGCCAGTACTGAGGTTGTACCATCGCCAGCCAGGCCATGAGCCGGTTGCGGGGAAGATCTATGTGCTGGCAGCTTCGCTCTCTCGTGAAAGCAAAGCTGCCGTGATCAAGCTACGACAGAAACTCGTCTACTCCTATCCCGACACCTTGTTCCTTCTAGCGGGAACAGGCCGGCTATGGCTGAAGGGTACCCGCAGGCAACTCGAAAATGCCCAGCAATTGCTCGCCATCGAAGGTATTACGACACAGATCTAGCCTCACGCAGAGATCGTGTCCCGGGAAGTGGTGTAACTGAACCAGCCGAAGGCGCCCTGCGGGCGAAAGAGGATGGTCATCGTGGTTCTTGGCTAACGTTGAGTTTGCGGACTTAACCTTCACCAGAGAAACCACGATGACCAAGCCCACTATCGCATTGACCGAGTTGGTTGAGAAAGGGGCAGATGCTGATCTGCTCAAGCAAATGATCCAGTTCGTTGCCCAGCGCATGATGGAGTTCGATGTCGAAGGCCTGTGCGGTGCCGGCTTCGATGTCAAAAGCCCAGACCGGACAAACAGCCGCAATGGCTACCGTGACCGCCTGTGGCAAACCCGTGCCGGCGACGTCGACCTGAAGATCCCCAAGTTGCGCCAAGGCAGCTACTTTCCGGGCTTCCTCGAACCTCGACGCACCGCCGAGAAGGCCATGGCGGCGGTCATTCAGGAGGCCTACATTCAAGGCGTTTCAACGCGTTCAGTAGATGAGCTGGTGAAGGCCATGGGCATGACCGGCATTTCCAAAAGCCAGGTGTCACGGCTGGCAGGCGAGATTGATGAACGCGTTCATGCGTTTCTTGATCGGCCACTTGAAGGTGACTGGCCCTACCTCTGGATCGATGCCACCTACGTCAAGGTGCGGGAGGCCGGGCGCATCGTCTCGGTCGCCGTAATAATCGCCGTGGCCGTGAACACTGACGGTGGCCGCGAAGTCCTGGGCATGCGGGTTGGGCCATCGGAGGCCGAGCCGTTCTGGACAGACTTCCTGCGCAGCCTCATGCGACGTGGCTTACGGGGCGTGAAGCTGGTCATCTCCGACGCCCACGAAGGCCTGAAAGCAGCTGTGTCCAAGGTCTTCAATGCGACCTGGCAGCGCTGTCGCGTGCACTTCATGCGCAACGCCATGGCCCATGTCGGCAAGGGCCAGCGCACCATGGTAGCGGCGCTGCTGCGCACGGTCTTCGCCCAGGACAGCCGTGCCGAATGCCATCAGCAATGGCGTTTGGTCGCTGATCAACTGCGCGAAAAATACCCCAAGATCGCGACACTCATGGACGGCTGCGAGGATGAAGTGCTGGCTCACATGGCGTTTCCAAAAGCGCACCGACAGCAGTTACACAGCACCAACCCGCTTGAACGGCTTAACGCTGAAATCAAACGCCGCACCGATGTCGTGGGGATTTTTCCCAACGATCCGGCCATCACACGGCTGGTAGGCGCGATGCTGCTGGAGCAGAACGACGAGTGGTGCCTGCAAAGACGCTACATGCAGTTGGAGGCCTTCGAAGCGGTCAGCGATAATCCACAGGCCAAGCTGTCGGCCGTGATCAACTAAACGGCAAACTCAGTGGCCAGAGCCATGATGAGTTACACCACTTCCTGGGACACAATCCACGCAGATCCGCAGGCTGCCATTCCAATCGGCCCCCAAACCTGGCACATCGGAGCAGCATTCAAGGCGTTGCATGGAAAACGAGTTGGCGTGGCTTCCGGTGCCGATGCATAACAGCGGCTTATCGCCGATCAGTTCGGACGAATCCCGCCATGCTTGGTAAACTGGCAACCATTCATTCTTCACATTGCCTGCCAGCGCCCCCCGCCGCCTGGCTTCGCTGAGTTCGTGCCCCACACCTATGCATTCTCAAGCCGCTACCCCCACTGCCCCGCGCCCCGAGCCGTCCCGCCGCTTCTCCGTGGCGCCGATGATGGATTGGGCAGACTCTACTTGCAGGCTTTGATTTTCGGGAGCCCCAGGGTCACCTGTATTTATCCGTACCAATCTTGTACCAACCAATCCTTTAGCTGCCACAGAATGGCCCAGCTCTCGACCAGCCCCTACTGTGAGGCCATGCGGCTTCGATCAAAGCCGCAACGCTACGTTCCGATGCCTTCCTGATGTGCGGCCTAGCCTGACGCGCTAGCTCACCTGCCCCCCAAAAAACCGGCAGCACCAAACACCCATACTCGCCCCATAGCCCGCCCACGTCTGTACTGGCACAATGCATCAGACCTTGGCAAGGATAGGCTCCAGGTTGGCTCACTCGACCACAGGCGCTAGTTCTGCGCTCAAGAAGCAGTACCACCACACTGTATCGCACAAAGGAATGGATCCACTATGAGCAGTCTAGTCCCCAAACCACAAATGCAGTTAGTTGACCCACAAGCACAAATGGTCGTTGACGTACTGCAAAGTATTGGCTTGCCACATGAAAACATTATTGCCTCCCAAGAGGAAAGAGCAATTATCGGGCACGCCTTACCGGCATTAATTGAGTCACTCCCTCATGACGCGAAACAAGGCGCCAGGTACTTATCCAAATTTGTTGTAGGTGCGGGCTTTGGGTTATTTGACTACTCACTCAACGCAATTTGGAATGAGGTCGTCCTAGACCTACATAAAAAAGTTATAGCGTATGGACTCGATATTTTCTACGACGCGGCAATCGGAGGAAAAAATAGGGAGTTCTACCAGACAGAAGATGACCTCCGCTCAGTAAAAGATGCAACTCTCCTAGATACATGTCGAAAGCTTGAACTGATAAGCGAGACAACAACAAAAAAACTGAAGCACATGCTCGACATGCGCAACGATATTGGAATATCGCACCCAACCAATTACACAATCAATGCTTACGAGCTTTTAGCCTGGCTCACGAATTGCATCAAAGATGTATTGAATGATCGCCCCACTGAATCCGCGCTACAAGTTCAGGCATTCATCCAAAACCTCCGATCATACACTCAACCTCTTGACGCCGCCAACCTTTCCAGCATTACCAGCAAAATAAATGAGCTTGCGTCCCACCACTGTGGGAACATTCTCAGAACCATGTTTGGCATCTACGTAGCAGCAGATACAGACCCACAGGTCAGGAAGAACATTTCCCTACTTTCAATTCCTGTCTGGCAAGCAAGCAATGAAGACTTCAAATACCGACTCGGACTAACTCTTGAAGGCTACAACACCAATCTTCACAAAGAAAAGTACGAACTTGGCGACCAATTCTTCCAAGCCGTCAACGGCAATGCTTTCCGCTCAGATGCTGAACGAGCAATTATCGTAGATGGGCTGATCGACTCGCTGCTTGAAAAGCATAACGCTTGGGACAACTACCACCACGAGGCCCCCGTGGCTGACGACATAATGTCGTACATACACAAACAGCAGGATATTCTAACGAATTTCGCGCCCAAGCTGATTAAGGTTTTCCTCATATGCCGAATCGGTAATGGCCGGTCGTACTGCAACGGAGTCTCCCCAAGAGGTGCGACTTATTACGATCAGCTTCTAGGATTGCTAGGTGACCACTGGGCACCTACTGCGCTTGCAGCCCTTACGAGCTTCGAGATTCAGTTTCAACTTAGTGAGGAAATTTGCCGCAAACAAGCATGCAAAGCCTTGGAAAAAATCAAAGCGGGCGTGGTCAATCAGCGCCTTCTCGAGTGCATTGACTTCCTCTTAACCAACCTCCCAGGCAATGGCAAAGCACCACTTGACAGCAGATTTAAGCAGCTATCCGCTGGATATCTAACCTGGTCGTGAGTCCGCTTTGATTCGACTATTGCACACCCCAATTGTGCTGGAGTATTGACGTAACAAGCGCCCAACCCTATAAACAAAGGGCTTGGCGCTTGTTGAGGCCTGCTGGCGGAACCCCTAAAGGGCATGGGGTGGCATAGAACGGTGCTCGGTTTGTCCCATTTTTGCCCCATCTCACCCCGCTACCTGCCCCACGGGGGAAAACCGACAAGACAGCGTACGCCCGATGATGAATGTGGCCAATTCTGCTTGTCATACTCAGAGGCTAGAGAGGTTCCTAGCCCCACTTTCTCCACCCTACGGCACAGACTGATCACCTGCGCCATTTGAAAATCACATAAGGTCTACAAGGAAATGTTAGACGACATAACGACTGCCATCAAAGCCCAACTCTACGAGCGCGCAACAAGCCCACTTCTAGGTGCATTCCTACTTTCGTGGTGCCTAATAAATTACAAAGTAATTTTAATAATCTTCTCAAGCCTGGGCGCCCCTGAAAAAATTACTTATATTAGCTTAAATCTCTTCCCCACAACTCAGGATTATATACTTAAGGGAATTGCCTTTCCGCTACTAGCCTCGCTCTTCCTAATAATACTATACCCCCACCCTGCGGCTTGGATTTACTCAATATCCAGATCGCACCACAAAAAACTTAAAGAAATAAAACAAGCTATAGATGACGAAATCCCGCTAACAAGAGCGGAATGGCGAGAGCTACGTATCTTAACCATCCAACAGCAGTCCGCCTTTGACGAGAAAAATGAAAAACATTTAGCAGAAATCAAGTCACTGAAAGAAATCATAGCCCAGCTTAATCCACAGACCTCAGTGCTAAGCGGCAAAATATCCGACCTCGAATTGACAAACACCCGATTGGAGTCCGACCTCCACAGATCAAAAAACGACATACAAACGTTAGAAGACATGCTCAAAAAAGTATCCAGCGGAAACTTTAAGAAAATTGAGGACCTACTACCTCACGAGATTTTAGAGAAACTATATCCTCAGAAAAAATTCCCTGCCTCTGGTACTGGAATGGGACAGGACTTCGCCCTAAAAAGCGCCGTAACCCAGATAGAGAGATACATAAAAGATATTAACGCCTTCGGAAATATCGACTGGGCAGTAACCACTACAAACAATAAAGTTTACACTTCCTGCCCCGGACCATCAGGCTTGATTGTAAAGGAATGGGGAACCATAGAGTTTGACAACATCTCCAGCTCCATACTCTCTATTATGAGCGCCATCAGTCGCCATGTAGAAACCAACGGAAGAAAACCATAGGCCGCACTCGATCAAAGACCAATACCATTCATTTAGCAATACACAATAAACCCATGAAACCTGATCACAAACATTTTACTTTCCACAATTGGTCAATTCGCGTTGTATAGGATTGGCTCATCATATCTCGGCGCATCCTCCATTCGGGAGCGCCGGGATCACTGCCCGCCCTCACTGTTCTTCTGCCATAGCGTGTATTGATTTCGTCCAAAACAGCCATTAAGCGGCTTGAGGATTCTGGTTGTGAGGCTGTAAACAGGTCATCGCTAAACTCGCCAGGCTGTCGCAGATCGAGCAGTAGCACCTCGGCCTTGCTGTAGCGGTAGCCGGCCTGGTAAATCCGATCTACTGCCTCAGTTGCAGCCCTTGTCAGCAGCAAGGTGTCATTGGTGGGGTACGGGAGGGCGACCTGGGCACCTTTGGCAAAGTGCAGCTCATTGGGATTGAACATGCCTGTGCGGATCGATACTCGCATGTGCTTACAGACCGAGCCCTGCGCACGTAGCTTCTCGGCCGCGCGCCCCGTATAGGTAGCCACCGCCTGCTTAATCGGCGTCAGCTCCGTCAGCCGCTTGCCGAACATTCGACTGCAGCAGATCTCCTGCTTCGGCGGGTCAGCCTCATCCAGCTCGAGGCAGGGTGTGCCGGCGAGCTCACGCGCGGTCTTCTCGACCACCACGCTGAATTTGTCGCGCAACATCCGCGGATCTGCCTTCGCCAAGTCCATGGCCATGCGGATGCCCATGGCCTCCAGGTGTGCCGTCATCCGCCGGCCAATACCCCACACCTCTTGCACCTCGGTGTTGCGCAACACCCAATCACGCTTGAAGTCATCAGTGATATCGACCACCCCGCCCGTATGCGCCTGCAGGCGCTTGGCAGTGTGGTTGGCGAGCTTTGCCAGGGTCTTGGTGCGGGCGATCCCTACACCGACGGGGATGCCAGTACAGCGCAGCACCTTGGCACGCACATCCCGGCCGAACTGGGTCAGGCTCCCCTGTACGCCCGTGAGGTCAGCGAAGCATTCGTCGATCGAATAGACCTCGGTCGCCGGCACCATCGACTCGATCAGCGACATGACCCGCTCGCTCATGTCGCCATACAGCGCATAGTTGGACGAGAATGCCACGACGCCATGCCGGCGCAGCTTCTCCTTGGCCTGGAAATAGGGCTCACCCATCTTCACGTAGGGCTTGGCGTCGTATGACCTGGCGATCACACAGCCGTCGTTGTTACTCAGCACCACGATGGGCGTCTTGGCCAGATCCGGCCGGAACACGCGCTCGCAGCTCGCGTAAAACGAGTTGCAGTCGATCAGCGCGAACACCTGGTCACTGGGCATGATCGCGCACGCTGTAACGGACCACACCCCACATGACCAGATCGTCGCCCTCCATGACATGTCGCGGTGGGTAGGCGGGGTTCTCCGACTGCAGGATTAGCACGCCGTCGCGCCGGTACAGGCGCTTGCAGACGGGCTCAGTATTGATCGCGGCGATCACGATGTCGCCGTGCTCGGCCTCCTTGCTGCGGTCTACGATGAGAAGATCGCCCGAGAAGATCCCGGCCCCCTGCATGCTGTCGCCCTCCACCTGCACCAGGTACACGTGAGGGGCACGCAGGTCGAAAAGCTCGTCGAGGGAGATATGGCGCTCCAGGTGATCCGCCGCTGGCGAAGGGAATCCGGCCGGCACACGGAACGAATACACCGGCAGCAGCGCGGGGCCGCCCGTCGGCGCGCCCAGGAATGTGATGGTCATGGCAGATAAACTCAAATGAATAGCTGTATATTCATACAGTAAACTGTCAGACCGTTCCTACGTCAATGCGCGGACGCGAGGCAGCCGACAAACGAGCGAGGTGGGTTATGTGTGGGAGGCTAAGCCAGTACCGAGGCATCCATGACTTCGTTGACACCCTGAGCATGCCAGAGGTATGGCGGAACAACGTCGGTGACCAAGCCCTGGGCCGGTACAACGTCGCGCCCACGACAAACGTGGCGGTGCTTCGAGTAGATGACGCAGGCCCGCGCGCGGACCTGGTGAGGTGGGGGTGGCGGCCGGACTGGGCGGCCGACCGGGCGGCGCCTATCAACGCCAGGGTCGAAAAGGTGGCGCACGGCCCGTTCTTCCGCGCGATATGGCCGCACCGGGCGATCACACCGGTGGATGGCTGGTACGAATGGGTTGATGAAGGCGGGCCAAAGAAGCAGCCCTACTACATCCGCCGGCGAGATGGACGCCCCGCCCTTTGCGCCGCGATCGGTCAGTTCACCGGTACTGAGCATGACGGGTTCGTGATAATCACCGCCGACGCCCAGGGCGGGATGGTCGACGTGCATGATCGGCGGCCAGTCGTACTGTCGCCCGATCTGGCAGTTGAATGGATTGCGGCCGGCATGCCAAGCGAGCATGCCGAACAGATCGTGCTCAACCTGGGCGAGCCGGCCGACATCTTTGAGTGGCACCGTGTCGGCACCGATGTAGGCAACGTGCGCAATCAGGGGCCGAGCCTGATCAAGCCCGCGCAACAAACCGCCTCGTAAGCACCGTCCCGGACCAACTTCGCCCGGGAAAGCGCTGAGGCGTCGCGGTTACTTACCCACCGACTCCGCCTTGATCCGGGCGGACTCGGCAAAGCCAACCCACTTGCCGGCGGAATCCAGGCCGCGACTCACCAGTTGCTGTTTAGCCAGCTCGTTCAGGTCAATCTCACCGCGCAGAGCCGCCAGCAGGATGTGGGAGGGGAAGGTTTGAAGGTACATCTCGGCGGTTTCCATGAAGCGGCTTCCTTTGTGATCGTGGACACAGTAACGCTCCACGCAAATCGAATAGCAAGCAGATCAGATCCTGAGCGACAACCATCTAGAACAGGCCTCCCAAAGCCTCGGGGACCCAGTTCATGATCACCAGCTCGCCGGTCACATCAGCCTTGCCTTGCCGCTGATTGGTATTGCTGTAGCGGATATCCAGGCACTCAAAGTGGAAGCCGTCGAAGGCTCGCCGGATGTCCGGGTGATCGTTGATGCTGACCATCACCCTGCCCTTGCAGCGCCGCATGAAGTCGGCCATGCGCTCGTACTCCTCGAACGGGAAGTCGACGCCATAGCCGGCGGTCTGCCAATAAGGCGGGTCCATGTAGAAGAACGTGTGCGTTCGATCGTAGCGCTCGGCGCAATCGTGCCAGGAAAGGTTTTCGACGTAGGTGCCGGCCAGGCGCTGCCATGCGGCCGAGAGATTCTCCTCGATGCGCAGCAGGTTGATGGCCGGTCCCGTGGTGGCGGTACCGAACGTCTGCCCGGAGACCTTGCCGCCGAAGGCGTGCTGCTGCAGGTAGAAGAAACGGGCTGCACGCTGGATGTCGGTCAGCGTCTCGGGGCGGGTCATCTTCTGCCACTCGAAGATCTGCCGCGAGCTGAGCGCCCATTTGAACTGGCGGACGAACTCCTCGAGGTGGTTCTGCACCACCCGGTAGAGCGTCACCAAGTCGCCGTTGAGGTCGTTGAGTATCTCCACCGGGGCGGCCTGGGGACGCATGAAGTACAACGCAGCACCGCCGGCGAAGACTTCGACATAGCATTCATGAGGGGGAAAGAGAGGGATCAAGCGGTCGGCCAGGCGGCGCTTGCCGCCCATCCAGGGAATGATTGGAGAGGTCATTGATTGCAAGTCTTTACTGTATGGATAAACAGGTGTTAGGCTCGCCGCGCTTTGTGCACAAGGCAGGGGCCACGGCTGGACTTGCAGGAAGAGTCTGCGGGTTCGGCGGGCCGGGCTGGATGTTGGCGCATCCAACCGGCTCGCCCTTTTACTTTTACATGACTGAACCTCAAGGAACGGGTATGGGTAAGAAACTTCAAAAGTTCAAAAAAGACACTTTTGACCTTATACGCGAGATACCGACAGAGTTCGCCCTAGCTTTTCTACTTGGGACACTCCCTATATTGCTATTCAGCAAAAGCTCAAAAGCATTAGACGAAATGGTGTCAGGACTATTAGCGATCGGCCCCCTGATCGACTATTACGGCTGGATGATGCTCCCCTATTTAGTATTGATAGGGATCAAATATGGCTTCCGGTTTAGAACAGAAAGAGGGGCGACCACATTCAACTTCACTCACAAGGTCGTCACAGAAGCAGGGACTGGATTCCAGACCATTTTAAGGACCGGTTGTGGTGTTGCGATAGGGATTGCACTGCTATCGACTAAAATAACCCACGCCACCACCGCTCATTATTGGATGCTATTCTGGATGGCGATTGCACTACTGATCGCCACCAGCGCTATATCTATGTTTAGAAATCGGGTCCTTCAAACAACTGATCGCCCAACTTACAAAAACCCCTTAAAACTAGACATCAAATGAAAAAAGAACTAATTGACCATAGTTGATACATAAGCCTGACAGGCTTTCAAAGCGATCAATCCTCGATCGCCTTCATCGGTGATGGCGACAATTCGTCGAGCATGCGCTGGGTCAAGTTGGGCGCGTAGGGCTCCATCCACCACGCCTCCGGTGCCGGCGGGCGCTCGCACCCCACCGCCACAACCCTGGGCGGCAACGGATCCGGCGTCGACCAGGACTGACAGCCGCAGATCAGCAGTAGCAAGCCGGTCGCGCAGGCGAGCCTGAGCTTGTTGAGCATCGTTCATCTCCTTCCAGTGGGTTTGGTCCTGCACCTGCAGGCGGTCTTCCAACGCACGCCTTGCTGCCTGCAACTGTTCGAGCTGGCCGAGCGCCGCCACTGCAGCAGCTTCCCTCTCCCGGCCATGCTCCAGATCCTTTGTCGCAAGCTGCTGCTCGTAGCCCGCCACCTGCGTGGCCAGCTCGTTGGCCTGCCACAACCAGGCAAGCCGTGCGCCGACCACGGCACCGAACACCAGGGCCAGCAGGGCGAGCCGCGATTCGAGGCCCATCAGATCAGCACCTGCTCGGCACGCCTGTAGATCGCCAAGCGATCCTCCAGGCCATTCAGGCCGCCGTTGATGCGCCGCGTGATGGCTTCGAACGCCGCCGGTCCCTTGTCGGCCAGCGAGTTAAGGCCCGCCTGATGCCAGAACCACCCCGCCGAGTCTGCGGCATGCTCAGGGCGCTCGAGGAGTTCGGGGTAGGCCAGCAGGTTCAGGCCCAGGGCCTCGCCGCAGCGCTTGTAGTTGTCGTGGCCAGTGATCTGAATCAGGCCACGGCCGCGGTACTTCTGGCCGTCACCGTCGGCCTCGGGCGTATTGCCCAGGCGCGCGGCGAGCTTGCCGGTGTCGTACTTGCTTAGGTACTGATCGCTGCCGAGTTCACGGACGTAACGCAGCTGGCCAGACTCGTGGCCGACCTGGGCGAGCCATGCGCGCTTGCGAAAGGGAGTGACGATCCCCCACTTCACCATCGCCGCGTTCAAGACAGGAAGAAAAACGCCGGCTTGGGTACCGGCGTTGGGAAGGATCTGCTGCAACTGTTTGAGGGTGACTGTCATCTTGAATCTCCTGTTGTGGCCGCTCAGGCCGGGTTCACCGCGACCACCTTCAGTGGCCTGTCGAATTTAGTTTTCTTGCCCCTGCCCTTGCCTTTGGCATTGGCCTTGCCCTTCTTCCCGCCGTTGCACTCCACCGCGGTCGACCAGCCAGAGGCATCGAACGTCTGCTCGACGCTGTCGACCAGGTACTGGCCATCCAGCCCATCCTTGAAACCCTGGGCGTTGATCACCCGTTCAGCGAAGAGATCGGTTCGCCCAGCCATCTGCAGGCGCACGCCGGCCGTGCTGCGATTGAATGCGGCGAGCTTGGCTTTGGCCGCCTGCTGGGCTGCCGACTTGTTCGGGTAGATGTGTCGATCGGTGTGCACGGCCGGCAGGCCGGTAGGTGCGTCCTCGTTGCTCAGCTCGATGACGGCCAGTTCTCCCGTCTTCTTGTCCTGGTGCGCTGTCTTCACCGCCGCCTGCGCGTTGCGATCGCCGAGTCGGAACTGCCACCGGCTCACATCCGCCGGGGTGATCGTGACCGTGCCAAAGGCCTTGCCGCTGGCACTCAGGCTGGCTTCACGCGGCATTACCAGCAGCTTGCCGTCGGCGACCTTCGCCGTGCAGTCGTACTGCTTGGCCAGCCGGGTGATGAAGTTGAAGTCGGATTCGTTGCGCTGGTCGACGCGATCGACCTTCGTCTGCACCGGACAGACCGGTGTCCAGCCATTGCGCGCGGCAATGTCGCGGACGATCTGCGACAGGGGCACGCCTTCCCAACTGCCACTGCGTGTGGTCTTGCCAGTGCCACGCATGTCGCTGGCCTTGCCCCTGATCACCATGGTGCGGGGCGGCGCCGAGACCTCGATCTCGTCGACGGTGTATCGGCCCAGGCGAGCCAGCGCCTGGCCCACGTAGCCCAGGTGGACCTCGATCCGGGCGCCCCGGGCAGGCAGTGCCACCGCGGCGTCGCGGTCATCGATCCGCAGCTCGAACTCGTCGGAGTCCATGCCGGGCTTGTCGGTGGTTCTCAGCAGGATCAGCCGGTCGTTGATCAGCATCGTGATGTCCCTGCCATCAGCGACGATGCGGAAAGTGGGTTGCATAGTCCCTCCAGAATGCAAGAGCCCCGCACTGGGCGGGGCTCGGTGTGGTGCGATGGGTCAACCCCATAGCTCGATAGTCTCGATCGACGGTGCTGCCAGCTCGGGCAGCACGATGATTACCCCGGCGCGGTAGGGTTGCGGCTCATCCGCCAACCCCGGGTTCTCCTGCAGCACCAGCTCGACGGTGCCGTTGAGGTGCCCGTAATGCTGGTAGCACAGCGTATCCAGCAGATCCCCGTCAGACGTTCTGCATGTCATTGCCATAACTCACGAACTCCAGTGAGAAACCCTGCTTGCGCGGAATGCCGCCGGCCAGCAACGCGCTCTGTTCTTCGTCCAGGCTGGTCAGGCACCAGGTGCCCAACACGTCGCCGTAACCGGTCACCAGACTGATCGGCTGCAGCCGGCGCACAATGGTGCGCAGCGCATCCAGCTGCTTGATCCCACCCCGGCTGGTGAAGATCACACCCTTGAGCGTGATCTTGTCCTCGCCCTGCCCGACCGCCTGCTGCGCAATGGTTCGCGTCAGGCGCTCCTGGCCGGCCCAGCGCGCCGAGGTCTGCCGGCGCAGTTCGTCGAAGGCCGCGGTATCCAGGTTGAAGTAGTACGGCTGCTGCTTGGCATCGAGCGGCTGCAGGATCAGCAGATGCGGGAAAGGCTTGATGGCATCGGCTGCCGGCGTGGCCAGCGGCGCGAGCGCACTGGTCGGCAAGATGTTGGCCAGCGTAGGGCTTGCCTGCCCCGCGATGCGGCTGATCGCCGCCGAGGCCCTGCCGGCCTGCTCCTTCAGGGAGCCGATGCGGTCTTGCACCGCTGCCGCTCCGCTAACTACCTGGCTATAGGTTGATGCGACCTGCCCCACCGAGGACTGGGCCGCGTTGATGGCTCGCATCGTGCGCTGCAGCTTCTGGCCGAGGGCCGGGCCAAGGACTGGCAGGTTCTCAAGCTCCGAGGCAGCGCCGGTCATATCGCCAACGGCACCGGTCAGCGGGCCGAGCATTCCGTCGAGGCTGGTACGGCCAGCCTCCCCCGCCGCAATCAACGACGAAAGCGTCGATTGCATGGACGCCATGTAGGCCATGGCACCTCCTTAAACGTGAGGTTGATCGAAGAGCTGACCAGCGGCCTGGCGCGCCAGACTTTCCCGTGACCAGGTTTCCCAGCTATTGCGGATCATCCCCTCGAGTGAGCGGAACACCTGCTGCGGATCCTTGACGTCACCCTGCACCGTGACCGGCATGTTGGGCATGTATGAGAACTGCTGGTCGACCTTGGGCGGGTCCGCTTTCGGCTTGGCCTGCTCGAGCGCCTGGGCCACGACGGGCGCCGTGGGAGCGGGAGCCGCCGCGGCGATCGATCGCGCGACATCCCCAGGCGCGGCCTTTTCCTTGTCGGCCTTTGCCACCTGCTCGTCCTCGCCGAACAACTTCTTGCCCAGCCAGCCGCCCAGGCCCTCACCGCCGAGGCCGCCGATCGCAGCCCCGATGGCACCACCAATCGCCGTGCCCAAAACCGGCACAACCGAACCGAGCGCCGCACCTGCAGCACCGCCCGCCAGCGCGCCGGCCAACCCGCCCGCCGCACTACCGTAGCCCTCGGCCTTCTCATCCTGGGTTTTCGCGTTCATGGCCGTCTCGACCACGGTCATACCCGCATCGAGGACCTTCCCGCCTGGGAGCCTGCCGACCACCTTCGACACCTTGCCGACGGCACCCAGCATTCGGCCCATCCGACCAACCTCGGAAACCGCCGACGCTGCAGCTATCCCGGTCGAGGTACCCGCGCGCGCCACTCGCCCGACTGCACTCGTAGGAGCGGACCGACGCGGCGCAAGCCCGCCACGCCCCTTACGCTGCTGCCGGCGTCGGCGCCGACCGCCCGGTTCGCCGCCTCCCGTTGAGGATCCGAACCCGCCGAGGTCCTTGACGTTGACGACAAACACCCGCTGAGGCTCGCTACCCAGAACACCGCCGGCATCATTCGCCGCAGCACCGCCGAACACCTTCCCCAGGACGCCTAAGCCAGCATCGACGACCTTGCTGCCGGTCTCGGGCACGTCATCGGTACCTCCACCGCGCCCCCTGCGACGGCCGCGCATGACGTTCAGGACGCCCTTGCCGATCTTCGCAGTGCTGTAAACGGCCAGCAGGGCACTGATGCCAGCAGCGATGCCTGCAATCCCTATCACTAGGCCAGGGAGCTTGTCGGACAGCGTCGTCAACCCACGGGCCAGGAACGTGATCCCCTGACCGATCTTGTCGGTCACCGGGCGTATCGCGTCACCGACACTGCGCATGCCATCATCGATCGACTGCAGCGTCTCCGCCCAGATCTGCGAGGACGTCTCGCGGCGCTCAGCAAGGTTCTTGTCCAGGATACCGGTCGCCTTGGTCGAGTCGTTCTTGAGCTGGGTGTAAAGGTCGCGGTTCTGCGAGTACGCCGTGAGCGCGGCCTTGACCTGCATATCCGCGAACAGGTCGCCGGTACGCAAGGACTTCTCCAGCGCTTCCAGCGCAGCCTTGGCCTTGACCGGGTCGGCTTCCTTGCTGATCCCGGCCTGCGCGTCTTTGATCTTCTTGGCCTTGGCAGGGTCAGTGGCCTCGACGTAACGCAGAGCCAGGGCCATGCTCGACTCAATCGTCGACATGCCCTTTTGGATCCCCGTGTTCAGCGAGGCCTGATAGTCAATTCCCGCCTTCTTGTAGGCATCGACGACCTCGCCGGAACCGATCTTCTCGATCCAGTTTTTGAAGTTATTCGCTGCTTCGTCCGAGCCGCCGGCCGTCTTCATCTGCACCTGCAGCATAGAGCCGAGCGAAGTCACCGCATCGAGGCCAGTGCTGCCGCTCTTCTCCATACCCGCCAGCAGCTGCGGAAACCAGCGCGCCATGTCACTGGCCTCGAAGCTGCCCGCCTGACCTTGGTAAGCAATCGCCTCGAGCGCTTGCTCCATCACCTTGGGGTCCGTGATCTTGGCGTTCTGTTGCAGCGCCATGATCATCGACGCGGTGTCGACGCCGCTGGCTCCCTGCCCGACCGCAAACTTCGCCGCCGTGGGCGCGTAGGACAGCGCCTTGTCCAGTTCCATACCGGCGCCGACGAGCTGGTTGACCAAGTCCGCGACGTCGTTGCGGGACATACCCGTGTCCTTGGCCGTGTCGATCACCGTCCGTGTGAGCTGCGCTTCCTCGGGCTTGTTCGCCACATCCGCCTTGATCGCGATGTCACGGATCACAGCCTGGTAGCCTGCACTGATCTTGGTCGGGATCGCCGCCATACCGACCCCGACCGCCGTGGCGGCCAGGGTTGGCTTGAGCAACGACTGGCCAGAGCTGATCTGTTGCCTGCCTTTCTGCTGCAGATCTGCAGCTTTCGCTTCGCGCCCCAGGCGCTGGTACTCCTTTGACAGCCGGCCGACTTCGACACCCTGTTTCTTAAGGGCATCGAGATTGCCCTCCAGGCGCCGCAGCAGCCCGGAGGCCGCCGCCGAGCCGCTGTCGTGCGCTTTCTTCCATTCATCTCGAAGCTTGATCGTCTCGCCGATGGTGTTCTTCAACACCTTTGCGCGACTGCCGCTCTCCTCGAGTTTTTTGATGTGCCCCTTGGCAGTACCGAATGCTGCACCAAGCGATGCAGCGACGGCGCCGCCGATTTCCAGGGCGATCGCCAGCTTTGCCATGCGCTACCCTCCTGCGTGCTCAGTCGGTGAGCCACCAAACGATATCCATCCAAGGCATCGCCGAGATTTCGGCCGCCGAGAAACCCAGCTCCTTAGCCAGCCGCTTGGCTAGCTGTTTCTGAGCTCGCGGGTCAAAGCCCGTCGTCTTGCACCAGACGAAAATAACCGGCCTGCAGGCGCGTGTAGTCCTTCAGGGTCAGGCTCTCGAGGTCCTTCACACCGACCTCTGCGAGTGAGGCGAACAGATTCAGTTCGCGCTGCTCGTCGTCACCGTCGGCGGTGCCTTGGGCGGTGCGGATATCACGTACGGTCGGCGCACGCAGCGACAGTTTGTCGACCTGAATGCCGTTGCACTCCGCAGGGCGGCTCAGCTGTACGGTGACGCGGTCGGCTTCAAGGTATAGGTAAGCGGGGGTTTTCTTGCTCATGGGATGTTGTCCTTTTCAGTGAGGGGGTTACAGGCCCAGGGCCTGGCGTTGAGCAGCAAGCTGGTCGACGCCGTCGATCACCCGCTTCATGCCCAGCGCATCGATCTCGTAGATCAGGCGCCCGTCGACCTCGAGCTTGTAGTAAGTCACTGCGACGTTGTGCTTGATCTCGGCCTTGTCGCCCGGCTTCCAGTCGCCCATGTCGACCTCCTTCAGCGCGCCGCGCAGGGTGACGATCACCGGGGTGATCTTGCCCTTGAAGCCCTTGAAGGCGCCGCGGAACGTACCGTTGAAGGCGGTGCCGTCAGCCAGGCCGAAGAACTTCAGCGCCTCCCGGCGAATGCCGGTGGTGGTGAAGGCGGCCTCTTGTTTCTCCATGCCCTGTTCCATCTCGATCGGCATATCCATGCCGCCCGGGCGGTGCTCTTCCATCTTCAGGGTGAGCTTGGGCAGGGTCAGGCTGGGCACGTCGCCCTGGAAGCTGACGCCGTCGACGAACAGGTTCAGGTTGGCCAGTGTTTCGGGAATCATCGCCATGGGTTCGCTCCTTATGCGTTACCGTCGAGGACTTCGGTCAGCCACTGGTTGGTGACCTCGACGCGGAAGTTGGGGTTTTCAGCCGGCGGGACATCGGTGAAACGGATGTTCCAGTACACCTTGCCCTGCTCTAGTTGGCTGGCGGTGTTCAGCTCCGGGTCGGCGAAGACCTCGAAGTTGATGATTGCGCCCTGGTTCTTCAGGTCGCGCATGAACGCCTGCAGGCCCTCGGTCACGTCCTTGACGTAGGTGGCCGTGATCGAACGGTCCACGGCCCACTTGTGGCCGTAGAGGATCGCGTCCATGACGATGTCCATGGTCCGTACACGGGTGACGAAGGCCCACTTCGGATCGCTCGACAGCGTGCGGTTGCCCCATAGGCGGTAGCCGTCGTCGCGGATGATGGTGGCGATGTTGGCGTTGTTCAGCAGGTTGGCGCGGCAAGTCTCGTCGCCGTCGAGGAACTCGATGGGCCGCGAGGTGCCGGTGATGCCGACGAATTCCTTGTTCGACGGCGAGGCCCAGAAGCCATACTCGCGGTCGGTCCAGGCGAACAGGCCGGCCACCCAGGCCGAGCTGGGCGCGTCCACCGTGGCACTCGCGTCGGTATCCCAGAACCGCACGCCCGGATCGACCAGGAATGCACGCTTGGCACCGAACTCGCCGGCATACGCGACAGCTGCTTCGTCGGTGGTATTCGGCCCGTCGAGGATGGCAATGCCACGCAGCTTGTCGGCCAGGGCCACCAGGGCGGTACCGACCGCCTGGGTGGCACTGTACTTGGGGGTGACCAGCAGGCGCGGCTGGGCGTTGAAACGGCTCTTGCCGTCGAGCAGCCCCTGCAGGCCAGTGCGGGTACCGTCTGCCTTGGTACCGCCGATAATTGCTGACACCTGCTCCGCGGGATCGGCCAGCTTGGCCACACCACAGGCGACGACCACTGCCTTGGCGCGGGTGTAGATAGCGCGGCAGGCCTTGGTGATCGCCGCATTAGGACCGAACGCGGCCACCGCCTCGCGCTCGCTGGTGATCATTACCAGGTCATTCGCTTTGGCCGTGGTATCGGGACCAGGGGTGAAGGTGTCGACCAGGCCGATGATCGAGGACGACGGCAGCGCGATAGTGCGCGCGCCGGTGTCGACGTTCGTTACGGTAACGCCGTGGAAAAAACCGCTCATACAAGTCTCCAGATACGAAAAGGCCCCGCATGCGCGAGGCCTGGAAAGGTGCCGCCGGCCATAGCCGACAACGCCAAAAGAAAAGCCCCGACGGGCGGGGCCTTACAGGATCAACTCGGCAAGCCAATCCGGTGCTACCGGACGGTTGGCCAGCGCCGGGAAGGCGTCGGCCGCTGGCCAGTCACGCAGCGCCTGCCGGTAGGCCAGCAGCGCGGCATATTGCTCAGCCGTGAGCGTCGTTACGCCTCCCAGTTCGACCTCGTCCCTGTGGCGCGTAACCACCCACTCGTAGCGGGACAGCTCTACAGTGCGCCAAGCGCGCTCCCGCTCCATCACAAACTCGAGGGGTGGCGGCTGTCGCTCAGTCAACGTTGGCGCCCCATCATCGCCCGGTGCTATTGACTGCCCCGAGGCTTCGGCCGCCAAAAGCTCCGCATGCCGCTTGCGTGAAATCTTGGCCCCACCGTTGTCACTGAGGTCGAACGAAAACCGCTGATCGGCCTCAACCCACTTAGCCCAAATGTCCATGCTTACCCTCAATAGCCAACGGCAATCCAGCGGATGTACGCGGTGCCGGAAAATGATGAGCTGTTGATGACGTCTTCTCGTCGAGACTGAAAGCCTGTCGCGGTGAGCAGCCGAGCTTGCGGCGCCACTGTCGACTGGGTCATGACGCCGTCATGCGTGAAGCCGCTCACGCACGCTGGAATGATGTTGAAGCCCAGAGGAAACGTGACCGTCGTCTCGGCATCAGCGGCATTCGCAATGTGAACGCCCCACTGAATCATCAGACCACCCAACCAGGAGGGGAACACGATCGCATTGTTCGCGCCGCCTCCACCCTTGATGAAGGAGAACCCCCAGCGCAGCTTGAGCGGCGTCACGAAGCCCGTATCAGTGCTGCCGGTGTCGACCTCACCCTGGCTGGCGGTGGTGCCCATCAACAGGGGCTGCCCGTTCCACTTCAACTTGCCGATTGAGTCCATTACCAGCTTGCCGGCCACCAACCCCAACCAGTGGAAGCCGATACCGGGCGCGCAAACTTCGCGCTGATCCGCTGCACCGACCTCCATCGCCTCGCGGATAATCAGCGCTCCAGAGCCGTACTCCGCGCCCCACGCAGGCGACGCCAGTACCGGCTGCTGCCGGCTGACAACGCCGACGGCCAGCGCCTTATCCTTGTCGGCCTTGGCGAGCAACGCGGTATTCACCTCGCTTTTCGTGTAAGCGTCGGTGATGCCGTATCCGCCAAGCGTGATCGCCCAGTTGGCCTTGCTGGCCAGGAGCCCGTCGACCTGCGGGCGGGTGTAGCCATTGGCAACACTGATGTAGCCCGACGGGTCAAAGTTGCCGTTGTGCCACAAGATGCGCGTCAGCCCCCACTGCCGCGAGGTCTTGGCGGAGCGGACCGCAATGATCGGCTCGTCGCCTGAATACATGAACCCGATCTGCGCCGCGTAATCATCGGTGATGTACGGGATGTTCAACACCGAGGCGTAGTTGCCGAGCGTCGTTTGCCCGTCGGTGAACGAGTAGAAACCACCCTCCAGGCCGATAGTGTCGATCTGGCCGGCCGGGGCTATCCTGCCACCCAGGCCAAGGTGGCCTTTCTTCAGGGCGTCGGTGATGCCATAGCCGCCCAGGGTCGTGGGATTTGTGCCCGTGGTGACAATGCCGCGCTCATTGATCGTGACCTTGGTGTAAGTGCCGGCCGGCTTCCCACCTGGCAATACCCCAGCGACCTTGTTGTCGACGTACTCTCGAGTAGCAAGCACGACGCTCGGGTCAATGCGCAGCTGGACGTTACTGGAACTGCTGACGATCAGGTTCATGCGCACCACCTGGGTGCGGCCCGAGCCCTGGCTCAACAGCGGCTTGTATGTCGGCGCGCAGTTGGCCACCGCCACCATGTCACCGTCGGCATCATACAGCGCGATCTCGCGAATCCAGTGACCGCCCACATCTGCGGGAATCACCTGCTCCGCCACGATCACCGAAGTATCCTTGTCGTCGACTTTCAGCTGGTTCAACGGCGCTCTGCGCCACTCATTGATTAGCCGCATCTGGGTTGCGCTGGGTATAGGGTCAGTGCCGTTGGCATCCCCCACGGCCATTTGCGTGATGGTCCATGGGATGCCCAGGGCATCCGCGTTGGCTTGTTTTGCCGCGCCCACGTTCGTGAGGATCGCGAAGAACTGCGAGTTCTGGTCAACCATGTGCAATGTCCAGGGTATCAATTGTGTGTTCACGCCCCCCGCGTCCTATGCGGCCGGAGACACTGATGTCACGCTGAGCCGGCGGGTAGACGTCGAGGATGTCGCCGTCGCTCAGCGAACTAGCCAAATAGAATGTTCCGCGAGTTTCGAGGCTAATTTGCAAGGTAGTCAGGTGCCGACTGACAGGCCGAGCGTCGTCTAGCAGCAAGGACAACTCGCGGTAGGTCTCTTCACCGATCCCGCCATCAGAAACACCCACCTTCAACCCGAAGGTGCCAGGCACGCCCCTAGGCTGTTGCTGCCACCATTCGTTGATCTCAATGAGATAACCAAACGGCTCAACCACACGCCGGAGCGCGCCGATCGTGCCCTTGTGGGCATGCACGAAGAAGGCAGAATGGATTACGGAACGCTTCACCGCCTCCGACCAACCGTCGTCCCAGCGGTCCACCGACCAGGCCCAGGCCAGCTGGTACAGCAGGTGCGCCGGGCAGGTGTCGGGGTTGTACAGAGTACGCAGGGGGATGTCGGTCAGCTCGTCCGTGGCGACCTCGACGGCGCGTTCCAGCTGGGTGCTGTTCACGGGGAGCAGACTTTTCATGTCAGCCACCCCATTCCACGTCGATCGCCTCGCACCATGCGGCCTGTTCCTTCGTGGGGCGGATGTCCGTCCATCCCACCAGTTCCACCCGGCTCACACCGTCGATGTGCAACTGGGCATTGATCCCGGACCGCGAAACCTCCAGGCCCAGCCGGCGCCGGGGATTTACCCAAGCCTTCAGCCGAGCCTTGCATGCCGCCAGGATGGCTTCGTTTTCTGGTCCCGTGCCGGCCTTGTAAAGCAGGGCCTCGACCCGGTACGGCAGGATCTCGGCGGCTTGGACCGTGAGCCGATCGGCCACGGGGCGTACATCGTCGTCGCTCAGGTATGCACGTACCGTCTCCAGCAGCTCCGGCGTCGCGAGGCCCGCACCCTCCAGGTCCAGCACCGTAACCACCACCTCGGCCGGGGCCGGGCTTTCGGCTGTCGCGTCCGCCACCCGCCCGGAGGCGTTGCGGGCATGCAGTATGTAGCTGTTGCGCGGTCCTGCGGTGGTCAGCCCCTCATAGACCAGCTGCACGCGCTCACGTAGCGCATCGTCCGCCTCGAGGACGCGCTCAACCGGAGGCACTGCATTGAGATCCTCGGCCTGCACCACCAGCCGCTGCAGGTTCACATTGGCGGCCAGCTGGTCCAGATCCGCACCGCGGGCATAGGCCAGCATCAGGGCCTTGGCCGCGTCGTTGACCCGCGCCCGGTTCTGCATGCGACGGTATGCGCCCAGCTCGAGGAGCTTGGTGATCGGATCGCTCTCGAGCAGCGCGTCCCATTTGTCCCCCATGTACTGGCGAAAGCGCTGCAGCTCCTCGCCGTACACCCCTTCGAAATCGAGACTCTCCAGCACCTGCGGCGCCGGGAGCTGCGATAGATCCACTGCGCTCATGCACTCACCTCCAAGACTGCGCTGTCACCCAGGTACGTGCCGGTCAACTGCAGGTCGATCTTGCCGTCGATGACTGCAAGCACCCGCACCCGCTCCAGCTGCAGCCGCGGTTCCCAACGGCCCAGGGCACGGGCGACCTCGGCCTGTACCGCACTTTTCCAGCCCTCGGTGACCGGCAGGTCGACGTAACGGCGCAACTGGCAACCGTACTCGGGGCGCATCCGGCGACTGCCCACCGTGGTAGTGAGGATGTCCTCGATGGATTGACGCAGATGCCCCAGGCCGGAAACTGGCTGGCCCGTTCGACGATCCATGCCGATCACGGTCAGGCTTCCTTGAAGTCGGACCGGTTGCGCATGTAGGCCAGGCCCACCGCGTCCTCTCCGCTGATCGTGACCTGGCCCTGCACCACCTCAAGCTCCACCCAGTCAGGCAGGATCAACTTGCGGCGGGTGTACTCCTGATCGATGAAAGTCACCGGCCCGCGCGATACCGGCGCCGCTTCGCTGCCCTCTTCAGGCTCTTTCTGTGTTCTGGCCATGCTTTTCTCCAGGCATGAAAAAGCCCGCACTCGGCGGGCTGTGGTCAGTGTTTGTGGTTTGCCGTGTTGCCGGCGGTGTCGATGATCCTGCCCCCGCCGTTGATGTCACCCGTGACCATCAGTGTCCCGTTGATGGTGACCGCGCCGGTCAGCGTGATCATGTCGCCCTGGGCGGTGATGCTCGAGGACTGGGCCGTGATGGCGTCGTCTGTCAGCACTGCCTGGGAGGCTCCGACCTTCACCGTAACCGTGCCGCTGGGCAGCTCGATCGTGTAGCTCTTGGCCTGCCAGTCGTAGACCAGGGAGCCACCGTCGTCGAAACGCCAGACCTCGACATGGTCGCGGTTGTCCGGCGCCGGACCGGCGTTGCCGTACAGCCCTGGAACGAAAGTGCCCTGGGCTGGCTCACCGCTGGGACTGATCAGTGCACCCTGCTCGGCCAGGCTCGGCGCCCGCCAATGGCGTGCCTTGCCGGCGGCTTGGCTGTGCCAGCGCACCCAGGCGCTGGTCCAGCCGCTGCCGTCCGACACGCGCACCATTGCGGCGGCCAAGTCGACGGCGACCACCCGGCAGGGGATCACCAGGCTGGCCAGCATCCGGTCGTGCATCGCGGATGCGTAGCTCATGACAGATCCTCCGGGCTGACGGGCTCAACGTCGGGGCCGACCTTCAGCACCAGCGAGCCGGGCGGCTGGATTGGCCAAGGCCACTCCTCCTCGCCGAGGTAGATGATTTGGGTCCACTCCACCACCCAAACCGCGTATCCATCTAACTCAGGCCGCGTCCAGTCCTGTGCTGCTCGAACGAACTTGGCCGGCTCGACCTCGATATCCCAGGTCTGCATGCGCAGCAACACGGTCAACTGGGCCGCTGAGAACGCGGCGATACGGAGGCTGTAGTCCTCCTCCCCCGCTACAATCACGCGCGCCTCGAATCGCGCCTCTACTCCAACCTCGCCCGTGCCGAGGTCCGGCCCTGGCTCCCACTCGACCAACTCGATCAACACGGCGGGAATCGCTATGCGATCAAGCCGGTCAGGCATGGTACCGACGTATTCCAACGCAGGTAGCGTACGGACGATATGTTCCTCGATCGCAGCGTACAGACGATCAAGCGGGATCGGATCGTCAGCCATTGCCAACCCTCCCCAACAGTTTCTGCAGTTCGTAGTTGAGTTCTTGCTTCATGACCACCAGCAGCCGCTGGTGGGCTTTCTGTGTCCACGATTCGAAGTGTGGCCGCACGTCCTCCAGGGAGATCATCGCCTTGGCCAGCGGGAAGCGGCTGCCGTTCTCGGCGATCCAGCCGGAACTCGCCCCGCCCTTCCCCGACACTTCGCTGGCCGGGTAGTCGCTTGCCTTGAAATGCTTGCTGGCTGTGCGGATCCAGATGTCTGGGTTGCTCCCGTAGACCGCCTTGAAGAACGCCCCTTGGTAGCGGCGCCCAGCCACCGAGACACCGTTGCGAGTCTGCCGTGGCCGGCCCGCGCGACTTGCCGCGATCGGGTCAAGGCCGAACCAAAGCTTGCCGCGACCATCACCGCCCACCGGATAGGCCCGCAGGCGTTGACGAACCGAGGCCACGGCGATCCGCTCCTGCACGGCGACCGCCCTGCCCACGTGGGTGCGCAGCCAGCGCAGGGTCTTGTTGATCGCTCGACGCTGAGCATTGGCAATGGCCTTCGGGGCCAGCGCCGCGAACTCATCGAACTGTGCGACCTGCTGGGGCAGCGCCTGAAGGGTAATCATCCCGGTGCTGGAGGACACCTTGTGATAGCTGCCGACGCTCATGGCGCCTTCCTCAGCACCAGGGCAACCAGTCCGTCACCGCCTGGCTCGACGCTAGCGATCGTGTACGCGCCGCCGCCGTCCTCCGCCGACAGGTCGATTTCTACCCGCTGCCGGGCTTCGACCCCGGCGTTGTCCTTCACACGGATAACCAGGTGCGGTTCCCGCAGCGACGTGGTGATGCGGCCGAGCTTCGGCTGCAGCCACGGTGCAGAGAACATCCCCTGCACTTCGCGCCCATCGATCAGGGCGCGATCGCCCAGGACATCGAACACCGTATCGTCCACTTCATCGATCAGGTCCCGGAAGGCCATGATCAGAGCGTCAGTCGGATTACTGCACGGGGACGAGTGCAGATGTGCAGCGGGTTGGACTGCGCCTCGCCGTCGACACCTTTGCCGAACGGCATCTCCTCGATCTTGCTGTAGTACGGCAGGCCTTCGGTGTTAACCGTCTCGATGTAGTCCGCCGGAGCGTAGATCGAAAGGAACAGATCCGAGACGCCCTCGGGCACCAGGCGGGCTTCGTCGTCGGCAACGTAGGCCTTGCCACCTACCTTGCCGCGATAGCGCTCCCAGCTGATGCCGCCAAATTCGAACGACGCACGCCCGTCACCCCGCAGGGATGCGGCCTGCTCGCTGCCCTTGTAGGTCTCAACCACCGAATTGTGAGCGATCAGCTTTTTCCAGAACGTCTTGCCGCAGAAGGCACGTGCACCAGTGGTGGTGACGTTGCCGAGCGCGTCTTCCTGCATGTCCAGCGCATCGACGCACTGGGCCTGGACGGTGGCGTTCTGATCGTTGAGGCCCATCGACATCGTCTGTCGGGAAACACCAAAGGTTTTGTAGATGTCCAGCAGCACCGAGGTGCCGTCGGCGTCCAGCACCTGGCCATTCACAGCACCCATGCGGTGATACTCATGGGTGGCATCCAGCTGGCTGCGCACCTTGCTCAAGCGTTTGTTCACCACTGCCTGAACGGCCTGGAGCTCGGTGGTGGTACCAAACGCACGAATGCCCTGAATCTCGTCAGCCTTGATCGAGAAGCGCTGCGGCAGGTGGATGGTGTTGAACGGGATCAGCTTGCGCTTGCTGCCGCCGACCACAAGGCCAGAGGTCCCACGTTCACCTGCAGGAACCAAGGCCAGCGTATCGCCGTCCTTTTCGATCTGAACGGTCAGGGTCGGTACGCCCTCCTCGCGGAACAGGCCGAGGGCGGCCAGACGGCCCGGCACGTACTCCTGCTCGTTGATGGCGGCGGTCAGGGCCGCAACGCTGAAGGCATCGTCTTGAAAAATGGCAATCTCAGCCATGGGGTACTCCAGAAAGTAAGAACCCCGCACAAGGCGGGGCTGGGAGAAAGAGAGGGTTGGGTCAGCGCAGGATGATGAACTGCTTCGCCAGGGACTTTTCGGCATCAGCATCGACGCCCGTCAGCAACGCCTCGGTGACCTCGGCCAGCCGCACGACAGCGCGCCCCCGACGCGAGATGTCCGACTCACCGAGCGGGGCGAAAAGGATGCAAACGGCGTTTTCAGTACCGTCTTCAGCCGCAGGGGCGTAGGGCGCGAACTCGCCGGTTGCAGTGATCAGGCCGAGCAACTGCCCAGCGACCAGGGCCGGGCCAGCGGCAATGTTGATGGCTTCGCGGGAGATCTTCCCCGCGCCCTCGGAAAGCAGGAACTCACCCGCGTGGACTGGTTCCTCTTGAATGCTGCTCATGGTCGTGCTCCTTTGTTGGCGGCCTGCCGACGGGCAGCCCAGATGCTGGATGGGTTGGGGAGTTGCGCCTTGACCTTCTCCGGCTCGTCGTCGGCCGGTGGCAGGCTGTTGTCGATCTCAAAGCCTTTGCCGGAGCTAACCAGCTTCTCGAACAGGCGCGCTCGCACCGCGTCAGGCTCCAGGCCGGCGTTGACGTACTCCGCTGTAAGCTCGGGCAAGCGCGCCGCGACGCAGAGGTCGTGAACACCCTTGGCCCGTGTCAGCGCGGCCTGCACCGTGGCCTGGTCGGTCAGTTTGGTGGAGGCGATCAGGGTCTCGGCCAAGTTGCTAATACCGGCCTTGGCGCAGCCCTGGGTGATCATCAGCGCCAGCGCCGTGGAGGCTGCTGGATCTGGCGGGGTTACTTCAGGTGGAGTTGCTGGGTCATCGTCCGGCGTCTGATCAGCCAGCTGATCCAGCAGCGCCTGCGGCGTCTGGCGGTACCGCTTCATCGCTGCGCCCTGCGCGAGGCAGGCTTTGACCTCGACCCCGTTGCCCACCTCATCAGCCAGGCCCAGCGCCAGGGCTTCCTGAGCCGTCAGCCAGGTCTCATCGTTGACCATGCGGCGCAGCTCGACGTCGTCGATGTCCGGGGCCTTGGCCCGGTATGCCGCGATGATGGCTTCGAAGGTCTGGTCGAGGACGTCAGCGACGCGGCGCAGGTCCTCGGCATCACCGCTGGTCCAGGTCCAAGGGTTGTGCACCATCAGCATGGCGTTGGAAGCCATGACCAGGCGGTGGGCGCCACAGGCCGCGACACTGCCGGCACTGGCGGCCAGCGCATCAATACGCGCGGTGCAGCGTTCACCGAGGCGATTCAGCGCGTTGTGAATGGCCAGGCCGTCAAACAGATCACCACCAATGGTGTTGAACGCCACCACGACTGGCGATACACCGTCGTCGATCGCCTTCAAGTCCTTGATGAACTCGTTCGCGGTGATGCCCCACCCACCGATCTCTCCATAGATGTAGATCTCGATTGGGGCAGGCTCGGTGTTGGCTGTGCCTTCGCCTTCGGCCGCTGCGCTGATCTTGTACCAATGCTGGTCTTCGACCTTCGGCGCCGAGGGCACCTTGTTGAAGATGCGGAATGGCATCAACGGTTTCATGGTTTCTCCTTCTCGTCGGGATCGTCATCGATCGCCGACAACGTGCTGTAGGTGAGGCCCAAGGACTTCGCCCGGGCGAGATCGGCGGCGTTCTCTTCGTCCACCACCTCGGCATCGGTACCGCCTCGCAGGCAAACCTCGCTGCGTGACGCGAAGCCCGCGGCGATTTCCATGGTGCGCGACTGGACGTCCTGCACCGGGTGGATGTAAGCCCAGCCCTGCGGAACCCAACGGGTGCGCTGGTAATCGCGGCGGCGCTGCGAGTAGTCCGGCAGGTCGAGCGCACCGGCGAGTACCGCCATGTCCATCCAGGCTTTACGCACCGGCCGACACAGCTGATGGACGTAGACCTGGAACTGCAGTTGCTCCAGCCTGCGACGGAACTCGGTCAGCACCACGCGGATCGCGCGGTCGTTCACGCCCTGCATGTCACCGGTCATCAGCTCGTAAGGCAGCCCTGAGCCGGCGGCAGCGGCCATCAGTTGCTGCCGCATGAAGTCGGGGTAGTTGTTGCCGGCATCGGGCGGGTCCGAGAACTCGACCTGCTCACCGGGTAACAGCTCCTGCATCGTGCCGGGCTCCAGCCCCACCATCGGTGTGAAACCGTCACGGTCGTACTTCACCGGTGCGCCAGTGAGTGGGTCTATCTGCGGCGGACCGTCCGGGGTGGGTTTGCGAACGAAGCCTGCGAAGAGGTTGGCCACCTCTTGGCGGAACAGCACCGCATCGTCGAAGTTGTCCAGGCTGCGCAGACGCTTCAGCACCGGCGCCAGGCGCGGTACGCCACGCAGTTGCCCCGGCTCCAGCGGCTCGAAGACATGCAGCATCTGCTCGGCCGGTATGCGCACCAGCTGGTTGTAGCCGACGTTCAGCGCCGACTTGTCGCTGGGATGGTTGCGGTAGCACCAGTACGCTACCCGCCGCCCCATACCGTTGAACTCGATCCCGGCGCGGATAACGTTGCCGAAGCGTGTCAACTCGAACTTGTCGTGAGGGACGAATTCAGGCGCCAGGCACTGCAGCTGGAGCGGCACCGCGTAGCCATCCTCCAGCCGGCGTGGGCGCAGGCGGATGAAGCATTCGCCCGACTGCTCGACCGTCCGCGCCACCAGCGCCTGCAGGCCGTAGAAGTCGGTGAGCTGATCGGCGTCAGCTTCGTCCACCCAATCCTCCCACAGCACCTGCATCGCCTTGCGCACCGCCTTGTCGAGCAGCTGCGGATGCGGCGTGATGCCGGTGCCGATCAAGTTGCTTACGCGCTTGTCGATGACGTTGGCGGCGTAGGGGTCGTTGCGGACCGCGCTGCGGGAGCGAGAACGCAGGTTGCGCAAGGCCGGCATGATCAGGCTGTTCACGCCAGTGTCCGTCGCATCCCAGTTCGATGAGCGCCGTCCCTCGGCGGCACCTTCGTAGCTGGCCTTGATCCGCTCGGGCACCAGAATGCCGGAGCGGCCGAGGGTCAGATAACGCCCGCTCACAGGCCTTTGCCCCCGTGGTAGACGCGCACGACGCGCGAACGCGGCCCGGCGGCTTTCACCAGTTCGGACTGGATCAGGTCGCGGGCCTTGATCAACTCGTCGACGGTTCGATACTCAACGGTGCGGTCCGAGTAACGGACGATCTTTTCGCCGCGCGCGATCGCCCGCTCGACGGTGGCGAGGTCTGCTTTTGTATAAGCCATGTCAGCGTCTCTTCAGATAGCCGCTGCTGGAGCTGCGGCGTTGCATAGGTTGAGGCGCGGCTCGCGGAGCCGGCGGTGTTGACGGTGTTGGCGGATCGGGGCGCCTAATCGGTGCCGATGCCGGCTGCTCGACCTCTTCGTTCTGGTCGTCGCCGTCTGGCTCGCTGGCCTGGGGCCGGGCTGGCTGCTGCTCGCCCTGGTCGAACAGGCTGGCCTGCGCAAGCGCCTGCCGCAGCTTGTCCCAGTCCTGTTCGCCATAGCGGTGCAGGCCGAGGAAGTTGGCCATGGCCAGGTTGTACACCATGAGGTCCAGCGCCTCGTTGCGCTCGGCCTTGCTCTTGACCCACTCGATCCGCTTGTAGCCCTTCACGTAGCGGGGCGATCTTGCGTTCGGCCACGCACTGCTGGAAGAACTCGTCCGGCAGGTCCTTGGCGAAGTGCAGCGCGCCCGGCCCCGTCTCGAAGCTGTAGCGGTTGTAGATCCAGTCCTTGGCCGTGTCGGTACCAACGATCCACAGCTCGGCGCCGTTGCGCTCGGTTTGGCCCTTCCAAGTGACGTCCACCTGCGACGGGCGCTGGGCGATCACTGGCCGGCCCGGCTTGCTTGCGCCCTTGAGCGCAAACACGTTGCGCCAGCGGCGCACGCGGGTGAACTGGTAGACCTCATGCGTGTGGTGGCCGCCAGAGTCGATGCCGGTGGCCAGGATCCCCAGGCTTACGCCGCAGGGGTGGCGATACCGGACTTTGAGGCGGTCGTCGAGCAGCGCCCAGGTGCGCTCGTCGGCAGGGTCGCCGGGGATCACCTGGTGGTCGACCACCCAGCGCTCCATACCCGCGCCCCAGGCCATGACCATCAGCTCCAGGCGGTTGGCCTGTACGTCGACAGATGCCGTCAGGGTGAGCGCCCCCACTGGCAGTGTGCCGAGCACGTAGTCTTCTTGCAGCGCACGAGCCTGCAACACCTCGGCCTTGGTCTGCTCGATCGCGCTATCCCAGACCTCGGCCAGACGGGTGTTGTAGAACACCTGCATCGGTTCAAGGTCGCCACGGTCCTGGGCGCGCTTGGCCTCTTCAAACTCGCGGGCCAGCATGGCCCAAGAGTGCCAGCCGAGCGGGGCGTACAGTGCATTGAGGTGGAAGCTCACCGTTTCGCCGTCGCCCTGGGCGTGGGCACGCCACTCGCCCTTCGCCAGCATATCGGCCTTGTGATGCTCTTCGATCAGCACGTCGCAGTCGGCGCCTTCGCACTGGTAGTGCACGCGACTGAAGTCAGGGGAGTACAACAGGCGATCCCACTTCAAGACCTGCATCGTCCCGCACGTTGGGCAAGGCACGTAGTAATGCCGCTGATCCCCCATCAGGAACAGGTCGTCGATCCGCGAGGCGCCTTTGATGAGCGGCGAGCTGGAGAAATAGAACTTGGCGTTGCGGCCGAAGGTACTACCCCGCGCCTCGGCCAGCTTGATCGGGTCGCCCTCTTGGTCGACGTCGACGTCCCAGCGGTCGACCTCGTCGCCATACACGTAGCGGGCGGACAGCTCCGACAGGTTGGCAGCTGAGCCAGCGGTGGTAGCGTACAGCGTGCCGCCCTCGAACTCTTTGGTGTCCATCGTGTTGCGGGCATCCCTGGAACGGTTAGCCGCCACGCGCGCCTTGAGTTCTGGCGTGGCGTCGATCGTCTTGCCGATCCGCGAGGACACCCGCTTGGCCAGGGCCAGGCTGGGCAGCAGGGTAAGGATGTTGGAAGGCGCCATGTGGATCAGTGCGCCGATCCAGTTCAGGGCGATCTGGGTTTTCATCAGCTGCGAGGCAACCTTGGTCACCACCCGTTTACAGGGGTGGGCAGGCGACAGGCAGCGCATGGGTTCGCGGGCATACGGGGTACGCGCGGTGCGGTACTTGCCGGGCTCGGCGGCGCCGGTATCACGCGGGATCCGCATGTACTCGTCCGCCCACTCGTCTACCCACAGCTCGGGGTCAGGCGTCAGCCCTCGGCAATACGCTTCGCGGTACACCTTGGCACCGTCTGCGTATCCGGTGGGCATAGGCTCAGCTCTGTGTGATGGCTCGGTCGAGGTCGGCACTGCTCATCTTGTCGACCTCGGTGAATACGCGGCGGAACGCGGTGGCAAGGTGCTTCTCGATGTCCCATGGATCGTCCATCCCCACCAGCTCGGCAGCGAGCTGGGGTGCAAGGCCGAAGAACTGGTCGCGAAGCATCCGGCCTGCGGCGTAGGCCGCATCTTCCACCGCCTTGCGCTCGACCAAGTCGCCCTGGACCTTGTGGAACTCGGCCTCGGCCAGCTGCGCCAGGTAGAACTCGCGATGGGCTTTCGACCGCTGGAAGTTGTGGCCACTGCCCGGCGCCGGATCCGGCTGCTGCACCGCAGGTGTGTCGCGGCCTGGCTGGAGCTGGCTGCGCACGTCGCGTTCTATCCGGGCTTCTTCATGCCGAGCCGCAACTGGCGCCTTGGCCGGATCCGCCGATTCGGCCAGCAGCACCTCGGTGGCTTCGACGTCGACCTTGCCGTCGGCAGTCAGAACCAGACGCTCCTGCTTGGCCAGTTTGGAAACGTAGGATTTCGACCAACCATTGCGGGCGGCGAACTCCGATTTCGTCAGATGGGTCATGTCGAAAAGTCCAGTTCACCCAATGAATTCAGGGGGTTAACCAGTTCACCGCAGTTCACTAAGCGGGTGAACCGTCCGCTAAAAAAGAATCGCGGGTTCCCGGTCCCGTACCCCGGCCATATCGCCAGGGTCCCCCACAACCAATATGAGACGGGACCTGTAATTCGATGCATTTTCTCTCCCTCTCGGATATGCTCACTGCTCCGCCAACAACAGATAAAACTTCGCAGCCCATGTCATTTTTACTTCCCGTAACTTTCCAACTAACTTGGAATAAGGTTTACACCATCGCAGGCGTTTTGGTGGCAGGCGCAGCCATAATCGTAACTGTAACTTGGACCCTGCGCGGAGCTTATATTGAAGAGCTAAAGTCTGATATTGCCTCTCGAAAGGAGTCCAGCGAGTGGAAGGTTCCAGAAACAATAAAAAAGCTCACAGTTATCAGCGATAAGCTGGCAGATCAAATTGGCACAAAAGAGCAGATAGACTCCCTCAAGGAAACGAGCAAGGAACTGGAGGATAAAAATTCCAGCCTCAATGCTGAAGTCAAGAAGCTGAAGGATGATCATCGCCTACTTCAGGACAAAAATGAGCGTCTTGCTACAGAATTAAAAAGAATGATAGCCCCAACCCAAGAATTCACATTGACAAATGGAAAAACGGTAGACCTGGTAAAAAACCGAATCACCCTTGGAGTTGAAAGCGTACTTCCCTCTTCAGTATCGTTCACCATTAATAATGAGTCTCATACTCTCTCTAGCGGTAATAGGCTCTCGATCAATGCCTACGAAAGAATTTGCTTTTTAACCGTTGCAGATCTCTCGTATCCTCAAGTGACATTCAGGCTGGTATGTGACGATCCATCAACAAAAGGCTAGTAAGTCGGACACCCCTGCTTTGCCATATTTGTGTTGTGATCACGAGTCTGCGCACCCGTGTAGGGGGCGGCCCAGGGGGAGGACCCAGAAAATCGGCCCCCACCCCCTGCCCCCGGCCGGGTCACTGGCCTGCCTCGGTACCAGCTGGCGGCACCTGCGTCAGACCCAGCCGCTTGGCCGCCCAGCGCTCGTAGAGGTTGATCGCCACATCAGCGCCGGCCATCGCGGTCAAGCAACCGACCGCCGCCGCCATCCACACCGATGCGCCAAGGGCGTACAACAGCATGTTGGCCGACAGCCCGCAGGTAACGCAGGCACCCGAACGTAAGGCCAACCGGCGCACTAGCCCCCAACCTCGAGCACCCGCCTTGTCGGCCCGCCACATTTCACCCGACACCCCGCCGACCAGGGACAGTACGATCACCATCCAGATCGGCATCTCGACTAACGCTTGTTGCTCGCTGTTCATGCAGGCCTCAATTGGCAAAGCACGGCGCCGGAAAAAGAAAACCCCGCCAGATGGCAGGGTTCTCGATGCGCCGACAGGTCGGAGCGGGTTGCACAGCACAGTGCTTGTTGGGGAAGCGCCTAAGCGCACTTTTGATATCGTGGCGCCTTTTTACATGCCACCGGAAAAACCGAAAAGAGGTGATTTTCGGTTCGTCAGAATGTGGTCGCTATGTAGCCTCAATGTTGCCAGAAAGTTGCATTCTTACCCGACGAACGGTCTGTTGGCGAACCCGGCCAGAACGCGCCGCCAGGATGGCCAGCACCTGCAGGTGCAACGCTTTCACCCAGTTGCGGTAGGTCCGGTCGGCATGCTCGGCCAGCCCTACTTCACGCATCTGCTCCCTAATCGTGGCGCGATGGAGGTAGCGCAGCTCGGCCAGCTTGGCCAGCGTCACACCGCGTTTATTGCGCCGGGCAAGCTCGGCGACCGCCGCGTCGACCTCGGCGGCCGCGTGATCGAGCCCGGCACCCGAGATCAGAATGCGCGAACCCGATGCACCCGTGCGCGGTGCCGACCCCTTCCATTCCATGATCGTGCCCATCTGGCTGCCCAGGCTCGCATCCAACCCCAGCCGTCCACGTTGATCCCCCCAATGCTGCATCAGGTCACCAACCAGGCGCAGGCGCTCAACCGGGTCGATCAGTGGCGCCATATCGCTCTGGTGCTGGGCCAGTTGCGCCAGGAGCTGAAGGCGCAATCCCGTGTCCATCGTCATCGCAACCCCTCCAAATTCGATACCCAACACACATTCAGCCAACCCAACACAAACCCAACACAGATAAAACCCAGTAAATTCAATGGATTGGATAAACCTGTGTTGAGTGTGTTGGGTGTGTTGGGTTTATCGAGCTTCGCATAGGAAATAATCACCCGTTCGGAATCACCGTTAAAAAAAGCGCGCCTGCGCGCGCGCGTGCGCAAACCCAACACACCCAACACACATGCCCGCCACACCACGGAATTCGGGGCCTGAACCTGTGTTGGCTTGCCAAAACCAACCCGACACCAACCCAACACACCCAACACACCTGCCGATAGAGTCATGCTGCAACCCTCTTGATCTTGATGTGGTCCCAGGCTTCCACAGCCCAGCCCGCGAGCCTCGCTCGCTCGCGCCACTCTTGAACGTTCTTGCCCAGCACGGCCGCATTAGAGGATGGGGGCAGGGAAGGGTCACCATCGCCGGGCATGAAGAACGCGGCAAAACGCCGGGTGTCCTTCTCCGTAGAGCAGTCCGTCCAAGGGATAGCCTTCGTCTTCTCCACCTTCGCGCTCAGCATTAGCGAGAACTTTGTCTGGCTCATCGCATGCTCTTTATTGTGGGCGCACCACTCGATGAACATGGCGTACACATCCGAAGTCAAGCAGCAGCCCCACAGGCCGTACCCAAGTTCACCGCTCCGCCAAAGGTGGAAGAAGGTCTGCCAGGCCGTGCGGCTCAGCTCCACCAGGCGCTGGCGAGCCTCGGTTTCCGGCGGGCGCGTGCGCTGGTCGAACTCGCCCAGCTCAACGTCCAGCAGCCAGCCGTACAACGCAGCCACGCCACCGTTGGCCAGCTCGCGGGCAATCGCTTTCTGCCGCTCGGGCGGCAACGTCTCCAGTGGCCACATCACCAACATTCGCCGGTCACTCTCGCTGATCGGCCAGGGCATTATCTCGTTGCTCAAGAACACCGAATTCATGTGGTTGGCCTCTTCCCAACCGTTGATGAACTTCGACTCCATGCGCACCGTCTTGCCGGTGATCATGTGCTTGATCTTGCCGACCTGGTTGTAGCGCTGGTCACGGCTCACCACCTCTTCGAACACCGCCCACAGCTTGCCGCTCTGCCAGGCGTTGAAGTTGCCTTCAAGCTGGGTCTGCCCGACCGTTGCACCGTACCGGCCGTAGAGCTCGCCCATGATGTCGGCGAACAGCAGGCTCTTGCCCGAGCCTTCCATCGTGGAGTGGAACAGCACCGCGGTGTCCATCTTGGCGCCCATGTGCTGCAGCGGGTAAGCCAGCCACTTGACCAGCCAATCCAGGGCCACCGCTTCGTGGTTGCACAGGAACGAGATCAGCCACCGCAAGTTCTCGCAGGCAGCGTCATTCCGTACAGGCTCCAGGGGCAGGCCCTCGAAAGTGTTGATGTAGGTCGCGGGGTCCTTGGTCATCGTCGGGTCGAACACGATGTGGTCGACATCGACCACCCGCCGGCTTGGGCTGTTCAGCCACAGCTGATAGGCGTCACCCAGAGCCATCTTGACGCTGCCCTCGGGCAGGCGCCGCTTCTTTTCCCGGTCCCAGGCCTCCTTGGTACCGTCGATGTAGACATAGCGATTAAGCGGATCGAGGCTCAGCGCTCCGCCCTTCTTGCTCGCCATCTTGCGGGCCTGCTCGAGTTCCTTGACCTGCTCGGACGAGACCAGCTTCTTGTCAGTGCTGTCCATCCACTGCTTGGCAAGGGGCTTGCCGACCAGGGCCTCGAAGCCTGACCGCTTCATCGACTGCCCCTTGTCCATGTCCCACACGTTGGTGGTGCCTTCAACCAGGGCGAACCGGCGCTTGGCACTCTTCAGGACCAAGCCCTCTCCCCCCTCCCCCCCGTTGGCTGAGGAGGCGGCCGGGCTGGGCTCGATTGGATTTGGGTCAGCGGCTGCAGGTCCGTCAGGGTTAGCGTCCACTTCGCCCTGCTCGGCCTGCTTGACGACAGATGGGGTGCGGGGAAGCTCACCCAGCGGCGGGGGTGCCGGCGGGCGCGACTTGGCATCGATACCAAGGATCTGCGCTGCCGCTCTGGTCGCTGCCCTCTGATCGCCGTCGTGCATCAGAATGCAGAACACGTCGAAGGCATCATTCTTGTGTCCGTTCGCCAGCGGGTCCGACGTGTGATGGGAAAAGAGCTTGCCGTCGGTGATCGTCACCCCAGGCATGCCGGAGCTGCTGTGCGGGCTCAGCCACTTCCCGTCGATGCGCTTGTAGCCATGCGCCTCAATCATCGTGGCGATGTCATGGATGCGGTTGAATTCCGGGATGACCTCGGGGAGCTTGTCACCAGATCGAGCAGCAACTGGTGATGGCCTTGGCATAGGGCGAGCCGCAGGCATAGCCGGCTTCGGCCGCCACGGGCAAACGGCCTCCCCTTTGGGCTTGAACTCGTCCCAGCCCTGCCAGATCGCCAGCAGTTCGGGCGGTAGCTCCGGCAAGCCGCCGGGGTCTGGCTCAGTACGCCATGTGTACGGCTTCCCCGTCCCAGGATGGACGGAGGGCGGCAGCACGTCTTGTACCAGGCCGCCCCGCAACTCGAAGACGGTCACTTTCTTGAAGGGCTCAGCAGCCAGGCGGAATGCCGCTTCGCGGTCGGCATCTTCATCGTCTCTACCGCAGCTTGAACCTGCGCCATAAGCCCCTTGTAGATGGTGCCATCAGGGTCGTTCTTGTTGGGCCAAACCAAGGCGTGGCGACTCAGCTCCACACCCTCGGGGACGCGGAACATCACCCGGAAACGTTCAGGGTTACCCACGGAGGTCGGGTATGCGTCTGCAAGGGCGTCAACGTCGAGCCCCAGCGTCTGCTGCATGACCTGCCGCGTCAGTTCGACGTCATCAACGTCCAACGAACAGACGCGACTAGGCCCGAGCACCACCCCAAGATTGTGACTCGGGCGCTTCGTCCAGAACGCCTCGGCATCATCGGCAACAGTGAAGTAGCGACCGGGCTGGTTCCAACCCTTACCCTTCGGCCCCTTCTCACCTGGCTCGATCGGAACCAGGGCCAAGTTGAAGGTTTCAATGTATCGCCGCGCCCAATCAGCTGTGGTAGGAGTTGGGCGCCCGCTCATCTCCGGCGCTCCCGCAACCCCTGGCAGTCGACGCAGGTTTCGCAACCCGCGACCGACTGCTGACGGGCCAACGGAATCGGCTCGTCGCAATCCTCACAGAACTGCGCGCTCGGCTTTTCAGGAAGGCGCGCAAGGCGCTGCAAGGACAGTTGCAGGAAGTACTCAGCATGATCGCTGGCGAAATCAACGGCGTCAGCCATGAGCTTCGTCCTCCATGGCCTGGCGGGCGCCCGCCATGATCGCGAGCACCTGACGGATCACGTCCATCCCACGCTTCTCAAGATCCATCACCTCGGCAAGCGTCCATACGTTGTCGGCTGCACCGTCGTGCAGACTGCCCACGAACTGACTGGACTCATCCAAGAGTTTGGCTACAGCTTGCAGTGCTTCGTTGGTGGCAGGCACTGGCTCTGGCCGGTACCATACCGCCCCCGCCGGACGAACCAGGGCATCGAGCAGCCGCGGGTCTGAGGTCCACTGGACGATTTCTTCCAGCTCATCAGGGGTGGGCCAGCGGCGCTCCTCGTTGTGGTGGAGCTTCTTCTGCAGCGTGTCCACCTCAAGGCCCATATCGAAGGCCAACTTGGTGATACCGCCGTGATAGTCACGACCTGCGCGGTAGAGCGCCTGCCGCAATGTGAGGACCGGACCTGCGCCCGGCAATAGATCAACTCGACTCATAACCGTAAATCCTCGGTTTACGGCCTAGTCACAGGGTTAGGTAAGACCTATCCTACGACCACGACCTGTGTGCTGTGCCTTGCGTGCTGTGCGGGCATGGCATGCGGTAATAGTCGTCCGGCTGCACTTGTGAGAGAGGGTGCCGGACGACGAGAGTGATGGTGCTTTGTACTGTCATAGCTGGGCCGGGAGGTCAGAGTCCTGGCTCAGCGTTCTTACTGCTTTGCTTGCCGCAAATAAGCCCAGTCGATATCTGGCCGAAGCGATTCACAACGAATCTCCCCTCCCGTTTCCCGATCCAGGCTGACTGCGAGCCCCGCGCTCGCGCGACGATTTCCGTAGGCCACTTGTTTCAACTGGCCGACTGACGTCCCGCAGCGCTGCGCTAGAGCGTCGAGCCCCTCCTTGTCCATCTTCTTCAAATACTCGCTAAGCGTCATAGACACCTCCATTGGCGGCGAGATTAGCAATTGCTAATTACAAGAGCAATAGCAACGAGTAATTTACTGTTTGCTAACGGAAAGCAATCATCGCCGCATGGACATAAATGAAAGGCGCATCGCCTACCTCCGCAAGATCATGGGCACCCTGAGCCAGAAGGATTTCGCCGAAGCTCACGACCTGGATGCCTCATACCTGTCGCAGTTGCTCAATGGCCACCGCAAGCTGGGGGAAAAGGCAGCGCACAATCTCGAGCTCAAGATCGGGCTTGCAGCAGGGACGCTGACAGCACCTCCAATGGAGGAACCCATCACTGCCCCACCCACAAACGTGGTTCGCCTGCCCACACGACAGGCCAAGGACAAGAACTTCGTGGTGATTCCGCACCTAGATATCGCGGCATCAATGGGGCACGGCAAGGCAGCCCCGGAAATGCACATTGAAGTCATCCGCGACATGACGGTTCACCTCGACTGGCTCAGGATGCAAGGCCTCAGCTTCTCCAACATCGATAACCTCGCCATCATTACCGGCGATGGAGACAGCATGTCAGGCACCTTCGCCGACGGCGATGCGCTGTTGGTCGATCGCGGCATCTCCGAGGTCAAAACAGATGCCATCTACGTGTTCACTCTCGACGGTGACCTCTACATAAAACGGCTTCAGCGCATGACCGGTGGGCTGTTGCGGATGATTTCCGATAACCCGATCTATCCACCGATCGTCATCGACGAGTCAATGATCGAACGCATGCACATCCAAGCCCGCGTCCTGCTGGCCTGGAACGCAAAAAAGCTCTAATCCAGCTGGCAATGCAATCTACCGGCGATCGGCCGGAGTGCAGTCGCGCCAAAACAATTTAGCATTTGCTATTGATCAAACATTTAGCCTTTGCTAATTTTTGCTTCGTGTCACCTCTCTCAAATCAAGGACACGGACGAATGAAGCCAGCACAGCACAACGGATCGGTAGCGGTCCTCATCCACCCCACCGCCTGCAGCAGCCTCGCCAAGATACAGGCGTTTCAGCGCCGCACCGGCCTGCAAGTAGTCGTCTCCACTGACGGAAAGGCCCACGCCATCCCATGCGCAGGAGGTGCAGCATGACCGAGTTCAGCATTCCCCTGAGCCGGGTCATGGGCTTGGAGCGCACCCTGGAAGCCGGCGGCTGTTCCAAGTGCACCCTGCGCCGCCCGGAGACCACACTAGACGCACGGATCACCGTCGAGAACGATGACACCACCCACCATATCAAGGTGGAAATGGGAGAGCTGACCAGCTCGATGACCCTCCCCAGGAAGTTGGTGACCAAGTGGCAGTCGTTGCGAGACTTCCTACAGGACTTGGCCAACGGCCGGGCTGACAGCGGCGCCATGTCGGAAGAAGCCCTTGCTCTCTTGGAGGCCCAGGACAGCGTCGACCAAGTGCTGCTGCACGGCCAAGTCGCCTATGTCATCAACACTGTCAACCGAGCCTTTCCCCTGGGCGCAGTCGTGACCAACGACCAGGGCGAGATCTGCGCTGCAGTAATCGGATCCAGCAAAGAACACCTAGTGGGCGCCCTACGCGCGAAGCTCCAGCCCGGCCAAGAGGGGCTTGGGGAGTGCGCATGAGCACGCTGGATCAACTCTACAGAGAGTGGCCGACGCTCTGCCCGACATTGACCGAGGTTAGAGAGCGCTATTTCCCTCATATCGGCTCGGACCGGTACTTCAAAGCGCTTGTCCGCAAGGGTCGCATTGATCTTCAACTGAGCAAGATCGAGCCCTCAGGGAAGGCTCAGATCGTGGTTTATCTGCACAACTTGGCGGCCTACCTCGATCGCCAACAAGAACGCAGCACTCAAAACGCTTGAACTAGGCCGCCCCGGCCACCAGGGGCAACAAGCCCGCCACCGACTCTGACATTTACCGGTGGCGGGCCTTCTCGGAGCACAGTACATGCAACCGCATCAACAAATCCTCGCCATGGGCATCATTTGGCTTGCCACCTTGATCGTCGCGCCATACCTGTTCTCGAAGGCCCGCAGCCGCGCCTTCAGTCGTGGCGTGGAGATCGGCAAGGAACATCATAGAGCTGACCTAAAGCTGCAGCTCAAGACGCTCCGAGAGGAACTGGACGAAGCCCGCGTCCAGACCGAGGCAGACCAGCGTAAGCACCATCTGGCTGTGGCGTCCCTCAAGCGAACCATCACGGAGCTTGAAGAACGGATCATGTCCTACACAGGCATGCCGGTGACCAGAGCAGACTACGACAAGCTACTCGGCACTGCTGAGATGCTACGCCTGGCCCAACGCACGATGAGCGCCTTGATGGCGGCCCCACAAGCCGCGCGCGCTGCCGAACAAGCCACCGCCATAGACAACCTCGCCAAGCGAGTTCATTCCCACCTGCGTGCAACACCGGCAGCCACCACGGAGGCCGCAGCATGAGCACCAAAAGCGTACTCGTGATTGGCCCCCAAGGGTGCGGTAAGACCACTCAAGCCCCCGCGATCGCCAAGGCCCTGGGCCTCAGCAACATCCACGACAACTGGGAGCCCGGAGCAGCAGTTGCACTTCTGGACACCCTGGTACTGACCACCGCACGCGGGACTAATTGGCACTTCAAAGGGCGGACGATGACTTTCGACCAGGCCATGCAGATCGTCCAGCACCGAGGTGACGCAGCATGAAGACCCTATGCATCTATCACGGTAACTGCGCCGACGGGTTCGGCGCTGCCTGGACTGTGCGTCGCTGCTTGGGCGCAGAGAATGTCGAGTTCCTCGCCGGTCACCACGGCATGACCCCACCTGAAGTAACTGGCCGCACCGTGGTCATCGTCGACTTCTCCTTCCCTCTGGAAACGCTTCAGGTGATGGCCCAGCACGCCCAAGCCGTACTGATCATCGACCACCACAAAACCGCTGCCGAGGCCCTGGCCGACGTGGAGGCCGCCCCAATCCACTTTTACGCCTGGGCAGAAACCCTGCCTAAGCTCAGCGCCGTGTTCGACATGAACCGCAGCGGCGCCGGCCTCACCTGGGACTTTTTCTTCCCCTACAACCAGCGACCGGCCCTTATCAACCACATCGAGGACCGTGACCTCTGGCGCTTCAAGCTGGCAGGCACCCGCGAGATCCTGGCCAACCTGTTCAGCTACCCACAGGACTTCGAGGCCTGGGACAAGCTGATACAGCAGCCAATGAACGCTGCCATCGCTGCTGGGACAGCCATCAACCGAAAGCACCACAAGGACGTAGCCGACCTGGTAGCCAGCAGTAAGCGCCGGATGATCATCGCCGGTCATGATGTGCCAGTGGCGAACCTGCCCCATATCCATGCCAGTGACGCCGGTCACCTGATGGCACAAGGCGAGGAGTTTGCTGCCTGCTACCAGGACAGCACCGACCACCGTTACTTCTCCTTGCGCAGCAGCGATGAGGGAATGGATGTAAGCGAGATCGCCAAGCAGTACGGCGGCGGCGGACACCGCAATGCGGCGGGCTTCAAGGTGCCGTTAGACCATGAACTGGTACAAGGCGGCAAAGCCAATGAAGCCCTAGCGCTGGACGCAGATAACAGCGCAGTCGCTTGGCTCGGCCAGGCCGGGCTGTACCGCACTCGATTGGAAGCCTTGCAGAACGGCGAACAGCACCTCGAACCAGTTTCCGCCGACGAGCTATTCGAACTTGCTCGTAGCCACGTTCGAGAGGGCCACATCCATGCCTAATCCAACCCGCACCTGGCAGCTGATCAGCCTGATCTTGGCCTGCACGCTGATCGCTGCCCTGACCCAATTGCACCAGCCAGCCCCTGTTAACGCACAGAAAGGCACGTCACCGACTGTAAACAAAATCACCGGCTACGAGCACTTGGCCCTGAGCCCGAACGCCCGCCGCGCCCATGAGAGGTATTCGCTGTGATCACAACACAGGCCTACACCCCGAACACTCGCGACGCAAAGGGCATACAGACCTTCATGCGTCCCGCCATGGGCGTGTTCTGCGACGTCTGCGCCATCCCACGCACACGTGGCAACCATGAACGCTGCAGCAAGATCCGCCAGGCGGCAGGCTTCGCTACCCCACTGGAGCGCCAGGCATGAATGTAGACCTCTCAGAACTGAAGGCCCTCGCCACCGTAGCAAAACGCGCCCCATATGATCACGTCGCCGCGAACGACTACGGCATGGCGATGCCGCCAGCGGTAACCCTGGAGCTGATCGCCGAGATTGAGCGCCAACGCCTGATAAACGCCGAGGGCTGTAAGCCCGACAGCACCATCCAGCCCTTCGGCATGACCTGCGCCAGGGCAACGTCTTGCCACAGCCTCGACACAGCGGAGGGCTGCAAGCCCGACCTCATTCTCCTTCCCCCCGCCCTCCCAAGCTTCGTGGCATCGAGCATTCGCAAAGCCATGGAGCACAGCGCTGCCGGCGGGATTGATGCGGAGATAAGCATTGGCACCACGCGGTTACGGGTGACTTACCACGGGATCAAGTGGTACCACGACCTCCGACACTGCAATCAATGGGAGCCGCTGGCCATCGAGGAGTTCGACAACCAACTTAGCGCCGCACTGAACTACTACCAAGCCTTCGAGGTGGATCATGACTGAAGTACTCACTCGGCCTCGTCTAGCCACCCACAGCCTCGACCTACCTGCCATCTGTGATGTCTGCGGCAAAGGCAGGTCAACCCGTCGCCACATCAACTGCAGTCAGATTCGCCAACAGCGCGAGAGCGAAAAGTGGTCAGCGTACATGACCAACGTAGCTGCCAAACGAGCATTAAGGGGGCGAGCATGAACACAGCTTTCGTGCTGATGGCGCAATATAACAGCCAAGCAATCATCCCACTGGAGATAGTATGTAAAGACTATTTCAGGCACCTGACACCTGAGATGCTCCAGCGAAAGGTACTTGCTGGAAAAATCAAACTCCCCATCACTCGCATCGAGAACAGTCAGAAAAGTGCAAAAGGAATACACCTGGGTGATTTAGCTGACTATTTGGACGAACAACGGCGCATTGCCAACCGCGAATTGCAACAGCTAATACGCTAACTGATACCCGGCGCGTAACTCGCCGGGAACACCTCACTTGACCACGCCAACATCAATCCAACCCAAGTTATACCCATCATATTTATACGACAAGCGCTCGCCAGACTTTGCTTCGTCAATATACGAAAAGAATCGATTAAAATTATCTAACCCTAAAGTCAAGTGAAGCTCAGCAAGCAGCCAAGCCACCGTTCGATCCTTATCTCTATATAGCTCCCCCGTACTCGCAACCCTGGCAAAACGACCATCCTGGCTATACCATCCCAGGCCCAGTCGAGTGAAGTCTTGATCGCCACCAATTCCAGTTGGAAAATAGCAAAGATTTATCAGGGACTCATTATAAATCATCATACTACTAAGCAAGGGAAAGCAATCCAGCTCTTCCACCTTAACTGCTTCACTGTAACGCCTGGCAATTGCCGCGCGAATTTTTTCGGGATTAGTTACGGCTCGCCCATTTCGCTCATAGATACTCCACCCCATTGCAAGAAGAGTCGGGGACTCTACCTTTCCAGGCACATGATGGGACTTATAGAATTCCTGAGTTGCCTTCCATTTTCTACCGAAATCTATAAATCCATCTACAACTCCATTAACCTCCCCAAGACTCAAACTTCCTTTGACCTCGATAACAGCCTTGACAGACTCAGGCCTTAAAACCACAAAATCTTTGTCCCGAAATACTGGAGGATACATATTTGCATCGAAAACCAGAATATCGCACTGCTTAGATATTGTGAAAGCACTTTGATTCAGAGGGTCAAAATATTCATGAGGCTGATCATCTTCGTGCGGAAAAAGTACAAAACCTGTACCTACCTCCAGCGACCTAGGCAAGTAGTTCCGTATGGTTTCTGAGAGAATGCGCTCTTTATAGCTCCCCAAACTTGGATAGTGTGCACCTTTAATAATTTGAGCAAGCAGGTCAATGCGCGAAGAAAAGCTTTCTCCTAGTAGGGCAGCAAAACCCGTTAAATCACTTCGCCTGAGCATTTTTTCTTTAGAGCTCATCGCACCCGCGCCCCCAGGACGACCTGACTTTTGACTATCCTGTGTAGCCATTCCCACCCCTCATATCGATCTCCACGACCACGTAAGTGAGTATATCGTCGCAATGAATTCCAGTCGCGATGACCGGAAACACTGGATACCCTTGGAATGTCCCAGTCCATCTCAAACAACCGGCTCACTCCCTCGTGGCGCAAGTCATGGAAGTGCAGATCCTCAATCCCGGTCATCTTGCATGCCTTGGACCAAGCGGTGCCAATTGAATCAGTGTTGTACGGAAATATTTCTGCACACTCTCGTGGCATACTCTGCAAGATAATCCAAGCCTCATTTGGCAAATAACACCAAACGTCGTTGCCGATCTTCTGACCAGGGTTCTTCATATCCCGGACTTTCACTGCCTGCCGATGCTCATCCAGATCCTCCCACAGGATGCGGGTGATCTCATCCATCCGCCGGGTTGAATAAATCGCGAACGCCACCACCTTCGGCATGTGGATCACGCTGGGCCGCCGCTCCAGCATCTTGAAGAAGTGCTCCAGCACTTTGTCGATCTCATCCAACGTCGGCCGCCGATCCCGCTCACGGCTTCTCATGTTGTAGCCGAACTTCTTCAACACCAGGCGCGCATCGGACATTGCCTGGGGATCGATCTCAGACCCCCACGCCGCCCTGGCCAGGGACAACACCGATCCCAGATGTGCCAGGTCATTGCCAACCGTCTGCGGCTTGACTCCTCCCCCTTCTAGCCCCATGCGCCACAGCGCATAGTCCACCAGTACCTGCTGGGTGATATCGGAGTCCACGATCTCACCCAGGTAACTGTTCTTGATGGCATTCAACGTGCGTCGTTTCGTCTCGCCCAGCGGCCGGGCTTTCTCGGCCTCCACCAGGTAGCGCTCGATCATTTGCTTGACCGAGTGCCCTATCCGACTCGCGCGCTCGATCGCTCCCGGCTCTGCCAGCTCCGTCTCCCGTCGCTTCGCCCAGGCCACCGCCGCCTGTTTGCGGGCGAACGTCTGGCTCTCTTGGTAGACTGTCACCCTGTCGCGGTTGATGCGGATCTGAGCTGTGTAGCTGATGGTGCCGTCTGCCTTCTTACGGGGTCTGATCGTTGCCATGAGAATTGGTACACGTCCTGATTCGATTGGTACATTGTACCAAGCGCTTGGTAAAAACGCCCCAAAACCCCCGAAAATCGGTACGAAACACGTTGAACGAATACACCGCAAAATCAGACTCCAAGCCAGAAACCACGCGACCTGAGCCGTCCCGCCGCTTCTCCGTGGCGCCGATGATGGACTGGACAGACCGCCACTGCCGCTTCTTCCTGCGCCTGCTCTCCCAGCACGCCCTGCTCTACACCGAAATGGTCACCACCGGCGCCCTGCTGCACAACGACGCCCAGCGTTTCCTGCGCCATGACGTGTCCGAGCACCCGCTGGCCCTGCAACTGGGCGGCAGCGTGCCGGCGGACCTGGCCGCCTGCGCGCGCCTGGCCGAGGACGCCGGCTACGACGAGGTCAACCTCAACGTCGGCTGCCCCAGCGACCGGGTGCAGAACAACATGATCGGCGCCTGCCTGATGGGCCACCCGGCGCTGGTGGCCGATTGCGTCAAGGCCATGCAGGACGCGGTCAGCATTCCGGTCACAGTCAAGCACCGCATCGGCATCAACGGCCGCGACAGCTATGCCGAGTTGTGCGACTTCGTCGGCCAGGTACGCGACGCCGGGTGCCGCAGCTTCACCGTGCATGCGCGCATCGCCATCCTCGAAGGGCTGTCGCCCAAGGAAAACCGCGAGATCCCACCGCTGCGCTACGACGTGGCGGCGCAGTTGAAGGCCGACTTCGCGGACCTGGAACTGGTGCTCAATGGCGGCATCAAGACCCTCGACGAGTGCCGCACCCACCTGCAGACCTTCGATGGCGTGATGCTGGGGCGCGAGGCGTACCACAACCCGTACCTGCTGGCCGAGGTCGACCAGCAGCTGTTCGGCAGCGCGGCGCCGGTGGTCAGCCGGGCCGAAGCTATTGAAAAGCTGCGCCCGTACATCGTCGCGCATATGCAAAGCGGCGGCGCGATGCACCACATCACCCGGCATATCCTCGGGCTGGGCCAGGGCTTCCCGGGGGCGCGGCGCTTCCGCCAGTTGCTGTCGGCGGACATTCACAAGGCCAGCGAGCCGCTGAAGGTGCTGGACCAGGCCGCCGAGCTGCTGCAGGGGCGCTGAGGGAACCTGGGGCGGGGTTGGCACTCGAAGGCAATGCCTTTTGCTGCAGGCCCGGCGTGAGCCGGGGCTGCTTTGCAGCCTAATGCGGGCAAGCGCGCGCCTACAGAAGGATCGTGTTGCCTGCGAGGGCTTTCCCGATACGCCTGCGACGGGCCTTGAGTGGCTGTCGGGGCTCGGGTAATGTCGAGTCATTGCACAGGACAGAGCACGCCCATGACCTCCAAGCTGGAACAACTCAAGCAGTTCACCACCGTGGTCGCCGACACCGGCGACCTGGACGCCATCACCCGACTCAAGCCGGTCGACGCCACCACCAACCCGTCGCTGCTGCTCAAGGCCGCGGCCATCCCGGGCTACGCCGACCTGCTCAAGCAGGTCAAGGCCGACGCCAAGGGCAATGTCGACCTGGCCTGCGACAAGTTCGCGGTGTCGGTGGGCTCGGGCATTCTCAAAGTCATTCCAGGGCGCATCTCCACCGAGGTAGACGCGCGGCTGTCGTTCGACGAGCCGGCGCTGCTGAAAAAGGCCCGTCAGCTGATCGAGCTGTATGAAGCCGCCGGTGTGCCGAAAGACCGCGTGCTGATCAAGCTGGCCTCCACCTGGGAAGGCATCCGCGCCGCCGAGAAGCTGGAGAAGGAAGGCATCCAGACCAACCTCACCCTGCTGTTCTCCTTCGCCCAGGCCCAGGCCTGCGCCGACGCCGGGGTGTTCCTGATCTCGCCGTTCGTGGGGCGCATCTACGACTGGTACAAGAAGAGCACCGGCAAGGAATACGTCGGCGCCGAGGACCCGGGCGTGGTATCGGTCACGCGCATCTACGACTACTACAAGACCAATGGCTACAACACCGTGGTCATGGGCGCGAGCTTCCGTAATATCGGCCAGATCGAACAGCTGGCCGGCTGCGATCGCCTGACCATCAGCCCCGAGCTGCTGCAGCAGCTGTCGGACGACCAAGGCGATCTGCCGCGCATCCTCAAGCCGGGCAATGCCGGCGAGGCCAGGCAGCAGTTGAACGAGAGCCAGTTCCGATGGGCAATGAACGAGGACGCCATGGCCACCGAGAAGCTGGCTGAAGGCATCCGCCAGTTCGCCCGCGACCAGGAGAAGCTGGAAGCGCTGATGGCTGGCTGACAAAGCCTGATACATCTTCGGCTTGATCGACGGGCGGTTAATGCAGAGCATTTCCCGCCCGTTTTTCGTTGGGGTGGCCGATGACGCCATCGCGGGGCAAGCCCGCTCCCCCGATGAAAATAACGCATTCCCTGTGGGAGCGAGCTTGCCCCGCGATAGGGCCATCAGCATCACACGAACCTGAGCCATCCATGCCCGCCACCGCTTCACTCCCTCTTGTCCTCGCCGGCCCCATCCTCCGTCGCCTGGAACCCCAACGCCTGGCCATCTGGCTGGTCGGCTCGCAACCGCTGCAAGCCGAATTTCTCCTGGATCAGGCCGGCATCGGCGCCACTGTGCACTGCGAGATGATCCCGGTCGGTACCCACGCCTTCATACACCTGCTAGACATCCACTTCGATCAGCCGCTCCCCAGCGACGTGGCCCTGGAATACGACCTGCGCCTGGCCAACGGCCAAGGCATCGCCGACTGGGCCCCACACCTGCTCTACCCCGGCGCCAGCCGCCCCAGCTTCGTGCTGCGCGAACGCCTCGACCAGGTGCTCCACGGCTCGTGCCGCAAGCCCCATCATCCGGCTGTCGACGGCCTGCTGTGCGCCGACCGCCTGCTGGCCACCGGCCCGCGCCCCGAGGAGCGCCCCGCCGTGCTGCTGATGAGCGGCGACCAGGTCTATGCCGACGATGTCGCCGGCCCCATGCTGCGTGCCATCCACGGGTTGATCGAGCGCCTGGGGCTGTTCGACGAGGCGCTGGACGGCGCCCTGGTCGACAGCGGCGCCGCGCTGTACCGGCACCCGGCCTGCTATTACCACCGCGCCGACCTGCTGCCTGCCCAGGAAGGCAACGAGACCCTGCGTGAGCGCTTCTTCGGCGGCAAGCGCAAGCCGATCTTCTCCTCCAGCAACGCCGACAACCACCTGGTGACCTTCGCCGAAGTCATGGCCATGTACCTGCTGGTCTGGTCGCCGCTGCCCTGGTCGCTGGTGGGCATGCAGATGCCACCCGGCCTCACCGACAAGCGCCAGGCCCGCTACCGCCACGAGCTGCCGCTGATCGAGGCCTTTCGCGACGGCCTAGGCCAGGTGGCGCGGGTCATGGCCCACCTGCCCTGCCTGATGATCTTCGACGACCACGACATCACCGATGACTGGAACCTGTCGGCGCAGTGGGAACAGACCGCCTACGGCCATCCGTTCTCGCGGCGGATCATCGGCAACGCCCTGCTCGGCTACCTGCTGTGCCAGGGCTGGGGCAACGACCCGGACGGCTGCGCGGCGCTGGCCCGACAGTGCCGGCAGGTGGGCGAGGCGCGAGATGAACTGATTGGCGAACTGCTGCGCTTCCAGGGCTGGCAATACGCGCTGCCGAGCAACCCGCCGCTGCTGGTGCTGGACACCCGCACCCGGCGCTGGCGCAGCGAGCGCAATCTGGCCAAGCCTTCGGGCTTGCTCGATTGGGAGGCACTGAGCGAGCTGCAGCAGGCGCTGCTCGATCACCCGTCGGCGATCATCGTGTCGCCGGCGCCGATCTTTGGGGTCAAGCTGATCGAGACCGTGCAACGGGTGTTCAGCGCCCTGGGCTACCCGTTACTGGTAGATGCCGAGAACTGGATGGCGCACCGGGGCGCGGCGCAGGTGGTGCTCAATATCTTCCGCCACTCGCGCACGCCGGGGCATTACGTGGTGCTATCGGGCGATGTGCACTACTCATTCGTCTACGAAGTGCTGATCCGCCATCGCCAGAGCAGCCCGCACTTGTGGCAGGTGACCAGCAGCGGGATCAAGAACGAGTTTCCCCGGCGCCTGCTGGATGTGCTCGACCGGCTCAACCGCTGGCTGTATTCGCCGCGCTCGCCACTCAACTGGTTTACCAAGCGTCGGCAGATGGAAGTGGTGCCGCGTACGCCCAGCCGCAGCAACGCCGGGGAACGGCTGTGGAACAGCGCGGGGCTGGGGCAGGTATTCTTCGATGACCAGGGGCGGCCCGCGCGGGTGTATCAGTTGAATGCCGACGGTTCGCCGGCTACGGCGTTCATCAAGGACTGAAGCCATCGCGGGGCAAGCCCGCGATGGGGTCAGGATCTTTCCAGCGCGCTCACCAGGTCATGGAACGCCTCGCGGTTGGAGTCGTTCAAGCCCATGAGAATCTTGTGCGCCTCCAGCACCTTGGAGCGCACCACGCTCTCGTCCTGGTCCTGGGACGGCAGGTCGGTCAGGCACTCCGGGCACGGCACCGGGCGGTCGACGATGTTGAACACCTGGTCGAAACCCATGGACTGCAACAGCCGGGAGATGTCCGGGTTGGTGGTAACCACGGTCGGCAACAGGCCGACCTTTTGCCGGGACAGGATCGACAGCTTGGCCAGCAGGCCCAGGGTGGTGCTGTCGATGCTTTCGGTTTCGGTCAGGTCGATGACGATGGCCGAGAAGTTCAGCGCGGTGAAGATCTTCTCGATCGTCGCATCCAGTGCCGAACACAGGGTCAGGCGCACTTCACCGACAAATTTCAGAACGAAGGTCCCGCTTTGCTCGGCGAACTGGATTCTACCAGTACTCATTCAAGGTTCCTGCTCAACACCAATAGGGCGATATCATCCGGCATCTCCCCAAGCGTAGCCAATTCGAATCGTTGGCGCAGCCCCTCCAGGCTGCCCCCCGCCGCCTTGACGATTTCCGGCAAGGCAGCTTCCTTATCTTTGAGTGTGTCCCCGGGCAAAAGGTCCAGAATGCCATCGGACATCAGGGTGAGGCTGAACTGCGCTGGCAGTTCCAGCACCAGGTCCTGGTAGCTGGCCTCGTCGAACAACCCCACCGGCAGGCCACGGCCTTCAAGGTAGCGGGCCTGGCCCGGGGTATACAGCACCGGCAGCGGCAAGTGGCCGCCGACGCTGTAGGTGAGCAGGCCGGTGTCCTCGTCGATGACCCCACCGACCATGGTCACATGCTTGCCCAGCTTGCAGTTGATCAGACCACGGTTGATGTGGCTGAGCACCTGCGAAGGCTTGAACTCACGCATCTTGCCGCCACGCTTGAATTCGAACAGCAAGCGCGTGGTCATGAACTTGAGCAGCACCGTGACGAACGCCGACGAGGCACCATGGCCAGACACGTCCGCCAGGTAGAAGGCAATGCGCCGGTCGTCCACGCGGAAGTAGTCGGCGAAATCCCCCGACAGGTACAGCGACGGGATGATCTGGTGCTCGAAAGCGAAATCGCCGGCCACCCAGGGGTTTTCCGGCAGCATGTTCATCTGCACCTGGCGCCCGGCGGTCTGGTCCTCCTGCAGCAGGTGCAGGCTGGCCTCCAGTTCGCGGTTGGCGGCTTCGAGCTTCTCGCGGTAGCGCTGGTTCTCCAGCACCAGGCGCGATCGGTCGAGCGCGCGGCGCACCGAGTGCTCGAGCACGGCCAAGTCTTCCAGGGGCTTGATCAGGTAGTCCGCCGCGCCCAGGCGCAAGGCTTCGACCGCGTCGCTCATCACGCCGGCACCGGACACCACGATCACCGGCAACTGCGGCGCGAGCTCGCTGATCCGGCGGATCAGTTCGAGGCCGCCCATCTGCGGCATGCGCAGATCGCAGATCACGAGGTCGGGCTGGTGTGCTTCGAAGACCTGGAGGCCCTGCTGACCGTTGCCGGCCTGGAGGACGCTGAAGCCGCTGTCTTCCAGATAAGCGGCGAGGCTGGCACGGACCACCTCGTCGTCATCGATGATCAGCAGCGTTGCACTGGGTTTCTGCATGTGGGCGAACGGCGCCAGATTTGGGTTGGCGTAGCGGCTGTGGAGAAACGACAGACGGCTACTGGAATGCTCTCTAGCCACTCTCTACTTGAGTTGTAGGACAAGAAGACTGGTCCGGCAAATAGCGAGGTGCCCTGTAAGGCGCTGACGGTACTCCCATCCGCCTGGCGTTTCAAGCATGGGCAGGTAGACTTCCCTGCACTTTACAGGGCAAATCACCCGGCGTTATAAGAATGTGGAGCAGCGCAACCTGACGAAAGGATGCAAGCATGTCCCAGCACCCCGTGGATTACAGCGAAAAACGAGATTTCATTCGCATGCGTATCGATGCCGAGGTCCAGCTGCTGCAGGCCGACCAGGTGATCAGCGCTGTGTGCATCGACCTCTCCAGCACCGGCATGCAGGTGCAGGCGCCGCAGCGTTTCCAGGTAGGCGACCGCCTTGAGGTACGCATCGACTCCGACCACACGGCCCTCGCCGGGCTGCATGCCAGCACCGAAGTGGTATGGATCGCCGACCAGCCAGGCGGTGCGCAGCGCTTCGGCTTGCGCATCCTGGCCATGCATTGAACTGTTACGAAAAAGGCGACCCGAGGGTCGCCTTTTGCGTAAGCAGTGTCAGAAGTCGTCTTCGACCTCGCCGTCCTTGACCTTGAACTCGCGGTTCTGCAGGTAGGCGTTGCGCAGGAAGATGTATTTGTCGCCCTGCATCAGCTTCTCTGCCGACAGCAGGCTGGCGCGGGTATCGATCACGTCCAGGGCGAGGATCGAGTTGCGCGTCGGCACATGGTCGATGTAGCGGTAGGGCTCGGTGTAGGAGTCCGGGTACTTGGCCAGGCCGTCACGCACGGTGCTTGGGCCAAGGAACGGGATGACCACGTACGGTCCGCTGGGCACGCCCCAGTAGCCGAGGGTCTGGCCGAAGTCTTCATCGTTGCGCTGCAGGCCCATCTTGGTGCCGACGTCGAAGAAGCCACCCAGGCCGAAGGTGGTGTTGACGATCAGCCGCGCCGTATCGATGCCCGCCGCACGGGGCTTGAGCTGCAACACGTTGTTGGCCAGGTTGGTGACGTCGCCCAGGTTGCGGAAGACGTTGTGGATGCCATCTTCGAGGAACTGCGGGGTGACGTATTGATAACCCTGCGCCAACGGCTTGAGGGCATAGGTGTCGAGGACGTCGTTGAACCGGAAGATCGGCCGGTTCACCGCCTCCCAGGGATCCTCCTCCGTGGCTGCCTGAGTAGCCGCCACGGGCGCCAGCAGCAAGCTGGCGCAGACACAGGCCTGGGTGACTCGCTCGATCACTCCGGCACCGATCCTACGCATAGATGTTTCTCCATCGGATTTCACGGCGGCAACGGCCTTTGGCACGCTGCTCGATAGGGCGCAAGTATACTGGCTTGCTGACCGAACGATAGTTTTACATATCAGCGTCAAGAATTTGTGAACAACTGTAGGCTCTGTACGAAATGTATCTGCACTCGCCCATACTGCGTTGAAACGGGGCTCGGAATGCTCATGTACTCCAGTACACTGCGCTTCCTCCCCGTTTCGCCTTGTCTGGCCTTCGCGCAGACACATTTCGTACAGACCCTGGCCGTCATCCGTCGGTAACAATCGCTGGATAGCCTGCGGGTTATTTAGGGACGTTGCCATGCAAGACGCACCCGCCTTCACTGCTGTGCTGTTCGGCTTGCGCGGCTGCCTGGTACAGGCGACCGACGGCGGCCCCCTGCCCGCCCCCGGCGCCCTGGATTCCCTGCTTCGCCTGCGCTCGCAGCAGGTGCCGTGCATCTGGCTTGACGAACTCAGCGCCACCCTGGGCAAACGCCTGAGCAGCGTGCTGCCCGACTGGCTGCCGGGCCACTGCGCCAATGGCAGCAAATGGCCCACCCCCAATGCCTGCTGGCAGGCGCTGATGAACTTGCAAAGCCAGCGCCTGGACGGCTGCGTGCTGGTCAGTGGCGAGCCGCTGCTGTTGCAATCGGGGCTCAATGCCGGCCTGTGGACGGTGGGGCTTGCGGCCTGCAATCAGGGCTCGGCGCAATGGCAGGCACTGAGCCGGCAGGAACAGGAGTTGGCCCGCGGCAAGGCCACCCTGGCGCTGTTCGGCCTGGGCGTGCACTCGGTGATTGACCACCTCGAATCCCTTGATGCCTGCCTCGCGGATATCGCCCAGCGCCGGCAAAAAGGCGAGAAACCCTGATACATCCCCGTTGATACGGGTCATGCAAAGCGCCGGCAGGTGGATTACGCTAGAAGTCAGGCCCGAACCTTTGCCGCTTCGCTGAGGTCCATGCCTTGCCAAGTCATTGATGGAGTAAGAACAATGCCTGCCCGCGAACTGCAAGAGCGCCTGAATAGCCTGCGCGAGCAACTGGATCGCAATGTGCCGCTTTCGGAAGAGGAGCTGGCCAGCCTGCATGAAGAAGCCAGGCAGATCGAGGCCCAGCTGAAGCTTGAGGAAGCCACCCCGGACAACAACCTCGTCGACGGCGTGAACCTCGCCATCGAACGCTTCGAGGCCGAACACCCCGACCTTACCGCCACCCTGCGCAGCATTGCCAACTCGCTGCACAGCATGGGGATCTGAACCCAACGGGGCTGCGTTGCAGCCCATCGCCGGCAAGCCGGCTCCCAAAGGGATTGCGCCAATCTGCTCTCTGTGGGAGCCGGCTTGCCGGCGATGGGCCGCTTCGCGGCCCGGTTACATTACTGCCGCACCAACCGCAGGTTCTGTGGGTTGATCGCCCCGGTGCTGCGGTACGGGTTGATATCCAGCCCACCCCGGCGCACATACCGTGCATATACCGTCAGGTGCTCAGGCTTGAGCAGGTTCTTCAGGTCCAGGTAGATCCGCTCCACGCACTGCTCGTGGAAGTCAGCATGCTGGCGGAAGCTGATCAGGTAGGTCAGCAGGCTGGCATGGTCCAGTGCCCGCCCTTTGTATTCCACCACCACGCTGCCCCAGTCCGGCTGGCCAGTAACCGGGCAGTTGGATTTGAGCAGGTGGCTGTGCACGGTCTCTTCCACCACGCGATCCGCCGCGAAGCGCAGCAACTCAGGCTGCGGCTGCTCGTAATTGCTGATGCTCACATCCAGCGCATCGATGCACTGGCCCGGCAAGGCGCTCACGCCTTGGCCTTCGACCTCGGCCAAGGTGCTGACCTTGACCGCGACCGGTTTGCCCGCAGCGGCAGACAAGTCGTTCGCCAGGCACGCCTGCAACTCGGCCACCGAGGCGAACACGGTCTGGTTCAGCGAGTTGAGGTACAGCTTGAAGGACTTGGACTCGATGATGTTCGGCGAGTCGCAAGGGATGGCGAACTCGCCGATGGCCACCACCGGCTTGCCTGAGGGCAGCAGCCAGGAAAGCTCGAAGCAGTTCCAGAAATCCACGCCCTGCCACGGCAGCGCGTCGCCACTGACACCCAGCTCGGCCCACTTGGCCAGGCGCGGGATGGGGAACAGCAGCGAGGGGGTGTAGGTGGCGATGTATTCACTGGACTTGCCCAGCGGGGAGTGTTCGGCGGCGGGATGCATGGAAACTGACCTGAAGGTTCGAAATTGCCCCTAGTCTACCGGTTTTGCCTCCCGCCTTGGAGGCGATGTCACTCGATGGTCAGCGGCCCGACCATGCCGGCCTGGTAATGGCCCGGTACGTTGCAGGCGAACTCGATGGGCGCCGATTTGCGGAAGGTCCAGGTCAGCTCCGCGCGCTGGCCAGGCTGCACCAGCACGGTGTTGCCGGTGTCGTGGCCATGGCCGCCGCCCATCATCTGGCTGTGGTCCATCTGGCCATGGTCCATGCCTTCGTGATTCATGCTGGCGGTAAAGATCTTGCCCTGCATGGCGACCATTTCCTTTTGATGTGCGGCATGCATGGCCTTGTCGCCGAGATTGAACTCGTGGGGCAGCTTGCCTTCATTGACCAGCACGAAACGTACGGTTTCGCCGGCCTTGACCTTGATGCTCTTGGGTTCGAAGGCGATGTCCTTGAGCACCACCTCGACAGTGCGGGTGGCCTTGGCTGCCGGCGCCGGCTCGCCGAAAGCGAAGGGTTTGGCTTCGCCAGCGAAGGTGGGCAGGCTGGTCAGGGCAAGCGCGGCGGTGAGGAACAGGTGTTTCATGGGTGACTCCAGATCAATGCAGCGAAGATGGCGCCATTGTCGAAAAGGCTGGCTGGCAGCTGGCTGACGGGAAGATTACAACTTTGTCAGCTTGGGCAGGCCGCCAGATCGTCACGTATCATTTCGGCATCACGTTGGCCCGAACCGTTGGTAAACACATGAAACTGCTGATCGTCGAAGACCAGGCCAAGACCGGCCAGTACCTGAGTCAGGGCCTGAGCGAGGCCGGCTTCGCCACCGAACTGGCCAGCGATGGCGACACCGGCCAGCACCTGGCCCTGAGCGGCGACCACGACCTGCTGATCCTCGACGTGATGCTGCCGGGGCGCAACGGCTGGCAGATCCTCCAGGCGGTGCGCCAGGCCGGGCTGGACACCCCGGTGCTGTTCCTCACCGCCCGCGATGCCGTCGAGGACCGCGTGCACGGCCTGGAGCTGGGCGCCGACGACTACCTGGTCAAACCCTTCGCCTTCTCCGAACTGCTGGCCCGTGTACGCAGCCTGCTGCGCCGTGGCGCCAGTGCCAGCCAGGATACCTGCCTGGCCCTGGCCGACCTGCGCCTGGACCTGATTCGCCGCCGCGCCGAGCGCGCCGGTCAGCGCATCGATCTGACCGCCAAGGAGTTCGCCCTGCTCGAACTGTTGCTGCGCCGCCAGGGCGAGGTGCTGCCCAAGTCGCTGATCGCCTCGCAGGTGTGGGACATGAATTTCGACAGCGACACCAACGTCATCGAGGTGGCCATCCGCCGCTTGCGCCTGAAGATCGACGACAGCCATGCCGCCAAGCTGATCCATACTGTGCGCGGCATGGGCTACGTGCTCGAAGAGCGCCACGACTGATGCGCCGCCTGTCCCTGGGCAGCCGCCTGGCGCTACTGTTCGCCGCCTGCACCGCGGCCGTGTCGCTGGGCGCCGGCCTGCTGTTCAACCGCGCCAGCGAGCAGCATTTCGTCGAACTCGACCAGCAACTGCTCAGTGGCCGGCTTTCGCTGATGAGCAGCCTGCTTGCCGGTGTCACCACCCAGCAGCAACTGGCCACGCGTCTGCCGGCGCTGCTCAACGAGCTGAGTCACCAGTCCGACCTGGCCTTGCGTGTGAGCGGCGCCGACGGCGAGCCGTGGTTCGCCAGCCGGGGCGAGCTGCCGCAGGCCCCCACCCCTACCGGCCTGGCCACGCTGCACAGCCACGGGGTGGATTACCGCAGCCTCAGCGCGCCACTGGTCGACGGCCAGCCCGCTTCGCCACAACTGACCCTGTTCCTCGACATCACCCACCACCAGCACTTCCTGCAAGGCATGCAGCGGTTGATCTGGCTCACCGTCGGCCTGTCAGCGCTGGCCACCGCGCTGCTCGGCGCCTGGGCCGTACGCCGTGGCCTGAAACCGCTGCGGCAGATGGGCAAGGTGGCCGCCAGCGTCACCGCCGGCTCGCTGACCACGCGCTTGCCGGCCGCCGAGATGCCCGAGGAACTGGCCGAGCTGGCCGGCACCGTCAACGCCATGCTGCAGCGCCTGGACGACGCGTTTCAGCGCCTGTCGGCATTCTCCGCCGACATCGCCCACGAGCTGCGCACGCCGCTGTCCAACCTGCTGACCCACACCCAGGTCACCCTCACCCGCCCGCGCAGCCTCGAGGAGTACCGCGAGGCCCTGCACGGCAACCTCGAGGAGCTGCAATGGATGGCCCAGTTGGTCAACGACATGCTCTACCTGGCCAAGGCCGACCACGGCCTGCTGATACCCAGCCGCCAGGCGCTGGACCTGGCAACGGAGGCCGATGCGTTGCTGGAGTACTACGCGCCGCTGGCCGAGGACGCCGAGGTGCGTTTGTTGCGTGAGGGCCAGGCCCATGCCAAGGGCGACCGGCACATGCTGCGCCGGGCGCTATCGAACTTGCTGGACAACGCCCTGCGCTTCACCCCCGCCGGGGGTGAGATTAGGGTAAGCCTGGAGCCTGGGCTGCGCATCGTGGTGGCCAACACCGGGCCGGCGATTGCGCCGCAACTGCTTGAGCGATTGTTCGACCGCTTTTACCGGGCGGATCCGGCGCGCCAGGAAGGCAGCAGCGAGCATGCGGGGTTAGGACTGGCGATCACCCGCTCGATCGTGCAGGCACATGGGGGACGCATCAGGGCAGAGTGCGCGGATGGCTGGACGCGGTTTGTGATCGAGTTGTCCGAATAGGGGCTGCTACACAGCCCATCGCTGGCAAGCCAGCTCCCACAGGGCTCTTGCAAGCCTGTACTTTGTGGGAGCCGGCTTGCCGGCGAAAGGGGCGCCATGCCTTACTCGTAACGCAACGCCATGGCCGGCTCGATCTGCGAGGCGCGGTAGGCCGGGTAGATCGTCGCCAGGAAGCTCATCACCAGCCCCGCCACGCAGATGATCGCCACATCGCCCCATTGCAACTCCGACGGCAGGCTGCTGATGAAATAGATGTCGGAGGTGAAGATATGCTGCCCGCTGACTCGCTCGAGCCAACCGACCACCGCGCTGACGTTCAGCGCCAGCATCACCCCCAGCACTCCGCCAAGCAAGGTGCCGACGATACCGATCAAGCTGCCCTGGACCATGAAGGTGCCCATGATCTGCGCCGGCGTGGCGCCGATGGTGCGCAGGATGGCGATGTCCGCGCCCTTGTCGTTCACCACCATCACCAGGGTGGCGATGATGTTGAACGCGGCCACGGCGATGATCATCATCAGCAGCAGGCCGATCATGGTCTTTTCCATCTTCATCGCGCTGAACAGGCTGCCCTGGGTGTGCGACCAGTCATCGGCGCGGTAGCCTTCGCCCAGGCCCGCGGCGATGGCCTTGGACACCTGTGGCGCGGCATACAGGTCATGCAGCTTCAAGCGCACGCCCTGCACCTGGCCCGGCGCCCAGCGCTGCATTTCGCCGGCATCGGCTACGTGAATGTAGGCCTGCGAGCCATCCAGTTCGGCACCCACCTTGAAGATGCCGACCACGGTGAGGCGCTGCATGCGCGGAGTGATGCCGCCCGGTTCCTTGCTGATCTCCGGGACGATCAGGGTCAGCTTGTCACCGGTGTTCAGGCGAAAACGCCGCGCCGTCAATTCACCGATGACCACGCCATACTCGCCCGGCACCAATGCCTGCAAGCTGCCCTGGACGATGTGCTGGGTGACGATGGAGACTTTGCCTTCCTCGGTCGGATCGATGCCGGCGACCTGGATCGGCTGCATCGCCCCCTTGTACGAGAGCATACCTTCCATCTCGGTGATCGGCGCGGCAGCCATCACCGCCGGATTGCCTTCGGCGGCGGCGGCGACCGTACGCCAGTCGTCCAACGGCTGCGCGCCGAGGATCGCAGCGTGTGGCACCAGGCCAAGCACCCGCGAACTCATCTCGCGCTGGAAGCCGTTCATCACCGACAACACCGTGATCATGGCCAGCACGCCGAGCGACAGGCCGATCATCGAGGTCATGGAGATGAACGAGATGAAGTGGTTGCGGCGCTTGGCACGGGTGTAGCGGGCACCGATGAACAAGGACAAGGGTCTGAACATGAACGGGAACACCCAAGTAGAAAAAGAACCGGGGCCGCCTCACGGGGCCCCGCGCAAGCGACTCAGATCGCCACCAGGTGCCCGTCTTCCAGGCTCAGCACACGGTCCATCTGGCGCGCCAGGTTGAGGTCGTGGGTCACTACCAGGAAGGCGGTCTGCGAGTGGGTCGACAACTCGCGCATCAGCTCCTGGATACCCTGGGCGGTGTGGTGGTCGAGGTTGCCGGTGGGCTCGTCGAGCATCACCAGGCCGGGGCGGTTGACCAGGGCGCGGGCAATCGCCACGCGCTGGCGCTCACCACCGGACAGCTCGGCCGGCTTGTGATTGAGGCGGTGGCCCAGGCCGACGCGCTTGAGCAGCGCCTCGGCGCGCTCGCGGGCCTCGCTGATCGGGGTCTTGCCGATCAGCAGCGGCATGCAGGCGTTCTCCAGGGCGGTGAACTCTGCCAGCAGGTGGTGGAACTGGTAGACGAAGCCCAGCGCGCGATTGCGCAGCAGGCCGCGGGCCCGCTCGCCCAGTGCCGACAGCTCTTCGCCGGCCAGCCAGACACTGCCCTGCGTCGGCGTGTCGAGACCGCCCAGCAGGTTGAGCAGCGTACTCTTGCCCGAACCCGAGCTGCCGACGATGGCCACCCGCTCGCCCGGGTGCAGTTCGAGGTTCAACCCAGACAACACCTGCACCGACTCCGGGCCTTCCTCGTAGCTCTTGCCCAGGTTGCGGCAGCTCAACACGGCTTTATCACTCATGCGCGACTCACTCATAACGTAGCGCCTCTGCAGGCTGGGTGCGCGAGGCGCGCCAGGCCGGGTACAGGGTGGCGAAGAAACTCAGGACCAGCGCCGCACCGCAGACCATGTACACGTCCTGGGCCTGGATCTGCGACGGCAGGTAATCGATGAAGTACACGTCGGCATTGAGGAACTTGTGCCCGATCAGGGCTTCGATGCCGGCGATGGCCGCGCTTACGTTGAGCGCGCCGAGGATGCCCAGCACCGCGCCGATCAGCGTGCCGACCACGCCGATCACCGTGCCCTGGACCATGAAGATGGCCATGATCTGCCCGGGCGTGGCACCCAGGGTGCGCAGGATGGCGATGTCGCCGCGCTTGTCGTTGACCACCATCACCAGGGTGGAAATGATGTTGAACGCCGCCACCGCGACGATCAGCAGCAGCAGCAGGCCAATCATGGATTTCTCCATGCGGATTGCCTGGTACAGGTTGCCGTGGGTGCGGGTCCAGTCCCGCGGGTAGTACTCCTGCTCGCCCAGCTGCTGGGCAATGGCCCAGGTGGCGCGGGGGGCCTGGAACAGGTCGTCGAACTTCAGGCGCACGCCCTGGACCTGGTCGGCCTTCCAGCGATGCAGGCGCGACAGGTCGGCAATGTTGGTCAGGCCCAGGTAGCCGTCGATCTCGCCGGCACCGACATGGAAGGTGCCGACCACGGTGAAGCGCTTCATGCGCGGGAACATCCCCGCCGGGGTCACGCTGACCTCGGGGGCGACGAAGGTCAGCTTGTCGCCGATGGCCACGCCCAGCTTCTGCGCCGCCTTGTCGCCGATCATGATCCCCCACTCGCCCGGCGCCAGCTTGTCTAGGCTGCCGTCGAGGACGAACTTGTCGATGATCGACACCTCGCGCTCGCGGGCCGGGTCGATGCCGTTGAGCAGCACCTTCTGCACCTTGCCCTCATGGGTCAGCAGGCCCTGCATCTGGGTGAAGGGCGCGACCGCCAGCACCTGCGGATTCTGCTTTACTTTAGAGGCGAGGGCCTGCCAGTCGTCGATCGGCTGACCGGTCTCCAACGTGGCGTGGGGGATCATACCCAGCACGCGGGTACGCATCTCGTGGTCGAACCCGTTCATCACCGACAGCACCACGATCATCACCACCACGCCCAGGGCGAGGCCGATCATCGAGGTGAGCGAAATGAACGAGACGAAGTGATTGCGGCGCTTGGCACGGGTGTAGCGCGTACCAATGAATACGAATAGAGGTCTGAACATGTCGGGGCTTGTTCGGATGAAAGGGAACGTCCTTGTGGCGAGGCGCCTACGGCGGCTTTACACTCGGACCACCGCCGTAACCTTGGGTTCGCCATGACGACATTAGACGAAGAAGATCGCCGCGAATACTACCGCATCGAAGATCGGATCGCACTTCAAATCAGCCCCCTCAGCGCGGCCGAAGCCCTTGAGACAGAACTGTTGCAGGATGATTCGGAGCTGTTCAACCTGCTCAGCGAACTGCACCTGTCCGACTTCGAGTCGCAACACCTGCTGCGCCAGTTGAGCGAGAAGGACCGCACCCTGGCCGCCTTCCTGCGCGCCCAGAACAAACGCCTCGACCTGCTGAGCGCCGTGGTCGCGCAAACCTTGATCGGCGAAATCGGCCAGCCGATGCCGGTGATCATCTCCGAAGGCGGCATCGAGTTCGCCCAGGCGCAGAAGATCGCGCCCGGCACCCGGGTCAAGGTGAAGATGGTGCTGATGCCCCGAGCCCACGGCCTGCTGCTGCGCGGCCGGGTCACCCATTGCGACCCGCGGCCGGACGGCGACTTCGAGGTCGGCACCGAATTCATCGACATGACCGACGCCCAGCGCCAGCTCCTGGCCCGCTACATCCTGCAGCGCCAGCAACAGCAACGGCGCCAGGCGCTGGAGCAGAACGAGCCGGACGCATAAGCCCTTTTTCCCTGATTTGAAGGAACGAACGTGACCCTAATCTATGGCCACCGCGGCGCCAAGGGCGAAGCACCCGAGAACACCCTGCAGAGTTTCCGCCAGTGCCTGTCCCATGGCGTGGACCGCTGCGAACTCGACCTGCACCTGTCGGCCGACAACGAGCTGATGGTGATCCACGACCCGAGCCTCAAGCGCACTACCGGCAGGCGCGGCAAGGTGGTCGAGCACACCGCCGCCGAGCTGGTGACCTACGACGCCCGCAAGGGAGGCCCGGGCCATGTACAGCCCTGCCACATCCCACGGCTCGAGGAACTGTTCGAGAAGTGCCCGTTCGAGCATTGGCAACTGGAGGTCAAGAGCGCCTCGCGCACCCGCGCCGCCAGCACGGTGCTGGCGATCCGCGAACTGGCCCTGCAGCACGGCCTGCTGGACAAGGTGACCATCACCTCGAGCTCACGGGAAGTGCTCGGCGCCGCCCAGGAGCTGGTGCCCGATGTGAAGCGCGGGCTGGTCGCCGAGTACGCCTGGCTCGACCCGTTGAAGGTCGCGCAGAACTACGGCTGCGAGATGCTGGCGTTGAACTGGACGCTGTGCACCCCCGAGCGCCTGATCAAGGCGCAGCGCCAGGGTTTGCACGTGTCGGTGTGGACGGTCAACGAACCGGCACTGATGCGCCGGCTCGCTGACTTTGGCGTGGACAGCCTGATTACAGACTTTCCCGGTTTGGCCAGGACCACCCTCGGGTAGGGCTGAAATCGGTCTCCCCGACCGGCTCAGGCCACCGGTCGGAGCCGCTCAAAAAAGCCGGTTCAGACCATCATAGGCGGCTACCCGATAGGCCTCGGCCATGGTTGGGTAGTTGAAGGTGGTGTTGACGAAGTATTTCAGGTTGTTCTGCTCGCCCGGCTGGTTCATCACCGCCTGGCCGATGTGGACGATCTCCGAGGCCTGGTAGCCGAAGCAGTGCACGCCGAGGACTTCCAGGGTCTCGCGGTGGAACAGGATCTTCAGCATGCCTTGCGGCTCGCCGGCGATCTGTGCGCGGGCCATGCTCTTGAAGAAGGCCTTGCCCACTTCGTAGGGCACCTTGGCCTGGGTCAGTTCCTGCTCGTTCTTGCCGATCGAGCTGATCTCCGGAATGGTGTAGATGCCAGTCGGCACATCGTTGACGAAGCGCCAGCTACCGTTGTCGACGATGCTGCCGGCCGCCGAACGGCCCTGGTCATGGGCGGCGCTGGCCAGGCTCGGCCAGCCGATCACGTCACCGGCACCGTAGATGTTCGGCACGCTGGTGCGGTAGGTCTCGTCGACCTCGATCTGGCCGCGGCTGTTGACCTTGATACCGATGTTCTCCAGGCCCAGCTTGTCGGTGTTGCCGGTACGGCCATTACACCACAGTAAGGCGTCGGCCTTGATCTTCTTGCCCGACTTCAGGTGCAGGATCACCCCGTTGTCCAGGCCCTCGACACGGTCATACTCCTCGTTGTGGCGCACGGTGATGTTGTTGTTGCTGAAGTGGTAGCTCAGCGCCTGGGAAATCTCCGAATCCAGGAAGCTCAGCAGCTGGCCGCGGTTGTCGACCAGCTCCACCAGCACACCCAGGCCGCTGAAGATCGAGGCGTATTCGCAACCGATCACCCCGGCGCCGTAGACGATCAGCTTGCGTGGGGTATGGCTGAGGCTGAGGATGGTGTCGCTGTCATAGACGCGCGGGTGGTGGAAGTCGATGTCGGCCGGGCGGTATGGGCGCGAGCCGGTGGCGATGATGATGTGCTTGGCGTTGAGCTTCTCGACCACGCCGTTGGGGCAGACCACTTCGACGGTCTGCTCATCGGCGAAGCTGCCGGTGCCGACGAACACATCGACGCGGTTGCGCGCGTAGTAGCCGGTGCGCGAGGCGACCTGCTTGCTGATGACCTTCTCGGCGCTCTTGAGCACATCAGGGAAGGAGAACCAGCGCGGCTCGCCGATGGCGCGGAACATCGGGTTGGTGTTGAACTGCATGATCTGCCGCACGGAGTGACGCAGCGCCTTGGACGGGATGGTGCCCAGGTGGGTGCAGTTGCCACCGACCTGGCGACGGCTGTCGACCATGGCCACCTTGCGCCCTGCTTTGGCGGCGTTCATTGCCGCGCCCTCTCCGGCCGGGCCGGAACCCAGCACCACTACGTCGTAGTTGTAGACAGCCATGCGTACTCCTTCAGAACTGGCCCGCCGGCCGGATGGCCGCGGGGCGCGATCATGTCGCCGGGGCGCCATGAGAAAATTCGGGTGCAGTCTAATCAAGCGTGAACGCCGCGCACATTAACCCTTGGTCGCGTCGTAGGCCATTATTGCCTGCACTACATGTCGTTTCACCGTTTCCCTGGCTTCGATCATCCGTGGCTTGCCTTTCACTTGCCTTTCACCCGCTGCTCGAAGGCCGGCGTGGAACGAGAGACGAAACCACCCTCGACCCGGGTCACCAGTACTGCGGCGATACCGTGGGCGATGGCGAAATCCCAGCCCTGCTGCGGCCCAAGGATCAACAACAGGGTCGAGTAGCCGTCGGCCAGCAGCGCCGAAGCGTCGAGCACCGTCACCGCCGCCAGGTCGTGCGCGACCGGGCGCCCGAGGCGGGCGTCGAAGGTGTGTGAATAGCGCCGGCCATTGTCCTCGAAATAATGCCGGTAGTCACCCGAGGTCGACACGGCCAGGTCCTGCACGTCGATGACCTGGCGGGCGATCTGGCGATCCTCGCGCGGCAGTTCCAGGGCCACCCGCCAGGCGCTGCCATCGGGCTTGCGGCCCACGGCCTTCAACTCACCGGTGGCCTCGGCAAGAAAGTTGTCGATGCCCATGGCGCGCAGGCGCTGGGCGATCAGGTCGACGGCGTGGCCGGCGGCGATGCTGTTGAAATCCAGCTCGACGGCGGCGTCCTTGCACAAGGCCTCGCCCTCAAGGCGCAAGTGGCGGTAACCCACGCGCAGGCGTGCCCTGGCCAGCGCCTGCGGCTCCGGCACCTGCATTTCGCGGGCCTGCGGGCCGAAGCCCCAGAGGTCGAGCAGCGGCTCGACGGTAAGGTCGAAGGCGCCCTGGCTCTGTTCGGCCAGGTGCTGGCCGAAAGTAACCAGTTCCAGCATGTCGGCATCGATGGGCAGGCACTGATTGGCCGGCAACTGGTTGAAACGGCTGACGATGGAGTCGCCGCGGTAGGTGGAGTAATGCGCGTCGACGGCCTGCAGGATGCTTTCGACCGCCGCCTGCACCTGCTCCGGCGCCGGGCCGCCGGGCTGGCGCACGTACTGGATGCTGTAGCTGCTGCCCATGGTCGGGCCGCCAAAGCGCTCGAGGGTCGGGGTTGGCTTGCAGGCTGAAAGCAGCGTAAGGATGGACAACAGTAGTATCGCGCGCAAACGAGAGCTCTCAGGAGACTGCACTGGCCTCATCGCCGGCAACGGCTCCCACAAAAGGCTCGGCGCCAGCGCCTCTGTGGGAGCCGGCTTGCCGGCGATGAGGCCGGTACAGGCACAGCAGTTATCAGGCAAAAAAAACGGGAACCCGAAGGTTCCCGTTTTCTCAACGCATTACAAGCGGATCAGCGTGGAAACGCTGGCGGGTTCACACCGGCCATGTCTTCCATCACGCGCACCACCTGACAGCTGTAACCGAATTCGTTGTCGTACCAGACGTACAGGACAACACGATTGTCGTTGCAGATGGTCGCCTCGGCGTCGACCACACCGGCGTGGCGCGAACCGACGAAGTCGGTCGATACCACTTCCTGGGAGCTGACGTAGTCGATCTGCTTGTGCAGCTCGGAGTGCATGGCGGTCTGGCGCAGGTACTCGTTCAGCTCTTCGCGGTTGGTGGCCTTCTCGAGGTTCAGGTTGAGAATGGCCATCGACACGTTCGGCGTCGGAACACGGATCGCGTTACCGGTCAGCTTGCCCTTGAGCACTGGCAGGGCCTTGGCGGCGGCGGTCGCGGCACCGGTCTCGGTGATGACCATGTTCAGCGGCGCGGCGCGGCCACGGCGGCTGCCCTTGTGGAAGTTGTCGATCAGGTTCTGGTCGTTGGTGAACGAGTGAACGGTTTCGACGTGGCCGTTGACGATGCCGTACTGGTCGTTGATGGCCTTGAGCACCGGCACGATGGCGTTGGTGGTGCAGGACGCCGCCGAGATGATCTTGTCGTCGGCGCTGATGTCGCCGTGGTTGATGCCGTGCACGATGTTCTTCAGCGCGCCCTTGCCAGGTGCGGTGAGGATCACGCGGGCGGCGCCCGGGCAGGCCAGGTGCTGGCCGAGGCCGTCGGCGTCACGCCAGACACCGGTGTTGTCGACGATCAGCGCATCGTTGATGCCGTACTGGGTGTAGTCGACTTCGCTCGGGCTCTTGGCGTAGATCACCTGGATCAGGTTGCCGTTGGCAGTGATGGTGTTGTTGGCTTCATCGATGACGATGGTGCCGTCGAACGGACCGTGCACCGAGTCGCGGCGCAGCAGGCTGGCGCGCTTGACCAGGTCGTTCTCGGCGCCCTTGCGCACAACGATGGCGCGCAGGCGCAGGCCGTCGCCGCCACCGGTCTTCTCGATCAGGATACGCGCCAGCAGGCGGCCGATGCGGCCGAAGCCGTACAGCACGACGTCGGTGCCCTTGCGTGCGGAAGCGTTCTGCTGACCCACGACGTCGGCCAGTTCGTCACGGACGAACTGTTCGGCGCTGCGGCCATTGCCTTCGACCTTGAACTTGTTGGCCAGCTTGCCCAGGTCCACCGAGGCGGCGCCCAGCTTCAGCTCGCTCATGGCCTTGAGCAGGGGGAATGTCTCGTGGACGGACAGCTCGGTCTCGTCGGTCTGACGGTGACGGGCAAAGCGGTGTGCTTTGAGGATCGAGATAACCGAACGGTTGATCAGGCTGCGGCCATAGATCGAGCTCACCACGTTGTTGTTGCGGTAGAGCTGACCGATAAGCGGGATCATCGCTTCAGCCAGGGCTTCACGATCGATCCACTCACCAAGACACTGGTCGGGCTTCTGAGTCACGGTAACCTTCCACATGTAGGGGAACAAAAAAGGGGCTACATTATGACGCCCCGCGGCGTATCGGGCAATGAGCGCCTGTCGCCGGCGCCAGCCCCCGTCGCCAAGCCCTTTCGAACCTGACAGCGCGCCTCGTCACCGGTACAATCGACCTCTTTGCCGCAACGCTTGGAGTCCGATCTCCCGTGTCAGTTCTGCGCCTACCGCAAATGTCGGCCACGGCCGGCAAACAAACCTGGGGCAACCTGCCCGGCGCGGCCTTGAGCCTGGCCGTCGCCGAGGCTGCCAGTACCGCCGGTCGCTTCACCTTGCTGCTCACCGCCGACAGCCAGGCGGCCGACCGCCTGGAGCAAGAGCTGCGCTTCTTCGCGCCAGAACTGCCGGTGCTGCCTTTCCCCGACTGGGAAACCCTGCCCTACGACCTGTTCTCGCCGCACCAGGACATCATCTCCCAGCGTATCGCCAGCCTCTACCGGCTGCCGGAGCTGGACCACGGCATTCTCGTCGTGCCGATCACCACCGCCCTGCACCGCCTGGCCCCCACGCGCTTCCTGCTGGGCAGCAGCCTGGTGCTGGACGTCGGCCAGAAGATCGACGTCGAGCAGATGCGCGCGCGCCTGGAAGCCAGCGGCTACCGCTGCGTCGACACGGTCTACGAGCATGGCGAGTTCGCCGTGCGCGGCGCGCTGATCGACCTGTTCCCCATGGGCAGCAAGCAGCCGTACCGCATCGACCTGTTCGACGACGAGATCGAGACCCTGCGTACCTTCGACCCGGAGAGCCAGCGCTCGATCGACAAGGTCGACTCGATCCGCCTGCTGCCGGCGCGCGAGTTCCCCATGCAGAAGGACGAGGTGACGCGCTTCAAGGCGCGTTTCCGCGAACGCTTCGACGTCGACTTCCGCCGCAGCGCGATCTTCCAGGACCTCACCAGCGGCATCATCCCCGCTGGCATCGAGTACTACCTGCCGTTGTTCTTCGAAGAAACCGCCACCCTGTTCGACTACCTGCCGGCCGACACCCAGGTGTTCTCGCTGCCGGGCGTGGAGCAGGCCGCCGAACACTTCTGGAACGATGTGCGCGGGCGCTATGAAGAGCGCCGCGGCGATATGAGCCGGCCGCTGCTGCCACCGGCGGAGCTGTTCCTGCCGGTGGAGGATTGCTTCGCCCGCCTCAAGCAGTGGCCACGAGTGGTGATCAGCGGCGAAGATGTCGAGGCCGGCGCTGGCCGTGAGCGCTTCGCCGCCCGCGCCCTGCCCAACCTGGCCATCGAGGCCAAGGCCCACCAGCCGCTGGCGGAGCTGGCCAACTTCCTCGACCAGTTCAGCGGCCGCGTGCTGTTCACCGCCGAGTCCGCGGGCCGCCGCGAAGTGCTGCTCGAGTTGCTCGAACGCCTCAAGCTGCGCCCGCAGACCGTTGACGGCTGGGCCGACTTCGTCACCGGCGGCGAACGCCTGGCGATCACCATCGCCCCCTTGGACGACGGCCTGTTGCTGGACGACCCGGCCATTGCCCTGGTAGCGGAAAGCCCGCTGTTCGGCCAGCGCGTGATGCAGCGCAGGCGCCGCGAGAAACGCGGCGAGGCGGCCAACGACGCGGTGATCAAGAACCTCACCGAGCTGCGCGAAGGCGCGCCGGTGGTGCACATCGACCATGGCGTGGGCCGCTACCTGGGCCTGGCCACCCTGGAAATCGACGGCCAGGCCGCCGAGTTCCTCACCCTCGAATACGCCGAGGGCGCCAAGCTCTACGTGCCGGTGGCCAACCTGCACCTGATCGCGCGCTACACCGGCAGCGACGACGCCCTGGCCCCGCTGCACCGGCTGGGCTCCGAAGCCTGGCAGAAAGCCAAGCGCAAGGCCGCCGAGCAGGTGCGCGACGTCGCCGCCGAGCTGCTCGACATCTACGCCCGCCGCGCCGCGCGCAAAGGCTACGCCTTCGCCGACCCGGCCGCCGACTACGCCACCTTCAGCGCCGGCTTCCCGTTCGAGGAAACCCCCGACCAGCAGACCGCCATCGAGGCGGTGCGGGCCGACATGCTCGCCGGCCAGCCCATGGACCGCCTGGTGTGCGGCGACGTCGGCTTCGGCAAGACCGAGGTGGCCATGCGCGCCGCCTTCATCGCCGTGCACAGCGGCCGCCAGGTGGCGGTGCTGGTACCCACCACGCTGCTGGCCCAGCAGCACTACAACAGTTTCCGCGACCGCTTCGCCGACTGGCCGGTGAAGGTCGAGGTGATGAGCCGCTTCAAGTCGGCCAAGGAAGTCGCCAGCGCCGCGGCGGAACTGGCCGAAGGCAAGATCGACATCCTCATCGGCACCCACAAGCTGCTGCAGGACGATGTGCGCTTCAAGGACCTGGGCCTGGCCATCATCGACGAGGAACACCGCTTTGGCGTGCGCCAGAAGGAACAGCTCAAGGCGCTGCGCAGCGAGGTGGATATCCTCACACTGACCGCAACGCCGATCCCGCGCACGCTGAACATGGCAGTTTCGGGCATGCGCGACCTGTCGATCATCGCCACCCCGCCAGCGCGGCGCCTGTCGGTGCGCACCTTCGTCATGGAGCAGAACAAGAGCACCGTGAAGGAGGCGCTGCTGCGCGAACTGCTGCGCGGTGGCCAGGTGTACTACCTGCACAACGATGTGAAGAGCATCGAGAAGTGCGCCGCCGAGCTGGCCGAGCTGGTGCCCGAGGCACGTATCGGCATCGGTCACGGGCAGATGCGCGAACGCGAGCTCGAGCAGGTGATGAGTGACTTCTATCACAAGCGTTTCAACGTGCTGATCGCCTCGACCATCATCGAGACCGGCATCGACGTGCCGAGCGCCAACACCATCGTCATCGAGCGCGCCGACAAGTTCGGCCTGGCGCAATTGCACCAGTTGCGTGGTCGGGTCGGGCGCAGCCACCACCAGGCCTATGCCTACCTGCTGACGCCACCGCGCCAGCAAATCAGTGCCGACGCCGAGAAACGCCTGGAGGCCATCGCCAACACCCAGGACCTGGGCGCGGGCTTCGTCCTGGCCACCAACGACCTGGAGATCCGCGGCGCCGGCGAACTGCTCGGCGAAGGCCAGAGCGGGCAGATCCAGGCGGTCGGCTTCACCCTGTACATGGAGATGCTTGAGCGCGCGGTCAAGGCCATCCGCAAGGGCACCCAGCCGAACCTCGAACAGCCGCTCGGTGGCGGCCCGGAGATCAACCTGCGCCTGCCGGCGCTGATCCCCGAGGACTACCTGCCCGACGTGCATGCGCGCCTGATCCTGTACAAGCGCATCGCCTCGGCGGCCGACGAAGAGGGCCTCAAGGACCTGCAGGTGGAGATGATCGACCGCTTCGGCCTGCTGCCGGAGCCGACCAAGAACCTGATGCGCCTGACCCTGCTCAAGCTGCAGGCGGAAAAGCTCGGCATCAAGAAAGTCGATGCCGGCCCCAACGGCGGCAAGCTCGAGTTCGAGGCCGAAACCCCGGTCGACCCGCTGACCCTGATCAAGCTGATCCAGGGCCAGCCCAAGCGCTACAAGTTCGAAGGCGCGACCCAGTTCCGCTTCCTGGTGCCGATGGAACGCCCCGAAGAACGTTTCAACACTCTGGAAGCGCTGTTCGAGCGCCTCACCCCACAAAATCCATAAGGAAGCTTCATGCGTGCCATCCGTTGCCTGACCCTGCTGCTGGCCCTGCTCGCGCCAGCTGCCTTCGCCGCGGGCCCCTACCAGGTGGAAATGGTCCTGGTGCGGCAGAACGCCGTGCCGGCGATCACCAGCCCGTTCGCCCCGGAAGACTGGAGCGCCGGCGCGCCGCGCCTGGAAAAAGGCGCCGAACGCCCGACCGGCCTGGGTGACGAAGTCACCCGCCTGCAGGCCACCGCCGACTACACCGTGCTGCTGCACAAGGCCTGGCAGCAGGATGGCGAAACCGTTGCCCTGAGTGCCGGTGACGAACAGTTCGGCCACTTCCCGATCGAGGGCAACCTGAGCATCCAGGAAAGCCGCTTCATCGCCGTGGACGCCAACCTCTGGGTCAACCAGCTCGACAGCAATGGCAGCGTGCTGCGCAGCGAGCAGTTCAAGCAGAGCAACAGCAACATGAAGGCCGGCCAGCTGACCTTCCTCGATGGCGGGCACCTGGCCGTGCTGCTCAAGGTTTCACCGGCCGGCATGCGCAAGATGCCGCTGCCCGACCCGGAAATGATGGAGCAGTGAAACCGTGAACGCCGATGTGCAGAAGCTGGCGGCCGAGAACCCGAGCTGGAAGCGCGACTTTTCCGCGGCCACCCTGCAACGTGGCGAGCGCTACGCCGAACAGGGCCTGGTGCAGATCCAGTCCCACGGCGATTCACGCATCGAGTCCACCTGCCGCGGCAGCGGCGGCAATGTCTACCGCCAGCGGATCATCATCACCGCGGGGCCATCCGGGCAATGCCATGTGCGCGGCAACTGCTCCTGCCCGGTCGGCGAGAACTGCAAGCACTGCGCCGCCGCGCTCTACACCCTGGCCAGCAGCTACGGGCGCGGCGCGGCCAGCGGCGAGCAACTGCCCCATCACCTGCAGCATTGGTTGCAAGGCCTGGAGCAGCCCACCCCCTGGCAAGACGGCGCTGAAGACCGGCGCGGGCGCATGGTCTGCTACCAACTCATGCTCAAGGACGACAAGAGCTGCGCCTTGCGCGTGCGCAAAGGCACCCGCGAAGAGCATGGCATTCGCTACAGCCGCATCCATTCGCTGTACGAACTGCTCTACGAGCCGCCAAAATACGTCAAGGAAGAAGACCTGCGCATCCTGCGTCAGCTGTCGGCGCAGAACGCGCCTTTCGGCCAGGAGCGCGGTTTCGCGCTGAAAGGGCACGAGGGCGGCGAACTGCTGCAGCGGGCACTGGATACCGGGCGCCTGATGTTCATCGAAGACTTTCCCTTGATGGTTCAGGGCGCCCCGCGCCAAGGGCAATTCCGCTGGGTACGCCTGAACAGTGGCGACTATCGGGGCATGTGGTACAACGGCGAGGAACCGCTCAATTGCGTGCTGCCGCTGGTGCCGCTGTTCTACTTCGATGTCGACAGCCAAGAAGTCGGCACCGTCACCCACACCCTCGACCCGCACACCGCCCTGCAGCTGTCCCTTGCCCCCGATGTACCGGAACACCTTATCGTGCCCCTCAGCCACAAGCTCAACGCGCTCAACCATCGCCTGCCGACCCCCACCGCCGTGCAGGAGGAACAGCTCGACGGCATCGAGCCGACCCCACACTTGACCCTCGGCAGTCTCGAATTCAGCGCCTACACGCCCAAGACCGGGCGCATGCAACGCCAGATGCAGCACCGCGCCGCGCTGGCGTTCGACTACGACGGCCTGCGTGCCAGCGGCAGCGACGACAAGTCACTCAGCCGCCTGGTGGGCACCACCAGCCAACGCATCCAGCGCCAGCCACAGGCCGAGCAGGCCCTGCGCATGGCCCTGCGCGACCACGGCTTCAAGGTGGCGACCCGCCAGAGCAAGGCCCTCCCCGACAGTGCCGGCGAAATGTACCAGTTGCCCGACGACGAAGCCTGGCTGCGCTTCGCCCGCGAGGGCCTGCCGCGCCTGCGCGAAGCGGGCTGGGCGATCGACGTGCACCGCGACTTCGCGTTCAACCTGCACGAGGTCGACGACTGGTATGCCACCATCGAGGAAGCGCCAGGCCACGAATGGTTCGACCTCGAGCTGGGTATCGTGGTCGACGGCCAGCGCCACAGCCTGCTGCCCATTGTCCTGCAACTGCTGCGCACCAGCCCGGAACTGCTGCGACCCAGCGAACTGGCGCGGCGCAATGACGACGAGCACCTGCTGATTGACCTCAACCGCGCCCGCCATGACGGCCCGGCACTGCGGGTCGCCCTGCCCTACGGGCGCATCAAGGCGGTGATGGGCACCCTGGGCGAACTGTACCTGCACGAGGACGCCGTGGGCCCGAGCCTGCGCCTGGACCGCACCGATGCCGCGCGCCTCAACGAAATCGACCACCTGCCGCTGCAATGGGAAGGCGGCAGCCATGTGCGCGACCTGGGCCGACGCCTGCGTGACGCTCGCGACCTGCAGGTGATGCCGCCCAAAGGCCTGAACGCCACATTGCGCCCCTACCAGCAGCAAGGCCTGAACTGGCTGCAGGCCCTGCGCGAGATGGGCACCGGCGGCATCCTCGGCGACGACATGGGCTTGGGCAAGACCCTGCAGACTCTGGCCCACCTGCTGCTGGAGAAAGAAAGCGGGCGCCTGGCACATCCGGCACTGGCGGTGATGCCCACCAGCCTGGTGCCCAACTGGCTCGACGAAGCCCGGCGCTTCGCCCCCGACCTGCGCGTGCTGGCCTTGCACGGCCCAGGCCGCAACAAGCACTTCGCCAATCTGGCCGACTATGACCTGGTGCTGACCACCTACGCCCTCGCCCCTCGTGACCTCGAACCACTCAAGGCCCAGCCCTGGCACCTGCTGGTGCTGGACGAGGCGCAGAACATCAAGAGCAGCACCAGCAAGGCGGCCCAGGCCGTTCGCGAGCTGCAGGCCAGCCAGCGGCTGTGCCTGACCGGCACGCCGATGGAGAACAACCTCGGCGAGCTGTGGTCGATCTTCCACTTCCTGATGCCCGGCTGGCTGGGCGACAGCAAGCGCTTCACCCAGGACTACCGTACCCCGATCGAGCGTCACGGCGACGCTGAGCGCATGGCCCATCTGGCCAGCCGCATCCGCCCGTTCCTGCTGCGCCGTACCAAGGAACAGGTGGCCACCGAACTGCCGGCCAAGACCGAAATGATCCACTGGGTCGAGCTCAGCGACGCCCAACGCGACACCTACGAGGCGCTGCGGGTGGCAATGGACAAGAAGGTCCGCGACGAGATCGCCCGCAACGGCGCCGCGCGCAGCCAGATCGTCATCCTCGACGCGCTGCTCAAGCTGCGCCAGGTGTGTTGCGACCTGCGCCTGGTCAAGGGTACCGAGGCCAAGGGCACATTCGCCGACAAGGGCAAGCTGGGCAGCCTGCTGGAGATGCTTGAGGAGCTGCTCAGCGAGGGGCGCAAGGTGCTGCTGTTCTCGCAGTTCACCTCGATGCTCGCGCTGATCGAGTTCGAGTTGGAGAAGCGCGGCATTCGCTACAGCCTGCTGACCGGCGATACCCGTGACCGTCGCGCCCCCGTGCAGCAGTTCCAGAATGGCGACAGCGAGGTATTCCTGATCAGCCTCAAGGCCGGCGGCACGGGGCTTAACCTGACCGCCGCCGACACCGTGATCCACTACGACCCGTGGTGGAACCCGGCCAGCGAGAACCAGGCCACCGACCGCGCCTATCGCATCGGCCAGGACAAGCCGGTGTTCGTGTTCAAGCTGATCACCCGTGGAACGGTGGAAGAGAAGATCCAGCAATTGCAGCAAGAGAAGGCGGCACTGGCAGCCGGGCTGCTCGATGGCGGGCAGGCCGGGCAATGGCGGTTGGGGGATGAAGAGATCGAGGCGCTGTTCGCGCCGCTGCCGGGCAAGCGAAGTAAGTAAAAGCCCGCTCCCACGAACCCTCAGGGGGGGCGTGGCAGCGGGCTTGCCCGGGACGAGGCCAGCGAGGTCAATCGACCAGCTGGGCTTCCTTCAACGCCCCCAACGCCTCCAGCCAGCGCGGCTGCTGGCGGTAATCGGTACGTGCGAAGCCCTGCCCGCGCATCCGCGCAATTCGCGGCGACGGCTTGACCTTCATGCGCTGCGCCGCGCTTAGCGCCAGCTCGGCCGAAGCCCGGTCATTGCACACCAGGCCCATGTCGCACCCAGCACTGAGCGCCGCCTCGATGCGGCTGGCGGCATCGCCCACCACGTGGGCGCCGGCCATGGACAGGTCGTCGCTGAAGATCACCCCGTCGAAGCCCAGCTCGCCGCGCAGGATGTCCTGCAGCCAGCGCCGGGAGAAGCCGGCCGGCTGGTTGTCGACCTGCGGGTAGATCACGTGGGCCGGCATCACCGCCGCCAACTGCCCGCTCAGGCGGGTGAACGGCACCAGGTCGGCCGCGCGCAGCTGTTCCAGGCTGCGCTCATCGACCGGGATCGCCACATGGGAATCGGCCTCGGCCCAGCCGTGACCGGGGAAATGCTTGCCACAGGCGGCCATGCCCGCGGCATTCATGCCACGGATGAAGGCGCCGGCCAGTTCGGTAGCCCGCTGCGGATTGCCTTCGAAGGCGCGGCTGCCGACCACGGCACTGCGCTGATGGTCGAGGTCCAGCACCGGGGCAAAGCTCAGGTCCAGGCCTACCGCCAGCACCTCGGTGGCCATCAGCCAGCCGCACTGCTCGGCCAGGTATTCGGCATTGGCGTTGTCGGCGATGGCGCGCATGGCCGGCAGGCGCACGAAGCCCTGGCGCAGGCGCTGGACCCGCCCGCCTTCCTGGTCCACGGCGAGGATCAGCTCGGGGCGGATGGCGCGGATCGAGGCGCACAGCTCGCGCACCTGGCGCGGGCTGTCGATGTTGCGGGCAAAGATGATCAGGCCGGCCACTTCGGGCTGGCGCAGCAGATGGCGGTCTTCGGCGGTCAGCCATTTACCGGCGATATCCACCATCAGGGAGCCTTGCAGGCTGGCAGTCATTGGGAATCCTTCATTGGAGATCCGGAGGTCGCGCAGACGCACGCACACATCGGACAACGCGGTGTCCGATGGTTCAGTGGCGAAGCTGCCGTGCTGACGGGAATTGCGGCGGGGGCGAGTTCAGGCATGGGCGCTAGCTTAGCGCAAGCGCCCTGCCCCGCCCAGTGCTCAGGCCTTGGCGGGCGCGCCGGACTTGCTGCGTGGGCGCAATTGCGCCGCGGCCATGGCCTGGTCGGTGACACCGCTGTCGGCACGCATGCCGGCGGCCAGGAACGGCACCATCAGGCGCATCACCTGCTCGATCGAGGTGTTGATGCCGAAGTCGGTTTCGGCGATGGCGCGCAGGGCCTTGATACCCGACATGCTGAACGCCGCGGCGCCGAGCATGAAGTGCACGCGCCAGAACAGCTCCAGTGGCGGAATGCGCGGCGCGGCCTCGTTGACCAGCAGCATGTAGCGGCGGAACACCTTGCCGTACATGTCTTCCAGGTAACGGCGCAGGTGCCCCTGGCTCTGGCTGAAGGCCAGGCCCAGCAGGCGCATGAAGATCGACAGGTCGTTGTTGCTGCGCGGTTGCACGACCAAGGCCTGCTCCACCAGCATTTCCAGCAGCTCCTCGAGCGAAGCCTTCTGCTCGGGACGCGCCTGGTGGCGGTCGAGCTCACGCTCCAGGCTGGCGCAGAACGGGCCCAGGAAGCGGGAAAAGACCGCCTGGATCAGGGCTTTCTTCGAACCGAAATGGTAGTTCACCGCCGCCAGGTTGACTCCGGCCTTGCTGGTGATCAGCCGCAATGAGGTTTCCGCGAACCCGCGCTCCGCGAACAGCTGCTCCGCCGCATCGAGGATGCGCTCAACGGTTTCCGATTGGGCCATGACTACTCCGCCTGACAAACAGTTGTTTGAAACATACGTTTCAAGCCTGATTATGTCAAGGCTCAGTGACTGGGTGGTCGCTCATTTAAACACAGCCACAAGGCATTGAATGCGCACGCTTTGCAGCGGTTGTTCGGCAAGGGTGCTTGCAGCTTGCCAGCTACTGTATATAATTCCAGTCACTGTATATAAAGACAGAGCCCTCGCCCATGCTGAAACTGACGCCACGCCAAGCCGAGATTCTGGCTTTCATCAAACGCTGCCTCGAAGACAACGGCTTCCCGCCGACCCGTGCCGAGATCGCCCAGGAGTTGGGCTTCAAGTCGCCCAACGCCGCCGAGGAGCACCTGAAAGCCCTGGCCCGCAAGGGCGCCATCGAGATGACCCCTGGCGCTTCCCGCGGTATCCGCATCCCCGGCCTCGAGCCCAAGCAAGAGGACAGCGGCCTGCCCATCATCGGTCGCGTCGCTGCCGGTGCACCGATCCTCGCCGAGCAGCACATCGAGGATTCCTGCAGCATCAACCCGGCCTTCTTCCATCCGCGCGCCGATTACCTGCTGCGGGTACACGGCATGAGCATGAAGGACATCGGCATCTTCGACGGCGACCTGCTCGCCGTGCACACCACCCGCGAAGCCCGCAACGGCCAGGTGGTGGTAGCCCGCATTGGCGACGAAGTGACCGTCAAGCGCTTCAAGCGCGAAGGCAGCAAGGTCTGGCTGATCGCCGAGAACCCCGAATTCGCCCCCATCGAAGTCGACCTGAAAGACCAGGAACTGGTGATCGAGGGCTTGAGCGTCGGCGTCCTGCGCCGCTGAACCAGGAGGCGTCATGCAGCCGTTCACCCATGCACCCCAGCAAGCCCAGCTGCCGCTGTTCGAGGCCTTCCTTGCCCAGCCGGTGCTACCAGGCCTCAAGCCCAGCGCGCCACCGCGCAAGAGCAGCCAGCCAGAGCTGTTCAGCGAGCTGGCCCTGCGCGGCGCGCCAGGGCACTGCCAGAGCCTGCTGGCGCCGATCCTGCGCGAACTCAGCGAAGAAGACGACAGCCGCTGGCTGACGCTCATCGCCCCACCCGGCAGCCTCACCCAGGCCTGGCTGCGCGACGCCGGCCTAAACCGCGAACGCATCCTGCTGCTGCAACCCGGCGGCAGGCAGACAGCCCTGCAACTGGCCTGCGAGGCACTGCGCCTCGGGCACAGCCATACCGTGGTCAGCTGGCTGGGCACCATCAACAGCAACGCCCGCCAACAGCTGCAGCGCGCAGCGGCCAGCGGAAACGCACAAAGCCTGAACATCCGCCTCGGCTGATGTTCAGGCTTTGCCTGTCAATCGCTTGAAACCCTGGGCCGCTACCGTGGCTCAGTGAAGGACGCGTGGCCCCTCTTCACGCTCGAAGTCACCTTCAACCAAGCGACCGGCCATTTGCACGCCAACGCTGAGCATGGCCTTGGCCACCTCCACATGCTGTCCTTGCAGGAATGCCTTGGCATCCTCGGAGAAATCCAGGGTTACCAGGGAGCCTTCATCCTCGGCGCGGCGCAGCTCGATCCGGCCATCAGGCAACTCGACAATTTCTAGAAAGGACGTTGACATAAAGGGCCTGCTTTTCACGAAAGGCCATTAGTGTACCAGCCATGGAAGCGCTCAGCACTCACTCAGCGCATCGCGGAATCGTCTCACCAGGCTTTTCAGGTTCTGCCGCCAGGCCTCCAGTTCCTCCCGGGAAAGCTCGACCGGCTCAGGCTCGTCCAGATTGACGGCCTGGATCAGCGGCTGGGTAACGTCACCCTTCAGGGTTTTCTTCGCGACCGGTGGTCGGAACAAATCGGCATAAGCCGCCAACAGACGCGCCAGCCAGGTTTCCGGCTGGCGGGCCAACTCCAGCAGCTCGGCCATTTCCGGGATCGCCACGCTCTGCAGCACCTCGTCGCTGAACAGCAACTCCGCCCGTGCCGCCGAGGCCTGGGGCAGGCGGTAGAAGCCGGCGATCTCGTGGCACAGCCCAAGCAGCGCGCCATACAGGTGGAACAGCGCCGACTCGCGCTCGGCCTGGAGCAGCCCCTGGGCATTCAGCGCCTGGCTGTCCGCGGCCTTGGCCATGGACTCCAGCGCGAGGCCGGCGAAGAACAGTTTCTGGTTGGTGCGAGTGTAGAGTTCCTGGGCCATTTCGACTGACTCCTGAAGGCTGCAAGGCGATTGCTTGCAGTTTCAGGGATTGCGCTTTGCTTGTCATCAAATGACTGGGGCCGCTCCGCGCCCCAGTCACGCCTTCAGATCAGCGCTTGTCTTCGACCTTCCACGCCTTGCCGTCGTAGAACGCCTTCCAGCCGGTAGGCTTGCCGTCAACCTCGGACTGCACGTACTGCTCCTTGGTCTTGCGGCTATAGCGGATCACCGTCGGGCGCCCTTCCGGGTCCTTCTGTGGCGCCTCGCAGAGGAAGTGATACTTCGGATCGATCTCATGCTTGTGCGGGACGATCTCCAGCACCAGCGGCGCACGGGTTTCGCGGTTTTTCGGGAACTGGCTGGCGGCCAGGAACAGACCTGAGGCACCGTCACGCAGCACGTAGGTATCGTCGACCTTCTCGCACTTGAGCTCCGGCATGTCCACCTTGTCCATCTTCGGTGGCGCCGCCTCGCCGCTCTTGAGCAGCTTGCGGGTGTTCTTGCAGCTTGGGTTGGTACAGCCGAAGAACTTGCCGAAACGGCCGGTTTTGAGCTGCATCTCGCTGCCGCACTTGTCGCATTCCAGGCTCGGGCCTTCGTAGCCCTTGATGCGGTAGTTGCCTTCTTCGATCTCGTAGCCGACGCAGTCCGGGTTGTTACCGCAGATGTGAAGCTTGCGCTTCTCGTCGAGCAGGTAGGCATCCATCGCCGTCGCGCAGATCGGGCAGCGGTGCTTGCCGCGCAGCACCAGGGACTCGGACTCGCCCTCGTCGTCAGCGGCGATTTCGTCGCCCGGCACCAGGTTGACCGTTGCCTTGCAACGCTCCTTTGGCGGCAGGCTATAGCCCGAGCAGCCGAGGAACACGCCGGTGGACGCGGTACGGATCATCATTGGCCGGCCACATTCCTTGCACGGAATGTTGGTCAGGGTCGGCTGGTTGGCGCGCATGCCGTGCTCGCTGGACTCGGCGGTCTGCAACTTCTTGCTGAAGTCGCCATAGAACTCGTCGAGGACGTTCTTCCAGTCACGCTCGCCCTGGGCCACATCGTCGAGGTTCTCTTCCATGCCGGCGGTAAAGCCGTAGTCCATCAGGTTGGAGAAGCTCTCCGACAAGCGCTCGGTGACGATGTCGCCCATCTTCTCGGAGTAGAAGCGACGGTTGTGCAGGGTAACGTAGCCGCGGTCCTGGATGGTGGAAATGATCGCCGCATAGGTGGATGGGCGGCCGATGCCGCGCTTTTCCATCTCCTTGACCAGGCTGGCTTCGGTGAAGCGCGCCGGCGGCTTGGTGAAGTGCTGGCTGGGATCGAGCTGGATCAGCTTGAGCGCTTCACCCTGGGCCATTTCCGGCAGCACGTCGTCTTCGCCCGGTTTGCTCTGCTGCGGCAGGACACGGGTGTAACCATCAAACTTGAGGATACGGCCCTTGGCGCGCAGCTCGAACTCGCCCGCCACCACGGTGACACTGGTGGACAGGTACTGCGCCGGCGGCATCTGGCAAGCCAGGAACTGGCGCCAGATCAGCTCGTACAGGCGTTCGGCGTCACGCTCCATGCCACTGAGCTTGGTCGGGTGGGTACTGACGTCGGACGGACGGATCGCTTCGTGCGCCTCCTGGGCCCCTTCCTTGCTGCCATAGACGATGGGCGCGGCAGGCAGGTACTGCTTGCCGAACTCCTTCTCGATGTAGCTGCGGGCCATCTCGACAGCGTCGGTCGACAGGTTGGTCGAGTCGGTACGCATGTAGGTGATGTAGCCGGCTTCGTACAGACGCTGGGCCATCATCATGGTCTTCTTCACCCCGAAGCCCAGGCGATTGCTTGCGGCCTGCTGCAGGGTGGAGGTAATGAACGGTGCCGAAGGCTTGCTGCTGGTCGGCCGGTCCTCGCGCTTGCTCACGCTGTAGCTGGAGGCCTTGAGCTTCTCCAGCGCGGCCATGGCCTGGGCTTCGTTGAGCGGTTTGAAGGCCTCGCCCTTCTCACGGGCGACCTCGAAACGCACCTTGGCGTTCTTGGCAGTACCCAGGTCGGCGTGGACTTCCCAGTACTCTTCGGGATTGAACGCCCGGATCTCGCGCTCGCGCTCGACCACCAGCTTCACCGCCACCGACTGTACGCGGCCGGCGGAAAGGCCACGGGCGATTTTCGCCCACAGCAGCGGCGAGACCATGTAGCCAACCACGCGATCAAGGAAACGCCGCGCCTGCTGGGCGTTGACCCGGTCAATATCGAGCTCGCCCGGCTGGGAGAAGGCTTCCTGGATGGCTTTCTTGGTGATCTCGTTGAACACCACGCGCTTGTAACGGCTGTCGTCGCCGCCGATGGCCTCGCGCAGGTGCCAGGCGATGGCTTCCCCCTCGCGATCCAAGTCGGTTGCGAGATAGATGGTGTCGGCATCCTTGGCCAGGCGGCGCAGCTCCTCGATGACCTTCTCCTTGCCGGGAAGGATCTCGTACTTGGCCTTCCAGCCCGCCTCGGGGTCGACGCCCATGCGTGCAACCAGGGTACGGCGCGCCTTTTCCTTCGGCGACAAGGCCGGAGCCTCGGCCGCGGCCTTGCCACGCTTGGCCGCCGGTTCCTTGCTCGCACTGGCGGAACCGCTGGTGGGAAGGTCACGGATGTGGCCGATACTCGACTTCACCACGTACTGGCTGCCCAGGTACTTGTTGATGGTCTTGGCCTTGGCCGGGGATTCCACAATGACCAGCGATTTGCCCATGGATCGGAGTATTCCTGAATCTGAAGATGAAAAACGCGTCAGGTGCCGGACGCGGCACCGCTATATATAGTGGCAAAAGAGTGAGGTCAAGCGCGGTCTATCACTCGTGCACCTTGCCCAGCCGCTCGCCAAGGCCCTCTTCGGCCTTGACCAAAGCAAAGCGTGGCACCTGCTCGCCGTCAACCTCGACGGACTCCTGGAACATCGAAAGTGGCCTGACCCAGAAGCTGTAATCACCATACAGACACTGGTAGAACACCATCCACTCCTCGCTCTCGGAATGTCGCGCAGCGCTGAAAACACGGTACTCAGGGCCTTTGTAATGCCGGTACACACCAGGTTGTATCTGCATGTCGCTCGCCCTCTTGAACAAATCCTGTAAAAAACAAAAGCCGGGGCACATGGCCCCGGCTGCTGTCCTGCGACGCGATCAGACGCGTTCGAAGACAGTGGTGATGCCTTGGCCCAGGCCGACACACATGGTGGCGACGCCCAGGGTACCGCCATTTTGCTTCATGACGTTGAGCAGGGTGCCGGAAATCCGCGCCCCCGAGCAACCGAACGGGTGACCCAGGGCGATAGCGCCGCCGTGCAGGTTAACCTTCTCATTCATCTTGTCGAGCACTTTCAGATCTTTCAGCACCGGCAGGGCCTGTGCGGCGAAAGCTTCGTTGAGCTCGAAGAAGTCGATGTCGGCGATGGTCAGACCAGCGCGCTTGAGGGCTTTCTGCGTCGACGGGACCGGGCCGTAGCCCATGATCGCCGGGTCCACGCCGGCGACCGCCATCGAACGGATGACCGCCAGTGGCTGGATCCCCAGGTCCATGGCGCGCTGGCCGGACATGACGATCATGCACGAGGCGCCGTCGGTGATCTGCGACGAGGTGCCCGCGGTGACGGTGCCGCCTTTCGGGTTGAACGCCGGCTTGAGCGACGCCAGGCCTTCGAGGGTGGTTTCCGGGCGAATGGTCTCGTCGTAGTCGAAGACCTTCAGGAAGCCGTTCTCGTCGTAGCCCTGCATCGGGATGATCTCGTCCTTGAACTTGCCTTCGACCGTCGCCTTGTGGGCGAGCTGGTGCGAACGCACACCGAACAGATCCTGTTGCTCACGGGTGATGCCGTGCATCTTGCCCAGCATCTCGGCAGTCAGGCCCATCATCCCGGAAGCCTTGGCAGCGTGCAAGGACAGGTGCGGGTTGGGGTCGACGCCATGCATCATGCTGACGTGGCCCATGTGCTCGACACCACCGATGACGAACACGTCGCCGTTGCCGGTCATGATCGCCTGGGCGGCGGTGTGCAGCGCGCTCATCGACGAGCCGCACAGGCGGCTGACGGTTTGCGCGGCGGAGGTGTGCGGGATCTGGGTCATCAGCGAGGCCATGCGGGCGATGTTCCAGCCCTGCTCCAGGGTCTGGTTGACGCAGCCCCAGATCACGTCTTCGACTTCTTTCGGGTCGACCTTGTCGTTGCGCTCCAGCAGCTTGCTGATCAGGTGCGCGGACATGTCTTCGGCACGGGTGTTGCGGTGCATGCCACCCTTGGAGCGGCCCATCGGCGTGCGACCGAAGTCGACAATCACCACGTCTCTTGGATTCAGGCTCATATCAATATTCTCGCTCTAGCTCGTGGGCGCTCAGTTGAAGAAGCGCTGGCCGTTCTTGGCCATTTCGCGCAGCTTCGCAGTGGGGTGGTACAGCGGCCCCAGGTCGGCGTACTTGTCGGCCAGTGCGACGAACTCGGCGACCCCGATCGAATCGATGTAGCGCAGCGCGCCACCGCGGAAGGGAGGGAAACCGATGCCGTAGACCAGGCCCATGTCGGCTTCGGCGGCGGTGGCGACGATGCCGTCCTCCAGGCAGCGCACGGTTTCCAGGCACAGCGGTACCATCATCCAGTTGATGATGTCTTCGTCGGTGACTTCACGCTGCTCGAAGATGACCGGCTTGAGCACGTCGAGCACGCTGGCGTCGGCGACTTTCTTCGGCTTGCCGCGCTTGTCGGTCTCGTAGGCGTAGAAGCCCTTGCCGTTCTTCTGGCCCAGGCGGTTGGCCTCGTACAGGGCGTCGACGGCCGAGCGACGCTCGTCCTTCATGCGGTCCGGGAAGCCTTCGGCCATCACGTCGCGGCCGTGGTGGCCGGTGTCGATGCCGACCACGTCCATCAGGTAGGCCGGGCCCATCGGCCAGCCGAACTTCTCCATCACCTTGTCGATGCGCACGAAGTCGACGCCTGCGCTGACCAGCTTGGCGAAGCCGCCGAAATACGGGAACAGCACGCGATTGACCAGGAAGCCCGGGCAGTCGTTGACCACGATCGGGTTCTTGCCCATCTTCTTGGCGTAGGCCACTGTGGTGGCCACGGCCACGTCGCTGGACTTCTCGCCACGGATGACTTCCACCAGCGGCATCATGTGCACCGGGTTGAAGAAGTGCATGCCGACGAAGTTTTCCGGACGCTTGAGCGCCTTGGCCAGCAGGTTGATGGAGATGGTCGAGGTATTGGAGGCGAGGATCGCATCCTCTTTCACCTGGCCTTCCACTTCAGCCAGCACGGCTTGCTTGACCTTCGGGTTCTCGACCACGGCCTCGACGATGATATCGACGTTGCCGAAGTCACCGTAGGACAGGGTCGGGCGAATGGCGTTGAGGGCCTCGGCCATCTTGGCCGGGGTCAGGCGCCCTTTCTCGACGCGCTTGCCGAGCAGCTTGGAGGCCTCGTTCAGGCCCAGCTGGATGGCTTCCTCGCGAATATCCTTCATCAGGATTGGCGTGCCCTTGACCGCCGACTGGTAGGCGATGCCGCCACCCATGATACCGGCGCCGAGCACGGCGGCCTGTTTCACGTCGTGAGCGATCTCGTCGTGGGCCTTGGCCTTGCGCTTGAGCTCCTGGTCGTTCAGGAACAGGCCGATCAGGCTCTCGGCGACCGAGGTCTTGGCCAGCTTGGCGAAGCCTGCGGCCTCGACCTCGAGGGCCTTGTCACGGCCGAAGTTGGCGGCCTTCTGGATGGTCTTGATGGCCTCGACTGGCGCCGGGTAGTTCGGGCCGGCCTGGCCGGCAACGAAGCCCTTGGCGGTCTCGAAAGCCATCATCTGCTCGATGGCGTTGAGTTTGAGCTTTTCCAGCTTGGGCTGGCGCTTGGCCTTGTAGTCCAGCTCACCGCTGATGGCGCGCTTGACCAGGTCCAGGGCACCGGCCTGCAGCAGCTCAGGGGCGACCACGGCATCGACGGCGCCGACTTTCAGGGCGTCCTCGGCGCGGTTTTCCTTGCCGGAGGCGATCCACTCGATGGCGTTGTCCGAGCCGATCAGGCGCGGCAGGCGCACGGTGCCGCCAAAGCCTGGGTAGATGCCCAGCTTGACTTCCGGCAGGCCGATCTTGGCGCTGCTGGCCATGACCCGGTAGTCGGCGGCCAGGCACATCTCCAGGCCGCCGCCCAGGGCGATGCCGTTGATGGCGACCACGGTCGGCACCTGCAGGTCTTCGAAGTCACTGAAAATGCGATTGGCTTCCAGGTTGCCGGTGACCAGTTCGGCCTCGGGCAGCTTGAAGTTGTCGACGAACTCGGTGATGTCGGCGCCGACGATGAACACGTCCTTGCCACTGCTGACGATCACACCCTTGACCGAGGCATCGGCCTTGATCACGTCCACGGCCTGACGCAGCTCGTTCAGAGTGAGACGGTTGAACTTGTTGACGGACTCACCCTTGAGGTCGAACTTCAGTTCGACGATGCCGCTTTCAAGAGCCTTAACCGTGATGGCTTTACCTTCGTAAATCATCAACTGATCTCCACGATATGGAAGCTGAACAGTACACGTCGATCGCTGGCAGCTAGAGCCGGTCTACCGGTCCCTCGCCCCAGGCACACCCGTCGACGCGCTAATCGGGATTCTGTAAGAGCCGTCTGACATACAAACGCTCAATTCATACGCCCGTTTGACTTGGGTGTGCACACATTCCCCGAAAAGAACCGCGTTGTCAAATACTCGCGAAGGCCGTGAAAACGCGACTTTCCAGTCATCTTCTACCCTCCGGGTACGAAAAATGATGACAGTGATCGCCCTCCATTCATGTCAGCGATAGGCCACCCCGATGGCAGACGTGCTTTTTTTCTAAACGCATCCGGCCAGGATGGCTACACTGCGACTGATTGAAAGTATTTCCGGCCTGCCTGGCCCTGTGCTTGCACGCACAAACGCAAAACGGCGCACAGGAGCATGTTTGCTCCTGTGCGCCGTTTTGTGTCACACGGGCTCAGGCGAGGGTTTCGAGGGTCTGGGCAATATCCTGCAAAACAGATTTGTCGCCCCGCTCGCTCCAGTACAGCGCAATCATGCGACTGTCGGCCTCGACCTTGTAGACCGTTGCCGGCAGGCGGGCGAAGGTCTCGGCCAGGCGCTGATCCTCGCAGGGCTCGCGCCACTGGTTCCACCACACGCCCGGGGTGATCTGCCAGTAGCACCAGCTGTCCGCGCGCCCCTTGCGTCGTGCCCGGTGGTACTGCGGGCAGGGGCTTGGCGGCTCGTTTACCAGCCAGTGCGGCCACTGCTGCGGCGCCAGTTGCATGGCCAGCCCCATGCGCCGCCCCTCCAGACGCAGGCTCATCTGCTCGCTCTGTTTGCGCGAGGGGCGCAACCAGGCCAACGGGCTGAGAATCAGCGCAAGGATTGACACCACCAGCCATACCGTCATATCTGTAGACCTTATAAAGCGTTGCAAATGAGCGGGTTAGTCAGGTTTCACGGAAGATCCGCGCGAAAGCGACCATACTTCTACTATCGCGATTGTCAGGAGTACTGCACATGTCCTATGAACATCTTCTGGTCGCTGTCGACCTGACCGAAGAATGCGACCCGGTGATCAAGCGGGCCAAGGCCATTGCCCTGGCCAGCGGCGCCAAGGTCTCCCTGGTGCATATCGTCGAACCCATGGCCATGGCCTTCGGCGGCGACGTGCCGATGGACCTGTCGCAGTTGCAGCAGCAACAGTTCGACCAGGCCAAGGAACGCATGGAGCGCCTGTACAACAAATACCCAGATATCAATCGCGGCGACTCGCACCTGGTCTACGGCCAGCCGCGCCAGGAAATCCACCAGTTGGCCAAGGATCAGAAGTGCGACCTGATCGTGGTCGGCAGCCATGGCCGCCACGGCCTGGCCCTGCTGCTGGGCTCCACCGCCAACGACGTGCTGCACGGCGCGCCGTGCGATGTGTTGGCGGTGCGGTTGCAGAAGAAGGCCGAGTAATACTTTCATCGCGGGGCAAGCCCGCTCCCACAAAGCCCGTCAAACAGGGCTGCGTGGGAGCGAGCTTGTCCCGCGATGGCTTCAGCCTTCCAGCTCGGCCCAGCGCTCCACCAGCACGTCCAGCTCGCCCTGCAGCTTCTCGATCTTGGCCAGCACCGCCGCAGTCTCGGCAATCGGCCGCTGATAGAAGCCCGCCGCACTCACTTCTTCCTGTGCCTCGGCCATCCGCCGTTCCAGCTCATCGATCTGCCCCGGCAGCATTTCCAGCTCACGCTGCAGCTTGTAGCTGAGCTTCTTCTTGCTGGCATCGGCCGCAGGCGTAGCAGCGGCAAGCGGCGCCACCTCCTCCACCGGCGCCTGCACCACGGCGCTGTTGAGCTCGGACTTGCCACCCTTGCTCTCGGTCACGCCGAGCAGCTTCGGCGAACCACCCTGACGGATCCAGTCCTCGTAACCGCCGACGTACTCGCGCACGCGCCCTTCACCTTCGAACACCAGAGTGCTGGTCACCACGTTGTCGAGGAAGGCCCGGTCGTGACTGACCATCAGCACCGTGCCCTTGTAGTTCGACAGCACCTCCTCGAGCAGTTCGAGGGTCTCGACGTCGAGATCGTTGGTCGGTTCGTCCAGCACCAGCAGGTTGGCCGGCTTGCTGAACAGCTTGGCCAGCAGCAGGCGCGCGCGCTCGCCCCCGGACAGCGCCTTGACTGGTGTACGCGCACGCTGCGGGCTGAACAGGAAGTCGCCGAGGTAGCTGAGCACATGGCGGTTCTGGCCATCGATCTCGATGAAATCGCGGCCTTCGGCCAGGTTGTCGATGACGGTCTTTTCCAGGTCCAGCTGATGGCGCATCTGGTCGAAGTAGGCCACCTCCAGTTTGGTGCCACGCTCGACCTTGCCACTGGTGGGCTCCAGGTCGCCCAGCATCAGCTTGAGCAGGGTCGTCTTGCCGGTGCCGTTGGCACCGAGCAGGCCGATACGGTCCTGGCGCTGCAGCACCATGGAGAAATCCTTGACCAGCTTCGGTCCATTCTGGTGGGCGAAGCTGACGTCCTCCAGCACCATCACCTGCTTGCCGGACTTGTCCGCCACCTCGATCTGGATATTGGCCTTGCCCTGGCGTTCACGGCGCTCGCCGCGCTCCACGCGCAGCGCCTTGAGCGCGCGCACGCGGCCTTCGTTGCGGGTACGTCGGGCCTTGATGCCCTGGCGGATCCACACTTCCTCCTGGGCCAGGCGCTTGTCGAACAGCGCGTTGGCAGTGGCCTCGGCGGCCAGTTCGGCCTCCTTGTGCACCAGGAAGCTGGCGTAGTCGCCGTTCCAGTCGATCAGCCCGCCACGGTCCAGCTCGAGGATGCGCGTGGCCAGGTTCTGCAGGAAGGAACGGTCGTGGGTGATGAACAGCACCGCGCCACCGAAGCCTTTGAGCGCCTCTTCCAGCCAGGCGATGGCGCCGATGTCCAGGTGGTTGGTCGGTTCGTCGAGCAGCAGCAGGTCAGGCTCGGACACCAGCGCCTGGGCCAGCAGCACGCGCCGGCGCCAGCCGCCGGACAGCTCGGCCAGGGTCTTGTCGGCCGGCAACTGCAGGCGGCTCAGGGTGCTTTCGACCACCTGCTGCAAGCGCCAGCCGTCACGGGCCTCGAGCTCGTGCTGGACGTGCATGAGCTTTTCCAGATCCTCGTCGCCGTGGATGTTCTGGCTCAGGTGATGGAACTGCGCCAGCAGCTCGCCGACGCCGTCAAGGCCGGCGGCCACCACGTCGAATACGCTACGCTCGTCGGCCACCGGCAGCTCCTGCGGCAGCTCGCCAATCTTCAGGCCTGGGGCGCGCCAGATATCGCCGTCATCGCCCTTCTGCTCGCCCTTGACCAGGCGCAGCATGCTCGACTTGCCCGTGCCGTTGCGGCCGATGATGCACACCCGCTCGCCACGGGCGATCTGCCAGGACACTTTGTCCAACAGCGGCATGGCGCCGAACGCGAGGGACACATCGCTGAATTTGAGCAGGGTCATGATCATCTCCAAAAACCGGGCGCGCATTCTACCTGACTTACCCCTTCACGGCATCAAAAGCCCGTTGCCGCGACAGAGCGTCGGATAACAACTCGATACAAGCACAGTGCTTTCGCCGGCCACCGGCAAACGGCTAAGCTAAGCAGTAATACTCAACAGTGCTGGCTCCGCCGTCACTTTCCATGGTTCCACTGCCCGGACGTATCATGCGCAGCCGCCTGTTACAAATTGCTTCCTGCCTGTTGCTGACCACCCTCGCCGCGAGCGTCGCACAGGCCGCCGACCTCACCCAGCAACGTCAATACTACGACGAGGCCAAGCGCGCCCTGGCCAAGGGCGACAAGGGCCCCTACCTGCGCTACGCGCAGGCGCTGCGCGATTACCCACTCACGCCCTATCTCACCTACGACGAGCTGACCGCCCGCCTCAAGAGCGCCAGCAACGAGGAGATCGAGGGTTTCCTCAAGGCCCATGGCGACCTGCCCCAGGCCAACTGGATGAAATTGCGCTGGTTGCGCTGGCTGGCCGAGCGCGGCGAATGGAACACCTTCACCCGCTATTACGACCCCAAGCTCAACTTCACCGAACTGGATTGCCTCAACGGCCAGTACCAGCTCTCCCACGGCCAGCGTGCCGAAGGCTTCGCCAGCGCCGAGAAGCTGTGGAACGTCGGCAAGTCCCAGCCCACGGCCTGCGACACCCTGTTCGCCATGTGGGCCGCCGAAGGCCAGCTGACCGAGGCCAAGCGCTGGCAGCGCGCCAAACTGGCGGCACAGGCGCGCAACTATGGGCTTGCGAACAATCTGGTGAAAACCCTCACCACCCTCGCCCCCCAGGGCAAGCTGCTGATCGACGTGGCGCAGAAGCCCGAGTTGCTCAACCAGCCTTCGCGCTTCACGCCCGTCAACGAGGCCATGTCCGACGTAGTCAGCCTTGGTCTTCGTCGCCTGGCCCGGCAGAACCCGGAGCAGGCCATGGCGCTGCTCGACGACTATGCCCAGCGCATGCACTTCTCCCGTGACGAGAAGGTCGCCATCGCCCGCGAGATCGGCCTGACCCTGGCCCGCCGCTACGACCCGCGCGCCCTCGACCTGATGACCCGCTACGACCCGGAGCTGCGCGACAACACTGTCAGCGAATGGCGCCTGCGCCTGCTGCTGCGCCTGGCCCGCTGGGAAGAAGCCTACGAACTGACCAAGCGCCTGCCCCAGGACCTGGCCAGTAGTAACCGCTGGAAGTACTGGCAGGCGCGCAGCCTGGAGCTGGCCCAGCCGAACAACCCGCAGGTCCCGCTGCTGTACAAGACCGTCGCCCGCGAACGCGACTTCTATGGCTTCCTCGCCGCCGACCGGGCGCAGACCCCCTACCAGCTGAACAACAAGCCGCTGGCACTGAGCCAAGCGATAACCAACAAGGTCCGCAACACCCCCGGCATCCGCCGCGCACTGGAGTTCCACGCCCGTGGCCAGATTGTCGAGGGGCGCCGCGAGTGGTACCACGTCAGCCGCCACTTCAACCGTGACGAAATGGTCGCCCAGGCCCGCTTGGCCTACGACATGCGCTGGTACTTCCCGGCCATCCGCACCATCAGCCAGGCCCAGTACTGGGACGACCTGGACATCCGCTTCCCCATGGCCCACCGCGACACCCTGGTGCGCGAAGCCAAGGTTCGCGGCCTGCATTCGAGCTGGGTATTCGCCATCACCCGCCAAGAAAGCGCCTTCATGGAAGACGCCCGTTCCAGCGTCGGCGCCAGCGGCTTGATGCAGCTGATGCCGGGCACCGCCAAGGAAACCGCGCGCAAGTTCAGCATCCCGCTGGCTTCGCCGGCCCAGGTCTTCAACCCGGACAAGAACATCCAGCTCGGCGCTGCCTACCTGAGCCAGGTGCACAGCCAGTTCAACGGTAACCGCGTGCTGGCCTCGGCCGCCTACAACGCCGGCCCCGGGCGCGTACGCCAGTGGCTCAAGGGAGCCAAGCACCTGAGTTTCGATGTGTGGGTCGAATCGATTCCGTTCGACGAGACGCGCCAGTACGTGCAGAACGTGCTGTCGTATTCGGTCATCTACGGGCAGAAGCTCAATTCACCGCAGCCGCTGGTGGATTGGCATGAGCGGTATTTCGACGATATGTGATTAGAGCCCTGTCGCGGGGCAAGTCGCATCGGTGCGCCGATGCGACTTGCCCCGCGATGACGCTATTCCAGAACCTCGACGTCCATCCCCACCTTCAGTTCCCCCTCGCCATCCACCGCCAGGTTCTGGCCAAACAGCACATCCCCTTCCTTTTCGCGGAACGTCTTGAGCGTGGTCAACGGCTCACGGTCCGGGCTGCGTTCGCCCGTGGCGGGATCGAGGGTGGTGAGGATGCAGCGCACGCTCGGCTTGAGCACGCGGAAGGTCATGTCGCCAATACGGATGCGCTTCCAGCGGTCTTCGGCAAAGGCCTCGGCCCCCTCGACCACCAGGTTCGGGCGAAAACGCAGCATCTCCATCGGGCGCCCCACCCGACGGCTCAACTCATCCAGCGAGGCCTGGCCGATCAACAGCAGGGGGAAACCATCGGGAAAGGCCGCCCGGTCACTGTTGAGACCGTAGCCGCTGGGCAGGTAGCGGGCCCGCTGCTCGGGGCAGTACACCAGCCTTACCGCCTTGCCCAGCAGCTCGCTGAGCCAGGCTGCGGCGGCATCGCCGGCATCCGGCACGCGCAAGGTGTCGCGCCAGATGGTGACGCCGCGCAGGGCCTCGTCGGCGGGCGGTACCGGCACCTCCAAGGGTGCCTGCCCCGGCGCCTGGAGCAGCAGTTGGCCCTGCTCGCCGTAATTGGCGCCAACCTGCCCCAGCCTCGGCCAGGCGCGCTGGGTCAGGAAGCGGCCGTTTTCCTGCTCCACCACCAGCCAGCGCCGGTCCCCGTCCAGGCCCAGGTTGCCGACAACCGACGCCTGCAGGCGCTGGGCCTGCGCCGATTTCACCGGGTACCGATACAACGCACTGAGAAACATCCCTGCCACCTTGCGCCAGTCGAAAGGCCAAGCTTATACCGGATCGGTACAGCCGTTACACCGTGGCGTCGTCCAGACTCAGGCGTTGACGCACCACATCCACCAGGCGATCGGGCTGGAACTTGGACAGGAAGTTGTCGCAACCGACCTTCTTGACCATGGATTCGTTGAAGCTGCCCGACAGCGAGGTATGCAGTACCACGTACAGGCCACGCAAGCGCGGGTCGTTGCGGATTTCGGTGGTCAGCCGGTAACCATCCATCTCGGGCATCTCGGCATCGGTGAAGACCATCAGCAACTTCTCGCAGACATTCTCCCCTGCGTCCGCCCAACCCTTGAGCAGGCGCAGGGCCTTGAGGCCGTCGCTGGCCACGTGCAGCTTGACCCCCAGTTGCGAGAGGGTATCGCGCAGTTGCGCCAGGGCCACGGTGGAGTCGTCCACCAGCAGCACCTCGCGGCCACGGGCGCGGGCCAGCACCGGGTCTTCGAGCTTGTCGCGGGAGACCTTGGCGTTGTAGGGCACGATCTCGGCCAGCACCTTCTCCACGTCGATGACCTCCACCAGTTGCTCGTCGACCTTGGTGATCGCCGTGAGGTAGTGCTGGCGGCCAGCGCTGGCCGGCGGCGGCATGATGGCTTCCCAGTTCATGTTGACGATACGATCCACGCCCCCCACCAGGAACGCCTGCACCGAGCGGTTGTACTCGGTGACGATGATGGTACTGTTTGGCCCCGGCTGCAGCGGACGCATGCCGATTGCCTGGGACAGGTCGATGACCGGCAGCGTCTGGCCGCGCAGGTTGACCACGCCACAGACGAACGAATGGCGCTGCGGCATCAGGGTCAGCTTGGGCAGTTGCAGCACCTCCTGGACCTTGAACACGTTGATGGCGAACAACTGCCGGCCGGCCAGCCGGAACATGAGGATTTCCAGGCGGTTCTCACCCACCAGTTGCGTGCGTTGGTCTACCGTGTCGAGAATGCCAGCCATTGGAAGCCCCCAGGCGTGAGTCGGGAAAAAGTGAATGCATCCCCCTGTATCGGCGGACACGGGCACAGCTTGACCCCTGATGGAAAAAGCCATGCGGGGTGATTGATATCACTTTACCATCATGCTTTACTGCTGCCACATCCTGCCATGCCCGTCGTTCGCAACGAACGACCCGCCTGAAACCGCATCAGGGAAACCCCTAGTGGCAATCGGGTCCAACCTGATGTTCGCAATATCCATTAGCCATTAATGTGACGCCATTCTCACTGCATGAACGGAGTCAGGCTTTTGCGAGCGATCATCTTGGTACGGCCAATCCCTGAAGACGGGGCGCCATGATGGATAGCACTCCACTGCACAACGCCGCCGTGGCGGCCTTTCTGCAGGATGCGCAGGTCCTGTTGGCCAGGTCCCAGGAATGCCTGCAGCACCTGGAGCTGATCACCAACGATCCGGATGCCTGCCACAGCCTCAATGCCGCACTCGACACTCTCGCCCGACGAGCAGTCGCGCTCGACCTGCTCGAAGTGGCCCACCATGCCCTGGCCCTGCAACGACTGCTCGCGCCCGCGTGCGCCCAGCAGCACCTGCACGGTACCAGCCTGCCCGCGCTTGCGGCCTGCCTGACCCTGCTGGACTGGCAACTGGAGCTGCTCGACCCGCAGACCGGCCGCCTGGACATGGACACCGAGGAGCAACGACGCCTGCTGGCCGAGCTCGCCACCACCCTGGGCCAGCCGGCATCGCAACTGTGTGCCGATTGCCAGGAAGCCGGCACGTTCTGCGCCCACCCCCACGCCCAGGATGCGCTTGCAGAGCAAAGCCTCAGTGCAGCCGACCGCCATCATTAACCCGACTAAATGCGCGGCAACTAAACTCACTCAGGGTTTAACTTGAAAAGTTTGGCAAGTTTTTCCAAATGTTTTTGCCCGCTGGTTTTTTAGTTGATCGAGGCGCACTGGAAACATCTTTTAATAATGGCACTATGCTAGCCAGCGCCTTGCCCGCCAGACCCGCCACAGCCCGGAAAATCCGAGGTTTCAAGCAGTTATCCCCCCGCGACCAAATTCAATCAAAGTGATAACATGCGCACGTTCGAACATGCGCACCCAGACTATCGGGTGATTGGATACGTGCCCGGTGCTTGATTGAATGCACGGCACCAGCACCTCTGGCCAGGCATGTGCAATGCCCTCAACTGCAATAACTCAGTGGCTTCCCTATCTATGCTCCCACGCTTGAAGTTCCTCCAGCGTTGCCGCTCCAGAGTTGCCCTGCTCCGCTGGACGACCACGCTGCTGTGCATTGCATCGCTGGCGGCAAACCTGGTGGTGTACCTGCGCACCCTGCCATTGTCGGCCAGCCTGCTGTTGCTCCAGTTGCTGGCGATGATCGGCGTCGGCTGGCACCTGCGCCATTGGGCGCGCTCGATCAACCTGCGCCCGGCGGAACTGGCCACGCGCATGCTCAAGGTGCAAGAGAGCGAGCGCCAGCGCCTGAGCCGTGAACTGCATGACGATATCGGTCAACTGCTGACCGCCGCCAAGCTGCAGGTCGACTGGCTGCAACGCCGGGTGCCGGCGGACCTGCAGGAGCACTGCGCTACCTTGCGCAGCACCCTGGACCATACGCTGGGCAACGTGCGCGACGTTTCCACCATTCTCAATCCTCGACAACTGGCCAGCCTGGGCCTGGAGGCGAGCCTGCGCGCGCATTTGCTGCGCACCCTGGAAAACACCGAGGTGCACTGGAGTCTTGAATGCAACCAACGCCTGGGCGGCATCAGCGAAGAGGTGACCATGGCGGCCTTTCGCATCACCCAGGAAGCGGTCACCAACATGCTCCGCCACGCACACGCACGCAATCTGGTGGTCCGCCTGCAGCGCACCTCAGCCGGCCTGGCGCTGTCGATCCAGGATGACGGCGGCGGCTTCGTGCCGGCGCAGACGCCAGCAGAAAGCGGCCTGCGCGGCATGGCTGGCATGCAGGAACGTGTGACAGCGCTGCAGGGCAGCCTGAGCATCACCAGCCAGCCCGGCCAGGGCACCCGGATCGACGCCCTCTTCCCATGGCCACCCCGCAACCAAGAACGTGCCAGGACTCCCGCTCCCGATGACCTGTAGATTATTGCTGGTGGACGACCATTCCCTGATTCGCGCAGGCGTCAGGGCCCTGGTATCGGACATCCCCGGCTACACCGTGATTGGCGAGGCCGACGATGGTGGCCAACTGCTGGAGCACGTCCGGCGTCTCGCGCCAGACATCGTCCTGCTGGATATTTCCATGCGCTCGACCAGCGGCCTGGACGCTCTCACGCAGCTACGGGCAAGCGGCTGCACCTGCAAGGTGCTGATCCTGTCCATGCACACCGACCCGGAGCTGATCATGCGCGCCCTGGAGAGCGGCGCCCATGGCTACCTGCTCAAGGACACCACGGCCACCGAACTGGAGCAGGCACTGACCGCCCTGCGCAACGACGAACGCTACCTCAGCCCGGCCATCGCCCACACTGTGATCAACCAGGCGCTGTTGCGCGCCCAGAGCGGCCGTCAATCGAACAACGAAGGCCACCACAACCTGACCGCCCGTCAGTTGGAGATCCTGCGCCTGATCGTGCGTGGCAAATCCACCCGGGAGATCGCCGGCGGCCTGGGCCTGTCGATCAAGACCGTGGAAACCCATCGCTCGCAGATCATGAAGCGCCTGCAGATCTACGATGTGGCGGGCCTGGTGCTGTTCGCCGTGCGCGAGAAGATCATCAGCCTGGACGACTGAGCAATGGCGAATCCGCCGGCAGGTGCACGCGCAGCGCCTTGGGCACGGCCTCGAAACGCAGGCTGGCCGCTTGCAGGGGCTCGCCGTCGAGGTTCATATCCAGCCCCTGGGCGCCCTTGATCTCCACCCATGGCAAGCGGGCGCGCACGAACAGCCCCTCACCGGCCAACAGATCGCGCAAAGCCCCGGCCATCTCCTGGGGCGCCGGCAGGATGCCGACATCCAGCAGGCCATCGTCCACGCTCGCCTCAGGGCATAGCACGTGCCCGCCGCCGGCCTGACGACCATTGCCGATGCCCAGCGCCAGCAACTCGCCCTGCCACTGGAACCCCGGACCCTGCAGCTCGACCGAGACCGCCTGCAGCTCACTGAAGCGCGACAGCCCGGTGAACAGGTAGGCTGCGCCGCCCAGCACTTTCTTCAGGTCTTCAGAGGTATTGGCGGTGACCTGGGTGCCGAATCCGCCGGTAGCCATGTTCAGGAACAGCTGGTCACCCACCCGGCCCAGATCGATCGGCCGTGCCGGTACCTCCAGCAGGTCGAGGGCCGCTTGCGGCTCAAGCGGCACACCGGCCGCCTTGGCGAAGTCGTTGGCCGTGCCCAGCGGCAGCAGCGCCAGGCTGGCCTGGGTAGCCGCCAGCCCCATGGCCTCGGCCACGTCGCGCAACGTGCCATCACCGCCGCCGGCCACCACGTGAGCATAGCCCGCCGCCAGAGCCTCCTCGACCAGGCGCTGGGCATCACCGCCCTCCCAGGTCAGGCGCACATCCAGCTTCCAGCCACGCTCACGCAGCTGACCCACCGCGGCTCGCACGTCTTCGTTGGTGGCCTGCTTGCCATGCAGGATCAGCAATGCCTTGCGCTCGCTCATGTCGCCCTCCCGGAACAGTGCACAGAAATGTCCTACTGCAATCTCGACCATGAACGCGCACGGATTGCTGCATGCCTCGCCCAAAAACCGCCGTTTCCTGCAATTGCCATTGAAAGCCGCTCGTGACAGGCGCATCATTCGACAAATATTTGGCCTTCATGGAAGATGCCGCTCATAAAAGTCAGTTTATTGACTTTGCGCCGCCAGACGCCTGACAGGTCGTGATTCCCTTGCATTGCGCTGCCCACAGCGCACCGATTCGAGGTTGTGACTATGAGCGTTCTGATCCCCTGCATCATCGCTGGCGGCGCCGGCACCCGATTGTGGCCGGTCTCGCGTGAAGCGATGCCCAAGCCCTTCATGCGCCTGCCCGACGGCATGAGCCTGCTGCAGAAGACCTTCAGCCGCGCCAGCAGCCTGCCCGGGGTCGAGCGGGTGCTCACGGTGACCAACCGCGAAGTGGTGTTCCGCACCCAGGACGAATATCGCCAGGTCGGTGCAGCACGCGTGGCCCTCGATTTCATTCTCGAACCCCTGGGTCGCAACACCGCCCCTGCCATTACCGCCGCTGCACTGCACTGCGCCCGCCTGCACGGCGAAGACAGCCTGCTGCTGGTGCTGCCCGCCGACCATTTGATTCAAGACCAGGGCGCTTTCGAGGCGGCCGTCGGGCAGGCCCTGGCACTGGCCGGACAAGGTTGGCTGACCACCTTCGGCCTGCAACCGACCCGTGCCGAAACGGGTTTCGGCTATATCGAGCAGGGCCAGCCGATCACTGACGGCGGCTACCAGGTCGCCCGCTTCGTCGAAAAGCCCGACGCCGACACCGCCCAGGGCTACCTCGACGGTGGTCGGCACCTGTGGAACGCTGGCATGTTCTGCCTGCGCGTCGGCACCGTGCTGCAGGAGCTGCAAGTCCATGCCCCCGAGGTCCTGCGCAGCGTGGCCGACTGCCTGGAACAGAGCCAGGTCAAGGAGGGCACGGGCGGCCGTCAGGTGGAACTCGACCCCGACCGCTTCGCCCTGGTGCCGGATATATCCATCGACTATGCCCTCATGGAACCGTCCGCCCAGGTGGCCGTGGTGCCATGCGACATCGGCTGGAGCGACATCGGCTGCTGGGAAGCGGTACGTGAGCTGCGCCCGGCCGACGGCCAGGGCAACCACTGCAACGGCGAAACCGTGCTGCATGACGTGAGCAACTGCTACATCGACTCGCCACGGCGCCTGGTCGGCGCGGTCGGCCTGGACAACCTGATCGTCATCGACACCCCCGACGCCCTGCTGATCGCCGATGCCGCGCGCAGCCAGGAAGTCAAGGTGATCGCCCAGCAGCTCAAGCGCCAGGGCCATGACGCCTACCGCCTGCACCGCACCGTGACCCGCCCCTGGGGCCTGTACACGGTGCTCGAGGAAGGGCCACGGTTCAAGATCAAGCGCATCATGGTCCGCCCTGGCGAATCGCTGTCGCTGCAGATGCACCATCATCGCAGCGAGCACTGGATCGTGGTCAGCGGCATGGCCTGCGTGACCAATGGCCAGGAGGAGTTCCTGCTGGACACCAACGAGTCCACCTTCATCAAGCCCGGGCGCAGCCACCGCCTGACCAACCCCGGGGTCATCGACCTGGTGATGATCGAGGTGCAGAGCGGCGAATACCTGGGCGAAGACGACATCGTACGCTTTACTGATATCTATGGACGCGCCCCGGCGGCAGCAGCACCTGCCTGACTGCCAGAGGGCGCGTTTTTGCCATCCAGGGCCGACACCCGGCCAACCGCGAGGATTCGGGCTCATGCGCATACTCTGGACCCTGCCCTACCTGCCCTGGCCCACCACCAGCGGCAGCAAGACCCGGCAATACCACCTGCTGCGCGCCCTGGCGCAGCATGGCCACCGGATTACCTTGCTGGTGCAGTCGAAGATCCCGTTGAGCGACACCGCGCGCGAAGCCCTGGAACCCCTGGTGGAACGCCTGATCGTGCTCCCCAGGCGGCCACTGAACAGCCCGCTGAACCTGCTCGCCTCACCCATCATCGACTACCCCATGCGGGCCATCATCAATGGCCTGGCACCTTGCCTGCGGCACCGCTTCGAGCAACTGCTGGACGAACCCTGGGATGTGATCCAGATCGAGCACAGCTACAGCTTCCAACCGTTCGAGAGGGCCCTGCAGGCCCGGGGCCTGCCCTACATGCTCAGCGAGCATTACCTGGAGTCGGTGATGGGCGCCGCCTGCCATGACCGCCTGCCATTGTGGTTGCGCCCGCTGAACGCCTTCGACCGCTGGCGCTATCGGCGCTGGGAGCAAAGGGTGCTGCGCCAGCCCACGGAAGTGGTGGCGGTCAGCGCCCAGGATGCCGAGCTGATCGGCCAGATCAGCGGCCGCCCGGTGAATGTGGTGGTCAATGGCGTGGACTGTGACCACTATCAGGACGTGCGCCCCACCCTGCACAGCCAGCGCCTGCTGTTCGTTGGCAATTTCGAGTACGGCGCCAACCTGGAGGCTATCGAGTGGGCGCTGGAGGAGATCCTGCCCCAGGTATGGATGAGCAACCCGGCGGTGCGCCTGGCCATTGCCGGGCACGCGTTGCCGGCCAGCTGGAAGCTGCACTGGAATGACCCGCGCATCGAATGGGTAGGTTACCGCCCCGACCTGCGCGAGCTGCAGCGTCGCTCGGCGCTGTTCTTCGCGCCGCTGCGCCATGCCGGTGGCTCCAAGGTGAAGATCCTCGAAGCCATGGCCGCCGGGCTACCGGTCATCACCACCAGCAAGGGCGCCTCGGGCCTGGCCATGAACAATGGCGAACACTACCTGGGCAGCGACGACAGCGGCCAGCTGGCGCTGCTGGTCACGCAACTGCTCAACCAGCCTTGGCGCATGTGCCAGCTCAGCGAGGCCGGGCGCCAGTTCGCCCGCCAGCGCCATGACTGGAGCGTTGCCGCCCAGCAGCTGGAGAACGTGCACATGCGCCTGACCCAGCTGGCGCCAGCAGGCGCAGGCGCCCCCGGCGGCGTGCTAGCCAAGTAGCTCGCTGAATGGGATGAATACCACGGGGTCCCCCTGCCGTGGCGTGCTGCCTTCAAGCACCTCCACCACCCCATCGGCCCAGGCCGCGCTGCGCAGCACACCGGAGCTCTGGTTCTTGTAGATGCGCACCCGGCCATCCTCGATGCGCGCGCGCAGGAATTCGCGCCGCGTACCGGCCTTGGGCCAATCGAAACCCGCCGGCACGCTGAAACGCAGCGGCGCGACATTGTGCACACCCAACCGCCGCAGCAGGTAGGGCCGCGCCAGCAGGCCGAAAGTGACCAACGTCGAGGCCGGGTTGCCCGGCAGGCCGATCACCGGTACCCCCTGGTAATGGCCGAAGGTCAGCGGTTTGCCCGGCTTGATCGCCAGCTTCCACAGCGCCAGTTCGCCCGCTTCGCGCAGGGCCAGGCCAAGGAAATCGGCCTCGCCCACCGACACACCACCGGTGGACAGGATCAGGTCGACATCGCCCAGCCCGGCCAGGCACTGGCGGGTGCGTTCGAGGTCGTCGGGCAGGATCCCGGCGTCCACCACCTCGCAGCCCAGGCGTTGCAGCCAACTGACCAGCAGGCGCCGGTTGCTGTTGTAGATCTGCCCGGGCCCCAGCGGCAGGCCCGGCTCGACCAGCTCGTCACCAGTCGACAGCACCGCCACCCGTGGCCGGCGCCGCACTTGCAGGGTGCCGAAACCCAGGGTCGCGGCCAGCCCGAGCTGGATCGGCCCCAACCGCGTGCCGGCGCTCATCACCTGTTCGCCAACACGGGTTTCCTGGCCTTTGGGGCGAACGTTCTGTGACAGTGCCAGGGGTTCGAGGAACCGTACCCGGCCATCCTCGAGCACTTCGGTGTTTTCCTGCATCTCAACGCAATCGGCGCCTTCGGGCAGCGGCGCGCCGGTGAAGATCCGTGCGCAGGTGCCCGGCTCCAGGGGCTGTGGCGCGTGGCCGGCGAAGATGCGCTGGGTCACCCGCAGCGGTTCGCCCTGCCAGTCGGCCAGGCACAGTGCGTAGCCGTCCATGGCGCTGTTGGGCCACGGCGGCAGGTCGAGGCCGGCCACCAGCTCATGGGCCAGGACGCGCCCTTCGGCTTCGGCCAGCGCGACGTGTTCGGTCTCGGCGATGGGCGCCTTGTCGGCCAGCGCCAGCAGGCGCTGCAAGGCCTCTTCCATCGGCATCAACGGCCGGGCTCCCTCAACCACGGCTGTCACAGGCCGCTGCCTGCTTCAGGTGCGGCACGAAGTTGCACGGCCGGTGGCGGGCATCCAGCTGCTCGGCGAGGATACCGTCCCAACCGGTGCGCACGGCATTGGTCGAGCCCGGCAGGCAGCAGACCAGGGTGCCGTTGGCAAGGCCTGCCAGGGCGCGGGACTGCACGGTGGAAGTGCCGATGTCGGCCACCGAGATCTGCCGGAACAGCTCGCCAAAGCCCTCGACCTGCTTGTCCAGCAGGCACGCCACGGCCTCCGGAGTGCTGTCGCGCCCGGTAAAGCCGGTGCCGCCGGTGATCAACACCACCTGCACCTGGTCATCGGCGATCCAGGTCGCGACCTGGGCGCGGATCTTGTACAGGTCATCCTTGAGCAGCACGCGCTCGGCCAGGCGGTGGCCGGCGGCGCTCAGGCGATCGACGAACAGCTGGCCGGAGGTATCGGTGTCGAAGGTACGGGTATCGCTGACCGTCAGCACGGCGATGTTCAGCGCTACAAAAGGGGTATCTGCCTTGGCTTTCATGGGAGTCCGTCGCAGGGGAACAGGGAATGTGCGCTGTTATATCACAGGCCACGGCGCCCAGACCGCGACGTTGTTCTTGGTCAATGCCAGCACGATGGCGCTATGCTGCACTGTGCAAGGAACTTGCGTGGACGCCCTGCGTCTTAATGACATCTAGCACCATCGCACTGGAGAAACACGATGATCCAACGGACCCTTCCCGCCTTCCTGCTTGCCCTGGGCCTGGGCGCCCTCGCCGGCTGCGCCTCGCCAACCGTCATCACCCTGAACGACGGCCGCGAGATCCAGGCGGTGGACACCCCTTCGTATGACGACGACTCCGGCTTCTACGAATTCGAACAGCTCGACGGCAAGCGCACGCGCATCAACAAAGACCAGATCCGTACCGTCAAGGAGCTGTGATCCAGCCCTGCGTTTTTGGCGCAACTCCTTTTTGCAACAAGGGGTTGCGTTGAAAAAATCGATGCAGTAGCATTTCGGACATCGGAGTGTAGCGCAGCCAGGTAGCGCGTCTCGTTCGGGACGAGAAGGCCGCAGGTTCGAATCCTGTCTCTCCGACCAAATCCTGCAAAAAACCCGCCTTGCGCGGGTTTTTTGTTGCCCGCGAAAAAGCCAGTCACTGGTGGGAGCAGGCCAGCCCGCCCCCACGCTTGTGCGATTACTCCGGCAACACGGGCACATGCAGCAGCTGCAAACGCGCACTGCTCCATTCGCGGGTCTTGTTGGTCAACTCAAGATCATTGTTCAGCTTCTGGCCGTAGGTCGGCACGATTTCCTTGAGCTTGGCCTGCCACTCGGCGCTCTTGATCCGATCCTTGAAGGTCTTCTCCAGCACGCTCAGCATGATCGGCGCGGCGGTCGAGGCACCGGGCGAGGCACCCAGCAGCGCGGCGATGCTGCCATCCTCGGCGGCCACCACTTCGGTGCCGAACTGCAACACGCCACCGTGCACGGGGTCCTTCTTGATCACCTGCACGCGCTGACCGGCCTGGAGCAGCTGCCAGTCTTCGTTCTTGGCGTTGGGGAAGTACTCGCGCAGGGCCGCCATGCGGTCGTCGAAGCTGAGCATCAACTGGCCCATCAGGTAGGTGCTCAGGTCGATGTTGTCGATGCCGGCCTGCATCATCGGGCGGATATTGTGGGTGGTCAGCGAACTGAACATGTCCAGCAACGAGCCGTGCTTGAGGTACTTGGTGGAGAAGGTCGCGAACGGACCGAACAGCAGCACCTCCCTGCCATCGATCACCCGTGTGTCCAGGTGCGGCACCGACATCGGCGGCGCGCCGACCGAAGCCTTGCCGTACAGCTTGGCCTTGTGGCGAGCGACCAGATCGGCGTTGTCGGTCATCAGGAACTGGCCACCGACCGGGAAGCCGGCATAGCCCTCGGCTTCCGGGATGCCGGACTTCTGCAGCAACTTTAGCGCGCCGCCACCGGCGCCGATGAAGACGAACTTGGCCTTGACCGCAGACTCCTTGCCACCTTTGGCCAGGTCGGCCACCACCACATTCCAGCTGCCGTCGTCGTTGCGCACGATGTCGCGCACTTCATGGCCCAGGTGCAGTTGCACGTTCGGGTTGCGGGTCATGGCAGCAAACAGCTGGCGGGTGATCTCGCCGAAGTTCACGTCGGTACCGATGGCCATGCGGGTCGCGGCCACCTTCTGCCCGGGGTCGCGCCCCTCCATCACCAGCGGCACCCACTGGCGGATCTGCTCGTGATCCTCAGTGATCTCCATGCCGCGGAACAGCGAACTGTGCTGCAAAGCCTCGACGCGCTTGTGCAGGAAGGCGACGTTCTCGTCACCCCAGACAAAGCTCATGTGCGCCACGTTGTTGATGAACGATCGCGGGTTGCTCAGTACGCCCTGCTCGACCTGGTAGGCCCAGAACTGCTTGGACACCTCGAACTGTTCGTTGACGTTGACCGCCTTGCTGATGTCGATGCTGCCGTCCTTGCCGACGCTGGTGTAGTTCAGCTCGCAGAACGCCGAGTGGCCGGTGCCGGCGTTGTTCCAGGCGTTGGAACTCTCTTCGGCGACCTGGTCCATGCGCTCGTAGACGTCGACTTTCCAGTTCGGTTCCAGTTCGGTGAGGTAGGTCCCGAGGCTTGCGCTCATGATGCCGCCGCCGATCAGCAGCACATCGACGGACTTTTGCGGCTCCGCGGGCTTGGAGCAGCCGATGACACTCAGGCACAGGAGCGTCAGCAGGATTTTTTTCATTAGCTCAATCCAATTGAAGTGAAGGATTGGCAGTCGTTGCCCCCGGTGTGCACGCCCGGTTGTTGTTGTGGTTGGCAGGAGTTTCGCGAAATCGGGGCACGATCGCCTCGGGCCTTGGCCCGGGGCGCCGTAAAGCAGGGAGTGTGCCAGGTTGCTCTGGGCCAATGGTTCAGGGCTGTCGCAACGGGATCTGTCGGGTTGGTGGCGGCAATCCGCCAGCTAAACAGGCGCTTTGCCTGGCAGGTTGGCGGAATTCCCCCTAAGGGCCGCTTCGCGCCCCGCACTACCGTCAGGCGGTCAGGCGGGAAGTCACTTCGCCCAACTGACCCGACAGTCCGTGCAGGCGCTGTCCGGCCTGTTCGGTGTGCTGCACCGCCTGCTGGTTGGCGGTGGCGATGCGGGTGATCTCGACCAGGTTGCGCGAGATGTCCTCGGCGACGCTGGTCTGCTCCTCCGCGGCGGTGGCGATCTGGCGGTTCATATCGCGGATCGCCTCCACCGCCGTGGTGATGCGCTGCAGCATCTGCCCGGCCTGCTGCACCTGTTCGGCGCCCTCCTCGCTGCGCTGCTGGCCACTCTCGATGGCCTTGACCGCCTCCACCGCGCCCGACTGCACCGCCTCGATGATCTGGTGGATCTCGGCGATCGATGCCGCGGTGCGCTGGGCCAGGCTGCGCACCTCATCGGCCACCACCGCGAAACCCCGTCCGGCCTCGCCGGCACGGGCGGCTTCGATGGCGGCGTTGAGCGCCAGCAGGTTGGTCTGTTCGGCGATGCCGCGAATCACTTCAAGCACCTTGCCGATGCGCGTGCTGTCGTTTTCCAGGTGGCGAATCACCGCTGCGGTGCCGGCGATTTCGCGGTTGACCACGGCAATGGTGTCGATGGTGCGCTGCATGACCTGCTCGCCCGCCTGGGCGCTGTGGTCGGCCTCGTCCGCCGCGCGGGCGGCATCGGCGGCATGGCGGGCCACTTCCTGGGCGGTGGCGGACATCTCGTGCATGGCCGTGGCGACCTGGTCGGTACGCAGGAATTGATCATGGGTGCCGTGGGCCATGTCGCCGGCAATACGGCTGAGCTGGCCGCTGGCGTTCTCCAGTTCCTCGGCGTTGTCCTTGAGCCGGCCAACGGTGTCGGCAAGAAAATCGCGCAGGGTGTTGGCGGCCAGCGCCAGGCGTCCGAGTTCATCCTCGCGGCGGCTGTCGACCCGGGCGGCGAAACGCCCCTGGCTGAGCTGGGCGACGTAGTCGATCAACTGGCGAATCGGCTCGACCAGGCTGCGGTTGACCAGCCATAGGCTGAACAGCCCGACCAGCACGGCCGAGGCCAGCATCACCAGCACGCCCAACCACACCGTGCGCTCGGCGCTGGCGCTGATGGCGTCGGCACGCCCGTGGGCATCGGCGCGCAGTTGCTCCACCAGTGCACTCATCTGGTCGCTGGTGGCGCGGTCCACGCCCTTGACCGCCAGGTCGCCGGCCACCGGGTCGCCACCGGCGGCCAGGAATGCCTGGCGCCCTTGCTCGTAGGCCGAACCCAGCTGGCGGTGGCTGGCCTTGAGCTGCTCCAGGCGCGCCTTGAGCGCCGGGTCGCTGCTGTCGATCAATTGCCCCAGCAATTGCTGAACCTGCTGCTCGCGGGCCTGGAACTGCTGCCAGTACTTGTCCAGCTCCGCGGGCTGGCGACCACGCAGCAGCACGTTCTTCCACTCCTGCACCTGGATCTTGAACTGCAGGTTGGCTTCGTCGATCAGTTGCGAGGCACGCAAGGGGCCGTCCACCAACTCGGCGTAGCCGCGCACACTGGACGACAGGAACTGGAAGCACACCAGGGCGATCAACAGGATCGCCAACAGGCTGCCACCGAGCAGGGAGAGAATTTGCACTCTGAGGGACTTACGCAAGATTGCGGATCTCGGAACAAGGAAGAGGGAAACGGCGCACGCCGGCACCGCCGACAGAGGCGTCCTTGTCCTCGTTCACTGCCCCATCAACGCCGCCATCGGGCGATGGCAGCCAGGGCAAGCACCTGCGCAATAGCCGAGGCAGATAGTCTCAGGCAATTGCTACAGAATTGTTACAAAACAGCGACAACAAAGACGCTCAGCCCGAGTTGAATTGCAGTGCTGCCAGGCGGGCGTAGAGTGGGCTTTGCTCGATCAATTGTCGATGGGGCCCGACTGCCGCCAGTCGGCCTTTGTCGATCACCGCGATACGGTCGGCATGCTGCACCGTCGCCAGGCGGTGGGCGATGACCAGCGTGGTGCGCCCGGCCATCAGTTCTGGCAATGCCTGCTGGATCAGATACTCGCTTTGCGCGTCCAACGCGCTGGTGGCTTCGTCCAGCAGCAGGATCGGCGCATCCACCAACAGCGCCCGGGCAATCGCCAGGCGCTGACGCTGGCCACCGGACAAGCCCACGCCCCCTTCGCCCAAGGGTGTCTGGTAGCCCTGAGGCAGCTGGATGATGAACTCATGGGCATGGGCACCGCGCGCCGCCGCCTCGACCTCGGCCAGGCTGGCCTCGGGCCGACCATAGCGGATGTTGGCCTCGACCGTGCCGCGAAACAACGCCGGTTGCTGGGCCACCAGGGCAAACTGGCGGCGCAGGTCGGCAGGCGCCAGACCGGTTATCGGCTGGCCATCGAGCAGAATCGCGCCACCTTGCGGATCGTAGAACCGCAGCAGCAGGTCGAACAAGGTCGATTTGCCGGCCCCCGACGGCCCAACCAGCGCCACGGTCTCGCCGGGACGGACATGCAGGCTCAGGCCGTCGACGGCCGCCACCGCGGGCCGTGACGGGTAGGCGAAGCGCACCTCGCGCAGTTCGATGTCGCCACTGGCGCGCCCGTGCGCCAATCCCGCCGGCTGTGACGGCGCCAGGATCGCCGTCTGCGCCGCCAGCAGCTCGGCGATGCGCTCGGCGGCACCGGCGGCCCGTTGCAATTCGCCAATCACCTCGCTCAGGGTGCCAAAGGCGCTGCCGACGATCAGGCTGTAGAACACGAACGCGGCGAGCTCGCCGCCGGAGATACGCCCGGCGATCACATCCATGCCGCCGACCCAGAGCATCACCCCCACTGCGCCAAGCACCAGCACGATCACCAGGGTGATCAGCCAGGCGCGCTGGGCGATGCGACGGCGCGCCACATCGAACGCCGCCTCCACGGTGTCGCCGAACAGTGCCTGGTCGCGCGCCTGGTGGTTGTAGGCCTGCACCGTCTTGATCTGGCCAAGGGTCTCGGCGACATAGCTGCCGACATCGGCCACCCGGTCCTGGCTCTGCCGCGACAGGCTGCGTACGCGCCGGCCAAACAGCAGGATCGGCGCCAGCACCAGGGGCAGGGCCAGCACCACGATGCTGGTCAGCTTGGGGTTGGTGACGAACAGCAGGATCACCCCGCCGACCACCATCAGCGCATTGCGCAGGAACATCGACAGCGACGAGCCGATCACCGACTGCAGCAAGGTGGTGTCGGCGGTCAGCCGCGACTGGATCTCCGAACTGCGGTTGTCCTCGAAAAAACCCGGGTGCAGGCCGACCAGGTGGTCGAACACCGCCCGGCGGATATCGGCCACGCAGCGCTCGCCGATCCACGACACCAGGTAGAAGCGGGCGAACGTCCCCACCGCCAGGGCCAGCACCAGCAGCAGGAACAGGCCAATGGTCTGGTTGAGCTGGTGCGCCGAGCCGGTCATGAAGCCCTGATCGACCAGCAGGCGGATCCCCTGCCCCATGGACAGGGTGATGGCGGCAGTGACCACCAGCGCCAGCAAGGCCAGCAGCGCCTGGCGGCGATAGGGTCGCACGAACTGCCAGCCCAGGTGCAGGGCGCGGCGTTGGCGGGGAGAGATCGGATCGGACATGGCAAAGGTCGTTCCACAGGGGATTGGTAGCAGACTACCACTCGTCGGCGCTATGCAACGCCTGGGAATGCGAGGTCGTCCCATGCCCGGACGGAGCGACAGTGGCTATGCCCATTCGTTCTAAAGTGTGACTGGAGCTTTGCCGCGCTTTCTGGTGGACTGATCCAGCATGAAGCCGAAAAGCTGTCACAGACCAGTCACGGCGAAGCGATACCTTGAGCTTGAACCTGAAAGAGGAGACAGGACATGAGCTTGCAGCACACCGATACGCCCAAGACCCAGCCCCCTGCGCAACATCAGGTCTGCGGCTCGATCATCGATGCCCAGGGCCGCGAGGTACCCATCACCGAGCAGATGATCCAGAAGGCCTGCAAGGACCTGGAAGCCAGCCGGGCCGAGAAAACCCGCAAGACCTGACCCCTGAATTGCGTGCAACCCGGCGCTTGCGCCGGGTTTTTAGTGGCCGAGCCTCAGGCCAGCACCGCCCCCAGCGCACTGACCAGTTGCGCCAGCTGCGGCGCCTCCCCACGTACACCCACCGCCAGCCCCTCGATCTCACGCCTTACCGGGTAGTGTTTGCGCAGCAGGTCGAACGCCGCACGCTGTTCGAGCGGATCTTCGCTCAGGCTGCGACGGAAATCGGCATCGTCACGACGTGGGTCGTAGACCGCCCGGCACAGGGTGGCCAATGCCCACGCCGAATCCGCGCTCGCGTCAAACTCGATCCGCGCAAGGCCCGGCGCCGGCAGCAGGTCGGCAAGGCGCACCTGCTCGGGCTCCCCGCGCCAGCGGCAGAAGGCCTGGTAAATCTGCGCCGTGCCCCGCTGCTTGCCGTCCAGGCTGTAGCCGGCGATGTGCGGCGTGGCCAGGGTGCACAGGTCAGCCAGTTGCAGGTCCACCTGCGGCTCTCCCTCCCACACATCAAGCACCGCGTGCAGATCCTCGCGATCCAGCAGCAGTTCGCGCAGGGCCGCGTTGTCCACCACAGGCCCACGGCTGGCGTTGATCAGCCAGGCGCCTGCGCGCAAGCGGGCCAGGCGCGACTTGTCGAGCAGGTGCCAGGTCGGGTGCTCGCCGCCACGCTGCAGCGGCGTGTGCAGGCTGATCACATCACACTGCGCGAGGACACTATCGAGATCGACAAAATCGCCGGTCTCGCTGGCCTGGCGCACCGGGTCGCACACCAGCACCTTCCAACCAAGGCCGCGCAGCACCCGCACCAGCCGCCCGCCGACCTCACCCGCGCCGACCACGCCATAGACGCGCTTGCCCAGGTCGGCCCCCTCGAGCTCGGCCAGGGTCAGCAGGCTGCCCAGCACGTAATCCACCACGCCACGGGCGTTGCAGCCCGGCGCACTGCTCCAGTGGATACCGGCTTCGGCGAAATGCTCGAGGTCGAGATGATCGGTGCCGATGGTGCAGGTGCCGACGAAGCCCACCCGACTGCCCTCAAGCAGTTGCCGATCGACGCGAGTCACCGAGCGTACCAGCAGCACGTCGGCGTCCTTGACGCAGTCGGCGTCGATGGCCCGGCCGGGATAACGGCGAATTTCACCGAAACCGGCAAAGAAGGCATCGAGCAGCGGGATATTCTCGTCGGCAACTATCAGCATGGCGCTCTCCTGTCAGGGGAGCGCAGTGTAGCGCGATCGCGGCAGGCTCAGTCGGCCTTCTTGCGGATCCAGTACAGGTAGGTTCCGGCGTCTTCTTGCTGGCCGAGCAGCTCGTGGCCGAGGAAGATGCAGAACTTGGGGATGTCGCGGCGGGTCGACGGGTCGGTGGCGATGACCTTGAGCACGCCGCCGGATACCAGCTCGCGCACATGCTTGTGCAGCATCATCACCGGCTCCGGGCAGTTCAGGCCGGTGGCGTCGAGGATCGCGTCGTGGGTGAAATCGGTCATGAAAGGCTCCGCAAAATGCTCGTCATTGTGGCGTATCGGCCGAGGGGCGCCAAGCCCACTCCCACAAGGGCCGGGTACCGTGGGAGCGGGCTTGCCCCGCGATGGGCTCAGCGCGGCTTCAGGTCCAGCCGGCGCAGGTGGCAGGTGACTTCCTCACGGTCGTGATACAGCTGCTTGCAGGCGATCGAGACCTTCACCTTGCGCGCCTTGAACCCAGCCTCAATGCGGTCCAGCAGCTTGCGAACCTCGGCATGGCGCTGCTTCATCGGCAGCTTCAGGTTGACCACCGCCTCGCGGCACAGCCCTTCGCCCAGCCAGGTCTCGATCAGCGAAGCGGTGCGCGCCGGCTTCTCGACGATGTCGCAGACCATCCAGTCCACCGTCTGCTTCGGCTGCCAGGTGAAACCGTCGGCCATCAGATGGGTGACCAGGCCGGTATCCATAAGGCTCTCGGCCATCGGGCCGTTGTCGATGGCGGTGACCAGCATGCCACGCTTGACCAACTGGTAGGTCCAGCCACCGGGCGAGGCGCCCAGGTCGACACCCGTCATGTCGTCGTTCAGGCGCGCGTCCCATTGCTCGCGCGGGATGAACTGGTGCCAGGCTTCCTCGAGCTTGAGGGTCGATCGGCTCGGGGCCTCGCGGGGGAACTTCAGCCGTGGGATGCCCATCGGCCACAGCGCCGAGTTGTCGGCCTCGGCCAGGCCGAGGAACACCCGGCGGCCGCTGATGAAGGTCAGCAGCAGGCGCGGACGGCGGGCGTCATCGACCAGGCGGCCGGCCTTCTCCAGGGCCTTGCGCAGCGGCACTTCGAACTTGCGGCAGAAGGTCGACAGCTCCTTGCCCTCGTTGCTGTCGAGCACCTCCAGCCACAGGCTGCCGCACACCGGCAGCCCGGCCAGGTGCTCGAGCAGCACGCTGATACGGTCGGTCTCTGGCAACTCGACGTACATACCGCGGGCCCACTGGCGCGGGAAGATCAGCTGCGAGAAGCGCAGCACCTGCATCATGCGTTCGGCGCCACCGGGCTCGGTGCAGACGAACTCGGCGCAGGCACTCTGCGGCTTGCCCTTGGCATAGCCGGGCACGCCCAAATGGGCGGCGTGTTCGCTGATTTCGGCGCAGACCTCGCCCTCGAAGCCGGGCCGGCAATGCATGAACAGGGTATTCATTTCTCACTCCACATCACTGGCGCAGACGGCGCCAGGGCGGCGAATGATAAAGGAAGTCGGGAACCAGCGACACGCCCCATCGGTCCAGAAAAGGGTCGGGGCCGGCAAACCGGTCTAACCTGACTGTTCAGCCAGGTCCGTGCCGTGCGGACCGGTCCAGAGCGGTGATACCGGCGAGCGACCCGCAGTCGCCGGGCACCGGAGCACAAGGAGTTGTAAATGCCCTCGCTCGATAGCCTGAAAACCCTCAAGACCCTCCAGGTGGCCAACCGCGCCTACCACTATTTCAGCCTGCCCGACGCCGCCCACCAGCTCGGCGACCTGCAGCGCCTGCCCATGTCGCTCAAGGTGCTGCTGGAGAACCTGCTGCGCTGGGAAGACGGCAAGACCGTTACCGGTGACGACCTGCGCGCCCTCGCCGCCTGGCTGCAGGAGCGTCGCTCCGACCGCGAGATCCAGTACCGCCCCGCGCGGGTGCTGATGCAGGACTTCACCGGCGTGCCGGCGGTGGTCGACCTGGCCGCCATGCGCGCGGCCATGGCCAAGGCCGGCGGCGACCCGCAGCGGATCAACCCATTGTCGCCGGTGGACCTGGTGATCGACCACTCGGTGATGGTCGACCGTTATGCCACCCCGGCCGCGTTCGCCCAGAACGTCGACATCGAGATGCAGCGCAACGGCGAACGCTACGCCTTCCTGCGCTGGGGCCAGAGCGCCTTCGACAACTTCCGCGTGGTGCCGCCGGGCACCGGCATCTGCCACCAGGTCAACCTCGAGTACCTGGGCCGCACGGTATGGACCCGCGAAGAGGACGGCCGTACCTATGCCTTCCCCGACACCCTGGTCGGCACCGACTCGCACACCACCATGATCAACGGCCTGGGCGTGCTCGGCTGGGGCGTGGGCGGCATCGAGGCCGAGGCAGCCATGCTCGGCCAGCCGGTATCGATGCTGATCCCCGAGGTGATCGGTTTCAAGCTCACCAGCAAGCTGCGCGAGGGCATCACCGCTACCGACCTGGTCCTGACAGTCACGCAGATGCTGCGCAAGAAGGGCGTGGTGGGCAAGTTCGTCGAGTTCTATGGCGACGGCCTGGACGACCTGCCGCTGGCCGATCGCGCCACCATCGCCAACATGGCCCCCGAGTATGGCGCCACCTGTGGCTTCTTCCCGGTCGACCAGGTGACCCTCGACTACCTGCGCCTGTCCGGCCGCCCCGAGGAGACCGTGCAACTGGTCGAGGCCTACTGCAGGGCCCAGGGCCTGTGGCGCCTGCCCGGCCAGGAGCCGTTGTTCAGCGACACCCTGGCGTTGGACATGAACGATGTGGAAGCCAGCCTGGCCGGGCCCAAGCGCCCGCAGGACCGCGTCGCCCTGGGCCAGGTGCGCCAGGCCTTCGACCACTTCATCGAGTTGCAGCCCAAACCACTGGCCAAGGAAGTCGGCCGCCTGGAAAGCGAAGGCGGCGGTGGCGTGGCGGTGGGCAATGCCGACCAGGCTGGCGAGATCGACTACACCCACGAAAACCAGACCCACACCCTGCGCGACGGCGCGGTGGTGATCGCCGCCATCACCTCCTGCACCAACACCTCCAACCCCAGCGTGATGATGGCCGCCGGCCTGGTGGCGAAGAAAGCCGTGGAGAAAGGCCTGCAGCGCAAGCCCTGGGTGAAGAGTTCGCTCGCCCCCGGCTCCAAGGTGGTCACCGACTACTACAAGGCCGCGGGCCTGACACAATACCTCGACCAGCTCGGTTTCGACCTGGTCGGTTATGGCTGCACCACCTGCATCGGCAACTCGGGCCCCCTGGACGAGGCCATCGAGCAAGCCATCGGCAGCGCCGACCTCACCGTCGCCTCGGTGCTATCGGGCAACCGCAACTTCGAAGGCCGGGTACACCCGCTGGTCAAGACCAACTGGCTGGCTTCGCCGCCGCTCGTGGTGGCCTATGCACTGGCCGGAAGCGTGCGCGTCGACCTCAGCCAGGAGCCGCTCGGCACCGGCAAGGACGGCAAGCCGGTGTACCTGCGCGACATCTGGCCAAGCCAGCAGGAGATCGCCGAGGCGGTCAGCAATGTCGACACCGGCATGTTCCACAAGGAATACGCCGAGGTGTTCGCCGGCGATGCCCAGTGGCAGGCGATCGAAGTGCCCCAGGCCGCGACCTATGTCTGGCAGGCCGATTCCACCTATATCCAGCACCCGCCCTTCTTCGATGACATCGGCGGCCCACTGCCGGAGATCGGTGATGTGCGCAACGCACGCATCCTCGCCCTGCTCGGCGACTCGGTAACCACTGACCACATTTCCCCGGCCGGCAACATCAAGGCCGACAGCCCGGCCGGCCGCTACCTGCGCGGCAAGGGCGTGGAACCGCGCGACTTCAACTCCTACGGCTCACGGCGCGGCAACCACGAAGTGATGATGCGCGGCACCTTCGCCAACATCCGCATCCGCAACGAAATGCTCGGTGGCGAGGAAGGCGGCAACACCCTGTACGTGCCCAGCGGTGAAAAGCTGTCGATCTACGATGCCGCCATGCGTTACCAGCAGGATGGCACGCCGCTGGTGGTGATCGCCGGGCAGGAATACGGCACCGGCTCCAGCCGCGACTGGGCGGCCAAGGGCACCAACCTGCTGGGGGTCAAGGCGGTGCTGGCGGAGAGTTTCGAACGCATCCACCGCTCCAACCTGGTGGGTATGGGCGTGCTGCCACTGCAGTTCAAGGCAGGGGACGACCGCAAGCTCCTGGGGCTGACAGGCAGCGAGCGCATCGATGTGCTGGGGCTGACTGATGCGCAGATCCGCCCGGGCATGAGCCTGCCGCTGCGCATCACTCGCGAAGACGGGCGCCAGGAGCAGATCGAGGTGCTGTGTCGGATCGACACCCTCAATGAGGTGGAGTACTTCAAGTCGGGGGGGATCCTGCATTATGTGTTGCGGCAATTGATCGCAGGATAAGGCCCCTTCGCGGGGCAAGCCCGCTCCCACGCAATGTGGGGGCTTGCCCCGCGCGGGTGGTTTCAGGTGTCCTGAAGGCCAGACGAGGAGTCCTACCCTCCTCTGATTCACCGGCACTAAGGAAACACCATGCCTCTTCTCCACTGGATCGCCCTGCTCCTGCTTGCCCTCGGCTATGCGATCGCCCTGACCTACGGCAGCCTCGGCCTCGCCGCCCTGCCCGCCTTGCTCGCGCTGCTGTGCAGTGCCCTGCTCGTCCGCCGTCCGGTGCGCTGGCAACAAAGCCTCGGCCATCTGCTGTTCATCCTCCTGGGCATCGCCCTGGCGCTGCACTGGCTGCCCGGTTTCCATGGCGCTCGCGTCATCGACAAGGCCGTCCTCAGCGAAGGCGCGGTACCCTTCTCCATGTACCTGAACCTGGACAAGCCGCTGATCGGCCTGTGGCTGCTGCTGGCCTGCCCTTGGCTGGTAATGCTGCGCGGTCGCGGCCTGGCCATGAGCCTGGCGCTGATCCTTCCCCTTACCCTGCTCGCCTGCCTGGGTGGTGCCTCGGCCCTGGGCCTGGTTGCCTGGGCACCGAAATGGCCGGACCAGGCCTGGCTGTGGCTGGCCAACAACCTGCTGCTGGTGAGCCTGACCGAGGAACTGCTGTTCCGTGGCTACATCCAGGGCGGCCTGCAACGTCTGTTCAAACATGAGGGGCTGGCGCTGCTGGTGGCCGCCCTGTTGTTCGGCCTCGCGCACCTGGCCGGCGGCTGGCAGTGGTTCTACCTGGCCACCCTGGCCGGGGTGGGGTATGGTCTGGCCTATCGCCATGGCGGGCTGGCAGCGGCGGTGCTGTGCCACACCTGCGTCAACCTGGCGCACTTCGCCCTGTTCAGCTACCCGATGCTGGCCCCGAGCTGAACAATCGGTCATGATCAGACCTAAACGTCATCTTTTATAAAGAAAACTGCAATATTGAAGGCAATGGCTGCGATCAGGTCGGCTGCGATAGCTCAACCACACTGATGGCACCTTGCCCCAGATCAAGGCAGTCAAATATTCATTCAATAAAACCAGAGGCTTGCCGATACCCGTCGAAAGCCTTGCGGATTGAACAGCCAATGCGTAACAACCAGCCGATTACCCAGAGAGAACGGACTTTCCCTGCCCAGCAGCGGTTGATCTCCACCACCAACGCCAAAGGCGTGATCACTTACTGCAACGATGCCTTCATCGAGATCAGCGGATTCTCCCGCGAGGACCTGATGGGCGCACCGCACAACCTGGTGCGTCACCCCGACGTCCCGTCAGCCGTATTCGCCCATATGTGGCAGACCCTCAAACAGGGCCTGCCGTGGATGGGTATCGTCAAGAACCGCTGCAAGTCGGGCGACCACTACTGGGTCAATGCCTACGTCACACCGATCTTCGACAACAACCAGGTGGTCGGCTACGAGTCGGTGCGGGTCAAGCCCACCGCCGAGCAGATCCGCCGCGCCGAGGCGCTGTACCAGCGCATCAACCAGGGCAAGTCGGCCATCCCGAAACGTGACAAGTGGCTGCCGGTGCTGCAGGACTGGTTGCCGTTCATCCTGATCAGCCAGGTCGGTTTCCTGATCGGCAACTGGCTGGGCCACTCCTGGGGCTTCGCCTTGGCCGCCGGCCTGTCGGTGCCGCTGGGCCTGCTCGGCCTGAGCTGGCAGCAACGCGGCCTCAAGCGCCTGCTGCGCCTGGCAGAACAGACCACCTCCGACCCGCTGATCGCGCAGATGTACACCGACAGCCGCGGCGTTCAGGCACGCCTGGAAATGGCCATGCTCAGCCAGGACGCACGGATGAAGACCTGCCTGACCCGCCTGCAGGACAGCGCCGAGCAGCTCAGCGACCAGGCCCGCCAGTCCGACACCCTCGCCCACCAGAGTTCCTCGGGCCTGGAGCGCCAGCGCGTGGAGACCGAGCAGGTGGCCGCCGCCGTCAACCAGATGGCCGCCACCACTCAGGAAGTGGCCAACCATGTTCAGCGCACCGCCGACGCGACGCAGGAGGCCAATCGCCTGACCAGCCAGGGCCGCAATATTGCCGGCGAAACCCGTGACGCCATCGAACGTCTGTCGGCTGCCGTGGGCGAAACCGGGCTGACCGTCACCCAGCTGGCCAAGGACAGCGACGAGATTGGCGGCGTGGTAGATGTGATCAAGGGCATCGCCGACCAGACCAACCTGCTGGCGCTCAACGCTGCCATCGAAGCGGCCCGCGCCGGGGAGATGGGTCGCGGCTTCGCCGTGGTGGCCGATGAGGTCCGCCAACTGGCCCAGCGAACCGCTGAGTCCACCGGGCAGATCCACACCCTGATCGCCAAGCTGCAACAGACCGCCAACAACGCGGTGCAGACCATGGAATCCGGCCATCGCCAGGCCCAGGAAGGCGTCGAGCGGGTCATGCAGGCCGACCAGGCATTGGTGGGCATCAGCGATGCCGTGGCCAATATCACCGACATGGCGACGCAGATCGCCGCGGCCACCGAAGAGCAGAGCGCGGTGGCCGAGGAGATCAGTCGCAACATCAGCACCATCGCCGACCTCGCCGACCAGACCGCCGGCCAGGCCCAGCGCTCGGCGCTGCTCAGCGAAGAGCTGACCAGCACTGCGGGGACCCAGTACTCGCTGGTGGAGCGCTTCAACCGCTGAAATCGGTAGACGCCATCGCGGGGCCAGTCGCAGCGGCAACTGGCCCCGCGATGCTTTTACCAGTCGAGCGCCAGCCGGCTCTCGAAGTAACGTACCTCACCCGTCAACGGATCCTCGAAACGCAGGCTATGGGCCAGCAGCTTGAGTGGCCGTGCGTAATCATCCTGCTCGTTGACCAGCTGCGGATAGAACGGATCGTTGCAGATCCCCGCCCCGAGCGCCGCCATGTGCACGCGCAACTGGTGAGTCTTGCCGGTGACCGGTGAAAGGCCGTAGCGCCACAGTTCGCCCTGCTTTTCCAGTACGCAGGCATGGGTTTCACTGTTGTCGACCCCTTCGACCTCATGCATGCGGAAGAACGGTTCGCCGTGCACCAGGCGGCTGCGATGCACCAGCGGGTAGTCATGCTGCGGCATCGCCGCGGCAATGGCCTGGTAGTGCTTGTCGATACGCCGCTCGGGAAAAAGGCGCTGATAGGCGCCACGGCTCTGAGGGTTGGCAGAGAACAGCACCAGCCCAGCCGTGTGTCGGTCAATGCGATGCAGCGGCACCAGATGCGGGTTGTCCAGGCGCCGGATCAGCCGGCGCAGCAGCGTCTGCTCGACGTACTCGCCGGTGGGCGTCACAGGCAGGAAATGCGGCTTGTCCGCTACCACCAGGTGCTCATCCACATGCAGGATTTCTTCCTGCACCGGGATCACCCTTTCATTGGGTACTTCACGGAAATAGTGCAGGCGCATGCCCCGACGATAGCGGGTGTCCGCTGCAATCGGCTGGCCCTCGGCATTCAATACCCGCCCTCGGGCGAAGCGGTCGAGCCATTGTTCGCGGCTGATGCCCTTGAAATGCTCGCACAGGCAGTCGAGCACGTTTGCCCAGGGCCCAGGCGGCAGGCATACAGTGCTGGCTTGCTGTTGGGCGGGGTCGAAAGGCGTGGTCATCATCGGGCTCGGTTCTGCGTGGGCGGACATTATCTCCTACCCCCCGTCCCTCAACCAGCCTCGCAGGCCGGCTCGCAGCGCGCCTTCAGCCAACGCAGTACCTGCACCGCGTCCCAGCGACCCGGATCGTAGAGGGCGTAGCTCAGCCCCCGGTAGCCCACGACATCCAGCGGGCGGTGGAAGCCGGCACGCTGGAACAGCGCCTCGATCTCGGCAAAGCAGGTGTTGAAATGGACCTTGCCGAACGGTGTGCGCTCGTCGGTGACGATGCCATCGAGGCGCAGTTCCAGCACCGCCTCGCACACACGCTCGGGCGCCATGTGATTGATGCTGTACTTGAGTTGCTCGACATTGAGCATGACTTACCTCGGGATACTGTATTTATATACAGCATACGAAGCGAAGCGGGTGCCGTCAATGCGCGACTCAGCCGAGGAAGGCCACTATCTGCTCGGCATCGAACGGCCAACCCAGCTCGGCACCGGTATCGCAACGGCGCAATACCGGAATGATCAGCCCGTAACGTTCGAACAGCACCTCACTGTCGGCGATATCGACCAGTTCGACCAGCAAGCCGTGCTCGACGAATGGCATCAGCAACGCTTCGGCCACTTCGCACAGATGGCACCCGAGGGTGCCGAACAATTGGGTTTCAGGCAGCATGCGTCTATCCGCAAAATCGCAGGAAGGGATGCTCATTCTAGGTCCGCCTGCGCCTGCGTGCACCTGACCTGCCTCAATCCTGGCTGGTGGCGCCGATGCGATGCACCGCCAGGTCCGCGCCCTGGAACTCCTGTTCATGGTTCAAGCGCAAACCATGCAGCACCTTGAGCAGACCATACACAGCAAAGCCGCCGACCAGTGCCACCAGCACACCCGCAAGGCTGCCCAGCAGTTGGCTGACCAGGCTGACACCGCCCAGCCCTCCCAGGGCCACCTGCCCGAACACGCCGCAGGCGATGCCGCCCCACACGCCGCACAGGCCGTGCAGCGGCCATACCCCCAGCACGTCGTCGATCTTCCAGCGGTTCTGCGCGGCAGTGAAGCACCAGACGAACAGCCCGCCTGCCACCAAGCCGGTGGCCAGCGCCCCCACCGGGTGCATCAGGTCGGAACCTGCGCACACCGCCACCAGGCCGGCCAGCGGGCCGTTGTGCAGGAAGCCGGGGTCGTTGCGCCCGGCCAGCAATGCCGCCAGGGTGCCCCCGACCATGGCCATCAGCGAATTGATCGCCACCAGCCCGCTCACCCCTTGCAGGGTCTGCGCGCTCATGACATTGAAGCCGAACCAGCCGATGATCAGGATCCACGACCCCAGCGCCAGGAACGGAATGCTCGAGGGGGCGAACGCCACCAGCCGGCCATCGCGATAACGACCGCGGCGCGCCCCCAGCAGCAACACCGCCGCCAGCGCCAGCCAGCCCCCCATGGCGTGCACCACCACGGAGCCGGCAAAGTCGTGGAACGGCGCACCAAAGCGCGTTTGCAACCAGGCCTGCAAGCCGAAGTTGCCGTTCCACACGATGCCTTCGAAAAACGGATAGATGAACGCCACGATCAACGCCGTCGCGCACAGTTGCGGCGCAAAGCGCGCGCGTTCGGCGATGCCGCCGGAAATGATTGCCGGAATCGCCGCGGCGAAGGTCAGCAGGAAGAAGCATTTGACCAGCGCGTAGCCATGGTCGCTGGCCAGCGCCGCCGCCGGCTGCAAGAAGCTCACGCCATAGGCGATCCAGTAACCGACGAAGAAGTACACCAGCGCCGAGATGGCGAAGTCGCTGAGGATCTTCGACAGGGCGTTGACCTGATTCTTGTACCGAACTGTGCCGACTTCGAGAAAGGCGAACCCCGCATGCATGGCCAGGACCAGTATCGCGCCCATGAGGATGAACAAAGTGTTGGAGCCGTGGACCAGGGAGTCCATCGCGCTGTGCGTGTTTTCCATGTAATGGCAGACCTGCAAAAAGGCACCAGGACAGTTCAAGAACCGGCATCCATGCACCGCATCGGTGCCAGGCCGCTGCCCAATTTCGGTGAGCCGGGCGAGGCCTGCGTGGTTTTTTCTTGGGTTTGTCGTGGATTGGGTTAAGGTTTAGCGGTATCTGCAGCAAGGGCGCCTGATGTCGGCGCACGCCTCGGCGGACACGCACCGTTTTTTAGCAAGCGCTGTACCAACACATCCCGCTGAACCTTCCACGCCACCGCTTACTCGAAATACCACACACATCCACAGGGAGAGGCCCACCTATGGCCAGCAAATCGGCAAAGACTGCACAAGACATACTGATGGCTGACTTCCAGGCCCTGGTCCGCGACACCGAAAAACTGCTGGCCGACACGGCCAACCTGGCCGGCGACCAGGCCGATGAACTGCGCGAGCAGATCCACGATCGCCTGGTCCAGGCTCGTGAAACCCTGCAACTGACCCAGGACTCGGTGCGCGCCCGTGGCCAGGCGGCCCTGGGCAGCGCCGAGCAGTACGTGCAGGAGAACCCGTGGCAGGCTATCGGCATCGCCGCCGGCGTCGGCCTGCTGATCGGCCTGCTGGCCAAGCGCTGAGGAACCTTCATGGACAACGAAGCCATCGGCACGGGCGCCTCCGGCAGGCGCCTGGGCGCGGCCGTGCTGGGCTTGCTGCACAGCCATATCGAGCTGTTCGGTATCGAGTTGCAGGAGCAGAAGGCCCGCACCTTGAGCCTGCTGCTGTTCGCCGGCCTGGCGCTGGTGTTCGCCCTGCTGCTGCTGACCGCCCTGTCGGGGCTGGTGCTGGTGCTGCTGTGGGACAGCTACCGCCTGGCCGGGATCATCGGCCTGTGCGTGTTCTACGGGGTCGCCGCGCTGTACTGCGGCCTGCGCCTGAAGGCCGCGGTGTTCGACGAATCCTCGCCGTTCAATGCCACCCTCGAGGAGTTGGCCAAGGATCGGGAGCGCCTGCTGCCATGAGCCTGCCAGAACTACCCAACACCCGTAACCCACGGGAGCTGCGCAAGGCGCTGCTGCGCCTGCGCATGGAAATGCACCGCCAGGAAATCCGCCACGAATCCGGGCAGTTGCTCGAACCGGTCCGCCGCCTGCGCGGCATGGGCGGCTCGTTCGGTGAAGGCCTCGGGGTCAAGCACGGCTCGCTGTGGGGCATAGGCGCCGTGGTCGCCCTGGGCTTTCTCACCGGCAAGGGCGTGCGCAGCGGCAACCTGACGCGCCTGGTGCGCCTAGGCGCCAGCCTGGCCCCGTTGATTCGCCTGTTCCTCGGCAGCCGCCGCCGCTGAAGCCCGAGCGCGCCCGGCCCTTGCGCGGGCGCGCCGGACACAGGAAGCTATCCCGACTCGACGATGGGAGAAAACGCCTTGGACTGGCAAACCCTGCTGACCCGCGAACGACTGGGCAAGGCCCTCTACAGCCCCGAGGAGCTCGGGCGCAGCCCTTTCCACAAGGACCACGACCGCATCATCTTCTCCGGCGCCTTCCGCCGCCTGGGGCGCAAGACCCAGGTGCATCCGGTGTCCAGCAACGACCACATCCACACCCGCCTCACCCACTCCCTGGAAGTCAGCTGCGTCGGCCGCTCGCTGGGCATGCGTGTCGGCGAGACCCTGCGCGGCCAACTGCCGGACTGGTGCGAACCCAGCGACCTGGGAATGATCGTGCAGTCGGCCTGCCTGGCCCACGACATCGGCAACCCGCCGTTCGGCCACTCGGGCGAGGACGCCATTCGCCACTGGTTCCAACAGGCTGCCGGGCGTGGCTGGCTGGACGACATGAGCGACGAGCAGCGCGGCGACTTCCTCAATTTCGAAGGTAACGCCCAAGGGTTTCGTGTCCTCACGCAGCTCGAATACCACCAGTTCGATGGTGGCATGCGCCTGACCTACGCAACCCTCGGTGCCTACCTCAAGTACCCCTGGGCCGCGCGCCACGCCGATGCCCTGGGCTACAAGAAGCACAAGTTCGGCTGCTACCAGAGCGAACTGGGGCTGCTCGAGCAGATCGCCGGCAAGCTCGGCCTGCCCCAACTCGAACACCAGCGCTGGGCGCGCCATCCCCTGGTGTACCTGATGGAGGCCGCGGACGACATCTGCTATGCCTTGATCGACCTCGAGGACGGCCTGGAGATGGACCTGCTGCAGTATGCCGAAGTCGAGGCGCTGCTGCTGGACCTGGTGGGTGACGACCTGCCGGAAACCTACCGCCTGCTGGGCGCGGGCGAGTCACGCCGGCGCAAGCTGGCGATCCTGCGCGGCAAGGCCATCGAGCACCTGACCAATGCCGCCGCCCAGGCCTTCGTCGAACAACAGCAGGCCCTGCTTGCCGGCCGCCTGGCCGGTGACCTGGTGGAGCACATGCACGGCCCGGCGCAACGCTGCGTGCTCCAGGCCAAGGACATGGCGCGCAAGAAGATCTTCCAGGACAAGCGCAAGACCCTGCACGAGATCGGCGCCTACACGACCCTGGAGATCCTGCTCAACACCTTCTGTGGCGCGGCCCTGGAGCAGCACGGTGGGCGCACGCCATCGTTCAAGAGCCGGCGCGTGCTGGACCTGATCGGCAACAACGCCCCCGACCCGCATGGTTCGCTGCATGGCGCATTCCTGCGCATGATCGACTTCATTGCCGGCATGACCGACAGCTACGCCAGTGAAATGGCCCTGGAAATGACCGGGCGCTCCAGCCCGAAATAGAAAAAACGGGGTGGCAGACGAATGTTTGCCACCCATGTTTAATTTGTATGAAATTTCCTATGATATTTTTTTACAAATAAACTTGCCAGCTTCCCATCCCCGCAAAAGTTATCAACTCCTGATAAAAACCTGCCAACATCTACATCTCTCGTAGCAAAGTTTCGCGAGCGCTGTAAGTTAATTCCTATATCCCGCATTTGGCACCTACTTCCCTGCCCGCCGCCATGCATCTGAGCTAATGTGCCGGCTGCCTTCACCTGCAGCCTGGAATGTTGAATATGCACTCAGTCTTTATTGTTGATGACCATCCCGTTATACGCTTGGCGATACGGATGTTGCTGGAGAACCAGGGATATCGGGTGGTCGGTGAATCGGACAATGGCGTTGACGCCATGCAGCTTATCCGCGAGACCCCGCCGGACCTGGTCATACTGGACATCAGCATCCCCAAGCTCGATGGCCTGGAAATGCTTTCACGCCTGCAGGCCATGGCCATCCAGCTGAAAGTCCTGGTGCTGACCGCGCAATCGCCGGCACTGTTCGCCGTACGCTGCATGCACTCCGGCGCGGCCGGGTACGTGTGCAAGCAGGAAGACCTCAGTGAGCTGCTCAGCGCCATCAAGGCCGTGCTGTCCGGCTACAACTACTTTCCCAGCCAGGCACTCAATCCACCGCCGACAGGCAGCAACCAGGAGCTGGAACTGTTCCGCCAGGTCAACGACCGGGAATTGATGGTCCTGCAACTTTTCGCCCAGGGCCGCAGCAACAAGGAAATTGCCAAGGGCATGTTCCTCAGCAACAAGACCGTCAGCACCTACAAGAAGCGCCTCATGCACAAATTGCGCGCCAGCACATTGGTAGAGTTGATCGACGTCGCCAAGCGCAACGCACTGGTCTGAAATGATGACGTGGAGGTACATCGCTGTATTGCTGCTCTGCCTGGGCACGCCGCTGCAAGGTGGCAGCGTGACCGTCGACCTGGGGCGCACCTACACCTTGCTCAGCCGCTCGGCACCGACGTCGGTCCGGCCGCCCCTGACAGCGGCCCAGCGCGACTGGCTCGCAGAGCGCAAGGAGCTGGTGCTGGGCACCTCGGCGCCCGACTATCCCCCCTTCGATATCGCCACGGGTGGGCGCGAATACCAAGGGTTGACCGCCGACTACGCCGGCTTGATCGGCAGCGCCCTGGGCCTGCCTGTCCGTGTGCAGCGCTTTCCCAGCCGCCCGGCGGCGGTCGCGGCGCTCAAGAGCGGCCATATCGACCTGCTGGGCAGCGCCAACGGCTATGAAGCCGTCACCCAGGGCCTGGCGCTGTCACGCCCCTATGCCATTGACCAACCCGTGCTGGTGACCCGCGAGGACGAAAGCCGCGCACTGGACACCGGCCTGGCGGGCATGCGCCTGAGCATGCTGTATCACTACCTGCCGCCCGGGGAAATCCACGCCAACTACCCCAAGGCCGAACTGCTGACCTTCGAGTCATCCACCCAGGCCCTGAATGCGGTAGCCTTCGAACAGGCCGACGTGTTCATTGGCGACACCATCTCCACTCACTACCTGATCAGCCAGGGTCACTTGCCGCATGTGCGCATGGCCAACTTCGGCAAGCACGAGGCCGTAGGCTTCAGCTTTGCCATGCGTGAGGGCGAGCCTATCCTCCAGTCCCTGGTGGATGCCGCGCTTGACGCGCAGTCCAGCGCCACCCGCAACGATATCTTCAAACGCTGGAGCGCAAGCAGCGGCAGCCTGCTGACCGATCGCAAGCTGCAGTTGTCGACACGCGAGGAGCAGTGGCTGAGCCAACACCCGATCATGCGCGTGGTGGTCAACGACACGGCGGCGCCACTGACGTTCTTCGACAGCAATGGTCGCCTGCGGGGGATAGTCGCCGACCTGCTTGAGCTCATTCGCCTGCGCACCGGCCTGCGCTTCGAGATCCGCCGCGCCAGTGGCGACGGCGACATGATCGATCAGCTCGAGTCCGGTCGTGCCGATATCATCGCCAGCCTGTCCACCGAGGCACGCCGGGGCAACCCGCTGCAGGTCAGCCGCCCCTATCTGGAGAGCGCCTATGTGCTGGTCACCCATACCGGCACCGGCCAACCCAACAGCCTCAAGCAACTCAAGGGCAAGCGGGTCGCCGTTCCCCGCGACAGCACCGTGGCCGCCCTGCTTGCAGCTCGCCACCCGCGGATCCACCAGGTTGCCACCGAAAGCACCTATTACTCCATGGTGCTGCTCGGCAGCGGCGCGGTGGATGCGGCGATCGCTACCCTGATCGACGCCAACCACATGCTCGCCACCAGCAACGACCTGGTCATCCGCAGCACGGTCGGCACGGAACCCGCGGCCTTTTCCATGGCCACCGCCCCCGACGCCAGTGAGCTAAGTTCGATCCTCGACAAGGCGTTGCTGAGCATCTCGCCAGAAGAACTGGGGGTGATCAACAGCCGCTGGCGCGACCATGGGCTGCGTGACGACGCCTACTGGCGCAGCTACCGCCGGGTGATCCTGCAGGTGGTCGGGGTGATCGCGATCCTGCTGGTGCTCGCATTGGTATGGAATGCCCGGCTGCGCCGTCAGATCAAACAACGTCAGCGGGCGGAACGGGCGCTGAACGACCAGCTGGAGTTCATGGGTGCCCTGCTCAACGGCACGCCCCACCCCATGTATGTGCGCGATCGCGAGGGACGCCTGCAAAGCTGCAACGACAGCTATCTGCAAGCCGTCGGTGCCAGCCGCGAACAGGTGCTGGGCAAACGCCTGGAAGACGCCCCCTACAGCGACTGTGACTATACCCAACAGGTGCAGGACGACTACCAGCGGGTGATGGCGCAGGGAACACCCTTGATTCTTGATCGCCCCTTGCGCCTGAAAGACCGCGACCTGACGATCTATCACTGGATCCTGCCCTACCGCGATTCGGTAGGCGAAATGCAAGGAATCATCGGCGGCTGGATCGACATCAGCGAACGCCGCAACCTGGTCCAGGACCTGCGCCTGGCCAAGCAGCAGGCCGATGACGCCAACCGGGCCAAGAGCACGTTCCTGGCCACCATCAGCCATGAGATCCGTACGCCGATGAACGCCCTCATCGGCATGCTGGAGCTGGCCTTGAAGCGCGCCGAGCAGGGCAAACCGGACCGCCCCGCGCTGGAAGTCGCCCACCATTCGGCCAACGATCTGCTGGGCTTGATCGGCGACATCCTGGATATCGCCCGGATTGAATCCGGGCAAATGTCGCTGGCTCCCGAACCCGTCGACCTCGCGGCGCTGGTCGAGTCGGTCGGGCGAATTTTCGACGGCCTCGCCCGCCACAAGGGTTTGGTACTGGACGTGGTGATTGCCCGCGAGGCGCGCTGCCATGCGCTGCTCGACCCATTGCGCTTCAAGCAGGTCCTGTCGAACCTGGTCAGCAATGCGATCAAGTTCACCGAACAAGGGCAGGTGCGCATCACCGTCAAGCTGCGCAACGAGGGCGAACCGGCGTTGCCGGCGCTTGACCTGGAGGTTCGCGACAGCGGTATCGGAATTCACGAGGACGACCTGCAACGCCTGTTCTCCCCCTTCGTACAGGCCAACCCCTACAGCGACGGCGCACGGGCCGGCACCGGCCTTGGGCTGGTGATCAGCCGCGACCTGTGCGCGATGATGGGCGGCGAACTGACCCTGCAGAGCCTGCAAGGTGTCGGCACCCGCGTGCGCCTGGTGATGCCGCTACAGTGCGTCGAACCGGTCGCGGCCCCGCTGCGGCCCATGACTCAATTCCTGCCGCCGAACGAGCAACTGCGCATTCTGGTGATCGACGACCACCCGGCCAACCTCCTGTTGATGGCCCAGCAGCTGAATTACATGGGGTTGAACCAGCAAAGCGCCGAGGAGGGCGGCGAAGGACTGCGTAAATGGCGTGAGGGCTGTTTCGATGTACTGATCGTCGACTGCAACATGCCACAGATGAATGGCTACGAACTGGCTCGGACCGTACGCACGGAGGAGCGCCTGCACGGCCGACCGCGCTGCACCATTCTCGGCTATACCGCCAACGCCCAACCCGAAGTTCACCAGCAGTGCCTGGACGCCGGCATGGATGACTGCCTGCTCAAACCCATCGGCTTGCAGGTGCTGGGGCAACGCCTGAGCGCCATCACACCCATTGCCCGGCGGTGCGACAGCCACCCTGGCCCGGCACCACGCTTCGATCTCAAAGGCCTGTCCACGATCGTTGGCGACAACCTCGCCGACCGCGACCGCATCCTCGAAACCCTGCTCCTGAGCCTGCGCCAGGACCTGAAGATTCTGATGGCCATTGATCCGCGGCACGAAGGTGACGAGCTGGCGCTGCAGGCACACAAGATCCTCAGCGCGGGACGGATGCTGAATGCGCGGGCGTTGATCGAGGCTTGCCAGGCACTGGAAGGAACGGACGTACCCCAGGCCGAACTGCTAAGGCGCCGTCAGGCGTTGGCACGGCATATGCGCCGCGTCGAGAAAGCCCTGGCCAGGCAGCTGGAGCACCTGGCCGAGGCGGGATGAGGGCGGTACAGGGCGTACCGCCGACATCGATCAGGAAGCCGGGTTGATCGGCTTTTCCGGGTACCAGGCATCCAGCAGCGGGCTGACTTCAATGCTGGTCAGTTCGCTACGGCCCTTGAGCCAGGCTTCCACAGCGGCGCGCTGCTCTTCGCTGACCGAGCCACGCTTGACGGAGCAGACCAGACCGAAGTCATCGCCGCCGACATAGTCCAGGCCGTTGGCATCCATGGCATCAGCCAGGAAAGCATCGAGGAAGGCATCGATGGCTTCATCGGACAGGTCTTCCTTGAAGCCCAGGTTCAGTTCGAAACCCAGCTCCTGGAATTCATCCACGCACAGTTTCTTGCGCAGGCGACGGGAACGGTTGGTAGCCATGAAACAATCCTCTCAATTAATTACGCGCGGCACTTTACCAGTTTCCAGCGCACAACGGCGCTTTTCCGTCGAACGAGGCCCATGCAGAGCACGCTTGGGGCATAATGCGCACTATATTCGTCTTGGGGCCATCATTTCATACAGCCCCAGTGTCTTTTTCCCTCGCCCGCAGGGTTTGTCCATTTATGATCAAGACGCTCCGCCCACTGCTGTTCGCCGGCCTGTTCCTGCCCTTGTCGCTGTCCGTCCAGGCCGCCACCGTCAACACCAATCTGCCACCGAAAGTGCAACAGGCGCTCAAGACCAACAAGCTGCAGGATTCGGCCCTGTCGCTGGTCATGCTGCCGCTGGACGGACCGGGCGCGGCGACCGTGTTCAACGCCGACGTGTCGGTCAATCCGGCCTCGACCATGAAGCTGGTCACCACCTATGCCGCGCTTGAGCTGCTGGGCCCCACCTTCCAGTGGAAAACCGAGTTCTACACCGACGGCACCCTGAGCAACGGCGTGCTCAATGGCAACCTGTACCTCAAGGGCGGTGGCGACCCCAAGCTGAACATGGAAAAACTGTGGTTGCTGATGCGCGACCTGCGCGCCAACGGTGTGCGTACCGTGACCGGCGACCTGATCCTGGATCGCAGCCACTTCGTGCAACCCAACCTGCCACAGTTCAACGACGACGGCGGTGACGACAACAAGCCGTTCCTGGTCAAGCCGGACTCGCTGCTGGTCAACCTCAAGGCCTTGCGCTTCGTCGCCCGTAACGACGGTGGCAAGGTCAACGTGTCGGTCGAACCACCGATCGCCAGCATCCGCATCGACAACCAGGTCAAGGCCGTGGCGGGCAAACAGTGCACTGGCGAAGTGCGCTACAACCCGGTAGTGCAGCCTGATGGTGTCAGCGTCACGGTCAGTGGCCAGCTCGCCGATGGCTGCAACTCGCAGACCTACCTGGCGCTGCTGGATCATCCGACCTATGCCGCCGGTGCCGTACGGGCCATCTGGAACGAGCTGGGCGGCAGCATCCAGGGCCGCGACCGCATCGAGAACGTGCCCAAGAGCGCACGCCTGCTGGCACGGGCTTTCTCGCCAGATCTGGTGGAAGTGATCCGCGACATCAACAAGTACAGCAACAACACCATGGCTCAGCAGCTGTTCCTCAGCCTTGGCGCGCAGTTCCGTACCGACGCCGACGGCGACGATGCCCGTGCTGCCCAACGGGTGGTCCGCCAGTGGATGGCCAAGAAAGGCATCACCGCACCACACCTGGTGATGGAGAACGGCTCGGGCCTGTCCCGTGCAGAGCGGGTCAGCACCCGCGAGATGGCGGCGCTGCTGCAGGCGGCCTGGAAGAGCCCGTACGCGGCCGAGTTCATCAGTTCGATGCCGCTGGTGGGCATGGACGGCACCATGCGCAAGCGGCTCAAGCGCACCGCCATGACAGGCGAAGGGCACATCAAGACTGGCACCCTGAATACCGTGCGGGCGATTGCCGGGTTCAGCCGGGACAGCAACGGGCACACCTGGGCGGTGGCGGCCATCCTCAATGATCCCAAGCCTTGGGGGGCTTCGCAGGTGCTGGATCAGGTGTTGCTGGATCTTTATCGGCAGCCGAAGGTGGGGAATGGGACTACTGGGGTGATGCCTTGATTGCGCTTGGGTCCTCAAAGTGTGGGTTTTGATTGATGTAAGCACATTCATTGGCGAGGGCGACGCATAGTCACCTTTTCGCCTTTACGGCCAGGCCTTCGAGGTGTTCGCCGCGAAGGCTTCTGCGCCTGTGAGATCGAGCGCCGCCCGCGCGGCGCTCGATCTGATAGGCGCTGCAAGAGTTAAGGCGAACACCTGGTAGCCCTATCAAAGAGGCGGGGCTCAGCGTGCGGGGGCGAGCTTGCCCTTTTCGTCGGAGAAGACGATCTCTACCCGACGATTCTGTGCCCTGCCCCGCTCCGAGGCATTGGCTTCGACCGGGTACTGGTCACCATAGCCCTCGACCTGGATGCGCTTTTCATCCACGCCCAGGTCAACCAGCATGTCGGCCACCGATTGGGCACGATCACGGGACAGCTTCAGGTTCTCTTCCGCCGCGCCGGTGCTGTCGGTATACCCCTCGATCCGCACCACTCGACGCGGATTGAGCTGGAGGAACTGCACCAGCTTGAGCACGGTGCGGCTGGCCGAGTTCTTGAGGTCGGCTTGGCCGGTATCGAACAGCACGTCACCCAGGGTCATCACCAGGCCACGGTCAGTCTGCTCGGACGCCAGCGCTACAATTTGAGCCTCGACGAACTTGCCCTGCTGCTGCACGCTCGCCAGCTTGGCCTCGCGCAACGCCAGTTGCAGGCGCTGGCGCTCCAGGTCGAGCTTGGCCATGCGTTCCTGGTTCAATGCCAGCTTGGCATGCTCGCTGGCGATCTCGCTGTAGCGTTGGCTGAGGTAGGCGTAATGGCGGACATCGCTGCCGGTGCCGACATAACCGGCCAGGCGCTCCGCGCGCCCCAGCGATTCGCCGGCACGGATCACGTCACGGGGCGCGCTGCGCAGCACGTCGGAATTGTCCTTGACCTTCTGGAACGCGGCGCTGGCGTCGTCCAGCGCCGACTCGCTGCGCTGGCTGGCGCAGCCCTGCAACCCCACCAGGGCCAGCAAGGCCAACGCGGCCACGGGCGTGAAGCGGCTCATGGCTGCACCTCCAGCTGTTTGCGCAGACGCTTGATACGCGATTGCAACACCTGCAACTGCTCCTCGCTCTTCTGGTTCAGCACCCGCGCCTCGGCCAGGCGGGCATCGAGTTCGGCCTGCTCGGCGCGCATGCGTGCATCGCGATAGCTTTCACCGAGCATGTTGCTCTTGGCGCGGGCCAGTTTGTCTTCGGCCAACTTGAACTCCGGCACCTGCTCGGTGGCACCGACCGCCTTGGCCTGCTCGAGCGCCTGCTCAGACAAGCGCAGCTGTTCATTGGGTGCCGGGTCATTGGCACAGCCGGCCAGGCCAAGCACGGCCAGGGCGAGCATCAAGGGTTGGATTCTCACACACGCTTCCTACTGTTTGGGGGCACCCTGCGACGCCTGCATCTGCGCCTTCCAACGCTCGACATTGCGCTGCAACACAGCCTCGCTCGCCCCGGAGATCGGCAATTCTGTCAGCTTTTTCGCCAGTTGTCCGCGCAACCAGCTGTCGTTGCAGGCCGAGTTGTGCGACACCGCCAGATACAACCCCGGCCGGTCCACCGGCAAGCCGCGGGCGATGAGGTCGTTAGCCACCCCAAGGCTCTGGGCCATGGCCATGCCCGAGTAGCGCCCGGCCAGCACATAGTCGACCTGGCCAAGCACCAGCTTCTGGAAGGCCTGCGTCAGATTCTGCGCCGGTTCCAGCTTGAGCTGGGCCTTGGCGAACGCCTCGAAGGCCGGTGTCAGACGGGCCTTCTCCGACAAGGCGCCCTGGTAGCGGGCAAGGTCGGCCGGGCCGTCGAACGCCAGGGCGGCGTCATGACGGGTCCAGACCAGGTATTCATTGAGCTGCAAAGGCGGGTGGATGTAGTCCAGGCTGGTCAGCTGGGTCACCTGCATCGGCGTGTCGAGCAACAGGTCCATGCGCCCGCTGCGCACTTCCTCCAGCGCTTGTTCGCGTTTGCCGGCGTGCAACACCTCGACCTTCACCCCCAGCTCGGCGGCGACTTGGCGAAGCAGGTCGACATTGGCGCCAATCAGGTGCTTGGGGTCTTGCGGATCCTGCCAGGAATACGGTGGCGCATCCGGGCTGCCGGTGGCTACCAGACGCTCGCACTTCCCCACCGCCAAGGCCTGAGTCGACAGCAGCGCCAGCACGCAGGCCAGCCCCCCCTTGCTCCAGCGAAACGCCATGCACCCTCTCCCGCCCTTGAAAAAAATCATGAAAAAACCCGGACCGCCAAGGGCGGCCCGGGTTCTTTATAAGTGAAGCAGTCGGATCAGACCAGCTTTTCCAGCTCTGGAACCGCTTCGAACAGGTCGGCGACCAGGCCGTAGTCGGCCACCTGGAAGATCGGCGCCTCTTCGTCCTTGTTGATCGCGACGATCACCTTGGAGTCCTTCATGCCGGCCAGGTGCTGGATCGCGCCGGAGATGCCGACGGCGATGTACAGCTGTGGCGCGACGATCTTGCCGGTCTGGCCGACCTGCATGTCGTTCGGCACGAAGCCGGCGTCGACGGCGGCGCGCGAGGCACCCACGGCAGCACCGAGCTTGTCGGCCAGGGCGTACAGGTGCTTGAAGTTGTCACCGTTGCCCATGCCACGGCCGCCGGAGACGACGATCTTGGCGGCGGTCAGCTCTGGACGGTCGGACTTGGCCAGCTCTTCGCCGACGAAGGCCGACTTGCCAGCGTCGTGGGCCGCGGCCACGGTTTCGACGGCAGCCGAGCCACCTTCGGCGGCCACGGCATCGAAACCGGTGGTGCGCACGGTGATGACCTTCACGGCAGCGCTCGACTGCACGGTGGCGATGGCGTTACCGGCGTAGATCGGGCGCTTGAAGGTGTCGGCCGATTCCACCGAGATGATCTCGGAGATCTGGTCGACGTCCAGCAGCGCGGCGACGCGTGGCAGGATGTTCTTGCCGTTGGTGGTGGCAGGGGCCAACACATGGCTGTAACCCTTGGCCAGTTCGACTACCAGCGGCGCGACGTTTTCCGGCAGGGCGTGGGCGTAGGCCGCGTTGTCCGCGACCAGCACCTTGGCGACACCTGCGATCTTGGCGGCGGACTCGGCGACGCCACCGACGTTCTGGCCTGCGACCAGCACGTGGATATCACCACCGATCTTGGCGGCAGCGGCGACAGTGTTCAGGGTGGCCGGGGCTACGGCACCGTTTTCGTGTTCAGCGACAACCAGGATAGTCATTTAGATTACCTTCGCTTCGTTCTTCAGCTTCTCGACCAGTTCGGCCACCGACTTGACCTTGATACCCGCGCTGCGGGCAGCAGGTGCTTCGACCTTGAGGGTCTTGGTGGTGGAGGCGAGGGATACGCCCAGGGCGTCCGGAGTGACAGTCTCCAGCGGCTTCTTCTTGGCCTTCATGATGTTTGGCAGCGACGCGTAGCGCGGCTCGTTCAGGCGCAGGTCGGTGGTGACGATGGCTGGCAGGTTCAGCGCAACGGTCTGCAGGCCACCGTCGATTTCACGGGTGACGTTGACCTTGTCGCCAGCAACTTCGACCTTGGAGGCAAAAGTGCCCTGGGCGTAACCGGTCAGCGCGGCCAGCATCTGGCCGGTCTGGTTGTTGTCGCTGTCGATGGCCTGCTTGCCGAGGATGACCAGCTGCGGCTGCTCCTTGTCGACAACGGCTTTCAGCGCCTTGGCCACGGCCAGGGAGTTCAGTTCATCGGCGGCCTCGACCAGGATGGCGCGGTCGGCGCCCAGGGCCAGGGCGGTACGCAGTTGCTCCTGGGCGGCGGTCGGGCCGATGGAGACGACGACGATTTCGCTCGCCACGCCCTTCTCTTTCAGGCGGACGGCTTCTTCCACGGCGATTTCGCAGAAGGGGTTCATGGACATCTTGACGTTTGCAAGGTCGACGCCGGAGTTGTCCGCCTTGACGCGAACCTTGACGTTGTAGTCGACCACTCGTTTGACAGCTACAAGAACCTTCATGGATTCCTCGTTACTCTCCGGTGAAAAGAAGATCGCCTGGGGACTGCCCGGCGAATGCGCGTGGGTACAAGGGCACCTCTAAAAACGTTTCTGCGCCGGCAAAGTTCAGTTGACCGATCAGTCTTGTTGCGACCTTCAGGGACAAAACCTGCGGGTCATTTTCTGTCGTGGCGTGTAGACTCCACTACAAAACCTGATTCGGCCCGTAAACCCTGCTCCACGCCTGGTCTTTAGGGGTGCACCTGCGCCCGACGGTCAGCCTACGGCGAACGCGAAAGCGCTCGTATCTTGACCGTAACACCCAATCCGGTCAATACGGCAAATTGGCCAGCCTCCAGCCGCCTACCTGCGATTCTACGGGCCTCCGGCAAATTCAAACAAACGTTTGTATTGGACCCGCCAAGTGGTGTAGATATAATGCGCGGCCAAGACAAAACGGTGTAGTCCATCACCTGCGAAGCTACAGCCTCTGCACGCCGCACGTGACCGTGAACACCCATAAAAGACAAGCAACGCGATGAGCCTTGAGTAGGAGAGAACCTGTGGAACGCGAATACATGGAATTCGACGTGGTCATCGTCGGCGCAGGCCCGGCGGGCCTGTCCGCCGCCTGCCGCCTGAAGCAGAAGGCCGCCGAAGCCGGTAGCGAGATCAGCGTCTGCGTGGTCGAGAAAGGCTCCGAAGTCGGCGCCCACATCCTCTCCGGCGCCGTATTCGAGCCGCGCGCACTGAACGAACTGTTCCCCGACTGGAAAGAACTGGGCGCACCGCTGAACACCGAAGTGAAGCGCGACGACATCTATGTGCTCAAGGATGCCGGAAGCTCGACGAAAGTGCCTGACCTGTTCGTGCCCAAGACCATGCACAACCAGGGCAACTACATCATCTCGCTGGGCAACCTGTGCCGCTGGCTGGCCCAGCAGGCGGAAAACCTTGGCGTGGAGATCTACCCAGGCTTTGCCGCCCAGGAAGCGCTGTTCGACGAAAACGGCGTGGTGCGCGGCATCGTTACCGGCGACCTGGGCGTGGACCGCGAAGGCAACCCGAAAGACGGCCTGTACACCCCCGGCATGGAACTGCGTGCCAAGTACACCCTGTTCGCCGAAGGCTGCCGTGGCCATATCGGCAAGCAGTTGATCAAGCGCTTCGACCTGGACAACGAGTCCGACGTACAGCACTACGGCATCGGCCTGAAAGAGATCTGGGAAATCGACCCGGCCAAGCACGAGCAGGGCCTGGTAGTGCACACCGCCGGCTGGCCGCTGGACGTGATGGCCAAGGACAACACCGGCGGCTCGTTCCTCTACCACCTGGAGAACAACCAGGTGGTCGTTGGCCTGATTGTCGACCTCTCCTACGCCAACCCTTACCTCTCGCCGTTCGACGAGTTCCAGCGCCTGAAGCACCACCCGGTGATCAGCCAGTACCTCGAAGGCGGCAAGCGCATCAGCTACGGCGCTCGCGCCCTGGCCAAGGGCGGCATCAACTCGCTGCCCAAGATGGTCTTCAACGGCGGCGCGCTGATCGGTTGCGACCTGGGCACCATGAACGTGGCCAAGATCAAGGGCAGCCACACCGCGATGAAGTCCGGCATGCTCGCCGCCGAAGCGGTGGCCGATGCACTGATCGCCGGCAGTGAAGGCGGTGACCAGCTCAACAGCTACGTCAGCGCCTTCAAGGCCAGCTGGCTGCATGAAGAGCTGTTCGCCAGCCGCAATTTCGGCCCGGCCATGCACAAGTTCGGGCCACTGCTGGGCGCAGCGTTCAACTATGTCGACCAGAACTGGTTCGGCGGCAAGCTGCCCTTCACCCTGCACGACACCAAGCCGGACTATGCCTGCCTCAAGCTCGCGGCCGACTCGAAAAAAATCGACTACCCCAAGCCGGACGGCAAGCTCAGCTTCGACAAGCTCAGCTCGGTGTTTCTCTCCAGCACCAACCACGAAGAGGAACAACCCTGCCACCTGAAGCTGAGCGACCCGAACATCCCGATCGCCAGCAACCTGCCGTTGTACGACGAACCGGCGCAGCGCTACTGCCCGGCGGGCGTTTACGAAGTGGTCACCCAGGAAGACGGCAACAAGCGCTTCCAGATCAACGCGCAGAACTGCGTGCACTGCAAGACCTGCGACATCAAGGACCCGGCCCAGAACATCACCTGGGTCACCCCTGAAGGCGCTGGCGGGCCGAACTACCCGAATATGTAAGCCCTGCCCTGGCGGCAAGCAAAAGCCCCCTGGCCGAGAGGCCCGGGGGCTTTTTCATGGTCGCTATCCCTTGTACGAAACCACGGTGTGCGTGGTGTCCAGCCCCAGTTGTTCGAGCCGCTCCAGGACATGCCCCAGGCACTGTCCGCCATCGGGTTTGTAGTGTCCGGAGGCATCGTTGACCAGACCAAGAATGTCGCTCACCGCATTGCTGGTGGTCTTGCGGTCGATGCGCATTTCTCCGGCGCACACCACCGGCTGGCCACCGCCAAGCTGGCTGTGCCGGGTATAGCGCGTACGGTCCAGGGACTGGTCCCAGAGTTTGACCAGGATGCTTTTTTGCGGGGTGTAGACCCAGGTGTAGGCATCCTGGGCAGTATTGGGGCGCAGATAGGTCAATCTGCCGCTCTTCAGCTCATAGGCCAGTATCTGACCCCGCTCCTCGCCAATTAGCTGACAGACGCCCTCAAGGGTTTCAGGCTGATAGCTGCGCCATTTCAGCACATCGATCAGCCATTGCTGCAATTGCACCGGGTAGGTGTAACCGGCAAAGTCCAGGGGCGCCGAGATATCGGCCTTGCGCCAGTCCAGCCAGTTCACCCGGCCTTGCCATGCAACGCCGCCCCTGGCCTCGATCCAGCGGTTGTCGCTCCCTATCACGCGGTTGTTCAGCTGGTCATTGACCTTGAGGTCCAGCGACTGCATCTTCCAGGCCGGACCGTACCCCCCGGCACTGGTCTGGTAGATCTCGACCGAATGCAACTCATCGGCATAGATCACGCTGCGCTGGAACATCTTGGACAGGTCGACCTCGACCTGGAAGTGCGCCCCCCGCTCGAAGTTGCCGGCCAATGGCTGTCGGTGCTCGCTGCCATTGATCGAAAACGAAAGCGTATCGCCGGTTCCGGCACTGTAGTCGACAGAGACCGCGAGGCACACGCTCAGCTTGTCGATGACCATGTTCGGTACCTGACCCCGCCTCGGACGCTGAGGCAAGTGCACCCGCCAGGCTTCGGAAGGCAGCGCCTCGCTTCGTCGCTGCAGCCAGACCTCACCCGAAATCGGAGCACTGCACAAGGTACGGGTGCCGTCGCCATAGAGAAGCTCGCCCTTGGAAGACAGCCGCCAGCGATCTCCCGAGGCTGCGCTCGCCTTGCCGCAGATCCCGAGCCCCAAGGTCTGCCCGGTGGTGACATTGACCAGTTGCCCGTCCTTGTAGAGCCATTGCATGGCCTTGGGATCTGGATTCACGGCGAGGCACACGCCCTCCTCGTCCGCCATCAGGTAATCATGACCATTGGTGAGCATGAACGGGATACCGCTGGGTAGGCCGTTCACGAGGTCCCCGGCACCACCACTGCCATCCAGTGCCTTCAGCTGGGTGAATTCGACCGTTTGCTGACGCTGCGCACTGTCGGTCAACAGCACGGCATGGCCGTTGGCGGCCAACTCGATACGGCTGATGTGGCGAAAGTCATGCAGCGGGTGCACGCCGGTCAGTTGCTTGCCGTCACCGTAGACCACCACCCACGCCTGATCGTGAAGGTGCTGGGACTCCAGGACACAGGCAAGGCTACGGCCCCAGTGAACAACGGGGGTTCTGGCTTGATCATCCGGTTTCGTGCTGGCGGGATTCGCAGCCGAAAAGCTCATCTGTGGCGGAAACGCTGGCAGTTGGGCCCGCGTCATCCAGGTGATGCTGAAACTGGACATGTACATTTCTCCTGACTGTATGAACGGAAGGGTCCGTCAACGATCAGTCGAAACTACGTGCACAACCTCGCAGGCGCTGTAGGGGAGCAGAGTTGCGGACACTCAAAAACCCGCCCCTGCCTGTAGGACCTGTTGACTGCCAGGCCGTAGCAGGCAGCCCTGACTTCCTCGAACAATTCCGGAGACAGTCAAGGCGCTTGAAACAACTTTATCAGCGCGACCGATGGTTGAGTCTTGCCGTTCCCGTAGCGGGAAAAGGCATTACCACCTCATTTGTCCCCGCACATGAGCGGCATCGACTCGGCAACAAACCCCAACGGCTCACGACGCCCGAAATAGAGCGCCGTCAGCAACCCGACCATGCCCATGACCAGACAAAAGCCGACACACACCCACGGACTCCAGGGCATCAGGGCGATCAGCGCCAGCGGCGTGGTACTGGCCCACAGGGCGTAGGCGACGTTGTAGGTGAAGGAGATGCCCGACACGCGGATATCCGCCGGGAACAGCCCGACCATCACCGATGGCACTACCCCCACCACGCCACAGCACAATCCGGCCAGGGCATAGGCCAGCCAGGTCATGCCCCACTGCCCCACCAGGCTGGCGTACAGCGCGCCGATACCCAGCGGCAGCAACAGGCTATAGATCATCAATGCCCGCCACGCACCCATACGGTCGACCAACAGCCCGGCCAGCACACACCCGATATTGAGGAAGACGATGCCCACACTGCTCAGAGCAAAGGTATGCCCGGCGGTCATGGCGAAGCGCTGCTGCATCACGGTCGGGGTGATCACCACCAGCACCACCACCGCCGAGGTCAGCACGCACGTAAGCAGCGCCGCCGGAATCAACGCCCGACGGTGTCGGCTCAGTACTCTACGCAACGGGAATGCCACAGGCTGCTCCCGCTGCTCGCGCAACGCCAGGAATACCGGCGTTTCACTCAACCAGCGGCGCAACCAGACACCGATCACGCCGAACACTCCGCCCAGCAGGAAGGGATAGCGCCAGGCGTAGTCGAGAATTTCCTGGGGCGTGAACACCTGCGCCAACAAGGTCGCGGTCAGCGCCCCGAGCAGATAGCCAAAGGTCAACCCAGCCTGCAGGAAGCCCAGCGCATACCCGCGTCGCCCGGGTGGCGCGTGCTCGGCAACGAACGTCCAGGCACTGGGCACCTCGCCGCCCACCGCCGCCCCTTGCAGGATGCGCAGCGCCAGCAGGATCAGCGGCGCGGCGTAGCCGATGTCGGCGTAGGTCGGCATCATCCCGATCAGCAGGCACGGCAGCGCCATCATCAGGATGCTCAGGCTGAACACCCGCTTGCGCCCCAGGTGATCGGCGAAATGGGCCATCAGGATGCCGCCCAGCGGCCTGGCCAGGTAACCGGTGACGAAGATCCCGAAGCTCTGCAGCAAGCGCAACCACTCCGGCATCTCGGGCGGGAAGAACAGCTGGCTGAGCGTCAGGGCAAAGAACACGAAGATGATGAAATCGTAGATTTCCAGGGCACCACCCAGCGCGGCCAGCCCCAGGGTCCGGTGGTCGCCACGGCTGAACCGTGGCGGGCGGGTGGTATCGAGCGCAGTCATGGCAGCTTCCGCAACGTGGCAAAAGGCCAAGAGAATAGCAAAAGCCTTGAGCCTGTGGCCGTCCGTGCTTCAGGAGTTGCGGCAGAACACTGTCTGCGCGAGGTTGGTGCGTCGCCGGGAATAGTTCGAGGCCCCGGCCAGCCCCGGTGGCAGGGGCAACTGCCCGACCAGCACCGGCAGGTCGATGATCGCCATGAACGACTCCAGCGCCTCGCTGTCGGGCGCATGGGGCAGGCTGATGCTGACAGCATGCCGGTCACTCGGCGGCACCGCCGGCACCTTCAGGTGCGGCGAGTGGTACAGCAGTGCATGCTGGATCTGCGAACTGACCCGGCAGAAGCGCGCCAGGTCCACCCCAGCATGGCTGGCCAGCTCGATGTTGCCCACCAGCAGGTTGAACGGTTGCAAGGCACTGTGCACCAGGCGCTGCAGGTCTTCGAAATTCTCCACCGGAGCGATCCGGTAATAACCCAGGCCATTGAGCATCCTCTCCAGTTGCAGGCGCTGGGCGGGATGCTCGTCGGCGATGAGGATGCGCATGGATTTGTTAGGCATCGTCCGGACCTGGGCAGTTAGGTGATGACAGTGGCTCCGTGACCATACTGCGCCGGGAACGGCAACGTCAGGCAGCGCGCCTGGACGGGGGGTCTTTATTGATAGTTGTCGTGAACCCGGGAGAAATCAAGTGACCGGCTCACGGAATTTTCACATCCGCCGGCATCCCGCTCAGGACTCCCACTGGCGCATGCGCATGCGGCAGTGCTTCATGGCGTTGACGATGTGCTTTTCCACCACGCTGCGGGAAATATCCAGGCGTTCGGCGATCTGCTGGTGTGACAAGCCCTCGAGCTTGCGCAGCAGGAAACTGTCACGGCAAGGCGCGCTCAACTCGCCCAAGGCCTGCTGCATCAGCGCCAGACGCTGGTCGAGCTGCATGCTGTGCGTCGGCGCGGGGCTGTGCCAACGCTCATCGCTGTCGAGCACCTCGAGCGGCTCGGCCTGACGCACCTGGTGACGCCGGTGATGATCGACCACCAGGTTCATCGCCGTGCGATAAAGAAACGCGCGCGGGTGTTCGATACGCTCGCCGCCCGTGCGCTCCAGCACGCGGATGTAGGCATCATGGGCAACGTCTTCGGCCGCCTGGCGATTGCCAAGCCGGGCAGACAGAAAGCTCACCAACTCGCGATAGTAATGTTCCACGACGGCACCTGTCGTCTCCCTGCTCGAGCGCTGGTAGGCAGGCGCAGCGGGTCTGGATAATATCAGTGTGCGATCTTACAAATTATAATTATTCGCAGCAACACACAGCCCTCCCCTTCCTGCGTTAAATCGCCACCTATCACATTCGTTTAACTGGGACCCCCGAGCGCGTGCCGCGTCGCAGCACTCGGCCACTACCCCCGGCTGGAAGCCCGCATGACACGCACATCCAATACCCGCCGCCGAGTGCTGTTCGGCGCCCTGGGCCTGGCCGGCCTCGGCAGCCTCGTGGCCTGGCAGGTCCTGCCGCTCGGCGGCGCACCGGTCAGCACCGTGCCGGTGCTGCGCGCCGACATCGAAAGTAGCGTTACCGCACTGGGTACCCTGCAACCGCGCCGTTACGTCGACGTCGGCGCCCAGGCCTCGGGTCAGATTCGCAAGTTGCATGTGGAGGCCGGTGACGAAGTGCGCCAGGGCCAGTTGCTGGTGGAGATCGACCCGTCCACGCAACAGGCCAAGCTCGACGCCGGACGTTACTCGATCGAGAACCTCAAGGCCCAGCTGGCCGAACAGCGTGCGCAATACCAGCTTGCCCAGCAGCAGTACCAGCGCCAGCACGGCCTGGCCGCCGCCGGCGCCACCCGCCAGGAAGACCTGCAGACGGCGCAGGCGCAACTGAAGGTGACCCAGGCCCGCATCGACATGTACCTGGCGCAGATCCGCCAGGCCCAGGCCAGCCTGCGCAGTGACGAGGCAGAACTGGGCTACACGCGCATCTACGCCCCCATGAGCGGTACCGTGGTGGCGGTGGATGCCCGCGAAGGCCAGACCCTCAATGCCCAGCAGCAGACGCCGCTGATCCTGCGGATCGCCAAGCTCTCGCCGATGACCGTCTGGGCCCAGGTGTCCGAAGCCGACATCGGCAAGGTCAAGCCGGGCATGACCGCCTACTTCAACACCCTGGCCGGCGGCAAGCGCCGCTGGACCAGCACCGTGCGCCAGATCCTGCCGGTACCGCCCAAGCCGCTGGACCAGACCAGCCAGGGCGGCGGCAGCCCGGCCAGCGCCACCGCCGGCACCACAGGCAGCAAGGTGGTGCAGTACACCGTGCTGCTGGACGTGGACAACCCCGACGGCGCCCTGATGGCAGAAATGACCACCCAGGTGTTCTTCGTCGCCGGGCAAGCCAGCCAAGTGCTCAGCGTCCCCCTGGCTGCGCTGGATGACACCCCCGGCGACGGCGTGCGCCTGGCCCAGGTGCTGAACAGCAAGGGTCAGGTCGAGGCACGCCAGGTACGCACCGGCTTGAGCGACCGCCTGCGGGTGCAGGTTCTCGAAGGCCTGAACGAAGGCGAGCGCCTGGTCATCGGCCTGCCTGCCGCCAGTGGGGGTTGAGATGGCCACGCCCCTGATCGAGCTGTGCGACATCCGCAAGGTCTACGGCGGTGTCGATTCGCCCAGGGTCGAGGTGTTGCGCGGCATCAGCCTGAGCATCCACCCCGGCGAGTTCGTCGCCATCGTCGGCGCCTCGGGCTCCGGTAAATCGACCCTGATGAACATCCTCGGCTGCCTCGACCGTCCCACCTCGGGCAGCTACCGCTTCGCAGGCCGGGACGTGGCCGAACTGGACAGCGACGAGCTGGCCTGGCTGCGTCGCGAAGCGTTCGGCTTCGTGTTCCAGGGCTATCACCTGATCCCTTCGGGCTCGGCCCAGGAGAACGTCGAGATGCCGGCCATCTACGCCGGCACCCCGCCCGCCGAGCGCCATGCCCGCGCCCACGCCCTGCTCGAGCGCCTGGGCCTGGCCAGCCGCACCGGCAACCGCCCGCACCAGTTGTCCGGCGGCCAGCAGCAACGGGTGTCGATCGCCCGGGCGCTGATGAACGGCGGGCACATCATCCTCGCCGACGAGCCCACCGGCGCCCTCGACAGCCACAGCGGCGCCGAGGTGATGACCCTGCTCGACGAACTGGCCAGCCAGGGCCATGTGATCATCCTCATTACCCACGACCGTGAAGTCGCGGCCCGCGCCCAGCGGATCATCGAAGTGCGCGACGGCGAAGTGGTCAGCGACTCGCCCAGCCAGCCATCGGCCAACATCCCCCGGCAATTGCAGGCCGACGACCTGCGCCAGCGCCTGGACCGCGGCGCCACCCAGCGCGGCGCCTGGAAAGGCGAACTGGTCGAGTCCCTGCAGGCTGCCTGGCGGGTGATGTGGATCAACCGCTTCCGCACCGCGCTGACCCTGCTCGGTATCATCATCGGGGTCGCCTCGGTGGTGGTCATGCTCGCGGTCGGCGAAGGCAGCAAGCGCCAGGTCATGGCGCAGATGGCCGCATTCGGCTCGAACATCCTTTACCTCAACGGCAAGCACTCCTCCGAGGAACTGATGGGCATCGTCACCCTCGACGATGTCGACGCCATCGGCGAACTGCCCCAGGTCAAACGGGTCATGCCGGTAATCGGCGACAAGCTCATGGTGCGCCACGGCAACAAGGGCGAGCAGTTCTACGTTGGCGGCAACAACACCGGGTTCCCCGAGATCTTCAACTGGCCCGTGGTCGAGGGCAGCTTCTACAGCGAAGCCGACGAAGCCAACGGCGCCGCCGTGGCGGTGATCGGGCAGAAGGTGCGTGACAAGATGTTCGGCCCGGGCAGCAATCCACTCGGCCAGTACCTGCTGATCGGCAACGTGCCGTTCCAGGTGATTGGGGTGCTCCAGGGCAAAGGCGCCAGCTCCGGCAGCGAGGACAGCGACGAGCGCGTGGTGGTGCCCTACTCCGCCGCCGCCATCCGCCTGTTCGGCAGCCGCGACCCGGAATACGTCACCATCGCCGCCCTGGACTCCAGCCGGGTGAAGGAGACCGAGCAGGCGATCGAGCGCCTGATGCTGCAGCGTCACCAGGGCAAGCATGACTTCGTCCTGACCAACGACGCCGCGTTGATCCAGGCCGAGGCCCGCACGCAGAACAGCCTGTCGCTGATGCTCGGTGCGATTGCCGCGATCTCCCTGCTGGTGGGTGGCATTGGCGTGATGAACATCATGCTCATGACCGTGCGCGAACGCACCCGCGAGATCGGCATCCGCATGGCCACCGGCGCGCGCCAGCGCGACATCCTGCGCCAGTTCCTCACCGAGGCGGTGATGCTGTCGATGGTCGGCGGCGTGACCGGCATCGTCCTGGCCCTGGCCATCGGCGGCAGCCTGTTGCTGGCCGACATCGCCGTGGCCTTCGCCCTGCCCGCCATCCTCGGCGCCTTTGCCTGCGCCGTGATCACCGGCGTGGTGTTCGGTTTCATGCCGGCCCGCAAGGCCGCCCGCCTCGACCCGGTCAAGGCCCTTACCAGCGAATAACCCATGACGATCCCCTGCCGTATCAGCTTGCTGGCCCTGAGCCTTGGCCTGGCCGCCTGCAGCACCCCACCGCCGCCTGCGGCGAACATCGACGCCCCGCCGGCCTGGCAAGGGCCGACCAGCGCCAACCAGGCCCTGCCGGACAACCAGTGGTGGCGCGCCTTTGCCAGCCTGGAACTGGACCAGTTGATCGAGCGCGCACGCTCGAACAGCCACGACCTGGCGGCAGCCGCGGCGCGGGTGCGCAAGGCCCAGGCCATCGCAGTGATCGCCGGGGCGCCATTACTGCCAGAAGTACAGCTCGGCCTGGATGGCAGCCGGCAGCGCCTGTTGCGCGGTGAAGGCAACAGCCAGCTCGACGCCAGCAGCAGCGAGCGCACCAGCACCTCGTTCGGCACCCGCCTGAGCGCCAGCTACGAGATCGATTTCTGGGGCGGCCTGCGCGCCACCCGCGACAGCGCGCTGCGCAGCCTGGATGCCAGCCGTTTCGATCGCCAGACAGTCGAGCTGACCCTGGTCAGCGCCGTGGCCGACAGCTACCTGCAAGGCCTGGCACTCGACGAGCAACTGCGCATCGCCCGGCTCAACCTGGACAATGCCCGCGACGTGCTGGGCCTGGTCGAAGCCCGCGAACGTTCAGGCTCGGCCACCCGCCTGGAACTGGCCCAGCAGCGCAGCCTGGTCGCTGCCCAGGAACGCCAGCTACCGTTGCTCGAACAGCGTCGCCAGGACAACCGCATCGTCCTCGCCACCCTGCTGGGCGACCCGGTGCAGGCCCTGCCCGACAATCGCGAAATGATCAGCAACGTACAGTGGCCCAGCATCGGCAGCGGCGTGCCCAGCGAACTGCTCGGCCGGCGGCCGGACATCGCCGCCGCCGAGGCGCGCCTGGCGGCGGCCAGCGCCAACATACAGGTGGCCCGGGCGGCCATGCTGCCTCGCCTGATACTCGGCGCGAACCTGGGCAGCGGTGCGCGCACCCTGCCCAATGTCTTCGACAGCCCCTACTACACCCTGACGGCCGGCCTCGCCGCGCCGATCTTCAACAACGGCCGACTCAGCGCCGCACGGGACCAGGCCAGCGCCGAACAGGAGGAATTGCTGGAGCTGTACCGCGGCAGCATCCTGGCAGGCTTCGCAGATGTGGAGAAAGCCTTGAACGCCATCGCCGGTGTTGAACGCCAGCGCCGCTGGCAGGACCAGGAGGTGGAGCAGGCACGCATCGCCTTCGACCTGGCCCAGCAACGTTACGCCGCCGGCGCCGAGACCCTGCTGACGGTACTCGAGACCCAGCGCACGCTGTATCTGGCCCAGGACCAGCAGGCGCAACTGCGCCTTGAGCAGTTGCAGGGCAGCGTGGCGCTGTACAAGGCATTGGGTGGGGGCTGGCAGACGCCGGTCAAGCTGTAGGGCACGCGACAAGTCCCTGCAGGCGCGGGTTTGCCCGCGCTTGCAGGGGCACAGGGTGCATCAGGGCACGATGTTTTTCAGTGACAGGTGGCGCGCGTACCAAGGGCGTTGCGGCACCTTGCGCAGCAGGCTATCGAGCTTTTCTTCGTTACCGAACGTGATACGCAGGGCCAACTTCATGGTCTCCACGTCCATCTCCACCGACTTGCCCAGGCGCATGCCTGGCTGCGTGCTGCAGCCATGGGTGTCCGGGCCCAGCCACGGGTCGCCGGCTTCGACCCAGCGACCCGGGGCGAACCAGGGCACGCCATTGACCTCCAGGCGCCGTACCTGACCGGGGTGATAGCGCTCATGGGCACGGAACCAGTCGTCGATGCGGTCGTCGATCCAGCCATGGAAACCCCAGAACACCGGATTGACATGGGACGAGAACGGATCGCCGAGAAAATCGTTTTCGGGCTCGAACCAGCGCGCGGCAAAGTCTGCCTGGTCACGGGCAAACGGCACCGGCGCGCCATTGTTCGGATCACGCGGCACCGACGCCCAGCACATGTGCAGCCAGTCGTGCAGGTTCATCTCCAGTTCCGAACCGAAAGCCCCAAGGGTCAGCTTCGACAGGTACAACGGGTCCTGGTACTGCGACTCCCACACCTGGAAGTTGCTGCAGTAGGTTTCGCCGGCCTTGATCGCCCCAACCCACTGGCCATAGGCTTCGTCGCCCGGCGCCTGCCAGGTTGGCGGCACGCAGTAGCCGTCGTGGTTGTCGAAATAGCGGGCAAAGCCTGCGCGGTCGAACTCGACGCTCGGCTGCGGCAGCGGGAAGCGCTGCCACGAGGGCAGGTCCTGCAAGGTGCGTGCATACATCAGCATGTGCCGGTGCATGAACAGGAAATCGATACCCGAGCCATTGCGGTGCTTGCGCGGGCCACGGGCATCGCGCTCATGGTCCCTGGGCCCGGGCTGCCAGCCCAGGCCACGCAGGGCGTCCTGCTTGTTGCGCGGCAATTTGTGCCACTGGTCACGGGTGGCATGCCAGAGCTGGTGGAACAAGCGGTGTTCGGCACCGACCACCCAGGCCAGCATCTCGGGGGTGTAAGGCAGGCGTTCACGGGCCTCGGGGAACAATCGCTTGACTGCGACGAAACGGCTGTCGGGCACCGGCAGCGTCAGCGGCCGATCCAGACGCTGCACGCGCCCGGTCAGCGTGCCGCTGCCGGCATTGGCGAATTCGGCCCAGACTTCGTCCAGACTGGCCACGCACTCATAGCCCGGCCCGCCATGCTGGTTGATCAGGCGCCAGCGCACCTGCGCGCTGCTGGCACCGACCAGGTCACCCAGCACGCGGTAGGCCGGCTCGCCAGCCCCACGCAAGCGCTCGCCGGTATCGACGAAACCGCGCAGGCCGCGCCCCTTGGTGGCGACGTCGAGGAACATCTCGACACCTTGCTGGGGCAGCCCATCCAGGCCGCGCTCGGCACCCTCGAAGCGGATTTCCCAGACGCCGCGCAGTTGGTCCGCGAGCATCTGGCCTGCGTAGTCGGCCAGCTCGACGCTGGCTTCCCCAGGCGTGACGATGTCGTCCTCGGGGTCATGGGTCAGTTGCTTGTGCGCGTAATAGGCCGCCGTGCCTGTGGCGCCTGCCACAGCCAGGCCGGCGATGAATCCTCGTCGGGAAATTGTCATTGCGCCTCAATCCGTCTTCGCGTGCCGCGACTGCTATCCAAGCTAGAACGTAGGCGGGCCAGGGAAATTTAGGCGCGGCTCACCCCGGCTAATTAACCGCGCAGTGCGCTCGTCTGATGGGTATCTCCCGCTGACAGAGGCATGCCCATGACCTCCCCGCTTGCCCGCCTGGCACATGCTGCCCAGGCCACGCCCTACCGGCTCTTCGACCTCGACCTCAAGGCCATCGAAACCCTGAGCCCCTCACTGACGCGCTTCGTCTTCACCGGCGAGGACGTCGCGCAGATGACCACCCTGGCCCCCGACCAGCGTGTGAAGTTGCTGTTTCCGACGCCAGCCGGCGCGCCATCCAACCTGCCCAAGCACGCGCAATGGCAGCAGGCGCGGCGCGAACTGCCGGCGCAAGACATGCCGCCCATGCGCACCTACACCATCCGCGCCCTGCGCCGCGAGGCGCTGGAGGTGGATGTGGACTTTGTCCTGCACGGCGTCAATGGCCCCGCCTCGGCCTGGGCCACCCATGCCCGCGTCGGCGACCGCCTGCAGATGGTCGCCCCCAACCTGGCATATGCCGACGACCCCGGCGGCTATGAATGGAAACCGCCACGCAGCGCCCGGCGCATTCTGCTGGTCGGCGACGAAACCGCCCTGCCGGCGATTGCCGGCATCCTCGAACAGCTGGCCACGACCGCGCCGGAGCTGGCAGTGGAAGCCTTCATCGAAGTCCCGTTGGAAGCCGACTGTCTCGACCTGCGCCAGAGCCCGGCCACCCGCCTGCACTGGCTGCCACGCGACCTGCTGCGCAGCGAGCACGGCCAAGGCATGCAGCACGCCGTGCGCGAGCTGGCCAGCCTGCCGGCGCCGCGTGGCGCGTCGACGGTCGAGCTGGAAGACGTGGATATCGACGAAAGCATCCTGTGGGAACAGGCCTGCGGCGAACACGGCGACTTCCATGCCTGGGTCGCCGGGGAATCGGGGACTGTCATGGACATCCGCCGCTACCTGATCAAGGAGCGCGAGCTGCCGCGAGAAAGCCTGACCCTGATGGGTTACTGGCGCGCCGGGCGCGTGTTCGACTGAGCAACGAGCAGGGGCGCCTTGCGCCCCATCGCCGGCAATGGACGAAGGGGCTGAACGCAGCCCCGGAACATCAACCGGCCTTGACCGCCGCCGCGACGGCTTCGGCAAATCTTGCCGCCACTTCATCGATCTGCTCGGCACTGATGATCAACGGCGGCAGGAAGCGCACCACAGCACCATGGCGACCGCCCAGCTCGAGGATCAGGCCGCGGCGCAGGCACTCGCGCTGCACCTTCGGCGCCAGGCTGCGGCATGCCGGCGGATGCCCCTGCGCGTCGCGCTTGCCCGCCGGATCCACCAACTCCACGCCCAGCATCAAGCCACGGCCACGAATATCGCCGAGCTGCGGATAGTCCTGCTGCAACCGCTGCAGGTGCCCACGCAAGCGCTGGCCCATGGCCTCGGCGTGCTCGCACAGACGGTGCTCGACCAGGTACTTCATCACCGCAGAGCCCGCCGCCATCGCCATCTGATTGCCACGGAAAGTGCCGGCGTGCGCACCCGGCGACCACTGGTCGAGCCAGTCGCGGTAGACCATCACCGCCAGCGGCAGGCTGCCGCCGATGGCCTTGGACAGGGTGACCACGTCAGGCACGATGCCCGCGTGCTCGAAGGCGAACATTTTGCCAGTGCGGGCGAAGCCGCTCTGGATCTCGTCGACGATCAGCGCCACCCCGGCCTGCTCGGTGATCCGCCGCAGCCCGCGCAACCACTCGATATCGGCAGGGATCACACCGCCCTCGCCCTGCACCACCTCGACGATCACCGCCGCTGGCAGCGCCACCCCGGCCTCGGGGTCGTTCAGCAGGTTTTCCAGGTAGTGCAGGTTGGCGCGCACGCCCGCCTCGCCACCCAGGCCGAACGGGCAGCGGTAGTCATAGGGATAGGGCAGGAACTGCACGCCATTGTTCAGCAGCGCGCCAAGTGGCTTTTTCGGCCCCAGGCTGCCCATCAGGCTCAGGGCGCCCTGGGTCATGCCATGGTAGGCGCCCTGGAACGCCAGCACGGTGCTGCGCCCAGTCACGGTACGCACCAGCTTGAGCGCGGCCTCCACCGCATCGGTACCGGTCGGGCCGCAGAACTGGATCTTGGCTTCGCCGCGCAGGCCCTCGGGCAACAGGCCGAACAGGTCCTGGACGAACTGGTCCTTGACCGGCGTGGTCAGGTCCAGGGTATGCAGTGGCAGCTCGTCAGCCAGCACGCGCTGGATCGCGTCGATCACCACCGGATGGTTGTGACCCAGGGCCAGCGTGCCAGCACCGGCCAGGCAGTCGATGAATTGGCGGCCCTCGACGTCCTCGACGTACAGGCCTCGGGCGCGCTTGAGCGCCAGCGGGATGCGTCGCGGGTAGCTGCGGGCGTTGGACTCCTGCTGTTGCTGGCGCAACAGCAGGGGCGAATCCTCGAATTCGTACAGGGGGCGCGGCGCGGTGGCCGGCAGCACCTGGGCAAGGCTGGAAGCGGTCGACATCGGAAAATCCCTCGCAAGCAAGCGAATGTGCCCGCCACGCGCCCTGTAACCGGATGTGTGTCGGGTTCTTATCGCTTGAAAAACGCTTCAGCGAGGTGCGGATTTAGCGGTTGCCGTCGGATTTGTTGAGGATCTGCGGCCTCTGTCGCGGGGCAAGCCCGCTCCCACGCCATGCGCTGGCCCGGCAAGAGCAGTCGCGCGGATGCGAATTGCGTGGGAGCGGGCTTGCCCCGCGATAGGTATGAACTCAACTCCCCGAGCGTGCCGGCACCTGCAGGCACACCCGCAAGCCATCGGCCTGGCTGTCGAAACGCAGGTTGCCAGAACAGCGCTGGACGATGGCCTGGACGATCGCCAGCCCCAGGCCGCAGCCACCGCTCTGGCCGTTGCGCCAGAAACGCTCGGTCAGGTGTTCGAGATCTGCCGGCGCGATACCTGGACCATGGTCGCGCACGAGGAAATCCACCTGGCCGTCCTGCGCCTGCACATCCAGCTCCACGGCGGCATCACCGCCATGGCGCAGGGCATTGTCCAGCAGGTTGCGCAGTGCCGCCACCGCCAGCGGCGCCGGCATGCCCAGGTAGACCCTGGCCGCTTCGTCGGGCAGATGCAGGTGAATACGGCGGTTGTCGCCGCCCCCGGCATCCTCGATGGCCTGCCGGGCAACCTGGGCGGCGCTGCACTGCACACCGTCATCGAACGACAGGCTGCCCTCGACCCGCGCCAGCATCAGCAACTGCTCCAACGTGCGGTGCATGCGGTCGGTACCCTGCTCGGCGTGTTCCAGGGCCTGTTCGCGCACCGCGCCGTCAGTCATGCGCGCCACCTGCAGGTGGGTCTTGATCGCGGTCAACGGGCTGCGCAGTTCATGGGCGGCGTCGTCGGTCAGGCGGCGTTCGCGCTCGAGGGTCTGGGCGATGCGCAGGAACAGCTGGTTCTGGGTGTCGAGCAGCGGTTGCAGTTCGCTGGGCAGGCCGGCCACCTGCAACGGCTCGACGCTGTCGGCGCGGCGCCTGCGCAAGGCGTCGCGCATGCGATTGAGCGGTTCCAGGCCCTTGCCCAAGCCGATCCACAACAACCCCAGGCTGCCCAGCAGGGCCATCAGCACCGGTGCCGAGGCCGCCAGCAGGATCGACTGGTTCAGCGCCTCGCGCTCCTGGTGACGGTCGGCGGTGGTGATACGCACGTCGCCATGGTTGTAGGTGAAGGTACGCCATGAGGCGCCATCGATGGTCTGGTCACGGAACCCACTGCGCTCGTCGTCCATGGCGCCATCGTGCTTGTGGTTGCTGGCGAGGATCTCGCCACGCAACGAGCTGACCTGGCAGGCCATGCCATCCGGCACACTGAACTGGTCAGCGGAGAAATGCGCGTCCTGCCCCTTGGCGGTCAGCGGCTGCGGCAACTGGTCGATCAGCCCCGCGACCATGCGCGCCGAGGCCACCAGCCGCTGGTCGAGGGAAAACATCATCTGCTGGCGCAGGTCACGCAGCATCCACGCCGCCGCCAGTGCCCAGATGACGATGAACACGCTGCCGAGGATCAGTGACAGGCGTACCCGCAGGCTCATGATGCGGCCTCCTCCGGCGCCTGGGCCGGGCCCAGGCGGTAACCCAGGCCGCGCACGGTCTCGACGATGCTGTTGCCCAGCTTGCGCCGCAGGTGGTGGATATGCACGTTCAGCGCATTGCTCTCGACTTCGTCGCCGAAGCCATAGACGCAATCCTTGAGCTGCTCGCTGGAAAGCACGCGCCCCGGATTCTGCAGCAGCGCCTGGAGCAGCGCCTGTTCGCGCCGCGACAGGTCCAGTGGCCGACCAGCCAGGGTCGCCTCGCAACTGCTGGGGTCGTAGCGCAGCGGACCATGCTCGATCACGTTCACCGCCCGCCCGGCCACCCTACGCAGCAGGGTGTGCAAGCGGGCGGCGAGTTCGCGCAGGTCGAAGGGCTTGAGCAGGTAATCGTCGGCACCGGCCTGCAGGCCATCGACCCGGTCGGTGACCGCGTCACGGGCGGTGAGCACCAGCACCGGCAGGATCTCGCCCTGCTGGCGCAGGCGGCGCAACAGCTTCAGGCCATCTTCGTCGGGCAGGCCCAGATCGAGGATCATCACGTCGAACTTCGCGGTCTGCAGCATCTGCCGAGCCTGCGAGGCGCTGGCCACCCGGTCCACGGTCAGGCCTTGGGCCGAGAGACCGGCGCAGATGCCGCTGGCGATCAGGTCATCGTCCTCGCAGAGCAGAACGTGCATGGGGGGGCTCCTGGGTGGGGAAGATGGCATTGCACAGGTTCATCATTAAGGGGGGATTATGAACCGGTTTGGCGACGTTCGTCGGGCTGATAGCATCAGGCGCTGCAACGCCCCCACCGACGGTCCTAGGACCAGCTTAACCTTCAGTTAATAACCCAAGGCCAGCATGGCCTCCTTCAAAGTTCTGCCAAGGCGTCGACATGCGTGTTCTCCTGCTTTTCCTGACATTCCTGCTCGCCGGCCCCCTACAGGCCAACCCGTTCGCGGTCAAACCGGACTTCCTGCCGGTGAACGAAGCCTTCGTGCTGACTCACGACCGCCTGGAAAACGGCCAGACGCGCCTGCATTTCCAGATCAAGGACGGCTACTACCTCTACCAGAAGCGCCTGAAGTTCGACGGCCTGCCCCCCGAGCAGCACCCGCCCCTGCCCCAGGCCGAGAACCATCACGATGAGTTCTTCGGCGACAGCGCGGTCTACCGCACCCAACTCGAACTGCTGCTGCCGGCCAGCGCCAGCGGGGAACTGCGCCTGGGCTGGCAAGGCTGCGCGGACGCAGGGCTATGCTATCCGCCGCAGACCACCCCGATCGCCCTGGGCGGGGCGGCTGCGGCAACACCGGCTGCCGACCAGGCCAGCGACCAGGCCCTGGCCGGCACCTTGCAGCAGGATAGCCTGGCCTGGAGCCTGCTGGCATTCTTCGGCCTGGGCCTGCTGCTGGCCTTCACCCCGTGCTCGCTGCCAATGCTGCCGATCCTCGCCGGGCTGGTCCTGGGCAATGGCGCCAGTGCCCGACGTGGCTGGTGGCTGGCCGGCATCTATGTGCTGAGCATGGCGCTGGTCTATGCCGCCCTCGGCGTGATCGCCGCGCTGCTGGGCGCCAGCCTGCAAGCCTGGCTGCAACAACCCTGGCTGCTGGGCAGCCTGGCTGGTTTGTTCGTGCTGCTCGCCCTGCCCATGTTCGGCGCTTTCGAACTGCAACTGCCCGCCGCCCTGCGTGACCGCCTGGACCGCGCCGGGCAAGGCACCCGTGGTGGCAACCTGTATGGCGCGGCGCTGCTGGGCGCCCTGTCGGGCTTGCTGCTGGGCCCCTGCATGACCGCGCCCCTGGCCGGCGCGCTGCTGTTCATCGCCCAGAGCGGCGACGTGCTGCAAGGGGCACTGGTGCTGTTCACCCTCGGCCTGGGCATGGGTGTCCCGCTGTTGCTGCTGGTCACCCTGGGCAATCGCTACCTGCCACGCCCAGGCGCCTGGATGAACCTGGTCAAGGGCTTGTTCGGCTTCGTGTTCCTGGCCATGGCCCTGTACACCGTGCGCGGCCTGCTGCCGGAAACGCTGGTGCTGGCCCTGGCCGGTGCCTGGTTGATCGCTCTGGGCTGGGCCGCCTGGCCAGCCCTGCAGCGCCTGCCCGCCTTGCGTGCTATCCCACTGCTGGGCGCGCTGTGGGGCGGCCTGTTGTTGGTGGGCGCCGCAGCCGGTGGCAAAGATGTGTGGCAGCCGTTGCAGCCTTTCGCCGGCAATAGCGCGGCCACGGTCCCCGCCAGCGGCCACGACGCCTTTGTCACCGTCAGCGCACCGGCCGAGCTGCAGCGTGAACTCGATGCCGCCAAAGCCCGTGGCCAATGGGTACTGGTGGACTACTACGCCGACTGGTGCGTGTCGTGCAAAGTCATGGAGAAGCAGGTGTTCGCCCGTGCCGATGTCCAGGCCAGCCTTGACGACGTGCGCCTGCTGCGCCTGGATGTAACCGCCGACTCCCCGGCCAGCCGCGAGCTGCTGCAACGCTACCAGGTTCCGGGCCCGCCCAGCCTGATCTGGGTCGGCCCGGAGGGCGAGGAACGCCGCGCCCGCCGTATCACCGGTGAAATCGACGCCGCCGGATTCCTCCAGCACTGGGCCCAGACCAGGAGCCAAGGCTGATGCTCACCATCACTCTCGGGCCGCTGACCATGGCCCTCAACCACCTGCTGCTGCTTGCCGCACTGGGCATTGCCAGCCTGGTCGGCTGGCGAGTCGCCAAGCGCGGCGGCGAAAACCCGGAGTCGGCACTGTTCAACCTGTTCCTGCTGGGCTTGCTGTTCGCCCGCCTGGGGTTCGTCCTGGCCTACTGGCCGATGTACCGCGATGACCTGCTGCAAATCATCGATATCCGTGACGGCGGCTTCCTGCTCTGGGGTGGGCTACTGGGCATCGTGCTCGGTACCCTGTGGCAAGGCTGGCGCCGCCCGGGTTTGCGCCGTCCGCTGGGCTGGGCGCTGTTCAGCGGCGCCCTGTTCTGGGGGCTCGCCAGCCTGGCCAGCCACCTCTACAGCAAAGGCACTGAGCTGCCCGACATGAGCCTGCGCGACAGCCGCGGCCAGGCGGTGGCCCTGCATGGCTACCGCGGTCGCCCGCTGGTGATCAACATCTGGGCCACCTGGTGCCCACCCTGCCGCCGCGAGATGCCGGTGCTGCAACAGGCCGAGGACGACTATCCCCATGTGACCTTCCTGTTCGTCAACCAGGGGGAGACCCCTGAGAACGTCAGCACCTTCATGGCCACCACCGGCCTGACCCTCTCCAACGTGCTGTTCGACGGCACGGGCGAGCTGGCCCGCAAGGTCGGCTCCATGGCCCTGCCCACCACCCTGTTCTACAACGCCGAAGGGCGGCTGGTCGGCAGCCACCTGGGCGAACTGTCGCGCGCCAGCCTGCGCCACGCCCTGGAACCCTTCGAACGCGCCGATGCGCCCGCCCCACAAGGAAACTGACATGCGATTGAATGCACTGCTGCCCCTGACCCTCGCCCTGCTTGCCACCCCCACGCTGCAAGCAGAGGAACTGCCCAAGGCGATCCAGCAACTGCAAGCCAAGGGTGCCGTGATCAAGGGCAGCTTCGACGCCCCCGACGGGCTGCGCGGCTATGCCGCCGAGTACCACAACAACGGCATTGCCCTGTACCTCACCCCCGACGGCAAGCACGTCCTGGTGGGCAGCCTGTTCGACGAGCAAGGCAAGGACCTCAGCGCCGAACCCTTGGAAAAACTGGTGTACGCACCGATGAGCAAGGCCGTGTGGGCGAAGATGGAAAAGACCGCCTGGATCCAGGACGGCAAGGTCGATGCGCCGCGTACCGTCTACCTGTTCAGCGACCCCAACTGCCCCTACTGCAACATGTTCTGGCAGCAGGCGCGGCCCTGGGTCGACTCGGGCAAGGTGCAACTGCGCCACATCATGGTCGGCATCATCCGCGAGGACAGTCCGGGCAAGTCCGCCGCGCTGCTCGCCGCCAAGGACCCTGCCAAGGCCTTGCAGGAACACGAGAAGGCCGGCAAGGCCAGCTCGCTCAAGGCGCTGGACAAGGTGCCGGAGGCGGTACAGAAAAAACTTGAGGCGAATCTGGCGCTGATGGAAGAACTGGGCCTGGCCGCAACCCCGGCGATCTTCTATCAGGATGAAAAGGGGCAGTTGCAAAGCCAGCAAGGCGCGCCGCGGCCAGAGATGCTCGGGAAGATCCTCGGCAAACGCTGAAACGCGTCAGGGGAAACGGCTCAGGGCAGCTTTCCGGCTGGCTGCCCTGACCGCCCTGCCACCCTTTCTGGCACTGCGCACTGCGTACAGGATCACCAGCTTTTCATGGCGGTGGAGAAACACGGCGTTTGCCCATCGAAGTACAGTTTCACCCCCGTCGTGGTCAGCAGGATGGTCTGCCCATCCTTGCGCTCCTCCTCGAAGCCCACCCCTGCCTCGGTCAGGTAATCCTTGAACGCCTCCACAGACGTCGTCTCATCGATCGGATGCCGGTTGAAGGACATTGTGCGGATGCGCGAAATATCATATTGCACAAGGCAGAGCTGGTTCATGTCGAACAGGTACTCGATACCTTGCGAGAACACCCCGAAGCGCTGATCCGGCTCGCTGATCATCTGCACGGTGGGTTTGTGAAAACCGGGCATGAGTGTTTCCAGCGAAGCCCCGAACCGCACCTGCAGCTTGCCCTTTACAAAATCGTCGAACGTCATGTGATTGCTTCCAGTAGTTTCTTGAACCTGACAACGCCTCGCTCCGCCTGCTGGTAGAGGCGGGTAGCTGGCTTGTTGTGCTTGAGGATCTGCTCGAAATCGGCAAGCGCCCGACGTGTCTGCGATACGGCTTCAGTCATGATGGAGGTGTCCTTGCCCATGCCACCGATGACTTTGTCCGCCTCTTTCAGCATCTTCTTGTCCTTGATCAACTCGCCCCAGCGGAACCAGTCGCCATCATCGGACAAGCGCGCCTCGGCAACTTTCCGGTTGTTGACGTAGATATCGGCGTGCGGCCCCTTGACCATGACATCGTCGCGGTAAGGTTGCATCTTGGCATGACTGCAACTCAACCCCAGCGGATCGATCCAGGTCACCGGGTTGGGTGAATACTGGTACAGGTTCACGCCACCCAGCAGGCCGACAGGATCTTGCTGGGTGAACCGCCCGATATCCGGGTCGTAGAATCTGAACATGCTGTAATGCAGCCCGGTCTCCCGGTCCAGGTACTGCCCCTGGAAGCGCAGGTTCTGCCGACTGACCTGTTCGGGTGCGTGCCACTCCTCCCTGCTGTTGCCCCACACCTGGAAATTGCCGTGCCAGACACTCATGCCGCGCTCATCAGTCAGTTGCTCTGGCAGACCGGCAAGATTGGTGTGGAAGTAGAAGACCCGTTCATGGCCAGGCGCTCCATCCACCCTGGCCAGAGGCTCGTGACTGGTCGCATCGGCATACAGGAACAGGCTCGGCCTGCCATCCTGTACTTCCTGCAGCAGACGCAACCCTTGCCACAGGAATTCGCTCCGGCTGACGGGTGCTTCATGATTGTCACGATAGACACGCTTGTCGACTCGCCTGCCCAAGGGATCATAGGCGAACTCGATTCGCTCGCGGACTGCTCCGCGTTGCTGCCTGACCCTGACCAGCCGATGCTCGGCGTCATACTCGAAATGCTGGACAAGGCGGTTGCCGCTGCGCTTCTCGCTGAGCCGGCCAAAGCGGTCGTAGCGGTAGCGTCTGTCCTGGAACACCTTGACCCGGTCATGGCGCACCCGGCCACCGACCTGGTAACCATCAAGCAGGTTCCCGGCAGGGTCATAGCCGAAGTGTTCGACAGTCGGCGACTGCCGGTGGGGCAACTGACGTGATGTGCCGTGGATACGTTCGGTGGGACCGTAGTCATAGCTGACGCGCCCACCAGCACCTGCCTGAAAGCGCCCGATGATCTCATCGAGCTCCACTCCCAGCCCATTGCCGCAGCGCTGGGTCTGGGTCAGTACCTCGCCAACTAGATTGTTGCCGGCATCGTACCGGTAATCCTTTTGCAGCAAAGGCAGCACCGCCTGTGCGCCATCCTGGTACTCGATGACCCTCTGCACCAGACGCCGCGTGCTGTCGTGGCGTGTCCTGGTTGACAATGCGCCCTGGCTTCGCAGGACTTCGGCGTGCAACGCATCCCGTTCGAAATCACTGATTACCCGGCCATCGAGGTTGAGCTGGTGAAGGTGCCCACTCCCGTAGCGCAGGTAATTGATCCGACGCTGGTCCGGCAAGGTCAGGGTCTGCAGGTTGCCCAACGGGTCGTAGCGGTATCCGAGCTGCCCTGGGCCGCAGCTTTCCTCCAGCAATTGCCCTGAAGCGTCATAGGCAAAGTCCAGTTGCCGGGATTGCCCAGCCTGGTCGCTGAAACGGATCGACAGCAGATTGTCGGCTGCATCGTAGGTATACGCTGTCACCCCATCCTCGGTTCGCTTGCGCACCAGGCGCCCGGCCGCGTCATGCTCGAAGCAGCGCAACTGCACCTGAACGTCCGCTTCCTCAGGGCTGCCCGCAAGAGGGGGCTCCGCTGTACTGGCCGGATGCAGGGTCGTCTGGACGACGTTGCCCAGCGCATCGTACGACAGGCTGTAACCACCGCCGTCGAGGTTCTTCTGGGCCAGAAGTCGATCCAGCGCATCCCACTGAAAGCGGTAGCACTCGCCGTTCTCGTTTTCCAGCTGCTGCAGGCGGCCGTAGGCATCCCAGCCCAGGCGTACGGTCAGGCCCATGGCATCGGTACGTTGCAGCAGCCGGCCGCTGGCGTCGTACTGCCATTGGGTCATGCATTGGTCCGGGCCGGTATGGCCTGTCAGCTGGCCGGCCGCATCGACTTGATAGTGCTCGACCCTGCCGTCTGCCAGTTCGCGCTGCAACAGGTTGCCACGGGCATCGAAACGATATCGCGTGGTACCGCCTTCGGCGTTGCGCAACTCGCTCAAGTACCCCTGCGGGTCATAGCGATAAGCCGTCTTTTGTCCTGAGCAGTCACGCGTGGCAATCAGCTGGCCTCGCTCATTCCAGCGCAACGAGCGGTCCTTGCCCTGCGCATCGACAATCCGCGCCAGTCGTCCCTGTTGATCATAGTCATAGCGGGTCTGTTGCCCGAGCGGGTCGATTTCGGCAAGCAGATTGCCCCGTCGATCATAGGTATAGCGACGCAACCGCCCTGCTCCGTCGGTGATACGGTCTGGCAAGGCCCAATGCTCGATGTAGCCGATGCTTTCACAACGCCCCAGGGGATCGGTCGTGGCGACCAGACGGCCAAGGGCATCGTAACCGTAGGACCACTCGCCCCCCTGTGCGTCGATACTGCGGCGCAGCAATCCATCGACGTAGTCATACCGCCAGCATTGCCCCAAGGCATCACGGAAGGTATGGATTTCGTAAAGCGCCCCCCAGTGATAATGCTCGGTGCGCCCCAGGCCGTCGACCACCTGGGTATGGCCTTGCTCAAGATCATAGGTGAAGCGGTACTCCTCGCCATCACTGCCCCAATGCCGCACCACACGCCACTCATGGTCTGGTTGTGGCTCAAGCAGTGGCGGCATGTGATAAGGCGTGCCGTCGAGGCTGCAGGGCTGACGACGGATGGCCGCAGAGGCGAAGCAGGCCCACTCGTACTGACGAATCGCGCCCGTGGGCAGCGTATGGCTGGCCAGCAATCCCTGGTCGGTGTAGGCGAAATGCCGCAGCACCCGCCCTTCGCCGTCGGCGACCTGTTCCAGTTGGCCCGCCGGGGTATACCCATACCGTGCCAGGCATTCCCGGCGCTCGACCGCAAAGGCCTGGCCGGCCTGCAAGTACAGCCTGTGCACCGCCGACACGCGACGGGGTTGGGCTTCGGTGTAGTGCAGCTCGATGAATGTGCGAGCGAAACTGTCACCCAGAAACTGCAGGCGTCCCTGCGCGTCGTAGAACAGCTCCAGGGTATTGAGATTACGGTCGCCCAGCTTGACCAGCCGCGAGCGCCGGGGTTCCAGCGGATCGGTATGGAACACCTGATACAGTCCGCTGTTGATGTTCTCGACGATGGTGAAACCGTTGTCCTGATGGAAAAACGCCAAACCATCGAGAATGCTGACGAATGCGCTGCCGACCTGCAGGCGACCAAGCTCCAGCCGCGCACCCTCCTCGTCGACGTAGATCCACAGCTCTCCACCTTCCGGGTGCGCGACACGTTCCAGGCACACCTCGTAAGGCACGCTCCAGCCCATGCCGAACATGCCATCGACACGTCTGTCGTTGCTGTCGTAGCGGCGCGCCCAGGTAATCGGCACCAGCGCCGCCAACCTGAAGTCCACATCCTCAGGACCGTCCTGGAACTTGCCGCCCGTGGACGGCGCCACTGGGTTGCCCACTCCGCATCGGCGATCTTTGAGCATTCCCCTTCGACTGATGAGCATCCCCGCGATCAAGCCGATGATCTTCGCCGCGGCGCTCTTGCCATCATGGATGTCGCGCACTGTCAGCGTACCGCCGCCGATACGTACATTGGGCGAGAAGGTCATGCCGATGGGCCCGTCGCAGGTGGTCTTGTCTCCCACCCGGGCGGCGGGCTGGCCATTGATGAACACCTTGTCGGAGCCTTGGGCGACGAACTGTTCAGGCATCGGCGGGTGCTTGCTGCACACCGCCTTGTCCTGGGGCTTGGGGATCGTACCGGGTGCCGCGGGGGTCGTCACCGGTGGGTTGAAGATGCTGTTGATCTCCTGGGCCAGGCCGATCACCGGCAACACCATGGATGCCCCGACCATGGCGTACGCCCCGATATTTTCGAGGATCGACGGCTCCTCGCCCACGGCGGGCGCCTCGACCGGGCCACCGCTCACCCCGGCTGCGCGGGCGGCGAAGATGCCGTTGATGCGGGTGTTGTGCGAGCCACTGCTGATGGCGCCGTAGGGCTCCGGGGGGAACAAGGAATTGCCGACCCAATTGCTGAAGTCGGATATGCGATCGCCGATACTCTTGTCCTCGCCACCCGGCAGCAGGCTGGCGGCACTGACCATGGCCCCGGCGATCAGCGGCGTGAGCACGGCGGCGGCACCGCCGGTACCGACCACCGCGACCACCGCGCCACCGATGGCGGCACCGACCGCGGCGACCGCCGCCGCATAGACCGCAGCCTCGACCAGGCCACTGACCAGCTCGGCCATCAGCGGCGGATGAAGAATGAGATCGCCCATGCGGGCGGCATGCAGGCTATCGTCCATGAAACCTGTGAAATCCTTGGCTACTGAGTGTGCAGCGTAGCACCAGCAAGGATAGGTTTTACAGGGTGGCCCGGCGCCACATCGCCGCGTCAGCGCAGGGTTTGCCTGATCCTGTGGGAGCAGGCAGGCCCCGCGCTGACGGCAATGAGGCTACAACGCCTCCAGCTCCGCCATCAGGTCGCTCAACCGATCGACCTTGGCGTCGTCCAGCGCGCTGTCCTGCAAGCCACGCACATAGTCCGCCAGCTCTTGCACCGTGCTGCACTCGAACATTGCCCGCAACGGCACGTTCAACTGCAGGGCCTTCTGCACCCGCGAGGCGATCTGCGTTGCCAGCAGCGAATGCCCGCCCAGCTCGAAGAAGTTGTCGCGCACGCCCACCCGCTCGGCCTTGAGCACATCGGCCCAGATGCCGGCGAGCGTCTCTTCAAGCTCATTGCGCGGCGCCAGGTAGGCCTGGCTGTGCTGGCCACCGATATCGATGGCAGGCAGCGCCTTGCGGTCGAGCTTGCCGTTGGCGTTGTGCGGCAGGCTGTCGAACCAGCCCCAGTGCAGCGGCACCATGTACTCCGGCAACTCGGCGCGCAGGCGCTGCTTGAGCTGGTCGAGCAGCGCGGCATCGGCACTGACGCCCTGGTGCGCCACCAGGTAGCCGACCAGGTGCTTGCCATTGACGCCCTCCTGCACGCCCACCGCCGCATCGCGCAGCTCCGGCTGTTCGTGCAGGCGCGCCTCGATCTCGCCCAGCTCGATGCGGTAGCCACGGATCTTGACCTGATGGTCGATGCGCCCGACGTATTCCAGCACGCCATCCGGACGGCGCCGCGCCAGGTCGCCGGTGCGGTACAGGCGCTCACCGGGGGCACCGTACGGGTGCGGGATGAACGCCTGGGCCGTGCGCAGCGGGTCGCCGACATAGCCACGGCCCACACCGGTACCAGCGACGCACAGCTCGCCCACCGCGCCCAGCGGCACCAGGGTCTGGTCTTCGCCGAGCAGGTACAGGCGGTTGTTGTCGGTCGGCGTGCCGATCGGCAGGTAGCTGCCCTGGGTCGAGGCGGCATCGACGCGGAAGAACGCCACGTCGTCCGAGCACTCCGCCGGGCCGTAGGCGTTGACCAGGCCGATGGCCGGGTAGCGCTGCAGCCACTGGGCGGCCAGCTCGGGCGGCATGGCCTCGCCGGTCGGCAGCATCCAGCGCAGCCCATCGAGGGCCTGGTGATCGTTGGCCAGCATGCCCTGGATCAGCGACGGCACACTCTCCAGCACTGTGATGCCGGTGGCCTGCACATGGCTCAGCAGGCCTTGCGGATCATGGGCGATGGCGTTCGGCACGATCTCCACACGGGCACCGAACAACGGCGCGGCGAGGAACTGCCACACCGAGATGTCGAAGCTCTGCGAGGCGGTCTGGGCGATCACGTCCTGCTCGTCCAGGGCCAGGTACGGCACCTTGCTCAGCTGGTTGTTGAGCATGCCGCGCTGCTCGACCATCACGCCCTTGGGCAGTCCGGTGGAACCGGAGGTGTAGATCACATAGGCAAGGTTGTCCGGCGCGCTGTGGATGCCAAGGTTATGGCTGGCCACGTTGCCTGCCTGCACGTCTTCCCAGACCAGCAGCTTCGGCCGCGCCGTGCCCGCTACCTCATCGAGCAGCTGGCGCGCCTGCTCGGCGCAGGCCGCGCTGCACACCAGCACTGGCGTGCGGCTGAGCTCGACGATACGTTGCAGGCGCGCTGCAGGCAGGCCCGGATCCAGCGGCAGGTAGCCAGCGCCGGCCTTGAAGCTGCCGACGATCATGCCCAGCAGCGCCAGGCCGCGCTCGGCCAGCAACGCCACCGGTTGGTCGATGGCCACGCCAGCCGCAACCAAAGCATGACCAAGCCGGTTGGCCGCCACGTTCAGGCCCGCATAGTCGTATGCGGCCCGCCTCGCAACGGGCGACGGTGCGCTGCGGATGCGCGGCCACCCGTGCCTCGAACAGCTCGATGTAGCTCTGCTCCAGCGCATAGGCATGGTCGGTGCGGTTGCAGTCCTCGAGCAGGAAGCGTTGTTCGTCGGCCCCCAGCAGCGGCAGCTCGCCGACCTCGCCGTCGAAGCCCTCGACCAGCGCCAGCAGCAGGCGCTTGAATTCGGCGAGCAGGCGCTCGACGGTCGGGTAGTCGAAGTAGCGCTGGTCGAACGACAGGTGCAGGCCCAGGTCATCGCCCGGGTAGCACACCGCGGTCAGCGGGAAGTTGGTGTGGGTCCGGCCCGAGTCGGAGCTGGCGTCCAGGTGCTGGGCGTGGTCGAGCACCGCAGTTTCCACCGGGGCGTTCTCGAACACGAACAGGCTGTCGAACAACGGCTGGCCCTTGGGCAGTTCGCTGCATTCCTGGATCGCCACCAGCGGCAGGTACTCGTACTCACGCAACTGCATGTTGCGATCGAGCAAGCCTTGCAGCCACTGGCGCACGCTGCTGCGCTCGCCCGGCTGCGGCAACTGCACGCGCAGGGCGATGCTGTTGATGAACAGGCCGACCGTGCGCTGCATCTGCGGCAGGCTCACCGGACGCCCGGCCACGGTGACGCCGAACACCACGTCGCGCTCGCCGCTGTAACGGGCCAGGGTCAGCGCCCAGGCCGCCTGGGCGAAGGTGTTGACCGTCAGTTGGTGGGCCTGGGCCAGATCACGCAGGCGGGCGCCCTCGCTCACTTGCAGGCGGGTGTAGCAGTCACCCACGACCATGCCGTCTCCGGCGTGGTCATGGCGCAGCGGACGGTCGCTGGGGATCGCCGTGGCGCGCTCGAAGCCGGCCAGGTTGGCCTGCCACCACTGGCGCGCCTCGTCGAGGTCCTGGCGCTGCAGCCAGCCGATGTAGTCGCGGTAGCGCGGCGGCACCGGCAACTGGGCCTGGCGCCCTTCGCCCAGGGCCTGGTAGATCTCGAAGAAGTCGTTCATCAGCAGCGAGCGGCACCAGGCATCGATGAGGATGTGGTGGTTGCTCATCATGAACCAGTAACGCGCATCGTCCACACGTACCAGGCGCAGGTGAAACGGTGCTTCGCGCAGCAGCTCGAAGCCGGCCTCGCGCTCCTCCTTGTGCAACGCTTGCAGGCGCGCTTCCTGGGTGTGCTCGTCGAGGCCGCGCCAGTCCTGATAGTCCACCGCGGTCTTGCCGGGTTTGTGGATGATCTGCAGCATCGCTTCGCCGGCGTTCCAGCTGAACGAGGCGCGCAACGCCTCATGGCGCGCAACCACCGCCTGCCAGGCCCGGGCGAAGCGCTCGGGATCTAGGGCGCTGTTGATGCGGTAGCGGTCCTGCATGTAGTAGATGCCGGTGCCCGGCTCGAGCAGGGTGTGCAGCAGCAGGCCTTCCTGCATCGGCGTCAGCGGGTAGACGTCCTCGATCTCGGCGGCCGGGATCGGCAGCGCGTCGATCTGCTCCTGAGTCAGTTGCGCCAGCGGGAAGTCCGAGGGGGTGAAGCTGCCGTTGCCGTCCGCCAGGCAGTGGGCGACCAAGGCCAGCAGCTCCTGGCGATAGGCCTCGGCCAGACGGGCGATGGTCGCCTCGTCATAGCGCTCGGCACTGAAGCTCCAGCGCAGTTGCAGCGCGCCGCCGTAGACCTGGCCATCGACGCTCAGCCAGTTCGGCAGCGGCGCATCCAGGTCATGGGCCAGGCCCGCCGGGGCATCCAGCGGCTGGAACAGTGCCGCCTGGTCGAACTGCTGGTCGAACTGGCCGAGGTAGTTGAAGGTGATCCGGGCCTGGGGCAAGGCGACCATGCGCTCACGCCCGGCCTCGTCGGCCAGGTAGCGCAGCACACCGTAGCCCTGGCCTTTGTGCGGTACCTGGCGCAGTTGTTCCTTGATGCGCTTGATCGACGCGGCGCGGCCAACTTCGCCCTCAGCCATTACGGGGCTCAGGCTCAGTGGGTAGGCGTTGGTGAACCAGCCGACGCTGCGGGTCAGGTCCATGTCCTCGAACAGACCATCGCGGCCATGGCCTTCCAGCTGCACCAATACTTGTTGGTCGCCGCTCCACTGGCACAGGGTACGGGCCAGGGCAGTCAGCAGCAGGTCGTTGACCTGGGTGTGATAGGCCGCCGGCGCCTGTTGCAGCAGCTGGCGGGTCTGCTCGACGTCCAGCTCGATGGCGATGCTGCGGGCATTACGGTGCAGGTTGTCGCCCTGGGGGTGGTCGCAGGGCAGTTCACGACGGGCGTTGCCCAGTTGCGCTTCCCACCAGCCCAGCTCGTCGCGCAGCGAGTCGCTGCCGGCATAGCTGGCCAGGCGCGCCGCCCAGTCACCCATGGCATGGGTCTTGGCGGCCAGGGTTTCACCGCGGTACAGCGCCTGCAGGTCTTCCAGCAGGACGCGCCAGGACACGCCGTCGACTACCAGGTGATGGATCGCCAACAGCAGGCGCTGGGCGCCCTGGTCATCGCTGACCAGCAAGGCGCGCAGCAGCGGCCCCTCGGCAAGGTCGAGGCTGCGCTGCACATCGGTATAGAACGCCTGGCAGTCCTCGAAATCGCTCACCGTCGCGGTCCATAGCAACGGCTGGGTGCTCGGCTGGGCGTACTCGGCCTGCCAGCGGCCGTTGGCCTGACGGAAGCGCAGGCGCAGGCTGTCGTGGTGTTGCACCAGCGCGGCCAAAGCCCGCTCCAGCGCCTCGGCCTGCAACGGCTGGCGCACACCGAGCAGCACCGCCTGGTTCCAGTGCTGCGGTTGCGGCACTTCGCTGTCGAAGAACCAGTGTTGGATCGGCGTCAGGCCGGTGCGTCCCTGACGTGCGCCCTGCTCGATCGCGCTCGGCGCCTCGCTGCGGGTCACCACGGCCGCCAGGGTCTGGATGGTCTGGTGCTGGAACAGGTCACGCGGGGTGAACTGCAGCCCCAGCTGGCGGGCACGGCTGACCACCTGAATCGACAGGATCGAGTCGCCGCCCAGTTCGAAGAAGTTGTCCTGCACGCCGATGCGGGGCAGGTTGAGCACCTCGCGCCAGATCTGCGCGAGTTGGCCTTCCAGCTCATTGGCCGGCGCCTGGTAATGCTGGCGCGCCTGCTCCAGATCCGGGGCCGGCAACGCGCGGCGGTCGAGCTTGCCGTTGCCCATCAGCGGCAGGCTGTCGAGCAGCACCAGGTGCGCCGGCACCATGTAGTCGGGCAGGTGCTGGCGGGCATCGGCCTTGACCGCCTCGCGCAGCAGGGCCTGGGCCTCGCCGTCGGCGCTGGCCTGCGGGCACACCAGGTAACCCACCAGCTGCTTGCCGCCCGGCAGGTCGAGGGCCAGGACTACCGCTTCCTCGACGTCGGCGTGCTCCTGCAGGCGGCTCTCGATCTCACCCAGTTCGATACGGAAGCCACGGATCTTCACCTGCTGGTCGGCACGGCCGACATACTCCACCAGGCCATCGGCGCGCAGGCGCACCAGATCGCCGGTACGGTATAGGCGACCGCCAGCATGGCTGAACGGGTCCGCGACGAAACGCTCAGCGCTCAGGCCCGGACGGTCGTGATACCCCTGGGCCAGGCCGGCACCGCCGACGTAAAGCTCACCGATGCCGCCTTGCGGCAGCAGCGCCAGGTCCTCGTCAAGGATATAGGCGGTGCGGGCACCGATGACCCGGCCGATCGGCACGCTGCCGGCGTCGACCGGTATCTGCTCCGGCGCCAGGCAGGCCAGCGGCATCACCACCGTTTCGGTCGGGCCGTAGGCATTGAAGAACTGTTGCGGCGCAAAGGCCTGACGGATGCGTTGCAGGTGCTCGCCGGTCAAGGCCTCGCCACCGGTGATCACCAGGCGCACCGGCAATTGCTCGCCCTGCCCGGCCAGGTACTGGGCCAGCTGGCTGCCGTAGCTCGGGGTGAAACCGAGCACGCTGACTTGCTGCTCGCGCACCAGCTGGCAGATTTCCTCGGCGCCCCACTGCCCTTGGGCACGCAACACCACGCGGGCACCGCACAGCAGCGGCACCAGCAGGCGCTCGCTGGCGGCGTCGAAGTTGATCGAATAGAAGTGCAGCTCGCAGTCGTCGCTGCGCATGCCGAACTCGGCGATCACCGCCTTGCAGTGCATGGCGATTTCACCATGACTGACCACCACGCCCTTGGGCTTGCCTGTGGAGCCGGAGGTGTAGATCAGGTAGGCCTGGTGCTGCGGCAGGTTGAGGTTGTCCAGGGCGGCGTCGCTGTAGGCGGACAGGCTCGCGGCATCGTCCTCCAGGCTCCAGCGGGCAACGCCCGGCGGCAGTTCGCCCAGGGTGTCGAGCAACGCCCGCTGGCCGATCAGCAGGCCCAGGCGGCTGTCCTCGATCATGTAGCGCAGGCGATCGAGCGGGTATTCCGGGTCCAGCGGCACGTAGGCGCCACCGGCCTTGAGGATGGCCAGCAGGCCGACCACCATCTCCAGCGATCGCTCCAGCGCCAGGCCCACCCGCACCTGCGGGCCGACGCCGCGCTCGCGCAAGGCCCGGGCCAGGCGGTTGGCCTGCTGGTCGAGTTCGGCGTAGCTCAGGTGCTGGCCGGCGAAGGTCAGGGCCAGGGCCTGCGGGGTGCGCTCAGCCTGGGCAGCGAACAGCCCGTGCAGGGTCTGGTCCAGCGCGAAGTCCTGCTCGCCCTGCAGCTGGCCGATCAGCACCTGCTGCTCGGCTTCAGCCAGCATCGGCAGTTCGCACAGGCGCTGCTGCGGATCGTCGATCAGCGCCACCAGCAACTGCTGCCAGTGCTCGGCCATGCGCGCGATGCGCGGCTCATCGAACAGGTCGCGGCTGTAGGTAAAGCAGCAGCCCAGGCGGCCGTCGAGGTCGGTGACCTCCAGGTACAGGTCGAACTTGGTGGCGCTGGCGTCGTTGACCAGGTAGTCCACCTGCATGCCCACCAGCTCACGGCTCTGCTGGAAGGCCCAGCGCTGCACGTTGCACATCACCTGGAACAGCGGGTTGTAGGCGCTCGAACGCGGCGGCTGCAGGGCTTCGACCAACTGCTCGAACGGCAGGTCCTGGTGCGACTGGCCATCGATGATGGTCTGGCGCACCTGGTCGAGCAACGCGCCGGCGCTCATTTGCCCGTCCAGTTCGCAACGCAGCACCTGGGTGTTGAGGAAGGCGCCGATCAGCCCCTCGCTTTCCGGGCGGATGCGGTTGGCCACCGGCGCGCCGATGCGCAGGTCGCGCTGGCCGCTGTAGCGGTGCAGCAACGCGGCCAGGGTGGCGGTCATGGTCATGAACAGGGTCAGGCCGCGCTGGCTGTTGAAGGCATGCACGCGTTTGACCAACGCCGGATCCAGGTCGAAGCGGTACAGCTCGCCGCGGTGGCTCTGCACCGCCGGGCGTGGGCGGTCGGCGGGCAATGCCAGCACCGGATGCTCATCGCCCAGGCGGTCCTTCCAGTAAGCCAGCTGGCGATCGCCCTCGCCGCTTTCCAGCCACTGGCGCTGCCACACGCTGTAATCGAGGTACTGCACCGGCAGCGGCGCCAGCGGCGACTCGCGCTCGTCGACGAAGGCCTCGTACAGCTCGCCCAGTTCGCGGGCGAAGATGTCCATGGCCCAGCCTTCGGTGACGATATGGTGCAGGGTCAGGACGAAGTAATGCTCGCGCTCGCCGGCCTTGACCAGGCAGGCGCGCAGCAATGGACCGCGCTCCAGGTCGAACGGCTGGTGCGCCTGGTCGTCGGCCAGTTGTTGCAGGCGTTGCTGGCGGGCCTCGTCGGCCAGGGTGCTGAAGTCATCCCAGTGCAGTTGCACGTGGCTGTCATCGGCCACGCACTGGTAAGGCTTGCCGTCGATGCTGGGGAAGGTGGTGCGCAGGGTTTCGTGACGCACGATCAACGCCTGCAAGGCGCGCTCGAAGGCGTCCACATGCAGCGCGCCCTGGAAGCGGGCCATGCCGCCGACGTTGTAGGCGGGGCTGTGCGGATCCATCTGCCAGAGGAACCACATGCGCTGCTGCGAGTACGACAGCGGCACCGCCTGGCGGCGGTCGACACGGGCGATGGCGCCTTGCAGGTTGCGTGCGCCGCAGCCCCGCAGACGGGCAATCTCGGCGCAGAACGCGCCCAGCTCGCTGGCCTCGAACAAGGCCTTGAGCGGCAACTCGACATCCAGCGCCTGGCGGGTGCGCGAGACGATCTGGGTGGCCAGCAGCGAGTGGCCGCCGAGGGCGAAGAAGTCATCCTGCAAGCCGACCTGCGGCCGGCCCAGCACTTCGCGCCAGATCGCCGCGACCTGTTGTTGCAACGCGCTTTGCGGCTCGACATGTTCACGTTGCTGCCAGACCGGGGCCGGCAGCGCCTTGCGATCGACCTTGCCGCTCGGCCCCAGGGGCAGCTGCGCAAGATGGATGAGTTGTGCCGGCACCATGTAGGCCGGCAGGCGCTCGGCCAATGCGGCCAGCAGCGCCTCGGTCTGCTCGACACCACTGTAGTAGCCCACCAGCTGGGCACCGACGGCATCCTTGTGGATCAGCACCAGTGCTTGGGCGACACCCGGCTCGGCCAGCAGCACCGCCTGCACCTCCTCCGGCTCGACGCGGAAGCCGCGCACCTTGACCTGCTGGTCGAGGCGCCCCAGGTACTCCAGGGCCTGGCTCGGCACATGCCAGCGGGCGCGGTCGCCGCTGCGGTACAGCCGTGCGCCGTCGCCATCGGGCTGCGGCACGAAGCGCTCGGCGGTCAGCCCCGGGCGGCCGAGGTAGCCGCGGGCCAGGCCCGCGCCCCCCAGGCACAGCTCGCCGGGCACGCCCGGCGCGGTCAACTCGAACTCATCGTCCAGCACCCGGCACAGCACGTTGCCCAGCGGGCGACCAATGGGCGAGCGCTCGCCGTCATTCGCCTGGCAGCGCCAGTGGGTGACGTTGATCGCGGTTTCGGTCGGGCCGTAGCGGTTGTGCAGTTGAGCCTGTGGCAGCAGTTGCAGCACGCGGTCACGCAAGGCCGCGGACAGCGCCTCGCCACCGGAGAACAACCGGCGCAGGCTGGTGCAGCCGGCGGCCAACGGCTCCTGGACGAACACCTGCAGCAACGGCGGTACGAAGTGCAGCGTGGTCACCGCGTGTTGCTGGATCAGCTGGGCGATGCGCTGCGGATCGCGATGTTCGCCGGGGCCGGCCAGGACCAGCTTGCAACCGGTGAGCAGCGGCCAGAAGCACTCCCACACCGACACGTCGAAGCTGATCGGCGCCTTCTGCATCAGCACGTCGCTGTCATCCAGCGCATAGCTGGCCTGCATCCACTGCAGGCGCTCGGCCAGCGCGGCATGGGTATTGCCTACGCCCTTGGGCTGGCCGGTGGAACCGGAGGTGTAGATCACATAGGCCAAGTTGTCGCCGTGCAGGTGCAAGCCGGGGGCCTGGCTTGGCCAGCTGTCCAGGTGCAGCTGGTCGAGGGCGATGGCGCTCACGCCTTCGACCTGCGGCAGTTTGTCGAGCAGGCTGCTGTGGCTGAGCAGCAGGCCGGCCTGGCAATCACCGAGCATGTAGGCCAGGCGCTCGGCCGGGTAGTCGGTATCCAGCGGCACGTAGGCGCCACCGGCCTTGAGAATGGCCAGCAGGCCGACCAGCAGCTGCGGCGAACGCTCCAGGGCAATCGCCACGCAAGTGTCCGGACCGACGCCCTTGTCGCGCAGGTAGTGCGCCAGGCGGTTGGCCTGCTGGTGCAGTTCGGCATAGCTCAGCTGACCACCCTCCCACACCAGCGCGGTGCGTTCGGGGGTCATGCGGGCCTGTTCATTGAGTTGCTCGACCAGCAGGCGCGGCGCGCTCGCCATGGGCGCCTGGCCCCACTCGAGCAGTTGCGTCTGGCTGTGCTCGTCGAGCAGGCGCACCTCGCCGAGGGGCAACTGCGGCTCGGCGCAGACCTGCTCGAGCAAGGCCAGCAGATGGCTGGCCAGGCGTTTGACGGTGGCCGCCTCGAACAATCCGGCGGCGTAGTCGAAGGCCAGCGTCAGGCGGCCCTGGTGGTCTTCCTCGCTGTGCAACTGCAGGTCGAACTTGGCTTCGCGGCTGTGCCAGGGCAGCTCTTCGGCCAGCACGCCGGGCAGGCGGCGCAACGCCGACAGGTCGCGTTGCTGGTGATTGAACATGACCTGGAACAGACCCTGTTCACGGGCCTGCGGCAGCGCCTCGAGCAGTTGCTCGAAGGGCAGGTCCTGATGGGCCTGGGCCTCGACTGTGACCTGGCGTGCCTGGGCCAGCAGCCCGGCGAACGGCAGACGGCCGTCGAGCTCGGCGCGCAGCACCTGGGTGTTGATGAAAAAACCGACCATGCCCTGGGTTTCCAGGCGCGGACGGTTGGCATTGGGCACGCCGATACGGATATCGCCTTGGCCGCTGTAGCGGTGCAGCAGGGCCTGCCAGCCGGCCAGCAGGACCATGAACAGGCTGGCCTGCTGGTCGCGGGCCAGATCCTTGAGGGCGCTGGTCAGCGCCGCAGGCACCTTGAGCGTGTGGCGCGCGGCAAGGCTGTGCTGCCGGCTGGCGCGGGGCTGGTCGGTACACAGGTCGAGCACCGGCAGTTCATCACCCAGCTTGTTCTTCCAGTAGTCGAGCTGGCGGGCGCTTTCGCCATCGGCCAGCCACTGGCGCTGCCACTGGCCGTAGTCGGCGTAGCCCAGCGTCAGTTCGGGCAGTTGCACAGCCTGGCCCTGGGCCGCGTACAGACGGGCGAACTCATCCAGCAGGATGTTCAGCGACCAGCCGTCGGCGACGATGTGGTGCAGGGTCACCCACAGCTGGTGCTCTTCGTCGTCCAGGCGGGCCAGGGTCACCCGCAGGAGCGGACCCTGGCGCAGATCGAACGGCTGCTGCGCCTCATCCTCGCGGCGCGCGGCCACCTCGGCGGGAGACTGCCCTTCGAGCTCCAGATGACGCAGGGTGAACGCCTGGCTCGGCAGGATGCGTTGCACGGCCTGGCCGTCGACTTCGTCGAACAGCGTGCGCAAGGATTCATGGCGTGCCACCAGAGCCTGGAAGCTGGCCTGCAGCGCCGCGACATCCAGCTCGCCGCGCAGGTGCAGGCCAGCGGGGATGTTGTAGGCGGCGGACTGCGGCTCCAGTTGCCACAACAGCCACAGGCGGTTCTGTGCCAGCGACTGCGGCAGGGCCTGGTCGCGAGCCTGGGTTTCGATGGTGCCGGCGGCGCTGCCACCTTCGGCGAGCACGGCCGCCACGGCGGCGCTGTACTCGGCCAGGGTCGGTGCCTCGAACAGGGTACGCAGGCTGAGCTGGATGCCCAGTTCGTCACCCAGGCGCGCGGTTACCTGGGTGGCCGCGATGGAGTTGCCACCCAGCAGCAGGAAGTGGTCGTCCGCCGCCACCGCCTCGACCTTGAGCAGTTCACGCCAGATACCCGCGATCCGTGCCTGCAGGTCGTCACCGGCCACGCCATTGCCCTGCTCCGTTTGCGCCGTCGGGAACCGCGCATAGATATCCAGGCTGCTGTCGTTCATGCGCAGGCGGCAGGCCGAGCGCTGCAGCTTGCCGCTGGAGGTCTTGGGCAAGGCACCCGGGTTGAGCAGCAACACCACGGCCGGCGCCTGGCGGCAGGCATCGGCAATGACCCGGCGCAGGGTATTGATCAGCGCCTCGGGCGTGTGCGCCTTCTGCACATTGCGGCTGATCTCCACCGCCACGCCGATGCCCTCCTCGCCCTGGTCGTCGACGGCGAACACCGCCACCCGGCCCTTGCGCAGCACCTCGACCTCACGCTCCAGGGTCTTTTCCAAGTCTTGTGGGTAGAGGTTCTGGCCACGGACGATGAGCATGTCCTTCAGGCGCCCGGTGACAAACACCTCGCCGTCGCGCATGAAGCCCAGGTCGCCGGTGCGCAGCCAGGTCTGGCCGTCCATCTCGACGAAGGTGCGGGCGCTGGCCTCGGGGTTGCGCCAGTACCCCAGGGCGATGCTCGGGCCGCCGGCCCAGATCTCGCCCACCTGATTGTCAGCCAGCACCTGCAGTTGCTGCGGCTCGACGATACGCACCGCATGGCCCGGCTGCGGATAGCCGCAGCTCATCAGCACGCTGCCCCGGCCCGGTTCGGCACGGTTGGCGGCGAAGGCCCTGGCATCCAGTTCCAGGGCGCCGATGCCTTGGCCACGGCGGCTGCCGCTGACGAACAGAGTGGCCTCGGCCAGGCCGTAGCTGGCGAAGAAGCTGCTGGCGTCGAAGCCACAGGCGGCAAATTTTTCGGCGAAGGTGTCGAGGCTGTCCTGGCGGATCGGCTCGGAACCGGAATAGGCCACGCGCCAGCGGCTCAGGTCCAGGCCGGCGAGTGCCGCCTCGCTGACGCGCTCGCTGCACAGTCGGTAGGCGAAGTCCGGGCCACCGCTGATGGTGCCGCCGTAGTCGCTGATTGCCTGCAGCCAGCGCAGCGGTCGGGCGAGGAAGTAACCCGGCGACATCAATACGCAAGGCACGCCGCTGAAGATCGGCTGCAGCAGGCCACCGATCAGGCCCATGTCGTGGTACAGCGGCAGCCAGCTGACGATCACGTCGTCCGGGTTCAGGTCGATGCCGAATCCCTGGCGGATCAGCTGTTCGTTGGCCACCAGGTTGCCGTGGCTGACCTGCACACCCTTGGGCAACGCGGTGGAGCCGGAGGTGTATTGCAGGAAGGCGATGTCTCTGCCTTCCAGCCTCGGTTCGCGCCACTGCGCGGCCAGTTGCGAATCCAGGCGGTCCACGGCCAGCAGGCTCGGAGCGTTGGCCCCGGCCAGGGCCTCGAGGCCCTGCAAACTGTCACACAGCGCCTCTACCGTCAGCAGCAGGCGCGGCTCGGCGTCGTCGATGATCGACAGCAAGCGTTCCTGATGGTGCTGGCGCGAAGACTCCGGCGGGTAGGCCGGCACGGCGATCACCCCGGCGTACAAGCAGCCGAAGAACGCCGCGACATAGTCCGGCCCACTAGGGAACAGCAGTACCGCACGCTCGCCGAACCCGGCTCGCGCCTGCAACGCCGCGGCGATGGTCCGCGCACGCTGGTCGAGGTCCCGATAACTGAGCACCGCCTGCTCGCCGGGCGCGTCAGCGAGGAAGCGCAAGGCGATGCGCTCCGGGGTCTGGGCGGCGCGTTGCGCCAGGGCCTGGACCAGCGAGTGCGGGAGTTCGAAGGCGTCCGTCATGGAATGTTCCTGCCAGTGTCTGGGTGAGTCGCGCCTGACTGGCCCGCGCACGACAGGCGGGCAGTGTTCGGCAGCCGAGATGTACACAGGGGAACGGATGGGCGGGGGAAGAAATTAGGACCGTCGGGAAGGCTGGAAAGGCCGGACGTAGAGGCAAATGTTGAAGCGTTTCACAGGTTGAAGCTTAGAACCAAAATGGATAGAAACTCATTAACTTTCGTATTTGACAATCATTATCATTACGAATAGTTTGTCGCACGTCGTAGGAAGCCTCCTCCAGAGGTGCGCTCCCTCTCCTCTCTGAGACAAGGTGATTTCCATGGCGGAACAACTATCCACAAGTAAGTGCGATTCACCATTACTCCAGGCATTCGTCGACAACCGCAGCATCCTGGTCAAGATCGCAGCCCGCATCACCGGCTGCCGCTCCCGCGCCGAGGATGTGGTGCAGGATGCCTTCTTCAGGCTCAGCGCCGCCCCGCAGATCACCTCATCGTTCAAGGCCCAGCTCAGCTACCTGTTCCAGATCGTGCGCAACCTGGCCATCGATCACTACCGCAAGCAGGCCATGGAACTCAGGTACTCCGGCAGCGAGGAGGAAGGGATGAACGTGGTCATCCAGAACGCCTCGCCCGAGGCCACCCATATCAACCTCGCTACCTTGGAACACATTGCCGACGCCCTCGACGAACTGCCCAAACGCACCCGCTACGCCTTCGAGATGTACCGCCTGCATGGCGTACCGCAGAAGGATATCGCCAAGGAGCTGGGGGTCTCGCCGACGCTGGTCAACTTCATGATCCGCGATGCGCTGATCCATTGCCGCAAGAGCAGCCGCCTGGGCTGAGGCCGTCATCGCGGGGCAAGCCCGCTCCAACAGGGGCGTGTTTGCCGTGGGCACTGCAACAGCCTGCCCGCTCCCTACTGAATACGCGACAGCCTTGCCGAAATTTAGGCTCCTAGTCGTGCGGCGCTTCGACGGTGATCTGGTAAGGCTGGAAGATCCGCAGCAGCTCGCCGTTTTCCCGCAGCTGGCGCAACAGGCTGGCGAACGCCTCGGGGCTGATGGACGCCCCTGGGCGCAGCAGCGCGTAGTGATGGTAGACCTGGTCGACCCGTTGCGAGGCCAGCAACTGGCCGGCACTGTCCGGGTTGCGCCTGAGAAAATCGCTGAGGTACGAACGGGTGACCAGGGCGATGTCCGCACGCCCACGCTCGACCATGTTCAGGTTGCTGTCGTGGGAATAGGTCAGGGTCGCCCTGTAGCGTTTCTTCAACCAGGCCGGGTCCGGGTTGAAATCGGCGAAAGCGTAGTGGTAGCCATTGAACAGCGCCAGGCGCTTGCCTTCGAGATCGTCGAAGTAGTGCTGGTCACGCCCGGCCTGCTGACGGCTGACGAACACCTCGGCATCTTCCAGCCCCATGTCCACGGTCTTGTGGGCAATCTCCTGCCAGCCCCACTGCGGGTTCTCGAAGATCGCCATGTCGGTGCGGCCTTGCTGGAAGTCGCCAAAGCGCCGGGGAATCGAGGTGGGCACCAGGACGAAACGGTGCCGGGACTGCAAACGGTTCAACGCCTCGACCAATTGCGGCAGCAAACCGGTATCGGCACCCTGTTCGGGGCGCACGGTATACGGGGGAAAGTGCGCCGCCCCGATCTTCACTTCCAGCACCTCGTCTGCCCGCGCCGCACCACCCAGCGCTACCGCAACGAACAACAGCAGGGAAGAGGAAATCTTGACGCTGGGCAGTGGGATCAAGTCGAGACACTCATCACGGGTAGGGGCCTGAATGCGCCTAAACTAGGCGTTTTCCCACATGGGCACAACCGCCGAATATGCCAAAGTGCCAGGGGATGCCGTGGCTCTCGACTTTGGCTACGCTCTACCGGCCGGCCCGCTCAGATCAGCGCGCCGGCCTTTGTGCATTGAAGGGGAGCCTGGCATGGGCCACTGGTTGGTGATCGACCTGGAAGCCACCACCGACGACGGCGGCTGGCCGGTCACGGAGATGGAAATCATTGAAATCGGCGCAAGCCTGGTTACCCGCGAAGGGCGCGAGGTCGATCACTTCCAGCGTTTCGTGCGCCCCAGGCGGCGGCCGCAGTTGACGCCATTCTGCTGCGAACTGACCCACATCACCCAGGCCGACGTCGATGGCGCGGAGAAATTCGACCGGGTCTGGCGCCAGTTCGAACAGTGGCTGCAGCCGCACCAGGCACAGTTGCAGGCGTGGGTCAGCTGGGGCGACTACGACCGCAAGCAGCTGCTGCAGGAATGGCAACTGCACCATGTGCGCAGCCTGCTGGAACAACTGCCGCACATCAACCTCAAGCAACGCTTCGCCAAGGCCCGCCACCTGCAGCGCCCGGCGGGCCTGAACAGCGCCTTGCAACTGGCCGGCCTGCAGTTTTCCGGGCAGCAGCACCGAGCCCTGGAAGACGCCCGCAACACCGCCCGCCTGCTGCCCTTGAGCCTGCCGCCGGACACGGCCTGAAACAGATGACGCTGGGGCGGGCCTTGGGCATACTGGCCAGCCTTTTTTCATTGCTTTTTCAGGAGTCGCCCGATGTTCAAGGTCAATGAGTACTTCGATGGCACCGTCAAGTCGATCGCCTTCGAAGGCAAGGAAGGTCCAGCCACCGTGGGCGTGATGGCCCCGGGCGAGTACGAGTTCGGCACCGCCAAGCGCGAAATCATGCACGTGGTCTCCGGCGCCCTGAGCGTGAAGCTGCCAGGTAGCGACAACTGGGAAACCTTCAATGCTGGCGACAAGTTCAACGTGGCCGCCGACAGCAAGTTTCAGCTGAAGGTGGCCGTGGACACTGCCTACCTGTGCGAGTACCGCGACTAAGCACCAACCTGTAACGGCCTCATCGCCGGCAAGCCGGCTCCCACAGGGACGGCGCTTGGCTTGAGGGCAGCGTGGTCGGAGTGGGAGCCGGCTTGTCGTGGCGACGAACCGCGGCGATGGGCTGCAAAGCAGCCCCAAGCGGCCTAGACCTTGAGAAACGCCGCCACCCGCTCCGCCGCCGCCTGCATATGCTGCTCATGGCTGAACCCCGACGCCTTCAGCGGCTTCAGATCATGGTCCGCCGCCGCCAGCCAGCTCACCTCGATCGCCGGCGATAGCGCATACCCCTCGACCGCCTCGCGATTGCCCAGGGCATCCCGCTCGCCCTGCACGATCAGCGTGCGTGTGCGCAGGCCTGCAAGATGCTCCACGCGAGGTTTCTCCGGCTTGCCAACGGCATAGAACGGATACCCCAGGCACACCAGCGCATCGGCGCCCAGTTCATCAGCCAACAGGCTGGCCATGCGCCCTCCCATGGACTTTCCACCTATGGCCAACGGGCCTGCGGCTAAACGCCGCACCTGTTCGTATACAGTCCGCCAGGACTCCAGCAACACCTTCTGCGGATTGGGCGGCCGCTTGCCGCCGTTCAACCGTCGTTCGGCCATGTAGGGAAACTCGAAGCGCACCACCCCTACCCCTTGCCCCGCCAGCCTTTGCGCCATGTCCTCCATGAACCCGCTGTCCATCGGCGCACCGGCGCCGTGGGCCAGGATCAGGCAGCCGCAAACGCCGCGATCCGCCGGAATTTGCGGAGGATCGCAGCGCAAGCCTGGGACATTTCCGATCTTCGCCCATTGATCCCCGTCAATACCGGCACTTTGCCCATTAATCATGCTTGCCTCGCTGTCTAGCCTGCCTATAACCGTGGATGGGAACCCATACATGAACACAACCAGCAGTACCGCCTACAACTATCAGGTGGTCCGCCAATTCGCCATCATGACGGTGGTGTGGGGCATCGTCGGGATGGGGCTCGGCGTCTTCATTGCCGCCCAGCTCGCCTGGCCCGCCTTCAACCTTGACCTGCCGTGGACCAGCTTCGGCCGCCTGCGACCCTTGCATACCAACGCGGTGATCTTCGCCTTCGGTGGCTGTGCCCTGTTCGCCACCTCGTATTATTCGGTGCAACGCACCTGCCAGACCACCCTGTTCGCACCGCGCTTGGCCGCGTTCACCTTCTGGGGCTGGCAACTGGTGATCCTGCTGGCGGCCATCAGCCTGCCGCTGGGCTACACCAGCACCAAGGAGTACGCCGAACTGGAGTGGCCGATCGACATCCTGATCACCATCGTCTGGGTCGCCTATGCCGTGGTGTTCTTCGGTACGCTGATGAAGCGCAACACCAAGCATATCTATGTCGGCAACTGGTTCTTCGGCGCCTTCATCCTGACCGTGGCGATCCTGCATATCGTCAACAACCTGGAAGTACCGGTCAGCCTGACCAAGTCCTACTCGCTGTACGCCGGCGCCACCGATGCCATGGTGCAGTGGTGGTACGGCCATAACGCCGTGGGCTTCTTCCTCACCGCCGGCTTCCTGGGGATGATGTACTACTACGTGCCCAAGCAGGCCGAACGTCCGGTGTATTCGTATCGCCTGTCGATCGTGCACTTCTGGGCGCTGATCACCCTGTACATCTGGGCAGGCCCGCACCACCTGCACTACACCGCGCTGCCGGACTGGGCGCAGTCGCTGGGCATGATCATGTCGCTGATCCTCCTGGCACCGAGCTGGGGCGGCATGATCAACGGCATGATGACCCTCTCGGGCGCCTGGCATAAGCTGCGCAGCGACCCGATCCTGCGCTTCCTGGTCGTCTCGCTGGCGTTCTACGGCATGTCCACCTTCGAAGGCCCGATGATGGCCATCAAGACGGTCAACGCCCTGTCCCACTACACCGACTGGACCATCGGCCACGTCCACGCCGGCGCGCTCGGCTGGGTGGCGATGATCTCCATCGGCGCGCTGTACCACACCATCCCGAAAGTGTTCGGCAAGGAGCGCATGTACAGCCTCGGGCTGATCAACGCGCACTTCTGGCTGGCCACTATTGGCACCGTGCTCTACATCGCCTCGATGTGGGTCAACGGCATCGCCCAGGGCCTGATGTGGCGCGCGGTCAACAGCGACGGCACGCTGACCTACTCGTTCGTCGAAACCCTGGTGGCCAGCCACCCAGGCTTCGTCGTGCGCTTCGTCGGCGGCGTGATCTTCCTCAGCGGCATGTTCCTGATGGCCTGGAACACCTGGCGCACCGTGCGTGCCCCGGCTGCCGAGCAAGCCACCGCCAACGCCCAGCTGGCTTGAGGAGTAGAGCCTGATGAAACACGAAGTCGTTGAGAAAAACATAGGCCTGATGGCCCTGCTGATGGTGTTCGCCGTCAGCATCGGCGGCCTGACCCAGATCGTCCCGCTGTTCTTTCAGGACGTGACCAACAAGCCGGTCGAAGGCATGAAGCCCTACACCGCCCTGCAGCTCGAAGGCCGCGACATCTACATCCGCGAAGGCTGCGTCGGCTGCCACTCGCAGATGGTCCGGCCGTTCCGCGCCGAAACCGAGCGCTACGGCCACTACTCGGTGGCCGGCGAAAGCGTCTGGGACCACCCGTTCCTGTGGGGCTCCAAGCGCACCGGCCCGGACCTGGCTCGAGTCGGCGGGCGCTACTCGGACGACTGGCACCGTGCGCACCTGTACAACCCACGCAACGTGGTGCCTGAGTCGAAGATGCCGTCCTACCCGTGGCTGGTGTCCTCGCAGGTCGACAACAGCCACACCGACGTCAAGATGCGCGTCCTGCGCAACCTGGGCGTGCCGTACACCGACGACGACATCGCCGGTGCCAAGGACGCGGTCAAGGGCAAGACCGAGATGGACGCGCTGGTCGCCTACCTGCAGGTGCTCGGCACCGCGATCAAGAACAAGAGGTGAGTGCGATGGAAATGGACATCGGCATGATCCGCGGCCTGGGCACTTTGGTGGTGATGATCGCCTTCATCGGCTTGTCGCTCTGGGTGTTCAACCGCCGCCGCGACCGTGATTTCGCCGAAGCGCGCCTGCTGCCCTTCGTCGACGACCGCCTGCCCCCCGCCGGGCAGGAACCTGCTGCAATGAGGAGTACCCGGCAATGACCACCTTCTGGAGTACGTACATCAGCGTACTGACCATCGGCAGCCTGATCGGCCTGACTTGGCTGCTGCTCGGCACCCGCAAGGGCCAGAGCAGCGACACCACCGACCAGACCATGGGCCACAGCTTCGATGGCATCGAGGAGTACGACAACCCGCTGCCGAAATGGTGGTTCTGGCTGTTCGTCGGCACCCTGGTATTCTCGGTCGGTTACCTGATCCTCTACCCGGGCCTGGGCAACTGGAAAGGCATCCTGCCCGGCTACGAGAACGGCTGGACCCAGGTGGACGAGTGGCAGAAAGAGATGGACAAGGCTGACGCCAAGTTCGGCCCGATCTTCGCCAAGTATGCCGCCATGCCGGTGGAGGAAGTGGCCAAGGACCCGCAGGCGCTGAAGATGGGCAGCCGGCTGTTCGCCTCCAACTGCTCGGTGTGCCACGGCTCCGACGCCAAGGGCTCGTACGGTTTCCCCAACCTGACCGACAAGGACTGGCGCTGGGGCGGCGAGCCGGAGACCATCAAGGCCTCGATCATGAACGGCCGCCACGGCGTGATGCCGGGCTGGGCCACGGTGATCGGCGAGCAGGGCGTGGCGGATGTCGCCGCGTTCGTGCTGACCAACCTCGATGGCCGCAGCCTGCCGGAAGGCGTCAAGGCCGACCCGGCCAAGGGCCAGGAGATCTTCGCCAGCAATTGCGTGGCCTGCCACGGCCCCGCAGGCAAGGGCACCCCAGCCATGGGCGCACCCGACCTGACCCACCCGCAGGCGTTCATCTACGGCTCGAGCTTCGCCCAGCTGCAGCAGACCATCCGCTACGGCCGCCAGGGCCAGATGCCGGCGCAGCAGGATATCCAGGGCAATGACAAGGTCCACCTGCTGGCGGCCTATGTCTACAGCCTGTCGCAGGATGAAGTGCCGGAAACCGTAACCGCCAAGTAAGCAAGCGCAACCCCCCTGTGGGAGCAAGACCGCTCCCACAGGCCCGCTCTACCCTCCCCGCCTTGCACCCCCTCCGAACACAACTAAGCTTGTTGCCACAGTGGCTCCGCTCGCAGCGACCGGAACAGACGTGGTGCACAGCCTGACATCACGCATCCAACCTGGACGCTCGAGCCTGCGGCTTTGGGATGTGCCTTGCGTGCCCGCCCCAAGAACAAAAGCTTGACCGAACGATCAGAAAAACATGGAAAACGGTACACATTACAAATATTTATTTGTGTACAATCGTTCAGCCCCCAACGCCACGGGACGGTGGCGAAAAGGGCCTGGACACGGGTCGGCGTACACAACTTGCGTTGCCATAACCCTGGTGGTTATCAATACTGGCGCCGATTTACCAACCAACAAGAACACCCAAACCGTGGAACCTTAGAATGAGCACTGCAATCAGTCCGACTGCTTATAACTATAAGGTCGTCCGCCAGTTCGCCATCATGACGGTGGTCTGGGGGATCCTTGGCATGGGGCTCGGCGTCTTCATCGCCTCGCAACTGGTATGGCCCCAGCTCAACCTGGACCTGCCATGGACGAGCTTCGGCCGCCTGCGCCCGCTGCACACCAACCTGGTGATTTTCGCCTTCGGTGGCTGTGCCCTGTTCGGCACCAGCTACTACGTGGTGCAGCGCACCTGCCAGACCCGCCTGATCTCCGACAGCATGGCCGCCTTCACCTTCTGGGGTTGGCAGGCGGTGATCGTCGGCGCGCTGATCACCCTGCCGATGGGCTTCACCACCACCAAGGAATACGCCGAGCTCGAGTGGCCGCTGGCGATCCTGCTGGCCATCGTCTGGGTCACCTACGCCCTGGTGTTCTTCGGCACCATCGTCAAGCGCAAGACCAAGCACATCTATGTCGGCAACTGGTTCTACGGCGCCTTCATCGTGGTCACCGCGATGCTGCACATCGTCAACCACATCTCGCTGCCGGTGAGCCTGTTCAAGTCCTACTCGGCCTACGCCGGGGCCACCGACGCGATGATCCAGTGGTGGTACGGCCACAACGCCGTGGGCTTCTTCCTCACCACCGGTTTCCTGGGGATGATGTACTACTTCGTGCCCAAGCAGGCCGAACGGCCGATTTACTCCTATCGCCTGTCGATCGTGCACTTCTGGGCGCTGATCACCCTGTACATCTGGGCCGGCCCCCACCACCTGCACTACACCGCGCTGCCGGACTGGGCGCAGTCGCTGGGCATGGTGATGTCGATCATCCTCCTGGCGCCGAGCTGGGGCGGCATGATCAACGGCATGATGACCCTGTCGGGCGCCTGGCATAAGCTGCGCACCGACCCGATCCTGCGCTTCCTCGTGGTGTCGCTGGCGTTCTACGGCATGTCCACCTTCGAAGGCCCGATGATGGCCATCAAGACGGTCAACTCGCTGTCGCACTACACCGACTGGACCATCGGCCACGTCCACGCCGGCGCCCTCGGCTGGGTGGCGATGATCTCGATCGGCGCGGTCTACCACATGATCCCGAAACTCTACGGCCGCCAGCAGATGCACAGTGTCGGGCTGATCAACGCGCACTTCTGGCTGGCGACCATCGGCACCGTGCTGTACATCGCCTCGATGTGGGTCAACGGCATCACCCAGGGCCTGATGTGGCGCGCCATCAACGACGACGGCACCCTCACCTACTCCTTCGTTGAAGCCCTGCAGGCCAGCCACCCGGGCTTCATCGTTCGCGCCCTGGGCGGTGCGTTCTTCGCCTCCGGCATGCTGCTGATGGCCTACAACGTGTACCGCACCGTGCGCGCCGCCAACCCGGTGGAGGCTGAGGAAGCCACCAAGATCGTCGTCGTGGGAGCCCACTGATGAAGCATGAAGCAGTCGAGAAGAACATTGGCCTGATGGCCTTCTTCATGGTCATCGCCGTCAGCGTCGGCGGCCTGACCCAGATCGTCCCGCTGTTCTTCCAGGACGTCACCAACAAGCCGGTCGAGGGCATGAAGCCACGCACCGCGCTGGAGCTCGAAGGCCGCGACATCTACATCCGCGAAGGCTGCGTCGGCTGCCACTCGCAGATGATCCGCCCGTTCCGCGCCGAAACCGAGCGCTACGGCCACTACTCGGTAGCCGGTGAAAGCGTGTGGGACCACCCGTTCCTGTGGGGCTCCAAGCGCACCGGCCCGGACCTGGCCCGGGTCGGCGGGCGCTACTCGGACGACTGGCACCGTGCGCACCTGTACAACCCGCGCAACGTGGTGCCGGAGTCGAAGATGCCGTCGTACCCGTGGCTGGTCGAGCACAAGCTCGACGGCAAGGACACCGCCAAGAAGATGGAAGTGCTGCGCACCCTGGGCACCCCCTACACCGATGAAGACATCGCCGGCGCCGCCGACGCGGTCAAGGGCAAGACCGAGATGGACGCCCTGGTCGCGTACCTGCAAGGCCTTGGCACCCTCATCAAGAGCAAACGGTGACCGTGATGGATATCGGGATGATTCGCGGCCTGGGCACCGTCGTGGTGCTGGTGGCCTTCGTGGGCCTGGCGCTGTGGGTGTTCAGCCCGCGGCGCAAGAAGGAGTTCGACGAGGCAACGCAATTGCCGTTCGCGGACGATCCCGAAGCCACCCGTCACGTCGAGCAAGCACAAGCTTCTAGGAGCAAACAACAATGACAACCTTCTGGAGTCTGTACGTCACCGTCCTGACCCTGGGCACCATCTTCGCCTTGACCTGGCTGCTGCTGTCGACCCGCCGGGGCCAGCGCGAGGAAATCACCGACGAAGTCGTCGGGCACGCCTTCGACGGCATCGAGGAGTACGACAACCCCCTGCCGAAATGGTGGTTCTGGCTGTTCGTCGGCACCGTCGTCTTCGCCCTCGGCTACCTGGTGCTCTACCCAGGCCTGGGCAACTGGAAAGGCATCCTGCCGGGATACGCCTACGTCGACAACGAAAAGAAGACCGAGTTTTCCAACGGCCAGGCCGGCTGGACCGGCGTGCACGAGTGGGAAAAGGAAATGGCCAAGGCCGACGCCCGCTTCGGGCCGATCTTCGCCAGGTTCGCCGCCATGCCGGTGGAGGAAGTGGCCAAGGATCCGCAGGCACTGAAGATGGGCGCGCGCCTGTTCGCCTCCAACTGCTCGGTATGCCACGGTTCCGATGCCCGCGGCGCCTACGGCTTCCCCAACCTGACCGACAACGACTGGCGCTGGGGGGGTGAGCCGGAGACCATCAAGACCACCATCATGAACGGTCGTCATGGCGTGATGCCGGGCTGGGCCACGGTCATCGGCGAACAGGGCGTGGCGGATGTGGCGGCCTTCGTGCTGACCAACCTCGACGGTCGCAAGCTGCCCGAGGACGCCAAGGCCGACCCGGCCAAGGGCAAGGAAATCTTCGCCACCAACTGCGTGGCCTGCCACGGCCCCGAAGGCAAGGGCACCCCGGCGATGGGCGCGCCCAACCTGACCCACCCGCAAGCGTTCATCTACGGTTCGAGCTTCGCCCAGTTGCAACAGACCATCCGCTATGGTCGCCAGGGCCAGATGCCGGCCCAGGCGCAGATGCAGGGCAACGACAAGGTGCATCTGCTGGCGGCGTACGTGTATAGCCTGTCGCATCAGGCGGAACCGGCCGCAACCGAGTAAGACAGGCCCGGCCCCTCGCGGATGAATCCGCTCCTACGCGCCCCTGTAGGAGCGGATTCATCCGCGATGAGGCCCGCAAACTCAGCACAAGCTGACCTGAATCAATTGACACCCGCCATAACACGATTCACACCACGAACCCAACGCGACTAAGTGTCGCAGTGCGCCCCGCATGCGCTATCACAGGCGTATCATGGGCCGCAGAGCGCTAGCAGAACGCGCGAGACTGCGGCCGGCACGCACTGGCCGCGGCATTTCTCCACTGCCGTGGGACTTGATGATGAGCAAGCAAATTCCGGTACATGACGTCACCCCGCCTGCCAGCAAAGGGAAGGATTCCGTCGATCTCTACGCCTCGCGCGAAAAAATCTATACCCGCGCCTTCACCGGCATTTTCCGCAGGTTGCGGATGGTCGGTGGCGCGGTATTGTTCCTGCTGTATTTCGGCACCGTCTGGCTGAACTGGGGCGGCCACCAGGCCGTGTGGTGGAACCTGCCCGAGCGCAAGTTCTACATCTTCGGCGCCACCATCTGGCCCCAGGACTTCATCCTGCTTTCGGGCATCCTCATCGTCGCCGCCTTCGGCCTGTTCTTCATCACCGTGTACGCCGGCCGGGTCTGGTGCGGCTACACCTGCCCGCAGAGCGTGTGGACATGGGTGTTCATGTGGTGCGAGAAAGTCACCGAAGGCGACCGCAACCAGCGCATGAAGCTGGACAAGGCGCCCATGAGCGCCAACAAGTTCCTGCGCAAGCTGGCCAAGCACAGCCTGTGGCTGTTGATCGGCTTCGTCACCGGCATGACCTTCGTCGGCTACTTCTCGCCGATCCGCGAACTGGCGATCGAGTTCTTCACCGGCCAAGCCGATGGCTGGGCCTACTTCTGGGTCGGCTTCTTCACCCTGGCCACCTACGGCAACGCCGGCTGGCTGCGCGAGCAGGTGTGCATCTACATGTGCCCGTACGCGCGCTTCCAGAGCGTGATGTTCGACAAGGACACCCTGATCGTTTCCTACGACCCGCGCCGCGGCGAAACCCGCGGCCCGCGCAAGAAGGACATCGACTACAAGGCCAAGGGTTTGGGCGACTGCATCGACTGCACCATGTGCGTGCAAGTCTGCCCCACCGGCATCGACATCCGCGACGGCCTTCAGATCGAGTGCATCGGCTGCGCCGCCTGCATCGACGCCTGCGACAGCATCATGGACAAGATGAACTACCCCAAGGGCCTGATCAGCTACACCACCGAGCACAACCTGTCCGGGCAGAAGACCCACATGCTGCGCCCGCGCCTGATCGGCTATGCCCTGGTGCTGCTGGTGATGATCGGCGCTCTGGTCACCGCCTTCGCCACCCGTTCGCTGGTGGGCTTCGACGTGGCCAAGGACCGCGTGCTGTACCGCGAGAACGCACAAGGCCGGATCGAGAACGTCTACAGCCTCAAGGTGATGAACAAGGACCAGCGCGACCACGTCTACGTGCTCGACGCCGCCGGCCTGCCCGACCTCAAGCTCGAAGGCCAACGCGAGATCCGCGTGGCCGCCGGCGATATCGTCAACCTGCCGGTGCAGTTGTCGGTCGCACCGGAGCAGCTGCCCTCGACCACCAACGAAATCACCTTCATCCTCAAGGACGCTGACGACAGCGCCAGCCAGGTTGAAGCCAAGAGCCGCTTCATCGGCCCACAGATCCGCTGAAAGAGAACCTAGACAATGCCTGCCGCCACCGCCGCCAGCCCCTGGTACAAGCACCTCTGGCCCTGGATCATCATCGGCATCCTGGCCACCTCGGTGTGCCTGAGCCTGACCATGGTCAGCATCGCCGTGCGCAACCCGGACAACCTGGTCAACGACAACTACTACGAGGCCGGCAAGGGTATCAACCGTTCGCTGGACCGCGAGCTGCTGGCCCAGACCCTCAACCTCAAGGCCAGCGTGCACCTGGACGAGCTGACCGGCGAGGTCGAAGTGCGCCTGACCGGCAACAGCGACCCGCAGGCGCTGGAGCTGAACCTGATCTCGCCGACCCAGCCGGCCAAGGACCGCAAGGTGCAGCTGGCACGCACCGAGCCAGGCCGCTATGTCGGCCAGCTGGACGACAAGGTCGACGGCCGGCGCTTCGTCGAGCTGCTCGGCAGCCAGGACGACCATGTGTGGCGGTTGTTCGAGGAGGAGAAGGTCGAGCATGGGGTGACCTTGCAGCTGGGCGATGAAGCCATTCAAGGGGCCGAGCACCAGTAACAGCGACACACCACACCTCGTGGGGGGCGGGCCTGAAAACCAGCATTCCAGGCCCATCGCGGGGCAAGCCCGCTGCCACGAACCCGCTGCAGCAAGAAGAGATGTCGATGAGCCAACCCACCCCCTGCTACCACTGCGCCCTGCCCGTCCCCGCCGGCAGCCGCTTCACCGCCGTGGTGCTTGGCGAGCCCCGGGCATTCTGCTGCCCCGGCTGCCAGGCAGTGGCAGAGTCCATCGTCGCCGGGGGCCTGGAGCACTACTACCAGCACCGCAGCGACACCAGCGCCAACCCCGAGGCCCTGCCCCGCCAACTCCAGGACGAGCTGGCCCTATACGACCGCAGCGACGTGCAGCAGACCTTCGTGCGCCACACAGGCGAACTGGCCGAGGCCACCTTGCTGGTCGAGGGCATCAGCTGCGCCGCCTGTGGTTGGCTGATCGAGAAGCACCTGCGCACCCTGCCCGGCGTCGTCGACGCCCGGCTGAACCTGTCCAACCATCGCCTGCTGGTCAACTGGGACGACCAGCAACTGCCACTGTCGCAGCTGCTGGCCGGGCTACGCCACATCGGCTACGCCGCCCATCCCTACCAGCCCGACCAGGCCGCCGAACAGCTGGCCCGGGAGAACCGCAGCGCCCTGCGCCGCCTGGGCGTGGCCGGGCTGCTGTGGTTCCAGGCGATGATGGCGACCATGGCCACCTGGCCGGAATTCAACATCGACCTGTCGCCCGAGCTGCACACCATCCTGCGCTGGGTCGCGCTGTTCCTCACCACGCCCATCGTGTTCTACAGCTGCGCACCGTTCTTCAAGGGCGCGGCCCGCGACCTGCGTACCCGCCACCTGACCATGGACCTGTCGGTGTCGCTGGCCATCGCCCTGGCCTACTGCGCCGGGATCTGGACCGCGATTACCGGCCACGGCGAACTGTATTTCGACACCGTGGGCATGTTCGCCCTGTTCCTGCTCACCGGCCGCTACCTGGAGCGCCGCGCCCGCGAACGTACCGCGGCGGCCACCGCGCAGCTGGTCAACCTGCTGCCGGCCTCGTGCCTGCGACTGGACGCCAACGGCCAGGGCGAGCGCATCCTGCTCGGCGAACTGCAGTGCGGCGACCACGTGCAGGTATTGCCCGGCGCGGTGATCCCGGCCGACGGGCTGATCGTCGACGGCCGCTCCAGCGTCGACGAATCGCTGCTGACCGGCGAATACCTGCCTCTGGCACGCCACGTCGGCGACCGGGTGACCGGCGGCACCCTCAACGTCGAAAGCACACTCACGGTCGAGGTCCAGGCCCTGGGCCAGGACTCGCGCCTGTCGGCCATCGTCCGCCTGCTGGAGCGCGCCCAGTCGGAAAAACCGCGCCTGGCGGAAATCGCCGACCGCGCCTCACAATGGTTCCTGCTGTTCACGCTGGTTGCCGCCGCCGTGATCGGTGTCCTCTGGTGGCAGCTCGATGCGCCCCGGGCGTTCTGGATCGTCCTGGCCATGCTGGTCGCCACCTGCCCTTGCGCCCTGTCGCTGGCCACCCCCACCGCCCTTACCGCCGCCACCGGCAGCCTGCACAAGCTCGGCCTGCTGGTGACCCGCGGGCATGTGCTCGAGGGCCTCAACCAGATCGACACGGTGATCTTCGACAAGACCGGCACCCTCACCGAAGGCCGCCTGGCCCTGCGCAGCATCCGCCCGCTGGGCCGACTGGACACAGACCAGTGCCTGGCGCTGGCGGCGGCGCTGGAAAATCGCTCCGAACACCCCATCGCCCGCGCCTTCGGCCGCGCCGCGCAGGCGGCCGAAACCGTCACCGCCGTGCCGGGGCTAGGCCTGGAGGGCATACTGGCAAGCCAGCGCCTGCGCATCGGCCAGGCCACCTTCGTCTGCGCCCTCAGTGGCGCCGAGGTACCCAACGTGCCGGAACCACAGGGGCAATGGCTGCTGCTCGGGGACCGGCAGGGCCCACTGGCCTGGTTCGGCCTGGATGACCGCCTGCGCGACGACGCTCACGACCTGGTGACCGCCTGCAAGGCACGCGGCTGGAACACGCTGCTGCTGTCCGGCGACAGTTCGCCGATGGTTGCGCAGGTCGCCGCGCAACTGGGCATCGACCAGGCCGTCGGCGGCCTGCGTCCGGACGACAAGCTCGCCCGCCTGAAAACGCTGCAGGGTGAAGGCCGCAAGGTGCTGATGCTTGGCGACGGCGTCAACGATGTACCGGTGCTGGCCGCCGCCGACATCAGCATCGCCATGGGCAGCGCCACGGACCTGGCCAAGACCTGCGCCGACGCGGTGCTGCTGTCCAACCGCCTGCAGGCGCTGGTGCAGGCCTTCGACCTGGCCCGCCGGACCCGCCGCAACATTATCGAGAACCTGCTTTGGGCGACGCTGTACAATGGCCTCATGCTGCCGTTCGCCGCGCTCGGCTGGATCACCCCGGTGTGGGCGGCGATCGGCATGTCGGTCAGCTCGCTGATCGTGGTGCTCAACGCCCTGCGCCTGACCCGGCTGCCCAGCGGCGTGACGCCGCCCGGGCGCGAGCCCGCGTCGCTCGAAAGGAAACCGCTATGCCCGCCCTCTACGTGATGATTCCCGCCGCCCTGCTGCTGGTCGGTGTCGCCGTGTACATCTTCTTCTGGGCGGTGGACAGCGGCCAGTACGACGATCTGGAAGGCCCGGCCCACAGCATCCTGTTCGATGACCAGGACCCCTGCCACCAGGCCGCCGTGAAGCCCAAGGGCGAGAAACCCGAAGACCAGGACCCTGCCCCGCGTGCCTGAACTGATCCCCCTGCTGGGCTCGGCGCTGGTCCTGGGCCTGCTCGGGGGCGGCCATTGCCTTGGCATGTGCGGCGGCCTGATGGGCGCCCTGACCCTGGCCATCCCCCCCGAGCAGCGCAGCCGGCGCCTGCGCCTGCTGCTGGCCTACAACCTCGGGCGCATCCTCAGCTATGCCGCCGCCGGCTTGCTGCTCGGCCTGGCTGGCGTGGCCCTGGCCAGCAGCCCGCTGGCGACCGGTTTGCGGGTCGCGGCCGCGTTGCTGCTGATCGCCATGGGCCTGTACCTGGCCGGCTGGTGGAGCGGCCTGACCCGTATCGAGGCACTGGGGCGCGGGCTTTGGCGCCATGTGCAGCCGCTGGCCACGCGCTTGCTGCCGGTGTCCAGCCTGCCCCGGGCCTTGCTGCTGGGCGCCCTGTGGGGCTGGCTGCCATGCGGCCTGGTGTACAGCACACTGTTGTGGGCGGCGAGCCAGGGCGATGCACTGTACAGCGCGGCGCTGATGCTGGCGTTCGGCCTGGGCACCTGGCCGGTGCTGCTGGCCACGGGGCTCGCCGCGGAGCGCGTCGGTGCCCTGTTGCGCAATCGCGGGGTACGCATGGCCGGTGGCGTGCTGGTGATCCTCTTTGGCCTGTGGACCCTGCCCGGGCCTCACCAGCACTGGCTCATGGGGCATTGAGAGGCTACTGCGACCACCAGATCTCCTGATACAAATCAACACGATTTCTTACATCCGCCCCTAGACTCCGGACACTGCAGCTTTATCCGGGGACTACCCACATGCTCGACGACCTACGCTGGGACGCCGACCTGATTCGTCGCTACGATCTGGCCGGACCACGCTACACCTCCTATCCGACCGCTGTGCAACTGCATGGCGAAGTGGGCTCGTTCGACCTGCTCCACGCCCTGCGCGAGAGCCGCCGCGCCGCCCGCCCACTGTCGCTGTACGTGCACGTGCCGTTTTGCGCCAACATCTGCTACTACTGCGCCTGCAACAAGGTCATCACCAAGGACCGCGGCCGCGCCGCGCCCTACCTGCAACGCCTGGAGCAGGAAATCCAGCTGATCGCCTGCCACCTCGACCCCAAGCAAGTCGTCGAGCAGCTGCATTTCGGCGGCGGCACGCCGACCTTTCTCAGCCATGTGGAACTGCGCCAGCTGATGGCCACCCTGCGCCAGCACTTCCACCTGCTGGACGACGACTCCGGCGACTACGGCATCGAGATCGACCCGCGCGAGGCCGACTGGTCGACCATGGGCCTGTTGCGCGAGCTGGGCTTCAACCGTGTCAGCCTCGGCGTGCAGGATCTGGACCCCGCCGTGCAGCGCGCGGTCAACCGCCTGCAGAGCCTGGAGCAGACCCGCACCCTGATCGAAGCGGCGCGCACCCTGCAGTTCCGCTCGATCAACCTGGACTTGATCTACGGCCTGCCCAAGCAGACCCCGGAAGGCTTCGCCCGCACCGTAGAAGAAGTGATCCGCCTACAGCCCGACCGTCTGTCGGTATTCAACTACGCGCATCTACCCGAACGCTTCATGCCCCAGCGGCGCATCGACAGTAGTGACCTGCCGGCCCCGGCGGCCAAGCTGGAGATGCTGCACGCCACCATCGACCAACTGACCGCCGCCGGCTACCGCTACATCGGCATGGACCACTTCGCCCTGCCCGACGACGAGCTGGCCATCGCCCAGGAAGAAGGCACCCTGCAACGCAACTTCCAGGGCTACACCACCCACGGCCACTGCGACCTGATCGGCCTGGGCGTGTCGGCGATCAGCCAGATCGGCGACCTCTACTGCCAGAACAGCAGCGACCTCAACACCTACCAGGACTCCCTCTCCACCGCCCAGCTGGCGACCCAGCGCGGCCTGATGTGCAACCAGGACGATCGCTTGCGCCGCGCAGTGATCCAGCAACTGATCTGCCACTTCGAACTGGATTTCGAAGCGATCGAACACGCCTTCACCATCGATTTTCGCGGCTACTTCAAGGAGCAGTGGCCACAACTGCAAGCCATGCAACGCGACGGCCTGATCAGCCTGGACGCCAAGGGCATCCGCATCCTGCCGGCCGGCCGCCTGCTGGCGCGCTCGGTGTGCATGGTGTTCGACGCCTACCTCGCGCAGCAGAACCGCCAGCGTTTCTCGCGGGTGATCTGAGGCGCTTGAGGCGTTTCACCGCATGGACAGCCCGCCTTTCGAGGCACACTATGGACAGTTGAACGGTGACGGGACACACCTTCCGCACCGCTGCTAGCGTGCACCAAAAATGCGCACACTGGCCTACAGCCCATGCCGCAGGTTATCCTTACGGCTTATGTGTGCTTTCCCACAAGGATCGAAAGAAATGTCCGAGCCAGTAAAACTGCGCCCACACAACCAGGCCCACTGCAAGGATTGCAGCCTGGCCCCCCTGTGCCTGCCCCTGTCCCTGAACCTGGAAGACATGGACGCACTGGATGAAATCGTCAAACGCGGCCGCCCGCTGAAGAAAGGCGAGTTCCTGTTCCGCCAGGGTGACAATTTCGGCTCGGTCTACGCAGTACGTTCCGGCGCCCTCAAGACCTTCAGCCTCAGCGACAGCGGTGAAGAGCAGATCACCGGTTTCCACCTGCCCAGCGAGTTGGTCGGCCTGTCCGGCATGGACACCGAGGCCTACCCGGTGTCGGCCCAGGCCCAGGAAACCACCTCGGTGTGCGAGATCCCCTTCGAGCGCCTCGACGAACTCTCGGTACAGCTGCCACAGCTGCGCCGTCAGCTGATGCGGGTGATGAGCCGCGAGATCCGTGACGACCAGCAGATGATGCTGCTGCTGTCGAAAAAGACCGCCGACGAGCGCATCGCCACCTTCCTCGTCAACCTGTCGGCGCGCTTCCGCGCCCGTGGTTACTCGGCCAACCAGTTCCGCCTGAGCATGTCGCGCAACGAGATCGGCAACTACCTGGGCCTGGCGGTGGAAACCGTGTCGCGCGTGTTCACCCGCTTCCAGCAGAACGGCCTGCTCAAGGCCGAGGGCAAGGAAGTGCACATTCTCGACCCGATCCAGTTGTGCGCGCTAGCCGGTGGTGCACTCGAGGTCTGATCGCCGCGCTAAAAGGGTATACTGACGCCGAGTTTTTCCAGGATACCCGCCCCATGCACAGCGACACCTTCGACCTCAAAGCCTTGATCCGCCCGGTATTGGACTTCCCCAAGCCGGGCGTGATCTTCCGCGACATCACCCCGCTGTTCCAGTCGCCGCGCGGGCTGCGCTATGTCGCCGACCAGTTCATCGAGCGCTATGTCGAGGCCGAGTTCAGCCATATCGGCGCCATGGACGCGCGAGGCTTCCTGATTGGCTCGATCATTGCTCACCAGCTGAACAAGCCGCTGATCCTGTTCCGCAAGCAGGGCAAGCTGCCGGCTGACGTGCTGTCCGAGGGCTATCAGACCGAATACGGCGAGGCCTTCCTGGAAGTGCATGCCGACAGTCTCTGCGATGGGGATTCGGTCTTGATCTTCGATGACCTGATTGCCACCGGCGGCACCCTGCTGGCGGCCGCCAACCTGGTGCGCCGCACCGGTGCGCAAGTGTTCGAGGCGGCGGCGATCATCGACCTGCCGGAACTGGAAGGCTCGCGTCGCCTGCAGGCGGCCGGGGTGCCGACCTTCTGCCTGACCGAGTTTTCCCTGAGCGAATACTGAGTTCGCCTTCAAAACGATCGCGGGGCCAGTCGCATCGGCGCACCGCCGCTTCCACGCATGTTGATCTGCGCGGGAGCGGCGGTGCGCCGATGCGACTGGCCCCGCGATACTTTGCAACGACTTACAGCGAAATCGGCCGGCGCCCGGCAAAGGCGTGAGCCAGCGTCCCGCCATCCACCAATTCCAGCTCGCCACCCAACGGCACGCCATGGGCGATGCGCGTGGCAGTCAGGCCCTTCTCGGCCAGCAGCTGGGCGATGTAGTGCGCCGTCGCCTCCCCTTCCACCGTGGGGTTGGTGGCCAGGATCACCTCACTGAAGGTGCCCTGCTCCTCGATCCGCGCCATCAGCTGTGGAATGCCGATGGCATCCGGCCCCAGCCCGTCCAGCGGCGAGAGATGCCCCTTGAGCACGAAGTAGCGACCTCGATAGCCGGTCTGCTCCACTGCGTACACATCCACCGGCCCCTCGACCACGCACAGTTGCGTGTCGTCACGGCGCGGGTCGGCGCACTGCGGGCAGAGTTCCTGCTCGGTCAGCGTGCGGCATTGGCGGCAGTGACCGACACCCTCCATAGCCTGGCTCAGGGCCTGGGCCAGGCGCGTGCCGCCACTGCGGTCACGCTCCAGCAGCTGCAGGGCCATGCGCTGGGCGGTTTTCTGGCCGACGCCGGGCAAGATGCGCAAGGCGTCGATCAGTTGGCGGATCAGGGGGCTGAAGCTCATGGGAATGGCCTGACAGATCAATAAGACGCGGTTTATACCGAGCAAGGTGGGCAGCGTCAAATCAAAGGCGAACGATGACCAACCGTTGCGGTTGACCCGTGAACAGGCCCTGCGTTCACAAGGCGCATGATGATGAGCTGAGGGGATGCATCAAGACGTCCCGACCGCTTCCACACCTTGGGGGTGTACAAGCGGTCGGCCTGCACAGGTACGTGCCCTTCAGGCCACGTACCTGTCTGCCCTTACTGCCAGTTGCTGGCAATGACGGAGTCGAGTGCCTCCTTGTAGTTCTGCGGCAATGTCATCTGCCCTGCCGCGGGCGGCGCGAACGCTGCCATCGCCGAAACCAGCTGGTCGACCTGGCCATCGAGCAAGACCTTGCCATCACTGGTGCGGAACTGTTCGACATGCTGCGCCTTCTCCCAGTTGCCCGCGCCCCAGAACGACCATTTGGAGACCGTCACCTGGTCGTCTGTGCCAATCACACTGACCTCGAGATCCCAGCCATTCTTGCGGAACCACAGCTGTTCGGCCGAAATTCCCGGGCCAAACTGCAGCACATCTATGTTGGTGTCGCTGTCGAAGTCGTTGATGACGTCCCGGCCTCCTCCACGTTCGAACTTGTAGAGGTCGTCACCGGTTCCCCCTTCGAGGCGATCGTTGCCGGCCCCACCATCAAGTGTGTCGGCGCCACTGTCACCATACAGCTCGTCGGCGCCCTTGCCGCCCAGCAACGTGTCGTTGCCGGCGAACCCGTAGAGCTTGTCGTCACCGTCAAGCCCACTGAGCACATCAGCCTGGGTCTCGTCACCGAACAGCTGGTCGTTACCCTGGGTTGCGGAGCCCCTGGCCATTGTCTTGATCGTGTCGACGTCCCAGCGTGTGCCATCGGCGAAGCGGATCTGCTCGACCTGGTTCGAGGCGCTGGAGAACCAGCTGTTCACCTTCAGCGTGTCGGTGCTGCCCTTGATACCGATGTACAGGTTGGACAGATCCCGGCTCAGGCTGAGGTCGGACGGCGCGATACCCGCTGCGACTTCGATCACATCGAGGTTACCGGCCTGATAGTCGTAGTCGCTGATCTCGTCCTGCCCGGCACCCCGGTAGAACAGGTACGTGTCATTGCCAGCATCCCCCTGAAGCTTGTCATTGCCAGCACCGCCGTCGAGGATGTCCGCCCCAGGCCCACCATAGAGCATGTCGTTGCCGGCACCACCGTTGAGGGTGTCGTTGCCCGAGAGCCCGTAGAGCTTGTCGTTCCCCCCCAGGCCGTTGAGGGTGTCGTCGACCGCCTCCGCGCCTTGCAGCACATCATCGCCCTGGGTGGCCATGCCCTTGACCAGGGCCTGCACGGTAGCCACATCCCATGACGTGCCATCGGCGAACTGAACCTGTTCGACCTGGTTATCCTTGGCGAAGAACCAGTTGCTGACGGTCACCTTGTCGGTCGAGCCGCTGATTGCCAGTTCCAGATTGTCGCCTTGGCGCGATGCCTTGACGTCGGCCGCGACAATGCCTGGGCCGAACTTGATCACATCGACATTGCCTGTGGTCCAGTCGCGGTCGGAGATCGTGTCCTGCCCACCACCGCGCTGGAACAGATAGGTATCGTTACCTGCCCCACCCGACAGCGTGTCATTGCCGATGCCTCCGTCGAGAGTATCGTTGCCGTTGCCACCATCGAGCTGGTCGTTGCCAGCCCCACCGATGAGCACGTCGTCACCGGACAAGCCATAGAGCTTGTCGTCGCCCGCCAGGCCATCGATCCGCTCGTTGCTGTCGTCGCCATAGACGGTGTCGGCGGCTTCGCTCGGCGCCACCCGCGACAGACGCCGCAGGTCGTCGACTGTCCAGACGCTACCGTCGGCGAAGGCCACACGCTCCACCTGGTAATTGGCGTCGGTGTAGCTGCGGATGGTCATCCGGTCCGTGGTGCCTTTGATGCCCAGCTGCAAGTCCCAGAGATCGCGGGTCAGGGTGATATCCGCCGCGCTGATCCCCGCGGCAACCCTGATCGTGTCGTTGTTGCCGACGCTCATGTCGAACTCGCTGATGCTGTCCTGCCCCATCCCTCGGTAGAACAGGTAGACATCATCGCCCTGACCACCACTGAGGCTGTCATCACCGGCCCCGCCATCCAGGATGTCATTGCCAGCATCTCCGTTGAGCGAGTCGTTGCCGTCGCCACCCTCGAGGGTGTCATTGCCCGCCTCACCGTACAGGTTGTCGTTACCGGCCCCACCGATGAGCCGGTCATCGCCGGCACCGCCATAGATCCGATCGTTACCCGCCAGCCCGTCGAGCACATCGGCGCCGCTATCCCCGTACAGCATATCGGCCCCTTGGCTGGGCGTGCCGCGCGTCATGTTCTTCAGCGCCTCCAGGTCCCAGGTCGTGCCGTCGGCGAACAGCACACGCTCGAAGCTGTAGTTGACATCGTTGAAGAAGGTGATCGTCACTTTGTCGGACGTGCCCTTGATCGCCAGGGTGAGATAACCGCCATCTCGGCTCACCAGTACATCGGCCGGCGTGATGTCGGCGGCAACCTGAAGGGTGTCGACATTGCCCACGGTCGGATCGAAGTCGACGATCGTGTCCTGCCCCATGCCACGGTAGAAGCGGTAGGTGTCGTTGCCCGTGTCCCCCGACAGCCGATCATTGCCTGCCCCGCCATCGAGGATGTCGTTGCCGATTTCCCCGTAAAGCGAGTCATTGCCATCACCGCCGTTGAGCACATCGTCCCCGGCGCGACCGTAGAGGTAATCGTCGCCGGCCAACCCATTGAGCGTGCTGGCCTGGGCATCCCCACGCAGGTTGTCGGCACCCGCCGTGCCATTGATCACGGTCGTGGCAGGGCTCACGACGATGTCGAATACATCACTGGCCTCGGCCGCCGACTGGTCCACCGCCGTGACCTTGATCGATAGCGTGCCGCCCTCGACCGGCGTGCCACTGAAGGTACGGCTGGCTGCATCGAACACCAGCCAGCCCGGCAGGGCCGCCCCGCTGGCGAGAGTTGCCCGATAGCTCAGCCGGTCACCTGCGTCGACGTCGCTGAAGGTGTTGGCCGGCAGCGCGTATTGCAGTGCCTGGCCACTCTTGAGGTTCAGGTCGACGATGGCATTGGCCAACTGCGGCGCGTCATTGACGTTGGCGATGTTCAGGCTGAAAGCATCGGACACCGCGGCACCCGCCTTGTCGGTCGCCGTGACCAGGATGTCCAGGCGGCCGACCTGGGCATTGCCCGGCGTCCCGCTGAAGGTACGGGTTGGCGCATCGAAGCTGAGCCAGCCCGGCAACGGCTTGCCATCGGTCAAGGTAGCGCGCAGCGTCAGGGTATCTCCGGCATCGGCGTCGTTGAACGTGTTCATGCCCAGGGTCAGGACAAATCGACTGTCCTCGGCCACGTTCTGGTCGGTGATCGCGGAAGCTACCGTGGGCACGCGGTTGGCCAGCGTGGCCAGGGTCGCGGTGTTCCAGACCTTGCCGTTGGCGAATTCGATGCGCTCGATAGCATGACCGCCAGCGGCGGTCCAACCCGAGACGATCTGCTGACCGTCGTTCAGGCGCAGGACCATGCCCTGGGCCGAGTGTTCGACCGCCACGTCGCGCTCCTCGATACCCGCCTCGAAGACGATGCTGTCGGTACCGCCTGCGACACCAAGCGCCTCGCTGATGACGTCCTGGCCGTGCCCCGCACCAAATACATAGCGGTCGTTGCCGCTGCCACCTTGCAGGAAGTCGTTGCCCGCGCCACCGTACAAGCGGTTGTCCAGCGTATTGCCGATCAGTTCGTTGTCCGCGCTGTTGCCCGTTGCATTCAAGGCCGGCCCGACCAGTTCCAGGCGCTCGACGTTTGCCCCGAGAGAGAAGTCCACACTGGCGAAGACTCGGTCGAAGCCACTGTCGGGCGCCTCGATCGCCTGGTCACCCAGATGATCGACGAAGTAACTGTCGTTGCCCCCGCCGCCATGCATCTGGTCAGCGCCCTGGGCGCCATCCAGCCGGTTGTCCCCACGGTTGCCACGCAGGATGTTGTCGACCGCGTTGCCGGTACCGTTGATGTCAGCATCGCCGGTCAGCTCGAGGTTCTCGAGATGAGTGGCCAGGGTGAAGGAGACCGAGCTGCGGACGGTGTCCGTGCCCTCGTCGGCCGACTCGACGATGCGGTCGGCGCCGTCATCGACCACATAGATGTCGTCGCCCAGGCCGCCCACCATCACATCCGCGCCCCCGGCGCCATCGAGCATATTGTTGCCCGCGTTGCCAACCAGCCGGTTGGCCAAGCCGTTGCCCGTTCCGTTGATGGCCGCCGAACCTTGCAACTGCAGGACTTCCACTTCATCGGCGAGGACATGGCTAACGCTGGACTTGACCACATCGTAGCCACCACCGACCACTTCCTTAACGACATCGCCAGGGTGGTCGACGATATAGGTGTCATCACCCAGCCGCCCCTCCATCACATCGGCACCGACGCCACCGTCCAGGGTATTGCCCCCGGCATCCCCCACCAGCAGGTCGTTACCCGCCGTTCCAGTCAACAGCACCTTGGGTTGCGCGCCGCCCTGACCAAAGGTGAAGTGGCTGGCGGACAGTTGGCCCGCAGTCACACCCTTGAGCGTCAGGTATTGGGTACCACTGGCCATGGTCCCGAGCCAAACCCGCAGGTACTGCTGGCCATCGACGGTGACGGTGCTGAAATTGAGGTCGGCAAAGCCGCGTACCGCATGAATCTGCGACAGGTCGATCGTTTCCTTGGGGTTGCCCACCTCGAAGTCGTCGATCAGGTTGGCCATGACACCTTGCGAGGCGCTGGCGCGCAGGTCTTCGACCAGCACGAAGCGATCGTTGCCGGCACCGCCGGCCACCGAGGCGCCGGTGTGGGTCGCCGCACCACTGAGGTTGATGTTCGCAGACAGCAACGTGGTGGTGGCATGGTCGCTGATCGCCTGGTCACCCTCCAGGTACAAGGTATCGTCGCCGGCATCGCCCCCCAGGTAATCCAGCCCCGCGCCACCGTACAGCACATCGTCGCCTGCCCCCCCACGCACGACATCGTTGCCTTCGCCGCCGTTGATCAGGTCATTGCCACCGACGGCTGAGTCGGTGGAGGTCTCACCGACCAGCACATCGTTCCCCAGGCCACCCTGGATCGTATCGCTCCCCGTGCCACCAAACACCCGCTCGCCCGCATCGTTGGTCCAGTACCGGAAACCACCACTGGTGTTCGGCAGGTTGCGCTCGGTGGCCGTGCCATCCAGGCCGAAACCGTAGCCCGACGCTTGCGTTAGCTGATTCACACGCAGGGCCTGCGGCGTGTGAATGAAACTGCTCAATGTCAGGTCTGCGGCCTGTACATTCCGGAGCACCAGCACCTGCCCATCGCCGAGGTCCAGACGCGCATCGGCACCTTGCTGGGAAATGGCCATCGTCGCATAGGTGTCGGCGGTAAAGCCGGAGAGCACGATCCGGTCGGTACCGATCACGAAATCGGTCAGGGTGTCGGTGTCCCCGGCAGCCTTGTCGATGATGAAGTAATCGGTATCGGCACCACCGCTCAGGGTATCGTTGCCCTGCCCACCGATCAGCGTGTCGATGCCGGCCCCGCCGGCCAGCACATCATTGCCGCGTCCACCCACGAGGGTGTTGTTGGCCGCGTTGCCGGTCAGCGTATCAGCGAACTCCCCACCGATCAGGTGCTCGATCTGGCCTGGGTTGGCAATGGTCAGGCGCGCACCGGCCAAAGTAGCTTCGCCCTTGGCCAGGTCGATGCTGCTGGCACTGGTAATGGCCGCCACATTGATCGTGTCCTGGCCGCCATCGGTGTCGTTGAGCACATTGCGTGCGCCCGTCCCGGCGAGTTGCGCGAACTCGTTGGTGTACACGTACTGGTCGTCGGCACTGGCGCCCCTGCCAAAGACATTCAGGCTCCAGTTGTTCAGCGTGCCGATATCGCCCGTCACGCTGTCGATCACGTGCAGCGTCCAGTTGCCCTGCACCGCTTCGCCCCGCAGCAACGCGGTGCTAAAGACATAGTCCAGGCTCTGCGCGCCGTCGAAGCTGGCATTGCCACGATCACTGGCATCACTGCCAGGCGCCTTGCCAGGGCGATTCATCAGGATCGACTCAGTGCCCGAGGGCGAGATCAGCTTGAGGATCAAGTCACCGGGCCGGGCATGGGTCAGGCTCACCTTGACCTCGACATGCTCGGCCAGCAAGTCGACATTGCCCATGCTGAGCGAATGGCTGATCCCAGCACCTTGCCCGTCGCTGATTGGCCGATTGAGCACGCCCGAATCCAACGGTGTGGCCAGGCTGAGTTCGTTGGTCAGGATTTGCTGGCTGTTCCAGGTTTCTGCCAGGCGCACCGCCGCGCGGGCGTCGACTTCACCGTAGCCGTAGTCATGGCTAACGTGCATACCGCCGCCGTTCCAGTTCTGGCCACCATTGGTCTGCCAGGTGGTGGCGCTGTCATTCACCTTGCGGGCGGAGATCGCAAGGATCTGCTGAACGTCGCGATAGCCCAGCGTGGGGTTGGCTTCCAACATCAACGCGACGATGCCCGAGACGATCGGTGCCGCGAAGCTGGTGCCCTGGGAGACGCTGGTGTCACTACCAAAAGTCGAGCCGTTGTCGTTCTGAACCAGGCGCGAGGTCGACGTCACATTTGAACCCGGTGCACTGACCAGGATACTGGCCCCTGGGCTGGAGAACGGCTTACCGCCCAGCTGCAAGGCCCCCAGGTCGGTGGTCGCGTTGATCGCGCCCACGATGACGCTGCTGCGGCTGTTGGTGAGGTTCGAGTAGTTGGTGTTGCCGCCTTTCTCACGATCGTTGCCGCCGGCCGTGACGATCACCGTGCCCAGGCCATCACGCCCTTGGCCAATAGCCTGCTTGAACGGCGTGGGCATCAATCCCAGTTCGGTCGGCGTGAACTTCAGGTCGAAGTGGTTGCTGCTGCCCCAGCTGTGGTTCACCACATCGTACTCGCGCATATGCGACAGGTTGGTGAAGTCATGCTTGTCGACCCAGTAGCCGGCGATGCTGGCGTCGTAGGCCACGCCGACACTGCCTTCACCGTTGCGCGAGGCGACCATGACACCGGCGACGAGCGTCGCATGGTCGCTGAACTTGCCACCACTGCCCTCACCGGCCATCTGCCCCGGGGTCGCGTTGGCCAGCCACTGCGGGTCGAGGTTATCCTTGAGGTCGGCATGGCGGTAATCGAGGATTTCCCGCGTGGTGCCGAACGGGCTCTGGATTTCGACCTGGGCGATCCGTACACCTTTGCCGGTGTAATCCTTCCAGACTGGCAGGATATTGGCCTGGGACAGGTACCACTGGTCGGTCACCAGCGGATCGGCCGGCAGGTCAGCGGTGCGCAGGTAGACGGCAGCGCGCATCGTTGCGCTCTCACCTGTCCCCATGTTGACGACCGTGGTCGCCGCATGGCCCTTGGCGTCGGCCACGGTGTACTTGAAACCCATCACGCCCGTGAAGGTCGCATCCGGGGTGAACAGCACGTCCCCCGCCTGGGTCAGGCTGGCGCTACCCCCCACTACCTCGAACAGGCCGGTGATGTGCAGGGCGTCGTGCTGCCAATCGATATCGTTCTGCAGCAACTGCTCCTTGCCGATCAGGTGCGCGCTGGTGCGCTCGAAGGCGACACCCGCCCGATCCTTGCCCAGGACATCCTTGACCAGCAGAGGGTTCTCGCTGCCAGCGCTGGTGGCGCTCGGAATCTCCACCTGCTTGAGGTTGCGGAAGTTGGCGCTCTCGACGTTCTTCAAGAAGTCTGTGCCATCGCGGCCCGCCACCGTGTCGCTGATCCAGACACCTTCGGCGGTACGAGTCAGACGGTAGTCGGCAAAATCACCCGACAGTTCCACGACGTCCAGGCCATCGCCACCGTCGATCACATCGTCGCCAGCACCACCGATCAGTACGTCGTCCCCGGCGCCGCCGTTGAGGCTGTCGTCATCGAGGCCACCTTCGATCAAATCGTTGCCTTCGCCACCGAACAACTGATCACGCCCACGGTGGCCACGCAGCACGTCATTGCCAGCATTGCCGTTGATGAAGTCATCGCCATCCTCGCCAGAGAGGGCATCGTTGGCCGAACCGCCGACCAGCACGTCGTCGCCATCGCCACCACGCAGGTAGACCGTGCTGCTACCCCCACCGATGAACACGTCATCACCGCGTCCGCCCTGGGCGATCTCCACGCCGGCCTCGGCCAGGTTCAGGCGCACGCCCTTGTCACCGAGCACCTGCACGATGTCGGTGCCGTCACCACCGTGAATGTCGTTGCCGTCACCACCGTGATGCCGGGCAGGTCGTCACCGTCGATCAGCAGGACATCGTCACCGGCCCCACCATTGAAGCTGTCACTGCCTTGGCCACCGGCCAGCCAGTTGCTCTGGGCATCACCCAACAGCACATCGTTGCCTGAACCACCGGTGGCATTATTGACCCCTTTGAGCGCCACATCGATGCGCTCTCCCGTGGTCGAAGCGGAAACGTAGCCCTTGACCGGCGCCACCTGCCCGGCCCCCTGGGTGGAAACGATCGTGCCGTTGCCACTGGCGCTGAACACGTGTCCGTTCGGGTTGGCCACGAAGTTTGCAGCGATGGCTTCCTTGGTCGCGCCGTTCTGCACAAAGGTGCCGCGCGCCAGGACTTCGTTGCCGTCACGCACTTCGCCGCTCTGTGCCTGGTTACCCAGGTTGATCCGGGTGATGCCCAGTTCGGTCAGCGACTTGAGCTCGCTGGTTTCACCCGTCTCGATGCTGCCATTGCCGTTGAGGTCCAGCCAGCTCTTGCCATCGTGATTGCCATCGACCCAGACCTTGACGCTCGACCAGGCCGCATCCTGGCTGTCGAACACCCCATCGGCATTGCTGTCGAGACTGGCCAACGCGGCGAAACCGTTGGCGAAACGCTTCTGGCCGGCATCGCCATTGCTGCCGGCCGCCCCGCCAAAGTATTCGGAAAGGGTCTCGCTGATGTTGTCGATTTTGCCATTGGCATTGGTGTCGACCACGACAATGCCATCCTCGGCACTGACCCAGCCGGTTTCCTCGAGACTGCCGCCATCGTTGTCAGCGTCGAAGAACACCGGGGCCGTCAGGTAATCGGTCAAGCGCACGCCATCGCCATTCAGGTCCAGGACCAACGGGTCGGTAGGCAGGGTCAGACGTGCGCGGGCATCGCCTGAGTTCAGCAATGCACCCAAGGTACTGCCATAGGACAGCCCCTGGCTGGAGCCACGCAGACTGAAGTCGAATACATCACTGGCGGTGTTGATGTTGCCTGGGCGATAACCGTCGGCAAGGATCTGAGTCGCGGCGGCGGTAAAGGTGTTGTTGACCCAGTTTCCTTGCATCTGGTTGATATTGAGCTTGTTGGGGTCGTAGGTAATCGTCCAGCCACCACCGCTGCGCACCAGACCATCGGCCACCTGGGCGGCATTGCGCTCGTGATCGGTGGCGCCCTTCTCGGTCACGCTGCCCGCATTGTTGATATCGAGCTTGAAGTAATTGTCACTGACCGACGCAATGGGGATAGAAGGAACGCCCACGTATTTCTTGATCTGCGCGGCATTCTCAAGGTAGACCTCGCCGCCGCTTACACCGCCACCAGGCTTGGGCGCGTACTGGCCACCGGGGTTGTCGGAGGCAAACTTGTCCGCCCTGGCAGTAGCCCACTCCCTGCCATTGTTGTAGTACGTGATCAGTACCGCATCCTGGGTGTCCTGATCATAAGAGGCCCAGGCGGCACCCGCTCGCTCCGCATAGAAGGCGCGACCTTCCTGCAACATCAATGCGGCGAACTTCAGGCTGGCACTGTTTTTTTCATCAGAGAGGTCACTGACCAGCGACTTGTAGTCCCCGTTGTAACCTTTCAGGCCCAACGGATCCTGCTCGGGGTTGGCGGTATTGTACTTTGCCAGCAGGTCGATCGCGGTCAGGATCTTGATATTGCCTGGCCCGACATCATTGAGTACCGGGTTGTCCCATTTGATCAGTCCTTTCTTGATCGATCCGGCCGAGACCACATCACTCAGGATCTGCTTATCCTTCACCACGCTGTCGTAGTTGCTTTTGATCTCTTCATGACTGAAGGCGGACACCCGCGCCGTCTGGATCTTGTCGACGGTACCTAGCGACTCATACTCTTCACCAATCGCCCCGAGTATGCCCTGAGCGGTGACATCCGCCGCGCCAAGCTCGTTGGCAATCGCCTTGGCCCGTTCAGCCTGGCTCTTTATGTACTCGAATGTGGATTCTTTAAACGCCATCGCTCAATTCCTTCTGACTAGATAACTTGACCAACCTTTGCGAAGGACCGGGTCATGAAGAGCCATACCCAAACATCAAGATCCCCCCCAGAAAAACGCCATGTCCCACAACGGAGACCATGGAAACGACCAGGCCAGCCCTGTTCAAGGCGCGCCAGCGGCCCATGCGCCCCAACAAGGCACACACGCCGCCCAACCAACCCAATTGCGCCAGCGCCAGAAGCTGGATGACCAGCATCGGCAGCGTCCAGTGATCGCCGCCACTGCCCTGTATCCAGACCAGATAGGAGAAAACGCTCAGCGGCAGACTACAGCCCCAGATGAACCAGGACGCCGCGTGCGCGGGCCTGAACGTCAACAGCCCCAGGCTCGCCAGCAACACACAGAGATAAGCAGGGCCGATCACGGCCCCCAGCAACGCCTTCAGTTCCAACATCCAAGACTCCCCAAAACGACCATTACACCAATCAGCAGGTCGTGGCCTCAGCGCTCGCGCAGGCTTTCATTCGCATACTGCTGCAAGGGGCTGAGGAAGTAATCGATGACCTTGCGTCGGTCGGTCTTGATCTCGACCGTGACCGACATGCCTGGCGAAAGCGCCACCTTCTGGTCGCGCACCCAGATGAAATCCTGCAACAAGCGCACGCGGCTGCTGTAGATCAGCCCGCGCTTTTCATCCTCGATGGCGTCGTTGGAGACACTGACGACTTCGCCCGCCACTGTGCCGTATTTGGTGAACGTGAAGGTTTCCACTTTCACGCTGGCCTGCTGCCCCTCTCGGACAAACCCCACGTCCTTGTTCTCCAGCATTGCCTCGACCTCCACTGGCTGGTCGCTGGGCACGATGACCAGCAACGGTTGCGCGGCCGTCACCACGCCACCGACGGTGTGGATCGCCAGTTGCTGCACGGTGCCGTCCACAGGCGCGGTGAGACTCATCAGATGGTCACGCTGCTCGGCTTTTTTCAGCTCCTGGGTCAACGAGGCAACTTGCTGTTCTGCTTGCTGCTGCAGGTCAAGCATGCTGCGACGGGTCTGCGCCAGGGTGCCCTCGCGGCGGCGCTCGGCCTCCTTGCGGCTGGCCGTGAATTCGATCACCCGCGCTTGCTGCACGGCCAGGTCGCGCTCCTGGTCGAACAACGCCTGCTGTTTTTCCAGGTAGGCGTGACGCGGCACATACTGCTGCTCAAGCAAGGCGCGATAGTCCTCGGCCAGGCGGCGAGTAATCGGCAGCGTCTGCTGCAAGGAGGCGACAATGGCCTTGGCTGACTGGATTTCCGCCGAACGCTGCTCGATCTCCGCGCTCACCTGGTCCAACGCATTGCGCATTTCCAGGTACTGCCCCTGCAACCAGCGTTGTGCCGCTTGCACCTGCTCGGCCCCGGCCTCCGGCAGGTAACGCGCCAGAGAGCCTGGCGCCTGGTTGCCCTGGATCGACTCGAGCAAGGCGCTGGCTCGCGCACGATCGACCTGCGCAGCCAGCAACTCGCTTTGCAAGCGCTTGACGTCGGCGCCGGAAGCGCTCGTGTCGAGCTCCACCAGCACGTCACCCGCCCTCACCACCTGGCCATCGAAGACCCGAATCGCCTTGACCACCGCCACTTCGCTCGGTTGGATGATCTTGCTCTTGCCACTGGCCACCACCTTGCCACGGGCCGTCGCCACGACTTCGATCTCGCCCAAGCATGCCCAAGCCAGCGCCAGTGCGGCAAACAGCATGATGACCCACTGGATGTAGCGTGGAGCCGGGTGCGCGGGCTGCTCCTGCAAGGCCAGCGCGGCCGGCAGGAACTGCACCTCGTGCGCCAGGCGCGGCGGTGCGTCCAACTGTTTGCGTCGGCGCCAGGCCTGGCTCCAGGCACGCCGGTAGCGCTGCCAAAGTTCACGTTTGGCGGAAGGTTCACGCATGGCCACTATCCTTGTTGCAAACGGTGCAGGCGCGAGTAGTACCCCGCCTGGTGTTCCAGCAGTTGCGCATGAGTGCCCTGCTCGACGATCTGCCCACGATCCATCACCACGATCCGGTGGGCATCGCGCACCGCCGACAACCGGTGCGCAATGATGATGACCGTGCGGCCCTTGCAGATGGTCTGCATGTTCTGCTGGACGATGCGCTCGGACTCATAGTCCAGCGCACTGGTCGCCTCGTCGAAGATCAGGATCCGCGGGTTGCCGATGAGCGCCCGGGCAATCGCCACGCGCTGGCGTTGACCACCGGACAACGAGGCACCATGTTCACCGACGATGGTGTCGTAACCTTCCGCCAGCTCCAGGATGAAGTCATGCGCACCGGCCATCCTGGCGGCATGCATCACCGCCTCCAGCGGCGCGCCGGGATCGCTGAGGGCAATGTTCTCGCGGATGCTGCGGTTGAACAGCATGTTGTCCTGCAGCACCACGCCGATCTGTCGGCGCAACGACGAGACATCGGCCAGTGCCAAGTCCATGCCGTCGACCAGCACTCGACCTCGCTCAGGTACATAGAGGCGCTGCAACAACCGGGTCAGTGTGCTTTTGCCCGACCCTGAGCGCCCAACTACACCAATCACCTCACCGGCCTTGATGTCCAGGCTGACGCCACGCAATACCTCGGAGCCGTCGGGCCGGTAGCGGAAATGCACCTGGTCGAACTCGATGTGCCCCTTGAGTGTGGGCAACGCGCTGCGGGTCGCCTGCGACAGCTCGGTCTGGGTGTTGAGAATATCGCCCAGGCGCTCGACCGAAACGCCCGTCTGCTGGAAATTGGTCCACAACTGAGCCAGGCGCATGATCGGCTGGCTCACCCGCCCCGCGAGCATGTTGAACGCAATCAGCTGGCCGACGGAAAGCTGCCCATCGATCACCAGGCGCGCACCGAGCCAGAGTGTTGCCACGGTCACCAGCTTGCCAATCAGGGAAACACTTTCATTGGCGATGGTGGACAGGGTCTGGGTCTTGAACCCGGCACTGACATACGCTGCCAGCTGGTTGTCCCACTTGCGCGTCACCTGTGGCTCGACCGCCATCGACTTGAGCGTGTCGATGCCATTGACCGTCTCCACCAGAAACGCCTGGTTCTCCGCACCGCGGGCAAAGCTCTCGTTCAGCCGCGCGCGCAGCATCGGGGTGATCACCAGCGAGACAACGAAGTAAAGCGGCAGCGACAACAGCACCACCAGTGTCAACCAGCCGCTGTAGAAGAACATCACGGCGATGAACACCACCGAGAACAGCACATCCAGCAACAGCGTGATGGCATTGCCGGTCAGGAAACTCCGGATATTCTCCAGCTCACGTACCCTGGCGACCGAGTCACCAACGCGCCGGGCCTGGAAGTACGACAGCGGCAGCGTCACCAGGTGCCGAAACAACCTGGAACCCAACTCGACGTCGATACGGCTGGCCGTGTGGGCAAAGACATAGCTGCGCAAACCACTCAGGATGGTTTCGAAGAGCATGATGCCCAGCAGGCCGGTGGCGATCACATCCAGCGTGGTCAAACCGTGGTGCACCAGCACCTTGTCCATGACCACCTGGAAGAACAACGGCGTCAGCAACGCGAAGATCTGCAGCACGAACGATACCAGCAAGACTTCGCCAAGCAGCTTGCGGTACTTCACGATGGCAGGAATGAACCAGGTGAAATCAAATCGGGACAACTCGGTCGCCAACGATGCCTGGGAGCGCAGCAGAATCATTTCGCCACCCCAGCGTGCATGCAGTTGCTCGGCATCGAGCAGTTCCGGGCGCTGGGACAGGGGATCGTGGATCAGCACCTTGCCCTGATCGATACGAGCAATGATGAAAAAGCCCCCGTCGCTGTCGCAGGCAATGGCGGGCAATGGCGTTCGCGCCAGCCGCTCGAAGGTGGTGCGGATCGCCTTGGCTTTCAGGTCGAGCTGACGGGCCGCCAGCAGGATCTCGGCCCTGCCGAAGGCCTGACCCTGAGCGAGATACTCATGGGCCAGTTGTTCGGGTGAAACCGCGAGATTGTGAAAGCGCGCCAACATGGCAAGGCAGGCCAAACCTGTGTCGAGTGCGCCTTTGGGTTGGGCCGCGTCGGCCCTGGGTCCTTGCATAAGTGCTTCCATGCTGGTGAATCGTCGAATACACAGGAGGATATTGCCGACGGCGTGCCCCCGAACACGGGTGGGCACACGCCCTCTCATACCTGAACAAGGTCAGGCATGGCGGCGAGGTTCTGGCTAATGTCGGGATAATCCCGCAACGGAGGCAGACATCAGCTCCGGCGGTAGAAAGTCGCGTTGTGGCTCGTAGTCAGCTTTCAGATAGTCGGCGAGCGACTGCAGATCATGGGCGGCCAGCATGCCGGCCGCCTGTTTCAATCTCAGGTTATTGAGGATGAAATCGTACCGGGCGTTGTTGTAGTCGCGCACGGCCTTGAACAACTGGCGTTGGGCATTGAGCACATCGACGGTGTTACGCGTACCGATATCGGCCCCGACTTTCGAGGCCTTCAACGATTCCTGGCTCGACTGTATCGTCTGCCTGCGCGCGTGGATCTGCTCGATGTCCGAATTGACTGCACGAAAGAAGTTGCGCGCATCGAGGACCACTTCCCGGCGTTGACCCTCTCGCTGCTCTTCACTCTGCATCAGGCGTTGATAAGCCTCGCGCGACTGTGAGCTGGTGCGCCCACCGTTGAATAGCGGAAGGTTCATTTCCAGGGCGATGCTGCTCTGGGCGACATTGCCGCGATAGCCGTCGAGCCCGAAATCGCTTGGGTTGTTATAGCCAAAACTGTCATTGTCGCCACGTCGATAGGACACCACCGCATCGACGGTCGGGGCGTGGCCGGCGCGCCGCTGGCTAAGATTTTCCTCTGCGGCCCGCACGGCATAGTTGTTGGCCAGCAGCGTCAGATTCTGCTCCAACGCCGCATCGACCCAGGCTTGGGTGTCATCGGGAACCGGGGCATGGATGGGCATCTGGTGGCGCATGCCTTCAATGCTCGCGTAAGATTTGTTCGTCAGACGAATCAACTGCTCAAAGGCATCGTCCACCTGTCGTTGCGCCAGTTTGCGATTGGCCATCGCATTGTCGTAGGCCGATTGTGCGTCCAACACATCGGTAATGCTCGACAAACCGCCCTTGAGCCGAGCCTGCGCCTGGTCGCGCTGCTGCTTGAGCGCGCACTCTTCGGCACGCGAGGTGGCGTGCTCATCGGTGGCGCGCAGCGTCTCGAAATAGACCTCGGCGGTCTTCAAGATCAGTTCCTACTCCTTCGCCGACAACTCCAATGCCGCTTGCGCAATGCTAGTCTTGGCCGCTTTGAGCTCAAACCAGAAAGCGGCGTTAAAAAGCGGTTGCTTGAGGTTGGCCTGAACCGTCGTGCCGCTACGCGCCCGGGTCAGCTCGGGTTCGTCGCGAGTCAGGCGGGTTGATTCGACAGTCGAGCCGACACTGATGGCGGGCAGCAGATTGGCCCGAGCCTGGGGCAAGGCCTCCTGGCGGGCGGCAAAATCGGCACGGGCAGCGGCGATTTCAGTGTTGTGCTCGACAGCTTGCCGATAGACAGCCATCAATTCGGCGCGGTCCGAGCCAGACGCGGCCAGGGTACACGAGGAGAACAGCCAGGCTAGAACGACGACCTGTTGAGCGCGAAACATGAACACATCCTTTTGAGCACACCCAGCATCCTGCTTACCCGCAAACCTGCGTCTTTGGATAGTTGGCACCGAACGACTCGGCATACAACTGGACAGTTTCGAGAAATGGCACATTGCCATTTGAGGGGTGCGGCATACTATGCGATCACCGCGGGCAAAATCAATTACGAACCATTGCTGTTTTTCGCGCTTCGATGTCTTTTTCGAGAGGCAACAAAAACCCGATGCGAGCATCGGGTCTTCGAGGGCCCAACGCCTATCAGACGGGGCACATGGCGTTGCCTGAACAACGACTCAGAACGGCATCTTGAAACCAGGCGGCAGCTGCATGCCAGCGGTCATGCCACCCATCTTTTCCTGGCTGCTCTGCTCGATCTTGCGCACGGCGTCGTTCAGCGCGGCGGCGATCAGGTCCTCGAGCACTTCCTTGTCGTCAGCGTCGGTCGACATCAGGCTCTGGTCGATGCTGACGCGCTTGACGTCGTGGCGACCGGTCATCACCACACTGACCAGGCCGCCACCGGACTGGCCGGTGACTTCCGCATTGGCCAGCTCTTCCTGCATCTTCTGCATCTTTTCCTGCATCTGCTGGGCCTGCTTCATCAGGCCGGCCATGCCACCTTTCATCATGGGGGTATACCTCGATTGGGTCATGTGATGCGGCCCGGCACAGGGCCGGCCGCATGGTTATCCGTTCATTGGCCCTGGCTGGCCAGGGCGTCTACAGGCTCAATAGTATCCTGCCTGACCGTCGCGCCGAACTGCCGGATCATCTGCTGGATGAGCGGGTCCTGTTCGATCGACACCACGGCGTCATGCTGGCGCTCGGCGCGCTTGCGCGAGGCGGCCTGGGCCGGGGTTTCCTGCTCGGGGCGGATCAGCTCGATCTTCAGGCGGATCTCGCGGCCCAGTTGCTGGTTCAGTGCGTCGTTCAGCCTGCGCTGCTGCGTCGAGTTGAACAGCGCGCCCTGCCCCGGGTCCAGGTGCAACAGCCAGTCATCACCCTCGGCGGCGATCAGCGTACAGTTTGCGGCGATGTTGCCTGTCATACCGGAGACAGGCAACTGTGGGAATAATTCCAGCCATTGCAGGGCCAGGCCGGTCGCGGGCATGGCCGCCGGCAGTGGCTCCGGCGCCTGGGCAGGCGCCTCTTCCTGCACGTGCTCGGCCAGCTCGTCCAGGTAGCTGAAGCCAACCGGGTCGCTGTCGGGCGCGTAGTAGTCCTCGTCCGCCGGCGGCTCGTCGTCGCGCTCCATGCCCGCCGGGCTGTAGGCCGACGGATCGAACGGCGGCTCGTCATCGTCCGGCTGCTGGCTGGCGGCCTCGACCGCGGGTGCCGGCTCGGGCAACTGCTCGGGCGCAACCGGCGCCGGAGTGGCGATTGGCTCCTCCCACGGCAGGTCGACGACCTCCTCGACGGGCTGCGGCTCTGGCTCCGATGGCGCTTGCGGCGCCTCGACAACCTCGGCAACGGCCGGCACGTCCACAACTGGGGGCTCGGCCTGTATGGATGCCTCAGCCACAGGCAGCGGCGCGACCACTTCAGCCACAGGGCTGGCGACAACGGGCGGCGCCACGGCCATAGCCGCTGCCGCCACCGGTTGGGTCGGATCAGCTGTGGCCTGGCTGATCCCCGTCGGCTTTAGTACCGGCCTCGGTGCGTCGTCGGTATCGGCCGGGCGGAATGCCAGCATGCGCAGCAGGACCATCTCGAAACCGCCGCGCGGGTCCGGCGCCAATGGCAGGTCACGGCGGCCGATCAACCCCATCTGGTAGTAGAACTGCACGTCTTCGGCCGGCAGGGCCTGGGCCAACGCCAGCACGCGGTCACGGTCGCCCTGGCCGTTGTCCACCGCCTCCGGCAGGGCCTGGGCGATGGCCACGCGGTGCAGCACATTGAGCATTTCCGACAGCACGCCGTTCCAGTCCGGGCCTTGTTCGGCCAGGTCACGCACCGCGGCCAGCAGCGCCCGGGCATCGCCTTCGAGCAGGGCCTGGAGCACGCCATACACCTGGCCGTGGTCGAGGGTACCGAGCATCGCCCGCACGTCGGCGGCCAACACCCGCCCCTCGCCAAAGGCGATGGCCTGGTCGGTCAGGCTCATGGCGTCGCGCATGGAGCCGTCGGCGGCGCGGCCGAGCAACCACAGGGCATCCTCCTCGAACGGCACGTTCTCGGCGCCCAGCACGTGGGTCAGGTGCTCGACCACGCGCTCCGGGCTCATGTTCTTCAACGAGAACTGCAGGCAGCGCGACAGGATGGTCGCTGGCAGTTTCTGCGGGTCGGTGGTGGCGAGGATGAACTTGACGTAGGGCGGCGGCTCTTCCAGCGTCTTCAGCAGGGCGTTGAACGAGTGGGTGGAGAGCATGTGCACTTCGTCGATCAGGTAGACCTTGAAGCGCCCGCGGCTCGGCGCGTACTGCACGTTGTCGAGCAGCTCGCGGGTGTCCTCGACCTTGGTGCGGCTGGCGGCGTCGATCTCGATCAGGTCGACGAAACGGCCCTCGTCGATCTCCCGGCATACCGAGCAGGTACCGCACGGCGTCGAGGTGATGCCGGTCTCGCAGTTCAGGCACTTGGCGATGATCCGCGCAATGGTGGTCTTGCCCACGCCCCGGGTCCCGGTGAACAGGTAGGCATGGTGCAGGCGCTGGTTGTCCAGGGCGTTGATCAAAGCCTTGAGCACATGGGTCTGGCCGACCATTTCGCGGAACGAGCGCGGACGCCATTTACGTGCAAGAACCTGATAACTCATCAAAAAACCATCGTGACCGGAGCGGGCGGAAAGAGCGCTAATGCTAGCGGAGCGGGGCCGAAATTGCACCCTGCCGATCTCGTCTAAGCTCAGTGACGGGCACACGGACGACGGATCAGGGAGGATGAGGCGTGCGGCGAGTCCTGGCCATCCTGTTGTTGTGGGTATTGTTGTGGGCCACCCACGGCCTGGCGCAACCGCCGGTGTTGCGCTTCTCCATCGCCGAAAGCTGGAGCATGCCGCTGATGCGCATCGAGGACCAGCAGCCAGCGGAAGGCATCCTGCTGGAGCTGATGCAGGCCATCGCCAGAGAGGTCGATGCCCGCCCCCAGTACCATGTGCTGGCGCGCCTGCGCCTGCAGGAGGCGATGCAGGCCGGCGAAATCGACGTACGCTGCTACGTTTCCACGCAATGGCTGACCGATCGACCCGGTGACTATCTCTGGAGCATCCCGCTCATCGAGCAGCGCGACCTGCTGGTCGGCCGCCCCGGCGACAGCGGCCCCGTCAGCCCGGACGCACTGCCACCCCAGGCCATCGGCACCGTACTCGGCTACACCTACCCCACGCTCGAGCCGCTGTTCAGCCAGGCCCGCCTGCAGCGCGAAGATAGCCGCAATCAGTTGCTGGTCCTGCAGAAACTCCAGGTCGGGCGCTTGCGCCATGCCGTGAGCAACCAGCTGTCGCTGCAGTGGTACAACCGCTCCCTGCCCCCGGCTCAACACCTGCAGCCCCTCGCCGTGCTTGAAGAACAGGCGCTGGGCTGCATGGTGCGCAACGACCCCGCACTACCGACCCAGGCGGTGCTCAGGGCGCTGGTGCGGATCAAGCAGTCCGGGGAAATGCAGCGGATCGTCGAGCGTTATAGCGAGCCCCATCCGTTCGCAGGTGACGACAGCCCTCAAGTACCCGCAGCCGCGACACCCAGTGCCGCCAGGTAGAGGCCCAAACCGAACACGCAGTGCGTCGCCAGGCTGCGCAGGCAGCTCTTCAAGGGCGCGGGTGTGTTCGTCGCGAAATACCCTGCCCCCAATGCAGGCTGCACCACGCACAACGGCACGAGCACCGAGACCACCCCGAACAGCAAGGCTGGCCACAGTGTCGGCCCCCGCAACCAGCCCTCCCCTGCAATAGCCGCCAGCAGCGTCGCGAATACCAACCCTGTGGCGTAGTGGAGCAGCCAGCCCCACGCCAGCTCCCCCCTGACCGGCGCAGCCTTGCCGATCGCCGCATGCCGCCAGCGCCCTTCGAGCAGGTGCCCCGCCCAGCGCCCGACCATCGCGTAGTTCAGGGTGGTGACACCCAGGCGCCTGAGCAGCAAGGTCCACAGGTCCATGACCAGGGTGGCGCCGATGCCGATGAACAGGATGGAAAGCACAAGCGAGGAGATGGTCATGACGAGAGCCCTTGGCAGATTGACGGAAAGGTCGATGCCAAGCAGCATGCAAGTTGAAGCCAACTTCAAGTCAAGAGGGGTTGCAATGGACATTGCCGATGTCGCCAGGCGCACCGGAGTGCCGGCGTCGACATTGCGTTACTACGCGAACAAGGGGTTGCTCAGATCACTGGCCAGCCATGGGCAGCGCCGCCAGTTCCCGCCAGACACCCCCGAGCGCCTGGCACTGATCGCGCTGGGACAGGCGGCTGGCTTTTCGCTGGACGAAGTAGCCACCATGCTTGACGAGCAACGGGTCGATCGCGAGTTGCTGCTGGCCAAGGCCGACGAGATCGACCGCCGGATCAAACGGCTGCAGGCGATGAGCAAGGGGTTGCGCCATGCGGCGCAGTGCCCCGAAGAGAGCCATCTGCAATGCCCGACCTTTCAGCGGCTGATGCAGGTGTCGGCTAATCAGGGCAGGCGTGGAGGCCTCAGTAGCCGTGCAACTCGCGGAACGGCTGGCCCTTGTGGTAGTTGATCCACTCCTCCACGTCATACGGCAGGTACAGCTGCCGACGCGCCCGCGACAGGGCGATGTACACGGCGCAGATCCGCGCATCGAAGGCGTAGGCGTCCTTGAAGCGGTCGGTGGTCATCAGTTCCGGTGTCAGCAGCACCTGATCGAACTCCAGGCCGCCGGCCTCCTCGGCCATCAGCAGCGTCAGGCTGTCGGGCCGCGCAGCGATGCGCGCGTCCAGCAGCGTCAGGTCCGCAAGCTTGAAACCCGCCTCAAGGCGCGCCTCGACCCAGAGGAACGCGGCATCGAAACGCTCGGACTCACGCACCTGCTGCCAGTCGAGCAGGTGCGCGAAGTACGGATGCGGCCCTTCGGCATCCTGCCCCGGCGCATAGAACGCGGCCCTGAACAGGCCGATCGCCGTGGCCATGAAGCGGCGCATCTGCGGCCAATCGGGGAAATTCAACAAGCAGTTGGACTCGGCCAACTCCATGGCCCAGCGCATCGTGTCCCAGCGCGAGGCGGTCAGCACCACGCAGCCCTCGGGCGGGACGAACCCTTCGGGGAAGTGCTCGATGCCGACATCGACATGGCGCGCAGCCTCGAAGGCAACCTTGGACTTCTTCGAATGCACGCCGATCAACGGGTTGATCAGGCGCTCCACCTTGGGCCCGCTACGCACGGCAAAGGCCATGTCCTTCTGGCGCACCTGACGCTCGCGCCTGACCACCTCGCCGGAGGCCTTCTGATATTCATCGCCCAGGGTGATCAGCACCTGGCGGCCTCGCTCGATAACCTGCAGCAGCGAGGCCGGCACGTCCTGGCTCTCGTCGATGATCACGTGGCTGAAGCGCCCTGGCACGCTGCAACCAGCCAGGCTCGCTCGCTTGAGCAGCAGCAATGCCTCGAACCCGGTCTGCGCGCCCCAGGCCGGTTGCGCCTCCAGGTAGCGCCATAGCCGGCTGGCGTACTCCAGCAGGACCTGGGCATCGACGCCGGAGAGTGCTTGGCGAAAATACGGCAGATGACGATTCGACAGGCTGTAATCCCGAGAATCGCAGTAGTTGCGCAGCACTTCCAGGCAGATGTCCAGGGCATGCTCGGCGTCGTACTGGCGCAAGCCGACGATCCCCAGTTCCTCGGCCAGCCTGCGCTTGCCGGGACCGCGCTGCGCCGTCCGGGCGGAAACTGACCGGGTATCCTTGAGCAGGGCCCGGGCGAACTGACCGAAGGTCATGCCGACCTTGGCCTGCTCATCCAGCCCCATGCGCCGACGCAAGGCGCCGAGCTTGGCCGGCGTGCGCGCCAGGGCCAGCACCCGACCACGGGGCAGGCAGTCCATGAGCGCGCCGAGCAGGTAGCTCTTGCCGATCCCGGCATAGCCCTGCACGTGGATGTCTTCGTCGAGGTTGGCCTGGATAACCTTGAGCAGCTTGTCCTGCTCGACGGTCAGCCAGCGTTCGGTATCGAAGCCGGTGGTCACCCGCTGGCTGAACGGGTTGTCGCTGTGATGCAGCCGAACGCGGTAGTCGAAATCCCACTTGCCATCGGCCAGCAGGTATTCCCGCGCCTGGACCTGCTCCGCGTCGAGCAGACGCAGCTTCGAACCCTTGATCACCTCAAGGCCGAAATAGAGCTTGCGCGCATCGAACAGCCTACGGGCCTCAGACAACAACCCCACGCCAGGCGAGTGCGCGCCATCTACCGCCCACGCCAACAGCTTGCCCAGCACCTTTTCCGCCGCCCGCGCATCGACCTGCCCCTGTGCCTGGGCCAGGTTCTGGATCACCAGCACTGCCGCCAACTCCGGCTCGCCCAGGGTATCGAGCGCCAGCGTGCCGTCGGCCAGCAAGGCCTGGCACACCTCTGCGGTGACCGGCAGGTATACCGGATGGGAAAAGTCCAAGTGCTCGGGCTGCATGTCGATACGGGTCCGGGGATCACTCAAGGTTTGTCGGATTCAGCGGCCTGCCCCACCACCAGTTCGAAGCGGTAGGCCCCCAACGACCCGGCCATGTCGCCGGGATAGCTGACACCCGCCTGCGGTGCGTCGAGCACGCCATCGAGCTCATGCAGGGCCAGCTCCAGCAGCTTGCGCAAGTCACGCACCGAGCGCGCCGACACCTGCAGCTCCAAGGCCGCCGTGCCAGCCTTCCCCGCCACTGGCGCAGCCGCTTCCTCGAGGATGCGCTCGTGCTCTTCTTCCATCTGGTCGAGCACCTGGGACAACTCCAGCACACGCTCGGGACTGGCGGCCATCTGGTCCTTTATTTCCAGGCGGCGCAGCTGCCACTCGCGAATCTTCTGGCGGGTGAGGTCGTCGACATGTTCCACGGTCGCTATCTCCTGGCCGAATGGGCCAACACGATGGGATGCATGATAAGGCGCTGCGCGGGATCGTGCAGGCGGAAAACAGTGCGAGGGTGTAAAGAAACGCGTCTGATGTGCGACGCCTGACAGGTACGCCGGAAAAACCCTGCGCCCAAAATGGAGGCGGCCCCACCAGCCACACCCCGGCACTCGATGTTCCCGCTATGGCTGCTCCCTTCCGGGCCTGACCAGGTTAACGGGTAATCAATGCGGGGGGACCGATGGGGCCACCACGACGGCTCGCCAGCTGACGAGCCGCGCCATTGTACAACGCCAGCGAGAAGTTACAACCTTTGATCGAGAAAAAACCATCATTTCTCAAGGACTTGTGGCAAATCTATCGCGAGGCGAACCCGCCCCCCACGTGCGATCACCCGTGGGAGCGGGCTTGCCCCGCGACAAGGCCACCGGCCTCAGACGTCGATTCCGCGCTCCGCAAGGAAGCCCACGAACGCCTCCTCGTCCATCACCGACACGCCCAGCTCACCGGCCTTGGCCAGCTTGGAGCCGGCGCCGGGCCCGGCCACCACGCAATGGGTCTTGCCGGACACGGAGCCCGCCACCTTGGCCCCCAGGCTTTCCAGCTTTTCCTTGGCAATATCGCGGCTCATGCGCTCCAGAGTACCGGTCAGCACCCAGGTCTGGCCGGCCAGCGGCAAACCCTCGGCGGACTTCTTCTCGCACGACCAGTGCATGCCGAAGTCCAGCAACTGGGCTTCGATGGCGCGGGCCAACTGCTGGTTGGCCTCGACCTTGAAGAACTCGCGCACCCCGTCGGCGGCCTTGGTATTCAGGGCCTGGCGCAAGTCGATGCCATCGGCGGCGATGATCTTGTCCAGGGTGCCCAGCTTGTCTACCAGCTTCTCGGCGCCGGTCGGGCCGACCGACGGGATATCGAGCTTGGCGAGCATCCCGGCGAGGGTGGTGCTGGCGGCGAACTCGGCGCCCAGCTCCCCTTCATCCTGCAGTTGCATACCGCTGTCCAGCAGCTGCTTGATCACCGCACGGTTGTGCTCGTCCTCGAAGAAGTTATGGATCTCGTAGGCAACTTCCAGGCCAATGTCCGGCAGGTAGGTCAACACCTGCGGCAGCGCCACCTGCACCCGCGCCAGGCTGCCCAGGGAGCGGGCCAGGACCTTGGCGGTCTCCTCGCCGACATCGGGGATGCCCAGGGCGTAGATGAAACGCGCCAGGCTCGGGCGCTTGCTGGCCTCGATGGCTTCGAGCAGCTTGCGGCTGGAGACCTCGGCAAAGCCTTCAAGGGCGACCACTTGCTCGAATTCCAGCTTGTAGAGGTCGGCCGGCGAGCGGATCAGGTTTTCATCGACCAGTTGCTCGACGCTCTTTTCGCCCAACCCATCAATGTCCATGGCGCGACGCGACACATAATGGATGATCGCCTGCTTGAGCTGAGCGGCGCAGCTCAGGCGCCCCACACAGCGGTACACCGCGCCTTCGCTGGTGGTTTCCTTGCCCTTGCTGCGCTTGACCAGCTGAGTGCGCTCGACCTGCGAGCCGCACACCGGGCATTGGCTCGGCACCTGCACCGCACGCGCGCCTTCGGGGCGGCGCTCGAGCACCACCTGCATGACCTGCGGGATCACGTCACCGGCACGGCGGATGATCACCGTGTCGCCGATACGCAGGCCCAACCGGGCGATCTCGTCCATGTTGTGCAGGGTGGCGTTGGACACCGTCACGCCGGCCACCTTCACCGGCTTGAGGCGGGCGACCGGAGTCACCGCGCCGGTACGCCCGACCTGGAACTCGACATCGAGCACCTCGGTGAGCTCTTCCATGGCCGGGAACTTGTGGGCGATCGCCCAGCGCGGCTCACGGGCACGGAAACCCAGCTCACGCTGGGAGGCCAGGGCATTGACCTTGAATACCACCCCATCGATTTCGTAGGGCAGGCTGTTGCGGCGCGCGCCGATGTCCCGGTAATAGGCCAGGCACTCGTCGATACCAGCGGCGTGCCTGAGCTCGCGACTGATCGGCAGCCCCCAGGTCTTGAGTTTCTCCAGGATACCGATATGGCTGTCGCCAAACGGCTCGGACACCTGGCCGACGCCATAGCAGCAGAACTCCAGCGGGCGGCTGGCGGTGATCTTCGAGTCCAGCTGGCGCAGGCTGCCGGCGGCGGCGTTGCGCGGGTTGGCGAAGGTCTTGCCGCCGGCCTCGGCCTGGGCCGCATTGAGCCGGTCGAAACCGGCCTTGCTCATGTACACCTCGCCGCGCACTTCCAGCACCGCCGGCCAGCCCTCGCCCTGCAGCTTGAGCGGGATGTTGCGCACGGTACGCACGTTGGCGCTGATGTCCTCACCGGTAGTGCCGTCGCCGCGGGTGGCGCCCTGCACCAGCTGGCCGTCGCGGTACAGCAGGCTCACCGCCAGGCCGTCGAGCTTGGGCTCGCAGCTGTAGTCCACGGCCGCCTGATCGCCGCCCGGCAGGTCCAGGCCTTCGACCACGCGGCGGCCGAAGTCGCGCAGGTCGTCTTCCTCGAAGGCGTTGCCCAGGCTGAGCATCGGTATCTCGTGACGTACCTGGCTGAAGGCCGCCAGTGCCGCACCACCGACGCGCTGGGTCGGCGAATCCGGAGTCACCAGGTGCGGATGTTCGGCTTCCAGCGCCTTGAGTTCATTGAACAGGCGGTCGTACTCGGCATCAGGCACGCTGGGTTCGTCGAGCACGTAGTAGCGGTAGTTGTGCTGGTCGAGTTCGGCGCGCAGTTCATGGATTCGGGATTCGGCGTTCATTCCTGGTCTTCTCTTGCAAAGCAAAAGAGCAGCCCCTGGCTGCTCTTTCGTTTCAATCATCGCGGCGCGGACCGAGGCAGGGTCCGCCCGCTCGGGTCGGTCAGCGTTTCTGCGTCAGGGCGCGGCGCTCGAACTCGACGATACGCTGGCGGTAGTGCTCGATGGTCTGGGCGGTCAACACGCTGCGCTGGTCGTCCTTGAGTTCGCCATTGAGCTCGTGGGCCAGCTTGCGGGCGGCGGCGACCATTACGTCGAAGGCCTGCTTGGGGTGGCGCGGGCCTGGCAGGCCAAGGAAGAAGCTCACCGCACGGGTGCTAAAATGGTCGATGTCGTCCAGGTCGAACACGCCGGGCTTGACCGCATTGGCCATGGAGAACAGCACTTCGCCGTGGCCGGCCATGCTCTCGTGGCGATGGAAGATGTCCATCTCGCCGAAGCGCAGGCCGCTTTCCAGGATGTTCTGCAACAGCGCCGGCCCCTTGAAGCCGCCTTCGTCGCGGGAGATGACGCTGATCACCAGCACTTCTTCGGCCGGCGGCAGCTCCTTGGCCGGCGTGGACGCGGCAGTGAAACCGCTATTGCGGGCGTTGTCGGCGGCGAAGTCATCGTCGCCAGCGTCGAACAGGTCCGGTTCACGCGGCTCGGCGGCCAGCTTCAGGTCGCCCTGTTGCGGCTCGCTGTTGTTGCGCTTGCCGCGCTTGGCCTTGGCCGGTTTGGCTTCACGCTCGCGTTCGCGCTCACGCACTGGAGCGCTGACCGATGGCAGGTCGCTCTCATCCAGCTCGGGCTCTTTATGGGTTTCCAGCACACGCGAAGGGCCGAGCACCTCGGCGCCGCCGCTGTCGTCGTCCGGGGCGTTGGCGTAGCTACGGTCCAGACGGAACTTCAACTTGCCCTTGCCGCCGCGCATGCGGCGCCAGCCGTCGAAAAGAATACCGGCGATGACAATGATGCCGATGACGATCAGCCACTCGCGCAGACCGATTTCCATGTAATCCCGTGCCTCTATAAAAAATATGCTTGAAAACAAAGGCTTCAAAGGCCTTTAACACGTGGCGCCAACTCTATGTTCTGACAGGCGTTTTACCCACGCAAAAAACAAGTGACATTAAGCTAGCACGACCAAAGGCAACTTTACACCGTCTGTCGCGTCTGCTGAGGCTTTTGCCTACACGTTCACACCCTTTCTTTACCCCTTAGGGTCTGTCCGAAATGTATCTGCACTCGCCCATACTGCGTTGAAACGGGGCTCGGAATGCTCATGTACTCCAGTACAGTCGGGCGCGACCCCGGCCGTTCCTCCCCCCGTTTCGCCTTGTCTGGCCTTCGCGCAGACACATTTCGAACAGACCCTAGGCGTCGACCATGGCCATAGCCTCTTCCACATCAACTGCTACAAGACGTGAACAACCCGGTTCGTGCATGGTCACCCCCATCAGCTGGTCGGCCATTTCCATGGCGATCTTGTTGTGGGTGATGTAGATGAACTGCACGGTTTCGCTCATTTCCTTGACCAGGCGCGCATAGCGCCCGACGTTGGCATCGTCCAAAGGTGCGTCGACTTCGTCGAGCATGCAGAACGGCGCCGGGTTCAGCTTGAAGATGGCGAACACCAGGGCCAGGGCCGTCAATGCCTTCTCGCCGCCGGACAGCAGATGGATGGTGCTGTTCTTCTTGCCCGGCGGGCGCGCCATGATCGTCACCCCTGTATCGAGTAGATCTTCGCCCGTCAGTTCCAGATAAGCGCTGCCGCCACCGAAAACTTTTGGGAAAAGTGCCTGTAATCCGGCATTTATCTGATCAAAGGTATCCTTGAAGCGGTTGCGGGTTTCCTTGTCGATCTTGCGGATGACGTTTTCCAGGGTCTCCAGTGCCTCGACCAGATCGGCGTCCTGGGCATCCAGGTAGCGCTTACGCTCGGATTGCTGCTCGTACTCTTCGATGGCCGCCAGGTTGATCGCGCCCAGGCGCTGGATACGCGCCTCGACCTGCTCCAGCGCCTGCTCGGTGCCCTGCTCGCTGGCCTCGGCCTCGAGCGTGGCGAGCACGCCCTGAAGATCGTAGCCGTCGGCGAGCAGTTGTTCCTGCAAGGTCTTGCGCCGCACATCCAGCCCCTGGGACTCCAGGCGCTGCTGCTCCAGCTGGCCGCGCAACAGTTGCGACTGCTGCTCGGCCTGGGTGCGGCGGCGCTCGGCATCACGCAACTCACGGTCCGCCTCGTCCATGTGCAGCCGCGCCTGGCGCATTTCTTCGTCGACACTCATGCGGCGCTCGAGCAGTTCCTCAAGCTTCAGGCGCAACTCTTCCAGCGGCGCCTCGCCTTCCTCGAGATTCAGGTTCAGTTGCTCCTGACGCTCGTTCAGGCGCGCGGCCTGCTGTTCCAGGCGCTCGAGCGCCTGGCGGGTGGAATCGTGCTGGGCGCGCAACGAGCCCAGGCGCACGGCCAGTTGATGGGCATGATCCTTGTGCTGGCGGGCCTCCTGGCGGACCCGGTCGAGACCTTCGCGCAGGGTGTCGCGGCGCGCCATCAGTTGCTCGCGCTGTTCGGTGTCCGCGGCCATCAGGTCGAGGGACTCCTGCAACAGCAGGCGCGCCTCGCCCAACTGCTCATGCTCCAGGGCACGCTGCTCCTGGAGCTCGGCCAACTCTTCGTGCAAGCGTCGGCGGCGCAGTTCAAGCTGTTCGGCCCGGGCCCGGCCAGCAGACAGGCGCGCCTTGAGCTCACCGTGCTGGCGGCTCTCGTCCTGGCTGCGACGGCGCAATTGCTCGCGCTGCTCCTCCAGGTCGAGCTGTTGTTCACGCAGACGCTGCAGTTGCTCGTCGAGCTGCTCGAGCGACGCTTCCTGCTCCAGTTGTTCCTGGGCCAGGCGTTCGATTTCCTGGCCCCTGGCCAGCACGCCGCCCTGGGCTTCACCACCGCGGCTGACCCGCAGGAAATGCCGCCCCACCCAGTATCCGTCGCGGCTGACCAGGCTTTGGCCAGCAACCAGTGACGCCCGCTGCGCCAACGCCTGCTCCAGCGTTTCAACCGGCCTGACCTGCCCCAGCCAGGCCGACAGGTCGGCCCGCCCCTCGACCTTGTCGAGCAGGCTGCCGGGAACACGCGGGCCCTCGCCCCCGGCCAACAGCAGGCGCAGATCGCCCTGCTCCAGCGCGGCGAAGTCCAGGCCGGCGAAGTCATCCAGCAACACTGCCTGCAGGTCGGCGCCAAGCACCGTTTCCACCGCCAGCTCCCAGCCGGGCTCGACCCGCAGCCCCTCGGCCAGGCGCGGGCGCTGCTCCAGGCCCTGGGCGCGCAGCCAGTCGGCGGCCCCCACACCGGGCTCCAGTGCCGCCTGCTGCAAAGCCTCCAGCGAGGCCAGACGCCCGCCCAGGCGCTGCAGATCACCCTGCTGTTGCTGTTGTGCCTGGCTGGTCTGCTGCAGGTGTTCGCGCAACCCTTCCAGGCGCTCGACCACCTGCTGCTCTTGCAGGTGCAGCTCTTCGAGCAGCAACTCGCTGCTGGCCACTTGCTCGCCCAGATCAAACGTCTCGGTGTCCTGGGTATCACCACCGAGCTGCTCACCCTCCTCGCCCAGCTTGCGCTGGCGCTCGGCCAGGCGCTCCAGGCTCGATTCGAGCTGCGCCAGGCGCGCCTGCTGCACCTCGGCCTGACGGCGCGGCTCGGCGGAGCGGGTGTTGAAGCCGTCCCACTGCTCCTGCCAGCCGTGCATGCCGAGCTCAGCTTCCTCCAGGGTCGCGGCGGCTTCCTCGGCCGCGGCCAGGGTCAGCTCCTGCTCCGGTTCGAGCATCGCCAATTCTTCGCCGAGGGTCGCCAGCAAGGTGCGGTCATGCCCCAGGTGCGATTCGGTTTCCAGGCGGCTGCGCTCGGCCTCCTTCAGGTCGTCCTGCAACTGGCGCAGACGCTGCTGGCCGTGCTGGATGCTCTGCTCGACGCGGGCGATATCGCCAGCCACCGAATAGAAGCGGCCCTGCACCTGGTTGAAGCGTTCGGACAACTCATGGTGACCGTCGCGCAGTCGCTCGATGCTGGCGTCGGCGTTGCGCTGTTCGGCCACCAGCGCCTCGAAGGCGACCTCCTGGCCGCCGATCACCGTCTCGCGCTGGCGCACCCGCTCATCCAGGTCGCGCCAGCGCAGAGCCGACAGGCGTGCCTTGAGCTGACGTTCCTCGGCCTTGTACTCACGGTATTTCTCGGCAGCCTGGGCCTGGCGGTGCAGGCGCTCGATCTGGCGTTCCAGCTCTTCGCGCAGGTCGGTCAGGCGCGCGAGGTTTTCCTGGGTACGGCGGATGCGGCTCTCGGTCTCGCGGCGACGCTCCTTGTACTTGGAGATGCCCGCCGCTTCCTCGATGAAGTTGCGCAACTCCTCGGGCTTGGCCTCGATCAGCTTGCTGATCATGCCCTGCTCGATGATCGAATAGCTGCGCGGCCCCAGACCGGTGCCGAGGAAGATATCGGTGATGTCACGACGCCGGCACTTGGTGCCGTTCAGGTAATAGGTGTTCTGCCCGTCGCGGGTGACCTTGCGGCGGATCGAGATCTCGGCGTAGGCGGCGTACTCGCCCACCAGGCTGTTGTCGCTGTTGTCGAACACCAGCTCGATGCTGGCCTGGCTGACCGGCTTGCGGCTGGTGGAGCCGTTGAAGATGACATCGGTCATCGACTCGCCACGCAGGTTCTTCGCCGAACTCTCGCCCATCACCCAGCGCACCGCGTCGATGATGTTGGATTTACCGCAGCCGTTGGGGCCGACCACGGCGGCCATGTTGCTGGGGAAGTTGACCGTGGTCGGGTCGACGAACGACTTGAACCCGGCCAGGCGGATGCACTTCAGGCGCACCGGTCAGACCCGCGCCAGCGCCGCCAGCACCAGTTCGCAACTGCGCTGGCAATAGGCGGTGAGCACCTCGCGGATGCGCGGCAGGTCGCGGGCGACCACAGCTTCGAGCAGGTGGGCGAACAGCTCCAGGTAATCGACCATGTTGGCCTGGCGCTGGTCCAGGGCCAGGTAGTAGGCGCGGCTCATGGCCGGCTGCAGGTTCTCGACGGTTTCCTGCAGGTACGGGTTGTTGGCGAACGGATACGCGGCGCGCATCACCGCGAAGCTGTCGCCGACGAAAGCCTTGATGTCCTTGCCGGCATGGGCCTGCTTGAGGCGCTGCTGGATGTCCAGGAACGGGCGCAGGTCGCGCTCGGTGCGCCAATGCTGGGCAACGGCATTGCCCAGCAGGATGTAGAACTCGCCCATCAGGGCGCACAGGCTGCGCACGCTGTTCTCGTCGAGTTCGGTCACATGGGCGCCACGGCGCGGCAGGATGGCCACCAGGTGCCGGCGCTCGAGGATGAGCAGCGCCTCGCGTACCGAACCGCGGCTGACGTTGAGGGCCTGGGTGACCTTCTGCTCCTGGATGCGCTCGCCGGGTGCGAGTTCGCCGCGGATGATCCGCTCGGCCAGGTAGTGGGCAATTTGCTCGGAGAGGCTGTCCGGCGCCTTGAACGTCATGGTTTTCCTTCGCAATCTGGGTAGCTGTGCACAAGGGCGCGATTGTAGCGCACTTGCCAGGCGCTCGCGCAGCAGGACTGCGTGCTTTGTGCGACTGGCGGGTCAACTTTCCTGCACGGCGCGAACTATGCTTTGGAAAAGGCTCGATGAGGCGGCTCGGCAGGCCCTCGTGCAAATTCTTGACCTTTGAGTCAGAAAATTATTGACCCGAAGGTCAGCCGTTGCTTAGAGTCCGCCGGAACAACAATAAAACCATTGCGAGGCCCTCCCCCGTGATCCAGTTTCTCGTCAACCAGGAGCTGCGCAGCGAGCATGCCCTGGACCCGAACATGACGGTGCTGCAGTACCTGCGCGAGCACCTGGGCAAACCCGGCACCAAGGAAGGCTGCGCCAGCGGCGACTGTGGCGCCTGCACCGTGGTCGTCGGCGAACTTGTCGAAAACGCCCAGGGTGGCGACGACATCCGCTACCGCAGCCTCAACTCATGCCTGACGTTCGTCTCCGCCCTGCACGGCAAGCAACTGATCAGCGTCGAGGGTCTCAAGCACCAGGGCGAACTGCACAGCGTGCAAAAGGCCATGGCCGACTGCCATGGCTCGCAGTGCGGCTTCTGCACCCCTGGTTTCGTCATGTCGCTGTTCGCCCTGCAGAAGAACAGCCAAGGCCACGACCTGCACCAGGCCCAGGAGGCCCTGGCCGGCAACCTGTGCCGCTGCACCGGCTACCGGCCGATCCTCGAGGCTGCCGAGCAGAGCTGCGCACGCCCCTGCCGCGACCAGTTCGACGCTCAGCAGGCGCAGACCATCGCTCGCCTCAAGGCCATCGCCCCGCAACAGACCGGCGAGCTTAATAGCGGCGACAAGCGCTGCCTGGTGCCGCTGACCGTGGCCGATCTGGCCGACCTGTACAGCTCGCACCCCGAGGCGCGCCTGCTGGCCGGGGGTACCGACCTGGCGCTGGAAGTCACCCAGTTCCACCGCACCCTGCCGGTGATGATCTATGTCGGCCACGTCGCCGAACTCAAGCGCATCGACAAGACCGCCAGCCATCTGGAGATCGGCGCCGCCACGCCGCTGACTGACTGCTACACCGCGCTCAACGAGGAATACCCCGACTTCGGCGACCTGCTGCACCGCTTCGCCTCGCTGCAGATCCGCAACCAGGGCACTCTCGGCGGCAATATCGGCAACGCCTCGCCAATCGGTGACTCGCCACCTCTGTTGATCGCCCTCGACGCGCAGATCGTCCTGCGCCAAGGCGAGCGCCAGCGCACCCTGGCCCTGGAGGACTACTTCATCGACTACCGCATCACTGCACGCCAGGACAGCGAGTTCATCGAGAAGATCATCGTGCCGCGCGCCAGCAACGACTGGGCCTTCCGTGCCTACAAGGTGTCCAAGCGCCTGGACGACGATATCTCCGCGGTGTGCGCGGCGTTCAACCTGAGCATCGAGAACGGGGTGGTCAGCGGCGTGCGCATCGCCTTCGGCGGCATGGCGGCGACTCCCAAGCGTGCCCGCGCCTGCGAAGCCGCGCTGCGCGGCAAGCCGTGGACCCAGGCCAGCGTCGAACGCGCCTGCCAGGCCCTGGCCGAGGACTTCACCCCGCTCAGCGACTTCCGCGCCAGCCGCGAGTACCGCCTGCTGACCGCGCAGAACCTGCTGCGCAAGTACTTCATCGAACTGCAAACGCCGCACATCGAAACCCGGGTGACCGCCTATGTCTAACCATCACGCCGTCAAGAGCCAGGCCGAGATGGCCGCACTGTTCAGCCAGGACCTGACCACCGGGGTCGGCCGCAGCCTCAAGCACGACAGCGCCGACAAGCATGTGGCCGGCGAGGCGGTGTACATCGACGACCGCCTGGAATTCCCCAACCAGCTGCACGTCTATGCACGCACCGCCGACCGCGCTCATGCGCGCATCCTGCGCATCGACACCACGCCCTGCTACCAGTTCGAAGGGGTGCGCATCGCCATCACCCACGAAGATATCCCGGGCCTCAAGGACATCGGCCCGGTGGTCGCCGGCGACCCGTTGCTGGCCATCGACAAGGTCGAGTTCTTCGGCCAGCCGGTGCTCGCCGTTGCCGCCTGCGACCTCGAGACCGCCAGGCGCGCCGCCATGGCCGCCATCGTCGAGTACGAAGACCTGGAGCCGGTGCTCGACGTGGTCGAAGCCCTGCGCAAGAAGCACTTCGTGCTCGACAGCCACACCCACCAGCGCGGCGACTCTGCCGCCGCACTGGCCAGTGCCCCGCACCGCATCCAGGGCACCCTGCACATCGGCGGCCAGGAGCACTTCTACCTGGAGACCCAGATCAGCTCGGTGATGCCCGGTGAAGACGGCGGCATGATCGTCTACTGCTCGACGCAAAACCCCACCGAGTTACAGAAGCTGGTGGCCGAGGTGCTCGACGTGCCGATGCACAAGATCGTCGTCGACATGCGCCGCATGGGTGGCGGTTTCGGCGGCAAGGAAACCCAGGCCGCCAGCCCCGCGTGCCTGTGCGCGGTGATCGCGCGCCTGACCGGCCAGCCGACCAAGATGCGCCTGCCGCGGGTCGAAGACATGACCATGACCGGCAAGCGTCACCCGTTCTACGTGGAATATGACGTCGGCTTCGACGACAACGGCCGCCTGCACGGGATCAATTTCGACCTGGCGGGCAACTGCGGCTACTCGCCGGACCTGTCCGGTTCGATCGTCGACCGCGCCATGTTCCACTCCGACAACGCCTACTACCTGGGCGATGCCACGGTGCACGGCCACCGCTGCAAGACCAACACGGCCTCCAACACTGCCTACCGCGGCTTCGGCGGCCCGCAGGGGATGGTCGCCATCGAACAGGTGATGGACCATATCGCCCGTCACCTGGCCCTCGACCCGCTGGCGGTGCGCAAGGCCAACTACTACGGCAAGACCGAGCGCAACGTCACCCACTACTACCAGACCGTCGAGCACAACATGCTCGAGGAGATGACCGCCGAGCTCGAAGCCAGCAGCGACTACCATGAGCGCCGCGAATCGATCCGCCGCTTCAACGCCAACAGCCCGGTGCTGAAAAAAGGCCTGGCGCTGACCCCGGTGAAGTTCGGCATCTCGTTCACCGCCACCTTCCTCAACCAGGCAGGTGCCTTGATCCACATCTACACCGACGGCAGCATCCACCTCAACCACGGCGGCACCGAGATGGGCCAGGGCCTGAACACCAAGGTCGCGCAGGTGGTGGCGCAGGTGTTCCAGGTCGACTTCAACCGTATCCAGATCACCGCCACCAATACCGACAAGGTGCCCAACACCTCGCCCACCGCCGCCTCCAGCGGCGCCGACCTGAACGGCAAGGCCGCGCAGAACGCCGCCGAGATCCTCAAGAAGCGCCTGACCGAGTTCGCGGCCCGGCACTACAACGTCACCGAGGAAGACGTCGAGTTCCGTAACGGCCATGTGCGCGTGCGCGAGCAGATCGTCAGCTTCGAGCAGTTGGTGCAGCAGGCTTACTTCGCCCAGGTATCGCTGTCGACCACCGGTTTCTACCGCACGCCGAAGATTTTCTACGACCGCAACCAGGCCCGTGGCCGCCCGTTCTACTACTTCGCGTTCGGCGCCGCCTGCGTGGAGGTGATCGTCGATACCCTGACCGGCGAGTACAAGATGCTGCGCGCCGACATCCTGCACGACGTGGGCGATTCGCTGAACCCTGCCATCGACATCGGCCAGGTGGAGGGTGGTTTTGTCCAGGGCATGGGCTGGCTGACCACCGAGGAACTGGTGTGGAATGCCAAGGGCAAGCTGATGACCAACGGCCCGGCCAGCTACAAGATCCCGGCTGTGGCCGACATGCCGATCGATATGCGCGTCAAGCTGGTGGAGAACCGCAAGAACCCCGAGGACACCGTGTTCCACTCCAAGGCCGTGGGCGAGCCGCCGTTCATGCTCGGCATTGCCGCCTGGTGCGCGATCAAGGACGCGGTGGCGAGCATCGCCGACTACCGCGTGCAGCCAAACATCGACGCGCCGTCGACGCCGGAGCGGGTGTTGTGGGGTTGCGAGCAGATGCGCAAGGCGGTGGCTGCGGCGCAGCCTGCCGAACAGCAACTGGAGCCCGTGACGCACTGACGCCGCCGCCCCTGTAGGAGCGGCTTCAGCCGCGAAGCTGACACCGCGGTGCCTGGCAGCCGCTTCGCGGCTGATCGCGGGTGAACCCGCTCCTACAAGGACCGAGTCGTTTGATAGAGGATCTGAATCATGCACCAATGGATCAACGCCCTCGCCGACCACCAAGCCCGTGGTGAGCCCTGCGTGCTGGTAACCATCATCGAGGAGCGCGGCTCCACCCCGCGCAACGCCGGCTCGAAAATGGTGGTCAGCGCCAGCGCGCTGTACGACACCATCGGCGGCGGCCACCTGGAGTTCAAGGCCCTGCACATCGCCCGGCAGATGCTCGCGGAACACCGCAGTACCCCGCACCTGGAGCGCTTCAGCCTCGGCGCCAGCCTCGGCCAGTGCTGCGGCGGCGCCACCGTGCTGCTGTTCGAGCCGATGAGTGGCGTGCATGCCGAGATCGCCGTGTTCGGCGCGGGCCATGTCGGCCGCGCTCTGGTACCCTTGCTCGCCGCGCTGCCCTGCCGGGTGCGCTGGATCGACTCGCGCGAGCAGGAGTTCCCCGCGCTCATCCCCACCGGGGTAAGCAAGATCGTCAGCGAAGAGCCGGTCGACGAAGTTGCCGACCTGCCCGCCGGCAGCTACTGCATCGTCATGACCCATAATCACCAGCTGGACCTGGAGCTGACCGCCGCGATCCTCAAGCGCAACGACTTCACCTGGTTCGGCCTGATCGGCTCGAAGACCAAGCGCGTCAAGTTCGAGCACCGCCTGCGCGAGCGCGGCTTCGACGACGCCCTGATGGCGCGCATGCGCTGCCCGATGGGCCTGGCCGAGGTCAAGGGCAAGCTGCCGATCGAGATCGCCGTGTCCATCGCCGCCGAAATCATTGCCACTTACAACGCCTGCTTCGGCCAGCACGACGCTGCCGCCAATTCAGGCCCCATCGCCCAGTTGCTGCCGTCCTCGCGACGCAGCCAGACCCTTTGACGAGAGCCCCATGAGCGCAACCCGCAAAGCCTACCGAGCCGCCATCCTGCACAGCATCGCCGACCCCGCCGAGGTCGGCCTGGAGGCGTCCTGCGAATACTATGAAGACGGCCTGCTGGTGGTCGACGACGGCCGCATCAGCGCCCTGGGCCATGCCAGCGAGCTGCTGCCGACCCTCGACGCCGACATTCCGGTGCAACACTACCAGGACGCACTGATCACCCCGGGCTTCATCGACACCCATATCCATTTCCCGCAGACCGGCATGATCGGCTCCTACGGCGAGCAGCTGCTGGACTGGCTGAACACCTACACCTTCCCCTGCGAAAAGCAGTTCGCCGACAAGGCCCATGCCGACCAGGTAGCGAAGATCTTCCTCGCCGAACTGCTGCGCAACGGCACCACCACCGCGCTGGTGTTCGGCAGCGTGCACCCCGAGTCGGTCAACGCCCTGTTCGAGGAGGCCGAGCGCCTGGACCTGCGCATGATCGCCGGCAAGGTGATGATGGACCGCAACGCCCCCGACTACCTGACCGATACCGCCGAGTCCAGCTACCGCGACAGCAAGATGCTGATCGAGCGCTGGCACGGCAAGGGCCGCCTGCACTACGCCGTCACCCCGCGCTTCGCGCCGACCAGCACGCCGGAACAGTTGAGCGTGGCCGGCCAGTTGCTCAAGGAGCACCCGGGCGTGTACATGCACACCCACCTGTCGGAGAACCTCAAGGAAATCGACTGGGTCAAGGAACTGTTCCCCGAGCAGAAAGGCTACCTCGACGTCTACGACCACTTCGAGCTGCTCGGTGAGCGCTCGGTGTTCGCCCACGGCGTGCACCTGTGCGACGACGAGTGCCAGCGCCTGGCCGAAACCGGTTCGGCCATCGCCTTCTGCCCGACCTCCAACCTGTTCCTCGGCAGCGGCCTGTTCAATCTGCCCCAGGCCGAGCGCTTCAAGGTCAACGTCGGCCTGGGCACCGATGTCGGCGCCGGCACCAGCTTCTCGCTGCTCAACACCCTGAACGAGGCGTACAAGGTGATGCAGTTGCAAGGCGCGCGCCTGCACCCGTACAAGTCGCTGTACCTGGCCACCCTCGGCGGCGCCCGCGCCCTGCGCCTGGAGGACCGCATCGGCAGCCTGCGCCCGGGCAATGACGCCGACTTCGTGGTGCTCGACTACAAGGCCACCCCGCTGCTGGACTACCGCCTGCAGCAGTCGAAAAGCATCGAGGAGACCTTGTTCGTGCTCACCACCCTGGGCGACGACCGCACCGTGCGCGAGACCTACGCCGCCGGGCGTTGCGTACACCAGCGCTAAGGTTGTTTGGCCAGGCCTCGATAGAATGCACCGCCGATCACAGCGCCGATCAGCGGTGCCAGCCAGAACAGCCAAAGTTGCTGCAGCGCCCAGCCACCGACGAACAGCGCAGGCCCGGTGCTGCGCGCCGGGTTCACCGAGGTGTTGGTGACCGGGATCGAGATCAGGTGGATCAAGGTCAACGCCAGGCCAATGGCGATCGGCGCAAACCCGGCCGGCGCCCGGGCGTCCGTGGCGCCCATGATGATCACCAGGAACATCGCGGTCATCACCACTTCGCTGACGAAGCCTGCGGCCAGGGTGTAGCCGCCGGGCGAGTGTTCGCCATAACCATTCGACGCCATGCCGTTACCCACCTCGAAACCGGCCTTGCCGGTGGCGATGAAGTAGATCACCGCCGCGGCGAGGATCGCGCCGATCACCTGGGCAATCACGTAGGGCAGCAACTCTTTTGCCGGGAATCGCCCCCCCACCACCAGCCCGAACGACACGGCGGGGTTGAGGTGACAACCGGAGATATGGCCGATGGCGAATGCCATGGTCAGGACGGTAAGGCCGAAAGCGAAGGCGACACCCAGGACACCGATGCCGACAGGCGAGCTGGCGGCCAGCACCGCGCTGCCACAGCCACCCAGGACCAACCAGAAGGTGCCGACCAGCTCGGCACCCATGCGCACACCCAGGGATGAACTCATGGAGCATTCCTCAAGTAATTGGACGCAACGACTGCGCAAGCCCAACTGCTTGATGAAGGTTTGCTGAGGAAAATCTAGCAGAGCCTTGGCCAAGGGCCAGTAAAGCCAGGGGCTGCGAAGCAGCCCCGCTCAGGCAGGCAAACGATCAACCCTTGGCAGTAGCCTTGGGCTTTTTCAGCAGGTGAGAGAACACCGCGTGCAGATCGTCCGAGGCGCTCTCCTCGTCGAGGTTGAGCTTGCTGTCGATATGGTCCATGTGATGCATCATCAGGCTTACCGCCTGCTCGGCATCACGGGCCTCGATCGCATCGATCAGCTGCATGTGCTCATCGTACGAGCAGTGCGAGCGGTTGCCGCTCTCGTACTGGGCGATGATCAGCGAAGTCTGCGACACCAGGCTGCGCTGGAAGCTCACCAGCGGTGCGTTGCCGGCGGCTTCGGCCAGCTTGAGGTGAAACTCGCCGGACAGGCGGATACCGGCGCCACGGTCGCCACGGGAGAAGCTGTCACGCTCCTCGCGGACCATCTGGCGCAGTTCGTTGAGCTGTTCGAGAGTGGCGTGCTGCACGGCCAGTTCGGTGATGGCGCGCTCGACCATGCGCCGCGAGAAGAACACCTGCCGCGCCTCCTCGACCGTGGGGCTGGCCACCACCGCACCACGGTTGGGCCGCAACAGCACCACGCTTTCATGGGCCAGGCGCGACAGGGCGCGGCGGATGATGGTGCGGCTGACGCCGAAGATCTCGCCCAGTGCTTCCTCGCTCAACTTGGTGCCCGGTGCCAGACGCTGCTCGAGGATCGCCTCGAAGATATGCGCATAGACGATGTCGTCCTGGGTACCGCTGCGGCCGGCCTTGCCAGTGCGCACAGGTTTTTTCAGAGGTTGCAGCTGTTCGTTCATGGGCTCTCGAGCACAAAGGATCTGCCAGTCGGACCGTGACTGTAATACCGGTCAGCGGGGGGATGGCAAGCCCTGGAAGAAGAAAAGGGGCCAAGGTATGGCGCCATTGTACACAGGCTGACCCGTTTCTGCAGGTGGCCTTTTACCTATATAGCCGTTGTACGGCAGTTCGTGGGAACAAAAGATAAAACATTATTTGCATTCTTTGTACACAAAAGCATAATCCTGCGAGCAACTTCCTGACCCAAAAGTCAACAAACTGGTCGGACGTCTGCCACACCCCCTCGCGAAGCCCCCCAGTGCATGGCTCAGGACCAGGCTTCGAACAACAAGAAAGACTTGAGGAGTACTCGCTGTGGAAAGCCGCAAATCCGAAGCACCTACGCTGGATCTCGTCCCACCGCTCGAAACGGGCTGGCTGGAGCGGATTTTCAAACTCAAGCAGCATGGCAGCACCGTCCGCACCGAGCTGATTGCCGGGGTGACCACCTTCATCACCATGGCCTACATCATCTTCGTCAACCCCAACATCATGGCCGACGCCGGCATCGACCACGGCGCGGCATTCGTCGCCACCTGCATCGCCGCCGCCCTCGGCTGCCTGTTGATGGGCCTGTACGCCAACTGGCCGGTCGGCCTGGCGCCGGGCATGGGGCTCAACGCCTTTTTCACCTACACCGTGGTCGGCACCATGGGCTACAACTGGGAAACGGCGCTGGGGGCGGTGTTCGTCTCGGGCGTGCTGTTCATGTTCCTGACCGTTTCGCGCGTGCGTGAGTGGCTGCTCAACAGCATCCCGCTAAGCCTGCGCCACGCCATGGGGGCCGGCGTCGGCTTGTTCCTCGGGCTGATCGGCCTGAAAACCGCCGGCATCATCGTCGACAGCCCGGCAACCCTGGTCAAGCTCGGCTCGCTGCATGAGCCCGGCCCACTGCTGGCGGCGGTGTGCTTCCTGCTGATCGCCATCCTCAGCTACAAGCGGGTGTTCGGCGCGATCCTGATAAGCATCATCGGCGTCACCCTGGCCGGCTGGGGCCTGGGCCTGGTCAAGTTCGGCGGGGTGGTGTCGATGCCACCAAGCCTGGCACCGACCTGGATGGCCATGGACGTGGTCGGCGTGTTCAACGTCAGCATGATCAGCGTGGTACTGGCGTTCCTGTTCGTGCACATGTTCGACACCGCCGGCACGCTGATGGGCGTGGCTCAGCGCGCCAATCTGGTGGCACCGGACGGGCGCATCGAGAACCTGTCGCGGGCACTGAAGGCCGACAGCACCTCCAGCGTGTTCGGCGCGGTGGTCGGCGTGCCGCCGGTGACCAGTTACGTGGAAAGTGCTGCGGGTGTGGCGGCAGGCGGGCGCACCGGTTTGACCGCCGTGGTGGTTGGCGTGCTGTTCATTGCCGCAATGTTCTTCGCCCCGCTGGCCGGAATGATTCCGGCCTATGCCACCGCCGGCGCGCTGATCTACGTGGCGATGCTGATGATGGGCAGCATGGCGCATATCGAGTGGGATGAAGCCACCGACAGCATTCCGGCGATCGTCACCGTGATCATGATGCCGCTGACCTTCTCGGTGGCAGACGGCATTGCCCTTGGCTTCATCAGCTACGTGGCGCTCAAGGCAGGTACCGGCAAGTTCAAGGAGATCTCGGCCAGCCTGTGGGTGCTGTGCGCCATCTTCATTGCGAAGTTTGTGTTCCTCTGATCTTCACAGCCTTAACAGGGGGCGCTTCGGCGCCCTTACTTGTTGATCCTGGTGATATAGTTTTTTTCCTCGCGAAAATGCCCGTCCGCGGAAGGTTGGCTGGCTTTGCGTCAGGCGGAGCCTCTTTTACAACTTCAATGACATCATAAGCCGCTGGCAGGATCGCGGTCACATCAAACGCATCCTTCTTGTAGCCTATGTCTGGCACTAAACTGACACCGGCTTTAAGAAGTACCACTAAGGTAACACCCTCTATAGCGGCTTTACGGTAGGGCTCTACATATGCTGAGTCTGGCCCGAGATAGAAAGCCTCCCCTTGAGCTTGCCTACCTGGCCTTGAATGGCCTCGGGAAACACCTTGCACCACCCCTTGTACATTAAATCCATCTGTCGCATGAAACCCAAGTACTATACGCCTCGCCGCCTTACCAAGTAACATCACAGATGATTTAACATGACCACTTGGGTCTTTGTTGTTCAGCGGATCTCCCTGACAGTAGCTGTATGCGTTCAAATCACCTTTGGCGAACGGACTCATACTGTCCGGGCTATTGAAAGTCATCAAAACCGGATTGTACGCTCTGTAACCATTACCCAAAAGGTAATGACCAGTTGCCCTTTCCACCAACTCGCCAGTGAACCCGAGGGAAACTTGACCGCGCCTATGGTAGCCATAGGGCGTGTATGCATATTGAGTGCTCATCAGGCCGGATGCTCAGCTGACTGAAAGCCCGATGGTCTCAAACGACCGACACACAGACCACTGACAAAAATGTCAGTGGCACGCCGAACCCCCACCTGAAAGAGCATATTCAGCAGACGAAAAAAAGCCCGCCAGTGTGAGAGCGGGCCAAGGACCTACGAAGAGTCTTCTAGCGACCAACTAGCTTCCACGATAGGTCGAATAGCTGTACGGCGAGATCAGCAGCGGCACATGGTAGTGCTCCTGCTGCTCGTCGATGCCGAAGCGCAGCACGACCACGTCGAGGAACGCGGTGTCCGGCAGCTTCACACCCTTGGCGCGGTAGTAGTCACCGGCGCTGAACTGCAATTGATAGACGCCGGTGCGGTAGTCGTCACCCTGCAGCAGCGGCGCGTCAACGCGGCCATCGCTGTTGGTCAGGGCGGTGTTTACCAGTTCCAGCTGCTGGCCTTCGACGCGGTACAGCTCGACCTTGATCGAGCTGCCCGGGCAGCCATGCGCGGCGTCCAGTACGTGTGTGGTCAAACGTCCCATTTGCTTGTCGCCTCTTGTCGTCTACGTGGGCAAAAAATACACGGCAACAGGCTGGCACCGTGCGGGAATGCAGCCATTAAGACAGTTTAGCGATAAATTGTACACAATTTTTTCTGCATCCCAGGTCAAGACTCCTCGAACACTCCATCAGTCGCAAAGACACGCCCGATGCCGACCCTCACGGCATTAGCTGACCAATCAGGCAGGTTTCTTGCAAGCCATTCTCAGGCGACAAATGGGAAGAAATGCGGAAAAACAGGCTTACAAAGTATTTAAGAAGTTGTATACAATCAGCCCATCCGGTGGTGCGACATCCCGACGCGGCCCGCCCACCACTCGCACATACGTACAAGAAGGAAGACTGCAGTGAGCGCTGACTACCCTCGCGACCTGATCGGTTACGCCAACAACCCACCTCATCCGCAATGGCCGGGCAATGCCCGCATTGCACTGTCCTTCGTGCTCAACTACGAAGAAGGTGGCGAGCGCAACATCCTGCACGGCGACAAAGAGTCCGAAGCGTTCCTCTCCGAAATGGTCGCCGCCCAGCCGCTGCAGGGCGCGCGCAACATGAGCATGGAGTCGCTCTACGAATACGGCAGCCGCGCCGGCGTATGGCGCCTGCTCAAGCTGTTCAAGGACAGCGGCGTGCCGCTGACCATCTTCGCCGTGGCCATGGCCGCCCAGCGCCACCCCGACGTGATCCGCGCCATGGTCGAGGCCGGCCACGAGATCTGCAGCCACGGCTACCGCTGGATCGACTACCAGTACATGGATGAAGCGCAAGAGCGCGAGCACATGCTCGAAGCCATCCGCATCCTCACCGAACTCACCGGCGAACGCCCACTGGGCTGGTATACCGGCCGCACCGGCCCGAACACCCGGCGCCTGGTCATGGAGGAAGGCGGCTTCCTCTACGACAGCGACACCTATGACGACGACCTGCCCTACTGGGAGCCGAGCAACCCGACCGGCAAGCCGCACCTGGTGATCCCCTACACCCTCGACACCAACGACATGCGCTTCACCCAGGTACAGGGCTTCAACTGCGGCGAGCAGTTCTTCCAGTACCTCAAGGACGCTTTCGACGTGCTCTACGAGGAAGGCGCCGAGGCGCCGAAGATGCTCTCCATCGGCCTGCACTGCCGCCTGGTCGGCCGCCCGGCGCGCCTGGCCGCGCTCAAGCGCTTCGTCGACTACGCCAAGAGCCACGAGCAGGTCTGGTTCGCCCGTCGCGTGGACATCGCCCGCCACTGGCACGCCACCCACCCGTACAAGAAAGAGAACGCCTGATGACCGCCTTCAAGACCCTCAAGCCCTCCACCCTGGACCGCGCCGCCTTCGTCGCGGCCTTCGCCGACATCTACGAGCACTCACCGTGGGTCGCCGAAAAAGCCTACGACCTGGGGCAACTGGCCGAGCTGGACGAGATCGAGGCGCTGCATCAGCGCATGAGCGACATCCTGCTCAGCGCCAACCACGCCGACCAGCTGGCACTGATCAACGCTCACCCGGACCTGGCCGGTAAGGCCGCCATCCAGGGCGAGCTGACCGAATCGAGCACCAACGAGCAGGCCGGCGCCGGTATTCACCAGTGCACCGCTGAAGAGTTCGCCCGCTTCACCGAACTCAACGACGCCTACAAGGCCAAGTTCCAGTTCCCGTTCATCATGGCGGTCAAGGGCAGCAACCGGCACCAGATCCTCGCCTCCTTCGAAAAACGCATCCACAACGACACCGATGCCGAGTTCAAGGAAGCCCTGGCCCAGATCAACCTGATTGCCCTGTTCCGCCTGCTTCAGCTTTGAGGGTTGAACCCCGTCCTGGCCCGAGTGCGTGACGCGTCCGCACCCAGGGCCTGGCCGGCAAGCCAACCCACCCAACAACGAATAGAAGAGATAACCGCATGCGCACCCTGATGATCGAGCCCCTGACCAAAGAAGCCTTCGCCCCCTTCGGTGACGTGATCGAAACCGACGGCAGCGACCACTTCATGATCAACAACGGCTCGACCATGCGCTTCCACAAGCTCGCCACGGTCGAGACCGCCGAGCCTGAAGACAAGGCGATCATCAGCATCTTCCGCGCCGACGCGCTGGAGATGCCGCTGACCGTGCGCATGCTGGAACGCCATCCGCTGGGCAGCCAGGCTTTCATCCCGCTGCTCGGCAACCCCTTTCTGATCGTGGTCGCGCCACTTGGCGATGCACCTGTATCAGGCTTGGTCCGCGCCTTCCGCAGCAATGGCAGGCAGGGCATCAATTACCATCGCGGCGTCTGGCACCACCCGGTGCTGACGATCGAAAAGCGGGATGACTTCCTGGTGGTTGATCGCAGTGGTTCCGGCAACAACTGCGATGAGCATTACTTCCCCGAGGAACAGATGTTGATCCTCAATCCCCACCAATAAGAAAGGGTCGGTCATCCGAGGGGCTGTACGAAATGCTTCGAGCGGCGATCAGGCAAGGCGAAAACAGGCGAGGAAGCGGAGTTTGCTCATTGCAAATGAGCATTCCGAGCCTGTTTTCAACGCAGCAGGATCGCCGCGCAGAAGTGTTTCGTGCAGTCCCTGAACGGTGACTGGCGAAAGGTATATACTGTGGAAGCACACCTTCACGAATGGCTGAACCTGAGCATTCGCTGGGTTCACATGATCACCGGCGTGGCCTGGATCGGTGCATCGTTCTACTTCGTCTGGCTGGAGAACCACCTGAACCGAAGCAACCCGCGCGATGGGTTGTCGGGTGACCTCTGGGCCATCCACGGTGGTGGTATCTACCACCTGGAAAAATACAAGCTGGCCCCGCCGAAGATGCCCGAGAACCTGCACTGGTTCAAATGGGAAGCCTACTTCACCTGGATGTCCGGGATCGCCCTGCTGTGCGTGGTGTTCTACTGGAACCCGACCCTGTACCTGCTGGCACCCGGCAGCACCCTCAGCGGTGCCGAAGGCGTGGCCATTGGTATTGGCTCGCTGATCGCCGGCTGGTTCATCTACGACTTCCTCTGCGACTCGCCCCTGGGCAAGAAGCCGGCCCTGCTCGGCGCCGTGCTGTTCGTGCTGATCATCGCCGCCTGCTGGGGCTTCAGCCTGGTGTTCAGCGGCCGCGGCGCGTACCTGCACACCGGCGCGATCATCGGCACCATCATGGTCGGCAACGTGTTCCGTATCATCATGCCGGCGCAGCGCCAGCTGGTGGCGGCCATCGAGAACAACCAGACTCCCGACCCGGTGCTGCCGGCCAAGGGCCTGCTGCGCTCGCGCCACAACAACTACTTCACCCTGCCGGTGCTGTTCATCATGATCAGCAACCACTTCCCGAGCACCTACGGCAGCCAGTACAACTGGCTGATCCTGGCCGGGATCGCGGTGGCCGCGGTATTGATCCGTCACTATTTCAACACCCGCCACGACAGCAACAAGTACGCCTGGACCCTGCCAGTCGGTGCCCTGGCGATGATCTGCCTGGCCTACGTGACCGGCCCCAAGCCGCTGCCGACCGCCCCTGAGCAAGCCGCCGCCAAGGTCGAGTACCAGCCGCTGCCGGCCACTGCCGTAGGTGGCAAGACCGCCGCCGAGCTGCGCGCCGAGGAAGCCGCCAAACCTGCGGCCCCCGCCGAGGCACCTGCCCAGGCCACCACCCAGGCTGGCGGTGAAACCTTCGACAAGATCCACACCGTCATCCAGGAACGCTGCACCGTGTGCCATTCGGCCAAGCCGACCAGCCCGCTGTTCAGCGCAGCCCCAGCCGGCGTGATGTTCGACACCCCGCAGCAGATCCAGGCCCAGGCCGCGCGCATCCAGGCGCAGGCCGTCGCCAGCCAGATCATGCCGCTGGGCAACATCACCCAGATGACCGTCGAGGAGCGCAAGCTGGTCGGCGACTGGATCGCCAAAGGCGCGCAGGTCAACTGAGACACCCCACGACTGCGTGGGAGCGGGCTTGCCCCGCAATGAGGCCGGTACTCCCGGCCTCGCTACAAGCTCTACGTAACAAGCAAGCATCGAGCGTTCGGCTTCACGCGGGAACCCCGGCCTCCTTTACCGGAGCCTGCCACGTGAAGCCGCCCGCTTGGATCCGAGAATAAAAACAAAACTCGAGGTGCTGCATGTCCGAGTCACCCAAGGCGTACATCCCTGTTGCGCCGCCACGACAGCCCCTGCCTTTGTTCCAGCTGATCCTGGTGGGTCTGCAACACGTTCTGCTGATGTACGGCGGCGCCATCGCGGTGCCGCTGATCATTGGCCAGGCGGCGGGCCTGTCCCGCGAAGAAGTCGCCTTCCTGATCAACGCCGACCTGCTGGTCGCCGGCGTTGCCACGATCATCCAATCCTTCGGTATCGGCCCGGTCGGCATTCGCATGCCGGTCATGATGGGCGCCAGCTTCGCCGCCGTCGGCAGCATGGTGGCCATGGCCGGCATGCCGGGCGTCGGCCTGCAGGGGATCTTCGGCGCGACCATCGCCGCCGGATTCTTCGGCATGCTGATCGCGCCGTTCATGTCCAAGGTCGTGCGCTTCTTCCCGCCGCTGGTGACCGGCACGGTCATCACCTCCATCGGCTTGTCGCTGTTCCCGGTAGCGGTCAACTGGGCCGGTGGCGGCCATGACGCCGAAGCCTTCGGCGCGCCGATCTACCTGATGGTCGCCGGCCTGGTGCTGGCGGTGATCCTGCTGATCAACCGCTTCATGCGCGGCTTCTGGGTCAACGTGTCGGTACTGGTGGGCATGGGCCTGGGTTACGTGCTCGCCGGTTCCATCGGCATGGTCGACCTGTCGGGCCTGAGCGAGGCACCGTGGCTGCAGGTGGTTACGCCGCTGCACTTCGGCATGCCGACCTTCAGCCTGGCGCCGATCCTGTCGATGTGCCTGGTGGTGGTGATCATCTTCGTCGAGTCGACGGGCATGTTCCTTGCCCTGGGCAAGGTGACCGACCGTGAAGTAACGCCAGGCATGCTGCGGCGCGGCCTGCTGTGCGATGCCGGCGCGTCGTTCATCGCCGGCTTCTTCAACACCTTCACCCACTCCTCGTTCGCCCAGAACATCGGCCTGGTGCAGATGACCGGGGTGCGCTGCCGCTACGTCACGGTGATGGCCGGCGCGTTGCTGATCCTGCTCAGCCTGCTGCCCAAGGCGGCCTTCCTGATCGCCTCGATCCCGCCCGCGGTACTGGGCGGCGCGTCCATCGCCATGTTCGGCATGGTCACCGCCACCGGGATCAAGATCCTCCAGGAAGCGGACATCTCCGACCGACGCAACCAGTTGCTGGTCGCCGTCAGCGTCGGCTTTGGCCTGATCCCGGTGGTGCGCCCGGAGTTCTTCGCGCAGATGCCGCAGTGGATGGAACCGATCACCCACAGTGGCATCGCCATGGCCACCCTCAGCGCCCTGGTGCTGAACCTGCTGTTCAACATCCTCGGCGGCGCCGACCGCGCCGCGCACAACGATGCCTGTCACCAGCATTGAGTGACCAGGGGCGGCGCCGTCCTGGCCGCCCCGCTTCAACCCTGTGGTAACGCAGTACCGTCGGCCCGCCGGAATGGGCCGTCCGGGGCGCCTGCGCGCCGAAAAAGCCCTTACAAAAACAATAAGTCCGGGAATCACAACATGAAGCGCATCACCACCTCCGTCCTGCTGGGCAGCAGCCTGCTGGCCACCCTCCCCGCCCATGCCGGCGAATGGCTGCAGTGGCACGGCGAAAGCCTGTCCTACCTTTACGGCAAGGACTTCAAGGTCAACCCCGACATCCAGCAGACCATCACCTTCGAACACGCCAACAAGTGGAAGTACGGCGACACCTTCCTGTTCGTCGACAAGATCTTCTACAACGGCAAGGCCGACCCCGGCAAAGGCGTGACCACCTACTACGGTGAGTTCAGCCCGCGCCTGTCGTTCGGCAAGATCTTCGAGCGCAACCTGGCCTTCGGCCCGGTCAAGGACGTGCTGCTGGCCATGACCTACGAGCGTGGCGAGGGCGACAACGAGGCCTACCTGATCGGCCCCGGCTTCGATCTGAACGTGCCCGGCTTCAACTACTTCACCCTGAATTTCTACCTGCGTAACACCGAAGGCAGCCGCCCCGGCGACAACGTCTGGCAGATCACCCCGGCCTGGTCCTACACCATCCCGGTGGGCAAGTCCGACATCCTGATCGACGGCTACATCGACTGGGTGGTCGACAACGACCAGACCCGTCGCGGCACCTACCACGCCAACCTGCAGTTCAACCCACAGGTCAAATACGACCTGGGCAAGGCCCTTAACCTGGGCGCCAAGCAGCTCTACGTCGGCTTCGAATACAGCTACTGGAAGGACAAGTACGGCATTGACAGCCGCGGCAACGTGGACAGCAACCAGAGCGTCGCCAGCGCCCTGGTGAAGGTGCATTTCTGACCGAACGGGCGCATGCCCGATGATGTGACACCGTGCTCCAGGACGGAGCACTTGAGGCCCGGCGCGCAAGTGAGTAATCTGCGCGCCCCCTCGATCGGGGCGGGAAGGATCCCGCCCGCGTTTGCTGACCGCCCAGTCAATGTTTCCGGGCGGTTTGCCAACGTGTTGCCAGCGTGAAATACCTATTTCATCCGTTCAGAAAGACGTCGAGCAGGATGGTTGTGCCCAACGTGGAAAAGTTGGCGCAGCTCTTGCCAAACAGCTGTGGCCAATTGAAAAAAGCTGACCCAAAAGACAAGAACAGCGCCCGAGCGCTGACAACAGATCCAATAAAGGGAGCGACACACGCAATGCGTACCATCAATAGCCTGATCCTCGCCGGCGGCCTGCTGGCCTGCGGCGCCAGCCAAGCCGGTGACCTGCTGCAATGGCAGAACAACAGCCTGACCTACCTGTGGGGCAAGAACTTCAAGGTCAACCCCGAGACCCAGCAGACGGTCACCTTCGAGCACGCCGATGCGTGGAAGTACGGCGACAACTTCTTCTTCTTCGACAAGATCTTCTACCAGGGCAAGAAGGACGCCAGTAACGGCCCGAACACCTACTACGGCGAGTTCAGCCCACGCCTGTCGTTCGGCAAGATCTTCGACCAGAAGCTCGAGTTCGGCCCGGTCAAGGACGTGCTGCTGGCCATGACCTACGAGTTCGGCGAGGGTGACACCGAGTCCTACCTGATCGGCCCCGGCTTCGACCTGGCGATCCCAGGCTTCGACTACTTCCAGCTGAACTTCTACCAGCGCACCACCGACGGCAGCCGCCCAGGCGACAACGTCTGGCAGATCACCCCGGTGTGGTCCTACACCATCCCTGTGGGTTCGTCCGACATTCTCATCGACGGCTTCATGGACTGGGTGGTGGACAACGACGAGAACCGTCGCGGCACCTACCAGGCGAACCTGCACTTCAACCCGCAGGTCAAGTACGACCTGGGCAAAGCGCTGCACCTGGGCGAGAAGCAGTTGTACGTGGGTATCGAGTACGACTACTGGAAGAACAAGTACGGCATCAAGGACAGCGATGCCTTCACTACCGATCAGAACACCATGAGCTTCCTGGTGAAAGTGCACTTCTGATCACACAGCGCTCAGGCTCTGTCTGACGTGGGAGCGGGCTTGCCCCGCCCCCACGTCCCTGCGCTACTCAGTGAGCAGGGCGCAGCGCCTGCCACAGCTTGCCGACGACGCTCACCACCGCCAGCACCACAGCCCCCGCAATCACCCCCGCCACACCATTGAGCAGTGCCCCGGTCAACGCCCCGCCGCGCCCCTCGGCGAACGCCTCGATGGCGTGATGCAGCGGCGCGATGCCGTGCACCAGGATCCCGCCACCGACCAGGAACATCGCCGCGGTGCCAATCACCGACAGGCTTTTCATCATGTACGGCGCTGCGCGCAGGATGCCGTTGCCCACCGCCTGGCTCAGCGCCGAGGCTTTCTTGGTCATCCACAGCCCCAGGTCATCGAGCTTGACGATGCCTGCCACCAGGCCATACACCCCCAGGGTCATAACGATGGCGATCCCCGACAGCACGATGATCTGCTGGCTCAGCGGCGCATCGGCCACGGTGCCCAGGGTGATGGCGATGATCTCGGCGGAGAGGATGAAATCGGTGCGCACCGCGCCCTTGATCTTGCTCTTCTCAAAGGCCACCAGGTCAACCTGCTCATCCGCCACGGCCGCCTTGCGCGCCTCGTGCTGCGCGTCGTCCTCGGCCTTGCTGTGCAGGAACTTGTGCGCCAGCTTCTCGAAGCCCTCGAAGCACAGGTAGGCGCCACCAACCATCAGCAGCGGAATCACCGCCCAGGGAATGAACGCGCTGATCAGCAACGCCGCCGGCACCAGGATCGCCTTGTTCACCAGCGAGCCCTTGGCCACCGCCCACACCACCGGGATCTCGCGTTCGGCGCGCACGCCGGTGACCTGCTGGGCGTTGAGCGCCAGGTCGTCGCCCAGTACCCCGGCGGTCTTCTTCGCCGCGACCTTGGTCATCAACGAGACATCGTCGAGTACCGTGGCGATATCGTCGATCAGTACCAGTAAGCTGCTTCCTGCCATGTCAAAATGTTTCCAGTAGGTTCGAATGGCCGGGATTCTAGCCCAAAGACGCTGCCTTGAGCGCCCGTCCGAGCGGGTGCTACCATGCCGGACCCCTCTTGGAGGGGCCAGACCCGAGGAAGATTCCCGACAATGAGCACCATTCGCGAGCGCAACAAGGAACTGATCCTGCGCGCAGCCAGTGAAGAATTCGCCGACAAGGGCTTCGCCGCCACCAAGACCAGCGATATCGCGGCCAAGGCCGGCCTGCCCAAGCCGAACGTGTACTACTACTTCAAGTCGAAGGAAAACCTCTACCGCGAGGTGCTCGAGAGCATCATCGCGCCGATCATGCAGGCCTCGACGCCGTTCAACGCCGACGGCGATCCGAAAGAAGTGCTCAGCGCGTACATCCGCTCGAAGATCCGCATCTCCCGCGACCTGCCCCACGCCTCCAAGGTGTTCGCCAGCGAGATCATGCATGGCGCGCCGCACCTGTCGCCGCGCCAGGTGGAGCAGCTCAACGAGCAGGCCCGCCACAACATCGAGTGCATCCAGCGCTGGATCGAGCGCGGCCAGATCGCCCACGTCGACCCGCACCACCTGATGTTCAGCATCTGGGCGGCGACGCAAACCTATGCGGATTTCGACTGGCAGATCGCCGTGGTGACCGGCAAGGCCAAGCTGGCCGACAGCGACTATGACGCGGCGGCCGAGACCATCATCCGCCTGGTGCTGAAGGGCTGCGAGCCCGAGGCAGCCTGACAGGGCCAATGGGGCTGCTGCGCAGCCCTTATCGCCGGCAAGCCGGCTCCCACAGGCCCTGCACAATTCCTGTGGGAGCCGGCTTGTCGTGGCGACGAACCGCGGCGATGGGCCGCACAGCGGCCCCAGAGAAACTGAACCTTAAGCCGCCACCCCGGCATCCGCCGTCAGCCCGACTTCCTCAATTGCATTGATTGCGCACTGCTCGTCGATATCCGACGTATCCCCGCTGATCCCCACCGCCCCCAGCACCCTGCCCTCCTGGTCACGGATCAGCACGCCCCCTGGCACCGGCACCACCGGTCGCTCGCCGAGCCCGTTCAAAGCCGCGTAGAAGGCTGGGCGCTGCTGCGAGTCCAGCGCCAGCAGGCGCGAACCCTTGCCCAACGCCACCGCACCCCAGGCCTTGCCAATGGCCACCTCGGGGCGCAGCAGGCTGGCGCCGTCCTCGCGCTGCAACGCCAGCAGATGCCCGCCGGCGTCGAGCACCGCCACGGTCAAGGGCGCAGCGTTGATCTTGCGGCCTGCGGCCAACGCGGCATTTACCACGCCCACGGCCTGTTTGAGGGTCAATGCGTTCATGAAAAGGTCCTCTTCTTGTTGTGAGAAGCCCTGAGGGCAGTTGAAAACCAATAGACACGATAGAACACAACAAAGACACTGTTTGTATACAATTTTCTGATCCAATGTCTCTAACTGCGACGAAATGCCGCCCTTTTTCGCCATGACCAGCAAGTCAAACCCGCCGACGAAAATGGATTGACCTTTTGCGCCGACCATGAATACACTCTTACGCAACGCAAGTTGTATACAATTACAAAATCGATGAGGCACAAACCATGAGCAAAATGAGAGCAATCGATGCAGCCGTTCTGGTCATGCGCCGTGAAGGTGTAGATACCGCGTTCGGCATTCCCGGCGCCGCGATCAACCCGCTGTACTCGGCCCTGAAGAAAGTCGGTGGCATCGATCACGTCCTCGCTCGCCACGTCGAAGGCGCCTCGCACATGGCCGAGGGCTACACCCGCGCCAACCCGGGCAACATCGGCGTGTGCATCGGCACCTCCGGCCCCGCCGGCACCGACATGGTCACCGGCCTGTACAGCGCCTCGGCCGACTCCATCCCGATCCTCTGCATCACCGGCCAAGCCCCGCGTGCCCGCCTGCACAAGGAAGACTTCCAGGCCGTCGACATCACCAGCATCGTCAAGCCGGTGACCAAGTGGGCGACCACCGTGCTGGAGCCGGGCCAGGTGCCTTACGCATTCCAGAAGGCCTTCTACGAAATGCGCACCGGCCGCCCAGGCCCCGTGCTGATCGACCTGCCGTTCGACGTGCAGATGGCCGAGATCGAGTTCGACATCGATGCCTACGAGCCACTGGCGATCAGCAAGCCAGCCGCCACCCGCGTCCAGGCTGAAAAAGCCCTGGCCCTGCTCAATGACGCCGAGCGCCCGCTGCTGGTAGCTGGCGGCGGCATCATCAACGCCGACGCCAGCGACAAGCTGGTCGAGTTCGCCGAGCTGACCGGCGTCCCGGTAGTGCCAACCCTGATGGGCTGGGGCACCATCCCGGACGATCACGAATTGATGGTCGGCATGGTCGGCCTGCAGACCTCGCACCGCTACGGCAACGCGACCATGCTCAAGTCCGACCTGGTGTTCGGCATCGGCAACCGCTGGGCCAACCGCCATACCGGCTCCGTCGACGTCTACACCGAAGGCCGCAAGTTCGTGCACGTGGACATCGAACCGACCCAGATCGGCCGAGTGTTCACTCCAGATTTGGGTATCGTCTCGGACGCCGGCAAGGCCCTGGACGTGTTCCTCGAAGTGGCCCGCGAATGGAAAGCCGCAGGCCTGCTCAAGTGCCGCAAGGCCTGGCTGGAAGACTGCCAGGAACGCAAGGCTACCCTGCAGCGCAAGACCAACTTCGACAACGTCCCGGTCAAGCCGCAGCGCGTGTACCAGGAAATGAACGAAGTGTTCGGCAAGGACACCACCTACGTCAGCACCATCGGCCTGTCGCAGATCGCCGGCGCGCAGTTCCTGCACGTGTACAAGCCACGCCACTGGATCAACTGCGGCCAGGCCGGCCCGCTGGGCTGGACCATCCCTGCCGCGCTGGGTGTCGTCAAGGCCGACCCGAAACGCAAGGTGGTCGCGCTGTCCGGTGACTACGACTTCCAGTTCATGATCGAAGAGCTGGCGGTGGGCGCGCAGTTCAACCTGCCGTACGTCCACGTGCTGGTGAACAACGCCTACCTCGGCCTGATCCGCCAGGCGCAGCGTGGTTTCGACATGGATTACTGTGTACAACTGGCGTTCGAGAACATCAATTCCACCGACGCCGCCACCTACGGTGTCGACCACGTCGCCGTGGTCGAGGGCCTGGGCTGCAAGGCCATCCGCGTGTTCCAACCGGCCGAGATCGCCCCTGCCCTGCTCAAGGCGCAGAAGATGGCCGAAGAGTTCCGCGTGCCGGTGGTGGTCGAAGTGATTCTCGAGCGTGTGACCAACATTTCCATGGGCACCGAGATCAACGCGGTCAACGAGTTCGAAGACCTCGCCCTGGTCGGCAACGACGCGCCGACCGCCATCTCGCTGCTGGACTGATCGCCTGACGCCCCCGCGCCGCGCGCGGGGGCAATCAACGCAAGGAGACGACTTATGCCTCGCTTCGCCGCCAACCTGTCCATGCTGTTCACCGAACAGGACTTCCTGGCTCGCTTCAAGGCCGCCGCCGACGCTGGTTTCAGCGGCGTCGAATACCTCTTCCCGTACGATTTCAGCGCCGCCGAGATCAAGCAGCAGCTCGACGCCCATGGCCTGACCCAGGTGCTGTTCAACCTGCCCGCGGGCGACTGGTCGAAAGGTGAGCGTGGCATCACCTGCCACCCCGACCGCGTCGAAGAGTTCCGCGCCGGTGTCGACAAGGCCATCGAGTACGCCAAGGTGCTGGGCAACACCCAGGTCAATGCCCTGGCCGGCATCCGCCCGCAAGGCCCGGACTGCGCCACCGTGCGCAAGACCTTCGTGGAAAACCTGCGCTACGCCGCCGACAAGCTCAAGGCCGCCGGCATCCGCCTGGTCATGGAAATGATCAACACCCGCGACATCCCGGGCTTCTACCTGAATACCACGAAACAGGCCCTGGAAATCCAGGCCGAGGTGGGCAGCGACAACCTGTTCCTGCAGTACGACATCTACCACATGCAGATCATGGAAGGTGACCTGGCGCGCACCCTGGAAACCAACCTCAAGCTGATCAACCACGTGCAGCTGGCCGACAACCCGGGCCGCCACGAGCCGGGCACCGGCGAGATCAACTACCGCTTCCTGTTCGAGCACCTGGACCGCATCGGCTACCAGGGCTGGGTGGGCGCGGAGTACAAGCCCAAGACCACCACCGAAGCCGGCCTGGGCTGGCTCAAAACTCACAACGCTATCTAAGGATTCGCTCGAAGGGGCTGCCCTGATTGGCCCCTGTGGGAGCTGGCTTGCCAGCGATAGCGTCAACACGGCCAACATCGTTTGCATATCGATCGCAATCGCTGGCAAGCCAGCTCCCACAAGGTTCGCACCGCCTGCTCCATCGAGATTCAACAATTACAACGAGGTAATCTCTCATGGCTAAAATCGGTTTCATCGGCACCGGCATCATGGGCAACCCCATGGCCCAGAACCTGCAAAAAGCAGGTCACAGCATCTTCGTTTCGACCCACCACGACGCAGCTCCGGCCAACCTGATCGCCGCTGGCGGCGTGGCCCTGGCCAACCCGAAGGAAGTGGCCCAGGAAGCTGAATTCATCATCGTCATGGTGCCCGACACCCCACAGGTCGAAAGCGTGCTGTTCGGTGAAAATGGCGTCGCCGAAGGCGTGGGCCCGAACAAGGTGGTGATCGACATGAGCTCGATCTCGCCTACCGCCACCAAAGCCTTCGCCGAGAAGATCAAGGCCACCGGCGCCGCCTACCTGGACGCCCCGGTGTCCGGCGGCGAAGTCGGCGCCAAGGCCGCGACCCTGAGCATCATGGTCGGCGGCTGCCCGAAAGCCTTCGAGCGCGCCCTGCCGCTGTTCGAAGCCATGGGCAAGAACATCACCCGCGTCGGCGGCAACGGCGATGGCCAGACCGCCAAGGTGGCCAACCAGATCATCGTCGCCCTGAACATCCAGGCCGTTGCCGAAGCCCTGCTGTTCGCCGCCAAGAACGGCGCCGACCCGGCCAAGGTGCGCGAGGCGCTGATGGGCGGCTTCGCATCGTCGAAGATCCTCGAAGTGCACGCCGAGCGCATGATCAAAGGCACCTTCGACCCAGGCTTCCGCATCAACCTGCACCAGAAGGACCTCAACCTGGCCCTGCAAGGCGCCAAGGAGCTGGGCATCAACCTGCCCAACACCTCCAATGCCCAGCAAGTGTTCAACACCTGCCAGGCCCTGGGCGGCGGCAACTGGGACCACTCGGCGCTGATCAAGGGCCTGGAGCACATGGCCAACTTCTCGATCCGCGACGACAAGTAAACCTGTACCTGCCCTTCGCGGATTCATCCGCGATGCGGCCAACACCAATGAACCTGTAACCACAGGTCCATGAGGTGACACCGAGCAACACCCGCCCCTGGTTCGGCCTGCACGGAGGCAGTTCCAGGGGCGTTTTCGATTTTGCAGAACAACAAGAATCTGGGAGCCTGCCATGTCGGTCGATCCACAAAAATTCCTGCGCGAGCTGTTCGACACAGCCATCGCCGCCGCCCACCCCCGTCAGGTCCTCGAACCCCACCTGCCCGCCGACCGTAGCGGCCGGGTCATCGTCATCGGCGCCGGCAAGGCCGCTGCCGCCATGGCCGAAGTGGTCGAGAAGAGCTGGCAGGGCGAAGTCTCTGGCCTGGTGGTCACCCGCTACGGCCATGGCGCCAGCTGCCAGAAGATCGAGGTGGTCGAAGCCGCCCACCCGGTCCCCGACGCTGCCGGCCTGGCCGTGGCCAAGCGCGTGCTCGCGCTGGTCAGCAACCTGAGCGAAGACGACCGCGTCATCTTCCTGCTCTCCGGCGGTGGCTCGGCCCTGCTGGCCCTACCCGCCGAAGGCCTGACCCTGGCCGACAAGCAGCAGATCAACAAGGCCCTGCTGAAATCCGGCGCCACCATCGGCGAGATGAACTGCGTGCGCAAGCACCTCTCGGCGATCAAGGGCGGGCGCCTGGCCAAGGCCTGCTGGCCGGCCACCGTCTACACCTACGCGATTTCCGATGTACCGGGCGACCTGGCCACGGTCATCGCCTCCGGCCCCACCGTGGCCGACCCCAGCACCTCGGCCGATGCCCTGGCGATCCTCAAGCGCTACAACATCGAAGCGCCCAAGGCCGTCATCGACTGGCTCAACAACCCGGCGTCGGAAACCGTCAAGGCCGACGACCCGGCTCTTTCGCGCAGCCACTTCCAACTGATCGCCAGGCCCCAGCAGTCGCTCGAGGCCGCCGCGGTGAAAGCCCGCCAGGCCGGCTTCAGCCCGCTGATCCTCGGTGACCTGGAAGGCGAGTCGCGCGAGGTGGCCAAGGTGCATGCCGGCATCGCCCGCCAGGTCGTCCTGCACGGCCAGCCGCTGAAGGCACCCTGCGTGATCCTCTCCGGCGGCGAGACCACCGTCACCGTGCGCGGCAATGGCCGTGGCGGGCGCAACGCCGAGTTCCTGCTCAGCCTTACCGAAAGCCTCAAGGGCCTGCCGGGGGTGTACGCATTGGCCGGCGATACCGACGGCATCGACGGCTCCGAGGACAACGCCGGCGCCTTCATGACCCCGGACAGCCACGCCCGCGCCGAAGCCCTGGGCCTGTCGGCAAGCGATGAGCTGGACAACAACAACGGCTACGGCTACTTCGCCGCGCTCGACGCGCTGATCGTCACCGAGCCGACCCGCACCAACGTCAATGACTTCCGCGCCATCCTGATCCTCGAGACCGACCCCTCATGACGCCTGATAAAAAAGTAAAAATCCTCGCCACCCTCGGGCCTGCGATCAAGGGCATCGATGACATCCGCCAGCTGGTCGAGGCCGGGGTGAACATCTTCCGCCTCAACTTCAGCCACGGCGAACACGCCGACCACGCCCTGCGCTACCAGTGGATCCGCGAAGTCGAGCAGCAGCTCAACTACCCGCTGGGCATCCTCATGGACCTGCAGGGGCCGAAGCTGCGCGTCGGCCGCTTCGCCGACGGCAAGGTGCAACTGCAACGCGGCCAGGCCCTGCGCCTGGACCTGGACAAGACCCCGGGCGACAGCCGCCGGGTGAACCTGCCGCACCCGGAGATCATCGCCGCGCTGGAGCCCGGCATGGACCTGCTGCTCGATGACGGCAAGCTGCGCCTGCGCGTCACCGCCAAGCACAGTGACGCCATCGACACCGAAGTGCTGGCCGGCGGCGAGCTGTCCGACCGCAAGGGCGTCAACGTGCCCCAGGCGGTGCTCGACCTATCCCCGCTCACCGAGAAGGACCGCCGCGACCTCACCTTCGGCCTCGAGCTGGGCGTGGACTGGGTGGCCCTGTCGTTCGTGCAGCGCCCGCAAGACATCCTCGAAGCGCGCGAGCTGATCGGCGACCGTGCCTACCTGATGGCCAAGATCGAGAAGCCCTCGGCGGTCGAGCAGCTGCAGGCCATCGCCGAGCTGTCCGACGCGATCATGGTCGCCCGTGGCGACCTGGGCGTGGAAGTGCCGGCCGAGAGCGTGCCGCAGATCCAGAAGGGCATCATCAATACCTGCCGCCAGCTGGGCAAGCCGGTGGTGGTGGCCACGCAGATGCTCGAATCCATGCGCTTCTCCCCGGCCCCGACCCGCGCCGAGGTCACCGATGTGGCCAACGCCGTGGCCGAAGGCGCCGACGCGGTGATGCTGTCGGCCGAGACCGCCTCGGGCGACTACCCGCTGGAAGCCGTGCAGATGATGAGCAAGATCATCCGCCAGGTGGAGAACGGCCCGGACTACCAGGCCCAGCTCGACGTTGGCCGGCCCAAGGCCGAAGCCACGGTGTCGGACGCCATCAGCTGCGCGATCCGCCGCATCAGCGGCATCCTGCCGGTGGCGGTGCTGGTCAACTACAGCGAATCGGGGAATTCCACCCTGCGCGCCGCCCGCGAGCGGCCACGGGCGCCGATCCTCAACCTGACGCCGAACCTGAACACCGCCCGCCGCCTGAGCGTGGCCTGGGGCGTGCACTCGGTGGTCAACGACCGCCTGCGCCAGGTCGACGAAGTGGTCTCCACGGCGCTGGAGATCGCCCAGGCCCAAGGCATGGCCAGCCGTGGCGACACGCTGCTGATCACCGCCGGTGTGCCTTTCGGCAAGCCGGGTTCGACTAATACGCTGCGGATCGAGACCTTGGTCTGAGATCGCCGGGAGGGCTTTGCCCTCCCGATACACCGAACCTGCGGAAAACCGAGGCCCGAAGAGGCCCACCGCTCCCCCACTCACCTTACCGACTGCCCATGTACACCAAGAATTTCGTCAACCCGTGCCCCGACTGGGCCACGGCCTTGCTCAACGGTTTCAGCCAGGTGCTGCTGCTGCGCAATCCCCTGTGCGGCCTGTGCTGCCTGCTGGCCATCCTGCTGACCGCGCCGAACCTGGTCGGCGGCGCCCTGCTCGGCGCCCTGGCCGGCCTGCTTACCGCCCAACGCCGCGGCTACGACCGCGCCGACCGCCAGGCCGGGCTGTACTGCTACAACGGCGTGCTGATCGGCATCCTGATCAGCGCCGTACTGCCCTGGTCGGCGATCCTGCCACCGCTGATCATCGCCGCCGGCGGCCTGTCGAGCATGCTCACCCACCAATGGCGCAAGCGCGGCGGCAAGCTGCTGATCGCCTACACCGCGCCCTTCGTGCTGCTGGGCTGGGCCGCGTTGCTGCTGACCGAGCCGTCGGCCAACGGCTATGTCGAAGCCGATCCTGTGTATGCCCTGCTGCGCGGCGTAGGGCAGATCTTTTTGCTCGACAAGCCCATGGCCGGCCTGCTGATCGTCATCGGCATGTACTTCGCCAACCCCTATGCCGCCACCTGGGCGTTGATCGGCTCGGCCATCGGCGGTGGTGTCGCGCTGCTGGCTGGAGAAACGCAGGCCGCGTGGCTGGGGCTGTATGGCTTCAACGCCGCCCTGGCAGCCCTGGCCTTCAGCCGCCAGGGTGAGAAACCCTGGATGACCTTGCTCGCCATCGCCTGCGCCCTGCTGCTGCAGCCGCTGTTCAACCTGCTGCCGATTTCCGGGCTGACCGCGCCTTTTGTGGCCGCGTGCTGGCTGATGCACCTGGGCAACCACCTGGTCCAGGTCAACCAGCGCCGCAACGCACCCCGCTTGCACAGCTGATACCCAGCCCCTAGGCTCTGCCCATCCACCTATTGGAACGAGCCCATGGACAACCCTGCGAGCCTGCGCGAGCGGCTCTACGTCATCGTCTTCCAGACCGACACCACGGCTGGCAGACGCTTCGACAAGATTCTCCTGCTGATCATCCTGGCCAGCCTGGTGACGGTGATCCTCGACAGCATCGACGACGTTCACCAGAATTACGCCGGGCTGCTGGCCGGGATCGAGTGGGGCTTCACCGCGATCTTCCTCGCCGAATACATCACCCGCCTGTACTGCTCGCCCAAGCCACTGCGCTATGCCTTCAGCTTCTACGGGCTGGTCGACCTGCTGGCGATCGTGCCGGGGATCATCGCCCTTTACTACAGCGACGCCCAGTACCTGCTGATCATCCGCGTGGTGCGCATGCTGCGGATCTTCCGCGTGCTCAAGCTCAGCCCCTACCTCAAGCAGGCCCACTACCTGCTGGCGGCGCTGCAGGGCAGCAAGCAGAAGATCATCGTGTTCCTGGTCAGCGTGTCGACCCTGGTGACCGTGTTCGGCACGTTGATGTACGTGATCGAAGGGCCGGAGCATGGCTTCACCAGCATCCCCAAGGGCATCTACTGGGCCATCGTCACCCTCACCACCGTGGGCTTCGGCGATATCGTGCCGACTACGCCGCTGGGGCAGGTGCTGTCGTCGCTGGTGATGATCACCGGTTACTCGATCATCGCCGTGCCCACCGGGATCTTCACCGCCGAACTGGCCAATGCCATGCGCGGCGAACAGTTGCAGCATGACTGCCCGACCTGTGCCAAGCACCACCACGAGCATGGCGCGGCGTTCTGTTCGCGCTGTGGCAATGCGTTGTTTCCCAAGCAATAGGCAGCATCCCCAATGCAGGGCAAGCATAAGCAAAGAGCCATTTGGTCTTTAGCCACCATAGCGCCAAACGCTATAGTCGCTGGCATATCGCCAACCCTTTGAATCAGAACAAGGAATGCCCCCAGTGAAAAAACTCTTCAGTGCCTCGCTGCTCGCCGCGGGCCTGGCCCTGGGCAACCTCGCCCAGGCCGCCCCTACCCTGCTCAATGTGTCCTACGACGTGATGCGCGACTTCTACAAGGACTACAACCCGGCGTTCCAGAAGCACTGGGAGAAGGAGCACAACGAAAAGGTCAACCTGCAGATGTCCTTCGGCGGCTCGAGCAAGCAGGCGCGCGCGGTGATCGATGGCCTGCCGGCCGACGTGATCACCATGAACATGGCCACCGACATCAACGCCCTGGCCGACAACGGCAAGCTGGTGCCGGACAACTGGGTAACGCGCCTGCCGAACAACAGCGCGCCGTTCACCTCGGCCACCGTGTTCATCGTGCGCAAGGGCAACCCCAAGGCGCTGAAGGACTGGCCGGATCTGCTGAAGGACGGCGTGCAGGTGATCGTGCCCAACCCGAAGACATCGGGTAACGGCCGCTACACCTACCTCTCGGCCTGGGGATACGTGCTCAAGCAGGGCGGTGACGAAAGCAAGGCCCGCGACTTCGTCGGCAAGCTGTTCAAGCAGGCCCCGGTACTGGACACCGGTGGCCGCGCCGCCACCACCACCTTCATGACCAACCAGATCGGCGATGTGCTGGTGACCTTCGAGAACGAGGCCGAGATGATCGCCCGCGAGTTCGGCCGCGACCAGTTCGAAGTGGTCTACCCGAGCGTGTCGGCCGAGGCCGAGCCGCCGGTGAGCGTGGTCGACAAGGTGGTGGCCAAGAAAGGTACCCAGGCCGTGGCCGAGGAATACCTGAAGTACCTGTGGTCGCCGGAGGCCCAGGAGATCGCCGCGAACAACTACCTGCGTCCGCGTGACGCCACCGTGCTGGCCAAGTACACCGACCGTTTCCCGAAAGTCGACTTCCTGTCGGTGGAGAAGACCTTCGGCGACTGGCGTACTGTGCAGAAGACCCACTTCAATGACGGTGGCGTGTTCGACCAGATCTATACCAGCCATTGATCACTGACCTGTACCGGCCTATCGCCGGCAAGCCGGCTCCCACACCGAACGCGCAAACCTCAACCCTTGCGCTATCCCTGTGGGAGCTGGCTTGCCAGCGATGAGGCCACTACAAACAACACAAGACAGTTGCTCCGACTGGGAACGCGATCTCCTGTGGGAGCCGGCTTGCCGGCGATAGGCCGGTAAGGGCTACTGATCACCCCTGGTGAAACACCAGCGCCTTCAGGCCACCCTCCGGATCCGCATCGGGAAACTCCGGCGGATTCTCCAGCCGCTCGACGAACGCCAGCCCCGGCGCCTGCTCGGCCATCCCCTCGATGAGAAACTGCGGCCCGATCCCCGGATCGTTGACGCAGGCCAATACCGTGCCGCCTTCAGTCAACAACTCCGGCAAACGCCGAAGGATCTTGGCGTAGTCCTGGGTCAGCACGAAGCTGCCGCGCTGGAAGGTCGGCGGATCGATGATGATCAGGTCGTACGGCCCGTACTTGCGCACCTTGCCCCACGACTTGAACAGCTCATGCCCCAGGTATGCGACCCGCGAGGCGTCATGGCCATTGAGCCGGTGATTGTCGCGGCCACGGGACAGCGCCGACTTGGCCATGTCCAGGTTGACCACCTGCTCGGCGCCGCCGGCAATCGCGGCCACCGAGAAACCACAGGTATAGGCGAACAGGTTGAGCACGCGCTTGCCGCCCGCCTGCTCGCGCACCCAGCGCCGGCCGTAGCGCATGTCGAGGAACAGGCCGTTGTTCTGTCGCACGCCCAGGTCGAGCAGGTACTTCAGGCCATCCTCGACCACCTCGCGCTGCTGGCACGGCGCGCCCCACAGCCACTGCCCAGGGCTGTCGGGCAGGTAGCGGTGCTGCAGCAGGATGGCCTGGCCGCTCCACTGCGGGCGCTCGGCCAACGCCATCAGCATTGCTTCAAGCTCGGCCAGCTGGCCCTCGGGCGGCTCGCGGAACAGCGCCACCAGCAACACGCCGTCGAGCCAGTCGACGGTGATCTGTTCAAGCCCCGGCCAGCAGCGGCCACGGCCATGGAACAGGCGGCGAGTCTCCTGGGGGGCAGGGTCGAGGGCGGCGAGCAGGTGCTGCTCGAGGGTGGCAATGGCTGGGCTCATGTCGGCTACGGTCAGGCAAAAGCGCCATTCTACCCGCTCGCGGCCGGGCCGGGCGGCCATCGATGAAGGGGATGAGAGGGTTTGCGGCACTTTTGTCGCTTTTTTCTTGCCGGGGCGCTGTGGATAGTGCGGCCATCCCTCCCTGAAACCGGATCACTGCCATGTCACCCCTGAAAGTCGAATTCTTCCACGATGTCGTCTGCGGCTGGTGCTTCGTCCTCGCCCCGCGCCTGAAGCAGTTGCAGGACGAACTGAACCTGGACGTGCAGCACCGCAGCTTCATCCTGCAGACCAGCCGCGAGGCGATGGTCGAGCGCTTCGGCTCGATGCCCAAGGCCAAAGAGACCATCCTCAGCCACTGGCTGTCGTGCTCGCGTGCCGAGGACGTCAAGCGCATCAACATCGAAGCCATGCGTCAGCAGGACTTCGAGTACCCCACCGGCCTGCTCGCGGGCCTGGCCTGCCAGACCGCCAAGGCCCTGGGCGGCAACGAAGGCCACGAGCGTATGTTCGACCGCCTGCAGGAAGCCCACCTGGTGCAGGCCCGCAACATCGGTGACCGCGCCACCGTGCTGGCGGTGGCCGCCGAAGCCGGTTTCGACCCGCAGGCCTTCGCCACGGCATTCGACCAGCAGGCCCCGCAGATGCTCGAGGAAGAACTGGCCCAGGGCCGGCGCCTGGGCATCAGTTCGGTGCCCAGCCTGGTGATCGACGGCCGCTACCTGGTCCCCGGCGCGCTGAGCCTCGAGCAACTGCGCCAGACCTTCATCCAGGTCCGTGCCAACCAGAACCAGGCACAAGGAGCCGCCCAATGAAAAACCGTTACTGGATCGCCGCCGGCACTTCCCTGTCGCTGCTGGCCATGGCCCTGCTGCCCGCCCCGGCGGTAGTGGCCAACGACGCCCCCGCCGCCCAGGCCAACGCCACCCCGGTGGCAATCGCCCGCGTGCAGTCGGGCCCGATGCCGCAGGTGCTCAGCGCCGTCGGCACCCTGGAGGCGGTACACCAGGTCAATGTCTCGCCCGAGGTCGGCGGGCGTATCACCGCGCTGGAGTTCACCGCCGGCAAGGCCGTGGCCGCAGGCCAGGTGCTGGTCAAGCTCAACGACGCGCCCGAACGCGGCGAGCTGGCCAAGCTGCAGGCCCAGGCCAAGAACGCCAAGCTGGCCCTGGAGCGCACGCGCAAGGTGCTGCCGCTGGCCTCCACCCAGGCCCAGCTGGATCAGGCCCAGGCCAACTACGACCAGCTGCTCGGCGAGATCGCCCAGGTCCAGGCGCAGATCGCGCAGAAGACCATCCGCGCCCCGTTCGCCGGCGTGCTGGGTATCCGCAAGGTCAACCTCGGCCAGTACGTCAGCCCCGGCGACAGCCTGGTAACCCTCACCGAGCTGTCGCGCCTGCACGTCAACTTCCCGCTGCCCGAGCAGTCCGCCGCCGCCCTGCAGGCGGGCCAAGCCATCACCCTCAAGGTCGACGCCTGGCCGCAGCAGCGCTTTGTCGCCGCGGTCACCACCCTGGAGCCGCAGATCGACCCGGGCGCCCGCTCCATGCTGGTGCAGGCAACCCTCGACAACCCCGGCCAGCAACTCAAGCCGGGCATGTTCGCCAACGTCAGCATCGAGCTGCCGAGCCACGCCGATGTGCTGAGCGTGCCGGAGACGGCGATCAGCTACAGCGCCTACGGCAACTCGCTGTACGTGCTGCGCGAGAAGGACGGCGCCCTGCGCGTGGAGCAGGTGTTCGTCAGGCTCGGCGCGCGCCGCGACGATCGCGTGGTGGTGCTCGACGCGCTGACCCCGGGCGACCGCGTGGTGGTCTCGGGGCAGATCCGCCTGAGCAACGGCATGCCGGTGCGGGTCACCGATGACACCCTGGCCGCCAGCACCCCGCGCAAGCCGGACCTGGCCCAGCAGTAATGGGTTTGCGTGCCACTGAAAAGGACCTGTAGCACCATGAAATTCACCGACCTGTTCATCCGCCGCCCGGTACTGACCCTGGTGGTCTGCGCGATGATCGTCATGCTTGGCCTGTTGGCGCTGCTGAACCTGCCGATCCGCCAGTACCCGCAGCTGGAAAGCGCGACCATCACCATCACCACCGAATACCCCGGCGCCCGCTCGCAGCTGATGCAGGGCTTCGTCACCCAGCCCATCTCGCAGGCCGTGGCCTCGGTCGACGGCGTCGACTACCTGAGCTCGACCTCGACCCAGGGCAAGAGCGTCATCAGCGTGCGCCTGAAGCTCAATGCCGACTCCAACAAGGCCCTCACCGAGATCATGGCCGCCGTCAACCAGGTCAAGTACCGCCTGCCCGAAGGCGCCTACGACTCGGTGGTGGCCAAGTCTTCCGGCGAAGGCACGGCGGTGATCTACGTCGGCTTCTCGAGCAAGGACATCGGCCTGCCGGCGATCACCGACTACATCTCCCGCGTGGTGCAGCCGCGCCTGGCGGCCATCGACGGCGTGGCCGAGGCGCAGATCCTCGGCGGCCAGAAACTGGCCATGCGCCTGTGGCTGGACCCGGCGCGCATGGCCGCGCGCAACCTGTCGGCCAGCGACGTGGCCGAGGCCATCCGCCAGAACAACTTCCAGGCCGCCCCCGGGCAGACCAAGGGCCAGTACGTCTCGGCCAACATCAACATCAACACCGACCTGACCAGCGTCGACCAGTTCCGCCAGATGGTGGTGCGCCGCGACGGCGACACGCTGATCCGCCTGAGCGACATCGGCACCGCCGAGCTCGGCGCCACCTCCTACGACACCAGCGGCATCATGGACGGCGAGCCTGCGGTGTTCATCGGCCTGCACGCCACCCCCGCCGGCAACCCGCTGACCATCGTCGGCTCAGTGCAGGAAATGATGCCGCAGATCCGCGAGACCATGCCGCCGGGCATGACCGCCAACATCGTGTTCGAGGTGGCGCGTTTCATCCAGGCGTCCATCGACGAGGTGGTCAAGACCCTGGTCGAGGCCGTGGTGATCGTCGCCGTGGTGATCTTCCTGTTCCTCGGCTCGCTGCGCAGCGTGCTGATCCCGCTGGTGACCATCCCACTGTCGCTGATCGGCGCGGCGGCGATCATGAGCCTGTTTGGGTTCAGCATCAACCTGCTGACCCTGCTGTCGATGGTCCTGGCCATCGGCCTGGTGGTGGACGACGCCATCGTCGTGGTGGAGAACGTGCACCGGCATATCGAGGAAGGCAAGACGCCGTTGCATGCGGCTTTGGTCGGCGCCCGCGAGATCGCCGGCCCGGTGATCGCCATGACCCTGACCCTGGCCGCGGTGTACGCCCCGATCGGCCTGATGGGCGGGCTGACCGGCGCGCTGTTCAAGGAGTTCGCCTTCACCCTCGCCGGCGCCGTGGTGGTGTCCGGCGTGGTGGCGCTGACCCTGTCGCCGGTGATGAGCGCCTTCCTGCTCAACCGCCAGGCCAGCGAAGGGCCGATGGCGCGTGGCGCCGAGCGTTTCTTCCACTGGCTGGGCAACGGCTATGGCCGTTTGCTTGACGTGTCCCTGCACCACCGCTGGGTCACCCTGGCCATCGCCGTGGCGGTGTTCGTCAGCCTGCCGATCCTCTACCTCGGCGCCCAGCGCGAACTGGCGCCGGTCGAGGACCAGGCCCAGGTGCTGGCGGTGGCCAAGGCCCCGCAGTACGCCAACATCGATTACACCCAGATGTACGCGCACCGCATGGACCGCCTGTTCGCCACCTTCCCGGAAACCGACATCACCTGGGTGGTCAACGGCAACGACGGCCCGCGCACCGCGTTCGGCGGCGCCAACCTGAGCACCTGGGAAAAGCGCCAGCGCAGCGCCGACCAGCTGCAAGCCGAGATCCAGAAAGCCGTGGGCGAGATCGAGGGCGTGGCCATCTTCGCCTTCCAGCTGCCGCCGCTGCCCGGCTCCACCGGCGGCCTGCCGGTGCAGATGGTGATCCAGAGCTCCCAGGACCACCGCGTGGTGTTCGACGCCATGGACAAGATCAAGCAGGCGGCCATGGCCAGCGGCCTGTTCGCCGTGGTCGACAGCGATCTGGACTTCAACAGCCCGCTGGTCAACATCAACATCGACCGCAGCAAGGCCAACGACCTGGGTATCAGCATGCAGGCCATCGGCGACGCCCTGGCGGTACTGGTGGGCGAGAACTACGTCAACCGCTTTGCCCTCGACGGCCGCTCCTACGACGTGATCCCGCAGGTGGCACGGGCCCAGCGCCTGTCGGCCGAGATGCTGGTCGGCCAGTACGTCAAGGCCGCCAACGGCGCCCAGGTGCCGCTGTCGACCCTGGTCAGCTTCGACATGTCGATCGAGCCCAACAAGCTGACCCAGTTCAACCAGCTCAACTCGGCCACCCTGCAGGCGGTGCCGGCGCCGGGCGTGAGCATCGGCGACGCGGTGCAGTTCCTCGCCGCCCAGGCCGATGCCCTGCCCACCGGCTTCAGCCATGACTGGCTGTCGGATGCCCGCCAGTTCGTCCAGGAAGGCAGCGCCCTGGTGGTGACGTTCATCTTCGCCATCCTGGTCATCTACCTGGTGCTGGCGGCGCAGTTCGAAAGCCTGCGCGACCCGTTGGTGATCCTGGTCAGCGTGCCGATGTCGGTGTGCGGCGCGCTGATCCCGCTGTACCTGGGCTATGCCACGGTGAACATCTACACGCAAATCGGCCTGGTGACCCTGGTCGGCCTGATCAGCAAGCACGGCATCCTCATGGTCGAGTTCGCCAACGAGCTGCAGCAGGCCGACCAGCTCGACCGCCGCACGGCCATCGAACGCGCCGCGCAGATCCGTCTGCGGCCGATCCTGATGACCACCGCGGCCATGGTGGTGGGCCTGGTGCCGCTGCTGCTGGCCAGCGGCGCCGGTGCCCACAGCCGCTTCAGCCTGGGCCTGGTGATCGTCATCGGCATGCTGGTCGGTACGCTGTTCACCCTGTTCATCCTGCCCACCGTGTACTCGCTGCTGGCCAAGGACCACCGTGCCAGCGAAGACCCACGCCTGCAGGAACTGGCCGCCTACACCCAGCCGGCCTGACCCCTTAGCCCGCCCTCCCCTGTGGCAGCCATGACCGGCTGCCCCTGGGAGCGGCCGGCCCGAATAAAGAGAAACGACATGCTACGTATGACCCTTCTGCCCCTGCTGCTGCTGGCGCCCCTGGCCCAGGCCGTTGCCGCCGACCGTGCGACGCTGATGTCGGTGTACGCCCAGGTGGTCGAGCACAACAGCGACATGGCCGCCGCCCGCGAGAACTACCTGGCCCGCCGCGAGGCCGTGCCCCTGGCCCGCGCCCGCCTGCTGCCGCAGGTGGCCCTGGATGCCGAGGCCGGCGACGTGCGCAGCGACCGCCGCCAGGTCGAGCAACGCAGCGGCAGCCTGTACCGCCTGAGCCTCGACCAACCGCTGTTCGACCTCAGCCGCTGGTTCGACTACAAGGCCGCGCAGTCCGAGAACGAACAGGCCGAACTGGACTTCTCGGCATTCCAGCAGCAGCTGATCCTCGACACCGCCAGCCGCTACTTCGACACCCTGCTGGCCGAGGACAATTTGGCCACCGCCAAGGCCGAGCTGCGCGCCTTCGACCGCCAGCTGCAACAGACCCGGCTAAGCTACGACGCCGGCCTGTCCGACCAGAACGACATGCTCTCGGCCCAGGCCAGCTTCGACCGCGCCAGCGCCAACCTGATCGACAGCCAGCGCCGCAGCGAGGACGCCTACCAGGCACTGATGCGCCTGACCGGCCAGGCCCAGCCGGCATTGGCCGGGATCCGTCACAGCCTGCCGGTGCAGGCGCCGGTGCCCGAGCGCGCCGAGGCCTGGGTCGAGCAGGCCATGGCGCAGAACCTGCGCCTGCGCGCCAGCCAGGCCGCCGTTAGCCAGGCCGGCCAGACCCTGCGCAGCAGCAAGGCCGATCACCTGCCGACCTTCAACCTGGCCATGGGCTACGCCGAGGGTGACAGCGACCTGATGGACTCCAGCGCGCACTTCGGCCAGCGCCCCGGCAACCAGCGCGACAGCTCGGTGATGGTGCAGATGAAGCTGCCGCTGTTCAGCGGCGGCGGCACCAGCGCGCGGGTGCGCCAGGCCACCCATGAGCTGGCGCGTACCGAGTACGGCCGCACCAGCCTCGAACGCGAGGTGCTGGAAGGGTCGCGCAACGCCTTCCGCGCGGTGGTCAGCGATGTCGAGCAGGTACGGGCGCGGCGCCAGAGCATCATCTCCAGCCAGGGCTCGTTGCGGGCCACCGAGGCGGGGTATGAGGTGGGCAGCCGCAACATCGTCGATATCCTCGATGCCCAGCGCGACCTGTACAACGCGGTGCGTGACTACAACGTCTCGCGCTATGCGTACATCGTCGACAGCCTGCGGCTCAAGCAGCAGGCTGGCAGCCTGAGCCCGGAGGACCTGCGCGAATTGGCGGGGTACCTGAAGCTGGATTACGAGCCGGAGCGGGATTTCCTGCCGAGTGATCTGCGCGGGTAAGGTATTGGCAACACCGGCCCTATCGCGGGGCAAGCCCGCTCCCACGCCTGAATGCGTTGTTTGCAAGGGCGTGGGAGCGGGCTTGCCCCGCGATAGGGCCATCGGATCAACAGCGGCGGTTCATACCAAGCTCCATGTCATCGATCAACGCCTTGGCCATGGCGCTCAACATGCGCGCTGCGCTGCCCGCCATCAGGTCGCCTTCCATCTCGGCCTCGCAGGTGAGGTGGCGAATGCAGCCAAGCAGCACCGACAACTCGCTGAAGGCATCCGCGAAGGGAACGCCCGGCTCGACCTTGAACAGGTCCATGCAACGGGTCCGGCCCGCGGTACGTGCGTTGGTCATGGCTGCACCTCTGGCTTGTGTTCGAGCAAGGCACAGGCCAGCTGGCCGAGGTAGTCGCTGGCGGCGAACAGACGGTCCTGGGCTTCGCCAGGGTCGGTCTTGAAGTAGATATCGAGGACATCGGAAATAGCCGTGGCCACTTCGACGGCGGCGGTCATGGCTTCTTCGCGGGTGAGGGTCGGGCGGATTGCGATGAAGGGGGCTAGACGGGGTGGGTCTGGGACGATCTTTTTCATAGTCAACACTCCTGCGCGGTTCAAGAATGCTGCCCTCCGGCGCCTTTCTCACGGGACAAAGGGTGGCAGCCGTGCACGGGGTGAGAAACCGAGGCGCAAGAGAAACTCGGCCAGACCGAAGTCTGCCCGGGCACGGCTGCCATAACTGGATTGCCGATAATTTACGCCTCGGGTTCTCACGCCCGGTCACCTGATATGGCGACCCAGTGAAGTTATCCGTGGGGTATTTCCCCGACAACGCAGCAGCTTCCGGCAAGCGCGTAGGATAGTTCCCAAGCTTTGCTGGCTGAAGCATTTGGTTTCAGGTTCGGAAAGATCCGACATGAGATTCTGGGGGATCTGGGGTGTTCGCCGAGAGAGATTCTGCGCCTGGGAGATCGAGCGCCGCCCGCGCGGCGCATCGCGGATGAATCCGCTCCTACATTTGTTGCAACGTGACCATGCCTGATAGGCCATGGTTGTTAGCCTCGTGTGCATGACGCGGTTTTCCGGTGGGCGCTTCTGCCGCCCCACCTGTCTCAAGCCCTGCGCCAAGGCGGGCAACCATGGCCTGACAGGTTCGGTACGTTGCAACAAATGTAGGAGCGGATTCATCCGCGATGCGCCGCGCGGGCGGCGCTCGGTCTCGTAGGCGCTGCACCACTACCGGCGAACACCTCGAATAGCGTGCGAGCAAGCCATCACCCCGGCCGATACTCCCGGCACCGCTCCCGCAGTATCTGCGCCAGCAACCGCACCTCGGGACTGTGCCGGTACTCCTCGGGATACCCCATGTACATCGGCACCTCCCGCTCCCGCTGATGCTGCAGGTTGACCCGCACCAACCGCCCTTGCGCCAACCCCTGCTGCACCCGGTGCTCCGGCAGCCAGGCAAAGCCCATCCCCCGCTCGACGAAGCTCTCGGCCGCCGCCAGGCTGCTCACCGTCCAGCGCTGCGAGGTCCCCAGCCAGCCGCTGTTCTGCGAATTGCGCGTGCCGGAATCGCGGATCACCACCTGCCGGTGGTTCTTCATGTCGTCCAGGCTCAACTCGCCCTGCGCCTCGCTGAGCGGGTGGCTGGCCCCCACCACGCAGATCAACGAGACATTCAGCAAGAACTCCTGCAGATACCCCGAGGGCAGGCTGCTGGCGATGCCCAGCTCGACCTTGCCGTCCTCGAGCAACTCGCGAGCCCCGGACAACGCCGTCTCGTACAGGCGGATACGGTGATCCTTGTACTCCAGGGCGAACTCCTGCAATGCCTGTTGCAGCAATTCGATGGGGAACAGCACATCCACCGCCAGCGCCTGCTCGGTGAACAACCCGGGTTGGTACTGGTTAGCCAGGTGCTCGAGCTTCTGCGCCGCGCCCAGCAGGTGCTTGGCCTGGGGCAATAGCGCCTTGCCCAGCGAGGTGAGCACGGCCTTGCGCCCTTCGATGATGAACAGCTCCTGGCCCAGGAGCATTTCCATGCGGTTGACCGAATGGCTGATCGCCGACTGCGACTTGTACATGTGCTCGCCGGCCTGCTGGAAACCGCCGCACTCGACCGTGCAGACGAACGCGCGCCACTGATCGAGACTGATCTTGGAAAACACCACTACCTCCTTGTGTGCCCGGAAACCGGGCGACGATTCCTTTGTCCTGCGGCGTTGTACCACAGCTGCCGCCAACACATGAAGACCGTGCCGCGATGCGCGCACTTTTTGTCACTATTCGCCCAGGCACGCTTCGTGCGACAACAACGTCCCGCACAGTGCCTGGCACTAATGGATGAATAATGGACAAGGAAGTCCCGACCATGCAGATATGCACAAGCGATACGGCATAAATATATAGCCGAAACAACAGGTCAATCAGGCGACAACACCGCCATAAAATTTTCATATTAAAACAATTGAAAATTTTAATTGCCCTATTGTTCGACAATCTGTTCATCACCCCTTTGCATAAGCCGCGTGGAATCACGGGGCGCACGCCTGCGCGCGATAAATAAAATGCAAACTTTCCGCCCCCGGAAAACCATGAACAGGCGTCATCAATCCCATCTGAATTATTCGCTTTTTTTGGCAAAAGCTTCAGCCGCAATAATTAAATGGCCAGCAGGGACTGGCACCGGAACAACAAGACCGGTTGTGTATTTTGGGATTTTTTCAACAGTGAAAAATAATTGGGCATACACATGAAAATCGGCATTGATGATATTGGGCTGTCTGTACCGCAACACTTTTTTGCACTGGAAGAACTTGCCGAACGGCATGGTATCGACCCGCAGAAGTACCTGGTCGGCATCGGCCAGGAGTTCATGGCCGTGCCGGCCCCGGACGAAGACATCGTGACCCTGGCGGCCAACGCCGCCCTGCCGCTGCTCGATGACGCCACCCGCGCCTCGATCGCCACGGTGATCCTCGCCACCGAGAGCGGCATCGACCAGTCCAAGGCCGCCGGCCTGTTCGTCCACAGCCTGCTCGGCCTGCGCGCCGACTGCCGCGTGGTGGAGTTCAAGCAGGCCTGCTACGGCGCCACCGCCGGCTTGCAGATGGCCCGTGCGCTGGTCGCCCAGCGTCCTCACGAAAAGGTGCTGGTAATCGCCACCGACATCGCCCGCTACGAGCAGAACTCCGAGGGCGAATGCACCCAGGGCGCCGGCGCCGTGGCCATGATCGTGGCCGAGAACCCGCGCCTGCTGGAGCTGCACCCGCACCAGGGCCGCTACAGCCTGGACGTCTCGGACTTCTGGCGGCCGAACCTGCGCAGCACCGCGCTGGTCGACGGCAAACTGTCGATCGAGGTCTACCTGGAGTCGCTGCGCAACGCCTGGCAGAGCTACCGCGCCGATGGCGGCCTGGGCCTGGAGGACATGAGCTTCCTGTGCTTCCACCAGCCGTTCACCAAGATGGCGAAGAAGGCCTTCTCGGTGTTCGAGGCGATCGAACCCGAAGCGGCCAAGGCCCTGGGCGAGCAGGCCTACGCCACCAGCCAGCTGTACGGCAAGGCCATCGGCAACTGCTACACCGCCTCGCTGTACATCGCCCTGCTGTCGCTGCTGGACAACAGCGACGAGGACCTGACCGGGCGCAACATCGGCCTGTTCAGCTACGGTTCGGGCAGCGTCGGCGAGTTCTTCAGCGCCACCGTGGTGCCGGGCTACCAGGCCCATTCGCGGCGCAAGGCGCATGCGCGCATGCTGGCCAGCCGCACCCGCCTGGGCCATGAGCAGTACAGCAGCTGGTTCTACGGCGACAACCACCCGGCCGTGGCCGACTACAGCACGCCGTACGTCACCGGCGGCGCCTTCCGCTACGGCGGTTGCGAGGGTTATCGCCGTCAGTACGAGAGCACCGCCCTGTCCCTGAAGATGGCGAGCTGACGACCATGAGCGACGTGCTGCTGAGCTGGCCGCAACCTGCGGTCGCCTGCCTGACCCTGAACCGTCCGCATGCCGGCAACGCCCTCGACGAGGCCCTGCTCGGGGCCTTGCACGAGCAGTTGCAGGCCCTCGTCGAGCACCCCGGGCTGCGCGCCCTGGTGCTCGACGGCGCCGGCGAGCACCTGTGCACCGGGGCGGACCTGGAGTGGATGCGCCGCAGCCGCGAGTTCGACCATGCGCGCAACCTGGAGGACGCCAGCCTGCTGGCCAACGTCCTGCAGCGCCTGGACGACTTCCCGGTGCCGGTGCTGATGCTGGCCCGCGGCGCGGTGTTCGGCGGGGCCCTGGGCCTCTTGTGCTGCGCCGACCATGTGCTGGCCGCCGAGGATGCGCGTTTCTGCTTCAGCGAGGCGCGCCTGGGCCTGGCCCCGGCCCTGATCAGCCCCTACGTGGTGCGCGCCATGGGCGTGCGCCAGGCACGGCGCTACATGCTCTCGGCCGAGGTGTTCGGCACCGAGGACGCGCTGCGCCTGCAGCTGGTCCACCGCCTGGTGCCCGCCGCCGAGCTGGAGCAGGCCCGTGACCGCTGGCTGGCCACCCTGCTGCAGACCGGCCCCCAGGCCAGTCGCGAGATCAAGCAGATGCTGGCGCGCCTGGCAGGCCGCGACCACCTGCTCGACGAGCAGGGTTGCAACCTGCAGCTGATCGCCCGCCTGCGCACCTCCAGCGAGGGCCAGCACGGTCTTGCCGCCTTCTTCGAACGCAGCCGCCCCGACTGGGCGCAATGAACCCTGGGTGCGCGGACCACGAAGCCCGCGCCGTTCCGGCGTCGCCGACGACGCCCGACCTATGAGAAAAGGATTTTGCCATGTGTGGTTTCATCGGTGTCTACCAGTCCAAACGCAACAGCATCAGCGACCAGTCGATCCTCGACGCCCTGGCCGCCATCAACCACCGCGGCCCGGACGAGCACAGCCTGTGGCGTGACCCGGGCGAGCGCGCCGTGCTTGGCCATACCCGCCTGAGCATCATCGGCCTGGACAACGGCATGCAGCCGATCGTCGCCGACGAAGGCGACCTGGCGGTGATCGTCAACGGCGAGTTCTACGACCACGAGCGCATCCGCGCCGAGCTGCAGGCCGAAGGCGCGATCTTCAAGACCGCCTCGGACAGCGAGATCGCCCTGCACCTGTACCGCCGCTCCGGCATGGCCGGGCTCAAGGAGCTGCGCGGCGAGTTCGCCATGGTCCTGTTCGACCGTCGTCGCCGCCTGATGCTGGCGGTGCGCGACCGCCTGGGCATCAAGCCGCTGTTCTACACCCAGCACGAAGGCAACTGGTACTTCGCCTCCGAGATCAAGGCCCTGCTGGCCGCCGGCGTCAACCCAACCTGGGACGAGAACGCCTATGCCAGCCGCGCCTTCTACCTGCGCGACCACACCCTGTTCGAAGGCGTGCGCAGCGTGCAGCCGGGGTGCTGGGTGATGGTCGACCACGGCGGCCTGCACAGCGGCCGTTACTGGGACATGGAATTCGCCCGCCGCGACACCCCGGCGCCGAGCGACGAGGCCGGCATGATCGAGGCCGTGCGCGCCTCCATCGAAGAAGCCGTGCGCCTGCGCCTGCGCGCCGACGTACCGATGGGCGTGTACCTGAGCGGTGGCATCGACTCCTCGGCGATGCTGGGCATGGCCACCGCCCTCAAGGGCGAGCCGCTGGACGCCTTCAACCTGTCGTTCACCGACATGGACGACTACGACGAGAACCGTTTCGCGCGCATGGCCGCCGAGCACAACGGCGCGCGCTTCCATACCATCGAGATCACCCAGGACGACCTGGCCGACAACTTCGAGCAGGCGGTGTGGCACAACGAGACGCCGTTCTTCAACGCCCACGGCGTGGCCAAGTACATCCTCAGCAAGGAAGTGCGCAAGGCCGGCCTGAAGGTGGTGCTGACCGGCGAAGGCGCCGACGAAGTGTTCGCCGGCTACCCGCACTTCCGCCGCGACATGCTGCTGTACAACAACGAACAACAAGACCCGAAAGTCATCGACCTGCTGCGCCAGCGCATCCAGGCCAACGAGCAGGGCTACACCAGCGCGCACATGCCCCACGACATCCACTGGATGGTCGACCAGCTCAAGCACGGCGTGTCGTGGCTGGACAACCAGGCCGGCTGGTTCAAGGCCCTGGAGAGCCTGTACCGCGGCGACTTCCGCGACCACTTCACCGGCGTCGACCCGTACCGCCAGTTCTTCGACCGCCTCGACCACGGCAAGCTCGCCGACCGCGACCCGGTGCACAACTCCATGTACCTGTGGGCCAAGTCGTACCTGCCGAACTTCGTCCTCACCACCCTGGGCGACCGCATGGAGATGGCCAACAGCATCGAAGGCCGCGTGCCGCTGCTCGACCACCACGTGGTCGAGCTGGCCTGCCAGCTGCCGGTGTGGATGAAGGTGCGCGGCGCCACCGAGAAGTACGTGTTCCGCGAAGCCATGCGCCCTTACCTGCCCAAGGCCCTGTACGAGCGCAAGAAGCACTACTTCCGCGCGCCGCCGGCCACCCTGCAGCAGCAAGGCCGCCTGTGGCAACTGGTGCAGGACACCCTGCACAGCCGTGACCTGGACGCGCTGCCGTTCTTCGACGCGGCCAAGGTACGCAGCCTGCTCAAGCAACTGCCGACCCTCAGCGCCCAGGAACAAGGCCTGCTCGACCCGATGCTGATGGAGCTGACCAGCCTGTGCCTGCTGCAGCGCCGCTACCGCATGAGCGGCCAGAGCTGGAACACCTTGAGCGAGGTGGCCGCATGAAGATCGCGATCATCGGCGCCGGCCTCAATGGCCTGGCCTGCGCCCTGATTCTCAAGCGCTTCGGCCTCGAGGCCACGGTGTACGAGCGGGCCCATGGCCCGCGCGACTCGGGCACCGGCATCTACGTCTGGCCCCAGGGCGTGCAGGTGCTGCGCTTCCTGTTCAACGACACCGGCTTCATCGGCCGCGGCAAGGCCATCGAGTTCCTCGACACCCATGGCCGCGACGGTCGCCTGATCCACAGCCAGCCGGTGCGCCCGGATGGCCTGGGGATCCCGGCGCCGGCGGTGATGTTCCCACGCCCCGAGCTGTTCGGCCTGCTGCGCGAACGCCTGGCGCCGGGGCAGATCCGCTACCAGATGGGTTGCGAGAAGGTGGAGAAGGTCGGCGAACAGGCGCGGGTCACCTTCAGCAACGGCGAGCAGGAAGACTTCGACCTGGTGATCGGCAGCGATGGCGTCGGTTCCACCGTGCGCCAGTGCCTGGAGCCGGGCCTGACGCCCTATGACACGGGCCTGGTGGCCAGCCGCGGCATGGTCGAGTTCGACTCGCCGCTGCTGCTGCCCGACCGTTGCCAGATCTTCGCCTCGGAGTTCTCGCGGGTGGTCACCTACCCGCTGGCGGCCGACCGCCCGTACCGCTACTGGTTCGCCGCCTACCAGCACCGCAACCAGCCGCTGCTCGACCGCGACGGCCTGGTGCGGCTGTTCGCCGACCTGCCGCCGGATGTGGTGCGGATGATGGAAGCCACCGAGCACGAGCAGATCCTCACCCACAAGATGATGGCCCTGACCGGCGCCGGCTGCTGGCAGAACGGCCGCGTGGTGATGCTCGGCGACAGCATCCACGCCATGCTGCCGACCCTCGGCTACGGCCTGACCCTGGGCCTGGAGAACGCCTTCATGCTCGCCCAGGCCCTGGTCGGCTGCTGCGACGAGCGCCTCGACAGCGCTCTGCAGCGCTACGAGATCCGCGCCGCCGAGCGTTCGCGGGTGATGCTGGAAGTGATGCGCGACATGACCGACCTGTACTACTTCGAGGAAGACAGCGCCATGACCTCGTCGCGGATCCGGCCGATCGTCGAGCGCTTCCACGACCTGGCCCTGACCACGGTGTTCTGAGGAGATCGCCATGACCGACGCATACCGCCAGCGCCTGCAGGCCTTCGTCAGCGAGCGCATCACGCCGAACGTGGCGGCCTGGGAGCAGCTCGGCGCCTACCCGGCCACGCTCAACCGCGAGGCCGGCGCCGCCGGCCTGCTCGGCCTGGGCCACGACCACCGCCAGTTGCCGGACGACCCGCGGGCCGTGGCGGTGCTGATCGAGGAGCTGACCCGCAGCGGCGCCCAGGGCATCACCATGGGCCTGGGCTCGCACTTCGTCAGCCTCAAGGCGGTGCAGGCCACCGGCCACCCGATCGTCCACGACCTGGTGCCGGCGGTGCTCGACGGCCGCCAGAGCATCGCCCTGGCGATCACCGAGCGCCAGGCCGGCTCCGACCTGCGTGCCCTGGAGTGCCGCGCCACGCGCCAGGCCGATGGCTACCGGTTGAACGGGCACAAGGCGTTCATCTGCAACGCCACCCGTGCCGATTGGCTGCTGATGGTCGGCCACTGCGAGGACGGCCTGGCGCTGTTCCTGGTCGAAGGCTCCGCCGCCGGCATCCGTCACACCCCGCGCCAGGCCCTGGGCTGGCGCTGCCTGCCGCTGGCCGACCTGGAGCTTGTGGACGTGCCAGCGCTGCGCCTGACCGGCAAGGGCGGCGTCGGCCGCCTGCTGCAAGCCAGCCTGCAGCAGGAGCGGCTGAACCTGGCGGTGATGGCCATCACCAGCGCCGACATGGCCCTGCAGGCCGCCATCGACTGGTGCAAGAGCCGCCAGGTCGGCGGCAAGCCGCTGTTCGACAAGTCGGTGATCCGCCAGCGCCTGGCCGAGCACTACGCGCAGCTGACGGTCAGCCGCCAGTTCGTCGACACCTGCGTGGCCCGCCAGGCCGAAGGCACCCTGGACGCGCACCAGGTCGCCATCGCCAAGAACAGCGCCGTGCAGACTTTGGAAACCCTGGCCCGCGACGCCGTGCAGCTGCATGGCGCCCACGGCTGCGTCGAGCCCTCGCTGGTCGAACGCATCCACCGCGACGCCCGCCTGCTGGCCATCGGCGGCGGCACCCACGAAATCATGCTGGAAATCATTGCCCGGCACCTGTGAAGGATCACACCATGAGCACCATCAGCGACCACGCCGCCGCGCACTCGCGCGCGCTGCTCGAACACGCCTACCAGCGCTACTGCGGGCTGGAAATGCTGGAACAGTCCCCCGGCCAGTGCACCTGCCGGCTGACCGTTACCGATGCCATCGACAACCTGAGCCAGACCCTGCACGGCGGGGTGATCTACTCGATGCTCGACGTCACCAGCATGCTCGCCACCCTGCCCTTGCTGGGGCCTGACGAGTACGCCCTGACCAACAGCTTCAACACCCTGCTGCTGTCGGCCACGCCGCGCGATACCGAGGTGTTGTTCCATGCCAAGGTGATCCGCGACGGCCGCAACCTGATGTTCACCCAGGCCGAGGCCTGGCGGGTCAATGCCGACGGCAGCCAGACCCGCATCGCCAGCGCGCAGCTGAGCAAGTTCAGGCTCAAGCGGGAGTGGTAAGGGCGTAATCACCCATCATGTTCATCGCGGGGCAAGCCCGCTCCCACGCGATTTGTGGGAGCAGGCTTGCCCCGCGCTCGTTCCAGCCCAGAGCCCCTGGCGATACATGACAACCTTAAGGGTAATACCCTGATTATCTGCGCTTTTCACTCCCGCCCGATTGCTCAAGACTGGCTATCACACACATCACAGAAAGGATTCGCGCAATGAATCACAAGGTCCTGGTCATCCGCTCCTCGATCAAGTCCGACGGCGGCTTCTCCGGCCAACTGGTGGACAACTTCCTCAAGCAGCTCAAAGAGGTCAACCCCGAAGCTTCGGTGGCGGTGCGCGACCTGCACGCCCAGCCCATTCCGCACCTCAATGCGGTGACCATGGACGCCCTGTTCGGCGGCGACGCCAGCAGCATCGAGGCGGCTGCGGCGCTGAAGCTGTCCAATGAGCTGATCGAAGAAATCCAGGAAGCCGACCGCGTGGTGATCGGCCTGCCGCGCTACAACTTCGGCGCACCGTCGATCCTGCACACCTGGGTCGACTACATCGTGCGCGGCGGCGTCACCTTCACCTATGTCGACGGCGCCCCGGTCGGGCTGCTCGACGACAAGCCGGTGCACGTGCTCAACGCCAGCGGCGGCGTCTACAGCCAGGGCACCGACACCCTGGCCGGCTGGCTGTCGCAGACCCTGGGCTTCGTCGGCCTGAACAGCGTCGAATTCATCTACGCCGAAGGCCTGGGCATGGGCGAAGAGAGCCTGGCCGCGGGCCTGGCCGCCGCCAACCTGAAGATCCAGCACAGCATCGCCGCCCTCGGCGAGCGCCCATGCCCAAGCCTGGCCACCGCAGTAGGGAGGTAAGATGACCCGCAGCCAAGACAACCCGTCGGTCCAGGAGCTGTTCCTCAGCGAACTGGTGGCCGAGCCCAACCGCTACCACCTGTACATCTCCCACGCCTGCCCGTTCTCGCACCGGGTGCACCTGGTGCAGAGCCTGCTGGGTCTGGAAGATGCACTGGACGTGACCTCGGTGGCGGCGCGCCGCCACGACCAGGGCTGGGAGTTCGACGAGCACGACCAGGACCCGCTGCACAAGGACGTCACCCTGCTGTCGAGCCTGTACGAGCGTTCGCGCCCGGGCTTCACCGGCAACCAGTCGGTGCCGGTGCTCTGGGACCGCCAGCAGAACCGCATCGTGCACAACGATTCGGCCGAGCTGGCGCTGCAGATGGCCACCCGCCTGCTGCCCCTGGCCAAGACCCCGATCGACCTGGTGCCCGACCGCTCCAGCTGCGACATCGTCGAGCTCAACCAGTGGCTGCACACCAACATCAACCGCATGGTCTACCACATGGGCTTCGCCCCGGACCAGGCGAGCTACGACGAGGCCTACAAGCAGTTCTTCGCGGCCATGGACACCCTCGAGCACCGGCTGCGCAAGCAGCCGTACCTGGTGGGCGGCAAGCTGAGCCTGTCGGACCTGTTCCTGCTGCCCACGCTGATCCGCTACGAGGCGGTGTACTACGTGCACTTCAAGGCCAACCACAAGACCCTGGCCGAGTACCCGGCGCTGTACCAGTACCTGGTGCGCCTGACGCAGATCCCGGCGATCTACCGCACCATCGACATGGCGCATATCAAGCTGCATTACTACTACTCGCACAACCACATCAACCCGACGCGGATCGTGCCGCAGGGGCCGGCGTTGAGTTGGTTGAACTGAGCAGCTGGCGTTTGCGGAGCAGGACCGCTTTGCGGTCCTTTCGCGGCAAAAGGCCGCTCCTACAGGAGGCCGCATCCCCCTGTACGAGCGGCCTTTTGCCGCGAAAGGGCTGCAAGGCAGTCCCGGCGGCTTAAGTCGAGAGCAAACTCCAAGCATCTTGAACGCATAACTTACAGATGAGTGCGATTAAGCATTGTACGAAAAGTAGTATGGTGTTTCAGGCCACTTCAAGATCCACCAATCCTCCAGTAGACTGCGCACTTTGGCCGGATTAACCCGCCACGCCATGAGATCTGGAAATTATGGAAAAAAGTGCACCTCAGGTAAGAAACGCTCCACGTCCGATGCTAGTCACGTATGCGGCAATCTACTGCCTGCTCATCACCTGCAAAATTGTCTATTGGTTAGTCAGCGAAGGATGGGAAATGGCAAGGGTGGGTGATTTCGCAATGATTATGCTGGTGCCTCCAGCACTGTCATGCATTCTACTCGTCACAAGCAGCGTGTTGTTGTACAGGCGCAGCGCGAAGTCCGTATGGTGCCTGCTTGGGGCACTGCTCTTTGGGCTGACGCTGATCCCGCTCATGTTCCCAGAAATTTTTCGCCTTCCGGCGAGCTTTTACCCGCAGGCTTTTTGGTACGTACTCCCGGGCACCCTACAAGCAATGCTGCTGGTTGCTGTCTGGATCTACAGCTTGCGGATGCGCCAGAACGGTTACCTCAAATAAAAATTGCCGCGTTCAAAGCCCTGCCTCGTGCGGGGCTTTATCCATTTGGAGCTGCAGGTTTCAATCCAGTCCACGCTAGACTCTAGTGATACAGAGCATAAAACTAGAACACGACTATACGATAATTAAAATAGCCATACCGGAATGGCAGCTGCTAACACTTGATCATCTAAACTCCACCTACTCTGAAATCCCTCAGCAAAAAAAGTGCATCTTTTTGAGCACGACACCGAACCCTCTTGAGACTTGAATAGTAGTACGCCATTAAGCTCACCGCATTCGGATATCTATATTTCGCAGCCATCAACTCCTTTATAACCACAGCCGTCTTCATTCGATGTACGAACAGCCGAACAACGAACTGCTTGATTGTATTACTTCCACCATCTGCAAGCAGGCTTCCAATCAACTGCACTTGATAATAAACTGGCAAGTGGACTCGAGCTGCAACATCTGCACCCAGACGAACATTAAAACTGGCCAGTACCTGCACAACTTCCATTCTTTTACTACCTGACAACGGGCGTATTTCTTTGCAGAGGGCATTCTCAGAACGACTGTTCCTATTGACAGCAAGATTAGAAACCAGGTTTTCAATTCTATCGACCAATGGTTGCTCTCTCAGCTTTTGATCACTCATTTTTAAACACCCTACAGAAGCTTAGCCACTGGCGAAGAAAAAAGAGACAGGTTGGCCTGCCGCTTCTTCTCCTTTTACATCAGACATTCTGCGTGAAGATTTCTATAAGACTTTCAAAAGCCTGACGTACAGAGCCTTGCTCTTCTGGCGAAAACAAAAAATTCATAACTTGCTCTTCAAGGACACAGTCATATATATCAACCCCAACCCAACCCTTGGACCAACATTCTACAGTTCCAAGCTTACCAAAGCCTTCCAACTCTATCCGTTCAAGATCACCAAAATCCCCATCAGAGCATGACGAATACTCCAGAGAGCACCCCTCTACAAATGGACTTATACATTCATTGAACCATGAAGCAGTCATTAGATCTCTCACTTACGGCTAAAAGGCAAAAGGAGAAAAATAGATCTATCCGCCCCTTTACAGCAAGTCAGCACAATAGCTTTCACTCTACACATTCAACCGAGAATGACGAGAAGCAGAAGGACAACTTCCCATCCTCATGCTCGCAAAACTCATAACGCACCCTATCAAAACCAGCATCAACCTTATTCACGCTCATGTGCATCAACTGCGTTAATCCGCCGCCAAGATCTCGTGAGGTAAATTGGCTTACATCAATAAAGCTGATACGTACCGCATCAGCCCCTGCATTTTCAGACGCCGCAATTAATAGAGACAAATCATAGGCCATAGCATTTTCATCAAACTGCATACTCATGGAATGCAAGCAATTATTGGCAATAAGCAACTCATTCAATTCCGAAACACCAATCATTGTTTACCCCACAAATCAAAATGGACAAATAGGTCTACCCATGACAGCGAACGACAAGAATCAACAATTAAATTGCTATGTTTTATCATCAGGAGACTGCCACATTTCTGCCAGCCCAAGCTGAGTCTCCACACTACCGTTCGATGACAATATAAATAACACAGCCTCTTCATATCTCTCCAGATCACTAGCGAGCCACGACTCTCCCTCTCTAGCAAGGTGAAACTTTACCACCACTCCAAATCCATCAACTAAAACAATTGCAGCAAGCCCTCCGCCTGCATTGGAAAAGTTTCGCCACGCCGCGAAAACCTCTGAAACAAACAGGATCGCCTGCGACACATGCCCCAAAAGCACATAGTCCTCTACATGTATAGAGTTAACAAAACACTCATACCCGACACTATCCGGAAAATCTGAAGCCGCAACGCCAACACTCAGATCGTGCAAAGACTTTAAAAAAACACACCCATCCAACATTAAGAAACCGGTCTCAATTATCTCCCCTAGCTCACGCCCAACAACCAATCCAGCCAAGTCCAGACTAGCAAGCTCACTTCGCATTGTTCTGTTCATTAAAATCATTACGACCCCAAGTATTGCTTTACCCCTCAAAAGTCAAAGTAGGGCAGATTTTGTTTCTCTGGCCCAGCCTGACTGCTCGTTCTCTTAGAAACCACAGGAATAGAAAATCGAGCAGAAAGAATAGTTCAGCCCCTTTTCAGCCGCTCAAGCTTATGAACCAATTTTCTCCCGTCTTCTATAAGCCACTCTTCCCACTTCCGAATATCCAGGCAGTCGTCCACTACCGACTAACACCTCATATCGACTTTTCAGATCTCCGCCTTGGTAGGCCGCATATTGACACATCACATCTACAACCTCATCAACATCCTCCTCATCATACTCTTCCAAGTAAAACCTAGTGACCCACTCTTCGCCCTCAAAGGATATAGCAACCATTCTAAAATTAGGGGAAACAGCACCGACCAAGGCTTGAACAAGCATCAAAACCTGATAATTCCAACGCTTGAGACTCTCACTCATTTTGCACTCCAATTCGAACCCTAAAGGAAAGAGATTGATCTGCTCTACAATAATTTTGGCCTGCCCTGCTTGACTGCTCTACCCCTCCCGCCCCTCAAGAACCGAATTTATATTAGCAAAATAGATCTGCAAACCTATAACTCATTCAGCGCGAAACTTCTTCAATCCTACCAAATGCATCTACGTAAGCTGCCTTCAACGCAAGACTAACAGCATTTAATGTCTCGGATTTCAAATAGACCAAATCCCGACCAACCAACTCCTGGCCTGCCATTTTTATTTTTACACGCGACTGCCCCGTATATTTGGTCGTTCCAACATACACCGAGAGCCTGGCCTCGCACGCATAATACTCAGGACTTCCCCAAGTCTTGACGAAAATCCGGTCAATCTCGACTCTGGTTTTTATGCTCGCATCTGCATCAGACCCGATAGACCGTTTGGTAAACTCAGACCAATCGGTGACTGGGACGTTAGCAAAACCCTCATACAAACCCGTTTTGTAGTTGGCTGCATGCCACACCACCTTACTACTCTCGGAACAGTGAGTGCAGCGCTCGTCGCCGGATACACTGGTTATCGTTGAGTGAGTAATTTTGCTTTTGATTGAAGATAGCTCTGCGTCTGTAGTGTAGGCGGCGAAATGCAGTTGATTGGTTACGCAGCCAGACAAAGAAAAAAACAAAACAAACATTACATTGAACTTCACTGCCACCTATCCTTTTCTTGCAATAACTCAAATAACGAATGGAAAATTGACAAACTTAATTTCACCACTCTAACTCCACCTACCATTAATTACTGCTCGCCCCTTCGTCCTCATCGACACCGGAATCAAAGTGGAAAAACGGTCCTTCCCGAACAGCACATGCATTTTTTTGCGCCAAACTAAACCAATCCAAACTTATCCAAGCAGTCTATGACCTCTCTGGCATCTACCAACATCACCAACCCATCTTCATTCAATTTACAAAATCCTTCAGCCTGCAAACAGGAATATACTTCCACAAATTCAGAGGAGACATCCTGAGTAAAGGGATCCTCCGTTATAAATTTCAACCCAGCCCTGACGGGAATTATAAACAATGATACATAGGCAGCCAAGGACACGCCCTCAGCCTTAGACTGCAAATAGTGATCCATCTCGTCATAGGCGTAACCAAGAGCCTGATACAATGTGAGGCCTCGTTCACTAATACCTCGTTTAAATACCATTTCCATCTCGGAGCGTATTTCTAAATAATTCACAATCACCTCAGGAATAAATCTCGAAGAAGGCAAGAAAAAAAGGAGAAAAAAGGAAAAAAAGGTGAACAAAAGGGGACAGATTTATTTTCTCTACTCTAATTTCGGCTTGCCCTGCGTGGCTGCTTTAACCCCTCGAATGCACAGCATTCGAAATTAGAGCAGGAAAAATAAATCTGCCCCCTTTTCTCACTCTTTTTTTCACTTTTACTTTAGATCTGCCCCCTTTTTTTCCTACTTAAGCAAAGAGCCCCGAGCCAAACTCAGAGACTCCAAAAAACCATCCAAAGGAACTCGCAATGTCGCATCTTTCAAATCAGCAAATATTTCCAACTCTAGATCCTCCTTTCCTTTATCTTGGTTGATCTGGGCAATTGGCTCACCTTTATATTTAATCTCTGTCGTGAGATGCTCATACCTCACATCACTAGAGCGCAGAATTTCAAAATCGCGATTTCGTTCGAGTCTCATAGTCACAGCTTCGGGTCAAGGAATGTGGAGAAGGAACGATCACTGTTATAGCGCATACCTCGACCATCAGGCACTCGAATTTCGAGCCCTCCCCGACTGAGGTTTGTGTACACAGCGTTCTGGGCAAAAAGAGGCAAAAAGGGGACAGATTTATTTCCCCTGCTCTAATCTCGCCCTACCTACATGAAGGCTGGATCCGCTCGCCGCCAGGAATCGAAATTAGAGTACGAAAAATAAATCTACCCCCTTTTTCTGCTCAATTACTTCGCCCTCAAAATCCGAAGTGAACTAAAATCCTCAAGCCTTGCCGGCTATGTATGGAGACACTAAAAAATCCTTCGCAGCAAGAGCGCACCTTCCTCCGGCACTCCAGAATCTGAAATATGCTTCCAGATTAATTTTAAATGTAAATAAAGGCTGCCCAATATACCAAGCAAGGTAATAGTCTGCAGCCAATCCATACAGAGCTTCAAATAAAGCAAATACTTGTTCAGTATCAGAAGCCCTGCTCTCTCTAATTGCATCTGCTATCTCTTCAAACAACCAATAATGGGGGATATCCTGCTGAAGCGAGCACTCCAACTCCTGCGTGGTAACAAAACGCACTTGAGAATTATGACAAATCTCAAGAATTTCGGAATCGTCAAGCACGCCACAGACTTTTTCTTGCTCTTTTAGCCACTCCCTCCCTAATTTAACAAGCTCATCTTTAGCAGCCCCATACTTAGGCAGAAGATACAAAGAACCCGCCAACTGCCCAGAGGAAATAACACTGCCAGCTCTACTAGTCAGTTCCTCTGCAAATGGAAAATAGCCAAATATACACTGAAGTTCTTCAACACTATTGTGTGCCTTTAATAGCCCCAGAAAATGGGATTTATCAAAAACTGCTTTACCTTCGCAGAAAGCGCACCAATCCGACAACAAAGAATTCATATCTATATCCCTCTCGAACTTCACAGAAAAGGGAGAAAAGGGCGGAGAAAAGGGGACAGAATTATTTTCTTTACTCTAATTTCGGCCTGCCCTGCATGGCTGCTAGATCCCTTCGCCACCAGGAGCCGGAATTAGAGCAAGAAAAATAAATCCGTCCCCTTTTCCACTCTGGTTGCTTATCACATTTCTTTTGATAATCATCAGTGCTTCCTTCCGGCAATCACATCGGCATCCTTCAGTACACCGCTACAGTTCGAGCACGCCTCGAATTTATCCCCTTGACTCTGCTTCGGTGCCAGCTTGTATCAAAAAAGGGGAAATATTTATTTTCCCTGCTCTTATCTCGCCCTACCTACATGAAGGCTAGGTCCGTTCGCCGCCAGGAACCGAAATTAGAGTAGTAAAAATAAATCTATCCCCTTTTCCTTTTTGCTCAGGATCGAAATTAGAGCAGGACAAATAAACCTGCTCTCGCCCAATCACTTCAACCCCTAAACGGATCAAACAAAACACTTTCCCCTAGTACCCTTGCCTCTAAAGCAAAAGCATCCAAAGAGCAAAAAAAACCATCCATCCCCTTTGTTGCTCTTGACATATCTTTCAACTCGATCCGCAACCGATCCAACTGCTCTCCAGAGTACAACCCATAATCATCAAGACACAGTTCCGAGAGCAGTGGATAGTCTTTAGGCTTCGCATCTAAGAGCATTGAAATGGCGCCGCTAGGAATTTTAATTACCTTCAGCATTCCATCCAACCCCGCAGCTGCCCTTTCCTTACTCCACAACAGAGCACAGTACATTCAGAATGTTTTCCCTGGAAAAGCGTTCAAAAAAGGGGACCGTTCAAAAAGGGGACAGATTTATTTTCCCTGCTCTAATCTCGCCCTACCTACATGAAGGCTAGGTCCGTTCGCCGCCAGGAACCGAAATTAGAGTAGTAAAAATAAATATGTCCCATTTTCCGCTCAAGAAAAAAAGACCGCCTCCTTTTCCCTACCCATACCCATTTCCGCTTTCACTCTACTCACATAATTCTCAACAAATCACCACAAACTAAAACCTTAAGAGCACCTTTGCTCTCAGCAGCCAAAAGTTTCAAAAAATCTAACAGATCAACACCTGCCTCTGTCACAACATCAGTATTCGAATCATAGTGATAGACAGCATCACTTAACGAGGTCTGGAGAAAGTAGTACTGCGTCTCGGATACAAGCGAAAAAACAAAAGGCTTATTCAAGAAACCGTAGTGACCTGCCTCCTGCATTTGCGAGAAGAAGTCAACCTGAAAAAGCAAATGTTCCCTCACCATCCAAGAGGTGCGATACAACTGAACCTGAGAGTCTCCGATTAACCCCCCGTCGCATTTCCCCATCCCGCTCAAGAACAACTTAAGTTGCCCCTCTATGCGAATATCGTACAAACGAGAAATCTTATCCAGCTCGCGCTCACTATAACCAACACAATTGACAACACTCTGCTCATCTTTGAACAAATCGGCTAAGAAATCTTTATTATTCATGGATTCACTCCAGAACTGCCCTCAAAGAACCTTACATTGAAAGATGGATTATTTTCCGCAAAACTTTTACTTGTAACCGTGCACCCAGAACACATACCAGGATTCGAAGCGGATGTGTTTTGTACCCCAAGCGAAACCTTCGCACTTTTCCCAGCGTACACATCTTGGAAATAGCTCATAAGCTTTTGCTCAGCGTGATTAAAGTTAGTTGAACCATTCAAACCATTTACAACGCTTTCGACCGCTTTTGAATCAACTTTTACAACCTTATACTCAACCCCAGCAAGGGTGACTACATCTGGAGCGTCGCCTCTCCAACCCTTTCCACTCACCGACAGAAAATACTGCGTTTGCCCTTCTATTTCCACAGATCCCGCTGCGATTGAAAGGCTATTTTTGTTTGCACTTCTGACGAATGGAGTCAAATTTTCACGCAGGAGAGCAGGATCAATCGCCGCATCTGGCACCTTGTCAAGCGAGTGCACGGACAGGTTCTTCGGGAAAGTACTTGCCTCGGCCATTGCAGCACTAACCCGCTTGGCCAGCAACGCCCGCAACACAGCAGGCGCCCCTGTCATCGCCAAAGCGACATCCAGGTCCACCGTTACATCCTTCACACCGCCCGTGGCAATGACCGAGATACGCTCCATCAGGTCTTTCATTTCCGCCGGGCTGCTCGAGACCTGCCCAATCTCGCGCATGTAGATCGCGGCATTCTTCTCACCAAACTGCCGCTTCCATGCCTCGGGTACAGTGTCTACTTCACCGGCCCAACTGTTGCCCGAGGCTTGTGTCCATTTCGAGTCGGTGTTGAACAAGCCATGGTCCTGCCTCTGCATTCCAGTCGCCTGGAATGCCTTCACCTCATCCCCATCTGCCATGATGGGACGGCCGTCTTTCCAGGTCAGGACGATATCCTGGGCGGCCAGTTTGGAAATGCTGTCCTGGGCGATCTGCAGGTTTTGGGCAAAATGCAGCCCCTCAGGTTTCTTCGGGTCATACATCTGCAAGAGCACCTGCAGGCGTTTGTTCTCCGTCTCGTCCACCTCAGCGTTGGCGGCCAGCAACAGCAGGTCTTCCCATGAAAGGTCGGTCCCAGGCTTGCCCAGCCGCTTTTGCAACTCGGCCGCCTCGGTCGTCAGCGCCTTCTTTTCAGCGTCATGCAAGAGACGGTTGTAAGAGGTCGCATTGCCCGCAACCCAAGACCCCGTCTGCAGGTCCTTGGCTTCGCCCCCAGCAGCAGCAGCCGTCAATATGCCGATGAGCTGCGAGTTCATCACCAACAGGCGGTTCCTATCCTCTTTCGGGATTTTGGTGTACTGATCAGCCAGTAACCCGACCACCGCTTCGTTCACCCCGGCCGACAGGGCACCAATTCTGAAATCGCCGCCAGCTGCCTCTGCGGCCAAACCGCCCATGAGGGCGTGCAGCGCGATCTTGGGTAACCCCCCATCCTTCAGGTTGAGTTTGTTTTCTCCGCTGATATCACCAACCCATTTGAATCCAGCCGCCGCAAAAGTGTTAACCAGGCTATTGCGCAAGGCATCGCTGAACGAGCTGTTACCGCCTAGTGCGCGGTCGAGCACAGCGGACGTACCGTTCTGCAACATCTGACTGCCGGCGAAACGCCCGATCCCGTCCAGCGTGGAAAGCCCACCCGGCGGCAACACGGTAGTAGCGTTGACGACGCCTCCGGTCGACCCCGCAGCAGCAACGGCGTCGGTCTTGGTTCCGGTCCAACCCTCGAACAGCCCCGCAGTCAGCCCTGCCGTGATACCCGAGACAGCGTATCCTCGCAGTGCATCCTTGGACGTCACGTCCTTGAGCACCAGGCTCAAGTTGCCCTTGTTGTTGATGGTGCTGATGGCAGCATTGCTGGTCAGGCCCATCGCGCCTGCGGTCACTATCGCATTGGCCCAACCAATGCCCTGCAAGGACGCACCTGCGCCAGCGGCCCACATGCCGCCCGCAGTGGTGGCGGCCGTAGATGCACCAGCGGCCGAAGCTCCACTGGCAACCAACCCACTGGCCGCACCTGCGGTGAAATAGGCGATCAGGATGGCGATGACCATCTGCGCCCCTGCCCCAAGCCCGGAATGGCTGTACTTGAAGGAATCATGCACCTCCTTCACCTGCCGCCAGTCCACATCCCCGCGCTTCTCGACTTCCTTCAGCCAAGCCAGCTGTGGATCGGCCGCAACCATCGCATCGATGCTCTGGCTGATGGTCGCCTGGTCGACATGTTTCACATCGACCTTCAAGCCATCCACCGCCTTGATCACCAGGTCGCCCTTGGCGGTCAGCTGGCTCTGACGCAGGGTCTCGTCGGTGCTGCCCTTGCCCTTCATGCTGTTCCAGGCAAGGTCACCCTTGGACTTCTCGTGACTCTCCTGATGCATGTCCTTGACCGCTTCGAAGGTCACCGAACCGCCGCTATCAATGGTCAGGTCCGCACCAGAGGCGAGTTTCGCGCCCTGGTACAGCTGGTCACCGCCGCTCTCGAGGGTCAGGTCGCCACCACTGGTGATCTCACTGCCCACCGCCTTGACGTCGGTCACTTCATCACGCTGGGTCTTCTTGCTCCCCCAACCACCCTTCTTGTTCATGTCATACAGCGAGTACTGGCTGTCGTTGGCGGCCAGCAGCTCGAGCTTGTCGCCGGCCACCAGGTAGGCTTCGTCGCCGGCGCTGGCCTTGCTCGCCACCATGCGCAGGTCGCGCCCGGCGTCGATGGTCAGGTCGCCGCCGGCCTTCACTTCGGCCGACTGCTGCTCGACGTCGTCTTCCTGACGCTCGTACTTGGTCTTGCCTTTCTTGCCCTTGGCGTAGCTGTGCTCCTCGTTCGCCGCGGCGGCCAGGGTCACGTCGCGCCCGGCCTGCAGGGCCAGGTCGCGGCGGGCCTCGATTTCGCTGGCGACGATGCTCAGGTCCTGGCCGGCCGTGGCGGTGAGGTTGCCGCCGGCCTTCACCTCGCTGCCGTACTGGGTGATGCTGGTGTCGTGGCCACTGACGCGGCGGCGCTGGTACTCGTGGCTGTCGACACCTTCCTGGCTGGCGATGATCAGGTCACGCCCGGCATCGAGGTCGATGTTGCCGCCGGCCTGCACGGCGCCGCCGACAATGCCAATGTCCTGCCCCGCCGTGATGGTCAGGTTGTTCGCCGCCTCGATGCGCGCGGCGGTGTCGACCAGGTCCTTGGTCACGTGCTCACCGCCCGCGCGGCCTTCCAGGCGGGTGACGCTGCGCTCGTTGATCACGTCGCCGGTCAACGCGGTAAGGCTCACTTCACGCCCGGCGATAATCCCGCCCTGGGCGTTGCGGATCGACTCGGTGGCCAGCATGTCCAGGCGCCCGCCCGCTTCCATCAACCCGGCGTTGCCGATGTTGGTGGCGCTGACGGCGAGGTTGTTGGTGGCGCGCAAGGTGCCGACGTTGACCAGTTCGCCGCCGCTGATCAGGTTGACGTCGCGGCCCTGGATCAACGCGCCGTTGGGGGCCACGCGGCCGTTGGCGTGGGCCAGGTACAGCACCGGGGCCAGCACCGTCTCGCCGTTGACCTCGATGTTTTCCATCCACACGATGTCGTGGGTCAGCGCCGCCACCTGCTCGGCGCTGAGCGACACGCCCACGCTCAGCGACAGTTTGTCCTTGCTGGCGATGGCGTTGTCCATCAGGTAGCGGAACAGCGTTTCGTCGCTGGTCATGCCGTCGATGTAGCGCTGCCCGGTACGGGCCACCACCGCCTCGCGGATCAGGCGCTGCTCGTAGAGGCCGTCGCCCAGGCGCTTGATCGCCTGGTCCGGCTTGATATTGAGCTGGCCGAGCATGTAGTCGGAGCTGAGGAACTGCTTGAGGTCGGTGAGGACCGGGTTGGTCTCTACCAGGTACTTGTGCGAGACGCTCGGCACGCTGCGTTCAGGCACGCCCTGGACCAGCTTGACGCCAGCGGCCAAACCGCCCAGCGCCACGCCGGAGCCGGCCACGGCGCCTTGGGCAGACGCCGCGCTGTCGGCACCGAGCGCCGACGCCGCGCGGCTGTCGGCGCTGGCTGCTGTGGCCAGCGGTGCGATGAAGGTGCCGCTGCCGGCTTGGGTGCGGTCAGCGGTCGCGCCCAGGGCGTCACCGCTGATGGCGGCCTGGCCGGCCTGGCTGCTGATGCGGAACAGGCCGTTGTTGCCCTGGGGCAGGCTGAAGCTGGGCAGGGTCACCGGGTTGACCTGGCGCTGGGCCAGGTCGGGCGGCAGCTGCGGGTTCAGCGCGCGCACCTGGGTCTGGGCCAGGCGCGGGTCGGCGGAGGCATCGCCACGGGCATTGATGGCGCCAGCACCGGCCTGGTTGGCGCGCACCACGCTGTTGTCGATGCGCTGGGTGGCGTTGATGGTTACCGAACCTGCCGACTGCACCACGGCAGGCGCCACCACGGCGCCGGCAATCGGCGTCTTGTTGTCGATGACGTTGTAGATGCTGTACTGCGGGTAACCCGCCGCGGCCATCACCTGGTCGAGGGTCAGCGAGCCAGGGTTCTGGTTGAACTGGTTCTTGGCCTGGATGAACGCGTTGTACTGGGCGCGGTTGCGGGTGTACATGCTCGCGCTCAGGTTGCGTTGCTCGCCGCCACCGGCACCCTTGTTCTCGAACACGGCCGTGTTGATGCCAATGTCACCGCCCGCCGACACACTGCTGTAGTGGTTGCGGAACGCGGTGCCTGCGAAGTTCAGCTTTTGCCCGGCGGTGATGAAGGCCGTGGAGCTGTCCTCATCGATAACGTCCTGCCAGCTTTCGGTGGCCGAGAAGTAAAGCTCGCAGCCTTTGCCCTTGCAGCCGTCATCGGAATAGACATTGACGTTGCCGGCCACCAGTTTCTGTTTGGAGGTGAGTTTCTCCTTGCGGTTGAGCAAGGTGTCCACGGCCAGGGTCATGTTGCCGGCACTTTCCAGGCTGCCGGAGATGTTCTCCAGCAGCACGGCGCGGGCGCTGGCGTTACCGGCCAGGTCCAGCCCGCCAAGGCTGTAGAGGTCGCCGTAGTAGTTGGTGAAGGTGCCCACGCGCAGGGTCATGTCGCTGCCGCTGAACAGCAGGCCGCGCTGGTTGCTCACTGTGTTGGCGGTGAGCTTCACCGCCGTGGCGCCGCCGAGGGTGCCACGGTTTTCCAGGGTGGCGGCGTTCACCGTGAGGCCGCCCAGGGCGGTCAGGCGGCCATCGTTGCTCAGCAGGTTGCGGGCAGTCACCACCGTGGTGCCGCCACCGGCCAGGCTGGCGGCGCTGGGCAGGCGGATATCGCTGGCCGACAGCCCCAGATCACCAAGGCTGCTCAGGCGGCCATTGCCGTCATAACTGCCACGCAGGTCCAGTTGCAGGCTGCCGTCACTGGCCAACAGGCCATGGTTGGTCCAGTCGCCGCCACGGCCCTTGAAGCTGTCGACGGCCAGCAGCTTGCCGCTGGCGGTCTGCTCAAAGCGCTCGATGTCCAGCTCCAGGCGCCGGGCCTGCAGCACGCTGCTGTTGGTCCAGTTGGCCGCAGCGATGCTCAGCAGGCCATCGGTATGCAGCACGCCACCGGCACGGGTGACTTTGTCCGAAGCCAGGCCGAAGGTGCCCTGGCCGGTATGCAGCAGTTGCCCGCCCGTGTTGCTCAGCCCACCCACCTGCAGGTCGAGGTCCTGGTTGGCAGTGGCCAGCACGCCGTTGTCGTTGAGCAGGTCGCCTGCAACGATGAAGCGGCTGGTGCCGGCCTTGCCAAGGGCGCGCAGGTTACCGTTGCGGTTGTCCAGCAGGCTGGCGCGCAGTTGCAGGTCGCTTTCGCTCTCCAGCTGGCCAAGGCCGTTGTACAGCGCACCGCTCAGGCCGAAGTCGATACGCCCGGCGCCGACTTTGCCGCCCTGGTTGAGCAGTTGCTGGCCCTGCAGGTGCAGCAGCCCGGCGGCGTACAGGCCGCCGCCCTGGTTGTCGAACTCGGCGGTGACGAGCTGATTGTCGCCACCCAGGGCCGAGAGGTAGCCGCCCTGGTTGTTCACCCGGGTGTCGGCCTTGATGTCCACCGACTGCGCCTGGGTGGTGCCGCCGCCGTTGTCGAACAGGCCGCTGAAGACGCCCTTGAACAGGCCTTTGGCCGCGCTGAGCATGCCGCTGCCGCCGTTGTCGAGGCTCGCGGCGTGCAGCTCGAGGCCGCCGGCCTGGCTCTCCAGGCGCCCGCCGTGGTTGTTCAAAGCCTTGTCCAGGCGCACTTCGATGGCGCCCTGGCTCTTCAGCGTACCGGCCTGGTTGTCCAGGGCATTGGCGTGGATGTCGAGCTTGCCGTGTTCGCTGAACAGCAGGCCATCCTGGCCGTTGAGCAGGTCACCGTCCAGGCGCAGTACCAGGTTCTGCTGGCTGGCCAGGTTGCCGCCGCGGCTGTTGTCCAGCGTCGTTGCGTCGACGCGCAACAGGCCGTGGCTGATCAGCTTGCCGCCGTTGTTGGCGACACTGCCGGCCTTGAGCAACAGGTCGGCGCCACTGACCAGGCGCGCGCCGTCGGTGTTGAGCAGCGCCTCGGCCAAGGTCAGGTCAAGCAGCGCGCGGCTGGTCAGCTGGCCCTTGGCGTTTTCCAGGCGCTTGCCAGTGACGGTGATCACCTGGCCGTTGATCTGTCCGCCCTGGTTGTCGATGACGGTACCGTCCTGGTCGAACGCCAGGTCGCCGGTGGCGGAAACGAGGCCGCCGCCGCTGTTGTCGAGCCGCTCAGCGACACTTAGGGTGATGGCCTGTTCGGAAGAAATGATGCCCTTGCGGTTGTGCAAGTTGGCTGCGGTGATCTGCTGGCTACCCTTGCTGACCAGGGCGCCGAGGTCACGGTTGTCGAGGGTACCGCCCAGGGTCACGGTGAGGTCGCCGTCCTTGCTGGACAGGGTACCTTCGCCGCTGTTGTTCAGGTCGGTCCCCTTGGCCAGCAGGCCCTGCGCGCCGGAAATCAGGCCCTTGGCGCTGTTGTCCAGCTGTGGCGCCTCCACGGTCAGCCGGCCATCGCTGAGGATGCGCCCCTGCTGGTTGTCGATGCGTTTGGCGAGCAGGTTGTAGGATTGCTGGCTGGTGATTTCGCCGGTGCTGTTGTCGAGCTTGCGCAGGTTCTGGATGTTCAGTGGGCCGTTGGCGCTGATCAGGCCGCCCTGGTTCAACAGGTCGCCGCCGTTCAGGTCAAGGTCGAGCTTCTGTTCACCGATCAGCCGCCCCTGGCGCTGGATCAACGTGCTGACGCGCAGCAGCAGGTCGCCCTTGGCGGAGATTTCGCCGCCCTGGCTGGAATCGACCTGCCCGGCCACCAGCGTCAATGCGCCATCGCTGTGGATCCGACCGCCGCGCTGCAGGGCATCGGCGCCGTTGCGCAGATCGCCGGTGGTCAGCTTCATCGCCTGCTTGCTGCTCAGGGTACCGCCACGGTTGTCGAGCTCGTGGCTGTCGACGGTCATCGCCGCCTGGCTGGTGAGCTGGCCGCCTTGATGGTTGTCCAACTGGCCGGTAGTGACGGTCACGCCGGTGTTGCCCGACAACAGGCCGCGCTCGCCGTTGAGCAAGCCGGCGCTGGTCACGGTCAGCCCGCCAACGGCGGACAGGATGCCCTCGTCATGGTTGTCGAGCTGCTCGTCGATTGTTGCCTTGAGGGCCTGGCCGCTGGCCAGGCTGCCACCACTGAAGTTGTCGAGGCTGACGGCCGCGACCTCGAGGTCGTGGCTGGCCGACAACACCCCCTTCAGGCTGTTGTCGAGGACGCCGGCGATGCGCAGGGTCAGGTCCTGGCTGCTGACCACTCGCCCACCCCGGTTGTCGAGGCGGCTGGCGACCAGGCTGAAACCATGACTGCTGGAAATCTCCCCGGCATCGCGGTTATCGACCACGCCGATCTGGCGCAACAACAGGCTGCCCGGCGAGCGCAGCAGGCCGTGGTCACGGTTCATCAACTGGCCATGCTGCAGGTCGAGGTCGATGCCGGTCGCGCTGACCAGTTGCCCGTGGTCATGCTGGTCGAGGCCGGTCAGCGTGGCGTCGATCTGGCCGGCGGCGCTGATGCGGCCATAGCCGTAGTTGTCGAGCTGGGTACCGACCAGCAGCAGGCTGCCGGCACCGATATTGCCCTTGGCGCTGTTGTCGATGGCGCCGCTGCGCAGCTCGGCGTGCTCCTGGGCGCTGATGATGCCGAGGTGGCTGTTGTCCAGGCGACCGGCCTTGAGCAGCAGCCCGGTATTGGTCACCAGGGTGCCGCCCTGGTTGTCCAGCAGCTCCTGGCTGGTCAGGTCCAGGGCCGCGATGGCCGAGACCTTGCCGCCCTGGCGATTGAGCAGCGTGCCGGCATTCAGGGTGACGCTGGCGTCACTGACGATCAGGCCGGCGTCGCTGTTGTCCAGCTTGCCGTCCAGGGTCACGTCGATGTGCTGGTGGCTGCTCAGCTTGCCGCCGTTGTTGAGCAGCTCGGTGCCGTGCAGGCTCAGGCGGTCATGGCCACTGAGCAGGCCCTTGTTCTGGTTGAGCAGGCGCTGCACGGTGAGGGCCAGGCCACGGTCGCCGATGACCTTGCCACCCTGGTTGTCCAGCAATTCGCTGGCATTCAGGATGACCTTGCCGACGCTGGAAATCTCGCCCTGCTGGTTAAGGATGCGCGCCGCGCTGATGTCGGCCACGCTGGTCGCGCCAATCTTGCCGCCCTGCTGGTTGTCGATCATGTCGGCGGTGAGCAGCAGGCTGCCCAGGCTGGTCAACTTGCCGCCTTGATGGTTCAAGGTGCCCAGGTGGGCCTCGAGGTCGCCCTTGGCGGTGATGTTGCCCAGGCGCTCGTTGTCGACCTTGCCGGCGATCAGGTCGAGGCGACCATCGCTCTGCAGGTGGCCGGCATCGCTGTTGGCCAGGCTCTCGACGTCGATAAGGGCCTTGCCCTTGGTAGTCGCCGCGCCCTTGTCACGGTTGTCGAAATGCCCGCCGGTGACGGTCAGCGAGCGGTCGGCGAGGACCAGGCCGCCGCGGTTGTCGAGGCGCTTTCCATCCAAGGTCAGGTCGCCGAGGCTCGACAGCAGGCCGTTGTCACGGTTGTCCAGGGTCGCCACCTTGACGCCCAGTGTGCCGTCGCTGCGCAGGTTGCCCTTGCCGCTGTTGTCCAGGCCCACGGCCTTGAGGTCGAGCAGGCGCTTGGCCGAAACCAGGCCGAGGCGGTTGTCGATGTCGGCGCTGGCGTTTACCAGTACATCGCCGCCGAGCAACTGGCCGCCACCGTTGAGCAGGCCGGCGGTGGTGATGTCCAGGCGGTCGGCACTGAGCTTGCCGCCGCCCTGGTTGTCCAGCAGCGCGTGGGTGGTCAGCCTGGCCCGGCCGTCGCTGCCGACCAGGCCTTGGTCACGGTTGTCCAGCCGGGTGGCGGTGACCTGCAGGCCGCCCTGGCCCACCAGGCGGCCGCCACGGTTGTCGAGGGTGGTGCCGACGTCCACCACGGCCTTGCCCTTGCCTTGCAGCAGGCCCTGGTCACGGTTGTCGATCGCGTTGGCATTGACCGTCAGGGTGTCGTCGGCCAGTGCCTGGCCTTTGCGGTTGTCCAGCTGGCCAGCCGTCAGGGTGGTGACTTGGCCCTTGAAGGTGCCGCCCTGGTTGTCGAGGGTGGTACTGCCGGTGGCCTCCAGGGTGCGGTTGGCCACCACGCTGCCACGGTTGCGCAGGGTCTGGCCGGTGAGGGTCACATCGCCGTGGGCATTGCGGGTGTTGTCCGGTTCCACGCCGGCTTCGATGATGCCCTGGTTGTCGATCCGCGCGCCGGTCACGGTGATGCTGTCCTTGGCGGCGAGGCTCTGGCCGACCGTTACCTCGTCACGCACGCGCACAGTGGCACTGCCGGCGGCGTAGGTCTTGCCGGTCAGCTCGGCGCTCTGCGCGGCGACCGTCAGGTTGCCGGCACTGGACGTCTGCGCCAGGGTCACCTTGCCGTTGGCGTCCACCTGGATGTCGCCGGTGGTGGCGGCCATGTTGCCGGCCAGCTTGACGCCCACGCCCTGCTCGGTGCCGACCAGGCGAATGGTGTTTGCATACATGCCACCCAGCGCCGAACTGTCGATGGCCAGCAGCGGTTTTTCGCCGCCCTCATCGGCACGCGGCGTGGCCTGCAGGGTGTCAGCCTTGACGTCGTTGCGCCCGGTGACGATGTTCAGCTGCTTGGCGTGCAGTTCGGTGTTGAGCTTGGCGCTGCGGGTAATCAGGTCGAACTGGTCGAGGTTGGTGGCATTGAGCGCATCGCCTTCGATGGCGATGTCGCCACCGTCCACCTGGAAGCGGTCGAGGCGCTCGCCGTCCATGATTGGCTTGCCGGTGGTGAGGGTCGCCCGCGGCGTGTTGATGAAGCCGCAGCCCTTGCAGGTGATGCCATGGGGGTTGGCGACGATGACCCGGGCCGCCTGCCCCGCCACCTCGGTGTAGCCCTGCAGGGTACTGCGGTTGCCGCCGGTGACCTGGTTGAGAATCACCTGGGCCGCCTGGCCCCTGAGGTTGGGGTTGCCGACGATGATGCCGCCCAGCTGGGTCGACTGGGTCTTGCTGGTGGCGTTGTTGAGGATCAGCCCGTTGCTGCCGACGTTGTAGTCGCGGAAGGTGTTGGTCGACAGGCCGCTGCCATTGGGCGTGGCGATATTGACGATCGGCACGCCGTTGCCGGCCTGCTTGAGGCTGGTATTGGCGTTGGCTGCCGCATCGACGGTCAACTGCGCGGCCGTGGCGACGATGGGGTTGAGGAACAGCACCCCCGCGACGATCAGGGCAATGCATTGGTTCAGTGGGGTGCGGATATCCATGTCGAACAAACTCCAGGCGCGGGCGGCGGTGTCACGGGCAAAGGGCGGGTCGGGGCTCAGAAGAACGCGTCGACACGGAAATAGATCGGGTGTTCACGGCGGGTGATGACGTCGGGGCGCTCCAGCGAACGGGCGAAGGTCGCGCTGGCGGCGAAGTACTGGCCGCGCACGTTGAACTCCAGGGCATTGCCGCTCAGGCGGCCATGGTCCTGGCCGTTACCGTGCTGGCCCTTGATCACCCCCGCGTCGTAGGCGAACGCCATGCCGTATTCGCGCAGCCAGGGCTGCAGCGGCGCCCAGGTGACCGGCCGGCGCCAGCGCAACTGGTTGCGCCAGTAGCCGCCGCTGTCGCCGGTGAGGGTCTGCTCCTTGAAACCGCGCACCGAAGTAAGCCCGCCGACGCTGATGCGCTGGCCGCTGTAGAGGGCATCCTCGCTGCGCTGGCCGGTGGCCAGGCTGTCGAAGCTGAACTGCTCGCCCCACAGCTGGAACGGCTGCAGATAGCTCAGGGTGAGGGTGTACTTGTTGTAGCGCGCCACCGGTTCGTTGCCGCGCGGATCGCCCGCTCCCTGGGCGTCGAGCGCGCCGATACCCTGCTGCCAGCCGGCATCGAGGTTGACGAAGGCATTGCCGATGCGACGACCGTGGTTGACGCCCAGCTGGCGCTCGGTGATACGGGTGCTGGAGACGTCGATCAGGGTGTCGTCCAGGTAGTTGCGCGCCCGCAGGTGGCTGACGCCGACATTGACCGCGGTCTTGCTCAGGCTGTCGCGGTGGATCACCCGTTCGGCCTGGAACTGGTGCACGCTGTTGTCGCCGTCGAGCTTGAAGGGGAAACCGCTGGAGGTGTCGCGGGTGCGGTAGTAGTTGTGGTTGTAGCTGTAGTTGAAGGTCCACCAGCCCCACGGCAGGCTGTAGTTCAGGCCATGGCTGTCGGAGTGGCGCCAGTGGTCGCTGACCACATCGCGCCCGCCACGCAGGCTCAACTGATCGGCCAGGCCCAGTGGGCTGTCCCACTCCAGGCCAAGGTTCATCTGCTGCTCGCCGCTGCTGGCGTCGCCGTTGTTGTGACGGCTGGCCGAGACCCGCCAGGGCTTGTCACGCTGGCCCTTGAGCTGCACGCGACTGCCGCCGACCTCCTGGCCGGGCACCAGCTCCACCTCGACCTGGCGCGAGGGCAAACGACCGAGCTGGTCGACCATCTGCTCCATGTCGCGCAGGTTGAGTACCTCGCCAGTCTTGCCGGGGAAGGCCATGGCCATTTCCCGGGGGCTGGCCAGGGCGGAGCCGTCCAGCCCTTCCAGGCGGCCTTCGACAATGATGATCTGCAGCACGCCGGAGCCCAGGTCCTGCTGGGGCAGGTAGGCCCGGGTGGTCAGGTAGCCACGGTTCAGGTAATGGTCGGTGATGCGCTTGAGCAGCTCGTTGAGCTGGCCGACCTGCAGGCACTTGCCTTCGTAGCCTTCGAGCAGCGCCTTGCGCTGTGGCTCGTCGAGCAGGCTGGCGCCTTGCAGGTCGATGCGCTGGATCTGGAAGCAGCGTCCTTGCTCGGTGGGCGCGACAGGCGCTGGCGCAACCTGTTTGCCAGTTAACTGCTGCAACTCTTCAAGACGCCTGCGCTGCTCTTGCAACAGGTTTTCCTGACGGTCACGGATCAGGTCACGGTCACCGGGAGACTGGAACGGAGCCGCGCTGGCAAACAGCGGCAGCAGCGCCAAGTTGACAGCCAGGGCGCGAAGAACGAGGGGCATACGAGATGGTCCATCACGTGAAAACTGATCGCATCACTGCGAAACGGCTGCGAAGGGTACAAGACCAGCCATGAGCCATCAATACGACATCAATCTGCCACCTATAGGATAATTCTTTTTCGCATATAGGATTCTTCCTGACCCCTGATTCAGCGCTGCTGGGCGGGCTTGGCGGCAGCACGAAACCACCACCCCTGCTGCATGCCCGCCGCCGCCAGCAGAATCAGCCCCACCCCAAGCCATTGCAACGGCGCCAGACGATGGTCGAACGCCACCCAGTCGACCAGGATCGCGGCAATCGGGTAGATGAACGACAACGCTCCGGTCAACGCCGTGGGCAGGCGCTGGATGGCGCTGTACAGCAGCACGTACATCAACCCGGTATGCACGATCCCCAGCGTCACCAGGCTGCCAAGCGCCGGCAGCTCACCCGACAGCCCGCCAAGCGTTACCCAGGGCGCCAGCAGCAATACGCCGGTACTTACCTGGATCAGCGCGATCAGGTGCGGCGGCGTGCCGGTCAGGCGCTTGATGATCAGCGCTGCCACGGCATACAGGAACGCGGCGCCCAGCGCCAGAAGGATACCCAGCAGGTACTCCTCGCCATTGGCCTGCCCCGCGCCATGAGCGCTGACGATGGCGAGCATGCCGAGGAACGCCACGCTCAGCCAGGTCAGCTTGGCCAGGGTGATCTTCTCGCCCAGGAACAGCGCCGCCAGCCCCACCAACATGAACGGCTGGACGTTGTACACTGCGGTACCGATGGCGATCGATGCCCGCGAGTAGGAGGCGAACAGCAGTACCCAGTTACCGACTATCGCCACCCCGCTGACCACCGCCAGCAAGAAGGTGGCGCGGGTCAGCACCCCCGGCTTGAGAAAGCCCATGGCCGCGCAGATCAGTAGCAAGGTGCCAGCACCGAACACACAGCGCCAGAACACCACCTCCAGCACCGGTTGCCCGGACACCAGCACGAACCAGCCGATGGTCCCGGAGATCAGCATGGCGGCGATCATTTCCAGCGAACCACGGCGCAACGCATTGTCCATCTCACACCTCCTGTCGACGATGGGCACAGTATGCGGAGGGTTGAAGGTGACCTTCCAGCGGATAACCAAGGCATATCTGGGCTTGCGCCTTTACTATCAAGGCAGATCTTGAAAATTGCCTAACGAGGCCGCCATGACCGATGCCATCGACCAGTTACTGATAAACGCCCTGATGGAGGACTCGCGCCGCTCGCTCAAGGCCCTGGCGCAGATCAGCGGCCTGTCGGCGCCCAGCGTCAGCGAGCGCCTGCGCCGCCTGGAGGAGCGCGGCGTGCTGCGCGGCTACACGGTAGAGGTGGACCCGCGCTGTTTCGGCTACCAGTTGCAGGCAATCGTGCGCATTCGCCCGCTGCCGGGGCAGCTGCAGGAGGTGGAACGGCAGATCGTCGCCATCCCCGAGTTCACCGAGTGCGACAAGGTGACCGGCGAGGACTGCTTCATCGCCCGCCTGCATGTGCGCTCGATGGAGGAGTTGGACACGCTGCTCGACCGACTGAATGTGCTGGCCGAGACCAACACGGCGATCATCAAGAAGACGCCGGTGAAGCGGCGGTTGCCGCCGATGGCGTGAGTGAGGTTTTGCAGTTGCAGGCCCTATCGCGGGGCAAGCCCGCTCCCACGCGACGGGATTACCAGCCATAAGGCCAAGGGCCGCGAGAAAAACATGTACACAAAAATGTCACCATAGGTGCCATTTTTGTGTGCACTTCTCACAGGTAACGCCCCATTAGGTTACACACTTCAATCAACTAGATCTGACCATTCGATCAACTAACAGACCCGACAAAAAATATAACCTGTTCATTTGGTCAGTTTATATTTCCTTTATTTCATTAACTTATCTTTCAAATACATAGATTCAAAATAATGGCAACCTGAAAGCGAGTTGATCGCTGGCATGGAACTGGCTTTTGTGTGTCCGTGTTTTGTATACAAATTCAACAAAACATAAATACACAAGAACTCGCAGCGCCGCCCCATCGGCGGCCGTTGCGCCCAGAACCCAGTGATGCCAACGCCTGCACCGACGAGATGGCGAGCCCGTGCGCCAGCGCCCGCTCATCGCAGTCACGCGCATCAGGAGCCGCCGGAATGAGTAGCAGCCTCCCCCTTGCCCCTGAACTTTCCGTTGCCAGCACCCATCCCTCGACCACCAGCCTCGAAGGCCACCCGGCCGACCTTGAACTGAGCCCACGCCTGCACAACCGCGACCTCGCCCCGACCAAACTTGCGGGCCGCCGCTGGGGCGGCTACAGCATCTTCGCGCTGTGGACCAACGATGTGCACAATATCGCCAACTACTCGTTCGCCATGGGGCTGTTCGCCCTGGGCCTGGGCGGCTGGCAGATCCTCCTGTCGCTGGCGATCGGCGCGGCGCTGGTGTACTTCTTCATGAACCTGTCCGGCTACATGGGGCAGAAGACCGGCGTGCCGTTCCCGGTAATCAGCCGTATCGCCTTCGGCATCCACGGCGCGCAGATCCCGGCGCTGATCCGCGCGGTGATCGCCATCGCCTGGTTCGGCATCCAGACCTACCTGGCCTCGGTGGTGCTGCGCGTGCTGCTGACCGCGGTGTGGCCGCAGGTGGCGGCCTTCGATCACGACAGCATTCTCGGCCTGTCGAGCCTGGGCTGGGTGTGCTTCGTGGCGATCTGGCTGGTGCAGCTGGTAATCCTCGCCTACGGCATGGAAATGGTGCGCCGCTACGAGGCGTTCGCCGGGCCGGTAATCCTGCTCACCGTGGCCAGCCTCGCCGTGTTCATGTACTTCAAGGCCGATGCGCGTATTGCCTGGTCGGTGGCCGAGCCCCTGAGCGGCTACGAGATGTGGCGCAACATCTTCGCCGGCGGCGCGCTGTGGCTGGCGATCTACGGCACCCTGGTGCTCAACTTCTGCGACTTCGCCCGCAGCTCGCCATGCCGCAAGACCATCCGCGTCGGCAACTTCTGGGGCCTGCCGGTGAACATCCTGGTGTTCGCGGCGATCACCGTGGTGCTGTGCGGCGCGCAGTTCCAGATCAACGGCCAGATCATCGACAGCCCGACGCAGATCGTCGCCAGCATCCCCAACACCGCGTTCCTGGTGCTCGGTTGCCTGGCCTTCCTGATCGTCACCGTGGCGGTGAACATCATGGCCAACTTCGTCGCCCCGGCCTTCGTGCTCAGCAACCTGGCGCCGCGGCATCTGAACTTCCGCCGCGCCGGGCTGATCAGCGCCACCCTGGCGGTGCTGATCCTGCCGTGGAACCTGTACAACAGCCCGCTGGTGATCGTGTACTTCCTCTCCGGCCTCGGCGCCCTGCTCGGCCCGCTGTACGGGGTGATCATGGCCGACTACTGGCTGCTGCGCAGGGGCCGCATCAATGTGCCCGAGCTGTACAGCGAGAACCCCGCCGGCGCCTATCACTACACCAAGGGCATCAACCTGCGCGCCGTGGCGGCATTCATCCCCGCCGCGCTGCTGGCCATCGTCCTGGCCCTGGTGCCCAACTTCCAAAGCGTCGCGCCGTTCTCGTGGCTGATCGGTGCCGGCATCGCCGCCGCCGTGTACCTGCTGATCGCGCCGCGCCACGTCCAGTACCACGACGTCAGCGGCGAATGCATCGCCGTCGACCACAGCAGCCACTGAATTCAGGAAGATCCGTCATGCGTATTCTGATCGCCAACGTCAACACCACCGCCGCCATCACCGAGGCCATTGCCGAACAGGCGCGCAGCGTGGCCGCGCCCGGCACCGAGATCGTCGGCCTGACCCCGTGGTTCGGCGCCGAGTCGGTGGAGGGCAATTTTGAAAGCTACCTGGCCGCCATCGCGGTGATGGATCGGGTGCTGGCCTATGACCAGCCCTTCGATGCAGTGATCCAGGCCGGCTATGGCGAGCATGGTCGCGAAGGCCTGCAGGAGCTGCTGGACGTGCCGGTGGTGGACATCACCGATGCCGCCGCCAGCACCGCCATGTACCTGGGCCACGCCTACTCGGTAGTGACCACGCTGGACCGCACCGTGCCGTTGATCGAGGACCGCCTGAAACTGTCCGGGCTATACGAGCGCTGCGCCTCGGTGCGCGCCAGCGGCCTGGCGGTGCTGGAACTGGAAGCCGATCCACGGCGTGCGGTGGAAGCCATCGTCGAGCAGGCCGAGCGTGCCGTGCGCGAGGACAAGGCCGAGGTGATCTGCCTGGGTTGCGGCGGCATGGCCGGGCTCGACGAGCAGATTCGCCAGCGCACCGGGGTGCCGGTGGTGGACGGCGTGAGCGCGGCGGTGACCATCGCTGAATCGCTGGTGCGGATGGGGCTGAGCACCTCCAAGGTGCGTACCTATGCCACGCCGAGGGTGAAGAAGGTGGTGGGCTGGCCGATGCGCTTCGGGCGCTGATCTGCCAGTAGCAAGCCCACTCCCCCAGCGCCAAAAGCAATCCGTGGGAGCGGCGATGCGGCGACCCGACTTGCCCCGCGATGAGGCCAACAAGGTCAGCGCAACAGCCTCGCCAGCCGCTCGCCACTGCCACACGCCAAGGTGAACCCCAGCGCGCCATGCCCCAGGTTCAGCCAAAGGTTGCGATACCGCGTGGCCTCGATGATCGGCACCCCGGTCGGCGTCGCCGGCCGCATCCCCGCCCACTCCACCGCTTGCCCGTAGTCAGCGGCCTGCGGCAGGGTCTCGCGCGCCAACCGGCGCATGCTCGCGAGCCTGCCGGCGTCCACCGCCTCGTCATAACCGACGATGTCTACCATCGCCGCCACCCGCAGTTGATCGTCCAATCGGGCATAGACAATCTTGCGTTCGTAGTCGGTGATGCTCACCTCGGGCGCCCGGTGCGTGGCACCGACCGGCGCGGTCAGGCTGTAGCCCTTCAATGGGTAGACCGGCAGCTGCAAGCCGGGCAAGGCCAGGCCGGCGCTACGGTGCCCGGCGCTGAGCACCAGGCGCTGCACCTCCAGCCTTTCACCGCCCAGCTCCAGCGCGACCACACGCTCGTCGCGCGGTATCAGCCGGGTCACCGGCCGCCCCAACAGCAACCGGCACTGTCCTGACGCCTGCAGGCGCTCGGCCAGGCGCAGGCAGAAGCGGTGGCAGTCGGCGACCTCCTCGTGCGCAGTGAACACGCCGCCCACGAAAGGGGCTTCGGCAAGCGCCGGGTCGAGCCCGCGCAGATCGGCGGCATTCAGGACCCGTTGCGTGTCGGGATCCAGCAAGTGTTGGCGGCCGTGCTCGAATGCACGCTGTGTTCGAAACGCGACCAGCTTGCCATTGCGGCGCCAGGCGAAGCCATCGAGGCCGTCCTCTTCACGCCAGCGGGCGAGAACGGCCTGGCTTTGCAAGGCCAGATCCAGCAACTGGGCGGCATTGCGCCGATTGACCCGGGTACGGCAGGCCATGACGAAGGCCGCCAGCCAGCGCCACTGCGCGGTATCCAAACGTAGCCGCAGCCGTAACGGCGAGTCGCCCCGCAACAGCCAGCCCAGCGCTTGCCATGGCACCCCGGCATCAGCCAGCGGCGCCACGTAGCGATATGACAACTGCCCACCATTGGCGAAGCTGGTCGCGCTGGCCAAGCTATCGCGAGCTTCGACCAGGTCGACCTGCCAGCCTTCGCGCACCAGTGCATAGGCCGTGGCCAGCCCGACCACGCCGCCACCGATCACCGTTACCCGCTCCATCGGCACATCCCTGCCCGGCCCAGAAAGCCAGACAGTAACAGCAGCTCAGGTCGGGCAGCCAGACTCGCCGTTATCCAGGCCCTGGCGCACGTTACGGCTGAGCAGGGTCGCCTTGCCATCGCGCCAGGTCAGCGTGAGCACGTACAGGGAGTCGAAATCGTCGCGGTGCCAGTCCTCGGTGAGCACCCGGTCTTCACCCAGGGCCTTGCCGGCCACGGTGTTGATCAGCTCCGGCAGATACCCCCGTGACCAGGCCGTGTAGACCGTCGCATTGCGGTACTTGTCACTGAGCAGTTCATCGGCCAGCGCGGCTGTGTCATTGGCGCCGTAGTCGATGTTGACCGGCAAACCGAGGCGGATGGCGGCGGGGCTGATGGTCATCAGCGGGCGGATATAACTGTAGCGCTCATCCTGGCTGCCCTCCTCGACACCTCGTGAAGGGTTGGCGGCGAAGACGTAGTCGGCATCACCGAAACGCTCGGGCAACAGGGTGGCCAGATCCAGGGCCCGGTTCAAGCCCTGGCAGTTCAACTGCCCGAGACCCTCGCCGGGTTTCTCGGCGTGACGCAGGAACACCAGGGTCTGTGTCCCGTCGACCGGTTGCGCCCGGCTTTCGACCACATCCAGGGCCAGCGGCACGGCGGCGGCGACGAGCGTCAGGCTCAACAGCAGGTGGCGGCGACGGCGAAGGAAGGCTGGCAGCTTCATACAGGGCGGGCTCTATGTGGCACTGGATATCGGGTTGCCCCGCCACATGTCCCTGTCGTGATCGCCATCCTTGGCAGCGAGTGAGGCTCAGAGTGCCTGCGGCCCGTTTGGTTCCTCCATGACTGCACATACCTTCCTTGGACAATCAGCACCTTAGCGCATCGGTGTTGCTGAAGTATTACAGGCGGTTCAGTCGTCGCGGGTCAGCACTTCCAGCAATTCGATCTCGAACGTAAGGTCCGAATTCGGCGGAATCGCACCGACCGAGCGTTCGCCATAACCCAGGTGCGCCGGTACCTGCAGCTTGCGCTTGCCACCCACGCGCATGCCCATCAGGCCCTGGTCCCAGCCCTTGATCACCCGGCCGGTACCGATGACGCACTGAAAGGGTTTGCCACGCGCCCATGAGGAATCGAACTCGCTGCCGTCGGCCAGGGTGCCGCGGTACTGGGTGGTGATCAGCGCACCCTTGACCACGGCCTTGCCGTCGCCTTCCTGTAGATCGATGACTTGCAGCTCACTGCTCATGGCAGGTTCCTCGAAGCGGTTTTTCGTGGCCGCCGTTTTCTCAGGAATGCGCAGGTTTGGCAAGACGAGCCGTGTCAGGTGGGGGCGAACTGATCGAAGACCTGTTGACCGGTGAGGTTCCTGGTCTCGTTCTTGAAGCAATACCAGGCGGGCTGTTCGTCGACGAATATCTGCTCGGTGAAGCTCCAGTCTTGCTCGCCATCCAGCAGGCCGACCGGTACGACGTACAGGTCGCTCTCTTTCAGGCGGTAGAACAGGTGCGTGCCGCACTGGCCGCAGAAGCCGCGCTGGGCCCAGGGAGAGGAGTCATAGGCGATGGGGGTCGGGCCTTCGATGGCTGGGGGCTTGGTGCATTGCACTGCCAGCAGCGGGCCGCCGGTCCATTTGCGGCACATGCTGCAATGGCAAGCGCTGACATGGTTATTCTCGAGCGTGATACGCAGTCGGGTTTTGCCGCACAGGCAACTGCCTTGCTTTTCCAGTGACATGGCCCGGGCTCCTTGCTGTTGTTCTTGGGGACTTGGAGTATAGGGTCCGGCCGGTCAAGAGCAAGAACACGCATCGATGGGGCTGGGCGGCCCCGAAAACGCCATCGTCAGGCAGCACGCCCAATCGGATAGAACGTGCCCCGGCTCCAAACCCCAAGCCACTCCTCCCCGTCGATCTCGCGCGGCACCGCCAGCTCCACCAACTGGTAGAACACGTTGCGATGGACCAACGCCTCGAGATTGCCGCGCATCAGCACATAGGGCGAAGGCTCTTGGGTGACCGGATCGAGCTCGACCCGCAGCGGATGGTCCGGCCCGGCCTCGACCTGATCCTCGACGTTGCTGGTGAAGCGCAATACCTGCTGCTCGCCACTGCCCTGCACGTCGAGCAGCACAGCCACGAACGGCGCGTCATCCACCGTGATACCGACCTTCTCCACCGGCGTGACCAGGAAGTAGTCGTCGCCATCGCGGCGAATGATGGTGGAGAACAGCCGCACCATGGGCTTGCGGCCAATCGGCGTGCCCAGGTAGTACCAGGTGCCGTCACGCGCGATGCGCATGTCGATGTCGCCGCAGAAATCCGGGTTCCACAGGTGCACCGGGGGCAGCCCCTTGTGCGCGGGGATCTGCGCCAGCAGATCGCTGGCCTTGCCGGAATCGCTCATGACTCGCTCGCTCAGTTGCTCATGCCCAGGAGGCTACGAGCGTACTCGCGCATTGGCGCGGCAAGCAAATCCTGTGGCGTGTTGTCGTGGAACGTCAACAAACCGCCGCGGCTCTTGATCCGCGCCGTATCGATCAGATAACGGGTGCTGGTCTCGATCAACATCATCTGTACCACGCCACGGTCCCAGCCCAGGCGGTCGACGGCCTGCTCGTCGTACCATTCGTCACCGTTGCCGATACGGTCGTCGGTGCGGGCGAAACGGGTGTACAGCACGTAATCGGCGCCGACCGAACGGGCCTCGGCGATTGCGTCCTCCAGCCCCAGCGGGCCTTGGGCACGGCGCACCAGCGGGAAGTATTCGACGAAACTCTTGAAGGCCTCCTCGGCCACTGCGTTCTGCCGTGGCACCGGCCCCTTGCCCGGTGGCACGAAGGCGCCCTGGCCGATGAAGATGAACGAGTCCGGCTGCAGGCGGATCGACAGGGTACGGGTGGTGTCGCTGTGATCCAGCAGGCCCGCATCACTCATGTGGTAACGGACGCCCTCGCCCATATCGCTGACATTCATGCAGCCGCCCAACGCCATCAGCGCCAGCAGCAAGACCAGGCTACGCATCTTTCCTCCAGAAACCGGTGACGAAAAACCGGCGAATAGCCGCAGGATGCAGCTTTTGCGCCAGAGTCAGCCGCCGATCACCTTCATCACCATCACATCGCCGGAAAATGCCACATCCTGCTTGTCCGCCAGGGCCTTCACCAGTAGCCGCTGCAATGCCGGAAGCGCTTGATGACGGGGCTTGTCGAGCAGGTCCCCGACAAAATGACGGTTACTCGACGACAGGCAACCATGCAGCCAGCCGGTGGACGACAGGCGCAGGCGCGAACAACTGCGGCAGAATGGCACGCTCTCGTTGGCGATCACCCCGAAATGACCTTTGCCGGGAATGCGATAGCGCAAGGCCGTGGCATCCAACGGGCGTGGCGCCTGTTCATAGGCATGGGACTGCCCGATCAGCGCCAGCAGTTGCTCCAGGCCTACGAACTGCTGCAGGAAGGCGTTGCCATCACGCGCCAGGTGGCCCATGCGCATCAGCTCGATGAAACGCAGCTCGTAGCCGCGCTCAAGGCAATAGTCGAGCAGCGGCAGCACCTGGTCGAGGTTCTGCCCGCGCATGGGCACCATGTTGACCTTGATCGCCATCCCCGCGTCACTGGCCTGGGCCATGCCCGTCAGCACGCTGGCCAGGTCGCCGCCCCGGGCGATACGGCGAAAGGCCGTGGCATCGAGGGTGTCGAGCGAGACGTTGAGCCGGCGGATACCTGCGTCGCGCAGCAGCGGGAGCTTGCGGGCGAGCAACTGGCCGTTGGTGGTCAGGCTGATGTCCTCGAGCCCCAGCCCGGCCACCGCGCCGAGGAAAGCCTCCAGGCGCGGGCTCACCAGCGGCTCGCCACCGGTGATGCGCAGCCGCTCCACTCCGGCCGCCTCGACCAGGTACGCCACGCCGCGGGCCAGGGCATCCGCCGTGAGCTCGTCCTGCGCCGCCACCAGGCGCTTGCCGTCAGGCACGCAGTAGGTGCAGGCATAGTTGCAGGCAGCAGTCAGGCTGACGCGCAGGTTGCGAAAGCGCCTGCCTTGACGATCGACGATCATGGATGACTCCGGCATGGATGAATCGGGCCGGCAAAACCTGACTCAAAAATCAGGTTTTTGCAAGCCTTCCTGTCGAAGCCTTGAAGCGAGGATGCCTGGCGAAGGTCGACAGGCATCGGGGGAATGGCTTTAGTTCGCGCCTTCCGGATCGCGCTTGCGCTTGTTGCCCATGCGCACGCCGATGTCCATGAGGAACTGGAAGAAGCCTTCCTGGTCCTCGAGCACATTGCTCCAGAACGGCGAGTGATACAGCGCCACGGCGCCATGGACCAGGGCCCAGGCCGCGCAATAATGGAAGTATGGCGGTACGTCCTCGAGCTTGCCCTCGCTGATGCGCCCCTTGATCAATTGCGTGAGGCGGTCAAAGTTGGAGGCACGGATGCTGTGCAACTGCTCGACCATTTCCGGCACCTGGTTGCCCTTGACCACCTTTTCTTCCAGGCGGTCGAACAGCCGGTAACGCTGCGGGTCACGCATGCGGAACTCGAAGTAGGCGCGCGACAGGGCTTCCTTGTCGCGGTCGACGTCAGCCGAGTGCAGCAGCGCGTTCAGGTCGCGCTCGTAGTCGAGCATCAGGCGCAGGTAGATCTCCGCCTTGGACTTGAAGTGCTTGTAGATCGTGCCTTTGCCGATGCCCACGGCGTCGGCGATCATCTCGACGGTGACGCTGTCTTCACCTTGTTCGAGAAACAGCTTGAGCGCCGTGTCGAGGATCTCTTGTTCGCGACGGCGAAACTCACGGACCTTGCGAGGTTCTTTCTGCATAAGAAGGACTGGGATGACAATCGAAGCGGATTATTATGCCTAACTGGCGGCAAAATGCACGGATCTTCCAACCATGTCTGTGTTTCTTGATGAGTTCGAGCAGGCCCCGGGCCTGTGTTACCTGAACCACGCGGCAATAGGCCCCTGGCCACGCCGGGCCGCCGAGGCCGTGGCAAGCTTCGCCCGTGACAATGTACGCCTGGGTGCCAGCGCTTATCCGGCCTGGCTGGCCACCGAGCGACGCCTGCGCGAACGCCTGGCACGCCTGCTCAATGCCCCCACCAGCGGTGATATCGCCCTGGTGGGCAATACCTCCCAGGCGCTGTCGCTGGTGGCGTTCGGCCTGGACTGGCAGCCCGGCGACCAGGTCGTCATCAGCGACGAGGAGTTCCCCTCCAACCGCGTGGTCTGGCAAGCGCTGGCCAACCATGGCGTCGAGGTGGTCGAGGCGAGTCTGGCCGGCGCCGATCCGGAAGCGGCGTTGCTCGCCGCCTGCGGTCCACGGGCGCGACTGCTCTCGGTCAGCGCCGTGCAGTTCGCCAGCGGCTTGCGCCTGGACCTGGCGCGCCTAGGCGTCGCCTGCCGCCAGCGCGGCGTGCTGTTCTGCATAGACGCGATCCAGCAGGTGGGCGCCCTACCCTTCGATGTACAGCGCTATCAGTGCGACTTCGCCATGGCCGACGGCCACAAGTGGATGCTCGGCCCAGAGGGGCTGGGCGTGTTCTATTGCCGTAGCGAACTGCGCAGGCAGTTGAAACTGCACGCCTACGGCTGGCACATGCTGGAACACCTCGGCGACTTCGAGCGCCGCGAGTGGCAACCGGCACGCAGCGCGCGGCGCTTCGAATGCGGCAGCCCGAACATGCTCGGCGCCTGCGCGCTGGAAGCGAGCCTGTCACTGCTGGAAGACGTGGGCATGGCGCTGGTCGCCGAACAGTTGGAGCTGCGGGTCGAGCAACTGCATCAAGGTTTACTGGCGATCCCCGGCGTGCAGGTGCACAGCCCTGCTGATCCTTCACGACGGGCAGGGATAGTCAACTTCAGCATTGACGGCCAGGCCAACGTCGACATTTATCGAGCCCTGAGCAATAACGGGGTAATGTGCGCCCTGCGAGGCCCTGGCGTGCGATTTTCCCCACATTTCTATACTGACCAGCGCCTGATCGACGAAGTACTGTGCCAGATCCGCCAATTGGCAATGCATTGATCGCGCAAGGCGCTGCCTACGTATTCCAAATCTGTTTAAAAAACGATCAGCAGCCGCTGGCAGCGCGCCAATCCTGGCCAATACTTGAAGTGTTGGCGCGGCACATCCCCCCCAAGTGGCGCGCCGATAAAGGTGCCCAGGGACCGTGTACCTTTGTTTTACTCCTAATGGTCTTAACCCGGATTCCCCCCCCAGAACCCGGGTTTTTTTTGTCCGGGCCTCAAGCTTGGGGGCGCTGCGCAGAAGCCTCAGGCCACTCGCGCCAGCGGGAACAAGCGCTTGAAATTCCCCGTGGTCTGCGCGGCCAATTGCTCGTAGCTCACACCGCGCAACGACGCCACGTACTCGGCCACTTCCCGCACGTACTGCGGCAGGTTCGGTTTGCCGCGGTGCGGGATCGGCGCCAGGTACGGCGAGTCGGTCTCCACCAGCAGGCGGTCCACCGGCACCTGCCGGGCCACCTCGCGCAGGGCATCGGCATTACGAAAGGTGACGATGCCGGACAACGAGATGTAATAGCCCAGGTCCAGCGCGGCCTTGGCCATCGGCCAGTCCTCGGTGAAGCAATGCAGCACGCCGGCCTGGGGCAGGCTGGCCTCGCGCAGCAGCGCCAGGGTGTCCTCACGCGCCGCACGGGTGTGCACGATGACCGGCTTGCCAGTCTGCCGGGAGGCTTCCAGGTGCAGGCGGAACGAAGCCTGCTGCAATTCGGCGGCTTCCGGCTCGTAGTGGTAGTCCAGGCCCGTTTCGCCAATGGCCACCACGTGCGGGTGGGCCAGTTCACGCAACAGCCACTCCAGGGCCGGCGTCTCACCGGGCGCCAGGTCGAGCGGGTGCACGCCCACCGAGCAATCGACATCGGCGTAACGCTCGCTCAACGCCTTGACCGCACCGGCATTCTCGGCACTGACGCCAATGCACAGGAAATGCCCCACCCCACGCTCGCGGGCCGCCTGCAGGGCGGCATCGAGGGAACCCTGGTGGGCACTGAGATCGAGACGGTCGAGGTGGCAATGGGAATCTACGAGCATGGGAACACGACACACATTAGGGGAGCGGTGGAAATCAACGCATGCCCGGCAGCTGCACCCAATGGGCGAGCAACGCTTCGAGCAGCAGTACACGATTGAGGTTGGCCTTGCCCAGCACCTTCTGGCGCTGTTCGAGAATCCACGCCTGGACCTCCAGCACCTTGGCCTGCCGGCTCTTCTGCGCCAGGTATTGCAACACCTTGCGCATGTCGGGCAAGCCTAAACCCTCTTCGTCCTGGGTCAACTGATAACGCAGGATCAAGTGCGACCAGTCGCAGAACCAGTCGAACAGCAACAACAGGGGCACCGTGTTCCAGGCTTCGGCCAGTTGGGTAGGCGACTGCTGCTGCTTGAGCAGCTTCTTCACCCCTTCGGTAACCAGCGCCCGCTGCTCACGCACGCCCTGGGCCTGCAGGCTGACCGCCATCAGCGGCGAACCCGCGGCCAAGGTCAGCAGCTCTTCGCGCTCCTGTTCGTCGCTGCCTTCGAGCGCGCCGGCCAGCCAGGCACGGCTCTGTTCCAGGCTTGGCTGCGGGCAGGCGACCTGCTGGCAGCGACTCTTGATGGTTGGCAGCAGGCGGCTGGGCTGATGGCTGACCAGCAACAGCACGGTGTCTCCGGAGGGCTCCTCCAGGCTTTTGAGCAAGGCGTTGGAGGCATTGATGTTCATTGCCTCCACCGGCTCGATCAGCACCACCTTGCGCCCGCCCTGCTGGGCGGTCTGCACCACGAACGACACCAGTTCACGCACCTGGTCGATCTTGATCGGCTTGTCGGCCTCCTCCGGCTCCAGCACGAAGTTGTCCGGGTGGCTGCCGGCCTTGAGCAACAGGCACGACTTGCACTGGCCGCAGGCATCCAGGCCCTGTGGCTGCTGGCACAACAGCCGCGCCATCAGGCGTTCGGCCAGGGCCCGCTTGCCGATGCCCTGGGGGCCGTGCAGCAGGTAGGCGTGGGCGTGTTGGGCACGCCCGGCCAGTTGCTGCCAGAGCGCCTGCTGCCAGGGGTACTGCTTACTCATGGTCGGTACGCCTGAAATGTTTTGCACATATGAATGTGCCGCGCTGGATCTTTGCAAACATCGTCTATGACAAATTAAAATCGGGCCGAAGCCTTCTATTGTACCTGCGCAATCACACTGAAGACACCGGAGCCTACGTGAGGAAAATTATCGGCCTGGCCGCCCCTGCCAGATCGGGAAAGGACACCGTCGCCGCGATGCTGCTCGCATACCCCGGCGTTGCTGCCTACGCGCTCGCCGACCCCTTGAAGATGGGCTGCCAGGCATTGTTTGGCCTGACCGACGAAGAAGCCTGGGCCGACGCGCTCAAGGAACAGAAACTCGATGACTGGGCACGCTCCCCACGCGAGTTTTTCCAGCAGGTAGGCACCGAATGGATGCGAGCCTTCAACTCGGACCACTGGCTGATGCGAGCTGAACGGGCAATCGAGCCACAACCACAATCTGCGCAACCATCGCCCCTGGCGGTGCTTTCCGAGGCGGATGCCCCAATCAGGCTTGCCGCCCAGGCATTTTTTGGTTTTACCGATCAACAGACATGGGACCCGCATTGCTCAAGGCAAATCGACCCATTCTGGCAAGTCGCGCCCCAGGATACGTTTGCGTTCATCGCGCAAAAGGCGGTTGAACTGGACCAGGATTATCTGTTCAAGCGGGCGCTGCGGCCAGTGACTCGACCAAAGCCGCTGCCTTTCCTGCCAGCGCAGATCAATACCATCATAATCAAGGACATTCGTTTCGAAAACGAAGCCCGTTTCCTGCGTAGTCACAACGGTGTCATTTGGCATGTTCGGCGACCTGACGCCCTGCGAGTGAACGCGCATAGCTCCGAGTCAGGCATAGAACTGAACGAGCAAGATACCCTGATCATCAATGATGGAACGATCGCAGACCTTGAACGCAAGGTGGCCAAGGCCTGGACTACTCAGCAGAGCGGATAAGGTGTCCTGCCAGCTCAAGACACTTGATGGGCCACTGCTTGCTCACCTACACCCAGTGACGATGGATCGCACACAATGCTGACAAACTTCCAAATCAAGTCCTCCAAACTCCACGCCTCCATTTCGCTTGGTGATGAACAACGCTTGGAACAACGCGCCTGGATTTCCGTGTTGATTGGTCAGAACGGCAGCCGAAAGAGCTACGTACTCAGGCAGCTAATGGAGTCCTCGCTGGGCAAGCGCTCTTACACAGATCTGAAAAGACGCAAGGTGGTGACCGAGACCACAGGGTGGCCACAAGACAAGCCGTCAGGTGGCACTATCTGCATATCCGGAACACCACTCGACCGCTTCTCTCGTGTCGGCAGCCCGCTGCTCGGCGCTCACACCCCCCGGCAATTCTGGTACCTGGGACAACGTGCATCCAATGGCATGGCTGGCACCGGGCAAAGCGAAAGAGCACTGATCACCGCACTGCTGGAAAATGCCGATCTGCTGCCAGAACGCCAACACTTGCTTGAAGGTGTCTTCTCGCACCTTGGGTTGAAACCGCAAATCATCATTCAGCTAAAGCTGTCAAAAGAATTCGCCAAAGCGGTCAAGAGCTACCATACGGCTACCTATTTCGCTTCTGACATCCTCGAAGAGGTCGCGAAGAAACTCAAAACGCAATATTTGGGCACTACTAGGCTCACACACCTTCATACTCGCCTGCACGCAGCTTTTGAGAAGCTCGACAGCAATGAACATTTCAGTGTGTTCAAGCTGGCAAACCGATTCGACACGTCGAAATCACCTGCCTCGCTGAAATTTGAGCACGGCACCTTTCAAATGGAAAATGGACCGTCGCAGGAGTGGGGTACAGCCGAACTCGAACTTCTGCTCCATGCGGGCTTTCTCGAAATCGATAAAACGTTTTTCACCCGCTCCTCAAAAACTGACGATCCTCGGACCCTATCCGAAGAATGCCTGGAGGGCGAAGACCTGAGCTCTGGACAATGGAGCTGGCTCTGTGGCTTTGCTGGCCTTTGTGCCACCGTGAAGCCGCATAGCCTTGTGCTCGTAGATGAACCCGAGAACAGCCTGCACCCAGCCTGGCAACTGCAATACATCCCCATGCTGAACAGCATTCTGAGAGAATTTCAGGGAACCCAGGCGGTGATCGCAACGCACTCGCCCTTGATCGCTTCTGGCGTAGCGCCTGAATGGGGGAACGTACAGACTCTGGAATACACCGAGGCGGACAAGAATGGCACTCACCGACTCAGCACTCGACCAATAGCTTCAACCTTTGGCTGGACGGCATCCGACGTCTATCAAGAGGTATTCCAACTCGACTCGGCTCGGGCACCGGCATTCACCAAGACTGCCGAGTACGCACTATCGCTTATTCGCTCCAATCAAAGCCTCGACGACAATGCATGCAAGATAATCGCCAATGACCTGTTCAAGGATGTCGACACGCTGCCTGTACATGACCCGCTGCGCAACGTTTTGCTCGACATCACCGACGAGTTGAAACTGCGTGCTGGAGACGAACGACAATGACGTGGTTCGACACCATCATTTTCACTGTCACCGACAACGCCCTACTCGCTCCGATCAGGCTGCACCAAGGAAACGAATGGGAAATCACCGCAGCGGTGAGAAACTACAGGACACGACTTCTGGAACTGCAGAACTACCGCTGCGCCTATTGCCAGAACGTCATCGAGCAGGACATGGTCGGCCATCGCGAACTTGACCATATCCTGCCAAAGTCCCCATCGAAGAAATGCGAGCAGCCAAAAGGCAGCAGTAACGTGTTCGAGGACCGCCAACACACGTTCGGTTACCCCCAGTTCACCTACGAGCCTTACAACCTCATCGTGACCTGCAAGATATGCAATTCCTACAAGAAAAACTTTGACCCGCTACGCAACCGTTCAAGCGGCTGGACCTCCGGCAGCTACCCCAGCCAAGCCGACCTGTTATGGTTCTACCCCTATAGCGAACGCTACTCAGACCACATCGAACTGAGCGACAAATGGCTGTACAGCAAACGGACCGATGAAGGTGACGCCGTCATCCGAACCTGCAAGCTCGATCAGGTGGAAAGCCTCGCTCAACGGTATTCGGCTCGTGCACTCATACGGGCCAGGCAAACGAAAAGCCTCAAGATGGCCGTGATGCACATGGCCAGTGTCGTGGAGATGAACATGCTCAGCGCCGACAGCGCGAAGCAGGCACTTGTTCTGGCATTTGACATTACTGAGCCGCAGGCGGATGAACTGCTATCACTCTTTCGGCAGGTTGGACTATCGGAAAATGGCATCCCTGCCCTGGCCAAAGCACAAATGCTCCTGGCCTCGATTGCCGAGGCAAAGAGCAGCGGTCTCGATCAAGCAGAGTCCCTTCCCACCACCACCGCTTACCTGACGCCAGCCTCGACCCGCCTACTCATTGAGGCAGAGACGGATCCGCAGGCTGAGCCTCCTGCTGCGCAGGCTCCACCGGCACTTCCGGCACCTCCTCGGAATTGACCGGAGGTGGCGCGGATGATGGTTCGTCCGTGGACTCCTTGGGCACAGGCGCAGGGCTCGAACGATAATCCGCCCGCCGCTTGATCTGGAACTCGCGCACCGCGCTGTTGTGATCGTCCAGGTCATCGGAGAACACATGGCTGCCGTCGCCACGGGCGACGAAGTACAAGCTCGAGCCATCGCTTGGGTTCAGCGCGGCGTGGATTGCCTCGCGCCCTACCATGGCGATCGGTGTCGGCGGCAGGCCGGTCATGGTGTAGGTGTTGTAGGGCGTCGGCTCACGCAGGTCGGCGCGGGTGATCTTGCCGTTGTAGCGCTCGCCCATGCCGTAGATCACGGTGGGGTCGGTCTGCAGCATCATGCCCAGGCGCATGCGCCGCACGAACACGCCGGCGATCTGCCCACGCTCCTGGGGAATGCCGGTTTCCTTCTCCACCAGCGAGGCCATGATCAGCGCCTGGTACGGGTCGCGATACGGCAGGTCGGTGCTGCGCTCGGCCCACTCCTTGGCCAGCACTTCGTCCAGGCGCATGTAGGCCTGCTGCAACAACTCGACATCGCTCATGCCGCGCACGAAGCGATAGGTGTCAGGGAAGAAACGGCCCTCGGGGAACACGCCGGTATGACCAAGCTTGTCCATCACCTCGGTATCGGACAGGCCTTCGAGGGTGTGCTTGAGCTTTTCATGCTTCGCCACCGCGGCGCGCACCTGGCGGAACGTCCAGCCCTCGACCAGGGTGAGGTTGTACTGCACCACATCGCCACGCTTCCAGGCATCGAACAACTGTCCCACGGTCATGCCCGGGGTCAGGCGGTATTCACCGGTGTGCAACGCCGTGCCGGCCATGTTGAAACGCCAGTACAGGCGCAGCCACAACGGATCGTCGAGCAGGCCTTCGCCCTGCATCCGGTAGAACATACGGTTTGGCGTCGTGCCATTGGGCACGTCGAGCATGCGCTCCTGTGCCACTTGCAGCGGCTGCTCCAGGACCGAGTTGACCTTCCAGGCGGCCCAGCCCAATGCCAGGCCGGCGAGGATCAAGCTCATTTCCAGCAGCAGCAGGAATTTGCGTCTCACGAATCAGGTATCCAGTAACGTACGGGCAACGGCCTGCAGTTTACGGGTGAGCGGCCCTGCGGGCCAGTTCAGCGCGGCGAATTCACGCACGGGCCAGACGCCATAGACACTGTTGCAGAGGAATACTTCGTCAGCCTGCTGCAGCGCCTCGAACGGAAGGTCGCGCACCTGCGTGGGAATCCCCAGCAGCGCGGCCTGTTCCAGCAATGCCGCACGCATCACCCCGGCCACGCCACAACGGCTCAGGTCGGCGGTGAACAGTACGCCATCACGCACCAGGAACAGGTTGCTGTACACCCCTTCGATCACCCGCCCTTGGGCGTCACGCATCAAGCCTTCGGCAAACGCGCTGTCCTGCCATTCGGCACGGGCCAGCACCTGCTCGAGGCGGTTGAGGTGTTTGAGCCCGGCCAGCAGCGGTTGTTCCGCAAGGCGCGTCTCACAGGGGAACAGCCGCACGCCGAACTCGGCATGCTGCGTCGGATAGGCCGGCAAGGGGCCGCCTTGCAGGATACGCCGCGCCTGCGCACCAGCCAGCGGGGCATAGCCGCGCTGGCTGTCGCCGCGGGTCAGGATCAGCTTGGCGACGCCTTCGCTCAGTTGCCGGGCGAATTGCAACAGTTCATTGCGAACCAGCGTCAGGTCGGCCTCGATCGCCAGGCGCTGGCAACCCAGCGCCAGGCGGTCGACATGCTGCGCGAGCAGGCTGGGCCTGCCGCCGCGCACGGCGATGGTCTCGAACAGACCATCACCGTAGGCCAGGCCACGGTTCTGCAGATTGACCGCAGTCGCGTCCTGGCCATCGACCCAGCTGAGCATCAGCCGGCGAACCGGCGGAACACCAGCGAACCGTTGGTCCCGCCAAAGCCGAAGGAGTTGGACAGCACCACATCGATAGGCATGCTGCGCGCCTGGTGCGGCACGAAGTCCAGGTCGCAACCTTCGTCCGGTTCGTCCAGGTTGATGGTCGGCGGCGCCATCTGGCTGTTGATCGCCAGGACGCTGAAGATCGCCTCCACCGCACCGGCAGCGCCGAGCAGGTGGCCAGTCATCGACTTGGTCGAACTCACTGCCAGCTTGTAGGCATGCTCGCCGAACACCCGCTTGATCGCAGCCACTTCGGCCACGTCGCCAGCCGGCGTCGAGGTGCCGTGGGCGTTGATATAGCTGACCTCTTGCGGCTGGATACCGGCATCGCGCAGGGCATTGGCCATGCAGCGAGCGGCGCCTTCGCCGGAATCGGGCGGCGAGGTCATGTGGTAGGCGTCACCGCTCATGCCGAAACCGACCAGCTCGGCGTAGATGGTCGCGCCACGAGCCTTGGCATGCTCCAGCTCTTCGAGCACCAGGGCGCCGGCACCATCGGACAGCACAAAGCCGTCACGCCCCTTGTCCCAGGGACGGCTGGCACGGGCCGGCTCGTCGTTGCGGGTGGACAGCGCACGGGAAGCACCGAAGCCGCCCATGCCCAGGCCGCAGGCGGCCATCTCGGCGCCACCGGCGATCATCACGTCGGCTTCGCCGTAGGCGATGTTGCGCGCGGCCATGCCGATGCAGTGGGTGCCCGTGGTGCAGGCAGTGGCGATTGCATAGTTCGGCCCCTGCAGACCCAGGTGGATCGACAGGAAGCCGGAGATCATGTTGATGATCGAGCCCGGCACGAAGAACGGCGAAATCCGCCGCGGCCCCTGCTCATGCAGGGTACGGCTGGTTTCCTCGATGTTGGTCAGCCCGCCGATCCCCGAACCCATGGCCACGCCGATGCGCTCACGGTTGGCATCGGTGACTTCCAGCCCGGCATTGCGCACCGCCTGGAAGCCGGCCGCCAGGCCGTACTGAATGAACAGGTCGAGCTTGCGGGCCTCTTTGGCCGACAGGTACTGCTCGACTTCGAAGCCCTTCACCGAGCCGCCAAAACGGGTGGAGTAGGCAGACAGATCCGTATGCTCGATCGGACCAATGCCACTGCGGCCAGCCAGAATGCCCTGCCAGGTGCTCGGTACATCGGTACCCAGTGGCGACAGCATACCCATACCAGTGACCACGACGCGTCTACGCGACACAGTACTCTCCTCATTTCCAAATAACAGAGTCTCTTGCCAGTGCACTTGCCATGGCGAATGGAATGGCAGCAAACCCCGGCTCTCGCAAAGAAAAAACCGCACGCCGGCAAAGGCAGTGCGGTTTTTCCCGACAAGAAGCGTCGACTACAGCGTCTTAGGCCTGGTGGGCGTTGACGTAGTCGATAGCAGCTTGAACGGTAGTGATCTTCTCGGCTTCTTCGTCAGGGATTTCGGTCTCGAATTCCTCTTCCAGAGCCATCACCAGCTCAACAGTGTCAAGCGAATCGGCACCCAGGTCCTCAACGAAGGAAGATTCGTTCTTGACTTCCTCAGCCTTGACGCCCAGTTGCTCGGCGACGATTTTCTTGACGCGTTCTTCGATGGTGCTCATACCTAGTTTTCACTCCTAATGGACATATGTCAGGCAGCTGGCCGGTGACCAAGTTTATAGGAAGACGCCTGCTTTTCAAGCGTAACGCGCCTTCCACCAAGTCACCGGGCCCTCTGCCCGGAATCTGGTTGCAGCTTTATAACGGATTTTAGGCTCGGAGTATGACTCTTTTTTGAAGCAATCCGTCACATTGAGTTGCGGTTTTACATGTACATCCCGCCGTTCACCGGCACGGTGGCGCCGGTGACATAGGCTGCGCCGTCGGAAGCCAGGAAGGAAACCACTTTCGCGATCTCCTCGGCCTGGCCCAGGCGGCCCAGCGGAATTTCCTTCTGCAGGGCCTCGCGCTGCGCTTCTGGCAGCTCACGGGTCATGTCGGTGTCGATGAAGCCCGGGGTCACCGAGTTGACGGTGATGCCACGCGAGCCCACTTCACGAGCCAGGGCCCGGCTGAAGCCTTCCAGGCCGGCCTTGGCGGCGGCGTAGTTGGCCTGGCCGGCGTTGCCCATGGCACCCACCACCGAACCGATGCTGATGATACGACCCCAACGCGCCTTGGTCATGCCGCGCAGCACGCCCTTGGACAGACGGTAGAGGCTGTTGAGGTTGGTGTCGATCACATCGAACCACTCATCATCCTTCATGCGCAGCATCAGGTTATCGCGGGTGATACCGGCGTTGTTGACCAGGATGGCCGGCGCGCCGAACTGCTCGCCGATGGCGCCCAGCACTGCCTCCACGGACTCGGCACTGGTGACGTTCAGCTCAAGGCCGGTGCCGTTGATGCCGTGCTCCTTCAGGGTGGCGGCGATACGCTCGGCACCAGAAGCGGTGGTGGCGGTACCGATCACGGTCGCGCCCTGGCGGCCCAGCTCGAGGGCGATGGCCTGGCCGATACCACGGCTGGCGCCGGTGACCAGTGCAACTTTACCTTGCAGGCTCATGCAAGCTTCTCCGAATTCAGGCCAGCGCCGCACGGGTGGCGGCGACAGCGTCTGGGGTGTTGAGGTTGTAGGTGGTCACGCCGTCGGCGCAACGCTTGTTCAGGCCAGCCAGGACCTTGCCCGGGCCGCATTCGACCAGGTTCACCGCACCGCGCTCGGCCAGCGCCTGCACGCACTCGACCCAGCGTACCGGCTGGTACAGCTGCGCCAGCAGGTCCTGTTTGAGGGCATCGAGGTCGGCGGCGATGGCTGCGGTGACGTTCTGCACCACCGGGATCTGCGGCGCTTTCCATTCGATGGCGTTGACGGCCTCGGCGAAACGCTCGGCGGCCGGCTTCATCAGGGCGCAGTGCGATGGCACGCTGACCGCCAATGGCAGGGCACGCTTGGCGCCCTTGGCCTTGCACAGCTCGATGGCACGATCGACCGCAGCCTTGTTGCCGGCGATGACCACCTGGCCCGGCGAGTTGAAGTTCACCGCGCTGACCACTTCGTCTTCGGCGGCTTCGGCGCAAATCTCGACCACCACGGCGTCGTCCAGGCCAAGGATGGCGGCCATGGCACCATGGCCGGCAGGTACGGCCTCCTGCATCAGTTGGCCACGGCGCTCGACCAGGCGCACGGCATCTTTCAGCGAAAGGCTGCCAGCGGCGACCAGGGCGCTGTATTCACCCAGGCTGTGCCCGGCGACGAAAGCCGGCTGCGCACCGCCCTCGTCCAGCCACAGGCGCCACAAGGCGATGGAGGCGGTCAGAATGGCCGGCTGGGTCTTGTCGGTCTGGTTGAGTTGTTCTTCCGGGCCTTCCTGGACCAGTTTCCACAGGTCGTAGCCCAGGGCCTCGGACGCTTCCTTGAAGGTCTCGACGATTACCGGTTTTTCGGCGCCCAGCTCTTTGAGCATGCCCAGCGACTGGGAACCTTGACCAGGAAAGACGAATGCGAGGGATGCAGACATTGAACAAGCCCTTATGATCTTGTCGTCGGATAGGGTGCGCCAGGCCGCGGGCCAGACGCGCAATCTGAAAGCTTGGATGGAGCGGCGGACCAAGCGGTCACATTTAAGCACTTCATGGGCGGTATGCCCAAAAGCTTTGCATTTCCAGTAATGACCTCATCGCGCAGCTCAGGGCAACAAGTCTTCAAGACGCCCGTGCAGGCGCTGCGGCAGGTTTTCCTGGATCTCGATCAGCGCTCGCTGGATCGCGCTCTGCAAACCCTGCACGCCCGCCGAGCCATGGCTCTTGATGACGATGCCCTGCAACCCCAGGAAACTCGCACCATTGTGCCGCGCAGGCGCAAGGTCGGCCTGCAGGCGCTTGAGCAGCGGCATGGCCAGGGCACCTGCGGCTCGCGCCAACACCCCGCCACGGAACAGCGCCTCGATGCGGGCACCGATCATGGTCGCCAGACCCTCGCTGGACTTGAGCAGGATATTGCCGACGAAACCATCGCACACCACCACGTCCGCCTCGCCCCGGTACAACCCGTCACCCTCGACGAAGCCGATGTAGTTCAGCCCCCGGGCGTTCTGCAACAGGCTGGCGGCCAGCTTGACCTGCTGGTTGCCCTTGATGTCCTCGGTACCGATATTGAGCAGCGCCACCCGCGGCCGATGCACGCCCAGAGCCTGGGCGGCCACCGAGCCCATCACGGCGAACTGGTAGAGGTTTTCCGCGCTGCAGTCGACGTTGGCGCCGAGGTCAAGCAGCTGGCAGTAGCCGGCCTGGGTCGGGATCGCCGCCACCATCGCCGGGCGATCTATTCCGGGCAGGGTCTTGAGCACAAAGCGCGACAAGGCCATGAGCGCGCCGGTATTGCCGGCACTTACGCAGGCCTGGGCCTTGCCATCACGCACCAGTTCGAGGGCGATGCGCATCGACGAGTCCGGCTTGCCCCGCAACGCCTGCGATGGCCGCTCGTCCATGCCGATCACTTCGCTGGCCGCGACAATCTGCAGGCGTGCGCGATCCGCAGCCGCGAGGCCGCCGACAAGATCTTCAAGGAGGGAGGGTTGACCGACGAGGGTCAGGTGCAGCGAGGGGGTAGCCGATAGGCAGGCAATGCTAGCCTGGACAATGCTGCGGGGACCGAAGTCCCCGCCCATTGCGTCGATCGCGATGATCTGAGCGGACAAGGATTACTCGTCAGCGCCCTTGTCGATCACTTTGCGACCACGGTATACGCCTTCTGGCGAAACGTGGTGACGCAGGTGTACTTCACCGGTGCTCTTCTCTACCGACAGAGCTTCTGCCGACAGGGCGTCGTGCGAACGGCGCATGTCACGGGCAGAGCGGGATTTTTTGTTCTGCTGAACAGCCATAATTGATTAACTCCTAAACGTTTGGGTCACGCTTTAACTGCGCCAATACACTGAACGGGTTGGACCGCGATACCTCGTCCTTGCTCGGCTCGGGCTCATCGAGTCCCGCCGGCTGCTGGCATTCTTCCGGATGATGAGCAGGCACGATTGGCAGGGCAAGCAAAAGCTCTTCCTCGACCAGTGCCTGCAGATCCAATGGATCTTCGCCCAGTTCCAGCACGTCATAGCCTTTCGGCAACGACTGGGTGTTCGCACCCTCCTTCACCACAGCGTACGTACATTCGCTATGGATCGGCAGGGTGACCAGCTCAAGACAACGCTGGCAAACCATCTTGACTTCGACATCCAGCGCGCTGTGGATAACCACCACGTGCTGTTCATCTCGTTCAAAATCGAACTTCGCCTGCACCGTACCGACATTGTCGGAAAGCGGGTCGCAGAGTCTTTCCAAATCAGCGAGTTGCAGCGAACCTTCGAGGGTTACGCCACGATCAGCCAATTTGCGCGGGTCAACGTGAGGTGGAATCGGGTCATTCAACATAGGCGCAGCATTCTAGGGATGCACCCCCTCCCTGTCAAAGGAAATTAGGTGCCATCTCGCATGTTAGAATTCGGGGCAATTGCCCAGGAGTCTACCATGCTTCCCTTGTTACTGGCTTCCAGCTCGCCCTACCGCCGCGAACTGCTCACCCGCCTGCGCCTGCCCTTCACCTGGGCGAGCCCCGACCTTGACGAACGGCGCCTCGATGGCGAGCCCGCCGTCGAGCTGGTGCGCCGCCTGGCCCGACAGAAGGCCGAAGCCCTGGCCGCCAGTCACCCCGATCACCTGATCATCGGCTCCGACCAGGTGGCGGTACTGGGCGAGCAGATCCTCGGCAAGCCTCACACCTTCGAACGCGCCTGCGAGCAGTTGCTGGAGGCCAGCGGACAGCAGGTCACCTTCCTCACCGGGCTGGCACTGCTGAACAGCGCCACCGGCCAGTGCCAGGTCGATTGCGTGCCGTTTACCGTGACGATGCGCGAGCTGGATCGGGAGCGCGTGGAGCGCTACGTGACGGCCGAGCAGCCACTGGACTGCGCAGGCAGCTTCAAGGCGGAGGGCTTGGGGGTCAGCCTGTTCCAGAGCACCCACGGCTGCGACGCCACGAGCCTGATCGGGCTACCGCTGATTCGGCTGGTGGACATGCTGCACAAGGAAGGCGTGCAGGCGCCTTGAGAGACTGGGGCCGCTTCGCCGCGGTTCGTCGCTACGACAAGCCGGCTCCCACAGGATGCGGCGTAATTTGTGGGAGCCGGCTTGCCGGCGAAAGGGCCGCGAAGCGGCCCCAATCGACTTCAGATCAACGCAGCGAAGGCCCCTGGAAGCCCATATACAGCGCCATGCGCTCCGCCACACTGGCACCGATGCGCTTGGAGAAACGATCGAACGGCGACTCCTGCACAGTGAAGTCCACCAGTTCCTTCTCGCCGACGATTTCGCGGGCGACATAGCTGGCACTGCCCAGCCCGTCCACCAGCCCCAGCTCCTTGGCCTGCTCGCCCGACCAGATCAGCCCGCTGAACAGCTCAGGGTGATCCTTGTCCTTCAGGCGCTCGCCACGCCCCTGCTTGACCATGGCGATGAACTGGCGGTGCGTGGTATCCAGCACACCCTGCCAGAACGCGGTTTCTTCCGGCTTCTGTGGCGAGAACGGATCAAGGAAGGCCTTGTGTTCGCCCGCCGTGTAGGTGCGCCGCTCCACGCCCAGCTTGTCCATGGCGCCGACAAAGCCGTAGCCCGCCGCAGTGACGCCGATGGAGCCGACCAGGCTGGCCTTGTCGGCATAGATCTCGTCGGCGGCGCTGGCAATGTAGTAGGCGCCGGAGGCCCCCAGGTCGGCGATCACCGCGTACAGCTTGATGGCCGGATATTCGGCGCGCAGACGGCGGATCTCGTCGTACACATAACCCGCCTGCACCGGGCTGCCGCCCGGGCTGTTGACGCGCATGACCACGGCTTTGGTCTTCGGATCCTTGAACGCCTCGCGCAGACTCTTGACGATATTGTCGGCGCTGGCAGGCTCCTGATCGGCGATCACCCCGCGCACCTCGACCAGCGCGGTATGGCTGCCGCTGCGCGAGGCAGCCTTGTCCACATCCATCAATGGCGTGAACAGGAACAGGATGCCGAACAGGTAAACGAAGGTCAGCAGCTTGAAGAAGATCCCCCAGCGCCGCGCCCGACGCTGCTCCTGGACACCCGCCAGCAAGGTCTTCTCCAGCAACTTCCAACTCTTGCGCTCCTCGCCAGCCTCATCGGCCTCGGGCGCCTTCCACTCGTCAGTCATGCTCACCTACCTTGGAAATTGATCTGCGCAGGCTCGGCCAGCCATTCGCGCAACTGGGAAAAATGCTCGATGCACACTTGCGGGCCAAATTCGGCCAGAGCCTGCAGCGACATGGCGCCATAGCCCACGGCGACCGAATGCATGCCGGCATTGCTGGCCATCTGCAGGTCGAACGCCGAATCTCCGACCATCAGCGCCCGCCCGGGTTCGACCTGGCAGTGGGCGAGAATCTCCTCGAGCATCAGCGGATGCGGTTTGCCGCGGGTTTCGTCGGCCGCCCGGGTAATGTCGAAATAGTTTTCCCAGCCATTGGCCTTGAGCACCCGATCCAGACCGCGTCGCGCCTTGCCGGTGGCCACCGCCAGACGATACCCCTCGGCACGGAACGCTGCCAGCGACTCGACCACACCGTCGAACAGTGGCGACGGCTGTTGATCCAGCGCCATGTAGACATCGGCATAATGCTGGCGGAATGTTTCCACCTGCGGCAGCTCAAGATGTGGATACAGGGTGGCGATCGCCTCCCCCAGCGCCAGACCAATGATGCCCTTGATCGCCTCGTCGCTGCTGGCGGCCTCCCCGGCACGCCCGGCGGCCACGTTCATGGCCTCGACAATGCGCCCGATGGAATCGGCCAGCGTGCCATCCCAGTCGAAGACCAGCAGGTCATAACTTTTATTCATGGCTCAGGACGCCAACCGCTCGATAGTCTTGGCCCACATCTCGTCCACCGGCGCCTCGAGCTTGAGCTCGCCGCCGTCGGGCAGCGGCACGGTCAACTGGTAGGCATGCAGGAACAGGCGCTTGCCACCCAGGTCGCGAATCTCGCGGCTGAAGTCTTCATCGCCGTACTTGCTGTCGCCGGCGATCATGTGCCCGGCATGCAAGGTGTGCACGCGGATCTGATGGGTACGGCCGGTGATCGGCCGCGCCTCGACAATCGTGGCGAATTCGCCGAAGCGGCGCAGCACGCGGAACAGCGTCAGCGCCTCCTTGCCCTCATCATTGACCTCGACCATGCGTTCGCCGGAGCGCAGGTTGCTCTTCTGCAGCGGCGCATTGACCTGCTTCTTCGAGGTCGGCCAATGGCCGCGCACCAGCGCCATGTAGCGCTTGTCCACGCCATCGCCGCGCAGTGCGGCATGCAGGTGGCGCAGCATGCTGCGCTTCTTGGCGATCATCAACAGGCCCGAGGTGTCGCGGTCCAGGCGGTGCACCAGCTCCAGCTCCTTGGCGTCGGGGCGCAACTGGCGCAGCGCCTCGATCACCCCGAAGCTCAGGCCGCTGCCGCCATGCACGGCAATGCCGGCCGGCTTGTTCATCACAATCAGCGCCTTGTCTTCATAGACGATGGCGGCTTCCAGGCGCTGCAACAGCCCCTGGGCCACGGGCGCGGGTTCGTCACGCTCGGGCAGGCGCACCGGCGGCACCCGCACGATATCGCCGGCCTGCAGCTTGTACTCAGGCTTGATCCGGCCCTTGTTGACCCGCACCTCGCCCTTGCGCAGGATGCGGTAGACCAGCGTCTTGGGCACGCCCTTGAGCGCGGTGATGAGGAAATTGTCGATGCGTTGGCCGGCAAGCTCCGGCGCGACTTCGATCAGCTGAACGCCGGAAGTCGGAGGGGTATTGGTCGTCATGGCGGGATCATAACAATTTTTTATGGAATTGAAGCACTTAATCATAACTGCTATAGTCGCGAACGCCGCCAAAAGCGGCAGGCCAGCGGCATCAGGCTCTACGCCGGCCCTGACCATCGCAATTCCGAGGACGCGAGGCCGTCCTACGGAGCGTTCGCCAGTTTAACTAAATGCCTGGAATCGCCACCAGCGCTGTGTAGAGAAGACCGGAAAAAAACGACAAGTGCGGTGTTTCACCTGCTTACCCGCTTCTTTTCGCCGTACCTCTGCCCGCCACCGTCGTTTCCGCGCATTCGGGCGAATGCTTCGGAAATACCTGCCTTGGATATGTCATGGCGCCAGCCCGGTACCGGGCTGGCGAAAAATGCAACCCGTTGCGGATTCAGCGCGCGGCAGCACCGAATTTTCAGGGATACGTGCAGGGTGGAGATGCACAGCCTTCGGACCGTGTGGCACCGAACCCGACCCACCGCCCCACTCAACGGGCGATGAGCGGGCAAGGTCCTGAACAGACGCCCTCGTGGCATCCACGGACGACCGGTTGATTCCTCCTCCTGACTGAGTGCACCAGGCCCGCTCGATTGATTCGGATAACCTTCGAAAAGCTCGACAGGTCTTTTGGCACCGCAAAACAGGACGCGTCGTCGCGACAACGGCAGGCTGGGCAACCGGCTGGTGCCGAACGTCGTCAGACACGGGGGTGGTTCGCCACCCTTTGCGCACCTTGGCACCGATCATGAAAAGTCGTGTGTGCCGAACGCCGTTTCCGGCAGCCCGGAAACCGACGGTACAACATGAAAAGAATGCTGATTAACGCAACTCAACCCGAAGAGTTGCGTGTAGCCCTGGTGGACGGCCAACGCCTCTACGACCTGGACATCGAGTCCGGTGCCCGTGAGCAGAAAAAGGCCAACATCTACAAAGGCAAGATCACCCGGATCGAGCCCAGCCTTGAAGCCGCCTTCGTCGACTTCGGCTCCGAACGTCACGGCTTCCTGCCGCTGAAGGAAATCTCCCGCGAATACTTCAAGAAAGCCCCTGAAGGCCGGGTCAACATCAAGGAAGTCCTGAGCGAAGGCCAGGAAGTCATCGTCCAGGTCGAGAAGGAAGAGCGCGGCAACAAAGGCGCCGCCCTGACCACCTTCATCAGCCTGGCCGGCCGCTACCTGGTGCTGATGCCCAACAACCCGCGCGCCGGCGGCATCTCCCGCCGCATCGAAGGCGAAGAGCGCAACGAGCTGCGTGAAGCACTGAACGGCCTGACCGTTCCGGGCGACATGGGCCTCATCGTGCGCACCGCGGGCCTTGGCCGCAGCAGCGAAGAAATGCAGTGGGACCTCGACTACCTGCTGCAGCTGTGGACCGCCATCAAGGAAGCCTCGCTGGACCGTACCGCGCCGTTCCTGATCTACCAGGAAAGCAACGTCATCATCCGCGCCATCCGCGACTACCTGCGCCAGGACATCGGCGAAGTACTGATCGACAGCATCGACGCCCAGGAAGAAGCCCTGACCTTCATCCGCCAGGTGATGCCGCAGTACGCCAGCAAGGTCAAGCTGTACGAAGACAGCGTGCCGCTGTTCAACCGCTTCCAGATCGAAAGCCAGATCGAGACCGCCTTCCAGCGCGTCGTCGACCTGCCGTCCGGCGGCTCGATCGTGATCGACCCGACCGAAGCCCTGGTCTCCATCGACATCAACTCGGCGCGCGCCACCAAGGGCAGCGACATCGAGGAAACCGCCCTGCAGACCAACCTCGAAGCGGCCGAAGAGATCGCCCGCCAGCTGCGCCTGCGTGACATCGGCGGCCTGATCGTCATCGACTTCATCGACATGACCCCGGCGAAGAACCAGCGCGCCGTCGAAGAACGCGTGCGCGAATGCCTCGAGGCCGACCGCGCCCGTGTGCAGGTCGGCCGCATCTCGCGCTTCGGCCTGCTGGAAATGTCCCGCCAGCGCCTGCGTCCATCGCTGGGTGAGAGCAGCGGCATCGTCTGCCCGCGCTGCTCGGGTACCGGCATCATCCGTGACGTCGAGTCGCTGTCGCTGGCGATCCTGCGCCTGATCGAGGAAGAAGCCCTGAAGGACCGCACCGCCGAGGTGCGCGCCCAGGTGCCGATCCCGGTGGCCGCCTTCCTGCTCAACGAGAAACGCAACTCGATCACCAAGATCGAACTGCGCACTCGCGCGCGCATCATCATCCTGCCGAACGACCACCTGGAAACCCCGCACTTCGAAGTCCAGCGCCTGCGCGACGACAACCCGGACGTGCTGAACAACCAGTCCAGCTACGAAATCGCCTCGACCGAGACCGAAGAAGCGCCGCTGCCGACCGCTACTCGCACCCTGGTACGCCAGGAAGCCGCGGTGAAGACCGCGCCGGCCCGCGCCAACGCACCGGTACCGGCTGCCGTCGAAGAGCAGCCAGCCGCACCCGCGGCGCCTGCGCCGAGCGTACCGGAGCCAAGCCTGTTCAAGGGCCTGGTCAAGTCGCTGGTCAGCCTGTTCGCCGGCAAGGAAGAGCCTGCCGCCGCACCGGCCGTCACCACCGAAAAACCGGCCACCGAGCGCTCGCCACGCAACGAAGAGCGCCGCAACGGTCGCCAGCAGAGCCGCAACCGCAATGGCCGCCGCGAGGAAGACCGCAAGCCGCGTGAAGAACGCAGCGAGCGCGCCCCGCGTGAAGAGCGTCAGCCACGCGAAGAACGTGCACCGCGTGAAGAACGCGCCCCACGCGAAGAGCGTCAGCGCCAGCCGCGCGAAGACCGCCGTGGCAACCGCGAAGAGCGCGTGCGCGAATTGCGCGAGCCGCTGGACGCCGCACCGGCCCCGGCCGCCCGTGAAGAACGCGCCCCACGTGAAGAGCGTGCGCCACGCGAGGAACGTGTAGCCCGTGAAGAGCGTGCACCACGTGAAGAACGTGCCCCTCGCGAAGAGCGCGCGCCGCGTGAAGAACGTGCACCACGTGAAGAGCGTGCCCCGCGTGAAGAACGCGCACCACGTGAAGAGCGTGCACCGCGTGAAGAACGCGCCCCTCGTGAAGAGCGTGCGCCACGTGAAGAACGCGCTCCGCGTGAAGAGCGCCAGCTGCGCCCTGAGGCGCAGGCCGTCGAACAGGCCGCCGAGCTCGCCGAAGAGCAACTGCCGAACGACGAACTGCTGCAGGACGAGCAGGAAGGCACCGATGGCGAGCGTCCGCGCCGCCGCTCCCGTGGCCAGCGTCGTCGCAGCAACCGTCGTGAGCGCCAGCGCAACGCCAATGGCGAGCTGATCGAAGGCGACGAAGACGCCGGCGAAGAGCAGCAGCCACAACAGCACCAGGCCACCGAGCTGGGCGCTGAACTGGCCGCCGGCACTGCCGTCATCGCCGCCGTGGCCACCAGCAACATCAGCGCCGATGCCGAAGCCCAAGCCAACCAGCAGGCCGAGCGTGCCAGCGCCGCTGTCGCCGAAACCCAGGTGGAAATCACCGAGGTCGTGGCCGAACAGGTCGCCATCGCCCCGGTGGTCGAGCAACCGGTCAGCGAGCCAGTGGTCGCCGTTGAGCCGAGCATCGAACCGGTAGTCGAAGTAGCGCCGCAGCCAGTGGTCGAAGAAGCCCCTGCCGAGCAGCCTGCCGTCGTCGCCGAGGCGGTGCAAGCCCCTGCCGTGGAAGCCGGTGAAATCGAGCAGCCGCAGGTAGTCGAAGCCACCGTGGTCGAAGCCCCGGTAGCCGAGCAGCCTGTAGCGGTCGTCGAGCCAGTGGTCGAGGCCCAGCCGGAAGTGGCTGAAGCACCTGCCGCCGAGCCTGCGCCGATCGTTGCCGAGCAGGCGCCCGTGGAAGCACCGGCCCCGGTCGAAGCGCCTTCGGCGATGCTGGCCAACGGCCGCGCCCCGAACGACCCACGTGAAGTGCGTCGCCGTAAGCGCGAAGCCGAAGCTGCAGCCGCCGCTGCCGCCCAGGCCGCTGCCGAAGCCGCCCCTGCTGAAGCGCTGGAAACCGCCGATGAGCACAAGCCTCATCACGGTTGATAGCCTCGGCTGAATGAAAAAGCCCCGCCAGTGCGAACTGGCGGGGCTTTTTCTTTGCCGGTGTATCGCAGCGGCTCTACTGGTGATCCGGGCGGTGCGGCCGCTCCCACGCCACCATCCTACGCCTGAGCAGGCATGTGATTATGGCGTGGGAGCGGGCTTGCCCCGCGATTGGGCCGGCGTAGGCCAGCCCATCAGTACAGGTTCGGCTCCATCTCCAGCTCGACCCCAAAGCGCTCAAGGATATCCGCCTGGATCCGCCGAGCCAGCCCATGCAACTGCGCCCCGCTCGCCTGGCCGTAGTTCACCAGCACCAGCGATTGCAAACGGTGCACACCGGCATCGCCATCGCGATAGCCCTTCCACCCCGCCTGCTCGATCAACCAGCCGGCGGCCAGCTTCACCTGGCCATCGGCCTGCGGATACGCCACCACACCAGGATGCTCGGCACGAATGCGCTCGACCAACGCAGCAGGCACCACAGGATTCTTGAAGAAGCTCCCGGCGTTACCCAGCGCAGCCGGGTCCGGCAGCTTTTCCCGACGGATACTGCAGATCGCATCGCTGATCGCCTGCGCGGTGGGCTGCTCGATACCCTGCTCCGCCAGGCGCTGACGCACCGGGCCGTAGTCCAGGTGCGCCTGCAACGACCGGCTCAGCGCAAAGCGCACGCGCAGGATCAGCCAACGGCTCGAATCGCGCTTGAACAAGCTGTCGCGATAACCAAACGCGCACTCAGCCAGCGAGAAGTCACGCAGCTCGCCGGTTTCGCGGTCCAGCGCGGTCAAGCCGGCGAACACGTCCTTGATCTCCACGCCATAGGCGCCGACGTTCTGCATCGGCGCGGCGCCGACTGTGCCGGGGATCAGGCTGAGGTTCTCCAGCCCGCACAGGCCCTGGTCGAGACTCCACTGCACGAACGGATGCCAGGGCTCGCCGGCCTCGGCTTCGACCACCACGCGCTCACCGTCATCGCTGAGCAGGCGCCGCCCACGGCTGGCCATGTGCAGCACCAGGGCGTCGACATCGCGGGACAGCAGCAAGTTGCTGCCACCACCAATGACCAGCACCGGCACCTGCCGCTCGGCGGCCTGGGCCAGTGCCTGGCGGGCCTCGTCGTCGTCATGGGCCTGGGTGAAGTAGCGGGCACTGACATCGATGCCGAAAGTGTTGTAGGGCTTGAGCGACACGCGCTCCTGCCAGTGCGCCGTCATAACCGCCCCTTGATTTCCACGACCAGCTCACGGCACGCCGCCTCGATCAGGTCCAGGACCTGCTCGAAGCCTTCGGCACCGCCGTAGTAAGGGTCCGGCACTTCGTCCAGGGCCGCGCCATAGCGGCGCAGGAACAGGTCGAGCTCGCCCTTGGCGTTGTGTGGGCGCAACGCCTGCAAATTGCCGAGGTTGCTCTTGTCCATGGCCAGGACCAGGTCGTACTCGGCGAAATGCGCCGCCTTGACCTGCTGGGCGCGCTGGCGCGACAGGTCGTAACCGCGGGCCAGCGCGGCCTTGCAGGTACGGCTGTCGGGCGCCTTGCCGACATGCCAGTCGCCGGTACCGGCGGAGGCCACGTGCACCACGTCACCGAGGCCTGCGGCCTCGAGCTGATGGCGCAGCACGCCTTCGGCAGTCGGCGAGCGACAGATATTGCCGAGGCAGACGAACAGAACGCGCATCAGGCCTCCAGCAAGCGCCGTACGCGCTCCAGGTCTTCAGGGGTGTCCACGCCCACGGCCGGGGCCTCGATGGCATCGGCAACGTGGATGCACACGCCGTGCCACAGGGCACGTAGCTGCTCCAGCGACTCGGTCTGCTCCAGCCAGCATGGGCCCCAGGCGACGAAGTCCTGAAGGAAACCCACGCGGTAGGCGTACATGCCGATATGGCGGCGGTACGGCACGCTTTCGGGCATGCGCTCACGGTCCTTGGCAAACGCATCGCGGGCCCAGGGCAATGGGGCGCGGCTGAAGGTCAGGGCCAGGCCGTTCTTGTCGCTGACCACCTTCACCGCGTTAGGGTTGAAGATGGTTTCCGGCGCGTGGATCGGCTCGGCCAGGGTGGCGATGCCGGCCTCGGGGTGCGCGGCGAGGTTGGCCGCCACCTGGTCGATGATCACCGGCGGAATCAGCGGTTCGTCACCCTGCACGTTGACCACGATGGCATCGGCGGCCAGGCCCAGCTGGGCAGCCACTTCGGCCAGGCGGTCGGTGCCCGACTCGTGGTCGGCGCGGGTCAGCAGCACTTCGGCGCCGAACGCCTGGCAGGCCTCGACGATGCTGGCATCGTCGGTGGCAATGACCACGCGGCTGGCGCCGCTCTTGCGCGCCTGCTCCCACACATGCTGGACCATCGGCTTGCCGGCGATCGCCAGCAGCGGCTTGCCCGGCAGGCGCGTGGAGCGCAGCCGGGCGGGGATCACCACGGTGAAGTCCAGGCTCATTTGTCCAGGCGCTCATCGTCGGTCAGGGTGCGCGCCTCGCTTTCCAGCATCACCGGGATGCCATCGCGAATCGGATAGGCCAGGCCCGCGCCCTTGCTGATCAGCTCGGTCTTGTCGGCGCTGAGCTTGAGCGGGCCCTTGGTGATCGGGCAGGCCAGGATATCGAGCAGTTTGGTGTCCATGGGAGCTTCCTTGAAACGGAAATTGAAAAAGGCTCAGGGCCTGGGGCGGCCAGGCAGCAGGCGATCGAGCTCGGCGTCGAACCAGGCGACGAACGCCTGCGAGGGTACGGCGTCGACCGCCAGGTACCACCAGTCGTCGGCAGCGAACGGCCGACATTTCACCGCATCCTTCTCGGTCATCACCAACGGCAGCGGCGGGCTGAACGACAGCACTTCGCGGCTATACGGCGCATGGTCGGCAAAGGGGTGCGGCACCGGCTGCCAGTTTAGCCGCAGCAGGGTGTTGAAGAAACGTTGCGGGTTGCCAATGCCGGCCACGGCGTGCAGCGCCTGGCCAGCGGGAAACAAGTCGAGCTCGCGGCGCTCGCCGCTGCGCAGGTTGATCAGCGCCGACGGCTGCAGGCGGAAGGCAAAGCCGCCGTCGCGGTCAGCCTCGGCGCCATTGAACAACACCGCGTCGGCCTCGGCCAGGCGCTCGGCGGGCTCGCGCAACGGACCGGCCGGCAGGCAGCGACGGTTGCCCAGGCCACGGGCGGCGTCGATCAGGACCAGCTCCAGGTCACGGGCCAGGCGGTAATGCTGCATGCCGTCGTCGCACAGGATCAGGTCTGGCGCATCGCTGGCCAGCAGCGCCTGCACGGCGCGGGAGCGGTCGGGGTCGATCACCAGCGGCACGCCGGTGCGCTGGACGATCAGCAAAGGCTCGTCGCCGGCCTGATCGGCGAGCTGGTCGGCGGCGACACGCCAGGGATACTGCGGCGGCTTGGCGCCGTAGCCACGGCTGACCACGCCGACCTTCAGCCCCTGCCGGCGGCAGTGCTCGATCAGCCAGAGGATCATCGGTGTCTTGCCGGTACCGCCCACGGTGATATTGCCCACCACGATCACGGGCACCGGGGCGCGGTAGCTGGGGCTGATGCCGCTGAGGAAGCGCGCACGCTTGCGCGTCACCACACGACGATACAAAGCCTCCAGCGGACGCAACAAGGCCAGCGCCGGGTGCCCGGCATACCAGGCGGCGAGCAGACGGTCGGCGAAGGCCATCAGGGATTGCCCTGCGCGGCCTCGACGGTGGTCATGCGCAACTTGCTGAAGCCGAGCTTGCCGGCCGCATCCATTGCGGTGATCACCGCCTGGTGCGGGGTCTTGCCATCGGCGCTGATCGCCAGCGGCAGGGTGATGTCACCGCCGGATTCCTTCTCGATGGCTTCGGTCAGGGTGGCCAGGTCGCTCTTGGGCAGCAGGTGGTTGTTGACCGAATACACGCCGTCGGCACTGATGGTGACTTCGATCAGCTTGCCATCATCGGGCTGCGCGGGCGCGGCACTGCTTGCTTCGGGCAGCTCGACACGCAGCTGGGTCTCGCGGGTGAAGGTGGTGGTGACCACGAAGAACAGCAGCAGCACGAACACCACGTCGATCAACGACGCCAGGTTGATGTCGACGTTCTCGCGCTGGCGATTGCGCCGGAACTTCACGCCTTGCCTCCGGCCACTTCCACTTCGCGGTCACCCTGCAGCACCTCGACCAGCTTGATCGCCTCCTGCTCCATGCCCACCACCAGCTCATCGATGCGGCGCAGCAGGAAGCGGTGGAAGAACACCGCCGGGATACCAACCATCAGGCCGGCCGCGGTAGTGACCAGGGCCTTGGAGATACCGCCGGCCAGTACCGCGGCGTTGGCGGTCATCTGCGAGCCCATGAAGGCGCTGAAGATGTCGATCATGCCCAGCACGGTGCCCAGCAGGCCCAGCAGCGGGGCCATGGCGGCGATGGTGCCGAGGGTGCTGATGTAACGCTCCAGCTCGTGGATGACGCGCGAGGCGGCCTCCTCGATGCACTCTTTCATGATCTCGCGGCCATGGCGCGAGTTGGCCAGGCCCGCGGCGAGGATCTCGCCCAGCGGCGAATCGGCGCGCAGCGCCTTGAGCTTGTCACTGGTGAGTTGCTTGTCCTTGATCCACATCCATACCTGGCCCAGCAGGTGCGGCGGGGTGACACGGCTGGCGCGCAAGGTCCACAGGCGCTCGCCGACGATTGCCATGGCAGCGATGGAGCTCAGGATGATCGGCAGCATCATCCAGCCACCGGACTTGACCAATTCCCACACAGTAAGCATCCCCTCGGAAAAAGGCCGCCACTCTACCATAGGACCGCCTGGGGCTCATCTGCCGGAGGTCAGGGAATTGCTGGGCTTGGCTTGGAAGCTGTGGGGTGGCGCTCGATTTGCGCGTCGAAGAAAAACTCACGACATGCCCCCAAAGCCCTTCCTAATCCCACCAGTCCCGCCGCTCAGTCCGCAAACCCTCCACCTCACCCTGACTCCCCAGCATCAACCGCAACGCCCCCGCCAGCGCCGTGTCATGCACCTGCACCCCATGCCGCAGATAGCGCTCGATCACCGGCGCATGCGGATGCCCGAAGCCGTTGCTGCGCCCCCGCGAAATCATCACCCCGCGTGGCGCCAGCGCCTTGATGAACGGTTCGGTGGACGACGTGCGGCTGCCGTGGTGCGGCGCCTGCAGCCAGTCGACACGCGAATCCTCGCTGGCCGCCAGCCAAGCCCGCTCCGCCCCGGCCTCCATGTCGCCGGCCAGCAGCAGGCGCTCGCCATTGGCCACCACCCGCAGCACGCAGGAGCGGTCATTGCTGGAGGCGCCCTGCGGCCAATGCCACAGCTCGAAATCGACCCCATCCCAGCGCCAGCGCTCACCACTGTCGCACAGCGCGGCAGGCGCAAGCCCGGCAACCTCCCCCGCCAGCACCCGCGTCACCGGCAGCCCCCGACGCACTGCCGACGCCCCGCCGGCATGATCGGCGTGGCCATGGCTGACCAGCATCAGGTCCAGGTGCCTCACCCCCAGCCTGCGCAAGGTTGGCAGCACCACGCTCTCGCCCAGGTCACTGTCGCCGTGGGCAGGCCCGGCGTCGTACAACAATGCGTGGTGACGGGTGCGCAGCAGTACCGCCAGGCCCTGGCCGACATCCAGCTGCCACACCTGCACCTGGCCGTGGGGCACCTGCTCGCGCGGCGCCCACAAGGCCACCAGCATCACCGCGCCCGGCAAGCGCAACGGCACGCCCCGAGGCAGCAGCAACAACAGCGCGCCCAGCGCGACCAACAGCCAGGCCCACGGCGGCAACGGTTCGGGCAGCCATGCCGGCCACTGCCCCGCAAGCTGCGCGAGCAGGTGAAACAGCCCATCCAGCGAAAGCCCCGCCAGCCACAACAGCCCCTCCCCTACCCCTGGCAGCGGCAACGCCGCCGTGCCAAGCAGGGCCAGCGGCAACACCGCGAAACTGATCCAGGGCACCGCCAGCAGGTTGGCCAGCGGCGCCGTCAGGCTGACCGGCAGCCCCAGCGCCAGCAGCACCGGCAACAGGCCCACGGCGATCACCCACTGGGCTCGGCTCCAGGCCTGCCAGGGTCGCCAGGCGCCGAGCCGGGCAGAGAAGCACAGCATCAGCACGCCAACCGCGGCAAACGACAGCCAGAAACCCGGCAGCAGGCTGGCCAATGGATTGATCAGCAACACCCCCGACAACGCCAACAGCAGCGGCAAGGCTGCCCCCAGGTGCCTGAAGCGCAGGCGCCAGAGCAACACCACCGCCAGCATCAGACAGGCCCGTTGCACCGGCACGCCGAAGCCGGCCAGCCAGCCGTAGCCCAATGCCGCGGCCATGGCCAGGCCACAAGCCCAGGGCAGCCATGGCCAGCGCGATGGCCAGGCACCCAGCCGCGCCAGGCCCGCGACCAGGCCGTACACCAGCCCGGCCAACAGCCCGATATGCTGGCCGGAGATCACCAGCAGGTGCACCGTGCCGGTGGCCTGCAGGGTCTGCCAGTCCTCGCGGGCCAGCCCGGCGCCGTCGCCCAGCACCAGGGCCGTCAGCGCCGCCTCGCGGCCGTGGGCATCCACATTCATCAGCCGCTGGCGCACGGCATCGCGCCAGTCCGCTGCTTCCTGGCCGACCAGCTCGCCGGCCTTGACTGAGCCGGTGGCGCCGATACCCCGGGCCAACAACAGTGCTTCGCGGTCCGGGCCATGGGGGTTGAGCAGCCCATGGGGCTGGCGCAGATTCACCGCCAGGCGCCAGCGCTCACCGGCGCGCAATTCAGGCCCGGCAAACCAGCTCAGTTGCAGGCGCCTGGGCAATTGCGCCCGGCGCGATTCAGGATGCTCCAGCTCGAAACGCACGCCGCGCTCCGTGCGGGTCGGCAGCCCCACCACCCTCCCCTCCAACCACAGCGTGCGGCCATCCAGCGCCGGGGCCAGGCGATCATCCAGCGCCTGCTGCGCCGACCAGCAGGCCCAGCAGCCACCCAGCACAAACCAGCCCAGCGGCCAGGCCCGCGTACGCAGGCAGGCCAATGCCAGCAACAGCAATGGAATCAGCCACCCGACCGGTGGCAAGGCAGGTAACAAACGCAGGCTCAACAGCCCGAGCACCAGCGCCAGCATCCCTGTGCGCATGAGATAGAGCTCCAGAAGCGATCACGACCCCTGAGGCTTAGCCGATTGGCGGGAAAACCCTGCTAATCAATTGTCACAAACTCTGAACGAGGCTGCGTTTCAATCAGGGCATACTGACGCCCTTCAACCCTGCCGGGAGCCCACATGCCGCGCCGTCTGTTCAAACGCTACATGCCGGACCCGACCAGCATCCGCGAACACAAGTCCTTACGCTTTTTCGGCAAGCTGCTGCACGACCCCAACCTCTGGCACCTGAATCGCCATTCGGTGGCGCGGGCCATGGGCGTCGGCTTGTTCGCCGCGCTCATTCCCATCCCCATGCAGATGCTGCTGGCCGCCGCGCTGGCCATTCCCGTGCGTGGCAACCTGCCGATCGCGGTGAGCCTGGTGTGGCTGACCAACCCGCTGACCATGCCGCCGGTGTTCTTCGTCACCTACATGACCGGTGCCTGGCTGCTGCAGGTGCCGCCACGCACGCTGCCCGAGTCGATCACCGTCGACTGGGTCACCGAGCAGCTGGCGACGATCTGGCAACCGTTCCTGCTCGGCTCGGTGGTGTGCGGGGTGGTGCTGGGCGTGCTCGCCTACTTCACCACCATGGGCTACTGGCGCTGGTGGGTGGGCCGGCAGTGGCGCCAGCGCCAGTGTCGCTGCGCTGCCAACCCCAACCAGGGCTCAGGCGCGCATGCCGCGACCGCTGACCAGCAGGCGCACGCACAGCAGGTAGAGCACCGCGGTGGCCACCAGCATGAAGCTGATCGCCGTGCCAATACTGATATCCGACACCCCTAGGATGCCGTAGCGGAACGAGTTGACCATGTGCAGCACCGGGTTTGCCAGCGACACGGTCTGCCAGAACGGCGGCAGCAGGTTGATCGAGTAGAACACCCCGCCCAGGTAGGTCAGCGGTGTCAGCACGAAGGTCGGGATGATCGAGATATCGTCGAAGTTGCGGGCGAACACCGCGTTGACGAAGCCCAGCAGCGAGAAGATGGTCGCGGTCAGCAGCACCACGATGACCGTCACCCCCAGGTGGTGCACCTGCAGATGGGTGAAGAACAGCGACAGGAAGGTCACGATCACCCCCACCGCCAAGCCGCGCAACACGCCACCCAGCACATAGCCGACCAGGATGGTGTGCGGCGACACCGGCGACACCATCAGCTCCTCGATGGAGCGCTGGAACTTGCTGCCGAAGAAGCTCGATACCACGTTGCCATAGGAGTTGGTGATCACCGACATCATGATCAGCCCCGGCACGATGTACTCCATGTAGGTGAAGCCGCCCATATCGCCGATCTGCCGGCCGATCAGGTTACCGAAGATCACGAAGTACAGGACCATGGTGATCGCCGGCGGCAGCAGGGTCTGCGGCCAGATACGCAGGAAGCGCCGCACTTCGCGGTAGACGATGGTGTTCAGGGCGACCCAGTTGGTGCGCAGTTCCACACTCATACGGCCACCTTCGACAGGTTCTTTTCCACCAGGGACACGAACAGCTCCTCGAGTCGGTTGGTCTTGTTGCGCAAGCTCTGCACCTCGATGTTCTTCAGCGCCAACTGGCCGAACAGCGCGGTGATGCCGATGTCCTTGTCCACCTGCACCTCCAGCGTGTGCGGGGTGATCAGCCGGCACGGGTAGCCCTGCAGCTCAGGCGCGGCGGGCAGGTCGTGGCGCAGGTCAAGGACGAAGGTCTCGACATGCAGCTTGCCCAGCAGCTGGCGCATGCTGGTGTTCTCGACGATGGTGCCGTGGTCGATGATGCCGATGTTGCGGCACAGCTGCTCGGCCTCTTCGAGGTAGTGGGTGGTGAGAATGATGGTGATGCCTTTCTGGTTGAGCTCGGTGAGGAAGCTCCACATCGAACGGCGCAGTTCGATGTCCACCCCCGCAGTCGGCTCGTCGAGGATCAGCAGGCGCGGCTCGTGGATCAGCGCCCGGGCGATCATCAGCCGGCGCTTCATGCCGCCGGACAGCGAGCGCGAAGGCACGTCGCGCTTGTCCCACAGGCCCAGCTGCGTGAGGTACTGCTCGGCGCGCTCCTTGGCCACCTTGGGCGGGATGCCGTAGTAGCCGGCCTGGGTGACGACGATGTCGAAGGTCTTCTCGAACTGGTTGAAGTTGAACTCCTGGGGCACCACGCCCAGGCAGCGCTTGAGCGCCGCGGGCGAGCGGTCCAGGTCGTTGCCGAACACGTTGACCGTGCCGCTGGTCTTGTTCACCAGGGTCGAGAGAATGCCGATGGTGGTGGACTTGCCAGCGCCGTTGGGGCCGAGCAAGGCGAAGAAGTCGCCTTCGGCAACATCCAGGTCGATGCCCTTGAGGGCCTGGAAGCCGTTGCCGTAGGTCTTGGTCAGCTGTCGAATGGACAGGGCGGAACTCATGGCGGGTCAGGTACCGATGAAAAAGGTTCGGGACACGCCAGGTAAAGACACTGGCGCAGTGAGTGCGGCCATGGTGCAAGGCGCGGCCGCACAAGTACAGTCACATGTATCGATAGTGACTATCGAAGTGGCGTCACGTCAGGGCGGTCATCACCGCCGCCTGGTAGGCCGGGCGTTGCTTGAGGCGCTCGTACCAGGCTTCGAGGTGATACATGGCCGGGCGTTCAATCGGCATTTCGAACCAGGCGTAGATGAAGCTGCCCAGGGGGATGTCGCCCATGCCGATCTGCTCGCCCGAGAGGTACGGCTGCTTGGCCAGGGTCTCGTCGGCGATGGCCAGCAACTGGGCGCATTGCTTGTGCGCGGCGTTGATCGCCACCCAGTCGCGCTGGTCCTCGGGGGTGCGCAGCAGGCCCCAGAACAGCGGGCGGAAGGGGCCGGCGAAGGACGAGGTGGTCCAGTCCATCCACTTGTCCGCCAGGGCGCGCTGGCGCGGGTCGTCCAGGTACCAACCCTGCTCTTCACCGTACTCGGCGCACAGGTAGCGCACGATGGTGTTGGACTCCCACAGCACCAGGTCACCGTCTTCAAGCATGGGCACCAGGCCGTTGGGGTTCAGGGCCCGGTAGTGCGGTTCGTTGACCACGCCGAAGGCGCCGCCGGCATCGATGGACTCGAAGTCCAGGCCCAGCTCGTGGGCGATCCACAACGCCTTGCGCACATTGCTCGAATTCTTGCGGCCCCAGATCTTCAGCATGGCAACGTCCTTATGAATGCGGGAGGTGGGACAGTCTACTTCAAGTTCGACGACAGGTTTGTAGCGTGTTCGAGATCGAGCGCCGCCCGCGCGGCGCATCGCGGATGAATCCGCTCCTACATTTGTTGCAACGTGGCCACGCCTGATAGGCCATGGTTGTTAGCCTTGTGCGCTCGACGCGATGTTTCGGTGGGCATTGCCGCCGTCTCATAGCTTTTGAGCCCTGCGCCACGGCTGGCAACCATGGCCTGACAGGTTCGGTACGTTGCAACAAATGTAGGAGCGGATTCATCCGCGATGCGCCGCGCGGGCGGCGCTCGATCTCCCAGGCGCAGAGTTTCTCTCGGCGAACACCCCAGAGCCCCCATAACCCCATGTCAGATATTTCCGAACCTGAAACCAAATGCTTCAGCCTGCAAAGCTTGGGAACTATCCTACGCGCTTGCCGGAAGCCGCCGCGTTGTCGGGGAAATACCCCGGGGATACCTTCACCGGGTCGCCACATTTGGTGACCGGGTGTGAGAAACCCGACTACATATGACAACCAGCGGCTTCGTCATGGTGGCCGTGTGCGGGCAGACTTCGGTCTGACCGGGTTTGTCCTATGTCCCGGTTTTCTCACCTCGTACACGGCCGCCACCCTGACCTCGTGAGAAAGGACCTGAATGGCGGTTTCAATGACCGCATAGGACTCTCTACCATGAAAAAAATCGTCCCAGACCCACCCCGCCTCGCCCCCTTCATCAGCATCCGCCCCACCCTCACCCGCGAAGAAGCCATGTCCGCCGCCGTCGAAGTGGCCACCGCCATTTCCGACGTCCTCGACATCTACTTCCAGACCGAGCCCGGCGAAACCCAGGACCGCCTGTTCACCGCCAGCGACTACCTCGGCCAGCTCGCCTGCGCCCTGCTCGAACACAAGCCACAGGTGCAGCCATGAGCCGCGGCCATACCGCAGGCCGCACCACCTGCCTGGACCTGTTCAAGATCGAGCCTGGCGTTACCTTCGAGGATGCCTTCAGCGAGCTGTCGGTGCTGCTCGGCTGCATTCGCCACCTGACCTGCGAGGCGGAAATGGAGGGCGACCTGCTGGCCGGCAGCTCGGCGCGCATCCTCAGCGCCATGGCCAAGGCGCTGATCGACGACATGGAGCTGGGGTTGAACAGCAGTAAATGATCCTGGGGGGCCGCTTTGCGGCCCTTTCGCCGCGGTTCGTCGCCACGACAAGCCGGCTCCCACAAAGAGCAGGCCAGCGTAGCCCCTGTGGGAGCCGGCTTGCCGGCGAAAAGGGCTGTGCAGCAGCCCCAGGATCCATCAACCACCACCGAACTCCCGCTACAGAACCCGGTCAGTCTTCTAAGCAGGCCATCCACCCCAGCGCGTCTAAGCTCTGTGGGTCGGCCTAACGCCCGCTTCCAAGGAGGAAGAATCATGTTGCTGTTGTGGTTGCTGGTCCTGGTGCTTGGCGCCGCGTATCTCCTGCACCGGCGCCTGGCGCCCCTGCAGATCCTCGCGGCCATCGCCGCCTATACCCTGCTGATGGGCATCTTCAGCACCGCGCCAGGCTGGCTGCTGGCGCTGATCTGGGTGGTGATCGCCGCCAAGGCGGCCTTCTTCGCCCTGCCGGAGCTGCGCCGCAAACTGTTCACCACGCCGATGTTCAGCTGGTTCCAGCGGACCCTGCCGCCGATGTCGCCCACCGAGCGCGAAGCCATCGATGCCGGCACCGTGTGGTGGGACGGCCACCTGTTCAGCGGCCGCCCCGACTGGGACACCCTGCTCGACTACCCCGCGCCCAAGCTCAGTGAGGAAGAACAGGCCTTCATCGATGGCCCCACCGAGCAACTGTGCGCGATGGTCAGCGACTGGCAGATCGGCCAGGACCTCGACCTGCCGCCGCAGGCCTGGGATTTCATCAAGCAGCACGGCTTCTTCGCCCTGATCATCCCCAAGGAATACGGCGGCAAGGGTTTCTCGGCCTACGCCCACTCGCAGGTGGCGATGAAACTGGCCACCCGCAGCGGCGACCTGGCCTCCACGGTGATGGTGCCCAACTCCCTGGGCCCGGCCGAGCTGCTGCTGCACTACGGCACCGAGGCGCAACGCAACCACTACCTGCCGCGCCTGGCCCGTGGCGACGATATCCCCTGCTTCGCCCTCACAGGCCCCTTGGCCGGCTCCGACGCCGGCGCCATGCCCGATACCGGCGTCATCTGCAAAGGCCAGTGGCAAGGCGAGGAAGTCATCGGCCTGCGCCTGAACTGGGAGAAGCGCTACATCACCCTCGGCCCGGTGGCCACCCTGCTGGGCCTGGCTTTCAAGGCCTACGACCCCGAGCACCTGCTGGGTGAGCAGGCCGAGCTGGGCATCAGCCTGGCGTTGATCCCCACCGACCTGCCGGGCGTGGAGATCGGCCAACGCCACCTGCCCCTGGGCGCGGCGTTCATGAACGGGCCCAACAGCGGCAAGGACGTGTTCGTGCCGCTGGACTGCCTGATCGGCGGCCAGGAAATGCTCGGCAAGGGCTGGATGATGTTGATGAACTGCCTGTCGGTGGGCCGCTCCATCTCCCTGCCCGCAGTCGGCACCGGCGCGGCCAAGTACACCAGCCTGGTCACCGGCCAGTACGCCCGCGTACGCGAACAGTTCAACGTGCCACTGGCCGCCTTCGAGGGCATCCAGGAGTCGCTGGCGCGCATCGGCGGCAACGCCTGGCTGATGGACAGCGCCCGCCTGCTCACCGCCCAGGCCGTGGACCTGGGCGAAAAACCCTCGGTGTTGTCGGCGATCCTCAAGTACCACCTCACCGAGCGCGGCCGCGAATGCATCCAGCACGCCATGGACGTGCACGGCGGCAAGGGCATCATCATGGGCCCGAACAACTACCTGGGCCGCAGCTGGCAAGGCGCGCCGATCTTCATCACCGTCGAGGGCGCCAACATTCTCTCGCGCAACCTGATGATCTTCGGCCAGGGCGCCATCCGCTGCCACCCGTTCGTGCTCAGGGAAATGGCCCTGGCCGGGCGCGAGGACCATGACCAGGCGCTGAAAGAATTCGACGACCTGCTGATGCAGCACATCCTGTTCGCCGCCGGCAACGCCGCCAGCACCCTGGTGCTGGGTCTGGGCCTGGGGCATTTCGAGAAGGTCCCGGGCGACGCCCTGAGCCAAGGCTACTTCCGCGCCCTCAACCGCCAGGCGGCGGCCTTCGCCCTGCTGGCCGACCTGTCGATGATGCTGCTGGGCGGTGCGCTCAAGCGCCGCGAGCGTCTGAGCGCCCGGCTGGGCGATGTGCTCAGCTACCTGTACCTGTCCAGCGCCGCGCTCAAGCGCTACCACGACCTGGGCTCGCCCGAACACCTGCGCCCGTTGTTGCGCTGGGCAATGGAGGAAAACCTGGGCCAGGCGGAAAAGGCGCTCGCCGCGCTGCTCGACAACTTCCCCAACCGCTTCATCGGCTGCGCCCTGCGCGTGCTGGTGTTCCCATTTGGCCGCAGGCATACCGGACCAAGCGATGAGCTGGATGCCGAGGTGGCGGCGCTGATCGGCCGGGGCAAAGGCGACCCGGCGCTGGAAGCAGTGCTGGAGGGCTGCTTCAGGCCTCAGGCCGAGGGCGATCCGGTGGCCGCGCTGCAGACGGCCTGTGACCTGCTGGACGATGCCGCCCCCTTGCACAAGGCGCTGCATCAGGCGGTCAAGGAAGGCAAGGTGCAGGCGGCAGCCGGGCAATCGGTGATCGACGCCGCCATCGAAGCGGGTGTGCTGCAGGCGGAGGAAGGCCAACGCCTGCATCAAGCCGAGCAGGCACGCCGGGTGGTGATCGATGTGGATGCGTTCGACAAGGCGCAACTGGAGCCTGTGACAGGCAAGATTCGCTGATAGGACGACGGGGCCGCTGTGCGGCCCTTTCGCCGCGGTTCGTCGCCACGACGAGCCGGCTCCCACACCGGTCACGTCGGTTTCAAGGCCTGCGCAGTACCTGTGGGAGCCGGCTTGCCGGCGATAAGGCCGGTACCAGCAACACAAGTGCCCTGACGATCAACGCCGGGTGCCTCCCTCGCCCAACCGGCGTATACTCCGCCCCCCGTTTCAACCACCGAGGAGCGCCGCCATGGCCAACCCCCACCTGGAATACCACCTGCAACTGCTTCACCACCTGCGCACTATCCTGGCCGCGCTGGGTGAAGCCGAACAGGTCCCGGAGGAAAGCCACGCCCTGTTCCTCGAGCGCTTCGACGAACTGCTCACCCTGCTACCGCAAGACCCGCTGCAAAGCCAGTACCTGGGCCAGGACCTGATCTGCCAGGTGATCCAGCGCTATCCGCAGATCGCCCACCTGGTGCCGCGCGACCTGCTGTGGTTCTTTGCCGGCGACTGCCTGCACTTCATGCCGGATGAAGAGCTGGAGCTTTACCAGACGCTAGAAGAGCGCCGGTACGAAGCAGAGCAGAACGGCGAAGCGTTTGATTGGCATCAAGAAAAGCAACTGCTAGCCAAGCCTGCTCAGAGTGATATTCACTGATCTGGTATAGATGCATCCCGGCCTCATCTGGGCCGGGAACCCAAATCGCCAGAGCGGGGCAAGTGAACTCACTCTGACAAATCACGATCTAGCAAGTCAGGGGGAATACCAGCCTTGCCCCTAAAAAAATGATGCGCCGAAGAAAATAAGAACTCGGCTTCCAGTCGAAGTCGCTCTACCTGCGAAGGGGGGTGCTGCCCTTTACTTTCTTCATAACGCCTCCAAGCATCGACCGCCCGTTTACATATCTCCAGCTGGACTTCCAAATCCGTCTTTTCGATCGTCACGGTCATTGCTCCTTCCTTGTTCAAGACAGAATGGAGTGAAATCAGGTGCGCCCAACATTCTCCCCCGACAGAGTAATAACTGATGGAACGAGTACGAACATCGGGCTCGTAACGAGTAGCGCCATGCCGTTGTACGCCCCCAGACGACATTAGCCAACTAGTAAAATTGATAGGTGTGCCGAGCCAGCTCGCCCCAAGAACCAATCATTCGAGCAAAAAAAAACGCCACTTCAAACGAAGTGGCGTTTTCAATTTGGAGCGGGAAACGAGACTCGAACTCGCGACCCCGACCTTGGCAAGGTCGTGCTCTACCAACTGAGCTATTCCCGCAGGGTGAAGCTTTACCGCATGTGGCGTGAAGCGCCTTGAAGACCTTCACCACCGGCACCGCCGAAACGATGCATTGAAACTGGAGCGGGAAACGAGACTCGAACTCGCGACCCCGACCTTGGCAAGGTCGTGCTCTACCAACTGAGCTATTCCCGCAATATGGCGTCCCCTAGGGGACTCGAACCCCTGTTACCGCCGTGAAAGGGCGGTGTCCTAGGCCACTAGACGAAGGGGACTAAGCCGACGCTTTTCAGCGCACCAGAACATGAACCTCACGATTCAGCCTGGATTTTCTTTTCCTGCCCTGCCGAAGCAGTGCCGGAGAAACTGGAGCGGGAAACGAGACTCGAACTCGCGACCCCGACCTTGGCAAGGTCGTGCTCTACCAACTGAGCTATTCCCGCAATGTGGCGTCCCCTAGGGGACTCGAACCCCTGTTACCGCCGTGAAAGGGCGGTGTCCTAGGCCACTAGACGAAGGGGACACGCTGCTCGCACTACCTATTAAGTACTGCTTGCTTTCACTCCCTGCCGCGTTTCGCTGTGTGCTTTACGCTGCAAGTGGCGCG